>NZ_JADBEM010000001.1:5281295-10562590 GCF_014873875.1 Actinopolymorpha pittospori | reverse complement strand
CTGCAGGAACTCGGCGGACTCACGCATCTCGTCCATGCCGTTGACGCCGTCCTCGATGCTGATCCAGCCGTCGTAGCCGGCGTCGACGAGGCGGCGGAAGATCCGCGGGTAGTCGTTGAGTCCCTTGCCGATCACCCCGTGCTGGAGTGCGGGTGAGTAGCCGAGGGTGCCGTCGGCCTGCCGCAGGGACGCAAGCGTGGTGCCGTCGGCGAGGAAGCGGTCCGAGGCCTGCATGGTGACGACGCGGTCGAGGACGAGTTCGAGGAAGTCGGCGGAGTCCTCACCCGCGGTGATCGCGTTGGACGGGTCGTACTGCACACCGAAGTAGGCCCGCTCGGGAATGCGCTCCAGGAGCTGCAGGTAGACCTCCTGGCGCTGCGCGAACTCCGGGTACTGCCAGGTCGAGGCCTTGTAGTGGTTCTCCAGGGCGAGGACGATGTCGAGTTCGCGGGCGATCGGAACCAGGTCCAGGATGGCCTGGCTCGCCCAGTCGAGGCCCTGCTCCACCGGGACCTCCGGGTGGGCCTGGCCGCTGAGCACCCGGCAGCTCACGCCCGGGCCCCCGATCCGCCGGGCGGTGTGCATCATCTCGACCTGAAGATCGAACTCGCGGCGGCGCTCGTCCGGGTCCGGGTGGGTCAGGTCGGGGGACGCACACAGCATCGGCATGTCGAACCCGGCGGCCTGGAGGGCGTCGCGGACACGGTCCGCTTCCTCGTGAGTGCGCTCCCAGAAGAATCCGGTGTGCAGCTCCAACCCGTCGACGGGGAGTACAGCGCGTGCCTGATCGATCCAGTCGAACACGCTCATCGTGCGCTCGACGACCATGGCGCTCAGGAATGCCTTGGGAAAGGCGGCGATCCTCATCGGGATGAGCGCTCCTTCGTGGGCCAGCAGGAATGGACCATGATGTCGCTATCACCACACTCTATGTTGCATAAAGAACATATGATGTTGTTATTGTAACATCAGGTGAGATCGAGGAGAACCGACAGTCGAGGAGACGACATGCCCCTGGCCCAGCAACTCACCGATCCGGTCGCCTACCACGGCGAAGGAGCCGTCTGGTTCGCCGGTTGGGGCGGCCTGAAGTGGGTCGACATGCTCGCCGGAGACATCCTGTCCCTCGACGCTGGGAGCGGAAAGGTCACCCGGCTCCACGTCGGTTCCCCGGTCGCGGCCATGGTCCGCCCCCGCGTGGGCGCCGGCTTCGTGGTGGCGACCGAGCGCGGCTTCTCGGTGTGGGGGCCCGACGGCCCCGAGTGGTCGACCCCGGACCTGTGGGAGAGCGCCGAGCGGCGGCGCTTCAACGAGGGCGGCTGTGATCCCTCCGGCGCGCTCCTGTGCGGCTCGCTGTCCTATGACCGCGTGGAAGGGGCCGGTGAGGTGTGGCGGCTGGGGCTCGACGGCTCCACCGAGCGGCTCTTCGGCGGCGTGACGATCTCCAACGGCCTCGGCTTCACCGCCGACGGATCACGGATGTACTACGTCGACTCACGCACGAGGCGAGTGGACGTCTTCGACGTCGACGGAACCGAACTGGTCGACCGCCGCCCGTTCGTCAAGATCGCCGAAGGGGTCGGCAACCCCGACGGGCTCACCGTCGACGCGCAGGGCGGCGTCTGGGTCGCGCTCTACGGCGGCTCGGCCGTCTACCACTACGACTCCGAGGGAAACCTCGCCGACGTCATCACCCTGCCCGCGACCAAGGTGACCTCCTGCACCTTCGGCGGGGAGGACCTGAGCACCCTCTACATCACGACGTCGCGGGAGAACCTCCCCGACGACGAGCAGCCCGTGGCCGGCTCGGTGTTCCACGCCAAGGTCGGCGTGGCCGGGCTGCCGGTGCGCTGCTGCGCACTCTGACGTCAACCGGGCGTTGCGGTCGGGGCGCCAGGGTGAACGACAACACGGTGACCGAGTGCGGCGGGAAGTCGTAGTCCCCGGCGGGAACCTCGATCTCGCCGCGGTCGACCAGCGCGACCCGGTCGGGCTCGCCGATCCGGTTCGTCGCGAGTACGTCGTCCACCCCTACCCCGAGGTCGTGCACACCCGCACGGCGCGGCAGGTTCTGCGTCCGGCCGTCCAGCACGATCGTGGCGCGCACGGGTGCCGACCGGTGCCGGTTGATCACCGCGAGCCGCAGGGAACGCCGGTCCTCGGTGAGCGTCGCGCTGACGTCCAGGTAGGGGACGACGCCGGGACGGGTCTGGAATCCGCCACCCGGCGTGCGGTTGTCGCCCTGGCGTACCTGCGCGGAGACGGCCGGTCCCTCGACCCTGGCGGCGACCGCGATCGGTCCCGTGTGGTTCTGGTACAGGTCCCAGACGTGGTAGGACGCGGACCGCGTCGCGCCGGTCGGTCGCGCCACCACGAGGCCGTTGGCGTTGACCAGGTTGACCGTGTTGGCCATCGTCGGCGCCACGGCCAGCCCGGCGGCTCGATGCAGGCCATGGAAGACACCCGCATAGAACAACGCGTCCGCGAGGGTGCGCGGGCTCCAACGGTTGACCCGCAGCGAGCCCGCCTCGGCGTCGGGCGCCGAAAGCTCGCGCGGCGCGAAGCCTCCGTCTTCGCCCGGTTGGGGCTCGGGCCAGCCGGTTGGCTCCAGGTGGCGGATGTTCCACTCGTCCAGGGCGAGCGCGAGCGGCCGCTCCAGGCCCGCGTCGGCGGCGAGGTCGGCGACCAGGTGGGCGTAGTCGTTGATCTGCTGCTCGAAGTACAGCGGCTGGGCGACAACCGCGTCGTAGTCGTCGTAGTCGTCGCCGCTGCTGCCGTCGGCCGCGGCGGACAGGTGGGTGCTCGCGCCGTAGAGGTGCAAGGAGACGTAGTCGAGGAGTCGCCCGGCCTGTTCGAGTAGTGGTCGGGTCCACTCCTCCTGCCGCCAGGGGATTCCGACGGCGACGAGCTTGAGGGACGGGTCGACCAGTCGCATGAACCTCGCGTGCTCGCGCGCGGCCGCGGCGTACTCCGGCGCCGACCGGTAGCCCAGCTGCCAGGGGCCATAGACCTCGTTGCCGATGCCCCAGTACCTCACGCCGTAGGGGTCCGGGTGGCCGTTCCGCGCGCGCTGCCTGGTGTAGGCCGTCTCCGCGGGGGAGTTGACGTACTCCACCCAGCGCACCGCCTCGTCCACGTCGCGGCAACTGTGCACGAGATAGGGCTCGGCGCCGACCTCCGCGCACCAGGCGAGGAACTCGTCGGTGCCGAACCGGTTCGTCTCCACACCACCCCAGGCGAGTTCCAGCCGGCTCGGACGAGCGTCGCGGGGGCCGACGCCGTCCTCCCAGTGGTACGGCGAGGTGAAGTTGCCGCCCGGCCAGCGCACGACCGGGACCCCGAGGTCCTGGCACAGCGTCAGGACGTCCTTGCGCAGACCCGCGCGCGCGTCCCGACTGTCGATCGACAGCGAGGATCCTTCGTCGAAGACGCCGCCCTCGATGTTGCCGAAGAACGAGGACTCGAGGAAGTGCCCGTAGATGTTGGCGTCGATGCGACCGGTCTCGGTGGAGCGGTCGATCTCGATGGTCGCGGGGAACGGCGGCAAGTCGACCTCCGGTCTGCGATGGCCCGCCCAGCCTGTCCTCCCGGACCCGTCCGTGCAAGCGGACGCCTGGCCGTCCTTGCCCGCGAGCGCCCGGACCGTCGCGATGTGAACTCCCGTGCGCAGGGCCGACGGCACGTGCTGGCCGGAAGCGGACCACCGGGACGATCGGCTGATCATCTGCTTGACGAATGCGTGTCGTCGATGTTCCATCTCAAAAATGGATGACGAGTCGGTTATGTGGATGTCACATTCGACGGGTCGACTGAGCCGGCGGGCCGCGATCGGGCTGCTCCTGTCGGCCGCTGTCCTGCCACCGGTCGTGGGGGCTCGACCCGCGGCCGCGAGGGCCGAGCCGCTCCCTCGCGGCGGCGCGTCCGCTGCCTCCACCGCGCGGCTGCCGGACGCCCTGCGCAGGATCGACAAACCGAACCTGCGGCTGCGCCAGGTGGCTCGGCTGACCGGCAGTCGCCACCGCGTCACCTTCCACGAGGCCGAGTGGGACGGCGGGCGCACCTACGTCCGCGACCTGGAGGTGAGGACGTCCGACGGGACCTGGCTCGCCGTCACCGATCCCGACCACCGCTTCGACGAGCAGTGGGTGGTCTTCACCGGCGCGTTCCCGGGCGGCCCCTTCTACTACTACGGTCCGATGGAGCCGCACTGGATCGCGTTCGACTCCCTGACCCAGGTCGGCACCCGAACCGTCGAGCTACGAGCCGGTGACGACGCCTTCGACCTCGTCCTCCGCTGGACCCTGGACGGCGACAACCCGGAGTTGCAGTGGACCCTGACCGCCAAGGAGTCCACCCACTACGTCGTCGGCTACCAGGCGTTCGACGCCCTGACCGACTCCGACGTCGAGGAGGTGCTGTGCGGCGCCCTCCAACACGCGCGTGTCATCGGCAGCGCCGCCGCCCTGTCGGCATGGGAGCTGTTCGCCCCGATGGCGCTCGTGCAGCGCGAGGTCGCCCGGACCAGCGTGACGACCGGTGTCTACATCCCGGCCGAGGTGATTGCCTTCGAGCACGAGCGGGCCCTGGCCTCGGACAAGCAGCCGTTCGGGATGAGCCTGCGCAACGACACCGACGGTGTGACGACGGCCGTGTACGCCCCACAGTTCGGCCTGCGCTCGGCGATGCGGGCCGGCGAGAAACGCGGATACGCCTTCGGCCTGTGCGCACTGCCGACGGAGTTGACCGCGGCCTATGAGGACATGTGCCGTAGGGAGTACGACTACACCGCCTACCGCGAGAACGTCTACGACAACTCACTCACCGACACCATCCACAACATCACCGATCTCGTGTCGATCGAGCCCGACCGCGACGACTCCACCGACTTCGTACCCTCCTTCTCCGGCTGGTGGAACCGCGCGAAGGGCTTCGCCGACGTCGAGAACGACCAGTGTGTGCGCACCGCCGTGTCCGGTGTGCTGCTCGCGGCGTACAACCTCACCTCGCCACCCACGCCCGAGCACGACCTGTACCAGGCCCGCGCCCGCCACCTGATCGAGTACCAGCTGTCCCGTAAGGGCATCGGCTACACCCCGATCAAGGGCAAGGCGGTCTACGGCGACGCGACGCAGTACCGGGTCGGCAAGGTGCCCGGCGACGCCGCCACCCTCGTCCCGTTGTACCTGCAGACGCGGGGGCAGAACGCCGGCATCCACAAACTCGCGATGGACGTGTTGCTCGCGGACCGGCAGGGCCTCGAACGCACACCCGTCAGCGTCCCGCTCGCGGGTTACCTGCTCACCGGGGACCCCGCCTACCTGGCCGAGGCGAAGACCACCGCCCTGCGCTACATCAGGGACCTCATCGACACCCCCTACACGACCAACCTCGCCGACAACAGCTTCGGCTACAGCTACTCCAAGGGCTGGACCGAACTGCTCGTGCTCTTCGAGGTCACCGGCGACCGGCGCTTCCTCGACGGCGCCCACAAGGAGGCGCGTCGCTTCATCACCCAGACCGAGGTGCGGCCCGTCCCCGACATCGAGGTGACGGTGCCGATCCCGCCGGTCTCGGACTCCCAGTTCGACTGGCCGAACGGCGTCCTGCCCGACTACCCGCGCGAGGAGCCGGTGACCGAGACGGTCCCCGCGTGGTACGTCTCGACGAGCGGCGCGACGTTCGAACAGCTGACGACGTTCAAGATCGGCACCAGTGGCAGCCAGCCGACCGCGGGAGGTGGCTTCGTCTCCAACCCCTGCTGGGTTCCGTTCCTGCTGCGGCTGGCGCACCACACCGGCGACGACCTGATCGCCGACGTCGCCCACAACATGGTGGTGGGCCGGTTCACCAACTATCCCGGCTACTACAACCGGCAGTTCAGCGTGGACCGGCTCAAGCCCGACTATCCGCTTCAGGGGCCGCCCGGCATCACCGGCATCTACTTCCATCACGCTCCGGCGCAGCTGGGCCTGGCCATCGACTACCTGCTCAGCGAGCAGTTCGTCCGCTCCGGCGGGCAGATCGACTTCCCGCGGCTCTTCGAGTCGAACTTCGTGTACTTCAAGTTCTCCGTCTACGGCCACGCGCCCGGGACGTTCTACGGCGAGACCGGAGTGTGGCCGTACTTCCCGAAGGGCCTGATCGGCGTCGACAACCCCGCCGTCAACTGGTTCACCGCCGTCGGCAACTCCTCGCTCTACCTCAGCCTCACCAACGAGAGCCGACAAGACCAACAGGTCACGGTCGAGTTCGCCTCGCCGCTCACCGGCATCGACAAGGGAGCCAGCCTCACGGTGCACCCGGTCCGCGCCGGCCGCGTCGGCCGACCGCGGAAGCTGCGTGGCACCACCACGACCGTCACGGTCCCGGCCAGGGGGATCGCGGCCCTGGTCGTCCGCGACGTCGACATCGACGTGCCCTGGCACACCGGCGTACCCGGCGCGGACCGAAGCGACGCGAGCTACCACTTCGAGGACACCGACCCCGGCACCGACTTCGGCCTGGCGAGCGGGCTGCTGTTGGTGCGGCCCGACCGCTCCGGCTACGACGCCTACGTCTCCCTCGACACCGAGGAACCCTCGACGCTTCGCTACCGCGTCGGTGACGGCCCCGTCCAGGAGACGCCGCCCAAACCGTTCCCCTACGAGTGGACGATCGGCGTGGACGGCCTGACCGACACCTTCCGCTACCAGATCGTCGCGGGCGCGCTCACCACGGCGGAGGTGACGTTGCGGCTGCCGTCCTCGGTGAACGGTGTCGTCGACGGGGTGGGCGGGGAGCTCGTCTGCTCACCGACCACGACACCCGGCGACAAGGTGAGCTTGACAGCACGGGTACGCAACGGCACCGACGCCGACGTCACCGGCCTGACGGTCGCACTCACCGCACCCTCGGGGTGGACCGTCCACTCCGACCAACCCACCACGACGGTCCCGGCGCGAGGCGTCGCCGACCTCGACTTCTCCGTCACGGTGCCCGCCGACGCGGCCCTCGCCGACCACCCGCTGACCGCGACCGCCACCTGGACCGGCGGGCACATCGACCTCGACGCGACCTCGATCCTCGTGCGTCAGCCGCGCAAGGTCACCAGCCTGAGCGCGCCCACATCGATCGCACGACCCGGCGACCAGGCCAGCCTGGTCGCCACCGTCCTCAACCAGGGCCCGATCCCGCTCAGCGCACAACTTCGGCTCACACCCCCGGCCGGATGGACCGTTGACACACCGCTGGTCACCGTCGAACTTCCGGCCCGATCCGAGCAGACCCGCACCTTCGTGGCCACCTCCTCCACCTCGGTGGTGCCAGGCAACCAGTACCGGTTCAGCGTGACGTCGACGGGTACGGGGTCGGGCTCCAAGGCGCTCAACATCAAGGTGTCCGACGCCGGGATCATCGTCAACAACTTCTCCTACTACCCCAGCTACCAAGAGGCGGGAGAGTGGCTGGGCAGCGGCCTCGCCGGCTGGAACGGCGTCCAGTCGCGCTACAGCGCCCCCGAGGTCCTCGGCGGCAGCGCCACCTGGGCACCGGAGTTGCCCGAGGAGGGCGAGTACGACGTCTCGGTCTGGTACCCGAGCAACGCCGACACCACCACCGCCGCCGCCTACGTCATCACCCACGCCGGCGGGACGGACGAAGTGATCGTCAACCAGCAGGAGAACGCCAACCGCTGGAGCCCGCTCGGCCGCTTCCGCTTCGAGCAGGGCAGGTCCGGCAGCGTCCGGCTCGAGGTACGCAACGAGAAGTTCCACCGCCTCAGCGCGGCCCAGTTCGTCTACGTCGGCCCATGAGGGCCGCCCCCACCATGCCATACCCCCAAGGAGAACAGCCGTGAACCGTCGTGTGATCTCTCGTCGGTCGCTCCTGCGCGGCCTGGGCGCGGGCGCCGCGCTGGGAGCCGCGTCGTCGATCTCGTCGTGCAGCCTCATCGGCAGCCCCAACCCGACGACCGACGTGGCCAAGGGAAAGGTCCGGCTGAAGGTCGCGATCGTGCCCGACCCCTCCGGCGCGTCGGAGTTCTACCGCCAGCAGTTCAACGCGTTCACCACGAAGACCGGGATCGCCGTCGACGTGCTGGAGAACCCCACGGACCAACAGCTCAACGCGGTGGAGCTGATGTTCCAGCAGAACAACCCACCTGATGTGTTCCGCTGCCAGGGACCCGAGGCGCTGGACCGGTTCTGGAGCCGCGGCTGGACGGCCGCGCTCGACGAGCAGGCCACCAGCAGCGGTATCGCGTCCCGCTTCCCCGACAACGCGCTCGCCCCCCGCACGTCCGGGCTGCACCGCGACGGCAAGCTGATGTCGCTGCCGCTGGTCTCAGGACAGTGGTCCTCCGGCGGGTTCCTCGTCTACAACAAGGCGTTGCTGGCCGCCAGCGGCTACTCCCAGCCGCCGGCGACGAGGGAGGAGTACGAGTCCTACGCCCGCAAGATCACCGCCAAGGGAGCAGGCAAGTACTACGGTGCGGCACTGTCGGGAGCCAGGCCAGCCGACATCAACGCCCTACAGGCACAGGCCGGGCCCGGTTCGATCGGCTCGGGCATCGACCTGCGCACCGGCAAGGTCGCCTTCAGCGACCCGTCCCTGGTGGAGCAGGTCGAACTGATCCGCCGGATGCAGGCCGCCAGGATCTACCAGCCGGGCTGGGAGAGCTGGGACGGCTCCCGGGTGTTCACCGAGTTCGCCAAGGAGAAGAGCGCCTTCTACATCGGTGGCGGCTGGAACGTCAACGAGATCAAGAAGCTCAACCCCTCCCTCGACTTCGGAGTCACGACCGTCCCGGTCCCGGGGAGCGGACGCGGCGGCTACTACGGACAGGGCTCGGCGTTCGCGCCGCTGTGGTCGATGTCGGCCAAGACCAAGCACCCCGACGAGGCGTGGAAGCTGATGGACTTCCTCGTCTCGCAGGAGTTCCAACAGGCCTACTTCGACACGTTCCGCACCTTCACCGCCGTCGAGAGCGTCTGGCGGGACGCCAAGGACCTGACCGAACCGGAGAAGGGCATCATCACCGCGTTCGACGAGTCCATCCGACGGGCACCCTCACCGGCCACCGACGGCACGCCCGGCGTGCAGAAACTCATGGCCGCGAGAAGCGGGAAACCCGAACTCTCCCACGGCGACAACTCCCTGCTGTCCATCACCCGCAACCAACCGTTCGCGCCGCTGGCCAAGGACCTCGACAGCAAACTCGACGCGTTCCTCGAGGAGGAGATCGGCAAGCTCACCGCGGCCGGCACGAAGGTCTCCCGCGAGGACCTCACCTACCCCGACTGGGATCCGTTGCAGAACTGGACACCGAGCGCGTGAGCACGACGAACCCCACCGGGGCGCGCCTGGCGACCCGGATCGCCCAGCACCGCTGGCACTACCTCTTCCTGGCGCCGATGACGATCCTGTTCGTCGGCTTCACCCTGTGGCCCATGCTGGCGAGCTGGTGGTACGCGTTCTTCGACTGGGACGGTCTCGGCCCGCCGACGAACTGGGTCGGCCTGGCCAACTTCACCGAGGTCCTGACCAACCAGGCGTTCTGGAACGCGTTCAAGAACTCCTTCGTCTTCTCCCTGGTCGCGATCTTCGTCCAGATGCCGTTGACGCTGCTGTTCGCGATCCTGCTCAACAACCCGCGGCTGCGCGGCCGCAACCTCTACCGGCTCTTCATGTTCCTGCCCGTGGTGACCACGACCGCCGTGGTCGGCATCGTGTTCGCGGTGATGCTCGACCCCTCGGGCGGCTTCGTCAACGAGGTGCTGGCCAGGATCGGGCTGATCAACCAGCCGATCAACTTCCTCGGCTCGGACCGGACCGCGCTGGCGAGCGTCCTCGTCATCGACCTGTGGAAGGGCTTCGGGGTCACCCTGATCTACTGGCTGGCTGCCCTGCAGACGATCCCACCAGACGTCTACGAGGCCGCCCGGGTGGACGGTGCCTCCGCCCGGCAGGTCCTCCTCCACATCACGGTGCCCATGCTCGTACCGATCGCCATCGTCATCTTGTTGTTGACGTTCCAGTCGAGCATGAACCCGTTCGACCTGATCCAGGCGACCACCAAGGGTGGCCCCAACTACGGCACCGACGTCGTGGCGACCTACATCTACCGGTACGCCTTCGACCCGCAGATGTCCGCGCCCCGCTACGGCTTCGCCTGCGCGGCCGGTGTGGTGTTCGGGATGTTCACGCTCCTGCTGACACTCCTGCAGGCGCCCCTGCTGAAGCGTCGATACATCAAGGGGAACGCGTGATGGCCATGACGACGACCCGGGACCGCAACGTCGACCTCACCCCCGGTGCACCCGACCACACCCGACCCGGCCCGGCGCGCCGGCTGGCCCGGCACCGGGTCTCCCTGTGGCACCTGTTCCTGGTGCCGTTCTCACTGGTGTGGATCTACCCCTTCGTCTGGGTGGTCTCCAGCGCCTTCAAGTCCCAGCGGGAGATGCTGCTCGGCGGCATCTCGGTGCTGCCACAGGAGGTCACCCTCGACAACTTCACCCGGGCCTGGCAGGTCGCGAACTTCGGCGCGTACACCATGAACACCGTGGTCTTCTCCGCCGCCGTCGTCGTGGTCGTGGTGTTCGTCTCCGCGACCGCCGGCTACGCGCTCGGGCGCGGCCAGATGCCGGGGAAGAGGATCGTGGTCGGGGTGCTGCTCGCCACCATGTTCATCCCCCACGGCTACACGATCATCCCGGTCTTCAAACTGGTCGACGCGCTCGGACTCAACAACGGGCTGATCGGTGCCGTCCTGGCGGCGGCCGGACCAGCACACGTCGTCCAGATCCTGTTGTTCATGGGGTACTTCGCCGGCCTGCCCCAGGAACTGGAGGACGCGGCCCGCATCGACGGCGCCGGCTACGTCCGGATCTTCTGGCAGGTGATGCTGCCCCTGGCCAAGCCCATCATCGGGACAGTCACGTTGTTCACCTTCATCTCGGCGTGGAACGCGTTCATGGTGCCGTTGGTGTTCACACTCGGGCGGCCCGACCTGCGCACCCTCGGCGTGGGCATGTACAGCTTCTTCGGGCAGTACACCGCGGACTGGACCGGCCTGGCCGCGGCCGCCTGCATCAGCCTGCTGCCCATCGTCACCGTGTTCCTGCTCCTCCAACGCACCTTCGTCGAAGGGATCGCCGGTGCGGTCAAGTCCTGACCACCCGGCCCGCCGTCCACCCAGCTGGGAAGAAGGGTTCATGAAACCGATCGTCATCGCTTCCGTCGAGGTGTTTCCGCTCCGGCTCGACGCGGCCGGCGAAGCGAGCCCGGGCCGATCCGCCTACGTCGTGGCGCAGAACAGGCCGACGATCTACGCGGCCGGGCGGGAGACGCTGTTCGTCCGGATCACCAGCGAGGACGGACACGTCGGCTGGGGAGAAGGGCTCGCGCCGGTCGCGCCCCGCGTCCCGGGCGCGATCGTGGAGGACCTGCTCACACCCGCGCTGGTGGGAGCCGACGCCGCCGGCGTGAAACCGCTGCGGCATCGGCTCGGCGAGCTGATGCGTGAGCGTGGACACCTCGTCGGCCACCAGGCAGACGCCCTGGCCGCGGTGGACATCGCCTTGTGGGACCTGCTCGGGCAGGCGAGCGGACTGCCCGTCGCGACCCTGCTGGGCGGCGCGTACCGGCGGGCGATCCCGAGCTATGTGACCAGCGTCGCGGGCGCCACCGACGCCGAACGAGCCACGTCGATCCGCACCCTGTGGGACGGCGGAGCGCGCCGCTTCAAGCTGCACCTCGGCAACGGCGTGCGGGCCGACCTCGCGAGCTTCGACACGGCACACCGGGCGGCACCCGAGGCCGAGATCGCCGTCGACGTGCACTGCGTGTACGACCTCCCCGACGCGCTCCGCCTCGGCCGCGAACTCCAGGCGCGCGGCGCCTGGTTCCTCGAATCGGCACTCCCCGCGGAGTACCTGCGCGGTCACGCCGAACTCGCCGCCGGACTGGACCTGCCCATCGCCGGTGGCGAGGCGTTCCGCAACCGGTTCGAGGTCAGCGAGTGGCTCGCTAGCGCCGCACTCGACATCGTCCAGCCTGACATCGGACGTACCGGCATCACCGAGGGGGACGCGATCGCGACCCTCGTCAACACCGCCTACCGCCCGATCCTCCCGCACCACTCCGCCGCGTTGGGGCTGGCGCTCGCGGCCGGGCTGCACGTCGCCGCGGCCGCCGAGAACGCCCCGTTCTTCGAGTACGGCCCCGCGACGGTGGCGCTGGCCAACACCATGCTGGCCGAGCCCATCCTCGCCGAGCCGGACCGGCTGCTGCTGCCGGAGGGACCTGGCCTCGGCGTGATCGTCGACGAGGAGAGGGTGCGCGCCCTCGCGGCCGCCGGGTAGCCCCGAGCAGGCCGAATAGAGTTGAGCTGGGGCGTCCTTACGGGGGCGCCCCAGGCAGAGCGGAGGAAGTCACATGGTCCGAGCCGTGGGCAAGGAGCGCGAACCCGGCGGCACCCAGAGCGTCGAGCGGGCGCTCTCGCTGCTCGACGCCTTCACCCCCGAGCACCCAGAGCGTCGGGTCTCCGAACTCGTCGAGGAGACCGGACTCGGGCAGTCGACGGTCTCCCGGCTGGTGGGCGCGCTGGAGTCCTACGGATTCCTCGCTCACGACCCCCGCTCCGGGCTGTACCGGATCGGCCCCCGGGTGGTCGGACTGTCCTCCCTGGGACTCAACCAGTCGCCGGTGTTCCGGCAGGCGCGGCAGGTGGCGCAGAACCTCGCGGCGGCGCTCGGCCTCGGCGCCAACGTCGCCGAGCGCGACGGCGCCAGGCTGTTCTACCTGTGCCACTTCGAGGGGCACCTGGCGCCGCGGACCTTCACCATGGTCGGCCAGGGTGGCCCGCTGCACGCGACCGGGCTCGGCAAGGCGCTGCTGAGCGAACTGCCAGCGGCCGAGATCGAGGCCCTGCTCGGCACGACCCTCCCGACATACACACCGAAAACCGTGTCGAAGCTCTCGGAGTTGCTCGACGCCCTCGAGGAGGTGCGCAGCCGGGGATACGCCACCGAGGTGGAGGAGTTGGCGTTCGGCCGCGCCTGCGTCGCCGCGCCGGTGCGGGACAGGTCCGGGCGCGTCCTCGCGTCGCTGTCGGTGTCCGGGCCGCTGTCGGCACTCGACCTGCCCAACCGGCAGGCCGAGCTCGCCACCCGGGTCATCGAGCAGGCCGACCAGATCTCCACCGCCCTCGGCTACAGCGGGATCAGCCTCGCCGCCCAACGCCCGTGACCGTGCCCCCGCCCTCGCCGCGGCCACCCGCGAGCACCGGGGACCGCAGACCCAGCCAGGTGGCGACCGCCAACGGAACCGACGGGAACGCGAAGGGCAGAGCGGCCGGAACCCAGAACACCACCGCGGTCACGGCGAGGATCGTTCCCGCGGCGAGGGCGAGCGTGCCCAGCGGGCGGCTCCACGCCACGTGCAGGGTCACCAGCCAGGCATCCTGGGCCGACAGCTCGACGTGGGCGAGGACGCCGGGCAGGTGGACCAGCGTGGCGAGATAGCCGACGCCGACGACACCCAGCCCGATCCCGAGCGGGGAGTGCCTGGCCGCCAGGACGTAGAAGACGATCACCCACACCGTCAGGATCGGGATACCCAGGCGCACCTGCGAACGACGCAGCTCGGCGCGCCAGTACCGCCAGAACCCCGACCACAACGGCACCGGTTGGCCGACCAGGTGAGCGCGGACGACCGCTGCCGCGGCCACGGTCGCTGGTGCCAGCCCGCCGAGGACGAACCCGGCGAGCACACCGAGCAGCCACACCACGTTCAGGCCGGCCAGCCGACCCGCCCACTCGAGCAGGCGATAAAGCTGCCGGTACGGCCCACCGGTCCCGAGCCGCGACATCAGTCCCGGCCCGCGACCGGAAGGAAACGGCGACGAAGGTCCGGTCGGAGGAAGGCCGCCGGGGAAGCGATCGACAGACCACCGTCCACGGGCAGCACCACTCCGGTGATGAACGACGACTCCGGCGAGGCGAGGAACCGCACCGCCGCGGCGACCTCCTCAGGCGTGCCCGTCCGGCCCAGGGGATAGCCCTCCGCGGCCCCCTCGAAACTGTGACCCCCGATGAGCCCGGGAGCCACCGCGTTCACCCGGATTCCCACCGGTCCGTACTCCAGCGCGAGCTGGCGCACGAGTCCCTCCAACCCCGCCTTCGACGCCGCGTACGCGGGGAAACCCGGCGCCGTACGGGAGGCGTTGATCGAGCTCACCGCCACGATCGCCGCCCCCTCGTGCAGCTGCGGAAGCGCGGCCCGCACCACCCGGTAGGCCGTACCGAGGACCGCGTCGAACGTCGCAGCCCACTGCTCGTCGGTGATCGAGGACAGCGCGGCGGCGGGCATTCTGGCCGCCGCCGTCACCACGACATCCAGCCGGCCCAGCACCTCCATGGCCGTCGCGACGACGGCCTCCGCGCCTTCTGTCGTCGAACAGTCACACACGACGGAGGTCTCGAAGACACCGTCGTCGACGGGTTCGAGCGCGGTGCCGACCACCCGGTCACCGGCGGTGGCGAAGGCGCGGCCGACGGCGCGACCGATCGGTGAGGAGCTACCGACCAGAAGGACACCGCGGCTCATGATGCCTGGAACGCCGGGAGCCGCAGATCGGTGAGGATGTCGCTCAGGAACCGCGACGTCCTCGAGTCCAGGGGAGCGGCCGGCGCCCGCACGACAGCCGTCTGGATCACCCCACGCTGGACCAGCACCTCCTTGTGCACCGCCCAGGCAAGGGGGCCCTGCATGCCGAACCTGATCAGCGGCAGCAGCCGAGTGAACGCCGAACGCGCCGAGGCACGATCGCCACCGGTCCACAGGTCCAGGACCTCCCGCAGCGGATCCACGAACTCACACGCGGGCATCGTGCCGACCGCTCCCGCGGCGTACTCCTCCAGCAGGAAGAACGCGTTCTGCCCCCCGAGTACGGCGAACCCGGCTTCGACGGCCTCGGCCACGGCCGCCACCTTCGGCGCGGTCGGTGGCGCCTCCACCTTCACCGAGGTCACACCGTCGAGCTTGCTCAACTCCACGATCAGCGCAGTGGGCATCGTCACCGCCGTGGCGTTCGGCGCGTCCTGCACCATGACGGGCAGGCCGGACCCCTGGGCGACACTGCCGTAGAAGTCGACGATCTGCGCGGCGCTCGGCTTCACGAGGTACGGCGGCAGCACCATCAAGGCATCCGCGCCACCGTCGCGGGCCGCCGCTGCCTGTTCCAGCGCCGTCGCCGTACTCGTCGCGTTGACGCCCGCGACGACCAGGAGGTCAGGGTCCGCGACGTCGGTGATGGTCGCGAGCACCGTCTCGCGTTCGGGCCCGGTGAGGGCGAACCCCTCACTGGCCATACCGAACGTCGCGATGCCGTCGACGCGCGCGGCGCAGACGAACTCCACCAGCCGGCGAAGGGATCCCACGTCGAGCGCGCCGCGCTGGTCGAACGGCGTCGCGAGGATCGGCACCAGGCCACGCAGGTCGGTCACGTCTCGTTCTCCTTCACGGTGTGCTGGCGGACGGCGTTCCTCACAACGAAGTCCTCGTCGACGTCCACGCCCAGCCCGTGCCCGTTGGGCAGGTGCAGGACCGAGGCGTCGGCACGCAAGGGCGTCCGAAGGATCCGTTGCGCCACGGAAAAGGGTGTCGGCTGGTATTCGAGGGCAAGCAGGTTGTCCACCGCCGCGGCGAGGTGAATGCCTGCCGCGATCGCGATCCCGAGCCCCACCGAGTGGTGCGGCGCGACCGGAAGGTGGTGGGCGGCGGCCAGCTCGGCGATCACCATCGCCTCGGTGACCCCGGTGCGGGCGACGTCGGGTTGGACGAGGCCGAGAGCGCCCTCGCTCATCCAGGCGAGGAACTCGTAGCGGTTTCGCAGTGACTCCCCGACGGCGACCGGAGTGACCAACCGGGCGGCGAGGTCGGCGTGACCGCGCACGTCCTCGGGGGCGACCGGCGCTTCGAGGAACAGCGCGCCGCGCGCGTCGAGCCCCTGACCCAGGCGCAGCGCCTCAGGTTTGCTGTAGGCCCAGTGAGCGTCCACGGCGATCCGAGCGGCGGGGGCCGCCGCGGCGACCGCGTCGAAGGTCGCCAGGTCGGCCTCGACGCCCTGACCGAGATGGAGCTTCATCGCTGTGGCGCCGTCCTTCGCCCAGCGCTCCGCGAGTTCGGCGCGTTCGGTGTCGGTCGGCTTCGGCAGCCCGGAGACGTAGGTCGGGACCGCGGTACGGAACGCGCCGCCGAGCAGGTCCGCGAGGGGAGCCTGGTGGACCTTCCCGGCGAGGTCCCACAGCGCGATGTCGACCGCGGCGAGGGCGTCGGCTTGATGCCCGACGAGGTGGCCGCGTTCGCGCATGAGGTCGCGTAGCTCCGACCATGCGGGCCGGACCCGGCGTGGATCGCGACCTAGCAACTGCGGAGCGAGCAGCTGGTCGATGGCGGTCGCCACGACCTCTGGTCCGACCGGTGCGAGCGCCTCTCCCCAGCCAACGGAGCCGTCATCGGTGCGCAGCCGGACCAGTACGGTCTCGTTGCGAGCGGAGTACAGGCTGCGCCACGGCGCCCGGACGACGTAGCCGTCCTCGTCTCGTAGCTGCTGGCCGTTGGTCAGTGGGCCCAGGTAGACGTCGGTGGTGGAGAGCCGGAGCACACACGTTCGGACCTCCACGATGCGCACGCGCCACCCCGTCCAGGTTGAGCCAGCCATGCATGATGTGGACAACGTATCTGATATTTGGAAGACATTCCCAGGGCTGCGCGTCCTGATCCAGACACTTCGAGAACTGCCTACGATGAGCGCGGCCGTTCGTGACCCGTCAGTCGAACGGGCAGGTCCGCTTGCGACGAAGTGACTCACGTGGGCTGGTTCGAACCCGAGACTGACTGACGGAACTGACCGGAACGACGAGGCGGCGATCAGGCGGGGCGGCCCCGCTCCGGCATCCTCGTGTAGTCGGTGAAGCCGATCACGTTGCCCCACGGGTCGGCGACCTCGACCGTCCATCCGGTCGCCACCTGGAACGGGTCGGCCAATACCTTCACGCCGGCACTGCCGAGGGCGGCCGCGGTCGCCCGAGCGTCACCGACCTCCAGCCACACCCGCGGCGCGCCCTGCGTCGTCCAGGTGATCGGCCCCCGTCGTAGGAGCAGACCGGGTGCCTCCGCGCCGATCCGGAACAGCGCGACGCCCGCCTCGTCGATCCGGAACGTCAACGGTAGACCGAGCCGACCGGCGTAGAACTCGACAGCGGTGTCCAGATCCCCGACGGTGAACAGCACGTTGTCGATTCCACGCACGCCGACAGCGGTCATCTCGCTCCTCCAGCCCGATCAGTCTTCCGCGGCGGTGGGCATCGCCCGGGCCGCCGTCCCCTCGTACGTTCGTTCCTAGCACCAGGACCGACCCGACCGTGGCTGGATCGCCAACTCAGCGGGCGATGTCGCGGCGGTTCAGGCGCCATGCCCCGGCGGCGACCAGGATGACCGAGATGGCCAGCAGGACACAGGCATCGGTGAGCTGGAGCCCGTTCTTCAACGGCTCGCCGCCGATGTAGTAGTGGAAGGGACTCAGGTACCGCAGCCACTCCGCGTGGATCTGGGGTGCGAAGCCGTTGACCGCGTACGCCAGAACCCCGATGCCCGCGGTCGTGCCGAACACGACGGCTCGCCCCTGGCCGGTGGCCGCGCCGATGCCGGTGCCCAGCGCGCCGAACGTGACGCCCAGCAGCGCCAGGTTGATCGCCTGGGCCGTGAAGTCGCCGACGCCGATGCTGTCGAGTTCGGCGCCGGAGCGGATGGCGATCATGGCCAGCAGCGTCACCGCGGCGATGACCACGGCGCCCACCGTGAGCGCCGCGAAGCGCTGCAGCAGAAGCCGGGTGCGGCTCAGTGGATGGGCCAGCAACAGATCGAGGTAGCCGGACTCCTCGTTGGCGGAGATCATGCGGGCGCCGGTCGCCGCGCCGTAGAAGACGAGCAACAACGGCGCCAACAGTCCGAACACCGCACCTTGCAGGTACCCCGCGGCGGAGGACATGTCGGCCAGACCGAACCCCTCCATCGCCTCCGGCATGCTCGGCAGGGAGTCGGCCGACAGTTGCGGATAGAAGGCGCCGTACATCATCGTCAGGAGCCCTGTGGCCAGTGCCCAGACCGTGAGGACCCGCCGGTTGTCCCACAGGGTCTTGGTGAACACCGTGGTCGCGAACGCGGGTGCGTGCAGCGTCTGGACGTCTGGCTGGGTCAGAGGTTTAGCGCGCGACATGGACGGGCTCCTCGGCGTTGTAGTAGCTGTGAAAGAGGTCTTCCAGGTCCTGGTTGTCGGCACGCAGTCCGGTGACCGTGTATCCGGCGGCGGCCTTGACCAGCGGATCGGGTGAGCCGTTCAGGCGGCAGGTCAGGACCGCTCCGCCGGCGGCGGACGCGACGTCGAGTTCACTCACGCCCGGAAGGCTGGCGAACTCACCACGCAGGCGGGTGGGATCGATGGGGCCGGCGAAGGTGATCTGGACCTGGAGGAGGGAGCGGGCCCGCAGTTCGGCGACCGTGGAGAGCGTCACGAGTTCGCCGGCGCGGATGATGGCCACCCGGTCGGCGACCGCTTCGACCTCGCTCATGATGTGGCTGGACATGAACACCGTCTGCCCGATGCCGCGCGCCTCACGTACCAGCTCCAGGAACGTCTGCTGGACGAGTGGGTCGAGTCCTGAGGTCGGCTCGTCCAGGATCAGCAGGTCGGGGTGGTGCATGAACGCCTGGATCAGACCGACCTTCTGCCGGTTTCCCTTGGACAGGCTCCTGATCCGGGCGTCCAGGTCGAGGACGAGACGTTCGGCCAGATCCTGGATCCGCGTGCTCGGGACGCCGCCGCGAAGGTGACCGAGGAACGTCAGGCACTCGCCCACCCGCTGCCGGCCGTCGACCACGAAGTCACCCGCGAGGTAGCCGATCCGGCGGTGCAGGTCGACCGCGTTGGCGCGGGGGTCCATCCCGAGCACCCGGGCACTGCCACCGGTCGGTCGGATCAGGTCCAGCAGCAGCCGGATCGTCGTGGACTTGCCCGCGCCGTTGGGTCCGAGGTAGCCGAAGACCTCTCCGGTGCGCACCTGGAGGGACAGGCCGGCCAGGCCACGACGGGACCCGTAGGACTTGCTGAGCTCATGGAGCTCGATCGCTGTCGCCATGCCTGCGAAAATATCAGAGTGTTCAGAGATTTCTGAAGGTTCAGAGGTGTTAGGGTTCCGTCAGGACCATCGATGGAGGCGCACAGGTGGCTGACACCACGGCGGCGGCCGAGCGGATGGCGCTCGTCCTGGCTCAGAACGGCATGCAGAAGGCGACCGCACGTGTCATGACGGCGTTCCTGTTCGCTGACCAGGACAGCGTCACCGCTCCCGAACTCGGGGAGCAGCTCGGAATCAGCTCCGGAGCGGTGTCCGGAGCGATCAAGATGCTCCTCACCGTCGGCCTGATCGAGCGCGTGCCCGCCCCGACCAGTCGCCGCGAGCACTACCGCCTGCGCGACGGCGCCTGGGCCACCTTGATGTCCGCTCAGAACGGCGTCGTCCAGGCCATGTTCGAAGTGGCCGAGGAAGGTATCCAAGCCGCTGGGCAGGACAGTCTCGCGGCCATGCGCCTGGCCGAGATGCGCGACTTCTACAGCTACATGTTCAGCGAACTGCCCGCCCTCATCGAGCGGTGGCAGGTCGAGCGTCGCCAGCGGGAGACCCGGTAGTCCGTGCTGACCGTGGGCGTCGATCTGGCCGCCGAGGCCACCAAGACGGCCGTCGCCATGATCGACTGGTCGCGGGGACGGGCGAGCGTTCGTGAGGTCAGGGTCGGCGCCGACGACGACCTGGTCCTGCGCGCCGTCATGGAGGCCGAGAAGGCCGGCATCGACTGCCCGTTCGGCTGGCCCGACACGTTCGTGGAGTTCGTCCGGGCCCACCGAGACGGTGACGTGGTGGTGCCGGAGGAACTCGCCGGAAGCGCGTGGCGCCGCGGGCTCGCCTACCGGGTCACCGATGAGGTCGTACGCCGCGAGACCGGGCTGATCCCGCTGAGCGTGGCCGCCGACCTGATCGGCCACACCGCCATGCGCTGCGCGGGAATCCTCGCCAAGCTCGCCCGGGCCGGCACGCCGGTCGACCGCTCCGGAGCTGGCATCGTCGTCGAGGTCTATCCCGCGGCCACGCTGAAGACGTGGCACCTTCCGTACCGCCGTTACAAGGGGCGGGAGAACCTCGCGCACCTGTCGGAGATCCTCGACGCGCTGCTGGGCGCCGCCCCGTGGCTGGACCTCGGGCGCCACGACGAGACCTGCCGCCGCTGGGACGACGCGTTCGACGCGGTGGTCGCCGCGCTCGCGGCCCGCGCCGCCTCCCTCGGACTGGTCGGCACACCCACACCGGAGGAAGCGGCCAGCGCCCGCACTGAGGGCTGGATCGCCGTACCGACCTGCACCCTCGACGCGCTCCGACCCTGACCGGCGGGTCGTGGGCCCGTTCGCCGGGGTCGCTGCTACCCACCGCTTGGGTCCGCGATGGCGGGGTAGGGCAGGTGGGCGAGGAGGTGTCCATGACCGGGACCGCCGGGATCGCGATCGTGACCGGAGCGGGCAGCGGAGTCGGCCAGGCCACCGCGCTAGCCCTGGGTGGCCGGGGCCTGCGCGTCCACTGTGTCGGACGGCGGGAGGGTCCACTGGCCCAGACCGCGCGGCTGATCGGGGACCAGGCGATGGTGGTCCCCGCCGACATCGGCACCGAAGAGGGAGTCGCCGCGGTGGCGGACGCGGTCGGCGAGGCTCCCGTGTCCGCTCTCGTGCACGCCGCGGCGATCGCGGGCGTCCACAGCTTGGCGGCCACCACCCGGCAGGTGTTCGACACGTTGATCGACGTGAACCTGGGCGGTCCGTTCTTCCTCACCCAGGCGCTGGCGCCCCGGTTCGAGGAGGGTTCGGGGGTCGTGTTCGTCAGCAGCGTGTCGGCCCGGCACGGACGGGATCGCCATGCCGCCTACTCGGCCAGCAAGGCCGCGTTGCTCGGGCTGACCCTGAGCCTGGCGGTCGAACTCGGGCCGAGGGTCCGCGTCAACTGCGTCCTGCCCGCCGCGCCACGGACACGCCGATGCTCGCCCAGGCCGCCGAGGACTACTACGGCCCGCTCGACACCGGCGAGCGTGAAACCGAGGCGATCCTAGGCCAGTCACGGCTCCTGTTGGGCAGGATCGCCGAACCCGCGGAGGTCGCCGCCGCGGTCGTCTATCTCGCACTCGACGCCAGCATCTGCACCGGCGCGATCCTCGAGGTCGACGGCGGTTACTCCGCCCTCTAGGGATCCGCCTCACTCACGACCGACTTCGAGACCCGCCCCTTCGCGGGCGCACCTCAACCCGGAGGCTGTCGTTCGCAGGAACGAGACGACCCCGACCTGACCGTCTGGCGTCATGCGCCGGGCGGAGCACGACATCGGTCCGCGCTCCGATGTGTCGGCCGCCGACTCTCCGGAAGCATGGCCGGCGAACACCGACCACCGACCAGCAGGACGAGGCCAGGTGACAGCACCGTCATGTACGCCGTCATGCGCTCCGAATGGGCGAAGCTGCGCACCATCCGGTCCACCGCGTTGGCGCTGGCGCTGACCTTCGTGATCAGCGTCGGCCTCGCATGGACCAGCGGGTTCTCCGTACGCAACGCCTACACCAGCGGCAACGCCGACCTCGTCCGGCCCGACTTCGACCCGGTCTACTCCGGCTTCGTGGGCCTGTTGTACGGCCAGTTGAGCCTCGTGGTGTTCGGCGTCCTGCTGGTCGGCACCGAGTTCGGCAGCGGAACGATCCGGATGACGCTGGCCGCGGTGCCCCAGCGCAGCCGCCTGTTCGCGGGCAAGGTCGCGGCGGGCATGGGAGCGGCGCTGGTTGTCTCCGTCCCCACCGCCTTCATCTCCTGGCCGGCGAACCAGGCCGGGTTGGGTCCCTACGGTGCGGCCATGAGCGATCCCGGCGTGGCGCGGGCGGTCGCCGGCGCCGCCGTGTACCTGATGCTGGTCTGCGCGCTGGCCATCGGTGTGGCCACCGTCGTCCGCAGTTCGGCCCTGGCGCTGGGCATCCTCATCCCGCTGTTCTACGTCGTCGAACCGATCCTGGGCCGGATCCCCCTGACCGAGGCGCTGGCGCGGTATCTGCCCGGACAGGCCGGAGCCCAGGTCATGACGGTGGGGCCACTGAAGAACGGTGCACTCCAGCCGGGCCAGGGACTGCTCGTGCTGGTGGCCTGGACCGCCGCGGCCCTTGTCGCGGGCTACCTCTCGCTGCGGCACCGCGACGTCTGACCGGGCAGGGCCCTGGCCCGCTCCTACCTTCCGTGACGCGTCGGCGGTGCAGAAGACGACCACCGGACGCGCTTTCGGTGGTCACCTTCTGCACCTTCGGCGGCGCAGGTGGGAGTGGCGAAGCCCCAAAGCCCGTGGCCCGACGCGCTCCCGCCCTGCCGGGGCCCTGCCCCCGAGGGGGGAACTCCTCCTCGTGATCGGCCTGACACGCCCCGGTCGGACAGGCTTCGTCGGCACGTATTGATCAGTTCATGACGCGGCCTAACGTCCAAACGCACCATGTGTCCGTTGTGCTCGTTGTGTGCCCACCCGCGCCGCGCCGCCGCTCTGTCCACACGCGTTGCCCGCGGGGTCGGTCGGTCGGAAGGAGCCGTGCATGCCGTTGCAAGTGAGTAGTCATTAGCTACAGACCTGCACCTTCTGGCAAGGGAGTCCGGGTCTGACCGGCTACTGCCGTGCCCGGTTGACGTTTCTCAGCCACCTGCCCGGTGACCCGGGTCTTGTGGTCGGCTCCACGTCCGTTTAACGTCTCCGCACTACTCGCGGCGACTGCCAGCGCGGCGAGGTTCCTGGCCGCGTTCTTGTCGCGGTCCATGATCAGATCGCAGGTGTTACAGACGTAGTCGCGTTCGGACAGGAGCAGCTTGGCTTTCACTGTTCCGCAGCCCGAACATGTCTTGCTTGAGGGGAACCACCTGTCCGCCACGATTACCCGGCTGCCGAACCGTTCGGCCTTGTATTCCAGTTGGCGCCGGAACTCACCGAACCCGGCGTCAGCGATATGACGGGCAAGGCGGCGGTTGGACAGCATGCCGGTGACATTCAGGTCTTCGACCACGACCGTGGCGTAGGTGGACGCGAGCCGGGTGGTCAGCTTGTGCATGGCGTCGCGCCGCTGGTCAGCGACACGGTGATGCACCCGGTTGCGCTGGGCGTTGGCGCGCTGCCACCGCTTCGATGCGGCCTGGCCCGTACGCCGGTCCGGACCGCGACGGCGGGACACGCGTCGCGACAGGCGAGCCAACTTCGCCTGGGCCTGGATGTAGTGACGCGGGTTTGGTGCCGACGGTCCTTCGGACAGGGTCGCGAGGGTCTTGATACCCAGATCCACGCCGATAGCTGCATCGGGCCGAGCAGGTGTGAGTTCGGGAAGCGACTGCTCCACGGTGAAGGACACGAACCAGCGGCCACGCTCGAAACGGATCGTGGCGCAGATGATGCGCGCCGACCCTTCAGCCAGCGCGTCGAGCAACTTGGCCGGATGCTCGTGCAGCTTCACCCGCCCGATGCGCGGAAGTGCGGCGTGCCGCTCTTCACAGCGGATGGTTCCGGTGGTGAACCGGCACGAGTGCACAGCGCGTCGCTTGGACTTGAACCGAGGAAAGCCCACCACACGAGGCTTGCGCTTGCCCTGCCGGGAGTCGCCCCAGTTGCCCAGAGCACGTGTCAGCGCGTCGAGCCCCGACGAATACGCCTCTTTGCTGTACTCGGCCCACCACGGCGCAACATCGTTCTTGGCCTGGTTCCAGTCCCTGCGGAAGCTGTAGAGCGACCATGTGAGGCTGGGCGTCCCTAGCTCGTCAGGAATGCCGTAGGTACGTTCGGCTGCCCGCTGGTCCAGATTCGCCTTCACCCGGCCAAGACCCCAGTTGAACGCGCGACGTGCGGCCGCGCAATGTCCGGCCATGTATCGGGCCTGACGGGGCGTCGGGTCGAGTGCGTACTTGTACGCGAGCAGGGTCACGCCGGGTCCTCGCAGAGGGCGGCAACCGCACGAGCCGCGCGGTTGGCCGCGCCACGGCGACCGTGCAGCCGTGCGCACAACGAAGTCAGGATCTCCCTCACGTCCCGAACCAGATCCTCCTCAACCTCGCACGGGTCCGCCACCACCAGACGCCGCCCTGACGCCGCCCTGACGCCGCCAGAGCGGCCTCCACGTATTCGGCACCGAAGCCAGCGAAGCGGTCACGGCGCTCAACGATGATCGTCGAAACTGAGGGATCACGCAGCAGCGAGAGGAACTTCCGTCGCTTCCCGTCGAGCGCGGAGGCGATCTCGGTCACGATCTTGGCGACCTGGTAGTCGTTGGTCGTGGCCCACGCCGACACCCGAGCTACCTGCCGGTCCAGGTCGGCGCTCTGGTCGCTTGAACAGACACAGGCATAGACGGCCACGGTCCCAGGTGCAGCGACTCCAGGCTCACCGATGACGATCAACCGCCCCGCCTGATACGCCGGAACAGGCAACTTCCCAGCCTTGTACCACCGCAGAGCAGTCGCGTAACTGACACCCTGGGAAGCCGCCCATTCCTTCAAATTCACCTCACTACTCTAGTGACAGCTAACGACAACTCAAAGTCAACTATTAAAGACCCCTGCCCGAACGTCCGCTGTCCCGCCGTTCCGTTCTACTCGCCGGCCTCACCGCGACCGCCGCAGCCACCGTCAACCCGCTGCACGCGCAGGCCGCGACCACTGACACCGCCGCCGCCGACAACGCCGAGCACGGCTGGGTGACCTCCACCCTGCGCCGGATGACGCTCGAGGAGAAGGTCGGTCAACTCTTCACGACCCGCGTGTACGGCGAGACCGCCGACACCGCCGAGTCCAGCGCGGTCCAGATGAACCGGTCCTTCCTCGAGGTGGACAACGCCGCGCAGGCGATCGCCCGCTACCACCTCGGCGGCTTCGTCTACTTCGCCTATGCCGGCAACACCCGCGCCCCCGACCAGGTCGCCGACCTGTCCAACGGAATCCAGCGCGTCGCCCGTGGCCGGCGCCTGGGCGTACCGCTGCTGCTCAGCGTCGACCAGGAGCAGGGCGCGGTGGTCCGGCTCGGCCCGCCGGCCACACAGTTCCCCGGCAACATGGCGCTGGCTGCCGGCCGCGACGTGGCCGCCGCCGGCACCGCCGCCCGCATCACCGGCCAGGAGCTGCGGGCCGTGGGCATCAACCAGGACTTCGCCCCGGTGGCCGACGTCAACGTCAACCCCGCCAACCCGGTGATCGGTGTCCGGTCCTTCGGTGAGGACCCTGAGCTCACGGCCCAGCTGGTCGCCGCCCAGGTGAACGCCTACCAGAACGCCGGCCTCGCCGCGACCCTCAAGCACTTCCCCGGGCACGGCGACACCGCCGTCGACAGCCACAGCGGCCTGCCCGTCATCAGCCACACCCGGACCGAACTGGACCAGATCGACCTGCCGCCGTTCCGCGCCGGCATCGCGGCCGGCGTCGACGCGATCATGACCGCGCACATCGTCGTACCCGTCCTCGACTCCTCCGGCAACCCCGCCACCTTGTCCCACCCGATCCTGACCGGCCTGCTGCGCGAGGAACTCGGCTTCGACGGCCTGGTGGTGACCGACTCCCTCGGCATGGCCGGGGTCCGCGAGAAGTACGGCGACGACCGGGTGCCGGTGCTCGCGCTCAAAGCCGGTGTCGACGTGCTCGTCAACCCGCCCGTGATGCAGGTCGCCTGGGAGGCGGTGGTGGCCGCCGTTCGTGGGGGAGAGCTCAGCGAGGAACGCCTCGACCAGTCGGTGACCAGAGTGCTGCGGCTGAAGTGGCGGCGGGGGATCGTTCGGTCGCCGTACGCCGACACCGCGGCCCTCCCGCACGTCGTCGGGACGCCGGAGCACCTGACCATCGCCCAGCGCATCACCGACCAGACGACGACCCTGCTCCGCGACGACGCGAACGCGCTCCCCTTCGCAGCGGACGCGCGCGTCCTGGTCACCGGCTGGGACGACCCGGCGGCTCCGACGACGACCGCCGCCCTCGGCGCGGCCCTGACCGAACACGGTCGCGCCGTCGACGTCCTCAGCACCGGCGTCCAGCCCACCCAACAGCGGATCGACGCCGCCGTCGCAGCCGCCCGGACCCACGACGTCACGGTCGTGGTCACCAACCGCGCACCCGGTGACCAGGGTCAGCTCGCCCTGGTGCGGGCCCTGCTCGCCTCGGGCGCCCGCGTCGTCGCGGTCGCGGTCCGTGACCCCTACGACGCGACCGGCTTCCCGCAGGTACCCACCTACCTCGCCACCTACGTGTTCAACGACGTGGCGATGACCTCCCTCGCCGGCGTGCTGACGGGGTCGATCCAACCCGCCGGCCACCTTCCGGTGACCATCCCCGACCCCGACCAGCCGGGAACGCCGTTGTTCCCGTTCGGTGCGGGGCTCACCACGACCTGATCTGGAGGATCGGCGTGACACGCAGTATCGGAATCTCGCGGCGTGGGGCCTTCGCCGCCGCGGCCGCCCTCGCCGCCACCGCCGTGCTCGGCGCGGCGACACCGGCCGCCCTGGCCGCCGAGTCCACACCGTCGGCGCCTCGTCTGGTGGCGCTGCGCGTGGCCACCTACAACATCCACGCCGGAGCCGGGCAGGACGGCGTCTTCGACCTGGCCCGCACCGCGGACGCGATCCGTTCGCTGGACGCCGACGTGATCGGCCTGCAGGAAGTCGACGTGCACTGGGACACGCGCAGCGACTACGTCGACGAGGCTCGCGAGCTGGCCCGCCAGCTGAGGATGCGGGTGTTCTTCGCGCCGATCTACGACTTCGAGCCCGCGACCGAGGGCGCGCCGCGCCGGCAGTACGGCGTCGCGGTGCTGAGCCGCTACCCGATCG
The DNA here is from genome assembly GCF_014873875.1 of Actinopolymorpha pittospori. Classification (GTDB taxonomy): domain Bacteria; phylum Actinomycetota; class Actinomycetes; order Propionibacteriales; family Actinopolymorphaceae; genus Actinopolymorpha; species Actinopolymorpha pittospori. Next base: position 10,535,638 of record NZ_JADBEM010000001.1, on the reverse strand, counting down.
TGCAGGCCGAGAACCACGACATCACCCGGCTGTCCACCCAGGACCCCAACCCGGTTCCCGCCCCGGCCCCCGGTTTCGCCGAGGTCACCCTCGCCGTCCGAGGTGCGCGCGTGCACGTCTACTCCACGCACCTGGACTACCGGCCCGACCCTGCCGTCCGTCGCATGCAGGTGGACGACATGCTCGCCATCCTGGCCGCCGACAAGGGGCCGAAGGTCCTGGTCGGTGACCTCAACGCCGAAGCCACCGCGCCGGAGCTGGCGAAGCTGTGGGAACAGGGCCTGGTGGACGCGGCACCCAACGGCGGGAAGACCTACCCAGCCACCAACCCGGTCAGCCGCATCGACGTGGTGTCGGTCTCACCCGACATCACCGTGCGTGGCGCCCACGAGGTCGCGACGACAGCGTCGGACCACCGTCCGGTCGTGACCGACCTGATGGTGCCCAGGGGCCGCTGACCCCGGGCGCGTACGGCGCGGCGGTCCACACCAGTACACCGATCGTGCCTCCCAGCCCTTCGGACCGGGAGGCACGATCGGTCCGGACATGAACGATGTCCTTATCCGGTCTGACATCCGGTCAGACATTCGGTCTGACCGGAAAGGCCCTCACAAGGGCGGTCCTCCGAACCCGTCGCGAATACCGCCGGATATGGTCGTTCACAACGAGCACGCAATGGCGCGGAGCACTCCGAGTCTTCTTCATTACTCAACGTGCCAAATCGCGGCACACGCTGGAAGAACAAGATCCGCCGGCAGCCGCGACATGCGCAGATCTCTCGAAGCCGGTAATCTCCCCCAGGCCGGTGATCCATCTGCCGGTGCGGTCATGCGGATATGGGAGCAGTCAACTGATGAGCGACACGCCGTTGTACGACCAGCTCATGAACGAGCGTCTCGGGCGGGGACCCGCTGAATTCGAGGGGCACGACACCTGGGACCAATCCGCGGAGGCGCGGGCGGCCTACGCGCGCGGAGTCGCGGAGGGGAAGGCGCGCACCCAGGTGCTCGCCATGGCGCAGAAGCATGACCAGGTAGGTCGGCAGGCGCGCTCCGGGGACCTCGTCCCAGCGGCCGGTCGCCGGAGCCGGGGCTGACCGCCGGAGCGTGAGGTAACCGCACCGGCACCGTCACCGTCGAGGAGTCTTACTGGTCGTCCAGGGCCACGCGCTCAACCGCGAGTTCCTTGGCATCGGTTCCCGGTGTGTCCGTGACAGGCTCGCGCCTGGCATCGGCGACGAGGTCGTCCTCGATGACGCTGAGGACGACAACCACCAACGCGATCGCGGCGATGAACCCCACCGTCAGACTCAGGATCGCGTCCAGGTCATTCCACATGCTGGCGCCTCCGCCGCTCGCAGCCGTCACCCGGGATCAGCGAATCTCCCGCGCGGTGAGAAACAAGAAGTGTCGTCACTGTCCTCGCCCTGCCTGCACCGACCATGTCCTCAGGCCGTCCTGGTCTCGTCCGTCGAGCCTGACGCGTCGTCCCCGGAGGGATGGTTCGGCAGGGGCAGGGTGTCGACGATCGTGTCGATCAGAGTCGGCCGGTGCAGGGTGGGAACCACCCGATGCACCGTCGACAACACCACGGCCATCATGAGCCCGGTGCCACCCGCGACGCCGGCGGCACCACCGACGTAGGCGCCGACCAGGCGGCCCGGGCCGAGATCGACCGGCGCGGTGAGTTCACCATGATCGGTGAGCCCGATCGCCAGGACCGCCACGACGAGCAGGCTGGCCCCGGCCAGCGCCAGGATGGCGACGGTCCGGTGGTGAGTGGCGGCGGGCTCGGTGACCGGCTCACGTTTCTGGCCGAGCAGCAGGATGGTGCCGGCCCCCGACGCCCACGTGCCGACGACGAGCAGTGCCGCCAGCGCGTCGCTGGGCCGGTGCCAGCCCGCTGACAGGGTGGCGATTCCGGTGGCCGCCGCGTAGCCGGCGCCGAGCACCGCGGTCAGGCTGGTCAGCTGTGGCGGCAGGACGAGGACGGCGGCCACGACGATCGACGTGGCCACCGTCATGTGACCGCTCGGCATGCTGTTGGGCGCACCGATGTCGGTCCCCGCGATGCCCAGGTCGGGCCGGTCGATCGCGTACCGCTTCAGGATCTGGCTGCTCAGATTGGCGCACGCGATGAGCAGCGTCGCGACGATGGCGAGGCGGTACCGGCGGCGGGCGAGCGCGACGAAGCCGATCACGACCGTCGCCACGAGCAGGGAGGCGACCGACACCGCGTTGAGCAACGCGTCGACCATGCCCTCGACCTGCGCACGCCCGATCCGGGTCGCGCGCAGCACACTCGCGTCGAGCACCTGGCCGTGCGGGGTTCGAATGAAGATCCACCATACGAGCCCGAGGACGGCGAGTTGGACGACCGCCAGCAGCGCCAGCCAGGCGGCGACCAGGCCCCGAACGAGGCGCAGCATCTGGGTCAGCGGCCCTTCCTGAACTCATGCGTCGGGGCCGCGCCGCTCGCCGGGCCCGGCTCCCAGCGGGGTCAACGAGGTGGACCGATTTTCGTTACACGCAAGGCCTGGCCGGGACCGGACAGCTCGCCGTTCGCGGCAACGGAGGGCGTAGACCGCACTCCGGCCTCACAGTCCGCAGGACGTCGAATTGCTGGGTATTCCGGCCGAGTGCGAGGACTGGACCCGCCCTGAGACGACGGCGGCAAGCCGGTCAGTTTCCCAAGGCAATGAGCGTGTCCACATTCTGCATAACCGGCGTTTGCCCCAAGTGTGTTGAGTGCAGGATTCGGACCGAAAGCCGCCGGTCCTACCAGGACCGGAATTGCGACGGGGGGAACAGTAGTGTCGAAACGTATTCTCATGCCTTTGGTGGGTGCCGCAGCCCTGGTGGCTGCAACCGCGGTGTTCGCCGCACCCGCCCAGGCAGCCACCTGCGCCGAGGCCACGACCTGTCCGACCACGGTGACCTTCACCATCACCGCGGGCGAGTTGGAGATCACGGTGCCCGACACTGTTGACCTCGGGTCCGGTGCCGCCGGCACAGTGATCACCGGGCCGCTCGGACCGGTGACGGTCGACGACGGCCGCGCAACGCTGGACGCGACGTGGGAGGCCACCGTGATCGCGGCTACGGGTGGATGGACCACCGGCGCTGGCACGCCGGCCGAGACCGTCCCGAACACCGCCGTGGACTACTGGTCCGGCGACTCCACCGCGGAGACAGGCGACGGAACGTTCGTGGCCGGTCAGCCCCTCGCCGGTGATGCGGTGGCGATCGACACGGAGCAGACCGCGTTCAGCAAGACCGATGGGGACGGCCCCAACTCGGCGACCTGGAACCCGACCCTCGTGGTCAACGTTCCAGCCACTGCTGTGGCCGGCATCTACACCGGCACGGTCAACCACTCCGTTGCCTAGAAGACCAGCGGCCGGAGTGGTCGGCCGACTGGGCGGACTCGCAGTGCTGTTTGTCGTCCTCCTTCAGGCAGCGGCCGCCGTCCCAGCCGCGGCCGACGGTGATGCGGGCGACCCTGACCAGGGTCGCCCGCCCCACTCGAAGGTCGACGGCGACCTTGGCGTGAGGTTGCTCGAAGCTCCGATGAGCCGAGCCGACGATCCGCGCGCGCGGATCTACATCGTCGATCACGTCAACCCGGGCACCGCGTTCACTCGGCGCTTTCAGGTGGTCAGCACCTCGAGCAACAAGCTCCGCGCGCAGGTTTACGCTGCGGCCGCCGAACTCAAGGACGGTAAGTTCGTCTTCGCACCGGGCCGTACTCCGAACGAGCTGACCACCTGGATCAGCCTCGACCACACCAAGCTCGACTTGAAGCCACAGGGCCGGGCGACCGTGACGACCCGGATCGCCGTCCCCAAGAAGGCGAGTGAGGGGGAGCGGTACGCCGTGATCTGGGCGGAGGTGTCTTCGGCCAAGCCGGGCCCGAACGGCAACGTCGCACAGGTGCACCGGGTCGGCATCCGGACGTACCTCGACGTCGGACCAGGCGGCGAACCGCCGTCGGACTTCAAGATCGGCCAGGTCATTCCGCAGCGAACCGAGGACGGCGTTCCACAGGTCGTGGCCGATGCCCACAACAACGGCAAACGCGCGCTCGACATCACCGGCCAGCTGAGCCTCAAGGACAACAACGGCTCCCTCAGCGTCGGCCCCTACCGCACCATCGGCACTCTGACCCTGGCGCCCAACCAGCGCGGAAAGGTCGCCGTCGCGGTGACGGAGAAGGACCTGCCCGACCGCGAGTGGAAGTTCCAGCTCATCCTGAAGAGCGGGAAGATCACCCGTACGGCCGCCGGCACACTCACTTTTCCTGAGGAACGTGGAGCGTTTGGCCTACCCGCGACTCTTGGTGAACCCCTCCCGCTGGCCCTGACTCTCGCCGGGGCGCTCGCCGTCGCCGGGATCCTCACGGTCACGGTCGTTGGCATCCGTCGGCAGCGCGGAAGGACAGCGCGCACCGCACTGCACAGGTCCAGGTGAGGCGTCGTCGCTCGTAGTCGTCAGTTCAGTGCCGGGAGAACCTTGTCGGAATACCACGGTCCGTAGACCTCGGTGTGGAACTCCGTCGCCTCCTCGCGGAACAGCTTGTCGAGTTCGCCGTAGTACTTCTTGGCCGCCGCCGAGAACGTGTCCGCCTCGATGCTCGAACTGAAACTCCCATACGTCTTGTTCAGCGTGCGTTCCAGCTTCGCGAAGTCCGCGGCCACGTCGACACCGCTGCGTTCGAAGGCGAAGCGGTTGATGGCGTCGTCGGATGCCGTACCGGAAGGCCCGGGGTTCTGCTCGGCGGGGAAGAACAGCTCCCTGGGCGGGGTCGGGGCGAGCTTCGTCCCGGCCGAGTAGGCGTCCACGATCGACTTGCCCCACGCCTCCTCCGCGCTTCCGGGCAGGTCGGTCAGGCTCTCGGCGAAGATCGGGATCATCGTGTTGGTCGGGATCATCGAGCCGCCGACGTAGCCGCCGTACACGTTGCGCAGGTCCTTGGTCTGATCGTTGATGACCTTCATCTGCGTGGTGAGGCCCGGCCCCATCATGTACGCGTGCAGGCTGACCGCCTTGTCGAGCACGGCGTCGTCGGCGTCGGGCCGGAAGGAGATCATCGCCGCGCTGTAGCGGGCGGTGCCGTCGAAGTAGCCCTGGTCGCCGTAGGGCACCGGGATCCAGCTGACGACCTCCTCGTAGGGCTTCTTGTTCAGCGAGACGAACTTCGACATCGACGGGTCGTTCGGGCTGTGGGTGAGCGCGGCCGGGTTGCCCATCCACATGCCGACCTGGGCCCGGCCGAAGGCGTCGCTGGCCTGCTGGTCGGTGAACGTGATGTCGGTGCGTACCGACTGGTCGGTGTAGAGCATGCCGCGGAAGAGCTCGACGGCCTTCACCCACGTGTCTCGGTACGTCGCGTAGTCCGCCTTCCAGTGCCACTTCTGGTCCGGTGCGGGCAGTTGGGTGAGCAGGCCGTGCCCGTTGGCCGACAACGGCGCCCAGAAGTTCCAGTTGACCAGGGCGATGCCCTTGCGGTCACCGGCCGTCGTCGCCTTGGCGATCTCCCGCACCCGCGACCACGTCCACGTGTGGTCGAAGGGGATGTCCTCGATGCCGGCGGCCTCGAGGAAGTCCCGCCGGTAGTAGAGCCCCTGGCCGGCGCCGGAGTACTCATACGGGAGGCCGAAGCGCTTGCCGTCGACCGCCCAGAAGTCCCACGCCGGCTTGACCACCGGGTTGAGCTTCTTGGCGAAGCCGTACTTGCTCGCCAGATCGGTGACGTCGGCCGCGAGACCCTGGACGAACGCGTCCCGGATCGGACCGGTACCCCAGCTGCCGAGCACGTTGCCGATGAACAGGTCGGGTGCCGTCCCGCCACCGATCGAGGCGACGAGCGCATCGGTGTTCTGCACGTCCGCCTTGATGTGGGTGAGCTTGACGCCGGGGTTGTCGTCCAGCCAGCTGGTCAGCGCCTCGGCGTACCCCTTGGCGTTCGCGTCCTTCTTCTGGATCGCCGCGCTCGGCATCACCGGATAGGGCTCCGCGCCGGTCGCGCCACCGATCTTGAGGGTGACCTCGGAGGAGGAGCCACCACTGGTCTCCCGCTGACATCCAGACAGCACTGCGCCACCCGCGAGCCACACGCCACCGGCGGCGAACGCGCGAAGCGCGCTCCGGCGGGTCAGTGTTCCCCGCCAGGCCTGCCTCCTGGAGTCCGTCGTTGTGGCTTCCGCCATGGCTGGCGCTCCTTTCCGGCTGCACCCGCGCTCGGCGTCCCGTCGGAACGGCGAGGTCGGCTCAGGGTCGATCAGCTGTCGTCAGCTGTCGTGGGTCCTCAGGTTCGTCGTCAGGCTAGGTAGCGAGGGAATGCAGGAGAAGCTGCCGCCCGATATCGGCCACGGCCGAATCCCTGGTCCGTCACAGATCGCGGCGTACGCTCACGGTTCCAGCCGATCGCGCTCACCGGCCAGTGGCCACCGGCGCGCGGACCGTGCTGCCACCAGCCGACGCACAACTGTCAAGGCGACCTTGCGATGAGCGATTCCGGCGCCGAGCCGCCCTGGGTCGGCCAGTAAGACCTGTCATCACCGACGTGTCCTGCCGCGAGTTGACCGACCAGAAGGTGACCGACCCGAAGGAGACACGAAGATGCGCCCGCTCCACCCGCAGGAGCCAGTCGAAGAACCCAGGAACGACCTGTCCCGCCGGGCGTTCGTCCAACGCGCGTTCGTCCTCGGGGTGGCCGGAGGATCGGCGCTGTCGGTTCCCTGGCTGAGCACCGAACGCGCGGCCCAGGCCGCCACGGCCGCGGTGGACGTCGACCCCTGGAGCTTCCTCGTCGGGCCCGTTCGCAACACGTTCACCGCCGACACCGCCGCGGTGCGGGCGAAGGACCTCTCCGCCCTGATCGACAGGGATGCGAAGACGATTCGCAGCGCCTCCGGCCAGCTCACCTGGTCCTACGGCGATGGCGTGGTGAGCGTGGACACTCCGTGCACACAGGGTGCGTTCGGTTTTCTCGGCGCCGCCGGGCGACGTGAGCTGTCCGACGTGGTGATCGACTGCGCCAACGAGTACGCCTCGATCGTGGTGACCGCCCTCGACGGCCAGCCGATCGGCCGGTCCGCACGGGTCCTGGTGCAGGCCGTGACGGAGGAGCAGCCCCTCGGCTGGCAGGTCGAGGGTGACACCATCACCGGCGTCGGCGACCACCCCGTCGGCATCCGCAGGATCGAGGCGAGCCTCGAGTTCGCCCACCTTCCCGGCGCCCACGCCTACGCCCTCGACGGAAACGGGTACGTCAACCGTTCCTTGCCGATCGAGCACGTCCAGGGCGGCGGGCGGATCAGCCTGCCGGCCGACACTCTCTACACGGTGATCTCGCGGTCGCCGCTGCGCGACGACGGCCCCGACGGCGAGGACATCCCCTTCGTCTGGTGGGAGGGTGAGGCCCCGGCCGAGACGAACTTCCCTTCGCACACGGAGTTCTCGCCCACCGAGCAGGAGCGTCACCTGCTCTCCGGAGGGGAGTGGCTCAGCAACGAGGGCACCCGTGGCGCCGACGATCCGGAGGCCTTCGCGCGGTACGACGTCGACGTGGCGGAGGAGGGGGAGTACCACCTGTGGATCCGCAAGTTCTGGCACCACGGGCCGTTCCGGTGGCGCTTCGACGAGGGGGAGTGGCATGTCCTCGACGACTCCTTCGGTCTGGCCGACAACACCTACATCCGGCGGTTCCTCAACGCGAACTGGTTCCACGCCGGTACCGTCCGGCTCGCCGCCGGCCGCCGGTCCTTCGAACTCCGGCTGCTCGCCGGCCCCGGTGAGGCGCTGACCGCCTGCTTCGACGCGTTCCTGCTCACGCCGGGCCAGTTCGTCCCCCGCGGGAAGTTCAAACCAGGCGAGTACGGCGGTGAGGCGGCAGAGGGGTTCGCACCGTTCGAGGTCGGCGCCGACGCGTTCGCCTCCTCACCGATCGACCTGTCCCACCTCAACGAGGACGTCGCGGGCCGGAACGGTTTCGTCACCGCGCGGCGTGGCGGCTTCGTCCTGGGCGACCGCAGGCCGGTGCGGTTCTGGGCCGTGAACGCCGGACCCGAGATCGTCCGGCAGGACCCCGGTTCGGTCGACTACCTCGCGCGGTTCCTCGCCAAGCGGGGCGTCAACCTGGTCCGCATCCACGGGCAGATCTTCGCCGACGGCGCCTCCGACCTCAGCGTGGACGCCCACTACCTGGACCAACTGCACGCCTTCGTCGCCGCGATGAAGCGGGCCGGCATCTACGTCAACCTCAGCTACTACTTCCCGCTGTGGGTCCAGCTCGGCTCGGCCACCGGCTTCCCCGGCTACGACGACATCGCCAACAGGACACCGTTCGCCCTGGTGATGTTCGACCCGGACTTCCAGGCCGTGCACCGGTCCTGGGCGCGGGCCCTGCTCACCACGCCCAACCCCCACACAGGTCTGGCGCTGGCCGCGGACCCGGCGGTGGCCATGGTGGAGATCCAGAACGAGGACAGCTTCTTCTTCTGGACCTTCACCCGCACCAACATCCCGGAGGTCCACCTGCGCGTGCTCGACGCGGCGTTCGGCGCCTTCCTGGCCAGGTGCTACGGCTCGCCGGCCGCGGCCCTGTCCGCCTGGGGCGCCGGCAGCGGAGTCGACGGCGACGTGCCCGCCGAGGGCCGGATGGTGGTGCAGGAGGCGTGGATGATGACCTCCGACGCCCACCCGACCGACAGCCCGATGAAGCACCGGATGCGCGACCAGCGGGAGTTCCTCACCCAGCAGCAGCGCGGCTTCTACGCCGACACCGCCCGCTACTACCGCGAGGAACTCGGAGTCCGCAGCCTCGTCACCCCGAGCAACTGGATCACCGCGCAGCCCTCCACGATGGACGCGCTCGAGCGCTACACCTACACCGCCGGCGACGTCGTGGACCGCCACGACGCGTACTTCACCGGCCGGCACGAGGGGTTCGGCGCCGACTACATGATCGACATCGGCCAGACCTTCGAGAGCCGCTCCACCCTCAGGGACCCCGACGCCACGGTGGTGAAGTTCCACCGCATCGCCGGGCATCCACAGACCGTCTCCGAGACCGGGTGGCCGAACCCGAACCGCTTCAAGGCCGAGTCCGTCCCGTTGTGGGCCGCCTACGGCGCGCTGCAGGGCATGGGCGGCATCGAGTTCTTCGCCCTGGACCGGATCGGCTGGCAGGGCAGCCCAGGCAAGTTCACCACGATGGTGCCGAGCATCTTCGGCCAGTTCCCGGCCTACGCCCTCGCCTACCGCCGGGGCGACATCCAGGAGGGTGAGCCGGTCGTGGACATCACCCACTCACTGCAGGAGCTCTACGACTTCGGCGCCACCCCGGTCGTCGACTGAGCGACGCTTCCCGGGCCGGCGGTTCGATGATCTCCCGGACACGGGCGACCGAACCGCCGGCCTGCCGCTGCGGGCCTACAGCCGTACGCATCGTGGACCCGGCGGCGTGTCGTCTAGTGTGCACTTGCCTTGCTTGTCAAGTGTGATCTAGACGGAGGTGTCATGAAGCGCCGAGACCTGATCCGAAGATCGACCGCGAGGCCAAGGCTCAGGGTAAGCAGTGGGAGGTCGGGCGGGAGATCTTCAAAGAGTGCGAGCCTGTCCTGGGGAGGGGATGGTGGCGGTGATGGATACCTACCATGCGAGCGTCGAACGCGACGGCCGCTTCTGGCTGATCCGGATTCGGGAGATTGACCGTTCGACCCAGGCACGGCATCTGCGCGAGGTCGATGCCATGGCCCGCGACCTCATCGCGGTCATGCGTGACGTCGAACCCGACTCCTTCGAGCTGGTGGTCTCGCATCGGTTGCCGGACTCGGTTCATGCACATCTTGCCCGTGCGGAGAAGCTGCGGGTGGAATCTGACCTGGCGAAGTCACGTGCGGCAGAGGAGTCGCGGGCGGCCGTGCGTGAACTGGTTGATGCCGGCCTGCCGCTGCGTGACATCGGGCAGTTGCTTGGAATCTCCCATCAGCGCGCCGCGCAGCTCGCTGCTGACACCGAGCCGAAGGCTTCATAGATCTGGCGCCGGACGATCTTGGCAGCCGTTAGCACGACGCGGGCAGGGCGCTCTCCGAGCGCAGCCCACAGCACCACGCCCACGCCATCAAGCCCACAACGAAGACCATGAATGGTCGGATCCAGGATCGAGGCTAGGCGACGTCGAGGACGACGTAGTGGCCCTCGATCGTGACGGGGATGGTCTCCGCGACGTAGGGACCCTTCACCCTCCCCGCCGGGGCCTCGCCACCCGGCCCAGCCGCGTCCGGCGCATCGTCCTCCAGCAGGTCCTTCCCACTCTCGACATCGACCCGGTAGCCGCCCACCCGGAGTCGTCCCGGGTCACACCACGACTGACCGGTCCTGATGTGGAACTCCCAGCCGTGGTGGGGACAGCTGAGGATCTCCCCACCCGGGGTGTACTCGATCTGGCCCGGCACCGACGCCGTGACCGTTCCCCACAACGATCCTTGGCACAGGGGCGCGCCCTGGTGCGGGCAGCGGTTGCGCAGGGCGAACAGCTCCCCGCTCACGTTGAAGATGCCGATCGAGCGCCCGGCGACCTCGACGATCTTGCGGTCACCGGGCGCGATCTCCTCCAGGGTCGCGACGACGTACTTCACGCGAGTCCGTAGAGTCGGCGGGCGTTTCGCCGGAGCACCTTGTCGCGTGCCTCCGGGTCGCGCAGCAGCGGCACCGCGCGGTTGGGTGCGTCACCGTCCCAGTGCGGGTAGTCGCTGGAGAAGAGCAACCGGTCGACGTAGCCGGGGTACTGTTCCAGCATCTGTTGGAAGTACTCCCGCTTCTCCGGCTCCTCCACCGGCTGGGTGGCGAGGTAGACGTGCTCCTCGAAGTACTCCGAGGGCCTACGGGACAGGTGGGGCACCTCTGAGCGCAGCAGCTCGAAGGCCTGGTCCATGCGCCAGCGTAGGGACGCGGCCCACGCGAAGCCGTTCTCCACGGAGACCAACCGCAGGCCGGGGAAGCGGTCGAACACGCCCTCCATGATCATGCTGACGATGTTGGCCTGGACCGAGATCGCCGGCCCGACGTGGTCCTCGATGTAGTACGACGCCCAACCGGCGCCGGTGATCGGCTGCCCGCTGGATCCGAACGCGTGTGACATCACCGGGATCCCGAACTCCGCGCAGGCTTCGTAGATGGGCCAGTAGCGACGCCGGCCCATCGGCTCGGCCGGGCGGCCACTGAACTGCACCTGCACGAACCGCCGGTCCTGTGCCACCCGCCGTACCTCGGCCGCCGCCGCGACGGGATCCTCGGTCGCCACCGAGATGGACGCGCGCATGCGGTCGTCCTTGTCCAGCCACTGCGCGGCCTGCCAGTCGTTGATCGCGGTCGCCATCGCGTTCGCGAGGTCGAGGTTCAGCAGGCCCGACACGGAGGTGAGCGGAATGAGGACGGCGTAGGCGATGTGGTGTCGGTCGAGGAGGTCGGTCCCCATGAAGCCGACGTCCGAACCCGACCTGCGGCCCGAGGGTGGCCTGGTGTCGATCGCGTCGTCCCAGAACCGCGGGTAGGAGCCGCCGGAGTAGCGACGAAGGCCGAGCGTGTCGAGGTGTTCGTGCCACCTCGGGTCCAGGAAGGGCTTGAGCTCGGACTGGTCGTCCCAGTAGTTGTGCGTGTCACAGTCGACGATGCCGACCTGGACCGGGCGTGTTCGCGTGTGTCGTGGTGCTTCGGTCACCGCTGTCATCTCTGACCTTCCGATCGTGCCCTTTCGTTCCCTGCCTGCGTTTCGGTCCTCGTGATCTGGCTACCTGCCGAAGCCGCGATACCACTCGTGTGCGTTGGTCGACCGGATCCTGCGCGCCATCTCCTCCGGGACCACGCTGAGCAGGTGCTCGAGGTTGCCCGCGGTCTGGTGCGGGAAGCCGGTGGAGTACAGCAGCAGATCCTGCGAGCCCAACTGGTCGAACAGGTCCAACGCCAACCGGTCGTCGACGGGCATGTCCCACGGCTGGGCGGTCAGGCGTACGTGGTCACGGATGTACTGCGAGGGCGGCCGTTTCACCCACGGCGTCTGCATGCGCAGGTTGCGCCACTCCTTGTCGAACCTCCACAGGTGCGCGGGCAGCCACGTCACACCGCTTTCCAGGAAGGTGACCCGGGCCGAGGGGAACAGGTCGAAGACCCCCTCGACGACGAGGTTGGTCACCTGCGCGGCGAACACCGACGCCATCCCGACGTACTCCTCGATGAAGTACGACGGCCAACCGGCCGGAGTCGACGGGTTGCCGGGCGCGCCACCGAAGTAGATCCCGGCCACCAGGTCGTGACGCGTGATCGCCTCCCACAGGGGGTGGTTGAGGCGGCTGCCCCAGGGATGCTGCGACCGAGCCGGGAGCGCGACCTGGACGAAACCAGGATGCCCGCCCACCCGCTCGATCTCCTCCACGGCCAACTGCGGGATCTGCGACGGTACGACGATCGAGCCGCGGAGGCGGTCGTCCTGGTCCAGCCACTGCGCGATCTGCCAGTCGTTGACCGCCCGTGCCATGGCGACGGCCTGCTCAGGGTTGTGCAGGCCGTCGACCGCGTACGTGCACAGGAGAATCGCCGCGTCCACCCGGTCGTCGAGTGCCTGGCGCTGGACCGTCTTCAGGTCCGGCGGGCCGCCGTCGACCCGGCTGTCCGGCCGCACCGCGAGAGCGGACTTCGGTGGATACGGCGCGTCGCCGTCGGAGGCCCCCCGAAAGACCGTGTTGGCGATCTGCTCCACCCACAGGTCCGGCAGATAGGGCAACAGGTCATCGATGCTCGGAACCTCGTTGTGTACCTGCGAGTCGATGGTGGTCAATGCCCGGTCACCGTCTCCCGTCACCCGCCTAAGACATCTGATGTCTATCTGCAGGCTAGGTTCGCCCAATCTCCCTGTAAAGCCAGACTCCTCGACATGGCAGGCCGCGGACACCTCACGTCGGTCCGCGGCCAGCCAGGTCGTCGATGCGATGTGCGCTCGATGGAGGCACTCACTCGCCGGTGGGGTCGGCCTCGCTCGGTGTCGCCATGAAGACCGCCACCTCATACGGCGCGAGCGTGACCTGCAACGGCTCCCCGGCCCGGACCACCACGGTCGGGCGAGGATCGTCGCGCTCGGTGAAGGCGTAGGTCGGGTGGCTGCCGGCGGGGAGTTCGAAGACGGCGCCCGGGTCGACCTGGAACGTCTGCGCCACCGCCGCCGGATTACGCAGCATCAGCATGCCCTCGGGCGTGCCCTTCGCCGCGCTCCAGGCCGCGGTTCCGTACACCTGCCCGTCGGCCGGGTCCCCACCGACCCAGTGCACGTCGGTGAGCAGGTGGAAGTTGGCCCGTGACCACGACGCGTTCGCCGCCATCGTGTCCCAGAACCACTCCGCCCCCGGCAGGTCCGGCGCGACCAGGGTGTGCCGCACGTACAGCTCCTGCAGCCCGAGCCCCAGCGCGAAGTAGGCCCGGATGTCCTGACTCACCTCGTCGCGGACCGACGCCTTCGACAGGTCGTGGTCGGCCCTGACCCGCGAGGCCCGGTCGGAGAAGATGATGCCGTGCACCATCGCCCCGGTCACCGGGAACAACGGGTTCTCCACCGCGAGGTTGCGGTAGGTCTGGGAGTCGCGGTAGTTGACGTAACCCTGCTGGGATGAGCCGGACCCGGCCTGACCCGCGTCCTCCCCGTCCCGCCAGATCGAGTCGGTGAACCACAGCCAGTACGGCGATCCCCACGTCCCCACGGTCGCGTTGATCCACACGTCCGGCTGGTGCGCGCGCAGGTCGGTCATCAACTGCAGCAGCGCCTCGTAGTCGGCGAGGTACGTCGGGTTCGGCCCGGTCTGCTGCAGTCCTCCACCGATCCCGTCGAACTTGAACCCGCGTACGCCGTACCGGTCCATCATCTCGAACGCGACCGTGCGGAACCGTTCGTAGTAACGCGGATTGCTGAGCCTGAACCGCCCGTTGGGGTGGGTGCCGTAGCGCTGGTCGGCCGGCTTGCTGGCGTTCAGCGCCATCCGCCGCGAGGCGCTGTCGCCGTACCCGCCGAACGGCGACATCCACAACGACAGGGAGGCGCCGCCGTACGCCGAGGCCGCCGCCTGCTGCTCGCTGAATCCATCCGGGAAGGCGGTCGGGTCCAGCGACCACAGGTCCGGCTCCGGATCGAGCTGGGGTGAGCGCAGGTAGTCCCACCCGTCGTCCACCCAGAAGCTGTCGATGCTCGCCCCACGCCGGGTGAGCTCGGTGCCGAACAGGTCGATCGCCTCGCTCAGCTGGGCCGGGTCGATCACCAGGCCGGGCGGCTTGAGGTCGTACCAGCTCTGGTAGTGCAGGAAGGGCCGCCGCGCGTGGACGCGTTCGCGTTCGAGGTAGTACAGGAACGACCGGCGCAGCTGGCCGGCGGGGCTGACGCCGAACGCCGTGGTGGAGGTCCAGGTCTCCCCGGCCGCGAGGGCGGCTGAGCGCGGCAGGGAGACGGTGACAGCGTTCCCGGTGATCGAGGCCCTGGCCATCGGATGCTCGACACCGAGGAAGAGGGTCTCCTGGCCGGACGGGCCGAGGACGACCGGGTTGCCGTCGTCCCGCCCGAGCACCCGCGCGTCGGGCACGTCGAGGTCGAGCAGACGCAGGCTGGTGATGGCGAACGTGCCGGCCACACAGCGCAGGCTGAACTCCTGCTGCACGTTGTTGGCGCCGTCGCGCAACGAGACGGTCCAGCCCACCTCGAGGGTGCGCCCGTCCCTGTCGTATCGGAACTCGGTGTGGATCGACTTGCCGCCGTCGCGTTCGGCGAGCCGGGCGGCATCGCCTCGCCGGCGCACCGGAACCAGCCGCGGCGCCTGCGTCATCGTGAGATCGGCGCCGGTGATCTGGCCGCCGTCGGCGAGGGAGAGGGTGAGCCAGCCGGTGCTGGTCACCGGCACGACCTGCCCGGTCACACCGTTGAACAACCGCGCCAGGCTGACCGAGTCGCCGCGGACCTGCCACGTCGCCTCGATCGCGAAGTTGGACAGCGTGAGCCTCCGCTCGCTCGGCGGACCGCTGACCCGCCCTCGGGCGCGCCCAGGCGGCGGTCCGGTGAAGACGACGCCGCTCGCGTCGTACCCGAAGCCCGCCTCACCCGCGGCGGCGCCCTGCCCGGTCGTCTCCGCGGTGGGTGCGGCCGATCCCGCCCCGTGCGGCCCGTCGCCCAGGGGAAGGGCGAAAGCCGCGGCTCCCAGCAGAGCCGTACGCCGGGAGAATGGTGCTGCGAACTCCATGGGTTGTCTCCTCCGCCAAGGCGCGGGTAGGTGGTTCTCGTGGCCGTCCAGGCTGGCGCTGTCGACCGGTGGGGTCAGCTCGGCTGCTGGATGCGGTGGTAGGGACGGACGACGTCGTTCCACAGGGAGCGCAGGTAGACGAACCCGAAGTCGGGGTCGTCACTGCGGAGGATGCCGGAGAAACGGGCGTGAGAGTACTCGCGGTACCCGTGGTCGAGCTTGTACCAGAGGTCGGTCACCCCGACGCTCATCAGGGCGACGATGCGGTCGGCGGTCGGGCCGGGCTCCCACAGACCGTTGGCGATCAGGACGGCCTGGGTGATCAGGTTGGGCTTGTAGCCGCCGTAGGCGTAGTCGGCCGAACTGCGTTGCCCCTCGGCGTCCACGGAGGTGAACTCCAGCAGCATGCCCGGGCGGCCGAGGTTCGGCAGGTCCTCGCAGCCGCTGTCGATCACGCCCGCGTAGGTGCCGTCGGGCATCAGGATGCCGGTCCCGTTCAGGCCGCACTCGACGGTGCCGCCGTAGGTGTTCTCGCTCAGCTGCGCGTCGAGGTCCATCACCTGGTCCAGAGTGATCCCGTGCAAGGACCAGTTGTGCACCGCCGACTCGATCTGCGCACCGGTCGGCGCGGCGGAGTCCGGATGCGCCGCCTTCCAGGTGAAGGTCCCGTAGGCGTTGGTCAGCCCGTCGGCGGCGAGTCGGGCGACGAAGGCGTCGTGGTCGTAGGTCCGCAGGATCTCCCTCGCCCGGTCGACCCCGAAGTACGCCGTCGCGACCAGGATCGACCCGCCCATCCCCTCGCGGTAGTTGGGGTTCCAGTCCCGGTTGACGTTGCCGTCGCCGTCCATCGTGTACTGCTGGCCGCCGGAGAGGACGAACGGGTTCTGGTCACTGGTGGTGAACGCCGAGCCGATCAGGGACGCCTCCATCAGCGTGTCGACCCGGGCCCGCTCGGCGGGCCGCAGCCGATTCCAGACCCGCGGCACCAGCTTGGCGGTCGCGAACATCCCGGTCACCTGGAGTTCGTGCTGGGCCGGATAGCCGCCGTTCGCGGCGATGTCGTTCCCGCCGGTGAGGGTGTAGCGGGCCTGCTGGAGCAGCCGCGTGTCGGCGGAGTGGTCACCGGCGAGGGCGGCGAAGGCCAACGTGATCGCGCCGCCGCCGGAGTTGCCCGCGTTGGTGTACGCCCCACCGGGCAGGCCGCGCGCGTAGCGGACGAGCGGCGCCTGACGGGCCGCGGCGACGACGTCGGCGGCGGGCCGGCCCAGGCGAGGCGCCGGCTTGGCCTTGGCCGGCGTCGCGGCGTCGGTGCTCACCACACCCGCGCTCCCTCCGGTGACCCCTGTCCCGGCCGGCGCCGCCAGCGCTGACGGCGCCACCAGGGCGGTCGCCGCCGTGAGCGTGCAGACGGTGAGAACGGTCCTGACCCGCATGAGTGGTCTCCCCTCCATCCAGCTCAGCCCCTGTCCGGGCTGTGTCGACGCGGCTCGGCACCGTATCGCGGGTGGAACCCTAGTCATCGGGGAGCGGGGGAAGATCGACTCCGACAGCAACCGGCCGACCGACCGCGGCCAGTGCGGGCGGATGCTCAGGAACGCGGGTGGGTGCCGGCTCGCGGGCCCAAACGTGAGGCCAGCCGCTCGAGCAGGCCCACGACCTCGGCGATGTCGTCGGGATCGTCGCTGCCCAGCGCCTCGCCGAGGGCGCCGTCGACGCTCGTCGAGCGCACCTTCGCGACTCTGGCGGAGATCCGCGCGGCGGGTTCGATGAGCACCCGGCGCCGGTCGGCGGGGTCGGGCGTCGTGACGACGGCGCCCGTCTCACGCAACCTGGCGATCGCCGTCGAGACGGCGCTTTGGGGCAGGCCGGTCCGCTCGGCGATCTCGCCGACCGAGCTCCCGGGGTGCTCGCGGACGTCACCGACCACGACCAGGACCGAGCGCACGCCACGGGTGTGTTCGCCGAGGCCCTCGGTGGGCATGGCCTCCTCGCCGATCTTCATCAGCGTCCGGCCGAGCAGGAACAAGTCGACACCGTTCACACCGAGCAAGGTACATCACAACCGATGCATCAATGTTGATAGATCGAAGTTGATGGATTATCGTCGTCGACGTGCCCGGCCGACATGACCGGTGAACACCCACGAACGCAAGGAAGGACAGGCGCATGAGTCAGGTCGAGTCAGGGCTGGTGGAGGTCGAGGGCGCGCGGCTGTACTACGAGGTCCGCGGACGCGGCCCGGTGCTCCTGGTCGGAGAGAGCGGCGAGGGACACGCGCGACGCAGTCAGGATCTGGTCGACCAACTCGTCGACACCTACACCGTGGTCACCTACGACCGCCGCGGGCTCTCGCGGAGTACGCCGATCGCGGACGGACCGCCGGCCACGCTGTCGGTCCACGCCGACGACGCCAGCCAGGTGCTGGCGGCGGTGACCGACGAGCCCGCCCTGATGCTCGGCCTCAGCATCGGCGCCGTGATCGGGTTCCACCTCGCGGTCGAGCACCCGGGCCGGCTGAGCACGCTGGTGGCGTTCGAGCCGGTCGCTCCCTGGCTGCTGCCCGAGCCGCTGCGCGACCGGCACCGCGACGAACTCCGGGAGATCCAGGAGCTCTACCGCCTCGACGGAGTGCAGGCGGCCTTCCCGAAGGTGGCCGAGATCCTCGGTATCGACCCCGCCGGCCAGGACCGTGAGCCAGACCTCACGCCGCAACCCATGACGCCGGAGCGGACCCGAAACTTCCACCACTTTCTCGAGCACGACTTCACCGCGGTCCAGGTCGACGACCTCGACCCGAAGGAGCTGGTCCGTACGCCGACCCGGATCGTTCCCGCGGCCGGTGCCGCGACGCCGCGGCACGTGTTCGACCGTCAGTGCGCCGACCAGCTCAGCGAACTTCTCGGAGTCGGCCTGACGAAGTTCCAGGGTGGCCACAACGCCAACCTCACCCACCCGCGAGCCTTCGCGGCACGGCTGCGCGGCGTCCTGCGCTGAGACCACGGTGGTGTTCCGCGGGCCCGTTCACCCCCGCGGAACAGGGAGGCGGCCCGGGTGTCCACCGACACCCGGGCCGCTGTGCGACGGAAAACCTCCCGACGGACTTACAGCTGGGACTTGCCCTCGCCGTCGGCGAGGAAGCCCTGCGGCTCACCCTCGTTGGTCAGGCCGAGGCTGCGGGGGTCGTTGTGATCGCCGAGTCCGCCGTCGTACGAAGAGGAACCATTGCCGGGGGTGTTGATCTTGCGCATGATGAGACATACCTTTCTGGGGGGATGCGGCGCTCGGGGATGGGGTTTGGCGACCGATGCGTCCCCGAGCGCTTCCTTTCTTGCCGCCCACCCACCGCTTCCGTAGCGAGACCCGTTTGGGGCCGGGGCTCTCGGCGGGGGACATCCAGTGAGGCGGGGCGTCGATCTGCACGCAGAGTCCGACACTCCGCCAGGTGGGGTCGGGAGCCTGGCTCCGACCGGCGCCATTGACGACCGGGGCCAGGTCCACGCTGTGGGGACCGCCTGATGCGCGCGCGTGCGGCGGTCCGTTCGGGAAGATCCATTTCGAAGGTGACGTGCTCTATTCGACGGGGCGAAAGGCGGCCCAGATCCCTGATGTGGGCAGGGTCCGGGCTTGCCGGAATTGGCGGCCGTCGCGGGGGTGGCGGTACTCCGCGAGCGACGCGCCCGCTGTGCGACCGGGCGGGTGGAGAAGAGCAATGCAAATTTGCTCGTATGGTGCCCAGCGCAGCGGGACGGCTCCGTCGATGTCGATCACGAATTCGTCCAGTTTCTCGGGCCGGTCATGGATGAGGTGCGAGTTACGGGCGTTGTCGAGGACGCCCGACTCGCCGCCAGAGCGAGGCTCGCGGCAGCCGTCATCGGAACGTCGGTGATCTTGCACTGGAGCTGACCTTCACTGGGTCCGGGCGACCAGCCGCTCGCGGCGGCCGGTGATCTGAGCGGTGTGCGTGGTCGGGACTTTCGCCTGTGGGGCGGCACCCCCTGCGCGCGCGGCCAGGGTCGTGGTGTAGACACCTGCGAGCCGTTCTTTCGGAATTCCGGCGCGGTGCCGGTTGCTCGCACGTTGTCTCCCAAGGCGCGTCCGGACCGACTCGATCGCTGCGCGGATCGGCATTCGAGGACCTCCCCCCTTGAGGCTCCTGGCACGGCAGGCCGTGCGACTTCTCCGGCTGGATAGATCATGTTGTGCGCCGCAAGAAGCGTCGTGCTGAATTATGCACCGCAGTTCGTCCGCTTACACCCAACTGCTACCGATTTGGTGATAAAAAGTCGTCACAGGTCCTGAATCCGGCGCACGGACAGCATCTGCGCCGGGCTGCATAGGACGTGGGAGTGAACGAGGGGGGCTCTTGATCAGTCCGTACGTGCGCCGCTTACGGCTCGGGCGTGAGCTGACCCAGCTCCGGAAACGAGCTGGTCTCACCCACGCCAAGCTCGCCGCCAGGACCGGCCTCAGCCAGTCCAAGATCTCCCGCCTGGAGAGCGGACCTTACCGTCCCGACCAAGGCGACGTGATCAGAGTGCTCGACGGGCTCGAGGTTCCCGAGAACGGCGAGCGCCACCAGATCCTCACGATCGCCCAGGAAGCAGCCGGCCGTGGTTGGTGGGAGTCGATCCCCATGGATGCGCGCCAGGCGCTCTACGCCGCACTGGAGGCGGGAGCGGTCGCCATTCGGGAGTACCAGGACACGGTCATTCCCGGGCTTCTCCAGACCCCGCAGTACACCAAGGCGGTGGCTGCCAACGACGATCTCAGCTTCGGTGCCGACACCTCCGCGCCGGACGTCGCGACCCGGGCGCGGGCCGAACGTCAGCGCATGCTGCGTCTCAACGGTGCGACGTATGAGGTCATCGTCGACGAGGTGGTCATCAGGCGCCTCAGTGTGCCACCGAATGTGCACGTCGCCGAGCTACGCCACCTCGCCGCCAATAGCGGAACGGCGAGTGTCAGAATTCTCCCGGTCGACGCGCGGATCGATGCCTACACGGTGCCGAGATCACCCTTCAGCCTTTACAGCTTTGGTGATCCGAAGGATCCGCGGGTCGCGGCCGTGGATACTGTGACATCCGACCTCATTCTTGTGGACGAGGGGGAGGTCGAGCGGTATGAACATTTGTATTGCCGCCTTCGCAAGGCCGCACTGTCACCGGAAGACAGTGCGTACCTACTAGCGAAAGCCGCCGACGAGATGGAGGTCTCGGGACATGGAGTTTAGCAACTGGAAGAAGCCGAGCCGTAGTAATGGCTCTGGAAACTGTGTCGAGGTCGGCAGCGCGTCCGGCCTGGTCGGCGTCCGTGACACGAAGAATCGTGACGGTGGCACGCTGGTTGTCCCGGCGGCTCTGTGGTCGGAGTTTATCCACGACGTGAAGGTGGGGGAGTACGACCTCGGCGCATAGTCGTCGCGGCTGAGCGAAACGGCACCCCATCGGGGGTGCCGTTTCAGCCCGTCCCCGTGACCGGGTCGGGTTGACACTCGAAATGCGCCCGCGACCCCGACGAACCTTATTGTCAACCCGAACTTGCGGACGTGTGGGAAACGCCGTTCACGAGTTTCTCTAAAATCGAGGAAACGGGCGACGCTTCGTCCAGGTCAGTTCGCGATGTCGGTGGGAGGAGTGAGCAGCCGGCTGCGTTCTCCACGCATCCGCGGATCCGGGACGGGCACCGCGGACAGCAGCGCCTGGGTGTACGGGTGGCGCGGGTTGGTATACACCGCCTCGGTGTCGTCCTGCTCGACGAGCTTCCCGAAGTACATCACCGCCACCCGGTCGGCGATGTTCTCGACCACCGACAGGTCGTGGGAGATGAACAGATAGGTGAGCCCGAGCTGGTCCTGCAGACTCCCCAGCAGGTCCAGCACCTGGGCGCGGATCGACACGTCGAGAGCGCTGACCGCCTCGTCCGCCACGACCAGTCGTGGGTTGGTGATCAGCGCCCGGGCGATACCGATCCGTTGACGTTCGCCGCCGGAGAAGGCGTGTGCGTAGCGGCTCATGTACTCCGCCCGCAGCCCGACCCGGCGAAGCATGTCGGCGATCTGGTCGTCGGCGTCATGACCGGCGACGCCCCGCAGGGCGCGCAGAGGTTCACCGATGATCTGCCGGACCGTCATCCTCGGATTGAGTGAGCTGTAGGGGTCCTGGAAGACCATCCGCAGCTCGCCACGGAAGGCCCGAAGCTCCCGGCCGGCAAGGGTCGCGAGGTCGACCTTGGAACCGTCCGTCCGGGTGTAGAGGATGCGGCCCGCGGTCGGTCGGTACACCCCGAGCAGGCAGCGTCCGAGGGTCGTCTTGCCGCAGCCGGACTCACCCACCAGCCCGAGCGTCTCCCCGGCGCGGATCTCCAGCGACACCCCGTCCACGGCGGTCACCGCGCCGCCGCGGCGGGAGAAGAACCCGCGCGGAGCAGGTGCGAACGCCATGCGCAGGTCGGTCAACGTGACGAGAGGTTCGCGCTCGGCCCCGTTCGCCGCCTCCTCCGGCCCGTCCTGGCGAGTGGCGGTCGCGACAGCCACGGGCGTCGTGCGTACGTGCGCGGCAGGTGTGGAGGCGTGGGCGCCCGGCCCGTGGGAGTACCGCCGTCGCGGCAGGGCGTTCAGCAGGGCACGGGTGTAGTCGTGGTCTGGTGCGTGGTCGACGTCGCCGTACTCCACGATCCTGCCCTGGTTCATGACGGCCACCTGGTCGGCGATCTCCGCCACGACGCCGAGGTCATGGGTGATGAACAGCATCGTCATGCCGAGCCGCCGCTTGAGGTCGCTGAGCAGGTCCAGGATCTGGGCCTGCGTCGTCACGTCGAGCGCGGTGGTGGGCTCGTCGGCGATCAGCAGCTTCGGGTGGCAGATCAGCGCCATCGCGATCATGGCGCGTTGTCGCATTCCACCGGACAGTTGGAAGGTGTAGGAGTCGACGCGGTCCTGCGGCTCGGGGATCCCGACGCTCGTGAGCTGCTCGATCACCCGTTGCCGTGCCTGCCGCTTGTCCATGCCCTCGTGCAGGCGTAGCACCTCCCCGATCTGCCGGCCGATCGTGTGGACGGGGCTGAGGGAGGACATCGGCTCCTGGAAGACCATGGCGATCTCCTTGCCGCGTACCGCCCGGATGCGTGGATCTCGTGCTCCCAACGAGGCAAGGTCGATCGGCCGCTGGCCCGGCCGCGGCGTGTAGAGGATCTGACCGCCGACGACTCGCCCCGGCTCGTCGACGAGCTGCAGGACGGAGCGCGCGGTCGCGCTTTTGCCCGATCCGGACTCGCCGACCAGACACACCGTCGAGCCGCGTGGAACGGTGAGGTCGACGTGGTCGACGGCGCGGATCACCCCATGGTCGGTGTGGAAGTGCGTCCGCAGGTCCTTGATCTCCAGTACCAGGTCGCGCCCGGCCTCGGTCGGGGTGTCCGGCGACGACGCCGGCGGCTCGGCTGCCACGTGACGGGCCATGGGACCTCCTCGGACGTTGGTTCCTCAGCTGCCGTACGGATCGGCGGAGTCGCGCAGCCCGTCGCCGGCGAAGTTGAGTGCCAGTACGGCGATGACGACCGCGACGCCGGGGAAGAGCAGCCACGGCGCCGTCGCGAGAGCCCGGATGTTCTGGGCCTCCTGCAACAGCACGCCCCAGCTCACCGCCGGTGCCTGAAGGCCCAGCCCGAGGAAGGACAGCGCCGTCTCGGCGAGGATCATCGCGGGGATCGCGAGGGTGAGCGAGGCGATGATGTGGCTCGCGAACGACGGCAGCATGTGCCGCACGATGATGCGTGGCTTGCCGATCCCGTCGAGCTCGGCGGCCAGGACGAAGTCCTCCGAACGCAGGCTCAGGAACCGACCCCGCACGACCCGGGCCAGGTCGGTCCAGGAGATCAGGGAGAGGATCACGGTGATGCCGAGGTAGGTCTGCACCGGTCCCCACGAAGGTGGGAGCGCGGCTGCCAGGCCGAGCCAGAGCGGGATGGACGGGATCGCCATGAAGAACTCGATGAGCCGTTGGACGAGGGTGTCCACCCGTCCGCCGTAGTAGCCCGAGGCTCCACCCAGCAGGATCCCGAGGATGACGCTCAACCCGACGCCCACCAGGCCGATCGACATGGAGATGCGGGCGCCGTAGATGGTGCGGGTGAGGACGTCGCGTCCCTGCCGGTCGGCGCCCATGAGGTGGAAGGGCGCGTCACGCTGGACGGGACCGACGAGGTGGATGTCGGAGCCGATGAGACCCCAGAGCTGGTAGGGCTCACCGCGGACGAAGAAGCCCACGTCGATCTTCTGGGCGCGGTCGGGCACGTAGCTGCGTTCCAGGGTCTCGTCGTTCACCCGGGTCTGGTAGCCGTACACGTGCGGATCGAGCCGGCCGCCGTCGAACAGGTGCAGGCGCTGCGGTGGGGCGTAGGCGTAGCGGGCGTCGGAGGAGTCCGGGACACCCGGCGCGAGGAACTCCGCGAACAGCGCGACGAGGTAGATGAGGGCGACGACGACGGTCCCGAGGACGGCCAGCCGGTGGCGCCGGAACCTGCGGATGATCAGCCGGCGTTGCGAGGCGAAGTAGAGACTTCCGTCGCCGTCGGCCGGCCCCGTGGACTGTTCACCCGCGTCGACCGCCAACGGACCGCTGATCTGACTCATCTGAATCCATCCCCTCCTCTACTGGTAGCGGTAACGGATCCGTGGGTCGATCAGCGCGAGCAGGATGTCGGAGAGCAGGGTGCCGATCACGGTGAGGACGCTGAGGACGAGGATCAGGCTGCCCGCGAGGTACATGTCCTGGCTCTGCAGGGCGCGCAGCAGCAGCGGCCCCGTGGTGTCCAGGCCGAGCACCTGGGAGACGATGATCTCGCCGCCGACCAGGCTCGGCAGCACCCAGCCGACGGTGCTCACGAACGGGTTGAGCGCGATCCTGGTCGGATAGCGGAAGAGCAGGGTGCGTTCTCGTAGCCCCTTGGCGCGGGCGGTCACCACGTAGGGCTTGCGGAGCTCGTCGAGAAGGTTGGCCCGCAGGATTCGGATGATCCCCGCCGTTCCGGCTGCCCCCAGGACCAGGATCGGAACCCACAGGTGCTGCAGCAGGTCCAGGATCTTGCCGATGTTCCACCGGGCGTCGACGTACTCCGGGGAGAACAGTCCGCCCACACTCTGGCCGAAGTACTCCAGGCCGACGTAGGAGAAGATCAACGCCAGCATGAAGTTCGGCACGGCGAGACCGAGGAATCCGACGAACGTCATCGTGTAGTCGCCCAGGGAGTACTTCCGCACCGCGGTGTAGACCCCGATCGGGAACGCCACGAGCCAGGTGAACAGCAGCGTCGCGATCGCGATGGTCATGGTGAGCGGCAGCCGGTCGGCGAGGAGCTCGCTGACCGGCCGGTTCCACTCGAACGACTGACCGAAGTCCCCGTGCAGCAGGATCGCGCCCATCCAGCTGAGGTACTGCACGTAGAACGGGTCACCGAGGCCGTACCTGTCCTCCAGTGCGGCGAGCTGCGCCTGGTCGATCGTCTGGCCCTGCGCCTCGAGCTGCGACTTGAGGGTCGTCAGGTAGTCACCCGGAGGCAGCTGGATGATCGCGAACGCCGCCACCGAGACGACGAACAGCGTCGGAATCATGTACAGGATCCGCCGGATCACGAACCTGGTCATCCACGGCCTGCCTTCCGGGGGAGGACTGCTCGGAGAACGACACCAGGGCGGGTACGTCGACCGGGGGTCACCTCACAGGAGCCGCACCACGATCGCGTCGCGTGCCGGGATGTCGGCGTCGAGGCTGCGCCCGTCGACCAGGGTCACGCTGTCCTTGTCTCCCCAGCGCACGTCGATGTCAGCGAAGGGCTTCCACCTGGTCGACAGCGTCGCCGACACCTGCAGCGGCAGCCGGGACGGATTGAGCAGCCACAGATAGCGGCCTCCGTCGCCCTCATGCAGGCGGGCCGTCACCCGGTTGTCACTGACCCGCACGTGCTGGCGCCGTCCGGTCCAGTGGAGGAGGTGGGTGTAGTAGGTGGTGGTGTGGGGGTGGTGGTGTTGGTGGTAGCCGAGGGAGGGGTGGGTGCCGATGAGTCGGGTTTTGCCTTTGCCGTGAGTGTTGTCGATGGTGGCGGGGGTGTGGTCTTGGTAGTGGGCGGTGGTGGTGCCGGTGGTGGGTTGGAGGGTTTGTTTGAAGCAGGCGCCGTGGGGGGTGATGTTGTCGTGGGTGGTGAAGGTGAGGTTGGTGAGGATGTCGGGGGTGAATTCGACGTCGGTTTGGGTGGCGCCGAAGAGGTGGTGGAGGTTGTTGCCGGGTTGGGTGGTGTTGGCTTTGGCGTGGTCGGTGAAGTAGGCGGGACAGCCTTCGCTGATGAGGGTGCCGCCTGCTCTGACCCAGTTGGTGAGTTTGGTGGTGGTGGTGTGGTTGAGCATGATCGGGTAGGGCAGGTAGACGGGGATGTCGGTGTGGGTGGGGTCGAGGTCGTCGATGTGGAGGAAGTCGGCGTGGATGTTGGAGTCGAAGAAGGCTTGGTAGGTGCCTTGGAGTGCGTGGGCGTGGTGGTCGGTGGAGTGTTGTTGGGCGTAGGTGAACAGTTGGGTTTCGGGGACGTAGAGGATGTGGATGTCGGCGGGGGCTGGTTGGGAGTTCCACAGGGGCTGTTGTTCTGGTGCGGTGGCCCACGCCGCGATCTGGGACACCATCTGCGACCGGTCGGTGCGTGACCCGTCCATCCCGTAGGCACCAAACGCACCGAACAACGGACCATCCAACAACGGACGCCAACGCAGGTAGAACACACCCGACGCGCCGCCGGCGAAACTCGCGAGATTCCAGTACCTGATGTCCTCGACACTCGCGATCCGACCCTCGTCGCGGGGTTTGCCGATCACCTGGGGCTGCATCCACAGCGGGCCGGCGTAGGCCTCCGCGTGCCAGAACGGCTTCCCGCGGGAGGCGGCGCGCACCATGTCCATCGCGTGTAGTTGCTTCCACGGTTCGTCACCGTGCCGGCTGGACCCCCAGGTGAGTCCGTAGGTGTCGACGTGGGAGGCGGCTTTCCAGTCGTCGGTGCCGCGTGGCGCGGCGTGGGTGAGGGACCCGGCCACACCATGAGCGGTCAACTTGTGGTGGGGGTCCAACGACCGGACGATCCCCGCCCGCCAGGCCATCAACTCATAGGCGTTGTCCTGCCGGAAACTCAACCAGTCCAACACCTCGGCAAACGGCGCCAACGTCCGCGGGGGAACGATGTCGTCCCACTCGCTGTAACTGTGGCGACCCCACACCCGACCCAACGTGGCCAGATCACCGTAACGCGCCCGAAGCCACACCCGGAACTTCCCCGCCGTCGCCGGGCAGTAACAGGTGTCCTCCGCATACCCACACTCGTTCCAGATGTCATACCCACCCGTACCCGGATGGTCCCGATACCGCGTCACCAACTCCGTCAGGAAGTTCCCCGCCAACTCCCTGGCATCATCGTTGTCCAGACACAACCCCGGGAACCCACCCACCGCCGAACTGCCACTGATCTGGGACTCCACACGGCTACCATCACGACGCTCGAACCGGGCATGCGCCAACCTCGCGAACGCCCACTCCGGCGCCGACGTCATCATCTCCGCGATGATCGTGGAGATCCCGTTCGCCGCCGCCAACTCCAACTGCCGGTCATAGTCACCCCAGTCGAACACCCCCGGAGCAACCTCCACCGCCGACCACATGAACCAGTGCCGAAACACATTGTGCCCATCCTCGGCCGCCACCCCGTAATCCCGCTCCCAATCAGCAGCCGGCGGATTCGACTTCCGAAAATACACAGCACCATAAGGAAACCCAGGAAAACCCACGCCATCACCCCAACATCTCGAGCTGCTCTCGGACGAATCGCGGGACGGTATTTCAGGATCAGGACGCCATCGGGACGGTTCGCCAGGGCAGGCTGGGGCGCGCACCCGGCGCGGCTACCAAACGTTCCGAATAACGGAACCAAGCCTCTACGATTTGAGACGCTAGCCAGCCGTACGCGCCCCCGCAAGACCCCCGGACGGCACGCACGCGTGCCCGTGACCGCACCCGGTCAGGACATCCGGTCATCGCCCAACCCCCCTCGATTCCTGGCTGGCCAGGGAAAGCCGCATCGGGCGCGCGCCCTTGCGGGCCTCACGTCGCCGACGTAGCGTGAATCGCGAAAGCCGCATTTCCCTACGACGTTTCGTGTCGCCCGTCGAAGGCGAGTTCGTGGTGGCGGCGAACCAGTTCACGCTTCTGCTCCTTCCCGGCGAGGCCGAAAGGGAGGCATGCGGTGGAAGGTCAGCGCGGCGCCCGGGTGGTCGACCGGCGGAGTCTGCTGCGAGCCGGCGGACTCGTCGCGGCGACCCTCGCGGCGTCCTCAGCCTGCGACTTCGTGAGCATCGACCCGCTCGGAGACACGGCATCCGACATCGACGAGTCCGCGGCCCAGGGACCGGAGGCGCCGGCACTGGCCGCGCGCGTGGGCCGCGGTGAGCTTCCTCCGCTCGCCCAGCGGTTGCCGGCCAACCCCATGGTGGTCACGCCAGTCGAGCGAGCCGGCGTGTACGGCGGAGTGTGGCGCACCGGCCTGCTCGGGCGAGCCGACAGTTCCTGGCTGACCCGCACCCTCGGCTATGAGAACCTCCTACGTTGGAAGCCGGACTGGAGTGGAGTCGTTCCGAACGTCGCGGAGTCCTACGACGTCAACGACGAGGGCACGGAGTTCACCTTCACGCTGCGCAAGGGCATGCGCTGGTCCGACGGCTCGTCCTTCACCGCCGACGACATCGTCTTCGCCTACAACGACGTGCTGGGCAACGAGGAGCTCAGCACCACCCGGCCGGTCTTCTTCTCCGACAAGGGTGGCTTCGCCACCGTCACCAAACTCGACGCCCAGACCGTCCGGTTCACCTTCTCCCAGCCCAACGGCCTCTTCCTCCAGCGCCTCGCGACCCCGGACGGCGCGGCGCTGACCATGTACCCCTTCGAGTACCTGCGGCGCTTCCACAAGAAGCACAACCCAGACGTCGACTCGTTGGTGCGGGAGAGCGGCGCGAAGGACTGGGTGGAGCTGTTCGAGTCGCACGGCGGCTCCTCGAGCACCCTGTGGACCACGGTCCATCCGGTGCTGTTCGCGTGGGTGATCACGACTCCGATCGGGCAGGGATCCCGGGTGATCGCCGAACGCAATCCCTACTACTGGAAGGTCGACACGCAGGGCCGGCAACTGCCCTACCTCGACGGCGTCACCTACTCGGTCGTTCCCGACGTGGAACTCCTCACACTGAAGACGCTCAACGGCGAGATCGACATGATGGACCGCAACATCGGAACGCTCAACAACAAGCCGATCTTCGCGAAGAAACGCAGGTCTGGCGGGTACCACTTCTACGACACCCGCCAGGCGTACATGAACTCCGCCGTCATCGCGCTCAACCTGACCCACGACGACCCGGTCAAGCGGGAGATCTTCACCAACAAGGACTTCCGGATCGGCCTGTCCTACGCCATCGACCGCAAGGAGATCATCGATGTCATCTACCTCGGCGTCGGCGAGCCCTACCAGGTCGGCCCGCGGCCGGACTCGCCGTACTACAACGAGCGGCTCGCCCGGCAGTACCTCGACTACGACGTCGCCAAGGCCAACCAGCACCTGGACCGGGCCGGCTACCCGCGCAGGGACAGCGACGGCCGAAGGATCGGACCCGACGGCAACCCGATCTTCTTCGTGGTCGAGGCGACGATCAGTGGCGAGGGTCCGGAGTGGGTCGACCTGATGGAGCTCGTGAAGGACTACTGGGCGGCCGTCGGTGTGCAGACCCGCGTCCGCAACCTCGACCGGTCGATCCTCGACGACCGCCGCGACGCCAACAAACAGGACGCGTCGGTGTCGCTCGGCTTCGGAGGCGGCTTCGACGTCCTGCTCGACCCGCGCTGGTTCTTCCCGTACAACTCCAGCGACAACGCCTACCGCTGGGTGCAGTGGTACCAGAGTGAGGGCGAGGAGGGCACCGAACCGCCGGCCGCCGCACAACGGCAACAGCAGCTGTACGAGCAGATCAAGACCACGATCGATCCCCAGCGCCAGCAGGACCTCATGGCCGAACTGCTGGAGATCTCCGCCGAGGAGTTCTACGCGATGGGCATCGCGATGCGCCAGGGGGCCTACGGCATCCAGCGGAACAACTTCCACAACGTGCCCCCGGTCGTCTTCGACGCCTGGCAGTATCCGAGCCCCGCTCCGACGAATCCGTGCCAGTACTTCATGACCAAGGCGTGACGCGCCTACCGGCCAACCTGAAATGATGGTGTTGTCTGTGGGTTTTCCTGGGTTTCCTTATGGTGCTGTGTATTTTCGGAAGTCGAATCCGCCGGCTGCTGATTGGGAGCGGGATTACGGGGTGGCGGCCGAGGATGGGCACAATGTGTTTCGGCACTGGTTCATGTGGTCGGCGGTGGAGGTTGCTCCGGGGGTGTTCGACTGGGGTGACTATGACCGGCAGTTGGAGTTGGCGGCGGCGAACGGGATCTCCACGATCATCGCGGAGATGATGACGTCGGCGCCGGAGTGGGCGTTCGCGAGGTTGGCGCATGCCCGGTTCGAGCGTCGTGATGGTAGCCGTGTGGAGTCCCAGGCAGTTCGGCGGTGGGTGGGTTCCCGGGGTTGTGTCTGGACAACGATGATGCCAGGGAGTTGGCGGGGAACTTCCTGACGGAGTTGGTGACGCGGTATCGGGACCATCCGGGTACGGGTGGGTATGACATCTGGAACGAGTGTGGGTATGCGGAGGACACCTGTTACTGCCCGGCGACGGCGGGGAAGTTCCGGGTGTGGCTTCGGGCGCGTTACGGTGATCTGGCCACGTTGGGTCGGGTGTGGGGTCGCCACAGTTACAGCGAGTGGGACGACATCGTTCCCCCGCGGACGTTGGCGCCGTTTGCCGAGGTGTTGGACTGGTTGAGTTTCCGGCAGGACAACGCCTATGAGTTGATGGCCTGGCGGGCGGGGATCGTCCGGTCGTTGGACCCCCACCACAAGTTGACCGCTCATGGTGTGGCCGGGTCCCTCACCCACGCCGCGCCACGCGGCACCGACGACTGGAAAGCCGCCTCCCACGTCGACACCTACGGACTCACCTGGGTCGCGTCTCGA
Organism: Actinopolymorpha pittospori; assembly: GCF_014873875.1. Taxonomy (GTDB): domain Bacteria; phylum Actinomycetota; class Actinomycetes; order Propionibacteriales; family Actinopolymorphaceae; genus Actinopolymorpha; species Actinopolymorpha pittospori. The sequence goes on along the minus strand of NZ_JADBEM010000001.1, from coordinate 10,505,235 downwards.
AAGGGAGACGAGCCCTGGAAACAGTTCCACGCTCTCGACCTCGTCCGTTCGGCGTCCAGAGGAAAGGACTTCTGGCACGCCGAGGCGCAGGCGGGTCCCCTGTGGATGCAACCGCAGGTCATCGGTCGGCCGAAGGAGGACGGGCGAGTCCCCAGACCAGAAGACGTCCGACTGTGGAACATGATCACGTTCTGCGGAGGCGCCCGCGGACTCCTGTATCCACGTTGGCGTCCGTTGTTGGATGGTCCGTTGTTCGGTGCGTTTGGTGCCTACGGGATGGACGGGTCACGCACCGACCGGTCGCAGATGGTGTCCCAGATCGCGGCGTGGGCCACCGCACCAGAACAACAGCCCCTGTGGAACTCCCAACCAGCCCCCGCCGACATCCACATCCTCTACGTCCCCGAAACCCAACTGTTCACCTACGCCCAACAACACTCCACCGACCACCACGCCCACGCACTCCAAGGCACCTACCAAGCCTTCTTCGACTCCAACATCCACGCCGACTTCCTCCACATCGACGACCTCGACCCCACCCACACCGACATCCCCGTCTACCTGCCCTACCCGATCATGCTCAACCACACCACCACCACCAAACTCACCAACTGGGTCAGAGCAGGCGGCACCCTCATCAGCGAAGGCTGTCCCGCCTACTTCACCGACCACGCCAAAGCCAACACCACCCAACCCGGCAACAACCTCCACCACCTCTTCGGCGCCACCCAAACCGACGTCGAATTCACCCCCGACATCCTCACCAACCTCACCTTCACCACCCACGACAACATCACCCCCCACGGCGCCTGCTTCAAACAAACCCTCCAACCCACCACCGGCACCACCACCGCCCACTACCAAGACCACACCCCCGCCACCATCGACAACACTCACGGCAAAGGCAAAACCCGACTCATCGGCACCCACCCCTCCCTCGGCTACCACCAACACCACCACCCCCACACCACCACCTACTACACCCACCTCCTCCACTGGACCGGACGCGAGCAACGGGTCCAGGTGAGCGATCCCGCGATCACCGCGCGGCTGCACGAGGGGGCGGGCGGGCGATACCTCTGGCTCATCAACCAGACCAGGAACCCGCGCACCGTCACGGTCACCTTGTCCCAGGTATGCGCACCGATCGGCACCACGACGGTCCGGTGGGGAACCGACAAGGACCCGGTCGTCGACCACCGGACGGTCAAGGTCGAGGTGGGCGCACGCGACGCCGCCATCATCGGCCTCGAGCCGGCGGACACCACTGGGGCGTAACCGCCGGTCCGACCGGACACACCACGCGGGCGTACCTGGGTGAAGAATGGCGCCCGTGTTCCTCACGCTGACCTCGACCGCACCGAACGCCACCGATCTTGGGTTCCTGCTGCACAAGCATCCCGACCGGGTGCAGAGCTTCGACCTGTCCGTCGGGACCGCCCACGTGTTCTACCCGCGGGCGGACGACGATCGGTGCACGGTGGCGTTGCTGGTCGAGGTCGACCCCATCCGACTGGTGCGCGGAAGACGGTTCGGCGGCGACGGGTTCGCGCTGGCGCAGTACGTGAACGACCGGCCACACGCCGCCTCCTCGATGCTCGCGGTCGCACTGGGGCGAGTGTTCCGTTCGGCGATGCGCGGCCGCTGCAAGGAGCGCCCCGACCTCGAGGGTGCCCTACTCCCACTCGAGATCCACCTGCCCTCCCTGCCCAGCAGCGGCGGCGCCGACCTGGTCGAGCGGCTCTTCGCGCCGCTCGGCTGGCGGGTCACCGCCTCGACACACCCTCTTGACCCCGAAGTGCCCAGCTGGGGAGAGTCCCGATACGTCGACACCCACCTCGCCGGCACCATGACCCTCGACGCTGCGCTGAGTCACCTCTACGTCCTGCTCCCGGTCCTCGACGGCGCGAAGCACTACTGGGTCAGCACCGAGGAGATCGACAAGCTCGTCCGTGGTGGTGGGACCTGGCTGCGCACGCATCCCGAACGTGACCTGATCATGCGCCGCTACCTCGCCCATCAGAGCGGCTACGTGAGCGACGCGGCCGAGCGCCTCGCCGCCCTCGACGACACGATGAGCGCGCAGGTGGAGGAACAAGCCGACACCGCGACGAACGAACAGAGCGAGCAGCGCGAGCCGCTGGTCCGGATACGTCGAGCCGCCGTACTCGCCGAGCTCAGGACACTCCGCGCGACGCGCGTCGTCGACCTCGGATGCGGTGAGGGCGCGCTGTTGCGGGACCTGATCGCGGATCCGTCGTTCACCGAGATCGTCGGTGTCGACGTCGCGCCGAGGGAACTCGACCGGGCCGCCCGACGCCTCGACCTGGACCGCATGCCCGACAGCCAGCGGGCGAGGCTGTCGCTCCTGCAGTCCTCGGCGACCTACCGGGACTCCCGGCTCGAAGGTTACGACGCGATCGTACTGATGGAGGTGGTCGAGCACCTGGACCCGGAGCGGCTGCCGGCCCTGGAGCGAACCGTGTTCGCGCACGCCCGGCCGAGCGCGGTGGTGGTGACGACACCGAACGTCGAGTTCAACGCGCGGTACGAGAGCCTGCGCGCCGGGGGCATGCGCCACCCCGACCACCGCTTCGAGTGGAGCCGTGCGGAGTTCGAGGCGTGGGCGAGACGGGCGGGCAACGCGCACGGCTACGACGTCCGGTTCGTGCCGATCGGCGAACTCGACCCCGACCTCGGACCACCGACCCAGATGGCGGTGTTCACCCGCATCACCGACGCGCTGGAGACCAGTGACGGCGAACCGCGAGCGGAGGTCAGCGCGTGAGCACCCAACCCACCGACAACGCCGACGAGACCAGCGGCACCGACCACCAGGCAGTCGACGGGCAGAGTGGCCGGCTGCTCGACGTCCCGAACCTGTGCCTGGTCGTGCTGATCGGCCCCTCCGGTTCGGGCAAGTCCACCTTCGCCGCCCGCCACTTCGGCCGGTTCGAGGTCGTCTCCAGCGACTTCTGTCGTGGGCTGGTCCGCGACGACGAGAACGACCAGGCGGCCACCCAGGACGCCTTCGACGTCCTCCACTACATCGTCGGTAAGCGCCTCGCGGCCGGCCGGCTCACCGTCGTCGACGCGACCAACGTCCAGGGGGACGCCCGCCGCCAGCTCGTCGAACTGGCCAGAGCCCACGACGTACTCCCGGTCGCCATCGTCCTCGACCCGCCGGAGAGCGTGTGCGTCGCCCGCAACCGAGCCAGGACCGACCGCGACTTCGGCGCGCACGTCGTACGTCGCCAGCGCGACCAACTGCGGCGTTCGCTGAAGGGGCTGAACCGCGAAGGTTTCCGTAAGGTCCACGTCCTGCGCTCGGTCGAGGAGATCGACTCGGCCCGGATCGTCCGGGAAAAGCTGTTCAACGACCTGCGTGACCAGCACGGCCCCTTCGACGTCATCGGCGACGTCCACGGCTGTCGCGCGGAGCTCGAGTCGCTCCTGGACCGGCTCGGCTACGTGCTCACCCGCGACGAGGAGGGCCGAGCGGTCGACGCGGCGCACCCGCAGGGACGTCAGGTCGTCTTCCTCGGGGACCTGGTCGACCGCGGACCTGACTCGCCCGGCGTGCTCCGGCTGGCGATGGGCATGACCGCCGCGGGGCACGCCCTCGCCGTCCCGGGTAACCACGAGAACAAGCTGGTCCGGGCCCTCATCGGACGGAACGTCCGAGTCAGCCACGGCCTCGCCGAGACGCTGGAGCAGCTCGCCGCCGAGCCGGAGGACTTCCGTAAGGACGTCGAGACGTGGTGCGACGGCCTGATCTCCCACCTCGTCCTCGACGACGGCCGGCTCGTCGTTGCCCACGCGGGCCTGAAGGAGGAGTACCACGGGCGCGCCTCGGCCAGGGTCCGTGGTTTCGCTCTGTACGGCGACACCACCGGCGAGACCGACGAGTTCGGCCTGCCCGTCCGCTATCCCTGGGCGAACGACTACCGCGGCCGGGCCATGGTGCTCTACGGCCACACGCCGACCCCGGAACCCGAGTGGGTCAACAACACGATGTGCCTCGACAGCGGCTGCGTTTTCGGCGGACACCTCACCGCCCTGCGCTACCCGGAGAAGGAGATCGTGCGGGTGCCCGCCGAGCAGGTCTGGTACGAGCCGGCCAAGCCGTTCCCGGTAGCGGCGGAGACCGGCGAGGCGACGGCCGGCGGCCGCGACCGGGCCGGCGACGAGCTCGACATCACCGACGTCCTCGGCAAGCAGATCGTCGAGACCAGCCACCACGGGCGGATCTCGGTGCGCGCGGAGAACGCCGCCGGCGCCCTGGAGGTGATGAGCCGATTCGCGCTCCACCCCCGCTGGCTTCCCTACCTGCCGCCGACGATGGCGCCCGTCGCGACGTCGAAGCGCGCGGACCTGCTCGAACACCCCGAGGACGCCTTCGCTGCGTACGCCTCCGCGGGCGTCGGGCAGGTGATCTGCGAGGAGAAGCACATGGGCTCCCGAGCGGTCCTGCTGATCTGCCGCGACGAGGCGGTGGCGGCACGACGGTTCGGTGCGCCGGCTGGCGAGAGTGGTGCGGTCTACACCAGGACCGGCCGGTCCTTCTTCGCCCCCGACCTGACCGAGACGCTCCTCGCCCGGATCCGGGCCGCGGCCACCTCGGCTGGCCTGTGGCAGGAACTCGACGCCGACTGGGTCCTTCTGGACGCCGAACTCCTGCCGTGGTCGGTCAAGGCGGTGGCGCTGCTGCGTGAGCAGTACGCCGCCGTCGGCGCCGCGTCACGCGCGATGCTCCCGGCGGCCATGGACGCGCTCGCGGGCGCGACGGCCCGTGGGCTGGACGTCGCGGACCTGACCCTGCGTACCCACGCCCGCACGACGAACGCCGACGCCTTCGCTGCCGCGTACCGCCGCTACTGCTGGGACGTGAGCGGTCTCGACGGAGTGATGGTGGCCCCGTTCCAGGTCCTGGCGAGTGAGGGCGCGACCTGGCACCAGCGCGACCACGACTGGCATCTCGGCGTCGCCGACCGTCTGGTCGAGGCCGACCCGGCGCTGGTCCGCCCGACTCGGCGGCTGGTCGTGGACACCGGCTCGGCGGAGTCCGTGGCCGCGGGCGTGGACTGGTGGGAGGAGCTGACCGCGGCCGGTGGCGAGGGCATGGTCGTCAAGCCGTACGCCAACCTCACCCGAGTCGGGAAGGGGTTGGCGCAACCCGGCCTCAAGGTCCGTGGCCGCGAGTACCTGCGCATCATCTACGGTCCGGACTACACCGAGCCAGCCAACCTGACCCGGCTGCGCGACCGCGAGCTCGGACACAAACGCTCCCTGGCGCTGCGGGAGTACGCGCTGGGCCTGGAGTCGCTGGAGCGCCTCGCCCGGGGCGAACCGCTGTGGCGTGTGCACGAACCCGTGTTCGCGCTGCTGGCCCTGGAGTCCGAGCCGGTCGACCCGCGCCTGTAGGGCGCTGGCGGCACCGTCAAGGCAGGCATGACGACAACGGAGGAAGGGTCCGCTCGGAGCCAGTTTCCGAACAGCGCTTGTATGCCGGGCCGGTCCCGAGGGCGGTTGGCCGGTCGTAGCCGGGGTGTGGCCGAAGTTGCCGAGTCGGCTTGACGACGGATGCCGGGCTGAGAACGATCGGGGCGTTCTCCACCGTGCCCGCGCTTTCACACCGGGGTGAGTGGTCGCGCGCGGACACGCACTCATCGACCTGATCGACCCCGGCCAGAATGTGAGCGCGGAGCACTGCCGGCTTGGAGCGCGGTGTGCTGGCGCGCGGGGCGGGGTGGGACGGAGCCTTGCGCATGAGCGGTCGTGCGAGCGGACGTACCAGCAGTGCCGTGTCGACCCGGGGTAGCGGGGTGGATCGGCGGCAGTGGCGGTGGGCGGTGCTGGCCTCCATGGCCGACTACATCGACGCCGGTTCGATCGTCGCCGGGTCGGCCGGCCTGGCCCTGTGGGCGACGGCGTACCACCTCAGTAGCGGCACGGTCGGCCTCATCGCGGCGTTCAGTTCCAACGCGATCTCCGCGGGAATCGGCTGCCTCATCGGCGGCTGGCTGGGGGACCGGGTCGGCCGGAAGGCGGTCTACCAGTGGGACCTGCTGATCTACGCGTTCGGCACGCTGTTCATCATTTTCTCCCCCGACCTGGTGGGGCTCCTGATCGGCTTCGTCATCGTCGGGCTCGCGGTCGGCGCGGACATCCCGACGTCCTGGACGCTCATCGCGGAGTTCTCACCCGACCGTGCCCGCGGCAGGCTGCTCGGCCTGACGAACGTGTTCTGGTCTCTTGGGCCGGTACTGACCCTTGCCCTCGCCTGGGCGCTGGCACCGCTCGGCCTGCTCGGTATCCGGATCGTCTTCGCGCACCTGTTCGTCGTGGCCGTGGTCACGTGGTTCCTACGCCGCGGAATGGTGGAGTCCGAACGCTGGAAGGCGACCGCCACGACGACGCGGCAGCGGATGCGGCTGCGAGACTTCACCACCCGCGCCAACCTGCGAGCCTTCGCGTTCGTCTTCGCGATGTTCCTGCCGTGGAACCTGGTCGCCGGGACCGCCGGCTTCTTCTTCCCCTACATCCTGCGCACCGTCGGGGGGCAGGGCCAGGGTGTCAGCGTCGGTCTGCAGGCGTTGGGCTTCCTGGTCGTCACCATCACCACGTCGCTGATCTTCATGCCGTTCAGCGACACCAGGCACCGCAGGCTGCTGTTCGCCGTGGGCGCGGCGCTGCAGGCGATCGCCTACGGTCTGCTGTTCAGCTTCCCGCTGGGCGTGGGCGTCGCGTTCGCCTACATCCTCGTCAACAACATCGGCAGCGGATTCGGGCAGGGTCCGTTCTTCCGGGTGTGGTCCACCGAACTCTTCCCCACCAAGATCAGGGCGACCTCGCAGGCCCTGCTCTACGGAGTGGTGCGCATCCTGATCGGCGGATGGAGCTTCATGGTCCCGGTGCTGGCCGCCACCGGATTCCGTACGCTCGCGTTGATCCTGCTGCTGCTCCTGATCGTGAGCGGTGTCGTCGGCATTGTGTTCATGCCACGAACGGCTGGGAAGTCCCTGGAACAGATCCAGGAGGAGCGCGGCGCGGCCGTCCGGACCTGAGGCCGACGCACCCACTCACCGACCTGCACTCCGCACGAGGTCAGGGGCGATGGCCGATGCAGGAAACCTCTCGTAGCGCTCGCGTTCAGGGACGTGCCGAGTGGTTGACACGGTCCGAGTCGCGATGAACACTGTCCGAGCTTCGATTTGAATCGATACAGCATTCCTCCTCGGCACGTGATCCCATTCGGCGGCAGTGGCCTGAAACCGGGAGGGCCCGCGCATGTTCGCACTCAACCACGTCACGCGCTCGCGGCGCGGTGGCTCGACCCTGACGCGCATGCTCGTGGGCATTGCCGCGTTGGCACTGGCGGCGTCGGCCTGTGGTGGCGGTGAGGAAGCCTCCGACGGCGGTGACGCGACCATCACGTTGGAAGGCCCGAACCAGTGGAACGACAGCGGTTCGTCGTTCGGCCAGCCGTGGGAGGACCTGATCGCGAGGTTCGAGAAGGCGGAGCCGCACATCAAGGTGAAGACCGTGGTGCTGCCGCTGACCAGCTTCGGCCAGACGATCTCGACGCACCTGTCGGCGGGCACGGCGCCGGAACTGGTGTTCAACCAGGCACCCCACCAGCCCTACATGGTGCACCCGCTGGATGAGTACCTTCAGAAGCCGAACCCCTACATCAAGGACGGTCCCGGCAGCGAACGCTGGCTCGACGTCTTCCGCAAGCGCTACTACGGGACCGGAAACCCGTCCAGCCGCAACGCCGAAGGAAAGATCGAGTTCGTCCCCTTCAACCTGGTCGGAATCGGTCTCTTCTACAACAAGGACGCGTTCCAGAAGGCCGGAGTGACCGCGCCGTTCAAGAACTTCGAGGACCTCCTCGACGGGTGCGGAAAGCTCCGGGCCGCGGGCTACACGCCCCTCGCGATGGACCGATCCGACCTCGGCCCCGCGTGGACGATGACGACCATCAGCGGCATGCTCCTCGACAAGTACGTCGACAAGCTCAACACCTACACCGTCGACGGAAAGCCGGGTAAGGCGATGTCGTCGACCGGAAAGCCCACCGTGGCCGGAAAGGCCATGGCCAAAGCGGTCCTGTCCGGTGACCTCACCACCCAAACACCCGAGGTCGTGGAATCCCACAAGCTGATCAAGCGGATGTGGGACGCCTGCGTGGACAAGAACTGGTCCGGCAACACCGAGGGCCTCAACGGCGCCGTCGTCGGCCTGCGCGACTTCGCCGCCGGTAGGTCCGGCATGGCATGGGGCGTCAACTTCGGAGTGAGCGCTCTGAAGGACGTGAAGTTCGACTTCGCCAGCACGCCGTTCCCGCAGATCACCACCGAGTCCACACCGGTGGCGAGTGGCGCGCCGGCCCGGTTCGGTGCCAGCGTCGGCGGGACCAGCTACATGATCCCGTCGACGATCAAGGGCGACAAACTCGACGCCGCGGTGAAGTTCCTGCAGTTCGTCAGTACCCCGGCCAACATCCAGCCATGGCTCGCCGCGACCGGCGGAATCTCCGCGGTCGAGGGAGCGACCGGCGCCGACGAGACCAAGGCCTTCGCCGACGGCACGTGGGGTGACTCGATCCCGCTCGCGGTTCCCGGCGGACCACCCGGGGTGACCACGCTCAGCCTCTACGAAGGGTGGCTGCTCGGCACGAAGTCGCAGACCGCACAGGAGTCCTACCTGCAGGACCTGTGGATCAAGGGGCAACGCCAGGCGGTCAAGGACAACAAGTGGGAGAACGAGCCCTGGGCGAAGCAGTAGACCCCGCGACCGGACCGCGTCGAAGGAGCAACCATGCCCGAAGGGCGCAGACGCTTCCCCTGGTACGTCTATCTCGCGCTTCTGCCACTCTTCGTGACGCTGGCGATGTTCGCCTACTACCCGGCGGTGAGCGGGATCTGGCACTCGTTCTACGAATGGCGACCCGGCTTCGACTCGCCCTTCGTCGGCCTGGACAACTACGTCACGATGCTCGCGGACGACCTGTGGTGGAGGTCGTTCCGCAACCTCGGCTTCATCTTCGTCTTCGGTGTCACCATCGCCTGGGCGATCCCACTCCTCGCCGCCGAACTCGTCATCAGCCTGGAGAGCAAGCGGGCACAGTTCGTGTTCCGCACCCTGCTGATCGCGCCGATGGCCTTCCCCGGCGTGGTCACCGTCCTGCTGTGGGCGGCGATGTACGAACCCAACAACGGTGTCATCAACCGAGTCCTCAAGGGCGTCGGACTCGGCGGGCTGGCCCAGAACTGGGTGGGCGACCCGCACTTCGCGTTGCTGTCCCTGTTGTTCATCGGGTTCCCGTTCGTCGCGGGCCTGCCGTTCCTCGTCTTCCTCACCACCCTGCAGAACGTCTCGAGCGAGGTCTTCGAGGCGGCCGCACTGGACGGCTGCGGACGGCTCCGCAGGCTCACCGCGATCGACCTGCCCCTGATGGCGAGCCAGCTCAAGCTCCTGGTGTTCCTCGCGACCATCAGCGTCCTGCAGTACGGATTCGCCGCCTACCTCCTCACCGGCGGCGGCCCCGACAACGCCACCCAGGTCCCAGTCCTGCGCATGCTCGGCGTCGCGTTCCAGGGCAGCGACTGGGGCTACGCGGCCGCGTTGTCGACGACGTTGTTCGTCATGACCATCCTGCTCAGCATCGTGATCGTCTACGTGCGGAGGAAGGACACCACGGATGTCCGTTCGCTCTGAGATCACCGACACACGACCCGGTGGGAGCCAGCCGGCGCGCCGAGCGCCGTCGCGGCGACACCCTCCCGGAAGAGGTATGACGGGATCGGGTGCCAGGCCCCTCCGCTCGCGCCGTCGGCGAAACCAGCTGCTGATCAAGGCCGTTCTCGCCCTGATCGTGTTCGTGGGCCTGTTTCCGTTCCTGTTCATGCTGGCGACGTCGTTCAAGACCAACCAGCAGTACTACGAGTCCTGGTGGCTGCCGACGCTCCCGCTCCACCTGGAGAACTACACCCGAGCCTGGGAACAGATCCGGCCGTACTTCGTCACCTCGGTGATCGTGGCTGCCGCGGCGATCGTCGGCGCGGTCGTGCTGTGCTCGCTGGCCGCGTTCGTCTTCGCCCGCTACGAGTTCTTCGGCCGCAAGGTTCTGTTCGGACTGGTCGCCGCCCTGCTCATGGTGCCGGGCATCTCCAGCCTGATCCCGATGTTCGTGCTCATGCGCGACCTCGGCCTGCTCAACACACGCGCCGTCCTGGTCATCCCTCACATCGTCGGGGGTGCCGTACTCGGCACGCTGCTGATGAAGACCTTCGTCGAACAGCTGCCCCAGGAGCTGTTCGACGCGGCGCGGGTGGACGGTGCCGGAGGACCGCGCATGTTCGTCTCGATCATGCTGCCGCTGTCGCTGCCGATCCTTGGAACCATCGCGCTGGTGACCGTGATCGGGGTGTGGAACGACTTCTTCTGGCCGCTGCTCACCGTCACCGAGAACGAGCTGCGCACGGTGTCGGCGGGTCTGCAGTTCTTCCAGACCCAGAACGCCACCGAGTACGGCCCGCTGTTCGCCGGCTACGCCATCGCCAGTGTCCCGCTGCTGCTGTTGTTCGTCCTCTTGTCGAAGTACTTCCTCGCCGGGCTCCAGGGCGGCCTGCCCGGCGTCGGGGGCAACCGGTGACCTCCCCCTATCAGAGGATGCCGGCGACCCGTAGGCCACGAGCCACCACCCCTCGCACGGACCACCCGACCTGGAGGTCAGTCATGTCAAGGCGGTTCCTTCGACGGCGCGGACATCGGATCCTGACGGTCGTGGCCTGCGTGCTGGTCGCCATGGTTCCGGCCCTGTCGGCCGTGGCGAGCACGCCGCCGCGGGCGGCGACGACAGCCGGCACCAGCGCCGCGGAAGCAGGCATCACCTCGGTCTCGGCGCGCGACACCACGATCGTCGTCACCGGCACGGTGCCCGACGCGTCGACACCTGTGGCCGTCTACGCCCTCGGGGCGCAGGCGCCGCCGGACAGCTACACCGGGACCGAGCCGGCCGCGTCCACCACCGCGGACGCCTCGGGCGGGTTCACCGCGACGTTGCCGCGCATGGACGCGGCCGGGCAGGACCGGCTCTACGACCAGTACGTCGTCGTCGCCGGCGGCGGAGACTCCGCCCAGCCCGTTGGGGGCCCTCACTACGTCGACAGGCTGGACTTCACCCGAGCCCGCGACTTCGCCTACCCGAAGGCGGCGAGCAAGAAGGGGTTGCAGGTCGAGATGACCGACGACGCCGAGGAACTCGGCGTCCAGCATGCCGGCATCAACGTCGCCTTCAACGAGCTCATGCGCAACGGCCCGGGCGAGGATCCCGGCGCCGTGGTGCCGTTCGAGTCCAACGGTCGTACGTTCTACTTCGACGCCGACGCGGTCGCGAGTCTGGACGGACAGATCAAGCCGCTGTCGGACAACGGCGTCCTCGTCAACCTGATCCTGATCCTCTACCAGGACGCCGACCCGACCTCTGCCTGGCCGATCCTGCACCACCCCGACGCCGAGGTGGGGGGCGGCACCGTCTACGCGTTCAACACCAAGACCGCCGACGGTCTCGCACACTTCACCGCCGCCATGGAGTTCCTCGCCGACCGCTACACCAGAGCGGACGAGAAGTACGGCCGGGCCGTCGGCTACATCGTCGGTAACGAGGTCGACGCCCAGTGGGTGTGGGCCAACTCCGGCGACATGCCCCTGGACGACTTCCTGAGCTACTACGCGAAGGCCGTCCGGATCGCCTGGCAGGCGACACAGAAATACTGGGCCGGCGCCCGTACCTACATCTCCCTCACCCACTGCTGGACGATCGTCTGTGGCACCAATCCGGACCCGGACAACCCGACCCGCTACTACGCGGGCCGAGACGTCATCGACCAGCTCAACGCCCTCACCAAGCACACCGGCGACGTGGGTTGGAGCGTCGCCTACCATCCCTATCCCGAGGACCTCTTCGATCCCGCCTTCTGGAACGACACGACCGCGCAACCCGGGCCTGACACACAGCGCATCACCTTCAAGAACATCGAGGTGCTGCCGGAGTACCTCAGCCAGGACGACCTCCGCTACGACGGTGGGAGCAGGCGGATCATCCTGTCCGAACAGGGTTGCAACACCCCCGGTGACACCGCGGACGCCGAACGCCTCCAGGCGGCCTGCTATGCCTACGCCTACTACAAGGTCCGGTTCCTCGACAGCGTCGACGCGTTCATCCTGCACCGCCACGTCGACCACCAGCAGGAGGGCGGACTCCGCCTCGGCCTGTGGACCTGGGACGACGAGCGGACCGAGGCCGCCCTGCCGGGCCGGCACAAGGAGATCTACGACGTCCTCACCCAGATCGACACCGCGGGCTCGACGCGGGCCACCGACTTCGCCAAGCAGATCATAGGAATCGACGACTGGGCCGATGTCATACCCGGCTTCGACCCGGCCAAGCTCGCCGAACGCGCCGTGCCCACACAGGTGGCCACCCTCCTTGATGCCCGACCCGTCGGGAGCAGCGTGGTCGCCGACTTCGAGGACGGGCCGGATGGCTGGCGTCCCTCCGACAACGCCTCGGCGGTGCAGGGCGTCACCGGCGGCTACACCGGGGCGGGTGCGCTGCGGGTGCGCTTCGACAACGCCGCCCAGTTGCCGGCCTGGTCACGCGACGCCAAGACCTGGAAGGGCGCCGACGTCGTCCTGCCCGAGCCGCTGGACGCCACGGGGACACCCCACCTGAACCTCGCCGTCAAGGTCCCCGAACCGGCCCCGGGCCAGTTCCAGGCGGGCAACGTGTTCTCTGCGAAGGTGCAGGTTTACGCGCGGGACGGGCAGGTGGCCTACGGCGTGGCGCGACTCGATCCCGAGCGGGGCTGGACGTCGCTGTCCCTGGATCTGTCGGACTGGGAGGGGCGTTCGGCGATCCAGCGGATCAAGGTCTGGGTTCGTGGTACGAGCAACGACGACTGGCGCGGCAGCTTCGACCTCGACCACGTCACCCTGGCGCGAAGTGTCGCACCGGCGCCGAGCGGCCTGCGCAACCTCGACGTGTCGGCCACTTTGTCCGACCACCACGCGGTGGGTGCCGCCCTGTCGGTCACCGTCACCAACAACGATGCGCGGGGCCTGGACCACGTCCTCGAACTCCGGCCATGCGACGGGGTGAGTGTCACACCAAGCAGCCTGGACGTGACCGGGCTCGGCACCGGCGAGAGCAGGACCTACCAGACGACCGTGACCGCCTTCGACCCGGCGGACGCCGACCACCCGACCATCTGTGCGACATATCTGCGGCAGGTCATCCGGACGACGTTCACCGTCCCGCCGGCGACACCCACCCAGATCTACGGCTTCGAGACCGGAACCGACGGCTGGGCGGCAGGTGAGAACGTCACGTCCGTCGCTGCCGTGGAGAGGTTCGCCAACGGTCCGCAGGCCCCGCACGGTGGCCGCCGCGCCCTCGAGGCGACCGCCGCGGCGGTTCCGGCCTCCACCCCGAAGACGGTGGCCGTGCACACCGCGACACCGCTGGACCTGTCCGCCGCGCGTACGGTCGTTGCCTGGGTGGACGCCTATGGTGGGGCGACGGGAGCAACCGGCTACGAAGTCAGGTTCATCCTGCTGAGTGGAACGCAGACCCGGACCACCACAGTCTCGAGCTTCCAAGCCGACCGGTGGAACGAAATCAGTCTCGACGTCGAGGACTGGCCCTACCGCGACCGGATCACCGGCATGGAAGTCAGTTTCCGAGCCCTCGGGTCTGACACGCCGTGGAGTCCACGCTTCCAGGTCGACGACGTGACATATCTCGACTGACATCAGCGGGTTCTTCTCAACCGGCCTCGAGGGTCTCCTCGGGGCCGGTTTGTCTGTCTCGAACGGGTGCCGACCTCGCGTCGCACCAAGCACCGCAGCCGTCGCCCCGATCGGGTGAGGAGGGGCATCCCGGTGTCATCCTCACCAACCCGTAGAAGGCGGCGCAGTGCACCCAGGTGTGCCGTTATCCGATCCAGTCAGCCTTTCCTGGCCGGACCTTGGCGTCCTACAGAAGAACCAATGCGGGGGAATCCCGGGAGTTGTGCACCCAAAGCCTCATAGCGTTTCTTTACTTCCAAGTTCCGAAGCGGGGGATGATATGAACTTCGGTTCTGATCGTAGGAAACGTTGGTACGTGGCAGCAATTGGGGGACTTGCCGGGGCGAGCGGCCTGGCGGCGATCGGTGTGGCGTTGGCGACCGACGCGCCGACGACGGGCACGAGTGAGGTGGCCCGCCGGGCGGCCTCGGCGGCCCAGCCCATGGGTGGTGACAGTGGCTCGAAGGACGGTGACAAGGGCAAGGATGACAAGGTCAAGCAGGTGCCCTGTGATCCGGACCTACTGATCGCGGCGCTCGTCCGCGGCAACGCAGAAGGAGTTGCCAACCTCGAACTCGAGCCCAAGTGTGCCTACACGCTCACCGCGTTCGAGGATGACGACGGGCTCCCGGTGATCGTCGGACGTATCAAGATCGACGGCAAGGGCGCGACGATCGTCCGGGCGGCCAACGCCGAGCCGTTCCGTATCTTCAACGTGGCATCTGGCGGCAACCTGACCTTGCGTGATCTGACAGTCAAGGGTGGCGACGCGCGGACCCCGGAAGGTGGTGGTGGCCTCCTGGTCCAGGCGGGCGGCAAGGCGTCCATCGAAGCGAGTGACTTCACACTCAACCGGACGACCGGACTGGGTGGAGCGATCTTCAACCGTGGCGTCACCAGAATCGTCGGCGGCGGCGAGCGCAAGGATGACGCGGAGAAGAACAGCCACGGAGAAGACGACTCCTGGAGCGGTGGGTCGGAGCTCACCCTCAATACCTCCGTGGGTGACGGTGGTGCGATCGCCAACACCGGGGCACTCACCGTGGAGAACGCGCGCCTGACGTACAACAACAGCCTGGCTTCGGGTGGAGCACTGGCCAACGTCGAAGGTGGCGTCGCCAAGATCTCGCGAACCGAGATCGACGGCAACCACGCGTCCGTCGACGGCGGCGGCCTCACCTCCGTCAACACCGACACCAACACACAGCTGCGGGACTCCTCCGTCACGGGCAACACCGCCGGCAACGACGGCGGCGGCCTCACGAACCTCGGTGGGGGCCAGCTGTACGCGCAGCGGGTCGACGTCAGCCACAACACGGCGACCGACGATGGCGGCGGCGTCGCCATCATCGACGGCACGACCGTGATCGAGCGAAGCAAGATCAACGAGAACAACGCACTGACGGGGATGGCCGGCGGTGTGTTCGACGTCGCGGGCGAACTCGTCCTGCGCCACAGTGAGGTCAGCCAGCACAGGGCGTTCGGCCCGGCTGGTCAGGCCGGTGGAATCGCGAACATCGACGGAGACGTGACCCTCACGGACACCCAGGTCGTCGAGAACGCCTCGACCATGGCGCCCGGAGGCATCTTCAACAACAACGACGCCTTCACCGTGGACGACGACTCGACGATCATCAAGAACCGTCCCACCAACTGTGAGGGGAGCCCGAACGACGTCCCGAACTGTTTCGGCTGAGTGGGCCAGGTGACACAGCACCTTCGTCGGACATGCAGGCGCACGACAACTGAATAACGCAGGCCCGGTCCGCGCCCGGAGTCGAGTATGCAACTCGGCTCCGGGCGCGACCGTGTCAGGGGCTGGCCAGACATATATGAGCGGTGCTGTTTTTATGTGCGCTGTTTCGCTGTCGGCATCGAGAAGGTACTGCACAAGACCCGGTCTGGGGATTTCTCGAAGTTGATTTGCCGATTCCTCATAGCGTGGGCCCATCTGTAGCTTCTGGAGTCGGGGGAACGCTAAATGAACTTTGGTTCGGTACGCAGGAAACGCTCGTATCTGGCCGCGATCGGAGGTGTGGCCGGCGCCAGCGGCCTGGCGGCGATTGGTGTGGTACTCAGTGGTCCGCCCGCGGTGGGCGCCAACGAGGCGGCCAGGCAGGCCGTGCCGGCCGCGGGGTCGCGCGGGGGAGACGGTGGTTCGAAGGATGGCGGCTCCGAGGACGGTGACAAGGGCAAGGATCACGACGGCGATGAGGACGGCACGGAGTACGGCGAGGAGGACTGGGCCAGGCGGGTGCCCTGTGACTCCGACCTGCTGATCGCGGCGCTGGTACGGGCGAACGCCAAGGGTGTCGGCCGGCTTGAACTCGAGCCGAAGTGCACCTACACCCTCACCGCGTTCGACGACGACGAGGCCGACCAGCGCAGCGGTCTGCCGGCCATCCTCGGGCGGGTCAGCATCGAGGGAAATGGTGCGACCATCGTCCGCGCAGCCAACGCCGAGCCCTATCGCATCTTCAACGTGGGCTTTGGTGGCAACCTCACCTTGCGGAACCTCACGGTCAAGGGTGGCGACACCCGAAACGAGCTGGGTGGCGGTGCTCTGCTGGTGCAGGAAGGCGGCAGAGCCACCATCAAGGAGAGCAATCTCACCCTCAACCGATCCGCTACCGGTGGCGGTGCGATCAGCAACTTCGGTGTCACCAGGATCGTTGGCGGCGACACGGCGGACGGCAAGCACGGCACGGATGACAAAGAAGCTGAGGACGGCAAGCACGACGCGACCACCGAGATCACGCGGAACAGCGCTGTGCGCGACGGTGGCGCGATCCTCAACGTCGGGTCACTCACGGTGGATCGTGCTCGTCTGAGCGACAACACCAGCCTCGACGACGGGGGTGCGCTGGTGAACAGCGGCGTCGCCAAACTGTCCAGGACCAAGCTCGATCGCAACCACTCGATCGAGGAGGGCGGCGCCATCGCGGCCCTCGGCGCGGCGGCGATCATCGAGCTTCAGGACAGCTCTGTCACCGGCAACAGCAGCGGGGATGCCGGAGGCATCGCCAACGACAATGGTCGGCTCTACCTGCAGCGTACGGAGGTCCGCCACAACACCGCGGCCGACGATGCCGGAGGCGTCCAGAATCTGGTCGGAATAGTGACGGTCGATCAGAGCAGGATCAGTGAGAACTCCGCGCTCGTCGGGCAGGCCGGTGGTTTCGCCAACCTCGGCGGTACTGCGGTTCTGCGAGACAGCGAGGTCAAGCTGAACCGCGCCTTCGGTCCGGCGGGCCTCGGCGCCGGCATCCTCAACATTCAGGGTGACCTCACGCTGACCGACACGCGGGTCGTCGAGAACGCGTCGACACTCCCGCCCGGTGGTATCTCCACCGACGGCCCGATCTCTGTCGACGACGACTCGACGATCATCAAGAACCGTCCGACCAACTGTGCGGGCAACGCGGTGGACGTCCCGAACTGCTTCGGCTGAGCGGACATCGCACGCGAGGCTTCGCTCGGCCGAAGGCCTCATGGACGACAACTGAAGAGCGCGGGTCCGGTTCGCGCCCGCGGTCGAGTAAAAGCTCGGCTGCGGGCGCGACCGCGTCAGGTGCTGGGCCGGACACATGTACGGGTGTCTTCTTTATGCGCGCTGTTTCGCCGTCGTCATCGGGATGGTGCTGCACAAGACCCGGTCCGGGGATTTCTCGAAGTTGATTTGGCAATTCCTCATAGCGTGGGCCCATCTGTAGCTTCTGGAGTCGGGAACGCTCAATGAGCATTGGTTCGGTACGCAGGAAACACTGGTATCTGGCCGCGATCGGGAGCGTTGCCGGCGTGAGCGGTCTGGCGGCGATGGGTCTGGTGGTCAGCGGTCCGCCAACGGCGGTCGACGCCGACCCGGCGCGGAGAGTGGCGTCGTCCATGAACGCGAGCGGGGGAGACGCCACCCCAGCCACCGCCAGGAACACTGACAGGGGCGGCGAGCACACGCGCAAGGACGAAGGGCACGACAGTGAGGCCGGGGGCAGGCGGGTGCCCTGCGACTCGGACCTGCTGATCGCGGCGCTGGTACGGGCGAACGGCGAAGGCGTCGGCAGGCTCGAACTCGAGCCGAAGTGCACCTACACCCTCACCGCGTTCGACGAGGACGAGACCGGGCAGCGCAGTGGTCTGCCGGCCATCCTCGGGCGGGTCAGCATCGAGGGGAATGGTGCGACCATCGTCCGCGCCGCGAACGCCGAGCCGTTCCGCATCTTCAACGTGGGTTCGGGTGGCGACCTGACCCTGCGGCACCTGACGGTCAAAGGTGGCTACGACTCTGAGGACGGCCAGGGTGGCGGCGGACTGCTGGTGCAGAGGGCCGGCCGAGCCACCATCGAGGCCAGCACGTTCACCCTGAACCGGTCGGCCGGCGCGGGCGGTGCGATCTCCAACCTCGGTGTGACCCGGATCGCCGGCGGCGAACCCTCCCACGCGCACGGTGAGGACCGCGCAGGCGACACGCTCACGGAGATCACGCACAACTTCTCAGAAGGCGAAGGCGGCGCGATCTCCAACGACGTCGGCCTCCTCACGATGGATCGGGTCCGCCTCAGCGACAACTCCAGCCTCGACGACGGTGGTGCCTTCCTGAACCTGGGTGTCGCAAGGGTGTCGAGGACGGCGTTCGAGCGCAACCACTCGGTCCAGACCGGTGGTGCGATCGTCGTGGACGCCCCTGACGCGATAACGGAACTGAGGGACAGTTCCCTGTCCGGGAACACCAGCAACGAGACTGGCGGCGCCATCTCCACCATCGGCGGTCATCTGTCCGTGCAGGAGACAGACGTCAGCCACAACACCGCGCTCTTCGATGGTGGTGGCATTGCGAACAGCACCGGCCTGGTGACCGTCGACAGGAGCAGGATCACTCAGAATGTCACGCTCACTGGCAGAGGTGGAGGGTTCTCCAACCTCGCGGGTCCTGCCGTGCTGCGGGACACCGAAGTGAAGCTCAACCGGGCGCCCGCCTCGACGGGAGTCGCCGGTGGAATCGAGAACGTCGACGCAGACCTCTCTCTCATCAACACCACGATCGTCGAGAACTCGTCCACGCGGGCCCCCGGGGGCGTGTTCAGTAACACCCAGATCACGGTCGACGACGACTCGACGATCGTCAGGAACCGTCCGACCAACTGCGCGGGAAGTCCGAACGACATCCCCAACTGCTTCGGCTGAGCATCGACTGCGACGGGGCGCTCGGCCCAAAGAAACGGGTGCCCCGCACAATCGCGGCTTGCGGGCAAAGGTAGGTGTTGCCAATCACCGATATGACGATCCTTTCAGATCCATTACTTGCGGCTAATAGCGTGGCCGTATCGGGAAGTTCTATTTCGGGGGACGGTTATGAACTTCGGTACAGAACGCAGGAAGCGCTGGTATCTGGTCGCCGCCGGACACCTGGCCGGTGCGAGTGGTCTCGCGGCCTTGGGCGTGATGACGTGCGTCACGCCGGCGGGCGCCGCGAACGGCCCAACAGATCCGACAGGACCGCTGGACCAGCAGGTCACACGCACGGTCGCCGATGATGGCTCCGAGAGAGCGGCCGGCGCTCGGTCCGACATGAGCGCGGCGTCGGGTAAGGCAGACGCGTTCCGGGCGCGACTCCGCCTCGACCACAGTGCGCCCGGGCTCGGCCAGGATCTCCTCGGCGAGGCCGGCGCGAGCATGCGGGCCGTGCCCAGCCAACCAAGCACCGGGCCCAGCGACGAGGCCAGCGCCGGAGCGACCGAAGCGGCGGCCCGGGTGAGGGGCATGATCAGCAGCTTCGAGGACCGCGTCCTGGCGGGAGGCTTTGAGCCCAACCGCAGCCGCCTCCTCGCGGCCGCGTGGGGCGACGATGCGGCCGCGGCGAACAGCGACAACGAAGCCTCGACCGACGCACGTGGGTTCGGTGCGGGTGACTCTTCCGCCCGACCGGACGGCGCCATGGACGAGGGTGCCACGGCAGCGGACGGCATGGCGGAGCACGGCAAGGCGGCGGCCGGGGCCGACATGGCGGCGGCTGAGGACGGCAAGGCGGAGGCGGCAGACGGCATGGCAGATGCCGCGGACGGTAAGGCGGAGCACGGCAAGGCGGACCACGGCAAGGCGGCAGCCGAGGACGACATGGCGGCGGCCGAGGACGACATGGCGGCGGCTGAGGACGGTAAGGCAGAAGCTGAGGCACCTGGAGACGAGCTACGCCGCTTCCTCGACCAAGCTGGCGACGATCTCGCCGACGGCCACGGCGGACAGGCGGAGAAGGCTCGGGAGTCCCTGCTCGGCCAACTCTCCGGCGCCATGGGCGAGCGGGCTGCAGACGACAGTGACGATGCCGCCAACGCCGCGATGGGCGAGGAGTCGATGACCGAGGACCAGCAGGGCGGCGGCTTCACCCGCTAGACGTCGCAACCGCCCAGCGCCTGGTCGAAACGGTGTGACGCACTGCGGCGGACACCACGAAGAAGCGCGAGTCCCAGTCCGGTCGCGCCCGGGTCGAGCACGGTGCTCGGCCCTCGGGCGCGGCCGGACTTCGTGTTCGGGGGAGCCGTCCGAACGCGGCAAATCCGGGTACCGGCGGGCCGAATGAGTCCCCAGCTTCCCGCTTTGAGGTCCAGGCTCACCTGTGGCCTCGTATTCGCTTACAGCCGCCACCGTCTTCGGTTTGAAGAATGTGACGGCCGAATTCCTGGGTGGTATTGCGAAAGGATCGATCTAGCATTTCCGTGGAGTTGATTACCGCGACCTAATACTGTGGCGTTGTCCGTAGGTTCCAAAATCGGGGGACGGTAATGGAATTCGGTTCGGAACACAAAAGGAAGCGGTGGTACGTCGCCGTCGTCGGCGGCATGGTCGGTGCCAGTGGGTTGGCGACGGCTGGTGTGGTGACGATCATCGCACCGTCTACTGGTCCGGCATCGGCCGCGGAGCAGACGGTGGCGCGTTCGGCGGCCGACGGCGGGTCCAAGGACGACGGCAAGAAGGACGACGGCAAGAAGGACGACGGCAAGAAGGACGACGGCAAGAAGGACGACGGCAAGAAGGACGACGGCAAGAAGGACGACGGCAAGAAGGACGACGACAAGCGCAAGGACGTCAAGAAGATCGGCTGCGACCCTGACGAGCTGATCGCGGCTCTCGTCCGCGCCAATGCCGATGGTGGTGCGAAGCTCGAGCTCGAGCCGAAGTGTACCTACACCCTGACTGCCTTCGACGAGGGCGACACCGGCTTCGAGAACGAGCTGAGTGGGCTCCCGCAGATCGTGGAGCGGGTCAAGATCGATGGCAACGGCGCGAAGATCGTCCGCGCGGCCAACGCCGAGCCGTTCCGCATCTTCAATGTCGGCGTCGGCGGCGACCTGACGCTTCGCGACCTCACGCTCAAGGGCGGCGACGCGCGCGAGACCGAGTTGGGTGGCGGTGCGCTGCTGGTCCAGGAGGGCGGCCGAGCCACCGTCGAGGACAGCAAGCTCACCCTGAACCGGTCCGACAGCTTCGGTGGTGCCATCACCAACCTCGGTATCACCAAGATCTCTGGTGAGGACAAGTCCGAGAAGGACGACGACCAGAAGGACGATCCGAAGAAGGACGACTACGGCAAGGACGGCAGCAAGAAGGACGATCACCGCGAGGACGGCTCGGAGATCACCAACAACAGTGCCGTGCTCGACGGTGGTGCGATCGCCAACGTCGGTGCGCTCTCGGTCGAGAAGACGCGCGTGAGCCGTAACGACGCCGAGAACGGTGGCGCGCTGGCCACCTTCGCTGGCGTCGCGAAGGTGACCAAGAGCGAGGTCGACCACAACCAGGCGCTCGAGGACGGCGGTGCCGTCTTCGCCGAGGGCGATGGCACGATCATGCAGGTCAAGGAAAGCTACGTGCACGACAACACCGCTGGGGAAGACGGCGGTGCGTTCTTCAGCGAGGGCTCGCAGTTCTTCGTGGAGCGCAGCAAGGTCGTGCACAACACCGCTGGGGACGATGGCGGAGCCGCCATCAACAACTTCGGCGAGTTCGTGGTCGAGAAGAGCAAGCTCAACGAGAACAAGGCCATCGGCGGCGTCGCCGGCGGCTTCGGAAACGCGGGAGAGGCCGTTCTGCGCAACAGCGAGGTCAACGAGAACACGGCGTTCGCCCCGTTCAGCGAGTTCAGCGGGTTCGGTGGCGGCATCGTGAACGTCGACGAGGGGACGCTCAGGCTGACGAAGACCGACGTCATCGAGAACGCCTCGACTGAGGCACCTGGCGGCGTGTTCAACGACGTCGAGGACGGGGTTCTGGTGGACGACAAGTCGACGATCATCAAGAACCGTCCGACCAACTGCGCGGGCAGCCCCGAGGACGTGCCGAACTGCTTCGGCTGACCCGCAGGCTGGCTCACGCATGTGACAGGAACAACTGAACACCGCGGGAACAAGTCCGGTCGCGCCCGGAGCCGAGCACATACTCGGCTCCGGTGCGCGGCCGGAGGCGTTTGGTCTTACGCCCTGTGTGGACCTCATTCTTGTTCGAAAAGGCCCCTTTGTCGTCGCTACTCGTCTCTCAATTAATAGCGAGGGCCGTGTCTATCCATATTCTTTTCAGGTATTGCAGAAGCCTCGATCTGGCTATTCCGTTGGAACGTCTTATCGGCGGCTAATACCGTGTGTGTTGTCGGCAGGTTCCAAAATCGGGGGACGGTAATGGAATTAGGTTCGGGACACAGAAGGAAGCGGTGGTACGTTGCCGTGATTGGCGGCATCGTCGGTGCTGGTGGTCTGGCGACGGCTGGTGTGGTGACGATCATCGCACCGTCTACTGGTCCGGCATCGGCCGCGGAGCAGACGGTGGCGCGTTCGGCGGCCGACGGTGGGTCGAAGGACGACGGCAAGGATCACGGCAAGAAGGACGACGACAAGCGCAAGGACGTCAAGAAGATCGGCTGTGACCCTGACGAGCTGATCGCGGCGCTGGTTCGTGCCAATGCCGATGGTGGTGCGAAGCTCGAGTTGGAGCCCAAGTGCACCTACACCCTGACCGCGTACGACGTGGGTGACACCGGCTACGAGAACGAGCTGAGTGGGCTTCCGCAGATCGTGGAGCGGGTCAAGATCGACGGTAACGGCGCGAAGATCGTCCGTGCGGCGAACGCGGTGCCGTTCCGCATCTTCAACGTCGGTGTCGGTGGCGACCTGACGCTTCGCGATCTGACGGTCAAGGGCGGTGACGCCCGTGAGACCGAGTTGGGTGGTGGCGCGCTGCTGGTCCAGGAGGGCGGCCGGGCCACCATCGAGGACAGCAAACTCACCCTCAACCGGTCCGACAGCTTCGGTGGTGCCATCACCAACCTCGGCATCGTCAAGATCTCTGGTGAGGACAAGTCCGAGAAGGACGACGGCAAGAAAGACGACGACAAGAAGGACGATCCGAAGAAGGACGACTATGGCAAGGACGGCAGCAAGAAGGACGACGACCACCGCGACGGCGGTTCGGAGATCATCAACAACAGCGCCGTCGAGGATGGCGGTGCGATCGCCAACGTGGGCGCGCTGACCATCGAGAAGACGCGCCTGAGCCGGAACGACGCCGAGAACGGTGGCGCGCTGGCCACCTTCGCCGGTGTCGTGAAGGTGACCAAGAGCGAGATCGACCACAACCAGGCCCTGGACGAAGGTGGCGCGATCTCCTCCGAGGGTGAAGGCGCGATCACGCAGGTCAAGGAAAGCTACGTGCACGACAACAACGCGGAGAACGGCGGTGCCTTCTTCAACGACGAGGGGCAGTTCTTCGTGGAGCGCAGCAAGGTTGTTCACAACACTGCCCGGACCTTCGGCGGTGGCGTGCTGAACATCGAGGGCCCGCTCACGGTCGAGAAGAGCAAGATCAACGAGAACAAGGCCCTGACGGGTATCGGTGGTGGCCTGCTGAACCTGGGCGACGCCGTGCTCCGCAACAGCGAAGTCAACAAGAACGTCGCCTTCGGTGAGGCTGGGACCGCTGGCGGCATCGCCAACATCGACGAGGGCACCGTCCGGTTGACGCGCTCCGAGGTCATCGCGAACGCCTCGACCCTGGCGCCTGGCGGCATCCTCAACGACGTCGAGGACGGGGTTCTGGTGGACGACAAGTCGACGATCATCAAGAACCGTCCGACCAACTGCGCGGGCAGCCCCGAGGACGTGCCGAACTGCTTCGGCTGACGCTCGGGACCACCAGGCAGAACCGGTAGACACAACTGAAAGAACCCACGACCATCCGGTCGCGGCCGGGACGAGCAGGAGACTCGATCCCGGCCGCGACCGGATGCATGTCAGGGACGCGCGGATCGATTTCGGCGCCACCTCCGGCCCCTGCCGCCGACATGTCTGTCGTCGCATCCCGACGGCCATTAACCGGCTCGTAGAACCGTCTCGTCCGACACATTCTCGCGGTGTTGCAAAACAATGGGTTGCGCCGTTCTCCAGAACCGATTACGGGCGCCTAATACTGTGGCGTTGTCCGTAGGTTCCAAAATCGGGGGACGGTAATGGAATTCGGTTCGGAACACAGAAAGAAGCGGTGGTACGTCGCCGTGGTTGGCGGCATCGTCGGTGCTGGTGGGCTGGCGGCGGCTGCGGGAGTGGTCACCATCGTCACGCCGTCGGCGGCTCCGGCCGCGGCGGCCGAGCAGACGGTGGCGCGTTCGGCGGCCGACGGCGGGTCCAAGGACGACGGTAAGAAGGACGACGACAAGCGCAAGGACGAGGACGTCAAGAAGGTCGGGTGCGACCCTGACGAGCTGATCGCGGCTCTCGTCCGCGCCAATGCCGATGGTGGTGTCAAGCTCGAACTCGAGCCGAAGTGCACCTACACCCTGACCGCGTTCGACGAGGAGGACGAGGAGGTCAGCGGCCTCCCGGAGATCGTGGAGCGGGTCAAGATCGACGGCAACGGTGCGAAGATCGTCCGCGCCGCCAACGCCGAGGCGTTCCGCATCTTCACCGTCGGTGTCGGAGGCGACCTGACCCTGCGTGATCTCACGCTCAAGGGTGGCGACGCGCGCGACAGCGACGTGGGTGGTGGTGCGCTGCTGGTCCGGCAAGGTGGCCGGGCCTCCGTCGAGGACAGCAAGCTCACGCTCAACCGGTCCGACAGCTTCGGTGGCGCGATCACCAACCTCGGCATCACCAAGATCAACGGTGGGGACAAGTCCGAGAAGGACGGCGGCAAGAAGGACGACCCCAAGAAGGACGACTACGGCAAGGACGGCTCGGACGAGTACGGCAAGGACGGCAGCAAGAAGGACGACTACAGCGAGGACAGCGGATCCGAGCTCACGAACAACTTCGCCGAGGTCGACGGCGGAGGGGTCTACAGCACCGGGTCGCTGAAGGTGGAGGGCGCTCGCATCAGTCGTAACGCCGCTGGCAACTTCGGTGGTGGACTCGAGAACG
This sequence comes from Actinopolymorpha pittospori, assembly GCF_014873875.1. Lineage (GTDB taxonomy): Bacteria > Actinomycetota > Actinomycetes > Propionibacteriales > Actinopolymorphaceae > Actinopolymorpha > Actinopolymorpha pittospori. The sequence continues at coordinate 10,479,982 of NZ_JADBEM010000001.1, read as the reverse complement.
ACGGTGGGGTCGCGACCGTGAGCAAGACGCGCATCGACCACAACCAGGCGGTGGACGACTCCGGCGGTATCGACAACGAAGAGGACTCGATCACGACGGTCAAGGACAGCTGGGTGAAGGACAACACCAGCGGCGATGACGGCGGCGGTATCGGGAACTTCGGTGGCACCTTCTACCTGCAGCGCACCGAGGTCGAGGGCAACACCGCGGCGGACATCGGCGGAGGTGCCGTCAACTTCGGCACGTTCGTGGCCGACAAGAGCGAGTTCAACAAGAACAAGGCGCTCGGCGACGGCGCGGGTGGCTTCGCCAACGCCGGCGATGCGGTACTGCGCAAGAGTGAGGTCAACAAGAACACGGCGTTCGCCGAGGATGCCGTCGCCGGCGGCATCGCCAACTTCGTCGACAACGGCGACGAGGGCAACCTCAGGTTGACCGACACCGACGTCATCGAGAACGCCTCCACCGAAGCGCCTGGCGGCATCTTCAACGAGGTCGAGGATGGCGTCACGGTGGACGACGACTCGAAGATCATCAAGAACCGTCCGACCAACTGTGCGGGCAGCCCCGAGGAAGTGCCGAACTGCTTCGGCTGATCCTCAGGGTCCGTCAGGTCGACGGACACAACTGAACAACGGAAGTCCCATTCCGGTCGCGCCCGGGGTCGAGCACAAAGCTCGGCTCCGGTGCGCGACCGGATCCGTGTTCTGGGCCCTTGCCCCAAGGAATGTCGGCTCCTTTCAGTTTGCGTCGGACAGCTTCTGAGAGTGCACACCGTGGCTGGCCCGGGACAGACTTGTTCGGACCTGTTGTCCGGTTTGGAAAATGCCGTTCGGATAGGAAATCAGGTATTGCAATAGCGCGAATCCGCCGATTCGTTGGAGTTGAATACTGGCGACTAATAGCGTAGCCATTGTCCGCACCTTCCAATTTCGGGGGACGGTTATGGAGTTTGGCTCACGCAGAAAAAGACGCTGGTACATGGCCGCCGTCGGCGGTCTGGTCGGCGCGAGTGGCCTGGCGGCGGTGGGTGTGATGACGATGGTCACGCCCGATGCGGGCACGTCTAATCCCGCTGATCGGCAGTCTTCCTCGGGGCGGACGGTGGCGCGTCCGCCGGTCGACGGCGGCTCCAAGGAGCAGGCCGACGGTCGGAGTGCTGGCAATGACGGCGACAACGGTGAGGAAGGCGGAAGCTCGGGCAAGGACGACTGGGCCAAGGATGGCAAGGACGGCAAGGACGGCAAGGACGGCGACAAGGGGAAGGACGGCGAGAAGGGGAAGGAGCACCGGGACATCAAGGTGCGCTGTGACCCCGACGAGCTGATCGCCGCGCTCGTCCACGCCAACGCCGAGGGCAGCGCCAAGCTGGAACTCGAGCCCAAGTGCACCTACACCCTCACCGCCTACGACGACATCGAGAACGACATGGGCGAGGTGACCGGCCTGCCGGAGATCCTCGGCCGGGTCAAGATCAACGGAAACGGTGCGACCATCGTGCGCGCGGCCAACGCGGCTCCGTTCCGCATCTTCACCGTCGGGGTCGGTGGTGACCTGACACTCAGCGACCTCAAGGTCAAGGGCGGCGACGCTCGCGGCGACCTCGGGGGCGGTGCGCTGCTGGTCCAGGAGGGCGGCCGCGCGACGGTGGAGGGAAGCACCTTCACCCTCAACCGGACCGACTCGGTCGGCGGTGCCGTCAGCAACCTCGGCATCACCAGGATCGTCGGTGAGAAGTCCGACGACCACAAGGACGACCCGAAGAAGGACGACCCCAAGAAGGACGACCCCGGCAAGGGCGACGAGAAGGAGTACGGCAACAAGAAGGAGTACGAGGACGACTCCTCATACGACGACAAGGACGGTTCTCGGGACGGCGCGAGCAAGCTCACCTTCAACAACGCGGAGGACGGTGGCGGTGCGGTCTTCAACGCCGGGTCCTTGACGGTGGAGAAGGCGAAGCTGACCCGCAACGACACCGAAGACGCGGGCGGGGCACTGCTGCACGTCGCCGGCGTCGCGAAGGTGACCAAGACGAAGATCGACGGTAACCAGGCACTCGGGGTCGGTGGCGGCGTCGCCTCCATCAACGCGGGCACGATCACCCAGATCGACAAGAGCTCGGTGACCAACAACAACGCCGGCGAGGACGGCGGCGGTGTCTGGAACGGCGCCGCGTCGCTCTACGTCCGCGACACCAAGATCAAGCACAACACCGCACGGGACGACGCCGGCGGGCTCCAGCAGATCGGTGGTGAGGCGGTTGTCGAGAAGAGCGAGATCAACGAGAACAAGGCCCTCACCGGCGACGGCGGAGGCGCGGCGAACGCGCTGGGCGATCTCGTCCTGCGTCGCAGCGAGGTCAATCGCAACACCGCCTTCGGCGTGGGTGCTGTCGGTGGCGGCATCTTCCACGTGAGCGGCGACCTGCGCCTGACCGACACGCGGGTCATCGAGAACGCGTCGACGGAGCCACCTGGTGGCATCGCGGCTCTGGACGACGTCTTCGTGGACGACGAGTCGGTGATCATCAAGAACCGTCCGACCAACTGCGCCGACGGGCCGATTTTCGAGGAGGTCCCGAACTGCTTCGGATGATTCCACGGGCCGGCCGGGACTCGCACCGCGGCCGGTGAACGACACAACTGAACAGCGCACACATCTCTCCGGTCGCGCCCGGGATCGAGCCTCAGCTCGGTTCCGGTGCGCGACCGGATTCTGTTTGTGCGAACTCGCCGGTGTGTCAGGCACATGTTCGGTCGGTCACCCAAAACCAGGGGAGCAATGACGGGCGGTGCGCCGATTGTTCCCTGTCAGCGGTCAGGAGAATTGTCGTCACCTTTTCTTCCCGGTAATGCAGAAGAGCCGATCCGACGATTTCCCGGGAGTTGATTACGGGGGCCTAATAACGTGTCGGTGTCCGCAGTTCCAAAATCGGGGGACGGTTATGGAGTTCGGTTCGGAACACAGGAAGAGACGCTGGTATCAGGCCGCGGTCGGAGGCCTGATCGGCGCAAGCGGCCTGGCGGCGGTAAGTGTGGTGGCTGCTGTCGGACCCACGGCCGGCCTGAGTGGGCTGGTCGACGTGCACGGACCGGCCGGCCAGTCGATCGCACGTCCGGCGGCCGACGGAGGCTCCGACGACGCAGGTGAGGACTGGAAGGACGGCAAGGACGGCAAAGAGGACGTCAGGGAGGTGCCCTGCGATTCCGACGACCTGATCGAGGCGATCGTCCGCGCCAACGCCAAGGGGGGACAGAAGCTCGAACTCGACCCCAAGTGCACCTACACCCTGACCGCGTACGACGACACCGACAGCCGCAGCGGCCTTCCAGAGATCAAAGAACGGGTCAGCATCAACGGAAACGGTGCGACCATCGTGCGTGCGGCCAACGCCGACCCGTTCCGCATCTTCACCGTCGGCGAAGGTGGCAACCTGACCCTGCGTGACCTGACCGTCAAGGGTGGCGACACGCGAAGCGACCATGGCGGCGGTGGTCTGCTCGTTCGGGAGGGCGGTCGGGCGAGCGTCGAGGACAGCACGTTCGCCCTCAACCGGTCCAGTTCCAACGGCGGTGCGATCGCCAATCGTGGCGTCACCAGGATCCTCGGTGACGAGAATCGCAAGGACGACCCGAAGGACGACGGCAAGAAGGACGACCACGGCGACGACTGGTCGGGCAAGGACGGCACCGACAGCACCGACAGCACCGACAGCACCGACAGCACCGAGGACAGCTACGGCAAGGATGGTGTCCGGGACGGCGCCACGAAGATCACCAACAATAGTGCCGAGGACAACGGCGGCGCGATCTACAACGTCGGGTCCCTCACCGTCGAGGACGCCCGACTGGACCGCAACAGCGCTGACCTGGGTGGCGCGCTCGCGAACTTCCGCGGCGTCGCCAAGGTGACCGACACCAAGGTGGACGACAACGACGCGCTCACGGCCGGCGGTGGCGTCTTCACCTCCGGTGCCGACACCATCACCGAGATCAAGGGCAGCGCCCTGACCGACAACACCGCCGGCAACGACGGCGGTGGGTTCTGGAACGGCGGATCGACCACCTTTGTGCGTGACAGCGTGGTCAAGCACAACACCGCGTCCGAGAGCGGCGGCGGTGCCTTCAACCTCGGTGGCGAGGTCGTGGTCGAGAAGAGCGAGATCAACGAGAACAAGGCCCTCACCCAAGACGGTGGTGTCTTCAACAGCGGCGAGTTCGTCCTGCGTGACAGCGAGGTCAAGCAGAACACCGCCTTCGGTGACGACGCGGTGGGCGGCGGAATCGTCAACATCGCCAACGGCCGCCTCACCCTGAGGGACACCCGGGTCGTCGAGAACGCCTCGACCGAGCCGCCTGGTGGCCTCGCGACCACCAACGACAACGTCTTCGTGGACGACGAGTCGACGATCATCAAGAACCGCCCGACCAACTGTGCTGACGGGCCGGAGTTCGAGGAGGTTCCTAACTGCTTCGGCTGATCCCCGCGACAGGTACCTCGGACAGCGACAACTGAACAACGCACATCCGGTCCGGTCGCGCCCGGGGTCGAGCAACGAAGCTCGGCTCCGGAGCGCGACCGGACGCGTCTGCGGGCAACGGTCAGGCGGCGGCCTGAACCGCGAGCGGTGGAACACGTAGGTGCCAGTCGGTCTGCCGTTGGTAGGCGTCGGCCACTCTGAGCACGGTCGCCTCGGTGAACGGCTTTCCGACGATCTGCATGGAGATGGGGAGGATCGAGGAGCTGAAGCCACAGGGCACGGCCGCAGCCGGGAGGCCGGTGAGATTCCACGGCCCGGTGAAGCTCGGCGCGGTCACCATCGCCTCGGCCGACATCTCCTCACTGCGGGGCGCCGGCTTCGCCCACGTGGGGGTGACCAGAACGTCGAACGACGAGAACACCTCCGCGACCGCCCGCCGGAAGAAGGAGCGGAACCGCTGCGCCTGGGCGTAGTCCCCGGCCGTGAACAGGGCACCACGGCCGAGACTGAGCCGAGTGAAGCGCCCATAGTGGGTCCAGCGATGGACGAGGTTGTCGCGGTGGTAGGCGTAGGACTCACCCGCCATGGTGATGCTGTTGGCTTCCTTGGCCTGTCGTGCGTACGGCACCACCGTCTCGGCGACCGATGCGCCAGCTCCCCGCAGGACCTCCACGGCGGCGAATACCGCGTCGCGTACCTCGTCGTCGAGCCCCTCGGCGTCGAAGAAGTACGGAATCGGCACACCGACCCTGACTCCCTCCAAGGTCCCGGTCAACGCGGCGGAGTACGGGGGAACCTCCACCCCCGCGGCATAGGAGTCGCCCGGGTCGTAGCCCGCCATCACCTCAAGCATGACCGCGCAGTCGTGGGCGCTTCGGGCCATTGGCCCGATCGAGTCGAGGGTGTAGCCGAGGGGCACGACGTCGTTCTTGGGGACCCGCCCGAAGGTCACCTTCAACCCGGTGTGTCCGTTCATCGCGGCCGGGAACCGGACCGACCCGCCGGTGTCGGTGCCGAGCCCTCCCAACGCCAGTCCGGCGGCGACGGCGATGCCGGTGCCGGAGCTGGAGCCGCCCGCCGTGTGGGCGGTGTTCCACGGATTGCGCGGAACGGGGAAGCCCTTCTCCGGATCGGGAAGGCCAAGAGCGAACTCGCTCGTCGTGCTCTTGCCGACGACCACCGCTCCGGCGTCGCGAAGCCGGGCCACGACCGGCGCGTCCACCCCCTTGCCCCATTCCGGGTCCAGCACCCGGCTGTTGGCGGTCGTCGGTGCGTCCTTGGTGGCGATGATGTCCTTGACGGCCAACGGGATTCCCTGCAGGGGTCCGGCGTCGACGCCGCCTGTGAACGCCTGGTCGGCCGCGGTCGCAGCCTCCAAAGCGCTCTCCTCCATGACGGTGACGTAGGCGCCGACCGCCTCGTTGAGAGCGCTGACCCGCTTGAGGATTCCGGTGGTGAGTTCGACCGAGTTCAACGTGCCCGAACGCAACGCTGCGGCGGCATCCCTGATGGTCAGGGGGAGTTCCTGTGGCATCGATACTCCGATCGTGGGTGAGGTCGGCCGGTCGCCGGGTGACGTCATGCGTGAGCGACGGTGGGATCGAACGACAGCGCGGGATCCTCCGACTCGAGTTCGGGCATGTACAGACCGTCGGCCTGTGCCCGAAGGAGCGGATAGACACCGACCAGGCGGTCGAACTCGTCGGGGGAAACGGTGAGGCGCGCCGTTGCCAGGAGCACCTTGACGGCTTCGGCGCTGCTGAGGGGGTCCATGTCATCCTCCGTGGTTGGGCTCGGGGCTTCCGTGGGCGTAGAGGTGGCACCCGACCATGTGCTCGTCGTCGGCCCTGGTTAGGACGGGCGTTTGCTGCGCGCACACGTCCATCGCGAAGGCGCAGCGGGTACGGAACCGGCACCCACTCGGCGGGTTCAGTGGGCTTGGCATCTCACCGCGCAGGCCCGCCTCGTCGCTGGATCGGCGACCTGGATCCAGGACTGGTATCGAGGCCAGGAGTGCCTGACTGTAGGGGTGCAGAGGTTGTCGGTAGAGATCCTCGGCGGGACACAGCTCCACGACCTGACCGAGATACATGACGGCGACCTGGTCGCTCATGTACTCCACGACGTTCAGGTCGTGGCTGATGAACACGTAGGTGAGGTTGTACTCCGCCTGAAGATCCTTCAGCAGGTTCAGGATCTGCGCCTGGATCGACTTGTCGAGTGCGGAGACGGCCTCGTCGAGCACGATCAGCCGTGGTTGCAGGGCGAGCGCCCGTGCGATGTTGACGCGCTGGCGCTGGCCACCGCTGAGTTGGTGTGGGTAGTAGCCGCCGTAGTTGGGGTGCAGCCCGACGTCCTCGAGGACCTTCGCGACCCGCTGCCGAACCTCCTGCTTTCCCACACCCTGGACACGGAGCGGAAACGCGATCGACTCTCCGACCGACGCCCGGGGGTTGAGGGCGGAGTAGGGGTCCTGGAAGACCATCTGCATCTGTTCGACGATCCTGCGGGGGCGCCGTCGTTTGGCGAGGGCCTGGCCGTCGAAGCTGATCTGACCGTTGTCGAGGGTGTGCAGGCCGAGCACGACCCTGGCGAGCGTGGACTTCCCGCAGCCGGACTCGCCGACGATCCCCAGCGTGGCTCCCTCGGGTACGACCAGGGTGACCTGGTCCACCGCGGAGACCCGCGCCCGGCGCAGGCCGACCTTGACACTGAACGACTTGACGATGCGGTCCAGCTCCACCAGCGGGTCGGGGGCGGTGCCCGGCGTCGGGGCGGTGTCGGTGGTTGGCATCGGTTGTTCCTCCTTCGGGCGGTACCGGTTGAGGGCGGGGCTCTGAGGTGAACGTCCTAGTCGAGCCTGGAGTCCATCGCCTCGCGTAACGCGTCGCTCGCGGTGTTGAAGGCAACCGAGGTGACGAAGATGAACAGTCCGGGGAGGGCGACCACCGCGGGAGCGGCATAGATCGCACCCCGCAGGCTGTTCAACATGGCGCCCCACTCAGGGGCGGGCGGTTGTGAACCCAGCCCGAGGAAGCTGAGACTCGCGGCGACGATCATGGCGACGCCCACCAAGCCGGAGGCGTAGACGATGATGTTGTTGAGGACGTTCGGCAGTAGTTGGGTCCGCACCAGCGTGAAACGTCGTGCGCCGGTCAGCCGCGCCGCCTCCATGTACTCCTGGGTGGCCACCTCGCGGGTGGCCGACTCCGCGACCCGGGCGACGGGCGGAACGAACACGATCGTGACCGCGACGATGGAGTTCAGCAGGCCCGGTCCAAGTGACGCGCCGACCGCGATGGCCAGCAGGATCGCGGGGAACGCGTACAGCATGTCCATGATCCGCATCAGGACCGCGCCGGTCGCGCCGCCCACGAACCCGGCCCAGGTGCCGATCAGGGTTCCGATCATGGTCGCCGCCACCGGCGGGACGAACCCAGCGGCGAGGGAAAGCCGGCCGCCGTAGAGGAGACGTGCCAGCATGTCGCGGCCCTGCTCGTCGGTGCCGAGGAGGTGGCCGGGACTGAACGGGCCCTGCAGGCGTTCCACCGGTCGCCCGATGAGTGGGTCGTACGACGTCAACAGGGGCGCGAGGACGGCCGAGCCGATGAGCAGGAGCAGCACGACCAGGGCGACCACCCCGGCTCGGTTCCGTAGGAACCGTCGGACCGTCTCCGACCAGAAGGACCGCACCTGGACACCGACCTCCTGGCGGTGCCACTCCTCCCGCAGCGACTGGACGGTGCGAGGGGCCGCGTCGTTCACAGCCATGGTTCCTCCCTCAGGCGACGGCCCGCCGCAGGCGGGGGTCAATGGTGGCTTGCAGCAGGTCGACGATCAGGTTCACCAACACGAAGGTGAGCGCGATGACGAGCGTGGCGCCCTGGACCACGAGCAGGTCGCGTGCGCTGATGGCGCTGAAGACCAACATGCCCATCCCCGGCCACCGAAAGATCGTCTCGACGAGGACCGAGCCTCCGAGCAGGTAACCGATCTGCAGCCCGGAAGTCGTGAGCACCGGCGAGATGGCGTTCTTCAGGACGTGCCGGAGGATCTCGACGGTGCCCAGCCCCTTGGCCCGCAGGGTCTGGACGAAGTCCGCCGCGTAGGTCTGCACGATGCTCGCCCGGGTCACCCGCGCCGTGATCGCCATCGTCGCGAGGGACCCCGCGACCATCGGCATCAGCAGATGCCGGAGGAACACCAGCGGCCCCTGGTCGAGGACCGCGCCCCCGGAGGGGAGGACACCGAGCTTCGCCGAGAAGAGGATGAGCATCAGGATCGCCACGAAGAACGAGGGAATGCTCAGCCCGGTCAGGCTCGCCGCGGAGATCACCCGGTCTGTCAGCCGGCCCCGCCGAACGCCTGCGGCGAAGCCCAGGACGACGCCGCCCACCAGGCCGAGCACCGCCGAACATCCGGCGAGGATGGCGGTGTTGATCCATGCCTGGGCGAGCAGGTCGGTCACATCGCGCCGCCGGTACGGCGAGTAGCCGAGGTCGCCGGTGGCGGCGTCGACGAGCCAATGCGCGTAACGCACCGAGAGCGGGTCGTTCAGTCCCAGCTCGTCCCGGATCTTCGCGATCTCCTGCGCGGACGTGGCCTCACCGATGAACGCGGCGGCCGGGTCACCGGGAAGGACCGTCATCAGGAGGAACACGATGACGGTGACCCCGAGCAGGATGGGGACCGCCATGGCCGCCCGTCGAAGTCCAATACGCAGCATGCCTACTCCTCCACCCAGATCTTCGTGAAGTCGACCCACCAGGACTTCGGTTGGACGTATCCGTGGACCTTCGGTGACATGACCCTCAGGTTCAGGTCATGCATCCAGAAGAGGAAGTCCGCGTCCTTCAACGCGGCATCCATCATCGCGCGCAGGTCCGCCTGTGACTGTTTCTGGTCGAAGGAGGAAGCTGCCGCGAGATAGTTCCGATCGACGTCGGGATTACACATGCCGGCCGCATTGGGCAACCCGCCCGGACGTTCGCACAGAAATGTCGTGCTGTAGCCGTTGGGAGTCATCCCCGCCGCCGGAGACGCCCAGAGGATGTCGATGTCGGACCACTGCTGCTTGTCCAGGCCCTCGAGGCCGACGGTGATCAGCGTGTTCCACTCCATCGGCTTCAATTCGACGTCGACACCAACGGCCTTGAAGTCGGCCTGGAGCTTCTGCATCATCGGCTCGGGGAACATGTTGCCGGAGCCGCCGGTCGTGTAGCCCATGGTCAGTTTCAGTTCACCGGGCCGGTAGCCGGCCTCGGCCAGCAGCCGCTTCGCCTTGGCCGGGTCGTAGGTGTAGCCCGGGAACGACGAGTCGTAGTCGGGATGCCCTTGGTAGACGTACTGCTTCGCCGGATAGCCGACGTTGTTGATGAGGGCGGCGGTCCCCTCTCGGTCCAGTGCGTAGTTGAGCGCCTGGCGCAACTTGAGGTTGCCCTTGAACGGTGGCCGGAACATGTTGAAGCGGGGCATGATCCCGTGCGGGTACTTGCCAAGGTAGATCCGGAAACCGTCGCCCTTCAACTGGTCCAGCGCGTCCGGTGAGGGGACCTCGGCCCAGTCGACCTCGGCGGACTGCAGCGCCGACATTCGGGCCGCCGCCTCCGGCTGCGGATACAGGACGATCTTGTCGAGCTTGGGACGGCCTCGCCAGTACTTCTCGTTGGCGCTGAGTTCCATGACCTCACCGTCGACGTACTTGGTCATCCGGAACGGTCCGGTGCCCGATGCGTGCGCGTTGTAGTTGTCGTTGCCGTACTTCCGCACCGCTGTGGGGCTCGGGAAGTAGATGTGGGCGAGGTCCCACAACACCCAGGCGTACGGCTGGGTCGTCGTGAGCGCGACCGTGTGGTCGTCGATCTTCTTCCACGTCCTGAAGTAGCGGAAGTAGGTCGCGTACCGGGGCGCGTCGACGTCGGCGTAGAGCTCGAAGCCCGGGTTCTTCACGCGTTCGAACTGGAAGAGGACGGCGTCAGCGTCGAAGGGGGTCCCGTCGTGGAAGGTGACACCCTCGCGGAGTGTGAACGTCCAGGTGAGCTTGTCGGGCGAGATCCGCCATGAGGTCGCGAGGGCCGGGTGTGGCGTCGCGATCTCCTTTGCCTGCTCGACATTGAGTCGGGTCAACCCGTCGTAGATGTTGTTCCCGACGAACCGGTACCCCTCATAGCCCTCGTTCGGCGGGGTGGCCGGGAACGGGATGTTCCCGGCCGACATCGCGATCCGGAGGGTGCCGCCGCTGCCCTTGTGTGCCGTCCCGCTCGCCGCGCGGTCTCCTCCGCCGCCGCAGGCGGCGAGGGCGACCATGGCGAGGACGGCGATGCCCGCGACCACCTTCCAGCGGTCGACACCTCTGGGCCGTGGCCGACCCACCTTCGAGGGTTGTCCCATCAGAACCTGCCTTCGACTGAAACGTGTCTGGCGGTCAGTGCCGTCGATGCCGACGACGTCGTGGGCATCGACGACCCGACGGCCGCACGCCGAGGGGTACGAACGTGGCCGACACCCGCCTACGCGGACCGCAACAGATGGCAACGACTCCAGCGCGTCCCGCCGGCGGGTACCGGTTGCGGCCGCTCCTCCCAGCAGGTGAGGGTGGCGACCTCGCAGCGCGGCGCGAACGCGCATCCGCGGGGAAGCCTGCTCAGGCTGGGCGGTGCGCCGGGAATCGAGTGCGGACGCGCCTGCTGGCCGGGCTGGACGTTGGCTTCCACCAGGCCACGTGTGTAGGGGTGAGCCGGATCCAGGAGCACCTGGTTGACCGGGCCCATCTCCACGATTCGCCCGGCATACATCACCGCGACCTCGTCGGCGATCTCGGCGGCCACGGCGAGGTCGTGGGTCACGATGACCACGCTCATGGTCCCGCGCCGCTGGACCTCACGCAGCAGTCGCAGGATCCGCGCCTGGACGGTGACGTCAAGCGCGGTGGTCGGCTCGTCAGCGAGCAGCACGCTCGGTTCGCACGCGAGGGCCATGGCGATGACGACCCGCTGGCGCATACCGCCGCTGAGCTCGAACGGGTAGGCCCGCAGTCGCTGTTCGGGGGAGGGGATCTGCACGAGGTCCAGGAGTTCGAGTGCCCGGGCACGTGCCGCCTGTCGGCTCAGGCCGAGATGTCTGCGCAGCGTCTCCACCAGTTGACGTTCGACGGTGAACACAGGATCGAGCGCGGTGAGCGGGTCCTGGAAGACCATGGACACGTCGCGACCCCGGGTGGCCGCCCGCTCGCGGCTGGACAGGGTGAGCAGGTCCCGACCCTGCAGGAGCACCTGGCCTGTGATCGACGCGCTACCTGGCTGGATACCCAGAACCGAACGGAGCATGGCGCTCTTGCCGCTCCCGGACTCGCCGATCACCGCGAGAACCCTGTTCTGTTCGAGACGAAACGACACGTCGTTCACGGCGCGGAGCGGGCCTCGTTCGGTCCTGAACTCCACGGACAGGTCGCGGACCTCGAGCACGGCGTCCGATGTCACCTGTTCGCCGGACTGCGTGTTCACGAGCGTGAGGCTCATGTCTTCTCCCTATCTGGCCGGCGGGAGATCAGTCCCGCCGCGACGCCTGGGTGGTGAGCACGATCCGGTCGGCCCGGATGCGCCCGAAGCTGTACTGGATGGGGCGACCGTCGATGCCACGTACAAGCCGCTCCATCAGCAGCAGCGGTGCACCCGGGGGAACACCGAGCACGGGTGCGGTCACCGGGTCGGCCGTGGTCGCCTGCAGCTTGAGCTCGGAGACGCCGACCTCGCAGCCGAGCTCCTGCTCCAGCAGGTCATAGATGGAGATCGTGAGGCGGGCGGCGGGCCGCAGCAGCGGCTCGCCCAGATCGAGTGGGAGCCAGAGCGACCGGACCGCGACCGGACGCCCGTCGAGACTCGTGCGGTGCTCCACGACCACCGCTTCCCCCGGCCGGGCAAGCTGGAGTTGCGCCGCGACCAGCGGTGGTGCCGGGATCCGGCCCAGGTCCAGCACCTCCCAACAGACCCGGGCCGGGCCCGATTCGAGACCGTCAGGAAGACCTTGCGCCACGTCGATACCGAGTCCGGATCGTTGCGGCGCGACCACAATGGTCCCCGCGCCCTGCAGCCGCTCGATCAACCCCTCCGCACGGAGCAGGGCCAGGACCTCGCGGATCACCCCACGACTGACGCCGTACTCCGCGACGAGTTGGCTCTCACTGTGCAGAACACTGCCACTCCGCGCGCCCCCGATCTCGGCGCGGAGTATGTCCCGGACGCGACGTACCGCGCTCTGTCGGCGCCCGCTCTGCGATCCGGAACGCCGGCAGGCGTCATCGGGTGTCGCGTCGGTTGGACTTCGCCTGACCCGCATCTCTCGACCGTCCCCAAACTCCCCCGGGTCAGCAGCGGTGTCCCTCGTCGGTCACGGTGCGTCGACGGCGATGATGTCCGCGAACGGCACCGACTTCTCGTACGCGTAGGCCACCCGCAGCAGCAGCGGATCGTCGAAGAACCGGCCCACGAGCTGCATACTCACCGGAAGGCCGTTCGACTTGCCGCAGGGGACGGCGAGAGCGGGATGCCCGGTGTAGTTGAACGGTTGGGTGTTTCGCACCGCCTTGCGGGTGGTCATCATGAGGTTCTCTTCGAGCGCCGCCAGGTGGTCGGTCGGCGGGTCGTACTCCGGTGCCTTCATGAGACAGGTCGGCATCAGCAGGACGTCGACGTCGGTCAACGCCTTGTCGTAGGCCTTGATGAAGGACTTCCGCACGTTCTGTGCCTTGGCGTAGACCTGGCCATGGAAGTTGCGGCGGCTGAACTCCGCGGTGAGGTAGTTGAGTTTCGTCCGCGGGTTGAGCACGTCCGCGTGCATCGTCAACATCTTGTGGACGGCGGCAATGAGTGAGGCGGGGTAGTACGTCCTCGTGAACGCGCCGAAGAAGCCGGTGTCGAACACCGCGCGGGACCCCTCGGCACCGAGTGCGGTGGCCGCCTCGCCCACCCTGAGATGCTCGGGTACGGAGACCTTCGACACCTTCGCTCCGGCGTCGGCCATGGTCTCGGCGGCGGCCAGCACAAGGTCGCGAACGTCGTCCTCGGCCGATTCGAAGGCCTCCTCGAGAATGCCGACGCGCATGCCGGCCATGCCCATCGTCAACCTGCTCGACGCGTCGAGCCGCTCCGGGACATCGCGGCCCTGGCGGGGATCGAGCCCGTCGTGTCCGGCGACCGCGTCCAGGGCCGCCGCGGCGTCCTCGACGCTTCGGGTCATCGGGCCCGTGTAGTCGATGCTCTGGTCGGAACCGAAGCCGATGCCGAAGTGTGAGACCAGCCCGAACGTCGGTTTCAGTCCCACGTTGCCCGACCAGGCCGCGGGAATGCGGATGGATCCGCCCTGGTCTCCTCCGAAGGAGATGTCGACCTCGCCGGCGACCACGGCCGCGCCGGATCCGGAGGACGAACCGCCCGTCACATGGGCGGGATTGTGCGGGTTCTTCGGCCGCCCGTAGTCACCGATGGCGCCACCGAACCCGAACCCGCCGGTGAAGCCGTTCATGGCGTTCTTGCCGACGATCCGCCCACCCGCCTCGAGGACCCGCGTGACCACGGTGGCGTCGAAGTCCGGAACGAAGCTCTCCATGACGTACGAACCGAACGTCAGCGGAATCCCTGCTACGGCGATGTGGTCCTTGAAACTCACTGTCTTCCTGGCGAGCAGCCCTTCGGGCGCACCGGGAATGTCGCACTTCCACAGCCAGGCGTTGAGCGGGTCCTCCTCGGCCGAGGGCCGATAGCCGGGCGCGCGTTCTGGGTGGACCGAAGGTGGGCGTGTTTCCTCCAGCCGCGACTGCAGGAAACTGTCGAGCGCTTTCAACTGCTCCACGAGGTACTTCTGATAGAGGATCGCCTCGTCGGCTCCGAGGTGGATCCCCAGCGCCTTCGCCGCCGCTGTCACCTCGTGCACATCGGGAACCGCGAACATTCCGTACTCCCCTCATCCGTGCCGCTGGTAAGACGGTCCGGCGGTGAGGTTGCAGGGCGGTGTCGCTCTGGTATGCGTTTGGTTACGCCGGGTGTTCGAGCCGTTCGTACCCGCTCTGAGCTGCGGAGACGTCGGAGTTCGGGGCCTGATACGCCGCTGACGTGTTCCCGGAACGGCGTAGTCCACGCCGTGCCGCAGCGCCGTGGCCCGGCGTCGTGCGCGGCTACTCCGGGGCGGGCCCGGCGTCGAGGGGGTAAAAGGGCCGGCTGCGCATCATGCGGGGTCGGGCGCTCGCGTTCGGAGCCGCGGCGTGCATCACCCACAGGTGGGTGAGATACACGTCGCCCGGCCGGCCGGTGAGCTCGACGACGCGGGCGGGCAGGCCGTCGATGTCGGTGTCGACGTCCATCAGGCGACGGTTGCGGTCCGGGTCGTCGTCGGGCTTGCTGAGTCCTCGCAGCCACGGGTGGGACCTGAGGAAGCTGTCCCGGACGTGTTTGTACTCCCGCTTGTCGGCCGGCAGTTGGGACACGTAGCGCTCCAGCAGGCGGTGGGAGCCGGCCAGCTGGACCGTCCCGCCGCCACCCGGCTCGACGGCGTCGACGAACGCCCAGTGCTTCACGCCGATGAGCTGCCCGGGTGGCGTGTCGTAGCCGACGTCGGTGTGCCACATGTGGTGCGGCACCCGCCAGCTGTCGGCGTTGGGCAGGGTCACCAGCACCTGGCCCTGATGCTTGGGCTCCTGCCATCGCCCTGGCCCGAGCAGGTCGTCGAGTGCCGCGCGCAGGGGCGGGCCGAGGATCGCCTGGAACGCCGGGTGCCGTTTGGTGGTTTTCATGCCACTGACGTAGTGCGGCGTCCACGTCGACGGGTCGTCCTCGTGGATGCCGTGGCGTACGGCGAGTTCCTTCCACACGACCGCACGCATGGCGCTCGCGTCGGCGGCCGAGAAGGCGCCCTCGAGCTTGACGATCCCGGTTAGATCGAACTCCGCGCGTTGTTCTGCGGTGAGCATCTCCCCAGTTTCGTGACGTGGCCTGGACGTCGCAAAGGGTTATTCCCGGACCGGTTTCCTTGTCAGGCGTAGGAGGTCGCCGATCGCCTGCAGTACGGCGTGCCGGCGTTCCTCGTGCATCCAGGCGTGCCCGGCGTCGTCGAGGACACGGTGCTCGCCGCGGGGAACCGACGCGGCCAGTTCGGCGTGCAACGCGAGCTTGCGCTCGTTGATCTCCGCCAGGAGTTCGGCGGGCCATATCCGGGCCTGGGTCTCGTCGTGACCGACGGCGCTGACCACGATCATCGGTATGTCGGGGACCGCCGGTGCGTTCCGGAGTTCGTCGGCGACCTCGCCGTAGAGGTTCTTGTCCTCCTCCCAACTGGCCCGGTAGGTCGCGAGGTGGCGGTCGACGAGAGCGTCCCGGACCGAGTCCGGCCACGTCGCCAGGAGATCGACGATGGGGCCGCGGGCGGCCTGGAGTTGTTCCGGTGTCGCCTCGGGGAGCTCCTGGCTCTTCATCTGGGCCAGCAGCTCCACCACCTGTTCGGGAGCGCGGTTGAGCATCTCCTCGTGCGTGGGGTCCAGCAGGAGCAGGCCGGCCACCTCGTCGGGGAAGCGTTGGGCGTAGTGGCGTGCGTAGCCTCCGCCCAGGGAGTGGCCGACCAGGACGTAGGGGGCGGGCACGTCGGCGACGCGCAGCAGGTCCCGGAGTTCGTCGGTGACCTCCCCGGCGGTGCGGGGGAGCTGGACCGGTTCGCTCCACCCCGTCCCGGCCCGGTCGTAGAGGACGCTGGTGGTCAGCTCGGCGACCCGGTCGTGGACGTTGAGGTAGTCCAGGCCGACCAGGCCGGACCCGGGTACGAACACCACGGCCGGACCTCCGGCGCCGGAGCGGTACAGCATCAGCCGCCGTCCGTCGACGTCGTACCAGCGACCCAACGGGGGTTCGGGGATGACGGCCGCCGGTGGGCGGGCCGCGGACGACTGGGTGGGCATGGGCGTCTCCCTCGACCGAACGTTCTCAAGTTTGAGAAACGTATCAGATGTGAGATCGTAGGGCGATGGACACGGTGGACCTGCTCCTGCACCCGGTGCGGCTCCGCGTCGTGCACGCCATGACCGGCGGCCGTGCACTGACGACCACCGAGCTGTGCGCCCTCCTCCCGGACGTCTCCAAGGCCACCGTCTACCGGCACGTCGGACTGCTGGCCGACGGCGGAATCCTCGAGGTGGACGGCGAACACCGGGTGCGCGGCGCCGTCGAACGCCGCTACCGCCTACGCCCGGAACGCGCCGTGGTCGACGCCGGGAAGGCCGCGTCCGCGACGCCGGACGACCACCGTCGCGTGTTCGCGCTGGCCATGGCCATCCTGCTCGCCGAGTTCAACGCCTACCTCGACCGGGACGACGCCGACCCGGCCGCCGATCTGGTCGGCTACCGCCAGCACGCGATCTGGCTCGACGAGGACGAGCGAGCTCAGCTGATCAGCGAGCTTCGCGAGGTGATCGTGCGCCACATCGGCAACGAACCCGAACCCGGGCGGACGCGGCACCTGCTCAGCCCGATCCTGTTTCCGACCGAGCCGCCCAGCGGTGCACCACCTGATCCGGAACGCGCGTGAGGTCCACGATCGGCGTTCCGCTCACGCACCGGCCCTTCGCGTCCTCACCGATGGTCGGACAGAGCGCGGGCGAGTTGGCCCAGCGCGGCGGTGAAGTCCTCGGCGGGGAGGTGGCCGAAACCGAGCCGGAAGACCCGGTCGTGCTCGCCGAACCAGGAGCCCGGTGCCACTCGGGTGTCGAGGTCGTTGAGGCGGGCGTAGAAGGCCACGACCGCGTCGTCTGAGAACCGGTCGGCGGGCAGCCGGAGGCAGCACATGGCTCCGCCGTCCGGCGCGACGATGTCCACGGGCTGGTCCTGTGCCCAGTCCAACAGTTCGGCAAGCCCCTGCCCGAGTCGCTTGGCGCGTGGCGCGAGGATCTCGGCGCTGCGGCGGAGTGCTCCTACGGCGAGAAACTCCTCGAGCGCGGGGCAGGCGATGGTGGTGTTGAACTTCGCGGCGCGCAGCCTTTCGTACAGGTCGACGTCGGTGGTGGTCAGCCACCCGACCCGCAGCCCGGGAGCGCCGTGCGCCTTGGACAGCGAGGAACAGGTGACGACCCGCGACGCCGTCGTGGCCGCCGACCGAGGTGTCGGATCGTCGCCGTAGGTGGCCTCGCGGTAGGTCTCGTCGATCAGCACGACCGCTTCGGGTGCGCGTCTGTCCACCGCGGTGAGCAAGGCGCGCAGGTCGGTGTCGGTGAGCCGGACGCCGGAGGGATTCTGCGGCGAGGCCAGCGACACCAGCCGGGTCCTCGGCGTGAGCGCGGCGGTGAACCTGTCCAGCGGCAGCCGGTAGCCGTCGTCGAAGGACAGCGGCACGACCTCCACCTGGGCACCGAGTCTTTCCGGGACCGTCCGCGCGGGCGGAAAGCACGGCGTGGTGAGGAGAACCCGGTCACCGGGACGGCATGTCGTCTGGGCGAGGAGGAACATCGCCTCGATCGCGCCGACCGTGACCAACACCTGGTCGGCGTCCACCCCGACGCCCGCGGCGACCAGGTCGCGCAGCCGCAGGTCGCCACGCGAGGTGCCGTAACCGAGCGCCACTTCGGCGAGCTCGCGCGGGTCGACGAGCTCCTCGAGGGTCAGCCCCGGGCAGGTACTTTCCGCGAGGTCGTAGCGCACCGCGCTGTCGGTCAGGGCGGTCATGGCACTGGGCGCGAACGTGGTCATGGCTCCATGCTGGGAGCGGCTACACCGCGGTGGAAGAGCCAGTTCCACCGAATTGGATTGCCGATCGAGCCAACCGGAGGGCGATCGGGGAGGGGCGGACAAGGTGAAGGGGCGCCCGACGCGAACGTCGGACGCCCCTTCACCTGCTGGCGCGGGGACCGGGCGCGAGAACAGCTGTCTGGCGCGAGGACCGGGGGCGCCTGTCTACCAGGCGTAGTCCTCGGGCGCGGTCTTGTGACCCGGGAAGATCGCGTCGAGCTTGGCCAGCGCCTCCTCGTCGAGCTTGACGCTGAGCGCCCGCTCGGCGGCGTCGAGCTGCTCCATGGTGCGTGGCCCGATGATCGGGGCGGTGATGGCGCGCTGGGCGAGGATCCAGGCCAGCGCGATGTCGCCCGGCTCGTGCCCGAGCTCGGCGGCGAGCTTCTCGAACTGCTCCAGCTGGGAGCGGTGCCGCTCGATCGCGTCCGCCTGCTGGCGACGCTTGCCCTCGTTCTCCTTGCGGAGCACACCACCGAGCAGGCCACCGGCGAGCGGCGACCACGGAATGATGCCGAGGCCGTAGTGCTCCGCGGCCGGGATCACCTCGAGCTCGATGGCCCGGGTGAGCAGGCTGTACTTCGACTGCTCGCTGACCAGGCCGAGGAAGTTCCGCTTCTCGGCGGCGGCCTGCGCCTGCGAGATGTGCCAGCCGGCGAAGTTGCTGCTGCCGACGTAGAGCACCTTGCCCTGGGCGACGGCCACCTCGAGGGCCTGCCAGATCTCGTCCCACGGCGTGTCCCGGTCGACGTGGTGGAACTGGTAGAGGTCGACGTAGTCGGTCTGCAGACGCTTGAGGCTGGCGTCGAGGTTGCGACGGATGCTCAGCGCGGACAGCTTGCCGGAGTTCGGCCAGTCGTCGCCCATGTCGCCGTAGACCTTGGTGGCCAGGACGGTCCGCTCGCGGCGGCCCCCACCCTGGGCGAACCAGCGGCCGACGATCTCCTCGGTACGGCCCCGGTGGCCCTCACCGCCGTAGCCGTTGGCGGTGTCGAAGAAGTTGATGCCCTTGTCATGGCCGGCGTCCATGATCGCGTGCGAGTCCGCCTCGGACGTGAGCGGTCCGAAGTTCATGGTGCCGAGACACAGGCGGCTGACTTTGAGGCCGGTTCGGCCGAGGTGGGTGAATTCCATGACCTCCATCATCTGGCTGACACGGCCACGCGTCCAACAACGGGGATCGCTCGCTTTCAGCACCCAGAGTGCTCAATTGCTACGGAGCCAGCGGAAAGCCGGCCCGTACATGCGGCCCATCGTCCTTGTTCGTCGGGCGTTGTTCATCCGATGTTCGCTTTCGTCGGCCCGACCTCGTGGCCACCGCCGGGGACTTCTCCGTCACGCCACGTTGCGCTTGTTCGGGACCAGCAGGTGCGGGTCGACGTCCTCCGCCTCCAGGCCGAAGCTGATGATCCGTCGCGGGTGCACCCGGATGGCGGCCCTGGGGCTTCCCGTCGCGGACTCGGCCGGGAACTCGACCGCCTCGCCCAGGCCCCTGATCTCCAGGCAGCGAACCCGCCACGGATCCGTGGACGGTACGTCGTCGACGACGAAGGCGACCGGGGCACCGCCGACCACGTTGCGGTACTTCCTGCTGGCGGCCATGTTGTAGCCACTGACGTCGATCGTCGCGAGGTCGGCGTTGTAGCGGAAGGCGACCGGGCTGACCTGAAGCGTCCCGTCCGGTTGGGCGGTGGCCAACCGGCCCAGACGCTGGCTGGTCAGGTAGGCGATCTCGGCCTGCGTGAATGACATCGTGGTCTTCCGACCTCCGCACGTGTACGGGCCGACGACGAGTTGTCGGCAGCCGCGGCCCGGGCTCTCGCTGACCAGAACACCCTGAAACCTCAAGTGCGGTTGATGTCAAGCGGAGCCGTGCGGACGGAGCCGGACGGCCGTGACGGCGCGGGCACCGGGCGAACACGCACCGTCATACCTGGCCGATTTATGCCCCGGGCCGTAACTTCGGGGGCTCTGGAACGTTCCTGGTGGAGGGGGATCGCCAACGTCGTCGATCCCCCTCCACGGGGGCACAGCCTTCCGGTTCAGAGCCGGCGCGGGTCAGCGCAGGTTGCCCACCCGGTTCGCGTCACGCTGCGCGGTGAGGGCGAGCTCGGTCGCGGTGAACACCAGCTCCTGCGGAATCGCGGTGTCACCACGCTCGACCACGTCGGCGAGGATCGCCGGGAAGTACGGCAGCTCCACGTCATCGCTTCGCAGGTAGTTGGTGCCCTCGCCGTTGACGAGGAAGAGGTGGTCGCCGCCGGGGCGGCCGAGCAGGTCGACGTTCTTGCGGAGCTCCATGTAGCCCTCGGTCCCAAGAATCGTCAGGCGTACGTCGCCCCACACGCCGAGACCGTTCGGCGTGTACCAGTCGACGCGCGCGTAGCCCTGCGCCTGCTCGCTGCGCAGCACCAGCTCACCGAAGTCCTCGAAGCCCGGCCGGTCCGGGTGGGCGAAGTTGCCGACGGTCGAGGAGACCACCTGCGCCGACGTCGAACCGGTGAGATAGAGGAACTGGTCGACCTGGTGGGACGCGATGTCGGCGAGGATGCCGCCCGCGAGCCCGGGATCGAACGTCCACGCCGGCCGCGTCTCCGGGCGGAGGTGGTGCGGGCCGAAGCCCACCGTCTGGACGACCCGGCCGATCGCGCCCTCCTCGATCAGCTTCCGCGCGTGCAGCGTTGCGCGGGAGCCGGTCCGCTCCGAGAACGCCACCGACCAGAACTTGCCGGACTCCGCCACCGCCGCACGCACCTCGGCCAGCTGGTCCAGGGTGAGCGCGCCCGGCTTGTCGGCCACCACGTCCTTGCCGTGGCGCAGCGCCTCGACCGAGATCTCGGCCCGACGGGCGGGAACCGCCGCGGTCACGACCAGCTCGATGCTCGGGTCCTCCAGTAGCTGCCTGGCGTCGGCGACCCGCGGCACCTCGGGCGCCCGCTCCGCGACGCCGGCGCTCAGCTTGGTGTCGGTCTCGCTCCACAGCCCCGCGAACTCGGCGCCCGCTTCGGTCAGTCCGCGGATCAGGCCGAGGACGTGGGCGTGGTCGAGTCCCAGGACGGCGAACTTCAGTGGTTTGCCGGTAGTCGTCATACCCCAACCCTTCCACGACCCACGCCGATCGGGATGGCCACATCGTGTCGCGGCGGGCCTGCCTCCACAGCCCGGTTCGTGGCCCCCTGATCCACCTCCGAGGCGGGCGGTCAGGTGTAAACCGGTGCCAGATCGACCAGCACCCGGTAGTCGTGGATCCTTCCCTGGTCATCGAGGTGCAACAACGTGACCGCCGGTATGGTGACGCTCCGCCCGTCCAACCGGTCGTAGCGCACCGACAGCTCGAGGATCGTGTCCGGCCCGACGACCCACTCGTTGACAACGGTGTGGTGCAGACCTTTGATCGTGCCGTAGAAATCCTTCAGCCCAGCCTTGATGGCGGCGGGGCCGACCATCGGCTCGGCGTTGCCGAAGACGATGCGCCCATCGGGGGGCAGGAACCGACTGACAAGAGCGGTCACGTCACCGGCATTGACGGCAGCGAACACCTGCCTGGTGAGTTCACTGGGCATGTCCCTCCCCAGAACCAAGCACCTCCGGACCGCCGCGAAAAGTCACCGACGGGAGAGGTCCGAGCCACGGCGCCAGTGTTACGCGTACGACGCGTGTCAGCAACGACGCAGTGGAAGATCACACTCGAGGGAGGAGAGCCGGGAAGGACCAACCGGGTGGGCCCTGGACGCCGCCTCGCGTACGGTGGCCATCGTGCCATCGGTCCGTCGGCGCTCTGCCGTGGCGGTGTTGTGGAACGTCGGCGTTGCCGCCGCCTACTTCGCCGGCGCGGAGTTGGGGCTGCTCGACCAGCTGCTCCGGGGGCATCTCACGCCATTCTGGCCGTCCACCGGTATCGCGCTGGCGGCCCTTCTGCTGCTCGGTTGGCGGGTTGCGCCCGGTATCGCCGCAGGTGCGTTCATCGCGCTCGTCTTCGACGGTATGGCGATATACGAGGCGGTGCCCATCGCGATCGGCGACATGCTTGCACCGATGTTGGCCTGTTATCTGTTGCATCGGGTGGATTTCCATCCCAACCTCGACCGACTCAGGGACGGCTTGGCGCTGGTGTTCCTTGGCGCGTTCGCGGCGATGACGGTGAGCGCGACCGTGGGCACCAGCGTGCTTGTCCTCAGCGGCGACGCGCTGGCTCACACCAGCGAGAATCCGTGGCTGCTCTGGTGGATGGGCAACGCGACGGGCGTCCTCGTTGTCACACCGCTCCTTCTGCTGCTGCACAAACCGCACCGGCCGGGGTCCTTCCGCCTCGCTCGAGTCGCTGAGATCGCCGCTCTCCTGGCCGGCACCCTCCTCGTGGCCGGCCTTGGGAGTCACACCAGGTTCGAGGTGCTTTTCCTGGTCTTCCCGTTCCTGTTCTGGGCAGCGTGGCGCTTCCAACTCGCCGGCTCGGCACCGTGCGTGCTGATCGCATCGGTGGTGGTGACGCTTGCCGCCGAGGGCCGAACAGGGACGTTCGCCGAGGGCCGCCTGTTCACGGAGCTGGTCACACTGCAGGCGTTCAACGCGTCCGCCGCGCTGACGGGACTGTTGTTGGCGGCAGTGATCGCCGAGCGAAACCACACCTATCGGGAGGTCGAACGCGCTGTCATCCATCTCTCGGATGTGATGAGCCTGCGGGACCGTGCGGGACGACACGTGGAGAGTTGGCGTGCGCCGTCTCGTGAGGACGAGGCTCGCAGGTAGGAGGCGAAGAGGACCACGATCGACCGGGCGCCTCGGAGAACCTGCGCTGTCGGTGGCTCCTGGTTGGCTGATCGGATGCGGCTGATCAGCGTTGATTTCCAGCACGACTTCGTTTCCCCTGGCGGGGTTCACTATCGCGGGCAGCCCTGCGTCGGGTTCGTCACGGGCACGGTGGTGCCGTTCGTTCGTGCGCGCGGCATCGCGGTGGCCGAGATCGTTTCCGACTACCGCAGTCCGGGCGGCGACGATGCCGATGCCACCTGCGTGCCCGGTCAGTGGGGGTATGAGTCAGCGATCCCAGCGGACCTGAAGCCGGCCGCGCCGTGGGTGAAGGCGTCCATCGCGCCGACCTGGGTACGCGACGGCGGCGGACGAGCCGACGCCGTTCCCGGACCGGCGCGGCCTGATCCGACCGGGTTCGGGACCTGGCTGGAAGCAGCGATCGGTCCGCCGGCCCGCAGCGGACCGGTGGTGATCATGGGGCTTGTGCTGGAGGTGTGTGTGCTGGCGAGTCTGATCGAGATCGGACTGCGCGGCTACTCGGCCGCGGTGCTGGTGGAAGGTGTCGACACCTACGACGGCGACCAGCGACGCAAGCTCGAGTTCCTCGACACCCTCGCCGGGTTCTGGGGCCCACCGATGACCTGGGCTCAGTGCGCGGCTGCCCTCGAGGGCTGACCAGGTCGTGTCCTAGGCGAGCGCGTCGATCTCGGCGAGCAGCCGTTTCTGCGCGGCGCGTACCTGGTCGGGTGTGCCGGCCACGCGCGGGAACTCCGGCGGCAGGCCTGCCAGCACCGCGGCGTAGACGGCGCTACGACGGGTCGAGCGTTGCTCGCTTGGCAGGTCGAACAGGACGTGAACCAGCCGGTCGACCAGCGGGGTCTCGAACACCGCGTCCCACGCGGCGCGCTCGGGCCCGACCTCGCGGCCGCTGACCGAGCCCTCGCCGCCCTCGCCGCGCTGGTCGCGGGTCCGTGCGGTCGCGTCCTCCTCGACCACCAGAGCTTCGCCGGCGTCGTGGTCCACCGAACCCACCACGACGCCGTAGTCACGTGCCGCGGCCTCCACCGAGACGATACCGCGGGAGACGTCGCGCAGGACGGCGGCCGGGTCACGCAGGAACGGATCGCCGTAGCCGCCGGCGCCGGAGGTCCGCAGCGTCACCACGTCACCGGCCCGCAGCGGCAGGACGTCGATCTTGTCCAGGCGCCGTTCCTCCGCTGTCCCGGGGTTGAGGAGAAGCTCGGCGGGCGCGCCCGGTCCACCTGCACGCATGCCCCAGGGGCGAAAGCACATCCGCTCGAGTCCGCGGGCGAGCAACCGGGCGTCCTGGCCGAGGATCCGGAAGGTGAGTTCGAGGCCGCAGCCGCCCCGCCACTGGCCGGCTCCACCGGAGTCCCGGCGCAACCCGTAGCGGAGGATCTCCACCCCGATCTCGGTCTCCACGGTCTCCACGGGGTTGTTGGCCAGGTTGGAGATGCCGCTGTCGCGACCGTCCACGCCGTCGGCTCCATGACGTGCGCCGGTACCGCCGACCATGGGTTCGAGGACCTGGACGTTCTCCCCGCCCGAGCGACGCTCGGCGACGACGACCGGGACGACCAGACCGCTGCTCGCGGCCGGCACCACCGTCGGCGCGGCGAGCCCGAGCGCGCCCGACAACGTGTCGTTGACGCGGGACGCGGTGGCGTGCCGGATACCGACTGCGGCCGGCCGGATCGCGTTCACCACCGACCCTGCCGGTGCCGCCACGTCAATGGGTTCCAGCAGGCCGGCGTTGAGCGGGATGGTGTCGTCGAGGGTGCCGATCAGGGCGAGCACCCGGGTGGTGAGCCAGGCGTGGGTCTTGCCGAAGCTCGCGATGTTGAACGCCGCCGCCACCTGCGGGTCGGTGCCCTCGAAGTCCAGCAGCAGGGTGCCCTCGCGCAGGGTGGCGGTGATGGAGATCCGTACCGGCAGCCTGGAGACGCCGTCGTCGTCGAGGTAGTCCACGAACCGGTAGGTGCCCTCGCCCAGCCGCGCCAGCGCCGCCCGCGCCTTGCTGGCGGTGTAGTCGACGAGATCCGTCTGTGCCGTCAGGACGTCCTTGACGCCGTGCTGGTCGACCACACCCGCGAGCCGTTGCCGGCCGGTGCGAAGGGCGGCGAGCATGGCGCGGATGTCGCCCATGTTGGCGTCCGGCGTCCGCGTGTTGGCGGAGAGGATCGCCTCGACGTCCTGGCTGAGCTCTCCGGCCCGCAGCAGCTTGACCGGCGGGATCTGCAGCCCTTCCTGGTAGATCTCGGTGTTCAGCGGGGACAGGCTGCTGGGTACCCGGCCGCCGATGTCGGAGCAGTGGATGAACGCCCAGCCGTAGCCGATGATCTCGCCGTCGTGGAAGTACGGCTCGATGAGCTGGATGTCGGTGAGGTGGGTGGCCAGGCCGCCGGAGTGGTACGGATCGTTGGTGATGATCACGTCGCCCTCCTGCAGGGGGCCGACCCGCTCGATCGCCGTACGGCAGTCCAGGCCGACGAACCCGGAGACGCCGATGCCCTTCGGGTAGGCGACGAACCTGCCGTCGGTCCCGGCCAGGGCGCAGCAGAAGTCCGCGGTCTCCTTGACGTACAGCGACCTGCTGGTGCGCTGCAGCGTCAGGCACATCTCCTCGGTGAGCGCACCCAGCTTGTTGCCGAGGATCTCCAGCGTGACAGGGTCGAGCTGCATCGTCAATCGTTCCTTGCGAGGTTCAGGTTGCCCGGGCCGTCGACCGTGACCGCCCATCCGGGAGGCACCACGACCGTCGTGTCGTCCTGTTCGACGATCGCCGGACCGTCGAACGCGTCGCCCGCGCGCAGGGTCGCTCGGTCATAGACGTCGACGCTGACCGAGGTGGCGTGCAGCAGGACCTGGCGTCGTCCCCTCGGCTCGACCGCGCCCGTCCCGTCGGGCAACCGGGTCGAGAACACCTCACCGACCGGCGCGATGATCGCCAGTCGCGCGGTGCCGAGTTCGATCGGGGCGCTGGTGTCGCGGAAGCCGTAGAGGCGTTCGTGTTCGCGGTGGAACGCCTCGGCGATGCTGGCCTGGTCGAGCTCGTCCATCGCGGCGTCCAGCTTGACCCGTAGTTCGTAGGCCTGCCCGGCGTAGCGCATGTCGGCCGACCGCAGGAACACCGGCGCACCGGCCGCCTGCCCCTCACTGTCAAGCCAGTCCTGCGCCTGGTCGGCCAGCTCCCCGACGGTGTCCCGCAGGGCGGTCGCGCTCTCCTCGTCCAGCCAGCGCCGCAGGCTGCGGGCGAAGTCGCGGCGCAGGTCGGCGCCGACCGCGCCGAGCGCGCAGAACGTCGCAGCGTCAGGAGGTACGACGACCCGCCGGATCCCCACCTCCTGGGCGAGCATCGCCGCGTGGGTCGGCCCGGCGCCGCCGTAGGGGACCAGGGTGAAGTCGGCCGGGTCGAGACCCCGGCTGGCCAGCAGCTTCTGCAGTTCGGTCGCCATCTCCGCGGTCGCGACCCGCAGAGCCGCGTCGGCCGCCTCGTGCGCACTGTCGGCGCCGAGCCCGCTGGCGACCTTGCCGAGGGCGGCGTTCGCAGCGTCCAGGTCGAGCCGCATCCGCCCGCCCAGGAAGGTGTCGGGGTCGATGATCCCGGTCGCCAGATAGCAGTCGGTGACGGTCGGCTGGACTCCGCCACGTCCGTAGGACGCCGGTCCCGGGTCGGCGCCCGCACTGGTCGGGCCGACCTTCAGCACACCGTGCGCGTCCACCCACACCACCGACCCGCCGCCGGCGCCGATCGCGCTCACGGCCACGACGGGCAGGATGAGCGGCAGCCCGCCGACGGTCGTGTGGGTGGCGAACTCCGGTTCCCCGGCGACCGAGATCGCGATGTCGCTGCTCGTACCACCCATGTCGAACGTCACCACACGTTCGATCCCGGCCTCCCGCGCCAGTCGGGCCGCCGCCATCACCCCGGCCGCCGGCCCGGACAGCACCGTGTCGATCGGCCGTTGCGTCGCCGAACCGAGCCCGAGCGACCCGCCGTTGGAGGCGGTGATGTAGATCGGCGCGTCGACGCCGAGGTCGCGCAGCCGGGACTCCAGCCGACCGAAGTACGCCCGCATCAGCGGCTGGATGTAGACGTTCAGGCAGGTCACGAGGGTGCGTTCGTACTCGCGGATCTCCGGCCAGATCGCCGCGGAGGAGACCACCGGCAGCTTCGGCAACCGCTCCTGGATCCGGGCGGCCACCTCCGCCTCCAGGGCCGGGTTGGTGTAGCCGTGCAGGAGAACGACGGCCGCGGCCTCGGCGCCGGTGCGGGCCAGGTCGGCGGCCACCCGGGCGAGTTCGGCGTCGTCGGGTACGAGCAGCGGGGTCCCGTCGGGACGCAGCCGCGCCCCGATCTCCACGATCCGCTCCCGCGGCACGAGCGGCTCCTCCTTGCTCGCGTGCAGGTCGAACGACGACGGCATCCGGCTGCGGCCGATCTCCAGGATGTCCCGGTAGCCGTCGGTGACCACGAGCGCGATCCGGGCACCGCTGCGCTGGATGATCGTGTTGAGGCCGATCGTGGTGCCGTGGGTGAAGCTGGTCAGCTGCTCCGGCAGCAGCCCGGCCCGCTCGACGGCGGCGGCGAGACCGACCGCGACGGCCATCGACGGGTCCTCCGGCGTACTCGGCTCCTTGTGGTGGAACACCGCCTCCTCCCCGCCGGGAGTGGAGCTCGTCAGCACGAAGTCGGTGAACGTCCCGCCGACGTCGATGCCCACCCGCGCGGTCACACCGCCCCGGGGACGGCCACCCGGGCGCACCGTACCTCCGGGACTGCTCACAGGACCTCCGAGATGTGGAAGAACCGTTCGACGACGAGCATGATCAGCACACTCGCGGCCATCAGGAGTGTCGACACGGCGGCGATCGACGGGTCGAGCTGGAACTGCACCGCCGAGAAGATGCGCAGCGGCACCGTCGTGGTGTTCGCACCGGCGACCAGCGCGGTGAGCGCGACCTCGCCGAGTGAGGTGACGGCGGCGAAGATCGCGCCGGCGAGCACACCCGGCCGCAGCAGCGGCAGCGTGACCGTGAGGAACACCCGCGCCCGGCTCGCGCCGAGACTCTCCGCGGCGCGTTCGAGGGTGGCGTCGAGCCCGGACGCGCTGACCATGACGGCGCGGACGACGTAGGGCAGCGCCACGAGAGAGTGCGCGAGCCACAGCCCCGGAATGGTGTTGATCAGCCCGATGCCCTGGAAGTAGTAGAGCAGCCCGAGCGCGACGATGATCTCCGGCACCATCAGCGGTGCCAGCGCGAGCCCGCTCAGCAGGCCGCGCCCGGGGAAGTGGCCCCGGCTCAGCCCGTACGCCGCGAGGGTGCCGATCACCACGGTCGTCGGCACCACCAGCAGCAACAGGACCCCGCTGAGCTGGAACGACACCAGCCAGTCCGGTGAGCCGAGCACGTAGGAGTACCACCGCAGGGACAGACCGGTCGGCGGGAACGCGACCGAGGTTCCGGAGTTGAACGAGCTGACCACCAGCACCAGCAGCGGTGCGACCAGGAAGAGGAAGACGGCCGCCGCGAAGAGCCGGCCGAGGACCCGTACGACGCGCTCAGCCATGTGCCGTCCCCGAGAGCCGCCGCTGCCAGGTCCGGAACGCGAACCCGAGGAGCGAGGTCGACAGCACCGTGATCACCAGCAGCGTCAGGCTCAGGGCCGCCGCCACCGGGAAGTTGAAGACGCTCGTGATCTGGTTGTAGGCCCGGATCCCGGCCAGTGGCTGGTTGGAGCCGCCGACCAGCAGCGGCGTGATGTAGATCCCCATCGCGAGGGCGAAGACGACCAGGGCGCCGGTGACCATGCCCGGCAGGCTGAGCGGGACAGTGATCCGGAAGAACGTCCGCAGCGGGCCCGCCCCGAGGATCTGGGAGGCCCGGCGCACGTTCTCGTCGATGCCGCCCAGGGCGGTGGTGAGCGGGATGATCGCGAACGGCAGCAGCACGTGCGTCACCGAGACGACCACCGCGGTGTAGCTGGTGAGCAGGTGCGCCGGCTGGTCGAGGATGCCGAGACCGACCAGGACCCGGTTGACCAGGCCGTTCGCGGAGAACAGCACCACCCAGCCGTACGTCCGGACCACCACGCTGGTCAGCAGCGGGGAGATGACGATGACGAACAAGACGGTGCGCACCACACCGGGCCGTCGGCGGGCGAGCACGTAGGCCACCGGGTAGGCCAGCACCACGCACAGGACCATCACGAGCACAGCCGTGAGGATCGACGTCACCAGCGCACCGGAGAAGAAGGACTCGGTGAAGACCCGGGTGTACTGCTCCGTGGTGAAACCGGACCGCACCTGACCGGTGACCGAGTCGACCGGACGGAAGCTCAGCACCACGATCTGGACGAGCGGGACGAGGAACAACGCGACCAGGAACACCACCAGCGGAACGGCGTAGGCCGCACCCCGCCAGCGCCTGGCCTCACCCGTCGCCCGACCGCCTCCGGAGGGGCGACCCGACGCGAGGCCCGAGGGCGCCGCCGGCGCGTTACCGGTTGGGGTTGAACTCAACGCGGATCCCGCCCGTCGGAGAGCGGGATCACATCGCCCGGGTCCCACCAGACGCCGACCGCGGCACCAACCTCAGGCGGGTCACCCGCGCTTGTCGCGACGTCGGGCACCTCCGCGCTGAGCGTCTCGCCGCTCTTCATGGAGATCCGCAGCTGCCAGGCGTCGCCGACGAACGCGCGGTAGGTGACGGTGCCGGTGAGCCGGCCCTGCCCGGTCGGCCCGATCCGCACCCGCTCCGGGCGTACCGCGACCACGGCGGCGGTGTCGGGGACCAGGCCCGGTGCGGTGTGCGCGTCCAGGACGTTCGCGGCGCCGATGAACTCCGCCACGAACCTGGTGGCCGGCGCCCGGTAGATCTCGTGTGGGGTGCCCAGTTGCTCGATCCGCCCGCCGTTCATCACGGCGATGCGGTCCGACATCGACAGGGCCTCCTCCTGGTCGTGGGTGACGAAGACCGTCGTGGTGCCGATGCGCTGCTGGAGGGTACGCAGTTCGACCCGCATCTCCCGGCGCAGCTTGGCGTCCAGGTTGGACAGCGGCTCGTCCAGCAGCAGCACCGCCGGTCGGATGGCGAGCGCCCGGGCGACCGCCACGCGCTGCTGCTGCCCGCCGGACATCTGGCGGGGCCGCCGGTGGGCGTACTCCTCCAGGCCCACCAGGCGAAGCGCCTCGGCGACCCGCTCCTCGCGCTCGGCCTTGCCGACCTTGCGCACCTTCAGGCCGTACGCGACGTTGTCGGCGACGCTCATGTGCGGGAACAGGGCGTAGTTCTGGAACACCATGCCCAGTCCGCGCTTGTACGCCGGAACTCCGCTGATGTCTCGTCCCCCGAGGTCGATGCGCCCACTGGTGGGGTGCACGAACCCGGCCAGGCAGTTGAGCAAGGTCGTCTTGCCACAACCGCTCGGCCCGAGGATGGACAGGAACTCGCCCTTGGCGATCGAGAGTTCCGGGACGTCGAGGACCGGGTGACCGTCGTAACCGGCGGTGAGGCCGGTCAGCTGAAGATCTGGTTCCAACGCTGCTGCCACTCGTCCAGCTTGGGGGTCGCTGCGTTGTAGTCGACCCAGGTGAACTTCTTGTAGACCGCTTCGCCGTGCTTGATCCGGTCCTCGAAGGTGGCGCTGTACTTGATCGTGTCGTTGCCCGCGGCGTACCACGTGCCCTCGCCGAACTTCTTCTGGTACTGCGCCGCGCTCACGTAGTTGAGGAACTCATACGCGGCGTCGGTGTGCTTGCTCCCGCTCGCGATGTAGTACGACGTCAGCGCGCCGACCGGACCCGAGGTGGGATAGGTGAAGCCGATCGGGCTACCCGCCTGCTCCATCGCGAACGCGCGTCCGTCCCAGAACGGCACGATCCACGCGTCGCCGTTCTCCATCACGGTCTGCACGTTGCCGGCGTTGGCCGGGTAGGACGACACGCAGCCCTTGAGCTTGGCCAGTGTCTGGAAGCCCTTGTCGACGTCCTTGGGGTTGGACAGTGTCCCGCCCTGGCTGCGCACCAGCGCTGAGAAGAACTCCAGACCCGGGTTGTACGTCAGCGGCGGCAACGCGACATGACCGCAGTACTGCTTGTCGAAGATGTCCCGCCAGTCCTTCGGCGGCGTCTTGATCTTGTCGGTCCGATACATCAGGCCGGTCGACCCGGTGGTCAGCGGGACACCGTAGGGCGTGCCGTCGACGCCGGCGTGCTCGGTCAGCGTCGGGTCCAGCTGCTTCCAGTGCTCGAGCTTGGCGGTGTCGAGGGGCTGGAGCAGCTTGGCCGGGACCGCCTGACGGACGGCGTCCGGGGTGAACGCGATGACGTCGAAGGGCGGGTTCTTGCCGTTGGCCGCGCGAAGCTTGGTCAGCCACTCGGCGTTGGCGCCGAAGACGAGGTTGACCTTGATCCCGGTCTCCCGCTCGAACGGCTGGACGAAGGAGGACCGGAACAGGTCGCCCCACTCGCCCGCGAACGCGGTGACGGTGATCTCCTGACCCGAGCCGGACCCGCCACCCTTGCCGCTGCCGCCGGAGTCACCGGTCTTGGCGGTGTCGACGCCGCAGGCGCCCAGGAGCAGGAGGATCGCGGCGGCGACCGCGAGGACGCGGGCTCTGCGCCCGAAGCGTCCGGGCCGATCGCTCGCGGCTCGAGCGCCGCGGTTCGGTGAGGATTCGTCGTGCTGCACGTTAACCGTCCCCAGGTCTAGTTCGGACCTGAGCACTGCGCCAGGCCCGCGCTTGCCGCTGCGCCACTTTGAGCAACGGCCGTGTCCTCACCCGGGGCACCCCTACGCGGACGAGGGGTTGCCGCCCAGCCAGCCGGGGCTTGACGCTGGAACTCATGACCGCCGCAACGTTAGCAAGCTTCTGACCCGGATCGGGCATCGCGATACTCGGCGTCACCCATGCCGCTCATGCGGTGACGATCCGTAGAATGCGGTCGTGCTTCTGTCACCTGACGAAGTGCGTCGACAACCCCTCGTGATGTGTGCCCTGCCGCGAAGCAAGGGAGGCTTTCGGTATGAGACACGAGGAACTCATGGCCGAGGCCGCCCGCCTCGCGATCGAGTCCGTCGAACGCGGCTGGGGCGGCCCGTTCGGCGCGGTCGTCGCCCGCGACGCTGAGATCGTGGCGCGCGGCCAGAACCGCGTCCTGCTCACCGGCGATCCCACCGCCCACGGGGAGATCGAGGCCATCCGCCAGGCGGTCCGGGTCCTGAACCCCTGGGAGCCCTGCATCGCGCCGAAGCACCGGAACGAGTCGACCCTCCAACTCCTGCCACGCCCGGAGGGCTCCAGTGATCCTGAGCCCCTTCGCGCCCGGATGCTGACGGGATGCTCGCTCTACACCAGTGGAATCCCGTGCCCGATGTGCATGGGTGCGATCTACTGGTCCCGCATCGGGACGGTCTACTACAGCAGCGACCTGGCCACGACCAGAGCGATCGGCTTCGACGATGCGTTCCAGTACGACGACTTCAAGAAGCCGTTGCACCAGCGGAGCATCCGGCTCGAACAGATCAGTCCCGAACTGGGCGCGCAGGCCTACGAGGTGTGGGCGAAGCGGCCGGACAAGCACCCGTACTGAGAACGCTGGAAGGGCAAGCTCAGCTTTCGCCACGGATTCAGGATGTTTGCCCTTCTGTGTCAGGCGCGGCCGGTTCTGAGGTACCTCGCAGAACTGGATGGCCCTCTGTGCTCGACCAACGCGTCATGTCGATGCCGTCGGTAGAGTGACGGCAAGACGCGAAGCCACGTTGCCTCCGCGCCCGCATCCGCGTGATCTGAGTCATCCTCAGACAACCGAATCCGCGTCCTCTCTTCGACGCTTGAGGAGGTCGTGTGATGACGCTTCCATCGCTCGACCAGCAGAACGCACGTGAACACGCCGTCTATCTCCAGGTCGACGCCCACATTCTCGAGACCGAGATAAAGCCGCGGGTGGGCCCGGAGATCATCGAGGAACATCGCCGGCGCCCGATCGGCAGGCACAGCGACGCACTCGAACGCGTCCTCGTCTACCTGCGCCGGCGTCACTGGGAGATGGCCGGAAAGTACCTCCTGGTCTGCACCAAACCGCATGAGGAGTGGCGGATCGGGGTGATCACCGATGACGCGCCACCGCGGTTGCTCGACGAGACGTTCCATGATCGGTACGAGGCTGAGCACGCGGTGTTCGTCAGGCGCCTCCGCGACGCCGGGCTGCTCACCGACCACACGGGGTGATGCGCGATGAAGGTGATCGGCTACAGCAGGCAACTGAGTGTTCGCCCCGGCTCCGACGTGGACTTCTTCGTCAGTTGCGACGCCGAGAGCTACCACGCCGACATCGTCCGGTTGGTGCACGGCGACACCAACCCGGAAGGGCCCGGCTTCAAGGTCACGCCGGTGCGCACCGGGATCGACTCGGACTTCCCCGGCCAGGTCCAGCGCACCTACGCGGGTTCCCACGTACTCGTCGAGGACCACCCGCTGCTGCGGGTCGCGACGTCGTTCACGCTGCAGGCCTACATCGCGCCGACGACGCCACGCAAGGGCGTCCAGGGGCTGGTCACCAAGTGGCGGGAGGGACGGCAGGCCGGGTACGGGCTGTTCATCGGTGCGGACGGCGCGGTGCAACTCTGGCTTGGCGACGGGTCGGGCGCCGTACAGAAGGTCACCGCCGGCAAGCCCCTGCTCGAAGGTACCTGGTACTTCGTGTCCGCCTCGGTTGACACCGCGGGCGCGCTCCACCTGCGGCAGGAGCCGTACGTGACCCCGACCAACGGCCGGTTCACGATCGCCTCCTCGCTCGCGTCCACCACCGCGGTAGTCACCGAGCCCGTTCGGGTCATCCCGGCGTCGGACAACGGAGTGCCGTTGGTGATGGCCGGCTACGTGGAGGCACTGACCGACGAACCCATCGGCGTCGTCGTCGGCGGTCACTACAACGGCAAACTGGACCGCCCACGCCTGCACCGCGGCGCGTTGACACCAGAGCAGACCGCCACCCAGGTCGAGGCCCCCGGCGGGCGCACCCTGGTGGCCGCGTGGAACTTCCAGGAGGAGATCACCAGCGACGGAATCCGGCAGACCCGCCACATCAGCGACGTCTCACCGCACCGGCTGGACGGCCACGCCCTGAACGTGCCCACCCGGGCGGCCACCGGCTACAACTGGCAGGGGCGCGAGCAGAACTTCGTCCACGCCCCCGAGCAGTACGGCGCCATCCACTTCCACGACGACGACCTCGACGACGTGAGGTGGCGGGTCAGCTTCACGTTGCGCGTCCCCGACGAGCTGCCCTCCGGCCTGTACGCCGCTCGGCTGCGTGCCGACGACGACACCGGCGCGACGGGCCAGAATCCCGGCGAGGACCCCGAACTCGACACCGACTACGTGCCCTTCTACGTGCGGCCGCGGCCCGGGCGGGAGAACAAGATCTGCTTCCTGGCCCCGACGGCCAGTTACATTGCCTACGCGAACGACCACGTCACCTTGTGGACCCCGATCGCGCAGCTTTTCATCGCCCGAGTACCCGTCCTGCAACAGCAGAACATCGTCCTGAGCGCTCACCGCGAGCTCGGGCTGTCCACCTATGACATCCACAGCGACGGCTCCGGCGTGGCCTACTCCACCCGGCTGCGCCCCATTCTGAACATGCGGCCAGGCTTCCGGCACTGGCTGTCCCCGTCACTGTGGCAGTTCAACGCCGACCTCTACCTGATCGACTGGCTCATCGAGAAGGGATACGACTTCGACGTCGTGACCGACCAGGACCTGCACCACGAGGGCAGGGAGGTACTCGACCCCTACCGTGTCGTCATCACCGGATCCCACCCGGAGTACAGCTCCGAGCAGATGCTCGACGCGCTCCACAGCTATCTCGACACCGGCGGCCGCCTCATGTACATGGGGGCGAACGGCTTCTACTGGGTCATCAACTTCGACCCGGAGAACCAGAACGTCATCGAGGTTCGCAAGGGGCACGGTTCCCAGGCCTGGCGGGCCAGGGCCGGGGAGTACCACCTGTCATTCACCGGGGAGTACGGCACCATCTGGCGATTCCGGGGCCGTGCCCCGCAACGCCTCGTCGGTGTGGGGTGGGCCTCCGAAGGCTTCGACGTCTCCTCCTACTACCTTCGAACTCCGGACGGCCGTACCGGTCTGGCCTCCTGGATGCTGGAGGGCATCGAACCCAACGAGCGGATCGGTGACTTCGGGCTCGTCGGAGACGGCGCCGCCGGTCTGGAGCTCGACATCTACGACGCGAGTCTTGGCACACCTCCGGAGACCATCATCGCGGCGACCTCCCAGGACCACACCGACGTCGTTCTCGAGGTACTGGAGGAGCAGTACTTCCCCGTACCGGGCACCAACGGTAGTCAGAACCCGAAGGTCCGCGCCGACATCGTCTACTTCCCCACCCCCGAAGGTGGAGGAGTCTGGTCCGCCAGCTCCATCGCCTACTGCGGCTCGCTGTCCTACAACAACTACGACAACAACGTTTCCCGCCTGACCGCCAACGTCCTGAACCGCTTCCTCTCCGAGGGACCCGCGCCCCTCACC
Organism: Actinopolymorpha pittospori; assembly: GCF_014873875.1. Classification (GTDB taxonomy): domain Bacteria; phylum Actinomycetota; class Actinomycetes; order Propionibacteriales; family Actinopolymorphaceae; genus Actinopolymorpha; species Actinopolymorpha pittospori. Next base: position 10,444,419 of record NZ_JADBEM010000001.1, on the reverse strand, counting down.
ATGTGATCGCCGGCGCGTGGAACCCCGCCCGTACGCCGGGTGTCAAGCCGAATCTGACGGCACCCTGGCTGCCGACCGAACCGGCCGGCAGCCAGGGCGTCAACGCGTGCGTGACGTCACTCGTCGCCGACGAAGATCGGATTGGTCATCGCCACCATGGCGTTCGGGGTGGTGCTGTTCGGGCCACCGGAGGCACGGCGCACCTCGGCGCGGACCCAGCGGGTGTAGCGCGAATCGGTCGTCCAGGTCAGCGTCGCCTCGCCGCTCGCGGGCACCGTCGCGCTCCGCTCAGGGCCGAGCTGGTCGTTGATCGCCACGCTGGTGTCGGGAGCTCCCTTCACCGTGACCTCGACCGTGACAGGCGTACCGCTGCTCGCGCGAAGGCGCTCACCGATGCCCGCCTTCCGCCCGTCGGCACTGGCCGTGAACTCCAGCGACACCGCCGTCGACTCCGCGAGGTAGGACCGGCCCGCCTTGAGTCCCGCCATCAGGTCCTTGCGCTCCAGACTGTTGGCCAGGACGACGGTGTGCGGAAGGCCGACGGTGTTGTCCGGGTTGTGCGCGTCGGAGTTGCCGATCGCGGGGACCCACTGCCCGCCACGCAGCAGCCCGTCCCAGTGGGTCACGGCGGCCTCGTCGGCGATGTCCCACGGGCCGTTCCACACCTCGACGAGGTCGGCCAGCTCGTAGGAGTACTCGTAGGCGCAGCCGAAACAGTTCGCGAACGGGTGCGCGGCGGTCACCAGCCCGCCCGCGTGGTGGACCTCGTTGACGAACCGGCGGAAGTCCTGCGGGTCGGAGGCGCGGTAGCGCCAGTCGATCCACGTGCCGGCCGGAAGCCCGATCGCCGGCCAGTGCCCGGACCGGGTGGTGACCTCCTCGCCGTTGACGATCAGCAGGTCGTCGGTGGCGAACTCACCCCAGTGCAGCTGGGCGCTTTGGGTGTTGTGGTCGGTGGAGGTGATGAAGTCCAGCCCGGCGGCACGGGCCGCGGCCACCAGCTGGTCCGGCGTACGCCTACCGTCGGAGTGGACGGTGTGCAGGTGGGAGTCACCGCGGTACCACGCCTTGCCGCGCTCCTTGGCCGGGGCGCTGGTGGGAGCAGGGTTCGCCTTGAACGCCTTGCCCTGCGGGCCGAACGTGAGGGTGATGTCGACCTTGTAGTTGAGGCCCTGCGGAGCCACGGTGTAGGGGCCGAGGATGACGTGCCAGGTGCCCGGCTTGATAGGCCCGGGAACATAGCCCGGCGTCGCGTCCGACGCGCTGATCGAGAACCGGTCCCGGAAACCACCGGACCAGCCACGGAACCCCCGCTCGTTGCCGAGCTGGATGCCTTCGGGGCCGAACATGCCGATGTCGCAGGCGTTCCCGCGCGTCCCGGCCGGAACCGTCGGCTTGTCGTAGGAGTAGACGACGTCGATCTGGTTGACGCCGTTGGGCACCTTGACCGGGAGGTAAAACCAGTCGGAGATGCTCGGCGGGAAGGTGCCGGTGACCGTGCGGGTCTGGGTCTTGGTGTCCGTGCCCGGCTCGGCGAAGGCGACCTCGGGCAGCAGGTTCACCGCCGCGCCGGCGGTCAGGACCCCACCCGCTCGCAGCAGGTTGCGCCGACTGAAACTCCCAGCAGACATGCGTTCCTCCGGTGATCAGTGTTGAGACGTGGACCGAAGCTAGGGCCAACGAAGGACCGACGGGCCACGAACGCGTGAACACGGGTGAACTCGGTCCGGGCGGTTGTCACCGGTTCCTCGATTCCCTCCGGTCCCGCTTCGGCACGGGGGTGATGACATCAGCCGAGGAGGAATGGTGTCCGCACGCCACCCGGCACTCACGTGAACGTCGTTCCCCGGGTGCGTCAGCGAAGGGTCAAGCGCGGGCAATGCGGGCAACCGGCGCCACATTTCGGGCACGGGTCGGTCGCGGCGACATTCGCACCGCGCCCCACCCCATCCGGGGCTCGTCTGCCTACCATCGAGGTGAACTCTTCGTCAGCGTGGACAAGAGGGGCGGCGCTCACCATCGACACCTCGAACCTCCTCACCGAGGAACACAGACGCGAACGCTGGCTGCAGGCAGCGCTGGAGATGACACGGCTTTTGCTCGGCGACGTCGACCGGCGCGAGGCGTTGCGGGTCGTCACCGGCAAGCTGCGCGAGGTCTCCGGCGCCGACTATGCGGCGATCGTCTCCGATGAGCCGATCTATCCCGAGGACACCGTCGTGTTCGAGGCGGTCGACGGCCTGGGTCTGGAATGGTACGAGGGCACGCCCGTCCCCAAGCAGGGTCTCACCGCCGAGGTGATCCGAACCGGCGCAAAGGTCGTCAGCCAGGACATCACCCACGAAGAGGGCTACGACCCTCCGGTGCAGGTCGCGGAGGCCCTGTCCGCGCTCGGGCTCGGCATGTACCTCCCGCTGGTCGCGGCCGGGAGGATGTTCGGCGCCCTGATCGTCGGGTGGCGGCGCGGATCCCCCCACGAACGCGTCGCTGCCGAGGAGGCACCGCTCGTCGAGATGTTCGCCGGTCACGCGGCGCTGGCCCTGCAGCAGGTGCAGGCCCGTCTGCTGGTCATGGAGGACCGCGAGCGCATCGCCACCGACCTGCACGACTCGGTGATCGACCGGCTCTTCGCCATCGCCTCGCATCTGTACGGCGTCGCCTGCAAGATCACCCGTACGGACATCCAGCAGCAGATGCACGAGGCCATCGACGAACTCGACGAGGCGACGCGACAGATCCGGACCGCGATCTTCGCCCTCCGCCACGAGAGCGAGGCCGAGGCGCGCGCCATGGAGACGCCGAGCGGCCAGATCCTGGAGGAGATCGACGCCGCGCGAAACACGTTCGGGTTCACCCCGCGGCTCGTCGTGCACGGCCCGCTCGATCGTCCGATGCCCGCGCGCGTGCAACGTGAGCTCGTCCGAGCTGTCCGTGAGGCCCTCGCCAACGCCGCCGCCCATGCGACACCGACGACCGTCGAGGTCAACGTCGACATGACGCCTCGCGGAGTCGCCCTCGTCGTCACCGACGACAGCCACCTGATGGAACACTCGACGCTGCACGGTGCTCTCGTCCGGGTCCACACCAGGGCGGCGAGCCTGGGTGGTGCGTGCACCGTACGGCCACGACGGCCGACCGGAACGATCCTCGAATGGCGCGTGCCGCTCGCCAGCTGAGCGCCCATCGGCACAGTTCTAGTTTGGGTGCAGGACGACAGGCTCTCCGCCCTGGAGTTCGGTTGGGTCACCGACGAGCCACCAACTACCGACAGTCGAGCGAATCCAGGTCAAAGGATCGACCTAAGCCTCGATCCGTGGACTGATGGCTGATCGTCGGCGGGTCGGAGTAGAAGAAATGCCTTCTGGATCGGGAGAATCTGGAGTGTCTAGGTCCTGATCCAACCCGATCCAAAAGGCACTGAGAGTGAAACTACCGTATGGGTGGTCGCGGGCCACGCCGGTGTTCGATGATCAGAACCTGGTGTCGTGTGCGGGGCTGGTGCCGGTGATGGCGTTGGCCGAGCGGGCGGGCCTGTCGGAGCTGGTGGAGGAGCGGGTCGCGATCCGGACCACGACGGTGAGGTCGGCGGCGGCCAACCCGGCGGGCAAGCTCACCTCGATCATTGCCGGGATGGCTGCCGGCGCGGACTGTATCGATGATCTGGATGTGATCCGGTCTGGTGGGATGCGCCGGCTGTTCGATGGCGTGTACGCGCCGGCGACGCTTGGCCAGTTTCTGCGGGAGTTCACCCACGGCCACTGCATGCAGTTGGCCTCGGTCGCGCGGGCTCATCTGGTCAACCTTGTCCAGGCCAGCGGGCTGCTGCCCGGCATCGAGACCCAGGCGTTCATCGATATCGACTCGCTGTTGCGCCCGGTCTATGGGCACGCCAAGCAGGGCGGGAGTTTCGGGCACACCAAGATCGCCGGCCGGCAGGTGCTGCGCCGCGGCTTGTCACCGCTGGCGACCACGATCAGCACCAGCCAGGGCGCGCCGGTGGTGGCCGGGATCCGGCTCCGGTCCGGGCGGGCCGGGTCTGGGAAAGGTGCGGCGAGCATGGTGGTCGAAGCGATCGCCACCACCCGCGCCGCCGGGGCGGCCGGCGAAATCCTGATGCGGGGCGATTCGGCGTATGGCAACCACGCCGTGGTCGCCGCGTGTGTGAAAGCAGGGGCGCGGTTCTCGGTGGTGCTGACCAAGAACCCGGCAGTGACCGCTGGGATCGCCTCCATCGCCGAGGACGCCTGGACACCGGTGCACTACCCCGGTGCGGTGGTCGATCCTGACACCGGTGAGTTGATTTCGGACGCCGAGGTCGCCGAGACGGAGTTCACCGCGTTCGCCTCGACCAAGCACCCGGTCACCGCCCGGCTGGTCGTGCGCAGGGTCCGTGACCGCGCCCGCGACCAAGCCCACGACCAGGCCGGCGATCAGGAGCTGTTCCCGGTCTGGCGTCATCACCCGTTCTTCACCAACAACACCGAACCCACAGCCGATGCTGACATCACCCACCGTCGGCACGCGATCATCGAAACCGTGTTCGCCGATCTGATCGACGGGCCGTTGGCGCACCTGCCCTCAGGCCGGTTCGCCGCGAACAGCGCCTGGGCGATCTGCGCAGCCATCACCCACAACCTGCTCCGCGCCGCCGGCACCCTCACCAGCCCCCGCCACGCCACCGCCCGCGGCGCGACGCTTCGCCGCCACATCGTCACCGTCCCCGCCAGAATCGCCCGCCCACAGCGCCGGCCCGTCCTGCACCTACCCGAGCACTGGCCCTGGGCGGAACAGTGGAACACCCTTTGGCACAACGTGTTCCGCCCCGCAACCGGCCCACCACGCGTCGCCTGAAACTACCCACCCGCCACCAAGGCCCGACCGGAGACCAAAGGAAAGCTGGGCAGACCAGCAGCCCCCGCCTGCCCACCCACCACCAACCACGAGCGACCCGCAACCAAAACCATCAACCCAGCGAGTCCACGGATTGAGGCTAAGGGCGTGTTTCAAAGTCGTCGGCCGGAGTAGGGCAGGTGGCTTTCAGACAGGCCCTAGTCGTGCTTGGGCCAGATCAGGCCCTGGTCAGTCCAGATGACGCCCCTATTGCGGCATAGGCAGAAGGGGTGGCCGATCGGGTCGGTGTAGACCCGCCAGCCGTAGCCGTCGGGGCCGATGAAGTCCTGCTGCAACGTCGCGCCGAGGTCGAGGACGCGGCGCTGCTCGGGCTCGATCTCGTCCACTTCGAAGTCGAGGTGGAACTGCTTGGGGTGCTCGCCGTCGGGCCACTGCGGAGCGCGGTAGTCGTCCACCCGAACGAAGGCCAGCTCGATCTCGCCGAACTTGATGCCGGCCCAGTTCGCGTGGCCGCCTTCCTTGATCGGGCGGCCCGTCACCTCGGAGTAGAACGCCGCCAGCTTCATCGTGTCCGGGCAGTCGATGATGAAGTCGGTGAGTCGCAACATCCCGTGATCTTGTCACAAGGTCACGGGAGCTAGGTCGTGTCCTAGCTCGGCGGGTCAGGACTCCGCGAGGCCTGGTCCCAGGACGCGTTCGACGAGTTCGTCGACGAGTGCGGGGATCTCCGCCTCGGGGTTGACGTCGGGCAGGGTGAGCCGGTCCAGGATGAGCCAGTTCAGGCCCAGGTAGAGCAGGACGACCCCGGTGGCGTCCCCGGGCAGACCGGACTTCAGGTGGAAGTCGATGTTTGCGTCCAGGTCCTCGCGTATCTGACGGGTGAGGACCTCGCGTAGGGCGGGACGGCGGGTGGACTCCAGTCGTAGTTCGAGCAGGGCGAGGAAGCCAGTCGGAAACGCTGAGATCCGCTCGACCAGGTCCCGCATGAGCGCGGCGACCTTGGACCGGTCGCGTGGCCCCTTCGACACGTCGGCGATCGTCGAATCGTCGGGTCGCAGTCGCTCATAGACCCGCCCGCCCACCTGGGTGAGGAGGTCGTCGCGGTTGGCGAAGTAGTTCGACGCCGTGCCGTTGGGCACCTTCGCCGCGGCGTCCACGGCTCGGAAGGTCAGTCCGCGCGAGCCGTCTCGGGCCAGGACCTCGATGGCCGCGTCCAGCAGTGCCGCACGTCGTGCCGGGTTCTGCCGCATTGGGTCTCCCTCTGGTCAGCTTGACACCACTCCAAGTGTAGTACTACGTTCAGACCACTACAGGCGGAGTGATTTACGGAGGTATGGATGCGCAAGCTCGTCTACTACGTCGCCATCTCCATCGACGGCTACATCGCCGCGCCGGATGGCAACGCCGACTTCTACCCACTGACCCAGGACGTCGTGGACGTCATCTGTGAGGACTATCCGGAGACGGTCCCCACGCACATTCGCGAGCAGCTGGGGATGGACGCCGACAACAAGCATTTCGACATCGCGATACAGGGGCGTCGCAGCTACGACGTGGCCTTGGAGGTCGGGGTGACCAGTCCGTTCGCGCACCTGCGCCAGTACGTGGTCTCCCAGACCATCACCGACAGTCCCGATCCTGCGGTCGAGATCATCTCCGACGATGTGCTTCACAGGGTTCGCGAGCTCAAGGCGGAGGACGGCAGGGACATCTTCCTCATCGGCGGCAGTCGGCTCGCGGGAACTCTGCTGCCCGAGATCGACGAGTTGCTCGTCAAGCTCTATCCGGTGGTCGCCGGAGCGGGCCTGCCCATGTTCACGACCGACTTCTCACCCACACTCTTCGAGCTCAGTGAGAGCCGAACGCTCGAGAGCGGCGCCATCATCCTCAATTACACCCGCAAGAAGGAGTTGGCTCCGGCCCCGATCGAGGAGCGTGGGTGATCCGCGGTGAACTGCCGCTGACGGCATGACGTCGAGGCCCTGAATTCGCTCGGCTCCGCTTTGTCGGTTTCTGAGATCCGCATAAGTTTCGGATGAGAAAGCTGCGGTGTGTCATGCCTTGGCACCGCGGCTCGACCGACCAGAGGAGTTCGATGCAGTCGCTACAACCACGTCTGTCAATGTCCCGCGTCATGGCCGTCGTCATCGCCCTGGTGATGGCGGTGCTGGCACTCACCGCGGCCAACAGCGCCAAGGCGTCCGCGTCGACAGCGGACGGGACCACGCCGACGGGAGAGCCGGCCCAAGCCGACAGCCGGCCCGCGGACCCGGTGTTCTCCTTCGCTGTTCTTCCTGACACCCAGCAGGAGGTGCTCCAGGCGGACGACGACCGGTTCCTCCAGCGCACGCAGTGGCTGGCCAGCGAACGCAAGCGGCTTGACCTGCGCTTCGTCCTGCACTCCGGCGACGTGACGAACTGGGGATGGCTGACACCTTCGCAGTACACGGTGGCCTCCGCGGCGATGAAGCCGCTGGAGGAGGCGAAGATTCCGTACGCACTCTCGATCGGCAACCACGACACCCGGGCCGTGGGCTGGAACGGCGCCGGCGGCTACGGCGGCGATGCCTACGTCAAGAACCCCGAGTGCCTGCAACGCTTCTCCCCTGCGGAGTGCGACACCAAGAAGCTCGTCCGGCACACCGAGGAGTGGAACGCGGTCTTCCCGCCGAGTCGCATCAGCGCGCTGGGTGGCACCTTCGAGGCCGGCAAGTCCGACAACATGTTCACCACCTACCAGGCGGGTGGGAAGAAGTGGCTCGTCCTCACGCTCGAACTGTGGCCCCGTCCGGAGGCTGTCGCCTGGGCCCGGCAGGTCGTTGAGGCCCACCCTGACAGCAACGTGATTGTGCAGACGCACTCCTACCTGACGGCGAGCGGCTCGATCGAACCCACGAACGGTGGATACGGCTCGACGTCTGGGCAGTACCTCTACGACAATCTCATCAAGCTGTATCCCAACATCAAGCTCGTGTTCTCCGGGCATGTCGGGACGGCCGCGCACCGCACCGATGTGGGTGTTCACGGGAATGTCATCCATTCCTTCCTGGAGTGTTTCCACTCCAACACCACCAACCCAGTCCGGCTGGTCGAAATCAACACGCGCCGGAACACGTTGGAGACGCGAATCTACGGCCCGTCCACCGACGAGTCCTTCCCCGAATTCAGCGTCAGCCTTTCCGGGTTGAACCTGGTGTGACGAAGTGTCGACCCGCCGGTCGCAGCGGACCAACCGCGACCACTGGCGGGTCGACCTCATCGTCTGCTCGCGAACGCGTCGTCCCGGTCTACAGCTTCGCCAATCTGCGGCGCAGGTGCTCGACCTGCGGGTCGCTCATCCCGAGCGCGAGCGCCTGCTCATACGCCGACCGCGCCTCGTCACCGCGGCCCAGCCGGAGCAGCAACTCGGCCCGGGTCGCGTGCCACCAGGGATAGCTCCTCAGGTCGCCGAGTTGGTCGACCAGGGCGAGCCCGGCCGCGGCGCCGTCCCGCTCGGCCACCGCCACCGCTCGGTTGAGCCGGACGACCGGGACGTCGTTGACGGTGAGGAGCACGTCGTACCACGAGACCACCGCGTCCCAGTGGGTGTCGGAGTAGGACGGCGCGAGCGCGTGGCACGCCGCGATGACCGCTTCCACGACGTACCGGTTGGGGCGGTCCGGCGTACGCCGCAAGGCCACCCCCACCAGCTCGACGCCCTCCCTGATCGCGGCGGCGTCCCACCGGGCGCGGTCCTGGTCGGCGAGCAGGACCGCCCGGCCTGTGTCGTCCAGGCGGGCATCGCGCCGGGAGTCGTGCAGCAGCAACAACGCCAGGAGTCCGAGCACGGTCGGCTCGTCGGGCATCAGTACGGCCAGGAGCCGGGCCAGCCGGATCGCCTCGGCGGTCAGGGTGACCCGCACCAGGTCGGCGCCACTGCCCGCGGCGTACCCCTCGTTGAAGATCAGGTAGACCGTCGCCGCGACCCCCGCGAGCCGGCCGGGAAGCTCCTCCGCGGCCGGCACGCGGTACGGAATTCGAGCCTGCGCGATCTTCTGCTTTGCCCGGGTGAGCCGCTTGGCCATGGTCGCCTCGGGCACCATCAGCCCACGGGCGACCTCCGCGGTGGACAGCCCGCCGAGGATCCGCAGCGCGAGTGCGACCTGCGCCTCCAGAGCGAGAGTCGGATGGTAGCAGGTGAACACCAGCCGGAGCATGTCGTCCCGGACGACCTCCGCGGGCTCGGGCGTCGGGTCGAGGAACCTCATCGCCTCGGCCTCCTTCCCGGCCCGCCGTGACTCCCGACGGATGACGTCGATCGCCCGCCGTTTCGCGGTGACCAGTAGCCAGGCCCGCGGATTGTCCGGTACGCCGTCGCGGGGCCACGTCTCCAGGGCGCGGACGACAGCGTCCTGTGCGGCGTCCTCCGCCAGGTCGACACTGCCGGTGACGCGGACCAGGGTGGCGAGGACGCGAGCGCGTTCCTCACGGACCAGCCGCGCCGCCGCGTCACCGGCGTCGATGTCCACCGTCGTTCGGCCGAGCCGTTGAGGCTGGCCTCAGGACTTCTGCTCGAACTCGAGGACCGGGCGGACCTCGACCGCGCCGTTCCAGGCGGCGGGAATCCTGGCCGCGAGGGCGACCGCCTCCTCGAGATCGGCGCACTCCAGCAGGTAGAAGCCCGTCAGCGCCTCCTTGGTCTCGGCGTACGGGCCGTCGCTGGTGATCACGTCCCCGCCCTTGCCGCCGGAGACCCGGACGGTCGTCGCCGTCGCGGTGGGGTAGAGCGCGTTGCCGCCCCTGATCACCGCGGCGGCCGCCTGGCCGAACTCGCGGTAGTCCTTCATCTCCTCCGCGTACTGCGGGTCGGACCAGTCGATGTCAGAGGTGTAGGTGAGTGCGACGTAGCTGGGCATGACTGACTGCTCCTCGAGTTCGCGGCCGGCGCCGATCGCCGACCTCACTCTAGGGACGAAAGCCCGGTCGCCCTTCTGGACACTTCGCCCCGAGGACTTTCGAGGAACTTTCCGCGGCGGTCTACCGACCCGGCCGGGTGCACTCGTCGAAGTGCGCCAGTACGCGCGGCCACGCCTCCGCATGCCCGTCCCGCGATGATTCGGTCGGGAAACCACTGTGGGTGAGCCGTACGTGCGTCCCGCCGTCCTTCGGCGCGAGTTCGACGGTCACCACCGTCTCGGCGCCGTCGGTTCCGGCGGTCACCCAGGTCAGCTCGACGAGGCGGTCGGGTTCGAGGCGGAGGAAGCGGCCGTAGTGCGGGTGGCGTCCGCCTTCGAACTCGGTCTCGAAGAAGAACGGCACGTCGATGTCGGGCCTCATCAGCACCGACCCGGGCGCGGCGAACCACGTGTCGAATCCCTCGGTCCAGGCGCAAAAGACCGCCGCAGGCGACGCCGCGACGGTGCGCTCGACGCTCAGCGCGTGCGGTCTCGTGGACAGATCCGGTGTGCGGATGCTGGTCGTGGGCGGGTCTGCCATGTCTCGCTGTCCTCCCGGCTCATTCGGATAGAGCTATATAACCAGCAAGGCATTAACGTGGGCAAGTAAGCCGGTCACCGCGTGGGGTGCTGGTACAGACCGAGGGCGGTCACGTTCGTCGGCCTGGGGTGATGGCGGGTCGAGAATCGCCTGATGGTGAAGCTTCGGGAACTCGCGCAGACACGTCTGTCCGCAACGCACACGAGGTCAACTTAACCCGGCCCTGAAGGACCGGGTTTGGAGGTAGCGCCCAACTGGCTGCTGGGTTGGCTCCTCCGTCCAGACACTCCTTATGGGGTGGCAGGGACGCGTGACTCACGCCCCGCAGTCCACACAGCCTCGCCCTTGCGGGCGATGTTGTGGGAAGCGTTCCGGTCGGCGTGGGCAACGACCCCGCAGTTCCGGCAGATGAAAAGCCCCTGGTCGACACGGTTGCGCTTGTCGACGTGGCCGCACTCCGAGCACTGCTGAGAGGTGTAGGCGGGATCGACGAAGACCACGGGCACGCCGGCCCTGCGGGCTTTGTAGACGATGAAGTCTCCGAGTTGGGCGAAGGTCCAAGAGTGGAGTGCGACCCGTTGGGGCTTGCGGAGCCGTACCCTCTGCCGGATTCCCTTGAGTTCTTCCAGGGAGATCCCGGCTGAGGTGCGTTCAGCCTCGATCACGATCGTCTTGGAGATGATGTGGTTGGTGTTGGCGACGTGGCGCTGTTCGCGCCGGTTGCGCTTCTTGAGGAGGCGCTTGGCGGACTTGGTGCCCTTGCGCTGCAGCTTGCGGCGCAGGTCGAGCTGCCGCTTGCGGTGCCGGTTCAGGCCGCGCCCGGCAGCCTTGTAGCCGGTGGAGGTGGTGGCGATGTTGACGACGCCGAGATCCACGCCGATGAAGCCGTTGGGCTCGTACTGCTCGGCCTCGGGAACCTTGCAGGTGGCGTACAGGTAGAAGACGCCGTCCCCTTCGATCAGGTCGGACTCGCCCTGCCGGTGCTCCCGCAGTGTCTTGAGCGCGCCCGCAGAACACGCGAACCGCACGTTCTTCAACCGGCCTGCGGTAGTCCAGATGGACACCGTCTGCGTGTCGTACTGCCAGGAAAGGCAGCGGTCGTCGTATGGCTGGGCCGCCTCGGGGCGGAACACGATCGGCTTCGTCTCGGCCTTTCGACCTCGCTTCGATCCGGGCTTACCGAGGTGCCCGGCCTTGACGTTGGCGTTGAGCGCCGTGTAGGCGTCACGGACCTTCTTGATCACGTGCTGGGCGGCTTGGGCACCCAGCCCCCACGACCTCAGCTGCGCATAGGTGTGCTTGCGCAGTTCGTACTCACGCGGAACACCACGCTCCAACGCCACCGAAGACACCCAGTTCGCGGCCTCGTTGACCGTGTGCAGAGTCGCCGACAACGCGGCGGCCTGGTCGGCCTCCGGTATCAGCTTCACCTGCACGACGATCTCCACGGACATGATCCTATCGTTTGTCTATGTCACCACGATGGGAGCCAAACCCCGATGTCCGCAGGGGTCGCACGGTCGTCTCCACCCTCCATGCACACTTGGTCTTCACTCCGAAGTACCGGCGCGGACCGTTCACCGACGACATCCTTCGACGCTGCGAGGAAGTCATGCGGGACGTGTGCACCGACTTCGGAGCGGAGTTGCGGGAGTTCAACGGCGACACCGACCACGTCCACCTGCTCCTCCACTATCCGGGACTGGCTGAACACGCTCGCCCTGGACCGGTTGGCCAACTGGACGCCGTACGCACCCAAGTCGCCGGGCGGTGAGTCGTATCGCGAAGCCGTCGAACGCGCCACCCGTGCCCTGATCGAGACCGTGCTCGACAGCGAGGGCGGGACCGTCGTGATCGTCACGCACACCGTGCCGCTCCGCGCCAGCCTGTGGGCGTTCCTCAGCCTTCCGTTCCACGCCCTGTCGTCTATCCCGAGTGGACGAAGACGGGGATCACCGAGTGGGTCACGGACGGCTGGCTTCCTGACGGCGGCGACATAAAGGCCCGCCTCAACCGCATCAACGACCACGCCCATCTCCTCCCGCACGCGTGGGAGAGCGCGGGCGCGCTGCGGTCGCGGTCTCTGGTGACCTGATGTGCCCCTGACGCCGAACGGCCTTCCTCAGCCCGCGGGCTTGGTCAATCGCACGTCCATGAGGATCCCCTCGGAGCGGACCGCGCAGGTTCGGAACCTGCTCTGCGCGGCGAGACGTTCGAACTGCGCGTTCGTGGCGGCGCGGAGCCGGAGCATCGTCAGTGCCGACTTCGCCATGAAGGCGTTGACGTGGCTGAGCCTCATCCGGCGTACCTCCTCCTCGATGTCGCCGCCCGAGGCGTCGCGACTCATGTCGTGGATCACGGCGGTTCCACCAGGGCGAAGGACGCGGTACATCTCGTCGAGCGCGACCACCGGCTGCTGGAAGTTCTTGAACGCGGCCTGGCAGACGATCAGGTCGAAGGAGTCGGCGTCGAAGGGCATGCGCTCGACGTTGCCGTGCCGGAAGTCGACGCGCACACCGGCCTGACGCGCGCTCTCGTCGGCGATCTCCACGAAGGAGCGGCTGATGTCCAGTCCGGTGACCTGGAACCGGCGCAGCCGCGCGATCTCGATGGACAGGTATCCCGGCCCCGGCGCGACCTCCAGTACGTCGGACCCGCTCGGTAGGTCGGCGGTGAGCTGGGCGGCCTGGTCGTGGTACTGCTGGAGCTGGCTCTTCGAGCCACGTTGCTGGGCGTACCACCGGGCTATCGGCCCTTCCATCGCGAGCATCCTGAACCGCTTCTCACGTACGGCGTTCATGGGTTCCTCCGGTGTGGATCACAGGTGTGGATCACGGGTGTCCATGGATCACGGATGTCCGAACCGGCGCGGAGACGATGCCCAGCTAGTCTTGCGGTTGCCACCTTGTGGCTGGGTCCGCTGCGCGGATTCCGGTTCGAGGTTCGAGGGCCCTGGCCGCGGTGTTGCCGCACCGCGTCAGGGTCCTTTTTGGCGTTCAGGGTCCTTTGGTGGTCAGGCCCTTCGGTGGTCAGTCCTGGGGTCGGCCCCTGTCGGCGAGCTCGGCCATCTCAGGGGGTACCTCGCCCGTCTCGTGCCAGGCCCGCCACACGTCGAGGTCCGGGAAGGATCCGCTGGTGAGTTCGTCGAGCAGCGAGCGGGTCCAGGTGGCCTCGGCGGCGCGGACCGCGAGGTCGTACTCCATCTCGACCAGGAACAGCCGGGGCACGTCCTTGCCATGCTCCGCGAGCGCGTCCCGATCGCGGTGGAGTTCCTGCTCCAGCAGGCCCAATCGTTGCCGGAGCAGGTCGATCGCCTCCTCCGGCGGGAGGACGCCGAGCACGGACAGGCCGGCCTCGAACCGCGGGAACTCGCGTTCGGGCGTGGAGATCAACTCCCGCGTCCAGTCGAGGAGCTCCTCCCGCCCGGCGTCGGTGATCCGGTAGATCGTCCGCTCCGGGCGGCCGCCCTGCCGCACACTCTCGGTGGCCTCGACGAGGCCGTGCTTCTCGAGGTTCCCCACCACCGTGTAGAGCGAGCCCCACTTGATCCGCATGTCCTGCTCCTTGCCGCGGGCGCGGAGCAGGGAGGCCATCTCGTAGGGGTGCATCGGTCGCTGGACGAGCGTGGCGAGCACGGCGAGAGCCAGGATGTTGCCGACCCTTCGACGCTTTGCCATGGAGGTCACCTCTCCCAATTACTCGTCCACGAGCATACGTACGCGAGTATGCCGTGACAAGAGGCCAAGAGCCCGCTCGGCCGACGGGGTGTTCGACACCGAGATGACCAGTTGGCCGCTCAGTGTGCTCCTGACCGGTGGGCTCGGCTGCCTCGTCCTGGGGGTCCTCGCGGTGCTGGTGGGAGGCCTGCTCGCGGTGAGGCAGGTCGGGTCGACACGCTCGGGTACGGTGAAGGGCGTGAGAGAAGTGATCAGGCCATGACCCGTCTTCCGCGTGAACTCGAGGAGCTGGTCGCGTCCGGCCCGATGGCTCACCTGACCACGATCAACGCCGACGGAAGCCCGCAGGTGACCGTCATGTGGATCGCGGTGGACGGCGACGATCTCGTCAGCGCTCACATGGGGTGGTACGCGAAGCTGCGCAACATCGACCGTGACCCGCGGGTCGTGTTGTCCTTCGACGCGCCGCGGGAGCCTGGCGTGTTCATGAACCCGTACGCCGTCGTGCGGGCGCGGGCGAGCATCGAGCCGAGCGAGCAGGCCTGGGATCTGCTCAACGGCCTGGCGAAGGTCTACATCGGCCCGGACGCGGAGTTCCCGGCGCCGAAGGGTCCTGGCTTCATCATTCGCTACTCCGTCGAGCGCATCGGCGGCGTCGGCCCCTGGGTGTCGCCGGCGTAGCGCTGGTCGAGTTCGTCGAAGTACGGCTTGCGGACCAGGGCCTGCCGTTCCTCCCAGGTGACCATCAGCTCGCCCGCGGCGAGGGTGTCGCCGTGCTCACCGAGGTGGAGCAGTACGTCTCGCATCCCGAGGATGGCGCCGCGCATGGCGGTGTTGGCGTACAGCGCGATGGCGAAGCCCAGATCCCGCAGCGTCCCCAGCGGCTGCAGTGGTGTGAGTCCGCCCTCGACCATGTTCGCCACGTGCAGACCGGGTACCCGGGCGGTGACCTGCCGCATCTCCTCGATGCTGCGTGGCGCCTCCACGAAGGCGATGTCGGCGCCCGCCGCGAGGTAGGCGTTGGCGCGCTCGCACGCCTCGTCGAGTCCGTCGGTGGCACGGGCGTCGGTCCTGGCGATGATCAGCAGATCGTCGTCGGTCCGCGCGTCGACGGCGGCGGCGACCTTCCCGACCATCTCCGCCGCGGCGATCACCTCCTTGCCCGCGAAGTGGCCGCACTTCTTCGGGTTCACCTGGTCCTCGATCTGGATCGCGGCGGCACCCGCGCGTTCGAGCCGTCGTACGGTGCGCCGCACGTTGATGGCGTTGCCGAAGCCGGTGTCGGCGTCGACGACCAACGGCAGTTCCACGGCGTCCCTCATCGCGGCGGCGTGGGCGACGAGCTCGTCGAGGGTCAGCAGCCCGAGGTCGGGTGACCCGAGGAAGGTGTTGGTCACTCCCGCGCCGGAGACGTAGACGGCCTCGAAGCCGCTCTCCTCGATCACCCGTGCCGTGAGCGCGTTCGGCGCGCCCGGAAGGAGGAGCGGGGGACTCCCGGTGGCGAGGCGACGGCGGAGCCGGGTGGTGGGTGCGCGGGAGGGAGGAGACGCGGGGGACAAGGGAGCTACTCCTGGGTGGTGGGCCGCTCGTCGGTAAGCCCGAGCACGGCAAGGGCGTGGTGCATGGCACAGGTCAGGTGGGCCCGCATCAGCGCCACCGCACGCTCGGCGTCGCGTTTGCTCAGCGCGGCCAGGATCTCGTCGTGTTCGAGGACGGTCGCGCGGTCCCGCAGCGGCTCCTGGCCGGACCGGGTTCGTACGAGGGAGAGCTGGCGGTGCACCTCCAGCCAGGACCGCAGCAACGCCTGATTGTCGACCAGCATGACCAGGCGCTGGTGGAAGTCGGGCTCGGCGGGGTACGCGTGTCCGTTCGGGGTGGCCATCCCGTCTCGCGCCCCGGCCAGCACCGCATCGACGTCGGTGCGGCCGTCGTCGCTCGCGCGTTCGGCCAGCAGCCGGATGGCGTGCAGCTCCAGCGCGGCCCGCAGCTCGTAGAGTTCGACGATCTCGCGCGGCTCGAAGGTGCGCACGAACGCGCCGCGGTGGCTGATCACCGTCAACAGCCCCTCGCCCGCCAGCCGCTGGATGGCCTCCCGCAGCGGCCCACGGCTGATGCCGAGCTCGCCGGCCAGCTCCACCTCGTTGATCCGGTCGCCCGGAGCGAGGCTGCCGTCCAGGATCATCTCCCGGATGACCGCCTCGGTACGCCGGGAGAACGTGCCGTTCCGCTCCAGCCGGCGAGAGATGTCGACTGAACTCACTCTTCCTCCTCAGACGTCGCGCAGTGCACTTCCCGCAGTCTCCCTGAGCTTCAGGGCGGTCAGCAGGGTGACCGCCGCGGTGCAGATGAGAAAGTACGCCGGCGACAGCGCCGAGCCGGTGGTGTTGACGAGCCAGGTGGAGACGTAGGGGGCGGTCCCGCCGGCCAGCGCGGCACCGACGTTGAAGCCGAGCGCGACGCCGGTGTAGCGGACCCGGGTCGGGAACATCTCCGCGAACGCCGCCAACGCCACGCCCATCAGCGCCGAGTCGGTGATCCCGAGCACCACGTGGGAGGCCACCGCGATCGCGCCGCCCTGGTTCAGCAGCACGAAGCACGGGAGGGCGAGGATCCCGGCCGCGACGCTCGCTCCGACGAAGACCGGCTTGCGGCCCACCCGGTCTGACAACCTCCCGAACAACGGCGTGGCCGCGACGGAGACCGCGAGGGTCAGGGTGGTCGACCAGAACGCCAGCCGCGGGTCGACGCCGACCACTTTCTGCAGGTGGATGTTGACGTAGACGTAGGCGACGTAATAACCGGCGAACAGCAGGATCGACAGCCCGATCGTCTTCGCCAGGCCGCTCCGGTGGTTCCGGAACAGCTCCAGGACGGGGGCCTTGGCCTGTTCCTCACCGCGCTCGAGCTCGGCGAAGTGCGGTGAGTCCGCGAGCCGGGTCCGGATCCACAGCCCGACCAGGCCGAGCGGGATGGCGATCAGGAACGGCACCCGCCAGCCCCAGTCCGCCATGGTGGCCGTACCGAGAAGCTGGTTCAGCGCGCTGACCAGCAGTGACGCGAGGAGCGCTCCGGTGAGCGCGCCCGTCTGGGTGGTGGCGCACAGCACCCCGCGCCGATGGTTGGGGGAGTACTCCGCGACCAGGGACGCCGCACCACCGAGTTCACCGCCGGCCGCGACACCCTGGACGCAGCGCGCGAGGACCAGCAGAGCGCTGGCGCCGACACCGATCGCGGCGTAGGTCGGGAGGAAGCCGATCAGGCCGCTGGCCACCGCCATCACCAACACCGTGGCGGCGAGCGCGTTCTTGCGGCCGTAGCGGTCCCCGAGGTGGCCGAACAGGATCCCGGCCAGCGGGCGCAGGACGAAGGCGAGCGCGAAGGTCGCGAGGGTGTTCAGGAGGGCCGCGGTCGGGTCGCCGCTGGCGAAGAACTGCGCCGCCAGGATCGTCGCGACGTAGCCGTATAGAGCGAAGTCGTAGTACTCGACGATCGAGCCGACGGCGCCGGCAACCACCACTTTTGGTGACAACTGGGCCAGTGGCTGGGCCGCGTTGTGCGTCCGGGCCGAAGGGTTCGTCAATGGCCGCCCTCATCGATGGGCCCCGTAACCGGTTCGATGGGCCGCCAGCTTGCCCCGCCCTCTGAGAACTGTCAACAGTAGGCAACATGTCCTGCATGTCGGACTGAACATGATCAGTCGGCAGAAGTCACTGACTACGACGGGCTCCACGGGGGATATTGGGGTGCAATCCGCTCCGATGGCAGGAACGATGGGCGGTCCGGCACGACGAACGCGGTGATTCCGCGGGGCGGGAATCGGTTCGATGCACGATGACGAGGAGCTCATCGCGCGGTGTCTTCGGGTGATGCGGCACGGTCCAGAGTCACTGCGTGACCGTCAACGCCTCACCGGCGCGGCGTCCGGCGCCGGCGTGCACCGGCTGGTGTTCGGCGACGGACGCGTCGCGGTGCTCAAGGTCACCACGACACCGGTGTTGAACGACCGGGCCCGCCGGGAGTTCTGGTTCTACCAGGCGCTGGCGGCGCAGCTGCCGGTCCGCACGCCCCGACTCCTGGCCGCGGCCGACACCGCCGACCTGACGTGTCTGCTGTTGTCCGCCGCCGAGCCGACGCCTCCTGCGGAGCGGTGGGCGCCGCGGGAGTGGGTCGCGGCGGCGGAGGAACTCGGCGCCCTCCACCAGCCCTCTCTCGCCGTGGGCAATGATCGGTACTCCTGGCTGAACCGGCCCCGTCGGGTCGCGCGCACCGAGGCGGCCACCGCCCTGACCGCCTGGCGTCAGCTGGGTCTGGACAGCATCGCCGGGCCGCTGCTGGACCAGCTCGGGCAGTTGGACGCCGCGGTCGCCGGGCTGCCGGTCTGCCTGCTGCACGGGGACTGGCACGCGGGAAACCTGCTGCTCGACCAGGAGGGCCTGGTGTGGGCGGACTGGCAGGAGGTCGGTGTCGGGCACGGTCCGGAGGACCTCGCGCTGCTGTGGCAGCGGGCGGAGTTCGACGGCGCGCGGCCGCCCCGGGAGGCGATGCTGGACGCCTACGTCCGCGCCCGCGGGATCCGATCCGACGTCGTGCTCGAGCGGGCGATCCTCGCCGCCGAGATCCGACTGCTCCTGCTGGGCTGGCCGACCCACCTGCTGCTCGCCGAACCGGCCGAACGGCAGGGCCTGCTCGACCACCTCCACCACCTGTCGCGGCGATGGGCGGTCGGAGTCGCCTGTGCCGACGCCTGACCGAGGGGCCAGCCGGCGAGCGCCCGCGCTGCGGGATGCGGAGGTCCGTCTGCGAACTCGGCGTGCGAAGTCGGGGTTTCGCTCCGCGCCGTTGCCTACGCGGAGGTAACCGGATAGACCGTGCTTGCCCAGGCGATGGTCCAACGGAGGAGCGCATGAGCGATCTGGACGCGGAGTTCGACGCGTCGGTGTCCGCGGTCAACGGTCAGGTCAAGGATCCCGGCACCGAGATCAAGCTGCGCCTGTACGCGCTGTACAAGCAGGCGACCAGCGGGGACGTCGACGGTAGGCGTCCCGGTTTCACCAACCCGGTCGGGCGCGCGAAGTACGACTCGTGGGCCTCGGTCGCGGGGATGCCCACCGACGACGCCAAGCGTGCCTACGTGCAGCTCGCCGCGGGGCTGCCCCACTGAGCTCACGGCCCACTGAGCCCGCACCGCTCGCGCGTCGGTCGGCGCAAGCCCGCCTTACGCCGACCGCGACCCCGCCTCGTGCGCGGGCGGGGGCTCAGCCCGCCCCCTTCTGCTGGGTCTCGTCCTGCCCGTGCAGACGCTTGGGATGCGCGAGCACACCGGCGGAGGCCGCCTTGGTGAACACCTCGGTGGTCTGCTCGACCGACAACCCCTTGGTCTCTGGGAGGTACGCCGCGACGAAGGCGACCGCCATCAGACACAGCGCGGCGAAGCAGACCATCACCCAGGACAGGCCGATGGCACTCGTCCAGATCGGGAACAGCAGGATCAGCGCGAAGTTGGCGAGCCAGTCGGCGGTGGCGCCGATCGCGGCGGCCCGCCCACGCACGGCGGTAGGGAACACCTCGCCCTGGATCAGCCAGCCCGTTCCACCGACGCCGACGGCGAACGAAGCGATGAAGAAGTCCAGCGCGATCAGCACGACGATGATCTTGGCGATGCCCGCCAGGAGCCCGTCGCCGATGGCGCCCACCAGGATGAAGACCGCCATGCCGGTGAAGCCGGCGATGGCGAGCCGGCGGCGGCCGATCCGGTCGATGAACCGGAACGCGAAGTAGGTCGCGATCACGTTGACCGCCGCCATGATGGCGGTCACTCCGACAGCCAACGTCGCGGCGTCGACCTCCGACCCTCCACCGAAGTAGGGATCGAGGATGCGCGGCCCGTAGTAGAACGGCACGTTGATGCCGGTGATCTGCTGGAAGACGAAGAACACCACGACCACGATCAGCGCCCGGCGTACGCCAGGAGTCCAGTCGCGGATCCGGGACCGCTTCTGCTCGCCCTCCTGCTCCGCCGGCGTGAGGGTCGCCTGCGCGCTCGCCCGGATCTGCTCGGTGGTGACCTCGTGTCCGAGTTGGGCGACCGCCTTGCGTACGTCGTCGAAACGGCCCTGTTTCAGCAGCCAGCGCGGCGACTCGGGCATCTGGGTGCGCAGGACGAGTGCGAGCAGCGCGGGGATCGCGCCGAGACCGAGGATCAACCGCCAGTCGACGGTGCTGGTGTGTTGCGGCATCGCCCGCAGCACCACGAAGGCGATGACGTAGGACACGAAGATTCCGACCGTGATCATCCACTGCTGCAGGATGCTCAGCGCTCCGCGCCGGTTCTTCGGTGCGTACTCGGCGATGTAGGCCGTCGCGATCGCGGAGTCGGCGCCGACCGCGAGTCCGATGAGGGTACGCGCGATCAACAGGACCTCGACGTTCCACGCCACGGCCGACAGGATCGCGCCGGCCGCATAGATGCCGGCATCCGCCACCAGTAAGGACTTTCGCCCGAACTTGTCGGTCAGTGGTCCGGCGAAGAAGGCGCCGACGGCGGCGCCCAGCGAAGCTCCCGCGACGAGGTAGCCGGTGGCCAGGTCACTGAGTTCGTATGGCACGAAGTTCAGGACTGATCCGATATTCGCCGTGTCGTACCCGAACAGGAACCCGCCCACCGTGGCGAGGAGGGTGAGCTTCCAGTAGAAGGCGGTGGGGACGTGTTCGTCCAGTGTCGCCAGGACGTCCTTGCTCCTACTGGCCTCGCTCATGTCCGGCACCTCCGCCTCGCTCCAGTGGCTGGTCGACGCGTGCACGAGCCCGTGGATACCCGACGGAGCAGGGGTCTTCGCCCGGGACGCCTGGGTGGCAAGGCTCCGTTGGCGACCCTAGCACCGCTGGCAGCTTGTGGCTTTCCGCGCGGATCTCGGCCTGTTCGGGGTCGCGGAAAGGGACCGGCCGCCGGCATGTGGAGACCTCTCCCGCATTCGCCGGCGGCCGGGTGGCGGGGTTCAGGCAGCGGCGTGCGTGCGCAGGGGCAGGGTCTTGACGCCGGTCATGTTGGGCGATGGGGTGAACGTCGGCTGGTGGTCGGGATCGGTGCGCAGGTGCGGGAAACGGTCCAGCAGGATGTTCAACGCGATCCGGCCCTCGAGGCGGGCAAGGGGCGCACCGATGCAGAAGTGGATGCCGCGCCCGAAGGCGAGGTGCGGGTTGGGGTCGCGAGTCGGGTCGAACACGTGCGGACGCGCGAACTCCCGCTCGTCCCGGTTGGCGGCGGCCACCCACACCAGGAGCAGTTGGTCGGCCGGAACCGCGTGGCCACCGATCTCGACGTCCAGGGTGGTCACCCGGGCAAGTGTCGCGAACGGACTGAGGAAGCGCAGCGACTCCTCGATCGCGGTGGGCACCATCGACCGGTCGGCGCGCACCCGCGCCGCCTGCTCTCGGTGTGCGTCCAGGCACAACACCGTGTTGCCCAGCAGCATGGTGGTCGTGATGTGTCCGGCTATCAACAAGACGTTGGCGAAGTTCACCACGGCCGCGTCGCTCAGGCGTTCACCGTCGACCTCGGCCTGGACGAGCTTGCTGAGCAGGTCCTCCCGGGGCTGCCGCCGGCGCTCCGCGGCGTGTTCGCCGAGATAGTCGGTCAGGTGCCGGATCTTCTCCAGGCCGATGTCCATCTCGCGCTTGCGCTCCTCCTCGCTGGTGAGCAGAGACACCTCCTGGGTACGGTCGAACAGCGCGTCGACCCACTTCTTGAACAGGTGCCGGTCACTGCTCGGCACTCCCAGCAGTTCGGCGATGACGGTGACCGGCAGCGGGTAGGCGAGGTCGGCGACCAGCTCCAGTCGGTCCTGGTCGGTCACCTCCTCGAGCATCTCCTCGGTGAGTTCGGCGATGCGGGGTTCGAGATCCGCGATCACCTTGGGGGTGAAGGCGTGACTCACCAGCCTGCGGAGCTTGTGGTGGTCAGGCGGGTCCATTGTCACGAGGTTGCCCTCGCGGAACGGCCGCCCTTCGGGGACCACGCGGCTCGTGTCGGAGGAGTACGTCCCGGGGTCGGCGAGGATCTGCAGGCACTCCGGATAGCCGTAGACGTTCCAGACACCGCGCGCGTCGTCGAACTCCACCGGTCGGCTCGGCGTCCGCTCACGCAGCCAGAACTGGCGCTCGTGGACGCCCCACGTGTCGGCGAAGACAGTCATGGTGTTCTCCCCGTTCTGTTGGATGTCGGGTGCGGGCCGTGGGCATCAGCCGCGACGGCCCGCGGTCCGCGCTCAGCCGGGCGGGCGGCCCGGTCCCGCGGAGTAGATCCAGGCTCGGTAGGTCGCCACCAGTTCCTCCAGGACCGTGCCGAGTTCGGTGGCGGCTGCCTTCAGGGCGCCGGGGTCGGGTTCGCCGGGCGGCTCGAAGGCATGGCGGATGGTGTGGGCGAAGGCGTCCGCCCGCGCCTCCAGGTCGAGTGCAAGCTCGGGTTGCCGGGTGGCGAGGTTGTCGATCAGGTAGAAGCCGGCGGAGGTGGCCTGCATCGCGTAGCCGAGATGGTCGATGTCGCTGCGGAGCAGGCCGTTCCGCGTCAGCACCGTGACGAACCGTTCGTTCGCGAGGAGCTGTTTGCTTCGTACGGCGCTGTCCATGAGCCGGCCGAGCAGTTCGGCGTCGCCGGTGACGAGGGCGGAGACGAGCGGGCGGCGCACGGTGGCGAGGTAGGTGCTGCGGACGAACCGGTGCGGGGTGATCTCGGCCGGGTCCTCCCGGATCCGGTCCAGGAGCTCCTCGACCAGGGAGACGGACTCGCGCAGCAGCAGTGCTTCCAGCACGTGGTCCGCCAGTGCAGGTAGACGGTGCCCTTGCCGATCCCGGCCCGGCGGGCGATGTCCTCGACATTGACCTTCCGGTAGCCGTGCCGCAGCAGCAGGCTGCCGGCCGCGTCGAGGATCCGGTCGGCCCGCGTGGGCGAGCCTTGTGACGTCTCGGGCATGGGCGCCTCCGATGCCGCCGGCCCTGGACGGAGATGTCGACGACCGGGAGCTGATCAGCCGAGCGGTGCCGAATGACCGGATGACCGGATTTCGAATCTGGTCACGGGGTCACGATCGAGGCTAGCCAGGGTCCCGGGCGCCGACAAGGCCCGGCGCGGTCTCGACGTGGTCCCGATGTTCTGGACGGCCCGTGCCGGACAGCTCCGTGAACGCGGCTTGACATCCGTCCTACGCCCGGGAGACGTTGCCGACGAGATCACGTGGGGACCGGAGGCCGCGCCGGGTGGCTTCCGTTCCCCCGGTTCGGGATGAGGCGAGAGGGATGCTGACGCAGGAGCAGGTGGCGCGTTTTCACGCCGACGGGTTCGTGAAGGGCGGCAGGGTACTCAGTGACGACGAGGTGGACGAGCTTCGCGCCGAGATGGAGCGGGTCATCGCCGAGCGCGAGCGAGCCGACCAGCCACAGCCCGTCCTGCTGTCCAACCTCGGAACCGACGAGCGTCCGATCTGGCAGATCGTGAACATCTGGCAGGCGAGCAAACCCTTCGCGCGGCTGACCGGGAACCAGCGGATCACCGAGGAGCTCGCGCAGCTCATGGACGCGACGGAGCTGCGCATCTGGCACGACCAGATCCAGTACAAGCCCGCCGAACAGGGTGGTCTGCTGCACTGGCACCAGGACGCGCCGCTGTGGCCGATCCTGGCGCCGATGACGCAGGTCACCGCCTGGGTCGCCCTGGACGACGTGGACGAGTCGAACGGCTGCATGAGCATGGTGCGCGGCTCCCACACGTGGGGCGACCGCATCGACTACCTCCACAGCATCAGGGACAACCCCGTCCTGCCCCAGACGTACGACGGAAAACCCGTCGAGGTGGTGCTGCGCCCGGTCGCCAAGGGTGAGGTCCACTACCACCACTCGCTGACGTGGCACGGGTCGCACGGCAACACCAGCAACCGTCCCCGCCGCGCCATCGCCCTGCACGTCATGGGCGAGGACACGCGCTACGTCGCGAGCGGCGAGCACGTCATGAAGCGTTTCGTGACGGTCCCCGACGGTGAACTCATGACCGACGACGCGTTCCCCGTGGTCCTGGCCCGGGCCTAGGGCATGTCCTGCGGATCGTGGGTGAACCGGCCATGATCCGTCAGGCACACCCTGGGGGCGTGTCTCCCAGACCGAACCGGAGGACGACGCCGCCAGGCGGGATGCGGGGCAGGTGGGATGCCGGACGAGTGGGGTGTCGAGAGTTCCTACGAGGACGCCGACGGGGCGACCCGGGCGGTCCCCGACCGTACGGTGGCGCGGCTGCGGGACATCATCGGCCGCCCGCGTGAGGACGGCCCGCTCATCGTCCAGGCCGGTCGTCCGGCGCCCACCGGTCCCGGCGAGATCGTGCTGGAGGACGGTACGCCGATCTCCGTGGACGCGACCGCCGACTCCGCGCCGACGGACCTCCCGCTCGGCTACCACGCGTTCGTCGACCCGGAGGGCAGGTCGCGGCGACTCATCGTGACGCCGCCTCGCTGCCACCTGCCGGCCGGCTGGCGGGCGTGGGGATGGGCGGCGCAGGTCTATGCCACCCGATCGTCGCGGAGCTGGGGGATGGGCGACCTCGGGGACCTGGCCGGCGTCGCCGCCTGGTCCAGGGCGCACGGAGGAGGGTTCGTCCTCGTCAACCCCCTCGGCGCCGTCGCGCCGGCGGGACCCCAGCAGCCGAGTCCGTACTTCCCGGCCAGCCGCCGTTTCCAGAACCCGCTGTACCTGCGGGTCGAGGACGTACCCGGCGCCGAGCTGGTGCCGGAGGTGGTCGAGGGGGCGGCGGCCGCCGGTCGTTCGCTGAACCAGTACCGCGAGATCGACCGGGACGCCGTCTGGCGGATCAAGCTGGAGGCGCTCGAGGCGATCTGGCGTACGGCGGGCGCCGGTGCGGCGTTCGACCGGTGGTACGACGAGCAGCCTCTCTCGCTGCGCCGCTTCGCCACCTGGGCCGTCCTGACCGAACGACACGGGCCACGCTGGCGCGACTGGCCGACCGACCTGCACGACCCACACGCGTCGGCGGTCGCCGCTGCCGCCGCCGAATCCGGCGACCGGGTCCGGTTCCACGCCTGGCTGCAGTGGCTCGTCGACCGTCAGCTCGGTGCGGTCGCCCGCGACCTGCCGGTCGTCCAGGACCTGCCCATCGGCTTCGACCCCGACGGGTTCGACGCCTGGGAGTGGCAGGACCTGCTCGCCCTCGACGTCTCGGTCGGCGCTCCGCCGGACGAGTTCAACCGGCAGGGGCAGTACTGGGGGCTGCCGCCGTTCGTGCCGTGGAAGCTGCGCGCCGCGGGCTACCAGCCCTTCGTCGAGACGATCCGGGCCAGCATGGCCGCCGGTGGCGGACTGCGGGTCGACCACGTGATGGGGCTGTTCCGGCTCTGGTGGATCGCGGCGGGCGAAAGCCCGGCCGACGGCGCCTACGTGCGCTACCCCGCGGAGGACCTGCTCGCCCTGATGGCGCTGGAGAGCCAGCGCAGCGGAGCCGTCGTCGTCGGCGAGGACCTCGGCACCGTGGAGGAAGGGGTACGACCGATGCTGGCCGAGCGGGACATCCTGTCCTACCGGCTGTTGTGGTTCGAGGAGGACGACCCCTCCACCTGGCCGCCCACGTCGATGGCCGCGGTCACCACGCACGACCTGCCGACCGTCGCCGGGCTGTGGGACGGCTCCGACCTGCAGACCCAGCGGCGTCTCGGGCTCAACCCGAACGAACGCAGCACGGCGGCGATCCAGGCCCGGCTGGCCGCGACCGGCCCGCTCGCTCCGGACGCCACCGGCGCGGAGGCGGTGGTGGCCGCCTACCAGCTTCTGGCCCGCGCACCCTCGGTCATGCTCACCGCGACGCTGGAGGACGCGGCGGTCGAAGCGGAGCGGCCCAACATTCCCGGCGCCGACGACCTGCGCCCCAACTGGTCGCTGGCCCTGCCGGTGACCCTCGACGAACTCCGGACCAGCCCCACCGCCGCCCGGATCGGCGACGTCCTGACCGAGGCGACCCGCGGGCCGGCGGACGCCACGAGTCACTCGACGGTGACCCACTAGGTCGTGTCCTGGCCTCCGCCGGCGTGGCTCGCCCCGACCGGTTCGGGCACCGCGTGCTCGGCCGCGCGGCTGACGTCCTCCCAGCCCGCCCAGGTGCGCATGCGTTGCCGGGTGAGCTCGAAGGCGAGGTCGTAGACCATGCTGCCGAACACGACGCGCAGCGGCGGATCGTCGCTGTCGACCACCTTCATCAGGGCCTCGGCGGCCAGGCGCGGCTGGCTGTCGACGGAGTTCTCGGCCAGTTGGTCGGCGAGCTCGGCGCGCAGGGGTGCGTACGCCTCCAGCGGCGTCGTCGAGCGCATGCCGCGGTAGAGATCCGTCCAGTATCCGCCGGGCTGGACGATGGTGAGCCGCACGCCGTGGGGCGCGACCTCCATGGCCAGCGCCTCGCTCATACCTTCGAGCGCGAACTTGCTCGCGCTGTAGAGCCCGGTGGTGGGGAAGCCGCCCAGGCCGCCGATGCTGGAGATCTGCACGATGTGCCCCGATCCCTGGGCCCGGAGCACCGGGACGACAGCCTGGCTGACCCACAACGCACCGAGGAAGTTCGTCTCCAGCTGCGCCCGGGCCTCGGCTTCGGTGAACTCCTCGACCATCCCGACGACGAGGATGCCGGCGTTGTTCACCACGATGTCGAGGTGGCCGAAGTGCCGCACCGCCGTGTCGACCGCGGTGAAGACCGCCTCCCGGTCGGTGACGTCGAGGGGGAGGACGAGCAGCCGCTCCCCGGCCCGCGCGGCCAGATCGTCCAGGACGGCGGTGGTTCGGGTCGCGGCCACCACGTGATCGCCCGCGTCCAGGGCGGACTGGGCGAACGCTCGGCCGAGGCCGCGGCCGGCGCCGGTGATGAACCAGACGCGGCCGCTACGGCGGGTCGGGTCGTCCATGGGACTGCTCCTGTCGGATCTCGCCGGATCGGAAGACGAGACGGACCGTCTCGCCACGTCGCCTACTCTGCATCGGGTCGACCCGACTGTCAAGACGGACCGTCTCGTCTTGCTGCTAGCGTTCACCCATGACGACGCGACGTCGAGCCGCACCGGACGCCACCCGACGCAGCGAGGAGTCCCGGCGGGCGATCCTCGCCGCGGCCTTCGACCTGGTCGGGCAGGTGGGATACGCCAGGCTGAGCATCGAGGGCATCGCCGCCCGGGCCGGCGTCGGCAAGCAGACGATCTACCGCTGGTGGCCGTCCAAGGGAGCGGTGCTCTTCGACGCGTTCCTCATGCTCAGCGAGGGCGAGACCGGTCGACCCGCCCTGCCCGACACCGGCGACCTGGAGGCCGACCTCAAGGCGGTCCTTCGCTCGACGGTGGCGGAGTTGAACGATCCGCGCTACGACGAGCCCATGCGCGCGCTCAACACCGAGATCCTGCACGACCCCGCGCTCGCGGCCGCCTACGCCGAACGCCTGGACGGCCCGCTGAAGGAGGCGAAGAAGGAGCGGCTGCGCAGCGCCCAACGGGCCGGCGAACTCCGCGCGGACCTCGACCTCGACGTGGCCGTCGAGATGGTGTGGGGCCCCCTCCTCAACCGGTGGCTGCAACGCAGCGGACCGCTCACGCCCCACTACGCCGACTCGATCGTGGAGACGGCACTGAACGGCCTCCGCCGTCCGACGCGTCGCCGTCGCGACCAGCACTGACCCGGCGCGGGCGACATCCCACCCGCACCTCGGGAATGCCGGTACCGGACTCACGGGACGCCACCGCCGTCGACACCGCTACCGTGAGAGAGCCCAGGCCTCGCGCCTGGCAGCAGCAGGTGCGAGCGTCGGCTGGTCGAGGCCGGCGGGGGCTCAGTCGTCCAGGCGGTGAACTTCGCGGTGGTGGTCACGGCAGTGTGTGAGAGCACTCTGTGGCGACGCTGAAGTCGGACGGCCGGCGCGGCCTCCTGCGCCGTGGACAGGCGGGGCTTCGCCGCCTTCTCATCGCCCGGGTGGGCAACGTCGACCCCGTCCTGGTCATCGTCTGTATGGCCATCGCCTCCACCCAGACGGCCTGGTCGGTGGTGGTGCCCGTCCTTCCGCTGTACGCCACGGAGTTCGGCGCGAACGCCACCCAACTCGGCCTGCTGATCGCGTTGTTCGGCATCGGCCGGCTGGTCGTCAACATCCCGGCCGGCATGCTCAGCGAGCGCCTCGACCCGCGCAAGATGCTGCTCGTCTCCGTCGCCTGCGTCGTCGTGTTGCAGGCGGTCACGGCGTTCGCGCCCAGCCTCACCGTCCTGCTCGTGCTCCGCTTCGTCGCCGGACTCGCGGGTGGCATGGCCATCACGTCCGGCATGACGCTGGTGGTGCACCTCACCAGCTCCGCCGACCGGGGCCGGGCGATGTCGCTGCTGCAGGGCTGCCAGCTGATCGGTGGAGCGTTCGGGCCGGCGCTCGGCGGGCTGGTCGCCAGCCTGTGGGGCTACCGTGCGCCGTTCCTGGCCTGCGGTCTGCTCGCCACGCTCGTGCTGGTCTTCGGCGCCCGCATCCTGCTCCGCGCACCCGCGACGGTCGAGGGCGCGGCGGTCGGCTCCGACGCGCTAAGCCGGGAGCCCGCCACGGTGGAACCCGCCGCGGTGGAGCCTGCCGCGGTTCAGTCCGGCGCGGTTCAGTCCGGCGCGGTCCAGCCGGAACCGGCCCAGCCTGGCTCGGCCCAGCCGGCGGCACCCGAGCGGAGCCTGCTCCGCAGGCTGCTCGGCGACGGAAGCTTCCTCGCCATCTGCGCGGTCGGCTTCTCGGTCTTCCTCAACCGCTTCGCGGGTACCCAGTCGCTGGTCCCGATCATCGCCTACACCGTGGTCGGACTCTCGGTCGGACAGCTCGGCGGGCTGATGGGCGCGGTGACGTTCACCAATCTCATCCTGGTGACCATCGTCGGGCGGCTCTCCGACCGCATCGGTCGCAAGCGGGTCATCGTCCCGGGCCTGCTGGTGGTCGCGGTGAGCCAGCCGGTGTACGCCCTGACCTCGAGCCCGATGGCCTTCGTCCTCGTCACCCTGCTCACCGGCATCGCGCTCGGCTTCTCCGGGCCCACGCCCGCCGCCTACATGGCCGACGTCGCCCCCGCCGACGGCCGGGGCACCGCCGTCGGCATCTACCGCACCTTCGGTGACCTCGCGGCCGTCATCGGCCCGATCGGGCTGGGCTGGCTCGTCGACCACACGGGCTACCAGGCGGCCGTGCTGACGCTCGCGGGTGTGATGCTCGCCGCCACCGTCATCTTCGCCACCGTCGCCCGGGAGACGGTCGGCCCGAGGGCGGCTCACCCGCACGCGACCCGCCCCGAGGTGGCCCGGTCGAGCTGACCGCGCGCGGCCCTCGACGTGGCCGGCTGCCGAAAACACCGTGCCGCAACCTGGCTGGCTGTTGTCCGAACTAGGCCGAGCGCATGCCCCTCGCGGCCACCGGTCCTGTGGGATGGTCGTTACTGCAGTCGTATGCAGTGCCTTCGTGGCAGTTGTGCAGTCCTCGTGCGGGAGGGGTCCCAGTGGGCAGGCTTCGGGTGGGCGTGATCGGTTGTGGCGGTGCGGCGACCGGACACGCGGCGGCGATGGCGAGCGGGTCGGACTTCGAGATCGTCGGGTTGGCGGAGCCGAACCCGGAGCACCTGGACCTGTTCCGCACCAGAGTTCCGATGGTGGCCGAGGTCCCCGCGTTCAAGGACGCCGAGGAGATGTTCAACGGCGTCGAACTCGATGCCGTCACCGTCGTCACCCCGCACACGCTGCACCACCCGATCGTGATGAGCGCCATCAAGGCGAACCTGCACGTGCTGTGCGAGAAGCCGCTGACCTGTGTCTCGGGGCACGCCCGCGACATCGAGGCGGCCGCCGACGCCGCGGGCGTGACCGTGATGGTCCGCTACCAGCGCCGGTTCTTCTCCCCGTACCGGTACATGCGTGAGGCGATCGCGAACGGCGAGATCGGCGAGCTGCGCTCGATCATGATCTCCTGCGGCCAGCGCTGGCTGCGCGGCACCGCGGGTTCGTGGCGGCAGGATCCGAGCCTGTCCGGCGGCGGCATGCTGATGGACAGCGGCTCCCACCTGGCCGACATGTTGTTGTGGCTGGTCGGACAGCCGGTGGAGACGGTGTCCGCGCTGGTGGACAACGCCGGTTCGCCGGTCGACATCAACACGGCGGCCACGGTGTCCTTCGCCGGCGGGGTGCAGGGACAGTTCGGCGTGGTCGGGGACCTGGCCACCACCTGGATGGAGCACGTCATCGTGTCCGGGTCGACCGGGCTGCTGCGCTACGAGACCGAGCCCCAGCACCCGTGGCGGGCGGACGGGTGACCCACCACCGCGCCGGAGAGATCGTGCAGCCGCTGCGGCTGCCGGAAGGCCCGGAGATCCACGCGGCCTGGGCGGCGACCATCCGCGGCGAAGCGACCAACGAGTCGCCTCCCGCGGCCGGAATCGCGGTCGCCGAACTCAGCGAGGCCATCTATGAGTCGGCGCGCCAGGGCCAGACCGTCCGGGTCGGCGGCCGGTAGCCGCGGGCCCACGACTCCGCCCGGATCCGGGCGGCTCCGACCGGATCTGGTCGGCAGCCCACGACGGGTCCGGCCGGCGAACGGCGCGTCCTCACTCGGGCAGCACGGCCATCCTTGGCGGAGGGTAGGAGTCCCGCGGACCCTTCTGCCAGCGTTCGGGGTCCCAGACGGTCGACTGCCGTACCTCGAACTGCCACGGGAGGACGCGGTGGGCCGGCGCCTGGGCCCGACCGGCGATCACGTCCAACAGCAGTTCCGCGGCCGCGTTGCCGAGGTTCCAGGCCGGTGTGCCGAGCGTGGTCAGCGCGGGATACATCGTGAGCGAGAACGGGTTCGTTCCGTATCCGGCCACCGCAACATCCCGACCCGGCTCCATGCCACGTTCCCGGATCGCGCGGTAGACCCCGAGGGCGATGTAGTCGTTCCCGGCGAAGATCGCGGTGGGCGGGTCCGCTGAGTCCAGGAGCACGCCCGCCCCGACGTGGCCGCCCTCGTCCATCGGGTAGCGCACCTGCCGTACGAGGTCCGGGTCCACCCGCAGGTCCGCGGCCGCGTGGGCGCGCTCGTACCCCGTCGCGCGGTCCGCCCAGACACCCACCTCCGGCGGACCGAGCAGCAGACCGACCCGGAGGTGGCCCAGGGACAACAGGTGTCGGGTGACCGTCTCTCCGCCGGACACGTCGTCGGAGTAGACGCAGTTGGCTCGCCCGGGGTCGAGGCGTCGTTTGATCACGACGTAGGGAACGCCGGTCGCGTCGAGCAACCGCAGCGTCTCCTCGGTGATCGTGCGGGTGAGGTGCACGAGCAGCCCGGTCAGCCCGCACACGGTCGGGGTGGCGAGCATGGTCTGGAGGTCGCTCGTACCGACCGACATCGGATGGACGAGCGCACTCTGCCGGCTCGCCGCCTCGGCGGCCCCGTGCACCATGTCGCCGAAGGCGGCGTCGTTGCGCCGTCCGAAGGTGCGCTTGGTCAACCCGCCGAACAGCAGTCCGATGGTGGGACCGTTGCGCGGTGTGGACGCGGCCACGAAGGTGCCCCGGCCGCGCACCCGCCGGATGAATCCCTCCGCCTCGAGGTCACTGAGTGCTCGCCGAACGGTGATGCGGCTGACGCCGTAGGTTTCGCACAGCGCCGCCTCCGACGGCATCGTGGCGTCCGGGGCCCAGTCACCGGCCATGATGTGGCGCTGGAAGAGGTTCTTCAGCTGCGCGTGGAGCGGAACGAAGCTCGCTCTGTCGATCGGCATGGACTCTCCTGGAAAGGCCCGAGTTGTAATAACACCATTACCTCAACATGCCGCAGCCAGTCTGTGTCCGAAGTTGTCCCGTACCTGCCTACTTGCTTAGCCTCCGACATGCACAGACCCCTTCGGACCTGTCTCCAGCCTGCACGCCGGGCACGATCTGCCAAGCCCCACAGGGAGCTTGGCGAACCTGGCCAGAACGATTGACCCTTCTGAACGCACGTTGGTATAACAGCCTGACTGCCTGACGGGTAATTGCGTCGGTGCGGGGAATCACGGTTCTTCTGCGAAACATGCGCGCTCGCCTGGGTGGGACACGTATCTGCGAGGAGGTCGTGGCAAAGACCTTCACGTATGTGCCTCCCTGACGAGAGAACAGACCGGACGCCGGGCCCTCTTACAACGTGGAAACCGGCACCCGGATGTCCTGGAAGCAACGACGTCTCCACAACATCTGGCCACCATCGGATCTGGCCGCCGTCGGACTCGGCTCTGTCGAATCTGCCGACGGTTCTCCACGACCGTGAAGTCCGGTCTTCGAAATGGCATCGAATCCAGGCGGGACGCCCCGAGGTGGTGGCGTACCGAGGTACGAAAGGTCGAAATCGGGGCGACCGAAATGGCGAGGCGAGGAGGCCCCCTGTCATGACACGCGTCGGCAACCCAGTAGGTCGTAGGCAGTTCGTCGGTGGCGTTGCTGCGCTCGCCGGGTCGGCCATGCTCACCGGATGTGGGATGGGCGCCGGAGGAGGCGGCGGCGACAACAAGTCGATGACCTTCCTCAACGACGCCGCCCTGAAGGGCACACCGTTCCAGTCGGTGGTGGACGCCTTCCAGAAGGAGAGCGGCATCAAGGTCACCGTCCAGCCGGTGCCAGCCGAGTACGACACGAAGTTCCGCACGGTGCTCGCCAGCGGCGCACCGCCGGACCTCGTGAAGATCAACGACGACTACGTCAAGGGCATCTCCGCCTCGGGCGCACTGCTCGACCTGCGGGAGTTGATCGAGAAGGAGAAGGTCGACACCTCGAAGTTCGAGCAGAACCTCTACAACTTCCCGAAGCAGGAGGACGGCAGCCACACGGCATGGGTGATCGGTCACTCGCCCCGGCTGATCTTCTACAACCCCGCGATGTTCAAGGCGGCGGGTCTCCCGTTGCCTCCGACGACCTGGTCGGCCGAGAACTGGACGTGGGACGACTTCCAGGAGACGGCCAAGAAGCTGACCATTCCCGGCAAGCAGTACGGCGCCCTGGTCTACCTCGACACCGGCTTCGAACAGACCTTCAGCATCAACAACGGAAGCCCGGACGGCATCTACTCCAAGGACGGGACGAAGTTCACCCTCGCCGACCCCAAGGGCGCCGAGGCGGTGCAGTGGGCGACCGACCTGACCTGCAAGGCGAAGGTCCAGCCGGCCTGGGGTGACATCCAGGGCGACAACGCCGACCTGCAGATGTTCGCGCAGGGCCGGCTCGCGATGATGTTCGCCCAGTTCAGCGTGGTCCCCTACCTCGAGCAGGCGGTCAAGGGCATGACCTGGGACGTCGCCCCGCCACCCGCGGGACCCTCCGGTCAGCTCACCGAGTCCAGCGTCATGACCTACGCCATCCCGAAGAAGGCCAAGAACCCCGAAGCCGCCTTCAAGCTGCTCGCCTACCTCACCAGCAAGGAGGGCGGGGAGACCTTCGCCAAGGGTAAGCAGTGGCTGCCGATGAACAAGGACGCCCTGTCCGCGCTCGCCGGGCCGCCCCAGCACATCGAGCTGTTCAAGGAGGCGGTCGGCCACTCGACCCTCCCGAACCAGACGCTCGACACCCTCGGCGCCCGTCAGATCTACCGGCCGGCCCTGGAGAAGGTCTACAACTGCGAGTCCCAGGCAAGCGGCGTGCTCCAGTCCGTCAAGGCACAGGTCGAGAAGATCATTAACAAGGGCTGAGGCGGTCAGCAACTCTCATGAACCCAACGGTCACTAAGGAAAGGAGCGCAGAGCTTCGCCCCTCCGGGGTCCGAGGCCTGCGCTCCAGTCCACGTATGCGTCAACTCGCGAAGTACGAGGGGTTCCTCTACATCGCCCCACTCATTCTGGGGATCGTGGCCTTCCAGGCCATCCCCATCTTCGTCTCGATCTACATGTCGTTCACCGACTGGGACGGCATCACCCCACCGGTGTTCGTGGGCCTGGGCAACTACCAGGAGATGTTCACCGCCGACCCGTTGTTCCTGGAGACGCTGCGCAACACGATCGTCTTCACGGTCCTCGCGATCCCGTTGACGACCGGGCTCGGCTTCATCCTCGCCCTGCTGTGCAACCGGAAGCTGCGCGGCATCGCGCTGATGCGGGCGGCCTACTTCGCGCCCTACATCACCAACGTGGTGGCGGTCGGCTACATCTGGTTCTGGCTCTACAGCCCCGAGCGCGGACCGATCAACGCCGTGCTGGGCATGGTCGGTATCGACGGTCCGGCCTGGCTGTCGAACTCCACCTGGGCGTTGCCCGCGGTGGTCATCGTCAGCGTCTGGCAGGGCGCCGGGTATCCGATGGTGATCTTCCTCGCCGGTCTGCAGGGCATCCCGAAGGACCTCTACGAGGCGGCCGAGATCGACGGCGCGAGCGCCTGGAAGCGCATCTCGCAGATCACGCTCCCGCTCCTCACGCCACAGATCTTCTTCGTGGCGGTGACGCAGTTCATCACGTCGTTCCAGGTGTTCGGCGTCATCTACGTCATGACCCACGGTGGCCCTGGTCACTCGACCAGCGTCTACATCTACTACCTGTACCAGATGGCGTTCGCGTCCGGGAGGCTCGGCTACGCCTCGGCGATGGCCTGGCTGCTGTTCATCATCCTCGGCCTGGTGACCTACGGACAGTGGAAGCTTCAGCGAAGGTGGGTGTTCTATGGCTGACCAACGTACCAACCCCACGTTGGCCAGAGTGCTGGACGTGATCACGTACATCGTGATGATCGGCCTCGCCATCGCGTTCGTACTGCCACTGCTGTGGATGATCGGTGCGTCGCTGAAGGAGGAGGGTCAGGTCCTCGCCGTCCCACCGACGTTGTTCCCGAGCCAGCCGCAGTGGGCCAACTACGTGCAGGTGCTCGAACTCATCCCGGTGTTCTTCTGGAACAGCGTGAAGCTCGCGTTCATCAACGTCTTCGGACTGCTGATCGTCGCGTCCCTCGCGGGGTTCGCGTTCGGGCGGCTGCGCTTCCCGGGCCGAGACATCCTGTTCCTGGTGGTGTTGGCCACCGCGATGATCCCCGGCATCGCCTACCTCATCCCGCAGTACCTCATCTTCCGGCAGATCGGCTGGATCGACACCCAGTTCCCGCTGTGGGTGCCGCGGGTCTTCACACCGGTCTTCGCGACGTTCCTGATGCGGCAGTACTTCAAGACCCTGCCGCAGGAACTCGAGGACGCCGCCCGGGTGGACGGAGCCGGGACGTTCACGGTGTTCTGGCGGATCATGCTGCCGCAGACCACTCCGGCCCTCGCGGCGATCTCCATCTTCACCTTCCTCGACTCCTGGAACGACCTCTTCGGGCCGCTGATCTACATCAACTCCGAGAACCTGCAGACCCTGCCGGTGGCCCTCGCGCAGTTCCAGAACGAGTACTTCACCCAGATCACGCTGCTGATGGCGGGCGCGACCATCGCGGTGCTACCGGTGATCCTGGTCTACATCTTCGCCCAGAAGTACTTCATCCAGGGCATCACGATGACCGGACTCAAGGGATAGCGAGCAAAGCGACTCCCGCACACCTGAAGGCCCGGACCGTCAGCCACCGCTGCGGTCCGGGCCTTCGAGTTCGGCGACCAGACCCGCCTCGATCGCGCTCATGTGCATGGACATCAACTGGCTGGCCCGGCGCGGATCACGCTGCCTGATGGCGCCCAGCACCAGCTCGTGGTGCTCCAGGAACTGTTCGGCCGCGTGGACCCGGCTGCGGGAGCGGTGCTTGAGGTCGCTCCACGTCTGTTCGTGCATGAGCTCGATGAGGTTCTGCTCCAGCGCCAGCAGGACGCCGTTGTGGGACGCCGCGGCCACCGCCAGATGGAACGCCAGGTCCGCTCCCGTGGGGTCCTCGCCCTGCTGGGTGAGCCGCGCCTGTTCACGCAGCGCCGACTCCAGCTCTTCCAGGTCGGCCGGCTGGTGCGCCGTCGCCGCGTGTGCGGCGCAGACGGGCTCGATGGCCGCGCGGGCGACGATCAGGTCGAGGGGGCTGTGCTCGCCGATGGCCGCCGCCTGGGCGCGCAGCATGGCCGTCGGGGAGCGGCCCCCGTCCGCGACATAGGTGCCGCTGCCGACGCGGACGTCCAGCACGCCGGCGTGCTCCAGCACCCGGATCGCCTCCCGCAGCGAACCGCGACTCACCGACAGCTGGTCGGCGAGCGCCCGTTCGGCGGGCAGCGCGCTACCAGGGGGAAAGGTGCCGGCGGAGATGGCGCGCAGGATCTGGTCGACCACCGCCGCGTAGACCTTGGAACGCTCGACCGCGCGGAAGGCATCAGTTGGTTGGACCACCGGACCTGTTCACCACCCTCCTCCGACGGGAAGCCGCCTCCCGCCAAGCGAAAACCAGTCGGCTCGACCGGCAACGGTCAGCCTGCCTTGACGGGTGGTAACCGTCTCCCTAGAGTCCGGAACTGGCTGGGTGGTTGGACCAATCAGGTCGGATTCGAGTGTCGAACGTCGTACCCAGCTCGACGATGCGGTTCTCGAGCTATGCGAGCGGGAGGACACGGCGTGACGACGGTGGGATTCATCGGGCTGGGAATCATGGGTCTGCCCATGGCCACCAACCTGGTCACCGGGGGCTTCGAGGTCATCGGACACAACCGCAGTCCCGGCAAGGTGGCGACGTTCGCCGAACGCGGTGGCCGGGCCGCCAACGGCATCGCGGACGCGGTCCGCGACGCCGACGTGGTGGTGACGATGCTGCCGGACTCTCCAGACGTCGAGGCGGTGATGTACGGATCCGACGGCGTCTTCGCCAACGCCAAGCCCGGCACGCTGGTGATCGACATGAGCACGATCCGCCCGGACGTGGCCGCGAAACTCGCCAAGGACGGTTCGGCGAACGGACTCCGGGTCCTCGACGCCCCGGTCAGCGGCGGCGAGCAAGCCGCGGTTGACGGCATTCTCTCTGTCATGGTCGGCGGCGCCCCCGACGACGTGGCCGCGGCCCGCCCCGTTCTGGAGAAGCTGGGCCGCACCATCATGCACGTCGGGCCGGCCGGCTCCGGGCAGACCGTCAAGGCGGCCAACCAGCTCATCGTCGCGGGCACGATCGGCCTGGTCGCGGAGGCGCTCGTCTTCCTCGACGCCCACGACGTCGACACCCGCTCGGCGGTCGAGGTGCTCGCCGGCGGACTGGCCGGCAACGCCATCTTCGACCGCAAGGTCGAGGGCATGCTGGCCCGCAACTTCGCGCCCGGGTTCCGGCTGGCCCTGCACCACAAGGACCTGGGCATCGTCTCCGCGGCGGCCCGCGACGCCGGGGTGGCCACACCACTCGGCTCCGTCGCCGCACAGCTGGTGGGGTCGATGGTCGCCCGCGGCGACGGGGGACTGGACCACACCGCACTGCTGAGGTTGGTGGAGGAACTGTCCGGGCGTTCACGGGAGGACGACCCGGCCTAGGGAGCGTGCTCACCGCTTGGAAGAGGAGACGTGATGACCGAACGAGTGAACGTTCTGGTGTGCGGGAGCTTCTCGGAGGAGGAACGCGCGCGCATCACGGCGGTGGCCTCCGACGCGACGCTGGAGTTCCTCGACACTGACAAGGACGTGGAGGGGCGGGTCGCCACCGCCGACGGCGTCGCCGGACACGTCAGCCCGGAGGCGCTGGCCAAGGCCGAGCGGCTGCGGTGGGTGCACAGCTGGGCCGCCGGCCCCGACCGTGACCTTTACCCGGAGATGCTCGCGAGCCCGGTGACGCTGACGTCGTCCAAGGGCAACGGCGGCATCCCGCTCGCCGAGCAGGCGATGCTCCTCATGATGATGCTCAACCGCAACGCCATGCGCTGGGTCGACGCCCAGCGCGACAACAGGTGGGAACGCTTCACCCATCCCGAACTCGCCGGCCTCACCTGCGGCATCATCGGCCTCGGCTACTCCGGCGCCGACCTGGCGAAGAAGGCGAAGGCCTTCCACATGAACGTGCTCGGCACCCGGCGCCAGGTCGACCGGCCGGTGCCGTTCGTCGACCAGCTGTACCGGCGGGAGGAGCTGCCGGCGCTGCTCGAGGCCTCCGACTTCGTGGTCGTGACCGCCCCGCGTACGCCGGAGACCATCGGGATGCTCGGCGAGGCG
Organism: Actinopolymorpha pittospori; assembly: GCF_014873875.1. Classification (GTDB taxonomy): domain Bacteria; phylum Actinomycetota; class Actinomycetes; order Propionibacteriales; family Actinopolymorphaceae; genus Actinopolymorpha; species Actinopolymorpha pittospori. The sequence goes on along the minus strand of NZ_JADBEM010000001.1, from coordinate 10,406,312 downwards.
GAGTTCCGCGCGATGAAGCCGACGGCCTACTACGTCAACATCTCCCGCGGCGGTATCGCCGACGACGCGGCGCTGCTGCGCGCCCTGCAGGAGGGGTGGATCGCCGGCGCTGGGATCGACGCGCACGGCGTGGAGCCGCTCCCGTCCGACAGTCCGTTCTGGACCGCGCCCAACACGATCATCACCCCGCACAACGGCGCGACCACCCCGGGCACGCGGCGGCGCGGGATCGAGATCTTCGCCGAGAACCTCCGCCGGTTCCAGGCCGGCGAGCCGATGCTGAACATCGTGGACAAGCAAGCCGGGTACTGACGCCGGTCCTGACCCGGCCGAGCCGCAGAGCCTCCGCGGCAACCGTTCCGTCGCCGCCCGCCCGTCGGGCGGCGACGGTCCCCCTCCTACGTGGACAGGATGGGAGGACCAGTGACCGACAAGGCGACCTTGCCGGGGCCGACACCCGGCGCCGGAGTTGCGCGATACGGGGCCGGCCGACGCCGGACCGCGGGACGTCCGGGCAGAGTGCGGCGGGCGCTCACGCCGTACCTCTTCCTGCTTCCCTGGATCGTCGGGGTCATCGCCGTCACGCTCGGACCGATGGCGGCGTCGCTCTACCTGTCGTTCACCGACTACAACCTCGTCGGCCGGCTCAACTGGGTTGGGTTGGACAACTACCGCCGGATGTTCACCGACGATCCGCGCTTCTTCGCCGCGGCCGGGGTGACCTTCCGGTACGTCCTTCTCTCCGTCCCGCTGCAACTCGCCTTCGCCCTGGCCCTCGCGCTGCTGCTCAACCGGGGAGTGCGCGGTCTGTCGATCTACCGCTCCGTCTACTACCTTCCGTCCCTGCTCGGCAGCAGTGTCGCGGTGGCGATCCTGTGGCGACAGGTGTTCGGCCGGTCAGGGCTGGTCAACCGGGCGCTGGAGGTCGTGGGGTTCGAGAACCTGCCGAACTGGATCGCGACACCACAACACGCGCTCCAGACCCTCGTCGTCCTGAACGTGTGGACCTTCGGCTCACCGATGATCATCTTCCTGGCCGGCCTCCGCCAGATACCGACGGAACTCTACGAGGCCGCCTCGGTGGACGGCGCCGGCTCGGCCCGGAAGTTCGCGATGATCACGGTGCCGTTGTTGACGCCGGTGATCTTCTTCAACCTGATCCTGCAGATGATCCACGCGTTCCAGGCGTTCACCCAGGCCTACATCATCAGCGGCGGGAACGGTGGGCCGGTGGACTCCACACTCTTCTACACGCTGTACCTGTACCAGAAGGCATTCACGGACTTCGACATGGGCTACGCCTCCGCGATGGCGTGGGTGCTGCTCGTCGTGATCGCGGCGTTCACCGCGATCGCGTTCTCCACCTCGCGCTACTGGGTCTACTACGGCGGTGACCGTTGAGTACGACGGAAAGCGACACGGAGCGGACGGCCGGTGGTAGCCAGCAGTTGGCCACCCATGGCCTGCTGGTGCTCTTCGGGATCGTGATGATCTACCCGCTGCTGTGGATGGCCTCGAGTTCACTGAAGCCGAACAACCTGATCTTCACCGAACCTGGGCTGCTGAGCGGGGCCTGGACCCTCCGCAACTACGTCGACGGCTGGAACCAGCTCGGCATCCCGTTCGGCCAGTTCTTCATGAACTCCTTCACCATCGCGGTGATCTCGGTTCTCGCGAACCTCGTGTCGTGTTCGCTTGCCGCCTACGCCTTCGCGCGCATGTCGTTTCGGTTCAAGCGACCGATGTTCGCGCTGATGCTCGGCACCATCATGCTGCCGTTCCACGTCGTGGTCGTGCCGCAGTACATCCTCTTTCACGCACTCGGCTGAGTGAACACCTTCTACCCGCTGATCGTGCCGAAGTTCCTCGCCGTCGACGCCTTCTTCGTCTTCTTGATGGTGCAGTTCATCCGCGGGATTCCACGCGAACTGGACGACGCCGCGGCGGTCGACGGCTGCGGCGCGTTCGGCATCTTCTGGCGCATCATCTTCCCGCTCATGCGGCCGGCACTGGCGGTGACCGCCGTGTTCACCTTCATCTGGTCCTGGAACGACTTCTTCACCCCGTTGCTCTACCTCACCGATCAGCAGCTCTACACCGCCCCGGTGGCACTCAACTCCTTCCTGGACTCGACGGGTGAGTCCGACTGGGGCGGCATGTTCGCGATGTCGATCCTCTCGCTGGCGCCGATCTTTCTGGTGTTCGTGGTCGCCCAGCGGCATCTGGTGCAAGGCATCGCCACGACAGGTCTCAAGTAGCCGGTGGATCGTCCGGTCTGGCGTTCGCGGAAGGTTGCGAGGACATGGCACACGTACTCAACAGGCGGGACCTGCTCAGAACGATCGTCTTCTCGGCCGGACTGCTCGGGGCGGCCGGCTGCGCGGGATTCGGCGGCGGTGGCGGCGGCTCGGAGGGGAGCGGCAGCCTCAAGGTGGCGTGGTGGGGCGACGCGGACCGGGCAGCGCTCTACCGCAAGGCTCTGAAGCTCTTCACCACCGACAACTCCGGCACCGCTGTGACCTCGGAGTTCGCCGACCTCGACCCCTACCTGAAGCGGCTCGCCACCCAGGCGGCGGCCGGTGAACTCCCCGACGTCATGTGGATGCGAGACACCCACGTCGGCCGGTACGCGAGCTCGCGTGCGCTCCTCGACCTGAGCAAGTACGTCGGTGACACGATCGACGTCGGCGCGCTCGGCGACGCCGCGGTCGCGGACGGGAAGGTCGGCAGCGGTGTCTACGCGCTGCCGACCCACTACGTCGGTCAGGCGGTGTTCGTCGCCGGCGCCGAGCTCCAGAAGGCCGGTGCGACCTACCCCACGGAGGCCACCTGGGACGCCATCGCCGAGCTGGCCCGTGGCCTCACCAGGAAGGGAAGTTTCTGGGGCTGCACCGACCCGACCCTCGGCGACACCCAGCGACACTTCGAGGCCTACGTCCGCCAGTCAGGGGCGGAGCTGTTCGACACCTCCGGCCAGGTCGGCTTCGGCGCCGACGTCCTCGGCGACTGGCTGGACTACTGGGCCAAGCTCCGCGCCGACGGAACGATCCCTCCGCCCGACGTCGAGATCGAGGCCGACGCCAGCAGCGAGCAGAACCTCCTGGTCACCGGTAAGGCAGCGATCCTGTGGGAGAGTTCGAACCACTACCCGCAGGTCAGCGCGCTGCTCAAGGGGCCGCTGGAGATGTACAGCATGCCGACGCTGGCCGGCGGGTCCAAGGACTGGTGGTTCTTCCCGCCCATCCTGATCTCCGTCAGCGCGAAGACCAAGGAGCCCGAGCTCACCGCGAAGATGCTCAACTTCTTCCTCAACGACGAGAAGGCCGCCGACATCACCAAGGTCAACCAGGGCGCCCCGTCGTCGGAGAAGATCCGGGAGCTCCTGGTTCCGGATCTGTCCGAACCCGAAGCGGCGTTCGTCGAGCAGATCAGCCGGGAAATGAAGAACCCACAGCGACCGAATCCAGTCCGCCCCGAGGGGAGTGAGCAGGTCAACGACGCCATCCGGCGTACCAGCCAGGACGTGGCCTACGGCCGGAAGAAGATCCCGGCCGCCGTCTCCGGATTCATGACCGAAGCGAAGCGTCTGCTCAGTTCCTGAGTTTCGGTGAACCGACGTGAACGCCAACTACCAGCAGCGACGTGGCGGCGCCGTCCGCCGGGCCGAGAGGAAGGTTGATGCAGCCGATGAGTACGACGGACCGGTGGTGGACCAAGCCCTATCGGACGTTCCAGACCAACCTGCGCGAGATCGACGCCGGCCTGGACGTGGAGCGCGTCCTCGACCACATCCAGGACATCGGTGCCGACACCTGGCTGTTGAACACCGCCGGCATCGTGTCGTTCTTCCCCTCCGCACTGCCGTTCCAGCACCCGAGCCCGTGGCTGTCCGAACGCGCGAGCGGTGACCTGATCGGCGACGCGGTGACGGCCGCGCACGCCCGGGGCGTCCGGGTCATCTCCCGGGTGGACTTCTCCAAGGTCCACCAGGACGTCGCCGAGGCACACCCGGACTGGTGCTTCGTCTCGCCGAAGGGCGAGCGGCAGATCTACAACGGCCTGTACAGCACCTGCCCCAGCGCCCCCTACTACCAGGAGCGGGCGTTCGAGATCCTCGGTGAGGTGCTCGACCGCTACCCGGTGGACGGGTTCTTCTTCAACTGGTTCGGCTTCAACGAGCGCGACTACTCCCGCCGCTACCACGGCATCTGCCAGTGCGTGCACTGCCAGACCAGGTTCGCGGCCACCTACGGCGTCTCCCTGCCACGCGACCCGGACTGGTCCGACCCGGCCTACACGCAGTGGCACGGCTACACCAAGTCCGTCCTCGACGACCTGGCCCGCCGGATCCGGGAGTTCCTCGCGAGCCGGCGTCCCGACGTCGCACTGATCCTGCGCGCCGACCCCGACGTCGTCTTCTACGAGGCGAACAACGCGATCGAACGACCCGAGCCGCTGTGGGTGTACGGCGTCGGCGAGTTCGTCCGGGAGTCACGGACGGCGGTGCCGGACAAGCCGGTGTGGGTCAACACGGTGATGTTCCTCGACCTGCCCTACCGCTTCACCGTCGAACAGCCCGGCTACCTCGGCCTGCACCTGACCCAGGCGATGGCGCACGGCGGGAACCCCTCGGCCTACATGATCGGTACGCCGGACCTGTTCGGGCGCGGCGACTTCGACGTGGTCGCCGACGTCCTGCGGTTCCACCGCGACCACCAGGACTACTACGAAGGACTACGCTCGGCGGCGCGGATCGCCCTGGTCTCCTCCGAGCGCAGCGCCCTGCACTTCGGCGAGACCGGTCAGGCGAAGGTCACCCGGGAGCTCCGCGGCATCTTCCGCGCCCTGGTCGAGAGCCACCTGCCCTTCGACATCCTTCCCGACGACAAGCTCGCCGAACTGGCGGAGTCCGGGCGACTCGCCGGCTACGACGCGTTGATCCTGCCCAACGTCGCCGTCCTGGACGAGAAACAGCGGGCGGTGCTCGACGCCTACGTCGACGGCGGCGGTGGCCTCATCGCCACCTCCGACACCGCGGCGTTCGACCCGACCGGGCAGGCCCGCGCCGAACTCGGGCTGGAGAGCCTGGGCGCGGCCAGGATCCTCGAACGCCGGGAGGGGCCGCACGCGATGCGCTCGGCCTACCTACGCACGAAGCCGGCCGGCGGGTCCGGTGTGCCCGGTGGGTCCGGCGGTTCCGGTGAGGACGCGCGGGCGCAGGGCACCGGCATGATCATGCTGGATCGGGCCTTCCTCTACGTGGAGGCGAAGCCGGACGCGGAGACCGGACTCCATCTCGTCCCGCCGTCGAGGTACGGCCCACCGGAGAAGTGTTACTGGGACATCGAGACCGAACACCCCGGCCTGCTCCTGCACCGGTTCGGTCACGGGAGCACGGCCTACCTGCCCTGGCCGGTCGGCTCGCTCTACCACGACCTGAGCCTGCCCGACCATCGCAAGGTGATCATCGACGCGGTTCACCAGGTGCTGCCCCGGCGTCCGCAGCTCACCACCGACGCGCCACCGCAGGTCGAGATCGCGGTCGGGAGTCAGGAGGAGTCGGGCCGTACCCTCGTCCATCTGATCAACTACTCCGGGCACCACGGGCGCGCGTTCCACGAGCCGCTGGAGATCCGCGACATCACGATCTCCCTGCACGGGGTCACCGCGACGAAGGCACGCTCGGCCCGTCTGGACACCGATCTCGAGGTGACCTCCGGGACGGGCAGTACCCAGGTCGTGCTGCCCTCCCTTGGTCGCTTCGACCTCCTCGTCCTGGAGTGAACGTCCCAGAGTGAGCATTCTGGGGTGAGCCCGTGGCCGAGTGAGACGTCCACCGAAGCGGCGGCCCGGTCCGTGTGGACCGGGCCGCGTTCGTGGGACGCCTCCTACCTCGGCCACCGGTCCACTACTGCTTGACGGCGCCGGCGAGGCCGTTGACGAAGAACCGCTGCAACAGCAGGAACAACACGATGATCGGCACCAGGGTGATCACCGAGCCGGCGCACAGCAGGGTCCACTGGGTGGAGTTCTCGCCGATGAAGGAGTACATCCCGACCGCGAGCGTGCGCAGGTCGGGTCGGGCCAGCGTGAACACCAACGGGATGAAGAAGCTGTTCCATGCACTGATCGCGGTGAACAGTCCCACGGTGGCGATCATCGGACCGGACAGCGGGAGCATGACCCGCCAGAAGATCTGGTGGAAGTTCGCGCCGTCGATGCGTGCGGCGTCCTCGAGTTCGGGTGCGATGGTCATGAAGTAGCCCATGAACAGGAACGTGCCGAAGACGATCCCGCCCGCCGCCTGGACGAGGATGATCGACCACAGGCTGTTGAGCAGGCCGAGCCGGTCCACCAGGTCGAAGGTGGGGATGATCGTGTACCCGTGCGGAAGGAACAGCGTCGTCGAGATCAGCACCAGGCAGACCTTCTTGCCCGGGAAGGTGGTGCGGGCCAACACGTACCCGGCCATGGCGGTGACGGCCAGCGTCGCGACCGTGGTGCCGGCGGTGATGAGCAGGGTGTTGAGGAAGTACCTCCCGAAGGAGGCCTGCTGCCACGCCTGGGCGTAGTTGGACCACACGAAGTTCTCCGGCAGCGGGTTGAGGCCGCGGTTGAAGAACTCGCCGTTGTCCTTGAGGGAGCTGCCCAGCGTCCACAGGAACGGGTACATCCAGGCGATCCCGGCGACCAGGAGCGCGACGTGGGCGAGTGCCCGCATGCCGCGGCCGCGGGTGGCCTGGCGGGAGGCGGGTACGCCGGGGCGCCGGTCGGTGAGAGCGATCGAGGTCATGGTTTTCGTCCCTACTGTCCGGCGCGGCGGCGAGCCAGTGAACGGATGACCAGCACCTGGACGACGCTGAATCCGATCAGGAGCAGGCCGTAGAAGAACGACGCCGCGGAGGCGAGCCCGACGTTGGGTTGGACGGCGCTCGACCCGAATCCGCCGAAGGCCAGGTGGTAGATGTAGGTGTTGACCACCTCGGTGGCGAAGAAGGGTCCTCCGTTGGTGAGTACCTGAACGAGGTCGAAGACCTGGAACCCGCCGATGACGGCCAGCAGCAGGATCACCACGCCGACCGAACGCAGCATCGGGATGGTGATGTAGCAGAACTGTGCGATCCGGCCGGCGCCGTCCAGCCTGGCCGCCTCGTACAACTCCTTGGGGATGGTCTGCAGCCCGGCGAGGAAGTAGATGAGGTTGTAGCCCAGGGTGTGCCAGATGCCGACCGCGATGATGATGCCCATCGCGAAGGTCGGGTCGCCCAGCCAGTCGATCGGTGCGTGGGTGAGCCCGAGCCCCGTCAGGCCGTTGTTGATCGTCGCCCCGAAGTTGGAGAACAGCAGCTGGAACACGACCCCGATGACGGCGGCGGAGGTCACCACCGGCAGGAAGAACAGCGTGCGGTAGAAGGTCGCGAAGCGCAGCCGCCGGTTGTTCAGGACCAGTGCGAGGGCGAGCGCAAGCACCAGTTGCACCGGGGTGACGATGGCGACGTAGACGAAGGTGTGCCGCACCGCGCCCCAGAAGATGTGGTCGCCCATCACCAGGACGAAGTTGTCCAGGCCCACGAAGGTGCTCGGGTCGCCGATGCCGTTCCACTGGTACAACGTGTAGCCCAGCGAGGCGCCGATCGGATACACCACGAACGCCAGCAGCAGCACCATCATCGGGCCGACGTACAGGTAGGACCAGCGGGCCGCCCAGGTCCTGCGCGCAAGGCTGGGTTGCCTACAACGGTTCGGGCCGGACGCGGGCGACGGTGCGGGTGCGCTCACCGTGGCCTCGCCGGGATGTGTGGAGACGGCCATCGGCGTCACCTCCGGGCATCGGGCGGCTCGCGAACCACTGGTCCGCGAGCCGCGCTCGGGTCAGGCTGACTTGTGGACGTAGGGCTTGGTCGGGTCCCAGTCGGCGAACACGTAGTCGGCCATGCTCACCTTGGCGCCCTGGGCCGCCGCCGCCTTGACCGCGTCGCTTTGGGCCTGGTTCATCCGGTCCTGGAGTTCGCTCAGCGCCGCGCCGGTGTCCTTGAGCTGACCGGTGTAGAGGCCGGCGGCCACGTCGTTGATGTCCGGCTTCACCGCGTTGAGTGTCACCGTGGCGACCTCGGGGTTGCGGACGGTCGGTGTCGGCCCGACCATCGCCGTGTCGGCCATGGCGACGTACTCCGCGAAGGGTGCGAACTTCACCAGGCTCGGGTCGTTGTTTTCCGGGTAGACCGACAGCCCGAGGCCCTGTTCGACCCAGCGCTTGCCGGCGGCCTTGCCGTAGAGCCAGTCGAACCACGCCCACGCCCGGTCGGGTTCCTTGGCGCCGGCGGAGATGGCGACGAAGGATCCGCCGGGAGGCCCGTAGAAGAAGGCCTTGGGGCTTCCGGTGGGCGAGGGCAGGGTGACGAGGCTGTAGTCGGTGAACTTCGCCTCGGTCCAGGTGGGCTGGTTCCACACGCCGCCGACCGTCATACCGAACGCGCCCTGGGAGAAGAACGCGCGGGCCTGCTCGTCGGAGCTGGACATGGAGTTGGGGTAGACGAAGCCGCGCTTCTTCCAGTCCAGCAGGAGGTTCAGGAAGTCGGCGTAGTTGCGGTCACTTCCGTAGGTCCAGGCTCCGGTCCGGAAGTCCATCGAGTTGGTGCCACCGGGGGAGCCCGCACCGCGGGTGAACAGGTCGATCCACCACGCCAGCGCGAAGTTCTGCGCGTTGCCGAAGCCCAGGCCGTACACCTTGCCGCCGCTCTTGGTGGTGATGGTCTGCGCGGCCCGCGTCACGTCGTCCCAGGTCTTGGGGACCTGGATGCTGCCGTCGGCGTTGGTGAGTCCGGCGTTCTTGAACACACCCTTGTGGCAGCAGAGCTGCAGGGACGGCGCCGGTGCCGCGAACGGTGCGGTGTAGACCTTCCCGTCGAACATGTTGACGCCCTCGACGAACTGGTCTGCCGGGAACCGCGACCGCCAGCCGCTCGTCGCCCACTTGTCCAGGGGGAGCAACCACTTCTTGGCCACCTGTTCCTGGATGGTCGGCGTCTTGGGGATCATGAAGATGTCAGGCGTGGTCTTGCTGCGGCTCGCCAGCGCGAACAGGTCGGCGTACTTGTCGGTGACCTGGGTGGTCTTCTTGATGGGGGAGTCGGAGTGCGCCTGCGCGAACAGCTTGATCTCGTTGTCCACCCAGGCCGCCTGGCTGACGTACCAGTCCCAGTACGTCACCGCGGTGGAGGAGACCGTGCGCTCGCCGGAGTTGGAGCAGGCGGTCAGCCCACCGGCGAAGGCGGTGAGGGCGACGGCCCCTCCGGCGCGGAGCAGGTCACGTCGTTTCATGCTGGTGGTGGGACGCCTCATCGGCCCCACTCCTTTCAAGCTGGGGTACCGCAGGGCAGGGTCGAACCTGTTGGTGGTCTCGCGCGACGCGATGACTCCGCACGCGTCGAGACGTGCGTGTGTGACGTGGGGTCGTGCGTCGGTGATGCGGTGAGTGGTGCCTGGCGCCCACGTCGCGGGGCACCAGCGGTGCGGCTCGTCCTAGGCGACGGTGCTGGTGCTGTCCCGGACGATCAGGCTGGTCGGCAGGCTGAGCCGCGGCGGTTGCCGCGACGCCTCCGTCTCACCCGGGCCACCCTCGATCGTGGCGAACAGGAGTTCCGCGGCCTGCCGCCCCATCTCCTCGAAGGGTTGGCGGACCGTGGTCAGGGCGGGGCGGACGTGTTCGGAGGAGGCGAGGTCGTCGAAGCCGACGACGGAGATGTCGTCCGGCACCTTCAGGCCGGAGTCTTCGACGGTCTCCATGACGGCGTAGGCGGTGATGTCGCTGTGGGCGAAGACGGCGGTGGGTCGCCGCCGTTTCGGCAACGAGAGCAGGGCGCGTGTGCTGTCGGCGACGGTCTCGGCGCTGAACCCACCGGCCTGCACGAGCTCGGGGCGGTGGCTGATCCCGGCCTCGGCCAGTGCGTCGGTGTAGCCGCGGGTGCGTTCCTGACAGCACGGGTACTCCATCAGACCCTCCACGCAGGCGATCCGCCGGTGGCCGAGTTCGAGGAGGTGCCGCACCGCGGCGTGAGCCCCGCCGTAGTTGTCGGTGACGATCGCGGGCAGGTCCGCATGGGTGGCGAGCGTGTCCACGAGGACGACCGGAAGGCCGTCGCGATGCAGCTTCTCCAGCGGCTCGAGGGGCTGGTTGTGGGTGACGACGAGGAGTCCCGCCGACAGTTTCGAGGCCAGGATCCGCTCGATGACCCGGTCGTAGTTTCGGTCGTTCGTACTCGTGTAGAGGATGATCTCGTATTCGCTGCCCTCGACGACCGAGGCGACGCCGTAGTTGATGGCCGCGACGAGCCGCCAGGTGAGGCCGGGGACGATCATCCCGATCAGCCGGGTGTTGCCACGGGCGAGTGCGGTCGCGGCGTAGTTGGGGACGTAGTTGTGCTGACGCATCAGCTCCAGCACCCGCTCCCGCGTCGCCGGATCGACCCGTGGGCTGTTGTTGAGGACCAAGGAGACGGTCGACTTCGAAAGCCCCGACATTCGAGCGATGTCGCGGATCGTCAGCCTGGCCATGCGCAGGACACCTCGGCTTCGGAGAGGAAATCGGGTCCGTCGAACACGCCTTCACCACAAGGGGGAAAGGCGGTGTGAGTTGCCTGGGAGTTGCATGGAGCACGGTGCTGCGTGGAACCGTCCGGGCGGAGCGACGACATCAACTGCTGGACCGGTCCAACGCCTGTCCGGCACCGTAGCACTGGACCGGTCCAACGACAACACGTGATCGTAAAGTGGCGGTAACTTGGTCGCCGTCGTTGCGGCCGACCACGAAGTGGTGGCAGGCTCCCGGCGGGCGGTCGCGGTCCCCGCGATCCCAACGCCCGGTCTTCACCTCCGGACTTCTCCTTCCTGGACAGAGGACTTCATGCCTGCGCGCTACACCCTCGAGGACTTCGCCTTCGACCTTCGCCAGGGCATCGCCCCCGCACACCTGTGGGTCGGCAGCGGTCGAACGACGGTCGGCGTGGACGCCGCCACCGTCTGCGGCGTCCGCGGCTCGTTCGCACCGCCCTACGCCGCACCCGACTCCTCGCTGCGGGTGGAGTTCGAGGTCGACGGAGTACGGATCCCGGACGGGACCCGGGCGGGCATCGCCGGGGCCGGCCGTGGACTGCTCCACGCCGAAGGAACGTGGTGGCCGCACCAGGTGACCCGCCGTGGCACCTACCACCAGTACCGCGACGGGCGCCTGATGTCCCTCGGCGTCCACAGCACCCTCACCCCGCTGCACGAGCAGGCGGGCTACGCGCTGCGGATCGCCGTTCGCAACCGGGCGGACCATCCGGTGACCCTGACGGTGCGTCCGGTCCTCGATCCGGGCGGTCCGTGCCAGGTGCCACTCGGGGAGTGGGGCTGGTCTCCGCCCACCCCGGGCACGCCGGCGAGCGAGGTCGGCCGTGGGCGGTGGCGTGCCGGCGACGTCGCGGTGGAGCTGTCGACCGAGGACCTCAGCCAGGTCGTGCCCGCCGGCGCCGAAGTCGACGTCGTCCTGGCCGTACGCCTCGGTGCCGTCGGCGAGCTCCCGCCCGCCACGTCGATCCGGACGTGGGACGAGGCCGCCGTACGACGGTGGGGGGCACGCGCCGAGACCGCGCTGGCCAACCTCCCACGGCTGGAGACCGACGTGCCGGGCCTCGACGCGTACTGGCGGCGGTCCCTGGCCAGCGGCCTGGTCTGCCTGTGGGACCACCCCGGCTTCGTCACCAGCCCCTTCGTCGCCACCTCGGGCGTGGACGGCGGGGCGCTGTGCAGCTATGCCTGGGACACCGGCGGATACGCACCCCACACCCTGAGCCTGCTGCTGGGCGAGTCGACCCCGCAGGTGCTGGAAGCCCTGATGGCGGCCGACCTCAGCAAGAGCTACGCGATCGCCCCCGACGGCACCGGCCTGGGCGTCCCCTACGCCTACAGCGGTTCGTCCCTGGTCGCGCTGGCCAACGCGATGGCCGCCCAGCAGGGCATCTCCGCCGAGCTGGTCGGTCGGCTCTTCGAGACGGTGACCGCCATCGACGCCCACTTCCCGGCCGTGGGGGAGCTGTGCGACTACGGCACCCAGCACAACCTGCTGGAGATGCGGTCCTCCGGCTGGGAGCACGTCGTCGCGAGTCCCAACGCCGAACGCGCATGGTCCCTCGACACCCTCGCCGCGCTGGCCGAGGCGTCCGGGGCGGGGCTGCCCGTCACGTCGATGCGGGAGCGCGCCGACCGCATTCGCCGGGCGGTCGCGAACGACCTCTGGGACCCCGACGCGCGCTGGTTCGCCAGCCGCTACCCCGACGGCGACACCGAGATCGTGTACTCCATCCAGGCGTTCGACGCGCTGCGCAGCGGGGCGTGCACACCGGCCATGGCCGCGGCCCTCCTCGAACGGATCCGGCCGGGCGCCTTCCTGGGCACCTACGGCGTGAGCAGCGTCAGCGCCGAGGACGACGTGCACTACGAACTCGGCGACGTCGACTGGTCAGGCGGCGGCGCCTACACCGGCGAGGGGCCGCTGCTCGCCCTGACCCTGTGGGAACGCGGCGAGCCCGACCTCGCCTGGGACGTGTTGCGCCGACTGCTCTGGATGGGCGAGCACTTCCCGTACTTCCCGCAGGAGCACTACTGCGACCGGCCCGGCACACCACCGGTCGGCCGGCGGGGGAACATCGTCGCCGGCCTGGCCGGCGCGGAGGCGATCCTGACCGGCCTGGCCGGCCTACGGCCACAGCCCGACGGCAGCCTCGTGATCTCCCCCGGAACCCCGCCCGGCCACGTCACCCTGCGCGGGTTGCGCTTCCGCGGACACGACGTCGACGTCCACCTCTCGCCGACCGACCGCGAGGTCGCCGTCGACGGTCAGCAGATCCCGCTCGAAGAGGGCGGCCGGACCGTCGTGGTCGGAGGCCGCGATCAGAAACCGTAGGTGAGGATCGGCGGGGGGACGGCGCCGCCGCGCAGGTGGTCGAACACGAACCGCTCGTGGGGGACGACGGGACCGGGCAGGGCGTCGAGCGGACACCACCGCAGGTCGGCGGCCTTCTCGGGCTCGAGCAGCCGCGGCTCGCCGGTCCAGCTCCGGCACTCGAAGAAGAAGTCGACGCGCTCGTCGATGGACTGGTGGTTGCCGCCGGTGCGGTGGATCGCGGTCAGGGGAGTGAGGTCGTTCGGCTTGATCGTGACGCCCAACTCCTCGGCGGCCTCCCGGCACGCGGCGGCCACCGCCGACTCGTCGGCCTCGACATGCCCGGCCGCCGCCACCGCCCAGTGCCCGTCCATGTAGCCGGTGCCCTGACGCAGCTGGAGCAGGATCTGGTCCTCACCGCGGTCGTCACGACGAAAGACGATGTAGGCGGCTGGGACCACCCGGAAGCGCTCGCTCATCCGGACAGACTCTCACCACCCTCGGACAGCCCTGGCGCGCACCTCCCGCGCGGAGAGGACCCTGGTGACTCGGTGGCACCGGGCGTACCAATGGGGTTGCCTCACGCCGTCGACGGCGCGATCCGGGGGACCAGGTGGGCGACCGACTCGCGGACTTCCTGGTAGTGCGTCTGCATCGTGCGGGCGAGCGACTCCCACGTGTAGGCCCGAGCCTGGTGGGTCCCGGCCGCGCCGAGCCGGGCGCGGAGGTCGGCGCCTCGGAGCAGGCGCCGTAGTCGCCGGGCCAGGCCGGCCGGGTCACGGGGCGGCACGAGGAGCCCGGTCACCTCGTCGACAACGGTGTCGAGGTGACCGCCCACCGAGGAGACGATCGACGGTACGCCGCACACCGCGGCCTCGATGGGCACCATCCCGAACGGCTCGTACCACGGCACGCTCACGACCACGTCCGCCGACCGGTACAGCGCGGCCCGGGGACGCCGCCGAGGAAACACACCCGGTCCGCGACGCCGTGGGCCCGTGCGATCCCGGTCAACCGGCGCACCTCGGGATCCTCGGCCAGACCCGACGCCGGTGGGCCGCCCGCGATCAGCAACTCCGCGTCCGGTACGCCGACCAGCGCCCGGATCACCGTGTCGAGTCCCTTGCGCTCCACGAGGCGTCCGACGCTGAGGATCCGCGCCCGCTCGTTCCGCGGCGCGGATGGCCCTTCGGGTCCGAACGCGTCGCCGTCCACGCCGGAGGGCACCACCACCGCGCGGCCTGTCGGCATGCCCATCGCCCGTAGCTCCACGACCTCGTGCGAACTGCTCGCGACGACGAGATCGACCTCGCAGGCCAGCGCGGCCTCGATGGTCTGCCGGGACGGCGGGCTGGTGTCCTTCGGCCCCCGGTGGCGGCTCTTGACGGTGCCGAGCGCGTGGAAGGTCTGCACCACTGGAATGTCGAGATGCGCGGCGGCGGCCATGGCCGCGAGTCCGCTCAACCAGAAGTGGGCGTGCACCACGTCGGGCGGCTCGGTGGCCCACTGGGTCGCGAGGTGGGAGCCGAAGTCCGGCATGAAGGGTCATTAATAACTGGATTTGAGTTGTTATTAGCTGTCATTAGCTTATGGTAGTGACGTGAATTTGAAGGAGTGGGCGGCTTCCCAGGGTGTCAGCTACGCCACTGCTCTGCGGTGGTACAAGGCTGGGAAGTTGCCTGTTCCGGCGTATCAGGCCGGGCGGTTGATCGTCATCGGTGAGCCTGGAGTCGCCGCTGGTAGGGCTGTGGCCGTTTATGCCCGTGTCTGTTCAAGTGACCAGAGTGTCGACCTGGACCGGCAGGTTGCGTGGGTGTCGGCGTGGGCCACGACCAACGGCTACCAGGTCGGCAAGGTCGTGACCGAGATCGGGTCCGCGCTCGACGGGAAGCGACCGAAGTTCCTCGCACTGCTTCGTGACCCCTCAGTTTCGACAATCATCGTTGAGCGCCGTGACCGCATCGCCCGCTTCGGTGCCGAATACGTAGAGGCCGCTCTCGCGGCATCAGGGCGCCGTCTGGTCGTGGCGGACCCGTCTGAGGTTGATGAGGATCTGGTTCGGGACGTGACGCAGATCCTGACCTCATTGTGCGCGCGGGCCTACGGTCGCCGTGGCGCGGCCAACCGGGCGGCTTCTGCCGTCGCTGCCCTCTGCGAGGACCCGGCGTGACGCTGCTCGCGTACAGGTACGCACTTGACCCGACGCCGCGTCAGGCCCGATACATGGCTGGGCACTGCGCGGCCGCACGTCGTGCGTTCAACTGGGGTCTTGGCCGGGTGAAGGCGAATCTGGACCAGCGGGCAGCCGAACGCACCTACGGCATCCCTGACGAGCTAGGGACGCCCAGCCTCACATGGTCGCTCTACAGCTTCCGCAGGGACTGGAACCAGGCCAAGAACGACGTAGCGCCATGGTGGGCCGAGTACAGCAAAGAGGCGTATTCGTCCGGGCTCGATGCTCTGGCGGCTGCCTTGAAGAACTGGGGCGCTTCCCGCACCGGCAAGCGCAACGGTGCCCGCGTCGGGTTCCCGCGGTTCAAGTCCAAGCGACGCGCGGTGCACTCGTGCCGGTTCACCACCGGAACCATCCGCTGTGAACAGCGGCACGCCGCACTTCCGCGCATCGGGCGGGTGAAGCTGCACGAGCATCCGGCCAAGTTGCTCGACGCGCTGAGGGAAGGGTCGGCGCGCATCATGTCCGCCACGATCCGTTTCGAACGTGGCCGCTGGTTCGTGTCCTTCACCGTGGAACAGTCGCTTCCCGAACTCACACCCGCTCGGCCCGATGCGGCTATCGGCGTGGATCTTGGTATCAAGACCCTCGCGACCCTGTCCGAAGGCCCACCCGTTGAGAACCCGCGTCACTACATCCAGGCCCAGCAGAAGCTGGCTCGCCTGTCGCGACGCGTGTCCCGTCGTCGCGGCCCGGACCGGCGTATCGGTCAGGCCGCGTCGAAGCGGTGGCAGCGCGCCAACGCCCAGCGCAACCGGGTGCATCACCGTGTCGCTGACCAGCGGCGCGACGCCATGCACAAGCTGACCACCCGGCTCGCGTCCACCTACGCCACGGTCGTGGTCGAAGACCTCAACATCACCGGCATGCTGTCCAACCGCAAACTCGCCCGTCATATCGCTGACGCCGGGTTCGGTGAGTTCCGGCGCCAACTGGAGTACAAGGCCGAACGGTTCGGCGGCCTGATCGTGGCGGACAGGTGGTTCCCCTCAAGCAAGACCTGTTCGGGCTGCGGAGCAGTGAAAGCCAAGCTGCTCCTGTCCGAACGCGAGTATCTCTGTGACACCTGCGGTCTCATCATGGACCGCGACAAGAACGCGGCCAGGAACCTTGCCGCGCTGGCAGTCGCCGCGAGTAGTGCGGAGACACAAAACGGACGTGGAGCCGACCAGAAGATCCGGGTCACCGGGCAGGTGGCTGAGAAACGTCAACCAGGCACGGCATCCGCCGGTCAGACCCGGACTCCTTTGCCAGAAGGTGCAGGTGTGTAGCTAATGACTACTCACTTGCAACGGGAGAAAGTCGTCCTTGCCGGCCGGCCGCTGACCACCGACCGACCGGGTGGGGCGGCCCGGCGGGCACGTGGTCGACGACAACGCCGTCCGCGACGTCGACCCGCTCTGCCGGGTCCGGCGAGTCGCGCCGGGTATGGACCGTCACCCTGGTGGCCCAACCGGCCGAGCGCGCGCCAGGTCGGAGACGTGGACGTTCCGGCCGCTGGCGTCGGGTGCGCCGAGGGGCGCCAGCGGGCTGGCGTGGTCGGAGACGATGCTGATCCTCATCACGACACCTGCCCCGCGCGTCGGCGACCTCGCGTGCCGCGCCCACGACGAGTCACGTGGATGGTCGGGACTCCCATGCGCGTCCCCCGTCTTCGTCCGGAACCGCCGGATGTGCGTGCCCGCCGCGCTTGGAAGACCTCACGGTATCCCGATGCCTCGCACCCACGCACGAACTTCCGCCGCCGACCGATGCGTCAGGGAGAGGTTGACAGTGGGCTCGCGCCGTAGCTCGCGGCGGCCGGACCGCAAGTCCGGATTGCCGCTCTTTGTCGGACGGGACCCAGGTCGCGTCCGCGCCCTAAGCTAGGCGACCGGAACGATCGGGGCGACGAAACCGCGGGCCACGTCGTCGCCGCCGAGCAGCGCCGAGCGGTACTTGTCGTACTCCTCATAGGGCTCGCCGAGCGGGATCGCACTCGCCCGGGTGAGCCGGTCGACCTGCTCGGGTGTCAGCGTGACGTCCAGCCCGGCGAGGTACTCCTCTAGCTGCGCGAGGGTGCGCGGACCGATGATGGGCACGTACGCCGTACTGCTGTGCGCCCCGCGCGCCCGCAGCCAGTTCGTCGCCACCTGTGCCGGCGTCGCGTCCACCTCGTCCGCCATGGCGAGGACGGCCTCGACGGTCGCGACCCGCAGCGACGTCTCCTCGGTCCGGACCCGCCGACCGGCGGAGAGCCGACCCTCCCTGCTGCCGCGGTACTTGCCGGTGAGGACGCCACCCCCGAGCGGTGACCACAGTGCCGCGCCGAGACCGAGCGCGTCGGCCATGGGCAGGATCTCGCGGTCGGCGGTGCGTTCTACCAGGCTGTACTCGAACTGCACGCCGACCAGCGGCGACCAGCCGTTCAGGTCGGCCAGGGTGGCGGCGCGGGCCGCCCGCCAGGCCGGGAAGTTGGACAGCCCACCGTGCAGGATCTTGCCCGCTCGGACCAGGTCGTCCAGGCCACGCATGATCTCCTCGGTGGGAGTGACCTGGTCGGGAAAGTGCACCCAGAGCAGGTCGACGTGGTCCGTGCGCAGCCGCCGCAGGCTCGCCTCCACTGTACGCGTCATCGTCTTTCGACTGTTTCCGGTGCCGTAGATCCCCACCTGCGGGTTGGTGCCGATGGAGTACTTTGTGCCGAGCACGAACGAGTCGCGTTCACTTCCGAGCAGGCTGCCGAGGATCTCCTCCGCCTCGCCGAACTGGTAGGCGTTGGCCGTGTCGACGAAGGTGCCTCCGGCCTCGGCGAACCGCTCGAAGATCTTCCTGGCCTGGTCGGGTTTGGCGCCGTAGCCCCACCGGGTGCCGAAGACGGCGGTCCCGAGGGCGTACTCCGAGACGCGCAGGCCCGTCCTGCGGCCGAAGGTCAGATAGCGCATCAGCCACCCCCTGTTGCGGCGACCACGAGGCCTGTGCCTGTCCAGCCATCATGGCCGACCGAACCACTCCCGGACCAACTCAGGTTCGTACTCGCCGTCGCGGTGTGACACCGCGGTGGTCCCAGGGCGTCTTAGAGGGGTACGCAACGTCTGCGAAGAAAGAGGAGACATCCCGCATGCGCGGCAACAGCAGGTCTTTGCCCGGTGTGGCCGTGTTGGCGATCGCCACCGCGATCGCTCTCGGCGGCTCGGCGTTGGCGTCCCCGGCCGGTGCCGCCGAGGCCGCGCCGGCCGGATCGGGACGCCCGTTGGTCTGGAACGAGACATCGGTGGGCACGGTGTCGATCCAGGGTCTGGCCGAGCCCGATGGACACACGACCTGGGCCTCGGGAATGAAGGTGGTCGAGGGCGGCGCGCCCGGCTTCGTCACCTTCATACCGGCGCTGTACTCGCGCGACCTGCGAGGCGTCGGCGGGTGGAGGCGGGTCACGCTTCCGTCCACCACCGTTGACAGTCGCCTCAACGACGTCGACGCGGTCTCCGCGAACGTGGGGTTCATGGTCGGTGACCTTGACTCGAAGGCGGGCGTCCTGCTCACCGAGGTCCGTGAGCGCGGCACCTGGCGGGTCGTCACCGACGCGGTCGACGCCGGGGCCATCGCGGGCTCCCTGCTGGCCGTGGACGCGCTCACGGCGAAGAACGCGTGGGCGGTGGGTGACGTGCAGATCGACTCACCCGAGGAGGGCTCCTACGTCAAGCCGCTGGTGCGGAACTGGGACGGCGCTCGCTGGCGGCACGTCGACATCCCGGGTTCGAAGAACTGGTCGCTGAGCGGCGCCACCGCCGTGAGTGCGAAGAACGTCTGGGCCGTGGGTACCGACAACGCCCAGGGCCAGCCCCTCACGGTGCACTACGACGGTGTCTCGTGGAAGCGGGTGCCCGCGCCCAGCTACAAGGACAGCGGGATTCTCATCAACGTCACCTCGGGTTCGGGCCGGGACGTGTGGGCGGTCGGCTGGTACCGCGAGGAGGAGAAGGAGCGGCCGCGCGGCCTGGTCCTGCACTACGACGGTCGGAAGTGGAACGAGGTGCCGTTGCCTGCAGGAACGTTCATGGTCACCTCGGTCGCGGCGACCAGGAACGGTGTGGTGGTCGTCGGTGGCGGCGACGACGGCGTGGTCGGGCTTCGCCTGGTCGGAGGGAAGTGGCGGTCGCTGGGACTGCCGCAGAGCGACGACCCGCGGACCGGGCGAGGCGTGTGGACGGTCTCCGCGTCCGGCAACCGGCTCACCGTCAGTGGCTACACCTTCCTGGTAGGAGACGACTCGAACGAGTTCGTCTCGAGCAGCCTGCTGACAACCGACCGTTGACACGCACCCTAGGGCCAGGAGGTCTCCGTGCGCGGGACGACGACCACCTCCGGCAGTGCACTGCCCGGCGGAACCGACAGGGCGTACATCACCGTGTCGGCCACGACGTCAGGATGTTTCGTCGTCCAGGTGTCGGTCTCGGGGAACCGGTCCAGATGTGCGGGCGAGCCTGAGCCGCCCGCGACGATGCCGGTGACCCCGACACCGATGCAGTCACGCCGCGCCTCCTGGAACAGCGTGTGTGTGAAGGCACGCAACCCGGCCTTGCTCGCGGCGTAGGGGCCCGCCTCGGGCCAGGTCCGCAGCGAGGCGGTGGACAGGATGTTCACGATGTGACCCGAGCCGTGGTCGATCATCCGCCGGTACGTGGCCAGGCACAGGTTGATCGGTCCGACCAGGTTGGTGGTGATCACCTGACTCACCTCGTCCGGGGTCAGATGCTCGATCGGCTTCGACACGTCGATGGCCGCGCAGTTGATCAGAATGTCGAGCGACCCCGCCTCGTCGCAGATCCCCTCGACGGCCTCGGCGACCCGGTCCGCGTTGCGGACATCCAGGGGCAGTGGGGTCGCGATCGATCCTGTGGTCTCGAGTTCGTCGCACAGTTCGGTCAGCATGTCGACCCGAAGGTCGGCGATCCACACGGCCGTCCCGGTCGCGGTCAGCCGACGGGTGATGGCGGCGCCGAGGCCGCGAGCTCCGCCCGTGACGAGTGCCGATTTGTATGGCAGTTCCATGTCAGTCCCCCACTCCGTCCCGCCGTCGTTCGTTCTCCGTTCACCTGCATATACCCGCGGGCGGTGGGTCGGGAACGACGTCGGTGGGACGGGGGTCGCGCGTGGGTACGACACTTGCTCCTGCGTCGGTTCCGCAACCTGGTCAGGCAGATGGCGGCTCCGCCATCCGGTTCAGGGTGAACCGGTCGCTTCCGCTGACCAGGACACAGGCGTGTCCGGGGAACAGCGGCGGCCCGTCCTGGTCGAGGATGTTCACGAACGGCACCGTGTATCGCGCGGACAGGCCCATCCGGCGGCGGTCGGAGGTGTTGGTGTTCGAGTGGTGCAGAAGTCGTTCGTTGAAGATGAAGAACTGCCCGGGTGAGAGCTCCATGTCGAGCGCGGCGTCGGTGTCGACCTCGGCGGGGTCGGCTTCCTCCCTGAACGCCATCCCCTCGCGTGCGGGCAGATGCCGAATCACCCGACGGTGGGAGCCGGGGACGATCTGGACGCAGGAGTTCTCCGTGGTGACGTCGTCCACCGCCATCCAGATCGAGATGTTCAGCGGCGGCTCGATCGGCCAGAAGTTGGCGTCCTGGTGCCACGGAATCTCCTTGCCACCGGGTTCCTTGGTGAAGAAGTACGACGCCCACACCACGATGTCGTCGCCGATCAGCCGGCGCAGCCTGCCCAGGATCTCCGGGGAGGCGATGAGGTCGTGGACCAGGCGCTGGTCGAGGTGGCGCGACTGCAGTGGGTTCCGGGTGTTCCATCCCGTCGTCGGCAGGACCTCACGTTCGATCCGGTCGCGGATCGCGGCCATGTCCTCGACCCCCATGGCGGTGTACGGCCCGAGGTAGCCGAGGTGATGGAACTGTCGTACCTCCTCGCGGCTCAGGCTGGGAGCGGACCGTTCTGGCACCGGCTGAAGGGGCACTGATGTCTGCATGACCCGATGGTGACGCCCCGCGGCTATCGGTTCCATGGCCTGTTCCGTTGCAGCTTTTGGACCGGATCGGTGCCTGGCGACGACGAGCCGATCGGTGTGACAATCGCGGATGGCGACGTCTCGGGAGCAGTCCTGGCTCGACCTGATGGCGGCTCGCGGTGACCAGCTGGTCGGTGACCTGTTCGGATACGACCGGCTGCCCGGTGACTGGGCGTTGGACTTCCCACGCGGACTGCCCGAGCATCTGGTCTATCTCGTGGTGGCGGGTGCCGCCGCGGGTGTGGTGTCGGAGCAGGCTGTCGAACTCAGCGCCGGCTCGCTGTTCTGGGTGCCGCCTCGGATCCGGTTCCGTTTGCATGCAACCGGGGACGGCGGGCTGACCCTCTACCGGATCCGGTTGGCGACGCCACCGTTGATGGGACCCGACGGCCATGTGCTGCTCGCGGGGATGTGGGACCTACGGGCATCCTTCGACGCACTGGTCATCGAACTCTCCGGCGCACTTCCCTTCCGTGCCGAACGACTGCGCGCCCTGTTGGTCGTCCTGTTCTCCGGCATCTTCCGGGCGGCGGCGCGGCGTTCGCGGCAACCGCCGCTCGACGCCGACCAACGCGTCCTGCTCGAGCGGTACGTCGACGAGCGGCCGGCGGGCCGCCCGGACGCGGCCGAGCTGGCGGCGGCTGTCGGACTCAGC
The DNA here is from genome assembly GCF_014873875.1 of Actinopolymorpha pittospori. Taxonomy (GTDB): domain Bacteria; phylum Actinomycetota; class Actinomycetes; order Propionibacteriales; family Actinopolymorphaceae; genus Actinopolymorpha; species Actinopolymorpha pittospori. The sequence goes on along the minus strand of NZ_JADBEM010000001.1, from coordinate 10,384,504 downwards.
GAGGACTACTTCGTGCGGAGGTTCCGGCAGACGTTCGGGGTCGCGCCCCGGTCGTGGGTGGTGCGGCGAAGGATCCAGGTCGCGATGCTGATGTTGGACGAGTCGTCGCGACCGGTCGGCATGGTGGCTCGCGACCTCGGCTATCCGGATGTCTTTCTGTTCAGTCGGCAGTTCAAGACGGTGACGGGGATGTCGCCGCGGGCCTGGCGGGAACGCGGCTCCCGGTTGCGGTGAGGCGCGTCCGCAACAGGCCATCGGCGCGCATGGAATCCGTTGACTATGCGCAGGGCGCATCGTAGCTTCCGACCATGCGACCGACCGGGCCCACGGGCTCCGTCTCCTCAGGCATCCAGGCTCTGATGCGCGGCCTCGACACGTTGCGGCTTCTCGTCGAGTCCGGACGGCCGATGTCGCCCACCGAACTCGCCGAGGCGGTGGGTGTGCACCAGAGTTCGGTCTCCAGGATCCTGTCGACTCTGGCCACCGCGGGATACGTCCGCAAGGTCGCGGGCCGCCGGTTCGAACCCGACTTCGGCGTCCTCACACTCGCCTCGGCGGTCACCGCCTTTCCGTTGGTACGCAAGCCCCGTGCGGCGATGGCCGAGGCGGCCTCGATGTGTCCGGGCTGCCTGATCTCGTTGTCCATCCTGTGGCGTGGCCAGATCCTGTACTTCCTGCGCACCGTGCAGGGTGAGGAGACGGTCGACTTCTGGGGGACGGGCTTTCCTCTGCACCAGTCGGCCCCCGGCATGCGGATGCTGCTCGAACTACCGGAGCAGGACGCCCTGGAGATGCTCGCCATGTCGCGGGTCCGGCACGGGTGGCCACGAGGCTCCGACGCGACCCCGGCAACGGAGGTCGAGGCGCTCGAGCGGGCCCGGGCACTCTTCGACCACGACATCCTCATCATCGACGACTGGCACGAGCCGGACCGGTTCGGCGCGGCCACCCTCATCGATTACCCGGGCGACCATCCGGTCGCCCTGTCCCTGGCCGGGCCGCGGGAGGTAGCCACCGACGACAAGGTGCGGCTCTGGTTGCTCCAGATCCGCCGTGCGGTGGAGAAGTCCTTGCAGTAGTGGAGAAGTTCCTGCAGTTGGCGCCCCCTGACCATCGCGACATTGGAGTCACGATCATGAGCGCAGTACGAGCAGAGAGCACCACGTTCGACCGTCGCGCCGTCCTCAAGGGGTTCGCCGGCGCGGGCGCGCTCGGCCTCCTGGCCGCGTGCGGTGGAACGAACGCCAAGGATCAGCCCTCGTCCGGTGCCGGTGGCGATGGATCCGCCGGCAAGGCCGAGTCGGGCACGCTCAGCGTCTGGGGCGGCGTACCCCCGGAGAGCGGCCCGGACGACATGTTCGCGGCGTTCATGAAGAAGTACCCGAAGATCAAGGTCACCTACACCCGTTACGTGAACGACGACCCCGGCAACCTCAAGGTGGACACGTCCCTGCAGGGCGGCGTGCCGATCGACGTCATCGTGTCCTACGGGCCTTCGGCGCTCACCAAACGCGCGACCGCGGGTCTGCTGGTCGACCTCACCGACCGCATCGCGGCCGAGTCGGCGTTCTCGGCGTACACGCCGAAGGAGGGCTCGTCGAACTACGTCTTCGACGGGAAGGTCTACACCGTCCCGATGGTGGTCAACCCGGTCACGGTGATGATCAACCAGTCGATGCTCGACGCGAAGAAGATCACCATCCCGGACAACTGGACCCACGAGGAGTTCCGCGCCATCGCCAAGGAACTCTCCGCCGACGGGATCTATGGCACCTTCGACACCCCACCGGTGGCCCGTCAGGAACTCGGTCCCGACTACACCTACAAGAACGGCGGGACCGAGTCCAACTACGACAACCCGCTGTTCGCCCAGGGCACGCAACTGCGCGTTGACATGATCGGCGAGAAGTCGGCCATCCCGATGACGGAGATCCTGGCGCAGAAGCTGCAGGTCTACTCCCAGGCGCCGTTCCTCACCGGCAAGGTCGGCATGCTCATCAACCAGCCGTACCTGCTGCGCTACATCACCGACACCAAGGAGTACCCGCACGACTTCCGCACCACCATGAAGCCGCTGCCCGTGGCGGAGAAGGGCAAGGAGTACTGGAACTCCGGCGCCTACGGCGACCACGTGGCCATCACCACACGCTCGACCAACCAGGAGGCGGCCTGGACGCTGCTCAAGTGGTGGGCGACCGAAGGTGGGCAGTACATGGTCAAGGGTGGCCGCTACCCGATCCTGCGGGAGAACCTCGACGTCGACTCCATGGTCAAGGCGTCGGTCGGTGCCGAAGGGGACCGGCTCTTCGACGTCGACTCGGTCCGGAGCGCGTTGTTCGACGACAGCCTGAAGATGCCCATCGACACCATCCAGACCGCGGCACCGGAGATGACCACCATCATGACGTCACTGGACCAGCAGGTCTACATGGGCAAGCTGTCGGTGGCGAAGTGGGCGAGCGAGGCGAAGCGTCGCTGCGACGCGGCGATCGCCAAGGCGAGCTGATGGTCGCCGGGCCACTGACCGCTCCTCCCACGGCCGCGCGTTCACCGCGTTCGTCGGGGTCGACGGGGTCGACGGGACCTGGTGGCATCCGCCGCTGGGTCCCGTGGGCCTTCATCGCGCCGAACCTGATCGGCCTGTTCGTCTTCACCCTCGTGCCCGTGTTCGCCGGCCTCGCGATCTCCTTCACCAACTGGAACGTCGTCTCCGGGCTCGGCGGCATCCAGTACGCCGGCGTCACGAACTTCACGAACCTGTTCAGCGACGTGGAGTTCTGGCGGGCTCTCGCCCGGACGGTCTTCTACGCGGGCATGGGCGTGACCCTCTCGATCGGTCTCGGCCTGCTGCTCGCCCTCGCCCTGAACCAGCCCGTGCTAGGGCGAGGGCTGCTCCGGGCGGTCTTCTTCGTTCCCAGCATGGTGAACGCGGTCGCGATCGGGATGGTCTGGCTGCTCGTCCTCCACCCGACCTCCGGCCTGCTCAACCGCGGCCTGCAGGTGCTCGGCGTCGGCCACCCGCCGGGCTGGTTGGTCTCCGACACCTGGGCGCTGCCGGCGCTGGTCCTCATCCACGTCTGGGCGACCGTGGGATACACCGCGGTCATCTATCTCGCCGCCCTGCAGGACATGCCGCAGGACCTCTACGAGGCGGCGATGGTCGACGGGGCGGGAGTCTGGCGGAGGTTCGTGACGGTCACCTGGCCGGGTCTGATGCCGACCACGACGTTCCTCGCGATCACGTCGTTGATCGGGACGTCGCAGGGTTTCGGGCTGATCGCCTTCCTCACCCAGGGCGGGCCGGGCGACTCCTCCACCACCGTGCTGGCCTACTACATGTACCAGAACGGCTTCCAGTTCTACCGGTTCGGCTACGCCGCCGCGATGGGTGTCGTCACCTTCGTCGGCGTTCTCGTGCTGACCCTCCTCATGTGGCGATACCAGCGGGGACGGGGGCTGTACACATGAGCGAGATCCGTGTCGCCGGGCTGAACGCCACGTCCGCGGCCGATCCGGCCACGGCGGCCGGCGGAGCCGCACGACCAGTGGGCACCCGTCCCGTGGTGGGCGGGTCACGGCGGGGTCGGACGGCGCGCATCTGGGTCCTGAGCGCGCTGCTGTGGATCGTCGCGATCCTGTTCGCCCTGCCGTTCCTGTGGATGCTCTCCTCCTCACTCAAACGCAACATCGACGTCTTCGCGATCCCCGCCCGCTGGATCCCCGACCCGGTGCGCTGGGCCAACTACGCCGAGGTGTGGTTCGGGGAGAGCTCGCTGGTCCGCTACTTCGGCAACTCCCTCCTGGTCGCCGTGGTCAGCGTCGCGGGTGAGCTCCTCACGTCCTCCCTCGCCGGATACGCCTTCGCACGGTTGAGTTTCCGGGGTCGCGACAAGGTGTTCCTGCTCTACATCGCGACGTCGATCGTCCCCGTCCAGTTGCTGCTCGTGCCGCGGTTCATGTTCTTTCGTGGCCTCGGCCTCTACGACACGCTCTGGGCGCTGATCCTGCCCGGGGTCTTCACCGTCTTCGGCACCTTCCTCATGCGGCAGTACTTCTCCTCCCTGCCGAGCGAACTCGGCGAGGCGGCCCGGATCGACGGTGCGAACGAGTGGCGGATCTACTGGAGCGTCTACCTTCCGCTGGCCAGACCGATCCTCGCGGCGCTCGCGATCCTCGGCTTCGTCAGCTCCTGGAACTCCTACGAGACACCGCTGATCATGCTCTCCACCGACAGCCACTACACCCTCCCGCTCGGTCTGACGAAGTTCGTCGACGCCGACGGTGGCCTCTCGGCCGGACTGGCGATGGCGGGTGCCACGTCCTCGATCGTCCCGATGCTGGTCGTGTTCCTGATCTTCCAGCGCCAGTTCCTGCAGGCGCTCAGCCACACCGGCCTGAAGTAGGTGAGCGGGTCGCGGACGTGACGGCAGCCCTGGCCGCGGTTCCGCGCGGTCGACACAGCTGGTGAGGAAGGAGTGACGCCGCGGCCCGGACAGGGCGTCGAACGGGGTGGGCCGAACCCACGTGGCACCATGCGTCCGTGAGCGCATCCGAGCCCCAGACCGCGGCGGCGACCGAGGTCGGCCCCGTCCCGACGATCGAGCCCACGATCCACGTGTCCACGCTGGAGCTGTTCTTCGACCTGGTCTTCGTGTTTACGCTGACCCAGCTGACCGACGTCCTGGTGCACCACCTCGACGCGGCCGGGGTCACCCGCGTGCTGTTGATGCTCGGGGTCATCTGGTGGATGTACGGCGGATACGCCTGGCTCACCAACGCCGTCGCGCCCAGCAGCAACGTCCGCCGCACACTTCTCCTCACCGGCATGGCGGGCTTCCTGGTGATGGCACTGGCCATCCCGGAGGCCTTCGGCGCCTCGGGGTGGGCGTTCGGAGTCGGCTACATGGTGGTAAACCTCGTGCACACCGTGCTCTTCTTCCGGGCCGACAACCGCGGCTCTGCACTGGCCATGCGCAGCCTCGCGCCGTTCAACTTCGCCTCGGCGCTGCTGGTACTCGTCGGTGGGTTCGTACCCGGACCGCTGCGGTACGTGTTGTGGGCCGCCGCGCTCGCCCTGCAGATCGTCACGCCGTACCTGCACCGACTGGGGTGGCACTCGATCGTGGCCGGACACTTCGTCGAGCGGCACGGCCTGGTCGTGATGATCGCGATCGGCGAGTCGATCGTGGCGATCGGGGTGGGCTTCGCCGGCCTGCCGATCGACGCCGGTGCGGTGGCCGTGGCGGTGCTCGGCCTCGCCCTCGCCTTCTACCTGTGGTGGGCCTACTTCGCCGGTGACGACGAGCGGGCCGAGCACGCGTTGGACGCGATCCTCCAGCCACTGCGCAAGGCACAGGTCGCCATGCGCGGCTGGGGATATGCCCACTATCCGATGATCCTGGGCGTCATCGTGCTCGCCGCCGGAGTGAAGAAGGCGGTCGGGCACGCGTTCGAGCCGCTTGCCCTGCAACCAGCGGTCGCCTTGAGCGCCGGGATCGCGCTGTTCTTCCTTGGCCACGCGTGGTTCCTGCGCATCCTGGGGATCCGCGGCGGGGCCCACCGTGTCGGAGTCGCGGTCGCGGTCCTCGCCGCGATCCCCCTGGGCCAGGTCGTCGCGGCGGCGCAACTCGCCGCACTCGGGGTGATCATGGCGATCGGGATGATCGTCGAGAGTCGCTCGCGGCGCCGTACCGGGAGCACTGGCGTCCACACCTTTGGTCGCGAGGGGGTGCGGTAGCGGGCGCGGTCACCGCGCGGCCGCGGCCCGCCCGATGGTCAGGCTTCGCGGGTGTGCGGCTGTGAGCGCATCCCAGTCCAGACCTGAGCGGAGGTGGGCACTGCCTCCTCCTTGAGATGTCGGTGGTGGTGGTTAGCGTGTTGGGATGCGCTTTCGTCTTGTGCCGACGCCTGCTCAAGAGCGGGTGTTGCTGAGGCATTGCGCGCACGCTCGGTTCGTGTGGAACCTCGCGTGTGAGCAGCATCAGCATTGGCGGCCGGGGCGGTCGAGTGCGCCGGGCTATGGGGAGCAGTCCCGCCAGTTGACGGAGGCGAGAAAAGCGTTCGAGTGGCTGGCGGCCGGGTCGCAGACCGTGCAGCAGCAGGCGTTGCGGGACTTCGCCCGGGCGATGGCGGGCTTCTTCGCTGGGACTCATCGCCGGCCGACGTGGCGTAAAGCCGGACGGCATGAGGGGTTCCGGATCGTTGGGGAGCGCGGCAGATGCTGGGATGTGCGGCGGGTGTCGCGCAATACAGGCCAGGTGCGGATTCCGAAGGTCGGCTGGGTGCGGTTCCGCTGGTCTCGCCGGGTCCCTGATGGGGTCAAGTCTTTTCGCGTTGTCCGGGACCGGGCCGGCCGCTGGCATGTGGCGTTCGCTGTGATCCCCGAGCCGGTCCCCGCACCTGGGACGGGTGCGGTTGTCGGGGTGGACCGGGGTGTGGCCACCTCTGCTGCCCTGTCCTCGGGTGAACTGCTTTCCATACCTGGGCTGCGGACGACCGAGGCGAAGCGTCTGCTGCGGCTGCAACGAAGGCTGGCGCGCGCCAGCCGTGGATCGAACCGCCGAGCAGCCGTCAAGGCGGCGATCGCGCGGATCAAGGCGCGTGAAACCGACCGCCGTAAGGACTGGGTGGAAAAGACGTCCACCGATGTGGCCCGCCGCTTCGATGTGATCCGAGTGGAGGACCTGAAGATCCGAAACATGGTTGCGTCCGCGCACGGCACCATGCAGGAGCCCGGGAGCAACGTGCGGGCCAAGGCTGGACTCAACCGGTCAATCCTTGCGGCTGGGTGGGGGCGGCTGGTGACCCGGTTGGAGCAGAAGGCTCCTGGCCGGGTGGAGAAGATCAACCCCGCGTACACGTCTCAGACCTGCAACGCCTGCGGGCACCGCGACGCGAGGAACCGTCAGAGCCAAGCGGTCTTCGTCTGTCGCGCCTGCGGGCACGCGGCCCACGCCGACGTCAACGCGGCACGCAACATCGCGGCAGGGCGTGCCGTGACTGCGCGGGGAGGCTCGCCGTTGGGTGAGCCGCTGAACCGCGAACCTCAACCTGTCCTCCGCTCCACATAGGAGCGATCGGTTGGAATCCCCGGCATCACGCCAGGGAGGACGTCAAGCACTGACCAGGAAGTTCCGTTGCGCGGAGGAAGGAGGGAACCGATCTCGTCCAGGACCCCGTCGGGTTCGGCGAGAGGTTGGCGAAGTACGACCGGATTCGTCAGGGCACCCCGGTCACCCGTCCAGCCACCCGCCCAGGCGTCGGTGGAACGCCACGCACGGCCGGCGCACCGGGGGACCTCCACCGCCAACGAGGCGTTGACGAGCACCGCCTGCCGCACGAGGGTGTCCGCCGCCGGCAGGTCCGGCGCCCAGCCCGTGGTGAGGTGCTCGTCCCCCGAGGGGACGATCGACTCCGACACGTCTCCACCTTACGGCTGCTCAGGCGCCAGCCCGTGGACGTTCACCCGGGCGGACCAGCCCCGTCTCGTAGGCAAGGATCACCGCCTGCACGCGGTCGCGCAGGTGGAGTTTGGCGAGGAGCCGCTTCACGTGCGTCTTGATCGTCGACTCCTCCACGAACAACGCCGCCGCGATCTCGGTGTTGGAAAGGCCGCGCCCAATGAGTTCGAGCACCTCCCGCTCGCGCGGGGTCAGCTCCCGCAGCCGGCTCAGGACCGCCGGGTCGGCCGGATGGTGCCCGTGGCTGGTCATCCGGTCGATCACGGTGCGGGTGATGGCGGGGGAGAGAAGCGACTCACCGGCGCCGATCGTGTGGATGGCCGCGATGAGGTCTTCGGGTCGGGTGCGCTTGAGCAGGAATCCCGAGGCGCCCGCGGCCAGGGACTCAAAGACGTACTCGTCGTCGGAGAACGTCGTGAGGATGAGGATCCTGGCGTCGGGAGCGGCGGTGACGATGGCGCGGGTCGCGGCGATGCCGTCGAGTTCGGGCATCCGGACGTCCATCAGAACGACGTCCGGCACCAGCCGCCGCACCTGTTCCACCCCCTCCAAGCCGTTGCCCGCCTCACCCACCACCTCCACCGTCTCGTCACTGGACAGGACGGCTCGCAGCCCCGCACGCATCAGGTCGTCGTCGTCGACCACGAGGACCCGCAGCCGGGCGGTCACGTGGCAGCTCCACCGATGGGCAGCCGCGCCCGCAGCAGGAACGCGCCGTTCCTGGCGCCGGCGTCGAAGGACCCGCCCAGCAGGGTGGCACGTTCGCGCATCCCGATGATCCCGTGGCCACCCACGCCGACGGCGCTGCGCCCGGACGTCGCAGGGTTGGGCATGGCCGGACCGCGGCCGCTCGGATTCGGGACGCCCGGGTTGCGGACAGTCGGGTTGGTCACGGCGATCTCCACGGCGTCGGCTCCGAACGCCAGCGCGACGTCCGCCGTCCCGCTGCCGTGCCGGGCCGCGTTGGTGAGCGCCTCCTGCAGGATGCGGTAGGCCGCCCAGGCCACGCCACTGGGCAGCGGCCGGGGCTCGCCGTGGATGTTGGTGGCGATGGCCAGCCCGTCGCCTCGGCGTTCGCGCAGCAGTTGCTCCAGGGCACCCGGATCCGCCGGGGTCGGCGGCGCGGCAGGATCTTCCTCACGCAACGCGTGCACCAGCCGGTCGATCTCGGTGACGGTCGTCCGCGCGACGTCCTCGATCGTGCCGATCGCGTGTCGGGTGCCCTCCGGGTCCCGGTCCTGCAGCAGCCTTGCCGCGCCGGCCTGGACCAGGATCACGTTGATGGCGTGGCCGGCCGAGTCGTGCAACTCCCGCGCGATGCGGGTGCGTTCCTCGGCGACAGCCAGGCGACGCTCGCGTTCAGCCTCCCGGGCCGAACGCCGCGCCTGCTCCTCCAGCCCGGCGATCCTCTCCCGCCGCAGCCGGGTCAGGTCACCGCCGATCCAGACACAGACGCTGACCGCAGCCCACAGGAACAGGCCCGAGGTGATCGTCGCGACGTCGACGCCCACCAGGAGGTAGGCGAGCGTGATCGCCGGGACGAACAACGCGACCGCGGCCATGGCCACCGCCCGCCGGGTCCGTCCGGCCCCGCCGTAGGTCAGCGCCACGGTGTAGGCCGCGACCATCGCGCCGAGCGGCAGCTCGAACGGGTAGCGCAGGTAGAGGAGCACGACCGTCGCGGCGGCGGTCAGCAGGTAGACGGTGAGGGGCGCGATCCGGCGTGCCGCGAGGGGGAGGGAGGCCACGGCGCCGAGCGCGAACGCCAGTACGTCGAGGGTCCGTGCGGTGGGGTCGGGCCTGCCGAACCCGCCGGACTGCAGAACGCCCATCGAGACGATGAACGCCAGCGCGGCGAGGGCCACGTCGACCGTCAGCCGGGAGAGGGGCGTGGCCGCTGCCACGGTTCGCCGGTTCACGACGCCAAGCGTAAGTCGATCGGCCGCCCGCCGGATCCCTCGCCGGGAGCATCCGGCCTACTCCCGTGGGGGGACGCCGAGACCACCCCGTGGAGCGTTCTCGGGGAGTGCCCGGCGTTCGTAGCGTCGCAGCGCAACCACAGGAGGTGGCGCAGCGATGACAGAACAGCCGCGGGCCGAGTCCCGCTCCCGATCGCAGTCCCCGACTGGGACCCGGCCCGACTCAGCTCCCGGACCGCACCACGAAGACGCCACCCCGGCCGGCTCCTCCAACGGCGGGCCGGGACGGCGCAGCGTCTTCGAGCGGCTGGCCGGCTGGTCCGGTCGGCACCGGTGGCGCGCGCTCGCCCTGTGGGCTGTCGTCCTCGTCGGCGCCACCGTGGCCGCCCAGGCCGTGGGCTCGGCGTACCAGAACGACTTCTCCCTACCCGGAACCCAGTCCCAACAGGTCGCGGACAAGCTGGCGGCGGACGCGCCCGACCAGGCCGGCGGCACCGTGCAGATCGTCCTCGAGCACCCCGACGGAGTGCGGTCGGCCGGGACCCAGGCCCGCGTGACCTCGATGCTCGCCGCGGTCCGGGACTTGCCCCACGTCGCCGCCGTCGAGAGCCCCTACTCCGGGGGGTACGCCATCTCGCGGGACGGCACGATCGCCTACGCGACGGTGCTGCTGGACGCACCGCCCACCGAGGTGCCCGTCGAGGACGTCCACCGTGTCATGGACACGGCGCAGCGGGCGAACGGCGACGGCCTGCGCGTCGAACTGGGCGGCGAGGCGGTCCGCGGGGCCCAGGCGGAGGGCGGCGGCGCGGCGGAGGGTGCCGGAATCCTGGCCGTGCTCGTGATCCTCGTGCTGCTGTTCGGTTCCCTGCTGGCCGCGAGCCTGCCGATCGTGATCGCGGTGTTCGCCGTCGGCGCGGCTGTCGGCCTGGTCGGGCTCGCCTCCCATGTCGCGGTCGTCGCCGACTTCACCACCCCGCTGATGATCCTGGTCGGTCTCGGCGTGGGCATCGACTACGCGCTGCTGGTCTTCTCCCGCTACCGCTCGGAGCTGGTGAGGAAGGTCGACCGTGAGCGGGCTGTGCGCAGGGCACTGGACTCGGCCGGGCGGACGGTGTTCTTCGCCGGCTGTACGGTGATCATCGCGCTGATGGGGTTGGTCGTCCTCGGGCTCGGCGCGCTGCAGGGCGTCGCGGTGGCGGTCGCGCTGACCGTCCTGGTCACGATGCTCGCGTCCCTGACCCTGCTGCCCGCCCTGCTGGCGATCATGGGCCGCCGGATCGAGCGTGCCGTTCACCGCCAGGCCAGCCGTGCCAGGTCCGCCGACGGCGATCGGTGGCGGCGGTGGTCGGCCTTCGTCCAGCGTCACCCGTGGCCCGCGGTTCTGGTCCCGGTCCTCGCCCTGGGCGCGCTCTGCGTACCGCTGGGCACCATGCATCTGGGTTTCGCCGACGCTGGGAACGACAGCGACTCGAGTACCAGCCGGCAGGCCTACGACCTGCTGGGCAAGGGATTCGGCCCGGGCTTCAACGGACCGCTGCTGGTCCTCGCCGAAGGCGATGCACAGGCCGCCCGCACCGCGCACGACGTTCTCGCGGACACGCGGGGAATCGCCGCGGTGTCGCCGCCGATGCCCTCGGGGCAAGACGACCTTGCCACCCTGCTCGTCTTCCCGGACTCCAAGCCACAGGACACCGCGACGGTGGACCTGGTCGACCGACTGCGCGCGGACGTGCTGCCCGACGTCGCGGCGGACACCGGTGCGACCTACCTCGTCGGTGGGGCCACGGCGGCAGTGGTTGACTTCTCCGATGCCGTCGCCGACCGGATGGCGCTGTTCGTCTGCGTCGTCGTCGGACTCTCCGCCCTGCTCCTGATGGCGGTGTTCCGTTCGTTGCTGATCCCGCTGAAGGCGGCCGTGCTGAACCTGCTGAGCGTCGGCGCGTCCCTCGGCGTGATCACCCTGGTCTTCCAGAACGGCGTGGCCGGCGGCCTGCTCGGTGTCGAACCGGGACCGGTCGAGGCGTTCGTCCCGGTGATGATCTTCGCGATCGTCTTCGGGCTCTCGATGGACTACGAGGTGTTCCTGCTGTCCCGGATGCACGAGGAGTGGGAGCGGACCCGCGACGCGTCCCGCGCGATCAGCGAGGGCCTGGCCACCACCGCCCGGGTGGTGACCGCCGCCGCGGCGATCATGGTCGTCGTCTTCGCGGCGTTCCTGCTCGACCCGAGCCGGATGCTGAAGCAGTTCGGGCTCGGTCTCGCCGTGGCGATCCTCCTCGACGCCCTCGTCATCCGCTGCCTCATCCTTCCCGCGGTGATGCAGGTACTCGGTGACAGGGCCTGGTGGCTGCCGAACTGGCTGGGTCGGCGACTGCCCCGGTTGGCGATCGACCGTGCGGGAATCGATCGCGGGGACGTCGATCGCGGGGACGTCGGTCGCGGGGACGTCGGTTGCGCCGAAGCACCGCGGGCAAGTGAGGGTTGACGGTGGTGGCGCGGTGTGGGCCGGCGGGCGTTCGTCCCGGCGGCCCACACCGCGCGTTTCCGGAAGGTTGACGGCGAGCCTTGCCTCGGTGCGGTCACGGGTGTGCGCGTTGGGGTCCCGGAGTCGGCCGGCCGGTGGTAGAAGTCGCGCGGGGAACGCGACCGGCACCACAGAACGGGGAACGCATGAAGCGGCAGATGATCAGCGGGTGCGCCGTCGCGGCAGCCGTGTTGGCGGCGTTGGCGGTGTTGACCGGGTGTACTCAGACCCCCGCCCTGGAAGCTGCGCCCGAGGAACGGCCCGCCGCGAAGAGCGTCATCGAGATCGAGTCGAGCGGCCTCGAAGTGACCAGGCCGGACTGGGCGCTCCTGACGTGTGCGGTGTTCCGGACCCACCTGACCGACGGGGTGCGCGCCTATGTCCTTGCTGGGTTCGATGCGCACGCGATGGACGTGGGCCTCCGTAACGCCGCCAGGGCGTTGGCCGCCGCAGCCGCTGCCGGCGATGCGCGGGCCGTCGCGAAGCTCGAATCTGGCATGCGGACCGCGTGCTACGCCTACGAGTCGAGCCTGGCCGTGGTCGCGGGCTCGATCGGCCACTCCTACGAAGCTCGATGAGCTCCCTCGGCCGGGGGTGCAGCGTGCCATCCTTGGGCCGAGCCGGCGGATCGAAGGAGGAGCGATGAACCCGCGAGGACGAGGGGGTAGAAGCTGCCCACCGAAGCACCCGCCGATGGGTATGTTCTGCACCTTCGGCGCGCTGGGGTGGGTGCGGTAGCGATGGCTGTCGACTCGGCGGTCGCCGACTACATCGCCGGACTACCCGACGGTCGGCGAGAGATCGTGCGCGCCGTCCACGAACGGATCCGGGTCGAGGTCCCCGAACTCGAGGTTCGCATGTGGACCCGCTTCATCGGCTACGGCCACTACCACTACCGGTACGCCTCTGGCCGGGAAGGCGACTGGTTCCCGGTCGGCCTCACCAACAACAAGCAGTACGTCTCCCTCTACATCTGCGCCGCCGACCAGGAGGGGTATCTCGCGGAGGCCAACGCCGAGCGGCTCGGCAGGGTCAGCGTCGGCAAGAGCTGCATCCGCTTCCGACGGCTCGACGATCTCGACATCGACGTGGCGGGCGAGCTCGTACGCCGCGCGGCCCATCTGGTCGCCGCCGGTCGCTTCGCGATGTAGCGAGCAGGGGGCGTTCGGTTCAGACCCGGGCAGGTGTCGTCTCGGCGTCGGTGTCGAAGGCCTGTTGGTGACGGCGGATCTCGGCGTGGTGGTCGGCTGACCACGCGGCCAGTGCGAGGACGGTGGACAGCAACGAGGTGCCGAGGTCGGTCAGGGCGTACTCGACCCGAGGCGGCACCTCGGGGTAGGCGGTTCGCGTGAGGAGGCCGTCGCGCTGCAGTTGCCTCAGTGTCAACGTCAGCATGCGCTGGGAGATGCCGGGGATCGCGTCGGCGAGGTCGGAGTAGCGGATCGGACCGTTGGCAAGGGTTCCGATGATCAGCACGCTCCACTTGTCGCCGACCAGATCGAGGATCTCGCGGATGAAGTCCGCGTCGGAGTCGTTCCACTGTGCGCACGGACCCGGCACGCTGCGCACGTTCTTTCGCACGCCGGTCCGCGTCTTCCGGAGCGTCGCCATGGTCATCGTCCTTCGTCGTCGTGGCCCACGCACATGAGTGTGCCTTTTGTAGGCCCCTGATTCTAATGCACGATGTGGCTACGAACAGAAGGTATGTATCAAGCAGAGCAAGGGTGATCTTCATGAAGATCGAGTTCTGGTCCGACATCGTTTGCCCCTACTGCGGACTGATGGACCACCGGCTGCGCCTGGCCCTGGACCGCTTCGAGCACGCCTCGGAGGTGACGGTGACCCACCGTTCGTTCCAGATACACCCCGACCTGCCCCGCGAAGGCATCACCCAGCGTGAGCTGTTCGAGGTGGCCGGGATGCCCCAGGCGACCGGGGAGCAGATCCTCACCTCGATCGAAGCGGTAGCCCGAAGCGAGGGACTCCGGCCCTACCACGCGCTGGAGCGGACGCTCGGCCCGACCGACCTTGCCCACGAACTCCTCGCCTACGCGACAGACCAGGGCCGCGGCGACGAGGTCTGGTCGGCGATGTTCCAGGCACACTTCGGTACGGCCCGCAAGCTGTGGACCGCCGAGCAGGTCCTTGCCTTCGCCGCCGAGGTGGGTCTGGACCGGGAAGGGGCCGCCGAGGCCATGGACAGCCGGCGCTACCGGGACCGGGTGGCCGCCGACCAGCGCGCCGCCCAGCGCCTCGGCGCTCGCGGCACCCCGTTCATCGTCCTGGACGGCCGATACGCCATCCCAGGCGCGATCGGTACGCAGGACCTGCTCTCGGCCCTGACCACCGCCTGGCAGGAGAGCCACCCCGCCACGATCTCGCTGCTGCCCGGTGTGGCCGGCACCGACGGCGTGTGCACCCCGGACGGCTGCGTGCTACCCGGCCAAGGCGACGGCTGACCCTGACGGACCCGCGCTAGGCGGCGGGCCCGTCGAGGTCGCGGCCACGAAGCAGCGCGGGCCGGTCGGCGCGGGTGGACCAGGGCGTGTCGTACGACGGGTCGTTGGCGAAGCGGCGGAGGGCGAGGCGGAGTCGGACCTGGGCGCCCGGCCCGATCCGCACCCGCAGCCACTTCCCCTCCACCTGCTGCCGCTCGCTCGACCCGTCGCCGGTGAGGACCGTCGCGTGCTCGATGACGTGCTCCCCGAAGCCACCCGCCTGGACGACGAGGTCGCGGTGGGCGTTTCCGCAGTTGACGAGGTGCACGGTCGCCGAGGAGCCGTCGACCCGCTCGACCAGCGCGGCGACCTCCGGCGGCAGCCCCGTCCGCCGAGCCACCGCGTCGAAGTAGCGGACCGTCGCGAACTGCAGCCCGCCGTGATACAGGTGCAGCGGCGTACCGTGCATGAGCTGGACCAGACCCTCGGGGAAGACCGGGCTCATGTTCTGCCAGTGGTGGACGTCCCACTCCGCCGGATCGCCGTCGTCGTGCCGGATCTGCTCCATCCGCTCGTGGAGCTGGCGGTGGTTGACCTCGAGGATGCGGTTGGGGTAGTCGGGGCTGCCGCCCTGGACGTAGGCGAACCAGTGCTGGCTGTTGGCCGCGCCGTTGCCCTTGACCATCCGGTCGGTCGGCTCGCCCCAGCGCTCCGATCCCGGCAGCCGGAGTACGCGGTCGAGGTCCTGCTGCTCGTGGCTGAGGCTCCAGCAGGCGACCGGAATCCGATAGTCCGGCGGGCGGAAGTCGGTCCAGCCGGCGTCGAGGTGCTTGTACGGCGTGACCCAGCCGTCGTCCTCCTCCCGGCCGAGTGCCCACAGCTCGTCGAGCTGGGAGCGGACCAGGTCGAGGTGCGCGGTCTTCCCGTCCAGCAGGACGGCGTTGATTGACCCGATCGCGACCGCCTCCACGAGCTGGGAGGCGCCGTGCGGCCACCGCCAGCCGTAGTAGCCGCCCCACCAGGCGCCGTCCATGTACTGCCCGATCACGTCGTCCAGCCCGACGTTGTCGGGGATGATGCCGCCGTTGCGTTCGGCGCGGGCCCGCCACGCGTCGTGGTAGTCAAGCACCCAGTCGCGGAAGCGGGCGTCGCCGGTGTAGAGGTACGCGTGCGCCATCAGGCTGGTCGAGGTGAGGTTGAGCGGGACGTCGCCGCGGGTCATCCGGGCGTTCATCCGGTCGAGGATCTCGGCGTAGACGGGGTCGTCGGTCCACTGGCACTTCGGCCCCGTGACGCCGGGCAGGTCCTCGAACGGCGGCGGGTAGTTGTCGAGCACCTCACGGTGCGTCGACCAGTCCTCGGCCGTGCAGGTGAAGCGTGGCCCGCGGGAGCCGGTCAGGGGTGAGCGGATCAGCCGGCGCGTCGGGTCGTAGTTCGGCGCGGCCGGGTCCTCGCCGGTGTAGAGCCGGGCGAACGTCACGGCGCGCTGGCGTTCGCGGAAGCTGGTCGGGTCGGCCTGGGCCAGCAGGTAGAGCAGGTTGTTGGCCTCGCCGTGGTGCATCCAGTCGTAGTACGCGTCGAACTCGCGGTGGATCTGGCCGTACTCCGTCCACTGCCAGGTGACCGCCTCCCACTGCCGGCGGGCGAGGGAGAGCAGCTGCTCCCCACCGCCGAGCAGGTAGAGCATTGGCAGGCCCTGGAACCCTTCGTAGGGGTCGTCCGAGCCGTCCATGCCGGGCCACTGCGTCCGCCACGGCAGCGTTCCGTCGGGCCGGGCGTAGCGGTCGACGAAGGTCAGTGCGGCCTCCTCGAACTCCCGCAGGAGCTCACGCTGCGACCGGGCCCACGCGGGCGGTGCGGCCTGCGCGCCGGATGCGATGGTCGGAAGGTCGCGGATCGGATCATGGTCGCTCATGAGTCCGTGTCTCCTGTGGTCGCGCCGGATACGGGCCCGTACGGGATGGCCTGCCCGCCTGGCACTGTAGTCGTCCTTGCGGGCTTGGACTTTACTCGCCGACCGGGATGGCCAGGCTGGTCGCGGCTATGGAAAACTGCCCGCTCGACGCAGGTGCCGGTCGGACGGAGGACGCTCGCATGAACGACGGTCGGGTGGACGGGAGCGGGGCCGACGGCCGACCGCTCGACGTCGCCGTGGTCGGGCTCGGCTTCGGCGCGGACTTCGTCCCGCTCTACGCCGACCACCCCCACGTCGGCCGGGTCGGGCTCGTCGACTCCTCACCCGAACGCCTCGCCGCGGTCGGTGACCGGTACGGCATCACCGACCGCTACACCCGGCTGGACGACGTACTCGCCGACGACCGCTGGGACGCCGTGCACATCCTCGCGCCGGTCGCGTTCCACGCGGAGTACTCCCTCGCCGTGCTCCGGGCCGGCAAGCACTGCGCCTGCGCCGTCCCGATGGCGACCGAACTCGACGACCTGCGCGCGATCGTCGCCGCGCAGCGGGAGTCGGGCAAGAACTACATGATGATGGAGACCTCGGCCTACGGGCGTGAGTACCTCCTCGCGGAGGAGATGTACCGCGCCGGCGAGTTGGGCGCGCTCACGCTCTACCGCGGCTACCACATCCAGAACCTCGACGGGTATCCCGACTACTGGCAGGGCTACCCGCCGATGAAGTACATCACCCACGCACTCTCGCCACTGCTGGCGCTGACCGGCAGCACCGTCGCCGACGTCACCGCTCTTGGTTCCGCCCGGATGAGCGAGGAACGCACCGCGCACTTCGGTAACCCGTTCCCGACCGAGGTGGGGCTGTTCCGGCTGCGGGACTCCGACGTCGTCGCCGACATCACGATGTCGTTCTTCCAGATCGCACGGTCCTACGTCGAGGGCTTCTCGGTATACGGCGACCAGCGCAGCCTGGAGTGGTCGGGTGTGCCGGACGAGCCCATGCGGATGTTCGAACTCCTCCCGCTGGGCCCGCAGGGGCGGGGGCGGTCCGCCCGGGAGACCGAACTGGAGCCGCCCGACTTCGCGTCCCGGCTGCCCGAGGCCCTCGCCCGCTACGTGCGGAAATACACCCTGACACCTGCCGACGGCGGACCGCCGGTCACGAAGGTCGCCGGGCACGGCGGCTCGCACCCCTACCTCGTGCACGAGTTCGTCTCCAGCATCGTCGAACGCCGGGCTCCGGCCATCGACGCCGCGACGTCCGCCGCCTGGACCGCACCGGGAATCTGCGCGCACGAGTCCGCGCTGCGCGACGGCGAACGCGTCCCGGTGCCGACGTTCTGACCGGAGTCCTGGATCGGCGTCTCTGACCGGCGCCGCGACCGGCGTCCTGGCCGGGCTCTCGGCCGGGGGCTCAACCCACCTTCGGCCAGGACGGGTTACGTCCGAGGTGCAGGAGCAACGCGTCCATCGGCGACGCGGTCGGCTCCGCCGGCAGCGCGGGGCCGAAGGCGGCTCCGGGTTCCTCGCGGACGGAGCCCGTCGGCACCTGCTCCGCGATCCGCTGCGCGGCCGCGACGAGGTCGGCGGCGAAGTCCGCCTCGACGCCGAGGCTGGCGGCGACGTCCCAGCCGTGCACCACGTAGTCGACCAGGTGGAAGGTGAGCGCCATCCGGCCCGGGAACGGGCTGTCCTCGCTGAACTCGGGAAGCCAGCACTCCCGGTCCAGTACGCCGTCGGCGCCGAACGACGCCTGCACTCCCCGCGCCGCCGCCTCGTAGTCGACGGCCGGATCCGGGCCGAGCGGCCGTACCTCCCACGCCGCCCGATCGCGACCGTTGCCGTCGGCCGCGGCGGCGAAACCCCGGTGCTGGGCGATCATGTGCGCCAGCAGGTCGCCGAGCGTCCAACCCGCGCACGGAGTGGGTCGCTCCAGCGCCGCGGCATCCACGCCGGCGACGAGTTCGACGCAGCGATCGACCGCACGCCGGTTGAGATCCACGAGATCCATTGTCCATCCCTCCAAGTAATAAGCAGACGTAGATAATCTACATCTGCTTATTATCCTGTCAAGGTCGTGCTGCCGTCGAACCGGGCGAGGCGGGCGAGGAGGTGTCTCGGCCGAGGTGCTCCCGGTCCGTGCCCACCGGGCCCGTGTCGCGGGATTTGTAGGATTGCCGGATGGAGCGGCAGGATCTGGGCGCACTCTTCGCGCGTATCACCCGCCGCCTCATCGACGCCGAAACGCCGCTGCTCGCCGCCCGCGACCTGAAGATGTGGGACTACGTCGTCCTGTCCCAGCTCGCGCAGCAGGAGGCCCCCACCCAGCTCGCGCTCGCCCAGGCCATCGCCTACGACAAGACGCGCCTGATCAGGCTGCTCGACGATCTCGAGGGCGAAGGTCTCCTCGTCCGCGAAGCCGACCCCACCGACCGCCGAGCGCGCATCGTGCGACTCACACCGGCCGGTGAACGCCGCCTGGCACAGGCACGTGCCGACATCCGCGCGATGGAGGAGGAACTACTCGGCGAGCTCAGCGACCGGGAGCGGAAGACGCTGCTCTCCGTACTCCAGCGGCTCGCCGGCGAGCCCGCCTAGCTTCCGCGCGGCGGATGACCCGGCGGCGTCTCCCGCCGGAAAACCACTGGCCGAGGCTCCCGTCGCCTTCCTACCCTCGCCCGCATGGAGCGCGCCGAGATCGCCCGCCTCACCGAGATCAATCGACGTGCCTGGGACGTCATCGCCGTCGTGCGAGGTGACGGCCTGCACCCGGGCGACCTGTTCGCGGAGGGTGTCGCGAACCTCGCTGCCGAGGAGCTGCCGATCTCGGACTGGCAGGGCCTCGACGTCCTGCACCTGCAGTGCGCGTCCGGGGAGGACACGCTCAGCCTGGCCCTCGTCGGCGCCCACGTCACCGGGGTGGACATCGCGCCGCAGAACATCAGGCACGCGCGGCGGAAGGCGGAGACCGCGGGCCTGGCCGCGAGGTTCGTCGTCGCGGACGTCTACGACCTGCCGCCCGACCTGCGGGCCGGGACGTTCGACGTCGTCTTCGTCAGCTGCGGAGCCCTTTGCTGGCTACCGGACCTCGATCGTTGGGCGGCGATCGTGGCGTCCGCGCTGAAGCTGGGCGGCCGTCTGCTGATGGACGAGATCCACCCTCTCAACGGCTGCCTGAGGGTCGACGGCGGTCGGCTCGCCGCCGTCGATGACTACTTCCGCCGTGGTCGACCCCAGTGGAACGCCGCGGGGCCCTCCTGCCTGGCGGGTACCGGAGCTGGTGACGTCATGCCGGAGTCGGTGGAGTTCCGCTGGCCCCTCGGCGATGTCGTCACGGCGATCGCTCGGGCGGGCCTGCGGATCGAACTGGTGGAGGAGTACCCGAGCGAGAGCCCCGACGGCCAGGCGGCCGAGCGGGAGGTGTCCAGGCTTCCCGGCGGCTACGTCCTGCTCGCCGCGAAGGACCGCGAGTCGGGTCAGGGAGCAAGCGTCAGCGCGCGGTAGACGCCGACCACGGTGGCGGCCCCGACGATCTCGCCGGTGTCGATCAGGTGGACGGCCTCCTCGAGCGGGACCCAGCGCACCCGTTCGGCCTCGTTGATGTCCGGTGTGTCGTGCACCTGGTCGGCGCCGCGGGCGAGGTAGAGCTCCTGCGGCTGGTCGAGCGAACCGACGGACGGCTGGAACGTCACCAGGTGTCGCATCGAGCGGGGGCGCCAGCCGGTTTCTTCCTCGACCTCCCGGGCGGCAGCGGCCGCGATGTCCTCGGCCTGGTCGACGTAGCCGCCGGGGAGCTCCCACACCCACTGGTCGATGACGAACCGGTGCCGGTACATCAGGAGGACCCGGCGCTGCTCGTCGAGGACGACGGTCATCGCGCTCCGCGGCATCCGAGCGACGTACTGCGTGAACCGCGTTCGGTCCGGAAGCTCGACGTCGACGCTCGACAACCGGATGTGGCGGTTATCGTCGACGACCCGTTCGCCCAGGATCCTCCACCGCGTGCGCACCGAGGTCACAGCGCGCACCCTATCCGCCGGGCGCGTGAGGCGCGTCAACGTCAGGATACGGTTTCGGGGCGGGCCCAACGTTCGTACCCGTGTCCGACACAGCTTTCGCCCAGGCGGGGCGGCGAGGAGGCGTTGGCGTGCTGATCGAGGGACGCACCCTCGGTGACGCCGGCCTGAGGCTGCTGCTCGACGCGGCGTTTCAGGAGATGGTGAGCCGGTACGGCGCGGAGGGGCGGTCAGGCGTCCACCCGGACGCGAGGTACCTCGTCGCCCTCGTCGATGACCAGCCCGTCGGTTGCGGCGTCGTCCAGCCGGCCGGGCCCACTGCCGGTGAGCTCAAGCGGATGTTCGTGCTGCCGGGGCATCGCGGGCGGGGAGTGGCGCGGTCGCTCCTGCGTGCGTTGGAGGACCTCGCGCGCGCCCTCGGGTACGACGTGCTGCGGCTGGCGACGGGAGTACGTCAGCCGGAGGCGATCGCGCTCTACGAAGCCAGCGGCTTCACGTCCGTCCCTCCCTACGGCAAGTACGTCACCGATCCGCTGAGCCGCTGCTACCAGAAACCGCTCAGCGAGCATCCCCACGTACCGTCTCCCGATGACTCTCCCGCACAGGCGACACGACATCACTGAATCCGCGTGCGGGTGGCGACGGAAGTGCGCCAGCCGCACGCGATCGGTCACTACGGAGCCGGTGGCTCCACCCGGGTGCCCCTACTGTGGCCGCCGGGCCGATGCCGTAGGCCCGAATGGTGGTCATGCTGTACACGTCTCCGTGGTCGGTCTGGGTCTTGGCGCGGAGCGCGACGAACTTTCCGGGCGTGTTCGGATGGTTGATGATGACGTGCCACTTCCTGGTCGCGTCCCGTACGGTCGGGACGTTCCTCCAGGTCTTGCCCTCGTCGAACGACACCGCCACCGTCGCCGACTGCGGTGTGCCGGTGCCCTCGACCTCGGCGACCGTGAGGTCGAGCCGGAAGGGTCGACCCGCCGGCGCTCTTCCGTACAGGTCGTAGTCACCGTTGATGCCGATGTTCAGCAGCCGCATCGGGTGCCCGTCATGCCCCGTCGGGGGGCGGTGGCAGGTGAACTTCCAGTAGGCGTGGATGGAGGTGGCGTACCTCGACCACGACACGTTTCGTCTCGCCAGAAGATCGAGTGAGTACGACGTGGTGGCAGCCGGCTGCGGCTCGGTTCTCAGGAAGTTGGGATCGTTCGCCCGGGCGGCGGGTTCACCACGCCTTTCCAGTACGGCACTGCCGGTCACCCCGGCCTCGTCCAGGATGAAGAAGGTCGTGCCGACATCTCCGGAGGCGAACGGCTGGAGGGTGACGTTCATCGAGAGATCGTCACGACGCACACCGTGACCTTCCGGCCGGAAGGTGGCTGGGTTCCAGAGCCCCAGAGTGGTGACGCCGATGGGAATGACCGCGGGAGCGCGCACCTCCGAGTAGATCGGGACGGCCGGGTCGCGGCCGACGTCCACGGACGCGAACCATGGCAGGGGCGCGCCGCCATACGCCGAGCTGGTGAACCGGACCCGGGTGGAAGGGATGCCCGTCGGATAGAACCATCCGAGCCCGACCTGAACATCCCCGGGGAGCTGTGCCTCGCGGAACAGCGTCCCTTTGAGCCCCAGCCCGGTCCCGGCCGCGTTGTACCTGGAGCTGATTCGACCCAGGTCGGCGTTTCGGAGGTGGTAGGTCGGGTTCGCGGGGACCGCTCCGGACTCACCGACAAGCAGGTCGTAGACGCCCCAACTGGAGTTCGAGGACTGGAACATCGCGAAGTTGTAGGGTCTGTCGGTCACCGCGGCGGTCTGCAGCGCGAAGGCGCGGAAGGGCGTCGCCCCCGGCAGGGTGACCAGAGTGGTCCACGGCCGGCCCGCGAACAGCTCGATGACACCGAAGGTCGTCACGATCGGCGTGGGGTCCGGGGCCTGGGCCGTCGCCCGGATCTCGTGCGCCTGGCGGGCGTCCAGCGTCAAGGTGAGGTTGCCGCTGACGGTGAAGTTGGGCCGGGCCAGCAGCGTGTAGCTCGTCGGCTGGAGACGCTGCGTCGTCACGATGATCTCGCCGAAGCTGTACGACCCGGGAGGAAGAGCCACTCCGAGGCCAGCCGGTCGAGGCTCCAACGGGTAGACGTCCTCGGTGTCGCGGTTGAGCACGACGGGTTCGGTGAAGAAGGCCTCGTCGACCTTGGTGATGAGCCTTCCGTTCCGGTCGATGAGCTTGATGAGGAGGTTGGCGGTGGTCGCGTTCGCGGCAGGAGGTGCCGCCTTTCGCGCCGAAGTGGCGCCGGACGACATGGGCATGGCGCCCCCGCCCGCATGATGCGTCGACGCCAGCGGGCGCAGGGAGACCTGCTGGATTCCGGCGGCGAGCGCATCGCCGGTGGACCGCGACCCGGCCGGTTTGGGCTGCTGCGACCCCACGAGCCACTTCCAGAACGACGCCGCGTCCTTCTTCCCGAGGCCGAGCGCGGTGGAGGAGTCGCCGCCGGTCGTTCGCCCAACGGTCGCTCCCGCCGGAACCCCTTCCAGGGCTGTCCGACCGGGGGTGTGGCGGGCGAGGAGTGGCAGTTCAGGAGATGAGGCGTCGTCGTACCCCGCGGCGACGAGACCCGCCACATCGAAGAGTCGCGGGTCGAGGCGACCAGCGCGTACGAACGCTCCAGCGTCCGCGGGTACGACGTCGATCGCGTCGCCCCGATAACGGATACTGACCGGGTTGGCCGCGCGGCCCGCCCCCGGCATCGGGATGACCGACCTGGTGCCGTCGGGCTGGGTGGTGACCCGGACCCGGTCGCCGGTGATCAGGGTGACCGTCGAGATGCTGGGCTTGTACTGCGACGCACCGCCCGAGCCGTCGTCGCCATGCGCGTGCCCAGGGTCAGCCGAGAGTCCGAGGGGTTCGGCGCCGGCGTACTGCGCGCTGGAAAGTAAGGCGACGCCAACGAGACCTACGATTAGCGATTTCCAAGCTCGAGGCATTTGCTCCCCATCGTTTCCTGAAACATTGCCGAACGCTCATGACGTTCCGTCGGTATCTCGGGCGGAGTGCGCTGCGGAAACAATGGCCACGTTGTGTGGCCTCACAAACCTCCCGACCGGTTTTTTTCGTTCATAAATGGACATTTGCGCATGGTCGTGTGAGAAACTCACGACCCACCCCATCGCAGGAGCCCGCGAGTCGAACCCATTCGCGCCGGGTAGGGAAGCCGGGTGGACTTCGGAGTGGGTTACTTCCCAACACATGACGGCATGCGCCCTGGCGAGGTCGCGCGGATGGTCGAGGAACGTGGTCAGGACGCGCTGTTCTTTCCCGAGCACACCCACATACCGGCCAGTCGCGAGTCTCCCTATCCCGGTGGCGGTGAACTCCCGCGGAAGTACAGCCACTGCTACGACCTGTACGTGGCGCTGACCGCGGCCGCCGCGGCGACCACGACCCTGCGGATCGGCAGCGGGGTCACCCTGATCATCCAGCGCGACCCGATCGTCACCGCCAAGGAGGTCGCCAGCGTCGACCACATGTCCGGTGGCCGCTTCGAGTTCGGCGTCGGTCTCGGGTGGAACCGCGAGGAGATGCGCAACCACGGGACCGACCCGCGGACCCGGACGGGTCTGATGCGGGAGCGGGTCGAGGCGATGAAGCAGATCTGGACGCAGCACGAGGCCAGCTACCAGGGAAGGTTCGTGTCGTTCGATCGCATCTGGTCCTACCCCAAGCCGGCGCAACGGCCCCACCCGCCCATCCTGATCGGCGGGGACGGCCCCACCGTCCTGGACCGGGTGCTCGCCTTCGGGGACGCCTGGATCCCCGACTTCTCCGGTGACCAGATGTTCGGCCGGATGGAGGAGTTACGGGCCCGGGCGGACCGTCCGATCGAGATCCAGACCCTGGACACGCCCGTCGACCCCGCGCTGTTCGAACGCCTGGCGGCTGCCGGCGTACGACGGGCGAACCACTGGCTCCCGTCCGGCCCGCGCAGCATCGTCGAGCCGGCGCTCGAGCGCTGGGAAGCCGCCATCGGTCAGTTCAACGGCGGCTGACCCGGTGGACTTCGGAGTGGGTTACTTCCCGACACACGACGGGATACGGCCAGCCGAGGTGGCACGGATGGTCGAGGAGCGTGGACAGGACGCGTTGTTCATTCCCGACCACACCCACATCCCGGCGGCCGTGGTGACCCAGACGGGCGGGACGCTCCAGCGGAAGTACGTGCACATCTACGACCAGTTCGTGGCCCTGGCCGCGGCGGCCGCCGCGACGACGACGCTGCGGATCGGCAGCGGGGTCACGCTGGTCGTCGAGCGTGACCCGATCGTCACCGCCAAGGAGGTCGCCAGCATCGACCACATGTCCGGTGGCCGCTTCGAGTTCGGTGTCGGGGCCGGCTGGAACCGCGAGGAGATGCGCAACCACGGCACCGACCCGCGGACCCGGATGGCGCTGATGCGGGAGCGGGTCGAGGCGATGAAGCAGATCTGGACGCGGCACGAGGCCAGCTACCAGGGAAGGTTCGTGTCGTTCGATCGGATCTGGTCCTACCCCAAGCCCGCGCAACGGCCGCACCCTCCGATCCTCGTCGGCGGGGACGGCCCCACCGTCCTGGACCGGGTGCTGGCCTACGGCGACGGCTGGCTACCGCACTTCACCGGTGCCGAGGTGTTCGACCGGATCGAGGAGGTTCAGGCCCGGGCGGACCGTCCGATCGAGATCCAGTTCCTGGACACACCGGTCGACGCGGCGCTGTTCGAGCGCATGGCAGCTGCCGGCGTACGACGGGCGAACCACTGGCTCCCGTCCGGCCCGCGCAGCATCGTCGAGCGCGCGCTGGACCAGTGGGAGGCCGCGATCAGGCAGTTCAACGGCGAGTGACGCGCCGCCGTTCAGCGAAGATTGACGGTGATCGACACCGACGAGCACACGAAGCCCACCACACCAAGATCGTCAAGGCGACCTTGGCGGCGACAGGATCGTGGCGCGAGGGCCCGCCCGTCGCGTGATGTTGTTTGACGGATCAGCCGCGGGGGAACAGCGCATCCGTCGTCGAAGCCAAGCAAAATGTGACGCATTGTTTCTCGCCACACCCTTCACCCGCGAATACGGGCACAGGAATGCCTGGACCCTGAGAAGCTGTTGAGAAAGCAGATCACCGGGGAGGAACGCCAAGGTGGGCGGTATCGCTCCAGAAAAGGACGGCATGGGCGCGGCGGATCCCGCTCGGCGACGCTTGATGATCGTTTCGGCGAAGCTCGGCGGCGGACACGACGCGGCAGGACGTGCCCTTGAGGAGGCATGGCGGCGCCACTGGCCCCATTCCGAGGTTCGCTGGGTCGACACACTCGACGCGATGGGGCCCGGAGTCGGCGCGGCATTCCGGTGGATCTACGTGTCCAGTGTCGAACGCGCGCCGTGGCTCTATGAGTTCTTCTATCAGGCAACCTGGCACTATCGATGGTTCATGCGGTCTTCGAAACTGTTTACCTCCACCTGGGCGGGTTTACGGATGGCCGAGGAGATCGATGGTTTCCAACCCGACGCCATTCTCAGCACCTATCCGTTGGGGAGCGGAGGGCTGGCCTGGCTGCGCAGACGTCGTGGACTCGCCGTCCCCATCGCCGCGTGGGTTCCGGACTTCTCCCCTCATCCGTTCTGGGTGCACACCGAACTCGACGCGACGTTCGTCATGCACGAGGAGGCCGTCCCGGTGGCGCGCGCGTCGGAGCCGTCGGCCGACATCCGCGCCTCGGCGCTGCCGGTGCGTCAGGAGTTCCGGCCGGGCGACCAGGTGGCCGCGCGCCAGCGCTTCGACCTCGACCCCGATGCGTTCGTCGTCCTCGTCGCGGGCGGCGCGTTCGGCTTCGGTATCGCCGAAGGGTTGGTCCGCGCGATCCTCGACGCACACGAACGGGTCCAGGTCGTGGCCGTGTGCGGACGCAACACGGCGGCGCTTGCCCGCCTGGAGGCCCTGGGCCTCTACCGAACGCGCCTGCTGCCCCTTGGCTGGGTCGAGGACATGGCGACGCTCAACCAGGCCGCGGACGTGGTGGTGACCAACGCCGGAGGGGCGACCGCGCTGGAGGCGATCGCGTGTGGTGTCCCGGTCCTCATGGCCGAGCCGATCGCGGCGCACGGTGTCGCGAACGCCCGCCTCATGACCAAGGCCGGGCTCTCCGACCTGTGCATGTCGAAAGCGCAGGTCACCAACCGGATAAGGGCGTTCGTGACGGAGGAGGGGACGCTGCGGTCGCTGCGCAGCACCGCGCGTGCCCACGTCGTCAACCACGACCTTGCCGCGGACGTCGCCTCGTTCGCACCACCGGGGGAGCCGGCCCTGAACCGTCGACGCGCGCCGTCCGCCGGACAGAACCTGCGTCGAAACGCCTGGCCGATGCGGTCGGCCGATGCGTACTTCGCCCACGTGGAGGACGCCACGGCCCCGCAGGAAGTCGGCGCGGTACTCGAACTCGACCCCGTCGAGGAGGGGACCGCCGGGCCGGTCACCCTGCGGCAGGTGCGCGAGATGGTGTCCGCCCGGATCCGGCACCTGCCACCGCTGCACCGGCAACCGGTGCACCGCGGCAACCGGATGGGCTGGATGTGGCACGACGAGATCGACGTCGACGCGCACGTCACCGAGTACCCCGGCGGGCCGCTGATGTCCGACACCGCCACGACCGAGGCGATCGAGGAGGTCTGGTCGCGGGCCGCGCCACGGGACCGGCCGGCCTGGCAGGTGGTGCTCTTCCGTCGCGGTGACGGCGGCCGGAGTCTGGTCGGCATCAAACTGCACCACGCCATGGGCGACGGAACCTCCGCGCTGGGCCTGCTGGAGAGCCTTCTCGACGCCGACCCCAGTGACCTCGAACCCGCGACGGAGGGCGCCGGTAGCGCACCCGCGTCACCGCCCGCGGAGTCGGGGAACCCGGCCGAACTGCTCCGCGGCCTGTGGCACCTGGCCACCCGTGGCCGGGCGCCCCGCCATCCGCTGAACCAGCCGCTGACGACCGAGCGCCGCTCCGTCGTCTTCGTACCGCTGCCCGGCAAGGAGTTCCGGCGTACGGCAGAACAGTTCGACGTCAGCGAGCACGAACTCGCGATCGGCGTCGTCGGCCAGGCGCTGGAACACCTCCTGGCCGGCACCGGCCTGGTCACGCCCGGCCACCCCCTGCGCGCCATGGTCCCGATCACCAGACCCCACCGGATCGACCAGATCTCCGGCAACTGGAGCGGCGCGGTCCCGCTCGACCTGGTGATGGGGGAGATGTCGGCGAAGGAACGCCTGGACCGCGCCTGCGCGGAGATCCGGCGCGGTCTCGCACGGAGCGAGCCGCGAGCCGCGGGAAAGGTGCTGCGAATGGCGGGCCTCCTGCCGCCGGCCGCGCTCGCCCGGTTCGCCCGGTACAGCTACACCGAGCGCTTCTTCAACCTCGTGGTGTCCTACGCGCCAGGTCCACGTGGGGCTCGACGGTTGGCCGGCGCGCTCGTGCGGGCGATCTATCCGATCCTGCCGCTGTCGGCCAACGTGCCGCTGGCGGTCGGCATCCTCACCACGGACGACACCGCCGCGATCGGGCTGGTGGCCGACCGCGGCCTGGGGCTCGACCCGGCGGCTGTCGTGGCGGCGACGCAGGGTGCCTTCCGGGAGTTCGTGGAGGCGTGAGCGTGGACCTCGGCACCGCTTTGGCGATACCGATTGCGATCGCGGCGGCGGCGTCCTTCGGCGGCGCCGCGAGCCTGCAGCACTCGGCCGCGCGCCGCGCCCGCGATGTCGGACTCGGACCACCCCTGCTGCTTGAACTGTTGAAGCAGGAAGGCTTCGTCTTCAGCATCGGGCTCGGCGTCCTGGGCTTCGCCCTGCAGGCGCTGGCGCTGCGGCTCGGGCCGCTGATTCTCGTCCAGCCGCTCCTCATCACGGGCACCTTCTTCTACATCCTCTTCATCTCGGCCCGCATGCGGATGCGCCCCGACCTCACCTTGATCATCGGGGTGGCGATGGCGCTCGTGGGCCTGAGCGCGTTCCTGCTCATCGCGCAGCCCTCGAACGGGCGGGACACCTTCGACACCTCGGCCGCGTTGCCACTCGGGCTGGGCCTCATCGCAATCGTGGGTGGCTCGCTGCTGCTGGCGACCTGGCTGCGGGGCGACGCGCGGGTCATCCCCATCTCGGTGGCGGCCGCGGTCTGCTACGGCGTGATGGCAGGGCTCGTCCGCAGTCTTGTCACGTCGTTCAACGGCGACGTGGGCGCGCTGTTCAGCGACTGGCAGTTGTACGCGGCGATGATCGTCGGACCGACCGGATTCATGCTGAACCAGCAGGCCTTCCAGAAGGGCCTCCTCGGTGTGTTCACGGTGACGATCATCACCGTGGGAGACCCGGCCGTCTCGATCGGCATCGGCATCGCCTGGCTGGGAGAGAGCATCAGGGGCGGCGCCCTGTGCAACCTGGGCGAGGTCGTCTCCCTGCTCGTGGTGGCCGCCGGGGTCATGCTGGTCGCCACGCGATCCCAGCACCTCACCGCCGAACTCCATGCCCGCGACGAACGCAAGCGGGAGCTCAAGCGGTCCCCGCGCCCCTGAGCACCGGCGCGTTCCGGACATATGCCGACCTGGGCCGCCGCCGCAGAGACGTAGACGTATCGAGCGACTACGATCAGGCACGCTCGGCAATCGCTCTCCCACCCCCTCGAGGTGTCCTTTCCCGCGGTCGCGCGGACCTGTCCCACGACCTGGAAGGGGCCGCCGGCGACCGAAGGGACCCGCCCATGAGTCGTGCCGTACGCCTGCTGCTCGCGGTCGGAGTCGCCGCGCTCGTCCTCCCGCTGGCGTTGGCCCGGCCCGCCCCGAGCGCGGCCGCCGCTCCGTCACCCCCGCCCACGGTCGCCGCACTCCCGGACGGTTCGCAGGACGACCTCGCGCGCGTCTACTACGACCTGCTGCTGCGGAACACGCGCTTCCAGGAGAGCACCTGGAACGAGCAGCAGGGCAGCTACGGCATCGCCAACTGGGACGTCGTGGGCACCCTCGGCAACGCCGTCCTGCTGAGGTTCGGCACCTACGACGCGACCGTCGCCGGTGTCTCCCGTGAGGTTCTGCACGACCACACCGTGCGCAGCATCCAGGCGGCCGTCGCACAGAACAGGTTCGTCGACCCCGAGACCGGCACCTGGGGCGCCTACGTCTACTGGGAGGCGACCGCCGAGGCCTACGTCATCGCCGCCGCCCACCTGATGTGGGACGACCTGGACGACGACACCCGGGCCGGCGTCGACACCATCCTGCGCGGGGAGGCCGGCTACCTCGCCGACGCCGGCGCAGAACCCACCGACCCCAGCCGCGAGGGCGGCACCACCAACGGCCTGCGGGGCGGGTTCGTGAGCGACACCAAGATGGAGGAGATGGGCGCCCGCACCATGATGCTGGCCGCGGCCGACGCCTATCTGCCCGACGATCCGGCCAACGGGCGTTGGCAGGAGTGGCTGAACCGCTGGACCCTCAACATGGACGGGCTCCCCGTCGCCGACCAGGCCAACCCCACCGTGATCGCGGGACGCCCCGTCTCGGAGTGGGCGAGCGCGCAGAACATCTTCGACACCTTCACCAGCGAGAACCACGGCAGCTTCAACGGCATGTACCAGCAGTCGGCGGCCACCTACCCCGCGCGGAACGTCGTGCACTACCTGATCGCGGGCCGCCCGGTGCCGGCGAGCCAGCGGAGCCTGCCCAACAACGACGAGATCTTCGACGTCCTCGACCAGTTCGGGACCGACGCGGGCGTGCCGTACGAACCGGCCATCGCCGACCGCGCACACTTCTACGGCCGGAGCCTGATCCCGCTCACCTATCGCAGCATGGTGACCGGCGACCCGATGGCGGCCCGCGCGGAGTTGATGCTCGCGCGCCGGCTCGGGCCCTACGTCGACTACCCGCCGGCGGGCATGCTGGTGAAGTTCCGCCCGGGTACGACGTATGAGACCGAGGCGCGGGCGGAGGTCGCGATCGCCTACCTCCTGCACTACTGGCGGGAAAGGCTGGCCGGCGACGTCGAGCCGGTGAGCGAGGCGGAGTACTTCGCGCGGGCCTCGAAGGTCACCGACTTCGGCCCGGTCCCGGGTCTGGTCAACCACCAGTCGGAGAAGTCCCTGATGTCGGCGGTACTCAAGCCGGACTACGTGAAGTTTCCGTTCCTGCCGCAACACGACGACTGGCTCTTCGACGTGGGCAACAAGTCGCCGTCGTTCCTCCCCTCCATCACCAGGGTCGACTCCGCCACGTCCCGCACCTACACCCGGCTGCGTGAGGGGGTGGACGCGTCGGCCAGCGTCGTCCGCCGCGGCGACTCCTACGCCGGCTACACCACCCTGCCCGACGGGTCCGTCGTCTACGCGACCACCGGCACGGGTGACGACGAGGGGTCGCTGCGGCTGCGCAACCTCGACATGCCCGGTGTGCCCGGGCTCGACGGCGACCGGACCTTCACCACGGCGGCCGGGAGTACGACGCTTTCCCCCGACGGCTACGGCGCGGGCGGCACGGAACGACTCACCTTCGCGCCGACGCAGGCACGCCACGTCCGGATGAGCGGCGTGCAGGCGGCCTCGCAGTGGGGCTACTCGATGTATGAGTTCGAGGTGCGCGGACCTGGCGAGGACACGAACCTCGCCCTCGGCAGGCCGGCCACGGCATCCACCAGCTACGGCGAGGCCTCGGTGCCCGCCATGGCCGTCGACGGCGACCCCGCCACCCGGTGGGCCAACTCCGCGGCCGAACGACCGAGCATGAAGGGCTGGTTCGCGGTTGATCTCGGCGGCCCGCGCTCCCTGTCGGAGGTGACGATCCGCTGGCAGGAGGACGCCTGGCCGTTCAACTACCGGATCGAGGTCTCCGACGACGGACAGACCTGGCGGACCGTCGCGAGCGTGCCGCGCTGGCAGACCTTCGACGGCTCCTGGCTGAACGTCGACGGACGCGCCGGTTTCGTCGTACGGGGAAGCACCAACCCGATCGCGGTGTCTCCGACCGCTCTCGCCCTGTCGCACGGACCGGCCACCGGCTCGGCGGGCATGGTCGTCCAGGGCTTCCCGGCACAGCCGCCCGCACGGACCGCGCAGCTGGCGGCGCAGCCGCAGCCGACGGGCGGACCGGCATCCCTGCGCGCCGCGGTGTCGGATGGCTACCTCAGCCTGTTCAACCTGAGCGGCACCACCCTCGCCAAGGAATCCTTGACGGTGCCGGAGCAGGGAGCGGGACGCACCGTCTACCTCGGCCGGCAGCAGACGACGCAGGCGGGCCTCAGCTACGAGGTGGACCTACCGTCCGCGTCGGCCGCCGTCCAGGTGCCGCGTTTCCGGCTGTCGACCAGCGGATCGCCCGCTGGGTTGGACGTCGAGGTGCTCGACTCCCAACACGCGAGGCTCACCAACGTCGCGGCGGGCGCGTCCGTCAACGTTGCCCTGACATCGGTCGGGACCGGTGAGCGGGTCACCGTACGCGTGCCGGCAGGCCAGACCCGGGACGCACGGTTCCGCGACGGCGTGCTCACCCCGACCACCGATCTCGCCCGCGACCGGATCACCTACCCGTCCTCCCCGCTGCCGCCCGGCATGAGCGACCCGGACCTCGCGGTCGACGCCGACCCCCGCACCTCCTGGTCGCCCGGTGCGGGCGAGCGACGACTCGTCGTCAACCTCGGCGGGACGCACCGGGTGAGCGGGGCGGTGTTCCACTGGACCTCCCCGCGCGCTCCGTCCTACGTCGTCGAGACCTCCGAGGACGGGGTGACCTGGACCCGCGCGGCCACCTCGCCGGCCCAGCCGGGCAGGTCCCAGGAGTTCCACTTCGACGCCGACGCGGCCTACGTGTCGGTTCTGGTCGGGGACTGGCACCGTGGCCAAGCCGGCGTCGCCGACCTCCAGGTGACCGGCGCTGACCTCGGCGGGCTCGATTCCGCATGACCCGCACAGCCAGTTGACCCAGGACCTCCTGGCCGGACGTCAAACTCACGGCCTCGGCTCCGACCTCTTCGAGAGGCGCCACCACCCGGCACCCACTCGACGACGGGAGACAGCCATGACCAGCACGACCCACACCGACCGCGCCGCCCACGCGAGCCATGCCGCCCACGCCGCGGCGGCAGGACCCGACCTGGCACCGCTGGGGATCTTCATCGGCAAGTGGATCAACGAGGGACACGTGATCGGTCCCGACGGCCGACCGGACGAGCGCATCCTGACCAGCGACGTCTACGAGTGGGTGCCCGGCGGTTCCTTCCTGCTGCACACGGCGTACGGGCGGATCGGAGACACCCCTGGCGGCGGCGTCGAGATCATCGGCTACGACGCGAGCGCCCAGTGCTTCCGATCGCACTTCTTCTCCGGGGCGGGGGAGGTCAGCACCCACGCGTTGGTACTCCGCGAAGGCACCTGGACCTGGCAGGGCGAGCACACCCGGTGCACGGCGGTGTTCAGCGACGACGGCCTGGTCCAGACGGCCCATCACGAGGCGTCGGAGGACGGCCACCGCTGGGTTCCCGCCATGGAGGTGACGCTGACCAGGTGCGGGTAGCGCCCGACTCGGCAGCGCCTCAACGGAAGGACACATCCGGATGGGCGAGGAGCCACTTCGCGATCCGGAGAAAGGACCTGCGGCCCGCCTCCTCATGTAGCTTCGCCACCGGATCGGCCGTGTATCCGGCGACCGCGACGTGGTACATCGGGACCGCCGCGACGTAAGCGGGAAGGGCCCGGCGCTCCGCGTCGCTCAGGGTGGTTTCGGCCGCGTCCTCGTACTCGCCCAGCAACTCGGGGAGTCGCTGCCACGGGAACGCCTCGGCGCTGCCCGTGTTGTCGGGCCGGAGCAGGATCCACGCCAGGGAATACGCGAGATCGTGGATGCGCGGCCTGGTCGCAGCGAAGCCGAAGTCGAGGTAGACGGTCTCTCCCGCTGATGTCAACCCGACGTTGCCCAGGCGTACGTCGCCGTGAACCACCTGCGTCGGCAGGGCGGTGGCGGGGGTCCACCGCGCCGCCAAGGAGGGGAGGAGTTCGCCGGCGAGCCGAGCCATCTCCTCGGCGACCTCGTCGTGGGCCGCGGCCGGCCCGGTGACCGCGAGCCAGCGCCGCAGCGTGCGGGGCGCGGCGTAGGTGGCGACGACCGGCCGGGGGAGCGTGGGGTCGAGATCGGCGAAGGTGCGGTGCAGTCGACCCATGCCGCGATACATCCAGCGGTACGACGCCCAGGTCGGGTCGGGCTTCTCGTGCGGAACAAACGACTCCAGTTCGCTCCAGCGGCCGCGGCAACTGAGCAGGTCGCGATCGTGCCAGCTCCGCGGGGAAGCCGTCAGGAGTCCGCGAGCGAGCAGCCCACGGCGTAGCTCCCGCATCGCGAGGACACGCCCCCGGGACACGAACGGTTGTTGCACCCGCAGCACCAGGCCGAGATCGTGCAGCCGGAGGTTCAGGCTGAAGCAGCCACCCAGGTCACTCACCGGCGAGCCCGGCGCGATCTGTTCGACCAGCGCGCGGACGTCCGGGTCGTCGGCGCTCCGTACGTCAGGGTCGTTCGGGTCGTCCGTCCACCACGTTCTCATCCGTGACGTCATGATCGGCCAGCCTGCAGGAGGCGCGCCGGTCGTCGCCACCGGATTAGCGCGGTGTGGGAGGAGGCCGGACGTCGGTGCAACGGCCGCGGCTGGTCCCGCGGCTACCGTCGGTCAGGACTCGAGCAGGCGACGAGGGCCGGCGCCGTGTTCGGACAGCCGGTCGTAGGGGTTGGCGAGCAGGCACCTGTCGATGGTGAGACAACCGCAGCCGATGCACTCGGCGAACTCGTCGCGCAGTTGCTGGAGGCGGTGGATCCGCTCGTCGAGCTCGGCGCGCCAGCGCTCGGAGAGCCGGGCCCAGTCCTGCCGGGTGGGCGTGCGGCCGTTGGGGAGCTCGGCGAGGGCGGCACTGATGTCGGCCAAGGGGATGCCGACCCGCTGCGCGACCCGGATCAGGGCGACGCGGCGGAGAGTGTCCCGACGGTAACGGCGCTGGTTGCCGCTCGTCCGCCGGCTCGTGATCAGGTTCTGGCGTTCGTAGAAGTGCAGGGCCGAGACGGCCACACCGCTGCGGGCGGCGAGCTGGCCCACGGTGAGCTCCTTCTGATCCCAGCTCGGCTCG
This sequence comes from Actinopolymorpha pittospori, assembly GCF_014873875.1. Classification (GTDB taxonomy): domain Bacteria; phylum Actinomycetota; class Actinomycetes; order Propionibacteriales; family Actinopolymorphaceae; genus Actinopolymorpha; species Actinopolymorpha pittospori. The sequence continues at coordinate 10,350,070 of NZ_JADBEM010000001.1, read as the reverse complement.
TCCACTTTCTGCCACCTCCGATGACTTCCTCGTCCTGCGCTTGTTCAATTGACCTGAACAATAGTTCAGGTCTTAGCGTACGTGTCCACAGCAACGACGGGTCAACGCCGATCCGCGTACGAGAGCACCGGTCCAGGAAGGATCCCTCGTGCCCGAAGATCAATACCAGCTCGCGGTCATCGTCGGCAGCGTGCGAGAAGGTCGGTTCGCCCCCGTCGTGACCAATTGGTTCCTCGGCCAGGTCGCAGCCCGTACGGACGTGAAACTCGACGTCATCGACCTCGCCGAGACTCCCTGGCCCTCCGTCGACTTCACCTCCCGGATCGACGCGGCCGACGCGTTCGTGGTCATCACGCCGGAGTACAACCACGCCTATCCCGGACCGCTGAAGACCGCCATCGACTCGGTGAAGACCGGCTGGTACGCCAAACCCGTCGGATTCGTCACCTACGGCGGCGTCTCCGGCGGCCTGCGCGCCGCGGAGGGGCTGCGGCTGGTCTTCGCCGAACTCCACGCGGTCACGGTGCGCGAGTCGGTCAGCTTCCACCGGGCGCGTGGGGAGTTCGACGCCGCGGGAGTGCCCCGCGACCAGGAAGGGGTCGGCGTCGCCGCCCACGTACTCCTCGACCAGCTCGCCTGGTGGGCCTTCACACTGCGAGCCGGACGGGAGGCGCGACCCTACGGCGGGTGAACCGCGACCTTCGCGACCACCGTCGTGCCCTGCCCCGGTTGGGACCGTACGTCCAGCCGCCCGCCGATCAGCTCCGTCCGCTCGGCCATGCTGCCCAGGCCGTAGCCGCCGTACGCACCCTCACCCCGGTCAGCGCGATCGGCGCCGCCGGTTCTGTCGCCGCCGGTTCTGTCGGCGCCGTCAACGTCGTCAACGCCGTCGAAGCCGTCGACGCCCGCCGCGCCGTCGATGTCGCAGGGTGCCCCGTCGTCGGGGAAGCCGCGTCCGTCGTCGGTGACCTCGAGGGAGACCTCGTGCCCGTCCCGGCGCAGGCTGAGCCGGACGTTGCTCGCGCGCGCGTGCTTCACGACGTTCTGGAGCGCCTCCTGGGCGATGCGGTACAGCGCGATCTCGACGTGCTCGGGCAGTACGCAGTGGTCGACCTCCACGAACACCTCGACGCCCACGGTCGACCGGGCGAGGCTGGCCAGACTGTCGGCGAGGCCCAGGTCGTCCAGGACCGGCGGGCGGAGGTCGTTGATGGCGGCCCGCGCCTCGTCGATGGTGAGGTGGGTGAGCCGGCGGGCAAGGACGAGTTGCTCGCCGGCGAAGGTGGGTTCCTCCGTCAGCGCCTCGGCCGCCGCGTCCAGGTGGAAACGCAGGCTGCACAGGCGTTGGGTGATGCCGTCGTGGATCTCGGCGGCCAGCCTGCGGCGCTCGGACTCCTGCACCGCGATGGCCTGTTCGGTGAACCTCTCGTGCGCGCGTTCACGGGCGGCCAGCCGGCGGTGCAGACGGGCCTGGTGCACGGCCCCGGCGATCAGGCTCCCGATCGACGTCAGCAGCCGGACGTCGCGGTCTGTGAACTCGCGGCGGGCCCGGGTGTGCACGTTGAGGACGCCGACCAGGCCGCCCGGTGAACTCGCCATCGGCACCGAGGCCATCGACGTGTAGTCCTCGCCGTGCAGTTGCGGGAAGTAGCGGTAGCGAGGATCGGTCGCCTTGTCCTCGACGATGACGACCGGCTCCCGGTGACTCGCCGCCCACCCGGTCACCCCCTCACCGAGCAGCAACCTGATCCGCCCCACCTCACGGTCGAACGGCGGTGTCGCCCCCGCCAGGGTGAGCGACCGATCGGTGTCGTCGAGGACGTGCACGAAACACTCGTCGGTGGCCGTCGCCGCCACGATGAGCGGGGCGACCTTGGCCGCGAGCACCTCGAGTTCGGGGCCGGCGGAGATCGCCTCGATGATCCCGATGAGCAGGGCGTTCTCCGAGGCGGTGTCGCCCAGCCCGAGCCCTGTCCCGGTGCCGCCGCCTCTGGGACCCGCGCCGGCGCCGCCCAACCGGCCCACCGCCCCGATCCGCGGCTCGGGCCCGGTCACTGGAAGATCCCTTCCCGCAGGGCCACGGCGACCGCGCCAGCGCGGTCGTTCACGTCCAGCTTGCGGAAGATCGCGCGGACGTGACTCTTCACGGTCTCCTCGCCCAGGACGAGCTTCCCGGCGATCGCGCGGTTGGTCAGCCCGGAGACCAGGAAACCGAGGACCTCGCTCTCGCGCTGGGTCAGGCTCAGATGCGCGCCGGGCCAGAACTCCCCGGCCTGCAGGCGGGCCGCCGAGGCCACCGCCCGGCCGGCCATCGACGGGTCGACGACCGTCTCGCCCGTCGCCGCGCGTTCGAGTTGGCGTACCAGTTCCTCCCGGTCGATGGACTTCAGGAGGTAACCCGCGGCTCCTGCCCGGAGTGCCTGGAAGAGGTACTGCTCGTCGTCGTATGCGCTGAGGAGGACGACGCGACGCGTGGCGTCGGTCTCGACCAGGCGCCGGCACAGGTCCAGACCGCTGGCCGAGCCGCGCAGCCGTACGTCGGACACGACGACGTCCGGGTCGAGCGCGGCGACGAGAGGTTCGGCGTCGTCCGCGCTGACCGACTGTGCGACGATGCGGACTCGGCCCCGAAACCGTGCGAGAAGGGCTTTCAGGCCTTCCAGGACCATCTCGTGGTCATCGACCAGGACGAGCCGCAGCGGCTTGCTGCCCATGGGATGAGACTAGAGGCGTGTCCGACAGATCTTGGCCGGTTCACAGGTCCCCCGCCCGCGATCAGGGGCATCTCCTGATCCCCCACCGCACCCCCTGCCGGGGGGATGCCCCTCGGGCGGCCGTCGATCTACGGTCGGTGCAAGCGGACGGGGGCCGGGTCGCCGCTTGGCGGCTTCGTCTCCACAGGGTCTGTCCCGACGTCATCGCGTAGGTCTGTCCATGAAGGTGGCCAACCTCACGACACTGGCGACACGTCCGTTTCCGGGGGGAGGAACGACATGCCGCACAAGCTGATCCGGATGCAACGGGTGCGTCCGGAACCGCCGAGCAGGCGACCCATCATGATCGCCATCGCCGGCGACAGCGCGGCCGGGAAGACGACGCTGACCAAAGGAATCGCCGAGCCGCTCGGGCCGTCGCGGGTCACCACCATCTGCGTGGACGACTACCACCGCTACGACCGCCAGGAACGCAAGGGCCTGCCGTTCACGGCGTTGCACCCCGACTGCAACCACATCGCGATCATGGAGCAGCACCTGCAGCTCCTCGCCACCGGGCAGCCGATCCTCAAGCCCGTCTACGACCACGACACCGGCCAGCTGACCCGGCCCGAACTCATGGAGCCCCGCGAGTTCGTCATCGTCGAGGGACTCCTGCCGCTGCACTCCCGGCTGATGCGTGCCTGCTTCGACATCACCGTCTACCTCGACCCGCCCGAGGACATCAGACGCCGCTGGAAGCTTCGACGCGACACCCAGAAGCGGGGGTACGACGTGGAGCAGGTACGCGCCGAACTCGAGGCCCGCGAGCCCGAGTCCGCCGCGTTCATCCGGCCTCAGCGCGGCTTCGCCGACGTGGTGGCGAGGTTCAGCCCGGTCGTCGGGCGCGACGATCCACCGGGTACGCCGCTGTCGGCGGAACTCATGCTGCGGCCGACGATCCGGCATCCGGACCTGCACGGGATCCTCGCCGAGCGGGACCAGCGGGCGATCCACCTGCGGCTGTGCCGCGACGAGGACGGCCTTCCCGTCGACGCCCTGCACATCCACGGCTACGTCCCCCGCGAGGAGAGCCGGATGGTCGAGAAGGCCCTCTGGGCGCAACTCGGGGTTGACGCGGGCTATCCGGCCGAGACGCTCGGCGCGCTCGGCAACGGTGACCGCAGCGAACCGCTCGCGATCACCCAACTCCTGTTGCTCTACCACCTGCTCGCCGCCGTGGAGTAGGTCGACTCCCGCCTGGCTCCCGTCGGTTCCGCCGTGTCTTGACCAGAAGATACTAAGCGCGCATACTAGCCGGGTGACCGAACCTCGAACCGACCGCGACACCACCACACGTCGGTGCAGGGCGACCTTGACGACGTTGACGATCTCGTGCGGACCGTCGGAGCGGGCATGACCGCCTGGCTCGGAGTCGTCTCGGCCGAGCACGTACGACGCGGCGTGAGCCTGTCGATCGCACAGATCGGCCACGGCAAACGCGCGGGACTCGCCAGGATGAAGGCCGGCGACAGCCTGGTCTACTACTCCGCACAGGAACGCCTCGGTGAGCCGTCCCGCCTGCGCTGCTTCACCGCGCTCGGAACCATCAGCGACGACGAGATCTGGCAGGCGGACGAAGGATCGTTCAAACCGTTCCGGCGCCGCGTCTCCTACGATCTGAGCGCTCGACCCGTACCGATCGACACGCTGAAACCCTTTCTCGAGCTCACCGCACCCCCGAACTGGGGTCAGCAGCTACGCCGTGGACTCGTCCCGCTCAGCGACCACGACTTCACCCTCATCCACCAGGCCATGCGCCAGGGCGAACCATGACCGGATCGAACCCGCTCGGAAGTGAGTTCTCCCGCGCCGACGACAGCACCGGCCTGATCCTGTGGCAGGTCACCAACTCCTGGCAGGCGGCGCAACGGGCGGCGCTGAAGCCCTTCGGGCTCACGCACGTGCAGTTCGTGCTCCTCGCCGCCCTCACCTGGATGGAGGCGGCCGGCCCGATGACCCAGAGCGACCTCGCCGCCCACGTCCGAACCGATCCGATGATGACCTCCCAGGTTCTGCGCGCCCTGGAGACCAGGGGGCTCCTCCGACGCCGTCCGCACCCGAGCGACTCGCGCGCGCGAGCGGTCACCGTCACGCCCGAGGGGGCGGACCTCGCCAGACGGGCCAACGCCGCTGTGGAGGACACCGACCGCCGGTTCTTCTCCCCGCTCGCCTCCGGCCGGGCCGACTTCACCGCCATGCTCCGCGACCTGGCTTCCGCCGCCGGTCCAGCTGTCAACTCCTCGTTGCCGGGGGAGTGAACGCGGCTCCGACCCGCCCCGGTCACTCGGTGCCCTCACTCCGAGAAGACCCGGCTGACCAGGAAGTCCTCTGGCTCGAAGCGCATCAGGTCGTCCTTGTGCCAGGTGCGTCCCTGCGCGTCGAGCAGCCGGTTGGCCTGCCGCAGCCGCGCGCGCTCGAGCGCGTTGCGCACGCTGCGCGCGTTGGCAAAGCGGGGTTGCCGCATCCGGCGTACGAGATAGTCATGGAAGGTCTGCTCGGCCGCCGGGGAGAAGTGGTAGTGCTCCTGTTCGAGCATCAGTCCCGCGATCCCCATCAGCTCGGCCAGGTCGTAGTCAGAGAAGTCCAGATGGTGCGCGATGCGCGAGCTCATGCCCGGGTTGGAACCGAAGAAGGAGTCCATCCGGTCCTTGTATCCCGCGAGGATCACCACCAGCCGGTCGCGATGGCTCTCCATGACCTGGAGCAGGATCTCGATCGCTTCCTGGCCGTAGTCGCGTTCGTTGTCCTCGCGGTAGAGGTAGTAGGCCTCGTCGATGAACAGCACGCCGCCCATGGCACGCTTGATCACCTCCTTGGTCTTCGGCGCGGTGTGCCCGACGTACTGCCCGACCAGGTCGTCGCGGGTCACGGCGACGAGATGACCCCTGTCGATGCAGCCGAGCCGGTGCAGGAGCTCGGCCATCCGCAACGCCACCGTCGTCTTGCCGGTGCCCGGGCTCCCGGTGAACGACATGTGCAGGCTGGGCCGGGAGGAGCTCAGCCGGAAGCGCTGGCGTACCCGGTCCACGAGCAGCAGCGCAGCGATCTCCCGGATCCGGGTCTTCACCGGGGCCAGGCCGACGAGTTCGCGGTCGAGGGCGTCGAGGATGGCGTCGATCCCGGCGGCCTGCCGCTCGGCGACCAAGTCGACGGTCGCGTCGGAGGGCAGCGGCGGTACGTCCTCGTCGGTCCGAGCCTCCGGCACCGAGGTGTCCGGATCAGGACCGTCGGCGCCGGGCGAAACGTCCGCCCGGCTGCGATCACCGGGCGTCGGCATGCCGAATCCCGGGCGGCGCTGGTCCGATCCCGTCATGGCCGCGGCGCGCTGGGCGGGTGCCCGTCACCCGTCGGACGGTCGACCGGGTAGCGGTCACCGGAGGGATAGTCGGCCGCGTAGGGATGGAGGGTGTAGCGCATCCGCCGGTCGTTGCCGCCCTGGCGGTCGAGGCGGAAGCCAGGCTCCTCCGGTGGCCGGTTGACGATGAAGGACAAGGCGATCGACTGGCGGTCGTGCCGGGCGTCGTAGGCGTTGAGCCGGATGTAGCGCGTCGGGTACGCCTTGCGGCACTCGTTCACCTCGTACAGCACCCCACCCGCGTCGCGCAGGTCGAACATCGGCAGCCCCCACATCTCCCAGTAGTGGTTGCGGGGATGCGGGTCGTCGGTGAACTCCACCGCGAGCGACCAGCCGTTGTCGAGGGCGTACTGGATCTGTGCCTCGACCTCGGCGTCGGTGAGGTCGGGCAGGAAGGAGAAGGTGCCCTGGGTGATGCGCATGTCGTGTCCGTCCTTCAGATCGACGTCGGCACCTCGACCACGTCGGGGGTGTCCGTCGACGCGTAGTTGAAGGTGATGTCTCCCCACGTGGACAGCGCGATGTCGAGTTCGCGGCTGTGCCGGGCGGCCGCACGCAGGATGTCCTCGCCCTCCGCGAGATAGTCGCGGCCCTCGTTGCGGGCCTTGATCATCGCCTCCAGCGCGACCCGGTTGGCCGCGGCGCCGGCCGCGATACCCATCGGGTGCCCGATGGTCCCGCCACCGAACTGGAGTACGACGTCCTCACCGAGGTAGTGCAGCAGTTGGTGCATCTGGCCGGCGTGGATGCCACCGGAGGCGACCGGCATGACGCCGGGCATGGAGGCCCAGTCCTGTTCGAAGTACAGGCCCTTGACCGGGTCCGGCTCCACCTTGTTCAGGCGCAGGGTGTCGTAGAAACCCCCGACGGTGTTGGGATCTCCCTCGAGCTTTCCGACCACGGTGCCGGCGTGGATGTGGTCGACGCCCGCGAGTCGCATCCACTTCGCGATGACCCGGAAGCTCACACCGTGGGACTTCTGTCGCGTGTAGGTCGAGTGGCCCGCGCGGTGTAGGTGGAGCAGGACGCCGTTGCGGCGCGCCCACTTCGCCATCGACTGGATCGCGGTGTAGCCGACGGTGAGGTCGATCATGACGATGACGCTGCCGATTTCCTTGGCGAAGTCGGCGCGTTCGTACATGTCCTCCATCGTGGCGGCGGTGACGTTGAGGTAGTGGCCCTTGATCTCACCGGTCTCCGCCTCGGCCCGGTTGACCGCCTCCATACAGAACAGGTAGCGGTCCCGCCAGCGCATGAACGGCTGGGAGTTGATGTTCTCGTCGTCCTTGGTGAAGTCCAGCCCACCACGCAGGGCCTCATAGACGACCCGGCCGTAGTTGCGCGCGGAGAGCCCGAGCTTCGGTTTGACGGTGGCGCCCAGCAGCGGCCTGCCGTACTTGTTGAGGTACTCGCGTTCCATCACGATGCCGTGCGCCGGGCCCTGGAACGTCTTCGTGTAGTGCGGCGGGATCCGCATGTCCTCCAGCCGCAACGCCTTGAGCGCCTTGAACCCGAAGACGTTGCCGATGATCGAGGACGTCAGGTTGGCGATCGAGGACTCCTCGAACAGGTCCAGGTCATAGGCCACGTAGGCGATGTACTCACCGCTCTTCCCGGGCACCGGGTCGACGCGGTAGCACTTGCCCTGGTACTGGTCGTAGGCCGTGAGCCGGTCGGTCCACACCACGGTCCAGGTCGCGGTCGAGGACTCACCCGCCACCGCGGCGCCCGCCTCCTCCGCGGGAACACCGGGCTGCGGTGTGATCCGGAAGGCCGCGAGAATGTCCGACGGTTTGACCGCGTAGTCGGGTTGCCAGTAACCCATCTCCGCATACGGGATCACGCCGGCACCCCAGCGGTCCATGCCGTCACCTGATGTCATACGAGCTCCCGACATGTGGTTCGCGCGCCCAAGGGCCGTGTGTTCACACCATGCGTTCACATGGCCTGCTCAGTGCAGGTACCCGGGCGGTCGGTCGGCTATTCGCTCGTACGGAAACGCTCAGGATGAGCCCGGCATGCGTCGGGCGGGTGTCCGGACATGTCCTGACTCGCGGTCATCCACGGCCAGCCGGGCACGGCCGAACCACTCGCCCGCGCGGCTCGCTCGATTGCGGGTGCCACCCCTAGGCGCGGGTGAGGACCTCCATGGCGTGTCCGACCGGATCCGCGAAGTAGAAGCCTCGTCCGCCGCCGCGGGTGTTGATCTGACCGGCCTGCCGCATGGCCGGGTCGGCGTAGTAGGAGACGTCGCCCTCCTGGACCCGTTTGAAGATCCCGTCGAACTCCTCCTCGGTGACGAGGAAGGCGTAGTGCTGCGCGGAGATCGCGTCCCGGTCGGCGTTCATGAAGTCCAGCGTGACGCCGTTGGAGGTCGTCACCGGCACGAACGGTCCGGTGGGCGCACCGACCTCGAGGTCGAGGATCCGGGCCAGGAACTCGGCGGAAGCCTGCCGGTCCTGCGCGTGGATGATGGTGTGGTTGAGCTCGACTGCCACTGCGGACACCCCCATTGGCATCTCGGCCGCGTTCGCACGCGGTTCGTACGGCTGCGTCGAACCTCCATTCTTGGTCCATTCGGCGCAACATGCCACCGGGATTCCTGCTCCGTCTGGGGTCGGGCGGCCGGGCGGGCGCGGTGAACAGGCACCTTCCCTGTCGATCGTCGAGGTGGCGGTCTGACTTTCGGGGGAACCAGCTCGCACCGGATGACAGGGGCGTGCCGGCGGTCTGTCCGCGGAGGATGTCGGGCATGACGAGATTCCATGTTCTGCGGCGCGTGACCACGCTGGCCGCGACGATCCTCGCCATCCCCCTGCTCGCCGGCGCCGGTACACCTCCGGCCTCCGCGTCCGCACCGCCCGACGCGGACAACGTCGTCCGCACCCGCGCCGGCCCGGTCGAGGGCGTGAGGGGTGAGCAGACCACCCGCTTCCTGGGGATCCCCTACGCCGCGCCACCCGTGGGTCACCTGCGCTGGCGACCGCCCCAACCGGTGCGACCCTGGTTAGGCGTGCGGCCGGCGAAGAAGTCCGGACCGCCCTGCGCCCAGTCGCCCGGCTCGATCACCCCGGGCACCGACAGCGAGGACTGCCTCTACGTCGACGTGACCGTGCCGCGAGACACCACCAACACCACCGAGACCGCCGACACCGCCGACACCGCCCGTGGACGTCGTCCCCTTCCGGTGATGGTGTGGCTGCACGGAGGCGGCCTGTCCAGCGGCGCGGGCAGCGGCTACGACCCGACCCGGATGGTCAGCCAGGGCGACGTCATCGTGGTCACGGTCGACTTCCGCCTCGGCATCTTCCGGTTCTTCGGCCACCCAGGGCTGCCCGGCTCGGGCACGTTCGGACTGGCCGACCAGCAGGCAGCGCTGCGCTTCGTACGCACCAACATCGCCGCGTTCGGCGGTGACCCGCACAACGTCACCCTCTTCGGCCAGTCCGGCGGGGCCGTGGGTGCGTGCGGCCAACTGACCTCCCCGTCGGCGGCCGGACTCTTCGACAAGGTCGTCTTGATGAGTGGCTCGTGCACGCTGGACTGGCCGAAGAACGGCCCGGCCATCGGCACGGCCGCCGGGTCCTTCTGGACGCCGGTGGGGGAGGCCAACGCGGCCGGCGCCCGCACCGCCAGCGAACTCGACTGCGCACGCGACACAGACGCCGCCGAACTGCGGTGCCTACGCGGGCTCGACAAGGACGATCTCCTCACCCGCAACGGCGCCTTCATCGCCGCCGCGACGGGCACACCGATCCTCCCGCTCGACCCCGGTGTCGCCATACGCGCCGGCCACTTCCACCACGTCCCGGCGATCTCCGGCCACACCCGCGACGAGGCCCGGCTGATCGCGGGCTCCCGCGCCTTCCTCGGCCAACCCATCACCGCGGCGGAGTACCCGGGGCTGATCGAGGAGGCCTACGGAGACGACGCCGCGGCGGTCGACCGGCACTATCCCCGCGGCGACCAGATCCCGGGGATCGCCTGGGCGAGCATCGACACCGACCGGATGTTCGTGTGTACGCAGCTCGAGACCAGCCGGGCGCTGTCGCGGCGGGTCCCGACCTACACCTACGAGTTCGCCGACGAGCACGCACCACCGCTCGCACCGGTTGCGGCCGACTTCCCCGCCGGCGCCTCCCACGCGGCCGACCTGCTGTACCTGTTCGACATCCCCGGACTGCCCATCGACGATCACTTCCAGCCGGTCGAGTACACACCGGAGCAACGCGCGCTCGCGGCGACCATGGTCGGCTACTGGACGCGCTTCGCCTGGACCTCCGACCCCAACGGCGGCGGTCGACCGGTGTGGCACCGCGACGAGCCGGCCGGCACCGGCGAGCTCGGCCTGGCGCCCGGCGTGGGCGGGATCAGCACGGTCGACGCCGCCCGTGAACACCAGTGCGACTTCTGGCGTGATCGCCTCTGAGGGGGTGGTCTGCTGGAATGTCGGCGTGACGCCCCGGGGGGAGCGCACCCTCGGACCGATCGAACCGGGCAACGGGGTCCGGGGACGCCTCCTCAGAGGTAGTGGGTCACGGGCCGGCGAGTGCCGAGGCGAGCGGGAACCGCGGTGAGCACCCCCACCACGATCAGTGTCGCCCCCACCAGGACGAGCATCTGCCACAGCGAGGGGAACGTGGCCTCCGCGCTGTCGCCACCGGTGATGGCGTCGATGGCCACGAACAAAGCGAAGCCGACCGGGAAGATGCCCAGGACTGCGCCGACGAGCGCGGGCAGCACCTGCGCGGTCGCGAGTGCCGTGCTCATCTGCCTGGGGGTGGCGCCGAACGCACGCGCCAGCGCCGACGAACGGCGGTTGTCGAGCACCGTTGCCCAGGTGATGACGATGGCGTTGATCGCCGCGAGGCAGAGCAGAACGACCGACCAGACGAGCAGCACGTGACGCAACACGCCGACCTGGGCTTCGTCGTACCCGCCCTCGCCCGGCTGCGTCGCGAGGAAGGCGTTGAGGATCAGCAGGACGTAGATGCCGCCGACGGTGATCGCGACGCTGAGGATCGCCAGCACGACGCGTCGCGGCCGGCGGCCGACGACCCGCAGGGCGAGCAGCAGCGGCACGGGAAGCCGCGCTGACAGCGAGATCAGCCAACCCAGGCGGCGGGGCGGGCGGGGCGCGTCGGCCAGCGCGTCGACGGTGCTCGAGCGGGCCGCTCGCACGGCCGGGACGGCGGTCGCGACGGTCGCGACGACGAGTGCCACGCCGAGCACCAGACCGACCGTGGACGCGGTCAGTGCCGGCGTGCCCGCACTACCGACAAGGCCGGCGCTCGACCCGGCGAGCAGCGGTGCGGTCAGCGAGCCGATCGTCAGTCCGGCCGCTGCCGCGACGATGGCCACCAGGACGTACTCAGCGAGCAGCACCGCGGCGACCAGGCTTGGGGTGCCGCCGACGGCCTTCAGCAACCCGACGCGCCTGGTCTGATCGGCCATCCGGCCGCCGACCAGCACCGAGAGGCTCGCCATGGCGAGCAGGCCGAGCAGCCACGCGCCGAGCAGCAGCAGGATCTGCGAGTCGCGGGCCAGCTCGGTGGCGTCGTTGAGGATGTTCTGCCAGCTCTGCATGGGCAGGGGGTGGCCGCGGTCGCCCTGGTTGGTGTCGACGAACGCCGGAGCCTGGGCCGGATCGGCGAGCTTCAGGTTCAACGCGTAGGACAGGGAGGCGGGATCCGATTCGAGGCTTCGGACGTCGGCCTGGGTGAGCCAGACCAGCCCGGGGTTGTGGAGCAGCCCTGCTGGCGCTGTGCCGTCGTCGGGTACCGCGCCGTTCACGCAACCGGGAGCGACGAGGCAGGACGACCCCGGATAGGGCGGCATGGCTGCGGAGACCGCCTCGCCCACCACCGTGAACGACCGGCCTTCCAGGGTGACCGTGTCACCGATGTGCACGCCGACCGCGTTGGCGAACGCGGCTTCGACCACCACGCCACCATCGCTGACCCAGTCGCCCTGGATCACCTTGGGCTGGTCGACCGACGCGGACGCGGCGTCGCGCCCCACGGCCTGCACGTCTGACGTCTTGCCGGAGGCCCGCAGTTTCGCCGCGGTGACCGGATAGGGCCCGCTGTGGTCGGTGACACCGGCCGCGCTCACCAACTTCTCGAGCCGGTCGAGCCCGGCGGACTGGACGGAGGCGACCACGTCGGGCCCGTTGGTCGCCTTCCGGGTGCTCTGGTACGGGTCGCTGGCCGCGTCGCGCAGCACGAGCGCGAGCGTCAACGTCGCCGTGGCCGCCATGATGGCGAGAAGCAGCAGCGCGGCCTCGGTGCGGCGCCGCCGGAGGTCGCGCACAGCGACGCGACAGACGAACACGATGCGACCCATCGCCTCAGTCCTCCAGCCCGACGATGGTGCCGAGCTGCCCGGTGGTGCCACCGGTCAACCTGGTCTCGTCCACGAACGCGCCGTCGCGCATGGAGAACATCCGGTCCGCGGTGGCCGCGATCCGCGCGTCGTGGGTGACGATGACCAGCGTCTGCCCGGACTCGTGCAGGCCCTCGAAGAGCCGAAGGACGTCCAGGGTGGCGGCGCTGTCCAGATTGCCGGTCGGCTCGTCGGCGAGGACGACCGACGGCTCGTTGCTCAACGCCCTGGCGACCGCGACCCGCTGCCGCTGACCACCGGACAGCGCCGAGGGCAGGAAATGGGCACGGTCGGCGAGCCCGACCTGCTCCAGCAGTTCCTCGGCGCGCCGCCGCGCCGCCCGGGGCGAGCCCCCGGCCAGCAGCACGGACAGCTCGACGTTCTCCACGGCGGTGAGCTCCTCCATCAGGTGGAAGGACTGGAAGACGTAGCTGACGTCGGTCCGTCGCATGCGGGCCAAGGCCCTCTCGCTGATGTCGTGGATGCGCCGGCCGTTGACCTCCACCTCGCCGCTGCTGGGCCGGTCGAGCCCGCCGAGCAGGTGCAGCAGCGTGGACTTTCCGCACCCGCTGGGCCCCATGATCGCGACGGTCTCACCCGCCGCGATGTCGAGATCGACCCCGTCGACGGCCCGCACCAGTCCTTCCCCCTTGCCGTAGTCCCTTCGCAACCCGCGGGCGCGAAGCACGGGCCTGTCGGCGGCGTCGCTCACGATCCACTCCTTCGGTGGGTCCAGTTCTTCTCACATGCCTCGAGCCAGCGCAGGTCCGCCTGCAGCCGCAGGACGACGCCCTCCAGTAACAGGGCCGCGTTGGAGTGGTCCGGCTCGGCCATGGCGGCGCGCTGGGCGTCACGCAGCCGACGCAGCAGTTCGCGGCGCTGAGTGTCGACGATGGTGAGCGGATCGGACAGCCCTGCCGAGGTGGCGGCGATCAGCTTGAGATGGAAGTCCACGAGGTCGGGTCGTGGCCAGCTCACCTCGGCGATCCACTCGGCGACCCGCTGCTGACCGGCGGGGGTGAGCGCATACACCTTGCGATCCGACTGGTCGGCGCCGTCCGTGGCCTGCTCGACGCTTACGAGGCCGGCCTTCTCCAGCCGGGTGAGCGTGACGTAGACCTGCCCGGCGTTCATCGCGTCACCGAGGGGGCCGAGCGCGTCGCGCAGCCGCGCCCCCAGCTGGTAACCGTGCGACGGCTCCTTGGCAAGCATCGCCAGAACTACTTCTCGCTGCATCCAGGCCTCCCTAACCGTTATATCTAACGGTTAGGCCCCCGAGGTGTCAAGACGCCACCACCAGTGCGACTTCCGGCGTGATCGCCACGGACGCGGCGATCTGCTGGAATGTCGGCGTGACGACTATGGGAGAGCGCACCCTGACGGCGATCAACCGGTTCAACGCCGCGCACCCGTGGGACCACAACGCCCACTACCACGGCTGGATCCTGCGGCAGCTACCGAAACGGTTCGACAGCTCGCTGGACGTCGGCTGCGGCACCGGAGACCTTGCCAGACGTCTGACCTCCCGCGCCGACGTCGTACGTGGGATCGACGCGGACCCGCAGATCGTCGCGCGGGCTCGCGAACTGACGTCTCCGGCCGCTCCGGTGACCTTCACCGTGGCGGACGCGTCCACCACCCTCCCGTCCGGTCCCTACGACGTCATCACCTGTGTCGCCGCACTCCATCACCTGCCGTTCGTCGAGACGCTCACCCGATTCCGGGCACACCTCGCACCGGGTGGGACTCTGGTGGTCGTCGGTCTCACCCAGGACTCCACCCGCACCGAGCACCTGCTCGGCGTCGTCTCCATCCCGGCGAACCTCGCCATGGGATGGGTGAAGCACCGGGGACGCGCCGGCACCAAACCGGTCGCGATGTCCGCGCGTGCTCGCCCCGCGCAGATGCACTTTCCCGACGTCCTCCGCGAAGCCCGTCAGGTGCTCCCGGGTGCACGTCTGCACCGTCGCCTGTTCTGGCGTTACACGCTGGTGTGGCGCAAGAACCAAGCCGGACAACGCTGACACGCCTCGCGTCCCGGTGACCGCAGGCCGGGCAAATCGGTCGCCGGCCGGGCGTAGGTCCAACGACGGAGTCCCCGGCCGCCCTCTGACCGATGGGCGGCGGCGCAGGTCGTGCCAACCTCGAGAACGTGAAGACCACAGCGAAGGACCTCGGATACGACGACCTTCCCCGGCTGCTGACAATGATGACCGGGGACGAGAAGCACGGACCGAGTGCGACCTCCACCCTCGACGTCCTGTGGGTGTTGTACGACAGGGTGCTGCGGGTGTCACCCACGACGGTGGACGACCCGGCCCGGGACCGGTTCCTGCTCTCCAAGGGCCATGGGCCGATGGCGTACTACGCCGTACTCGCGGCGAAGGGATTCATCCCGCTCGAGTGGCTCACCGGCTTCGGCCGCTTCGACTCGCCACTGGGCCACCACCCCGACCGGATACTCGTGCCGGGCGTGGAGATCTCCAGCGGGTCGCTCGGGCACGGCCTCCCACTCGGCGTGGGCGTGGCACTCGGCCTGCGGGCACAGGGAAACACCGACAGCCGCGTCGTCGTCCTGGTCGGCGACGCCGAACTCGACGAGGGCACCAATCACGAGGCGATCGCCTACGCCGGTTCGAAGGGGCTCGACAACCTCACCGTCGTCGTGGTGGACAACCAGTCGGCGACGCAGGGCTGGCCCGGCGGTGTCGCCAGCCGCTTCGGTGTCAATGGATGGTTGACGGACACGGTGAGCGGTCGCGACCACAAGGAGCTCGAGGCCGCGTTGACCACATACGCACCGCACCGACCCCATGTCGTGGTCGCGGTCGTGGAACCGAAGGGATGAGCACGATGAGGGACATGCGGACCCGGTTCGTCGAGACCGTCGAGGACCTGATCGAGGAGGATCCCCGTACGGCCGTCGTCCTGGCCGACATCTCAGCGGACCAGTTCGAGGAGTCGGCAAGTCGCCATCCGGACCGGGTGGTCAACGTCGGCATCCGCGAGGCGCTCATGGTGAGCGTCGCGGGCGGCCTCGCCCTCACCGGCATGCGCCCGATCGCCCACTCCTACGCACCGTTCCTGGTCGAGCGCTCCTTCGAGCAGATCAAGCTCGACCTCGGTCACCAGGACTCGAAGGCCGTGCTGGTCAGCGTCGGGGCGTCCTACGACTGGACCGAAGGCGGCCGCACCCACCAGGCGCCCGGCGACGTGGCGCTGCTCGACACGCTGCCCGGATGGGCGGTGCACGTACCCGGCCACCCCGACGAGGTCGGCCCGCTGCTGCGGCACGCGGTCGGCGCGGAACGCTCGGCCTACGTCCGGCTGTCCAACCGCACCAACGCCACCGCACACCCGGCGGCGACGGAAGGCGCGATCGACGTCGTACGCGACGGCGGCGCGGCGCTGGTCCTCGCCGTGGGCCCGATGCTCGACCCGGTCCTGGCGGCGACCGAAGGGCTGGACGTCACCGTCGGCTAGGTCGCGACCGTACGCCCGCTCGACCTCGACGCCATCCGGACGCTCGCCCGTTCGGGCGACGTCGTCCTCGTCGAGCCCTACCTCGCCGGGACCTCCACCCGGCTGGTCGACGAGGCGCTGAACGACCGCCCGCACCGCACGCACTCGCTGGGCGTCGGCCGGGTGGAGCTACGCCGGTACGGCACCCCGGAGGAGCACGATCCGCTGCACGGCCTCGACCCGGCCGGCATCCGCCGTTCGGTCACCGACTTCCTGGCGGCCCGCCCGGAGTAGGTCGTGTCCTCATAGCCGATCCCGACCGGCGCTCGGCGCGGACAGGTCGGCGGCGAGGAGTTCGTGCACCGGCCCGTCCATGCGGTGCGCGGACACCTCCGCCGGCCAGAACGTCGCCTCGTCGTCAGCCCAGCACGGAACGACATGAAAGTGCAGGTGCGGAACGCTCTGCCCGCTGTCGGTCCCGCTGGCGTTCAACACGACGACACCGGTCGCGCCCAACGCGCGCTCCATCGCCTGACCGACCCGCTGGACGAGGGCGATCGTCGCGTTGAGGTCGGCGGGCTCGCAGTCGAGCACACCGACCGCGTGGGCGCGGGGGATCACCAGGGTGTGGCCCGGTGCGAGTTCGCCGCCGGGCCGCGGAAGGAACGCGACCGCACGGTCCTCCCGAGCGACCCAGCGTGCGTCGCCGCCGTCGAGCAGCTCGCAGAACACACAGTCAGGCATCGTCCACCGACCCATGGACGGTTCGCTCCGACACGGGCTGCGCGCCGTGTCGACGTCGCTCGGTCTGTTGCTGCAGGAAGCGCAGCAGGAGCTCGTTGTCCATCTCATGACCCCGGGACGGACTGACGTGCAGGGACACCGCGTCGGCCGCGCCCGCGGCCGCGTAGATGCGGTGTAGCCGCTGGTAGGCGTCGGGGACGGTCTCGTTGTAGGAGGCCGAGGCGTTGTCCGGCCCGGGTACGTCGAGCTCGCCGTAGTGCACCGCCAGCCGGCGCGGAGCGTTCAACCCCGCGATGTCCGCCCGGTCCAACCAGCCGAGCACACCGGGAACGCAGTGTGCAGGAGCGTTCCCGCCGCCGGAGAAGACTGCCGTGAAGGAGCCGAGGGTTCCGCTGGCGAAGATCGAGCGTACGCGCGTGCTGAACACCGGGTAGGTGCAGGCGAGGTCGCCGCCCCAGGAGATGCCCGCGACGTCCACGTGTTGTACGCCGTGCCTCGTGGCGAGCCAGCGTTCCCAACGCAGCAGGTCCTCGATGGTGTCGCCCATGAGGGTGCGACCGTTCTGGAAGCCGTCGGTGAGGGCGGTGTAGGCCATGTGGCTGCCCCAGCGCCAGTAGGTCAGGCTCTCCCCGTCGCGCTGCGCCGCCAGGTCGTGGAGGGAACCGAATCCTCGCAGTTCGGGGAGCAACACGGTGTGCCCTGCCTGGGCCAGGGCCAGGGCGAAGTGATGGTGGTAGTCCTCGTGGACGCCGGCCACGCCCAGGCACTCGTCCACCTGTCCGTGGCCGTGCAGTGCGAGCACAGCGGTTGCGTCACTCGCCGGTGGGACACCGCTGGGGCGGAGCAGGTAGCCCGGTACCGACAGGTCGTCGTCGACCCGCATGACAAGCGCGGTGACGTCCACTCCCTGGTGGACGGCCTGGCGTAGCTCGGTGACGGTCCCGCCCGCCGGGTGTTCGTCGACGCACACCAGTTCGGTCAGCTTGCTCCTGGCCTGCTCCCGCCAGGCCGCCAGCGACAGCCCGGCCCGGTCGAAGGACAGCCGCCTGGGCCCTGTTGGGGTCTGGTGGCGGAGGTTCAGTTCGTAGGGACGGACGAGGAAGTCGTAGTCCATGCCGCAAGCCTGGCTCGGCGACGTCCCTGGGGGTACCGGTTTTCCTTACGGCACGGTCGCTCGGCGTTGCCCGGGGGCGTCGAGGTCGGTGGGCTGCGCCAACGCCACGACGTCGGGCTCGATGCCCTGCCCTCGCGAGACGCGGTTACGTCCGGCGGCCTTCGCGGCGTACAACGCCCGGTCGGCGTGGTCGAGGAGTTGATCGAGGGTGGTGCCGTCGGAGGGGTAGACGGCGACACCGACGGAGATGGTCAGGCGTACGACCTCCGCTCCGTCGGCGCCGGCCTCGGCCGGCCGGATGGGCAGCAGGCTCCCCGAGATCGCGGTCCGGAGCCGGTGTGCCGCGCCCACCGCGTCGGCGACGTCGACGCCCGGCATCCCGATGACGAACTCCTCGCCTCCGAAGCGGCCCGCGACGTCCTCGGTGCGGATCACCGCCCGCATCCTGGCCGCCACCTCACGCAGGACGTGGTCGCCGGCCAGGTGACCGTGGGTGTCGTTGATGCGCTTGAAGTGGTCGATGTCGGCGAGCAGGATCGCGAAGCGTGCCTCCCGGCGCCGGGCGCGGTCGAGGAGGTCCTCCACCTCCTGCCGCCAGTGGGGGAAGTTGCTGAGTTCGGTCTTGCCGTCGGTGCTGGCCTCGGACTCCAGTTGCGCGAGCAGCAGCGCCCGTTGGCCGGCGAGGGTGATGGGAATGCCGAGGACACCGGCCCACGGCGTCACCATCGAGGCCGCGGCGACCAGGCAGCCGAGCCCGCCCGTCACCGCGTCGACGGCGAGGTCGGCGGAGTCGCCGAACATCTCCCGCAGCGTGCTGGTCGGCGCCAACAGGCGGATCGCCACCGCGCACAGCAACGCGTCGGTGGCGAGGAACGCAAGTGCGGCCAGCATGGTCGCGACCGTGACGACCTGGTGTTGCGCCCAGCCGGCGTCACCCAACACACCTGCCACCGCGTCGTAGGTCGAGTGCGCGCAGACCGCGGCGATGACGACGACCGCGGTGGAGAACGTCCACCGGTGCGGGATGCAACGGCTCGCCCGCACGCGCCACCACGTGCGCAACAGGATGACGCACAGCAACGCCGTGGTCGGCGGCAACACGATCGCGGCCGCGATCATCCAGACCGGTTGCAGGTCCTTGTGCAGCGCACCACCGCGGCGGCGACGGCGTTCGACACGTCGCGCGCCCTCGATGCACACGACGGCGCAGGCGCACAGCGTCGCCGCCGTGGAGAGATCGGCCACCCTCGGACTGCTCGCCAGGATCGTGAGGGCATAGGTCACGGCGGCCGCGTCGACCAGCAGGAAGAACGTCAGGGCAGGGGCCGGAAGGGACCACAGTCCCCAGCTCCGCACGTGATGACCGCTGTGAGCAACCATTTGGGTAACCGTACGACGCCACTGCGTCCGACGACCAGATCTTGATCCAGTCTGGCACTCTCCTGCCCGGGGTTTCTGCCCGAAAACGCAGCGAGCGGCCCCGTGGCACCCACGCCGGGGGCCGCCGGGACCGCTGCTGGTCCGACGCGCCTCGCGTCGAGTGTCGTGTCAGGCCGTGACGGTCACGAGCTTCTCGAACAGGAACTCGTGCTTCAGGAACGACACGTCGTACTCATGCCCCGGGTAGGGCGGAATGAGCTGCGAGGCCTGGATCAGCCGCCAGCCGTCCCGCAACGCGGCAACCCCTGTGTCGTAAGGCGGTTGGTCGCTGTCACCGGTGGTCGGCGAAGACTCACCCGTCCCGTCGTACACCGACCAGCCGACGACGGTGCTGTCGAGAGCGGAGGTGTTCAGGTAGAGAACGAGGACCTGCTGGCGCACGGCCTGCTCGGTCGTGATGGTCATGCGGAACTCCAGGTAGAGGGTGCGCGGACGCCGGGACGTGGGTGCGACATCCGCGCGGACGTGGAAGCGGGAAGGCGAAACGAGAGCGGGGAACGAGCTTGGACAACGCCGTCGCCGGAGGACCAGCGCGGTGGCCAGATCCGGTCAGCGTGCCCCGGCGACCACGCGCTGGGGCCGGTTGCTCACCCGCGTCGCCCAGTAGTCGAGGTCGAAGGTGTCGTCACCGGTCAGCGCCTGCCACATCTTGATCCGGTTGTAGATCTCCAGCCGACCGGTCGCGAGTTCGTACCACGGGAAGCGCTGGCGAAGCGTCTTGCCCACCTCGGGATTGTCCAGGTCGTCGGTGTTCCACAGCAGCCGCTGCTTGACCGTGGGGTTGAAGCGGATCTTGAACATGTAGCGCTCGATGTCGCTGTCGTTGCGGCGACCGCCGTGCCAGATGCCGTGGTGGACGAGCACCACGGTGCCGGCCGGGCAGACGAGCCGGGTCTGGCCACGCAGGTTCTGGTAGCGCCCGGTGTCGCTCTCGTTCGTCCGCCGCAGGTGGCTGCCCGGCACGCTGAGCGTCCCGCCCATGTCGAGGGTGACGTCCTGCGGGTAGTACATGAGCTGGACATCGAAGGCGTCGAGTCGGACGTCGATGATGGCGTCACCGTGCAGCGGCTGCGCGTGCCCTTCCTTGGGCTTGCGGATGTGCACGGCGTGGTGGTCGATCGTCGGCCCGGGACCGACCAGGCTCTGGATCGCACCGGCGACGGTGGGGATCTCGACCAGGCGGCGGGCGAACGATCCGTCGGGGAACGCCTCCTCGACCGGCGTTCCGTAGGGCACGGCGGGGATTCCGGCGCGGAAGACGTCGATCGCTTGGGAGTTCAGCTCCTCGGGAACGACCGCCTCCATGATGAGGGATCCGTGCGCCACGAAGTGCGCCATCTGCACCGAGGTCAGCAGGTGCTCACGGGCGGGTTGGAAGGTCATGTCCTCTCCAGAGGGCAGGCGAAAGGGAGCGGCACTCCGGCAGGTGCTGGTTGCCACTCGTCCACGGTAGATCCGCATCCCCAAGTGATGCGTGGGTTCCATTCACCATTACTGGTAGTTTTTCACCATGCCAGGAGAGGGTGAGGTGGCCTCGAACGGACACGTCACGGTCCACCTCGACGAGCCGCCGCAGGTCGTGAGCCTCGGCGTCGGCATCCACGGCACCGCACGCAGGCGCGACGTGTTCCGGCTGCCGGACATGTGGCAGCTGCACCTCTACCGCTACGCCGCGGAGCTGAGCTTTCAGGGTTCCTCCTACGCCATCCGCCCGGGCCGGGTGAGCCTGATCCCGCCCGGCGTCCAGGTGCAGTTCCTCTACCGCGGCCGCTCCGAGCACCTGTACGCGCACCTGCGGATGTCAGGGTCCGGCCACTCGCACCGGGTCCCGGTCATGCAGGAGGCGGGCGCGGAGACACCTCAGCTGACGGAGCTGTTGTCCCAGGCGGTCGCGGCCTGGCCGGACACGCCGGCCCGCGCGACCGCCGACGTCTGGGCGGCCCTGTGGCGGATCGCGCGGCTGGGGGTGACGACCGCGGCCGGAGGTCCGCACGCCGCGGTGGCCAAGGCCCAGGCCTACATCGCGTCCAACCTCGCGAGTCCGCTCACCGTCCCCGACGTCGCCCGGGCTGCCGGTGTCTCCCACAACCACCTCACCCGACTGTTCCGCGCGGAGACCGGTGACACCGTGGTCGCCCACATCCGCCGCCGCCGGCTCGAACGCGCGCGGCACCTGTTGCGCGAGTCGACCCTGTCCATTCCCACCGTCGCCGCCTCGGTCGGGATCGCCGACCTGCAGGCGTTCAACAAGGCCTGCCGCCGGGAGTTCGGCGCCTCGCCCCGCGCGGTCCGCGCCGGACACTGAGGCCGGCAACCCTCACCGCGCGGCAGAAGGTGACGTTCTCCTTCCCATTCGGACCCGACACCGACCGGCTCGGCGTCTCGATCCGCGCCGACGGCCGTCGGCTCCGTCTGGGTTGACGACCCCACTGTCAAGCGTGCCTTGCCAGGCGCGACGAACGTGGCCGCCAACCCCGGCGAGGGCGACGGGCCAAGACGGCGACTGGTCAGCCGCAGAGGGCCTTGTCCAGGAACGCGTCGACGGCGTCGTCGGGGTCGCCACGGAAGTCGGGCGTGAGCGCGACCGTGACCTGGTGGCGCCCGTCCTCCGTGAAGTACGACCAAGACTGGTAGGCCAGGGCGTCGCCGTCGTTGCCGTACACACGGACCCCGCACGAGGTGTCCCGCAAGAACAGCCCAAGCCCGTACGTCCCGCCCTCGACACCCGGCGTCTTCATTCCGTCGAGCAAGTAGGCCGGCAGCAGCCGCCCACCGAGCAGCGCGGCGAAGAACCGGTTGAGATCCGCTGTCGTTGAGATCATCTCGCCACCGGCGCCCATCACCGACGGGTTCATCTGCGTGTAGTCGAGGAGGTGCGTCTCGCCGTCCTGCAGCGCCGGCACGTAGCCGTGCGGACGCGGCCCGCGAATCAACGGCGACGTCCCCGGCACCGAGGTGCCGCGCAACCGCAACGGTCGGATGATCCGGCGCTCGATCTCCTCGCCGTACGGCCGGCCGGTCACCTTCTCGATGATCTGGCCGAGTAGGAGGTAGTCGGTGTTGGAGTACGCGTAGGCCGAACCCGGCGGTTCGAATGTCGGAGGGTTGGCTACCGCGCGCTGAACCAGTTCGGTCGCGGACCAGGTTCGCCACCGGTTGTCCAGGAATTCTGGCGTCGGCGGCAGCGGCAACGTGTGCAGATAGTCGTACAACCCGCTGGTGTGGTTGAGCAGTTGGCGCACGGTGATGCGGTGACCGTCTGGGAGGACTCCGGGCAGCCATGTCTCGACCGGGTCGTCCAGCCGTAGCCGCCCCTCGTCGACGAGCTGCAGGGCGACGGTAGCGACGAAGGTCTTCGTGATGCTGCCCGCCCGGAACCGGCCCTGGACCGGTACCGCCCGTGTCGTGCCCAGTTCGGCGACACCGCTGGTGCCTCGCCACACGCCATGCTCGTCACGCACCTCCGCCAGCGCGCCCACCGCGCCGGCGGCTACGACGTCGTCCAGCCGTTTCTGTAGCGCGGCGCGATCCGCTTTCTCCGGCGCGGCAGCGGCAGCGGTCGGTGCCGCAAGCACCGCCAACGCTGTCGTCGCCGTCAACAGCGCCCGAAGCGCTCGCTTCATCCAGACCTCCCTGTGAGTAGTTCGTCAGGAGCAAACCTGACAAAGCAGGGGGGCGGACGCATCCGGAAGTGCCCCTAGTTGTTGTCCCCGAAGCCCCCGAAAACCGTCAGAGGCCGGACGGGCGAACGATGATCCTGACGTGCCGGGCCGCGGGCCGCGAGCCGAGGCGGGTCAGCTGGAGGACTCCTCGGCGGGAGCGGACCTGGATCCCCGCAGCGCGCGGCCGATCCGGTTCAGCGCCCGCTCGAACGGCGTCCCGAACGGGTTG
This sequence comes from Actinopolymorpha pittospori, assembly GCF_014873875.1. Taxonomy (GTDB): domain Bacteria; phylum Actinomycetota; class Actinomycetes; order Propionibacteriales; family Actinopolymorphaceae; genus Actinopolymorpha; species Actinopolymorpha pittospori. The sequence goes on along the minus strand of NZ_JADBEM010000001.1, from coordinate 10,326,924 downwards.
TCGTTGACGAGGTAGGTCCAGGTGGCGGAGGGGCGACGAAGCCCGGCGGCGTCGAGGTCGATCCCGTCCGCGGTGATCGTGACCCGTTCGAAGGTGTCGGCCGCCTCGGTGAGGGCGTCGGCGAGGCGCCGCTTGAACGCCGGGATCGCGGTGCGGTGGAACTCCGCGAGGGGGTCCTGCCCGGCCAGGGAGCGCAGGTGGATGCTCTCGCGAACGTCGGCCAGGAAGGCCAGGTGGTCGGCCCAGCACCGGTCCACGTGGTGGAGGACGACGAGCCGGGCGGCCTCGTCGAGCACCGCGGTGGGAACGGCCTGCCGGAGTTCGGCGCACCGGTCGGGACAACGTTGGGCCATCAGCTCGGTCGCGTGGTCGGTGTGCAGAACCTGGTCGCGCAACTCCCCGAGCAGCTCGCGTTGGCGCTCGATGAGCTGGTTGTAGCGCCAGGTGGTGCTGTGGATGGTGAGGTTGGTCCCCTCGGCGACGCGCTGCGCGTGCGCCACCTGCCGGTGCGCGGCCCGGTCCTCGACCCGCCCGTCCGCGCCAACGGGGGCCGAGGGGTCGTGGGCACTGCCGTACTGCAGGACCTGCTCGTCCTCCAGGCTGGCGAAGAACACCGATCCGCCCGGGTCTCCCTGGCGCCCGGACCGGCCGCGGAGCTGGTCGTCGATCCGGCGGCTGGGGTGGTGACCCGTTCCGATGACGTACAGGCCGCCGAGCGCGGCGACGTTGTCGTGGTCGGCGCCGTCGGGGCCGCCCAGCCGGATGTCGGTGCCCCGTCCGGCCATCTGGGTGGAGATGGTGAGCGCGCCCTCCTCGCCGGCGTGGGCGATGATGGCCGCCTCCTCGGCGTCGTTCTTGGCGTTGAGCACCACGCAGGCCAACCCGCGTTCGGCCAGGAGCGCGGCCAGCCGTTCGGACTCGGCCACGTCGAGCGTGCCGACCAGGATGGGGCGACCGGTCGCGTGCGCCGCGGTGATCTCGGCGATGACCGCCTCCTCCTTCGCAGCGGTGCTGGTGTAGACGCGGGAGGGTTCGTCGACCCGCTGGCAGGGCGTGTTCGGCGGGATCACCGTGACCGACAGCTTGTAGAACGTCCGCAGCTGCTCCTCCGCGACCAGGGCGGTGCCGGTCATCCCGCACAGCGTCGGGTAGCGGGTCAACAGGCCCTGGATGGTGATGGTGTCCAGGATCTCTCCGCTACCGGTGGCGGAGAGCCCTTCCTTGGCCTCGACGGCCGCGTGCAGTCCGTCCGGCCAGCGCTGCAGCGTGGCGACCCGGCCGCGGGAGGAACTGATCAGTTTGATCTCGCCGTCGCGGACGAGATAGTGCACGTCCCGGTGCAACAGAACGTGGGCGTGCAAGGCGACGTTGACCTGGGTGATCGTCTCCACCTGCTCGGCGGCGTAGAGGTCGATGCCACCCAGCGCGGCCTCCACGGCACGCTCACCGGCCGGCGTGAGGAAGACGTTCCGGCCTTCGGTGTCGGTCTGGTAGTGCCGACCCGCCCGCAGGGACGCGACGACACGCGCCATCCGTTCACCCGGGGTGGTCTCCTCGGTGGAACCGGCCAGCACCAGCGGGACCCGTGCCTCGTCGACGAGCACGGAGTCGGCCTCGTCCACCAGCGCCACGTCCGGTCGCGGGGCGACCAACTCAGCGGCGTCGGTGCACACCCGGTCGCGGAGTACGTCGAAACCGACCTCGCTGACCGAGGCGTAGGTGACCTCCGCGGCGTAGGCGTCACGCCGTTCCGCCGGTGTGGACTCGGCGGTGACCCAGTCCACGGACACGCCGAGCAGCCGGTACAGCGGGCCCATCCACTCCGCGTCCCGGCGGGCCAGGTAGTCGTTGACCGACAGCACCTGCACCGACCGACCACGAAGGGCGAACCCGGCCGCGGCCAGCGCCCCTGCCAGGGTCTTGCCCTCGCCGGTGGCCATCTCCACGACGTCGCCGGCCAGCATCCGCGCCATCCCCAGCAGCTGGACGTCGAAGGCGCGCAGGCCCACCGCCCGTCGCGCGGCCTCCCGACCGAGCGCGCACCAGGCCACGAGTTCCTCGTTGCCGAACGGCGGACGGCCCGCCTTCGCCGAGCCACGCAGCCGGGCGGCTTCGGCGCTCAGGTCAGCGTCGGAGAGGCCCTGGAGGCGCTGTTCGTGCTCGCCCGCCGTCCGCACCAGGGCGGCGTAGCGCGTGACCTCGGCCCGCTCGGAACGGGACAACGCCCGCCACGCCCAGCCGTTCAGCCGATCGATCAGGCGGGCACGGGGCTCTGGGTCACTTGTCGTCTGGAGACGGTCTCGGCGTCGCACGCTCCTCCTGCTCCCGGATCTCGATGTGAGCCTGGTGGGCGGTCGGATGCCAGATCTCGTCCCACGGTCCGGTGATCGAGTCGCCGATACCGCGGCGCCGAGCGCGGGCCGCGATCCAGGCCATGCCGCCCAGGATGGCTGCGAAGACGGCCACGATGACGAGGAACGTCAGGAAGCCGTCCATGGAGGGAGCCTATGCCGGGCGGCTGAAAGGGGCTCCACAATCGCGGCGGCTCGCGTTCCGTGCGACTCCCGCACCTCCGCGTACCGGCGTGACCAGCCGGTACGCGGAGGGTGACCCTGGAGCGGGTCAGCGAGCCACGTAGGAGAACCGGCGCGCCAGCGGCACGTCGACGTCGTCCCTGGGGGAGAGCACCCACAGCGGGTTACCGAAGCCCACCAGAACGTCCTCGGAGTCGTAGACCTCCACCCGCAGGTAGCTGCCCTGGCCGCGTTCGAGGTCGAAGGTCATCGACCCCTGCGCGAACGCGTCGGCGGCGAAGGCGTGCTTCTCGATCGAGGGCGTGCTGGCACCCGTACGGTCGCACAGGCCGACCACGACCTGCACCGTGAAGTCCGCGGGCAGGTTCTGCACGACCACCTCGACCGGGACGCTGGCCGCGGTGGTCCGGATGACCCGGCCCATCGCCCGGCGGCCGTCGACGTTGAGGTCGAGCCGCGCGGTCGGCCACAGCTCCTGGTGGAACCACCAGGCCTGCCCGGACCGCAACGCCGCGATGAGGTCCTTCGCCTTCTTCGACGGCGACCACACCGAGGTGGTGTAGAGGTGGGCCTTGTTGGCCCAGTTCCGTCCGGCGTGGTCGTCGACCTGGCTGGTCGCGGTCAGGAAGATCGCGTTGCGCGCCGCCGCGTCGTACTGGTTGACCCGGTCGTGGATCACGTCGAAGTTGCCGCCGTAGTCGGCGACCTCGGTCATGTCGGTCCCGAGCGCCCGGGTCTGCACGAACTCGGTGGGGTTGATGTCCGGGTGGTTGTACTGGACGATCGCGCCGCGCTCCTGGTACCACTTCACGACCTTCTCGGTGCCCGCCACCGAGTTGTCGAGGGAGGGCGCCTTGCCCTTGTCCGGGTAGGGGTAGAGCTCGAAGTGCTCCATGAACACGTTGAGGTGCCGCACCATCGACACCTCTGCGGCCAGCAGCTGTGTCACGTTGGGGTACTGCTTGGCGTACTCCTTCATCAGCTTCCGCTGGAGCTTGACCGGCCAGCGCAGCGGGTCGCGGGTACGGTCGATCTGCAGGTGGTCGAACACCGCCTGGGCGGTGGCGTTGTTGCGGGCCCGTACGCCGAACCGCAGCCGGGCGAGCCCGGAGTCCTCGGCGATGATGTCCGGCCAGAAGGCCTTGATGTCGTCGAGCAGGTGCATCGTCAGCGTCTGCCAGCCGTCCTCGACCGGCACCGACACCACACCGGTCAGCGGCTTCTCCAGCACCCGGGTCGCCGTGGTGCCGACGCGGTACTCCAGGACGTACACGCCCGCCGGTCGGCCGGCGATCGTGGGCCGGTAGGAGGTCTCGACCTGGACCACGAGCTCGGCGTCGGGGCCGATCTTCTCGCCGAGCACGTCGATGGTGAGCGTCGTGTCGGACAGGTTCGTCGAGTAGAAGCTGTTGCCGGGCTTGCCGAACAGGTAGGAGACGCCCCACTGCGCGGAGGGCCCGGTGGCGGCGACCCGCATCGCCTTGCCCTCTTCGTTCGGGCTGTGCGGGTCAGCGACGAAGGCGTGCGTGGCGCCGGTGACGGTGCCTTCGTTCTGGACGCTCCACGCCAGGCCGCCGTCCTCGTTCGTGCCGTCGAACGCGATGCCGTCGTAGTAGCCGTACGCCTCCATGCGCCAGTCGTGGTCGGTCCACCAGACCACGTCGATGTTGTTCTTGGTCACCTGGTCCAGCTGCGAGAGCATGCTGGCGCCGCCGCCGCCTTCGGCGTAGCTGCCGCCCTCACTGAAGCAGGAGTGCGTGTGCAGCACCATGCTGACCGGCTCGTACGCGGATGGTTGCACCGCCGGCGTCGCGGTCGCGGCGAAGGCGGACGGTAGCTCCCCACCACCGACCGCCGCCGCAATGCCCAGACCGAGGCCTGTCCCAAGAACCCGTCGCCGCGAGACGTCCTTTGCTGCCATGCAGCGTTCCCTCCTCATTTCGCGCCCACTTACGCGCTTACCTCTCGACGCTAGGGACCCTTCGAGGAGTACCGGAACAGCTTCCCGGGCGAATTACACGGCTGGCAGGACAACGTTCATCGGCGCAACGGGCAACGGTCACCTGGCGATCGACACCGGCCGCCACAGTGCGTGTTCGGCGGGATGTGGGAGACGCACCCTAGCTCCAGCGCTCGAGGGGGGCGCTGGGCGCGGCGGCGGCGCGGAGGCCGAGGGAGCGCAGCTCGACGCCGGCGAGCCGGCGCATGTCGTCGGGGTCTCCACGCCGCCAGGACCCCGCCGGGTCGGGGACCTCCGAGGTCAGGGCTGACCAGGACTGGTTGACCAGCGCACGCAGGGCGAGCATGGTGTAGCCGGCCTCGGTCGTGGTCATCCGAGCGGCGTGGCTGGCGCGGACGATCCACCTGATCCGGAAGACGAGCCGGATCGCGGCGACGAGCAGCAGCAGGCCGGCACAGACCAGGGCGGCGATCAGGGCCGCGTTGTGTACGACGTCCTGCTGCGTCTGCCCGGCGGTGGCGATGGAGCGGCCGGTCCCCGCGATCGCGTCGAGGGGCGCCTGCAGTGCATCACCCACGGCGGGCAGCCCGGAGATCTGGCCACTGGCCTGCGACACCTTCTGTTCGATCCCGCTGCCCGCGTCCTCCAGTTCCTGGCCCGCGGTGGCGAAACCGTTCAGCCAGCTGTGGACGGAGACGGCGATCCGGATCGACACCCAGATCCAGACGACGGTCAGCAGGTCCATGAGCACCTGGGCGTTACGGCGGCCCGGCGCGTCGGCGTAGAGCTTCATCGCGTCCTCCGTTGCTCGTTCCCGACCACCCGGCCGTGGGTAGGGCCGGGCGGGACCCAGACGTGGCCGAGCGGTCAGGTCGGACCGGTGGTCGCCGGAGGGGGCACGACGAAACGTCCGCGGCGATGACGGTACTTCCGGTGAGCACGGTACGCCGGTGGCGGCAGAAGCTCAGGCGTTCGACCGGGGGTGGCCCACTCGGCCGACTCGCTCGACGGCGGCCAGCCACGCTTCGGTGAACCCGGGCCCGTCGACCTCACCCATCACCCCGATGCTCCGCCCGTCCGGGTCGGGCACGAACCGCAGGCACTGTCCCTCCTGGACCGGTCGTAGCCGTTCCTCGCGGATCACCGCTCCCGGCCACCCGACCGCCGCCGCGGCCGCGAGCGGGTCGTAGTGGAAGTTCAGCAGGTCGTCCGGCAGGCCGGGGTGGGCTCTGCCGAGGTCGGGCATGCCCGCCTCGGGGCCGTAGACCTCGCACTGGCGGGCGAGCAGCTCACCGAGGGGGCCACAGGCGGCGAGGCGGGGCAGGTCGGCGGAGCGGAGCTGGCCGGCGAGGGTGGCGGGGAGGGTCGCGAGGGTCAGGTTGGCCGTCTCCGCCACAATCCGGGCCGCGACGGTGTCCCACTGGACGTTCCAGTCCATCTCGGGCCCCCAGGCGGGAAGGCCCTCCGCCGGCGGTCGGACCCAACCACCCATCATCACAACCCGGGCACCGGCAAGCGACCCAGGACGGGCGATCTCCAGCAGGGCGAGGTTGGTGCACGGCCCGATCGCCACGACCGTCGCGCCCGCCTCGACACTGGCGGCGAGCAGGTCGAGCGCGGCACCGGGCGGTCCAGGCAGGGGGACGGCGCTGGCCGGCCAGTACCGCGGGTCGCCGACCACCGGGTCGGCCAGCCGCCGGGTGGACAGGGACGCCGCGGCGCCGGCCGCGAGAGGAACGTCGGTGCGGCCCGCAAGGTCCAACAGGTGGCGCGTGTAACCCGCCCGCCGCCCACCGTGATCGATGGCCGTGGTGATGCCGACGAGCTCGACCTCCGGCCACCCGAGCAGCAGGGCGAGGGCACACGCGTCGTCGGGGTCCCCACCGAGGTCGGTGTCGAGGTGGATGCGCATCGGCCCAGCATGCCCGCACCCGGGGCCGGCCACGAGGCGCGGCGGTCCAGCCGGACGGGGTGTGGCTCGGACGTGGTGTGGCTCGGACGGTGGTGTGGCTCGGACGGGGGTGGCTCAGGACGGGGTGCGCACGGAGATCTCGCCGCCGAGCCGTGCGCCCTCCGCCAGGGCGAGGTCGTCCCCGCTCCAGAACCGGCCCGCGTCGTACCAGCTCGACCGGCGGCCGCCCGGGAGCAGCCCCATCGCCTCGTAGGTCACCGCGACGACCTCCGCGCAGTACGCGGTCTCGAGGTCGGTGCCGCGGGACTCGATCGCGACGCCGGGCAGCTTCGACCCCTCCCGCCGCCGGCGCCGAACCGTGGGGACCCGGCCCCGCAGCCAACGCCCGGCGAGCCGGGCCGTCGACGGGAACGGCGTACCGTCCAACCGTGCGACCGTCCGCAGGACGGCGTCCTCACCGGAGCGGGTGACCGGCGGCTCCAGCTGGCGCAGCCACGCGCGCTGGCCGTACTTGCGGGACCAGACCAGCACGGAGTCGCGAAGGTCGTGGAGCTGGACGCCGCGCTGGTGCGTACCCGTCCACAGGTCGGGCAGTGACCGGCCGAGCTCGGCGTGCCACATCAGCGGCGGCAGGTCCTCGATGACGACGGACATGCCGACGTGGTTGACCGGGCTGTTGGTCGTGACCCGGATGGCACGGTCGGCCGCCGACCGGCCGCGGAAGAGCCAGACGTCTCCGGTACGGGTGAGCTCGGCGGCCTCGTCGAGGCTGATGGACGTACCCGGCATGCACCCACCCTAGGGATCTTCTCGGGTTCGTGGGCGCCGCGGCGCGGGCTGCCGGGATGGTTCAGCCGTGGTGGTGGTTCGGCTGCCGGGATGGTTCACCTGGTCGCTTCCCACTGCAGGGACAGACCGGTGGCGGCCCGGTCGGTGCGGATCTCCATCATGCTGCCGAGGATCGTCGCGCGGTCGACGACGACGGCGGTCCCGTCGAGGGTGTGGCTGACGCGTTGACTCACGAACACCGGGCTGCCCTCGGGTTCGCCGAGGTGCCGGGCGGTGGCCGGGGTGAGCAGGGCCGGCTGGATCGTCTCCGCCGCCCGCGCCACCAGGATCCCGGCCTCGGCGAGCGCGGTGTAGAGGGAGACGCTGGTGAAGTCCTGGTCGCGGATCGCCTCACCGTGGGGTGGACGGATCCAGGAGACCTGGTGGATGGCCGGGCGACCGGCGAAGGCGCGCAGCCGTTCCAGCCGCAGCGCGCTCTCGCCCGGACGCACCCGCAGCTGGCCGGCGACCTCGGCCGGGACGCGGCGCACCGACCGCCCGAGCACCGTGGTGTGCACCTGGTGGCCCTGTTCCTTGAGGTCGTCGGCGAGGCTGCGCAGCGGGCCGAGCTGGTAGGCCAGGGGATGTGGCGCCACGAACGTCCCCCGGCCGGGCTGCTGGCTGATCAGACCCTCGTCGCTGAGCTGGCGGAGCGCCTGGCGCAGGGTCATCAAGGTGACGTCGTAGGAGGCACTCAACGCCCGCTGGGTGGGCAGCGCCTCACCGGGCGCGTACTCCCCGGCCCGGATCTTCGCGGCGATGTCCGCGGCGATGGAGCGATATCTCGCCTCGCGTCCCGCCTCACGGGTCATCGTGGTGTGTCACCCCATGTCGATCGCGCGCCGCATCGCGGCGAGGTAGGCGCTGATGTCGTTCGGGCCCGCGCCGTCGAGCACCTGGCGCATGACGCCGGCGCCGATGATGATGCCGTCCGCGTCGGTCGTCGCTTGCCTGGCCTGCTCGGGCGTGGAAATCCCGAAGCCTAGCAAGACGGGCAGGTCGGTCCGTGCCTTGATGCGGACGGCGAGGCCGGCCGCGGTGTCGGCGAGCGTCGTGCGTTCCCCGGTGGTGCCCATCAGCGAGACCGCGTAGACGAAGCCGCGGGCGCGCCGGGCGATCTCCTCCAGCCGGGCCGGCGGGGTCGCGGGCGAGGCGAGCAGGACCAGGTCGACGTCGACGGCGGCGGCCGCGGCTTGGAGTTCACCGGCCTCCTCCAGCGGAAGGTCAGGCACGATGAGGCCGCTGACGCCCGCCTCGCGAAGCGCGGCGCAGAACTGCTTCGGGCCGTCCTGCAGGACCAGGTTGTAGTAGGTGCTCGCGACGAGGGGGATGCCCAGGCCGGACGCGCCCGCGCCGTCGGACATCGCGGTGAGTTCGGTGAGAGTCCGGCGCACGGACGCGCCGCGGGCCAGCGCCACGTCCGACGCCTCCTGGATGGTGGCGCCGTCCACGGTGGGGTCGGAGAACGGCAGCCGACCTCGATGGCGTCGGCACCGGCCTCGACGAACGCGCGCAGGTAGTCGGTCCAGTTTGGACTCACTCCGCCGGTGACGTAGGGCATGAGCAGTTTGCGGCCGCCGTCGCGGCGGCCCCGGAGGTGGGTTTCGAGTGATCCGGAGGTGAGCAGGTCGGGATTCACAGCAGCTCCATCAGCGTCGACAGGTCCTTGTCACCTCGGCCGGATAACGTGAGCATGACGTTGGCGCAGGCGGGTAGCTCGCCACTCTCGGCGGCCCGGATCACCCAGGCGACCGCGTGCGCGGACTCCAGTGCGGGGACGATCCCCTCGGTGCGCGCGAGCCGCAGCGTCGCGTCGACCACCTCCGCGTCGGTCACGGTGACGTACCGCGCCCGGCCGAGGTCGCGCAGGTAGGCGTGTTCGGGGCCCACGCCGGGGTAGTCCAGTCCGGCGGCGATCGAGTGTGCTTCGCTGATCTGGCCGTCGTCGTCCTGTAGGAACAGCGATCGGAAGCCGTGGAGTACGCCGACCCGGCCCGCGGATGCGCCCGCGCCACCCTCGGCCTCGACGCCCACGAACTTCGCGGAGGTGTTGACGAAGCCGGCGAAGGTGCCGGCCGCGTTGGAGCCGCCGCCGACGCAGGCCACGACGTAGTCCGGCGATCCGGAGTCGAGGGCGGTGGCGCACTGGCCGCGCGCCTCGTCACCGATGACCCGCTGGAACTCCCGCACGATCCACGGGTACGGATAAGGGCCGACGACGGAACCGACGCAGTAGTGGGAGTCCTCCAGGGAGCTCACCCAGTGCCGCATGGCCTCGCTGGTGGCGTCCTTGAGAGTACGGCTGCCGCTGTGGACGGGCACCACCTCGGCGCCCAGGATGCGCATCCGGAACACGTTCAGGGCTTGGCGTTCGATGTCTCGCTCGCCCATGAACACGGTCGCCCGCAGCCCCAGCAGGCCGGCTGCGGTGGCAGTGGCCACGCCGTGCTGCCCGGCGCCGGTCTCCGCGATGAGCCGGGTCCGACCCATCCGGCGGGCAAGGAGTGCCTGCCCGAGCACGTTGTTGATCTTGTGTGAACCGGTGTGGGCCAGGTCCTCGCGCTTGAGCAGCAGGTTCACGCCCAGCTCCGCGGACAGCCGCCACGCCGGGGTCAGGGGAGTGGGGCGGCCGACGTGCAGGGCCAGCAGCGTGGCCAGGCTGGACTGGAAGCCAGGATCGGACCAGGCGTCGCGAAACGCCTCCTCCAGCTCCGCGCACGCCGGCACCAGCGACTCCGGCACGAACCTGCCCCCGTAGGCGCCGAACTTCCCAGGCGTGCCGGGGTCGCCCATGCCGCCCGGCCGGTCCACGGGCCGCGCCCTTCGCGGCAGTACGTCCTTCATGATCTCCACCTCCAGTGGTCTAGAACTCCGAAACCTGTTCTAGAACTGTTCGGAGTATGGCACAGCCAGGGAACGGTCGCCAGATGGAGGCTCGACCCAGGGCAGGAAGGGCCGGTCGAGGGTGGAGCCCGGAGGTTCTCAGCCGAGGGCGCGGTTGAGGTTGAAGGCGGCGCTGATCAGCGCCAGGTGGGTGAACGCCTGGGGGAAGTTGCCGAGCTGTTCGCCGGTCGGGCCGATCTCCTCGGAGAAGAGGCCGAGGTGGTTGGTGTAGGTGAGCATCTTCTCGAAGATCAGCCGAGCTTCGTCGACCCGCCCGGCGCGGGTGAGGGCCTCGACGTACCAGAACGTGCAGATCGAGATGGTTCCCTCCCGGCCGCCGAGTCCGTCGGGGCTCATGTTGGGGTCGTAGCGGTAGACGAGGGAGTCGGACACGAGACCGTTCCCGATCGCGTCGAGAGTCGACAACCAGCGGCGGTCGGTCGGCGCGATGAACTTCGCCAACGGCATCATCAGCAGCGAGGCGTCCAGGACGTCACTGTCGTAGTGCTGGACGAACGCCTGCTGCTTGGGTGACCAGCCGCGGTCCAGGATCTGCCGGTAGATGGCGTCGCGCTGGGTCGACCAGACGGCGAAGTTGCTGGGAAGCCCGCGCTGCCTGGCGACCCGCATCGTTCGCTCGATGGCGACCCAGGACATCAGGCGCGAGTAGGTGAAGTGTTCGCGGCCACCGCGGGTCTCCCAGATGCCCTCGTCGGCCTCGTCCCAGTGGTCGCAGACCCAGTCGACGATGTCGGTGACCTCCTCCCACAGGTCGGTGCCGATGGCCTCGCCGTACTTGTTGTAGAGGTACACCGAGTCGATCAGCTCGCCGTAGATGTCCTGCTGGCGTTGTTTCGCTGCGCCGTTGCCGATCCGGACCGGCGCCGAACCGCGATAGCCCTCGAGGTGGTCGAGGGTCTCCTCGGGGAGCTCGGTGCGACCGTCGATGCCGTACATCACCTGCAGTGGGCCGTGCTCCTGGCCGAAGCGGCACTCCCGCATCCGGTTTCCCAACCAGTCCATGAAGGCCCTCGCCTCGTCGGTGAAACCGAGGCGCAACAGGGCGTACACCGAGAAGGCGGCGTCGCGGACCCAGGTGTAGCGGTAGTCCCAGTTACGTTCGCCGCCGATCTGCTCGGGCAGGCTCGTGGTCGGCGCGGCGACGATGGCTCCCGTGGGCTGGTAGGTGAGGAGCTTCAGGGCCAGTGCCGAACGGTGGACGGTCTCACGCCAGCGGCCGGTGTAGCGGGAGTGCGACAGCCACTTGCGCCAGTACGCCACGGTTTCCCGGAACTGTTGGTCCGCCTCGCCGGGCTCGCATCCGCGTGGCGGCATTCCGTCGGTGAGCTGGTCGAGGACGAACGCAGTCGACTGCCCCTCGGACAGGGTGAACTCCGCGGTCACGTCGTTGCCGTCGCGACCGAGGTCGATCGACGTGGACAGCGCCAGGGTCATGGAGGAAGAGGTGAAGACGGCATGTCCGTCCTGGAAGGAGAGATCGTGTTCTTCCCGGCCGTAGTCGAAGCGCGGTGCGACCTTCACCCCGAAGGGAACGGTTCCGCGGGTGCACAGGATGCGCCGGATCACCCGATGCCGACGCGTGTTCGTCTGCGTCGACTCCGCGGAGATGGGCATGAAATCCTCTACCTCGGCCACACCGTCGACGGTGAAGAAACGCGTGATCAGAACATTCGTGTCAGGAAAGTATAGCTGTTTCGTCTTTGACGGATTACGTGGACACAGGACGAACCGGCCGCCGTGTTCGCGGTCGAGTATCGCGCCGAAGACACTCGGTGAATCAAACCGCGGGCAGCAGTACCAGTCGATCGTTCCGTCCGTCCCCACCAACGCGGCCGTGCGCATGTCGCCGATGAGGCCGTGGTCGGCGATCGGTAGGTAGTCGTCCGACTCCAGCTGCGCAGCTTCGGCATAGCCCATCTGTCAACCTCCTCGCAGGACCAGTCTCATCGGCGTCGTCGAGGAAGTCGACAGGAATAGGTCCTGCATACGGCGGCATCAACGGGTACACGAGGACCGGTGGAAGCCGATCACCTGACGATCACTGTCCGGGCATGTTCGCGAGGTTCCGGTAAGCCGCAAAAACGGGGAACGTCTCCCATTCGTCCATCCTCTGGAATACGCCCGCCCAGGTGCGGCGTCAGCCCGCCTTGACGGCATGGGCGGCGAAGAACTCGGCCAGCGGGCGGCCCACGGCCTCGGGGTCGTTCTCCGTCGGGATGTGGCCGGCGCCGGCGACGCGTACGAGGGTGGTGTGGGGCACCTCGGCGGCGAAACGCTCGGCGTAGTCGACCGTCTGTGCGGTGTCGTCCTCGCCCCAGACCAGCAGCTTCGGTGTGGTCGACGCACGCAGCGCCGGCAGTAACTCCGTGGTGTAACGGCAGTCCGCCGCGGCGGCCAGGGCCATCCAGGACCGCGCCACACGTTCCTCGGTGAGCGGATCGAGGTACACCTTCACCAGGGCGTCTCCTGGTGTGGGCGGCAAGGAGGCGCGCACCGGATCCCGCCGGATCTCGACCAGGTCGCGGGCGGACGTCGTCGCACGCAGGTCCGGGTCCCGGAAACGCGCGATCCTCGGCAACGGCCAGGAGTCGTAGGTCACGCCGTTGACCAGGGCGAAGGCGTCGACGTCGAGGGTGTCGGAGACGAGCAGCCGCTGGGCGATCGCCCCACCGATGTCGTGTCCGCCGACCGAGACGCGCCCGTCCACGCCGAGCGCGTGGAGGAAGCGCACCACCCAGGTCGTGAGCGCGGGAATCGTCGCGGTCTCCAGCGTCAACTCACCGCCGGAGCGGCCGAACCCCGGCAGGTCCACGGCGATCGGCCGCACTCCCGCGGCCGCGAGCTTGTCCAGGACCGGGAGCCAGACCCGACTCCAGAAGGTTCCGTGCACCAACACCACGACCGGACCGTCGCCCGCCGTCAGGTAGCTGGCGGGTACGCCGTCGACCTCGACCGTTTCGCGTTTCACGCCCTTCGCTGACATCCGACCTTCCCCTCCTCCCGAGATACGTCTCGCCGTGAGGAATCGGCACACGGCGCCGACATGGCACCCCGCCCGCTCACCGCGGCGACGCCATCACCCCACCGAACCTACGTGCTGTGCGGGCCGCGAGCGGTTCGGCGAGAACCGCTTCCTCCCGTCCCGGCCCGTATGTCCGGCACGTATGTCCGGCACGGGGGAGTCCGCGCCGCATAGCCTGGGCAGATGCGCTCGTGGAAGTGGTGGAAGTTGGTGGGACTGGCCGGGATCGTCGGCGTCGCGGCGACCGGGGTCGTGGTCGCCCGTGCCGAGCGGCGCCGACGCGCCTACACGCCGGAGCAGATCCGGTCGAGGCTGCACGAGCGGTACGCCGAGGCGGTCGGTCCCGCGTCCGGGTCGTCCGGGACGGGTGCGACGGGCGGGTCGGGCGGGTCGGACTGACACCCGCGCGTACGCCAGGAGCCGCGCACCGGCAGACTCGTTCCGCTATGAACAACGACGCCGCAGGCCAGCAACGCTCCCCGTCCACGCCCGGCACGCAACCCCCCGGCGCACCCCAGGACCGGCCCCACCCAGGTGAGCCGGGGCGGCTCGACGTCGGCGAGGTGCTCGAGCTGGAGATCGGCCCTGTCGCGCACGGCGGTTGGTGCGTGGCTCGCCACGACGGCAAGGCGGTGTTCGTCCGGCACGCACTGCCCGGCGAGCGGGTCCGGGCGAAGGTGACCGAGGAGACCGCGCGGCTGGTGCGCGCCGAGGTCGTGGAGGTGCTGGACGCCTCGCCCGACCGGGTGACGCCGCCCTGCCCCTACGCCGGACCCGGCCGCTGCGGCGGCTGCGACTGGCAGCACGCCTCGCTGGCCGCGCAGCGGCGGCTGAAGGCCGCCGTCGTCGAGGACCAGCTCCACCGCATCGCCGGCATCGAGCGCACGGTCACCGTACGGGCGTTGCCGCTGTCGGAGCCCTCCGTGGCGGGCTTGCCCACCGGGCCCGAACCCGACGACGGTCTCGGCTGGCGCACCCGAGTGCAGTTCGCCGTCCGCCGCGACGGCGTCGTCGGCTTCCGACGGCACCGCTCCCATGACATTGAGCCGGTCGACCACTGCCTGATCGCGCACCCGGAGGTGGAGCGGCTCGGCGTGGAGCGCAACCGCTGGCCCGGGGCGCAGCGCGTCGAGGCGGTCGGGTCGGCCGCCACGGGTGACCGGGTCGTCGCGGTCTCCGAACGCGCTCGCCGGGTCCGGGTTCCGCACCTGGACGCGCCGGTCCGGGTCGTACGCGGTGAGCCCCAACCAGGTCCCGGCCTGCCCTACGTACGGGAGGTCGCCGCCGGGCGTACCTGGCAGGTGAGTGCCGCCGGGTTCTGGCAGGTGCATCCCGGCGCGGCGCAGGCGTTCGTCGACGCGGTGGTCGAAGGCCTACGGCCACGGGCGGGTGAACAGGTCCTGGACCTGTACTGCGGCGTCGGCCTGTTCCTCGGTGCGCTGGCGCGGGAGGTCGGGCCGACCGGCACCCTCGTCGGGGTGGAGGAGGACGCACTGGCCGTCCGCGACGCCCGGCACAACCTGCGCGACCTGCCCAACGTCGGCGTCGAGCAGGGCCGCGTCGACCGGGTGCTGGGCCGGCTGGACCCGGTCGACCTGGTCGTCCTCGATCCGCCCCGGGCGGGTGCCGGTCGCGACGTCGTACGCCAGATCGCGGGACTCGCCGGTCGCGGCATCGCCTACGTCTCCTGCGATCCGGCGACGCTGGCGCGCGACCTCGGCTACTTCGCCGAACTCGGCTGGGTGTTGCGGGACCTGTCGGCCTACGACGCGTTCCCGATGACCCACCACGTCGAGAGTGTGGCGGTGCTGGAACCCGCGGGCTGAGCGACTCCGGAGAGCCCGCCGCGTCCGTCGCCGTTGACGCCTGTCAACCTCTGCTTTCGGTGCTTTCGGGGAGCCAGTTGCGGACCGCGGGGGCGTATCCGGCCGGCTTGTCGCCGACCTTGGCGCCCGGGTTGACCAACCAGCCCTGGTAGTCCGGTGTGAACATCCGGTAGACCGACGGCGGTGGTGTGGCGCTCGCCTCGTCGAGGTCGGCGCGCACTTCGCTCGGCAGGTCGAAGTCGAGTGCGGCCAGGTTGGCGTCGAGCTGGTCGGTGCTGCTCGCCCCGATGATCGCCGAAGCGACGCCGGGCTGGGTGGCCACCCAGTTGACCGCGACCTGGGCCATCGTCACCCCGAGCTTGTCGGCGACGTTTTCGAGGGTCCGCAGAAGTCGCCACTCCCGGTCGGTCCAGGAACGCCCGGGCGAACCCGCCGTACTGAGCCGGCCCGCTCCGGCCAGTCCCTGCTCGCCCTGGCGGTACTTGCCGGTGAGGAACCCTCCGCCGAGCGGGCTCCAGGCGGTGATGCCGAGTCCGAGGTTCTGTGCCATCGCGACGTGTTCGAGTTCGATTGTCCGCTCGACCAGGGAGTAGGGCAGTTGCAGGCTGACCAGCGGGACGAGGGAGTGGGCCTCGGCGTAGGTCTGGGCCCGTGCCGCGTACCAGCCGGGTACGTCGGACAGGCCCGCGTAGCGGATCTTGCCCGCCCTGGTGAGGTCGTCGAAGGTGCGCAGGACCTCCTCGACCGGAGTGATCCGGTCCCAGGTGTGCAGCAGGAACAGGTCGATGTAGTCGGTGCGCAGGCGCCGTAGCGAGGCCTCGACCGCTCTGATCATGTGCTTGCGGCCGTTGCCGCCCGCGTTCGGATCACCGGGGTCGACGCTGTTGGTGAACTTGGTGGTGAGCACCACCCGGTCGCGGGCCCCGGCTTCGGCGATGAGCTTGCCGAGGATGGACTCGCTCTCGCCGGCGGTGTAGAAGTCCGCCGTGTCGAGGAAGTTGCCGCCCGAGTCGAGGTAGCGACGGAGGAGGGGGCGGGCTTCGTCCTCGGTCTTCCCGTAGGCGGCGTGGAAACCGCCGGTACCGAAGTTCATCGTGCCCAACGCCAGTCGGCTGACGCGCAGCCCGGAGCGTCCGAGCAGGTAGTACTGGTCCACAGGCATGTGCGTGCTGCTCCAATGGCCGCGGGAGCCGCGAGTATTCTGGACTCCCTGGTCCATTCAGCGTGCCCCGTCAAGAATGGACTGTCAAGTCCAGAACTGGGGAGGAGGGTCGCAGGTGGTGGACCGACCGGTCCAGACGCCTACGGTGGAGACATGCTGACCAAGAAGGGTGCGGCGACCAGGGCGCGCATCATCGACGCCGCCGCTGAGCTCGTCGCGGCCAACGGGGCGGCCAACACCTGCCTCGACGACATCCGCTCCGCCACCGGAACGAGCAAGAGTCAGCTGTTCCACTACTTCCCGGACGGGAAGGCCCAGCTCCTCTTCGCGGTCGCGGAAGAGCAGGCGCGGCGGGTGCTGGACGACCAGCTTCCCCTGCTGGACGAGCTCACCAGCTGGGAGGCGTGGCAGCGCTGGAAGGAGCTGATCCTGCGGCTCTACGCCCCCAAGATCGAGTACTGCCCGCTGGCGGCCCTGACCAGCCAGTTCCCGCGCAACGACCCGCGGATCCGGGAGCTGATCTCCGGGCTCTTCGAGAGCTGGCAGGCGAGCCTGGCCAAGGGGCTGGCGACCATGCGGGCCGGGGGCCTGCTGCGCGCTGACGCCGACACCGACGAACTGGCCACCGCCGTCCTCGTCGCCGTCCAGGGCGGCGTCGCCATGGGGCAGGCCATCGGCTCCCTCGACCCGCTGCGCACCGCGCTGGACGCCGCCATCGGCCACGTCCGCACCTACGCCCTCGCGGAGTCCGCCCGGACCTGAAGGGGCCAGCCAGAACCCGTTCCTCGCGGCTGCGGGGGATCCTCGACCAGGTCCTGGGCCTGAACCCAGACCGGTCAGCCCTGGCCGCGCGCCCGCAGGTTGGCGCGCACCGCGCGTAGCACGACGCCGGGTGTGGCGAGGGTGCTCGGATGGCTGAGCATGGTGGTCACCGCGTCGAAGCGTTGGGAGACCGCCCGATCGGTGATGGACGCGCTCATGATCTGGCCGCTGAGCCAGCGCGTCAGCCGGTAGCCGCGCGGATAGGGCCCGTCCACGTGGGGCAACGCCAGGTCGGCCGAGGTGGAGGTCTGCCAGGCGGCGTCGACCACGACGCGTTGCAGGTCGAAGAACTCACGTGCCGGTGAGCTCAGATCCGGGTGGGAACGCAGGAAGCTCGCCAGCGCCGCCCCGTGCAGGGCGGCCGACGACATTCCCTGGCCGTAGATCGGGTTGACCGAGGCCACCGCGTCCCCGACGCTCACCAGGCGGGCCGGAAACCTCTCCAGCAGGTGGAAGTCGCGCCGCCGACTGTCGGAGTGCCTGTAGGTCGTGATGTCGCCCAGGAGGTCGTTGCCGATCACGCTTCCGAACTCCGGCGGGAAGTCTCGCCGCAGCCGCGCCCGCATGTCCTCGATGGTCCGGCCAGGTCGGGGTCCTCGTAGCCGCCCATCATGACGATCCAGCGGTCCTTCTCGATCGGCAGGAAGATGGCGCCCGCGACCTCAGGCGACTGCGCGGAGGCGGGGGTGTTCAGGGCGAGGGCGATGCTGATCTTCGGGACGTCCTCGTCGCGGGACACGATGGCCGTGGAGTAGTTGAGGTTGACGGTCATGCGCCGCATGGACGGACGCTCCCAGCCACCCTCTTCCAGCCAGCTGCTGAGCCGGCTGGAGCGTCCCATCGCGTCCACGGTGAAGTCGGCGTTCTCCACGCCGCCGCCCTCCGCGGTGTCGAACCGCACGCCCGACACCGCGCCGTCGCTGAACTCCAGGCCGGTCGCGCGCCCGGTGGTCACCACGACGTTGGGGAGCGCGAGGACACGGCGCCGGATGGCGGCCTCGAGGAACGGCCGACTCGCGGTCAGCTGGATCTCTGCCAGCGGCCACTGCTTCAACCGACCGTCGACGTAGGTGCGCCTGCTCTCCGGGCCCGCCTCCAGCGCCCCCGCGGCGACGGTCTGGGCGGTGAAGCCCGGGAACCAGCGCTCGAGCTGGCGACGACCGCCGGGCAGGAGCGCGTGCACCTGCGTCCCGTGCGGCACACCCGGTCGCGCGTCGTCGGCGGTGACGGGACCGTCGGGATCGATGAGAACGACGCGTTCGGCGTAGTCGGACAGCACCCGGGCGGCGAGCAGGCCCGCCACGCTGCCACCAAGAACGGCAGCGGTCCCCATGAGGGCGGTGTGCTGCGCGGGCGGCTGTTGGGCGCTGATGTCGGCGAAGACCTGCGAGGCGGAGAGCGGCAAGATGTCCTCCCTGAAGCCGACCTCGAAGATACACCTCGTGGTCTCAGGAGCACGGTGCGGATGCGGGGTCGGGGACGAGGACGACCTTGCCGGTGACCGTGCCGGACTCGGCGAGCCGCATCGCCTCGACCGCCCGCGACAACGGGATCCGGCCGGCCACCTGTGCCTTGACCACGCCGTCGGCGAGCAGGGCGAAGACCTGGCCGAGGTCCGCGCGGAGCCTTGCACGGAACGCGTCCGGGCGCCCGCGTCCGGCCCAGATGTTGAAGAAGTGCGCGCGCCGCGAGTTCGGCAGCAGGTTCCACAGGAAGAGTCGTGCGACCAGCTTGAGGACCGGCATCCTGGACGAGCCGGCGTCGTCGCGGGTGGAGGCGGTGCCGTAGGACACGAGCGTGCCGCCGGGGGCGAGCAGGCGGAACGAGTCGAGGATCCCCTCGCCGCCCACGTGGTCGAACACGGCGTCGACACCGTCCGGCGCCAGTTCGCGCAGGTGCGCCCACAGGTCGGGGTCGCGGTAGTCGACAGGCGTGGCGCCCAGGTGCCGGAGGGTGTCGTGGTGACGCGGTGAGGCGGTGCCGATCACGCGTACGCCGGCGGAGCGGGCGAGTTGAACCAGGGTGGAGCCGACCCCGCCGTTCGCGCCCATCACGAGCACGGTCTGTCCGGCCCGGATCCGGGCGACGCGGTGCAGCATCTGCCAGGCGGTGATGCCGTTGACCACGAGCGTCTCGGCGTCGGCCGACGAGACCGCGTCCGGCACCTGCACCAGGTCCGCGGCGTCGACGACGACATGGCTGGCCCATCCGCCGGTCTTGGTGAGCGCCGCGAACCGGCGTCCGACCAGTCCCGGGTCGACGCCGGCGCCCACCGCCTCCACCCGGCCGACCAGGTCGTAGCCCGGTACGAACGGGAACGGCGGCTGGTCGTAGTACTTGCCCCGTCGCATCTGCTGCTCGGCGAAGGACACGCCGGTCGCCTCCATGGCGAGGAGCGCCTGGCCGGCTCGTGGGCCTGCGACTGGTCGCTGCCGGATTTGGAGTCCCTCGGGCGCGACAACGCCGGGCAGGACCACTTCGGTCACCATCCGCTGGTCCGTTGCCTGCGTGATCATGGCGATCTCCCTCGACCTGGTTTGGTACTGGTTCTGGAGTTAGAAGGTCTAACCAGAGTGTGACGCGCATGCCCGTGCTCGTCAAGAGGGGCGCGGGAAGGGGGAGGTGAAGCCGGGTGGAGCCGGGTGTCGCCGGCTCAGCGGTCGGTGTCGCCCGTCGGCGCCGGAAGCCCCATCACGTCGGCGAGGGTGTCCATCTCGACCTCGACCAGGGTCGCCGGCTGGTGCCCCATCCCGGCGAACTGCCCCTGGACCTCCAGGCTCACCACGCCGTGCAGGCGGGTCCAGGCGATGATCGTTCCCGTGAGCGCGGTGGCCGGGTCGCCGGCCGAGGTGTGGCTCGTGACCCACTCGACCACCGCCGGCGTCTCCTCCAGCCAGCGCCGCAGCTGCGCCCGGAGTTCCTCGGCGCCGGGGCGGAGCCTCCCCTGCGCGAGCACCGGCAGGAACGGTCCGAGGACCACCCGGGCCCGCTCGACCATCTCGGCGGGCGCCGCGTAGGAGGGCGACGGCGTACCCGCGAGCAGGAGGTAGAGGTGCGGAGCCTCCAGCGCCCACTGCCGGTAGGCCGCCCCGAGGGCGCGGAGTCGCTCCCGGGCCGGTGCGTCGGCGACGCGTTCGCCCGCGCGTCGGATGGCGGCGGCGGCCTCGTCGTAGGCGTCGCCGATCAACTCGGTGAGGAGGTCGTCGCGACTGCGGAAGTACTTGTAGAGGGCCGGCCCGGTGAGCCCGAGCCGCTTGGCCACGGCGTTCAGGCTCAGGGCGGGAATACCGCCGGCGCGGATCTGCTCCAGCGCCTCGTGCTTGATCTCCGCCCGCACCTGGTCGCGGTAACGCTGGCGTGGGGTGCTCCTGCCGTCGACCGCCATGACCGCTCGGTCCTCCACCCTGCGTGAGTAGCCGTTGCTGAAGTTAGAGATGCTAACCCCCGTGGCTGGCTCTGGCCATCGGGTGATCCTGTACTTTCCTCCCTCGATTCGCGAACGCCCGGCGCGAAGCGTTGCGCCTAGCTTCCCAGGTGTGACGACACACCCTGATCGGCGCGCCTTCCTCACCGCCTCCGCGATGGCAGGTCTCGCGGCCCTGTGCGCATGCAGCGGGGACGGTGGTGACGGGGGTGCCACCCCTGCCGCGACGAGCCCGGCCACGACGAAGGGCCGGCCGAGCGGGTCCGCGACCAAGCCGCCGCCCCGCCCGTCCTCCTTCGCCGAAGCGCCCGAGCTGGCCGCCCAGGTCAAGGCCGGCAGCCTGCCGCCGGTCGGAGACCGTCTGCCGCGCAACCCCTACGTCATGCCTCACCACTGGGTGACACCCGGCACGTACGGCGGCAACCTGCGGATGCCGACCACGGAGACCGCGGGCGCGGCGAACAAGGAGTACATGTACGGGCACTCACTCCTGCGCTGGCTCAACGACGGGCTCGACGTCGGGCCGGGCCTGGTGGAGAGCTGGGAGTCCAACGACGACGCCTCGGAGTGGACGTTCCACTTCCGGCAGGGCCTGCGCTGGTCCGACGGTGAACCCTGGTCGACCGCGGACATCATGTTCTGGTGGGAGGACATGGTCCTGAACGAGGACCACTCCGAGGCACCGCCGGACGAGACACGTTCGGCGAACGGCGCGCTGGTCGACATGAGCGCCCCCGACCCCCACACGCTGGTCATGCGCTTCGAGACGCCGGCCCCGCTCACGCCGTTCCATCTCGCGCGGTGGGTCAACGGCGGGGTCGGCCCGGCCTGGATGGCTCCCAAGCACTACCTCGCGCCATATCACCCGCGCTACAACCCCAAGGTTCCGGCCAACTGGGCCAGCGCCGCGGGACAGTTCGACCGGCGCCGCGACTTCGGTGTCAACCCGGCCTGTCCGACCATGACGGGCTGGCGGGTGCGGACCTACAGCGAGGGACGCAGCGTCGTATGGGAACGCAACCCGTACTACTACTGCGTCGACACATCCGGCAACCAACTGCCCTTCCTCGACACCGTCACGATGGTGGCGGCGCAGGACGTCGAGGTCACCAAGCTGCAGTTGCAGGAAGGCAAGGTCGATCACGCGCACGGACCGTTCCTCTCCCTGACGTTGGCCGACGTGTCCGGACTGAAACGGACCGAGGCGCGGACCGGGCTGGAGGTGCTGCTCTGGGACGGCGGGTCAGGGACGAGCTCGATCTTCTTCCTCAACTACGACTACCGCGACCCGAAGCTGCGACCGCTGATCAGGGAGCCGAGGTTCCGGCAGGCGTTGTCCCTCGCCTTCGACCGCGCCGACGCCCGCAAGTCCATCTACTTCAACACCGGCGAGATCACCACCGGGACCTACAGTCCCAAGGCGAGTGACCTGCACAGCGGGGCCGGCGCCACGCGCGCCTACGCGGGTTGGCGGGACAGTTTCTCTCGCCACGACCCGGAGCGGGCGAAGGCCCTGCTCGACGAACTCGGCGTGGTCGACAAGGACGGCGACGGCCTTCGGGAGCTCCCGGACGGCGGGAAGCTGGTGATCAGCCTGGACTACCCGGCCGGAACCTCACCCGAGCACATCCACAAGAACGCCCTGCTCGAACGCGACTGGAAGGCGATCGGGATCCAGGCACGACAGAACCCCATCGCGCCGGACGCCTTCTCCATCAAGTGGCAGGCCGGCGAGCTCATGTCCACGACGGCGTGGGAGAACGGTGGCGGCATCCACGAGATCCTGATCGAGCCGCAGGTGCTGGTCCCGCTGTCCGGCTTCGCGGACTGGTGGGCACCCTTGCACGCCAACTACCACGCGATCCGGGACACGCCCGCGGCCGAGAAGGTCAGGGACGTCGATCCGTACCAGCGGAAACCACCGAGCATCGAGCCGGTGAAGGGCGGCCCCATCGAACGCCTCTGGGCGTTGCACGACCAGGCGAAGGTGGAGACCGACACACTGAAGAGATACCAGCTCGTCTGGGAGATGGTGAGCATCCACGTGAAGGACGGGCCGTTCTTCATGGGGCCGGTGGCGAACACGCCGGTGCCGATCCTCGCGCACAAGGACCTGGGAAACGTCCCCCGACGGGAACAGCTTGCCCTGAACGGGTTCGCCGGACCGTGGAGCCATCCGACACCGGCGGTCTACGACCCGGAGACATGGTTCTGGCGTCACCCCGAAGCGCACACCTGACCGGCGGGAGTCCGCACACCGGCGCCCGTGATCTCCCGCCCGCGATCACCGCTCACCCGCGGGACAGCCGGACGTCCGTACCTACTCCGAGCGGAAGCGGCGTGTCTACCATCGAGGTGCGCTCATGGGCCGAGTTGCCGCGTAGCCCACCAGCGGACGAGGTTGGGCAGCGAGGACGGTCGGCACACGCGGAAACGACATGCCGGGGGTCGGCCGAGGTGGAACACGTACTTCGCGGACTTCTCCGCTCGGCCTGCGCCGCCATCGGCTGCTCCTACGGCCTGTTCGTCCAGGTCGGCCCGGATGAGCGGTTGGTGGAGGTCGTGACGTTCGGTCTCACTGACGAGGAACCTGCTCAGCTCACCCAGACGCCCGACTTCTCGCGGGTGATGCGCCTTCTCGACCAGGAACGACGCCCCGTCCGCCTCACGACCGCATCGCGGTCCGGCCCGCTCCTGGGCGGGGAGATGATGAACAACCTGCTCGGCGTTCCGATCCAGGCGGGTCCCTGGCCCTCCGCGCACCTGCTGTTCGTCGACAAGGACGGCGGGTTCGACTCCGCCGACGAGGAAGTCGCCGTGGCCTTCGCTGACGCCGCGGCCATGAGGCTGGCCGACGTCCGCCAGCCGGAGACCACGGCACGCCGCGAGCAGTGGCTGGACGCGATCGCGGACGTCAGCGGGATCCCCTTGTCCCACAACAGTCCGCGGGCGGCGGCGGGTGCCATCGCGCGGAGGTTACGGGAGGTGTCCGCGGCCGACTACGTCGGACTGGTCCTGGTCGATCCCGCATACCCGGGCGTCTGCTCGCTCGAAGCGGCGGACGGTCTCGGCATGGAGTACGCCACCGGAACGAGGTTCACCCTCCGTGAGATCGCCCCCGCGGCCGAGCTCATTCGCACCCGTCAGACCGCGGTCGGTGAGGACGTACTCTGGGAGGAAGGCTACGAGCCGCCGCAGGAGTGGATCGACGCCTTCGCCGACATCACCCTGGCGATGGTGGTTCCCCTCTCTGCTCCGGAGGAGGTCCTCGGCGTGGCCTTCGTCGGTTGGCGTCGTGGATCAGCTATGGAGACGGTCGCCGCGCGAGAGGCACGCCACGTGGAGTCCTTCGTCCAGTCGGCCGCTCTCGCCCTGCAGCGGGTTCAGCAGCACCAGGAACGTACGCGAGCGCTCGTTCTCGAGGACCGTGAGCGCATCGCCCGAGAGCTGCGGCAGGGGGTCATCGGGCGGCTGTTCGCCATCGGTACCCGCCTGCACAGCGCGGCGGGCCTGGCGCCCACGTCGGCGGTGCGCGAACGCGTCGAGGACGCCATCCAGGACCTGGACGGAACCACGAGAGACCTCATCTCCAGCGTCTTCCATCTCGAGGAGGCGAACCTGGACCCGTCCGTGTGCGACCGCCTCGGGCGGGAGGTGGATGCCGCGGGTCGACGACTGGGCTTCACCCCGCGGCTCGTCATGGAGGGAACGTTCGACCCGGCCATGCCGCCGGAGGTCGAACAGTCACTGCCACTCGTCGTGCGGGACGCACTGACCTACATCGCCGAGCGCGGGTCGGCCACGAAGGTCGAGATGCTGGTGCGAGCCAGCCCGGACGAACTCGCGCTCGTGGTGCTGGACGACGGTGCCGTCGCCGGGAGCGACGAGGCGGCGAGCTACCTGCGGGCTCTCACCGCTCGCGCGGCACGCCTCGGCGGCTCCTGCGAGGCCGGTGTGACGGAAGGTCGCACCACCACCAAGATCTACTGGCACGTTCCGTTGCAAGTGAGTAGTCATTAGCTATACACCTGCACCTTCTGGTAAAGGAGTCCGGGTCTTACCGGTAGATGCCGTGCCCGGTTGACGTTTCTCGGCCACCTGCCCGGTAATCCGGGTCTTCTGGTCGGCTCCGCGTCCGTTTTGTGTCTCCGCACTACTCGCGGCGACTGCCAGCGCGGCGAGGTTCCTGGCCGCGTTCTTGTCGCGGTCCATGATCAGATCGCAGGTGTTACAGACGTAGTCGCGTTCGGACAGGAGCAGCTTGGCTTTCACTGTTCCGCAGCCCGAACAGGTCTTGCTTGAGGGGAACCACCTGTCCGCCACGATCAGGCCGCCGAACCGTTCGGCCTTGTATTCCAGTTGGCGCCGGAACTCACCGAACCCGGCGTCAGCGATATGACGGGCGAGTTTGCGGTTGGACAGCATGCCGGTGATGTTGAGGTCTTCGACCACGACCGTGGCGTAGGTGGACGCGAGCCGGGTGGTCAGCTTGTGCATGGCGTCGCGCCGCTGGTCAGCGACACGGTGATGCACCCGGTTGCGCTGGGCGTTGGCGCGCTGCCACCGCTTCGACGCGGCCTGACCGATACGCCGGTCCGGGCCGCGACGACGGGACACGCGTCGCGACAGGCGAGCCAGCTTCTGCTGGGCCTGGATGTAGTGACGCGGGTTCTCAACGGGTGGGCCTTCGGACAGGGTCGCGAGGGTCTTGATACCAAGATCCACGCCGATAGCCGCATCGGGCCGAGCGGGTGTGAGTTCGGGAAGCGACTGTTCCACGGTGAAGGACACGAACCAGCGGCCACGTTCGAAACGGATCGTGGCGGACATGATGCGCGCCGACCCTTCCCTCAGCGCGTCGAGCAACTTGGCCGGATGCTCGTGCAGCTTCACCCGCCCGATGCGCGGAAGTGCGGCGTGCCGCTGTTCACAGCGGATGGTTCCGGTGGTGAACCGGCACGAGTGCACCGCGCGTCGCTTGGACTTGAACCGCGGGAACCCGACGCGGGCACCGTTGCGCTTGCCGGTGCGGGAAGTACCCCAGTTCTTCAAGGCAGCCGCCAGAGCATCGAGCCCGGACGAATACGCCTCTTTGCTGTACTCGGCCCACCATGGCGCTACGTCGTTCTTGGCCTGGTTCCAGTCCCTGCGGAAGCTGTAGAGCGACCATGTGAGGCTGGGCGTCCCTAGCTCGTCAGGGATGCCGTAGGTGCGTTCGGCTGCCCGCTGGTCCAGATTCGCCTTCACCCGGCCAAGACCCCAGTTGAACGCACGACGTGCGGCCGCGCAGTGCCCAGCCATGTATCGGGCCTGACGCGGCGTCGGGTCCAGTGCGTACCTGTACCCAAGCAGCGTCACGCCGGGTCCTCGGACAGGGCGGCAACCGCACGAGCCGCGCGGTTGGCGGCGCCGCGGCGACCGTAGAGCCGTGCGCACAATGAGGTCAGGATCTCGGTCACGTCCCGAACCAGATCCTCATCAACCTCAGACGGGTCCACCACAACCATGCGGCGGCCCGACGCCGCGAGAGCGGCCTCCACATACTCGGCACCGAAGCCAGCGAAGCGGTCGCGGCGCTCAACGATGATCGTCTGCACCGACTGGTCACGAAGCAGTGCGAGGAACTTCTGAGGCTTCCCGTTGAGCGCGGACCCGACCTCGGTCACGACCTTGCCAATTTGGTAGCTGTTGGTCGTGGCCCACGCCGACACCCGCGCAACCTGCCGGTCGAGGTCGGCGCTCTGGTCACTTGAACAGACACGGGCATAAACGGCCACAGCCCTACCAGCGGCGACTCCAGGCTCACCGATGACGATCAACCGCCCGACCTGATACGCCGGAACGGGCAACTTCCCAGCCTTGTACCACCGCAGAGCAGTGGCGTAACCGACACCCTGGGAAGCCGCCCACTCCTTCAAGTTCACGTCACTACTATATGACAGCTAATAACAACTCAAATTCAACTATTAAAGACAGACCCTGCTGCTGGGCTTGGCGTACCGCCTGCTCGGCAGCATGTGGGACGCGGAGGACGTGGTTCAGGACGCCTTCCTGCGCTGGACCGCCGCCGACCGGGTGGACGTCCGGGAGCCCCGGGCGTTCCTCCTCACGATCGTGTCGCGGCTCGCCCTGGACCAGCTGCGAAGCGCCCGGGTCACCCGCGAGGCATACACCGGACCGTGGCTGCCCGAACCCGTGGACAGCGCCGCGTTCGGGCCCCTCGACACCGCCGAACTCCGCGACACCCTGTCCTATGCCGCCCTGCACCTGATGGAGCGCCTCTCGCCGCCGGAGCGGGCGGTGTTCCTCCTGCGTGAGGCGTTCGACCTGCCCTACGACGACATCGCGCCGATCATCGGCGCCACGGTCGCGAACTGCCGCCAGATCCACACCGGGCCGCCGCACGGCTGGCCGAGGGCCGTGATCGGTTCCAGCCGTCCTCACAGGACCACGCGAAGCTGCTGCTGAGCTTCATGGACGCCGCTCAGGGCGGCGACATCGACGCGCTGACCTCGATGCTCAGCGACGACGTCGTCGCCTGGAACGACGGCGGCGGCAAGGTGCGCGCCGCGCTGCGTCCGGTGTCCGGACTGACCAACGTCGTCGCCTTCATCGCGGGCCTGGTCCGAAGGTATCCGTTCGAGGATTTCCGGCTGGTCGAGGTCAACGGCCGGCCCGCCATCTGGGTCACCGTCGACGGTATCGACCAGGTCGTCTCCGTCCACACCCGCGACGGCCTCGTCCACGGCATCTACTGCGTCCTGAATCCCGACAAGCTCACCCGGCTCCGTCCCCAGCCGTAGGGCCGGCGCTGCAAGGAAGTCCGATCAGTGCCACCTGCGCGCGGCCCGGTTGACTGCCCGCGCGGCCGGTCTCTAGCGTCCAGCAGACATCGAGCTGTCTCGTCGACGGAGGTCGTGGTGGGTGGGCCGTTGAAGCTGGGGTTGGTCGGATGCGGTCGCGTGATGCGCGGCCCTTACATGTCCTTGATCCGGCAGCTGCGCAGCCGCGGCCAGGTCGGAGACCTGGTCGCGTGTGACGTGAACCCGGACCTGCGCGACGTCGTACTCCGTGAGCCAGGAGTTCAGCGGTTCACCACCGACCACACCGAGGTCCTGGACGACCCCGAGGTCGACGTCGTTCTCGTCCTCACCTCGATGCCCGAGCACGGGCGGCTTGCCAAGGCCGCCTTGCTGGCCGGCAAGCACGTGCTGGTGGAGAAGCCGATGGCGACCACGCTGGAGGAGGCGGCCGAACTCGTCGAACTGTCCAAGACGAGCGCGGGCCACCTGGTGTGTGCACCGTTCGTGATCCTCAGCCCGACGTTCCAGGCGATGTGGCGCCACATCCGCGACGGCGACATCGGCCGGCCGGCACTGGCCCGAGGGCGCTACGGCTGGGACGGTCCCGACTGGGGCCCGTGGTTCTACCGCGCGGGTGGCGGGCCGCTGTTCGACCTCGGCGTCTACAACATCACCGCGCTCGCCGGGCTGCTCGGTCCCGTACGCCGGGTCTCGGCGTTCACCGGCCGCCTTCGCCCGCAACGTGTGGTTGACGGTGAGCTGATCGACGTCGAAACTCCCGACAACTACCAGATCACGTTGGACTTCGGCGATGCAGTCCTGGCCACCGTGACCACCGGGTCCACGACCGCACCCAGGTTCACTGAACCCGGCCGACCCGGTGCTCAGTGTCCGGCCGGCGCAGCCCGCCTCCGACGTCGACCAGGTCCGTATGCTCTGGCGGCGTACGTTTCCCCGTCTCGCCTCCGACGGCCCTGACCTCGCCACGCTGCCCTCCGCGACGCAGGTCCTGGTCGGTGAGCTCGCTGGATCCACGCCGGAGGTCGTGGCCGCGGCCTCGCTGTCCGGGATGAACGACGCTGCGAACACGTGTCGCGTGCAGATCGTGGCCGCCGACGACAGGTCCTGGTTCGCCATGCACGATGCCGTGACGGAACGCCTCCGCGAGCAGGGAATCCACCGCTGGTACGTCGTGACTCTTTCGTGGTCGTGGGTTCGCGACGGTGGTGAAGTCACAGGCGGTCCTGACGCTGGCCGCGGAAGGCGTACGGAGATTTGGAACCGGCGGCGCGGAGGTGAACGAGGCGTCCCTGCGCGCCAATCGACGACTTGGTTACGTCATTGGTGTTCCGTGGCGCACCTACGTTGCCCTCACCGGGTGAGAGCGCGAATCCCTGTCAGGTAAGAAGTCTCGTCGTCCCTGGCGGGTGAAGCGCCTTCATCGTGGCAGGAAGTGCCCACGGGCGACGAGGAGATGACTCGCGTCGCGGAAACGCACCAGACCTTCACTTCCTCCCATACGTGAGCGACACGCATGTCGCGGGCGGCCCTGGTGGCCACTCACCACCGTCGTACCGAACCGAAGTGTCCGAGTCAAAGGGAAGTGTCCGAGTCGAACAGTCGAAGACCGGTTGCCTTAGACACCGTCACGGGTATGTGCTGTGAGCGTGAGGTCGCGGCCAGCAGGTCCCGAAGCCGCGGCGCCTGGGAAGGGAGACCTCCGCGATGGGCGACAAGATGAGGAACAAGGCCAAGAACATGAAGGGCAAGGCCAAGGAGAAGGTCGGCCAGGTCATGGGCGACGAAGAGATGCGCGAAGAGGGCCGCACGGAGCAGACGCAGGCCCACGCGAAGCAGGCTGGCGAAAAGATAGGCGACGCGGCGGGCGATGCCAAGGACTCCGCGAAGAAGATGTTCGACAAGGACTAGCCTTCGCGTCCTGAGTTTCTGAGTTCACTGCGGGTGCCCGCGCCACACGGCGCGGGCACCGCTTTTGTGTCTCCTGTTGCGCGTGGTGCGTGTTCGGCCGGGTGCTGTGGGTGGTTCCGTACGGCCGGACCTGGTCGGTTCGCGTCAAGTTCGAATGTGCCCTAGCGTGTGAGAGCAGGGGGCAACGGGGATGTTTCGGACCTGAGCTACCAGACCTGACCAACCAGCTGTGAGGTGGTCTCCATGGGAATCGGCGTCAGCATCCTTCTGATCGCTGTCGGCGCCATCCTCGCGTTCGCGGTCGACTACGACATCTCGGGACTCGAACTCTCGGTGGTCGGCTGGATCCTGTTGATCGTCGGTGTGTTGGGCATCATCCTGACCCTGGTGATCTGGGGTCCGCGGCGTCGTGCGGCGACCGCGCGGGTCGAGGAGCGTCGGGTGTACGACGACGGCCCGCCGCCTCCCGCGCTCTGAGCACGGCCGCGAAGAGAACGTCGCTCGGACAACCTCGAACGTCGCTCGGACAACCCGGAACGAACAAGAGGCGGGAGCGCGTAATGGTCACGCGGACAGGGCAAGGTCGGGATGCCGGCCGTAAGGCCCAGCAGGCGGCCGACAGCCGGCCGGTGAAGCTGCTCGGCCGGGTCGGCCTGGCCGCCTACGGCGTCGTCAATCTCGCCTTCGCCTACCTCGCCTTCAAGGTCGCGACCGGCGGCAGTGGCAAGCCCGACAAGTCCGGAGCCCTGCAGACGCTGGCCAACCAGCCCGGCGGTCAGGTGCTCCTCTGGGCGATCTGCGTCGGGCTGGTCGCGCTGGTGCTGTGGCAGTTGGCCGAGGCGGCGTGGGGCTACTCAGGTGCGGGCTCTGACCGGCGGCGTCTAATGCGCCGACTGGCGAGTGCGGGTGAGGCCGTCGTGTTCGGCGTCCTGGCCTTCAGCGCCGGCAAGGTCGCCGCGGGCGGTGGTGGCGGCGGCAGCTCCAACGGCACCCAGGAGGCATTCACCGCGAAGGTGCTCAAGCTGCCGCTGGGACAGGTGCTGGTCGGGCTGGTCGGCCTCGGCGTCGTCGTGGTCGCGGGGTTCCTCGTCTACCGCGGCCTGAAGAAGAAGTTCACCGAGGACCTCGATCTCGCCCGGGCAAGCGATCCCGGACGCCGAATCGCCCTGACACTCGGCCAGGTCGGCTACGCCGCGCTCGGTGTGGCCTACGGCCTGGTGGGGGCGCTGATCGTGGTCGCGGCGGTGACGTTCGACCCGCAGAAGGCCACCGGACTCGACACCACGCTCTCGACGCTCGCGCGGCAACCGCACGGCACCGTGATGCTCGGGGCGATCGCGGTCGGAGTCGCCTGCTACGGCGTCTACTGCCTCTTCGACGCGCGTTACCGGAAGGGCTGATCCGCCCAGGTCAGCCGGGCTGATTCTCGTCGCTGGACAGGATCAGCTTCCACGCGCCGGCGGCGACCGTCCACGAACGGCTCCGAGTCGGGCCGGTGACCTCGCCGTCGGCGTTCAGCCAGAACGGCTCACCGGCCACACTGACCTCCTTGGCCCGCGTCGTGACAACGTCGTCGCGTGAAGTGTGGTCACCACGCAGGAGCCGGACGGCGTAGCCGAGCCTCGCCAGCGGGGAGACCGAGTGCGACACCACGACGTCGACCAGGCCGTCGTGTGGGTCCGCGTGCGGATGGAGCTGTGCCGTTCCCCCCGCGATGCTCGGTGCGTTGGCCAGCCCCACCATCAGTGCCTTGCGCCGGGGGACCGCGATGGTCCTACCGTCGACCACGACCTCCAGCCGCCACCCCTTCGTCCGCAGCCCGGCCATGACCGCACCGACCGGGAACGCGAGCGGACCCAGGCGGGACTTCATCGGTCTCGCCGCCTGCGCGGCATCCGCTCCCACGCCCACGTGGACCGCGTTGACGACCACGCCGCCGGTGTCGTCGACGAGCAGGTCCATCGGGGTCGGCTTCCCGTCGAGGACGAGTCGCGCGGCCTCACGTGGATCGAGGGGGATGTCGAGTCCACGGGCGAGGTCGTTGCCGGTGCCGAGTGGGACCAGGCCTATGCGGACCGAGCCGAGTTCGCCCCGTGCGTGCAGGGCGGCCACCGTCGTGTGGAGCGAGCCGTCCCCGCCGACCACGACGAGGGTGCGACCGTCGAGCCGGTCGAGAAGCTCCTCGAGTTGTTCGCGGGACTCGGAGTAGCACAGCTCGGCCGGACCATCGCCGCGGAGAACCTCCAGCGCTTCGCTGACAGCCTCCTGCTCGGTGCTGCCCGCTGCCTTGTTGGCGATGACCAGCATGTCGGCACTCATCCCTGGTTCGGAGCCTGGGCGACGGCTCGAGCTTCCGGACTGCGCGAGAGGTGGGAGCGGCAGGCCGTCGCCGGCGGGTGCGCGGCGTGGTGAGGCCGATTCTAGGGTCTTGGCCGAACACCGGCAGGCGCTGAAGCGGGGCGAGCCCGGACGTTTCATGCCATATCCCGCCCGGACGACTCGCCTCCTCGCCGTGGGTCACCACTGGCCGGTGACCGCCTGGATCGCGAGACCGGTGCAGGCGAGGGCTGCCCAGAGGAGCCCACCGAACAGCATCGGGCGTGGCCCGGTACGCCGCAGGTCGTGCAGCCGCGTACCCAGTCCGACCGCCGCGAGTCCGACCGTGACCAGGAACCCGGCCGCCGTGGACAGCGGTGCCTGGGCGACGGCGGGGACCAGCCCGACCGTGTTCGCCAGACCCGCGCACAGGAAGAGGAGGAGGAAGCCGGGCACCAACCGGAACGGCCACGAACGTGCCCCGGCCGGCCCGGTGGGCCCGGGCCGCCCGCTCGGTTCGCTCGACCCGGCAGCCGAGGGGCCGGCGGGTCCCCGCTCGGCACGGGCGCGCGCGAGGGCGAGCCCGATCGTCACGGGGATGATGGCGAGGGTCCGGGTCAGCTTGACGACGACCGCGTGATCGCCCGCGGTGGCGTTGAACGCGTACCCGACCGTGACCACGGAGGAGGTGTCGTTCACGGCGCTGCCCGCCCACAGGCCGAACCCTGGTGCGGACAGTCCCAGCAGGTGACCCAGCAGCGGGAACACCAGTACGGCGGCGACGTTGAACGCGAAGATCGTGGACACGGCGTAGGCGATCTCGGCCTCGGTGACGACCACGACACGCGACGTCGCCGCGATCGCGGACGCTCCGCAGATGCCCGTTCCCACACCGATCAGGGTGCGCAGTCCGCCGCTGACGCCCATCGCCCGACCGAGGAGCGGTGCGCCTCCCAACGCGACGGCGAGGGTACCGGCGAGGACGGGCAGCGAACTCGCTCCGGTGTGTGCGATCTGGTGCAGGGACAGGTTCGCGCCGAGTACGACGACCGCGGCCTGGATCGACCATCTGCCGGCGCCCACGACCGCGGACCCGAAACGTCCCAACCTCGGCACCGTCGTGATCACCACCACGCCCAACGCCAGGGCGAGCACCGGTGCGCCGGCCACCGGGACGAAACGGCCGAGGACGGTCGCCGTCGCGGCCACGGCCAGCGGGAGGACTACGCCGACCACGCCCGCTCCTTCCGCCTGTCCACGGTCGTGTTCCGCGGCCACTGATCACGATGCTCGTTGTCGGTGTGCGGGGGTAGCCGTCGTTTTCGGCGCAGGTGGTAAGCGACGCTTATATGGGTGAGGGCTGACGTCACCTACGCTGAGGGTGTGCTTCCACCCGCGACGCCCGAGCTCGCGACCCTGCAACTTCTTGTGACGGTCGCCGAGACCGGCAGCTTGCGAAGGGCCGCCGGGCTGCACGGCATCAGCCAGCCCGCGGTGAGTCAGCGGATTCGTGGACTGGAGCGCAAGCTCGGCTTGCGTCTGCTGGAGCGCTCGACCGTGGGCTCCCGGCTGACGCCGGAAGGGGTGGCCGTGGTCGACTGGGCGCGTCCGGTTCTGGAGGCCGCCCGCGAGCTCACCCTCGGCGTGGCGGCGCTCCGCGCCGAACAGGCCGACCGGCTCCGGCTCGCCGCGTCGATGACGGTGGCGGAGTACCTCGTGCCGGGCTGGCTGTCCCGGCTGCACGGAGGCGAACCCGACCTCGCCGTCTCCTTGCAGGTCGGAAACTCCGAGCAGGTCGCGGCGATGGTGCGCGAACGTCGGGCCGACCTCGGCTTCGTGGAGGGGGTCACGGCGCCGACCGGGCTGCGGTCCCGCACCGTCGGAACCGACGAACTGTTGCTGATCGTCGCGCCGACCCATCCGTGGGCGCGGTCGCGGCGGGCTCGCGGCGTCCGCCCGGACCAACTCGGCGCCGAGCGGCTCGTCCTGCGCGAACGCGGCTCCGGTACGCGCGACGTGTTCGTCCACCGGCTCGCCGGCGCCGGCTACGAGGCGCGTCCGGGTCTCGAGCTGGGGTCGACGACCGCGATCAAGGCGGCGGTGATGGCGGGGGAGGGGCCGGGCGTGCTCAGCGCCCTCGCCGTCGGAGCCGAACTCGCCGACGGCCGGCTGGTCGCCATCCCGGTGGAAGGGGTGTCGTTCGAACGCCGGTTCCGGGCCGTGTGGCTGCCGGGGCGGGATCCGCGTGGCGCGGCCGCGCGTCTGCTCGCGGGCCTGGTCTCAGCGCGTACCCGTCGGACGTAGCAGCGAGGCCGGCCAACCCGGTGAGCTGGGTCGCTGGTCTGTCGTGCGGCGTTTCGCCAGACCTACAGTCGATCCATGACAGAGCGAGCGATCCCGATCCTGCCCGCCGACGACCTCCGTACGGCCCGGAAGTTCTACGTCGACGCGCTCGGTTTCCGCGTCGTCCTCGAAGCCTCAGACGACGGCATGACCGGCTTACTGGGGCTCGAGCGCGGCACGATCCGCCTGACGATCGATGCTCCGATGGCCGGCCACGGCAGGCAGGCGTGCGTGTCGTTGGAGGTCGAGAGCGCGGACGCCTACTACGCCGAGTGGCGGTCGAAGGTGGAGATCCGGCAGCCGCCGAAGGACGAGCCGTGGGGCGCGCGCACCTTCGACGTGCTCGACCCGTTCGGTAACACGATCTTCGTCCTGCAGCCACGGAGGTGATCCACGGGTGGCGCGGGTCGTCGTCCGGACAGCAGGACGCCGGCCAGCCCAGGCGAAGTGAGTCGCCTGAGTTGGCCGGCGTCGTCGAGGCGGCGGCTCCGAGGGTCGCTCAGAGCACGTCGTGCCCCGGGTGCGGCTGGGCAGGGATGCTCCCCAGCCGCCCGGCCTGGTAGTCCTCGAACGCCTGGAGCAGTTCCTGCCTGGTGTTCATCACGAACGGCCCGTACGCCGCCACCGGCTCGCGGATGGGCAGCCCACCGAGGACCAGAACGTCCAGCTGCGGGCTCCGGCTCTCCTGCGCCTGGTCGGCGGCGAGGGTGATCGCGTCACCCGAACCGAAGACGGCGAGCTGGCCCGTCCGGACCGGCCGCCGGTCGGAGCCGACCGTTCCCGACCCGCTCATGACGTAGACGAGCGCGTTGAAGTCCGGCCGCCACGGCAGTCTGACCTCGGCGCCCGGCGAGACGGTCGCGTGCAGCAGCGCGATCGGCGTGTGGGTGATGCCGGGACCACTGTGTCCCGCCACGTCGCCGGCGATGACGCGGAGCAGGGCACCGCCGTCCTGGGTGCTGAGCAGGGAGACGTCCCCACGGTTGATGTCCTGGTACCGCGGTGCCGTCATCTTCATCCGCGCCGGCAGGTTGACCCACAGCTGGAAACCGTGGAACAGGCCGCCGCTCATCACGAGCTCCTCCGGCGGCGCCTCGATGTGCAGGAGGCCGCCACCGGCGGTCATCCACTGCGTGTCACCGTCGCTGATGACACCACCGCCACCGTTGGAGTCCTGGTGCCGCATCGTTCCGTCGATCATGTAGGTGACGGTCTCGAAACCACGGTGGGGGTGCCACGCCGTGCCTTTCGGCTCTCCCGGGGCATATTCGACCTCACCCATCTGGTCCATGTGGATGAACGGGTCGAGCTGGCTCATGTCCACACCGGCGAAGGCGCGGCGGACAGGGAACCCCTCGCCCTCGAAGCCGCTCGGCGCCGTGGTCACGGACACCACCTTGCGGTCGGTCGCCGTCGCCGGGACCTGGGGGACGCGGGGCAGGACGAGGATGTTGTCGACACTGACCGCTGGCATAGCTGGCTCCTTCACTCGGATGTGGCCGGAACCCTGTCGGGGTGTCCTGCCGGTCAGAACGATAGTTGAAGATTCAATATTCCTGCGTCCGGGGGGCCTGAACTGGCCGGCCTCGGGCGTCCGACTCGCCCCATTCGTCAGCCGCTGGGCGGACGCCACGGCCCGGGCTGGAGGATGATCGCTGCAGGCTTGCTCCGCCGAGCCGGACACGACGACCGAGGAGAGTGGATGCGCGCAGCGATCTACACAGGTGACCCGACCCTTCTCGTGGAGGAGCGGGACCCTGTCCCGCCCGGACCTGGTGAGGTCCGCATCGAGGTCGCCTACGCCGGGATCTGCGGCACCGACCTGCACATTCGGCACGGCGCGATGGACGACCGGGTGCCGGAGCGGGCGGTCCTCGGCCACGAGTCCTCCGGCCGGATCGCCGAGGTCGGCGAAGGTGTGACGCCGTGGCAGGTGGGCGACCCGGTGACCGTCATGCCGCTGCGGTGGTGCGGCACCTGCGCCGCGTGCCGTGCGGGGCACACGCACGTCTGCCAGACGCTGAAGGTCATCGGCGTCGACATCGCCGGGGCGATGCAGGGCAGCTGGACGGTCCCGGCCGAGGTCGTCCTGGGCCTGCCCTCGGACCTGCCGCTCGACCAGGCGGCACTGGTCGAGCCGACCGCGGTCGCCGTGCACGACGTACGCCGGGCCGACCTGCGGGCCGGCGAGCAGGCCGTGGTCGTGGGTGGCGGGCCGATCGGTCTGCTGGTCGCCCGGGTCGCGCAAGCGCAGGGCGCGGAGGTCGTCGTCCTCGAACTCGACCCGCACCGCCGAGGCGTCGCCGAGCAGCTCAGCCTGACCGTGATCGACCCCGGGCAGACCGACGTCGCGGCCTACGTCCAGGACTGGACCTCCGGCGCCGGTGCGCCCGTGGCCTTCGAGGTCTCGGGAGCGGCCGCCGGCGTACGGACCGCGACGGACGTCCTCGGCGTCCGCGGCCGCATGGTAGTCGTCGCGATCCACTCCGAGCCACGCCTCGTCGACCTGAACCGCCTCTTCCTGCGGGAGCTCACCATCCTCGGCACCCGCGTCTACACGCGCGAGGACTTCGAGACCGCCGTGAAGCTCGTGGCCGGCGGCGAGGTCCCCGCCAAGGAACTCATCTCCCGCGTCGTGCCGCTCTCCGGCGCGACCGAGGCGTTCGAGGCACTGGAGTCCGGCGGCGGCGTCATGAAGGTGTTGATCGACTGCCAGGCCACCTCGTGACCGGACCGCACGAGACACCCGCGTCCGCCGGCCTGTTCGACCTGACCGGCAAGGTCGCGCTCGTCACCGGCGCGCGGCGGGGCCTCGGCCAGGCGATGGCGACAGCACTGGCCGGCGCGGGTGCGGACGTCATCGGGGTGAGCGCCCAGCTGGAGCCGAGCGGGAGCGAGGTCGAGCGCGCGGTGACGGGCCTCGGCCGTGAGTTCGAGGCGCACCAGGTCGACTTCGCCGACCGGGCGGCGGTCCTGGGCTTCGCCCGTGGGGTAGCGGCCCGTGAGCGGCCGGTCGACATCCTCGTCAACAACGCCGGAACGATCCGCCGCGCCCCCGCGGTCGACTACCCGGACGAGGACTGGGACGACGTGCTCGCGGTCGACCTGTCCGCGCAGTTCGCCCTGACCCGCGAGCTGGGCCGCCGGATGGTCGCGCGGCGAAGCGGCAAGGTCATCTTCACCGCGTCCGTCCTGAGCTTCCAGGGCGGCATCAACGTCGCCGCCTACACCGCCGCGAAGAGTGGGCTCGCGGGGCTGACCCGCGCTCTCGCCAACGAATGGGCGTCGTACGGCATCAACGTCAACGCCATCGCACCCGGCTATATCGCCACCGACAACACCGGTCCGCTGCGCGCCGACCCGGAGCGCAGCAAGGCGATCCTGGACCGGATCCCGGCGGGCCGGTGGGGCCGCGCGGAGGACCTGGCCGGCGCGGTGGTCTTCCTGGCCGCGCCCGCCTCCAACTACGTGTCGGGTGCGGTGATCCCGGTCGACGGAGGATGGCTCGCCCGGTAGGCGCCTGCTTGGCCGGGTCCCTGCGAGTTGTGGATGGATTTGTGCTGTGGGGGCGGTCCGTACCGTGGGGACGGATTCGTGCCGCGGCGACGACCCGGCCTCGACGACGACCCGTTGACGGT
Organism: Actinopolymorpha pittospori; assembly: GCF_014873875.1. Classification (GTDB taxonomy): domain Bacteria; phylum Actinomycetota; class Actinomycetes; order Propionibacteriales; family Actinopolymorphaceae; genus Actinopolymorpha; species Actinopolymorpha pittospori. The sequence continues at coordinate 10,289,501 of NZ_JADBEM010000001.1, read as the reverse complement.
ACAGCTATGGCTGTACTATCGGAGGCGTGTCCGCACCTTCCGCCGGCGTCGAGGCGATGTCCCGCCTGGGCCGGGCCATCGCCGATCCGACGCGCTGCCGCATGCTGCTCGCCATGGTCGCCGGCCCGGTCTACCCCGCCCAGCTCGCGGAGGCGCTCGACCTGACCCGCTCCAACGTCTCCAACCACCTCACCTTCCTGCGCGGCTGCGGCCTGGTCGCGGCGACGCCGCAGGGGCGCCAGGTGCGCTACGAGCTCGCCAGTCCGCACCTCGCCCACGCCCTCCTGGAGTTCCTCCAGGTGGTCGGGGAGGCCGACCGCCCCGACGTCTGCGACGTGGAGGTGGAGTCCCAGGTCGCGGTGCCGCCCGCGGCATCGTCCGCGGCGACCGAGGCCGGACGGCGCCCCACCCAACCCGTGTCGGGTGCACCGCACGGCTCACACCGCTCCCGTCCGGCGCGGTCCCACGAGGCCGCGCCGACCCGTGCCCACCACCGGCCGGGCCGCAGGTCGACCTCGGCCGAGGAGTCCGACTGATGGGCGCCGGCCACGGCCACGGGCACGTGACGGTCACGGGAGCCCATCGCCGCCGCCTCGCGCTGGTGCTCGGGTTCACCGCCTCGGTGTTCGTCGTCGAGGTCGTCGGCGCGGTGCTGTCCGGTTCGCTGGCGCTGCTCGCCGACGCCGGACACATGGCTGCGGACTCCGCCGGGATCGTCCTGGCGCTGGTCGCGGTGACGCTGGCCCAGCGGGCACCGACCGTGCGGCGTACGTTCGGCTGGCAGCGGGTGGAGATCCTCGCCGCCGCGGCCAACGCCGTCGTCCTCTTCGCGCTCGCGCTGTTCATCGTGGTCGAGGCGGTCCAGCGGTTGTTCGCACCGCCCGAGGTCGGCTCGACACTGATGCTGGTGGTGGCGAGTGTCGGCCTGGTGGCCAACACCGCGTCGCTGCTGCTGCTCCACCGCGAGCAGTCCACCTCGCTGAACCTGCGCGGCGCCTACCTCGAGGTGCTCGGCGACCTGCTCGGCTCGGTCGCGGTCCTGGTGGCGGCGTTGGTCATCGTCCTGACCGGCTGGCGGCAGGTCGATGCCATCGCCTCCCTCGCGGTCGCCCTGATGATCCTGCCCCGCGCCTGGGCGCTGCTGCGGGATGCCGTCGACGTGCTGCTGGAGGCGGTACCCAAGGGCGTCGACCTGGAGAACGTACGCCGCCACATCGTCCGCACCGACGGCGTCGTCGACGTCCACGACCTGCACGCCTGGACCATCACCTCAGGGCTTCCCGTCCTGTCCGCGCACGTCGTGGTCACCGAGACCACCATCGCCGGCGGCGACACCGGACGCGTGCTGGACGCGTTGGGTGAGTGCCTGGCCGGCCACTTCGACCTCGAACACTCGACGTTCCAGATCGAGTCGACGAAGCACCGCGCCCACGAGCACGCGGTTCACGAGTAGGCCGACTCCCCGTCGCGCCGGCGGCACGGTTTGGACACGATTCGTGATCGATTGAGCACGTATCGTTGTCGATGTCCTGGTCGCGGCGATACGGTTCCGTTCACGTCAGGAGGAGGTCGACGGTGCGGCACGACGAGTACACGCCGATCGGATCGGTACGCCGGGCGCTGCGCCTCCTCGATGTCGTCGCCGCCTCCGACCGTCCGCTGCCCGCGCGCGCACTCGCCCATCAGACCGGCGAGCCGCTGCCGACCACCAACCACCTCCTGCGCACGTTGGTCCACGAGCGGCACCTGCGCCGCGTCGACGACGGCTACCTGCTCGGAGACCGGGTGCACGCGTTGCTGCGCCGAGGACGCGACCAGTTGATCGCGGCGCGCGCTCATCCGACCCTGCGGATGCTTAACGACGAGTTGGGTTGCCCGGCGTACTTCGCGACCTACGCCGACGGTGAGCTCAGGCTCCTCGATGTCGTCGACACCCCGGCGCTGCCGCGCTTCGGCGACTCCCTCGGTCTCCGCGACTCGGCACACGCGGCCGCGTTGAGCAGTTGCCTGCTGGCCTGCCTGCCGGCGCCGGAGCGTGCCGCCCACCTTCGCCGGCAGGGCGTCACCTCACCGCGGGTGGAGCCCTACACCGACCCGACGGCCCTCTACGACCGGCTGGCCGAGCCCTCTCCCACCGACCCCGAGACGGAGGAGGAGTACGCGGGCGGCACCGCCATCTGGGTCGCCGCCCCCGTCCGCGGGCACTCCCTGCTCGGCGCGCTGGCCGTCTCGGTCTCCAGACGTCGCCTACCCCGGTTCTTCGAGCGGCGTTCCCAGCTGAGCCACGCGGCGCGGCGGATCGCTCGGGTGCTGGAGTTCGTGACCACCGGCCCGTGACCACCGGCCCGTGACCACCGGCCCATGAGCACCGGCCCGTGACGGCCAGCCGGGTGACGACTTGCGTGTCGCCGTGGCCAGGGAATTTGCGGAAACGCCCGGTCCCGACGCTCCGTACAGGCCACGATGGGTGCAGCGCTCCCGGAGATGTGAGCAACCTCGGCCGTCCACATCGACGGCGGCTCCGCTTCCGGATGGGCGTGTGGGACCAACGCGGCGGATGCGGTCGCTGATCCGATCGGCTGGACACTCGAAGTGTCGGGCCGGGTAGCGGACCGCCTTCGGAGGGGTGCACAATTCGAGGCTCCGGCAAGTGGAGTCCAACGCGACGAAGCCCCGCCGGGTTGTGTACGGCGTCGTGGGCCAAGACCCGCTCCCGGCGTACGAGTTCGTCCAACGGGGTGAGAGTTCGTCAACGACGCGCTCTCACGCAGAATTCGTACGGGCGCGATCGACCAAAGCTGAGGTGGCCACACCGTAGGTTGTGGATCGCCGAACTTCGGGTGGCCGCGCACCGGCCTGTGCACGGAAGGCGCACCATGGAGGAGCCGACTGAGCGCGAGTCCGCGAGGTTCGTGGGTGAGGGCGCGTCGCGCGCTGATCCGACGTCTGAGGTCTGGGGATCGCGTGGCCAGCCTCGCGATTCGCTGGTCTTCTGCGTGAGCGACGGGACCGGAGGGTTCGGCGGCATCTACTGGTTGGACGACCGGGGCGACCGAAACGGTCGAGGGCAGGCCGTCGAGGAGCCCTCGTCGTAGCGTGACGAGTGTGCAGACCCGCGCCGGGGAAGTGTGAGCAGCACCGGGGCCATGGCGTAGGCGTGGCCGCAGCGGTACCGCAGGAGCCAGTGTCACCGCAGGAGCCAGTGTCACCGTAGGACCCCAGGCACCACCGCAGGAGCTTTCTGAGCCCGCGCTCGGAAGGTCCAGATCGCCCGCCTCCGCGATCTGGGCCGCCCTGGCGCGGGCTCAGCTCTGTCCGGTGAGAGCGTGCCCTCCCTGGCCAACTCCAGGTTCACCGCGAATTACGTCTTGACGTCGTTCCGATGGCCTGCGAACGTTCTCCAACGTGGCAAGATCATCGGCGCCCCACCTTTGGTGGCCGCGCCGGATCGCACCAGCGAGGACGATTCGAAAGCCGTGACTTCCCCGGCTGCCAAGGTCTATCGGAGGTGTCCGCATGAGCCCCACCGAACCCTCTCGCGGTCTGAACCGGCGGCACTTCCTCCGCCATGCGGGTGGACTGGCCGCGTTCGGCGCCCTGGCCGCGGCGTGCGGCGGAAACACCGGTCGCCCGTCGGGTGGCGGGGGCGGCGGTGATGGTGATGGTGTCGCGTTGTCGCAGTGGTATCACCAGTACGGCGAGGCCGGCACCAAGGAAGCCGCCCTGCGCTACGCGAAGGCCTACACCAAAGCCGGTGTCAACGTGCAGTGGACACCGGGCGACTACGCCTCCAAGCTCTCCTCCGGCCTGCTCTCCGACAAGGGGCCGGACGTCTTCGAGAGCCAGCTCAACATCGCCATGGTGCAGAGCAAGCAGGTCGTCGCGCTCGACGACATCATCGAGGACGTCAAGGACGACCTCAACCCCAACGACCTCGCCCAGAACACCGTGGACGGCAAGGTCTACGGCATCAAGATGATCGATGACCCCCAGCTCATCTACTACCGCAAGAGTCTGCTCGACAAGGCCGGGATCGAGCCGCCGACCACGATCGACGACCTGATCGAGGCCTCCAAGGCACTGACGACCAAGACCATGAAGGGCATGTTCGTCGGCAACGACGGCGGGCTCGCACTGGGCGGACCGGCACTGTGGTCCTCCGGAGGCAGCTACCTCACCGACGACGAGAAGCCCAACTTCGCGGGGCCGCGGGCACTCCAGGCCTACGCCAAGCTGCACGAACTCAATGCCAGCAAGTCGATTCTGCTGGGTGCGCCGACCGACTGGACCGACCCGGGCGCCTTCCTCAACGAACTCGTCGCCATGCAGTGGATCGGCCTGTGGGCGATGCCCGCCATCCTGAAGAAGTTCGGCGACGACGTGGGCGTGCTGGCGTTCCCCAAACTCGACGCGCAGGGCAAGGACAGCGTCTACTCCGGCGGCTGGACGCAGTTCGTCTCCGCGAAGAGTCGCGACGTCGAGGCCGCCAAGGCCTTCGTCCGTTGGCTGTGGATCGACAAGACCGACTTCCAGGAGGACTGGAACCTCAGTTACGGATTCCACATCCCGCCGCGAAAGAGCCTTGCCGCCAAGGCCACGAAGCTGCAGAGCGGCGCCGCCGCCGACGCGGTGAAGTTGGCCGCCGACCACGGCTTCACCGACAACCCGGCCTGGACGCCGAAGATGGGTACGGCGTTCGGTGACATGCTCACCAACATCATCAAGAAGGGCGCTGATCCGGCCAAGGAGGCAGACAAGGCGCAGAAGACGGCGCAGGCAGAACTCGACCGGCTGTTCGGGTGAGCCGATGAGTGCGGTCGCCGACCCGTCCACGACCAGGGGCAGCGACAAGCCCCGACGACGTCGCCGGGGCATCAGGGGTAACTCCCTGGCGTTCTGGATCTTCGTCGGGCCCTTCCTGGTCGGCCTGCTGATCTTCGGTTACGTGCCGATCCTCTGGAGCCTCTTCCTCAGCTTCTTCGACGCCCGTAACACGGTCACGCCCACCGACTTCGTCGGCCTGCGCAACTACGCCGACATGCTCACCGACCCCAACTTCCTCTCCAGCCTGTTGACGTTCACGGTCTTCGCGGTCTTCATCGTGCCGTTGACGTTCGCCCTGTCGCTCGGACTCGCCCTGCTGGTCAACCAGGTGCGGGTCGCGCGGGCGTTCTTCCGTTCGGTGTTCTTCATTCCGACCGCGTGTTCCTACGTCGTCGCGTCGCTGATCTGGAAACTCTCGATCTTCAACGGCGTACGCTTCGGGCTCGCCAACACCGTGCTCGGCTGGTTCGGGATCAGCGAGATCGCCTGGCTGAGCACGGTCGACCCACCGTGGTACTGGCTCCCCTTGGTGACCGTGCGGCTGTGGCTCCAACTCGGCTTCTACATGATCCTGTTCATCGCCGGCCTGCAGCGCATCCCGACCGAGTTGTACGAAGCCGCCTACGTCGACGGCGCGAAGCCCGGTTGGCAGGTGTTCCGGCACATCACGCTGCCACAGTTGCGGGCGACGTCGATCGCCGTGCTGTTGCTCAACCTGATCGCGGCGTACCAGGCGTTCGACGAGTTCTACAACCTCGTGGGCAACGTCAACTACGCCCGACCACCACTCGTCTACCTGTATGGCGTCTCGCTCGGTTCGATCCAGGATCTCGGTCTTGGTAGCGCGGGCGCGCTCATCCTGGCGATGATCATCATGCTCGTCACGCTGGTGCAGAGCAGGCTCTTCGGCTTCGGTAAGGCGGACTGATGGCGACGACCACCGAAGGAGCCACCGAACGAGCCACCGTACGTCCCGGTCGGCGGGCCGCCGAACGAACCGGCACGCCACGCCCGATCGGACACGGGCAGGGCACCCTCGGCAAGGTCGGTGCGGTCGCCCGGTGGGTGGCGCTCGTCGTCGCGTCCGTGATCTTCCTGCTGCCGTTCTATCTCATCGTGCGTAACGCCCTGTCCAGTGAGGCGGACATCACGGCCCCCACCTGGACGGTGTTCCCGAGCACGCTCCACTGGGAGAACATCGGCGAGTTGTTCAACGACCAGGAAGTGCCGATGGCACGCGCCCTGTGGAACTCCGTCGTCGTGGGCGTGCTCGGGACCGGCGGACAACTGTTGCTGGCCTCGATGGCCGGCTACGGGTTGGCCCGCATTCCGCACCGGATGGCCAACACCGTCTTCTACCTCATCGTGGCGACCCTGATGATCCCGGCCGCGGTGACGTTCATTCCGAGCTTCGTGCTGGTCTCCTCCCTCGGCTGGGTGAGCTCGCTGCGCGGCCTCATCGTGCCGGGCCTGTTCAGCGGCTTCGCGGCGTTCCTGTTCCGGCAGTACTTCCTCAACTTCCCGAGGGAACTCGAGGAGGCGGCCCGGGTCGACGGGCTGGGCTACTGGCGGACGTTCTGGCTGATCGTCGTTCCGAACTCACTGCCGTTCTTCGCGGCGATCGCGGCGATCACCTTCATCGGCAACTGGAACGCGTTCCTGTGGCCGCTGGTGATCGGTCAGGACTCCTCGTCGTGGACCGTGCAGGTCGCCCTGTCGACCTTCATCACGGCGCAGACCATCAACATCCACGAACTCTTCATGGCCGCCGCAGTCTCCATCCTGCCCCTCGTGCTGATCTTCGTCTTCCTGCAGCGCTACCTGGTGCGGGGCGTCACCGAGACCGGGATCAAGGGGTGAGGCTCGCCAGCACCGCGGGCAGTCGGTCACTCGCGGCGGCGATGCCCAGGACGTCGACGTACTCCCGCTGGTGAACGATGTGTCCATCCCTGACCCGCAGGATCACCAACATCGACAAGGTGAACGCACGCCCGCCGGCAAGACTCGTACCGGCGAGTTCGAACTCCGCGATGACCACCTCGGGATCGGGACTGTCGTGGAGGGCGACCGTGCGGTGGCTCTCGAACCGGAGGGGCAGAGCGTCCCAACCGGCGCGCGCAGCCTCCCGGATGTCCTCTCGGCCCTGTCGTCGCGGAACGATCCCGGGTCGGGTGAAGACGAGTTCGAGTACGCCGTCCTCGGCGTACAGGTCGGCGGCCGCATCCGCGTCGGCCGCCACGATCGCACGGACGAGCGCGGCGTAGACCTCCCGTGGGGTGGTGGGTTCCGCCATCGGATCCGGGACCGTCGGGTCGTTCCGGCTAACCGGGTCGCCCGGGTCACCCGGGTCGCCCGGGTCTCTCGGGGCCGGGTGGTCTGGCTGGTCCGCGGGGCTCGCCGTGGCGCCGAGACCCATTCCTTCGGCGGCCCGCATTCCCTCGATGGGGTTGGCGTAGTCGCGTAGGTGCACGATCTCGCCGTCGCGGGCCCGTAGGACGTAGACGTAGGAGATCTGGGCCGGCTGTCCGTTCGCGGCGGTGGTGCCCGCGATGGAGTGCTCGACGACGATCACCTCAGGGTCCGTGGTGTCGTGGACGACCACGTCGCGGTACTCCTCGAAGCGGAACGCTGTACCGACCGCGGGGGTGAGCCAGGCGCGGATTCCTTCGCGGCCCTCGACCCTCGGCGGTATCCCGGGCAACCGGAACGGAAACTCGGTGACGCCGTCCGGTGCGAACACCTCGGCCATCTGGTCGGCGGAGTTCGCCAGCACCGCCTGCTGGTACCTCGCGAACACGGCGCGAGGCCCGGACGCGGAGGTGTCGGCTCCGGTGTGTGACGCCGGGGCGCGAAGACTCTCGGACCGGGGCGCGTTCATCGGGCCGCCAGTTCGGCCATCAGGTCGGGAAGTTGCCCGAGCGCTGTCGCCATGGTCAGCACGTCCTGGTACTCACGGACGTGCACGACCTCGCCGTCGCGCACGCGCAGCATCGTCACGAACGACGCCGTCGCCTGCACGCCGGTCACCTTGTGGGTGCCGGTCAGGTCCCACTCCACGACGATCACCTCGGGATCGGTCGTGTCGTGGATCACGACGTTGCGGAACTCGTCGAACCGCACCGGCAGTGCCTCGCGTCCGGCTGCGGCGAAGGCCAGGTAGGTCTCCCGCCCCTGAACGCTGCGTGGCCGTCCGGGTGGGCTGAACGGCCACTCGACGAGGACGTCCTCGGCGATGTGGGTGGCGTCGGTGGGGGAGCCGTCCAGGAGGGCTCGCTGGAAGCGCGCGAAGGCCTCACGGGGGGTGAAGGTGTCCGCGCCGATCTGGTCGGGTGGGGTGGTCGAAGGCATGAGAGATCATCCTTTCGCTCAACGAGTGTTGAGACTCAACGAGCGTAGAGCGAAATCGCCGTTCGGTCAACGCCGGTAGAGTCGGGGAGTGAGCGGACCGGAGAAACCCCGACTGACCAGGGCGGAGCGGCGACAGCAGACGGAGGACCGGATCCTGGCGTCGGCCCGCCAGAAGTTCGCCGAGGTCGGCTACGAACGCACGACGATCCGCGCCGTCGCCTCGGCGGCCGGCGTCGACCCCGCCCTGGTGATGCAGTACTTCGGGTCCAAGGAGGGGCTGTTCCGCGAGGCCATCCGGGTGCCCGGGGACGAGTCACTCCCGGCCGAGCCGGCGGAGTTCGCCGAGCTGGTCCTGTCCATCCTCGGGGTCAAGCTGGGTGAGCTTCCGGGAACCTCACTTCCCTTACTGCGTTCGGCGTTCACCCATCCGGAGGCGGCGGAGGAGATCCGGGCGTCCATCGGACGCCAGATCGAGCAGGCGCGCCCGGCGATTCGGGGCGACAACCCGGAGTTGCGCGCCGCGCTCATCTTCTCCGTACTGCTCGGTGTGTCGATCGGGCGACACGCCTTCGAGATCGACTACCTCCGCGACGCCACCCCCGAGCAGATCACCAACCTGCTACGCCCGAGCATGCAGAAGCTGATCGAGGGCGAGCAGCCGTCGACGGAGTGACGGCGGGCGACTCTTTCGGTCGAGCGTCAAGCCTCGCTGGCGCCGTCGGAGGCGGAACGCTGGCTGACCAGCAGGCCCGGCAACGAGCGGAGATGTTCGGCGGCCAACTCGCGCCGGCCGCTCATCTCGAGGACCTGACCGACCTTGCCGGCGGCCGCGATGACCTGGTCGGCGAGGGCGGGAACCTGCTCCCGGGTGACCCGGTAGGTCGGTCCGCCGACCCAGATGGCGTAAGGAACCGCGTCGCCGACGTGGACCGGAGCGGCGACCGCCGCGGCGCCCTCCTCGAGTTCGTCATAGGCGACCGAATAGCCGCGCTCTCGCACTTCGCCGAGTTCGGCGAGAAACGCGTCGAAGTCGGCGAACTTCCGAGCCGGGCGATCACGCAGGTCGGCCACGAACTCCGACCGCACCATTTCGGCGTCGTGCCAGGCCAGAAGTGCCTTTCCGGTGGAGGTTCGCCACGCCGGTGACTTTCGTCGCGGACCGGAGTGCAGGCCCATCAGGGAAGGCCCCGCGACCTGGGTGAGAACGACGACGGAAGGGCTGACCAACTGGTCCAGGCCCACTGTCTCGCGGGTGTCCGCGGCGAGTTCTTTCAACACGCTCTGGGCGTGTGCATAGACGGATTCCTGGTCGAGCAGACCGCCGACCAGGAACAACATGCTGAGTGAGACCCGAAAGCGCCGAGACGTCGGATCGGCTGTCAGCCAGCGTTCCTTCTCCAGCACGGTAAGGATCCGATGGCAGGTCGCCTTCGGAATTCCGCAGGCGCGGGCGACGTCTGACAGTCCGATGCCCTCCGGATGTGCGGCCACCGTCCGCAGAATCCAGATTGTCTTGTGCACGAGCCCGACATCACTCATGTCGTCCCTTCCGGAGCAGACTGATCAGTCATGGTAGGGCCCGGCTGCGGCCCGTGCCGGAGTCTTCATGAGGAATTACCACATTTAGCGAGTACGCGACGTCCCGAAGCCGTCGACAGCGGTTCACCCCGGACGTGACAGACTCCTGCGCATGCCCGACGTACCAGTGAGCTACCGCCTGCGCCCAGCGCTGGGCGTCCGCATGCTCGGCATGGCCTGCGTGTGGCTCGCCCTCGCTGTCGTCCTCGAAGTCCTGCGCCGGGGAGTGTCCGCACTCGACGCCCCCGTGGTCGTGGTCTTCGAGTGGATCTTCCTGGCGGTCTTCGTCATCGCCGCCGGCTGGGGCCTGTGGACGCTCCTCGGGCGGTCGGGGCTGGTTCTGAGTGGCGACGGCTTCCGCAACCGCACCAACTGGGCACGGGAGAGCGTCCGCTCGGCACGCTGGACGGACGTCGCCGACGTACGACGCGCCGACGGCAGCGCCGGCACCGTCTTCGTCGTCGCCCTCGCGGACGGGCGGCGCAGCCTGGTCGTCTCACGGTTGCTGGACGTGCCGGTGGCCACGCTCGAAGAACAACTTCAGGGGCACCTCAACACCGCCCACGGCTACCGCCCCCTCTGAGCGAGCCCCCGCATCCCGCCTGGCGGCGTTCTCGTCGTCGCCAATAGGACACCGCTATTGGCTCCTCCTCGGCCTTGCCAGCCGGGCGCGGATGACTCGCTCACGCGGGCAGTCCCAGCATCCCGGCTGGCGGCGTTGTCGTCGTCACGCGTAGGGCGCGGCTATGTGTTGGATCTGCTCACACGGGGAGTTCACGCGTCGCCGGGGGAGATGTCGGGGTCGCGCACAGAGCCGGGAAAGGGGTGCGCCGCCCCAGGCCTTGGGGGGCTCAAGACCTGGAGCGGCGCTTCGATGCACCTGGGAGGGTTGGTGCGTCCACTCATCCCTAACGAGCACCTCACCCATAGGTTACGCAAAGTGCCAGGAGAAATCTTGGCCGTAGTCGAATTCCGCGAGTCTGTCCGACGCTTCAGTGACGCCCGACGTCAGCGGCTCAGCTCACGGGCCGGTAGGCGCAGGCGTCGGCGAGGTTGTCGGCCGGGGCCGTCTTCGGGTCCGGCGTGCCGTTCGGCGTCGGAGCCTTCGTGGGAGCCTTCGTCGGGGTCGGCTTCGCCGGGTCCGAGGTGGACGGCCGCGGCTTGGCCGGAGCCTTCGTGGCGGTGCTCGCGTTGATCGCGGTGCGGACCTTCGAGTGGATGAGGTCGTAGTCGGGGTTCCACGGCTTGATGATCTTGTTGGTGAAGGCGATGCTCTTGATCTCGCCGCCCTTCACCCGCATCGACAGGTCGACGAACGCCGGAAGCAGCGAACCCGGGATGTCGGTGAGCACGATCTGCTTGGAGGTCTTGGCGATTCTTTCGTAACGGGTCAGAACGGTGGCCGGGTTGGACTGGTCGATGATCGCCTTCATCGCGCAGCGCTGGCGTTCCATCCGCTGGTAGTCGTCGGCGCCGTAGCGGCCACGTGCGAACCACAATGCGTGGTAGCCGTCCAGGTGCTGGTCGGGTCCGGGCTGGAGGTAGTCGTGGGGTCGGATGCCCTCGTCCATCGCGCCACCGATGGCGACCTTCTCGTTGATGTTCACGGTGATGCCACCGAGCGCGTTGACGAGTTCCTGGAAGCCCTTGAGGTTGATCAGGACGTAGTAGTCGAGCTTGATGCCCAGGGCGGCGCCCACCGCGAGCTTGGTCGCGTCGGCGCCGGGGTTGTCGCTGTCGAGCAGGCCCGGGTGCTGTGCCGGGACGTTGCGGTAGATCGAGTTGATCATCCACTCGAGCTGGTCGCCGCCACCGGCGTAGACGCCGTTGGGATAGGCGTCGGCGAGCGGTGAGTCGGGCGGGAACGGCACCTTCTCCAGGTTGCGCGGCAGGCTGAAAAGCACGGTGTTGCCGGTGTGGGTGTCGATGCTCGCGACCTGCAGGCTGTCGGGCCGGATGCCCTGCCGGTCGTCACCACCGTCGCCGCCGAGCAGCAGGAGGTTGACCCGGTCCTGCCCGGCCCACGGGTCGGCCGCGGTGGCGTTCTTCGGCCGGGTCGCGCTCTTGCTGGTCGCGCCGGCGAAGACGTCCTCGACGACGCCCTTCTGGACCTGGGCGTAGCGGCCGCCCACAGCCAGCGGGGCCAGCACGGCGAGCGCGAGCAGCGTCACCAGCGCCGAGCCTCCGATGCGCTGGAGCGGGCTGATCTTCCACGGGCGCAGTGAACGGTAGGTGCCGACGATGACGATCATCCAGGCGAGCCCGATGGTCGGCAGCAAGATGCCGATCACCAGCAGCGCCTCGGACTGGACCGCCCAGTGCAGGATCGCCCGCTGTTGGGCGACGGCGAGGTAGGCGCCGAACCCGGCCAGCAGGATCGCGATGGCGAGGACGGCCGCGCCGAGCTTGCGGCGACCCGCGGCCAGGAGGCCGACTCCGGGGATCAGCGTGCCGAGGATCGTGAGGAGGAGTGCCTTGGTGAAGGACATGGGACGGCGTCGTCGCCGACTCGTCGCGGTCGGCCGTGACGAGGTCCCTTGATCGTCCTTCACCAGCTCAGACATGGATCGTATTCAATCCCACTCGTTCGGGGACGAAGTAGCGCCCCAGGGGCCATTCGGTGCGGTTCCTCTGAAACCTCGACGTCCGACGTTCCGATGAAGTTGCACTCATCCGCGAGTTTTGCCGGCGTCGGTCGGGCACGGGACGACGCGTACAAAACGGTTTTTTGCGAGGATTTCGGGCGCTTCCGGCAGCGACGCGACCCGCCTGGTGCGGCTCGCTCCGTCCGGTGCTCATCCGACTCCGTTCACCACTGGCGTCGGCTCCGGGGGCAGTGGAGGCCCGGCCGTCGTCAACGCGGTCCTGCTTCCGGCAATCGCGAAGACGCGGCCGGATCTGCGCACGGTACGCCATATCGGCAGGGATCGGCACGTGGATCACGAAGTGAACGGGGACGAACGGGACGAACCGTGCGCGGAAGTCATACGGCAGGACACCGCCGAAACTGTGCGCAAGTAAACGTTGGCGATCCGTGACGGGACGTCCTGGCCGTACGCGACCGGTCAGTCGCGGTGTGGGGCCGGACGGCACGCTGGGATTCACCGGATTCACCGGATTCACCGGATTCGCCGGGATGTCCGGGGTAGCCGGTTAGTTACATGGTTCGTCCGGCGGTACGCCCGCCAGGAGCGCTCGCACCTCGGTGTCGGTGGTCGGGGTGAAGTCCTGGTACCAGCGGCCAACGGCCTCGAAGGTGTCCGGGGTGAGCGGGCAGATCACCTCGTCGGCGATGTCGGCGAAGGTCAGCAGGGTGTCCGGAGGCGCCACCGGCACCGCGAGCACCACCCGGCTGGGACCGAGCCGGCGGACGGCCGTCACCGCGGCCCGGGCAGTGGCGCCGGTCGCGATGCCGTCGTCCACGAGAACGGCGACCCGGCCGGCCAGGTCGAGGGCTGGACGGTCGCCGCGATAGGAGCGTTCCCGCCGCGTCAGCTCGGCGGCCTCGTCGGCAGTGGCGCGTTCGACCGCCTCGGGGTCGATCCCCAACTGCTCGACGACGTCCCTGTTCAGCACGCGTACGCCGCCGCTGGCGACCGCGCCCATGGCGAGCTCCCGGTGCCAGGGAACGCCGAGCTTGCGGACGCAGAAGACGTCGAGATCGGCACCCAGATGGCTCGCGACGGCGGCCGCGACCGCCACGCCGCCGCGCGGCAGGCCTAACACGGTCACGTCGCGCCGGCCGACGTAGGCACTCAGATGCTCGGCCAGTCGGCGACCCGCGTCGAACCGGTCGGCGTAACCGACGGTGCCACCTCCGGTTGGCTCGGTCATGGCGACACCTGGCACGCTACCCGGCCGGTGGGCCGCCCGCACAGGTCCCTCGGGTAGCGTTCGTGCTGATCAGGCCGGTTGGGGCAGCCGCGAAGGGGACTTCGGGGTGTGACCCACGTCCGCGTGACACGCCGGGGGGTCAAACGGTACGGGTGGTGCGCTTTGCCCGCCTGACCGCGGGACCGCTACCCTGATCCGGCATCTTGGCTTTCGCCAAGGGAGGCGTCGCCTAGTCCGGTCTATGGCGCCCGCCTGCTAAGCGGGTTGAGGGCTCAAACCCTCTCGCGGGTTCAAATCCCGCCGCCTCCGCCCTGACCTGCGCAGACACGCAGGTCTCCGCCGGGCCGAACTCCTCACACGGGGTCGGCCCGGCAGGGTCCGTCTCAGTTCCCGTCTCATTCACGTGCGCTCGCCCACGTCAGCAGTGCTAACGGGCGAGCCCGAGTCGCCCTCGGCTTCGCTGTCCCAGAGCAGGCCGCCAACCCGCTCGGCCACGCTGCGGCGAATCGGGTCCGTGACATGTTGGTACCGCGCGGCCATCGCCGTCGTTGACCAGCCCATGATCGACATGACCGTACGCTCAGGCACGCCCAGGACCAGGAGCACGGTCGCAGCAGAATGGCGAGCGTCATGCAGCCGTGCGTCCCGAACACCAGCCTTCCTCACCAGTGCCTTCCACTGGTGGTAGTCCGTGCTCGGGTTCACCGGCTCGCCTGTCGGCGACGTGAAGACCCAGCCACCCTCTCGCCACATGTCGAGCGCCCTGGCACGCTCGGCGGCCTGCTCCTCGCGATGCCGTGCCAGCAAGCCCACGAGTTGAGCCGGCAGCCCGATCCTCCGCCTCCCAGCCCGTGACTTGGTGGCCTTCGTGATCGGGCGAGCGGCAACACGCTTCGGGCAGGACCCCGCCCGCTGGCCGCACTTGCCGCCGCAGCCATGAAGGTACTTCGGCCGAAGCCGACTCTGCCGCACCCACAGGACACCCCCGTCGAGATCCACGTCCTCCCACCGCAGCCCTAGCGCCTCGCCCTGCCGGAGCCCCAGTGCCAAGGCGAGCGCCCAACGCGCGCTGTTTCTATGCAGCCCCGCCGCGACCTTCAGGAGACGCTTCACCTCATCGACGTCGTACGGGTCAACCTCGGCATCAGGGAGCACAGGTGCCTTCGCGACCGACGCGGGATTCGACGCGATGTGCCCTCGACGTACGGCCTCATTCAGCGCGGTTCTAATCGTTCGGTGGACATGATGAGCGTTCCCGGGCGCACTCCCGTTCCTCTGCATCGTCGTGTAGAGCTTCTCAAGGTGCTCCGGCGCCAGCCGTTCAAGCCGGTGCGCGCCAAGACCCGGAATGAGGTGCTTCTCGATGTCTCCGCGATAGCCGGCGTGCGTGTTGTCCCCGATGGCAGGTGGAACGGCGATGTTCTCGATCCACTGCGCAAGCCACTTCGCCACGGTCCAGCGTTGACCCGCACCCGCACCTTCCCGGTATCACGCTCACGTTCCAGCCTGCGAACCTTCTTGATCACCTCCGATTCTGTCTTCGCTTCCACGTGCCGTCGATCAGGACGGCCGTCATCCCTCACCCCGACAGTGACCCCGGCCGTGCCACTTGCCATCGTTGCCGAGGTAGATGCTCGATGCGCCGTTCGGCCTACGTCCCATGACCCTCGCCCTCACGCTGCTCGATCGGACTTGCGAGCGTCGTCCAGGAGAGACGCGACGTATTGCTGAATGCACGTGAAGGGAATACGCCGAAGCCGGCCAATGTAGACAGACTCAACCGCCCCGGATCCCAGGAGAGCGCACATCTTGGTGCGCCCGATCTTGAGGACCTTCGCGGCCTCCTCGATTGTCAAGAGCAGCTCATCTCGTGGAATCGGCGGGCCGTCAGCCAGATCGTTCTCCATCACCACTCCTCGCACAGCTTGACGAGTTGCTGAACTGCCGAACGCGCCGAGGTCTATCGGACCTGCGCGGTGCTTGGCCGCTTCGTACTGGGTGCGCCAGCGTTGTCGTTCGGTGACGGTCTGGGCGATGACTTCGGTGTAGGTGGGGAGGCCTTCGATGTCGATGGCCTGCCAGATGTAGCGGGGTCGCCCGTCGGCATCGAGTGCGTTTGCTGAACAGCAGTCGACCTCGGGTGCGTCGATGCCTGCGGCTTCCAACACGGCCCGGACAGCGTGGAGCCGGTCGGCACGGTGCCCGGTCAGCGTCTTGCCGGTCCATTTGCGGGAGACCAGGACGCGGCGGCCGCCGCAGCCGAGGTGTTCCCGGTCGTGTGCTTTGGAGGGGCACTGGCCGGGGACGGCGCCGTCGGCGGCGTCCTTGGGCTGGATGCCGTAGGCCAGCCAGTTCCAGCAGCGCGGCGAACACGGCAACCACCGCACCTGCGCATGTAGCCGGTCGATGTGGGCCTCCCTCGCCGGCGAAACGGCCCCGTTCTCCTGGTCGTCGAGGGGGTCGACGATGGCCTTGGTGAGGTACTTCGTCAGGTACCCGACCCGACGGTCCGCCTTGTCGGTGCCGCCGACCAGTCCTTGCATGTCGGACTGGCGGCCGAACCGCACCACATGGGCCGGCTCGGCGGTCTCGTCGGCGTCCAGGTCGTCCAGCGCCTGGTCCCAGGTGGCCAGCGGTTGGTGGGTGTGCGGGTCGACGTAGCCGCCCGTGTCGCTGTCCCAGACGGGGATGTGGTCACCCCGGTAGACGATGCGGTCGTGCCGGGGCCACCAGACGGAGGCGTAGGTGGCGGCGATGACCTGCCGCAGGATCTCCCGGGGGATCGCACCCCGGATCGCGGCGTGGATGTGCGGCGCGAGCCGCTTCTGGGGTTCGATGGCGGCGAAGTACTGCACCTCCCAGCCCACGGCACGGCGCAGGTTCTGGGTGAGCCGGTCCCACAGCTTCGACAGGTGCATGGCGTCGAGTGCGGCGCGGCGGTAGTCGTAGCGGGCCGGGTCCAGCGGTCTGCCGTCGGAGTGGACGGGTCCGTAGGAGCCCATGGTGAAGGTGACGAACATCGAGGGCCGCCACGTCTTCCCGTCCCGCCCGGTGAACGTACGCCCGAGGGTGCGGTCCTCCACCTTCAACCGAGGCAGCTCGGGCACATCATCACGTCGCCGGGTGGACCGCTTCCGCCGCTCGGTGTTGGCGCGGAGTGCGGCGGCGACGGTGGCGACCAGGGCGACGGCGCCGAACACCTCCGGATGTGCCAGCCACCACACGGGTGAGGTCCGGTGCGGGGGTTCGGGTTCGTGCTCGAGGTGCCATCCCTCCCGGCACTGCTGCATCCGTAGCCGGCGCGCCTTGTCCGCACACGGCGGGCACTGGGAGGCGAGGGTGGACTGGCACGGGATCGGCACCAACCGCACGTCCCCGGTGTGGGTGTCGACGAGCTGGCGGACGATCGGGCGGACACACACCCCGGCCTGCACCGCACCGGCCCGCACCGTCGCCTCCGCCAGATGCGGAATCCTCGACCGGTTCAAGCTCGCAGCCCTCACAACCCCTCCTCGGTCGTCTCGTGGTGGTGGCGGGCGGTCGCGGCGAGCATCGCCAGATACTCGGTGAACCGGTCCGGCTGGCAGGCCGGGCACGGGCCGAGGTTCACGAGGTCGGCGAACCCCAGACACAGCCTGGACCGGGCCCGTAGCGAAGGCCTGCAGCTGACCGGGGAAGGCGGGCTGCTGCAGCAGCTGACCAAGCGGGTACTGGAGTCGGCTTTGGAGGGCGAGATCACTGACCACCTCGACTACGACAAGCACGATGCGGTGGGGAAGAACAGCGGCAACAGCCGTAACGGCGCCAGAGTCAAGACCGTGCTGACCGATGTCGGCCCGGTGGAGGTGAAGGTCCCGCGCGATGTGGCCGGCACCTTCGAGCCGCAGATCGTCCGCAAGCGGCAGCGGCGCCTGACCGGGGTGGAGGAGATGGTCCTGTCGTTGTCGGCGAAGGGGCTCACCCACGGGGAGATCTGCGCGCACCTGGCCGAGGTCTATGGGGCCGAGGTGTCCAAGCAGACCATCTCCACGATCACCGACAAGGTGATGGACGGCATGGCCGAATGGCAGAACCGGCCGGTGGACCGCGTCTACCCGGTCTTGTTCGTGGACGCCATCAACGTCAAGATCCGCGACGGGCAGGTCGCCAATCGGCCGATCTACGTCGTGATGGCTGTGACCGTGGACGGCCATCGCGACATCCTCGGGATCTGGGCAGGTGAGGGCGGCGAGGGCGCCAAGTACTGGCTGCACGTGTTCACCGAGCTGAAGAACCGCGGCCTGCAGGACGTGCTGATGCTGGTCTGCGACGGGCTGAAGGGCCTGCCCGAGGCGGTCGAGACTGTCTGGCCTCGCACGATCGTCCAGACCTGCGTGGTCCATTTGCTGCGCAACAGTTTTCGTTACGCGGCCCGCCAGGACTGGGACAAGATCGCCAAGGCGCTCAAGCCCGTCTACACCGCGCCGAACGAGGACGCGGCCATGGAACGGTTCCTGGAGTTCCAGGAGGCTTGGGGCACCAAGTACCCGGCGATCGTGCGCCTGTGGGAGGACGCGTGGGCGGAGTTCGTGCCCTTTCTCTCCTTCGATGTGGAGATACGCAAGGTGATCTGCTCCACGAACGCGATCGAAAGCGTGAATGCGCGCATACGCAAGGCCGTCCGAGCCCGCGGCCACTTCCCGAACGAGACAGCCGCACTCAAGTGCGTCTACATGGCGCTGATGAGCCTGGACCCCACCGGCCAGGGCCGCAAACGATGGACCCAGCGCTGGAAGGCACCCCTGAACGCCTTCCAGATCGCCTTCGAAGGCCGCCTCACCCCGGCCAACAACTGAACCCCTACAAACCAAGATCAACCGTTAACTTGACACTCCCGGCGACCTAGACTAGAGGAGGCGCCGGCGGGCGCAAGGTCTGCGTTGCTCTGCTGACCTGACAGAAGTTGTCACCTCGCTATGTCTTCGCGGTGCACAATGATGGGCCCGGTCTCCGTGGGGTCGGAGAGGAGGCCAGGGTGTGGCTGAGAGTTCTGGTGTTGTCCACGGTTGCCGCCATGGCCGTGGGCGGGATCTTGGCGCTGGTTTTCGGCTGGACATGGCTAGGCATCGTCCTGCTCGTTCTCTTCGTCCTTGCCGGGATATTCCTGTGGTCCTACCCGTGGGATGAGGTCAGCGAGTCCCGCGACCTGCCCCTCTGACTTGCTTACGGGTCCTGTCCCAGACGTAATCGGGACTACCCTCGCACTGTCACCTGGCGCGCGAGTGTCAAGCATCAGGTGGCGCAGGACAGCGGCCCGACCTCTTGTCGTGTGCCAGGTGATGCTTGACGGATCTGTGCCACCTGATGCTTGACACTTCGTCTGGGAAACTGAGGTAGCCGTCCGTGGTCGGCCGGACCTGAGCTTGCGCACTGGCTGCGTGGTGGCGCGGCGTAGGCGGACACCGGCGGGCAGCGTCCGAGCGTCGCCCAGGGGCTTGGGTGACGTCGGCTTGTGCCACGATGCTCTGGTGGGTGATCCGGACATGTCTGGGTGGGCCGCTGACTGGCGGGCAGCGGCGGACCAGCTGCAGCTCCAAAGAGCTGATCTCACTGCCTTGTCGGGCCGGCTCATCGACTCGAGTTGGCTGGTCTGGAACGAGGAGCATGACGAGTGGTTCGCGGACCTTCCGGTCGTGTTGAACCTCGATGACGGCCGTCAGCTTGAGGTGTCCTGGCAGAAGTTCGACGAGCTGTCCATCACCTGGAACACCATCGACACGCAGGTGTCACCGCGCTGGCCGTGGCCCTACTGGCCGCTGTCGTGGAGACGCGCTGGCCATCCGGCTCTACTGGCGAACGAGGGATCGAGAATCATCGGTGTCGCCGCAACAATGCACCGATTCGTGACGACCCAGGTCGAACCCCCGACCGGGGAACGCGCAGAAGTCTGGCTGACCAGCGCGCTTTGGCTACAGACGACTGGACCTGGCCTGCACATCTTCAACGCTCTTGACGAGAACGGGCTGAGCGACACCGCACCAGCGACCAGTGAGGATCTCCGTTCCTCGCCTCTATAGCTCCCGCCCGGATGTGGAAGCTGTGGCTGTCCGTGGCGGCCTGGATTTGATGTTACGCACGGGCTGGGTGGTGGTGCGTCGGATGACGCGGACGTCGGCGTCGTCGAGTTCGATGGCCAGGGTGGTGTCGGAGACGGCGATGGTGAGGGTGTGGTGGGCGTAGCCGCGGCCCAGCCCGATGCGTTGTCCGCAGATGGAGATCACGCCGGTGTTGTCGGCCATCCGCTGCACCCGGATCGGCTCGACGGCAGGTCGCGGCGGCGGTCCGGCGGGGCGCAGGCCGCGTAGCCGCTGGACCTGCTGGGGGTGAGTGGGTTGGCCCGGGTGCGCAGCAGCTCGCGGGTGTCGAGGTCGAAGAAGTGCAAGCTCGAGCCCTCGATCCGCACGCCGACCTGACGGCCAGCGAGGATCTCCGCGGCGAGGAGCACCTTCGCACCGAGGGTGATGGTGCCGGCCGGGGAGACCACCCGGTCGACCTCGACCGCTCCGCTGTGCTCACCTGGTGGCAGTGGTGGGGGTCCGGCGTTGACGGCGCCGGTGGCGGCCAGTTTCGCCAGGTCGGCCACGGTCAGATGCGAACGCATAGACTTGACCCGGGCGCCGGCGATGGACAGGTGGATGACCTCGGTGCTGGCCCAGAAGCGGACCACCTTCCCGGCTCGTACTGGGCCGAGCCAGAACTGCTTCTGCGCCACGCACATGTTGCCCGAGGGCGGCACCACCAGATCGAACTCCACCGGATCGCCCGCCCACCTCACCGGAGCCGGCAGCACGTCGGGCTCCGGCTGCGGCTGCGCCGTCTGGTCCTCGGGCTGGGCCGGGTCGGCCTGCCTGGCGTCTTCGGCGACCTGCAACGCGGGCGGCAGCCACAACTCCACCAGGTCCCGCTGCTCGGCTGGGATGGGGGTGAACCGGTCGGCCGGGGTGACCGGCAGCTTGTCATCCAGGGCCTGGTGCGGGCGGCTGGCGTTGTAGTCGGCCACCCAGACGTCCACCGCCGTCTGCGCGGCCTCGATCGAGGTGAACGGCTCGGCCACGTCGAGGAAGTCAGGCCGGAACGTGCCGTGGAACCGCTCCACCTTCCCGTTCTGGTTCGGTGAGGCGGGCTGGGTGAGCCGATGGGTGATCCCGTTCTTGCGGCAGATCTTGTCAAACAGCACCTCCCCGCGTTTCCCGAACCGGTCGGTGAACTGTTTCCCGTTGTCCGTAAGGACTTCCTCGGGCACTCCGAACCGGGTCAGCGCCTGCGCCAGCGCCAGGCACACCGCCCGGGCAGTGGCACGCTCGACCACCGTCGCGATCACGCAGTAGCGGGAGTGGTCATCGACACCGGTGACCACCTTGGCTTCCCGCAGTTCGCCGGTGTCGGGGTTGACCAGCATCACCCCACCCACGATGTCGATGCCCCACAGCTGCATCGGCTCCGCCCGCTCCCACCGCGCATAGCTGCTCTTGGGTCTCTTGCGGGGACGGGGCGTCAGCAACCCGTGCCGGGTCAGGATCCGGTTGATCGTCCGCTCCGAGGGCTGCACCTCCAACCCGTCGAGAGGTTGCCGCAGGAGCTCCATCCGGATCCGCTTCGCACCCCACCGCGGATGGTTGCGCCGCATCTCAGCCACCGCCACCTCCAGCGCAGGTGAGGACTGGTGCGGACAGGCCTTCGGCCGGCGCGGCCGATCCGCCAGCCCAGCCACCCCATCGACCAGATACCTACCGAGCCAGGTATGCAGCGACTGCCGCGAGACCCCCATCGAGGCCGCGACCTCCGTGGCCGTCGCACCCGCCAACACCGCCCGAACCGCGTCCAACCGCTGCTTGAGTGTGCCAGTCTGAATTGGCCCCACTTGGAGGCCTAAAGGTTGTCCCGTAATGATCTTGTGGCGCGCTGGGGTTGGGTGGGTCGACCGTGGGTGTGGTGGCTAGTCGGTGGTGAGGGTGAGGTTGCGCATGAGGGCGATGCCTGAGGTGGCGTAGTAGACGCCTTGGCGTTTGCGTCGGCAGTTACGCAGGATGTTGTAGTTCTTCATGCCGGCCAGAGCGTGTTCGGCTCGGGCGCGGATCCTGCGGTGAACGGTGTTGATCTGCTCCTTCCCTGCCGGCAACGTGGCGCCAGCTGGTTTACGGAACGGTGTGATCACCCTGGTGCCCTGGTAGCCACCATCGCCCATCACCGCCATCTGCGCGCAGGCGGCATCAGCGCCGGACTCGGCGAACGCTTTACAGTCGTTTCGGTTGCCCGGCACCGGCTTGCCCACTGTGACCGCCAGGCGGGTGTCGGCGTCGATGACGACCTGCAGGTTGGTGGAGTACCGGTAGTTCTTCGACGACGCCGCGATGCTGCGGTCATGGGTGGGAACCAGGGTGCCGTCCACGATCAACACCTGCTCCGGGCCGCGACGGCGCCGCAGGGGCGAGAGCACCAGATACGGAGCGAGATGGTCGACGACCCGCCCTGCCGCGGACTTGGAGATCCCGAACAGCAACGCCACCTGCCGCAACGTCAGGTTCGTGCGGTAGTACACCGCGACCAGCAACACCCGGTCCTCAAGCGGCAGCCCCCACCGGCGACCCGCACCCGTCTGCTCGGCGCCACGAGCCCGCACGATGCCCACCAGCTTGCGGAACTGCCGCACCGACAACCCCGTAAACGGTGGAATCCAGCCATCCGAGGAAGCACTGATCACCTGCACCACGACATGGTCAACCCCGACCGGCGGGTCTACCGACCCGACACGCCGATTACGGGACAACCTTTAGTGCTGGGGCAGATTCCAGTCAACGTCGCAACACGGCGGGTCTGTGTTGATCTCGTCTGGTCGGCAGACTAGTGGCATGTTGGGTTTGCCGGAGACGGATGTTGCCCGGGTTCAGCGGTGGTGTCGCGACCGTGTGCCCGCGCAGGTGCGTGACCAGGTTCGGGTCGAGTTGGACGTCGCCGAGCGTCACGTGACGATCGTGGAGTGCCGGCCGCCATGGCGGGAGGACGTGGACGGTGAGTGGACTCGGTTCCCGATCGCGCGGCTGCGGTACACGAAGTCCACCGGGTTGTGGTCGCTGTATTGGCGCGATCGCCACCTGCGTTTCCACGAGTATGACCGGGTGCCCGCGAGCCAGAGCGTCGAGGATCTGCTCGCGGAGGTCGATCGCGACCCGACGGCGATCTTTTGGGGCTGACGCTGGCGGAGTCCGTCCCCGTCGTCTGTTAGGCGGTGGCCGAGGTGATCGCGTCGGCGATCAGGTCAGCTGGTTGGGCCCGGTCGAGGCTCTTGCGCGGTCGGGTGTTGACCTCCTCAGCCACCTGTTTGAGTTCTTCGGGTGTGACGTGGCGCAGGTCGGTGCCCTTGGGGAAGTAGTCGCGCAGGAGCCCGTTCATGTTCTCGTTGCTGCCGCGCTGCCACGGCGAATGCGCGTCACAGAAGAACACTCTCGTGCCGGTCTGTTCGGTGATCTGTTGATGCAGCGCGAGCTCTTTGCCCTGATCCCAGGTCAACGTCCGGCGCAGCCAGGCCGGGAGGACACCCAACGCTGTCGTTATGCCTTCGCGCATCGCGTCCGCGGTCGGCCTGCCGGTAGGAACGTGAACGAGTATTAGGTAGCGGGTGCGTCGCTCGACGAGCGTGCCGATCGCGGACCGGTTCCCGGCGCCCGTGATGCAGTCGCCCTCCCAATGCCCTATCTCGACCCGGTCGGTCACCTCGGGCGGCCGGTCGGCGATCATCGTCATCGCGGTCAACCGTCCGCGCCGCTCCAGCCCCTGGACCCGCCGCCGCCGGCGGCGCCGCCTGCGCTTGGCCGGTCGGGCGATGGGCACTTCCGGGTCGTAGATGGCCTGGTAGATCGACTCCGCGCATAAGTAGCGCTCGGGTTCGTCGGGGAACCGCTCGCGCAGTTGGTGCGCGACCTGTTCGGGGCTCCACCGCTTGCCAAGAAGTTCCATCACCACCGCGTGTAGTTCGGCGTCGGCGAGCAGGCGCCGCTTGCGCGGGCGAGGCAGGCGTTGCGCCGCGATCCTGTCCGCGTTGCGGGGGAGGTAGCGGCCGGAGGGATCGGCGTTGCGGCGCAGCTCCCGGCTGACCGTCGACGGCGAACGGCCGATCTCGTTCGCGATCTCCCGCACCGTGCACTTCTCCCGCCGCAGATCGGCGATTGTCATCCGCTCAGCCAGGGACAAGTAACGAGGATGCCGCGGCTTCGGCGTCGGGTTACACACGGGCGGATACTGCACCGCCTCCCCAACGGTGTTGAGGATGGTGCGCCCGAACCGCCAGCGTGTCCCTGTTCGCCGGTTGATCCCGACCGTGCGGCAAGCCTCAGCGTTGCTCACGCCTTGCGCGATCAGCCGGAGGAACCTGTTCTGCTTCTCCGTCAGCCCACGGCTCGGACGCCTCGCTCGCCCCTGTCCCATCGCAACCTCCAAAAGCCCTGGATGTTGCGACGTTGACTGGAATCCGCCACAGCACAACGGGGCCAGATGGGCTTGTCATTCTCAGCTGCTCGACAACCGACAACACAACCAGTGCCAATCCCAGCCTCCCCGAGTCACCGACGCCCCGCGGAGACGCCAGCGCCCAGAATGGCCGAACCAGTCAGTGTCAAGCATGTGGTGGCACACGAGTGTCAAGCAGCAGGTGGCACAGGACAAGCGGCCTGACCTCTGCGTTGCTGTGTTGACCTCTTAGAAGTCAAGGCGCCGCTGGCGCGGCGCTCGCCGTGCCGCCCTTGCGGGCGGCCCTGGGGGGGCCGTCCTCGGACGGCCGACGCCGGTGGGGGGCACAGCACTCATCGAAGACCTCAGGGCTTCGCCCCGAACCCCAGTCCTCTCTCCGGAAGGGAGCCGCTGGGCTCCTCTCCCATCGGCCGGCCACCGCACGCGGCATACCCGGAACCCGGACAGGGGCGCAAGGCCAAGCCTGACGGTCGACGCGTCGAGCCTTGCGCCCCTGTCCAGAACCCGGGTGTGGACAAGCTGTCCGACCGACGGAAGAGGAGCCCTCCAAGTGCAGGCTCGTGCACCTGCAACCAGAGCCACGTGCTGTCTATCGCGTGGGCCGGTACTTCAGGTGCGTCACTGCCGGACCTGAGGCCACGTCGACGAGATCGAAGTCCAGGGCGCCAACATCGTCCAGCGGCCGTTCGCCGCCGCCCACCGTTACCGGCGCGACGTGCAGCACCAGCTCCTCCAGCAGCCCGGCCCTGAGATATTGCCGCACCGTGCTAGCGCCACCGGCGATCTGCACGTCGCCCGCATCGGCCGCCTTGCGCGCCTGTTCCAGTGCGGCCTCAATGCCGTCAGTGACGAAGTGAAACGTCGTGCCGCCCTTCATCGGCAATGGCTCGCGCGCGTAGTGACTGAGCACGTACACCGGGGCGTGATACGGCGGCTCCTCACCCCACCACCCGCGCCAGGACAGGTCCCACTCACCCCCGCCCGGGCCGAACATGTTCCGCCCCATCACGAACGCTCCCGTCAGGTTCGGGGTGCCGGTGAAGGGAGATGCGTCCGGTGCGGAGCCCGCCCACGCCATCGTCCGCATCCCGCCCTCACCCATCGGATTCTCCAGGCTCTGCCCCGGAGCCGCCATGCACCCGTCAAGGGACACGGTGACGTCGCACCTCACGATCCCCATCGCTGCTCCCATCCTCGACGATTCCGGCCGCGAGCATGCCAGGAGACCTGACTCCTCGGCAACACGCACTGCGTGTGTACATACGCGCGATGCTGTCGGTACGGGCACTGGTCGACATCACCAGGCTGACTCGCGGCTGACGACCTGACCCCAGTCTGACCCCAACGAGCTGAAACACCGGGCGACGAGGAGCACCAGGCCGACGACCTCCCGAGCGCGGACGAGCAGCTCGCGATCAGGCTGCCCGTTCCTACGGATAACAAGGTCAGGCCGGACGCAGAACCGCCCGCTGTCCCGTGCAATCCACGTGCAACAGCGGGCGGTCAAAGAGGATGATCAACGGGCATTGGCGGTCAGTCACGCTCCGCCATATTGCCTGGTCAGGATGGTGGGCAGGGGCGGGGTCGAACCGCCGACCTTCCGCTTTTCAGTCTGACCCATCCTGACGCTGGCTCTCTAGAGCGGGCGGCCGATCAGCCAGTGGTGGCCGAACGGGTCTACCACGCGGCCTTGGCGCATCCCGTAGGGCTGGTCGGCGACGGCGAACATCTCGCGTGCGCCAGCGGTGACTGCCTGTGCCGCGAGCGCGTCGGGATCATCGACGTCGAGCGAGATCCGGACCGTCGTCGCGCCGAGCGTTTCCGGGCTCGGCGTGCCGAGGTCCGGCGCCTCGGTCGCCACGCCGAGACGATGACCTGCGATCGAGAGCACTGCCACTTGCGGCCCGTCAGAGGCGCGCACTCGTTCGCCTTCCTCGATGGCGCCAAACGCCTGCGTGTAGAACGCGACCGCGGCGTCGACGTCCCGGACGGCTAAGAATGGATAGACATCGCTCATGCGCGTGAGCCTATTGCGCTGGAGCCTCCGCCGGAGGCCGCACTGTTCCTGAATCGGCACCGCTGGCGGTTCGATGAGGGAAGCCTCAGTCTCAGTTCTCGTCTCATTCATCTCTGTTCGCGGCCGTCCGGGCAGGACCTGGTGCACGCGGCTCACGCGTGCGGGGGCCTGGATGATCATTGGTGAACCCCATTCGGCACACCTGCTAAGCGGGTTGAGGGCTCAAACCCTCTCGCGGGTTCAAATCCCGCCGCCTCCGCCCTGACCTGCGCAGACACGCAGGTCTCCGCCGGGCCGAACTCCTCACACGGGGTCGGCCCGGCGTCGTCCGTTTCAGGGCCCGTCTCATGTGTGTCCGTTCGCCCGACCCCGCAGTACGACCACCGGAAGAGTCGTCGCCGGGAGCGAGTCCCTAGGCGGAGGGCAGTTCAAGGCAGCGCCGGGCGAGGTCCATCCGCCACGCGGCGTCCTCTCTCGGCGTTGGCGACAGGTCGAGGCGGGCGGTCAATAGACAGTGATTGGCGTTGCGCGCCGCCATGAGGACCGGGAGGTGGGTTTCCCAGGCGGCCGGCAGTGGACGGGCAGTTCGATAGCCGTCCAGATACGCGGACCGTAGGGCGGGGTAGGCGGGATTGTCGGCGATGGCGCCCGGGTATCCGGCGAGGTTCCCCAGCAGCGGGCAGAGGTCGTAGGGGAAGTAGCTCCAGCCGCAGTCGTCGAAGTCGATCACTCCGACCCTCCACGCTCCGCCGGAGTTGCGGAGGTGGCAGTTGCCCAGGATGTAGTCGCAGTGGATGACGCCGAAGGACGAGCCCGATTCAGCGTCCAGCGCGGCGAACGCGGCCCGTGTCCGGTCGGCGATCTCGTCGAAGAGACCGCGATCTGTCGGCGAGAGGAGCTCGTCGAGGCTGAGCATCGGACGGTAGGGGGAGGCCAGCGTGGTGAACATGGCATCGGCATCCCAGCGCGGCAGCTCGAAATCGGCCGGTGGCTCGAACTGTTCGGCGGCGTTGTGGAGGAGCGCCAGGGCTCGTCCAAGGCTGTGGACGGCGTTCGGACCGAGTCCGTTCCCAGGCACGAGGGCATCGCCTGCCACCCACGTCAGCAGATCGCAGTGACGCAGCCCACCGGGCGAGGCCTCGCTTGCGGGCAGCTTCGATTCCACGACCAGACGTCCGTCACGGGCAGGTACCGGCTGGGGAACCTCTACGTCGCTGCCAGCCAGGTACTCATGGACCGTCTGGAGAAACCGCAGTTCAGAGCGGGTGTGCGCGACTGTTCGGTAGCCAGGTCGATGGATCCGAAGAACGAACCGGCCGGCGGATGGGCCATCGGTGAGGACCTCGAAGGTGGCGTTGTTCTCGAGCCGCAGCGCCCGTAGCCCCTTGATCGGAGGCAGGTCGTAGGCGGCCAGCACCGTTCGTGCAAGTGCCTCGAGCGGGTCAGCTGACTCAGCAGGAGCGCTGTCGGTCACAACGTTGGTCTCCTCAAGAGCGTCGCATGTGCTCTAGGGTCCGATGCGATGGGTGAAACTCGATCATGGTGGGCGACCGTAGCCACCGGAGCCGATCTGCGCGAGCTGTTTCTGCACTGGTGGGGAACCGCACGCGGCGGTGGCCGACCTGACGGCGCCTACGTCCGACTCTCGTAGTCGCACCCGAACACCGGGAGGGGCATGGCCACGACGGAGCGGAGTTCTCCCACCTCGCGATCTCGGGTGGAGCACAACGGCATCAACGTCATCGCCGAGGACGAACGCCGAGGTCGCCCGCGCGATCTGTGGTGGCCCTGGTGCGCGGCCAACATCTCGGTCCTCGCGATCAGCTACGGCAGCTTCCTGCTCGGGTTCGGGATCAGCTTCTGGCAGGCCCTCGTGGCAGGCGTGGTCGGCACCGTCCTGTCGTTCCTGCTGGTCGGCCTCGTCTCGCTGGCCGGCAAGCGCGGTTCCGCCCCGACGATGGTGCTGTCCCGCGCGGCGTTCGGCGTCCGCGGCAACGCCCTCCCCTCGGCGGTCTCCTACCTGCTGCTGGTCGGCTGGGAGACCGTGCTGGTCGCGTTGGCGACCCTCGCGACGGCGACGGTGTTCGGCCGGCTCGGCTGGTCCGACGGTACGGCGACGAAGGTCGTGGCGTTCGTCGTCGTGGCCGCCGTGATCATCGTCGCGGGCTGCCTGGGCTTCGACGCCATCATGCGGCTGCAGTCGTGGCTGACGGTCGCGCTCGCGGTGCTGACCGTCGGCTACGTCGCGCTGTCGGCCTCCCACATCGACTGGTCCAGCGTGGGCAGCCTGCCGAGCGGGTCGACCACCGCGCTGCTCGGCGCGCTCGTCCTCGCCGCCACCGCCCTGGGACTGGGCTGGGTCAACGCGGGCGCCGACTACTCCCGCTACCTGCCGCGATCGGTGTCCTCGCGGGCGGTCGTGGGCTGGACGACGCTGGGTGCGAGCCTGGCTCCCGTCGTCCTCGTCGTCGACGGCCTCCTGCTGGCCGGCAGCGACGAGAAGCTCGCCGCGGCTGTCGGTGCCGACCCCATCGGGGCGCTGACCTCGGTCCTGCCCACGTGGTACCTCGTGCCGTTCGCGTTCGTCGCGGTCTTCGGCCTGGTCGCGGGCGCCGTCCTGGACATCTACTCCTCCGGACTCACCCTGTTGACCCTCGGACTTCGGGTCGCCAGGTGGAAGGCCGCCCTGGTCGACGGCCTCTTGATGGTGGCGGGCACGGTCTGGATCGTCTTCTTCGCCACCGACGTGATCGGGCCGTTCCAGGGCTTCTTGATCACGCTCGGCGTACCGATCACCGCGTGGTGCGGTGTCTTCGTCGCCGACCTGGCGCTGCGCCGCCGGCCCTACGCACAGGCGGACCTGTACGACAGCGCTGGACGCTACGGCGCCTTCGGCCCGTCCGCGCTCGCGTCCATGGTGGCGGCGACCGTTGTCGGGTGGGGACTGGTCGTCAACACCAACTCCTCCGCGCTCGCCTGGCAGGGCTTCCTGCTCGACCCGCTCGGGCTCGGACCCAAACTCGAGGGACCGTGGACCTACGCGAACCTCGGCGTCCTCGCGGCGCTCGTGATCGGGTTCGTCGGTCACTGGGCCTTCGGTCGGGGGAGGGTAGCTGATCAGGAACGCGTCCACAGCTGACCGGGCACCGGCCCTCAGGCGGAACCTTCTCCGTCCAGTTCCTGAAGCACGCGTTGTCGGTCACCATGCCGGTGGCCCAAACTGGACGGGATAGCGTTTTCCCGGAGGGATTCCATGAACGACGGCAGCACGGCGAAACCCGACACCTACCACGACTACGCGCCTTGGGGATTCCGCCGCGACGGGACCGAGCAGGAACGCAAGGCCCAGCTGGAGTGGCAGACCGAACTCCTCGGCCGAGGAGATGTCGTCCTCGCCGAGGGCGCCTTCGTCTCCTCCCTGGCCCACATCTTCCCCAAGCGGTTGCACGTCGGGGTGAACTCCTACATCGCCGCCAACGCCTACGTGCTGGTCGACGACTTGGAGATGGGGTCGGAGAGCACCCTCAACCCCTACAGCGTGGTCCGGGGTACGGTCCGGATGGGTGACCAGGTGCGTGTCGGTGCGCACACCTCCCTCCTCGGCTTCAACCACTCCATGGCGCCGGACCGGCCGGTGTGCAAGCAGCCGGTGACCACCAAGGGCATCACGATCGGCGACGACGTCTGGATCGGTTCGCACGTGGTCGTGGTCGACGGGGTGACCATCGGTGACCACGCCGTCGTCGGCGCCGGTGCCGTGGTGACGAAGGACGTGCCCGCGTGGGCGGTGGTCGGTGGCAACCCGGCCCGCCTGATCCGCGACCGCCGAGACGTCCGCCGCACCTCCGGCGGCTCGGCCGGCTCGGCCGGTGACCTCACGTCCCGGCTGGCGGCGTTCGGCGACAAGGCCCGCGCGCAGGCCGAGGACGTGCTGGCCCGCTACTGGAAGCCTGAGCCCGAGGCTGCGGACGCGCGCGGCACCGATGACCCGTTCGCCTCCGGGATCCTCGCCGGCGGTCGCTTCCTCGACCGGCCCGGCGCGGCCCCGACCGTCCGCGCCTGGTGCGACGCGGTGGAGATCGCCGACCTGCTGTTGGGTACGGCACCGCCGCAGGCGTCCGGTGCGGAGATCGCCGCGCACCTGCGTTCACGCCAGGACGCCGACAGCGGGCTGCTGCCCGACTACGCCGAGACCGGGCAACCTTCGCTTGACGCCGGGGCGAGCTACCACATTCTCTGTGTGGGTTACGCGTTGCAGCTGCTGGGAACGTCGTTCGAGCATCCGATTCGGGCCGTCTCGGAGATGGAGCCAGCCGAACTCATCGCCCGGCTGCAGGGGCTCGCGTGGAACACCCGGGGCTGGAGTTCGGGCGCCTGGGTCGACGCGTTCGGCACCGCGATCTACCGCAACCTCCTCGACTTCGGCGTCCGGAGCCCGTCTGAGCCGCTGTTCGGTTGGCTGCTCGCCAACGCCGACGGGTTCCACGGCATGTGGAGCCAGCCGGACGCCGTACAGCGCTGGCTGCAGCCGGTCAACGGCTTCTACCGGCTCACTCGCGGCACCTACGCGCAGTTCGGGCTGCCGCTGCCGTATCCGGAGCAGGCCCTCGACACGGTCCTCGCACACAGCAAGGACCCGGCGTACTTCGCCGACGACCGGGGCAACGCCTGCAACGTCCTGGACGTGATCCACCCGCTCTGGCTCACGGGCAAGCAGACCCGCTCCCGCCGGAACGAGGGTGAGGTCTGGGCCCGGTGGCAGCTGGGGCGGGCCCTGTCGCACTGGCGTGACGGCGAGGGCTTCTCCTTCGCGCTGGGCCACGGAAACGAGCGGGAACGTACGCCCGGCCTGCAGGGCACCGAGATGTGGCTGGCGATCATCTGGCTGCTCGCCGACTACCTCGGCGAGAGCAGCGCGCTGGGTTACCACCCGCAGGGTGTGCACCGGCCCGAGCCGGCCGCGTCGCTGCGGGAGACCGGTCCGCGCTGAGCCACTGCGGCCTGAGGGAAGGGGCCGGGCCGAGCGGGTGGTGCTGTGTCGTGAGCCGCTGACCTGGGTCGTTACCTGGCCGGTGCGACCGGCGCGCCCGCGCCCCCGCCCGGCGCGACCGGCGCGCCTCCGCCCGCTATGGTCGGCGGGATGGCGATGCCGCTCCCGGCCGGGACGGGCAGCACGCTGACCTTGCCTTCCTGGACCGCCTTGTAGAGCACGTAGGCGTCGGGTCCGAGGACCTTCACGAGTTCCCGGATCGACTCGAGTTCGGTGCGGACGGTCTCGTTGCGTTGCTTCTGCGCGTTGTTCTGGGCGACCGCCTCCTGCTCGGCGGTGAGGGCCGCCCGGATGTTCTCCGGAGGCACCGGCGCCTGCAGGGTGAGGACGGCGTTGCCGCACGGACCGGTACCGGCGTAGGACGGCTGGCAGAAGTAGTCCGAGCCGGCCTGGTCCTTGATGAACTGCGAGGCCAGCCGGCCCACCTCGTCCTCCCACCGCTCCTTGATGGCTGGGTCGGAGTAGAGGTCCTTGTAGCCGTACTTCTTCGACACGGCGTCCATCGCCTTGTCGAGCGGCTGCTTCAGATAGACGTTGAGCATGGTGCGCCAGCCGTCGGTGGTGCGGCCGTCGACCATCCAGGCCTGGAACTTGATGCCGATCCGTTCGTGGAACTGGCGCAGCGTCTTGCAGTCGGTGTTGAGGGAGAACGTCGCGACACCGGTCACGGTCATCGTCACGTTGTCGCTGGTGACCACGCTGATCGGGTTGCCGTCGGTGCCCTCGCCCCCGCTGAAGTCGTAGGTGCGCTGTCCGAACGGGTAGGTGTAGTGCTTGTCGCCTGGTCCGTCCCACGTGCGGGTGCTCGGGGTGACGCAGGCGTCGAACCTCGTGTCGGAGATGGGGCCGGCGTTGTAGGTGAGACCGGTTTCGTCGGGCTGGGTGTTGATGCTGGTGCATCCGCTGAGCACACCGACGGCGGCGACCGCGATGGCCAGGCCCAGGACAGCGGTTTTCCTCATCCGCGCAGCAGCTCCTTCTGCTCGTGGGCGCGGATCCCGCCGGGCCGACGCGTTGGTGTGAGCCGAGCTCACGTGAGGCATGGGTGAGGTCGGGCCGGCACCTGTGCCCCCGGCGATGATCCACAGGTGAGCACAGTGTGCCGCATCCGGACGCCGTTGCGGGCCGGTCGGGAGGCTTCCCTGTGGGCAACCCGCCGCCGGACCCCGGCACCGACACCGGCACCGACACCGGCACCGCGTGGTCGGACGCGTACGGACCCACGGCCGCAGCAGGGAGCGCCGCGGCGGGGAGCCGTGCAGCAGGAGCAGAGACCTGACCCGGGATCGTCCCGAGGCGGTCACTTCACGTCCATGATCCGCTCAGGACGGTGCGCTTTCGTCGCATCCGCACCTCCCGCACCTCCCGCACATCCCGCACCCCCGCACCTTCGGGCCCGCTCATCGAAAGGCGTGTCACCGTGTCCTCTGTCATCCGTGCCGTGCATGTCGGAAGCCTCCTGCGACCCACCGAACTCCTCGACGCCCGCGCCGAGCACGCGGCCGGTCGCATGGACGACGGCACGTTGCGGGAGACCGAGGACAACGCGGTCCGGATGGCGCTCGACCTGCAGCACGACAGCGGGATCGGCATCTTCACCGACGGTGAGTACCGACGCAACGACTTCATGAGCCACCTGACCGCCGCCACCGACGGCTTCGTCAACGAGGCACCCGTCCTGGACTGGAACGCCGCGGAAGGCGAGAGCCGCAAGGACGACACCATCCTCAACCTGATCGGCGGCCCGCTGCGGTACCGCGACAGGTTCACCGAGGCGGAGGCGTCCTTCCTCGACCGGCACGCGCCGGGCCCCTACAAGGTGACGCTGCCCGACCCGACGAACTTCGTCGTCGCGAACTGGGAGCGGGGCGTCAGCGGCGGGCACTACCCGGTGCGCTCCGACATCGTCGACGACCTCACCCGCATCGTCCGGACCGAGGTGGACGCCCTCGTCCGAGACGGCGTACGGCACATCCAGCTGGACGCACCCAGCTTCACCGCGTTCGTCAACCCATGCTGGCCGTCTTCGAGGCCGAGGGCATCGACGCGCGGAAACTGCTGCAGACCTGCATCGACGCGAACCGCGAGATCGTCGCCGGACTGCGCGAGGCCGGTGTGACCGTCGGCATGCACCTGTGCCGCGGCAACTACCGGGGACAGTGGTTCAACGAGGGCAGCTACGACGCAATCGCCCGCGACCTGTTCGGTCAGGTTCCGGTCGACCACTGGCTGCTCGAGTACGACACCGAGCGCGCCGGGACCTTCGAACCTCTCCGGCACGTTCCGGCCGGTACCGGCGTCGTTCTGGGCCTGGTCACCACCAAGTCGGGTGAGCTCGAGGACGGTGAGGAACTCCTCCGCCGCATCGAGGAGGCGTCGCGGCTGGTGCCGATCGAGAACCTGTCCGTCAGCCCGCAGTGTGGCTTCGCCTCCGAGGTTCAAGGCAACCCGCTGACCTGGAACGACCAGCGGCGGAAGCTGGATCTGGTCGTCTCCACGGCGCAGCGGGTCTGGGGCTAGGTCGTGTCCTCGGCGAACCGGCGGACCCGGTGATCATGATCACGATCCCGGCGGTGGGGCTCAGTGAGAGGACTTCTTGAAGGGCGTCGGCCTGTCCTCTCCGCTGGCCGTCCATTGCCGGCCGATGGTTGCGACGGACTTCGGCAGTGGCACCTGCGGCACCTCGTACCCCATGGCCTCGATCCGCTCCGCCTGGACCTTCGCGGTGGACACCCCGAACTCCTTGTCCCGTTCGGCGACCAGCTCAGTGTTCGCCTGGCCGCTGCCGGTCAGCGACCACATCAGCAACGGCTCGCCCATTGGCACCGGGGTCGTCGGGTCGGGCCAGGTCTGCCACGTCTTGCCCCAGGTGGTGAGCAGGTACGTCATGAAGTCCATCTCTGCCTGCTCGCTCATGACCGGGGCGACCAGCCCGCCGCCCAGCACCTCGTAGGTGTGCGGGTGCCAGTACTTCTTCTCCTCATCCGGGAGGGACCGGAAAAGCTCGTCGGACACGATGTACTCGACGCCGAGCAACTTCGCCCCTGGACCTGGCGAGTCGTACAAAAGGCACTGGTGCATCTCGTGGTCGCCATCGCCCCGCATCCCGCAGTAGTGCATGGTGGTGACCTGGAACGTGGGGTTGTTCTTGGCAACGTGGAAGCCGCAGAAGAAGAGGTGGTGGTTCCTGACCGGCTCCATGACCTGGTCGGGTTCTTGGCCGCTCATCTGGTGTTGCCCCCTTCACCGTTCCTACCCCGACCCGGAGCTCCAGCGCCGCACGCTTGACGTGGTCGTCCCCACCGCACAACGGGTCCGGGGCGGGGGGTAGGCGGGTAGGTAGG
Organism: Actinopolymorpha pittospori; assembly: GCF_014873875.1. Classification (GTDB taxonomy): domain Bacteria; phylum Actinomycetota; class Actinomycetes; order Propionibacteriales; family Actinopolymorphaceae; genus Actinopolymorpha; species Actinopolymorpha pittospori. The sequence continues at coordinate 10,255,003 of NZ_JADBEM010000001.1, read as the reverse complement.
TAGCGCGCTCAGTCGGTGTTGAGGCGCTGCTTCAGGCCGTCCAGTTCGCTCCACAGCGCGGCCGGGACGCTCTCGCCGATCGCCTCGAACCACTCCGTGATCCCCGGGACTTCGGCGCGCCACTCCTCGGGAGCGACGCCCACCAACGCCTCCACCGCGTCGCGGTCGATGGACAGGCCGGACAGGTCGAGCGCCTCGGGCGTCGGAACGTAGCCGATCGGCGTCTCGATCGCCTCCGCCCGGCCCTCGATCCGGTCGATCGCCCACTTGAGCACCCGGCCGTTCTCGCCGAAGCCCGGCCACAGGAACGAGCCGTCCTCGTCGCGCCGGAACCAGTTCACGTAGAAGATCTGCGGGAGCTTCGCGGCGTCGTGCCGCTTGCCCATGCTGATCCAGTGGTCGAAGTAGTCGCCGGCGTTGTACCCCATGAACGGCAGCATCGCCATCGGGTCCCGGCGTACGACACCCACCTGGCCCTCGGCCGCCGCGGTCGTCTCCGAGGACAGGGTGGCGCCCATGAACACACCGTGCGTCCAGTCCCGCGCTTGGGTGACCAGCGGGACCGTGGTCGCCCGCCGCCCACCGAAGAACAGCGCGGAGATCGGCACACCCGCCGGATCGTCGAACTCCGGCGCGACGATCGGGCACTGGGGCAGCGGCGTGCAGAACCTGCTGTTCGGGTGGCTGGAGGTCTCCTGCGACGCCGGGGTCCAGTCGCGGCCCTTCCAGTCGGTGAGGTGGACGGGCGGCTCGTCGCTGTAGCCCTCCCACCACACGTCGCCGTCGTCGGTGAGCGCGACGTTGGTGAAGATCGAGTTGCCACGCTCGATGGTGCGCATGGCGTTCGGGTTCGTCTTCCAGCCGGTGCCGGGCGCGACGCCGAACAGCCCGTACTCCGGGTTCTGCGCGTAGAGCCGACCGTCTGGCCCGAACCGCATCCAGGCGATGTCGTCGCCCAGCGTCTCGACCTTCCACCCGGGCAGCGTCGGCTCGAGCATCGCCAGGTTGGTCTTGCCGCAGGCGCTCGGGAACGCCGCCGCGATGTAGTGGACGCTCTGCTGCGGCGAGGTCAGCTTGAGGATCAGCATGTGTTCGGCCAGCCAGCCCTCGTCGCGGGCGATCGCGCTCGCGATCCGCAGCGAGTAGCACTTCTTGCCGAGCAGGGAGTTGCCGCCGTAGCCCGAGCCGTAGGACCAGATCTCGCGGGTTTCCGGGAAGTGCGAGATGTACTTGGTCTCGTTGCAGGGCCACGGCACGTCGGTGTCGCCCGGCTCCAGCGGCGCGCCGACGGAGTGCAGGCACGGGACGAAGGCCCCATCCTCACCCATCCCGTCAAGGACGGCTTGCCCCATCCGGGTCATGATGCGCATCGACGCGACAACGTAGGCCGAATCGGTGAGTTCCACGCCGAACAGCGGCTTGTCCGCCTCGAGGGGACCCATGCAGAACGGCACGACGTACATCGTCCGACCGCGCATGCTGCCGCGGTACAGGTCGATCATCGTCGCCTTCATCTGCTGCGGGTCCATCCAGTTGTTGGTCGGACCCGCGTCGGCCTCGCGGCGGGAGCAGATGAAGGTGCGTTTCTCCACCCGGGCCACGTCGCTGGGGTCGGTACGCGCCCAGAAGGAGTTGACCTTCTTCGCCGGGTTGAGGCGGACCAGCGTCCCGGCGTCGACGAGTTCGGCGGTGAGCCTGGTCCACTCATCCTCCGAGCCGTCGCACCAGTAGACCTGGTCCGGCTCGCACAGCTCGGCGATGTCGCGGACCCAGGTGCGCAGCCGCGAGTGTCGGGTGGGGATCTCGGCGGGTACGTCGCCCCAGGCGTCGATCACCCGGCCGCTCGGCGTAGTTGTGATGGACATGCGGTCACGCTAGGTGTCGAACCGCGAGGTCCGACGAGATCAGAACGACACCGGCGGCAGCTGGAAAGGGCTGTCCTACGGGTCCTTGCGAAATGGCCGCAAGCTCTTGCGAGAACCCGTCAGAAAGCCTGGCGGCCATCCGCAAGTTGGTCTGACCGGTCTGGTCCAGGCCATACCTAAGCCGGAGCTTCGCCGTTCATCCCGGATGAGGGAGCATGCCCCGCGGTGGCGGCGACCGCCCGATTAATGCCAGACACAAGGACACGCCGGAAAGCCACGCCTGCGACAGCCGGCCCCAGGTTAGCGACCCGCGAGCCGCTCGACCACGGGGGCGAACTCCTCCATGAACATCCCGTTCACCGACACGTAGGAGATCCCGAGGGCGTCCCGGCGCCGCAGCAACGTGTCGGCCATCTCCGCGGGCGTGCCGGTGAGGATGGCCGCCGAGCCGCGGCGTACCAGCTCGGCCGGGTCCCCGCCGAGTTGGCGTGCCATCCACGCCGGCAGGTCGGCGCCGACACCGGCGAGGTTCACGCTCAGCTCCAGCGCGTCGAACCGGTCGCCCGCGACGTCGCGCAGCTCGCCGACCTTCGCGGCGAGGTCGTACTCCGTCCCCTGCGGGGCCACACCCAAAGCCACGATGTCGGCCTCCCGCGCGGCGAGGGTGAGCAGCCGGCGTCCCGCCCCCGCCACCAGGATCGGCGGACCCGGCTGCTGGACGGCGCGCAGCGGCGATTGCGACCCCCCGTCCTGCTTGTCCAGGGCCGCCTTGACCACCCGGATCGTCTCGGCGAGGTGGCGGACGCGTTCGCCCGGCGTACCGAAGGACAGGCCCAGCCGCTCGGCGTCCCGTTCACCGCCCGGCCGGCCGGCGCCCAGGCCCAGCTCGAACCGCCCACCGGTCAGGACGTCCATGCTCACGGTGTCGTGCGCGACCGCGGCCGGTGCGTACAGGGGCGTGTTGAGCACGAACGGGCCCACCCGCAGCGAGGTGGTGGCGGTCGCGGCGGCGGCCAGTGCCGGCAGCGGCGAGAGCGTGCCCAGGGTGTCCGGGACCAGCAGGTTGGTGAAGCCAAGGTCCTCGGCCCGGCGGGCCGTCGCCGCCCAGGCGTTGGCGGTGGGTGCGAGCGCGGCGACGACTCCGAATCGGAACGATCGTGTGGACATCAGGCTCTCCTAGGTCGGGGTGTCCCTAACCACCAGGATCCCCGAACAACCTGGACGTCGGCGTCACCCGCGCGACGTGCCCGCGGCTACCGCGACCGGCGTCCTCCACGCTTCCTCGGCTACGCCTCCGGACGTAGCCGGGGCGCCTCGGCTACCAGGGTGCCGGGGTTGAGGATCCCGTGCGGGTCCAGCGCGGCCTTCACCGCTGCCAGCACCGAGACACCGACGGGACCGACCTCCGCCTCCAGGTAGGGCGCGTGGGTCCGGCCGACCGCGTGGTGATGGCTGATCGTCCCGCCCCCGGCCACGATCGCCTCGCTCGCGGCGGCCTTGGCCCGCTCCCACTGGTCGACCATGGCGGCGGGATCCTCGACCTGGCGGGCCAGCACGGTGAAGTACAGCGAGGCCCCGGTCGGATAGACGTGCGACACGTGGGTGAAGACCAGGGGCGGGGTGCCGGCGCTGGTCAGGCTGTCCCGCAGGGCAGAACGAACCGAGGCGTACAGGGCCGGCAGCCGGGCCCAGCTGGTCGCGGTCTCCACGGTCTCGACCATGACACCAGCGTCGAGCAGCGCGTCGCGCTGGTGCGGCCCGACGAAGCGGTGCCGCCGCCAGGCCTCACCGACCCGGACGCCGAGGAACCTCGCCCCGCCCGCGCGTAGCGCCGGGAGGGCGAGTGAGCGCCGGCGCCGCGTGGTGCCGGTGGCGCCTTCCCAACCGACGACGCACAACGCCGGACTCCGCACACCTCGGGCCCGCGCCAGGAGGGTCACGGCCTGCCCCTTCCGCCCCTGCAACGCCAGGTTGGAGGAGGTCTCCTCCTCGTCGGAGAGCCGCACCAGGTCCGGTGGCTCGCCGTCCTGCACCAGGCCGCGGATCGCCTCCAGCCCGCGCTCGAACGACGGGAACACCCACGCCTCGTACCGCCGCTCGGCCGGCTCGGGCCGCACGCGCAGGGTGAGCTCGGTGAGGACGCCGAACGCGCCCTCGGACCCGGTGAACAGCGCCCGCAGATCGGGCCCGGCGGCGTTCGGTGTCCCCGTACCGAGTCGCAGCTCGCCCACCGGTGTCGCCACCCGCAGCCCCACCACCATGTCGTCGATCCGGCCGTACCCGGTGGACGCCTGCCCCGCGGAACGGGTCGCGACGTAGCCGCCCAGCGTCGCGCGGGCGAAGCTCTGCGGCACGTGGCCGAGGGTGTACCCGCGTGCTGACAGCAACTCCTCCGCGCGCGGGCCGCTGATGCCCGGCTGGAACGTCGCGGTCCGAGACGTCTCGTCCACCTCGAGGAGTTCTGCCATACGGGACAGGTCGAGCGTCACCACCGCGCGATGGGCCCCGCGTCGACGGGTTCGACACCGCCGACCACGCTGGTACCCCCGCCATAGGGCACGACCGCGATGTCGTGCTCGCCCGCGACGGTCAGGACGGCGGCCACCTCCTCGTGATCGCCCGGGCGTACGACCGCGTCCGGCAACGCCACGTCATGACCGGTACGGCGCCGCACCAGGTCGAGATAGGACTGCCCGCCCGCGTGCGCCAGCCGTGCCCGCGGGTCCTCTTCGACGTAGTCCGCCCCGACCACGGCACGCAACGCGTCGGCCGCCGCGACCGGTAGCCCGCTCTGCGGGACGGGAATGACCGACACCGGCACGGCCGAACGTGCGGTCAGCGCACCGAGGTGGCGAGCAAGCCACACTAGGACCTTGCCTGAAGGCACCACCTCGTGTTCCGGTCCAGCCCACCGGGAGAACGGCCGAGGATCCAGTCCCGCGTGCGCAAGCTCGTTCATGGGGAGAGCGTGACATATGGCAGAGCGTGATCGCCCGGGTAGTACGCAGGCCGGGGCGACCCCGCCGGACGCCACGGACCGTCCCGACGTCGACCAGATCCTCGCGGAGTACGACGAGGAACGCCCCGCGCGCCGGCTGTCTGGTCGGACCGGATTCGCGGTCACCGTCATCTGTGCGCTGGTGAGCCTGTTCGTCCTCTACACGATCTTCTTCCCGCTCGCCCGGGGTACGCAGTACTACCTGGTCATCTTCCTCGCCGCGGTGCTGCCGCTGACGTTCCTGTGCTACCGATCGGGCTTCACCTGGCGCCGCAAAGCCGACGAGGGCAGCGCCGCTGACGCCGGATCCTCGCGTCCCGGCGAAGCGTCCGTGCGGCCGCGCGACAACCCGGGCCTGCTCGACTGGGCGCTCGCCGTCCTCTCGATCGTGGTCGCGGTCTACCCGCTGCTGGACTTCGACGCCTTCCTCGAACGCCGCCAGATCCCGACCACGCTGGACCTCGTGGCCGGCCTGGTCCTCACCGTGCTGATCCTCGAGGCCTGCCGGCGGACGACGGGCTGGTGGCTGCCGGCGATCTGCCTGGCGTTCTTCGGCTACGCCTACTACGGCGGCTACCTGCCGGTCGACTGGTCACTCGCGCACGTGGGCTTCAACATCGACGAGATCGTGCCGCAGCTGTTCATGGGCACGAGTGGCTTCTTCGGTACGCCACTCGGGGTCGCCGCGACCTACATCGTGTTGTTCACGATCTACGGTGCCGTGCTCGACATGTCGGGGGCGGGGAAGTTCTTCATCGACCTGTCCTTCGCCGCGTTCCAGGGCCGGCGCGGCCGGCAGTCGCCCACCGCGCCGGGTCGCACGGTGACGCTCGCGGGGTTCCTGCTGGGCACGGTCTCCGGTTCGGGTACGGCGACCGCGGTCAGCCTGGGCTCGGTGGCCTGGCCCATCCTGCGGCGCGCGGGCTACGGCAAGGAGCAGGGCGGCGGGGTGCTGGCCGCGGCCGGCATCGGTGCGATCCTGTCGCCGCCCACGCTCGGCGCGGCGGCGTTCATCATCGCCGAACTCCTGCGCACCAGCTACCTGACCGTCCTCGTCTACGCGATCATCCCCACGATCCTCTATTACGTCGGCATCATCCTGGCGATCGAGATCGACGCCCGCCGCCACGGCGCGCAGGCGGTGGAGATCGCGCACGGGTCGGCGCTGCGGCTGCTGCTCCGGTTCGGCTACCACTTCCTGTCGCTGTTCCTCATCGTGGCGTTCATGGCCGCCGACATCCCGCCGTTCCGCGCGGTCGTCTACGCCACGATCATGCAGTTCCTGTTCTCCTTCCTCGACCGCGAACACCGGATGATGCCCGGTCGGCTGCTCGAGGCGTTGGCGACCGGTGTCCGCAGCGTGCTGCCCGTCGCGGCGGTGTGCGCGGCGGCCGGGATCATCGTCGCGGTCGTCACCCTCACCGGTCTCGGCCTGAACCTCGCCGGGATCATCATCGACACCGCACAGGTGGTCTCCGACCATCCGACGCTGGTCCTGGTGCTGACGGCGGTGTTCGCCGCGGTGGCGGTCGCCGTGCTCGGCCTCGCGGTCCCGGTGACCGCGTCGTTCATCATCGCCTCCGTCATCATCACCCCGGCGCTGGTCGAACTCGGGGTCAGCCGGCCCGAGGCCTACATGTTCGTCTTCTACTACGCCGTGCTGTCGGAGGTGAGCCCGCCGACCGCACTGGCCGCCGTGGCCGCCGCCGCGATCACCGGCGGGAACGCCATCCGCACGATGTGGGCGACCTGGCGGTACTCGCTTCCGGCGTTCCTCGTGCCGTTCGCGTTCGTGCTCACCGAGAACGGCTCCGCCCTGCTGGCACAGGGACCCCTGCCCCGGATCCTGCTGGTGACGCTGGTGTCGATCCTCGCCGTCGCCGCGCTCGCCGCCGCGGCGGGCGGTTGGATCCTCGGACCCGCGAACGCCGCGGAGCGGGTGCTTGCCTTCGCCGGCGCTCTTTTGCTTCTCTACCTGGAACCGCTCACCGTTGGTCTCGGTGTCGCACTGCTCGTCGTCGCCGTGGCCGTCCATCTCCTCCGCCGCCGGATCCGTACGCCGGTCGCGGACAGCCAAGGGAGCACGACATGACCATGCCGCGTGGAAAGTTCGTCCGGATAGCGGTTGCCGCCCTCGCGGGCGCACTCGCGCTGGGCGCCTGCGGTGGCAAGCGGAACGACACCGGTACCGAAACCTCCGACGGCGGCGGTCCGCAGGCCAGCGCCGGTGGCCGGCTCACCATCGCCACCGGCAACACCACCGGCGTCTACTACCAACTCGGCGGCGGCCTGGCCCGCCTGATCGACCAGAACCTCGACGGCTACAAGGCCACCGCGAGTGAGACCGGCGCCTCGGTGCAGAACATCCAGGGTGTGGTCGGCGGACGCTACGACATCGCGTTCTCCCTCGCCGACACCGCCAACGACGCCGTGGAGGGCAAGGGCAGCTTCAACTCGCCGCAGCCGGTGGAGGCGCTCACCCGGCTCTACCCCAACTACACCCACGTGCTCGTCCGCAGCGGCGCGGGCATCGACTCCATCGCCGACATGAAGGGCAAGCGCATCTCGACCGGCTCGCCCAACTCCGGCACGGAGGTGATCGCCCAGCGCCTGCTCACCGCCGCCGGCCTGGATCCCGCCAAGGACGTGAAGGCGCAGCGCCTCGGCCTGCCCGAGACCCAGGACGGCATGAAGGACGGCAGCATCGACGGGATGTTCTGGTCCGGTGGCCTGCCGACCGGCGGCATCACCGACCTCACGACGTCCCTGCGGGACAAGGTGAAGTTCCTCGACCTGTCCAAGGAACTGCCGGGACTGCAGGAGGAGTACGGCAAGATCTATGAGGCGGGAAACCTGCCGGCCGACACCTATTCACAGGCCAAGGACATCCCGACCATCGTCGTTCCCAACGTTCTCGTGGTGAAGAAGGGCTTCGACCCCGACCTCGCGGGTGAGCTCGTCAAGCTGATCTTCGACAAGCGGGCCGACCTGGAGAAGGTCAACCCGGCCGCCGAGGACATCTCGCTGGACACCGCGAAGCAGACCGAGCCGATCCCGCTGAACGCGGGCGCCGCCAAGGCGCTGGACACGCTCGGCGCGAAGTAGCTTCGGCCGGAGCGCCACCCAGCTCACCGGGTAGCGTGGGCTCTCGCGGTGGGGAAGTTCGAAGGGTGAGCGCATGGCCGGGCCTACGAACGACGACGGGGATCTCGGGCGGACGGGCGACCCTCCGACGCTTCGGCCCACCAACGCCAACACGCCGGCGCCCGGACGCACCGGGCGCACCGGCGTGGGCCGGATCCCGCTGCGCAGGATGGCCGCGACCCGGTGGGCCGAGCAGACCCCGACCTGGAGCGACGCCCGCCCCGGCCTGATCGAGGCCGCCCTCAAACGCGCCGAGGCCCGGCCCTCCGGCAACTGGTACGTCCTCGCGGCGAGCACCGAGATCCGCGCCGACCGCCCGTTCGGTCGTACCGTCGCCGGGGTGGAACTGGTGGCCTGGCGGACGCCGGACGGCCGGCTGCACGTCGGCCCGGGCGCCTGCCCGCACCTCGGCGCCCCGCTGTGCCAAGGCGCGGTTGACGCCGGCCGGCTCATCTGCCGATGGCACGGTCTCGCCCTTGGCCCGAACGGCTTCCCGGGCTGGGACCCCTGTCCCGCCCACGACGACGGCGTACTCGCCTGGGTACGCCTCGACGGCCCGGGCGGTGAGGAACCACTGGCGGCACCCGTCCTGCCCCGCCGCCCCGACGTACCCGCGAGCATCGGCGCCGTCACCACCCTGGTCGGTCGCTGCGAACCGGCCGACGTGGTGGCGAACCGGCTCGATCCCTGGCACGGGGCCTGGTTCCACCCGTACTCCTTCGCGCACCTGCGGGTCCTGGACGCCCCGGTCGACCCGGCGCCGGGCGAGGACCAGCTCCTCGTCGAGGTGACGTTCAAAGTCGCGGGTCGGATGGGGGTGCCGGTGGCGGTGGCGTTCAGCTGTCCCGAACCCCGCACCGTCGTCATGCACATCCTCGACGGCGAGGGCGCGAGCAGTGTGGTGGAGACCCACGCCACCCCACTCGGCGAGGACGATCGCGGTATCCCCCAGACGGCGGTGATCGAGGCGACGATCGCGTACTCCGACCGGCGCGGGTTCGCACTGGCCCGCCGGCTGGCGCCGGCCGTGCGACCGATGATGCGCACCGCCGCGCGCCGGCTGTGGAAGGACGACCTGGCCTACGCCGAACGGCGCTACGCGCTGCGGGCCGCGGGCCGCTGGCCCGGCTGAGCCGAGGCGCCGTCGCCGTTCAGCGCGCCGGGGTCACGGCGTCGTCGTGGCCGTTCACGTCGTCGGCGGCCGCACTGTCGGCGGTCGCACTGTCGGCGTAGGCGCCGGCGCGGGCGGCGATCGTCGTCCCGTTGGCGTGGCGTAGGACGTCGGCGTCGGTGAACGTCGTGCCGAGCAGCAGTCCGGTGTGGAACAACGGCGCGGTCGCCGCGACCAGAACCGTGTCCGGGTCCGTTCCGGGCGGAACCTCGCCGCGGTAGATCGCTCGCTCGACGACGACCCGACAGCGCCGGTAGCGGTCGGCCCAGAAGTCCCGCAGCGCCTGCGCCGCGGCGGCCGAGCGGAACGACGCACCGACGACCGCCCGCATCACTGGCGGCTCGGCGTGCAGGGCGGTGAGGACCTCCCGCCCGAGCGCCGCCAGGTCAGCGCCGAGGCTGCCGGTGTCGGAGGGTCGCCAATCGTCCTCCTGACCCGCGCGCAGCAGGTCGGCGAGCAGGCCGCCGACGTCACCCCACCGCCGGTAGACGGAGGTCCGGTGGACACCGGACCGGGCGGCGACCCCTTCGACGGTGAGCCCGTCGAACCCGTGCTCGACCAACTCCCCTTCGACGGCCGCGAGGACGGCGGCACGGTTGCGGGCGCTCCGTCCGCCCGGCCGCGCGCCCGGCCCCCTCGGTGCCGTCCCGCTGGGGGGTGGCGGGTCACCGAGGGGCGTCGGGTCGCTGGCGTCGGGGCTCGGGTTTGCGTGGTCCCGGTCGCTCATGGCACGATCCTAACGCAACAAACGTCGCATTAAGTGGGCGGCGGGTCCGCCGCCCGCCCATCGTCTGGAGGTCCGATGAACACCTCGCCCGGCCAGCCCTCCCTCGCCTGGTTCGAGGTCGGCGGACCGGACACCGGGCCGTACGGGATCGCGTGCGGGAGCGACTCCACCCTGTGGGTGACTCTCGTGGGATCCGGTGAGGTCGTGCGCCTGCGCCCCGACGGCGACGTACGCCGCTATGCGGTCGAGGCGAAGGGCGGGCCGACCGTCATCACGAACGGTCCGGACGGCGCCCTGTGGTTCACGCGCTACGGCGACCACCGCGTCGGGCGGATCGACCCCAGCGGCGAACTCACCGACTTCGCGGTCGGAACGCCCGACGCCGGCCCCTACGGCATCACCGCCGGTCCCGACGGCGCGCTGTGGTGCACGCTCCTCAACGTCGACCGCATCGCCCGGATCACGGTCGAGGGCGACGTCACGGAGTTTCCGCTCGGCACGACCGGTGCGATGCCCTCCCACATCACGGCCGGTCCGGACGGTGCGCTGTGGTTCACGCTCAACCAGGCACCCGCGATCGGCCGGCTGAGCGTCGGCGGTGAACTCGCGCTGTTCCCGCTCGCGGAGGGCACGGCCCCGGTGGGAATCTGCGCAGGTCGGGACGCGGTGTACTTCGCCGAGATCGGTGCCGGGCAGGTCGGTCGGCTCACCCTGGACAGTGACCTGACGGAGCACCCGCTCCCGGACCGGACCTGCCGGCCCCACGCGATCACCCTGGACCGCGACGGGGCGTGCTGGTTCACCGAGTGGGGCGCGAACCGGCTCGGCCGCCTGGCCCCGGACGGCGCGATCGAGGAGTACGACCTGTCCGCGGCCGGCAACGAACCGCACGGTCTCGTCGTCGACGACGCGGGAGCGGTCTGGGTCGCGCTCGAGAGCGGTTCCGTCGCCCGCGTCACCCCGTGACCAGGTTCGTGATCACGGAGTGCGCAGGGCGGAGAGGATCGTCTCGGTCACCGTGTCGCCGGCCCGGCGCGCCGAGAGCCGGCCGGCGTTGACCTCCTCGGCGGCCTGGTGCATCAGGGCGTAGACCGTGGCGAGCAGCCAGTCCCGCGGCAGGTCGGTGCGGAAGTCACCCTCCGCCTGACCGCGGGTGATGAGTTTCTTCACGCTGCCGAACAACGGAGCGTGCAGGGCGCGGAGCCGGGCCGGGGGTAGCTCGGCCACGGCGACGGCGTAGAGGTCGCGGTAGCGGCTCAGCGTCTGCCACTGCGACCCCACCATCCGGGCGAGCGCCTCGCGGGCCGGGCCGTCGTCGAGCCTCAGCTCACGCGCGATGTCCCTGGCGTCGGTGACGGCGCGGTCGGTGACGGCGTCCAGCAACGCCTCCCGGGTGGGAAAGTGCGAGTAGAGCGTGACCCGGCTGACGCCGACCGCCCGGGCGAGGGCCGCCATGGTGACCTCCTCGCCCGCGAGAATCCCGTCCAGGGCCGCCTCGACGATCGCCGTGACGTTGCGTTCGGCGTCGGCGCGTCGCCGCCGTGGGGCGGCCGGACGGCTGGCCGTCTCCCGGGTCATGGTGGTGAGGATACGGCGGCCGCACGGTCTCCCCGGGTCAAGGTCGGGTTGCGCTCACTCGCCAGAAGCTGCCCGGCAGCCCAACTCCCTCGACCGTCTCGTAGGCCCGCAGCGCCTCGACGACCGTGTCGCGTAGGTCCGCAGCCGCACGGTCGGTCTGGCCCAGCGAGAACCTGGCCGGTCCCATCCCGAGGAAGAAGTCGGCGGCGTCCTCGGCGTTTCGCCCGTACGCCATCTCGACGTCGACCTCGGCCGCCGTCACCGTCTCGAACCCGGCCCGCAGCAGTACGTCGTCGAGGTGGGCCCGGTCGGCGAGGGAGAACATCCCGGGCTCGCCGGGTACGGCCGGCCCAGGCGTATGACCGAGCAGCGCGGTCATCGGGGCGACGAACCAGTCCTGCAGGTGAACGTCCCTGGGGCACACGAACACGAAGCGGCCACCAGCGCGCAGCGCCCGCCCGATGTTGGTGAACGCCGCGACCGGATCGCCGAAGAACATGATCCCGGCTCGGCTGATCGCGAGGTCGAACGCGCCGGCCTCGAACGGATGGACCTGCGCGTCGCCCTGTTCGAACGAGACGTTGGTCAGGTGCTCCTGCGCCGCGGTGGCGCGGGCCCGGCCGAGCATCGGTCCGGACAGGTCGACGCCGACGGCGTGTCCGTCCACCGCCCGTCGCGCCGCCAGCCGGGTGGACTGCCCGTTGCCGCAACCGATGTCGAGTACGCGGTCCCGCCCGCCGACCGCGGCGCCCGCGAACAGGTGCCGCGTCAGGTCGACGTTGACAGCATCCCAACGGTCCTGATGGGCGGCCCAGTGTTCGCCCTCGTAACCGTTCCACGCCTCCGCCTGGTGGGTGTTGACGACAGCCTGCATCCGGGCTCTCCCTTCTGTCACACGTCTGTTGGGGGACGCCGTGGAACGCGGCCCACAGCGACCAGGTCGGGGTCAGATCGATACCTGAACACCAGTGTCAAGAATAAGGGCGAAGCGGCTAACTTGAACAGAGGTGTTCAGGATAGTTTCGGTGGGCACTCGGCCGCGGCGGCCGCCCCGGGCCGCGGCGATAATCACGCTCACGTGATCGGCGATGGGCGAAAGGGGCGGTCGATGCGGACGATCGGGCTGATCGGCGGGATGAGCTGGGAGTCCTCCGCCGAGTACTACCGGCTCCTCAACGAGGAGGTACGGCGTCGGTTGGGCGGTCACCACTGCGCGCCCAGTCTGATGCTCACCGTGGACTTCGCCGAGATCGAGGCCATGCAGCGGGCCGGGGACTGGGACACCGCCGGCGCCTTCCTGGCCGGCGCCGCCAAGACCCTCGAGGCCGCGGGTGCGGAGGTGGTGCTGCTGTGCACGAACACCATGCACCGGGTCGCCGACGTGATCAGCGCGGCGATCGACGCCGACTTCCTGCACATCGTGGACGCGACGGCCGACCGGATCGCCGCCGCGGGTCATCGCACGGTGGGGCTACTCGCCACGCGCTACACCATGGAGTCGGCCTTCTACCGCGAGCGGATGCGCAGCCGCGGAGTCGAGGTGCTCGTCCCGGAGGAACCAGACCGCGCGCTCGTCCACGACGTGATCTACGAGGAACTGACGAGGAACAGGGTCGAGCCCGCCTCACGAGTCGCGTACCAGGGCGTGATGGCGCGGCTGGCCGAGCGTGGTGCCGACGCGATCATCCTCGGCTGCACCGAGATCACCCTGCTGGTCGACCAGGCGGACTGTGCGCTCCCGATGTATGACTCCACCCGCATCCACGTCGAGGCCGCCGTCGACCGCGCCCTAGGACTCCAGACCAGCCGCGATCGTCCGTAGGCCGGCCACCAGATCCGCGCCACTCGGCGCGCTGTCGGGGTCGACCAGCCACTGCATCATCGTCCCGGACAGCAGTGCCAACCCCGCGGAGCCGACGGTGCGGACCGTCGCCTCGTCGACCGCCGCCTCCTCCACGCCGGTGAACCAGGCCGCGATGCCCCGGCGTCCCTCCGCCTGGGAGGAGGCCATCAACGGGCGCAGCGTGGGGGAGTGTTCGGCCTGCACGAGCGCCTCGACGCTTGCGAGCCACAGCGGCCGAAGGACGTTGAACGACTCGATCATCTGCGACCACATCGCCTCGAACTGCTCGACGGGACCCCCGCCCGGTCGGGCCTGCCCGGCCAGTGCCCGGCCGATCTCCTGCCCCCACTCGTCCATGGCCTCGGTGAACGCCGCGGTGAGGAGGGCCTCCCGCGACCCGAAGTGGTAGCCGATCGCCGCCATGCTGACTCCGCCTGACGCCGCTGTGATGTCGCGGACGGTCGTGCGTGCCCAGCCCTTCTCGATCAGGCATGCCTTGGCGCCGGCGAGCAGGTCCTCACGGTTTCCCATGTGCGGGATCGTACCCGCCCACTCGTGCGAACGCATGATGCGTACGAATTAGGCAATCGTCTTGCGCAAGCGCCCAAATCCTGCGTACAGTCGCCACAGCGCCGCACGGGAAGCCCCGTCGGACGTCAATGACCAGCGCGAGCCGAGGAGCCAGCCATGAAGAACCCCACCGTCCTGATCTCCGGCGCGAGCGTCGCCGGCCCCGCCCTCGCCTACTGGCTGGACAGGTACGGCTTCCGCCCGACCGTGGTCGAGCGGGCACCAGCGCTGCGCGAGGGAGGGTTCGCGGTCGACTTCCGCGGCACGGCGCACCTGACCGTGCTCCGCCGGATGGGGATCCTGGAGGAGGTCCGCAGGCAGCAGACCGGCATGGGCGAGCAGGTCGTCGTCGACGAGACCGGGAGGCGTCTCGCCGCCCTGCCCTCGGAGTTCATGAGCGGCGAGGTGGAGATCTACCGCGGTGACCTCAGCCGCATCCTGTACGACCGCAGCAAGGACAACGTCGACTACGTCTTCGACGACTCCATCACCTCGATGCGGGAGACCCCGGACGGGGTGGACGTGACCTTCGAACGCGGCGAACCGCGCACCTTCGACCTGGTGGTGGGAGCCGACGGCCTGCACTCCAACGTCCGGCGGTTGGCGTTCGGTGCGGAGTCGGGGTTCCTCCGCTTCTTCGGCCACTACATCGCCGGGTGGGAGGTGCCCAACCACCTCGGCCTCGACCGCACCGGGCTCATCTACAACGTCCCCGGAAAGGGCGTGACCCTGGCCGCCACCCGGGACCCACGCGTCGCGGGCGCGGGACTCGTCTTCAGCTCACAGCTACTCGACTACGACCGCCGTGACGTCGCGGCGCAGAAGAAGCTCCTCGCCGACCTGTACGCGGGCGTGGGCTGGGAGGTGCCGCGCCTGCTCGAGGGGCTGTGGGACGCACCCGACCTCTACTTCGACTCCATCAGCCAGATCCACCTGGAGCACTTCTCCACCGGACGGGTCGTGCTTCTCGGCGACGCCGGCTACGGCGCCACCGTCGGCGGCCTGGGGACCGGCCTGGCGATCGTCGCCGCCTACGTCCTGGCCGGTGAGCTCGCGCGGGCCGGTGGTGACCACCAGATCGCGTTCACGCGTTATGAGGAACGCATCAAGGACTACGCGCGTGGCTGCCAGAAGCTGGCCGGCGGCGCCGGGCCCTTCCTCGCGCCCGCGACGGCGGGGAAGATCCGGCGCCGCAACCTCACCTGGCGCATGCTCTCCGCACCGATGCTCGCCGGCGTGTTCAACAAGCTGACCACCAAGGCCGCCAACGCCATCACCCTGGAGGACTACACCACGGTCCAGGCGGTGGCCTGATCTCAGGGAGCTCGGCGCTGGCGCCGGGATCGGTCACCCGCCACCATGAGTGGGTGAACAACCCTGCGCGGGTCGCCCTGGGCTGGGTGGGGCTGGTCGGCCTCGTCCCGTTGCTGCTTCTCTACGTCGTCAGCGGACTCGTCGCGCCATGGTGGGCGGTGGCGGGCTTCGTCCTGGCCTGGTGCCTGTTGCTCCTCACCGCCTTACGATCGTTCCGCCGCCGGCCCCTGCTGGCCCTCGCTCTGCCTCTCCTGGGGCTGGCGGGGTGGTTCGCGGTCCTGTGGTTCGGGGACGTGTTCCTGGGCTGGACCGCGTGACCTCAGCCGAGAAGACCGGGGGGCTACGGGCGGAGTAGCCCAGCCGGCACCTGCAGGTGCGTGCGAGCGCGGGCGGTCCGAACGGGTCGCCGGTGCGCGTCATCGCCGAAGCGTCGCGACAGCGCCCGCAGTGCCCGCCAGCGGCCGGCGTTCGGAACGCTCCACACCGGGTGCGGTTCGCGTCCCCACCGACCCAGCAGGTGGTTGGCCGCGAGCAGTCCGCTGGTCGCGGCGCGTTCCATCAGCGCCACCGGAAGGTCGACGCGGACGAGGTCGCCCGCGACCACGACGTCCGGGTCGGGAGTCGTGACCGTCGGCCGCCGGCCGAAACCGCCCGGCGGAAAGAGCGGGCAGTCCGCCCTGAACTCGTGCCGCTCGTCGATCACCGTCGCGGCCGCCGTCTCGGGGAACACCCGATGCAGCTGGGCGAGCAGGTCTGCCCGCAGGTCCGCCACGTTCACCCCCGACGGCACGGCGTAGGCATGGAGTTCGACCACCGAGCCGCCGACCCGCCGTGACCACGCCCGCGCCTCGTCCTCGTACCGGTCCAGGACGCTCACGTTGTCCAGCGGCCCGAACCCCGCGGTGCCGACGAACGCCGCCCGGTCACCCCGGACCGGCCGGTCCAGCCAGAGCCGGGACACCAGGAACGCCGGTGCGCTCGGCAGGCCGGCGAGCTGGTCCCGCCAGTGCGGGGTCCCGAGGGTGGGCGACCCCTCCACGACCGCCCGGAGCCCGGGCACGTCGGCCGCCAGCACCACGCCGTCCACGTCGTGGCTGCCGGTGTCGGTGCGGACGATCTGCGCACGCGGCCCGCCGGGCGCGACCTCCCGCACAGGCGTGTCAAGGTGCACCTGCGCGCCGAGCTCACCCAGCCGCGTACCGAGCGGGTCCCACAGCGCACGCGGAAACGGTGCGGACGGAACGTCGAAGAGCAGGCCCTCACTGGAGCCGAGGAAGTACAGGTGGAACATCGTCACGAGTTCGGCCGCGGAGAGCTCCCGCGGATCGGCGAAGAAGCTCCGGGAGAACACCGAGAACGCCAGGTCCCGGGCCGCCGCGGGGAAGCGGATCCGCTCCAGGAACGCCAGCGCGTCCACGTCGTCGAGCCGGTGGTAGATGTCGGGCACCGTCACGTCGACCATCGGCAGCGCCGCCCGCGGGTCGAGCCGGGTGAAGTCCCGGGGCGCGAACGTCGGGCTGGTCGCGGCGAAGACGGCGGCGTTCAACGGCGGGGTGCGGGGGACCCCGGAGAAGCTGTCCTGCGTGCCGTTCGCGTGCATCAGCGGGTAGTCCCGCAGCGGAACCAGACCGCCGAGCCCTGGGTCGATCCGGGCGAAGAGCGCGCGGAGGTTGTAGTACTGCCGGAAGAACGCGTGGAAGCCGCGGCTCATCGTGACCGTGCTGCCGTCGGCCAGCTGGGTGGGCCAGCCGGCCAGCCGGCCGCCGAGCTGCGGCTCGCGTTCGAACAGCACGACCTCGACGCCGCGCTCGGCGAGCGCGACCGCCGCGGTGACGCCCGCGATGCCGCCGCCGACCACACCCACCCGGGGCCGCTCCGGTACGACGGCGGCGCGCTCGACGGGTGGGGTCGGAACGAGGATGGCGCGTCGGTCCCGCCCGGGCCGTCCCGCATACCCCCGACGCCAGGTCTGCTCCTGACGCCCGGTCTGCTCCTGACGCCGGGGCTGCGCGCGACCCGCCGGGGCGGACGGGGCGGATCGGACGGGCCGGGTCGCGGGGTCCACGGCGCCCGCGACCATCGGCCGGGTGGCGAGGAAGGTGTGCACGATCCCGCGCTGCCAGCCCGACATCGGGGCGACCCGGACGCGGGTGAAGCCGGCCCGCCGCAGCCGCGCCGACAACGTTGCGATGCTGTCGAAGTCGAGCACGCTGCGCCGTAGGTAGCGGTACAGCGACGGATCGCCGGACAGCAGCCGCCCCGCCGGCACGATCACCGTCGTACACACGGCGTTCCAGATCGCGCGTCGCAGCGCCGAGTCGGCGACGGAGTACTCGTGCACGGCCAGCGTCGCACCTGGCCGCAGCAACCCGAGCAGCTGCCGCAACGTCGGGTCGGGGTCGGGCAGGTTGCGCAGCAGGTACGCGGCGAGCACGCCGTCGAAGGGTCCCTGCACGCCGGCTGCCTCGAGATCGCTCGCGTCCGCCTGGACGAAGCTCACCCCGGCCGGCCAGCGTTTGCGGCGCGCCTGTTCGAGCATCCCCGCGGAGCCGTCGACCGCGACGATCTCGGCCCGCGGCGCCACCGACAGGAGGGCGGCGGTGGAGGCGCCGGTGCCGCAGCCGAGGTCGAGCAGCCGCAGGCCGCTGCCGTCACCGGGCGGCAGGCCGAGCCGTTCGGCGGACCTGCGCAGGTGCGCGTGGTAGCCGGGGTTCGCGCCGACCAACCGGTCGTAGGCCGGTGCGGCCCGGTCGAAACCCGCCACCACCTCGGCCCGCTGCAGCTCACCTGGCACGCCGTCGACCCTAGGGCATGTCTCCAAGCGCGTCGCCTGACTCGCGGTCCCACGCGTCGTGCCCGCAGGACCCGGCTAACCGGTGCGGCGCGGCACGGGGTCGATCAGCAGCTCCGGATAGTCGAGCCCACGGCGTACGTCCTCGGGCAGCTTCCACGGCTCGTGCACGGCGGCGCCGTCGATGCCGGCGAGTTCGGGCACGTACCGGCGAACGTAGTCTCCGTCCGGGTCGAAGCGGGCCGCCTGCCGCAGCGGGTTCAGTACCCGGTTGGGCCGGGTGTCGTTGCCGGTGCCCGCGACCCACTGCCAGTTCCCCGCGTTGTTCGCGACGTCACCGTCGACCAGCCAGCGGAAGAAGTGCGCCGCCCCGACCCGCCAGTCGACGCCGAGCTGTTTGGTGAGGAACGAGCCGACCACCAGCCGGGCCCGGTTGTGCATCCACCCCTCGGCCAGCAGTTGTCGCATCCCGGCGTCGACGATCGGGACGCCGGTCCGCCCGGCCCGCCAGGCCTCGATCGCGTCGCCCGCATCGCTGACCCACTCCCGCCTCCGCGGGCGCAGGTCCTGCCGCGCGATACCGGGGAAGCATGCGGTGACCTGGTGGTAGAAGTCCCGCCAACACAACTGGCGCACGACGTCCTCGGCGCTCCCACGCAGCCGGGTCGCCACCGTCAGCGGCGACACGCACCCGAAGTGGAGATAGGGGCTGAGCCGGGTGGTCTGGTCCGCGGCGAGGTTCTCGCGGTCGAGGGAGCCGGCGTCGGTGCGCTGGCGGGCGTAGGCGTCCAGGCGGGCCCGCGCGGCACTCTCCCCGCCCTTCGGGAGGTTCGGTGAGGTCTCGCCCCCACAGGTCAGGTCGGTGCGCGAGGGGAGACTGCCGGGTGCGAGGCCGGTGGGCACCTCGACCCGCTCGGGTGCCCGGACCACCGACCGCCACGTCGCCGCCTCCCAGGCCCGCCAGTACGGCGTGAAGACCTGGTGGTGCCCGCCTCCGCCGGTGCGCAGGTCGCCCGCGGGTACGACGGTGACGCCGGGGAACAACCCCAGCTCGAGTCCGGCCTCCTCACAGGCGCGGTCCAGCCGCCGCTCCCGCCGCCGGGCGAACGCCGTGACGTCGGCACTGCACACCACCCGCTCCGCGCCGACCTCGCACGCGACCCGCAGCGCCTCCTCGACCGGATCGCCGGCCCGGACGAGCAGGTCACCGCCCCGCTCGCGCAGGCTCTCCCGCAGGTCGGCCAGCGCCTCGCCGAGGAACATCCCGCGATTGGGGGAGGCGAACGGGCCGCGCAGGATCTTCTCGTCCAGGACGAACAGCGGCACCACCCGCCCGGAGTTGCGGCAGGCGTCGGCGAGTGCGGGATGGTCCCGGACCCGCAGGTCACGGGTGAACAGGACCACCGTCGTCCGACTCACGGCGGCGGTCCTTCGCGCGAGACGTACCGGGTCACTACCCTCGAAGGGACGGAGCGGCTTCGTCGAAACGACCGGTGAGGAGCGCGCCGATCGACAGGTTCCAGTACCTCCTGCTGATGGCGGCCTGCCTCGCCCTGACCCTGCCCCTGGAGTTCGTGTTCCGGGCCCGGGTCTACCGACGGCCCCGCCGGCTCGTCCGTGTCCTCGTACCGCTGCTGGTCGTCTTCCTGATCTGGGACGCGATCGCGGTGGGACGCGGGCACTGGCACTTCAGCGACCGCTACACCACCGGCTGGCTGCTGCCGTTCGGCGTCCCGGTGGAGGAGTTGGCGTTCTTCGTGACGATCCCGCTGTGCGCGCTGCTGACCTACGAGGCGGTCGGCACGATGCTCACCGTCCTGCGCTCCCGGCGCGGTGGCCGGCGCGAGGGGCAGCACGGGCCGGAACGGGCACCCGGAGGCGAGGCCACCGATGCCTGAGTACACCCTCGCCGCGGTCGTCTCCGTCGTCGTGGTGGTGGCGCTGGAACTCCTCCTGCTGCGCACCGGGCTCTTCCGCCGCCCGGCGTACTGGATCACCGTCGTCATCGTGCTCGGCTTCCAGATCCCCGTCGACGGATGGCTGACCAAGCTCAGCGCGCCGATCGTGCTGTACGCCGACGAGCACGCCAGCGGGATCCGCTTCCCCTGGGACATCCCGGTCGAGGACTTCGCGTTCGGCTTCAGCCTCATGACGCTCACCCTGCTGCTGTGGGATCGCCGGGCGAGCCGGGAGCGGGCCGCAGCAGCGAACGGACGGCGACCGCGAGCTTCCGCCGACCAGGAACCCGCGCGCGAACGCTGAACACGTCGTGGTCGGCGGCCTCGATGCGCTCGAGAATCTCGGCGTACAGCACCCGGGCGGTGTGGACGCACCGGGCGGAGCGGTCCGGCAGCATCGGGATCCCGCGGTCGGCGGAGGCGTAGATCTCCCGGTTGCGGGCGATCTCGAACCGCATCAGCGCACGCCACTCCGGTGACGTGGTGCGTGCCTGCGGGTCGGCGCCGAACCTCTCCAGATCCTCCTGGGGCAGGTAGATCCGGCCCCGGTCGAGATCCTCGCCGACGTCGCGCAGGAAGTTGGTGAGCTGGAACGCCACCCCGAGATCGCGCGCCGGGGCGAGCGCCGCCGCGTCCGTGGGACGCAGGACGGGCAGCATCATCTCCCCGACGACGGCCGCGGACCCGTCCATGTAGTCCAGCAGGTCGTCCCACGTGGCGTACTTCGCGGTGTCCAGGTCCATCGCCATCGACCGCAGGAAGCGGCTGAAGCAGTCCGGGTCGATGCCGAGCGTGCTCGCCGTGTGGACCACCGCGGCGAGCACCGGATGGTCCGAGTGCCCGGCGGCGAGGTCCACCCGGAACCTCCCACCGAAGTCCGCGAGCGCCGCCCGCGTCTCCTCCACGTCACGCCCACCGGCCTCGTCCACGATGTCGTCAGCGACCCGGCAGAAGGCGTAGACCGCGTGGACGTGCCGACGCTGCTCACGGTCGAGCAGCCGCGCCGCCATGGAGTAGGTCTTCCCGTGCTCGCGCGCGATCCGGCCGCACCGCGCGTAGGCGCTCGCCAACGCCGGATCGAGTCCGGTCACAGCTGCTCCACGCGTTCGGCGGCGAGCCGGCCGGAGACCAGGACCATGGGGACGCCGACCCCCGGCACGGTGCTGCTGCCGACGAACACCAGGCCGTGCACCCGCCGGTCGACGTTGGCCGGACGGAACGGCCCGGACTGGAAGAACGTGTGGGCCAACGCGAACGGCGTACCGAGCGCCATGCCCTGCCGCGCCCAGTCCGTCGGGTCCATCGCCTCCTCCACGATGACGTCGCTCGGATAGCCCCAGTGTTCCAGCAGCCCGCCGAGACGCTCCCGGGTCGCGCGGCGTTCCTTCGTCCAGTCCACCTTGCCGGCCAGGCTGGGCACCGGCTCGAGCACGTACAGCACCGACGAGTCCTCCGGCGCGAGACTCGGGTCGCTCAGCGTCGGAACCGTGACCAGCACCGACGGGTCGGGCATCAGCCGTCCCTCGTGCAGCAGGGTGCGAAACGAGGAGGACCACTCCGCGCCGAAGTGGATGTTGTGGTGGCTCGCGTGCGCCGGCGGCAGGCCACGCACACCCGCGTGCCAGACGAACGCCGACGGGGAGTACCTCGCCTTCCGCAGCACCGGCGGCGGAGGCAGGTCCGGGAGCAGCGTGCGGTAGGCGACCGGCAGGTCGGCGTTGACGACCACCGCGTCCGCGGGGAGTTCGGTCCCGTCCATGAGGCGTACGCCGGTGACCTGGCCGCCCCGGCGCCGGCTGCCGTTCCCGTCGTAGAGGACCCGACTGACCTGCCGGCCGTAGGTGAACGTCGCTCCCGCCTTCTTCGCCGCGGCGGCGAGGGCCATCGGCACCGCGCCGATCCCGCCCTCGGGGAAGTACACGCCGCGCACCGAGTCCATGTAGGTGATCACCGCGAAGACCGCCAGCGCCTGCTGCGGCGCCAGGCCGGCGTACATCGCCTGGAAGCTGAACAGTCGCACCAGGCGTTCGTCGGTGAAGTAGCGGCGGATCGCGCCCTCCAGCGAGCGGACGGCGCCCAGCCGGAAGAGCCGCAGCGCCGGTTGCAGCGGCACCGCGAGGTCCCAGAACCGCTGATAGTTGCGGTCGATGAACGCCGGCATCTCGAGCTGGTACAGCGACTCCAGCCAGTCGCACATCCGCCGGAAGCCGGCCTCCTCGACCGGCCCGCACGCCTCGCGGATCTCCGCGGCCATCGCCTCGCGCCCGTGCCGCAGCGCGATCGTCGAACCGTCGGCGAAGTTCGCGCGGTACGACGGGTCCAGCGGACGCAACGTCAGCAGGTCCTCCATCCGGGACCCGGCCGCCGCGAACGTCGACTCCAACAGCTCCGGCATGGTGAGGACCGTCGGCCCCGTGTCGAAGGTGAAGCCGTCCTTGACGATCCGGGCCGCCCGGCCGCCGGGCTGGTCAGCCTGCTCGACCACCGTCACCTCGTGGCCGGAGCCGGCGAGATGGCAGGCGGCCGACAGTCCGCCGAGTCCGGCGCCGACGATCACCACTCGGCGCGGACGACGGGTTCGCAGCACGCTCATCGTGGTCCTCCCTCGCCTCGACGTTGGCCGCGGCGTCTCTCGCCTCGGCGTTCCCCTCGACGTTCGTGCTGATGACCGTCCCCGTGGTCGCCGTAGTGCGCGGTTCCCCGTGGAAGGCCTCCGGGCCGCAGCTCGCGAAGACGCAGCGGACGCGGACGACCGTCCTCGGCCGCCCCAGCGATGTTAGTGATCATCGTGCCGAAGACGAGCCCGTGAAACGGCCAGATGCTCCACCAGTACGCCTGACCGAGCAGCCCACGCGGGTAGAAGACGGCGCGCTGGACCAGCCGCACCTCCTCGGCGGGTCCCTCCGGCTCCGCGGGCTCCTCCGGCTCCTCGATCCGGAACTCCAGCCACGCCAGCCCGGGCAGCCGCATCTCGGCGCGCAGCCGCAGCAGTTCCCCCGGTTCGCGGGCCTCGACCCGCCACCAGTCCAGGGCGTCGCCGACCTGGAGCCGGTCGGGATCCCGCCGGCCCCGCCGTAGGCCGACGCCCCCCACCAGCCGGTCGAGGAGTCCGCGGACCCGCCACGGTGCATTCACGGAGTACCAGCCGCGGTCGCCGCCGATGCCCTCGATGACCGACCACAGCGCCTCCCGGGACGCGTGCACGGGCCGGGAGCGCTCGTCGGCGTACAGGCTGCCGCCCGCCCAGTCCGGGTCGCTCGGCAACGGATCACTCGGTGCGCCCGGTACCGACGCCGAGGACCACCGGGTCGTGACGTCGGCGTCGCGGATCCGTTTCAGGGCGAGCTCCACCGACTGCCGGAAACCGAGCCGACCCTCCGGCGGCTCGCCGAGCTGGCCGGTGATGTCGTTCTCCCGGCAGACGACCTCGTGCCGCAGCGACTCCACCAGCGGGATGGCGATCCGGCTCGGGACCGGCGTTACCAGGCCCACCCAGAGGCTGGACAGGTGCGGCGTGAGGACCGGCACCGGCGCGATCACCCGCCGGTTCAGACCCGCGATGGCCGCGAAGCCCTGCATCATCTCCTCGTAGGTGAGGATGTCCGTGCCACCGATGTCGAACGTCCGGTTGACCTCCGAGGAGAGCCGCGGCGCCTCGGCGAGGTACCACAGGACGTCGCGGATCGCGATCGGCTGGATCCGCGTACGCACCCACGACGGCGCCACCATCACCGGCAGCCGCTCGGTCAGGTAGCGCAGCATCTCGAACGACACCGAACCCGACCCGATGATCACCGCCGCCTGAAGTACCGCCGCGGGCACGGTTCCGTCCAGGAAGATCCGGCCGACCTCCTCCCGCGACCGCAGGTGTGGCGACAGGTCCTCCGGCAGGCCGCCGTCCCGCCGCTGCGGGGTGATGCCACCCAGGTAGACGATGCGGCCCACGCGCTCCTGCTCCGCGTAGGTCGCGAACGCCGTCGCGGTGGTCCGGTCCCGTTCCTCGAACGATCCCGACTGGCCCATGGCGTGGATCAGGTAGTAGGCGACGTCGAGATCCTTGAACGCCCGGGTCAGCACCCTGGGCTCGCTGGCGTCACCCTCGATCACCTGCACCTGGTCGAACCAGGGCCGCTCCCGGATCCGGCCGGTGGACCGGGTGAGGACCCGGACGTGGTGGCCGCGCCGCAGGAGTTCGGGGACCAGCCGGCCGCCGACATATCCGGTCACTCCGGTGACGAGCACGCGAGAGGGGGCGGCGCCGGCGCTGCGCTCGGCGCTCGCGTTGCCCAGCATGTTCGAGGTGCTGCCCGCTGCTGAGCGCCGTACACATCCGACTGCGTTCCGTGGTGGGGTACGGGCGGATAAGTACGGGCAGAGGTCCCTGACCTGGGGAATCGCCGTACCGTGGAACCAGTGGAGGACCCGGCCAGACCCGGGCCGACCGGGCACTTCGGGCGGGGTGGGGTAACTGGTTCGGTGTTCGCGCGGGGGTACCTGTAGACTCTCCAACCGTTCCGGCGCTCGTAGCTCAACGGATAGAGCATCTGACTACGGATCAGAAGGTTGGGGGTTCGAATCCCTCCGAGCGCGCAGCAACAAGAAGGCCCCTGACCAGGCAAAACGCCTGATCGGGGGCCTTCTTCGTTGGCAACCATGTTCATCTGGCGGCGAGCTTGCTGAGGCCGTTGCCAACAGCAGCCGCCGCCTCGTCCTCGATCGCGCGGGCGAAGACGTCCGCGACACCGGCCGCGTGCTGGCGGAGGAGTGCAGAGACCCGGAGAGCGATCGAGGGATCGGCATGCCCTAGCCGCTCGGCCACGACGTGAGCCGGGACACTCGCCAGCAGCAGCGTCGGTCGTGTGAACGTGTCGAAGATCGGCAGTCGCGCCGGAGGCTGTAGCCACCTCGGTTGGCCCGGACTACGCCAACCGCTCCCCCCGGGCCAGCCCAGGCCACCGGCCAAACCCTCCACCTCCGAGGTTGAGCATCTCGACCAGGCGGTGTCGATCAGAACGCGCCGCCATGGCATTGTCGGGCGGACGTACGGAGAGGAGCGCCAACCATGATCCTCCCAAAGGTCCGCGACCCGCGCTTCGTGACGATCCGCCGCGGGGGGACCTTGACGGATTCCGATCATCATCTGCTCGCTCTTTGGGCGGCCTCGTGCGCCGAGCACGTCCTGCATCTGTTCGAGTCCGCTCACCCTGATGATCCACGTCCGCGTCAGGCCATCGAGCATGTCCGCGCCTGGGTTCGTGGCGAGGTCAAGATGATGGAGTCTCGCGCGGCTGGCGGCCATGCCATGGGGGCAGCGCGAGACAAGGGAGGGGCAGCAGGGCACGCCGCGTACGCGGCTGGCCAGGCTGGTGCCGTGGCGCACGTCGCCGCCCACGAACTCGGTGCGGCAGCGTATGCGATCAAGGCCGCGCGAGCTGCTGCACCGGACGGCGAGGCCGAGGCCGCGGGTCGACTCGAGTGCCAGTGGCAGCGCGACCTGCTCCCGGAGGCGATTCGCGAACTCGTCCTTGACGACCAGCAACTGCGGAACGACATCTGCTGGTCGGTCTTCAACCGCTGAGCTGGTGGCCCACCCAATCAGGACTGTCGCGAGCCTGATCGTCCACTCTGCCTACAGAGCGCAGTGTCCGGGAGCGAAGAGTGCCGGCGGCGGGTCGGTCAGTACAGCGGCTGCGTCACTGACGGGTAAGTCCACCAGGGCGTCACAGGTTGGTTCGGCGCATTCGCAGTCGAACGCACGGACGAGTGTGCTGACATCAGGTGGTGCTGGCTGACGCGCGAGTCCGGTCAAGGAGTGAGTGACGGCGACCTCGTTGGCGTAGCGCAGCAGGTGCTGCCGCTCACGCTTGCTTCGCGCCGTCGGTCCGGCCGCAATGAGCTCAGCGAAACGATGCTCCACAGCGGCGATTGTCTGGTTCACAGTCTGGTTGTCGACGACGATCGTGGCCGCGTCCGGGGCGGCATCGAGTTGAGTCCGGATCAGCTGCCAGCCCCACAGATATCCATGGTGTACGCCCTCCGGGTGGCGCTTTTCGAGCCTGGCTCGTTGTTCCTCCTGCGAGGGCATCAGCCACACCGCGTTGCTCGATGGCGTGGCCAGATCGGGAGTGATGAGGGCGCCCTCGACCACGACCAGAGGCCGGGGGAGAGACAGCAGGTCATCACGGATCATGGGACCACGGTCGAACTCGCCCGGGCCACTGCTCGGCAACGTCACACCTTCCGCTGCGGCCCGGTCCCAGTACTGCCAGGTGTGGGCATCAACGCTGTACCAGCGCAGGCCGTGCCGCCTCGCCAGCAGGCGGCTCACCGTTGTCTTGCCAGCAGCAGCCGGGCCGCCGATCCAAAGAACATGCGACAGATCTCCCACATCCCCTCCCATGGAGCCAGTGACCCCGAGCGCCCCGATTTCAGTCCTGGCCGGCGCCAGCACGTTCGAACTCAGCTGTCCGCGACAGAAGGTCGGCGAGCCCTCCGTGTGCCAATGCCAGGGCCGATCATGTGCCGGCAGGAGCTTTGGTCGGCGTGGGACTCGGCGGAGGTCCTAGCCGTTCGTTCTCGCGCGACAGACGTCGATGGATGCCGGCTGTCGGTCAGTCGGGGAGGGTTGCCCGGGCTTGTTCGATGTGGCTGATGACGGCGTGGGCGCTGCGTACGGTGGCGATCTCGTGGGCTTCGTCGAGCACGGTGCGGGCTTTGGCGGTCTCGCCCTGCGCGGAGGCGATGTATGCCAGGCCGACCATGTTGGAGGCAACTCCGGAGAGGTTGCCGATCTCGCGGCGCAGTCGGGTGGATTCGGTCAGCAGGTCGCGTGCTTGGTCCAACCGGCCGGCCCTGTGAGCGGCAATGCCCAGGTGCCGCAACGCTTCCGCTTCGGTGGCGGCGTCGCCGGCCCGTACGGCCAGGTCGCGGGCTCGTTCCAGGTGAGGTACAGCCGTCTCGTCGTCACCGCGTACCACCTGGTAGAGGCAGCCGATCCAGAATGTGGCCTCGGCCTCACCGCGGGTGGCGCCCAGGGAGGCGTACAGCTTGGTTGCGCGTTGGAACAGCGACAGTTCGGCTGGGTCCTCGACCGGTGGCGCCCCTTCCGTGGCGCGCGCGGCAAGGTATCGGGCGTGCAGGAGCCGGCCCCGGTCCAGCGCTACATCGGCCTCGACCGCGTCCAGTCCGCGCTCGGCGGCCAGTACTGAGACGTCGCCGGTGTAGACGGATTGTTCATAGCGCGCCTTTGCTTCGGCCAGGTGGTCCCGGTCGATCATCGGTCCTCCCTCGTCCGTGCCGACCGTAGCGGGTCAGCTCGTCAAAGCAAGCCGTTGACCGTCGGTCGTCGTTCGGCTCACCTGTGCGTGCCGAGCTGCTCGAGGAGCAGTCGGATCCGGCGTTCGATCTCGTCGCGGATGGGGCGCACGGCTTCCAGGTTCTTTCCGGCAGGGTCGGGGAGGTCCCAGTCTTCGTAGTGTTTGCCGGGGTAGACGGGGCAGGTGTCGCCGCAGCCCATGGTGATCACGACGTCGGAGGCTTCTACGTCGTCGTTGTCGAGCAGACGGGGCGTGTTGCTGGTGATGTCGATGCCGACCTCAGCCATGGCCTGCACGGCGACAAGGTTGATCTGGTCGGCTGGTTCGGAGCCGGCGGAGCGCACGTCGACGCCAGTGCCGGCCAGGTGGCGCAGCCAGCCGGCGGCCATCTGGGAGCGGCCCGCGTTGTGCACGCACACGAACAACACGCTCGGCCTGCCGGTGCTGTGGCTGGTGGTGTCGGTCATGGGGTCTCCGAACGCTGAACCTGTGATGTGGCGGCAGCGATGACGTGTGCGGCCGTCCGGGGGTACCGGCGGCGGGCGGCGAGAGAGACGTAGACCAGGCCGAGCAGGACCGGTACCTCGATCAGCGGACCGACCACGCCCGCTAGTGCCTGGCCGGAGGTGACGCCGAAGGTCGCGATGGTCACCGCGATGGCCAGTTCGAAGTTGTTGCCGGCCGCGGTGAACGCGAGTGTCGTGGCCCGCTCATAACCCAGACCCACCAGGCGCCCGAGCCCGAACGACCCGAACCACATCAGCACGAAGTACGCCAGCAGCGGCACCGCGATCCGGGCGACGTCCCAGGGTGCGCTGGTGATCTGCCGGCCCTGCAGGGCGAACAGGATGACGATGGTGAACAGCAACCCGTACAGGGCAACGGGTCCCACCTTCGGCAGGAAGCGGCCCTCGTACCAGCCGCGACCCCTGACCTTCTCTCCGACCCGTCGGGACAGGTAGCCGAGCGCCAGGGGGATGCCGAGGAAGAGGACGACGTTGCGGACGATCGCCCACCCCGACACGGCCAGGTCTGTTTGGGGCAGGCCGAGCCAGCCGGGGAGCACGGACAGGTAGAACCAGCCGAGCGCGCCGAAGGCGATCACCTGGAAGACGGAGTTGAGGGCCACCAGGACGGCGGCAGCCTCCCGGTCACCGCAGGCCAGGTCGTTCCAGATGATCACCATGGCGATGCAGCGCGCCAGGCCGACGACGATCAACCCGGTCCGGTAGGCGGGCAGGTCCGGCAGGAACACCCAGGCCAGGGCGAACATCACCGCGGGGCCGACGAGCCAGTTGAGTGCCAGCGACGGCACGAGCAGTCTGCGGTCGGCCGTGACCGCGCCGAGCCTGTCGTAGCGGACCTTCGCCAGAACTGGGTACATCATCGCCAGCAGCCCGACCGCGATCGGCAGCGACACCCGATCGACCTGCACCGCGTCGAGAGCGGCGCCAAGCCCGGGCACGGCCCGCCCGGCACCCAGGCCCACCACCATCGCGGCCAGGATCCACACCGGCAGCAGGCGATCAAGCGTCGACAGGCGGCCCGCCACATCCGTCGGAGTGGCGGTCCGGTCCTGGGCTGCCGGGGTGAGTTCGGTGCCGGTCACGCCGGCGTCGCGGTCAAGGTAGCCTCGGGAACCTGCAGCAGCACCGACAAGGACGCCAACTTCTCGGGCACGACCTTGTAGTAGACCCAGGTGCCTCGGCGTTCGGACTCCACCAGCCCGGTCTCCCGCAGCACCCGAAGGTGGTGGGAGATCGTCGGTCCGGTCAGGTCGAACGCGTCCGTCAGATCACACACGCACGCCTCGCCGCCGGCGAAGGAGGCGATCAGCGACAGCAGTCGTAGCCGCACCGGGTCACCCAACGCCCTGAAGCCGCGTGCCAGCTCGGTGGCGTCGTCCTCGCTGAGGGGCGCCGCCGCCAGGGGTGTGCAGCAACCCGCCTGGCCGACCAACGGCAGTTCTTTCCTCGACATGCGTCTATCTTGACGTCCATCTAAGCAGCGCGCAAACTATCTATCTAGACGAACATCGAATCAGGCTGCGAGGAGAACGACCGTGAGCGACACCAGCGAGGTCAGCGCGGAGCAACTCGAGCTCCGCGAGCAGGTGCGGCAGAGGTACGCCGCCTCCGCCCTGGCCGTCACCACCCGCGACGCCGGGCCGGCGGAAGCGAGTTGTTGCGGCACCGCCAGTGCGACCACAACCAGCTGCTGCGGGGACACCTCGGCCGGGTCGGCCGAGACGGGAAGTTGCTGCGGTGGCGTGGAGGTCGAGGAAGGGTTCGGGGCCGGCCTGTACGCCGCGGAAGACCGGGACCAGCTTCCCGCCGAAGCGGTGCTTGCGAGCCTTGGGTGCGGTAACCCGCTCGCGGTCGCGGAGCTACGCGAGGGCGAGACCGTACTCGATCTCGGCTCCGGAGGCGGCATCGACGTCCTGTTGTCCGCCCGCAGGGTCGGTCCCAGTGGGAAGGCCTACGGCCTGGACATGACCGAGGAGATGCTCGCCCTCGCGCTGGCCAACAAGACCAAGGCCGGCGCGACCAACGTCGAGTTCCTCAAGGGCGCCATCGAAGACATCCCGCTGCCCGCGGAGACGGTCGATGCGATCATCTCCAACTGCGTCATCAACCTCTCGACCGACAAGCCGGCAGTGTTCGCAGAGGCGTTCCGAGTCCTCAAGGCCGGCGGCCGCATCGGTGTCAGCGACGTTGTTGCCGAGGACCGCCTGACGTCGGCCGAACGAGCCGAACGCGGCCCCTACGTCGGCTGCATCGCCGGCGCCCTGTCCATCGACGAGTATCACGAAGGCCTCACCCGGGCGGGGTTCAGCGACGTCCAGGTCGAACCCACCCATGAGGTCGCCGACGGCATGCACTCCGCGATCATCCGAGCCACCAAGCCGAATCCTCGGGAGAACAAGCCCTCCTGAGCCTGAGCATGTCCCTCGTGGCAGGAGAGTCGCACCTGGATGAGGCCGACTCTCCTGCCACGCAGATGCCGGACTGGGTACTTGTACGGATAGACCCGATGGGGTCGTGCGTCCACGATGACCGCATGATGCGTGCAGTGGAGAAGGCGCCCGAGGATGGAGCCAGCCACGGTGGCAGGCGCAGCAGTCGTACGGCGGGGCCGTCCTGCTGATGTTCACCGTGATTGTCCTGGCACCGCTGGTGTGGTACTGGTTCATCCAGGCTGAGTTCGCCGTGCGTTACGCGAACTCAGCGCAGGACTGGCGGGCCAACCATCGGTCCAAGGTCGAGCTGGAGATCTGGGCTGCCCTCATTGCCGGCGTCCTCGCAGCAGGTGCCATGGTGAGATGGATTGTCGCCACCATGCGGGTGCGGGCACGCGGCTTCGCCGCGGTCGGCTGGCGCCTTACTGGGCGCAGCGCTGCTCCTTCTCTATGGGTGGTACGTCCTCATCAGCAACTTCACGTTCGTCTGGTGAGGCCTGCGGCCCCCGCGGCGTGGGAGTGCCCTGGATCGGGTGGAACCCGACGCGCGGGCTCAGGATGCGGACCGGTCCGGCCAGTCGATCGCGTCGAGGAACTCCTCCATCGCGACGATCACCCGGCCTAGCACCGCGATCGAGTCGGTAAGAGGGCCGGGTGTGAACATGCCGTGGTTGGCACCGTCTACCTCCAGGACGTGCGGCGACAGCCGGCGAGCCAAGCCGCCGTCCCAGAGCGTGTCCGCGGTCCCACCGACGAGAAGGCAAGGCGCCGTCGCGCGACCCAGCGCGGCAACCACCCACGGTGCGGTGAGTACGGGCGTAAGCCACACCGCCGGAAGGGAGCGTTCGGCGGCGAGCAGCGCGGCATTCGTACCCAGCGACTTCCCGATCAGCAGTGGGTTGCCGCCCAACTCGTCGAGCAACGGCGTGAGTTCGCCGCGCACCCAGCCCTCAACAGCCGGTTCGAACGGATCCGGGCGGGCCTGCGACCACGAGTGACGATGTATCGCCGCGCCCCGGCGCTGGGCGACGGCGGACGCGTACATGAGCAAACCGGCCGCAGGTCCGAACGCTCCCCCCTGGAACGATCACTGCCTTGGTCACGGCGGGCACCGTACTACACCGATGCGGTCCCGCCATCCTGTCGCCGTCGACCGCACCGGCGCTCGTCCGCCTGTTGCACTCAATGTGGGCGAGGCGCATGCTAAATAAAGACGCGATGTCAATTGGTTGGGGGACGACATGAATCGCGCCACTCAAGAGCAGCAATCACGCTCAAAGCCTTTCTTTAGTTCTGCCTTCGTACGTCGCTCCCTAAGCATGTTATTCATCGCCATAGTCGCCTTAATCTTCATTTTCGAGAACACGGCGGAGACGACGGTCCGGCTTCTCGTTCCCGTGGTGACGATGCCGTTGTGGGGTGCACTGCTGATCGCCTGGGTCCTTGGGCTGCTCGTCAGCCTCTTCGGGCTGAGGCGGCGCGAACGCTGACGGAGAAGTCCGGTGGCGGCGCCCTCCGGCGGTTGGCCGCGTCGGCATGAGCAAGAAGGATTCAGTTCGCGTCGACATCTCTTTCGGGAGGGAAAGCTATGGACTATCCAATCTTGGGCGCACTTCTCACGGTGACCGTCTTTACGTTTGCGGTCCTTTGGATCTTCCTCATGGTAAGGGTCATCGTTGATATCTTCCGCAGCTCGGACCTCCGCGGATGGGGCAAGGCTGCATGGTGTCTGTTCGTGCTCGTTCTTCCCTTCATCGGAGCCCTCACCTACCTGGTCGCGCGTGGCGAGGCCATGAGTGAGCGCACGATGGATGAGGCGAAGAGGCACGAGGAGGCCTTCCAGGACTACGTTCGTACCACCGCTGGGACGCCGACTCGGGCGGACGAGCTGGCCAAGCTCGCGCAACTTCGAGAGCACGGTGACATCTCAGAAGGCGAGTATCAGAAAGCGAAGGAGAAGGTTCTGACCTGAACACCAAGGGCTCCCGCGCCGCGCGGGGGCCCTCTGGCTGGCGCTGAGCGGCAGGCGGGAACCCACAGCGGACGCGTCGCTCCCCGCCGAGGCGACTGCTGACACGAGCGCTGGACGATGAGGATCAGTCAAGCGGTTGAGGGGTAGCGTCCCAGCGCCATTCGGTCTGAGTGGGCTGGCCCGGCAGGTCAGCACGGCCGGTGGCCCACAAGATCGCGGCCCACGGATCATCGGTTCCGGCCCCCAGGTCGGGGAACATCCTGGCCAGGACGCGTGCGCAGACGTCGCGAGGTGGGTCGTAGGAGAGGCGCAGGCCGGTCGCCACGTCCCAGCCGTGGACCAGAGCTTCGACGCAGCCCGCGCCCGCGTAACCCTCGGGATCGGCACAGCCTCGCGGCGACCAGGCTCTCACCTCCGGCGGGCTTCCTCGTACAACCATCGCCAGCAAACGCCCCGCAGCCTCGAAGCCTTCGAGAAGCTCGCTCGGCGGCATGGTGTCGGTCGTCGGGCGAGGGAACAGCCGGACGTAGCGTGCCTCCTGCTTCCGGATGGCGAGCTGGCCGGCGTACACCAGAAGGCCCTGCATGTGCTCAACCGTCTGGCGACACGTCAACTCCAAAGATCCGGCCGGCACCGTCCAGTCAAGGTTTGTCCCGGGCCGCAGACACTGGAGTACGACATCAACGACGCGATCGACATCATCGGCAGTGACAGGTAGTCGTCGCGGCACGAGCGTCCTCCTCGTCGAATCGCCACCCAGCATGGCCAGTCAGACCGAGCCACGGTACAACCCCAACCGGCCACACCCGCCCGCCCCTCGGAGCCTTCCTGTGGCGGAACAGCCATGACCTAAACTCCCTCCCATGACTTCTCGCGTCGTCTACGGGGCGACCGTGGCGACGCTTGCCCTCGCCGGTGTTGCCGGGCTCGCGAGCCACCACCCGCTCCTCGGTAGAGCCGTCCTGGCGGTCGCTTCGCTGGCCGCCCTCCTCGGCATGTTCGCGACCTTCCAACCCCGAAGCGACTGACCGCCCGACCGCGACGTACGGCTGGCGAGAAAACGTCGACGCCGTTGCCGACAGGAGTCGCCGTCTCACCGCCGGTCGCGAAGGGTTGTCCACAGCCGCGCGTCGCGTCACGCGGCCGAGGCGATGCAGTCGTTAGGCTTCGGAGCGATCTTGGAGGGTTCACGACAGGAGTCAAGGTGTCGGCGGACAAGAAGCAGGACCGTGCACGGATCGAGCAGGCGGCGAGTGCGGTCGCCACTGACGACTATCCGCATCTGAGGGCGGCGCTTCAGTACGCGAAGGACTACACCTCACTCGGTCCGAACGCTTTCGGCAGTGTCCCCTCGAGAATTCTGATGCCTCGCTACAACCCGGCCAGGGAAAGTCAGATCAAGAACCTCGAGGACGGCCTGGACCGACTCGCGAAGATGATCGCGGGGATGAACGAGGTGGCCTTCCGCATGGCGGTCACGGAGAAGGCCAACACGATCGACCTCACCAAGACCCCCCGAGTCCCGGTCACGAAACCCGACGCGCCGAAGGACGTGATCACCGGCTTCTCCGCTCTCTCGCGCCTTTTCGTGGTCGACGTTTGCTTACCTCCGTCTCATGTGGCGCGCATCCGCGCTGTTGAAATGCTCCTTCGCGCCGCTGATGGTCGTGCCGTTCGCTGGATCGATGCTGTCGTTGGCCATGTGGGTGACCGTCCAGCCTGACGACGAGGAGATCGGCAGGGCCAAGTCGGCGTGGTTCTCGGTCGCGGACGAACTCGACTCGATCAGCACGCTCAAGACGTTCACCGGCGAGGGTGGCGGTGCGCTGCTGCCGAAGACCGCGTGGGACGACGACGCGCGGGAAGCCTTTGACGTCTGGGTGGCCAACTTCGAAACCGAGGTCGACAATGCCTCGACGGCTGCCTACAACGCGATGGCAGCGCTGGAGCAGACGCTGGAGTCGGTCAAGGACCTTCAACACGCGATGCGCACCCAGGACTACATCACGGTCGGAGGGCTGGCTGTCTTGTGGGTGGCGGGGCTGTTTCCGTTGTACCGGGCACCCGCAGCGGTAGCACAAACTGTTCTGACCCGCATCAATGCCCTCGCGGCCGGCCTCACGGTCGGTTCTCTTTGCCTGGAGCTCATAGCCTACGGCTCCAAGATGGGTGAGGTCTCCGAGAACGGTCGCTTCGAAAAGCTCAACGTCGACAACGACCCCGCCAAGAAGTACGGAGCAGATCCCGTCAACGACACCTTCGTCGACCTCGACATCGACTGGCTGAAGTAAGTCGACGGCCCGCCGTGACCTGGTCGGCCGCTGGTGCGGCTCTGGTGTTGGGCAGCCTTCGCTCTCAACCCGTGAAGAGAGTGTTCTGGTCGACCATGCACAACGGATTACCGAAGGGATCCTCGAGGTAGAACGAGCGCTCTCCCCAGGGACGTGTCTCGATCGTCTCATCCACCTCGTGACCCAGGCCGAGGGCGCGCTCATGAACTGCCGCAAGGTCGTCCACGGCGAGGTACAGATGTCCCTGGTTCGAGCGCGGGTCGAAGGGATCGGTGTCTTCTCGGGGGCTGAACAAGGCGAGGATCGTGCCTTCGCAGTCGAGATAGTGCCGTCCCGATGAGACGCGCTTGCCGGGAAGACCGAGCAGAGACTCGTAGTAGACGGCGGCCTGGTCGATGTGGGGGACTGGCACGATCACCCGATACAGCCGCATCACTGATCACCCGATTCTGTCGGCACAGACCGTCATCAGGCGCACCAGCCTAGAACCTCCGCCGGCCGACCGCTTCTCGTAGGCGCCACGGGGAGGGCGGCTCAGCCACGGGAGCAAGATTTTTTGCCGGCGATGTCGAGAACCCGAGCCTGGCTCCGTCCCCGCGGTGAAGGTGACCAAAATGGTCCCACCAGCACTGAGGAGACACACGATGGCCAAGTACCTCCTGCTCAAGCACTACCGCGGCGCCCCGGCTCCGGCCAACGACGTGCCCATGGACCAGTGGACGCCGGAGGAGATCTCGGCGCACGTGCAGTACATGCACGACTTCGCGGCCCGGCTGGAGCAGACCGGCGAGTACGTCGACGGTCAGGCGCTCGCCCCCGAGGGCACGTTCGTCCGGTACGACGGTGAGGGGCGCCCGCCGGTCACCGACGGCCCGTTCGCCGAGACCAAGGACCTCATCGCCGGCTGGATGGTGATCGACGTCGACAGCCACGAGCGCGCGCTCGAGCTGGCCGGGGAGCTGTCGGCCGCCCCCGGGAAGGGCGGGGAGCCGATTCACGAGTGGCTCGAGCTGCGCCCCTTCCTGGCCGAGCCGCCCACCATCACGGAGTGCCACCTCAGATGAACGAGGCCCTGCTCCGGAGCCTCACACCGAGCGTGCTCGGGGTCCTCGTCCGCCGCGGAGCCGACTTCGCGGCGGCCGAGGACGCCGTCCAGGACGCGCTGGTCGAGGCGGTCCGCGTCTGGCTGGCCGACCCGCCGCGGGACCCGAAGGGCTGGCTGGTCACCGTGGCCTGGCGCAAGTTCCTCGACGCCACCCGCTCGGATGCCGCCCGCCGCCGGCGTGAGGACCTCGTCGCGGAGGAGCCGGCACCCGGGCCCGCGCCGGCGGTGGACGACACGCTCCAGCTCTACTTCCTGTGTGCCCACCCGTCGCTGACGCCGTCCTCGGCCGTCGCGCTCACGCTCCGCGCCGTCGGCGGGCTCACCACCCGCCAGATCGCCCAGGCCTACCTGGTGCCCGAGGCGACCATGGCGCAACGCATCAGCCGGGCCAAGCGCACGGTCTCCGACGTGCGATTCGACCAGCCCGGCGACGTCGCCACAGTGCTGCGCGTCCTCTACCTGGTCTTCAACGAGGGCTACTCCGGCGACGTCGACCTCGCCGCCGAGTCCATCCGGCTCACCCGCCAGCTCGCGGCCGCGATCGACCACCCCGAAGTGGCGGGGCTGCTGGCCCTCATGCTGCTCCACCATGCCCGGCGCGCCACCCGGACCGCACCCGACGGCAGCCTGGTGCCACTCGCCGAGCAGGACCGCGGCCGGTGGGACACGCGGTCGATCGCCGAGGGCGTCAAAATCCTGCAGGCGGCCCTCGCCCGCGACCGGCTGGGCGAGTTCCAGGCCCAGGCCGCCATCGCGGCACTCCACGCTGACGCGCCCACCTCTGAGGAGACCGACTGGGTGCAGATCGTCGAGTGGTACGACGAACTCGCGCGCCTGACCGACAGCCCGGTGGTCCGGCTCAACCGCGCCGTGGCCGTCGGGGAGGCAGACGGACCGCGCGCCGGGCTGGCGGCCCTCGCGGCGCTGGACGACGCACTGCCCCGCCGCGCCGCGGTGGCGGCGTACCTCCATGAGCGCGACAGCGACCTGGCCACGGCGGCACGGCTGTACGCCGAGGCGGCGCAGAAGGCACCCAACCTCGCCGAACGCGATCACCTGACGCGCCGGGCCGCCCGGATCAACGCCCGCCGCGATCGCTGACACGGACGGATCTACGAAGAGCCACTTTGGTGGACCGCCGCGCAGGGCCAGCTTCACGACGTACGGGCGGCTGGATCCAGCTAGGGTCTCGGCATGTCCGAGGTTCTCCTCCTTGGCGATAGCCACCTCGCCCGTATTCGTGGTGCACGCACACGCCATATCGAGCGCGAGACCGGCCGGCGGGTCGTCAATGCCGCGGTAGGCGGGGCGAACAGTCTCGATCTGGCACGCCAGCTCAACGGCCATCGGCCGGCCGACACAGTAGTCGTGTCAGTGGGAACGAACGACGCGGCGCCCTGGAAAGAGGTCCCGCTGCCACGCTTCAGGAGAGAACTCACGAGATTGCTCTCGGACCTGCCCGAGGCCAGGCTCATCTACCTCACTTCGCCCGGCGTGGACGAACGGGGTCCCACCGGACCTGGTGACAGGACGAACGCTGCGATCCAGCGATACTCGGCCGCGGCAGCGACGATCTTCGCCGAGCACGGCGGGACGACGCTTGACGTTCGATTCGCTCTGTCTGGCATGAGTGTCGACGTCCATGAGCCCGACGGCGTGCACCTGACTCACCGAGCCTATGAGCGAGTGTTGACCGAACTCGTGCAGTGGATCGGCCCCGCTCCTCATGCCGGCGTCACTGGACCCTGGACACCCGCATCGCCATGAGTGCGGAAGCCGCCCTGAAGTACCCCGCCGCGTGCCCCTCGCGGGCATGAACCTCGAACGCGGGGTTGCCCCTGGCCACCTCGCGATCGATGTACGCGCCGATGCTGTAGATCCTCGTGACCGCCGTGTCCACGATCTCCGCCGAGGACATACCCGCCGCGTAACTGTCGAGGAACAGGCGCAGCCGTCGACGCCGATCCGGTTCGCTTGACCAGCCCCACCCCTGCAGATCAGCGGTCGGGTGGAACGGGACGAACTGATACGCGGCGTAGGAGAGATCCCAGACCCGGCTGGATGGCCCCGCGGTGTCCCAGTCGATGATGCCGCGTACGCCCGTCGAGTCGAAGACGAAGTTCCATGGCGCCAGGTCGTGGTGTCCGATGCAGTCGATCGTGGCAGGGCGGGCGATCTCGTAGCCGCGCCACTCGGTGGAGCCGGACGGTACGAAGCTCTGGCTGACGTCATGGACCTGCCGGATCGCCTTCGCGACGCTGACCAGGGCCTCCTCGGATCGGATGTCCTGCGAAAGCGGCGGATATCCCGTGACGCCCTCGATGAAGGTCAACCGTTCAGCACCATCGGCGGTCATGCCCAGGAAACGAGGAGTCAGCGTGCATCCGGCCGATTCGAAGTGCTCCAGGAGTCTGTGCACCTGCGTGTTGTCGCGGGCGGGGCGCCGGTGCACCTCGTCGCCGTGGCGTACGGGCGCCGAGAACCGTCCCCGCTCCATCTCGGGTACCTCACCCACCAGCGCTCTCTCCTTCGTCCACGGTGATCTCCCTCGTCCACGGTGATCTCCCTCGTCCACGGTGATCTCCCTCGTCCACGGTGATCTCCCTCGTCCACGGTGATCTCCCTCGTCCACGGTGAACGAAGCCGCCGACCATTCTGACCGACATCCGGGTCGTCCCTACCACCCGCTTACGGGCGGCCGATCTGACCGGTTGACCCGATGTCGCTCATCTCCGCGGCGAGACGGCCCAGGTGCTCGAACGTGTCGGGCAGCTCACGCAGCAGTTCGCCGATGGTGTGCTCGGTCGTCTGGCTGTCGCCCATCCACCGGGCGGCAGGCGCTCGTTCGAGCGAGACCAGGATCCGCTCGAAGAGAACCTGCAGATCGTGCCTTGCCACACTGAGGAAGAGGTCGCGTCCGGCCCAGCTGACCTCACCGCCGGCCGCGACGTACGCGGCCAGGATTCGCCTGATCGGTTCGATCCCCGCCGCCCCGAAGATGTAGGCGACCCGACCAGCCTCCAGGGCCGCGCTGTCGACCCTCACACTGTCCCAGTCGACCAACACCGGGCCGGTCGGTGCCATGACCATGTTGTGCGTCTTGAAGTCGCCATGCGTCGTCACGCAGTCCGCAGCGACTTCGCAGAGACGTTCGATCCGTTCCGACATCTCGAGGATGGACGGCAGGCGTTCCTGTGCGAGGTCCGACCAGGATTTGTCGCGCCGCCGCGCCTCGGCGAACCACTCCTCCCAGGTCGCCCGCGGCCAGACCGGCGAGCGCCACCAGTCCGGTAAGCCCACCTGGCTCAGCGGCTTCAGCTGGTGGATCCGCGCCATGGTGCGGCCGAGCCAGCCGGCGAGGTCGTCGTCGGGTCGAAGCTCTCGGTTCTCGACCCATCGGTAGACCCGGAAGAGCCGTTCGTCGAGGCGGGTCACCCAACCCGCCGTGGGGTCGGTCGGCGGGATCGGTTCGGCCATGTCGATGCCGGCTTCGAGTGCACGGCGCTCGAAGGCCATCGCGGCCTCGAGCTGATCGAGGAGTTGTCGACCCGCGTACCGTCCGGCTGAGCTCGACCAGTACCCCTTGACGAGGTAGCTGCCCTCGGCGGTGTCGAGCCGCCAGGTGTCGGTGTCGCCGCGCCTGACGAGCACGAGGTCACCGAGCGGACGCCCGAGGTCGAACGCCTGCGCGACCACTTCCGGGGTTGGGGTGTACACGATCCCTCCAGTGGGCTGGTCGCCGCCGGGGACGAGTGGTGCCTGGCGCACTGGTCAGCCAAGCAGCTCGCATCCGTAGGTGGCGTAGAGATCGCGAAGCTCCGCTGGTTCCAGGCGCTTGCCGCTGTGCAGGTCGTCGAGCAGCGCGCTGGTTCGGTCGGACATGACGAGGATGTATCGGGCCGGCGCGGGATCCGGGTTGCAGAAGGTGTGCGGTATGCCGCGTGGCCCGATCACCGCGCCACCGGCGGCTACGTCGTGCTCGTCCTGGCCGATGCGGACGCGGAGGGATCCTTCGAGGACGTACCACGCCTCATCGTCATCGTGATGGATGTGCACCGGTGCCACCCACTCCGGGGAGTCGGACGAGGCGCCTGGGATGGTCCACTCGACCAGGACGAGCTTCGAACCGTTGGGCGCGAGACGCTGCTCGCGCAAGGCGGCCACCGCCACCGACGTGCCTGGGTCTGCGGGCATCAGAGTCCTCCTCCGTGAGCTGGTCAGCTTCGTCGTTCCAGCATCGTTCGCGAGGCGGGCAATCGTTACATCGACCCGCGCGTACGTCCAGCCCCGCGGGATGCCGCGACCGAGCGGGTCAGTCCCGGACGGCGAGGCGCTCGCTGTCGAGAAGGTCCGCCAGGCGGTCTCGGATCCACCGGAAGAACGGTCCACGGGCGGCATCAGGTCCGTCGCGGCGAAACCAGCCACACAGCCGATGCGTGGCGCTGAGTATGCAGGCAAGGTAGAGCCGACGTTCGTGGTCCTCAGGTAGAGCTCGGATCTCTGAGTAGCCGGCTTCGACGTGACGGCGAATCTGGGACGCCGGATGGTGCTCGTCGGAACTCAGGATCAGGGTCGCGAAGTCGAAGGTGTAGTCGGTTCCTCTGATCTCGCCGAAGTCGATCAGCCCCGTGTAGAGGGCGCGCGACTGGAAGATGTGGCTGGTGTCGAAGTCGCCGTGCGCGACCCGACCAACACCGGCCGCGGGACCCACGGCGATGGCTTCCTCCAACAACGACTCGACACGCTGGGCCTGGGCGAGGTCGAAGCCGATCCCCAGAAGGGGATCGCCGACACTCGCCGGGTCGACGTACGAGGCGTAGGTGGCGTGTTCGGCGCGCAGGGGCCA
Organism: Actinopolymorpha pittospori; assembly: GCF_014873875.1. GTDB lineage: Bacteria > Actinomycetota > Actinomycetes > Propionibacteriales > Actinopolymorphaceae > Actinopolymorpha > Actinopolymorpha pittospori. The sequence goes on along the minus strand of NZ_JADBEM010000001.1, from coordinate 10,214,555 downwards.
GCCGGGTGTGGCGTGCTCGCGCATGATCCAACCGAAGCCCTGGACAGCGACGCCATGGATCCTGGCCAGGTCACGACCCGCACCCCGGCCGATCTTCGCTGCCGCGGCCCCCGGTGTCGACCTGTTCATGGGGCCGCCGGCGATCTCGGTGGTCACCATGACTGATCGGGCAAGCGATGCGCAGAAGGGCTCGTAGTGGACGACCGCGGGTACGTTCGCGCCGGCGGTACGAAGGGCCCGGTGCAGTGCGACCTCCGGGGCGAAGCTGTCCCCCGCGCTCTCAGCGATGCGGACGTAGAACGTTCCCGTACCCCGGTCCACCCGATAGACCTGGGTGGAGGATCCCGTCGCCGTCCGGCGGCAGGTGTACTCGACGCTCGAGCCGAAGACCACCGCCAGCAGTCTGTCCAGCGCTCGGAGGTCCACGTCGGGCTTACGCATGAGCACCCTCCTTCGGCGACTTCGAGGACATCATCCGCCTCGACCGGCAGCTGCAGCCGAAAGATCCGGTTCTGGTCGGCGGCACCCTACGCCGCTAGGCGGAAGCGCGCTCCAGCCGCCTTGGTGCCTCCGCCGCGAGTCGAGCCAGGGTTGGCCCGTCGCCGTCGAGTGAGTCCTTCTTCGCGTTGAACGCCCGGACCCACAACCCTGCCGCCCAGGCGACCTCCCGTTCCTCTCGCGTGAACGCCCGTCGGCGTGCGTCTTTGTAGGCCAGCAGGAAGTCCTCGACCTGGTCGTCGCTCGCTTCTCTCGACGGTTCGCCGGTCACGGTGTGAACGGCTGCGGCCAGGCCCACGATGCCCGCTTCGGGCCGTACCGCCACGCTGTCCCAGTCGTGGGCGGCGTGCAGGTGCTCTCCGCGCCATCGGAGGTTCTGCATCTCCCAGTCCACATGGGCCACGACGTGGGGGAGCGGACTCGAAGTGAGGCGGGTTCGTACGCGCTCGCCAACGGTGTCGAGCCAGGCCGGTCCTGGATGGGCGTTGAGGTCGGCGGCCCGGTCGTCGGGTATCGGCCAGACGCCGCCCTCGGTGTGGTCCCAGCCGGCCCACGGGGGCGTGGGTTCCAACGTCGGAACGGTCTCGGCGCCTGGTGCGAGGACGATGAGGTGCCGCAGCGCCCGCGCGGACAGCCGAGTGGTCGCCGGTGACGCGGCGAGGATCGCGCCGCCCGGAAGGAGGGCCTCCGCGGTGGCGGTGTGGGCGCCGAGGGGAGTGGGTCCGGCAAGGAGTCGCGGGCACGGGAACCCTCGTGTCCCCAGGACGTGCTGCACCTCGACGCAGCCGGCCAGGCGAGGGGCTGGAGGGCGCACCTTGACGACCACCTGCCGCCCGTCGCCGAGGCGCAGCCCCACGACCTGGGACAGGTGTCCGGTGGCGAACATCTCCTCGACCGCTTCGGCGCCGAGGTTGACGGCGCACCATTCGGCGAGGTCGTCACGGCGGACGTCGGGCCGGGGCACGCTCTCGATCACAGTCCTGCTCCTTCGGAGAAAGGGACACGAGTCTTCACTCCGAGGAGCATGTTCGCCAGATCGACGCGTCGTCGCCGGTAGGCACGCCGTCACCGGGACAGCTTGGCTATGCCGAGCACTGCCTCCTGCCGACGCTCGGGGTGCCTGAACACGAACCCGTCCCGCTTCCGGTCAGTCCGACCTTCGTACTGGTGGAGTACCTGCCTGAGTTTCGCGGCGTCGTAGATCGTGAGGATGTCGAGGCGGGTCGGCTTGCCGTGAACGGCGATCGACCCGTGGTAGAAGCCCCAGCTCAGGTCCTTGAACAGCCGCATCCGCGGTGTGACCTTGCGCCGGATGGCGAACAGGTCGATGTGCTTGTTCTCGAGGTTCTCATACCCGAGCCCCTTGCGGGTCGGGTCGTAACGGTCGGTGCCGGACCACCTGATGATCTCGACGAGTTCGTCGACGGTCCTGCCGGGATGGTCCTGGGAACCGATGCCGCGCACCACCACGGTCCGGCCCATGAAGTACCTCTTGATCTCGGCATCCACGACCGCACCGATCGCACGGTGGTCGGGTTCGGTGTCAACTCGGTACTGACACGCGTCGATGTCGAAGGTCATGGGCCGGCCCAGTGGGTGGCAAGGCGGGGTTGCGCGCTCCATCGGTGGTCAGCCGCGGAGGAACGCCAGGACGGAATCGGTCTGGCCGAGGATCGCGTGTCCCACCTCGGGCAGGAGGTTCACGGTCGCGTGTGGGAGGCACTGACGCACCCGCCGGGCCGTTCCCTCGGAGTCGAGCATGACATCGCGGCCACCGACGATCACCAGGATCGGCATGGTCAGGTGGCGCAACGCCTCGTCCGGGAACGCGGGCAGGCGATCCATGCGCGGCTTGAACTGCGTGAACGTCAGGACCAGGTAGTCGAGGACAGCTCCGCTCTCGGGTGTCGTCGAGCCGGTGACGGATCGGGCCGACCGGCGTATTCCCCAGCGTCCGAACGGGCGCAGAAGCAGCGCCTTGAAGAGCCATCCGATCTTCTGCCTGCCGATGCCGGCCGGGCACAGAAGGGCCAGCTTCGTCACCCGCTCCGGTCGCCGGGTGGCGTAGTCGAGTGCCATCCAGCCGCCGAGGGAGGCCCCGACGATCGAGGTCGTCGTGATGCCGAGTCCCTCCAGCACGTCGTCCAGCCACAACGCGTAGGCGTCGGAGGCCAACGGCGGCCGGGACGGAGCACTCAGGCCCGGCTCACCGATCAGGTCGACGGCGTAGGTGCGGAAAGTCCCGGCCCAGGCGGCGATGTCGGCCCCCCACATGATGGCGTTCGCGCCCGATCCGTGCAGGAGCAGCAGGGGCGGGGCGTCCGGCGGCCCGGAGACGACGACGAAGGTCTCACCCGCGCGGGTGGGCACCCGGACGTGCTCGGCATGGACCGGCCAGGTCGCCAGCATGTCCCGGTAGCGGCGCTGGATCTCGCTCGCGCCGGCCTCGGACTTGTAGATCGTGTTCATGACGCGAGCACCGCCTCGATGTAGTCGAGCAGCCGGGCGGTGTCGCCGGGGCTACCCAGGATGATGATCTTCATCCGCGCCCGCCCCTCGTCGTACGCCGTCTCGATCCGCAGTGGCTCGTCGCCCTGGCCGCGGTGGGCGACCGAGGCCGTCAGGGCGGTGGTCAGGCGGTGGGCCGTCTCGGGGCTGATCGCGTCGACCTCCACGATGCTCGACACGTCGGTACGCCGGTGGCGCCCGACCGTCTCGCGGGGGGACTCCGGAACCGGGCGGCCGGTGAATGCCTCCAGGTCCTCGTGCGCGATCCGGTACTGCTTGCCGATCCGGACGGCCTTGAGCCGGCCGTCGCGCACGTAGGTGCGGATGGTGCGCACGTGCAGGCCCAGGCGTTCGGCGACTTGTTCGACGGAGTAGAAGCGGTCGTTCACGAAAATACCGTAACCGTCCCTCAGAGAGAGCGCAATAGGGATCGATAGGGAAGATTAGGGAGGGAGCGTGTTTCCGCTTCCACCCAGGCGAGGACTCGCCGGGCGATCTTCTCGGTGTCCTCGTCGTCCGTGGTGATCACGGTGGGGACGAGTTCGCGAGCCTGCGCCGCGTCGGTCAGGGCGTCCTCGATCCACTCGCTGGACCAGCCGCGGGCATGGAGGCGGGACTCTCGAAGGTCGTCGGCGCAGTCAAGGAGCACCCAGTGGACGGACCCGTCCGGGTCGGCACCGGCGATGACGTCCTCGGGTGAAGGGGTGGGACACAGCAGGATCACCGGATGCCCCGCTCGCCGGACGATGTGGATGATGCGGCCCCACATCCGGTTGTACGCCGGCCAGATCGGTGCCGCTTCGGGGACGGCGATGGGTACGCCGAGGAGTGCGCGATCCTCCAGAAGCTCGTCCTGGTCCATCACCACGATGCCCTGCCCGAGCCGGACGAGTTCGGGGAGCAGCGTGGTCTTTCCGGCTCCGGCTGCGCCGGTGACGAGATACAGGGGAGTGGACGCGGGTTCCGGACTCATCCGCTGGACGGTAGTTCAGACCCGGGTTCCCGGGACACCGGATTGTGACTCCTCCCCCGGATTTATCCGGTGGGCTTCTCCTGTCGGTGGCTCAGGCCACGTCGGGAAGGACCAGCCCGGCCCTGAGCGCGATGTTCCAGGCGCCTACCCGGTCCGCGTGGTCGCGGTGGTCGCAGGCGGTGCACTGGAACTTTTCGCCGTCGCGGTTCTCGCCGTCCACGTGCCCGCATTCGGGGCAGGTGCGGGAGGTGTTGCGGGGGTCGACCGGGATCAGGACGCGAGCGGCGCTTTCAGCCTTCTGCGCGAGGATGCCCAGGAACACCCCCCAACCCGCGTCAAGAATGCTGCGGTTGAGTCCGGCCTTGCAGGCAGCACCGTTCGGCAAGAACGCGCCGGGCTGCTCGGGGTCGGGCTTCGGCCTGGGGGCACGAACCATGTTCGCAATGTTCAGCCGCTCGTGTGCGATCTGGTCGTAGTCGCGGACCAGCCCAAGCGCGGTCTTGTGTGCATGGTCCAGGCGCTGACGCGCCACCTTGCGCAGCAGCTTGGCAACCTTCTCCACCGTCTGCCGGTGCTTGGCGGTGCGGTTCTCCCGCTTGGTTCGGGGGAACGCCTTGAGCGCCCGCTGCGCCTGCTTCAAGGCGTCAGCGTTGCGCTTGCCATGTCGAGGGTTTTCGACGTGGGCACCCTGGCAGGTGGTCAGGAAGTGCGTGACGCCCATGTCGATACCGGTCACCGCGCCCGTGGCGGGCAGCGGTTCGGCGGGCACGTTGTCGCAGGCGAGAACGACGTACCACTGCCGCCCCTCCCGCTTAACGCTGACCGTCTTGACGCGACCCTTCACGAGGCGGTGCTGGTGGACGCGGACGTGCCCGACGCCTTGCAGGCGGACACGAGTGAGGCGATCGTGGGGGGTGGAGTCCCACCGGCAGCCATCCCCGTCCTTGGGGAACTCCACCGTGTCGAACCAGTTCACGCCTCGGAACCTGGGAAAACCGGGCTTCTGCCCGCCCTTCAGCCGCCGGAAGAAGGCTTGGAACGCCTTGTCCAGACGCCGCAACGTGGCCTGCTGCGAGGAGAACGACCAACGCCCTTGACGCTCCGGGTCGAAGGCGCGGATCTCCTTGAGCTGGGCGGACTGATCCCCGTACCGGAGGCTGGTCTTGGAGACGTGCCGATAGGCCTCGCGGCGTTCCTGCAACGCCCCGTTGTACAGGGAGCAGTGATCAGCCAGCATCTCACCGAGAGCCCGCGCCTGCCCGAGAGTGGGACGGAGGAGGAACTTGTAGGCACGTATCACCCCTGCCCCTCCTCCTGCTCCTTCGCCCAGGGACGTTCGGACTGGGTGTCGATGTACTTCTCCACCGTGCCCGCGCTGAGGGCGCCGACCGAGGCAACCAACAACGACGACGACCACAGGGTCGGCATCCGCGACTTCAAGTGCGGGAATTCCTCGCGCAGCACGCGGGAAGTGAAGCCCTTGAACTGGTTCGCCACGTAGGAGGCGGAAGCCTTCGGCCCGTGCTTGAGGAACAGGTGCACATGGTCGGGCATCACCTCAAGGGCGATAATCTCCCAGCCCTTCTCGGCCGCCTTCGCCTCGATCAACTCACGCAGGCGGACCGCGACCCGGCCACCAAGAACCTGGCGACGGTACTTCGGGCACCACACCACGTGCAAACCCAAGTCATACACACCACCGGAGTACCGGCGAACCCTCCGCGGCACAGCCATCCGATCACCATACACACGCCCCACATCTAGCCGAGATCAACAATGCAGACCTGCGGGAACAGTTAAGCCCAGAGCAACCCAGACAAGCGATTCCCCCATACCTAAAGACACCGGTCCCCTCGCTAGCTATCCGATGGCCGGCCCGCGGCCGGTGGGCCGTCAGCCTGAACGGGCCCAGAAGTCGAAGGGGTGCCGGCCGGGCCGGAACCCGTTGGCCTCGACCATGGCGGCCGCCTCGCGGAAGCCGCGGGCGAGCCCGGTCGGGTCGTGGGCGTCGCTCCCGAACGTGATCGCCTCGCCGCCCTCTTCGTGCCACCAGCGGACCACCCGCGGGTCGAGGGGCAGGTTGGTGTTGACTTCCAGCGCCCGACCGCTGCGAGCGAGCGCCCGCAGTGCCTCGCGGAACTCGTCCTCGAACGCGGTCGGATCGAACGGCCCGGCATCGGCCGGCCAGTAGCGAAACGGGTAGTCGATGTGCGCGAGTACCGCGAACACGTCGGAGCCCGCGATCAGTCGCGGCAGTTCGGTCAGGTAGTCGCGTACGACCTCCGCCGCCGGTCGCTTCCGAAACAGATCTGGCGGCTCGAGGAAACGGTCGCCGTCTGGCAGGCAGTGCAGGGAGCCGAGTAGCCGGTCGAAGCTACCGGCGTGGAGCAGCTTGGAGATGGCGGCCTCGTGCCGATGAGGTTCGCCCAACTCCATCCCGGAGATGATCCGCAGGCTCGGGAACTTCTCGCGGCAGCGCTGGATGCATTCGAGGTAGCCGTCCACGTCCATGACGGGCGGGGTCAGCAGCCCGTCCGGCCCGATCAGCGGACGAAGATCCTCATCGAAGTCATCGGCCGTCGCCGTCCACTTCGTGTGATCGACGTGCTCGGTGAACGCGAGCGCGGAAAGACCGATCTCGACGGCTCGCGCGCAGGTCTGCTCCATCGACCCGTTCAGCGCGTCCCAGGACCATTCGCTGTGGACGTGATTGTCTGCCGGCAGCACCACGCGATCCTGTCAGGCGCCGGGAACCTCCACAACCTCGCGTCCGCCGTACCGATCAGGTCTGGGCCGAACGGTCGGCCACCTCGAACCGGTAGACGTTGGTCTCCCGACGCTTGAAGCCGACCTTCTCGTACAGCCGGTTCGCCGCGACGCGCGAGGGGCGCGACGTGAGGTCGACCGTCCTGGCCCCGGACTCCAGCGCCACGCGGATCGCCTCCGTGGTGAGAGTCGAACCCAGGCCGAGCCCTCGCGCGTCGTTGTCGACGATGACGTCCTCGATCCAGGCGCGTGTCCCGGTCGGAATCGGGATCATGACGAGGGTCAGCGCGCCGACGATCCGATCGTCGGTTCGGGCGACGAGCACGGTGTTCGTGGGGCAGGCCAGGATCGTGGCCAGGGCGTCGTGACTCAGCGGGGTCGCGGACGAGGAGAGCTGTGGCAGCAGGCGTCCGAACGCCTCGACCGCCTCGTCCGTCGCCTCGTGAAGTGGTTCGACTCGGATGTCCATGCGCCGAACCTACTGAGCTGAGCCGCCAACCGCGCGTTGCCGGTATCCCTCAAACCGCCCCATTGTCACGAAGTGATCCTTTCGACCGTGGTGACGAAGTCGTGCTTGCCCGCCGTGTAGCTGCGCGGTTCCCGCGCGTGCTCGGCGGCAAGGCCCTTCTTGAGGTCCGCGTAGGCGGTTGCCACCTCGGGGGTTCGTCTGAGGTGGTCGCGGAACGCCACGATGCGCTGCCAGTAGGGGCTACCCGCTTCGGTGACGTGCAGGTGGTGGGTCCGGAGTCGGGTCATGTCGTCCGGCCCCTTGCGAAAGACACGTCGATCCGGATCGTCGGACTCGGACTCGGGCGTGTAGAGGTAGCCGATCTTTTCCAGGTCAGTTACCACCGTCGGGAAATCGTCGTACCCAGCGACGGCGGCCAGGATGTCGATGATCGGCTTCGCCGGCATGCCGGGCACGGACGTGCTGCCCACGTGCTCCACGCGCAGGAGCCGAGAACCGAGTGTCTCGGTGAGCAGTGTGGCTTCTTCGGCGTAGCGCGTCGGCCAGGTCGGGTCGTACTCGACGATGCGAACGGCGGCGTGCCTGAACGTTGATGCTGTGTGGTTAGGGTCTGTCATGATGTCGCCGTGGTCTCGGTGTTCGCTGACCTGACGCTGAGAACCGTGTCGAGATAGTCGGCCATTGCGTCCCTGTTGCGGGTCAGGCACTCGATGCGTTCGGACAGTCGAGCTTGTTCACGTTGCAGTGTGGCGATCATTTCGGGTGTCACGTCGGTGGCGTAGATCGTCTGCTGCTTGTCCAGGCACGGCAGGAGCTGCTGGATGATGCGCGTCGGTAGTCCGGCGTCGAGCAGTCCCTTGATCTGCACCACGATGTCCACGTGTGAATCTTCGTATTCGCGGTATCCGTTGAAGGCGCGGCTGGGTGTGAGCATTCCCTGCTCCTCGTAGTAGCGCAGCAGCCGACGGGACACGCCCGTACGTTCCGCGAGGTCTCCAATTCTCATCTGCTCAACCCTACGACTTGACCTTCACATCTGTGTGAGTGTTCAAGGCTCGCACCCGAGGTGACGAGAGCGGCTGCTGTGGCGGCCACGACAATCACGACCACATCGGAGGCTCCAGATGAAACTCGGACTTCGGCTGCCCCAGAGACTGAGGGTCGACCTGCAACACGACCTGGTCGAAGCAGCCAAAACGGCCGAAGCGGCCGGATACTCCAGTTTGTGGACGTATGAACAGCTCCTCTTCGCCGAGACGCCCATCGAACCGTATGCTCCGCCGAACGTGCCGTGGCCGGAAAGCGGGCGGCAGACCGCCGACCCCCTGGCAGTCCTCACGGCGGCAGCGGTGGTGACCGAACAGGTCCGCCTCGGTACCGCCGTTCTGATCGCCGCTCTCCATACACCCCTCCAGCTGGCGAAGCAGCTGGCCACGATCGACCAGATCAGCGGTGGGCGTGTGGTCGCGGGTATGGGCGCAGGCTGGGCCACCGACGGACTCCAGGCGGCCGGCGCCACCCGAGCGGATCGCGGCCGCTTCCTCGACGAGACGCTGGACGTGTTCGAGGCCGTGTGGGGGCCGGACCTGGTGAACTTCCGGAGTCCTCGCGTGATCATCAACAATGCGGCGGTCCTGCCCAAGCCCGTTTCGAAGATCCCCGTGATGCTCGCAGGCGGTGCCGCCAACCTGGGCCGCAGTGGCAGTCCCAAGGCCATGGAGCGTGTCGCCAAACGTGCGGACGGCTGGTTGCCGCTCCTCACCACACCCGGGCCGGCCGGAGCCGCGGAACTGCACGCGAACTGGGACCGCATCCGGGAGATGGCTTCCGAGTACGGCCGGGACGCGAGCCGGATGGAGATGGTCGTGGTGGGAAACATCACCTTCACCGACCGTCTGGCAGGACCTGACCGGTCGGCGTTCATCGGCACGCTCGACCAGATCATGGAGGACATCCACACGGCCGCAGAGGCGGGCGCGAACGAGCTCATCCTGGATCTGAATCTGCAGGACTCGTTCACCAACACCCAGCAGATGCTCGAGACGGCGGTGGAGATCCGCGAACGGGCCCCGGCCTCATGACCGAAGCTGCCAACGCCGCAGACGGGCGGACTCGCCTCTGAGCCGGCTGTGGCGACGTCCGCACCCAAAGACCCCTGGGGCGCGGCCCCGCCTACCGCTTGGCCGGGGCGCGCGATCACCTGCTCGCGTTGGCGTACTCGCTCTCGCCGACCGGTTGGATCCAGCCGGCGCGGACGACGATCTCGCGCGCGACTTCCGGAATCGGCCGGACATCGTTGACCACCGTGAAGTCCTCGAGGCCCGCGGCGTCGAGCAGCGCCTCCTGTTCGGTCAGCTGTGCCAGTTGCCTGTCGAGGAGCGCGCCCGTGTCCCTGCCACGAAGGCGTGCGCGCACGAGCTCCGTGGGGGCAACGAGCCGGACCAGCTGAACCTCGCAGTCGCCGAGGCTGTTGGCGAACTCGTCTCGCATGGCCGCGCTGTCGATGCCGGTCGAGACGACGATGTACTCGGCGCCGAGCGCCCGGTAGTTCGGCCAGACGGCGGCGAGGTTCGCGCACTTCAACCGGTCGTAGAACCCGTTACGCAGGGCCGATCCGCTTGGTGGTGGTGGGCCGAACTGGGCGAGGTCGTCCGTGTCGACGACCGCGGTGACAAGGCCTGCCGATGTCAGGACCCCTCCGATCGCGCCGATCATGGTGGACTTTCCGACGCCGTTGACTCCGTTGAGGAGCAAGCCTCGGTTCACGAAACCTCCCAGTCGTATGGCTGAACGTCGAACGCTTGGGTGTCGCGGGTCTCGCCGGGAGTCGCTCCGAACGTCCGGGCGACACACCCGGACGACCATACCGGTGGACGGCCAGGCCTGGTCGTGACCACCGACGGCGTCAGGGCTGGTGCCAGTCGCGGACCCACACACGAGGCGTCGAGGCAGCGTTCAACTACCGGTGCGGCCGTCGATGCGTTCGCGAAGTAGGTCGGCGTGGCCGTTGTGGCGGTCGTACTCCGAACACATGTGGCACATGATCCAGCGCAGGGACATCGGCCCGTAGCGGGGATGGGAGAACGTCTCCTCGAGCGACCGGTCGCGGACCGCCTCACGACACCTCCCACTCCCGGACCAGCAGGTGGTACGCCGCTTCGGCGTGAGGGGAGTCCACGTCATCGAAGGCGGCGTTCGGGGTGTCGGGGCGACCGTAGATGCTCGGGACGTCCCGACCCGCGAATCGTCGAGGGAACCAGGTTCGCTCCACGTCGGTGACGTGTCGGATCAGGCCGAGCAGTGACAGCGACGAGGGTGACACCGTCCGAAGTGCCAGCTGCTCGGCGGTGAGGCCGGCGCACTTGTGGAGGAGGGTGGACCGGCCCCGTTCGAGGAAGCCCTCCAGAGTCGCGCGCTCATTCCCGGTGAAGGGCTCGTCCGCCCACTTCACCTCTGGCGCCGTCCAGCCCAGCTGATCAACCTCGTTTCGGTCCTAGGCAAGTGTGCTCCGTCTTAGCAACCCGTCAATGGTTCGGTCGGGCCCGTCAACGCCGTATCAACGTCGGCGTCACGTCGGGGCGGCGGTTCTACGGTCATGGAGCGCCCGCCGAAGACGGCGGGTTCGGCTACCTGAGGAGAACATGTCATGACCGACGCCACGCTCAGTGACGACCCGGACCCATCGGAACTGCGCCCGGCCGGGCCGCTCTTCGTTCCCGTCCGGTCGGGTTCAGCCTCGTGTGCGATCCGACTCTTCCGTACGCCGCTGGGCCGTCGTACCGCCGTCGGATTCACCACCCAGGAGCGCCTCGTCGCCCTGCTCGGTCAGAACCAGGCCTGGATCAGGCTCGCCGAGCCCGCGATGCGCGCCATGGTCGAACCACTGGGCGTGGCCACGGTCACCGTGGACCCACAGTTCGCCGCCCCCGGAGTGAAGGCCTCCGGACGGAGCGCCGCGACCGCCCCCGATCCGAGTCGCGCGGCGCGGGCCAAGAACAGCCCCTCCGCCTCCTGCCAGCCGGGCGAGCCCGAGTGGGCGAGCGCCGGCCGCGTCGGGGCGTACGGGTCCTGATTCTCCCGGCCGGAGACGGCCGGTCGCACCACCTCTGGCGTCAGGAGTTCGCGCGACGTCGCGCCGAACCCGGCCAACCCCACCTGGCCCGTAACTGTGAGGTTCTGGTGACTCTCGAAAACGTCGCCGCACTCGTTGTCGCCGTGGTCCTGGCCGGCTACCTGCTGTCCGCCCTCATCGTCCCGGAGCGGTTCTGATGAGCGCCACAGCGCCCGTGAGGCCCGCGCCCGACCAGGCCGACCACTCGCCGGGACCGGAGCGCCCGCACCGCGTCGGTGCGGGCCTGCTGGATCCGCGTCAACTGTGGCTTGCCCTGCCGGCCGCGCTGCGCAAGCTCAACCCCGTCACCATGATCCGCAACCCGGTCATGTTCGTCACCGAGATCGGGGCGGCGTTGACCACGTGCCTCGCCATCGTGCACCCGAGCGTGTTCGGGTGGCTGATCACCGCGTGGCTGTGGCTGACCGTGGTCTTCGCCAACCTCGCCGAGGCGGTCGCCGAGAGCCGTGGGAAGGCGCAGGCGGACACGCTTCGGCGTACGCGCCAGCAGACCAGTGGACGCAGAGTCGGCAACTGGCAGCCAGGCCTCGCGCCGTCGGACCTTGCCGAGGAGACGGTTCCGGCGATCGACCTGCGTCGCGGCGACCTGGTGCTGGTCACGGCCGGCGAACTCATCCCGGGCGACGGTGACGTCGTGGAGGGAGTGGCCAGCGTCGACGAGTCGGCGATCAGCGGCGAGTCCGCCCCGGTGATTCGTGAGTCGGGCGGCGATCGGTCCGGTGACCGGCGGTACGAAGGTGCTGTCCGACCGGATCGTCGTACGCATCACGCAGGAACCAGGGGCGAGCTTCCTGGACCGGATGATCGCCCTCGTCGAAGGCGCCAACCGCAAGAAGACGCCGAACGAACTCGCCCTCAACCTGCTGCTGGTCATGCTGACCTTCGTCTTCCTGGTCGCGGTGGTCACCGTCCAGCCGATGGCGATCTTCTCCAAGGCCTTCATGGGAGCGGCGCGGGACACCGAGGCGTTGACCTCCGACGGGGTCACCGGCATCGTCCTGGTGTCCCTGTTGGTCTGCCTGATCCCGACGACGATCGGTGGGTTGCTCTCGGCTATCGGTATCGCGGGCATGGACCGGCTGGTTCAACGGAACGTTCTCGCGATGTCCGGGCGAGCGGTCGAGGCGGCCGGCGATGTCAACACCCTGCTCCTGGACAAGACCGGAACCATCACCTACGGCAACCGGCAGGCGGTGGAGTTCCTCCTCGTCGACGGGGTCGCCCCGGAGCGGCTCGCGGACGCGGCGCTTCGGTCCAGCCTCGCGGACGAGACGCCGGAGGGCCGTTCGATCGTCGACCTCGCGCACCGTGGCACGCCGTCGTCGGGAGAGGGCACGAACCTGCCGGGGGCCCTCTGGGTGGCCTTCAGCGCCACCACTCGCATGTCGGGCGTCGACCTGCCGGAGGGACACCAACTCCGCAAGGGTGCCGCGACCGCCGTCGCCGACTGGGTGGAGGGCGGTCGTGGAACAGTCCCCGCGACCCTGGCTCCGCTTGTCGAAGGGGTGTCGGCGGCCGGCGGAACGCCGCTGGTGGTGGCCGAGCGGGTCGACGACCAGCCGGCCCGGGTGCTGGGCGTCATCCACCTCAAGGATGTCGTCAAGCCAGGCTTGGCGGCGCGTTTCGGTGAGATGCGGCGGATGGGTATCCGTACCGTCATGGTGACCGGTGACAACCCGGTGACCGCGAAGGCGATCGCCGCCGAGGCCGGCGTGGACGACTTCGTCGCGGAGGCGACCCCCGAGGACAAGCTGGCCCTCATCCGGCGCGAGCAGGCCGACGGCCACCTGATCGCGATGACCGGGGACGGCACGAACGACGCGCCGGCTCTGGCGCAGGCCGACGTCGGCGTGGCGATGAGTACGGGGACGTCGGCCGCCAAGGAGGCCGGCAACATGGTCGACCTCGACTCCGACCCGACGAAGATCATGGACATCGTCGAGATCGGAAAGCAGCTCCTGATCACTCGTGGAGCGTTGACGACCTTCTCGATCGCCAACGACATCGCGAAGTACTTCGCGATCCTTCCCGCGATGTTCGGCGGCGTCTACCCGTCGCTGCGGAACGTCAACATCATGCAGTTGCACTCTCCGACGTCGGCGATCCTGTCCGCCGTCATCTTCAACGCGGTCGTCATCGTCGCGCTGATCCGCTTGCCCTGCGAGGGGTGCTGTATCGGCCGAGCGGCGCGTCCGACCTGCTCACCAGGAACCTGTGGGTGTACGGCCTGGGCGGGCTGGTCGTGCCGTTCCTCGCGATCAAGTTCATCGACGTCGCCATCGTCTCGTTCATCCCCGGGATCTGACCATGTCTCGTCTGTCTGTGGAGTCCTCCTGGCTCCGCCAGTTGTTGGCGGCGGTCCGGGTTGTCGTGGTGATCACCGTGGTGGTGGGCCTGGCCTACCCGCTCGCGATGACCGCCGTCGCGCAGGTGCCGGGGCTGCGCTCCAGGGCCCAGGGATCGCGGGTGGACGGTCCCGACGGCAGGCAGGTCGGAAGTTCGCTGATCGGTCAGTCGTTCAGCGACGCCGACGGACAAGCCGTGCGCGCCTACTTCCAGCCGCGGCCGTCCAACGCGGGCGACGGGTACGACGCCGCCGCCTCGGCAGCGGGCAACCTCGGTCCGGAAAGCGTCGTCGACACCCTGCCCGGCGCGGATGATCCTGACTCGGGCAAGCAGAGCCTGCTCACGCAGGTGTGCGCGCTGAGCCGGCAGGTCGGAGAACTCGAGCGCGTCGACGGGCGCCGCCCCTTCTGTACGCCGGACGGTGTGGGAGCCGTCCTCGGCGTCTTCCGCGCCGACGGCCTGACCGGCACCGCCCGGCGGGTGGTCAGCCTCAACCAGGCATGCCCGGCGCGCCCGTTCGTCCGCACCTACGAAGGTGTCACGGTCCAGTGCGCGCAACCAGGAGCGGACTACCACCAGGCGGTGGTCACGCCGATCCGAGGCGACGCACCCGCCGACCCGAAGGTTCCCGCCGACGCGGTCACCGCCAGCGGAAGCGGTCTGGACCCGCACATCAGCCCGGCCTATGCCAGGCTGCAGGTCGCACGCGTCGCACGCGAACGCGGCATCAGCGAGCGGACCGTTCTCGCGTTGGTCGACACCTACACCACCGGCCGTGCGCTGGGCTTCCTCGGAGCACCGAGCGTCAACGTGCTCGAGCTGAACATCGCCCTCGACCGCACCCACCCCGTGCAGGGAGCATGAGATGTACGGCCTGATCCAGGCGCTGTTCGTCGTCACCCTTGTCGTGGCTCTGCACGTCCCGCTCGGTGACTACATGGCCAGGGCCCTCGACGGTGCGCGTCACCTCAGGGTCGAGACCGCGATCTACCGGGTGTGCGGCGTCGATCCGGACAAGGAACAGGACTGGCGCCACTACCTGCTCGCGCTGCTCGCGTTCACCTTCGCGAGCATCGCGGCGCTCTTCGCCCTGTTCACCTTCCAGGACAAACTTCCCTGGTCGCTCGGGCACGAGGGGATGCCGTGGCGGCTGGCCCTGCACACAGCGGTCAGCTTCACCACCAACACCAGTTGGCAGAACTACGCGGGTGAGTCGACGACGGGCCATCTCGCGGTGATGGCGGGGCTCGGCACCCAGGCGTTCGCCTCCGCCGCCGTCGGCATCTGCGTCGCGCTCGCGCTGGTGCGTGGCTTCGTCCGTCGCAGCACCGACCAACTCGGTAACTTCTGGGTCGATCTGATCCGCACCATCCTGCGGATCCTGGTCCCTATCGCGGTCGTCTCCGGGCTCGTCTGATCGCGCTCGGTGTCCAGCAGAACCTCGCCGGAGCCCACACCGTGAGCACCCTGGCGGGAGGTCAGCAGACGCTCATCGGCGGTCCGGTGGGATCGTGGGAGTCGATCAAGCTGATGTCCGGCGACGGCGGTGGATTCTTCAACGTCAGCAGCGCTCACCCGTTCGAGAACCCCTCGGCCTGGTCGAACACCGTCGAGATCGTGCTCATGCTGCTCATCCCGACGGCGTTCCTGCGCACCTACGGCCGGCTGATCGGAAGTCTCAAGCAGGGGTGGACGTTGCTCGCCATCGTCGGCATCCTCTTCGGCCTGCTGCTGCTCGCCGCCAACCTCGCGCAGAGCGCGCACAACGGTACGGTCACCGAGGCCGTCGGGGGTCAGGTGGAAGGCACCGAGACGCGGATCGGCATCCCTGGCAGCACACTGTTCGGCGTGTCCGCCACCGCCACCGCGGACGGCGCGGTCAACTCCTCCTACGACAGCTTCTCCAGCTTCGGCGGCGCCGTGTTGCTGTCGGCGATGATGCTCGGCGAGATCGCGCCCGGCGGCACGGGCAGTGGCCTGTACGGCCTGCTGATCGCCGTCCTCGTCTCGGTGTTCATCGGTGGACTGATGGTCGGTCGTACGCCTGAGTACCTCCGTAAGCGACTCGGCTTCGGCGAGATGAGGTACGTCGTGTTGTACGCACTCGTCGCGCCGACGACGATCCTCCTCAGCTCCGCGGTGGCGGTGGCGTTCCAGGCCGGACCGTCCTCCATGGGCAATCCCGGACCACACGGCCTCACCGAACTCATCTACGCCTACACGAGCAACGTCAACAGCAACGGGAGTGCGATGGCCGGCTTCAACGGGGCCACCGACTTCCACAATCTGCTGATGTCGGCGGCGATGCTGGTCGGACGCTACCTTCCGATGGTGTTCCTGCTCGCCCTGGCCGGAAGACTCGCCCGTCAACAGCCGGTTGTCGAGACCGCGGGCACGCTGCGGGCTCAGGGCGTCAACTTCGTCGTCCTCGCCACCGGCACCGCCATGATCCTGGCGTTGCTCAACTTCCTGCCGGCACTGTCGCTCGGCCCCATCGCCGAAGGGTTGTTCTGAGACCGGCCGCCGGGTTCAGCGGGCGTGGCTGTGGTGGGTGACGCGGGAGTGGGCAAGCTCCCCGGCGGCCCCGAGTGGGTTGGCGTGGATGCTCGCCCGGGCCAGCCGTGGCAACGCGTGCAGGAGCCGGTGTTCGACGGCGTGGGTGATCTCGTGGGCGTCGACGACGCTGAGGTTGGCATCGACCGTGACGTCGGCCTCGGCGTGTAGGGCGTGTCCGACCCAGCGCAGACGCAGGTGCTGGACGGCGTGGACGCCGGACGTCTCGCCCGCGACCTGTTCGGCGAGCCGTGAGAGGTCGGGGTCCACCGCGTCCAGCAGCCTGCCGAACACCTCTCGCGCCGCACTCCACAGCACACTCACGATCGCGGCCGTGATCGCCAGGCCCACCAGCGGGTCGGCCCAGGTCCACCCCAGCGCGAGGCCGCCCGCCGAGACCAGGACGGCCAGGCTGGTGAAGCCGTCGGTACGGGCGTGCAGGCCGTCGGCGACGAGTGCGGCGGACCCGATCTGCCGCCCGACTCTGATCCGGTAGCGGGCGACCAGTTCGTTCCCGGCGAACCCGACGACGCCCGCCACCGCCAGCCAGCCGAGGTTGGTGACCTCACGAGGGTGGGACAGCCGGTCGATGGCCTCCCAGGCGGCGAGGCCGGCCGAGGTCGCGATGACGAGCACGATCACGAGTCCGGCCAGGTCCTCCGCCCGTCCGAGCCCGTAGGTGAACCGGCGGGTGACCGCACGCCGGCCGAGGACGAAGGCGATCGCGAGCGGAACGGCGGTCAACGCGTCGGCGACGTTGTGCAGGGTGTCGCCCAGCAGGGCCACCGAACTGGTCACCACGACCAGACCGGCCTGGACCACCGCGGTGACCAGCAGGGCGGCGAAGGAGATCCACAGAGCGCGCAGGCCCCGTCGGCTGGCCTCCAGAGCCCCGTCGATCACGTCCGCGCTGTCGTGGCTGTGCGGCGTGAGGAGATGCCGGAACCTCGCCAGCAGGGTGGGGCGTGACCGGGAGCCGTGCCCGTGCCCATGCCTGTGCCCGTGGCCGTGATCAGGACCGTGGCCGGGATCAGGACCGTCGTGGTGATCAGGAGCGTGACCGTGACCGTGGTCGGAAGGTCGCTCGGTGCTCATGCCGACAGAATCACACCGAAAACCGATTGCAGCATCCCACGAACAGCGACAGCAGTGTGGTCGCGAATCCGGTGCAACGAGCGGGCCCGACCCATTGACTCGGGGCGCTAGGAGGTTCAGCCTTTTCGCATGGGCTTGGGGATATTGATAGGGGTGGTCGTCCTCGGCCTGGTCCTCGTTCTCGTGGGCTACGTGCGCGGGAGGCGTGGGCTGGAGCGGGGGAACGACGCGCGCGAACGCGCACTCGACAACGATCAGGTCCGGGCGCTTCGCAACTGGCCCGGTGATTCCAGTAACACCGGATACGGGTCCGACATGTCCTCCTACGGTCCCTGAAGGGCCTGGGTGGGACCGGGTAGGACCGCGTCGGAACCTCATCTGCCACACGCGTGACGCTGCCGCCCGCGGGGCTTGACGTGCCCCGTCGCGAGGTTCAACTTTGGGAAATGGTCCTGTGGATTGTTGTGGGAGTGGTGATCCTGGGCGTTGCCCTGGTCGCCGCCGGCCGGTGGGGCGCGGCCAACGCCCTGCCGCGGCGTAAGCGGAGGCGCCAGGACGACAAGATCCCGGGCGTCGGGGAGAGGCCAGGAGACCAGTTCGGTGCCGGATGGCCGGGCGGTCCGCCGTCCTCGTAGCACGCCGGGTCGCGTCGTCGTGCGTACAACGGTCAGGAGGCGACGCGGCGTGCCTTCCAGACCTCCTCGCTCGGCCACTGCCGGGCCCACTCCAACTCGACGTAGTCGTAGTCGGTCGAGGCGTTCTCACCCGGATACACCTCGATCAGGTCCTCCAGCACGAAACCGCTCTCCCGGAGAAGCCGGATCATCGGGCCGTGGGGGAGCGCGAAGTTCACCCCGCCCTCATCATCAGCGATCCGCGACATTCCGAACTGCGGGCGCAGCAGGGTGTCGCCGGCCGCGCCCGTCGCCGGTGTGCACAGCGTCAGCAGATCCGAGCTGCGCATGAAGACGAGTTCGCCGCCGGGCCGGAGAAGACGCGCGGCCTCGGGTATCCAGCGGTAGGGATCGCACCAGGACGAGGCGCCGTGCTCGCTGATCGCGACGTCGAAGCTCGCGTCCGGAAGGGGGACCTGCTCGGCGTTGCCGTGCAGCAGCGGGAAGCGGATGTCGAACTCGTCCTGGCAGGCCCGGGCGGCGGCGAGTTGCCGTTCGGAGTTGTCGATCCCGACCGGTCGAGCACCGGCACGGGCAGCCCAGGCGGACACGTACGCCGTTCCGCAGCCGAGCTCGATCAGATCCTTACCGGCGAGGTCGGCGGGTAGGACGGGAAGGTCCTGCTGTGGGATCGCCCAGACTCCCCAGTGCGGCTCGGCTGCCCACTGTGCGCGGGCGCGGTCGGCGAAGAAGGCGCTGATGTCGGTGTCCCACGCCTCCCGGTTGCGGCGCACGTGCTCGGGTAGCTCCTCGACCGGCTGGTTTCCCATGCGCTCACCCAAGCGTGCTCCCCCTGCGCGGGGCAACGGGTTTCCACCGGCCTGTCGCGGCCCGCGGTGCACCCTCCGCCCGGTCGCCCGCGAGCGGTGGTCCGCGCCCCGCGCCCATCGGTAGGGTCGCGACCCATGACCACGACGGGCTGCTACACCTGCGACCGCGAAGCCGAGTTCGACCAGCTGCCGCCACGGGAGCGCATCGCCTACGACGAACACTGGCGGGTCGTCCACGCGACCGGAAGTGGCCTGCTCGGTTGGCTGGTCCTGGTGCCTCGGCGCCACGTCATGGAGTTGGCCGAGCTGACCGACGCGGAGGCGGCTGGCCTCGGTGCCTGGCAGGTGCGGCTCGCTCGCGTCCTGGCCGCGGAGCTGGACGCGCCCAAGACCTACGTCGCGGAGTTCGGTGAAGCACCCGGCTACCACCTGCACTTCCACGTCGTCCCACGCCCGCGTGCCCTCGACCAGAGCCTGCGCGGACCGGGCATCTTCGGGTTGCTCGGTCGCGGCGATGACGAGCAGGTCGGCGCCGAGGATCGGGACGACCTCGCCAAGCGGCTCGCTGCGCGCCTCACCTCCTGAGCGCACCGAGCGCGCGACCGCGGCCGCCGTTCCTCAGACGGCCATCGCCGGCGCCGACGGGCTGGGAGTCGCCGGTGGGTCGTAGTCCGCCCAGGCGGCGGCCAGGCGACGGACGGCCTCGCTCAACTGGTCGGGCGGGGCGATGAAGTGGATGCGGAGGTACGCCTCGCTCCGGCCGCCCGCGTCGAGTCCCCGTCCGGGCAGGATGGCGACGCCGTTCCGCAACGCTGTCTGCGCGAACGACGTGGAGTCGCCACGGGGTAGCCGAATCCAGAGGGTCTGCCCGCCTCGGGCTGTCGTGGGGACCTCCCACTCCGGTAGCCGGTGGGCGAGTTCGGCGCGAAGGTGCTCACACTGGGCCTGCCGTTGGGCGGCCTGTCGGTGCCGGATCGGGTCGAGCCGGTCCAGCAGGTGCGCGGCCGCGAGTTGCGCGGGTACGTTGCCGCCAAGGTCGTGGACGACGCGGAGCCGGGCGAGCCGGGTGACGACGCTCGACGGCGCGCGGACCCAGCCGATCCGCAGTCCGCCCCACACGACCTTGCTGAGCGACCCGATCGAGATCACCTGGTCGGTGGACGTGGCCAGCGGCGGTGGCGGTTCCTCCCCGGGAAACCCGAGTTCGACGAGTGCCTCGTCCTCGATGAGGCGGACGTCGTACCGCGCGGTGGTCGACACCAGCCGCTGCCGTCGCAGCGCCGGCAGCACCTGGCCCGTCGGATTGTGGAACGTCGGAATCACGTACGCGAGCGACACGTCGTGGTCGGCGACGATCGTCTCCAGGCCGTCCAACCCGACGGGGAGTGGGCGGAGTACGGCGGCCTCCTCCCGGAACACCTCCAGCGCGCCCGGATAGGTCGGGGCCTCGACGACCACCACGTCACCGGGGCTGACGAAGGCGCGAGCGAGCAACGACAGCGCCTGCTGCCCTCCGGTGGTGACGAGGACCTGCTCGGGGGTGGTCGGGACTCCGCGTCGCTCGTAGCGCTCGGCGATCGCGCGACGCAGGGCCGGGTGGCCCGTCGGGTGGTACCCGATGTCGCCGGTGAGGGCCGCGAGTTCGGGCAGCGTCTCCGCGTACGCCTGCACGAGTTCGGGCGGTGGCGCGTCGGGAGCGGCACAGGCGAGCAGGATCACGTCGTCCTTCGACTCGAGCAGGTGCAGGAACGCGGGCGCGTCGGTGGTGCCGCGGATCTCGGATCCGGCCGGGCCGGCGACGCGGGTGCCGCTGCCCTGTCGCCGCACGATGCGGCCCTCGACGGCCAGCCGATCGTAGGCGTTGACGACCGTGCTCCGGCCCACTGCCAGCGCCGAGGCCAGGGCGCGATCCGGAGGCAGCGGGGCGTCGGGGCGGAGTTCGCCGTCGTCGATCAGCGTGCCCAGTCGCGTCGCGAGCAGGACGTACAACGGGCCACGGCCTGACGACCAGCGGCCCAGGCGTTGGGTGAGCTCAATTGGATCCATCGGCAAACCAATCTAGCCGAATTGGCTCTGGGAACCCGCGCTCCCCGTCTCGACCATGGGTGTGGGCGCTACCGGTGCCTCGAAGACCCGAGTCGCTTCGGCCGTCCGGGGCGCGCACGACGAACGAGGAGGACGCGTGGATCGCCACGAACTCCGCCAGCGGTTCGCCACTCTGACGACCGCCCATCTGGCCGATGCCTGTCCGCGTGCGGGCGTTTCGGTGCGCTGCGCTCCCGCACCCGTCCGTGCCGCCGTGCCAGGCAGCCGGTGCGCCGGTCGGGTGCTTCCCGCGCGCCACAGCGGCAGCGTGGACATCTTCCTCGAGGCGTTCGAGCACGCCACGACCGGCGACGTGCTCGTCGTCGACAACGATGGACGACTCGACGAGGCCTGCGTCGGCGACCTGGTGGTGCTCGAGGGCGAAGACCGCCGGCCTGCACGGCGTGGTGATCTGGGGGCTCCACCGGGACACCGCCGACCTGCACGCGGTCGGGCTACCGGTCTTCAGCCTGGGCGCGACTCCGGTCGGGCCGCGGCGCCTCGACGAGCGTCTCCCCGACGCGCTGCGATCCGCCACCGTCGGTGAGTGGACGGTCGACCACGACGACCTCGTGCTCGCCGACGACGACGGCGTGCTCTTCGTGTCCGCCGCCCACGCGGCGGACGTCTTCCACCTCGCCGAACTGATCCGGGACACCGAACGGCGCCAGGCGGACCAGGTCCGTGCCGGGGTGTCCCTGCGCCGTCAAGTTCGGTTTGACACCTACCTCACGCGGCGACGGACAATGCCAGGACTCACGTTCCGCCAGCACCTACGTGCCGTTGGCGGGGAGGTCGAGGAATGAACCCGACCATGCGGTGCGCACCGATGAACACGAACCTCTGAGATCCTCTACGTCTGCGGGCGGAGGAACCCGCGAGAGGGGAGCGGACCGGTGGCGGGTGAGGAGTCGCGCGAGGCGGGGCCGCGCAACCTCGTGGCGGCCGTCAACGCGCGCACGGGATCTCGGCTGGACCTGGTCGGCGTCGCCGAGCACGGCGAGACGGGCGGCGCGGCGTACGTGCGCTGGCCGGATGGCCGGGCGGGCGTCGTGACCCACGTCTTCGACCGCTCGATCGAGCAGGCGCGCCACGACGCGGAGGTGTTGGCGCTGCTGCGCTCCCGTGGACTCCCCGTCCCACGCCACGACCTCCTGGTCGACCTCGGCGGCGGCGCCGTGGCCGTTGTCCAGGAACGCCTTCCCGGCTCCCCTGCCAAGCGGACCGACCGGGCCGTGATCGAGGCGATGGTGACGATGAACGAGCGGTTCGCCGGCCTGCTCGCCGACCGGCCGGATGTGCCGATCCGCCCGCTCCACCTACGGGAGAGCGGCCCGGTCTTCCCGCGCCACGAGACCCTCGCCGAACACAGCGACCGCAGCCGACGGATGCTGCGCCTCATCCGCGAGATCGGCAGCGGCGAACCGCACGAGATGGTCGGGGACGACCTCGTCCACGTCGACTTCACCGTCCCCAACGTCCTGTTCGACGACGCCGGCCAGGTCACCGGTGTGGTCGACTGGAACCTCGGTCTGGCGCGGGGCGACCGGAGGTTCGGCCTGATCAAGCTGTACTTCGACCTCACCTGGGCGCTCGCCACCGAGGAGGGGCGCCGCAACGTCGACCCCGCGGCACTCGACCGGCTGAACGACGTGCTCGAGGAATCGCTGGAGCCGGACGTCCTTCGCCTGTACTGGGCGCACTGGACTCTCTACCAGCTGCACTGGGCGATCCGCTCGGGCGAGGCGTACGTCATCGACCTTCATCTCCACCTCGGCGAGAGCCGCCTCGGCTGAACCCCGCGGGCGCACGGAATGGTCCCCCACTCGCATCGACCACAGGAGAACACTCATGGCATCGGCTGACAGCGTGCGGGCACCTCGCAACATCGTCGTCATCATGACCGACCAGCATCGCGCGGACGTCTGCGCGCGGGAGGGGTTCGCGCTCGACACGACACCCCACCTGGACGCCATCGCGGGGGAGGGCGCGTGGTTCGACCATGCGTACACGTCCTCGCCGTTGTGCTGCCCGGCCCGGACGAGCCTGCTCACGGGCCGCTTCCCGGCCGCACATCGGGTCACGACCAATCCGGCCATGAGGTTCGCGGTTGCCGAGGACGACCTGTTCTCCACCGCGCGGGGGCTCGGATGCGCCACCGCGCTCATCGGCAAGAACCACACGTGGCTGACGAAGGACGACGTTGACACCTTCGTCGAGTTCAGCCACGGCGGTCAGATCAGCGGCCCGTGCACCGACGCCGAGGCGGAGTTCGACAGCTGGCTGAGTGGGCTGCGCCACCGGACGAGCACCGAGCCCGCGCCCTTCCCGGTCGAACTGCAGAATCCGGTGCGGATCGTCAACCATGCACAGAACTGGATCAGCTCGCTCGAGCCGGACCAGCCGTTCGCGCTCCTGTTGTCGTTCTCGGAGCCGCACAACCCCTTCCAGGTTCCCGAACCGTACTTCTCCCAGTTCCCCGTAGCCGACCTTCCGCGCACCGACACCGACGCGACCGCGCTCGAGGACGCGCCCTTCTCCTGGCGGTATCTGCACGACCTCGGTCGTGCCGGCGAGGAGGACTACGACGGACGCGTCCCGCGGGCGCGGGCCAGTTACTTCGGGATGCTGCGCCTCATCGACGACCAGGTGCGCCGCTTCACGGAGTTCCTCGACGAGCGCCACCTGAGCGAGGACACGCTCATCGTGGTCACCAGCGATCACGGAGACTACGTGGGGGAGTACGGCCTCGTCCGCAAGGGCGCTGAGTTGCCCGAGGTCCTCACTCGCGTTCCCCTGCTGATCACCGGCCCCTCGGTCGTGACGCACCAGGGCCCCCGCCCCGAGCACGTCTCCCTCGTCGACATCTACCCGACCATCTGTGACGCATTTGGTGCTCCGATCGGCCCGGGCGTGCAGGGCCGGAGCCTGTGGCCGTTCCTGACCGGCGCGGTCGGCGCGGACGACGTTCACGGCGAGTTCCGCAGCGCCTATGTCGAACAGGGGATGGGCGGACTTCCCTACACGGCCGCCGACGTGCCCGATCCGATGCCGGGGCTCGTGGACAACGGCGGGCCGCACGCGCCCAGCTTCGACGAGCTCAACGCGGTCACCCAGAGCGGTCGACGGCGCATGATCCGCAAGGATCGGTGGAAGCTCGTCGCGGACGAGCTGGGGTCGGTGCGGCTCTACGACCTCGACACCGATCCGCGCGAACTCCGCGACCTGGCGGGCGAGGCCGGGCACGCCGAAGTCCTCGTCGACCTGCTGACCGAGCTGGCCTCCTGGATGATGCGCGCCGAGGATCCCCTGCCAGTGCCCGAGCGCGGCTACCGGCTCAAGAGGGACCCCCGCAACCACCGGGCGCCGTATCGCGCGTAGGCCCTGGACCCTAGGCCGGGTTCGTCGACGTACGGCGGCCCGCGACGAGCTCGTCGAGGTGCTCCAGGGTCCTGGTCATGGCCTCGATCCAGATCCGCCCGCCGTCCATGGACACCCGCTCGTTCTCCGGCAACGCGGAGCAGTCGTAGGTCTGCGTCACGATCGTCGCCTCCGGACCGTCGGGGGCCAGGTCGAATCCCCACCGTTGACCCCACCGGGCGTCGGGCGCGTGTTCGTCGGGGTGGCGACGGCCCGCCTCCGGCTCCCAGGTGAGACGCCGGTTCGGCTCGTACTCCACGACGTGGTTGTTCATCTCGTAGTCGCCGAGCTCGGAGTAGTACATCCTCATCACGAAGACGTCTCCGACGGCCGAGACCACCCCGTCGGAGACGGCCTCCCGCAGCATCCCGGAACCGTCCAGGTCGACGTGCCTGCGGGGGTCGACCAGGATCGCGAAGATGTCACTCGCCGAAGCGTCGATTCGGCGGGTCACCGTGAGGGGTTCGGTTCTTCCGTTCGCCATGTGCGGCTCTCCTCCCGCAGCCCGCGGGGTGCGGGCTGTTCGTCGACATGACGAACGGGATCGGGCCCGATCGACAGTCAGTCGGTCGCAGGGGCGAGAGGAGGGACGGTGCGGAGGCAGAAGTCGAGCTGCAGTCGCATCTGGTGGATGCGTTCGTCGGCCACGACGCTGAAGTGCCCCGCGTCGAAGAGGTAGGACTCGTAGGCCTTCCCCAACTCGGTGAGCCTCTCCAGGTAGTTCTCGACCCCGCGGATGGGGCAGCGCGGGTCGTTGCGGCTCGCGAGGACGAGGACGGGCGCAGTTACGTGGTCGACGTAGCTGATCGGGTTGGACCGCCGCCACTTGTCGGGCAACTCCTCAGGCGTTCCTCCGAAGAGTGAGCGGTCGTGCTCCCGGACCGGCTCCATTTCATCTTCGTACAGCGCGACCAGGTCGCCGATCGGCACCTCGGCGACTCCGGCGGCCCACAGCTTCGGCTGGACACCGAGCCCGAGCAGCGTGAGGTACCCGCCCCAGGAGATCCCGGCGATCACACACCGGTCGGGGTCGCTGATCTCGTTGCGAACCGCCCAGTCGCGGACGGCGGCGACGTCCTCGAGTTCGATCAGCCCGGGCGCCTCGCGGTCGGCGTCCCGCCACCTCGCGCCGTAGCCGGAAGAGCCGCGGTAGTTGACGTGGACGACGCAATACCCGGCGTCCACGAACGCCGCCCGAGCCGGCCAGAAACTGTCCGTGACCTGTCCGCCCGGTCCGCCGTGCAGGAGGAACACCGTCGCCGCGGGCCGCTCGTCGTCCGGGCGGGCGACCAGCGCGTGCACCCGGCCGCCCGGACCGGCGACCCAGGCGTCGACCAGCGGCACCGACGGCGGGGCCGGCCTCGGCGAGGTGAGTACCGGCGTACCCGAGTCGGCAAGGAGCACCCGCGGGCGCTCGCCCGAGGACCACGCGTACTCGACCGTGCCGTTCGGCCGTACCGCGCAGGCGCCGATGACTCCCGCCGGGGTCGGGAGCGCGGTGATCTTCCCGCTGTCCAGGTCGTACCGGTAGAGCTCGTCACGTGCCTGCCAGTGTCGCCGGATCAGCAGGGCCTGTCCGTCGGGATACCACGACGGGTACAGCTCACCCGGAAGGTCGATGGCCGGTGTGATCTGGGAGTCGCTGTGGAGATCCCAGATCAGGGGTTCGGACCGGTCGGAGCGCTCGTGTCGAAGGAGCAGCCGGCCGTCCCCCTTGCGGGGTGCGAAGCCGACCACGTGCAGCCCGTGCCCGGGGCCGTCCCACAGGTCCCCAACCGTCGTGGCGCCCGGCCCGTCGGTTGCCTCGACCCGGAAGACCCGAACGGCGGGGGTGAACGCGTCCCCGTGCTCGGAGTGCTGGATCGCCACCAACGTCTCGTCGTAGGACAGGGCTCCCACGGTCGCGTAGCGGGGTGCCGCGTAGATCGTCGTGGGCCGGGCGTCGTCTGCGTCGTGGCGGTGCAGAACGATCCTGCTCCCGTCCCGGTCGGAGAGCCCGACCACCGCGCAGCGGAGTCCTAGCGCGAGTCCCGCTGGGTGGGCCGGAGCCAATCCGGGAACGGCAGGCACCGCGTCGGTGCTGTTCTTCCCGCTCACGTCGAAGGGTTGCCGCATCCAGAGACCGCGTTCGTCACCGTCGGTGTCGCCGAACCACCAGACCCACTCGCCGTCCGGACTGATCCGGCCCATGCGCGTCCCCTGAGGACGCGCGGTGACCTGGGCGTGCAGATCGAGTCCTCGGTCCCAGGCGTACAACTCGGCGGTGCCGCCGGAGTTCGACTGGTAGAGGTAGCGGTCGGGAGCCTCGCGAGCGACGTCGGGGAAGCTGAAGTTGGTCGCCTGGAACCGCTGCACCCACACTGGCTCGGCCATCCGCAGATCGTGTCAGAGTTCGTCGAGACGCACTGCGATCGACGGGTCGCGGGTAGGCGGCGTGGCCGGATCCGGTCGCGGTCGGTGCACGGTCGACAGGGGCAGGAGAGGGCGGCGGGCGCGGTGGGGAAGGGACACGCCGGTCGCCGAGCCCGTAGGACATACTGACCGCCGACAGCGCCGCCCGTGAGAGGAAACCCATGAGCACCGTCCCGGCTCTCTTCGGACCGTATGGCAGCCCGGCGCTGGAGTTCGCCGACCGGTTCGAGCGGTACGGCGCGAACGCCGCGTGGTTTCACGGGTTCGATCCGGCCGCGTTCGAAGCGTGCCAGAAGTACGACGTCGCGGAGTGCGTGGAGTTCAAGACCTTACGGACCGACTTCGACGCCCATCCGGAACTCATCCCGGTCGGAGTGGACGGCAAGCCCATCCGGTACGGCGAACTCGTGCAGGGCGTCTGCCTCTCTCAGCAGGACTACCTCACGGAGGTCGAGGCCAGCCTCGTCGACGGGCTGCGGCAGTTCCGTCCCACGGGGATCTGGCTGGACTACCTGACCTACGCCGGCTGGTTCGAGGTACCCGACCCTGACCTGCAGGACAGCTGCTTCTGCTCAGCTTGCGTCGCCGACTTCTGCGAGGCGACCGGACTGGACGTGGCTTCTCCGGAGGAGATCCTCCGCACCGCCGCCGCGGAGTGGGAACGGCACAAGTGCGAGCGCGTCGCCGGCTTCGCCCGCCGCTACGCCGACATCATCCACGCCCAGCTACCCGACTGCGTCGTCGGCGCGTACATGTGCCCGTGGCAGCCACATGAGTTCGACCGCGCGCTCACCCGGATCTTCGCCCAGGACTACGCCCTGCTGGCCCCGGCGATCGACGTCTTCACACCGCTGATCTACTGCACCAAGAGCGGCCGCGACAGCTCGTGGGGGCGGGAGTTCCTGGAGGCGTCGTCGGCGTTCGTTCCGCAGGACCGGCAGGTGCAACCCATCCTTGACGCGCTCGACGGGCCGGACAGCCTCCGCGAGACAGCCGCATCGAGCCGGCGCAGTTGGGGACTCCAGGTCTTCAGCGGTGCGAAGATCTTCGCCGAGCCCGAGCAGGCCGCCGAGTTCGCTGCCGCCGTCGAACGGATCTTCAACTAGGGCGTGGATCCGTTCACCGCTTCGGCCCGAGGGGTTCTGCTTGCTGGCCGGGTGAGTCGAGGGTGGACGCGTTCTCGAGGTAGACGACTTCGTTGGCCGCGCGCGCGTCCAGGGACGCGGCCACCCGGCGACCCTGCGCGGGTTTCAGTAGCTGCGCGGCCTCTGCGGGAGTGCAGAACCTCCAGCCGTGGAGTTCCTCTGACGGGACTGTGATCCCGGCGATCTCCTCCGCCGACATCTCACCTCCGTCGAAGACGAACAACATCGCCTCGGGACGGCCATCGTGAGGTGGCACCCAGTCGACCGTCAGGAGTGGGAGCAGGGAGCGCACCAGTCCCAACTCCTCCTTCAGCTCGCGGCATGCCGCGGTGTGGGGCGACTCGTCGGCTTCGACCACGCCGCCCGGGATCTCCCAGTACGGCTTGTAGGTCGGCTCGACGAGCAGGATCCGGCCGTCCTCGTCGAAGAGGAGCGCGCCCGCTGCCATCCGCTTACGCGGGAGCGTCCATCGGAAGTCTGTCGGCTCGATCGGCTCGGTCGTCGTCACGGTGCCACAGTACGTGGGGGCTACGATCGGCCCGGCGGGCGTCGATGTCGGCGTCTGGTGAACCCGGTGGCCAGGAGGAGCAGGCTCATGACGAAGACTCTCTACGTCACGGACCTGGACGGAACCCTCCTCACCTCGGCGGGGACGTTGAGCCCGTTCACCGCGCACACCGTCAACCGTCTCATCGAGGATCAGGCGCTTCCCCTGACCTACGCGACTGCCCGGTCGTACTCGACGGCGGTCCGTATTCTCGCGCAGTGTCGGTTTCGGCTGCCGGTGATCGTCTACAACGGCGCGTTCACCGTCGAGGCGACGACCGGAAAGGTCATCGACAGCCGCTACCTCGAGGCCTCGACCGCGGAAGCCGTCATCACGCACTGCCGACGGCTTGGTCTTCCTCCGCTCGTCTACCACTACGAACACGAAGCCGATCACGTGTGTTGGGTCGCCGACCAGCTGAGCCTGGGCATTCGCAACTACCTGCGTGACCGGCCCGGCGATCCGCGCCTGTCGCCAAGGACCGGATGGGACGAGCTTCCAACCCGGAACGTCTTCTACATCTCGATCATCGGTGCCGCCGAGCCGATCGCCGAACTCGCCGCCGCCCTGCCCGTGGAGGTGACCTCGGCCTGCACCGCGAACGTCCAGGTCGACACCTACTACCCGACTGACACCTGGCTCGAGATCACTCCCCTCGGGGCGACGAAGGCGACCGCGGTTCAAGCGGTTCGCGAGTCGATCGGTGCGACCAGGCTCGTGTGCTTCGGCGACAACCACAACGATCTCCCGCTCTTCCACATCGCCGACGAGTCCTACGCGGTGCGCAACGCGAGCCCGGCGGTGACGGCTGCGGCCACCGGGGTGATCGACAGCAACGACGAGGACGGCGTCGCCCACTGGCTCAGCCAGCAGCATCCGGCCTGAAACCGGGTGCCGAAAGTCGATTGCCGCGACCGTACGGGCGCCTCGACAATCAGCCGGTGACCGATGACGCAGCCGCGAGTTTCTCGACGAAGCCCACCTTGGTCGGCGAGAAGGTGACACTGCGACCGTTCCGACTGGACGAGGATCTGCCCGCCCTGCGGGCGCTCCTCCAGGATCCTGAGGTCGCCCGGCTCACGGGAAGCGTCAGCCGTTCCGCTGCGGCCCCCTGGAACGACGTCGCCGAGCAACGGATGCGGAATTGGTACGACACCCGCAACGATCAGCCGGACCGGCTCGACCTCGCCGTCGTCGACCAGGCCAGTGATGGCTGTGTGGGCGAGGTGGTGCTCAACGAGCGGGACCGCCTCAACCGCAGTTGCAATCTCCGCATCGCTCTCGCGTCCGCGGGCCAGGATCGTGGCCTGGGTACCGAGGCGATGAGACTGATGGTGGGCCACGGGTTCGAGCGGCTCGGCCTGCACCGGATCTCGCTGACGGTGTTCGAGTTCAACCCGCGGGCGCGCCGGGTGTATGAGAAGGTCGGCTTCGTCGCGGAGGGCGTCCAGCGGGACGTCCTTCTCTACGACGGCGCGTGGGTGAACGACGTCGTGATGTCCGTCCTCGCTCCGGAGTGGGAACGGCATCGCGGTCGCCCAGAAGCCGTCGCCGACCAGTCACTTCGCCGCTGAGGCCGACGATCCGCGCGCACACACGTCAGGGCCGCACGCGATCGGCCGCGGAGGTCGCGGCCTGGAGGTCCTGTTCCAGCAGGTCGTTGTTGAGCGCGACGGCGACGGTGCTGGCGTGCCCGGCCGCGCCGATCGCCAACAGGGCGGGTTGGGTCGTCGTGCCGGCCGCCCAGACGCCGCGCACGCTGGTACGGCCCTTCGCGTCGGTGACGACCGCGCAGGCGGCCGGGCCGTCCTCCACGTGGTCGCAGCCGAGCAGCCGGGCAAGATCGGTCTGCTGGTGCTGACGGGTGACGACGAAGACGGCGCGCCGGGGGAGGGCGGTGCCCTCGGCGAACTCGACGGTCTGAAGGCGGCCGTCCTCGTGGACCAGCCTGCGGACGCGCCGCGTGTCCACCGTGACGCCGGCTGCGCGCAGGCGGGCATGGTGCGTGGTGTCGAGCTCGTCGCCGTCGGTCAGGAGTACGACGTCCTGGCTCCATCGACTCAGCAACAGCGCGCGCTCGACCCCTCGTGCCGGCATGCCGCGGAATCCTAGTTGTGCGAGCGGTTCATCGCGAACCTCCCAGCCGTGACAGTGCGGGCACGCCACGACGTCCTCGCCCCACAGGTCGCTCACCCCGGGAACGTCGGGAAGTTCGTCGTCCAGACCAGTCGCCAGCAGCAGGGCTCGGGTCTGCCAGGTCCGGCCGTCCTGGGACGTCACCGTGAGACGATCCGTGGCCGCCGGCTCGACCCTGGCCACTCGATCGCTCTCGAGAGACACGTCGTAGTCCCCGACGTGGGTACGAGCAGCTTCCTGGAGTACAGCGGGCGCGGGATCGTGGTGGCCGAGGAAGTTGTGGACGTGGGAGGCGCGCGCGTTTCGCGGGCGTCCGTCGTCGAGGACGACAACCCGGCGGCACGCGCGGCCGAGAGTGAGGGCGGCCTGCAGTCCGGCGAAACTCCCGCCGATCACCACGACGTCGACGTCCTCGCCACCGCTGGGCTCCGCGTCCCTCACGCTCCACCTCGTTTTACATAGTGAGACGAATCCTCTTGATATGTGGACATAGTGTGTCCTGGGTCGAGGTCCGCTCGCAACACCCTCTTGACAGGTGAGACGGCGGCAGGGAGCAGGGACGCAAGGCGATGGTCGACGCTGCGGCATGGCCATCTTGGTGCGGATGGCTCTGGCCGGCCTGGGCGTCACCGATGCCACGCTGAGCAAACCGCTGCTCCTCGAACCTGCCTGATCGTGGTCGCAGGAGGAGCTGTTCAGGCGATCTGTCGATCCTTGGAGACCAGCCATCGCCAACGTTGGCGCTCCGTGACGAGGGTGGCGGCAGCGAGGGCGGACACGAGGACTGCCACCGGGGTGGGCCATGCTACCCACGCGAAAGTCACGGCCGCGGCGAGCTGGATCAGCACGAGCAGGAACGTGACGGCTCCCGGGACCGGGATGATCACCTGCCTCTTGTCTCCCGGAGTGGCGAAGATGGTCGGAAGGCCGATGAGCACCACCACCGCCACGACAGCGAGCAGCCATGAGTGGCTGAACAGGGCCCACGGGGTAGCTACCCAGGCGATGAGTTCCGTGGTGAAGCGCAGGACGGATGGCACGCGGTCGTCGGGTCGTTCCACGTTCGTCTCCCAAGTGCTCCGTCGACCAGCAACGGTGGATCCTACGACGCGCGCCCCACCGTCGCGCGGCTGGCCAGCTGGATTAGCAGGCTCTGGCCGGCCGGAGTACTAGGGTCAGGTGATGATCATCCGACCGGTGCGAGAAGAGGACACGGAGAGCCTGCGACGGAACTGCTTCGCCCAGAGCACGTTCGAGCAGACCGCGGCGATCGTCGAGCCCTCCCTCGCCGACCAGAACCACGACGAGACCGTGATGCTGGTAGCCGTGCGGGACGACGGTGAGGTCGTCGGCAACTGCACCCTGACCAGGCAGCAGCATCGAATGTGTCGGCACCGCGCCGAGATCGGTGGCTTCGTCATCGCGGGGGACCGGACTCGCCCGACGGATCCTCGATGCGGCCAGCCAGTACGTGCGTGGCTGGGGCTGTTCGATCCTCGAGATCGGTTGCCGAGGTGGGACCCACGCCGAGGATGCCTACGTCGGGCTCGGTTTTCGGGTCTGGGGAAGACTCCCGGACGGTTTCCACGACCACGGCGACGTGCGCTACGACGAGGTGCGCCTCTGGCTGCCCATCCCCGACGAGCCGCCCGCACCCGAGTCGAACTCAGCGTAGGAAGGTCAGCGCCTGCCCGAGGTTGTGCTCCGCGATGTCGAGCATGCCCTGGCGATCCGGGAAGTCGCCGTCCAGGATGACCAGCGGTTTCGCCACGAGCGAGATGTGCATCGCGAGTCGGTAGAACCTCAGGCGATGCTCGTCGAGTTCACGCCGGCGCAGCACGTCGTAGTGCTCGTCGAAACGCAGTCGCAGAAACACGTGCTCCCACTCGACGTCGAAGTACATCAGCCGTTGCAAGTGAGTAGTCATTAGCTATACACCTGCACCTTCTGGTAAAGGAGTCCGGGTCTTACCGGTAGATGCCGTGCCCGGTTGACGTTTCTCGGCCACCTGCCCGGTAATCCGGGTCTTCTGGTCGGCTCCGCGTCCGTTTTGTGTCTCCGCACTACTCGCGGCGACTGCCAGCGCGGCGAGGTTCCTGGCCGCGTTCTTGTCGCGGTCCATGATCAGATCGCAGGTGTTACAGACGTAGTCGCGTTCGGACAGGAGCAGCTTGGCTTTCACTGTTCCGCAGCCCGAACATGTCTTGCTTGAGGGGAACCACCTGTCCGCCACGATTACCCGGCCGCCGAACCGTTCGGCCTTGTATTCCAGTTGGCGCCGGAAGTCACCGAACCCGGCGTCAGCGATATGACGGGCGAGTTTGCGGTTGGACAGCATGCCGGTGACATTCAGGTCTTCGACCACGACCGTGGCGTAGGTGGACGCGAGCCGGGTGGTCAGCTTGTGTATGGCGTCGCGCCGCTGGTCAGCGACACGGTGATGCACCCGGTTGCGCTGGGCGTTGGCGCGCTGCCACCGCTTCGATGCGGCCTGGCCAGTACGCCGGTCCGGACCGCGACGGCGGGACACGCGCCGCGACAGGCGAGCCAGCTTCTGCTGGGCCTGGATGTAGTGACGCGGGTTCTCAACGGGTGGGCCTTCGGAGATGGTCGCGAGGGTCTTGATACCAAGATCCACGCCGACAGCCGCATCGGGCCGAGTGGGTGTGAGTTCGGGAAGCGACTGTTCCACGGTGAAGGACACGAACCAGCGGCCACGTTCGAAACGGATCGTGGCGCAGATGATGCGCGCCGACCCTTCCCTCAGCGCGTCGAGCAACTTGGCCGGGTGCTCGTGCAGCTTCACCCGCCCGATGCGCGGCAGTACGGCGTGCCGCTGTTCACAGCGGATGGTTCCGGTGGTGAACCGGCATGACTGCACCGCGCGTCGCTTGGACTTGAACCGCGGGAACCCGACGCGGGCACCGTTGCGCTTGCCGGTGCGGGACGCGCCCCAGTTCTTCAAGGCACGCGCCAGAGCATCGAGCCCGGAGGAGTACGACTCTTTGGAGTACTCGGCCCACCATGGCGCTTCGTCGTTCTTGGCCTGGTTCCAGTCCTTACGTAGCGTGTACAACGACCAGTTGAGACGAGGGGTCAGTAACTCCTCAGGGATGCCGTAGGTGCGTTCGGCTGCCCGCTGGTCCAGATTCGCCTTCACCCGGCCAAGACCCCAGTTGAACGCGCGACGCGCGGCCGCGCAGTGCCCAGCTATGTATCGGGCCTGACGTGGCGTCGGGTCGAGTGCGTACTTGTAGGCGAGCAGCCTCACGCCGGGTCCTCGCAGAGGGCGACAACCGCACGAGCCGCGCGGTTGGCGGCGCCGCGGCGACCGTAGAGCCGCGCGCACAATGAGGTCAGGATCTCGGTCACGTCCCGAACCAGATCCTCCTCAACCCCAGACGGGTCCACCACGACCAGACGGCGCCCTGATGCCGCCAGCGCGGCCTCCACGTATTCGGCACCGAAGCGGGCGAAGCGGTCACGGTGCTCAACGATGATTGTCGAAACTGAGGGATCACGGAGCAGCGCGAGGAACTTCCGACGGTCCCCGTTGATCGCGGACCCGACCTCGGTCACGATCTTGCCGACCTGGTAGCCGTTGGTCGTGGCCCACGCCGACACCCAAGCTACCTGCCGGTCGAGGTCGGCGCTCTGGTCGCTTGAAGAGACACGGGCATAGACGGCCACGGTCCCAGGTGCAGCGACTCCAGGCTCACCGATGACGATCAACCGCCCCGCCTGGTACGCCGGAACGGGCAACTTCCCAGCCTTGTACCACCGCAGTGCAGTGGCGTAGCTGACGCCCTGCGAAGTCGCCCATTCCTTCAAGTTCACGTCACTACTATAAACTAGCGACAGCTAATGACAACTCAAATTCAACTATTAAAGACCTTTCGATGTCGATGAGAACCGGCTCGCCCTGCCTGTCCACCAGCACGTGGTCCGGGCCGAGCTCGCCGTGGATGAGGCCATAACGTGAACGCGGACGTACCTCGGCGGCCAGGTTGTGGAGGACGTCGTCCAACTCGTCCATGGCACCGGCCATCCACCGGCCGCGGGAGGCGGCCTCGGCGAGGTCGTCGACCGCACCCCTGAGGACGACCTCCTCGCAGGAGCCGCCCCGCGAACGCCCGCCCCGGTCGACCAACGCGACCTTGCCGAAGGTCGGTGCCGCGCACTCGTGCATCACGCCGAGCGACTCACCAAGACGCGCCAAGATCGCTCTCGACGCCTGCGGATTCTCCTGAAGCCGGGACTCCAACGTCGCGCCGCAGTTCTCGCCGGTGTCCCAGCTGTAGACGATGACCGAGGAGTCGTCGTCGAGGAGGAGACGGTAGACGCCCTTCTTCGTACCTCCTTGCGGCGAGGTGTTCCACTTCGGCGAACCTGCGCTGCGCGCTCATCTGAGCATCCTTCCGTGTCGGCTGACTGCCGGGCGAAGCTAGCAGAGAGTCCGCGCGTCGGTGCCCTGCGTGGAGGTGGGTCGGCGGGGTCGGTGCGCGGGTCAGCGGCGACGGGTCGTATGTTGGCCAGGTCCCCCGGGGAGCGCTCCGGCGCTGAGAGTGCGGCCTGTCCGCAGACCCGTTTACCTGATCCGGTTCGTACCGGCGTAGGGAGCTGGGCACGTGTCGTCACACGCGTCGCGTCTCGACCATCCCGGTCCGATCGAGTTCGAGCGAGGATGACGATGGACACACAGCACACCGCCGAGTCGGCCCTACCCGTCGCCACGCCGGGTGAGCTGGGTATCGGGATGCGCTTCAGCCTGCACCCGCACTGCGACGACTTCGTCGAGGTCATCCTCGGTGCGCTGGCCGAGGTCGCCGACGCGGGTCTCACCGACCGGCTCGTCGTCGAGACCGACGACGTGAGCACCTACGTGGGGTCGGCGGAGGATCCCGCGGAGGAACGTCTCGTCCGCTACCTCGCCGCCGTGATCTCGGCCGCTGCCCGACGTACCCGCACCGGCCACGTCGTGGCCCACGTGCTGCTGTCCCGCGGCTGCCCGGGGGAGGCGACCTGCGACCTCTCGGTGACCGGTCTCCCCGCGCCGGCTCCGGTCGACGTTCCGGCGACCGGGGTGCCCGCGGTCGCGCAGTGGTCGCTGTATCCGCTGCTGGACGGCGGCTCGTCAGGCGGCTCGCACATGCGGCACATCGAGGGCGCGATCGAGCGCGCCCAGCAGCGGGGAACGGCCGCGCGGGCGGCGCACTACGCGACCCGGCTCTCCGGTGATCTCGCCGACGTCCTCGCCACCGCCGCGGACGCGTGGGCCGCGGTCGGTTCCGAGGTGCCGCACGTGGTCTGTCACCTGACGATCTCTGTCGGCTCCCCGAGTTCGACCACCTGAGTCGCACTCAGGGCTGGTAGCCGCGGCCGCCCGGCTGGGTCTCCCTCCATTCGTCGTACGCCGCGAGGGCGAAGGCGCTCACCGGCACGAACGAGACGACGATCACCGCGATCAGACCCAGTGCCACCAGGAGCCAGGTCCAGCGCAGCGTTGCCGTCCGCCGGGAGTAGAACCACATGACGCCTGAGAACGCGTACCCGAGGAACGCCGGAAGACCCAGGGTCACCTTGTAGTTCGACACGATCACGTAGAGCACCGCCGCCGGCAGGGTGAGCATCCCGAGCAGCGCCATCACGCACGCCAACGCGATGGACGGCAGACGGAGGGCGAGCGGACGCGGCGGCATTCCGGTGACCCTATCCGCGTTCTGTCGGAGCATGACGCGTGCCGGCAGGCCGCGGAAGCCAGGCGTCACCCGCCCGGACGATCCGAGAGATCTCGGTCATGGAAGTACGTGACGTCGTAGAGGTCGCCGAGTTCGGCGCGCGCCTCCTCGCACAGGCTCCTGCCCGTGTCGATCCAGCGCCCATGAGCCTCGGCGGAGGGCCATTCGTAGTTCGTGCGGGCTAAGTCGTCGAAGACGCCAGCCCAGGCCCGGAGTCGTCCCACCAGGTCCGCCGACAACGGCAGCTCCTCGAGAGGAACCATTCGACCGCCTCGTCCACTGGGTGAGCGGACCCACATGGGGTCGGCGAGGTAGTCGGCCATCATCAACAGAGGTACGCCGCTCCACGTCCTGGCCATTACCACATTCTCCCCCAGCCTGAGCCGGGTGGAGTCCCGGCGTCGATTGCGTCAGGCCTTATTTCGTACGGCTTCTCGAACTCTCGACCTCTCGGCTTCTCGGTCTGGCGGCGTGGCGCGGCGGAACGGGTTATGCCTCGGTGGTTCCGGGAAGGCCCCTCATGGTGACGTCCCGTCGCGGGACCTCTCGACGAATACCGCCGTACCGATGGGGAGGCCGGTATGCCTGTGACGCAAGCGGTCTCGGTCACGCTCCGCGTGAATGGGGAGACACACTCTCTTCCCGACCTCGACCCGCGCACCACCCTGCTGGACGCGCTTCGTGAACACCTGAAGCTGACCGGCACGAAGAAGGGATGCGGGCTTGGGATGTGTGGGGCCTGCACGGTTCTCGCGGACGGCCGCCGGATCAAGTCCTGTCTCGCGCTGGCCGCGTTGTACGACGACCAGGAGATCACGACCATCGAGGGGATGGCGCCGCCGGGTGCCGACGAACTCCACCCACTCCAGCAGGCCTTCATCGACCACGACGCCTTCCAGTGTGGCTACTGCACGCCCGGGCAGATCATGTCCGCCGCGGGCCTGCTGAGTGAGGGGCGTACGGGTTCCCGGGAAGAGATCAGCGAGTTCATGAGCGGAAACCTGTGCCGCTGCGGCGCATACACCAATATCGTCGCCGCCATCGCCGAGGTCGGGCGCGCGCCACGCGTACCCGAGCCGCGCGCGGCCGCGAAGGACAAGGCGTGACCGATGTATCCGTTCACACTCGAACGTCCCACGAACCTCGCCACCGCGGCTGAACTCGGCGCGGCGCCGGTCAGTGAGTTCATCGCCGGCGGCACGGACATGATGCAACTGCTGACGGACGAGATCCGGCGTCCGGAGCACCTGGTCGCGCTGAACGGCGGTGTGCTCGACGCGCACATAGGCATCGAACGCGGCGGCTCGCTCCGGATGGGCGCCGGCGCTCGGATGAGCGACGTGGCCGACCACCCCGCGGTCCGCGACGCCTTCCCCCTCGTCTCGCAGGCCCTGCTGCTGTCCGCATCGGCGCAGGTGCGCAACATGGCGACCATCGGCGGCAACCTGCTGCAACGTACACGCTGCGTGTACTTCCGCGATCCTGGCGTCGCGCAGTGCAACAAGCGTGAGCTTGGCTCCGGTTGCGCGGCGATGGACGGCGACAACCGGATGCACGCTGTTCTCGGCGTCTCCGAGCACTGCATCGCCAGCCACGCCTCGGACTTCGCCGTACCGCTGGTCGCCCTGGACGCGGCGGTACTGGTCCGCGGGCCGAAGGGTGACCGCGTGATCCCCGTCGACGACCTCCACCAGATGCCGGGTGACACACCGGAGGTGGAGACGGTGCTGCGGCGAGGAGAGGTCATCACGGCGATCGACATACCGGCCTTCGCGGGTGGACGACGCTCGACCTACCTCAAGGTGCGGGACCGGACGTCCTTCGAGTTCGCGCTGGTGTCCGCGGCGGTGGCGCTGGACATGGAGGGGGACCGGATCCGCGAGGCCCGGGTGGCGATGGGCGGCGTGGGTGCGAAGCCCTGGCGGATGCGCGGAGTGGAGCAGGCGCTCGCCGACGTCCGCCCCGACGACGACGCGTTCATGGCGGCCGCCGAACGGGCCTCCGACGGCGCGGCGCCGCGCGAGGGCAACGCGTTCAAGCTCGACCTGATGCGGCGCGCGGTGTTCCGCGCCCTGCAGACCGTTGGGGGTAACGCATGACATCCATGCCAGGAGCGGCGGTCCGTCCCGTCGTCGGGCAGCCGGTGAGCCGGGTCGACGGTCGGTTGAAGGTCACCGGTGGGGCGACGTACGCGGCGGAGTTCGACCCCGGCCCGGACATGGTCTACGGCGTCATCGTCGGCTCCACCATCGCCAACGGACGGATCGCCGCGATCGACACAGCGGCCGCGGAGGCGGCGCCCGGTGTGGTGGCGGTGCTGACCCATCAGAACGCGCCGAGGCTCCCGTACCAGCGTCACCAGCAGCTTCCGGTCGACCCGGCGGCGGGCGAGCGGCTGCACAACCTGCAGGACGACCGCGTCCGCTTCCAGGGCCAGACGGTCGCGCTCGCCGTGGCGCGCACCTTCGAGCAGGCGACGTTCGCGGCCTCACTCGTCGAGGTGACCTACGACGAGGAGCCCGCGGTGACGACGTTCGCCGCCGCCGCCAGGCATGCCCTCCCGCCTGATCCCGCCTGGGAGCCGACCATGTTCGGCTTCCGCGAGGAGATGGGCCGCGGGAACGTCGACGCCGCGATGCGGGAGGCGTCGGTGCGGACCGATGCGGAGTACGTGATTCCGCGGGAGAACCACAACCCGATCGAGATTCCGGCAACGATCGCGTCCTGGCAGGGTGACCAGCTGATCCTGTGGGACAAGTCGCAGTGGGTCGACAACGTACGCGACGAGATGGCGTCGGTGTTCGACATTCCGGCCGAGAACATCCGGGTGATTTCCCGCTTCGTCGGTGGCGCCTTCGGATCGGCGCTACGAGCCTGGCCGCACGTCGCGCTCGCCGCGATGGCGGCCCGGGTCGTCGACCTGCCCGTCAAGCTGGTCCTGACGCGACGGCAGATGTTCAACCTGATCGGTTACCGCCCGCACACTGTGCAACGGGTCGCGCTCGGCGCCGACGAGAACGGCCGGCTGATGGCGATCAGGCACGAGGGGATGGCCGAGACCTCCACCTACGAGCAGTACGCCGAGAACCTCCTCAACCCGACGAGGTACCTCTACTCCTGTCCGAACGTCGCCACGCGTTACCGCTTCGCGCCGATGAACGTGCAGACGCCGACCGCCATGCGCGCTCCTGGTGAGGTCAGTGGCATCTACGCGCTCGAGTGTGCGATGGACGAGCTCGCGGTGGCGCTGGACATGGATCCGATCGAACTGCGGATGCGCAACGAACCTGACCGGGACGAGGACAGGGACCTGCCGTTCTCCAGCCGTTCCCTGCGCGAGTGCTATCGCGTGGCCGCGGAGCGTTTCGGGTGGGACCGGCGTGACCCGAGGCCGGCATCGATGCGCGACGCGCAAGGCAACCTTGTCGGCTACGGATGTGCCACCGGCACCTACCCGACCCTCTACTCTCCGGCGAGCGCTCGGGCGGTCCTGCATCCGGACGGGACGGCTGTCGTGTCGTCCGCGTCCAGTGACATGGGGCCGGGCACCTACACCTCGATGACGCAGGTCGCGGCGGACGCCCTGGGTCTGTCGATCGATCGGGTGCGTTTCGAACTGGGCGACACGAGCCTGCCCAAGGCGACAGTGCATGGCGGGTCGATGACCATGGCGAGCATCGGCACGGCTGTCCAGGAAGCCTGCGTGCAGGCCAAGCGGCAGGCCTTCGAGCGGGCTGGGGTGACCGATCCTGAGGCCGACCTGGGCGGGGTCATGCGGACCCTGAGCGAGCCGGTCGAGGTGACCGCGCAGAACACCGCGGGGGAGCAGCAGGCGAACTATTCGATGCACTCCTTCGGTGCGGTCATCGCGGAAGTCCGGGTCGATCCGGATCTCGGCCTGGTGCGGGTGCCGCGGATCGTCGGTGCGTACGGCATCGGGCGGGTCGTCAACCCCAAGACCGCGCACAGCCAGTGCATCGGGGGAATGGTGATGGGCCTCGGCATGGCCCTGCTGGAGCAGACGGTCGTC
Organism: Actinopolymorpha pittospori; assembly: GCF_014873875.1. Taxonomy (GTDB): domain Bacteria; phylum Actinomycetota; class Actinomycetes; order Propionibacteriales; family Actinopolymorphaceae; genus Actinopolymorpha; species Actinopolymorpha pittospori. The sequence goes on along the minus strand of NZ_JADBEM010000001.1, from coordinate 10,174,258 downwards.
GACTCACGCAACGCCCGGCCCGCCAACAGCAGCCTCGCCGACTACCTCGTGCCGGTGAACGCCGACATCAACGAACTGGACGCCACGTTCGTCGAGGAGGTCGATCCGCACGTGAACCCACTGGGGGTCAAGGGCGCCGGCGAGCTCGCCACGATCGGTGTCGCGCCGGCGATCGTGAACGCCGTCTACCACGCGACCGGCGTTCGGGTCCGGGAGCTCCCGGTGACTCCGGAGAAGCTGCTCGCGGCTCCGAGGTCCGCTGCCGCGCGAGGGTAGTGCGGCGGCTTCACGGAGGACGCGGCCGGTGCGGGTCGCGGGATGCTTCTGGATCAGGTCGTGCGGCGGGCCGTGCTGAGCAGTGCGATGATCCGTTGGAGTTGCCGGTCCTGGCGGGCCTGCCGGCCGCCGAGCTGGTGGTCGAGGTCGCCGTAGGCCTGCGCCAGTGCGGCTTCCGCCTGGGCGCCGAGTGAGTCCGCGCTCTGGCCCATCGCCGCGGGATCGATCATGAGGTCCTTGACGGAGCCGTCCATCAGCACCCAGACCCGCACCAGGCCGTCATCGGACTCGCCGTAGCCGGTGAGCTCCTTCTCGACACCGTCCACTGTCGGCTCCGCCGCCCGGGAACCCGCTCGGGTCGGTGTCAACCCGACGTTGTCCTGGCTGGGTAGGGGGTGCTGGCGTTGCTGGTGTGCGGGGTCGGACATCTCCCTCTTCCTCACGACGGCGCTGGCGTACCTGACGGCGATCATGATCATCTCGCGCGTGGGCGCCGGAGTGAGGGTGGCGAGCGGATTCTTGGCGGATCCCTAATAGTACTTTGTTAGGTGTGTCGTTTCGTGTTCTGTGGTTGATGTTCTGACATGGTCGGTGCATGACTCCTGATCAGATAGCGGAGTTGCGGCCGAGGCTTGGCGAGTTCGCAGCCGACATGCTGGGTTGTCTTGCGCGTTCGGATCAGCGTGCCACGGGTGAGTTGTATCTGCGTGGCCTGTTGACTGATGGTCGGCGTAAGTCGATGCAGCCGATGGCGGAGCGGCTGGGTGTGGATCATCAGCGGTTGCAGCAGTTCGTCACCTCCTCGACATGGGATTTCACCGCGGTGCGGCGCAGGTTGAGCTCGTGGGCTGCGCAGGCGATTGGGCCGCGGGCATACGTGATCGACGACACCGGATTCCCCAAGGACGGGCCTGCCTCGGCGTGTGTGGCCTGGCAGTATTCCGGGACGTTGGGCAAGACCGCCAACTGCCAGATCGGGGTGAGTGTTCACGCGGTCAACGACACCTGCTCGGCGGCGGTCGACTGGCGGTTGTTCTGCCCGGAAAGCTGGGACGACAAGGCCTGTGATGATCCCGAGCAGGCCGAGAAGGTCCGCCGGAAGCGAGCCGAATCCAAAGTCCCTGACGACGTGAGGCATATCGAGAAGTGGCGGCTCGCGCTGGACATGCTTGATGAGCAGACCGAATGGGGGTCGCCGAGGCTTCCCGTCGTTGCCGATGCCGGATATGGGGATTGCACCAGGTTCCGGCTCGGCGTGGAAGAACGTGGCCTGGACTATGTGGTCGCACTCAAAGCCGGCACCAGCGCCCACCCCGGCGAAGCGGAGCCGGTGACACCGCCACCCACCGGTGGTCCTGGCAGACGTCCCAAGCCCCACTACCCGAAGCCGGCATCGAGTCTGCGCGAGATCGCCATGGCGGCCGGCCGCGATGCCTACCAGGAGGTGGCGTGGCGGCAGGGGACCAGAAAAACGAAAGGTAATCCGAGTGCTGCCATGACCTCGAAGTTCGCGGTGTTCGTGGTACGTCCGGCCAACCGCGACATCCCTCGCGCAGACGATGGGACCTTGCCGGCGAAGCTGCTGCTGGTCGAATGGCCCGATGAGGCGAACGAGCCTACCGACTACTGGCTTTCTAACCTGCCTGCCGACACACCGATCGATCAGCTCGTCGACCTGGCAAAGATCCGGTGGCGGATCGAACACGACTACCGCGAACTGAAAACCGGGCTCGGACTCGACCACTTCGAAGGACGCTCCTGGACCGGCTGGAACCGCCACGTCACACTCGTCGCGATCGCCCAAGCTTTCTGCACCATGGTCAGACTCGACCCAAAACAGGATGCGCCGGCCTGAGCTTGTACGCAGTCGTACACGAGCTACAAATCGTGCTCGCCCTCATCGCCGGCGCATGCCCCACCTGCCGACAAGAAGTCACCATCGACCACATCGAAGCACTCGCCCCACCATGATCGACATGACAAAGTCCTACTAACGGTCCAACGTCAGGACGGTCGGCGGAGGAGTCGACTCCACCACGGCCGCCGTCGCGGTGTGCTTCCCTGCTGGTCGGTCGGGGTGTTCGTGGCGGTCGGGGCCGCCTGGCGTTCGGCGCGGCGCGCCGCCTCCCGGTCGGACCGCCAGCGCTGGACGGCCTCCTCGACCTTGACGGGGCGGACGGGGATCGGCGGGCCGAACGGTGCGCGTAGCCAGGCCATGATCCGGGTGTTGAGCTCCTCGGCGGCGTCGCGCACGGCAACTTCGGTGCGGAGCTTCGCCGCCGTCTCGGGGAAACGCTCGACCTCCTTGCGCAGCCGCAGCGGTGTCGGCAGCAGGTCCTCGCTGGACAGCCCTTCGCGGCGCAGGTGGTTGGTCACCCAGACCTCGTCGTAGGGGCGGTCGAGGTCGGCGATCGGTTTGCCGGCGCCCGGAAGGTTGTCGAAGTCGCCCCGCTCAGTGGCCTCGCGGATCTGCTTGTCGACCCAACTCTCGAAGTTGAGCCCCGTTGGCTTGCGCTCGGTCATGGTCCAATTGTCCCCCAGGCGTACACCTCCGGCCAGCGGGCGAGGGCGTGCGCGGGCCGCCTGATCTGTCCAAAACGGGACCAATCCGGCGGTCCGCCGTGCGGCACGAACTGTCAAGGGAGCCTTGACGATGGTGGGCGAGTCAGCTCAGGTCAGTCGGCTCGGCTTGGCTCGCTCGGCCCGGCTCGGCCCGGCGCGCTCACGCCAGGAACAGGTCGGCCGTGAGCGGCAGGTCACGGATCCGAATCCCGGTGGCGTGGTAGGCGGCGTTGGCGACCGCTGCCGCCGCGCCCACGATGCCGATCTCACCGATGCCACGCGCAACCAGCGCCTTGAGACGCAGGTCGGGTTCGTCGATCCAGACGGCGTCGATCTCGCCGATGTCGGCGTTCGCGGCGATGTGGTACTCGGCGAAGTCCTGGTTGACGACGTGGCCGAACCGCGGGTCGAGCACGACTGTTCTCGTGCAGGGCCATCGAGATGCCCATGGTCATGCCGCCGACGAACTGTGAGCGGGCGGTGCGTGGGTTGACGATCCGTCCCGCGTCGAAGACGCCGAGCATCCGGCTGACCCGGATCTCGCCGGTGTCGGCGTGCACCCGGACCTCGGCGAACTGCGCCCCGAAGGAGTGCGCCGCGTACCGCTCCGCCTCGGGGTGGTCCGGCATCGGCGCCTGCGCCTCGGCGTCCACGGGCGGGTCGGTGCCGTACGCGTCGCGGAAGGCGCAGGCGGCCGCGACGATGGTCGAACCCCAACTCGCCATACCGGACGAGCGACCGGCCGCGGACCCCGGCGGCAGCGCCGTGTCCCCGATCCGCAGGTCGATGGAGGTGACCGGAACGGCCAACGCGTCGGCGGCGACCTGGGTCAGGGTCGTCCAGGTCCCCGTACCGATGTCGGCGGCGGCGATCTGAACGACGTAGCACCCGTCGGCGCCGAACCGGATGGACGCCGCCGATCCAGCCATCCGGACGGCCGGGTAGGTCGAGGCGGCCATGCCGGTGCCGACCAGCCAGCCGTGCTCGCGTCGTACGCGCGGGGTGGGATCACGCCCTTCCCAGCCAAAGCGGCGCGCACCTTCGCGGTAGCACTCGACCACGTGCCGACCGGAGAACGGCAGGCCGGTGTCGGGATCGAGGTCGGGTTCGTTGCGGATCCGCAGCTCGATCGGGTCCAGGCCACAGGCGACCGCGAGTTCGTCCATGGCGACCTCGGTGGCGAACATGCCCGGGCACTCACCCGGCGCCCGCATGATCGTCGGCTGGGGGAGGTCGAGTCGGGCGACCCGGTGTTTGGTGCGACGGTTCGGGGCGGCGTACATGGTCCGGGTCGAGAGGGCCGTCTGCTCCACCCACTCCTTGAACCGCGACGTGAGCTGGACGACCTCGTGGGCGATCGCGGTGAGCCGTCCGTCGCGGTCCGCACCGAGCTGGACCCGCTGGATCGTCGACGTGCGGTAGCCGACGATCGCGAACATCTGCTGCCGGGTCAACGCGAGCTTCACCGGTCGGCCGCCGCTGCGCTGCGCGGCCAGCGCCGCGAGAACAGTGTCCGGGTGGACGAACGCCTTGGAGCCGAAGCCGCCACCGACGTACGGCGAGACCATCCGAATCCGGCTCGGCTCGAGCCCGAACATCGTGGCCAGCTCGGCCTGCATCCAGGAGACACCCTGGGACCCGCAGTAGATCGTGAGCCGGGCGTCCTCGCCGGTGCCGTGCCAGGCCGCGATGACGGCGTGCGGCTCCATCGGATTGTTGTGCTCCATGGGGGTCGTGTACGTCTGGTCGACCACGATCTCCGCCGCGGCGAGTCCGGCGTCGAGGTCGCCGTCGTCGCTGTCGGTGGGTTCCCCGACGGTGAGCATGCCGGGGACGTACAGCTCGTCGCTGTCGGCGTTCAGTACGACGTCGTGCCGTTCCTGTGCGTAGTCCACCCGGACCAGGCCGGCGGCGTGACGGGCTGTCTCGGGGCTCTCGGCGGTCACGGCGGCGACGAACTGGCCGCGGTAGAACACCTGGTCGCTCTGCAGGACCCACAGCTCCAGGTCACCATCGGAGGCCAGCCGCGGAGCGTTCTCGTGGGTCATCACGTCGAGGACGCCCGGGACCGCCGCCGCGGCGCTCGTGTCGATCGCCACCACCCGGCCGCGCGCGATGCTCGCCTGGACGGGAAACAGGTACGCCGGGTGCTCCACGACGTGTTCGTAGGCGTAGGGCGCGGCCCCGGTCACCTTGGCGGGACCGTCGAGCCGGGGCAACGCCAGGCCGATGGCGTGGATGTTGAGCGGAGAGCTCACCGCCCCTGTCCCAGCGCGAGTTCGCGCAGTACCGCGACGAGGGTGTTGCGGGCCATGGGCACCTTGAAGCGGTTCCCGGCGAGGGGACGCGCGTCGGCCAGTTCGGCGTCGGCGGCGCGCTGGAAGTTCTCCTCCGTCGCCGGGCCTCCCCGCAGCACCTGCTCAGCGCGGCCGGCACGCCAGGGTTTGTGCGCCACGCCGCCGAGCGCGAGCCGGACGTCGCGGACGATGCCGTCGTCGAGGTGAACCGCCGCCGCGACCGACACCAGGGCGAAGGCGTACGACGCGCGGTCACGCACCTTCCAGTACGTCGAACGGGTCCCTTCTGGAAGCTCTGGTACCTCGACGGCCGTGATCAGGTCCCCGTGGGTGAGCACGGTGTCCCGTTCGGGCTGGTCGTGGGGCAGCCGGTGGAAGTCCACGACCGGGATCCGGCGTTCGCCCGCCGCCCCCAGCACCACCACGCTCGCGTCCAGGGCGACCAGCGCGACCGCCATGTCGGACGGATGCACGGCGACGCACTGGTTCGAGGCGCCGAGGATCGCGTGATAGCGGCTGTACCCCTCGATCGCGGAGCAGCCCGAGCCAGGCTCGCGCTTGTTGCACGGTGTGGTGAGGTTCTGGAAGTAGACGCACCGTGTGCGCTGGAGCAGGTTGCCGCCGGTGGTCGCGAGATTGCGCAACTGGCCGGACGCGCCGGCGAGCAGGGCGCGCGACAGCGCCGGATACCTCGCGCGGATGATCGGGTCCGCCGCGAGGTCGCTGTTGCGTACGGTCGCGCCGATCCGGACGGCCCCGCTGGGCAGTACCTCGACCTGGTTGAAGGGCAGCCGTGTGACGTCCACGAGCAGGTCCGGAGTCGCCACCCCGAGCTTCATGTGGTCGACGAGGTTCGTACCCCCGCCGAGGTAGGCGGCGCCGGGGCGTCCCGCGACCGTGGCGACCGCACTCGCGGCGTCCTCCGCCCGCAGGTAGTCGAACGGGTTCACGCGACCACCCCTTCCCGGATCGCCGCGACGATGTTGGCGTACGCGCCGCACCGGCACAGGTTCCCGCTCATCCGCTCCCGGATCTCCTCGTCGGTGAGCTGGGCGAGGGAGGTGAGGCTGGCGGTGACGTGGCTCGGGTGGCCCGCTCTGAGCTCGTCCAGCATCCCGACTGCCGAACAGATCTGCCCGGGCGTGCAGTATCCGCACTGGAATCCGTCGTAGTCGATGAAGGCCTGCTGGATCGGATGGAGGATCTCGTCGTCCGCCAGGCCGTGCGCGGTGGTGATCTCCGCGCCGTCGTACGCCACCGCCAACGCCAGGCAGGTGAGGGCACGCCGTCCGTCGAGAAGGACCGTGCAGGCGCCGCACTGACCGTGGTCACAGCCCTTCTTCGGGGAGTTCACACCCAGGCGGTCCCGCATCGCGTCCAGCAGGGTCGTGCGGGTGTCGACCGTGAGTGATCGCTCGTCCCCGTCGATCCGCAGGGTGATCTGCGCGTCCATCGGTCGGCTCCCGTCGGTCCCACACCCTTCGGCGGCCGCCTCAGCGCCGGAGCCAGTGGCACTGCACTTGATCGACCTGATCGCTCTCGTCACGGGTGCGCCTCGGCTGCCTGCTCCTCCTTGAGGTACCCGCCGTCGCGTGAGGCGACACTCCCACCGGAGCGTCCGGCCGCTGGATCCGTGATGCATCACGTTGTCCGTCGGCCTCCGGTCCACGGCGACAGACGGTATTAGCGGTGGTTCGTGGGCGCTGATACCGTGAATGTCCTATCGCTGTGAGAGGCGGACCGTCGGGTTCCCGCGAGAGCGCGATTCAGTCCGCACAAACTGTCCGCACCTGCCCAGTTTGATGGGGAAAGAAGCGGCTGCAGAACGGCATTCGACCCACATTTCGTGACCGATTTCGAACTGGCCCGTCAGTGACAAAAGGACCATCGCCATCGTAGACGCCTACAGTGCCGAATACCGCCGCGAGCAATGGCTCCAGGCGGCGTTGGACATTTCTCGGCTGCTGCTGTCCGACACCGACACCCAACGCAGCGATGCGCTGCGGATGGTGGCAAAGCGGCTGGTCGACGTGTCGGGCGCGGACTATGTCGCGATTGGGCTGTCCAATCCCGCCTATCCGGAAGGCACCGGTTTCTTCGAGGCGATCGCCGGCACGCTCGGCGTCGACCACGTTTCCGGACGGCTTTCGCCCAAGCAGGGACTGACCGCCAAGGTCGTCGCGACGGGTGTTCCCGTGGTCAGCCGCAACATCACCGAGGAGGAGGGTTACAACCCGCCTCCGGAGGTGGCCGAGGCGATGTCGGTGCTCGGGCTGGGCATGTATCTCCCGCTCCGCGCGGCAGGCAGGGTGCTCGGGGTTCTCGTGGTCGGTTGGCGGCGCGGTTCGCCGCATGAGGATGTCGCCGCCAACGAGGTGCCGATGATGGAGATGTTCGCCGGTCAGGCGGCGCTGACCATCCAGCAGGTGCAGGCCCGTCTCATGGTGGTGGAGGATCGGGACCGGATCGCCAAGGAACTCAGCACCACCGTGATCGACCGACTCTTCGCTATCGGGACGCACCTGCACGGGATCGCTGGTCTCGTCCAGCCTCACGAAGCGCAACACCTGATGGGTCACGCCATCGACGGACTCGACGATGCGACCCAGCAGATCCGGTCCGCGATCTTCGCCCTGCACCCCGACACCAGCGGGCAACAACAGTCGGCAAGCGACAAGGTCCTCGACGAGTTGGACGTCGCGGCGGCCACGTTCGGATTCACGCCCCGCTTCGTCGTCGAGGGGGCCGTCGACCGAAACCTCGGTCCGCTACCCCAGCAGGAACTCGTCCGCGCTGTCCGCGAGGCGCTCAGCCACGCCGCCAGTCACCGCAACGTGACCAAGGCCGAGGTGATCGTGCGCGTGACAGACGACCGGATCGCGCTCACCGTGAGGGACGACGGTGAGGTGGACGAGCGGCAGCCGATCGAAGGCGCCCTCGCGCAGTTGCGGTCCAGGGCACGACGTCTGGGTGGTGAGTGCTCGGTGCGGTCGGGCGGATCCAGTGGGACGGTGATGTTCTGGGAGCTGCCGTTGTCCGGGGGGTCCCGGGGATCCGGGCGGCCCATTGGGTGACGGCCGCCAGGTCACCAGACCTCGCCGTCGCGCCAGTCGCAGGTCAGTTCACGGGTCAGATCCAACCGGGTCGCGACTGGCAGGACGAAAACGCAGTCGTCGTCCTCGGGTGTGCGGACGACGCCTGTGGGCGTGAGCGCCGAGGTCGGCCCTCGCCAACGCTGCCAGCCGCGTGCCGTGTACAGGCGTGCACCGTCGTCGCTGGCACCCAGCGCGCCCAGGTCGTAGGCGTGGCGCACCACGCGTTCGAGCTCCTCCATCATGGCCGCGGCATACCCGCGCCGCCGCCGGTCGGCCCGCACCGCGACGCCCTCGACGTATCCGGCGCGCAACGCCCGCCCGTCATACAACAGCCGTCGCTGCACGACGGACGCGTGCCCGACGAGTTCCGCCCCGGGTTCCGTCCCTTCCCAGACCAGGGCGTGGACTCCACCCAGGCAGTGCTCCCAGTCGTCCTCGGTGACCTCCTCCTCGAAGACCTCCGCGAGGAGTGCACGGATGGCCTTCCGGGCGGCGACCCCCAGGTCGGCGGTGTGGGCGGTCTCTACGTTCGCCATGCCGGCCATCCTCCCAGCGGAGGCCGGCGGGCGGCGGCCGCGAGACACCGTGAGCCGCGGTGGGTCTAGGTCGTCAGGGCGCTCGCCTGGCTCTGGATCGTTCGCAGGTGTGCGGCATCAGCCTCGCTCAGGTGGATTCCGAAGATGTCCGAGAGGGTCCCGGCCACGTCTGCGGGCTCGACCGTCCGGGTCTCGCTGGTGCCGTCCGGGCGACTCGTTACGAGCGTGTCGCGGTTGAGGCTGTGGCGGGCCGCGGCGCCGGTGCGTTGAACGACGATCCCGGTGACGAACGGCGAGTGCGGATGGGTGGAGGTGAAGTGGTTGCGCATCGCGAAGTCGACGGCGTACTGCGGATCCAGGGTGAAGGTGTGCAGGTCGAACCACCCCTCCGGGTGCAGGGACTGCAGCAGCCACACGGCACCGTCGAGGACGAGCCGGAAGCGCCAGTCGCCCTGGCTCACCTCGCCCGGCCGCAGCGGCAGTGGCTCCAGCAGACCCTCACCGCCGAAGCCGACGTCCGCGATCCACGACGTACCGTCGACGCGAACCCGCAGAAGGGCATGGGAGGCGGGGCGGAGCTTGTCGCTGCCCATCCGGATCCGGGCCGCGTGCCCGGTCACCTCGAACCCGATCCGCGCCAGGACGCCGGCGAAGAGCAGGTTGTGCTCGTAGCAGTAGCCGCCCCGTGGATGGCGGAGGAGCTTGTCCTGGATGTCCGGCAGGTCGATGGAGATGGTGCGTCCCAGGACGATGTCGAGGTTCTCGAACGGGATGCTCGCGGCATGCGCGCGATGCAGTGCGCGCAGGGTCTGGGCCGTGGGCTCCAGCGGGCCGTCGTAGCCGATCCGGGTGAGATAGGCGTCAAGGTCCACTTGCTCGGCGTTCCAGTCGGTCGTCATGCGTTCCTTCCGCGGCAAGTTTCGCGCTGGGATGTCGGCCGGTCGAGGAGTGCTCGGCGTCCCGTGACGGCAGCCCTCCCGTCCGATTACATTAGTCGGCTAACGACAGTTCGGGCAACCGGTCCGAGATGAACCTTGAGGTACGCCGTCGCCGCTGCCATCATGCGAGCAGGTTCGCCGGGACAAGGGTTCCGGACGCGGAGGTCGACGCGTGGTGACGCGGAGGTTGGGGGACGCGATGCCGTTCGAGTATTCGGCCTTCCCGACGTTGAAGACCGACCGGCTGGTCCTCCGGGAGCTGTCCTACGCCGACACCGAGGACCTGTTCAGCTTCCGCAGCGATCCGGTGGAGCAGATGTACAACACCTCGCCGGTGAAGGACCTGCCCGAGACACGCGCGCTGATCGAGCAGCTGCGCACGGCCTATGAGAAGGAACGGGCCATCCACTGGGCGGTCACCCTCAAGGGCGAGGACCGGGCGATCGGCCTGTTCGGCTTCAACTACTGGGAGCGGTTCCATCGGCGCGCCGAGATCGGCTACGACCTGGCCCGCCCGTACCACGGTCGCGGTCTCGCGACCGAGGCGGCGACCGCCATGGTGCGGTTCGGCTTTGAGGAGATGGAGCTCAACCGCATCGAGACCGAGACCATCGCCGACAACCACGCGTCGGTGCGCCTGCTGCGACGCCTCGGCTTCCGGCTGGAAGGGATCCGGCGCGGCTACTCCCTGGAGGACGACGGCACGTTCCACGGCAGTGCCATCTACGCGCTCCTGCGGGAGGAGCACCAGCCCTGAAGGCGCTGTGACCGTTCAACCGTCGCGAGGGAGCGCGGGCTGGGGTCGCGGGCACGGCTCCCATTCCGCAAGGGCCCCACGTTGATCTCAGACTGCTTACTGATAGTGGAGGTATTCGAAGGGGGAGGGTCTATTCCGGAGGCGGCGATGTCCAGCTCTGCACCGTTTCACTGCGACGTGTGCCACTCTGCGGACGCGAGGTTCGTGGTGCACTATGCGAACGTATCGATGCAAATCTGCGAGGCCTGTGGCCGATTCATCTACTCGGGCTTCGTCACCAGCCGCCAGGATCTCCGCCCGCCCTGGGTCCGTCTGGACCACTGGAACACCGACCGCGGTGATCTGTGGGCAGCGCCAGCGCGACTGGTTCGACTTGTTCGTGCCCTCGACCTCTTCGCACGACGTTTCGGGCGCGCCGGCGGAGCAGACGGAGACGTTGTCCCGGATCTATAGCGCGCTGCCGGCCTTCCATTCGTTCCAGGACACGTTCCAGTCGCCCCAACCGTTGCCGGTGGCCGGCATCTGGTCACCGCTGCTGCTGACCACCTCGACCGGGTCGCCGACGTGGGAGACGTGCCAGAGCCAGTCGGAGTTGCTGGTGCTCATGCCGACGCAGCCGTGGCTGGTGTTGGAGTATCCCTGGGACCCCACCGACCAGGGCGCCGAGTGCAGGAACTCACCACTCCAGGTCACCCGAAGTGCCCACCGGCCGGTCAGGTCGTAATCCTCCGGAGCCCCGATGGCCTCGTTCGTGAAGTCGACGTTCTGACGCTTCTCCAGGACCACCTTGGTGCCGTTCCGCGTCTCCCAACCGGACTTTCCTCCGGTCACCGGGATCGAACGGGCCAGGTCGCCGTTGATGTAGACGCGCGCCTTGTGGGAGTCGTCGAGGTCGACCTTGGTCACCACCGAGTTGGCGATGGTGAAGCGCCGCACCTTGTCCTTGATGCCCCACGCGCCGTCACCGGCGTTGACGTCCTTGGTGTTGACCTTCAGCGTGACGTCGGTGTGGGCCGGCCAGTACTTCTTCGGACGGTAGTGAGCCTCCTCCGAGCTGAACCAGTGCCACGCTCCCTCGACCGGCTTGGACGTCTCGACCACCAGCCGCTTCTCGACCTCCGCACGGTCCTTCACCGGCGCGGTGAACTTGACGACGATCGGCATACCGACACCCACCGTGCTGCCGTTCAGCGGCTGGATGTCCGTGCCGAGCACCTTCGCCGGCTTCGCTGTGGTGAACGTCTGGTTGGTCTGGGTCTCCTGCCCGTCGGCGTCCTTCGCGACGGCGTGGACCTGGTAGACCCGGTCCGGGAGGAGACTGCCCGCAGCCGTCGACCACGACGTCCCGGCCTCGTCCAGCGTTCCCTGGACAGGCGCACCGTCGTTGGTGACCTCTACCTGGGTCAGACTTCCGCCGCTGGCCGTCACCGTCACCGGAGCGTCCACCGCCACGTTCTCCGCCCGGTCGCCGGGTGCGACGGTCACCTTCGCCGGCGCCACGGTCTTCTTCGGCGTCGCTACCCCCTTGCCCGGGTTGGCGTTCGCCTGGATCGAAGAACCCGACCCCGAGTCCGCCTGGCAACCGGCCACCAACACCATGGCCAGCATCACCACCAGAGCTCCGACCCCGCGCACCGCCGACCGCATGTGCACTCCTCGCGTGGCACTCGTGGGGAAGGGCCTGCGGGTGTGCGCGACCCGCGGCGGCACGCGACGTTCGGAAGTCATGCGGTCATTTTCCTGCGCGCATGGCACGCGGGCATCCGCACAGGTACTCAGTTCCCGCCGGAGCCGCCTACGGAGCTGACGTTTCTCACGGCCGGGCCGAAACCCGCTTGTCCACCGTGCGCGCCCGGAACCAGACTTGGGGCCGCATCACCTGACCCGCCGCGGCTGACCCACGGCGGCACCGCCGTCCTCGACCTGGTGTGCGCCGCGCGGCGGCGACTGCTCGGACACGCTGCTTGGGCATGCTGTTCTGACACACTGCTCGACTCGCACCTGTTCAACGCGGAGGCCGACATGTGCTGCACGGAGCCGATCGGATTCGACGTACCGGACGAGGTCTCCTCGATGCTCCTGTCCTACCAGGACATGCGCGAGGGTGACCCGGACGGGCTGTGGGGAGACCGCGCCGCCCTGTGGGTGCGAACCCTCGTCTACCGCTGCCCCTTCCTCGGTGAGCCTCGACGTCGGGAGCCGTGGAGGCAGGTTCGACAACATCCGGACTGGACCGACTCCCAGGAGTTTCCCGCCTGGGTCCGTGACGTCGTGCGCGAGGACGGCAAGCCGGACGAGCTGACCGTGGTCCACCTGAACGACGCCGGCGTCGAGGTGGATCCAGCCGTCCTCCCCTGGGTGCTTCCGGACGGTGAGCCGACGCGTCGCCACGTCCTGGTCGACTCACATCTGGCGGAGCCTGTCGTGGTCGACGCCCGGACGACGTCTTCGCGCGGGTGCGTTCCGTCGAGTGCCGCGAACTCGTCGCGGACGCCGCGCTCGGCCTGGTCGACGGCATGAACGTCGTGTCCAACCTCAACGACCAGGGCGCGGCCGTGGTGTTCCGGCGACTGCTCGGCGCGGGCATCCCGATCGCCGCCACGGTGGGCACCGACAGCATGCTCTCGGTGCGCCGCGACTCGACGTACGCGAACCCACCCGGCTGGGCCCGGATGTACGCACAGGTCGACGGCCCACTGAGCGTCGACGGGCTCAAGGACGCCGTTCGCGCCGGACGGACCATCGCCACCAACGGACCCTGGGTCGAGCTCACGGTCCAGGAGCAGGGACCGGGCGGCCGAGTGGACGTGAGCCGCGGCGCGGAGGTCCGGGTCCACGCCGCCGTGCACGGCCCGGGCGTCCAGCGGCTGCGGATCTACACCGCCGACGGTCCCCTCGCTGAAACCGACGTGCCCGGCGAGGAAGGGGCGACCCTCGACGTCACCCTCCCCGTCGACGAACCCACCTTCGTCGTCGCCGTGGCCGACGGCGGGTCGCACCCCGAAGTCCTCACCGACCAGACGATGGCACACACGAGCGCGGTGTACGTCGACGTCGAGGGGCGACGGGTGGCCCGTGCCGAGCACGCCTGATGGTGCCTGGACTGGCTCACCCAACTCGAGAAGCTCGCGGCCGAACACGGCGTCTTCCACGAACCCGCCCACCGCGACGACCTGGCCCAGGTGATCGGCCGGGCCCGCACCTACTACGAGAAGGTCGCCGGAGGGTCCGCCTCGTCGCGCTGAACGTGGACCGGGCGGGCCACGACAGCGCCCTTCCCCGTCATCGAAGGAACCTGAGCCGCCCGGCTCAGGGTGCGTAGACCTCCAGTTCCACGATCCGGGAGTACTTGTGGTCGTTGGAGTCGTACGTCACCACCTGCACCTTGTCGGCCTCGACCGGTTCGAACCGGGCGGTGATCCGGCCCACCTCGTTGTCGCGTACCTCGGCGACGGTCTGCCAACCGGCGGCGGTGTGCACCTGCACGTCGACGTCGCGCACCCCCATCCGGGCGGCGGGGTACTGCGTGGAGTCGAGCGTGTAGACCTCGACCCGGCCGACCACGGCCGGCTCGGCCAGGGTGACGCCGTAGGTATCCGGGAAGACCCCCGAGGTCGCGTCGTGGGTGCCGCTCGCGCCCCACTGGCCGGAGTCGGTGTTGCCGTCGACGCCGCCGCAGAGCCGGACGTTGCTGTGGGTGGAGGAGGCGAAGGCCTGCTGGCCCAGCGCCAGGTTGGCGCTTGGGCCGGGCTGGACGACGGACCCGACCTCGACCCAGACCTTCCGCTTCTGGCGGCCGGAGGTCAGGGTGGCGAGGTAGCGGCCCTGTTCGGTGCCCTCCGGCACCTCGACGGCCACGTCCGTGGTGATGGTGACGTCCGGGTCCTGCGCCGGCAGGTACGTCGACCACAGGCGGCGGGAGAGCTTCAGCGGCTCCTCCACGGTCAGGTCGAGGTTGGCGTACACCGGCGTGTCGGAGGTGTTGGTCAGTCCGACGGTGAAGGCGCCGCCGGCCAGGCACGGCAGGGGCTGGGCCGCCTCCACCACCTCGGGTGCGGTGACCACGACCGTGGGCGTGGTGGCGGGCGGGCGGTCGCGCTCCGCGGCACCGGCCGAGCCCGGGACCGACAGCAGGGTCAGGGCGGCCAGCGCCCCCACCCCAACGGTGAGCAGTGACGTACGTCGGATCATCGTCGTGTCTCCTCGCCTCATGCCTGGATGCCGGGCACGCCGTCGGCCACGGTGAGCGTCCGCCGGGTGAGGGCGGTGCCGCCGGGGCGTTCGATGGTGTCGATCACGCGGTAGTCGGCCGTCCACTCCTGCGGGGTGACGCGGCAGCTGACGTAGCCGCGCTCGTGGTTGGCGTAGGCCAGGTGCGGGCCCTCCGCGAGGATCGTGCGGGTCCAGGCGTCCTCCGCCGGCCCGTCGCCGTCGGAGCTGATCGAGGTGCCCACCAGCTCGGCACCCACCGCCGGCGCGGCCGGGTCGGCGAAGTCGACCTTGAGGTCGCCGGCGAAAGTTGGCGTGCACGTCGCCGGTGAGCACCACGAGGTTGTCGACGCCGCGGTCGGCCAGGCCGCCGAGCACCCGCTCGCGGGAGGCGGAGTAGCCCTCCCAGGTGCCCATCGGCGAGGCGACGCCCTCGCCCGCCGTGTTGTCGAGCGGCATCATCAACACCTGCTGGACGAGCACGTTCCATCGGCTGGACGAGGCGCCCAGGCCATCGAGGATCCACCGCTCCTGCTGCTCGCCGGTGATGATGCGGGCAGGGTCGCGGGTGTCGTCGCCGGGCGCGCGCCAGCCGCCGTCGTGGTGGGAGCGGTACTGGCGGGTGTCGAGCACGGAGAACTCCGCCAGCGAGCCGTACGTCAACCGCCGGTAGAGCTGCATGTCGGGACCCTCCGGCTCCTGGGCCAGCCGCATCGGCATGTGCTCCCAGTAGGCCCGAAAGGCGTTGGCCTGGCGCACCGTCCACTCGACGGAGTCGACCGGCGCCCAGTCGTTCTGCACCTCGTGGTCGTCCATCGTGACCACCCATGGCGCCGACGCGTGCGCGGCCTGGAGGTCGACGTCCTGCTTGTAGTGCGCGTAGCGGAGCCGGTAGTCGTCGAGGGAGAGGCACTCGTGCTGCACGTCGGGTGTGACCTGCTGCTGGCGCACCGCTCCGCCGTCGGCCGGAAGTGCGTTCTCGTAGATGTAGTCGCCGAGGAAGAACACCACGTCGTGGTCTTGCGCCGCCAGGTCGGCGTGCGCGGTGTAGAGGCGAACGCCAGGCTCAGCGCCGCGACCTCCTGGCCCGGTGCCGGCGCGGTACGGGTGCGGCCGATCGGGCTGAACTTGCGGTCGGCCAGGAAGCGGTAGAAGTAGTGCCGCCACGGGCGCAGGCCCCGCACGTCCACGTGCACCGTGTGGGAGTACGCCGAGCGCGCCGTCGCCGTACCGGTGCGCACGATCCGCCGGAAGCTCTCGTCCTCGGCCACCTGCCACCGTACGGGCACGTCGCGGTCGGCCATGCCGCCGTACGGTTCGGCGGGCTCGGTGCCAGCCGGGTCCAGATCACCACCGCGTCGGGGAGCGGGTCGCCGGAGGCGACGCCGAGGGTGAAGAGGTCACGCCGGTCGCGTCCGCCTGTGGCGGCCTCGGCGGTGCGGACGCCGGCCAGGCTGCCGGCCGCCGCGAGGGCAGCCGCCGTTCCGGTGGCGGTCAGGAACCGGTGCCGGCTCAGGGCGGCGGCGCGGAGGGTCTCCAGATAGGTCTGGGGGTGTGGGTTCACGGAGGCATCCGACCGGTGGGAAGTGAATACTGCCTCCCGGACCGGATGAATACTTCCGGCGGACAAGGCTGCCGAGGCCTCAGTCGGTCCAGGATCTGGCATCCAGCCTCGGGTGCGCCCCGGAAACAGGCCCCAGACCGCTCCGCCCACCGGAAGGGTTCGGCCGCGGCCCGTGTCTCCCAGCGGGTTGTCGGTGCGGCCACCTACGGTGGTGCGAGGTGCCGACCTGTCACCGGCGACAGGGGCGGAGAGGAGCGTCCGACATGACGGACTTCGTGGCCGTGGAGCACGCGGAGCGCGACGCGCTGCCGCGTGGGTCCGAGGAGCTTGGACACGTGCTGGAGCGGCATCGCCTGGAGCTGACGGGCTACTGCTATCGCATGCTCGGCTCGGCCTTCGAGTCCGAAGACGCCGTCCAGGAGACGCTGCTTCGTGCGTGGCGAAGTTTCGAGCACTTCGAGGAACGATCGACGCTACGGACCTGGCTCTTCCGCATCGCGACCAACGTCTGCCTCGACATGCTGAGCGGCAGCCAGCGGCGCGCCCGCCCCATGGACCTGAGCCCGGCGCGGACCTCCCTCGACACTGCGCTCCCCGCCCCGCTGCCGGAGTCCGCGTGGATCCAGCCGATCCCCGACTCCCAGGTGGTGCCCGCTGGCGGTGACCCGGCCGAGGTGGCCGTCGCGAGGGAGACCATCCGGCTGGCCTTCGTGGCCACGCTGCACTACCTCCCGCCGCGCCAGCGCGCGGTCCTGATCCTGCGCGACGTCCTGCGGTGGCGGGCGAGCGAGGTCGCCGACCTGCTCGACACCTCCGTCGCCTCGGTCAACAGCGCGCTGCAACGGGCTCGGGCGACGCTCGCGACGAGTGACATGTCGGTGGGGTCGACCCAGCCTGACGACGAGGCCCAACGAGACCTCCTCGCCCGCTACGTCGACGCGTTCGAGCGCTACGACATCGAGTCGCTCGTCGCGCTGCTGCACGAAGACGCCACCCTGTCGATGCCGCCCTTCCCGCTGTGGCTGCACGGCCCGGCTGACATCGGCCGTTGGATGCTCGGCCCGGGGATCGGGTGCCAGGGATCGCGGCTCATCCCGGTCGCCGTCAACGGCTGCGCGGCGTTCGGGCAGTACCGCTCCGCGGGGCCCGAGGGTGGCCACACGCCGTTCGCGCTGCAGGTCATCGAGGTCCGCGACGGTCGCATCGTGGCGATCAACGCCCACCTCGACACCGACCTGGTTTACCCCCTCGTCGGGCTTCCCACGACCACCCTGTCGTGACGGACCGCGTAGCTCCGTCCAGCCCGGCGGCCTGATGTCGAGCGGCCCGCTCCACTCCGTCAGCGTCGCCGCCGTGATCACCGGTGCGGACGGCAGGGTCCTCGCCGTCCGGCGCCGCGACAACGGTCACTGGGAGTCGCCCGGCGGCGTCCTCGAACTCGAGGAGTCCGTCTACGACGGACTGCGCCGCGAGGTCGAGGAGGAGACGGGTCTGCTCGTCGAGGCCGGCGAGCTCACCGGGGTCTACGAGAACCTCGCCCGCGGCGTGGTCGCGCTGGTGTTTCGCTGCGAAGTTCTCAGCGGCAGTCCGCGGCCGACGGCCGAGTCGGCGGAGGTCGCCTGGTTGACCGTGGCGGAGGTCCGCGAACGGATGGCCGAGGTCTATGCCGTACGCGTCCTCGACGCTCTGTCCGACCGATCAGATCGTCCGGCGGTCCGCTCCCACGACGGCAGGCGCGTCACGTCCTGAGCGACAAGTAGTCAGGAGCGACCAGCGGTCACGAAAGCCCAGCGGCCACGGCAGTCCTGACAGCACCGCGCAGCGGAAGATCGAACCACATCAGCTCAGCCGGGCCCACCACGGAGGTTCCGACCTCTGTAAACCCGACCTTGCGGTACAGCGAGCGGGCAGGCGGGTTGTTGGACGGTGTGTTGGTGAGGACGGCTTCGAGACCATTGTCGTAAGCCCAGTCGACGAGGGTCTGACACAGGCGCAATCCGACCCCCTGGCGCCGACACTCCGGCGCGATCCGCATCCGGCTGAGGTGGACGACGTCGGTGCGCCCCTCCAGCAGGGCAGCCGGGACGTCCGGCCCCGGGCCGGTCCGCGCCCACCATGCCCACCAGGACCTCCGCGCCGGCCCGTGGTTCGACGGCCACCCAGAACGCGGAGTAGCACTCCTCGATGCGTTCGAGATCGGTGAACCACCCGGGTGGTCCAGGGCCCTTGTGCCACAGGGGCCACACTCGGTCATGCAGCGTACGGATGTGCGGACGATCGGCCGGACGGTAGGGACGTACGTGAATCACTGAGTCATCCTGACGGCCGGTTTCCCCTCACCGCAACGAGTTTTGGCCCAGCCCGGTCACCACACGGGACAGGCCACGATCCAGTGGGGATGCGTCAACGCTGGGTTTCACGTGGGCCGCGAGTCGGCGGTCTCTGCGGCGGAAGGCCCGGTGGACGCAGGCACTGGTCGAGTTTCTCGACGGCGGCGTACAGCTGGCCGGCAGCGCATTCGATCTCGACGCGCGCGCGATTGCGCTCGGCGATGATGGCGGCCAGGACGAGGGCGGTGAGGGTCGTCGACCACATGAAGGCATGAATAAGGATCAGGTTGGAGATCAGGTGTTCACCGGCGAAGATCCCCCATCCGTGTGAGGCCGCGTAGAGTGCCACGGCGGAGGTGAGCAGGGAGCAGGTCGCGGCTCCGAGGGCCTGAAACCTCAGGGCCGCCCAGATCAGCAGCGGGTAGGCGAGGAACAGCAGCGAGATCGAGCTTCTGCTGACCAGGGCCATGACCACGACCGTCACCACCAGCAGCCCGGCCGCCTCCACCGGACTCGCACCCGGCGGCAGTCGTGGATGGCGGATCGTGAGGAGGAACGGCGCGAGAAGCAGGACGCCGATCGCCGAGCCCATCCACACGGCGAGCCATCTCGTCCCATAGGCCGCCGGAACTTCCAACCCGGCAAGGAGGAGAACTCCCACGCTGGCGCTCACCGCGGCGGACACGAGTGCGCCAACGACGACCAAGGCGATCGCGTCCTGGAGCCGGTCGAGCTGGTTACGGAATCCGGTGCGTTTTAGCAGCAAGCATGCCGAGACCACACCAATCGTGCTGCCGAAGGCGATTCCGAGGGACGCGGCGGCGTTGTCGTGCACCAAGAGGTTGAGGCAGAAGGACCCGAGCGCCACGCCTGGCCATACCCTGAGCCCAAGCAGCAACAGTGCGGCGACAGCGACGCCCATCTGTGGGCGAACGACGCGCATGGCTCCGATGTCGAGAGCGTGGACAAGCCCGATCTCCGCGGCGCCGTAGTAGACGGCGGCCACGCAAAGGTTCTGCAGAACGACCCCCAGGCCGGACCGCAGGCAGCGCGTCCGCCCCACCTGACAACCGTACGCCGACGGCCTGACGCGCCGCTCGCGCGCCTCGGCATTTCTCAGCGGGAACCCGGCGAATCCGTCACCCGGTCAGGCCTGCCCTCTTGCCGGGCCGCGGGCCTGACTGGGTGACGGATTCGATGGGGTGCGGATTCGATGGGGGCGCTGGCTGACCGCGAAGTGCCGGTGAAGCTCGTCTCCGGCAGCGCACGGTGCCTACCGCCGGGTCAGCCGGGCGAAGAGTTCTGCGGTGTTGCGGCGGCGACCCCAGGCGATGACGGCGACCACGACCGCGACGATGACCGGGGTCGCGGCGTTCTGGCCGTTCATCACGGTCACCTGGGTGATGAACGCTCCGACCATCAAGCCGATGTAGGCCAGTCCGGCCAGACCCGACAGCAGCGGGATCAGCAGGCCGATCGCGCCCGCGAGTTCCAGGGCGCCGGTGAGGTACATGAACCAGTCGCCGAACCCGATCTTGTCGAAGATCACCGCTTCCGACGAGTGACCGATCAACTTGGGGAACGCACTGACGAGGAAGAAGAGCGAGGTCGCCACCTGGATCACCCAAAGTGACGTTCAGGCGGCGCGCCCGCGGGCTGCGAACCTCGTGGCCGGCGGCGGCCGCGCTGTGGGTGCCCGGTGCGGAAGGGCTGTCGATCATCGTGGCTCCTTGGAAGCTTCGGTGTAAGCGTCGTCGAAGCATTGGACCGTGGGAGCGCGCCGAACTCATCGGTCCGCGCTCGAACTCTTCGACCGCATTTCTGGCAGGTGTTCCGCGCGCTCGGCGAGGGGTTCGGCCCGGCGAGCAGAGCGAGCTTCCTGATCGCCTGCCCCCGCCGCCAGGCGTCCTCGCGCACGGGGCCAAATCCCGCCGCTACGACCTGGCGGCACAGCGATGACTTTTCGCCGGCCGGCGAGTCTCTTTGGCGTGAACAGCGCCACGGGGGGTCGGGGACGACAGGTTCAGAGGACGGGTGCATGAGGCCCGTCTGTCGACCGCGCTCCCCGGCCGAGGCGACCGTGATGTTTCTGAGCCTGCCCGGCCGGATCGACCGGACCGACATCCCGCACCTGTGTGAGCGGCTCCGGGTGCTGGTACGCGCCGAGGTCCCGCGCGCCCGCGACATCGAGAATCTGGACCCGCGTGGCGGTGCGGTGGGTGTTCAGCAGTCCGGGCCGGAACGGGGTGCCGACGCTGGCTGGGTCGTCTGCGACGTGAGCGCGCTCACCGAACCGGACGCGGCCGCGGTCGAGGCCCTGGCGCGGCTGCAGCTCACCGCCCGGCGGCTCGGGTGCCGCATCCGGCTGCGCGGCGCCTGCCCACGCCTGCAGGACCTGTTGGCGCTGGTCGGGCTGGCCGACGTCGTACCTCTGCTGCCTCCGGCGTCAGGAGTCGAGCCGGAGCGGCAGGCCGAACAACGGGAACCAACGGGCGACGTCCAGGAACGAGTTGAGCCCGACGATCCGCCCGCCTGACACCTCGATGACCTGCAGCGCCCAGGGTTCGTGTGCCCCGCCCGGGCCACTGGGGCGGTACTGGCCGAAGGCCGGCAAACCGTTCGCCATCGTGGGGATCAGCCGGGAGCCGCGGCAGCCGTGACCCGGCCCCAGCATCCAGGCGCGGATCTGGTCCCCACCCCGCAACCACAGGTCCAGCGGCGGCATGGACAGCGTGGCGTCCTCGCGCAGCAGCGAGGTGAGCGAGTCGAGGTCGTAGCGCTCGAAGGCGTCGACATAGCGGGTCAGCAGGTCACGCTGGGCGTCGTCCATGGGGTCCGAGGCGGTCGCCGCCCCGCTCGCGGCCAGGGTCGCCCGCGCCCGCTGCAAGGCGCTGTTGACGGAGGCGACGGTGGTGTCGAGAAGTTCGGCGACCTCGCTCGCCTTCCACTCCAGCACCTCGCGCAGGATCAGGACAGCGCGCTGCCGGGGCGCGAGTTGCTGCAGGGCGGCGACGAACGCCAGCCGCACGCTGTCGCGGAGTGCGGCGACTTCGGCCGGGTCGCCGTCTGTCGGGAGGACCCGGGCGTCAGGGACGGGCTCCAGCCAGGTCACCTCCGGCAGCGGGGGGCCCAGCGGTGAGCTGGCCGTCGACGCACCGGTGAGATCCATCGGACGGGCCCGCCGCTGCCGGCCGTTGAGCATGTCGAGGCAGACGTTGGTCGCGATGCGATACAGCCACGATCGCAGCGCGGAGCGACCGTCGAACCGGTCGTAGGCACGCCAGGCTCGGATCATGGTGTCCTGGACGGCGTCCTCGGCCTCGAACGCCGAACCGAGCATGCGGTAGCAGTGGGCGGTCAGCTCCACTCGGTGCTGCTCGAGCTGAGCCTCCACGTCACCGTCCGTGCCCGGCCCGGTCGCAAGCGTGCTCTCGTCCATGGAGGGTCACTCCTCGACTTCGGGTGCGTCAGCTGGTCACTCACGCCGCCGCCTTCGTCGGCTGCTTGCGCATCGTACCCAGCCGGACCGCACACCGAAGTCGAGCAAGACACCCGGACCCGGCTCAGGACGACGGCTCCGGTAGGTCGCAGCTGACCTTCGGGTTGACGCCGAGGTAGTTCAGTGGCCCGGCGACGACCGTGACGGCGATGGTTCCGGCCTTGGCGCAGCTGGTGTCGGAACCGCGGAAGTATCCGCGCTGGCCGACCGCGACGATCCCGATGATCAGCCAGATGGCGACGACGACTCCTACGTACTTCATGTGCGCCCCTCCTCATCCGAGGGCGGGCCATGAGCACCCGCAATGGCGGTAGGGCACGATGATCCCACGTTGGAGCGTTTGTCGCAGAGGTCGCGCGGGCCGGGCGGTCGGACAGCCACGGAGTCCTCAGCTCGTCCCTACATGCGGTGAGACCCGGCGGGGTTCCGGACGGTCACGTTGATGCGGTTCCAGGCGTTGATCGCCGCGATCGCCATCACCAGGGCGGCCAGCGACTCCTCGTCGTAGTGCCTGCTCGCCTCCTCCCACACGTCGTCCGGCACGCCCGCCGACTGGTCGGCGATCCTCGTCGCCGCCTCGGTCAGGGCCAGCGCGGCACGCTCGGCGTCGGTGAACAACGGCGCCTCGCGCCACGCGGCGACGGTGAAAAGGCGGTCGTCGGTCTCGCCGGCCTTCTTGGCGTCGTGGGCGTGCATGTCGACGCAGAAGGCGCAGCCGTTGATCTGGCTGGCCCGCAGCTTCACCAGGTTGAGCGTCGCGTCCGGGACAGGGCTGTCGTGGAGGTACTTCTCCAACGCCATCAGGGCCTGGTAGCCCTTCTTCGCGTGGTCGACGACGCTCATTCGCTTGTCCACTGAATGCTCCTCAGCTTCTCGGGGTTCCGAACGATGTCGATCTCGGTGATGCGCCCACCGGCGACGGTCAGGCCGGTGACGCTGTCGAGTTGGTCGCCGCGGAAGACCACGATCCCGGGCCAGCCGTTGACGTTGACGAGGGAACGCCCGGCGCCGTCGTAGCGGCGGGAGATTCCGACCAGGAAGCGCGCGACCTTCGTGGCACCGACGACCGGCTTGCGAGTCGCGAGCACGATGCCGCCACCGTCGCTCCGCATCACCACGTCGGGGTCCAACAACGCGAGCAGGCCGTCCAGGTCCCTGCCCGCTGACGCCCGCGCGAAGGCCTCGACCACGCTGCGGTGCGCGGCCGTGTCCACCTCGAAGCGCGGGGCGCGGGCGCTGACGTGCTTCCTGGCCCGGGTGGCGAGTTGGCGGCAGGCCGCCGGCGTCCGGCCGACCGCCCTGCCCACCTCGGTGAACGGCAGGCCGAAGACGTCGTGCAGGACGAACGCCGTCCGCTCGGCCGGGCTCAGCGACTCGAGCACCACCAGCATCGCCATGCTCATCGACTCGTCCAGCGTCACCCGCTCGGCGGGGTCGTCTCGCGCCACGATGGGTTCGGGCAGCCAGGTCCCGACGTACTCCTCGCGCCGTTTCCGGGCCGAGCGCAGCGTGTCGACCGCGAGTCGGGACACCGTGACGATGAGCCACCCGGTGAGGTCCTCGATCTCGCTCTGGTTGGTCCGGGTCAGCCGTAGCCAGGCGTCCTGAACCGCGTCCTCGGCCTCCTCGACGCTCCCGAGGATGCCGTAGGCGACCGCGATCAGCCGGGGTCGGAGCGCGTCGAAGGTGTCGGCCAGATCCTCACCTGATGTCACGCTTCTGCCGTCCCTGCCGCGGATGTCCGCCGAGCCCGAGCCATCGACCACGTCGGGTGGACGAGACAGCCCGCCCGGATGTGACACGCCCCAGTCTGCTTGGCCGATCCGGACGGGAGCCGGCCAGGCGTCGGGCGGTTCGGTTCAGTCGGACGTTCGGTTCAGCCGGACGTTCGGTTCAGTCGGACGTGGTGAGGCGGACGTCGCGGTCGCCGGTCGTGGGCGCGACGAACTCCAGGAGGCGCTCGGCCTCACTGGTCAACTCGGCGGCGTGCCGCTTGGACAGCGACCGGAACGGTGTGAGGACCAGCGCCGCGCGCGTCCGGCTGCGTTCCAGCTTCCAGGTCCCACGGACGTGGCCGTCGACGAGGAACGTCGGCCTGGGCGAGTCGTTCTTGCTGGCCAGGCCGGCTCGGGCGTCCTCCGGTATCACCCGGGCGCGGTCGGCGTGGGAGCGCAGGCAGTTGTCGTACTCCGGCAGGAACCGCACCGGCACCGGCGTGTCCGGATCGGGGAGCGGGCCGTCGGGCACATCGAAGAGTTCGCGGCCGTCCTCGGCGCTGTAGGTCCGCAGGCTCGGCCGCAGCCGCCCGAAGACCTCACCCAACCGGGTCAGCCCGGACCAGGCCTGCATGTCCTGCACGGTGGCCGGTCCGTAGGCCGCGAGGTAGCGGTGGACGAGCCACTCCGGCGACGGCTCGGGGTCCTCGGGTCGGCCGAGCCAGGCCTGCGTGGTCGTCAGGGTGGGCTGACCACTCGCGCCCCAGAGGCCTCGCGGCGGGACCTGGACGCAGGGCAGCAGGTTCCGGACCGCCAGGGTGAGGAACGTCGGGTCGTGGTCGGGCCAGTACTCCGCCAGGTGCGCCCGGATCTGCGGGTTCGTCCGTGGCCGCTCGTCGAGAAACTCCCGACCGACCGACGCCACCTTCGCGAGGTCCTCGTCGGTGACACCGGGGGCCCAGCCCGTGGCGCGGAGTCCCCGTGCGAGGAAGTCCTGGAACAGCGGGCGCATCGACAGCGCGTCCGCCGCCGTGATCAGGTGCACGGTGCTTCGCATCATGGCCATCCGGACGACCTCGCGCCCGGTCATCAGCGCGCCGAGGTGGTCGGGGTGGAAGTTCTGAAGCCGGCTCCACAGGCCGACGTAGGGGGCCTGCGGTGCCTGTGCCTGCATGCCGGCGAGCTGCTCGACCGCCGCGAGCGCGGTGCGGTCCGAACGCCGGGTCAGCAGTTGCCGTTCGAGCAGAGCCCGGTTGAGTGCTCGGTTGGTGATCTTGCCACCGGCCCGGTCACGTGGCGCGGCCGAGAGCGTGCTCGCCGGGCCGCTCGAGTGGCGGTCGTCGCTTCCCATCGGGGCTCCTCCGTGCAGGCGCGGCGTTTCCGCGAGTCCGCCGGTCGCGCCGGCTGGGGAAACGGAGCCCCGTTGGGCCCGAACACAAGCTAGCGGGCGATCCGGTCAGTTTCTGTCCTCTTTGTGCTGTCCTCTTTGTGCCCGGCCGCGTGCTCAGAGCCGGTCGGCCTCGACGAGAGCCAGCAGGTCCGTCGCCGCCGTCGCGGCCAGAGTCCTGGTCGAGGGCCCCGACCTCCATGCGGGTAAGGACTACTGGCGGCCGCGCATGCGCGTCTTCGCCGCCGTGTCCGGCCGTACATACACTGCGGGGGTGGCGAGCAGTGAGTGCGCCTTCTGCCGGGTCGTCGCGGGAGAGCTTCCCAGCACCGTGATCGCCGAGGAGGAACGCGCGATCGCGTTCATGGACGTCCTCCCGGCGACCGAAGGTCACCTGCTCGTCGTTCCCAGGACCCACACCCGCGACCTGCTCAGCGCCGAGCCCGCCGATCTCGCCGCCTGCGTCCTGCTGGCACAGCGGATGGCACGGCTGCTCCGCGACCGGCTGGGCGCCTCCGGCGTCAACCTCGTCCAGAGTTCGGGCGCGGCCGCGTGGCAGACGGTGTTCCATCTGTACCTGCATGTGGTCCCCCGCTACCCGGGCGACCCGTGCCGGCTGCCGTGGATCCCCAGCCACGGCGACCCGGCGAAGATCGCCGCCGCCGCGGCCAGGCTCACCTCCGACGAACCCCTCACCTGACTAAAGCCGCGACCGCCGGCCGGTGACCGGAACGCGCTCCGACCCTCCGTCCGCGCCCGGCCGCCACCACGACGGGCGTCGGGTCGATAGGTGTCGAACGACGTTCGGCTCACGACCGTGACGATCCGGGCGAGTACGTCGCAATGGGGATCGACAGGGGTGGATAACCTGGCCGTTGGTGGACGGATCCACGACGGGGCGACGTCTCTACAACTGACATCAGGCTTGGCAGGTCCGTCGGGCGAGCAATAGTGGAGGAGAACTGGGCCACCCGGAGTCCGGGTGCAGGAGGGCATCCACCGGGTCGCTTGCGGGGGCGGGCGATGATCCGCTGAGGACGAGACGATGGCTGACGCAAGATCGACGCAGGCAACCGCGAAACCGGCAACCAGGCAGCAGAGCGAGGCGGCGGCGCCGCACAACGTGCAGCACCCGTTCTTCGCGTGGCTGTGGACGCGGCTGGGACCGATGCTGGACCGGGCCGGGCTGGCGGAGTACCGCAAACAGCTCCTGGCCGGTATCCAGGGCAGGGTGTTGGAGATCGGAGCCGGCAGCGGCCTGAACTTCCCGCACTATCCGTACTCCGTCAACGGTGTGCTCGCCATCGAACCGGAGCCCAGTCTCGCCCAGTACGGCGCCGCTGCGGCGGGCTGCGCGCCCGTCCCGGTGGAACTCGTGGCCGGGACGGCGGAGTCGATCCCGAGCGCCGACGCGTCCTTCGACGCCGCCGTGACCTCGCTGGTGCTCTGCTCCGTGTCCGACCAGCGGGCCGCCCTTGCCGAACTGCATCGGGTGCTGCGCCCGGGCGGGAAGCTGTACTTCCTCGAACACGTCGGCGCCGAGACCCCGGGGCTGCGGCACGTGCAGGCAGCGCTCGACACGACCCTGTGGCCCGTGGTGAACGGGGGCTGCCACACCAGCCGGGACACCGCCGCCGCGATCGAGGCGAACGGCTTCCGGATCGACCGGCTGACGCGTCTGCGGTTCCCCGACACGACGATTCCTTCCCCGAGTTCCCCGCACATCCTCGGCATCGCGACCCGGACCGGAGGCGACTGATGACAACGACCGTGCGTCGAGTGACCACCCACGCTGGTGATCCTGCCTGGCAGGTGAGCGGATACGACACCGTGAAGAGTCTGCTGGCCGACCCGAGGCTCGGTCGTTCCCATCCCGATCCCGAGCACGCGTCCCGCTTCTCCGACGCGATGGTCTTCGGCCGCCCGCAACAGTCGAACTCCGAGGAGAACACCGAGCACCGGCAGATGCGGCGGCTGCTCGCCCGGTCCTTCTCGGCCCGCCGGCTCGCCGTGCTGCGGCCGCGGGTCCAGCAGGTGGTCGAGGACCTGCTCGACGAACTCGCCGCGCGGTCACGCCCGGCCGACTTCCACGACGCGATCTCCTTCCCGCTCCCGGCGTTCGTGATCTGCGAACTGCTCGGCGTGCCGTACGAGGACCGGGAACGCTTCCGGCGTTGGTCCGACGACGCCGGTGACATGACCGACGCGGGGCGATCCTCGGCGGGCATGGATGCGCTGCACACCTACATGCGTGGCCTGGTCGAGGCCAGGCGGGCCGAACCCGCCGAGGACGTGATCTCCGACCTGGTGACCGCGCAGGTCGACGCGCGTCCGGCCTACGACACCGACGCTGCGGCACAACTCGCCGCCGGTCTGTTGTTCGCCGGGCACGAGACCACGGTGACGGCGATCGACAACGGTGTCGTCCTGCTGCTGACCAACCCCGACCAGCTCGCCGAACTCCGGCGTGACTCCTCGGTGGTGCCGCAGGTCGTCGAGGAGGTGCTGAGGTTCGGCCTGCCCGGACAGGACGCCGGTCGTGGTGGTGCCAACGGGTTGCCCCGCTACGCCAACGCCGACATCACGGTCGAAGGTACGACGATCAACGCGGGAGATCTCGTAGTCCTGGATTTGCAGGACGCGAACTACGACGAGATCCGCTTCCCCGGACCGCGCGTCTTCGACGTCTCGCGCTCTGACAACCCGCACTTGACGTTCGGGCACGGGCCGCGGTTCTGTGTCGGGGCGCCGCTGGCCCGGATCGAGCTCGAGGCGCTGTTCGGCACCCTCTTCCAGCGCTTCCCCGGCCTGCGGCTCGCCGTGTCGGAGGAGGATCTCCACCCGCGCAGGCACCTGTTGACAGGTGGACTCTCGGAGCTGCCGCTGGACTGGTGAGCGCGACGACGGGGCCCGCCGTCGCTGCTGTCGAAGTGCTGTCACACACCCGTACCCGAGTCTCCGCACGACGCCGACGCGGTTAGGTCGGTGCCTTCCGGGGAGTTATCGGGGGAACCCGTGTCGCGCGGGGCAGGCGCGCGCCGGCCGCTCCCGGGAGGTGCGAGGGGTGAGTGAACAGGTCTCCGCTCTGCGGAACCCGCGCGGGCTCAAACGGGTGGGCGGGACGTGGGGCGAATGTCTCGCGGAGTTCCTCGGCACCTTCGTGCTCATCCTCCTCGGCGACGGCGCGACCGCGATGGCCGTGGCCGGACTCCCCGGATCGGGGCGCACCATCAGCCCCACGACGATCTTCGTCGGGCCCGGCGACTGGCTGCTGATCGGTTTCGGGTGGGCGTTCGCGGTGGCGTTCGCGGTCTACGTCGCCGGCGGGGTCAGCGGTGCGCACGTCAACCCCGCCGTGACGATCGCCTTCGCCGTACGTCGCCGCTTCCCGTGGCGGAAGGTCGGCCCCTACGTCGTCGCCCAGGTGCTCGGCGCCTTCGTCGCAGCCGCCGTGATCTACACGGTGTACGGGTCGGCGATCAACGCGTTCGACGCGGCGTCGCAAACCCCACGGGAGTCGGGTGAGGCGGTCGCGACGTTCTCCATCTTCGCGACCTTCCCGGCTCCCTACTTCCACGGCAGTTGGGTCGGACCCTTCATCGACCAGGTGGTCGGCGCCGGCCTGCTGCTGTTGTTGATCGTCGCCGTGATCGACCGGCGCAACATGGCCCCGCAGGCCAACATGGGCCCGCTGCTGACCGGACTGGTGGTCGGTGCGATCGGCATCTCCTTCGGCGCGAACGCGGGGTTCGCGATCAACCCGGCCCGTGACTTCGGCCCCCGCTTCTTCGCCTGGATCGCGGGCTGGGGAGACGTGGCGTTACCGGGGTCGGTAGCGGGGGCGTTCAGTTGGTACTTCTGGATTCCCATCGTCGGACCGATCGTCGGTGGGCTGATCGGCGTGCTGCTCTACGACCTGTTCATCGGCGACGTGCTGAGCGCCCGTTCCATGCCGCCGCCCGCCGGACGTGCCGGGCCGGGGGACACGGCGGAGAGCGAGCCTCCTCCCGGCCAACCAGGTGGCCCCACGGGGGCCGAGGCGGAGCCGCCCCCGGGCCGTGCCGGACCAGGCGAGCACACCGGTCCCGGCGAACGCCCGAATCCCGGTGAACGCCCGAATCCCGGTGAACGACTCGGCCCTGGTGAGCGACTCGGCCCTGGTGAGCGACTCGGCCCTGGTGAGCGACTCGGCCCTGGTGAGCGACTCGGCCCTGGTGAGCGACTCGGCCCTGGTGAGCGACTCGGCCCTGGTGAGCGACTCGGCCCTGGTGACCGACCCGGATCAGCTGGGGGCGACGAGCCGCCTCCGGCAGCCAGCTGAGGATCACTCACTCCCTCAGCTGCCCGGAGTGGGTGGCGGCGACCCAGCGGCGCAGCGTTTCGCGGGCCGCGCCGGAGTCGACCGCCTCGGCGCAGCGCACCAGGTGCGCTGCGAGCCGCCCGGTCAGCCCCTCGGGTGTGGGATCGAGTGCACCGGTGGGATCGGCCGCGGCCAGGACGGCCGCGGCGTTGAGAAGAACCACGTCGCTTACCGGCCCCGGCTTCCCGTCCAGCAGGGCCTCGACGACGCGCGCGTTCTCAGCCGCGTCTCCACCTCGCAGCGCGCCCGGGTCCGCGGCCGGGATGGCGAGGGCACGCGGATCGAACCGGGTCGAGGTGGCGACGCCGGCACCGACGACCCAGACCCGCGACGTCGTCACCGTGGTGAGTTTGTCGAGCCCGTCGTCGCCGCGGACGACCAGCGCCGAGGCGCCGCGCAGGGCGAGCACGTCCGCGATCACCGGGGCCATCCGCGCGTCGGCCACGCCGACCACCTGATGGGTGGGCAAGGCTGGGTTGACCAACGGCCCCAGGATGTTGAACGCCGTCGGGACCGCGAGTTCCCGGCGTATTGCGGCGACGTGGCGCAGTCCAGGGTTGTATCTCGGTGCGAACAGGAAGGTGATGCCGGCCTTGACGGCGACCCGGGCGGCCCGCTCCGGAGGGAGGTCGAGCCGCACGCCGAGGTGTTCGAGGACGTCGGCGGAGCCGGAGGTCGAGGAGGACGCGGCCCGGCCGCCGTGCTTGACCACCCTGACCCCAGCCGCGGCCGCGACGATGGCGGCCATGGTGGAGACGTTGACGGCGCCGCTGCGGTCACCGCCGGTGCCGGCGATGTCGACGGTCGTTCCGGGGACCCTGACCCTGGTCGCGTGACCAAGCAGCGCCTCGACCAGCCCACCGATCTCGACCCCTGTCTCCCCCTTGGCCCGCAGGGCGATCAGGAACCCGGCGACCTGGGCGGAGGTCGCCATCCCGCTCACCACCTGGCTCATGACCCACGCCGTGTGGGCACCGCTCAGGTGCTCGCCGGCAAGCAGTCTGGTGACGAGGTCGGCCCAGGAGTGGGTGGGGTCCTCCGCTGGGCGAGGGGCCTGCGGGCCGGTCCCTGGGGCCGGGCGAGGCTCCTGACTGGTCCCGGCGGGGGGAGTTGTCGCTGTCACGGCTGATCCTCGGGTCGGGCCTGCCCGACGAGGCATGGTGGTCCGGACATGACGACGGCCGCCTCGTCGAGGCGGCCGTTGGGTGTCGCGCTGAACGGGTGGGCCGCCTAGGAGGCGGACCACCAACCGTTCACGCGCACGATCACGGGAGGACCCTAGCAGGCGCTCCCCCTACCGGCTGGGCGTTCCGTCATGAACCTGCGGCCAGCCGTCGGCTCCCCAGGTGAGGACGTCCATCATCAGCGCTCGCGGCGCCGGGCTCGGGAGTGGGTTTCCGGCCGGGTCGCGCAGTGGGTACGCGTGGTAGAAGAGCACGTCGGTCCGCCGCCCGTCGACCGTCGCCTGGGTCGGGAACTGGTGGCCCGGTGAGGCGAAGTCCGCGTCCTCGCGCAGGATCGGCTCGGGTAGCTTGCCGGCGTCGAAGGACGCGGTTGGTGTGGTGGCGCGGGCGACGCCGACGCCGTAGTGGCCGGTCGGTGTGTAGAGGTTGCCGCTGTAGAAGAGGTAGTAGTGCCGGTCGGCGCGCCGGTAGACCATGCTCGGCGCCTCGACGGAGTTGCCCTCCCACGGCAGTGTGTTGGACAGGATCGGCGTGGGCTGGCGGGCGAGGGTGAGCCCGTCGGCGGACAGTCGGTCGATCATGATGCGCCGGTTGCCGATCTCCTTGTAGAGCAGGTAACGCTGGCCGCCGGGCGCGCGGAACATGCTGGCGTCGATCATGCTGACGGTCGGATCCTCAGCGAGTGGCTGCTCCCGCAACTGCCATCCGCTCTTCAGCCGGTCCGACGTCGCGACGAACACCTTGGCGAACTGGCCCGGGCCCGGACGCATCGAGAAGTAGCAGATCCAGGTGTTCCCGATCCGGTAGACCTCCGGCGCCCACGCGTCGACGTAGCCGGCCGGGATCTGCAGGAAACGGCCGAGATCGCTCCAGGTGTGCCCGGCGTCGCTGGACTTGTAGAGCTTCATGCCGGTGGTGAACGCGTACCAGGTATTGCCCCGGATCACCATGCCCGGATCGGCCGCGGCGCACTCGTTCAACGGGTTCGGGTAGGCGTCATCCCCGGTCCGCGCGGCACAGGGTTGGCCCTCGACGGCGGGTGGGCGGGCGGCGGCGGCTGGTCGGGCGGGGGTGGGTCCGGCCGTTCCCCAGAGAGCGGCGAGGGCGAGGACCAGCGTCGCGGTGGCCCGGACGAGGATGCGCATGATCACTCCAGCGATGGTTCCGGCGAGTGCGGTGCGGCTCGACGTAGGACGGGAAGCGCTTTCCGACGTGCCACCGTAGTAGCGCGTACGCGGCCATTACAACGTTGTCGACCGGGAACGACCGGGAACAGACACGTCCTCGCCTCCGGCCCCGAGGGAGCTGCCCGCGGTCTCAGCGGGTCGACTCGACGACGGCGGGGTGGCGCGGGTTGTCCAGTCGTACGACGATCTCGGCGACCTCGCTCGGCTCGACCTCGGCGTCGTAGCGGTCGTACGCCGGGAGCATCCAGTGCTCCTCCTCCGGTGTCTGTCGGGCCAGGGCCGCCGGCGACAGGGACAGGTGCACCGCGAGGTCGACCGGCAGCCAGCGACCCAGCAACAGCGAGCCACTCAACAACAGCACGCCGCCCGGTGGGACGACCAGGTAGTCGGCGCGGTGGGCGCGGTCGGTCTCGGCGTTCCACAGCGCCGGCAGGATCCGGCCGGTGCCGCCCGGATCGAGGGGCTCGAGGACCTCGCGGATCAGGCCCCGGTCGTCGAGCCAGTCCTCATAGAGCACGTCCGGGTCGGTGCGGCCTCGTTCGAAGCGCAGGGACGCCGGACGCAGGTAGTCCTCGGCGCGTACTCGGACCACGGCGCGGCCGCGAGCACGCAGGGGAGCGGCCAGCGCGTCGGCCCACTCGGCCGGCGTGGTCGGCGGTGCGCCGTCGACCAGCACCCGAGTCCAGGAGTCGGCCGGGCGTGCCGCGATCGAGTCGGCGATCTCCTCGACCAGGAGGTCCGGGCTGACAGCGCGAATCCGCATCCGCCCATCCTGCCTCCACTGAACCTACGGCGTGCTCGACGGGGTTGTGCCATCCGCCGTCCCGCGCTGGCCGGCCTGGGCCGCCTGGGCGGCCAGCCGCTCGCGCTGGGGGAGGACGACGTACCTCGGGTCGGCCGCGGATGCCCGCCCGGCGTAGAAGACGCCGAACCTCGTGCACAGCCCACCCGCGAGGAGCGCGGTTCCGGCGACCGCCGAGGTCAGCCGGCTGCGCCGCCCGAGGACCGCCAGGCCCGCGCCGACACCGGTGAGGATCCGACCCGCGCGCAGCAGCTGGTGCGGACGGCCCTGCCGGTAGGGCTCGCCCACCACCCCGCCACGGCGTTCGATCCGGCTCATGGCGGCGAGTTCCAGGCCGGCGCCGAGGACCGCCATCTTTCGGGCGGGAGCCTGCTCGGCGGGCGGCGCGGCGACCAGTGCGGCGCCCGCGGCGCTGGCCAGCGCGCTGCCACCGAAGACGAACGGCAGCTCCGGGTAGTACTCGTGCCAGGCGGGAACGGCGGTGTCGGCGAGCAGGACCGCGGTGTAGGTGGACAGGGCCGGACCCAGGACCCCGGCGCCGATTCCCGCCACCCGCCCCACCTGGGGAAGAAGACCGGTGACCGAGGAGGCCGCGGCGGTCGTCGCCGCCGCGGAGAACGGCGCGAGGATCCACGAACCGACCGACAGCGGGGACGTCGGCTTGAACACCCGCAGCATGTTCAGGAACCGTGTCGGTCGACCCAGGTCGTGGATCAACGCCACCACGCTGGCCGAGGCC
This sequence comes from Actinopolymorpha pittospori, assembly GCF_014873875.1. Classification (GTDB taxonomy): domain Bacteria; phylum Actinomycetota; class Actinomycetes; order Propionibacteriales; family Actinopolymorphaceae; genus Actinopolymorpha; species Actinopolymorpha pittospori. The sequence goes on along the minus strand of NZ_JADBEM010000001.1, from coordinate 10,140,821 downwards.
CCACCGGCCGCGGCGAGCCGGCCGACCCGGGCCAGCTCCGGCCGTCCGGTGAGGTCGGCGAGGGCCGCCATGCTCGCGGACGCGCCCGCGAGCCCACCCAGGAACAGATAGAGGGGTACGTCGGGGACGCGCCAGTGCGGCTGCTTGAGGATCGGACGGCCGTAGTAGGAGCGGAACTCCGCCTTCGGCACCTGGAGCTCTTCACGGGTCTTCATCGGCGCCGCCCCAGGAAGGACGCCGCGATCGCGCCGGCCAGGGTCAGGGCGGCGACGGCGGCGTGTGCCCACATCGACGGGATGTCGCGGGTGGTGACCACCGGGTCGGGCGGGAGCCCGTAGATCTCGGGTTCGTCCAGCAGCAGGAAGAACGCACCGTCCCCACCGACACCGTCGCCCGGGTCCTCGCCGTAGAGCCGGGCCGTGTCGACGCCGGCCTCCCGCAGGGTCTCGACCCGGGCGCGGGCCCGCTCGCGGAGTTCGTCGAGTGGCCCGAACTGGATCGAGTCGGTCGGACACGCCTTCGCACACGCCGGCTCCAGCCCGTCGCCGAGCCGGTCGTAACACATCGTGCACTTGAACGCGCCGCCGTTGTCGGGCCGGATGTCGATGACGCCGTAGGGGCAGGCCGACACGCAGTAGCCGCACCCGTTGCACACGTCGTCCTGGACGACGACGGTGCCGAACTCGCTGCGGAACAACGCACCGGTCGGGCAGACGTCGAGGCAGGCGGCGTGCGTGCAGTGCTTGCAGACATCACTCGACATCAGCCAGCGCAGGGCGCCGCTGTCGGCGCCGTTGCCCTCGCCGACGGTGCGGGCGGTGGTCGGGTCGAGCCGGCCCGGCGTACCGATGGTGGGCATGCCGAGATCGACGGGCGCTTTGGTGTCCGACACCCGCTGCTCGACGAAGGCGACGTGTCGCCAAGTGCTCGAACCCAGCGCGCCGGTGTTGTCGTAGGACTGCCCGAGGAGGGCGATGCCGTCCTCGGGCAACATATTCCACTCCTTGCACGCGACCTCGCAGGCCTTGCAGCCGATGCAGACCGAGGTGTCGGTGAAGAAGCCGACCCGCTCTGGATGGTCAGGTGGGTAGCCGGCGTCGGTGGCGGGGTCGGCCAGTGGCCCGGCCAGACGGTTACTCATCGGGGAGCCCCTCCTGTCGTCGGTCCTTGCGTGTCCCCGCTCGGCCCTGGTCCGCGGCCGAGGAAACCGCTGGTGCCGCCCGCACCGGCCACGCCGTTCGGCTCGGCGTCCGTCGGCAGCCCGGCCCGCCCACGGTAGTCGGCCAGCATGCTCAACAACGCCTTGCCTCGCGGCCTGCGGCCCGGCCGGATGTCGCAGGTCGCCGCCTTGGACTCCTGGATGTGGACGTTGGGGTCCAGGACGACGGACAGGAGTTCGTTGGCCGCGTCGCCGGTACTGAGGCCGTTGGGGCCCCAGTGGTAGGGCAGGCCGACCTGGTGGATGGTCCGGCGCCGCATCCGCAGCGGCTTCATGCGTTCGGTCACCATCACCCGTGCCTCGATCGCCGTCCGCGCGGAGACGATCGTCGCCCAGCCCAGGTGGGTCAGGCCGCGCTCGGCGGCGAGTTCAGGTGACACCTCGCAGAAGAACTCGGGCTGGAGTTCGGAGAGGTAGGGCAGGGTCCGGCTCATCCCGCCGGCCGTGTGGTGTTCGGTGAGCCGGTACGTCGTGAAGACGTACGGGAACACCTCCGCACCACGCTCGCCGTTGGTCGGGTTGTAGCGGTTGGTGCGGCGCGGGTAGGCCTGCAGGGTCGGGTTGGCCTGCTGCCCGTACAACGGGTTGTCCATCGGCGACTCGGCCGGTTCATAGTGGGCCGGCAGGGGCCCGTCGGCCAGACCGGCGGGCGCGAACAGCCAGGCCTTGCCGTCGGCCTGCATGATGAACGGGTCGGTACCGGCCAGCGCGTGTTCGGCGCGGGCGCCCTCGGGCGGGACGTAGTCCGGCGGCTTCGTCGGCTCGAAGTCGGGGACGTCCTCGCCGACCCAGCGCAGCCGCGCGGTGTCCCACCAGACGTACCGCTTGCGTTCGCTCCAGGGCCGGCCCTGCGGGTCGGCGGAGGCCCGGTTGTAGAGGATCCGGCGGTTGGCCGGCCAGGCCCACGCCCAGCCCGGTGCGACCCAGCTCTGGTCCTGGCCCGGCTGCCGGTTGGCGGCGTGGTTGTGCTCGCCGGCGTAGACACCGCTGTAGATCCAGGTGCCGCAGGAGGTGCTGCCGTCCGCCTTGAGCTCGGTGTAGGAGGAGAGTGCGGCGCCGTCCGGGCCGACACCGTTGATCTCCCGGAGTACGGCGTCCGCGCTCGGGTCGTCGAACTCCCCCTCGGTCGGGTAGTCCCAGGTCAGGTCGAGCAGCGGGCGGTCACGCTCGTCGGTCGAACCCGCGAGCTTGTCCCGGATGATCCGGCCGAGGTGGTAGTAGAACCACAGGTCGCTGCGGGCTTCGTCGGGCGGCTCGACCGCCTGGTGGTGCCACTGGAGCAGGCGCTGGGTGTTGGTGAAGCTGCCGGACTTCTCGGTGTGGGCCGCCGCGGGGAAGAAGAAGACCTCGGTCGGGATCTCCTCGACCGCGAGTTCACCCGTCTCGATCTCCGGACCGTCCTTCCAGAACGTCGCGCTCTCGATCATCTGCAGGTCACGGACGACGAGCCAGTCGAGGTTGGCCATGCCGAGCCGCTGCAGCTTGGCGTTGGCCGAGCCGACCGCGGGATTCTCCCCGACCAGGAAGTAGCCCTTGCACTCACCGGACAGCTGGTTCAGGACTGTCTGGTAGGTGCCGTGGTCGCCGCTGAGGCGCGGGAGGTAGTCGAAGCAGAAGTCGTTCTCGGGCGTGGCCGCGTCGCCCCACCACGCCTTGAGCAGGCTCACGGCGTAGCTACGGATGTTGCCCCAGAACCCGGTCTGTCCCTCGTCGGTCGCGACGTAGGCATCGAGGTCGAGGTGCTGACGGGCGTGCGGCATCGGCAGGTAGCCCGGGAGCAGGTTGAAGAGAGTGGGGATGTCGGTGGAGCCCTGGATGCTGGCGTGGCCGCGCAGGGCGAGGATGCCGCCACCGGGACGGCCGATGTTGCCGAGGAGCAACTGCAGGATCGACGCCGTACGGATGTACTGCACGCCGACCGTGTGCTGGGTCCAGCCGACGGAGTAGACCAGCGCCGTCGTCTTCTCCCGGCCGGAGTTCTCGGTGATCGCGCGGGCGACCTCGAGGAACTGCTCCCGGGAGATGCCGCACGTCTCCTCGACCATCTCCGGTGTGTAGCGGGCGAAGTGTCGTTTGAGGACCTGGAACACGCAGCGCGGGTGTTCTAGCGTCGGGTCGATCCGCGCCTTGGTGGTCAGGGCGGCCCCACCACTTCCGTAGGCCTCCGCGCGCGCCGCCGCCCGGTGCTGGGCGCCGCCGTGCTCCTGCGTGGCGCCCTGGCCTCCGGTGTCCCCGTCACCGTCTGGTTCGACCCGGGCCGGGCCCTCCTCGCGTTCACCGGCAGCCGGAGGTGTCACCGCGCCCTCGTACATCCAGGACTGGGTGTCGTAGTGCCTGTTGTCGGGGTCGTAGCCGGAGAAGAGGCCGTCGAGGTCCTCGGTGTCGCGGAAGTCCTCGCGCAGGATCGCGCCCGCGTTGGTGTAGGCGGTGACGTAGTCCCGGAACTCCAGGCCGTTGCTCAGCACGTGGTTGACCAGGCCGCCGAGGAACACGATGTCCGAGCCCGCCCGCAGCGCGACGTGGGTGTCGGCGACCGCGCTGGTCCGGGTGAACCTGGGGTCGACGTGGATGATCTTCGCGCCCCTGGCCTTGGCCTCCATCACCCACTGGAACCCCACGGGATGGCACTCGGCCATGTTGGAGCCCTCGATGAGGATGCAGTCAGCGTTGGCGAGGTCCTGCTGGAACGTCGTGGCACCGCCACGACCGAAACTCGTTCCCAGACCGGGAACGGTGGCGGAGTGTCAAATCCGGGCCTGGTTCTCGATCTGGATGGCGCCCATGGCGCTGTAGAGCTTCTTCATCAGGTAGTTCTCTTCGTTGTCCAGCGTCGCCCCACCCAGGCTCGCGATGCCCATGGTGCGGCGTACGCGCCGGCCTTCGAAGTCCTGCTGCCAGGTGCGCCGGCGGGTTTCGATCACCCGGTCGGCCACCATGTCCATCGCCTTGTCGAGGGGGAGGTGCTCCCAGTCGCGCCCGCGCGGACGGCGGTAGAGGACCGTCGTGACGCGGGTGTGGCTGGTGACGAGCTGCTTGCTCGCGGAGCCCTTGGGGCACAGCCGGCCGCGGGAGATCGGGGAGTCGGGGTCGCCCTCGATCTGGGTGACCTGGCCGTCCCTGACGTAGACCTTCTGGCCGCAGCCGACCGCGCAGTAGGGACAGACCGAACGGACAACCGAGTCGGCCTTCGCCGTACGGGCCTCCAGCTCACGGGTGCGGGCCGAGGTCACCGCCGAACCGCGGCCGAGCGGGTCGCTGCCCGTCAGCTGGCGGTAGACGGGCCAACCTTCGATCCACTGTCGTACGCCCATGATCGCCTCCCGAGGTCGACCCTTCCCGGACGGTACCGACACAAACACCCAGGAGGGGTGATCCGTGCCGGATACCGGCGGTAGCCAGGCTAGCGCCCCGGGCCCAAAGACGTCGGGCCGGACCTGATCGTGGACCCGCGAAGACCCCGGTGTGCCGACCGGTGGGACCCGGCGGCTTCTAGGAGCGGAGTCGGCGCGTGCTGTCGGACAGCCGGTCAGTGACGCCGCGCTCGTCGAGCAGCTCCAGCAGAGGCACCGCCACCCGGCGCGTGGTCCCGAGCGCGTTCTTCGCCTGGCTGAGGGTGAACGGCGGATCGAGGGTCGCGAGAGTGCGCCCGGCCCGCTCCACCGCGTCCGGCAGCAGCACGAGGCCGTCGGCCACCTTGACCAGGCGTCCGGCGCGGACGGCGGCGGCGAGTTCGCGGGTGCCGAGTCCGAGCGCCTCCAGGCGTTTGGCGTCCGGCGCGGCGAACGGTGCGGCGGCGAGTTCGTCCTCGAGCGCCCGGACCGCCTTCTCCACAGGTGGGGGCAGCGCCGTGTCGGCGCCCGGACGCCGGACCAGCCCGTCACGCAGCACGAGCCCGGCCGCCGCGGTGACGGTCGACATCAGCGCCGCGGGCAGGTCGAGGCGCTGGCGGACTACGTCGGCGGGCATGCCCGCGGCCAGTGGGTGCTCCCGCTGCCAGGCCGCGAGCTCCTCGGGTGCCCGGCGGACCAGTTCCGCCCAGTGCGCTTCGTCGGCGTACCACTCCTCGTCGAGGGCGCGGCCCGCCGCGAGGAGCCCCATGGCCGACAGCTCGGAGCGGCGGGCGAGGCCGTGTTCGCGTAGCCGCAGGTGGGCGACGCGTGCCGCGAGTTGGGCGGGTCGGTCGGCCACGTCCACCGCGGCGGCCAGCGCCTGGGCCCGCAGTCGCGCGGCTCCGCGCCGGTGCAGTGCCGCGGGTGCGACGTCGAGGACGAGGACACCGGCCGCGACCTCGTGCCGGCCCGGGTCGCGGAGCAGGCCGTGGTCTCCGGTGCGGAGCGGGAGCGGCCGGTCGAGGGTGAGCCGGGCGGTGTCCGGGCCGAGCGGGCGCGCCCGGACGGGGACGGCCGCCGCGCCGGTGTGCAGGACCAGCGTTCCGGCCGGTGGTTCGTCGGTGGCGTAGCGCAGCATGACGTCCGCGACCTCGGTGGTGACCCAGGACTCCGGCGTGAGGAGGGCGTCGCCGCGGGCCAGGTCCGAACGCTCGACGCCGCGCAGGTTGACCGCGACCCGGGCCGGCGCGGAGACGGTGGACTGGTCGGTCCCGAGTGCCTGGAGGCCCCGGACCCGAACCCGTACCCCGGCCGCACGCCGCGTTCCGCGCCCGTGTGCCACGAGCTCGTCGCCGACCGCGAGGGTCCCCGCGGCGAGCGTGCCGGTGACGACCGTCCCCGCGCCGCGGACGGTGAACGACCGGTCGACCCACAGTCGTACGTCGGCCGCCGGATCCGGAGCCGGCAGCCGCCGGGTGAGTGCGCGGAGTTCCTCGCGAAGCTCGTCCAGGCCGGCCCCGGTGCGGCCACTCACCGCGACGGAGGGCACCCGGCCGAGCGTCGTGCCGGCCAGGTGTTCGAGGGCCCGCGCCCGGGCGGGTTCGGGGTCGGCCAGGTCCGAGCGGGTCACGACGAGCAGACCGTGCCGGACGGCGAGGGCGTCGAGGGCGGCGAGGTGTTCGGTCGACTGCTCCCGCCAGCCTTCGTCCGCGGCAACCACGAACATGGTCGCGGGCACCGGTCCGACACCGGCGAGCATGTTGGGGACGAAGCGTTCGTGGCCGGGTACGTCGACGAACGCGAGTCGCTGCCCGTCCGACAGTGTCGTCCAGGCGAAGCCGAGGTCGATGGTCAGGCCGCGGCGGCGTTCCTCCGCCCAGCGGTCGGGTTCCATGTCGGTGAGCCTGCGGACCAGGGTCGACTTGCCATGGTCGACGTGGCCGGCGGTCGCGATGACGTGCATCAGCGGGGTCCGGGGGCGCCGGCGCGGTTCGGCGCGGGCGGGTGACTCGAGCCGTCGGCCACCCCGGCCACCCCGGCCACCCCGGCCACAGCGGTCACGGCGACGGCGAGTGTGGCGTCCTCGGCCGGGTCGACGGTTCGCAGGTCGAGGACACACCTGTGGCCGTGGACCCGACCGACCACCGGCGGTGTGCCGACCCGCAGGCGCTGCCCCCACGCGGCCGGAACGGCGACACCCCAGCTGGGTAGCTCCACCTCGGGTGCGCCGCCACCGCCCACCGCCGAGCGGCACCGGACCGCCTCGGCGTCGACGCCGCTCCCGGCGAGACCGGCCGCGACCTTCTCCGCCCGGATCCGCAGCTCGTCCTCGGCCGCGTCGAGTGCGGCGCGCACGGGTGGGGTCGGCCCACGCAGGGTCGCCTCCAGCGCCGCGAGGGTCAGCTTGTCGACGCGCATCGCCCGCGCGGCGGGGTGCCGGCGTACCCGCTCCACGACCTCGGAGGAGCCGAACAGCAGGCCGGCCTGGGGTCCGCCGAGCAGCTTGTCGCCGCTGGCGGTGACGAGTGTCGCGCCGGCCCGCAGTGTGCTGGCCGCGTCCGGTTCGTCGGGCAGCAGTGGGTGGGGAGCCAGCAGACCGGAGCCGATGTCGACGACGAGGGGGACGTCGAGGGTGGCGAGCTCGCGCACACCGACGCTCGCGGTGAAGCCCGAGACCACGAAGTTGGACGGGTGGATCTTCAGGACGAACCCGGTGTCGGGCCCGATCGCCGCCTGGTAGTCGCGCAGGGTGGTGCGGTTGGTCGTGCCGACCTCGCGGAGCCGTGCGCCGCTGGCGGCGAGGAGTTCGGGGATGCGGAAGCCGTCGCCGATCTCCACGAACTCCCCTCGGCTCAGCACGATCTCGGCGCCGGGCGCGAGGGTCAGGGCGGTGAGGAGCAACGCTGCCGCGTTGTTGTTGACGACGTGGACGGCACCCGCGTCGGGCACCGCGTTGGCGAGTGCCGCGAGCGCGCCGCGTCCGCGTCGTGCGCGTTCGCCGGTGGCCAGGTCGAACTCCACGTCGGTCGTCCCGGCGGCGACGTCCAGCGCGTCGCGAGCGGCCGCCGACAGCGGTGCCCGGCCGAGGTTGGTGTGGACGATGACGCCGGTGGCGTTGACGACCCGGCGGAGTGTCGTCGCGTGCTCGGGCAGCGCGGACAGTACGACGTCGACCAGCGACTCGGGGTGCACCTCGCCGGCGCGTACGCGCTGTTGCGTCGCCACGATCGTGGCCTTCACGGCGGTGCGACCGAGGGCACGGATCGCCTCGGCAAGCCGGGGATCGGCGAGCACGACATCGGTGCGCGGGACGTGGCGGCGGGCGTCTGTCATCGGCGGCGCGCTCCCTGCGGTAGCGGACGGACGCCGGGCCGCTGGTGGCGGAGGCGGACGGGAATCGAACCCGCCAGCGGCAGCTCCTGCCGCTCATCGGTGTTGAAGACCGTGCCGGCCACCAGGCCGGAGACGCCTCCACGAACCATCCGCACATTGTTCCAGTCGCAGCTCCTCACCTCGCGGTGGCCCGATGTCGCGTCGCGGAAGTTCTCCGGCTTCACCGCACCGCCGCGACCCACTGGCGCTGTGTGGCGCTGTGTGGAGCTGATCTGGTCGCGCCGGCATCGGCGAGTCCCAAGATTACTCATCCTTGACTTATATAAGTTGTCGCTGACATTCTGCGTCCGGGCGGGTACCGGAGGACGAGAGGCGGACCGATGACCGAGAACCTCACCACGACGGCCGGCAGAGCGCCCGACAGAGCCGCCGCCAGATCGACGCGAACGCTGCTGACGTGCGGCATCCTCGCCGGCCCGCTCTACGTCGTCGTGGTCGTCCTGCAGATGCTCACCAGGGACGGGTTCGACATCAGCCGACACCCGGCGAGCATGTTGAGCAACGGCGACCGCGGGTGGATCCAGATCGCCACCTTCGTGGTCACCGGCCTGCTGTTCGTCGCGTACGCGAGCGGGCTGCGCCGGATGCTGGGTCGCGTCGCAGGCCGGGGCGGTACGTGGGGTCCGCGGCTCATCGGCGTCCTCGGGGCCGGGATGGTCGCCGCGGGCTGCTTCTCCGCCGACCCGGCCGACGGTTTCCCGCCTGGCACGCCGCTCGGCCCGCCGACGACCATGAGCTGGCACGCGGTCGTGCACCTCCTCGTCTCCGGGGTCGCGTTCCTCGCCCTCATCGCCGCGTGCTTCGTGTTCGCCCGGCGGTTCGCCGCGACCGGGTACCGCGGCTGGGCCGTCTTCAGCGCGTCGACGGGGGCGCTGTTCCTGGTGACCTGGCTGTCGCTCTTCGGGCTGCAGGGGGCCCGGGCCGTCAACGTCGCCCTCGCCGTCGCGATCGCGCTCGCTCTGGTGTGGACGTCGCTGCTGGCCGCGCACCAGTTGACCCGGCCCGCTGACCCGGCCCGCTGACCCGGCCCGAATGAGACGGCTCGGCACCGCACGTACCTGACAGGAGTTGACAGGTACGTGCGGAAGCATGACGCGTGTTCACCCGGACCGACGAAGAGGAACCACCATGGGTCACCGCGCGACCGGCAGTTTCGACATCACCCGCTGGGACAGCTCCACCTACGACCAGGCCGAGGGCGCCGAACTCGCCGACATCGAGGTCGGCAAGAACTGGCACGGCGACCTGGAGGGTACGAGCACCGCCCGCCTGCTCACCGCTCTCGCCCAGGTCCCGACGTCGGCCGCGTACGTCGGGATCGAGCGCGTGAGCGCGCGCCTCGCCGGTCGGGCCGGGACGTTCGTGATCCAGCACTCCGCTCGCATGACCGCCGAGGACGGCGCCGGAACACCGGACGTCTCCGTCGTCCCCGACACGGGGACGGGCGAACTGCGGGGACTCCGAGGCGACATCGAGATCACTCGTCACGAGGACGGTAGCCACACCTACGTCTTCGAGTACGACCTCGGCTAGCCGTGCGTCCGGCGTAGCGGTGAGCGGGCCGGCGGTGGTGCACATACGCCCCGAGGGGAAACATGGGGCGTATGACGCAGACGAGTGCCGCACCGACCTCCCCGGCGAGTGACCTGGTCCGACTGACGCAGTACGCCCACGGCGGCGGCTGCGCCTGCAAGATTCCCCCCGGTGAGCTCGAGGAGATCGTCGCCGGCCTCACCACCAACGTGGCCGGCGACGTGCCCGAGCCTCCCGGCGAGATCCTGGTCGGCCTCGACTCCGGGGACGACGCGGCCGTGGTCTCGATCCGGGACGGCCTCGCCGTCGTCGTGACCACCGACTTCTTCACCCCAGTGGTCGACGACGCCTACGACTGGGGCCGGATCGCCGCGACCAACGCGCTCTCCGACGTGTACGCGATGGGCGGTACGCCGTTGGTGGCGGTCAACCTGCTTGCCTGGCCGCGGGAGGTGCTGCCCTTCGACCTCGCGACCAGGGTGCTGCAGGGCGGACTCGACGTCGCACGCCAGGCGGGCTGTCACCTCGCGGGTGGCCACAGCGTGGACGACCCGGAGCCGAAGTACGGCATGGCGGTGACCGGGCTGGTCGACCCCGACCGGGTGATGCGCAACGACGCCGGCCGAGCCGGCCAGCCGCTCTCGCTCACCAAGCCGCTCGGCGTCGGTGTCCTCAACTCCCGGCACAAGGCGACCGGTGAGGTCTTCGAGGAGGCCGTCGCCGCGATGACCACCCTCAACGCGGCGGCGTCCCGGGCCGCCGTCGACGCCGGGGTACGATGCGGCACCGACGTCACCGGGTTCGGACTGCTCGGCCACCTCTACAAGCTGGCCCGGGCCAGTGGCGTGAGCGCGGTCGTCGACGCCGCCGCGGTTCCCTACCTCGCCGGCGCGCGCGAGGCGCTGCGCGACGGCTACGTCAGCGGCGGGACGCGGCGCAACCTCGACTGGGTGGCGCCGTACGCCGACGTGTCGGCCGTCAGCACCGACGAGGCGCTGCTGCTCGCCGACGCGCAGACCTCCGGTGGGCTGCTGCTCGCGGGCGAGATCCCGGGCGCGCCGGTCATCGGCGAACTCGTACCCCGCGGTGAGCACGTCCTCATGGTCCGCTGAGGTCCGCGTCATGATCGATGCCGGACTGACCGGGCGGGTTGCCATGGTGACCGGTTCGAACAGCCCGCTGGGGATCGGCGCCGCGATCGCCCACGCGCTCGGGCGGGAAGGCGCACGCGTCGCGCTCGCCTTCCTGCCCACCGCCGAACGGCCGGAGCAGGCCGGGGAGCCGGAGGAGGGCCCGGACGCGCGGATGTACGCCGCCGCGACCGCCTCCGACGGCGGTGAGGTTCTGGCCGGCCTGCACGAGGCGGATGTCGACGCGCGGCGCTTCCTGGTCGACCTGGCCGATCCGGCGGCGTGCGTGGAGGTCTTCGACCGGGTGGAGGCGGTACTCGGCCCGGTCGAGATCCTGGTCAACAACGCCGCCTACTGCGTCCCGGACACGTTCGTGCCGCAACGCGACCCGGTCTTCTACTTCGACTGCGCCGTGGTCGACGCCGCCAACCTCGACGCGCACTTCGCGGTCAACACCCGCGCCCCGGCGATCCTGATGGCGGAGTTCCACCGTCGGGTACTGCAACGAGCCGGCGGCTGGGGCCGGATCGTCAACCTCAGCACCGACGCGGCGCCGCAGTTCGCCGGCGAGGTGTCCTACGGCGCCACGAAGTACGCCCTGGAGAGCCTGAGCCGATCGGCCGCCCAGGAGATGGCCTCGGCCGGGATCACCGTCAACACCATTGCCCCCGGTCCGGTGCAGACCGGCTGGATCAGCGCGGAGATGCGGGCGGAGGCCGACGCGCTGAGCCCGTTCGGCCGGGTCGGCCAACCTCACGACATCGCGGACATCGCGGTCTTCCTCGCCTCCGAGCAGGCGCGCTGGGTCTCCGGTCAGACGATCTACGCCGGCGGCGGCAAACGCATGTACTGAGCGCACATCCCCTCGCCCCGCCCAGGCCCTCGCCCGCCCAGGCCCTCGCCCGCCCCCGGCTCGTCGACCCCGGCTCGCCGACCCCGGGAAACGGGGAAGAGCCTGGGAGGGGGAGCCCGGCGGCGGTGAGGAGGACGCGGTGCGCTGGCGGAAGTGGTGGCGGCAGTGGTGGCGTGACCTGTCCGGCCCACGCCGGCACGCGCTCATCCGCGGTGCCCGCGCCGCCATCGTCATCCCGCTCACCTTCGGGTTGGCCCATCTGGCGCTGGGCGACCCTCGGGCCTCCGTCTTCGCCGCATTCGGCGGGTTCGCCCTGCTCGTCCTGATCGACTGGGCAGGCTGGCGGCGGTATCGGCTCTTCGCCTATCTCGCGATGGCCGGCCTCGGCGCGGTGCTGATCACGGTCGGCACGTTGGCCTCCCGCAACTCCGTGCTCGCGTTGATCGTCACGCTGGTCATCGTCTTCGTCGCCCTCTTCGCGGGCGTCCTCAACGGCTACGTCCAGGCGGCCTCGACCGGAGCGGTGCTCCTCTTCGTACTCCCCATCTCGATCCCCGGGAACCTCGACGCCGTGCCGCCGCGGCTCATCGGCTGGGGGCTGGCCTGCGTCGTCGCCATCCCCACCGCGCTCTTCCTCTGGCCCGACCGCCCCCGCTACGAGCTGTGGAACGCCGCCGCGAACGCCTGCGACGCGATCGCCGAGGTGATGGAGAAGACCGTGCGCGGGCAGCCGGGGGAGGCGGCGCGGGTCGCCCACGTCACGGTCGCGGAGATGCGGGAGCTGTACGTCACGACTCCGTACCGGCCGTCCAGGACGCCCGGTGGGGACAGGGCACTCGTCTGCGTCGGCAACGAGCTGGACTGGCTCTTCTCCCTCACCGTACGGGTCGTCGCGGACGCCGGGCGGAGTCCCGCGACCACACTGACCCCGAGGGAGGACGACGAGGTCGCCCACCAGTGCGTCGCCGTTCTCCGCGCCTGCGCCGACCGGCTGCGGGGCGGCTCGGCAGAGCCGGACCTCCTGGCGCTGGACGCCGCCCGGATCAGACTCGCCAACGCCGTGGTCGCGCGCGTTCGGGAGATCGACGACGACGCGTTCCTGGCTCGCGCGATCGGCCCGCCGCTTCGGATCCGGGCACTGTCCTACGCGACGTACGCCGTGGCGACCACGACGCTTCGGGCGACCGGCGGTACGGCCCGGGTCGAGGAGGCGGCCAGCACCGTGCGGGAGCGATCGGTCGCCGAACCCCTCGGGCGCTACGCCAGGACCCCGCCGCTGCGGAGACCTGGCAACGGCCGCTGGGTCAGGGCCCTGAGCCACCTGACGCCGCACTCGGTGTGGTTCCGCAACAGCGTCCGTGGCGCCGTCGGTGTGGCCCTCGCGGTCTACATCGCCCAGATCCTGGGAGTGAGCAACGCGTTCTGGGTGGTGCTCGCCACCCTGTCGGTGCTGCGATCGACGGCGACGGGCACCGGTGTGACCGTGCTCCGCGCGCTGGTGGGCACCGTCATCGGTGTCGTCGTCGGCGCGGGCATCGTGATCCTCGTCGGCCCGCACCTCGTCCTCTTGTGGGTGCTGCTGCCGTTCGTGGTGTTCCTCGCCAGTTTCGTGCCGGGGCTGTCGTTCACCGGGGGACAGGTCTCCTTCAGCCTGATGGTGTTGATCCTGTTCAACATCGTCCGTCCGACCGGTTGGCAGGTCGGACTGATCCGCCTGGAGGACATCGGCATCGGCTGTGCGATCAGTCTGCTGGTCGGCGTGATGTTGTGGCCGCGCGGTGCCGACGCCGTGCTGTGGCGACAGGTCGCGGAGTCCTATCGGTCGGGCATCGACTACATCACCGCGGCGGTCCGAGACCTCGTGGCGTCCAAGGACCGCGCGGCGGGGTGGGCGGCTGACTCGCGGACGGCGTTCGAGTCGGCGAGTCGGACCGCCGGTGGCGACAACGTTCGGTTGGACGACGCCTTCGGGCAGTACCTCGCCCGGCAGACCGCCCAACCCGAGCGGGTCTCGGCCGCCGCCGCCCTGGTCGCGGGCGCGAACCGGCTGCTGCTCGCCGGCCACACGTTGGCCGCGCTCGCCCACGTGACCCAGGCGCGGGCGCGGGCCGAGCGGATCGACGACAGGGAGCCGCCCGGGTCGGCTGACGACCCTGATCCACTCGGTCGTCAGTCGGAGTCACTGCGCGGCTGGTACTACGACCTCGCCGCCTCCGTGGCAGACCCCGCCATGCCGGTTCCCGCGGCCCAGCCGCGCAACCCGGCCGACCACGCGTTCATCGTGAGATGCCTACGCCGGGTCGGGGCGGCCGAGCGTGATGCCCAGATCTCCCACACCCTGCACGAGCTGTGGGCCACCCAACAGTTGGCCTACGTCTGGGATCTCGAGCCGCGCCTGGTCGGGGCGGCCGGACGTCTCAGTGGACGTGTCGACGTTCAGGAGCCGCCCGTCGAGCCGGTGTCCCGCGGCCCGGAGGACCCCGGGGGTCGCTGAACACCACCGCGTTCCGCCGGCCTGGTGGGGCCGGCCGGCCGCTCGCTCGGCGGCGGCGCGGGTTCCGCGGTGGTTTGGCGCGGCACGGTGCCCGCCCCGGTGTCCCGGGTTCCGGCGCGCGCCGCGTCCCCGCCGGCGATGACGGCGTAGACGTTGCGGGCGGTCTCGATCTCGCGGGTGGTGAACGCGCGTTCGGGCCGGACCTCCCGCGTGAAGGCCACCAGCCACGTCGCGACGGCGAAGAGGCGGTTGCGGAAGCCGGTGAGGAAGGCGATGTGCAGGAGGAGCCAGGTGAGCCAGCCGAGGAAGCCGCTCAGCCGTATCCTGCCGACGAGGACGACCGCCCGGCCCCGGGCGACGTAGGCTGCCGAGCCGAGGTCGCGGTACTTGAACGGGCCGGGTGGAGCATGTCCCTGTGCCGCGCGGCGGATCCGGGAGCCCGTGTAGCGCCCGGCCTGCATGGCCACCTCGGCGACGCCGGGGAGTCGGTCCAGGCTCATCAGGTCACCGGCCACGGAGATGTCGGGATGTCCGTGGACGGTGAGGTCAGGCTGGACCTTGATCCGCCCGGACCGGTCCTGCTCCACGCCGCAGGCGCGGGCGATCGCGTGCGCCAGAGGTGGTGCGGCGACGCCGGCGGTCCACAGGACGGTGCCCGCCTCGTGATACTCCTCGCCGCCGTCCTTTCGTTGCGCCGTCAGACCTGTCGCGTCGACGTCGGTGACGCGTGAGTTCATGTGCAGTTCCACACCGAGGTGGGTGAGGGCCGCCGCCGCCCGGGCGGAGAGTTTCGGCCCGAACGACGCGAGCGGTTCGGACCCGCCGTCGAACAGCAGTACCCGCGCGTCCCCGGGCGCGCTGCGGTGGAACTCCTTGCGCAACGTGTGCGTGGCGAGTTCGCGGATCTGGCCGGCCAGCTCCACGCCGGTCGGGCCCGCCCCGACGAGGGCGAAGGTGAGGTGCTTGCGGCGTTCCTCCACGGTGGAGGCGGTCTCGGCCAGTTCGAACGCGCCGAACACGCGTTGCCGGATGGCGAGGGCGTCCCCGATCGTCTTCATGCCGGGCGCGTGGGCCGCGAACTCGTCGTGACCGAAGTACGACTGGCGTACGCCGGCCGTCAACACCAGGTCGTCGTAGGGGATCTCCAGTCGGCTCCCGCCCGGGCGCAACGCGATGACCACGTGGCGCGCGGGGTCGACGTCGACCACCTCGGCGAGGAGTGTCTCGACGTTCTTGTGCCGGCGCAGCACCAGGCGCAGCGGGGAGGCGATCTCTCCCTCGGAGAGGATGCCTGTCGCGCACTGGTAGAGCAGCGGCTGGAACAGGTGGTGGGCGGCCCGGTCGATCACGATCACCGACACCGGCGCGCGGCGTAGCGCGCGGGCGGCGTACAGGCCCGCGAAGCCACCGCCGACGATCACCACGCGGCGGGGCGGTTTGTCCGAATCCATGACACCGCCTCCAGTTCCTCGATCTGTCTCCTCTCTCTCACGACACCACAGGTTCGCGGTCGGTCACAGGGATTCCGCCGCTCGCCGTTCCGCGTCGGGTGAGGACGCCGCTCTGGCCGCCTTCGGACGCACGACGCGCCGACGTGAGGCGTAGCCGCCCGGCACCTGGGTAGGGGCGGGACGTCACGGCATGACCGAAATCGCTGAGATTGGCACACGGAAAGGGGATTGGGATGGCGGACCCCAGCGCGGACCCGACCAGGAGCGGTGCCAAGCCGTCGCCCGAGAACGGAGCGAACTCCAAGGACGAGCAGCTCGAGGCGGTCCGAGTGGACGTCGAGGGCACCGATCTGACCACCCAGCAGGGCGTGCGGATCGACCACACCGACGACTCGTTGACTGTCGGCGAGCGCGGTCCCACGCTCCTGGAGGACTTCCACGCCCGGGAGAAGATCACCCACTTCGACCACGAGCGGATCCCGGAACGGGTGGTCCACGCCCGAGGTTCGGGCGCGCACGGGTACTTCGAGGCGTATGAGTCGATGGCGGAGTACACCGTCGCGGACTTCCTGCAGGAGCCGGGACGTCGTACGCCGGTGTTCGTGCGGTTCTCCACCGTGGCCGGCTCGCGCGGATCGGCCGACACCGTGCGCGACGTCCGCGGGTTCGCGACGAAGTTCTTCACCCGGACCGGCACCTACGATCTGGTCGCCAACAACTTCCCGGTGTTTTTCATCCAGGACGGCATCAAGTTCCCCGACTTCGTGCACGCGGTGAAACCCGAGCCGCACAACGAGATGCCGCAGGCGGCGTCCGCCCACGACACGTTCTGGGACTTCGTCTCCTTGCAGCCCGAGGCCATGCACATGGTCATGTGGCTGATGTCGGACCGGGCGATCCCGCGGAGCTTCCGGATGATGGAGGGTTTCGGCGTCCACACGTTCCGGTTCGTGAACGCCGAGGGTCGTGGCACCTTCGTGAAGTTCCACTGGAAGCCGATGCTCGGGATCCACTCCCTGGTGTGGGACGAGGCGCAGAAGGCGGCCGGGAAGGATCCCGACTTCAACCGTCGTGACCTGTGGGAGGCGATCGAGAGCGGCCACTTCCCGGAGTGGGAACTCGGCGTGCAGCTGGTGCCGGAGTCGGACGAGTTCAGCTTCGACTTCGACCTGCTCGACCCCACCAAGATCATCCCGGAGGAGCAGGTGCCGGTCCGCCGCATCGGCAAGCTCGTCCTCAACCGCAACCCCGACAACTTCTTCGCCGAGACCGAGCAGGTCGCGTTCCACACCGCGAACATCGTGCCTGGCATCGACTTCAGCAACGACCCGCTGCTGCAGGCGCGCAACTTCTCCTACCTCGACACCCAACTGATCCGGCTCGGCGGCCCGAACTTCGCCCAGCTCCCAATCAACCGGCCGATCGCCCCGGTGCACAACAACCAGCGGGACGGCTTCGGGCAGATGCGCATCTACCGCAGCCAGTCCAGCTACTCGCCCAACTCCGTCGCCGGCAACTATCCGCGGGTCCCTGACGGTGCCGAAGGCGCCGGCTCCGACCCCTCGGTGTTCAGCCACTACCAGGAACGCGTCGACGGGGTGAAGATCCGCAAGCGCAGCGAGAGTTTCAAGGACTTCTACAGCCAGGCGACGCTGTTCTGGAACAGCATGACGGCTCCGGAGAAGAAGCACATCGTCGCGGCGTTCCAGTTCGAACTGGGCAAGTGCACCCGCCCGGAGATCAGGGAACGCGCGGTCGAGCAGATCAACCACATCGACCACGACCTGGCCGGGATGGTGGCCTCCGGCATCGGGGTCACTCCGCCGGAGCGGGAGATCGTGCCGAACCACGGGCGTTCCTCTCCCGCTCTGAGCCAGGTGCTGGACCGGACCGCCCCCATCGACAGCCGCAGGGTCGCCCTGCTCGCCGGCGACGGAGTCGACCCAGTCCACGTCGACGCGATCGTGGAGAACCTCGGCGGCATGGGCGTGGTGGTGGAGGTACTGGCACCGCACGACGGAGCGCTCGCGACCCAGAACGGCAACGCTGTCCGGGCCGACCGCCGGATCGCCACCATGTCGTCGGTGTTGTACGACGCGGTGGTCGTACCCGGCGGCGCGGACTCCGCCCGTGCGCTCGCCGGGGACGGCGACGCGGTGCACTTCCTCGCGGAGGCGTTCAAGCACGGCAAGACCGTGGGTGCCGTCGCCGAGGGACTCGACGTGCTGGGTGTCGCTCCGATCGGTGAGGTCCGGATGGCCACCAGTGCGGAGGACCTGATCAGTGACCGGGGAGTGGTCACCCAGGTGCGCGGCCCGAACAAGAACCGGCTGGAGGATTTCTGCCGGATGTTCGCCGAGGCGATGCGTCAGCACCGCCACTGGGACCGGGAGACCGACTTCGTTCCGGCCTGAGCCGGTGACGCCGGCCGCCCCCCTGCCGGTGGGGTGTCCCGTCAGCCGCTCGCTCACCCCTACGACGCCGCCTCGTGCGGGGCGGTGACCGCCTGCTTCGCCCTGGCCGTGACCAGATGGGTGGGCGCCCAGGGGCCGCTCCACCACACCCGCCAGCCGAGGTTGCGGCGCCCCGTCTCGGTCAGGCCGAGGGACCGCAGGCGGGCGAGGTAGTGCCGGGTGGACCCGAGGTCGGCGATGAGGATGCGGCCACCGGGTCGGAGAACGCGTACGGCCTCGTCGATCGCCGCCTCCCGGCCGGCGGCGTTCGGGATGTTGTGGATCGCGAGGCTGCTGACGATGTCGTCGAAGCTGTGGTCGTCGAAGGGCAGTCTCGTCATGTCGCCACTGTGCAGCGTCACCCGCCCGGCGACACCTTCCAACTCGGCGTTGGGGAGCGTCGTCTCGGCCGGGTTGCCGGTCTGGTCGGCCCGCCACAGGTCGACCCCGACCGCGCGTCCCCTGGGGAGCAGTTTCGCCGCGGCGAGCAGCACGGCACCGCGACCACAGCCCAGGTCGAGCAGGTCCTCGTCACCGCCTAGCCCGAGTCCGGTGAGGACGCGCGCCCACACCGTGAACTTGCCCACGCGGGTCGTGAAGACGTACGAGGCTGCCGAGAGCACCAGCCAGAGCGTGATCAGGCCGGTGATGACGGCGCCCATGACTCTGACCGCGGTGATGTTGAGAACGGAGAACGCCACCAGGGCGATGCAGAGCGCACCGAAGATCGTCACCTGCCAGGCCGCGGATACCAGCCGGAAGTCCCCATCGAAGCCGTAGGTGCCGCGGTGCCGGCGCAGGTCGACGTTGCTCACTGGTACCTCGGTGTCCAGGGGATCGTCCCACGGGTGGGGCGGGACCGGGTTCCCGGTGGATCCACCCTCGCCGACGGTGTGCGCTGCAGGATTGGACAAATGTTCTGCGCAGGCGGTGCGATCCTGCGCGGGTGCCCGCCTGACCAGTCACGCACTGCGGGAACGTGAGGGAGTTTTGTCGGTCGATAGTCGTGGCCGAATTCCATGGATTCCGTGGCTTTCGTGGATTTCATTGTTTTCGCGGCGGCCCTTTTGCCGGCCATTTCTCCGCTGCTGATGGCGAAATTCAATGTGTCGGACCGTACGGACTGTGGAGGTGGAATGAGGAAGCGGCGCATTTGCGGTCCGCCCTTGTTGGCGCCGCCTAGGATGATGAGTCGGTAGGAAGCGTCTCGACGAAATACCTTCACACGCGTCGGACTCCGCGGGGGAACCATGAGTGACAACACAAATCGTGAGCGCGCCAACGGCTTCACGTGGGGAGACCCGCGCGCGTTGATCGGCCTCCTGGTCATCTTGATGTTCGGCGGGTTCATCTGGTTCCTGTCGACGCAGGCGGCGTCCTGGGACCAGTACGTGAGCCTCTATGCCGGGGTTGTCGCGGTGGTCGGAGGAATGCTCGGCGCGGTGCTCGGATTCTCCCTCAACCAGGGCCGCATCCGGGACGCGAAAACCGAAATGAACCACGCCATCATCGAGCGCCAGGAAGTACAGGCCAAGATGGAAGGAATGTACGCCGTCCTGGCCGACGCGCGCGAAACGCTGGCGAAGGTCGAACTCGTCCTGCGGGAGGCCGGCGCGCTGCGTGACGCGCGGAAGAACGACGAGTCGAAGTACGTCGAGCGGCTCGGCTTCGAGTCCTCGGTGCTCGCCCAGGCGGTCAGCCCGTTCAAGGACGACCTTCCGTCCGAGGCGGAACTCGTCGACTCCACCCGCGTCCACGAGGTCGACCCCAGGTTCGACACCCTCGCCCTGAACGCTGACGAACTCCTCGACGAGGTCCGGGCCCGGCACCGCTACCTGCGACGCGCCGAGTAGGACGCGCGGGCGTTCCCCGGAGCCGACCAGTGGGTCTTCCGGGTCTCGACGAGGACGTGCGGCATACCCACCGTGGTTTGTGGCAGGATCGGCTGGCCGCGTCGCCGTCAGAACTCGTGGGGAGCCGGGTGGACTACAGGCCGATCGAGCGCGCGCCCGGAGCGTTCCAGCAGCCCGTCACCGCGGAGCAGATCCGCGCCATGTGCCGGCGGGCGTTCGGGAAGCACGTCCACGTCCGCGGTGCCGTCGAACTCGGCCTCGGAAGCTACAACAGTACTTTCCGAGTCGACCTCGACAACCTGCGCGACCTCAGCGACAACCCCGGCGCGACCGAGGTGGGCGGGACGCGGCCGGTCATCCTGCGCGTCGCGCCGGAGCAGGCCCGGCGGTACCGGTCCGAGCGGGAGCTCATGCGCAACGAGCACGCGAGCCTGCCGTTCCTGGCCCCGATCGCGGCCCTGCTGCCGCGCACCCTCGCGGTCGGCTTCACCCACGAGATCCTCGGGCGGGACTACATGTTCCAGACGATGCTCGGCGGCGTACCCGCGCCGCAGGGCCTGGCCGCCTATCCCCGGCCGCGGTGGGCGTCGTTCTTCGCCCAGCTGGGCGCGATCACGCGCGACATCCACGCCGTCGGAGGTGAACGCTTCGGGCGGGTGGCGGGCCCGACGTTCGCCACCTGGACCGAGGCGGTGCTCGCCTCGCTGTCCGACACGGCCGCCGACCTGGAGGAGGCCGGCCTGGACGCGGCGGACCTACGTCAGGTCGCGGCGGTCGCCGAACGACACAGCGAGGTCCTCGAGGAGGTCAAGGAGCCCCGAATGCTGCACGGCGACCTGTGGACCGTCAACGTGATGGTCGAGCCCGGGGCCGCGGAGCCCACCATCTGCGGCGTGTTCGACTGCGACCGGACCTCGTGGGGAGACCCCGAGGCCGACTGGACGATCCGCATGGCCGGGCGGCGTCCGGGCACCGAGCGAGACGCGTTCTGGACGACGTACGGTCCACTCGCCACCACGCCCGAGGCGGCGCTGCGCAGACAGATCTACCGTGCCCGCCACGTCGGCGCCATCCGGCTGGAGCGGTACCGACTGGGCGGGACACGGAACCTGCCCGAGACCTACGACGAGATGCGCGACGTGCTCGGGTGCCTCCACGCGGCGTCCTGAGGGACCCCTGGCCGCTCCGGGCCGCGTGCGTGAGCCGCGCTGTGGGAGTGGCCGCGGTTGGTAAAGCAATGGATTGGGCTGGGCGAAGGATGTCGGATGTAGGGATATCGTTTCCGCCATGACGAACCTGCCCGAGCCGACTCGGCCGACGGCTCAGTCGCATCTGCGGGCCTCCGACACCGACCGTGAGCGCGTCGTCAAGGTGCTCGCGGAGGCACTGACGGACGGACGGCTGACCGTCGATGAGCACGCCGAGCGGCTGGACGCCGTCTACGGCGCGAAGACGATGGGCGAGCTGGAGCCGATCACCTACGACCTGGCGGTCTCACCGCAGGGGCATCCGCAGCAGCCGCAACACCCGCAGCAGAGCCACGCCGGCAACGGGCCGGTGGTCGATCCGACCGGTGCCAACAGCAACGTCGACCAGATGGTCGCGATCTTCGGTGGGGTAGAGCGCAAGGGGCGCTGGCGCGTACGCCGGAAGAGCCGGGCCATCACCATCTTCGGCGGCGCCGAGCTCGACATGACCGAGGCGACCTTCGACGCGCCGCTGGTCGAGATCGAGGTCTTCGCGATGTTGGGGGGCATCGACGTCACCGTTCCTGAGGGTGTTGTGGTCCGCAACGAGTGCGGCAGCATCCTCGGCGGCGTCAGCGCGTCGGGCGGGGACACCACGCCGCCTCCGGGCGCGCCGGTGGTCGTGTTGAAGGGGCTGACCATCCTCGGCGGCGTCGACGTCCACCCGCCGAAGCGACGCAGGAAGTGGCACTGACGCACCGCCGCTGATCCACCGGCTCGCGACCGGTCGCCGCCGACGTCCGGGCTCCGGGCGTCGTGGGTTCCTCAGGACACGGGCGCATGGTGGTAGTCCTCGGCGGTGAACGCCTTCCCCGGTTCGACGAGTGACTCGGGTGCGTCCAGTCTCTGGGTGAAAGCCTCGACGAAGGCCAGGCGGTCGGGCTCACGGGTCGCGGTGTCGAGGGCGGCCGCGACGGTGTTGAGGGCGCTCAACTCGCCCACGCTGAACGTGGTGACCAGCGCGGCGATCCCGTTCAGCCGGCTGTAGCCGTCGGCGGCGTGAGCGGCGTTGAGCTCGTTGCAGTTGCCGACCCACTCGATGCCGTCCATCGCCTCGATCTGGTCCAGAAACTCCAGTTGGTAGTCGCCCGGGACCCCGAGGACGTGGCGGATACCGACCTCCCGCAGACGGGACAGCAGATAGTCACCAACCCTACACACGGCCATGCGCCCAACTCCTCCTCGACCATCGGAATGCTCTCCACGCTGGTCGGGGAGGTCGGTGTCGGAGAGGGCCGGACGTCCGTGGGCAGCAGGGTCGATGGTCTCGGCTTGGCGCCTAGGACACGCCCTCGGGGTCGAGTCGTCGGGCCAGGCAGGAGTAGACCCGCTGGATGATCTCCACGCGGTCGACGTCGAGGTCGCCCAGCGCCGTGCGCACCTTGCGACCGAGTGCTTCGCGTTCGACGTCCTCCCGGCCGGCCATCTGACCGTAGGACGACAGGAACGCGACGTAGGCGTCGACGTCGAGGGTGTAGGTGTCGGTGGACCAGGAGCGTCGGGGCTCCGCGAAGGCGCCGGAGGCGAGGAGTTCGTCCCGGCCGGCCTCGGTGATCTCGGTGAGGTAGTCGGTGAAGGTCGCCGGGTCGTGGGCGAAGCTCGGCTCCTCGACGAACACCCGCGCGTTGAGCTCGCGTTGCAGGTCGTCCCGCAGGATCGGATAGGTCCAGATGAGCGCCAGATGCCCGCCGGGCTGGAGGAGCCGAGCGGCCTTCTCATACGACACGGCCGGATCGACCCAGTGGAACGCGTTGGCCGACCAGATGGCGGCGAACGGGCCCTCCTCGCCGGCGTACTCCTCGAAGAACTCCCCGCGTACGACGAAGCCGCTGCCCTCGTCGAGGTGGCGGACCAGCCGTGCCCTCAGCGAGTCGCCGGGTTCCAGCGCCACCACCTCGAGCCCGCTCGCACGCAGGGCCCTGGTCAGCTGTCCGGTCGCCGCCCCGATCTCCAGCACCTTCGCGCCCTCGGACAGGCCGATGTCAGCGCTGAGCCGCTCGACCAGCGAGACCGGCAGGTCGGGCCGTCCCGCGTCGTAGGCATCGACCACCCGGTCGAAGTTCAACCGGCCGCCTCGCTGGGTGTTGGCCTTCATGTGTCAAGCCGTCCTTGCGATCTTCCTGACGGGTCGCGTCTGGGCGGCCCACCAGGTGTCGATCGAACGCCGGTAGCCGTCCGGCGTCCGCAGGAAGCACACGTCGTCCATGGCGAAGAGGCCGATCTGCTTGTGTTCCTCGCTGAGTACCGGGGGGTCGAGGCTGATGACCTCACACCCGTAGGTGAGGACGAGGACGTCCGCACCCGCGAAGATGTGGTATTGCCAGACGTCCAGCAGCGGACCGACCCGCACGTCCCATCCGCTCTCTTCGGCGACCTCACGCGCAAGGCAGGCTTGCGGGTCCTCGCCGCGCTCGAGCTTGCCGCCGGGGAGCTCCCACTCGTCGCGCTCGTTGCGCAGGAGCAGGACGCGATGACCCTGGACGCAGACGCCCTTGACGGACACGAGATGGCGGTAGGACGGTGCGGACTGGGCCATGCGCGGTTCCTTCCATGCCATGTGCAAGCGCTGTCCAGCATGCCAGCCCCCTAGCGGTTGGTGGGCATTCGCGCGACCCAAATGCCGGTTCTGGCCGCGAGGACGCCGCGGCCGATGGCGGACGCTGATGGCGGAGGGTGTTGGCCGATGGTGAGGGCGGATTGTGAGGGCGGATGATGAGGGCGGATGACCGGCCGATGGGTCGGATGACCGACACCGAACGCTCCGGACGCGGGGCTGGAAGGGTGGACCGACCGTGCGCGTGACGTTCGCGACCGAACCAGGCAGCTCGACGATCGACAACGAGGACTTCGTCTCGGCCACCGCTGACCTCGCGGTCGTCCTGGACGGCGTGACGCCGATGAACCGCGACGACACAGGGTGTCGCCACGGTGTCGCGTGGTACGCCCGGACCCTGGGCGCCGACCTGGTCCGCCTCGCCGGTCAGGACGCCGTCTCCCTCGCCGACTGCCTGGCCGAGGCGATCGTCCGGACGCGTGACGCACACGCCGGGACCTGCGACCTCGCCCACCCCGACAGCCCCGCGGCGACCGTCGCCGCCGCCCGCGTGCGCGGGAACAGGCTCGACTACCTGGTTCTGGCGGACTCCGCCGTGGTCCTGGACATCGGCGACGAGGTCCAGGTGGTCATCGACCATCGCGCCGGTCAGGTCGGTCGCCGGCTCAGCGCCAACGGCGCCCGGCCCACCGCCGCGCAGGTGCGCTCCCACCGCAACCGACCGGATGGTTACTGGGTGGCTGCCGAGCGGCCGGACTCGGCGTACGAAGCGATCGTCGGCGCGGTCGAGACCACCGGACTGCGCCGGCTGATGGTCGCGTCGGACGGGGCGACCCGACTCGTCGACACCTTCGGCACCGTCGACTGGCGGGGCGCCCTGGACGCCCTGCAGGACTCCGGTCCGCGGGCCTGGATCGAGGCGACCAGGGCGGCCGAGCGCGCGGACGCCGAGGCCGACGCTTCGACCCGACGGGTCCGCGGCAAGGTCCACGACGACGCGTCGGTCGTCTTCTTCGGCTTCTCCTCGTCCTGAGCCCGTCCTGAGCCGATCCTGCGAGGGGGATGCGGAGGCGCAGCGTTCGCGGCGCCTCCGCATCTCCACTGCGGTAGGACACGACGAGGTCGTGTCCTGCGACTAGCTCCGGCCCACCGGCTGCAGCGCTTCGCCTTCCGGGCCGGCCGGGCCCGCGGGTCCGGCCGACTCCATGCCGCCCCGCAGCGGGACCGCCTTGATCAGCCAGCCGAGCAGGAACGCGGCGAAGGCGAACGGCGCGGCCCAGACGAACACCGTGTGCATGCCGCTCGCGATGGCCTGGAAGACGGGTTCCTTCATCGCGTCGGGCATGGCGTTCATCGTCGCCGGGTCGATGTGGGCGCTACCACCGCTCACCAGCTTGTCCGCACCTGGCACGCCGGCCAGGGAGTCGGCCAGCCGGTTGGCGAAGATGGCGCCGAACAGCGAGACGCCGAAGGATCCGCCGATCGACCGGAAGAACGTCGAGGTGCTGCTGGCGACGCCCATGTCCTTGAGCTCGACGCTGTTCTGGGCGATGAGCAGGGTGACCTGCATCAGCAGACCCATACCGACGCCGAGGACGACCATGTAGACCGACAGGGCGAACTTCCCGGTGTGCACGTCGAGCAGGGACAGCAGGAACATCCCGACGGTCATCACCGCCCCGCCGATGATCGGGAAGGTCCGGTAGTGACCGGTGCGGGTGATCACGGTGCCGACCACCAGCGAGATGACCAGGGACGCCGCCATCATCGGCAACAGGAGCAGACCGCTGTTGGTGGCGGAGGCGCCCTGGACCGTCTGCTGGAACAGCGGCAGGAAGGTCACTGCGCCGAACATCGCGAACCCCACCAGGAAGCCCATCAGGGTCGACGCGGCGAAGTTGCGGTCCCGGAACAACCGCAGCGGCAACACCGGCTCGACCGCGTGGCGCTCGGCGAGGACGAAGCCGATCACCGCCGCCACGCCGAGCACGCCCAGCCCGATGATCTGCGCCGAGGCCCAGGCGTACTCCGTCCCACCCCAGGTGGTGACCAGGACGAGGGACGTCGCGGCGACGGTCAACAGCCCGGCGCCGAGGTAGTCGATCTTGTGGCTGATCTTGTGCCGGGGCAGGTGCAGCGTGCTGGCGACGAGGGCGAGCGCGACCACGCCGAGGGGCAGGTTGATGTAGAAGGCCCACCGCCAGGACAGGTGGTCGGTCAGGAACCCGCCGAGCAGCGGACCGGCGATCGTCGCGCCGGCCATGACGGCGGCCATGTAGCCCTGGTAGCGACCGCGTTCACGCGGCGGGATGAGGTCACCGATGATCGCCATCACGCCGACGATCAGGCCACCGGCGCCGAGGCCCTGCAGCGCGCGGAAACCGATCAGCTGGGCCATGCTCTGGGACAGCCCGGACAGTGCCGAGCCGACCAGGAAGAGCACGATGGCGCCGAGGAACAACCGCTTGCGGCCGTAGAGATCGCCGAGTTTGCCGTACAGCGGAGTGGAGACAGTCGACGTCAGGACGTACGCCGTCACCACCCAGGAGAGATGGTCGAGGCCGCCGAGCTCTCCGACGATGCGGGGCATCGCGGTCCCGACGATCAACTGGTCGAGCATCGCGAGCAGCATCGCGAGAAGGAGTCCTGGCAACACGACCAGGACCTCTCGGCGCGCCGGGGGCGACACGGTGGTGGACACGGAGATCTCCCGTGGCTCGGGGCCTGGCTTGCTTGCCGGCCGGCTAGTAACCTACTTACCGTAAAGTAAGGACGGCACTAACCGGCCGTCAAGTAAATTCCTCGTCAAGCCCTCCTGGGAGGACACGTATGGCGGATCTCGCGAGTGAGTCGGCCGGCTCGTCAGACGCGGGCGGTCATCCGCGCGCGGCGCGCTCCGACACCCGCGCGCGGATCCAGGAGGTGGCCCTCGACCTGTTCGCCGAACAGGGATACGACACGACCTCCCTCCGGGAGATCGCCGATCGACTCGGCGTGACCAAGGCGGCGCTCTACTACCACTTCAAGTCCAAGGAGGAGATCGTCGCCTCGACGGTGGACGACTTCCTCAGCGATATCGACGAGTTGGTGGCCTGGGCGAGCCAACAGCCCCGCACCGCCGAGACCAGGCAGGAAGTGGTCCGGCACTACAACGGCATCGTGGCCCGGCGCTTCCCCTCGATGCGCTTCTTCCAGCAGAACCCCGCCGGCATGCACAAGTCCGGCCTCGGCGAACGCTTCCAGCAGCGGATGCGGTCGCTGCACGGGGTGCTGTGCGAGGAGGACGCCACCCCCGAACGCCGGATCAAGACGCTCCTCGCCATCGTCAGCATGCACGTCGGCGGAGCGACCCTGCTCAACGAGGACGAGACGCTGACCCCGGAGGCTGCCCAGCAGTCGGCCCTGAACGTCGCGCTCGACCTGATCGACCTCGACGGCGCCTGAGCCGGGCGCCTCCTCAGGTGGCGCTCCGACGTCCAGGCCCGCGCGGACCCTTCGCTCAGTTCGGCAGTCGGCGTGGCATCGCGACGTAGAGAACGTCGGGACGCGGCTCGCCGTCGATCTCCTCGCACCCGGTGAGCAGGGCGGCCCGGATGCCCTCGCTGAACGACAGCCGGGCGAACGTCGTGTCGAGCCCGTCCAGCCCGTCGAGAAGATAGCCGGCGTTGAACGCGACCGTGGCGCCGCCGCCCTCGAGCCGGCACGGCACTCGTTCCCGGCCACGGGTGTCGACGTCTCCGGCCGCACCCACGACCGCCTCGTCGGCCTCGATGGTCAGCATCACCGCCGCGTAGCGGTCGGCGACGATGCAGACCCGGCGCACCGCGGCGCGGAGGTCCTCCACGGCGAAGGTGACCGTCCCGACGAAGGCCTTCGGCACCTTGCTCCGCAGCGCGGGATAGGTGTCGTCGAGCAGCCGCAGAGTGGTCAGGCGCTCGTCGCTGCCCAGGCTGAGCAGCGAGTCGCCGCCCACGCCGACGGTGAGTGGCTGGGCGGCGCCGAGCCCCTTCACAGTGTCGGCGAGCAGCCGGGCGGGCACGACCGCGCGGACGGGGAGGCCGGCACCGGTGGCCTTCCACGGCAGCTGGTGGATCGCGACCCGGAACCGGTCGGACGACGTCAACGTCACCGACTCCTCGCCGAACTCGAGCAGGGTGCCGGACAGGACGGGTACGACGTCACCCCGGATCGCGATCCGTGACATCTGGGTGACCGCCTTGCCGAACGCCGCGCCGTCGAGAACACCGATCGGATCCGGCGGCGACGGCAACTCGGGGTAGTCGGCCAGCGGCAACGTGGGCAGCGTGAACTCGCTCGTCCCGGCCGAGATCTCCACGACTCCCGCCCGGCTGTGGACGCTGACCGGCCCCGTCGGCAGTGCCTGCACGATCTCCGCGAACACCCGGCCCGGCACCAACAGCTCGCCCGGCTCGTCGACCTCCGCCTCCAGCCGGACCGTGGAGCTGGCCTCGTAGTCGTAGCCGGTCAGGCGTACGGCGTCGTCGGCGGCGGAGATCCGCAGCCCGCTGAGCGCGGGAATCGGGGCGGTGTTGCCGGCTGCGTGCCGGGCGGCGAAGCCGGCCGCCCGGCCCAGCAGGGTGGTGTCGCTGACGAATCTCATCCGGTCCCCTCCATGTCGCGGGCGCCAAGCCTAAGTCGCCGCACCGACATGTGGAGGGCAGAATGCCGACTCCGCCGGCGGAGCCAAGCGGTCAGATCGCGGCGTAGGCCCAGCTGGCCTCGTGCCGCTCACCCGGAGCCAACACGATCAGGTCGGTGCCGGAGTTGAAGGCGTCGGGCGGGCAGGTCATGGGTTCGACGGCGAGGCCGATCCGGCTGTGCGCGGGCTCGGGGCGGTCGGCCGTGTGCACCTGCACCCAGGGACAGCCGGCGTCCCACCGCATCTCGACACCACGTCCCTCGGCGGTGCGCACGCGCGCACGAACCGTTCCGTCTGCCTCCGGCGCTAGGCCGGTGAAGGCGTGGTCGAGGAACGTCGTGTCGATCCGGCGCGCCGTACGGAAGTCGAACTCGGTCTCGGCCACGTCGGCGAGCCCGCGCGGCAACAGCCGGTCAGGAGTGACCTGGAGGTACTGGCTCGCCGGGAGCTCTAGCGACCAGTCGTCGACCCGGCCCGAGCCGGCCACGAGGTAGGGGTGTGGCGCGCAGCCGTAGGGCGCGTCGGTGTCGCTGCCGTTGACCGCGGCGATCGTGCAGCGCAGGCCGTCGGCGCTGAGCTCGTACGACGCGGTCAGCTCCAGCAGGAAGGGGTAGCCCACCTGCGGGAACAACCGGTACCCGAGGACGACGCGGCTGTCGTCCCGCTCGACGAGGGACCAGCTCGACCAGGCGACCAGGCCGTGCAGTGCGTTGTGGCGGTCGGGTTCACTCAGGGCGAGCTGGTGGGAGCGCCCGCCGAAGTCATAGGAGCCGTCGCCGATCCGGTTGGGCCAGGGCGCGAGAACAGCACCCCGGAAGGCTGGACGCATCTCCTCCGCGCCGAACCCCACCACCAGCTCTCGCCCGGAGTGGCGCAGCTCGCGCAGGGTCGCCCCGACCTCGGTGACCGTCGCCGTGTAGTCCGCTGCCGCGAGGGTGTGCTGTTCGCCGCTTGCGCGCACCTGGTCCGTCCTCTCTGCCTGGATGTCCGCCTGGAACTTCTGCGTGGAAGCCTGCCTGTCCTAGCAGATCATGCTCGCCTCACCGATCGGGGGAAACGCGGCCCGACCATCCGGCTCCGGAGCCGACGCGTGGCTGGACACCACATGGCCACGACACTGCCGCTGCGTGGAATCGGTGTGGACTCGATATGGAATCGCAGCGGAATCGGCGTACGGACGCGGTTTCTGGACGCGGGCGTGGCGGCCACGGATGGGTAGGTTGGTCCCTGAAGGCCGTCGACCACTCCACCTCCTTGTGGGTGGTGCCGAAGGGGGATGACGCATGACGGAGCTCGCAGGGAAGACCGCGATCGTCACGGGCGGGTCGCGGGGGATCGGACGAGCGATCGTGGAACGCCTGACGGCGGACGGCGCGCACGTGGTGTTTACGTTCCGCCGCGAGGAGAGTGCCGCCGCCGAGCTCGCCGCGAAGATCGAGGCGTCCGGCGCCACGGCCCACGCGGTCCGGATGGACCTCGGCAACGTCGCCGACGTACGCCAGGTCTTCGAGGAGGCCGAGCGGCTGCTCGGCGAGCTGGACATCCTGGTCAACAACGCCGCCACCAACGTCGTGAGCGAGCGGACCAGCCTGGCCGAGGTCACCGAGGACGACTACGACGCGATGATGAACGCCAACGCCAAGGGCACCTTCATCGCCCTGCAGGAGGCGGCCAGACGCCTGCGCGACGGGGGCCGGATCATCACCGTCTCCACCCTCAACACCGTCCTCCCCGCACCGAACAACGGGCTCTACCAGGCCAGCAAGGCAGCGGTGGAACTGCTGACCCGCACCGCCGCCAAGGAACTCGGTGGCCGCGGCATCACCGCCAACATCGTCTCGCCGGGCGCCACCGACACCGAACTCCTGCGCGCGGTCAACCCGCCCGAGCGGCTGGCGATGATTCCGCAGATGACACCGCTCGGCCGACTCGGAACGCCCGGCGACATCGCGGCCGTGGTGGCGTTCCTCGCCGGGCCCGACGGTGGCTGGATCACCGGGCACAACATTCAAGCCACTGGCGGCCTCCCCTAACGGTTCGCGACGTCCCGCATCCACGCTGGCGGCGTTGTCGTCGGCGCCAATAGGACACCGCTATCGGCTTCTCCTCCGCCTTGCCATCGCGGTGCGGATACGCCGCTCCACGGCAGGCCCCGCATCCACGCTGGCGGCGTTGTCGTCGGGCAAACAAGAGACCAGTCGCTCCCGGGCGGGTCGCTGCCGGCAGCCGACAGCGACCCGCACCAGGAACGTCCTAGACGACCGCGCCGGAGCCCGCGCGCTGGGCGCGCTTGCGGGCGGCCGACTGCGGCGCCTTCGTCCGCGAGCGCGGCGGCCCGGACTTGCTCTTCGCCTGGAGTTCGATCGCGATCGGCGTCGCCGTGAACGTCGAGGAGTAGGTCCCGATGAACAACCCGGCGAGGAGCGCGATGGCGAAGTCGGTCAGCGAGTCGCCGCCGAGGAACGCCAGAGCCGCCAGGATGAACATCGCGCCGAGCCCGGTGTTGATCGTTCTCGGCACCGTCTGCAGCGCCGCGGTGTTGGCGCTCTGCCGGAACGGCGTCTTCGGATTGGCCGCCCACAGCTCCCGCACCCGGTCGAACACCACCACCGTGTCGTTCACCGACAGGCCGATGATGGTGAGCGCGGCGGCGAGATAGACGCCGTCGATCGGTTTGCCCAGCCAGGCGAACAGACCGGTGACGATGACGATGTCGTGGAACATCGCGAGGACGGCGCCGACCCCGAACGTCCATCTGAACCGGATCGCGAGATAGAGCATCTGCGCGAGCAGGGCCACCCCCAAGGCGATCAGCGCCTTGGTGCGTAGCTCGTTGCCGAGGCTCGGCCCGATCAGTTCGTCGCGTTCCTTGGTGACGTCCCCGCCCACCTTGGCCAGCGCCTGCTCGACCTCGAAGGCCTCGTCGTTGGTCAGCTCACTGGTTCGTACCGAGATGTTGTCCTCGCCGGAGCGCTGCACGACCGCGCGTGGGAAGCCCGCGTCGGCGACGGCCTCCCGAGCGGCGTCGACGTCGACCGCACGGCTCATGGAGTACTCGATGAGGCGCCCACCGGTGAACTCCACACCCCAGTTGAGCCCGCGGGTGAAGATGCCGGTCAACGCCACGACAACCAGCAGCCCGGCGATACCCAGCCAGAGCCGGCCACGCTTCATCAGGTCGGGGTTACGCTCGGTCAGCCAGGTGCGCACCCGGCCGATCGAACCGATCCCACTGATGCCGGGACGGTTGCGGACGAAGGTCCGGCGGACGGCCCATTCGGTGAACAACCGCGCCACGATCAGTGCCGTCACCATGGAGGCGAGCACACCGATCGACAGCGTGACACCGAAGCCACGGACCGGCCCGGAGGCGAGGAAGAACAACAACCCGGCCGCGAGCAGGGTCGTGACGTTGGAGTCGATGATCGCCGACCACGCACCCGAGTAGCCGCGCGACAGTGCTGAGGACAGGCCCTTCTTGGGCGCCGCGGCGTACTCCTCCCGCGCTCGTTCGAAGACGAGCACGTTGGCGTCGATGGCCATGCCGATCGCGAGGACGAACCCGGCGAGTCCCGGCAACGTCAGCGTCGCGCCGAGGGCGACGAGGAGGGCGTACGACAGGAGGGCGTACAACGCCAGTGCGACCGTCGCGAGCAGGCCCATCAGGCGGTAGACGACGATGATGAACAGGCCGGTGAGCGCCAGACCGATCGCCGCGGCCTTCCAACTGGCGTCGATCGCGTCCGCTCCGAGCGTCGGGCCGACGGTGCGCTGCTCGATGATCTCGACGGGTACCGGCAGCGCGCCACCCTTGACCAGGACGGCGAGTTCCTGAGCCGACTCCTGGGTGAAGTTGCCGGTGATCTGGGTGTTGTTACCGGGGATGCCGACGTTGCAGGGGACGCTCGGGTCGACCTGGGGAGAGGAGATCACCCGGTCGTCGAGGACGATCGCGATCCGGCGGGTCGGGTCGTTGGGAGCCGCGCACGCGGCCTTGGCGGTGAGGTCCTTCCAGGCGCCACCGCCGGAGCCGTTGAAGTCGACCGTGACGAACCAGCCGAGGCCCTGCTGCGGGTCGGTTCCGCCGGCCGCGTCGCTGACGCCCTCGCCGGTCAGTGCCGCCGGGCCCAGCCGCAACGGCTGGCCGCCCTCGTCGGGAACGATGCGTTCGCCCTGTTTCGGCTTCTCGTTCGGCTGGGCGATGCCGGTGACGGGGTGGAAGGTCAGCTGGGCGGTCTTGCCGATCACCTCCTCGGCTTCTCTGGGGTCCTGGACGCCGGGGAGTTCGACGATGATGCGTCGTTCGCCGGACCTGGTGAGGATGGGCTCGGAGACGCCGAGCGCGTCGACCCGGCGGTTCAGGACCTGGAGGGCGCGGTCGGTGGACTCGGCGTTGGCCTTGGCGGTGGGACTGTCCCGGGTCTCCAGGACGATCTGGGTGCCACCGCGCAGGTCGAGACCCAGACGGGCGGGCGTACTGATCGCGAAGTACAGCGCGGTGGCGAGGATGCCGAACGTGAGGATGGCGCGGACAAGGGGTGCTCGGGACACGATGGCTCCGGCGTGTTCGGAACGGGCATGGGCGCGTGCGCCTGAACCCGCGGACGCCGCCGTCGCGCTGGCACCGGCGGGGGCCGGGCGCGGCGGGGGACGGGCGCTGAGAACGGTGACCGTGACCGTGGTCGTGATCCGCTCAGGACCAGCGGCGATCAGCTGAGGACCAGCCGAGGACTGGCTGGGGACGGTGACGACCGGGCAGTGATGCCCTGGTGAGGTGACCGCGGCGGCGCGGGTCAGGCGGTCCGCGGTGCCGGGGGTGCGCGGACGCCGGTGCCGCCGAGGAACGCCGCGGCCGGGTGGGCGCGGTCGGGACTTCGAGGCGTCGAGGCGGCGGGGAGGTTCGGGTCCCATCCGTGCGGGCCGACCGCACCGGCGGCCGGGGCGGGCCCGGTGCCGAGCTTGCGGTGGGAGTGCTGGGGTGTTGCCGCCCTGGCGAGGTCACCCCGGTGGCCGGTCGTGTGTCCGGGCGCCGGGGCGGTGTAGGCGTGCCCGCGGGAGGAGGTCTTGCGTGGCGTGGCCGGACCCGCGGTCGTCGTACCGGCTGACTGTGCGCCGGTGAGGACGGCGGTGCGGTGGGCGCCGGACAGCAGCGGCACCGACCCGCCCGGGTAGCCCGCGCAGACCAGGACCGTCAGGAACAGTCCGACCAGCGCCGCCGAGGGTCGCCGAATCCCGCCGGGTAGTGCGCGGGAGCTCACCACGGCGGGTCCCTCCTCCGTTCGGCGGTGCTTGGCGCTGGCGGGGAACCAGAGCCTCGGGTGCCGGCTGGCAGTCGCGGGCGGGGACAGGGCGACGTCATGGATCGGGCGACGAACCGACACGGACCGAGGAAACGGTCCTACGGTCTGCCCGGACGATCTTTCGAAGCGTCCGGGCGGAACGGAACGCTCGGGTGGTCGTAACGGAACGTCGCGCGAGGTCGACAGTCTAGGCCCTGTCCGCCCCGGCCCCGGCCGGTTCGCATGCTTCTCTCCTCGCCCAGCGTCCAGTGACCATGCCGTTTTCGGCCGCGTATGTGACCGTTCGTGATCACGGGAAGCCGTGTGTCGGGACGGTGGGGCCGGTCCAGCGTGATCGCGGGCGGCTGGCGGCGGGGTTGCGGGCTGGCTCGTGCGTGGGCAGGGACGGGCGGGTGGCACGATCGTGGGAGCCGCCGCGGTGGCGCAGGGGCGCCGGTGAGGGAGGCGCGGCGGGGTCCGGCGGGAGAACCCCGGCCGGTGGACGGGAAAGGTGACGCGCAGATGGAGACCCACGGCGACGAGGTTTCGGAGCTGTTCGACCCGGCGGCGTGGAAGCCGGTCGACGGCTTCGATTTCACCGACCTCACCTACCACCGCGCGGTCGACCAGGGCACCGTCCGGATCGCGTTCAACCGGCCGGAGGTTCGCAACGCCTTCCGTCCGCACACCGTCGACGAGCTCTACCGCGCGCTCGACCACGCCCGAACGACCTCCGACGTCGGCTGCGTC
The DNA here is from genome assembly GCF_014873875.1 of Actinopolymorpha pittospori. Lineage (GTDB taxonomy): Bacteria > Actinomycetota > Actinomycetes > Propionibacteriales > Actinopolymorphaceae > Actinopolymorpha > Actinopolymorpha pittospori. The sequence goes on along the minus strand of NZ_JADBEM010000001.1, from coordinate 10,106,623 downwards.
ATCCTCACCGGCAACGGTCCCTCCGCCCGGGACGGCGGGTGGGCGTTCTGTTCGGGTGGCGACCAGCGGATCCGCGGTCGGGCGGGCTACCAGTACGCCGAGGGGGAGACCGCGCAGAGCGTCGACCCGGCGAAGCTGGGCCGGCTGCACATCCTCGAGGTGCAGCGGCTGATCCGGTTCATGCCGAAGATCGTGATGTGCGTCGTACCCGGCTGGGCGGCCGGCGGTGGGCACAGCCTGCACGTCGTCGCCGACCTCACCCTGGCCAGCCGCGAGCACGCGCGCTTCAAGCAGACCGACGCCGACGTCGCGAGCTTCGACGGCGGGTTCGGGTCGGCGTATCTCGCCCGCCAGGTCGGGCAGAAGTTCGCCCGCGAGATCTTCTTCCTGGGGCGCGCCTACGACGCGGAGGAGGCGCACCGGATGGGGATGGTGAACGCCGTCGTACCCCATGCCGAGCTGGAGCGGGTCGCCCTGGAGTGGGCGCAGGAGATCAACCGGAAGAGCCCGACCGCGCTACGGATGTTGAAGTATGCCTTCAACGCCATTGACGACGGTCTGGTCGGTCAGCAACTCTTCGCGGGGGAAGCCACCCGGCTGGCCTATATGACCGATGAGGCCGCGGAAGGGCGGGACGCGTTCCTGGAGAAGCGTGCGCCGGACTGGTCGCCCTTTCCCTTCTACTACTGAGTTTCGCTCGGTCCGCGACGTCCTCTCCCTCGTCGCGGATCGCTCGCTCGTGGCCCTCGTGTCGCCGAATCGTGTTACCTGGCTCGCTTTTCGCCGGTCTGGCGCGACGGGACGGATGCCCGCCTCGGCGTAAGGCCGTTCCGGCATGGGCAGGAGCTGTCCTGTGCGGGAAGGCGTGGGGGTCATCGACCGTTCCGGATACTCCATCCACTACTGGCGGGCCGGCCCGCAGCGCGCCCCGATGGTCGTCCTCACGCCGGGCGCCTTCTCCGACCACCGCATGTTCGCCAGCCAGATGGACGTGTTGTGGAGCGCGGGGTACCAGACGCTGCGCTGGGACGTCCGGGACAGGAGTCGATCGCGGGATCGTGGAGGGTCAGGCAAGGTCTCCTTGACGGCGCGTGGTTCGGCGGCCGACCTGCTCGCGCTGGTGGACGGTCTGAGTGGTGTCCGGCAGCTGTGCCTGGTGGGCCACGCGTTCGGGGGTTACGTCGTACAGGAAGCGGTCTTCCAGCGTCCCGAACGCGTGGCCGCCCTGATCGTGGTGGGCGCTGACTGCCTGACCCTGCCGCGAATGCCCTGGGAGTCGTGGGCGTCATGGTTGGCGCCGGTGCGGTCCGGACTCCGGAGTGCGGGTCGGACCAGGAACCTGATCGCCCGTGCGGCCGGCATCGCTCCGGTCGTGCAGACCGCCGCGTACGAGGCGGTCGAGCGTTTTAACAAGCGTGCCTTGACAATGGTCGCCCGCGCCATGGCGGGCGCCGCCCATCCGGAGCCGGTCTACCGGATCGAGCAGCCGTTGTTGCTGGTGCGAGGGCAGTACGACCGGACCAGCGGTCTGGCCAGGTGCGCACCTCGATGGGTCGCGCGGGATCCGCTGTGCGGATACCAGGTCGTCCGCCGGGCGGGACTGTTCGCCAACCAGGACAATCCCAAGGCGTTCAACCAGATCATGCTCGGATTTCTCGCCGCCCGCTTCCCGCCACCGCGAAGCGTCTAGGACACGACCTGGGTCGTGTCCTAGCCCAGGGAGGAGCGGGCCCAGACCAGCACCGCATGCCGGCCCCTGAGGACCGCCGACCCGGAGCCCACCAGCCCCGACATCACCGACCCGGAGCCCACCGACCCGGGGCCCAGCGCCCTGGAGTGGGCCGCTCGCCGCGATCCCGCCTGACCGGGCCCGGAGTCCGATCCCGGCTCGGAACGCAGCCCCACCAGGGGCAGCCTGCCGGATATGTCGCGAACCCGGTCCCGTGCCCGTCTTCCTGCCTGGCTTCGCGTCATGGAACTCATGGAACTCATGGAATTCGTCTCCCCTCACCGCCACCTGCACGCCACCTTCCCGCCCGCATGTTTCGGGCCGGGGTCGGTCAGTGTTGCGACGACGCAAAATCTGCTGGATACGATGCGCGGCTGACACGGTGATCTCCGTACGAGTGGGACATCGAGGACACGGAGGGACTCGTATGCGCGCAGCACGCATGCACGGTCGGAAGGATCTGCGGGTCGAGGACCTGCCGCCGCTCGGCAGCCCACCGCCCGGCTGCGTGCGGTTGCGGGTGGAGGCGTGCGGCATCTGCGGCACCGACCTCGAGGTCTACCTGCACGCCCAGCCGTCGGAGGAGCCGCCCCTGGCGGGGAGCGGTGGGCCACTCACGATGGGTCACGAGTCCGCCGGCGTGGTCGTGGAGACCGGTGCCGACGTGGATCTCGCCGTGGGGCAACGCGTCGCGGTGGAGGGGCACCTGTTCTGCGGCGAGTGTTTCTGGTGTCGCCGCGGCGACTACGCCCTCTGCGCGCGGCTGCGTTCGACCGGCCAGGGCGCTGACGGAGGGCTCGCGGAGGAGATGCTGGCGCCGGCGCGGATCTGTCTGCCGTACTCCGACGACCTCCTCCCCGAACAGGCGGCCGTCAGCGAACCGACCTCGGTCGCGGTGCGGGCGGTCCGGCGGGCCCGGCTCGAACCCGGCGCGACGGTCGCCGTCGTGGGTGGCGGCACGATCGGCCTGCTCGTCGCGCAGGTCGCCCGGCTACGCGGTGCCGAACGGGTCGTGGTGGTGGAGCCGGTCGCCGAGCGGAGGGCGCTGGCCGAACGGCTGGCCGCCGACGTGACCGCGACCCCGCACGATGCGACCGACGTACTCGCCGACCTCACCGGCGGAGTCGGCGCCGACGTGGTGTTCGAGGCGGGCGGCAACCCCGAGGCGGTCCGCAGCGCCGTGGAGTGGACCCGCAAGGGCGGCCGGACCGTGCTGCTCGGTGTCAGCGGCGGCTCTCTGGAGCTTCCGCTGACGTCGTTCCTGCTGAGTGAGAAGGAGCTCGTCGCCTCGCTGTCCCACACCTACGACGTCGACTTCCCCGAGGCGATCTCGCTGCTGGAGTCCGGCAAGGTCGACGTACGCCCGCTCATCACCGACCGGATCGGCCTGGACCAGGTGGTCAGCCACGGCTTCGAGGCCCTGCTCGCCGAACCTCCCGCGCACCTGAAGGTGATCGTCATGCCAGGCGGTGCGGCACCGGGACGGTAGGTCGACTCCGGTCAGGGGCGGAGGTAGGTGAGCACCGCCATCACCCGGCGGTGGTCGGACTCCGACTGGGCCAGGCCGAGCTTGGCGAAGATGTTGCCGATGTGCTTCTCCACCGCGCCCTCGCTCACCACCAGACGCTGGCAGATCGCGGTGTTGGTGCGCCCCTCGGCCATCAGGGCGAGCACCTCACGCTCCCGCGGGGTGAGGGTGGAGAGCGGGTCGCGGCGGGCGACCAGGAGCTGGGAGACGACATCGGAGTCGAGCACGGTGCCACCGGCCGCCACCCTGGCGAGACCGTCGAGGAACTCGTCGACATCGACCACCCGGTCCTTGAGCAGGTAGCCGACCGCCCCGACCCGGTCCGCCACCAGGTCGGTGGCGTAGGACTCCTCGACGTACTGGGAGAGGACGAGCACGGGGGCGCCGGGGAGCTGGCGGCGTACCTCGATCGCTGCCCGCAGCCCCTCGTCGGTGTGGGTGGGTGGCATCCGGACGTCGACCACCGAGACGTCAGGCTTGTGGGCGAGGACGGCCTCCACCAGGGACGGCCCGTCTCCCACGGTCGCCACCACGGTGTGGTCGGCCTCCTCCAGCAACCGGACCAACCCCTCGCGCAGGAGGACCGAGTCCTCGGCGATCACGACTCGCACGGCGTCTCCGTCCGACCGGTGGTACCGAACCGACTGGCGTTCACGAGGCCTCCCAGGGCAACTCTGCGGTGAGGATGGTCGGCCCGCCGACCGGGCTGACGACTGTGAGCAACCCTCCCACGGCCCGCACCCGGTCGGTGAGCCCGGCGAGACCGTGCCCCTTCGCGGTGTGCGCCCCGCCGATGCCGTTGTCGCTCACGATGACCCGCACGACGGGCCCTTCCCGGGTCACCTGCACCGAACAGCTGGTGGCACTGCTGTGCTTGGCGACGTTGGTGAGCGCCTCGGCGACCAGGAAGTACGCGGCGTTCTCGACCATCAGCGGCAGGCGGACCCCGTCCGGCAGGTCGACGTCCAGGTGGACCGGAACGATCGAGCGTCCGGCGACGGCGGCGAGCGCGGCCCGCAGTCCCCGGTCGGCGAGGATCGGCGGGGCGATGCCGCGGGACAGGGCACGCAACTCGTCCAGCGTCTCCCTGGTCGCGGTGATCGCCTCGGCCAGCATCGGCTGCACGGTGGAAGGGTCCTTCGCCAGCCGTCGCTGTGCCGCCGACAGGTCCATCGCGAGGCGGACCAGCCGCTGCTGCGGGCCGTCGTGGATGTCCCGCTCCAGCCTCCGCAACGCCGACGCCTCGGCCGAGACCGCGGCGTCGCGGCTCTCGGTCAGGTGGGAGACCTGACCGTGCAGGTCAGCCACCCGGTCGCTGGTCAGCATGGCCCGGGCCAGGGCGGCGTTCATCGCCGAAGATCCCTTGACCACGGCCGGCAGGGTCAACAGGAAGATGAAGCCAAGGCCGGTGCTGATGCCGGCGTCGATCTGCCAGGCGTCACCCAGGCCGAGCAGCGTGCCGAGTCCCTCGTAGCCGACGGTTCGTTCCAGGATCCAGATGTAGGCGAAGGCCGTGACACCGGCCAGCGAGGCCGCCCACCAGGCCAGCGTGAAGGCGAAGCCGAACACCGCCGGGAAGAGCCCCAGGACGCCGTGGCCCCAGTCCGCCCAGGACTGCCCCTGCCGCACGGGGGCCAGCAGCCGGCCGAACCACGTCCGGCTCTGGACTCCGTGGTAGGCCGGGCGCCGGGCCGGCCAGCCCTGGACCTGCGACAGCCGGGCCCGGTCGACGAAGGCGAAGCCGCGGGCCACCTGCATCGTGCCGGCCAGTACCGGCAGCCCGACGAATACGACGCTGGTGGCGATCCCGACGGCCAGCATCGTCATCAACACCACGAAACGGACGATGGCGAGCGGAAATCCAACGAGGACGTAGAGGGAACGTACGCCGAGTTGGTGGAAGTAACCTCGTGCGGCGCGCTGGTCGGCTGCAGGGGTGCTGGTCATGTCAGGGACAGTACGTGCGGGACGGGGGCTTCCTCCATCCGGTGGACTCCTGGTTCCCTGGTGGGGTTTGCCCTACCGGTCGCCCACCAGCGCGAGGAGGCGGTCCCGTGCGACTCAGCGTCGACACCGTGACGTCCTTTCTGCACGGTCGGGGTGTCATTACCCCGGACACGCCCACGACAGCCACGGTTCTCGCCGGCGGGGTCAGCGGGGCGACGTTCCTGGTGTATGCCGGTGGGGTGCGGTACGTCGTCAAGCAGCCGCTGCCTTTCCTGGCGGTGGCCGACGAGTGGCCCGCCCGGCAGGAACGCGCTGGGGTCGAGGCGGCCGCGCTGGGCTGGCTCGCCGACCTCACACCCGGTCACCTGCCCCGGCTCCTCGACTACGACCCGAGCGAGTTCGTCCTCACCATGACCGCGGCCCCGCCTGGCTGGGCGGAGTGGCGGTCCGTGCTGCTCGGTGGCCGCGTCGACGTCGCGGCGGGCGCCACCCTCGGGCGGGTCCTCGGCACCTGGCACGCCTCCTCCGCGGGTGCCCCCGAGCGCCTCGCGACCTACGGCGACCTGACGATGTTCCTGGAACTACGCGGTGATCCCTACCACCGGACCGTCGCCGCCCGCCGGCCCGACCTCGCCGAGCCGGTGCTCGCCTGTCTGGACGAACTCCTGACCCGGCAGTCGTGCCTGGTGCACGGCGACTTCTCGCCCAAGAACGTCCTGGTCGGTGCGGCCGTCGGCGCTGCCGACGCCTCCGGTACTCCCGCCGCCGACCTGTGGGTGCTCGACTTCGAGGTGGCGCACGCGGGCAATCCGGTCTTCGACGTGGCGTTCCTGCTGCACCACCTGGTGATGAAGGCGGTCCACCTGTCCACCACCGGGTCGGCAGGCGCCCGGTGTGCCGCGGAGCTGCTGGCCTGCGCGGACGCGTTCCGGGCGGAGTACGCCGCTGCCGGTGGCCTGGCTGTGGACGAGGCCGCCGTCGTACGCCACACCGGCGCGCTGCTGTTGGCCCGCGTCCACGGCAAGTCCCCGGCGGCCTATCTCAGCGCGGACGGGGCGGCCGAGGTCTCCGCACTCGGCGCCCATGCGGTGACCGGCGAGCTCGGGAGCGTCGCGGAACTCTTCCCGCACGCTCCCGGCCCGCCGGCCGATCAACCCGATGTGGGCCGCACCGTCAGTCGGTGAGGCTCGACCACAGGTCGCACCGGTGCCGCGCGGCCAGGTCGACCGGCCGCACACCGCCGTCTGCTTCGGTCGCGAAGGAGAGCACGCTCGGCGCCGAGGCGCCGGCGCGGAACGGCCGCCAGGTCGGCAGGCCGGGACCGTTCGGGTTCCCCGTCGTCGCGAACCGCGTCCAGTACTCGATCATCTGGTCGGACAGGCGCTGCTGGTCCGGCCGCAGGTCGAAAAGGCTGCTGAAGTCGAAGACGTAGGGCAGGTCGAAGGCGTGCGCGGCGCCGAGCTGGAAGCCCGCGGGCGGCGGCGCGCCGAGGTTGGGTGCCGTACGGTCGGCGAACTCGTAGGCGTAGGTGGTGGTCCTGGCGGCGAGCAGCCCGTCGCCGGTCAGGGTCGGGCACGACCAGGGTTGGTCGGTGATGACGGCGGCCCAGGCCTGCGCCGGTGAGGCGTAGGCGGAGGCGGGGTACCGCTGCGCGACCCGCGCGCCGTTGTCCGCGCCGAAGGTGTCGGTGAGGAGATCGAGGTAGGCCTGCTCGGTGAGGTGCCCGTTCGTCTCGAGGGCGGCCGCGTTGCCGGCCCCCTCGTCACGGTTTCCGCCGGAGATCACGGGGATCCGGGTGAAGTGTCCGGCTCGCAGTGCGTCCGCCGGGTCGGTCGGCAGCAGGGGAGTGTCGTAGGCCGGCCGGTTGTAGGGCATCTGGGTGCCGAGCACGGTCGCGGCCGGGAGCCGGCGCAGGCAGGTGACCGCGGTCTTCGGGTCGGTGCATCCCAGCTCGTTCGCGGTCTCGTTGCCGAAGTCCTCGACCTCCGAGAGCGGTGCGTACGGCCCGAATCGCTCCAGGCCCGGGTACCACGTGTTGGTCGGCCAGTTCAGCATGCACGATCCGCTCTGCATGATGGCCTTGTCGAAGAGCCCCTTCGCCGCGGGGCTGGTCAGGAACGCGCAGGTGCTCATGCCGCCCGCGGACTCACCCGCCATGGTGACGTTGTGCGGGTCGCCGCCGAAGGCCGCGATGTTGCGGTGCACCCAGCCAAGGGCGGCGATCTGGTCCTGCAGCCCGAACGTTCCCGAGCCGGGCAGGCCCGGGTGGGCGAAGAAGCCGAAGACCCCGAGCCGGTAGTTGAGGGTGACGACCACGGCGTCGCCCCTGACCGCGAGCTTGCGGGGGTCGTAGTTGCTGCCGGCACCCGAGGTGAAGCCGCCACCGTGGACCCAGACGATGACCGGGCGGGGACGCGCCTTGGCCTTGGCCTTGGTGCCGCTCTTCGCCGCGCTCGTGGACGTGTTCGTGGACGCGGCCCCGGTCGAGCTGGTGACGTTGAGGTAGAGGCAGTCCTCGTTCGTGGTCCCGCCGGGGATCTCGCCGGGCCCCTGCGCGCAGGGGCCTCCGGGCGTCGTCGCGGAGCGGACACCACGCCAGGCCGGCGCGGGCTGGGGTGCCTTCCAGCGCAGCGGACCCACCGGCGGCGCGGCGTAGGGGATGCCCTGGAAGTACTCGTACTCCTTGGTCGCCGTACCCTCCACGAGGCCGCGGTCGGTGCGTACGACCGGCCGTCCTGTCAATTCGGCCTTGCTGACTGACAAGTCGACGTTGCGATCTGCCGGGACGGCGGCTGAGACGGCCGTGGAGACGGGGGATGTCAGGGACATGGTCGGAGCCGATGTCGGGGACGGCGGGGACGCCGCGGCGGCGGCGCCTGGCAGCATCAGGCCACCGGCGGCAAGACTGGTCAACGCGGCTGGAAGCCAGAGGGTCCAGCGTCTACGGGACTTCATGGCGGTCGCTCCGGATCTGGAGTCGGACAGGTGGTCGTCCGTGATTCCACCGGATCGCGGCGGCCGCCGATAGCCGCCAAGGTGGGTTGGGCCGCCCGACGAAAGTAGGGTCCGGGGCTACCGGAAGTGTGCGGCATGTACTCGGGCGATCCGAGTCGCGCCCGCGCGAAACGCCTCACCCGAGCCCCGCGCACACAGGCGACCCGGTGGTGGCGCCCCGGGATCAGGGCGCCGCACCACCGGGTCGGCGTGGGCCGGCGATCAGGTCAGCGCGTAGGTCAGCGCGTGAGCATGCCGTGCGGGTCGAGGACGAACTTCTTCGCCTCACCACGGTCGAAGTCGGCGTACCCCTCGGGCGCTTCGTCCAACGGCAGGACGGTCGCGTTCACCGCCTTCGCGATCTGCACCCGGTCGCGCAGGATCGCCTCCATCAGGCCGCGGTGGTACTTCATCACCGGGCACTGCCCAGTGGTGAACCCGTGCCCCTTCGCCCAGCCGAGGCCCATCCGGACCTTCAGGCTGCCGACGCGTGCGTCCTCGTCCTCGGCGCCGGGGTCACCGGTGACGTAGAGACCCGGGATGCCGAGCTTGCCGGCGGCCCTGGTGATCTCCATCATCGAGTTCAGCACGATGGCCGGCTGCGCGCTGCCGCCCTGCCCCTTGGCCTCGAAGCCCACGGCGTCGATCGCGGCGTCCACCTCGGGAATGCCGAGGATCTGCTCGATCTGTGCGCTCAGGGTGGCGTCCTGGTTGAGGTCGACGGTCTCGCAGCCGAAGCTGCGGGCCTGTGCGAGCCGTTGTTGGTTGAAGTCGCCGACGATGACGACCGCGGCGCCGAGGAAGTAGGCCGCGGCTGCGGCGGCGAGTCCGACGGGTCCCGCCCCGGCGACGTAGACGGTCGACCCCGCGCCCACACCGGCGGTCACCGCGCCGTGGTAGCCGGTCGGGAAGATGTCCGCCAGCATCGCCAGGTCGAGGATCTTCTCCATCGCCTGGTCCTTGTCAGGGAACTTCAACAGGTTCCAGTCGGCGTAGGGCGTCATGACGTAGTCCGCCTGGCCACCTGGCCATCCACCCATGTCGACGTAGCCGTACGCGCCGCCTGGTTGGGAGTTGACGTTCAGGCAGACGTGGGTGTTGCCCTCCTTGCACATGCGGCAACGCCCGCAGGCGACGTTGAACGGAACCGAGACCAGGTCACCGACATTGAAGAATTCGACGTCTCGTCCCTTTTCGATGATTTCGCCGGTGATTTCGTGACCCAGGCCGAGCCCCTGTGGAGCTGTGGTGCGTCCGCGCACCATGTGCTGGTCAGAGCCGCAGATGTTGCTGGCGACGACCTTCAGGATCACCCCGTGCGGACACTGCCGTCCGGCGTTCATCGGCGGGACGCCCGGCCCAGACCGGAGTTCAAGGGTCGGATAGGCGATTTCCTGTACTTCGACCTTTCCCGGACCGATGTACACAACCCCTTTGTTATTTGGCATCGACTGCCTCCCACCGCGACGAGCAGGCTCTGCCTGCCAGGTCGGCCGATCACCGGCGGGGCGGGCGTGTCTGACGCCGCGCACTCTTCTCGGACGCCGCGGAGAAAGCCTGGGCGGCGTCTGCACTCGCTTGTCTTTTCGACACTAGTCCGCGGGTGCGGCTCCTGTCGCCACCCCCGCGACGATGCGTCGATCGCGACCGGCGCATCGTGGCGGGCACGGTGGGTGAGCCCAGTGATGTCAGTGAGCCCGGTGATGTCGGTGAGCCCAGTGGGTTCAGTGGGCGAGGGCGAGTGCTCCCATCGGGTCCCAGGCCGGCAGGACGATCGGATCCTCGTCGAGGGCCGTTCGGAGTTCCTCGGGGAGCTGGTCACGACGGACGGCGATCTCGAAGACGTACTCGTCGAACCACGAGTCGTTCATCGTGTAGAAGCCGTGGTCGGCGTCCTTGTCACCCCAGCTGTTCTCCACCCGCCAGCGTCGGGTGGTGTCCTCGTCGACGTCGACGCCGGTGAACAGCATCGCGTGGGTCATGGCTGTCTCCTGGTAGAGCAGCCGGTCGGCCTTGTCGAGGTCGAAGGAGGTGTCGTAGATCGCGCCGAGGTCGTAGAGGTCGGCGTCCCAGATACCGATGTCGCGGCGCATCATCTTGCCCACGTCGCAGCCGAACCACACCGGTTCGCCGGCCATGATGGTCTGCTTGGCGAGGCGCTTCATCAGCGCGCCGTCGACGTTGAGGTAGGTGACCGCGCCACCGCCGACGACGTTGCCGAGCCGGTCGACGGTGAAGGTCCGCCCCTGTGGGCTCGTGGTGCGCGGGTCGTGGACGAGGCAGACGTAGTCCTCGACGGGGAGCGTGACGTAGCGCTCGGCGAACTCGAGCGGGGTCAGCGTGCCGTCGCGGTGGAACACGCGGTCCTTGTCGGTCCACTGCCAGGCGAAGGTCTCAGGTGGCGTGCCGAGATGCAGGCACAGCACCCGGTGGACGACGTCCAGGATCTGCTGCTTGTGCTCCCTCGCGGCGTCGAGATCACCGGCCGGCAACGCACGCAGGTCGCGTGCGCCCTGGCGGAGGAGCCGGCGCAGGACGGAGTTCATCCGGCCGGTCGAGGAGGAGCTCTGGGTCTCCGGCATCACGGACTTGGGCACCAGCCCGTGCTTCTTGACCAGGGCGGCGAACATGTTCCACTGGCCACCGTCGTTGGCGACGTCCTTCAGCAGGAACGCGACCGTACGGTCGTCGACGTCCCGGTCGGCGGTGTCGATGACCGCCTCGAGGAAGTAGTTGGCCCGCTCCAGCTTGTCCCAGAACATCACGTGGTTCTGGGAGAACTCGAAGGACTTGAGGTTCATCTTCCGCATCGCGTCGACGCGGAGCAGGTTGAGGCCCGCGAACAGCCAGCAACGCCCACTGCTCTTCTGGTTGGTCGCCGCCCAGTCGTCGAGCAGGTGGGAGACCGAGTGGTCGGTCCGTACGACGATCTCCCGGTCGAGCGCCAGGTCGTCGACGGACGTCTGCGTCACGGCGTTCTGGACCAGGCGGTAGGCGGGGTTACGGCTGAAACTCTTCCGAAGAAGCTCGAGGTCATCGGAGGTGAGCGATGCGTCCATGGGACAGGAACCCCCTGGGCTGGTGGGTCGTTTGATCGGCTGCGCTGCCCGCTGCGAGTTTCAGCCATGACTCTAGACTCGTGCTGACGCGTTGTCGGTAGATCAGGCGGAGTGTGATCATGTCGGACGGCGAGGCCGGCGCCCGCGACGGCGGCGCCGACGCCGAGGACGAGAGCGAGCCAGACTACCGCTTCAGTCTCGCCAACGAACGCACTTTCCTCGCCTATCTCCGCACCGGCCTGGCCCTGGGGGCCGCCGGGATAGCCGCCGCGCAGTTCCTGACCGACGTGGAGCCGGGCTGGCTCAAACGCGTGATCGCCGTCGTCCTCGCCGTGGCCGGAGTCGCCACCTCGGTCGGCGCCTACTACCGGTGGCGACGGACGCTCATCGCGATGCGCCGGGGGGCGCCGCTCCCCAGGACCCTGTTGCCGCTTGGACTGGCCCTGGCAGTCCTCGTCGTCCTCGTTCTCGGCGTGTATTTGATCACATTCGGCTAGGTGGTGTGGAATGGTCAGACCCAGCCGACGCCGCCACCCCGGCCGGTTGTTCTCCGCCGAGGCACAACTCGAACGCACCGCGCTGGCATGGAACCGCACCGTCCTCGTCCTGGCCGTCAACGGCGCACTGCTTGTCCGCATGGCGGAACAGACTGGTCTATGGGCGGAAGTAGCCGGATTCACCGTACTTTTCGTCACGGTCCCGATCTGGGTCGTCACGAATCGTGCATACCGACGTGTGCAGGGAGGACCCGCTGGTGCCCTCTTCCCCCGCAAAGGGTTCACTGTCGGTGCCGTCGCGCTGGTCGTGGCAGTCGGATTGCTCGACCTGCTGGCGGTAGTGACCCACCGTTGACTCCAGGCGACGGTGGAGTGACGCCGGGAGCCGGCGTCATGTCCACGCCTTAGCATTGCCCTGGCCTGCTCGCAGACAGGTAACGTTCGACAGGAGTTTTCGCCGTGCGCTTCCGTCTCACTCCGGCAGACACGACGTTCTACGATCTCTTCGCCAAATCCGCCAGCGTGCTGGTGGAGGGCGCGAACCTGCTCGCGGACCTCCTCGTCATCGACAGTGACAAGACGGCTACCGCGCGCCTGATGAAGGACGCCGAGCACAGGGCCGACGAGGCCACCCACGAGATCATCCGGCGCGTCAACTCCACGTTCGTCACGCCGTTCGACCGCGAGGACATCTACCGACTGGCCGCCGGCCTCGACGACGTCATGGACTACATGGAGGCGGCGGTCGACATGATCAGCCTCTACGGTCTCGACGTCCTCCCCGAGGGGACCGAACAGCAGGTCGAGGTCCTCCAACGCGCCGCCCAGCTCACCGCGGAGGCGATGCCCAGGCTGCGCTCCATGCGTGACCTGGACGAGTACTGGATCGAGATCAACCGGCTCGAGAACCTCGGCGACCAGACCCACCGGCAGATGCTCGCCAAACTTTTCAGCGGCGCCTACGACGCCCTCACCGTGCTCAAGCTGAAGGACGTCATCGAGCAACTCGAGCTCGCCATCGACGCCTTCGAGAAGGTCGCCAACACGGTCGAACAGATCGCGGTCAAGGAGTCGTGAGTACGTCGGTCCGCGCGGGCTCCCGCCAGGGATCTGGAGGATAGATGGAGCTCGCACTCGTCGCGGCGGTCGTCCTGATCGCCCTCGCCTTCGACTACACCAACGGCTTCCACGACGCGGCCAACGCGATCGCGACGTCGGTCTCCACGCGCGCCCTGACCCCGCGGACCGCGTTGCTGCTCGCCGCAGTCATGAACCTCGCCGGCGCGCTCATCTCCGAGGGCGTCGCGAGCACCATCGGTAGCGGGATCATCACACCGACGGCGAACGTGCACGGCATGACCGTCGTCCTGTCCGGACTGGTCGGCGCGATCAGCTGGAACCTCCTGACCTGGTGGCTCGGCCTACCGTCCTCGTCGTCCCATGCCCTGATCGGCGGGCTGATCGGTGCCGGTCTCGCCGCGTCCATGTCGGTGCACTGGGCGACGATCCTCGAGAAGGTCGTCATCCCGATGATCCTCTCGCCGCTGATCGGGTTCGGTCTCGCCTACGCCGTCATGATCGGTTTGCTCTGGATCTTCCGGAAAGCCCACCCTGGACGAGCCAATCGCGGGTTCCGGGCCGGCCAGTCGGTCTCCGCCGCGGCGATGGCGTTCGGCCACGGCCTGCAGGACGCGCAGAAGACGATGGGTGTCATCGTGCTGGCGCTCGTCACCGCCGGCCTGCACACCGGGAGCGATGTGCCGCTGTGGGTCAAGGTGGCCGCGGCCGGCGCCATCGCCCTCGGCACCTACTCCGGTGGCTGGCGGATCATGCGGACCCTCGGCCGCCGAGTGATCAAGCTCGACCCCGCTCGCGGTATCGCCGCCGACACCACCGCCTCCGCCGTGCTCTACGTCATGGCCATCGGGTTCCACGCTCCGGTGTCCACCACCCACACCGTCAGCGCCGCCATCATGGGGGTCGGCGCGACCCGGCGGATGTCCGCGGTGCGCTGGGGTGTCGCCGGCAACATCCTGGTGGCCTGGGTGCTCACCATCCCGGCGGCGGCCATCGTCGCGGGGCTCGTCTACACATTCGCCCGCCTCTTCCTCCCCTAAGGGCAGGCGCGACGCCCCGCATCCACGCTGGCGGCGTTGTCGTCGTCGCCAAGAGGACGCCGCTCTTGGCTTCTCCTCCGCCTTGCCATCGCGGCGCGGATGCGCCGCTTCGGTGCGGCGCCCCGCGTCCACGCTGGCGGCGTTGTCGTCGCACCTGGCCGTGAACGTCGGTGAACGCAGACGAGCGGCGCCCCCGCATGTGCCGCGGGACGCCGCTCGTCTGACGCCGGGTCCGAAGGACCAGGATGGACCCAGGCCGTGTCGACCTAGCCGAAGCGGCCGGTGATGTAGGCCTCGGTCGCCTTCTCCGTAGGGTTGGAGAAGATCTTCTGGGTGCTGTCCATCTCGATCAGCTTGCCGGGCTTGCCCTGGCCGGCCAGGTTGAAGAAGGCGGTGGCGTCGGAGACCCGCGCCGCCTGCTGCATGTTGTGCGTCACGATGACGATCGTGAACTGCTCCTTCAACTCCGAGATGAGGTCCTCGATCGCGAGGGTGGAGATCGGGTCGAGGGCCGAGCAGGGCTCGTCCATCAGGAGCACCTGCGGCTCGACCGCGATCGCCCGGGCGATGCACAGGCGCTGCTGCTGACCACCAGACAGCGAGCCGCCCGGCTTGTTCAGCCTGTCCTTGACCTCGTTCCAGAGGTTCGCGCCCTGCAGGGAACGCTCGACGGCCGTGTCCAGCACGCCTCGCTGGCGGACGCCGTTCAGCTTCAGTCCGGACGCCACGTTGTCGTAGATCGACATCGTGGGGAACGGGTTCGGCCGCTGGAAGACCATGCCGACGACGCGGCGGACGGCCACCGGGTCGACGTCGGAGCTGTAGAGGTCCTGGTCGTCGAGCATCACCTTGCCGTCGACGCGAGCGCCCGGGATCACCTCGTGCATCCGGTTCAGCGTGCGGAGCATCGTCGACTTGCCACACCCGGACGGACCGATGAACGCCGTCACGTTGCGCGGCTCCACGGTCATGTTGACGCCTTCGACCGCCTTGAACGCGCCGTAGTAGATGTCGAGATCGGAGACCTCGATCCTTTTGGCCATGGTGTCTTCCTCTGTTCCGTTCCTACTTGCGTACGGCGCTGAAACGGGCGATGGCCCGCGCGATGAGGTTGAGCAGAAGGACCAGCAGCACCAGGGTGAGCGCAGCGGCCCAGGTGCGGTCGACTGCCGGCTGCAACGACTCCGTACGGTCCTGGTTGATCATGGTCGGCAGTGCGGCCATGTTGCCCGAGAAGGGGTTGAGGTTGATCCCCTTCGTGTAGGGGCCGAGGATGAGCAACGGCGCGGTCTCACCCATGATCCGGGCGAGGCCGAGCATCACGCCGGTCACGATGCCGCTGAAGGCCGTGGGCACCACGATGCGAAGGATCGTCTTCCAGCGGGGGATGCCGAGCGCGAACGACGCCTCGCGTAGTTCGTTCGGGACCAGCCGGAGGACCTCCTCGGTGAGACGCAGCACGGTCGGCACCATCAACAGCACCAGCGACAGCGCCACCGCGAAGCCGACGCGTTCGAAGCCGAGGAGCGTCACCCACAGCGCGTAGACGAACAACGCGGCGACGATGGAGGGGACACCGGTGAGGATGTCGACCATGAAGCTGACCGCGCGGGCGATCGGGCCGCGACCGCCGTACTCCACCAGATAGACCGCGCCCATCACGCCGATCGGCACCGAGATCACCGCACAGCACAGCGCCGTGATGAGGGAGCCGACGATCGCGTGGTAGGCGCCACCGCCGGCGTTCCGCGTGGTGATTCCGCGCTGGGACTCGTTCCACCAACTCGCGTCGATCAACTGCGAGTAGCCCTTGGAGACGACGGTCCACAGGATCCACACCAGGGGGACCAGCGCCAGCAGGAAGCAGCAGACGATGATCACCGTGGCGAGGATGTTGCGGGCGCCGCGGCCGGTGGACCGGCCACCGGTGAGGTCGACCGGAAGGCCGGGACCTGACTGTGGCCGGGTGAGCGTGCTCACCGTTGCTTCCTTCCGGTCTGGTGGAGGATGAGCCGGGCCAGCGCGTTGACGGCGAACGTCAGGACGAAGAGCACCATTCCGGCGGCGATGTAGGCACCGGTCTTGGTCGGCGAGTCGAACTCCGCCGCGTTGTTGGCGATCTTGCTGGCGAACGTCTCACCGCCCGCGAACAGGCTGGCCGAGAAGGGTGCGCCCGGCGTCGGCGTGGACAGGATGATCATGATGGCGATGGTCTCGCCGAGCGCCCGACCGAGGCCGAGCATCGCCGCGCTGACCATGCCGGAACGGCCGTACGGCAGCACCGTCAGCCGGATCACTTCCCACTTCGTGGCGCCGAGGGCGAGCGCGGCTTCCTGGTGCTCACGCGGCGTCTGGGCGAACACCTCGCGGGTGAACGCCGCGATGATCGGCATGATCATGATCGCGAGGACGACGCCGGCGACGAAGATCGTGCCGTTGTCCACCAGGCCCGGCTTGAGCAGCGGGATCCCGAGGTTGTGCTCGGACAGCCACCGCCCCACGGGGCCGAGCTTGGGTGCGAGCTCCTTGATGCCCCAGATGCCGAAGATGATCGAGGGAACGGCGGCCAGCAGGTCGACGATGTAGGTGATCGGCCGCGTCAGCCGGGGCGGGGCGTAGTGCGTGAGGAAGAGCGCGACCCCGATGGCGACCGGAACGGCCAGCAGCAACGCGAACGCCGAGGCGAGGACTGTCGTCCACAGCAGGGCGGCGATACCGAACCGCGGCGGGTTCAGCCCGGGCAGCCAGTCCCGGGACAGGAGGAAGTTGGCCTGGTTGCTCTGCAGGGCCGGCACCGCCAGCCAGAGCAGGAAGGCGCCCACGAAGACGACGAGGGCGATGACGAGCAGGCCTGAGCCCTTGGCGAGCCCGCCGAAGATGCGGTCGCCGCCTTTGCCCGTCGACCCCAGGTCGAGTTCCTGGGGTCGACGGTCAAGGAGTTCTTGACGAGAACTGGTTTGGGCCATCAGGTGGTCAGCTGATCGCCTTGATCGCGGCATCGACCTTCGTGCGCACCTCGGCAGGCAGGGGCGCGTAGCCGATCTCCTGGAGCGAGTCCTGCGTCTTCTGGCTCGCGAAGCTGGTCAGGAAGCCCTTCACCAGTTCGGTCTTCGAGGCGTCGAGACCCTTGGAGCAGACGACCTCGTAGGTGACGAGGACGATCGGGTAGGCCCCGTCGGCCTTCGTCGCGTAGTCGAGGCTGAGACGCAGGTCGTTGCCCGTGCCGTCCGGCTTGGCGGCGGCGACCGCCTGGCCAGCGGACTCACCGGTCAGCTCGACCGGGGTGCCGCTGCCGGTGTCGACCTTGGCCATCGCGAGCTTGTTGTCACGCGCGTAGGACCACTCGACGTAGGTGATGGAGTTGGGGGTCGACTTGACACCCTCGGCCACACCGTCGGACTTGGTCTTGCCGGAGCCGGCACCTTCCCAGGTCTTGGAAGGCTCGGTCTTCCAGGCGCCGGCGGAGGCGGCCTGGAGGTACTTCATGAAGTTCTCGGTCGTACCGGACTCGTCCGACCGGTAGAACACGGCGATCTTGTCGGACGGCAGCGTCACGCCGGGGTTGAGCTTGGCGATCGCCTGGTCGTTCCAGGTCTTGATGGTGCCGTTGAAGATCTTGGCGGTGGTGGGGCCGTCGAGCACGAGTCCGTCGACACCGGCCACGTTGTAGGCGACGGCGATCGGGCCGACGACCATCGGGATGTCCCACGCCTCGTTGCCGCCGCAGCGCTCCTTGGCGGCCTCGGCCTCGCTCTTGCCGCTGTCCGCCTCGGTCTTGAGCGCGGAGTCAGATCCGGCGAAGTCCACTTGGGCGGCGTTGAACTGCTTGATGCCAGCGCCGGAACCGGTGGGGTTGTAGTTGATGGTCACGTCCGGGCACTCCGCCTGGTAGGCGGCGATGGCCTCTTCGATCGCGTTCTTCTGAGCGGAAGAGCCTTCGGCGTTGACCGTGCCCGAGGGGCACGACTCGCTGGGCGTCGGCTGCGCGCCGCTGCCGCCCGCAGTGTCTTCGGTAGCCGGCGCGGGGTCGCTGCCACAGTTTGCGAGCAGCAGCGCACCACCCAAAGCCGCAGCCGCGAGTGCGGCGAACCGTGTGTGGTTCACGTTTTCCTTGCCCTTCGAGTCCAATGAATGACTTGTCACCACGGACCGTAGGTAGGCCAGGTGACGCAGCGCGGGGGCTCGCGTGAACGAGGGGTGAACGTCGATAGGCGAGACTGCTAAGGATGTGCGACGACGTGGCGGACGTCACGTGAACACGTGCGCTCTGTGTCATTTAGTCAGGGATTGAACCCCTGTTATGAATACCCACCGTGACGGCGACTCACTCATTGCCAGTCGTACCGGATGGGTGACGTTCGATCGCCACTGACCTTCGGTCACTCAGGTGCAGGACGGCGACTTCGGCCGGTTGCAGCGGCATGGACGTCACCCCAACGGCTCCGAACACCTCGGGCAACGTCGGGCGGTGGCCACACAGTAGTACCGGCTCCGGTGAGTCCAGCAGCCGCAGCCCGTGCTCGCGCACCAGGCCGGGGTCGACGCCCTCGGCGAAGGCGGGTTCGAGCTCGATCTCCAGGCCGTGCGCCGTCGCGTACGGCAACACGGTGTCCACGCACCGGCGGGCCGGGGAGGAGACGACCCGACCGATGCCGTACGCCGCCAGGAGCTCGACCAGCCGCCGGGCCTGCGCGGTGCCGTCCTCGGTCAGGGGACGGTCGAGGTCGTCTCCCGGCCACTCCGCCCGCGCGATCGCTCCCGCGTGCCGGAGCAGGACCAGCGCCCGGGTCGGCGTCGGCACCAGAGTCGGGAGCAGCGACCGGTCCCGGGCGTGGGTGAGCTGCCGGGCCGCCTCGGTGAGCCGGAACCACGCCCGCTGGTCCACCTCGTGGTTGGGTACGAAGTCCGCCTCCTCCAAGGCGCCGCCCGCCGGGACCGCCGACCAGTACCGCACCACCTTGGACGCGCCGCTGGTCAGGGGATACCGGATGGTGGGAAGGGGAGGGCCGAGCCTGATCCGAATGCCGGTCTCCTCGGCCACCTCGCGGATCGCCGCCACCGGGGCCCGCTCGCCGGGCAGCAGTTTGCCCTTGGGAAAGGACCAGTCGTCGTACTTCGGTCGGTGCACGAGCAGGACCTCTGCCCGGTCGTGCGCGGACGGTCTCCACACGACGGCCCCGGCGGCTTCGACGACGGATCGGGTGTGCCGTGCCTGTCCGCGGGCCACGCGTCAGAGTCCTTCCGTGAGCCAGTTCCGAAACTTCGGGCGGCGGACGTCGGCCCAGACGGCGGGAAACGCTGCCCGCGCACGCCCGGCCTCGGCCCGCTCCTGCTCGTGCATCACACCGAGCCAGTACGCCGTGAGCACGGGCACCCTACCGGTGGTCGCCAGCCGGGTGAGCGTCTCGGCCGCGACCACGGCGTCCTGGTGTTCGCCGAGCAGGTCGGTGAGCTGGGACAGCCGCTTGGCGAGCCGCGCCGCCGGTTTGCCGAGGGCGGGCGCGCACGCCTCGGCGGTGTAGCGCGCCCGCTTGGCGCGGATCCGGGCGCGATGCCAGACGGCGTCCGGCTGCTTGGTGCCCAGGGATCGCGCGGCCTTGTCCAGCCGCCGCCAGGCGTCGTTGGCCAGGGGCGGCAGCACGTCCCCGCACCGGTCCCGCGGTCCTGGGCGCGTCCGCGGCGCCCAGGCGGCGGCGCGCAGCCGCTCGTGCAGGACGAGGTAGCGCTCGCTCGCCAGCACCCGGTTCGCGGCGTCCCACGCATCGGCCAGCTCGCGGTCGAGGCGGCGGCCCAGGAACTCCCGAACCCGCCCGGCCAGATCGGGGTCGGGCAGCCGGTCGGCGCGGGCGAGCAGCCGTTCGCGCTGCACCTCGGTGTCGCGCAGCGGCGCGAAGGTGTGCGCGAGCCAGCGCAGTTCGGCGTTCAGCTCGTCGCCCCAACCCGGCTCGATCAGCGGCCGGAACGCGCGGAGCCCGGCGCGGAGCCGGCGGGTCGCGACGCGGAACTGGTGGACGGAGTCCTCGGCGTCGAGCCGGACCCGCAGGTCCTCCCGGCGCAGGGCGCCGAAGTAGGTGGTGAGGTACGCCTGGACCGCCGAGCGGGCGGGGGAGTCGGGGGTGAGCTCGGGTACCGGTGGGACGAGCGGCCCGAGCGCCTGTGGATCGCCGAGGAGCCGGGTCGCCTTCGAGCCCACCGCGCTGCCGGCGCCCGCCGAGTGCAGCCGCTCCGCCACCGCGTCGAGCACCTCGGCCGCCCCGCGGGCACCGGCACGGTCCTCGACCTCGAGCTCACGGAAGTGGGTGACCATGGCGCTGGTGGTGCCCGGACCTGTGCCGGGACCTGTGGGACCGGTGCCGGGACCTGGGCGGGGCTCGACCGTGACCCGGTCGTCGGCCAGCTCGGCGAGCTCGGTTCCGTCCGGCCGCAGGAGCGTGCTCCGCGTCCGCTCGGTGCGAAGGCAGCCGTGCGGACCGACCTCCTGGTCGGCCAGCAGCACGCGGATCAGGTCCAGCAGGGCGGCCGGAGGGGTGTCGGCGGTTTCGTCGGCCGAGGGCGGGAACCTGATCTCGTCGCGTACCCGCATACCCGCCGGTCCCTCCTCGGCCGGAAGCACCGCCAGCTTCAGGTGCCACCCCGCGTCCGGACCTCCGGTCCGGCGGCGAAGCACCGCGCCCTGCCGCCACAACCGCAGGTCCGGGGTGTCGAAGTAGGTGGTAACGAGCACGTCGGTGCCGTCTGCCCGGACGCGCACCAGGTCACTCAGATCAGGTGGTTCGTACGCCTCGTCCACGGAGAACTTGCGCTCCCTTTCACGTTCCGCGTGGACCATGCCCCCAGTGTCGCCCCCGCGCCCCGCCTCTGGCGACCACGTGGCCGGGCCAGCCGACTCGTGGCCGCGGCCGTGGACCCACGGGTGGCGCACAACCCGTGGCGCGCCAGGCGCGGCCACCCGATCAGCGGCCCGGGGTGGCCCGCTCCCGCCGGCGGAGCTTCGTCGCGATCAGGTGCTGCTGCAGGTCACGCAGGGGTACGCCGTCGGCGTCGAGGTGGTGACGGGTCCAGGCGCCGTCGGCGTCCAGGTACCACGCGGCGGTCTGGTCGTCGAAGGCGAGCGTCAGCAGTCCGGTGAGCTCTTCCACATGATCGGACTGGGTGAGCTGGGCGAGCGCCTCGACCCGGCGGTCGAGGTTACGGTGCATCAGGTCGGCCGAACCGATCCACACGTCGGGCTCGCCGTCGTTGGCGAACCAGAAGATCCGCGAGTGCTCCAGGAACCGGCCGAGGATGCTGCGGACCCGGATGGTCTCCGACAGGCCCGGAACGCCGGGCTTGAGCGCGCAGATCCCGCGTACCCACAAGTCGACGGGGACGCCAGCCCGCGACGCCTCGTACAGCGCGTCGACCACGGCCTCGTCCACCACGGCGTTGGCCTTGAACCTGATCAGTGCCGGCCGGCCGGCGCGGTGGTGCTCGATCTCGCGGTCGATGCGCTCGATCAGCCCGCTGCGCACCGAGCGTGGTGCCACCAGCAGCCGGTTGTACTCCGTCGTCCGCGCGTAGCCCGACAGCGTGTTGAACAGCGCGCTCAGGTCGGCCGACAGTACGGGGTCGGCGCTGAGTACCCCGAGGTCCTCATACAGCCGGGCCGTCTTCGGGTTGTAGTTGCCGGTGCCGATGTGGGCGTAGCGGCGCAGTCCGTCCGGCTCGTCGCGGACCACGAGCGCCAGCTTGCAGTGGGTCTTCAGCCCGATCAGGCCGTAGACGACGTGGCATCCGGACTGCTCCAGCTGCCGCGCCCAGCGGATGTTGGCCTCCTCGTCGAACCGCGCCTTGATCTCGACGACCACCAGCACCTGCTTGCCCGCCTCGGCCGCGTCGATGAGCGCGTCCACGATCGGCGACTCGTCGTTGGTGCGGTAGAGGGTCTGCTTGATCGCGAGGACCTGGGGGTCGGCGGCGGCCTGCTCGATGAAGCGCTGCACGCTCGTCGAGAACGCGTCGTAGGGGTGGTGGAGCAGCACCTCACGCTGGCGGACGGCGGAGAACACGTCCGGCGGGTGCGCGCTCTCCACCTCGGCGAGTTCGGGGTGGATGGCCGGGATGAACGCGGGGTACTTCAGCTCGGCCCGGTCCAGGTCGGCGATCGCGGACAGTCCGGACAGGTCCAACGGTCCGGTGAGGCGGCACACCTCCTCCTCGCTCACGCCGAGCTCGGAGATCAGGAGGTCCAGCACGTGCGGATCGATGGAGGCCTCCACCTCCAGCCGCACCGGCGGCCCGAAGCGGCGCCGCATGAGCTCCCGCTCCAGCGCCTGCAGGAGGTTCTCGGCGTCGTCCTCCTCCACCTCGAGGTCCTCGTTGCGGGTGACCCGGAAGGTGTGGTGCTGGAGGATGTCCATCCCCGGGAAGAGCTGGTCCAGGTGGGCGGCGATGACGTCCTCCAACGGGACGTAGCGCTGCTTCGCGACCGGGACGAACCTCGGCAGGATCTGTGGCACCTTCACCCGGGCGAAGTGCTCTCCGCGGGTCTGCGGGTTTCGTACCACCACGGCCAGGTTGAGGGAGAGGCCGGAGATGTAGGGGAACGGGTGGGCCGGGTCGACCGCGAGCGGGGTGAGGACGGGGAAGACGCGGGTGCTGAACAGCTCGTGCATCTGCTTCTTGGCGGAGTCGTCGAGGGCGTCCCACCGCAGGATCTCGATGCCCTCGTCCGCGAGTTGGGGCAGCACCTGGTCGTGGAACGCGTCGGCGTGCCGGATCATGAGCTGCCGGGTGCGGGACCAGATGGCCTCCAGCACCTCGCGGGGGAGCAGGCCGGACGCCGCGCGGACGGCGACACCGGCGGCCATCCGGCGCTTCAGGCCGGCGACCCGCACCATGAAGAACTCGTCCAGGTTGTTGGCGAAGATCGCGAGGAATCGCACGCGTTCGAGCAGGGGGACCAGTGGGTCCTCGGCGAGTTCCAGAACGCGGGTGTTGAAGCTGAGCCAGGACAGTTCCCGGTCGAGGAAGCGATCACTGGGTAGATCACCCTTAGTGACGTCGTACGGAGGCTCCACGTCGTACTCGGTGATCTCGGGCCGTCCCAGCTGGATACTCACCCGTCCATCGTGGCATCCCCGCGTGAACGCGCGGTAGCGCGGAAGTCAGGAGTGGCCGTAATGGCCGTACATGACATCGACCGCCGCGCGTGTGAAGCCCAGCTTGCGGTACAACCCGACCGCGGCGGGGTTGTCCCCTTCGACGTACAACGTCACGCTACGTAACCTGCGGTCGCGCAGATAGGCCAGCCCGGTCACAGCCAGTGCTGTGGCCAGGCCCCCGCCCTGGGCACCCGGAGCGACGCCCAGGACGTAGATCTCACCCATCGGGCCGGGCTCGCCGCCGCGGACGTCGCCGGTGTGGATCTTCGTCCAGTGGAACCCCACCAGCTCACCCGCCCGCTCGGCGACGAAGAACCCGTCGGCGTCGAACCAGCCCGCGCCGAGCCGCGCGTCGAGGTCGGCGTGGGTCCAGCGGCCCTGCTCGGGATGGGCGGCGAACGCGGCCGCGTTGACCGCGAGCCAGCGCTCGTCGTCGCGTCCGGGTACGAACGTGCGGATCGTGGTGCCGCTCGGGGGTGCGGCGTCGGGCAGTGGTGCGGCGTCCGGGCCGGTGAGTGGGCGGTGCATCCACCACAGCGAGCGGATCGCCGTGCAGCCGGTCGCGGCCGCGAGCCGGGCGGCGGCCGGATGGGGGCCGTGCGCCCACAGGTGAACGGCCACCGGTCCGGCCTCGGCGAGCACCCGGTCCAGCAGGGCCCGGCCGATGCCCTGGCCGCGGTGGGTGGGGTGGACGACGAGGTCGGCGGAGGCCACCGGCGCGCCGTCCGGCCCCGCACCCTCCTCGGGTGGGTCGAGGTGGGCGTAGCCGACGACCGTCCCGGCGTCGGACACCAGCAGGTGACTGGTCGCCCCCGGTGTGGCGAGGAGCAGCGTGGCGCGTTCGTCGAGGGCGCGTACGCCGTCGACCTCCGCGGCCGCCTTCACCAACGCCTCGACATCGGCGCGTTCGGAGTCGGACAGCTGTGTCGTGGTCTGCACGGAACCCGGCGGAATGCTCACGGCAGTACGGTACGGGTCACTTCACCACCACCGATCCTCGCGTTCACACCAGACCCCAACAGGGAAACGACCGGCGAACTCTTCGTGCCGACGGGGAGCCGGGGCGACCCCGCGAGGTCGGCCGAGGCGAGACGGACAAGACGAAGGAGCATGCATGTCGCGGAGGGGAACGACAGAGCGGCGATCCTTACGACGGGGACCCATACGACGGGGACTCGCGCTGGGCGCTGCCACGGCCGTCGGGTTCGGGCTGGTCGGGCTCGGCTCGGCGTCCGCCGGCACCGCCGACCACGCCGCCTCGGCCACGGACCGCCGTACCGACTTCACCCTGACCATCCTGCACACCAACGACGACGAGTCCCAACTGCTCGGCGTGGACGGCGACACCGACGGCGACGGCACCATCGAGCCGGACGAGACCAGGGCCTACGGCGGCGCGGCCCGCTACGCCACGCTCTGGAACCAGCTCCGCGACCAGGCGGAGCGCGGACGTCCACCGGCCGGCGGCAAGCGCGGCGTCCTCGCGATCTCCGGCGGAGACAACTACCTCGCCGGGCCGGAGTTCTCGGCCAGCACCGAGCACGGCGTCCCGTTCTACGACGCGCTCGCGCTGCGCCGCCTCGGCCTGGACGCCTCCGGGATCGGCAACCACGAGTTCGACTTCGGCCCCGAGGTCTACGCCGACTTCATCGCCAGTATGGCCGGCCCCGCGGGCACGGTGCCCTTCGTCTCGGCCAACCTGGACGTCAGCGCGGAGCCCTCGCTCGCGACGTACGCCGACCGCGGCATCATCCGGTCCTCCACGGTCGTGCGGGAACGGGGCGAGAAGATCGGCGTGATCGGCCTGACCACGCCGGAGTTGCCCACGATCTCCAGCCCCCGCGACGTCAAGGTGAGCGCCGAGCTGGCCGAGATCGCCAACGCCGAGGCGGCCGCCCTCACAAGGCAGGGCGTCGACAAGATCGTCCTGGTCAGCCACCTGCAGGACATCGACAACGAGCTCGCGCTCGTCCCGCAGCTTCGTGGTGTCGACGCCGTGCTCGGCGCCGGTGGCGGCGAGATCCTCGCCAACCCGGGCGTACCGCTGGTCCCGGGAGACACCGCCGAGCGGGGATACCCGCTGTGGGCGAGCGACGCCGACGGCCGCAGCGTCCCCGTCGCCACCACGACGGGCAACTACAAGTACGTCGGCCAGCTGGTGCTGCGCTTCGACCGGGCGGGGCGGCTGCTCGGTGCCGACGACGATCGGAGCCGGCCGGTTCGGGTCTCGGGTGCCGGCACGGACGCGGTGGCCAAGGACCTCTGGACGCGCACCCACGTCGAGGAGCCCGTCGCCGACCACGTCGCGTCCCTCCAGGAGACCGTCCTCGCCCAGAGCGAGGTCGCGCTGGACGGCGTCCGCGACAACGTCCGCAGCCGCGAGACCAACCTGGGCGACCTGCTCGCGGACGCACTGGTGTGGGCGGGCGCCCAGCGTGCGGCGGAGTACGGCGTCACACCGCCGGTGGTCGGCATCCAGAACGGCGGCGGCATCCGCAACGACGCCGTGATCCCGGCCGGTCCGGTGACCGCGCTCGACAGTTACGACGTGGCACCGTTCGCGAACTTCGTCGCGGTCGTGCCCGAGGTGCCCCGGGACACGCTGCGCCAGCTCCTCGAACGCGGTGTGGCGGCATCACCCGAGGCGGCCGGTGCGTTCATGCAGGTCGCCGGGCTGTCCTTCACCTACGACGTCGGCCGGCAGGGGCAGGTCGTCGACGAGTCGACCGGGGAGATCCTCACCCCCGGCGACCGGGTGCGCAGCGTCGTCCTGTCCGACGGGACCGTCCTGGTCCAGGACGGGCAGGTCGTCGACGGGCCGGCGGTCTCGCTCGCCACGAACGACTTCTCCGCCCGCGGTGGTGACGCCTATCCGCTGAAGGGGCTGGACTTCACACCCGTCGGCACGACCTACCAGGGTGCACTGCAGGACTACCTCACCGAGGCGCTGTCGGGGAAGGTGACCGCCGTCGACTATCCGGTCGGCGGCGAGGGCCGCATCACGCCCGTCAGCTGAGGACGGGGGACAGGCGCAGAAACGACCCGTGGGCCGGGCGGAAGCTCCGCCCGGCCCACGGTGGGATGTCTGCTCAGCGACCCGGTGTCTCGCCGGTGAGCGAGCGCGCGTCGTCGGGCACCCTGGTGCTCTCGTCGGAGTCCTCGGGCACCGGCGTGACCGGCTGCGCGACGAACCGGTAGCCGACGTTGCGGACGGTCCCGATCAGGGATTCGTACTCCGGGCCGAGCTTGGCGCGCAGTCGACGTACGTGCACGTCGACGGTGCGGGTGCCACCGAAGTAGTCGTAGCCCCAGACTTCCTGCAGCAGCTGTTGGCGGGTGAACACCCTCCCAGGGTGCTGGGCGAGGAACTTCAGCAGCTCGAACTCCTTGAACGTCAGGTCGAGCGTGCGGCCACCGAGGCGCGAGGTGTAGGTGTCCTCGTCGATGAGCAGCTCGCCCCGCCGGATGACGTGGGGGCGTTCGTCCTCGGCCGACTTCAGCGTCAGCCGGCCGATCGCGACCCGCAGTCGGGCGTCCACCTCGGCCGGCCCGGCCGTGTGGAGCACCACGTCGTCGAATCCCCAGTCGGCGTTGACGGCGGCCAGGCCGCCCTCGGTGACGAGCACCAGAAGGGGGACGTCGATCCCGGTGGTGCGGATCACTCTGGTGAGGCTGCGTGCCTGGACAAGGTCGGTACGGGCGTCGACGAGCACCGCATCAGCAGGACCCACGTCGAGAAGGGCGCTCGCCTCGGCCGGAGCCACGCGCACGTGGTGCGCGAGCAGGCCAAGAGCTGGAACGATCTCCGCCGACGGCTGAAGGGCGTTCGTGAGCAGGACGAGTGTGCTCACCGGACGTCTCCCATGGTCGTGGACCTGGAAATCATGACGACGTTGTCGCCCAGGTCGTCGGTAAAGAGGCAGGATATCTCACGTGAGCGATGCGACGAGTGTGACGGTTCGCTACTGGGCGGCGGCCAAGGAGGCGGCCGGGCTCGCGGAGGAGCAGGTCAGCGCCACCACCCTGGCCGACGCGCTGACCCACGCCCGTGCCCGGCACGCCGACCAGCCCCGCTTCTCCCACGTTCTCGGGTTGAGCTCGCTGCTGATCGACGGCGACCCGGTTGGCAGCCGCGACCCGGCCACGATCCGGCTCGGCGACGGCGCCCGAATTGAGGTACTTCCGCCGTACGCCGGTGGATGAGAGGGCGACCCGGCGAGATTTCCGTGCCAATATCGTCGCGTGTCGGTTGAACCCCCCACCCCCGCCCGCCGTGTAAGCGGTGTGGGGTCGGCTGCGCCTAAGGGGGCGACCGCTGACGAGGAGCTCATACGTCAGCTGTACGCCGAGCACGCGAGAGCGTTGCTCGGTTACGTACTGCGACTGGTACGTGGCGACCGTCAGCGGGCTGAGGACGTCGTTCAGGAGACACTGCTGCGTGCCTGGCGACACCCGGAGTCACTCGACCCCGCCCGTGGGCCGCAGCGCGTGTGGCTCGCGACCGTCGCCCGCAACATCGTGGTCGACGGTGAGCGAGCCCGACGTGCGCGGCCACCCGAGGTAGGCGAGGAAGCGCTCGGGGTGGTGCCTACCGGCGAGGACGACCTCGACCGGGCGATGTTGGCGTGGGAGGTCATGGAGGTGCTGGCGGAGTTGGCGCCGCACCACCGGCAGGTTCTGGTGGAGGTCTACTACCGCGGCCACTCGGTCGCCGAGGCCGCGGACAGGCTCGGCATACCCGTAGGCACGGTGAAAAGCCGTACCTACTACGCCCTCCGACAGCTCAAACTGCTGCTGGAGGAGCGCGGAATGACCCCGGAGGTGGCGTTGTGACCTGTGGGGAGGTCCGTGACTCCCTGGGCGCCTACGCCCTGGGCGCGCTGGAGCCGGCCGAGGCGGCCGCGGTTCGTGATCACCTGGCGGGCTGCCCGGAGTGCCAGGCCGCGCAGGCCGAACTCGCCGGCATTCCCGACCTGTTGGGCCTGCTCCGGCTGGAGGAGGTCGAGCAGGGCGTCGTGGAGCCGGACGAGCTCGGGCTGCAGCGGCTCCTGGGCCGGGTTCGGGCGGAACGGGGCAGAGATCGCCGGCGCCGCCTGCGTGCCGCCCTGGTCGCGGCCGCTCTCGTCGTGATCGTCGCCGGTGGTGGCGGGTGGGCCGTTGCCCACTGGCAGGGCGAGACCGCTCCGGTGGTCGCCCAGCAGTCACCGACACCCACGACACCCACGCCGGCGCCGACGCCGACCACGCCGGCACCGACGCCCCGGCTGACCGCGGCGCCGGTGCACTGGTCGGCCACCAGCGCCGACGAGACCGTCGACGCGACGGCCACGATGAATGGCGTTCCGTGGGGCACGAAGGTCGACATCGTGCTGCACGGGGTGAAGAAGGGTGAGGTCTGCTCGCTCGTGGTCTGGGACCGGTCCGGGCGCCGCTGGGACGGCGGAAGCTGGCGGGTGGCCTACGCGCAGGGCGTGCGGTGGAGCGGCGGGATCGCCGTACCGGCCGGCGAGGTCGAGCGGATCCAGATCTTCGCCCCCGGTGAGCGTCCGCTCCTCACCATGGACAGCTGAGAACTCGTCCCGGTGCTCGACGCGATGACCTCACTCCCGGGCCACTGAGGGCCTCCCGGCCCCGGGCTGGCTCGTACTCTCATGGGGTGGACTCCGCGACGACCGTCGGACCCGACCGTGAGCCAGGCCCCGACCGCCTTATCGCCGCAGACCTCGGGACGGAGCTCGGACACCAGGCGACCCTGGTGCAGTTCTCCTCCGCCTTCTGCGCACCGTGTCGGGCGACCAGGCTGGTGCTGAGCGGCATCGCGGCCACGGAGGTCGGCGTCGCCTACGTCGACATCGACGCGGAGTCCCACCTCGATCTCGTACGCCGTCTCGACGTGGTGAGCACTCCGACGGTCTTCGTCCTGGACCCGCACGGCCGTATCGTCATCCGTGCGGCCGGCCAACCCCGCCGGGCGCAGGTCACCGCCGCACTGGAGCGGATGAAGCGGATGAAACAGTCGTGTTCGGGCGGATGAATCAGTCATGCTCGAGCGGATGAATCCCCCGAAAGTCCGCTAGGGTCTGCACCGGTTCGGCCCGGTTTGGAGTCGAAAGGCCCGCCTACAAGGACTCCTGCCGGGTAAGCAGTAGCTGTGGAACGCGCGAGGTGACGAGATCCGGGTGATCCCCGATTCCGGCACAGGGCGTACCCAGGCCAGTATGGGCAGGGTCGCCGTGTCACGCTTACCGCCGGAGTCGAGCCGGCTCCGGTGTGTGAACGAGCTGGGAGTGCCCTATTCTCGGCGGCCGTGCTGAGGGGCGCGCGCTGAGTACGAATCCGCTGGCCGACACAAGGAGCCGGTCCATGGACCTCCGCCCACTTCTCGGGGCGCGCCGCATCCGCCGCCGTCCGGTCGATGACGACCTCGCCTCGGTGATCGCGCTCGATCCCGCCTCCGCCGCGCGCACCAAGCGGCCGACGCTGCGGATCGCCCACTTCACCGACACCTACCTTCCGCGCCGCGACGGTGTCGTGACCTCCGTCCAGACCCTCACCGCGGCGATGTCGGAACTCGGTCATTCCAGCCTGCTGGTGGTGCCGCGCCACCGCGACCTGCCCGAGGACGAGCAGCTGCTGCGCCTGCCGGCCGTGCCGTGCGGGGTCGCGCAGTTCCGGCTGGCCGCCTGGCCGCGCAGCCGGCACGTGGAGCGGGTGGCGCACTGGCTCCCCAACGTCGTGCACGTCCACACGCCCGGTCCGGTCGGCCTGCTCGGGATCTTCGCGGCCCGCCGGCTGGGGTTGCCGCTGGTGCAGACCTACCACACCGACCTGCGGGCCTACGTCGACGCTTACCGGCTGCCGTCCCCGGTCATCGAGAGCCTCCTACGCTGCTACGCCAGACGGCTCGGGAGCCCCAAGCTGGAGATCCCGCGTGGGGTCTCCCGCACCGAACGCCGGGACGCCACGGTCGACGCCGGCACGGGGCTGCTGCTCGCCGACGCCGACGCCGTACTCGTCCCGACCCCGGCCATCCTGGCCCGCCGCCACCTCCCGATCGACGACGAACGGATCTACGTCGCCCCCACCGGCGTCTCGCTGCCGAGTGTGCCGCCCGGCGCGGGCAAGGCCTTCCGCCGCCGCCACGGCATCCAGCCGGACGAGCCCGTCGTCCTGTTCGTCGGCAGGGTCAACCGGGAGAAGGGCATCCCGCTGCTCACCGAGGCCTTCGGGCGCCTGCGTGACGTCGTTCCGTCCGCCCGCCTGGTGCTGGTGGGAGCGGTCTACGACGCCCGCTGGGTGCAGCGGCTGCTGGAGCAGGCCGGTATCAGCGACCGGACCGTGCTGACCGGCCAGCTCCCACCCGACCAGGTGGCACAGGCCTACGCCGGCTGCGACGTCTTCGGCTTCCCCTCCCTGACCGACACCCAGGGCCTGGTCATCCAGGAGGCGGCGCTCGCGGGCCTGCCCGCGGTGCTGGCCGACGAGGCGCTCCACGGCACCGGTCCGCTCGCCGGCACCGGCGTCCTGGCCGGAACCGACCCCATGCGTTTCGCCGAGGCGCTCGAGGAACTCCTCACGAACCCGGTCAAACGCGCCCAGGTGGGTGAGGAGGCCCGTGCTCGGGCCAAGCAGAACTCCCCGTCCGACTACGCCCAGCGGATGGCCGCGATCTATGGGCGGGCGCTCCGCCGGGCGGGTTCGGCGGAGCGGCAGTCACGCGGCGAGCGGCGCGGTCCGTTCCGGTCTCGCCGTCTCATTGCCTGACCGAAAAGCTCAGTATGCGAGACGACCGTGACAGGTGCCGAGGCTGGTCCGTACCCTGAGCCACGTGCTGTGTAGGACCCTGCTGACCAAACGCCGTGCGGTGGACAACTGCCGCACGTCGACCTGTTTGTGTCCTAGCTTCTGATCGACGGCACCTTTTCTCCCGCCGCTCGCGAAGTCGAGCTTCGTGCCCGCGGGGTCTGCCGTCCCGAACCGGAGCCCAGTGAAGGCTCCGTCCGGACCGATCGGCTCGTCTCTTCGTCAGGAGCATGCGGCCATGTCCTTGCAGGTTCAGCCACCTACGTTCACGCCATCCACCGGCCGGGCGCTCGCCACCCGGCCCGTTGGCCCATGCCTCCGGTACGACGACCTTGGGCGCCGTCGTCACCGGACCCGCCTTCGGTGCCGCGTCCCACAACGCGGCCCTCAGGCTCTGTCTCGGCTGCGAGGCACACCTGCTCGCCCGCCGCGCCCTGTCGGCAACTTCTCAGGAATCCGCGACCAAGGAGGTCCCGCATGAGCCGTGACACCGTCCTCGTCTCCGCCGAATGGGTGGAGCAGCACCTCGACGACCCGACCATCGTCGTGGTCGAGGTCGACGAAGACACCAACGCCTACGACAAGGGCCACATCAAGGGCGCGATCAAGCTCGACTGGCGCGAGGACCTCCAGGACAAGGTCCGTCGCGACTTCGTGGGCAAGCACGCCTTCGAGCAGTTGCTGTCCGCGCGTGGTGTCAGCAACGACCAGACGGTCGTGCTCTACGGCGGCAACAACAACTGGTTCGCGGCCTACGCCTACTGGTACTTCAAGCTGTACGGCCACCAGGACGTCAAGCTGCTCGACGGCGGCCGGAAGAAGTGGGAACTGGACAGCCGCGGGCTGGTCGAGGACGTCCCGTCCTACGCACCCACGCAGTACACCGCGCAGGACCCGGACCTGAGCATCCGCGCCTTCCGCGATGAGGTGGTCGACGCCATCGGTCAGCTCAACCTGGTCGACGTCCGCTCGCCCGACGAGTACTCCGGCAAGCTCCTCGCGCCGGCGCACCTCCCGCAGGAGGTCGCTCAGCGGGCCGGGCACGTCCCGACCGCGGTGAACGTCCCCTGGAGCAAGGCGGCCAACGAGGACGGCACCTTCAAGTCCGATGGTGAACTCCGCGACATCTACGGCGGTGCCGGGGTCGACTTCGACAAGGACACCATCGCCTACTGCCGGATCGGCGAGCGCAGCTCGCACACCTGGTTCGTGCTGCACGAACTGCTGGGTCAGCCCAACGTGAAGAACTACGACGGAAGCTGGACCGAGTACGGCTCGCTCGTGGGCGTGCCGGTCGTGCTCGGTGACAAGCCTGGAGATGCCTCATGAGTGCAAACGACAGCTGCGGCGCGCCGGTGGGCGGTGCCGCTCTGGCCGGGGTCGACCTCGCCAAGGAAGCAGTGATTCAGGGCGTCGTCCGCCAGGACTCCACCCCGGTCGCGGGCGCCTACGTGCGTCTGCTGGACGGCTCGGGTGAGTTCACGGCGGAGGTGCCGACGGGGGAGGACGGCGTGTTCCGGTTCTTCGCCGCGCCCGGCACGTGGACGGTGCGGGCGCTCGCGCCGCGCAGCGCCACCGCCGAGGGTTCGGTGGAGGCCGAGCTCGGCAAGATCGCCGAGGTCGAGCTGGCGCTGACCACCAGCTGACCCATCTCGTCCGACGGGGCGCCCACTCCCGCAGGGGAGGGGCGCCCCGTCGTCATGTCTCCGGCGGTTCGTCCAGGCCGGTCGGAGGCGGCGCGCGCCCGACCCATTCAGGCCGACCGCATGGCGGAAGCCCGGCACGACGGCCGCGGAGCACCCGTCATGATCGTGAAGACTCCCCGGGCGCCGGATGCGCATCCGTCCGCACGACCCCGATCATGATCACCGACGTGATCAGGGGCAGGTCATGATGGGAGATGATCAAGTGGACCAGGTGACCGGGCGGGTCGTCTGAGCCGAGTGGGTCGGCCGGGACGAGCGGGTCCGGCGGTGGACGAGCGGGCGGGGGCGAAGGCTTGGATCCGGAGATTGGTCTGGTGGGCCGTACGGACACGCTCGCCGTCATCGAGTTGCTGGTCGAACGCCGGCCCCGGCAGCCGCTGCCCATCGTGGTCGCCTACGGCCCCGGCGGCAGCGGCAAGACCGCCCTGCTGGACCAACTTCGGCGCCGGCACGGCGAAGGACCGGTCGCGCGGGTCAACCTCGACGACGCCGGATCGAGGTCGTGCCGTGAGGTGCTGGACGTCATCGCCACCGACCTACGTGCCTACCGCCATCCGCAGTTCGGCCGGCTGAAACTCCCGCGCTACTCCCTGGCCCGGGCGGCCCTGACCGCCGCGGCGCACACCAGCACCGCGAACGCCGGCTCCGCCGCGCACACAGGTTCCACGAACGCCGGCACCACGAACGACACGACCGCGGGCCCCGACACGGGCTCGACGCGGGACGACGACGATCCCTATCGCCGTGCCCGCCACTTCCTGGTCAACCGGCTCACCGGCCTTCCCCTGGTCGCGGACGCGGTCTCCTCTGCCGCCGACGCGGCCCCCGCCACCCGCGGGCTCGGCCGGCTGATCCAGCCGCTGCTGCGCTGGCTCGCCAGCTTCGCGGTGATGGCACCCTGGTTCGCCCGGTGGTTGTTCAGCCCGACGTTCGGTGCGGTGACCCGCTGGTACGAGCGTGAGGCGGCCGAGCCGATCTTCGGGTTACACGGCAGTAGTGCGGACGCCGTCGTCGTCGCGATCTGGCGTACGGCGTCTCTGGACGACCGGCGCGAGGCGCAGCGGCTGGACCGGCTGCTCGTCCGTGCCCTGGTCGCCGACCTGCGTGCCGCCTACCGTCGCCGCAGGCACCGCAAGGTCAACTGTCTGCTGCTGCTGGACGGCGCCGACCTCATGGGCGAGGTCGGCTACACGCTCTACCCGCGCGGCAGCGACGAGCCGACCCCGCCGGCGAGCGACCTGCTGGAGCTGCTCGCCGAGGCGCGGTTCGAGACGCCGGACCTTCCGCTGCTGGTGGTGGCGACCAAGCAGCAGGCGAGCCCGGACGACGCGCACCGCTCCGACCTGCTCGGCCCGGTGGGCGCGGACCGCCCCGAGGACCGTGCGGCCCGCTCGGCGCGAGCGATGTACGCCCAGTGGCGGCGGACCTTCGAGGGCGCGCAGAGCAGCGACCGGAGGGCGCTCGACGCCGCCTACCTCCCGGTCCAGCTGAACTCGTTCACCCTCGAGCAGACCCGGCAGTTCCTCGCGCTGTGGAACCGCCAGCTGTCCAGCACGGTCGAGTCGGAGGTCCTGGTCGAAGAGCTGCACGAGGTGACGCGCGGGCACCCGCTCGCGGTGCGGCTCGCCACCCAGGTCGTGGACCGGTCCTACCGCCGCACCCGCGTCGTTCCCTCCGTCCGGGCGACGTTCAACGAGTACGTCCCAACCGGCGAACCGACCGCGGCGCCGAACGACACCGTGAGCGAGTACCTCCTGCTGCGCTTCCTGCAGCGCTTCCGCGGCGGTGAGGACGCGCCCGAACGGAGCCAGACCAGATGGCTGCTGGCCCGGTTGGCCGCGCCACGGCAACTCGACATCGCCACCATCGAACAGCTGGTGCCGGGACGGCCGGCGGGTGACCTGTGGGATCGCCTCGCCGTCCTCAGCTTCACCACGAGGTGCGGCGAGGCGCTCGTGCTGCATCCACTGTTGCGTGACCTGCTGGTCGCCGACCTGACCGGGCAGGTCGAGGCGGAGGGCCGGCCGTCCTACGCCGAGGTCCACGAACGGCTCCGGGACCACTACAAGGAACTCGGCCAGCACGCCGACTACCTCTACCACGCGCTCGCCCTGGGCGACTTCCAGCTGGTCGCGTCCCGACTGGACGGGCGGATCAAGCACGGCGACCCGCACTGGCTCGACGAGCTCGACCTCGTGGCCGAGGCGCCGATGTCGGCGAGCAGCCGGGTCGGCATGGCACAGAAGCTGCGGGATCGCATCCAGCTCATCGGCGGGCCTACCGGCGACGCGATCGGCAAGCTGTTCCGCTCCGACCTGCGGCTGCGGCTCGAGACGCTGGTGATGGCGACCTGGCAGCTCCACTCCTGCACGAGCACCGTACGCCGGACCCCCGAGCAACTCGGCAAGGCGCTGGACGCCCATCTCCTGCTCAGCGAGCACGTCGAGGCGGCACTGGAGGAACGCCTCGCGCGCTACCGCCGGCTTCGCCGCGCGGCCGAGGAGTCCCGGCCGGCGGCGCGCGCGCCGGACCTGCCCGACTACTGCCGGCCCAACGTCGTCCGCCGCTACCCCAAGGTGCGGCCGCCTCGACACACCCTGCGCCGGCTCTCGACTGTCATGGTCCTGGTCCTGCTGGCCGGGTACGCCGGGATCTACGCCCGCCACACCGCTCTGCGCTGCAACCCGTTCCCGATCTGGCAGGTGCGCCCGGTCGTGCAGGAGCTGATGGATCCGAGCCGGTCGCTGACCAAGCGCCCGCGCGAGGAGTGCATCGGCGTGTCCGACCGGCGGGGCGGCTTCAGCTACGGCCAGGACCACCTCACCCCTGACGAGACCGAGGTCGCGGAACTCAACCGGCTGATCAGCCAGCAGAACGAGCGGGTGATCGAGGAGACCGGGGCCGGCGACGCCAAACGGACCTACGCCACGGTCGTGGTGGCCACCATGCTCAGCTCCGCGGAGGAGGGACCGAAGCGGGACCTGTCCGCGGGTGTCAACGAGCTCCGGGGCGCCTATCTCGCCCAGCGGGAGTGGAACCACTTCGACACGCCCGTCCACATGCCGAGCGTCCTGGTCCGCCTGGTGCTGGCGAACTTCGGAGGCAACTCCGCCCGGGCCGAGGAGGTCGGCAACCAGATCCGTGAGCTCGTGGACCGGGACCCGACGGTCGTCGCCGTCACCGGCATGGGCCAGACGCGGGACACCACCGTGGCGGCGGCCGAGCAGCTCGGGATGGCGCGGATCCCGATGGTGGGTTCGGTGGCGTCCGGCACCAACTTCGTCGGCAAGCCCTTCTTCCTGCGCGTCTCGCCCTCCAACGAACGGCAGGCGCAGGTCGGTGTCGACTTCGCCGCGAGCGACCCCCGGCTGAGCGACCGGGATCCGTTCATCATCTACGCGAGCGGCGACCGCTACAGCGAGGACCTGACCGACAAGTTCGCCAAGGCGTTCGAGGTCGCCCCGGCCGGGACGCGCCCCCGGTCCGGCAAGCCGGTCCTGATGAACTACGCGGCCGACGAGCCCAGCGAGATCGCGCAGGCCCTGCAGCAGCGGGTCAGCCAGGTGTGCGCGCGGTCGAAACGCCCGCTGATCGTCTACGCGGGGCGCAGCAACGAGATGCCGACCCTGCTCGACGCCCTGAGCCGCAGCGACTGTGGGGACCAGGCGGTGATCCTCGGTGGCGACGACCTGTCGCAGCTCGAGACGGCGGAGTTCGCCGACCTCGCCGGCCGGGAGAGTTACGTCGCCGGCCGCGTCTTCTTCACCACGTTCGCGCCGACGTTGGACGGCTGGCGGCGGATCGGCGGCGGGACGGTCGACCCCTCCGTACGTGCCTTCTTCACCGAGTACGCACAGCGCCAGCGCGACCCCGAGGCGAGCGGGAAGGTGTTCCGTACCGCACCGAACGGCCACATCATGCTCGCCTACGACGCACTCCGCCTGGTCATCGACGGCGTCGAACGGGTCCAACTGGCCGGGCGGCCGCTCACCCGCGACACGTTGTTCGAGACGCTCCGGCGTACGACCGGCGCCATGGCCTTCGAGGGCGTCGGCGGCCGGGTCGACTTCGGGGTTCCCGAGTCGGTCGTCCCGACCGTCGGCGCCGAGCCGAAGGACAAGCTGGTCGTCGTCCAGCGGATCATCGCCCGCGGCGCAGGGTTGACCTCGGACTACCAGTTCAGCGAGGGGTCGTAGGGACCGCCTTCACCGCGAGCCGACGAGCGAGGACGTGGCGGGCGAGGACGTGGCGAGGCTCAGACGAGCTCGGGGTGAGCCTGGAACCACGCGATCGTACGCCGCAGCCCCTCCTCGACTGCCACCTTCGGCTCCCAGCCGAGCACGTCGCGCGCCCGGGTGATGTCGGGCTGCCGGACGCGGGGGTCGTCCTGCGGGCGGGGCACGAACACGAGCTCCGACGTCGAGCCCGTCAGATCGCGGATCCACTGCGCGAGGTCGAGGACGGACAGCTCGTGGGGGTTGCCGAGGTTCATCGGGCCGGGGTGCTCGGCGTGCGCCATCCGCAGGATGCCCTCGACCGTGTCGTCGACGTAACAGATGGAGCGGGTCTGGCTGCCGTCGCCGGCGATGGTGATCGGCTCGCCCCGCAACGCCTGGCGGACGAAGGTCGGGATGGCCCGTCCGTCGTTGGGGCGCAGCCGGGGACCGAAGGTGTTGAAGATCCGGACGATCGCGGTGTCGAGTCCGTGCGCCGACCGGTAGGCCATGGTCAGCGCTTCGGCGAACCTCTTCGCCTCGTCGTAGACGCCGCGCGGACCGATGGGGTTCACGTTGCCCCAATACTCTTCCGGCTGCGGATGCACCAGCGGGTCGCCGTACACCTCCGAGGTGGACGCCAGCACGAACCGGGCGGACTTCTCCCGAGCCAGGCCGAGCGCGTGCAGCGTGCCGATGGAGCCCACCTTGAGGGTGTCGATCGGCAGCTGGAGATAGTCGATGGGAGACGCCGGCGAGGCGAAGTGCAGAACCATGTCGACCTGGCCGCCGACGTGCACGTAGTCGCTCACGTCGCACCGGACCAGCCGGAAGCCGCCGTGCTCGATCAGGTGCGCGACGTTCTCGGGCCGGCCGGTGAGGAAGTTGTCGAGGCAGACGACCTCGTAACCCTCCTCGAGTAGGCGCTCGCAGAGGTGGCTTCCGAGGAAGCCGGCACCTCCCGTGACGACTGCCCTACGCTTCATCGTTTTGCACCTTTCGTGCATTTTTTTCCGGGTCTGCCGTCGAATGCTACGACCATAGGGTCTACGGTGTGCGATGGCTACTCTTCGGCAGCCTCCCACCCTGGTCCATGTGGTTCCCAAAGTTGTGCGGCATCGGGGGCAACGCAATGGCCCCGTGGTACGTAATACGCCTAAAAGCGTTCAGGGCGACGGAAAAGATCACACATGGTGACGTTGAAGGAACACGACACGCGTCGCGGGCAACCGCCGCGGGAGGCAGCGCCGCCACCGGCGCTCTTGGACCGTGGGGCGCCCGCGCGCGCCATGACGCTGTTCGCCACCGCGGTGCTGGCCCTTGATGCGCTCCTCATCATGGCTGCGACCCTTGGCGCGGCCATCTACCGATTCGGTGGGGTTGGCTCCCACATCGCCGGCGCCTGGCGCGGGAGCAACCTCGGCGGTGTCACCTACACCACGGTCGCCATCGTGGTGACCGTCGTCTGGATCGCCACCATCGCCGTACGGGGTGGCTACTCGCCCCGCACGTTCGGCTCCGGCGCCGAGGAGTTCAAGCTCGTCGTCAGCAGCACCGTCGTGGCCGCCGGCCTCGTCTCGATCTTCTGCTACCTCGGCAAGATCGAGTTGTCGCGCGGCTTCCTCGCTGTCGCGTTCCCGGTGGGCGCCGTCTTCCTGCTGGTCGGGAGGTTCAGTGCCCGCAAGACGCTGCACTGGCTGCGCAGGCGCGAGCACCTGGTCCATCG
Organism: Actinopolymorpha pittospori; assembly: GCF_014873875.1. Classification (GTDB taxonomy): domain Bacteria; phylum Actinomycetota; class Actinomycetes; order Propionibacteriales; family Actinopolymorphaceae; genus Actinopolymorpha; species Actinopolymorpha pittospori. Next base: position 10,068,160 of record NZ_JADBEM010000001.1, on the reverse strand, counting down.
TGTCCTGTTGGTCGGCATGCCGGCCGGTGTCGCCGAACTCCTCGAGGTGATGCGGCGCGAGCCCAAGAACGGCTTCGCCGTGGTCGGTGCGTGCCTGCCCCGCCTGTCCAAGGACCCCGGCGACGAGGTGGCCGACCACGAGCTACCGATCCTCGGCTACCTCGACGACGTACGCTCCGCCGTCGAGCGCTCCGGTGCCGACACCGTGGTCGTGAGCGCGCTGCCCGGACGCTCGTCCCGGCTGCTGCGTCGGCTGTCCTGGTCCCTCGAGGGCCTCGGCGTCGACCTGGTCGTCGTACCCAGCCTCACCGACGTGGCCGGTCCGCGGATCCACCACCGTCCGGTCGCCGGGCTGCCGCTGCTGCACGTGGAGGAGCCGGAGTTCACGGGCGTACGCCGGATCGTCAAGAGCATCTTCGACCGGCTCGGCGCGGCCGTCATCACCGTCCTGGCGACGCCGTTGATGATCGTGATCGCGCTGGCCATCAAGCTCGACGACGGCGGCCCGGTCCTGCTCCGCCAGACCCGGGTCGGGGTGCACGGCACGGAGTTCACGTGCTTCAAGTTCAGGTCCATGGTCGTCGACGCGGAGCAGCGCCTCGCCGAACTCCAGGCCGCGAACGAGCACGACGGCGTTCTCTTCAAGATCCGCAACGACCCCCGGATCACGCGGGTGGGCAAGGTCATCCGCAAGCTGTCCCTGGACGAGGTGCCCCAACTGTTCAACGTCCTACGCGGTGAGATGAGCCTGGTCGGCCCGCGGCCGCCGCTGCCGAGCGAGGTCGAACGCTACGCCGAGGACGTCCGCCGCCGGCTGCTGGTCCGGCCCGGCATCACCGGCCTCTGGCAGGTCTCCGGTCGCTCCAATCTCTCCTGGGACGACTCCGTACGCCTGGACCTCTACTACGTGGAGAACTGGTCCCTGTCGACCGACCTGGTGATCCTCGCCAAGACCGTCGGCGCCGTCCTCGGACGCAACGGCGCCTACTGACGTCCGTCCAGCCGGTCCCGCCCGGACCTCGTGACCGGGGCGGGACCGGCTGTGGCATTTCTGGCCCCCGCCGCGGCGGACGGATTCCCGGTCCGCCGCGGGTGTGGATCCCCGCGGCCCCGCGGTGTGCGGCTCCGGTCGACCGGCGGTCTCCCCGTCTTCCCTGGTTCTCCACGCCGACGGGGCGGCACCCCACGAGCAAGGGGCGGAACCCCGCGACGATGCGGCGGCACCTCGCGAGCACGGGAGGCACCCACGACGATGGCGCGGCACCCACGACGATGGCGCGGCACCCACGACGGTGGCGCGGCACCCACGACGAAGGGTCCGGGTGCCGCTCTATGACGAAGGGCCCGGCACCCACGACGGGTACCGGGCCCTTCCTCCGCGTCCTGGTCGTCGACCGGCGGACGCGTACGTCGAGTCAGGCGCTCAGCGAACCTGTTCCCCGAGCACGTTGTCCTTGCCGTTGTCGGTGAGCCACTCGCCCACCTTGTCCCCGCGGATCGCCGCCCACAGCGTGTCGCACTTGTCCTTGTCGAGGTAGACGACGGACTGGCTGCCCTCCATGCCGGTTCCCTTGGTAGGGGCGGTCATGAAGGTGACGTTGCTGCCGCGGAGATCCTTCATCTGCAGCGCGAGGGTCTGCATCTGTCGGGTGGTGAACTCCTCGTCGACGGAGAGGTTCTGGGTGATCGCGTCGAGTGCCCGCCCGAGCTTCAGCGGGTTGCTCAGGGTGCCTTCGGAGAGCGTCTGGCGCATCAGTCCGCGCAGGAAGTTCTGCTGACGGTTGATGCGGTCGAAGTCGCCGTTCTGCAGGTGCTTGCGCTCGCGCACGTAGTCGAGCGCCTCCTCACCGGTCAGCGTGTGCGGGCCGGCCTCGTAGTACTTCCCGCTCGCGAACCGGGTCGACTGGTGGAAGTCGAGCTGGACACCGCCGAGCGCGTCGGTGAGTGCCTTGAACCCGGTCCAGTCGATCACCGCCAGGTGGTCGATGCGGAGTCCGGTGAGCTTCTCCACGGTCTGGATGTAGAGCGGCGGTCCGCCGTAGGAGTAGGCCGCGTTGATCTTGTTGGTGCCGTGGTCGGGAATCGCGACCCACGAGTCACGCGGGATGGAGATGAGGTAGGCGGACTTACGGTCGGAGGTGATGTGCAGGACCATGATCGTGTCGCTGCGCTGGCCGCCGTCCTCCCAGTTGTCGCCCTTGCCGGCACCGGTGGTGCCGCCCCCGGCGTCGTCGGTACGAGCGTCGCTACCGGCGAGCAGGATGTTGATCGCGTCGGCGCCCTTGCCCACGGGCTTCTTGGGCCGCTCCGCCTCCGGCAGCTGGGAGAACGCCGGGACGCGGGAGACCTGGTTGCCGAACTTCTCCGACAGCATGTATCCGGTCAGGACCACGCCGCCGCCCAGAATGAGGACGAGCGACAAGAGGATCAGCAGAGTCGTCTTTGTCCGACTCCTCCGCTTTCGGCGATGACCGGACGGCGTTCGGTCGCGTGGGGGCTCGTCATCCTCGTCGCGCAGGTGAATGGAGCGCAGCCCCTCGTCGGTGCGGTAATCACTCATAGCGTTCCCGTGTCCTCGTACCCCGTGAGCGGCGGGCGAGTAGCCCCGTCCCATGGACGTCGTTCAGTAGCCAATGACGCGCGACAGGCCACGCCGGTTGTCTTTTGGAGCGCATTACCCGGTTTGCTGGGTGAACCTCACCTAACTTTGCCGAGCAATATCGTACGCGGACCGTAGCAGCGCTTCGCCCGTGATCGATCAGACGGGAGGAGCGTCACGGCTTGGTGCACTCGTCCATTTTGTCCGCTAACCGCTGGCGTGTACATCCGGGGTTCCAGGGCTGCCCGACGCCTACCTCGGGGCAGGCCCCGAGCACGCGGTGTGTGGCCCTTCGGCGGCCGCGGCTTCCCGCTGACGGCCCGCGATCGGGTGGGGTGAGGGGCCTCATAAACTCGGCGGCGTGTGGGAGAGGGTGTTCGCGGCCGTGCTCATCGGCGCCGTGACCGCCGTCGGTGTGGGTGGTATCAGGCTGCTCCGCCGGCTCCTGCGCGGTGCCACCGACCTCAGAGCAGGAGTTGATCGACGTGCCGGCGCCGGCGCCGTACCAGATCCCGAGCGATCTGCACCCTGACTGCGTCAAGTTGGCGTTCCTCCTCGGCCGCTGGGAGGGCAAGGGTCACGGTGACTACCCGGGCATCGAGCCGTTCACCTTCGGCCAGGAGGTGGTCTTCAGCCACGACGGCAAGGCCTTCCTCTATTACACGAGTCGCACCTGGCTGCTCGACGAGGAAGGCACCGCGGTGCGGCCCCTCGCGATGGAGACGGGCTTCTGGCGTCCCCAGCCCGACGGTGGCCTCGAGGTCGTCCTCGCGCATCCGACCGGCGTGGCCGAGGTGTGGTACGGCAAGATCGAGGGCGCCCGGATCGAGATCGTGACGGACCTGGTGGCCCGCACCACGACGGCGAAGGAATACACCGGCGGTCAGCGCCTCTACGGCCTGGTCGAGGGATCGCTGATGTGGACCTTCGACATGGCCGCGATGGGCCACAGCCTGCAGTCGCACCTGTGGGCCAAACTCGAGCGCGCCGACCTCCCGAGCTGAGCGCGGCGCCTCGCGGCGCGGATCCCCGTTCGTCAGTAGCCGTACCGGGGGCGGCGGGCCCTAGACTTTGCGTGATGGGTGATTCGCGTAACGACGATGCGTCCGGCGACGCGCTGCATGACGAGCTGCGCGCTCGCGGTTACCGGCTGACCCCTCAACGTCAGCTGGTCCTCGATGCCGTCGAGGGCCTCGGGCATGCCACACCCGAAGAAGTGCTAAACGCCGTCCGCCAGAAGGCGCGCGGCGTCAACATGTCGACGATCTACCGCACCCTCGAACTGCTCGAGGAACTCCGGCTGGTGAGCCACGCCCACCTCGGCCACGGCGCGCCGACCTACCACGCGGCCAGCACCGCCGACCACGCCCACCTCGTGTGCCGGACCTGCGGGCGGGTGATCGAGGTGCCGCCGCAGATGATCGAGTCGCTCGCGCGGACGCTGCGGGAGCAGTACGCCTTCGACACCGACGTACGCCACCTCACCGTGTTCGGGGAGTGCGTGGATTGTCGCGAATGCTCGGCTGAGGGCGCGGCGAAAAACGCCTCGTCCGAGAGCTGACGAGGCGTCCGCCCTGCGCGAAACCCCGGCCACCGCGTTTCCCACCCGCACCGGTCATCACCGACCTCGCGGGGGAGGCCGTAATCTCGAACCCGTGACCTCCACTTCGGCCCAGGCCCAGCCCTACGCCAGCCCGCTGCTCGAGCACCCGGGCGCGGTGTCGGCCGATCCGCCGGACGCCGGCGTCGCCGCCCACTACGGCGAGCCGCTGCCCGAGCAGCGCCGCCTGGTCCGGGACCGGGCCGGGTTCGTCGACCTGTCGCACCGCGGCGTGGTCAGGCTGAGCGGCCCGGACCGGCTGTCCCTGCTCCACGCGCTGACCACCCAGGACTTCGAGCGCCTCGCGCCCGGCACCTCGGCGGCGGCACTCGTCCTCTCACCGCACGGTCACGTCGAGCACGCGCTCGCGGGCGTCGACGACGGCGAGGCGTTCTGGATGCACGTGGAGCCGGGGAGCGCGCCCGAGGTGGCGGGGTTCTTCGACTCGATGCGCTTCCTGATGCGGGTCGAGGTCGCCGACCTGACGCAGGAGTACGCGGTCGTGTGGGAACCACGCGCCGCGACGGAGGGCGAGGCCACCGACGGCGGCCCGCTGTCCCGGTCCGGACCGGAGTCGCTGGGCGGCCGCGAACTCTTCCTGCCACGGGGAGCGCTTCGGGACTACGCCGACTCCGCCGGTGAGCCCGCCGGGGTCTGGGCCTACGAAGCCCTGCGTATCGCCGCGCACGTTCCGCGGATGGGGTTGGAGACCGACCACCGCACGATTCCCAACGAGGTCGGCTGGCTCGGCTCCGCCGTTCACCTGGACAAGGGCTGCTACCGCGGGCAGGAGACGGTGGCGCGCGTCCACAACCTCGGCCGGCCGCCGCGCCGGCTCGTCTTCTTGCACCTCGACGGTTCGGTCGACCGACTCCCCGGCCACGGCGCGCCCGTGACCGAAGGAGACCGCGAGGTGGGCTTCGTGACCAGCGCGGCCCGCCACTTCGACCTGGGGCCGGTGGCGATGGCGCTCGTCCGCCGCAACGTCGCGGTCGACGCCACGCTGCTCGCGGACGGTGTGGCCGCGGCGCAGGAGGTCATCGTCGACCCCGAGGCCGGACTGCACGTCCGGGCGCAGCGGACCCGCTGAGCCAGAGGCTCACCAGCTCTTCGCAAAACGGCCAAGCCGGGCACGTTCCACCCCGTCGGTCCGGGCCGGTACGCTCGCCTTTGTCCACGTACCGACATCGAAAGTGCCCTACGGTGAGCCCAGTAGTGCGGAAAGTGGCCGTCGTAGGCCTCGGATACATCGGGCTGCCGACCGCGGCCGCCCTCGCGTCCCAGGGTGTCGAGGTGCGTGGTGTCGACATCGACCCCGACACCGTGCGCGCCGTCAACCGCGGTGAGGTGCGCTTCGTCGAACCCGACCTGGCCGGCGCCGTCGCGGGTGCGGTCGCGTCGGGGCGGCTGCGCGCCTCCCAGGAGGTTCCGGTCGCGGACGCCTACGTCATCGCCGTTCCGACGCCGTTCAAGGCGGACCGGCAGGCCGACCTCACGTTCGTGCGTGCGGTCGCCGAGGAGATCGCTCCGCGGCTTGGTCCCGGCACGCTGGTGGTCCTCGAGTCGACCTCGCCGCCGGGAACGACGCGCCAGGTGAGCCGATGGCTGGCCGAACTCCGCCCCGACCTCGTCTTCGCCCACGAAGGGGCCCGTGTGGTCGACGTCCACGTCGCCTACTGCCCCGAGCGCGTACTCCCCGGCCGGATCATGGTGGAGATCGTCACCAACGACCGGGTCGTCGGCGGCCTCACGCCGGCCTGCGCGCAGCGGGCCGCCGAGCTCTACCGCACCTTCACCCAGGGCGCGCTGCACCTCACCGACGCCGAGTCGGCCGAGATGACCAAGCTCGCCGAGAACGCCTACCGCGACGTCAACATCGCCTTCGCCAACGAACTCTCCCTCGTCAGCGACCAGCTCGGCGTCGACGTGTGGAAGGTGATCGAGCTCGCCAACCGGCATCCCCGGGTGCAGATCCTCGCGCCCGGCCCGGGGGTGGGTGGTCACTGCGTCGCCGTCGACCCGTGGTTCCTCGTGTCGTCCGCGCCGGAACATGCCCGTCTGATGCGCACCGCCCGGGAGGTCAACGACGCCCGGCCCGCGCACGTCGTACGCCAGATCGTCGCGGCCGCGCGGACGCGTCCGGGCGAGCCGGTCGCCTGCTTCGGGCTGGCGTTCAAGGCCAACATCGACGACCTGCGGGAGAGCCCCGCCGTCGAGGTGGTCCAGGCGGTGGCCGCCGAGCTGACCGACGTACCCGTGCTGGTCGTCGAGCCGCACGTGCGCGAGCTGCCCGCGAGCCTGGCGATCCACGACCAGCTGCGGCTGGTCACGGCGGCGGAGGCGCTGGACCAGGCCGGGGTGCTCGCCCTGCTGGTCGACCACGACGCGTTCACCGCGATCGAACCCGCCCGGCTGGCGGCCGCGGCGGTCGTCGACACCCGTGGCCGCTGGCGACAACGGCCCTGACCAGGCACCCTGCTCGCGGGCCAGACCCCAGGACGTCAGGCGCCGGGAAATCAGGTGCGGTGAATCAGGCGCCGGGGAAGTCGGGCAGTCGCAGGCCGAGGCCGAGCAGCTCCTCGATGGCGGCCACGCTGCGTTCGGCGGCCTTGCCGTCGCCGTACGGATTGACCGCGGCGGCCATCCCGGCGTAGGCGCGTTCGTCGTCGAGCAGTTCGAGCATCGCCTCGCGGACCACGGAACGCCGGGTGCCGACCAGGCGGACGGTCCCGGCGGTGACCGCCTCGGGACGCTCGGTGTTGTCGCGGAGGACGAGGACGGGCTTGCCGAGGCTCGGCGCCTCCTCCTGGACGCCACCGGAGTCGGTGACGACGAAGTGGCAGGCGCCCAACAGCCGGGCGAACTCGGCGTAGGACAGCGGCTCGGTGAGCAGGACGTTCGGCTCGTCGGCGAGCTCGGCCTCCACCACCTCCCGCACCACCGGGTTGCGGTGGACGGGGAACACGAAGTCGACGTCGCGGTGCGCGGCGGCGACCTCGGCGACGGCCCGGACCGCCTCCCGCATCGGCTCGCCCCACGACTCGCGGCGGTGGGTCGTGACGACGACGACGCGGCGGGAAGCGGCGGCAGCAGCCGAGGTGAGGCGTTCGAGGCGGGCGTCGGAGTAGGGGTGTTCGCGCCCCGCGACCTCGAACAACGCGTCGATGACGGTGTTTCCGGTGACCACGACCGACGTCCGGGGCACGCCCGCCGCCTCCAGGTGAGCCCGGTTGGTCGAGGTCGGCGCGAGGTGCAGGGTGGCGAGTTCGGTGGTGAGCCGGCGGTTGATCTCCTCCGGGAACGGCGCGTAGCGGTCGGCCGTGCGCAGACCCGCCTCGAGATGGACCACCGGGACCTGCTGGTAGAACGCCGCGAGCGCACCGGCGAACGTCGTGGTCGTGTCGCCCTGGACGACCACCGCGTCTGGTGCCACGTCACGGACCAGCGGGTCGAGCCCGGACAGTGCCCGCGTCGTCACCTCGGCCAGCGTCTGCCGGTGGGTGAGAATGGCGAGGTCGTGGTCGGGTTCGATGCCGAACAGTGCGTGCACCTGGTCGAGCATCTCCCGGTGCTGCCCGGTCACCGCGACGATCGGTTCGATCGCGGTCGACGCGGCGAGAGCCTTGACGACGGGAGCCATCTTGATGGCTTCGGGTCGCGTTCCGTAGACGAGCATGACGCGTGCCACGGTCCGGGGCACCCCTTGGAGTCGTTGCTTCGCGGCCGCTCGGTCGTTGGAGAGGGTGTCGTGTGCCGAACCGGGATGGCCGCCGGGACGGCCGTCAGGCTAACGGGTCCCCATACCGCTCCAACAGCCTGTTCGGGTCGCCACCTGCCGGTCGCCTCGTCCATACGGTGACGACGTCCAGGACGGCTACGGTGGGCGTCGCTCCTGAGCACACCCGGATGAGGTGTCGGCTTCCGACATCGCGGGCAAGGAGGACCACATGGCGCGAACGGGCAAAGTGGCGATCGCCGGGCTGGCGGCCATGGTCGTGGTCGATGCGGTGTTGGTGGCGATGGCGGTGCGCCATGTACGCGGTGGGTCGCCTGACCTGACCGACGTCGTGGCCACACCGCTTCCCACCTCGACGTCCCGGGAGGGACCCGCGGGGCGCCCGACCACCCGGCCGACACCGACGCAGTACGCCGCGCGGGTCGTCGTCGACATCGGCTCCGGCGACGCGGTCGCCCGAGCCCGGACCGGCACCTGCGGCAGGGGCGGCGGGACGGTCGAGTTGTCGCGCGACGGCGGCGAGACCTTCGCCCGCACCAGTGTCCCGGGCGCGCAGGTCATCCTGCGGGTCGCCGCCTCCAACATCGACAGGACGACGGTGATCGCGTCCGACGCGAAGTGCGGCGCGCTGTCGACGTACCAGACGACCAACGGCGGCGGTACCTGGAGTCAGTCGGACGGGTCCGCGGGAAGTTGGCACCGGGTCGCGAAGGCGGCGGCCAGTCTCCACGCGCCCGAGGGCGACGTGGAGGTGCCGTGTGCGGGCGGCGGCGTCGTCACCGGGTTCAGCACGCTCACCAACAGCCAGGTGTTCGCCCTGTGCGCGAAGGGCACGGTGCTCGCCACCAGCGACGCCGGGGAGAGCTGGGAGCAGCGGGGGACCGCGGCCGGTGCCGACGACCTCGACTTCGTGGACAGCCAGACCGGCCTCGCGGCCGCCGTCGGCGACAGGTCGTGTGCCGGCGTGGCGATCCTGCGTACGGTCGACGGCGGGGAGACGTGGACGCGACGCGCGTGCGTGAAGAGCGCGCAGTCAGCACTCCCGGACATCTCCGCGGACGCTTCCCGCGCCTACCTCGCCCAGGGGGCCACGGTGTGGTTCAGCGCGGACGGCGGTGCGACCTGGGCGGTGCGGGCTCGCGGCTGAGCCGCTCCGCTCCGCCTCACCGGGTCGGTGCGCTGGCGCGAACCCCCACACCGTCCCGGGACGTCGAACGCCGGCGGCCACCCTCGGGGGTGTAGCCGTAGCCGTAGCCGTAGGTCATCGCGTCCGGCCCCTTCGCCGGTGCCATGTTGAGCACCGTGCCGAGGAGCCGGGCGTCGACCTTCGTGAGGTTGCCGACGGCGGTCTCGATCTGGTCGGTGCTGGTCTTTCCGTGTCGTACGACGATGACCGCTCCGTCGGACATCCGCGCCAGCAGCGCGGCGTCGGTGACCGGCAGCAGCGGTGGCGCATCGATGAGGATGACGTCGGCGCGGCGTTCGAGCTCCCGCAACAGCAGCTCCATCGCCCGCGACTGGAGCAGCTCGCTGGGGTTGGGTGGCAGCGGCCCGCTGGCGAGGATGTCGAGTGGGATGTCGCCCCAGGGCTGCAGCGCGTCCTCGGGCGCGATCCGGCCGATCAGGACACTGGTCAGGCCGACCGCGCTCTCGACCCCGAGGTACTCCGCGAGCTTCGGTCGGCGGATGTCGCCCTCGACCAGCACCACTCGCTGGCCCGCCTGCGCGAGTGTCAGGCCGAGGTTGCAGGTGGTGGTGGTCTTGCCCTCCGAGGGCACCGAGCTGGTGATGACGATGCGTTTCGGGTGCCGGTCGACGTCGATGAACTGCAGGTTGGTGCGCAGCTGCCGGAACGCTTCGGCCCGAGGTGAGCGCGGTTCCAGATGGACGACCAGTGGATTGGCCTGTGCCTCGGCGTCGTGGGAGATGACGCCGAGGTTGGGCGCACCCGTCCGCGCGGTCAGCGCCTCCGCCGTCTTCACGCTCGTGTCGAGCACCTCACGCAGGATCGCGATGGCGACGCCGAGGACCAGGCCGGCGAGCAGCCCGAGGGTGAGGGTACGGCTGGGCTGGGGGGCGACGGGTTTGGCGGGCAGGGTCGGCGCGTCGATGACCGTCGCCTTGATCGGCGAGGCCGACTGCGCGTTGGGCCGCTCGAGCTCCTTGACGAAGGTGGCGAACTGCGCGGACACGGCGCTGGTGAGTTGCTGGGCGCGCGCGGGGTCGGTGTCGGTGACCGTGATCTCCAACAGGACGGTCTCGGGAAGGACCCGGGCGGAGATCTTGCTGCCGAGCGTCGCGGGCGACATCGACAGGCCGAGCTCCTCGATGACCCCGCGCGTGATGGCCTCACCGCGCACGAGGTCGGCGTAGGACCGGGCCCGCTGCTGGGAGAAGAGGCTGCCCTGGTAGGCGCTCACGGCCGAGTCGTCCGTCGGTGTGACGGTCACGAACAGGGTGGCCTTGGACGCGTAGGTCGGGGTCGTGCGCAGCACCATGATCGCCGCGATCGCCACCGTCAGGGTGGCGCACAACACCAGGATCATCCACTGCTTGCGGATCACTCCGAGGTACTCGCGCAGCTCCACAGGGAGCAACCTTCCTGCTGGTTCGCCAACTCGTCGGGCGCCACGAGTCTGGCATGCCGGACATGCTGCATGTGTGACAAGCCTCGCAGCAATCTCGGGTAACGTCTCGCCCAAAGCCGGACAGACTATTGCAGATATCCCATGGAAGGGGCGGTCTCGTGTCGCAGCGCGGCGTCGGCTCGTTACCGAGCGTGCCGTGGGCTAGGGCAGGACTGACGGTCAACGACGTCGTGGCGTGGGTACTTTCCCTCGGCCTCGCGACGCTCTTCCGCTATGACGGGGACCTCGACCGTATCGACACCCGGGGCCTGCTCGTGGTGACCGTGCTGGCCTGCGTCCTGCAACTCGCGGTCGGTTTTCTCGTCAAGCTCTATCAGGGCGGATACCGCACGGCGAGCTTCGACGAGGCGGTGATGATCGCCGCGGTCGGACTCGTGGTCGGCGCGTCGCTGCTCATCCTCGACCTCGCGGTTCATCCGAGCAGGCTCGTGCCGCTGAGCGTGCCGTTCGGTGGCACCGCCGCCGCGGTGCTCGGCATGGTGACGACCCGCGCGATGATCCGCGGCCTGCTCGAAGGGACGGCGCGTCCCCGGGAGGGCGCCCGCACCCTCGTCTTCGGCGCCGGCGACGGCGGCCACCAGCTGATCCGGTCGATGATGACCGACCCGGCGAGCCCCTATCTCCCGGTCGGGCTGCTCGACGACGATCCCGGCAAGCGTCACCTGCGGATCAGCGGGGTTCGGGTCTGCGGCACCCGGCACGACCTCGTCGAGGTGGCCCGCAGGCTCGGCGCCGAGGTGCTCGTGGTCGCCGTACCCAGCGGACGGGCCTCGCTCTACCGCGAGGTCGCCGTGGAGGGACGCCGCCGCGGACTCGAGGTCAAGGTGCTTCCGGAGCTGTCCGAACTCCTCGCGCCCGGCCACATCTCCATCCGCGACGTCCGCGACATCGACGTCTCCGACCTCCTCGGCCGGCACCAGATCGACACCGACATCCAGGCGATCGCCGGCTATCTCACCGGCAAGCGGGTGCTCGTCACCGGCGCCGGCGGCTCGATCGGCGCCGAGCTGTGCCGGCAGATCTCGCGGTTCGAGCCCGCCGAACTCATGATGCTCGACCGCGACGAGTCCGCGTTGCATGGCGTCCAGCTCTCGATCGAGGGACGCGCCCTGCTCGACACCGACGCCGTCATCCTCGCCGACATCCGCGACAACGACCGGGTCATGTCGATCTTCGAGGAACGCCAGCCCGAGGTCGTCTTCCACGCGGCGGCACTCAAGCACCTGCCGATGCTCGAGCAGTACCCCGAGGAGGGGTACAAGACCAACGTGCTCGGGACCACCCATGTCCTCGAGGCGGCCGCGAAGGTCGGCGTCGAACGCTTCGTCAACATCTCGACCGACAAGGCCGCCAACCCGATCAGCGTTCTCGGCCGCACCAAGCGGCTCGCCGAGCGCCTGACCGCCCACTACGCCCACTCCGTGCAGGGCAACTTCCTGAGCGTGCGGTTCGGCAACGTGCTCGGCAGCCGCGGCTCGGTGCTCACGGCGTTCACCAGGCAGATCGCCGCCGGCGGGCCGGTGACGGTCACCCACCCGGAGGTGTCGCGCTACTTCATGACGATCCCGGAGGCGGTCCAACTCGTCATCCAGGCCGCGGCCATCGGCCGGGGCGGCGAGGCGCTGGTGCTCGACATGGGTGAGCCGGTGCGCATCGTCGACGTCGCCCGGCAGCTGATCGAGATGGCCGACGCCGACGTCGAGGTCGTGTTCACCGGCATGCGTCCGGGGGAGAAGCTGCACGAGGAACTGCTCGGCGAGGAGGAGGTCGACGAACGACCGTTCCATCCACTCATCTCACACGTGGCGGTGCCACGGCTCGCGCCGGGAGAGGTGGAGTACGCCGACATACTCGGGCAGGCCCGGGATGACCTGTTAGTCTGCGCCGACGGTGACCCACACATCTCCTCTGACGTGCAGTCCTCCAACTGACGCCCGAGCCTGGTCGCCGCGACCGACGGTGTTCGACGAGCGCGACGGCCGGCCCCTCCAGAGTCCGACGAATGTGCAGCCACCACATGGATGAGGGAATGACCGCCAGCTCCGCACCGACACCCGCCACGGCCAGGCGACCCAAGGCGGTGCACGTGTCGATCGTGCACCGGTCCACCGACATCCGGATCTTCCACAAGCAGTGTCGTTCACTCGCCGCGGCCGGCTACGACGTGGTGCTCTACGCCCGCACCGACCAGCCCTACGACGAGGCGGGCGTCAGCGTACGTCCGGTGCCCGAGCCCCGCTCCCGCGCGGCCCGGATGACGGTCGGCGTCTGGAGCCTGTGGGCACCTCTGCTCGCCCACCGCGCCGACGTCTACCACTTCCACGACCCTGAGCTGATCCCGCTCGGCCTGGCGCTACGGGCCCGCGGACGCCAGGTCGTCTTCGACGCCCACGAACCCCTCCCGTCGCAGATCATGGCGAAGCACTGGATACCCGCTCCGCTGCGACCACTCGTCGCGCGGATCACCGAAGTGCTGGTGCGCGTCGCCGGACGTGGCATGAGCGCCGTGGTCGCCGCGTCACCGCTGGTCGAGGGCGTCTACGCCGGGGCGAAGCGACTCGTCGTGGTCAACAACTTCCCGATCCTCTACGACGACGTCTCCGCCGAGAGCCACCCGGACATCCCCTACGACGAGCGGCCGCGCGGCATGGTCTACGTCGGAGGCCTCTCCGATCTGCGCGGGCTCGCGAGCATGCTCGAGGTGGCCCGCGTCGCGGGAGCGCGGCACGGGGAGAAGTTCACCCTCATCGGCCCGTTCATGCCGCCCGAGCTCGAGGCGCGGCTCTCCGATCCCGGACTCGCCGACGTGATCGACTACGTCGGCGTCAAGAAGCCCGCCGAGGCTCGCCGCCTCGTCAGCGAAGCACGGGTCGGGCTGATCCTGCAGATCGGTCCGGAGGCGTACAAGAAGAACCTCCCGACGAAGATGTTCGAGTACATGGCCGAGGGGCTGCCGGTGGTCGCCTCCCACTTCCCCCTGTGGAAGGGGATCCTCGACGACGCCGGCGCGGGCGTGACCGTGCCGCCGGAGGACGGCCAGGCCGCCGCGGAGGCCGTCTCGCGGCTGCTCGGCGACCCGAAGGAGGCCGCGGCGATGGGTGAACGCGGCCGGAAGGCCGTCCACGAGAAGTACTCCTGGGAGCCGGAGGCCCGGACCCTCCTCGCCCTCTACGACAGTCTGCTTCCCCGCGAGATCGCGGCCGCCAGGACTAGATGAGCCACGTGAGACGGACGGCGTCGCGGGCCGCCGGCACCACCCGGGCGGAACGGCCGGCCCGGGCTGGTGCCCGTCGCGGTGTCGTCGAGATCGTCCTCGGCACCGTCCTCGGACAGGGCCTGCTCGCCATCGCCTCGCCGCTGCTGTCCCGGCTCTACACCCCAGCCGACTTCGCGCTCCTGCAGATCTTCACCGGCGTCGTCTCGATGGGTGCCGTCCTCGCGAGCCTGCGACTGGAACTCGCCATCCCCCTGGCCCGCGACGTTCGGGAGACCAGGGCGGTGCTGCGCGCCGGGCTGTTCGGCACCGTCGTGGTGGCCGTGCTCGTCTGGCTCCTCGGACTCGCCACGGCCGGACTGTGGGCGGTCGGGACCACCCTGGTCGACCTACGCTCGTCGTGGTGGCTGGTGCCGCTGACGGTGGCGGCGATCGCGGTGTTCCAGCTGGTCAGTGCCGTCCTCGTCCGCGCCGAGCGCTACCGCGACATCGCCGGTCGAAACGCCGTCCAGGGCGTCGGTACGGCCGCCGCCCAGATCGGCCTCGGCCTGGCCGGCACGCGTCCCCTCGGTCTCCTGCTCGGCATGAGCATCGGTCGGGCCGCGGGGCTGGTCTCGATCGCCCGCAACGGCCTGTTCCCCCGCGCCGCCGGCGAGCCTCGCACCCGCGTGACGGCGGGTGAGATGGTCGCGGCGGTCTCGCACTTCCGCAGGTTCCCCCTGCTGACCACCTGGGCCGCGCTGCTCAACAACGCCGGCCAGTACGCGCCGTACCTCGTCTTCACCCTCACCTACGGCCAGAACCCCACCGGCTACCTCGCGTTCACGACCCGGCTGCTCGCGGTGCCGGTCACGGTGGTCGGGCAGGCGGTGGCGCAGGTCTTCCTGGGCCGGGGAGCGAGCGCCCAGCGGGGAGCGACCGGCGAACTGCCGCGGCTCACCTGGCTCGCCGTCCGCCGCCTCGCCCTCCTCGGACTCGCACCGGCGGTCCTGCTGTCCGTCATCGGGCCATGGGTGTTCGGCTGGGTGTTCGGTGGGCAGTGGGAGCGGGCAGGGCAGTACGCGCAGGTGCTGGCCGTGGCGTTCCTCGCACAGTTCGTGGCGAGCCCCATCTCCAACGTCTTCAACCTCGTCGAACGCCAGGGCCTCGCCCTGGTCTGGGAGGTCGTCCGGCTGGCCCTCGTGATCGGCGCGCCCTGGCTCGTCTTCGCACTGGGAGGTTCCGATCTGGCCGGGGTCGCTGCCTACGCGGGCGTCCTCGTGTTCTCCTATGGGGGTGTCCTCGCGCTGGTCTGGTGGGTCCTCCGCCGTGCCTAGACGTCAAGCACCGCCGGACGCTCCGCGCATCGGACGTAACGGCGTCATCTGGCTCGCCGTCTACGCCGTCGGGCTCGCGGTCTGCCACTACTTCGTGATCGCTCCGCCGTTCGCCTACCTCGGGTTCGAGAAGGTCCCACCCAACCCGCTCGTCGCGCTGGTGATGATCCCGACCTACGTGCTGTGCGCGCGGCGGCTGCCGGCGTCGTGGGAGCGCCCGTCCGCGATCGTCTACTGGATGCTGTTCCTGGTCGTGGTCGCGCCGATCCACGTGCTGCCCGTGTTCACGACCGACCTGTCCACACCGGTCTGGCTGATGGTCGGCGGCGTCGCGCTGGCGTTCTGGCTGCTGGGCGGCATCTACTCGGTGCCGTTGGCCTCACTCCCGCGCCCGGTGATCTCCCCCCGCCTGTACTGGCCGGCATACTGCCTGGTCTGGCTCGGCCTGCTCGCCGTCGTCGTCGGCTACTACGGACTGCAGTTCCGACTCGTCTCGCTGTCGGAGATCTACGCCATCCGCGACACCTACCGGGAGTCCTTCGACCAGGTGCCGAAGTTCGCGCGGTACGCCATTCCCTGGCTCGGGAACGTCGTCGCCCCGATCGCGATCGCCCGCGGCCTGATGACCAGGCGGTGGAGCTGGGCGCTCCTCGGCGTGGCGACCGAACTGTTCCTCGTCTCGATCACCGGCTTCAAGCAGCTGCTGTTCTCCTCGATCCTGGTCGCCGGCGTGGTGATCCTGGTCAAGACGACCGACATCCGCCGGCTCGGCTACCGCGTGGCCGCGCTGGTCGGCTGCGGGGTCTTCGCGGTGACGACCTACGACTTCGTCACCAACGGGTTCAGCCTGTCCTCGATCCTGGTCCGCCGGCTGGTGCTGACCACCGCCATCAACACGAAGTACCACTTCGAGTTCTTCCTGGACAACCCGAAGGCGCACCTCGGCTACGGTCTGCTGGCCCGCTGGGTCGACTATCCGTACGACCTGTCACCCGCGTTCCTCATCGGTCAGGTCTACTACGGCAACCCCGAGACCAGCGCCAACGCCAACATCTGGGCCGACGCCTACGCCAACTTCGGGTTGATCGGCGTCTTCGCGTTCACCGGCATCCTGGCGCTCGTCCTGCTCTTCGTCGACAGCGTGGCCCGCGGTCTTCCGACCGGCCTCGCGATCGGGGCGTTGGCCCAGTCGGCGTTCAGCCTGTCCAACACCGCGATGCTGACGGTCTTCCTCACCCACGGCATGCTGCTCGCGATGGTCCTCGTCTACCTCATGCCCTTGGGCGACGGGCAGCCGAAACGCCCGCCCCCGCTGCAGCCCCGACATCGGGGCGGCCGGCAACCCGTGGCCCCGGACCCTGCCGGCGACGGCGACCTGCCCCACCCGGCCGGTCCGCCGTCGGTCCCGGCGCCCGCGGAGAGTCCTGACGGCACCAGCCCCATGCCGGCCGCTCGTCCAGAGAACTCAGGGAGCGAACGACAGCCATGACCCATGGACGCACCCGACGTGTCCTCGTCCTCAACCACTTCGCGCTGCCCCGGTCCCAGGGGGGTGGGACCAGGCACGTCGAGCTGTTCGGGCGGCTTTCGGGCTGGTCGCACCTCATCGTGGCCGGCAACCGCAACAACAACACCCAGCAGAAGTTCGAGAGCACCTCACCGGACTTCGTGACGGTGCCGGTGCCGAGCTACGCCTCCAACGGCGTCGGCCGGATGCTCAACTGGGCGACCTACGCCGTGGCGGCGCTCTCGGTCGGGTTCCGGCGGCCCCGCCCCGACGTGGTCTACGCGTCCTCACCGCACCTGCTGACCCCGCTGGCGGGCTGGGTACTCGCGAAGGTACGGCGGGCCCCGCTGGTCCTCGAGGTGCGTGACCTGTGGCCGCGGTCGATGGTCGAACTCGGCTACCTCGCCGAAGGGTCCCACCTGCACCGCGTCCTGGTGGGGCTGGAGCGGTTCCTGTACCGCTCCGCCGACCGGATCGTGGCCGTGGCGGCGGGCTGGGAACGCCACTTCGCGTCGTTCGGCGTCCCCGCCGAGAAGGTGATCCTTATCACCAACGGCGCCGAGCCCGACGACTTCACTCCCAAGCTGACCCGGGACAAGGCCCGCGCCCAGCTCGGGGTGGACGGGTTCGTCGCCGTCTACGCGGGCGCCCACGGGCCCGCCAACGGGCTCGACCTGATCCTCGACTCCGCGAAACAGCTCACCGACTGCACGTTCCTGCTGGTCGGAGACGGTCTGGACAAGGCTCGGCTGGTGGCCAGGGCACGGGAGGAACGCATCGACAACGTGCGCTTCCTCGACGCCGTGCCCAAGGAGAAACTGGCCGACGTCTTCGCCGGGTGCGACGCCGGCCTGCACACCCTCGCCCAGGCCGAGCTGTTCAAGGAGGCGATGAGCCCCAACAAGCTCTACGACTACATGGCCGCGCGTCTGCCCGTCATCACCAACGTCGGCGGTGAGCTGGAGCAACGGCTCATCGCCGCGGGCTGTGCCGTGCAGGGCTCGCCCCCTTCCGGCGAGTCGTCGCTCCCCAGCCTGGCGGCGGCGATCCGCAACCTCGCGGACCGGTCCGTGGACGAGCGCGCGACGATGGGCGCGCATGGTCGCGATTATGTGGAGGAGCACGCCTCACGTACCGTGATGGCTGCACGCCTGGAGCAGCTTCTCGACGACGTCGTCCGGAAGTAGGGGCCCAGGCGTCGAGCCGATGCCGCCAGTCGGGAGGGAGCTGCTTCGCAGGTGCGCTCTGGCCAGGCGAGATGGCTGCGCCGGCCCCGCGCCTTCCGGTGTGGAGGTGTGGGTCGGCTGTCCGTGCGTACGACGCTCGTCTGCCTGACCGTCCTGTTCGGCCTGCTCGCCAGCGCCTGCGCCGACGCGTCCAGGCTGCAGCAGTCGTTCGAACCCGCGCCGATGGAGGCGGGTGGCCCGGACGGCTCAGCGACCGCCGAGTCACGTGCGCTGCCGACCGTGCCGCCGTCGGCGCCACCGATGCAGCCGAGCAACCCGAGCTTCGAGGAGCCTCTCGCGGGTACCTGCCCGGCACGCTGGGCCTGCGAAACCTCCGGCGCGGCGAGCGCGACCCTCAGCTCGGAGGTCGCGCACGGCGGCAACCACGCCCTGCAGGTCTCGGTTCCGAACGAACGGGACGTCTACACCCTGCGCAGCGCCCGGATGCCGGCCCAGCCGCAGCGCACCTACGTCGCGACAGTGTGGCGACGCTCCTCCAGCGCGGCCGCGGGCGGCGAGTCGGTCCGACTGCTCTTCTACGACGCCCAGAACAAACTCGTCGGCTCCCAGAGCGAGCGGGACGGCGAGCCGGAGCCCTGGGCCTGGGGTGGAGTCTCCGCCAAGGCGGACTCGCCGATGGGCACCAGGTCGGTCGCGATCGAGATCACGGTGCAGGGACCTGGCCGGACGGTCTGGCTGGACGGTGTGAAGGCCCGCGACAGCCCGATCCTCGAGGTGTGGGGAGGCACCGGCGTCCGCCGCGGCGAGTCGAGCGACACCCTGACCCTGCAGGTCACGACACCGACGCCGGGCGGCGTCCACATCGGCACCATCGACGCGTTCGGGCAGCACCTCGCCGTCCGCGGGTCGGCGCGCCTCGAGTCCCAGGACGGCGACCGGCTCGCCTACGCCCTCGCCGGTTCGGCGAAGTACCAGGCCGACACCAAGACGATCGTCGTACCACCCGGCCAGCCGGCCACCATCCACATCACCGGCGGACGTTTCACGCCCACGCCCGGCACCGGGTTCCCGCGGGCCACCCTGGGCGACCCGGTGGCGGGTGCGAGCTTCCCGGTGTTCGTGGCCGCACAGAACTTCTCCGACGGCTCGAGCGGCGCGTTCGAGCTGCCTGACCGGCAGGCGATCCTCACCGCCGTCAACCAGCTGGGGAAGTACCTCGACGGCCGCCGGCTCCCCGACGGTGGCTGGGCGATCGCGCACCCGTACTGGCCGGGCCAGCTCCGCGAGGACCCACAGGCGATCGCCGTCATCACCCAGGGCTACCTCTACCGCGCCCAGTCCTCCTCCGACGCGACCTACGAGGCACGCGCCCGGCAGGGCCTGGAGTGGCTCGTGAAGAACCAGCACAGCGACGGCGGCTTCGGGCTGCCCTGGCCCTTCGGCGCGCACACCGGCCACTTCAACACCCGCCTGCACTATCCGGGCGGCGCCGACTCCCACCGGGCGGGCGACCCGCTCGCCGTGGTGACGATCGCCGCCGGGAGCGCGCTGCTGGACGGCTTCAAGGTCTACGGCGACAGCCGCTACCTCGCCGCCTCCGCCCGCGCCATGAACTACCTTCTGCACGGCCCCAACGGCTTCCAGTGGCTCGACGCCAACCACACCCGCGGCAGCATTCCCTACTGCGACCTGCGGCCCGTCCTGGAGCCCGACGACCCGCGGGTCGCTGCCCACGCGGTCCTACCGGCTGTCCGCAACAGCTCGGTGGAGATCTACAACATCGACGGCGCCGCCCTGTCGTTCATGAAGGGGCTGTATGTCGAAACCGGCGACAAGCGCTTGTTGACATACGGTGACGCGATCGCCGCCAACCTTGCGACTAAGGTCCGTGATGATGGCTCGATCCCGTATTCGTGGTACGAGCCGTCTCCTCACTCAGGCGGATATGCCAACATCTCTTACACCGGTCTCTTCGAGTACGGCGGAATGCGGGGACGTGATGACTGGGTCGCCACAGCCGGCCGGGGGTTCAGCTGGATGGCCAACCACGCCCGCACCGGCATGGTTCCGACGGAGGGCTACGCGTCGGTGTACGGCCTGAATCTCTCCCTCGACGTCTCCCGCTACGTTTCGAGGACCCTGGTCAAGCAGAAGGCCGACGGGTCCTTCACCGGCGGCACGGCCACCCGCACCGACGCCGTGGTGTTCGGCATCCTGTCCAACCTGCTCCTCAACATGGGAGGCTGAAAGCCCATGTCCGTCCCCGGTTCCACGCGCGCCGCCACGCTCGCCGTGTCCGGTGGTGCACCCGTGCGTACGGCCGCCTTCCCGCCCTGGCCCTACTTCGCCGAGGACGAGATCGCCGCGGTCGTGGAGGTGCTGCGATCCGGCCGAGTCAACTACTGGACCGGCGGTGAGGGGCGTGCGTTCGAACGCGAGTTCGCCGCCGCGGTAGGCACGGAGTACGCCGTCGCGCTGTCCAACGGCACAGTGGCGCTGGAACTCGCCCTGCGCGCCGTGGGAGTCGGCCCCGGGGACGAGGTCGTCGTACCCGCCCGGACGTTCGTCGCCACCGCGAGCGCGGTGGTGGCGGTCGGCGCCAGCCCCGTCGTCGCCGACATCGACCCGGTGACCCAGACCCTCACCGCGGCGACCGTGGAGGCCGTCCTCACACCTCGGACCCGGGCGGTGATCCCTGTCCATCTGGCCGGCTGGCCGGCGCCGATGCAGGAGCTGATGGCGCTCGCCGGCACCCACGGCCTGAAGATCGTCGAGGACTGCGCCCAGGCGCACGGCGCGAAGCTCGCCGACCGGACCGTCGGGTCGCTCGGACACGTCGCCGCCTGGTCCTTCTGCCAGGACAAGATTCTCACCACCGCCGGTGAGGGCGGCGCGGTGACGACGAACGACCAGGAGGTCTGGCGCGCGGTCTGGGAGTACAAGGACCACGGCAAGAGCTACCGCGCCGTCTACGAGAAGGAACACCCGCCGGGCTTCCGCTGGCTGCACGAGTCCTTCGGCACCAACGCCCGGATCAGCGAGGTGCAGGCGGCGCAGGGGCGGCGGGCGCTGGCGAAGCTGCCCGAGTGGTCCGAACGCCGGCGCGCCCACGCGGCCACGCTCGACGCGGGCCTGGCCGACGTGCCCGGACTCCGGCTCACCGTGCCGCCGGACGACGTCGTACACGCCTACTACAAGTACTACGCCTTCGTCCGGCCGGACGAACTCGCACCCGGCTGGGACCGCGACGCCATCATGGGCGCGGTCGAGGCCGAAGGCGTGCCCTGCTTCCAGGGCGCGTGCGCGGAGATCTACCGCGAGAAGGCGTTCGACAGCGGCGGTCGACCAGCCGAGCCGCTACCGGTCGCCGGTGAACTCGGGGAGACTTCTCTCATGCTTCTCGTCCATCCCACGTTGACGAAGCGGGATATCGACGACACGGTGGAGGCGTTCCAGAAGGTCATGGCCGCCGCCACCGATCAATGACCAAGTTCGTTACCCTCAATGGCCATGAGCTCAGGCTTCGTCGCCGACAGCGCCGACGTTGACGAGCGTGCCGTCATCGGCGCGGACACCTCCGTCTGGCACCTGGCGCAGATCCGGGAGAACGCCGTACTCGGGCAAGGCTGCATTGTCGGGCGCGGCGCCTACGTCGGTGCCGGTGTGCAGATCGGCAAGCACGTCAAGATCCAGAACTACGCCCTCGTCTACGAGCCGGCGGTGCTCGAGGACGGCGTCTTCGTGGGCCCCGCCGCCGTTCTCACCAACGACCAGTACCCGCGCTCGGTCGATCCCAGCGGCCAACTCAAACGCGGTGACGACTGGGAAGCCGTCGGCGTGACGCTGCGCGAGGGAGCCTCGCTCGGTGCCCGCTCTGTCTGCGTCGCCCCGGTGACCGTGGGGCGATGGGCGCTGGTGGCCGCGGGAGCCGTGGTGGTCAAGGACGTTCCCGACTTCGCGCTGATGGCCGGCGTACCGGCTCGGCGGATCGGCTGGGTCGGCCGTGCCGGCGTACGCCTCGAGGACAAGGGTGACGGGCGGTGGGTATGTCCCCGCACCGGCACCGGGTATGTGGAGAGCGCGGGCATCCTGCGCGAGGACGAAAGCGAGACGACATGAGCACGGGGGCGATTCCGGCCGCGAAGCCGATGATCGGTGACGAGGAACGCCGGGCGGTCGACCGGGTCCTCGCCAGCGGCATGGTGGTGCAGGGGCCCGAGGTCGCGGCGTTCGAGGAGGAGTTCTCCGCGCTCGTCGAGGGTCGACCGTGCGTGGCGGTCAACTCCGGCACCAGCGCGCTGCACCTCGGCCTGCTCGCCGCGGGTGTCGGGCCGGGCGACGAGGTGATCGTCCCGTCCTTCACCTTCGCGGCCACCGCCAACTCCGTGGCGCTGACGGGTGCGACTCCGGTGTTCGCCGACATCGAACCCGACCACTTCTGCCTGGACCCGGTCGCCGTCGAGGCCGCCGTCTCCCCGCGGACGGTCGGCATCATGCCGGTCCATCTCTACGGCCACGCAGCCGACATGACGGCTCTCCAGGCGATCGCCGACCGACACGGTCTGGCGCTGTTCGAGGACGCCTGCCAGGCGCACCTCGCGAGCTGGCACGGCCGACCGGTCGGCGCGCTCGGCACGATCGGCACGTTCAGCTTCTACCCGACCAAGAACATGACCACCGGCGAGGGTGGCCTGGTCGTGTGCGCCGACGAGGAGATCGCCCGCAAGGTCAGGTTGCTGCGCAACCAGGGCATGGAACGCCGGTACGAGAACGAACTGGTCGGCTTCAACACCCGGATGACCGACATCGCGGCGGCGATCGGCCGGGTCCAGCTGACCAAGGTCGGTGCCTGGACCGAACGCCGACAGGCCAACGCCAGCTACCTCGACACCCACCTCACCGGCGTCGCCACCCCGAAGGTCGCCGGCGGTGCGGTGCACGTTTACCACCAGTACACCGTCCGGGCGCACGGCCGCGACGCCCTGCAGGCGCGGCTGTCGGAGGCGGGCATCGGTACCGGTGTCTACTACCCGATCCCCAACCACCGGCTCCCGTCGTTCGCGGACGGGGCCGGACGTGGGGTCGACCTGCCGGAGACCGAACGCGCGTGCCGCGAGGCGATCTCGCTGCCGGTGCACCCGGCGTTGACCGACAACGATCTCGAACGCATTGTCGCTGCGGTGACGAAGGCGGTGGAAGCATGAGCGTGCTGCGGGCGGGCCTGCTCGGCCTGGGCATGATGGGCCGACACCACGCGCGGGTGCTGCGGTCCCTGGAGGGCGTCGAACTCGTGGCGGTCGCCGACCCGGGCGGTGACCCCCATGGCGTCGCCGGAGGGCTGGACCTGCTGCCCGACGTCGAGAAGCTCGTCGGCGAGGGCCTGGACATGTGCGTCGTCGCCGTACCCACCGGCTTCCACGAGGAGGTCGGGCTGGTCCTCGCCGACGCCGGCGTCCACACGCTGGTGGAGAAGCCGCTGGCCAGCAGTGTCGCCGGTGCTGAGAAGCTGGCCGCGGCCTACGAAGCGGCTGGGCTGGTCGGCTGTGTCGGGCACATCGAGCGCTACAACCCGGCGCTGCAGAACCTTCGCGCGCGACTTGCCCAGGGCGAGCTTGGTGAGATCCACCAGGTGATCACTCGCCGCCAGGGACCGTTCCCCAACCGGATCGCCGACGTCGGTGTGGTCAAGGACCTCGCCACCCACGACATCGACTCGACCGCCTGGGTGACCCAGCGTTCCTACCGTTCGGTGTCCGCGCGGACCGCGCACAAGAGTGGTCGCCAGTACGAGGACCTCGTCGCCGTCGTCGCCCAACTCTCCGACGGTACGGTCGTCAACCACCTCGTCAACTGGCTGTCCCCGATGAAGGAACGCGTCACCGTCGTCACCGGCGAGCGCGGAGCGTTCGTCGCCGACACGGTCTCCGCCGACCTGACGTTCCACGCCAACGGTGTCCGTCCGCTGGAGTGGGACACCATGGCGTCCTTCCGTGGCGTGACCGAAGGCGACATGATCCGCTACGCCATCGCCAAGCCCGAACCGCTGCGCACCGAACTCGCGGCCTTCCGGGACGCCGTGCTCGGCAAGCCGGTGACGGGCGACGCTGGTGGGGTCGTCGGGATGCGGGAAGGTCTCGCGATCGTCGAGGTGGCCGAGGCGATCATCTCCTCGGCGGCGCAGGGACGTACCGTCGACCTCGTCTGAGGGCGGCTCTCATTCACCGCGAGCCTGCTGCCAGGCGCGCCGCCGGCACGGTCGCGAGCGCTGCGGGCGCACCGGTGAGCGATGCTGGTGCGGCCGTGAGCGATGCGGACGCGGCCGCGAGCGATGCGGACGCGGTCGCGAGGCCGATCGCTGTGGTGTTCGATCTCGACGGCACTCTCGTCGACACCATGCACTCGATGCTGCGGGCGTACGCCGACACCATCCGTGCGCTCGGCGGTCCCGCCGTCACGCCGGACGACATCGTGGCCACGTGGCACATCGGTCCGACCCCTGTCGTCCTCGCGCACTTCCTCGGTCGGCCCGCTGAGCCGTCCGACCTCGACTGCTTCCGCCGGTACGCGAACGCTGCGGCCTCAGCGGCACGCGCCTTCCCTGGCGTCGCGGAGATGCTCGACCGTCTCGACGAGGCGGACTGTCGACTCGGGGTCTTCACCAGCGCGACCCGCCACTCCGCTGATCGCGTGCTGGCGGCCTCCGGCCTCGTCGGGTATTTCACGGTCGTGGTGTGTGGCGACGAGGCCCGCAGTCCCAAGCCGGCACCGGACGGATTGGTCCTTGCCTGCGCGTCCCTAGGTGTTCCCGTCAGCGACTCCGTCTACGTCGGAGATGCGGATGTCGGCCTGCGATGTGCCGACGCGGCGGGTGCGCACGGCATTCATGCCGGCTGGGGTGGGTCACTCCGGGTCGACAGCCCGCACGCGGTGGCTCGTACGCCCGGCGAGGTCCTGGAACTCCTCACCCGACTGTTGGGTGGAAAGCTCGGCCTGGCTGGCTAGCTCGTCCTGACCGGGGCTGGGACGTGCGGGACGGGCAAGTTGGCCTTGCCCTCGGGTCAGAAGGGTGGCGGATCGTCGTCGGCTGGCGTGGCTCGGCGGGAGGGCCGGTGACTATGAGGACCGCAGTGCCTCCAATGCCCGCGCGACCTCCTCGCGCTTGGCCTGCGGCAGCAACCGGCTTGGTGGGCGTACGTCCCGCTGACCCAGGTTGAGTTGTGCCAAGGCTTCCTTGACGACCGCGACGTTGTCGGCGGATCCGTCGGCGGCGCGGAGTTCTTCGAACGCGCGGACTCCTCGCCAGATCGCCGCCACCGCAGGGGAGTCACCGGCGCGCAGCGCGTTCAGCAGGTTCAGGGGGACGGTGGGATCCACGTTGGCGATTCCGGAGGTGAAGCCGCGCGCGCCCCAGGTCCAGAACGACGGTGCGTGCATCTCGGCCAGGCCGGCCAGCCAGACGAACCGCTCCGCACCCGCGTCCTGGACCATGCCCGCGAAACGCATGGGGTCGGGCACGGCGTACTTGACCCCGATGACGTTCGGGCAGAGTTCGCCGAGCCGGCGAAGCTCCTCCGCACCCACCCGCGTGCTGCGGACGTACAGGACGACGCCGAGTTCGGGAACCGCGTCCGCGATCGTCCGCAGGTAGCCAAGCCAGCCTTGCGGAGAGACGAACGGGTGGGCGAGTTCGTGCACCATCACCATCGAGGCGCCGGCGTCGCGGGCCTGGCGGGCGGCCTCGGTCGCGCCCGGCAGGTCGAGTCCGACGCCGGCGAGTACGTCGGCGTCGGCGCCGACGGCCTTCACCGTGTTGTCAACGAGGGCTTGGCGTTCGTCCGGAGTCAGGGTGTAGAACTCCCCGGTGTTGCCGTTCGGCGTGACCACGGTGATGCCGCCGTCGACCATGCGGCGGAGGAGGGCGGCGTGCGCGTCGAGGTCGACGGAGCCGTGGGCAAAGGGCGTGACTGGTACGGCCACCGCGGTGGCGAGCTTCTCGGCCAGTGCGCTGAAGTTCGTGGGCATTCTCGCGACGTTAGGTCCCGGTCACGCTCTGGTCAACAACCGAATCCGGCGTACGACGCTCCCGGGAGGGGCGGGCGTCGTCGGCGGCCGCGCCTACAGTGTTCCGGTGACCGAGCCCAGCGAACCCAGCAAAGACCTCGCCGACCCGGACGAGTTGCTCGCCGCCTATCTCGACTACTACCGCGACGTGGTGCTCCGCAAGCTCGACGGTATGTCGGAGCAGGACCTGCGCACGAGTCGGCTCCCGTCCGGATGGACGCCGCTGGAGCTGCTCAAGCACCTGACCAACGTCGAGCGGCGCTGGCTCCAGTGGGGGTTCCTCGCCGAGCAGGTGCCGGATCCGTGGTCCGACAACGGGCCCGACGGGCGGCCCGACGGACGCTGGCGGGTCGAGCCCGAGGAATCGGTCGACGACCTCCGCACGGCGTTCCGCGAGCAGGCCGCGCGGTCCCGGAAGATCGCCGCCGGGGCCAACCTGGCCGACGTCGCCGCGCTCGGAGGACGCTTCGGCGAGGGCGGCGAAGCGCCGACGCTGGGCTGGATCCTGTTCCACGTTCTGCAGGAGTACGCCCGGCACGCCGGCCACCTCGACGTCGCCCGTGAGCTCGCCGACGGCGCCACGGGGGAGTGACGGCATCTCACGGTAGGGGCGAGGCGCGGAGGAGTGGCCGCCCGTGTCAGTCCTGCGCGAAGACCACCGACGCGTCGGCGATCCGGCGGGCCGTCGCCACCCGTTCGGCCTCCTCCTCGATCCTTGCCCGGGCGGCCTTGGCGAGCTTCCCGAAGCCGTGCACCGTCACTGTCAACCGCTTCTTGCCACTCGCACGTGCCCGCCAGGTCCCCGCGATCTCGCCCCGCAGGAACACCACTCCAGGGTTGCCGAGGATCTTCCAGATCTCCTTCTGGCGGGCGGGATCGGGCACCAGCACGTCACGGTCCCGGGACTGCAGGTACGGGTCGAGGGGCGGCAGCAGTCGGGCGTAGTCGGGCTGCTCGACATCTCGCAGTGCGGCCAGGTCCTCCTCCGGGAGGAAACACCGGTGGCCGTCCACGCGTACCTCCGTCAGCCCGTCCGGCCAGTTCGGCGTGACCTCGGTCCGGGTCGTACCCAGGTAGCCGGCCACGTCGGAAGCGGTCGCGGGTCCGTGTAGCCGCAGATAGGTACGGACGACCTCGGACGTACCGGCCCCCGACTTCGGGATGCCGGGCCGACCTTCGAGCGGCACCAGGATGGGCGGTGACGTGTCGAACTCGTGGCGGACACCGGCGGGGAGACCCACCAGCTGGAACAGTCCGCCGTAGATGTGCCGGGCCTTGCAACTACGGCAGTCGTAGGAGTACGCGTCCGGCAGCCGCCTGGTGATCTCCGCGCTGACCTCGCCCTTGGGTGTCGGCCTGGTCACGACGGCGCGGAGCGCCTTGGCGGCCGCCTGGAACGCTTCGAGCGGCGCGATCCCGGCGGCCGCCAGAGGCTTACGCTCGGCGGCCAGCCGGGAGGAGGCGTCCCCGTCGCCGCGGGGCCAGAGGGCGCGGGCCAGCCCGGCCAGATCGGCTCGTCGGTGCAGGTGGGGCGCGCCGCGGAAGGACCACAGCACGGTGAAGTCCCCGTCGTCGGCGAAGGGGTCGCCCTCGCCGTCGGGGAGTTCAGGGAGCCGCGCGGCCAGCGCGAGCCGGGCCGTGTCCGCGGCGCTGTTCTGGACGCCGAGGTCGAGGACGCCGAGCTTGGCCGGGTCGTCGACCGCCCGGTCCAGGCCCTGGGCGGCGGCGCGGTAGGCCAGCACCTGCGTGCGGTTCACGTCGAGGACCATGCGACTCTCCTGTCTTCCCTGTCCATCCGCCGGGCGGCCATTACTCGGGGAGCGGTGTGCCCTGCCGGAAGCTGCCGAACACCGCGAGCGCGTCCATCGCCGCCTCGCCCCCGTCGCCCGCCCAGGCGAGCGCCCGCACCTGCTCCCTGGTCCGCCGGCCGCCGATGGTTCGCAGCAGCTCGTACGCGGAGACGGTCAGTGTGGTGGTGGGTTCGCCGGCGCCGAGGACCAGCGGCTCCCCGTCGACGACCACCCGGATCGCCGGTCCGCCGGACTCGCGCAGCCGCTTGTCGATCTCCTGAAGCGGGCGGCGCAGGCCCGCGCGGACGGCGGGATCCTCGCGGGCTCCCGGCCGGTCCAGTGCCGTACGGAAGTCCTGCTCGTGCGAGATGACCTCGGCGACCAGCACCTCACCCATCGGTGAGGCGAGCATCTCCTCGGCCATGGCGCGGTGCTTCTCCCATTCGGCGAGGGAGTCGGCCACACTCTGGTCCCGACGCTCGCGGACCGTCCGCTCGCCGAAGTTGTCCCCCTCGGCGAGGTCGAACCTCCTGGCCAGAAAGTCACCGAGCCCACCTGCGAGGTGGGCGACCATGGCCCCGACCGTCCATCCGGGGCACGCCTGCACCGGTGTGGCCGGGTCCGCGTCGCGGACGAGCTCGATGATCCGGGCTCGGCTCGCGTCGTACAGTTCGGCGCCGTCGGTCACCGCGCCATCGCCGTTGATGTCGCTCATGCCTGCCTGCCTTTCGCGCCCGTCGGGCGGTCGGTCTACTGGCCGTCGAACTCGTGGACGAACGTGTACGGCGTGCCGCCTTCGCTCTGACCGGCGGTGAAGCCGCCGTGCCCGCGCAGGCCGGTGAGTCCATCAGTAGCGGAGCCGGGCACGACTGTCCAGGTTGCCTTGACGGTGGTCCCGGAGAAGCCGCCGTCGTGCGCGAGGACGAAGGTGCCCGAGCGACCGTCGACGGTCCCGGTGACCTGTTCGTACCCGTGGTAGTGCCCGTCACCCCAGCCCTCCGTGCCGCCGCCGTAGAAGAGCACGTAGTGCGCGTCGCTGGTCCCGGCGATCACGCCCTCGAAGCGGGTGGTGGTGTGGGCGTGGGCCACCCGCGGGCCCTTGTCGTCCTCGCCGGGCTGGGGCTCCTCCCAGCTCAGGGTGGTGAAGATCCCGCCCGCGGTGGCCTGGTCGGTCGAGGCCTCGTCGTTGGAGTTCGTCGGGTTGGTCGCGTTCGTGCTCACGCGGTGTTCTCCGTTCGTGGTCGTACTTCGGCTTGCCGTGACCCACTCTCGTCGACGTACCTGTCAGTCCCTGTCAGGTATCGGCGACAATGCTTCGGGAAGGACGGGATTCCGCGGGGCTTCCGGAAGGACGGGATCCCGCGGGCGGGCCGACGGAGAGGAGAGCCGACGATGCGCGCGAGCCGGCTGCTCTCGCTGCTGCTCCTGCTGCAGACCCGCGGCCGGATGACCGCGCCCGAACTCGCGGAGGAACTCGAGGTCTCCGTCCGCACCGTCTACCGCGACGTCGAGTCGCTGTCGGTCGCGGGTGTCCCGGTCTACGCCGACCGCGGCCCGGCCGGTGGCTACCAGTTACTGGACGGCTACCGGACCCGGCTCACCGGGCTGACCGGAGACGAGGCGGAGTCGCTGTTCCTCGCCGGGATCCCGGGTCCCGCGGCGGCCGAACTCGGGCTCGGATCCGTCCTGGCCGCCGCGCAGCTCAAGCTGATGGCCGCACTCCCGCCGGAGCTCCGCTCCCGGGCCGGCCGGATCCGCGAACGCTTCCACCTGGACGCGCCCGGCTGGTTCCGCGAGGTCGAACGGCCCGACCACCTGGCGACGGTCGCCGACGCCGTGTGGAACCAGCAGCGGGTCGAGGTCCGCTACCAGGCCTGGGGCAAACCCGAGGCGACGCGCCTTCTGGAGCCGTACGGGCTGATCCTCAAGACGGGCGTGTGGTACGTCGCCGCCCGGGCGGACGGCCACTTCCGCAGCTACCGCGTCTCCCGGATGCGGGCCGTGGCCACCCTCGAGAGTCGCTTCGAACGCGACCAGGACTTCGACCTCGCGGCCTACTGGGATACCTGGTCGGAGCAGTACCGCGCGCGTCTCTACCACTCCGAGGCGCTCGTCCGGCTCTCACCGCTCGCGCGCGACCTGGTGCCCTACTACCTCGGCCCGTTCGCGGCTCGCGCGGTCCGGGAGACGGCCGGACCGCCCGACGAGCAGGGCTGGGTCCAGGTCACGCTGCCGATCGAGTCGCCCACGCACGCGCGGATGGAGTTCTTCCGGTTCGGCCCGGACCTCGAGGTGCTCCAACCCAGCGAACTCCGCGAGCTGATGGTCCGCAGCGCTGCCGAGGTGACCCGCCTCTACGCCGGCGGCTGAGTCAAAGTCGGGTCAGGACGCCGTCACTTCAGGCCGTTGCGGAGCCGGTCGACCGCCGCGGTGAGGACGTCGTCGCGCTTGCAGAACGCCCAGCGGACAAGGGGCCGGCCGGCGGCTTTGTCGTCGTAGAAGACCTCGTGCGGGATCGCGACCACGCCACAGCGCTCGGGCAGCATCCGGCAGAACTCCACGCCGTCGTCGTAGCCGAGCGGCCGGACGTCGGTGGTGACGAAGTACGTGCCGCCCGGGACGAACACCTTCAGGCCGAGCGAGGCCAGCCCGGAGCTGAGCAGGTCACGCTTGCGCTGCATCGAGGTACGCAGCTCGTCGTAGTAGGTGTCCTCGAAGCGCAGCGCCTGGGCGACGGCCGGCTGGAACGGCCCACCGGAGACGTAGGTCAGGAACTGCTTCGCGGTGCGTACGGCGGTGACCAACTCCGGCGTGGAGCAGACCCAGCCGATCTTCCAGCCGGTGACGGCGAAGGTCTTGCCAGCACCGGAGATGGTGACCGTACGTTCGCGCATGCCGGGGAACGTCGCGAGCGGGATGTGCGGGGCGTCGTCGTAGATCAGGTGCTCATAGACCTCGTCGGTCACCACGAGCAGGTCGCGTTCGCAGGCGAGCTCGGCGATCGCGCGGAGTTCCTCCGGCGTCAGCACCGTGCCGGTGGGGTTGTGCGGGGTGTTGATGAGCAGCAGCTTCGTGCGAGGTGTGACCGCCGCACGGAGCGCGTCGAGGTCGAGCCGGAAGTCGGGGGCCTGCAACGTGATGGGCACCCGGACCCCGCCGGCCATGGCGATGCAGGCGACGTAGGAGTCGTAGTAGGGCTCCAGGGCGATCACCTCGTCGCCCGGCTCGACCAGGGCGAGCAGCGCCGCGGCGATGGCCTCGGTGGCGCCGGCGGTGACGAGCACCTCGGTGTCGGGGTCGAAGTCCAGACCGTAGAAGCGACGCTGGTGCTCCGAGACCGCGTGACGCAGCGGAGCGATGCCGATGCCCGGCGGGTACTGGTTGTGCTCACCGGAGCGGATGGCGTCGACGGCCGCCTCGAGCATCGGGGCGGGACCGTCGGTGTCCGGGAAGCCCTGACCGAGGTTGATCGACGAGGTTCGCAGCGCGAGGGCCGACATCTCTGCGAAGATCGTCGTCCCGAGGCCCTGCAGCCTGGCGGCCATGCGTGGATGCGTCACGCTGACTGACCTTACTGCTGCCTCCGGGCGGGACTTGCTGACGTCGCGACCGCGGGCGGCCACGACGATGCTACTGCCCGCTTCGGCGCGTCCGGGGTTGGCCGCACCGTCGCGCGAGCGGAGATGGCAAGGTGGCGGTGAGACCTCTCGGCGCACCCGCGAAGATGTAGAGGGCGACGACAAGACAGTCAGACGGCGGACGACAAGGCCGGGCCAAGCGCCCAGGAGGTCATGATGAGCGATACGAACTCACCCGGTGAGCGACCGGAACGGCCGGAGCGGCCGTCGCGGGGTGGATCCGAGTCGTCCACGCCGCCACCCATGGGCCCGATGCCGTCGTGGCCCTCCGGTGAGGGCGACGCCCCGGCCGCGCCCACGGCGCGCCCCCGCCTGATCCAGATCGCGATGTACCTCATGTACGCCGGCGCTGCCCTGTCGGCCGTCTCGGTCATCGCCGTCTTCGGCTCCCGCGACCAGTTGCAGCAGAACGCCCGCGACGCTCTGCGGGCGCAGAAGCAGCCGGTGACGTCGGAGCGGGTCGCCTCGCTCGCCAACAGCACGATGATCTTCATCATCGCGCTCGGGGTGATCATGGTCGCCCTCTGGATCCTGATGGCGATCATGAACGGCAAGGGCAAGGGCTGGGCCCGGATCATGGCCTCGATCCTCGCGGTCGCCAACATCTGGTTCAACCTGCGTGGCCTGTCGATCGTCGGGATCGCCCTGATCCTGGTCGGCATCGTCGCCGCCGTCATGCTGTGGCTGCCGGCCTCGCGACCGTGGTTCGAGACCTCCAGGCGCTCCCGGGCGTGACGCGCTTCCACCGAACACAGGACAGCTGACATGCCCACCGCACTGATCACCGGACCCACCGCAGGACTCGGCCGGGCCTATGCCGAGGCGTTCGCCAAGCGCGGCTTCGACCTCGTCCTGGCCTCCCGTGACCTCACCCGCCTCAGCGCGGTGGCCGAGGAGCTGTCCACCCAGTACGCCGTGAGTTGCGAGACGCTGGCCGGCGACCTGGCGGACGAGGCCGCCCTGCGCGCGGTCGAGAAGCGCATCACCGGCGGGACGCCGCCCATCGACCTGGTGATCAACAACGCCGGCTACGGGCCGTCGCGCGGCTTCCTCACCAGCACACCGGAGGACGAGCAGCACCTGATCGACGTCCTGGTCGGCGCGGTGATGCGGCTCAGCAAGGCCGCGGCGGTGAGCATGGTCGGGCGCCGGACCGGCGCGATCATCAACATCTCCAGCCTCGCCGGGTACGCGCCGTCCGGCACCTACGGCGCGGCCAAGGCCTACGTGACCAGCTTCACCGAGGGACTCGCGGGCGAACTGCACGGGACGGGCGTCCGGGTGTTCGCGGTGTGCCCGGGCTACGTCCGCACGGAGTTCCACCAGCGAGCCGGCCTGACGGTGAAGGGTCTGCCCGGCTTCATGTGGCTCACCATCGACGAGGTTGTCAACGCCACCTTGCGGCACCTGGACTCCGGGCGCAACGACCCGGTGCTGGTGCCGACGCTGCGCTACCGCGTACTGGCGGCCGGAGCGAAGCACCTGCCGCGCCCGCTGGTCCGCTCCGTGGCCCGCACCATCGGGATGCGCGAGCGCGAGAGCTGAGGAACGGTCGCTCCGGCACTCCCCACGGGCGTCGCTCGTTGGATCCGCGACACCACCACCACGGGGAGCGTACGTGGACGAACACGACCAGCCCGCCCGAACCACCCGCCGGGCCGGTCTCGTCGGCATCGTGGCGCTCGTGGTCGTCGTCGCGCTCGGCTGGGCGGCCAGCCGGTGGACCGGCGGACTGCCGAATCTCGGGTCCGTCGGTGGTCTCGGCGTCGACGAGCCCGGCCCGCGTCCGAAGTTCACCATGCCCTTCGCCTGTGGCGAGCGCTGGCGGCTGAGCACCTACCGCGGTCACGATCCTGACGACATGAAGGTGGACATGTTCCGGATCGGGGGCACCACCAGGGGCTCGGTCGTCCGGGCCACCGCGCCGGGCCGGATCCGTCAGCTGGTCAACCCGGGCGGGGTCAAGATCGACCACGGCGGCCGCTGGTACACGCTGTCCCTGCACATGGACCACATCAGCGTCGAACCCGGCCAGGAAGTGGTCCAGGGCCAGGAGATCGGCCGGGTCGGTTCGGTCGGCACCCAGGCGGCCCACCTCCACTACGAGCAGCTCTTCGACCAGAACGGCGATGGCAACGCGCGGACCTGGGAGATGGTCCATCCGGTCATCGAGGGTGTGCCCTACCAGTTGTCGCCCGGAGGGCCGTTCCCCGTCGTCCGCAGTACGAACGCCTGTGCCGGCCAGGCCGCTCGCTGAGCACACCACCCGCCTGCTGCGCGCGAGGCCGGCGGCGCGGACGCCGAGCCGGTCCGGGTGTCCGGGCATGGCCTAAGCTGCCGCCGTGTCCAGCGAGCGTTCCGAACTACTCGACCAGATCAAGTCCAAGGCGATCGTCCACGAGACCGTCACCCTGTCCTCGGGGCGGACCGCCGACTACTACATCGACCTGCGCAGGATCACCCTGGACGGCGCCGCCGCGCCCCTGGTGGGCCGGCAGATGCTCGAGCTCACCAAGGACCTCGACTATGACGCGGTCGGTGGGCTGACCCTGGGCGCCGACCCGCTGGCCACCTCCATGCTGCACGCGGCGGCGGGCCAGGGACGCCGCCTGGACGCCTTCGTGGTCCGCAAGTCCGAGAAGCAACACGGCCTGCAGCGGCGGATCGAGGGTCCCGACGTGGCCGGTCGGCGGGTGCTCGCGGTGGAGGACACCTCGACCACCGGCGCCTCGGTGCTCACGGCGGTGGAGGCCCTGCGTGAGGCCGGCGCCGAGGTGGTCGCGGTCGCCGTTCTGGCCGACCGAAGCACCGGCGCCAAGGACAAGGTCGAGGCGGCCGGCGTCCCCTATCGCTTCGTCTACGGTCTGGACGATCTCGGCCTGAGCTAGTAAAGGAAAGACCAGGCGTGTCCGGCGGCCGGCAGGTCCCGCGGCTCGTGGACTCTGACGCCGGCATGCCCGGATCCCCAAGGGGGTCCACTTCGCACGCGTCGACGGGGGAGCGTTCACGATGGAACCCTGGATCGTCTTCCTACTCTTCCTCGCCGTCGTAGGCGCCGTCTGGTACCTCAACCGGCGCGCCCGCCAGCGGCGCATGGCCGCGTTCCAGGCGCTCGCGGCCGCGCAGGGGTGGCAGTGGATCGAGGAGGACGACCGCTACGTCCGCAACTGGAACAGCCACCCCTTCGGTCAGGGCAGGAAGCGCAGGGCGACCAACATCCTGGTCGGGAAGTACCGCGGCCGGGAGATCGCCGCCTACGACTACGAGTACCAAACGGAGTCCGACAACGGCAAGGACCGTACGACCACCACCCACCGGTACGCCATCTGGGTGGTGACGCTCCCGTCGCGGCTGCCCGAGCTGGAGGTCCGCAAGGAGGGCATCTTCGGCGGGCGGGTGGCCGCCGCCTTCGGGTTCGGCGACCTGCAGCTCGAGAGCGAGGAGTTCAACCGCACGTTCCGAGTGGGTACGCCGGACCGCCGCTACGCCACCGCGATGCTGCACCCGCGGATGATGGAGCTGCTGCTCGCCCGTGGCCGGAACGGGATGAGCTGGCGGATCGCGGGTGACGCCCTCCTGTGCTGGGAGGAGGGCAAGGCCGAGCCCGACGCGATCGTGCCCAGGCTCGACGTCCTGGCCGACGTCGTCGACCTTGTGCCGTCGTTTGTCTGGAAGGACTACGGTTCGGCCTCGACACGCGAATGAGGCACTACTATCCGGAGATGCCAGCCCGTCGAGAGCAGGGGTCCGCGTGATCTGGATTATCGTCGTCGTCGCTGTGGTCGTGTTGTTCGCGATCGGTGTGGTGGTGTCGTACAACCGGTTCATCAGCCAACGCAACCTGGTCCAGGAGTCCTGGCGGCAGGTCGATGTCGAACTCCACCGGCGCTACGACCTCATCCCCAACCTCGTCAGCACCGTTCGGGCCTACGCGACCCACGAGCGCGCGGTCTTCGCGGAGGTGACCCGGCTGCGCCAGTTGGCGTCCGAGCGTGACGGCGACCTCGCGGGCCGCGCCCAGCAGGAGTCCGCGCTCAGCGGTGCTCTGCGGCAGCTCTTCGCGGTGGTCGAAAACTACCCCGCGCTCAAGTCGAACCAGAACTTCCTCGGCCTGCAGCAGCAGTTGGCCGAGACCGAGGACCGGATCGCCGCCGGGCGGCGGTTCTACAACGCCAACGTGCGCGCCTACAACACCCGTGTGGAGGCGTTCCCGTCCAACCTGATCGCGTCGCGCTTCCGCTTCGCCAAGGCGGAGTACTTCGAGGTCGAGGAGGCGGAGGTGCGCGCGGCGCCCGCGGTCGACTTCAGCGGGCTGAGTGGCCCGACGGCCGGTCAGCCCGGGAGCGTCGGAGGTCACAACGGCTCGCCGGCGCCGCAGCTGGGAGCGGGTCAGCAGCGGGTGTCGCCGCCGGCCCCGCAGCCGCAGCCACAGCCACAGCCGGGTGAGGAGCAGCGCCGGGGGCCGGAGAGCTGATCCGGCGTCCGTCCCCGCCTGCCGCCTGGCCGGCGGTCAGGGCCGGTGGTCAACCGGCGGTGGGCTCTCGGGCGTCCCGACGGCGTGCCGACCGCGCCGGCGTTCCATCGCGCGGACCCGCAGGAACTCCAGCCCGATCGGGACGACGGAGATCAGGACGACCACGACGAGCATCAGCTCGATGTTCGACCGGATCACGCTGACCTGGCCCAGGAAGTAGCCGAGTGCGGTGACCCCGGCGCCCCAGATCACACCGCCGATCGTCGTGTAGGTGATGAAGCGGCGGAAATCCATCCGCCCGACCCCGGCGGTCACGGTGATGAAGGTCCGGACGATCGGGACGAAGCGGGCCAAGACGATCGCGCGGGCGCCGTAGCGGGTGAAGAAGGCATGGGTCTTCTCGACGTACTCCCGCTTGAACAGCCGGGAGTCGCCCTTGCCGAAGACGGCGGGACCAACCCGGTATCCGATGCCGTAGCCGACGACGTTGCCGACGCAGGCGGCGATGGCCACCAGGAGGCAGACCAGCCAGAGCGGGGCCTTGATGGCGCCGTTCGCTACCAGGAGTCCTGCCGTGAACAGCAGGGAGTCTCCGGGGAGGAAGAACCCGATCAGCAGCCCGCACTCGGCGAAAATGATGATGAGTACTCCGACCAGCGCGTACGGCCCGAGAGTGTCGAGGATCTTCTGCGCGTCGAGCCAGTCAGGGAGCAGCGCGAGCGTCGTCGTGGGTGGCACGCGGTGAGCCTATCCGCGCGACGAGGAGAACTCCCGGGCCGTGCGGCCTCCGGCGACAAGTCCTCACTCCCCGCATCCGGGCCCCGTCGCAACTGCCGTGGTCGCGGCCGTCGAAGATGGTCCGGTGACCGCACCGGAAGACGATCTCGAGGTCGGCGTCGGGCCCTGGCCAGGCCCCTGGCCGGACGACCCGCGTTACGACCCGGACCTGCTGCGTAACGGCGACCGGCGCAACGTCGTCGACCGCTACCGGTACTGGCGCCGGGAGGCCGTCGTCGCCGACCTCGACGAAGAACGCCACGACTTCCACGTGGCGATCGAGAACTGGCAGCACGACTTCAACATCGGCTCGGTCGTGCGGACGGCGAACGCCTTCCTCGCCCGGGAGGTGCACGTGGTGGGCCGGCGCCGCTGGAACCGTCGCGGTGCGATGGTGACCGATCGGTACCAGCATGTCCGACATCACCCGGACGTCGAGGCGCTGGCCGCCTGGGCGGGGGAGCAGGGCCTGCCACTGCTCGGTGTGGACAACCTGCCCGGGTCGGTTCCGTTGGAGACCTACGACCTACCCCGCGCGTGTGTGCTGGTGTTCGGGCAGGAAGGCCCCGGCTTGTCCCGGGAGGCATGGAAGGCCTGCACCGACGTCCTGTCCATCGCGCAGTACGGCTCGACGCGGTCCATCAACGCCGGCGCGGCCGCGGCCGTCGCGATGCACGCATGGGTACGCCGGTACCAGTTCGACCAGCACGCCGGCTGACCCGGCCGCCAGGCCGGACGTCCTAGATCTGGTCCACCAAGTCGGCCACGGAGTCGACCACCCAGGACGGCCGGTACGGAAAGCGCTCGATGTCCACGCGCCGGGTGACCCCGGACAGCACGAGGACGGTCCGCAGACCCGCCTCGATGCCGGAGATCACGTCGGTGTCCATCCGGTCGCCGATCATCGCGGTCGTCTCGGAGTGCGCCTCGAGTTGGTTGAGGGCGCTTCGCATCATCAGCGGGTTCGGCTTGCCGACGAAGTAGGGCTCCACGCCGGTCGCCTTGGTGATCAGCGCCGCCACCGCGCCGCAGGCGGGAAGCGGACCCTCCGGCGAGGGCCCGACCGTGTCGGGGTTGGTCGCGATGAAGCGCGCACCGCGATCCACCAGCCGGATCGCGGTCGTGATGGCGGAGAAGCTGTAGGTGCGGGTCTCGCCGAGCACCACGTAGTCGGGATTCTTGTCGGTGAGGACGTAACCGATGTTGTGGAGCGCGGTGGTCAGCCCGGACTCGCCGATGACGAAGGCGCTGCCGCCCGGCGCCTGGTCACTGAGGAACTGTGCCGTCGCGAGGGCGGAGGTCCAGATCGACCCCTCACCGACGTCCAGCCCGGCCGAGAACAGCCGGGCGTGCAGGTCCCGCGGGGTGTAGATCGAGTTGTTGGTCAGGACCAGGAACCCCTTGCCGGACTCGCGCAGCCGGCTGAGGAACTCCGGCGCGCCGGGCACCGGGTGCCCTTCATGGACCAGCACGCCATCCATGTCGGCGAGCCAGGTCTCGATCGGCTTGGGTTCGGACACCACTTCCCCCTCCGGGCCGGAGCCTTGCTCGGCCTACCGTAGCGGCCTTCGAACCAGGGCCCACAGCCCGCCCGGCGCAGCGATTGCGCGCACGCGCGCAGGGCGGTGAGGGGGTGCGGACGCGCTGGTGCCAGTGCGTGTTGGGGTGCGGACGCACTGCTGTTCGGCGCGGTGGTGTGAGGACGCGGTGGTGCGACGGCGGGGGGTCAGACTCCGAGCCGGTCGCAGAGCCGCTCGGCCATCGCGTTGGCGAGGTCGGTGACCGGATCCTGGTCGCAGCGGCGGGCGAGACGCTGGAGCAGGCGCGCCACGACGAGGGCCTCGGGCGCGCTGAGGACGGGTACCCGGTCCAGGTGGGTGCTCCCGCCCGACACCCGGTCATGTCCCGGCGCCTCGGTCATCCACGTACGCAGTCGAGCCGTGAACGCCTCGGCGTCCTGGGCCCACAGGTCCGCTGTCCGGTCCGCCGCGTTCTGGTGTAGGGCCGTCACTGCACCGCCTCCACATACCCGCATGTGTTCGAACCGTTGGGGCCGCGCCTCCGGCCCGTCCGCGCGGGCCGGAGGCACGGCTGTCGACCTCCTCGGGCCGGGTGGAGCGGGGCCGCCCGGCCCGAGGAGATCCACGACGCCTTGTCGGGTGACCCCGACGTCGGCGCCAGGCACCCGTGCGTGCTGGCGTGAACGTCCCTGACCTTCGTAACGGGAGAAGCGGATCCGCCTCCGAAATCCGCTCTCCCGCACCAGCGGGTGGACGTCCCCCGTTGTGCCGCCAGGCCGGGCGAGCGTCGGCGCCTTCCGCCATCGGGTCCGCGGTCACCCCCCTCCTGTGACCGCGAAGCCCCTGGTCGTCCGGACCGACGTTCGTTCCGACTGGCGACAGCTACGCCAGCACGTACACGGGCACGATCACCGGGGGTGGAGCGCGGTAGCGCGACGCTTCCGTGCTCGGGGTTCGGGTGCTCGAAGTCTCGATGCCCGGTGTATCGGTGGTGGGTGGTGCCGCTCGGAGTTCGGGAGGCGTGGGTGACGCGACGAGCCTGCTCGACACCTGACCCCCTGATCGCAGCCGTGCTTCTGGACGTGTTCGTGAGGCTGCCGGGGTCTGGGGCGGCGTGCGGTTGGCCGTGATCGACCACCGCAGTGCTGAGACTAACGCTCCGAGTAACGGTGCCGGAACCCGGGGTTACCGGATTCATGGACAGAGGGTGACTATTCGATGCCATAATGCAACCACTCGGCTGTTCTTTCGTGTCATCGCCGAGGCGGGACGCACGACGGGGCGGGTCACCGCGAATCCAAGTGCGGCGACAATGCGTAGATCGGTGACGAACACCCTGTCGCTCACTATCGTGACGGAGTGCGGACAGTCACCGAACGCCAGCTCACCGAAGCGTTCGTCGAACTCGCGGACACATTGGCAGACGACTTCGACGTCGACGACTTCCTCAGTGTCCTCACCCGCCACTGCACCGAACTCCTGGACGCGGCGGCGGTCGGCGTCGTGCTCACCGACCTGCACGGCCAGCTCCGCGTCGCCGCCTCCTCATCCGAACAGGCGCGCACGGTCGAGCTCGCCGCGCTGCGAAGCGGCGACGGCCCGAGCCTGGAGTGCTTCCAGGCCTCCCGCGTGGTGACCGCGGGCGACATCGACGCCGCGCTGGAACGCTGGCCGCGGTTCGGGCCGCAGGCGATCGCCGCCGGCTACCGGTCGGTGCAGGCGCTGCCGCTGCGGCTGCGCACCGACGTGATCGGTGCCCTCACCCTCTTCGGAGCGACCACGACCACGCTCGACGAGGACGCGCTTCGGCTCGCCCAGTCGTTGGCCGACGTCGCGACCATCGGTCTCCTGCAGGTCCGTTCGATCCGCCAGGCCGAGGTGCTGGCCGAGCAGCTTCAGTCGGCGTTGGACAGCCGGGTCGTCATCGAGCAGGCCAAGGGCGTCCTCGCCGAGCGCGGCGGCATCGCCGTCGACGAGGCGTTCACCGTCCTGCGCGGCTACGCCCGCCGCAACCGGCTCCGGCTCGCCGAGCTCGCCCGGCAGATCGTGGACGGCGCGGTCGACACGGCACCGCTGCTGACCGGGGCTGGCCGGACCGGCGCGCCTCGCTGAGGATCGAGCCGGCCCGGCCACTCCCGCTCAAGCTCGGCGCGGGCTGCCCGGTCCCGGGTCGAGCAGCCGAGCGGGAATCCTCGGCAGGCGGGGCGCCACCACCGCGGGACCGGCCGCGGCCAGGCGCGCCACCTCACCCCACCGGCCGGCGGCCACGTCACCGGCGACGGTGGCCTGGTCGAGGTCGATCGACGCGGCGATCCGGTGCGCACCGGCCTTCCCCACCACCTCCGCGAGCACGGCGCGGGCGGGTCGGCCCGGCCCCCGGTACGCCACCGTCAGCAGGGCGTAGAGGATCCGTTGGGTGCGTCGTTCCCCGAGGCCGGGGCGGGCCCGGATCCGCAGGTGCGCCGAGTCGACGGCGGGGCGGGGCCGAAACGACGCGGCCGGGATCCGGCGGACGAGGCGAAGGTCGAACCGCGCGGCCCACCACGCGGTCTCCAGGTCCCGCCCGACCGGAGCGCTGATCCGCCGGGCGAAGCCCCACTCGACGACCAGGTCGGCGGCGCTGAGCCTGGTCCGGCCTGGGAGCAACCGGCGCAGCAGGGTCGTCGACAGTGCGTACGGGATGGAGGCGACCACCTGGAACGGCCCGCGGGGCAGCGGAACCACGGTCAGGTCGCCCGCCACCACCCGGACGTTCGGCTGGCCGTCGAACCTCTCTCGCAGTCGAAGGAGGAACGCCGGGTCCCGCTCGATCGCGATGACCCGGGCGCCGGTGCTCGCCAGCGGAGCGGTGAGGGTTCCGGGGCCGGCGCCCAGGTCGAGGACGAGAGCGTCGGGGACGAGGTCGGCCGACTCGATCAGGGCGCGGACCGTGCCACTCGAACGCAGCAGATGGATGCCGTGACGGTTGCTCGCGGCGGCACGGGACGGGGTGGCACGGGACGAAGAGTCGCGGGATGTGGTGGCACGGGACGAGGGGGCGCGGGATTTGGCGGCGCGGGATGCGGCGGCGCGGGATCGACCGGCGGGACGACGGGCAGGCATGACAGACCTCGGATGCGGTCGCGGGGACAGGGCCACGTGGCCCCACCGAGATCGCTCGGGAGAGGTACCGCCGGAATCGCTCGAACCGCGCGCCGTGTCAGAGGACGCGCGTGAGTGCCCTGGAGAGATCGCTCCTGGGTCGTCCGCCGCCGCCAGCAAGGGCGGAGCGGGAGAGGATGCGCCCGGTCAGACCGTCACCGAGAGTCGGTGGGGCGGTCGGACCGCAGGCGGCAGAAGAAGCATGCCGTGAAGCCGAACATGGTCCCGCAGCGTAGTCAGCGGGCCCCGGTTCGGCCATCGGGTTTCGCGCCGGCGCGCGAGGCGGCGCCGGCGCACGGTCGGGGCGTGCCTCGGGTACGGACGCCGGTCAGCCGGCGTCGGTCTGGGTGACCTTGGACAGGCCGCGGGGGGAGTCCGGGTCCAGGCCCAGCGTTCGGGCGAGGGCCTCCACTGTGAGCTGACCCGGCACCACCGCCGCGAGTGGTGCCACCAGCTCCGGCAGGTCCGGCCCGGGCACCGCCAACGAGCAGGCCTGGGCGAACGCCGAGTCGCCGCCGAGCCCGATCGTGGTCGCGCCGCGTGCTTGCAGGTCGAGCGCGACCTCGGTGAGTCCGCCGACCACGGGTCCGTCCTGCGCGGCCACCACGATCGCCACGACGTCGGAGTCGACGACCGCGATCGGCCCGTGCCGAAGGTCGGCGTACGACAGCCCGCGAACCGGCCGCAGGCAGGTCTCCTCCAGCTTCAGCGCGACCTCCAGCGCGGTGCCGAAGAGCAGGCCGCGGCCGGAGACGAGCGTCTCCTCGGAGTGGGCGAGCTGGGCTGCCGCCGCGTCGACTCCTTCGCGCTGCTCGACGAGGCGGGCCATCTCCTTCGGGGCGCGGGCCAGGTCGGCGTCCAGCGCGGTCGGCTCCGGGGCGAGGGCAGTCGCGAGGACCGCCATCGCGGCCAGCTGCGTGGTGTAGGTCTTGGTCGCCGGAACGGCGAGCTCCCGGCCGGCGTCCGTGGCGAGGGTGAGGTCGGCTCCACGGGCCAGCGCGCTCGCGCCGTCGTTGGTCACTGCGACGGTCCGGGCTCCGCGCGAGGCCGCCCACTCCTGGGTCTCGACGATCTCGCGGGTCTCACCGGACTGGGAGACGCAGACCACCAGGGCGTCGGTGAGGTCCACCTCGGCGTGGTAGTGGGTGGCGACGCTCGGTGCCGCCAGGCCGGCCATCCGGTGGGCGTGCGTCTCGACCAGGTAGCGCCCGTACACACAGGCGTTGTCGGAGGACCCGCGGGCGACGAAGAGGATGTGCCGGGTACCGGCGGCGAGGCGGGCGAGTTCCCCGCGCAGGGGGCGCAGGGCGTCCAGGGTCCGGGCAACCGCTTCCGGTTGCTCAGCGATCTCCCGGGCCATCTGGGTGGTCATGCGGCGGCTCCGAAGGGCTCGTTCGAGAGCGAGCATCGATGCCGCCCAGTGCCGCTCCGGTCACGGAATGCGTACGACTGGTGT
Source organism: Actinopolymorpha pittospori (assembly GCF_014873875.1). Lineage (GTDB taxonomy): Bacteria > Actinomycetota > Actinomycetes > Propionibacteriales > Actinopolymorphaceae > Actinopolymorpha > Actinopolymorpha pittospori. Next base: position 10,025,496 of record NZ_JADBEM010000001.1, on the reverse strand, counting down.
CGTTCATCCACGGTCGGGGCCGCACCGCCGTGGCACGATGCCTGCAACGATGTCGGTGCGACGATAACCGGGAGGTGCCGTCCGTGGACGAACACCGTCGGGTCGTCGCGGACGGTCCAGTCCCCAAGCACACACAGCTGCGACGGATCCTCGAGGCGCTCATCGAGTCCGAACTCGAGCCGGACGCGCCGATCCCCTCCGAGCGGGAACTCATGGCCGCCCACCACGTCTCCCGGATGACCGTCCGGGAGGCGATCGGCCAGCTCGTCACCGAGGGCCGGGTCTACCGCGTCCGTGGCAAGGGCACGTTCGTCGCGGCGCCGCGGGTCGACTCCATGCTCGAGCTCACGTCGTTCACCGAGGAGATGCGCCGCCGCGGCCACGAGCCGTCCACCGTCGTGCTGCGGTCGGTGGAGCTGGTGCCGCCGGTGGGCGTACGCCAGGCGCTCGGGTTGACCACGACCCAGACGGCCTACCGGATCGAGCGGTTGCGGATCGCCGACGGCGTGCCGATGGCACTGGAGAACGGCTGGTACGTCTCCGAGCCGGCGCCGGGGCTGCTGGACCGGGACCTGTCCCAGTCGCTGTACGTCATCCTGTCCCGGACGTACGGCGTGGTGATCGACGCGGCGAAGCAGACCCTGCGGTCGGAGATCTCCGACGCCCAGACCGCCCGGATCCTGGGCGTGGCGGTCGGCTCCCCACTGCTGGTGCTGGACCGTACGTCGACGGCGGCCGGACGCCCGGTCGAGCACATCACGTCGTGGTATCGCGGCGACCGCTACCAGGTGCACATCGACCTCGCGCGGGCGGGCGACGCGGGCTGGATGTCAGCGGGCCGCCCGTAGCCGGACGCCTCGAGCTCAGCCAGGAGCCCGGTCGCCAGGAGCCGGTCAGCAGACGCAGAACTCGTTGCCCTCGGGGTCACTCATCACGACATAGCGGTCGAAGACGTCATGGTGGAGGTGCAGCACCGACCCGCCCGCCCGCACCAGCCGCTCGACGAAAGGGTCGATCTGGGCCCGCCACTCCGTCTCCGAGACGTCGGGGCCCTCGCCCACCTCGAGGTCGAAGTGGAGGCGGTTCTTGACGCGTTTGCGCTCGGGGACCCGCTGGAAGTAGAGCTTGCGGGGAGGGTGGTTCGACCGGTGTGGGAGCGGTGGTTCAGCGTCGCCAGCCGACTCGACCGACAGGGGGCTCGATGCCGTCGGCGCGGCCCTGGCAGGCGATCCGTAACGGCGCCCGCGACCGCGTTCCGGTAGTGGATCATGACAGGTTTGGGTCTGCCCAGCCCGAGAACACTGTGACCAGCCGGCTCGGCGATACTTGATGCGGAGCATGACTGACTGTCCATTCCTAGGAGCGCCCCATGCCTATTGCCACGCCTGAGGCCTACGCCGCGATGCTCGACCGCGCCAAGGAGGGCGCGTTCGCCTACCCGGCCATCAACGTCACTTCGTCGCAGACCCTGCACGCTGCGCTCCGGGGTTTCGCCGAGGCGGAGAGCGACGGGATCGTCCAGGTCTCCACCGGTGGTGCGGAGTTCCTCTCGGGCGCCACGGTGAAAGACATGGTGACCGGTGCCGCGGCGTTCGCGGCATACGCACGCGAGGTCGCGAAGAGCTACCCCGTCAATGTCGCCTTGCACACCGACCACTGCCCGAAGGACAAGCTCGACAAGTTCGTGCGTCCGCTGCTCGAGCTGTCCCGTGAACGGGTGGCCCGTGGCGAGGAGCCGCTGTTCCAGTCCCACATGTGGGACGGCTCGGCGGTCCCTGTGGCCGAGAACCTCGAGATCGCCAAGGAACTCCTGGCGAAGGCCGCCGACGCCCACGTGATCCTCGAGATCGAGGTCGGTGTGGTCGGTGGTGAGGAGGACGGCATCGTCGGCGCGATCGACGACAAGCTCTACACCACGGTCGAGGACGGACTCGCCACCGCCGAGGCGCTGGGCACCGGTGAGCACGGCCGCTATATGACCGCCCTGACCTTCGGCAACGTGCACGGTGTGTACAAGCCGGGCAACGTGAAGTTGCGTCCGGAGATCCTCAAGGAGATCCAGGAAGCGGTCGGCGCGAAGTACGGCAAGGAGAAGCCGTTCGACCTCGTCTTCCACGGCGGCTCCGGCTCGCTGCTGGAGGAGATCCGCGCCGCGCTCGACTACGGCGTGGTCAAGATGAACATCGACACCGACACGCAGTACGCCTTCACCCGCGGCATCGTCGACCACATCTTCAAGAACTACGAAGGTGTCCTCAAGATCGACGGCGAGGTCGGGGACAAGAAGCTCTACGACCCGCGCGCCTACGGCAAGAGCGCCGAGGCTTCGATGGCTCGCCGCGTCGTGGAGGCCGCGGAGCACCTCCGCTCCACCGGCACCACGATGGGCAAGTAAGCCACACCACGCACGCAGAGCCCCGACGTCCGCGCGGCCGGTCCCCGGTCGCGCGGCCGGGGCTTCGGCCGTGATCAGCAAGGGTGGCTCCATCAGGCGTTCCTCCGGTGGGGCCACCGGCATCGACGCCCACCGGTCCGCCGCCGCGGCGGCCTCCCGCCGATTGCCCTCGCCGTGACCTGAGCCGGCGCGCTGCCGACGGGTCACTCCATCGCTACGCGGGCAACCCCCGCTTTTCGCGCAGACCGCTCACCCCTTGGTCGGTCCGCTTCGTGGTCTCTCGCGGCCTCGTGACTCTTCGTCGGGTTGGTCACGTATTCACCCCGTCTGGTGCCGGGGTGCGGTGGCACAGCGTGGTAGGTAAGCGCTTTCCGCTCGCTCTGCGAAGGATGTCCGGATCCGGCTCCGATTACAGGGAACTCATGGGTCGTGAAGTATTGCGCGCGTTTCCTGCAATCGGCGAAACTAAACGCACAGCGGCGGCGTTCCGGACGACCTGGGCTTCCGGGTTGATGAGGGGCGCCGCCGCGACCAACTTCCCCTGGACCTCGACCCGGTCGGCGCCCGCCGGGTTGGTCCACCGCGTGGCCACGCGCGCGGGAGGCGGCAGGATGGGCGCCATGAGCACATCCCACAACCTGCTGGGCGAGCCGCCCGCCACCGAACTGCCGGAGAACGTCGAGGCCAAGGCCTCCCTCGACGCCGGCGTCGACCCCGCCGAGGTCGCGCGAGCCCACCCCACCTACTCACTCGCCTGGGCGCTGCTCGCCGAGCGGGCCTTCGCCGACGGACGCGATCTCGAGGCCTACGCCTACGCGCGGGTTGGCTACCACCGCGGACTGGACGCCCTGCGCCGCAACGGCTGGCGCGGTCACGGCCCGGTGCCGTGGGAGCACCCGGCGAACCGCGGCTTCCTCCGGGCGCTCGGCGTGCTCGCGAAGGCTTCCGGCTCGATCGGTGAGACCGACGAGAACGAGCGCTGCACGACCTTCCTCGTCGACTCGAGCCCCACGGCCGCCCGTGAGCTGGGCCTGGCCTGAGCGCCCCGCCGTACGGACGACGGGCCTGCCCCACCGCGACGCCGCGTGCGGCAGGCCCGCTCCGTTCAGGACGCGTCGAGGGTCGCGAGCTCCTGCGGGGAGAGGTCCAGGTCGGCCGCGGCGACGGAGTCCCGGATGGTCTCCGGACGGCTCGAACCGGGGATCGGGATCACCACCGGCGACGTCGCGAGCATCCAGGCCAGGCAGACCTGCTGGGGGCTGACACCCCGGGCCTGGGCGATCCGGTCGAACGCCGTGTGGGTGCTGCCGAGCCGGGCCGCCGCGCCGCTGCCTCCGAACGGAGCCCACGGCAGGAAGGCGATGCCGAGCTCGTCGCACAGGTCGAGCTCCGGCCGGCTGCTCGGGAACGCGGGGGAGTACTGGTTCTGGACCGAGGCCAGCCGGCCGCCCAGGATCTCGCGCGCCTCCCGGATCTGGTCGGGGTTGGCGTTGGAGATGCCGGCGAGCCGGATCAGACCTTCGTCCAGCAGGTCGCGGATGGCACCGATCGACTCGGCGTAGGGCACCTTCGGGTCGGGTCGGTGGAACTGGTAGAGGCCGATCGCCTCCACCCCGAGCCGCTTCAGCGAGGCCTCACAGGCCGCGCGGATGTGCTCGGGTGAACCGTCCACGTGCCAGGACCCGTCGCCGGGGCGCACGTGCCCGCCCTTCGTCGCCACCAGGACGTCGGAGGTGGCGCCCGCGTAGCTGCCGAGCGCCTTGGCGATCAGGGTCTCGTTGTGCCCCACCTCGTCGGCGTGGATGTGGTAGGCGTCCGCCGTGTCGATGAGGGTGACGCCCGCGTCCAGCGCCGCATGGATGGTCGCGACGCTGCGCGCCTCGTCCGGACGACCCTCGATGGACATCGGCATGCCGCCGAGTCCGATGGCGCCGACCTGGAGGCCGCCGAGTTGGCGAAGTCGCATGGATGAGCCTTTCTTGACCTTGCTGGACAGTCACGTCGGGGCCGGTGGCGCCGGCCCCACCCGTCAGCCTTCGTCGGGCCCACGAAACTGTCCAACAACGGAAGCTGCTCGCACTCAGCAGCCAGCCTGATGAGTCCGCCCCTCGGCGTTCCCAGGCGTTCTCGGTGACCTCAGTGTTTCCCTGCGTCGCCGGCCGGTAGGTCTCAGCCTTCGCCGGTCGCCGGGACGATCACGCGCAGCAGTTGGGGGACGACGTTCCAGGTACAGCGCCGTTCGGTGCCGCTGTCCTGTCCGTCGGAGTTGAGCCAGAAGCGCTGTCCCGCCACGCTCACCCGGCGGGCCCGGACCGTGAGGGTGTCGGCGTCGTCGTGGCCGCTGCGCATCAGGGCGCGACGGGCTCGGGAGATCGGGTCGACCGCGAAGTTGACCACCACGTCGGCGTAACCGTCCGCCGGGTCGGCCTCGGCCGCGCCGTTCGCCGCCACGCCGTCCGGTGCCGCGCCGCCAGTGGGCGGCTCGGCGTAGGGCGGGGCGTTGGTCACGGCCACCTGGAGTACGGGCCGGTCGAAGTCGGCCACCAGGGTGTCGTCGGCCTCGATCCGGACGTGGAACGGCTTGGCCCGAGGATGGGAGTGCTCATGGTGCCCAAACCCGAGGTCGGCCTCGACGGCGTCCTCCAAGCGGCCCGCCGACCAGATCCGGGTCCGGAGGGGACGGCCGGAGAGCCCCAGCTGGACGGTGTTGACGACGACGTCGCCGCGGCAGTCGATCAACAGGTCGAACCGGCGCTCGACGCCGTCCAGAACGACGCGGGCCGCCTCGATCGGGTCGGTGGGGATCCCCGCTCCACGGGCGAAGTCGGATTCGGGTCCGTCGGGGAGGATCGCGAGGACCGTGTCGTCGAGTTCGTTGCGTCGGTGAAGTGCCGCTACGACCGTGTGGAGGATCTTGTCGTCCCCGGCGACCACCACCTTGCGGCTCCCGCGCCGCTGGAGGGCGCCGTCCAGGTCTCCGGGTAACGCGATCTTGCAGACATGGACGTCGGCCTCCGCGCGTAGCGCGGTGATGGCGTTCTGGACCAGGTGCTCGTCCGAACCGTCGATGTCTGGGTTGGTCACCACGAGCAGGGACTCCACGAGCGGCACCCTACCGTCTGGAGGTCGCAAGGCCGCGAGCCTCACCTGGCGGCCCCTCTTGCCGGGACCTGGTGGATCGGTCGACTACCCTTGCCCGCGCAAGAGCCGTGGCTGAATTCTCCGCGTCGAAGCGGCGAAGTACAAGACCATGATCAACTGAAGGCGATCAACCAGGGTCGAGTCGGCCTCTGCCGCGGCCGCACGTCCGTCACCGGAAGGACCACCTGATGCCCGCGATCGTGCTCGTCGGAGCCCAGTGGGGCGACGAAGGGAAGGGCAAGGTCACCGACCTGCTCGGCAGCTCGGTCGACTACTGCGTCCGCTACCAGGGCGGCAACAACGCCGGCCACACAGTGGTGGTCGACGGTGAGTCCTACGCCGTCCACCTGCTGCCCTCCGGGGTCATCACCCCAGGTTGTGTCCCGGTGATCGGCAACGGCGTCGTGGTCGACCCGGCCGTCCTGCTCGACGAGATCGCCATGCTCGAGGCACGCGGTGTGAGCACCGACCGGCTGCTCATCTCGGCCAACGCCCACCTGATCGCGCCCTACCACGCGACGATCGACAAGGTGACCGAACGCTTCCTCGGCAAGAACCAGATCGGTACGACGGGCCGCGGGATCGGTCCGACGTATGCCGACAAGGTCAACCGAGTCGGGGTTCGCGTCCAGGACCTCTTCGACCCCGGCATCCTCCGGCAGAAGGTCGAAGGCGCGCTCGACCAGAAGAACCACCTGCTGCTGAAGGTCTACAACCGGCGCGCGATCACGGTGAACGAGATCGTCGACGGCTTCCTCCGCTACGCCGACGCGCTCCGTCCGAAGGTGGCCGACACCTCGGCCGTGCTCAACAGCGCCCTCGACGACAACAAGGTCGTCCTGCTCGAGGGCGCGCAGGCCACGATGCTCGACGTCGACCACGGCACCTATCCGTTCGTCACGTCCTCCAACCCGACCGCGGGCGGCGCCTGCATCGGTTCCGGGGTCGGGCCGACCCGAATCGACCGGGTGGTGGGTGTGCTCAAGGCCTACACCACCCGCGTCGGAGCCGGGCCCTTCCCGACCGAACTGCACGACGCCGACGGTCAGCACCTGCGCAAGGTGGGTGGCGAGTACGGCGTGACCACCGGTCGGCCCCGCCGCTGTGGGTGGTTCGACGCGGTCATCGCGAAGTACTCCACCCGGATCAACGGCTTCACCGACTACTTCCTCACCAAGCTCGACGTCCTCTCCGGCTTCGAGCGGGTGCCGATCTGCGTGGCCTACGACGTCGACGGTGTGCGGCACGACGAGATGCCGATGACGCAGACGGACTTCCACCACGCCCGGCCGATCTTCGAGTACCTCGACGGTTGGTGGGAGGACATCTCCGGCTGCCGGTCGTTCGAGGACCTCCCGAAGGCCGCGCAGGCCTACATGAAGAGGCTCGAGGAGTTGATCGGCGCTCCGGTCGCGGGCGTCGGCGTCGGGCCGGGACGCGACGAGGTCATCGCGATCCGGGAACTCGTCCCCGCGGCCTGAGCGGCGCGCGCGGTCTGCCTCCTCCCTCACGTCGCCGGTTCCCCTCGGGGTCGCCGGTTTCCGTCAGGCTGTCGTCCTCCGTCCCGATCGCGGTCGTGGCAGCCTGAGCGGATGAACGCCGAGACGCGCCCGCTGCTCGTGGTCGACGCCGCCAACGTGATGGGCTCGGTTCCGGACGGCTGGTGGCATGACCGGTCCGCGGCGGCCGTGCGGGTGCGCGACGCCCTCGCGCCGATCGCGGCGGAGGGCCGGGCTGGCCTTCCCGCGGAGCCCCCGCTGGAGGTGGTGCTGGTCACCGAGGGCGCCGCGCGGGGCGTGGAGAGCACCCCGCAGGTCCGCGTCGTCCTCGCGGCCGGCTCCGGCGACGACGAGATCGTCGACCTGGTACGCGCCGCCGACCCGGCTCGCCGACGCATCGTCGTCACCGCCGACCGTGGGCTGCGCTCGCGGGTACGCGATCTCGGCGCCGAGGTCGTCGGACCCCGCACCGTCTACCCGTGACCGGTTCTCTCGCCGTACGGTCAAACCCCACGTGGTGAACCCCGCGCTGTGAACCCTGTGCCGGGTCGGCTCCCCACGGCCGATGGCCCGGGGTCGGCGCCGCGACAATCCAGGGTCACCCGCGGCGCCTGGGCTGGGCGGAGGATCGCTAGGGTCGTGCGTCATGGACGTACTCGTTGTCGGCTCCGGCGGCCGCGAACACGCGCTCACGCTCGCGCTCCGCCGCGACCCCGCCGTGGAGGCCCTGCACGCGGCGCCCGGCAATCCCGGAATCGCGCAGGTCGCGGAAGCCCACCCGGTGGACATGACCGACAACGACGCGATCGCCGACCTCGCCGAGCGGCTCGGGGTCGACCTGGTCATCGTCGGCCCGGAGGCGCCGCTGGTGGCCGGGGCCGCCGACGCCGTACGTTCCCGCGGAATCTCCTGCTTCGGGCCGTCCCGGGCCGCGGCGCGGATCGAGGGATCGAAGGCCTTCGCCAAGGAGGTGATGGCCGCGGCCGGCGTGCCCACCGCGTTGGCGCACGTGTGTGAGAAGCACGAGGAGGTCGTCGCCGCCCTCGACGCGTTCGGTGCGCCGTACGTCGTGAAGGACGACGCTCTCGCGAGTGGCAAGGGTGTGGTGGTCACCGAGGACCGGGACGCCGCGCTGGCCCACGCGGAGCGGTGCGAGCGGGTCGTCGTCGAGGAGTACCTCGATGGGCCGGAGGTGTCGCTGTTCGGGATCTGCGACGGCACGAACGTCGTACCCCTGGTGGCGGCGCAGGACTTCAAGCGCGTGGGCGAGGGCGACACCGGCCCCAACACCGGTGGCATGGGTGCCTACGCCCCGCTCGACTGGCTGCCGGAGGGTTTCTCGGACGAGGTTCTCACCCGGGTGCTGCGGCCGACGGTCGAGGAGCTGCGGCGCCGGGGGACGCCGTTCGTCGGCGTTCTCTACGCCGGGTTGGCCCTCACCTCGCGCGGGATCCGGGTGGTGGAGTTCAACTGCAGGTTCGGTGACCCGGAGACCGAGGCGCTGCTGGCGCTGCTCGACTCGCCGCTGGCCGGCCTGCTCGCGGCTGCGGCCAACGGCGCGCTCGCCGACGCCGAGCCGCCGCGCTGGCTGGAGGGAGCCGCGGTCACGGTCGTCGTCGCGTCGCACGGCTATCCGGAGGCGCCGCGCGCCGGGGACGTGATCGAGGGCGTCGAGGAGGCCGACGAGCTACCGGGCGTGGGAGTGATCCAGGCGAACACGTCGGCCGGCCCCGACGGACAACTCCTCACCACCGGTGGCCGGGCGCTCGCCGTCACGGCGTACGGCCCCGACCTACCTCTCGCCCGCGACCGTGCCTACGACGCGGTGGCGCGCATCCACATCGACGGGGCACATCACCGCAGCGACATCGCGGCGAAGGCCGCCCTCGGCGAGGTCGTCGTACCGCAGTCCTGACCCTGCCTCGACGCCTTGCCGGACGCCATGCCGGAGCTTGTTGGGTGGAGTTCTGGCCGGACCTCGCCAGGAGCCGCTCAGCGGCGCTCGTAGGTGAGGCAGTCCGCCGAGTCCCGCTGGGCGCCGACGCTGATGGCGGGCGCTTGGCACTCGAAGTCGACGTTGTGGGTGCAGTCGGCCATCTTGCACGCGCCGACTCCACCGGTCACCGACGCCACTCCGCCCTTGCGGGAGATGCCGAAGAACGTGTCGCAGTGGGCACCTCCGCCGTCCCCCACCGTGATCGCGAGGGCGTGGCAGGAGTTGTTGCGGTTGTACGCACACGCGTCTGCCGTGCAGTTGTCCACGACGGGCATGTCCACGTTGTCCATGGTGGTTCCCCCGTTCGTCTCCGGCCACCAACGGCCGCTGACCTCCTGACCACGCTACGTGCGTCGGTACTGTGCGACCGCGGTATTGCCGGTTTGTGGGACTTCGCTCCCGGGCAGGTGAGAACCTTCTCCTCCCCGGTGCCCCTCCCCAACGCCCTCCCGTGATCACGGAGGATTTCGGTACGCACCCGCCCGCCCGTCGGTCCGTCTTCGTGATCATGGCCGCTCCGCGGGCGAGCCGGCCGCCACAAGCGATCGGCCCCGGCGGTCGTCGCCGGGGCCGATCATGTCGGACTTCAGTCCTCCGCCACGTCCGCCTCGTCTGTCACGGCGGTCGATGCCGTGGCGGGCGTACGGTCGTGCGAGTCAGCGGCCGTCAGGCGCTGGCCGCCGCCTTGTTGAAGTCGTCGCGCCAGGCGACCCAGTCACGCACGGAGCCGAGGTCGTAGTCGGGACCGGAGACTCCGACGGTGAACTGCGTGATCCCGGCGGCCACCATGGTCTCGGCCACCTCGTCGGGAGTGCCGCCGACACCGGCGGACCGCTCGATCTCGGCCGGGTTCCGGCCGATCTCGTGGCACCACTTGTCGAGGACGTCCCGCTTGCGGGTGAGGGTCTCCGAGTCGCCGAAGCCGTGCCAGATCTTGGCGTACTCCGCGGTGTAGCGCAGGGTCTTCTTCTCGCCGCCGCCACCGATGAGGATCGGGATGTCGCGGGTCGGCGCCGGGTTGAGCTTGGACCACCGCTTCGTGATGCGCGGCAGCGCCTCGGACAGGTCGTTCAGTCGGCTGCCGGCGGTGCCGAACTCGTAGCCGTACTCGGTGTAGTCGCGCTCGAACCAGCCGGCGCCGATCCCGAGGATCAGCCGGCCGTCACTGATGTGGTCGACGGTGCGCGCCATGTCGGCGAGCAACTCCGGGTTGCGGTAGCTGTTGCACGTCACCAGGGCGCCGATCTCGACGCGGGACGTGGCTTCGGCCCACGCTCCGAGCATCGTCCAGCACTCGAAGTGCTTGCCGTCGGCCTCACCGGACAGCGGGAAGAAGTGGTCCCAGTTGTAGACGATGTCGACTCCGGCCTCCTCCGCGGCGGCGACGGCGCGCCGGATCTGGGCGTAGTCGGCGTGTTGGGGCTGGATCTGGACAGCAACACGTGCGGGCGTTGTCATGCCGAGCAGACTAGGGGGCCATCCTGATGTTCTGGGGGACGGGTGACCCGGGCACCGGCGCGCTTCGCGGTGGCCCGCACCGCGTGACGGGTACCTGGTGGTGGCCGGGTTTACGGGCCCGGGAGAGAATGTGGGACGTGCCGCAGCCTGTGATCCCCGACGTCCTTGCCGCCCGCTACGCCTCCGAGTCGCTGGCCCGGTTGTGGTCACCGGCACACAAGATCGTTCTGGAACGCCAGTTGTGGATCGCCGTGCTCCGCGCCCAGGCTGAGCTCGGTGTCGAGATCCCGGACGGTGTTGTCGAGGCCTACGAGCGCGTCGTCGACCAGGTTGATCTCGACTCGATCCGCGAGCGGGAGAAGATCAACCGGCACGACGTGAAGGCCCGGATCGAGGAGTTCTCCGCGCTCGCAGGGCATGAGCACATCCACAAGGGCATGACCAGCCGCGACCTCACCGAGAACGTCGAGCAGCTGCAGGTGCGGGCGTCCCTGGAGCTGATCCGGGACCGCGCCGTGGCCACGGTGACCCGCCTCGCCGGGCGCGCCGCCGAGTACACCGACCTGGTGGTGGCCGGCCGCAGCCACAACGTCGCGGCGCAGGCGACCACGCTCGGAAAGCGGTTCGCCTCCGCGGCGGACGAGCTGCTGGTGGCGCTCGAACGCCTCGAGGACCTGCTCGAGCGGTATCCGCTGCGGGGGATCAAGGGGCCGGTCGGTACGGCGCAGGACCAGCTCGACCTGTTCGACGGTGACGCCGCCAAGCTCGCCGAGCTCGAACGCCGGGTCGCCCAACACCTCGGCTTCGGCCGGGTCCTCACCAGCGTGGGTCAGGTCTACCCGCGCTCACTCGACTTCGACGTCCTCTCCGCCCTGGTCCAGACCGCGGCCGCGCCGTCCAGCTTCGCCACCACGATCCGACTGATGGCGGGCAACGAGTTGGTGACCGAGGGCTTCCAGCCGGGCCAGGTTGGCTCGTCGGCGATGCCGCACAAGATGAACACCCGCTCCTGCGAACGCGTCAACGGCCTCGCCGTCATCCTGCGCGGCTACCTGTCGATGGTGGGTGAGCTGGCCGGTGACCAGTGGAACGAGGGCGACGTCTCCTGCTCCGTCGTACGCCGGGTCGCGCTGCCGGACGCGTTCTTCGCCGCCGACGGGTTGTTCCAGACGTTCCTGACGGTGCTCGACGACTTCGGTGCCTTCCCGGCGGTGGCGCAGCGAGAGCTCGACCGCTACCTGCCGTTCCTCGCCACCACCAAGATCCTGATGGCGGCAGTGCGGCGCGGCGTGGGCCGGGAGACCGCCCACGAGGTGATCAAGGAGCACGCGGTCGCCGTCGCGCTGGAGATGCGGGAGGGCGCGGACCGTAACGACCTGTTCGACCGGCTCGCCTCCGACGGGCGGCTCGGCCTCTCCCGGAGCGACCTGGCCGGCCTCGTCAACGACCCCTTGACGTTCACCGGCGCGGCTTCGGCTCAGGTCGCCGAGATCGTCCGTCGTGCGCAGGAGGTCGCCGACCGCTACCCGGAGGCCGCGGCCTACAAGCCCGGCGCCATCCTCTAGACGTTCTGACCAGGACGCCGGCCGAGCCGTCGGCGCTCTGCTCCGACCCGCCGACACCACGCCGCCCGGATCCGCGCGTCGCTGGGGCTTGACGCTGCTCCGTCCGTGGACTCAAATCAGGCCAAGCTGATCACGGTGCTGATCACCAGGCAGGAGCAGCCCTCGGCGACGGGAGGCGGCGGGGTGGCACTCGCCCGCCGAACCACCGCGTCGAAGGCTCGAGCGGAAGGGCTCCGGCGATGGTGGCTGGAACGATCGCCGCGGTGGTTCTCGCCGGCGCGACGGGCTTTGTCGGGTATGCGCTGGGCGCCGCGGTGGGCCTGGTCGTCGGCCTGGTCGTGGGAGGGGTCGCCGGCGCGGTCTTCGGCTGGGCGGTGGCAACGGCCCGACCGTACGACTTCAGCGCCGGAATCGGGATCTTTCGCTACGTCGTCGACCTGACGTGGAGCCTGCCCAACACCCTCATCGGCGCGGTGTATCTCACCGGGAACCTGATCGGCGGTAACCGGGTGGAGCGTCACTACAGCCTGCACAGCGGCTGCGTGCAGTTGACGCGAGGTGTCTTTCCACGGATCAACGGGGTCAGCTATCTCACCACGATCGGGACGGTGATCGCCGGTGTCGCTCCGGCGGTCCACGCCCACGAACACGGTCACGTGCTCCAGGCGAGGATCTTCGGCCCGTTCTACGTGCCGCTCGTGCTCGTCAACTACGCACTGGCGACAGTCATCCCGTTCTGGTGGCTCTACCACGACCACTCGCGGTACCCGATCAGGAAGTTCGGCGCCTACTTCATGGACGGCGTCTATCCGCACGTCTGGAACGAGGCGTGGTGTTACCGGGTCTACGGGCCGCCGCGATGACCGGCCTGGCGCGGGCGGCGCGGGCGGTGCGTGTGGACAGGCCCCGCCGCGCGGTCGTACGCCGGGTGGTCGCGGTGATCCGCTCGCACCGTGGTGCGGACCGGGAGCTGTGGGCGGGCGGAACAGGAACTCCCGGGCCGGGCGGAGGAGGGCCGTCGGGTTCCGGGATGGGGGGAATGGCGGCCGGCGTGAGGGAGGACACGCCGGCCGCCAGCACCAGCCGGTCGCGAGAGCGGTCCCTGCCGAGCTGGAACGTCGTTCGGAATGTCGTCCGTCGACGGGTGCTCCGACGCGCCGAGCCTGGCGCCGAGCACGAGCCGCGGCCGATCGTCGACGTTGAGCTGCCGCCCTACGCGGGACCGGAGGTGCCTCTTCCTACTCAACGACCGAGCGACTGACGGTGTGCCCCGTACGTCGCACGGGGGTAGGAGATGTGGAGGCCGCCGAGCACGGACACCGCGGGTCGGGCGGCGCCGCGCCCACGACGCGCCCGCGACACGGAGGAGCAGCGATGTCGTCCACGGACCGTCCCCGCGTCGCCTTCCTCGGCCTGGGCCGGATGGGTGCGCCGATGGCGCGGCACGTGGCGCGTGCGGGGTACGACCTGGCGGTCTGGAACCGCACCAGGTCGAAGGCCGAGTCGTTCGCCCAGGAAGTCGCCCAGGAAGTCCCCCAGCAGAGCGTCCAGGTCGCGGACACACCGGCGGAGGCTGCGCGGGGGCGGCAGGTCGTCGTCCTCATGCTGGCCGACCCCACCGCCGTCCGGGAGGTCATGTCCGGCTCGTCCGGGGTCCTCTCCGCCGCCGAGCCGGGGACGCTGGTGATCGACTCGAGCACGATCGGGCCCACCGTCACGCGCGAGATCGCCGCCGAGGCCTCCGGGCGGGGCCTGCGCTACGTGGACGCGCCGGTGTACGGCACGGTCGGCCCGGCCACCGAGGGCGTGCTCGAGGTGTACGGCAGCGGCGAGCGTGAGAACTTCGAGCGGGCCAGGCCCTTCTTCGACCAGTGGGGCGACCCTGCGAAGGTGCGCTACCTCGGCCCGGTCGGCGCCGGCAGCGCGGCGAAACTCGTCCGCAACCTCATCCTCGGGGTCTCGATCGCCGCCACCGGCGAGGCGCTGCGGCTGAGCAGCGTCCTGGGGTTGCCGGACGACCTGCGGAACGACCTGATCGAAACCAGCCAGCTCGGACCGTCGTACCCGAGAATCCGGGAGATCGTGGAGACCGGACGGACCAAGCCCGCGGCCTTCGAGATGGTTCTCCTGCTCAAGGACCTGGACCTGTGCCTGCGGGAAGCGGACGAACTCGGTCTGACGCAGGCGGTGCGGGAGGCCTGCCGGCGGGTGGTCGCCGCCGGGCACGGTGACGAGGACGCCCGGGCGCTGGCGGTCCGGATGGCCGAGGGGGTCTGAACGGCGGTGCCGTCGCCCCGGACGGAACCCTCAGGTCGCGGCGACGAGTTCGACCTCGAACCCCTCGCCGTCCTCGAGGTAGCCGGCGTAGTGCTCGGGACCTCCGGCGTGGGGGTGCCGGTCGGCGAACATCAGCGTCCAGCCGTGGGTGGTCGCGGCCGCGACCAGCCGGTCGACCTCGGACCGATCGGCCACGTGGAAGGCGAGGTGGTTGAGCCCGGCCCGTAGCCGGTCGTGTGGTCCGGGTCGCAGCGCCAGGGACTGCTCGACCACGAGGTAGGTCGGGCCGAGCCGCCAGCTGCATCCGGCCGCCCAGTCCTGGTACAGCTCGTAGCCGAGTTCGCCGAGCAGCCACCCCAGACTCCGCCTGGTCGCGGCGAGGTCGGCGACCCACAGCTCGACGTGGTGAAGCTGGCCGGGTGTGGGAGTCGCGGTCCGCGCTGTCGGTGCCGGATCGACGTCCGGCTGTCCAGGTACGGTCACCCGGGTGACGCTATCCCGCACGCGTGCGGGTCCGCCCGGGAGGATGCCGCCATGGCCACCACGTCGAAACGCCCCAACGTCGTCCTCATCGTGTCCGACGACCACGGCTACGCCGACCGCGGCGCGCTCCGCGTCGACCCGCACGTGAACACCCCCGCCCTGGACCGGCTGGCGGCGGAGGGGGTCACCTGCGCGCAGGCGTACGTCACGGCTCCGATCTGCAGCCCGTCCCGAGCCGGCCTGATCGGCGGGCAGTACCAGCAGCGGTGGGGTGCGCGGTGGTTCGACAGCAGCGGCTTCCCCGACCATCTCCCCTCACTCGCGGAGCGCTTCGCCGAACTCGGTTACGCCACCGGATACCTCGGCAAGGTCCACTACGGCCAGGAACGTCCAGGCGACCGTGGTTGCCCTCCCCATCACGGCTTCGCCGAGAGCTACTACGGCCTGGCCGGTCAGCAGATGGGGCGGCTCAACTACCTGCACCACTCCCGCGACGCGGTCGAGCGTTACGGTCCGGACGCGTCCTGGCGGATGGCTGTGCAACCTCTCCTTGACGGAGACGACGAGGTGGAGCTGGAGGGGTTCCTCACCGACGAGCTCGGCCACCGGGCGCGGGACTTCGTCGCCCGCCACCAGGACGAGCCCTTCTTCCTGATGCTCGCCTTCAACGCCGTCCACAACTTCTGCTTCCAGCTGCCCGACGAGGAGCTCGACAAGCGGGGGTTGACGAAGTACGACGACTGGGACCCCTCGACGTCTAGGTACGTGGACTGGTACGACGGTGCGATCTGGCCGGACCTCCCCGACGGACGTGCCTACTACCTGGCCCAGCTCGAGTTGATGGACGCGCAGATCGGCCGGCTGCTCGACGAGCTCGACCGGCGAGGCCTCGCCGAGGACACCATCGTCGTCTACACGACGGACAACGGCGGCTCGACCTGCAACTTCGGCGTCAACACGCCCTTGCGGGGAACGAAGTACACGCTGTGGGAGGGCGGGATCCGGGTGCCCTTCCTGGTTCGCTGGCCCGCCGGGGGCGTTCGCGGTGGCGGCACGAACTCCGGGCTGGTGAGCACCCTGGACCTCTACCCCACACTGCTCTCCGCGGCAGGTGCCACTCCGACCCGCTGGGAGCACTCCGACGGGCTCGACCAACTCGACGCCCTGCGGGGAGACGTCGGGGCCGTCGGCCACGAGGTGCTGCACTGGGACTGCGGTTTCCAGTGGGCGGTCCGCGAGGGCGACTGGAAGCTGCACAGCGCGGACGAGGGCCCGCACGCGGAGGCGCTCCGGCGTACCGAACACGCCGACGTGGGTGTCGGGTCCCGGCTGACCCACCTGGGCAGGGACGTGGGGGAGGAGACCGACTGGACCTCGGACTACCCGGAGGTCGTCGCGCGGCTGCGGGCCCGCCACGACGCCTGGCGCGCCGAGGTCGGCATCGGCTGAGTCCCCACGGGCCACGGGGCACAGGCACCCGGGCACGGTCGGCGCTCTCTGCTCTGCGCGGAAACGCCTTCCGTCCGCGAAGCGGGTCGCCAGGCTGGGCGCATGTCCCTGCACAGCGTCGCGGTCCTGTCCGACATCCACGGCGTCCTGCCCGCCCTGGAGGCGGTGCTGGCCGAGCCCGACGTCGCTAGCGCGGAGCGGATCGTGCTCACCGGCGACATCGCGGCCGGACCGCAGCCGGTGGAGGTTCTCGACCTGGTGACGTCGCTCGGCGAGCGGGCGGTGTGGGTGCGCGGGAACGCCGACCGCGAACTCGTCGAGTTCGCCCGTACCGGTGTCATGGCCACAGACGACCCGGTCGCTCGCTGGGCGGCCGGCCAGTTGCGTACGGACCAACTGAAGGTGCTCGACTCGCTCCCGGTGTCGGTGACGCTCGCGGTGGAGGGGCTCGGGCCCACGCTGTTCTGCCATGCCACGCCGCGTGACGACGAGGAGGTCGTCCTGGTCGACTCGCGCCTGGCACGGTGGAGTGAGGTCCTGGCCGGGCTGGAGGAGTCCGTGCGGACGGTGGTCTGCGGGCACACCCACATGCCGTACGCACGCCTCGCCCACCGGCGACTCGTCGTCAACCCGGGCAGCGTCGGCATGCCCTACGGCGGGGCGGGAGCGCACTGGGCGCTGCTCGGCCCGGGCGTGAGTCTGCGGCGCACGGCGTTCGACCTCGACGAGGCGTGCGCGCGGGTCGCCGCCGAGTCCGGTTTCGCCGACGCCGCGGAGTGGGCCGACTACTACCTCCGTTCCCGGGCTTCGGACGCGGACGCGATCGAGGCGATGGGTCCACGGGACGGCCGGGCCTGAGCGGCTGGACGAAGCGGGGCATACCCGGTCCGGGCGCCGGTCCGTCCGAGCGGCTCTGAAAGGATTGGGCCATGAGCGAGCGCGTTCCGCCAGCGGGTCCGCAGCACACCTACTCGGGCAAGGTCCGAGACATCTATACCGACGGTGACGACCTGATTCTCGTCGCCTCGGACCGGATGTCGATCTATGACGTGGTCCTGCCGACTCCGATCCCGGACAAGGGCCGGATCCTGACCGCCCTGTCGTTGTGGTGGTTCGACCAGCTCTCCGATCTCGCGCCCAACCACGTGCTGTCCAGCACCGACGTCCCCGCGGAGTTCGCCGGCCGGGCCATCCGCTGCCGCCGGCTCGAGATGGTCGCCGTCGAGTGCATCGCCCGCGGCTACCTCACCGGGTCGGGGCTGAAGGAGTACGCCCAGTCCGGCACGGTCTGCGGTATCCCGCTGCCCGCCGGGCTCACCGACGGCTCCCGGATCCCGGAACCGATCTTCACGCCCACCACCAAGGCCGCGCTTGGCGAACACGACACCGCCATGACGTTCGAGGAGGTCGTCCGCGAGGTCGGGCCGAGCACCGCCGAGGAGCTGCGGAAGCTCACGCTCGAGGTCTACCGCCGGGGCGCCGAACTCGCCGCCGACCGCGGCATCATCATCGCCGACACCAAGATCGAGCTCGGGTTCGCTCCCGACGGGACGCTGGTGATCGCGGACGAGCTGCTGACGCCGGACTCCTCGCGGTTCTGGCCGGCCGAGACCTGGGAGCCGGGACGGCCGCAGTTCGGGTTCGACAAGCAGTACGTCCGCGACTGGGCCACCTCGAAGGGCTGGGACAAGCAGCCGCCGGGGCCCGAACTCCCCGACCAGGTCGTCGAGGCGACCCGGCAGCGCTACGTCGACGCCTACGAGCGCGTCACCGGTGAGCGCTGGGTCTGACGTCCTGGCCCGCGGGCCCTCGCCGGCGGGGGGCGGCTCGACTGTCAGGGTGCCGGGGTGGCCGGCGGGCTCGACGGCGGGGTAGTGGGCGGCGTCGAGGTCTGCTCGCGCGGGGTCGGCGACGACGTCGGCGGATTGGGATCCGGGGGCGGCGACGTCGGCGGGGTAGTGGGCGGCTCCTCCGGCGGGCTCGGAGTCTGCGACGGAGATGGCTCCTCGGTGTCCGTCGGTGTCGGTGTCGGCGTCGAGGTCGGAGTGTGCGGGGGACTCGTCGGGGTGTGCGACGGCGACCGGCCCGGTGTGGAATGCGTCGGGTCGGGCGGACGCGGGTGGTTCCCGCGTTCGGGCGCCTCGTCATCGGAGGACTCGCGGGTCGGCCCGACGGTGAAGTCGGTGGACGGCAGGTCGGTCGGGCTCGGCGCGACGGTCGCGGGCAGGACGCCGAACTCCTCCGGAGTCGCCTCGTCGGTCACACCAGACTGGGTGTCCGGCTCCTCGACCACCGGGCCACCGCCTCCTCGGCCCGGCGTCGCCGGCCGTTCGTCGCCGGCGGGTACGACTCCGCCACCGGTGAGGACGGCGACGGTGGCCCAGGCGAGGATGACGACGGACGCGGCGGCGAGCGTGCCGAGGGCGGCGATGCCGGTGCTCCGTCGACGCAACCAGACGTGACGCTCGGTCCAGGTACGCCGGCCCAGCTCGGCGAAGCGGGTGGGCCAGGGCGGGGCCTGCGCTCCAGGAGGGCCGTCCGCCTCGGCCCGAGCGGCGGGCGTGAGCGGCGCGAAGTCCTGCGGGGGCTGCCGCACCGCCTCGAGGTAGGCCGCCGCGTGCTCGCCGAGGACCGTCGCCGCGAGCACCAACGGCAGGTCGTCGTCGACGTCCTCCAGGCGCTGCGTGAGTGCCGTACACGCGGTACAGGTCTGCAGGTGAGCGGCGACCTGACCGGCCTCGTCGTCGTACAGGCCGGCGAAGGTGAAGCGGCTCAACCGGTCGATGACGTCCTGACACAGGGGTGGCCAGGACGCGTCGAGGTGCTGGCGGGCGTAGTACTGCCGGAACGCGGCGCGGGCCCGCGCGCTGGCGACGGCCACGTCGGCGGCGCTCATGCCGAGCAGGACCCCGACGTGATCGGGGTGGTCTCCCTCGACCTCGATGTGCCAGAGCGCGGCCTGCCAGGGCTCCGGGAGTACGCCGAACGCCTCCGTGGCCACGAGGTCGAACACGGGATCGTCGGGCGGCAGTACGGTGGCCGGCTCGAAGGCGGGGAGGGTCGGTGCGTCTGCCGAGGCGGCGGGCACTTCGCCGGGGGCATCGCGGGGAAGGTCGACGAGGGTCGCGGGCTCGAAGGCGGGGAGGGTCGGTGCGTCTGCCGAGGCGGCGGGCACGTCCAGGAGGGTGTCGGGGGGTTCGAAGCCGGGCACCGTCGGCGCGTCCTCGGCCGAACGCGCGGCATCCTCGACCGGGTCCGGTGTGCCCTTGCTCGTCGGCGCGGTGTGGGCGGCGCTGTCGATGCCGCGGAGCGCCTGTGCGAGCCGGAACTCGATCTCGTCGCTGGTCGGGTCATGCCCGACCGGCCAGCCGCGGGTCGTGGGCCGGCCGAGGATCGTGCGTAGGAGGAACGCGCGGAAGGCGAGGTCGGGGCCAGAGCCCGATCTCAGCGTGGCGAGGCCTCGGTCGGCGGCGTCCCGCACCACGACCTCGGCCTGATCGGAATCGCTGGTCAGCCGGCTGACCAGACGCTGCCCGGCGGTCTCGTGCCGGCGCAGGAGTTCGTCGTAGGCGTCGTCGTCGCCGATCCGGGTCGCCGCGATGAGGTCGGCGTCGGCCGGTGGCAGCGGCCGGTCCGGCGGCCCCGGGCGGCTGGGCGGAGGTACGGCCGTCAGGTCGAACCGGGTGCTCTCGTCGGCGCCCACGGTGATGGTGTCTTCGGTGTCGTCGTTCGTCGCGCTCTCGGCAGGGACCGCGTCGGCGTCCGTCTTGTCCGAGGCCGTCTCGTCGGAGGCCGCGTCGTCCACAGCCGCCTCGTCCACGGTGGTCGGGTCCGCGTCGGCGGACCCCTCGACCGGTGCGGAGCGATCACCTCGCCCGTCGACGAAGGGATCCTCGGCATCGCGGTGACTCGGATCGCGCGGCGTTGCGGTCATGGCGTGGACGCACCTCGATATCGAGACCTGGGGTGTGCGGGCCGACGGTGGACCGAGCAGGGCTCGCCGAAGCACGGCCGCTGGAGCCGGCCGGGTGCCAGGGTGCCTTGGTGGTCCGGTAGGTGAAGTTTGTCCCTTCTGTTGTGAAGTCGGCACTTTACGCCGGGTAGGAGTCCCTGTCATTTACCGGATATTTCGGTCCCAGGTAAACCCTACGCACTCTGGTCACAGCCGCGCGTCCATGGTCAAAGCGAGGGATTTCGCCACCAACCTGCGTGGCCACCTCGGCCGGCGTCAGGGACCGCACCCTCGGCTCGCTAGGCTGGGCCGCAGTCTGTTCGGGAGGAGTGCGACCGTGGCCAAGGTCGTCGTCGATGTGATGCCGAAGCGGGCGATTCTCGACCCGCAGGGTCGGGCTGTCGCCGGTGCCCTCGGCCGACTCGGGTTCGCCGGGGTCTCTGACGTACGTCAGGGGAAGCGGTTCGAGCTCGAGGTCGAGGGTGAACTCACCGAGGAGCGGCTGGCGGAGTTGCGCCGCGCCGCCGAGACCCTGCTCGCCAACACCGTGATCGAGGACTTCACCGTCCGGGTCGAGCCAGCGACGGCGCAGGCCTGACATGCGCGTCGGTGTGGTGACCTTCCCGGGTTCGCTCGACGACCGCGACGCGGCACGAGCCGTCCAGGTCGCCGGCGGCGAGGCCGTCGCGCTGTGGCACGGCGACGTCGACCTGCGCGCTGTCGACGCGGTGGTGCTGCCGGGCGGTTTCTCCTACGGCGACTATCTCCGCGCGGGTGCGATCGCCCGCTTCGCGCCCATCATGGGGCCGCTCATCGAGGCCGCGAACGCCGGACTTCCGGTGCTCGGCATCTGCAACGGCTTCCAGGTCCTCTGCGAGTCGCATCTGCTTCCCGGCGCCCTCGTCCGCAACGACAGGCGCAAGTTCGTCTGCCGCGACCAGGCACTGCGGGTCGAGAACGCCGACACCACCTGGACCAGCACCTACTCGGCCGGTCAGGAGATCGTCATCCCGCTGAAGAACGGCGAGGGGGGATATGTCGCCGACGAGGACACCCTGGACCGGCTCGAGGGTGAGGGTCGGGTCGTGGTCCGCTACCTCGGCGACAACCCCAACGGCTCCTACCGTGACATCGCCGGCATCACCAACGCCGCCGGCAACGTCGTGGGCCTGATGCCGCACCCCGAGCACGCGATCGACACGCTCACCTGCCCCACGACCGACGGGCTCGGCTTCTTCACCTCGATCCTGCGGGGCCTCGTCGCCGCCCGCTGATCCACGGCTCTCGCGATCATCTTCGGGATCATGAAGGATTTCGGGGTGTACGTCCCCGAGATCCTTCATGATCACCGAACGATCGGACGCCGCGGCGCCGGCGCCCCGGCTACTCCTTGATGGCGGCGTTCCCCGCCTTCTGCGCGGCGGCGAGCCCCTTCGCGACCGGCGTACGGCCGAGGAAGATCTCCTTCATGATCGGGTCCATCGCGGTCGCGCCGGCGTTGACCCGCGGACCGGTCGGCGCCGGGAAGGTCTTCCCGGTCGCGGCCTGCTGGAACGGCGACACGTCGACGCCCTGCTTCTTCCAGTAGTCGACGAAGCCCTGCTCCGCCGAGGTCACGCCCGGGAACGCGTACCCGCCCTCGGCGATGGGCCGCTGTCCCTCCGCTGATCCGAGCCAGGACAGCACCTTCAACGTCTCCGCCCGGTGCTTGGTCTTGGCCGAACCGACCGCGGCCACGCCGTGGACCACGCCGACGCGACCCGCGGGGCCCTCGACCATCGGCGCGAGCCCCCATTCGAACTGCGCGTTGTCCTCGATCGCCTTGAGGTTGTACGGGCCGGACTGGAACAACGCCAGCTCACCCTGCACGAACAGGTCCCGCGTCTTGTCGCCGTTCTCGTTCGTGTCCGCGGCGGAGGGGGCCACGTGCTCCTTGTTGATCAGGTCGACGACGTACTGGATCGCCTCCCGGGTCCTGGGGTTGTCGGGCGCGAACTCGTCGCCCCGCTGCCAGATCCCGCCGTTGGAGCCCACGAAGTCCCAGTAGATGGCCTGCGCGTCGATGCTGGCGTTGAACCCGAACTGCCGGATCTTGCGCGAGGTGAACCGTGGCTCGCTCGCCCGGTTGCCGACGAAGTCGACGGTGAGCTTCTGCGCTGCCGGAAGGAAGGTGTCGGACACGCCTCCGCTCGGGTCCCACTTCAACGAGGTCGGGTCGACGTCGGCCTCCTCGACGAGCTTCTTGTTGTAGAAGAGGGCGATCGAGTCCCACAGCTGCGGGACGCCCCACAGCTTGCCGTCACGGGTGTAGAGGTCGACGACCGACTGCTTCCAGCCGCCCTTCTCGGCACTGAGTTCGGTGCCGACGTCGATCAGGTTGCCGGTGTCGGCGTAGATGCCGAAGTTCGAGGTGTTGGTCCAGAAGATGTCGGAGACGGTGCCGGCGGAGACGTCGGTGGTGAGCTTGTTCCAGTAGTCGTTCCACGGGACGAGTTCGACCTTGACGTCGATGTTCTTGTTCTTCTGCTCGAACGCCTGGAACGACTTCTCGTAGGCCTTCGCCACCTGGTCGTCCCAGAGGCGGAAGGTGACCACGGTCTTGTCTGCCCCGGTGTCGTTCCCGGTGTCGCTGTCGCTGTCGCTCCCGACGGCGCAGCCGCTGGCGGCCAGGGCCAGTGCTGCGACCGCGGCCGCGGCGGCGCGGAGCCGTCGGCCATGTCGCACGGTGGATGTCCTTTCGGAGAGTGCGGGACGTGCCGCACGGTGTGAATGCTCGACTATTTCAGCCCGGTGAGCGAGATCGAGCGAACGACGTGACGTTGGAACACCACGAACACCAGCAGCAACGGCGCCATCGCCACCGTGGTCGCGGCGGTGACCAGCGTCCAGTTCCCGGAGTACTGGCTCTGCAGGCCGGCCGTGGCGACCGTGACCACCCGCCACTTGTCACTGCTGGTGATGATCAGCGGCCACAGGAAGTTGTTCCAGTGCGTGACCACGGTGATGATGACGAGCGTCGCCAGGATGGGCCGGCTCATCGGGACGACGACGTACCAGAGGGTGCGCAGGGTGCCGGCTCCGTCCAGCTTGGCGGCGCTGAGGAGGTCCTCCGGGATGCCGCGGAAGTACTCCCGCAGCAGGAAGATGGCGTACGGCGAACCGAACACGAACGGCAGCACGATCCCCCAGAACGTGTCCCGCAGGCCCGCCGTCGACATCATCGTGTACAGCGGAACCAGCGTCACGACCTGCGGCACCATCAGGGTCGCGAGGTAGATCCAGAACAGCGCGTCGCGCCCCGGGAAACGCAGCCGGGCGAACGCGTATGCCGCGCACACCGAGAACACCAGCTGGCCCACGAGCACCACGACGACCACCTGGACGGTGATGGCAAGCGGCGGCACGAAGTCGTAGCGGCCGCTGAAGAGCATGGCGTAGTTGTCCAGCGTCGACGGTGCGGGGAGGGCCAGCGCGCCCTGTGTGGCGAACTGCCGTGCGGACTTGACCGAGGTGAGGATGCTCAGCACGTACGGCGCGAGCGTCACCACCGCACCGACCGTCAGCAGCGCGTACGTCGCGGCACCTGCCAGGACGCGGCGCGGACTGCGCCCGCGACGACCGGGACGGTCCGCTCCGGTGCGCGCCGGCGCGCGGGTGGCCAGGGACGTGGCTGGTTCAGGAGAGGTCATAGGTGATCCGCCGCCGGAAGTAGAGCTGCTGGGCGACCGTGACGACGACCAGCAGGACGAACAACAACACCGCCAGCGCCGCGGCCCGCCCGAGCCGGAAGGCCTCGAACGCCTCGAAGTAGATCCGGGCGGCGATCACGTCCGTGCGGCCGGCCGGGCCTCCCCGGGTCATCGCGTACACCGTGTCGAACACCTGGAAGCTCGAGATCACGCCGGTGACCAACACGAAGAACGTCGTCGGGCGCAACAGCGGAACGGTGATCCGCCAGAAGACCTGCCGCTGGCCAGCCCCGTCGATCCTGGCCGCTTCGTACAGCTGCTCGGGAATGGCGTTCAGCCCCGCGAGGAAGAACAGCGTGACGTACCCGACCTGTGACCAGACCGCGACCGCCGCCACCGCGGGCAGCGCGAGGGTCGGACTCGACAGCCACTCGACGCGGTGCCCGATCAGCGCGTTCAACGCCCCGTCGGAGGGGTCGAAGATCCACCGCCACACCACACCGAGCGCGAGGGGCGCGCAGATCCACGGGATCACGTAGATCACCCGGAAGACCTGCGAGCCGGGCAACCGGCGGTTCAGCAGCAGCGCGGTGGCGAGTCCGAGCGCGGTCTGCACCGGGATGACGATGACCACGAAGAGCGCCGTGACCAGGACGGAGTTGCCGACGTCGGATCGGTGAGAATGTCGCGGAAGTTGGCCAGTCCGACCCAGCGGGCCGGGCTGATGAGGTCCCACTGCTGCAGGCTGAGGGCGAGCACGACGAACACCGGCAGGACCAGGAACACTGCGACGCCCAGCAGGCTCGGTGCGAGCAGGAGGTAGCCGGTCCGCGCCTCCCGTCGGGCGAGCCTGCTCACCTGCCTTCGCCTTCGGCTCACCTGGTCGACCAAGATCCGTAGGACACGCCCTAGAGGTGACCATGCCGGGTCGGGGTCATGCCGCCCGACACTCCGGGTGGGTCGGAAAACTCGGTGCGAGAACCGGTCACTCGCCGGTCAGTCGCCGGTCGGCGGTCGGTCGGCGGTCAGTCGGGGGAACGCCGCAGATAGGCGAGAACGGCGAGGACCCGCCGGTGGCCGGAGTCGTCTGGCTGCAGGTCGAGCTTGCCGAAGATGTTGCCGATGTGCTTGTGTACGGCGCGCTCGGTGACGACCAGCCGCTGCGCGATCGCGGCGTTCCCGTGCCCCTCGGCCATCAGCCCGAGGACCTCGAGCTCCCGGGGAGTCAGGACCCGCAGCGGGTCGTGCCGCCGGGTCAGCAGCTGTCCGATCACGTCCGGGTCCATCGCGGTGCCACCGGAGGCCACCCGGCGCAGGGCGTCCAGGAACTCCTGCACCCGCGCCACCCGGTCCTTGAGCAGGTAGCCCACGCCGCCGTGGCCGTCGGAGAGCAGCTCGCCGGCGTAGGTCTCCTCGACGTACTGGGAGAACACCAGGATCGGCAGGCCCGGCCGCTCCTTCCGCGCGCGGACCGCCGCGCGGATGCCCTCGTCCCGAAACGACGGCGGCAGGCGTACGTCGACGATGCACACGTCCGGCTTGTGGTCGGCGACCGCGGCGAGGAAGCCCGGCGCGTCCGCGGTGGCCGCCACCACCTCGAAGCCCGCGCTGCCGAGGACCAGGCGTAGCCCCTCCGCCAGCATCACGTTGTCCTCGGCGATCACGACCCGCATGGCAGCTCCACGAGCAGACTGGACGGACCACCGGCCGGGCTCTCGATGTGCGATGCGCCGTCGATCGCGCCGACCCGGCGGCGGATGCCCGCGACACCGGTACCCCGGCTCTCGTCGATCCCTCCGATCCCGTTGTCGCGGACCTCGACCACCAGCCGGTCGCCGTAGCGGCTGGCCCGCACGTCCGCCTCGGTCGCGGCGCTGTGCTTGGCGACGTTGGTGAGTGCCTCGGCGACGACGAAGTACGCCGCGGCCTCCACGGGGGTGGGCAGCTGGCCGAGGTCGCCGACGTCGAGGGTGGTCGGGACCGGGCAACGCGCGACCAGCGCGGCCAGGGCTCCGTCGAGCCCGCGGTCGGAGAGGATCGGCGGATACATCGTGCGGATCACCTCCCGAAGTTCCTGCATCGCCTCCTCCGCACCCACCCGCGCTTCCTGGACCAGCTTCGCCACCTCCGGGTCGTCCTTCAGCGTCTGCTCGGCCACACCGAGCCGCATCGCGATCGAGACGAGTCGGGCCTGGGTGCCGTCGTGCAGGTCGCGTTCGATCCGGCGGAGTTCGGCGTCGTGCGCGTCGACCGCGCCCGCCCGTGTCTCGGTGAGGACGTCGACCCGCGCCGCGAGTTCCTCGGCCCGCAGTTCAGCCGCGGACGGGGACAACAACCGCAGCGTCATCAGGGCCTGGCGGTGGGCGAGCCAGGGCGCTCCCCAGCACAGCAGCCAGACACAGACCGCAGTCTGGATGCCGCCGAGCAGCAGGGCGACCGGCCAGTTCGGCGGCG
The DNA here is from genome assembly GCF_014873875.1 of Actinopolymorpha pittospori. Classification (GTDB taxonomy): domain Bacteria; phylum Actinomycetota; class Actinomycetes; order Propionibacteriales; family Actinopolymorphaceae; genus Actinopolymorpha; species Actinopolymorpha pittospori. Next base: position 9,999,138 of record NZ_JADBEM010000001.1, on the reverse strand, counting down.
TCACGCCGAGCAGGGTCACGCCTCGGATGCTGCTCCAGGCGAAGGTCTGGACGATCGTGGCCGGTACGCCGAGGATCGCCGTCAACCCGACCAGGCCGGTCGCCGTGCCGACGACGAGGTGGACCAGCAGCCAGCGCACCGCACGCCAGGTGGCCCGATCGGTGAGGAGCCGCCGGATACGTGCGAGCGTCCACTCCGCGCCGAGATGGCTACTGAGGACGCGTTCGAACGACCCGGCCACACCACGTGCCCCGGTGGTTGGTCCGGGGGCCCTCACGACGGGGCTCGGCGGGACGTCCACTCCGAGCAGCGCACCGGACCGACGGCGTTCCCAGTCAGCCCAGCGGCGCACGACCTCCAGGGCGAGCGGGAACAACACCAGGCCCAGGCCGGCGATGATCGTGGTGAGCGCCGTCACGCCCAGCAACGGCAGGGCCACCATCGCGGCCATCCCGGAGGGAAGCGAGACGAAGAGGAGATCCGCCGAGCGTCGCAGACCCCGCGCCGTCCGACCGGCCATCAGCCACGCTCCTTCTGGGTGATCCAGTCCGTCCAGGTGAACCAGCTCCCTCGCACGAGCGGCGCTCGGGTCAGGTGCCCACAGTCTCCCGGGCGCGGCCGCGTCGGCGCAGTGCAGCGAGCTACACCTTATGTAAGGGACGGAGCGGTTCCGGAGACTCCCTCGCCTGTCGCGGCGGCACCAACCGGCACGTGTCCGGACATGCCGCCCGAGTGGGCCGCGCCAGGGCCCCGCGTCGACCAACTCCGCAGGTCGGCAGGGCTCCGGGGAGGCCGCGGGAGGCGGCGCTGGGTACGGTTGCCCTGTCGTACCCGCCGCGCCCGACAGGAGAACCACCCCGGTGACCGTCGACACCGTGAAGCACGCCGCGGAGAACCCCGACGTCGCGCAGCCCTACGCCGAGCTCGGGCTGAAGGACGACGAGTACGCCCGGATCCGGGAGATCCTCGGCCGTCGGCCGACCAGCTGTGAGCTGGCGATGTACTCCGTCATGTGGAGCGAGCACTGCTCCTACAAGTCCAGCAAGATCCACCTGAGCAAGTTCGGCGACCTTCCGGCCGAGACCCACCGGGGCAAGCTGCTCGCCGGGATCGGGGAGCAGGCGGGAGTCGTCGACGTCGGTGAGGGCTACGCCGTCACCTTCAAGATCGAGTCGCACAACCACCCGAGCTACGTCGAGCCCTACCAGGGCGCGGCGACCGGCGTGGGCGGCATCGTCCGCGACATCCTGGCGATGGGAGCCCGGCCGATCGCGGTGATGGACTCGCTACGGTTCGGGTCCGCCGACGCCCCCGACACCCACCGGGTGCTCCCCGGCGTGGTCGCCGGCGTGGGCGGCTACGGCAACTGCCTCGGCCTGCCCAACATCGGTGGCGAGGTCGTGTTCGATCCGTCGTACGCCGGAAACCCCCTGGTCAACGCCCTCTGCGTCGGTGTGCTGAAGCACGAGGACCTGCACCTCGCCAAGGCCGCGGGCGTCGGCAACCAGGTGATCCTCTACGGCGCGCGGACCGGTGGCGACGGCATCGGCGGCGTGTCCGTGCTGGCGAGTGAGACCTTCGACGCCGACGGCCCGGCGAAACGGCCCTCGGTGCAGGTCGGCGACCCCTTCATGGAGAAGCTGCTGATCGAGTGCACGCTGGAGCTGTTCGCGGCGGGCATCGTGGTCGGCATCCAGGACCTCGGCGGTGCCGGCCTGTCCTGCGCGACCTCCGAGCTCGCCTCGGCGGGCGAGGGCGGCATGCGGGTCTGGCTCGACCGGGTCCCCCTGCGCGACTCCTCCCTCGCGCCGGAGGAGATCCTGATGAGCGAGTCGCAGGAGCGCATGATGGCGGTCGTCACGCCCGCCGACGTCGACCGGTTCCTCGCGATCTGCGAGAAGTGGGACGTGCCCGCGACGGTGATCGGTGAGGTCGACGACTCCGGCCGGCTCACCATCGGCTGGCACGGCGAGACCGTGGTCGACGTGCCACCGCGGACCGTCGCCCACGAGGGTCCCGTCTACCACCGGCCGCTGGCCCGTCCGGACTGGCAGGACACCCTCCAGGCCGACGTTCCCGACGCGCTGCCGCGCCCCGCCTCCGCCGAGGAGCTGCGGGCGACGCTGCTGCGGCTCGTGGGCTCGAGCAACCTCGCCGACCGGTCCTGGGTCACCGACCAGTACGACCGCTACGTCCTCGGCAACACCGTGCTCGCCCAGCCCGACGACGCCGGCATGGTGCGGCTGGCCGACGACTCGACGCTCGGCGTCGCGCTCGCGACCGACTGCAACGGCCGCTTCACCAAGCTCGACCCCTACACCGGCACCCAGCTCGCGCTCGCCGAGGCCTACCGCAACGTCGCCGTGAGCGGCGCCCGCCCGCTGGCCGTGACGGACTGCCTCAACTTCGGGTCCCCGGAGGACCCGGCGGTGATGTGGCAGTTCGAGCAGGCGACGCAGGGTCTCGCGGACGCGTGCCGGATCCTCGGGCTGCCGGTGACCGGCGGCAACGTGAGTTTCTACAACCAGACCGGTGCGCAGGCGATCCTGCCGACGCCGGTCGTGGGTGTCCTCGGCGTCACCGACGACGTCACTCGCCGGGTCCGGCAGGGCTGGAGCACCCCGGGGTCCGCTCTCTACCTGCTCGGGACGACCGAGCCGGAGTTCGGCGGTTCGGAGTGGGCGCACGTCGTGCACGGGCACCTCGGTGGGCTGCCGCCGCGGGTGGATCTCGAGGCCGAACGCCGGTTGGCCGACGTCCTCGTGGACGCCGCCGCGAACGGCCTGGTGCTGGCCGCGCACGACCTGTCCGACGGGGGGCTCGCCCAGGTGCTGGTCGAGGGCAGCCTGCGCGCCGGTCACGGTGTCGAGGTCGTGCTCCCGGGGGGTGCGGACCCGTTCGTCGCGCTGTTCAGCGAGTCGGCCGCTCGTGCGGTGGTCGCGGTCGGTCCGGAGGAGGAAGCCCGCTTCGTCGAACTCTGCGAGCGCATCGGCGTGCCGGTCGCCCGGATCGGAACGGTCGGGTCCTCGGGTGCGGACGCGACGCTGAAGGTCGACGGACTCTTCGACGTACCTCTCGACGAACTCCGGACCGCCTGGGCCCGGCCACTGCCGGAGCTGTTCGAGTCCTGAGTGACGAGCGGGCCGGCGACCTGGCCCGAACGTGACGGTGGCGCCGGCTTCCTCCTCGTGGGGGGCCGGCGCCTCGCGCTGTGGTGGGTCAGCTCTCCGGGTTGTTGAACAGCCAGGAGGCGAGCAGCAGGAGCAGTCCGAGCACCAGCACGACGGCGGGTAGTGCCTGCAGGATCCCCGGCCAGGTGCGTGCCCCGGCGCGGCGCATCACGGCGATCACGGCCCAGCTGATCAGCAGGACCATGATCGCGCACGGCACGAGGAACATCAGCGAGAGCGCGAACGCCCAACCACCGGCGCGGACCGGGTCCCAGGGCAGGTTGAAGAGCCCGACCGAGAGCGTGACGATGCCGATCACCAGGCAGATGCCGACCAGCGCAGCTGCCCAGTGGTAGCCCGGCTTGGGCGCCGGAGGCGGCGGCCCGAGCGGGCGGAGCGTGGTGGGGGTAGCGGACAGATCGGGGTTGCCTGACATGGGGACTGACCTCCAAAGATCGGCACGCTGATCGTAGTCGCCGCAGGGGTCTCCGGTCACCCGCGTTACCGCCACCTCTGCGCGTCGACCGCGGGGTCCGCGACGGTCCGAGGTTGGTCCGAGGTGGTCGCGTGGCTCGGCTCGCGGAACACCCGCGGGGGAGCGGTGGCGGGTGTGACCGGTTCGGGTCGCGAACCTAGCTAGGGCCGCGTCCGAACCCGGACGATGCCGGTTGGACGTCGTACGGCCGCGTCCGTTCCGCCGCTCGTGTGCCCCACCAGATCGTGCCCTGCCAGTTCGTGCCCTGCCAGACCACGCCAGCTCGTGCCAGGAGTCGACCCATGCCCGACAGCGCCCCTTCCGTGTCCAGCAGCCCGGCCGGAGGCACCGGCCCGTCCCGCACCCTCGACCTGAGCCTCGCGCCCACGCCACCGATGGGCTGGAACAACTGGAACACCACGAACGACGGCCCGGAGTTCGACGAGGAGATGGTGCTCGCGACCGCGGACTTCTTCGTCTCCTCCGGCCTGAAGGACGCGGGGTACGAGTACGTCAACCTCGACGACTGCTGGGCGCTCCCCGAGCGCGACGAGCACGGCGACCTCGTACCCGACCCGGTCCGCTTCCCGCACGGCATCAAGGCGCTCGCCGACTACGTGCACTCCAAGGGCCTGAAGTTCGGCATCTACACCAGCGCGGGCAGCCACACCTGCAGCCCGATCGGGTTCCCGGGCGCCCTCGACCACGAGGAGCAGGACGCCCTTCTGTTCGCGTCGTACGAGGTCGACTACCTGAAGTACGACAACTGCCACAACGAGGGTCGGGACGCGGTCCAGCGGTACACCCGGATGCGCGACGCGCTCGTGGCGACGGGCCGCCCGATCGTCTACAGCATCTGCGAGTGGGGCCAGAACGACCCATGGACCTGGGCGAAGGGCGTCGGTCACCTGTGGCGGACGACCGGCGACATCTCCGACAACTGGGCGAGCCTGCTCAAGCTCACGAAGCAGAACATGGTGCTCGCGGAGTACGCCGGGCCCGGCCACTGGAACGACCCCGACATGCTGGAGGTCGGCAACGGCGGCATGACCGACACGGAGTACCGCACGCACTTCGGCCTCTGGGCCATCATGGCGGCGCCCCTGCTGATCGGCTCCGACCTGCGCAGGGTCACCCCGGAGACGATGGAGATCCTGGTCAACACCGAGGTGATCGCGGTCGACCAGGACCCGCTCGGCGTGCAGGGAGCACCGATCCGGTCCGAGGGTGGGTTGCACGTCTTCGTCAAGCCGCTGGCGGACGGCAGTCGCGCGGTGGCGTTGTTCAACGAGACCGACGAGGCGGCCGACATCTCGACCTCCGCCGCGGAGGTGGGTCTGCCGGAGGCCGCGAGCTACGAGGTACGCGACCTGTGGGCCCACACGACCGAGAAGGGCGGCGGGTCCCTCGCGCAGAACGTTCCGGCGCACGGGACCGCGCTCTACCGGGTCGTGGCAGCCGGGTAGGCCGGGGGCGCGGCCGGCCGGGGCGCGACAGGCCGGTGGGCGGACCCCGTCAGGCCGCGACCTGCACGACGAGCAGGCCGGCGACGGCGAGGAGGACCATGGCGGCCGACAGGGCTCCCTGCGCGGAGCCGGCCCACCGTTTCACCGGCCCGCGCCGAAGCGCCAGCACCAGGAGCCAGGCGACGCCGGTGGCGAGCGCCGCGAACGGCGCCGAGATGAAGGTGAGGAGGAGTGCTCCGTCGCGGCGGGTCAGGTCGCAGCCGAAACCGATTCCCTCGCACTGGCCGGTGGGCAGCGTGTCGTGCGGCCAACTCCACGCGAGCAGGGCGAGAACGGCCACGAGGTAGGGGCCGAGGACGAACGCGGTGCACCACAAGAGGCCGCTGCCCGCAGCGGTACGGCGTTCGGGAGTCATTCGGTCAGCTTCCTGGCCGGGCGCGCCAGGGGCATCCGCACGAGTACTCAACTTGTACTCATCCGGCTAGGTACGTGGTGCACCACTGCGGATTCGACCCGATCGACCTGCCTGACATCGGTTGATCCCGGCCTGACGTCGATTGATCCGAGCTGACGCGATTGACCCCCCGGTTGACCTGAATCGATCGATCAAACCGTCGCGATACGGGGGAAGGCCCGAAGGGCTGGATGACCCGGGCGGGAGGGGCCGGGACGGGACCCCTCCCGCGGGCGGGTCGCCGCGGACCTGATTCGGGTGGGGGCCCTCAGGTGCCGCAGCCTTCGCGAGCGACCATTGGGGACGGTAGGGGGGTTCAACGGCCGCTCGGCGCCGGCCACCGGTGTGTGCGGTGCGGTGACCGATATGCAAGACGCTAGTGGGTATGCGGCCCCCACCGTGGTCGACCGCGAGAAGTCTGTGGACAACTTTTACGACCGTGGGCACTCGAACATCCACGCTCGGTCACCCCATGGCCGCCTTGTGAGCCACCGCTGCGGCATCGCGCGCCGCGCTGACCAGGTGGAATGCGGGCCGGAGCGGGCGGTGTTCCACCAGACGAGAAAACCGTCGCCCGCCAGGCGAACTCGGGAATGTTCGTAAGCATGTAATCAGTTGTCGTGGTCATGACCCAGCTGACACTGCCACTGCTCTTCCTCGCCGACAGCGTTCTGCTTCCTGGCATGGTCGTGCCAGTGGAGCTGGACGGCGAACGCCGCTCCGCCGTGGACGCGGCGCGCCTGGCCGCCCAGAACGGCACAAGCGGCGACACACCTCCCCAACTTCTCGTGGTACCCCAACTCGACGGCAAGTACGGCGCCGTCGGCGCGGTGGCCGAGATCGCCCAGACCGGGCGGCTGCCCAACGGCAAGCCCGCCGTCGTCCTTCGCGCGATCGGCCGGGCCCGCGTCGGTGTCGGGGTCAACGGCCCCGGCGCGGCCCTGTGGGTCGAGGCCGACGTGCTCGACGTCCCCGCGATCGACGAACACACCCGTGAGCTCGCTCGCGAGTACAAGTCCGTCCTCGTCTCGATCCTGACCGAGCGGGGCAGCTGGCAGGTCGTCGACACCGTGCAGCGGATGAACGACCCGAGCGAGCTGGCCGACGCGGCCGGGTACGCGTCCTGGCTGGAGAACGACAAGAAGGTCCAGCTCCTCGAGACGCCGGAGACCGGCAAGCGGCTGACGCTGCTGCTCGAGTGGGCGCGTGCGCACCTGGCCGAACTCGAGGTCGCGGAGAAGATCCGCGAGGACGTCCGCGACACGATGGACAAGACACAGCGCGAGTACCTGCTGCGTCAGCAGCTCGCGGCGATCCGCAAGGAACTCGGCGACGACCCCGAGGGTGCCGACGACTACCGCACCCAGGTGGAGAAGGCCGACCTGTCGGAGAAGGTCCGCGAGGCGGCGCTTCGTGAGGTCGACAAGCTCGAACGCAGCTCCGACCAGTCGCCGGAGACCGGTTGGATCCGCACCTGGCTGGACACGATCCTCGAGCTCCCGTGGAACGTCCGTACGACCGACACCACCGACATCAGCGGGGCGCGTGAGGTCCTGGACGCCGACCACGCGGGCCTGGACGACGTGAAGGACCGGATCGTGGAGTACCTCGCGGTCCGGAGCCGGCGCGCGAACCGTGGCCTGCAGGCGGTCGGCGGTCGTGGCTCCGGCGCGGTCCTCGCCCTGGTCGGCCCGCCCGGCGTCGGCAAGACCTCCCTCGGTGAGTCCGTGGCGCGTGCCCTGGACCGGAAGTTCGTCCGGGTCGCCCTCGGCGGCGTCCGCGACGAGGCCGAGATCCGTGGTCACCGGCGTACCTACGTGGGCGCGATGGCCGGTCGCATCGTCCGCGCCATCAAGGAGGCCGGTTCGATGAACCCGGTCGTCCTGCTCGACGAGGTGGACAAGGTCGGTTCGGACTTCCGTGGCGACCCCGCCGCGGCGCTCCTGGAGGTGCTCGACCCGGCGCAGAACCACACGTTCCGCGACCACTACCTCGAGGTCGAGCTGGACCTGTCCGACGTCCTGTTCCTCGCGACCGCGAACGTCGCCGACACCATCCCGCCGGCGCTGCTGGACCGGATGGAGGTCGTCGCGCTCGACGGCTACACCGAGGACGAGAAGGTCGCCATCGCTCGGGACCACCTGCTCCCGCAGGCGCTCGAGCGGGCCGCGCTCTCGCCCGAGGACGTGACGGTCGAGGAGGAGGCGCTGCGGGCGGTCGCGGCCGACTACACCCGGGAGGCCGGCGTTCGTACCCTCGAGCGCGCGCTCGCCAAGATCCTGCGGAAGGTCGCCACGGTGCTCGCGACCGGTGCGGAGAGCGGACCTGTCACGGTCGGCGCCGCGGAGGTCAAGAAGTACCTCGGCCGGCCGAGGTTCCTGCCCGAGTCCGCTCGGGACGGCTCGACCCCGGGCGTCGCGACCGGTCTGGCCGTGACCGGTGCCGGCGGCGACGTGCTCTACGTCGAGGCCGCCACCATGGGCGGCGAGCCAGGTCTGACCCTGACCGGTCAGCTCGGCGACGTCATGAAGGAGTCCGCGCAGATCGCTCTGTCCTACCTGCGGGCCCACGGTGCGGGCCTCGGTGTGCCGGTCGGCGAACTGGCGACCAGCCGCGTGCACGTGCACGTCCCGGCCGGTGCGGTCCCGAAGGACGGACCGTCCGCGGGTGTCACGATGACCACGGCCCTGGCGTCGCTGTTGTCCGGGCGTCCGGTCCGGCCGGAGGTGAGCATGACCGGAGAGGTCTCGCTGACCGGGCGGGTGCTGCCGATCGGTGGCGTCAAGCAGAAGCTGCTGGCGGCCCACCGGGCCGGACTCACCGAGGTGATCCTGCCGAAGCGCAACGAGCCCGACCTGGACGACGTGCCCGAGGCGGTTCGCGCCGACCTGACGATCCGGCTGGCCGAGGACGTGTCGGAGGTCGTGCAGTGGGCGCTGACCCCGGCCGAGGCCAACGGCATCGAGGAGGTCGAGGTCAGCGGCACCCAGGCCGCTGTCTAATGCTTCTGTCAAGCCGCGGCGGCGGTTCGAGTGTGGCCGGCCTGGTAGGGCTTGCGCGTGCGCAGGATGGCATGCAGCACGGCTACCCGTCGTCTGGCGAGGGCGATGAGGGCCTGTTGGTGTCGTTTGCCCTCGGCTCGTTTTCGCGAGTAGTAGGCCTTGCTGACCGGGTCGACTTGGATGGCGCAGAACGCCGACCGGTAGAAGATGTGCTTGAGGGTTCTCGCGCCGCCGGAAGCTCGGCGGAGGTAGTGCATCTTGCCGGACTGCTGCAGAACCGGGGCGAGCCCGGACGCGGCCGCAAGCGCGTCGGCGCTCGGGAATCGAGCCAGGTCGCCGGCCTCAGCCAGGAATTCGGCCGTGAGGGTGGCCCCCATGCCCGGCAGGCTGAGGACGAGGGCCGCATCAGGGTGGCGGTCGAGGACGTCGCTGATCTCAGCCTCCACAGCACTGATGCGTCCTCGCGCGGTGATGGCGTCGACGGCGAACTCGCGCAAGAACTGCGCGGTCCTGGCTTCGCCAGGTACTTCCGCTCTCTGCCGCTGGGCGGCGTCGACTGCCGCGGTGGCGATGCGGGCGGCTCGGTCGCTGCGGACTCCGGCGCGACGAAGGTAGGTGAGGATGCGAGCGCGGCCGGCGCGCCGGATCTGTGCCGGTGTGGCGTAGCGGGCCAGCAGGTGCAGCTCTGCGAGGTTGGTCAGGTCGAGGGCTGCCTCGAGGCCAGGGAAGATGCCGGCGAGCATGTCGTGAGCACGGTTGATTCGACGCGTCTGTTCGGCAACCAGATCGCGTCGCCGCGCCACCAGCAGGCCGAGATCGACGGTCAGGTCGTCCTCACCGATGACCGGGCGCCAGTCGTTGCGCAGGCGCAGCTGGTCGGCGATCACCCGCGCGTCGCGAGGGTCGGACTTGTGCTCGCCGCCACGGGTGGCGTGACGGGCGCGGTTCACGGCCAGGCCGGGGACGTGCACCAAGCGGCGCTCGGCGTCGAGCAGCATCGCGGTGATCAGCCCTGCGATCCCGCCCAGCACGTCGATTCCGACCGTGACCGGGCCGTGTTCGTCGGCGATGCGGGCGAGCTCGGTGAGGAACTCGGCGATCGCCTCGGGGTCGTTGTCGACCCGCCGCGAGATCAATTCCTTCCCTGTTTCGACGACAACCACTGCGACCCAGTGGAACTCCTTGGCGATGTCTATGCCCGCCACAACCCTCACGGCGTCTCCAGTTCCTTGATGTCCTCTGGTGTGCGGCGACCCTGCTCCGCCGTCAACGCCCTACATAGCGATGGTCCGCAGCGCCTAATCAGCAGTCAGAACAAGGTGGCGGGATCGGCGGCAGAGCGGCCTGAGCCATCCGGCGGCAGCCTGATGAGGGCCATACCGATCCCGCCCGCACGCCCCGATCATTCCGGACGACCGGAGGCACCCAAAGAAGGTAGGGCCTGAAGAGTCTCGACCCGAGGGTGACCGCTCCCACCTGAGTCCCCGCTGAGGCGGTGGCCGCGCCCGGACCCCCCGTCCGGGCGCGGCCCCACCTCCCCGTCCCCCGTCTCCCCGTCCCCCGTTTGCTGGCAACGCGCCGCGCCGGTTCATCCGGCGCGGCGCGTCGCTGTCCGGCACGTCTCGGGTTCGGCGCGCTGCGCGCCGGGTCCCGGTGCGGACCGAACGCCGTCGTCCGGGGCAGAGCCACGGTGGTGGTCGTCCCGTGGGTACCCCGGACCGGCCACCGGCACGATCCCGGCGCTCAGGGCGACCTGGAGAGCGCCGGGAACGCCGGCGGATCATGGTTCCCGGGTTAGAGCATGGCGGCTCGTGCGGCCGAAAAGGATCAGTGCGGCTACTCAGGTTGATCGACGCTACGACTCAGGTAGCGATCACCGGACCCAGGCGCGATCACCGCACCCAGGTTCGATGACCGGACTCGGGTGTACGAACGGTCCCCGTCCGCCGCGGGCTCAGCGAACCGGAGCCAGCAGGAGGGTCGGTATCCCCAACGCCAGCAGGGGAAGGGCGACCACCGCCGTCGCGAGCAGCGCCCGGTCGCGGGCCGACCACAGCCGGGCCCGCGTACGCCGCAGCAGCAGCGTGAGGGCCAGCGCCACGACGAACGTCCCGGCCGCGGCCGGACCCGCCACGCTCACCCAGTCGAGCATCCCGCGCGTGCTCACCGGAGCGTCGAAGCCGCCCCGGAGGAAGGTGATGCCCGCCCGCGCGGCGAGGAAGACGACGAAGATGCCGGCGACGTACCCGGCGGTGCTTCCGACGTCGGTGGCGAGCGGCGCTGGACCAGCGCGGTGCCTGGGCGGTCCGGGGCTCATGCGAATCAGACTGCATCAGCAATCGCGAACTGTCTCGGATACGCCGGGCGGCTGACGGATCCCGCTGACCATCACCGGAAGGTAGCTCTTCGCGGCGACTTGCGGACGACGTGCGCCCGAAGGCCCCGCGCCTACTGTCGTGGAAACGAAACGGAGGCGAGGCTGGTGAGGGTGGACGCGCTTGCGCTGTTCTGGGACGACGCCTGGTATCGCGATGTGACGGCATTCGCCGCGCACACACCCGACTGGCTGCGAGGCGTGATCGCGACCGGGACGGACGCCGCCCTGCTGGTGCCCGTGTTCCTCGCCGTCCTCACCTAGTGGAGATCACGCCGTGGCTCCTCCCGCGGCGTCGTGCTCGCCCTGCTGGTGCCGGTGGCCACCCTGGCCGCCGTCCTCCTCAGCGAGATCCTCAAGTCGCTGGTCCGTGAGGAACGGCCCTGCCGGGCGATCGCCGACGTGGTCACGCTCGTGGCCTGTCCGGCCAGTGGGGACTGGTCCTTCCCGAGCAACCACGCGACCGTGGCGGCCGCGTCCACCATGGGCCTGGTCCTCGCGTGGCGGATGCTCGCCCTCCTGATCGTGCCGATCGGAGTGGCCCTGGCGTTCTCCCGGGTGTACGTCGGCGTGCACTATCCACACGACGTCCTCGCGGGCGTGCTGCTCGGCGCCGGTATGAGCCTGCTCCTCGCCTGGGCGTTCGCGCGTCCGCTGACCCGGGCGGTCGACCGGCTGCGGACCCGACCGGTGCTCGGCGTCCTGCTGGCCTCCACCTCAGGACCTGGGCCAGGGCCGGGGCCGGCAGGTCAGGCCGTGTCCAAGCCGCGCTGGCCGGCCTGAACGACGAACTTCCGGTCGGCTCGGACCGTGGCGTCGGGGTCGCCGACGCGGGAGGCCACCCTCAGCGTGGCGAGCAGGCGCTGGCGGTCGACGTCGCAGACGACGTAGCCGCGCCGGGCGTCGCCGTACTTCCAGTAGGGCGACTCCGCGATGATCCGGTCCCACTGTCGGTGCCAGGCGGCCTGGTCCTGGTCCCCGCCGGAGGTCATCGACGTACCCACGATCTCCGTCGCGACCACCGGCGAGTCCGGTACGTCGAAGTCGCGTTCCAGGTCGCACACCATCGTGAAGTGCCGGTCACCGGAGAGCACGACGGGGTTGGCGACCCGGGGAGCTCCGAGTGCCTTCAGCAGTCGTGCGCGCTGGGCCTGGAAGCCGTCCCACGGATCGGCCCAAAGATGCTGCTCCGGGCCGGCCCTGCGGTCGGTGCGGGCCATTGGAACCTGGTTCGCGAGCAGGTTCCACAGCTGCCGGCCGCCGTTCAGGCCGTCGAGGAGCCAGCGCTCCTGCGCGGCGCCGGTCATCGTCCGGTCCGGGTCGGTGTAGTCGCGGGGGCTCTTCGCGCGGGGACTACGGTGCTGCCGCGTGTCCAGGACGTGGATCCGGGCCAGGTCGCCCCACTGGAAACGCCGGTGGGCGGCGATCCCACCGGCGCGCGGAGCCGCGGTCCGGCGTACCGGGGTGTGCTCGTACCACGCGCGCAACGCCGCCGCCCGGCGGGCGCGGAACGACGTCGGCGACTCCTTCCGCGGGTCGCGCGGCTGGTCGCCGGACCAGTCGTTGGCGACCTCGTGGTCGTCGAAGGTCACGATCCAGGGGCAGCTCGCGTGCGCGGCGCGCAGGTCCGGGTCCGCCTTGTACTGCGCGTACCGGTTGCGATAGTCGGCCAGGGTGCGCGCTTCGCCCTCGCCCTGGTGGCGCCGCACGCCCTTCGTGAGCGGCTTGGTCTCGTAGATGTAGTCCCCGAGGAACGCCACGAAGTCGAGGTCCTGCTCGGCGAGGTCGCGGTGTGCGACGAAGTAGCCCTCCTGGTAGTGCTGGCACGACGCCACCGCGACCCGGAGCCGTTCGGGTCGGGCGTGCCGGGCCGGAGCCGTGCGGGTACGCCCGACCGGCGAGATCTCCCGGCCGGCACGGAACCGGTAGAAGTACTCCCGGCCCGGCAGTAGTCCCTCGGGCTCGACGTGCACCGAGTGCGCTTCACCCGGTCGGGCGAGCGCGGTCCCGGCCGCGACGACCCGGGTGAAGCGCTCGTCGTTCGCGACCTGCCACTGCACCGAAACGGCCTGGTCGGGCATCCCGCCGCCGTGCAGCGGCTCCGGCGCGAGCCGGGTCCACAGGACCACGGAGTCCGGCCACGGCTCGCCGGAGGCGACACCGAGTCGGAACGGGTCGGACGGTACGCCGCCGGCCGGGAGGGCGCTGAGGCTTCGTCGGGCCGACGCTCCGGCGAAGGCGCTGGACCGGGGGAGCGCGGAGGGCGTCGGGGTGCCGCCTGCCGCGGCGTTCGGCGTGGTGTGCGGCGCGCCGTGCGCGGCCGCCCGGTCGGTGAACAGCACCCCGGCGGTCACCCCGCCGAACGCCGTCAGCATCCGGCGACGGGAGAGCTTCTTCGCGTCTTGCTCGGAGTGGTGGGACACACGGACTCCTGACGACGGCCGGGCTCGAACTCTCGACGGAGCAGGGCATCTCGACGGTCCCCAACGCGCCCGAACACCGTCCGGCCCGTAGGTGACCCCCGATCAGGTCCTGGATGAACTCCGAACGGCCCGTGCCGTCCGGTCGCGTGGCGGTGTCCTGGCCAGCACTGGGAGACCTACCTCCGTAGGCCTGCGACTAAGCTCGTTCGGTGCCAGCACGTCTGCGACCCGCCGATCCTGCGGAGGCGGCGGCCGCCCTCGCCCGTGTCCTCGCTGCGCTCGACGCCGGAGACCGGCCCGAGCCCGACGACCTGCGGCTGGTCGTACGCGATTCGCTCGCCCTTCTGCTCGCGCGGGCGCCCGGACGCTCGGTCGAGGTGCGGGTGCCGCCCTACGCCGCGATCCAGTGCGTGCCCGGTCCGCGCCACACCAGGGGCACGCCGCCGGGCGTGGTGGAGACCGATCCGGTGACCTGGGTACTCCTCAGCTCGGGCCGGATGAGCTGGGAGGACGCGCGCGGTTCGGGTGCGCTGAGGGCGAGCGGCGAGCGCTCCGACCTGTCGACCTACCTCCCGCTGCGGCCCGGTGGCGACCGTGCCGACGCCTCCTCCGAGAGCGGTCGCTGACGGGTCCCGACGCCGCCGCGGCGAGCGCGAAAAAAACTGCGGAAGAATCTTGGCGGAGAGGGAACCGACCAATGGGCACCCCCGTCTGATCCTCGGTGGTCCGAAGCCATCTGGAAAAGCCCTCGCGATACCCCCCGACGCGGGGGTTTTTCCATGCCCTCCTTCCGCCGCCCCGGCCAGCCCCGGGTTCGAGGCGCTGTCGGTGTCCTCCGCTACGGTCGGCGAAGTGATGTCCCAGCAGCCCGAGGAGCCCTCCGGCGCCGTGCGCCAGGAGGCCGACCGCCACCTGCGCCGCCTGGTGGGGCGCGACGACGCCGACTTCCGCGATGGCCAGTGGGAGGCGATCGAGGCGCTGGTCGCCCACCGGCGACGCGTCCTGGTCGTCCAGCGGACAGGGTGGGGCAAGTCGGCCGTCTACTTCGTCGCGACCGCCCTGCGGCGCGCCCAGGGCGCCGGACCCACGCTGATCGTCTCCCCGCTGCTCGCGCTGATGCGCGACCAGGTGGCCGCGGCCGAGCGGGCGGGCATCCGCGCGGTCACCATCAACTCCGCGAACGCCCAGGAATGGGACGACATCCTGAAGGCGCTCGCCGCCGATGAGGTCGACGTCCTCCTGGTGAGTCCGGAGCGGCTCAACAACCCCCGCTTCCGCGCCGAGCAGCTCCCCGATCTGGCCGCCCGCACCGGCCTGCTCGTCGTCGACGAGGCGCACTGCGTCTCCGACTGGGGCCATGACTTCCGGCCCGACTACCGGCGCATCCGTGACCTGTTGGCCGAGCTGCCCGCCGACACCCCGGTCCTGGGCACGACCGCCACCGCCAACGCCCGCGTGGTCGCCGACGTGGCCGAGCAGCTCGGCGGCGGTGAGGTCCTGACCCTGCGCGGCCCGCTGGCCCGCGACAGTCTGCGCCTCGGCGTCCTCCGGCTCCCCACCGCCGCGCAGCGGCTCGCCTGGCTGGCCTCCCACCTGGACGACCTGCCGGGCAGCGGCATCGTCTACACCCTCACCGTCTCCGCCGCCGAGGACGTCGCGAGTCTGCTCAGGGACGCCGGCCACGCGGTGCGCTCCTACACCGGACGCACCGACGACGCCGAACGCCGCGACGCGGAGGAGGCGCTCCGCCGCAACGAGGTGAAGGCGCTGGTGGCCACCTCCGCCCTCGGTATGGGCTTCGACAAGCCCGACCTCGGCTTCATCGTCCACCTCGGCGCGCCCTCGTCCCCGATCGCCTACTACCAGCAGATCGGCCGCGCCGGCCGGGCCACCGACCGTGCCGACGTCCTGCTGCTCCCCGGCGTCGAGGACGCCGACATCTGGCACTACTTCGCGACCACGTCGATGCCACGCCAGGAGCAGGCCGACTCCGTCCTGGCCGCCCTGGGCGACGCCGGCAGGCCACTGTCCACCGCCGCCCTGGAGGCCGTCGTCGACGTCCGCCGGACTCGCCTCGAGCTGCTGCTGAAGGTGCTCGACGTCGAGGGGGCTGTGCTCCGGGTCTCCGGTGGCTGGCAGGCGACCGGTCAGCCGTGGGTCTACGACGCGGAGCGCTACTCCCGCGTCGCCCAGACACGCGACGCGGAGGCGAAGTCGATGCTCGCCTTCGAGACGACCGACGGGTGCCGGATGGCCTACCTCCAGCGCGCCCTCGACGATCCGACCGCCACCGACTGTGGCCGCTGCGACCGGTGTGCCGAAGCGTGGTACTCCACCGACGTTCCTGCCGGGGCGCAGGACGCCGCGGCCGGGAAGCTCGCGCAGGTCGGCGTCGAGATCGAGCCACGCGCCATGTGGCCGAGCGGCATGGACCGGCTCGGCGTCCCCGTCCGCGGCAAGATCCGGCCGGAGGAACGCGCGGAGGTCGGGCGTGCGGTGGCGCGGTTGACCGACCTCGGATGGGGCCAGCGACTCCGCTCACTCCTCGCGCCCGGGAGCGAGGACCAGCCAGCCCCCGACGCCGTCCTCACCGCCTGCGTCGACGTCCTCCGCACCTGGGACTGGGCGCACCGACCCGCCGGTGTGGTGCTGCTCGGTTCCAGGCAGCGCCCGCGGCTGGTCTCCTCGGTCGCGGAGGGGCTGGCGCGCATCGGCCGGCTCCCGCTGCTCGGGGCGGTCGAGCCGGTGGGTGGCGGACCGACGGGTTCGCCCGGCGGCAACAGCGCGTTCCGGCTCGCCGGAGTCTGGGAACGCCTCGGGGTCGGGGCGGAGCTGCGCGACGCACTGGCCGGGCTGCGCGCCGAGTTCGGGGAAGCCCCGCCGGTGCTGCTGGTCGACGACCTGGTCGACTCGCGGTGGACCGTCACCGTGGCGGCACGGGCACTGCGGCAGGCGGGGGCGGGCGACGTCCTGCCCTTCGCCCTCGCCATGGCCGGCTGATCGAGGTCCGACGCCCCGATCAGCGACCAGGCTTCAGCGACAAGCGCCCGAGCGCTCAGGCGGCGACGGGCTCGGCCTCGGCGGCCTTGACCTCGGCCCGCTCGGCCCGGTAGGCCCGCAGCGACCACGCGATGGCGCCGGCCCAGACGACCGCGATGACGATGTAGGAAGCCGTGCGGACGGCGAACGAGGCGTTCAGGAAGTCGGAGTTCAGGATCGTCCGTACGTTCGTCAGGACGATCAGGCCACCGACGAGCGATCCGAGAATGCGACTCGGGATGTGTCGGACCAGCCAGGCGGCGATCGGCGCGGCGATCAGGCCACCGAGCAGAAGCGCGATGACGCCGCCGACCGGGATGCCCTCGCCCCCGAGGCCGATGAGGAAACCGATGCTGGCGGCCACGGCGACCAGGAACTCACTGGTGTCGACCGAGCCGATGACCTTGCGCGGCTCCATCCGCCCGCTGGCGAGCAGGGCCGGCGTCGCGACCGGCCCCCAGCCGCCGCCACCGGTGGAGTCGACGAAGCCGGCGAAGACGCCGAGCGGGGCGAGGAAGCGCTTCCGGACCGGCTTGCCGAGGCGGCCACGCGGCGTCCCCCAGGCGGTGAACCGGATGAGGATGTAGACGCCGAGGGCGAGCAGGATGCCCGACATGATCGGCGCGGCGCTGTCGGTGGACAGTGAGCTCAGGAACGTCGCCCCGGCGAAGGAGCCGATCGCGCCGGGCACGGCGATCCGGAAGACGACCTTCCAGTCGACGTTGCCGAACTTCCAGTGCGAGGCGCCGGACACGAGGGTCGTGCCGATCTCGGCCAGGTGAACCGTCGCCGACGCGGCCGCCGGTGCGGCGCCGGTGGCGAGGAGCAGGGTCGTCGAGGTGACGCCGTACGCCATACCGAGACTGCCGTCCACGAGCTGGGCGGCCAGCCCGACGATCGCGAGAAGCACGAGCTTGCGCACGTCCCCACCCTTCCCATATTTCCTATCGCCTGAGTAGAGAAGAAGGCTAGAAGTTGGGACCCGGATCAGGCGAAGGTCTGTCCACATGTGGAGACAGACGGGCGTACCGGGAACGGCGTACGCTTCCGGATCGTGACCGAACTTGACGCAGCTGAGGCAGTTCGCGCGGTTCTCCCGGGCGTCCGCGAGGCGCTCGAAGGGTTGATCCGCATCCCGTCGATCAGCGCCGACCCCGGCGCCGCCGCTGACGTACGCCGCACCGCCGAGGTGACCGCCGAACTCTTCCGCGCCGAAGGGGCGACCGGCGTCGAAATCCTCGAGGTCGAAGGCGGCAAACCGGCCGTGGTGGCGCACTTCCCCGCGCCGGAGGGTCAGCCCACGGTCCTGCTCTACGCCCACCACGACGTCCAGCCGACGGGTGACCCGGCGCAGTGGACCAGCCCGCCGTTCGAGCCGACCGAGCGTGACGGACGTCTCTACGGTCGGGGTGCCGCCGACGACAAGGTGGGCATCGCGCTCCATCTCGGCGCGATCCGGGCCTACCAGGGCAGGCCACCGGTCGGTGTCACGATCTTCGTCGAGGGCGAGGAGGAGATCGGGTCGCCGGCCCTCGGCACCTTCCTGGAGCGTTACCGCGACCAGCTCGCCGCCGATGTCATCGTGCTCGCCGACGCGGCCAACTTCGACGTCGGCGTTCCCGCGCTCACCACGACGCTACGCGGCCTGGCCGACTGCGTGGTGGAGGTGCGGGCGCTCGACCACGGTGTGCACTCCGGTGTCTATGGCGGAGCAGCCCCCGACGCGCTCACCGCGCTGTGCCGGCTCCTCGCGAGCCTGCACGACGAGGCCGGAAACGTCGCGATCGAAGGGCTCGGGCGGGCACCGGCTCCCACCGTCGACTACCCCGAGGAGCGCTTCCGGGCGGAGGCGTCCGTGCTCGACGGAGTCCAGCTGCTCGGGACCGGGACCATCTCCGAGCGCATCTGGTCCGCCCCGACGGCTACCGTCCTCGCGATCGACACGACCAGGGTCGCCGACGCGTCCAACACACTGATCCCGGTCGCCCGCGCGAAGGTCAGCGTGCGGGTGGCGCCGGGCGACGACGCCTCGAAGGCCCTGGACGCGCTCATGGAGCACCTGCGTTCCCACGCGCCGTGGGGCGTCCAGGTCGCCGTGACACCCGGCGACGTCGGGCAGCCCTACACCGCGAACGCGGAGGGCCCGGTCTACGACGCGGCCCGGGAAGCCTTCGCGCAGGTGTGGGGACGGGAGTCGGTCGACGTCGGAATCGGCGGCTCGATCCCGTTCATCGCGGAGTTCGCCGACACCTTCCCGGCGGCGGCGATCCTGGTGACCGGCGCGGCGGACCCGCACAGCCGGGCCCACGGCACGGACGAGAGCCTGCACCTCGGCGACTTCGAGAAGGCCTGCGTGGCGGAGACGCTCCTGCTCGCCAAGCTCGCGAACCGCTAGGGCAAGCTCCGCGGCGTCGTCACCCTCGCGGCGTCGTCACCACCGCGAGCGTCGGAACGAAGGCCGACCCTGTCCGTATCGTGACGTGTTCGCCGTACGCCGGAAGAACCACTGCTTCCGCGCTGCTGCGGTGAACGTGCAGACTGCCCCGATGTCGCCCGTTCCGTCACAGCCGGACCCCGCGGTTCCACGCCGGATCGCGGCCGGTCTCGTCGTCCTGCTCGGCGGGCTGACGGCGCTCGGCCCGATGACCATCGACCTCTACCTGCCCGCCCTCCCGCGGATGACGCGTGAGCTGGAGACCAGCGAAACGCTGCTCCAGCTCACCCTCACCGCGGCCCTCGTCGGGCTCGCCGTCGGCCAGGCCGTGGTCGGCCCGATCTCCGACGCGGTGGGGAGGCGACGGCCCCTGCTGGTCGGCCTGGCGGCGTACGTCCTCGCCTCCGTGGTGTGTGTGGTCGCGCCGACCATCGAGGTACTCATCGCCGGACGGTTGCTGCAGGCCCTCGCCGGGGCGGCCGGCATCGTGGTCGCCCGCGCGGTCGTCCGGGACCTCGTCTCCGGCCGGGAGGTCGCCCGGCTGTTCTCGATGCTGCTGCTGGTCACCGGGCTCGCCCCGATCCTGGCGCCGGTCGTCGGCGGCCAGTTGCTGCGGTTCGGCGGCTGGCGGGTGTTGTTCGGCGTGCTCGCGGCGTTCGGGGTGGTGCTCTTCCT
Source organism: Actinopolymorpha pittospori (assembly GCF_014873875.1). Lineage (GTDB taxonomy): Bacteria > Actinomycetota > Actinomycetes > Propionibacteriales > Actinopolymorphaceae > Actinopolymorpha > Actinopolymorpha pittospori. The sequence continues at coordinate 9,979,626 of NZ_JADBEM010000001.1, read as the reverse complement.
CGCCGTCCTGCTCGGGCTGCGGGACAGCCTGGCGCCGGAACGCCGCCGGGTCGGCGGGATCAACGACGCGCTGCACACCTACGCCCGGCTGGCCCGCGACCGCGCGTTCCTCGGGTACGCGCTGGCCGGTGGGTTCGGCTTCGCGGGCATGTTCGCCTACATCTCCGCCTCGCCGTTCGTCTACCAGGAGGTGTTCGGCATCAGCCCGCAGGTCTACGGCCTGCTGTTCGGCGCCAACGGCGTGGGGCTGATGGTGTTCTCCCAGACCAACGGCCGGTTGGTACGCCGGATCGACCCGCACCGGTTGCTGGCGGCCGGCCAGCTGATCTCGCTGCTCGGCGCGGTCCTGCTGGTCGTCGGCGCGGCGACCTCGGCGGCCGGCGTGCCCGGCGTCCTCGTCCCGCTGTTCGTCGCGATCGCGAGCTTCGGCATGGTCGGCCCGAACGCGATGGCGCTCGGTCTCGCCCGGCACCCGGAGGCGGCCGGCACGGCGTCCGCACTGATCGGCACCCTGCAGTTCGTCATCGGTGCGGTCGTCGGGCCGCTGGTCACGGTGGTGCAGGTCAGGTCGGCGCTGCCGATGGCGGTGGTCGTGGCGGGCTGCGTGGCGATCGGGCTGGCGGCCCGGGTGACGCTCACGGCTGGTCCGGCGACCCGGCCCGCCCGGGTGCGGTGAGGAACCCGCGTGCGGTGAGGAGGTCCATCACGGCGCTGGTCGCGGTGTCGACGCTGAGGTGGGACGTGTCGAGCGCGAGGTCGGCGTCGGTGGGGACTTCGTACGGGTCGGTGATCCCGGTGAACTCCTTGATCAGGCCGGCGCGCGCCTTGGCGTAGAGACCCTTGCGGTCCCGGCGTTCACACTCGGCCAGCGGGGTCGACACGTGCACCAGGACGAACACGCCACCCGCCGCCTCGACCATGCGCCGTACGTCGTTCCTGGTGCCGGCGTACGGGGCGATCGGCGCGCAGATGGCCACGCCACCGTGCCGGGCCACCTCGGCCGCGACGAACCCGATCCGGGCGATGTTGGCTTCTCGGTCCGCACGGGAGAAGCCGAGCCCGGCTGACAGCATCCGGCGTACGACGTCGCCGTCGAGCATCGTCACGGTCCGGTCGCCGCGTTCGAGCACCAGGTCGTGGAGCTGGCGGGCGAGGGTGGACTTGCCCGACCCCGACAGCCCGGTGAAGAAGACGACCAACCCGCGTCGGTGCGCGGGCGGGTGTTCGGCCCGAAGCAGGTCGGCGACGGGGGCGGGGTAGCGCCCGAGGTCGGTCCAGGTCGTCGGGTCCCCGCCGTCGGAGTGGTCGGCCACCTCGACGGGTTCGCCGTACGCCGAGGCGACCAGGAGCCGCAGCGCGGCGTCCTCGTCGGCGTCGGCGCGCGCGGCCAGGTGGACGGGTACGACCAGCGGTCGCGTGGGCAGGAGCCCCGCGGCCGCCGCGGTCACGCGGACCAGCGTGTGGGCGGACACGCCGCGCGGTGATCCGAGACCGACCAGCGGGAGCAGCACGACCGCGTCGTAGGCCGCCGTGGTCTCCGCCAGGCGGTTCAGGGTCGCCGTGTCGAGTGGACCGTCGACGGGTACGGCCGCGACCTTCACCGTCCCGGCGCAGGTGCCCCCGGTGAGGTCCGCGCGCACCTGCGCCGGGCTGCGGTGCAGGTGCCGGAACACGCCGTCCTCCCGAGGACGCAGTGGCGTGACCGGGCCGGTCAGGGCCCACCGCTCCGGGCCGGGGGCAGGGTCAGCCGGCGACACCGCGTCAGCCGGCGACACCGCGTCAGCCGGCGACACCGCGTCAGCCGGCGACACCGCGTCAGCCGGCGACACCGCGTCGGCGGGTCCGACGGTACGTCCGACCGGCGCGCTCCTCCTCACCGACAGCCGGGCCACCGGCGTCCCCTCAAGGTCGGTGAGGTCGACGGCCGTGACCCCCGCGGCGGCCGGAACGGCGTCGGGCGGGGCCACGACGGTGATCTCGGCGAGGATCCCGTCCAGCGCCAGCGCGAGGTCGTCGTACTCCCTGGGCGAGGGCGCCCAGCTGGGAAGATCGGCGGCGGACTCCAGATCCGCACGAGTGTTCACGCCTCACACCTCCACGATCAGGGTCACCGGGCCGTCGTTGACGAGCGAGACGTCCATGTGCGCGCCGAACCGACCGGTCTCGACGGTGGCGCCGAGCCCGCGCAGGGTCGTGCAGAAGTGCTCGACGAGGGGTTCGGCGACCTCACCGGGCGCGGCCGCCGACCAGGACGGGCGGCGGCCCTTGCGGGTGTCGGCGTACAGGGTGAACTGACTCACCACCAGCAGGGGAGCGCCGACGTCGGAGCACGACCGCTCGCCGTCGAGGATTCGCAGGCCCCAGATCTTGCCGGCCAGCTTCTCGGCCTCGGCCGGGCTGTCGGTGTGGGTCGCGCCGAGCAGGACCAGGAGTCCCGGCTTGTCGATCGCGCCCACAGTTTCGCCGTCGACGACGACACTGGCATGGGAGACACGCTGCACCACCGCACGCATCCCCCTATTGTTCCGGCTCTGCGAGGATGCGACCTATGCCGACCCTGATCACGGTGGCCCCGACAGGAGCGGAGACCACGAAGGGCGCCTGTCCGACGCTTCCGACGAAGCTGTCCGAAGTGGTCGAGACCGCCCGCCGCTGCGAGGCGGCCGGCGCCGCGATGATCCACCTGCACATCCGCGACGCGGAGCATCGGCCGACCCTCGACCTCGGCCGGCTGCGTGCCGCCGTGGCCGCCGTCCGCTCCGAGACCGACCTGGTCGTCCAGCTGTCCACCGGCGGCGCGGTGACCGACTCCTTCGAGGACCGGCTGCGGGTTCTGGACGCCGATCCGGACTCCTGCTCGCTCACCATGGGGACGGTCAACTTCGGCGACGACGTGTTCGCGAACCCCTGGCCGTTCGTGACCGAGCTCTACCAACGCACCCAGGAGCTGCGCATCGTGCCGGAGTTCGAGCTGTTCGACCTCGGCCACGTGGCGGCGCTCCACCGTCTCCTCGACACCTACGGCCTCCCGGCGGGCGGCAAGGTGCACTGCGACCTGGTCATGGGCGTCCCCGGTGGCATGCCGGGTGACGCGCCGACGCTGGTGGCGGTGGTCCAGGCGCTCCCCGACGTGGTGACCTCGTGGTCGGCGACCGGGATCGGGCGTACGACACTGCCGGTCGCGCTCGCCGCGCTCAGCTGCGGCGGCCACCTGCGGGTCGGCATGGAGGACACCAGGAGCTTCGCCCGCGGCCGGCCCGTACGCCACAACGTCGAACTCGTGGAGCGAGCGGCCCAGCTCGCCGGGCTCGCCCAGCGGCCGCCGATGACGACGGAAGACGCGCGGGAGCTTCTCAACGTGAAGCCCGGGTAGTGTTCGGCCTCGTGTCCGCGCCTGAATCCTCGCTCGAGTCGTCGACCGCATCAGCGCCTGAGTCGCTGCCCGTCCTGGCCGAGGTCGTCCGGTCCGGGTTCGTGGAGTGCCGGCACCGGGGCTCGGTGGTGGTGCTGGATCCGGACGGTACGACGTCGTTCGCGCTGGGTGACGCCGTTTCGCCGATCTTCCCGCGCTCGTCCAACAAGCCGATGCAGGCGACCGCCATGCTGCGCAACGGTCTGGACCTCGACGGTGAGCTGCTCGCGCTGGCGACGGCGAGCCACTCCGGTGAGGCGTTCCACGTCGAGGGCGCCCGCCGCATCCTCGCCGGTGCGGGGCTCGACGAGTCGGCCCTGCGTTGCCCACCCGAGCTGCCCGTCGACGAGGACGCACGACGCGTGCGGATCCTGGCCGGCATCGGCCCCGAGCCGATCACGATGAACTGCTCGGGCAAGCACTCGGCCATGCTCGCCACCTGCGTCGCCGCGGGCTGGCCGACGCAGACCTACCTCGACCCACGGCACCCGCTGCAGGTGGCGATCAAGGACACGGTGGAGGAGCTCGCCGGAGAGAAGATCGCACACAGCGGCGTCGACGGCTGTGGTGCGCCGCTCTTCGCACTCAGCCTCACCGGACTGGCGCGGGCGTTCCAGGCGATGGTGGCGGCCCCCGCGGGATCTCCGGAGGCGCGGATCGTCGCGGCGGTGCAGGCGCACCCGGCCTTCACCAGCGGCACGAAGCGCGACGAGGCCGCCCTCATCGCTGCCACGCCCGGACTGTTCGGTAAGGGCGGCGCCGAGGGCTGCTACGCCGTCGCGCTCGCGGACGGTCGGGCCATTGCCCTGAAGATCGAGGACGGCGCACAGCGGGCCCGCCCGGTCGTGATGTCCGCACTGTTGCGCCGGCTCGGCGTCACCAACCCGGTGGTCGAGGCGCAGGCGGCGACCGTGCTCCACGGCGGTGGCGTTCCTGTCGGTGAGATCCGAGCCGTCGGGATCTGACGCCCCGCGGCCTACCCACGCGACACCCATCCCTCCATCCCGGACTCCGGGATAGCGCGAACATGCGGTAGCTGGTGGCTTGCGAGTGCTAACTTTTGCAAGCAGACTGGAGCTATGAAGGTTCGGTCGATCGGCACACTTGGTGACTACCTGCGGGAGCAACGGCGCAACGCGGAGCTTTCGCTGCGGCAGCTCGCCGACCTCGCTGGGGTCTCCAACCCATACCTCAGCCAGATCGAGCGAGGCGTGCGCAAGCCCTCCGCGGAAGTGCTCCAACAGCTCGCGAAGGCGCTGCGGGTATCGGCAGAGGTGCTCTACGTCCGGGCTGGACTGCTCGATTCCACGGAGGGTGGGGAGCGGGAGGACATTTCGGTCGAGATGGCCATTCACGCCGACCCGAATCTCTCCGTACGCCAGAAGCGGGTCCTGCTCGACATCTACTCGTCGTTTCGCCGCGAGGCCGATGAGGAAGAGACCAGTGAGCCGGAACGCGAGAGCACGACCCAGAACCGGGCGGTCCGACACGCCCGTCAGGAGGATTGAAATGCCCCGCACCACTCGCAAGAACCACAGCGAGCCCGCCAGTCCGCTCTACGTGCTGGCCGGCGCCGGTGACCTGGCCGTAGAGAAGATCCGCGAGTTCTCCCGGATGGCCTCGGAGAAGATCTCGTCCCTGGAAAACACCGACCCGGCCGTCGTCTCCGACCGCATGCAGGATCGCATCGAGGAAGGCGCGGACTCTCTCAGCGTCGTCCTGCGCAGCGCCACCAACGACATCCGCACCCAGGCGGAGAAGCTGTCGGACCGGGCGCAGGCCGTCATCCAGTCCGCCTGGATGCAGGCCGGTGACGCCTACGGCGACCTTGCCGAGCGTGGCCAGAACGTCGTCGTCCACCTGCGTGGCCAAAACGGCCGCCAGATCAAGCGCTCCTCGTCCTCGAGCGGCCGTGGGCGCTCGACGTCGAAGGCGGCCGGTGGCCGGTCGACGACCAAGTCGGCGAGCAAGTCGGCCCGCTCGACCAGCAAGTCGACCACCCGCAAGCGCTCCGCCACGAAGGGCCGTTCGACGGCCTCGTCGTCCACGGCGGGAACCCGCAAGAGCACCGGCACCCGCGGCTCGGCGGCGAAGTCGACCTCGACGAACAACAGCTCACGGGCCAACGCCGGCACCGCGCCGAGCACGAGCCCCAGCATGGCGTCGTCCACCACGTCGACGTCCACCAACAGCTGACGCCTGAACCGGCTGGTCCGAGGCGAGGGCGGGCGGCGTCCCGGGGCGAACGCCGTCCTGCCGGCCTGCCCCACGGCCGGCCGGCCCCGCCCGTCGTCGCGGCGGTGGGGCATGCCCCCGCGTGCCTCGACGTCGTACCAGTGCCCCGCGGTGCGCCCGTGGACACGTGTGCGACACGGTCGCCTACCACCGGTGATCGCCGATCGGCCGGCGCACCATCGCGGTGTGTCCCGAGCGTGCGCGGAGCGACCTGAGCGGTGGCCTGACCCCGCGTCCACTGCCGGACCGCTTGGTGACGTACGTCCAGGCTGTCCAGGATCATGGCGCCCGGAAATGTCTCGCGAGTCAGGATTGAAGCGGCCATCCTGACCGGCACCCATCCGGGACTGACGCCAGGTGACACCACTGATGACCGAATCGCGGCTACCCTCGGGGTGTGTTCGAACCCATCTCGATCGTGGGCTACGTGGAGCTTGCTCTCTGGGTCGTCCTGCTGGTGCTGAAGGCGTTCGCCTTCGGTGACGCGGTGATGCGTCCGACCGACGCCTTCCCGGCCGTCAACAAGCAGACGAAGCCGCTGTGGCTGATCCTGACCGGGCTCGCCCTGCTGATCCACCTGATCCCGCAGTTCTGGTCGCCGCTCAGCATCTTCAACATCGCCGGCACCATCGCCGCCGCGGTCTACGTGGTCGGGGTCCGCCCGGCCGTCCGCGAGATCGGTGGCCAGCGCGGCGGCCGCAACGACGGACCCTACGGCGGTTGGTGAGCCGGGACGCCCCGGTTCCGCCCCCGTCACACCCGACGCCCGCGATGCCCCCCGTAGCCCCTCCGCCACCCGAACCCCCGGCTGATCCGCCCGCCGGGTCGTCTACCGAGTCGTTCGCACAGCCGTCAACCGGGCCGCACCCACCCCGTCCGAAAGCACTCCTGACGGGCGCGGGGCGGCCCGTCACGGTGTTCGCCCACGGACTGGCCGGCTCCATCGCGGAGACGCGCCCCTTCGGCAGTGGCGTCCGCGGAACCCGTGCCTTCTTCCACTTCCGCGGTCACGGCGGCGCGCTGCCCGCCACGAAGACACCACCGGAGCGGTGGCGCCACGCCGACCTGGCCGCCGAACTCCGCATGGTGGCCGATGACACCGAAGCGACCCGGGCGGCCGGCCTGTCCCTCGGCGCGGGCGCGATCCTGCGCCTGCTCGCGGACACACCTGACCGGTTCGAGCGCGTCGTCCTCCTGCTCCCCGCCAGCCTGGACACCCCCCGCCCCGACTCCGTCGTAGCCCGGATGCACGCGGCCGCCGACCTCGTGGACCGCCGGGACCACGACGGCCTGGCGAGGGCCCTGCGCGACCTGCAGCCCGAGGTCGCGCGGAGCCGGCCCGACGTCGTGGCCTGGTCACGCGAGCGGGCGCAGGCGCTGGCGGGTACACCGTTCGCGCAGATCGTGCGGGCCTTCTCCCGACAGCCTCCGCTGACCGACCGGAAGGTCCTGGCCCGCTGCGTCGTCCCCGTCCTCGTGATCGGTCAGGCCGGAGACGAGGCGCACCCGGCGGAGGTGGCCCGTGAGGTGGCGGCCGCGTTCCCGCGCGGCGAGCTGAGCCTCTTCCCGCCCGGCGGCCTCCTGTGGGCGCACCGCCAGCAGGTGCGCGAGCGCATCACCGCGTTTCTCAACGGCTAGGGTGCGCCTCCCGCGGGCACGACCTGGGCGGCGGACCGCGGACACTCGCCGCCGTGGTGCGTGGAGTCGCCGAGCACCGCGGCTAGCGTGTTCTCATGACCAGCGCGGAGATCGATCGTCACGGCCGTACGCAGCGGCTCGAGCTGACCGACCAGAGTGTCCGGGAGTGGGACGCGACGGTCCTGGACTCCGCACCGGAGAGCGGCATCGTGCTGGACCGCTCGGCGTTCTATCCCGGCGGGGGCGGGCAACCACCGGACGAGGGTGTCCTGCTCTGGGGCGGCGTACGGACCCGGATCGTCGGAGTCCGCAAGGGTGACGACCTCGCCCTCCTTCCGCACGAGGACGACCCGATCCCGCCGGTCGGAACGCCCGTACGAGGAGCGGTCGAGGACGCTCGGCGGACGGCACTCATGCGCACCCACTCGGCGCTGCACCTGCTCGGCGGAGTCGTCTTCCGCGACTACGGCGCGCTGATCACCGGGTCGAACATGAATCCGCTGGAGGGCCGGCTGGACTTCAACCTGGACTCCCTGCCCGAGGGGTTCCGGGACCGGGTGGCCGAGGCCGCCAACGTCGAGGTCAGCGCCGACCGGGCGATCGAGGTGCGGGTCCTGCCGCGGGCCGAGGCGTTCGCCCTGCCCGACATCATCCGCACCGCCACCAACCTCGTCCCGCCCGAGGTCGAGGTCGTCCGTCTCGTCGACATCACCGGACTCGACGTCCAGGCCGACGCGGGCACCCACGTCGCGTCCACGAGAAGCATCGGCGCGATCGAGATCGCCAAGGTGGAGAACAAGGGCCGCGGCTTCCGGCGGGTGCGCATCCGGCTGGCTCCCTGACCGGCCTCCGGAGCGTCGCTCCTGTGCGACTATGAAGGTCTTGGAACCGCCATGACCGAGCATCGCAGACCGTCGCTGACGACGCAGCACGACCGCGCCCCTGTTGTGGACGCCGGACGGCTGTGGGCCGGTGGTGTCGCCACGGCGCTCGTCTCCGCACTGGTCGTGGTCGTGGGTCTCGTCGTCGTCCGGGCATTCGCTCACATTTCCGTCGTTCCGCCCCTGAGTGGCGCCGAACTCGGCGAATCGACCACGCTCGCCTACGCCGTGACAGCAGCCGTCGCGGCGGTCGCCGCGACCGGTCTCCTGCACGTCCTGCTCATCGCGGCACCACGCCCGCTGCTGTTCTTCTCCTGGATCGTCGCGCTGACCACGGTCGTCGGCGTGGTCGTACCGTTTCTGGCCTCCGCCAACCTGACCAGTGAGCTCGTCACCGGCGCGATCAACCTCGTGGTGGGCATCGCCGTCCTGTCCCTGTTGAACGGCGTCGGCCACGGCGCGTCGAGTCGGAGGTGAGCGTGGACGTCCTACTCATCGAGGGAGACATCACCACGCAGCGGGTCGATGCGGTGGTGAACGCAGCCAACCGCCAGATGCGGGGCGGAGGAGGCGTGGACGGGGCGATCCACCGCGCCGGCGGGCCGGCCATCCTCGAGGAGTGCGTTCGCCGCTACCCCGACGGGGTGCCGACCGGCGAGGCCGGCTGGACGACCGCCGGCAACATGCCCGCCCGCTGGGTGATCCACGTTGTCGGACCGAACTGGAACGCCGGCCAGCGTGATCCGGCCCTGCTCGCCTCCTGCTACCGCAACTCCCTCGGCGTCGCCGACGAGTTGGGAGCCGCGAGCGTGGCGTTCCCCGCGATCTCCGCCGGTCTGTTCGGTTGGCCCCTCGACGACGCCGCCGAAACCGCTGTCCGGATCGTCCGCAACACGCCCACCCGGGTGCAGGAGGTACGTTTCGTCCTCTTCACCGCGCCCGTCTATGCCGCGTTTTCGCGCGCGATGTCGGACAGCGGGGAATGACCGAGCGCCGGTCGGAGGTTGTCGTTGGTTGGCCCGCACAATCGCAGCACCGACCCGAGCGGGCGCGTCGTTTCGTGCTCAGAGCCGCGAGGAGGTGCGTCGGGGTGCGCTACAGGACCCGGCCGAGGCGGGTGGCGATGTTGAGCGTTCACACGTCCCCGTTGGACCAGCCCGGCGTCGGCGACGCCGGTGGGATGAACGTCTACGTCGTCGAGCTCGCCCGCCGGATCGCGGCACTCGACATCGAGGTGGAGATCTTCACCAGGGCGACGCGCAGTGACCTGCCGCCGGTGGTGGAGGCCGATCCGGGTGTGCGGGTGCGGCACGTCGTGGCCGGACCGTTCGAGGGCCTGGCGAAGAACGAGCTGCCCGCCCAGCTGTGCGCGTTCGCCCGCGGCGTCCTGCGCGCGGAGGCGGACCACGAGGTCGGGTGGTACGACCTCATCCACTCCCACTACTGGTTGTCCGGCCAGATCGGTGCGCTCGCGAAGGAGCGTTGGGGCGTCCCGCTGGTGCACTCCATGCACACCATGGGAAAGGTGAAGAACGCCCTCCTCGCGGCGGGGGACGAGCCCGAGCCGCGGGCCCGGATCATCGGCGAGGAACAGGTGGTCGAGGCGGCCGACTGGTTGGTCGCCAACACCGACGAGGAGGCCCGCCAGCTGATCGAGATGTACGACGCCGACCCGCGCTCCGTCGTCACGGTCAACCCCGGCGTGGACCTGGAGGTGTTCACCCCTGGGGACTGTCTGGCCGCCCGTCGGCTGCTCGGGCTGCCCGAGGACGCGGTGGTGTTGATGTTCGTCGGCCGGATCCAGCCGCTCAAGGCACCCGACGTTCTGGTGCGGGCGGCGGCGGAGCTCCTCACGCTGCGGCCGGAGCTGCGCGATCGGCTGGTCGTGGCCGTGGTCGGTGGGCCGAGCGGGTCGGGGACGGCCGCGCCAGATGCGCTCGCCGACCTGGCCGCCGACCTCGGCATCGCCGCCAACGTGCGGTTCGTCCCGCCGGTACGCCAGGCCGAGCTCGCCCAGTGGTATCGCGCCGCGACGCTGGTGGCGGTTCCGTCGTACAACGAGTCGTTCGGTCTGGTGGCCCTGGAGGCGCAGGCCTGCGGTACGCCGGTGGTGGCGGCCGCCACCGGCGGGCTGCTGACCGCGGTGTCCGACGGTGACTCCGGCATCCTCGTCGACGGGCACGATCCACGGGAGTGGGCCAGGGTCCTGGAGGAGCTGCTGGGCGACCCCGCCCAGCTGACCCGGTTGGGTCTGGGCGGCGTGAAGCATGCGCAGGGGTTCGGCTGGGCCGTGACGGCGGCGCGAACGCTGGAGATCTACGCTGCCGCGCTCGCGCCGCCGGAACACTCGGTCAGGGTCCTTGGACGCTGACCCGGGCCGGGCCGTCCGGAGTCCTCACAGCACGCCCCGGGCGACCGGCAACCTGCGGACCGCCGCCGCCAGCAGCCAGGTCACGGGAACCGCGATCGCCAAGGTGAGCGCGAACTTCAGCAGGTGGTTCAGGTCCAGGCCGCGCAGGGAGACCCCGATCGCGACCAGGACGACCGGATGGATGACGTAGACCGCGAACGCGTTACGGGCGAGGAACCCGCCCAGCCGCCCACGCCGGTCGAGGAACCGCCGGAACACCGTGAACAGCACGAGGATGGCGCCGACGGAGAACAGCGCGTCCCACATCGCCTGGGCGAGGGCGGCGCTGCCCCCGGCCGACTGGCCGGCGCTCGCATCGAGGTTCATCAACGGGAGGAACACGATGCTCGCGACCAGCATCACCGCGCCACCGAGCCAACCGTAGGAGCCGGGCAGCCGGTGGAACCAGTTCCGCCGGTAGGCGAGGACGCCGACCGCGAACAGGCTGAGGTACTGCGGCAGGTAGGCGGCGCTCGGCAGCCCGACGACCGGGATGTACGTCCCGACCGGCACCAGCATCCGCCAGAGGAAGGACACCGCGCCGAGCGCGACGCCGTACCCCAGAACCGCCCAGATGCGAGGCGGACGCGCCTGTTCGTCGACGACCTTCGCGGGAGCCGGCCGCCAGGTGCGAACGAGCGCGTAGCCGAGCGCGAAGACCAGCAGCACCTCGACGAACCACAGCGGTCCGGGGTCGAAGCTCAGGACGTAGTACAACGCGTACGACGGGCGCTCGTCCGGCGCGATCGCGAAGTATGCCGGCAGCGTGTAGAGCGGGCGGAGCAGGAACAGGAACGCCAGCAGCGGGATCCCGAGCCGACGCAACCGGTCGAGGGAGAACCGCCGCGCGCCCTTGGTGTCGAACGAGCGTGGCGTGAAGTAGCCGGAGAGCAGGAAGAAGAACCCCATGAAGTACACCTGGTTCAGCCCGACCAGGAGGTCGAGTGGCGCACCCTCGGCCGGGTTGCTCGGCGGCTCCAGGTAGGTCCACGCGGGGATGTTGCCGTAGGTGATGGCCAGGTGGTGGGCCAGCACGGTGTGTCCGAACCACCACGGGCTCGCCGCGCCACGACCTCCCAGGTTCTCGACGTGTCGGACCGGGTTGTCATGGCGTCACTTTCGGGTGGCGTGGTGGAAGAGGTCGACGGCCGCGTCGATGTAGGCGGACACGTCGGTGTCTGGGTGGGCGAGGAGTTCGCCGACGGTTCCGTCGATGAGCCGGCGGATGGCGAGCGCCATCACCCGAACGTCGAAGGTCCGGAACACGCCGGCTTCCTGGCCGCCGCGCAGCAGTTCGATCAGGGGAGCGAACACCGGCTCCTCCGCCGCGACGTCGTACTTCGGTCGCCCCTGCTTGTCGCGGAAACTCATGAAAATCTCGGTGACGACCGCGATCTGCTTGCGGTGCGTCGCGATGAACTCGATGTTGGCCGAGATGTAGGCCCGGAGCTGTTCGACGGGCCCCGTGGCGTCCTTGAGCTGGGAGTTCCACATGAACTCCCCACCGACTGCGTAGATGTGGACGACGACCTGCTCGATCAGCTCGTCCTTGCCGGCGAAGTGGTAGGAGATCACGCCCTTGCTGATCCCCGCCCGCTGCGCGATCCGCGACAGCGAGGCGCCCGCGTAGCCCACCTCGGCGATCGTGTCGATCGCACAGTCGATGATCTGCGTCCGTCGTGCCTCCTCGATGAAGGAGCGCGGCGTGGCCTCGGCCGCGGGCTGACCGTCCGGCTGCTTTTCTGACCGCATGGTCAAAAGTTAGCACGGGTGGTCAGTGAGCAGTCAACCGTTACGGTGTGCTGGTGAGCGATGACCCTGCCGGCGTGATCCGGGCCGCCCTCGCCGACCTGGACGCGCGGCACGAGGAGGCGCGACCAGGCACGTTCGTGGTGACCCTGCCGGGGGAGCAGAAGCTGACGACGACCTGCGTCCTCGAGGTCGGGCAGCAGGCGGTGAGCGTGCACGCCTTCGTCGTACGCCGGGCGGACGAGAACCACGAAGCGGTCTACCGCTTCCTGCTCGAGCGGAACCTACGGCTGTACGGCGTGGCGTTCGCCGTGGATCATCTCGGTGACATCCACCTGACCGGCAAGCTGCCGTTGGGCGCCGTGACGCCGGAGGAGATCGACCGAGTGCTGGGTGTGGTCCTCTCCGCGGCGGACTCGTCGTTCAACCACCTGCTCGAACTCGGCTTCGCGACCGCGATCCGGCGCGAGTGGGCGTGGCGGACCTCGCGGGGTGAGTCGACGGCCAACCTGGAGGCGTTCCGCCGACTCGCTCCCGAGGAGGGCTGAGGTCAGCCCTCGACCAGCACCTCGCCGCCGGCGACGGTGATGATCGTGCCCTGGGCGAGCGCGCAGAGGGTCGTGCGTTCCCGGGCGTCGGAGGTGCCGATCTCGCACCGCACCACGGCGAGCCGGCTGCCGGCGTTCACCACCGTCGCGGTGGCGACCATCCGCTCACCCACGGCGGGCCGGAGATAGTTGATCTTGAACTCCGCCGTCGCCACGGCGGGGCCGAGCAGCGAGCCACCGGCGAAGCTCATGGAGTTGTCCGCGAGGTAGCTGGTCACGCCCCCGTGCGCGTGGCCGTACTGCTGCAGCAGTTGGGGGCCGAGCGGCACCGAGAGCTCGGCGTACCCCGGGCGGAACACGTCCAGCCGCGCCCCGAGCAGGGTGCTGAACGACTGCGCGGCGAGGAGCTCCCGACCGAGCCGGAGGAGGGCCTCCGGGTCATCGGGGAGTAAGCGGTTCGTCACGCGGCCAAGTCAACCCTTCCGGTGTACGGGCCTCCAAGCTTCGCTCGGTAAAGTCGGGCGCATGAGCACAGCGTCCAAGCGACTGGTCCTGATTCGCCACGGCGAGAGCGAGTGGAACGCCAAGAACCTCTTCACCGGCTGGGTCGACGTCAACCTGTCCGCGGCTGGTGAGGCGGAGGCGCGCCGCGGCGGTGAGCTGCTCCGTGAGCGGGGGATCCACCCCGAGGTGTTGCACACGTCCCTGCTTCGGCGGGCGATCCGGACCGCGGAGATCGCGCTGGACGTCTGCGACCGCAACTGGCTGCCCGTCCGCCGGAGCTGGCGGCTCAACGAGCGCCACTACGGCGCGCTCCAGGGCAAGGACAAGAAGCAGACGCTGGAGCAGTTCGGCGAAGAGCAGTTCATGATCTGGCGGCGCTCCTACGACACGCCCCCGCCGCCGCTGGCCGACGACTCGGAGTTCTCCCAGGCCGGCGACGCCCGTTATGCCGACCTGCCGCCCGAGCTGCTTCCCCGCACCGAGTGCCTCGCCGACGTCGTGGCCCGGATGCTGCCGTACTGGTACGACGCGATCGTTCCCGACCTGCGCCGGGGCCAGACCGTACTGGTCGTCGCGCACGGCAACTCGCTGCGCGCCCTGGTGAAGCACCTGGACAAGATCGACGACGAGACGGTGGTCGGCCTCAACATCCCGACCGGCATCCCGCTGTTCTACGAGCTCGACGACGATCTGCGCCCGATCAAGACCGGTGGCGAGTACCTCGACCCGGAGGCGGCCGCCGCCGCGATCGAGGCGGTCAAGAACCAGGGCCGCCGCTGAGGCTCTGACGCCACCCCGTCCGCCGGCCGTGTCCAGGTCGGCGGACGGTTCCGGTGTGACCGCCCACGAAGATCGGGCGGACCGGCCCTTCTCCCGTCTGATGATCAGACGGGAGATCGTGCTCTGATCATCAGACGACGACCGCGCGGCGCTCGCGGAGATCCTCAGTTGTGTCGTGCGTTTCACTCCGCGCGGATGACGGAACCCGCCCGCAGGAGGGAAGGTGGTCTGGTTCGGCTACCTCCGCGGTGCGCATGCACGCGTGCCAGGAGCGTCGACCACGGTGATCACTACCGGTGTTGGCGCGAACGCGCTGGTCGACGCGCGGAGACCAACCCCGTCAGGAAAAGTTCGAAAACGTGCGGGCCGTGGCGCAACCGCGGGCAACGCTCAGGTGTTGGAATCTTCGACCTGCCAAGTGGTGGAGGTCGCGCCGCCGTCCATGATGTGGAAAGCGGTCGCGCCCCTCGCACCGCACGGTTAGCCTTCTGGCATCGGGGACGACGTAGTTCCAGATTCCTTCACTCTCTCCTTACCAGCCCACCAGCTGCAGTCGAGGTGCGTGCGCGCCATGTCAGCGTCACTTAGGACGCTTCGCAAGATCCTTCCCCAACGAGCTGCGGTGCGGTACCACCCGCACGTCCCCGCCTACTTCTTCCCTTCCATCTTGTGACAGGGATTCCCAGCACGGGCGCCTGAGAGCCTCGTGTGGAGAGGGATACGCCGGACCCTGTGGCCCTGCTAGAAGCCACCTGAGTGGGTTCTTCACGCCCGGACAGCGAGACTGACGCGCGACGGTGTGGCACCGCCATGCCCACGCGCTGACAGACTCGCCTGGACCTCACGCGCACGTCCCTGCGTGCTGTGGTGTGCCCGGTGCCTTGATCCGGCTTCCTGCCCTGCCATGGAGTCCACGTCCTCCTTCTCCGCGCGCGACTCGAGCTTCGGAACACCTCGTCGTCGGCGGAGGTGCCCGCGCACTGGTAACAGCTACTCCTGACGCTCCGCCGTCGGCGGGAAAGACGAATCCGTGTTTTCCCTTGGACCCCGCGCCGGGTCCCGGACAAGACCTGCCCTGCCCTCGCCCCGATCGAACCGTCCGTCGCCTTCGACCGCGACGCCGGATTCCCTTTCTGACAAGGCGATCTCCCAACCGGAGACCCCTGTCAAGGGATGGTTGCGCTGGCTCGCTCCCTACCTCGGCCGGCACCGTCGCGCCCTGGTGCTCTCGCTGGTCGCCGCTGCCGCCTGGACCACGGCCATGGTCTCCGCGCCGTTGCTGCAGAAGATCGTCGTCGACGACGCGATCATCGCGCGGAGCAAGCCCGTTCTGCCCTGGGTGGCCGCGTTGGTCGCCGTCGTCGCGTTCCGTGCCGCGAGCAGTTGCCTGTGGCGTGAGACGGGCGGCCGGCTGAGCATCCACGTTCAGAACGACATCCGCGACGATCTCTACGCCCACCTGCAACATCTCGACGCCGCGGCGCACGAACGGATGCAGAGTGGCCAGTTGGTCGCCCGGGTCAACTCCGACCTGGTACTGATCCAACAGGCCGTCGGCCTGCTCCCGCCGGTGCTGGGAACCGTGCTTCAGGTCGTGGCGGCGCTGTTCATCATGGCAACGTTGTCGCCCCCACTGGCATTGGTCCTTTGTGCCGTGCTCGTCGGGCTGGTCGTCGTCGCGCGGCGCCTGCACATGCGGGTCTACGCGGCCTCCTGGGACGCCCAGCAGCGTGAGGCCGACATGACCACGGTCGCCGAGGAGGCGATCACCGGTGTCCGCGTCGTCAAGGGCTTCGGACAGGAGCGAGCCGAACTCGGCCGGTTCGTCGAGTCGCTCACCGTGATGTTCCGCTCGCGTGTGCGCGCGGTGCGGGAACGCTCGCCGCTCCTTGCCACCCTGCAGGCGTCTCCGCTGGTGGGACAGGTGCTCGTGCTCATGCTCGGCGGCTGGCTCGCCCTGAACGGCCACCTGACCGTCGGTACGTTCTTCGCGTTCCTCGCCTATCTCGCCGACCTCAACGGGTCCGCCCGCCTGTTGGCGATGGTGCTCACCCTCCTGCCGCGGGCCCGGTCGGGCACCGAGCGGATCGCCGAGGTGTTCGCCGTCCAGCCCGAGGTGCAGGACCGCCAGGAACCCCGGGAACAGCGTCAAGGCAAGCTTGACGGTCGCGATCACGACCATGACCACGAGGAGCGGGGCGCGTTCGTCAGCTTCGACCACGTGGGCTTCCAGTACTCCGAGGGTCCGCGGGCACTCGACGGCTTCAGCCTGGACGTCCTTCCCGGCGAGACGGTGGCCATCGTCGGTCCGACCGGTTCGGGAAAGTCGACCGCCCTGCAGTTGGTGTCCCGTCTGCGGGACGTGAGCGAGGGTCGCGTACTCCTCGACGGAGTGGACGTCCGGGAGCTGTCCCTGCCCGACCTACGCCGGCGCGTCAGTGTCGTCTTCGACGAGGCCATGCTGCTGTCCGGCTCGATCCGCGACAACATCGCCTACGGCCGTTCGGACGCCACCGACGACGAGGTGGTCAGGATGGCGAAGATCGCCGCCATCCACGACTTCATCGAGGGTCTGCCCGAGGGCTACGAGACCGAGGTCGGCCAGGAGGGGCTGAGCCTTTCCGGTGGACAGCGGCAGCGGATCGCGCTGGCACGCGCCCTGGTCGCCGACGCCGACGTCCTGGTGCTCGACGACGCGACCTCGGCTGTCGACGTCCACGTCGAACGCCGCATCCTCGACGCGATGCAGGACGTCGTGGCCGGCCGGACGGTGATCGTCGTCGCCTACCGGGAGTCGACGGTCCAACTCGCCGACCGGGTGGTCCTGGTCGACGGAGGCCGGGTCGTGGACGAGGGCAGCCACGAGGAGTTGCTGGCCAGGTCCACGCTCTACCGCTCCCTGATGTCGGAGCTCGCGGACGGGGCCACCGCGCAGGAGGAGAACACTGCCACCGCCGAGGTCACACCCGAGGCCTGGCAGCCCTCCGAGCACGCCGTCAACCCGCTGCGGGCCCGCGTCGGAGACCCCGTCTCGCCCGAACTGCTGAGGGCGCTGGCCGCACTGCGGCCGGCCACCGACGAGGCCAGCGTGGACATCGAGCGGGAGGCGACGCGGATCGGCCGGTTCCGGTTTGTCAAGATGGTGCGCACCCAGCAGTGGGGGATCGTCCTCGGTCTGATCCTGCTGCTGGTGGACGCACTCGCCGTACTGGCCGGACCTCTGCTGGTCCAGAACGGGCTCCAGCACGCGCTCGGCAACAAGTCGCTCGGTCTGCTGCTCCTGACCTGTGCGATCTTCGGCGCGGTCGCGCTGATCGACTGGGGCGACGTGTGGGCGACGACGTTCGTGACCTCGCGTACGACCGAACGCATCCTGTACGGCTTGCGGGTAAGGATGTTCGCGCACCTGCAGCGGCTCGGCATGGACTACTACGACCGTACGCACGCCGGCCGCATCATGACCCGCCTCACCTCCGACGTCAACGCGGTCGCCGAGCTGATCCAGGCCGGACTCACCAACGCACTGGTCGCGATCGTGACGTTCACCGGCATGACCGTGGTGCTACTGATCCTCAACCCGACCCTCGCCCTGGTGGTCCTCGCGGTCGTACCGCCGGCGACCCTCGCGACGATCTGGTACCGCCGCGTGGTGGGACCGGCGTACGAGCAGGCCCGGGAGCTCAACTCCGCACTCAACACCTACCTGCACGAGACGCTCGCGGTGCTGCCGGTGACGCAGGCGTTCCGGCGGGAGGCGGCCAACCAGGAGCACTTCCGTGACCTGGCGGGCCAGCAGTTCGTCGCCCGGCGGACGAGCAACCGCGCCACGGCGCTCTACGTCGCGTTCATCGAGTTGCTCGCCGGTCTCACCATCGCCACCACGCTGATCGTCGGCTGGCGCCTCATCGACGCCGGTCAGCTCCAGGTCGCGGACCTCGTGCCGTTCCTGCTCTACCTAGCACTGGCGTTCGCGCCGATCCAGCAGATGGCGACGGTGTTCGACATCTACCAGCGGGCGCGCACCGGCATCACCCGGATCTCGGCTCTGCTCGCCGAGGAGATCAGCGTGCCCACGCCGGAGCAGCCGGCCACCGTCGGTCAGCTGCGCGGTGACATCGAGCTGCGGGACGTCACCCTGCAGTACAACGGCACCCGCAAGCCGGCCCTGCGCAACGCCGACCTGCGCATCGACGCGGGTGAGCGGGTCGCCTTCGTCGGACAGACCGGCGCCGGCAAGTCGACGATCGCCAAGGTGATCACGCGGTTCTACGACACCACCGACGGGCAGGTCGAGGTTGACGGTACGCCGGTGACCCGGTTCAACCCGTCGGAGTACCGACAGGCGATGGGCTACGTCCCGCAGGAACCGTTCCTGTTCTCCCGCACCATCCGGGACAACATCGCCTACGGGACGCCGAACGTCAGCGACGAGCTCGTCGAGGCGGCGGCCCGGGCGGTCGGCGCGCACGAGTTCATCAGCCAACTGGACGGCGGCTACCTCCACGAGGTGCAGGAACGTGGCAAGTCGCTGTCCGCGGGCCAGCGGCAGTTGCTGTGCCTGGCCCGGGCCCTGGTGCTCGATCCTCGGGTGCTGGTCCTGGACGAGGCGACGTCACACCTCGACCTGAAGAGCGAGCGGCGGGTCGAGGAGGCCATGCGCCGGGCGGCCGCCGGGCGTACGACGATCGTCATCGCCCACCGACCGCAGACCCTGCGCTGGGTGGACCGGATCGTGACCGTGCACGACGGCAGGGTGGTCGCGGACCAGAGCTCGGAGGAGTTCCAGGCGGCGCGCATGTCACCCGCGTCGTAGACCACCGCCGGGAGGGTGGTCGGGGATACGCCTGCGCGGACCGCGGCGTGTCTCCGGCCACCCGGGTGTCATCGGGTGCCGAGGCGGTGCGGCCGGTCACCTCAGATGCGGAAGTGGCCGGCCCTGGACGGGCCGGCCACGAGGTCTTCGGTGTGAGGGTGTCAGGCCGGGAGGTCTCCGGGCCGGGAGAGGTCCGGTGGTCGCCGGTCAGGACGTGCGCGCGGGCACGTCGCCGGTGACGAGGTAGATGACCCGGCGGGCCATCGAGACGGCGTGGTCGGCGATTCGCTCGTAGTAACGGCCGAGCAGCGCGATGTCGACCGCGGCCTCCACGCCGTGCTTCCACTCCGCGTCGAGCAGGGTGTGGAAGAGGGAGCGTCGCAGCCGGTCCATCTCGTCGTCCTCGGCCACCAGGTCGACGGCGCGGCTGACGTCGGAGGCCTCCACCGTCTTGGAGACCTTGTGGACCATGCGCTCGGCGACGTGACCCATCTCGGCGATCGTCGGCTTCAGCTCCTCCGGGATCGCGCACTCGGGGTAACGCATCCGGGCGATCTTGGCGACGTGCTCGGCGAGGTCGCCCATCCGCTCCAGGTCGGCCACCATCCGCAGGGCCGCGACCAGGGACCGCAGATCGGCCGCAACCGGCTGTTGCAGGGCAAGTTGCTCAAAGGTGCGTTCTTCCACAAGAGCCTGCAAGCGGTCGATCTGGGCATCCGCGGCGATCACCCGCTCGGCCCGCCTCGCATCGGCCTCCAGCAGGGCGGCCGTACCCTCCCGAACGGCGACCTCGACGAGGTTGGCCATCTCGACCAGACGGTCGTTGAGGTGCTGCAGCTGCTCATGGAATGCGTCTCGCATAGCGAACACCGTAGGTGATCCAGGTGGCGGTGCGAAGTCCTGTGTCAAACAACGGGTGAACAGTGGTCGTCGCGAGGTGGGCGCAGGGCCCTGAGCGGGGCTTACCGCACCGATGTCGGCTTACCATCGTGGCGTGGACGCGACACTTGCCGCCACCCTTGGCGGTCTGGTCGGCCTCGCCGTCGGTGGAGTGGCTGCCCTCGCGTTCCGGTTCAGCGAGCGCGCCCAGGCTCGGGCTCCGGAGCGCCCGGAGCCGGCCGTTCCCCCCGACGTGGCGAAGGTCCTTGCCGTGCTGCGCTCGGCAGCCGTGGTCGTCGGACCCTATGACGAGGTCCGGCAGGCGAGCGCGCCCGCCCGATCCTTCGGCCTGGTGCGTGGCACCCGGATCGTCGTCGAGGAGCTGCTCGACCTGGTCCGCCAGGTACGCCGCGACGGGGAGATCCGCCAGTGCGACCTCGAGCTGCCCCGCGACCGGTTCGGCCAGGACGTCCTGTCGGTCTCGGCCCGGGTCGCCCCCGTCGGCAGCCAGCTCATCCTCGTCCTGGTCGAGGACCGCACCAAGGAACGCCGCGTCGACGCGATCCGGCGTGACTTCGTGGCCAACGTCAGCCACGAGCTCAAGACCCCGATCGGCGCCCTCGTCCTGCTCGCCGAGGCGGTCCAGCACGCGGCCGACGACCCGGAGGCGGTCCAGCGGTTCTCCAACCGGATGCAGATCGAGAGCGAGCGGCTGACCCGGCTGGTGCAGCAGATCATCGAGCTCTCCCGGGTCCAGGCCGACGATCCGGTGGAGGAGGCCTCCGTGGTCCGCCTGGACCGGGTGATCGACGGGGCGCTGGACCGGTCCCGCGTCGACGCGCAGGCGAAGTTCGTCGAACTCGTCCGCGCCGGTGAGACCGACCTGCGCGTCGCCGGCAGCGAGCAGCAGCTCGTCATCGCTCTGGGCAACCTGATCGAGAACGCCGTGAGCTACAGCCCTCACCACACCCGGGTGGTGGTCGACGTACGCCGCACCGCGCCGGACCCCGACACCGCCGGAGTCGACGGCGTGTCGCAGATCATCGAGATCTCGGTCAGCGACCAGGGCGTCGGCATCCCGGAGAAGGAGCTTGAGCGGGTCTTCGAACGCTTCTACCGCGTCGACCAGGCCCGCAGCCGCGAGACCGGTGGCACCGGCCTCGGGCTTTCCATCGTGAAGCACGTGGCGGCAAGCCACGGCGGAGCGGTCGAGGTGTGGAGTGTGGAGGGCGAAGGGTCGACGTTCACGCTCCAGCTCCCACTGCGCAACGATCCCACAGTCGACATCCCTCGCCCCGGTGGACCCAACGGGGCGACCACGGGGGAAGGGCCCGCACCAGCCGGTGACCCCGGCCAGGCGGCGAATGGACGGAACAGTCCCACGATGCCGGCGGGTACCACCGCCGGACGTCGCCCGAAGGAGGCAACCCGGTGACACGTGTTCTCGTCGTGGAGGACGAGGAAAGCTACAGCGACGCGCTCTCGTACATGCTCCGCAAGGAGGGGTTCGAGGTCGCGCTCGCCGCCAACGGCAACGTCGCGTTGGAGGAGTTCGAACGAGGCGGCGCCGACATCGTGCTGCTGGATCTGATGCTGCCCGGACTGCCGGGCACGGAGGTGTGCCGCGAGCTGCGGCGCCGATCCAACGTGCCGGTGATCATGGTGACCGCCAAGGACACCGAGGTCGACAAGGTCGTCGGGCTGGAACTCGGCGCCGACGACTACGTGACCAAGCCGTTCAGCCCGCGTGAGCTGGTGGCGCGTATCCGGGCCGTGCTGCGGCGCGGGTTCGAGGTGAGCGAGGTCGTCCAGGTCACTCTGGAGGGTGGCCCGGTGCGGATGGACGTCGACCGGCACGTCGTCTCGGTCGGCGGCGACGACGTCCGGCTCCCGTTGAAGGAGTTCGAGCTGTTGGAGATGTTCCTCCGCAACACCGGCCGGGTGCTGACCCGCGGGCAGCTGATCGACCGGGTGTGGGGAGCCGACTACGTCGGTGACACCAAGACGCTGGACGTCCACGTCAAGCGGCTGCGGGCGAAGATCGAGCCTGACCCGTCCAACCCGCGCCACCTCGTGACGGTGCGCGGCCTCGGCTACAAGTTCGAGGGCTAGCCCTCGGCCCCCGACTGGCGGGGGTTCGAGGGGCAGGTGGTCTCCCTCAGGGCGGAGTCGACGTCAACGGTGAGTCGACGCCCCGGGAGACCGACGCCCTGGCCAGACCGACGCCCCGGGAGACCGACGCCCTGGCCAGCGCAAACGTCTGGTCGACGGGACATCCCTGATGTTCTGAGTCCGCCGGAGCCACTCGGCCCGGCGGACCTTCGTTTCGGTGGGGCGTCGCCCACCGATCCCTCTCCCCTCGACCTGGGGACTGGTTCGCCTGGTCCGCCTCGTGGATCGGACCCGCGCCGAGCATGGAAAACCGCACCGCATCGCCGAACTTCCGTGGCGGTGCGGTGCGGTGTTTCGAACGTGCTGAGGAGCGTCGCGGCCGTCGGTGCTCAGCCCGGGATGGCCGGGGTGGTGTGGGAGGGCGAGGGCGCGTCGCTGGGAGCCGGCACCGTGGCGTAGTAACCCGACTGGGGGACCACCATGACGTCGAGGCGGACGTCGCCGGCCCGCTCGAACTCGAACGTCATCGGGATGGTCGAGCCGGACTTCAGGGACGAACCCTCCAGGCTGGCCGGGACCGCCCGGCCGAGGCTGGTGTCGACGCCGAGTTGCTTCGTCTGGCCGGCCGGAAGCTCGAGCGGAGCCGAGCCGAGCCGCGTCCGTGCTCCGTTGACCCGCACGCTCACCAGGGAGTCGGCCGACCCGCCGTTGTTGAGGATCGTGCCGACGAGCGTCGCCTCCCCGTTACGAGGAGCGACGGCGATGACGTTGCGGAGCTCGAGCCCGTTGCTGTTGGCCCAGACACCGTCGGACGGCGTGTACGGCTCCTGAGTCTGTGAGCCGGAGACGGCCACACAGCTGGAGAGTACGGGCAGAGCGACTACGACCAAGCCCGCGACGAGGCCGCGGCTGACCCTCGATGACTGCACGGCGTTCCTTCCTCGGAGGTCCACACCCAGCGCGGGCACAGCGTATCGGGCGTGCCTGCGGCACTCCGCGCTCAGGGCACGAAGGCACGCCGAGCCCGCTGCCGGAACGCCCGAGGTGAGACGCCGTGGGCGGCGCGGAAGCACCGCGTGAAGTACGACTGGCTCGCGAACCCGCAGCGGTGGGCGATGGCGGTGACGGTGAGGTCGGTCGTCGCGAGCAGCGCGCACGCGCGTTCGAGCCGCAGCGCCGTGACGAACCGGGTCGGCGAGGTGGCGTAGTGCTCCCGCATCGACCTGGCCAGGTGCGCGGCACTGACGGAGGCGAGTTCGCGCAGGCGCGCCACGCCGTCCCGAAGATTCTCCTCCCGGTGCATCGCCGCGCGGGCCCGCACCAGCCACTCCGGCCGGACCGCGCCGTCGCTGTCGGTGGCGGCCGCGATGCGTACGGCACTGGTCGTCCCCGCGCCGGCGTCGCCGTCCATGCCGGGAAGGCGACCGAAGTCGGTGTCGGCGGCCAGGTCGAGGACGTCGGACCAGAACCGCACCAGGTCGAGCATCGTCGGTGTGCGCTGGAACGCCGTGAGCGCCCGGTCGAACGCCGCCCGCGCCGCGACCGCTCGCCGACCCCGGAGCGACAGCAGCGGAGGCTCCCGGCGCCGGTTCCAGGTCCCCTCCGGGTCGGCGTGGGTCAGGTCGACGAACGCCTCCCAGGCCGGTGCCGGAAACGCGACGTTGACGAAGGCCAGGCCGCGCGGCGGGCGGCCGGCGATCGCGTGCCGGTCACGCGGGCGGACGAGCACCACGTCGCCCGGTTCCAATGGGTGAGACCCCGATCCCGCGTGGTGTTCGCCACATCCGTCGACGACGCCCATGAGCTCGTAGAAGTCGGCGTGCCCGTGCAGGTCGGAGCCGCCGGAGCGGGGCCCGAGCCGGACGTGGGCGGCGTGGAAGGCGCGCCCCAGTGCGTGGGACTCGAACCGGAGCGGCTGCCCGGACGGCATGTCACGAAAGTACACATTCCCGCATTCGCAGTGCTATCTCCGGACCGGTACCGGCTCGACGATGGCAGCAACCACGTCGGCAACCGCCGAACCGGCCAGAGAAAGCAGGGGCAGGACATGAGCGCACCAGCCGTGGACCAGCGGGAGGTCCTCGAACGCTACGACGCCGACGGCTACATGATCTTCCGGAACGTCATCGACCCGGAGCTGATCAACGAAGTGAACGCGCACGTGGAGTGGCTGCAGGCCCGCCACCCCGAGCTCCGCCCGGAACAGCTCGGGCACGTTCTGATGCAAAACGACCCGTTCTGGGTTCGGCTGATCAGTGACGACCGGTTGCTCGACATCGCGCAACTGTTCGTCGGACCCGACATCGCGCTCTTCGCGTCGCACTACATCTGCAAGCCGGCGTACTCCGGTCAGCCGGTCCTGTGGCACCAGGACGGCGCTTTCTGGCCGCTGGAGCCGATGGAGGTCGTGACGCTCTGGCTCGCTGTGGACGCTTCGACGCCGGAGAACGGCTGTGTCCGGTTGGTCCCGGGAACACACAAGCACGACGTCGCGGGGATGCGGGACAACACCGACGTGGAAAGCGTTCTCGGGAAGGAGATCGCCGTCGACGTCGAGGAGGACAAGGCGGTGGACGTCGTGCTCGCGCCCGGCGACGTGGAGGTGCACCACCCGCACATCGTCCATGGCAGCAACGCGAACACGTCTCCACACCGCCGCTGCGGACTCACGATCCGCTATATCCCGACCACGACCCGCATCGTCTCCGACGAACTTCCCTGGGCCAGCGCCTTCCTGCTCCGGGGCGAGCCGGGGGTCAATCCCTACCAGCCCAAGCCCACCTACATCCCCGGAGAACACCTTGCTTTTCGCGGTTGTGAGGAGTGGTCCTGAGGCCTCGCGGAGGGCCCGCTCACCTGCCCGAGCATGGCGGTGTACGGCTTGTCAACCCCCTATCCCCGCGCTGACCTGCGGAAACGTCGAGGGTGCCAGGATCGCCCCGTGTTACCCTTGTCACCAAGGAAGGGGTACCTGACATATGACTTTCAAGGTCGGCGAGACAGTGGTGTACCCCCATCATGGGGCTGCCGTCATCGATGACATCGAGACACGCAAGATCAAGGGCGAGGACAAGATCTACCTCGTCCTGCGCATCGTCGCACAAAGCGATCTCGTTGTCCGGGTCCCTGCGGACAATGTCGACCTGGTCGGCGTTCGCGATGTAGTTGGTCAGGATGGTCTTGAGAAGGTCTTCGAAGTCCTTCGCGCGCCACACACGGAAGAACCGACCAACTGGTCGCGGCGTTACAAGGCCAACCTCGAGAAGCTCGCCTCCGGTGACGTCATCAAGGTGGCGGAGGTAGTTCGAGACCTCTGGCGTCGTGAGCGCGACCGCGGACTGTCCGCGGGTGAGAAGCGGATGCTGGCCAAGGCACGCCAGATCCTCGTGTCCGAACTCGCACTGGCAGAGAACACCAACGAGGACAAGGCCGAGACCCTCCTCGACGAGGTGCTCGCTTCCTGACGACGCTCGTCAGCCCTCGGCCCCGGACAAACCCCGGGGCCGAGGTTTTCCTTGCGCTCGGGTGCGCCCGCACCCCTTCCTGGCTTCGTAGAAGTGATGAGAACCGCTGCGATCATTCCGGCCGCTGGGCGTGGCGAACGCCTGGGTCCTGGCATTCCCAAGGCGCTCCGCGTGCTCGGTGGCGCCCCTCTGCTCGTCCACGCGATCCGCGCCGTCGACCAGGCGCGTTCGGTCGACCTCGTGGTCGTCGCCGCCCCACCTGACGACGTGACGGCGGTCGAACGCCTGCTCGCCGACTACGAATGGGGCAGTGACGTTCACGTCGTCCCCGGCGGTCAGGACCGACACGCCTCCGTCGCCCGCGCGCTCGCGACGCTGCCGGCCGACGTCGACGTGGTGCTGGTCCACGACGCCGCCCGTCCGCTCGCCCCGCCCGAACTCGTGGACGCGGTGGCGATGACGATCCGGCACGGGGCCGACGCCTGCGTCCCCGTCGTCCCCCTCGCCGACACGGTGAAGGTGGTCGCCGGCGACAAGGTCGTCCGAACCCTCGACCGTTCCGAACTCCGTGCGGTCCAGACGCCGCAGGGGTTCCGGCGGGCCGCCCTCGCCACCGCGCACGCCTGGGCGGCCGGCCTGCCCGTCGACGAGTTGAGCGTCATCACCGACGACGCCGGCCTGGTCGAGTGTCACGGCGTGTCCGTCGTGGCCATCCCCGGCGCGGAGGAGGCGTTCAAGGTCACCCGGCCGCTCGACCTGCTGGTCGCGGAGGCGCTGTTGACCAGGCGGAGGGCCGCCAGTGGCCGCTGAACCGGCCGGAGACCTCAACCTGCCGAGAGTGGGCACCGCCATCGACGTCCACGCGTTCGCACCGAACCTGCCCATGTGGGTCGCCGGGCTGCACTGGCCCGAGGAGGACGTCGGCCTCGCCGGGCACTCCGACGGCGACGTCGCCGCACACGCCTGCTGCGACGCCCTGCTCTCGGCCGCGGGCCTTGGTGACCTCGGCTCCCAGATCGGAACGTCGGACCCCGCATGGGCGGGCGCCTCCGGGGTCGTACTCCTCGCCGAGATGACGCGCCGGGTGAGCGCCGCCGGTTGGCGGGTCGGCAACATCTCGGTGCAGGTCGTCGGGGTTCGCCCCCGGATCGGCCGGCGCCGCGCGGAGGCCGAACGCGTACTCGGTGAGGCCTGCGGCGCGCCGGTCAGTGTGTCGGCGACGACGACGGACGGGCTTGGCTTCACCGGACGCGGTGAGGGCCTCGCCGCCTACGCGACCGCCCTCGTCGTCCAGCTCCGACCCTAGAGGTCGCGTGTCCTGACCGGCGTCTCAACCGCGCCGGACGCGGTCGCGCAGGTGGGTCACGCCCTCGGACTCGATGACCCTCGTCTGTTCCAGCTCGATCGGCTCCCCTCCGAGGTGGTCGAAGAGTCGCACACCCGATCCGAGCAAGACGGGGGCGACGCTCACCTGGATCTCGTCCAGCAGGCCGAGACGGAGGAGCTGCTGAACCGGGTCGGCGCCGCAGACGGAGATCTTCCGGTCGCCGGCGGCCTTCCGCGCGAGTTCGAGGGCACGCTCGATCCCCTCGGTCACGAACGACACCCGCGGGCTCCACTCGCCGTGCGTGGGAGCCTCGTGGGTGAGCACGAAGATCGGTGCGTCCACCGGATGGCCGTCCTTCCAGCCGCGCGCGATGTCGAACGTTCGGCGGCCGCTGATCATCGCGCCGCAGTCCGTCATCCACTCGTCGATGACGACCTTGCTCGCGTCCGGTGGGACGAGTCGGCGTTCGACGCGGTTGGACTCCGGACCGGCGGCCATCCAGGTGAACAGGCGCTCTCCGCCCCGGCCGAGCGGATGCTCGGGTCCGTCGTCGGGGCCGGCGATGAATCCGTCGAGCGACATGCTCAGATCGACGATGACGTCACCCATGGTGGTGCTCCTTCGCTTCGGGGGAGTGTCCTCACCCCTCTCACCTGCTGGTCGGAGCGAAACCCGTCGATCGGACATGCCAACCCCCCGATCCGTGGGGGCAAGCCCCACCGGATGATCAACTGATCGGTGGATGTGACCGGGTGCGGCCGTTCGCTACGTTCTGGAACCAGCGGGCCGCCATGGCCCGCTTCTTCTACATGGAACGGGGTTCAGCGATGACAGACGTAAGCCGGCGTGGCCTCCTTACGGGGACCGTCGCGCTCGGTGGTGCCGCTGGGCTCGGGCTGGTCGGCACCTCGGCGGGCGTCGCTTCCGCCGAGGAGCTGACGTCCCGGGTCCGCACCGCTGGTAAGGGAGGTGCCGGCGGTTCCGGCGCGATCAGTCCCGACGACCCGCGCTACGCCGA
Organism: Actinopolymorpha pittospori; assembly: GCF_014873875.1. Classification (GTDB taxonomy): domain Bacteria; phylum Actinomycetota; class Actinomycetes; order Propionibacteriales; family Actinopolymorphaceae; genus Actinopolymorpha; species Actinopolymorpha pittospori. Next base: position 9,951,856 of record NZ_JADBEM010000001.1, on the reverse strand, counting down.
CCTGGTGCTGCGCGGCCAGAACAGGCTCTTCTCCAGCAGCCCCGACCAGATTCGGGTGCCGCGCTCGACCGAGGACGTCGTCCGTGCGGTCGAGGACGCGGTGAAGTCCGGCAAGCGGATCGCGGCTCGTGGCGGCGGCCACTGCTTCGAGGACTTCGTGGACAACCCGCAGGTGAAGATGCTGGTGGACATGTCGCAGCTGAACGACGTGTCCTGGGACGAGCGGCACGGAGCCTTCTCGATCGGTGCGGGCGCGACGCTGGACGAGGTGTACGACGCGCTCTACTACGGGTGGGGCGTGACCGTGCCAGGCGGCGGCTGCCTGTCCGTCGGGGTCGGCGGCCACTTCTGCGGCGGCGGATACGGCCCGCTCTCCCGCGTACACGGGTCGGTCGTCGACCACCTGTACGGCCTGGAGATCGTGGTCGTGGACAAGTCCGGTCGGGCTCGGCCGGTCATCGCCACCCGGGAGAAGTCCGACCCCAACCGCGACCTGTGGTGGGCACACACCGGTGCCGGTGGCGGAAACTACGGCGTCATCACGCGCTACCTCATGCGCAGCCAGGGCGCCTCCGGGAACGATCCGACCAAGGCGTTGCCACAGCCGCCCGCGACCCTGCTGAGCAACCTCGTCCTGTGGAGCTGGCCGGCGGTCACCAAGGAGTCGTTCACCCGCGCGCTCACCAACTACTTCTCCTGGTACGCGAAGAACTCCGCGCCGGGCTCGCCCTACGCCAGCCTCTACAGCCCGTTCCTGATTCCCCCCAGTGCGGCCGAAGGGTTCCTGCTCTCGACGCAGATCGACGGCACGCTTCCCAACGCCAAGAAGCTCCTCAAGGCGTTCAACGACGCGATGATCGAGGGGCTGAGTCCGGCGCCGTTCGTCTCGGAGTCGGTCGAGGGCCCGTTCCTCAACATCACCCGGGCGCGCTCGATCGCGGAGAGCATGTCGCCGACGCGGGGGAAGTTCAAGGCGGCGTACCTGCGCAAGCCCTACACCACCAGCCAGATCGAGACCATTCACACGCACCTCACCGACCCCGACTACCGCAACCCGGCCTCGACCCTGCTGTTCGTGCCCTACGGCGGCCAGGTCAACACCGTCGACCCGGCCGCGACCGCCACGGCGCAGCGGAGCTCGTTCATGAAGATGGTCCTGTCCACGAGCTGGACCGACCCGACGCAGGACAAGAACGAGATCGCCTGGACCCGGAACCTCTACAAGGACCTCTACACCGAGACCGGTGGCGTACCGGTGCCGAACGACGCCAACGAGGGTTCCTACATCAACTACCCCGACTCCGACCTCGCCGACCCGGAGTGGAACACCTCCGGCGTGCCGTGGCACACCCTGTACTACAAGGGAAACTACCCACGTCTGCAGCGCATCAAGGCCCGCTTCGACCCGCGTGACGTCTTCCGCCACTCGTTGTCCATCGAGTTGCCGGACTGACTCGCGCTCCTCCAGCAAGGGCGCCGCTCACCGACAGGTGGGCGGCGCCCTTGCCATGTGGACACATCTTTCGGGAACCCCTGCCGTGGTCGCGGACACATTCCAGGTACGGGACCGAGATCGTTCTGGGAGGAAGTTCGTGCGAAGAACACGATGGCTCGCCCTCGCGCTCGCCGCGGCGGCCGTGGCCGGGTCAGCGGGAACCGCCGCGGCGACCACCAACACCAACGCCGGCACCAACACCAACACCGGCGGCACGCCGGCGAAGGTGACGGGCGCGCGCACCCCGGCGAACCCACCGGTGGCACCGAAGACGGTGAAGACGGTCACGCTGGTGACCGGTGACAAGGTCGAGCTCGCGACGTACGCCGGTGGCCGACAGGGTGCCGACTTCGAACCGGGTCCGGGCCGGGCCGGCATCGGCTACGTGGAGCGGCGCACCGGCGGCGACCACCTCAGCGTGCTGCCCGCCGACGCGCTCCCGCTGGTCGCCGCCGGCAGGGTGGACGCCCGGCTGTTCGACGTCACGGCGCTGGCCGAGCAGGGGCTCTACGACCAGGCCGACGGCCAAGCCGGCAAGGAACTTCCGCTCATCCTCACCTACACCACCAACCCGACCCTGCGCGCCTCGGCCAGGCGCGACCTCTCCGCGGCCGGGACGAAGGTGACCCGCGAACTCGCGAGCATCCGCGGCCAGGCGGTGCGGACCCCCACGGCCGCGGCCGGGAGGTTCTGGACCGAGATCACCGCCGGTGCTACGGACGCGCGGACGCTCGACCCCGGCGTCGCGAAGGTGTGGCTGGACGGGCAGGTGCGAGCCTCCCTCGACCAGAGCGTCCCGCAGGTCGGTGCGCCGACCGCGTGGGCGGCCGGATACACCGGCAAGGGTGTGAAGGTCGCCGTCCTCGACACCGGCATCGACGCCCACCATCCCGACCTCTCCGACGCCGTCGCGGCGGCGAAGGACTTCACCGAAACCGGCAGCACGCAGGACGGCGACGGTCACGGTACCCACGTCGCCTCCACCATCACCGGCAGCGGAGCCGCCTCCGGCGGCCGCTACAAGGGGGTGGCTCCCGACGCCGAACTGCTCGTCGGGAAGGTCCTCGACGACGGTGGGTTCGGCCAGGACTCCTGGATCATCGCCGGCATGGAGTGGGCGAGCGCGCAAGGTGCCGACGTCGTCAACATGAGCCTCGGCAAGGACAACACCCCCGAGCTGGATCCGGTCGAGGCTGCGCTCGACGCGCTCACCGAGGAGAACGGCACGCTGTTCGTGGTGGCGGCCGGAAACTCCGGACCCGACGCCGGGACGATCGGGTCGCCAGGCAGCGCCGCGGCCGCGCTCACGGTGGGGGCGGTCGATCGGTCAGACCAAATGGCGGAGTTCTCCAGCCGCGGCCCGAGCCTGGACGGCTCCGCGCTCAAGCCCGAGATCACCGCGCCGGGCGTCGACATCGTCGCCGCGCGGGCCGAGGGGACCAACCCCGGTCCGATCGTCGAGGAGAACTACACCGTCATGTCCGGCACGTCGATGGCGGCGCCACACGTGGCCGGCGGCGCGGCGATCCTGGTCCAGCAGCACCCGGACTGGACCGTGGAGGAACTCCGGTCCGCGCTGGTGGCAAGCGCCACACCGACGCCGGGGCTCAGCGTGTTCGAACAGGGCGCCGGGCGGCTCGACCTCGCCCGGGCGATCAACCAGCACGTCCTGGCCGAACCCGCGACCCTCAGCCTCGGTCTGGCCGACTGGCCACACACCGACGACCAGCCGATCAGCCGCACCGTGACCTACCGCAACACCGACCAGGTGGCCGTCACGCTCGACCTCGCCGTGACGGCGACCGGCTCGGACGGAGCGCCGGCCCCGGCCGGGATGTTCACCGTGACGCCCGCCCGGATCGTCGTCCCCGCCGGTGGAACGGCGCGGGCCACCGTCGTGACCGACACCTCGGTGCCGGCCGCGGACGGCTCCTTCAGCGGACAACTCACCGCCACCGCGGGCGGAAGCCAGGTCAGCCGTACCCCGATCGGCATCGTCCGGGAGGTCGAGTCCTACGACCTGACCGTCGACGCGCTCGACCGCGACGGGCAGCCCGCGGAGACGGTCGTCCTGCTGACCGATGTCGCGACCGGCGCGATCCGTGACCTCCCGCTCCCGGGAGGTTCGACCACCGTGCGGCTGCCCAAGGGCCGCTACGACCTCGCGACCAGTTCCTTCTCGACACCAGACACCGGCGAGCGGGGCACCGCGACCCTCATGGCCCGCCCCGACCTGCCGCTGGACCGGAACACCTCGGTCACCCTCGACGCGCGCAAGGCACGTCCGGTGCGAGCCGTCGTCGACTCCGCGAAGGCCGTACCGCAGGGCAGGCAGTCCATCTGGGTCGCGAACAACCACTCCGGCTACCAGATCTGGGGCGGCGACGACCCGAACCGCGGCAGCGGCGACCTCTACGTCACCCCCACGCCGAAGGTGCGGACCTATCCGTACACGTTCGGGCTGCTGTCAGCGCTCACCGAGCCGGAGCCCGCGAAGGGGTCCCGCGACGTCCCGCGCGGATACAACCTGCACGAGACGAAGCAGGGACAGATCCCCTCCCCGCCGGTCTTCCGCGTCCACGACCGCGATCTCGCCGCCATCACCGGCACCTACCACAGCCAGGGCGTCGCGGGTACCCGCACCGCCCACCTCGCGAGCATTGCGACCGCGCCGAACGAGGGATCGACCCAGGACATCGGCTACGACGTCCGCGTACCCGGCCGGCGCATCGACTACTACTCGGCCGGACCCGACCTGACCTGGACCCGCAGCCTCGCCGGCGACGAGGGCGGCGAGGACAACGGTCGTGGCCGGGAGTACGTCGCGGGCCGGACCTACGTCGAGAACTGGAACCGTGCCGCGATCGGCCCGATCGCGATCCCGTTCTCCTACGGCGGAACGCTGTTCCCCTCACTCAGGCTGTTCTCACCGGCGGATTCCAGGCACAGCTTCGCTCCCGCGTGGGACGCCACCGGAATCACCACGACGACCAGTCTGAGTCGAAACGGCCAACCGCTGGGCAGCAACGAGGACCTGTCGGGCGGCACCTTCGAGATCCCGTCGGAGCCCGGGACGTACACGCTCACGACGCGGGCCACCCGGGCAGTGCCCTGGTCGACCCTCGCCACCCGGGTCGACGCGAGCTGGACGTTCAGCGGCGGGCCGTTCGAGGACTTCGAGGGTCCGGGCCTGCTCGGCGTCCGGATCGAGGGTGACTTCGACCAGCGGGACCGGGCCCCGGCCAGGGCGTTCCCGCTGCGCATCGGGGTCGAACGCACCGACGGCGTGCAGCCGAAGGGGACCACCCTCACGCTTCAGGCGTCCTTCGACGACGGGCGGACCTGGCGCCCGCTCACGGTGACGCGCACGGGTGCCGGCTTCCGCACGGTCGTGCCGAAGACCCCGGCCGGCGCGGCGTTCGTGTCGCTACGGGCGAACGCGAGCGACGCCGACGGCAACCGGGTGCGGCAGAGTGTCGTCCGCGCGTACGAGATCCTGCGGTGACCACGATGGCGATGGTCGGGAACCCGGCCGGGCCGCGCGGACACGAACGGGATGTGGACGTCCTGACGGAGTTGGACAGCGACCAGGAGCTGTGGCGGCGGGCGAGTGCCGGTGAGGAGGCGGCCTTCGGGCAGCTCTTCGACCGGCACGCCCGGACGGTCTACAACTTCCTGTTCCGCCGGACCGCGTCGTGGAGCGAGGCGGAGGACCTCACCTCCGCGGTGTTCCTGCACGCCTGGCGGCGCCGGCGGCAGGTCGTCCTCGACCGGGAGAGCGCGCTGCCCTGGCTGCTCAAGGTCGCCGACTACACCGCCCGCAACGAACGCCGCGCCCTGCGGCGTTACCGCGCCGCGATCGACCGGCTGAACCTCGCGCCGGAGGTGCAGCCGGACCACGCCGACACGGTGGCCGAGCGGGTCGACGACGAGCGCGCGATGGGCGAGGTACGCCGGGCGCTGAACCGGTTGCCGCGCCACGAACGCCAGGTCATCGAGCTGAGCGTGTGGACCGGCCTTGACCACCAGGCCGTCGCCGTGGCGCTCGGCGTACCCGTCGGCACTGTCAAGTCCCGCTTGTCACGGGCCCGTAAACGCCTGCACGGCCTGCTACTTCCGACCTATCTGATCAGTAGGGAGCCCTCGTGAACGTACGTCTCACACCGCCGCCGGAACGGGGGATGCCGGCGGGCCACCACGAACGCCGGCGGGCCCGGCTGGTGGCCGCCGTCGCGGGCAAGCGGCGGCGGCCACGCCGCGGCCTGCTCGCCCCGATGGTCGCCGCGGCCGCGGTGGTGGCGCTCAGCGTCGGCGGGGCGGCGGGGGTCCAGCTGTTCCGGGAGGCGCCGGAACCGACCGGCTCGACCCTCGCGCCGGCCGGCAAAGCGTCCGACACGGCCAGTCCCCGTCCCACGCCGACGCCGACGTCGTCGGTCCTGCCGGCCCCGGCGGCGCTCGACTTCCCGCCGGCCGAGCAGGCGCAGGCGCTGGCTCGGTGCGTGGAACCGGTGCCGAACTGGACCGGGTTCGAGCCGGTGCTGGGGGCGAAGGTCGCGCCGCGGCCGGGCGCCAAGCGCTGGACGACCTGGCTGATCGCGCAGCGCGACGGCGAACGTCTCGCGTGCGCGCTCGCTCCGTCCGGCGAGGTCAGCGCCGGCCTGTTCGGGGGCCCCGAGGCGAAGGACATTCCGTACCTCTTCGCCCTCGTGGACCAACGCGAGCACGGCGCCGGCATGTACACCGGGCCCGTCACCCGGGTGACGGTGCAGCCGGACGGTGCGAAGGAACAGGACGCCGTGCTCCGCGACGGGTACTGGTTCTTCCCCACCGCGGACGTGGAGCAGAACCACCCGGACGCCAACCCGACGGCGCCGAGTGACAAGGTCACCCCCGGCAGCGGCCTGATCGGCGTCGGCCCTGGCTACATCCTGCGGGGGTACGACGCGTCCGGAAAGGTCGTCTACGACTCGAGCAAGAACGGGCCGGCCAGTCAGGACTGCTACACCGATCCCGCCGGTACGGAGGTCCTGGTGAAGGGCACCGTGGCTGACCCGACCCCGGGCAACTGCCGGCGAACCCTGGAGTGGACGCACGGCGCCGACCAGGACTGACCGGCGTTCCCAGGCGGACCGACGGGGGATCGCGGGGAGCGGGGGAGCCGGGGGGACAGACGGGGGAGGCGGGGTGGACGGCGCGGAGGTGCGCCGCCCACCCCGCCTCGTCGTGCCGGGGTCAGGTCGTTTTCGTGGTCGCCGGACTAGCGGGACTCGCCGGACTCACTGTCTCCGGACTCGCCGGACTCACTGGACATCCTGCGCGGAGACGCTGAAGCTGTTGCAGCGGCCGGTGTCGTTGTCCTCGAAGCCCTGCAGGATCCAGCGGCCCTGGGTCTGGGAGGTGCCGTGGCTGCGGTCCTCTCCGGTCGCACCGTCCTGGTCGCCGAAGGCGTTCCTGGCGTAGTAGTCGAACGCCCGCCGTTGCAGGCCGGTGACGGGGTAGCTCTCCTCGATGGAGCGGATGAACATGCCGGCGAAACAGGAGGCCTGGGTCTCGGTTCGCCGGGACAGTTCCGTGGCCAGCGCGGGGTTCTGGTAGGCGAGCGAGCTCTCGGCCTGGAGGATGCCCGCCTTGGCCTGGAGATGGTGGCCGTACTCGTGGGCGAGGACGAGTGCGTAGACGACGTGGTGCTCGGTCGGGAAGCTGCGGGCCATCGCGGCGACGTCGGCGTACATCGTCTGGTTGACCGGACAGTAGAACGCGAGCGTGGCTCCCTCGCGCGGTCGGAACGTGCCGCAGGGACTGGAGCCGGAGGAGTCGAAGACGAACAGCCGGGGCGCGTTCGTCGTGAGGTCGACCCGGCGCAGCGGCCCGCTCCAGGCGGTGGCGAGACAGCCGAAGACGTGTTCGTCGTAGGCGCGTTGGGCGCTGGTCGTGGCGTTGGTCAGGTCGGGGGCGGGACACTCGACGTCGGAGAGCCCACCCGCGGTGTAGAAGCGGTTGGAGCCGAGGATCGCCGAGGCCTGGTTGTCCGGGAGGCCGGAACCCCCACCGTCGCCGGAACCAGGGGTGCCGGTGTCGGGCGGAGTGTCGCGGGGGACGCCGATGTCGCCGCCCTGGATGACACCGCCCACGACACCGCTGAGGTACTGCTGCGCGACCGAACCGAGGACGCCGAGCACCGCGAGGACGAAGAGGCCACGGGCCGCCCGGACGAGGATCCCCGGCCGGCGGCGGCGCCGGGCCCGTGGGTTGGTGGGCCAGCCGCCGTATCCGTACGACACGCCTACCTCCTCTCGCCGCGCTGCCCGACACTACTGTGTGGCCATGGCTCGAGCGCCTCGCCTTCGGACCCTGGCCGTCGCCGCGACAGCCGCGCTCGCCGTCCTCGTCCCAGTCGCGGCGGCCGCGGCAGCGGCCCCGGCCGATGATGTCGTCTCCGAGTTGGTCGCCGGCGTCCGCGTCGACGCCGACGGTTCCCTGCGGGTGACGGAGACACAGCGGTACGACTTCGGCCGGACCCCCAACGCCGACCTGCGCCGGACCCTTCGCATCCGGGTCCCCTTCGACGCCGACCAGGACGAGGTCTTCACCGTCACCAACGTGCGGGCCAGCGTCGACGGCAGGTCCGTGCCGGTGAGTCGGGACGACAGCGACGGCCTCGCCGCGCTCACCGTCGACCTGGACCGGCCACTGACCGGGCGGCACACCCTGCGCTGGGACTACGACGTCCAGGGCGCGGTCCGCCGTACCTCCGACGGGTTGGAGGTCAGCTGGCCCGTCGTCCAGGGCCTGAGCACCCCGGTGCGTTCGGCCCGGGTCAACCTCTCCGCGCCCGCGGTGTCCTGGGCGGTCTGCTTCGCCGGAGGCGCCGGCTCGACCATGCCGTGCACCGCGGCCCAGCTCGGTGAGAGTTCCGCACCCGTCTTCGTGCAGCAGGGACTCGACAGCGGCGAGCGGATGACGATCGTCGCGGGACTTCCCACCGCGTCCGCCGTCCGACCCGACCAGCGCCTCGACCAACGCTGGTCGCTGCGAACGGCGTTCTCCCTGACGCCCCTCACCATCGGGCTGCTGGTGGGACTGGTCGCCCTGGCCGGGCTCTCGGTGCTCGCGCTGTGGTGGACCCGCGGCCGCGACACGGGTGCGCCGAAGGACGGTCAGGAGGACGGTTACCGCCCCCTGGTCGCCGAGCCCGACGGACGGACGAGGTTCGCCCCGCCGGAAGGGATCCGCCCGGGGCAGATGGGCACCCTCGTCGACGAACGCGCCGACGTGGTCGACATCGTGGCGACCGTGCTCGACCTCGCGATGCGGGGGCTGCTGGTGATCGAGGAGGGTGGGCGTCCCTCTCGGCATCGCGGTCCGCAGTGGCTCATCCACCGCACCGGCGCCGCGACGGACGACCTGGCGCCGTACGAGCGGGCCGTGCTCGACCTGCTCTTCGACAGCGGGTCCCGGGATGTCGTGAGCCTGCCCGAGATCGCGGGGGCGCCCTCCGAACGCCTGGACGCCGTCCGGGACCAGCTCTACGCCGACGTCCACGCCCGCGGGTGGTTCCACCACCGACCGGACGCGGTTCGCTCCCGCTGGACCACCGCCGGTGCCGCCCTCGCGCTCGTGGGTGTCGTCCTGACCGTGGTGCTGGCGATCACCACCGAGCTCGGACTGGTCGGCCTGGCCGTCGTCCTCGCCGGCGGCGTGCTCGCCTGGGGCGGTGACCTCGCCCCCAGCCGGACCGGGAAGGGCAGCGCGCTGCTCGCCCGGCTCCGGGACCTCCGCCGCTACCTCGCCACTGCCGACGGTTCGGACCTGCCCGAGAACCACCGCGCCGAACTGGCCGCGCGGTTCCTGCCCTACGCCGTGGTCTTCGGGCTGGAGGACCGCTGGGCGGAGACGTTCGCGGCGTCCGGGCGCCCCGGTGCCCCCGACGCCGGGCTGGAGTGGTTCCGGGCGCCGGAGGACTGGCACCGCATCGACGTACCCGACTCCCTGGACGCCTTCGTCGCCGCCCTGTCCAACGCGATCTCACCCGGTCGCCGGCTGCGGATCTGAGCACGCCCCGACCGCCGGTCCGGACCGTCGTTCCCGACCCGGCACCGACCGCATCGTCCCGATCACCTGGAACCTCCCGGATCAGCCGGTCTGCCGACGGCCTTGGCGGAGCGGGAGGCTCTGGTGGGCGGATCGGTACGCTAAGTGCATGAACCTGCGCCTGTACGACACGCGCGCGCGTGCGATCCGTGACTTCGAGCCGCTGCAACCCGGCAAGGTCACGATGTACGTCTGTGGCGCGACCGTGCAGAGTCCCCCGCACATCGGGCACGTGAGGTTCGCCGTCAACTTCGATCTGCTCCGCCGCTGGCTGCTGCACCAGGGCCAGGACGTCGTCTACGTCCGCAACGTCACCGACGTCGAGGACAAGGTGATCGCGAAGTCGCAGACGGAGGGGGTGTCCTGGTGGGAGCTCGCCTACCGCAACGAGCGTGCCTTCTCCGAGGCCTACGACGTGCTCGGCTGCATCCCTGCGACGCTGGAGCCGCGCGCGACCGGGCACATCCCGGAGATCGTCGAGCTGATCCAACGGCTGATCGACACCGGTCACGCCTACGCGAGCGGCGGTGACGTGCTCTTCGACGTCCGCTCCTTCGCCGACTACGGCGCGTTGTCGGGCCAGCGGGTCGATGAGGTCCAGTCCGCCGGCGACACCGAGAACGCCGAGGCCAAGCGCGACCCGCGCGACTTCGCGCTGTGGAAGCGGGCCAAGCCCGGCGAACCCAGCTGGGACACCCCCTGGGGACCGGGCCGCCCCGGCTGGCACATCGAGTGCTCGGCGATGTCGACGAAGTACCTCGGTGAGGCGTTCGACATCCACGGCGGCGGCATCGACCTGATCTTCCCGCACCACGAGAACGAACGCGCCCAGTCCCAGGCGGCCGGTGACCCGTTCGCCGGCTACTGGCTGCACAACGCCTGGGTCACCATCGCCGGCGAGAAGATGAGCAAGTCGCTCGGCAACTCCCTGCTGGTGGGTGTGGTCGTCCGGCGGCTGGTCCGGCCGGTGGAGCTGCGCTACTACCTCGCCTCGCCGCACTACCGCTCGATGATCGAGTACAGCGAGGAGGCGCTGCACGAGGCGGCCGCGTCCTACCAGCGCGTGGAGAACTTCGTCGAACGAGCCGTCGAGCTGGTCGGTGAGTCGCTCGGCGCCGCGCCCCTCGGGACCGACGTGGCCGCCGACACCGATCCCTACGCGGAGTTCGGCCTGAATGCCGCGGACGGGACCGAAGCGGGACAAAACGCGCCGGACGGCTGGAAGCTCACCCTTCCGGAGGCGTTCGTCGAGGCGATGAACGACGATCTCGCGGTGCCGCAGGCCCTCGCGGTCGTCCACGCGGCGGTCCGGGACGGCAACACCGCCCTCGCCGCCGACGACAAGGCGACGGTGCAGGCGCGCCTCCTCGAGGTCAGGTCGATGCTCTCCGTGCTCGGCCTGGACCCGATGGACCCGCGCTGGCGCCGGAGCAGCGCGGAGGGCGACTCCCTCCGTGCGGTCACCGACGTGCTGGTGCGAGCATTGCTCGTCCAGCGCGAGGAGGCGCGGGCACGCAAGGACTGGCCTGCCGCCGACGCGGTGCGCGACCAACTCCGGGCGGCTGGGGTGGAGGTCACCGACACCCCGCACGGCGCGCGGTGGGACGTCGCCGAGCGGCCCGGCCGGGCGTAGCCACGGCTTCTCGCCCCTGCGCTCCGCACCGCACCAGTGTGGGGCGGAGCGTGGGTGCGCGGGCCATGGGCCCGCGACCGTCGGGCCGTACCGCGCGGACGGCGGCAGACAAGTGGCGCCGGGCAAGTGCCGGTGCCGACAAAGCGACAACGAGTGGGTGGAGGCTGGCGTGGCCGGCAACAGCAAGCGTCGTGGTGCGACCCGGCAGCGGGCCTCGGGCAACCCGACCGCAGGTTCTGGTGGCCGGGTCCGGCGCGGCCTGGAGGGCAAGGGACCGACGCCGCGCGCCGAGGACCGGCCCTATCACAAGGCCCACAAGCGGATCCAGGCCCAAAAGCGCGCCGCCGCGACCGGGGAGGCCCGCCGCAGCAGCGCCGGCGGACGCGCCGGTCAGGGTGGCCGCGCCGGTGACCGTCCGGAGTGGATCGTCGGGCGTAACCCCGTCGTGGAGACGTTGCGGTCCGGCGTTCCCGTGAAGACCGTGCAGGTCGCCGAACGCATCGAGCGGGACGACCGGGTGCGGGAGATCCTCCGGCTCGCGACCGACCTGGGCATCCCGCTGCTCGAGGTCACCCGGGGCGAGCTGGACCGACTGACCAGTGGAGCGGTTCACCAGGGCGTGGCCGCGCAGGTGCCGGCCTACATCTACGCCGACCCGGAGGAGCTGGTCGCCGACGCCTTCGGCACCGGCGAGCCCCCGCTGCTGGTGGCGCTGGACGGCGTGACGGACCCGCGCAACCTGGGCGCCGTCGTCCGGTCCGCCGCGGCCTTCGGCGCGCACGGCGTGGTGGTACCCGAACGCCGTTCCGCCGCGATGACCGCCGCCGCGTGGAAGACGTCGGCCGGCGCGGCGGTCCGGGTGCCCGTGGCCCGCGCGGTCAACCTCACCCGGACGCTCCGCTCCTACCAGCAGGCCGGGCTGACGGTGGTCGGGCTGGCCGCCGAAGGTGCGGACGACCTCGCCGACCTGACCGACCTCGACGGCCCGGTCGTCCTCGTCGCGGGCTCGGAGGGCAAGGGGCTGTCCCGGCTGGTGCGGGAGACCGCGGACCAGCTGGTCCGGATCCCGATGCGGTCCGGTACGGAGTCGCTGAACGCCGGCGTCGCGGCCGGGATCGCGTTGTACGAGGTCGCCCGCCACCGCGCGGCGCGGCCCGCCGCCGAGTGACCTCACCTGCCCTCGACCTGACCTCACCTGGCCGAAACCAGATCGGTCCTGACCAGGACCTGACCGTGCCCTGACGGAGCCCGTCGTAGGGCCCATCCTGGATGTCCAGGGTCGGCCCACGGCCGCTTCGCAGGACCGTCGCCTACGGCTGTTCCGCGTACGGGCCGATGATCCATCGGATCGTCCCTGGCCGCTCGCCCGTGATCCCGGCGAAGGAGGCGCGAGGTGGCGCAGGTCACCAAGGAGTTCGTGGTCGTCGACGACCCGAGGTTCGCCGCGTGTCACGCGTCCACCGTGCTGTCCCACCCCGACGGCCTGCTGGTCGCGTGGTTCGGCGGCAGCCGCGAGGGCGCGGACGACGTGGCGATCTGGCTGGCCCGGCGGACACCCGGGCGTGGCTGGACACGCGCGGTCAGCGTCGCGGACGAGGACGAACTCCCGCACTGGAACCCCGTCCTCTTCGCGGCGTCGGACGGCGAGATCTCGTTGTTCTACAAGGTCGGCCGGCGGATCCCGGCCTGGCGGACCCGGGTGATCCGGTCCCGCGACGGGGGGCACTCCTGGTCCGACCCGGAGGAACTCGTCCCCGGCGACGAGGGCGGGCGCGGTCCGGTGAAGAACAAGCCGATCCTGCTCGCCGACGGCGGCTGGCTCGCCCCCGCGTCGGTGGAGACCGAGACGACCTGGGACGCGTTCACCGACCTCTCCCACGACACGGGCCGCACCTGGAAGCGCGGCGAGTCGGTGCCGGTGGACCACGCGAGCTTCCCGGGCAAGGGAGTCATCCAGCCGACCCTGTGGGAGTCGGGTCCGGGCCGGGTGCACATGCTGCTCCGGAGTACGAACGGCTGGGTGTGCCGCAGCGACTCCACCGACGGCGGCCGCACCTGGGCACCCGCCGAAGCGACCAGCCTGCCCAACAACAACAGCGGACTCGACCTGGCCGAGCTTCCCGACGGACGCCTCGTCTGCGTCCACAACCCGGTGGGCGTCTCCTGGGGGCCGAGGACGCCGCTCACGGCGGCGATCTCCGACGACAACGGAACGACCTGGCGGCACTGGGCGACGCTGGAGGACGAGGCGCCAGGGGAGCGGGTGGAGTTCTCCTACCCAGCAGCGGTCCGGGACGGCGACGGGATCGCCGTCACCTACACCTGGCGTCGACGCGGTATCGTGTCCGCTCGTCTCACTCCGTAAGACGCGTGACTGGGTAGCAAGCCGAGTACACGACGTTCACACTGCGGGAGAGACAACAAGGTACGCACGTACCCACGTACCCCAGGAAGCCCTTCCCCCGCGGAGGACCAGCAATGCCCGTCGTCGAGCGCCTGCTCCCCACTCCGGAGGCCCACGACCTTCTCGAACTCACCCGGGAGATCGCCGCCGAGCAACTCGCCCCGCGCGCGGCCGAGGCCGAGGCCGCGAGCCGCTTCCCCCGGGACGTGTTCCGGTTGCTCGGCCAGGCGGGCCTGCTGTCGCTGCCCTATCCCGAGGAGTACGGCGGCGGTGGCCAGCCGTTCGAGGTCTACCTACAGGTCCTGGAGGAGTTGGCGGCGGCCTGGCTCAGCGTCGCGGTCGGCACCTCCGTGCAGTCCCTCGCGTGCTATCCGCTGGCCCACCACGGTACGCAGGAGCAGCGGGAGCGCTGGCTGCCGCGGCTGCTGTCGGGTGACCTGCTCGGCGCCTACTGCCTGTCCGAGCCGCAGGCCGGCTCCGACGTCACGGCGATGACGACCCGCGCGACACGAACCGAACCCGAGTCGGGCTACGTGGTGAACGGCACGAAGGCCTGGATCACCCACGGCAGCGAGGCCGACTTCTACACACTCTTCGCCCGTACCTCCACCGACCGCACCCGCGGGATGAGCTGCTTCCTCGTCGACGCGGACACCCCCGGCCTGGGCTTCGCCACACCCGAACACAAGATGGGCCTCACCGCGTCCACGACCACCCAGGTGCACTGGGACGACGTACGCGTCGACGCCGACCGGCTGATCAGCGCCGAGGGCGACGGGCTCCGGATCGCCTTGTCCGCTTTGGATTCAGGCCGCCTCGGCATCGCCGCCTGCGCGGTCGGGCTGGCGCAAGCAGCACTTGACGCCGCCGTCGACTACGCCCGGCAGCGCACCCAGTTCGGGCAGCCGGTGATCTCCTTCCAGGGCCTGTCGTTCCTGCTGGCCGACATGGCCGCCGGTGTGCAGGCCGCGCGCGCGACCTACCTCGACGCGGCCCGGCGGCGCGACCGCGGCATGGCGTACTCCACCCAGGCGGCGGTGGCGAAGCTGACCGCCACCGACATGGCGATGAAGGTGACGACGGACGCCGTGCAGGTGCTGGGCGGCTACGGCTACACCCGCGACTTCCCGGTCGAGCGGTACATGCGGGAGGCGAAGGTGCTGCAGATCTTCGAAGGGACCAACCAGGTGCAGCGCCTGGTCATCGGTCGCGCGCTGGCGGGCTGACCGACCAGCCGGGTCGGACAACCGGGCCGTCCTGTCCAGCGGCGCGTCTGCCCCTCGTCCCGCTACGTCCGGCTGCCTCGCGTCACGTCCGATCACCTCGCGCACGTCCAGCTTCGACCGAAGCGTCCGGCAGGTCCGGCCCGCCCGGTACGGGACCGACCGGGCCAGGTAGCGCCGGCCGCGACGGTCGGGACCGGCCGCGAAACCAGGCCTTCCGGGGGAGCCCGGGTTCACCCACTCGCTCCCACGCTTGGGGGATGGACAACGGACCCGGCATGCCAGCGACGACTGTCCCACTGCGGCGGCGTCACCGCCCGGCGGTCCTCCTCGTCGCCGTCCTGGCGCTCATCGCGCCAGTCGCGATCACCACCACCTCGCAGGTCGCATCCGCCGACCCCGAGGCCGACCCCGCCGACACCTGGACTGTCCCCGGGACTCTTCCCGGGACCGGTCCCGGCGAGGACGGCGGCGTCGGCGCGGCCCGCACCCACGTCTACCCGAGGACGCCCAACTTCCCCCCGACGATCGACGCCTACGCGACCTATCAGGGCGGAACCACCTGCAGCCCGATGGCGAAGGCCGGTGTGGTCGACGTACGGGACCTCGTCCTGCGGACGTACGGCAGGGTGTCCTGGGCGATCGTCCAGCAGCCCTGCTCGTCCTCGGTGAACGAGCACAAGGAGGGCCGCGCACTCGACATCGGCTTCGACGCGCGGACCACCACCGGATACAACCAGGGCAACGACTTCCTGCACTGGCTGCTCTTTCCCGACCAGTACGGCAACGCCAACGCGATGGCCCGACGGCTCGGCGTCATGTACGTGATCTGGAACCGCCGCATGTGGCGCGCCTACAACCCGAGGGGGTGGCAGCCCTACACGGGTTCGGATCCACACGTCAACCACGTCCACATCAGTTTCAGCTGGCGTGGCGCCATGCGCGGGACCACCTGGTGGACCCTGGGCGGGACCGGTGCCGTGCCACCGGCGATGGACCCGGACACGATCGAAGGACTGCGACGCCCGGCCGACCTCCCGTGATGCCGGTGACGCCGACACGTTCCGCCCCGTTCGGCACCTGCGTTGTGTCGTGCGTTGCTCGTCCCGGCCGCGGAGGGGGTGAGGGTATCGCGGAGTTCCGCTGACACATCCCTTTGTCGTACGGGACCGTGGAGGCATGAGGCGTTCGGGTACGCGGCCTGGCCGGTCGCTCCGGATGGTCACCGCGTCGGTCGCGGTCGCCGGACTGGTCGCGGTCATCGCACCGTCCGGCGGCCAGGCGCTCGCCACACCCGGGCGGGCCTCGGTGCCGCGGGCCTCGGCGCTCTTCGCGCAGCCGGTCGACCCCTACGCGCCCTACGTCGGCCAGTGGCTGTGTGACCCCGCGCCCAAGGCCGGCGTAGTGGACGTCCTCAACCTCGTCCGTGCCGCCTACCGGCCGCGTTGGTGGGGGATCGCCGGCACCTGCGCGAGTACGAGCACCAGCGAACACAAGGAGGGCCGCGCCCTCGACATCGCCTTCGACGCGGCGTCACCGCGTGAGCGCGCCGCCGCCGACGACTTCCTGCGGTGGCTGCTCGCACCCGACCAGGACGGCAACCAGCACGCCATGGCCCGCCGGCTCGGCGTCATGTACGTGATCTGGAACCGCCAGATCTGGCGCTCCTACCGCCCGCAGGACGGCTGGCAGCCCTACACCGGCACACCCAACCCGCACACCGACCACATCCACCTGAGCTTCAGCTGGGAGGGTGCCCTCCGCCAGACCACGTGGTGGACGCAGGGTGGTGCGATGGCGGCCGGAGCGGGCGGAGCCGTCGACCCGGCCGCGGCGGCCGGCCGGGTCTCCACCGACGGCGACCGGTAGCCGTCCGCGCCTGTCAGGGGCCGAGCTCGATGATCCCGGTGATGTCGTCGGGGGAGGGCAACGCCTCGCGCTCGTCCGGGCGGGCGCGCAGCACGTTGTCGACGTAGGACTTCACGGCGTCGATCAGGGAGACCTCGTGCTTGGCGTTCTCGGAGAGGTACCACCGGTGCTCGAGAACCTCGTGGAACACCTCGGCGGGTTCGAGCTTGCCGCGCAGCTCCTCCGGAACGGCGCCCACGACGGGCTCGAACACCTCGGTGAGCCACTGGTGGGCGACGATCTCCTCGTCCTCGTACTGCTGCTCGGTCGCGGCCCGGAAGGCGTCCAGGTCGTTGAGGAGGCGCCGCGCCTGGTTCTCCTCGACGTCCAGCCCGGTGAGGCGCAGCAGCCGGCGGGTGTGGTGCCCGGCGTCCACGACCTTCGGCTGGATGCGGATGTGCCGTCCGTCGAAGTCGGTGTGGATGTCGAGCTCGGCGACGTCGAAACCGAGGTCGTTGAGCCGCTGGATCCGCTGCTCAAGCCGGTACAGCTCGCCGGTGTCGAACTCCTCCGGCTCGGTCAGCTCCGCCCACAGCCGCTGGTAGCGGTCGACCACCGTGTCGGCGAGAGTGAGGAGTTCGGTCTCCTCGGCGATGTATCCACCGGCCTGCAGGTCGAGCAGCTCACCGAAGATGTTGGTGTGCGCGAGGTCGAGATCGTACGCGCGCTGGCCAGGGGACAGCTCCTCGTGCAGGTCGCCGGTCTCGGCGTCGACGAGGTAGGCCGCGAACGCACCGGCGTCCCGCCGGAAGAGCGTGTTGGACAGCGAGCAGTCGCCCCAGAAGAAGCCGGCGAGGTGGAGCCGGACGAGCAGCGCCGCGAGCGCGTCGACCAGGCGGACGACGGTCTCGGGCCGCAACGTACGGGAGAAGACCGCACGGTAGGGGAGCGAGAAGGACAGGTGCCTGGTCAACAGGATGGGGTCGAGTGCTTCGCCGTCCGCGGTGGTGCGGTCGAGGACGACCCCGACGGCCTCCACGGAAGGAACGTCGAGGCGCTCGAGGTCACGCAGCAGGCGGTTCTCCCGGACGACGTAGCGTTCGGCGGCTTCCTTCAGGGCATACACATGTCCGCCGGTGCGAATGAAACGCACGACGTGCCGGGAGATACCGCGCGGCAGCGCGACCAGATGCTCCTGCGGCCACTCCGCGAGTGGCGTGTTCCACGGCAGGGCGAGCAGGCCGGGGTCGGCGGTGACGGAAACGAACCGAGGCATAGGAGCCAGTAAATCCGGAAGGGTGTCGGTGAGACAAAACGTCGGGGGTCCGCCGGCCGTGCCGACGGACCCCCGATTGTCAGATGGTGCCTACGTCCTGCGACGTCAGCCGCTCACGCGGTCGCCGGTGGAGGTGGAGAAGACGTGGATCCGCTCGGGGTCGGCCGCGAGCTTCACCTTGCTGCCCTTCTCCGGAGGACGACGGGCGTCGATACGAGCGATGATTTCCTTCTGCTCGTCGCTGCCGGTGCCCATCAGGCCGTACAGGAAGGCGTCGGCGCCGAGCTCCTCGACGACCGCCACCTCGACCGTGAGGCCGTTCTCCTCGTTGGAGACGATCCGGAGCGCTTCCGGCCGGATACCGATCGTCGCCGCGGCGTCCTGGCCGAGCTTGGTGCGGACCGAGGCCTCGAGCGGAACGACGTAGCTGCCCACGTCGATGCCTTCGCTGGTGACCTTGCCGTCCATGAGGTTCATCGCCGGGGAGCCGATGAAGCCCGCCACGAAGACGTTGTTGGGCTTGTCGTAGAGGTTCAGCGGGGTGTCGTTCTGCTGGAGCAGACCGTCCTTGAGGACCGCCACCCGGTCGCCCATCGTCATGGCCTCGGTCTGGTCGTGGGTGACGTAGACCGTGGTGATGCCGAGACGGCGCTGGAGCGCGGCGATCTGCGTACGGGTCGAGACACGCAGCTTGGCGTCAAGGTTGGACAGCGGCTCGTCCATGAGGAAGACCTTCGGCTCCCGGACGATCGCGCGGCCCATCGCGACGCGCTGGCGCTGACCACCGGAGAGCGCCTTCGGCTTGCGGTCGAGGAACTCCTCGAGGCCGAGCAGCTGAGCGGCCTCGCGGACCTTCTGCAGCCGCTGCTCCTTCGGGATGCCCTGCATCTTCAGAGCGAAGCCCATGTTCTCCGCCACGGACATGTGGGGGTAGAGAGCGTAGTTTTGGAAGACCATCGCGATGTCGCGGTCCTTCGGAGGAAGGTGCGTGACGTCGCGGTCACCGATGCGAACCGCGCCGTCGTTGATCTCCTCGAGGCCAGCGAGCATCCGCAGCGAGGTGGACTTTCCGCAACCGGACGGTCCGACGAGGACCATGAACTCGCCATCGGCGATCTCGAGGTTGAGCTTGTCCACCGCGGGCTTCTCAGAGCCGGGGTAGATCCGAGAAGCAGCGTCGTACGTGACGGTAGCCATTGAAGCTTCCATCCCTTCACCGGCAGGAACGTGCCGGACGATCCGAGCAAAGGGTTTCTGGCCGTCCCTTCCAGGACGCCACGGGCATGGTAATGCTGGCACGCGGTCAGTCCAAATGTCACGGGGTGAAGACCAGGTGGCCCAAAATCGGCCGGGCTCCGACCGGGGTCTGACAGGGCGCTGACTTGTGCCCGGCCGGCGGGCTGACCGGGGCCTTGGCTGTCCTGGAAGGGACACGATCGCCGCCTGTCACTGACGGAGGGTGATGGCGTGCGAGCAAGCCGCAGCCGGACGGCCACTTCTTGCACCGGTTTGCAGCAAGAGTCGCCCGATCCGTGCATGCTGATGCTGATCGGATGCCGACAGGAGGACCGCATGCAGAGTGGCCCCGGTAAGCGCGCGCGGCTGGTCGATCTCGCCGCGCAGGCCGGGGTGAGCGAGGCCACAGTCTCGCGCGTCCTCAACGGACGCCCCGGCGTCAGTCCGGCGACCACACGGGCGGTCCTCACCGCACTCGACGTGCTCGGTTACGAACGGCCAGCCCAGCTTCGACAACGCAGCGCGGGACTCATCGGACTTGTCGTACCAGAGCTGGACAATCCGATCTTCCCGGCGTTCGCCCAGGTCATCGAGACGACCTGCGGCCACCACGGCTACACCCCGGTCCTCTGCACCCAGACGCCAGGCGGCGTGGGCGAGGACGAATACGTCGAGATGCTCCTCGACCGCGGCGTCTCCGGAATCATCTTCATCTCTGGCATGCACGCAGACCTGTCCACCGACACCGCGCGTTACCAGAAGCTCACCGGGCGCGGCCTGCCCGTCGTGTTCGTCAATGGGTACGTCGAGCAGGTCGACGCACCGTTCGTCTCCACCGACGACGCAGTCGCGATCGAGCTCGCCGTCCAGCACCTGGCAAGCCTCGGCCACAAGCGCATCGGTTTCGCGTGCGGCCCTGACCGCTACGTGCCCGCGCAACGCAAACTGGCGGCGTTCGCCTCGTGCGTCGCCGAGCCGGCCCTGAAGGCGAACGGCGTCACCGGCATCGTCGAGCAGTCACTCTTCTCCGTCGAGGGCGGCCACGCCGCGGCCACCCGGCTGCTCGCCGAGGGGGTCACCGGCATCATCTGCGGCTCCGACCTGATGGCGCTCGGCGCGATCCGGGCGGTGCGCCAGCGCGGGTGCGAGGTACCGCGGGACGTGTCCGTGATCGGGTACGACGACTCGCCGCTGATCGCGTTCACCGACCCGCCGCTGACGACCATCCGGCAGCCGGTGCACGCGATGGGGCTGGCCTCCGTTCGCGCCCTGGTCGACGAAATCCACGGGCACGGAGCGCCGCACTCGGAGTACCTTTTCTGTCCGGAACTCGTCGTACGAGGCTCGACCGGCGCGGCGCGCACCCACTGATCGGCCGATCGGCTGGGTCCCCTCCGTCGCGGTCCCGTCCCCGTGCGAGCGGGCGGCGGGACTCGCTCGGGTCGCGCGCGGGTCCGGCCGGGCGCGCGGCTAGGCTTGGCCGCGCCTCGCCAGCGTGGCGCAATTGGTAGCGCACCCGACTTGTAATCGGGCGGTTAGGGGTTCAAGTCCCCTCGCTGGCTCCAGCCAAAAGCCCAGGTCAGAGAGCATCTGACCTGGGCTTCCTTCACGTCTGAGCGCCGGATTGCTAACACCTTTGCTAACAGGAGCCCGTCGCCGTCGGCGGCTCCGTGTCCGGAGGATCGTCGTCGAAGTCGGTCTGGACCTCCGAAGCGAACCGGTCGGCCACGCCTGACGCATGCTCCACGATCACATGGGCGTACACCCCGAGAGTGATCGCCGGGTCCGCGTGGCCGAGGCGAGCCGCCACGACATGGACCGGCGTGCCGGCGGAACCGAGCAGACCAGCGTCGAGACCGACCGCGTCACCTGGCTCACCCCGGACCAGGTCCGCGACCGCATGAGCGAGGCCTACGCCATCCGCCTCCTCGACGCCCTCCCCACAGACGAGCCCAGGCCAGCCATCCGCAGCCACGACGGAGAATGTCTTGCCTGACCCGGCTTAATGGTCGGCTCCGGTAGTGTGCGCGCTCTTTGCACGTCCCGGGTATTTCAGAGAGGTTGGTGGCCTGGTGGAGATAGCCGTCGAGAGCTTCGACGCGTCGCGTGGTGCGCGTTTGGCTGCCTACAGTGCCGTCTCCACATCGCTGGCGCTGTGCAGTGATCGCGAACTGCGCGACCTTGTGGATACGGCTGCGCCAATTGGTTCTGGCATCGGCGGGACCTCAGCTTTGCTGGAGGTCGGCGGGACCCCAGTCTTCGTTAAGCGGCTGCCGTTGACCGATTTGGAAAGGCAGCCGGAGAACGTCCGGTCCACGGCGAACCTCTTCGGGCTACCTGCCTTCTGCCATCCCGGCCTCGGGGTCCCCGGAGGGCCGGGGTGGGGGGCTTGGCGGGAGTTGGCCGTGCACACCATGACGACGAACTGGGTGCTCGCACAGGACCATGAGGGCTTTCCGTTGATCTACCACTGGCGTGTGCTGCCGCACCCCGGGCAGGCGTTGCCGGAGGAACTGGCCGACGTGGAGAAGGTTGTCGCCTACTGGGGAGGCGGGCAGCAAGTGCGCGACCGAATCGAGGCCCTGCGGGATGCCTCGGCGAGCGTCGCGCTGTTCCTGGAGTACATCCCACAAAACCTGCACGACTGGCTGGACGTTCAGGTCAAAGCCGACGATGAGACGGTCGAGCAGGCATGCACCATGGTGGCGAGGGAACTTGAGGCCGGGACGTCTTTCATGAACGCCCGCGGGCTCCTGCATTTCGATGGCCATTTCCAGAACATCCTCACCGACGGCAAGCGTCTGTTCTTTACGGACTACGGCCTCGCGATGTCCTCCCGGTTCGACCTGTCGAAGGAGGAGGCCGACTTCTTCGCCGAACACCAAACCTATGACCGCTACTACACCGTCACCCACCTGGTGCAGTGGCTCGTCACCGCCCTGTACGGGTACGAGGGGGACGAGCGCAGCGCGTTCGTGCACGCCTGCGCCCGAGGGGAACCTCCGACGGGAATTCCGTCGCAGGTCGCGGCGATCCTTATCCGCCACGCCCCGGTGGCCGCAGTGATGACGGACTACTACCGCGAGTTCTGTCTTGAGAGCAGGCAGACCCCGTATCCCCTGGAGGCGATCCGCCGAATCGGCGGGTCGGACAGCTTGTTCATCACCTGATGCTTGACACTTCGTCTAGGAAACTGAGGTGGCCGTCCGTGGCGGCTTGGCAGCCGTCCTCGGACGGGCCGGCGCGGCCACTGACGGTTCGCCCAACTGGTTGAGGTCATCCCAGGTTGAGGTCTTCCCTGGGGGCGCTGCCCCCAGACCCCCGGTCCTCCTCAGGGAGAGCAGCCCTCAGGCAGTCACTGGCAGAGCCTTGCGAGGGCGGCGGCTCCGGGAAAGAGGCCGGCCAGGTCTCCACGCGGGTCCCACCACGCACACTCAGAGATCTCGTCATTCGGTGTGAAAGTGAGCGGCGAAGCGATTTGTCCTCGATAGATCGCCAGAAACGCGGGTCGGTGGTCGGGTGCCCCCCGCGTCTGAGCCACGCCGGCGAAGTCGAGGGTGTCTGGGCGCTGCCCACTCTCTTCGTCAAGTTCGCGAATCGCGGCCTCCCGAGGTGACTCACCCGGATCTAGCATGCCGCCGGGTAGCTCCCACGCCTGTCGGGATCGATTGAAGACGATGAGGCACTTGCCGGCGCACCAGAGCACAACCAGCGAGCCCGTTAACCGCACGGATCGATCTAGGCGACATAGGCCCTCTTCGCGGAGCCGCTCGAAGCTTATTAGTACGGGCCCGTCAACGTTTTCCACCGGAAGCTCATCCACGACCGTGGAGTGTCCCATGGCCATCCGGTCATGATCACGGTGTCCTTCGGGACCGTGCCCCTGACGTGCCCCCGAACGGCCCTCGCCAGCCGTCAATGACCAACACTCGCCAGCACCAGACCACGCTCAGCGGCACCAGGACGAGGCGGTGACCTGCGCACGAGAACCGGGTCTGTCCCAAATTCCGTGAGGCGGCGGGCGCGGTGGATGCACGTTAAGCGACCCCGACAGTTTTTGTAATAACCAACTCTTGACTATGTCGGCGCGTGTTAGTCGGGATAAGAAGAGCCCTTCTTGTGCAGGTTCGGTTTCGACCAAGAAACCCGGCTCCACAAGAAGGGCGACCTTGAGTGTACCTTTCGTTGCCGCTGCTGCTACCGCATCTGACCAATGTCATCGCTACTGGCGTCGAACTCACATCCGCACTGGAGGTATCGGCACGAACCCGAAGCACAGGTGCCGCGTGCCCACGGTGTGGATCCGTATCGCGGCGGGTGCACAGCCGCTACTTACGCCAGCTCGCCGACACGGCGATGGGTGGCCGGCCGGTCCTGATCAAGCTGCAGGTGCGTCGCCTCTTCTGCGCAACTGCCACCTGTCCCGCGGTGACGTTCGCCGAACAGGTCCCAGGACTGACATCCCGCATGCGCGTCGCACCCCGTTACTGCGCACACTGTTGGAGAGAATCGGTGTCGCGCTGGCCGGTCGCGCAGGTGCCCGGCTGGCCACGCACCTGGGCATAGCCGTCAGCCGCTCCAGCCTGCTACGCCTGGTGCGAGCCTTACCCGACCCGCAGATCGGCTCCCTCAAAGTCCTCGGCGTCGACGACTTCGCGCTGCGTCGTGGGCACGCCTACGGCACGGTCCTGGTCGACATCGACACCCACACACCGGTCGACCTGCTTGCTGATCGCAGCGCCGACACGTTCGCCGCATGGTTAGACGAACACCCGGGCATCGAGGTCGTCTGCCGGGACCGAGCCACCACCTACGCCGAGGCCACCCGCAAGGCAGCCCCGAACGCGATCCAGGTCGCCGACCGCTGGCACCTCTGGCACAACCTCGCCGAACACGTCGAGAAGACCGTCGCCGCACACCACAGCTGCCTCCGCCACCACAACGACATCCCATCGAAGCCGCCCGGCGGATCAGGCCCGGCCGCCGACCTCATCCAGGCAGCCAACCTCGCCCAAGCCAGCCGAAGGGAGAACTCCACACTGGTCACGCGCACCAAGGCCCGCTATCAGGCAGTCCACGCCTTGAAGACCCAAGGCAAGGGCATCAAAGCCATCATGGGGGAACTCGGGCTGTCCAAGGACACCGTTCGGCGCTTCTACCACGCCGGCACCGCCGAAGAACTGCTGGCCCATCCCCGCGCCGGCCGGCCCAGCGCCCTGGACCCCTACAAGGCCTACCTCAACCAACGATGGAACACCGGACTCACCAACGCGAGCAAGCTCTACCGAGAAATCACCGAGCAGGGATACCGGGGCAACCGGGCCACCGTCGCCCGCTACCTCGCACCATTCCGTCCACTCCGCGCCGCACCACCGCCAACACCCCCAATACCAAAGGTCCGCCACATCACCTCCTGGATACTCCGCCACCCCGACAACCTCGACAACGACGACCAAGACAAGCTGAAACACGCCCTGGCAGCCTGCCCACACCTGGCCGCCACCGCGACCCACGTCACCGCGTTCGCCGAGATGATGACCGGCCTACACGGCAACCGCCTAATAGTACTTGTTATGTCGTTTCGTGTTCTGTGGTTGATGTTCTGACATGGTCGGTGCATGACTCCTGATCAGATAGCGGAGTTGCGGCCGAGGCTTGGCGAGTTCGCAGCCGACATGCTGGGTTGTCTTGCGCGTTCGGATCAGCGTGCCACGGGTGAGTTGTATCTGCGTGGCCTGTTGACTGATGGTCGGCGTAAGTCGATGCAGCCGATGGCGGAGCGGCTGGGTGTGGATCATCAGCGGGTGCAGCAGTTCGTCACTTCCTCGACATGGGATTTCACCGCGGTGCGGCGCAGGTTGAGCTCGTGGGCTGCGCAGGCGATTGGGCCGCGGGCATACGTGATCGACGACACCGGATTCCCCAAGGACGGGCCTGCCTCGGCGTGTGTGGCCTGGCAGTATTCCGGGACGTTGGGCAAGACCGCCAACTGCCAGATCGGGGTGAGTGTTCACGCGGTCAACGACACCTGCTCGGCGGCGGTTGACTGGCGGTTGTTTTGCCCGGAAAGCTGGGACGACAAGGCCTGTGATGATCCTGAGCAGGCCGAGAAGGTCCGCCGGAAGGGAGCCGAATCCAAAGTCCCTGACGACGTGAGGCATGTCGAGAAGTGGCGGCTCGCGCTGGACATGCTTGATGAGCAAGCCGAATGGGGGTCGCCGAGGCTTCCCGTCGTTGCCGATGCCGGATATGGGGATTGCACCAGGTTCCGGCTCGGCGTGGAAGAACGTGGTCTGGACTATGTGGTCGCACTCAAAGCCGGCACCAGCGCCCACCCCGGCGAAGCGGAGCCGGTGAGACCGCCACGTAACGGTGGTCGTGGCAGACGTCCCAAGCCCCACTACCCGAAGCCGGCATCGAGTCTGCGCGAGATCGCCATGGCGGCCGGCCGCGATGCCTACCAGGAGGTGGCGTGGCGGCAGGGGACCAGAAAAACGAAAGGTAATCCGAGTGCTGCCATGACCTCGAAGTTCGCGGTGTTCGTGGTACGTCCGGCCAACCGCGACATCCCTCGCGCAGACGATGGGACCTTGCCGGCGAAGCTGCTGCTGGTCGAATGGCCCGATGAGGCGAACGAGCCTACCGACTACTGGCTTTCTAACCTGCCTGCCGACACACCGATCGATCAGCTCGTCGACCTGGCAAAGATCCGGTGGCGGATCGAACATGACTACCGCGAACTGAAAACCGGGCTCGGACTCGACCACTTCGAAGGACGCTCCTGGACCGGCTGGAACCGCCACGTCACACTCGTCGCGATCGCCCAAGCTTTCTGCACCATGGTCAGACTCGACCCAAAACAGGATGCGCCGGCCTGAGCTTGTACGCAGTCGTACACGAGCTACAAATCGTGCTCGCCCTCATCGCCGGCGCATGCCCCACCTGCCGACAAGAAGTCACCATCGACCACATCGAAGCACTCGCCCCACCATGATCGACATGACAAAGTCCTACTAACAGCATGGATGAACACCGTCGACGCCGACGAACTACCCCACCTGCACTCCTTCACCACCGGACTCCGCCGAGACCTGCAAGCCGTCATCAACGGCCTCACCCTGCCCCACAGCTCCGGCCCCGTCGAAGGCATCGTCAACAAAATCAAATACCTCAAACGTCAAATGTTCGGCCGCGCAAACTTCGACCTCCTCCGGAAACGAGTACTACTCACATGACACCACCACCAACAATCACCGACCGTCCCCACCGCCTCACGGAACTTGGGACAGACCCCGAGAACCCACTCGCAATGCGTCGCTCCTGCTAACGCCCTTGTTAACACGAGGTCTGGACGATCACGGACAGCTATCGCTCGTGCGGGCCGCTCACGCCCGGGGCTCTCGCGCAAGCTGGACGATCATAGACCCGGCCGGCAGGTCGTAAGCCTGCTTGCAATCGGGCGGTTAGGGGTTCAAGTCCCCTCGCTGGCTCCACCTAAAAGCCCAGGTCAGAAGCCTCTTCTGGCTGCCGCGCCGGCCAACTCGCGGTTGTCCGCCACCTTCTCGTGCACGGCGCCGACCTGAACTGGCTCGCACCCTGGTCGGGCCAAACACCCCTCGATGCCGCCAGGCGCCAGCGCCATCAGGAAGCTCGCCACCTGGCTGCTCAGCCAATTAACGATCCCGGCGGCGTGGCTGGCGAGCTTCCGCCGAGGGAGCGGTCCGCCTGGACCCATTACGCGTTCATGCAGTTCGATCTGCCGCTCGCGGAACCGCTGGCGCTCCTGGACGACGAAGAAGACCATGCCCTCGAATACGAGGCCAGCCGATCGAGCGCTGACGAGATTGACGCCAAGATGCGGTCAGAGGTGCTGCGGCTCCTCGATTAGCCGCCCGAACGCGAAGCGCGCGGTTAGCGCGTCGTCCAACACGATCAGCGCCCGCTGCTGGTAGCGCTCGTCGCGTCGTCTGCAGTACGCGATCCTCCAGGTCGGCGGGTATCCGCTCGCGCGCAGCCCGAGCGAAGCGAGGGCCAGCATCACAGCGCCGCTGCGCTCACTCACTGTGATGCTGAAATGACCCACTCGCGTAGGTATTGGCATGTGCTAATTTTCCTTTGCATGTGCAGAGGTGAGTTTTGAGCGCCTCCGGACTGACCGGGGACGAGCTGATCGCGGTGCTGGCAACGCTGGCCAACCCGCACCGCTTGCGGGTGGTTGCGGTGCTGGCACGCGAGCGCAACTACGTGAGCCGGCTGGCCCGCGAGTTGGGCATCAGCCGCCCGTTGTTGCAGGTCCACCTGCGGAAGTTGGAGGCGGCCGGCCTCGTGTCGTCGCACCTTGAGCTATCGGAGGACGGAAAGGCGATGAAGTTCTACGAGGTGAACCCGTTCCGGTTCACGTTGACACCAGAGGCGCTGCAGGAGGCCGCGCGAACGCTGCGCATCTCGGGCGGGAGCGAGCGGGACGGGCAGGAGGAGTCACAGGTATGAGCGGGAACGACGCGGTCGAGGTCATCGGGACGATCGGCATGTTCACCCTGGTCATCGCGGTGATCGTCACGATCATCGTGCAGGTCGCACGGACTGCCCGAGAACGGGCGGTTGTCGCCCGCGAGGGCGAGTACCGGAGGCTGGCCGAAACGTCGGCGCAGACCCAGGAAGGTATCGAGCGTCGGTTGGCCGAGGTCGGTGGCCGGCTCACGCAGATGGAGACCCGGATGGCCGCCATGGAGCGGGTCCTCAAGGACGTCGAGTAACGCCGTAAGGCTCTGGGCCGCCGAGCGCCAACTCGGCGGCCCAGGTTGAGGAAGAAGGACCACCTCGCCCACGGGCGAGTTCTCTCGGGATCACTCCTTCAGGGAAAGGACAGCAGTTCATGCTGCGCGCTGGCAAGTCGACCAGTCATGCCCCGGACGGCGGCGCCCAGGGCCTCTCGCCGGTCACGGATGGTCCACCACATCGGGGCTCGCTGATCGAGCGAGCCGTGGGATGGTCGGCCCAGCATCCGGTGCTGGCGATCACAGGCTGGCTCGCCCTCATCGTGGTGGCGCTGCTGTCGAGCGCGCTGATCAGCGGCGAGGATGCCCACTCCACCGATCCGGGTGGTGCGGGACGGGCGCAGATGGCACTACGTGCGCAGCGGGTGTACGAGCCACTGCGGGAGAGCGTGCTCGTGCAGGCCCGCCAGCCGGGCGGGCCGAGGCTGACCGACGATCCGGAGTTGCGCGCGGTCGTGACACAACTGGTGACGACTCTGCGCCAGGTGGGCGGGGTGACCGACGTACGCTCACCGCTCGAACCGGGCGGTGAGCGGCTCGTGTCGGCGGACGCCCGCTCGGTCCTCGTCACGTTCCAGTTGACCCCGGACGACCAGATACGCGCCCACTACTACGCCGCGGTCAAGGTTGTGAGCACCCTGGCCGCCGGCCACCCCCGGGTACGGCTCGCCGAGGCAGGGGACGAGAGCCTCTCGGTCGCGGTCGATCAGGGCATCAAAGGCGACTTCAAGCGGGCCGAGTTCTTCTCCTTTCCGCTGACTGTGGTGATCCTGCTGACCGTGTTCGGTTCGCTGCTCGCTGCCGGCATCGATGTGCTGCTCGCCCTGACCACCGTGGCGGGCACGTTTGGCCTGTTGATGACGATCGGCCACTGGGTACCGGTCAACAGCGCCACCTCATCCTTGGTTTTGCTGATCGGAGTCGCCGTAGGGATCGACTACTCGCTGTTCTACCTACGCCGGTTCCGGGAGGAACGGACGAAGGGACGAGCTGTCGCCGACGCGCTGGGGGTAACCGCGCGCACCTCGGGCCACGTGGTGATCCTCTCGGGCCTGACCGTGATGCTGTGTCTGGCCGGGCTGGTCTTCACCGGACTGGACAACTTCAAGGGGCTGACGGTCGGCACTGCCGCGGTGGTCGGGTTGGCGATGGTCGGTTCGGTCAGCGTGCTGCCCGCCATACTCGCTCTGCTCGGCCGGCGGGTGGACGCCGGGCGCATCCCGTGGCTGGGCCGGCGCCGGGCCTCCGCCGTTCGATCCCGTACGTGGGCCGCTGTGGCCGGTGCCGTGGTCCGCCGCCCGTTGCTGTGGGGCGGTCTGGCGACCCTGGCGCTCGTGCTGGCGGCGCTACCCGCGCTCGGGATGAGGCTGCAGGACGCTGCGCCCACCAACAGCCTGACCCGGAGTGTCCCCACCGTGGACGCCGCCATCCGCATGCAGGAGGCGTTCCCGGGCGCGGCCATGCCGGCCCACGTGGTGATCTGGAGCGACCAAGGCGGTCAGGTCGACGGCCCCGCCGTCCGGAAGGCGATCGACGAGCTGCGCGGCCGGGTCGCCACCGACGCGGACGGGCTCGCCGAGCCGATCGCGGTGGTGCCTGTCGACCGCGTACTGGTGTTGCGGGTCCCGCTGGCCGGGTCCGGCACCGACGCCACGTCCAATCAGGCACTGGAGACACTCCGCAACGTCGTGCTGCCCGCGACCATCGGCCAGGTCGCAGGCGTCGACTACGCAGTGTCCGGCCGCACGGCGTTCGCGTACGACTTCGCCAATACCGTGGCCAGCCGTACGCCGATCGTCTTCGCCTTCGTCCTCGTGCTGGCATTCGTCCTGCTCGTGGTGACCTTCCGCTCGTTAGCCATCCCGATGGTGTCGATCCTGCTGAACCTGCTCTCGGTCGGCGCCGCCTACGGGGTGCTGACGTGGATCTTCCAGGAAGGTCACCTGGCCTCGCTGCTCGGCTTCTCCGCCTACGGGGGCGTCGTGAGCTGGCTGCCGCTTTTCATGTTCGTGCTGCTGTTCGGCCTCAGCATGGACTACCACATCTTCATCCTCAGCCGGGTCCGCGAACGCTGGTCCTGCGGTGCGGCCGACCGCGCCGCCATCGTCGACGGCATCGCCTGCAGCGCGGGGGTCGTCACCAGCGCCGCCGTCATCATGACGGCCGTCTTCAGCGTCTTCGTCACGCTCAGCGCGATCGAGTACAAGATGCTCGGCGTCGGCATGGCCGTGGCGATCCTGATCGACGCCACGGTCATACGCGGTGTGCTCCTGCCGGCGGCGCTGGCGCTGCTGGGCGTACGCGCCTGGGCGCTGCCGCGGTGGCTGCGGTGGCAACCCGGCGCGCCGTCGCGACGAGCCGAGCGTCACTGGTGAGTGACGAGGGTGACGAACTCGTCTCCGCGCCACGCAGCGCCCGCGACAAGCTGTGCGGCGAGCTGGCGCTTGCGATGGATGCTCCCCGGGGCGCACTCAACGCGGCATGAGAGTGCCCGGTGACGGCCCCTCGACGCGGCGAAGCGAAGCACCCGGATGCCGGGCGATGTCTCGCGAGGGAGCGACACTCAGCGGGCGGGAACCGGCTCGGACGACGGCCGCCACTCTCGCCTGATCAGCCCGTAGACCCACGAGTCAGAGACCTCGCCGTTCACGACGCAGTCTTCCCGCAACGTCCCTTCACGCACGAACCCGAGCTTCTCCAGCACGCGGGCAGATGCCACGTTGCGCGTATCGGCCTCAGCCTGGACGCGATTAAGGTCCAGCGTGTCGAATGCCCACCGTAGCAACACGCGCGCGGCCTCCGTCGCGTAGCCGTGGCCCCAGGCTGCATCGTCGAAGCAGTAGCCCAGCGACGCGCTGCGGTAGTCCGGATTCCACCGGTTCAGGCTGCACCAGCCGATGAACGCCCCGTCGGAGACACGATCCACGGCCAGCCGCACCCCGGTGCCCCCCTCTGCCATCTGCCGGCAAGCCGTGATGAACCGCTGGGCACGCACGCGTTCGCTCCACGGCGGCGAGTCCCAGTAGCGCAGGACGTACGCGCTGCTGTGCAGCGCGAAGAGGTCGTCCGCATCCGCGTCGTCGAAGGGACGCAGCCGAAGGCGAGCGGTGTGCAGCGTGGGGGCGGGCAGCGACATGGGCGTCATGTTCCCTCCGGTGATTGGCGGCCGATCAATCAGACATTCGGTGCCGGCCACTCGCAATGGGTTTTCTCGGCGGGCGCGCAGAACGACGTGCCCGCTCATCGGCAAGATCCGTGCGCCTAGGTGTCGCGGATCAGGTGGCCGACGACTGTCGCACATCAGCCGACGGAGCACATCGACGGCACCCCTGCTCTGCTGCCGTGACCTCCTAGAGGTCAAGGCGCGCCGCGAGCGGCGCGCACCGCCCCGTCCTCGTCCTCGTCCTGCGGGCGGCCTGGCGGCCGTCCTCGGACGGGCCGGCGCGGCCACAGGCGGTCGGCATGGCTGGCTTGGGTCATCTCAGGCTGAGGTCTCTCCAGGGGCGCTGCCCCTGACCCCCGGTCCTCACTCCGGGAGTGGAGCGCCGGGCTGCCTGCTTGTAATCGGGCGGTTAGGGCTTCAAGTCCCCTCGCTGGCTCAAAACCGCAGGTCAGAGGCGGTGCCGGACCGGTGCCGCTGTCTCGACCGTCTTCCGGAACACATGCGAGCTCACCCAGTCATAGCTGGCCGCATCGAACACCGCCCGTAGCTCTGCCTGGGTGTTCGACGGGTCCCGTAGCCCGCCCATCGGTGCGGTGAACACCGGCTCGACCTCCCGGACCGAGACCGCGCCGTCCTGCAGGACGTTGACCTTCAGGACCCAGCTGTCGCGACGCTCACGCCTTGCGCTCAGCATGTTCACCGCCCAGGACGGCAGCTCGAGAGTCCGCTCACTCCCGCGCCGCTTCGGCCGCAGCTTAAGGATCAGCGCGCCTCGCTTTCTCTCTCCGCGGCCCCGTCTAACCGTGTCCGGATGTAAGTGGTTCCTGGCCAGATCAAGGCGGGGTCGCACGCCGATCTGTGCGCACCATGTAATCAAGAGGTCTTCGCGAGGAAGATCAACTATCGGGGAAGGGGGCGACATGCCAGAACAGACATGCCCCTTGGCGCTGGGCAAGGCGATAGAGACGGCGGGCGGCCGGGACAACCTCACCGAGCGCGAGCTGCAGTTGCTCGACCTCGGCGTGCGCGCCGGCCTCCAACGCGCCCATGACGTGATCGCCCAGAGACTGCGCGAGCGGCCCTTCACGGTGGCCGAGTAGTCACGCGGCGGCGGCGCGGCAGCGACTGACCTGCACCGGTGGCCGAGGCCGAGGCGCCGGCGGGGTGCGGGCGACGTGCAGGGCGCCCGCGAGGGCGACGCCGTCCACGTGGCCGACGCCGCGCCGAGTGAAGCGCCAACTGTCGCCGCTGTCGACCTTGGGCGCCGACCGACCATAGAACGCAGAAGAGCCCCGGCCATCACCGGCGCGGGGCTTCTTCTTGCATCCCCCGCATGCGCGAGGACTAAGAACAACCTGCAGGTGGCCGCCTACGCGCCGGAAGCTGAGGTCAAGCACAGGCGGCAGAGGGGTGTGCAGGACCCGTTCACGGGTCTGCCTACCCGCTGAACTCAGCCGACTCAGGGCCTTTAGTTCCCTTGTCCGATATCTGTGGATAGCCCTGTGGACTCAACGGCCTCATTCTTTGAGGGGCCGGGAGGTATCGGCTTACAGGTCCTGAGACCTGGGGATCCGCTTGCGTACCCGTTGCGGGCATCCTTGTTTTTGACCACGTGGTCGGATGCGGCGTCGTTCTGGAAATGACGCCCGTCCGGAGGTCCACGGCTCTCAGCCGGTCGAGGGCAGGGGACCGCGCTCGAGGATTTCGGCGAGGAGTTCGGCGGTGGTGGTGAGATGTTCCTGGTTCCAGGTCCATATGCTCCACCCCAGGTGGGTAAAGCCGATCTGCAGCTCGTAGCAGTGGTGGCGTATGGCGGCGTCGACGAGGGCGCTCTGGTCGGCTCGTAAGCCTGGGTCCTGGAGCAGTCCTGACAGCGGGTCGGTGGCGGCGATCCCCGGGTAGAACACGGGCCCCCAGACACTGCACCAGGCGGCGTCGTAGAGGAAGTCACCGCGTAGCGAACACTTCCAGGAAATCACCGCTTGAACCCGGCGACAGTCCGGACTCACCAGCACGTTGCCGTGCAGGAGATCACCGTGTATGAGATCGCGGCGCTCGGGGCAGGCCGCGACCAGCGTCCTCACCCTGTCGCAGACTGCAGTGGACAGGGCCGCGAGCTTCGGGTCGGCGTCCAGGGCGGCGCGCCATCCGTGCACCCGATTGCCGGGATCGTCCACGAGCCTGGCGAGGACAAGCTCCCGCCAACTGCGGACCGGCGCGCCTGCCGGATGCCACATCACCGGGGTGCCGGGTGATGCGGGTACCCGGTAGAGCGCGACGAGCAGGCGGGTGAGGGTTGTCAATGGCCAAGTGCGTGTCCCCGCTGGTGGCCATCTAAAAGTCCCCGTTCCTTGTCGTGATCAGCTTGTTGTGGGGTGGTTGCCTCCTCGGGTTCGGGCTTGTCGCATGCGGTAGCTCTCCCCGTCGGTGACCACGGTGTTGCAGTGGTGGAGGAGCCGGTCGAGGAGGCTGACGGCGGTGGTGTGTTCGGGTAGGAACCGGCCCCATTGTTCGAAGGGCCAGTGGGAGGCCACGCCGAGGGCTCGGCGTTCGTAGGCGGCGGCGATGAACCGGAAGAGGAGTTGGGTGCCGGTGTTGTCCAAGGGCGCGAAGCCGAGTTCGTCGATGATGACGAGGTCGTTTCGGAGCAGGGTTTCGATGGTCTTGCCGACGGAGTTGTCGGCGAGTCCTCGGTAGAGGGTTTCGACGAGGTCGGCGGCGCATGTGTAGCGGACCCTGTGGCCGGCTTGGACGGCGGTGACGCCGAGCGCGACGAGTAGGTGGGACTTTCCTGTGCCGGCCGGGCCGATCAGGCAGAGGTTCTCCCTGGCCGGGATCCACTCCAGGGAGGTGAGGTAGTCGAAGGTTGGTTGTGGGACGGAGGAGACGCTCAGGTCGTACTCGTCCAGAGTCTTCATGACCGGGAATGTCGCGGCCTTGAGACGGTTGCGGGCGTTGGAGTCCTCCCTGGCGGTGATCTCGGCCTCGACGAGAGTGCGGAGCAGCTCCTCCGGCGTCCAGCGTTGGGTCTTGGCCGTGCGGAGCAGTTCGGGGGCGAGCGTGCGCATCGCGGCCAGCTTCAGCCGGCGCAGCCCGTCGGTCAGGTCCGCTGGTAGGGCGGGCGGGGTCGCCGCGGTCATGAGCTCATCTCCTTTGCAGGATTGGTGGTGGGTTGGTTGTGGGGGGTGGTGGGTGTGATCGCGTAGTCGGCCAGAGAACGGGTCGGGACCGGCGGGAAGTCCAGCACAAGGGCCTCGCCCGGTTCGGCTGGCTGTGGTGTGCCTGGCCCGGCGGCCAGGATCGAGCGGACATCGCTGGACTTGAATCGGCCGAACGCGACGGCTCGCCTCAATGCGTCCAGCACGGCGTCGCGGCCGTGGGCGGCCTGCAGCGCGGCGATGTCGGCGAGCTCGCCCTGCAGGCGGGAGTTCCCGGACGCCGCGGCGCCTTTGATGAACGCCTGCGCGGGCTCACCGAGTGCGCAGAAGTCCTTCTCTGCTTGGGTCTTGGCTCTCACCGCGCGCGCCGGGACGTTGGGCCGGGGGCCGCCGTAGTGGTCGTCGATGATGCTGGCCTCGCCCGGTGCCACGAGCCGGTGCTCGGCCAGGACCTGCCCGGTGCCGGGGTGGAGGATCACCAGCCTGCCCCCGCCGGTCTGGCTCGCGGCGGGGCTGGTGTCGGTCACCACCTCCACGGTTGCGCCGATCATCGATGTTGGCACTGAGTACCGGGCCGAGCCGAACCGCACGCAGGAGAGCCGGTCGACCTTCCGGCAGATCGCAGAGCCCAGCCGCGGGCGCAGCGAAGGCAGCTCGCCCAGCTGCCCGCGCTCGATGCCAAGCCGCTCCGCCGGCACAGCCCAGATCTCTGAATGCCGTACAGAGTTGACCTCCTGGCACCACTGGGCCGCGGCGGCGTTCGCCGCGGACAGGTCGCCTAACGGTGCCTGCGGAAGCAGCAGATCGGTCTTGGCGTAGCCGACCAGCCTCTCCACCATGCCCTTGGACTGTGGATCCGCGGCCTCGCAAAAGTCCGGGCGGAACCGGTAGTGGCCGGCGAACCGCACATACTCAGCCGTTGGCACCACGACGTTCGCGACGATGCCGGCGCGCAGGCACCCCATCCGGTCCGCGAGCACCACCGCAGGCACGCCACCAACGGTCTCAAAGCACTCGGCCAACAACCCCAACGTGGTCTCGGCCCGCTCGTTGGACGCGAACCGGACGAACCGGAACCTCGACCACGCCAGGACCGCGCAGAACACGTGCACCCCGAGCTCGACTCCCCAGTCGATCAGCAGATGCTGGCCCGGCGCCCATACCCCGGGCCTGCGTCCACGGTGATTGTCCTTACGCCATTGGCCTTTCGCATCCGCCACCAGACGCCGGAAGTTCCGCGCCGACCCGGCATACCCGGCCGCGACCGCCACCGGTAACAGCCGCTTGGCCGAGATCCTCCCGCTCGTGGCCTCCACCCGTGCGGCCACCAGGTCAGCGACCTCGTCATAGTTGTGCCCGCGCGGCTCGCGCTCCGAGGCCACGTCCCCGCCGGCCTCCTGCCGCTCGATCACCCGTTTCACGGTCTTGTGAGACACGCCGCACATCGCGGCCGCGCCCCGATACGTGCCTACCTCACGGTAGGCAGCGATGATGTCCATACGTTCCCTCGCAGAAATCACTGGGGAGCTCCCTGAGCGGTGCGGTGACTGGCTAGACACCGCCACCGTCACCGCTCAGGGCCACAACCCCCGGCCGACACGCGGGACTAGCAGCGAGGATGGGGACTTCTACCTGGCCACCAGTGGGGACCTAGAACTGGCCACCAGTGGGGACTTTTTCATGGCCATGGACAAGGGTGGGGGCGACGGCATCGGCGCGCTCGACCGGTGTGTCCTCGAGGAACCGCCCGTGATGACGTACCGAGATGGCGTAGGCCCGCCCGGTCGGTGTGGTGCCCACCTCCCTGACCTGCGGCACCGGCAGATCCGCTCCGTTGAAGGCCGTAGCCATCCGGTCGGCTTCGTACCAGGAACGTTCACGACCGAAGCGGATCACCAACTCTTCCTCGCCCGCGCGGTAGGCCCATGCCGATGACCACGCCCCGCCGGCGAGTGGCTCCAGGTCGCTGGGAGTGCCGCCGGAGTGCTGGGCGAGGAATTCGGCGACCTCTTCGTACGTGGGCTGTTCCATCCCGCCAGTATCAGCCCAGGTCGTCGCAGGCCCTTTGGTGTACACGGGCACGATCGCCGGAGTCGTTATTGGCGAGGCTTACACCGGCCTGCGCTATCGCGTCCCACTCGGCGAGCCCGACATCCGGCGGCGGCGCAGGATCGCACTGCTTGTCGGACTGCACGTCGTCTCGGAGCTTGCCCATTAGACTCCCGCACCCCGCTCGTCAGCGAGGGACGCCACGGAGGCGGTCAGGTCCTCGACACCGGGGGGCCGCGCATCACCTGGCACATGCACGCGGTCATTGAGAGCCGGCCCCAGGGCGAGCAGCGCGGGTATGCCGCCGAAAGGCGTCGCCACGTTGACCTGCCACGCCGTCGGCGCAACGGTCTAGCATGCCGGCGACCAGAGCGGCGGAGGGGTTCGATCATGGATGCGACAGAGCGCGCCACGATGATCAAAAGCGAGCTGCACCGGTGCCTGCAAGGCGCCAGGAGCAGCGTGCTGAGCAAACTGGACGGCCTCGGCGAACACTCGCTACGGCGACCCATGACACCGACCGGCACCAATCTTCTCGGCGTTGTGAAACACCTCGGCATGTTGGAGTACGGCTACCTCGGTCAGGTCTTCGGACGCCAGCACATGTTCGCCATTAGGCGAGTTTGGCCACCCACGGATGATCCGTTCCGGCGAGGCTAGAGAGGGTCTCGGCAAGCCAGTTCCGATCCTGGCTGGCCAGCGCTGGCACAGAGGCCTCGAAGTCAACGTCGTCCTTTGGTCGCCTGGTGAGGCCCTTGTAGAGGAGCACAAGCTCCGGCCTTAGGTACGGGATTCCAGCATCGGTAACGCCGACGGCTTCGTCATACGGGCGACGGACCGATCGGTCCATCTGACACACCCACGTCTCACCGTCGTATTGGCTGCGTATGATGTCGGCCTTCCATGCGCCTGTCCGAGGGTCTCGGACGAATGTCTGCGGGTTGTCGAAGTAGGCCCCACCGGCCGCATCAGCCGGCCACAGACAGTTGGGACCCATGACGAAGAACTCGTAGTCGGAAAGCCATGCGCGCAGCCGATCGAGCTCGAACTGCGGGATGGCGATCTCCAGATCATCATGGGCCCGTTCCGGCCGCACGCTGGCGAGATCGAGTGCCCAGCCGCCCACCACGCACCAACGGACGTCCACCCCGTCCAGGAGTCCCGCGAGTTCCTGAGGTGTCCAATGATCCCCATACTCATCGGGCTGGCGCGGCATTGGCTTCTGATACACGTTCCACCTCGATCGCGGTCTCGGTCGATTAGGGCCAACAGCAAACCGCAGCGCCAGGTCGACCACAACCCTTGACCCAACGGCTGCGAGCCGGACGACGATGAGCACCGGTGTGGCGCGTCGTCCGATCAGCTGCTCGCTCCGATGCTGGGAGCTGGGTCGCTTATCGCGTCACGCTGCCGAGCCTGGTCCGGGAAGGAGTTCGACGTCGCCGGCGTGCATCGGCTGTCCGCAGTGTGCACAGCGCAGGTCGACACGGCTGATCTCCCCGCACGCGTGATGGCGGTAGAGCACTGGCGGCCCAGCCTCGCCCGCGAGCCACTTGTCCCCCCAGCTGGTCATGACCATGAGCAGGTCGACCAGCTCGGTGCCCTTGGCCGTCAGGTGGTACTCATAGCGCGGCCGCTGGTCGTAGGGACGGCGCTCGAGCACGCCCTGGTCGACGAGGTGGTTGAGCCGTTCGGTCAGAACCTTGCGCGAGATCCCGAGGTCGGCCTGGAGCTGGTCGAACCGACTCATGCCTACCCATACATCACGCAGGACCAGCGGGGACCACGGTTCCCCGATCACGTCGAGGGTGCGCGCGATGGAGCAGGCCATTTCCCCGAACTTCGTGCGTTGCATGAGGTCAGTCTAGCGATTGGGGTTCCCTTACGAAACTCTAAATGTTATGGTCGTGGAGTCTCTTGAAGGAACCCGAAGAGGAGTCTCCAGGATGAGCAAGGTCTTCAGCGCCCACGCGGTGTCGGTCGACGGATACATCACCGGGCGCGACCCGGGCGCTGGGCGCGGGCTGGGCGAGGGAACGATGTTGTTCGACTGGTACTTCGATGGCGACACACCCAGTCAGGTGTTCGACGGGTTCAAGCTGAGTGGGGCCAGTGCCCGCGTCTTCGACACCCACGCCGGACGCGTGGGTGCGGTCGTGGCAGGGCGCAACGCCTACGAGGACTCCGACCATTTCAGAGGCGGCAGCCCGCACCCGATGGCCCGGCTGTTCGTCCTCAGCCATCGAGCGGCGCCGGAGATATCCGAGCGGCAGACCATGGTCACCACCGGCATCGAGGACGCGATCGCGGCGGCACGCGAGGCCGCCGGGGGCAAGGACGTCGGCCTGATGGGCGGCGGCGTGCTGACCTCGGCGCTGGAGGCGGGCCTCGTCGACGAGGTGATCCTCCACCAGGTGCCCGTCCTGCTGGGCGGCGGTCGCAGTTTCTTCCAGGAGCTCCCGAAGCACGTGCGCCTGCGCCTGGTTGAAGCCGTCCCGGCGCCCGGCGTGACCCACCTCCACTACGAGGTGGTCCGGTGATCGTCGTCCGTACATCAGTGCTGCACTCCGCGGTGAGGAACCGCGGTCGCTGTACGCGGACGATGGCGGCGACAGCTGCTACGCACCTCGGGCCGGGCGCGCGATCGCCCTGCTGACGACCGCGGAAACCCTGCGGCACGACACCTACAACGTCACCAGCGGCCGACCGGCCCCGGCGACAACCCCTTCCTCGACACCACTCGGCTCACCCACGAGACCGGCTTCGCGCCGAGGTTCCACGTCGCCACGGCGGTCGCCGACTACGTCCCTTGGCGCGCCGACAACCCCCGCTGAAGGAGCACGCACATGCTTGACCCCGACGTGCGCCGTGTACTCGACGGCACTTCGATCGCTCACCTCGCCACCGTCCTCTCAGACGGCTCGCCCCATACCGTTCCCCTCTGGATCGGCACCCACGGCGACCGGATCGTCTTCCTCACCGGTCCTGGCTCGCGCAAAGCACGCAACCTTCGCCGCGACCCTCGGGTGGCGCTGTCCATCGCTCCGGTCGACGACCCGTTCACGCCAGTCGTCGTACGTGGGCGGGTCGTCGAATGGATCGAGGGCGACGCGGCTTGGGAGATCGTCGACCAGCTGTCCACGAAATACACCGGTGCGCCCTACGACCGAGGACAAAAGCGCGTCGTGGCCGCAATCGAGCCCGAGCGACAGACCGTCGGCGTCGGCTGAACACGCACGTGGCCTAGCCCCAGGCTGAGCGACGAGACACCGAGTTTCCCGGCGGCGACGACGAGCGCCTGGCTGGTCTGGCGGGCGACGCGAATCCACAACAGAACCCAGTTGCATGGAGGGGGACAGGTGCCCAAACTCGTACGATGTCCGATAGCTACAGGCGACCATCCACGCACGTGGTTCGCTGGATCGAGATCGCGCTGGGTTCGGATGCTCGAGTAGTCGCCGTATCGCGCCTCTTCGGTGGCATGACTGCCCACATGGACCGGCTGACCATCGTCGCCGGCGCGCAGGTGTTCGACGTCGTGCTGCGCCGCATGGCCAATGATCCGTGGGCGACCTGGATCATTGATCGTGAGACAGCCGCGCTGACCCTACTCGCCAACCATGATCTGCCGGTCCCGCGACTCCTGGCTGCCGACCACACCGGCGACCAAGCGGGCGTCACCTGCCTGCTGATGACCGCGCTCCCTGGCGAACCCCTTCTCGCATCGCCCGACCTTGCTGACTGCCTGTACCAGACAGCACGTGTTCTGGTCCGCGTTCACGACCTCGCTCCCGCTGGTCTCACCGCAACTGATCCCTACGGCCTCGACGAGCAAGCAGACCACGCGTGGATCGGCGACCCGGCGCTCAGACGGGCTGTCGCTGAGGCCGCCGCCCTGCCGACATCGCCGTCCGCGCCGAGGCTCGTCCATGGCGACTTCCATCAACTCAACATCCTGTGGAGCAACCAAAAGATCTCTGGCATCGTCGACTGGACATACACCGGTGCCGGTTTCCGGGAGATCGACGTCGGACACTGCCGTCTCATGCTGGCTGCCCTGTTCTCCACCGATGCCGCCGAGGATTTCCTGCGGATGTACGAAGCCGAGGCCGGCGTGCGCATCGACCCGCGTGCCGACATCCGCGCCCTGCTCGACTTCGGCCCGAGCTGGGCGACGTTCATTCCACAGCTTGTA
The DNA here is from genome assembly GCF_014873875.1 of Actinopolymorpha pittospori. GTDB lineage: Bacteria > Actinomycetota > Actinomycetes > Propionibacteriales > Actinopolymorphaceae > Actinopolymorpha > Actinopolymorpha pittospori. Next base: position 9,911,308 of record NZ_JADBEM010000001.1, on the reverse strand, counting down.
GCTGGACGTGCCCCGACCGATCCTCAAGGCATGCCTGCCCGAGTCGTAAACGTGCTACACGCAGCGCTCAGACGGCTATAGCGCCCCCTCGCCACGTGCGATCGGCTCCGATGTCTCTCACCGCGACCTCATGCCATGAAGCCTCCGTCGACGTCGCCGGTACTTCGGAGTGAAGACCAAGTGTGCATGGAGGGTGTAGACGACCGTGCGACCCCTGCGGACATCGGGGTTTGGCTCCCATCGTGGTGACATAGACAAACGATAGGATCAGGTCCGTGGAGATCGTCGTGCAGGTGAAGCTGATACCGGAGGCCGACCAGGCCGCCGCGTTGTCGGGGACTGTGCACACGGTCAACGAGGCCGCGAACTGGGTGTCTTCGGTGGCGTTGGAGCGTGGTGTTCCGCGTGAGTACGAACTGCGCAAGCACACCTATGCCGAGCTGAGGTCGTGGGGGCTGGGTGCCCAAGCCGCCCAGCACGTGATCAAGAAGGTCCGGGACGCCTACACGGCGCTCAACGCCAACGTCAAGGCCGGGCACCTCGGTAAGCCCGGATCGAAGGGAGGTCGAAAGGCCGAGACGAAGCCGATCGTGTTCCGCCCCGAGGCGGCCCAGCCATACGACGACCGCTGCCTTTCCTGGCAGTACGACACGCAGACGGTGTCCATCTGGACTACCGCGGGCCGGTTGAAGAACGTGCGGTTCGCGTGTTCTGCGGGCGCGCTCAAGACACTGCGGGAGCACCGGCAGGGCGAGTCCGACCTGATCGAAGGGGACGGTGTCTTCTACCTGTACGCCACCTGCGAGGTTCCCGAGGCCGAGCAGTACGAGCCCAACGGCTTCATCGGCGTGGATCTCGGCGTCGTCAACATCGCCACCACCTCCACCGGCTACAAGGCTGCCGGGCGCGGCCTGAACCGGCACCGCAAGCGGCAGCTCGACCTGCGCCGCAAGCTGCAGCGCAAGGGCACCAAGTCCGCCAAGCGCCTCCTCAAGTAGCGCAACCGGCGCGAACAGCGCCACGTCGCCAACACCAACCACATCATCTCCAAGACGATCGTGATCGAGGCTGAACGCACCTCAGCCGGGATCTCCCTGGAAGAACTCAAGGGAATCCGGCAGAGGGTACGGCTCCGCAAGCCCCAACGGGTCGCACTCCACTCTTGGGCCTTCGCCCAACTCGGCGACTTCATCGTCTACAAAGCCCGCAGGGCCGGCGTGCCCGTGGTCTTCGTCGATCCCGCCTACACCTCCCAGCAGTGCTCTGAGTGCGGCCACGTCGACAAACGCAACCGTGTCGACCAGGGGCTTTTCATCTGCCGGAACTGCGGGGTCGTTGCCCACGCCGACCGGAACGCTTCCCACAACATCGCCCGCAAGGGCGAGGCTGTGTGGACTGCGGGGCGTGAGTCACGCGTCCCTGCCACCCCACAAGGAGTGTCTGGACGGAGGAGCCAACCCAGCAGCCAGTTGGGCGCTACCTCCAAACCCGGTCCTTCAGGGCCGGGTTAAGTTGACGGGAGCCATGCACTTACCGTTTGGACAATTCGGTCCAGAACTGAAGCGGAATGCCCCTCGTCGGTTTCGGGCTGGACGGACGCAGACTTACCCGAGCCACCGGAGAAGTTCACATCGCTGCACAGGAAGTACGCCTGATCCTGGTGACTCGCCTGCCACACGGTGTAGACGATGTGCTGCCCGGTACGGCCCGGCGCGCTGGCAGGGACGTCGATGGACACCCCTCGCCCGGCCTGATCCCACTTGGACGCCGGCGTGTTGCCAATCTGCCCGACCAGCTCCAGATCACTCCACCGCAGCGGCTGCTTCAGAGCGTCGAATCCCTGGCGTGTCACGTACACCCGGATGAAGTCGGCGCCGTGGCTGGCTTGGTCGAAGAGCCGAACCCGGAAGTTGTTCGACACCGGGGTGGTGACCCATCGTCCAACCTTGTCGAGTGCGTCATAGCGACCGTTCTCCGCGTGACCACCGCTACACAGCGTGCCATCAGGGATACCTCCCCTGAAATTACCGGCCAGGTTCTCCCGGTACAGACCGTTCCAGTTCCACATGGCGGCGGGGTTGGTGCGCCACGCCTGGTAGCACATCGGGTCTTTGGTCCGCATTTCCGGCGCTTGGTGGTCGTCGCCCCAGCGCTGAAAGCAGCCATAGTTGCGCGAGGCCGGTGCGACCACCGATCCGTGTGCGGACGCGACGCCCCCGAGCGCAAAGGTCGCCAGTAGGACGGTGCCAAGAGAAACCATCAGGGCGCGCGTGGGCAGGGATCGACGCACGTAGTGCAGAACCGACAAATCGCCTCCTGGTATCCGACGCCCACCTCGCAAAGGTCACCGCCACACAGACGCAGAGTCACAGAAGCCAGCTGGATGGGCGCACTGCACAGCTTCCCGCATCGTGGGAAGAGGCTCACATGCGTCGGCATATGTGTCAATGGGAGCCACAGCCGATAGGGCACGATGCCGGGGGTCTGGTGCGCACAGACCTCCTCAACCGGACGTCACGGGACAGGTATCCCTTTCAGGCAAAATCCTCGCGTTCGCCAGGAGACGCCCAAACATGATCATTGGGGGGACTTGTCGTGGGCGGTCAGGGGTTCAAGTCCCCTCGTTGGCTCCGCATGGCGCCGGAGCTTGGAACAGTGCTGCTGACCCGTCCGAAACCGTCATGAGGGGTGCTCCAGGTCCGCGTTCAGCCAGGACCGCAGCGCCTCTTTTCGAATCTTTCCGGTCGATGTCTTTGGCAATTCGTCCAGTCGTTCGAGCCGGGTGGGCAGATACCACTCCGTCATGCCTTGCTCGGCGAGGTACGCGCGCAGCTCGTCCAGGGTCGGTGTGGTTTCGCCTCGGACCGTGATCACGGCGCAGGCGAGCTCGAAATCGTGTTCGTCGAGGTAGCCGACCACGGCGACGTCCGCAACGGCGGGATGTCGCATCAACTGGTCTTCCACATCGGCGACCGGAATCATGAATCCCTTGCCGATCCGGTCGGCGACCCTTCCCATCAGTCGAATTCCGCCGTGCCCGTCACGGGTCGCGAGATCGCCGGTGTCGTACCAGCCGTCGTCATCCTCGCTGATCACGGTCAGCTGGTCGTCCTTCCCACGGGCGGTGGCCAGGCACACCGCGGGACCACGAACGAAAAGCCGACCCGGCTGCTCCGGAGTGACCGGAGTATCGGAGCGAATGTCGAACTCGTAGCCGGGAAAAGGTCGCCCGTCGCTCTGTAGCGCCCAGTCGATCGGGTCATCGGCCCTGGTCATGGCCGCACAACCGCACTCGGTCATGCCCCACTCCGCACGAAGGCCGATTCCGAAGGCCGCAATCACGCTCTTCACCAGCCGGCCGGGAATCTTGGTGCCGGTGGCGGCGATGACGCGCAGCGACGGCAACGGGGTGGGACGCTCCGCCGCCGCGGCCACCAGTTCGTCGTAGTACCTCGCCCCGGCCATCATGACCGCGACCCGTGCCTGCTCGAGCACCGCCAGCCCCGCCGCACCCGACCAGGAATCCAGCAGGATGGCGCGAGCCCCGGTAATCAGCGGGATGCACACGGAAAAACCAAGTCCGAGGCTGTACATCGTGCTGTTCGGGGTGAAACTGGCGTCCGTTTCGTTGATCGACTCGGCTTCGATCACTCCCAAGCAGCCCGCGTACCACGTGTTCTGCGTTCCCAAGACTCCTTTGGGTTCCCCCGAGGTCCCCGACGTGAAAAGGACGATGAATACCGCGTCCGGGTCCTCCACGGCGTCATCCAACGCGACCGGATGCCGCTGCTCCCACGGTGTGGCCTCAAAGGACTCACCGAAATCGATCTCGAGGTCGGATTCAACCTGGCCAAGGACGACGAGCCTGCACGGTCCAGGCAGATCCGGGACGACCGATCGCGCCAAGTCGGCGTGGTCGAAGCCGTCCCACCGGTCGACGGTCACGAACACGCTGGCCCCCACACGTGAGAGAAGCCGCTCGAGTTCGCGGCGACGAATCGTCGTCATGACCGGAGCGATCACGGCGCGAAGCCGGGCTGCCGCGAGATACAGGGCACAGGCCTGCCACCAGTTCGGCAGCTGCATGGCCACAACCTGTCCCGGCCTGACCCCGAGCTCGTACAGCGCTCCGGCGAATCTTTCCACCAGGTGCGCGTACTCACGGTAGGTGATGGTCGTTCGCTGCCCCTCCGATGTGAAGGCGTCGATCGCTACCGCATCGGGAGTCCCGTCCCGCCACTTCCGAAGATCGGTGGTGAGGCCGGTGTCCCGCCACCAACCGTTGGAACGGTATTCCTCTACCACACCCGCAGAAGTATGTAGGGTAAACATGTAAACATGCCCATATAAGTATTCCTCCGCCCAAATGCTCGGAGTGAACAAATTGTCGAGCGTCCTAAGGGTCGACGACCGACGCGACTTTATATCGAGAACGCGAGCCTCAAAAGGCGCGATCGGGCTTCTGCGGCACCTCGGTGGTCTCGTGGCAGGCGTGATCGCAGGGGGCGCGGACGCTGGCGCGCGGTTTCATGTGCAGGTCAGCGGGACGGTGGTGGTTCCGGCGGTGGGTTGGTGGCCGGGCCAGTTCCTGCACGGTGCTTGCCCGTGCTTGGGCCGTAAGGGGGAGTCGGCAGCGTGCTCAGCAGGCCAAGGGTGCCGATGAACCAGATCGCCAGGCCGAGAGGGATACGCCACCACGGCCAAGAGTAGTAGTACAGGCTGATCATCTCTCCTGCTACCTCTGTGGCGCCCCACAAGGTCACCTGGAGGACGCGGCCGGGCTTGCTGAATGTCCATCGGAGTAGATACTTCGAGTTGGACCACCGCCAGCCCATGTCGGCAGGGTAGGCGCGAGGGCCTGCCTTTCGAACAGCACTGGCCCCATGTGCAAGGTGGCTGACACGTACGCGCCAACCGAACGGGAAACCGCTGGCGCGAACTGTGGTCTCGGGCATGGTCTCCCGCCGGCCCGCTGTGTCGAGTTCGCGCACCACCTGGCTCGCGGCCTGGAAAGATCACGCCATGACTCTGGCCCGCCGACGTGTACCCCACTCCACCTGGATCGCTTCGGCCGTGGGGACTGCAGTTGTCGGTTGGGGGCTGGTCTGGTTCGCCGGCGACCTTCTGACCGTTGACAGCGGACCGCGCCCGGCCAGTCGCGAGTACGTCGCAGCTCAGCTCGCTTCGGCGGAAGGTGTCGCCCTGCCTCTGCCGGTTCGGCTTCCGGCCGGCTATGAGGCTCCATATGAGTACTCGACCTCGGTCGGTGAGGACGGCATCGCGGACGTGCGTTCCACCCGATTCGGCCCAATCCCTGGGGCGGCACCGGCGAGTGTGCCTGCAACCGTCGTGTTGTGTGCGCAGCGTGTTGACGATCCCGTCCGCGCGTGTGCTGCACCTCCGACGGTGCGGCACGTGGAACGAACCATGGGCCAGACCCGCCTGGTCATGTGGGCCGAGTACCCACCAACGGCCACTCTCGACCAATGGATGTCCGTCGAGCTCACCACCGACCTCAACAAGGTGACCTGGCTGCGCTGAACTGTCCCAGGACGGGCGCCGCACGAGATCCGTACAGGTGACGGGTGCAGAGAGAGCGGCGGAACGTCGAGCCTTCCCGTTCCGCCTCTCGTCGGGCCCGCGGTCTGCCATGATCGCGCCGTGAACGCGAGCACCCGCTTGGAGCCACCCAAGAGTCGAGCCGTCCGGCCGACTCTCACTGGCGGCATCGGCTGGCTCGGGCTCCTGCTCGGCGTGCTGCTCATCGCCGCGGGCGTGGCACCGTGGTGGCTGTTTGGCGACAGCGCGCGCACGCAGCTCGGTGTCGACCGAGGTGCGCCAGTAGCCATTCCTGTCGACCTGCCAGTCGGCTACGACATCGCCGACAGCTTCGGGTACGGCACCAACGCCAAGGGCCGACCCGACAAGAGCCTGATCAGCGTCGAGGCCGCTGAGGACGCCGCCGCGGACACCAGTCGACAGGTCCACATCTGCGTCGACGATGCCGCCAACAACGACCACCCCTGCGGTCCAGGGATCGCCGGCAACCTCGTGCGAGTCGTCGACGGACGACGCATCGTCATCTCCCTGCCTGACGACAGCACGGCAACCCGAGCCGACTGGCAGTCCGTACAGTTCACCACCCACGTCGACGACGTTGCCTGGCTGGACTGAGCCGCCGAGCACCACACCCAACCTCACCATTGGACGCGCGCCGACCCCGGTCGACACGCACCACACAGGTCCTCTTCATGGTCGAGGTTCCTCATCCACTGAGCTCCTGGTCGTCGCTGATGGACCGACCATCGCTCGTGCCGCGGTTCGCGGTGGCGGCTCGCCGGTTATCAAGATGGCAAGTTCCGGGCGTCAGACGTTGACATTCTGAGAAGTGACGCTTTACTACCTGTCATGACTATTGCGCAGCAGAGATCAGTTCTGGAGAGAGTCGCGCGAGGTGAGCTCTCGCCTGAGGAAGCCGAGCGCGAGCTGGCGGCACTGGACCCGAGTCAGCAGGTGAACCCGAGCAACCCGCCGTCGCCCGCGGCTACGGCCGGCGTGGTCGACCCGGTGCCTGCTCCACCGGTGCCCGTTCCACCGGTGCCCGTCCCGTCGACGCCGCCCGAGCCCCCCACCGCGCCGATGACCCCCGCTCCCTGGCCCCCTGCTTCGATGCCCACCGACCACGAGCCTGCCGACGAGGATCCCTCCGGTTCGGCGGCCCTTGCGGCACTGCGCGTTCACGTCAGCCTGAACGCGGCCGGAACGATCGAGATCGCCGGTGAGGAGGGCACCGACGACGTCTGGTTCGAGGGCCCGCATCGGGGCAAGGTGAACCGGGACGGCGACAACGTGCACGTGGAGGGCCAGGTAGGCGACGACACACTCCTCGTCGTACCGGGGAACGCCCACCTGCATCTGGAGCTCAACGGCGGCGACGCGCTGGTTCGCGGAGTCGGCGGACCCTTCCACGCGCAGCTCAACGTGGGAGATGTCCGGGTGGAGGCCAAACTGACCGAAGGCGAGTCCCGGATCGACGCCAACGCCGGCAACGTCACCGTCGTACTCTCGCCCGACTCCGACGTTCGGGTCACCGCGCGATGCCCGGCGGAGTACGACATCGACCAACGACTGAACAAGGTCGGCCGCGGCGAGTGGGCGCTCGGCGACGGAACCGCGCGTCTCGAGATCGACGGCAATCTCGCCGAACTCGCGGTCCGGGTGGGCTGAGGCGATGGCGACGCCGGTCCATCACACACCTCCGAGCGCATGCCCCACCTGCCAGGCACCGCTGTCGGTCTCGGGGCTGCACTGCGACCACTGCGACACGGAGGTACGCGGCCACTTCCGTCACTGCGAGTTCTGTGCGCTCGATGATGCCCAGCGGGACCTGCTGCGGGTGTTCCTCGCGGCCCGCGGCAACACCAAGGAACTCGAACGCCACCTGGGGGTGAGCTACCCGACGGCGCGCGCCCGCCTGGACGAACTCCTCACGGCGCTCGGGGTGGCCAGTCCTCCGGCCGACCGGCAGACGAGGCGCCGCCAACTCCTCGATGCCGTGGCGCGGGGCGACATCGACGTCGAAGACGCCATGGCCGAACTCGCCCAAAGCACCGGCGGCTAAGCACCTTGCCGCTCGCCGCGGCGTCGGAGCCATTCAGCTAGCTTCAAGGTCGTCGACAGCGATCTCGAAATGCATCATATTGCTCTGAGCATTGGGCTCATTCCCGCAATCGATGCAGACGCTTCCCCACTCCACCCTCGGACGTGATTCGTTTGCGTTCGCCACTTGGATGACCTCCTCTCGGCTCGGATCCATCTCGCGAGTACTGTCCGTCGCTCAACACTGGGGCCGGGAAACCGGCCCCAGACGGCATCGGTGTTGGTGCTGGGTCCTGGCCGACTTTGGCAGCTCTCTTGCGAGAGTGGTTATGTACGCTTCCGGCGTGGATGCCACTGGCGGGAAGAACCAATGAGCGCGCAGGCATGGGATGAGGTACGCAAGTTCGCGCTCGGCCTGCCGTGCGCGATCGAGGACTTCCCCTGGGGTCAAGCTGTCATCAAGGTCGATCATCCGCCTGGGCCCGCAAGGGACGGACTCGTGCGCGGCCCGATGTTCCTGTGGCTCGGCTCGCGTGATGCCGTCGCGCCGGCTGTGTCTGTGAAGCTCACGGCCTCCTACGATCAGGCAGTCGCGCTCAGCGGTGCCGCACCGATGACGATGAGCGGTCTCGGACAATGGGGCTGGCTGACGATCCCTCTCGCGGGTGCGGACCTTGACCTCGTGCGCGACTGGGTGGAGGAGAGCTACCGCAACGTCGCGCCGAAGAAGTTCGTCGCCGAGCTCGGCCGTCGTTGACTTCAAAGTGCGGCTGCGCTGACCAGGGCGTCGTAGCGCTGCACGACCCATTCGACGGTCCGCAGATTTCCTTGGTAGCCGGTGGGATTGGGCACCCAACCGTGGAGGCACCAGCCGGCGCTGCCGACCGAGGCCGTGAGGAGCAGCGGTACGACAGCAGCCAACTCGCGTTCGGTCAACGGATGGATCGAGTGATAGCCGGCGACGTAGTGCCGCAGTACGGCGGCCATGGCATGGGCATCGCCGTCGATGATGTGGTCCAGGAGGCGGCTGGCGAGGTAGTAGCTGAGGTCGCGGACTCGTGGGCCGTAGGGCAGGTGGTCGAGGTCGATGTATCCGGTGACCTGACCGTTGTGTACGAGGACGTTGCCGGCGTTGCAGTCGCCGTGGGTGAGCTGGGTGGGTAGGTCGGTGAGCGCGGCCCAGAGCTGGGCTCGCAGGGGATCCACCAGGTCACGCAGTTCGGCCGGCAGCTTGGCGTAATCATCGCCGAGGATGTCCGGCGCGGGGTCGTCGGTGAATGAGGTCACCTGCCAGGGGCACTCGGCGAGCATTCGGTCGAGCCGGCCGATGCCGTCGCCGATCGTGTGCGCCAGCTCCGGCGACTCGTGGCGCTCAGGGTCGTTGGGGAGCAGAGGAATGAGCGCGTACGCCTGGGTGCCAGTCGGTCGCTTCTCGCTCGGATCGGTGCCGAGGTTGTCGGCGTTGTGCACGATCAGCCCGGCATCGGTGACGATTGGCACTGCCACGGGCAGTCCACCGGCCTGCAGGTAACACAGCACCCGGTACTCCTCGACCGGACCAACTCCGGGTGACCATTCCGGTAGATGCTTGAGTACCCACTCCCGGCCGTCCTCGCCCGTGACCTTCCAGATCGGGTTGTGAACCTTGTTCATCGGCTCGGCTCGGGCCGCACCGACGACCGACTTCCAGGCCTCAAGGGCTGCGTACTCATCCATGGAGGGCACGCTAGGCGGGTCCAGTCCGTGCTCGCACGACGTCTTCGCCGGCCGGATCCGGCCACGTCGAGGCGCTGGTCCGCGGAGTCGGCGGATTCTTCCAGGCGCATCTCAACGTGGGGGCAGGCGGCGGACCCCGGCTGTGTGCCCGCCGGGACGGTGCGTCAGAGCACGGCGAGCCGGTTCACCAGCAGCTCCGTCCTCTGCTCGGTGTCCTGCGGCGGCAGCCGTCCCGACCGGGCCAGGGTCGCCAGCCCGTGCAGGGACGCCCAGAACACTTCGGTGAACAGCGCCGGGTGGACGCCGTCGCCGGCGACCTCTCCGAGGCTCACCAGCAGGGCGGCGAAGGCGTCCTTCAGAGGTTCGGGGGTGGCCGCCTTCGCGAACGCCAGGCCGCCGTCGAGCTGGAACATGGCGTCGTACACCGCCGGGTTGCGTGCGGCGAAGTCGAGGTAGGCGCGGGCGAGGGGGGTGACCCGGGCGCGCGGGCCGTCCGCGGTGGAGGCCGAGGCCCGCAGCGCCGCGGCCATCTCGGCGGCGCCTTCGAGGGCGACGGCGCCGATGATCTCGCGTTTGCCGCGGAAGTGGCTGTAGAGGACGGGCTGGCTGTATTCGATGTGCTCGGCGAGCCGGCGGGTGGTGACCGCGTCCCAGCCTTGCTGCTCGGCGAGTTCGCGGGCCGTCGCCAAGATGAGGCGTTCGCGGTCCGCCCGTTCGCGCTCCTTGCGTTCCTGCACCGACATGCTTCGATCCTAGCATCGCTAGACAGGCGAGCAGCGGCATTGCTAGTGTTGCCACGTCAGCTAGCAGCACTAGATTCCAAGAGGGTCACCATGCTCAACGCACTCGAGGTGTTCACCACCGTGGTCGTCGGCGTGATGGTGGGGGTGGAGTTCTCCGTCGCCTTCGTCATCAACCCGATCCTCAACGCCCTCCCAGAGGACAGTGGTCAACGCGGCCGCGCCCACGGGGGCCGGATGCTCGGCGCCGTGATGCCGGTCTGGTACATCGGCTCGCTCGTCCTCGTCGCCATCTGGGCCATCGCCGGATGGCACCACCGCGGCACCGGCCTCGTCGTCACCGCCGACGCGCTGCTGATCCTCAGCGTGATCATGTCGATCCTGCTGCTCGTCCCGATCAACAACCAGAGCAAGACGTGGACCCCTGACAACCGGCCCGCCGACTGGAAGCAGCAGATGAACCGCTGGGACCGCCTCCACTACGTCCGCGTCGCCGTCATCATCGCCGCCTTCGCCCTGCTGGTCGCTGCCCTCACCTGAGCCCACGGGCTCACCCGCCCGGTCCGGACACCAACACCCTCGAAGTCCGCTGGTATCCGCAGGACGCAGGGCCCCAGTGACACCCACTGACCGATAGCGAGAGGAAGTACCGAAAATGGCCAAGCTGCAGAGTCTCGACCCGCACACGCCGATGTTCGCGCAGTTCAAGGAGAAGACCGGGCCCATCGTTCTGGCCAACTCCTTCGTCGTCCCGAAGGAGAGGACTGAATCGTTCCTGGACCTCTTTCGGAAGCAGGCCGAGTTCATGAAGGCTCAGCCAGGATTCGTCTCCCTGCAGATGCACAAGGGCACGGCGGACAGTCAGCTTCTGATGAACGTCGCGGTCTGGGAGTCGACCGAGGCGCTCGCCACGGCGTTCGGCAGCCCGGAGTTCCAGCGCATGGCGGCCGAGTTCCCCGACGACATCGTGTCGTACCCGCACATCTTCGAGCAGATCGACGTATGACACGGCGGCTGCAGCCGGGGGAGGGCAGCCGGAGAAGCCCTGCCCTCCCCCGGGCAGCCGCGCATCCATGCACCATGCCGGGTCGCCAAGGCCCCCGAGCACCCCACCACGCGTAGCCCCGAACCTGAAGCAGGAGTCACTATGACCGTGGAACTGAATCACACCATCGTCCCCGCCCGTGACCCGCAAGCCTCGGCGCAGTTCCTGGCCGACATCCTCGGCCTGAGTGTCGATCCGCCGGTGGCGCACTTCACGCCGGTCACGCTGGCCAACCAGGTCAGCCTGGACTACGACCAGCTGGACGACTTTGAGCCACACCACTACGCGTTCATGGTCGGCGAGCAGGAGTTCGACGCCGCCCTCGCCCGCATCCAGCACGGTGGAATCACCCACTACGGCGATCCCGCATGCCAAGAGATTGGGCAGATATCACAGCAACACCAAAGGCCGCAGGGGCACTTACTTCCACGACCCCGACGGACATCTCATGGAAATCCTCACCCCGGGCGGCGCCGGGTCGTGAGGCCGATGGCGGCCGATCGCGGCTTCGCTGGTGGCGGGATCACCTTTCGCCCTGCTGGTCACCCCCTCGCCTGACCCCGCGGCCCGACCGCGCGGAGTTCTGTCATTCTTCGGTGATAAAGTACTGGCAGATGTTGGAAGGCCCCGGCGTTGGCCACGATGTGGAGTACCACATATCCTTCGGCACGTTGTGGAAGTTGTTCTTCACGAGTGCCACGGATTGAGCGGGAAGGCTGATTCCCATGGTCCAGAACTCGTCCCGGGCGATCTCGATGATCTTTCGCATGCCTTCGTATCGCGCTTCCAGATCGAGCGACCCCTCGACCTCATCGTGATAGATGGCCATCTGGCGTTTCATGGGCTCCGGTGGCTCTTCGCTCGGAGTTGCGCCCTCATACCAGTTCGACCACAACGGGGCGAATGACGAGCCTGAGGTAGCGAACAACCAGCGAGGGTCCAGAATCATCCCCTTGGATCCGTACTCCCCGATGTCCGTCGTACAGTCGTAGTCGCCGGTCTGCTTGCGTGGCCCATACAGAGAGGTGTCGAGATTTTCGATCCTCAGATCAATTCCTACTTCTCTCCACGACCCCTTCATGAGCTGCAGCACGTCAGCCATTTCGAAGTATCGAACATCCGTCAGAACGGTGATGGCAATCGGGTTCCCGTTTGGGTCAAGGCGGATTCCGCCGCTGGACCGTTCCTGATAACCCGTCTTGTCTAGATGCTCGTTCGCCCGATCGAGGTCGTACTCGGTGTACTGGGTTCCGATGTCGTCGGAATCGTAGAACGGCACCTCGGGCCGCGGAGCGGTCTGCCACGGTTTGCCCTGGCGCTGATAAACCGCTTTGATGATCTCCGGACGGTTGATGGCGTACGAAAGGGCGATGCGAAAGTCCTTGTTCTGATACATGCTTCGCTTGACGGGATCCTTGTGAGTGAGGTTCAGGCAGATTCCCATGGCGTTCATCTGTGTATCCCTCATGCGCCACAGCTTGTATCCGCCACGCTCGGCATCTCGCGCCAGGACGGGTCGGTTCCTCGGGTTCGCGATCGGGTCATGGTGGTACATGTCGATCTCGCCGCTGGCGGCCCGGAGGATCAACACCTCGTCTTGGTTGAAGATCTGGTACGTAATACGGTCGATATATGGCAGCTGCCTGCCCTGCGGATCGACGGCGAAGTAGTACGGGTTACGGTCGTAGACGACCCGGTCGCCACTGCTGAGCCCGTTGGTAAGCCGCCACCCACGATGAGTGGGCAACTCGGTATTGTTGTAGATGTCCGTTCGCAGGTACCACAGGTCGACCCAGCTTGACAGCTTCTCCTTCTTTACGAGCGCATCGATCTCGGGATTGTGGTCCTTGTGGAACTGCTTCAGATAGTGGCTCGGGAGTAGCTCGACGATCGGATCCCAGTCGGCGAGCTGTTGGAGGAACAGCGCGTACGGCTGTGCGAAGCTGAACCGCACCTTGTAGTCGTCGACCTTCTCCGCGAGCAGCGGCTCTCCTCCGAACTGGAGCCAGTTGGAGATGACCGGAGTCAGTTCCTTGTTCTTGAAGACTGCCTCGTACCAGAACATGATGTCGTCCGCCGTGAGCGGCTCGCCGTCGGACCACTTCATCCCCCGCCGAAGTGTGAACAGGTACTCGCGGCCGCCCCCGGAGATCTCGACATTCTCCGCAACGTTCGGAACCACGTTCTCCCACTTGCGGTCCCACATGACCAGCGGGTCGTACTTCCATGTCCCGATGATCGAGTTGACGTCCGATCCGATAAGCGCATTGCGCCAGGTCCCACCATATGTTCCCAACCGCTCGACCGGTTGGATCACCCTCGGCTGGTCCGGAAGTCTCTCTTTTAGTGGTGGCAAGTCGCCGGCCTTGACTCGCTGGGCAAGCGTCGGCGCCTCGATTTCCGTCTGCCTTTCGCCAGCACTCGTCCCTCTACCTGGACTATCGTCCCGGGATGGATCGGTCGCGAGGAAGTCGCAACCGCCGAGCAGGAGAGTGCCACCAACTGTCGCGCCCAGCGTGAGAAGATCTCTACGGGACTTTTTTCCCGACATCCTCGTTCACTCTCTTAGGGATGGCCGATAGTCGATACGGATCCGATACAAGTCGCTGACGGAGTATTCCGCGATGCGACCCCTCCCATCCATTTCGGCCGAGAGTAGTCCTGGTGGACGAGCAGTCAATGTTGCCGTCCGAACGCGGACAAGTCGGGCACCGCAGGTTGAGCAGCACAACGTCGCGATGCGGGATGGCCGTGTCCAGCAGCGCTTTGAAGATCAGCGGCGGCACGATTCCGGCGAAGGATGAGGCGGCCAGCAGGGCTGCGTATCCAGCCAGGCGCCACCGGTACGGCCGGACGAACCTCACCATCCGCCGCATGGTGGCCCGACCATCCTCCGGCCCGCCCCCGTCGTGCCCAGTCTCCAGCCTGTTCAGCGACATCAGTCTTCGTCCTCTCGCTGAGGTGCGGTTTGTTGGAGCGTGGAGAGGGCTGTGACGACTTCCCGCCGCGCGGTGTCGCCATCCAGCCCCAGGCGTTGCAGGATCTGCGCCGCGAGGCCGGCCGGCACCTGGTAAAGGCCAAGAAGAAGATGCTCGGTCCCCACGTAGTTGTGGCCAAACTCGAGCGCCTCGTTCACGGCGCTGGAGAGCACCGCGTTGGTCCGAGGCGTATGGGGCAGGTCCGTTCGCTTGGGCTTACCGCCGCCTCGAGGCGCGAGTGCCAGCACCGCGGCCTCCGCGGCCTGCGGGCCGATGCCGGCGGCGACCAGGATCTTCGCCGCGATGCTCTCGGGTTCGCTGTAGAGACCCAGCAGGATGTGCTCGGTTCCGAGATAGCCGTGCCCGAGTGATTTGGCGTGCTCGGCCGCGGCGTCCAACGAGCGTTTCGCGCGTGGTGTGAGACGTTCGTACGTCAAACCGGCGACGTTCGTGGCGAAGCGTCGGTGCACAGCCTGCTTCGTCACGCCAAGGGCGTCACTGATCTGCACCCAGTTCCAGCCACTACGACGTGCCCGGAAGACGAAGTGGTCCAGGACGGCATCGCCGGTCGTGTTGAGCTCGGTGACCAGAGCTTGGGCGGTCGCGAGCTGCTCGCCCACGTCGTCGCCGGCCTCGTCCCGCACGATCCCGATCAAGTCCTGCAGGCTGGGTCGCTGAATCATGGGTCAACAGTAAGCTGACCGATCCTCTGGGTCAATGAACTGTTGACCCAGGGCTCAGGTCAACGGTCGGCTGACTCGGTGGCTGGCTGTCGGTGGCGGGGTCTCGGTTCCGCCGAACCACGGCTGCCGAAACCTGTTGACCGTGCGCGGCGCGTCCGTAAGTGTCCTCGGGCATGACGATGCCTGCCGAGCTGACGCTGTCGGCCTATACCGGTGACGGTGACCTGAGGGCCATCGAGGCGGTGCGTTCCGCGGTCCGCACCATCAAGCCGGATGCCTGGTTGCCCGGTCCAGACACTGACCCGGCGCCCGAGCGGCTGCGGTACTGCCGGATCGCGCGCGTCGGTGAGACGCCGGTCGGTTACACCTGGATGGACTGGTGGACCGAGTGGAACGGTACGCGGCTGCTGCTTGTGCTCGGGTACGTCCATCCGCGATGGCGGCGGCGCGGCATCGGTGGTGGCCTTCTGGCCTGGCAGATACGGGCAGCGCGACAGGATCCGCCGGTGCTCCACGGCGACGGGCCGTACGTGTTCGGCGGCAACGCCGACACCGATCAGCCCGATGTGCGAGACCTGCTGGAGCGGGCCGGGTTCCGGCTGGTGTTCACCGTGGTCGAGCTGGAGTGCGACCTGGCCGAGACCGCCCCGGCGCCGGTGCCTCTTCCCGACGGCTTGGTCGAACGGAACCTGGGCGAGGCCGAGCACCGCCTCATCCACGCGGCGATCGAGGAGTCATTCGCGACTGGCGCACACGCACACGTGCCGCGCACCTTTGAGGAGTATCGACGTGACGTGGCCGAACGGCAGTCGGACACCGCCCTGTGGTGTGTCGCCTGGGACGGCGAACAGGTGGCCGGCGTGGTGATCAACGAGATGGGTGATTCCGGCACCGGCGTGACACCGTGGGTTGCCGTGCGGGCACCGTATCGGCGGCGCGGTCTGGCGACGGCGCTGGTGCGTACCGGACTGGCGCGGTGCGCTGCGGCTGGGCTGGAGCGCGTACGGATCTCAACGGTCCTGGAGAACGCCAACCAGACGGTCGGCTTCTACGAACGCACGGGCTACCGCGAGGTACTCAGGAGGCCGAGGTATCGCCGCCCGTTCACCGAGGACGGCGACCGGCCCGGCGAACCGTCGTGACCGGTTCGTCGAGGCGATGCTGCAGGGGTACGACCAGAACCGTTAGCCGTCCTGCCTTCAGTCGCCGGTCAGGGGCAGGGGGCCGCGCTCGAGGACCTCGGCGAGGCACCGTGCTGTCTCGGTGAGAGCGGCCTGGTTTCCGGTCCACACGTTCCACCCCAGATGGGTGAAGCCGATGTGCAGCTCATAGCAGTGGTGGCGGACAGCGGCGTCGACGAGGGCGTCGGGCTCTGCCTGCACGCTCGGGTCCCGGAGCAGCCCGGACAGCGGGTCGGCAGCGGCGATCCCCGGGTGGAACGGTGCCCAGAAGCTGCACCAGGCGGCATCGAAGAGGAAGTCGCCCCGCACCGAGCACTTCCACGACAGCACCGCTTCGACCCGGCGGGCGTCCGGACTCACGAGTACGTTGCCGTGCAGCAGATCGGCGTGGATCAGGTCCCGACGCTCCGGGCAGGCATCCATCAGGGCCGACACGCGTTCGGTGACCGCCGCGGACAGCGCGGCCAGCTTCCGGTCGTCCGCCAGGGCGGTACTCCATCCGTGCACCAGGTTCGCCGGATCGTCGACCAGGCCAGCGAGGAGGAACTCCCGCCAACTCCTGGTGGACCCGCCCGCTTCGTGCCAGACCACCGGGGAACCCGGACTCGGCGGCACCCGATAGAGGGCGACGAGCAGGCGGGTGAGCGTGGGAGCGAGTACGTCGGCCATCTCCACAGGCGTGTCCTCCAGGAACCCCCCGTGGTGACGCACCGAGATGGCATAGGCCCGTCCGGACGGGGTGGTGCCCACCTCCCTGACCTCCGGCACGGGCAGATCTGGGCCGGCGAAGGCCATGGCCATCCGGTCGGCCTCATACCAGGCCACCTCCGGACCGAAGCGGACCACCAGCTCTTCGTCGCCTACCCGGTAGGCCCACGCCGATGACCACGCCCCGCCCGACAGTGCCTGCAGGTCCGTTGCGGTACCCGGCCGTCCGGCCAGGAACGCCACGACCTCTTCCTGGCTCAGTTCCTTGACGCTCACGGTGCCATTGTCTGCCCACGGCGGCCGGCGCGTCGAACTCAGGTCGAGAAGGCGGTGCCGCCATTCGAGTCCGCGAGGGAGGCCGACTTCCGTCATAGGCTGACCGCACCTGATGGACAGGAGGCTGAGGTGGCTGAGACGGCGCTCACCGAGAGCAAGGTGGCCGAGGTCATGGCAGAGCTGGCCGAGCTCGAGGACCCGAAGATACGCGAGGTGAACGAGAAACACGGTGACGATCACGGTGTGAACCTCGGCAAGCTGCGTGCGCTCGCGAAGCGGCTGAAGACGCAGCAGGAACTCGCGTGCCAACTCTGGGATACGGCTGACACCGCGGCGAGGCTGCTGGCGATCCTGATCTGCCGCCCGAAGGCGTTCGAGCGCGACGAGTTGGACGTCATGGTGCGCGAGGCGCGCCCACCCAAGGTGCACGACTGGCTCGTGAGCTACGTGGTGAAGAAGAGTCCTCACGCCGAAGAGCTGCGCCTGGCCTGGTTCGCCGATCCGGATCCAAAGGTCGCGAGTGCCGGCTGGGCGCTGACCACCGAACGCGTGACGAAGAAGCCTGAGGGCCTCGACCTGGCGGCACTGCTCGACGTCATCGAGGCGGAGATGAAAGACGCCCCCGACCGCCTGCAGTGGGCGATGAACCACTGCCTGGCTCAGATCGGGATCGACCACGCCGAGCACCGCGCCCGCGCACTCGACATCGGTGAGCGCCTGGAAGTCCTCAAGGACTACCCGACCTCCCCGGGCTGCACGTCTCCGTTCGCACCCATCTGGATCACCGAGATGGTGCGCCGACAGCACGACAGGTAGGGAGGGCCGAGTTGTTCGAAACAGGCCAGGCGATCGTGCGACGCGATGCGTTTCGCGGCCGTCTCTCGTCGGCGTGGCAGGGGCGCGTCGTGCACGACACGGGAGACGAGCTCGCGTGGTCGATCTGGCCAGGCGTCGAGATCCTCACCTCGACCACCCAGATCGAGTCGGTGCGCACCGTACGCGAAGGCCCGCGATATCAGGGGGTACTGGAGGCGGCTGAAGGTCGAAAAACGCTGGCCACCGACGTCATGGGGGCCACCATCCTCGGCTTCCAGATCCCGGACGCGTACTTCAGCGTGTTGCTGTTCTTCCACACGGATGGCCAGTTTGCGAAGTGGTACGTCAACTTCGAACGGCCCTACCGGCGAACGCCTATCGGCTTCGACACCCACGATCTCCTGCTCGACCTCGTTGTTCAACCGGATCGGACGTACCGGTGGAAGGACGAGGACGAGTACGAGTACGGCCGCGAACTCGGCCTGGTCGACGACACCGACCACGTACAGATCGAGAAGGCGAAGGATCAGGTCCTTGCCCTGCTCGAGCAGCGCAGAGGCCCGTTCGAAGAGCGCTGGACGAGCTGGCAGAGAGACCAGACCTGGACGCTTCCCACCATGCCCGCCAACGTGACCACCATACCGGCCATCGTCTGACGACGAAGCTCACGGAATCCCGCGCATCCGAAGTCGGTTTCGCCTCCAGGGCCTCCCGCGAGCTGCCATGATCACGCAATGACGCCTGGCCGCCGACGCGTACCCCACTCCGCCTGGATCGCCCTCGCCGTGGCGACCGCGGGTGTCGGTTGGTCGTTCTGGTGGCTCGCCGGCGACCTGTTGACCGTCGACAACGGCCCCGACCTGGCCAGTCGCGAGTACGTCGAGTCCCGTTTGGCTGAGGCGGTCGACGCGCCGATGGTCCTGCCGGTGAGGCTCCCCGACGGGTACGACTATGGGCGCCACTACAGCTACACCCCCAACGACGAACACGCTACCGCCATCGACGGCGAACCGACGTTTGCCCAGGCCCGCGAAGTGATGTTCATGCCACACGACGGGGTGGGGGAGGACGGCGACCTGCCCGCTGTCGCGCTGTGCGTGGAAGACGCCTCCGCCAAACGATCGGCATGCCCCCATCCCGGCGCACGCGACGCCTACATTCAGCGGCGGTACGGACGAGGCCTGCTCACCTTCTACGCCGCGAGCGACGGCAACCGGGACCTGAGCGCCTGGAAGACCGTCGAACTCACCACCGACCTCAACAAGGTCCGCTGGCTCCACTGAGCCCGTGCCCGCTCCGGCCCCCACTCGAAGCCAGCGTGGACGAAATCGGCTCCGCGAACAACCTCCGTGCTGCCTCGTAATGCGTGGGTCCTGGGCGTGACTCCCACTTGCCGGTCCATCTGACATGGGACCTGACCTGCGGAAATGCTGGTGCGGGTTGGCTGCCCGCCGAGCCGGGACAGCTACAGGCCCCGGCCTCCCGGACCAAGCGTTGAGTCGGCCCGGGGGGCCGCATGAGGGCGCCGATCACGTACACCACCGAACCGCCTGAGCCCCTGGTTAGTGGAGTGGCTCATGGGAGTTCCCGAGGGCCCACGTCTGCGGCGTGCCCGGCGCCTCGCCGACGCGCCGCGCATCCCGCTGCGCCTGGTCGTCAACGCGGCACTCACATCCCTTGGCCTTCCGGCCACCCAGCATGAGGTCACCGTGGTTGGGGACGGCCAACGCTGCCGCCAGGCCATCGTTGTGTACGGAGTCAACGGCGTATGCGCAGTTCAGCACTGCGGTACTGCAGATTTCAGTTCGTGGTGTCCAGGTCGGCGAACGGTGACGACCCACCCCGGGCGATGAAGCTGTCAACAGCGTGGTCGATCACCGGAAGCGGGACGCTGCCGAGGCTCAGAATCTGATCATGGAAGTTGCGGACGTCGAAGTCGGCACCAAGTGCCTGTTCGGCCCGGCGGCGCGCCTCGGTGATCTTGAGCATTCCGAGGTAGTACGCCGTTGCCTGCCCCGGCCAGGCGATGTAGCGGTCGACCTCGGTCACGATTTCATGATCACTGATCGCGGTGTTGTCCCGGAGGAAGTCCTGCGCCCGCTCGCGGGTCCAGCCGAGCGCATGCATCCCAGGGTCGATCACCAGCCGGACCGCGCGCCACATCTGGTAGCTGAGCATGCCCATCAGCTCGAACGGCGTCTCGTACATACCCATCTCGACGCCGAGTCGCTCGCTGTAGAGAGCCCAACCTTCGCCGTACGCCGAGATGTAGACCTTCTGCCGGAATTCCGGGTGCTGGGTCTGCTCGAGTGCGAACGGAATCTGGAACGCGTGCCCGGGCGCGGCCTCGTGCAGCGTGAGTGCCGGGATCGAGTAGAGCGGCCTGGCGGCAAGGTTGTAGGTGTTGAGGATGTAGCGGTGCGGGCCGCCGCGACCGAAGGTGTAAAACGGCGCCAGGTCCGGCGGCGGCTCCTCGATCCCGAACCGCATCCGCGGCAGCCGGCCGAAGTAGTGGTGCGCCACGGCGTCGAACTTCTTGGCCTGCCAGGCGGCGAACCGCAGCAACTCCGTCGCCGTGGTCGCGTAGAACTTCGGGTCGGTCCGCATGAACGCCAGCATCGCGTCGGCGTCGACGAAGCCGACGCTCGCAGCGATCTCAGCCATTTCAGCGCGGATAGAGGCCACCTGCTCCAGGCCGATCTCGTGTATCTGCCGGGCGGTCAGTTCGGTTGTCGCGTATTCGTACAGCTTGGAGGCGTAGAACTCCTCACCGTCCGGCCCGTTGACTGCCGCGATGTCGACGGGCAGGCTCGGAAAGTACTCACCGGTGAAGAAATCCAGGAGCCTACGGAAGGCCGGCAGTACGTCGCCGATGATCACGTCGCGTCCCGCCGTGATCAGTTGATCACGCCCGTCGAGTGCCTCGGGCAACGTCCCGAACGGCTGGGCGAAGCTCACGTTCTCCGGCCGGGACTCGGCGACCGACCGGATCGTCGCCTCCCTCCCGATCATGGAGACCTGCGCCGGCGCGAAGCCGCGCTTGACGCCCGCCCGCATGTTCTCGATGTTCTGGTCGATGTAGCCCGGGAGCTGCCGCAGCCATTCGATGTAGGTCCCGGCGTCGTCGGCCGAGCCGAGCCGGCGCCGGGACTGACTGGTCAGGTCCATCCAGAAAGCGGAATCCGCATTGGCCGGCCGCTCGAACATCCGGTACGCCTGTCGGCCGATCAAGGTCTTGATCTGGAAGCGATACACGTCGAAATCCTCAGCCTGCTCGGACGTCAGCCGGGAGCAGTCGATCCTTCCGAGTTGATCGTCGACCTCCCGCCAGCGAGTGGCCCGGAACTCCTGTCGCTCCGGTCCGACGTCGGGCAGCCGGGGCTCGAGCGGCTCGTCGAGCGACCGGTCCGGAAGCTCCTGCCGGCGCCAGGCCCACTCATCATCGGCGATCTTGCGAAAGGTGTCGTACGGCTGCTGCTCGCCGTGATCATTCAGGTTGTCCTTCGACACCTTCGCAGCCCCGGCATCCTCGGCTTTGTCGTCGTTGAACTTCTCGGTCGTCACCTGATTCGATCCTTTCGGGTGTTGGCTGCCCCTGCGGTCAGGAACCTGACTTCTCGTCGTTGGCATCGTGGGCGCGTGGACCCGCCCAATCGCTGCGGACGTGCGCGATATGGCGATGCATTAGGGCTTCGGCGGCGGCACCGTCTCGTGCTTCGATCAGATCCAGGAGTTCGTGGTGCTCGGCAGCCGACGCCCGCAACTGCCCGGACTCCAGCAGCGGCGTCAGGCCAAGAAGTCGAGTCCGGGTCCGGAGATCCGAGACGATGCTGCTCAGCACGGGATTCTGCGCGTGGTCGAGCAACGAGAGATGGAACACCCGGTCGGCCTCGATGTAGCCGACCAGGTCCTCCCGTTCGACCGCCTCGACGATCGCCTGAGCCAGGTTCCGGAGCGTTGGTAGCTCCTCGACGGGGATCGTGGTCGTGAGTTCGCCGACGACCGGCGGTTCCAGGAGTTGGCGGACCGCGGCGATCGCGTCCAGATCGGCGTCGCTGATCTCCGTGACCCGGTAACCCTTGTTGGGCAGCGCTTCGACCATGCCTTCGCGTACGAGGTCCAACATGGCCTCGCGAACCGGCGTCGGAGAGACGCCGAGCATGTTGCCGATTGCCGGGGCGGAGTGCACTTCTCCTGGCCGCATGGCGCCGGAGACAATCGCGGCGCGTACGGCATTGCCGACCGAATCGCGCAGCGACTCCCGCTTCTCGAGCCGCGCGAAACCGGTGATCGTCCGGGCAGCCATTCATCACTCCTTACCGGTCCTGGTTGAGCCGCTCGCACGTCCAGATCTCCAGCCCATCGGCGTCGATCGGGAGCGCGTCGCTCAGAACTTCCGACCCCTCGGAAGTCACCAGGACATCATCCTCCAGCCGCGCACCGATTCCCCGAAGCTCCGGTGGCACCGTCAGATCGTGCGGATGGAAGTAGAGGCCGGGTTCAACCGTCAGCACCATGCCGGGCTCGAGCGGAGCTCCCTGATAGCTCTCCCAGTTCGACTGCGAGCAGTCATGGACGTCCAGCCCCAGATGGTGACCGATGCCGCAGACCAGCCACCGGCGATGCTGTTGCCCGTCGGGCGACAGCGCCTCGTCGACCGAGACCGGCAGCAGGCCCCAGTCGTCCAGGCCACGAGCAATCACTTCCATCGCTGCGAAGTGGAAGTCGCTGTAGGTGTTGCCAGGACGGACGTGTGCCAGTCCTGCCCGATGAGCCTCCTCGACCAGATCGTGAACACGGCGTTGATCGGCGCTGAAGGTTCCAGAGGCCGGGATGGTCCGGGTGACATCGGCGGTGTAGCCGCTGTCCGCCTCGACGCCCATGTCGAGCAACAGCAGTTGGTTGCTGTACACCGGGCCGTCACAGCGCACCCAGTGCAGGATCGGGGCGTGCGAACCTGAGCCGACGATGGTCGCATAGCCGGGTCCGTTGCCGACGGCCCGGGCGTACCGATCGAAGGTGCCCTGCAGCCAACGCTCACCGCGAACCGGCCCAGTCGCACCGATCGCCGTCGGGATCTCCCGGGCGACAGCGGCGAAGCCAGCGACAGTCTGATCGATGGCGAACTGGAGTTGGCCGATCTCCCAATCGTCCTTGATCCGCCGAAGATCGGAACACACCCGATCCAGATCTTCCGACCGCTCTACCGCCAGTTCCGAGGTCGGCACGCGCCGGCCGGCCAGGACCGTACCGGCCCCGGTCAGCGCCGAATCCAACTCCGCGACCGGCCGCACGGCGATCCCCAGCGACTGGGACCACTCGGCGATCCCAGCCGAGGGACCAATCCAGAGCTCACCGTGCAGTGCATTGGAGAAGAAGCCGTTCTCACCGGGCCGGAACGGTGGCGGCATGAACAGCGTGTCCGCCGACGCGTCGGCACCGACCAGCAGGTACGCATCCTCGATGCCGACGCCGGTCAGCCACAAGAAGTCGCTGTCGGCCCGGAAATCGTAGGAGGTGTCATTGACCCGAACCGGCGCTCGGCCGGCGGCTACGAGCACCGTCCTTCCCGGTAGCGTGGCACGCAGCTTGTCACGGTGCGCGGCCGCCGATGCGGCGGCGCCATCGATGACCACCGGCGGAATCGTCCGGTCCTCCCAGCCACGACCGATGCTGTCGACGAACGCCGGCACCTCGGTCAATCTGGGTGGCCGCGTTCCCAGATACGGGATCTTCTGATCGCTGTTGGTGATACTCATCGGCGCTCACCTCCGTCGTCATCGATCCGCTGCAGCAGGCCACGCAGTACCCGCACGTCACCCACCCCGTCGTGTTCCCATTCGTTGCTGACCCAGGCTCGGCTGTTGCCGATCCCGGCCAAGGACTGAAGCTGCAGACCGGAGTCGACGAACATGTCGTCGTGGTAGACCGCGGCGGCCAACGGAACCTCGTTGGCTGCGAGGCGATCAGGATCGTAGAGCCGTGTCCAGTTGGTGCGTTGGGCCAGTTGATCAACCGCTGCGGCGAACGGCCGCAGCGCCGCGATCTCGTCGAACATCCACCGATACGTCATCTCGCCCGTGAAGATCAACGGTCTGGCATCCGGCGAACATTCCGGGTGCTTGCGAGCCTCGGACTCCGCCGCCCAACCGATCGGCCCGTTGTCGCCGTCGCCGTAGATCGACTCCTGGAGTGTCCAGAACAGTGGCCCACCACGTTGGGCGGTACGTACTTGTACCTGCTGCAGGAAGTCCTCCGACAGTCGGCTCCGTTCCGCGAACGCCTCGGTGACCAACCAATGCAGGCGTTGCGCTCCAGGTCCCATGCCAAGATCACCGCCGAGGGACTGGAACCGCTGCACGCTGAGCCGATCACCGTCGGGTAGCGCCACATCCCCGGCCGCCAGCCGATCGACGATCGCCGCAACCGTGTCGACGTCCTGCGGGTAGCGGCGGTAGTACGCGCGGGTCTTGGCGATCACCCGGGGGAAGGTTCGCCGGTACACCTCGGCTGCGACCGGCGGCACTCCCGGGATGCCACCGGTGACGTAGCAGGCAGCCAACCCTTCCGGGGCAAAGGACAGGTAGGTGAGCGTGATGAAGCCGCCGAAGCTCTGTCCAAGAGTCGCCCAGCGCCGTCCGTCATAGATCTTGGTGCGTACGGCCTCGGCGTCCAGGACGATCGAGTCGGCCCGGAACATGGTGAGGTACTCCGCCTGCTCCAAAGCCGAACCGCGCCGTTGGATCGTCACGGCATCAATCGGTGTACTGCGCCCGGTGCCACGCTGATCAAGTAATACGACGCGGTAGCGCTCCAACGCGACCCCGAGCCACCCGGACCGATCCACAGGTCGCGGTGACTTGCCGCCGGGACCGCCTTGCAAATACACCAGCAGCGGAAGGTCATCCCGGCGTCGCGGCGGGTCGACCAACTCGCGTACGAAGACAGTGATCTGTTCGCCGTCGGGCCGGCTCCAGTCCAACGGGACGCTGATCATTCGCTCGGTCACATGGATGCCGGGCATCGTGTACTCGGCGATGACGTCAGGCATGGTGATCCTCCGAGACATTGACGCGATGATCTCGCCGTCGGGCACCTGGTACTGGCGATCTTCTGGCACTGCGGCTCCCAGCTGGGATGTGCTCGTCAACGGCGTCTCCTGCGCGTTGATCTTGTCGCACGCAGTCGCTCCGGTTTCGCGGTGCAGGACGCCTTCACGTCCTCAAGCTCGGCGGCCAGGCTGTCGACGGGTCCGCCGCCAGGTCCAACAAACCATCCACGGACACCGTGCCGCAAACACGATCCCCTCTACAAGATCACAAACATCCTTACTTCTGCCAACCGAAGTTCTCCACCGGAACGGATCCGTACGCGGCCAGACCGAAGAATGGAACCGGTGCGAGGTTGGCCAATCCACTCTTGGTCGTGACCACCGCGGGGCCGTTGGTGGTCGGTAGCTCACCCCAGGTCTGCCTGTACCAGTCCGACTCGAGTTTCATCGCCGCCTGGGTCTGCTTCATCGGATCCGGGATCTTGGCTAGTGCCCGCATCTGCGTGTCCAGGGCCTTGGTTCCGGCGGCGCTGTTATTGCCTGCGGCTGCCTGGCCAGCGGACTTGGAGCAGTAGAAGTAGCAGATGTAATTCGCGCCGTACGGGTCACTCATGGAGAAACCGGACATGAACGCGTCCCAGCCGTGACCGGTGAGCGTCTTGATGAAGTCCGCGCTGGCGATCTGCTTGATGTTGACACTGACGCCGATCTGCTTCTCCATCGAGATGATCGCCTTGCCCTGGGCGACAGTACTGGGATCGTCTCCGGACAGAGGGAATTGGAGTGTGAGCTTCTGGCCGTCCTTTTCGCGGATGCCGTCGGCCCCCTTCTTCCAGCCGGCTGCGTCGAGCAGCTTGTTCGCCTCATCGGGGCTGTACTTGTACCCGGCGTTGCCAACCGAATCGGAATAGCCGTTCTGGAAGGGCAGCAAGATCAACGATCCGCCGACCGCGCCGGTGTACCCCAGGCCGTTGTACTGAATCTTGGCCAAGGTCGTGCGGTCGATCCCTTCCAGGATGGCCTTCCGCACGTTGACATCTCTCAGCTGAGGACGATCAGCGTTGAGGATGAGCAGGCCGACGGCGTTCGAGGTCGAGCGGTGGACGGTGACGTCCGACATACTCTGGACCTGGGCCAGCCGGTCTTTGGTAGCCGTCGTCGCCATGTCGACCTCGCCGTTCTTGAAAGCGTTGATCTCGGCGGTTTCCTCCATCTGTTGATAGACGACCCGGTCCAGCTTCCCCTTGTTTCCCCACCACCTCGGGTTGCGCTTGAACGTGATCCGACCGGTCTTGAAGTTGGCGCTGTCCACTGTGTACGGCCCGGCGCCCCAGTCTGATTGCAGCTTGTTCTGGTAGGCATTGTTGAAGACGTCCGCGTTGGTGATGTGTGGATTCAGAATCGCCCCGAACCCGCTCTGCCACCAGGCGTACGGGCCGTCGTAGGTGACCACGGCCTGCCGATTGTTCTCGCCCTGCTTCACCGACGTGATGTTCGAGCAGTCGCCGGTCGTCTGGTACTTCGAATCCGACCCGTTGCAGGACTTCCAGGTCAGCTCGAAGCTCTTCCAGCTCATCGGTGTGCCGTCATTCCAGACAGCCTTGGGATTGAGGGTGTACGTGACGACCGTGTTGCCACCTTTTTCGGTGTGCGTGACGTCGGTCAGGTAGTCCTTGTTGTACGACCACTTGCCCTCCGGCGTCAGGAAGGTCAACTGGGGGTTGTACCAGTTCCAGATCGCCGCGCTCGCCGTCGTTGTACCGACGGCCATCGTGTTCTCCTGGGACGGAATTTCCGTGACTGGGATAGTCACGGTCCCACCATCTTTGATCTTGTCCCGCGGCTGCGGATTCCAGTCCACGGTGAATTTGTTAGCGAGCTTCTTCGTGGCCTCGTCGCCATTGCCGGCGCCCTTGCTTCCGCTGGCCCCGCACGCCGACAGCGTCAGCACCACGGCCAGCGCACCGGCCGCTGCGCCGAAGACCCCTTTGCGAAGGCCCATTTCTTCTCTCCCTCCGTCCGACGAACCGGGGGTCTACGGTGCCACCCGGCTTCTTGCACTCCGTCGTGATTCTCAGCATCGGCGTGGCAGCACGAAGACAGCTCGTCACCGCCAATGGCACGCATTGACATGCAAATCTTCAACACCACTGAGCGTCGGCGTCTCGTTCCGGCAGCGTGCCTGGCGATCCGGTTCGAGACTCTGGTAGAGCTGGCAGCGGCTGGCGAACCGGCACCCAGGGGAATTGTCGATCGGGCTCGGCAGGTCACCGGTCAGCAGGATTCGTTCCCGGGTGCGTTCCTTCACCGGGTCGGGCAGCGGGATCGCCGACAGCAACGCCGCCGTGTACGGATGCTGTGGATCCTCAAAGACTGCATCGACCTCGCCGTACTCGACGAACTTGCCCAGATACATCACACCGATCCGGTCGGCGATGTGTCGGACCACCGACAGGTCGTGCGCCACGAACAGGAACGAGATGCCGAGCTTGGCCTTCAGCTCTTCCAGAAGGTTGATGACACCGGCCTGAATGGACACGTCCAAGGCCGATACCGGTTCGTCCAGTACGATCAGTTTCGGATTGGTCGCAAGAGCTCGCGCGATGCCGATCCGCTGCCTCTGCCCGCCGGAGAACGCGGCTGGGAACCGGTCGCTGTGCTCCGAATTGAGGCCGACCAGATCCATTAATTCCTCAATACGCGTCTCGACCTCGTCGGACGAATACCGGAAAGCCCGCATCGGCTCGGCGATCAGGTCGAACACGGTCGATCGCGGATTGAGCGAGCCCATCGGATCCTGAAAGACGATCTGCAGGTCGCGGCGGACAGCCGTGATCTCGCGCTTACTCAAGCCCGTCATGCTGCGACCGTCGATCCGGATGTCGCTCCCACGCTGCGGCGCCAACTCCATGATCTCCAACAGGGCGGTCGTCTTGCCGCAGCCCGACTCCCCGACGATCGCCATCGTCTCCCCTTCGCGAATGTCGAACGAGACGCCGTTGACCGCATAGACCGTTCCGACGCGTCGCTTGAGAACCGCGCCCTTCATCAGCGGGAACTCTTTCACCAGGTTGTCGACGGCCAGAACCGGCTTCCGCTCACCACGGGGAACCCGTGCAAGGTCACTGCTGGCGATCTCGGGGACCGGGAATATCGGCCGGCCGTCGATCGTGCCACAGCCTTCGATCTCACCGGCCCGGATACATGCGACCTGATGTCCCGACTCCTGATCACGCCGCTCGCCGTTGTCATCGTTCGGACTGTTCAGCACCGCCACGAGTTCGGGAACCTTGCCCCGGCAGGCATCAATCGCGATCGGGCAGCGGTCGGCGAACTGGCACTGGTCCGGCAGGTTGATCAGGATCGGCGGGTTGCCCTGAATCGGCACCAGGGACTGCGGGTCACGACGATCCGCCCGCGGAATCGCGGCCAGCAGCCCGATCGTGTACGGCATCCTCGGCGTTGCGAAGACGTCATCGACCGAGGCATGCTCGACCGGCCGGCCGGCGTACATCACGACGACGTCATCGGCGACGCTGGCCACCACGCCCATGTCGTGCGTGATCATGATGACCGCCGCACCCGTCTCCTCCTGGGCCCGCTTGAGCACCTGCAGGATCTGGGCCTGAATCGTCACGTCCAGAGCCGTCGTTGGCTCGTCGGCGATGATCACCTTCGGGTTGTTCGCTATCGCGATCGCGATCACGACCCGCTGCCGCATGCCGCCGGAAAACTCGTGAGGGAAGGACTTCAAACGGCTCTCCGGTTGCGGGATCCCGACCAGCCGAAGCAGTTCGACGGCCCGCTCTGCTGCCTGTCGCCTCCCCATCGTGCTG
Source organism: Actinopolymorpha pittospori (assembly GCF_014873875.1). GTDB lineage: Bacteria > Actinomycetota > Actinomycetes > Propionibacteriales > Actinopolymorphaceae > Actinopolymorpha > Actinopolymorpha pittospori. The sequence goes on along the minus strand of NZ_JADBEM010000001.1, from coordinate 9,882,679 downwards.
TGAGTCGTCAGTGCCTCGACCAGCTGGTCACCGATGGTGAATACCGGGGTCAACGTGGACAGTGGATCCTGGAAGACCATCGAGATGTCCTTGCCACGGATCTTAGACATCGCATGGTCGTCCAGGCCCAGCAGTTCCCGGCCGCCGAGCTTGATCGATCCGTGCACCGAGGCGGCATCGTCGAGCAGCCCCATGATCGCCAGGGAAGTCACCGACTTGCCCGAACCGGACTCGCCGACGACCCCCAGCGTACGACCGGGCTGAAGGTCGAAGGAGACGCCGCCGACAGCGTCCACCCGGCCGGCCTCGGACGGGAAACTCACCCGCAGGTCCCGAACCGCGAGCAGCGCATCGGACCGACTGGACTGCGGCATGTCGGCCGTCATGGTCTCGGTCATGCGCGGCCTCCCGCAGCAGAGGTGGGATCGAAGGCATCCCGCAGGCCGTCCGCGACCAACGCCATCGACACCGTCAACAAGGTCAAGGCGGCTGCCGGGAAGTAGAACAGCCAGGGTGCACTCGACACTGTGTCCGCGCCGCTGCCGATCAAGGCACCCAGCGAGACATCCGGCGGCTTGACACCGAATCCGATGAACGACAGTCCGGTCTCCGACATCACCGCACCGACAACTCCGAGAGTGAATTGAATAATGAGCAGCGAGCCGATATTGGGAATGATATGCCGGACGACGATGCGCAGTCCGGACACTCCCATATAGCGCGACGCGCTGACGTAATCACGTTCGCGAATCGACAGTGATAATGTCCAGATGACGCGGGCGGGCCAGAACCAGTTGACCAGCAACATGATGATGGCGATCACGATCCAGTTGCCGCCGGAATGGTTCGAGAAAAGAGCCAGGATCAAGAAGGTAGGAACAACCATCAGGAAGTGAATGATGCCCAGCACCACGCGCTCGAGAGATCCTCCAAAGTATGCGGCAGCGGCACCGACGACCGCAGAAATCACGGTCGTGCCGGTCGATACAACCAGTGCGATGATCAACGACCGCTGGAGGCCGTGAACCGTTTCTGCATACAGATCATTTCCGGCATCATTCGTGCCAAACCAATGCTTCGAGGATGGCGCTGCCGAAAGATTCAGGAAGTCGGTCTCCAAATAGCTGTGCTTGGCAGGCAAACCTCCCAAGACCGAAAATATGACAATCACGGCGAAGATGATCAAGCCTGCCACGGCCGGGCGGTTCCGCAGGAACCGGCGGGTGTAAAGCGCACCCCGGGACAACCGCTTCCGCTTGATCCTCACTGCGGCGTCTGTCGAGCCTTCCGACGTAGGCGCATGCGCCGGGAGGTGGTCTTCGACGTCACTGGTGCTCATCTCAATGCACCCGCACTCTCGGATCCAGGACGACCACGGCGATGTCGGCGAGGACCGCACCTATCGCCGTCATCAGGGCGCCGAAGGCCGCGACCGCGACCACTCCGTTGATGTTCATCTTGTTCAGCGTGTCGATGAAGTACTGGCCCATGCCCTGCCAGTTGAAGATCGTCTCAGTCAGCACCGCACCGGTGAACAAGCCGGGAATCGAGAAAGCCACTTGGGTGGCGACCGGGGTCAACGATGTCCGCAAAGCGTGCTTGCGGATCGCTTGCGCCTTGGTCAACCCCTTGGCCCGCGCCATTCGCACGTAGTCGGCGGATATGTTGTCCAACAGCAAGGACCGTTGCAACATCTGGGTGCCCGCATAACTGATGATCACCAGCGAGATCGTCGGCAGCGTCAAATGTTGCAGTAGATCGATGACCTTGCCGAACCCGTGCGCATCGGCTGACGACGACCCAGTCACATAGAACACCCGGGCCCCGGCCTTCTGGTTGAACCAGATTGCAACCAGCACGATCGCCAGCGACATCACAACGACCGGAATGTTCAAGGTAACGATCGAGATAGCCTGGACGATGCGGTCTGACACCTTGTACTGCCGGGATGCGCTGTAGATGCCCAGGCTGATCCCGATGATCGTGTACAGCACGAAGGCGCCGAGCAGCAACTCAGCGCTCACCCCGATGCGGAAGGCAATTTGGGCCTTCACCGGATCGCCAGTGGGGCTGTTACCCCAGTCCCAGTGCAGAACGATGTCCTTCGCCCACGTCCACCAGCGCAGGAAAATGCTCTCGTGACTGTTTAGGTTGTTCGCCTGCAGCAGAGTGTCGATTTGCTCCTCGGTCAGCGGTGGCCGCCGACCGACAAACAGTGTGCGCGGATCAAGAAAGGAATTAGCCAAGAAGTATGTGATGTTGGTTGCCACGACAGCCATCAACAACCAGCCACCAATGCGGCGCGCTAAGTATTTAACCACTTTCGCAACTCCCGGAGGGCATCACAGCCTGACTTCTCTACCGAACGCCAATCAATCGTCAGCGGTAGCCGAAATTTTCGGCTTGCGAGATGACATGAATCGGGCGACCTACAGATCAAGCGTGAATCCCAAGCAGGGCTAGAGGATTGATGCTGCGCTCTGGGCTTGTCGGACCGGTCATATCCACCACCTCGGAATGTTATGTGACATTACACTGGCCCCTTGCGGCTGTCTAGACCTCGATGTTTCAATCTGACGACAACCTTGTGACGGTCCATGTTCGGTGCTCATGGTGGGTTGATCGCCTACTACGCAGGGATCCCGAGGGTCTCGTCAGCACGGCACTGTTTTGATCCTGGGGCGCGAGCGGCGAAGCAGGCTAGTCGTACCGACTGTGGCCGCGACGATGCAGGCGATCGCAATCCACTGCAGTAGCTTGAGAAACTCCCCGATCACAAACATCCCGGCGCGCGCAGCGACCAGCCGGTTCGAGACTCATCGGCACCCCGGATACGCCCTTCGGTATCCGCCGCAGCACGTTCAGATCCAGGCCACGATATCCAGTGCGACAGACAAGTAGTTGAGTTGCCGGCGGCGTCAGTCTTCAGCGCCGCCGGGTCCTGTCTCAGGACTTGCGGATGCTGTAGCTCGGCGGTTCCTGTCTGGCCAGGTACCGGACGAAGTAGTCCCACCGTCGCCTGATCACGTACGGCTCTGAGCCGCAGGCGTGCGACCGGTTCGGCAGGATCAGCAGGTCGAAGTCCTTGTCGGCCGCGATGAGCGCGTCGGCCAGCGACAGTGTCGAGGCGACGGGCACGTTCTCATCGGCCTCGCCGTGGATCAACAGCAGCTTGCCCTGCAACTGGCCGGCGAGCGTCCGGTTGGCCTGCTCGACGTAGTGATCACCGACCGGCCAGCCCTGGTAGCGCTCGATCCACCACGCCTTGTCGGTCCGATGATCATGGTTGCCGGCACCTGACACGCAGACCTTGTAGAACTCCGGATGTGCCAGGATCGCGTGCGTCGAGGCGTATCCACCAGCCGAGTGTCCGAAAATGCCGACCCGATCGAGATCTAGATTCGGGTACTGGGTCTTCAGGTCCCACATCGCGCTGATGTGATCCGGCAGGCCGGCATCACCGAGATTGCGATAGGAGACGTCGCGGAATTCCTTCGACCGGTGCGGCATGCCCAATCCGTCGATCAGCACGACGACGAAACCGAGCTCAGCGATCGCCTGTGCCGTCCAGATCCGCGCCGCTTCGGTCAGCGCCACCGGAGCCTGGTTCATCTGCGGGCCGCCGTAGATCGAATCGATCACCGGATAACTCTTGTCTGGGTCGAAATTGGTCGGTCGGACGATCACGCCGTAGACCTGGGTCTTGCCGTCCCGGGACGGAGCCGAGAAGCGTTCCGGGAACTGCCAGCCGGACTCGGTCAGCGCGGACAGGTCCACTTCGGCGATGACGCCGATGCTCTCCCCAGGGGAACGGATCAGCTCCGCCACCGGGGCACTGTCGATCTTCGCCCAGGTGCTGATGAAGTAGCCGCCGTCCGGCGCGAAGCTGACCTCGTGGCTGCCATCCTGTGGTGTCAGCAGCTCCGGTTCGCCCGACGAACCGTCCAGCCGTACGCGATACAGCCGACGGATGTACGGATCCTCACTCACGTCCTTACCCACTCCAGTGAAGTAGACGTACCCGTCGCCGACGTGGAGCACATCGGCGACTGCCCACTCACCCGAGGTCAGCTGATTCAGCTGCGCTCCTGTCGAGGTGCGGTAGGTGTACAGATGGCCCCAACCGTCACGCTGCGAATACCAGAGCGTCAGATCCTGGTCCTCGACGGTGCGGTGGTTCACCGGACCCGAGGTCGACAGGTTGGAGTCGACCGGCGTCTCCGCCTCCTCGTCGACGATGACACGGCTCGAACCGTCGGCACTGATCTCGTACAGGGTCGCGTGCCGGTCACCGCGGAACAACCGCAACAGGTAGAGCGATGACCCGTCCTGCCGCCACCACATATTGCGCGAACTGCTGTCGGCACCCGGGATCGGGCTGCCGTAGTAGTAGAGCTCCAGCGGTGGGATCTCAACCGGGGTGCTGTCGTCGGATGCGAGGTCGATGATTATCAAGGTCGCCGTCGGCAGCGGGTCATCGCCGGGCAACGGATAGAAGTACTCCACCGCCTCCGGTCTAATGCTGCCGGACAGTGGCGTCGACAGGCTCATGGTGACGGTCCCGGCGCCCGCGGTGTCGACCCGATGGGTCAGTAGCCGGCTGCTGTCGGGCGACCACAGGACTTTGGTGTCCTTCCACGGCTGCCCCGCACCGGGCAGTCCGGCCGCGCGCAACGGGGACGGCAGAACGGCGCCGTAGAACGACCCTTCCTTGCCGCCGCGGGTCAGTCGGCGCTCGATACCTGTCGCCACCTCGCGGACCCACAGGTCATGATCACGATTGAAGGCGATCTTGGTACCGTCCGGGGAGCGCACCCCGAATTGATCTTCCTCACTGAACTGCCGCAGCGCGCTGCCGTCCCAACGCCACCGGGCATCGTTGAAGTCGAACTCAAGATCATCAGCGCCCCGGTAGTCGATCCGAGTCGGCTTCAGGCGATTGGGATCAACTTCCTCATCGGTTGCTTCGGCCAGCGCGGCAGCCAGGCCTTCATGATTAAACGCATCCTGGTGTTCGGTACCGGCCGACGCATCGGCGATCCGGTAACGCCAGCCCTTCAGCGTACTCAACTTGAACCGGTACCGGGTTGAGGACGGCAACCATGCGATCTCGGTGACCTGTCCGGGCACCCGAGTCTCCATCTGCCAGGGAAGGAACGATTCCGCCCGGGCGTAGTCCTCGACGCTGTAGATGACTTCCTCCTGGTGCAGCTCAGGCGGTGTGGCCGGGTCCATGGCCGGGGACGACGCGGGTCTGCCGAATCGACCTGTCGATCACCATTCCGGCACAGTAGCCTGCTCGGAACGATCGATGTGTAATGTCATATGTCATAAGTTGGCAATGATCTTGGCGCTCCGCTCGCTCGCGATGGGCAGCCGAACATGCCTTGCCAGGAGGGTCAACTGCCGGAGTCAACCCCGACGACATCGCGGCGTACGACATCAGTCAGGCCAAGCTCTCGCAGGTAGAAGCGGCCGCCGCGAAGGTCACGGCGATCAGCGACTGGATCGACAACTCCCCGAAGTACGCGGGCCTGCGCTCGCTGCCCTGGGGTGCGGTCGAGCACCTGAAACGGAGGCACCGGGACCGCCCTGCAGGCGTTCCTCGACCACGTCGACCGCGTCCACATGAGGGCGCTCGGGACCGAGGTCGACGCGTGACCGACGGGCCACGACACCGGCCGGCGGCGGCGATGACCATGACAGTCGGTACTGCGGCGACCGCGGGGCAGGCCTGCCGCCGTGCCGCGACCCGCATCGGGCGCTGCTGCAGGAGGTGCACCGCACCGCCGCGCACGTCGCGTGGCTTGGCGAGCCCGTGGCCGATCTGTAGCGTGACGACCTGGTGTGGGGCATGACCGAGAAGGTCGACAAGCAGGGCGAGTTCCCCGGCACCGACACGACCTACGCGGCGAAGCCGTCCGTGTGACTCGACCTGTATCAGCGGGAGCGGCGGCACCTGGTCGACGTATGCAAGGCCGCCGTCGCGGCCTGAGACGGCTTCGCGGGCCCGCCGAGCCGGGACCGGCTGCGCGCCCACGGCCTCGCGAACCAAGCCAGGCCACCGGCCAACCCGGCCGGGCCTTCGGTAGTCCCTGAAGCGCCCCGGGTCTGGTGGAGGCTCTCAATCCATGGAGGATGAGAGTCATGGCGGCACCGAGGAAGTACGGCGACGAGCTGCGTGAGCGGGCCACCCGGATGGCGGTGGAGGCGCGTAAGGACCCGGCGAGTCGGCCGGGTGCGATCGCTCGGATCGCGGAGCAGTTGGGGATGCATCCGGAGACGTTGCGTGGATGGGTGCGCCAAGCCGAGATCGACGGCGGGGTCCGGCCCGGCACGAGCAGCGACGAGTCCAAGCGGATCGCGGACCTGGAGCGAGAGAACCGTGAGCTGAAGCGAGCCAATGAGATCCTGCGAACGGCGTCGGCGTTTTTCGCGGCCGCGGAGCTCGACCGCAAGATCAAGTAAGCGTGCCGACAGCGGTGCTGGTCGACTACATCGACGCCCACCGCGACAGGTTCGGGGTCGAGCCGATCTGTGAAGTCCTGTCCTCTGGCGGGACCAAGATTGCCCCGAGCACCTACTACGCAGCCAAGACCAGACCGGCCTCGGCCAGAGCGATCCGAGACGCCGAACTGGTGCCCGTGATCCGTCAGGTCCACACCGACAACCTCGGTGTCTACGGCGCCCGCAAGGTCCACGCCGAGGTCAACCGGCAGGGCACCCTGGTCGCCCGGTGCACCGTCGAACGCCTGATGAAAGCCGAGGGGCTGGCCGGGATCAGGCGGGACAAGACCCGCAAGACCACGCTGAGCGAGGGCGCCGAGACCAAGCGTCCCGAGGATCTGGTCAAGCGTCAGTTCCTCGCCCAGGCTCCCAACCAGCTCTGGGTGGCGGACCTGACCTATGTCCGCACCCACTCGGGCTGGGTCTACGCCGCGTTCGTGCTCGACGTGTTCTCCCGCATGGTCCTGGGGTGGCAGGTGTCTACCTCACTGCGCACCGACCTGGCCCTGGATGGGCTCGACATGGGTCTGTGGGCCCGGCAGCGAGCCGGGCAGGACGTCACCGGGCTCACCCACCATTCAGACCGCGGAGTTCAATATCGAGCCATCCGCTACACCCAGCGGCTGGCCGAGGCCGAGGCCGTCGCCTCGGTTGGTTCCAAGGGCGATTCGTATGACAACGCGATGGCTGAGGCGTTCAACTCGCTGTTCAAGGCCGAGTGCATCCGCAACCCGGCCATGCGCCCCAGCGGGGGCTGGAAGTCCGTCGGTGACGTCGAGATCGCCGTCGCCGAGTACATCGACTGGTTCAACCACCGACGCCTCCACGGCGAGATCGGACTGATCCCGCCGGCAGAGTTCGAGGCCAACCACTGGGCCAGCCTCACGACCGAGCACTACCCTGAAACACCCGTCCCCGCAGCGGTCGGATCCAAGTAACCGAGTCTCCACGAAACCCGGGGCGCTTCACCCAAACCGTCCCCGCGGTAGCTGGGCCACTGCCATCATTCGACCGTGAAGGTGATCACGCCCGCCCGAGGGCCGGAACGATCGGCGTCTCCGTCATCGTCGCTGTCGCGCTCGGACTGATCGCCTACTTCGTCCTCGGGGTCGGACGACCAGGCCCGACCGATCGTGCGTACGTCCAGGCCAAGCTCGACCAGGCCGCGGGTGTGCCCATGGCCCTGCCTGTCGAGCTGCCGGCTGGCTACTCGGTCCCGGACTACTACTACTTCCTCCCCGACAACGACCGAATGGTCCGGGCCGGCCCAGGCCAAGACGTCGCAGCCGCCCGGGCGGTCAACTTCGAGCCGATCAACCCCGGACCTCTTCGAACACGACCCACCACAGGCCCAACTGTGTGTGCAACTCATCGACGACCCGGACAAGCCATGCAACGTGCCCGTCGGCAGCGACCCGGCCAGTCCCGACGCGGCGTCTGGTCTCCGCGTCGAACGTCAAGTTGTCCTGTTCTTGTCGTCGTCCACGCGATGGTCGACGTACCGGAGACGGATGAATGGCAGACCGTGGACTTCACTACCGACCTCAACAAGGTCCGCTGGCTGCACTGAGCCGGTGCCAGCTCCCCACTCGAAGCCAGCCGGGCCACCAGACATACGCGCGACCCCGGCACGCGTTGTCCGCGCGCTCCCACGACCTCGAGCACCTGGCCGATCCGGCTACCGACGGTGCACGATTGGTGCGTGAAGCAGCCTCCGTCGGACGCCCAGATGCGTCGGATCTGGAAGCGCTACGCCATGCCATCGCCAGGCGGATGGACTGTGCCCGCGGGCCAGCTACGAGGATGGTCCTGGACCCCGAAGCACGGTCCTCGGCCGGACCGAATGCCTCGCTGGGTGCGGATCTGGTTCCGGACACCGCTCCTCGACAGGTTCGCCTACGCGTGGATGTGGCGCCGAGGCGGGTTCGATGTGCTCCCACCGGGCGTTCTCTGATCGCCAAGTTGCCGCCGACGATCGAGCCGCCGAGCACCTACGCCTCATCCCCGCACGTGAGCACGCATCGACCGGGGCGCGGTAGTCAGAGGTGGTTGTGTGCCCACCAGGTCTCGAAGGCCGCCCGGTCCGAGCCGATCACCTCGCGGCATACCTCGACAAAGATCGACTTGTCGTCGTAGTAGTCCGAGAGGCCTCGCTCTCGTGCGCGCCGATGGGCGTGACTACTCAGTGCGTCGTACATCTGCGGTACGGAGACATCCACAAACGGTGAGCGCATCAGCCACAGCCACTGTCGCTGGGGCGGCACGGGCAATCCAGCCTCTTCGCAGGTCCCAGACAGCTCCAACCGATCGACGTCGAACTCCCTCTCTGCGTCGGTCTGCGGCACCAGCATGGACAGCGCGTCGCGTCGCCGCCGCCACGGCTTCCATCGCGTCCTGCCGGCCGGTTCCTCCACTGACCCCCACACCGAGGGCGTGCGATCTCGGACCCAACCTCGGTGCTCTGCCCACCACATGGACAGCATGATCACCATGTCCTGCTCGGCCAAGTGCCAGTCTTGGCTCCGCAGGAGTTCGATCTCCGGCAGATCAGATGCCGAGGGCCATTCCCAGGCACCGAACCGCTCGGTGTACTCCGACACCCGTGTTGGTCCGGTCAACCCTTCGAGCCGCACAAGGCGCGCAGGCAGCGGAGGCAAGTCACCCTCCGCGATCAACGGCGGGACATCCCACCAGGCACCATCGGCAGTCACGCGGTGAGAATACGGCCGGTCAACTCACGACGTCACATGTGTGAGACGGGACGACGCATCCGCTTCACCCGCACCAGCCATACTGCGCCTCCGGCCATGACGACCAGGGCTGCAACAGCGCCGACAAGCAGCGCGGAGCTGGTTTGCCCCGCGGACTGGTCTGTCGAGAGTGCCGCCGGAACCAGGTCATCGCTTGGCTCGACGGGTGCGCGCCGCGGCTCCTCCACGAGGTGTGTGGCGGTACAGATGTTGTCCTGGTAGGGGTCCTTGTTGTTGCTGGGGTGGAATTCGTAATGTCCGCCAACTGTGTAACTGCGGTCGATGGAGCTGGACATATTGCGTTCCGGTGCGCCGGGTCCGCCCAACACGGTGACCACGCGGCCATCGTCGGCCCTGACGGTCGCCAGCGAGCCATCGTCCTCGACGGCGATCACCGTGCCGGTGAACCGATGCGGTGAGGGTACGGGTGGCGCGGCACATGATGCGTACGCCGACGGTGCGACGACGACGGCCAAACCTCCGAGCACCAGCCCGCACAGTGCGGTCGCGAAGACTCGGCGAGATCCAGCTATGCCCATCTGGGGGCCTCCTGACGACCTGCTCTGACCGGGACACTCCTGCGGACGTCCCAGGGGCCGTCCAAGTTGCCCGCCTGGATCGGCGAGGGGCGGGCAAACCGTATCGTCGAGGCGAGCCGATTCGAGCCGACCCGAGCCGCCTGTCCTCAACGGTCGAAGGCGCACTGCCAGGCGAAGGCCAGTTGTCGCAGATGAAGCTCACGCCCGACCCTGTGGTGGTCGATGTTGTGACCGCTTCGCGGAAACACCGTTGTCTCGACCGAGGGTGCGGAGGTGAAGCGTCTCGTGAACGTGTCGATGTTCGCTCGGTTCATCTCCCACAGGACGTCGAATCGAGCGAGTGCGCAGTGGATCGGGACCGTGACTCGCGCGGTCTCACCCGGTGCGTCGGCAGGCCAGCGGTCGTTGATCTCGAGGAGTTCTTCCCGGGGAGCGGGCTCGGTGGAGGGCTCGGCTCGCTGGATGATGTCGGGGTCGATCGTGTCGTTCGGGCCGTACATGAACCCGCGACGCTGCTCGGGCGTGAAAGTGACCGGCTGTCCCGGCGGGGTCCCGTGGAACAGGTCGACGAAGCGCTGAGGTGGGGAGTCGATCAGCCCGTTGAGTGCGACGCCGAGCAGCGGCCAGTGTGGGTGCCTCGCCGCGAGGTGGACGGCGATGGCCGCTCCGACGGAGTGAGCGATGACGACCACTCCCGGGCACTGGTCAGGAGCCCGGCGCCACAACATGTCGATCGCGCGGTCGAGCATCTCGGCGTTGTCGGCGAAGGTAATGCCATCTGCGGGAATCCGCTCGCTACCTCGGTAACCGGGCCGGTTCAGGGCGATGACCTGGAAGTCGGTCGCCTCAGCGAGATCGAGCAGCGAATGGCCTGGCAAATCGTAATATCGCGCGTTGTAGCCGCCGCCATGAAGCGCGACCAACAAAGGCGCACGTGATTCGCCCGGTCCGGTAGCAATCCCGGTCACCGACAGCCATCGGCCATGAAATCGACGTCAACCCTGGCCAACGGGCACTCCCTGTCTCGTTCAGCACCATCGAGAGGCCCGCCACAGCAGCGAGACCCTGGTCCGGGTCTCTCTGTCGAGACTAGACCACCGTGACAGACGCCGAGACCGGCTCAGCGCGACATGCATCGCGGAGAACCACGAATCGCGCGGCAATGGCGCGGCCTCCACGGCCTGAGCGCTCATGCCGTTCAGATATCGATCGGTGCCGCGAAGACCTTGGACATCGGTGTTCGAGCGGGGCAGGCTGAACAGCGTGACGCGCAAGACGACGAAGCGTTCGGGAAACCTCATTGAACGCGCGTGGTTCGCGTCAGCCTCGCTTGTGTCGACCATTCTGAACGAAGGAACCAGACCGACTCGACCCCGTGGTAGTTGCGAGGGAGATGAGGAACGGAGACGAAGGAACGACATTCATGGCCAGGACCTGGGTCATCACGGGCAGCTCCCGCGGGTTCGGACGGGAGATCGCCAAGGCAGCACTCGACAGGGGGAACCGGGTGGTCGCGACCGCGCGGCGGCCGGAGCAACTGGCGGACCTCGAGCGGGAGTACGGCGACCAGGTACTCGCCGTCGCGCTGGACGTCACCGACACCGACGCCATCCAGGCCGCCATCCGGCAGGCGGTCGAGCGGTTCGGCACGCTCGACGTCCTGGTGAACAACGCGGGCAACGGCGCATCCGGCGCGATCGAGGAGACCTCGGAGGATGAGTTCCGGGCCCAGATCGAGGCCAACCTGTTCGGCGTCATCAACGTGACCAAGGCCGCTCTGCCGATAATGCGGAGGCAGCGCGGAGGCCACTTCATCCAGTTCTCCACCTTCGGCGCTCGAGTCGGCGGCACGCCAGGGATGGGCGCCTACCAGACCGCGAAGTGGGGCGTCGAAGGTTTCTCCGAGGTGCTCCACAACGAGGTCAAGCCCTTCGGCGTGAAGGTGACCATCATCGAGCCCGGCGCGTTCCGCACCGACTGGGCCGGCACCTGCCTGGCGCAGGCACATGCCGGCGCCGACTACGACCAGACGGGCGGCGCGACGAACCGCTCCTGGGAGGCCAACCTCGGGGAATGGCCAGGCGATCCGGCCAAGGCGGCAAGGATCATCGCCGACATCGTCGAACTCGAGGAACCGCCGCTTCGACTCCTGCTGGGCGCCGGCGCGGTCGAGTCCACCGCGAAGGCGACCAATGAACGCGCGGCGGGGGCGCGGGAATGGGCGCCGGTGAGCCGGTTCGCCGACTTCGGCACCGACGAGACCCCGGACGTGCACGCGCTTCTAGGAGCGCGATGAAGGGACGTCCGGCGGCCTCCGATCAGGGGTGGCGGCTCGCAAGGACGCAGAACTCGTTCCCCTCCGGGTCGGCAAGACAGACCCAGCTCTCATCCCCGGTCTGGCCGACGTCGGCGTGGCGAGCACCCAGGTCGAGGAGGCGACGTACCTCTTCCGCCTGCTCCCTGTCGGTTGGGTTGACGTCGAGGTGCAGCCTGTTCTTGACGGCCTTGCCCTCGGGCACGTGCGCGAATGTCAACGTCGGTGGCACCGGGCCACGGCGGCTCTTGCCCTCAGGTGCCATCGGCGAGCCAATGGTGACGACTTCGTCGTCCTCTTCCTGCACCTCATAGCCAAGGACCGAGCACCAGAACCGGGCGAGGCTCTTGGGATCGGCACAGTCGATCGCGAGCTCGGTGAACTTACTGGCCATGTCAGGACCTCCCAGGCTGTCCGCGCATCCAGCCATCCTTCCCGACCTCGGATCTTCGGCAGGGAAGTGGGGGCCGAACAACAGACCGCGCCGAGACCCACAAGCGACAGCCCGAACGATGAGCCCGTGCTCGGCTTCGTCGTCCGCTACCGGCTCGGTGGCATGGTCGCCGCTCAGCCGGCCTTCGACTCGTACGCCTCGCTGGCAGCCTTCAGCCCGGCCGCCTCCATGTCGATGAACCGCCGGGTGCGGCTGCCGGTCAGCGCGTTGACCAGCCCGGCGAGCGGCCCACGCTGTTCGACGGAGAGGCGGATGTGGGTCGTGCCGTCCGGGTTGCGCGACAGCCAGTGGTGACCGGTGACGCGGACCCCGAGCGACGTCGCCGCCCAGCTGAACCCCTCGTTCTCGCGCAGGTCGTCGACCTGCCAGATCATCGAAGGCATGCCCGGCTGCTTGACGCGTGCTCGGCTACCCACCCGCAGGTCGCCGCTGTCCAGGCGCTCCACCGAGGTCATGGACTTCGTCCAGTGCGGCCAGTCGTTGACGTCGGTCAGCGCCGCCCAGGTGGCGGCGAGGCTGGCACTGCTCGTCGTGGTCGTCTCGATTGTCACGAGTACCTCCATCGTGCGATGTACCAGATGGTACATCGCCTCGGCGCGGGTCGGAGCGCGCGGTAGTGTTCCCGAGGTACGACGACGGACGAGGACGACTGTGGCAACCGAACCAGGCGAGGCACACGAGCGACTGCTGGAGCGCTGCGTGGCCCACGTTCTCCAGGCCGGGTTCAGCGAGCTTAGCCTGCGTGAGATCGCGGCGGGGACGGGTACCAGCCACCGCATGCTGATCTACCACTTCGGCAGCCGAGAGGGCCTGCTCGCCGAGATCGTCGGCCGGATCGAGGCGCAGACGCGTGACCTGCTGGCGGACGTCGCGAGCCAGCCGGGCGAACTCGTCGACATCTGCTGGGCGTTCTGGCGACGGGTCAGCGACCCGAGTCTGGCCGCGGCGGAGCGGCTGTTCTTCGAGGTGTACGCGCACGCGCTGTACGACCGGCCGTGGACCAGGTCGTTTCGGGAGTCGCTGATCGCGGCGTGGGAACAGCCGCTGACCGAGCTGTTCGAGAAGCACGGCTTCGCCCACGGCGAGGCGGCCGACCGGGCCCGGCTGGCTCTCGGGGTGTCGCGGGGACTGCTGATGGATGTGCTGATGACCGGGGAACGGGACCGGGTCGACGCGGCCATGGAACTGCTCACGCCGCTGCTGACCCAGCCCGGTGCAGCGCGGACGCCTCGAACGCGATCAGCCACATCGCGCGCGAAGGGTCCGGCGGATCGTCGTCGACGTCCTTAGGTCGGCGGCTGGGTTTCTGTGGCCACTCGCAGCCAAGTCGGCTGCAGGGGAGGAGCTCAGGGCTTGGTGATCTCCTGTGGGGGAAGGAATCGATCGTGACCGCACAGGAACCGGAGACGGTAGCCGAGGCGTTCGCGCGGATCTGCCCGAATAGACACCCGGGTCGGATCTGCACGGCGGCTCGGTACTGGGACGGCTGCGCCCGGCTCCTCCCGAAGCAGCTGCTGGACGACCTCCTGGATGAAAAGGTCTGACCCGATCCAGCGCATCACGGAACGAACGTGACCTCCGGGAAGGCCGCGCTCGGGCCGTCGAGCAGCGGTGCCCGTCGCCCCCGCAGATGCAGTTCGAAGAACGCGAGCGGGTACGCCTGCTGGATCCGCATGGCCCGGGTCGGATCGAGGGTACCGATCCAGCCCCGAAGCTCCTCGTCGCTCATGCCGACAGCGTCGGCCAGCTGTGGGACCAGTACCTGGGTGTCGCCGTACGACGAATGGACCGCGCCGGCGGCCTGAACGTTGAGCCGCCAGCCGCGCAGGTGCGACCAGAAGTCGGCCACACTCGGCTCCGCGGCCCGGGTGAAGACCGCGGTCATCAGCATGAACGGGCGATCCAGATCGGTGCTGATCGGCGGATCCGACTGCATCGGACCGTCGAAACTCAGACCGGCGCGGACGCGCTGGTCCTCGTTCATGACGAGGGCGGTCGCCGTCCCGCCCTTCGACCAGCCGAACATGCCGATTCGGTGGAGGTCGAGCGCGCCACACAGACCCGGCGGCAGCGACCGGTGTTCGACGTCGGGATTGTGCCCTGCGGCGAGGTCCTCGATGCGGTCGAGCACGAACCGCATGTCCGTGGCGAAGTCCGAGGGGACCAACGCGTTGTTCGGGTCCAGCGACGGGACGGTGAGCCGACCGTCGGGGAATTCGCTGAACGCGTCGTAGGTGTGGTCCACCGTGACCACCACGTACCCGTGACTGGCGAGTTCCTGGACCACGATGGTGGTGTCGGATCGGTGATCGTGCGCGCCGTGGGAGAAGACGACGATGGGCAGGCGTCCACCGGTCCGTCGCACCGGGGCGCCCTCGTGGCCGGCCGTGACCGGCGCCGCGGCGACATCGGCCTCGAACCCACCGGACACGAGGTAGGCGCGCAGGGCGGCGGGCGGCATCCACCGTGCCAACGGATACCGCCAGACGTTCCCGGCGGGATACCAGACGCTGGCCATCAGTTCGCGGTAACGCCCCGGACCAGCCGCGGGATCCGGACGTGAACGGTCGACGAGGTGCAGCGGCACCGTACCCACCGAGTACGGTCCAGTGGGCAAAGGCAGTGTGAGCCGCACCGGGCCCGAGTTGGCCGCAGCCGCAGAGGCCGGCGCCTCGCTTGCGGCGCCGACCGGCAGGGCAACCGCAGCTGCCAGCGCGGCCCCCAGTGCTTGCCGGCGTGTCATTCGTACTCGGTCAAAGCGCGCCCAGATTGGTGCTGCCATGTGCACTCCCCACGTAGTGGACAACGTGCCTCAACCGTGCCGGTCGGCGGCGAGCAGGTCATCGGTCCGTAGAGCTATTCGTCGGGTGAATGGGTAGACCCCGGTCGTACATCCGAGGGGCCAGTCGCAAGCGCACTTGACGAACGCGGCGCGACACCGGGGGGCAGACCAACCGGGCTGGGCAAACGCAGACCAGGTCCCGCGCAGCGACGCGGTGTGCTCAACCGCAGGCCAGACTGCATTCGGCCAGGTAGAGGTGGTGGCTGTCGAGTTCCCGCCTGCGAAACGGCTCCTGCCGGCCAGGCTGCTGAGATCATGATGCGATGAAGGCGCCGAAGTTCCGACGTGCACAGGTGCCGTGGATGCTCTGCGCCGTCGCCGTACTGATCGTTGGCGGTGCCTGGGTTGTCGTCGACCTCACGACGGATCCATTCCCGGGCTACGCCATAGGAACAGGTACGCCTCCACCGCGGCCAGTGATCGACGAGCGTCACGAGGTCCGCGAGGAGCTTGACCCGGTCGAGGGGCCGCCGATGGCGCTGCCAGGCAAGTTGCCGCCTGGGTACGGCCTCCCAGACGACTACAGCGCCACGGCCGAATACCACGCGCGCAGTTTCGTGCGTGAGCTCGTCCTGGGCAAGGATGAGCGCGCGCTCGCTCGGCATGCCCACATTCCGGCCACGGGAGGTACCAGCTCGGGGTCCGGTCCGGGCGGTGTCTCGCTCTGTGTGGAGGACGCAGACGATGACGAGAACTGGTGCCCCGCTTTGCCAGGGCGGGATCTGGTCCGGACGCTCGGGTCGGTCCGCGTCGTCATTCAGCCGACGATCGATGCGCCCCCAGGCGTCAGAGAGGCTTGGCAGTCCATCACGTTCACCACCGACCTGGACAAGGTGACCTGGCTGCACTGACATGGACGGGGCTGGGACGGACCGATTACTCAACTGTGCCGGCTGAACATGGAGATCACGTCGTAGGGGTAGGGGAGGCGCTGGTCGGTCACGGTCGTGAGCTGGTTCATCTGTTCGGCGGTGAGTGACCAACCCACGGCGCCGAGGTTGTCCTGGAAGTGGGCGAACGTACGCGCGCCGATGATCGGCGCTGTCACGCTGGGTCGCTGGAGCAACCAACGTAGGGAGACCTGTGCCACGGTCTTTCCTGCCTGGCGGGCGACATCCTCGACGACGTCGATGACGCGCCACGTGCGCTCGGTGGCGTAGTTGGCCCAGATCTGGTCGCCGGTGTTGTTCAGGTGCTCGATCCGGGTGTCCTTCAGCGGGGCCGGCGTGCCGCGACGGTACCTGCCGGAGAGGAATCCGGTACGCAGGGGACTCCAGGCGATCAGCCCGAGGCCTTCGGACTGGCACAGGGGCAGCAGTTCCCACTCGACTTCCCGGTCGAGCAGGTTGTAGAGCGGTTGAAGGCAGACGTACGGCTCCCATCCATGCTGGCGCGCCAGGTCGATAGCCTTCTGTAGCTGCCAGCCGCTGTAGCTACTGGCTCCGATGAATCGGACCTTCCCGCTGGTCACCAGGGTGTTCAGGGTGGACAGGGTTTCCTCGAGGGGTGTGGCGTCGTCGTAGACGTGCAGCTGGTAGAGGTCGATGTAGTCGGTGCCGAGACGACGAAGGCTGGCCTCCACCGACGACAGGATGTGTTTGCGACCGCCACCGTGATCGTTGGGTCCTGAGCCGGTCCTGTGGAACACCTTCGTCGCGAGCACGAGATCGTCGCGGGACCTCTCCTTGATCCATCGACCGAGGATCTCCTCCGACGCGCCGCCCGTGTAGCCGTCGGCGGTGTCGATGAACGTGCCGCCTGAGTCGACGAACGTGTCCAGCATCTGACGTGCCGTCTGCTCGTCGGTCGCTCCACCGAAGGTCATGGCGCCGAGGCAGAGTTCGGAGACTTTCAGGCCGGTTCGGCCGAGAAAGCGCTGCTCCACAAGGGATTCCTCTCCTGAGGTCGATCGTCGCGGCGGTCTCGTCGCGGTGTTCCTCGACCCTAGGGGCGTGCCGACAGATGCGTCCAATGCGATGTGGTGGGCCGATCCCATACGTCTGATGCATCATTGCCCCCATGGAGCTCTACCAGCTGCGATCCTTCGTGGCCGTCGCCGACGAGATGCATGTCGGTCGCGCCGCTGCCCGGCTGCATCAGGCGCAACCGACGTTGAGCCGGCAGATCGCGGCACTCGAGCGGGACGTAGGGGTGGAGCTGTTCAGCCGGGCCCGCCGTCGTCTCACCCTGACCTCCGCCGGCGAGGTCTTCCTGGCCAGCGCCCGCGAGATCCTCCGCCGGGCCGACGTCGCGGCGCAGGACGCACGACGCGCCGCCCGCGGCGAGGTGGGCACTCTGCGGGTCGGCTTCGTCCAGTCGGCGACCTTCGAGGTCTTCCCCCGACTGGTCGGCCAGTTCCGCAAGGCCTGCCCGGATGTCCGGCTCGAAGCCAGGTTCATGACCACGCTGCAACAAGTCTCGGCACTGCGAGCGGGCCACCTCGATGTCGGAATCCTGCGGCCGCAGCAACCGTCGACGGCACAGACCGGGCTACGAACCCGCGTACTGTCCCAGGACAGGTTGATGGCAGTACTTCCAGCGGCTCACCCGATGGCGGGCCATGAACACGTGCCGCTCTCGGCCCTCGCCGAGGATGACTTCATCCTGTATCCCAACGAGAAAGGCGCGACCGGACACGAGCTGATCCTCGAGCACTGCAGGAGCGCCGGCTTCAGTCCACGCATCATCCAGGAAGCGGCCGACGCGCAGACCATCGTCGCGCTGGTCGCGGCCAATCTGGGTGTCTCGTTGCTGTTGAGCCCAACCCCACCTACGGATCCCGGACTCGTTGTCTACCGATCGATAAGCGACGAGCTCCCGACCTGGGATCTGGCGCTTGCCTGGTCGAGCGGCAACTCATCTGCCGTCCTCGACCGATTCCTCGCCGTGCCGGGCGCTGAAGGAGAAGACAGGTGAGCACGGTCTAGGCTGCGCTGATGATCGACGTGCCCGAGGTGTTCGCACGCGAGATCGTGGATCGCGAAGGCGTGGAAGGTGCGCGATGGATCGCCTCGCTCGCCGGCCTCGTCGAGGAGCTTCTCGAGCGCTGGGCCTGTGCGCCCACCGGACCGGTGATGCACGGCAGGGTTGGAGTCGTCGTTCCCGCGCGTCGTCGCGATGGATCTTCCGCGGTCCTGAAGGTCTCGTTTCCCCACCCTGGCAACGTGCATGGACCGACTGCCTACGCCACCTGGTCGGGCCGTGGGGTGGTCCTGCTGTTCGAGCGCGACGATGCCCGATTCGCGATGCTTCTCGAGCAGGTCGAGCCCACTACCTTGGTCGATCTCGACGATGGCGACGAGGCTGCCGCCGTGTGTGGACGGCTCACGCGCCGGCTCGCGGTTCCAGCGCCGCCGGACGTTCCACGACTCAGTGAACGCGCGGAGGCGCAGGAGCACGAACTCCGTGATGCGTCGGAGCAGCTGAGCGGCCATGTGCCGCGCCGGGTCGTCGAGGTGGCAATCGGCACTATCCGGGAACTCGGCCGCGAACAACCGGACACGCTCGTCCATGGAGACCTGCACTACAAGAACGTCGGACGAGGGACCCGCGAACCCTGGCTGGCCATCGATCCCAAGGGAGTCGCGGGGGACCCGGCGAACGACGCGATAAGCGTGGTGATCGGCGGCTTCCAGCGTCAACTTCCCACTGACGATCTCTGTGCCAAACTCCGTCGCCGCTTGGCGATCTTCGCCGAAGCTGCCGAGCTCGACCGCGACCGGGTGGTTCGCTGGGCACAGGCCCACGCCCTTCTGCACGCGTGCTGGGACCGCAGGATGCCCGGCCCGCCGCGGACTGCCCAGGTCGCCGAACAGGTCGCGACAGTTCTGATGTGAATCCATCGTCGCCGCCCGGACGGACCGCGTCGATGACAACGCCGGCGAGGCGGTGCGCTGGTGCCAGTCCGTCGTAGGCGTTGTTTCAGTCGAGACGATCTATCCGGGTGTTCGCTGGGCGCGCCGGACCGGTGGGCCGACCTCGGCGCAGGCGATGTCGTTGACCGCAGTGGCGAAGGCCTCCAGATCCAGGCCCTGGAGGTGGTCCATGACGTGGCGGCGGACGCTCGCGAGATGGGTCGGCCAAGCCTGCTGCAGTCGCGCGAAGCCGGCGTCGGTGAGGACGGCGACCTGGCCGCGGCCGTCCGAGTCTGCCTTGACCCTGATGACCAGCCCGTCACGGCTCAGCCGTTCGACGACACGAGTCAGCCCGCTTGCCGTAATCGACACATAGTTGGCCAGGTCGGTCATCCGCAGCGACCGGTCGGGCGCCTCGGACAGGTTCATCAGGACCGAATATTCGGTCACGTTGAGGCCCTGGGCTGAGAGCAGGTCCGCGTCCAACATGCGCGGGATGACCAGCACGGCGCGCCCGAGCGCGCGCCACGCGGCCTCCTCCTTCGGAGTGAGGGGCTCGACGCGGGGCGTGTCACTGGGCATGACCCACATCATATTTGCTTGACCCAACAAATACAACGGACATATGTTTGCTTGCGCAAGCAGATAGTTTGCCTACGTGCCTGTCCGGGAGCCCGAACCATGACAACCACCTGCGAACAGCGCGCCGTGCCGACAGCGCTGCCGGCCCGACGGGCGTGGCTCGCCGTCATGTCGGTTGCGCTCGGCGCGTTCGTCATCGTGACGGCCGAGTTCATTCCGGTCGGGTTCCTGCCGCGCATCGCCGAGAGTCTGGATGTGTCGCTCGGGACGGCGGGCCTGATGGTCCTCATGCCGGGGCTGAGCGCGGCGATCGCGGCACCCCTGATGTTCGTACGCGCGGGGAAGATCGACCGCCGCAAGGTGATCGCCGGTCTCGGTGGTCTCGTAGCCCTCTCCAACGCCATCGCGGCGATCGCCCCGAACTTCGCCGTCGTACTGCTCGGCCGGATCCTGCTGGGCGTCGCCATCGCAGGGTTCTGGACCGTTGTGACCCCGGTGGGACCCAAACTGGTCGGCCCGCGCGCGGGTACTCATGCGACCTCGATCATCGTGACCGGTGTCTCCGCCGGCACGGTCGTCGGGCTGCCGGCCGGGGAGGTGCTCGGCAACCTGCTGGGCTGGCGGTTGACGTTCGCCGTGGCCGCCGTGGCCGCAGCGGTCATCGTCGTTGCGCAACTGTTCCTGCTGCCCAGCATCAGTTCCGACGAGCACACCCGAGTACGCGACCTCGTGCAGGTGCTCAGGGCGCCGTTCGCACTGGTCGGGATCATCGCCACCGCGGTCGCGTTCATCGGCCAGTTCGGCGCCTCGACCTTCATCACGCCGCTGCTGACCGAGCACGTGCACATGGGCGAGGGCGGCGCGGTCACGGCGCTGTTGTTCGGATACGGGGCCGGCGGCATCCTTGGCACTCTGGTCGGCGGACCCCTTGTGGCTCGCAGCCGTGTCGCGACGTTCGCGCTCGCGGCGGCCGGCGTCGGTGTCGCGCTGATCGCCCTGCCCATGCTCGGCACCACCAAGGTCGCCGTCGGCATCGCCGTCGTCGCCTGGGGCGTCATCTGGGGGCTGATCCCGCTCACCGCTCAGGTCTGGATGCTGCGCGCCATGCCGCACGCCCAGGAAGCCGCCTCGGCCGTGAACGTCTCGAACATGCAGATCTCAATCGCGATCGGGTCCGCCGTCGGCGGCCTGCTCGTCGACAACGCCGGCCTCGTGCCGGTCTACGTCATCGGCGGCGCGATCGTCATCACCTCCGCGCTCTTCGCCTCGATCGCAGGCCGACGGGCACAGCGTGCCCTCACCGGGCCTTCGCTCGAGGTGTGACCGAAACCCCACAATGATTGGAGCTCAAGACATGACTACCGACGCCGAAGCGATCGCCGTGGTCCGCCGCAACACCGAGGACGTACAGGGTAAGGGCGACTGGAAGCTGTTCGACGAACTGTTCGCCGACGACTTCGTCGACCACACCCCCCAACCTGGCACCACCGCCGACAAGCCCGGCGTGCTCTTCCTCTACCAGGCCCTGCGCGAGGGTTTCCCTGACTTCACGCCGGACATCAAGTGGCAGATCGCGAAGGACGGGATGGTGACGACCTTCAAGATCTACAGGGGTACGCAGACCGGTCGGGTCCTCGGCGTCGCGCCAACCGGGCGGGCCGTCGAGTTCGAGACCGTGGATGTGATGAAGGTCGTGGACGGGAAGATCACCGACCACTGGGGCGTCGGCAACCTGCTGAAGATGCTGGTCCAGCTCGGTGCCGTCACCCTCGACGTCTGACAACCCGCAGCCGTCGCCCACGACCAGCCGGCAGAGAGAGCCGGACCGATGAGCGCCTATCCTGGCGCAAGTCAGGGTTGACGCCTGCGGCCTCGACAGACCTCCTAATAGTCACCCGGGAGCTTGTACGAAAGGCTGTCTGCGGGCCGTCCGTGGGTGGCAAGTTCGCATGTGCCCGCGACGGTGCACCGGACAATGCCCCGCTCTCCTTGGAGGCTGCTGTAGGAAGTGAGGAGGAAGTGTTCCTCGTCCTCCCACTCCATGGTCCCGGAGTAACCCAGGATGGTGAGAACCGGCCTGCCGGTCCGCGCATCGGCGATCGTGTAATTGGGCACAGTCTGGCCTTCGTTCATGATCCACACGACCGCATAGCGGCCGTTGGGTGAGAACCCGCGGATGCTTACGCCGCCGTACTGCTTCGGGCAGACCCGCCACAGTTCTCTGTTGCCGTTGTCGGTGTCGATGACCGCCGAGCAATCCTCCCGGTCTATGACGGGCCCCTGAGCGAATTTAGGTACCACCGCCGCAAGGCCCCTGTATGTGGACTGGACGTCGGCGAAGTCAGTCCACGCTGTGAGTTGTCCGGTCCTGGGATCCCACACCTGTACCTCCGAAGACTTCGGCGTCTCGGGACCGACGGTGAGCAGGACCCGCTTGCCGAGGAAGCCGCCCGGGCCGCCCTTTCCCACATGGATTGAATGGAGGATCTTGCCGGTGTGCGCGTCGGCGACGTTCACGGTGCCTTCCGGCGTCGCCCAGGCGATCTGCCGCCCGTCGTTTGACACGACAGCTCGGCCTCGCGCGGTCAGTTTCTGCGTGCCGTCAAGCCCGACGAGCTGGAGGCGCCACTGTTCGTTCTCAGTGCGGTTGGCCAGGTAGCCCTCATCCACGAGCTCGAAGGGCGTCCAGTCCGGAAGGTCGACTGGTGTGGTGGTCGCCCCGTCGTGGATCTCGCCGTCGGCGTACCAGGGCACCTTCGGGTCCTCGCCACGCGGAAGACCAGCGAAGTCCTTGTCCGACCAGAGTTCCTTGGGCGCATAGAGGGGCACGACAGGTCCGGCTGTGGGTTCCGGTGAGGCGCCGGCCGTCGGGGTGACAGCGGGCGCCGGCGTGTGGGTTGGCGTCGGCCCGTGCGTTTGTGTCGGTGTCGGTGTCGTGGTCGTGGAGTCCACCCTGGTGTGGTCGCCGCGTGGGTTGAGGAGGTTCAGGCCGAGCGGTAGGGCGACCGCGATCGCGGCCAGGCCGGCGACGACCGTGGTGGCCCGCCGGCGCGACCGCAGGGAGCGGGCGCGGCGCATGGCATCGGCGGCTGGGTCGTGGTGGGTTTTGGCGTGTGCCGCGAGGCGGGTCAGGCCGGCGCGGAGGTCGTTGTCCGTGAGGTCCTGGTCGTGCTGGTGGTGGTTCATCGGGCGTCCCTCCTGACGGGCTCGGTGTCGGGAACGGCGGCCGGTTCTGTGGGCGGGGTGAGTCCGGCACGCAGCGTCGCGAGAGCGCGGTGGGTGCGGCTCTTGACGGTGCCGATCGAGCAGCCGAGGATTTCGGCGGTCTCGGCCTCGCTGAGGTCCTCGAAGTAGCGGAGTACGACCGCGGCACGGTGATGTGCCGGGAGGGCTCGAAGGAGGCGCCACAGGTCACCGTCCCGCTCGGCCAACCCGTCAGGGTCAGCGCGTGGATCGGTCGCCGGGTGGTCTGGCAGTTCGGCGGTCAGCGCCTCCCCACGGCGCCAGGCCCGCCGCCACCAGGAGGTGTGCTCGTTGACCATGGTCCGTCGTACGTAGGTGTCCAGGGCCGTCTGGTTGTGGATGCGACTCCACGCCAGGTAGGTGCGGGCCAGGGCGGTCTGCACCAGATCCTCGGCCGCGTGATGGTCCCCCGTCAGTAGGAACGCCGTGCGCGTCAGCGCGCCATGCCGAGCGGCAACGTAGGAGCTGAACTCCTCCGCGGTGTCTGCCACCGACTCCCCCTCCCATGTGATCGCATCCCCTAGATGCGATCAGGCCCACGAAAGGTTCCACATCTTCGGGACCGCGCCCCTCCGATCCGTCCGAGCGGCCGACGACCGGTACCTGACCAGCGATGATGACTCCATGGCAGAGGAACCATCGCGTGAGGAGCATCGCCGCAGGGGGGAGCGCGCTCGCAAGCTGTGGGCCACCCGGGCTGCGCCGTCACCCGGAGGATGGACCGCGCCGGCCGGCACGCGACCAGCCTGGACCTGGACGCCACCGCACGGCATGCGGCCGCGGTTGGATCGCGCGCCGCGATGGGTGCGCGTCTGGTACCACACACCCTTCCTCGACAGGTACGCCCACGAGTGGCTCTGGCACCACGGAGGATGGGATGTCATTCCGCCCGGCGCCGAGTGATCCGCTGGATCCCGTTTGACGCCGGTCGGGGAAATGGGGTGGGAGCGGTACGAGCCGGATCGGTAGGGTCGCCCGGGTGTGCGAGCACAGTTTGTACGTTCAGGCCGGGGAGATCCTGGCGCGCCATGGCTGGTCCGCAGCGCATCTGGGCTTCATCGGCGCGGGCGAGCAGAGCGCTTGCTACGGCACCAAGGACGTCGCGGTCCTGCTCAGCCGATCGGATGCTGGCGAGAGCGTCGCGCACCTGACGGGCCATGTCATCCCCGGCAGCGACGCCGCCACGTCGTGCAACGACTATGCCGTACTCCAGTGGCTGACTGCCCGGGCGGCCGATGCCGGGGTGCGGACGCCGAGGATCCTCGCGATCGGGGACGACCCTCGTCCGTACGCGCTGATCCAACGCGCCCACGGCACGCTCGCCTCGGCGCACCCGCTCGCTACGGAGAGCGCGGCCAACTGGTTCGGCCAACTCGGAGCGGAGATTCGGAAGACCAACCTCGTCGAGACGACGGGGTTCGGGATGTTCGTACCGGACGGGTCCGGTGGCTACCGGGGCCGGTTCGCGACCTGGACCGACTATCTGAACCGCTGGCTCGGCGTTCACCTGTGTGTCGGACAGTTCAGGCCCGAAGACGAGAAGGTTCTGAATCTGCTCCTGGCCCAGCGGATCGTCACAGAAGCAGACCTCGCCGCGGTGGCGTCCAAGGTGCGCGAAGCACAGGAATGGCCGGTCAGGTCGGTCCTCACGCATTACGACAACCGGCTCGACAACCTCGTCGTCGACGCGGACGAGATCACCGTGCTCGACTGGGGTCTCTCCCTGGCCGGAACCGGGATTCACCAGGAGCTGATCAAGCTCTTCGAGAGCGGACCCATGTCCATGAAGAACCCGAGGGTGGCGGCGTTCTTCCACGGTTACGGCCTGTCCGACGCTGAATGCGTCGAGGCCATCGGGCGCGGGAAGCTGATGCTCGTGCTCGACGGCCTGGCGATGTCGTACGGATGGGCGGACCAGCCGGACCGTCTCGAAGGCATCAGGGCCTGGCTACGTACCGTCCAGAGAATCTCCAGCGCCTGGTGAAGGCGCGGCAAGCACCTGGTCGCCGCGCCTCACTCGCGGTGCCTCGTCTACTTCGGCTCTGCGGGCGGCTTCAACCTGGCATAGATGGCGACGATCGGGGCGAGCACCACCGCGGACGTGACGAGAGCCGTGGAGACAGAGGTGCGATTCGCGAGTCCCCCCAACGGTGGGCCACCTGCGACCTGGCCGATGGCGTTGGCCTGGCTGTTCATGGACAGCGTGGTCGCTCGTACCCGCGAGTCGACGTTGCGGTTGAGCCAGGCGGCCTGGACGGGCATCGACAGCGCGACCGCGGCGTCCCGTAGCCACATCGCGGCGAGTGCGAGCCAGAGGTTGCCGAGCACCGCGAGGCCGGCGACCCCCAGGACCTGGAGGGCCGCGAGCAACGCGAGCATGCCTCGGGGATGGAGCGCGTTCACGCTGGCTGGACTCACCTTGTTGACCACCAGCGATGCGCCGAGTGCGATGCAGGTGCCGATCACACTGAACGCGGTGAACCAGACCACGGGATTGTCGGTACCCAGGAAATCAGGGAAGTCGAAGTCCTCCAGAACGCGTACCGTCCACAGCCGGTCGAAGGCCTCGCTTGACAGGCCCACGAAGAGGCTGACGAGAAGGAACGATCGCACCACGGGACGCCGTCGTGCCAGCGCGATTCCGTCCGCAAGCGTCCTTCCCATGTGACGGAACGTCTCCCGCTCATCCCTGGGCACCCTGGTGAAGTTCTGTTCCGGCATGACCAGGAGCAGCCCGACCGCGAGGACCATGAAGCCCGCGCCGGACGCCACCAGCGGAACGCGAATGTCGATCAGGCCCAGGGCCCCGGCCGCGAGCGTACCCACCAAGGTGGTGCCGAGATAGACCTGCTGGCCCCGTGTGAAGACCTGTGCGACGTTGTCCTGACCGATCTCATCGGTGAGCCACGCCTCCTCCGCCCCGGAGGTGAACGTGAACCCGATACCCCAGATGACCTGGGCGAGCAGGACCGCCTCGAACGTTGGCACCAGCCCCTGCAGGAGGAATCCCGCGCCCATGAGCAGGTACCCGATGATCACGGACAAGCGTCGGCTGTACAGATCGGAGACGATCCCGGTCGGAATCTCGAAGAGGAAGGTCACCGCTTCCAGCACCGTTCCGACAAGCACCATCTGCAAGGGACTGAGCCCGACAGTGGTGGCCATATAGACCAGGCTGAGTGTGGAGTTCAGCACCCAGAACAGGCTCGAGAACCCGGTGATCGCGTAGTAGGTCCGCGTCGCGTCGGCCGGCCATCTTGCCCGCCACAACAATGAGGTCAGCACAGAACTGGCTCCTGAGGGACCACGAATCACGTCGATGTTCGGGCAGACACTCATCCAGTGCCAGATGGACGGGTGCGGGTAACGCCGCTACGAGATCGGCCGGGCCCCCCTCCTGACCGACGTCACCGCAGGACCCTACCGTCGGCCCAGCGGCGCTGCGTCGACGGTCGCCGGGTGCGGTTCCCGGTGACAGGATGTCGCCCGGACCATCAGAGCCCACCGACTCTCAGCCGACCCGCAGGGTGTCAAGCCAGAAGCTCGGCAACGTGCACGAGGAATGAGACGACCCAGGCTTCCTCGCCGTAGTCGATGCCCCGACAGGCACCCATCGCGGCGTCGACCTGGAGCCATCGGATGGCCCGTTCGCGCTCGATCTCGGCCGCGTCGGAGAAGATCGCCAGCCGGCGCCTCAGCTCAGCTTCCAGATCGTCGGCTTCGCGAAGGCTGTCGACACCGCGGACGAGCACCCTGGATGCGTCGAACGCGAGATCTCCGACGCATCCCTTGGGGTCCACGACGAGCCACGGCTCTCGCTCGGCGCGCACGATGTTTCCGAAGTGCAGGTCACCGTGAACCATCGTGTCGGGCTGTTTGCGGCCGAGGTCCTGGATGGTGGCGAGCGCCGCGCCCAGTGCACGCTGCGACAGCCGGTGGCCCAGCTTCGCGGCGTCCTCGCCGAGCGTTCGTTCCCACTCCTCCGCCCGATCGGACAGCCGAGGCAGGTCGGGTGGCGCCGGGACGGCCAGTCGTCGGGCCAGCTGTCCTGTCACGGCGGTCGCCTGGTCGACGTCCCCGAGATCGTCGAGCGTCTTCCACTCGGCCTGCTCCAGCAGCATGGCGAACCTGGCGTCGTCCCGCTCGTACAGCCGCACCGCACCCCGACCGTCCCAGGCGGCGAGGGCGTGTGCCTCGTACATGTTGCCGGGATGAGTAAAGGAGATCTTCAGGACAGCGGGGGCGCCGTCATGACGCTGTACGGGCAGAATGATCCCGACCTGGCCGAACCTGATCGGTGCCGCGGGTATGCAGCCCCACCGCTGCAGGAACTCATCCACCAGGCCGGGCAGGGACGCCACCCAGGTTCGGCCAGGATCGCCCTCGCGCTCGATGGTGGTCCGTACGAATGCGGCCGGGATCTCAACCATCACGGCAGGATAGGCACCCTTGCTCGGGAGCGGTTCGCCTCACCGTGCTGGATCTCCTCGGGCTGAGGGCTGGTCGCGTAGCAAGCGGCCGATCCTTCCCGACTAGCATCGGCGGCCATGGCGACAGCGCACCTGATCTACGGCTACATCGGAACAGGCAAGACGACGTTCGCCAGAAAGCTCGAACGCGATGTCGCGGCGGTTCGGTTCACGTCCGACGAGTGGCTCACTACCTTGTTCGGCGACGACGAGGAAGCCATCAAGCCGGACGTCGCGACGGTCAATGCCAGGCTCGCGGCCGCGATGCAACCGGTCTGGACTCGATGCCTCGTACTCGGTCTCGACGTGATCTTGGACCTGGGTTTCTGGAGCCGCGCTGATCGCGACGCGGTGCGCAAGGTCGTCGAGGAGTGTGGGGCAGACCGGCGGCTCTATCACGTTCGATGCGACGACGAGACCGCGTGGCGCCGGGTCGAGAGTCGGAACGCCGATCCGTCGGGCAGTATCCGCATGGTGCGCAACACCTTCGACGTACTCAAGGAGCGAGTAGAACCGCTCGGTCCCGATGAGCCGCACCGCGTCGTCGAGACCTGAGCGTGGCGCCGGCAACAGCCAGAGTGCTCGGCGTCAGCCGTCCCGGCGCTGTGTGTGCTTGGAGTGCGCGATCAGCCGCACGGCACGGAAGACTTGGGCGATGGCAGACATGGACCGCTCGCACCTGGGACTGACCGCCCCGATCGTGACGGCGAGACTCGTCCTTCGTAGCGTCGAAACCGCTGATGACGAGATGCTCACGCGAATCTGGACCGACCCCGACGTACGCCGCTACATGGGTGGACCGCTCGAGCCCGGGGTGGTCCGGCATCGCAACACCGACTTCGTAGGCAAGCCCGGGAAGTACTGTGTGGCCATTCGGGCGACCGGCGAGCCGATCGGGCTTCTGGGTATCGGCGCCGACCGGCGCAGCGGAAACTGGGAGGTCTCCTACGGGTTCCTCCCGGAGCACTGGCGACGAGGGTACGCACGCGAAGCTGTCCACGCCCTACTCGTGTGGGTGTTCGAGCGCGCCCCGAGGCGGAACTCATCGCGGCCAACACCAGGGCCGACAACGAGCCGTCCCGCCGATTCCTGGAGGCGATCGGAGGGAGGTTCCTCGAGTCCTTCGGAGACCAGGCCGAGTCAGTGATGTACGTGATTCCCCGGACCGGAGCGCAAGGTGAAACCGGTTCCGGAGCGGGCGCAGCGGGCACTGTTTTCCTCTGAGTGGCTCGGGTGCGCGCGACGCCTCCAGGGGGCGGCTTCCATGATCGACCGACGGACGTTCGGCAAGTTGCTGGGTGCGGGAGCGGCCGCGGCGTCTCTGGTCGGACTCGGTTCGGCGTGCACGACCTCGGTTCCGGGCGGGCGCGATCCGACAGATCCGCCGACGCTCGGACCACCCAGAGCGGGCGGGACGGCGTCCTTCGGTCCGTTGAGGAGGATCCGCGCCGGCGTCCTCAGCGTCGGGTATGTCGAGGTTGGCCCCGCACGCGGTCCGGTCGCCATTCTGCTGCATGGCTGGCCGTACGACATTCACAGCTACGTCGACGTCGCGCCCTTGCTGGCCGACCGCGGCTACCGGGTGATCGTTCCCTACCTACGCGGCTACGGTACGACACGTTTCCTGTCCAGGAGTACGCCTCGGAACGCCGAACAGTCCGTGTTCGCTCTCGACATCATCGCCCTGATGGACGCGCTCGGGATCGAGCGGGCCGTTCTCGCCGGATACGACTGGGGATCGCGGACGGCCGACATCATCGCGGCGCTCTGGCCCGCGCGAGTCAGCGGCCTGGTCTCGGTCACCGGCTATCTGATCACCAACCTGGAGGCCAACAAGAAGCCGCTGCCGCCGAAAGTCGAGTGGGCGTGGTGGTACCAGTTCTACTTCGCCACGGAAAGGGGCCGGTTCGGACTCCAGGAGAACCGGGACGAGCTCGCGAAGCTCGTCTGGAGATTCAACTCCCCGACCTGGCATTTCGACGACGCGACGTTTGATCGTACGGCCACGGCCTTCGACAATCCGGACTATGTCGCGATCGTGATCTACAACTATCGCTGGCGGTTGAGCCTCGTCAGAAGTGACCCGCGTTATGCCAGTCTTGAGGGGCGGCTTGCTCGAAGTCCGGTCATCTCCGTTCCCACGATCACTCTGGACGGTGAGGTGGACCCGTTCACACCGCCCGGCAACGGTACGTCGTACCGCGAGAAGTTCTCGGGCAAGTACGAGCATCGGACTCTGGAGGGGATCGGTCACAACGTGCCGCAGGAGGCGCCGGAGGCGTTCGCCCGCGCCGTCGTCGAGGTCGACCGGCTCTGAAGAGGACCAAGGCGGAGCGATCTCACCGGGACTCCCGGATGGGCACGCCCAGGAGCGGTAGCCAGTCCGGGTTCGCACACCTCGCCCTCACCTCGGCGGCGCTCAGCCAGGCAGCCGCGGTGCACTCCGAACCGGGCGTTGGTCTGGTCGGTGGTCCGTCGTGCTCGCCGCGAGCCTGGAAGAAGACCATGAAGCTCACCGGGTAGGGATAGCGGTAGGCGGGTGGCCGCTCGTCCAGGCTGATCCGGGTCCAGCCCACGACGGACAGGTCCGCTTCGGTCACCGCGAATCCCGTCTCCTCACGGAGTTCGCGGATCGCGGCGGCCTGTGGTGTTTCGCCGGGCTCGAGATGGCCGCCGGGAACGTCCCAGCCCCGGCCCGGTCGGTCGACATGGGCGAGCAGCACCCGGGCGGACCGGTCCACCGCGAGGACGAACGCACACGAGACCAGGTCAGTCGGAGGGAGCAGGGTCGAGCGCACCAGCTCGATGCGATGCGGGACCTCCAGAGCCGGCTGCGTCGTCGACCACACGATCTCCTCGGCCATGACCGATTCCTTTCGCGGGACAGGCGTCCGGGCTTTGTGGGTCTACGGTCGGGTCGCGGCGGCTGGGCGCGGGTCGCCTTCGAGAATCGCGTAGCTGAGCGAGTCCCTCCAGCCGTTGCCGAACAGCAGGTGGTCCCGGATCCGTCCCTCGTACTTCATCCCGACCTTCTCGAAGACCCGTTGGGAGCCGATGTTGTCCGGATGGGCGGTCGCCTCGATGCGGTGCAGGTTCAGCCGCTCGAAACCGAACGCGAGCAGGAGATGGGCGACCTCGGTGCCGATGCCCTTCGACCAGTAGTCCGGAGCGAGTACGTAACCGATGCTTCCCCTCCGGTGCCGGGCGTCCTGGACCGAGATCCGACCGGCACCGATGAGCCGCGCCTCCTCGCCGTCCTCGCCCGCGCGGCCGGCACCGCCCGACGTGGTGACTGCGAGCTCGTAGCGTGTGCGTTCCTCCGCATCTGCCGACGCGAGGACGCCGGACAGGAACCCTCGCGTCACCTCGATGTCGGCGTGGGTGTCCCACGGGACGTACGCCGACACGACCGGATCGGAGGCGTAGGCAAAGACGGCCGAAGCGTCGTCCGCGCGGAACTCGCGGAGCATGACACGAGGACCTGCCAGCGTCACCGGAAACATGATCCCGAAGCCTAGCCTCGACCTACGCCGACCACGTGGGTAAGCCGCGGGCGGGCGGAGCTACGAACAGGTGAGACGACGGGCGCGAATGTCGGAATCCACTGTTACGGTCTCGCGCATGTTCTCCACCCCACAGGTCAACATCTACGCCGCGGACGTCGCTCGCTCGGTCGAGTTCTACCGCCGCTTCGGCTTCGAGGAGAGCTTCCGGACGCCCCGCGAAGGCGCTCCGCTGCACGTCGAGCTCAAGCTCGACGGGTTCACGATCGGCATCGCCGCGGTGACCTCCGCCGTTGCCGACCACGGACTCGACCTCGACCTGAGCAAACCCGGTCGCGGCATGGAGATCGTCTTGTGGACCGACGACGCCGACGCGGCGTTCGCCTCGCTGGTGGCGGCGGGGGCGCGGGTTCTCTCCGAGCCGCACGACTGGCTCGGCACCCTCCGAGTCGCCTGGATCGCCGACCCCGACGACAACCCGATCGAGCTCGTCGAACGCCGGTCCTGACGACCCGGGCCGCGCAGACCAGCCCAGGCCAGGCGAGACGTCCAGCCTGCTCGGCGCACGCCCCACGCGAACCTCGCTCACCCCACCCGTTGCAGTGCCCGCTCGCGACGCTCGGCGACCCTCGAACCGGACTCCCGGCGCGCCATGCGGCCCAGGACGAGCGGCGCGACGACCAGACCGAGCACGGCCCAGACTCCGAGGACACCAACGGTCTCCAGGTGCCGCCAGGACTGCCCTAGCTCCTTCGTGCCGTACCGCATCCGCAGCCGGGCGACGTCAAGCACGACTTGCTCGTTTGACAGCATCGCGTCCGCCTCTGCTCGTCAGTCGCCGGTGTCGGTGAGGGTGTCCAGGACGCGGACCATCAGCTCCGAACGGTCGACGCCGGCCAGGGCGAGCGCCCGCGGGACGGTGCCAACCTCGGCTTGCAGGATGCCGAGAAGTAGGTGCGCCGGTCGCAGCTCCTTCCTGCGGGCTGCGGATGCGAAGCCGCGTTCGAGCGCGAGCTTGGCCGACGCTCCGAGTTGGTTCGGCGGCTCGGGGGAGTTGGCCGGCCTCGGCAGCTCGAAGTCGGCGAGGGAGACCCCGACCGTGCGCAGGCTGTGCGCGAACTCGTGGTCCAGCGCGGCGCGGATCGACGGGCGGTCAAGACCGACCGAGGCCAGCGCCCGTGCTGGGTCGCCTTCCGGCTCGGCCGGGATCGCGAGCAGCAGATGGTGGGCCTCGACCACGGGTGACCTGTCGTCGCGGGCTTCCCGGATCCCCTGCTCGATGAGTTGTTGGACGAACTTGCCGGCCGCGATCATCCTCAGCGCCTCCTCAGGGTGACGCCGGCGGTGATGAGCCGCTTGGCGTGCTTCTTGTGAACCGCCTGGCGCGTCACTCCGAGTGCCTCGGCGACCTGCGGCCAACTCCAGCCCGTCCGCATCGCCTGCTCGACGGCGGCGTCCTCGATCTGGTCGGCCAGACGCCGCAGCGCCGCGACGGCGGCCAACCCGTCGGCGGGATCCTGAGTGAGGGGAGTCTCGACAGCGGACATGCAAGCAACCTTAGTTGACTAATCTCGAAGTAGTCAACCAAGGTTGCTTACTGCTCGGCGGGGCGTCAGGCTGGGGCGTAGCGCGAGAACGTGATCCCCGAGCGGAAGATTTTCGCGTCGAGGAGCCTGAGCGCCGGCACCTCGAAACCCTCCGGGAACAACCGCCGCCCGCGCCCCTGCACCACGGGGTAGACAAAAAGCCGGTACTCATCGACCAGCCCGGCCTGGATCAGGGTGTGGCAGAGGGTGATGCTCCCGGTGATCACGATGTCCGCGCCCGGCTTCGCCTTCAGCGCGCGAACCTCGTCAACGGGGTCGCCGGACAGGATCGTCGTGTTCTGCCACCGCGGGTCGGTCATCGTCGTGGAGACGACGTACTTCTGGACGCTGTTGAGGTAGTCGGTGATCCCGGTGGAGTCCTCGGACTGCTCGGGCCAGTACCCACGTAGGTCCTCGAACGTCCGGCGTCCCACGAGGAACCCGTCGGCGTCGCGGTCCTGGCGGTGGAGTTCCTCGAGCAGATCCGAGCTGTCCACCTCGCCCTGCCCCTGGGGATCGAACCACTCGCCCAGCATCTCGATCGAGCCGTCCACGGTGATGTTCTGGGTGATCGCGAGCGTACGCAAGGGAGTGCCTCCTCATGATTCGTGACGTCGTTCTCCGGTGCAGACGACGCGGCCGCGCGAAACTCATCGGTGGGAACGAAGGGGCGGACGTGTCCTAGGCTCGGCGACGTGACGGAGACGTGGGACCCCTCGACGGCCGGCGTTCTGCGGCTGCCCTCCGGGCGGATCGTGCGCGGACGGGGACTGAGGCGGCCGCTCCCGCAGGGGCCGCAGCCGACGTACGCGCTCTACCTGCTCGGACGTCAGCCGCCACAGGTGACCTGGGAGTTTCGCTGGCTTCGGTGGGCGGACTTCTGGCTCCCGGCCGACCCCACCACGACTGCGGACGCGCTCCGCGACACCTGGGTGCGTGCGGAGACCGAGCGTGTCGAGATCGCCTGCAACGGCGGACTCGGACGCACCGGCACCGCGCTCGCCTGCCTCGCCGTCCTCGACGGAGTTCCGAACCACCGGGCCGTCGCCTATGTCCGCGAGCACTACGCGCGCCGTGCCGTCGAGACGCCCTGGCAGCGCCGTTTCGTCGCCCGCTTCGGCTAGGTCGTGTTCGGCCACGACACGCCCCAGGACGCGACCCAGGTTCCACCGGACCCGACCTGGCCCTACCTGTCGTCGGAGGAGAGGATCCGCATGACGCAGTGCATGCCACAACCGGACGCTCCGGGCAAGATCGTCATCCTCAACGGTCCTCCACGGGCCGGGAAGTCCAGCATCGTCACCGAGATCCAGAACAGCTTCGACGGCGTGTGGATGAACCTCGGGGTCGACCGGTTCAAGGCGATGACTCCCGAACGCTTCCAACCGGGAATCGGGTTGCGACCGGGAGCCGAACGGCCGGACCTCGAGCCGCTGGTCGTGACGCTGTACCGCGCCATGTACGACGCCATCGCGGCACACAGTCGGCTCGGTCTGAACGTCGTGGTGGACGCGGGTCACCACGACCACTACTCGGCCCCGCTCGGAATCCTTCGCGACTGCGCCGATCGGCTGCGAGGCCACTTCGTGCTGTTCGTGGGCGTCCGTTGTCCGGTCGAGGTTGCCCTCGAACGCCGACGCGCCACCTGGGGCGGTGTCGGCTACCGGGAGAGCACGTCCATCGCCGACCCGGTGAGCCTGTGGCACGAGGCGGTCCACGCCCACGGCGGCTACGACCTCGAGGTCGACACGTCCGTGCTCAGGCCGCGAGAGTGCGCCGACCTGATTCGCCGGCGCATCCAGGACGGACCACCGCCGTCGGCGTTCCAGCGCCTGAGCTGAACGCGATCACGTGTGACGTGTGCGTCGAAAAGGGTGTGAGCTCTCGGCGTCGACGCGAGTAACCTGCGGCTCGCCGGGCTGAGCTGCCCGTCGGCTCGCGTTCCGCATCCTCTCGCTCCGGCACGTGTCGCGGCCGAAGACCTGCGAAAGGAATGCGTCGAGTGAGTGGAGCCCCCGACCTCGTCGCGGTCTTCCTGCGGTGGATCTGGTATCGGGCTCTGCTCCACAACGGCTGGTGGCTGGTCACCAGCGTCTATCTCGTCGTGGACGCGGGGCTCTCGGCGTCCCAGCTCGTACTCGTCGGAGTCGGCCAGGGAATCGTCGCTCTCGCCTTCGAGGTCCCAGCCGGTGTCGTCGCCGACACCATCAGCAGGAAGTGGTCCCTCGTCATCTCTCATGTGCTGATGGGTACGGCGATGATCGCGACGGGACTCGTCACCGACTCCGGGCTCGTGGTCGCGACGCAGATGCTGTGGGGCCTGTCCTGGACCTTCGCCAGCGGCGCCGACGTCGCGTGGATCACCGACGAACTCAACGAGCCCGCCCGCATCTCCACCGTGCTGATGCGGTCCGGGCGCGCCCAGCTGACCGGCGCCGCGGTCGGGATGGTGGCCCTTGCCGGCCTGGCGTCGCTGACGCAGCGGAGTACGGCGATGGTGGTCGCCGGGGTGGCCATGCTGCTGCTCGGCCTGTACGTCGTGTTCCGCTTCCGCGAGGCGCGCTTTGTGCCCGCCTCCGGGCGGCGGTGGTCGGCGTCGTGGTCGATTCTCGTCCGTGGATCGACGCTCGTGCGCCGCAGTCGGGCGATCCTGGTCATCTTCGCCGCGACGTTCCTGGTCAACGGTGCCGCGGACGCTTTTGGCCGGATGTATCCCCGGCAACTCGTCGACCTCGGATTCCCCGCTGACCCGGTGGCATGGTTCACCGGCCTCGGCGTCGCGACCCTCCTCGTGGGTGCGGTTGCCTTCCGGATGGTCGAGCGTCGCATCGAGGACGCGCGCGCGGTGCTGCGCTGGTACGTCCTGTCCTGTGCGCTGGGTGCGGTCGGACTGGTTGGACTGGCCGGCGCCCCCGAGGACGTCACAGGTAGTGCCGCCGTTCTGCTCGTCTCGGGCATCGCCCTGCCGCTGCTGCGGGTCATCGGCACCATCTGGGTCAACCGGGAGACGAGTGACGACGTACGCGCGACAGTGCACTCGTTCCTCGCCCAGGCGGAATACTTCGGCGAGATCGTGTGCGGGTTCGCCGTCGCCATGGTCGCCAGGCTGTCCGGGCTCCCGCTGGCGCTGGTCGGCTGCGGTGTGCTGCTGGCGTTCACGGTCGTACTCGTCCAGGGTCTCTACGCCCGGCCCGCGCTTCGGCAGGACGTCATGGACAATGGCCGGTCATGACGCGGGAGAACGACGGTGCGGTCGGTGGGCAGCGCTCGGGTGGGCTGTTTCTGCTCCAGATGGCCGGGCAGAGCGGGATGGGAAAGAGCACGATCGCCGGTCACCTCGCCAGCCAGACCGGCGCGGCGGTCCTCGACCTGGACATCATGAAGTCGACAGCGTTGGATGTCGGCCTCGAGTGGGACGTCGCGGGCCGGTTGGGCTTCGAACTCTCCTGGTCGCTCGCCGACTCGCTGCTCGCAAACGGCACGAGCGTGATCCTCGACAGCCCCTGTCGGTTCGAGCGGATCATCGAGGAGACGACCCGGATCGCCCAACGGCGTGCCGCGGCCTACTGCTTCATCGAGTGCGTCATGCCCGACACGGACGAACTCCGGCAGCGCCTTCGGTCGCGGCCTCGCCTGCGTAGCCAGATGGTGGACGTCGGCGTTTCGTCCTCCGACGCACCCGCCCAGCGCACCGTCGCGGCCCAGGTACGAGCCAATGGCGCGGCGGTGCTGGACACGAAGTACCCGGCGGGTCCGTGGCTCCAGCTGGACACCACGCAAGAGCCGCGGCGCTGCTTCGAACTCGCCCTCGGCTACCTGCGGGAACGCCGAGCGGTGGGTGTTCTGACCGACGAATGACGCCGGACGGTGTGAGGGTCAGGTGAGAGCCGCGAGCCAGGGATGGCCGTCGCCCCTCGTCTCGGTCAGGGCGTGCGCGAGCCACACCCGGGCCCCGGTGGGCAGCAGGGGCAGCGTCGCCTCGAAGTCCGCCTGATCTTTGGGGCGCGTCTGCAGCCCCTTGAACAGCAGGACCAACTCGGGACGGAGATACGGGATGCCGTCCGCGCTGTGTGCCACTGCCTCGTCGTACGGGCGGCGGATGTGGCGGTCACTTGCGCAGATCCAGTTCTTGCCGTCGTCGGGGATCCGCATCACATCGATCCGCCACATGCCGCTCGCCGGGTCGCGCACCATGGTCTGCTGATATTCGAAGAACGCGCTACCAGCGCCGTCGACGGGCCAGAAGCCCTCCCTGCCGGCGACGAAGAACTCGTACGCTTTCAGCCGCTCCCGGATGAGGTCGAAGTCCCACAGCGGTGTCGCGATCTCGAGATCTTCGTGCTCCCGGCTTTGGTGGCCACGAAACAGGTCGAGGGCCCATCCGCCCACGACGCACCAGCGCGCGGGTAGATCGTGAAGCAGGCAAGCGATGGTCGGGGGGGTCCCAGGCGTCCCACGCCTCGGGATCCAGCTTGATCGGGTCGGCCAGCACGCTGGTGAGAATAGACCTTCATTCGAGGTCGTCGTCGACCTCCGGGCTCGGCCGCCTGCGCTCCTCTCGCCGATCGTCGATGACCAGAGCCTTGGTGCCCGCGTTCTGTCGACGGGTGAGGCCTTCGGATCTGTGGTGGACGTATTTCGGATCCATGCGGAACTTCTTGATCTTCGTCTTTGCCGGGCGCATCTCAGGCCTGCCCACCGAAGGCGGGCAGGCCACAGCGCCGCGCGTTGGAACGCACGGTGAACGTCTCCCTGGAGCGTCAGAAGGGACGGAGTCCCTCCAGCGCCGGAGAAGACCGCCGCAGCAGGTTCTACGGAGGAGCCTGGATGCTGGGATCGCCTACGGAACGAGGCGAGAATCCGTCGGTCTGACACCGCACCGGAGGGTGAGATGGACCGTGGCAACCGTCATGACGAGACTCTTTTCCTGTGTGCAAAGGAGAAGAAGGCGGGCGCGCCAAGCAGTCGGTACGAAACGGGCTGGCGAGGCCGGTCGCCCAGAGCGCGAAGAATCGCGTGAGCCGCGGCGGATCGCGTCGTTGGACGCGTCGCAGCGGGGATGAGGGAAAGCTCAGCGGCAGGAAGCCGCGGAGGTGACCGTCGCGTGTGCACATCTCATGGTTGCCGGTCTCCTCTCGCACTCGTCCGTGATGGTTGGGGTCATGGTCCCAGCCGTGTGACCGAGGCGGCAACGCAATATCGAGCCGGGGTAGCGTCGGCGCGATGAAACGCCGACGTCCCGGTCCAAGTAGTCGTCAAGACGATCTTGACGTAGCTGGATGCTGCTTGACCATAATCGGCGGGACACGGCCTGGCCCACGACGAGACGGTAGGGTCGCCGCGAATCGAGTACGCACGGCCGACTGGGAGGCGTGACGTGACCGCGAACATCCGGCGGTTCGAGGATCGGGACGTGGACCCCGTGGTCGGGCTCTCGCTCCGTGCGTGGGGACCGGTCTTCACCTCCATGGCCAACGTCCTGGGGTCGGCGATCTTCGCCCAGCTGCACCCCGACTGGGAGTCCGGGCAGGCCCAGGCCGTCAAGGACGTCTGCGCCTCCCACGTGGGCAACGTGTGGGTCGCCGAGGTCGGCGCGCAGGTCGTCGGTTTCGTCGCGATCGAGTTCCACCAGGACGGTCGTACGGGCGAGATCTCCATGCTGGCGGTCGACCCTGACGCTCAGAAGCAGGGCGTCGGAACCGCGTTGACGGAGTTCGCGCTCGCCCGGATCAAGGACGCCGGGATGACGATGGCGATCGTGGAAACCGGCGGCGATCCGGGACACGCGCCGGCGCGACGTACGTATGAGAAGGCCGGCTACACGCTGCTGCCGATCGCGCGGTACTTCAAGGCGCTCTGACGCGGCGGCTGCCGACAGCGGGGTCCCGCCCGTTGTGCGGTGACCAGCGGGCGGCTGCGATCGTGGCTGCCATGACTCGGACGCGACACTCTTACTCTCACGGCGACCTGGTCGTCGTGCTCGACTGCGCGGACCTCGACAGGGCGGCGGACTTCTGGACCGCCGCACTCGGGTACGTCAGGACCGGCCCCGCGGGCCCGACGTACCTGAGTGTGTATCCGCCCGAAGGTGCCGGCTGCGAGATCCTGCTACAGAGGGTGTCGGACGAGAAGCGTGCCAAGAATCGGCTCCACTTCGACCTGCGGACGCGGGATCTCGCGGCCGAGGTCGATCGCGTCCTGGCACTGGGCGCGACGCTGGTGACGGACCAACCGATCGAGGAGTCGGGCTGGCTCTGGCACGTGCTCGCCGACCCGGACGGCAACGAGTTCTGCGTTCTGCAGCCGCCAGAGTCGTACTGGCAGGACTAGGTCTAGTTGTCGCTGGGTGACACGGCGAAAGCGTCGGAACTCCAGGCGCGCAGCCGCTGGTCGAGTGGTCCGCTGCCCGCGAGGACGTGCCGGACGTACGCGTCCCGTTCGTGGGCGAGGACGGCCGCCTCCCACACGCACGGCGCCAGCCCGACGGCGGCCGGACGCAGCGACGTCGGGGTTCGGACGGGTCCGGTGAAGATCGCCAGCCGTGACATGTACCCCTCGACCCAGCTGTGGACGAGTACGTAGTCGCCGTCGCCGCCGGCATGCAGGATCACGCAGCCGAGGCCGAGCGAGCCCATGTCGAGGTCCTGGCACAGCTGGTCGGTCGCGAGGTGGAGGGCGTGTTCCCACGTGTCCAGGGTGACCGTCCGGCCGGGTGCCTCGATGGCGTAGACCTTCGTCAGTTGCCCGCCCAGGTCGTCCAGGCCGAGAAGCGTCGTACGGCGGTCGTGGTAGGCGGCGGCGAGTTCGAGCAACGCGACGCGGTCCGGTCGCGCGCCGTGGCGGCCGTCCAACTCGGCGAACACGCCGAGGCGACGCTCGTGGGAAACCTGGTGGTCGATGCCTTCCGGCATACGCTCCCGTCCTCTCGTGCACGAGTGGGCTCTCAACCTATGCGGCCTCGGTGACGGGGCTGCGCTCGGGATGGGGTCGGCTCGGCCTACTGCCCGCGACACCAGGAGGCGACGGCTTGGACGTCGACGGGTCCGCTGGTGTCGACGCGGAGCACCGGGCCGAGTCCGAGCGGCCCGCTCTGCGCCCCGGCCGGATCGGGCTCCTGGACGTGCCTCCTCGTGGGGGTCCGCGGAAGCCTTCCGTGGATGGGGTGCTGGGAAGGCCAGCGTTCCTCGCGTCGTCTCCGGGCGAGTTCCGGCGGTACGTCGCACCAGATCTCCAGCGGTCGGGCCACCTCCGCGTTCGCGAGGCCAGCCTCGACGTGGTGACGCATACCGGCGGGCAGCGGGCTGTCCACGATGCCGCCGCAGGGAGACGTGCCGAGGAGGTTCCACATGGTCTGGCTCGCGGCCGCTCCGAAGAGTGCGTTCCACTCCCGCTGCGATCGCCCGTCCGGTGGAGTGGCTCCGAGGATGTCCGCCCACGTCTCCTTGATCAGGTCCTTGCTGAACAGTGGCAGCCCGAGCAGGTGGGCCAGGGGGCGCGACAGGGTGCTCTTCCCCGCCCCGGGCAGGCCGTTGACGAGGACGACCAGCCGGTCGTCCGAAGGGCGGTCAGCTTCGGGCATGGCCCTGTGCGCGCGCCCAGTGTCTGGCGCGCTCGAGGAGTGCCACCACCGTGTCCGCCTTCGCTGCCGAGTAGGCCCGCAGCCATCCCGTCCCTTCGGCCGCGAGTCGTTTGGCGGCGGCGTACTCCTGCACCGCTTCAGGGGCACTTCGCAGGAAGTCTCGCAAGGCGAGGTTGTCACGCCAGAGGTCGCCGTTCAGCTCGACGACGTGGGCGTTGGACCAGGGGAGCGTGGTCCGTCGCCGCAGATACTCTCGCCCCGGCGCGCCGTGGCCGCGTAGGTATTCGTAACCCGTCAGATCGGTGATCTGCTCGGCGACTGCGCGCCGTTCGGTCTCGGCGCATCCCACCATCAGATCGATCACCGGCTTGGCCGCGAGCCCTGGGACGGACGTCGAACCGATGTGCTCAACGGTGGCCGGCGCCACTCCCAGTGCGGCACACAGATCGTGCCGAAGCGCCCGGCCTTCCGCCAGCCACTCCGACCGCGCGGCCACGACCTCGATCGGCTCGTCGACAGGATGCACCCCGCCATCCTGGTGGGTTCTCCTGGCAGCCGGCAACCGGCAACCCTCGCGGCGGATGCGCCGACGTCGAGGGGGAGGGAGAACAAGGGAATGGAGCGCTTCACCGGGATCGAAGTCTCATCGGCGCTGCTCTTCCTTCAGGCCCAGGATCGCTCTGATCGCGGACGAGGACCACTCGTCGAACAGCGACCCGTCGAGGGTGGGAAAGAGGTCGTACTGCGCCACCACCGCCCAGTGCAGAAGGACGAACCTCTCGATGCCACGGGTGCTCGCGTCGACGTGGGGCCTCGGGTCGATCCCCAGATCGGTCAGAAGGGACACCAGGTCGACCTCCGGCGGCGCGATGACCGGGCGTTGCCAGTCGACGATCCGGTAGCCGGCGTCGGTGACGAAGATCTGGTCAGCCCTGAGGTCGCCGTGTATCAGGCGCGGGGACTCGGTGATCTTGGCGAGCACCGGCGGCGAGGCGACCCAGTCCGCCAACTTCTCGACCATGCTGACGTCGGTGGACGGGAAGC
Source organism: Actinopolymorpha pittospori (assembly GCF_014873875.1). Taxonomy (GTDB): domain Bacteria; phylum Actinomycetota; class Actinomycetes; order Propionibacteriales; family Actinopolymorphaceae; genus Actinopolymorpha; species Actinopolymorpha pittospori. The sequence goes on along the minus strand of NZ_JADBEM010000001.1, from coordinate 9,841,413 downwards.
GCCGGTTGACGACGAGCTCGTGCAGCTTCGCCAGGGTGCCCTCGACAGCTGAGGCCCAGGCCTGCGGCGTACCGAGATCGAGATAGACGGGGAGGTCCCCCGCGATCTCGCCGATCTGATTCACCACCTCCCGTGCGCGGTGCAGGAGTTGGTCCTCGGTCTGGTGCGCATCGTTGACTCCGGGCGCGTCCAGCCAGTCGATCAGTATGGTCCGGCAGTCGGCGTAGCGGTCCAGGACGCGATGCCCGAGCAGGAGTGGAGAGGTCGCCGCTTGGTAGAACTCGGGCTCGACGGTCGGCGGGAGTTGGGACTTGTACGCGAAGGTTCGGCCGTCGGTGAACTCCAGCCGCTGCACCCACGACAGCGGCCATGCGTGGATCGTCGTCCGGCTGGCCACTTCCGCGCCGACCACCTTGGCCAGCTCAGCGTCGTCGCACATCACGAGACGCGGCATGGACGGGTGAGTCTGCATCCCCGGAGTATGGCCCAGCCCACCGACATGGGCGTCCGGACCGACCAAAAGGTGAGGTGGCGACACAGATGCTCGTGTCATGATCTGGCGCGGGTAGCTGCTCCCTACACAAGAGGAGACTCCGTGCCACCGACGCTTCTTCTGCTCACGGGACCGGCCGGTTCAGGAAAGTCCACGGCCGCGGCCGCCTGGGCGGCGCGCGGCGGCTCGCCCCGAGCCGCGATCGACGTGGACGCGATACGTCTGTTGATCCGGGCCGGTGTGGCACGCCCTGAGCATGGCTGGACGGCGGAGACCGAACGCCAGTGGAACCTGGGTACGAAGCTGGCGATGGCCATGGCCGGTGTCTATCTGGCCGATGGAGTCGACTGTGTCGTCGACGTCTACGCGCCGCCAGGTCCTGGCGACCCGTGGGAGAAGGCCAGGGCCGAGCTCCCCATCCAACGTGTGGTGTTGTTGCCCAGCTTCGCCGTCTGCGTGGACCGGAACAGGACGCGAAACCGGCAGCCCTTCCTGGAGGAGGAGCGCCTTCGCGGTAACTACGACGACTTCGAGTGGTGCGTACGCCGGAGCCGGCCCGCCCACGTGATCGACAACGGCGTTCTCACCGTCGAGGAGACCGTCGACGCCGTCGAGGCGGAACTCGCGCTCATGTCCTGATCGTCGGTGCTCCCGCACGAGAGAAAGCATCGTGTCAACTCAGCCTTGCGGAGGCTGGCGGGCTATGACGTCGGCAGGATCGCCGGTTGCCAGTTGCCGTCGGCATCGAGGACGTGGTGGGCCCGAAGGAAGGGCGGCGGACGGTCGTCTGCCGCCAGGATCGCTGGCCAGTCGTCGAGCAGGGGATGCAGGAGCGGTGACACCTGCGAACGCGGCAACCGGGTCGGGTCCAGCCAGGCGACCGCACTGATCCCGTCCGTCAGCAGCGGAACGAGAGGGGCGAGCGGATCCTTCGGCCACGCCGCGAAGGTGAGGATCAGGCGACGGTGGTGACGTTCGGGCCATTCGTGCAGGCAGGTGGCGACGAGGGGACCGACCTCCACCGCCAGGCCGGCCTCCTCGAACGTCTCGCGCGCCGCGGCCTCCTCGACGCTCTCGGCGCCGTCCACGTGCCCACCGGGTATCTCCCACCGGGTGACGCCGAGGCGTTGGTGCCGTAGCATCAGCAGCGCGCCGGCATTCTCGACCAGCGCGAATCCCGTCACCCGTGTCGTCCACATCAGCCCACCCGCCGGCACGTCACCCGCGAACGCATCAGTTGTCCCTGCCCTGCCAGGTGGTGACGCACGCCTCGTTGCCCTCGACATCGGCAAAGACCCAGAAGGCCGGGGCGGCCTCGTCGTCGATGAGGACGCCGCCTGCCGCGAGCGTGGCGGCGATCCGTGCGGGCGCCTCGTCATGCGGGACGGAGACGTCGAGATGGATCCGGTTACGCTGCGGGCGCGGCGCGCTCATCCGCTGGAACCAGATCGCCGGCCCCTGACCTATCGGGTCGACCAGCGGGTCGGTCGGCCCCGACCGACCGGGCTCGTCGACGTAGCCCGTCACCGCCTTCCAGAACGGCCGGACCGCCGCGATGTCGATCGCGTCTATCGCGATCTCGATGGCCTGTACCGACCGGACGGTGTCGTCGCCGGACTCGGTGCGGAGCCCACGATCCCGTACGGCAGCCGAGATGAGCCGCGCGACGTCCACGTCCCGCGACGTCACCGCCGCCACCGAGGACGTCTGGAGCATCAGGACCACCCGGTCCCGGCGCAGGTCGATGCGCAGATGGTCGTCCGCGTGCTCACCGGCGGCCTCGACCACCCACGCGGCGACCTCGACGGACCGTGCGAAAGTCTCGACCCGCACCCAGGCGAACAGGGTGCCCAGCACGTAACGCCAGCCGAGATCCGACACCGCCTCGGACGCCGCGGTGCGGGTGAGTCTGGTGATCTCAGGTCCTCCGGGCTGCATGGGCACTAGTCCTTGATCTCGGTATGCGCGGCGATGATCTGCTCCGCGACCTTCTCGATGTGGGGAAGGAGGCCCTCGATCTCCGCGATCCTGCGCTGGCAGTCGGCGTAGGAGCGGAGACCGAGGTCGGCGAGCAACTCCGTGTTGCCCTGTTCGAAGCGCTCCAGGGCGGCCGCGGAGCCGCCGTGGTCGAGGACCATCAGACACTTGCCGTAGGTGACGGCCATCCAGAACAGCGCCTCGCGGTGGTCGCCCCGGTCGATCATCTCCCCGCTGCCGTCGATGATGATCGGACGTGCGGCCGCGCTCAGGTCCGACGCCCAGTAGAACGGCGAGTCGCGGACCTCACTGGCGGCGTCGAAGACCTGGGCGAGCTGGTCCAGATGATGCGCGACCCGCGCGGCGCTCAGGTCGGCGCATCCCACCGTCGCGAGCAGGGCCGGATAGAGATCGAGGTGGCCGAACTCCGCGAGGAGTTCGCGGGTCGCGAGGTACCTCTTGCGTACGGTCGGGTTGCGCAGACCGGCCACGAGCAGCACGTACGTCGACACTCCTGCCGACATCAGGCAGCTGAGGCCCTGGCCGCGGAACGGCTGCGACTCGTCCAGGTCCCGCAGGCGCTCGGACACGAGCGATCGGGCGTGCTCGGTGCGCGCCCGTACCCACGCGCGAGTGGCGAAGTCGCGGGAGACGGCGGCCTGGAGGGCGGTCAGCTCACCCGTCGGGTCGAGGATGATGTTCGGTGTGCGGAAGTTGCCGGCCAGGTGGAAGTGACCGAGCACGTCCTGCGCCGACTGGACCTGCTCGGCGGGGAGATGGGTGACCTCGAGGATGAGGCCGCGGTAGGAGAACTTCCCGGGCTTGTCGGTGCCGTCGGCGTCGTTTCGGACGACGGTCACGTCGACGTCGGAGCTGGGCGGAAGTACGGCCTCGTCGGGGAGCCAGTTGGTCGAGCCGGTGAAGAACGCGCCGTGGAAGCCGGGCGTACGCCTGCCCTCCTCGGCGACCCATTGCCGGGCGAGTTCCTTGGCTTCCCGGATGATCATCGCGCTCCTCGCGTCCCCGTCGATGGCGTCCAGCGGCTCGGTGACACTACCCCAGCCACGTGGGGCAACGGACAGTGACGAAGTGAGGCGAGGAGTCGACCCGCGACCCGGTCAGACGAGCTGGTGCAGCCGGCCGGTGTCGACGTCGTACATGAAGCCGCCGACCGCGACGGACTCGGGGATGAGCGGATGGGCTCGGATCCGGGCGACGTCGTCGCGCAGCGCGGCCGTCTGGTCCTGGATCGCGCCGAACGTCTGCCAGGAGGCGTCCCGGCCGCTGGCCTGGCTGACCCGCTCCCGGATCTCGTTCTCGGACCCGCTGGCCATGGCGCACCGGGTGTGAGGGACGACGAGGACGCGGTCGACGCCGAGCAGGCTGACGGCCACCACGAGCGCCACCAGCACGTGGTCGTCGACCCGCCCGCCGGGGTTGCGCAGCATCTTCGCGTCACCCGGGCGCAGGCCGAGCATCCCGAGTGGGTCGATGCGGGAGTCCATGCAGGTGACGACGGCGACGCCGGCATGGGCGACCCCGTCGAAGCCGGCGAGTTTGAAGTCGTCGGCGTAGCGCGCGTTGGCAGCGAGGAGGTCATCGAACGAGCCGGTCACACCACTGACGCTAATAGGCGGCGGCCGGGCGCGTGCCGCAGGCCCGGGTTGACAGGCCGTCGCGACGCTGCGTGTGCGCTCTGGTGAGCTGCGTGCGACGAGGAAAAGGTCGTCCGGCGACTCCCCGGCCCGGGCGCACCGACCAGGTGGCCGGGCCGGACGCGGGCGCGCCTCAGCTGGGTCGGGCCCGGATCGGCCCCGCCTCCACCAGCGCACGAGCCGTGTCGTAGGGCAGCCGGGGCGGCACGTACTCATGCCACCAGTCGGTGCCGGCCTCGGCGAGCGAGGTCACGTAGTCGATCTCCGCGTCCAGGTCGTCACGCCGCTCGCGCCCGCCCACGGCCACGACGAAGGTGTCGTCACCGCGGCGTTCGCGCGCGTCGTGCCGCAGTGCGCGTACCTCGTCGGCGGTCACGTCGCGCCACGTCGGCGGGGGTGTGCCGTACAGGCACGCGCCGTCCCAGCGCAGCGCCCGCTCCCGCGGCCCCCGTCTGGTCAGGCACCCACCGACCCAGATCGGGATGCCGGGGCGTTGCAGCGGCCGCGGGCGCAGGGTCGCGTCGCTCAGGTCGAGGTGGGAGCCATGGAACGTCGTCTCCTTGCCCGACCAGAGGGCGTTGATCACCTCGATGGCCTCGTCGAGGATCTCCGCCGCCGACCGCGCGGTGAGCGCATCGCCGCGCGCCCGGACGTCGTCGCTCGCCGGGTCTCCCGCGCCGACACCGAGGACGAACCTGCCGCCGGAGAGATGGTCGAGGGTCATGGCCTCGACCGCCACCCGCGCGGGTTGCCGCAGCGGCAACGGGGTCACGAGCGTCCCGAGTCGCACGGTGTCGGTGGCGAGCGCGATGGCGGCCAGGGTCACCCACGGATCGAAGGACTCCAGGCCGCCGGGGAAGAACACGTAGTCTTCGAGGAACACGCCGTCCCAGCCGGATGCCTCGGCCAGGGCTGCCATCTCGGCCATCGTGCGGGGGTCGCCCCACGAGCCGGCCGAGGAGATGTCGAGTCCGTATCTCATGTCGCACCTCCAACCGCCACCAACGGTAGGCCGATCCACCGACAGGTGCATCCGACACGTGACCGCTGCACCGATCACCCCAGGTCAGGCGTCAGGTCAGGCGTCCGGTCAGGCGTCGGGCGCCAGGTGTCGGGTCAGCCTCCGAACCGGCGGTGTCGGGCGTCGTAGGAGCGCAGTGCGCGGAGGAAGTCCACGTGCCGGAACCCCGGCCAGTACACGTCGCAGAAGTACAGCTCGGAGTAGGCCGCCTGCCACAGCAGGAATCCCGACATGCGGCGTTCACCGCTGGTGCGGATCACCAGATCCGGGTCGGGCTGGCCCTTGGTGTAGAGGTGCGCGGAGATGTCGGCCGAGGTCAACGTCTGGGCGAGGTCGGCCAGCGTCCGGCCCGCGTGTGCCTCGGCGTCGAGCAGCGAGCGCAGCGCCTCGGTGATCTCCTCCCGGCCGTCGTAGCCCACCGCGATGGTCAGGTGCGAGTCCGTGTCTCGTTCGGCGGTGGTGTCGCGGGCGATCTTCAGCGCGTGCGCGGTCGAGTCGGGGAGCTCGTCGAGGTCGCCCGCGAGGTGCACCTGCCACCGGCCGGCGTTGTTGGCGAGGCGCTCGGCGATCACCCGCTCGACCATCTCCATGAGGAACCGCACCTCGTCCGACCCGCGCTTGTGCAGGTTGTCGATCGAGGCGACGAAGATCGTGACCCGCCGGATCCCGGCCTCGGCGCACCACTCGAGCACCTTCTCGACGTGCTCGGCGCCGTAGCGGTGGCCGACGCTCGGGTTCTCGAACCCCATCTCCCGGGCCCATCGGCGGTTGCCGTCCATGACCAGGGCGACATGGCCGGGAACCGCTGCCCCGGCCAGCTGTCGGCGAAGTCGACGGGCGTACAGCGCGTAGAGCAGGTCCCGGAGAATCATGTGAATCAATGTAACGGCGAGCGACCTCGCGGATGCGCGAACGCGGTGCTCCGGGCGTGCCGACGCCTCACCAGGTGACCGGCAGTTCGGTGAGGGCGCCGATCACCAGGTCCGTCCGCCGCTCGATCTCGGCCGCCGGCACCGCGAGTCGCAGGGTCGGCACCCGTCGCGGGATCGTGGCGAAGGCCACCTGGAGCTCGATCCGGGCGAGGGGCGCGCCAAGGCAGTAGTGCGGTCCGTGGCCGAACGCCAGGTGCGGATTGTCCTCCCGTCGTACGTCGAAACGGTTCGGCTCGGTGAAGACCCGATCGTCCTGGTTGGCCGCCCCGCGAGCGAGAACGACCAGGTCGCCGGCCCGGATCGTCTGCTCCGTGCAGGCGATGTCGGCGCGGGCGTAGCGCGGGGTGCCAGCGGAACCGGACCTTGTCGTTGTCGTTTCCGGGATGGGAAAGGGTGCCCGGAGGATCTCCTCCACGGCACCTGCGGCGAGGTCCGGATCGCCCCACAACGCTGCCCGCTGCTCAGGGTGGAGGTCGAGGAGCATGATGCCCTTCTCGAGCGCGGTGGCCGTGGTCACGTGACCGGCGAAGAGGAGGAGCATCGAGAATCCCACGATCTCCTTCTGTGTCAGCTCTCCCGTCTGGTCGGCAGCCGCCACGAGGTCGGAGATCACGTCCTGCGCCTGCTGCCGTCGCTTGACCTTGACCAGGTCGTCGAGGTAGGTGAGCAGGCTCTGCAGGCCGGCGTCCGCCTTGGCGCGGTCGGTCCGGTGGGCCATGTCCTCCGACCAGACCCGGAACCTGTCCCGATCCTGGGTCGGAACGCCGAGCAGTTCGGAGATCACCAGGGCGGGCAACGGGAAGGAGAAGGCCTCGTGGAAGTCGACCGGGGGAGTCCGCTCGAGCAGGTCGTCGAGCAGGCTGTCAACGAGGACCTGCACCCGTGGTCGCAGGGCTTCCATGCGACGCGCGGAGAACGCCTTGCTGAGCGCCCGTCGCATCCGGAGGTGGTCGGCGTGTTCGGTTTCGAAGGTGCCGGAGGGGCTCCCGACGAGGGCCGTCTCGAAGAGCCGTGGCGCTTCGTCGGGCCGTGGATGCGAGCGGCCCAGCCGGCTGTCGGCGAACAGCGAGCGTACGGCGTCATAGCCGGTGACCAGCCAGGCCGGGTCTCCGGCGGCGGTCGTGATCTGGGTGATGTCCGGCTTGCTGCTCATCGTTTGATCTCCTTCTTCGCGGCGATGCCCCGAGCCTCGGTAGGGACGTCGACGTCGACGTCGACGTCGACGTCGACGTCGACGTCGGCCAGGGCCTCGGCCGGGACGCCGGCGCGACGGCCGCGTATCCGGGAGCGGTACCAGTACAGGCAGGCGCCGCCGATCCCGAGGACGGCCCAGCCGATCGGGCGGGAGAGCGCCAGGAACGTCGCCGTCGGCAGCGTGAGGGCCAGCACCACCATGGCGAGCGCGTGGGCCACCAGCGTGCTCCCCACCAGGGCGGTGAACACCATCGACGTACGACGCCACGCCGGGTCGGCGGTCACCGCCGTCAACTCCGGCCTGCGCGCGGCGAGCAGGCGCATCACCAACAGGTGCAGGGGCCTGCGTACCGCGACCGAGCCCAGGCAGACCAGGCCGAGCGGCCCGGTCACGACCGAGTCCTGCAGCTTGAGCAGCAGTGCGTTGCCGCCGGAGACCAGCTGGAGGAGCACGACGATGCCGAACCCCACCACGGCGATCACCCCGAACGCGTCCAGCCGCCGGCGCCACAGGAGCTCCGCGGCGGTGAGGACGACCGGGACCGCGCCGGCGATCGCGAGCGCCGTCACGTCGCCGCTCACGTGTGGACGCAGCAACACGTACAGGAGCAGGGGAACGGCGCCGTTGAGCGCGATGCTGGGCAGCAGCCGCCGAAGCCGCACCCGAGACTGAGCGTGGGCGGTACTCATCGGCGGCCACCGCCGATCAGCCTGGACACCGGCAGTCCTCGCCGGTACCGGACGGCCGCGAGGATCCCCGCGACGACGAGCACGACACCACCCGCGACCGCTGTCCACGGGCTGTCGCCGAGTAGGTGCCCGAAGCCCATGACGATCAGGGCCGCACCGATGACGGCCAGACGTAGAACCATGATCTCCTCCGTTCGGTGGGCCGCTCGGCGCTCGTCGGACGACTCGCCGGGGCCCGCATCCGCACCACGCGGAGCGATGTCCAGAGTGCGGGCGGAGACCCCGTGGCGTCGTCTGCGCAGGGTGGGAGATCCGCCGACTCGCTTCGGTCGACCCGTGGTCGCAGCGGCCCCCACCCACGGGTGCAACTCGTCGCCTGCTCGACCTCCACCCGGAGGTGGACGACCCCGCGCCGGCGCCGGTACTACCGTGATGCGGTGTCCGCGCACTTCTCCCCGGCCTCGACGATCACTGCCCTCGAAGGCGATCGGGGCCACCGTCACGGCCTGCTCCTGTGGGCGCGGCCCGCCGGATTCGCCGTGCTCGTGGTCGCGCTGACCCTCGGCGCCCGCAGCGAACCACGGCCGGGCCTGCACGGGGCGGGACTCATCGTTCTCCTCGCCCTGTTCGGCGGCGTGGTCGGGAGCGCCGGCCTCATCGCGAGCGCCCTCGGCAGGCGACTGCCCCTGCTGTTCCGGATCGTTCTCTTCGCCGTCCTGGTCGGGAGTTCGGTGACTTTGGTCTGGATCGTTCCGGACGGCCCGGGTTTCGTCGGCGGCTTCATCGCCGCGGTCGTGGCGGCCTCGACGCTGCCCCGCCGGGCAGGCGCCGCCGTCGCCATCGGCACGCTGGTGGCTCTCGGCGCGGCGGGGATCCTCGGCGCCGACCGTCCGTTGACGTCGATCCTGGTGAGCGAACTCGGCGCGGTCGCGTTCTACCGGCTCGGGATCTACGCGCGCCAGCTCCGGGCACGCACCGTCCAGGCGGAGACGCTGCTCGTGGAGCTGGAGAGGAGCCGGGAGGCTCAGCTCGGCGCGGCGACGCTGGCAGAACGCCAGCGGCTCGCCCGCGAGATGCACGACGTCCTCGCGCACTCGCTGTCCGGTCTCCTTCTGCATCTGGAGGGCGCCCGCCTGCTCGCCGTCCGCGAGTCGGTCGATCCGCGCCTGACCGACACGATCGAACGCGCCCGGCACCTGGCCGAGGCGGGGTTGGGCGAGGCGCGGCAGGCCATCGGCATGTTGCGGGACGAGGACCTGCCCGGACCGGAACGGCTGCGGGCGCTGGCTGGTGAGTATTCACGCGACAGCGGCGTCCGGTGTGACCTCGAGGTCTCGGGTACGCCGCACGACCTCGGACCGCAGACCCGCCTCACGCTCTACCGCGTCGCGCAGGAGGCGTTGACCAACGTCCGCAAGCACGCCCGACCCGACCACGTGGAAGTCCGGTTGGGCTACGAACCCGGCGGCACCCGGCTGAGCGTCGAGGACTTCACGACGGACGCGGGACCGGCCGACCATCGCGGCGAGCAGAACCCCGACAACCGGCAGCTCGACGACGAGCGGCTCGACGACCATCAACTCGACGACCGCGGGTACGGCGTGAGCGGGATGCGCGAGCGAGCCGAACTCCTCGGTGGCACGGTCACCGCGGCGCCCACGGGCAACGGCTTCCGGGTGGTCCTGTGGGTGCCTGGAGGGCACGGATGAGTGAGGACACACCGATCCGGGTGCTGCTCGCCGACGACCAGCGCGTCGTCCGCGAGGGCCTCGCGATGCTGCTGGACCTGCTGCCCGGAGTGGAGGTCGTCGGCGCCGCGGCCGACGGCGAACAGGCGGTCGAGCTGGCCGGCCGGCTCCGCCCCGATGTGGTGCTGATGGATCTGCGGATGCCGCGCTGCGACGGCATCGAGGCGACCAGGCGGGTGCGGGAACGCTTCGACGACGTCCAGGTCGTGGCGCTGACGACGTACGCCGACGACCGCTCCGTCCTCGACGCCCTGCGCGCCGGCGCCCGGGGTTACCTCACCAAGGACGCCGGAGCCGAGGAGATCCGGGCCGCGCTCCACCAAGTGGCCGGTGGCCGCGCGGTGATCGACCGGGCCGTCCAGCACCACCTGGTCGAGGCGATCGCCGCGACCTCGCCTCCGAGCCGGCCGGAGCCCGTACCGGAGCGACCCGACGGACTGACACCTCGCGAGACCGAGGTGTTGGTGCTGGTCGCGGAGGGCCTGTCCAACACCGAGATCGCGGCCCACCTCGTGGTGAGCGAGGGGACGGTGAAGACCCACATCAACCATGTCTTCGCCAAGCTCGGTGTGCGCGACCGCGCCCAGGCCGTCAGTTACGCCTACCGCACCGGCCTCGTCCCACCCGCCACCGACAGCTAGCGGGCGGCGGACGGCACCTGTCAGGAGATGTAGGAGCGGAAGTCGCGCACCAGGTCGAACGGCGCGCACAGGGCCGGAAGCACCCGCCGGACCAGGTGCTCGGCGGCGTCCATGCCGGCGTCCCCGTTGGTCAGCACGACGACGCCGGTTCGCCGGACCGGCGATCCCGCGGCGAACGCCTTGAAGCCGGGGTTGTCTCCCCAGTGCCAGAACACCTGCTCCGCACCGACGCTCCGGCCCAGTCCCCAGCCGAGGCCCCACGCGAGCGGTCCGGGCAGCCGTACCTCCGGAGTGAGCATCGCGTCCACGTCCGCACGCGTGAGTGGTCCCTCGCGGGCTGGGTCCATGAGGGCCGCGAGGTACCGCGCGAAGTCGATGGCCGTGGTGTGCAGGGACGACGCGGCGTTGGTCGAGGGATCCGGCTTCGGGACAGGTGCGTTCGTGTCCGTGTGCCCCGACGCGGTTCGACCGGCCAGGGCCGGACTCCACGCGAAGGTGCTGTCGGTCAGGCCGAGCTGCATCAGCACCCTGTCGCGTACGTAGTCGCCGAACGGTCGGCCGGTCACGTGCTCGACCACTCGTTCGAGCTGGACGAAACCCTCACCGGAGTAGCCGAACCGGACACCGGGCGCACGGATCAGGGTGAGCCGCTCGCCGGGCCGGCGCCAGTTGGGGTAACCGGTGGTGTGGGTGAGCACCATCCGGACGGTGATCTTCGTCGTGGCGGGCTCGTGCGGCAGGTACGGCGCGGGGAGCAGGGCGTCCAACGGCTGGTCGAGATGGATCCGCCCTTCCCGCACGAGGAGAAGGACGGTGTATGCCGTCAGTGGTTTGCTCAGCGACGCCGCTTCGAAGAGCGTTCCCTCCTCGACCGGAGCGGACCCGGTCATGGCACGCACGCCGTAGGAGCCGGTCCAGATCGGGGCGTCCCCGTCGACGACCGCGACCGAGACACCCGGCACAACCGGGTCGGCCACGAAGCGGCGGGCGTCCGCGTCGAGGTCGCTGAGGAACGCTGCGTCGCTCACGCGGGCGGACCGGCGGCCCGCGCGGCGGCGACGACGGTGTGCCGGAGGAGCAGCGCGGTGGTCACCGGACCGACGCCGCCAGGCACGGGCGTCAGCGCGGACGCGACCGGAGCGACCGCCGCCTCGTCCACGTCGCCGACCAGCCCGCCGTCGGGCGTCGGGTTGGTGCCGACGTCGATGACGACCGCACCTGGGCGGACGTGCTCGGCACCGATCAGTCCGGGCCGGCCGACCGCGGCGACGAGGACGTCGGCCTCGCGGCAGATCGACGGAAGGTCGCTCGAGCGCGAGTGGCAGACCGTCACGGTGGCGTTCTCGGCCAGCAGCAGCATGGCCGCGGGCTTGCCCACCACCATCGACCGGCCGACCACGACGACCCGGCGCCCGACCAGGGGGATCTGTTCGTGCCGCAGGATCTCCACGACCGCCTGGGCGGTCGCGGGGGCGAAGGCCTCCGCCGAGCCGGCCGCGAGCAGTCCGAAGGAGGTCGGGCTAGCGCCGTCGACGTCCTTGGCCGCGGCGATCGCGCCGCCGAGGTTCGCCAGCGTCGCGCCCGGGGGCAGCGGAGTCTGACAGATCACGCCGTGGACGTCCTGGTCGGCCGAGAGCGCGGCGAGTTGGTCGGCGATGGTCGTGGGGGTCGGTTCGTCGAGTTGCTCGATCAGGCAGCGGATGCCGAGCCGGTCGGCGGCGCGGGCGATCGAGCGGACGTACCACGCCGTACCCGGGTCGGTGGTGGGGACGACCACCGCGAGGGCGGGAACGATCCCGTCGTCCAGGAGGCTCGCGACGTCGAGCGCGGTCTGTTCGTGGATGACCCGCGCGACGGCCTTTCCGTCGATGAGCCGGCTCACTGGTTGATCTCCCGACGTACCTCGGCGACGAGGGTGCGGGCTCGGTCGGCGACGCGGAGGTGTTCGGCCAGCGCCGTTGCCAAGGGTTCCTTGACGGCGGCGTCGCGGAGGGAGCCGAGGTTGATCTCGACGTTGACCGCCGCGGACTCGACCGCCGCCACGGCGGAACTGGCGGCCACGGCCACGTCGGAGAGGACGTTGGGGTTGGAACGCCCGGGCAGGGACTCCGCGAGCTCGATCACCTCGGCGGCGGTGGCCGCGATCTCGAGGGGTACGCCGGCCGCGGCCTCGGTCGCGGACCGGATGGCCGCGCCCCGTTCGGCCTTCTGCTCCGCGGTCTCCTTCGGCAGCCGGTACGTCGCCATCAACGCGGTGAACGCGGCGGCGTCGTCGGCGGCCAGCCGGATCGCCTTGTGGCGTAGTGCCTCAGCACGGTCGCGGACGGAGACGGCGTGCTCCTCGTGCGCGGCGTACGCGGACTTGCCGATGGTGAGGTTGGCGACCATCGAGACCAGCGCGGCCCCGATGGCGGCGTGCATCGCGGCTGCCGCGCCTCCGCCGGGTGCCGGCGCCGAAGAAGCGAGTTGGTCGAGCCAACTCCCGATCGTCTCGTCGTTCATGCCGCCTCGCTCGTCCACGCTCGTTCTCGCTCGCCGTCACCACAACCGGCCGTCTCGCAGAGCATCGTAACCACGGGTCACCGAGCGCCCGGGCGAAGCGGTCCGACCGCCGGTAGCCGTCACCATCCTGTAGCCCGCGGCCCCGAGCGCGACTACCGTCGAGGGCATGACCGAACACGTCGTACGCGGAGAGCGGCCGCCGCGGCGTGTCGAACGCGTCGGCGACACCGTCCGCCGCCCGGCCCACCCGTGGACTCCGGCCGTGCACGCGCTGCTCCGGCACCTGGAGAGCGTGGGCTTCCCCTACAGCCCGCGGGTGCTCGGCTTCGACGAGCAGGGCCGGGAGGTGCTGACGTTCATCGAGGGTGAGTCCGGTCCGGCCGCCTGGAGCAGGGTGGTCGGTGAGAACGGGCTGCGGTCCTATGCCCGGCTGCTCCGCGACTACCACCGCGCGGTCGCCGGCTGGCGGCGTGACCCGGACCTGCTGTGGTCGAGCGGCATCCAGGAACCGGCCGGGCAGGACCCCGGACAGGACTCCGAGCAGGCCCTCGAGCAGGACCTCGCGCAGGGCCTCGAGCGGGAGGTCGTGTGTCACGGCGACTTCGGCCCGTGGAACCTCGTCTGGCGTGGCGAGGAACCCGTCGGCATCCTCGACTGGGACTTCGCCTACCCCGCGCCCGCACGCAGGGACGTGGTCTACGCCGCGGAGTACGCCGCGCCGTTCCGCTCCGACGCGGAGTGCCGTTCGCTCGGCTTTCCCGCACCGCCGGACCGGCGGCACCGGCTGGAGGTCTTCGCGGAGGCGTACGGGCTGTCCTCCACCGCCGGCCTGGCCGATGACGTGAACCGGACGCAGCGCGAAACCCTGGTGACCGTACGTCGGTTGGCTACGGCAGGATGTCAGCCCCAGGCGACCTGGGCGGCACAGGGTTTCCTCGACCTGCTCGAGCAGCGGATCCGATGGATCGAGGACGACTCCGGGCTGCTCGTGGCTTGAGACACCGACCCGCAGAGGGGGACGCTCGTGTCGGACGGACGTACGCGGGCTGAGGTTCGGCTCGTCGGACACTGGCGGCAGTTGCGTGCCGCCGTCATCCTCGCCGTCTTCCTGCTGCTCCTGCAGTGGCCGATGCGGCACGCGGTCCAGGCCGGTGATCCCACCTGGCCGCTCCGGCTCGACCTGCGCTCGTCGGGCCCCGCCTGCGAGGTGCCGGCCCGGCTGTCGCTGATGGTCGACCTCGCATTGATCTACACCTACCTCGTCGCCGCCTGGCGGGTGCACGGCTACCTCGGGCTCCTGCGCCCGGTACGCCGCACGGCCCGCCGTCTCGGCCTCGCCGGCGCGGTGCTCGTCACGGTCGCCGGGGTCGTCGACGTCGCCGAGAACGCCGTGCTCTGGCAGCGGTTCGGCTCCCCCGCGGGAGGCGGGGTGTGCCCCTCCCTCCAGGTCGGTCTCCTCAGTCCGGCCCTGTGGGTGCTGTGGACCGGCGGGGTCGTGCTGGCTGTCGCGGCGGTGGCGGTGGCCCGACCCAACCGACCGGGCCTACCGGGACGACCGGGCCTGGGCCGACCGAACTGGCTGAGCCGGCTGGGTCGACAGGCGACGAAGCGGTCGGATCCAGGTGCGCAGGCGCGCGAGGAGTCGGCGGAGGCGGTTCGGCGCGCGGGCGCCGCGGCCGGTCCCGACCTCACTCGGCACGACCGTACCCGCCAGATCATCTGCTGCTCGGGCGGCGGGATCCGGTCGGCCGCGTTCTCCCTCGGTGCCCTGCAGGTGCTGAACGAGCGCGGCGAATACCAGCGGTCCTCGACGGTGATCGGAGTGAGCGGCGGCGGCTACATCGCCGCGGCGTTCCACATCCTCCGGCGTTCGCTCACCGGCGCCCCCGGCGAGAAGTTGCCCTACGCCATGGGTACGCCCGAACTCGCCCGGCTGCGCCGGCACACCCACTACATGCTGCCCTCGCTCGCGGTCGGGGCCCGGGCCATCATGTCCCTGCTGTACGGCGTCGTCGTCAACCTCGTCCTGATCGGTATCGCGCTGCGCGGCATCGCCTGGGTACTCGGCTGGGCGATCGCGGAGACCTCGGTGGTGAGCGGACTCGGCACCGCGCTCGCCCGCACCAACTTCGGTCACCTCCCGGCGTGGTACTGGCTCGCGGCGCTCGGGCCGCTCGGCATCGTCATCGCGTTGTTCCTGGCCGAGGTCATGGTCGACCGGTTCCGCGTCCCACCCAACTGGCTTCGGCGGGAGGGGCGCGCGCTGGCCCGGATCCTCACCCTCCCCGGCCTGCTCAGCCCGGCCCTGCTGCTCGGTATCCCGCTGGTCCTGGCCTGGGCCAACAACTTCGGTCACGAGTCGAGCGGACGGTCCGGACTCGCCGAGGGCCTGGCCGGTACGGCGAGCGGCGTCGCGGGTGTGGCGGCGGTGAGCGCCAACTCCGCCGTCGACTCGCAGTTCGGCTTCGCCACCCTCGCCGCTCTCGGCGCCGCGTTCATCGCGCTCGCGCGCTCGGCCTGGAAGGGCATGCAGAGTCTCGGCAGCGACACCACCGGTGGGCTCCGCGACAAGGTCCTCACCTGGCTCCGCACGAAGCTCGTGCCCTGGGCCGGGTCGGCCCTGCTCCTCATGGCCGTCCTCGTGGTGCTGCTCCGCTGGACGGCCGGCTACGCCGCCAGCGAGGAGTGGCGCTCGCGGTGGTGGGTGGCCGCCCTGTGCGTCGGGGCGCTGGTCCTGATCCGGGTCTTCACCGACGCGACCCGCACCTCGCTGCACCCCTACTACCGCGAGCGGCTCGCGATCGCCTATCTCGTCGGCCGGGCGACCTCCGACCGCGAAGCCGAGAGCGCCTACTCCAAGCCGCTGCCGTACTCCGAGTACGCGCGAGCGACCGACGGCGGCCCGCGGCTGGTGATCGTCGCCTCCGCCAACGCGGCGGACACCGACTTCATCCCGCCCGACCGGGGTTGTGTGCCGTTCGTGTTCGACCCTGACCGCAGCGGCCTGGCCGGGGACGTCACCCTGCCCACCGAGGGGCTCGAACCCACCGCGAGCTACGAGCTGCGCGCCGACCACCGTCGGCGTGACGTCACGGTGCCCGGCGCCGTCGCCATCAGCGGTGCGGCGTTCTCACCACTGACCGGACGGAACAACGCCACCACCCGCCCCATGCGGCTCCTCTTCGCGGTGGTCAACGCCCGGCTCGGTGTCTGGCTGCCCAACCCCTACTGGGGGACCACCTCACCCGCGGCGGCGCTCGCCCGGCGCTGCGAACTGATCGCCGGACGGAGAGCCGAGACCGGACCACGGGGCGGCCTGGTCGCCAGGTTCGTCGATGCGTGTGCCTACGTCGCGAGCATCGCGGACAAGCCCGGCGCGCACCAACTGTTCCGGGAGGCGTTCGGGCGGACCTCGTTGTACGACCGGCGGCTCTACGTCACCGACGGCGGTCACTACGACAACCTCGGCCTGGTCGAGGCTCTGCGTCGCCGTCCCGGCCGGCTGATCGTGATCGACGCCTCCAACGACCTCGAGGACACCTTCGCGGCGGTGGGCTCGGCGATCGCGTCCGCGCGGATGGACCTCGGCGTCGACGTCAGGATCGACCTGCGTCCCCTGCAGCGCAAGGGCGGTGAGCGGATCGGGCGTGGCTGGGCACGAGGGACCGCGACCTACCCCGAGGGCGGTACGGCCGAGATCCTCATCGTCAAGGCGGTCCTCGCGGGCAACCTGCCCTGGGACCTGGAGACCTACGCCGCCGAGCACCCCGACTTCCCGCGGCGCTCGACCGGCGACCAGTTGTACGGCGAGTTCGACTTCGAGGCCTACCGCGCGCTCGGCGAAACCCTCACCCGGGAGATGCTCGACCGGGTCCAGCACACCAACAAGGTTCCCGTCGGCGACGCAGCGGCCGGGGGTGGCCGCGGCCCGGAGCGGGCAACGGTGCCGGTCGTGGGCGCCTTCGCCCCGCCGCGCGAACCCGCTCCCGAGGACGCGGCCCCTGAGCCGACGGCACCGGCTGAACCGGCGCCGGCTTCCGCCACGCCCGCCGCGCCCGCCACCCCCGCCAGCCCCGCCACCCCTGCCGCCCCCGCTGGAGCCGGCACCGGCGATCCGAGTTCGTGAGCCCGGCCAGGTCGAACGTCCCCCTTGCGCTCTCGTCGTCCGACCTGGCCGGAGTTTCGGTGGGCTGGGTCAGTCCGCTCGGGGGTGGACCGCGAGCGGGTTGGGGACGGTGCCGTGCACGGCGGCGTGCGGGCGTTCGGGGCGGTCCCGGTAGCCGTCCAGGACCAGCCGGTTGCGGTTCAGGCAGAGCCGTTCGATCCGGGGTGTCAGCAGGTCGAAGATCTCGAACTGGTCGCTGAGTTCGGGGAAGCGGGCCTGGTAGGCCAGGATCTCCGCGCGGACGAGATCCCAGAACTCCTCGGTCGGAACGTCGAGGTGCACCCGCGCGAGTTCGGCGAGGTAGCGGAAGTGCCCGACGAACAGGCCGGAGTGCAGGAACTGGCACAGGAACGCCGGCGGCTCCCGCAGCAGCACCTCGCCGACCTGCGCGGGCAGCGTGTTCCACTCCGGCGGGGCCGCGTCCGGCCGCGCGGACAGGTCCGCGAGGTTGACGTCGTCCACGAAGTCCTTCACCGCGAGCCGGGTGGGGGTGTCCTCCGCGTCGAACACCACGATCGCGTTCTCGCCATGGGGGGAGAAGGCGACGCCGTAGCGGTAGAGGAAGTGCAGCAGCGGCGGCAGCATGGCGTGCAGGAACCGTCGCAGCCACTCCCGCGGGGTCCGGCCGGACCGGGCGACCAGCTCAGCCAGCAGCGAACGGCCGGCGGGGTCGACGCACAGCAGGGACGCGAGGGTGCGGGCGCGTTCCCCGTCGTCGAGCTGCGCGGGTAGGGGCTGTCGCCAGATGGCGCCGAGCAGTTCGCGGTACTGGTACGGCACACCGGCCAGGCTCTCCAGGACCTGGTGGCGCACGGTCACCGAGGCGACCTCGCCGAGCAGGATGACGCGGGTCTCCTCGGCGAGGAACGGGTCGGCGTCCCGGAGCCCGAGTACCCACGCGGTGACCGCCGGTGCGGCGACGGTGCGTTCGGTCGGCAGGCCTCGCCAGACCAGGGTGTTGAGCACTGACAAGGGCAGCTTGACATGGTGTCGGTGCGGATGGCTGACGTTGCTGAACGTGCGGATGGACTGTTGGGCGAGGTAGTCGTCGGGACCCTCGCCGAGCGGGACGATCCGTTGGTGGGCGACGTCGGCGGCGAAGAGCGGAACGGTCGTCTCGTCCCACTGCCACGGATGGACGGGCAGCCAGTGGTAGGTGGCCGGGTCCAGGCCCCGCGCGGCCAGGGTGAGAGTGAAGCGCTCGCGGGTCGTCTCGTCGAGTTCCCCGGCGTGGAGCCGGTCGGCCGGTAGGCCCGGCACCCCACGGTAGTCGGCGATGCTGTCGTGGACGGCGATCCAGGGCAGCGCCACCCGTGCTCGCGCCTCGGGCGGAAACACCCGGGCGTCGGTGGCGGAGAAACCCTGCCGGCCCTTGTTGGGGACGATCCAGGGGTGGCCGGTCTGGTAGCCCTCGAGTTCGGCGTAGGGCAGGTCGGCGAGTGCGGCGGCGTCCGGCGCCGTCGCGAGCAGCCGGGTGTCGGCGGTGAGGGTCGCGCTCAGCTCCCGCACCAGGTGGCCCGCGGTGTCCCCACCCAACCCGAGGGTCTTGCGGGCGTCCAGGACGAACGCCAGCGTGTCGACGTCCTCGCTGCCGTCCCGGGTGATGCTGGCCGGGTCGACGAACCAGGAGCCGTAGCTGCCGCGCCGTGCCCGGAACCGGTAGGTGACGTCGGGCAGGTCCAGCCGGTAGCGGCCCCCGTCGTCGGTGCCGTCGGGGACAGGTTCGAGCAACTCCTCGTAGGAGAACTCCGCGAGGGCCTTGGCGAGGAGCGCTCGGCTCGCGGCGCTCCAGTGCGCGGCGGTGAGTTCAGCGGGTACGGGCAGGGGCACGAGTGTCCTCCGGGTCGAGGGTGGGCGGCTGGGTGGCGGGCCCGGCCGGCGGGTGGACGCCGAACGACGTGAACGCGGTCCGCGGCGGCAGCGCGTAGGCCGTCCGGCCGGTCAGCGCGTTGAGGATCACCGCCGCCCGATGGGCGCCAAGACCGAGGTCGGGCGTGCCGACCCCGTGGGTGTGGAGTTCGGCGTTCTGGACGTAGAGGCCATCGCGGACCTGACCGGCCAACCGGACCCGATGGTGCGCGTCGACCTGGTAACGCCCGCGGTCGTCCCACTCGACCAGGCTCCGCATCGGGTCGAGGAAGTCCGGCGGGGCGGGGGAGTAGCCGGTGGCGAGCACCGCCGCGTCGACGCGGACGGTGAACGACCGGTCCTGCTCGCGCTGCCGGCAGCACAACTCGATGCCGGCCTGGCCGAGGTCGCGGACCCCCACCACGTCCACGTGCGGGGTCAGGGTGGCGGCCGGCCAGCGGCCCTCGATGCTCCGGTCGTAGAGCAGGTCGTGGATCTGCGCGATCGTGTCGGCGCTGATCCCCTTGTACAGCTGCCACTGCGCGGGCACCAGGCGGTCACGCACGGGTTCGGGAAGCTCGCGGAAGTAGGCGGTGTAGTCGGGGGTGAAGTGCTCCAGGCCGAGCTTGGAGTACTCCATCGGCGCGAACGCCGGTGAGCGGGTCAGCCAGTGCAGGCGCTGGCTCCCGGTCGTGTCGCGGAGCAGGTCGAGGAACACCTCCGCGCCGGTCTGTCCCGAGCCGATCACCGCGATGTCCTTCGCGGCGTCCAGGCCGGGCCGCCTGCGCAGGTAGTCGGCGGCGTGGAAGACACGGTTGCCGAGCAGGTCGGCGAACGCCGCGGGGACCTGCGGCCGGGTGCCGATACCGAGGACGACGTTGCGGGCGGCCACGGTCTCCGCCCGGCCGGCGCCGGTCCAGGTCACCTCGAAGACTCCGGCAGTGTCGTTCCAGCTGATCCCGGTGACGCGGGCGCCGAACCGGCACGACGGGAGTCCCCTGCTCACCCAGCGGCAGTAGTGGTCGTACTCCCGGCGCGGCACGTGGAACCGTTCGGCGGAGTAGAACGGAAACAACCGGTCGTGGGTGCGGAGGTAGTTGAGGAAGGACCACGGGCTGGTCGGATCGACCAGCGTAACGAGGTCGGCGAGGAACGGCACCTGCAGCCGGGCGTCCTCGAAGAGCAGCCCGGGATGCCAGGAGAACTCCGGCGAGGAGTCGAGGAAGACGCTTCGGATGTCGGGCACCCCGTCGGCCAGCGCCGCCAGGGCGAGGTTGAACGGCCCGATCCCCACGCCGAGCAGGTCGTAGGGCGTGGAGGCGGTCACGGTGCTCACGTCAACGCTTCCTTTCCGACCGGCGCCGGACGCTCCCGCATCATCAGCGCGGCCCGCTTGTGCGGCAGGTCAAGGTCTGCTTGACGGTGGAATCCCGCCCGGGTGAACGCGCGGACCGAGGCGACGTTGCGTACGTCGGGTTCGGCGATGACCCGCATCGTCGGTGGGTGCGCCGCGAACATCCGGCTGGCGACGTTGCGGAGCAGGATCCCGCCGAGTCCGCGGCCGCGGGCGGAGGCCGGTCCGAGCAGGAGGTGGACGCCTCCGTCGTAGGGCTGCGCCGGATAGTGCGAGGACAGCGGGTCGAGGTCGGCCCAGTAGACCTCCCAGTAGCTCATCGGCGTCCCGCTGAGGATCCCGACCAGTGGGGTCGCGTGTTCCGTGGCGTGCTGGGCTCTCAGGTGGGCGCGGGTGCGTTCGGCCGGACCGGCCAGCATCCAGAACTCCGCGACGGCCGGCTCGTTCATCCAGCGGGCGAGCAGGTCGACGTCGTCCTCGACCGCGGGCCGGAGTTCGAACGTTCCCACGGACAGGACCTGCGGCGTGTGCAGGATCTCCGCACGCCAGTGCCGGGTGTCGGCGCTCAGGTTCGCGGCGCTCATGATGTCACCGTCGCGAACGGGTTGCTGATCGGCACGTACACCGACTGGGTGGCGACCGGTCCGCTCAGCTCGTCCATCTCGTGCAGGCGGGTGAGCAGGTTCGCCTTGCAGGGCAGGGTCGGACTGGTGAGCAGGCTTCTCAGGGTCGCGGGTGCCGGGCCGTCGGGGAAGCGCAGCGCGGCGAGACGGTCGCGGGCCAGCGCGAGCAGGGTCTCCTCGTCCGCGAGCCCCTGCGACCCGAACGCTCCGACCAACCCGCACAGGTTGTTGATGCCGAGGTAGTAGCCGAGGCGTTCGTCGACGACCTGGTCGGGTACGGCGGTCTCCGAACGCTCACCCACGTCGGGCAGCAGCCGCCGCAACTGGTCGAGCCGGGACTGCGCGAAGTAGTAGCCCTGGTTGTCCCGGTAGCGCCCACCGGCCGGCCAGCCGTCGGCGTCGAGCACCACGAGGGTGTTCTGCTGGTGTGCCTCCAGCGCGATCCCGTAACCGGAGTAGAGCCACAGCACCGGTTCGAGGACCGCACGGAGGTAGCCGTCCAGCCAGTGCGCGGCGACGTCGCGGGTGGAGGTGCCGGTGCGTTCGGCCAGCCCGGTGACGATCTGGGCCAGCCTCGACCGGCCGATGCCGGGCGCCTCCGCCACCAGGCCGGCGACGCAGCTCACGTCGGTGTCGCCGAACGGGTTCTCCCGCAGGACGACGTCCAGCCCGGAGTCGGGCGACTCGCCGGGCACGTCGACCGCGAGCCAGCCGGCGTCCCGCACGATCCGAAACGACGGGTGCGTCCGCGCCAGATGCTGCTCGACACCGGCGTCGAGCAGCCGGGCGATCTCCACGCCCCGGTGGAGTTCCTTGCGGAGGTTCTCCCGCCGCGAGTTGGTGATACGCAGGCCGAGGGAGAGCTTCAGCATGACGGGTGCGTCCGGCCGGTAGGCCGTGCGCAGCGACGAGGTGGGCCACCAGTGCGGTCCCGCCGGGCCGAGGTCTCGGAGCATGCCGGTGCGGAGCAGGGTGGCGATCGCGGGACGGTGCGGCAGGTCGCGTGCCTGCCAGGGATGGGCGGGAACGGCGATCATGCCCTCCGGTACGACGAGGTCGGCGCTCGCCGCGGCGAGTTCGGCGGCCACGGAGGTCGCCCACCGGAACCCTCCGGCCCGTTCGGCCTCCGCGCCCGCCGCGTCGCTGGACACGATCGCCGGATCGGCCGCGAACCAGTGCAGCGGGAACGACCCGCGGCGCTCGGGGGCGAACGCCGGCGCCTCCGCGTCGGTCACCGACTCCCGGCTCTTGGGGGTCGGGTGCGTCGGGTGACCGAGCAGCAACGCCTGTTCGGCCACCAGGAACGGCGTGGTGCCCGGCGGTGGCGCGGGTGCGGCACGCCGGTCGGCGATGTGCGTGCGGGTCCGGCGGACCGAGTCGAGCACCCGCGCGACCAGATCCGTGCCGGTGCGGGAAGGAGCGCCCCCGCGTACGGCGGCCTCCCTGGCCAGCAGTGCCGCGACCGTCGCAGCGTCGGCCACCCCGGCCCACCCTGATGGGGCATCGCGGAGCCGGACCTCGCCGAAGCGGTGCCAGCCGGTCGCGGACCAGTGGCGCACGTCGGCGACCAGTCCGGCGCCCGAGGCCGGCAGGTCGAGGACCAACGCCGGGCCGTGCGGGTGGGGGACGCCGGTCTCCCGGATCCAGCAGCGCAGCAGGTTCTCCGTCGCCGCGGCGTCGGCGACCCGGTCGGGGTCGGGGTCGTCGAGGAGGTCCGGACCGGTCACGGCGGTCAGGACCGAGGGTGTGGTCATCGTTCCTCCTCCTTGCCCGCCGCGACGACCGCGTCCAGCAGCCGGTCGACGTCGGCGGGGGTGGCGTGGGGATTGAGCAGCGTGAGCTTGAGTCGGGCGACCCCGGCCAGGTCGGCGCGGCCGATGACCGCGCGCCCCTCGAAGAGCAGCCGCCGCCGCAAGCCGGCGTTGACAGCGCTGGTCCGCCCCGCCGCGGCGGCGTAGGAGAAGACCACCGTGGTGAGGACGGGCCGCGCGTGGAGCACGAGGTCGGGGCGGGCGGTGATGCGGTCGGCGGCGTAGTGGGCGAGGTCGTGGCAGCGCTCGACGAGGGCGCCCATGCCGGCCAGCCCGAGTGCGCGCAGCGCCACCGCGATCTTCACGACGTCGGCCCGTCGGGTGGTACGCAACGACCGGCCGAGCAGGCTCGGGATGCCGGCGCGTTCGTCGTCGGCGGGGTTGAGGTAGCTGACCCGGGTCGTGAGCGGCGTGAACAGATCCCGGTCCCGGCTGAGGAAGACCCCCGCCGGAATGGGCAGCCAGCCGAGCTTGTGCAGGTCCAGGGCGACCGAGTCCGCGCGGGCCAACCCGGTCAGCAGCGGACGCAGCCGGTCGGAGAACAGTGCGCCGCCACCGTAGGCCGCGTCGACATGGAGGAACGCGTCGCGCGCCTCGCACACCCGCGCGAGGTCTGGGAGGGGGTCGATGCTGCCGAGGTCCGTGGTGCCCGCCGTGCCCACGACGACCACGCGTGCCCGCGGGGTCTGCCGCCTGGCCTCGACCAGGGCCGCGTCGAGCGCGGCGACGTCCATCCGCCCGTCGGCGTCGGTGTCGACGTCGACCACCGCCCGCGCGGGGAGCCCGAGCAGCCGGGCACCGCGGGCGACCGAGAAGTGCGCGAGCCGGGAACAGAACACCCGCAGGCCGGCGTCGGGCGCGCCGTCCCGGGCCAGCAGCAGTCCCATCAGGTTGGACTCGGTGCCCCCGGAGGTGACGACGCCGGCGGCCCGCTCGGCCCGGTAGCCGACGAGGTGGGCGAGGCCGCGTACCACCTGGTGTTCGAGTTCGGTCGCGGCCGGAGCCTGGTCCCAGGAGTCGAGCGACTGGTTGAGAACGGCGGCCGCGAGGTCGGCCGCCACGCCGACGGCCAGGGGCGGACAGTGCAGATGCGCCGCGCAGAAGGGATGCGCGGGATCGGCCGCGCCCGCGGACAGGGTGCGGGTCAGCTCGGCCAGCGCGGTCCGCGCACCGATGCCCTGGTGCGGCAGCGGGTTGGGGCCGAGCCTGCGGCGTACGGTCGCGGCGACCTCGCTCGGGCCACCGGCCGGCAGGGGACCGGGGCGGTCGCGCCGGCCCGCCCGCACCGCCGCCAGTACCTCGGTGAGCAGGTCGGCGAGGTGGTCGAGGTCGTCCGTCAAGGTGAACGCCGCCGGCCCGGCCGGCATGGTCGGCGCGTCCGCGGTGGTGAGCGTGCTCGACGGGGCACTCATGCGGCGCTCGGGTTCCGCTCGGCGGCCGTCCAGGCGGCGGCCAGTCGCTCGACCACGGAGTCGGCCTGCTCGGCGGTGACGACGAGCGGCGGAAGCAGCCGAAGGACCGTGTCGTCACGGCCGCCGAGCTCCACGATCAGGCCACGGCGCAGGCATTCGGAGCGGATCCGGGCGGCGAGGTCTGGTGCCGGCGGCAGGCTGCCCAGGTCGTCCGGCGCGGCGTCGGCCTCGACGACCTCGATGCCGAGCATCAGGCCGCGCCCGCGTACCTCACCGATGCTCCCGTGGTCACCGGCGAGCCGGTGCAGCTCGGCGAGCAGGCGCCGGCCGATGGTCTCGGCGTGCTCGGGCAGCGTGTTCTCCGCGATGTGGCGCAGGGTCGCCGTGCCCGCCGCCATCGCGAGCTGGTTGCCGCGGAACGTGCCGGTGTGCGCACCGGCCGCCCAGCCGTCCAGGCTCTCGTCGTAGACGATCACGGCGAGTGGAAGCCCACCTCCGATGGCCTTGGACAGGACCAGGACGTCGGGAGTGATGCCGGCGTGGTCGACGGCCCACATCGCCCCGGTCCGGCCGGCCCCGGTCTGCACCTCGTCGACGATGAGTGGGATGCCACGGTGGGCGGTGAGGTCGCGCATGGCCCGCAGCCAGCTGCCCGGAGCGGGAACCACGCCACCCTCGCCCTGCACCGGTTCGAGGATCATCGCGGCGGGAGGGACGACGCCACCGGACGCGTCGTCGACCAGCGACGCCGCGAAACGCGCGCTTGTCGCGGCGCCGGTGTCTCCGCCGAGACCGAACGGGCACCGGTAGCCGTAGGGGTAGGGCAGCCGGGTGACGGTCGCGGGTGTGGGCGCCAGCGGAGCACGGACCGCGACGTTCCCGGTCACCGCGAGGGCGCCGGCCGTCATCCCGTGGTAGGCGCCGGTGAAGGCGAGCACGCCGTGCCGTCCGGTCGCGGTCTGCGTCAGCTTGAGCGCGGCCTCGACCGCGTCCGCGCCGGTCGGCCCGCAGAAGTGGATCCGGCCGCGCCGCGCCAGGTCGCCCGGCAGGAGGTCGAAGAGGGTCTCTACGAACGCGTCCTTCACCGGGGTCGCGAGGTCGAGGATGTGCAGCGGTGCCCCGTCGTCGAGGACCTTCCGGATCGCCTCGACGACCACGGGATGGTTGTGGCCGAGCGCGAGGGAACCCGCGCCGGACAGGCAGTCGAGGTAGGTCGTCCCGTCGGCGCCGGTGACGGTCATGCCGCTCGCGCGGACGGGAACGATGGGAAGGCTGCGCGCGTAGGTCCGTGCCGAGGACTCGCGGCGCTGCTGCCGCTCGAGCACGGTGCGTGGTGGCTGGCTGGCTGTGACGACAGGCATTCCGCCGCCTTCCTTTCGGGCAGATTAGGTTAGGCATGCCTTACTTGTGCGGAAGCAGAGTAGCCCGTTTCGTCCCGGTGTGTCGATGGATCGCATCCATCCGCGTGTCGGATCGACTGCGGAGCGGAGCCGGCAGGCCCGTGTTGGCGGCCGGGAATCGCATGCTCGGAGTGAGGTTTCGCGGTGGCCGGTGGGTGTTTCCTCGATGGGTCGCGGGGTCGCGGCGATGTCAGGCGATGTCAGGGGTCCGTCGACCGGGACCGGGCAAGGCTGCCTTGGCGGTCGGCGCGGCCGGCGCCATCAGAACGGTCGGCGCGGTCAGAACGGTCGGCGCGGTGAGATGCGTGGTGGCGGACCGGTGCGCCCGCGGTGTTCACGCGGTGGAGAAAGGCCTCGAACGTCAGGCCTCGAACGTCAGGCCTCGAACGTCAGGCCTCGAACGTCAGGCCGGAACCTCGGGGATCTCGGTGTTGACCGCCTCGAAGATGCGGATCTCCGCGGGCCCTTCGGCGGTCTCGGACAGGAGTTGGTCCAGTGCCCGCATGTGCGGGCTGGCCAGGTGGCTCTGCAGAGCCTTCATGTCCGTCCACTCCTCCACGCAGGTGAACAGGCAGTCGTCCTGCAGGTCGGCGACGAACGCGTAGTACATGCAGCCCTCGTCGGCGCTACGGACCGCGTGTTGCATGGCGATGAGGGCCGCGACGGTCTCGGTGCGCCGCTCCGGACGTGAGCGGAGGACCGCGTGTACGACGATCATGCCGACCACCCTACGGGCGCCCGGCCCCCTGCGCGGGTGGTTCGGACGGCGACGCGGGATCAACGCGGTGTGGACGCCGGATCAACGCGGTGGCCGGGCGTCCCGGAACGCGTCGAACACCAGCCTCCTGGTCTGTCCGTCCCACGCGAGCATCCCCATCGTGGACAGGGCGTTGTACTCCTCGTTGTAACCCGCTCGCTGTTTGTAGTCCTTCAGCAACCAGAACGTGTAGCCCGCGACCCATGGACGCGCGGTCACCTGGTCCCAGTGCGCACGGAAGTTGGCCGCCTGCCACTCCTCGGTTCCCGCCTCGGTGGGCGGTCCGTGCTGGCCGGGCAGCGACCAGGTGCCGTTCTCGGTGATGAGGATCGGCTTGTCGGGATGGTTGCGGTGAACCGCGTCGAGGGTCGGGCCGAGGTCCTCGTTCGTTCCGTAGAAGTAGCCGAAGTACTCGTTGAAGCCCACG
This sequence comes from Actinopolymorpha pittospori, assembly GCF_014873875.1. Lineage (GTDB taxonomy): Bacteria > Actinomycetota > Actinomycetes > Propionibacteriales > Actinopolymorphaceae > Actinopolymorpha > Actinopolymorpha pittospori. The sequence goes on along the minus strand of NZ_JADBEM010000001.1, from coordinate 9,814,763 downwards.
ACGTCGGCCAGGTCGAAGGCGGGGTCCCAGGACGAGGACGACGCCCAGGTGACCGGACGGTCGGAGAGGTCGACGGCCTTCACCGCGTCCTTCATCTGCGTGAGCCAGGCACGGTAGACCGGTGCGCCGTCCGGATCGATGGTCGACTCGTTCTGCAGTCCCCAGAGGATCACCGACGGGTGGTTGTGGTTGTTCCACGCGGTGGCGAGCGCGAGCGCGCGGGACAGTCCGTAGGACTCGGCCTGCAGTTGCTGTGACACCGTCCCCACCCACATCGTGTCCCACTCGTCCATGAGCAGGACTCCGTTGCGGTCGGCCCAGTCGTAGGCGTAGGGGTGCCGGTTGTAGACGGCGTTGCGCAGGAGGTTGGCGCCGAGCTCCGTGGCGTTGGCGAGTTCGTGGTCGTACTCCGCCTTCGTCATCGACCGGCCGCCGCGGTCGGTCTCCTCGTGCCAGTTGACGCCCTTGAGGAAGAGGGGGCGACCGTCGAGTTCGAGCCGCGACCCGTCAACAGCGATGTCGCGGACACCGTAGGTCGCGGTGAGCGTGTCGAGCGCCGGTCCGTCGTCGAGGCCGACGAGGGTCGCGCGGGCGGTGAGGACCTTGGGTCGCTCGACGCTCCACCGAGGCGCGTGGGGGATCGGGATCGTCGTCCTCGGCACCGCGACGCCACCGGCGGGAACGTCGACACGCACCCGCATCGGTCGGCCGTTCGAGCCCCGTCCGGGGTCGACGCGGACGAAGCCGTGGAAGTCCTGCCGGCTGTGGTTCTCCACCACCACCCGGGCGTCCAGGGTCGCGTCGCGGGTGTCAAGGAGCACCTTCGCGACCGTCGTGGCCGGGACCGCCTCGAGCCACACCGACCTGGTCAGGCCGGCATAGGGCCAGTAGTCGACGACGCCCGGCGGGAGCGCGTGGTCGTCGGCCACCTGTTCGCCGCTGCCGTCGTAGTTCGTGTAGCTCGCCCTGCGGTAGACGCGGACCGCGATAGTGGCGCGTTCGCCCGGCCGCAAGGCGTCCCTGACGGGCAGGGCGAAGGCTGTGTTGCCGCCTTCGTGCTTGCCGACCCACCGGCCGTCGACCCACACGTCGGCGCTGTAGGAGGCCGCGAGGAACGCCAGCCGGACGTGGGTGTCGCGCCAGGACGCGGGTACGTCGACCGTGGTGCGGTACCAGGCGTACCCGTCCCGCAGCGCGCCGCCCTTGCCGAAGTCGGCGCCGTCGTACCCCGCCCAGCCGTCGTTGTCGTGGAGGTCCCACGACGAAGGGACCGCGATGGTGTCCCAGCCGGAGTCGTCCAGCGAGGGTCGTTGCCAGCCCTCGGTCCCGCCCTGGTCTGCGGGGTCGTAGCGGAAGCGCCACGGCCGGTCGAGGGAGAGGTAGTGCCGGGTGGGCTCGTGCCGGGACCAGCCGTCGAAGGCGGGGGTTACCTCGCCGTAGGAGAACACGACGTTGGTGCCGTCGACGTTCCTGACCTGGGTGTCGGAGGGTTCGCGCGGACCGTGCGGGTCGCGGACGACCGCCGCCTGATCGGCGGTGGGATCCGGTGCGCCCAGGTCGGCTGGACGCGGCGAGGCCGGGACGGGCGACTGGCTCGCCAGTGCCGGTGCCCTGAGTGCCGGTGTCCCGAGCGCGGCGGGCGCGAGGGCCAGGACCGCGGCGACCGCGGCACCTCGGACCCGCCGCGTGACCCGGCGTGCGCTGCCGGGGCGTGGACGGGCGGAGTCGGTGGACGGTGTGCTTCGACCGGATCGCATGGGCAGCCCCCTCCGGGCGGACGGACCGCCTGCGTCACCGGAGCGAGGCGGCGGTGATCGTGCCGTGGCACACGGTAGGCGGCTCCGGGACGGGAGGTCCATGGCGCGTACCGGAGCCGGTCGCGTGGTCTGCCCGGTCGTACCGTCACCGGTCGACTGCGGCGCAGGGGAGGTTTGGTCGCCCCTCGCTGCCGATCCCGGACACGCCATCCACTCTGGGAGACGTCGGTCCATCCTCTGGACAGGCTGGGTTAGAGTGACCGCCGGGCCTCCTCCTCTTGACGTCGAGAGACCCGTGACTCGTGGAAGGAACAGCAGGTGTCAGATACCGCCGGCGGCGAGCGCGACACCGGTGCATCCACCGAAACCGAGGACCAACCAGACCCACGCGAGGCGGGAGCTGCCGTACCTCCGGCCACACCGACCGGCCGCCGCGCCCGCTGGAACATCCGCCGGTTCGTCGTCGACACCCGTCCGCTGAGCATCCTGCCGTACCGGCGGCTGTGGACCTCCACGATCATCACCTCGGTCGGTAGCCAGCTCACCGCGGTCGCCGTTCCGAAGCAGATCTACGACATCACCGGTTCCTCGGCCTACGTCGGACTGTCCGGCGCGGTGGCCCTGGTCCCGCTCATCGTCTTCGCCCTGTGGGGTGGCGCGATCGCCGACGCCGTCGACCGGCGGAAGCTGATGCTCTTCACCAACACGGGCATCGCCATCACGTCGCTCCTGCTGTGGGCCCAGGCCGCGGCGGGCGCGAACTCGGTGTGGTTGCTGTTCGGGCTGCTGGCGTTGCAACAGGCGTGCGCGGGTATGAACCAACCCGCGCGCAGCGCGTCGATCCCGCGTCTGGTCCCCGCACCGCTGCTGCCCGCCGCCAACGCGCTCAGCTCCACGGTCTTCCAGACCGGGTCCATCATCGGGCCGCTGCTGGCCGGCGCCATGATCCCGGTCGTCGGCCTGTCGACGCTGTACCTCATCGACTCGATCGCACTCACGGTCACGCTGTGGGCGGTCTGGAAGCTACCGCCACTGCCACCGCTGGACGGCGCACCTCGGCGGGCCGGGCTGCGACACGTCCTGGAGGGGTTCGCCTACCTCGCCACCCGCAAGATCCTGCTGGTGTCCTTCCTCGCCGACGTCATCGCGATGGTGCTGGGCATGCCGAGGGCGCTGTTCCCGCAGATGGCACAGGAGACGTTCGGCGACCCGCCGGGTGGCGGGTTCGCGCTCGGTGTCCTCTACGCCGCGATCCCGGTGGGTGCCGTCCTCGGCGGCCTCTTCTCCGGCGCGTTCTCCCGGATCCGGCGGCACGGCGTCGCCGTGGTCGGCGCGGTCTGCCTGTGGGGTCTCGCGATCGTGGGCTTCGGCCTGTCGCCGTGGCTGTGGTTGGCGGCCTTCTTCCTGGGCGTGGCCGGTGTCGCCGACCTGGTGAGCATGGTGTTCCGCGGCACGATCATGCAGAGCGCGGCCACCGACGAGATGCGCGGCCGGATGCAGGGTGTGTTCACCGTGGTCGTCGCCGGTGGTCCACGGCTCGCCGACCTGGGCCACGGCATGGCCGGTGCGGCGGTCGGCACGACCCTCGCCGTGAGCGGCGGCGGCATCCTCGTCGTCATCGTGATGCTGTGCGCGGTCGCGGCGTTCCCCATCTTCTGGCGCTACCGCGGTCCCGACCACTGACCCAGGACCAGGTCGCCGTGCTGACGCGCGGACCGGCCGGGTGAGGACACGATCCGCGCCAGGTCTTCGGACCCGCTCCGCCGACCGGAAGACTCCGAGCGTGATCCATCCCGCGCAGCCGGCCGACCGGCGTACCCGCGTCATCGTCGACACCGACGCCAAGAACGAGGCCGACGACCAGTACGCCCTCGTGCACGCGCTCCTCACCCCGAGCTTCGAGATCCACGGCGTGATCGCCGCGCACTTCGGCACCCGCCGCAGTGACCGGAGCATGGAGGACAGCCGCGAGGAGGTCGACCTGCTGCTGGAGCTGATGGGCTGGCAGGGTCGGGTGCCCGTCGCCGACGGTGCGCCGAGGGGACTGCCGGACGAGACCACACCGGTGCCCTCGCCGGGTTCCGCGCTGATCGTCCAGGAGGCACTGCGCGACGACCCTCGGCCGCTGCACGTCGCGTTCTACGGTCCGCTCACCGACATGGCGTCGGCGCTGCTCACCGAGCCCGCGATCCAGGACCGGAACGTCCGGGTCGTCTGGATCGGCGGCGGGGAGTACCCAGACGGTGGGCGGGAGTTCAACCTGTCCAACGACATCCACGCGGCGAACGTCGTCCTCGGCTCCCGGCTGGAGGTCTGGCAGATCCCGCGGTCGGTCTACCGGCTGATGGCCGTCGGGTACGCCGAGCTGATGGAGCGGGTGGCCCCGCACGGCCCGCTCGGCCGCTACCTCGTCGACCAGCTCGTCGAGTGGAACGCGCGCTGGGTCGACGGGCCGATGGAGTACCGCTCGCTCGGCGACTCACCAGCCGTCGGGGTGATGATGTACCCCGACTGCGGACGCTGGCAGCTGCGGCCCGCCCCTACCATCGACCCGGACATGCGCTACGTGCACGACGACCAGAACCCCATGATCCGGGTGTACGACAGCGTGGACGCGAGGTTCGTGCTCGAGGACTTCTACGCCAAGCTCGCGAGGTTCGCCTCCGGCCGGCTGTAGGGAAGGGACCACCTGATGGCCAGGCGCAGGGTGTTGCTCACCGGGGCGGCGGGCGGTGTGGCACGGCTGTTGCGACCGGGCCTGACCGACCTGGACGGCTACGAGGTCGTACTCACCGACCGCGTGGACGTTCCCGGCGGTGTGGTCGGTGACCTCGCCGACCCCGAGTTCGTCGCGACCGTCACCAAGGGGATCGACGCGATCGTGCACCTCGCGGCCAACCCCGACCCGGCCTCCTCCTGGGACCAGCTCCGGGTGCCGAACGTCGAGGTCGTCGCGGCCGTGCTGGGGTCCGGAGTGTCGCGGATCGTGCTCGCGAGCTCCGCCCACGTGATGGGCCAGTACGTCGGAGCGGACCGGCCACTCGTCGACCCGGACTGGCCGGTCGCCCCGTGTTGCGCGTACGGCGCGACCAAGGCGTTCGCCGAGGCGATGGGCCGTGCGCACGCCTACCGGACCGGCGCCCGCGTGGTGGCGCTGCGGCTCGGCGCGACGACGGCGGAGCCGCCCGCCAGCAGCGCGCTGTCCAGCTGGCTCGGCCCCGCGGACCTGTGCCAGCTCGTCGTCCGCGCGCTCGAGGCCGACGTGTCGTACGCCGTCTGTGCGGGCGTCTCGGCCAACACCCGCACGACCTGGGACCTGCGCAACCCGCTCGGCTACCGGCCGGTCCTGGACTCCGAGGACTACGCCGCCTCGGTGCCGGTCGACGACGGTTGGGGACCCTGCACCTGACCCGGCGACGGCGTGTCACGTCCGGCTGTGGGGGCGGATAGTGTCGGCCTTCTCCGACCAGGAGAATCGTTGTGACAGCGTCAGGAAGGGAGGTCGCCGTGGCCACCCCCCACCAGGTGATCCTCGACACCGACATCGGCTCCGACGTCGACGACGCGCTCGCCCTCGCCATGCTCTTCGGATCGCCCGAGGTCAACCTCCTCGGCGTGACGACGGTCTATGGCGACGTCGCGGTGCGGGCTCGGATCGCCCGCCGGCTCGCTCGTCTCGCCGGCCATGACGGGCTCACCGTCGTCCCCGGGGCCGAACGGCCGCTGACCGGCCAGGAGGCCTGGTGGGCGGGCTTCGAGGGCCGGCTCTACCACGACCTCGGCGGCGAGGCCTTCGTCGACGACGGCACCACGGCCGCGGAGTTCCTGACCCAGACGGTGAAGGACCGGCCGGGCGAGGTCGACGTCGTGGCCATCGGCCCGCTGACCAACGTCGCCGAGGCGATCCGTGCCGACCAGTCCTTCGCCCAGACGGTGCGCAGGCTGTACGTCATGGGCGGCCGGTTCGACCAGCCCGAGCCCGAGCACAACTTCCGCAGCGACTCGATCGCCGCGGCCGAGGTCTTCGCGTCGGGCATCCCGGTGACCGTCGTCGGCCTGGAGATCACCACGCAGGCCAGGATCGAACCCGACCACCTGGGCGAGATCGCCGCCGCCGGTGCGCTCGGCCGCCAGCTCGAGGCGGAGGTTCGCCAGTGGTGGGGCTTCACCGGACACCAGTCCAACGTCCCGCACGACCCGCTGGCCGTCCTCGCCATGCTCCGGTCCGACCTGTTCACCACCCGTCCCGCGGGTGTCTGGATCGAGGCGGAGGGTGAGCAGGCCGGACTCAGCGTCGCCCACGACGACCCGACCAGCCCGACCAGTGTCGTCAGCTCGGTGCACCTTCCCCAGGCGGTCGACCGGACCGTGGAGCTCATCACCACGGCCGGCCACAGCGGCCCGTCCTGAACCGCTCCCGCCGGGCCGCCAGCCGGGCCAGGTCAGGTCGGGCGGCGCTCACCCGTCCCTCCGGTCCCGTCTCCCTCGGTGCGCAGACCGACCTCCTGCGCCAGGATGGCGGCCTGGACCCGGGAACGCAGGTCGAGCTTGCCGAGCATCCGGGACACATGCGTCTTCACCGTGGTCTCGCTGATGAACAGACGTTGCGCGATCTCCTGGTTGGACAGGCCCTCGCCCACACAGGCCAGGACCTCGCGTTCGCGGTCGGTGAGCAGCTCGAGGCCGGGTGACTGGCGTACCGGTGGAGGCCCGCTCGCCGCGAAGGCCGTCATCAGGCGTCGTGTCACACCCGGCGCCAGGACGCCGTCGCCCGCCGCGACCAGCCGGACCGCCTCGATCAGCCGCGGCGCCTCCACAGACTTGAGCAGGAAGCCGGCCGCACCGGCGCGCAGCGCCGCGTAGACGTACTCGTCCAGGTCGAACGTCGTCAGCACCAGCACGGCGCACACCTCGTCGCGGACGAGCTCCCTCGTCGCCTCGATGCCGTCCATCCGCGGCATCCGGACGTCCATCACCACCACGTCGGGGCGCAGCGTCCGCGCCATCGTCACGGCCGTCGCCCCGTCGGCGGCCTCGCCGACCACCTCGATGTCCTCGGCGCCGCGCAGGATCATCGCGAGGCCGGCCCGGATCGCGGCGTGGTCGTCGGCGAGGAGGACCGAGACGGTCACGAGACCAGTCCTTTCGTGGGGAGTTCGGCATGCACCAGCCAGCCGGTGGGGTCCGGGCCGGCGAAGAGGGTCCCACCGATCGCCTGGGCACGCTCCCGCATGCTCACCAGCCCGACCCGTTCGGCTCGGCGGTCGCCCTCGGCGCGGACCCGCGGCAACAGGTCGTTGGCCACCTCGACGACGAACCGGTCGTCGCGGTGTTCCAGGCGGACCCGGGTGCGCGCGCCCGGTGCGTGGGTGGCGGCGTTGGTGAGCGCCTCCTGCACGATGCGGTACGCCGTCAGGTCCACGGCCGCCGGCAGCGGCTCGGCCTCGGCCTGGTCGCGCCGAGCGACGTCCACCTCGACCCGCAGCCCGTTCGCGCGCGCGGAGTCCAGCAGCCGTTCGAGGTCGGCCAGCCGCGCCGGAGCGGTCCACTCCCGCGGCGGGTCGGCGCCTTCGTCCGCCCGCAGCATCCCGATCATCGCCCGCATCTCCGTGAGCGACTGGACGCTGTTCTCCCGGATGGAGCCGAGCACGGTCCGTGCGGTGGGGGGATCGTGGCCGGCCATCGACAGCACCGCCTCGGACTGCAACGCGATGGCGGACAGGTGGCCCGCCACCACGTCGTGCAGGTCCCGGGCCATCCGGGCGCGCTCGGCCACCACCGCCGCGCGCCGGTCGAGGTCGGCGATGGTGGCGAGCTGTTCTGCCCGGACGCGTTCGGCGACCGCCATCTCCCGGTGGTTGCGCACGTTCATGGCCCACCACACCGGGATGACGGGGACGGTCGCGATCTGCAGGGTGGTCAGGACGGCCTCGCGCCAGTCCGCCATGAGGACCAGACCGGCCACCAGCGTCACCAGGGGGATCGCCGCCGCGACACCGACCTGGAACCTCGCCATCCGGCGGGAGCCGTACAACGTGGAGGCGAACAGCAGCTCACACATCACCAGCACGATCGGCAGACTCACGTGCAGCACGACGTCGATCACCAACGCGACCATGCCGATACCGAGCGCGACGACCGGACGACGGGCCCGCAGGAGCGAGCCGACACAGGCGAACCCGAGGATGAGCAGCCGGACCCACAGCGGGAACGCGGAGCTTCCCGGGGAGGACAGCGTGTCCAACCCGGCGACGTAGAGCAGGGTCCCCAGCACGAACTGTCCGAACGCCACGAGCGGATCCCGCCAGGGCGGTCGCACCCACCAACGGTTCCACTCGGAGTTCCACTCAGTCAGGCGCCGCACCTGGACATGAGACCACAGCGCGGCGAGCCGTCGCGTCGGCGACGAGCAGGAGGATCCGCGCGGCGGCGTCGATCGAAAGGATGACCCCCGGTCGTACGGTTCCCCGATGTCGCCTGGACCCGCGGGCTTCGAGGCTTGGCGACATGACCGAACTGCTGCGCCAGAGGGCGCGTCCGAAGGCCCCGACGTACCCGCGCATCCTGGCCCTGGACGTCCTGCGCGGGCTCGCGATCCTCGGGACGCTCGGGACGAACGTGTGGATCTTCACCAATCCGGAGGGCCCGCCGAGCGCTCTGGAGGCACCGACGACGGACACCCTCGCCGGAGCGGTCGAGATGGTGCTGCGCTTCTTCGCCAACGGCAAGGCGCTGGCACTGCTGACGCTGCTGTTCGGGATCGGCCTGGAGCTGCAGTACCGCTCCGCGCGCAAACGGGGCCGCCGCTGGCCCGGCTGGTACCTCTGGCGGGCCGGCCTGCTGTTCGTCGAGGGGCTGCTGCACTACGTGCTGGTCTTCGAGTTCGACGTGTTGATGGCCTACGCCCTGACCTCGGTCGTCGTGGCGTTCCTCGTCGGTCGCAGCGACCGCGCCGTGCGCTGGTGGATGATCGTCGTCGGTACGTTGCACCTGCTCTTCGTCGGGCTGGTCACCCTCGGCATGAGCATGGTCTCGGCGTCCAACCAACCGCTGGTCGTGCCCAGTCGCCCGGACCTGTTCACCCACGGCGGCTACCTCGAGCAGCTGTCGGACCGGCTCACCCTGGCACCGTTCTACCGGCTCGAGGCGATTTTCATCCTCCCGCTCGGCATCGTGTTGTTCCTGGCCGGCTCCCGGCTGCTGCGCGCCGGGGTGTTCGACGACACCGCGAAGGGTGCCCGGATCAGGGCCCGGCTGATGGTCGTGGGGCTGGGTGTCGCGTTCCCGCTGAACGCCGTCACGATGTTCGTCCTGGGGCCGAGTTGGGCGCTGGTCGACCGGTACGTCCTGGCACCGGTCGTGGCGTTCGGTCTGCTCGGTCTGGTGACAACGCTGCTGCACCGGATGCGCGCAGGGCGGCCCGGAATCCTCCGCCGCGGGTTGACCGCGGTGGGCCGGACCGCCCTGTCGTGTTACGTGTTCCAGAACCTTCTCGCCGCCGTGCTGTGCTACGGCTGGGGTCTGGGCCTGACCGCCCGCCTGGAGGGAGCACGGCCGTGGTGGGTGATCGGGGCCTACGTCGGCATCGTCGCCCTGTTCATGTCACTGTCCTCGCTGTGGCTGCGGCGTTTCGACCGCGGCCCGTTGGAGCTCATGTGGCAGTGGGCGTACCAGGCGCCGCAGCGGCGGCGCCCGGCCGCCGGGTCTACCCCGCCGCCCGTGGCAGCAGGGTGACCGTCGCCTCCGCCGTACGGCCGTTGACGGCGACCGTGAGGGTGATCGTGCCCGCGCGGTACGCCGTCAACGTACCGGTGGCCGGATCGAACGCCGCGATGTCCGAAGTCTCGCGGTCGCCCGGCTCGCCGATCCACAGGTTCGCCGATCCCGACCAGCGGTCGCTGACGGGATACGCCGCCGGGAAGGTCCTGCCGTGCTGCGTCAGGTTGGCCTTGACAGTGGCTGACGCGCCGGCGCGAACCTGCGCCGGTGCTTCGACGGCGAGCGCGTCCACGTGCGGGCGCACCTCGGTCTGGACCCAGGCCGGTGCGTCCCGCACCGGGTCGACGTGGGCCGCGTCGGACTCCTCCGCCGTCACCGGGTCGACACCCCACAGGGACCAACCCGTGAAGCCGCCCTCCGCCGGGGTGGTGGAAGGGGTCTTCGCGGAGTTGCCGTTGATGAAGTACGGCACCCCGTCGACCCGGCCGGCGTGGAACGTGCCCACGTGCCCACCGACGAACGCCGCACCCTTGCCGGTCGAGCGCTGGAAGTCGGTCAGCCAGGTCTCGATGGTGGCCGCCTCCTTGCGGTCGCTGAGCTCACTCGCGCGGCTCGGCGTCGGGTCACGCGGCGGAACGTGCTGGACGAGGACCACGGATCCGACGGCGGGGTCCTGCGCCGCCTTGTCGAGTTCGCCGCGCAGGGTGCCCAGCTGGGTCCAGTCGCTGCCCCGGATGGTCAGCCGGGACGTGTCGACCGTGACGAACCTCGTGCCCTTGTGGTCGAAGACCTGGCTCGTCGAACCGAAGACGGCCTTGAAGTTGTCGATGCTGCCGCCCATCACCTCGTGGTTGCCGGGCACGTAGTAGTAGGGGAGCGTGCCCTGCAGCTCCTCGTCGAGGACCCGCTTGGCCAGCGCGAAGTCCGCGGGCGACGCCTCGTCGACGAGGTCGCCGTCGATGATCAGGAAGTCCGGCTTGGCGGCCCTGATCTCCTGAAGGGTCCGGCGGGCGTTCTTCACCAGGTCGCTGTCGGGGTCACGCGCCACGAACTGCGCGTCCGACATCACCGCGAACTTCCAGGGCTGACCGCTCACGTCACCGTTCCGCACGATCAGCGGGTCGGTCACCGGCGCCTGGTCGGGTACGTCGATCGAGGGCGGAAGCAGCGCGGTGAGCTGGTCGATGACGATGTTGCCCTTGTACTGCGCGTCCGGCCGCGTCTCGGCCGAGTAGTAGCGACGCAGGGTCAGCGGGTAGGCCGTACCGGCCGGGACCGGGAACTCCAGCTGGTGCCAGCCGGGCTCGTCGAGGTAGCCGGCGCGCATGGCGGGCAACAGGGTGCCGGTCGCGTCGTACACCTGCAGGCTCGCCCACTCGCCGTCGCCCGCTGAGTTGACCCACAGGCGCAGCGCGCGTGGCTGGCCCGGGATCTGGATCGTCCCGGTCGGAACCGCGCCGCCGGTGCGGGTGGCCGTGGACTCGTCGAAGTTGTAGGTGAGGGCGAGGCCCTTGCCGACCCTGCCCTCGGCCGAGGCGACGGCGCCGGTGGCGCGTTCGCCGAAGTAGCCCCACTGGGACGCGTCCTCGAAGTCCGCGACGACGCGTTCCTCCAGGCCGACGGTGATCGGGAGCACGGTGGTGATGTCGCCGATCCTGATGGTGAGCAGGGTCGAGCCGACGGCCTTCTTGGCGGTCGCGGTGAACTGCCCGCTCTCGGTGGTGGTGAGGTCGAGCAGGTCGTGGTCGTAGGAGAGGGTGAGGTCCGCCGGCTCGATCGGCGCGCTGTAGCTCTCGCTGTCGTAGCCAAGGACGCCGAACGTCGTGCGGGCGCCGGATCCGGTGAGGGCCACCTGCTGTGTGGTGGCGCCGAGCCGGGTGAGCGGGCGCAGCACCTGCAGGGTGGCCGACCCGACGACCGAGCGGTCGTACGCCGAGACCGTCGCCGTGCCGGTCGTGCGGGCGTGGAAGACGCCGGACCGGTCGACCGTGCCCTCGGGCGTGCTGCGCCAGCGCGGCGTGCTCGCCGCCGGACCGTACGTCTCGTCGTACCCGGTCGCGGTCAGTCGCCTCGTCAGCCCGGGAAAGACGCGGTCGGGGCGAGCGGGAGCGATCGTGGAGGAGCCGGCCGCGCGTGCGGCGTCGAGCGCCGGCTCGACCCACAGGCCCTTCAGGATGCCGCTGCCCTTGGGTGCGAAGAGTGCGAGGCCGTTCGGGTCACGGCGTTCACTGCCGTCGGAGGGGCGGTTGTCCACCTGCACAGTCTGCTTGCCCGGCTTGCGGGTGGCGATCGTGGTGGAGCCGCCTCCGTCGAGGTTCACGGCGTTGTAGGCGCCGAGCTCGATCATCATGGTGGCCAGCTCGTCCAGGCCGAGGCCGTCGGAGAACGCCGGCTGGCGTCCGTCGGCCGTCAGCAGGAACATCCTGCGGCCGTCCTTGGAGAACCCGACGGCGGTACGCGGCGCGGCCGGGACGTTGTTCCCGGCGCTCGCCTTCTGCGGTACGCCGTTGACAACAAGCAGTTGACGGCCGTTGATCGCCGTACGGATCTCCTTGTCGTCGACGGTGCGGGCGCTGTAGTCGATGTTCACCGGCGCGCCGACGGTCAACGCCGCCAGCGTGTCGGCGCCCGCCTCGCGGCCGACCAGGACGAAACCGTTGGCGGGAATCTCGCCCTCGCCGGCCTGGGCGCGGACCGCGGTGACCTTGCCGTCGACGACCTCCACCTCGGCGACCTTCGCGGCGCCGGTGGTGGCCCGGCAGCGGCAGTAGGTGCCCCACAGCGGGGTGAACGCCTCGATGCCGCCCGCGGCGAGCGTGGGCTTGTTGACGCCCGCCAGCGACGCCTTGCCGCCGTCCGGAAGCGCGATGGTTCCCTGGAAGAGCACCGAGCCGATGCTGCCGATGCCCTCGGTGGTGACGATCGTGGCCGACTTCTGCCAGGTGGGCTCGCTGTCGGGGGACTGGATCAGCTTCCCGTTCTGGATCCCGACGCCGAGCGGCGCGTTGGAGTTGTTGATGTCGAAGAAGTCACCGTTGACGGCGGCGACGGCACCGACCTTGTTCGCCTGCTCCGAGATCGGTGCGCCGGCGGCCACGCGGCCGGGGAAGAGGTAGTCGACCGTCGTGCCCTTGGTGAGGTCGATGGTGAGCGAGTCCGACTGCAGCCAGTTCGGCGTCCCGGTGTAGGCGTCCGGGCCGTACCGGTCGAAGGACCGCATCGTGACACCGGGCGCAACAGGACGCGACGTGGAGTACGTCTCGAGCCGTGGCTCTACCTCGGCTGCCGCGGCCTTGGCGCGCGGTGCGTCGGCCGAGTCGCTCGCGGCGCTGTCGGAGGTCGACGAACCCAGATTGTGCCGCGGGTCCGGCAGCGCGCCGGGCCCGGTCGTCGCGGTGGGAGCGGTCGACGCGGTCGACGCGGACGGCGTGGTGCCCGCGATCGGGTTGGGTTCGGCGAGCGCGCGGGCGGTGGTGCCGGGGGCGAACCCGACACCGGTACTCAGCCATAAGGCGAGTCCGAGAACGATGAGTGCGCCGGAGCGAAGGCGCACGCGGATAGCGGTCGAAGCCACAGGTCCTCCCCAGGGATGCCGGTCGGCAACCTGCAGTGAACCTGAGCCGGAGAGGAGTTTCCAGACTTCAACGTGAAGTGGAAGAAAACACCGTACGGCCGCGCGGTGAGCGGGGGCGCTCCGGCGCGGGTCGGTGCGGGTGTGCGTGTGAGGGCAGCGTGGGGTCAGCGGGTCGGTGCAGGTGTCAGCGGGTCGGTGTCAGCACCTGGATCGGGTGGCCGTCGAGGAACGCCGCGATCGCCCGGACGGCCGAGGGGAACCAGTCCTCGTAGGTACGCCGCGTCACGTATCCGAGGTGCGGCGTCAGGACCGTGCGCGGCGCCCGCAGCAACGGGTGGCCCGTCGGGAGCGGCTCCTGGTCGAAGACGTCCAGGCCGGCCCCGGCGATCCGGCCGCCTTCCAGCGCGGCGACCAGAGCCGCCTCGTCGACGATCGGGCCGCGCGAGGTGTTGACGAGGTAGGCGGTCGGCTTCATCAGGCCGAGCTCGCGTGCGCCGACGAGGCCGCGGGTGCGCTCGCTGAGTTGGAGATGCACGCTGAGGACGTCAGCGCGTTCGAACAAGGTGTCCTTGTCCACGTGCTCGGCGCCGTACCGGCTCGCGGTCTCCGCGGTGAGATTCTGGCTCCACGCCAGGACGTCCATGCCGAAGGCCCGTGCGACAGGCACCATCGCGCGGCCGAGCCGGCCCAGCCCGAGCAGGCCGAGCGTCGTACCCGCCAGGTCGGTGCCAACCGAGGACTGCCAGCTGCCGGACCGGGTCGCCGCGTCCTCCGCCGGCAGGTGGCGGACGAGGCCGAGAATGAGAGCCCAGGCGAGTTCGGCGGTGGCGGTGCCGCTTCCGGGTGTACCGCTCACCACGACACCGTGGTCGTGAGCCGCCTCGAGGTCGAGGGACGCGTTGCGCATACCGGTGGTGATGAGAAGGCGGAGGCGGGGCAGGCGCTCGATGAGCGAGCGCCGGAAGGGCGTGCGCTCCCGCATCAACACCACGATCTCGTAGTCGTGCAGGCGCTCGACCAGTGCGTCCTCGTCGTCGAGATGATCGTGGAAGAACGCCACACTCGTACGGTCGGGAAGGCTTCGCCAGTCCGCCATGGACTGCGCGACCGACTGGTAGTCGTCCATGACCGCGATCGACGTCATCGACGTACGCTCCTCTCCTCGATGGCAAGCCCGCGCTGCCCCGCGTGGCGTCGGGCGCGTAGCCGGGGCACCGCTTGGGGCGTACGTACCATAGACCGCTCCGCCCGCGCGGACGCGTCACGGTGGCGTGCGACCTGGCCGGATCCGGCGGCCGGGGCAGCTTCGAGGATCGCCGCCGTACTCGTGTCGTGGGTCGTTGCGCGTGGCCGTTGCCGCGGTCGACGGCGTTGTCGCCATTGCTGTCGTTGTTGCCGTTGCCGGCGTTGGGAGCGGGGTGGGCAGCGGGGCAGCGGCGTCGAGCAGCGCGCGGGGTAGGACGGACGCGAAGCGCAACCCGCGATTGACAGACACGCGGCGCTGTATCGGCGGGGCCGCGTGTCGCTCACTGTGCCTTGGTGGTTGTACCTCGACGCCCTGCCTCAGTGATCGTCGAGGTCCGGGAAACGGGTCACCTGATCGCCTGTCGGTGACCGTCTTCTCGTACCTCGACGTTGCCCGGTGCTGCTGCGGAGCGCAGTTGTGGGGCTTGGAAGTTGACCAACAATTGTCAGGAAGAGTTTTCGCCGGCATGGCTGGATGCCCTTGTTTTGCAGGGGTTGTTGTCGGTGGTCGGGTCTAGGGTTTGGTCATGGACATCGACACCGGCAGTGCCAGCGGGGGTGCGGGTTTCGCGCATCCGTTGATGCGTTGGCTTGCCGATGTCGGTGCGGGTATTGACGCGGCGATCGAGTGTCCAACCCTGTCGTTGCCGTTGGATGGGCATGAGTCGGTGTTGCGGCAGATCGCTGTGTGCGAGGCGAAGCTGGCGTCGTTGCGGTTGTCGTTGACGCGGCAGGCCGAGCTGAACGAGGTCAGGAAGTTGACCGGCGCTGCGAATACGGCGGGGTGGGTGCAGCAGGTGACTCGGATGGGGCGTCGTGAGGCGTCGGTGTCGGTCCGGTTGGCGAAGGCGTTGGACCAGACGCTCCAAGCGACCGGTCGTGCTCTTGGCGCGAGTGAGATTTCGTTGGGTCAGGCACAGGTGATCGAACGCGCGATCCGCCGCCTCCCCAACGACGTCGACACCGCCGTAAAGGCGGAAGCGGAAGCATTCCTCCTGGACAGTGCTCAGGCCCTTGATGTCGATGACCTGGACAAGGCCGGCAAACACCTCTACGAAGTGATCGCACCCGAGGACGCCGAACGCCGGATCGGCAAGCAACTGGAAGAACAGGAACGCCGGGCTCGGGAGATCCGGACGTTGAGCTTCGGTCCGGTGCGCGACGGGATGGGCACCATGTTCATGCGCCTCGACGTGCCCACCCTCGCGATCCTGCAAGCACTCCTTGATCCACTCGCTCGCCCTGGCCCCACCGGTCCTGATGGGCCGGACGTGCGCAGCAGCGAGCGGCGTCTGGCGGACGCCTTCGCCGAACTCGTCGCCCTGGCCCAGGCTGCCGTCGACGCACCCACCCGCGGCGGCACACGACCACGCCTCACCGTGACGATGAACCACGACAACCTCGCCAACAAACTCGGCTACGCCACCCTCAACTCCGTGCTCACCGACTCCGGCCCCACCCACCTGAAGGTGCAGACCCACAGCGACGAGGACGGGAGCGGGGGACAGGCGATGATCGGTTACCGGATCACGGGGTCGCCGCTGTCAGCGACGCTGGTGCGGCAACTGGCGTGTGACGCCGAAATCATCCCCCGTGGTGCTCGGCGGAGACGGGGCCGTGCTCGACCTCGGCAGAGGGACCAGGCTGTTCACGCACTCCCAGCGACACGCATTGGCCGAGCGGGACGGCTACTTCTGCCACTTTCCCGACTGCCGACGAGCCGAGAAGTGGACCGAAGCGCATCACATCCTCATCACATCCAGCACTGGGTAGACGGCGGAGCAACCGACCTGAACAACGGCGTCCTCCTCTGCCAACACCACCACACCGTCATCCACACCCAAGGCTGGACCGTCCGCATGAGCAACGACGGCCACCCCGAATACATCCCGCCACCCTGGGTCACCCCCCACCAGAACGTCATCCGGCCCGACGACCACACCGTGATCCGACGCTGAGCGCCCACCCGGTGGGGTCAGGCCGCCCCACCGTTGTCGGTCATCCGTTCCCGCCGCAGTCGGTCATCGCCCACCGCCGTCGGCCAAACCGCCCCGGCCGACTCTCAGCCGGCGAAGGCAAGCGCCGGCAGACCACGAACCCCTGGCCGTGCGCGGAAGACAGCGCCAGCAAGCGGCTGTTCGTCGTCGGAGAGGCCCTGCCGCGAGGTCGTGATGTACAGCTCGTCGAGGTTGGGGCCACCGAAGGTACACGCGGTGACCTTGCTCGCCGGCAGCTCGACCACTCCGTCGAGAGCGCCCGTCGGGCTGTAGCGGCGTACGGCCGAACCACCCCACATGGCCACCCACAGGTAACCCTCCGCGTCGACGGTCATCCCGTCCGGGCCGCCGTCCTCGCTCGGGATCTCGACAAGGGGACGCCGGCTGTCGGCCACCAGCCCGGTGGAGGCGTCGTAGTCGAGGACGTCGATGCGGTGGGTCGCGGTGTCGATGTAGTAGGCCAGCTTGTGGTCGGGGGACCAGGCGAGCCCGTTGGAGACCGTGACCTCGGGAAGGATCGTGCTGACGTTGCGGTCGGTGTCGAGGCAGTACACCGAGCCCGCGCCCGGCGACCCCTTGTAGGCCATCGAGCCGCAGTAGAACCGCCCATGCGGGTCGCAGCCGCCTTCGTTCATGCGTACGCCGGGATCGGACCACAGCTCGCCCAACGACTCGACGTTGCCGTCGGCGTCCACCGTCGCGAAACCCCGCTCGATGGCGACGATCATGCCTCCCGCCGCGCGCGGACGGAACGCCGCCGCGACCTCTCCGACGTGCAGACGCTCAACGTCACCGGAGGACACATCGACGGTGAGGATGTCGCCGACCAGCATGTCGACGAAGCGCAGCCCGCCCCAACTCTCGTGCCACACGGGACCCTCGCCGTGCTGGGCGTGCGGTGGCGTGACCTGCTCGGCGTCCAAGGTGTCCTCCCCAGATAGCGGCGTATGAGCCCGATCAGCTCCGCGGCCGACCCGCAGCACCTGACCCTAGTCATCAACCGTGTCGGCATCCCTCCCCGGCGTCGACCAAGCAGACCGGCCGGATCCGGACGATGTCACGATCAGACAGGTTAAGGAGCATCGCGGGCATGGCCGCCAACCCCTGGTCGAGGCGATGCTTGTTTCGGGATTGTGCGATCTCCGATGGAGGGAATGGTCATGTCCACAGTGACGGCGCAGACGGCGGATCGGTCGGGTGTAGTGCTGCACGAGACGATCTCGGACGCGTTGATCGAGCAGATTCGCGAGGACGGGTTCGGGGTGCTGAAGAACGCCCTTACGCCCGATGAGGTGGCCGAGATCAACGCCGAGGCGGTGCGGTTGTGCCGCGGCGACCTGGGCGAGATCCGCAGGGTGACACCGGCGGGCCCCGACGACTCCGACGAGGACGTCATGCGGCGCTACCTGTGCATCCACTTCCCGAACAAGCTGTCGCAGGTCATCGCCCAGTCGCTGCATCACCCGCGGATCGTGGACGTCCTCACCAAGGTGATCGGCCCGAACGTCAAGGCCATGCAGTCCATGCTGTTCATGAAGTCCGAGGGTAAGCCCGGCCAGGCCTGGCACCAGGACGAGTTCTTCATCCCGACCCGCGACCGCTCCCTCACCGCGGCCTGGATCGCGCTGGACGACGCGACCATCGAGAACGGCTGCCTCTGGGTCCTTCCCGGTTCGCACAAGCGGGGCGTCATCTACCCCGACCGGGAGCAGGACGACGAGCGGTTCGACTGCACCGTGGAGTTGTACGACTTCCCCTACCGCGACGAGGACGCCGTTCCGGTGGAGATCCCGGCGGGCTCGACGGTGATCTTCAACGGCTACCTGCTGCACCGGTCGCTGCCGAACTCCGGCAAGCACGGCTTCCGCCGCGCGCTGACCAACCACTACATGAGCGCGGAGTCGCTGCTGCCGTGGAACCGCGTACCCGATGACGTCCACGTCGCGAAGTGGGACTACCGCGACATCGTGATGGTCGCCGGGCAGGACCCCTACGCCTACAAGGGAACGATCGACGTGGCGCGGCCAGGCGTACGCCAGGACAAGGAGGGCGGCTGCGACCGCTGACGTCGCCAGGTGAGGTCATGATCCGACGCGCGTCACCGGCACGGGAGGAGGACGATGGAACGGCGACGCGCTGAGTCCCTGGCCGTCGGCCGTTCCAGAAGCCACGTCCTGACGGTCCGCGCTCGACAGTCTGGGTCCCGCGCCCCACGGGGGAGGAGTCCCAGATGTCCGATGCGGGCGGTGCAGAAGCGGGTGGAGCGGACAGGCTGACCATCGGGGACGTGACGGTCACCGACGAGGCAGTCGTCAAACGTGCGGTGAAGGCGGCCGCTATCGGCAACATCACCGAGTGGTACGACTTCGGTGTCTACTCGTACTTGACGGCGATCATCTCCCGCGTCTTCTTCTCCGGGCTCCCGTCGGGCCTGGCCCTGGTCGCGACCCTGGCCACTTTCGCCGTGTCGTTCCTCGTCCGCCCGTTCGGTGGGTTGTTCTTCGGGCCGCTCGGCGACCGGGTCGGGCGGACGAAGGTGCTGTCGGTCACGGTGATCATGATGGCGCTGGGCACCACTCTGCTGGGCGTGATCCCGAGCTACGCCGCGATCGGTGTCGCCGCGCCGCTGCTGGTGCTGTTCGGCCGGTTGGTGCAGGGGTTCTCCACCGGTGGCGAGTACGGCGGCGCCATGACGTTCATCGCGGAGTACGCGCCGGACAAGCGGCGCGGGTTCCTGGGTAGCTGGCTCGAGTTCGGCACCCTGACGGGCTACACCTTCGGTGCCGTCCTGGTCACGGTTCTCACCACGGTCCTCACCGACGCGCAGATGCTGTCCTGGGGGTGGCGGATCCCGTTCCTGATCGCGTTGCCGATCGGGTTGGTCGGGCTCTATCTGCGGCTACGGCTGGAGGAGACACCGGCGTTCGAACGACTCCTGGCGAAGTCGCCGCAGCAGAAGGGAACGCCCACCCGGGACGAGTTCCGGCTGATCTTCAGCAAACACTGGCGGTCGCTGTTACTGGTGGGCGGTCTGGTGATCGCGTGGAACGTCACCAACTACATGCTGACGAGCTACATGCCCACCTATCTGACCGACACGTTGCCGGGCCACGCGGAGGAGGGCACCACCCGGACCGTCTCGGACCTGATGCAGATCGCGGTCCTGGTCATCCTGCTCGTGCTCGTGACGTTCCTCGGCCGGCTGAGTGATCGGGTGGGCCGGCGTCCGGTGCTGATGGTCGGCTGCGCCGCCCTCGTGGTCCTCTCGATTCCCGCCGTCCTGCTGTTGCGCGCCGGCGGGCTCGGCCCGACGTTCCTCGGCCTGCTCATCATGGGCCTCACCCTGGTGTGCTTCTCCTCGACGTGTCCGTCGACCCTGCCGGCGTTGTTCCCCACCGAGATCCGGTACGGCGGGCTGTCCATCGCGTTCAACATCTTCGTGTCCGCGTTCGGTGGGACCACCGCCACGGTGATGGGCGCTCTCGTGCTCGCGACGGGCGACCTCAACTGGCCCGGCTACTACCTCGTCGCAGCCGGTGCCATCGGGGCGGTCAGCGCGCTCCTGATCCGTGAGCCGGCACGCCAGCCGCTGGCAGGGTCCAGCCCCTCCGTCTCGACGCTGGCGGAGGCGCGGGAGTTGGTCGCTCGCGCGCGGGGTGGACCGGAGTTGGGGGAGACACCCTAGACAGGGGCGTCAGCTCCTCACCGAACCGATCATCAGGTCGTCACGGATGTGGTCGCGGCCGACCGTGCGCATGGAAAAGGGGCGCCACCCCTTCGCGGGTGACGCCCCTTCGTGCTTGCGTGCGGCCTGTGCGCTGACGTACGGCGCGGCCGTTCGCCGTCGGGTCAGTGCGACTCGCGCGGCACCTTGTGGCCACGAGAGCCGCGGAGGAAGTCGAAGTCGACGCCCTCGTGGGCCTGCGTGACGTGGGTGGTGTAGAGCCAGGCGTAGCCGCTGTCGTACTTCTGCTCGGGCGCCTGCCACGCCGCGCGGCGGCGTTCGAGCTCCTCGTCGGAGACGTCGAGGGTGATGCTGCGCGAGGGCACGTCGAGGGTGATCCGGTCGCCGGTCTGGACGAGGGCGAGCGGGCCACCCACGGCCGCCTCAGGCGACACGTGCAGGACGACCGTGCCGTACGCGGTGCCACTCATCCGGCCGTCGCAGATCCGCACCATGTCGGTCACGCCGGCCTTGAGCAGCTTGGTCGGCAGCGGCACGTTGGACACCTCGGGCATGCCCGGGTAGCCCTTCGGTCCGGCGTAGCGGATGACGAGGATGTCGGACTCGGTGACGTCCATGTCGGGGTCGTCGGAGACGGCGTGGTAGTCCTCGGGGGAGTCGAAGACGAGCGCGCGGCCCTCGTGCTTGAGCAGGTGCGGGGAGACGGCGGACTGCTTGATGACCGCGCCGTTCGGAGCGAGGTTGCCGCGCAGGACCGCGGTGCCGGTGCCGGCCGGCTGGAACGGCTCCTCCATGCTGTGGATCACGTCGTCGTTGAAGCACTCCGCGCCGGAGTTGTTCTCCGCGATGGCGCGCCCGGTGACCGTGACCTGCTCGTTGTTGAGCAGGCCGGCCTCGGACAGCTGGCGCAGGACGACCGGCAGGCCGCCCGCGTAGCAGAAGTCCTCCATGAGGTACTTGCCGGACGGCATCAGGTTGACCAGCGTCGGAACCGGCCGGGCGAGCGCGTCGAAGTCGTCCAACTCGAGCTTGACGCCGAGGCGACCCGCGAGGGCCAGCAGGTGGACGATGGCGTTGGTGGAACCGCCGATGGCGGCGTTGGCGCGGATGGCGTTCTCGAACGCCTCGCGGGTCATGATCTGGCTCGGACGCAGGTCCTCGTGGACCATCGTGACGATCCGCCGTCCGGCCTCCTGGGCGATCTCGTAGCGGCGCGCGTCGACCGCGGGCCAGGTCGCCGACCCCGGCAGCTGCATGCCGAGCGCCTCGGCGACGCAAGCCATGGTTGACGCCGTACCCATGGTCATACAGTGGCCGTTGGACCGCGCCATGCAACCCTCGGCGAAGTAGCACTCCTCCTGGGTCATCTTGCCGGTCTTGAGGTCTTCCTCGAACTTCCACACGTGCGTGCCGGAGCCGACGTCCTGGCCGCGGTACTTGCCATTGAGCATCGGCCCGCCGGTGACCATGATCGACGGCAGGTCGACCGAGGCGGCTGCCATCAGCAGACCGGGGGTCGTCTTGTCACACCCGGACAGGAGCACCGTGCCGTCCAGCGGGTTGGCGCGCATCAGCTCCTCGGCCTCCATGGCGAGGAGGTTGCGGTAGAACATCGCCGTGGGCCGCAGCATCGTCTCGCCGAGCGCCATCGCCGGGAACTCCAGCGGGAAGCCTCCGGCCTGCCAGACGCCCCGCTTGACCGCCTCGGCCACCCGGTGCAGGTGGGCGTTGCAGGGGGCGAGCTCCGACCACGTGGTCGCGATGCCGATCACGGGTCTGCCGTCGAAGACCTCCGGCCCGAAGCCCTGGTTGCGCATCCAGGACCGGTGGGTCATTCCGCTGCGGCCGGTCGCGCCGAACCAGGCGCGGCTGCGTAGGCCGTTCGTCTCCGCTGACATCTCGTAACTCCTTAGGTCGATCGCCTCGTCCGGCATGCAGGCGACAGCTTAGACATCAGATGTATTCTGCGCCCCCTTTACCGTTGACGGTCGGCTCGGGTGCGACCAGCATGGGCGGTGCGTACTGGCGAGTAAGCGCAGCGTGGCGCACGGTCTCAGATCGCGGTCCTGTTGCAGAATTGTGACTCTCCGGATCGCAATCGGGACCGCTGGCGTGGAACCCTTGCCGGCACGCGGTAGTCGAACGCACACGCATCCGCCGGTGGAGGCGGCTCGACGGAAAGGAGCGACGGTGCAGCGGGAGCGGGCGCCCTATCGAGAGCCTCGCTTCCTCGGATACACCTTCGCCCGCGGACTCAGCCTCGTCGGCGACAACGTCTGGTGGATCGCGGTCGGTTGGTCCGCGGCCCACCTCGGCGACCCTGGCCTGACCGGCATCGTGCTGGCCGCCGCCGGTGTCCCCCGGGTGGCGTTGATGCTCCTCGGCGGTGTGCTCGCCGACCTGCGCGGCTCGCGGCGCATCATGCTCACCGCCGACGTGCTCGCGGCCGCCGTCGCCCTCAGCGGGGCCTTCCTCACCAGCGGGAGCGCGACCGCGTCCGCCTGGTTGCTGATCGCCCTCGCCATCGTCTTCGGGACCATCGACGCGTTCTACCTGCCCGCCGCCAACAGCTACCTCGCGAGCCTGCTGCCCCCGCACCAGCTCCCCAAGGGCGCCGCGATCCGGCAGTTCACCAAGAGCGTCGCCGAAGCCGGCGGCCGGGGGCTCGGCGGCATCCTGGTCGCGGTCGGTGGGTTCTCCCTCGCGGCCTACGTCAACGCCGCGACGTTCCTCGGCTGTTTCGGCATCCTGCTGCTCGTCCGACCACGGTTCCCGGCCGAGCCGGCGTCCGGGCGGCCCGGCGTGCGACAGGCGCTCGGCGAGGGTCTGCGCTACGTCGCCGGCCACCCGCTGATCCGCGGGCTCGCCCTCGTGACGCTCGTCCTCAACACGGTCGCCATCCCGATGGAGACCGTCGGGCTCGCGCTGAAGGCGCAGGACCTGCACTGGGGTGCGGCGGGCTACGGCCTGGCCGCCGGCTTCCTCGGCGGCGGCCTCATCGCCGGTGGTCTGCTCGGGACGGTGATGAAGACGCCGGCCAGACCCGGCCTCGCCCTCGCCCTGTGGCTCGTCGCCGCGCTGCCCGGCTTCGCCGGACTGGTGCTGAGCACCGACCTGTCGGTGGTGTGCGCCTCGGTCGCCTTGTGGTCGCTGTGCCTCGGGCCGTCGAACGCCATCCTCAGCGGACTGCTGCTGACCGCGACCCGGCGCGACGTCCTCGCCCGCGTGCAGAGCGTCGTCAGTGTCCTGTCCAGCGCCATGACGCCGCTCGGCACGGCCGCGTTCGGCATCCTGGTGGGTGTCACGAGCCTGACCACCGTCGGCGCCATCTGCCTGGTCAGTCTGGTCGCGACCGCGATCTGGATGCTCGCCACACCGGCCATCAGCCGGGCCGAACTACCCCGCCGGAGCGACGCGGCCATTCCGGCGTCCAGGTAGGGCCGGGCACAGCAAGCGACGCCGCTCTCACCTGCTGTTCGCGCTGTGGACGGCCCTCGGTCGGTGACACCTCAGCCTCGCGTTCGACTTCGCCTGTTAGAAGCAGCCGTGGGTTGTCTGGTGCCCTGCTCGCCCTCGTCGAGCAAGGCGTCGGTCGGACCCTCGTACGCGCATGCCAGTCAGGGAAGTCCACAGGAAAGGCTGCCCGCAATGAACCAGGCGTCCACGACCCTTCGCCGGGTCGACGAGTGTGTGAACAAGCTCGATGCCATCGCAGAAGAGATCAATCACTGGAGCATGTCCGAGCGTCTCGAGTTCCTTCAGGGCATCCGGACGGTCGCCGCGGCGCTCGGCGCCGGTGAGCGCTGGAGGAATCTCGAGGGCGTCATCGCCTTCTTCCGGGATCACGAGATGGGCGGACCCGGCACGTGGGTCTCCTACGTGAACGCGGGAGTCCTGGAGGGCGTCGAGCGCGGTGTCGCAATCGCGCTCGGGTACTCCGTCGACGAGTTCGACAACGCCGGGTCGGCCGCGTGGGCCGAGTACCTCACCCAGCTGCGCGACGGCAGGCTTGCCACCCCGGGCCTGCACAACGAGGCATGGAGCCGGGCCAAGGAGATCGGCACGGACGCCGGGCTGGTACTGGCGGAGAAGCGTAACGGGCTCAAGCCCACGATCCAGGAGCAGCAGTTCCTTCGGTTCGCCCAGATCTACAACTGGGGAATGCGGAACAGGCCGGTTCTGGACCTGGCCATCACCATGCTCAGCGCCAGCAAGCAGGTCGACGGCCTGACACCGGAACTGGCCGACTGGTTCATGGACGTAGGCGACTCCGACGCCACGCGGGTCGGCTGCGAAATCGCCTGGGAGATCGCGCAGGTCGAGCTGCCGGAACTCTCCGGAGTCTCCGGGATGTTCAACCTGTTCAGCATCTACAATCTTGCTGTCTCGCGGCTCCCCGAACTGGTCAAGGCCTACCAGCAGCGCGGCGCCTCGACCGCCGTCGAAGGCCGCTAGCGACGCCGTAGCACTTGTGGTGGCCGTTGGAAGTGGGCCCCTTCCGATTGGTCGGAAGGGGCCCTTGACGTGATGCGCTGGAAAGTGTGGAAAGAATCCGAGGCCACGTAATCTCGGCAATCACTGTTCGCATTGTCGATACCACACGTTCCACGGTGTTCCATTGACCGACGAAAAATCTCGTCGATACGGTTGGGCCGCTGTCGAAAGAGGCGCTTTTCCATCTTCGACGGGGCCGAGAAAGGCCTCGAGAGGAGCCCTTGTGAGATCCAGGATAGTGAGTTCTCTGGTGGCGGTAGTGGCCGTCGGCACGCTCGGTTTGGCGGCAACCCCCGCATCGGCATCGTCTGGCAGCACCCTGCGCGTCAGCCAGGATGGCGCCGGTCAGGTGGCGATCCAGCAGGGCTCGACGCTGCGTGCCGGGCTCATCAGCGTCAACGTCACCAGCGCGTACGCCGCCGCCGACCCCGAGACATTCCAGCTTCGCAACGGCGCGACGCTTTCGCAGATGGACGTCAAGATCGCCGAAGCCGGCAACTGGCAGGTCGACGCCACCAAGGCCGCCGAGGCGATGCAGTGGTTCGTGCGCAACACGACCTTCTACGGCGGCCTCAGCGCGGTCGGCCAGGTGTCGTACACGACGGTGCTGAAGGACGGCAGCTACTACGCGGCGCAGGTCAACAACCCGTCGGCGACGGCGCGGACGTTCCGGGTGCTCGGCAAGACGCAGGCCACCCTGCCGGCGACCAACCAGTCCATCACGCTGAAGGAGCCCGATCGGTTCGTGGTGGCCGGCTCCGGTGGCAAGCTGCGCGGCGGTCCGCTCCGGGTCTCCAACGACTCGGGTGAGCTGCACTTCGCGCAACTCGTGCAGGTCCAGCCCGGCACGACGGACGCCGACATCACCGCCTGGTTCGCCGGCGGTGCGAACCCGACACTCACCGGAGGCGCGGTGCTGAACTTCGGCACCCAGACGCCCGGCCGGGCAGCCGTGGTCGACGTCACGGTGCCGAGTGGTACGTACGCGCTGCTCGACTACATCCCGGACACCACCTCCGGGATGCCGCACGCCTTCGGCGGCATGCACGCCGTGGTCACCGTCGCCTGATCCGCGGCCGGTTCGTGCCTCGGTAAGCGCGTGCCAGCATCGAAAGGCCGGCCACCAGTTGCCCACGGACGGGCAACCGGTGGCCGATGTCTGTCAGGAAGCGAGCCAGGCACTGACTCAGGAGTGAGCCTGGCCGACTCTCGCGAAGCTCAGCCCTTCAGACCGGTGCCCGCGATGCCTTCCACGATCCTGCGCTGGAAGAGAAGGAACACGACCAGGAGCGGCAACGCACCGAGGATCGCGGACGCCATGATCGAGGCGTACTGGATGCCGTAGGAACTGGAGACCGTGGCCAGACCGACGGGCAGCGTCATGAGGTTCGTGCTCGTCAACACCAGCAGTGGCCACAGGAAGTTGTTCCAGGACCAGACGAAGGTGAAGATCGCGACCGCCGACATGGCCGGCCGGGACAGCGGCAGGAAGATCTGGAGGAAGATCCGGAACCTGCTGGCGCCGTCGACGAGCGCCGCCTCCTCGAGTTCGTGCGGGATACCGTCGAAGAACTGCTTGAAGACGAAGACCGCCACCGGTGCAGGGATCTGCGGCAGGATCACTGCCCAGTATGTGTCGATCATCCCGAACGCGGCGAACTCCCGGAACAGCGGCACGATCAGTGCCTGGCCGGGGATCATGATGCCGGCCAGGATCACCCAGAAGACGATCTGGCTACCCCGGAAGCGGATCCGGGACAGCGCGAACGCCGCCATGCTCGCGACGATCACCGACAGCCCCGCGACGAGGATGGAGATGATCGCGCTGTTGGCGTACCACTGCAGGATGTTGCCCGCCTGGATGACGTTCTTGAACGCGTCGAGGGTCGGGTTGTCGATCAGCCAGGTGACGGGAACCTTGGTCGTCTCGCCCTCGGGCTTGAGTGAGGTGTCGAGCGCCCACAGCAGGGGGACCAGCCACAGGATGGCGAAGGCGATCAGGACGCCGACGCACACGCCGTTGAAGATCCGGACCCGGCCACTGGGCGAGTCGGGGCGGACGGCGGCCCGGGACGGCTTGGCACTACGACGGTTGCTGGTCAGGGTGGTGGTCATTCTCAGGCACCCTTCTCCTGGCGGCGGACGATCGCGAACCACACCAGCGAAACCACCAGGATCAACAGGAAGAGCAGCATGGACACGGCCGAGCCGTAGCCCACCCGGTAGTCCGTGAAGCCGACGTCGTAGATGTACTGGATCGCTGGCCTGGTCGTGAAGTCCGGCCCGCCACTGGTCATGAGGTAGATCTGGTCGAAGATCTTCAGCGAGGCGATCGCCTGCAGCACCGCGACCAGGGTCGTGGTCCGGCCGAGGAGCGGCACGGTGATCCGGGTCATCTGCTGCCAGGGACTCGCGCCGTCGATCGATGCCGCCTCGTAGAGGTCACGCGGGATCTCCTGCAGGCCGGCGACGTAGAGCACGAAGTTGAAGCCGAGCGTCCACCACACGGTCGTGATGGCGACCGAGACCATCGCCCAGTTCGGGTCGCCGAGCCAGACCGGGGAGGTGAACCCGAGCCGGGACACGACGTCGCTGAGCAGACCGAGGTCAGGGGTGTAGACCCAGGTCCAGATCAGCGCGACGACCGCGGAGGGAAGGACGTACGGAGCGAAGAAGGCGAGCCGGAAGAACCACCGGCCCCGGGTCATCCGGTCGGCCAGCAGCGCGAACGCCAGGGCCAGGATGACCAGCGGCGGCGTGGTGAGGATCGTGAACCACACCGTGTGCCACAGCGAGGACCAGAACTCCGGTGTCCGGAAGGCCTCGGCGTAGTTGGCGAAGCCCGCGAACTCACCGAGGCCACCCTTGACGAGGCTGGCGTGGAAGAAGCTCATCACCAGGCCGTAGAGGCTGGGCCCGATCAGGAAGAGCGCGTAGAGGACGAGGAACGGTGCGAGGAAGCCGAAGCCGGCGACCGCCGGCCGTCCCCGACGACCGGATCCGGTGGCCGTGGCGTCCGCGGTCCGGGGCGCGAGTGTCGAGGTACCCACGAGACCTCCTGGGTATCGAAAGGGCAGTTGCGGGGAGGTCGTCAGATTGGCGACGCGGTACGGGCGAGCGCGCTGATGCCTTGTTGGATCTGCCGGATCGCGGCCTCTGGTGCGGTCCGTCCGGCCAGCACGCCACCGAGTGCGGAGCCGGCCACCTGCTCGAAGTTGGAGCCGGAGCCGGAGTACCACGCGGGTGGGTCGTAGACGGCGCTTTCCGCGGCATCGGCGTAGTTGGACTGCGGCTTGATGGAGCGGTACTTCGTGCTCTCCTGGACGGGCAGCCAGGTCGGGATGTGACCACCTTCGGCCCAGGTGATGCTCTGGTCGAGCATCGACCGGACGAAGCCGAGCACCCGGTCGAGCCGCTCACGCTCGAAGGGCGCCTTGCCAGGCAGCACGAAGCTGTGTGAGTCGGCCTGCACGGCGTAGGTCCCGCCCATCAGGTTGGGGAACTTCGTCATGCTGAACGGCAGCTTCGACGTGACGAACGTCGAGACCTCCCACTCGCCCTGGAAGAAGAACGCCGAGCGGCTGTTGGCGAACAGCGCGATGGCGCCGCCGTAGTCGATGGTGGTGGGCAGCACCTTCTCCTCGACGGTGAGTCGGCGCATCAGCGCGGCGGCGCGGATCGCCTTCTCGGGCTCGAGGATCTCCTCCGGTGCGGACCCCATCAACAGCTTGCCGCCGAGTTGGCCGTAGAGGCTGAAAAAGAACCGCCACGGGGTCGCGATGTCACCGATCGTGGCGACCGCGCCGCCCCAGCCGCCCGTGGCCTCCTTGGCCTTGTGCAGCGCCTCGATGAATCCGTCCTCGTTGTCGAGGGAGACGAGGTTGCCGTCGCTGTCCAGTAAGCCGGCCTTGTCGGCGAGCTCGGTGTTGTAGAACATCACGAACGGGTGCGTGTCGAGCGGGATCGCATAGATCTTGCCGTCGATCGTGGCGCGGTCAAGCGCACGTTGCACGAACTTGTCCGGTTGCATGCCGTGGCGCGCGAGGTCTTCGGGCTCGAACGGCTGGAGCAGGTCCGCACCCGCGAGGGTGGGTACGCGGGTCAGGTGGGAGATGGCCACGTCGGGTGGTTGTGCCCCGAGGGTGGCCAGCGAAAGCTTCGTGTAATAAGGGTTTCCCCAGGTGAGTGTGACCGCTTCGAGGTCCACGTCCGGGTTCTGCTTCTGGTAGGCGGCCTCCATCTGCTTCATGCGCACGCCGTCGCCGCCGCCGAGGAGGTTCCAGTAGGTGAGTACGTTCGAGCTTGGAGCCGATCCGGTGAAGCCGGACGCTACCTGATCCGCGCAACCGGTGAGTCCGCCGGCGGCGGCGCCGCCCGCGACCAACAACCCGGCAGTCCGGAGGAGATCACGTCGGCTCGGGAGTGGTGCCATGACTTCTCCAGCACCTCCGTCCGATATATCGAACAATGTGCGTCATATCGACGCACAGGCTACGATCACGTGCCGGCGACGTCAACGTTGGAATGACGTTGACTCCGCGCCTTCGGACTCAGTGCGGAAGGAAGCTCGTGAAGCAGGCCAAATTCACCCTCGACCCCGCCTTCCGGATCGGCGCCGTCGATCCACGCGTGCGGGGCTCCTTCGTCGAACACCTCGGCCGCTGTGTCTACGGCGGGATCTACGAGCCTGACCACCCGGACGCCGACTCCGACGGCTTCCGGAACGACGTCCTCGACCTCACCCGTGAGCTCGGTGTCACCACTGTGCGTTACCCCGGCGGCAACTTCGTGTCGGGCTACCAGTGGGAGGACGCGATCGGCCCGCGCTCGGAGCGGCCGCGTCGACTCGACCTCGCCTGGAAGACGCTGGAGACCAACGAGGTCGGCGTCGACGAGTTCGCCGCCTGGTGCCGCAAGGCCGGCGTCGCGCCGATGATGGCGGTCAACCTCGGCACGCGCGGCGTCCAGGAGGCCGCCGCCCTGGTCGAGTACTGCAACCACCCCGCCGGCAGCTACTGGTCGGACCTGCGGGCGAAGTACGGCGCCAAGGAGCCGCACGACATCAAGATCTGGTGCCTCGGCAACGAGATGGACGGGCCCTGGCAGATCGCGCACAAGAGCGCCCGCGACTACGGCATCCTCGCCAACCAGACCGCCAAGGCGATGCGCCTGGTCGACCCCGACCTCGAGCTGGTCGCCTGCGGTAGTTCCCACCGCCGGATGGCCACTTTCGGCGCGTGGGAGGCGGAGGTCCTCGAGCACACCTACAACGTCGTCGACTACATCTCGTTGCACTCCTACTACAAGCCGAAGGACGGCGACTTCGCGAGCTTCCTCGCCTCCGGCGTGGAGATGGACGCGATGATCGACGAGGTGGTCGCCACCGCCGACTTCGTCAAGGCGAAGTTGCGGAGCAAGAAGACGATCAACCTCTCCTACGACGAGTGGAACGTCTGGTACCACGAGCCCGGTGACGAGTCGGAGTGGGCGGTCGCCCCGGCGCTCTTCCAGGACCAGTACACCCTGGCCGACGCGGTGGTCGTCGGCTCGCTGCTCAACAGCCTGATCCGGCACGCCGACCGCGTGACGATGGCCTGCTTCGCCCAGCTCGTCAACGTCATCGCCCCGATCACGACGGTCAACGGCGGTCCGGCCTACCGGCAGAGCACCTTCCACCCGATGCGGCTCGCATTCCAGTACGGCGTGGGCGACGCGCTCCGGGTGGAGCCGACCGGACCCGAGGTCGAGACCCCGGAGTACGGCTCGGTCCCGCAGCTCGACGCGACGGCGACCCTCGACCCCGAGACCGGTGACCTGGCGGTCTTCGCCACCAACCGGTCGCTGACCGAGCCGCTGCAGGTCGACGTGGACGTCCGCGCGCTGAAGGACGTCCGGCCGGTCGAGCACCTGAGCGTCCACGGCGAGCGCGACGCGGTCAACACGGTCGACGACCAGGAGCGCATCGTCCCGAGAGCGCAGGACGTGCCGGTCCTCGAGGACGGGCGAGTCCGGTTCGAGCTCCCGCCCATGTCGTGGAGCGTCGTCCGTCTCGCAACCACTCGTTGACCTTCACCCGGTGAACAACTAGCACGAGGAACCTGGTCGGACATGGAAACGATTCCAGCAACGAACCCGTCCGTGGTCGTACGCGGACCCGACGACTTCACGCTGGAGGACCGACCGCTGTCGTCGCCCGGACCAGGCGAGGTCCTGGTCCGGGTCGGCGCGGCCGGCATCTGCGGAAGCGACGTCGAACTCTTCGCCGGCACGCGCCCCGCGGCCTATGTCCGCTATCCCGTCGTGCCCGGACACGAGTGGTCGGGCAGCATCGCCGCTGTCGGCGCCGACGTCGACGGTCTCGACGTGGGCGACCCGGTGGTGGCGCAGGGCTTCCGCAACTGCGGGCGTTGCCCGCGCTGCCGTGAGGGCGCGACCAACCTCTGCGAGGCGGGTTACGCCGAGACCGGCTTCACCCACCCCGGCGCCTTCAGCCACTACGTCGCCGTCCCCGCCCGGCTGGTACACCGGCTCCGGCCGGGCGCCGACCTGGAGGCGGCCGCCCTGCTCGAACCGTCGGCCTGTGTCCTGGAAGGCATCCGCGCCGCCGCGCCGGCGGTCGGGTCCCGGGTCGCGGTGGTCGGCACCGGCACGCTGAGCCTGGTGGCCACCCAGGTGCTCGCCGCCTACAGCCCGAGCGAGCTGGTTCTGATCGGCGACAGCCCGAGCGGCCGCGAACTCGGCATCGCGTGGGGCGCCACCCGCTGCGTGAGCAACGCGGAGGCGCTCGAACCCGGCTGGACCTGCGAGGCCGACGTGGTGTTCGAGGCCGGCAGCCGGCCCACCTCCGCGAAGGCCGCGCTGGCGGCGTCGCGCCGCGGCGCGACCGTCGTCCTGGAAGGGATCCCGGGCGAACCCGCCGCGGGTGACCTCACCGACATCGTGCTCAAGCACCTGTCCGTCCAGGGAGTCTTCGGCGCGTCCGCCGCCGCGTGGGAGCACGTGGTCACGATGTTCAACGCCGGACTGCTCGACCTCGCACCCCTGGTGAGTCACCGGTACGCCGTCACCGACGTCGCGTCCGCGCTCGCCACCCTGCGCGCCCGTCCCGCCGATCTGCGCAAGGTGTTGCTGCTGCCCTGAACGCCGCGTCCCGAAGGCTCGTCGCGGGATCCGGCGCATGCACGTGCGAAGTGTTTCTTCACAGCTAGGTGAAGGAGTGACGCATGGTCAAAGGCATCGTGATCGCGGCGGTCTCCCTTCTGGTGGCGGCGCTTCCCCAGGCCGCTGTCCCGGCCCGGTCGGCCGCGCCGGACCCAGGCCCGGCCGGTGGGCCCGCCACGCCCGGCGCGGTGGGTCAACCCAGCGACGCGGGCCCGCCCGGCGAGGCGGGTCCACCCAGCACCCTCACCGGTGACCTGCGCACCCACGATCCGGCGTTGGTCCGCGAGACCGCCCGGGGCGGCGACTGGTACGTCCTCTCCACCGGCGATCCGGCCGTGGGAGGTGGCAACGTCCAGATCCGTCGTTCGGAGGACTCCCGGCACTGGACCTACGTCGGTACGGTCTTCGACGAGATACCTGCCTGGGTGCGGGCGGAGGTGCCTGGCGTCACCAACATCTGGGCGCCGGAGGTCGTCCAGCACGACGGCGTCTACTACCTCTACTACGCCGCGTCGACGTTCGGCTCCAACCGTTCCGTGATCGGCCTGGCGACCAACACCACCCTCGACGCCGACGACCCCGCCTACCAGTGGGTGGATCGCGGGCTGGTGACCCGATCGGTCCCGGAGAACGACTACAACGCGATCGACGCGGGCGTGGTCGAGGACCGGGCCGGTACGCCCTGGCTGGCGTTCGGGTCGTTCTGGAGCGGGATCCGGATGCTCCAGCTGCGCTGGCCGGACGGAAAGCCCGTCCCCGGGCAGGGCGAGCCGTTGCGTCTCGCCGATCGACACGTACCACCGAACGCGATCGAGGCGCCGTACATCCTCGCGCGGGGCGGTTGGTACTACCTCTTCGTCTCCCTCGACTTCTGCTGCCGGGGCACGGACAGCACCTACAAGATCGCGGTCGGCAGGTCGCGGTCGGTCACCGGCCCCTACTTCGACGAGTTGGGTACGCCGCTCGCCCACGGAGGAGGGACGGTCATCCTCTCCGAGCGCGGGACCATGATCGGCCCGGGCGGCCAGTCGGTCTTCGGCGACACGATGGCCTTCCACTACTACGACGCGACCGCCGGCGGCGACTTCCGGCTCGGCCTTCGCCGGATCCGCTGGACCGCGGACGGCTGGCCACGACTCGACCACCCGTGAGCGTCGGGACGGACGTCGGCCATGCTTGGGGCTCGTGAACCCTGACGACCTCGCGCACCTGATCGACCAACGCTGTCGGCGCTCCGGCCGGTTCGTGCTCCGCTCCGGCCGAGTGGCCTCGGAGTACTTCGACAAGTACCAGTTCGAAGCCGATCCCCGGCTGCTGGACGAGGTGGGCGCGATGCTGGCTCCGCTGATCCCGGCGGGGACGCAGGTGCTGGCCGGACTGGAGATGGGCGGCATCGCGGTTGTCACTGCGCTCGGTCGGCACAGCGGGCTGCCGTGCGCCTTCGTCCGCAAGGTCGCGAAGGAGTACGGCACCGCCCAGCTCGCGGAGGGCGCGCCGATCGAGGGGCGGCAGGTACTGGTGGTCGAGGACGTCGTGACGAGCGGCGGCCAGATCGCGCTGTCCACGAAGGACCTCCGCGACCGCGGCGCCCACGTCGATCACGCGCTGTGCGTCATCGACCGGCAGGAGGGTGGTGCGCAGGCGCTCGCCGCCGACGGGATCACCCTGCACGCGCTGCTCCGCCGTGACGACCTCGACGCCGCCCGTGCCGCCGGCGGCGGCACGACCTGACCCTGGCAGCCGCCCAGGGACACGGCCTAGTGCCGCCGCGGCCCGGTCGACTCGCGGACGACGAGCTGGCAGGGAATGGTCTCCACCCCACCTGAGGTGGGCCGGCCGGCGATCGCCGCGAGCAGGTGTTCGGCGGCGATGCGGCCGACCTCGCCGAGGCTCATGTCGACGGTCGTCAGGGGCGGCCGGGAGGCCAGCGCCATCGCCTCCCAGTTGTCGAACCCGATCAGCGCGACGTCGTCGGGGATCCGGCGGCCCCGCTCGCGGACGGTCTCGGCGACGCCGCGGGCGATCTGGTCGTTGCCGCAGAAGATGGCGTCCGTGTCGGGTTCGGCCCGCAGCAGGATGTCGGCGGCCTGTCGGCCCCACTCCTCCGACCACTCGCCGTGCAGGGGCGCGCCGCCGGCGAGGGGAAGTCCTGCCTCCTCGAGCACCTTCGTCATACCGGCGACCCGTTGCCGGGCGGCGAGGAAGCGATAGGGCCCGGCGACGTGGCCGATCCGCTCGCGTCCGGTCGCGAGCAGGTGCCGGACGGCGAGTTCACCACCGCCCACGTCGTCGGGGATCACCGACAGGTCGTCCGGACTGGTCGACTGGGTCATCGCGTAGACGACCGGGACCGGCAGGTCCGAGCCGATGCTCGGCCGCGGCTCGGTCCGCCGCCCGGTGACGAGAAGTCCGTCGACCCGCCGCGCGAGCAGCGTCTGGATGTGGTGGCGTTCGCGGATGGGATCGTCGCGGGTGTCGCACATGAAGACCGACATCTGACCCGCGCCGAGCGCGTCCTCCGCACCGAGCATCACCGGGATGCTGAACCGACCGAAGCTGTCGGAGGTGACCAGACCGACGGTGAAGGTGCGGCCGCTGAGCAGTCCCCGGGCGAGCGCGTTGGGTCGAAAGCCCAACTCCTCGGCGGCCGAGGTGACCCGCTCGCGGGTCTCCGGTCGCAGCTTCCCGCGACCGTTCAGTGCCTTGGAGGCCGTGCCGACCGACACGCCGGCGAGCGTCGCGACGTCCCTGATGGTGATCGCGCGGGTCGCGGGTGAGAGGGAGTCCGGCAATCTGTTTCCTTCGCTCGGGCCGATCGCAGCCGACACAGAAGTCTAGGCGGGCAAGGCGACGTACGAAATTTGAATACGGAAGGAGGTCTTGACCCTCCGCGTGCGCGCACCTACGTTGTGGGCACTTCGGGAAAACCTATTCCTTGCACCCCGCTACTCCGTGCCGTTTGGTGTCGCGACGCCGTATCGACGAAGGAGCCCCATGAACGCAGCCGCAGGTGGTCACGACGGCGCACAGGTGGGTGGCCCGGTCGCACCGACGGCGAAGAGCCGGGCGGTGCACCGCACGCTCGGAGTGCGCGACGTCCGCATCGACGGTGGTCCGCTCGGGCGCTGGCAGGCGACCAACCGGAGCGCGAGCATCCCGCTCGGCATCAAACAGCTGGAGGAGGCCGGCAACCTCCACAACCTCCGGCTCGCCGCGGGTGAGGTGACCGGCGAGTTCAAGGGCCCGCGCTTCATGGACTCCGACCTCTACAAGCAGCTCGAGGCGGTCGCGTGGGAGGCCGGGCGCGAGGGTGGCGAGGACCTCCTCGACTTCCTACGCCGGTCGGCCGAACTCCTCACCCGGGCGCAGCAAGCCGACGGATACCTCAACTCCCACTACCAGGTGGTCAAACCCGACCGGCGCTACGCCGAACTCGAGTGGAGCCACGAGATGTACTGCGCGGGTCACCTGATCCAGGCCGCGGTGGCGAGCACCCGGGTGGGTGGTGACCCGGACCTGCTGGCGGTGGCCCGCCGGTTCGCCGACCATCTCGTCAAGGTCTTCCTGCACGAGGGAGACCCCGGCATCGACGGGCATCCCGTCATCGAGACGGCACTGGTCGAGCTCTACCGGCTGACCGGCGAGCAGTCCTACCTCGACCTCGCGAGCAGGCTCGTGGAGAACCGCGGCCGGGGCCAGATCGCCAGCGGTGGCATGGGCGCTCACTACTTCCAGGACCACCTGCCCGTACGCGAGGCGGACACCGAGGTCGGCCACGCGGTGCGGGCGCTCTACCTCGAGGCAGGCATCGTCGACCTCTACCTCGAGACTGGTGACGAGTCCCTGCTCGCCTCCTCCGTACGCCGGTGGGAGGACATGGTGGCGACCAAGACCGCCCTCACCGGCGGAATCGGGTCCAGGCACTCGCGCGAGTCCTTCGGCGACCGCTACGAGCTACCGCCGGACCGGGCCTACAACGAGACCTGCGCCGCCATCGCGAGCGTCCACTGGAGTTGGCGGCTGCTGCTGGCGACGGGGGAGGGCAGGTACGCCGACCTGATCGAACGCACGCTCTACAACGGGTTCGCCGCCTCCACCTCGACCGACGGCACGCGGTTCTTCTACGTCAACCCGCTGCAGCGCAGGTACGACCATGTCGAGGGCGACGATCCCGGCCGCCGGCACGAGTGGTTCTCCTGCGCCTGCTGCCCGCCCAACATCATGCGGCTCGTCGCCTCGCTCGGCCACTACGTCGCGACCACGGCGGGGGACGGGCTGTACGTCCACCAGTACACGCAGGGGACGATCCGCGCGGACCTGCCCTCGGGTGCCGTCAAGCTCGCGTTGCGCACCGACTACCCCTGGTCCGGGACGGTCGCGTTCACCGTCGAGACCGCGCCGCCGGGGGAGTGGGAGCTCGGCCTGCGGGTCCCCGGCTGGAGCGAGTCGACGTCGGTCACGGTGAACGGCGCGGCCGCGGGCGCGACCACGAACACCGACGGATACGTCGTCCTCCGGCGTACGTGGGAACGCGGCGACACCGTGACGATCACGCTCGACCTCACGCCCCGCCCGGTGTATCCACACCAGCGGATCGATGCCGTACGCGGGTGTGTCGCGGTCGAACGCGGACCTCTCGTCTACTGCTTCGAGCAGGCCGACCAGGCCGACGGCGTGGACGTGGAGGAGCTCACTCTCGTGCCGGGCGCGGAGCTGACGGCACGCGACGAAGCCGACCTGCCGGACGTGGGACGCACCGTCGTCCTGAGCGCGGAGGCGGTGGCGGTTTCCCAGCCCGATGACGGGCTTCCCTACTCGACCCGGCCACCGGCACAGGGGTCGACGAGTCGCCCGGTGACGGCGACCGCGATCCCCTACTTCCAGTGGGACAACCGGGACGGCCGCGCGATGCGCGTCTTCGTGCCAGTCCACCCTGGAGCCACCTCATGAACGCCGTACCGAACTCCTCCCGCCACCACCTCAGTCGACGAAACATGCTCCGTCTCGGCGGGCTGGCCGCGGCCGGTACCGCCGCCCCCGCGCTGGTCGGCTGTGGCGGCGGTGACGACGGTGGCGGCGGCGGAGGGGCCGACGGCGCCGAGATGCAGTTCATGTACTGGGGCTCGTCCTTCGAGCAGAAGGCGATCAACGCCATGCTCGACCAGTTCGAGTCCAGGAACAAGGGGGTCACGGTCAGGCCGGTCTACACGCCGACCGAGTACGACACCAAGGTCAACACGCTGGTCGCCGGCAACCGGGTCCCCGACGTCGCCTACATGGGTGGGTCGATGGTGTACCGCCTCGCCGAGCAGGGCAAGCTCGTCAACCTCTATCCGTACTTCGACAAGTACCCCGCGCTCGCCAAGCGGCTACCCGGCACGTACTTCTGGTACGGCAAGGACAAGACCGTCGGTACGCAGACCGCCAACGAGGTCATGCTGCTCTGGTACAACAAGGCGGTCCTGAAGGAGGCCGGGGTCGAGACACCTCCGGCGGTGGCCGAGCAGGCCTGGACGTGGGACACCTTCCTGGAGAACGCCTACAAGCTCACCCAGGACCAGAGTGGCCGGCGTCCGGACCAGTCGGGCTTCGACCCCAAACGGATCCGCCAGTTCGGTTGCTCCATCAGCGTCCAGTCCAGCTACAGCTGGGAGGGCTTCCTCGCCAGCAACGGCGCGGCCTTCGTCGACGAGGCCGGGCGCAAGTGCCTGCTGGACCAGCCCGAGGCGGTGGAGGTGTTCCAGAACCTCCAGGACCTGATGTACAAGCACCATGTCGCACCGACGCCGGTCCAGCTCGGCAACAACGCGCCGGCGACCAACGTGCAGCTGCAGACCAAGCGGATCGCGATGGCGGTCGACGGTCAGTGGACGCTGCTCGACATGGCGCAGAGCAAGGTCGACTTCGGGATCGGCGTACTGCCGAGGTACGGCGAGCCGGCGACCACCCAGCTCGGCGGTGCCTCGGTCGTCTTCTCCGCGACCAAGCACCTGGAGGAGGCCGTGGAGCTGTACATGTTCCACAACGACCCGCAGTACGTAGACCTGTTCAAGAACGGTCTGTGGATGCCGATGGAACAGAAGTACTACACCGACCAGGCCGCCATCGACTCCT
This sequence comes from Actinopolymorpha pittospori, assembly GCF_014873875.1. Classification (GTDB taxonomy): domain Bacteria; phylum Actinomycetota; class Actinomycetes; order Propionibacteriales; family Actinopolymorphaceae; genus Actinopolymorpha; species Actinopolymorpha pittospori. The sequence continues at coordinate 9,777,017 of NZ_JADBEM010000001.1, read as the reverse complement.
GGACCAAGAACGACGTGCACCCGCCGGAGTACCGCACGGCCGTCGTCGACTACACGCTGAAGTACGCCACGACGTCGTTCGTCCAGCGGCTGAAGAACTTCGAGAACATCACCGAGGTGCTCACGCCGGCGCTGCAGCAGATCGAGACCGGCAAGCAGCCGGCCAAGGAGATCCTGACCGCCCTCGTACCCAAGATCGACCGGCTGTTGCAGGGCTGGTACCCCACCCAGCAGATCTGACCCGACCTTCGGGCCACCCCGCCCGCCGCGCGCCACGTCGCCGGACCGCCGAACGTGCGCCCAGGGCCGGTCACCTTCAGCTCACGTTCGGCTCATCTACACCCAATTGACTCATGCCGGTACCGCAAACGGGCGGTCAAGATCCTGGAAGGATCCGGCATGGGTCACGGAAACACTGAGAAAAGCGCGGGCCTGAGTCGGCGCGGCGTGCTGACCTGGGGCGCTGGAGCGCTCGCGGTCGGCGCTGCCGGCAAGTACATCGGATCGCCGAGCGCGTACGCCAGCCCCGGCTCCGTCACGTCGACACCCGCAGGGCTGCAGGACCCGTTCGGTCTGGGCGTGGCGTCGGGGGACCCGCTGCCCGACGGTGTCGTGCTCTGGACACGGGTCGCCCCGAAGCCGCTGGACATGTTCGGCGGCATGCCGTGGCAGGACGTCTCGGTCGAGTGGGAGGTTGCCACCGACGAGCGGTTCCGTCGCGTGGTACGTCGGGGTAGGGCGACCGCGCGGCCGGAGTACACCCACTCCGTCCACGTCGACGCGCGTGGCCTCCAGCCCGGCCACGAGTACTTCTACCGGTTCCGGACCGGCGCCGAGATAAGCCCGGTCGGCCGCACGAAGGCGGCACCCGCCCCCGGGCAGCGCGTGGACCGGTTGAACTTCGCGTTCGCCTCCTGCCAGGCCTGGCACAGCGGCTTCTACACCGCCTACCAGCACATGGCCGACGAGGACATCGATCTGGTCGTCTTCCTCGGCGACTACATCTACGAGTCGGGAATGAACGCGACCGGCGGGGCGCGCAACGTCCCGGTCGACGAGCGCTTCATCGGCCAGGCCCTGACCCTGGACGACTACCGGAACCTCTACTCGATCTACAAGGTCGACCCGAACCTCCAGGCCGCGCACGCGCGCGCGCCGTGGATCGTCACGCCGGACGACCACGAGGTCGTCAACGACTACGCGAACCTGCACGAGTGGTCGGGCATGAGCGAGTTGGACTTCGGAGTGCAGCGGGCCAACGCCTACCGCGCCTACTGGGAACACATGCCGCTGCGCCAGCAGCCCACCGGCCGGGACCTGCAGCTCTACCGCAGGCTGTCGTTCGGCGATCTGGCGACGTTCTTCGTGATGGACGGCCGCCAGTACCGCTCCACCCACGCCTGCAACGACCACGGGACCGCGGTGATCGGCTGCGAGGAGCGACTCGACCCGTCCCGCACCATGCTCGGGTTCGAGCAGGAGGGCTGGCTGCTCGACGGCCTGGGCCACTCGCGCACCACCTGGAACGTGCTGGCGAACCAGGTCGTGATGACCCGCTACAAGCTCAACGACGACGGCACGGCCTACCACCACGACCTCTGGGACGGCTATGCGCCGGCCCGGGACCGGCTGCTGCAGGGCATCGTCGAGCGAAGGGTCTCCAACCCCGTCGTCATCACCGGCGACAACCACAACAACATGGCCGCCGACGTGTTCCTCGACGGGGAGGACCCGACATCGCCGGTGGTCGCCTCGGAGTTCCTCGGCACCTCGATCGCCTCCGGCGGTGACGGCGCGGACCAGAGCGCGGCCGGTGAGAACCTGCTGCGGCTCAACCCACAGATGGCGTTCACCAACTACCAGCGCGGCTACGTGCGCTGCACGCTGGACCGCCAGACCTGGCGCTCGGACTACCGGGTCGTCCCCTACATCACCCGAACCGGAGCGCCGGTCTCGACGCGGGCCAGCTTCGTCGTCGAGAACGGCCGCCGCGGCCTCCAGACCATCTGACCAGGACCTGAGGAGTATCCACAGATGAAGCTCATGCCCACCGGCCGCCGTGCCCGCCTGGCCGGCGGCGGTGCCGCGCTCGCCCTGGTCAGCGTCGTCGCGTCGGCGTTCGGCGGAAGCGCCCTCGCCGACCGTCAGCCCGCTACCGCCACCGTCACCGCCGAGCCGAGCACGGTCGACATCGGACCCTGCCTGGGCGGCTCCACCACCATCACCCTGGCCAACAAGCGGTCGAAGGAAACGTACGCAACGGTGTTCGTGCACGCACCGCAGGGCGCCACCGTCTCCCGCGAGATGATCTCGACCTACCTGCCGGCGGGATACCAGAAGCAGATCGGCCTCAACCTCACCATGCCGCAGGGCACCACCGCGGGTCACTACCAACTCGAGCTGGAGCAGCGGCCCGGCCAGACCATCGTGGTGCCGGTCAACGTCGCCATCGAGCCCGGTCAGGTCTGCCTGCGGGGAGCCGCCCTCACCGCCACCGCCACAAGTGCGCAGACGTCGGCGTCGAACGGCGCCGAGAAGGCTGTGGACGGCAACCCGGCCACGCTCTGGCACACCCAGTGGACGCCGACCAAGGCCGCGCTCCCGCAGTCCATCACGCTTGAGCTCAACGGGACCTACGACGTCAGCCAACTGCGCTACCTGCCCCGAACCGACGGCAGCATGAACGGCCGCGTGACCGAGTACGTCGTCGAGGCCAGCGCCGACGGCGAGAGCTACACCGAAGTGGGCCGCGGCACCTGGGAAGCCGACACCTCCGGCGATGTCGCCGACGTCGACGCACCCGGCGCCCGGTTCATCCGACTCAACGTCCTCAACGGGGTCGGTGGCTACGCCTCCGCCGCCGAGATCGAACTGATCGCCACCCACACCTCCTGAGTCCGACCGCGAGCGGCGCCGTTGCAGCAACGGCGCCGCTCGCGCCCTCACGTTCGGCGGGCCCCGACAGCGGTGAGGTCGATCGCCTGGCCAGGAACGGACACGCGGGCCCCCGTCGGCACGCCGTCACGGGTGATCAGGTAGGAAGTTCCGCGATGCGAGAGGAAGGTCGAGACGACGTGCAGGCACCGCTGTTTCGGGACCCCATCCATGACGGTGCGGCCGACCCGGTCGTGGTCTGGAACCGGCAGGCGCGGGAGTGGTGGATGGTCTACACCAACCGGCGTGCCACGGCCGAGGGCCTGGACGTCGCCTGGGTGCACGGCACCGACCTCGGGGTCGCCTCGTCCGCGGACGCTGGCCGGACCTGGGTCTACCGCGGTGTCCTGACCGGCCTCGACATCGAATGGGGCCGCAACACCTTCTGGGCGCCGGAGATCTTCTGGCACGACGGCGTTTACCACATGTACGTCAGCTACATCCGCGGCGTTCCGACGCACTGGGCCGGCCACGAGCGGCACATCCTGCACTACACGAGCCCCGACCTGCTGGCCTGGACATACCAGTCCAGGCTCCCGCTGAGCTCCGACCGGGTCATCGACGCCTGCGTGTTCGCGCTCCCGGGCGGCGGCTTCCGGATGTGGTACAAGGACGAGGCGAACAGCTCGCACACCTACGCCGCCGACAGCGCGGACCTCTACACCTGGCAGGTCGTCGGTCCGGTCATCACCGGCCGGGGCCACGAGGGCCCGAACGTGTTCGCGTTCCGGGGCAGCTACTGGATGATCGTCGACGAGTGGCGCGGGCAGGGCGTCTTCCGTTCCGACGACCTCGAACGCTGGGAACGCAACAGCGTGATTCTCGACAAGCCGGGCACCCGGACCGACGACACGACGATCGGGCTGCACGCCGACGTGGTGGTCCAGGGCGAGCGGGCGTTCGTGTTCTACTTCACCCACCCGGGCCGCGCGGGCAGCATTGACGGCATCCACGAGGAGAGCTACGACACCAGGCGCTCGTCGGTGCAGGTGGCCGAACTCGACGTCGTGGACGGCGTACTCGTGTGTGACCGGGATCGCCCCCTCGACCTCGACCTCGAGCCGGAGGACTAGGACGCGTCTCCCACATCCCGCCTGACTCGCGATACCCCGCATCCACGCTGGCCACGTTGTCCTCGTCGCGCGTAGAACACCGCTACGCGCTCCTCCTCCGCCTCTCCACCGCGGCGCGGATGCACCGCTCGCTTCACCGGCTCGATCTGGGAGACGCACCCTAGGACGCGACGCCTGGTCCCGGTCACACCACGACGAACTACTTGCCCGCGCTGCGGACGGGTACGGCGAGGCCGGTGGCCCGCGGCTTGGAGGTGGGCTCCTCCCCACCCCAGCGCGCGAGGAGGTCCAGCCCGAGTCGGGCGCGGCGCACCCGCTCCCGGGTCAGCGCGACGGTGGTCGCCTCCAGGTGCGTGCCGGCCGGGTAGACGTCCGGCGCGTTGCGCAACCCGAACTTGACGTAGACCGGAGCGGCGACCTCGATGAGCTGGGGTAGCTCGTGGTGCCGGACGAAGCCGCCCAGGTTGTCGGGCGCCTCGACGTAGACGTCGAGCGGGATGTCGACCGCGGCGCGGATGGCGGCGATCTGCGCGAGGCTCAGGTCGGTGGCGACGTTCAGGGTGTTGGCGCCGAGGTCCTCGAGCACCCGCGCGGTCGCGGCGTTCGTGATCGGCAGCATCACCGAGATCTTCGCCTGCATGTCCGACGGCAGGTCACCGGCGGCCCGGAGCTTCCCGAAGGACGCCAGGACGCCCAGGTCGGAGATGAGCACGCTGCGGATGCCGTGGTCGGCGGCCCGCAGGATGTCGTCCAGAACGGCGGCCACCTGGTCCTGGCCGTGCGCGGTCGCGGCGAAGCCACCTCCCGCTGCCGAGCGCGCGGTCGCGGAGGTGCCCCAGCCCGCACAGGGCCGGGCGAAGAGGCTGACCTCGACGCCCGCGGTGTCGGCCTGCTCGGCCATCTCGTCGAGTTCGTCGTCGGTCAGCAGGAAGACGCCACTGCCCTGGGAGATGCGACGAACGGGAACGTCGAGACGGTCGGCCTCCTCGAGGACGGCCGCCAGGCAGCGGGGTCCCTCGGTGCTCGGGATCTCCACGCGGTAGCGGACGCCGTCGGGGAATCGCTTGGCGGACGCGGGTAGTTCGCCGAGGTCTCGGCGGGGGAGTTGGAGGTTGTCCAGTAGGTGCGAGGCGGGGTTGCCAGCCACAGGTTCCTCCGGTCGTTGTCCGGTATCTCGAACAGCATTCGTATAATCGGACAACATCGTGTCCAGCTCGGCTCGCCGACGTCAAGTTGAGGTCGGGTGCCGGCCGCCCGGTTCCGTCACGGTCGGACGCGGACGTGGTACGCAGACATACGAACACGCGTACGCGAGTTGGGTCACCCACGCCCGGTACGCGGACACGCCAACACGCCAACACGCCAACACGAGTGGGAGGCAGGAGCAGACATGGGTCGCTCGGTACCCGCGGTGGTGCGCGCGCTGGACATTCTCGAACTCTTCGGGTCGTCTGAGGAGCTCTCCATCCCCGACATCCACTCCCGGCTGGGCTTCCCGCGTACCTCGGTGCACGAGCTCGTCGGCACCCTGGTCGAGCGGTCCTACCTCGCGCCGGTGCCGGGCCAGCCGCACCGCTTCCGGCTCGGCGTCGGCGTCTTCCACCTCGGCGCCGCCTACGCCGAGCGCCTCGACCTCGCCCGCGAAGGTGAGGCGGCCGCGGCCGACATCGCCGCGGTCTGCGACGAGACCGTCCACGTCGCCGTGCTCGACGGCCGTTCCGTCGTCTACGTCGCCAAGGCCGACAGCACCCATCCGGTCCGGATGGTCTCGGCGGTCGGGCGCCGGCTGCCCGCGCACTGCACGGCGGTCGGCCTGATGCTGCTGGCCAGCCTGGAGGCCGGACGCGTCGACGAGCTCTTCCCGCCCGGTGAGAAGCTGCCCGCGCTGACCCCGAACAGCCTGAGGTCGCCGAAGCAGCTGCGCGAGCGGCTCGCGAGGATTCGTGAGCGCGGCCACGCGGAGGAGTACTGCGAGTCCAACGACGCCGTCGCCTGCGTGGCCGCGCCGGTGTCCGACCGGGACGGTTCCACGGTCGCGGCGGTCAGCATCTCGGTGCCGACCATGCGCTGGTCTCCCGAACGCGCCGCCGAACTCGCGCGTCTGGTCGGCAAGGGCGCGGAGGCGTTGTCGGGCCGGCTCGGCCACCGTGGTGGACCGGGGTGAGACCGTGCCGCGATCCTTTGCAAGACTGGCGCCAACCGTCATACATCTGATGACTGGCTGAGGAGGTCCCGTGGAGATCGTCCGATACGCCGATCGCACCGACCGAGTCGTCCGCGTGGGCGTTCGGCGAGGCGGCCGGGTGGCCCCGTTGAGCGGGGTGAACGAGGTCAGCGCCTTGCTGCGGCTGCCGCTCGCGGAGATTCGCGCCCTGGTGGAGGCCGAGCCCGGTGGGCCGGAGGTCGACGAGGCGCAGGTGCTCCTGCTGCCGCCGTTGGACGGCCGGACCGAGGTGTGGGCCTCCGGCGTGACCTACGAGCGCTCGATGGCCGCTCGGGTCGAGGAGAGCAGCGAGAAGTCGGTGTACGAGAAGGTGTACGAGGCCGAGCGCCCCGAACTCTTCCTCAAGGCCGTCGCATGGCGGGTGGTCACCGACGGTGAGCCCGTTGCCATCCGCGCCGACTCCGGACTCGACGTACCCGAACCGGAGCTGGGCGTGGTCGCCAACGCGGCCGGTGAGATCGTCGGATATGTCGTCTGCAACGACATGAGCTCGCGGGTGATCGAGGGCGAGAACCCCCTCTACCTCCCGCAGGCCAAGGTCTACGCCGGAAGTTGCGCAATTTCTGTGGGCATCCGCCCCGCGTGGGAGGTCGCCGACGCGACCGACCTCGACATCACCCTGGCCGTGGTGCGGGACGGCAGGACCGCGTGGAAGGGCGAAACCTCCACCGGTCGGATGCGACGTACGCTGGAAACGTTGGTCGACTACCTGTTCCGTGGGGACGCCTTCCCCGACGGCGCGTTCCTCGCCACCGGCACCGGGATCATCCCGGAGTTGGCGTTCACGCTCGCTGACGGTGACCGCGTGGACATCGAGATCCCGCAGGTCGGCGTACTCTCCAACCCTGTGGTGGTCGGCAAGGAGCCACTGACCTGGCTCGTCGACGCCCTGTCCGATCCGTTCGCCCGGGAGGTTGCCCGATGACCGCGCCCACGACCGTGTCCCAGACCCCAACCGCCACGACGTCGTCGGAGCTCGCCGACCTGCTCGCCGCCGTGTCCGCCGCGGCCGCGCCGCTCGCCGCGCTGCGCCCGTCCGAACGCGCCGGGCTGCTCCGCGCGGTCGCCGACGCCCTCGACGCGGCCGCCGACGAGCTGGTACAGCTCGCCATGGAGGAGTCGCACCTGCTCGAGGGCAGGCTGCGGGGCGAGCTCACCCGCACGACGTTCCAGCTCCGGCTGTTCGGGGAGGTGCTGGAGGAGGGCTCCTACCTCGAGGCGACCATCGACCCGGCCGACCCCGAGTGGGGAATGGGCCCGCGTCCCGACCTGCGCCGCATGCTCGTACCGCTGGGCCCGACCGTGGTCTACGCCGCGAGCAACTTCCCGTTCGCGTTCAGTGTGGCCGGTGGTGACACCGCCTCCGCGCTCGCGGCCGGCTGCCCCGTCCTCGTGAAGGCGCACTCGGGCCACCCGCGGCTGTCCGTTCGGACCGCCGAACTCGTGATCGGCGCCCTCGCCGCCGCCGGCGCGCCCAAGGGCACCTTCGGGCTGATCGTCGGCTTCGAGAAGGGTGTCGAGGCGCTGAAGGACCCGCGGGTGAAGGCCGGCTCGTTCACCGGCTCCATCCCGGCGGGCCGGGCGCTGTTCGACATCGCCGCCGGCCGGCCCGAGCCGATCCCGTTCTACGGCGAGCTCGGCAGCCTCAACCCCGTCTTCGTGACACCTGGTGCGGTGAAGGCGCGCGGTGCGGAGATCGCGTCCGGCTTCGTCGGATCGGTCACCCTCGGCGTGGGGCAGTTCTGCACCAAGCCGGGCCTGCTGTTCGTGCCGGCCGGGCACGGCCTGGACGAGGCGATCCTCGCGGCCGCCCGCGAGGTCGGCCCCGCCACGCTGCTCAACCAGCGGATCGCCGACGGGTACGGCGAGGGCATCACCAAGCTGGTCGGCGCGTCCGGTGTCACCCCGATGATCGAGGCGGCGCCGGTCGACGGTCTCTCCGTCGGCCCGACCGTGATCAAGACGACCGTCCCGGTCCTGCTCGAGCAGGCCGACACCCTTCTCGAGGAGTGCTTCGGGCCGGCCTCGCTGGTCGTGGAGTACGACGGGCCGCAGGAGATGCTCGCCGCGGCTCGGGCGTTCAGCGGCAACCTCACCGCGACCGTGCACGGCGAGGAGTCCGAGGCGGCCGAGATCGCGCCGCTGCTCGACCTCCTGCGCGAGCGCGCGGGCCGGCTGCTGTGGGGTGGCTGGCCGACCGGGGTCTCGGTGACGTATGCCATGCAGCACGGCGGACCGTGGCCCGCGACCAGTGCGTCCCTGCACACCTCGGTCGGGACGACCGCGATCCGGCGCTTCCTGCGTCCGGTGAGCTTCCAGACCATGCCCGAGGAGCTGCTCCCCGAGGCGCTGCACGACCGGAACGTCCTCGGCATCCCGCGTCGTGTCAACGGCACCTTGACGACAGACGACGTGAAGGCGTAGCCAGGCCGACCCTCATCGGTCTCGCTCAGGCGGTCCCCGGCGCGGATTCTCCGCACCGGGGACCTTCCGCGTTCACGGGAGGCCGGCCCCTCGGTTCGGGTCCGACGTCCACGCCGCCACGATGTCCTTCGCCCAACGGCGGACCCGCTCTTCGTACCCGCAGGCGGGGAAGGTGCCGTCCACGGCCACGTCGGCGATCGTGGTCGCGAAGATCGTGGGCGCGGGCCGTTCCGGCACCGGCACCTCCTCGGCGCGTGAACGGACCTGCCGGTTCGAGCCGGCGGCGCGCGCGGCGCGGGTCGCGACGTCGAGGGCCCGCTGCCCACCCGCGAGGTAGGCGTGCAGGAACGCCCACGCTCGCTCGTTGTTCCCGCGTGGGGCGAGCGGATGAGCGGGGTGCTGCAGGAAGAAGCAGGCGACGGCGAGGCCGTGCAGGGGGCCCCAGGGCGGGCGGCGGGAGTGGTCCAGTGCCAGGAGCTGCTCGAACAATCCCTCGCAGCCCTCGCTGGTGGCGCCGCACTGCCGGCAGGTCGTCATCGGGCCAGGATTCCAGCGATCGGCGCGGATCGTCGACCCTTCCGGTTCCGGACGGAGGTCCTGACCAGGTGTCACGGCGCCGCTAGGTTGGTGCATCGATACACCAACTTCCGGGGAGGTCGGGCGCGGCGTGAAACGCGAGGTGACCATCCGCGACGTCGCGCAGGCGGCGCGGGTCTCTCCGAGCACCGTCTCGAACCTGCTCAACGGCCGCGACGCGCGGATGCGGCCGGGAACGCGGGAACGCATCACCCGCACGATCCACGAGCTGGGCTACCGTCCCAGCCGAGTGGCCCGCCAACTGCGGACCGGACGCGCCCACGTCGTCGGTCTCGTCGTACCTTCCGTCGCCAACCCGTTCTGGGGCGGCTTCGCGCGGGCGGTCGAGTCGGCCGCCGCCGCGCACGGCCGACAAGTGCTCCTCTGCAACAGCGAACGCGACCCCGACCGCGAGCGCGGCTACGTGGAGGAGCTGTGGGCGGGCGGCGCGCGCTCGGTCGTCCTGGGCACGTCGCTGCCGTCGCTGGAGCATCTCGCCTCCTTCGTCGAGCGCGGCCTGCGGCTGGTCGCCTTCGACCGGGAGCCGCAGCCCGCCGATCCGGCGAGCCTGCGCGGGGTCAGCGTCGACAACCTCTGCGGCGGCCGGCTCGCCACCCGGCACCTGCTCGACCTCGGGCACACCCGCATCGCGTTCCTCTCCGGCGCCATCGCCACGGTGAGCCGTCAACGCCGTCTTGCCGGCTACACCGAGGCGCTGACCGACGCCGGGATCGCCGTCCGTGCGGAGTTCGTGTGGGCCGACGAAGGCGTGGGGTACGGCGACATCGACGCCGCCGAGCTCGGCCGGCGCGGCATGGAGACCCTGCTGGCGCTGCCGGAGCCGCCGACGGGGGTGGTGGCGATCAACGACATGTACGCCATGGGCGCGTGCGCCGCGGTCCGCGCCGCCGGGCTGGCCGTGCCCGGAACGCCGGGGGAGCCGGGCGTCTCGGTCGTCGGCTTCGACGACGTGATGCTCGCCGGCCTGTTCCATCCACCGCTCACGACGGTCCGTCAGCCACTGACCGAGATGGCAGCCGCCGCCCTTGCCGCGCTGGACGAGATGGAGCGAGACGGCGAACAGGTGGCAGAAGGAGACGGCCCCCACAATGCAGACGGCGCCCACAACGGAGACGGCGCCCACGAGGGCGCAGCGGCGAGTGGCGTTCCCGTCGATGTGCCCCGTCGTTCGGTGCTGATGACGCCCGAGTTGGTCGTCCGTTCCTCCACGGTGGCACTCGACTCTCCCCGGGCGCGGCCGTGACCGCACCATCGCCCGGCCCGTGCCGTGACCAGTCCCACGTCCTCGCTCGTCCACCGTCCCAGCGACCCATGGAGTCCTGATGCAGACCGTCCTGTTCACGAAACTCTTCGAGAGCCGCCCCGTCGGTGAGATCGCCGAGACGGCGGCGGGGCTCGGCTTCGACGGCATCGACCTGCTGATCCGCCCCGGCGCGACGGTCGACCCGGACGCCGCCGACCAGATCCCGCGCGCGGTCGAGGAGTTCCGGGCCGCCGGGCTCACCGTCCCGATGGCCACGACCGACCTGACCGACCCGGCGACGTTTCCGGCAGACAAGGTGCTGGGCGCCTGCGCCGACGCGGGTATCGGCCTGATCCGGCTCGGCTACTGGAAGTACGACGCGACCACGCCGTACGACACGGTCCGCGCCACCGCACGCGACCAGCTGGCCCAGCTCGCGAACCTCGCCGCCACCCACGGCGTCCGGCTCGCCATCCAGCTGCACGGCGGGACGATCCACGCCTCCGGCGCGCTCACCCGGGCCCTGCTGGAGGGGCAGTTGCCCGACCAGGTCGGCGCCTACCCCGACCCCGGCAACCAGGCGGTCCAGGACGGCCGGGAGAACTGGCGACTCACCTTCGAACTGCTCCAGCCCTGGCTCGCCTGTGTCGGTGTGAAGAACGGCGGCTGGTTCGCCGGTGACAACCAGGCATCCGGCGCCCGCGCTTGGCGGTCGGACTGGCTCGGGCTCGCCGACGGCATGGTGCCGTGGCCCGACATCGTCGCCCACCTGCGCCAGACCGGCTTCGACGGCCCGCTCACGCTGCACAGCCACTACACGCTGCCCTACGAGCAGGTGATCGACCAGACCCGCACCGACCTCCGCTACGTCAAGCGGCTCCTGACAGGTGGCGCGGCATGAGCGGTCCGGAGTTGGCGGGAAAGCGGATCGTCGTCGCCGGGGCCAGCAGCGGCATGGGCCGCGCCACAGCGCTCGCGGCCGCGGCGGCGGGAGCGAAGCTGGTGCTGTTCGCCCGGCGTGCCGAAGCCCTGGCCGAGCTCGAACAGGAGATCGTCAAGGCGGGCGGTGAGGCGGTCGTCGTGGCTGGTGACGCCACCGACCCCACGGCGGCCGGGCGCGCCGTGGCCGCCGCGGTGACCCGGTACGGCGGCGTCGACGTGCTCGTCAACAGCGTCGGCACCAACATCAAGCAGCGCTCGCTTCGAGACCTGTCGGCCGAGGGGTGGCGGGACCTGATCACCACCAACCTCGACGCGGCCTTCGTCCTCACCCAGGCGGTGCTCCCGACGTTTCGTGAGCAGTGCGACGGGCTGCTGGTCCACATCTCCTCCTCGGCGGCGAAGAAGGCCGACGCCTCCGGCGTGGGATACCAGGCCAGCAAGGCCGGCGTCGCGGCTCTCGCGCACGCGACGATGGAGGAGGAGCGGGCGAACGGCGTCCGGGTCAGCGTGGTGTATCCGGGGTTCACCGACACCCCGCTGGTCCAACAGCGACCGACCCCGCCGACACCGGCCCAGTTGGCCGCGGCGCTGCGACCCGAGGACGTCGCCCAGGTGGTCCTCACCGTGATGTCGGTACCCAATCGGGCGTACGTGCCGGAGCTGCTGCTGTATCCCAGCCGGCCCTGAGCACGGCTCTGCAGCGACCCAGTCCAGATGACCAAGACGAGGAACGGAGTCCGGATGCCGAACGATTCCCGCCCGCGAGTGGCGGTGCTGTTGTCGGAGTCGACCCGCGCGATGGTGCTGACCGAGGAGTCCGAGCACCGGCTCGCGGGTTTCGCCGAGGTGCGGGCGGCCGGTGGGCCACCCAGCGAGTGGGACCTGCCGAGCCTGCTCGACGGCGCGGTGGCCTGCCTGACCGGGTGGGGGACGCCGCCCCTCACGGCCGAGGTGCTCGCCACCTGCCCCGACCTGCGGCTGGTCGCGCACAGCGCGGGCAGCATCCGCAACCTGGTGCCGCAGGAGGCGATCGGCGACCGGCTGACGGTCTGCCAGGCCGCGGGCGTGATCGCGGAGTCCGTGGCGGAGCTGGTGATCCTGCAGATCCTTTCCGCGCTGCGCGAACTCGCGGCCCTGGACCGTGGACTGCGTGCCGGCGCGACCTGGGGTGAGCTGCGGACCCGGCACCCGGGTCGGCTGCTCGGCGCCCGGACCGTCGGCGTGGTCGGTGCGAGCCGGACCGGACGCGCGGTCATCGGCCTGCTCCAGGCGTTCGGCGGACGGGTGGTGGTCAGTGACCCCATCCTGACCGAGAGCCAGGCCGAGGAACTCGGTGTCGAACTGGTCGCGCTGGACACGCTGCTCAGCTCCTGCGACGTGGTCACCCTGCACGCACCGCTGCTGCCGGAGACGCGGGACCTGCTCGGTGCCCGGGAACTCGCCCTGCTGCCCGACGGCGCCCTGCTGGTCAACAGCGCCCGGGGTGGCCTGATCGAGCCCGAGGCGCTGCTGGCCGAGCTGCGGTCGGGACGAATCAGCGCGGCGCTGGACGTCTTTCCCTCCGAGCCGTTGCCCGCCGACAGCGTCTGGCGGCAGCTGCCGAACGCCATCGTCTCCCCCCACACGGCGGGCCACACGATCGACTCCCATGCCCGGCAGGGCGTCGCCATGGTCGACGAGATCGAGAGGTTCCTCGCCAAGGAGCCCTTGCGCTACGCCGTCCCGCCCGACGTCGCGGGCATCCTCGCCTGAGCGGGGCGAGGCGGCCGCGCAACCGACGCCTCGACGTCGCACACTGGTCGAAGGACCGAAGCCACCATCACGAGCGGGCCCGGCGCCAACCCCGGAGCCGGGCCCGGACCGGAGGAGAAGTATCCACATGCGAACTGACCTGAGCGGCCGTACCGCCCTCGTCACCGGCGGTGCGACGGGAATCGGTCGCGGCATCGCCCTGGCGCTCGCCGAGGCGGGCGCGGACGTCGCGATCACCTACCGCAGCCACGACGGTGAGGCGGTGGCGAAGGAGATCGCCGACCTCGGGCGGCGCTCCGCGGCCTACGAACTCGACGCCACCGACAGCGCCAGCGTCGACCGGGTGGTCGACCAGGCGGCGGCCGACCTCGGCGGAAAGCTCGACATCCTGATCAACAACGCGGGCGGGCTCGTCGCGCGACAGCCGATCGCGGAGATGTCGGACGAGCACTGGCACCAGGTCATCGACCTCAACCTGTTCAGTGCCTTCGCGTGCACGCGGGCGGCGTTGCGACACCTGCCGGAGGGCGGCCGCGTCGTCAACATCTCCTCCCTCGCGGGACGCAACGGTGGGGGAACGGGCGCGGCGGCCTACGGTGCCTCCAAGGCCGGCATGGACGGTCTCACCCGCGGCCTGGCGAAGGAGCTCGGCCCGCGTGGGATCACGGTCAACTCCATCGCTCCCGGCCTGATCCTGGACACGCCGTTCCACGACACGTTCACCCCGCCGGAGCAGCAGCAAGCAACGATTGACAGCACGCCGGTCGGCCGGGCGGGTTTCCCGGCCGACGTCGCCGGCGCCGTGCTGTATCTCGTCTCCGACCTCGGCTCCTTCTGCACCGGCACGGTCATCGACCTCAACGGAGGCACGTACTTCAGCTGAGTGGTGAGCGGACGAACGAGGCGTGCCGCCTCGCGATGTCGTCGAGTAGCCCCTCCAGTGAGGCGGAGGGGCCGAGCATCCGTTGCAGCTCCCGCTGGGCCACCTGGTCGACACTGCGTTCGAAGTCGCTGCCGTAGAGCGCCTTCGCCTTGTCAAGGTGCTCTTGCATGGCCGCGGCGGCCCGCTTGTCGTCGCGGTCCCGGATGGCCTGCCAGATCCCTTCGTGCCAGGGCGCACCGGTCTGGCGGACCTGCCGGTCGGACAGGCTGCGGAGCATGAGCTCGAACGTCAGTGTCGTGATCGAGGCGTACATCGTCTCGATCACGGTGTTGTGGCTGGCCCGGACGACCAGGGCGTGAAACGCCAGGTCGAGCCGGGCCTGCTCCAGCACCTGCGTCGTCATCGCCAGGTCGTCCAGGCACCGGCGCATGGCGGCGATCTCGACCTCGGTCGCGTTGGTCGCGGCCAGAGCCGCCGCGCAGGTCTCGACCATCTGCCGCGCCTCGGACAACTCCCGGACCGTCGTGTTGCGCCGACGGAAGGACGTGTCGAGTGAGCGGGCTCCGTCGGTCGGATGGGCCTCCCGGACATACGTGCCGCGGGACGGCAGGATCTCCACGAAGCCACGCTCGGCGAGGCTGCGCAACGCCTCCCTGACGATCGGTCGGGACAACCCGAACCGCTGCGCCAGCAGGCGTTCGGGTGGCAGTTTGGTGCCGGACGTGATCCGTCCAGCAAGGATCTCGTCGAGCAGATGAGCGGCGAGACTGTCGCGTGTGTGCGGGCTCACCGGACCCCCCTTCACCAACAGGTTGAACAGACGAACGTGTTATTCGAGCAGCTTCTGTACCTGCTGGATGATCGTGATGATGCCAAGTGTTCCGTAGAACGCCACCGCCAGGGCGATGACGATCGTACGGAAGTTTCTGATCTGGATCTGCCTGGGCAGGGCGCGCTTGTTCATGAGAATGAGAAGCACGCCGTAGATCGCCATCATCACCCCGCTGACGCAGGAGGAGATGACGAGCAACACCAGCGGTTGGTCGAGACCGGCCAGGAGCACCAGAGCGCCGAAGGCGACCAGTCCCCACACCAACCAGAAGTAGACGCGGCTTTCGGAGACACCGAGTCGGCGTAGGTAGACGGTCGCGAGCAGGTCGGCGCCGAGCCGGCTGGTGTAGTCGATGATCCCCATCGCCGCGGCGAACAGCGCGTAGGCGCCGATCACCCAGAAGAAGTAGCCGAACCACGGGCCGACGCTCTCCTGCAACGCCGTTCCCTCGATCCGCAGGAACCCGATGTCCTGGCTCAGCCCGGACCGCCCGAAGACGGTCGCGAAGGCGAGCATCGACATGAAGGCGATCGTGAAGCAGGTGATCAGCACGAACGTCGCGGCCTGTTCGATGTTGGCGAACCGCCACCAGCCGCGCCAGTGCATGAGGTTGGGCAGTGTGGGTGCGAACGTGTATCCGGTGGAGGGGACCGCGGCGTCCTGTCCCGTCACCGGACTCACCAGGCGGGGTGCGTACGCGCCCATGCCGAACCGCTTGTCTCGGATCCAGTTGCTCTGGCAGAGGTTCTGCCCACCACCCGCGCCGGCGTAGGCGATCGCACCGAGCATCAACGCGAAGTCGAGGTCACCCGGGAACTGACCGGCGTGAGTGACGGCCGAGCCCAGCGCCCGCCAGGTGTCGGTGGTGAGCGCGAAGACGACCGCGCCGGCGATGAGGACGACGATCGCCGCGACCTTCACCACGATCACGCGTTCCAGGGCGGTGTAGACCACCGGGGCGAGGGTGAGGACCGCGCCGCAGATCACCAGGATGACGATGGCGATGACTGTGACGTTGCCGCCGAAGATGTACGTCACCATCGTCGCCGAACTCGTGGCCCAACCTGGCCAGAGGTTCGCGAAGTACGTCATGACGGCGAAGACCAGACCCCAGTGTTTCCACAGCCGGCTGAACCCGGTGAGGGCGGTCTCGCCGGTGGCGAGCGTGTAGCGCTCGATCTCCATGTTGAGGAACCACTGGCTGACGACGCCGATCACCGCGCCCCACAGGAAGACCAGCCCCACCTGGGAGGCGATGTAGGGCCAGAGGATGAACTCGCCGGAGGCGAGACCCACGCCGGCGCCCACCAGACCGGGCCCGATGATCCGCCAGCTTTCCCTCGGCGGTGGCGGCAGCTCACGGACCTCGGCCCGGGGGAGGTACTTCGTGGACAGAGCGGGGGTGAAGTCCGGCCCACTTCCCGTCGAACGGTCAACTGCCATGCGTCGTCCTTTCGACAAGGGTGCGATACCCGGACGAAACGCTGCGATGACCAGTGAATCGCCACAATCGGGGCCGGGTCAAGCGCACAACGCGACGTCCCGCTGCCATTCCGTGGCCGTGACTGGAATCGGGGATCTCCCGGGCGAGCCGTTTCGACCGCCGTTTCGACCGGTGTTTACCGGTGTTCAGGCGTTCGGTCGGCGGATCGACACCAGGCCGGACTCGTAGGCGACGATGACGAGTTGCGCGCGGTCACGGGCGCCGAGCTTGGCGAGCAGGTGGCCCACATGGGTCTTCACCGTCGCGAGGGCGAGGTGCAGTCGCGCGGCGATCTCGGCGTTGGACAGGCCGCCCGCGACGAGGGTGAGCACGTCCCGCTCCCTGGCCGTCAGGTCGGTGAGCTCGCGGGAGAACGAACGCGGCGCGGAGTCCGCCGTCCGGACGAACTCCGCGATGAGGCGCCGCGTCACGGTGGGAGCGAGGAGACCTTCGCCGGCCGCCACCACCCGGATCGCGGTGAGCAGGTCACCAGGCGGGGTGTCCTTGAGCACGAAGCCGCTGGCGCCGCCGCGGAGCGCGGCGTAGACGTACTCGTCCAGGTCGAACGTCGTGAGGATGAGCACGCGGACGGAGCTGAGGTCGGCCGAGCCGCAGATGCGCCGGGCCGCCTCGATGCCGTCCATCTCCGGCATTCGGACGTCCATCAGCACCACGTCGGGGCGTTCGGTGCGGGCGAGTTTTACCGCCTCGACGCCCGTCCCGGCCTCACCGACGACGGTCAGGTCGGGTGCCGTGTCGATCAGCAGCCGGAAGCTCGCGCGCAGGAGCGCCTGGTCGTCGGCGACGAGGACGCGGATCTGGTCGCTCATGCGAGAGCCCTCGCGTTCTGGTCGGCGGGTTCGTACGGGATGCGGGCCGACACCTCGAACCCCCCGGCGGGACGTAGGCCCGCGTCGAAGGTTCCGCCGTACATCGCGACCCGCTCCCGCATCCCCACCAGCCCGTGGCCGCCGCGAGGACCGAGGTCGCCGTCGCGTTCGCCCACACCGGCGTTCGGGTCCGGCAGCGTTCGTACGCCCGGCCCGTCGTCGCTCACCTGGATCGCCACCACACCCGCCCTCGCCTCGACGCGTACCCGGCATCGCGCGGGGGCCGCGTGCCTGACCACGTTGGTCACCGCCTCCTGCACGATCCGGTAGACCGAGAGTTCCACACCGTCGGGAAGCGGGTCGGACGTCGACACGTCCAGCTCGACGTGTACTCCGCCGCCCGCGGCGCGGCGGGTGAGGTCCGGCAGTTGGGCGAGGCCGGGCGCCGGGCGCAGCGGGGCGGCGTCGGCACCTGCGTCGACACCGGTGCCGCGGCTGGTGTTGCCACGGGTGGTTCCGCCGGTGGTGCCGCCAAGGTCGGCGCCGTCGTTACGGAGGACGCCCAGCAGGTGGCGCATCTCCGCGAGCGCTCCGCGGCTCGTCGACTCGATCACGGCCAGCGTGTCGGCCAGCTCACCGAACAACGCCTCCGACGTCGGGGTCACCCCGGCGTGCGGGTCTTCGACCCGGCGTCCGGGCTCGGTCTGGACCTGCAGCACGTGGCGGAGGACTCCCGACTTGACCGCGATCAGGCTCATGCTGTGCGCGACGACGTCATGGAGTTCGCGGGCGATGCGGAGGCGCTCGTCGATCACCGCCTGCCGGGCGAACCGCTCGGCGGTCCGCGCCGCCTCCAGGCGCCGCTCGCGCACGACCCGCCCCAGCGTCCACGTCGCCGCGAGGATCCCGGCGCCGAAGGCGATCGTGGTCGCCGTCGTCCATCCGGGCGCGGGACCCAGCATCGCCATGCCGAGGATCACCGCGACCCCCGCGATGCCGATCCCGCGGGTGGGTATCCAGCGGATCCTGGGCGCGGTGAGCGCGACGGTGTACAGCGCGAACGTCACCGCCGCGATCGGTTCGGCCAGCACGCCGAGGAACAGCGCGACGACGGTGCCCCACGCGAGGATCAGACCGAGGACGGCGCGCGGCCACCGACGCCGGACCGCGAGAGGCACTCCGAGTGCCGCGACGATCGGGCCGGCGACCCAGATGGGAAGACCGCCCATCGGCACGCCCTGCGCCACGCGCGCGGCGGTGACGACGAGAGCCGTGAGCACGTACGCCAGCGCGAGGAACCGGTCGATCACGACTGGACGGGTGTGCGGAACCCGGCCGAGGACGCTGGGACGATCGTTCACCCGGCGACGGTACCCGGCCCGCCGACCAGACGCCTCCTTCCGGGGGATGTCATCCTCAGGTCGGACGTGGCCGGACCGTCGCCGTTCGCCTGCTTCCTGGGCGGGAGGCACCATCTCCACCGCCACTCCGATGCGCCGGGAACCCCTTCCACGGAAGCATCTTCGCCATGGTGAAGAACCTGACGCGAACCCTCCTGACGGCGGCCTCGGCCATGACGATCGTGTTCTCCCAGGTTCCGGCACGAGCCGATCCCACGCCCCCGCGGGGGACGACGTGCTGAGTGAGGACGTGCTGAGCAACGACGAACAGGGAGACGCACGGAAGTGATCGACGTACGACAACTCACCAAACGGTACGGAGGAACCGTCGCCGTCGACGACCTCACCTTCTCGGTGCGGCCCGGCGGCGTGACCGGGTTCCTCGGACCCAACGGCGCGGGGAAGTCCACCACGATGCGGATGCTGCTCGGCCTCGCGGCGCCGACGTCCGGCGAGGGACTCGTGAACGGCCAGCGCTACGCCGCGCTGCGGGACCCGATGCACGAGGTGGGCGCGCTGCTGGACGCGAACGCCGTCCACGGCGGGCGGAGCGCCCTGGACCACCTGCGGTGTCTCGCACTCACCAACCGGATCGGGATCGGGCGGGTGACGACGGTCCTGGAGCAAGTCGGGCTTGCGGGTGTCGCGCGGAAGCGGGTGAAAGGGTTCTCGCTCGGTATGCGGCAGCGACTCGGAATCGCCGCGGCGTTGCTCGGTGACCCGGGTGTGCTGCTCTTCGACGAACCGGTCAACGGTCTCGACCCGGACGGCGTGCGATGGATCCGGGAACTGCTGCGTTCCCTCGGTGCCGAAGGGCGAACCGTCCTCGTGTCCAGCCACCTCATGAGCGAGATGGAGCTGACCGCCGACCGGCTCGTCATCGTCGGCCGGGGCCGACTCGTCGCCGACACGTCTGTGGACGAGTTGGCCGAACGGTACGCGCGGGGCGTTCTGGTGCGGTCGCCGCGCGCAGCGGAGTTGCGCGACGTTCTCACCTCTGCCGGCGCCGCGGTGGCCGTCGAACCGGACGCAGGACTGTCGGTGACCGGCCTCGACGTGGCGCGGATCGGTGACCTCGCGGCCGCGCACGGAATCCCGGTGTACGAGGTGACGCCGCGCCGCGCGTCGTTGGAGGAGGCGTACATGGAACTCACCGCGGAGAGTGTCGAGTTCGCCGCCGGTGCGGGAAGCGCAGGTGCACGTGTCGGGGCCGCCGCGAAGGACAGTGGCATGGGAACGACGGAGGCGACTCGATGACGGGCCTGTTCGCGGCGGAGTGGTGGAAGATCCGCTCGCTCCGCTCGACGTACTACATCCTCGCCGTGGTCGTCGTGACCGTGGCGCTCAGCGCCTTCATGGCCGAGAACGCGGCGCGTACCTGGGACTCCGGCTCCGCGGCGGTGCGAGCCAGCTGGGACCAGACCCAGCCGGTCGAGCATGTGCTGCTGTCACTTGTCCAACTCTGCATGGCGGTGCTCGGTGTTCTCGTCATCAGCGCGGAGTACTCCACCGGCATGATCCGCACGAGTCTCGTGGCCGCGCCGAGGCGAGGGCGGATGCTTCTCGCCAAGGCCGGCGTCGTCGGGGCCGTCGCGCTGGTGGTGGGGGAGTTGAGCGTGTGGGCGATGCACGTGGTCGCCGAACTGGTCGTCGGCGAACGTCCGATCGCCACCTACGAAGCGCCGCTGTCGGATCAGGTGCTACCCCTGCTCGGTCTGGGGCTGTCCGTGGCCGTCGTCGCCCTGGTGGGATGTGGTCTGGGCGCCGTCCTGCGTTCGACCGCGGGAGCGATCGCCACACTGTGCACGGTGTTGTTCGTCCTGCCGATCCTCGTCGGCGCGTTCCTGCCTCTGTCGTGGGGAGAGCGGGTGACCTCGATGCTGCTACCAAGCCTTGCCGGTCAGCTCTCGGATCTGTCCGGGGTCGGCGTGCTGTCGCCGCCCGGTGCGCTGGCCGTGATGGTGGCCTACGTCGTGGTGGTTCTGGGTGCCGGGACGTTGCTGATCATGCGGCGGGACGTCTAGGGGTGTCCTGCGCCGTGCTCTTTGGGCTTCATCGCAGGGCACTGATGCTCATGCCGAGCGCGGCCGTGACGAGTACGACGTCGATCAACAATCCATAGCGCTGCGTGGTGACGTTGCGGAGAATTCGTCGTGCGAGGAACGATCCGGCCATGACGGCTGCTCCGATGACGACGCCGCGAGCGAGCACGTCCGTGCTGAGAACCCCGGCACCTTCGAACGTCGCCAGCTTTCCGGCATAGAGCAGCAGGGCACTGGCGGCCTCGGAGCCGAGGAACGCACCGCCGGTCAATCCGTACGCGGTGAAGATCGGCACGCTGAGGGGTCCGGTCGACAGAATCATGCCGGTGAGAAATCCGATACCCGCTCCGGCGATGCCCATGTGCCACAGGCGAATGCGCCACTGTGCGCGCGCCGCGAACCTACGCAGCGGAACCATCGCGACGAAGAACACGGCAAGAAATCCGTCCACGAGCCTGGGTGGGATGGTCAGCAGGGTGTGCGCGCCCAGGACCGCGGAGGGGATCCCGGGCAGTGCATAGGCGACGACCGGCCGCCAGTCGATCCGGCGCCACCACGCGAGAACCCGACCGACATTGCCCAGGACCGCGGCCACGGCCATGATCGGAACCGCGACCCGCGGACCGTAGAAGAAGACGAGTGCCGGCAACAGCACCATCGAGGACCCGGTGCCCACGACGCCGCCGAGTACACCGGCCAGCAGAGCGAGAGTGAACAGGAGAACGAGAACAAGCACGCCAAGGACCGCCTCACTCCGGTACGGACGCACCGGACAGGGATCCTCAAGGCTTTTGTCCCTTAAGATGACCATGCTCGTCTGGTGAGGCATGGTGGCGTCGCTCGGACCAGACGTGCAGGACCCAACTGGATCCGGCACCGGAACCCTAGACGCTGTCGTGGTGACGATAGCAAAGCCGTGAACGCCCTGGCCGCCGGTCTTGCCTGTAAGAACATCAGCAACGACGGCATCGGCGCCACGACCTACGGCGTCATCTTCCGAACCGACCCGACCGACCGCTGACCTTGACGCGGCGCTCGCGACAGGGCGCGTTTCCTGACCGGAAACTCTTCGAAAGAATCTTGGTTGGGTGGCTCGAATGCCCTTGTTTACAAAGGGTTGTTGTCGGTGGTCGGGTCTAGGGTTTGGTCATGGACACCGACACCACCTCCACCCATCCGCTTGGTGCTGTGGTCGATGGTGTCCGCGACTCCCTCGACGAAGCCACGTCCTGTCCGATCTGGTCGCTCCCCGACGCCGACCTCGGTGAAGCGTTGGCCCAGCTTGTGCGGGAGCGGGCGCGTCTGGACGCCCTGATCCTGGACCTCGTGCGACAGGCCGACGTGAATGCGGTGCACGCCGCCACCGCTGCGGCGAGCACCGCGGTATGGGTCCGGCAGCAGACCCGGATGAGCCGCGCCGAAGCCGGTGGCGCGGTGAAGCTGGCGAAGACCCTCGACGTCACCCTGCACAGCACGAAGAAGGCGCTGTCGCAGGGGCGGGTGTCGTTGCGGCATGCGCAGGAGATCCATCTCGCCATGGGGAGACTCCCCGCCGACATCGACACCGACGTCAAGGCCCAGGGCGAGGCCGCGTTGGTGGAACAGGCACAGACCTTCGACCCGCAGGAGCTGCGAGCGTTGGGAGACCGCCTGTATCAGGTCGTGGCCCCTGACGACGCCGACCGGCGGATCGGTGAACAGTTGGCACGGGAGGAGCGGAAGGCTGCGGCGAGCAGGACCGTCTACTTCGGCACCGCAGCGCCGGGCATCGGCACGGTCACGATGCGGTTCGAACGGGCCTACATGACCCAGTTGCACGGCATGCTCGACGCCCTCGCCAAACCCCGCCCCGGCCCGCACGGCAGGGACACCCGCCCCTACGACCGGCGCCTGGCCGACGCCGCGATCGAATGGATCGGCCTCGCCCAAGCCGCCGGGAACGCACCCACCCGGGGCGGGACCAAGCCGCGCCTCACCGCCACCATCCCCTTCCAATACCTACGTGACCTGCACGGGCACGGCGTCATCCACACCACCCTGCAGGCCACTGCATCCCTCAACCCCGACAACCCGCGGCTGCGCGGATCGTGAGAACGGCACCGGGGATGGCAGCGGGACGAAGGTCGGGGCTTTCGGGAAGGTGCCGGGTGGGATCGCGGTCTCCGCGCGGTGGCTACGCATGCTGGCCTGCGACGCCGAAATCCTCCCCGCCGTCCTCGGCAGCGACGGAGCCATCCTCGACCTTGGCACCGGAACACGACTCTTCACCAGCAACCAACGCCACGCCATCGGCGAACGCGACGGACACCACTGCAACTTCCCCGACTGTGAGGCGCCGGAGAAGTGGTGCCACGCCCATCACATCATTCATTGGGCAGACGGCGGGCCGACGAATGTAGGAAACGGGGTCCTGCTCTGCCCCTCCCACCACGAAATGGTCCACCACGACAACTGGACCGTACGCATGAGCACCCACGGCCACCCCGAATACATCCCACCCCCGTGGACCGACCCGAGACAACACCCCCTCCGCCGCTGACCTCGAACGCGGGCTGTCCGCACAGGAGATCCACGCTGCCCTGAGGCCAGGCCCGTGTCCTCGCGAGGCCAGCGCTCATCGCAGGGCCCTCGGCCGCCGCTGAGGTGACCAGGAGAGGTCATCGGAACGGCCGAGTCCGGGCGCGCCTCGACAGCCCCTTTGGCACCTCGGACCCAGGAGGGTGCTCCTACGGTTGGAGGACACAGGAGGACTCAGCGGAACTCGGTCGCCACCCGAAACTCCGTGTCCTGGCTGCCCGAGTTGACCTCCTCGAGCGCGGGCGAGCCGAGCCTCGTCCACCGCGGCGCACGACCCCTCCCGCCATTCCCCATGTCATCCATCGCCTGCCGGCCTCCTCGCCGCCGCCCACCGGGGCCCGCGACCCCGCTCACTCATCGGCGCTGATCCACTGGGCAGGTCCTAGACTCGGGACTCGACGGCTCCATGATCCGCAGGCCCCGTGATCGATCGCGGCGGCTCTCCGGAGTCGGTCGTGCACGGGTCAGCCGGATGAGGAGGCGCACGGGTGAGCTTGCAGCAGGCTATGAAGGAGTGCCCGGCGGTCGCGATCCTGCGGTCGTCGTCGGCCGTACGGTACGCCGAGGTCAGCGACGTCCTGGTCGACGCCGGCATCAGGGCGGTGGAGTTCACCTTCACCGCACCCGACGTCGCCGAAGCCATCCGCTCCTACGCCGCGCGCAAGCCTGACGGCGTGGCCCTCGGAGCCGGCACGGTCGTCACGGCCGAGCAGGCCCGGCAGGCGGTCGACGCCGGCGCCACCTATCTCATCTCCCCGGCGGTCTGCCTCGACGTCATCGAGGAGGGCAACCGGCTCGGCGTCCCCGTCCTGCCCGGCGCCCTCACCCCGACCGAGATCCTCACGGCGTGGCGGGCCGGCGCGGCGATGGTGAAGGTCTTCCCGGCGTCCGCGCTGGGTGGCCCTTCCTACCTCAAGGCCGTCCGTGGACCGCTCCCTGACATCCCGCTCGTCCCGACCGGTGGCGTCGACGTGGCGAATGCCGGCGACTATCTCGCGGCCGGGGCGGTGGGTGTCGGCGTCGGAAGCCCGTTGGTGGGCGACGCCTGCGAGCCGAACGGCGACCTCGACGCCCTCGCGCTGCGGGCCCGCACCCTCGTCGCCAGTGTGACCAGCGCGGCGGGCCGGCCATGACGGACGCCCACGAGACGCGGGACGCCCAACCCGACGGTGCCGGTCAGCCGCACGGCGTCCAGGTGGTGACGCTCGGCGAGACGATGGCGTTGGTGGCCGCCACCACGACCGGTGCGTTCACTGTGGGAGCGCCGGCTCGGATCTCCTTCGGTGGCGCGGAGACGAACGTCGCGATCGGACTGTCCCGGCTCGGCCATTCGGCTGCCTGGATCGGGCGGCTCGGCGCCGACCCCCTCGGCTTCCTTGTCAAGGATGCCTTGCGCGCGGAGGGAATCGACGTCTCCCGGGTGCGCGTCGACTCCGATGTCGCGACCGGCCTGATGCTTCGTGAGCACCGCACGGCCGACCGGGTACGCGTGAGCTACTACCGGCGCGGCCTGGCCGGCTCCCGACTCACGCCCGCCGACATCGACACCGAGCTGATCCAGCGGGCAGGCCTCCTGCACGTCTCGGGAATCACCTCGGCCCTGTCGGAGTCGGCCCGCGCGGCCGTGCACACGGCGGTGGAGGCGGCCCGCTCCGCCGGAGTACTCGTGTCCTTCGACTTCAACTACCGCGCCGCACTGTGGTCCGCGCGGGAGGCGGCGGCGGAGTTCGAGTCGCTCGTCGCCCAGGCCGACATCGTCTTCGCCGGTGAGGAGGAGGCGGCGATGGTCGTGGGTGAGGGCTCGGTGGACGAGGTCACCAAGGCGCTCGTCGCGCTCGGCCCCAGGCAGGTGGTCCTGAAGCGCGGTGGTGAGGGCGCCTACGCCGTGATCGACGGTGAGACCGCCACCTCACCCGCGCTGAAGGTGAGCCTGATCGACCCGGTCGGCGCGGGCGACGCGTTCGTGGCGGGCTATCTTTCCGCGTTGCTGGACGATCTCGGACCGGCCGAACGGCTGCGGCGCGGAAACGTCTGTGGCGCGTTCGCCGTGTCGGTGTCCGGTGACTGGGAGGGCCTGCCCAGGCGCTCCGAACTCGCCACCATGGACGGCACCGAGAACGTCGCTCGCTAAGACGGCTCGGCAGGCCCGGCCCGCCACTCACCACGTCAGGTGTCGAGGCGGGCCCGGGCGAGGAGCAACGCGACGTCATCGTCGTAGCCCATCGGCGGGCGGAGCGCGTCCACGACCTGGTCGCACAGCCCTTCCAGGGTGCCGGACGCCTTCGCGAGTGCGTCGACCAACGCGTCGATGCCCGCGTCGACGTCGCGTTGCCGGTGTTCGACGAGGCCGTCGGTGTAGAACGCGACCATCGTCTCCCTGGGGAGGGAGACGACGTGCTCGGGTGCGGAGGTGGCGCCGACTCCGAGCGGAAGGCCCGCCTCGTGGTCCAGCCGCCGAGCCCGTCCGGCCTTGTCGACGGTCAGCAACGGCAGGTGGCCCGCCGAGGCGTAGGTGAGCGTGCCCTGCGCATTGTCGAAGACGGCGTAGACGCAGGTGACGATCTCCGCCTCGCCGAGGTCGGTGACGACGCCGTCGACCAGGCCGAGGATCTCCTTCGGACGCATGTCCTGCCGGGCGTAGGCGCGCACGGCGGTGCGGACCTGGCCCATGAACGTCGCGGCTCGCAGCCCACGGCCCATCACATCGCCGATCACCAGGGCGGTTCGGCCGGGGCCCACGGGGATCACGTCGTACCAGTCGCCGCCTACCTCGGCCTCCTCCGCGCCCGGGAAGTAGCGGGTGGCGACCTCGAGGTCGCCGGGCGGATGGGTCCAGGCGGGCAGCAGGCTGCGCTGCAGAGTGAGCGCGGCACGGCGCTGCCGGCGTTCGCTGTCCTGGAGGTTGCGGGCGAGCCGGCGTTCGGCGTCGAAGAGGCGGGCGTTCTCGATGCTCTGCGCGGCGCGGGTGGCGATCTGTTCGAGAACGGCGAGGTCCTCACCCGGAGCGAGTTCGCGGCCGTACGCGTGCCCGGGGCCGAGAAGGGTCAGGACACCGATCACCCGTCCCCGCGTGATCAGCGGGACGGCCACGAAGCCGCCGCCCCGGGCCGCCTCCGCGACGATCGCCCGCGCCTGCGGGTCGTCGTACATCTGGGCGGCGGTCTCGGGATCGGTGGTGGTGACCACGGCAGGGCGTCCGGTGAAGACCGCACGCAGGCTCGGGTCGTCGTCGCGCTGGAAGCCGCCAAGCTTGCGTACGCGTTCGACGAGTGGTTGCCGGGTCGGGTCGGCGTCGCGGACGTAAACCCGGTCGAGGCGGCGGCCGTCCCACAGGTCGATGACACAGAGCGCGCCGAAGCGGGGAACGACGAGTTCGCCGACGGTCTCCATCGTCATCCCGATGTCGAGGGAGGAGGCCAGCCGGCTGCTCGCGTGGACGACATAGGCGAGCCGGTCGCGGACGTGTTCGAGTTCGGCCCTGGCGGCGCGTTCGGCGCGGAGCAGGGCGGCGCGTTCCTCCTCCGCGCTGCCGCCGATGGTGCGGACGGGGCGGTCGGTGCTCATCTCGGCGAAGACGACGAGCACCTCGCCGGTGGGCTTGCGGGCCGTGTCGGGTGCGCGGAGGGCACGGGCGCGGACGGCACACAGGACGGACTCGCCGTTCTTGCGGCGCAGCGGGACCGTGCCCTCCCAGGTGCCGTTGCTGGCGATCCTGGTCAGCAGGTCCCGCGCCGTCTTGTGGGAGTCCGGGGCGATGGCGGTCTCGAGGACGTCGCGGCCCAGGGCGTCGGCGGTCGACCAGCCGAGGATGGACTCGGCCGCGGCGTTCCAGAGCCTGATCCTGGCGCGGGCATCGACGAGCACGACGGCGTTCGCGATGAGCTCGAGTACGGCGTCGAGCTCGGTCTCCCGCTCAGGCGACTTCATCACTCCAGGTGCCCCTTCCGTTGCGGAGCATCATCTTGCCGGTTGCGGGCCCGGCGCGGAACTCCATTCAGCCAGGACTGGTGAGGTCACCTGCCAGATCGTTGGTGAGCGGGTCACGGAAGCGGTCGTAGCGGACGCGTACGCGAGCCATCCGGGCCGCGTCCTCGGGGTCGGGTTCGAGCTGCTCGCCGGGTGGCGCGAGGTCGATGCCGAGGGCGAGCGCGGCCGCGCCGCGGGCGCCGACCTCGGGGTCCTCGGCCAGCCGGACCCGCCGGTCGAAGGTCGCGGCGAACGCCCGGCGCCACCACGGCGAGGCGTGCACCGCACCACCGCCGAGGACGACGTCCAAGGTGGTGCCGAACGACTTCTCCAGCGTCTCCAGGGCGCGGGCCGCCTCCAGGGCGACGCCCTCCATCGTGGCCGCGAGCAACTCCTCGGGCCTGGTGTCGAGGGAGAGTCCACTGACCACCCCGGATCCGGGTGGCGTCGTGCCGGGCGGCCGGCTGCCCGCGTGCAGCGGGACGGAGAGGAGGCCGCTGGTGCCGGGGGCGATCGTGGGTTCGGCGTCGGGGCCGAGCCCGAGCAGGCGTACCGCCCAGGCGTGCAGCACTCCGCCACCGGAGAACGCCACGCCGCTCACCAGGCGTTCGGTGTCGACGCGGTAGCGCCAGACCGTCGCGGGCGGTGGGGGTACGTCGGGACCGTGCACGACGCGCAGCGCCGCGGACGTGCCGACGGTCACGCCGACGCACCGGGCGTCGGTGCAGCCGCTGCCCAGGTTGGATGCCGCGCCGTCGCCGAGAGTCGCGGTCCACCGGGCGTCGGCGAGTGCCGGCCAGCGGTCCCGCCAACGGGGGGCCAGCCGGACCGGGGTGTCGTCGATGGCCGGCAACTCGGTGTCCGGCGCGAGCCCGGCGAGCTCCATCGCCTCGGTGTCCCAGCTCTGCGCGGTGAGGTCGAGCAGGCCCGTGCCGGAGGCCATGGACACCGACGTGGCGTCCGTACCGAGCAGGATGCCGCGCAGGTAGTCGGGCAGCCCGAGGAACCGCAGCCGCTCCCCGGCGCCGAGTTCCGCGCGCAGGAACGGCACCTTCGCCGACCAGTACAACGGGTGCACCCAGGCGCCGGTGCGCGCGTGGAACGCTTCCGGGTCGGCCGGCAGGTGCTCCGGACGTGGGCGCGCCCTGGTGTCGAGCCAGGTGAGCGCCGCCGACCTCGGCGTACCGTCGGCTCCCACCGCGAGGACGGAGTGCCACTGTGACGACGAGGCCACCAGCTCGACACCGTCGAGCTCACCGGCCTCGTGCAGGTCGTCGAGGCAGCCGACCAGGCCGGCCAGGTAGGCGTCGGGGTCGAGCTCGCCACGACCGTCGTCGTCCTGGCTCGGCTCGACCGTGCGCCGGGCGAGGACGCCCGGCAGCGGCTCGGCCCGCTCGTCGCAGACCACGGCGCGCACGGAGGACGATCCGAGGTCGAGCGCCAGAACCCGCCGTCGCTCGGTCATGTCCGCATGTCTCCCGTCAGTGCGGTGAGGAACGAGCTGGCCCACTTGTCGACGTCGTGCTCGACCAGGTGGCGGCGCATCGAACGCATCTTGCGGGTCGCGGTTCGCGGATCCAGCCGGATGGCGTCGACGAGGGTGCTCTTCAGCCCGTCCACGTCGTAGGGGTTGACAAGGAAAGCTTGCCGGAACTCGTCGGCCGCGCCAGCGAATTCGCTCAAGACGAGGGTGCCGGTGTTGTCGTACCGGCAGGCGACGTACTCCTTCGCGACGAGGTTCATGCCGTCGCGCAGCGGTGTCACCACCATCACGTCGGCCGCGCGGTAGAGCGCGGCGAGCTCGACGCGGTCATGGGAGGAGTGCAGGTAGGTGACCGCGGGGCGGCCGATCCGGCCGTGCGTGCCGTTGACCCGACCGACGGCGAGTTCGACCTCGTCGCGCAGCAGTTTGTACTGCTCGACGCGTTCCCGGCTCGGCGTCGCCACCTGGATGAACGTCGCCTCGTCGGGGCTCACGACCCCGTCGTTCAGCAGTTCGGCGAACGCGTGGATGCGTTCGGCGATCCCCTTGGTGTAGTCGAGTCGGTCGATGCCGAGCAGCACCTTCGCCGGCGATCCGATCTCCTCCCGGATCTCCTCGGCGCGCCGGTGCGTCTCCGGGCGCCGCGCGATCTCCTCGAGTTCGGCGACGTCGATGGAGATGGGGAACGAGCGCGCCCGCACGACCCGGCCGTCGGGGAGGAAGACCTGGTCGCGCTGGGTCTGGTAGCCGAGCAGGCGGCGCGTCAGCCGGAGGAAGTTCGAGGCCGCTCCGGGCCGCTGGAAGCCGATCAGGTCGGCGCCGAGCAGGCCGCGCAGGATCTGCTGCCGCCACGGCAGCCGCCCGAAGAGTTCGACCGGGGGCAGTGGGATGTGCAGGAAGTAGCCGATCCGCAGGTCGGGACGCAGAGCGCGGAGCATCTCCGGTACGAGCTGGAGTTGGTAGTCGTGGATCCACACGACCGCCTCGCGGTCGGCGACCTCCGCAGCCGCCTGGGCGAACCGCTGGTTGACCTGGACGTAGGCCTCCCACCACTCGCGTCGGTAGACCGGTGGCGCGATCACGTCGTGGTAGAGCGGCCAGAGCGTGGCGTTGGAGAAGCCCTCGTAGTAGTTCTCGACCTCGGTGGCGGACAGGGGTACGGAGACCAGGTGCATGCCGGCCTCGTCGAACGGCTCGGGCGCCTCGTCGGTCGAGCCCGCCCAGCCGATCCAGGCCCCCTTGTTGACCCGCATCACCGGGTCGAGCGCGGTGACCAGGCCACCGGGGCTGCGTCGCCACTGCGGGGTTCCGTCGGCGCCCTCGACCCGGTCGACGGGCAACCGGTTGGCGACGACGACGAACGAGGAACGCCCCCGGCGGGGCTTCGCGGTCCGGCTCGGCGACCGGGCCGTGCGGGGGTCGCCGGGCACCTTCGACCCGGCCTTCGTTCCGGCTGGTCCGCCGGCCTTGGAAGCCGCCTCCTTCGCGCCGGAGAACCTGGGCCCGGAGGAGAGGTCGGTGACCGCCTCGGCCGGCGCGAGGTCGACGACGGAGGGTGCGGGGATCGTCGTCTCCAGGTGCGGGACGTCGACCGGGGCGGGGCTCGTGTTCATCTGGCCGCGGAACGCGTCGTGCTCGAACGTGGCGTCCTCGAAGGCGGCGTCCTCGAACGCCGGGTCGTCGAACGGCTCGCTGGCAGGCAGAGGGACCAGGGGTGGCTCGGCTGGGTCGATGTCGACTGAGGCGGGCCCGGCGACGGCAGGACCAGCGGACCCGGCGAGCCCGGCGCTCGGCTGCCCGCCAGGGTCTGGAACGGACGCGTCGGAGACCGTCGCGTCGGAGACCGTCGCGTCGGTGGCCGGATCGGCACTGGTCGGCTCGGTGACGGGCTCGCTGGAAGCGGCGTCGGCTACGGTATCGGCGGCCACGAACCTGGCTGATGACTCTGTGGACACAGGGTGTCAATCCCCTCGGTCGGTGCACGAGCTTCTACTTTGACCCTACGTGTGCGACTTCCCGCGCTCTGATCGTCGCGGCTGTACCGCCTTTTCCGGACATGTCGCGACCACCCGGCTACTCCGGGTGGTCGTGGCCAGAGGCGTTCGCGCGCCGTAGGGTCCCCGCCATCTTCGCCGTCCTCGTCCTAGTCGCAACTCGTCCAGTCGCCGGCTGTCACCGCTGGCTGTCGCTGGCGTCACTCGCTGGAGTCGCCAGGTCGTCGTAGGCCGCGTCGTTCGGATAGCGCACGCCGATCTGCGCCCGAACGGCGTCCAGCACCTCCATCACGGCGATGCTGTCCGCCCACGAGACGAGCGGACTCTCGAGGAGGCCCGCACGCAGACAGCGGGCGACCTCGGCGGCCTCGTAGGTGTAGCCGACGCCCAGCAGTTCGACGGCGTACTCCTCCGGGTCCTTGCCCGGGCGGTGCACCAGCAGCCGGTCGACGGCCTGGAAGTCGGGCGGAAGTTCGACCCACCCCTCGGTGCCGGAGACGTAGGCGGCGTTGGGGAGTGGGCCGGTGAGCGAACCGGTCAGCGTCGCGACCGCGCCGGTGTCGTAGCCGAGCAGCATGCCGACGGTGCCGTCCACGCCGCTGGACGTGAGCGTCGCGGTGGCCTGGACGGTGGCCGGGGCACCGAACAGGTGGTGGGCGAGGCTGACCGGGTAGACGCCGACGTCGAGCAGGGCGCCGCCGGCGAGGTCGGGCGCGAACAACCGTCCGGTCGGGTCGTAGTCGGCGAGGAAGCCGAGGGTCGCGTTCAGCGACCGCGGCTCGCCCAGCGCGCCGCCGGCGAGGAGTTCCCGCAGTCGAAGGTGGAGCGGGTTGCACCGCATCCACATCGCCTCCATCAGGAACACCTGGCGTTCCCGGGCGAGGGCGACGAGTTCGCGTGCCTCGTGGGCGTTGACGGTCAGCGCCTTCTCGCAGAGCACCGCCGTCCCGGACTCGATCGCGTGCCGCGCGGTCGCCAGGTGGTCGGAGTGCGGGGTGGCGATGTAGAGGACGTCGACCTCGGGGTCGTCGGCCACCTCGGAGTAGGAGCCGTAGGCCCGGCGTACGCCCCACTCCTGCGCGAACGCCCTGGCGCGGTCGAGGTTGCGGGATCCGACGGCCACCACCTCGTGGTCGGGCAGCAGGGCCAGTTCGCGGGCGAAGACGTTGGCGATGTTGCCGGTGGCGGCGATGCCCCAACGGATGCGGGGATGCATGTGGGTCCCTTTCCTTTCGGCTGTTCTCCGACGCTACTGGGCACCCATCCGGTGATCCGGTCGACCGTTCGACTGGCGGGCGGGCGGCGTCCGGTAACGGCCGAGGATCCTTCGGGCGTGTCGGGTCAGGCGCCTCGACGTGGGCACGCTTCCGCTGAGGGACCCCGCCAACCACGACACCGGTGAAACGCGAATACCGGTTGTGCGGCGGGTGGCGTAACCGCCATACTTCCTACGCAGGTTTCGCTCGCAGGCGGCGGGGACGACGGTCCGCCCCTGACGACCCTGGACCGACCTGCCTCGCCTCTGTTCGACGGCGACCTGTTCGACAGCGACCCGTCCGACCAGTCCGCCCTGTTCGACCCTGACGACATCTGGAGGTCACTTCATGACCCGCTCCACCCCCACCGGCACAGGCATCGGCACCCTCGAGACCGTGGTGTTGGACTGCCCCGACCCGCGCTCGCTCGGCGAGTTCTACGCCGCGATCGTCGGCGGGAAGCTCGACGTGAGCGATCCCGACTGGACGACGCTGCGCGACGACAGCGGCGCCGTCATCTCCTTCCAGCGCGCGCAGGAGTGGGCGCCGCCGATCTGGCCGGGCGCCGATCGGCCGCAGCAGGCCCACATCGACGTCACCGTCGCCGACCTCGACGCCGCCGAGGCGCAGGTCCTGGCCCTCGGGGCGCGCAAGCACGACCACCAGCCGGGCACGTCGTTCCGGGTGTTCCTCGACCCGGCGGGACACCCCTTCTGCCTCTGCGCGGCCTGACCTGACGGCCGCGTGACCACCCGCCCGATCGCCCGGCTGACCACCGGCCCGGACGCCGGACCGGCTCCGCTCCTGGTGGTCAGCCGGTCCTGGCGGGGCGGTACGCCGGCTGCCCCGACCAGGCGAGCGACTGCTCGAACGCGTAGGCCAGCCGGATCAGGGTCGGCTCGCTCCACGCCGTACCCACGAACGCCAGACCGACCGGGAGCCCGTCCGCGGCCCCGCACGGCACGGTCAGCGCCGGGTAGCCCGCGATGGCGGGCGGCGTCGAGCAGCTCCCTGCCGGCCGGTCGCCGTTGACCAGGTCGATCTTCCACGCGGGCGGGTAGGCCGGCATCACCAGCGCGTCCAGGTCGTGGGAACTCAGCGCGGCGTCGATCCCGTGGGTCCGGCCGAGCCGCCGGCAGGAAGCGAGGGCCGCGACGTAGGCGGGGTCCTCCAAGCCGTTGGTGGCGAGGGCCTGCTCGAAGCGGTCCTGCCCGAAGTGGGTGAGCTCGCGGTCGGCGTTCGCCTCGTTGAACGCGATCAGTTCGGCCATTGTGCGGGGTACGCCGGGACCGCGGGTCGCGAGGTAGGCCTCGAGGCCGACCTTGAACTCCGTGAACAGCACCGTCATCTCGGCGTCGCTCTCGCGGAGTTCGTCGATGCTCGGCAGGTCGGCCGGGTCGACTATGGTCGCGCCTCGCGCGGCGAGCAGGCGCACCGCCTCCTCCGCGAGCGCGTCGGCGTGCGCGCTGTAACCCCAGAGCCCGGCACGGGGAACCCCGATCCGGGCGCCACGCAGCCCGTCGGGGCGGCAGAACGCGGTGTAGTCGGTGTGTGCCGCCCGGGTGGACCGGAGGGTGGCGGGGTCCGCGGCGTCGGTGCCGGCGAGAACGCCGAGCAGGAGCGCTGCGTCCCACACGGTGCGGGCGATCGGCCCCGGCGTGTCCTGGCTGTGGGAGACCGGCACCACACCGGTGCGGGGGATCAGTCCGACGGTCGGTTTGATGCCGACCACGCCACACAGGGCGGCCGGACACACGATGGAGCCGTCGGTCTCGGTACCAATCGCGAGGGGCGCGAGCCCCGCCGCGACCGCCGCACCGGACCCCGACGACGACCCGCCGGCCGAACGGTCGAGCGCGTGCGGGTTGAGGCAGAGCCCGCCGGTGGCGCTCCATCCCGACGACGAGTCCGCCGAACGGAAGTTGGCCCACTCCGAGAGGTTCGCCTTGCCGAGGATGACGGCGCCCGCGGCCCGCAGCGCGCTCACCAGCGGCGCGTCACCGGGAGGCGGCACGTCCGCCAGGGCCAGGGAGCCGGCGGTGGTGTGGAGCGGGCCGGCGGTGTCGATGTTGTCCTTCACCAGGACGGGTACGCCGTGCAGCGGACCGCGGACGCGTCCGGCCGCCCGCTCGGCGTCCAGCCGGGCCGCCGTGTCCACCGCGTCCGGGTCTGTCTCGAGCACCGAGCGGATGGTCGGGCCGTCGTGGTCGACCTCCTCGATCCGGCGCAGCAGGTCGGCCGCCAGGTCGGCCGCCGAGGTCTCGCCGGTGCCGAAACGGTGGAGGAGTTCGCGGACGTCCAGGCGGGCCGCGTCGGCGGTGGCCGGGGACGGGTCGGCGGAGGATCGGTCGGCGTGCACCGGCCCATGGTGCACCGGGCGGCGGCGGCATGCGTACCGGATCAAGAAAACGAAAGGATCACAGAAAGGGCCAGCGGGGCAAATGACATCCCTGTTCTTCGGTCGTACGATGGCACTCGTTGTTGATCGCCGGGGGGTTGATCGTCGTGGAGGGAACGCCTGCGTATGGACGCTGCGATGGATCCAGCTCCTCACACCGGAACGAGCACATCCAACGGCTCGGCCCCAGAAGACGCGCCCGGCAGTAGCAGCAACCTTTCTGAGCGTGACCAGCAGATCATCACGTTCGAACGCCAGTGGTGGAAGTACGCCGGCGCCAAAGAGCAGGCCATCCGTGACCAGTTCGGCATGTCGGCGACGCGTTACTACCAGGTACTCAACGCGCTGATCGACCGGCCCGACGCCCTCGCCTTCGACCCGTTGCTCGTCAAACGACTCCGCCGGCTGCGTTCCAGTCGCCAGCGTGCCCGGGCCGCCCGTCGGCTCGGTGTCGAGGTGTGAGCGCCACCCCGTCGCTTCCCACCCCGCGTACCGACGCGGGGATCGCCGGCCTTGCCGCTCTCCTCGAGCAGCCTGAGCGGGCGATGCTGGCCTTCGACTTCGACGGCGTGCTCTCCCCGATCGTCGACGACCCGGAGCGGGCCTTCGCGCATCCGGCCGTGGTGCCGGTGCTGGCCCGGCTCGCCCCACGCTTCCAGGCGCTGGCGATCGTGACCGGTCGCCCGGCCGAGGTCGTCGTCCGGTTGGGTGGCTTCGCCGACGTCTCCGCCCTTGCCGGCCTGCTCGTCGTCGGCCACTACGGCGAGGAACGCTGGGACGCGCGGACCGGCGAGATCACCGCGCCACCGGTGGCGGAGGGGGTCGAGTCCGTACGCCGCGCGCTGCCGCGGCTGCTCCAGGAGTGGGGAGCGCCATCGGGCACCCGGATCGAGGACAAGGGGCGCGCCGTCGCCGTCCACGTACGCCAGACCGCCGACCCGGCCGCGGCCGCGGAGTTGCTCAACGACCGGCTCACGGCACTCGCCCACGACCACGACCTCGTCGCGCAGCCAGGCCGGATGGTGCTGGAGCTCAAGCCCGCCGGCATGGACAAGGGCGCGGCCCTTCGTTCCCTGGTCGCCGAGGTCGGCCCGCGCGGTGTCGCCTACACCGGCGACGACCTGGGTGACCTTCCGGCCTACGACGCGGTCGAGGAGTTGCGCGGCGAAGGCCTGGCCGGCCTGCTGGTGTGCTCGGGGTCGACCGAGGTGACGGCGCTCGCCGAACGCGCCGACCTGGTACTCGACGGCCCGCCCGGAGTGGTCGCCTTCCTCGAGGCGCTCGCCGCCCGCCTCGACGCCTGACACGGCCCCCGCATTCCCGCGCTGATGCACCGCGCCGGTTCGTTGTCTGAACAACTGGTAACAGAGTGAGATTTAGGTGCTACGAAAAGTAGTGTTGCGTCGTGGCGCGACGCTCTGCCCGACCAGGTTCGTCCGCCCCGTGGGAACTGTGCGGGGTGCTCGCCGCCACCTCCCTGCTCGCGGGTCTGTTGTGCGCGTGGTCCGTGCTCACCCCGGCCTACCGGCCGCCTGACGAAGCCCAACACCTCTCGACGGCGCTGCGCCTCGCGACGGGCGGCGGCTATCCGCCGCACGGACAGGCTCTGATGGATCCCGCGGTGCTGGCGTCGTACCGCTGGGTCGGCTACACCGGCCCGCGCGTCCAGCTGACGCCGCGACCGCCCGCACTCGCCGAGCCCCCTTCGATGGCGTCGTTGCGGGCACCCGGACTGCCTCGGCCGGCCACCAGTGTCGACCAGATGACCCAGCATCCGCCTGGCTACTACGCGCTCCTCGCGGCGGCCATCACCGGCCTGGGTCTGGACGGTGCGTCGCCCCAGGCCATGATCCTCGTCCTGCGGCTGCTCAGTGCCGCGCTCCTCCTGCCGGTGCCGCTGCTGTGCTTCCTCGCGGCTCGCCGGCTCGGACTCCCTCCACAGGTGGGCGTCGTGGCGGCGTTCCTGCCCGCGGCCTGGGTGCAGTTCACCCACATCGGTGCCTCGATCAACAACGGCACCCTGACGGTGCTCGCGAGCAGCCTCGCGGTGGTCCTGCTGCTGCCGATCGCTCAGGGCGACGTCCGGGCGCGCCGTGCGCTCGCGGCCGGCGGCGCGGTGACGCTGGCCCTGCTCACCAAGGGCTTCGGGTTGGCGTTGCTGCCCACCGTCGCCGTGGCGTACGTCGGTGCGGTCCGGGCCGTCGGTGTGCGGAGGGCGCTGCCGTCGGCCGTGATGGCGGCTGCCGCGATCCTTCCCGGTACCAGTTGGTGGCTCTTCAACATCGTTCGGTACGGCCAGTTGCAGCCCTCACGTCCGCCCGGGACGGCATGGTCGAAGGGGCTGGCCGACCTGGCCGGCTGGGCCGGCACGTTCCTGGACTTCCTGGCGTGGACGATGTGGGGAGCGCTCGGTTCGCAGGAGGGTCGGCCCCCTCGGCTGCTCTACATCGCCACGACCGTCCTGCTCGTCGTCCTGCTCGGGGTGGGGTCGTGGATCCTGCGACGGCAGCCGGTGGAGGTGATCCTGCTGCACTCCGTGTGGCTCGGCCCGCTGGCCATCATCACCTACGGGAGCGTGCGCGAGTTCCTCATCACCGGGGCGGTGCGCGGCGCCCAGGGCCGCTATCTCCAGGTGGCGGTGGTGTCGATGGCGGTCCTCGCCCTGGCACCGTTGGTCCGCACCCGGTTGGCGCTGATCCTCGGTCCGGTGGTGGCCACCCTGGTCGGAGCCGGCGGGCTCGTCTTCGGGTTGTGGCTGTTCTGGGGGACGTCGGCCGGTGCGGGACGCTTCGAGTCACTCACCAGTTGGTGGCCGGGCGCGACCGTGGTCGTGGGCCTGGCGGCGGTGACGATCGCCGGCGCGGCCGTGCTAGGAGCCGTCGCGCTCGTGCGACTTCTCCCGGCACGGCCGCCGGCCGCGTCGACGGAACCGGCCGCGCCGCGAGCCCGCGCCCTGTGAGGGCACCCGCGGCGGCGGCCGATCCACGAGTCAGCGGCGGATGGTGAGGGTGGGGTCGTCCAGGCCGGCCGTTGCTGTGCCACGACCGGGGTCGGCCTCGGCGTATGCGTGCTTCGGAGCCCCCACCGGAGCCGCGGCGGCCGCAGGAGTTCCCAGCGATGCCATGGTGTACGACAGGTCGTCGACGCGACGTACCCGGCGGCCGGCGTCGATCGCGTCGACGACGACGACTCCGGCGATCGGCAGGTCGAGCCGGCGCAGGACCTGCACGGCGCGGCGGGCGTCAGCGGCCCCGGTGGTGCCGGCGCGGACCACCAGGATGGCCGCGTCGCACTCCTCCGACAGCGCGGCCACATCGGCGCCGGCCAGCACCGGAGGCCCGTTGACGACGAGGATGTCGCTGTGGTTCCGGGTCGCCGCGAGCAGGCCGCGAAACGCCGGGCTGCGGAACAACGATCGGCTGATCTCGGGCTCGGCCGCGTCGGCGGGCACTGTGCGCAGCGGTCCGGGGGAGGACAGCAGCGGCTCCGGGTCGGGCAGCAACTCCTGCAGCTTGTGTTCCGACCGGCCCGGGAAGTGGTCGCCGAGGGTGGGGTTGCGCAGGTCGCCCTCGATGAGGGTGACCCGGTAGTACTGCTCGGCGAGGGCGAGGGACAACAGCGCGGACACGAACGTCTTGCCGTCGTCCTGGTGCGCGCTGGTGATGAGGATCCGCCGGTCGGGGGTGTCGGTGAAGGGTGCGAGCGCAGCGACCGCGGCGCGGACCGAGGCGGCGACCTGCCTGCGGCGCAGCGCCGGCATCGCACCGTCCCGCCGGTGGCGGCGCCGCACCTGGGGCAGGGTGGCGAGGATCCCGACCTGGAGTTCACTCTCGATCTGGTCGGTCGAGCGCAGGGTGTCGTCGAGAGTGTTGCGCAGGGAGAGGAAACCGATGCCCGCGAACAGTCCGAGCAGGCCACCGAGCAGCAGGTTCAGCAGCGGCTTCGGGGTGGTCGGTACGTCCGGGGGCGTCGCGCGGTCGAGTGGCTGTGCGTAGAGCGTCCCGCGTCGGCCGAGCAGTTCGCCGGAGGCCACCTGTTGACGCAGGACGATCGAGGCGGCGTTCGCTATCGCCGCGGCCTTGTGCGCGGTCGGTGCGTCCGTGGTCAGGTTCATGATCTGGACGCCGGGCTCGTAGTCGGCCCGGATATGGCCGACGACCTCGCTGGCTCGTAACCCGGCCTGGACCGAGGTGGCCTGGCCGATCCGGGCGGACTCGGCAAGCCGGGCCACGGTCCGGACGGTTGCCTGGGACAGGGCGGGGTCGTAGCTCGTCTCCGGCGCGTCGTCGTTCTGGTCGCCGCGGCTGGGGCTGTCGTCCTCGGCCGGCTGGTCCTGGGTGTACGCCATCACCATGAGGGAGGCGCGCGCCTCGTACGACGGGGTGATCTGAGCCGTGACCGCCCATGCCGCGCCGACTCCGGCGCACAGGGACAACGCGATGATCCCGACCGGTCGCCGGACGGTGCGCACGGCCGCGCGCACGTTGAGGGGTGTGCTCACTGCGATTGTCCTTCCTCGTCTCGCATCCGGCCAGTCGCCGGTGCGGTGGCACCCATCGGTTCGCTCTCCGGCGAGATCGGGTCCTCGGGGCCGGGATGACCTGTGTCGATCAGCGACTGCCAGATCTCACACATCCGGTCGGCGATGCGGACCCAGCTGAACTGTTGGGCACGTTCGTATCCCGCCCTACCCAGCTTTCGCGCCAACCCGGCGTCGTCGCGGATCTGGGCGAGGCGGTCGGTGAGCGCGGCGGCGTCGCCCGCAGGAAAGACCAGCCCCGCGGCGCCCATGACGTAAGGGATCTCGCCGACATCGCTGCCGACGACCGGGACACCGCACGCCATCGCCTCGACCAGAACCCGGCCGAACTGCTCGCGCAGCGGGACCGCGATCCAGGGCGCGACGTTGCGCTGGATGACCTCGACGGAGGGAAGAGCCAGCACGTCGGTGCGGGCGAGGAGTCCGGGCAGGTCGTCGTGGCTCACCCAGGGGTGGAGTTCGACCCGGCCGGGCCGGGCCGCGACCTCACGTTCGACGTCGGCGGTCATGCTGCCCGCGCCGATGAACAGCAGGTCGCAGTCGAGTCGCCGCCCCGCCTGGAGCAGGTCGCCGATGCCCTTGTGGGGTTCGAGTCGGCCGACGAAGCC
The DNA here is from genome assembly GCF_014873875.1 of Actinopolymorpha pittospori. Lineage (GTDB taxonomy): Bacteria > Actinomycetota > Actinomycetes > Propionibacteriales > Actinopolymorphaceae > Actinopolymorpha > Actinopolymorpha pittospori. Next base: position 9,737,537 of record NZ_JADBEM010000001.1, on the reverse strand, counting down.
GACGGTGAACGGTCGGGGCGTGGGCCGTTCCCGCGGTTGGAAGAGCTGGGTGTCGACCCCGAGCGGGACGAGCCTGGTGTGGGCGCGAAAACCCTTCGTACGAAGGACGTCGTGTGCCGTCGGCGTGATCGGGAAGGCGCAGGTCACCTGCCGGTAGGCGCGTTGTTCCAGGAGTGGGAAGGGGAACGGGAAGCGGGTCACGACATTCTGCGCGGCGTACAGCGTCACCGGCACGTGGGGCCAGCGGCGCCGGCGCATCCTGAGCACCTGGTAGGTGGACAGGTACGCCGCCTCACCGACGATGTGGATGACATCCGGCCTGGTCGAGTCGAGGAGCCGGACGCTGCCCGGCCGGAACACCGCCGAGGCCATGTGTCCGGTGGCTCCTTCGCTCAGCACCGTGGGGGCGAGATGGAAGTGCACGCGTGGGTTGCGTTCGCTGAGCTGGCCGATCTCCTTGCGGGTGAGGGCCGAGACGTTCGCGGCGAAGACGGTGAGTTCGACATCGGGTCGCTCGCCCAGCTTCCGGAACAGGTCGACCCAGTGCTCGGTACGGTTTCCGACCGCGGTGACTAGGACGTGCATGGGTTCTGCCTCTCGATAGTGCGGGGGTCGGCCGCGAGAGCGATCCGCGCCACCTGCCGCCACGCTCGGGCGCGGGCCAGGTCCTCGTCCCGGCGGCGCGGCGTCCGGAGGAGGGCGAGCGCGATACCGACGAACGCGCGGAACAGGACGGCCGCGCGTACCACGGGAAAGCTGCGTCGGCGGTGCAGGACGAAGAAACGCAGCATGCTCTGGTAGAGGTGTGGCCAGGTCACCAGCGGGTTGGAGCTACTGCTCGCACCACCGACATGGACCGCCCGGGCGGTCGGGTCGTAGAGGACCCGGGCTCCGTCGCGCCACGCCCGCAGGCACAGGTCCTCGTCCTCGTAGTACATGAAGTAGCCGGTGTCGAGGCCGCCGAGCCGGGTGAGGAGGGAGGTGCGGATGGCCATGCACGCGCCGGAGAGCCAGTCGACGCTCTGCGGTGCGCGTGGCGCGCTGGGGCCGCTGGCCCGGCAGGCGTCGTAGGCGTCTTTGCGACGCTGCCCGGACAGCATCCGGCGCAGGCCGACCGGGAGCAGGTGGCCGCCGAACCTGCTGGCGATCACGCTCCGCCATGACTCGAACGGATGGATGCTGAACTGCGGGCTTCCGTCCGGGGCGGTGAGGTGCGGTCCGACGATGCCGACGCTCGCGTTGCCGCGCACGACCGAGACCAGTGCCTTCGCGGCGCCCTCCTGTAGCACGCAGTCCGGGTTGACCAGAAGCACCACGTCGGTGCTCACCTGCGCCAAGGCCTGGTTGACAGCTGCCGCGAAGCCGACGTTGTGCGCGTTCTCGGTCAGGCGTACGTCCGCGAAGCGCTGCGCCACGAGACGGGCGGTGCCGTCTGCCGAGGCGTTGTCGACGACATGGACGGCGACACCCGAACGACGCAGCGCGTTCAGGCACGCGGTGATGTGGTCGGCCGAGTTGTAGGTGACCACGATGGCAGTGGCACCCAGTCCGGTGGCCTGGCGGTCTCTGTCCGCGGATTCGACGAGCATGGTGGAACCTCCTTCGCGGGTGTGGTGTTCCGGTTGGCGCCCACCTGCGTCACGAGCAGGATCAGCGCGGGCATCAGGCCAAGGTCCCAGTGCCCGTCGGTCGGACCGGCGAACGTCGCGGCGATCACGAAGCCACAGGTGAGTGCGGTCATGGCGGTCGAGTGGTCGCGCCGGGCCCGCAGCCCAGCGATGACCGCCACGACCAGCGGCCAGGCCAACGCGAGTATGCCGACCAGACCCAGGTTGGCCAGGATCCCGACCCAGAAGACGTGGTAGACCGGACCGACGTCGGTGACCTGGAACGTCGGCAGATAGACGTCCGGCGTGGTCTGGCCGAGCCCCTGGCCCGCGAACGGGCTGTCGAAGAAGACCGAAAGACCAACGGAGGCTTCGGGGCCGCGGTATCCGGGAGAGGACGCGAGCTTCTCGGTGAGGAACGTCGACTGGCGTTGGATGTCGGTGCTGAACGCCGCGCTGCCGAGGATCACCAGCGCGCTGATCCCGAGGGCCGTCACCACACCGCGCCGCAGCCGCGCCGATCCGCGCAGCAGGATGATCGCGAGCACCACCGCGGAGGCGAGCCAGACGGCGCGGTATCCCGCGAGCATGATGTCGATGACCAGCACCACGACCGCGGCGACGATGGCGGCCCGCATCCATGTGCCGACGGTGCTCACGATGACCAGCAACGTCGGCAGGATCATCGCCGAGAACAGACTCACGTGACCGCCCAACCCGGGCAACGCCGCGGTCGCGAGTCCCACCGTCCCGAGGATGAAGACCGTTCCGGCGAGCCGGAGCCGCCGCACGGTGCCGAGGCTGTAGGTGGCCAGGAAGAAGTACCCGGGAATGACCGCCAGCTGGTACGTCGCGACGACCACCTCGTACGGCTCGTTCCCCCGCGCGAGGCCGTAGCAGGCGCCGGCCACGATGACCGCCGCCAGCACCAGCATCGGAATGTCGGCGACCGTCTTGAAGCGACGCTCGCTGTCCGGCGAGAGCAGCCGGCGGACGAGGATCGCGAGCGCGCCGGTGAGGACGATGCCCGCGTGGATGATCACGATCACGGCGAGGTTGTGGCCCGCGAGCGCGCCGGCCGCGAGGTAACCGCCGAGGATCCCGGCGGGAAGCACCGACCAGGGCCAGACGAGGAAGGTCAGGAAGGAGATAACGGCGCCCACGAGCAACGGCGGCAGCAGGCCCGACCCGACCTGCAGGATGACGACGGCGAGCGTGCCCAGGGCCGCACTCGCGAGCGCGCCCAGGCCCCAGAGGCTGACCTTCATCAGACATCCTCCAGCGTGGCCAGCAGGGCCCGCACCTGTCGCCCACGCGCCGACCAGCTGTTCTCCTTGGCCGCCTGCCGCCGGGCGGCGACGGCCGTCGGTGACGTGGCCGAGGCGAGCGCCTTCTCGATGCCCTCCTCGAACTCCTCGGCGTTCGCCGCGAGGTGGAGGAGACCCTCCATCGCGGTCAGGGCAGGGAGTGCCGTCGCGACCACGGGTTTGCCCGCCGCGAGGTACTCGTAGAGCTTCTTCGGGTGGACGTAGTCGATGAGGCCACCGAGGCGGTACGGGATGAGGCACACGTCGCAGGCCCGGATGATGGCGGGCACCTCCTCGAAGGGGACCGGGCCGGTCAGGTGCACGTTGGGTAGTCCGGCCAGGGGTGCCCGGCCGGCGGGGGTGGCCGGCCCGACCAGGTGGAACGTCCAGCGCGGATGCCTGCGCGCCACCGTCGCGACGAGCCTGGCGTCGAAGGCGCGGGTGTCGATCGCGCCCGTGTAACACAGGTGCGGGCCGGACTGCCGGGCGATCGCGGTGTTCACCTCGCCGACGGGTGTGAAGAGGTCCGGGTCGCACGCGTTCGGTACGACGACCGGCTCGCGCCGGGCCTTGGGCAGTCGGTCAGGGAGCGCGGGTGAGGAGGCCAGGACCAGATCGGCCGCCGCCACCGCCTCCTGGAGCCCACGGCGTAGGTGCGCGCGGTTCCACCGCCGCGTGAAGGTCCAGTCCAGATCGACCGCGTCGTAGACCACGGCCGTCTCCTCGAGCCTTCCCGCGATGCTGGCGGCCAGATCGTCGTCGAGCCAGAGCAGCCGCCGGGCCGGGGCCTGGTCCAGCCATCGACACAACGCTGCCGCGGCGACGCTGCGGTTGACCCGGTTGACCGGCGGCAGGTGCCGGCCGAACGGCAGCGGGGACGGGGCGTTCGCCCGCCACACCGACGGTGCCACCCGATCGACCGTGAGGCGCCAAGCCGGCCTGTGCGTCGGCGGGTCGACGAACAGCACGCGGTAGTCACCGGCGAGTTCCTGGGCAAGGGCGTGTTGACGATGCGAACCGGACGACCAGCGCACGCCGCTGAGCATCACCACCCAGGTTCGGGAGTCACCGTCGGGAAGCGGTCCGACGTCTCCCCGGACGGCCGCGATCGCCTCGGGGAGCGTGAGCTCGTGCCGGCCCCGCAGGACCCGGCGGCCGAGCCGGTCGAGCAGGGCGAGGGACTGGAAGAGCGCCACGCGGTGTCCGGGCTGGGTCAGCCGCAGGTAGCGGACGAGTCCGCCGAGATGGTGTTGGCTCCGGGCCCGCCGGCCCAACAGCTTGGTGGAGGCGCCCATGGTGTGGACGAGCACGGCGTCCGGCGTCATCCACAACTGGCGACCCTTCGCGGCGAGCGCGCGCGCGAGCAGGACGTCGTTGAAGTAGATCGGCAGCCGCTCGTCGAGCACGACGTCCGGGTCGAGGTCCCGGCGACGAAGCAGCAGGCAACTGGCGGAGGGCTGCTCGACCGGCCGGGCACGGGAGAAGTCCGCACCGCGCATGAGGTAGGAGTTCAGGGCCTGCCGGAAGCCCGGCAGCCAGCGCAGCGCCGTCGCCGCCGCGAGTGCGCTGGGAAAGGACGGAAGCCTCATGTAGTGCTGCTGGATCGTCCCGTCCGGGTTCAGGTAGAGCGGCGCGACCCCGGCGGCGTCGGGATGGTCGTGCAGGAAGCGCGCCAGCACGCTCAGGGCACCGGGCCGGAACTGGATGTCGCTGTTGAGCAGCAGGACGTACGCACCGCCCGCCCGGGCGTAGGCCTGGTTGACCGCGGCCGCGAAGCCGGTGTTGACCTCGTTGCGGACGAGGTGCACCCTGGGCCAGTCCGCCAGCATCTCCGCCGAGCCGTCCCGCGAGCCGTTGTCGACCGCGATCACCTCATACGACAGGTCGTCGTCCACGGACCGCGGGAGCGACTCCAGGCAGGCCCGGGTTTCGGCGAGCGTGTTCCAGCTCACCAGCAGGATGGAGACCTCCGGCTGGATCATCTGTCCCCCTCACAGACCCGGGCGAGCAGCCGGAGGTGGTCACCGAGCTGCCGGTGTCGCGTCAGTGGGGTGCCGCACGAGCGCACGTCCTCGACGAACGCGCGGACGCCGGCCGGCCGCACGCGGGTGGGCAGCCGCGAGTAGTACCGGGCGAGAACGGTGTCGCAGCGGCGTACGACGAATCCCGCGGCCTCGACCAGCCGGGGCAGCGACCGAGGCGAGAAGTGCCACCGGTGGTGCTCGGGTTGCAGGCCCGGCCAGGCCGTACCCTCCCGCCTGGCGCCGGCCGACTCGATGTTCGGAACCTCCAGGGCGAGCCATCCGCCGGGAATGAGGGCACGGTGGGCCGCCTCCAGAAAGTCCCGCGGGTCGTCGACGTGCTCGAGGACGTGGAACGCGCAGACCGCGCCGACCGGCGTGGCCGGTGTCTTGCTCTCGAAGGTGCCGAGCCGGACGGGCATGTGCAGCTGCTCGCGGGCGAACTTGACGCACTCGGGGGAGAGCTCGACACCCTCGGCCGCGATGCCGGCTTCGCGCGCGGCCTCGACGAAGAAGCCGCCCGCGCATCCCGCCTCGAGCAGGTTCACCGGCTCGGTCACCGAGAGCAGCCAGCGAAGTCTCTTGCGGGCCTCGTGGCGCCACTGCTCGGCCCGGGCGAAGTAGTTCGTGTAGGAGCTCCCGTCGAACAGGTCCGTCCGGGTCCGATCCAGGCCGGCGCTCCAGGTGAAGCCGCAGACGGCGCAGGATCGCAACGCGCCGTCGAAGACCGGCTGGTCGCTGGTCTGTCCGCACAGCAGGCAGGGCGCGTGCTCGAGTTGTGTGGTCACCTACTACTCCGTTCCAGCCGGCTGGTCGGTTCCAGGGGGCTTTCTGGTCTGCGCGGTCCCGCGGCGGGTGCCACGGGTCGGCGATCGGCCGGTGCGGCGAGAGCGGCTCGCAGCCGGGCCAGGTCATGGGTGTCGAAGTACCGGAGAGCGACGAGGACGGCGGTGGTGAGGACCAGCGCCATCCCGCTTCGGCTGGCGACCGCGAGGAACGCGTCGCCGCGGCCGGTGCCGTCCGGTAGGAGGGGTACGGCCGCGCTGGTGAGGCCGACCGCGACCGCCGCCGCGAGAGTCGGCGGGAACAGCGCCCGGGTGAGTGGGCGGAAAGACCGTCCCGACCGCCGGTGGAAGTGGACGAAGAAGTATCCGCTCGCCACCGAGGCCGCGATCGTGGTCGACAGCGGTGCTCCCCAGGCGCCCAGGAGGTGGAGCAGGGGAAGAGTCAGGACGATGTTGAGGGCCGCCGCCACCAGGGCGTAGCGGGTCTCCCGTCCGGGCGCGCCCTCCGCGCGGGTCACGACCGAGGCGGCGCCGACCGTCACGTTGATCGCGTAGCCGACACCGAGGACGACCACGGTCGTGCTCGCGAGAGGTAGCGGCTGGCCGAGCCAGAGCCGGATGAGCGGGTCCGCGCTGACGACCAGGACGGCCACGCCGAGGGCCGCGAACGCCGCGAGATACCTCGTCATCGTCACGTAGAGCCGGTCGAGACGGCGGGGGTCGCCCGCCGCCGCGCTCGCCGCCGCCGGGAACACGGCGGTCATCAGGAACGACGGGGGTAGCCGGAGCAGGTTGGCGAGCTTGCTGCCAGGCTCGAACCCCGCCACCGCGGTCGGGCCGATCACCGCCCCGAGCATGAGCCGGTCGGTGTCGTTGTTGACGGCCGCGGCGGCGTTGCTGACCTGGACCGGCAGCCCGTACCGCAGTGCCACCCGCAGGTCCGAACGCCGGATCCGCACGATGCTCGGCGTGAGCTCCCGGGTGAGGAGGGAGGCCATCGCGACGATGGCGATCGCGCGGCACGCGTTGACCGCCGTCGTCGCGGCGGCCAGCGCCACCAGGCCACCGCCGGACAGGAGGACGAGAATCGTGAGGCCCGCGGTCAGCACGGCCGCGGCGATCTCGACCATCGACAGGAGCAGGTAGCGCTGCGTACCCTCCAGCACCGCCCGCCAGGGGACGGTGCCGGTGGCCACCCAGAACCCCACCAGCAGCAGCAGCGTGGCGTCCCTGGCCGGCCCGCTCATACTGCCGAGGTTCAGTAGGGCGGCGATCCACGGCCAGCACAGCCAACAGCCGGCCAGGGCGAGGGTGCCCAGGCTGGCACCCCAGATCACCCCGACACCGAGGACGGCCCGGGCCTGTCGGTGCCGACCTGAGCCGACGGCCCGCGCCACCTCGCGGATCTGCGCGGACCCCAGGCCCAGGTCCGCGTAGGCCACCCAGGCGATGAGCCCGCTGAGCAGCGCCCACACGCCGAAGGCCGGCGCGCCGAGCCGGTCGTAGAGGATCGGCAGGGTGAGGAAGGCGGCCAGCAGCGAGGTCAGCCGGGCGACGAGAAGGCCCGCGCTGTTGCGGGCCACGCGTGCCGGCGTAGCGATGGTGGAGCTACCCACGCGGGAAGCCACGCAGAAGCTCCCGAAAGGTCAGTCCGAGCAGTTTGAGGTCGAGACGCAGTGAGCGGCAGGCGACGTAGAGCAGGTCGCAGCGAAGCTTGTCCTCGACGCCGGCGCCGTAGCCGCCGGTCAGCTGGGCGATGCCGGTCAGGCCCGGCCGGATGAGGTGCCGCAGGTCGTAGTGCGGGATGGAGTCGAAGGTACGGATGAGCTCCGGGCGTTCGGGCCGTGGTCCGACCAGGCTCATGTCACCGCGCAGGATGTTCCACAGCTGCGGGAGCTCGTCGATCCGCAGCCGGCGGAGCAGGTGTCCGAGCGGGGTCAGCCGGGGGTCGCCCGGCGTCGCGAGGACCGGGCCGGTGTCGTGCTCGGCGTACTTCCGCATCGTGCGGAACTTCACCAGCCGGAAGCGCCGACCACCCAGGCCGACCCGCTCCTGGAAGTACAGCGGGGACCCGTCGACACAGATCGCCGCCGCCACCACCAGCATGAGCGGGAGCAGGAGCGGGGCGAGCAGCAACGTCAGGGCGAGATCGATGCCCCGCTTGACCGAGGCCGCCCACAGATCCTGTCCGGGCCAGCGGAGCTGGAGCCAGGGCACGCCGCCGAACCGGTGCAGCGACGTCGAGCCCAACAGCCCGTAGGCCGGGCGCGCCAGCACCCAGACCTGGACCCGACGAGCGATGCACGACGTCAGCAGCCAGTAGTCGACCTCGTCCAGCGAGGACTTGAGGAGCAGCATCTTCGGCCGCCAGCGCGCGAGCACCTCCCGGAGGCTCGCGAGGTCCGGTGGTGCGCACAGCCGGGCGACGATGTCGAGTTCCTCTTCCAGCCGGTCGGTGCCGGCGGAGTGCTCCGGGCCCTCGATGACCACGGCGCGCGGACGCCGGGTGAACCGCCGGGAGGTCCAGCTCAGCGGCGGCGATGTCGCCGTGCCGAGAAACTCGGTCCCGAGCCGGTGCGGGCCGAATTGATCCGGAGCGAGTTGATCCGGAGCGAGCAGATCCTTTTCGGGAGCAGTCTCTCCGAGTGGATCGCTATCCAGCTCGTCAAGATCGCTTTCCAGCCCGTCACGATCGACGGGCTGGGCGTCCAGGACGTCGGAGCCGGATGAGTCGCGATGGTGGTGCGGTTGTACGGAACCGGCCTTGTCGCCGCCGTGAGCCGCCTTGGTGTTGTTGCTGATCGCGCTGGCGACCGGTGCGGGCTCCTGATCGTCAATCAACCCTTGCCTGCGGAGGAAGGCACCATTTCTTTGCGTGTGCCCCAAGGCCCGCATTCCGCCCCCTTCGTGACGTGCGTTCCAGATCGCTGCCATCTCCGCTACGGAATGCTAGTGACGTAAATCGGGCAGTCATCACAAGTTGCCGAACTTGGCTGATTTGTGATTGTCAGCGCATGTCTATTCGATGGTTCATTCGAGCGCGTGGAATTCGATGCGCGACACGACGAATAAGGGAATTCTCATCGAGCGGTGAGTTTGCGATTCCGGTCGTCAGTTCTCTCGAAGAGAGAATGGCGGAATCGGTGACGCGGTGGCGCGGTGGCGCTCTCCACGGGAGGCGACGAGGCAGACGCGTCGTCACCGGGTCCCAGATCGGCGCCGAGGCTTCCCGCCCCGTGCCTGGGCGGGACCTACGCCCGGGCGGCGGCCGCCAGTGCGTCGAGTTGGTCGGTGAGCCACCGCTTCGGCGGGCAGGCACTCGCCGTCGCCGCCAGCCGGGCCGACCGGGTCCGGCGTTCGTCGTCGTCCATGGTCAGTGCCGTGTGCATCGCGTCGGCCGTGGCCTCGATGTCGAACGGGTTGACGAGCAGTGCCGCGTCACCGAGTTCGACGGCCGCGCCCGCCTCGCGGGACAACACCACCGCGCAGCCGTCGTCGGAGAGCACCGGGATCTCCTTCGCGACGAGGTTCATCCCGTCGCGGACGGGGTTGACGATCGCGACGTCGGCCATGCGGTAGGCGGCCAGTGAGCGCGCGTAGTCGTCGTCGACGGCGAGCACCAGGGGATCCCAGTCGGGGCTGCCGAACTCCTCGACGATCTCCTCGGCGACCCGTTGCACGGCGGCGGCGTACTCGCGGTACTCGGGTATGTCGTGCCGGCTGGGATAGGCGAGCGCCACGTGCACCACCCGGCCCCGCCACTGCGGCCGGTGACGCAGGAGTTCGCGGTAGGCGATGAGTCCCCGCACGATGTTCTTGCTCAGCTCGGCCCGGTCGACCCGCACCAGCAGTCGACGGTCGCCAACGAGGTCGCGCAGACCGGCCATCCTCGCCCACACGTCCGGCTGGTCGGCCCGGGCGCGCAGGTTGTCGGCGTCGATGCCGAGTGGATGGACGCCGACGAAGGTGCGGTGTCCCGCGTAGTCCACCGTCCCGCGGTCGCGGTCGACGACCGCGCCGAGAATGCCCTCGCAGCAGGTGAGGAACGCCTGCGCCCACCGTGGAGCGAGGAACCCGGTGTTGTTGGCGGCGAGCAGGCCCTCGAGCAGGTCGACGGCGACGTCGTCGGGGAGCAGCCGGAAGTAGTCGGCAGGCGCCCAGGGCGTGTGGGAGAAGTGGCTGATGGCGAGGTCGGGCCGGCGTTCCCGAAGGAGTCGGGGCGCGAGGCTCAGGTGGTAGTCCTGGATCATGACGCGCGCGCCCGGGTCGGCGCTGTGCGCGAGTGCCTCCGCGAACGCCAGGTTGTACTCGACGTAGGACTCCCACTCGTGGCGGAACCTCGCGTCGAAGATCGGGGTGTTGGCGGTGTCGAAGAGCAGGTGGTGGAGGAACCACAGCGTGGAGTTGGCGATGCCGTTGTAGGCGCGGGCGAAAGTCAGTGGCTCGATGTCGAGCAGCCGCACCGGAATGGTGCCGGTGTCGAACCCGCCGGCGTCGAGTCGGCCATCAGGCGTCGAACGCGCGGCGAGGCGGTCGGCGTCCGACAGGGCCGCGGCGACCCAGAGCGCGTTCTCCTGGCGTGGGATCGCGGCGAGGGCGGAGGACAGGCCACCCGCGCCTCCGACGCAGTGCAGGGCGCCGGTGTCGTCGTACCGGAACGACACGGGCCCCCGGTTGGAGGCGAGCAGCACGCTCATCTTCTGGTCGCTCGCCATGTTTTAGAGCCTACGGCCTCGTTCGTCCCGTCCGGACGGCTCGGGGGACCGTGATCGCGAGCGCATAGCGCCAGTCTTCCACCACGGTCGGTCCTCGAAGCTGGCATTGCGTGGGCGTGAGCTTCCCGCCGACATTCGTTCGACCGGACGGGGATATGCCACTCGGTGTGGGTAGGAGCCGGGTCGGACCGCGGTCCCGCGGGTGCGGTGCCGGAGACGGGTCGTCGCGTGACGGGGGCAGTGTCGGGTGCGCAGGGGCGGTGCGGGCGAGGTCCTGCGGAGGAGGTCGCCGTGGCGGGCACCGGCCCGGACCGCCCTCGCCGCCGGTCGGGGGTACCTCCGGCGTTCGCGCCCGTACCGGATCCTCGGCCTGGTGCTGTTCCTCGCCTTCGCGGTCGCCGCGGAGCAGTGGCTGGAGACGCGCGCGAGTGGTCCGTCGATGCGGAAGATGACCATCGTCGCGGCCGGCGAGTCCGGAGAGTACGCCGGCGCGACCTGGCGGCTGACCAGGCTGGGACCGGGGTCGGCGCGGCGCACGGTCCCGCTCCCCGACGATGCCGTCGTGGTCTACGCCGGCCTCACCGTCACGCCACACGACGCGGCGGCGAGCGACCGTATCGAGGCCTGCGTCCTGCGGGCGGTGGACGGCCGGGGACGCGCCTGGGGTCCGGCGTCCGTGCTGATCGCCGCCTCTGGTCGTGGGGCGGACTCGGCGACCGGCTGCTACCGGCCGACGGACGGGTACGAGCGGGAACCCATCCCGGCCGGGCGCAGCCAGCGGATCCTCACCGCGTTCCTCGTACCGAAGGACGTGCTGCCCGATCTCGCCGTCCGGGTGCTGGTGCGGGGCGCGGCGCCCACGTACCTCCAGTTCGAGCTCTGAGGGACGACTCCCCGGCCCGACCGCGTCCTGGTCCCCACCCGGCTCGACGCTCCGGCATGTAAAGGTCACTTGACATGGGCCCAGGGTGTAAAGCAACCTTGACTTCGTGCGGAACGACGTACGCGAACTCCGGGTCGCCAAAGGGCTGTCCCAGAGCGAACTCGGCAAGGTTCTCGACGTGTCGAGGCAGACCGTGAACGCGATCGAGACGGGGCGTTACAGCCCGTCACTCCCGCTGGCGATCAGGCTCGCCAGATTCTTCGGTCGCCAGGTCGAGGAGGTTTTCCATGTCGATGAGTAGTCGATGAGTAACAGCCATGAGACGAGCGACGGCCACGACACGAACGGGTCCGGCCGACGTGTCGCCGGTGGGCGCGGGGGCTCGATGTCGAGCCTGGCCACGCTGATGGTCGTCGGTGCCGTGCTGGCCACTGTGTCGTACGCGAAGGGGAACGGGCTGGCGGGCGTCATCTCGGCAGGGATCATCGTGGCGTTCGTCGCCGTCGTGCTGCTCGCCTCGCGGTCCGGCTCGCGCCCGAACGCCTCCGGCACCAGCCAAGGCGGAGCCAGGTAGAGCCAGCCAGCGCCAGGTAAAGCACCGACAGAGCCAGCCAAAGCCAGCCAGAGGAGGTCTTCCATGTCGACGAACGAGAGCGGTGGCCGGACCAGTTCGAGCCGCCGAGCCGAGGGAGGACGCAGGGTCTCCAGGCCCGCCCTGGTCGTGGCGCTGCTCGTCGGCGCCGTACTGGCCGTCATCTCCTTCGCGAACGGCGAGATCGTCGCCGGCATCATCTCGGCCGCGATCATGCTGGCGTTCGCCGCGTTCCTGTTGATCGCCTCCCGCTTCAGCGACACGATCGCCCTGCTCGGCGACGACGTCCACGAGGAGCGGCACGTCCACCTGCACCAGCGGGCCGCCCTCTACTCCATCAACATCGTCGCCGGCGTGGTCGTCGTCGCCGCCATCGTCGACATGGCACGAGGCGGCTCGGGATCGCCGTGGGTCTACATCGCCGCCCTGATGGCCGTGACGTACGCCGGGTGTCTGCTCGTCCTCAGCCGCCGCGGCTGACGCGCCGTTCCCGCCGCGTCCGTAGCGGGGCAGCGTCCACGACGTAGGTCATCGGGGACGGGACGGCGGCTGCCCGGGCGCCTGCCCGCGGCCTGACCCGGCGTCCGGAAGTGACGCGTCGCCACGCCGCGCCCGAGGTGCTCGGCATCTTCCTTCACCACACACTCACGAGGGATTTCGTCATGCTGCCCGGATTGTTGTCCCTACGCCGGCTCGCGGTCCTGGTCCTCGGACCGGCCCTGCTCGGCCTCGGCGGGGTCGCCGGTGGCCCGCCGCTGGCGCCGAGCTCCACCCCGCCGGCCAGCGCCTCACCACTGGTGCTGACCGGCCCCGCCGGCCCCGCCGGCCCCGCCGGCCCCGCCGCCCCGTCCGCCACCGCCGCGACGCCGACGTCGGACGTCCCGACCGGATCGGCGGACCGGTTGGAGCGGCTCGCCGACCTGGTGGTCGACGCGGGTGCGCCGGGCGTGGTCCTCGCCCGACGGGACGGCGAGCACACCACCCGGATCGCCCGCGGAGTCGCCGACCTGCGCACCGACCGGGCCGCCCGGCCGGACGACCGGTACCGCATCGGCAGCAACACCAAGACGATGACCGCGGTCGTCGTCCTGCAACTGGTCGCGGAGGGCCGGCTCGGCCTGGACGACAAGGTGGCCCGGTGGCTGCCGGATCTCGGCCTCGACCCGGCGCTCACGGTCCGGCACCTGCTCCAGCAGACCAGCGGTCTCCGGACCGACACGATGGTCTTCACCCCGCCGCGCACCTACGAGAACCTCCGCTTTCGCTACTTCGGCTCCGGCGAACTGGTCCGGCTGGCCCTGACCAATCCCGAGCCCCGGCCGGCGCCCGGCACGGCGTTCGAGTACTCCAACACCAACTACGTGCTCGCCGGCATGGTGATCGAGAAGGTCACCCACCGTCCGGCGGCGGTCGAGCTGGCCCGCCGGATCTTCCGCCCGCTCGGCATGACCGACACGTCCTTCCCCGTGGCGAGTCCGTTTGTGACCGGCAGGCACCTGCGGGGATACCTGCCGCTGACGGAGGGTGAGGAGCCGTACGACACGACGACGTACAGCATGAGCTGGCTCCGGACCGCCGGGGCGGTCATCTCGACCACCCGGGACGAGACGACGTTCCTGCGCGCGCTGTTCACCGGGCGGCTGCTGCCGACGTCGCTGCTCACGCAAATGATGGACGCCGACACCTTCGGCTACGGGCTCGGTCTCTTCCCGGTCGAGGTCCCGTGCGTGCCCGGCGGTGTGGTGTGGGGCCACAACGGGGCGGTGTTCGGCTACGACAGCGCGACGTTCAGTACCCCGGACGGCAGCCGGCAGGCGAGCATCGGCGCCAACACCTGGTTGCTGGACGCCTCCGGCGAGCTCAGCCCGTTGACAGCCCAGGTCGCCGCGGCGGCGCTGTGTGACGACGTACCCGACCCGGCGACGCTGCGTTCGCCCCAGCTGGCCCGGCCGTCGGCCGCGTCGTAGGTCACGTCCAGCCGGTGTCCAGTCAGCTCCTGGCCGGCGTCGTGGCCGGCCTGAACGCGGGGCGGCACCGGCGGTGGCGGACCGGCTCCGCCATACTCGGGGCGGGAGTCCTCCGCGATTCCCGCCCCGAGTGTCCTGGATACGGACGCTCGTCTCGTATCCTGAGCACGCCCGACATTCACCGAGACGCGTCGGTTAGGCTCACCCGAGCGGTGGACCGACGCCGTCGATTTTCACAACTGAACAAGGAACTCATCCAGAGGGGCAGAGGGACCGGCCCGACGAAGCCCCGGCAACCGGCCGACCGCCGACATGCGCGTCTCGCGTCTTCGCAGGCCCACGGCGGACACGGTGCCAACTCCGGCCCGCGACACCAGTAGTCAGGACGACCTCCTGGCGAGGTGGAGCGCGGGAAAGATGAGGAGGAGAGGCCTCGTATGACGACCTATGCTGACGCCGGCACGACGCCAGGCGCGCACACCATCCGCCCGGGAGCTTTCGGCAACGCCACCACGCTGCGATGTCGCGAGTGCGGGACGACCATCCCGCTCGGCGCGCACTACGCCTGTAGCGAGTGCTTCGGCCCGCTCGAGGTGGCCTACGACTACCCCCGGATCACCCGCGAGCAGATCGCGGCCGGTCCGCACAACATCTGGCGTTACCAGCAGCTTCTTCCGGTGCCGACCGACGTCGCGTCGTTCCCCAACACCGAACCCGGACTCACCCGCCTCGTCCGCGCCGACCGCCTCGCCGCCGACCTCGGGCTGGCCCGGCTGTGGGTCAAGGACGACTCCGGCAACCCGACCCACTCCTTCAAGGACCGCGTGGTCGCCGTCGCGCTGACCGCGGCTCGTGAGCTCGGCTTCCAGGTGCTCGCCTGCCCCTCGACCGGCAACCTCGCCAACGCGGTCGCCGCCGCGGCCGCCCGCGCGGGCATCCGCAGCGTGGTGATGGTCCCGCACAACCTCGAGCAGCAGAAGATCCTCACCACCGCCGTCTACGAGGGCACGCTGGTCGCGGTCGAGGGCACCTACGACGACGTCAACCGGCTCGCCAGCGAGATCGCCGGTGAGGAGGAGGGCTGGGCGTTCGTCAACGTCAACGTGCGGCCCTACTACGCCGAGGGCTCCAAGACGCTCGCCTTCGAGATCGCCGAACAGCTCGGCTGGCGGCTGCCGGAACAGATCGTCGTTCCCATCGCCTCGGGCGCCCAGCTGGTGAAGATCGACAAGGGCATCCGGGAGCTCGTCGAACTCGGGCTCGTCGAGGACACGCCGTACAAGATCTTCGGTGCCCAGGCCACGGGTTGCTCGCCGGTCTCGGCGGCCTTCAAGGCGGGCCACGACGTGGTGCAGCCGGTGAAGCCCGACACGGTCGCGAAGTCCCTCGCCATCGGCAACCCGGCCGACGGGCCCTACGTGCTCGACGTGTGCCGGCGGACCGGTGGGACGGTCGAGGACGTCAGCGACGACGAGGTCATCGCCGGGATCGCCCAGCTCGCCCGGACCGAGGGCATCTTCGGTGAGACGGCCGGCGGGGTGACCGTGGCGACGCTCGCGAAGCTGGTGCGCACCGGCCAGCTCGACCCGGGCGCCGAGACCGTGATCATCAACTCCGGTGACGGCCTGAAGACTCTGGACGCCATCGCCGGCAAGGTCGGCCCGAAGGCGACGATCCGTCCGACGTACGACGCATTCACGGAGGCTGGACTCGCATGAGCGTGAAAGTACGCATTCCGACGATCCTGCGGACCTACACCGGTGGCTCCTCGGAGGTGAAGGCCGACGGCACCACGCTCGCCGAGGTGCTCACCTCCCTCGACGAGACCTACCCCGGCATCCGGGCCCGCGTGCTCGACGACGCCGGCAAGCTGCGCCGGTTCGTCAACGTCTATGTCGGCGAGGAGGACGTGCGGTTCGCCGGCGGTCTCGAGACCCTCACCCCCGAGGGTGTGCAGGTCTCGGTGATCCCGGCGGTCGCGGGTGGTGCGCGCTGAGCGTTGGAGTGCCGCACGCGGCATTCGTCATCCACGACACGAAGGACGGTGTCCGTCAAGCTCGCTTTGACGGGCACCGTTTCGTCACCCATCGCGTCGAGATCGGCTTCCGCCAGACGGACGTCAGGTCCCACCCCGGCGACGACGCCCTCATCGTCGACGTGGCCTGCCCGAGCGCGGGGCTGTCGTGGGTGGTGCTGCGCTGGGACGTGCCGTGGTCGTCGGACCTCCTGATCCTCGGTGACGCCTGGGAGCGCTCCTACGGCGACCTGTCCTGGCGGCACTTCGAGCCGGGGCGGGTGTTGCCCTGGTCGTGGCTCGGGTACGAACCCGCGACCCACACGACACTCGGGCACGGCGTGAAGGTGCGTCCCCGCGCGTTCTGCTCCTGGACCGTGGACGAGGGCGGCTACTCCCTCTGGCTCGACGTGCGCAACGGCGGGGGACCGGTCCACCTCGGTGAACGCGTCCTGGAAGCGGCCACCCTGGTGGGCACCGCCGCCGGTTCGAACAAGTCGCCGTTCGAACTCCAGCAGGACCTCACGGCCGCGATGTGCGACGACCCGATGCCGGTCGCCGAACCCGTGGTCGGCTGCAACAACTGGTACTACGCCTACGGGCAGAACTTCGGTCCCGCGCAGATCCTGCGTGACGCCGAGACGATCGTGGAGTACGCCGACGGACACCCGGTCCGGCCCTTCTGCGTCGTCGACGCCGGCTGGACCCCGGGTGGCGGCGCCCCCGGTGGCCCCTGGACGGCCGGAACACTTGGCACCTTCGACGACATGCCCGGGTTCGCCGCCGACATCAAGACGCGTGGTGCCCGGCCCGGTATCTGGATGCGCCCCGCCGCGTTGACCGTCGTCGACGACCCGGCGCGGCTGCGTCCGGGACCCCGGCCCGCCAGGGAACTCCCGCTCGACCTCACCCTGCAAGGCAACCTTGACACCATCCGCGAAGACGTCGCCCGCATCGTCGGTTGGGGATTCGAACTCGTCAAGCACGACTTCTCGACCTTCGACGCGTTCGGTCGGTTCGGTCCCGCGATGGGCGCCGAACTCACCGACCCCGGTTGGCACTTCGCCGATCAGAGCCGGACGAACGCCGAGATCCTGCTCCGGCTGTACGAAGTCATCCGCGAGGGCGCGGGCGAGGCGACGCTGATCGGCTGCAACACCGTCGGCCACCTCGCCGCCGGACTGGTCGAGGTGCAACGGATCGGGGACGACACCTCCGGTCGCGACTGGGAGCGCACCCGGCGGATGGGCGTCAACACCCTCGCCTACCGGCTGGCGCAACACGGCAGGTTCTTCGTCGCCGACGCCGACTGCGTGCCGTGCACCCCGCGGACGCCCTGGGAGAAGAACCGCCAGTTCCTCGACCTGGTGGCCCGGTCGGGGACCGCTCTGTTCGTGTCGGTCGACCCGCGGTCTCGCAATCCCCAGGTGGACGCCGACCTGCGCGCGGCTGTCCGGCTCGCCCTCGACGGTGGGGACGCCGGCGGCGTCGAACCGCTTGACTGGCTGTACTCCACGACCCCGCGCGGCTGGCTCACCGCGAGTGGCCGGCGCACCTACGACTGGGCCGAACCTTTCGGAGTGTCGCCGATCGGGGTCTGATCCCGGTCCGCCGAACCGAATGTGGGTCCGCGGTAAGCGGTGCCCAGGAATGCGTGGCGGTCGGTTCAGATGGTGGGGCGCCAGGCGGCCAGCGGCTCCGCAGGAACGCCCGCCTGGGGCCGGAACGGGACGGCGATCCTCCTTCCAGGTGACCGAAAGGTCCGGAACCTTTCCGTCAGCCGGAAAGTCCAAACGACCCCCTTGGGTCTTCCCAACAACCGGCCAAAGTTGGCCCAAAGGAGATCGTCAAGACATCTCCCCACAAGGGGTGGAGTTCAGCTATGGTCAGCCGTGGTCGGCATGATCGTGCGTAATGGCTCGACCGCCAACGGTGGGAATGCGCGCGGATCTATCGCAACGCCTCCCCTTGGGGACGGGTGCGGTGAGGACGACCCAGGCCCGCGCCGGGCGGGTCTGACACCCGAACGGGCCTGAGGAGAGGGCATGACGCAGGGAACCGTGAAGTGGTTCAACTCTGAAAAGGGCTACGGCTTCATCGCTGTCGATGATGGCAACGATGTGTTCGTCCACTGGTCGAAGATTGTCATGGACGGCTACAAGTCTCTTGCCGACGGCCAGGCCGTCGAGTTCGAGGTCGTCAAGGGCCCGAAGGGGCTCGAGGCGCATGAAGTACGGCCGGTCTGAGTCGCAATAAAAGCCGAGCCCATAGAGGGCGATCACGGGGCCGGGGCCCGGACGGGAAACCGTCCGGGCCCCGGCTCGTCCCATGTCCGGGTGGCCTTGCGACTGTCCGGTTAGCCCCGCGCTGCCGGCGTCCGGTCAAAGGTCGGGGCGAGGAGAGAACGAGGAGAAGCTGACCGCGGGAGGGCCGGACGGTGAACGCTTCCCGTCCTCTTTCCCGCTCGTGAACGGGAGACCGGCCCGGCAGGTCACGCCACGCGCCGACCCAACTCTGGCCGGGCCGCCGCCCGCTCCCGCCGTCCGTGCCGGCCGCGTGGGCTCTCGTCGAGGCGCGCCTGCCACCCCTTCGACCGCCCCGGCGACTCCCCGGGCGGTTCCCCGGCCCGACCTGAGCGCGCCCCGCGGCGCCACCCGGCGGCTGGCTTGCACTCTCCCGGGTCGAGTGCTAAACACGTCCTTAGCACTCGAAGGTCGCGAGTGACAAGTCAACGGTTTGGTTCGACGAGGTCCCGGGACAGACCAGGGGCCGTCCGTCGCGGGCGTCGGGCCGGACACACGACCATCCACCCGACTGGGGGAGGATCCAGCTAGATGCCCAAGATCATCTCGTTCAACGAGGAGGCGCGCCGCGGCCTCGAGCGGGGTATGAACACCCTTGCTGACGCCGTCAAGGTGACGCTTGGCCCCAAGGGCCGCAACGTCGTCCTCGAGAAGAAGTGGGGTGCGCCGACGATCACGAACGACGGCGTGTCCATCGCTAAGGAGATCGAGCTCGAAGACCCGTGGGAGAAGATCGGGGCCGAGCTCGTCAAGGAAGTTGCCAAGAAGACCGACGACGTGGCCGGTGACGGCACCACGACCGCGACCGTGCTCGCTCAGGCGCTGGTTCGCGAGGGTCTGCGCAACGTCGCCGCCGGGGCCAACCCGATGGGCCTCAAGCGCGGCATCGAGGCGGCTGTCGAGCGCGTGACCGAGCAGCTCGCGCAGGCCGCCAAGGACGTCGAGACCAAGGAGCAGATCGCCTCTGTGGCGGCCGTCTCCGCTGGTGGCGACGCGAGCGTCGGCGAGATCATCGCCGAGGCGATGGACAAGGTCGGCAAGGAAGGCGTCATCACCGTCGAGGAGAGCAACACCTTCGGGCTCGAACTCGAGCTCACCGAGGGTATGCGCTTCGACAAGGGTTACATCTCGCCGTACTTCTGGACCGACGCGGAGCGCATGGAGGCCGTCCTTGACGACCCCTACGTCCTCGTCCTCAACGGCAAGATCTCTGCGGTGAAGGACATGCTCCCGCTGCTGGAGAAGGTCATGCAGTCGGGCAAGCCGCTCGCGATCATCGCCGAGGACGTCGAGGGCGAGGCCCTGGCCACGCTCGTCGTCAACAAGGTCCGTGGCACCTTCAAGTCCGTCGCCGTCAAGGCGCCCGGCTTCGGTGACCGCCGCAAGGCCATGCTCGGCGACATCGCCATCCTGACCGGCGGCCAGCCGATCTCCGAGGAGGTCGGTCTCAAGCTCGAGACCGCCACCCTCGACATGCTCGGCCGCGCCCGCAAGGTCGTCGTCACCAAGGACGAGACGACCATCGTCGAGGGCGCGGGCGACCCGGAGGAGATCCAGGGGCGGGTCAACCAGATCCGCGCCGAGATCGAGCGCAGCGACTCCGACTACGACCGCGAGAAGCTGCAGGAGCGGCTGGCCAAGCTGGCCGGCGGCGTCGCGGTGATCAAGGTCGGCGCGGCCACCGAGGTGGAGCTGAAGGAGCGCAAGCACCGCATCGAGGACGCCGTTCGCGCGGCGAAGGCCTCGGTGGAGGAGGGCATCGTCGCCGGTGGTGGCGTTGCGCTCGTCCAGGCCGGCAAGCGTGCCTTCGACAAGCTCGACCTCGAGGGTGACGAGGGCACCGGCGCCAACATCGTCAAGGTGGCGCTGGAGGCTCCGCTCAAGCAGATCGCGATCAACGCCGGTCTCGAGGGCGGGGTCGTCGCGGAGAAGGTCCGTAACCTGCCCGACGGCCACGGCCTGAACGCCGCGACCGGCGAGTACGTCGACCTGCTGGCGGCGGGCGTGCCCGACCCGGCGAAGGTCGTCCGCTCCGCGCTGCAGAACGCCGCGTCCATCGCTGGCCTCTTCCTCACCACGGAAGCGGTCGTGGCGGACAAGCCCGAGAAGGAGAAGGCTCCGGCGGGCGGCATGCCCGACGGTGGCGGCATGGACTTCTGAGTCCAGCAGCCTTCGAGCTACTCCACGTACCACCGCGAGGGGCGGTCCCGGAACACTCCGGGGCCGCCCCTCGTGCGCGTGGGGGAGGTGCAGGGCAAGATCGGACTCATGCCGACCGAGATGACCAGCGACCCCGCCAACCGTGCCGACCGTGCCGACCGTGCCGACCACCTCGAGCGGGCCCGGGCGCTGCTCGCCGCTCACCCGCTGGTCGACGGGCACAACGATCTTCCCCAGGCGGTGCGCCGGGCCGCGGCCTACGACTTCGACAAGGTCGACGTCGCCCAGTCCCAGCCCGGCCTGGACACCGACATTCCCCGGCTGCGGGCGGGCGGTGTCGGCGCGCAGTTCTGGTCGGTCTACGTACCGAGCCGGCTCCAGGGTGACCACGCCGTGTCCGCCACGCTCGAGCAGATCGACGGCGTTCACGCGATGGTCCGCCGTTACGCCGACACCTTCGGACTCGCGACCACCGCCGAGGAGGTCGAGCAGGTCTTCGCTTCCGGCCGGATCGCCTCCCTGATGGGCATGGAGGGCGGTCACTCGATCGACTGCTCACTCGCCACGCTGCGCGCGATGTACACGCTCGGGGTCCGCTACATGACCCTCACCCACAACGACAACGTGCCGTGGGCCGACTCCGCGACCGACGAGCCGGCGGTCGGCGGCCTGTCGCGGTTCGGGGAGGAGGTCGTCGCGGAGATGAACCGGCTCGGCATGCTGGTGGACCTCTCCCACGTGTCCGCCGACACGATGCGGGCGGCACTGCGCGTGAGCGAGGCGCCGGTGATCTTCTCCCACTCCTCGGCCCGCGCCGTCTGCGACGTCGCCCGCAACGTGCCCGACGACGTGCTCGCCGCACTCCCCGCCAACGGCGGCGTGTGCATGGTGACGTTCGTGCCGGAGTTCGTCACCCCCGCGTGTGCCGAGTGGCGCAAGGAGGCCGCGTCGGCAGCGGCCGCCGTGGGCGTGAAGTCGACCGACCTGCAGGCGTTCTACGGGTTCACCCGGGAGTGGCAGCGGGAGCACCCGAAGCCCGAGGGAACCATCGCCGACGTGGTGGCCCACGTCGAGCACGTGCGTGAGGTCGCCGGGATCGACCACCTCGGCCTCGGCGGCGACTACGACGGGACCGACACCTTCCCGATCGGGCTCGAGGACGTGTCGGGATATCCGCGACTGTTCGCCGCCCTGCTGGAGCGGGGCTGGTCGGAGGAGGACCTGCGCAAGCTCGCCGGCGCCAACGCGATCCGTGCGTTGCGCGACGCGGAGGGGTGCGCCCGGGAGATCCAGCAGCGCCGCGGACCCTCGCTCGCAACCCACGCCGACCTCGACGGAGTCTGACCTTGCCGAGCTGTGCCGTCCGTGGGGCCCCGGCACCACGGACCGCACGGCGAAGCACGGACCGCACGCCGAAGCTCGGTGTCCCGGATGCTCTCCTGGCGTTCAGGACCAGGGCAGCGAGCCGCGGTCGCGCCAGTACGCCTCGGCCGGCTCGGCCAGGGTCGCGAGCTGTTCACGCGCCTCCCCGTCCAGCCGGACGTGCGCGGCGGACAGGTTGTCCGCCAGTTGGTCGGTGGTCACCGCACCGGAGAGCACGACCCCGGCCCACTCCTCGTGCAGCACGGCCGCCAGGGCCAGCGCCGTGGGGGAGCACTCCGCCTGGGCGGCGAGCCGGGTGAGCAGCGGGCGGTCCGTCTCCTGCGCCAGACGCCCGTTGGCCAGGGCCTCCTTGACGATGACGGTGCGCCCCGCGGCCCGCGCCTCGGCGAGGGCGGGCCCCACGGAGGGCTCCAGCAGGTTGTAGGTGGCCTGGACACTCGTGAAGAGCGGAACGCCCGCCACGCTGATGTCGAGAGCCGCCCGCACGGCGTCCGCCTGGCGCGGGCCGCTCGTGGACACCCCCACACTGACGCCCTCCGCGACGAGAGCGGCCAGCCGCTCCTGGAGCGGGCGGTCGGTCAGGACGGAGCTGTCCGGGGTGAGCGAGTGGATCTGGTAGAGGTCGAGCCGGTCGCCGAGCAGGTGGCGGGTCTCGCCGAGCTGGCGGGTGAACGTGGCGGCGGTGTGGTCCTTGACCTCCTGCGCCGGCGCGTCCATGCGCCAGTCCCCGGTGTAGGTGTATCCCCACTTGCTGCCGACCACCACGTCGGCGGCCCTGGGCCGCTCCCGCAGCCATCCGGCGAGGAACTCCTCCGCCCGTCCGTAGGACCGCGCCGCGTCGACGTAGCGCACGCCCGCCGCATGGGCGGCGTCCAGCACCTCGTGGGTGCGGGTGCGCATGGCCTCGACGGACCGCTCGGCCGGCAGGTCCGCGTCCCGGCCCAGGGTGATGTAGGCGGGGCGGCCGAGCGCCGCCAGCCCCAGTCCCATGCGGGTCACCGCGGTGGCGGCACGGGTGTCGAACGGCACGGACGTTCTCCTTCGGCGGCGGGGCGTGGCGCGGGCACCGTCACCGTACAGCGGGGCCGGCTCAGGTCGTGGTGCGCTGGGTCATGCTGAACCAGTTTCCGGAGTCGTCCCGAAAGAGCGCCTCGATGCCGTAGAACTGCTCCTGCGGTGCGCTGACGAACTCCACGCCCTTCGCCCGCAGGTCCTCGTAGTCACGGTGGATGTCGTCGGTCTCGAGCACGCCGATGCCGAAGGTGTTCGAACCGATCAGTTCCCGAACGGCCGCGACCTTCTCCGCCGGAAGGTGCGGGCCGGCACTCGCGGGCATCAGGGTGAGCTCGAGGTCGGGCTGGCCCTTCGGGCCGACGGTCAGCCAACGCTGGCCCTCGCCGAAGGTCGCGTCGGTTCGGACCTCCATGCCGAGCTTGTTGACGTAGAAGTCGTAGGCGGAGTCCTGGTCGAGAACGTAGACACTGAGATGGGACAGACGCTGGATCATGTGTGCTCCTTTGCCACGGGACTTACCTCACCGAGGCTAGGAGCCGCAGTCGGGCGCCGGCATCTCCGATCTTGCGAAGCGGGTCATCGCGACGCTGGCCGGTGCGGGTCGGACTCCCGGCTGGGTGCGAGCCGCCGGGAGTGACCAGTACGGCGAGCCCCCATCGGAGGCTCGCCGTACCCGTGCGGTCCGTCGCTACAGACCGGCGTGGTAGCTCTCGACCGCCTCGATGTCGACGGTCTCGTCGGGCGCCTTGCCGAGCTTGTCGTAGACCCGGCGGCGCGCGTGCATGTCAGCGATCAGGATGGCCTTGGCGTGCTTCGCGACCTCAGGAGCGATCTCCTGCGGTACGACGATCACGCCGTCGTCGTCGGTGCCCACGATGTCGCCGGGGCGGACCTGGACGCCGCCGCACCCGATCGTGGTCTGCGCCTCGATGGCCTCGATCCGGCCGGGGATGATCGTGCGACCCCGGGCGGCGGCGCACACCGGAGTCTGTTGCAGCGCGATCTCGGCGGTGTCTCGGCAGTAGCCGTCGGTGATGATGCCGACCGCGCCGTTCGCGTGCGCGGCCATGGCGTTCATCGAGCCCCAGAAGCCCACTTCGCGGGCCCCGCCGCCGTCGGTGACGATCACGTGGCCGGGTGGGAGGTCGCCCACGCCGGCCGGGCGGCCGACCTCCTCGAACCAGATGCGGTGCGCGGCCACGATGTCCTCGGTGGTGTCGAGCTTCCACATCGGTCGGTTGGACGGCACGCAGCGCAGGGTCGCGGCCACGCCCCAGAACTTCATGCCGGACCACAGTGGACGTACGTCGCGGGAGACCAGGCCGATGTCGAAGTAGCCGAGGCCGTCCATGGCGTCGGCGACATCGGTGACCCGGAGGAACTTGTAGAGGCCGGCGAGCTCGGAGCCGCTCGCCGAGGCTGCGGACGTGTCGGTCGTGCCCGTGGACATGGCGTTCCTTTCCATCGCGTGTGGATAAGGGAGATCGCCGAATGGGCCCTCGACCGTTCCGATTATTGTCTACAAACGGCAACAACCAAGTGGGGCGTCCGGGATGGGACAGTGACCCGAGCTCAGGTGGTGGCCGACGCGGCCGACCAGCCCGCGGTGAAGCAGAGCGGGACGAACCGCGGCGTCCAGATCAGGTCCGAGGCGGTCCGGGGCACCGCGACGAGCAGCGGCCGGACACCTCGCCGGTAGTCCGACGGGCTCCGGCCGACCAGGGCGGCGAACCGGCGGGAGAACGTGCCGACGCTCTGGTAGCCGATCGCGAGGCAGACCTCGAGCACGGTGAGGTCGGTTCCGGCGAGCAGGGCTTTGGCCCGGTCGATGCGCTGGCGGGTCACGAGCGCGTGCGGAGTCTCGCCGTAGGTCCGGGCGAACGTCCGGTGGAAGTGGTACGGCGACATGCGGGCGGCCTCGGCGGCCCGGTCGAGTGGAACCGGGCCGTCCGACGAGGCGAGCAGAAGGTCCCGCGCTCGTTCCAACCAGACCTGGGTGGTCTGGTCGACGGGCTTGGCTCCCACGGGCGAAACGTTAGCAGCGAGGTGTCGGGCTCACAGGCCGCCGAGCCGGGCGACCACGATGCCGCCGCGGTCACAGACCCAGTGCGGGTCGGGGCCGAGTTCGGGGGCGATCCGAAGCTCGTGCGGCTCCACATCGTCGCAGGCCTTGCAGCGGGGCCAGCGCCCGACGGTGTCCATCATGGCGTCCTGAACGTCCTGCGCGATCTGGCCGGCGACGTAGTCGGCGCCCTCGGGCCATTCCGAAACCCACCATCGCCGTGCCGCCACGGCGTCCTCCAGGATGGAGACGCCGCGGGGGTCCGCGTGGCCGGAGGACTGCAGGTCGTGAAACACCAGTGCGCGTGCACCGATGAGCGGGTCGTCGTCCGTCACGGCCACGATCCTGGCAGGCTTACACACATGACGCGTCCCCTCCTCGAGGTCATCGCACTTGGAGCCGCCGACGCCGTCGCCGCTGCGGACGGCGGCGCGGACCGGGTGGAGTTGGTCACCGCCATGGACGCCGACGGACTCTCGCCCGAACCGTCGGTGGTCGAGGAGATCCGGCGCCGGACGGAGATACCACTGCGGGTCATGCTCCGCCTCGCCGACAACTTCACCGCAACCGGAGCCGAGCTGAGCCGACTGCACGGACTCGCCGCCGCCTACGCCCAGGCAGGCGCCGAAGGCTTCGTCCTGGGGTTCCTGACCCCCACGCTCGAAGTCGACCTCGATGCTACCCGCGCTCTGGTCAAGGAGTTCGCCGACCGGCCGTGGACGTTCCACCGGGCGGTCGACCATGCCCTCGACCAGGACCGCGCCTGGTGGGATCTGCGCGAACTGCCCGGTTTGACCCACGTTCTCACGGCCGGCTCCGCGCGTGGCGTGGAGGCGGGGATCGACGACCTGGTACGCCGGGCGAAGACCGACCCGTTCGCGGCCGGGCGGATCATGGCCGGCGGCGGGTTACGGGCCGAGCACGTGCCCTGGCTCGCGCAGGCAGGCGTCCGCGCGTTCCACGTCGGCACGGCCGTCCGGCCCGATCGCTCGTGGAAGGCCTACGTCGACGCGGGCTACGTCCGGGCCTGGCGCACGTTGATCGATGACGAGGTGGTCCGGGCCCTCGACGTCGCGGGCGGCGCGCTGTAGGGGCGGAGGACCTCCCCGGGGCACCGGTAGGTCGGCAGGTCGCGGCCCGCCCGAGCGGGATACCGGTCAGTAGGGTGATGCGGTGACGATCCTGCTCGACCCGCCGACCTGGCCGGCGCGTGGAAAGCTCTGGTCCCACCTCGTGAGCGATCGTTCGTTCGACGAGCTCCACGCGTTCGCACGGGCGTACGGCCTACCCGAGCGGGGCTTCCACCGCGACCACTACGACGTCCCGCAGGAGCGGTACGCCGAGCTCCTGGCGGCCGGCGCGCAGCCGGTGTCCAGCAGGGAGCTCGTGGCCCGGATCGCCGCGGCGGGCCTGCGCCGCCGCAAGTCCCCGGCCGGCCCCGAGCAGCGGCCGGACCACCGGCCCGGTTAGGGGCCGCGCCAGCTGGTGCCGCCCACCGCGCGGGGCTCCACGCCCCGAAGGGCGGCCGGGAGGAACCCCGCGCGGCAGTGCGGGTCGAACGAGCGCGTCAGTCGAGCGCGCGGTAGTTGACGCCGATCTGGTCGAGTCGGGCGAGGTGCGGGCGCAGCCGGTCGAGGAACACGTCGTAGTCGTCGATCCCGCCGGTCTCGTCACGCCACACGGCCTCGGCGAACGCGCAGACGCGGGGGAAGAGCATGTACTCCGCGTGCTCGGGCGTGGGGACGTACTCCGTCCACAGCTGGCACTGCGATCCCAGCACGTGGCCCGCGGCCTCGGCGTCGAGCTCACCCGGGATCGGGCGGTAGTCGTACACCTTCCGCAGGGAGACGAAGCCGCCGATCGCGAGCGGCTCGGACTCGCGGTCCTCGCTCTGGTAGTAGTCGAAGTAGACCGACTTGCAGGGCGCCATCACGACGTCCAGTCCACCGCGGGCGGCCTCGATGCCACCCTCCTCGCTGCGCCACGACATGACCACCACATCGTCGGGCAGGTTGGCGGGACCACCGCCCTCGAGCACCTCGTCCCAGCCGACGAAGCGGCGGCCGTTCTCGGCGAGGTAGGCGGCCATCTGGCCGGTGAACCACGACTGGAGCGCTTCCTCGTCCTTCAGTCCGAGGGAAGCCATCCGCTCCTGGGCGGCCGGGCTGACCTTCCACTCGTCCTTCGGGGTCTCGTCGCCGCCACAGTGGATCAGCGGGCTCGGGAAGAGGCTCATCACCTCCGAGAGGATGTCCCGGCAGAAGTCGAGGGTGGAGTCCTCGACGTTCAGGATCTGCTCGCTGATCCCCCAGCGGGTCCACACCTGCGCCGGCTTGAGACCGTTGCCGAGCTCGGGGTAGGCGGTGATGGCCGCGAGCATGTGGCCGGGCATGTCGATCTCGGGTACGACCGTGACGAAGCGTTCCTGCGCGTACGCCACGATCTCCCGGATGTCGTCCTGGGTGTAGAAGCCGCCGTGCGGCGTGGCGTCGAAGGTGAACTCGCTCTCGGGCCGGTGCCCGTGCCCGATCAGCGTCTCCGGCCGGAACGCGCCGACCTCGGTGAGCCGCGGGTACTTCTCGCTGGCGAGGCGCCACCCCTGGTCCTCGGTCAGGTGGAAGTGGAAGACGTTCAGCTTGTGCAGGGCCAGCAGGTCGATGACCTTGAGGACGAACTCCTTCGGCATGAAGTGTCGCGCCACGTCGAGCATCGTGCCGCGCCAGCCGAAGGACGGGCGGTCCTGCACCGTGACCGCCGGGATCTCCCAGTCACGCTCGACCTTCGTCGCCGCGAACGCCTCGGCGGGGAGCAGTTGCCGCAGGGACTGGACGCCGTAGAAGACGCCGGCCGGGTCACTGCCGGCGATCTGCACGCCCTCCGCTGTCACCGCGAGCGTGTAGGCCTCCGGGCCCGAGACGGTCGGGTCGACGGAGAGGGTGAAGGCGGCGGCGTCACCGTCGGTCGCGTCGTCCAGCGCGAAGCCCGTCGCCGGAGACAGCGCGCGCCGAAGCGCCCGGGCGGCCGGCGCGGATGCCTCGTCGAACCGCACGGTGGCCGTACTGGTCAGGTGGAAGGCGCCGTCGTGGCGCTCGAACTGCTGCGGCTTGGGAAGGATCACGGTGCGCCAGCCTAATGCCCGTAGATGCACCGCGACAGCCCTCTTGGCTCAACTTTGCGCAAGCCTGAGGAAGCGCTTCCCCACTGTCGGTCATCGCTGTCCGCCGTGCCTGGTGGGGCTCAGTCGGCCCCGCGCAGGAGCAGGAGTTCGGCCTCCACGTTGTGGCGGGCGTGCTGCTCCCAGTCGCGACGCCCGACGGGGGTGTGGAAGAGCCGGTCGTGGCTCAACAGCCCTTCGAGCACCCGAGCGCGGCCCGCCCGGAAGGCGTCGTCCTCGACGTGGGCGTACTCCGCGCGCACGCCGGTGACATAGTCGGCGTACCGCTTCGGGGGCGCCGCGAGGATCGCGAGGTCGGCATCGCAGAGAACCACGCCGTTGGCGTCGTCCTCGCTCACCGCGTGCGTCGAGGTGAGCTCGACCAGCCGGGCGACCTCCGCGACCAGGTGGTCGGCCGCGTACGCCGGCAGGACGGTGCGGGCGAGTCGCGCGGACTCCGCCTCGTTGTCGCCGCGGCGCGGGTCGTAGACGGCGTCGTGGAACCATGCCGCGAGGCGTACGGCGGTGAGGTCGCGAGCGTGCTCGGCAAGCAGGTCGACCGCGTCCAGGACCTCCGCGAGGTGGACGCGGTCGTGGTAACGGCGGACCGGTTCGGCGTACCGGTCCAGCAGGTCCTGGCCGGCCGCCTCGACATCGTGGCCCGGGAGGAGCGCCGCCCAGCGGGGGAGCAGCCGCTCTGGTTGCGAGCGCGCCGCATCGGGGTCGATGTCGTCGGGTCCGGTGTCCGTCATCGCAGGCTCCGATCGAGGTTCGTCAGCCCACCAGCGGGAAACGGCTCGCGGTGCTGCCGAGTCCCTGGCGTTCGGTGGCGGTCAGGGGCACCCGGCCGGTGCCCTTCAGGATCCAGGTGAGGTCGTCCCACGCCGGCCGCTGCCGGACCTCGCCGAGCAGGGCGTCCAGGACGTCGACGGTGTGCGCGACCGGGCCGGGACGAGGCACCGGGCGACCGGGCAGCGCGACCGTCATGTCGAGATGGTGGACGGTGGCCTCCACCGCGAGGGTGCTCAGGAAGTCGGTGACCGTGAAGGAGTGGCCCTGGGTCACGACGACGTCGGCGCCGGGTACCTGTGCGGCGAGCCGGAGCGCGGCGCCGGCCGTCTCGTTCCAGTGGATGACAACGGTCCGCGGGTCCACGTAGGCAGCGGCCCCGATCCGGACGAACCTCGCGTGGTCGGCGGCGGCGGCCTCGGTGCGCTCGGTCGCCCAGGTACGCCAGTAGGAGACGTGATCGCTGTCGGCGGGCTTGCCGGCCGGGCTGGCCAGCGTGACCAGTGCGCGTTGGGCATCGAGCAGGACGTGGAAGAGCACGTCGGCCACCGTCCACCCCACGCAGCGACTCGGACGCATGAGATCGGCGTGGTCGAGGCCGCTCGCGAACCGTGAGAGTTCGACGTACGCGTCCTCGACCGCGCAGAGCGCCACCCTGGGGTGAAGGTTGCCCATCTCCCAGGCTTACCAGACCCCGGCGGCCTCGCCCAGTGCCGGTGCCTGGGCCAACGGCTCCGGCAGCGGCTCGGCGTGCAACACCCGCAGCGAGGTCACCGCACGGGTGAGGCAGACGTAGAGCCGGCGCAGACCGGTCACCTCGTCGTGTTCGGCGGCGACGATCTGGGCCGGCTCGGCGAGGACCACGTGGTCGAACTCCAGACCCTTGGCCAGCGAGGCCGGTACGACGTCCAGCCGGGCGTCCACGTCGCCCTCCTCGCCGAGCACCGCGTACGGCACCCCGGCCTTGTCCAGGGCGGTCCGGAAGGGCCGGACGCGCTCGTCGGGAACGATCAGGCCGACCGATCCGGGGCGTTCGAGCGCCTCGCGTGCTCCCTCGACCGCCGCCTCCACGACCGACTTCGTGTGGGAGATGACGAGGTCGCCGCGGGTGCGCCGGACCGAGCTGGGTGCGGTCAGGCTGGGAGCGATCAGAGGAAGCAGCCGGGCGGCGTAGGCGATGACGTCGGCGGGAACACGGAACCCCTTGGTCAGCTCCTCGACGTGCGCGTCGGGCTTGCCCAGATGAGCCAGCGCCTCGGCCCAGTCGCGGGTCGCCCAGGGCGTGGTGGCCTGGGCGAGGTCTCCCAGGACCGTCGCCGAGCCGGTCGAACACCGGCGCCCGACGGCGCGCAGCTGCATCGGTGAGAGGTCCTGCGCCTCGTCGAGGACGACGTGGCCGATGCTCGGCGTTCGGTCCATCAGGTCGGCGACCTCGTCGACGAGTACCGCGTCGGCGAGGGACCAGCGAGTGGATCCCACCGTGCGTGGAGGTGTGGGCCAGAGCAGCATTTCCTGCTCGCGTGCGTCCAGTAGGCCCTCGGCATGCTCGGCCAGGAACTCCGGCTCGCTCAGGAGCCGGAACACCAGTCGGGCCGGAT
Organism: Actinopolymorpha pittospori; assembly: GCF_014873875.1. Taxonomy (GTDB): domain Bacteria; phylum Actinomycetota; class Actinomycetes; order Propionibacteriales; family Actinopolymorphaceae; genus Actinopolymorpha; species Actinopolymorpha pittospori. The sequence continues at coordinate 9,707,183 of NZ_JADBEM010000001.1, read as the reverse complement.
CGACGGCGGGCCAGATCTCGTCGACGTAGGCCCGCACCGGTCGGCTGCGGGCGACGGAGTTCTGCACCCGGTCGTCGGGTGAGTCGCCGTCGGCCTCCATCCGCAGCAGGACGGAGTGCGCGAGGCGTTGCGGCAGGATCGCCCGGCCCGCGCCGTAGCGGACACCGCGGGCCCGGATCCCGTCGAGGATCTCGCTCACCTCATACGTCGGAACCCGGAACCGGCGGGCACCACGAGGAACGAGCAGTCCCTGGGTGGGTTGGCACAGGTGTGCCCAGACCGCGCGTCGCAGCACCTCCGCCATCCGCGCGTCGCCCTTCAGCGTCGCGACACCGGCCGGGTCCTCACCGCGGATCCTGATCCGGCCGACGAGTTCGGGCACGGTGCTCTGCCGGGCCTCGATCTCGCCCAGCGCCGGAAGGACGTCGCCGATGTAGCGGAGGAAGGAGTCGTTCGGTCCGACGACAAGGACACCTTGACGCCGCAGCTGGTCGCGGTGGGCGTAGAGCAGGAACGCCGCGCGGTGCAGGCCGACGGCGGTCTTCCCGGTACCGGGAGCACCCTGCACACAGACGGTTCGGGCCAGATCGGCCCGCACGATGTCGTCCTGCTCGGGCTGGATCGTCGCGACGATGTCGCGCATCGGGCCGACACGGGGGCGTTCGATCTCGGTCTCGAGGATCTGGCTGACCTCGCCGGCCTCGGTCGCGTCGGTGAGGTGCTCGTCCTCGTACGCCGTCAGGTCGCCGTGGCCGAACCCGAACCGTCGGCGCAACTCCACGCCCATCGGCTCGGCGCGGGTCGCGCGGTAGAAGGGGCGGGAGACGCCCGCCCGCCAGTCGACCACCATCGGGTCGCCCGCGTCGTCGGTGACGTGTCGCCGCCCGATGTAGAAACGTTCGGCGCGCCCCGCGGACGGCTCCTCGGTGGGACCGGCGCCGGCCGCGTAGTCGAGCCGGCCGAAGAAGAGAGGGGTGTTCGGGTCGTCCGCGAGGGAGAGGGCCCGGTGGTGGAGCGTGGCCTTGAGGTACTCGGTGGAGACGGCGTTGCCGCCCTGTGCGTCCAGCGACTCGGTGCGCTCGCGCATCCGATGGAGTGCCGAACGCGATGCCGAGAGGTGATCCTGTTCGGCGGTGAGGTGGTCGGGGGCGTCCGGACGATCCGCGGTGTCCGCGGCGTCCGCGGTATCCGGCGGCTCGATGGTCTCGTGGGTGGGCATACTCGACCTCCGCTTCGCGCGAGCAGCGGCTCGATGGAGGGAAAGGGCCCAGCACGTTAACACGTGCGGCTGCCGGGTTCGACCGAATACCGCGGTGCCGACGTTGTCCCGCAACCAACCGAACTGCGGCGACTGCCCGGAGGGCGAAATTACAGCCCTGTGGTTACTCCTGCGTTGCCTGGGACACCTGATGCGGATGTGATGCTGTCTGTGGCAGTGGGTGACGTTCTGCATGCGAATCGTGGTCATCGTCACTCGTATCACCGCGACCGCCGCACCGGCGACGCGCTCGTTCCGGGAAGGCGACAGTGACGACACCTGACACCGCTGACACCACCCAGCAGGCCGGCTCGCGGCGCGCGGCTCGCCGTACGACCAGGCTGAGCCTCAGCTTCGTGGTCGCGTTCGCCGGAGGGGTCTTCGCCACGAGCGGCGCGGTGCCCGGTCCGGCCGTCGCCGCCGGGCAGCCTGTCGCTTCCGAGCGGGTCGTGGCGCGTGGGGAGCCGGCCGCGCGGCCCGCGGCCGGTGACGCCCTCGATGCCAGAAGCCGTGCGGTCATCTATCGCGGGTTGCGACTCGCCGTACCCGCGGGGTGGGAAGTCCACGACCTGGAGGCGAAACCCGACACCTGTGTACGTTTCGACCGGCCCGCGCTCTACCTCGGTACGCCCGGCGCGGACCAGGACTGTCCGGCCCACGCGGTCGGGCGGACCGAGTCGTTGCTGATCGAGCCCGCGACCGCCGCCACCGCCGTCGCCTCGGTCGCCGAACCCGGAGAGATGATCTCGCTCGCGGCCGCCGCCGGCGTGACTCAGGAGATCCGCTACGCCCTGTCCGGCACGGGCCTCGCGCTCACGGCGGCCTTTGGTGAGCGCCCCGAGCTCCTCGACGCCGTCCTGCGCGGCGTGCGCTACGAGGGACCTGAACGCCGGACGCCGAGCGTCCCGACGGCCGAGACCGCTCTAGACCTGGACCCCTCGACGGCCGCGCAGGACCCGGCGCCTCTCCTGGACGGCAAGGCGCCGACGGTGGGTGGGGCGCTCGCCCTGAACGACCCGGTGACCCTGCCGAGCATGGCCTCGACCACGAGGCTTCGGGGAAGCGGGTTCGACGCCTGCGCGGCGCCGTCGCTGCAGACGATGCGGGCGTGGCTCGCCTCGCCGCACCGTGGCGTGGGCATCTACATCGGCGGTGTCAACCGGGCCTGTCCCGACGGCAACCTCGACGCCACCTGGGTCAGGTCCATCGCGCGACTCGGCTGGCGGACGACTCCGATCTACGTCGGACGGCAGGCGCCGTGTGCGTTCCAGGACGATCTCGGCCCGATCCGCTCCGCCAACCCCGGGCAGCAGGGCATCGACGCGGCCGTCGACGCGATGGCCCGCGCGAAGAAGTTCGGGCTGGGGCCCGGGACCGCGATCTACTTCGACATGGAGGGGTACGACAACCGGATCGCGAGCTGCAGCCGGATCGTCCTGACGTTCCTCAGCGCCTGGACGAAGCGCCTGCACGACGGCGGGTACCTGTCCGGCGTCTACTCCAGTGCCGCCTCCGGTATCAGCGACCTCTCCGGTGCGTACCTGTCCAGCACCTACGTCCGCCCGGACGCGGTCTGGATCGCACGGTGGGACGGACGCGCGAGCGTGTGGGGCGAGCGTTACGCGCCGAACGACCAGTGGGGGATGCACCAGCGCATCAAGCAGTACCGCGGCCCGCACGTCGAGACCTGGGGTGGCCGGTCGATCGAGATCGACAGCAACCGTGTCGACGGCCCCCAGGGTGCCGCCCGCTTCTGGCAGCGGGTGATCTCCCGCGGGACGCTGTGGTCGCACACCGGCCCGGGTACGGCGTACCCGGTGGTGCGTGGGTACGCGCCGGGACGCAACGTCGACGTCGTCTGTCAGACCACCGGCAGCCTGGTCGGCACGACCCGGGTGTGGAGCAAGTTCGCGGACGGCACCTACGTCAGTGACCTGCACCTGAACACGCCGAACAAGCGCGGGTTCTCAGCGCCGATCCCGGAGTGCCGCTACCCCTACGCGGCCTGGGCCAACGGTGGACTGATCATGCGGGCTGGGCCGGCCACGTCCTACCCGCGGACCGGACTCGTCCCCTACGGCGGCATGGCCTACGTCCGCTGCCAGCGTGCCGGCATGCGGATCGGCCCCAGCGCCGTGTGGAACCTGCTGGACGACGGCCGGTGGGTCTTCGACTGGTACACCCTGACGCCCGGCCGGCCCGGCTTCACCGCCATGATCCCGCGCTGCCCGTGACGGGCGGGCGTGGGGTCAGGTCGGGGCCGGCGCGGGTCGGCGTCCGGTCGCCGTGCGGGTCGGGGTCAGCTCGGGAGTTCGCCGGACAGCACGTCGTCGGCGTCGACGATGCGGTAGGCGTAGCCCTGCTCGGCGAGGAAGCGCTGACGGTGCGCGGCGAAGTCCTGGTCGACCGTGTCCCGTGACACGACGGCGTAGAACCGAGCCGCCCGGCCGTCGTGCTTGGGACGGAGCAGTCGGCCCAGACGCTGTGCCTCCTCCTGGCGGGACCCGAAGGTGCCGGACACCTGGATCGCCACCGCCGCCTCGGGCAGGTCGATCGAGAAGTTGGCGACCTTCGACACCACCAGCAGGTTGATCTCACCGGAGCGGAACGCCTCGAACAGCCGCTGGCGTTCGCGGACGGTCGTCTCGCCCTTGATGATGGGCGCGTCCAGGCGGGCCGCGAGGTCGTCCAACTGGTCGATGTACTGACCGATGACCAGGGTGGGCTCGCCGCGGTGCTGTTCGGCGAGGCGTTCGACGACGCGGGCCTTGGTGTCGGTCGTGCAGGCGAGGCGGTAGCGCTCGTCGGTCTCGGCGGTGGCGTAGGTGATGCGTTCGCTGTCGGTGAGGGTGACCCGCACCTCCACGCAGTCCGCGGGGGCGATCCAGCCCTGGGCCTCGATGTCCTTCCACGGCGCGTCGTACCGCTTCGGTCCGATCAGGGAGAACACGTCGCCCTCGCGGCCGTCCTCGCGGACCAGCGTCGCTGTCAACCCGAGCCTGCGCCTGGCCTGCAGATCGGCGGTCATCCGGAAGATCGGTGCGGGCAGCAGGTGCACCTCGTCGTAGAGCACGAGGCCCCAGTCGCGGGCGCCGAAGAGTTCGAGGTGGGTGTAGGCGCCCTTACGGCGCGAGGTCATCACCTGGTACGTCGCGATGGTGACCGGACGGATCTCCTTGCGCGCACCGGAGTACTCACCGATCTCGTCCTCGGTCAACGAGGTCCGCTTGACGAGTTCGTCCTTCCACTGCCGGGCGGAGACGGTGTTGGTGACGAGGATCAGCGTGGTGGCCTTCGCGTGCGCCATCGCGGCGGCACCGACCAGCGTCTTGCCGGCGCCACAGGGGAGTACGACGACGCCGGAGCCCCCGTGCCAGAAGGCCTCCGCGGCCTGCTGCTGGTAGGGGCGCAGCGACCAGTCGTCCTCCAGCAGGTCGATCGCGTGTGCCTCGCCGTCGACGTATCCGGCGGTGTCCTCGGCCGGCCAGCCGAGCTTGAGCAAGGCCTGCTTGACGTGACCGCGTTCGGAGGGGTGCACCGCCACGGTGTCGGGGTCGAGCCGCGTGCCGAGCATCGGCTTCAGCTTCGAACTCGAACTGCGCAGCACCTCCTCCAGGACCGGGCGGTCGGTCGTCACCAGGACCAGCCCGTGTGTCGGGTGCTGCTCCAGCCGGAGCCGGCCGTAGCGGGCCATCGTGTCCGCGACGTCGACGAGGAGCGCGTGCGGAACCGCGTACCGGCTGAATCGCAGCAGGGTGTCGATGACCTGCTCGGCGTCGTGGCCGGCGGCCCGGGCGTTCCAGAGGCCGAGGGGGGTGAGCCGGTAGGTGTGGACGTGCTCCGGCGCGCGTTCGAGTTCGGCGAAGGGCGCGATCGCCTTCCGCGCCTCGTCGGCCGCGGCGTGTCCCACCTCGAGGAGGAGGGTCTTGTCGGACTGGACGATCAGGGGGCCGTCGTTCACAGGATCTCCGTGTGAAGCATCGGGGGATTCACTCCAGTGTCCAACCGTAGGCAAGTCGCAGGTGTTCCGCCGCCCAAGTGGCCAGGCTGGCGGGTGGTCCGTCCAGGGGTGGCGACCCTCTGTGACCGTCCGACACGATGCGTCCACCTCCGGTCATGCCGGGGCCGCGGCCTTTCGGCGGGCCCGGAACGCCGCGACGTTGGCCCGTGAGGAGCAGCGGTCCGAACAGTAGCGCCTGGAGCGGTTGGGCGAGGTGTCGACGAAGACGTTGGCGCACTTCGCCGCCTGGCAGCTGCCGAACCGGTCGGGCCCCAGATCGCACACCACGATCGCCATGCCCATCAGCCCTTCCGCGGCGAGGGTTTCGGCGACGGAGGACTCGCGTTCGGCGACGTGGAGGTGGAGTCCCGCCTCGCCGTGACCGGAGATGAACGGGGAGACCGGGTGGCGGGCGAGCAGGGTGTTGAGGCGTTCGACGATCGCCTCCGTCGCGGCTGCTCCCGGCCCGTCGCCTCCGGCGTCGGGCGCGGGATCCGCGAGGAAGACCGGCCGCAGGTCGCGCTGCAGGCGGCGCAGGGCACGCACGTCGGAGCTGGTGATCCGGTCGGCGAGCCAGGGCCGGTCGGCAAGGTGGGAGCGGAGGTCGTCCTCGTCCTCGAGGGGGACGTTCACAAGATCCGCTGCCCGCTCGGCGTAACGGAGAAAGTCCACTTGTGCACCTTACTGGACGCACTCTACGGTGTAACTACCACTTGTCCGAAGTGAACCTTACGTAGGGAGATGTCGATGGACTGGGGTCAGTGGCAGGTGCTGTGGGACAGGCAGCAGGAGGCGTTCATGCCCGACCGGGAGGAGCGGTTCGCCGCGCTGCTCGACGTGGTCGAGGCGGTTTGCGGTCCCAAGCCGCGGGTGCTCGACCTCGCGTGCGGGACGGCGTCGATCACTCGCCGGCTGCTCGACCGGCTGCCGGACGCCAGCAGCGTGGGCCTCGACCTCGATCCGGCCCTGCTGCGGATCGCGGGCGGCAGCCTGGAGGGCGACGAGCGGGTCCAGATCGTCCGCGCGGATCTGGGCACGCCGGGGTGGACGGACGCGGTGACCGGCGAGTTCGACGCCGTACTCACGGCAACCGCCTTGCACTGGCTTCCGGCGGAACGGATCCGGGTGCTGTACGGCGAGATCGCGAGTGTCCTGCGGCCGGGTGGGGTCTTCTGCAACGCCGACCACATGGCCGACCCCGGGCTGCCGGAGCTGACCCGTCGGCTGGAGGAGCTGCGGAAGGTCCGGCGGGAGGCGGAGTACGCCGCGGGTGAGGTGCTCTCCTGGTCGGCATGGTGGGACGCGGCGCGACGCGCCCCCGAACTCGCCGACGCGGTGGCCGAGCGCGACACCATCTACGCCGAGTCCCACGGTGACTCGGTCCCGGTCTCTACCACCCACCTGGAGTTCCTGCGGGCCGCGGGCTTCGGTGAGGTCGGGCTGATCTGGCGCGGTCTGGCCGACGCCGCGTTCGCCGCCGTCCGCTGACCGGGCAGCGCTGCCCGAGCATCTGGCCGAATCATGAGGACGGATGGTCATGAGGCGCACCATCCGTCTTCATGATCACGATCACGGGGAAGGGGTGGTGGGGATGGTTGCCCAGAAGTCGCACTGGTGCTCGACGGCCAGGTCGACCGGGCGCACCCCACCGTTCCCCGGCGCGAGCCGCTGCACCAGCGAGCCGTCCGGACCGGACGCCGACCACCGGGGCCGCCCCGGGCCGTTGGGGTCACCGCGACGCGCGAACGCCGTCCAGTAGCCGATCATCGTGTCTGAGAGTCGACGTTGCGCGCGCGTGAGCTGCGACGGACCGAAGTCGAAAAGGTACGACAGCTCAGCCGAGTGATACGCGCCCAGCGGGAACTCCGGCGGCGCCCCCACGCCGAGGTTCGGCGCGTTCCGGTCCGCGAACTCATACCCGAACACCCGTTCCCGTCGTCCCACCAGCTGTTGCGTGCTCAGCGCCGGGCAGGCGAAGTAGTGGTCGGTGACGACGGCGCCCCAGGCCAGCACCGGCGTGCCGTGCTCCGCCACTGGGTAGCGCGCGGCGATCCGTTCGGCGGCGGCTCCGAAGGTGCTCGCGAGCAGGCCCCGGAACCGCTCGATGGACATGGGGCTCTCGAGTTCCTGGAGCCAGGCGTAGTAGCGGCCCTCGTCCCGGTTCACGCCCGCGAGGAGCGGCACCCGAAGGAACCGGCCGGATCGCAGGGCGGCCTCCGGGCTGCGCGGGAGGAGCGGAGTGCCGTACGCCGGACGGAACGTCGGTGGGGAGGAAGGGCTGTCCGGATGACGCAGGTCCAGGAGGGCTCGAGCCGGCAGCCGACGCAGGCAGTCGAGCACTCTCGCCGGCCCGACCGGCGCCGCGCCCGGGTCCTCCTCACAGCCGGCCTGGGTGGCGAGTTCGACGCCGGTCTGCTCCGCCCGCGCCAGCGGAACCGGTGCGGCGGCGTATTCCATGTGTTCGTCGACCGTGCACGGCCCGCTCTCCAGGATCGCCCGGTCGAAGAGCCCGGCCGCCGACGGGGACACGAGCTGTGCGCAGGTGCTGCTGGCACCCGCGGACTCCCCGAACAGCGTGACGTTGCGCGGATCCCCGCCGAAGAAGGCGGCGTTGCGGCGTACCCAGCGCAGCGCCGCCTGCTGGTCCAGCAGGGCGAACGTCCCCGACCCCGCGAGGCCGGGATGGGCGAGGAACCCGAAGATCCCGAGCCGGTAGTTGACCGTGACCACCACGACGTCGCCCTGAACGGCCAGCCGGTGCGCGTCGTAGCTGCTGGCGGCGCCGTCGGAGTAGCCGCCACCGTGCAGCCAAACCATGACCGGCCGGGGGCGCGGACTGCTGCCGGCCGCGGGTGTCGTGACGTTCACGAACAGGCAGTCCTCCTCCACGCTGCCGCAGGTGATCTCGCCACTCGGACCCTGCGGGCACGGGCTGCCCGGGGTGGTTCCGTCCCGGATCCCGCGCCACGCGGGCGCGGGTCGCGGTGCGGTCCAGCGTCGTTCGCCCACCGGTGGCGCGGCGTACGGGATCCCCTGGAAGGTCTGGTATCCCTCGCGCGACGTACCCCGGACGAGCCCCCGGTCGGTCATCGCCACCGGACCCGACGAGCTCGGCCCGCCGTCGGGCCGGTTGGGCCCGACCGGCCCGCTCGGCCCGGGCGGTGCGGCCACGGTCACCAGAAGTACGCCCGTCAGCATCACCGCCGAGATCACCGACGGCACCGTCCAGTGCGCCGCGCGCGGCTTCCGCATCCCCGTGTCCCCTCGTTCGTGGACGCGCCCGGTCAGGTCCACGCGCCTCCGGCTCCTCCGTCACCGGGACGCTACGGAGGACAGCGGGCCCTGACCCACACCCGAAAGCCAACCGGTGTCCACCACTTTCGTCGTACGCCGAATACGCCGAATACGCGGAACTCGCCGAAGCCGCCGGAGCCAAGCGGTCGCGAGGTAGCGTGCCGGCATGCTCGCTCGTGACCTGGTCGAGGACCATCCGGCGGTCGACATCGGCTCCGACGCGCTCGAGGCGGCGAGGTTGCTCGGCGAGTACCACTTGCCCGGTCTGGTCGTGACCGCCGACGGAGGGCGACCGGTCGCGGTGCTGCCGGCGTCCCAGGTGGTGCGGTTCGTGGTCCCGGACTACGTGCAGGACGATCCGCCGCTCGCGCGGGTCCTGAACGAGAAGGCGGCGGACCGGATCGCGACCGAGCTGGCCGGGCGTACCGTCGCGGACATGCTGGCGGACCGGCCGGCCGAGCTGCCGGTACTCCACGCGAGCGACACCCTGCTCGAGCTCGCGGCGTTGATGGCCCGACTGCACAGCCCGTTGGTGGCGATCGTCGAGGACTCCCGGCTGCTGGGCGTCGTGACCGCGGCTCGGCTGCTGGCGCTCGCGCTTCGTCCCGCCTGACGAACGACCCGGAGAGGACGCGTGCCAGGCTTGGCCGTGATGAACGGCAACTCGACCGCCGGCTTCCGCGGCGTCATCTGCGACCTGGACGGGACGGTCTACCTGTCTGGCCGGCCTGTCCCCGGCGCCGTGGAGGCGCTGGCGGAGATCCGGAAAGAGGGCGTCCGCGTCCTGTTCGTCTCCAACAACCCGTTGCGCGACTCAGACTCCTACGCCGAGCGCCTTTCCGGGCTCGGCATCCCGACCGAGCCGAGCGACGTGCTCACCTCCGGCGCGGTGATGGCCGAGTGGTTCCGGGCGGAGGCCCCGGGTGCCCGCGTGTACCTCCTCGGCGAGGAGAGCCTGCGCTCGGAGTTGGTGCGCGCGGGAGTGACCCTCGTCTCGGAGGGGACCCAGGCCGAGGTGGTGGTCGCGTCGTTCGACCGGACGTTCAGCTACGCGACCTGGTCGGAGGCGTTTCGGGGGATCCGGGCCGGCGCGAGGTTCGTCGCCACCAACCCCGACGCCACCTGCCCTGTCGAAGACGGCGAGGTACCTGACTGCGGCGGCATCATCGCGGCCCTGGAGGCGACCACCGGTGTGCGGGTGGAGGCGGTGGCGGGCAAGCCGTCTCCGCTGATGCTGGCGGCGGCGCTGGAGCGGCTCGGCTGTGCGCGCGAGGAGGTCCTGGTGGTGGGGGACCGGGTGGGTACGGACATCGAGTTGGGTCGGGCCGGTGGCGTCGCGACGGCGCTCGTGCTGACCGGGATCACCGACCGTGCCACCGCTGCCGACCTCGAGCCGGCCCCGACGTACGTCCTCGACAGTATCGCCGCGCTCCCCGCCGTCGTTCTGGCCTGACCCTCAGAGTTCGGAGGGGAGGGGCCAGGCGTTGGGCAAACAGTCGTCCACGCCCTTGGTCTGCTGCATCATCACCGGGGCCTGCCGCCCGGCTGCCGGACACTGGGCGTGACCCTTGCCGAGTGAGTGTCCGACCTCGTGGTTGACGACGTAGTGCCGGTAGTTGGCGACGTCACCGTGGAACGCGTCCGCACCGAAGGCCCAGCGTTCGGCGTTGATCGCCACGTGGCCGCCCATCCGACACGACAGCTCGCCACCGGTGTCGAGGGGTTCGCACAGGTCGTCGGTCAGCGCCGGGGACGCGATGATGATGCGCAGGTCGGCGTCCTCGCTCGCGACGCGTTCGAACCTCGCCCGGCCGGCGGCGGCCCAGCTGCGCGGGTCGGCCAGTGTCCCGTCGACGATCTTCGCGACCTCGGCGGGCGTCCATGGCAGGGAGTCCTCGACCTCGACGCTGTAGCGGACCAGGGGACCGGTCCCGAACGGCTTGGTCCCGCCCGGTGCCAGGGCGAGTTTGCCGGAGCCACGCCGGGCAATGGTGACGGTAGACGGCTTTGCCGCTGAGGTGGGGGACGTCGCCGGAGCGGTCCTTCGCGACCGGTCATCGCTCCTGGCGGCCCGGCCCGGACCAGGTCTGGGGGCGGTGCGGTGCGGATCCGTCGCGTCGTTCGCGGCAGCGCCGGCGGACGGCGCTGGTCCCGCGACCGGCGTGTGGTCGGGAGGGGACGGGAAGAGTCCGAGCCAGCCCGCGAACACCGCGAAGCCGAGTGTGGCGATCGATGTGACGAGTGTGAGTGAACGCCAGAATCGGCGTCGGCCTGGCTTGGGAAATGCCGTTCTTCCGGCCATGCGTGGGTCCGCCCCCTCGGTCGTCCACCAGAGCCCTCGTGCGGCACCCTACCTAGTCGACAGGCGCCGCACCGGTGATGCGGTGCAGGGCGAAGGTACGAGCCTCCCCCGCCGCGTGGTCGTACGCCGTGAGCCAGCCACCGTCGATCCGTACCGGGTCGACGATGCGGTCACGGGCACCACCCTGCTGGTCTACATACCCCATCCACACCGACCAGCCACCTGCCAACGCGGCGCGCAGCACGTCGACCGCCTCACCGGAGGGTGTCCGCCGCAACTGTCCGACAGTAACCCCGGCGGGCCGGCTCGCCCGGGCACGGTCGCCGGCCCGGACCGCCCGCACCGCGGCGGCCAACACGTCGGGCTCGGGGGCCCGGGGACCGGTGACGGTGGCGCGTTGCGGGATCTCGGCGGTCCGACCCACCCGGGTCTCGGTCAACATGAGCGCACCGTCGGGCGTCTCCGGGACCGGCGAGAACCCGAGCGCGCGGAGTTCGTCGACGAGGGTACGCAGCGGCTGGCGGGAGAGCACCACGGTCGGTGCGAGCCGGCGCAGGCCGAGGGCTGCCGTACGCCGGTCGGCGAGTAGTGCGTCGAGCGCGGCCTCGTCGTCGCAGCGCAGGTAGGCGGTCGCCGCTCCGGCCCGCAGGTGGCCGTGCCGGCGGGCCACGTCGTCGACGAGGTAGGAGAGCGGCTGGGGTACGGGCGTGGCGGAGTGTCGGGCGAGGAGGTCGTGCAGTTCGGCGGCGGTCCGCCCGGCGTCCAGGGCGCGGCGTACCGAGGAGGCGCTGAACCGGTAGACCGTCGCGCCGCCGTGTGACTCGGCGTCGGCCATCCCGGCGAGTGCGCGGGCGAGTTCGGGACGCAACGGTCCGGGCGCGACGGCGGTCAGGTCGGCCTGCAGGAGGACGTGGTCGACGGGTTCGGGCAGCAGCGGTGCGAGGACGTCGGCCGCGGGCTCCTCCCCGTCGAGCAGGGCCCGGCCCTGGGCGGCGAGCGCGCCGAGTCCGGTCAGGCCCAGGGTCGCCGCCTCGGTCTGCGTCCAGGTGAGGAGTTGCTCGACGAACGCGGTGACCCGGCGGGGGCGCCGCCACCGCACCCAGGCGGCCACCGCCTCGGTACTCGGCGCCGTGCCGGGTTCGGCTTCGGCGAGCGCGCTCAGGACCAGCCGGCGGACGCCGGGCGCGGCCGAGCGTTCGATCTCCGCCGACAACGCCGGCCGCAGCCGTTCGCGTTCGTCCCGGCTGCCGACCAGGGCCGGCACCCGGGGGGAGTTCAGCCAGGCGGTGGCGACCCGGGCCCAGCGATGCGCGGTGTCGAGGGCGAGCCAGGCGTCGTAGGCCGGTGTCGGTAGCCAGCTGTCGTCTTCGCCGACGGCGACCAGTCCGGCGGAGAACGCCGTCTCCAGCAGGAGCGCGGCGTTCGGCTCGTCGATCTCGAGCGCGCCGGCGATCCGGCGCAGGTCGCGCACGCCGAGTCCGCCGGCCCGCAGCACCGGCGGTGGGTCGGCTCCCCACGCGTCCAGAAGCTGCTCGATCCGCCGTACGGTCTCCAGCGTCGTACCCGCCGCGGCCCGGTCGATCATCGCGGGGTCACGGGAGGTGCCCTCGAGGGCCGGCGGGTTCAGGTCGTCACCTGGGTAGAGGCGGCCGCCGCGGAGGTGCAGGCCGACCTCGCGGGGCAACAGCACGGTGCGGGGATCCACCGCGGTGAGCAGGCCGCGGGCCCGCAGACGTTCGACCGGGGTGCGTGCCGACTCCACGGTGACGGAGCGGTCGGCGTCCGACACGATGCCGACCGGTGAGCCGGCCGCGAGGCGTTCGGCGACGGCGCGGCTGTCCGGTCCGGCGTCGTCGAGCAGTTTCGCCACCTGTCGTTCGTCGGCCAGCGCCGGGTCGTCGGCGGGTGGTCCGAGGCCGCCGGGATAGGGAGCCAGCAGGTCGGCGAGTACGACCGGGAACTCCAGCGCGCTCCTCGGTCCCCACACCAGCGCGAGTGCGCGGAGTTCGGCGAGTACGCCGCGCAGACGCGCGTCCGACAGGCCGAGGAGGGCGCGGACGGCGGTGACGGAGACAGGTCGCGGGAGGACGACGAGCGCCTCCATCGTCGCGAGGCCCACCCGGTCGAGACGCTCGAGGATGCGGGCGACGGAGCTGCGAGTCGTCGAACGGGAGGCGAGCTGGGCGATGTCGGAAGGAAGCGGGGTGACGAGATCCGGCCGGGCACGGAAGAGCTCCGCGAGGGCGTCGTCGTCGAAGCCGCGCAGCGTCTCGGGGAGCGTCGAAGGTTCGGAAGCGGGCCTGGGCATCACCTCAACGGTAGAGCGCCTCGCAAGGGAGCCTTTCCCGAGGCGCGCCCAACGGGCCCGGTCCAGGGCTTCGACCCCGGGCCGGCCGGGCCACCCGCCGCATCCCTCGCATACCGCGCGGTCCGCGCGGACGGGTGGTCAGCGCGGACGGGTGGTCGACGCGGCGCGTGGTCGGCGCTGATCACCGCGCCGACGGCCGGCCTCGTCGCGGCGGCGTACGCCATGGGTGCCGGCCCATCGTTCCGAAGGTGAGGTAGACGTGCCCTCCCGCCCTACTTAGGTAGCAGGGTGCTCTCGACGATCGGCCGACGCGCAAGGGAGGCCTGCGCGGGCAGGATCGACGACGTGGTCACAAGCTCGATCGCCTCCGTCCACTCATGCCGCCCGGGTAGAAACCCTGGCCGACCCTGAGTACCCGTCCAGGGTCGGGGGCGGTCGTTCCCCGATGTGAGGGCAGCGCGCCGACCGGCAGCCTGGAACTACCCGGGCGAGCCGACTCGTACGACGGCGCCGGGGGACATGACGAATCGCGATCGACGAAGGGGGAGAACATGCCGCTCGCCGGCACGTTGACCCAGTTGCACGAGATGCTGACCGGCCTCCCCCCGGCCCTGGTCCTCGGACTCACGTTCCTCGCGGTGGTACTCGAGACCTCCCTGCTCCTCGGGCTGCTCGTCCCGGGCGACCTGGTGTTGCTGGTGGCCGCCACCACCGTGACGACACCCGGCCGGTTCGTCGGCCTGGTCCTGGCCGGCGTCGTCGGCGCGCTCGTCGGTGAGTCCATCGGTTACCTGCTCGGCAGCCGGTACGGCACCCGACTCCGCACCAGTCGGCTCGGCCGGCGACTCGGCGAGCAGCGCTGGGAGTCGGCCGGTGAGACGCTGGTGCGCTGGGGGCCGCGAGCGATCGTGGCGGCACGCTTCGTGCCCGTTGTGCACGCACTCCTGCCCGTCGTCGCCGGATCCACCCGCTACCCGTACGCTCGTTTCCTGCGCTGGTGCGGGATCGCCGGCGTCTGCTGGTCGGTGGTGTACGCCGGCGCGGGCGCCCTCGCCGGAAGCCAGATCGCGCAGGTACGCGGATCGCTCGGGTTGGTCGGCTACGCCGTCATCGTCGGTGTGGTCGGCGTACTCCTCGCGAAGGTGGTCCGGGCCGCCATCCGCCGCCGCACCGACCGCGCGGGTCGCGAAGCCACGCGGGTGACCCAACCGGGGACCGACCTCAGGACCAGTCCGTCGCGCGCGACGTCCCGGTCGAGCGCCCCTTCGGAACCACTCACAGCCAGTTCGACGATTGACATGCGCACCGTTTTGGTAGGAGGTGACCGGTGACCAGTCTTGCCCCGGCGCCCACGAAGGCCCGCGGAACCCTGCGTGACGCCGACGCGGGGGCGCGGCCTCGCTCCGCCGTGTCCGTCCCATCCGCCGCGTCCGCCGCGTCCGCGACACGGGAGGCCCCGACGACCCGTGGTGGTGCCGCGGTCGCGACCGCTCCCACCGCGGGCTCCGACGTCCGGTTGTCGTGGCGTCGCCGGCACGTTCTGCTGCTGGTCGCCGTCGCCGGCTTCGTCGGCTGGCTCACCTACCAGAACCGCCACGAGATCGACCTGGGGCTCTGGCGCTCCCAGCTCGAGCTCGGCTGGGCCAGTGTCGCCGTCCTCGGCGTCATCGTCACGCTCGCGGGCAACAGCTGGAACCTCATGGGTGCGAGCCCGGTCCGGTTGCGGTTCCGGCCGACCTTCGCCGCGCAGTTGGCGGGATCGCTGGTCCGGATCGTGTCGCCCGCGGCGGTCGGTGCCGCGGCCGTCAACGTGCAGTACCTCCGCCGCGTCGGTGTCGGCAACACGGCATCGGTCGGCACGGTCTCGGTCGCCCAGAGCGTCCAGGTTCTCTTGGCACTGGTGCTGTTGCCGCCGGTGGCGTTCGTGGCCAACGCCGACCTCGACCTCCTCGGCGGCGACACCATGCGCTTCGCGCCGTACGTCCTCGGTGGTCTCGCGGTGCTGGTGCTCGTCGCGGTCGTCATCATCCGCCGGTCGGCTCTGCTGGAAGCGCGCGCCCGGGCCATGCTGGCCGAGCTCACGCGCTCGCTGCGGACGATGGCCTCGCACCCGCTGCGCGCCGCGCAGAGCATCGCGGGTGCCGTGCTCATCTCGGCCGGTCTCATCACCGCCCTGTGGGCTTCGGTGCACGCGTTCGGTGGGCAGCTCGGCATCGTCACCGTGGCGGCCGTCCTGTTGCTCGGAAGCACGGCCGGGAACGCCGTTCCGGTACCCGGCGGCCTGGGATCGGTCGACGCGGCGCTGGTCGCTGCGTTGACCGCGACCGGTGTCAGCTTCACCGTCGCCCTGCCCGCTGTGGCGCTGTTCCGGCTGGTCACCCTGTGGTTGCTGCTCCCGGCCGGCGCGGTCAGCGTGGGCCTGCTGCGGCGGCGCGGGCTGCTCTGACCTGGCCTCCCACCGCCGACACCGGCCCGTGGACGAGCCGTCGGCGAGCACGGGTCCGTGTCTGATGCGTCACAATCGGCTCGCCCAGGCCTCGCGGCGACGCGACACGGCCACCCGCGTGAGGAAGACTCGGAGGGGTAGGAGATTCCGGGCATCGGTCCGACACGACTCGCCGGCCGGCCCGGCGAAGCGAGCACGGAAGGAATGGACTGATGGCCAAGGTCGCGTTCCTCGTCGACCAGATCTTCGAGGACTCCGAGTTCCAGGTGCCCTACGACGTCGTACGTGACGCAGGACACGAGGCGGTCGTCGTCGGCATGCGCGCCGGCCGGGAGCTGACCGGCAAGAAGGGCGCCAAGATCACCGTCGAGAAAGGATCCGCGGACGTCACCGCCGCCGACTTCGACGCCGTCGTCGTCCCGGGCGGATACTCCCCGGACAAGGTGCGCACCGACGACAGGCTCGTCGCCCTGACGCGGGAGGCGTTCGAGGCGGGCAAGCCGGTCGCCGCCATCTGCCACGCCGGCTGGGTGCTGGCCGAGGCCGACATCGTGCGCGACCGGACGGTGACGTCGTACCACTCGATCCGGACCGACCTGCGCAACGCCGGTGCCACCTGGGTCGACAAGGACGTCGTCGAGGACGACAACCTCATCACCTCACGCACTCCCGACGACCTGCCGGCCTTCTGCGACGCGCTGCTGCGCCAGCTGTCCTGACCGACGCACGGTGTGCGGGTTGTCTCGGCGTTGTCGCCTGCGGCCGACCGCCGACGACCGGAGTGAGGGCGCGGACAACCGAGGGAGGGTCGGAGCCGTCCTTTCGACATGGGACCCGGACGCTTCGCCGCGACGCTCACCCTGGCGCTCTTTGCCCTCACCCTGCCCGGCTGCGGTGACCGGTCCGGCACCACCGTCGGCGCGGCCGGCGGCGAGCCGCGCGGCCGGACCTACCTGTCCACGGAGGTGACGGAGGACGAGCGGCCGCGACCGCTCGTGCCGGGTACGCGCATCCGGCTGGAGTTCGCCTCCGACGGTCGGCTCCTCCTCTCCGCCGGCTGCTCCCTGATGCAGGGGCCGGCCTCCCTCGACGATGGCCGGATCGACGCCGGTCAGCTGGCGGTGACGGACCTCGGTTGCGACCCGAAGCGGCACGCGCAGGACCGCTGGCTGGCCGACCTCATCGAGGCGGGACCGTCGTGGCGGGTCGCGGACGACCAGCTGATCCTGTCGGGTGAGAAGGCGCGCGTCGTGCTGCTCGACCGGGAGGTCGCTGATCCGGACCGGCGCCTGGAAGGGACGCGGTGGCAACCCACCCTGGTGGAGGGGGACGTCGCCTCGACCGGTCCGCACTTCGCCCGCGTTCAGGTCGTCTTCACCTCCGGACAGGTACGAGGCTTCTCCGGCTGCAACAGGTTCAGCGGCCCGGCGACCCCCACCGGGGACCAGATCGAGTTCGGACCGATCATGGCCACGCAGAGGGGATGCGAGGGTGACGCAGGCCGCACCGAGGACGCGGTCTTCGCGGTCCTGCGAAGCGGCCGGGTCACCGCGACGGTGGAGGCGGACCGGCTCCGGCTGGACGGCCCGGACGGCAGGGGCCTGGTCCTGACCGCTCGGCCCGCGAGCCGCTGACCAAGCTTCCCGAACGTCCCAGCGAGCCCGCACGCCGCGATCCGTCACCTCGGCGGCGAATCGGACGATTCGGAACCCTCCCTCGTCGGCGGCCCCGCAGCCCGGCCATGAGAATGTGGAAGTTCCGCTCGGGCCCGGGCCGTCGTGGGGATACTCATGCTCGACTCGTCCGCGACAACGGCGTCCGCGGACGGGTCGTGGGTGCCCGCGGAGCCGCCGGAGCTCCGCGCCCTCGCCGGGTCCGATCCGATCCAATGCGGAGGTGTGCACCATTTCGTCCGACGGTCGCGATCCCGCGCTCGCCCAGGAGGACCGGGAGGCCGGCAGGGCCACGGTCTGGGGCCGGACTGTCAAGGTGCACCTGTCAGACGCCGACAACGTCGCGTGGGCGAGCATCGACGAGGGGGATCCCGGTGACGAGGTGTGGCTCGACCGCTCCTTCGACGGCGGCCTCACCTGGGAGCCCGACGGTGGCAAGCTCGGCTTGACGAAGATCCCCGAGGGCGCCGCCGGCACCCGGACCATGCTGGTCGACGTCGACGTGCCCGCGGCACGGCGGATCGGCGCGATCCGTGCCTGCGGACGGGCGGGGGACAGGCCAGAGATCGCGTGCACGCCGTGGGTGCGTTCGACGGTCGCTGCCGCCACCCCGACCGACGCGGCGGCGACGGCCCTCATGCAGTTCTACGACCAGGACACCGGCCTGTGGCGCACGACCGGCTGGTGGAACTCGGCGAATGCGCTCACGGCGATCCTCGACTACAGTCGGCACACGGGTTCGACGACCTACCGCTACGCCGTCGGGCTGACCTTCGAGAAGGATGCCGCGGGCGGCTTCACCAACGAGTTCCTCGACGACACCGGCTGGTGGGGACTCGCGTGGATACGGGCATACGACCTGACCGGCGAGCAACGCTACCTTGACATGGCGCGGCACGCGGCCGACTACATGTGGTCCTACGAGGACGACCACTGCGGCGGTGGACTGTGGTGGAAGACCGACAAGCGCTACAAGAACGCCATCACCAACGAGCTGTTCGTCAAGCTCGCCGCCTCCCTGCACAACCGCATCGCCGGCGACACCACGCACCTCACCCGGGCCCGCGACACCTGGCAGTGGTTCGACGGGAGCGGGCTGATCAACGCGCAGCACCTCGTCAACGACGGGCTCGACTTCGACACCTGCCGCAACAACCAGCAGACCACCTGGACCTACAACCAGGGAGTGATCCTCGGAGGCCTGGTCGAACTCCAGCGCGCGACCGGTGACACGGGCCTGCTCACCCGGGCCCGGCAGATCGCCGACGCGGCCACCACCGACCCGCTGCTCAACCCGGGCGGGGTGCTCCGGGAGCCGTGCGAGGGCGGTACCGGCGACTGCGGCGCGGACGGTCCGTCGTTCAAGGGGGTCTTCGTCCGCAACCTCGCCGAGCTGGACCGGGCCGTGGGCGGGCGGCCCTACCACGACTACCTGCGGACCCAGGCGGACTCGGTGTACTCCCGCGACCGCAACCCGCTCGACCAGTACGGCCTGCACTGGGCGGGGCCCTACGACGGCGCCGACGCCGCCCGGCAACACGCCGCCCTCGATGCGCTGACCGCGGTCCTGTAGGTCGGCTCGACGCGTCACCGGGACGGTCTCGACAAGCGGCGGGCCTCGTCCGCTTTTGGACGCACGACGGGTAAGAGGTCGGTCGCGTTGGGCAAGCCCGTAAGGTCAAGGGGTGGCCCCAGATAGGTTGGTCGTCGGTTTCGACCTGGATATGACCCTCATCGACTCACGCCCCGGCATCGCCGCGGTGTGGGACGCCGTGTCCTCGCGGTCGGGCGTCTTCGTCGACAGCGCCCTCGCGGTGAGCCGTCTCGGACCACCGCTGGCACAGGAGGCGGCGGCGTGGTTCCCGCCCGAACGGGTGGCCGAAGCCGTCGCGCTCTACCGCGGCCTGTATCCCGACACCGCGATCACGACGTCCGCGCTGATGGGAGGCGCGGCCGAGGCGATCGCCGCCGTACGCAAGCACGGCGGCCGGGTCCTCGTCATCACCGCGAAGAACACCCCGCACGCCAAGCTGCACGTCGACCACCTCGGGCTCGACGTCGACGAGGTCGTCGGTGACGTCTGGGCGGAGCAGAAGGGCGAGGTGCTGCGCGAACACGGCGCGACGATCTTCGTCGGCGACCACCTCGGCGACATCCGGGGAGCACGGGCGGCCGGTGCGCTCGCTCTCGGCGTACCCACCGGTGGCCTGTCGACGCAGGAGCTGCGGGAGGCCGGAGCGGACGTCGTCCTCGCCGACCTCGCCGACTTCTCCTTCTGGCTCGACGACCACATGCTCGAGCGGCGGCTGGCCGCCCTGGAGTCGGAGCTGGCCGGTCTGGGCTCGGTTCTGGTCGCGTTCTCCGGTGGTGCCGACTCGGCGTTCCTGCTCGCGGCCGCGGTCCGCGCGCTCGGACCGGACAAGGTCGCCGCGGCGACCGCCGTCTCGGCGTCCCTGCCCGACGCGGAGCTGGAGCCGGCGCGGGAGTTCGCCGCCTCGCTCGGCGTCGTCCACCACACGCCGCGCACCGACGAGATGTCCCGCGAGGGTTACCGCGCCAACGCCGGCGACCGCTGCTACTTCTGCAAGGCCGAGCTCGTCGAGGTGCTCGCCCCGCTGGCCGAGGAGCTCGGCATCACCCACATCGCCACCGGCACCAACGCCGACGACGGTCGCGCCGGCTTCCGCCCGGGCATCCGCGCCGCCGCCGAGCGGGGCGCGGTGACCCCGCTCAAGGACGCCGGGTTCACCAAGGAACAGGTCCGGGAGGCTTCGCTGCGCTGGGGCCTGCCGACCTGGGACAAGCCGGCCGCGGCCTGTCTGTCGAGTCGGATCGCCTACGGCCTGACGATCACCCCGGCGCGGCTGGCCCGGGTCGAACAGGCCGAGGTCGCTCTGCGTGCCGTCCTGGCCGAGGCGGGCGTCCCGGTCCGCAACCTTCGGGTACGCGACGTGGGCGACGCCGCCCGGGTCGAGGTCGACGCGGAGCTGGTGGAGCTCGTGACCGCGCTGGAGGACGCGAACGAGGCGGTGCTCGCGGCCGGGTTCGACGTGGTGGAGGTCGACCCGAAGGGCTTCCGCTCCGGCTCGATGAACGAGCTTCTGCCCAACCCGCAGCGTTACCGTTGAGCTGATGCTTTCGAGGGTGCCGGCCACGGCCGGTGCCCGCCGATCTAAGTGGTAGAGCCCGAGTCTCCCGGCGTCTACCCTTGGAGCGGCCCCCGCTTGATCGGGGGCCGTGTCATGACAGGCGCGGGCTGTCCCCGCGATCCGGAAAACCCCCGCACGGGTTCTCTCGAGTGAGGTCGATGTGCCGGCTGGCAAGGTGAAGTGGTACGACGCGGACAAGGGCTTCGGCTTCCTCACCAAGGATGACGGAGGCGATGTCTACGTCCGGGCGGCGGCGCTGCCCGCAGGCGTGACCGCCCTCAAGGCCGGACAGCGGGTGGAGTTCGGCATCGTGGCCGGTCGCAAGGGCGACCAGGCCCTGTCGGTGCGCCTGCTCGAGCCGCCGCCGAGCGTCTCCAAGGCCATGCGCAAGTCGCCGGACCAGATGATCCTGATCGTCGAGGACCTGATCCGGCTGCTCGACGGGCTGGAGACGACCTACCGCCGCGACCGGCACCCGGACCCGCGCACCGCCAAGAAGGTGTCGACCGTGCTGCGAGGCCTCGCCGACGAGCTGGAGCTCTGACCGGCTCCGGCCCGATCGACGTCAGGACTCCTGTGGTCCTGGTGAGGCCGAAGGCGGCGATGACCCGGCCGACTCCGCCGCCTTGGCTCGCGACGACGTTCGCAGCACGACCGCCAGGCCGGCGACCATCCCGGCCGCGCACAGGCCCAGCCCGAGCTGGGGGATCAGCGGGAGCACGATGCCGATGCCGCCGCCGATCACCCACGACAGCTGCAGCAGGGTCTCCGAGCGGGCGAACACGCTGGTGCGCACCTGCTCGGGCACCTCGTGCTGGATCAGCGCGTCCAGGGACAGCTTGCCGAGCTGTTGGGCGAAACCGGCGGCGAACGCGAGCAGCGCGACCGTGAGCAGTCCGTAGAAGATCGCGGACAGGGCGGCGACCACCGCGGTGACGCCGAGGAGGAGTTGGACGACCAGGTCGGGCCGGCGGGCCCGGGCGAGCGCTCCGAGCGCGGTGCCGGCGACGTTGCCGGCACCGGCGGCCGCCACGACGGCACCCACCTGCACGGTCGCGGAGTACCCCGGTAACGGCACCTCGCGCAGCAGGAACGCCATGAACATCAGCAGGAACCCCGACAGGACCCGGAACGCGGCGTTCGCCCGCAGCGCCAGCACGATCGAGGACGAGACGCCGCGCAGCGTCCGCCCGATGTCGGAGATCTTGACGTCCTCCTCGCCCTCGGAGGAGTCGACCCGCGCCGGCAGCAGGATCGCGAGGACCGTGCCGATCGTGAAGATCACGAACGCGAACCGCAGTGCCCATCCGGGCCCGAAGTAGGCGAGGCCACCCGCGATCGCGCCGGCGATCCCGGCGCCGATGCTGCCGGCGAGGGAGATCCGGGAGTTGGCCGTGACGAGAGCGACGCCGTTCGGGAGCAGCCGGGGTACGGCCGCGGCGCGGGTCACGTTGTGGGCCTTCGAGGCGATCAGGCAGCCGAACACGAGGGGATAGAGCCACAGCGCGCCGGTCGCGACCGCCCCCGCCATCACCCAGCAGAAGAACGCGCGGAGCGCCATGGTGGAGCCGATCGCCCAGCGGCGGCCCCGACGGAACCGGTCCAGGAACGGCCCGATCAGCGGGGCGACCACCGCGAACGGCGCCATCGTGATCAGCAGGTAGAGCGCCACCCGGCCGCGGGCCTCGCCGGAGGGCACGGCGAAGAAGAGCGTGCCGGCGAGCCCCAGGGCCATCGCCGCGTCACCGGCGGAGTGGAAGACGTTGAGCTCGATGAGCTTGGCGAGGCCCGACTCGCCCATGCCCTGGGCGTGGGTGACCCGCCGGACCCGGCGGACGACGGCGCCGCCCGCGTGTGCCGACGCGCGCGCGGTGGCGGTGCCGCCTGACTGGACCGCTCGGACGGCCCGGGTGAACCGCCCCGGCGTGGCCGGCGGAGCCCCTTCCTGCGTCGCGCCGTCCCCGGTGCCCTCGGCGTTGGTGCCCTCGGCGTTGGTGCCCTCGGCCTGGGAGGCTCCGTTGGTGGAGTCACCACTGCCGTGGGAGCCGGCGTCGTAGGTCGGGCCACCGGCCGTACCGCCGGGCGGAGCCTCGCCGTTCCCGCCGGAACCTCCACCCGGCGCACCACCCGGCGCCGGGGGTGGGGTGGTCAGGCGGGACGTGCCACCGGACGGGGGCTCGGCATTCTCGGCATTCCTGGCGTCGGGCGACAGCGGACCGCGCGCAGCGTAGTGGCGTGGTGCCTCACCGCCACGAGAGTCGGCCTGGACGCGTGTCGTACGACCGCGGTGTTCGGCCGCCTCGGCGGGCTGGTCACCAGACTCCTCGAGCGGCCGGGTGCGCGGCTGGTTCCTGTCTTCGCTCCCGGGCCCGCCCTCGGGCTCACCCGTTGGCTCCCCGTTGCCCCAGCGTCGCGCCGCGCGGCGTCCTGGCGGGCCGAGTGGGCGGCCTCCGGCGTCGGCCCGGCTTGGCCGGTCGCCGGTGGCACCCGGGTCGGGCGCGCGATCGCGTGGCTCCATCGGTTCATCCTCCCCCCGGCTGACGGCCCGCGTCTCGTCCTACCCCGAGCAGGTTCGCCCGACCCTGGCCACAGTGGTCGCCTCGGGGCGCGCGACACCCGGTCGGGGCGGTGGGGCCGCGTGCAAGAATCGCACCTGTGAGCACCATCACCCGGCGACCGACCAGGACCGTGCGGATCGACGCTGTCTGCGCCGGTGCCGTGGAGTTGGCGCGGGAAGCCGCCGAAGAGGTCGCCGGTCGCGGAGGTGTCGGCGCCTACCTCGGCTGCGAACCCGAGGGCGAGCGCAGTGTCACCCACTACTTCGCCACCAACCATGGTGGTTATGTCGGTTGGCGCTGGGCGGTCTCGGTCGCGCGGGCGCCGCGGACGAAGGCCGTCACCATCGACGAGGTCGCGATGCTTCCGGGCACCGAGGCGATCCTCGCCCCCAGGTGGCTGCCGTGGTCGGAGCGCGTCCAGGCCGGTGACCTTGGTCCGGGTGACCTGCTGCCGGCCGCGCCCGACGACCCGCGTCTCGTACCCGGCTATCTCGGGCCTGACGACACCGACGCCTCCGACTCGCTCCGGGTTCTCAACCAGGAGGTCGGTCTGGGCCGCGTCCGGGTGCTGTCGGTGGAGGGTCGTGACGAGGCCGCCGAGCGGTGGTACACCGGAACGCACGGGCCCGACGACCCCATCGCCCAGGCCGCTCCGCATCCCTGCGCGACGTGCGGGTTCTTCGTGTCGCTCGCCGGGCCGCTCGGCACGGTGTTCGGGGTCTGCAGCAACGAGTACTCCCCGAGCGACGGCCAGGTGGTGGCCTTCGCCCACGGCTGCGGTGCCCACTCCGAGATCCAGGCGCCCGCCGCGGCGCAGGAGAGCGCCGAGCCGGCCCAGCATGTGCTCGACACGCTGGGCTACGACGACGCCGAGCCCGACGTCCGCTGATCCGGAACCCCACGCGACAGGCGGCCGCGCCGCCAGACGCAGTAGGCCAGTCCGACCAGGCCCAGGCCGATTCCGGTCACACACGTCCACAGCCACCAGTCCATGCCGATCTCCCGTAGACGGGAGGAGAACGGCAACAGGACGACGAAAGCGACCGCCCAGACGATGACGCCGATGGTCAGGGTCCGGATGCCGTCGACGTCGAGGGGCTGGAGGTCGCGGACGCTGGGGCTCACCAGCGGCTTCTGAGGGCTTTCGTCCCGGCTCACACGCCCGAGGGTAACGCGGTGTTCGCGATGGGCGGTCATCGTCCCGCCTCGGCACGCCCGCGGGCCGCGGTGTGTCGCCTTCTGTCATGCTGCCGCCCTGACTGCCGGGGCGGCGGTGTCCGACAGGGCGTGCGAGACCGGCAGCCGAGCGGAAGGGATACCTCGATGGCCGGTGCGGCGACCGGGATGGCAACTGCCGGACAGCGCTCCACGAACAGGCTCGACAGCTTCTTCAAAATCACTCAACGCGGGTCCACCGTCGGCCGGGAGGTTCGGGGCGGGCTCGTGACGTTCTTCGCGATGGCCTACATCATCGCGCTCAACCCACTGATCATCGGAACGGTGAAGGACGCCGACGGTCAGTTCCTCGGCGGCGGCAGCGCACCCAACCTCGCCATGGTCGCGGCGGCCACCGCGCTGGTCGCCGGTGTGGTCACCATCCTGATGGGTCTGGTCGCCAACTTCCCGTTGGCCCTCGCGACCGGGCTCGGGCTGAACGCCTTCGTGGCGTTCGGGATCGCGTCCTCGATGACGTGGGCCGACGCGATGGGGCTCATCGTGCTCGAGGGCCTGATCATCCTGGTACTCGTCCTGACCGGCTTCCGCGCGGCCGTCTTCCACGCGGTTCCGCGCGAGCTGAAGACGGCGATCAGCGTCGGCATCGGGCTGTTCATCGCGCTGATCGGTTTCGTCGACGCGGGGCTGGTCCGTCGTACGGGGTCGCCGCCGGTGCCGGTGCAGTTCGGTGTCGACGGGTTCCTCGGCGGCTGGCCGGTCCTCGTCTTCGTCCTCGGCCTGCTCGCGATCGTCGTGATGGTGCTCAAGAAGGTCCGGGGCGCGATCCTGTACGGCATCCTCGGCGCCACCGTGCTGGCCATCGTCATCGAGGCGATCGCCAAGATCGGTCCGGCCGGGGCCGGTTATGCCGACAACCCGAAGGGCTGGGGCCTGAACGTTCCGCGGCTGCCGGACACGTGGGTGCAGGTCCCGAACTTCTCCCTGCTCGGTGACTTCAACCTGCTCGGCTCCTTCGAGCGCGTCGGCGTGGTGGCCGCCGTGCTGCTGGTCTTCACCCTGATGCTCGCCGACTTCTTCGACACGATGGGCACCATGACCGCGATCGGTGCCGAGGCCGGCCTGGTCGACGAGCGGGGCGTACCGCCGCACTCCCAGCGGATCCTGGTGGTCGACTCCATCGCCGCGGCGGCCGGCGGTGCCGCGGCGGTCTCGTCCAACACGTCCTACATCGAATCGGCGGCGGGGGTCGGCGAGGGTGCCCGCACCGGCCTGGCGAGCGTCGTCACCGGTCTGTGCTTCCTGCTGGCGACGGTCTTCGCGCCGGTCGTCGAGATCATTCCGTACGAGGCGGCCACGCCGGCCCTGGTCGTGGTGGGCTTCTTGATGATGACCCAGGTCAAGGACATCTCCTGGGATCGCTTCGACATCGCGCTCCCGGCGTTCCTCACCATCGTGCTGATGCCGTTCACGTACTCCATCAGTGTCGGCATCGGAGCGGGCTTCGTGACCTACGTGCTGCTCAAGGTGGCGCGGGGCAAGGCTCGTGAGGTTCATCCGCTGCTGTGGATCGTCGCGGCGCTGTTCGTCGTCTACTTCGCCATCGACCCGATCAAGCAACTGCTCGGGGTTTCCTGAACACTGGTCCGGTGACTGTCTTTCTCGACGAGTTGTTCTCCCTCCGGGGGCGGGTCGCCCTCGTCACCGGAGGGAGCTCGGGGATCGGCCGGGGCATCGCCTCCGCGCTCGGTCAGGCCGGCGCCGCCGTCGTGGTGGTGGCCCGGCGCGAACCGCCGCTGATCGAGACGGTGGCCGAACTCCGCCGTGCGGGTTGCCAGGCCGGCTTCGTGCGGGCCGATCTCGCGGACCGCGCCGAGGTGGCCCGGACGGCGGAGGAGGCGGTCGCGGTCTTCGGCGAGCCGGACATCCTCGTGCACGCGGCCGGGATCAACCTCCGCCCGCGGATGGGCGATCTCACCACGCCCGACTGGGACCGCACGCTGGCGCTGAACCTCGACGCGGCGTTCCTGCTCGGCCAGCGGTTCGGCCCCTCGATGGCCGCTCGCGGCTGGGGCCGCATCATCACCATCGGATCGCAGCAGTCGGTCCGCGCCTTCGGCAACAGCGGGGCGTACGGCGTCTCCAAGGCCGGCATCCTCGCGTTGACCCGGTCCCAGGCCGAGGCGTGGTCCAGTTCCGGCGTTCGCTGCAACGCGATCGTGCCCGGCTTCGTCAAGACGCCACTGACGCAGGCGGTCTTCGACGACCCGGACCGCGAGGAAGCGCTTGCCGCCCGGACCATGGTCGGGCGAAACGGGGAGCCCGCCGACTTCATGGGCGTCGCGGTGTTCCTGGCCAGCGCGGCCGCGGAGTACGTCACGGGTCAGGCGATCTTCGTCGACGGCGGCTTCTCCGTCTCCTGAGCGGCCGCCTCTCCTGGCCTGTCGTGGCCAGGCACTCTGGGTGCGGGCCACCAGTGACCCTTCCTGTACCGGTATGTGCCGGCTCTCGTACCGACATGTGGGCACGTGTCCACACTCGTCCCGCCTGGCGGAAATGACCTGGACAGCGCTTGCCGTCCTGCCGGAGAACGGTGGGTTTCCGCCGACGGTTGGTCGTTAGCAAGGGTAATGAGGTAGGCTAACTACCATGCCGTCATCAACTATGCCCGTGAAATCTGACGCGGGCCTCGCGAGTGTGCTTCGAATCTCGGTGATGCGGCTGTCCCGTCGGTTGCGCAACCAACGCGCCGACGACCACCAGCTCACGGCAAACCAGCTGGGTGTGATGGCGACCGTCAACCGCCACGGCGCGTTGACGATCGGAGAGATCGCCGCCCTGGAGAAGGTGCGGCCACCGTCGACCACCCGCACCGTGAGCTCACTCGAGGCCCTCGGTCTCGCGGTGCGCGAACCGCACCCGACCGACGGACGCCAGGTGGTCGTTCGACTCGCTGACGAAGGACGCCGCATTCTCGCCGCCGACCGCAAGCGCCGCGACGCCTGGCTTGCGCGTCGGTTCCATGAACTGTCCCCCGAGGAGAAAGAGATCCTGCGCCAGGCGGCGCCGATCCTGGAAAGGCTGGCCGCAGCGTGAGAGGTACGTTCCGATCACTACGGAACCGCAATTATCGTCTCTACGCAGCAGGCTCGGCAGTCTCCAACATCGGAACCTGGCTGCAGCGCGTCGCCCAGGACTGGCTCGTCCTCGGACTCACCCACAACAGCGGGACGGCGCTCGGCATCACGACCGGGCTGCAGTTCCTGCCGTTCCTGCTCGTCGCGCCGTTCGGTGGGCTGATCGCCGACCGGTTCGACAAGCGCAAGGTCCTGCAGTGCACCCAGACCGCCATGGGGCTCACCGCCGGCGCGCTCGCCGTGCTGAACCTCACCGGGGTCGTGCAGGTGTGGCACGTCTATCTCCTCGCGTTCCTCTTCGGGGTCGCGAGCGCCATCGACAACCCGGCGCGCCAGTCGTTCGTGGTCGAGATGGTGGGCAAGGAGGACCTGCCCAACGCGGTCGGCCTCAACTCCGCGTCGTTCAACGGCGCGCGGGTGATCGGCCCCGCCGTCGCCGGCCTGCTCATCGTCCTGGTCGGCACCGGCTGGGTGATCCTCATCAACGCCGTGACCTACATCTCGACGATCGTGGCGCTGTCCCGGATGCGTTCCTCGGAACTCCACACGCCGGACACTCCACCGCGTAAGCCCGGCATGCTGCTGGAGGGCGTCCGCTACGTGCGTGGCAGAAGCGACCTGATGGCCGTGCTGTGCATCGTCTTCTTCGTCGGCTGCTTCGGCCTGAACTTCCAGATGACCAGTGCGCTGATGGCGACCGAGGTCTTCGGGAAGGGCGCCGGCGAGTACGGCATCCTCGGCTCGTGTGTGGCCGTAGGCGCGGTGATCGGCGCCCTGCGGGCAGCACGGTCGGCCCGGCCGCGGCTGCGCGTCGTGTTCGTCGCGGCGGTGGTGTTCGCCATCCTCGAGACCGTCAACGGCCTGATGCCGACCTACGGCTCCTTCGCCGCGCTGCTGCCGTTCCTCGGGTTCGCGCAGCTCACGATGATCACCTCCGCCAACGCGATGATGCAGATCTCGGTCTCGCCGGAGATGCGTGGTCGGGTGATCGCGCTCTACAGCATGGTGTTCATCGGCAGCACGCCGTTCGGCTCACCCATCATGGGCTGGGTCGGTCAGACCTTCGGCGCCCGCTGGACGCTGATCGGCGGTGGTCTGATGAGCCTGCTCGGCGCGTTGGTCGCCGGCTTCGTCTACAGCCGCCGGCACGGGCTGGTACTGAAGGTGCGATGGCGCCCGCGCCCGCACCTGCACGTGCGTGACACCCGCAAGCCGTTCGTCCCGATGCCCGCCGTCGTGTCGCTGCCGCTCGACGCGGCGGGGCCCGAAGGCGCCGGCGAGATCGAGGCCGTGTCGGTGGCACGTCCGGCCGCCAACTCCGCGGCGGCCGTCGCCGTGCCGGCGGGAGTGGGAGCACCGGGCCGCGAGACCGTCTCGGTACTCGAGCGCGAACGCCGGACCGCAACCGTCGAGGCCGAGAGTGCGAACCCTCGCCTCGACCAGCGTGGCGACCCGGACCTGGAGGACCTGGAGGACCTCGAGGCTCTCGAGGACCTCCAGGGCATCGGGGCGGCCAGGACCACCGGAACCGGAGCCGAGAGGGAGGGCGCCGGAGCCGGTGGGGACCAGCCGAAGGACGGGGACATCGTGGCGGAGGTCTCCGTCGAGCACCTGGCGTCGGAGTCCGACGACAGGGTGTCCGCATGGACTTCGAGCGATACCTCCCATTCCTCGAAGCCGACGCCGCACGACTCGCTGCCGTCGCGGAAGAAGGCCTCGACGCGCCGGGCCCGGCGCGCCCAGGCTGGCCGATAGGAGCCGTCGTACGCCACCTCGTGCAGGTCTCTGCCTGCGCGAGGTGGTGTGCGTCAGGAGGATCGCTCCTCCCGACCTCCGGCCGCCTGACCTGTCCGGCCGGGAGCCGCGGGCCGCTTCGCCGGTCGGTGACGGGTGACCGTGCGTGCTGGGTGCTGCTCGACCGTGACAAGGTGTCGGTGGAGCCGCCCGCCGACGGCGCCCCCGGCGCCGCCGGGCCGCGTTCGCCACCCGGTAGCGGCGCTGACGAGCGGGTGCAGGACACAAGAAGGCACACGGTGGGCTGATGCGGTTGTTCGTCGCGGTCGTACCCCCACCAGCCGTGCTCGCCGACCTGGGCGCGGCGGTCGACGGCGTGCGAGAGCGCCCGGACGTCGACGCGCGCTACCGCTGGAGCCTGCCGGACCAGTGGCATCTCACCCTCGCCTTCCTCGGCGAGGTGCCAGACGCGATCCGGACCGATCTCGAAGGCCGGCTGGCCCGGGCCGCCACGCGCTGCCCGCCGCTCCGGCTGTGGGTCGAAGGTGGCGGTGGATTCGGCTCCGCGCGCAGGGCACGGGTCCTGTGGGCCGGTGTCCAGGGTGACCTGAAGCCCCTGCGCGCGCTCGCCGGTTCGGTCGCCGCGGCGGCCAGGCGAGCGGGCCTGGACGTACGGGAGGGCCGGTTCCGGGCCCATCTGACCCTCGCGCGGTTGCGGGAGCCGAGCGACGTGTCCGCCGCGGTGGAGTCGTTGTCGACCTACGCCGGCCCGTCCTGGGTGGCCGAGCGCGTCGAGTTGGTCGCGTCGTTCCTCGGCCAGGGCGAGGGGCGGCGTTCCCGCTACGAGACCGTCGCCTCCTGGCCGCTCAGCGGAAGCCCCGGCGACCCGGAGTAACCTCCTCGCGTGCATCCTCGCTATCGGCGGTTGGTGATCCCCGGCGTGCTCATACTCCTGCTGG
This sequence comes from Actinopolymorpha pittospori, assembly GCF_014873875.1. Classification (GTDB taxonomy): domain Bacteria; phylum Actinomycetota; class Actinomycetes; order Propionibacteriales; family Actinopolymorphaceae; genus Actinopolymorpha; species Actinopolymorpha pittospori. The sequence continues at coordinate 9,677,192 of NZ_JADBEM010000001.1, read as the reverse complement.
TGATCGTCGTCGTCGGCGCGCTCGGCCGGTTGTGACCCCCCGAGCCGGGCGCCGCAGCCGTTCGCCGAGCCCGCGAGCGATGTCGAAAGTGTGACGCCTGCCGCCCGCATGTACCGATCTCCAGGTTTCGGGGCGAAGATGCATGGGTGGCTACGTCGATCTCTCGACCGTGGGCAGCCCTGTGGGGCGTCCTGGCGGCCGGCGCCGGTCTCGCGGGCGCCGAACTCGTCGCGGGGGTCGTTGGCGGTCCCCCCTCCTCTCCCGTCGTCGCCGTCGGTGCGGCGTTCATCGATGTCATCCCGGTCCCCGTCCGGGAGTTCGGCATCCGCACGCTCGGCACCGCCGACAAACCGGTCCTGATCAGCGGCATCGTCGTCGTCGTCGCCGCGATCGCGGCGGCCGCCGGCGTGCTGGCCGCCCGACGGCGGGGCGTCGGCCTCGCGATCCTGGCCGGGCTGGGCCTGCTCGGGGCGATCGCGGCGGGTACTCGGCCCGACTCGGGACTGGGCACGATCTTTCCCTCGCTCGTCGCGGCGGCGGTCGGCATGGGGGTGCTGACCTGGCTGCTGGCCGTCACCGAGCGCGCCCAGCTTGTCGCGGACAGCGCCGCCCGGCGGCCGACGGTCCGCGCGGCGACCTCGCCGGGTGGCCAGCTCGGGACACGTCCGACCACCATGTCGACGACGGCTCCCACCCGGACTCCCACGTCGCCCCCGGCACCCCGCGCGCCGATGGCCCGCCGTGAGCTGATGTGGCGGGGCGGGGTGGTCGTCGTCGGCTCCCTCGTCGCGGCCGGCGGTGGCCGGACGCTGCTCGCCCGACAGCAGGCCGCGCAGGACGCGCGCGCCACCTTCCCCGTCCCGCGCCCGCCGACCACGGCGGTACCCGCGGGGGCCGACCTCGGCGTCGACGACCTGTCGCCGTGGCGGACCCCGAGCGACGTCTTCTACCGCATCGACACGGCCCTGACCGTCCCGGTGGTCGACCCGACGACGTGGCGGCTGCGGATCCACGGCATGGTCGACCGGCCCCTGGACATCACGGTCGCGCAGTTGCAGAAGCGCCGGATCGTGCATCGGTGGGTGACCCTGACCTGTGTGAGCAACGAGGTGGGCGGCGACCTCGTCGGAAACGCCCTGTGGACCGGCGTGCCGATCGCCGACCTCCTGGCCGAGGTCGGGGTCCATCCCGCCGCCGACGCGGTGAGGTCCACCTCGCAGGACGGCTGGACCTGCGGGACGCCGCTGTCCGCCCTCACCGACGGCCGCTCCGCGTTGTTGGCGTTCGGGATGAACGGCGAGCCGTTGCCGTTCGAGCACGGGTTCCCGGTCCGGATGGTGGTGCCCGGCCTGTATGGATACGTGTCCGCGACCAAGTGGGTCGTCGACATCGAGGTCACCCGGTTCGACCGGTTCAAGGCGTACTGGTCGACGCGGGGGTGGTCGGAGCAGGGACCCATCAAGACCGCGTCGCGCATCGACGTACCCAGCTCGGGTGCCGCCGTGTCGGCTGGCCAGGTGGTCGTCGCCGGGGTCGCCTGGGCGCAGCACCGAGGGATCTCCCGGGTGGAGGTGCAGGTCGACGACGGTGACTGGAACGTCGCCCACCTCGCCGGCGAACCCACCAAGGACTCCTGGCGGCAGTGGCGGTGGACGTGGGACGCGAAGCCCGGCGACCACCAGGTGCGGGTACGGGCGTTCGACACGGCCGGTGAGGTGCAGACCGCCGCGCTCGCACCACCCGCACCCGACGGGTCGACGGGCCTGCACATGGTCGAGGTCAGCGTCGGCTGACCGGTCCGCGGCTACGGCAGCGTGAGGATGACGGGTCCGTCCTCGGTGATGGCGACGCTGTGCTCGACGTGCGCGGCGCGGCTGCCGTCGCTGGTGCGAAGGGCCCAGCCGTCGCGGGCGAGGTGGTAGGCGTCGTCTCCGCCGGCCATGAACATCGGCTCGATCGCGATCACCAGGCCGGGACGCAGCGGAAAGCCACGGTGGGGCCTTCCGTCGTTGGGGACCGAGGGGTCCTCGTGCATCTTGCGCCCGATCCCGTGACCACCGAAGCCGTCCGGGATGCCGTAGCCCGCGCCGCGGCCGATCTGGCCGATGGCGTGGGAGATGTCGCCGAGGCGGCCACCTGGTTGGGCCGCGGCGATGCCCGCCTCGAGGGCAGCCCACGCGGTCGCGATCAACTGCTCGTCGGCGGGGTCGGCCTGCCCGACGACCAGGCTTCTCGCGGCGTCGCCGTGGAAGCCGCCGAGCTCCGCCCCGAAGTCGATGCTCAGCAGGTCGCCGTCACGCAGCCGGTAGTCGTCGGGGATCCCGTGCACGATGACCTCGTTGACCGAGGTGCACAGGACGGCGGGATAGGCCGTCGGCGCGAAGTGCGGGCGATAGTGCAGGAACGACGAACGCGCACCGTCGGCGGCCAGGACCGCGCGGGCCATCTCGTCCAGCTCCAGCAGGGACGTGCCGGGCCGCGCCTCCTTCGCGCACGCTTCGAGCGCGTGGGCGACGACCCTGCCCGCCTCACGCATCGCGGCGATCTCGCTCGCGGTCTTGAACTCCACCATGCGGGTGCTCCTCCGGGGCCAGGGAAGGCGTCTCCACATCCACGGCTCCTGTGCTGACGGGGGCTCAGATGCGGCAGCCCGATAGTTATACCGGTATTAGTATCACGGGCGCGGTCGGAGGTGCGCCGGGCGGCCTCCTGAGGCTCGCCGCCCAGCGTGCCTCGTCAGCCTCGCCCTCGTCGGCCGATCACGGCCCGTCGCCCGTGACCTCGTGTGGAGGTCGCCGTCGGCTTGGTGGCTCGTGCGGTCGTCGAGGCGGTCTCGCGCGCGTAGCGGGCGGGAGAGACGCCGATGGTGGCGGTGAAGTCCCGGACGAAGTGGGCCTGGTCGCTGTAGCCGAGTTCGACGGCGAGGCGGGCCCAGTCGCACCCCGCACTGCCCGCTTCCGCCATCCGGGCGGTCGCCTCGTGCAGCCGGTAGCGGCGGATGATCCACTTGGGGCCGACGCCGATGTGTTCGGTGCACAGGCGCTGCAGGCTGCGGACGCCGATCCCCAGCTGGTCGGCGAGGTCGTCCACCCGCAGGACCGTCGGGTCGGCCGCCACCCGCTCCACGATCCCCGCCACCTGGTCGACGGTCGCGAGCCGTGACCCGCCCTCGCCCGCCAGGGCGTCGATCCGGGGACGGAGGAAGTGCTCGAACGCCGCGACCATCCCGGCGTCGTCGGACGCCGCCAGGACCGCCTCGGACACGGCGTTACCGGCCGGCCCGAAGATCTCCGCCACCGGCACCACCCGGTCGGTGAGGATCGTGAGGGACCGCCCGAGCAGCGGGCGGAACCCGCCGGGCCGGAACATCACCCCGAGCACCCGCCCGGCGCCGTGCAGCGACTCCCGATGCGGTGCGCGCGGGATCCCGTGACCTGACATCGGCCGGGCAGGAAGGTCACGTTGACGCAGGGGTGCGGCAGCACCACCTGGGTGTGTGGGGCCTGGCCGCGCAGATCCCACGCGACGACCCAGAAGTGGGAGACGAGCGGGGCCAGCGCGGCCGAGGGCGCGTGCCGGCGTAGCTCGAACCTGCGCAGCCCCTCCCGGGCGTGCAGGATGCCCCGGGTGTCCACCGGAGCGCGCAGCGGTACCAGCCCCTCCACGCCTGCAGGTTAGTGGCCGGCACGGACATCCCCCGAGAACGCGGACGGTCCTCGGTGGAGGCGGACCCTCCCGGTGGACGCCGGCCTTGGCCGGTGGGCGAGTCGGCCGTCCGGCTGGCTGTCTGCCCGATTGGTTGGTTGTCGCGTTTCTTCAAGACCAGGTGCCGGTCCCGGGCTTGACTGGTCAGGTTCGCGCGCACCGCGCACTCCGTCCGACCCGAGGAGACCGCACATGAAGCTCCATCCGCTGATGGCGAGCGCCGCCAAGTCGGCCGCCGACGTCGCCCGCGGGGTCCGCCCCGAGCAGCTGGAGTTGCCGACGCCCTGCACGGACTACGACGTTCGTGCCCTGGTCAACCACCTGGTGGTGTGGACCGGGTACGTCTCGGAGCACTCCGCCCGCAAGGCACCCTTGACAGATCCCACCGTGCTCGACCCCGACCGGGACTTCACCGGCGGAGACTGGGCGCACGACTACGCCGCCCAACTCGACCGCGCGGTCGCCGCGTGGGGAGAGCCCGGCGCGGGCGAGGGGATGACCACCATGGGCGGGCACGAGCCGCAGATGCCGGCCGAGGTCATCGCCGAGTTGCTCTTCGGCGAGCTCGTCCTGCACGGCTGGGACCTCGCCCAGGCCACCGGGCAGCGGTTGAACGTGACGGACGAGGTGGCCGAGGCGGCCTACGCCGGGGTGACCCGGTGGGACGGGCAGGCCCGGGAGATGAAGCTGTTCGGCGACCCGGTGGAGGTGCCCTCGACCGCCTCTCGGCTCGACCAGGCGCTCGGGCTGTCCGGCCGCGACCCGGGCTGGCAGGCGCCGTAGGGAGCGGGTACGAGCGGGTGGCCCAGCCGCTCGCTCGTACCCGCCGCTCGTTCAGGCCGACGGAGTCTGTTCGCCCAGGGCCGCCCGGACCAGCGCGCTGTTGTCCTCGGCCACCTCGCCGTTCGGCAGCGTGAAGGTGTCCTCGAACCCGATCCGCACCGGCACGCCCAGCTTGCGCGCCCGCAACAGGACGGGCCAGGTGGCCGCTCCGTCGCTGTGGACGAGGACCGGCAGGTCGATCTCGTGCTCACGCAGGATCCGCAGCATGCTGCTGGCGTCGTGGACGGCGAGGATGCTCGGCCGGTCGACGGGTTCGACGAGGATCCGGTTGGCGAGCCCGCGAAGCGGACCCCGGACGAACCATTCGGCGGTGGTGACCGTGAAGAGTCCGACCTCGACGTCCACACCGCGGGCCCGCAGGATCCGTGCCACCTCGACCGCGCCGTCCTCGTGGGCGTTCACCGATGCCGAGGTGGGAAGGACGTTCCACTCGGCGATCAGGGCCGACCGGCGCTGCGGGTCGGGTTCGATCCAGGCGCCGGTCGTGACGCTGACGTCCAGGCCGGGCGCGGCGGCCCGGATCGCGGTGAGCGCGGCGGCGACGTCACCCGGTGCGAGGGACTCGTTCCCGTCGGCGTTTCGGGGGTGTACGTGCACTTCGGTAGCGCCCGCGGCGGCGACCCGCGCCGAGTCGGCGGCCAGTTCGGCGGGCGTCACGGGAATGCCGGAGTGGTGCTGCTTACGGTGGCCGCCGTTGAGCGCTCCGACGAAGAGTGTCACCCGGCGTTCGCCTCAGACGCGGAGCCGCCCGGCCCCGTGAACGGCACGCCGAGACACGGGACGCCGGCCCTTCCGAGGTGCGTGTACTCCATTGCGTAAGAGTGGCCGCGCCGGCCTTCCGGGGCAACCCCCGCGAGGTAAACGCAGTGCCAGAACCGGTCGGAGGAGACGCGAGGAGAACCTCCGGGGAGCAGCGGGGACACGCGGAGTGGCCGCGGGCCTTCGTGCTACCGCGCCAGGGCGGGTGTCCGTCGCGCCGGAGCGGCGGCGATCGCGACCGCGACCAGGGTGAGAACGGTGCCGAGGACGGTGGTCGGGCTCAGCTCGGTGCCACTGGCGGGAAGGAGCGCGTCCAACACCAGCGCGCCGATGAGCTGGCCCGCGACGGAGGCGAGGCCGAGCAGCAGGACGCCGGTGATGCGGACGACGTAGGCGGCCATGCTGATGAACGCGACACCGAACATGCCGCCGATGTAGAGGATCGGGTTGGTCGGGAACGCGTCCGGCGTTCCGCGCAGGGCGATGTCGACGAGGGCGGCGATGATGAGCGCGGACGTTCCGATCGTGAAGTTGACGAGGGCGGCGACCAGGGCTCCCTGGGTGCGGGTGGCGTGGGGGCCGTCGATGACAGGGGCGACCGGGCCGGGCTGCCCGACCTGCGCGCCACCGGATCCGCTGGCGGTCGCGGCCACCCGGCCGTTCACCGCCTGCTGCCAGGCGGTGCCGACACCCCCGAGCGCCGGGAGGATCGCGAGGGCGGCCTTGGCCGGTGTGTCCAACTGGTGCCCGACCGACAGGAGGACGGCGCAGAGCGCGAGAACGGCACCGACCACTCGCAGCAGCGTCACCGGCTGCCGACCGGCGGGGCCGAGGCCCAGCCGGTCGACGACCAGGCTGCTCGCCGCCTGTCCCGCGACGACCGCCACGGTGAACACCGCAACACCGACCAGTCCGACGATCGAGGACTGCGTGACCACGAGGTAGGCGCCGCACACCCCGCCCAGGCAGTGCCACGGGCGCAGGGCGCGGGCGGAGGTTCCGATTCCCACCCCGGCGGCCGAGCGAACGGTCCGCCAGAGCCGGCGTACACCCGCGCGGGTCCCGGGGCTGAGCGCGTAGACGGTCGCCAGGACGACCAGGCCCGATCCGAACGACCACAGGGCGGCCAGGATCCCGTCGTGTACCTCCTGGCCCAGTTGGCCGTTCACTCGCGACTGGCAGGCCAGGAAGATGCCGATCACGACCGCCGCGACCACTCCGAACGCCCGTTGCCGGGAGCCCGCCCGCGAACTCGGCGGGGAGTCCGGTCGGGGGCTTCGTCGGGAGGCCGGGCCGGCGTTCGGCGGGTCAGGCGGGGAGTTGCGGTGGGAACGGTCATCGGACGCGGAACCTCGCGTTTCGGTCACACCTCATCTTCCGGCCACCTCGCGAGCACGGCGGACGGTACCCCCGGCACGCACCGCGAACAGCACGGTGAGCAGCGCCAACGCCGCCTCGCCGGCGAACACCGCGACGGTCGCGTCACGCCAGCCGTCGGCGCCCACGGGTCCCGCGGCGAGCTGGAAGAAGAGGGCGCCGAGTGCCGCGACCCCCACGGCGAGGGCGGCCTGCTGGGTGGTGGTGAGGACACCGCTCGCGACGCCTGCCCGGTCGGTCGGGATCTCGGCCAGTACGACGCCGAACACCGGGATCATGACCAGTCCCTGCCCGAAGCCGATCGCCGCCAGCGCGGGCGCGAGAGCCGGGGCGCCCAGATGGGCGTACCCGAGGGCGGCCTGGGCGGCGGCCGCGGCGAGACTCGCCGCGAGGACGACGGCGCCGACCACGATCACCCGCGCGGCGTACCTCCCGACCAGGCGGGGCACCGTGAGCGAGGCGACCAGGAAGCCGAGCGCGTACGGCGCGAGCGCGAACCCGGAGCCGAGGGGGGTCATGCCGAGCCCGTCCTGCAGGGAGATCCCGGTGGTGAGGAGGAAGCCTCCGGTCCCGACGAAGAACACCGCGACGACCGCCAACCCGCGACGGAACGCGACCAGGCGGAACAGCGACGGCGGGAGCAGCGGCGAGCCACCCGCGCGTTCGCGGGTCGCCTGACCGCGGACGAAGCCGTACGCCGCGACCGGTGCGGCGGCGAGGCTCACCCAACTCCACGCGGGCCAGCCCGCCGAGGCTCCGATGCTCAACGGCACCAGCAGGAGTGCGAGGGACAGCGTGAGCGCGGCGGCGCCGCGCAGGTCGATGGGTACGGCGACGCCCCTGGTCTCTGGCACCAGGCGAACAGCGAGGCCGGCGACGAGGAGGCTGAGTGGGGCGAAGGTGAAGAAGATGACCCGCCAGCCGAGGTGTGCGAGGTCGAAGGCGACCGCGGCACCGCCATACAGCTGCCCTGCCACACAGGCGATTCCGAGCGTCGCTCCGAAGGCGGCAAGCGCGCGTTGACGGGCGGGTCCGGGGTAGGTGGCCTGGATCGTGCTCAGGACCTGGGGCGCGAAGATTCCGGCCGCCGCGCCCTGGACCAGCCGCCCTCCGGCGAGGAACCACGCGTCGGAGGCGAAGCCGCAGGCGACCGAGGCGACCGCGAAGCCGGTGAGTCCGACGAGGAGCACCCTGCGCCGCCCGTAGCGGTCGCCGAGCCGGCCACCCGCGACGAGGGACGCCGCGTAGGAGACGGAGTACGCCGCGACGACCACTTGCAGCATGGCCGCGCTCGCGTCGAGCGACCGGCCGATCGTCGGCAAGGCGACGTTGACAACGAAGAAGTTCGAGGTGGCGAGGAACGAGCCGAGCAGGATGATCGGAAGGGCCCGCCACGCCGCGCGCGACACGCCGGCAGTGGCGCCGGCGCCGCGGGTGGTCGACCCGGCGGAACGGCGACCGGAGCAGGGCCGGTCAGGCCCCGGCGTGGTCGAGGAGTTGGCCGAGGAGTCGGTCGAGGAAGCAACTGTCACATCGCCAGGTTTGACCCGGCCTGAAGCAGGTACCAGAGCCTGCTCATCCTGGTACCAGCGCTGACTGGCACCAGTGCCATATCCGAGGGATGCTGGTTGTCGTGACCGAGGTCGAACCACGCCGGGCCGAGCTTGCCGGGTTCCTGCGCTCCAGGCGGGAGCGGCTGCGGCCAGAGGACGTCGGCATGCCGGCGGGCGGGCGCCGCCGTACGCCCGGGCTTCGCCGCGAGGAGGTCGCCCAGCTCGCCGGGGTCGGTGTGACCTGGTACACCTGGCTCGAGCAGGGCCGCCCGATCAACGCCTCCGGCTCGGTCCTCGACGCAATCGCCCGCACCCTGCGGCTGCATCCGGACGAGGCGCGGCACCTGTTCACCCTCGCCGGCGTGCCGTGTCCGGCCTGGGCCTCGCCACAGGTCGCGGTCGACCCGGCGGTGCAACGCGTTCTTGACAGCCTCGATCCCTATCCGGCGCAGGTGGTGACACCGCGCTACGACGTGATCGCCGACAACCGCGCCCGCGTCCTGCTGATGGGTGACATGTCACCGCTGCCGGTCCACCGCCGCAACGTGTTGTGGCTGCTCTTCGCCGAGCCGAGGTGGCGCGAGCTCGTGCTGCCCTGGAAGGAGGAGGCGGGCCACTCCCTCGCCCTCTTCCGTGGTGCGCGCGCCGACCACGTCGGCGAGGCGTCCTGGTCGGAGCTGACCCGGGAGCTCAACGCCGTGTCCCCGGAGTTCCGCGAGATGTGGCGCGACCACGCGGTGGCCCGGCCGACGACCCGGGTCAAGACGTTCGTGCACCCCCAGGTCGGCCTGATCCGACTGGAGACGACGAGCCTGTGGCTGCGCGAGCAGCCAGGCGCTCGCCTCGTCGTCTACACCGCGGCGGATGAGGAGGCGGAGAAGTCGCTGCGACGGATGTCGGACTTCCCGGCGTTCGCGGACTGGTCCGAGCTCGCCCGCCACGCCTGACGGAGACGCTCAGACGGGCGACGGGGACGCTCAGACGAGGACCGCGCCGCCGTCGACCAGGATCGAGGTACCGGTCGCCATCGGCTGTTCCATGGCGTAGACGTAGGCGAGGGCGACGTCGGAGGGCTCGCCCAACCGGCGGACGGGCAGGGTGGCGGCGAGGCGGCCGTACATCGCCCGCTGCTCCTCCCCGGACATCCCGGCCCACTGCGGCCTGCGGGTGAGGCCGGGCGCGACCAGGTTGACCCGGACCGGGGCGAGTTCGAGCGCGAGCTCTCGGGTGAGGGCCTCCAGGGCGCCGCACAGGCTCGCCCCCAGCGACCAGCCCGGTCCCGGTCGCTGGCCGGCGCTGCCTCCGGTCAGGACGATGGAGCCGCCCTTGCGTATGGCACCGATGGCCGTCGCCGTGCCGGCCACGGCGACCGCTCGCACGACGCTGAGGGCGCCGAGGTAGCGGGTCTCCCAGACGCTGCGGACGATCTCGGGGGTGAGGTCTGTCAGCTCGGTGCGCTGAAGGGGTTCGCCGGCGGTGTAGACGACATGATCGAGCGCCCCGGCGTAGTCCACGAGACGCGCGATCGAACCCGGATCGGTGAGGTCGACCGTGGCGCCCTCCGCGTGGTCAGGCAGCGCGCCGAGCGCGCCGTCGACGTGGACCTGGCTGCGCGACGCGACGATCGGCGTGGCCCCACGCTCCGCCACGGCCCGAGCGACCGCCAGCCCGAGTCCCGAGGTGCCGCCGACGAGGAGGATGCGGGCACCCTCCAGCGGGTGCCGGAACGACCGAACGAGCCCGCGATCGGGTGGCTGGACGGGTGGGCCGTCGGGTGTCATCGCGAACCTTCCGTGGTGGACCTCGTTCAACCCTCCACCCCGGGTCGCCGGTCCGTCCAAGACCTCATGGCCACCCGTTCGATACTCCAAGGGCATGGCCAGCCAGGTCGGGCCGGACGCTCCACGCGGTCCACGCGGTCAGGTCAGCGACGCCGCCTTCGCGGCCGACTGCGCCGCCGCGGCCTCCTGGCGGGCGAGGAACCGCCGGAAGACCCGCCGCACCAGCCGGCTGATCGTCCAGGCCGCGAACCCGACCCACACCGGCAGGAGCGCCGGGATGAACACGACCAGCAGCGACGCGGCCAGCAGCAGGAACAGGCTGCCGAGCGTCGTCAGCGGATGGGCGGCGGCGAACAACGCGGCGTTGCGCAGCACCCGACGCCACGGCGCCGGGTAGGCGACCATCACCGGGAAGGTGAAGACGAGCGTCCCGCCGACGGCCAGGATGCCGATGATCGCGGCGACCATCACGACGGCGCGCAGCGGCGCGTCCGTGGCCCGCAGGCCGTACATCAGGTCGACCGAGAGCAGCACCCCGGCGATGGTGGCGAGGAAGCCGAGCCACATGCCCTGCCGGAAGTGGCGCCGGAACGCGGTCCAGAACGTCGACCAGACCGAGGGTGGGCCGTCCTGACCCCACTCCATCATCACGGCGGCGAAGGCCGCGGTGGCCGGACCGAGGGTGACGATGGGTACGGACGCCAGCACCCAGAGCAACCCGGCGACGACGATCGTGAACAACGCCTCGAGGGGTCTGGTGAAGTACTGCATCCGATCCGCCCTTCTGCACCGGCGCGCGAGCTCCCGGATTCGCGATCTCCCAGGGTAAGGCCCGCAGGCCGGTCCGGCAGCCGGTCCGTGGGCGGCGAAAACCGGACGCGCGACAATGGCCGGATGCCCGAATCCCTGGTTGTCGCGCTTGACCGGCTTCGAGACCTGGTGCTGGACGACGAGCGCCTGGTCCGGGCCGTCGCCGCCGGTCGTCGACGCGGAGAACTGCCGCCGTGGCGGCGGACCGAGCTGCGTTACGTCGACATCAAGGGCGGACGGCACCTCCAGATCACGACGTACGACGACCGCCAGGCCCACGTCCGCAACGTCCCGCTCGGCGAACCCGCCCGGCAGGCCGTGGAGGAGGCGCTGCTCGCCGCCTACGGCAACTGGCACGTCGACACGATCGCGGAGACGATCCAGCTCCGGGTCACCAAGAAGGGCGAGGCGCAGGTCCACCGCCGCGACCGGGACGAGACCGGCCCCGCGCCGGACCGCGACCACGACCGCGGGAAGCACCGCGTCCTCGATCCGGCCGAGCCGTTCCTCGCCGCCGTCGGCATCAGCAGCCGCGAGGGCGTCGTCAAACCGACCCGGCGGGACAAGTACCGCCAGGTGGAGGAGTTCGTCCGGCTGCTCGGACCGGCGATCGACGACGCCGTGGCGGCGGGCGTGCTCGAGCGCCCCACTCCGGAGCGCCCGCTGCGGCTCGTCGACCTCGGCTGCGGCAACGCCTACCTCACCTTCGCGGCCTACGCGTTCCTCTCCGGTGTGCGCGGGCTGCCCGTCACGCTGACCGGCATCGACGTGAAGGAGCAGGCGCGGCGACGCAACACCAGGCTGGCGGAGGAACTTCGCTGGTCCGAGCACGTGACGTTCACCGCGGCCGACATCGCGGCCGCCCAGGTCGAGGCCGGTGCCGACGTCGTTCTCGCCCTGCACGCCTGCGACACCGCCACCGACGACGCGCTCGCCCGCGGGGTCGGCTGGCGTGCGCCGTTGATCCTCGCGGCACCGTGCTGCCACCACGACCTGCACGCACAGGTGCGCGAGCGGGGAGCGCCGGCGCCTTACTCCCTCCTCACCCGGCACGGGATCCTTCGTGAGAGGCTGACGGACGTGCTCACCGACGGGGTGCGCGCGGCGATCCTGAGACTTGTGGGTTACCGCGTGGATGTGATGGAGTTCGTCCCTTCCGAGCACACACCGCGCAACGTCCTACTCCGAGCGGTCCGCACCGGCGCGGCCCCGTCCGAAGAGGTCATCGCCGACTACCGCGCGCTCATGACCGCGTGGGGGGTGACGCCCGCACTCGCGCGGTTGCTGGAGCCCGACCTGGCGGAGGTGCTGCGACCGTGACTTTCGAACGCGCGGACCGCCGGATCGCCCGGCTTGGCCACCGACTCGCCGCGGTCGCCGCCGCCGGAACTCTGGCCGGGCTGGTCGCGGCCCCGTTGGCCGCCGCGCCCTCCTACGCCGCTCCCGGTGATCCCGACGAGGCGAAACAGGCGTTCACGATCGACGACGAACGCGTCACCGAGTCCAGCGGACTCGCCGCCAGCACCAGGCACCCCGGCTACTTCTACACCAACAACGACTCCGGCGACACGGCCCGCGTCTTCGCGCTCGACCCCCGTGGCAACGTCGTCGGGACGCTCGTGCTCGGCAGCGCAGGGCATCTGGACTGGGAAGCCCTGGCGAGCGGCCCGGACGAGCGCATCTGGATCGGCGACATCGGCGACAACGAGAAGTTGCGCGGCTCGGTCACGCTCTACCGGTTCCGCGAACCCGAGTCGCTCGGTGACCAGAGCGTCGAGTGGAGCAGGTTCCGGCTCGAGTACCCCGACGGTCCCCACGACGCCGAGGCGCTGCTCGTCCACCCCCGCACGGGTCGCGTCTACATCGTGACCAAGGACCCGAAGGGCGGTGCGATCTACGCCGCGCCGCCGGAACTCGTCGCCGGAGCCACGGCCGAAATGACGAAGGTCGCCTCCGCCCCGGCGGTCGTGACCGACGGGGTGTTCGCTCCGGACGGCTCGGCGATCGTCCTCCGCACGTACGCCGACGCACAGGTGCTGAACTGGCCCGACGCCAAGGTCGTGCGGAAGATCCCGTTGACGCAGCAGCGCCAGGGCGAGTCGGTCGCGATGAGCCTGGACGGCGAACAGATCTTCGTGGGCAGTGAGGGCGCCAGGTCCTCCGTGTTCAGCGTGCCGTTCACCGCGGGCGCCCCGGTCGGCACCTCCACGCCCGGCCAGACCCCGGCGCCGAAGCCGAGCACCGCGAAACCCACAGCTCCCGCCGCCGACGACACCGCGGACACCAGTGCCGGCGCCGACAACGGGCTCTTTGGTGGCCTGCCCGGCGGCATCCTGCTGTTGGTCATCGTGGCCGCCGTCCTCGCCGGCATCGCGGCGTTCCCCGTGTCGCGGCGTAAGCGCCCGGTGCGGCGTCGTCCGCCCGAGGATCCGGCGCCGGGCGGTCCGGACGGGCGGGGGACCTCGCCCTACGACGACCCGCGGGAGGCCCGGTCGGCGACCAGCGGGCTGGACGATCATCGGCGCGGGGAGGCTGGCCTGGCGGTCGACGACGCGACGTCGGCCGAGCCGGGTCGGAACGAGGCGTGGCCGGAGCCGGGCCGGACCGGCGAGGCATGGGCGAGTGAGGCATGGGCGACCCCGAGCGCCGGAGACGACACCTGGGCGGGCAACGGCGTGGCGTCGTCCGGCACCGCTCCCGGAGACGAGCGTCCCGCGGGCGGGCGACGCCGGGCGGCCGGTCCCGCCGACGGCGGCGGCGTACCCCTGCCCTGGGAGGACGCGGACTGGCGCCCTCACCCGGACGAGCCGGCGCCGCCCCGGCAGGAGCCCGGGCGTTCGAGCCGGTCGGTGGACCAGCCCGTCGAGCCGTGGGCCGAGCCGCGACGTTCGGAGGACTGGTCGGTTCCGGCGGACCGGTCGCATCCGGCGGACCGGTCGCGCTCGGAGGAGTGGTCGCGCACACAGGACACGCAGGACTGGTCGCGATCCGATGATCGCCTCGACGAGTGGCCGCCCGCGCGGGGACGGACGGAGAACGCTTCGCCTCCGGAGGAGCAGTGGCCGCCGCCGGCCCAGTGGCCCCCGGAGGAGCCGCGCCGGTCGCGGGGACGGCGGCACGCCCAGGAGCAGCCGACGGAGGAGCCGCGTCGGCCCGACGAGGAGAACACCGGAGGACGGCGCCGCTCACAGGAGAGCTGGACTCACGACGAGCCGGCGTACGACAACGGCACCTCGGACCGGCCGTGGTACCCGGTCCCCGACGTACCGACCCCGGCACCCCAACCGCCGGCAGCGCCGGCCCGAAGGGGTCGGCGGATCCGCTCGACCGAGGACGTGCCCCCGGCCGACCATCGCCCGCCGAGCCCTCGCCAGACCCCGCGTTCGGAGGGGGACGAGAAGCCGCCGTGGGCCGTGCCGCGTTCGGGGGAGCAGCCCGGTTGGTCAGATGAGGGGACTGGCTGGTCGCCCGTCCCGTCCCAGGAGGAGCCGGAGCGGCCACGGCGCCGCCGCCCTCTCTACCGCGACGACCCCGAATAGGCCTCGGCCAGGATCCAGCCAGGACCCCGCCAGGACTCAGCGAAGGGCCGGTATCGCCGGCGCCGCCTGGCGCGCCGCGAAACCGGCCCTCGCGTTCGTGGTGGGGGCGCGCTCAGCCGCGGAGTTGCTCGACGACGTAGTCGACGCACCAGGTCAGTGCCTCGACGTCGGCCGGGTCGACCGCCGGGAACATCGCGACGCGCAGTTGGTTGCGGCCGAGCTTGCGGTAGGGCTCGACGTCGACGATGCCGTTGGCGCGGAGCACCTTCGCCACGGCCGAGGCGTCCACCGCGTCGTCGAAGTCGACGGTGCCGACGACGAGGGAACGCGCGGCCGGGTCGGACACGAACGGCGTCGCGAACTCCGACTTCTCCGCCCAGGCGTAGAGCCGGCTGGAGGAGTCGCTCGTCCGCTCGACCGCGCCGGCGAGCCCGCCGCCCCCGAGCAGCCAGTCGAGCTGTTCGGCGAGCAGGACGAGGGTCGCGATCGACGGGGTGTTGTAGGTCTGGTCCTTGCGTGAGTTGTCGATCGCCGTCGGCAGGTCGAGGAACGTCGGAACGTAGCGACCGGAGCCGGCGATCTCCTCAACCCGGTCGAGTGTGCGTGGCGACATCACGGCCAGCCACAGGCCACCGTCGGAGGCGAAGCACTTCTGCGGTGCGAAGTAGTAGACGTCGGACTCGGCGATGTCGACCGGAAGACCACCGGCACCCGAGGTCGCGTCGACCAGGACCAGCGCGTCCTCGTCGGCTCCGGCGATCCTGCGGACCGGTGCCATCACACCGGTCGAGGTCTCGTTGTGCGGCCAGGCGTAGGCGTCGATGCCCTCCTCGGCGTACGGGGACGCCAGGGTGCCGGGCTCGGCCTTCACCACGGTCGGCGTACCGAGGAACGGCGCGCCGCCGGTCACCGACGCGAACTTCGCGGAGAACTCCCCGAAGGACAGGTGCTGAGCCCGGTCGCGGACGAGGTTGTGTGCCGCGATGTCCCAGAATGCCGTGGACCCGCCGTTGCCGAGCACCACCTCGTAGCCGTCGGGCAGGCCGAACAGCTCGCTGATGCCAGCGCGGACCCGCCCGACCAGCTTCCGGATCGGCGCCTGCCGGTGCGAGGTGCCGAGGAGTGTCGACGCGGCGCCGGTCAGGGCGGCCACAGCCTCGGGCCGCACCTTCGAGGGGCCGGACCCGAAGCGGCCGTCGGCGGGCAGCCGGTCGTGGGGGATCGTGATGCGGGCGGGGTCGAAGGCGTCAGCCACAGTGCCACCTCTGCGGACGTGCGGGACAGACAGGATGCGCGGACGTCAGTGTCAGGCCCGGTCCATTCTGTCAGCGCGCCCACCGGTCCGGGGGCAAGGGGCGCGTGCTGGCGGGAGATTCGCCCGCGCACCCCATGATCACGAAGCCGGATGGTCTCCTGGCGCCCGTTCGTCCCCCTGATCACGAGCATGATCATCGATGGTCTCGCCGGCATGATCGAGTGGACGGGTGGCGCGGAAGGCGACGACCCGGGTGCCGTGGTGGAGCTCGGCGGTTCCGAAGGTGTCCCGCATGCTCGTGAGGATGCGGTCGAGCACCTGCGCGTCCAGCGTCATCCGGCGTCCCACCCGGGTCGGGCGCGAGCCGCCGTGCCAGGTGACCACCACCCGGCCGCCCGGACGTACGACGCGACGGAGCTCCCGCATCCCCGCCGCCAGGTCGGACCACATCGGCACGTTGTTGACCGAGACGGCCGCGTCGAAGGCGCCCTCGTCGAAGCCGGTGCGCTCCGCCGTACCCACGCGCAGGTCTGCCCGTCCCGCCTCGACAGCCGCGTGGTTGCGGCGCCGGGCCAAGGCACACATCTGCGGGGACGGATCGGCGCCGGCGACCGTGGCGCCGGCCTCGACCAGGAGGGCGAGCAGGACTCCGGGCCCGTAGCCGACCTCCAGCACGCGCTCGCCCGGGCGTACCTCCAGCAGCTTCGACACCTCCCGCTGCTCGGCTCCGCCGAGTACCGCCATCACCCGTCCCAGCAACGAACCCAGCCGTCCGTGGGGCAGGGCGAACCCGGTCAGCGGCCGGTCCAGCAGCCAGGAACGCGGAGGTGGCGGAGGTCGATCCGGTCCGTTCGGCTCGGTCATGTTCGTCATGGTGCCCACGATCACACCGTCGGCGGTCCATGGCGAGGCCGTCGACGCGGTGCGACGCGAGTCCACCGCGCCGACACGGCCCGGCAGGGCTAGGGTCGGGACTCGTGGAGCAGGCGCACGGCGACGCCGCCGACCTTCCCCCCGTCGACACCTCTGCCGCGGCCATCCCCGCCGCCGACGGTGCGGCCGGTGTGGTGTCTCCTGACGGTCCACCGATACCGGGTCGCCGACCCGAGGAGCGGCCGCCGTTCCCGCCGGTCCCGGAGGTGCCGAGCGCCGCGCCGGTTCCGACCGTCCCGGTCGGGCCACCGGTCAGCCTTCCGCCCGGCGCTCCGGCGGCCGGTCTCGCGGCCCTGCGCCGGCGCTACGCGCGTGGTGAACTCGACGAGGCGGACGTGGCCCCCGACCCGTTGACGCAGTTCGCGGCGTGGCTCGACGACGCGCTCGCTGGTGAGGTGCCCGAGCCGAACGCCATGGTGCTCGCCACCGCCACGCCCGACGGCGTCCCGTCCGCCCGCACCGTGTTGTTGAAGGGACTCGACGAGCGGGGCTTCGTCTTCTACACCAACTACGAGTCGGCCAAGGCGGCCGATCTCGGGGCCAACCCGCGGGCGGCACTCGTCTTTCCCTGGCACGCGATGGAACGCCAGGTCCGCGTCACCGGCACCGCCGAGCGGGTCAGCCGGGAGGAGTCTGCCGCCTACTTCGCGAGCCGGCCTCGCGACAGCCGGCTCGGTGCCTGGGCGAGCCCGCAGTCCCAGGTGGTGGCCGATCGGGCCGCCCTCGACCGCGCGTACGCCGAGGTGGAGGCGCGGTGGGGGGAGGACGAGGAGATTCCGCTGCCCGACTTCTGGGGCGGATACCGCGTCCGGCCGGAGACGGTGGAGTTCTGGCAGGGCCGGCACGGTCGCCTGCACGACCGGATCGGTTACCGCCGCGAGGGTGAGGGCTGGGTCCTCGAGCGCCTGGCGCCCTGATTCGCCGTCCGGCGGCCGACGTCCGGCGCTCCCGGCGGGATCCAGCACCTGGTTCGACAGCTGAGCCGTGCCCGGTTCCGGCCAGTCGGTGGTACGGACATTCCGGGATGGACGGCACGGGCCGGCGTACCCCCCACGACACGAATGCCCGGCCACGGCGAGCGGATCGCCGGGTCCGGGCATGGGACGACCCGCGGGCTTTGTGTGCTGGGGGGACAAGTACCAGCGCCCGCGGGTCGGGTGGCTGCCTTGGCTTCGCCGGCCGCCATCCGGCACTCACGCCGCGTTACCGCGGCGGGTGCCATCAGGACGAGCCGGTGATCGGCAGTCGGTCCTTCAAGGGACAGCGGCTAGCGGACAGCCACCTCACGAGTCCCAAAGCTATGCATACGCTGGACCACCTCCTTCCTCGTGTACGCACGACCGTACGCGGTGTCGGCGAAACAGACAACGGTGTTTTCACGGCCGGCGGACGAACGGGCACGGCGGCGAGGGCTCAGAAGGTGATCCTGCCGGTGCGTTCCGTGCCGGTGCCGAGGGAGAACTCCGCCGCCAGCGCCGGGTCGAAGGTGTTCCAGAAGATCAGCGGCCCGCTGCCGAGCACGGTGGAGTAGCCGA
The DNA here is from genome assembly GCF_014873875.1 of Actinopolymorpha pittospori. Lineage (GTDB taxonomy): Bacteria > Actinomycetota > Actinomycetes > Propionibacteriales > Actinopolymorphaceae > Actinopolymorpha > Actinopolymorpha pittospori. Next base: position 9,659,102 of record NZ_JADBEM010000001.1, on the reverse strand, counting down.
GACCCGTCTCGTCGACGTCGTAGACCCGGTAGGTGCTGGCGCCCTGGCCGAGCGAACCGGCGGTCACCTGGAGGCAGTGCGGCGCGAGCGGGCGGGCGGAGTTGACGTGCACGTGGCCGCACGCGTAGAGGACGACGTTCGGGCTGCGCCGGACCAGGTCGAGCAGGACGGCGCCGGCCCGCGGGACGAACGTCTCCGAGCCGAAGTCGGTGTGCGGCTTCGGCTCGCGCGTGGGCACGAGCGGATAGTGACCGACCAGGATCACCGGCCGGGTGTCGGCGCCGATCAGCTCGGTCAGCCGGGGGAGTACGCCGTCGAGGTCGTCCTCGCGCAGCGCGACCCCGACGACGCGGAGCCGGTCGAGGTCGCGGACGACCAACGGGTCGGGCCCGAACGTGCGGCCATAGCCCGTCTGCTTGAACTCGACGTCCTCGAACCCCTCCTGGTGGGGGTTGCGCTCGCCCCGGATCCGGCTCGGCCCGAGGTCGTGGTTGCCGGGAACGGCGAGGTAGGGGATCCCGAGGCTGTCCAGCCACTCGCGCGCCTGGGCGAGATGGTCACGCCTCGAACTGCCGTAGGTCGTGAGGTCGCCGGAGACGATCATCAGGTCGGCACCGACGCGGCGCAGTGGCTCGCGGTCGTTCGCGAGCGTGCTCATCAGGCCGGGCAGGCGTTCCTCGGGCTCGGGCTCGATGTGGAGGTCGGACACGTGAAGGATGCGCACGAGCCGTGAAACTACACGAGCGGAGCGAGACACGGCTGCCGCGCGTAACCGGGTGTGCGTGTTACGCGATCAGACGCACATGACCTTGACGCCGGCCTCCTCGAACTTCGCCACCGCGTCGTCGGGGACGCCGACGTCGGTGATGAGCAGGTCGATCTCCTCCGGCCGCCGGATCCGGGCGAACGCCTGTGAGCCGAGCTTGGAGCTGTCGGCGACCACGACGACCTGCCGGGCCCGGGAGGCCATCAACTTGTTGATGTCGGCCTCGCCCTCGTGGTGGGCGCTGGCGCCGTACATCGGGTCGACGGCGTCCACGCCGAGGATGGCGAGGTCGAGGCTCACGCCTTCGAGGATGTGGGTCGCGAGCGGTCCGGCGAGCTCGTAGGACTGTGGCCGGGCGACACCGCCGGTGACCACGATCTTGACGTGCGGGCGCACGGTCAGCTCGTTGGCGATGTTGACGGCGTTGGTGACGATGGTGACGGCGCGGCGGCCTCCGTCGGGCGACCGCAGGTCGGTGCGGGTGGCGATGGCGCGGGCGACCTCGGTGGCCGTGGTGCCGCCGTTGATCCCGATCACCATCCCGACCTCGACGAGATCGGCGGCCGCCTGGCCGATGCGTTGCTTCTCCGTCGCCTGGCGGGCGGTCTTGTAGCGAAGCGGCAGGTCGTAGGCGACACTGTGCGCGACCGCGCCACCACGGGTCCTGGTGAGGAACTGCTGTTGAGCGAGGTGGTCGAGGTCGCGCCGGATGGTCGCGGTCGAGACGTCGAGTTCGCCGGACAGGGTCTCGACGTCGATCCGGCCGCGCTCGGCGACGAGTTCCAGGATCGCGTTGAGCCGTTCGTAGCGGTTCATGGACTACCGCCCAATGTTCGAAGCTGCGCGAGAGTTTGGGAAAACCGATCATAGAGTGCCCACAGCCTGCATGGGGATGCTTGAACGCGCTTATTCCGACATTGGGCACGTGTTTGTGACAGTCGGGCAGCGGATGGCCAGATCTTGCACATGACTGTTCGTTTACCGGTCAAAGCATGCACAAATGCGCGGTCGATGGCCTATGCTGCGGGCAGCCGATCGCGGAAGGGGCAGGCATGGAATTCGTGACCGAGGAGATCGCCAGCCAACCGGAGTGCTGGCGTCGTTCCGTCGCACTCGCCGAGACCGCCGGAGGGGTGTTGCCCCGCAAGGGCGAGCGGGTCGCCGTCTTCGGCTGCGGCACATCCTGGTTCATGGCGCAGGCCTACGCCAACCTGCGGGAGGCGGCCGGACACGGCGAGACCGACGCCTTCACCGCCACCGAGATCCCCGCCGGCCGCCGCTACGACCGGGTGGTCGCCCTCACGCGCTCCGGCACGACGAGCGAGGTGCTCGCGGTCCTGTCCCAGCTGCGTGGCCAGGTGCCGACGGTAGGCATCACCGCCGACCCCACGACGCCGGTGATGGACCTGTCCGACGAGACGGTCGTCCTCGACTTCGCCGACGAGAAGTCGGTCGTCCAGACCCGCTTCGCGACCTCCGCCCTCACGCTCTTCCGCGCCCACCTGGGCGCCGACCTGTCCGGCGCGATCGCCGACGCCGAGCAGACCGTGACCGAGGCGCTGCCGGACGGAGCCACGCAGCGTCGCCAGTTCACCTACCTCGGTGCCGGCTGGACCATCGGCCTGGCCAACGAGGCCGCGCTGAAGATGCGCGAGGCCTCGCTGTCCTGGACCGAGTCCTACCCCGCGATGGAGTACCGTCACGGTCCCATGAGCATCACCGACAGCTCCTCCGTGGTGTGGTTCCTCGGAGCGCCGCCGGCCGGTCTGCGCGACGAGGTCGCCAAGATCGGCGCCCTGGTCGTGTCCGTTCCCGACCGCGACCCGATGGCCGAGCTGATCCGGGTCCAACGGCTCGCCGTGACGATCGGCGCGGAGAAGGGGCTCGACCCCGACCGTCCGCGCAACCTGACCCGCTCGGTCATCCTGTCCGGAACAGCAGGCGTGGACACCAAGTGACCCAGACGGCCCACCCGTCCGGGCGCCCGGACCCCGCCCAGCCTGACGCGTTCGACCCGCGTTCCTGCGTCCTCGCCCTCGACGTCGGCGGCACCTCCATGAAAGGTGCTCTCGTCGACGCCGAGCGGCGGGTACGCACCCGCCGGTCGTTCCCCACGCCGGTCGCGGCGGGCCCGCAGGCAGTGATCGACCAGATCGGTACGGCGTTCCAGACGCTCGCTGCGGACGCGCCCGGCCTGGGGCTGGACGCGCCCGCGGCCGCCGGTCTCGCCGTACCCGGGATCGTGGACGAGGCCCGCGGTGTCGCGGTCACCGCCGCCAACATCGGCTGGCACGACGCACCGCTCGTCACCGTCCTCACCAAACGACTCGGCATCCCGGTCGCGCTCGGGCACGACGTCCGCGCGGGCGGCCTGGCCGAGAACGTCCTCGGAGCCGGCGCCGGCGCGAGCGACAGCCTGTTCATCGCCCTGGGCACCGGCATCGCGGCCAGCCTGATCGTCGACGGCCGCCCCCTCGTCGCAGGCGGTTACGCGGGTGAGGTCGGCCACGTCATCGTCGAACCCGACGGTGAGCCGTGCCCGTGCGGCGCGCGTGGCTGCCTGGAGCGCGTCGCCTCGGCCGCCGCAGTGGCCCGGCGTTACTCCGAACGCAGCGGCCGCACGGTCTCCGGCGCGGCCGACGTCGCCGCCCTGGTCCAGGCCGGCGACGAGGACGCGCGCGCGGTGTGGGACGAGGCGGTCTCGGCACTGGTGACGGTCCTGCACACCGCGGTGACGCTGCTCGGGTCCGAGGTGGTGATCGTCGGCGGCGGCCTCGCCGAGGCGGAGGACCTCCTGCTGGCCCCGCTCGCCGAACAGCTCGACAAGCGACTGACGTTCCAACGGCATCCCCGTGTCGTCCGGGCGACGCTCGGTGACCAGGCAGGATGTCTGGGCGCGGCCCTCCTGGCCGAGCGCCTCATCGACCGTGCACCGGTCCACTGACGGAGGAAACCCGTGACGCTGCTCGCCAACGGCAAGGTCGTGACCCCCGACGCCGTCCTCGACCCGGGTTGGATCGAGGTGGTGAACGAGCGCATCGTCGGCGTGGGTGAGGGCATCCCGGCCCGACCGGCCGACGTCGACCTCGCCGGCCGGATCGTCGTACCCGGCTTCGTCGACACCCACGTCCACGGCGGCGGGGGAGCGTCCTACCTCACCGCGACGCTGGAGGACACCGCGCGGGTGGCGGAGTTCCACCGCTCGCACGGGACCACCACGACCTTCGCGAGCCTGGTCTCCACCACCGCCGAGGAGCTCGAACGCCAGGTCGTCGCCACAGCCGACCTCGTGGTCGACGGTGTGGTCGCGGGCATGCACCTCGAGGGTCCCTGGATCAGCGAGGCACGCAAGGGCGCGCACGACCCGGCCTGTCTGCGGCCGGCGGAGCGGGCCGAGTTGGACCGGTTGCTGGCACTTGGCCGGGGCACCATCCGGATGGTCACGCTGGCCCCGGAGCTGCCCGGCGGTCTGGACGCCGTACGCCGGGTGTGCGAGGCCGGCGTGGTCGCCGCCGTCGGCCACAGCGACGCCGACTACACCACCGTGATCGACGCGGTCGACGCGGGCGCCACCGTCGCGACCCACCTCTTCAACGGCATGCCACCTCTGCACCACCGCGCTCCCGGACCGGTCGGCGCCCTCCTCGAGGACGAACGGGTGACCGTGGAGCTGATCGCCGACGGGATGCACGTGCACCCGGGTGTGATCGCCGTCGCCGCCCGCTCGGCCGGAGCCGACCGGGTGTCCCTCGTCACCGACGCGATGGCCGCGGCCGGGATGCCCGACGGCGTCTACAACCTCGGTCACCGGCCGGTCCGGGTCGAGAACGGCCTGGTGATGCTGATCAGCGGTGAGTCGATCGCCGGCAGCACCCTGACGATGGACGCGGCGTTCCGGCTGGCGGTCCAGCAGGCCGGGCAGACCCTCACGCAGGCCGCCCGGATGGCCTCGACGACGCCGGCCCGGACGTTCGGGCTCACCGAGGTGGGCGCGCTGCAGGCGGGCCTGCTGGCCGACCTGGTAGTGCTCGACAGTGAGCTCGGCACCGCCGCGGTGATGCGCCGCGGCAGCTGGGTGTCGGGCGAACTCACGAAGGAGAATCTCTGATGCCGTTGGTGTCGACCGGTGACATCGTGCGCGACGCGGCGCGCGATGGCCGGGGTGTTGGCGCGTTCAACGTGATCCAGCTCGAACACGCGAACGCGTTGGTCGACGGTGCCGAACGCGCGGGTGCGCCCGTGATCCTGCAGATCAGCGAGAACGCCGTGAAGTACCACGGCGGGCTCGAACCCATCGGGCTCGCGACGCTCGCCGTGGCGCGGACCGCGTCGGTGCCGGTCGCCGTTCACCTCGACCACGCGACGAAGGCCGAACTCGTGCGCGAGGCGGTCGCGCTCGGCTTCGGGTCCGTGATGTACGACGCGTCGGTCCTGCCCTACGACGAGAACGTCGCCGCCACCCGGTCGGTGGTGGAGCACTGCCACGCCGCGGGTGTCTTCGTGGAGGCCGAACTCGGCGAGGTCGGCGGTAAGGACGGCGTACACGCTCCTGGCGCGCGCACCGATCCCGCCGAGGCGGCGGCGTTCGTCGAGGCGACGGGGATCGACGCCCTCGCGATCGCGGTCGGCACCTCCCACGCGATGCTGGAGAAGACCGCGGCCCTCGACCTGGACCTGATCGCCGCCAACCGCAAGGCGGTGCCCGTCCCGCTGGTGCTGCACGGCTCCTCGGGCGTCGCCGACGCCGATCTCACCCGGGCGGTCGAGGCCGGCATGACGAAGATCAACATCGCGACGGCGCTGAACCAGGCGTTCACCGGCGCGGTGCGCGACTACCTCGCGGCGAACCCGAAGGTGGTCGACACCCGCAAGTACCTCGCGCCGGGCCGCGAAGCGGTGGCCGCCGAGGTGGCCCGACTGCTCGGAGTGCTGCGGGCGGCTGCCTAGGTCCGCTGACCACGCAGGTCAGGTCCGCGGCTGGCGGATGGATGGCCGCGAGCGGCGTGAGCAGGGAAACCTGACCCCGGAGAGCGTGAGCCGGAAAAGGGTCGCCGGAACGCGATGACGAGGGACCGCGCGGGGAGTCTCCTTCTGGACCGAGCAGAACCAGCTTCGTCCAGGAGGACCCCGATGAACGACACGTCCACCGCTCCCGACGCCCCCATCCCCGCCACGCCCGCCCGACGGTGGGAACCCTGGAGATCCCCGACGCGCGCCTGTACTACGAGGTACGCGGCCAGGGCCCGCTCGTGGTGCTCGTCGGCGCACCGATGGACGCCGCGCCCTTCGCGGGGCTCGCCGACCTGCTCGCCACCGACCACACCGTCCTCACCACCGACCCTCGGGGCATCCACCGCAGCCCGCTGGCCGACCCGGACCAGGACTCCACGCCGCAGATGCGCGCCGACGACCTGTCCCGGTTGATCGCCCACCTGGACGCCGGCCCGGCAGTCGTGCTTGGCTCCAGCGGCGGAGCGGTCAGCGCGCTGGCGCTCGTCCAGGCCCACCCCGAGCAGGTGCACACCGTCATCGCGCACGAACCCCCGCTGCTGGAGCTGCTCGAGGACCCGGCGTACCACCGTGCGCAGATCGACGACATCATCGCCACCCACCTGTCCGGCGACGTCGGCGGAGCCTGGGTGAAGTTCCTGGCCCACGCCAACATCATCATGCCGGAGCCGGGGGACCTGGTCGGCGACTTCATCCCGACGGAGCCGAGCCCGCAGGAGATCGCCGACGCCAACTACCAGAACGCGCACATGCTGCGCCCGACCACCCGCTGGGTGCCCGACGTCGAGGCGCTGCGCGGGTCGAGGAGCCGCGTCCTGATCGGCCTCGGCGAGGACTCCGGTGGCCAGATCTGTGAACGTACGTCGAAGACGCTGGCCGCGGAACTCGGCATCGAGCCCACGATGTTTCCCGGCGGCCACATCGGCTTCGCCGAGGACCCTGCCCGGTTCGTCCTGCGGTTCCGGGAGGTCCTGGCGCAGGGCTGACCGGGGGAGGTTCAGAGCACCAGGTTGGCGTACCGCCTGATCATGGTGGCGATCACCTCGTCGGGATCGGCGGCCCACACGTCGGCGTTGAAGATCTCCACCTCGATGTCGCCGGTGTAGCCGGTCGCGTCGACGGCCTCCCGGAACGGCCGGAAGTCGATCACGCCGTCGCCCATCATGCCGCGCGCGAGCAGCGCGTCGGCGGGGATGGGGAGGTTGAAGTCGCACACCTGGAACGACGCGATCCGGTCGCCGGCCCGGCGGATCTGCTCGAACACCGCCGGGTCCCACCACAGGTGGAAGGTGTCGACGACCACGCCGACCTGCTCGACTGGGTAGGCCTCGGCCAGGTCGAGTGCCTGCGCGAGGGTGGACAGCACCGCCCGGTCCGCGCAGTACATCGGGTGCAGCGGTTCGAGCGCGAGCCGTACGCCGCGTTCACCGGCGTACGGCGCGAGCTCGGCCAGCGCGTCGGCCACCAGCGCCCGCGCCGCGGGGAGGTCCCGTGAGCCCTCGGGCAGCCCGCCCACCACCAGAACGAGGCACGGGGCGCCAAGGGTCGCCGCCTCGTCGATCGCCAGCCGGTTGTCGTCCAGCGCCCGTCGGCGGGCGCTGGGCTCCGGCGCGGTGAGGAAGCCACCCCGACACAGCGAGGAGACCCGAAGACCCGCGTCACGGACCAGCTTGTGCGCCTGCTCCAGGCCGATCTCCTGCACGGGCTCGCGCCACAGGCCGATCGCGGGGACGCCCGCGCGGACGCACCCGTCCACGGCCTGCGCGACGCCCCAGCTGTTGGTGGTCTTCTGGTTGAGGGACAGCCGCGACAGATCCGGGTCGGCGGTGGGGCGCTCGACCGTGCCGACGGCGGAGTCGACCGTGCTGGCGTCGACGGTGCTCATGCGCTCACTCCACTCACGGCGAGGAACTGCCGCATCCGGCTGGCCGCGAGGTCGGGGTCGGGAAGCAGGCCGGCCTGGTCGGCGAGCCGGAAGGCCTCGACCAGGTGCGGCACGCTGCGGGCGCTCTGCAGGCCGCCCACCATCGTGAACGCGCCCTGGTGGCCGGCGAGCCAGGCCAGGAAGCAGATGCCGGTCTTGTAGTAGTAGGTCGGCGTGCTGAACAGGTGTCGCGACAGGGCGACCGTGGGGCCGAACGCCTCGTCGTAGCCCTGGGTGTCCCCCCGGTCCAACGCCGCCAGCGCGGTCGCGGCGGCGGGTGCGATGGCGTCGAAGATGCCGAGCAGCGCGTCGGAGCCGGACGCGATGAGCTGGGGGTAGTTGAAGTCGTCACCGGTGTAGAGCCGGACACCCGCGGGCAGTGCCGCCCGCAGCGCGACCTCGTGGTCCTCGTCCAGCAAGGACACCTTGACGCCATCGATGGCGGCGGCGTGCTCGCGGACCAGGGCGAGGAACGTCTTCGTGGCGATGTCGAGATCGCTCGATCCCCAGTAGCCCTCGAGCGCCGGGTCGAACATCGGGCCCAGCCAGTGCAGGATCGCCGGTCGGCGGACCTGGCCGAGCAGTCGCCCGTAGACCGTGGCGTAGTCGTCGGCATCTCGTGCGGTGGCGGTGAGATGGCGGCTCGCCATCAGGATCGGCCGGGCGCCGGCGTCCTCCACGACGGTGAGCTGCTGCTCGTACGCGGCGAGGACGTCGTCGAGGGTGAGGCTCTCGGCGCCCGCCGGCCAGGGCAGATGGTCCGTACCCGCGCCGGACGCGACCACGCCTCCGCAGGCGGCCGCCTCGGCCGCGCTGCGGCGGATGAGCTCGGCCGTGGTGTCCCAGGTCAGGCCCATGCCGCGCTGGGCGGTGTCCATCGCGTCGGCCACTCCGAGGCCGTGCGCCCACAGGTGGCGCCGGAACGCCAGGGTCGCGTCCCAGTCCAGCCGCGCCGGGGCACCGGGGGTGTTGTCGGCGAGCGGGTCGGCGACGACGTGGGCGGCGGCGAAGGCGACCCGGCTGGTGAACCCGCCGGCTGGCCGGGACCACTGGCGTGGCGCCGAGAGCCGGTAGCGTTCCGCTGAACCGTCGGCGCGAGGCAGGGTGAGGGTCGGACCGGTCATCCGGAGACCTCGGGAACCTCGATGCGGCGGCCCTCCTGGGAGGAGCGCATGCCGAGTTCGGCGAGCTGCACACCCCGGGCGGCGGCCATGAAGTCGTGCGGGAAGGGCTGCGGGTCCTCCTCGAACACGTGCCGGAGGAACTGCTCCCACTCGACCTTGAAGCCGTTGTCGAACGCGGTGTTGTCGGGCACCTGCTGCCACTGGTCGCGGAACGGTTCGGTGACCGGCATGTCGGGGTTCCAGACCGGCATCGGGGTGGCGGAGCGGTGCTGGGCGCGGCAGTTGCGCAGACCGGCGACGGCGCTGCCCTCGGTGCCGTCGACCTGGAACTCCACCAGTTCGTCGCGGAACACCCGCACGCACCAGGAGGAGTTGAGCTGGGCGATCGTGCCGCCGTCCAGCTCGAAGATCGCGTACGCCGCGTCGTCGGCGGTCGCGTCGTAGCCCACACCCTTCTCGTCCCAGCGCTGCGGGATGTGGGTCACCGAGCGGGCGGTGACGGCGCGGACCGGGCCGGCGATCGACTCGAGGACGTAGTTCCAGTGGCAGAACATGTCGAGCGTGATCCCGCCGCCCTCTTCGGCGCGGTAGTTCCAACTCGGGCGTTGCGCGCGCTGCCAGTCACCCTCGAACACCCAGTAGCCGAACTCGCCCCGGATGGAGAGGATGCGGCCGAAGAAGCCGACGTCGACCAGGCGCTTCAGCTTGCGCAGGCCGGGCAGGAAGATCTTGTCCATGACGACGCCGTTGCGGACGCCGGCCTCCCGGGCGGCCCGGGCGAGTTCGACGGCGCCGGCGACGGAGTCCGCCGTGGGCTTCTCGCAGTAGATGTGCTTGCCCGCGGCGATGGCCGCGAGCACGGCCTTCTCGCGGGCGCGGGTCGCCTGGGCGTCGAAGTAGATCTGGACGGACGGATCGGAAAGCGCTTGGTCCAGGTCCGTGGTCCACTTCGTCAGGTCGTGCCGATGGGCGATGTCGCGGAGCTTCTGCTCCGAGCGGCCGACGAGGATCGGGTCAGGAACGACGCGGCTACCGTCAGCGAGCTCCACACCGCCCTGCTCCCGGATGGCCAGGATCGATCGCACCAAATGCTGGTTGTATCCCATCCGGCCGGTCACGCCGTTCATGACGATTCCGACTTCGCGAACGCTCATTCGCGCCCCTCCACCATACGCAAGCACCATGGAAAACGCTTTCCAGCGTAGCCGAGCCCTCCTGGCGGTAGCAAGCCACCCCTCCCGGGCGGCTGTGACCGGGCTTGGACGGCTACTTCAGGGCGCCGGCGGTGAGACCTTCCTCCACCTTCCGCTGGAACACGATATAGACCACGAGGACCGGAATCATCGCAATGACCAAACCCGCGAACATCTCGGCCAGCGAGGTGGAGCTGGACTCGTAGCGGGTGCGCTGCGCCAGGTCGGCGAGGCCCTGCGTCAGGAGGAAGTTGCTCCGCTCGTTGTCCTTGGGCGTGTTGAGCACGAGGGGGAGGAGGTACTGGTTCCACTGGCCGAGGAAGTTGAACACCCCGATGCTGATCAGGCCGGGTTTGGCCAGCGGCAGCATGATCTGGAAGAACGTGCGGAAGTGCCCGGCCCCGTCGATGAAGGCGGATTCGGCGAGCTCGCCCGGCAGGGACTGGAAGAAGGCGGTCAGGAAGAACACCGAGAACGGCAGGGAGAACGCGACGTAAACGATGATCAGGCCCGGGAGGGACTGCTGCAGGCCGAGGTTCTGGGTGACCTTGGTGAGCGGCACGATCGCGAGGAACAGCGGGAACGTCATGCCGACGAGGAACAGGTAGTAGATGAAGCGGCTGCCCGGGAAGGCGTACCTCGCGAGAACGTAGGCCGCCATCGAGGACAGCAGCAGGGTGAAGAAGACCCCGAGGACCACGACGATCACGGTGTTGAGGAAGAACCGTCCGATGTTGGCGGTCTGCCAGGCGTCGACGTAGGTCGCGAACTGCCAGGTCTGCGGCAGCGCGAACGGGCTGCGGTAGATCTCCGCGTTGGTCTTGAGCGAGGACAACAGCACCCAGAGCATGGGCAGGATCACCAGCAGCGCCCAGGCGAGGAGGAAGATCTGCGGGATCCCGTCACTGAGCAGCCGCGCGCCCCGGAAGCCGCGGCCGTCCCCCTTCGCGGGAGGCGCGGCCGACGGCTTCGGCGACTCGGTGGTGGGGGCCGGCGCGGGTGTGGGCAGGCTCGTCATCAGGCTTCGTCTTTCGGTCAGTACTCCAGCCGCTCGCGGCGGGTGAAGCGGAACGTCAGGACCGCGAGGAGCAGCGAGAAGATCAGCAGCATGGTGGCCATGGCCGAGGCGTATCCGAACTGCGAGTTCAGGGCGAACGCCGTACGGAACAACTGCGTCGCCATCACGTCGGCACCGAAGTCGGCGGAGACACCGTTACGCGCCATCACCGACAACAACGCGAACATGTCGAGGGTCCCGACTCCGATGTAGACGAGCGAGACCTGCACGTGCCCCCACAGCAGCGGCAGTGTGAGGTGCCGGAACATGCGGAACCGGGTGGCCCCGTCGATCGCGGCCGCCTCGTAGAACTCCCGCGGGATCTGCTGCATCCCCGCGATGAACAAGACCATGTAGAAGCCGACCGCGGACCAGACGGCGACGAACATGATGGACCAGAGGATGAAGCCCGGGTTGCCGAGCGGTCCGTTGGGGATGATCCGCAGCAGGTCGAGCCCGAAGAAGTCCAGGCTCTGCTGCAGCAGGCCGCCCTGCGTGCTGTAGATGAACTGGAACATGATCGCGACGATGACGACCGGGATGATCTGGGGGAAGAAGTAGACGACCCGGTAGAAGCGGGAGCCGAACAGGCCGGACCTGGCGCCGCCGGTGCCCCCACGGGTGAGCAGCGTCGCGAACACCAACGCCAGCACCAGTGTCACCGCTGGGATGACCAAGAGCAGCTTCACGTTGTTCAGCGCCGCGTGCCACCACGCCGAATCCCGGATCAGGGCGGTGTAGTTGTCGAAGCCGACATAGCTGAACTGTGGTGTGAACCCCGTCCAGTCCGTGAACGAGATCTGGATCCCCTGCACGAACGGTGAGAGGACGAAGACCACGTACAGAGCAAGCGGCGGAGCGAGGAACGTGATGATGAAAGGAACTCGGCCCTTACGCATCGCGGAAAGACCCGCCCTTTCAGCGCTTGAACTTCTTGATGTTGGACTGCTTCACGCTGTCGGCCTTCTTCTGCACCCGGGCGAGGAATCCCTTCGCGTCGAGGTTGCCGGTCAGCAACACGCCCATCGCCGCCTCGGCCTCCTCGGCCAGCGGGCGGTACCACGTGCCGTACGTGATGGAGTCCAACTGCTCGATCTTGCGAGCGGCCTCGAGCGCGGCCAGGGAGGACTTGAGAACAGGGTCCTGCGCCTGGGAGTCGTGAGCGCCGTCGACGACGGTCAGGGTGAACGTCAACTCGGCGAACTTCTGGGCCGCCTCGTTGGAGAGCATGAGGCGGAGATACTCGAGCCCGCCGGGAACGTTCTTCGCCTTGGAGGGAACGATGAAGCTCTCCTGGGGCGCGTTCGGAATCGCATCGAACGGGAACTCGTCGCTGTCGTCCATGGAGGGCGTGGGAGCGATCGTCATCTCGAAGTCGGCCGGAACCTGCGACTTCATCTCGCTCTTCAGCCACGAGCCGCACGGGATGATCGCGGCCTTGCGCTGCAGCCAGGCCGCCTGTGCCTGGGTGTGGCTCAGGGAGGCCGTGCCGGGAAGAATGTAGCCCTTGGACTTCAGCTCGAAGAAGGCTTCGGCGACATCGCTCACGGCCGATTGCTGCCAGGCGCCGTCCTCGAGGTTGTCGATGTTCTTCATCACCTCCTTGCCGCCGTGCTTCTGCACCATCGCGTGGAAGACGGTCAGCATGTAGGTGGGGTACTGGCCCTGGTAGGTCCACAGGGGAAGGCCCTTGGCCTTGGTCTGCTCGCCGAGCGCCATCAGGTCGTCCCAGGTCTTGGGGACTTCCCATTCGTTGTCGCGGAAGAGCTTGGCGTCGTGCCAGAGGCCGTTGATGTTGAAGGCGTACGGCAGGCCGAAGATCTTGCCGTCGAAGGTCAGGGGAGCGAAGGTCCCGTCGATGACGGTGTCCTTGACCTTCTTGTCGGGAGAGTCCCACGACGGAGCGTCGAGCCACTCTCCGAGGTCGGTCAACTGGCCCTGGTTGACCAGCGTCGCGGTGTCGAGGTCCTGGGCGCCGGAGTTGTCGATGACGTCCGGCGGAGTGCCGTTGACGAAGCGCGGCTGCAACTGGGCGGTGATCTCCTGGGTGCCGAGATGGGAGACCTCCGCCTGCGGGTACTTCTTCTTGTACATCCCCTCGTGGTACTTCGCGTACTCGTCGCTGAAGCCACCCTTGAAGATGACGACATCGAGCGGAGCCTTGGGGTCGACTCCGAACGGGTTCTTGGCGTCCGCGCTGGCGGCGGGCTTCGGGGTGGTGGACGTCGGGCCGCCGCCCCCACTGGTGGCGCAGGCACCGAGCATCGAGGTGCTTCCGGCTGCTGCCGCCAGCGCCGCCGCACGGCGCAGGAACTGCCGGCGGTCCAGGCCGGCGAACGGGCGGTGCTCGGTCATCGTTCCTCCTGCTGCTTGCGTGTGATGAACATCGCGTGGGCGCGCTCGAGGACCGGGAGGCGTCGACATCGGTCACCGCCGGAGCGCTGGCCGTCCCGGGGGTGACAGGTGTGACCCGCGGGACTCCGCATTGCGTGGAGTGCGTGCAGCGTAATGCCGCGTGATCGCCGCAACAAGGGTTCACTGAAATGCTTCGCGAAAGCGTAACTTTCCTGCGCCAGTGCGTCTGTGTATCGGGCCCGAATGACCATCCGGCATGCTGGAGGTCGTACAAGAAGAAACGAGTTCGGGCGGAGACACGAGTAAATGAGCCTTCCCACGGTTGTCACCCTCGGCGACGTGGCGCGGCGTGCGGGGGTCTCGCTCGCTACCGCGTCGAGAGTGCTGAACGGCAGCACCCGGCGCGTCAACGAGGATTTGCGAGCCGTCGTGCTCCAGGCGGCGGAGGAACTCGGCTACACGCCCAACCTGCACGCGCAGGCTGTGGCGCGCGGCACGAGTTCGACCGTCGGCATCGTCATGCACGACATCGCCGACCCCTATTTCTCCGCTATCGCCTCCGGCGTCACGCGGGTCGCCGACGAGCGTGGGTTGATCGTCACCCTCGGGACGACGTCGCGGGATCCCATCCGCGAGGTGCAATATGTCGCGATGCTGCGCGCCCTGCGGGCCCGGGCGGTGATCCTCGTCGGCAGCCGGACCGCCGACAAGGAGCAGACCGAGCGGCTCGTGAAGGAGGTGGAGGCGTTTCGGCGTGGAGGCGGCCGGATCGCCTGCGTGAGCCAGAACAAGCTGCCGGCCGACACCGTTCTGCCCGAGAACCGCGCCGGCGCGCGGGAGTTGGCGGTTCGCCTCGCCGAACTCGGGCACAAGCGCTTCGGCATCCTCGCGGGTCCACGCGCGCTGCTCACGGCGCGTGACCGGTTCACGGGGTTCAAGGCCGGGCTCGCCGAGAAGGGGATCGACCTCGCTCCCGAGGCGGTGATCGAGGGTGCCTTCACCCGCGACGGCGGCTACCAGGCCGCGCGTGAGCTCATCGCCCGCAAGCTCGGAGTCACCTGTGTGTTCGCGGTCAACGACGTGATGGCGGTCGGGGCGATGGCGGCGTGCCGGGACGAGGGCGTCGGCGTACCCCGCGACCTGTCCATCGCCGGCTTCGACGACATCGAGACGCTGCGCGACCTGGTGCCCCCGCTGACCACGGTCCGGCTCCCCCTGGAGCAGATGGGTGTCCGGGCGGCGGAGCTGGCTCTGGAGCTGGACGCACCGGAGAAGGACCGGCTGGTCCGGGTCCGCGGCGAGGTCGTCATCCGGCAGAGCACCCGCAAGCTGCGCGGCTGACCCGTCCGCTGGTCACGATCATGGTTGCGGCGAGGGGGCGGAAGAGGCCCGGCGGGACGGCGTTCGGTGGGCGCCTTCCGCCTCCTCGACGGTGTCGTGGACGTGGGCCGGGGCGAGAACGAGCCCGCCTCGCTTCACGATCACGGACCTGATCACGGGCACCGCTGTCGTCACGGACCCGGCGGTGAGGAGTCGCCAGGACCTCGGGAAGCGCTTACCCGGCCGCGATACGCTGCCGGTCATGGTTCAAGCCCGCCGCCCCGTCGTAGTCCTCGCGATGTCCCCCCAGAACCTCCCGCGGCTCCTCGACGAACCCATGCGGCAGCGTCTCGCCCGCCTCGCCGACGTCGACCTGGACGTCGTCCTAGACGACTTCCGCACCGAGCGCGCGCAGGAGGCGCTCGCCCGCGCGGAGGTCCTGCTGACCTGCTGGGGTTCGCCGCCCGTCGACGCCGAGGCGGTCGCCGCGGCACCTCGGCTGGAGGCCGTCATCCACGGGGCGGGGACAGTGAAGAGCCTCGTCAGCGAGGCGGCCTGGCGGCAGGGCGTACGCGTCTCCTCCGCGGTCGCGGCCAACGCCGTTCCGGTCGCGGAGTTCACCGTGTCCATGATCGTCCTCGCCGGGAAGCGGGTCTTCCCGATCCAGGCGGCCTTCCGCGAGCAGGCGGCCCGCCAGAACTGGGAGGCGAGGTACCCGGGGTACGGCAACTACCGCACCACCGTCGGCATCATCGGCGCCTCACACGTCGGTCGCCGGGTGCTGGGGCTGCTCGCGTCGTACGACATGGACGTCCTGCTCGCCGACCCGACCCTCACCGCCGAGCAGGCGGAGGCACTCGGGGTCCGACTGGTCGAACTCGACGAACTGGTCAGCAGCAGCGACGTGGTGAGCATCCACGCGCCCGACATCCCGCAGACCCACCACATGTTCGACGCGCGCCGGCTCGCCCTGCTCCGCGACGGCGCCACGCTGATCAACACCGCCCGCGGCCGGCTCGTCGACACCGAGGCGCTGACGGCCGAGGCGGCCAGCGGTCGGATCAACGCCGTCCTCGACGTGACCCACCCCGAGCCGCTGCCGGGGGACTCGCCCCTGTTCACGATGCCCAACGTCGTCCTCACGCCGCACATCGCGGGCTCCCTCGGCAACGAGGTGCTCCGGATGGGCGCGCTCGCCCTGGACGAACTCGAGCGGTTCTCCCGAGGCGAGGAGTTCGCCTACCCGGTACTCGAGGACCGGCTCTCCCAGCTCGCCTGAGCGCCCGCGGTTCGAAGGACGGCCGGAACGGGTCGCGTCACAGCCCGTTCCGGCGGGCGAGTGCGGCTAAGCTCCGGGCATGGGACGAGGCTCGAGGGCGAAGGTTCGCTGGACCAAGGAACGCACCCGCCGCAAGCGGACGCGCGACCGGCGGAAGGCGGCAGAGCGAGGCGCCACACGCCAGGGTTCCTCCTGACCTCATGGAGCCGCTGGTCCGCCCGCGCGGCGTTCTGGGGCACTTTCCCGGCGGTACGGCGATCTCGCGTATCCACATCTACGACTGGCCCACGGTCGACGGCCTGCGTGGCGGCGCGCCGCACGTGCACCTTCTGTGTACGGAGGGTTACGTCGTCGTCGGCGGTTCCGGCCGGCTCCAGACGCTCGGACCGGACGGCTACGCCGAGACACCGCTGCGCCCCGACGAGATCGTGTGGTTCACCCCTGGCGTCATCCACCGGGCGGTCAACGACGGCGACCTGGACATCCTGGTCGTGATGCAGAACGCCGGCCTCCCCGAGGCCGGCGACGCGGTCCTGACGCTGCCGCCGGAGTTCCTGGCCGACGCCGAGGCCTACGCCGGGCAGGTCCGGCTGAGCTCGCCCACGCGGATGGCCACCCAGGACGAGCAGGTCGCCCGGCGACGCCGCGACCTCGCCGTCGAGGGGTTCCTCGCCCTGCGCGAGCGGGTCGAGGCCGAGGGGCCCGAGGCCGGGCTCGCCGACTTCTACGCCGCCGCCCGGCGGCTGGTCGAACCGCGGCTGTCGAGCTGGCACGAACGCTGGGAACGCGGTCCACTCGCCGCCGCGCGGGAGTCCGGTCGGCAACTCGCGGCGCTCGTCGACGGCGACACCGGCCACCTCGGTGCCGGTGGCGTCTTCGGGCTGGCCGCGCCCAGGTACGACCGATATGGCATGTGTGGGCGGTTGTCGGCCTATGATGCGGAGCCCGAGCGCCGCTAGCTCCTGCCACGGCGCACCCGCCAGCGTTTGCCCTTTTTGCCCGCGACCAGCTTCGGACGTCGCCGCGTATCCTTTGGGCAGGCAGACCTTAGAAGGAGCACAGGGCGTGAGCCACAGCGAACTCATCGACACCACGGAGATGTACCTCCGCACCGTGTACGAACTCGAGGAGGAGGGCATCGTTCCGCTGCGTGCCCGAATCGCTGAGCGGCTCCAACAGTCCGGCCCGACCGTGAGTCAGACGGTGGCCCGGATGGAGCGCGACGGCCTGCTGACGGTCCAGGGCGACCGTCATCTCGAGCTCTCCCCGAAGGGCCGGGTCCTCGCCACCCGGGTCATGCGCAAGCACCGGCTGGCCGAGCGGCTGCTGGTCGACGTGATCGGCCTCGACTGGGAGCTGGTGCACGTCGAGGCCTGCCGCTGGGAGCACGTGATCTCCGACGACGTCGAGCGCCGCCTGGTGCAGATCCTCGGCGAGCCGACGACCTCTCCCTACGGCAACCCCATCCCCGGGCTGGACGAGCTCGGGGTGACCGGCAACGTCGAGGACTTCCTCGAGGGCGTCGAGTCGCTCGACCAGGTGGCGACCAGCCTCGCGGGCACGGGTGACGACACCAAGGTCGTCGTCCGCCGCATCAGCGAACCGCTGCAGAAGTCCCCCGAGCTGATGGAGGTGCTGCGGCGGGCGGGTGCCCTTCCAGGTCAGGTGATCACGGTGATCCCGGCCCAGGGCGGGGTCCGGCTCAGCGGTGTCGACGCCGCGGGTCCGGTCGCCGACGACGGGCAGGGCGAGACGGCCGAGATCTCCGTGACCGACGCCGGCCACATCTTCGTCAAGCGGATCTGACGCGAGCCGTCTGACCAGGAACGCGCCCAGACGGCTCGACCGGAGGATCGCTGCCCCTGTGGAGAACTCTGCCCAACGCGCGCTGGGCGTCGTCCGGGCGCTCCTGTCCGACTACCGCTTCGGCGGCGTCGCCAGCGTGGTGCACGTGCTCGACGTTCCGGCTGCGGTGTGTGGCCGGGTGGAGGCGCTGGCGCTGGCGGGTGAGCGGCTGCTCGACCTCGACGCGGAGGACTTCGATCTGATCGCCGCCGACCGGGCGCTGCCCGAGGAGGTGGTCGCGCCGGTGCGGGCGGCGCAGTTCCCGCGGGCGCCGAACGACGCTGACCGTGGTTCGCTGCGCTCGCTCGGCCCGCTGTACTCCCTGATGCTGGAGGCGATGGACATCCGCTGGCGGCGCCGGGAGCCGGTGCACGCGGTGGTCCTGCTGCACCTCATCGCGGAGTACTTCCCGCTCCTCGCGTGGGAGGGCGTTCTGGGCCATGCGGGCGACCCGCGCGAGCTCACGAGGTTCGTCCAGATCGAGGACAGCAGGTGGGGCCGACGCGACCCCGCGTGCGGCCACAACTCCGCACAGCGCAGCGCCGCCCAGCGGATCGGTACCGCCATGCGCGGTGACGCGGACAGCTGGGACGCCTACCTCGACCGGTTCCACTCCCGCACCGCCGACGCCCTGGCCCGTTGCGCGTCCCATCCGGTCGAGGGCCGACCGCCGCTCGAGGGTGTCTGCCGGCAGCCCTGCACCGTGTGGACGCAGCTGCCCCAGGACGTCCGGTTGGACCTCGGCGCCCGGGTCCAACTCGCGCGGATGTACGCCGAGAGCCCGGTCGTCGCGTTGCGCCATCACGCGCCCGTCGGCCACTTCTTCGGCGTGCCGGCGCCCGGGGAGATCACCCAGGCCTGGCAGCGCTCCTGGGCACGGCTGGCCCGGCCCTGGCGCGACGGAGCGAACCCACTCAAAACGGCCGAAGATGCGGACGGACTCGATCCGCCCTACGCTGGAACGGCCCGAGGAGTCGAGGTACTCCCAGGGCTCCGTGAGCTGGTGAGCGCGGTGGCCGGCCGTCCGATCGAGACGGGTTCGGTGCTGCGGACCATCCGAGACAGCATTCTCGACGCGCTCGCGTTTCCCCCTCACGCCAAGGAGGCTCGCACGCCGTGACCTGGGAGTGGCCTGGCTACCTGGACGAGTTCCACGCCCGCCACGCCGGTCGTACCGAGGACCTGCTCGCGCGCTGCACGGCTGGTGATCTCACGCCTTACGGCTGGGTCCTTCGGCCGGTCGCCGGTCGGGGGCGTCGGGTCCTCGACGTCGCGTGTGGCAGCGGCGCGGTCGCAGGCGAACTGCATCTCGAGGACGCCCCGGACGAGCCGAGCGGCAAGCCCCTCGTCGTGGGGATCGACCGGTCGCTGGCCGAACTCCGGGCCGCTCGCGACCGCCACCACGCGCAGGTCCTGTGCGCCGACGCCACCCGGCTGCCCTTCGAAGCGGGGTCCTTCGACGCCGTGGTGTGCTCGATGGGCCTGATGGTCATCCAGCCGATCGAGGAGGCCCTCGCCGAGGCGGCGCGGGTCCTTCGCTCCGGTGGCATGTTGTCGGCGACCGTGGCGTCGGCCGTGCCGCTGCGGCCGAGCGACGTGCTCGTGCTGGGCCCGCTGACCGCCCGGCTGCGAACCCCGCCGCGCTTCCCCGGTGGGGCGGAGCTCACCGGGCTCGGCGGCCTGTTGGAGCGCGCCGGGTTCGACGTGTTGGAGGACGCGCGGGAGCGCTTCGCCTTCCGGGTCCGTTCGGCGGACGACGCCGCGCTGCTGGTCGACGCGCTCTATCTGCCAGACGCCACGGACGAACGCCGTGAAGCCGCGGCCGGCTGGCTCACCGAGCGGGCAGAAGGCCGCGCGGAGGGCGTCGAGGTCGCCATCCCGATCCGGCGCGTCCTGGCGATGCGGCACTGACCTGTCCGCCTGTGCCGTACCGGGCCGTCCGCGCCTATCGGGGCTGGTCGTTCCTGAGGTACGCCGCCGCAGACCCGTGCCTCGGCACACATCGAAAGCGGGGGCAAGTTCTGGTTGACGCTCGAACCGAACCGGGTCGAACGGGCCCTGCCAAGCCGTCCTTGACAGCTTCGCTCGAAGCGAACCTAAAGGTTGTCCCGTAATGATCTTGTGGCGTGCTGGGGTTGGGCGGGTCGACCGTGGGTGTGGTGGTTCAGTCGGTGGTGAGGGTGAGGTTGCGCATGAGGGCGATACCTGAGGTGGCGTAGTAGACGCCTTGGCGTTTGCGTCGGCAGTTGCGCAGGATGTTCCAGTTCTTCATGCCGGCCAGGGCGTGTTCGGCTCGGGCGCGGATGCGGCGGTGGCGGGTGTTGATCTGTTCTTTCCATTCCGGCAACGTGGCGCCGGCTGGTTTGCGGAACGGTGTGATGACCCGGGTGCCTTGGTAGCCGCCATCGCCCATCACGGCCATCTGGGCACAGGCGGCATCGGCGCCAGAGTCGAGGAAGGCGCGGCAGTCGTTGCGGTTGCCCGGCACCGGTTTGCCGACCGTGACCGTCAGGCGGGTGTCGGCGTCGATGACGACCTGCAGGTTGGTGGAGTACCGGTAGTTCTTCGACGACGCCGCGATGCTGCGGTCATGGGTGGGGACCAGGGTGCCGTCCACGATCAGCACCTGCTCCGGCCCCCGGCGGCGCCGCAGCGGCGAGAGCACCAGATACGGAGCGAGGTGGTCGACCACGCGGCCCGCGGCGGACTTGGAGATCCCGAACAGCAACGCCACCTGCCGCAACGTCAGGTTCGTGCGGTAGTAGACCGCGACCAGCAACACCCGGTCCTCAAGTCCCAGCCCCCACCGGCGGCCCGCACCTGTCTGCTCGGCGCCACGAGCCCGCACGATGCCCACCAGCTTGCGGAACTGCCGCACCGACAACCCCGTAAACGGTGGAATCCAGCCATCCGAGGAAGCACTGATCACCTGCACCACGACATGGTCAACCCCGACCGGCGGGTCTACCGACCCGACACGCCGATTACGGGACAACCTTTAGGGTGCGTCTCCCAAATCCCGCGCCTGGATGGGACCGCTGGACTCCCGGACGACGAGCTCAGGCTGGAACAACACCTGCTCGTGCCGGTGCCGGCCGCGCACCCGAGCCTCCGCGAGCAACAGGTCGGCCGCGGCCCGGCCGATCTGGTAGCGCGGCTGCCGGATGGAGGTCAACGGAGTGGAGAGGACGGCCGCGAACTCCACGTCGTCGTAACCCACCACCGAAACGTCGTCCGGCACGCTCAGCCCGCGCTGGCGAAGTCCCCGCAGGACGCCGAGGGCGGTGAGGTCGTTGACGCAGACCACGGCGGTCACCGGTTCGGATCGGTCCAGGAGCCGGTTGAGGCCCTCCTCGCCGCCGGCGGCGTTCAGGGAGCTCACCGTCACCTCGACGAGCGAACTGGAAATCTGCAGACCCGCGGCCCGCAGCGCCTTGCGGACGCCCTTACGACGGTCGGCGCACTGCCGAATCTTCGTCGACCCGTTCATCAGCGCGATCCGCCGGTGGCCGAGTGACACCAGGTGGGCGGCCGCGAGTTCGCCGCCGCGTACGTCGTCGACGGCAACCGAGCACATCGTCGCGCCCGGACTCGTCCGGTCGAGCAGGACGACGGCGGTGCCGCGTCCTCTCGCCTGGTCGAAAGGGCTGAGGTCGTCCTCGGCCGGACTGACCAGGACGCCTCGCACACCCTGCTCCTCGAGCAACCGCAGATAGCGGCGTTCGCGTTCGGGGCTCTCGTCGGAACTCGCGAGGATCAGGATGTGGTCGTCCTCGGCCAGGCGATCCTCGATGCCACGCGCGACGTCGGTGAAGAAGGGATTGGAGATGTCGAGGACGATAGCTCCGACGGCGTGACTGGTGCCGGCCCGGAGTTGACGCGCGGAGCCGTTGCGGACGAATCCGAGTGTCGCGATAGCGGCCTCGACCTTGCGGCGGGTCTCCTCGGCCACGAGTGAGGGTTTGTTGAGCACGTTGGAAACCGTGCCGACCGACACACCGGCCAATTCGGCCACGTCACGAATGCTCTGCCGGCGGGTCGGTGCCGGTGCACGCGAGGTACGGCCAACTCCCTGGACGGTCGCCGCCATGATGCACCCTCCGCGAGATAGAACGAGGAGCCCCACACGTGAACCTGGGTAGGGAATCCAGAATAGAGACCTTGACAGCCTCCAGCGCCGACAATAGCGTCACTCGCGCTAATCTTGAAAGGTTTCACCGCCCAATCAACGGACGGATTCCACGTGGACGAAACCACCGAACCGCTTCGGCCCCATGATCTTGTGACCGAACGCACCCGTGACCCTTTGGGGATCGACGAACCCACGCCGTTATTGGCCTGGAGGCTGACCGGTTCCGGTCGTGAACGCGCGCAGACTGTCTATCAGGTGCGTGTTTTCGAGCCTTCGGCGGGTTCTGCGCCGATCGTCCCGACGTCGGCGCAGGATTCCGCCGTCGTGTGGGACTCCGGCGTCGTCGAGTCCGCGCAGTCGGTCGACGTGCCCTACGCCGGTCCGCCTTTGGCCGCCCGCCAACGGTACGCCTGGGCGGTACGGATCAGCGACGAGGCTGGTCGCGACTCGGGCTGGAGTGAACCCGCCGAGTTCGAGGTCGGTCTGCTCGGCGAGTCCGACTGGCAGGCCGAACGTTCCGCCGCGTGGATCGGATCGCCCCGCGAGCGGGACCTCGAGGACGTCGTGTCCCTGGACTACGCCGGCCGGCCGCACCAGATCGAACGCATCTGGGTGTCGACGTCGCCCGGATCCGCCGCCACGTCCACGACCTCCTCGACGGCGTACTTCCGGACCCGCTTCGAGGTTCCCGCCGACCATGCCGTCGTACGTGCCCGTCTCGTCGCCGACGCCGGCGCGGCGCAGCTGCGCGCCTTCGTCAACGCGCGACAGGTGCCCGTCGACGGGACGGACGTCGGTGTCACCGGCGCTGTCCAGCCCGGCGTCAACGTGCTCGCCGTCGATGTGGAGGGTTCTCCCGAGGCGACCGAACCGCCCGGGCTCGCCCTGCGACTCGACGTCGAAACCGCGGACGGCCCGACCGTCGTGGTGACAAGCGACGACAGGTGGCTTTGTCGACCCGCGCGCGAGGACGGCTGGGCGGCTCCCGGCCACGACGACGCGCGGTGGTCGCTCGCGCAGGCGTTCGGCCTGCACGGCAACGCGCCACACGGGCGCTCCCCGCGGAGCTACCGGCCGAGCCCCTACCTCCGCAAGGCGTTCACCAGCCCCTCGCCGGTGCGCCGCGCACGCCTCTACGCCACCGCCCTCGGCGTCTACGAACCGCGGCTCAACGGCGCCCGCGTCGGCACCGACCGGTTCGCGCCCGGCTGGACCGACTACGCGCAGCGCTTGCCGTACCAGACCTACGACGTCACCGACCTCGTCACCGCGGGCGCCAACGTCCTCGGCGCGGTGCTCGCCGACGGGTGGTACGCCGGCAACGTGTGCTGGTTCGGCCCGTTCCACTACGGCCGGCGGCGGCTCTTCCGTGCCCGGCTGGAGATCGAGCACGTCGACGGCTCGCGCACCCTCCTCACCACCGACGACTCGTGGCGTGCCGGTGAGGGCGCGACGAGGTACGCCGACCTGCAGAACGGCGAGGTGGTCGACGCGCGGCTGGAACCAGCGGGCTGGGACCGGGCGGACTTCGACGACCACGCCTGGCCGCAAGCTGTCGTTGACATACCCGAGCACGGACCGCTGGAGGCACAGGTCGCGCCCGCGATCCGCGTCAAGGAGACCTTGCCCGCGGCGGAGGTCAGTCGTCCCCGTCCCGGTGTGCACCTGGTCGACTTCGGGCAGAACCTCGTCGGCTGGATCCGGCTCCGGGTCCGCGGCGATGCCGGTACCCGCCTGCTCGTCCGGCACGCCGAGGTGCTCGACCACCAGGGCGGGCTTTACGTCGACGCGCTCCGCGAGGCGCGGGCGACCGACGAGTACATCCTGGCCGGAGATCCCGACGGCGAGATCTTCGAACCCCGCTTCACCGTGCACGGCTTCCGGTTCTGTGAGGTGCTGGGCTACCCCGGCGAGCTTGACGCCGCCGACATCACCGCCCAGGTCGTCTACGCCGACATGGAGCAGATCGGCACGCTGGAGACGTCCGATCCGCGCCTGAACCAGCTGCAGCACAACATCGTCTGGGGGCAACGCGGCAACTTCCTCAGCGTTCCGACGGACTGCCCGCAGCGTGACGAGCGGCTCGGCTGGACCGGCGACGCCCAGGTCTTCGCCTCGACCGCGGCGTACAACTACGACGTCCGGTCCTTCCTGCGCAAGTGGCTGCGCGACCTGCGCGACGGCCAGCTACCCGACGGTGGGGTGCCGCACGTGGCGCCCGACGTCCTGACCCCACAGTCGTTCGCGATGGGCGGGGACGGCCGTGCGGCGGTCGGGGCGGCAGGCTGGGGCGACGCGATCGCCATCGTCCCCTGGGAGGTGCTTCGGGCCTACGGCGACCGCAGGATCGCCGCGGAGAGCCTCGGTGCCGTCAACTCCTGGTTGCACTACCTCGAGACCAACAGCACCGACCTGGTGCGCCCGGCGGAGGGCTTCGCCGACTGGTTGGCGCCGACTCCGACGCCCAAGGACCTCGTGGCGACGGCCTTCTTCGCCTACGCCGCGCAGGTCGCCACGGCGCTGGCGAACGAGCTGGACCGCGCCGACGACGCCGCGCGGTGGGAGAAGCTCTACGCCCGCGTACGCACGGCGTTCCGGGAGCGATACGTCCGGGGCGGCGGCAGGGTGGTGTCGGGGACCCAGACGTCCTACGTCCTCGCGTTGCACTTCGGCCTGCTCGAGCCGGAGGAGGAGCCCCTCGCCGCCAGTCGGCTCGTCGAGGAGATCGCCTCGCGCAACTGGCACCTCGCGACCGGTTTCCTCGGGACGCCGTACCTCCTGCCCGTACTCTCGCGGTTCGGGTATGAGGAGGTGGCCTTCCGGCTGCTCACGCAGGACACGTTCCCGTCGTGGCTGTATCCCGTCGTCCATGGAGACGCGACCACGATGTGGGAGCGCTGGGACTCCTGGAGCGACTCTCGTGGCTTCCAGGATCCGGGCATGACGTCGTTCAACCACTACGCCTACGGCGCCGTGGGGGAGTGGATGTACCAGACGCTGGGCGGCATCGCACCGGGATCGCCGGGCTACCGCCAGGTCGTGGTGCGTCCGCGGGTCGGTGGTGGACTCACCTGGGCGCGGGCGTCGTTGGAGACGGCGTACGGTCAGGTCGCGACCCACTGGCGGGTCGCCGATGGTGTCTTCGCGTTGGACGTCACGGTGCCGGCGAACGTCACCGCCGAGGTCTGGTTGCCCGCCACCGACGTGGCGAGCCTGACCGAGGGTGGCCGCGCGGTCGGTGACGTCGACGGCGTGACCGTGGTGCGGTCGGAGGGCAACGAGGTCGTGGTCCGGATAGGGTCGGGAACCTATGCCTTCGTGACGCCCGCCGAGCCGTCCCGTTGATCAGGCCGGTGACGATCAGCGCGGTGTGTGCGGGTGGAAGGGCCGCACCAGCACGTGCCGTCAGCGTGCGGCGGCCGCGCCGCGGGGGATCCGCAGCGTGTAGCCGACACCGCGGATGGTGTGGATGAGCTTCGGGTCGTGGACGTCGATCTTGCGGCGCAGGTAGCTGATGTAGGACTCGACGATGCGGCTGTCACCACCGCACTGGTAGTCCCAAACTCGGTCCAGGATCTGTGACTTGCTCACTACTTTTTCGGCATTGATCAGGAGGTAACGGAGCAGGTTGAACTCGGTCGGGGAAAGCCGCACAGCTTCGCCGCGCCGGCGAACCTCGTGCGCGTTCTCGTCGAGCTCCAGGTCGGAATAGGTCAACACCTCGGGTCCCTCATGGTCGGGCGATGAAGCGGATACGCCCGGAGCTTCGCCTGTGAACCTGAGAGCGACCTGTGATTTGCTCCAAGGGTTGGGAAGGTTTCCCGATCCGCGGTCAGTTTGGCGCGCCCTCATCCCAGCAGCTGGAACCATCCACGCGCCGGATGCGTCCCAGCCGCGCGAGACGTCTGTACGCCCGGACCACGCTTCGACGTCGAGGGGGCACTCAGCCGGAGACGGTCGAGTGCCCCAGTGCGACGAACTGGTACCCCTGCGCGACGGGGTGGGCGAGGACGATCGAGGAGGCCGCGCCATGGGCGAACGCACCTGGCATTCGGACGCGCTGTGTGAGATCGCGGCGGCGGCCGCTTCCGACCGGGCGGTCAGCGAGCTGTGGGTGCACGGCTCGGCGGCCACCGGGGACCTGGACGAGTGGAGTGACCTCGACGTCGCCCTGGTCGTGCCGGTCGAGGACGTTCACAAGGTCGCGAGCCCCGACTGGCTGGGCTTCCTCGGGCACGCCTGGACCTACCAGGCGACCGAGCGCGACGGAGGCGCCGGGGTTCGCGTGGTCTACCGCGACGGCCGCTGGGTCGATCTCCTCGCGGTCTCCGAGTCCGAGGCGCTTCCTGCGGTGCGTCGCCAGGTCGTGCTCCCCGATTCCCCGACCGGACGCGTCACCGGTACGGCCGAGGCGTTCCGGCTTCCCGAGCTTCCCGCGCAGATCTACGACTTCCGGTTCACCGCCGCGCTGGCGGTCGTCAAGGACGCCCGGGACGACCTGTTGATGGGCGGCCACCTCGCGCTGCAGCTGCCCCGCGCGTGCCTGGAGCTCGCGATGCTGCTGCGGGACCACGAGATGGGTACGACTCACCACCGTCACGGTGGGCCGGGCAACGAGGTGCTCGAACGCGTGCTCGACCTGATTCCCGAGGAGGACTCGGGTCGAGACAGCGTGCTCGACCTGGTCGACGCCTCCGCCGGTCTCTTCGACGATCTCGCCGCGCAGGTCTGGCCCGACTACGCCTCCGACTGGGCCGGACTCACGGTGCTCCTCGACCGCGCCCGCGCTCGGTGAACCATTCGGCGACCGGTCGGAAGCGCACGCCCGTGACGAGGTGCACCCCGTCGAACGCGCCACTCTCCCGGATGCGCTCCACCTGTTCGCAGGCCGCCTCGACGCCGGCCAGCTTGTCCTGACCGACCCGCCGGATCAGCTCCTCCGGAATGTCGATGTCGGGGATCGCTGCGGCGAGCCGGCGGGCCATCCCCTCGCTCGCGAGCACCATCACACCGGCGAAGACCGGGCAGTCCAGGCGCTGCGCCTCCCGCCAGCGCAGGAGGTCCTCGACGGAGAAGTTCACCTGGGCGAACACGAAGTCGGCCGCGCGCTTCCAGGCCGGCAACCGGCCAGGCCCGGCGGCCACCCCGGCGCGGAAGTTGGCGCCGCGCAGCGCGGGCTCCTCGGCCAGGGCGCCGACCTCCTCCAACATGGCGCGGACGGTCAGGTCGCTGGCGCGGTTACCCGAAGTCGGCTTGTCGCCGTAGACGAACACGAACCGCTCCACGCCGTACGCCGCCGCGGTCAGCAGGTCACGCCGCAGGCCGAGCAGGTTGCGGTCGCGGGAGTTCAGGCAGGCGATCCCCGGCGCTCCGGCGCGCTGGATCTCGTGCGCGACGGCCACGCTGGAGATCGTGGCGCGGCCGAGGTGGTTGTCGGGCGCGAGGAAGGCGTCGGCCACCGGTGCCAGCACCTCGATCTGCCGACGGATGTGGCCGAGGTCGGGACGAGTCGGCGGCTCGACCTCGCACACCAGCTCGAAGGGGCGTGGCGAGGGGAGCGGGTCGATGGACGTTGCGGACACGCCGCCAGCCTAGAGCCTGTCCGATGTCGCGAGGTGAAGCGTGAGCGCGTCGTGACGAGGAGAACGCCGGCAGCGACAGCGCCGGGCCTCGGCGCGTGAAGGCGCCGCCATCACCCTGCCGTACCTGACCCCGTTGATGCCCCAACCACCCTCCAGCGCCAGCCCACCAAGACGCCGCGCCCCCGTGACGCGCGGGTCGCCGACGGGGCCCGGCGCACCCGCCGTCCGCGCGCCACGCTGGGTCACTCCGTTGGCAACCTCCGGACACCGCTGGCGCACGGCTTCTCACATGCTGAACGCGGTGGGGGTTGCCGTTGCCCTGCGTGACACAGGGTCCTACCGTCATGGCTGACTTGGGCTCGTACAGGAGGGGCGTGACGCCCGTGACAACACCCACACAGACGCCCGGCTCGCGCCGCGCACTGGTCGTCCGGGGAGGCTGGGACGGCCACGTCCCGGTCGAGTCGACCGATCGCTTCATCCCGTTCCTCCAGGAGAGTGGCTTCACCGTCGAAGTGTCCGACACGCTCGACTCCTACCTGGATGCCGACCTGCTCGCCGCGACCGACCTGATCCTGCAGATCTGGACCATGGGCGAGATCACTCCCGAACAACGCAAGGGGCTCGACGCGGCGGTCCGCGCCGGCACCGGCCTCGCCGGCTGGCACGGCGGCATCGCCGACGCCTTCCGCGCCGACCTGGAGTACAACTTCATGGTCGGTGGGCAGTTCATCTGCCACCCGGGCGGCTTCGTCGACCACGAGGTCGAGGTCGCGGCCGACCGGGCCGACCACCCGATCGTGCAGGGCATCGAGCGGTTCGCCGTCCACACCGAGCAGTACTACGTGCACGCCGACCCGAGCATCGACGTCCTCGCGTCCACGACGTTCGCCGCGCACCCGGACTACCCCTGGATCGACGGCGTCACGATGCCGGCCGTTTGGACCAAGCCGTGGGGATCCGGACGGGTCTTCGTGTGTACGGTCGGTCACAAGCTTGACGACCTCGACACCCCCGAGGTCCGCACCGTCATCGAGAGAGGACTTCTATGGGCGAGCCGCTGAAGGTGGGCGTCGTCGGTATCGGCACGATCAGCAAGGCCTACTTCGAGCACATGGCCAAGCTGTCCAACGTCAAGGTGGTCGCCGCGGCGGACCTCGACGTCGCGCGGGCGAAGTCCGCTGCCGACCAGTACTCCGTTCGGGCGCTCACGCCCGACGAGCTGTACGCCGACGACGACGTTGACGCCGTGCTCAACCTCACCATCCCGGCGGCACACGCCTCGGTCGCGCTGGCCGCGCTGAACGCCGGCAAGCACGTCTACGGCGAGAAGCCGCTCGCCGCGACCCGGCAGGAGGCTCGCCCCCTGCTGGAGGTGGCCAAGCAGGCGGGCCTGCGGATCGGCTGCGCGCCCGACACCGTCCTCGGCACCGGCACGCAGACCGCTCGGGTCCTGCTCGACCGTGGCGACATCGGCGTACCCACCGCGGCGACGGCGTTCTTCGTGAGCCCGGGCCCGGAGCCGTGGCACCCGGACCCCGAGTTCTACTACAAGCCAGGTGGCGGCCCGCTGCTCGACATGGGCCCCTACTACCTCAGCTCGCTGGTCAACCTGCTCGGCCCGGTCGCACGGGTGACCGGTCGGGTCGGCCGCGCCCGCCAGGAGCGGACCGTGGGCAGTGGGCCCAAGCAGGGAACGACGTTCACGGTCGAGGTCGACACCCACATCACCGGCGTTCTCGAGCACGAGTCCGGCGTCCTCACCACCGTCGTCACGAGCTTCGACGTGTGGGGAGCGAAGCTGCCGCGCATCGAGGTCTACGGCAGCGAGGGTTCGCTGTCGGTGCCCGACCCCAACACCTTCGCCGGTGAGGTCGCGGTCCTCAGCGCGGGCAGCAAGGAGTGGACGGTCGCTCCGGTGTCCGGCGGCTACGCCGACTCCGGTCGTGGCTTCGGCCTCGGCGACATGGCTCGCGCGATCCAGAACGGCACCTCGCACCGCGCCAACGGCGACCTCGCCTTCCACGTCCTCGACGTGATGGAGTCGCTGCTCGAGTCCGGCGCCAAGGGTGGCGCGCCGGTCGAGGTGGAGAGCACGGTCGAGCGGCCGGAGGCCGTGCCCGAGGGCGCGACCCCCGACGTCGCCTGACGTTTTCGTCGTCCGAAGGACCCCTGCCACGAGCTTTTCGTGGCAGGGGTTCTTCTGTTTCGGGCCGCGATGGTGGGCCCGCGAGCCAGCCGTGATGCGGGGGGCCCGGGAGCGATCAGCCTCTGACTAGCCCTTGACCGCGCCGAGGATGATGCCCTTGACGAAGTAGCGCTGGAGGAACGGATAGGCCAGCAGCACCGGCACGATGGAGAAGATGATCGTCGCCGCGCGAATGTTGTCGGCCGAGACGACGATCTTCTGCAGGTCCTGGTTCGGTGCGTTGCCGCCGCCCATGCCCAGCATGCTCTGGTCGATGATGATCGACCGCATGACCACCTGCAGCGGCCACTTCGAACTGTCGGTGAGGAAGAACAGTCCGGTGAAGAAGTCGTTCCAGTGGGCGACGGCGTAGAACAACCCGATCGTGGCGATCACCGGCTTCGACAGGGGGAGCACGATGTGCCACAGGACCTGCAGGTCCGACGCTCCGTCGATCCGGGCCGACTCCTCGATCTCGGCGGGCAGGCTCCAGAAGAAGTTGCGCATCAGGATGAGGTTGAACGGCGAGACGAGCCCGACGATGATCAGCACCCAGATGCTGTTGATCAGCCCGAGGCCCTTGAGCAGCAGGTAGGTCGGGATCAGCCCGGCGCCGAACAGCATCGGGACGATCACCAGCCACATCAGGAAGCGGTAGCCGGGAATGTAGGTCTTCGACAGCCCGTACGCCGCGGTGGTGGTGAAGAAGAGGTTCAACGCCGTACCCACCACGGTGACGAAGACCGTGATGCCGAACGACCGCATCAGCACCGGCGTCTCGAAGATGTAGAGATAGGCCTCCATCGTGAGCGACGTCGGCCAGAGCATCAGCGGGTTGCCGGCGATCGAGGCGCTGGTGCTCAGCGACCGAGCCAGGATGTTGACCATCGGCAGCACGGTCACCAGACCGAGAACCACCAGCACCACGTGGATGATCAGGTCGCCCCACCACGGGTTGCGGTCGAGATGGGACCGGCGGGGCACGGCCTCCTCGGACCGGACGAGTTCTGCTTCCGACGTCGACGGCGTACTCACGACGGCCTCCTCACCAGATGGACCGCTGACCCATGCGGCGCAGGACGTAATTGGCGGTGACGATCATGACCAGGCCCACGACGCCCTTGAACATGCCGACGGCGGTGGCGAGCTCGAACTGCGCGTCGAGCAGGCCGACCCGGTAGACGTAGGTGTCGATGATGTCGCCGACCTCGAGCACGGCGCCGTTTTGGAGCTGGAAGATCTGGTCGAAGCCGGCGTCGAGCATGCTGCCGAGGGAGAGCACCAACAGGACCGCCATCACCGGGCGCAGACCGGGCAGGGTGACGTGCCAGATCTGGCGGAGCTTGCCCGCACCGTCGACCCGGGCCGCCTCGTAGAGTTGCTGGTCGATACCGGACAACGCGGCGAGATAGATGATCGCCCCCCAGCCGAACTCCTTCATGACACCGGTGATCACCACCACCGAGCGGAAGGTGTCGGGATTGGTGAGGAAGTTGATCCGGTCGTCGCCCGCACCGACGAGGAGGGTGTTGACCATTCCGGTCGGCCCGAGAATGTTGACCACGATGCCGGCGAAGACCACCCAGGAAAGAAAGTGCGGGAAGTACGTCACCGTCTGGATGCTGCGCTTGAACCACATCCGGCGTACTTCGTTGAGCAGCAACGCGAAGATGATCGGCACGGGAAAGCCGAAGATGATCCGGTAGAAGCTGATCAGCAACGTGTTCTGGATCAGCTGCGGAAACTTTTCCGAGCCGAACATCGTCTGGAAGTGCTCGAACCCCACCCACGGGCCTTCCCACATACCGCGGAAGACGCGGTAGTCCTTGAACGCGATCTGCAACCCGATCATCGGCAGGTAGGCGAAGATCACGAAATAGATGATGGTCGGAGCGATGAGCGCGTAGATCCACCGGTAGCGCCAGACGTCGTGGGCCGTACGCCGGAGGCGTCCTCCAGCCGCTGGGCGCGCTGGCGCCACCGTGGCGCCAGCCGGTCGCCGGACCGTCGTCATCGCGGAATGTAGTTCGGCTTCGACCTGTCCTTCTGCGCGGCGTTGACCTCGCGGATGATGTCGTCACCGCCCGCGGCCCGCCACTTCGCCACGGCCTGTTGCCAGTCGGCCCGGGTGACGTCGTGGTTCATGATCGTGCTCTCGGTGACCCGTTGGAGGTAGTCCTCGAAGAGTTGGGTGCCCTTCTTGTCCTCCGTGGCCGAACGGGCGGTCGGGTCCCGGTAGTCGGGGTAGTCCTTGGCGGTGTAGGCGTCGAACTTCCCCCGGATGTAGTCGAACCGGTCACCGACGCCCGCCGACTGGAAGCCGAGCTGCATCTGGTTCCAGTCCAGCTTCTCGCTGAACGGGGAGAGGAAGCTCAACGGCTCGACCTGCGGACCCTGGTACGACTTCTCACGCTCCGTGTCCGGGATCGGCGTCTTCGTAGCGCCCGTCGTGCGATAGGTCTTGCCCTCGATGCCCCACCGCCGGAAGTCCGCGCCGTCGGTCAGGGTCCAGTTGAGGAAGCGGAAGAAGCCGTCGGGATCCTCCATCTCGGCCGAGACGTAGAAGCCCCGGTCGACCGGGAAGACGGTCCGCGTCCCGCCGAGGTCCCCGAGCGGCGAGACGACTCCCACCTTCCCGGCGGGGTCGACTGCTCGCAGCTCAGAGGCGATGTCAGGGAACGCGGCCCAGTTCTCCAGCGCCATGACGGCCTTGCCCGCCTTGAACTTGTCGGTCGAGAAGTTCGGCTCCTTGTTGACGCCGTAGTCGGGGTCGAGCAGCCCGCGTTTGTGGAGATCCTGCAACCAGAAGTAGACGTCGACTTCCTTGTCCTTGGTGAACCACGGCACGAGCTGGTCGGGGTCGTCCGCCGAGGGCTCCCAGCCGTTCATGCTGGTGCCGAACGACGTGGCGAGATCCTTGGCGTGCCATTCGTAACCCATCGTGAACGGCACCATCGTGGGATAGTCCGTCTTCAACTTCTGGAGAGTCGAGACGAGATCGTCCAGGGTCTTCGGCTCGGCCAGGCCGGCCTTCTCGAAAAGGTCCTCGCGGTAGAAGAGGAAGAACGGAACCTGTGGCCAGATGAGGTTGGGCAGGAAGTAGGTGTCGCCCTTGTCGTCGGCCAGGATCTTCCAGATGCTCGCCGGCACCGCTTCGCGGATCGCCGGGTACTTCTCGAGGTAGGCGTCGATCGGCAGGAAGGCGCCCTCGTCCTGGGCCTCCTTCCACGTCGGCGACATCGGACCCGAGCCCCAGATCACGTCGGGGATGTCGGCCGAGGCGAGGATGGTGTTGACCTTCGTGTCGTAGTCGACGACCGGGATGATCTGGACGTCGACCTGGACCTTCCCGCGCTTCTCCAGCTCCTTCTCGTAGGGCCCGTCCTTGGTGTAGGTCGCCGGACCCCAGGTCGGCCGCAGGTAGGAGAACCGCGTGACGCCGTCACCGGATCCCTCGCCGTCACCTCCGCCACCGGCGCACGCGGCCGTTCCGACAAGTGCGAGAAGTGCGGCAGCCAGGGCCGCTCGACGCCTCATCCGCCCCATGAACAGGCCCCTCTCCTCGCTGGCGAACGTTTAC
Source organism: Actinopolymorpha pittospori (assembly GCF_014873875.1). Classification (GTDB taxonomy): domain Bacteria; phylum Actinomycetota; class Actinomycetes; order Propionibacteriales; family Actinopolymorphaceae; genus Actinopolymorpha; species Actinopolymorpha pittospori. The sequence goes on along the minus strand of NZ_JADBEM010000001.1, from coordinate 9,625,747 downwards.
CGCGCTGAAGATCACACCTAGTAGAGGAGTCGTGATCGGACCGTGTCAAGCAAATTTCGTAACCGTCCTGATGCGGACGGTTAACAATGAGCTCACTGTGCGCGATGGGGCGTCACTGACAGTTCATGCTGTGCGCGAAGATGTCGCGAACAGCCTGCGTCCGACCGTTGACTAGGCGGTGCCGCGCCCGTACCTTAGGTGGACATTGAAACGACTCAGGCCGCTTCTTTTTACACGGGGTTAACGCGCAGGGTACGGGGTCAACGCGAAGGCGGATGGGCATGTCAGATCTCAGCCATGGCGTAGTGAGGGCACTCCGACCGGCTGGTGTGGCCGCCGAAGGGATGTACGGCGCACCGGCTGTCACCACGACGCATCACACCGTTCCAAGTCACGTCACGACGACGACTGATCTCAGGCGACGCGTGACAGACGACGAGATCAGGCTCCTGGCACTGCTGGCTGACGGGCTTCCTGTGGAAGCTATTGCGCGTCGGCTAGCGCTTTCCGACCGGACAGTTCGCAGGCGCTCTCGGGCGCTTTGCGACCGGCTCGGGGCTCGGGCGCCAATTCAGGTCGTCGCATGGGCGGCGCGGAACGGGTTGATCTAGTCCGGTCCTCCATGCCCGGCGAGTCGGTGCGCAATGAAGCGCCCCGGCCCACCGGCATCCATCTCCCGTTGAAAGGGTCTCCGTCCTTTCCCGTTCAACGGGTTTTCCTTGGGTGAATCCTGGCGGGCTACAGCCCGACCGCATAGTCGGATCACACCGTGAATTTGTCTTTCCGTGTCGGCCGGGTCCTTACCAGGACCCGGCCGATCGGCATGTCTGGGCTTTACGTGATCGTCCCCGGCTAGATCGTCGAGCTTACCTTCTTCCGGAGAGCAGTGCCTGGGACGATCCGCGGGGCTGTGGATTGTCGGCGTGGGTGAGTGTCTCCCAGGCGAGGAAGTAGTTGGCCCCGGTCGGACGCAGTTTGGTCTCGATCAGCTGTCGCGTCTGCGGGAGCGCCACGCCACGACGATTGTGGTAGTGGTTGTAGCTGATCTCCAGTGTCGGACCGAGCCCCGGCTTGACCGTTCCACCACACAGCCAGGCCGGCGGTTGCGCACCGAGGTCGTACTTCGCGTGGAACTCCAGCGCCCGCGTCATCCGCTCCTGCACCTCCGCGTAGAGGTCGAGGCCCTGGATCCAGGCGGTCTCGGCGACGTGTGACGCCGCCTCGAAGCCCCATCCGGTGTGGCTGAAGTCCCGGCAGGTCTCCTGGGCCAGGCCCGCGACGAAGGTGGTCTGTCCCTGCCAGTAGCGGATGATCTCCTCGGGTGTGTCCTTGGTGCCGTTCGGTGGTGGGACCGGAAGCGGACCGTCTTCGGGGAGGTAGATGTAGGCCGGCACCCGGGCACGCCACGTGTTCACCGCGCGGTCGAAGGTGGCGCGGTCGTCCAGGAAGACCGCGATCCCGACCGCGGCGTCCATCATGATCAGCTCCCAGTTGCCGTTCTTGTCCGGGGCGCCGTCGATGATCTCTGGGAGGTAGACCGTGCGGAGCATCCGCTCGAACCGCTCCACGTCCGCGGCCGGCCAGCCGCGGTAGGTGTGACGGACGAGTTCGGCCGTCCGCGACCAGGACGCGCCGGACCATCCGGTCTGCAACGGCGCGTTGCTGTTGGTGTGGTCGGTGATCGTCGCCGACCACGCATCCATGATCTCGATCGCCTTCTCGGCGTAGCGCTCGTCCCTGGTGAGGTACCACATGAGCGCGTCGGTGTAGGCCGCCAACGCGTCGTTGCGCTCGTCGGTGCAGCCGAGGTTGGGGTTGGAGCTCGAGCCGCACTCGACCACCGCCCAGGGCTTGGGTGTCCAGTCGAGCGCCGCGTAGGTGCTGGCTCGCATCTGCGCGTACGCCGAGGTCCACGGCTCGGCGCCACGCGCCAGTTGGCGGCGCACGTAGTCCAGTTGCGGACGGGTGACCAGAACGCCCGGGTGCCGAAAGTCCGAGGCCTGGGTCGTGACGGCCGCCGCCGCTGGTGGTGACAGCGAACCTGCCTCGGTGAGCAGGGCGGTCGCCACCAGGGCCGACAGTGCCATCAGCGTGGCCACGAGCCGCCGTGTTCTTCCGCTACTCATCCACGACCTCCGTCGGGAGAGACATCAGTTGGACCCGCAAGTGTGGAACCGGCGACAGTGGTCGGCAAGCGCTTACCCACGGAATCGACCAGACCGGCCAGCGTCGACGCGGGCACACCTCGGGCACCTCGGGCGGCCGTGGGGCAGGTGGACGCCGAAACGCCCGGCCGAGGAGGCTTCGGCCAGGCGCTTCGACGTAGCCAGCGACCCGCTGGCGGCTGGGTGGGAACTACCCCTTGACGCCGGTGAGGGTGATCCCCTGGATGAAGGTGCGTTGGGCGAAGAAGAACACCACGATCACCGGGATGACCACGACGGTGCTGGCGGCCATCAACGGACCGAACTGTGAGCTGTACTCGCTACGGAAGAAGGTGAGGCCGAGGGAGAGGGTGTAGCTGTCGGCGTCGCTGAGGTAGATCAGCGGGCCGAGCAGGTCGTTCCAGGAGTTGAGGAACTGGAACAGCGCCACCGCCGCCAAGGCGGGCTTGGCGAGCGGCAGGATGATCCGCCAGTAGATGACAAGCTCGTTGGCGCCGTCCATCCGCGCCGACTCCGACATCTCCCTGGGAATGCTCAGGAAGAACTGCCGGAGCAGGAAGATGTAGAAGGGCACCCCGAAGAAGTGCGGCACGATCAGCGGCAGGTAGGTGTCGGTCCACCCGAGGGTGCGGAACATCGTGAAGAGCGGCACCATCGTGACGTAGAACGGGATCATCATCGTGCTGAGGAGCACCACGAACAGCGGGGTGCGCCACCGCCACTCGATCCTGGCCAGCCCGTACGCCACGAACGAACTGGACAGCGCCGCGCCCACCATCGAGAACGCGCAGATCACCAGGGTGTTGAACAGATAGCGCAGGAACGGGAAGACCTGCAGTCCGGCGATGTAGTTCTCCAGCGTCAGCGTGTTCGGAAACCACACCACCGGAAACGCGTTGAGGTCGGCGCCGGTCTTCAGGGAACCGGACACCATCCAGAAGAACGGCACCATGAAGATCGCACTGGCCGCGATGAGAAACGCGTGGGAGACGATCTTCTCGGCGAGCTTGTTCCAACCGGCGCCTCGTACGGCGGGAGGGGCCTGGGCACTACGTTGTGCGACTGCCATCGAATTCCCTCCTATGCTCCGCCGTAGTAGACGCGCCGGCCCACCAGACGGAAGACGAGCGCGGTTCCCAGGCCGACGATGATGAAGAGCACCCACGCGATCGCGCTCGCGTATCCAACCTTGAAGAACTGGAAGGCGTTCTGGTACAGGTACAGCCCCGACACGAGCGTCTTGCCGGCCGGGCCGCCGGTGCCGTTGGTCAGCACGAAGACCGGCGTGAAGAACTGGAAGCCCGCGATCAGTCCGGTCACCAACGCGAAGAGCAGGTGCGGACTCAGGAACGGCAGACTCACGTGCCGGAACCGCCGGATGACCCCCGCGCCGTCGACCTTGGCCTGGTCGTGCAGGTCCTGCGGGACGTCCTGCAGTCCGGCCAGCAGGATGATCATCAGGTTGCCGGCGCCCCACGTGCTGAAGATGATCAGTGCCGGCATCGCCCACTGAGGGCTCGCGAGCCAGCCTGGGCCGGTGATCCCGAACCAGCCGAGGATGGTGTTGAGGATGCCGTACTGCGGGTTGAAGACGTACAGCCAGACCACCGCGGACGCGACCAGTGGGACGATCGCGGGAAGGTAGAAGATCACCCGGTAGACCGACTGGCCGCGGACGTTGAGGTTGAGCATGATCGCGAGGATCAGCGCCACCACGATGCCCAGCGGAACGCTCACCACGATGTAGTAGAGCGTGTTGGACAACGAGCTCCACCAACTCGCGTCGGACATCAGGGCTTCGTAGTTGCCGAGACCGAGCCAGCTCGCCGGCTTCATCATGGTCGCCGAGGTGAAGCTGTAGTAGAGGGAGACCAACACCGGGTAGGCCGTGAACCACAGCAGGCCGATGATCGCCGGAGACGTGAAGACCAGACCCCAGAAGAAGTTACGCCGTTGCTGCGGTGTGCTCCGAGGTCGGCCGGTGGCCCGCCGCGTGGCTCGGGTGCTCGTGGTCGAGGTCGTGGTCATACTTCGACCTCCTTCCGGAACCGGTCCCACTCGTCCATGACGTTCTTCTTGACGGTGCGCATCGCCTCGAGCGGCGTGCTCAGGCCGAGGACGGCGTTGCTGATCTGCTCGTCGAGTTGGGTGAAGTAGAAGTCGGCGACGGGCACCGGAGGCCGGATGTTGGTGGCCGTGGTCAGCACGTCGTAGTACGGCGCCATGATCGGGTCGTCGCGGATCTCGTTGAGCACGGCCGCCTTGTTGTAGCCGGGCGGGAAGCCGATGGTGTCCCACTGGGCCTTGGTGCCCTCATCGGTCGCGCCCGCCCATCGCATGAACTCCCACGCCTCGTCCTTGTGCCGTGCGGTCGCTGGGATGAACATCCCCCAGCCGCCGATCCACGCGCCGGCACCTGGACCCTTGGCACCCGGTGCCTGGAACGGCAGCAGGGTGGCGCCGATGTCGAGTTCCTTGACGTTGGCCTTGATGTCGCGGTAGTTCGGAGCGACCAGCGGTGACATGCCGATGTTGCCGGTGCTGAAGGGATGGAGCTGCAGGCCGGGTGGAGTCACCGTCACCCGGTCCGCCCCGCCCACCGACTTGGCGTACTTCACGATCCACTCCAGGGCCTTGATGGAGTACTCGTGGTCGGGGGTGACCTCCTCGCGTTCCTTGTCGAAGAACTCCGCGCCGAACCCGAAGCCCCACGTGAACAGCGAGTTGGAGTATCCGTAGGAATCCCAGGGGATCATGCCGATCTTGGTGACGTTGGCACCGGACTTCCGAAGGATCTTCTGGGAGTACTCGTCGACCTCCTCGATCGTGGTCGGCGGTTTCTCCGGGTCGAGTCCGGACTCCTCGAAGAGGTTCTTGTTCCAGAAGAACGGGAAGTTGGGGTCGGCGTCCCACTGGACCTGCCAGATCTTGTCCTGGTAGGTGATGCTCTCCCAGATCGGCGGGAAGAAGTCGTCCTTGGTGAGGCCGGCGTCCCGATATCGGTCGGTGAGATCGGTCATGATGCCGAGCTCGACCCACTGTGGAGCCTGGGACGGTACGAGCTGGCCCACGTCGGGCGGGTTGTCTCCGGCGATCGCGGTGAAGAGTTTCTGCTGGACGGCACCGCCGCCCATACCGGCCGGCGCGTAGACGACGCGGACGCCGATATCGGGTTGGGCCTCCTCGAACCGTTGGGCGAGTTTGACCATTCCCTCCCCGACGGTTCCGCCCCAGACGCTGTAGACCTCGATATTGGATTTACGGCCAGGCGCTGGTTTCTTGTCCAGGCCGATGTTGGAAATGGGCGGCGTACCTTTGGTGATCGTGCAGCCTCCGGAAAGGAGGCCCATCGCGCTCAGTCCGAGACCGCCAAGGGCCTGAATCGCTCGCCGGCGCGATATGGCTGCGGCCCTGCGTGATGTCGGCATCGCCATCGACCTCCTTTGGTCGTTGCGCTATGCACTCGGTTGTGACCCCGTGTGGGCAGAGAAGACTTGCACTGGGCTCCGCGTCGGGCAAGAGTGGATCACACTGGCGAACCCACGGTGCCGGAATCGAACCACCAGGGTGGTGGAGCGGCTGCGCACCGGAGTCACTCCTGTCCGACTTCGGCCAGCCTGGCGACCGGATGCGGCTCGACGATGAGGTTGTCGACCCGGCCTGGAAGGCTTGGTGGCATGGGACGAGACATCACACGTGCGGACGGGAAGCTGGGCTGGGGAATCCTCGGCCCCGGCAACATCGCCCGCCGCTTCGCAGCAGACCTTCCGGCCTCGAGAACTGGCGTACTCGTGGCAGTGGGTAGTCGCGATATCGACAAGGCAAACAAGTTCGCCGCCGAGTTCGGTGGCGCCCGCGGCTACGGCAGCTACGAGGAACTGCTGAACGACGACGAGGTCGACGCGGTCTACATCTCGACCCCTCACCCGCAGCACGCCCAGTGGGCGATCCGGGCCGCCGAGGCCGGCAAGCACATCCTGTGCGAGAAGCCGTTGACGGTCAACCACGCCGAGGCGATGGCCGTCATCGAGGCCGCCCGCGAGCATGACGTCTTCCTGATGGAGGCGTTCATGTACCGCTGCGTGCCGCAGACGGAGAAATTGCTCGAACTCCTGCGCGAGGGCGCGATCGGGACCATCCACCAGATCGAGGCGTCGTTCGCCTTCGGCTCCCGCCCCAACCCGGGCAGCCGGCTCTGGGACGCGGAACTCGCCGGCGGCGGGATCCTCGACGTCGGCGGCTACCCGGTCACGATGGCGCGCCTGATCGCCGGTGCGGCGGTCGGCAAGCCGTTCGCCGACCCGGAGTCGCTCACCGCCGTCGGCCGTGTCGGTGAGACCGGTGTCGACGAGTGGGCCGCGGCCAACCTCACCTTCGCCGGCGGGGTGTCCGCGCACGTCGTGACCGGGATCCGGCACAGCGCCGAGAACGTCGTGCGCGTCGTCGGCAGCGAGGGCTACCTCGTGGTCGCCAACTCGTGGCTGCCCGGCCGGGACGGCGGCTCCTCCGGCATCGACGTCTACCGCATCGGGGAGGAGGACCGGCACGTCGAGGTGGAGCAGACCCCGCTGTACGCGGCCGAGGCCGACAGCGTGGCCGACCACCTGGCGGAGCGGCAGTCGCCGGCGATGAGCTGGGCCGACTCGCTCGGAACCGCCGCGACGCTGGACAGTTGGCGGCAGGCGATCGGCCTGACCTACCCGTCCGAGCGGATTGACGCCGACCGCCCGACCGTCCACGGACGCCCGCTGGCCCGGCGTTCGGAGCACACGATGCGGTACTCCGAGATCCCCGGTGTCGGCAAGCCGGTGTCCCGCCTGGTGATGGGCGTCGACAACCAGACGGCGCTGCCGCACGCGACGGCGATGTTCGACGACTTCTTCGAGCGTGGCGGTACGACCTTCGACACGGCCTACATCTACGGCCGCGGCATGTGCGAGCGGGTGCTCGGACAGTGGATCAAGAACCGCGGCATCCGGGAGGAGGTCGTCGTCATCGGCAAGGGTGCGCACACCCCCCACTGCGACCCGGAGTCGATCACCCGTCAGTTGCACGAGTCGCTGGAACGGTTGCAGACCGACTACGTCGACGTCTACTTCATGCACCGCGACAACACCGACTACCCCGTGTCGGAGTTCGTCGACGTGCTCGACGAGCACTTCCGCGCCGGCCGGATCAAGGCCTTCGGCGGGTCCAACTGGACGCTGGAGCGGATCGCGGAGGCGAACGCCTACGCGCAGGCCAATGGCCGTCAACCGTTCGTTGCGGTGAGCAACAACTTCAGCCTGGCACGGGCCATGGACGTGCCGTGGGCCGGTTGCCTCGCCGTCAGCGACGACGAGTCGCGCACGTGGCTCGAGACGAACCAGCTCGCGCTGATGCCGTGGTCGAGTCAGGCGCGCGGCTTCTTCACCGGCCGGGCGAAGCCGGAGGACCGTTCCGACGCCGAGCTGGTGCGCTGCTGGTACAGCGACGAGAACTTCGAGCGGCTCGCCCGGGCGCAGGACCTCGCGCAGCGGCGCGGTGTCGACCCGACGGCGATCGCGCTGGCGTACGTCCTGCACCAGGACTTCCCGACGTTCCCGCTGATCGGGCCGCGCGCGATGGCGGAGACGCACAGCTCGCTCGCCGCCCTCCAGGTGGAGCTCAGCCCGGAAGAGGTGCGCTGGCTGGATCTGCGCGACTGACGAAGGCGCACGAGGGACACCCGCACGAGGGGTGATCCCGAGTGCCGAGAGGCGAGGGTCCCGCACACGAGGCTTCGTGTGCGGGACCCTTGTCTGTTCGGTTCGGCCGGTGCGGCTGGGGAGCCCCCCTCAGCGGACGACGGCCACGTGGAAGCGCACACCCTCGGCGGGTCCGGCGAGATCGAGTCGGACCAGGCCGCACAGGCCGCGCCGGTTCTCGAAGCCGTACGGCAGATGCACCATCGCCTCGACCTCCGCGTCGACACCGATCGCGATCTCCTCCACGCCGTGCACGAGCCGAACACCGTCAGGGGTGCGTTCGACGACGGTCTCGGTGCCACTGCCCAGGTCGCGCAGGTAGGGGATCAGCAAGGTCCGGTTGGCGACCACCCCGGGCGTCGACTCCTCGACCTCCACACCGGCCGGTCCGACGGACACCTCGAGCTGGTACGGCGCGCCGTCCTCGCCACGGGCGCTCAGTCGAAGGCCCGCGCCGTCGGCCCGCTCGGTGCCCTCGATCGGCGCGTCCAGGGTGAAGGTCCGCTGGGCCAGCACATCGATCTCGCCGCGCACGCCGCCGGCCCGCGTCGCGCTTCCCAGGTTGAGGAATCCGCCGCTCTCGACGTGCCGCACGCTGGAGGCGAACTGCAGGTGGCGGCCCGGGCCGAAGGTGAGGTCGGTGATGCCGAACCCGTCGTAGGCGGGTGCTGGATCAGCGTTGACCGCGACGGAGTACCGACCGGTGTGGGCGACGCCGCGGAAGGTGGGTACGTGCTCGGCCCGGACGGCGGGCGGGCGTTCCAGGACGGCCGGCTTGTCGGCCCGGAACCCCGCCTGCACCGCACAGGCGAGGAAGGCGAGGGCGAGGTTCGCGTAGTGGCCGTCTCCGGTGTACGTCTCGTATCCGACCCGGTAGCCGGCGGGGAGGAGGTTCTCCACCGGGCTGAAGGTCGAGGCCGGCCGCTGCCAACGCCTCATTGACGTGAACGCGCGGCTCGCGGCCTCGCCCGCCTGCCGCGCGCGGGTGCTGTCGTTGCGGGCCGAGAAGAACCTCTCGGCCTGGGTGAAGAAGGCGATCTGCGCGCCGAGAGTCCAGGTCTGTCCGGTGCTGCGGTGGGCGGAGGCGAGCGAGCCGTCGGACAGCTGGACGGCGAGGCTGCGCGCGAGGCCGGTGGCCATCAGCCGCTCCAGGTCCTCGCGGTGGCGACCGTCGTACCCCTCGACCAGCAGGTCGGCGATGTGGAAGCGGGTGAACAGGTCGTAGGAGTTGGGCTTTCCGGGCTCGAAGTAGAAGCCGTCGTCGGGTCGCAGCAGGTCGGCGAGAAACTCGCCGAGCCAGCCGTCGACGTCCTTGACTGTGTGAGGTGAGAGCCCTTCGCGGATTCGGATCCACTCCCCGGACAGCCACACCGAGGCCCAGTTCGACGGGGGACGAGATCGAAACGACTGGGTGATGTCGACGGCCGCGATGCGTTCGGCGAACTCCGCGCTGCGCTCGTCGCCCGCGTCCCGCAGGATCCGGAACGTCTTCAGGATGGGCGGCCAGGTGAAGTCGCGGTGGTTGGAACGCCGGACCGAGCCGTTCGCCCGGGAGAAGGACGACCCCGTGGGCTCGAGCGTGGGGTCCGCGGTGTGGGTGAGGGCGGCGTCCAGCGCGCGGCGTGCGTTGTCCAGGTGGCGCGCGCGCTCCGCCGGGGGGCCGGTCACCGCAAGGACGGCCTGACACAGCGCGTGATAGGCCGTGCCGTACTGCGTCGGCTCGTCGAAGACCGGGTCGTGCAACTCGCCGGAGCCTTGCAGGTAAGGCGAATAGCTCTCGACGCCGGCGGTGAGGACGTCGAGCGGAGATGGGCTGGTCATGAGACCAGCAGCCTACGCACGTCCGCGCCGCGAGAGCCGCGCGGGCCGGCGCCGTGACCGAGGCCGGACGGGGCCTGGCCAAGACCGGACGCGCGATCGGTCGTACTCCGCCGGCGCCGGACGGGATGCCGGCGCCGACGGCGTACGTGCGGGTCAGCCGTTGCGCTTCTCGATCGCGGCGGTACGGGTCTGGGCGGCCCGGACGCGTTCCAGGTCGAACTTCTCCGACCGGTCGAACCGGTAGACGCCGTTCTGCTCCTGGTGGACGTCGGTCAGCTGGGTGTAGCAGTAGCCGAACATGTCGGGGTCGTCGAGGAGTGCGGCGACGAGGCCCTCGAAGCGGGTGTAGAACTCCTCCAGGGTCCGGCAGCGCTCGCCGTATCCCCAGGAGTTCTCCTCCGGTCGGGCGTCGGGGTTCCACCAGATGCCGCCGAACTCGCTGCAGAAGTAGGGCTGTCCGGCGTAGGCGACCGACCACGGCCGGTCGGCGCCGCCGTCGTTGGTGTAGGGCTTCCCGTCCGCGAGGCCCTTCATCGCCGCGGCGAACTTCACCGGGTCCTGCTCGTAGTTGTGCGAGTCGTAGATGTCGGCCTCGCGCACCCGGTGGGAGTAGCCGGAGCTGTCGAGCACGGGGCGGCTCTGGTCGGCGGCCTTGGTGGCGAGGAACATGCCCCGGGTGACGTCGTCGAGCACCGTCATCCGGTCGTGCAGGTGCTGCCGCGTCTCGTTGAGCGGGCACCAGCCGATGATGGAGGGGTGGGAGTAGTCGCGCTCCACGGCCTCCAGCCACTGGGTGATGTAGGTCGCCGTCGGCTGCTGGTTGTCGCCATCGCGGCCGACGTTGCACCCCCAGTCGGGGAACTCGCCCCAGACGAGGTAGCCGAGCCGGTCGGCGTGGTAGAGGAAACGCTCCTCGAACACCTTCTGGTGCAGGCGCGCGCCGTTGAACCCCGCCGCGACCGAGAGTTCGATGTCGGCGAGCAGCGCGGCGTCGTCGGGCGCGGTGAGGATGCCGTCGGGGTAGTAGCCCTGGTCGAGGACGAGGCGCTGGAAGACCGCTTCGCCGTTGAGCAGGACGGCCTTGCCGTCGATGGTGACCGAACGCAGCCCGGCGTAGCTGGTCGCGGCGTCGACGACGTTGCCCTCGGCGTCCTGGAGCTCGAACGCGAGGTCGTAGAGGAAACCGTCGCCGACGGACCACAGCCGCACCCGCTCCGCCGGGATGGCGAGGGTGAGGCGCACGGCGAGGTCGAGGTCGGCCCGGGCGCGCGCGGTCGCGACGACGCCCTCACCGTCGGACAAGGTCGCCTTGACGCCGAGGCCGCGCCGTGGCCCGGCGAGCGAAACCTCGACGTGGAAGGCGCTTGCGGCGACGTCCGGCGTCACCTTCGGCCGGCGCAGGTGGCTCTCCGGGACGGGCTCGAGCCACACCGTCTGCCAGATGCCGGTGGTGCGGGTGTAGTGGCAGTCGTGGTTGGCGTAGCGGTCGGACTGCTTGCCTCGGGCCTGCGGGCCCGCCTTGTGGTCACGAGCCCGAACGACCAGCGTGACCTCCTGGCCGGCGACCTCGCCGAGGTCGGCGCTGAACGGCGTCGAGCCGCCGCGGTGCCACGCGACCTCGACTCCGTTGGCCCAGACGGTGGTGTCGTGGTCGACCGCCTGGAAGTGCGCGAGCACCTTCCGGCCGGCCCATTCGGCCGGGACCTGGACGGTGCGGCGGTACCAGACCGCCTCGAGGAAGTCGACGTCGCCGATCCCGGACAGCTCGGACTCCGGGCAGAACGGCACCAGGATCTCGGCGCCGAGCTCCCGGTCGACCAGGCCACGCTCCAGGCCGGAGTCGCCGCGGTCGATCTCGAACTGCCAGCGCCCGTTGAGGTTGAGCCAGTCGGGGCGGACGAACTGCGGGCGGGGGTACTCGGGTCGGGGCAGGCCGGCGTCGGTCGGGTTCGCGGCGGCGCCGCCGGTCGCGGACGAGGTGGGGGATGCCTCGGGCACAGGGACTCCTGGAGTCGCGGTTTGAATCTTCTACATCGCTGTAAAGCCGATCTTCTCAGAACCCGGTGAGGGTTCCGCAAGGATCGATCCGCTGTCCGGGCGGCCGATTCAGCGCAGGTGGCGTTCCCACCAGTCGAGGATCGCGTCGAAGCGGGCGATCCGGTGGCTCGGCAGGCCGGAGCGGGACAGTTCGTGGCTCTCGGCGGGGAACAGCAGGAGTTCGGCCTCGACACCCCGGAGCTTCAGCGCGACGAACAGCCGCTGCGCCTGCTCGATCGGACACCGCCAGTCCTGTTCGGAATGGATGATCAGCATCGGGATCTCGATCTTGTGGGCGTGCGACAGTGGACTCTGCCGGGCCCGTTGCTCCGGGTCGCCGTAGTACTGCTCGCCGAAGAACCAGCCGATGTCGCTGGAGCCGACGAAACTGTCGAGGGCGTTGACCGCGCGTTCGCTGATCGCCGCGCGGAAGCGACCGCTGTTGCCCGCGAGCCAGGTGGTCATGAACCCGCCGTGGGACCCGCCCATCACACCCACCCGGTCCGAGTCGAGGTCAGGGGCGGTGAGCGCGTGGTCGAGCAGCGCGTGCAGGTCGGTGGCGGACACCTCGCCGACGTTGTGACGGATGGCGGTGCCGTGCGCGCGACCGTAGCCGGAGGAGCCGCGGGGGTTGCCCATCACCACGGCGTATCCAGCGCCGGCGTAGACCTGGGCCTCGTTCAGCAGGGTCCAGCCGTACTGTGCGAACGGCCCGCCGTGGATCATCAGCAGGACCGGGTGTGGACCCTCGCCGTCGGGCCGCACCACGAAGCCGTGCACGGGGTAGCCGTCAGGGGCGGTCGCGGTGATCTCCTCGACGGGCCGGACCCGCCCGGTCGAGAAGAGTTCCTCGCCGAACGACGTCAGCGGGCGCTCCTCCCCGTCGCTGACGACCACCACCTCGCCCGCGTCGGTGCCGGTGGTGACGGTGGCCACCACGACCCCGGCCGCCTCGTCGTAGCCGGTGGCCTGCCGCGTGCCGGAGAGGACCGGACGTGGCTCACCACCGTCGAAGGGCACCAGCACCAGGTCGATCGCGCCGCGGTTCTCGTTGCCGAACAGCACGCCGTCGGTGGTGACCACGGTGCGGGCGGGCGCGGCACCGAAGTGGTAGCGCTCCGGGTCGGTGAGGCGCCGGGGTGGCTCGGTCCCGTCCACGGGTACGACGAACAGCCCGGTCAGCCGCGCGACGAAGTCGCGGCCGTCGGGGCCGAGGTCCTCGCCGAGGAAGTACAGCGTCTGCCCGTCGGGCCCGAAGGCCGGTTGCGCGACGTTGAGCGTCGTGTCGGTGACCCGCCGCAGTCCCTCACCTTCGGGCGTGCAGACGAAGACGTCCCTGCGCAGGTCGACGTCCCGGCTCTCGTGCCGTGCGGAGGTGAAGGCCAGCAGCGAGGAGTCCGGGCTCCAGGTCACGTCCGCGTGGTCGAAGTCTCCCGTGCTCACCTGGAGCGGCGTCGGCTCCTCGACGAAGGGGTCGAGGACGAACACGTGCGGCCGGCGGTCGAGAACGAAGCCGGTGCTGTCGAGTCGGTAGCGCAGGGTGGTGATCCGGCGCGGTGGCTCCTGCTCGGCGCCGACGTCCTCCTTGGTGCCGTACCGCCCCTCCTCCGGAACCCTTGTGACGTAGGCGATCCGGGTCGAGTCGGGGCTCCACACCGGCGCGCCGACGCCCAGCGGGTGCTGGTCGTCGGAGGTGACCTGCCGAGCGTCGCCGCCGTCGGTGGGCAGGACGTACAGCTGGGGCTTCCCGTCCTTGGCCGCGCGGACGAACGCGAGGAAGCGGCCGTCGGGGGAGAAGCGCGGGGCGGAGTCACGCCACCCGTGGGTGAGCGGGCGCGCCGGGCTGGAACCGTCCGTCCGGACCGTCCACAGCTGGGCGCGGTAGGTGTCCTCGTCGAGGTCGAGCCGGGTCACCGAGACGACGGCGGTCTGCCCGTCGGGAGACAGCGCTGGTGCTCCAGGGATCCGCAGAAGTGCGAGATCAGCAGGCTTCATGTCGCGCGACTGTAGTCGGAGTCACCTGGACGGTCGAGAGACTGATCATGAGCGGACCCGCCCGGCCGCGCGCTCAGCCGACCGTGACCGCCTCCACCGGCTCGACCGTCCCCGCGTGACGGGCGCGCTCGGCGGCGAACACCGCGAGGTGGGTCTCCAGGGACTCCAACCCGCCGGAGCGGATCAGGCCGGGGTCACCCGCCGCCAGGGCGGCGATGAAGGAGTCCACCAGCCCCGCGTCGCCACCGCCGTGACCCGAGCCCGCGTCCGACCCGGTCGCGGCGACCGAGAGCACCTCGGTGCGGTCGGTCAGGAAGTCGAAGACCCGCACGTGTTCGCCGTCGCAGTCGAGGCTTCCCTGCGTGCCGAAGATCTGCGTACGCCGGTGCCCCTTCTCCGCGAACGCCGTCATCGTGAAGGTGCCGGTGACGCCACCCGCGAACTCCAGCGAGACGACCTGGTGGTCGACCACGTCGTTGTCGCACCGGTAGACGCAACGGCCGTAGGGACCGGTGGCGAGGGCCTTGGTGACGCCGTCCTCGGTGAGGTCGTCGGTGACTGTGTGCAGCGGCCAACCGGTGTCGCCTCGTCGGATCTGGCCGAGGTAGAGCTTCTTGGCGGAGTAGGCGCAGGTGGACTCGACGGCACAGTCCAGGCAGCGCTCGGCAGCACCGGCGGGCTGGTTCTCCGGCCGGAAGTGGGAGAGCCGGCCGAAGCTCGAGACCCGCTCGATCGGCGCGCCCACCACGTAGCGCAGCCAGTCGATGTCGTGACAGGACTTCGCGAGCAGCATGGACGACGACTCGTCCTCACGTCGCCAGTTGCCGCGCACGTAGGAATGGGCGACGTGCCAGTAGCCGACAGGCTCCAGGTGCTGGACGCTCATGATGTCGCCGAGCCGACCGGAGTCGATCACCTGCTTGACGAGCTGGGTGTACGGCGTGTAGCGAAGAACATGGCATACCGCGAACATCACGCCGGCCCGGCGTACGGCGTCGACCAGGGCCCGGCAGCCCTCCTCATCCGGTGCCATCGGCTTCTCCACCATCAGGTGGTAGCCCTGGTCGGCGAGTGCGACGGCCGGCTCGACGTGGTCGTGGTCCTGCGTCGCGATGATGGCGGCGTCGGCGAGCTTGCCCGCGGCGACGAGGTCCCGCCACGAGGTGAACGTCTGCTCGGCCGGGATGCCGTGGGCTTCGGCGAGAACCTTCCGTTGGTACTCACGCGGCTCGGCGACCGCGACGATCCGCACGCGCTCGGGGTGCGCCGCCGCCCACCTCGCGTACGCGGAGCCGCGGTTGCCCGCGCCGACGACGGCGATCGTGACGGGGCGGCCGGTGATCCCGGTCGCGGCGAGCGCGTCGGTCGCGGGAAGGGTCTGGTCGGTCACGGGCTACTCCAGGAGCGATCGGAGTGGACGACTGGAAGGTCGGGGGCGGAGTCACGCCAGTGGAGCTCCTTGCCCCGATGGTGTCAGGCGGTTGCGCACAGCCGCGCACTACCCAGTAGGACAAGGTGTTCTCATCCACCCCGGCGACCAGGCGAACACGAGCAGTGCCGTGCCGGAAGCGGTGCGGTACGACGGGCGCGAGGAGCCGGAGGAGCTGGTCCGACCGGCGTTCCGGATCTGGCCTGTCCTGACCGGGACCCTCCCGTTGACCCTGTCCGCATGCCCTCCCTACCATCTATGAAACGATTCAGACGCCGCCGCTCGACGAGCGGTGGAAGGGGTGTCCCGCGAGGTTTCGACGGAGAGAGGCGGTGCCGTGCAACGGGTGTGCTTTCTCCTGAGGGTCAGGCCTGATCGTCTCGACGAATACAGGGAGCGTCACCGGGCCGTCTGGCCCGAGATGCAGCAGGCTCTGCGTGAGACCGGATGGCACAACTACTCGCTCTTCCTCACCGACGACGGCCTGCTGGTCGGTTATCTCGAAACCGACGACTTCGAGGCCGCGCGGGCGGGTATGGCTGAGCGTGAGATCAACCGCCGTTGGCAGGACGAGATGGCGGAGTACTTCGAGGAACTCGAGTCGGGCAGTGCCGACACCGACATGCGACCGCTCACCGAGGTCTTCCACCTCGACTGAGCCGGCTGGACGGGAGATGAGTGGTATGGCCGCCAACGCCACCGCCGAAAGTGTCAAGTCCGCCCTGCGCGCCCAGCACATCGAGACGCCGTCCTGGGCCTACGGCAACTCCGGCACGCGGTTCAAGGTCTTCGCCCAGGAGGGCGTGCCGCGCAACGCCTACGAGAAGGTCGACGACGCGGCCCTCGTACACAAGCTCACCGGCGTCGCGCCGAGCGTCGCCCTGCACATTCCCTGGGACAAGGTCGACGACTACGCCGACCTCGCCGCCCACGCGAAGGACGCCGGCATCGCGCTCGGAGCCATCAACCCCAACGTCTTCCAGGAGGACGACTACCGGCTGGGCAGCGTCTGCAACCCCGACCCGGCGATCCGCGAGAAGGCGCTCGCCCACCTGCTCGAGTGCGTCGACATCATGGACGCGACCGGGTCGTCCATCCTCAGCCTGTGGTTCGCCGACGGCCTGAACTACCCCGGGCAGGACTCGCTGCGCGCCCGTCAGGACCGCCTTGCCGAGGCCCTGACCGCGACGTACGAGCGGCTGGGCGCCGACCAGCGGATGCTGGTCGAGTACAAGTTCTTCGAGCCGGCGTTCTACGCCACCGACATCCCCGACTGGGGCACGTCCTACGCCCACTGCGTGACCCTCGGCGAGCGGGCCCAGGTGCTCGTCGACACCGGCCACCACGCTCCGGGCACCAACATCGAGTTCATCGTGGCGTTCCTGCTCCGGCAGGGCAAGCTCGGCGGCTTCCACTTCAACAGCCGCTTCTACGCCGACGACGACCTGATGGTCGGTGCGGCCGACCCCTTCCAACTGTTCCGCATCATGCACGAGATCGTCCAGGCCGGTGCTCTGGACGCCGCCGCCAACGTCGCGTTCATGCTCGACCAGTGCCACAACCTCGAACCCAAGGTGCCGGCCATGGTCCGCTCGATCATGAACGTCCAGGAGGCGACCGCGAAGGCGCTGCTCGTCGACTCCGACGCGCTCGCCGCCGCGCAGCGCGACGGTGACGTGCTCGGCTCCAACGCCGTGCTGATGGACGCCTACAACACCGACGTGCGTCCGCTGCTGCGGGAAGTACGCGAGGATCTCGGCATCGACCCCGACCCGATCGCGGCCTACCGCGCCAGCGGCCACGCCGAGCGGGTCCGAGAAGAACGCAAGGGCGGCCAGGCCGCCGGTTGGGGCGCATGATCACCGCGGCCCCCGCCGGACCAGGTCGAATGACGGCAGAAGAGAGGCAACATGCGTCCTGAGGTCGCGAACCTGCTCGAGCGCAGCCACCGGCTCGGCTCCGACCCGCGGATCACCAACTACGCCGGCGGAAACACGTCGTGCAAGGGCGCCGAGGTCGATCCCGTCACCGGTGGCGAGGTCGAACTCCTGTGGGTGAAGGGTTCCGGTGGCGACCTCGGGACCCTCACCGAGAAGGGGCTCGCCGTCCTGCGGCTGGACCGGCTGCGCGCGCTCGTCGACGTCTACCCCGGCGTCGAGCGTGAGGACGAGATGGTCGCGGCGTTCGACTTCTGCCTGCACGGCAAGGGCGGCGCCGCGCCCTCCATCGACACCGCCATGCACGGCCTGGTCGACGCCCCGCACGTCGACCACCTGCACCCCGACGCCGGGATCGCGTTCGCGACCGCTGCCGACGGTGAGGCGCTGACCAAGGCATGCTTCGGCGATCGGGTGGCCTGGGTGCCCTGGCGGCGTCCCGGGTTCCAGCTGGGTCTCGACATCGCCGAGATCAAGCGCGAGCACCCGCAGGCGATCGGCGTGATCCTCGGCGGGCACGGCATCACCGCCTGGGGCGCGACCTCGCAGGAGTGCGAGGCGAACGCGCTGGAGATCATCCGCTCGTGCCAGGCCTACATCGACAGCCATGGCCGGACCGACCCGTTCGGTGCGGTGGTCGAGGGGTACGCCCCGCTGCCCGAGGTCGAGCGCCGTGCCCGGGCGGCCGCCCTGCTGCCGATCGTGCGCGGTCTGGCCTCCACCGACCGGCCGCAGGTCGGGCACTACACCGACAGCGACGTCATCCTCGACTTCGTCTCCCGCGAGCACCACCAGCGGCTCGCCGCGCTCGGCACCTCCTGCCCGGATCACTTCCTGCGCACCAAGGTCCGTCCCATGGTGGTCGACCTTCCGCCCACCGCGGCGCTGGAGGACGTGGTGGCGAGGCTGCGGGAGCTGCACGTCGCCTACCGTGAGGACTACCGCGCCTACTACGAGCGGTACGCCGACGACACCACGCCGGCCATGCGGGGAGCCGACCCGGCGATCGTGCTCGTCCCGGGCGTCGGCATGTTCAGCTTCGGCAAGGACAAGCAGACGGCCCGCGTCGCGGGCGAGTTCTACGTCAACGCGGTCAACGTCATGCGCGGCGCCGAGGCGATCTCCACCTACGCGCCGATCGAGGAGCGGGAGAAGTTCCGCATCGAGTACTGGCTGCTGGAGGAGGCGAAGCTCGCCCGGATGCCGGCGCCCAAGCCACTCGCGACCCGGGTCGCCTTCGTCACCGGCGCGGGCTCGGGCATCGGCCGCGCGATCGCCGAACGCCTCGCCAGGGAAGGCGCCTGCGTCGTCGTCGCCGACATGAATGCCGAGACGGCCCGCAAGGTCGCCGAGGAGATCGGGAGCAGCGACCTGGCGGTCCCCGTCACCGTCGACGTCACCGACGAGGACCAGGTGCGGGCAGCGCTGGCGGAGGCCGCGCTGGCCTTCGGCGGGGTCGACCTCGTGATCAACAACGCCGGCCTGTCGATCTCCAAGTCCCTGCTCGAGACGACCGTGGACGACTGGGACCTGCAGCACCGGGTGATGGCGCGCGGCTCCTTCCTGGTGGCCAAGGCCGCCGCGGCAGCCATGATCGGGCAGGGCCTGGGCGGCGACATCGTCTACATCTCCAGCAAGAACGGCGTCTTCGCCGGACCGAACAACCTCGCCTACGGCGCGGCGAAGGCCGACCAGGCACACCAGGTCCGGCTGCTCGCGGCCGAACTCGGCGAGCACGGCATCCGGGTCAACGGCATCAACCCCGACGGTGTCGTTCGCGGGTCCGGGATCTTCGCCTCCGGCTGGGGAGCCCAGCGCGCGGCGGTCTACGGCGTACCCGAGGAGCGGCTCGGCGAGTACTACGCGCAGCGCACCCTGCTGAAGAAGGAGGTCCTGCCCGAGCACGTGGCGGCGGCGGTGTTCGCTCTCACGGCGGGCGACCTCGCCAACACGACCGGCCTGCACATCCCCGTCGACAGCGGCGTCGCCGCGGCATTCCTACGGTAGGGCGGAGGCGCGACCCATGAAGGGCACGGAGCTACGCGCGGCGGCGGTGGATCTGGGCGCCTCCAGTGGGCGCGTCCTCGCCGGAACGGTCGGACCGGACCGGTTGGAGGCGACTGTCCTCCACCGGTTCCCGAACGACCCCGTTACTGTCAACGACCGGTTGTCCTGGAACCTGGACGCCCTGTGGGAGGGCGTGTCGACCGGGCTCCGTGGGGCCGCGGCGGCCGGTGTGACGTCGGTCGGCATCGACTCCTGGGGCGTCGACTACGGCCTGCTCGACGAGTCGGGCGCTCTGCTCGCCTCGCCGGTGCACTATCGCGACAGCCGCACCGACGGTGTGATGGAGCGGGTCCGGGCCGAACTCGGTGCCGAGACGATCTACGCCACCACCGGGCTGCAGTTCATGGCGTTCAACACCGCCTACCAGCTGCTCGCGGAGGACCCGGAGCTGCTGGCCCGGGCGAGCACCCTGCAGATGGTGCCGGACCTGCTCTGCCACCGCCTGACGGGCACGGTCGGCGCCGAGCGCACCAACGCCTCCACCACCCAGCTCTACGACGTGACCGCGGGCGGCTGGGCCGACGACCTGATCGACAAGCTCGGTCTGCCGCGGCGGCTGTTCCCGGTGTTGCGTGAGCCCGCCGACGTCCTGGGGCCGCTTCACGCGGATCTCCGGGCGTTCCTGGGGATCGGCGACGGCCTCGTCGTGACCGCCGTCGGCTCCCACGACACGGCCTCGGCCGTCGCCGCGGTTCCCGCGCGGGACGAGCACTTCGCCTACGTCTCCTGTGGCACCTGGTCGCTGGTCGGGGTGGAGTTGACGGCGCCGGTGCTGTCCGCGGACAGCCTCGCCGCCAACTTCACCAACGAGGTCGGCGTCGACGGGACGATCCGCTACCTCCGCAACGTGATGGGTCTGTGGCTGCTCCAGGAGAGCCTGCGGACCTGGCAGGAGGCCGGGACGCCGGTCAGCCTGCAGCAGGTCCTCGCCGAGGCCGCCGAGCTACCGGCGCTGCGCAGCGTGGTCGACGCGGAGTCGGAGGAGTTCTTCGCGCCCGGCGACATGCCGGACCGGATCCGCGCGCACTGCCGGGCGACCGGTCAGCCGGAGCCGGGGACGCCGGGCGAGGTCACCCGGTGCGTCCTCGACAGCCTCGCCCTCGCCCACGCCCGTAACGTCGCCGCCGCGCAGCGGCTGTCCGGGCGCCGGGTCGACGTCGTGCACGTCGTCGGTGGCGGGTCGCAGAACACCCTGCTGTGCCAACTCACCGCCGACGCCTGCGGGCTTCCCGTGGTGGCTGGTCCGGTCGAGGCGACCGCACTCGGCAACCTGCTGGTCCAGGCCCGGGCGCACGGCGTCCTCGCCGGACGGGCCGAGGGCCGGGACGTGGTCCGCCGTACCCAGGAACTCCACACGTACGAACCCCGCAACCACGACCGCTGGCGCGACGCTCTCGCCCGCGTCTCCTGAGCGCCGCCCGGCGACGTTCGCAGGGGTAGACCGGAACCGGACGCCCACCCGGGGAAGGCCGTCAGCCGGCTGACGGCCGGTCGGCTCCATCGGGTGGGCTGGGTATGGTTCGCAACGTCGTCGAGCGGTGGGAGGCATCTTTTGCGTGCACTTGTCTTTCGTGGCCCCTGGGACCTCGCGGTGGAGGACCGCCCGGACCCCACGGCGGGGCCGGGGGAGGTGCTGATCGGCGTCCTGTCGACCGGCATCTGTGGTTCGGACCTACACGGCTACACCGGCGAGAACGGTCGGCGTTTTCCGGGCCAGGTGATGGGTCACGAGACCGTGGGCCGGATCGTGGCGCTCGGCGCCGGCGTCGAGGAGTCCGCCGGCCTGACCGAGGGCGCGGTCGTGACGGTGCACCCGGTCCTCGCCTGCGGCACCTGCCCGGCGTGCCAGGCAGGGCAGGACCATCGCTGCCCCACCAAGCAGATCATCGGCGTGGCGCCCTCAATCAGTTCCGCCTTCGCGGACCTGATGGTGGTGCCGGCCGCGAACGTCGTCCCGTTGCCTGACACCATGCCCGCCGACTACGGCGCCCTGGTCGAGCCGCTCGCCGTGGGCTACCACGCCCTCACCCGCGGCGGCTGCGGCCCGGACGACCGCGTCCTCATCGTCGGCGGTGGCCCGATCGGCCAGGCCTGCGCGCTCGCCGCCGCCCGGCTCGGCGCGAAGGGGATCGTCGTCTCCGAACCCCACCCGGGCCGACGTGCCCTGCTGGAGGACATCGGGCTCGCGACGCTCGACCCGACCCAGGTGCCCCTCGCCGACGCACTCGCCGGCGCGGGCGGTGCCGGAAGCCCGAGCCTGGTGGTCGACGCGGTCGGCTCGTCCCGCTCCCTCGCCGACGCGCTGGCCGTCTGCGACGAGGGCGAGCGGGTGGTGCTGGTCGGCATGCACGAGCCGCAGGTGAGCATCCAGGCCTACGCCGTGAGCATCGCCGAACGGAGCCTCGTCGGCAGCTACTGCTACTCCGGTGCGGACTTCCGGACGACGGCCGAGTGGGTGGCGAGCGGTCCCCAGGAACTCGGCCGGCTGGTCGAGGGACGCGTCTCGCTGGCCGACGCGCCCGAGGCGTTCCGCGCCCTGGCCAAGGGCGAGGACGGGTCGAGCAAGGTGCTGGTCTTCCCCGCCGGGATCGACGCCATGGGGTCGGCGAACTGAGGTCGACGGCGCCCGGCCGGTAGCGACCGCGGCGTTGGTGAAGAAACGCCAGGGCCCGGCGAACCGACCGCGATCATGGTCGGCTCACCGGGCCCTAAGCGTGCTCTAGCGGGGTGCGGCCAGGATGCAGGCCGGGCTCGGGATCTCCAGCGTGTCGCCCGCCTGCTCGGGCACTCCGGTGCCGCCGTCGAGGACGAAGTGCGTGACCTGGTGGGAGCGCTCGTTGGCGACGTAGAGATGCCCGCCCACGACGGCCAGGTGCCGCGGCCAGGCGCCACCGGTCGGGACGTCGGCGATGGGCTCGACCTCAGACCCCCGCACGGCGAGGGTGCCGATGACGTCCAGGCCGCGGTTGGCGACGTAGAGGAAGCGACCGTCGTCGCTGATCCCGATCTCGGACGGGTAGTTGTCGGCCGGCGCCGGCTGGAGCGTCGACGGCGCCACACCCTGCCGGCTCAGCGCGCCGGTCGTGGGGTCGAGGGAGTAGGTCGTCACGGTGGAGTCGAGCTCACCGGCGACGTGGACCAGGCCATCAGGGCCGAACGCCAGGTGGCGTGGTCCGGCGCCCGGTGCGGTCTCGGCCACGGGTCCCGGAGCGAGGGTCCCGGTCTCCAGGTCGAGGGTGTAGGTCAGCACCGCGTCGAGGCCGAGGTCGACGGCCAGGACGTGCTGGCCGCTGGGGTCGACCCGGACGTGGTGGGCGTGCGGCCCCTCCTGACGCTTGGCGTTCGGCCCCGATCCCTCGTGCTGGATGAGGTCGGTGCGCTCGCCCAGCGAGCCGTCCGGGCGGATCGGGTGCACCGAGAGGTGGCCACTGCCGTAGTTGGCGGTCAGCAGGTAGCGCCCCGAGGGGTGGACCACGAGGTGGCAGGCGCCGTTGCCGCCGGTCGGCTGGACGCCGAGCTCGCGCAGGCCGCCCTTGCCGTCGACGGCGTAGGCGACGACGGAGGCGTCACCGCGCTCGTTGACGGCGTAGAGGTGGGTGCCGTCGGGGTGCCACGCCAGGAAGGCGGGGGACGTCGTCTCGGCCACGATGTCGAGAAAGGTGAGCTCACCGGTCGCGGTGTCTTGGCGCGCCAGGCTGATGCCTGTGCCCTCGCCACCGGCGTCCTTGGTGAACGAGCCGATGTAGACCAAACGGGTCGCGTCCACGAGTACCTCCGATTGCCCTGCCGTCGTTGGCGAATAGGACCAGCCAAGAACCTACCGGTTGTCGCTGTCCGTACCCACGTGTGCGTCACATCGTGGTCAGTGCGGCTTCCGCGGGCCCCCACATCCACGCTGGCGGCGTTGTCGTCGTCGCCGGCAGGACACCTACTGTTGGCTCCCGCTCCGCCTTGCCATCGCCACGCGGATGGCCCGGGCGCGGCGGGCGGGGATCTCAGACGCGTTGTGGGTCATAGGCCGCGAGGTCGAACGCCGGATGCTCACCGACGGCCAGCCGGGACGCGATCAGCCCGGCGTAGGGGCCGGCGGTCAGTCCGGTCGCTCCGAATCCGGTCGCGAGGACGAGGCCCTCGATCCCCGCGATGCTGCCCAGCAAGGGGACCGCGTCGTCGCTGAGCGGCCGGAATCCGACTCTTGTCTCCAGAACGAGCGCGTCGGCGAGACCGGGCGCGACCGAGATCGCCGCGTCCAGGACCTCGTGCACGCCCGCGGCCGTGACGCGGTAGTCGTATCCCGAACCGGTCTCCCGGGTGGCACCGCACACGACCCGGCCGCCTGGGAAGGCCAGCAGGTAGTGCGACCCTGGTGGTTGGATCACCGGCCACGTCGAGGTGTCGGCGTCGGCCAGCGCGAAGTGCATGATCTGGCCCTTCTGCGGCGCCAACCCCAACTTGACGCCGGCCGGCTCGAGCAGCTCACCGCTCCAGGCGCCGGACGCGACCACGACGGCGTCGGAGCCGATGATCGTGCCGCCCTCGCCCGGGTCGTCGTCTCCGCCGTTCTCGAGGTGGACTCCACCGACCCGGCCGTCGACGAGGACCAGCCGCGCCGAGCCGGTCACCATGCGGACGCCGCGACGGGCGCAGGCCCGGGTCAGCGCGTCCCGCATCTTGGCGCCGTCGACGCGCCCGCCACCGCTCACGTGGACGCCGCCGAGGTCGGGGTGCAACGGCGGGAACAGCCGGCGTACCTCCCTGGGCTCCAGCCGGGTGACCGTGCCCACCTGCGGAATCGCCGCCGCCCGGCGCTGGGCCAGGTCGTAGGCGTCGGCGAGGTCGGTCTCGTCCGTGCTGACCTGGATGCCGCCGACGGGGGAGTAGCTCGACTCGGTCTCGCCGTCGTCGGCCAGCCGGGCGACGAGTTCTGGGTAGTAGGTCGCGCCCGCGACGTTGAGCCGGAAGGCGTCCGGATCGGCCGTCGACCTCGACAGCCACGGGCAGATGATGCCGGCGCCGGCGTCAGTGGCCCGGCCCGGGTCCGCCCGGTCGATGAGGACGACCTCGATGTTGCGTAGCGCCAGGTGGTACGCCGTGCTCGCTCCGACGATGCCCCCGCCGATCACCACGACCCGCATGAGAGTTCACTTTGGCACAGCCGGCTGGGAAGATCCCCCGGAATCGGCAAGCTGGCCCACGATCCGCGCGAAATCCGACCGGGTCAGCCGAAATCGCGCTCGAACCTGACCTTCGCCTCCAGCTCCAGCAGGGTCACCTTCCGGTCGAGCCCACCGCCGTACCCGACCAGCCGTCCGTTCGTCCCGACCACCCGGTGGCACGGGACGACGATCGGCAGCGGGTTCTGCCCGTTGGCCGCGCCGACCGCGCGGGCGCCCGTGGGCATGCCGACCCGGTGGGCGAGATCGCCGTAGGTCCAGGTCTCGGCGTACGGGATCTGCGTCAGGGTGGTCCAGACCTGGCGCTGGAACGGCGTCCCCGCCATCGACAGCGGCAGGTCGAACTCCGTCAGCGCACCGGCGAAGTACGCCCGCAACTGCTCCACCGACGCGGCGAGAACCGGGTCGTCGTCGAGGTCGCCGCGGCTGGGCGGTGCGTCCCCGGCGAACCAGATCGTGGTGAGCCGGCCGGCGCTGGTCCGGAGTTCCAGGGCGCCGACCGGGGAGTCGATCGTGCAGGTTCCGGTCGCATCGCCGCGGGGGTCGCTGGTCATGCCGCCTGTCCTTCGTGGTGGTTCTTCGTACCGAGGCCACCAGTCTCGCCCCCGCCGTCCAGGCCGGCCGCGCTCCCGTGCGTCCACAGATGCTGGGCGGCGTAGCTGCGCAGGGGACGCCAGCGCTCGGCCAGGGCCGCGATGGCCTGCGGTTGGTCCTCCACGCCGAGCCGTACCAGCGCGCGCCGGATGCCGAGGTCCGTGCCGGGGAACGCGTCGGGGTCGCCGAGCCCGCGCAGCGCGACGTACGACGCGGTCCAGGGACCCAGGCCGGGCAGTGCCCGCAGCGCGGCGTCCGCCTCGGCCTGGTCGGCTCCCGGCGACAGGTCCAGGTCACCGCGGACGACGCCCGCCGCAAGGGCCGTGAGGGTGCGGGTCCGAGCCTTCGGCATCGGCAGCCGGTCGGCGCTGGCCAGCGACTCCGCGGTGGGGAAGGTGTGGGTCAGCGACCCGCTCGGGTGGGCGAGCGGGTCGGCGTAGGTCGTGACCAGCCGGCCGGCGACCGTGGCCGCGGCGGAGACCGAGACCTGCTGACCGATCACCGCGCGGACGGCCGTCTCGAACGGGTCGACGCTGCCCGGGACCCGCAGGCCGGGGCGGGCCCGTACCAGGGGGCCGAGCAGCGGATCACGGCCGAGGACCTCCGCGACGCCGGCCGGGTCGGCGTCGAGGTGCAGCAACCGACGGCAGCGGGCGGCGGCCGGACCGAGGTCACGCAGGTCGTCGAGCCGGAGTGCGCACCGGACGAAGCCGTCGCCTGGGGTGAGTTCGAGGATCGCCGCGCCGTGGTGGAGTTGGACCGCCCGTCGATAGGTCGGACCGTCGACCTCCTCCAGACCGGGTACGAGCCGGCCCTGGAGATAGCGCCACACCGAGTCCACGTCGTAGGGCGGGCGGTAGGGGAGCCGGAGGACGACCGCGCCGTTCGTCGGCTCCTTGCGCCGGGAGGCCTGACGTACCTCGGTCGGTGTGGACGCGAACACCGTGCGGATCGTGTCGTTGAACTGGCGGACGCTGCCGAACCCCGCCGCGAACGCCACGTCGGTGATCGGCAGCGCGGTGGTCTCGAGGAGCAGCCGGGCGGTGTGCGCCCGGCGGGCGCGGGCCAGGGCCAGTGGCCCGGCGCCGAGCTCACTGACGAGCAGCCGGCCGAGGTGGCGAGGGGTGTAGCCGAGCCGGGCGGCCAGGCCACCCACTCCCTCGCGTTCGACCACACCATCGTCGACGAGCCGCATCGCCCGGGCCGCCACGTCCGCCCGCAGGTCCCACTCCGGTGAGCCGGGGACCGCGTCGGGCAGGCAGCGCCGGCAGGCCCGGAAACCGGCCTCCTGCGCGGCCGCCGCGGTGGCGTAGAACCTGGAGTTCTGCCGCTTGGGCATGGTGGCGGGACAACTCGGGCGGCAGTAGATGCCGGTCGAGGTCACGGCGATGTAGATCCACCCGTCGAAGCGGGAGTCCCGCGACTCGACGGCCCGGTAGCACTGTTCGAACGACGGCATCACAGGTCGAGCCTGACACGCGAGCCCGCGCCGGGCCAGCGGGAATCGGACACGGCCGTCCACCCGCTCCTACGCCTCCGCGGCTCCGCTGGCCTTGCGGCCGGTCTGGACGCCACTTTGTTGGGAATGTCCGGAAGCTCCGGATGGTCCGGTAGACGACGGCCCACTCGACCCGCGTGCGTCCCGCCGTGCCACCGCCACCGGCAAGGAGCCCTTGACACTGGTGGGCGTAGCTCGGTCAGGCCGGATCGGCTCCGTTGAGGCGGTGGTAGAACGGGCTGGTCGCGTCGAGGTCCGCCCTCGTGACGGGCTTGCCGGTGAAGGCGGAGGCGTAGATGCCGGTGACGATCTCGACCGTACGCCGCAACCCGGCACCTGTGCAGGCCGGTCGCCGGCCGGCCCGCAGGCTGTCGAGGAGTTCGCCGAACTGCGCCTGGTGTCCGCTCGGCACCTCCTCGCCGCGCGGCGGCCACAGCGGCGGGTCCTGTGCGAACCCGGGTGCCGGCGTGTAGCTCCAGGAGTCCAGCCGGTGGCCGTACAGGTGCGAGAGTTCCAGGGTGGCCTCGGTGAAGTCGAAGCGCAGGTAGCTTTCCTGCCGCGGTGACAAGACGCTGTTGACGATGCTCGCGACGGCACCGTTGGCGAAGGTGAGGTGGGCGAAGGACACGTCCTCGGTCTCCACGTCGCGGGCGAGCCGCGGCGCGAGCGCCGAGATCTCCGTCCAGTCGCCGAGCAGGTGCCCGAGCAGGTCGAACTGGTGGATTCCGTGCCCCATCGTCGGTCCGCCGCCCTCGGTGTCCCACCGGCCGCGCCACTCGACCTCGTAGTAGGCGTCCGGGCGGTACCACAGCGTGTGGCAGATCGCGACCAACGGCCGGCCGAACCGGCCCGCGTCGATGAGGTCCTTGGCGGTCTGTGCCGCCGTTCCGAACCGGTGTTGGAAGATGCCGACGAAGCGTCCGGGGTTGCGTTCCTCGGCGGCGAGGATCCGGTCGAACTCCGTGAGGGTGAGGCACGGCGGCTTCTCACACACCACGGTGGCGCCGGCCTCCAGGGCCTTGATCGCCGGTTCGGCGTGCGCGCCCGGAGGTGTGCAGATGTGAACCAGGTCGAGGCGTTCGGCCGCGAGGAGTTCGTCGACGGAACGGTAGCGCTTCGGGATCTCCCATTCCGCACCGAACGTCTCCAGTCGTTCGGCGTCGATGTCGGTGGCCGCCACGATCTCGACCTGGTCGGCAAGCGCCCGCAGCCCGCGCACGTGTGCCCTCGCGATACCACCCGTTCCGACGATCGCCGCGCGTAGCCGCTCCATCATTCCTCCTGGAATGTGGTTGCCGAGGGCCCAGGCGGGCCTGGGGCCTCGCACGCTACCGGCGCGTGGTCACGAGGTCACGGCGATGGCCCGCTTGTGGCCGACCCGCCAGGTGAGACAGACCGAGGGTGCGTCTGCCTAGCTGGGGTCGGCCCAGTCGGTGTTGGGGACCAGCGGGTACCAGTCCGGGCGGCCGGGGTCCCGGTCGTAGGGGTAGTCGCCGAGCTCGCGGTAGAGCTCGGCGTACTTCGCGAGCTTGTCGCGGTCGAGCGTCACGCCGAGCCCGGGACCGTCGGGCACCGCGATGCGGCCGTCCTGGTAGGTGAGCTTCCCGCCGACCAGTACGTCGTCGGTCAGGTGGTGGTAGTGGGCGTCGGCCGCCAGCGTGAGGTTGGGGAGGACGGCACCGAGATGGAGCATGGTCGCGAGCTGGATGCCGAGCTCGTCGGAGGAGTGGACGGCGATGGACTGCTGGAACGTCTCGCACACGTTCGCGGCCTTCACACAGGCGCGGACCCCGCCCCAGAACGTCGTGTCCAGCAGGATCGTGTCGACCGCCGGGTCGCGCAGGTTGGTCGCGAGCTGTTCGAAGTTGACGACCACGGTGTTCGTCGCGAGGGGAATGGCCACGGCGTCACGCACCCGGCGCATGCCGTTCAGTCCCCACGTCGGGTCCTCGTAGTAGTCGTTGTCGAGGTCCTCGATGGCCCGGCCGAAGCGGATCGCCTCCTCGACCGAGAGAGCGCAGTTGGGGTCGTAGCGGAAGCGGTCGCCCGGCAGCGCCTCCGCCACCGCGCGGTAGGCCTCGAGTTCGTGGGCCGGCGAGAAGACCCCACCCTTCAGCTTGTGCGTGGTGAAGCCGTGCGCCTCCTTCAGGGCGAGGGCGTGTTCGACGAGCTGGTCCGGCGTGCGGACCTCGCCCAGGCCGGTCGCGGTGTCGGCGTACCGGAAGAACAGGTAACTCGCGAACTCCACCTGGTCGCGGACCTTGCCGCCGAGCAGGTTGTAGACCGGGGTGCCGAGCGCCTTCCCGGCGATGTCGAGGCAGGCGAACTCGATCGCCGCGAGCAGCTGGGTCCGGTTGTTGTAGAGAGACGCGGTGGGGTTGGCGATCCGGAAGCGCAGCGACTCCAGCGCGAACGGGTCGTGCCCGAGCAGATAGGGCCGCAGCCCGGCGAACGCGAGCTCGGCGCTCTGACCGCCGCCACCCATCTCACCCAGTCCGGTGATGCCCTCGTCGGTGTCGACCTCGACGATGGTGCGGACGAAACGACCCCAGTGCGCGCCGTTGGAGTGACGCAGCGGCGCCTCCAACGGGACGGTGACCGTGGTGGCACGCAGGTCGGTGATCTTCATCGAGCGACTACTCCTGAGGAAGGGTGACGGGGACGGTGGCGAGCAGGCCGCCGTCGACACGGTAGTCGGCGCCGGTGATGAACGACGCGCGGTCGCTCGCCAGGAACGCCACGAGCTCGGCGACCTCCGCCGGCTGGGCGATCCGGCCGAGTGGATGGCTGCGGCCCCAGTCGCGCAGGACCTCCTCGACGGCCCGGTCGCCGCGGTGCAGGTCAGCCGACCAGCGCAGCATCGGGGTGTCGACCGAGCCGGGACACACGGCGTTGACGCGGATGCCGTCCTTGGCGTGGTCGACGGCCATCGCCTTCGTCAACGCGATGATGCCGCCCTTCGACGCGGCGTAGGCCGCGACCCGGTCCTGTGCGACGAAGGCCTGCACCGAGGACACGTTGACGATCGCGCCACCGCCCCGAGCCCGCAGGTGGGGTACGGCGAAGTGGGAGGTGAGGTACATCGCCTTGAGGTTGACGTCGAGCACCTCGTCCCACAGCTCCTCGGTCGTCTCCTCGACGGTGCCGTAGCGCTGGATGCCGGCGGAGTTGACCAGGACGTCGACGCCGCCGTGCTCCGCGGAGGCCTCCGCGACGAACCGGCGTACGTCCTCGGCCCGGGTGACGTCGGCGACCACCGCGCTGACCTCGCCGCCGACCTCGGCCCGCACGGCGCGCGCCTGCTCCTCGACGTTCGTGCACGCGACGACCGTGGCGCCCGCCGCGGCGAGGCATTCGACGACGGCCCTACCGATTCCTGACCCGCCGCCCGCGACGAGTGCCACCTTGCCCGCGAAGTCGCCCATGGTTTCCTTCCGGTGGTCGGCCGTCCACTCCTCTCCGACCCTAGAGCCGCGTCACGGTGGGCGGTGCGTGGGCTCAGGTTCGCGCGGCGGACGCTGGCCGGGTCCGGACGTGCTCCGGCCGGATGCCGAGACCGATCAGCCGGCCGAGCGGCCTGCGCACCAGCGGGAGGACCAGTGGCGGGACCGGCATCCGTGCCGTGTGATCGTCGGGATCCGCCCGCAGCATGGGGGCCACCGCGACGCTCTGCACGAACCGCTGGAAGGTCTGGGTCGCGATGGTCGGAACCTGCCGGCGGTGCTGGACGGCGGCCAGGGCGCGTTCCGGCACCGGGGTTCCGAGGTTCTGGGCGGTCCGGAGCGGCTCGGTGAGCATGTTGGCGGCGGCCACGGCGTCCTGGACGGCGAGGTTGATCCCGACGCCGCCGAGCGGTGACATCGCGTGGGCCGCGTCTCCGAGGAGCAGCAGCCCGGGC
Organism: Actinopolymorpha pittospori; assembly: GCF_014873875.1. Taxonomy (GTDB): domain Bacteria; phylum Actinomycetota; class Actinomycetes; order Propionibacteriales; family Actinopolymorphaceae; genus Actinopolymorpha; species Actinopolymorpha pittospori. The sequence continues at coordinate 9,595,406 of NZ_JADBEM010000001.1, read as the reverse complement.
TGGTGCCAGCGCCGCAGCCGGTCGACCCGGACCTCCAGCACGCTGGTGTCCTCGAAGCCGGCGAGCTGGTCGACCCGGTCGGCGAGGAACGGCACGGTCTCCGCGACTCCGCGCCGCAGCGCGTCGATGCCCTGCGCGCGGAGGGCGCCGAAGCCGCCCTTGCGGATGATGTAGGCGAGCTGCCAGTAGGTGTCACGCGGGATCGCCGCCACACCGCGACCAGAACGCAGCCGCAGGGTGAGTGCCTCCTCGAGCGGATCCTCGTCCTTGCGGGGAAGCCGGAACCACACGACGTCCATCGGCGCCCCGAAGGTGCGCGACCGAAGCCCGGACGCCTGCCGGATGGTCGAGTGGCGCCCGTCGGTCGCGAACGTCAGGGCGGCACGCACCACGTGGTCGCCGTCGGGGTCGCGGAACCGTACGCCCACCACTCGACCGTCCTCACGGACGAGCTCGTACGCCTCGGCGTTTCGGCGCAGGTCGAACTCGGGGTAGGTGTCGGCCTGCGCGGCCAGCATCTCCAGGAAGTCCCACTGCGGCACCAGCGCGACGTAGGGATGCCGGACGGGGAGGTGGCTGAAGTCGACCGCGGTGACCTGCTGGCCGTCCCGGTCGAAGCAGACCTGGGAGATGCGCTGGTGGTGCACTTTCTCCAGCCGTTCCCGCAGGCCCAGCTCGGTCAGGAGTTCGAGGGTGGACGGGTGAACGGTGTCGCCGCGGAAGTCGCGGAGGAAGTCGGCGTGCTTCTCGAGCACGGTCACCCTGACGCCGGCCCGGGCCAGCAGGAACCCGAGCATGACTCCGGCGGGTCCGCCTCCGACGACGCAGGCCGTCGTCCTGGTCGTTCGGGTGGCTGGGGTGTGGGCTTGGCTTCGGTCGGTTCGGGTGGATCGGTCGTCCGTCATGGGGGTCTCCCTCGGACAGGCCGGGCGGCCTGTCTTAGTAGACGAGCCAGTTCCTTAGTTCGAGCGTAGTCGATCGCCCAGGGAACGCAAGCGTCTACTATCGGGCGTATGGCCGCGGACACGAAGACCCGACGTCGTGGGGAGACGTTGCGCCGTGCCATCCACGCCGCGACCCTGGCCGAGATCGCGGAGACGGGATACACCGCGCTGACGATGGACGGCGTGGCCGAGCGAGCCGGGACCGGCAAGGCTGCTCTCTACCGGCGCTGGCCCTCCAAGCGGGAGCTCGTCCTCGACACTCTGCGCAGCGCCCTTCCCGACCCCTATGCCGTCGAGTTTCCGGGCACGCTCCGCGCCGATCTCCTCGTCCTGGTGTCGGTGATGAACGAGGCCATGGGGGCGCGGCGGGACCTGCCGGGTGCGGCGCTGCTCGGGGAACTGTTCCACGATCCCGAGCTTCGCGGCGCGCTGCGTGAGAAGGTGCTCGAGCCGCGCCTCGCGCTGCTGGAACGCCTGCTCCGGGGCGCGGTCGACCGAGGCGAGATCGGTCCCGGTGCCGTGACTCCGCTGGTCGTCCGGACCGCTCCCGCGCTGGTCTTCCAGGGCAACCTGTTGGAGGGGCGCCAGCTGCGACCGGTCGAACTCGAGCAGATCGTCGACGAGGTGTTGTTGCCACTGTTGCGAGGACGGAGTGCGGACGTGGTCGAGGGTTGACCGTGTCGCCGGTTGCGCCGTGACGCCGGTCGCCCGGTCATGCCTGGGCGGTCCGTCAGTCGTCGGCCGACCGATCGTCGTCCCAGGGGCGGAAGCTTCGATCTCTGGCGTGATCCCAGTCGAGGCCGCCTCTTGTGCTGCGCACAGTGCCGACAATCATGGAAATGATCATGAGGCCGACGGACCCGGTGACAATGATCGCCACGACAATTTTCCAGTCCATGGTGTCCCCGATCGCCGTGTTACGAAAGGACACGATGCCAGCGATTCGGTGGCAGATGCAGCAGCTTTTAGAAAAGTGCCGCGGATGCACGCGAACTGCCGCCGGGAGGCAACCTTCATTTGACTACGCTGTGTCAATTCGAGGTTGCTCATGGTGTTGATATTGAGGAGCTGGTGGCACTTTTCGCCTCGGTGAAACTCGGTGCTGACGGGGCTGACGAGGGGAGATTCCGCGCGGGGACCTGCGGTGGGACCACTGTGGCGGTGGCCCGGCTCGAGGCCGGACCACCGCCACCTGGTGACGGAACTGGTTACGGATTCCGTGTGCGCGGACCGCGCGGCGCGGACTACTGCTTCACGAACAACTTGCTGAAGTCAGGACCGCCGCCGAACGGGTCGAGAACGACACCGCCGACCTTGGATCCGTACAGGAAATTGACCTTGGAGAAGCTGACCGGAATCACCGGGGCGTACTTCTCGACAACCATCTTGTCCAGCTTGGCCCACTCAGGGGACTGCTGGTCCAGTGGCAGAGCCGAAATCCGGTCGATCTCGGAGTTGACGTCCTCTTCGTTGAGGAAGGACTTGTTCGGCGCGGCGTTCGGGTTCAGGGCGATCAGTCGGCCGTCGAAGATGGCCGGGAAGACCGTGGTACCCGACGGCCAGTCGAGGCACCAACCCACCGAGCGGATGTTGATCTCGGACTTGGGGTTCTCGAGCTCGGCACGCAGCTGGTCGCGCGGCATCGGGACGGCCCGGACCTTGAAGCCCGCCGCCTTCAGCTTCTGCTCGCGCACCGCCGACACCTGCGCGGCGATGTCGTTGTCGTTCGAGTAGGCCCAGACGACCTCGAAGCCGAGCTTGCCGGCGTCCTGGAGCATCTGCTTGGCCTTCGCGGGGTCACCGTCGCCCTTCGAGCCGTTGCCGAAGGCGTCGAAGTCGAGCCACCCCGGCGTCACCTTCGGCAGGATTGTCGTCGCCGGCTCGTAAGTGAACGGGTTCTCGCCCGCCGCCTTGTGCAGCGAGTCGTACGGCCACGCCACCGCGAGCGCCTTGCGCACCTCGACCGGCATGTTCCGCGTGTCCAGGTAGACGAACGTGGTGCAGGTGCCGTCACCGGTCATCATCCGCTTCTCCGGCTCCTTGCCCTGGATCTTGGGCAGGAGGGAGGAGTCGACGCTGTCGTAGGTGATCGCGGTCTGGTCCGGACCGTTGTCGTTGATCAGCTGCTCCTGCAGCTTGATCGGGTTCTGGCTGTACTTGAAGTCGTACTTGTCGACGTACTGGTGGCGACCCGCGTCGGTCGCCGGGTCCCACTGCTCGTTCTTCGTCAGGACGAGCCGCTTGCCCTTCTCATACGACTCGAACTTGTACGGTCCGGTCGCGAGCGGGTGGTTGCCGTAGTTGCTCTTCGTGTCCTTGGCCCGCGGGATCGGCGTGAACACCGGGAACGTCGTGTAGTAGGGCAGGTCCGGGAACGGCTTGGCCATCTTCAGGACCAGCGTCCTGTCGTCCGGCGTCTCCACGCCGGCGTAGTCCATGCCGCCGCCCTGGGCCGCCGCCTTGAACGGGCCCTTGTAGGTGGCGCCGTCGACGAAGTAGCTCTGCTGGTAGACGGGTCCACCCGGCAGTTCCTCGGTCGCGAAGGACCGCTTCACCGAGTAGGCGAGGTCCTGCGCCGTGACCGGCGAGCCGTCCTCGTACTTGATCCCGTCCTTCAGCTTGAAGGTCCACTGGGTGTAGTCGTCGTTGTGCTGGCCGAGGTCCGTCGCCAGGTCGGGGATCAGGTAGTACTTCCCGTCGTCGCGAAGCTCCAGCGTCGTCAACGTGCGGGCCGTGAGGCGGAGCACCGAACCGGTGTCGATGTAGTAGGAGCGGGTGGGGTCGAAGGTCTCCGGCGCGTTAGCCGTCAGGACGGTGACCGTGCCGCCCTTCTGGGCGCCCGTGATGTCCTTGGCCGGGCCGACCGCCTTGGCGTCCTCGACGACCTGGAACCCGCCACCCTGCGGTGCCGCCGACGGAGACTCCTTCTTGTCCTGCGCCGCTCGTTCCGAGGGCGATGCACCCCCGCCACAGGCGGCGGTGCCAAGGGCGAGCACCCCGGCGGCTGCCACCAGCCTTCTCCAATGCATGAAACCCTCCATGTCACCACGGTGTTACCGCGTGAGGGCACCCTCGGGCGCGCGGCGCGAGCCGTACGCCCAGGGCACTTTTCGATCAGGTCGAAAGTCGACGATAAGTGCGACTGCCTGGACCTATGGTTACGATTCGGGCACGCTTGTTCATCGATCACGCGGCGGAGCAGCCACAGCCGGGTCACCTGGCTGAGGGTGAGCGCCTCGCCACCATCTGGTCGTCAGAGGATGACTTCGGCCAGCTCACGGGTCGTGGGCGGATCGGCGCCGGGGCGGGTGCACGTCAACGCCGCGGCCGTGGCGGACCGCGTGAGCACCTCGTGGAGGACTCCCTCCGAAATCACCTCCGGGCGCGGGCGCCGCAGGCCGGTGAGCAGGTCATGCTCGTGCAGGCCCGCGAGCAGTGCCGCGGTGAAGGCGTCGCCGGCGCCAACGGTGTCGACGACTGGTACGACCGGTGCGCCCACGTCGACACGCGCCTGCTCGGGGCCGACCGCGAAGGCACCGTCCGCGCCCAACGTGACGACGACGAGGGCCGGTCCGCGCGTGCACCACCGGCGTACGACGTCGTCCACGGCTTCGCCTGGATACAGCCAGCCCAGGTCCTCGGCGCTCACCTTCACCAGATGTGCCCTGGTCACCTGGGTCTCGACGCGCTCGCGGGTCGCCGCACGGTCGGGGCTGAGCAGGGGCCGGATGTTGGGGTCGAGGCTGATGGTGACCTGACCGCGCTTGTGCTCGCGGGCGAGGAACTCCTCCAAGACGGACGCGCCGGGCTCGAGGGCCAGGGCGAGGGAACCGGTGTGGACGGCCGTCACCTCCGCCGGCAGCGGATCGGGCAGCTCCCGCGCCGTCCACTGCCAGTCGGCGGTTCCCGTGGCGTAGAACTCGTAGCTCGCGGTGCCGTGCTCGTCCAGCAGCGCGAAGGCGAGGGTCGTGGGTTCGCTCGCACTGACGGCGTACTGCGTGGACACGTCGTTGTCGTCCAGGTGCCGCCGCAGTTGCGCGCCGAAGCTGTCACCGGAGAGCCTGGCCAGCAGGGCGCTCGGTACGTCGAGCCGGGCCAGCCCGACCGCGACGTTGAACGGGCTGCCACCAGGCTTGGCCTGGAACGTTCCGCCCTCGCCCACGAGGTCGACGAGGGCCTCGCCGATGACCGTGATCACGTGTGCAGTCTCCTCCGTCCGGGACTGCCAGCATCTCGCATCACGACGCGTTGACACCGACCGGACCCAGCCGGAAACTGACGAATGGCCGACGCACCGAACTGGTTCCGACGTCGCGTGAACGCCTGGCGCCGATGGTGGCGAACGACCGTCCTCGGCCGCGACGACGACCCACTCTGGGATCCCTGGACGTCCAACACCCGGTTGGCCCTGGACAGCGCCGACCGGCACTTCCCGTTCCGGGTCGAGCTGGCGGTGGAGTACTCCACCGGCCCCGACGTCGCGGTGGCCACCGACCCGTTCCTGGTGGCGCAGGCGGAGGTGGCGGCGCGGGCCGAGAAACTCGCCGCGCTGCGTTCGCTGACCGAGGCGGACCGGCTGCGCGCCGAGCTCGAAGCGCTCCTGCAGAACCCCGTCGAGGTCGGTCGTACCGGAGTCATCGCCTGGGCGCACTGCACCGAGGTCATGGTCGACCCCGAACTCCGGGGTGCGGTGAACGACCGCGAGCAGACCCGGCAGCAGATCGAGATCCTGCGCTGGCAGCGTGAGCTGCAGGAGTACGACATCCAGTACTGGCACCAGCTGCTCACCGATCCGGGACGCGCGACGGCCTGGTGGTTCGCAGGGGACGAGGAGAAGATCCACCAGTTGTTGCAGGTGGCCGGCATCTTCACGACCCTGCGGGACCGGCTCGGGCCACCTGCGGAACGGCCCGCCATCGGACCCGCGGGCCTGGGTGTCAGCTATCCCGTGCCGGGCGCGCCGGGAACGTCCGCGGGCTCGGGTGCCCCGGCGGGGACGGGTTCCGGTGGCGAGGGCGTCTCGCCAGGGTCCGCGGGTCCGGTCAGTTCGCCGGGTTCGACGGGCTCGTTGGGGTCTGTCAGCTCGGCCGGCTCCGTCGGTGACGCTCCGTCCGGCACGGCCGGTCCATCGTCCCGGCCTCACGCTGGCTCCGGTCCCGGATCCGGGTCGGGCTCCCCGCCCGGCCCGACGCCCGGTCCGACGCCCGGTCCGACGCCCGGTGGTCGAGGCGGCCGCGTCGCCGCCTGAGTCGGCGGCCGATGGCGGACCGCCAGCTTACGAGGCGGTTCGATGAGCTGACCGCTATCGGGCCGTAGGCGCGGACGCGGGATCTGGATCCCTCGATGATGCTATGGATTGATTCCATGGGGACTGAGGGTGACCTTCTGTCTGCGCCGCGTGGCTTCCGCCAACTCGTGTCGTCGACAGTGTGGGCCGCGTTGGTGCAGAGCGGAGTTCGTCAGATCCATGAGCCAGGCGGCCGCCTGCTCGTCCAAGGTGACCCAGGGCGCTGGGTGGTGATCCTGGTCGCGGGGCGGGTCAAGGTGATCTACTCCGAGCCGTCCGGCGTCGAGCTTCTGCTCGCCGTCCGCGGCCCCGGTGACCTGCTCGGTGAGTTCTCGCGCAACGACGACGGGCCGAGGACGACGACGATCCAGGCGATGGAGCGATGCGTGGCGTACACGCTCGCGGATACGCAGTTCACCGAGTTCATCCGCCGGCACAGGCTCGCCGAACCGCTCGACCGTTACGTCATGACGAAGGTCCGCGAGAGCGCGGTGCATACGTGGCAGGTCGCTCATCGAAGTACGGCTCCGCGTCTCGCCGGACTCCTGCTGAACGTTGTGGCGGCGGCCGGCCCGGACCACCCGAATCCGACCATGGTTCCGATGTCTCAGGAGGAACTGGCGAGCGCGCTCGGGTTGGCACGGAGCTCGATCGCTCCGGTTCTCGCCGATTGGAAGCGCACCGGCCTGGTACGCCTCGGACGCGCACGGATCTTCGTCGAGGACCCGGCTCGGATGCGGGCGGAGTACCCGGCCGGCTGAGTCCCCGGCGACCGGCTGTACGGCCGCCGGGGGAACGCGGTGCTCCAAGCCTCGCGATGTCGGCATGGGAGATTTCGCGATCCGTCTAGAAGTGGACAGAACTTCTCCGCGCGCAACCGCACCCTGGATCAGTCGCGTGAGTGAAGGCGCGACGTCCAACATTCTCAGCCGGGGAGCGGGCTATGAGCGGTTCATTCAAGCGGTCGGAGGCGGAAGAGCTTCCGTCCGATGCGGCCATCCTGGTGGTCGACACCAAGGGCTTCAGCGGGCACAACGATGTTCAACAGGAAGAGATGGCATCGCGGATTCCCCAAGTACTGGAGTCCGCCTGCGGACGTAGTGGCCTCGCCGACCTTTGGAAGGGACGCTGGTTCCCGGACAGCACCGGCGACGGTTACATCATCGGCTTCAACCCGAAGCATCTGCCCGGCGTCGTGGACAGGTACTTCGACGCGCTCCAGGAGGTGCTTGAGGAGCAGGCACCCCTCCTCCGTGTCCCGGGGGATCACCATGCGATTCCGACTGAGCCTGAACGTCGGTCCGTCGCGCGAACTTCCCGGTGTCGACTCTCCAGTCGGCAAGCCGATGATCGACACCCATCGGCTTGGAGATGCCGAGCCGTTGCGGCTGCTGCTCGACCACTCGGACTCGGAGGTGACCTTCCTCGCCGCCGCGATCTCCGAGCGGGTCATGGAGGATGTCGTCCGGTCCGGGCGGTCCAGGCTGCGTGAGTCCGAGTTCGCGGCGGCGGCGATGGATATCCCGAAGAAGAACTTCAAGTCGACGGCGTATCTGCGCGTGCCGAAACCCTCGGGCGACCTGTTGCGACTGGGACTCTCGGGCGTCGTTGCCATGGGGCAGAAGCAGGCCTCTGCCGGAGGCGAGCCCTCAGATGGGGGCCGCGACGCTCACCGAGCAGATCAGCCCTCGCCGGCGCCATCCCATGTCCACGCTGACCGTGGTGGCTCGGCCGCGGGGATCGGCTCTGTGTCCGGCAGCGGCAACACCGTCGCCGGCCGTGACATCGATCAGTCGCAGACGACGACCACAGTTCACGGGTCCCAGTACGGCGCGCAGGGTGACATGAACTTCGGCACGCGAAGCGGTCGACGGGTCACCGCCGGCGGCGAAGCGGGCGCCGGTAGCGGAAGGGAGTCCTCGTGACCGATGCCATCGAGGGTGCGGACGGGACGCCACGACCCGATAAGCCGGAGTTGAGGGCAGCTCCGAGCCCTGACGACTCCGAACCTGGCCTTCAGGCAATGGTCAGGTCCGAGCCCGAGCCCGAGTTTGCGGGATCGGAAGTCCTGGTGAGGACTGCGGGACCAGTTGGAGCGGATGGCGGGAAGGTAGATCTCACCACCGCGGGACGGGACATCGATCAGTCTCAGACGGCCAACCACATCGGCCGCGATATGTACAGCGCGAGAGTCATCAACAACTACATCAGGTATGCCCTGGCCGAGGATGAGTACAACGAGGCGCGTGCCGAGATTCCCTTGCGTACGAGCCTCCTGGACCCAGAAGAACTGGCCAGACGGGCGGCTCTCGTCGTGCCGCCGGACGGTCTCGACGACCAGGTGAACATCCTGTCAATGCGTCGGATGCTGGTCCTTGCGTGCGCCGAAGGGATGGGGCAAAGTTCTGCCGCTGCCTACCTTCTGCACAAGCTGATCACTCGCTCGGAAGGACAGCTGGCCGACCTCTTGGTGGAGGAACTGGCCGCAGACAAGGACTTCCGCTGGGAGCGCCTGTTATCGAACCAAGGAGGCCCGACAGCGCTCATCGTCGACCTCACGACGATGCGTGACCTCGACCCCGAAAAAGTTGTACATGGCCTAGGTGGATTACAGGGGGAGTTGACAAGGAGCAGGAGCTACCTGGTGCTCGCCATCTCCAAACGGCTGGGCAATCGGGTGGCTCAGGCTTTCCACGGTCAGGTGCACGTGCTCCAGGTTCCCTCTGGCGAGCACGTGTTCCGTAAGCACCTTGGCGGGACGCTGGACGTTGTATCAGTCGACCAACTAGTCGCGGATGCCTGGCTAGCCGAGGCGCTTCGGGATTCCTTTCCGCCACGGGCCGCCGAGTTCGCGGTCCTGGTGAAGGAAGCGGTCCATGCTGGCGAAGAGCGCATCGACAAGTTGCTTGAGCAGGTGCGTTACGCGTCACAGGACTGGTCCGAGCAATTGAGGTCCGAGCTCGCCGAACATCCTGAAGCTCGTTGGCGTGCTGACCTGGCCGCGGCCGCGCTCCTCGAAGGTGCCCCTTCGTCGGCAGTTGTCGAAGCGGGCCGGCTGCTACGGCATGTCAGCGGGGTAGAGCCGGATCCTGCTCCGCGCCTCGAATGGCCCGGTTCCGTGACCGCACTGGGGGACTTGCGTCCTGCATCGTTCGACGCCCTGACCAGAAGGTTCACCCGTCTGGATTTCGGGCGGTCGGTACTTTCGCACCTCTGGAGCGAGCATCCGGTGATCCGCAGGGATCTCGTCGATTGGATAGATCAGGTTCCACTCGTCTGGGACCTGACCGGACAAGACCTTGAGCGGCTTGCTGATCGAGTGGGGGAGATGGCCACCCAGGTGGCCGAGAGGGGCTCCATAGAGCGAGAGGCATCCGCTCGGGAGGGTGCGAGGATCGCGATCGATGTCGCGCGACGCTGGGCAGGTGCCGGCCCGGGAGGCGCCTCGACTTTAGGAGGGAGCTCTTCGCGGATGCGTAGCGCGCCTGGAGGCTCCCGGCAACGGTCGCGGAGATCCGTCGCTGTTCGTCTCCTGGCCAAGAGTGCGACCGATCCTGCGATCGGACAGATGGTGCGCGCTCAGATGTATGACTGGGCCTATGACAACGCCGCCACCAGCCTGAAGGTCGTGGTTGCAGAGGTGTGCGGGAGCTTTGGCGTGGTCTACCCCAGGAGCGCGTTCACCCGCCTCAAGCACCTGGCAGCAACGCCGGCCCCCGAGGTGCGCGACGCGGTCGTTGCGTCTGTCGTACAGCTTGCCGCGCATCTCGGCCCGTCGCGCGTTATCGATTACCTACTCGACTGGTTCGAGCCGCCACCTCAGGCGCGGACCAGCGCGCTCACGGCGATACTCCAGGACGCGGAGCTGCTCAGACTTCTGACACGAGCAGGTGAAGTGCGGCACTTGGTGCCCGTGGGACACACCGTCGGGGTGGCCAACGTGAGCGCGGCCCTCGTCACGGATCTCTGGGGCTGCATCCTCGACAGGATGTCGAGCGAGGACGTGGCGACACTGGTTCGCGCCTGGCTAGGGGCTGTCGAGGCCTCGTCTCCGCAACGTCGTACGGCGCTCGTCGAGCGCCTGGTGCAGGCCGCCGAGAGTGACCTTCGGCGTATCGCTCAACTCCTCTATGCCACCCGACGGCGCAGTGCCGCGCCAACACAGTCGGACACCGTCGACGACCTGTTCGGCCAACTGCGCACCCGGCTGGATGAGATCGATCCTGCTGCCTGGGCGCCCGGCGCGAAGGACCTGAGATGACAGCTCTACGCACTGAACAATCCCACCCTGACCTGGGTACCCCATCGTCTTCCACGGCGGGCTCGCCTGGTCTTGCCGCTCGTCCGACGGCGCTCCAGCGGCTTTTGCGTGCGCTGCGGAAGTTGTTCTACTCGCCGGCCGACGAGCCTGCGCCGTTGACGTACTTCCACTTGCGAAGTATGGACGAGCGGATGCAGTTCGTCGTGCGACTGCGTATCGATGGCGAGATTCCGGAGCGGGCCGACGGCCGACAAGCACGAGTGCGTGCCCGTGACGCGATCAGACACCGAGCTGAGCAGATCAGCGCATCCATGTCACCCCTTGAGCCGCAACGGCTACAGACTGCACTCGAGAAGGCGCTGTACGAGGATGGGGTGGCTGACACTACGGGTGCTCGCGTGTGGGCCGACGACGTGATCGTCGAGCTGCGGGATGAGCTCGGTCAGGCTCTCGACAACCATCGTCGGCTTCTACAAGACGAGCAGCTATGGCAATGGGCGCGCGAGGCTGAAGAGCCGAGGCTCGCTTACTGGCAGAAGCTGCTGGCAGATCCGTCACAAGCGACGGCTTGGTGGTTCTCGCAGCAGCAGGATGTGAACCAACTGCCGCACGTCGCAGGCACATTTATCTCTGTTGCGGAGAGGCTGGCGTCCGCGGCGCAAGCCGCGGCTGTACGCGAGAACTCGGACAAGTCGGGCAGCCAAGGCCCCGAGGTCTGGGTAGAAGATGCGGACACGATCGGGAAGATCGTCGATGATCTGAGGTCCGGCGCCGATCCGGCCGAGCGTGACCTGGTCGATCGCAAGGTCCTCGGCTTCGTGGTGGGGCTGAACCGCGAGGATCTGGTGGAGCGGATGCGCCGCCTCGACTCCGAGGGTCAGCAAGAATCGCGGCCGATGGCGGACCCTGGCCACCCTGGCGCTTCGCCGGACCCTGGCCTACCCGGCTAGGGTCTGCAGGGCAGACCCTCGGGTCTGTCCGGTAGCTCCCAGATGGCCGCACGATCCTCACGATCCGTCGGCGCGAGGCGGGAAGGTGAGAGACGTCGGTCAGGTCGTACGCCGTTTCGGGCCGGTCATCGCCGTGGTCGCGCTGCTCGGACTGATTCTCGTCGTCGCAGGCATGTCCGGTCCGGACGTCACCGGAGTTCCGCTGCCCGGTGGCAGCGCTCGCCCGGCTGGGCCTCCGCCGCCGCCTCCGACGATGCCGCCCGGTCCGATGCCGACGCCGACCATCGCGACTCCGCCGCAGTCCCTCGACGTACCGGGATGGCTGGCCGTCATCCCCGTCGTCGGCGCCGTCATCCTGCTCGCCGGCCTGGTCGGCCTGGTCGTGTACCTCGTCCGGCTCTGGCTCCGGCACCGCCGGCCCCGCCAGGTGCTGGCCGTCGAGACGTCCGAACTCCCCGAGCCGGAGGAGGTGGCCGCCCCGATCCGGGCCGCGGTGGAGGCGGGCATCGAGGAGTTGGACGACGACGCGGTCGACCCGCGCCGCGCTGTCATCGCGTGCTGGCTCCGGCTCGAGGCGGCGGCCGCCGCGGCCGGCACGCCCCGGGAGGTGTCCGACACCCCTGGCGACCTCGTGGCCCGGATGCTCGCGACGCACCAGGTCAGCCCGTCGGTGCTGCGAAGGTGTGCGGAGCTGTACCGGCAGGCGAGGTACGCACCTGCGCAGGTGGAGGAGTCGATGCGGACCCAGGCGCGCGCCGCCCTCGGCCGGTTGCGCGCCGAACTGGCGGCAGCCGCGGAGTCGGAGGCGGCCGCGGAGTCGCCGCTCGAAGACCGGGGCCCGTCGACCACCGAGTCACCGCTCACCACGGGTGAGGACGCGCGCCGATGACCGACATCCGGACCAGGTTCACCCGCGCGAACGCCGTCGTCGCGTTGCGGGTCCTGCTGATCTCCGCCGTGGCGGCGGGAGGGGCCTACGCCCTGCTGGTGCTGGTCCTTCATGCCCGGGTGCCCTACGCGCTGTGCTTCGTCGTGGTGCTGGCGGTCGTCCTCGGCCGGCGGCTCACGGTGGCACTGACGCCCGCGCCGCCGAGCCAGTCGCTGGTGCGTGAGGACACCGAGATGACGGTGTACGGCGTACCGGACCGGCCGTTCGCCGACGTGCGCCGCTGGGAGGAGCGTCTCGACCTCATCCGCGGCGACCGCGACTACTACGCACGGGTGGTGCATCCCTCTATCGCGGCGGTGGTCGACGAGCGCCTGCGGGTGGCTTACGGCATCACCCGCACCGAGCATGCCGACCGCGCCCGGGAGCTGGTCGGCCCCGGGATGTGGGAGTTTCTGAGTACTGACCGCCCGCGTCGGCTTCCCTCGCCGGCCGAGCTTGCCGCAGTTGTCGAGAAGGTGGAGGACCTGTGAGCGTTCCTGAGCTGTCGATCCAGGCCGTGAGCGAACGGTGTCAACAGGTACTTGACGCGGTGGCCGGCGTCGTCGTGGGCAAGCGGCCGGCGCTGGAACTCGTCCTGGCCGGCATCCTGGCCGGCGGCCACGTGCTGCTGGAGGACCTGCCCGGCCTGGGCAAGACGCTGACCGCGCGCACGTTCGCGCAGGCCCTCGGCGTGGAGTTCCGGCGGATCCAGTTCACCCCGGACCTGCTGCCCGCGGACGTGACGGGCTCGCTGCTCTACGACCAGCGCACGCACGACTTCACCTTCCGGCACGGACCGGTCTTCACCCACGTGCTGCTCGCCGACGAGATCAACCGGACGCCGCCGAAGACGCAGGCGGCGCTCCTCGAGGCGATGCAGGAGAAGCAGGTCTCCGTCGAGGGCGCCACCCACCAGCTGCCCACGCCCTTCCACGTGCTGGCGACCGCGAACCCGATCGAGTACGAAGGCACCTACCCGCTGCCGGAGGCCCAGCTCGACCGGTTCCTGCTCCGGGTGTCGTTCGGCTATCCGGAGTCGGAGGAGGAGTTCGACGTGCTGCGCCGCCGGATGGTGCGCCGGCGCGAGGAGTCCGAGGTGGCCGCCGTGGTCGACCCACCAACGCTGGTCGCCATGCAGGAGTCGCTGGAGAACGTCGCGGTCGAGGACTCCATCGGCCGCTACCTCGTCGAGATCGTGCGCGCGACGCGGTCGGACCAGCGGGTCCTGGTCGGCGCGTCCCCGCGTGGGTCGCTGGCGCTGTTGCTGCTGGCCCGGGCCAAGGCGGTCCTCGCCGGGCGCGACTTCGTCGTACCCGAGGACGTCAAGGACATCGTCGTACCCGCCCTCGCACACCGGATCACGCTGCGGCCGGAGATGTGGCTGCAGCGGATCGACCCGGCCCAGGTGGTGACGGAGGCGTTGGCGAACGTGCCCACGCCGGCCAGTGCGTCGCTCCCGACCTACGCGGGCTGAACGTGACGGAATCCTTGGCCGCACTGAAGGGCCTGGCCCGCGGCGCCGTGATGGCCTCCGACAGCGCCGGCTGGTCGACCACCCCGGCCCTGCGGCGTGCGCTCGTGCTCACCCTGGCACTCCTGGTCGTCGCGGTCGTGACGGGTCGGGTCGACCTGGTGGTGCTGGCGACACCGTTCGCGGTCGGCACGTCGGTGGCCCTGCTCCGGCGTCCGCGCGCGCTGCCCACCGTCGAGGTCGGTGCCGCGGACTCCGACCTGCGGGAGGGCGCCGACCTGCACGTCGAGATCGACGTCCATGCCGACGGCGACGCCGCCTACGACTTCGCCCTGGTCAGCCGGGAGGAGCTGACCTGGATACGCGACCAGAACGGCACCCGCCCGCTGGCCGCACCGGTGGGCGCGGGGAAGCGAACCCGGTTCACGCTGAGCGGCCGGGTCCTGCGCTGGGGTCGGCACACCGTCCCACCCGTGCGGGTGCGCGCGGTGGCCTGCGGCGCGTTGCTGACGAGCGGTTCGGTGACGTCGCGGGCCGCGGCGGTGAAGGTCTTTCCCAGTACCGAACCGTTCAAGGCCGACGAGGCGATGCCCAACGCGGCGGGCCTGGTCGGCGTCCACCGGTCGCGGCGGTACGGCCAGGGCGGGGAGTTGGCCGGCATTCGGCAGTTCGCGCCCGGTGACCGGTTGCGCCGGATCGACTGGCGGACGTCCCTGCGCACCAGGGAACTGCACGTCGCCCAGACGTTGTCCGACCGTGACGCCGAACTCGTGCTCATCCTCGACGTCCTGCACGAGGCGGGCCGCTCCGAGGGGTTCGAGGGGGAGTCCAGCGTGCTCGACACGACCGTCCGCGCCGCGGCCGGGATCGCGCAGCACTACCTCGGGCGCGGTGACCGGGTGCGGTTGATGGAGTACGGCGGGCGCAACCGCGCCTTGCGGGTCGGCAGCGGCCGACGGCACTTCGTCGCCGCGCTGGAGTGGCTGCTGAACATCCGGCACGGCGAGGGCCCGCACGATCCGACCGCCGGGATCTTCGCCCGCCAGGTCATCCCGCAGCAGGCCCTGCTGATCGTCCTCACCCCGCTGCTCGACCAACGCAGCGTCGCCCTGCTGGCCCGGCTCGCGCGCAGCGGTCGCTCCGTGCTCGCCGTCGACACCCTCCCGGCCAACGCGCGTCCGGACCGCGGCGGTCCCTGGACGGAGGCGGCGTTCGGCCTGTGGCGAATGGAACGCAGGAACACCCTCGCCCAACTGCTCGAGCACGGCGTACCCGCGGTCCCGTGGGTGGGCGCCGGAACCCTCGACCAGGTGCTCCGCGAGGTCTCCCGACGGGCTGCGGCACCGCGATGAACTACACCGGGATGACCGCTGAGGCACTGGTCGAGGCGGTGGAGTCCGTCCGCCGGCTCGGCCGGGCCGCGATCCTGGCGCGGGCCCTGGTCGCGGTGAGCGGGTTCGTAGCCCTTGCCCTGGTGCTGCCGCCGGGCCTGAGTGGGCCGCTCCCATACGTCGTGTCCGCGCTCCTGGCGCTGGTACCGGCCGTGGTCCCGGGCACGTGGCTGGTGATGGCCCTGGAGCTGCTGGTGATGTTCGGCTGGCTGCTGCGGACCACGGCGTTCGAGGTGCCGGTCAGCTGGCTGCCCCTGGTCGCGCTCGCCTGGGTCGCCTACCTCCATCACGCCGGCTCCGCCCTCGCCGCCGCGCTCCCGTTGGACGCGGTGGTCACGGGATCCGTGCTCCGCCGGTTCCTGGTCCGGGCGCTCGCGATGCTGGCGGCGGTGGCGGTCACGGGGGCGGTCGCGGTGGGGATCGCCGGACGCCTGGCGGAGGCGCCGACCGTCGTGGTGCCCGTCGTTGGGGTGCTGCTGGCGCTCGGGCTGGTGGGCGTCCTGGTCTACGACCGGATCCCACGCCGTCGGCGCTGACCGACGGTGTCAAGGCGGACTTGCTTGCGGCCGGCGCGCCCACAGTCCGAAACCGGCGTGCGCGCAGTGGTGGTTACCTCGTAGCCTTTCCGCTATGCGCGTTGGAGTGGTTGGAGCCACCGGCCAGGTCGGTGGTGTCATGAGGCAGCTGTTGGCACAGGCGAACTTCCCGGTCGAGAAGATCAGGTTCTTCGCCTCGTCCCGCTCGGCGGGGGGGACGCTTCCCTTCGGGAAGGAGGAGGTGGTCGTCGAGGACGCCGAAACCGCCTCCTACGCCGGCCTGGACGTCGTCCTCTTCTCGGCAGGGGCCGGCACGTCCAAGCAGCTCTCGCCCCGGGTCGCAGCCGAGGGCGCGGTCGTGGTGGACAACTCCTCCGCCTGGCGGATGGACCCCGAGGTGCCGCTCGTCGTCTCCGAGGTCAACCCGCACGCCCTGGACACGATCCCGAAGGGCATCGTCGCCAACCCCAACTGCACCACGATGGCCGCGATGCCGGTTCTGGCGCCCTTGCACCGGGCTGCCGGTTTGGTGCGGCTGGTCGTGAGCACCTACCAGGCCGTCTCCGGCGCCGGTGGCGTGGGCGTCACGGAGCTCGACGAGCAGTTCCGCAAGGCCGTCGGGGGAGCAGCGGGCCTCGCCTTCGACGGCGCGGCGGTGGAGTTCCCCACTCCGACGGTGTTCGCCGAACCCGTCGCGTTCAACGTGCTTCCGCTGGCCGGAACGATCGTCGACGACGGCAGTGACGAGACCGGCGAGGAGCAGAAGCTCCGCAACGAAAGCCGCAAGATCCTGGAGATTCCCGAGCTGCCGGTGTCGGGCACCTGCGTGCGGGTTCCGGTCTTCACCGGGCACTCGCTGTCGATCAACGCCGCCTTCGAGCGCGAGTTGTCCCCGGCCCAGGCGCTCAGCCTGCTCGCCGGAGCGCCGGGCGTCGAGGTGGTCGACATCCCCACGCCGTTGAACGCCGCGGGCAAGGACCCGTCCTACGTCGGACGGATCCGCCGGGATCCGACCGCCGAGCACGGCCTCGCGCTGTTCGTGTCCAACGACAACCTGCGCAAGGGTGCCGCCCTGAACGCCGTCCAGATCGCCGAGCTGCTGGCCGCCCGGATCGGCTGAGCGCCAGGCGACCTTGACGCTGCAGAGCCGACCGGATGCGGCGCGCGTGCCCGGTGGCTTCACCGGGGCACGCGAATCTGGCGCGGAGAAGGGCTGAGGCTACCGTGCTCGGGTGGATCTGAAGCTGTTTGGCGAGGTCTTCCTGACGCTCCTGGTCATCACGGACCCGCCGGGCATGGTGCCGATCTTCCTGGCCCTGACCGGGGGCCGGCCCGCCGCTGAGCGCAACCGCGCCGCGTGGCAGGCGGTAGCGCTCGCGCTCGGCGTGATCGTGGTGTTCGGGGTGGCCGGACAGACGCTGCTGGCCTACCTGCACGTCGAACTACCGGCGCTACAGGCCGCCGGTGGGTTGCTGCTGGTCCTGGTCGCGCTGGAACTGCTGACCGGCAAGGCGGACAATCCGACCCAGCAGAGCACCACCAACATCGCGCTGGTACCGCTGGGCACGCCGCTGCTGGCCGGGCCGGGTGCGATCGTCGCGACGATGCTCTTCGTGCAGCGGGCGGACGGGTTCACCGACTACGTGGCGATCGCCACGGCCATCGCGGCGGTGATGATCGCGGTCTGGCTCGTGCTGCGCTTCTCCGGCCTGATCGTCAAGGTGCTCCGGCCCAGCGGCATCGAGGTGCTCACCCGGATCGCCGGCCTGTTGCTCGCCGCGATCGCGGTCCAGCTCATCGCGGACGGTGTGGCAGCCCTCGTCACCGCCTACGCTCGCCAGGCCTGATCGGGCAACGCTGCCCAGACGGCCCGATTCTCCCCATCTCCCTCACCCTCCATCCCCAGCTGGGCCTTCGGCGATCCTCGGCCCGGGACCAATGGCGTCCCCCTTGTCGGGTGGAGCGAACGTTCCGCTGTCGCACCGGCGTCCTGGGGTGCGAATCTTGAGGTGAGCGGGGCAGGTGGCTGCCTGTCAATCGCTACTTGCACACGCCTCGCGACCCGGGCCGGACGGGCACCCCGCCGTTCGAGGCGCCCGCGACGGGCCGCGCCGGACGCACGAGGGGGAGATCGTGATGAGACGTACCGACTTCGCCGACGGTGCACCCTGTTGGGTGGACGCGACGGTGCCCGACCTGGAGCAAGCCCGGCGCTTCTACGGCGGTGTGTTCGGCTGGGCGTTCGCCGACCAGGGGGCCGACTCCGGGCACTACACCGTGTGCCTGGCCGACGACACACCGGTCGCCGCGCTGATGCCGCCGCAACCACAGCCTGACGGTGCTCCACCACTGTGGAACGTCTATCTCGCCACGAGCGACGTGGACACCGCGGCGCGTACGGCGGCACACCACGACGGCAAGATGATCATGAATCCGATGGACGTGCCGGACAGCGGTCGGATGGCCGTCCTGATGGATCCGATGGGCGCGACCTTCGGCATGTGGCAGGGCCGCGAACACCGGGGCGCCGGCAAGTGGGGCGATCCCGGCTCCGTGGCCTGGAACGAGTTGGCGACGCCGGACAGCGTTCGTGCGGACGCGTTCTACCAGGCTGTCTTCGACTACGACGAGCAGGTGCCGATCGGGGACGAGACCTTCGACTACTCGGTCTGGAAGGCCGGCGGCCACGAGGTGTGCGGCCGATGGCAGACGACCGACATGTCGCCCCAGTGGATCACGTACTTCGCGGTCACCGACACCGACGACGCGCTGGAGGAGGTGTCCAGGCTCTCCGGGGAGATCCTGAGCATGCCCCAGGACACCCCGCACGGCCGGATCGCCCAGGTTCGGGACCCGCTCGGGTTGCGCTTCCAGGTCGTCGGCCCGGTGCGGACGGCGGCCTGAGCCACGCGACCGCGAGCGGGTCCTAGGCAACGCCCCGGGCGGGTACGCCCGGGGTCGGGACGCTCTGCTCCCGCGGAGGAGCGAGTCGGAGCGCGAGCGCGTTCAGCAGGACCACTGCGACGAACGCGATCCCGGACGTCGCGTGCCCGCTGAGGACCAGGCCGAGTCCGGCGCTGCCGAAGACGAGGACCTTCACCGCCAGCCGCGCCGCCGGCAGCCGGAACCGCGCCCGCGGCGCGGCGAACAGGCCCCACAACACGGCCGCGACGACCGGCACGGCCACGCCGAGGGCGACCCGTGCGGCGGTGGCCTCGCTCGCCGTCGACGCCGCGTAGCCAAGCGCCGCCAGGGCGCCGAGTTCGAGTAGGAAGACGAGCAGCAGGTTCGCCTGGGTGAATCCGGTCCGCGCGTTCATGGTGACTCTCCGTTCTTCGGCCTCGCTCACGGCGGCGGCCTTCGTTCACTGTTTCCGGTCGAGTTGTTTGTGAGCACTGCTCTCGACAAAGAGCACTGTTCACCCTGGAGACGGTGGTCCTGTCAAGTGCATCGCTCTCGATGGAGAGCGGTGACCTCTGGTGAGAGCGGTGCTCACGAACGTGGCAGACTGGCGGCATGACCGCGACCAGGACCTTCCGGGAACGCGCCCGGGCGGAGTTCACCCAGGAGATCAAGGACATCGCGCGCCGGCAGCTCGCCGAGACGGGTGTCGCCGCGCTGTCCCTGCGCGCCGTCGCGCGTGAGCTGGGCGTCGCCTCCTCCGCGCTGTACCGCTACTTCCCGAGCCGGGACGCGCTGCTCACCGCGCTGATCGTCGACGCGTTCACCGCCCTCGGCGACCGGGCGGAGAGCGCGGTGGCGGCGGAGGCGCCCGACGACTTCCTGGGACGCTGGCGCGCCGCGTGCCGGGCCGTGCGGGCGTGGGCGCGGGAGAGCCCGCACGAGTACGCGCTGGTCTACGGCTCGCCGGTGCCGGGATACGCCGCGCCCGAGGAGACCATCGCGGCGGCCGTCCGCGTCCCCTACCTGCTGCTCGGGCTCGCGCGCGACGCCTGGAACGCCGGCCGCCTCGACGAGCCGACCGGCGTCCCCGAGCTGTCGGGCGACCTCGCCGAGCAGGCGTCCCGGCTCGCCGCTCTCACCGGGTTCGACGGTCTTCCGGACACGGTGCTCGTCCGTACGCTCACCGCCTGGACCCAGGTGTTCGGCGCGACCAGCCTCGAACTCTTCGGTCACCTGAAGGGCGCGTTCACCGACGACACGGCCTTCTTCACCGCCTCGGTGGACCTGATGGCGCACACGGTGGGCTTCCGCGACCTCTCCTAGGCGCGTGTCCGCCCTCGCAACCAGGTGGCACCTTTGCGGGTCTGCGTCACAATGGCAGGCATGACTGACGCCGCTGCCCCCGCCGCCCGCGACGACTCGGACGGACCAGAAGATCCCTACCTCTGGCTGGAGGACGTCACCGGCGAGGCCGCCCTCCAGTGGGTTCGCGAACGCAACGACGAGGCCCTCCCGGTTCTGACCGGTGGCGACCGCTTCGACCGGCTGCGTGGCGAGATCCGGGAGGTCCTCGACTCCGACGAGCGCATCCCTTATGTCCGGCGTCGTGGTGACTACCTCTACAACTTCTGGCAGGACGCCGAGCACCCGCGCGGCCTGTGGCGGCGTACGACCCTCGAGTCCTACCGCGCCGCCGAACCGGAGTGGGACGTCCTGATCGACGTCGACGCCCTCGCGAAGTCCGACGACGAGAACTGGGTCTGGCAGGGCGCCCAGGTGCTGCGTCCCGGCTTCCGCAGGGCCCTCGTCAGCCTCTCCCGCGGCGGGGCGGACGCGTCGGTGCTGCGCGAGTTCGACCTGGCGGAGCGGACCTTCGTCGACGACGGGTTCACCCTCCCGGAGGCGAAGAGCCGCGTGGGATGGATCACCGAGGACCGCGTCTACGTCGGCACCGACTTCGGGCCCGGCTCGCTGACCTCCTCCGGTTACCCCCGGATCGTGAAGGAGTGGACCCGCGGCACCCCGCTGTCGGAGGCCGTGACGGTCTTCGAGGGCAAGCCCGAGGACGTCTCCGTCAGCGCCTCACACGACCCGACCGAGGGCTTCGAACGCGACTTCGTCCACCGCGCGATCGACTTCTACAACTTCGAGAAGTACCTCCGCGTCGGCTCCGACCTCGTGCGGATCGACGTGCCGAACGACGCGGACGCGGGCGCGCACCGGGAGTGGCTGCTCATCCGCACCCGGACGCCGTGGACGGTGGGTACGACCGAGTACCCCGCCGGTGCCCTGCTGGTCGCCGGGCTCGACGACTTCCTCGCCGGCAACCGCGACCTGACGGTCCTGTTCGAGCCGGACGAGCACACGTCGCTGAGCGGCATCGCGTGGACCCGCAACCACCTCGTCATCAACTCCCTCGCCGACGTCAAGAGCCGGCTCGAGGTGCTGACACCGCCGGGCAGTGCGGGCGGTGAGTGGACGCGGGGCCCGTTGGCCGGCGTACCGGAGTTCGGCAACTCCGACATCGTCGGCACCGATCCCGACGTGAGCGACGAGATCTTCCTCAACTCCAGCGGGTTCACCGAGCCGTCCACCCTGCGCTACGGCCAGGTGGGTGCGGAGATGGAGCCCATCAAGCACGCGCCGGCGTTCTTCGACGTGGACGGACTGTCCGTCCGGCAGCTGTTCGCGACCTCCGACGACGGCACCCAGGTCGCCTACTTCGTGGTCGGCCCGGTCCAGGACGCGGACGGCTCCGACCGCAACGCCGCGGCCGGCCCGACCCTCCTCACCGGCTACGGCGGCTTCGAGATCCCGCTCGTCCCCGCCTACAGCGCGGTGAACGGCCGCGGTTGGCTCGCACGCGGCGGCACTCTCGTCGTGGCCAACATCCGGGGCGGCGGCGAGTACGGCCCCAGCTGGCACCGGGCCGCCCTACGCGAAAACCGGCTCCGCGCCTACGAGGACTTCGCGGCCGTCGCCCGTGACCTCGTGCGTCGCGGCATCACCACGCCGGGGCAGCTCGGCATCCAGGGCGGAAGCAACGGCGGCCTGCTGATGGGCGTCATGCTCACCCGCTACCCCGAGCTCTTCGGCGCGATCGTCAGCCAGGTGCCGCTGCTGGATATGAAGCGCTACCACCGGATGCTGGCCGGTGCCTCGTGGATGGCCGAGTACGGCGACCCCGACGACGAGGACGACTGGGCCTTCATCAAGGAGTACTCGCCCTACCAGAACGTCCAGCCCGACCGGCCCTACCCGCCGGTGCTGTTCGTGACCTCGACCCGGGACGACCGGGTGCACCCGGGACACGCCCGCAAGATGGTGGCCCGCATGCGCGAGCAGGGCCACGACGTGTCCTCCTACGAGAACATTGAAGGCGGGCACGGCGCCGCCGCCGACAACGAGCAGTTGGCGTTCAAGCAGGCGCTGGTTTATGAGTTCCTGTGGGAGCGGCTCGCCCCCGCCGAGAACAGCGCCTGAGCCCGTCCTCCGAGAACGGCGGCCTGCACCTGTTCAGGCGCCGTTCTCGGAGAAGTGCTGGTAGTCCGGGTCTGCCCACCGCGCTCCCCACGGCCATCCCAGCCGTCGCATCGTCAGCTCCACCGGGTCGCCCCGCAGGATCATGCCCGGCCGCACGTTCGAGCGGTTGAGGAAGGGCTCCGAGCCGTCCGGGTAGACCCTGGTCGCCGTGACGTAGGGGTTCTCGAACGGGTTGATGTCGATGGCGTTGCCGTAGGAGTGCTGGGAGAGCCGGTAGGGGTTGCCGGTGACCTTGCGGCAGTTGAACGCCGAGGTGTTGTCCGCCTGCATCGAGGCGGGGTCGCTGCCCCTGTACTTGTCGACCGGGTAGATGTGCCGCAGCGGCCACCAGTTCGCGTGGGCGTACTTCAACACCACGGTGACCTCGGGCACCACGCTCGCCCGGACGACGATCCGGCCGTACCCGTCGTCACCGTAGAAGTTCCGGAACGGCACCGTGATGATCCGCAGCCCGGACGGGGCGACGGGGCAGCCGCTGCGGTAGGTGTAGGGGATGTCCTTCGCCTTCGGCGTCACGACGCTGGTGGTGAAGGGAACCCGCACGTAGGCGGCCTTCCTGGCGTCGAGGTACTGGATCGACGCGTTCTGGAAGTCCTGCCGGTACCCGTAGGACGTCTGACGCATGACGCTGACCGGGAGGCCGATCCAGAAGGCGTCCGCGCCGATCTTGAGGTACTTCGCCAGGGTGGCGCCGCGCACCTCCCAGGCGCCGGTGGCCGGGGAGTACCAGATCCGACCGCTCTGGAACTCCGTCACCCGCGCTCCCGGCCGGGCAGCCGCGTGTTCGGACACCGTCGGCAGCCCGAGTGACCCGGCGGAGCCCCCGAGGGCGAGGTAGCGCACCAGCGTCTGGCCGTAGACCGAGCGCGCACCGGTCGCCTGTGACCAGTACACGCGGCTGTGGAAGAAGTTCTGCACCAACGCCCCGCGTCCCGAGATGTACTCGGCGCTGGTGGGCAGGCCGAGCGCACTGGCGGAGGCGCCCAGCGAGAGGTAGTAGGTCAGGATGACGCCGGTGACCTCCCACGCCCTGGTCGACGCCGACCAGTAGATGCGTCCGTGCTGGAAGACGCTGGCCCGCGCACCGGTGGGTGGGACGGCGGCTTCACCGCTCGTGGGCAGGCCCAGCTTGCCGGTGGGCCCGCCGAGGGCGAGGTAGCGGTCCAGGATGGGGCCGTAGACCGGCCAGGCGCCGGTGGAAGGCCCGGAGTAGATCCGGCCGCCCCGGAACCGCTGGACCACCGTGCCCGCCGGCTGTTCGGCGGTCGGGCCGGTGGCCGGATATCCGAGCGGACTGCGTTCGGCGCCGAGTTGCAGGTAGCGGTCCAGGATCGGGCCCGCGAGCAGTTCGTGCGCGCCGGTCGGTGTGGAGTAGTAGATGCGGCCGTGGGCGTAGGTCCGCACGAAGCCGAGCAGGATCGGGGTGACGGCCGACGTGGGCGCGCCGAGCACACCGGTCGGCCCGCCGAGTTGCTGGTACCGCTCCTCGATCGCGGCGGCCGGGTCGTCGGCCTCGGGGGCGGTGATGTCGTCCGCGGGAGGCGGTGCGGCGGCCATCGCCGGTGGCGGCGCGGCATGCGCCGTTCGCACCCCCGCGGGCAGCACGGTCAGGAGGCTCAGGAGGAGACAACCGAGCACACCCCCGACCACGCACACAACCAGGTGGTGCCCGCGGCGGACCGGACGGTCCGGGAGTGGGCGTGCCTTCACTGAGTCCATCACGTTCCCCCTGCGTGACTGGTTCTGCGTACGAACCACATGTCGAGTCCGAAGCCGAGATCGAAGCTGAGACCGATGTGAACGCGGACACTCGTGCGGCGCCGCGGTGCACGGTCGGGACGAGTCGCCGGCGGTGCCTAGTCCGCGATCCGGTCGCGGATGTGGCTGGCAAGACCGCGTTGGTCGCCCGCCGGTGCGGACGCGGCGCGTTCGACGATGGCCAGCCCCACCCGGCTACCGTCGCGGACGACCGTCTCGTCCCATCGGCTCGGCGAGGCGCCTGGCCCGACCTCGTACCTCGAGTCGAACAGCGTGCGCTTATCCGGCCGGCTCACCGTCGCGACCAGCCGGGGTGTCGTGAGCGGGTCGGTCGGGGTCGGCCGCGTGCAGTACGCGAGCATCGCTGCCAACCGCTCGACCAGCGCGGTGGCGGCGGCGTCCGAACCGTAGTCCAGCACCAGGGCGACCGCGGACCTCTGCTCCCGGGTCCGGTAGGTCTCCTCCAGCGCGTTCACGGGCACCGGAAGCGCGGCCACCGACTCCGAACCCGGACAGCCCAACGGGACGATGGACGACGCGACCTCGCCCGGGTCGCGTTGCCGGACCGGTGCGCCGTTGGAGCGGGAGCCGTCCTCGGCCGAGTCCGGCTCGGCGTGGGGCGTGAAGGTCGGTCCGATCCGGGTGGCGGCCGGAAGGTTGCCGGCGTCCAGAGGTCCGGCGGTCGTCTTCGGACGAGGCGGCAGCGGGGGGTCTGCGACAGCGGCCGTGGGAGCGGCGCTGGTCGATGCCGCGGGCGTCCGATCCGTCGAAGCGTCACCGGTCGGCGCGGCCGCCGGGCCGGACGCGCTCTCCTCCGTCGTGCGCGCGGACTCCTCCGCGGGCGCCAACGTCAAGGTGGAGTTGCACGCGCTCATCAACACCGCAAGGGCACCGACCGCGAGGCCAGCCGCCACTCGATACGTCAGTTTCACTGCTCGGGCGCCGTTCTCGGAGTACTGCTGAACCGGGCCCTCAGGCTAGGACCTGCCGATGGTGGCGTGAGGACGTTCGCGAATTCCGGCGTTCAGGGCGTCGAGGAGTTCGGCGGGGAACAACCGCGCGCGGCACGTCGTCACCGAGCTACCCGCCACCCCAACACCTGCCTTCCACCTGGTACTCCGGTGGGAGGACGGGCACGCACCAGCTCGGATCTGGCCGCCACGTCTGCAGCGTTCGTCGAAGGGGCCCGACCGGGAGGCTACCCGCGCCCGCACGCGGTCGGACTCGGCTTCGAGCGTGGCGAGGAGCTTGGGATCCAACACGCCGCGCCGCACGGCCTCGTCGAAGTCGGCGCGGTCCTTCCACGCCCAGTCGCCGTCAGGTCCGATGAGGATGTCCAGGACGAGATCCATGGTGCGGAGACCGGTCCCGCTCGGCGTGGCCGGCAACTCGAAGTTGACGTACCAGCCGAGGAAAGTCCGCTCCGTTGTCCAGCCGAGGTTGACGCGGGCCCACGAACCCCTGGTGAAGAAGTGCAACGTCTCCGGCGCGACCTGCCGCTCGACCACCCGGTACACGCAGCTCTCCATCGCGAGGAGCTTGCGTTCGGCGCGGGAGAGGTGGTCGCGGCCGGGTATGCCGACGCTGCTCGCGTACGTCGCCGCGGTGCCGGCGGGCAGGTAGGTCACGTACTGGTCCGCTTCCGCCGCGACCAGCACGTGGGGCACCGCACTCCACAGGTGTCCGCGCCAGTACTCCTGGACGACCAGCGTGCCGCCCGGCTTCACGGACAGGCGCTCGCCGGTGGGGGTTCCCGCAGTGCCGCGCGCGGGGTCACCCGAGACGGCCCCAGCCGTGTTCGGCGCGTCAGCGACGCTCAGGACGTCACCCGGCTGTCGCGGGAACGATCTGCGCGAGGCGGCGCCACTGCTCGGCCGGCAGGTCCTCCAGCTCGCCCTCGACTCGCACGATGGTCAGCGCCACCTGGTCGGCACCGGCGCGCAGCAGTGCGTCGACGTGCTCGCCGATCGCCTCGATGTCGCCCCAGGCGACGAGCGCGTCGACCATCCGGTCGCTCAGGTGGGCGACGTCATCGGCGCTGAAGCCCATCCGAGCGAAGTTGCGCGCGTAGCCAGGGATCTGGCGCAGGAAGCTCAGCGGACCGCGCGCGGCGGCACGGGCGCGTTCTGGATCGGTGTCGACGGCGACGAAGTGCTGGACGATGAGCGCGGTGTCCGGGCCGAGCAGCTCCCGCGCCTGCGCGGTGTAGTCGGGGGTGACGAGGATGGGAAGGGCAGCGGCCGCACGGTCGCGGGAGAGTTCGAGCATCCGCGGGCCAAGAGCGGCGAGGATCCGGGCGCTCGCCGGGACCGTCGGGTCGAGGGTGTCGAGCTCGTCGAGGTAGCCGGCCAGGGTCTCCAGCGGCCTCGGACCGTGCGCTCCACCGAGCCCGACGAGGAAGCGGTCCGGGTCGCTGGCCTGGACCTCGGCGTAGGTCCGTGCCACCGAGGCGCGGTCGATCAGATCGACGGAGAAGATCCCGGGAAACACGGGGATGCGGTCCGTACGGCGCACGATCTCGCCGACCCGGCTGAGGTCGTCGTTCGCGCCGCCGGAGAGCAGGATCGAGGAGAAACCGAGACCTTCGAGTTCACTGGCCGCGTCGAGAACAGCGCTGAGCGGATGTCCGACATAGTCGAGTCCGATGCCGACCGGCCCGAGTTCCAGCTTCGTCATAGCCACCTCGCCTGGCGTCTGGCCGCGCCTTCGCGGCGCCCGGTTGTCTGCCCGGCCGACTGCCGGAGGGTGGCAGTCGGCCAATAGTCAGAGCCAACCGGACGCCGCGCCGGGTTGTTCCCCGGACGCGCCGAACTCAGCGGAGTTTGCTCAGCGTTTGCCGCCCCTGCCGTCGCTGCCCTTGTCGTCGCCCACGAGGCCGGCACGACGAAGCGCGTCGGCCAGTGCCGTGTCGGGCGCGCCGCCGCGGGTGTCGCCACCGCGCCCGCCGCGGGTGTCGCCACCGCGGCCACCGCGGCCGTCTCCTGCGCGTGCTCCTCGTGCGTCGCCGCGCCGCCCCCGCCCGTCGCGACCATCCCCGCCAGCAGTGCCGCCAGCGGCGCCGCTGGTACGGGCACCGCCGCCGCGGGCACCACCGGTACGGGCACCGCCGCCGCGCGGTCCGCCCTCGCGGGGATCGCCGCCCTCACGCTCCCGGCCGCGGGCGTTGCCACGCGCCGGCGCGGCGGCCTCGCCGCCGACCTGGTCGTCGAGTCGGAGCGTCAACGAGATGCGCTTGCGCGGGATGTCGACGTCGAGCACCTTGACCCGCACGATGTCGCCCGGCTTCACGACCTCGCGCGGATCCTTGACGAAGTTCTTGGACATCGCCGACACGTGCACGAGCCCGTCCTGGTGCACGCCCACGTCGACGAACGCTCCGAACGCCGCGACGTTGGTCACGGCTCCCTCCAGCACCATGCCGGGGATGAGGTCCTTCAGCTCCTCGACACCCTCGGCGAAGGTCGCCGTGCGGAACGCCGGGCGCGGGTCGCGGCCCGGCTTCTCCAGCTCGGAGAGGATGTCGGTGACCGTGGGCAACCCGAAGGTGTCGTCGACGAACTCCGTGGGCTTCACCGCTCGCAGCACCGCGGTGTTGCCGATGATCGCGCGCAGCTCCTGACCGGTCGACTCGAGGATCCGGCGGACGACGGGATAGGCCTCCGGGTGCACGCTGGAGGAGTCGAGCGGGTCGTCACCGGCGGGGATGCGCAGGAAGCCCGCGCACTGCTCGAACGCCTTCGGCCCCAGCCGCGGGACGTCCTTGAGCGCGCCTCGGGAGCGGAACGGTCCGGTCGCGTCGCGGTGCGTCACGATGTTGGCGGCCAGGCTCTCGGTGATGCCGGAGACGCGGGTCAGCAGCGGCGCCGAGGCGGTGTTGACGTCGACACCGACGGCGTTGACACAGTCCTCGACCACAGCGGTCAACGACCGGGACAGCTTGGTCTCGGCCAGGTCGTGTTGGTACTGACCGACGCCGATCGACTTCGGATCGATCTTCACGAGCTCGGCGAGCGGGTCCTGCAGGCGGCGGGCGATGGACACCGCACCGCGGAGCGAGACGTCCAGGTCGGGCAGCTCGGCCGACGCGTAGGCGGAGGCCGAATAGACCGAGGCGCCCGCCTCCGAGACGACCACCTTGGTGAGCTTGAGCTCTGGCTGCGCCTTGATCAGCTCCTCGGCGAGCTTGTCGGTCTCGCGGGACGCGGTGCCGTTGCCGATCGCGATCAGCTCGACCTGGTGGGCCCGTGCCAGCCGCGCCAGGGTCACCAGGGCCTCGTCCCAGCGCCGCGCGGGCACGTGCGGGTAGATGGTGTCGGTCGCCACCACCTTGCCGGTCGAGTCGACCACGGCGACCTTGACGCCGGTGCGGAAGCCGGGGTCTAGGCCCATCGTCGGGCGGGTGCCGGCCGGTGCGGCGAGCAGCAGGTCACGCAGGTTGGCCGCGAACACCTGGACCGCATCGTCCTCGGCCGCCTGCCGGAGCCGCATCCGCAGATCGATGCCGAGGTGGACGAGGATGCGGGTCCGCCATGCCCAGCGCACGGTGTCGGCCAGCCACCGGTCGGCAGGCCGGCCCTGGTCGGTGATGGCGAAGCGTTCGGCGACGCGGCGTTCGAAGTCGGTCGGGCCGGCCGGCACCAGCTCGTCGCCGTCGCGCTCCTCGGGCTCCAGGGTGAGGTCGAGGACCTCCTCCTTCTCACCGCGGAACGCCGCGAGCACCCGGTGGGAGGGAAGCGAGGTGAAACCCTCGGCGAAGTCGAAGTAGTCGGCGAACTTCGCGCCCGCCTCCTCCTTGCCCTCACGCACCTTCGACACCAACCGGCCGCGAGACCACATGAGCTCGCGCAGCGTGCCGATGAGGTCGGCGTCCTCGGCGAACCGTTCGACCAGGATCGAGCGGGCACCGTCGAGGGCGGCGGCCTGGTCGGCCACGCCCTTGTCGGCGTCGACGTAGGCCGAAGCCGCCTCCTGCGGGTCGAGGCCCGGGTCGCCGAGCAGGCTGTCGGCGAGGGGTTCGAGGCCGGCCTCACGGGCGATCTGTGCCTTCGTCCGCCGCTTCGGCTTGTAGGGCAGGTAGATGTCCTCCAGCCGTGCCTTGGAGTCGGCCGCCAGGATCTGTGCCTCCAGCGCCGCGTCGAGCTTGCCCTGCTCGCGGATGGAGTCGAGGACGGCGCCGCGGCGTTCTTCCAGCTCACGGAGGTAGCGCAGGCGCTCCTCGAGGGTGCGCAGCTGGGCGTCGTCGAGGGTGCCGGTGACCTCCTTGCGGTAACGCGCGATGAACGGCACGGTCGCGCCGCCGTCGAGCAGGTCCACGGCGGCCCTGACCTGGCCCTCCCGGACGCCGAGCTCCTCAGCGATCCGCTGGTTGATCGCGGCGGCTGGGACCACCCTTGGCGCCGCCGGCGCCGCCGTCTCGGGTAGGACCTCGGACCCCGTGCTCGTCGTCACGTCTCGCTCCGCCCTCTCTGCGCGCGTCGTTCGGACGCATTCTGTCCGACGGACCAGGTTCGCCGCGCGCGTCCGGGCAGCATACGAGCGGGGACGGACAGGGGCCACTCACCGGGGGAGGGGTGCCGCTCAGAGTGGCCGGCTGCGTGGCCGGACCGGCGCGGGGAGCAAGGAGCGGTTCATGAGCTGACGGTCGACCGCAGCGGCGCAGGACCGACCATCAGCGATGGCCCACACGATCAGGCTCGCCCCGCGCTGCGCGTCGCCGCAGCCGAAGACACCGGGCGCGGTGGTCGCCCAGCCGTCGTCGACGAGGAGCGTCCGGCGTACGGGGTCCACCCGCGCCTCGAGCTGGTCCAGTAGCGGTGTCGCGTCGGTACCGACGAACCCGGCCGCGAGGAGGACGAGGTCGGCGGGCAGATCGTGCTCACTGCCCGGCACCACGGCGTAGTCGCGGTGGCCCGCGGCGTCGCGGCGACGTTCGACCCGCGCCGTCCGCACCTCGCGGACCCGTCCCTCCTCGTCGCCGCGGAACTCGACGACCTCCCGCGACCAGCCCTCCACCACGCCCTCCTCGTGGGCAGGTGAGGTCCGGTGCACGCGCGGCCACTGCGGCCAGGGGTTCGTCAGCGGGTCGCGGACGTCGGGGAAGCGTGGGTTGTGGTCGAGCTGGTGGACCTCCAGCGCGCCCTGTCGGTTGGCCGTACCGAGGCAGTCGGCGGCCGTGTCGCCACCGCCGATGATGACGACGTGCTTGCCGGCCGCGCTGATGGGGGAGCCGGTCAGGTCGCCGGCCTGCACCCGGTTGGCCAGTGGGAGGTACGTCAGTGCCTGATGGATTCCGCGGAGCCGCCGACCCGGCAGGTCCACCTCGCGGGACGCGTGGGCGCCGACGGCCACCACGACGGCGTCGTGGTCGCGGCGGAGCTCCCGCCCGGTGAGATCACGACCGGCCTCGACCCCCGGATGGAACTCCACGCCCTCGGCCCGGAGCTGCGCGAGCCTGCGGTCGACGACAGGCTTCTCGATCTTGAAATCCGGGATGCCGTACCTCAGCAGGCCGCCGATCCGGTCGTCGCGTTCGAAGACGTGAACCTCGTGCCCCGCTCGGGCCAGCTGCTGGGCGGCCGCCAGGCCGGCCGGTCCCGAGCCGATCACGGCGACCCGCCGGCCGCTGCGGACGGGCGCCGGCAGCGGGGTGACCCAGCCCTCCGCCCACGCCCGTTCGATGATCGACAGCTCGACCTGCTTGATGCTCACAGGGTCGCTGTTGATCGCGAGGACGCAGGCGGGTTCGCAGGGCGCGGGGCACAGCCAGCCGGTGAACTCCGGGAAGTTGTTGGTCGCGTGGAGCGCCTCGATGGCCCGGCGCCACTCGTCACGGGCGACGAACTCGTTCCATTCCGGGATCAGGTTGCCGAGCGGGCAGCCGGCGTGGCAGAACGCCACCCCGCAGTCCATGCAGCGGGCCGCCTGGACACCGGCGTCGGCGGCGGAGGTCGGTAGGAGCACGACCCGCCAGTCCCGCAGGCGCTCGGCGATGGGGCGCTTGCGGACGTCGACGCGTGGGTGGCGTAGGAACCCCCACGGTTGTGCGGGCATGGTCGTACATCGAGGCAAGGAGACGTTGACATGTGTCGGACCCGATGCTAGCCCGCGAGATGACCTCCAGCCCTGCCACGGGGTCCTTCTGTGGTCCTTCTCTGGTCCCGGTCTCCGCTCGCGTTCGTCCTGTTCCCGTCCATTCCGGCGGCCCTCGTGCGCGAGTGCTCGGCTCCCGGACCGCCCGGGGCTTGGACCGGGGCTTGGAATCGACCGCGCCGCACCCACCTGACTCGCGCCCCTTGATCCCGTCTTCGCCGGGGTTGCCGGGATGGTGTGAATGGTGTGGACGCACCGCTCGCCCCGGCGGTCAGGGGCGGGCCGGTCGTCGTAGGCCCATCACAACGATCGCCGCGAGCGTGGCGACGAGCGGCAGGGCCGGCGCCACCGGCCGGACGCCGGTCAGCAGGGCGGCTTCCAGGACCGCGCCCAGCAGCAGGGCCAGGAGGACGGTGAACCGTCGGCGCATCGTGGCCGGTCGGCCGGTGGTCGCGAGTTCGGTGGTGAGTGACGCGAGCGTCCCGGTGAGGTAGGTCGTCGCGGCGCCGGCGAGGGCGAGGGCGCTGACCGCCGCGCTCTGCGCGCCCATCGCGATCGCCGACAGGGCGATCAGGACGCTCTGCTGTCCGGGACCGCCGTCGCCGAGGCCGGCGAGCCAGCACAGGAGTACGCCGACCTGGACGAGCGCGACCATTCCGAGGGTGACGCTGACGCGGTCCGGCCAGGAGGTGGCATCCTCCGCCCGGGCTCGTCGCAGCCAGAGCGCCGCGACGTACACCCCGACGATGAACGCACAGATCGCCACCGCGGGCCGGACCGCACCCATGGGCGCGGGTTCTCCCAGGGCCAGGCCGAGCAGGACGAGGTTGCCCGTCATCACGCTGGTGAAGCTGCCGCCGAGGCCGGCCCAGCTCAGCGCGTCCGTGGCGCCCGCACCCAGGGCGAGCAGGCCCAGGGAGATGGTCGGCATCGGCGGGTGCCGACCAGGTTCGTCGTGTCCACCCGGTCGGCCCGGGTCGGCCGCCGGGCCCGGTGAGTCGGTCACCGGCCCAGGTGGTTCGGCCGCGCCGTGCGGCCGCCGCGCCGGCGCGGGGCGGTGCCGGACCGGGACGTTTTCGCGGGGGTGGCCGCGCTCGCGCCGTGGGCCTCCAGGCCGGCGATGACGAGTTCGAGCCCGGCCTCGAAGCCGCGGTCGAACTCCGCGGCGTCGGCCGCGGCGTCGGCCGCGCCGTCGTCCGGCTGCTCGCCCTCGCCGCTCGCGGGCCCCGAACGGAGCAGGTCACCCAGGGTGCCGTTGACCTCGGCGAGGAGGAAGCCGGAGACGAACGTCAGGAGGACGTTGCCGATCCGGACCACCTCCTCGGCGGGGATGCCGGCCCGCGCGAGGGTCTCGCACAGCGCCGTCCACAGCGCTCCGTCCCGCTGGATGAAGCCCGGATTGGCGATCAGGTAGGTGATGAGGTTGCCGTGCCGGTGCGCGAGTGAACGGTAGCTGTGGGCGATCTGTCTGAGTTGGTCCCGCCAGTCCGCGTCGGCGCGGACCGGGATGTCGAGTTCGGCCACGGCGAGGCCGCAGATGCCGCGCAGGAGAGCGGCCTTGTTGGGCACGTGGTGGTAGAGCGACATCGGGTTGACGCCCATCGTCGCCGCGAGTTTGCGCATGCTCAGGGCGTCGATCCCGTCGACGTCGACGAGCCGCAACGCTGCCGCGTGGATCCGCTCGGCGGTCAGGTGGGGGGAGTCTCGTCGGGCTCCGCTCGCGGGGCCGCCCCTCGACCCGCCTGCCCCGCCGTCCGTCGGTCCCGCCCGCGTAACCATACGTCGTACGCTAGCAGCCATACGGTGTATGGTTTCGCGTCATACGGCGTATGGCTGGTAATCCGCCAGCACCCGGAAACGCGCCTCCGCCGGGCCACCGCCTGGCGGCGTCATCGTGAGGAGCTCCCTTGACCGACCTCCGGCCAATCCCCTCCCCGCGTGGCCTGCCCGTCGTCGGCAACACGCTGCAGATTCCGGCCGACGGTCCGAGCCGGTACCTCGCCGGTCTGGCCGGGAACTACCCCGGGGGCATCTACCAGATCGGGCTGGGCGGACGCGTCGTGACCTTCGTCTACGACCCCGACCTGGTGGCCGAACTGTCTGACGAATCGCGCTTCTACAAGACGATCGACCCGCCGTTGAGCCATGTGCGGAACTTCAGCGGCGACGGACTCTTCACCGCCCGGCACGACGAACCGAGCTGGGGACACGCCCACCGCATCCTGATGCCGGCGTTCAGCCAGCGGTCGATGCGGGCGTACTTCCCGCAGATGCTCGAGGTCGCGCAGGAACTGGTCGCCAAATGGCAGCACCACCAGGGTGTCGACCTGATGGTGGCGGAGGACATGACCCGGCTGACGCTGGACACGATCTCCCTCACCGGGTTCGGCCACCGTTTCCACTCCTTCGAGCACGAGCAGCTGCACCCGTTCCTCCAGGCGATGAGCAACGCGCTCGTCGAGGCCATGATGCGGACGCGGCAACTGCCGTTCGTCACCACGCTGCGCCGAAAGCAGGACCGCGCCTACCAGGCGGACATCCACACCATGCAGACGCTCGTCGACGAGGTGATCCGGCAACGCCGCGCCGGTGGGCAGGCCGGGGTGCGCGACCTGCTCGGCCTGATGCTCGACGCGAGCGATCCGACGACCGGTGAACGGCTGAGCGACGAGAACATCCGCAACCAGGTCCTGACGTTCCTCATCGCCGGACACGAGACGACCAGCGGCCTGCTCTCCTTCGCGCTCTACCTGCTGCTGCGCAACCCGCACGTGCTGGCCCGGGCGTATGCCGAGGTCGACCAGCTGCTGCCCGGTGAGAGCGTCCCGGACTACGAGACGACCATGAAGCTCGACGTCATTGCGCGCATCCTGGACGAGACCCTGCGGCTGTGGTCGCCGATTCCGGCGTTCGGTCTGAGGGCGTACGAGGACACCGTGATCGGGGGCCGTTACGCCCTGCCCAAGGGGCAGAAGATCAGCGTCCTGCTCGAACCCCTGCACCACCATCCGGGCGCGTGGGAACGCCCGGAGGAGTTCGACATCGACCGGTGGCTGCCGGAGAACAAGGCCGGTCACCATCCGCACGCCTACAAGCCCTTCGGCAACGGCGAACGCGCCTGCATCGGACGCCAGTTCGCCCTCACCGAGGCCCGCCTCGCGCTCGCTCTCGTGCTGCAACGGTTCGCGCTGTCCGACCCGCACGCCTACCAGCTCCATGTCAAGCAGACCTTGACGTTGAAGCCGGACGGGTTCACGATCCGTGTACGCGAACGCCAACCGCACGAACGCGCGGTCCTCGGACCGGACTCGACGCGGGCGAGCGGGGACGGCGAAGCCGCGACGGACTCCGTCTGTTTCGACGTCCGCGCCCTCGGCGTCGGACTTCGCGTCGCCTACGGCTCCAACCTGGGCAGCACCGAGGACCTCGCGCAGCAGCTGGCCGACCGTGCCCGGCGGTCGGGTTTCGACACCACCCTGACCACACTCGACGAACTCGCCGGCGAGATCGAGTCCGGAACACCACCCACCGGCGAGCTGCTGCTGGTCGCGACCGCGAGCTACAACGGCAAGGCCCCCGACAACGCCCAGCGCTTCTACCAGCTCAGCCGGACCGGCGGGCTTGCCGCGGACGTGCTGTCCGGACTTCGGTTCGCGGTACTCGGCTGTGGCAACACCCAGTGGTCGACGTACCAGGCCTTTCCGAAGCGGGTCGAGGCCACCCTCCTCGCCGCGGGGGCGACCGCCGTCGTGCCCCGCGGGGAGGCCGATGCCGCGGGCGACTTCGACGGCATGGCGAACACCTGGACGGACACGCTGTGGTCGGCGCTCGCCCGCGACTACGGCGCCGACCCGGCGACGACCGACGGGCCGCGTTACCGCCTGGACGTGCTGAGCGAGGCTGAGATCCGCCCGGCCGTGGTGTCGGAGCAGGCCGTCCCGATCAGGGTGGTCGCGAGCGAGGAACTCGTCTCCGACCCCACCGGCCTGTGGGACTTCAGCCTGGAGGCGCCGCGTCCGGCCGCGAGGTCGCTCGTCGTCGAACTGCCGGAGGGGATGACCTACCAGACCGGAAACCACCTCGCGGTGTTCGCGAAGAACGACCCGGAGCTCGTGGCCTGGGCGAAGGAGCGGCTCCGGGTGCCGGCCGGTCAGGTGGTTCGGCTGCACCAGGAGGACGACCGGCCCACGCATCTGCCGGTGGGCGTTCCGGTCCTGGTCGATCTGCTGCTGACGGAGTTCGTCGAACTGCAGGAGGTCGCCACCCGGGCTCAGCTGCGGGCACTCGCCGACCACACCAGGTGCCCATGGACCAAACGGGAGCTGGCGGCCTACACCGGTACCGCCCGCTCCGGGCCTGACGACTCCGGCTCCGGCCCCGCAGGCTCCGGCCCCGCAGGCTCCGGCCCTGCAGGCTCCGGCCCCGCAGGCTCCGGCCCCGCAGGCTCCGGCTCTGTCGACGACGCCGACGAGGCGGAGGCGCGCTACGCCGAGGAGATCCTCGCGAAGCGGGTGTCGATCCTCGGCGTGCTCGAGCGCTACCCCGCACTCGAGCTGCCCTTGGAGGCGTTCCTGGAGATGGCCGGGCCGATCCGTCCGCGCTTCTACTCGATCTCGTCCTCGCCGAGCGTCGACCCGCGCCATGCGCGGCTGACCGTCGGCCTGGTGGAGGGGCCCGCCTGGGCGGGCGCGGGCGAGTACCGCGGCCTGTGCTCGCAGTACCTCGCGCGGCTCGCGCCCGGCGACGTGTTCTTCGGCTACGTACGCACGCCGGCTCCGGCCTTCGAGCCACCCGCCGACCCCGCGACCCCGATGATCCTGGTCGGTCCGGGCACGGGCATCGCCCCGCTCCGCGGGTTCGTCGAGGAACGCGCGGCCGTGGCGGCCGCCGGCCGCCCCGTGGGACCGGCGAAGCTCTTCTACGGGTGCCGGCATCCCGAGCACGACTGGCTCTACCGGGCGGAGTTCGAGGACTGGGAACGCGCCGGAGTGGTGCAGATCCACCTGGCCTACTCCAGCCTGCGCGGACACCCGTACCGGTTCGTCCAGGACGCCCTGCTGGCCGAGGCCGACGGCGTCTGGTCGGCGCTCGAGGCGGGCGGTCACATCTACGTCTGCGGTGACGGCGCGCGGATGGCGCCCGCGGTCCGGGAGGCGCTGGTGAGGATCCACCTCCAGCGGCGTGGCGGTACCCCTGAGGACGGCGAACGGTGGCTCCGCGAACTCGAGGACGCCGGGCGCTTCCAGCAGGACGTCTTCGCCTGACCACCCGGTCGCGCCTCTTTCGGGCGCACTCCTGGCAGTTCGTGGGGTCGTTCTGGCCTAGCCCGGGTGGGTTCCTGGGTAGGGGGAGTCGGGGGTGGGGTGGTCGGCCACCAGGTGGCCCACCACCCCACCATCGGGGTGTCCTGTGTGCGGTGGCACCTAGCGGGCCGTACCTCCGGTGTGCCAGGCCTTCTCGATCGTCTGGGTCAGCTTGTTGTGGGCCCGGTCGGTGACGGTGACGCGGACGGTCGGGTCCCCGGCGCCCTTCGGTGCGGGCGGCACGGTGGCCACCACGGTGTCCCCGTGACCGTTCCTCGTACGAAGGCTCCGCCAGTGCACCCCATCGTCGTAGGAGATCGCGGCGCTGACCCGGAATCCGCCCGGGCCCCGGCCACCCGGTTGGTAGCCGGGTGAGAGGACCAGCGACGCCGGGCGGTTGGCGCCGACCTGGTTGTGGAGGTCGGTGTCCAGCCGGTAGCCGACCTGCGGCAGCGGCAGGACCTCGCGTCCCGACACGTGCCCGGAGCGGAACGTCCAGACCGTGTGCGAGGCGGTGGAGGTCCGGGTCCAGGTGTCGGCGGCCCGTCGTACGTCGAGTTCGAGCTCGTAGTCAGCGGGCGACGGTGGCACGACGAACTGGCCGGCCGACCAGTCGGCCCGTCCCACCTCCGTGCCGTTGCGCCGCAGGACCAGGCTGGTCGTGTCGTTCTTGTCGGCGTAGCCGTAGATCTGCCCGTCGCCGGACACGAACTGCGGGACGACGATCCGGATGGCGTCCTCGAACCGTGCCACCGGCAACCCCTCGACCTCGCCGCCGGTGATGTCGGGAACGGCGGGACGGATGATCGCCGGCCACCACACCCGGTCGACCCGCTGTCCCGGTCGGAAGCTCCGGGCCACCGACAGTTCGTGCCCGCTGAGGCCGAACGGGCCGGCGTCGGTGGAGGTCACCCACTGCGTGTCGGGGTCGGCGCTCACGTAGTCGGTGCGGCGCAGCGGGGTCGTGACCGACCTGACGAGCCCGAACCCGACGGCGATGCCGGGCAGGAACGCGTTGCTGTCCTCCCGGTGACCGGTGGCCGTAACCGCCTGCTGGTGGTAGTCGGTACGGATGGTCGCGAGTGGGACGCGCTTCAGGTCGTGGCGGATCGGCCGGTCGAGCCTCGTCTCGCGGAAGATCACGTCGTAGGTGGAGCCGCTCCCGGAGACTCCGGCGAGATCGATCCGCACCGGCTCGCTGGTCTCGCCCGGTTTACCGGTCGTGCCGGGCAGCACCTTCCAGGGCTGGGCCGCCTTCGCGAGGAGCGCCCGAAGCCGGAGACCCTCGACGCGTTCCAGCTGGTAGACCGGGATCGTGGCGCCTTCCGCCGACTCGTTCAGGGGGCCGGCCGTCGTGTCGTTGTACACGAACAGCACGCGCGCCCCCACGGCGGCCGCGGCCCGCGCCTGCTCCGACACCTGACCCTCGAGATGCTGGACGAGCACCACCGATCCCCGTGCCGCGACCTTCGCCAGCTCCGCCGGAGTTCCCGACCCGCCATCGACGACACGCACCCGGCCGTCGCCGACGAAGGTGGGAGCGAGCTCGGCGGGTCGTGGCGTCGGAAGGCGGAAGCCTCCAGGCCCGGTGATCCGCGCCGTCAGCTGCGGCTGGGCGAGGTCCCAGCGGTGCAGGAACTCGAAGGTGCCGGTGCTCACCCGGGGCATCGGCTGGACGTAGACCTCCTTGGTCACGTCGCCGGACAGGCCCTTGCCGCTCACCTCCGAGCGATCACCGGCGCTGCGGTGCCAGGCGATCCCGAAGTTGCCCGGATCCGCCGCGCGTGGCGTGGTGAGCGACACCGGGTCCGCGTCACGGGCGTCGAAGTGGAACGACCGCGGCCCGGTGATCGACACCTCCGGGTCGCCGAGCATCGCGACGGCCCTGGTCTGCCACCCGCCCGGATACGGGAGATTCGCGAACACCATCAGGGAGTAGCGTCCGGTCGGTACCGCCAGCGTCGTGCTGCCCTCGGCGCCGATCGCCTGCAGGGTGAGCTCACCGGTGTCGAGGTTCCACACCTCGACGTCGCTGCCGATCCCGAAGTTGGTCCCGCCGTCCCGGTCGGTCACCGAGACGGTGACGTCGTGCGTGGGAGCGCCCACCGTGAACCCGACCGGCGTCCGCAGCGTCGTGGTCTCGCCACGGGCGAGCAGCACACCGGCGTAGCTGCCGGGCTCGGTGTGGTCGGAGTCCAGCCGCAGGGTCACGGTGGCGGTCCGGCCGGGCCCGATCGCCATCACCCGTTTGTCGAGGGTGAGCGCGGCCGCGGGGCGCACGCCGGCCCCGAGGCTCGGTACGGACAGGTCGAGGGTGAGCCGCACCGCCTTCTTCGTGGGGTTGCGGTAGGTCACTTCGCGGGTGAGCGCCGGGCGCGGATCCCCGGTCCAGGGCAGCGGGCCGAACGAGACGCTCGCCGCGCTGACCTCGAGCGGTTCGGTCACGGCTCGGGAGACGTCGATCCGGCCGGCCCCCTGCGCGGCGACCGATACCCCGTCCGTGGGCCGCGCGGTGCTCGCCAGGGCGTTCTTGAGTTGGCTTCCGGACCAGTCCGGGTGTCGCTGGGCGAGGAGCGCGGCGGCACCGGCCACGTGCGGCGTCGCCATCGACGTACCGTCCATGGACGTGTAGTACTCGCTCAGGTCGGAGCCGAGGTCGGTACCGGCGGCGCGGGCCGCGGCGATCGCGACACCCGGCGCCGTCACCTCGGGTTTGACCGCACCGTCACCGAGTCGAGGACCGCGGCTGGAGAACGACGCCAGCTGGTCCTGCTTGTCGACAGCTCCGACCGTCAGCGCGGCGCTCGCCGCGCCAGGGGCCGTGACCGTGCCGGCCTGCGGTCCGACGTTGCCGGCCGCTACGACGAACAGCGCGTCGCTGCTGGCGGACAGCTCGTCGACCGCCGCACTGACCGGATCGCTCCCGTCGGAGGGAAACCCGCCGAAGCTCATGTTGACCACCCGGGCGCCCTGGTCGACCGCCCACTGCATGCCGGCGATCGCCCACGACTCCTGGCCACCGCCGGTGTCGTCGAGGACCTTGCCGATCACCAGGTCGGCCTCTGGTGCCACCCCCTTGCGGGAGCCGCCGGACGCGGCGCCGGAACCAGCGACGGTCGAGGCCACGTGGGTCCCGTGGCCGAAGTGGTCCGAAACCCCGTCGGAGTCGGGTACGAAGCTCCTCGCCGTGCTGACGCGTCCCGCGAGGTCGGGGTGGCCGGCGTCGTAGCCGGAGTCGAGGACGGCGACCTTCACGCCCTTCCCGGTGAAGCCGGCCTGCCAGGCCGTCGGTGCGCCGATCTGGGGAACGCTCTGGTCCAGAGTCGCGTGCAGCCTGGCGTCCAGCCAGACCTTCCCGATGCCGCTCGCCAGGCGGGTGACGCCGTCGCCGGGGCTGTCGTCGTCGATGGAACGCCAGAAGTCGCGCACCGCGCCCCTGCGCGGCGTGACGGCCAGGGTGTGGGCGCTGGGCAGTGCCAGGGTCCGGCTGGTCGCGGCGGGCGTGCGGGGCAGCGTCTTCGTGGCACGGGCTCCGGTGGGCGCGGTGAGCAGGACGGGGATCGAGCCGCCGGACCGGTCGTCGTAGCCCTGCGCCACGAGCTCGCTGAGGTTGAACAGGCGGGCGTCGAGCTGACCGCTCGCGACGTAGGGAAGTGCTTCGTCCGGGACGAGTTGGACGTCGCCGTCGCGCTCGCTCAGGTGATAGCCGCGCCCTGCGCTGTCCCCGCTGTCCCCGCTGTCTCCGCTGTCCAGGGTGGCCGTCTGCCGGCCGTCCGGTAGCACGGTCAGCCGGGCCACGTCGCCGGTGATCAGGGTGAGGGAGTAGGTGTGCCCACCGGGCGCACCCGTACCTGCCTGGTGGGCAGCGGTCGCGACGGTCGCGCGCGCGGCTGCGTCCGGGGCAGGGGCAGGGGCAGCCACGGCGGCCGTCCCGGATCCCGCCGTGCCGAGGGTGCCGGCGGTCGCGGCCGTGACGGCGACGATGGCAGCGAGGGTGCGTCGGGCCTTCACTCCTACCTCCTCCACGCCCCGCGTGGTGGGGACGTCCAGCGGAGAGCTTCACAGGGGTGATGGTGCGGGATCCATCCCTGTCCGCGGCGCATCTGCGTCATGGCTCGGACACGCCACCAGGGCAGGACGGCGTAGGGAGGACGACCGTCGTGGTCCGGGTTCTCGTCGACGTCTCGAGGTCGGTGACAGCTCCGCGACAAGTTTTGTGCCGCGATCTCGGTGTCGCGTTGTCACAGATCGACGGGCTGCCCTGTCTTTGATGCGGACCGGACGTTGTGAAGCGACAGGAGCGAGACCGTGCCACCAGCCAGTACCGCCATCCGGATCCGGGTCCGGATGCGCGCTCGTCCCATCGACGAGCCGCACCGCGCTTCGAGCCAGCTCGAGCTGTTGTTCGATCTCACCTTCGTGGTCGCGGTCGCGGCCGTCACCGCACAACTCGCGCACGCCATCGCGGGCGGTCATGGCCTGGCCGGGCTGATGCCGTTCCTCCAGGTGTTCTTCGCGATCTGGTGGGCGTGGATGAACTTCACGTGGTTCGCCTCGTCCTACGACACCGACGATGTCGCCTACCGGCTGCTGACCATGCTGCAGATGGCCGGGGTGCTGGTCCTCGCCGCCGGTGTGCCCGCCGCGGTCAGCGAATCCGACTACGGGATCGTCACCCTGGGCTACTTCATCATGAGGATCGGGCTCGTCGCCCAATGGCTGCGGGCCGGTCTCGAAGACCGCGCCCGCCGCCGCACCGCGCTGCGCTACGCCGCCGGTGTCGGCATCATGCAGCTGGGGTGGGTGCTTCGCTTCTTCCTCGTGGACACGGGCGTTCTGCCGTCGTCCTTCGCGCTGCCGTTCTTCCTCGTCCTGGTCGTCCTGGAACTCTCGGTTCCACGCTGGGCGGAGCGCGCCAGGGCCACCAACTGGCATCCGCACCACATCGCCGAGCGCTACGGCCTGTTCACGATCATCCTGCTCGGTGAGAGCGTCCTGGCCACGAGCCGGGGAGTCGAAGGAGCGCTGGAGACCGGCGAGATCAGCGGTCCCTTCGTCGTCATCGCCGTCTGCGGCCTCATCCTGCTGTTCGCCTTGTGGTGGCTCTACTTCCTGGTGGAGGCAGGCGAGGGACTCAGTGACCGCCGGGACCGGTCCTACCTGTGGGGATACGGCCACTACGGCATCTTCGCGGCTCTGGCGGCCCTCGGCGCCGGACTCGAGGTGGCGGTGGAGCAGAGCGGGCACCACGTCGCGGCATCACCCCTGGCACTCGGCTTCGCCGTCGCCATCCCGGTCGCCGCGTATCTCGCCCTGCTCTGCGCGGCGCACGCGCTCATCGTCCCAGGGCCCGTCATCTATCCCGCCGCGGTCCCGGCCTGCGTCGCCGTCATCCTGCTGCCACTCGCGACATCACGGATCGGCGTGGCCGCCGTCGTCGCGGCGATCACAGCCATCTGCGTCCTGCTGGTCGCCGTCACGATCACGACCGCGGCCATGCGGGCCCGTGCGGGCGAGCGCCACGGCGCGCGCCGCCGGCTCCGGCAAGTTGTGAAGTAGACCACAGCCGCCTGGCCGAACGGCAGCCTCCGTTCATCTATCCCCACCCCGACAGGTGCCGGGATGTCACAAATCACGCCGCTACCCGGTCTTGTCTTGCGGAACGGCTTTCATCGAAGGAGCACCATGCACTCGCCAGAGAACCGGATTGCCACCTCCGTCCTGGTCATCGGGACGGGAGGAGCCGGACTTCGGGCCGCCATCGAACTGGCCGAGCACGGAGTCGACGTCCTGGCGGTGGGCAAACGACCCAAGGCGGACGCGCACACCTCTCTCGCGGCGGGCGGCATCAACGCGGCGCTCGC
This sequence comes from Actinopolymorpha pittospori, assembly GCF_014873875.1. Lineage (GTDB taxonomy): Bacteria > Actinomycetota > Actinomycetes > Propionibacteriales > Actinopolymorphaceae > Actinopolymorpha > Actinopolymorpha pittospori. Next base: position 9,553,177 of record NZ_JADBEM010000001.1, on the reverse strand, counting down.
CACGATGGATCCCGAGGACACCTGGCAACAGCACGCAGCGGACACCCTCAAGGAGAGCTACCTTCTCGCCAACCCCGAGACGGTGCGGATCGTCACCGAGGGCGCCGCGCGGGGAATCGACGATCTCCAGCGCTACGGCATGCCGTTCGCACGCGAGGCGGACGGGCGGATCTCCCAGCGCTTCTTCGGCGCCCACACCTACCGGCGCACCGCCTTCGCCGGGGACTACACCGGACTGGAGATCCAGCGCACCCTGGTCAACCGGGCGGCGCAGCTCGACGTCCCCATCCTCGACAGCGTGTACATCACACGCATTCTCGTACGCGACAACGCGGTCTTCGGTGCGTACGGGTTCGACCTGACCGATGGCAGCCGCTACGTCATCCATGCCGACGCGGTGATCCTCGCCGCCGGCGGCCACACCCGGATCTGGCGGCGCACCTCCTCCCGCAGGGACGAGAACACCGGCGACTCCTTCCGCCTGGCCGTGCTGGCCGGCTGCCGCATCCGCGATCCCGAGCTGGTGCAGTTCCACCCGTCCGGTCTCATCGCGCCCGAGAACGCGGCCGGAACCCTCGTGTCCGAAGCGGCACGGGGGGAGGGCGGAATCCTGCGCAACCAACTTGGCGAGCGGTTCATGTCGCGCTACGACCCGGAGCGGATGGAGCTGTCCACGCGCGACCGCGTCTCTCTGGCGGCGTACACCGAGATCAAGGAGGGCCGTGGAACCCCGGCCGGTGGCGTGTGGCTGGACGTGTCGCACCTGCCGCGGGAGACGATCATGACGCGGTTGCCTCGCGTCTACCAGACCCTCCTGGAACTGCAGATGCTCGACATCACCAAGGAGCCGATCGAGATCGCGCCGACCGCGCACTACTCGATGGGCGGGGTCTGGGTGCGATCCGAAGACCACGGCACGGGCGTCGACGGCCTGTACGCGATCGGGGAGGCGGGCAGCGGCCTGCACGGCGCCAACCGCCTCGGCGGCAACTCACTCATCGAACTTCTCGTCTACGGCCGCATCGTCGGGCAGGCCGCGGCGGAGTACTCCGCGGGCCTGGATGCCCAGCGCCGCTCGGCCGAGGCGCTGGACGCGGCACGGTCGGAGGTGGACGACCTTCTCGCCGCCGACGGCCCGGAGAACGTGCGGTCTCTGCAGCGCGCCCTCCGCGACATCATGACCGAGCACGCAGGCGTGGTGCGCGACGAGACCGGCCTGCGCGAGGGCCTCGCCGAACTCACCGCCGTGGACGCACGCATCAACGACGTCGGCGTGCACCCGGACATCGCCGGCTTCCAGGACCTGGCCCACGCCTTCGACCTGAAGTCCTCGGCGCTCGCCGCGCGCGCGACGATCGAGACCGCACTCGAGCGGCGCGAGACCCGCGGCTGCCACAACCGCTCCGACTACCCCGACGTCGACCCGGCCCTGCAGGTCAACCTCGTGTGGTCCGGCCCCGGATCGGTGCAGCGGGAGGCCATTCCGCCGATTCCCGGCGAGATCGCGGCGCTCATGCGCGAGGTCTCGTCCGCCGGAAAGCTGGTCGAGTAGAAGCCACCGGCGACCCGGTTGAAGAACAGAACTCCCTACCGCGGCAGACATCGTCGGCAGACATCGTCGCCGCGCCGCGTATCACCGACGGCGCAGTCGTCGGCACCTTCTCGTGTACCTCTGACGTGCGATCGCCACCCTCCCGGTCTACCGCGGGCGGCGCGACCGCCACCCTCTCGTGAAAGGACAACAATGATGAGCCCTGTCGTCGTGGGCGTGGACGGCTCCGAGGAGAGCCTGCGGGCCGTGGAGTGGGCCGCAGGTGAGGCCCAACGCCGCCGGCAACCGCTCCAGATCCTGCATGCCTTCAGCTCCCCCCTCGTGGGAGCAGCCCTCGCACTCGCACCGGCCGCGCCTCCGGAGGACGACCTCTGGCACGCCGCCGAAAGCACCATGGCGACCGCGCTGGCTCGCGCACAGGCGGTCGCACCCGACATCGAGGTGGTGACCACCGCCCTGCCGCACACCGAGCCCGTGCCCGTCCTGCTGCAGCACTCTCGTGAAGCCGAACTCCTCGTCGTGGGCAGTCGCGGGCTCGGCGAGGTCGCGAGCCTGCTGCTGGGATCGGTCGGCACCCGCCTCGGGACCAAGGCCGCCTGCCCGGTCGTCATCGTGCGCGGGCCTGTCGTGGCACGTGGACCGGTCGTGGTGGGCATCGCCGACCCCGGCGAAAGCGACGACCTCCTCGCCTTCGCGCTCGCGCACGCCGCCCGGACGGCGAGTCCGGTGGTACTCGCGCATGTCAGCGCGGAAGGATCAGCCGGCGAGAGTTCGCCCCTGCCCGAGAGCGACCTGGCCCGGTGGCGTGAACGCTTCCCCGGCGTCAGGATCGACCAGGAGTCTCTCATCGGCCAACCAGGCAAGACGCTGATGCACGCGGCGTCCCGGGCGTCCCTGCTCGTTGTCGGTTCTCACCACCACAACGAGATCAGCGCGCTGATCCATCACTCGGTCAGCCAGAACGTCCTGCACCACGCCAGCTGCCCGGTGGCGGTCATTCCGGTCCAGCGGTAAACCGATCAGCTCGGGTGGACCGACGACTGGTTCGCCGCGGCCGCACAAGAACTTCCTCGATGGTTGTCACAGTTTCCGGCTCTGTCCTGTCTTAGCTGACGACCGGCTGACAACAAGTCCCGGGCACACATCACAAGCACCTCGACAAGCAAGGAAGGCTTGACATGAAGATCGTGGTTATCGGCGGAACCGGCCTGATCGGGTCGAAGGTCGTGGCGAATCTCGGTAGGGCTGGCCACGAGGCGGTGGCAGCGGCGCCGAACACCGGCGTCAACACCCTCACCGGCGAAGGCCTGGCGGAGGTGCTGAAGGGCGCACAGGTGGTCGTTGACGTCGCCAACTCCCCGTCGTTCGAGCGCGACGCCGTCATGAAGTTCTTCCAGACCTCCACCGGCAACCTGCTCGCCGCGGAGGAGGCGGCCGGCGTCGGTCACCACGTCGCGCTGTCGATCGTGGGAACGGAGAAGATGCCCGACAACGACTACTTCCGGGCGAAGGTCGCGCAGGAGGAGTTGATCGAGAAGTCGTCAGTCCCGTTCTCGATCGTGCACGCGACGCAGTTCTTCGAGTTCACCCGGAGCATCGCCGACGAGGCCACGAACGGCACCACGGTGCGGATCGCGCCCGTGCGCTACCAGCCCATCGCGGGCGAGGACGTCGCCCTGGCGGTCGGTCGGGTCGCGGTGGGCTCGCCGCTGAACGGCCGGACCGAGATCGGTGGGCCGGAGCAGTTCCAGATGGACGAGTTCTTCCGGAACGCCCTTGCTGCCTGGGGCGATCCGCGCGAGGTGGTCGCCGACCCGCACGCGCTCTACTACGGCAGCGTGCCGGGCGAGCGGACGCTGGTTCCGGGCGACGGCGCGGCCCTCGGCACGATCCGCTACCGCGACTGGCTCGTCCAGAACGCGACCGGTAAGTAGATCCCGGCTCCGCACTGGAGGGTGAGATGTGCTTCGAGTTCGAAGGTCGGCCGGAGCGGGTTGTCCGAGCCCCATGCCCGTCCTGAGCGGGCTCCGCACCTCATCCGCACGCCATCTCCGCGCACCATCTCCGCGGACCACGACGACGACAGGTGGCCGGCGCGTGGGCCCAGGCTCCCATGACTGGACAGGAGTTTCTCCGTTGACCGCGTTGGCGATGGTCGCCGAGTTCGATGATGTCGCGGGTTGGACCGCCGACGTCATCGAGCAACTCGGACGGCAGCACGCCATCCCGGCCACCTGCCGTGGCAGCGCGAGTCCGGCCGCGCGACGTTGGCCGCCCACCAGGGTGAGCGCTTCACCCACCGGTTCGCCGCCGACCAGATCACCGTACGGCTGATCCACGCGGTCAGCCGGCCCTCCGAACATCCACCCACGCCACGTATGGAGGAAACATGAGCGCAAACGGCGAGAACGAGTTCCTGTACGAGCTCAGGGCCGAGGTCGAGGTCGAACTCACCGAGGCCGAGGCGAGCCGCCCGGAAGAGGAGATCACGCTTCCGGTCACCGAGTGGCTGTTCGACCCGACCGACGTCGAACGCGAGGAGGTCGTCCTGCGGGGTCTGCTCGACGCGGTCGAGACCCTGGAGGGCGAGTCCCGGCCGGGCGATCACTGCACGTGAAGAGCACCCGGGTCCCTTTGCCTGCGGTGAAGACCGCCCCTTCCGACAGCCGAGGCATGACACCCATGAAACACCTGGAAACCCAGGAGTCCGCCACCGCGGGCTCGACGGCGCGGATCGACACGCTCGAGAGCCTTCGCGAACACCTGCAGTGGGCGATCGAACTGGAACACGCGACCCTGCCGCCGTACCTCTGCGCGCTGTACTCGCTGGATCCGAAGCGAAACCCCGAAGCCGTCGAGGTGGTGGGCAGCGTCTTCGTCGAGGAGATGTTGCACCTCGCGCTGGCCGCGAACCTGCTCAACGCCGTCGGCGGACGGCCACGCCTCGACACCCCGCGGATGCTTCCGCCCCATCCCCGACCCCTGCCGCACGGGGACCGTTCGCTGGAACTGTCGCTCGTCCCGTTCGGGGCGGAAGCACTCGAGATGTTCCTGCGGATCGAGCAGCCGGCCCCTCCCGGCGCCGCGGCGGAGGGTGAGGACTACGAGACGATCGGGCAGTTCTACGCCGCCATCGAGGAAGGACTGCGCCTGCTGTGCGACCGGCTCGGCGAGCAGGCGGTCTTCAGCGGCGACCCGGCCCGCCAGATCAACGCGGGTCACTTCCGGCACACCGCCGGGCGACTGGTCGCCGTCGACAGACTGGAGTCCGCGCTGGCGGCGCTGGAGGAGATCGTCGAGCAGGGCGAGGGCACGGCCCGCGGCGGGGTCTGGGACGGCGACCAGGACGTCTTCCACCCCGAACGGGACGAGGTCGCGCACTACTACCGGTTCCAGGAGCTGAAGGTCGGCCGGCGCTACCAGCGCGGCGACACCCCGCAGTCCGGGCCCACCGGCGAGCCGATCTCGGTGGACCTGGCCGGCGTGCTCCCGATGCGGCGCAACCCACGACTGGTCGACCACGCTCCAGGCAGCGCGATCCGCACCGCCCAGGAAGAGTTCAACCACACCTACAGTGCCGTCCTGCACCTGCTCGAGCAGGCGTTCAACGGCAGCCCGAGGCTGCTCGCGGTCGCCACCGGCACGATGTACGCGCTCAAGGCCCAGGCCCAGTCCCTGATGAGGATGCCCGACCAGGACGGCACCACGGCCGGACCCACCTTCGACTACGTGGCACCCGAACAGCGCCGGTGGAGCGTCGGCGACCGGCAGCGGGTCGTCGTCCTGCGCGACGGCCCGTACCTCGTGTACGGCGGCCTCCCACTCAGACGTAAGCGCAAGATCGTCTCCGCGGAGAAGGACGCGCTGACCTGGCAGACCAGCGAGCCCCTGGAGACCGAGGACACCTATGCGCTGTGCCGTTGCGGTCACTCCGGCTCCAAGCCGTTCTGCGACGGCACCCACGCCGTGATCGGGTTCGACGGCACGGAAACCGCGGGGGTGCGGCCGTACGAGGAACTGCAGCATGTGCACGACGGGGTGAGGATCTCGGCGCAACGGGTGGGGGAGTTGTGTATCCACGCCGCCTTCTGCATCGGACGCACTAGGCCGATCGCCGAGATGCTCGCCGACACCGGCGACAGCGACGTGCGCTCCACCGTCATGGGCCGCATCGACCACTGCCCCTCCGGCTCCTACAGCTACGCCCTCGAACGTGGCGGCGACACGATCGAACCCGATCTTCCGCGGGCCATCTCGGTCCTGGCGGAGGAGGACGGCCTGGCCAGCGCACTGTGGGTCACCGGTGGAGTGCCGGTCCTGCGGGCCGACGGTGAACCGCTGGAGACCCGCAACCGGATGACGCTGTGCCGCTGCGGCCACTCCGGCAACAAGCCGCTGTGCGACGGAACCCACCGAGAGATCGGCTTCCGCGAGGAAACACCCGGCCAGGAAGGAAGAACACCATGACCCGGCACACCTGCCAGGCTCACCAGGCTCCGAACACCGGAAAGGCCTTCTGATGAACGACCAGCCCGTCATCGTCCTGGTCCACGGCGCCTTCGCCGAATCGGCCAGCTGGAACCGCGTCCTCCCACGCCTGCACAGCCATGCGTTGACCGCTGTCGCCGCCGCGAACCCGCTGCGCAGCGTCGAGGGCGACGCCACCTACCTACGCGACGTGATCGCCGGCATCGGCCGCCCGGTCATCCTGGTCGGCCACTCCTACGGCGGCATGGTGATCACCCAGGCGGCGGCCGGGAATCCGGCCGTGCGTGCCCTGGTCTACGTCGCCGCCTTCGCCCCTGAACCCGGCGAGAGCGCACTGCTGCTGTCCGGCAAGTTCGAAGGCAGCACTCTCGGCGGCGCGCTGGTCACCTACCCGGTCGCCACCGGCGGCACCGAGTTCCGCATCGCCGAGGACCGGTTCCACCACCAGTTCTGCGCCGATCTCGACGCCGGCGAGGCCGCCCTGATGGCCGCGACGCAGCGTCCGGTGACCGAACGGGCACTGACCGAAGGGCTGGCGGCGACCGAGCCGGGATGGCGCACCACGCCGTCCTGGTTCGTCTTCGGCGAGGGCGACCTCAACATCCCGGCCGCGGCGGCACGGTTCATGGCCGAGCGCGCCTCCGCACGCGGAACCAGGGAGATCCCCGGCGCCTCACACGCGTTGGCGGCGTCCCAGCCCGACGCCGTGGCCGACACCATCCTCGAGGCCGTCCGCCATCTCCGCGACTGACGACGCCGGTCCGGCGGGCGGCGAAGGCCCTTCGCCGGCGCCCGAATCGATGTGGATAGGTTGATTCCACACCAGCGGAGGCGTGGAAAAGACATGCAGACGGAATCCGCGGAAGAGGCGAACGTACTCGAGCAGGCCGCGAACGCGTTCGTCGAGCTACGGCCGCGCCTGTTCGGCATCGCGTACCGCATGCTCGGCAGCGCGGCCGAAGCCGAGGACATCCTGCAGGAGGTCTGGGTGCGCTGGCAGAACACCGACCGCGCGACCATCGAGAACCCGTCGGCCTTCTTGGCGTTGATCACCACCCGGCTGGCGATCAACGTCGCTCAGTCCGCCCGCGCCCGCCGCGAGTCCTACATCGGGCCGTGGCTGCCCGAACCCATCGACACCAGCATCGACCCTGCGGTGGGAGCCGAACGCGGCGAGGACCTCGAACTCGCCTTCCTGCTCCTGCTCGAAAGACTCACTCCCACCGAGCGCGCCGCGTACGTCCTGCGCGAGGCGTTCGTCTACCCCTACCCACAGATAGCGGAGATCCTCCAGCTCAGCCCGGTCAACGCTCGCCAGCTCGTGAGCCGCGCCCGTAAACACCTCAGTGCCGTACGACGCGAGCCCATCGACAAGAGCGAACACCGGCAGCTGCTGGAGGCATTCCTCGACGCTGCCCAGACCGGGAACATCGGCGCTCTCGAAGATCTCTTCGCCGCCGACGTCGTCAGCTCCTCCGACGGCGGCGGCATCCGAGGGGCGGCGCGGTTCCCCCTGCTGGGCACCAACCGGGTGGCGAGGTTCCTGGCCGCGTTCGCACCCCGGTTCTGGCCGGGCGCCGAGTTCACCTGGCTCGAGGTGAACGGGCGCGCCGGCGTGCTCGTGCCCCGTGGTCGCTCCGGCGTCACGATGCTCACCATCGAGGGATCCCCAGAGGGCATCCATCACGTCATGTGGATCGTCAACCCGGCCAAACTGGACGCGTTCGAACGCTCACGCTCACGGGGAAGCCAGCTCGTCTGAACGCGGTGTCACAACCCGACGGGCTGACCCGTCCTACCTGCGGACACCGAAGGAACCGAGGACATCGTGCCGACAACGTCGTTGGCCGGCGGCCACGCCGGCACCCCCACGGCATGGACAAAGGAGAGGCCACGCCGCTACCCGGCGTGCTTTCCCGACTGCGAGGGCGGCAGGACATGACCGACGTGGCCGCCGAGTCGCTGGCGGAGATGCTCGACGAACGTCAGCACCTGGTCGAGATCGCCTTGTGGATGTTCGGTTCCGAAGTCACCGCGGACCGCATCGTCGACGAGACCTATCGCCGCTGGTACGCCCTCGACGACGAGGAGCGCGCCGGCATCGCGGTGCCGCGCGCCTGGCTGACGCGGACCGCCGGAAGCATCTGCCTGGACCTGCTGGCCGCCCCCATCCACGTCCACACCCCCAGCGCTCCGGTACGCCGGCCCCAGCCCGGCACCGACCTGACCCAGCACCCGGTCAGGTTCAGCCAGGCGATCGTCAGACACGACCATGTCGCCCGCCGGTTCGCCGCGGCCTGCGAGACGGGGGACACCGAGGCACTGCGGGCGGTCCTGGCCACGGACGCGATGGTCGTGAGCGACGGTGGCGGCAAACTGCGCGCCGCCGTACGCCCGACCTACGGCGCGGACGCGGTGGCCCGCTTCGTCACGGCCCTGTTGACCGGCCGGCCCTGCACCGACGTCACCCTGGAGGCCGTGAACGGTCGCGCGGGGCTGGTGCTGCGCCGGTCGGGCCGGGCCGTGGCGGTGATCAGCGCGAGCGTCGCCGGAGCCGAGGTCACCGCCGTGTGGATCGTGCTGAATCCCGACAAGTTGCGGCGCTGGCACCGCCCATGACCAGAGTGCCCCACCACAGGCTCCTCGCGTGCCGCTGGAAGGCGTACCGGTGAACGACCCGATCCTGTCCACGGACCATGACGACAGCGGCACCGCGTTTAGACCGCTCTACGTCACGCGCGTCACCGTGGAGGGCGGCAGCTCCGCCCACGGCCGGGCCACCGGCCGGGCCCGCTCCTCCGACGGCGCCCTCGACCTCGAGCTGCGGATGCCCGCGGAACTCGGCGGCGACGCCACCGCCCCGAACCCCGAACAGCTCTTCGCCGCCGCCTACGCCGCCTCCTTCCACGGCGCCCTCAGCCTGGTGGCCCGCCAGCACCTTCTCGACCCCGGACCGATCACGGTCGAGGCGAGCGTCACCTTCGGCCGCGACCCCGCCGACGGCGGCTACCAGCTCCGTGCCGACCTTGTCGTGACCTGGCCCGGAGTCGAACAGGATACGGCCGCCCCGCTGCTCGCCCAGGCGACCGCGCTGTGCCCCTACGCCAAGATGACCCGCCAGGGCATCCCCGCCACCATCAACCTCGCCCCATGACCCCCGCGACCGACGGACCGCGCCGGTCGGTCAGCGGCGTGCTGGTGCGACGCCGGCCTCCTCGACCGTCGACGCGGCGGCGTGTCGACGCAGTCGGCGAGCGGTGAGCGCGAGGGTGACGAGTGCGGCCAGGGAGAAGACGACGTCACCGGTGTGGTCGATCGCCGGTGACACCGGCATGACGGGTGTCTCGATGAAGGAGTGCACCGCGTAGCAGACCATCGCGCCGGCGACGAGTGCGAACCGGTGCGAATCACCCCAGCCCGTCTGGTGCGACCAGTGGCGCACGACCGCGATCACGATCGCGGCGAGGACGAGAAGTCCCGCCACGTTCAGCCAGGCCGGGATCCCGTCCGGAAGCAGGCGGAACGCGGTGCCGGTGACGAACGCGAACGCCCCCACCCACCACGGGTTCGGCGCCGTGCGGGAGGTGACGACCCTGATGGCGTTGCTGTCGACCCTGTTGACGCTGTCGACCTGGCGCGCGGCCGGCCGGAACGTCATGGCCACCGCCACGAACACCACGATCGCGACGGCGACCCCCACGAACTGCGGCACCGACGCCACGAAGTCGTCCTGGTAGAGCTGCATCGCGGTGGTTGCCACCGAGCCCAACGCGAAGAGGACCGCGGTGACTGTCAAGCCGAGCTTGCCGAGCCACGGCGTGCGTGGGCGGTCGAGCACGAGCGACTCGGTGAGTCCGATCGGAACCCCGATGCTCCACACCGCATGGAGGGCCAGTACGCCCAACGTCCACGGAACGGACAGGCCGAGTGCCGGCACGTAGCCATGGTCGAGCAGGTGGGCGTTGGCGTAGTTCGGGTTGAACAGCGACTGGGTGGTGACGCCTTCCTCGAAGACGGCGTAGGCCAACCCGAGCACGATGATGCTCGGCCAGCCTCGCCCGGTTCGACGGACCACCTCCCTGATCAACAGCGCGCCGGCACCGTACAGCGGCGCCAGGATCATCAGGGCGAACAGCAGACTGACGGGGAGATTGCCCAGCAGGAACTCCGCGATGAGCGGGGCGAGGAAGAACAGGCCGATGGCTGGGGCGATGCGTCGCATGAGGACCTCCGCGAGTCGTCCGTGACGAGACTCAGCCTCGGCGTCGCGACCGCTTCGGGCGGATGCCATCCGATCGCACGCAGGCATGACAAATGTCCTGGACCACACCGGCCGCGGGTGTGAGTAGGCTCGAAGAAACGCCGCTGACGCCGTCGTGTGCAGGGCGGCGGTCGGGGGCGCCGCCTGCGCGACGAAGCAGGAGGCAGGCATGGGAGATCGCCTCTTTCAGGACCGGAGAGCGGCCGGCCGGGCTCTCGCCGGACTCCTCTGTCACTACCGTGACCGGACCGACGTCATCGTGCTGGGTCTGCCGCGCGGCGGCGTGCCGGTGGCCCACGAGGTGGCCCAGGCCATCGGGGCTCCAATGGACGTCTTCCTGGTCCGCAAGCTCGGGGTTCCGGGCCGGGAGGAACTCGCGATGGGCGCGGTCGCCTTCGGACACGTGGTCGTCCTGAACGACGACATCCTGCGGGCCCTCGGCGTGTCCGGTCGCGTCGTCTCCGAGGTCGCCGAGCGGGAGCGGGCAGAACTGCGCCGCCGGGACCAGCTCTACCGTGATGGTCGCCCCATTCCCGACCTGACGGGCAGAACCGTCATTCTCGTCGACGACGGGCTCGCGACGGGGGCCAGCATGCGTGCCGCGATCCATGCCGCGCGCCAACTCGGTCCGGCCCGGGTGGTGGTGGCCGTGCCGACCGGGCCCGCCTCGGTCTGTGAGGAACTCGCCCATCGGGTGGACGAGCTTCGCTGCGTGCGGACGCCGTCGCCCTTCTTCGCCGTCGGTGAGTCGTACCAGAACTTCGAGCAGGTGAGCGATGAGGAGGTGCGTGCGCTGGTCCGCGCCGCGACGCCGAGCAGGGGCCCGGTACGCGCCACCAGCGAAAGGAGCAAGGTCATGGCCGAGACGGGTTACTCGTCCTTCAACACGACCGTGGACAAGACCAACCATGTCCTCCGGGAGATCGAGCACGACTACGGCTGGCCCAAGGAACGCCGGAACCAGTCCTGTGCGGCGCTTCGAGCGACTCTGCACGCACTACGCGACCGGCTGAGCGTCCAGGAGGCCGCACAGTTGGGCGCCCAACTGCCGATGCTCGTCCGAGGCATGTACTACGAGGGCTGGGAGCCGAGCAGGGTACCGGTCAAGATGAGCCGCCAGGAGTTCCTGAACCGGATCCAGGAGGAGTTCCGATTCGACATCGACGGGGGGATGGACCAGCTGGCGTACCGGGTGATGGCCGCACTGCGTCAGCACATCACCGACGGCGAGTGGGCCGACGTGAAGTCCGCCCTGCCCAACGATCTCGAGGCCGTCCTGCCCTGAGGTCAGTGGTCGTCCCAGTGGCCGCCGTGCGCCGCGTGGCGGTGGCCGTCGTGGACGTAGTCGACGTGGTCCCCGTGGGGCACGCCGACGTGGCCACACCCCTCGCCGTGTTGGTGTGCGTGGTCACCGCTGTGCTCGTGGTGCTCTGACATGGTGCACTCGTCGCTGTGCCCTTCGTGCATGACGTGCAGGTGACCGTCGTGGGCGTAGTCCACGTGGTTCTGGTGCGGAATGGCGACGTGGCCGCAGCCCTCGCCGTGCACGTGGTCGTGCCTCTGGTGCGTGGTGTGACCCTGCTTGCTGGCCATGACTCCCGTCCCCCCATGCCCTGCGGAAAGTGGTCGAGGCGTCTGGGATCCGAGCCCTCAGGCGCGCCGCTCCCATCGTCGCGCGCGAGGAAGATCAGCTGGACGGGTTCCGCGAATCGGGCCGGACAGGCCGGACAGGCCGGAGCACAAAAACAAACCGGACATGGCGCTCAGACGGGGCCGACCGCCACGACCCGGACCACGGCGGTGCCCTCCTCGTCGGAGGCGGCCAGGTCGACCTCCGCGCTGATGCCCCAGTCGTGGTCGTCCTCGGGGTCGGCGAAGATCTGGCGCACGACCCACCGGTCCGGCTGCTCATCGATCATCAGCAGCGCCGGACCCCGCGCGTCGGGACCGGTGCCGATGGCGTCGTACTCCTGGAAGTACCGGCCCAGGGCCTCCGCCCACCTGTCGGCGTCCCAGCCGGCCGCGGCGTCGAGTTCGCCGAGTTGGTCGTAGCGGCGCAGGGCGGCGAGCTCGACCCGGCGGAAGAGCGCGTTGCGCACCAGCACTCGGAACGCCCGGGTGTTGGAGGTCAGCGTCCGCAGCGGCGCGGGCTTGAGAGCCGCCGCCGGATCGGCCTCGTCGGTCGGGTTGCGCAGTCGCTCCCACTCGTCGAGCAGGCTGGAGTCGACCTGGCGGACCAGCTCGCCGAGCCATTCGGTGAGGTCGACGAGCTCCTCGGTCCGGGCGTCCTCGGGGACCGTCTGCCGCAGCGCCTTGTAGGCGTCGGCGAGATAGCGCAGCACCAGCCCTTCGGAGCGGGTCAGACCGTAGAGCCCGACGTACTCCACGAACGTCATCGCCCGCTCGTACATGTCGCGCACGACCGACTTCGGGGACAGCTCGTGGTCGGCGACCCACGGATGCCCCCGCCGGTACATGTCGTAGGCGGCCTCGAGGAGCTCCTCCAGCGGCTTGGGGTGGGTCACCTCCTCCAGCAGCTCCATCCGTTCGTCGTACTCGATGCCCTCCGCCTTCATCGCCGCGACCGCCTCGCCGCGGGCCTTGAACTGCTGCGCGGACAGGACCTGCCGCGGATCGTCGAGGGTGGACTCGATGATCGACAGGACGTCGAGCGCGTACGTCGGTGACTCCCGGTCGAGCAGCTCGATCGCGGCGAGGGCGAACGGCGACAGGGGCTGGTTCAGCGCGAAGTCGAACTGGAGGTCGACGGTGAGCCGGACGAGGCGGCCCTCCTCGTCGGGCTCGGCGAGCCGTTCGACGACGCCGCCGGCCAGGAGCGCGCGGTAGATCGCGATGGCGCGCCGGATGTGCCGGCGCTGCGCGGCGGGTTCCTCGTGGTTGTCGGTGAGGAGGTGACGCATCGCGGCGAACGCGTCGCCGGGACGGCCGATGACGTTGAGCAGCATGGCGTGGCTGACCGCGAAGCTCGACGTCAGCGGCTCCGGCTCGGCCTCGATGAGCCGCTCGTAGGTGGGCCGGCCCCAGCCGATCGTGCCCTCCGGCGGCTTCTTGCGCACGACCCGGCGCCGCTTCTTCGGGTCGTCACCTGCCTTGGCCAGCGCCTTCTCGTTCTCGACGACGTGCTCGGGCGCCTGGACCACCACGGTGCCGATGGTGTCGTAGCCGGCCCGCCCGGCGCGGCCGGCGATCTGGTGGAACTCGCGTGCCTTGAGCAGCCGGGTCTTGATGCCGTCGTACTTCGACAGGCCGGTGAACAGCACCGTGCGGATCGGGACGTTGATGCCGACGCCGAGCGTGTCGGTGCCGCAGATGACCTTGAGCAGGCCGGCCTGGGCGAGGGTCTCGACCAGCCGCCGGTAGCGGGGCAGCATGCCGGCGTGGTGGACGCCGATGCCGTGGCGGACCAGCCGGGACAACGTACGACCGAAGCCGGCGGTGAACCGGAAGTTGCCGATGAGGTCGGCGATGGCGTCCTTCTCGGCGCGCGAGCAGACGTTGACGCTCATCAGGGCCTGCGCGCGTTCGAGGGCCGCCGCCTGGGTGAAGTGCACGACGTAGACCGGAGCCTGGTGCGTGCTGAGGAGTTCCTCCAGCGTCTCGTGCAGCGGGGTGGTGACGTAGGAGAACACCAGGGGGACGGGGCGCTCCAGGGCATGCACGAGGGTGGTGGGTCGACCGGTACGCCGGGTGAGATCCTCCTCGAACCTGCTGACGTCCCCGAGGGTCGCCGACATCAGCAGGAACTGTGCGTGCGGGAGTTCGAGCAGCGGCACCTGCCACGCCCAGCCGCGGTCGGGCTCGGCGTAGAAGTGGAACTCGTCCATGACCACCTGACCGACGTCGGCCCGCGCGCCGTCGCGCAGGGCGACGTTGGCGAGGATCTCCGCCGTACAGCAGATGATCGGGGCGTCGGCGTTGACGCTCGCGTCGCCGGTCATCATGCCGACCCGGGCGGGGCCGAACATCTCGCAGAGGGCGAAGAACTTCTCCGACACGAGGGCCTTGATCGGAGCGGTGTAGAAGGTACGCAGGCCCTGCGCGACCGCGGTGAAGTGCGCACCGGCGGCGACGAGACTCTTGCCGGAACCGGTCGGCGTACTGAGGATCACGTTGGCGCCCGACACGATCTCGATCAGCGCCTCTTCCTGGTGGGGATAGAGGGTGAAACCGCGCTCTTTCGCCCAACCGGCGAAGGTGTCGAAGAGGGAGTCGGGGTCGGTGTCGGCGGTCGAGGGCAGCTCTGGCGACTGGTGTGCGAGGGTCATGGCCGCTCCATCGTGCCCTATGCCGCCCACGCTGCCCACCTGAGCCGGGTCCGTGGCCGGACACCGACGATACGAGAACGGCAGCGGGCCCGCCGACTGGATCGGCGGGCCCGCTGCCGGATCGGGTCAGCCGAGGTCGATCGAGGGGTAGAGCGGGTGGTTGGCCAGCAGGTCGGCCGCCTGCGCGGCCACCCGGGAGGCGACCGACTCGTCTAGGACGTGCTGCGCCTTGGAGGCCTTGCCCTGTGCGGTCACGCCCGGCTTGGTCTCGCGGAGCACGGCGTCGATCAGCGCGGCCACCTCGTCCATCTCGGCGACGCCGAGACCGCGGGTGGTGAGCGCGGGCGTACCCAGCCGGATCCCCGAGGTGTACCACGCGCCGTTCGGGTCCTGTGGGACGGAGTTGCGGTTGGTGACGATGCCCCCGTCGAGGAGCGCGGCCTCGGCTTGTCGGCCGGTGAGGCCGTAGCCCGAGACGTCGAGGAGGACCAGGTGGTTGTCGGTTCCGCCGGTCACGAGCGTGGCGCCGCGCTTGTTCAGCCCCTCGGCCAGGGCCTGGGCGTTGTCGACGATGCGCTGGGCGTAGTCGGCGAACTCCGGCTGCCGGGCCTCGGCGAGCGCGACCGCCTTCGCGGCCATGACGTGTGGCAGCGGCCCACCGAGGACCATCGGGCAGCCGCGGTCGACCTGCTCGGCGAGGTCCTCGTGGCACAGGACCATGCCGCCGCGCGGGCCACGCAGCGACTTGTGGGTCGTGGTGGTGACGATGTGGGCGTGCGGGACCGGGTCGAAGTCGCCGGTCAGCACCTTGCCGGCGACCAGCCCGGCGAAGTGCGCCATGTCGACCATGAACGTCGCACCCACCTCGTCGGCGATCTCCCGCATGATCCGGAAGTTGATCAGCCGGGGGTAGGCGGAGTAGCCCGCGACCAGGATGAGCGGCCGGAACTCCTGGGCCGTACGACGGACGGCGTCGTAGTCGAGCAGGCCAGTCTCCGGGTCGGTCCCGTAGCTGCGCTGGTCGAACATCTTGCCCGAGATGTTGGGGCGGAAGCCGTGCGTGAGGTGGCCACCGGCGTCCAGGGACATGCCGAGCATCCGCTGGTTGCCGAGCTCCCGCCGCAGCTCGAACCAGTCCTGCTCGCTGAGGTCGTTGACCTGGCGCGCCTTCGCACGCTCCAGGGCGGGCGCCTCGATCCGGTGGGCGAGCACCGCCCAGAACGCGACCAGGTTGGCGTCGATGCCGGAGTGCGGCTGGACGTAGGCGTGCGGTGCGCCGAAGAGTTCGCGGGCGTGCTCGGCCGCCAGCGCCTCCACGGTGTCGACGTTGCGGCAGCCGGCGTAGAAGCGGCGTCCGATGGTGCCCTCGGCGTACTTGTCGCTGAACCAGTTGCCCATCGCGAGGAGTACGGCGGGGGAGGCGTAGTTCTCGCTGGCGATCAGCTTGAGGGACTCGCGCTGGTCGGCGAGCTCGGCGCCGATGGCGGCGGCGACCCTGGGCTCGACGCCCGCGATCACCTGCAGGGCACTGCGGTAGGCCGTCGACTCACTGTTGACCTGCGATGACGTAGCGCTCATGGGACCTCCTGTGGGCGTGCGGGAAGGGGCCCAGGCGCACGGCACGACGTCTCGCGGACGGACGGGGCCGCTTCCTGATGGTCGATCCCATCCCAACGCGCCAGTCACGGCCCGGCACGAGGCTACCGTGCGCGCCCGGACCCGACCGGCAGGACCTCCTGGGCGCGTCCGCCCGGATCGGCACCGAGGTGGGACACGCCACCCCATCGCCGGTCAGCCCCGCGCCAACCAGGGCGGGCCGGACCGATCGCGCGGCGCGCCCCCACCTGTGTGAGGCCCTCTCCGGCGTTTGCGCCCTCACCTGCCCTCTTCTGTAGACACTGGGATGAGGGATGTCTCAGAGACGTCCCCCGGGATCGACTGTTTCCGCAGGTCAGAGGCGGTAGGCCAGCTGCGGGGCGCCGGCCCGAGCGAGGGAGCGCCGGGGGGTGAGTTTGTGGCCGGGGAGCAAGAAGACTCGGTGAAGCCGGACGCGCCTCGCGGGCGGACCTGGGTCCGCTCGCTGGGCATGAGTGGCCTCGTTCTGCTGGTTCTGGGGGCATTGACCGAGACCATCACGGCCGGTACGCAACGGGCGATGGTGGGCGGCATGTTCTTTCTTGCGGTGGCCGCTTTCGTGGTGGCCGGCGTGGGGCGCCTGACAGAACCTGAGGAGATGCGCGCCGCCCGCGCCGAGAAGGCCGCCGCGAAGAAGGCGCCGCCGCCGACGGCGGAGGGTGACGAGCCTGGTGGATCCTGGCAAGAGGGCGGCGGCTGGGACGATGCGGGCGAGCCCTGGCAGGAGGAAGAGGAGCAGCAACGTCCCGGGGCCGAGCCCTGGGAGGAACGCAACGCTCCCTGGGGCGAGCAGCGACCCGAAGCACCAGCGGTCGGTGCAGGCCCGCCGGCGACCAAGCCGTGGGAGGAGCAGACGCGGCCCAAGCAACGCCGACGTGAGTCCGGTCGGAGGCAGCAGCAGCAGCCGCGGGTCCCGGAGCGCAAGCTGCCCCGGCTGTCCGACCTCACCAACGCCCAGTTGGGGCCGACCCAGACGATGTACACCTCGCGCGGTCAGGCGCCCTACGTGCGCCGACCGGCCGCCGATGGTCGCCTCGCCGCGCTGCTGAACGCCGACAGCGCGCCGTTCCCGTTCGTGGTCGTCGTCGGTCCGGCCAAGGCCGGCAAGTCGCGCACCGTCGTGGAGGCGGCGCGATCGGTTCTTGGTGGCCGGGATCCCGGTGTCCTCATCCCGGCCAGCGGCGAGGAGGTCGCCGAGCTGCTGCGGGACGACGGCGCGCTGGCGCACGAACGACAGCCGTGGGTGGTGTGGCTGGACGACGTGACGGCCGCCGACCTCACGCACCTGTCCGCCGACGCCCTCGACCGGGCGTCGGAGCGGGCCCTGCTGATCGCCACCATCACCGACGAGCGCTGGGACCAGATCCTGTCCAGCGGTGGCGACGTCGCGGCGACCGCGAAGGCGGCCCTGCGGCGGGCCACGAAGGTGCCACTCGACTTCGAGCTGACCGTGCGCGAACGCGCCGAGGCCGAACAGCTGTACCCGCAGATGCACATCAGCGCGAGCATCGGCGAGGCGGTCGTCAGCGGTGACCAGCTGATCGCGAAGTTCCAGGCCGGCAAGGACCAGGAGCCGGCCGGGTACACGATCGTCCAGGCGGCGGTGGACGCACGCCGGGCCGGTCTGAACCGTCCACTCACCGATGCCGAACTGCGTGGCCTCTACCCGCTGTACCTGCGGCGGGTCCGCATCGACCTGGATCCGACCACCAGGCTGTTCGAGGAGGGCCTCTCCTGGGCGACCGAGGCCGCGTCGTCGGAGGTGGCGCTGCTGAGCCACACCGAGGACGGTGCCGGCCTGGAGGTGCTCGACTACGTCATCGCGGTCGAGGAGGGCCGGCACGGCCACGAGGCGCGGCCGGTGTTCGAGGCGATGTGGCAGGAACTGCTCGCTGCCGTTCCGGCCGACGACGCGTTCAACATCGGTATCGGGGCCAGCCTGCGCGACAACTCCGCGGCCGCCGAGATGGCGTTCCGCAAGGTCCTGGATGCCGACCACGCGGGGGAGGCGCCGCGCGCGGCGAACAACCTCGGTCTGCTGTTGCGTGAGCAGGGCGACGTGCCCGGCGCGCGGACGGCGTTCCAACGCGCGATCGACTCCGCGCACCCCGACGTCATGCCGCGTGCCGCGAACAACCTCGGGACGCTGCTGCGTGAGCAGCACGACCTCAACGGTGCGCGGATGGCCTACCAGCGGGCGATGGAGTCCGGGCACCCCGACGTCGTTCCGCGGGTCGCGAACGAGCTGGGTTCGCTGCTGCGTGAACAGGGCGACGTGTCCGGCGCGCGGGCGGCGTGGCAACGGGCCGTCGAGTCGGGGCACACCGACGTCGTACCTCCGGCGGCACTCAACCTCGGGATGCTGCTCAAGGACCAGGGCGACGTCGCCGGCGCCGAGTCGGCCTACCAGAAGGCGATCGACTCCGGACACCGCGAAGTGGTGCCGGTCGCGGCGCTGAACCTGGGTTCGCTGCTGCGTGAACAGGGTGACATGTCGGGCGCGAAGACGGCCTACCAGAAGGCGGTCGACTCCGGGCACTCCGAGGTGGTGCCGGTCGCGGCGCTGAACCTGGGTTCGCTGCTGCGTGAGCAGGGTGACATGTCGGGCGCGAAGGCGGCCTACCAGCGGGCGATGGACTCCGGCGACGTGAGCGTCACTCCGGTCGCCGCCCTGAACCTCGGGATGCTGCTGAAGGACCAGGGTGACCTGACCGGAGCCGAGGCGGCCTACCAGCGGGCGGTCGACTCGGGCGACGTCGACGTGGTGCCGATGGCCGCGCTGTACCGCGGCTCACTGCTGAAGGACCAGGGGGACCTGGTCGGCGCGGAGACGGCGTTCCAGCGAGCAGTCGACTCCGGGCACCCGGAAGTGGCGCCGATGGCGGCGAACAACCTGGGTGTGCTGCTGACGGAGGAGTCCGATGTCGCCGGTGCGCGCGCGGCCTACGAACGGGCCGTCGAGTCCGACCACCCGGACGTCTCACCGATGGCGGCGAACAACCTGGGTGTGCTGCTGACGGAGGAGTCCGATGTCGCGGGTGCGCGGGCCGCGTACCAGTTGGCGGTGGACTCCGGGCACGCCGACGTGGCACCGATGGCGGCGCTGAACCTCGGGTTGCTGCTGGACGAGCAGGGCGACGTGCCCGGTGCGCGAGCCGCGTACCAGTTGGCGGTGGACTCCGGGCACGCCGAGGTGGTGTCGGTCGCCGCCGTCAACCTCGGCTCCCTGCTGCGCCAGCAGGGTGAGGTGGCCGGTGCGCGGGCGGCGTTCCACCTCGCGATCGACGCGGGGTTCGTCGACATCGCACCGGTGACCGCGGAGAGCCTGCGGGTGCTGGTGGCCGGCCAGGGCGGTGCGGTGAGCGCGAAGCCGACGTCCCGGCTGGCGCTGCCCGGACCGCGGCAGGAGCAGGCGGCCATCGCCGCGCGCAGCAGCGGCGGAGAGGAACTCGACGAGAGCCTGGGCGAGGACCTCGACGACGGCCCGAACGGCCGGACCTGACGCGACCGCACCAGGTCGCCGGCCGTCGGGGTAGGGAGCGGGGTCGGGAGCTTGCCGGACAGTTGTCGGCCTGCGCGAGCGTGGCGCGTTCGCGCGGGCCCGGTCCGGTGAGACCGGCACCTGCCGCTTCGCGGATTCATCCGGGTTGCGGCGCGTTCCCATGATCGCGCGGTAGCGTCAGCATCGTGCTGGGTCTACCCGAGCCGATCACGGCCTGCCTGTTCGACCTCGACGGCGTCCTGACCACGACCGCCAGCGTGCACATGGCGGCGTGGAAACAGACCTTCGACGAGTTCCTCCGGGCGCGCGAGGGTTCCGGCTACCGACCCTTCAGCCAGGACGACTACGACCAGCACGTCGACGGGCGCCCCCGGGCCGACGGCGTACGTGAGTTCCTGCACTCCCGCGGCATCACCCTCACCGAGGGTTCCGCCGACGATCCGTCCGACGCCCAGACCGTCAACGGGGTCGGAAACCGGAAGAACGACCTGCTTCTCGAGCTCGTCAAGGAGCGTGGTGTGAGCGCCTATCCCGGCTCGGTGCGTTACCTCGAGGAGGTGCGCGACGCGGGGTTCGCCATCGGCGTGGTCACCGCCTCCCAGAACGCCGAGGCCGTCCTCGCGGCGGCGAACCTCGACCAGTTCGTCCAGGCCCGCATCGACGGCATCGTGGTCGCCGACCAGGGGCTACGGGGCAAGCCGGCCCCGGACTCCTACCTGGCCGGCGCCAGGGCCCTCGGCGTCGAGCCCGCGCGCGCGGCGGTGTTCGAGGACGCCCTCGCCGGCGTGGAGGCCGGCCGGGCGGGCGCCTTCGGTTTCGTGGTCGGGGTCGACCGCGTGGGTCAGGCGGCCGCGCTGCGCGAGCACGGTGCCGACCTCGCCGTGACCGACCTCGCCGACCTGCTGACGACGGTGCCATGACGACCGAGCAGCCGAGGTACGAAGTCTCGCCCTGGGAGCTGCGCTGGAGCGGGCTGGACATCGAGGCGCTGAAGCGCACGGAGTCCTCCTTCGCCCTGTCCAACGGCCACATCGGGTTGCGAGGAGCGTTCGAGGAGGGCGAGCCGCGCGGCCTGCCCGGCACCTACCTGAACGGCTTCTTCGAGCGCAGACCACTGCCCTACGGCGAGGCGGGGTACGGCTATCCCGAGGACGGCCAGACCGTCGTCAACGTCACCGACGGCAAGATCATCCGGCTGCTGGTCGAGGACGAGCCGCTCGACATGCGTTACGGCTCCGCGCCCTTCCACGAGCGCGTCCTCGACTTCCGCTCCGGCACGCTGCGGCGGCGCACCGAGTGGATCTCGCCGACGGGCCGGCAGGTACGCATCGAGTCCGAACGCCTGGTCTCCTTCACCCAGCGGGCGGTCGCGGCCATCCACTACGAGGTCGAGCCACTCGACGGTGACCTGCAGGTCGTCCTGCAGTCGGACCTGCTCGCCAACGAGCCCATCGAGCGGGTCACCATGGATCCCCGGGTGGCCGCCGTCCTGGAGGCGCCGCTCGTCGCCGACTTCGCCTCGGCGGAGGGCTACCGCGCCGTCCTCGCCCACCACACCCGGCGCTCCGGGCTGCGGATGGCGGCCGCGATGGACCACGAGTTCGACGTCCGCGACCCGATGTGGACCGAGGTCCAGGCGGAGGAGGACCTGGCCCGACTGACCGTCGCCGTCCAGGTGCGGATGGGCCAGCGGCTGCGGATGACGAAGTACATCGCCTACGGCTGGTCGAGCCAGCGCTCCACTCCGGCGCTGCGGGCGCAGGTGGACGCGGCGCTGGCCGGCGCCCGGCAGACCGGCTGGCAGGGTCTGCTGAACGAACAACGCGGGTACCTCGACGACTTCTGGCGCTCCGCCGACGTCGAACTCGACGGTGACGCCGAACTCCAGCAGGCACTCAGGTTCGGGTTGTTCCACGTCCTGCAGGCCGGTGCCCGCGGCGAGACCCGCGCGATCCCGGCCAAGGGGCTGACCGGCCCCGGTTACGACGGGCACGCGTTCTGGGACACCGAGTCCTTCGTCCTGCCGGTACTCACCTACACCGTTCCGGAGGCCGTGAGCAACGCGCTGCAGTGGCGGCACTCCACGCTGGACAAGGCCCGCACCCGCGCCGCCCAGCTCGGCCAGGCGGGGGCGGCGTTCCCGTGGCGGACCATCAACGGCGAGGAGTGCTCGGGCTACTGGCCGGCCGGCACCGCGGCCTTCCACGTCGGAGCCGACGTGGCCGACGCGGTCGCGCGGTACCTCTCGGCAACCGGCGACGAGCAGTTCGAGCGGCTCTACGGGCTCGAACTCCTCGTCGAGACCGCCCGGCTGTGGATGTCGCTCGGCCACCACGACGTCCACGCCGGCTTCCGGATCGACGGGGTGACCGGCCCGGACGAGTACAGCGCGATCGCGGACAACAACGTCTACACCAACCTCATGGCCCAGCGAAACCTGCGCGAGGCGGCCGACAGTTGCGAACGCCACCCCGACATCGCGCAGACGCTCGGAGTCGATGAGGAGGAGACGTCCCGGTGGCGTGACGCGGCACACCGGATGGTCGTTCCGTACGACACCGAGCTGCAGGTGCATCCCCAGTCGGAGCAGTTCACCAACCACGCGGTCTGGGACTTCGCCAACACACCCCGCGAGACCTACCCGCTGCTGCTCAACTACGCCTACTTCGATCTCTACCGCAAGCAGGTCGTCAAGCAGGCCGACCTCGTTCTCGCGATGCACGTGCGCGGCGACGCCTTCACCGCGGAGCAGAAGGCGCGCAACTTCCACTACTACGAGCAGCTGACCGTCCGCGACTCCTCGCTGTCGGCCGCGACGCAGGCGGTCCTGGCCGCGGAGTGTGGCCACCTCGAGCTGGCCTACGACTACCTCGCCGAGGCGGCCCTGGCCGACCTGCACGACCTGCACCGCAACACCCACAACGGGCTGCACATCGCGTCCCTGGCCGGTGCCTGGATCGCCACGGTCGCCGGCTTCGGCGGCATGCGGGACCACGGCGGCGAGATCACCTTCGCGCCCCGGCTTCCTCCCGAGCTCACCAGCATCAGCTTCCGGATGCGCTTCAAGGGGCGCCAGATCGGTGTGCGGATCGCCAGCAAGGAGGCCACCTACCACCTGCTGGAGGGTGAGGAGATCAACACCTCCCACCATGGCGAGCAGATCACGCTGCACGCCGGTGAACGCCTGACGATGCCGATCCCGCGTACGCCGACGCACCCGTCTCCGCGCCAGCCTCCGGGTCGCGAGCCCGCTCACCGCCGGCCGACCGCGCCGACCTGACCGGCCGCCGCGCCATGGGGCCGAGGCAGGCCCTAGATATGCCTAGGTGGGTCCGAGGGCGGCATAGGTAACGCCGGCCGCTCAAGATAGGTAATCGATGCTGATGGCAGCTGGTCCTTACCGAAACGAGGATGGTGTCACACCACTTCGGAAGGACCGGAAATGATTCAGCACCCCCATCTGATGCTCAGTCTGGCGGAGGCCCAACAGCGCCAGATGATCACCGCCGCCGAGCGCCACAACCGGCTCAGCGCGGCGCGCCGGTACCGCCGCGCGGCCAACCGCGCCGCCAACCGGCTCCGCCGCGGGGCGGCCGCCCGCGAGGAGGGCGAGGCCGGCGCTTCGGCGCCCGGCCGACCGGACGGTAACTTTGCTCCGTGCGGTGGACACGTGGCGGGGCAAGTCGGGTGATGGTCGGGCGCGACCGTGAGCTTGGGCAACTCACCGAGCTCGCGGCCTCCGGCCAGTCCCGGGTCGCCGTCATCGCGGGGGAGCCGGGCGTCGGCAAGACCCGGCTGATCCAGGAGTTGCTGGCCACGCTCGGGTCGGAGTACACCGTCCTGGTCGGCACCGCTGAGCCCGGCTCGCTCTCCCGCCCCTACGAAGTACTCCTGGACGCGGTCGACGGTCGGCCCGGTGTCGACGAGTTCCAACTCGACTCACTGGCCGATCCGGACCGCAGTCCGGTCGAGCGCCTGCACGCCGGCCTGGCCATCGTGGACGACTTCGTGGGCGAGCGGCCGGCGGTCATCGTCTTCGAGGACCTGCACTGGGCCGACTCCGAGAGCGCCGCGCTCTTCGAGCGGATCGCCGACACCGGTGGGTCCCGGCTACTGATCGGCACCTACCGTCCCGACGAGGTCACCAGCCGGCAGCCGATCGCCGCGCTGCTGGCCAGGCTCGGCCGCCGCTACGCCGTGACCCATCTCGGGCTGGAGCGGCTCACCGAGTCCGACACCGCGGCCCTGCTCACCACCATCACCGGGAAGCCCGTGCCCTACCGCTCGGTGGTCGCGTTCCACGAGCGCACCGGCGGAAACCCGTTCTTCCTCGAAGAGCTCATGCGCGGCCACGAGAACGACAGTCTCGAGGTGCTGGGCGAGCAACCGCTGCCCTGGAGCCTCGCTGAGGTCCTGCGCCGCCAGGTCGACGAACTGCAACCCCCTGTACGCCGGATCGTGGAGGCGGCCGCGGTGCTCGGTCACCGGGTGCCGTTCGACCTGCTGGCGGCGGTAACCGGTGCCGGTGAGGACGAACTCATCGCCGCCCTGCGTGAGCTGGTCGTGCTCGGCGTCCTCGTCGAGGATCAGGAAGGCCAGGACGACTTCCACTTCCGGCACTCGCTGGTGCGCGAGGCGATCTCGGCGCGGCTGCTCGGTCGTGAGCAGCGGCGGCTGCACGAGGCGGCGCTGGAGGCGTTGCTCGCGGCGGGCGGCTCCGACCCGGCCATGGTCGCCCTGCACGCCCGCGCCGCGGGCCGGTACGACGAGATGGTCGCCGCCGCCCGGAAGGGGACCGCGCTCTACCTGTCCATCGGGTCGGCGTACCAGGCGCTGCAACTCGCCGAGATGGGCCTGGAGGAGGAGAGCGACGACGCCGAACTGCTGGCCGGCGCGGCGCAGGCGGCCTGGCTGGCCGACCTGCTCGACGACGCCATCTCCTACGCGCGGCGCTGGCAGGATCGCGCCGCCACCAGGAGCGAGCAGGTCGAGGCGCTGTACCTCCTGGTCAGGCTGGCCTGGGACACCGAGGAAGAAGCCAGGATGGAGGCGCTCACCGATGAGGTCGAGCGGCTCATCGCGAAGCTGCCGCCCGGCGCGGAACAGGCCCGGGCGATGACGGTGGTGGCCCAGTCGTGCATGCTGCGCGACCAGACCGAGGTGGCGGTCAGCTGGGCGGACCGCGCGATCGCCCTGGCGGAGGAGTTCGACCTGCCGCGCGTCCGCCTCGCCGCACTCGTCGAGAAGGGCGCGGCCCTGACCGAGCGCGCGTCCAGCAGCGACGAGGGCCGGGCGCTGCTCGCCTGGGTCGTCGACGAGGCCGAGAAGCTCGGCGAGTGGGTGCTCGCCGCCCGCACCCTGAACCACGTCGTCCAGAACGCCGGTGCCGCCGAACCAGCCGAGCACGCCGAGATCCTGGAGCGGATGCGGATCGATGCCGAGCGGGCCGGGATCGAGTCGCTCGCCGTCGCGGCGTACTTCCAGGGCCGGGCGCGGATCGCGACGCGCGAGGGCGACCTCGCCGCGGCGATCACCGCCCTCGAACTCGGCCGCGAGCGCGACCGAGGCTATGAGCAGCGGCACCTTCGTCGAACCTGCTACCACGCCGTCTTCCTCAGCGGGCTCTACCTCGAGGCCGGCGAGCTCGACCTGGCCGACCAGACGATCGAGGGGTTGCGGTCCTCGCCGTACGCCACCGGTCTGATCGTTCCTGGCCTGGATTTCCACCTCGCCTGCCGCCGAGGCGACCTCGCCGCCGCGCAGAGCCAGCTGGACCAGGTCTTCGCCGCGCTCGCCGAGCAGTCCTGGCGCAGCGGATCGCAGGCGCACGACCTGATCTCCGCCGCGCTGTTCGTCGGGTTGCCGCTGCCCACCCTCGACCGGATGGGCGAGGAGCTGCTCGACGTCCACGTGTGGGACGCCGCCCGCACGCTGGTGGAAGCACAACTGGCCGAGGCCCACGGCGAGTGGGCCAAGGCGCTCGCCAGCTACCGTGTCGCCGCCGACGCTCCGGTCCTCGGCGCGTCGGCGCGTGGAACCGCCCACGTGGGCGCGGCACGCTGCGCGCTCGCGCTCACCGACCAGCCGCGGGAGGTGGCGGTCGGCCACGTGCAGAAGGCTGCACGCCTCCTGTGCCAGTGGCGCGGTTGGCGCGTCGCGCAGCTGGAGGAGGTGCGCGCGCGGCTCGGGTTGGCCGCCGCGGACGGTGCCACGGCAGGGGTGGGTGCCGCCCTCACCCGGCGGGAGCGGCAGGTCGCGGTGCTGGTCGCGGACGGGCTGACGAACGCCGAACTGGCCCGGCGCCTCTTCATCTCGCCGAAGACCGTTGCCATCCACGTCTCCAACATCCTGCACAAACTCGGGGTGTCCTCCCGCACCGAAGTCGCCGACGTTCTCGGCTGAGGACCACGCGGGCCCGGCGTGGTCCTTCGCCATCGATCGCCGCACCGCCGCGCGGACGTGGGTCCTACGCGGCGAACCCGCCGTCCACCGCGAGCGAGGCCCCACTGACGTACCTGCCGCCGTCGCCGGCGAGGTAGGCGACCGCCGCCGCCACGTCGGAGGGCTCGCCGTAGCGACCGAGCGCGGTCAGACCCTGCTGCATCTCGGCACCTGGGCCGTCACTGGGGTTCATGTCGGTGTCGGTCGGACCGGGATGGACGAGGTTGGCGGTGATGCCGCGCGGTCCGAGTTCCCGGGCCAGTGCCTTCGTCAGCCCCGTCAAGGCGGACTTGCTGGTCGCGTACAACGCACCACCGGCGAACGCGACCCGCTCGGCCATGCAGCTGCCGATCGTGATGATCCGCCCGCCGGCGCCCAGGTGCGCGAGGGCGGCCTGGGTGGTGACGAGTGGACCGCGGACGTTGACCGCCAGCACACTGTCGATGTCGTCAAGGTCGAGTTGCTCGACCGGACCGAGGACGCCGAGTCCGGCGTTGTTGACCAGGATGTCGAGCCGACCGAACTCCGCGACGGCCTCCTCGACGCAGCGGCGGGCGGCCGCCGCGTCGGCACTGTCGGCCTGGACGGCAAGCGCCCGGCGGCCCAGGGCCTTGATGTCGGCGACGACGTCGGCTGCCTGGTCGGCGTTGTTCCGGTAGGTGAGAACGACGTCCGCGCCGTCGTGGGCGAGCCGGCGGGCCACCGAGGCGCCGATGCCGCGGCTGCCTCCGGTGACGAGGGCCACCTTGCCGTCGAGTTCGGTGATCAGGTGCGTGCTCATGTGGTGGTTCGTCCGCTTCTTGCTGGGTTCTGGGGACATGATCTGATTCTGTTCCCAGCCGGGCGGAAAGTCCGGCGGCCATCGGACATGGCGTTGGCGGCGTCCGCCGACCACGCCACCGGTGCCAACCGAGCCTTGACGGCACCAGCGCTCAACCCGCGCCGGCGGGGTCCTGGCCCGCGGGGTCGATGTGGGCGGAGCGGACGTGCTCGTAGACGACGTTGGTTCTGACGTCGGCCACCTCGGCCCGCTGCGTGAGGCGGTCGACGACGAAGGTGTAGAGCCCGTCGGTGTCGGGGACCGCGACATGGATCAGGAAGTCCCACGCCCCCGCGATCACGAACAGCCCGATCGTCTCCGGCAGGTGGGCTGCCCATTCGCGGAACTCGGAGATGATCCGGCGTGAGGGCGGACGGACGCGGACCGAGATCAGCGCCTGGACCGGCCTGCCCACGGCGTGCAGGCTGACCTCCGCCCGGTAGCTGACGATCACGCCACGCTGCTGAAGGCCGCGTACCCGCATCAACGAGGTCGAAGGCGCCACGCCGAGGGCGCCGGCGAGTTCGCGGTTGGTCTGCCGTGCATTGTTTTCCAGTTCGCGCAACAATGCCCGGTCGATCGAATCAAGCACTGTCAACACCTTCACCTTCGAAACGACGTTCGCCGTGCCTGGGTGTGCGTCAAACAAAAGCGTACGGTGGCGATCGCGACCGGCACCGTCGTCCTCGCCCCTACCTGAGCGGCGTCCGACGGCATTCGGTACGGAATTCACCATCGACGTACTCGGAGGCGCCACATGGCGACCCGACGATCTGATCCTCACCCCAGCCTCGACGGGATCACCACGATCGCGAAGTATCTACTGGACCGCCTTGCCCAGGTGGGCGTCCGGCACATCTTCGGCGTGCCTGGGGACTACAGCCTGCTCTTTCTCGACGCCATCGACGCCCATCCGGACCTGGAATGGGTCGGAACCGCGAACGAACTCAACGCCGCCTACGCCGCCGACGGGTATGCCCGAATGAACGGGTTGGCGGCGCTCGTCACGACCTACGGCGTGGGTGAGTTGTCGGCGATCAACGGCGTGGCCGGCAGTTATGCCGAACATGTCCCTGTCCTGCACATCGTCGGAATGCCCGCCACCGACGTACAACGTCAGGGCCTGCACGTGCACCACGGGCTGCTCGACGGTGATTCTGGGCACTTCGTCCGCGCGTTCGATGAGGTGACCTGTGCGTCCGCCACGCTCACCGCGGACACCGCGGACACCGCGGACACCGCGGACACCGCGGACACCGCGGACACCGCGGCCGCGGAGATCGACCGGGTCCTGCGACGAGTCGTCTCCGAGAAGGAGCCGGGCTACCTCGGGCTGCCGACCGATCTCGTGCACGCCCCCTGCCTGGCCGCGGAGGAGGAGTGGGTGGCCGACCTCGCGACTGGCGCCCTCCTTGGTTCGGAGGCGGAACCCGCACTCTCCGGTTTCGTGGAGCGGGCGGCCGAGTTGATCGACGGGGCCACCAGGGTGGTCGTGCTCGTCGACCACCTGGCCGACCGGCACCACGTCCGCGCGGAACTCGACGCGCTGATTCGCGCGGGGCACCTCGCGTCGGCGACCACCAAGGCGGCCCGCGGGACCGTCGACGAGACAACGCCGGGATTCCTCGGTGTCTATGTGGGCGCCGCCGGCGAGGACGGCGTTCGCGCGGCCGTCGAGGGAGCCGACGTGGTCATCGCGGTCGGACTCCACCTCTCCGACCTCAGCAGCGGTGGGTTCACGGCGACGTTGGATCCGGGCAGGCTCCTCGACCTGCGCCCCACCCACGCGGTGGTCGGCGGTGTGCCCTGCCGCGGCGTGACGATGGCGGCGGCCCTGTCTGCCCTCACCGCCGTGGTCGCCGGGCGCGGTCCGGCGGCGGACGACGCCCCGGCCTGCTCGTCCCGCCCGGCACGCGGTGCGCAGGCGAGCGTTCCGGCCGACGCGGAGCTCACCCAGGCGATCCTCTGGGACCGTTTCGCCGACTTCCTCCGGCCCGACGACCTCCTCGCGGCCGACCAGGGAACGGCGTTCGAGGGCCTGCTCGCGGTTCGGCTGCCCCGCGGCGCGGACCTGATCGCGCAGCCGCTGTGGGCGTCGATCGGCTACACCCTGCCCGCGCTCCTCGGTGCCCAACTGGGCGCGTCGGCCCACCGGCGTGCCGTCCTGCTGATCGGCGACGGGGCGTTGCAGATGACCGCCCAGGAGTTGGGCGGCATCATCGCGCAGGGGCTGGACCCCATCGTCGTCGTCCTCAACAACGACGGCTACACCGTCGAGCGGGTCATCCACGGCCGGGACGCGCACTACAACGGCATCGCGCGGTGGAACTGGTCGGCCTGTCCGAGCCTGTTCGGTGCCTCCCCGGACGCGGTCGTACGACGGGTCACGACGGTCGGCGAACTCGACGACGCGCTCGCCGCCTGCGCCGAGCCCGCCGGGAACGTGTCTCTCGTCGAGGTCGTCCTCGGTCAGTACGACGTCCCGCCCGCGCTCAGCCGCCTCGTGCGGACCGTCGCCGCCGCGGGCGAGTGAGGACGTTCAGCCACCCGAACCACCGCTGGTCAGATGACGCAGGTACTCGTCCCGGTCGAAGGGGTTGCCGTCGGTCCGGGCCCGCCGAGGCGCCGGCTCGGGGGCCGGGCGGTCGCCGTCCGGTCGGGACCACCAGACCCCTTCGCCGTGGGTGAGTTCGGGTAGCTGCTGCTGGAAGGCGTGCACCTGGCGCGCCGGGATACCCCCTGACAGCTGCCAGGATGCCTGGTCCGCGGCGGTGTCGCGGATCGCGGCGCCGGCCGCGGTGAGCTGCCGGGTGACCGCGCTGAGCGTGTCCGCCGGCACCTCGAGCTCGAACGCGTCGAGTGGCTCGTGGACTCGGGTTCCGGCCTGGTCGAGCGCCCGCATCAGCACCAGCGGAGTGAGGTGGCGGAAGTCAGCAGCCGTGCTCCCCGCGCTGCTGAAGCCGGAGTGGGTGAGGGTGACCCGGCAGTCCGGCACCGACCAGCCGTACCGCCCCTGCGTGAGGGCGCTGCGAACCGTCTCCTCGATCGCGCGATGGTAGGCGAGCGGCAACGACCCGAGTTCGACCTCCATCCGGTAGACCACGCCGGCGCCTGGCTCGGCGGGCTCCACTCGCAGCCCGATGGTCGCGCAGAACTCACCCGGCCCGCCGCCCATGGGCTCGAAGGCCGCACCGACACCGGTGACCCGCTCGACGTGGATGGTGTGGCTCGGTTCGAAGATCGCCTCGACGCCGAAGTCCCGGGCGAGGGTGGCCGCGATGACCTCCTTCTGCACCTCGCCGTACAGCAGCACCGACGTGCCGCCGTCGGGCGTGGTGCGGGTCTGGATCAACGGGTCCTGGTCCGCGAGGTTCACCAGGGCGGCGTGCAGGCGCCCTGCCTGACCGGGTTCGCCTGCGTGGACGAGGGTCTCCAGCCGCGGCGGCGCGAAGCGCACCTGCGGCCCGAGCCGCCCGAGTCCCGCGCCGGACCCGAACTCGTCGCCGACCCGTACGTCGGGCAGGCCGCCGATCCTCGCGATACTGCCCGGGCCCGCGTGCCGGGCGTCCCCGGGAGCGGCGCCGACCCTGCGCAGGAAGGTGATCTGGCCGGCGTACTCGCCCACCCCACCGTCGGGGTGGGGCCGGTGCACCGTGACCCGTTGCCGCTCGCGTAGTTCGCCGGCGTACATCCGCAGGAAGGCGAACTTCTCCCCGGAGCGGCCGCGTTCGATGGCGAAGACCGTCCCCCGCAGTCCGTCCCCGTCAGTGCGGGCCCGGGGAAGGAACCGACCGATCCCGTCGAGCAGGGTCGCGACGCCCTCCCCGGTCAGCGCGGACCCGAAGTAGAGCGGGTTGAGGAGACCGCCGGCGGTCTGGGCGGCGAGCGCGCGCAGGAGGGTGTCGTACGCCGGAAGGTCGTCGGCGACCAGCGCCTCCAGCAGCGAGTCGTCGTTCTCGGCCAGGATCTCGGTCAGGCGGGCTCGGTGGGCGGCGTCGTCCGGGGATGGCGGGGCCGCGTGCGCGGTGCGGGTGCCGATGCGCTGAACGGAGTTCATCGGGACGACGGGCAGGGACAGCTTCCGGCGTACGTCGGAAAGGAGGGATTCGTCGCGCGCACCCATCCGGTCGACCTTGTTGGCGAAGACCAGGGTGGGCAGGCGCAGTTGCCGCAGGGTCCGCATCAGCACGCGGGTCTGGGCCTGCACGCCTTCGACGGCGGAGAGCACCAGGACCGCGCCGTCGAGCACGGACAGGGCCCGTTCCACCTCGGCGATGAAGTCGGGGTGTCCCGGTGTGTCGATGAGGTTGACCTGCAGGTCGCCGATCCGGAACGGCGCGACGGCCGACCGGATGGTGATGCCGCGGCGGCGTTCGATCTCGTTGCTGTCGGTCTGGGTGTCACCAGCGTCGACGCTGCCGAGCCGGTCGATGGCCCCGGTGTCGAACAGGAGCCGCTCGGTCAGGCTGGTCTTACCGGCGTCGACGTGGGCAAGAATGCCGATGTTGAGGGTTGGCATGGAGACGGAGATCCTCGAGAACAGTCGTCCGACAAGGGCGCTGGCGTGTTCCGAGGCTCTGCCGCATCTGTGCTCCCGAGAATCGTGGCTCCGTCGTGGTGAGCCTGCTCACGAGTCGAGGCTCCCCGCTCATGCTGACACCGGATCCGGCCGGACGTCGACTGGATTTACGGCGACGGCGACGACAACGCCCACCGTGGTGGCGGCCAGGGGTGCGCGGATGACCCGCTCACCAGTCGACCATGATCCGCAGGACACGACCGAGGCGTGTACTAGTCGGACGGGTCGGCCTCGTCGTCGCTGATTCCGAAGATGGTGGAGCGGATCTGTCGACTGGTGGTGTCGAGTTCCTTGATGGCGCCGTGGATGCGTTGTTGGACGGCGGGTTCGGTGCTCATGTCGCCGGCGGTGCGCAGGCGTAGGCCGACGCCGAAGAGTCGTTGGATGACGAGGTCGCGCATTTCGTGGGCGATGCGGTCGCGTTCTTCGAGGAGCATGAGGTGTTCGCGGTCGCCCTGGGTGCGGACGCGTTGCAGGGCGAGGGCGGCGAGGTCGGCGAAGGTCTGGATCTGCTCGGCCTCGGCGCGGGCCGTGCGTGCGTGGGGCGAACCGCGGTCCCAACCCGCGAAGACGGTTCCGAGCGCCTGCCCGTCGGCGACGAGCGGGACCTGCATTCCAAGGCCGACCCGCGAGATGTGGGCGGCCCAGTTCGGCGGTGGCTGGTGGCCCGGTAGGTGGGTGTAGTCGTCGCTGACGATGCGCTTGCCGTCGGCGAGGACGCGTTCCACCAGCCCCTCCCGTGGGATCCGGACGTCGGGCGGTATCTCGTTGTTGTCGATCCCTTCGAACACGACCGCGTACATGCTGTCGGCGTCGTTCTCGTCCACCAGCATGACGCCGGCGATGTCGGCGCCGGAGATCTCCCGGAGTTGGCGGATCATCAGCCGCATCGCCTCGTCCCGGTCCACCTCGCCAAGGAGCAGTTGCGCCATCTGCGAGGCGGCCTCGAGCCACCGCTCCCGGCGCCGCTGGTCCTCCTGCGCCCGGACCCGTTGCAGGGTGAGCGCCGTCTGGTTGGCGAAGGTCTGGACGAGATCGACCTCACGCGCGGCCAGCCGGGCCTGGGGCGAGCCCCGCCGCCAACCGACGAGGAGATTTCCGAGTACTTCCTCGTCGGCGTTCAGCGGCATGAACATCGCGAGCCCGAGGACGGCCAGGTGCCGCCGCCGCTCGGGGGTCGGGTCGTAGCGCGGGTCCGTGGTGAGGTCCTCGGTGACGATCGCCCGGCCGGAGTCGACCACCACCCCGACGATGCCCTGGCGCGGGATCCGGTCGCCGCGCTTGGGGCGGAACTCCAGGCCGGAACCCGCGAGGTAGATCAGGCTCGTGGGGTCGGCGGAGTCCGTCAGCGTGATGGCGGCGTAGTCGGCCCCGGAGATCTCCCGGATGCGTTCGGAGGCCCACTGTGTCGCGGTCGGCAGGTCGACCTCGCTGAGTGTCGCCCGAGTCATCTGGGAGGTGCCCTCGAGCCACCGCTGGCGGCGGTACTGCTGGCGGAGCAACCGGATGTTCTCGATCGAGTTCGCGGCCGCCTTGGCCAGGGTGACGGCGAGTTGTTCGTCGGCCATGCCGAACTCCTGGCCACCCTGCCTGTTGGCGAGGTAGAGGTGGCCGTACGGCGCCTCCCGCAGATGGACGGGGACGGCGAGCAGGCTGGTGATCCGTGGTCGCGGGGCGGCGTGGCCCGGCTGGTCGCCGTCGTCACCCACCCCTGCCGCCTGGTTGGCCTCGAGCAGGCGGCTGAGAAAGTGCCGCAGGTCGGTGAGCCCGTCGATGGCCTCACGTTGCTCGGGGGTGAGGCCGTAGGAGACGACGTTGAGGACGTTCCACTCCGACTCCGCCACCAGCAGCACGCCATGCTGGGCACCGGTGAGCCGGCATGCTGAGGCGACGACCTCCTGGACCGCCTGCCTCAGGTCAGCCTCTCCGTCCCCAAGGCCAGCGCTCTCCAAGGAAGCCCCTTCCGGCCCGAAGTGGGCCGGATCTGGGCCGTCGGGGAAGGTGGCCATCCTTTAGATGGTAGGCCGCTTGTTTGGTGCGCAAAGGACGAGCCGACTCGACCGGATCAGGGGCGTTCGGGAGGTCCACGCGGTGTGTCACGACACCCGGCCTTCGTCGCCGGGACCAACCGACCGTCCTCGCCCAAAGTGCTCCGGCGGAACGCCGACCAAGGTGGTTCACCGAGCGGATCTCGCCTCGGCGTGCCTTTTCACGCCTTCCCCCTCCATCCGCAGGTACGTGCGGATGCGGTCGCCCACGATGCGGCCCAGCAGGCCGGCGAGCAGGCCGGAGTGGTCGATGCTCAGCCGGATGTTCAGGGTGTTGCTCGGCCCCGTCTCGAGGAAGTGACCCGCCACCATCTGGGTCCCCGCCGTCCGTGTCTCCCAGACGAAGGAGCGGCCTGGCTGGGCCTCGATCACCGTCCAGACCATCGGCCGCATCGCGGGCTGCTTGATCCGCGCCCGGCTGCCGACGCCGAACTCGCCGCTGTCCAGGCGCTCGGCCGACGTCACGGACTCGGTCCAGTCCGGCCAGTGCTCGACGTCGATCCAGGTCGCCCAGACGTTACCGGGATCGGCGGACGTCGGGACCGTGGTCTCGTACCTCATGGGGTAAGCCCTTCCCTCGGTGTCGTGACGGGTGATCTGTCTCCCACCACTAACCGATCAGGGACGTGATCGGCTACGTGGTCCAGGGCAAGTGTCCCCTTTCGCCCAGACCCCCCGAGTCGGGTGTTCCGGCTGCTAATGTCGCGCGAATGGTGTCGTCGAGTCAGCTGGCGGCCTTCGCGCTGGCGTCGTTCGTGCTGATCGTGATTCCCGGGCCCAGCGTGTTGTTCGTGATCGGGCGGGCGTTGGCCTACGGCCGGAGGACGGCCCTCGCATCGGTGTGCGGCAACGCCGTGGGCGTCTATCTCGTCGCGGTGTGCGTCGCGCTCGGCGTCGGCGCGATCGTCGAACGTTCGGCGCTCGTCTTCGCCGTCCTGAAGTACGGCGGCGCGGCCTACCTCGTCTGGCTCGGCGTCCAGGCCGTCCGGCATCGACGCTCCCTCGTGTCCGCGCTCACCGGTGACGAGGCGCCTCGGAGCCCGTGGCGGGCGGCGCGAGAGGGCTTCGTCGTCGGAGTGGCCAACCCGAAGGCGTTCGTCATCTTCGCCGCCGTCCTGCCACAGTTCGTGGACCGGCCGGCGGGCCACGTACCGGTCCAGATGCTGCTGCTCAGCCTGGTGTCCTTCGTGATCGCGCTGCTTTCCGACAGCGCGTGGGCGGTCGCCGCCAGCGCCGTCCGGTCCTGGTTCGGACGTTCGCCGCGCCGGGCCGAACTCATCGGCGGCGTGGGCGGTCTGTCGATGGTCGGCCTCGGCCTGTCCGTCGCGGTCACCGGGCGCAGGGACTAGGGCACGACCTGGCCAGGGCGGTCGGGATCGGCGGAGGTGGGATCGGCGGAGGTGGGAACGGTGGGATCGGTGCGGGAGGCGGCGGGAGTTCCGGAGTCGCTCCGACACCGCGTCCTGCTGCACCATCCGGCGGGCTTCCGTCCCTTCGGCGGCAGTGGTCTCTTCACCCGGATCGGTGGCCAACCGACCGTCGACCGGCTCGTCGACCATCTTTATGCCGGGTTCGAGGACGACGAACTGCTCAGGCCCCTGTTCCCACGTGACCTCGCGGCCGGGCGCGCGGGACAGAAGGTGTTCTTCGCCCAATGGCTGGGCGGCCCCGCCCGCTACTCCGAGGAGTCCCACGCCGGACTGAAGCAGCGCCACGACGACCTCCCGATCACGCCGGCGCTGGCCGCTCGCTGGCTCGGCCACTTCCGCCGGGCGCTGGAGGTCATGGTCCCGGACGAGGCCGACCGGACGTCGATCCTCGCGCAGGCACGCTCCCTCGCACACGCCCTGCGTGGCGAGCCGGGTGACGACGAACGGGCCGTCGGTCAGGTCGCGTGGTGCGGCGTGGGCGCCCGAACCCTCAGGCGCGCGACGGACCTGGCCCGCCGAGGCGATGTCGACCGGCTGGCGGCGGCGATGGAGGAAACACCGGCTCTACGCCATCCGACGTACGCCGCCGCGTCCATGCAGCTGGCCGTCCTGGCGGGGCGTACGGCCGTGGTGGGGTTGCTGCTGGGTCTCGGGGTGGACGTGAACACGCCGCACCACCTGCCGGTGCGCGTGAGCGGGCGTGCCTTCGAGCGGGTGGTGTACGTGACGCCCCTGTGCGCGGCGCGTCTGCGGGGTCAGGCCGAGGTGGAGGAGGTCCTCCTGCGGGCGGGTGCGCGGGAGGACGTGTTCACGGCGGCGTTCCTCGGCGACGTACCCGTACTCACCCGCCTGCTCGACAGCGACGGCAGCGTCGCCGGCGAACCTGATCCGGCGACCGACGTCCTCGCCGTCACGGCGCTCGACCACGCCGTCGGAGGTGGGCAGCTCGAGGCGCTGCGCCTCCTCCTCCGGCATCGCCGGAGCCCTCTGCCCGACGGAGTGCGAGCACTGCGCGGCGCCGCGGAGAGGTCCAGCCCGCCGATGGTCGAACTCCTCCTCGCGCACGGCGCCGACGCGACCCGGCTCGGGGTTGGTCGCTGGGTGCTGCACCCGAGGCTCGCGCCGATGCTCGCCGGCCATGGAGCGCGCATCGACTCCTCCGGCGCGTGGATCGGTGCCTGCTGTACCGGCAACCAGGGTCGCAAGGACGATCCGGACTACGTCCGGGCACTGCTTCGCCACGGCGCCCGAGCCACCGATCGCCGACGAGGCGGTCCCGGGAGCGCTGGGAGGGCGGGCGTCGGGGCGCTCGAGGCGACCGCGCTGCACTATGCCGCCAGGGCGGGCTTTCTGGCCACGATCGAGGTCCTGCTCGACAACGGTGCCGATCCGGTCGCCCGGGACAGTCGCGGTCGCACTCCGCTGGACTGGCTGGAGGAGGCGGCGCCGTCGGTGGCGAAGGGCGAGGTCCGCCGGTCCCTGACCCGTGCGCGGGCTAGGCGAGGTTGACGGGGAGCGCACGTCACAGCCGGGACAGAAGGGATGTCGCGTACGGCAGGTCACGATTGCGCTCGATTCGGTACGGATGTGGCACCGGCGTCCCCCGTTGGGGCGGACCGCGCTGGGTCGGAAGCCTCCTGCCGCGGAGGGCCGCGTGGCGGAGCGTGGAAGGTGATGAGTGACGCGCGCGCCGGCGGCGAGGACCGCTCGTCTGGTGGTATGCCCCGACCGGTCCAGGCCCCGTTCACCCAACGGATCCGGGTGCCTGGAGGGCACCGGATCCCCAGTCAGCGCGGGCAGGGTGTGGGCCAGCAGGATGTGGGCCAGCTGAACGTCCAGGACCAGGGTGGACGTGGCGAACGCGAGGTGCTCGAACTCGGGCCGCCCCGGTTGGCCTGGTGGCTGGGTCGGAGCCGGGCCCGTTTCGTGGCTCTGGTCGCCGCCGTAGCCGTCACCGCCGGAGGGCTCGGGAGCGTACTCGGTGGCGTCCTGACGGCGAACCACCTGAGCGACTCGGTCGCCGGTGGCGCCGACGTCTCGAACGTCCGCAGCCTCTCCCACGTCCCGCAGGTGATCGACACGGCGTCCCGCAGCGTGACCGACATCCAGGTCAGGTCCATGACCGGGAGCGAAAACGGGTCCGGGGTGATCCTCACCCAGGACGGCATCATCCTCACCAACAACCACGTGGTCTCCTCGGCGCGCGACGGCGGCCAGATCACGGTGCGGTTCGGTGAGGAACGGCAGGGGCAGAAGGCCTCGGCGTCGATCGTCGGGACGGATCCGGCGAGCGACCTGGCCCTCATCCGGGCCGACGGGGTGAGCGGCCTCACGCCGGCCAGGTTGGGAGCGTCCTCGGCCGTCCGGGCCGGCAATCCGGTCGTCGCGATCGGCTCGCCGGAGGGGCTGGAGGGAACGGTCACCTTCGGCATCGTCAGCGCGCTGAATCGTGAGGTGCGGATCAGGAACATGGCCAACGGGCCGGACGTGACGTACGAGGCGATCCAGACCGACGCGCCTCTCAATCCGGGGAACTCCGGTGGCCCGCTGGTCGACATGTCCGCCAGGGTCATCGGCGTCAACTCCGCCGTCTACGCACCGGCCACCGGCGCGGCCACCCAGGGGCTGGGGTTCGCGATCCCGATCGACCGCGTCAAGGTCATCATCCGCAAGCTGGAACGGCCGGCCGACCAGATCCCGCTTGGTGAGGCCGCCACCGGGCGGTCTTCCGGCGGTCGCTAGAGGGATATTCGTTCGCGCCGGCGGCCGTCGGACTGCGAGCGTCTGTCTCGTGCTGACGGTCAGAAGGTTTCGTGAGGCGGACGCGCCGACGCTGTGGGCGTTGAGTGACCTGATCACGATCGGAGCCACCGCCGATCCAGGCGTTCCGCTGCCGCTGCCGCCCGCACGCCATCCGCCGGCCTTTCCCGACCTGGCCGACATACCCGCGAGGTTCCTGCGAGCTGGAGGCGACTTCCTGGTCGCCGAACTCGGCGGCCACCTGGTCGGGATGGGCGGCATCCGGCCGACTGCCGGGTCGCGGGCCGAGGTCAAGCGGATCCGGGTGCATCCGGCCACCCGGCGCCACGGCGTGGGCCGGGCCCTGATGACCGCCCTGGAGCGGCGTGCGCAGGGGCTGGGTATGCGGGAGATGCACCTGGACACCGCGGACCAGCCGGACGCGATGGCGTTCTATCGCAGCCTTGGTTATGAGGAGGTCGGCCGGGAGCGGCAGCCCGGCAGGTCGTGGACGCTGGTGTACTTCGTCAAGAGGATCCCGGGCTCGCGGTGAGGGCGCGCCCGGGATCCACCTGGTTCGGTCAGAGCCTGCCGAGGTCGATCGCGTTCGCCATGGCGTCCATGCCGGCGTCGTTGGGGTGGAGTTGGTCGCCACCGTCGTAGGCGGCCCGCATCGCGTCCGGATCCGCCGGGTCGGCGAGCGCCCAGTCGAAGTCGGCGACCGCGTCGTACTCCCCGCTGGTGCGGATCCAGGTGTTCACCGCATCGCGTACCCGCTCCGCGGCGGGGACGGACCCGGCCTTCTCCGCCGCCTCCCACTCCTCGGCGGGGGCGTAGAAGCTTCCCTTGAACGGCGTGAGCGTCGCGCCGACGATCCGCACACCGCGCCCGTGCGCCGCGCGGATCAGGCCGCGGTGAGCATCAATGAGCTGCGCGGCCGTCACTGTGGGCGAAGCGCCGCACCCGAGGTAGTCGGGCATGCCACCCGTGCCGATGTCGTTGACACCTTCCAGCACGATCACCGTCC
Organism: Actinopolymorpha pittospori; assembly: GCF_014873875.1. Lineage (GTDB taxonomy): Bacteria > Actinomycetota > Actinomycetes > Propionibacteriales > Actinopolymorphaceae > Actinopolymorpha > Actinopolymorpha pittospori. The sequence continues at coordinate 9,514,369 of NZ_JADBEM010000001.1, read as the reverse complement.
GCACGTCGGGCTGGGCGAGTACGTCGTTCGCGAACCTGTCGACCGCGCTGGCGCCGAAGCACGTGGAGTCGCCGAGCAGTTTGTTGCCGCCGATTCCGGCGTTGACCACCCCCATCGGCCGGCCAGACCGGACAAGTCTTTCGGCGAGTTGGTCGGGGTAGCGGTTGTTGGCGTCCACTGTGGAGCCGTAGCCCTCGGTGACGGAGTCACCGAGCGCCACCACGCTGCCGTGGCGTCCTGCCCACCCACCGGTTCTGCCGGCGACGTCAACGCCGGTCAGGTAGTACCACGAGTGCGAGGTCTCTCCGGCGAACGCGGAGGCGCTCGGGTCGAACCGCCGGTCGCCCTGGGCCCGGTACGTCGTCGCCAGCGCGAGTTCGTGGAAGGTGGCCGGTCCGGTGGAGCCCGCGAAGTACAGTGTCACCGCCAGCGAGTCGAGCGGCCCGACCGGAATCGTTGCCGCGTCCGACGTCGTCTCCTGGCCCACCGGGATCGTGGTCGACCGCGACCGGTCGAACGTCAGCTGACGCACGGTGCCAGGTCGCACGGCCGCGCCGGTCGCCGCCTTGGCGACCGTCGCCCCTGTCACCCGAAGCGGTGCGGCGCCGTAGCGGTTGGAGAGCCTGATCCGTACCTGGGATCCACCGGTGCTCACCCGCACCACCTGACGAACGGACTGGTCGGTGAACCCCGGCACGGACCAGTTGGATCCCTGCCAGTCGTTGCTTGGGGTCGGGTGGTGAAGCGACGCCGACCAGGTACTCGTCCACCTGCCGGTCGCGAGGGACGTGGCTTCGGAGGCGGTGGCAGCACCGGCCGGGACTCCCAGCGCCACCACCGCCGCGGCCACCGCTCCGGCCGCCAGAATGCGAACCGTCGAAAGGCTCATGTCTGTCGGTGTCCTTTACGTCGCAGGTCCTCTGCCGTCTACGACGGGCTCAGACGCCGAGGAGCTTCTCGAGCTTGCCGAGAGAGCTGTCCCAACCGTCGCGGGCCATGCCGATGAACTCCTCGGAGTAGGGGCCCTGACGCAACACGAGACGGGTGCGGCCGCCCTCGTCGTGCAGTTCGACCCGCAGATTCATGCCGGAGTTCTCCTCGACGCCGACGAGCAGCTCGTTCTCGACCACCTCGGTGAAGCGGGCGTTGACCGGGGACCTGAAGGTCGGGTCGGCGTCGCTGACCATCTCGAACCGCTGGTGGCCGCCCACCCGTGCCTCGATGTCGACCGACTCCCGCGGAATGGAGAACCCTTCCGGGCCGAACCATTCGGCGAGCTGGTCAGGATCGACGAAGGCGCGGTAGACGAGTTCGCGGGGCGCGTCGAAGACCCGGCTGATGACGAGTTCGTTGGCGGGGGAGGTTTCGGTCATCTCTCTGCCCTCTTCCTGGGTTTGCTCTGTGGGTCCGTGGTCTTCGCCCGGGAGGGTTCGCCGGGCTGTCGTGTGGGGGCTTCTGCCTGGATCCGTCGGAGGTGAGCGTCGAGCCGGTCGAAGTTGGCGTCCCAGAACTCCCGGTAGTGCTCCATCCAGCCCATGACCTCGCGGAGCGGGCCGGCGTTGAGACTGCTCGACCGCCACTGGGCCGACCGTCTCCGCGTGATCAGCCCGGCCTCCTCGAGCACCTTCAGGTGCCGCGAGATGGCTGGAAGGCTGATGGAGAAGGGCTCCGCCAGCTCCGAGACGGTCGCTTCGCCCTCCGCCAGTCGGGCCAGGATCGCCCGGCGGGTCGGGTCCGCCAACGCCGCGAAGATCATGCTGAGTCGATCGGTTGCCATCTGTTTAACCTCTCCGTTAATTAACGGATGGGTTAAACGTAGGGCTCGCCGGCGCCGTCGTCAAGGGCGGTTCGGCGCATCCCGGAAGAAGTCAGCGGAGGACGGGGAGCCTGCCGTGCTCACCCGCGCCCGCAGTCCGCGCAGGCGCCCCGGCGGCGCAGGTGGTAGGCGAGCGTCGCGGCGGCCAGGGCGACACCCCACAGCGGCCAGAGAAGTTCCGGCCCCATGGTGGCCCAGGAGTTCTCCTGGAACTCCGGACGGAACATCAGTCGGAGGTACTCCAGTCCTGCCGAGGTGACGATGATCGAGACGAGGGAGGCGGGCACGATGGCGAGTGCGGGCGGCACGCGGCGTCCGGCCCGAAACCACACCAGGCGCGGGTAGGTCTCACCCCATCGCTGGGCCAGGCCGAGGGTGAGGACGGCGCCGCCGATGGCGAGCGTGGCCAGCGCGGCTCCGGCCCACCAGATGTTGTTCGCCCTGCCCTGCTGGTAGAACTCCTCGCTGATACCGAGCCGGATCCCGAGGGCCCAGGCCCAGCGGGTCGCGGCGTAGACGAGCGGTACGACGACCGCCACCCCGACCGCCCAGCGTCCCCACCGCGCGGCAGCCGCCGACGTGGTCCAGGCCGGCGTCTGGTCACCGCGGCCGCACCTGACGCAGGCGGCGCGCTTCCGGCGCGCGAAGGACACGGCGACCCCCGCCCACACCAACCCGCCCAGCACGCTGCCGACCTGGTGGGTGAGCGTCCACAGCCCGAGGTTGGCGATGGTCGGCAGGTCCGATCCGGTGAGAAGGACCCACAGGCCCATGCCGGCGAGGATCGGTGCGTACGCCACGATCATCAGCAGTCGCCGGTCCGGGATCACGACCAGCAGCGCCACCGCGCTCAGGGCCGCGAAGCCCAGGACGAGGATCCGGAGCGCGGCGTTGCGGCCAGGACGACGCAGCGCCCCGGGCCGGGTACTCGCGAGAGCGACCACCGTGCCGATCAGTCCGAACCCGGCGATCACGGGAGCGGCGGTCGTGCGTGGGAGCCCGCCGAGGATGGACTCGAGCGGTTCGGGGTCGTGCCCCGCTCCGAACGGAAAGCCCGCACCGCCGAACGTCCAGAAGAGGCCGAGCGCGGCGTACAGGAGCGACCAGGCCGAGGCGGCGTACCCCACCCAGGCCGGCCATCGGGAAAGCACGGATCCAGGCGCGGAGGTCGGCGCCCGGCCTGGTGTCGAGGAGGTTCTCGTGGATGCTGGCTGCATGGCATCCAGGCTCGTGCCGGCGAGCCACCCGGCACATCGGCCGATCGGCAGAGGCGGGTACCCACCGCCGTCCGTCGGCTCGGCCGACCGGGTGAGCGGGTGCGACACGGCTGGACTCAGCGGACGGAGAGCTCGTGCCGGGTGGGCGGGGAAGGAGCGGGACGCGGCATTCTCCGGACTTGTCCCGCTCGGGCACGGCCCCCGGTCGTATCCACTCTCACCTGGGCGTTTACCAGTGACTGCCGTACCTTGACGGACGTCGCGAAGCGGCGATTGACTGGCAGCACGCCGTGGGCCCACGGCGATCTGAAGTACGAGGGCCGCGCGCCCTCCGCTTGGCGTCGCTCGGACCCGCGGGTGGGGAGATCTCGACGCGTGCGGAGGCGAGCTTCATGTTCTTCCTTGGGCTGATCCTCTTCGTGGCGGCGGCCGTGGTCGGTGTCGTCGGAACGGCGGCCAACCAGGGCGCCGACGCGACGCTGGCCAGCAACTTCACGCTCTTCGGCTGGCCGGTGCCGATGTCGTCCGGCTGGGTGTTCTTCTGGGGCGTCATCACGGGACTCGTCGGCATGTTGGGCCTGGCGATGATGGCGAGGGCCGCGTACCGAGCCAGGGCCCACCGGCGCGAGCTGCGGCACACCCGTCGCGAGGCGGACGAGCTGCGCAAGCGGGAGGCCCAGCGCATGGAGCGGCTCGAGGGCGAGCGCTCCGGGTCCGCGAAGCCCGGGACTTCGGGCGAGGTCCCGGGGCAGCGGGCCGAGGCGGAGCACCCGACCGGTTTCCGGGACCGCCTGGGCCTACGACATCGGACGCACAAGTAGCGCGGCGCCGCGCGCCCGGTCGTCCGTAGGCGTCCGGGCGCCGCATGGCGGCCCGGCCGACTCCGCGCGGGTCAGCCGCTCGGAGGGGTGCTCGCGTCGTCGCGGCGTACCAGCTCGACCATCGAGCGGAACGCGCCCGCCATCTCCTGGCCGGAAGGTGCGTGTTCGGGGTCGAGGATCCACTGCAGCATCAGGCCGTCGAGCAGAGCCATGTGGAACGAGCCGACGGCGCGCGCCTCCGCACCGTCGACTCCGGTGAACTCCCTGGAGGCCTCGACGTACTCCTGCCGGGAGCGCTCGTAGTAGCTCGCCAACTGGGCCCGCAACCGGTCGGAGTGTGAGGCCTGGGCGAAGGCCTCGACGTACTCCTGCCGGGAGCGCTCGTAGTAGCTCGCCAACTGGGCCCGCAACCGGTCGGAGTGTGAGGCCTGGGCGAAGGCCTCGAAGTTGGCGATCATCAGCGGGCGCAGCCGGTCGAACGACTCGATCATCCACACCCACAGCGCCTCCATCTGTTCGAGCGCGCCCTTGCCGCTGACGGCGTTGGTGCGCGCGACGTGGACGAGCTCCTCGCCCCACTCGTCGAACGCGGAGATCAGCGCCTCCGTCAGCAGCGCCTCCTTGGAACCGAAGTGGTAGCCGATCGAGGCCAGGTTGGTGCCAGATGCCGCCACCAGGTCGCGGGCGGTGGTGTGTGCGTATCCGCGCTCGTACAGGCACTTCCGCGCCCCGGCGAGCAGGTCCTCTCGATGTCCCACGGGGGAAGCCTACCCAAGCCGCTATACGAACGTCCTATACGAGCGTTTAATACGTGCGTATAGTTCGGCTCATGACTGACACGGCAAAGGCCGGTCGGAAGGAATGGCTCGGCCTCGCCGTGCTGGTCCTCCCGTGCCTGCTCGTCTCGATGGACATGTCCGTACTGAACTTCGCGTTGCCCTTCCTCAGCGCCGACCTGCGGCCGAGCAGCGCCCAGATGTTGTGGATCATGGACATCTACGGGTTCCTGCTGGCCGGCATGCTGCTCACGATGGGCACGCTCGGCGACCGGTTCGGCCGTCGCCGGTTGCTCCTGGTCGGCGCGGGGGCATTCGGCATCGCGTCGGTCCTCGCGGCGTACTCCACCAGCGCCGAGATGCTCATCGCGACCCGCGCGCTGCTGGGTGTCGCGGGCGCGACCCTGGGGCCGTCGACACTCTCGCTGATCCGCAACATGTTCCACGACCCGGGGCAACGTCGCACGGCGATCGCCGTCTGGACCGCCGGCTTCTCCGGTGGCGCCATGCTCGGCCCGCTCGTCGGTGGGGCGATGCTCGAGCACTTCTGGTGGGGATCGGCGTTCCTGGTCAACGTGCCCTTCATGGTGCTGCTGCTGGTGCTGGGGCCGGTCCTGCTGCCGGAGTTCCGGAGCCGGGGCGTGGGTCGCCTCGACCTCGCGAGCGTCGTCCTCTCCCTGGTCGCGGTGCTCGCGATGGTCTACGGCGTGAAGCGGATCGCGGAGGACGGCCTGGGGGTCGTTCCGGTGCTGTCGGTCCTCGCCGGCGCCCTGCTCGGACTGGTGTTCCTGCGTCGGCAGCGCACCCTGCCCGATCCGATGCTCGACGTCCGGCTGTTCCGCAACCGCCCCTTCAGTACGTCGATCGCGGCGAGCACGCTCACGATGTTCGCGATGGTGGGCTTCCTGCTGTTCAGCACGCAGTACCTCCAGTTGGTGCTCGGCATGGGGCCGTTCGAGGCGGCGATGTGGAACCTCCCGGTGGTCGCGGTGATGCCGGTCGGCGCGCTGCTGGCGGTGGCGCTCCTGCGCAGGCTCCGTCCGGGCTACGTCGTGGGCGGCGGCCTGGTGCTCGTGTCCGCGGGCTTCGCGGTGATGACCCAGATCCGGGTCGACTCCCCACTCGCCGTTCTGCTGCTGGGGTTTGCCGTGATGGTGCTCGGGATCAGCGCCGTCCTCGCACTGGCGTCCGACATGGTGGTCAGTGCCGCCCCGGCCGCGCGTGCGGGTTCGGCGTCCGCGCTGTCCGAGGCGAGCAGCGAACTCGGTGCCGCGGTGGGCATCGCCATCCTGGGCAGCATCGGAGCCGCGGTCTACCGGGCCGAGGTCGCCGCCGTCACGGCCAGTGGGGTGCCCCGCGAAGCCGCAGAGGCGGCTCGCGAGACCCTCCCCGGAGCGGTCGAGGTCGCGAGCCAGCTACCCGAACGGATCGGAACGGCGCTGCTCGGTTCGGCGCAGGAGGCGTTCACGCAGGGCATGGCACTGTCGGCGATCGTGGGCACGGTCGTGATGGCCGCCACCGCCCTCGCGGTCACACTGCTGCTGCGGCGCACGCCGAGCGAACCGGCGTCTCCGCAGGGCGACGGCGCCGTCGGCACGGTCGAGCGCGTCGGCTGACCGGCCGGTGTACCAGGTCGTGTCCTAGCTCTCCGCGGCCGCCGTGTCCGGGCTCGGGTCCGGCACGGTGGCCGCCGCGCCGGCCGCCGTGGCGGAGATGACCGCGAGGTTGTTGACGAGCCGGTCCCGGGCGCGTTCGAGATGGTCGACGAGGAGACGGGCGGCCGTCTCCTCCTCACCCGACGCGATCGCGTCGACGATGGCGCCGTGCTCGGTGGCGATGGTCTTCGCGGTCAGGAGCCGGTGCGCCTGCACCTGCGCCATGCACAGATGTGCCTCACCCATCACCGAGGTGTGCATACGACTCACCCGCGGGCTGTTCAGGGCCGCCACCAACGCGACGTGGAAGTCGATGTCGGCTTCGACGATGCCGGTGAGCGACCGGTCCTTGGCCGCGATCTGGAACCGCCGGTGCGCGTCGCAGGCCGGCTCGGGGACGGTGCTCGCCCGCGCCAGCGCCGCGACGGCCTCGCGTTCGAGGAACATCCGGCTGAAGTACAGGTCGGCGATGTCGTCCGCGTCGAGTTGGGGAACCCGGGCGGTCTTGTTGGCTCCTCGCCGCAACAGGCCTTCGTGCGTGAGGCGTTCGATCGCGGCCTTGGCGGTCGGCCGGGCGACGTTGGCCCCGGTCGCGACGGTCTGTTCGGTCAGCGCCGCGCCGGCAGGGATCTCGCCGGTCAGGATCCGGTCGCGCAGGGCGTGCGTGACAGCGTCGACCAGTGAGCGTGTCTCCAACTGAAGATCCATGGGACCGTCCTCCTGGTACTCGGACGCTGGGATGCCGCGGCGGATGTGCGAGGACACGTTCGACCTCGCGCCACGGCACGCGGAGACGGTAGCCGACAGCGGATCAGCGGACGCCGCCGACGCGTCCAGAATACGGATGCACGTTCAGCATGACTCGTTCACCAACCGTCGTTCACACCCTTCGTTCGCACGCTCCCGTTCACCACCCGAGGTCCTCGACCCACGCGGTGGTCGGGCCCTCGGGCGACGCGGGAACGAACTCTCCCGCGACCAACCCCTGGTACCCGTTGGCGTACAACGTGTCGATCGCCTCGCGCAGCGGGAGGTCGCCCGTGCCCGGCTCGTGCCTGCCGGGCGCGTCGGCGATCTGGCAGTGCGCGACCCGCTTCGCCCACTGGGCGGCGCTCTCCACGATGTCGAAGCCGTTGCGTGCCAGGTGGTAGAGGTCCAGGAGCGGCGCGACGTTGCCGTGCGTGCTCAGCGCGTTCGCCCGGTCGGCGACCGCGGCGCAGTGCTCGAGGCTGGTGAGCGGGTACGCACCGTTCTCACCCTGCGCGAGGCACTCGATCAGGACCACGCCGTCGAGCGCGGCCAACCGGTCGGCCGCACCCGCGATCGCCTGGTCGGCCGTCTCGGCCTGCTGCTGTTCGCTCCAGCGCTCGTCGCGGTGACCGTAGAGGCAGTTGAAGAGCCGGCATCCGGTCGCCTCCGCGATGGCGAGGACCGCGTCGAGGTTGGCGGTGAGTTCTCCGGCCCGCTCGGGGTTCGAGGCGACTCCGCGTTCACCGGCCGGCATGTCGCCCGCGAAGAGGTTGAGCCCACGCAGCCGGGTGCCGGCATCGTCCAACGCCGCGACGAGGCTGCTCACCTCGCCCTCGCCGGGCGTGGGGGAGTCGAACGGCCACCACAACTCCACCTGCTCGAACCCGAGTCGCCGAGCTGCCTCGAACCGCTCCAGGAGCGGGAGGGCTCGGAGGGTGATCGAGACGTTCAGGACCGGCCGGGACGTCCGCATCGGCGCTCTCCTTCGGGTACGCGAGCCACTTGTGCACATGTCTGACTAGATTGCTTGACAGGCAAGTTATCCGGCTGAAACAGTCATGTCCACGCCTCCGCCGCGGCCAGTTCGCGACGTCAGGAGACGCCAGGGTCGATCTCGTTCCGCAAGGCTGCTGCATCCCTTCAGGAGGAGGCAACAGGTGGACTCGACGCCGAGCTCCATCGGATGGGTACCGGACCCACCCGCGTGCTCGCCCTTCCAGCCCTCGGCCGTGTCCTGATGCGGCCGCGGCGACGACTTTCGACCTCGCGCACAACGTTGATGGCTTGAGCATCCGACGGCCTTCCTCCCCCGTGACGGGGAAGGGGCCGACCCCGAGACGGAGGCGCTCCCCATGCCCTTGAACGAGATCGCAGCCAGCCTGTACGCGTGGGACCTGGCCGACGAAGGTGTCGACCGGTGCCTGGACAACCTCGAGGCGCTGGCCGGGGTCAACTCGGCGTACCTCGTCGGCCTCATGCACAAGGAGAAGCGGCCGCTGCACGCCCGCTTCTACCCGCACAACCCGGTCCGGAAGTACTACACGCCCGAGGACAGTCGCGCCTACTGGATCCCGCGGCCAGAGGCCTATCCCGGCCGGATCAAGCCGATGACCTCCAGCCGCGAGTTCCTCGCCGGCACCGACTGGCTGGACACCCTGGTCGAGTCGGCCCGGTCGCGTGGAATGAAGACCGGCTGCGAGATCTCGCACACGATCCTCGACGCCCAGGTGGCTCGGGAGCAGTACGCGGACGTCCTGCAGCGCGACGTGTTCGGCAACTCGGTCGGAACCTTCGAGGCCGTCGAGGCCCAGCGGGCCCTGCCCTGTCTGAACAACCCCGACGTCCAGGAGTACCTCGTCGGCCTGGTGACCGACCTCGCGGCCAACCACGACATCGACTTCATCCAGTCCTGTCTGGTGATGTTCGGCTCGGGCTTCCGGTCCAGCAACACCGTGAGCGCCAGCAGCAAACCGGCGGGCTGGACCGCGGTGATGGCCGTCGCGACCGGCGGCTGCTTCTGCGCCGCCTGCGAGGCGAAGGCGCGCGCCCAGGGACTCGACTGGGAGGAGGTCCTGCGGCAGAGCAGGCATCTCGCGATGGTCTCGACCGGCCGGGACCTCGAGGAGGCGCACGAGGGCACCCTGCTGCGGGAGAGCAACTACAGCGAGACCGAGCTGTTGTTGGAGAACGACGCCTTCGCCGCGTGGCTGCTGTTCCGGCGTCGCTCCATCGACGACCTCTTCCGCGTCATCTCCGAGGCCATCCACGCCGCCCGTCCCGAGGTGGACTTCCGCTACAACACCTACATGTCGCAGCCGGAGCTCGCCGGACTCAACTTCCGGTCGGCCTTTGAGTACGTCGACTCCGTGCGCGAGTCCGACTACTCCGACCAGCTCGGCACCCCTGAGGGCGTGGCGGTCAAACGAGCGAAGCTGATGAAGGCCCGCCGTGCCCTCGGCTATGACAAGCCACTGTTGGCGGCGCTCGGCGTCCGCCCGAACGCGACGCCGGAGACGCTGCGCGCCAGCGTCAAGGCGGCCGTCGACGCGGGCTGCGACGGCCTGTCACTCGGACACTACGACGGCGCGACGATGGAACGCCTGCGGGCCGTGGCCACCGGAATGCGCGAGTGGGAGGCGCTGGAGGAGGACTGGATCCACAAGCCGGGCGAGAAGGCGACGACATGAGCGCACCCACCGCCACGGCCAGGTCCCAGCGCCTGACCGCCATCGACACCCGCACCCGGAAGGCCGCCGCATGACCATCGTCGAGTCCGCCACCCTCACCGAGTTCGAGTTCGACGTACCAGGATCCGGCCGCGCCCTGCGGAAGTTCGCGGTCCAGCTGCGCACAGACGACGGCCACGAGGGCAGCTACGTCGCGTTGTGGAGCGCACCGCCGCTCGCCGTTCCGCAGACCCTCGCCGGACTGCGGATGGTGGTCGGACAGGACTACCGCGACCGCGAGCGGCTCTGGGACGCGGTCAACCGCGCGCACGCCAAGCACGACCGGATCGGCTACGGCGCCGTCGACATCGCGTTGTGGGACATCGCCGGCAAGGCCGCCGGAGCACCGATCTGGGCGCTGCTCGGCCGGCACCGGGAACGCCTCCCCGCCTACGTCAGCACCGTGGGCGGCACCAAGGGGCGTGGCTCGCTGGGTTCGCCGGCCGCCTACGCCGACTACGCCGAGTACTGCGTCAGGCTCGGCGTCCGGGCCTACAAGTTCCACGGGTTCGGCACCGGACTGGTCAAGGACGAGATCGACGTGATGTGCGCCGTCGGTGAACGCCTGGCCGGCCGGGCCGACGTCATGACCGACCCCGGCAAGGGCCTGCCCACGCTCGCGGACGCGCTCAAGCTGGGCCGGGTCTGCGACGAGGTGGGCGCGTACTGGTGGGAGGACCCGCTGCGCGGCGACGCGCCGACCGCCCACAAGATCCTGCGCGAACGTGTCAAGACGCCCTTGCTCATTACGGAGTTCGTGCGGGGGCTGGAGTTGCGGATGTCGCTCGCGTTGACCGGCGGCACCGACATGCTGCGAGCCGACCCCGAACTCGACATGGGCATCACCGGGGTGATCAAGACCGCCCGCGCGGCCGAGTCGCTCGGTATCGACGTCGAGGTGCACGCGGCCGGTCCGGCCCAACGCCACTGCATGGCGGCGATCCGGAACACCAACTACTACGAGCTCGGCCTGCTCGATCCCGAACTCGGCAACCCGGTCATGCCGCCGGTCTACGGCGACGGCTACACCGAGGACCTCGGCGCGGTCGGCGTGGACGGATGCGTGTCGGTGCCCTCGGGGCCGGGACTTGGGGTCAGCTACGACTGGGAGTGGATCAAGGGACACGCGGTCGCCACCCACGAGATCGCACGTTGATGGCGGTCGGATCGGGCCACCCGGCGGACGCCTTGTCGTCGCGGACGGTCGTCATCGCTCCGGACAAGTTCAAGCACTCCCTCACCGCGTTGGAGGTGTCGCGGGCGCTGGCCCGCGGCATCCACGACGTTCGACCCGACGCGCCGATCGACGTCGCGCCGATCGCCGACGGAGGTGACGGCACGGTCGACGCGGCGATCGCCGCCGGGTTCGAGCCGCTGCCGGTCACCGTCGTCAACGCGATCGGTACGCCGGTCGACAGCGTTGTCGCGCGCCGTGGCCGGCAGGCCGTGGTCGAACTCGCCAACACCTGCGGCATGTCCACGCTGCCTGGTGCCGCCCTGCATCCGATGACGGCCCACACCGTCGGGGTCGGCCAGGCGATCGCCGCCGCGCTCGACCACGGCTGCGACGACATCGTGCTGGGACTGGGCGGCAGCGCGTCCACGGATGCGGGTACGGGACTGCTGGTCGGCCTCGGCGCGCGCCTGCTCGACCGGGACGGCCTCCCCGTCGAGCCCGGAGCCGCTGGGCTCGGACGGATCGTGGCGGTCGACCTGGACGGGCTGCACCCTGGTCTGCGCGACGCCCGGATCAGGATCGCGGCGGACGTCACCTGCCCGCTGCTCGGTCCGGAGGGCAGCGTCGCGGTCTTCGGACCGCAGAAGGGCCTCACCGGCGAGGCGGCCGACCAGGTCGAGCGGGAGATCGACGAGTTCGCCGCGCTCGTCCAGGAGTTGTCGGGAAGGGACATCCGTACTCTGCGCGGCGGCGGGGCGGCCGGGGGAGTCGCGGCGACGGCCTACGGTCTGCTGGACGCGGAGATCATCGAGGGGGCGGCGTTCGTGCTCGACATCCTGGGGTTCGAACGCCATCTCGGTGGTGCCCGTGTCGTCGTCACCGGCGAGGGTCGCTGCGACGACCAGACCCTGCACGGCAAGGCACCCGCGGCGATCGCGCACCTCGCCCGCCGATCCGGCGTACCGGTGTTCCTGGTCGCGGGAGAGATCGCCATGAGCGAGGAGGGCCGGGAGAAGCTCGGTGTCCAGCGGACCTGGTCCCTGATGGAGGCAGCCGGCGGGGACCGTGCGGTTGCCCTCGCCGAGGCCGAACGGCTCCTCGCCGAGGTCGGCCGCCAGATCGGCGCCACCCTTTGAGTAGGCGCGGGCCTGGAGGCCGTACAGCTCGGCGTCGAGGCCACCGGCGTGGCGGAGGTCGGGGAGCTGTCGCTGCTACCTGTGGCGCCAGAGCTTGAGCCGACGAAGCCGAAGAAGAAAAAGGGTTGGGGCGCGGAGACTTGCCGCGCCGGTGGTCGAGCGGTTGTGCAGTCGCCGACTCTCGGGTGCTTCACGTGTGGCAAGGCGTTGCATCTTCACTAAAAGCTGGCCCCTGCCGGAACCGCCCGCCTAGCGCCCGCGGGCGAGCCGCAGGGGCCCAACCAACTTACTTGTCGCCGACTCCACCGATGATGCTGTGCTCCGGCATCGGGCAGTACCCGGTCCAACCGCCCCCAGGCGTGCCCGTCACCCCTCCGCAGCCCTGTAGCCACTCCGGTATGTCGCCCGACTTGAACGCGACTGTCGCCCCGGCCGCCCCCGCGCCGACCACGATGATCGCCGCCGCGATCAGGATCCTCTTCCTCATAGTTCTCACCTCCTTTCGTCGACCGGCCCCCGGCGGGCTGTTCGGCCCCCCACCGCAGGGCTTCCTCTCTTGTGTCCCGTTCAGTTCGCGACCTGTGCGCGCCGGATTGCCAGGTCGCCTTTCCCTGCCGCCATGGCTTCGTGGACCTTGGTTTCGATCAGGGTCGGCTTGTGAGGGTGGTCCTCATCGCCGAACGTGCTGGGGAATGTTGCCATGGCGCTGTCCTCTCAGTGGGGTTCATCCCGCCGTCTGCGGGGGTCATCAGGGTCAACAGGCTGAGCTGGCCCCTCTAGAGCGGAGGAAATCTCGCTGAGTCTCTGGCCGACTATCTCTAGGCACGCACCGACGTGCATAAGCCCGTAGGCGATCGACTTCTCGTAGTCGCCAGCCTCGGCCGCAATCCGGGACTGCACCCAGTCCGGCTCGGTCTCGGGTCCGTACTTGGGGGGAGTAGGCCCGTCGTAGTCACCTATCGGCATGGTCGTCCTCTCAGAACGCGGGGTACCCCCGCCCCTTGGACTGGCTGTCTTCTCAGAGTGCTTGCAGATAGCGGTCGGGGTGCTGGAGGAACGCAGCGAGATCCACTTGTTCGTCGAGCGCGTCCCCGGTGATCAGCTTGTCTTCGGCTGGCTGTGCCTGCGCCCATTCGATGACCGCGCGTAGGTCGTCGTCGGCGAACTCGGCGAGGCCGGTGTAGATGTCGAACCACACCGCGTACCAGATGGGGCGGCTGGAATCGAGCATGATACGCAGGTAGCCGGTCCCTGGGTCCGGTGCCCGATTGACGGCAGTCAGCTCCATCGGGATCTCATCCGCGCTGCCCCCGACCGTCTTGACGACGCGGGCGGCGGGTTGGCGAGCCGCCCACTCCAGCACGCCGAGGCGGTGCATAAGGGGACGTGGGCAACCGAGGACGGGAGCTACACGAACAGATCCTTCAGGCACTGGGGCGTCGTCGTCTTCGTCGATGTCGCCGTACCACTCCGCCGACCATCTGCGCGTCAGCATGAAGGACGGCAGCTCCAGCCTGCCCACGGGACCGATGTCCCGCAGCCAGACTGGCTCGCTCGACATGACTACGACGGAGCCGGTGCCGGGGGGCGGTACCGGGACGGGCTGGAACGTGTCCTGCCACACATAGTCCGGCGGGTGGCCGTACGCCTCCGCTGGAAGCCTTCGCACCTTCTCGGCGCGCCGGGCGGCGTCCGCCCGACGACGCGCGAGAGCACTCCATTCAGTCATGTCTCGTGTCCTCTCGGTCGAATTGACAATAGGACGTGCCCCACCCCGCCAAGGCGAAGTGAGGGCATGTCATGTCAAGCAACTAGCTAGTGCTCCAGCCAGCGTCCATCGGATCGGTAGGCGTCGACTCCACGCTCATGTACTTGAGGAGGTCGTTTGTCTGCTGCACCTTGATCCCTTTGGCCCAGGTCCACCACCTTCCGGGGTACTTGGGGCCATGCCAGGACCAGTTGTGGACGGTGAACCCGTAACTCACGTTGGCGGAACCCGCGTAGATGTTGTAGCCGTTCAGCGGCCCCCAGATGAACCGGACGTTCCTTGCCCGGGTCTCTGGCCCAACGACGTCGTAGGTGGCACCGCCGCTCACCGGCCGTCCCCCTCCATGTAGTTGGTACGTCTGACGGGCCGCACTATGAGGTGATCATCGACGAAGCGGTCATTCGTAGACCCACAGCCCCACTGGAGGTGCTGGCGGCTCAGTACCGCGTCCTGGCCGAGGCCGGTGACCACATAATCGTTCGCGTTCTTCCTGCGGACGCGACGATCGAGGCGTTCACGGTGCCGAAGAGCAGCTTCTCGCTCTACACGTACCATGATCCACAGGACGGCACGATCGCCAGCGTTGACACGTTGATTGACGACACCGTCGTCACGAACGTAAGTGACGTACGCAGGCTGGAATTGTATGACAGGATTCGCGAGGCGGCGGTCTCGCCGCAAGCGAGCGCCGACCTGTTGAGCGAAGCCGCTGACAACATGATGGAAAGGATCATGTCGTGAAGAGCATTAGGGCCGAGGTTACCAACTGGCGCAAGGCCAGCTACAGCTCTTCCGGCGGAAACTGCGTCGAGGTCGGAGCATCGACTACCCACATCGGCGTGCGTGACACCAAGGATCGGGACGGCGGGATGCTGACGGTCTCCCCGGCCGCCTGGGGGTCGTTCCTCGACAGCATCAAGGCCGGCGAGTTCGACCTGCATTAACCCACCCAAGCTCCTGCCCGCACTGATCGGCCCCCCGTAAGCTTCCGGCGGGGGGCCGCCTTGCGTCTACCGGCAGCGGTCGATGTCGTGGGAGGTCGGCTAGGGGTGGGCCTGCCGCGTGGCCCTGACCTTTTCCGGGTCTGCTCGAACGCGCTCAGCGCCACGCCGTAGCGGGTCAGAGCGTCCCGGATCCCGGGCGCGGTGCTGTTCGTCGGTGCCGGAGGTGTTGAGGATGGTCCGGACCACCTCGTTCGCGGTGCGCTGAAGTTCGACGTTGCGTTGCGCACTCATCATGAGTGGGCCGGGAGGTCCCTTCATACCGACCCACGGTGCGAGGGTGAACACGAATAGCGCGATCGCGACAATGAACGCAACGTCGAATTGCACACATTTCCGCGCGCATCCAGTTATCGGTTTGTTCTCGACCTTCCACGCGCCGTACACGGTGACGAGTGTTCCTACAGCGGTGACGCACCCTAGCGGCCGTTGTCTTCATCCGGCGAGGTGGTCAGGAGAAAGTGTGCGGCAGACCAAGGAAGGAACGAGTCTTGTTGTCGGGCCGAGCAGGCCAGTTTTCATATCTCGCAGAAGCGATCTGGGTCCTACGAACCCTGCCTGGCCGGTCTCATCCCGCGACCGGGGTGGTCCCCGGGCGGGTCGTGCCATGGATGGACGCGCGCGCGGTCTCCGGAATCGACAGGATCGGGCCGATCGACACCACCGCGGCCAGCATCAGGTAGAAGGCGGGCACGAACTCGTTGCCCGTCGCCGAGATCAGGTAGGTGTTCAGGAAGGGCGCGGTCCCGCCGAACAGCGAGGTCGACAGGTTGTAGCCGATCGCGAAACCGCCATACCGGTGCTGGGTCGGGAGGATCGCGGGCAGCGTGGACGGCTCCGTCCCGAGATAGAGGACGAGGAAGAGCCCGAGCATCAGCATGCCCGGGACGGTGTAGGCGAGGTTTCCCCGCGAGATGAGCCAGAAGGCGGGATAGGAGAACGCCACGAAGCAGATCGCCGAGGCGAGGAGCACGGGTTTACGCCCGACCCGGTCGGAGAGCGCACCCACGAACGGAATGACCGCCAACATCACGAGCATGACGCCGACGAGGATGAGCAGGGCGACCGAGGAACTGATGTCGAGCACGTCGGACAGATAGCTCGGCATGTACGTCAGCAACGTGTAGTCGGCGACGTTCAGCAGGATCACGACACCGATGAGGGACAGGATCGGTCGCCAGTTCCGCGAAATGCTCTCCCGTAGCGGCGCCCGCGAGACGTTGCCGGTCTCCTGCAACTCCCGGAAGACCGGAGTGTCCTCGAGCTTCAACCGCAGGTAGAGCCCGACCAGTCCCAACGGCAGCGCGACGAGGAACGGGATCCGCCAACCCCAGGACTGCATGTCCGCGTGCGGGAGGGCGAAGGTGAGCGCGGTGAGAAACCCCGCCCCGAGGATGTACCCGCTGAGCGTGCCGAACTCCAGGAAGCTGCTCAGGAACCCACGCCGGCGGTCCGGTGCGTACTCCGCCATGAAGGTCGCGGCGCCGCCGTACTCACCGCCGGTGGAGAAGCCCTGCACCAGACGGGCGAGGACCAGCAGGATCGGTGCCCAGACGCCGACCTGGTCATAGGACGGCAGCACCCCGATCGCGAAGGTCGAGCATGCCATCAGGATGATCGTGGTCGCGAGTACCCGCTGCCGACCGATGCGGTCACCCAACGGGCCGAAGAACAACCCGCCGAACGGGCGGATCACGAACGAGACGGCGAGCACGCCGAACGAGGACAGCAACGCGGCCGTCGTACTCTGCGACGGAAAGAAGACCTCGCCGATGATCGCCGCGGCGTAGCCGTAGACCCCGTAGTCGTACCACTCCATCAGGTTTCCGATGGCGGACGCCCCGATGGCGCGGCGCAGCGTGGCGGGTTCGGTCTCGGGTTTCCGGTTCGACGCCATGACTGACCACCCCTCCCGGCCACCATCCTCTGGGCGTGGTCCACGTTCCGTACGACAGATGAGGCACGCTCTGGGTCCCGCAGGTTTGGTTCTACCCAGAACTCGCCCGTAGCCGTGGGAGGGAGGGGGTCCGGATCGCCGCGACCGACCTCCCGTGGGCGAGCCCGGCCCCAGGGAGGGGGAGTGGCGCGGTCAGCCGCGGAAGGCGACGTGCAGGGCGGACGCCCACAGGATGAGCGCGGCGGTGAGGCCGACGACCGCGCGCGTGGCCTCGGTGCTCCCGCCCGCGGCGAGGATCACGAACCCCACCACCGCGACGACGCACAACAGGATGCCGGTCCAGCGGTACTGCGGCTGGTCGAAGAGTCGCGCCAGCGGGAGGAAGTGGGCGCCGACGACCAGGCACACGACGGGTGGGATGAGCATCGGCACGCCCAGCCGGGCGCAGCCGAAGATGGTCACCAGGACCAGAACCACCTCGACGAGGTTGACCTGGCCGACCCGGCGACGCCATCCGTCCGGCAGGTCGCGCGGGCGGGTGCCCGCCGTCCCCTGGGGACGTAGGCCGAGGGCGAGAGCGACGACGGTCACGAGTACGGCGACAGCCCCGACCAGGATTTGCGTCGGACCGGTGAAGGGCAGTCCGGAGATGCCGGCGGCGGCCCACACCAGTGCGAACAGGGCGAGGATGAGAACACCTCGCCGGCGTAGAACCTGGCCGAAATTCTGGTTGACCTTCTCCTCGAGCACCGGCGAAGTCTGCCGGTACCGGACACCGTCCCCGGCACCGGCACGGCGGCCAGGCCCGGTCGGTCACCCGACCGGGCCGGCCACGTCACGGATGGTCAGAGCGGTACGTCACTGCTGGAACTCACCCGGGCCGAGGATCTCCCAGTCAGTCCGCTCGGGGTCGCTGATATTCCGGTAGGGGACCGAGAAGCTGATCACCTTGCTGTCCGCGCGGCTGATGCCCCACAGGGTCGGCTTGGCGCCGGAGCGGTCCCAGGCGATGCCCTGGCCCTGGATCTCGGGGAGTTCGACCGTGGCCACCCATTCGAGTTCGGCGCCGGCGGCGGGGACCTTCATGACGTAGGCCTCGCCGAGGTCGTGGCCGGTGAGGTAGAGGCGACCGTCCGGGCCCCAGGAGCCGCCGGAGTTGCTCATCGGCTTGAACCGGTCGAGGATCTGCGTGGGGATCGTCCAGGACTCCACCGCCTGGAAGTCGTTGTCCATCTTCACGACCTGGGTGTTGTAGGTCTCGCCGTAGGGCTCGCTCTCGCCGTCCGGGACCACGTCGTAGTTGGCGAAGCCGGCCCACCACGCGCCGTCGTGCCGGTCCAGCCAGGTCAGCGAACCGCGGTAGATCCCGAAGCTGTGCGTGCCGACGTGCCGCATCGTCTCGGTGTCGAACACCTCGATGGAGCTTTCCATCGGCGACTCGTCGTAGTTGGAGTGGGCGACGTAGAGCTTGTTGCCGACCACCGCGCCGCTGTCCATGTGGATGATCGGACCGTCCGAGGCCCCGGCGAACTGCAGCAGGGGCTTGCCCGTGGCCTTGTCGTGCTTGGTGATGGTCCGGTTGTTGACGGCGTAGAAGTACTTCTTGTCCACCGCGATGGCCTGGTTGGCGTCGAAGGCGTCGAAGGACGCGACCACCGTGCCGTCGAGCACGGGCGGCACGGCCGCGGCGGAGCGGACGATCTGGGTGCCGACGGCCTGGGTGCCGACGGCCTGGGTGCCAACGGCCTGGGTGCCGACGTGGGCGGCGGCCCGGGTGGGTGCGGCCGCGGAGGCGGCGCCGGGAATCGCGGTGAGAGCCACCGCCCCGGCCGCGGCGGTCGCCGCGAGCGCGACGAGGAGTCGGGTTCCTGGCTTGGTGCGCACGAGCATTCGATACTCCCGTTCGAGAACGACATCGGAGGACGATCGGACGACCTGGGAATGCCTGCGTGAGCGGCGACAGTCGTTCGCACCGGTTTCGGGGCGAGGACGGCGACAGCTCACGGCGCGAACTCGACGCAGTGTCCCGATCAGTGCGATCCGCGTCCGGAACGTCTCTCGACCAGCGGGTGAATCGTTCGTGGCCTCATCGCGGCGGGACCGGCTCCAGCCAGCCCTCCACCACGAGGTGGGGGCCGTAGCGGTCCAGCAGGAACTCGGTCTGCTCGGGTCCGGCCACGACGACCCAGAGCAGCACCTGGCCGCCGGCCTGACCCGAGCCGAGGATCGCGATGCCGTGGTCGGCGAGCTCAGCGTCGGCGTGAAGTCGCTCCCGGATCGCAGCCAGGTCGACGTCTGAAGGAGCGGCCTCGATGGTGCGCGCAGCGCCAGGGCCGGCGGGGACGGAGCCGGTCCGTCTGCGCACCGGAGGGGTCGCGTACGCGCGCCTCTGGACGAGCGTGGGGGGTTGGGTGAGGACGAGGCGCCCGCCGTCGTAGCGGCCGGTCAGCCGGAGCGTCGGGGTGAAGACCGTGCCGCCGCGATGGATCGCCGCGCCGGGCACCGTGCGCGGATCCAGCCCGACCACCTCGACGCCGGAGCAGCCGGCCGGTGGGTCGGACGTGAGGACCGTGTGACAGGCGGTCGGAGGTCGCGGCGGCCGTTCGAGCACGCGAGCGCGGACGGTCCACAGCTGTTCCGACGTACCCCCGTGATCCGTCATCAGGGCAGTCTAGGGCGGCCGACACCGCGACGATCAAATGATCTTCGCGGCCGTCCCCGGCCGCCAGGCGAGGCCGTCCTCGATCCGGGTGCGCATGCTGGGGTGGATGTCGAGATCCGCGAGCCGGTCGAGGGCCACCCAGCGGACGGCCCTGGTCTCCGATGGTTGCGGGCGTGGCGAACCACCCACGGGATCGGCGCGGAAGCAGAGGCTGAACTGCTGGCGCACCTCCCCGTCGTCGTAGCGCATGACGTGCCGGGGATCGGTGTAGACGCCGACCAGGCCCTGGACCTCGATGTCGATGCCGGTCTCCTCGCTGGTCTCACGCACTGCGGCCTGGATGCTCGACTCGCCCAGCTCGATCGCTCCGCCGGGCAGGGCCCAGCGGTCGTTGTCGACCCGGTGGATCAGCAGAAGGGTGTCGTCTCGGACCACGACCGCCGTCACCGACGGGACGAGGCTGTTCGGGGCCGGTGCGTTCGGGTCGTCCCAGAAGTCGACGCGACCCATGTCGCCCTCCCTCGCTCGTGCCTGTCTCAGCGGGCTCATCGGTTCGAGGGTCTCTCACCTGCCGTCGAGTCTGCCGGAGGCCTCGCCGAACACCCAGGGGCTGGACTTGGCGATGAAGTCACCCGGGAAGCCGACGGTGAAGTCGGTCGCCGCCTCGAGGCGGGCACGGGCGTCGTGGGTGAGGACGACGTCGAGGGCGCCCAGGCCGTCCTTGAGCTGTTCTGCCGTACGCGCGCCCAGGATCGGATGCACCGCGCGCGACGCTGCCCTGGTCCAGGCGATCGCGACCTGGGCGGGTGTCGCACCGACCTCGTCGGCGACCTCCCGCAGGGCCAGGGTGACCGCATGCCCGTCGGTCGGGGCACCGGTCGCGCCTTCGAGCCGGCCGGACAGGCGACCGTGGGCGAGCGGCCCCCAGGCGGCCACCGTCATCCCGAACGCCTCCGCCATCGGCAACAGCTCGCGTTCGATGTCGCGGGCGAGGAGGTTGTACGGAACCTGCAGACCGACGAACGGCGCCCATCCGCGCCATTCGGCGAGGGTGTTGGCGCGGGAGACGACCCAGGCCGGCGCGTCGGAGATGCCGACGTAGAGGACCTTCCCGGCGCGGACGACGTCATCGAGTGCGCG
The DNA here is from genome assembly GCF_014873875.1 of Actinopolymorpha pittospori. Classification (GTDB taxonomy): domain Bacteria; phylum Actinomycetota; class Actinomycetes; order Propionibacteriales; family Actinopolymorphaceae; genus Actinopolymorpha; species Actinopolymorpha pittospori. Next base: position 9,493,827 of record NZ_JADBEM010000001.1, on the reverse strand, counting down.
CATCGTCTCCTCCAGCGGCGTGTGGCGGTCCCACATGTGGACCCAGTACACGTCGACGTAGTCCGTCCGGAGTCGGCGCAGGCTGGCCTCGAGCGCGTGGACGAGGCTCTTTCGATGGTTGCCCGCGGCGTTCGGGTCGGTGCTGTCGCGCGAGATCGTGTACTTCGTCGCGAGGACGAACCGCTCGCGACGACGTTCGAGGAGCTCGCCGAGGATGGTCTCGCTTCGACCGTCGCCGTAGGCGTTGGCGGTGTCGACGACGTTGCCGCCCGCGTCGTCGTACAGATCGACGATGCGGCGACACTCCTCCGGGGGCGACCCACCCTCCGGCGTGCCGAACTTCATCGCTCCGAGGAACAGCTCGGACACCCGTAGACCCGTCTGGCCCATCAGCCGATAGCGCACTCGTCGTCCTTCACGTTTCTGTCCCGCCCTCGGTCCGGGTACGGCTGACTCACCGTGGGAGATGTCCGTACAGGAAGGCGTGGACGCCGGCCCGGACGGTCTCGGCGGTGTCCCGGCGGACCTCGCCGCGGTAGGAGGGGTTGGCGCCGGAGATCAGCAGCGAGAAGTGCAGTGCCGCCCGTTCGGCGTCCTCGATGCGCAGGAGTCCCCGGTCGGCGAATCCTTGGAGCCGGCGGGCAAGCTCGCGGCGGACCCGGAGTGGACCGGCCTGCTGCCATGCGTCAACCGCGGCTTGCGGGATGTGGCCGGCCTCGGCGTCGACCTGCCGGACCAGGGCGAAGTGATCGGCGTAGTCGGGCATGGGAGTGAGCCACGCCTGCGCGAACTCCACCAGGTCAGCCTCGAGGTCGCTGATCCGGTGGAGGTGCCGCTCGATGATCGCGATCTGTGCCGCCGCCACCTGGCCCGCGCTCTCCTGGATGACGGTGCGGAAGAGGTCGGCCTTGTCCTGGAAGTGGTTGTAGATCGTGCGCGTCGAGACGCCGGCCTGGGCGGAGATCGCGTCGACGCTCGCACGGGTGTAGCCGTCACGGGCGAAGACGGTGAGTGCGCCGGTGAGGATCGCCCGCCGTTTGTCCGTCAGTCCGCCGCGTGGTCGGGGTGTGGCCATGTCCCGCGATCGCTCCTCTCTCCAGCTGGATTGCAACGATCGTTGTAATTATTGCCATGTGCGTTTTACCCTAGCGTGTGTGGGTCGGCGACGGGTGCCGGGCCTGCTCCAGCCAGTGAGACCTCAATCCAGTGAGACCTCAGTCCGGCGAGATCGAGAGCGAGACGGCGAATGAGCGTGTTCAGCGCAGCGGAGATCGACTATCTGCGGACCCAACCGCTCGGCCGGTTGGCCACGGTCGGGCGCGACGGGATGCCCCATGCCACCGCGGTGGGTGCCTACTACGACCCCGAGGACGACACCGTCGTCATCGGTTCCGCCGGCGACATGGTGGCCAGCAAGAAGTACCGGGACGCCAGGCGCACCGGCAAGGCGGCCCTGATTGTCGACGACCTCGCGTCTGTGGCCCCCTGGACGCCGAGGGGGGTGGAGATTCGCGGGCGGGTGCGGACCCACGACAGCGGCGGCGCGCAGGTGGGACAGCGCCTGTCCGTGCCGTTCCCGATGGATGAGGCCTACCTGCGGATCGAGCCGCTCCGTATCGTCTCGTGGGGCATCGACACCGGCTCCTACGAGACCCACGCCCGGACGGTCGGCGCGTCGGTCGACTGATCGCCGTCGCCGTCGCCGTCGCCGTCGCCGTCGCCGTCGCCGTCGGCGTCGGCGCGAGGCGGGATCACGTCTGGGCGAGGCTCTTGCGGACCGCGGCAAGGACCTGATCGGAGATCTCCTCGCCGGCGGTCGCCCGCGCCAGGACCATCCCGCCGACCAGGGTCGCGAGCTCGACCAGGGCCGCCTCGCGTCGAGCCTTGCTCTCGCGCGTCTGCCCGCCCGACGTCGCCAGCGTGTCCACCGTCTCACGCATACCGGCGGCGAACGCCTCGCGTACGCCGCTGTCCGTGGACGTGTGTGAGGCGTCGATCGCCAGGCCGGCGTGGGCGCATCCGGTGCCCGGCTGGTCGCGGTGGTCGGTGGAGAGGTAGACGTCGACGATCTCCGCGTGGCCTGCCTCCGGGTCGCCCTGGTGGCGCTCGAAGATCGCCTTGGTCCAGGCCACCTGCTCGGCGAAGGCCGCGCTGACCGCGGTCGCCGCGAGGGCGTCCTTGGACGGGAAGTGCCGGTAGAAGCCGCCGTGGGTGAGTCCGGCGGCCGCCATGAGTTCGGGCACGCTGACCGCGCCGATGCCGCGTTCCCGGAACATTCGGGCCGCGGCGGTCACCACCTCGTCGCGATGCTTCTGCGCGTCCGCCTTCGAAGCGCGTCCCATCTGTGCGCTCCCTTCACCTGTCGTTCGTCCCGACTCCGAGAGTTTATATGACGTGCATCACCTATCGGGTGCCCGGCCCGGACGTTTAGATTATGGTCGTCATCTACCGGGGTGATGCGCGATCCACCTGGTCGCGACGCCGCCGGGGACCACACTTCCTGGAGATGGAGGCTTCCGATGAGTGAAGCGACAACGACCGGCCTGGCGGTGATCAGCGGCGCTTCCGGTGGCCTCGGCGAGCCGTACGCCGACCAGTTGGCCCGCCGAGGGCACGACCTGCTGCTGGTCGGCCGTCGACAAGACCGCCTTGACACGCTGGCCGCCCGGGTCGCGAAGGAGACGGGGGTGAACGCGGAGGTCCTCGTCGCGGACCTCACGGTGGAGTCCGACCTGCGCGCGCTGGAGGAGCGGCTGCGTACGGACCAGCGGATCGAGGTTCTGGTGAACAACGCCGGCGTCGGCGGACTGACACCCCTGGTCAAGGCCGACCTGGCCGAGGTGACGACGCTGCTCCAGCTCAACGTGACCGCCCTGACCCGGCTCACGGGCGCGGTGCTCGGCAGCCTGGTGGAGCGAGGGACCGGCACCATCATCAACCCGTCCTCGGCGCTCGCCGTCAACCTGTTGCCGTCCGGGAGTGCCTACAGTGGTACGAAGTCCTACGTCCTGACCTTCACCCAGGGCCTGCACCAGGAAGTCGCGGGGACCGGGGTACGGGTGCAGGCGGTGATGTTCGGTGCGGTGCGGACCGCGATCTGGGACGGCTCCTGGGTGCCCCTGTCGAGCCTCCCCGAGGAGATCGTGATGGAGCCGGCCGAGGCGGTCGAGGCGGCGTTGGCCGGACTCGACGCCGGTGAACTCGTCACCGTCCCCTCGCTGCCCGACGTCGCGGACTGGGACGCCTTCGAGGCCGCTCGGCTGAAGCTCGCCGAGAACGTGTCCCGCCGGCACGCGGCCGAACGCTTCGCCGTGGCCGGCCGCGGCTGAGTACCCGACCACGCCCGTCCCGCCTACGTCGGCAGACAGACGGCAGGTCGGTCGAAGGGCCGATGGTGGGCGACCGTCCTCGATGCCAGGCTCGTGCCGAAGCGAAGGACGGCGGAGGAGAGGCCGACATGGACGTGGCAAGCGTGCTCGCGGGGATCGAGGACGACCTGGTGGAGGTGCCGGCGGGGCAGGTGGTGGTGGGATCGGACCTCGACACGGTCCACGCCGAACTCGCCGCGCCGGACATGGGCGGGATCGAGCCCGGGTGGCTGCTCAAGGAGGTTCCCCGGCACGTGGTCTCCGTGCCCGCGTTCCGGATTGGCAAGGTGCCGTTGACAGTCGCACAGGTTCGCGTCCTGGCGGAGGAGACGGCGATCCTGCCCGTCCGTGACGGCGGCCCGGATCATCCGGCCACCGTCGGGGTCGAGCAGACCCTGGCACTGTGCGAGGCCCTGTCCGAACTCACCGGCCGGACCGTACGCCTGCCGACCGAGGAGGAGTGGGTCCGCGCCGCGCGCGGCGACGACCTGCGTACCTATCCGTGGGGCGACCAGTGGGAGGAGGGCCGCGCCAACCTGGGCCGGTCGGGTCGGGGCGACACGTCACCGGTCGGTCAGTACCCGAAGGGCCGGAGCGCGTTCGGGCTGCTCGACATGGCCGGCAACGCCGACGAACTCACCTCCACGCTCTACGCCCCCTTCCCCGGCGCTCCGCGCGAGGTACCCGAACGCGAGGACTGGGCCCACTCGCCCTACATCACCAAGGGCGGCGGCTTCATGCACGCCCGCGACCTGGCCCGCTGCGACCGGCGGCACGGTATCTACTCCGTGGGCGAGCCGCTCGCGATCAGGCTCGTGGTCGACTGAGCATCGACTACCGTCTCGAGCGCATGAGGGCGCACACGCGCGGTCACGAACGCGACGAGGTGGTGGCCCGGTTGGCCGAGCATCTCGCTCGGCACCGGCTCCCGCACCCGCTGCGGGTCGCCGTCGACGGTCCGGACGCGGCCGGCAAGACACGCTTGGCGGACGACGTCGCGGTCGCGCTGAGGCGAAGCCGGAACGTCATCCGGCTCGGCGTCGACGACTTTCACCGGCCCGAGGAGGTCCGTCGGCGCCGGGGATCCCTGTCGCCGGAGGGCTACTACCTCGACGCCTTCGACCAGGACGCGGTCGTGGGTTCGGTGCTCGGCCCACTCGGGCCGGGCGGCGACGGGCTTTATCTGCCGGCGACCTACGACCTGCGGTCGGAGGAGCACGTCGTTGCCGAACGCCGTCGGGCTGACGACGACGCGATCCTGCTCTTCGACGGTGTCTTCCTGCTACGCCCGCAGGTCAGGGACCACTGGGACGTGACGGTCTACCTCCACGTCGAACCGGAGGAGACGTTGCGGCGCGCCCTCGTCCGCGACGTCGCGCTGTTCGGCTCGGTGGCCACGGTGGAGGAGCGCTACCTCGCGCGGTACCTGCCCGGACAGGAGTTGTACCGCGCGGAGGCACGTCCTTCCGACCGGGCCGACATCGTGCTCGACATGGGCGACCCGCTCAGACCTGTCGTGGTGCGGTGGCCTTCCGACGGTTCGCGCCCGTCGTGAGGAGGCGAGGCGCGGCGCTCGACTCCCGGACGATGAGCTTCGGCTCGGTGTGGACGGGCTCGCCGGACTCCACATCCTCGATCAGGCTGAGCAGGGTCGCGAGGATCTGCCGGCCCAGCTGGTTGAAGTCCTGCCGGACCGTCGTCAGCGGTGGGATGAAGTGGGCCGCCTCCGCGATGTCGTCGAAGCCGACGACGCTCATGTCGGCGGGGACCCGTACGCCGCACTCGGACAACGCGTGCAGGAGTCCGATGGCCATCTGGTCGTTCGCGACGAAGACAGCGGTGACCTCCGCGCTCTCCGCGAGCCGGCGCCCGATCTGGTAGCCGCTTTCCGGAGTCCATTCGCCGAAGAAGGGTTCGGGCACCGGTAGGCCACGGCGTTCCAGCTCGGCCCGCCAGCCGCGAAGCCGCTGGTTGGCGTCCAGCGACCAGGTGGGACCGGCCAGGTGGGCGATCGCGAGGTGGCCGAGATCGGCCAGGTGTCCGGTCGCCAGCCGCGCGCCGAGGAACTGGTCGATGGACACGTTGTGCGGACCGCCACGCCCGCTGCTCTCGGCGATGACGAGGGGGACGCCGAGGTCGACGTCCTGGATGATCTCGAGAGCGCGTTCGTCGGCGGCGATCAGGACGATGCCCTCGACACTTTGACCGAGGAGTACGCCGAGCGCGGGCAGCATGGTCTCGCGCTCGGCCTTCGCCAGGCTCGCCATGCTCACCTGGTAGCCGGCCGAGCGCGCCGCCTCGTTGAACGCGATCATCCGCTTGGAGTGACTGTGCAGGGCGAGACCGGTGCTCAACAGTCCGATGGTTCTGGTCCGGCGGCTCGCGAGGGCACGGGCGACCGTGCTCGGGTGGTAGTTGAGCCGCTCGATCGCGGCCTGGACCCGTGCCCTCGTGTCCGCGGTGACCCGGCCGGGTTCGTTGAGGACGCGCGAGACCGTCTGATGGGAAACTCCGGCGAGTTTCGCCACGTCAGACATGGTCACCCGGCGGTTCATCGCATTCTCTCCGTAGACGGGGTAGGGCTACTGATCCACCACCGACCCGTCGACGTGCAGACGCGTGAGGATCTGACGCTTGCGGTAAGGGTAGCGCTGCTCGGCGTCGGCCTGGAGTGCTACGCCGATGCCTGGTTCATCGCTGATGTGGACGAAGCCCTCGCCGTCGTGCAGGGCCGCGCCGGTGACGAGCTTGGCGGGGTCCGGACGCATGTCACCGGCCGAACCCCAGGTCTCGTTGGGGAACTCCTGCAGGACGAAGTTCGGCGCCGTCGCGGCGATCTGCAGGCACGCCGCGGTGGAGACGGGGCTGAGCGGGTTGTGCGGGACCACGCCGACGTGTGAGGCCTCGGCGATCGCGGCGATCTTGCGGGCGCCGGTGATGCCGCCGACCAGGCAGACGTCCGGGCGGACCATCTGCGCACCGCCGCGGGCGAGCAGCATCTGGAACTCCCAGTGCGAGGTGTACCGCTCGCCGGTCGCGATCGGGATGTTGATCTTCGAGGCGACGTAGGCCATCTCGTCGATGTTGTCGGGAAGCACCGGGTCCTCGAGGAACAGCGGCGTGTACTCCTGGATCGCGAGGCCGAGCTGGACCGCCTCGTACGGTGCGAGCCGGCGGTGGATCTCGATGCACAGGTCGACGTCGGTGCCCGCGACCTCGCGGTAGCGCGCGACGGACGCGGCGGCGTTCTCGATCTTGCGGACGTGGGTCTCGAAGTAGCTCTCGTCGCGCGGCGCGTCGACGAACGGCGTGAGGTGGCCGACGGCGGTGTAGCCCTCACCGCGGGCCGCGGCGATGCCCTCACACAGCTCGTCGGTGGTCTCGCCGAAGACGTGGTAGTAGACCCGGGCACGGTCTCGGACCTTGCCGCCCAGGAGTTGGTGGACCGGTGTCTCGAAGTGCTTGCCGGCGATGTCCCACAAGGCGATGTCGATCGCGCTCACGGCGCCCATGACGACGGAGCCGCGGAAATGGGTCCACCGGTAGAGGTACTGCCAGTGGTGCTCGATCTTGAGCGGGTCCTGTCCGACCAGGTACTCGGCGAAGCGTTCGACGGTCGCCGCGGTGCCCTCCTGGAAACCCCAGGCGCCCGACTCGCCCAGCCCGACGAGCCCGGTGTCGGTCCTGATCTCCACGAACAGGTAACGGTCGACGAAGATCGGGGTGACGCTCTCGATGCGCATGCACAGTGCCCTTCGGATAGTGATGGTGGAGGCCTCGACGGCGGGTGGTCGGGGCGTGGCGGGCGGGGTGTGCCCGCTCAGCCCTTCTCGGCCCCGCTCGTGAGGCCCTCGGTCAGCAGGCGCTCACTCGCGAAGAAGATGACGATGATCGGAATCGTGGTTATCACTGATGCTGCCATGAGCACCGTGGTGGGGATCTCGATGCTGTTGCCGGTCAGCTGGGACAGCCCGAGCGAGACCGTCCAGCGGTCCCGGTTGTCCACGAGGAAGAGCAACGCGAACAGGAACTCGTTCCAGGCGGCCATGAACACGAACAGGCCGTTGGCGACGATGGCCGGCATCGCGAGGGGAAGGCTGATGCGCCGCATGGTGCCGAGCCGGCTGCAGCCGTCGAGTGCCGCCGCCTCCTCCAGGCTCACCGGGATGGTCTGGAAGTAGTTGCGCAGCATGTAGATGGAGACGGCCACCGTCTGCGACACGTACACCAGCAACACCGCGACGAGCGAGCCGCGCATCCCCACCCGGGTGAAGAACACGAAGAGGGGAACGGCGAGCAGGATGCTCGGGAAGAGGTACACCGCGAGGAACAACGCGCTGATGTGCCGGCGGCCGAAGAAGCGCAGCCGACTCACGGCGTAGGAACCGGGGATCGACACCGCCAGCGTGAGGACGACGGTGCCCACGGCCAGCAGCGCGCTGTTGCGCATGAAGCCGAGGAACCCCTCGCCGCCGGAGGCGACCGGTGCGAGAACGCGGGTGTAGGCCTTCAGGCTGAGTTCGCCGACATCGACCCAGAGCGCGCCGGGGTTGCCCAGGACGTCGCCGAGCGTGCGGATCGACAGCAGCACCATGTAGTAGAACGGGAAGACCGTGACGATCACGAGTCCTACGATGACCACCCAGCGCGCGACGCCGAAGAAGCCGTTCTCGAACCGGTCCCGGGTGAAGGCGCTGGGCCGCCGGCGTCGGCCGCCCTTGTCCAGCGCCGCCGGGCGGGTGTTCGTCGTCGTCATGACAGGTCCTCCTCCCGCCGACCGAACATCCTGAGGTAGACGCCGACCATCACCGCGAGCACGACCGCGATGATCAGGGCCTGCGCCGAGGCCAGACCGATGTCGCCGCGCCCGGTGAGGAAGTTGTAGACGCGCACGCTGATGACCTCCGTACCGGCGCCACCGCCGGTCAGTAGGTAGATGTCGTCGAAGCTCGTGAACGTCCAGATGAACCGCAGCACCGAGAGGACCGCGATCGTGGGCAGCAGTTGCGGCCACACGATGTGCCGGAACCGCTGGGAGACCGTGGCGCCGTCGACCCGTGCGGCCTCCTCCAGGGACGCCGGGATCGCCTGCATCCGGGCCGTGAGGAACAGGAAGGCGAAGGGAAACTGCCGCCACGCCTCGAACGCGATGACCGTGAGCAGCGCCGTCGGGACCGGGACGTGCAGACCGAACAGCGACAGGTCGTTGGACTTCTCGCTGAGGAAGGCGACCGGCTTGGACCAGCCGAGCAGGTGCTGGCCCCAGTAGTTGAGGACGCCGAACTGCGGGCTCAGCATGGTCTGCCAGACGAAGGTGACGGCCACGATGGGCGCGACGTAGGGAAGCAGCATCACCGAACGTACGAAGCCGCGGCCACGGAACTTCCGGCGCAGCGCGAGCGAGGCCACCAGACCGAGCCCGATCGAACACGCCGTACCCAGCACCGAGTAGGCGAGCGTCGTCAGCAGCGTCTCGACGAAGCCGGGGGAGGAGAACACGCGCTCGAAGTTGCGCAGGCTGTAGTCCCCGAAGAGCCCGGCCGAGCGCAGGTTGATCAGCCGGACCCGCTGGAAGGCCAGCGAGATGCTCCACACGATGGGAAGGACGACGACCGCGAGGACGATGAGGACGGTCGGCGCGATCAGGCCGATTCCCGTGCGCGCCTCGCTGCGGCGCATGGCGCCGGGCTTGACCCGGCGGGCGGAGGTGCTGGGCTGGTCCGGCGGCACCGGGGCGAGCCCGGTGCCGCCGGAGGCGGTTGGCTGCGTCACTGGGACGATTCCTGGATCGACTCGACGGCCTTCTGGGCCTGCGTGGCCGTGCTCTTGCCGTCAGCCTTGCCGGTGGCGAGGCTGGCGACGGCCTTCGGCACCGGGAGTTCGGTCAGGATGGCCCCGAGCAGGTTGCCCTGTCCCTGCGTAAAGCCCCAGCGGGAGAAGTTGTCCACGCTGTGCTGCATGTCCGCGAGGACCTCGGGGGAGTAGATGTCGGTCAGCTTGGCCTTGGTGTCCACACCGACCTGGAGGTTCTTCCAGCCGTCGACGAACTTCTGCGGGTCGTCCGCGGTTCCGGCGCGGGTGGGGAACTTCCCCTCCGGCGCCTGGTCGAGCCAGGGCAGGTAGCCCTCGTCCATGAAGTACTCCACGAACTGCTTGGCCGCGTCGGTCGAGGCGTCGGCGCTGATCACCCACGAGGTCACGTCGCCGCCTGCGATCGGCGCCTTGCCGTCCGGACCCTGGATGCTCGTGACGAACCCGCTGTTCTTCGCGATGAACCGCGGGTCGGCCCCGCACTCGGGGCAGGTGGGCTTCGCGTCGTCGACGAGGCCGGCCATCTCGTCGAGCACGAACGACGCCCAGACCGTGATGGCGGCCTTGCCGGCCATGTACGTGGTCTTCGTCGAGGTGGAGTCCATGGCTCCGGGCACGGAGTAGTTGTGCGTGAGGTCGCCGTAGAAGTCGAACGCGTCGACGCAGGCCTTGCTGTCCAGGGTGACCTTGCCGGACTTGTCGACGAGTTCACACCCGTTGGCGAGGGCCATGAACTCGAAGATCTGCTGGGTGTACGACGTGCTCGGGCTGTCACCCGCGACGAAGCCCGCCATGTTCGGCCCGTTCAGCTTCTTCGCGGCGTTCAGGATGTCCGCGTAGGTCTTCGGTTCGGGTAGTCCGGCCTTCTCGAAGAGGTCCTTGCGGTAGATCACCGAGAGCGGGAAGCCGTCGCTTGGCACGGCGACCTGCTCGTCGCCGTCCTTGGTGAGGGCGAGCGCGGACTTGGAGAAGGTGTCGGGACCGAGGTCCTCGACCACCTCGGCGGTCGCGTCGGTGTCCACGAGGTCGTTGCCCGACATCGTGCGCACGGCGGCGAGTGGGAGCGCGCCAACGACGTCGGGGAGGGTTCCGGCGGCGGACGCCGCGGTGATCAGCTGGGGGAACTGGTCCTCGTTGACGCCGACCAGCTTGACCTTGACACCCGTCTTCTTGGTGAAGTTGGCGGCGTCGGCCTTGGCCTTCGCGAGTCGGTCGGGCTGCTCCTCCAGAGTCCACACCGTGAGGCTCTTGTCGGAAGAAGCGCCGTCGTCGGTGCCACTGCCGCCGCCGCATCCGGCGAGAGCCGCGGTCAGGCCGAGCGCCGCGAGAACGGCAAGGGGACCTCTTCTTCTCATCATTGGGTACGCCTTTTCTCGGGGATTCGACAAGGGACTACGCATCGGGTCCTCATGACGGCGCCTGCCACGGCATGCGAGACGGCGCTCGTACTCGGAACTGCGCGCCGACGTTTGGTGACGTGGGCATGGGTCGCTGACGTTCGTGGCTGACAAGAGACCCGAAACGGTGACTCTGCGTGGACGCGGACGGTGACGTCGAATGGACGCCGACGGTGACGTCGAATGGACGCGGACAGTCGTTCGCCGGTGGGGTGAACTCGGTCGCGGGTGCCCGATTCGCCTTGTGGGCAAGGGGCATCAGTGGCGCCCGTCAGAGGGGCGACGGCATGAAGGAATACCCGGAACTCGCCCGGTGACAGTGATCGCGAAACCGCTCGCTGAGGTCGCCGCGACTCGCGTTTCCCGTTATTTCGCTGTCGTTCGCTCCTGCGCCGTCCTCGTGGCCGGATGCCGCGAAGACCGCTCCTTCGAAACCTCCACAACGTGCCGGACGAGGTGGTCGTCGCTTTGTCGTCCGTATTCAGGTGACGTCCGGACGACATTCGGTCAGACCTCTGACCGGTGTGCAATGTTAGCGCTCACATCGTCGCGCATGTCAAGAGTTGGTCGGCGATGTGACGAATGACTTCCCTGTGCGTCCGGCTCATCACGCGGGCCGGTGGGCTCCCTCCTCGGGAGGGCGTGGGGTGGCGTTCGGTGCGCGGCTGTGCTGGGGTGATCGCGGGAGCGTCGACGGGAGAGGGGGCCCGATGAGACGCGCGGCAGTGTGCTTCGTCCTCGCGACCTGTCTGCTCGGTGGCTGCACGGCGTCGTCCTCAGGTGGGCCGGAGGAGTCGAGCCGCCCGGGGGTCCGCGAGTCGACGCCCGTGGTCACGCCGGGCGGTGATGCCCTGCGAACGCCCCGGACCTATGACGAGTCGTGTGCCCGGCAGCCCCAGATCTGCGCGACCCCTCGACCGGGTGCGGTACCCAGCGCGTTGTGGCGGGACCTGCGCTTCCCCGCGGTGACCGGCCGGTGCCCGGTGACGAACGGCGCCACGCTCGCGTCGGGCCTGCCGTTCGGCGGTACCGCTGTCGGCGAGGGACCGGTACGCGCCGTCGTCGGAGGTGACGCGTGGGACGGAGTGCTGCGGCTGGGGCCGCAGCGGGTCGAGGGATGGCACGGCGCGAAGACGCTGTGGTTCGCGGACCCGGCCTACACCGGCCCGGTCCTGCTCCGTGGCCGGCGCCTCGACGCGCCCGGGGATGTCGCGTTCGGCGAGGGTCCGCACACCCTGGCCGTCCAGATCCCCGCCGGGCGCGGCGTGAACGTCGTCGACGGCTACCGTCACTGGCCGGGTGCGACCTGGGTGCGCGAGCCGGGCTGCCACGGACTGCAGGCGGACGGGACGACGTTCAGTGTCGCGGTCGTGGTGGACGCCCGCCTGCCCGGCTGACGCTGCCGCGGCGCCCGCCGATCTGTTCGTCGCCGGCCTAGCGGGCGGGGCGGGACAGCTCGTCGAGCTGGGCGAGCTCCCGCTCGGAGAGTCGAAGATGCATCGCGGCCGCCGCCTCCTGCGCGTGGTGCGGCTTCGTCCCGCCGGGAATCGCGACGACGGTCTCGCCGTAGTACGTCGTCAGCCAGCTGAGCGCGATCTGGCTCGCGGTGGCGCCGTGGGCCCGCGCGATCGCGCGCAGCGCGTCGACCAGCGGCGCCGTACGGGCGAGGGCTCGTGGGCTCAGCCCCCCGACGAGCCGGCGGACTCGCGGGCGGGACCTGACGTTCGCCGGGTCCTCGTGGAACTTCCCGCTCAGGACCCCCGAACTCAGGGGCGAGTAGGCGATCAGGGTGACGCCGAGTTGGCGTGCCGTCTCCAGCACGCCGTTGCGCTCGATCTTCCGGTTCAACAGGCTGATCTGCACCTGGTTGGAGGCGAGGGTGAGGCCCTGACCGCGAAGGAGCGCACTCGCCGTTCTCATCTGCCGGGCGGAGAAGTTGCTCACGCCGACCGACGAGATCTGTCCGGCGCGGCACAGCGCGGTCATGGCCCGCACCTGCCGGGGAATGGCCGAGAGGCTGCCGTAGGGCATGTGGATCTGGTGCAGGTCGATGGGATAGCCCTGCAGGGAGGAGATCCTGGCGTCGATCGTGCGCCCGATGCTCGCCGCCGTACGAAGGATCGGCGCCCACTTCGTGGCGACCACCACCGTGCCCGGACTCGCGCCGGACTCCCGCAGCGCGGTCGTGAGTGCGCGCTCCGAGGCGCCCCGGCCATACATCTCCGCGGTGTCGAACCAGTTGATGCCGCCCTCGAGCGCCGACTTCACCACCGGGGTGACGGACGGCTGATCAAGCGCGCGATAGAACTGCTCCACCATTCCCGGGCCGGCGAACTGCATGCAGCCGAGTCCGATGGGCGTGATCTCGATGTCCGTCGAGCCGAGTCGGCGCTTCCCCATGAGCTGTGCCCTTCCTCGAAGCCAGCCGGATGAGACACGACTATCTCAACACGGAACGTCGATGTCAACGAAAGAGACGCCCATGTAGGGTGCTCCCATGGTGAGACGGCCGGCGCTGCACGATCGCGTGGTGAAGGGCATCCTCGACACCGCGGCGATCGTCCTCACCGAACGCGGCGAGACCGTGAGCATGGCCGAGATCGCCGAGGCCGCTGGTGTCGGCCGCGCCACTCTCTACCGCTACTTCCCCAACCGGGAGGCGTTGCTGCAGGGACTCGCCCGGGCGGCGTTCGACGAGCTCGGCGCCAGGATCACCGAGGCCGAACTCGACGCTGTCCCCGTCCGGGAGGGTGTCGCCCGGCTGACCCGCGGTTTCGTCACCGCCGGTTCGAAGTACGCCGCCATCGTGCAGACCGGTAAGAAGCATCTGGGCGAGATCGAGGTCGAGGAACTCGACGAGAGGATCACCCAACCCGTCCGGGCGTTGCTGGCACGGGGCGTCGCCGACGGCACGCTGCGCGACGACGTACCGATCGACATCCAGTTCGAGATGTTTCGGGGCCTGTTGGAAAAGGCGCTCCAGTTGGTCATGCGCGGGCAGGCGGGGATCGAACCCGCCAGCGCCGCCGTCGTCGCGCTGTTCCTGGACGGTACGACCAAAGGCGCGGCCTCGCCCGCGTGACGCCGTGGGCGAGCCCTCGCCGCCGGTAGGGTCGGGCGAGTGCCTTCACACGTGGACCAGGACGAGGTTGACCGGGACGAGCCGGGCCAGGCCGAGCCGAGCCGGGGCGAGCCGGGCAGGTTCCGGGAGGGGCAGACCGTCGTACGCCGCGGTCTGCATCCCGACGGGCGGATCGCCGCGGTGGAGAGCGCACGGGTGATCCAGGACGACGAGCGTGGCCTGTTGCTGTGGGTCCGCAAGGGATCGGCCATCCTGCGGCGCGCCACGCTCGAGGGTCAGCCGACTCGGCACCTGCCATGGGCGGAGGACATGCGGCTGCCGACCGTCCTGGTGCCGAAGACGTGGCGCTCCTACGACACCCTCATGCTCCTCCCGCCGGGCAGCGCGGACTCGGACGTGAGCCACTCGGTGTGGTGGGCGTGGCGGGACGACAGGACGTTCGTCGGCTGGTACGTCAACCTCGAGAGCCCGGCCGAACGGTGGTCCGGCGGTGTCGACATCCGCGACTACGCACTCGACATCCTGGTCGCGCCCGACCGGTCCTTTGAGTGGAAGGACGAGGACGAGTTCGCCCAGTTGACCGGCCACCCGTTCTTCTGGGACGAAGCCGGGGCGAAGGCGATCCGCGCCGAAGGAGAACGGGTGATCGCCCTCGCGGCGGCCGGCGTGTTCCCCTTCGACGGCACCTGGTGCGATCTCGCGCCCGACGACGGTCCGCCCAGCGTGCTTCCGTGGTGGTGGGACCTGCCCGGACCCGGTCGTTGAGGGGACGAAACCCGCCGTTGGGGAATGAGCCCCGGTGTGACGGCACTGGGATGGATGGTCGAGGTGCTTCGGCCGATCCCGGCCAAGCCACCGTGGGCACGGATGATCCGTGCGCCGCTGGCGATCTGCCTGCCGTTGGGGGTCGGCCTCGCGACCGACAACCTGGCGATCTTCCTGCCCCTCTCGATCGGTGGGCTGAGTAGCTCCCTGGTCGATCGGGGCGGCCCGTATCTCGGTCGGGTGAAACGCGTCAGCACCATCGCCGTGCTGGGCGGCGCGGTCGGCCTGATGGTCGGTCTGTTGATCTATGGCCGGGGCTGGGTCGCGGTCGGCGTGATCGTGGGCCTCTCCCTGGTCTCGGCCGTCATCAGTGCGGCGGGCGACGTCGGCTCCACGACCGGCATGCAACTGCTGCTGTTCGCGGTGCTCGCGACGGGGCCGCTCGGGGAGCTTCGCCCGTGGTGGTTGGTCGTCAGCCTGTTCGTGGCCGGCGCGGCATGGGGGCTGGGCCTGACCGCCATCGGCTGGGTCTTCTTCCGTCGCGCGCCGGAGGAGCAGAGCGTGGCTGAGGCCTACCGCGCGATCGCCCGACTGCTGGCGGCGACCAGCACCGAGCGGTTCGAGGAGGAGCGAGAGAACCTCACCGCCGCGCTCAACCTGGCCTACGACGACGTGATCACCGCGCGCTCGGCGCTCGCCGGCCAGGACCGCCGGTACGTGCGGCTGGTGGTGCTGCTCAACCAGACCCACACGCTCGCCGAGGCCGCGGTGACGCTCGCGCACGAGGAGAGGCGGCCGACGCCGCAGGTGATCGGGGCCGTCGAGGCCATCGCGAACGTCATTCAGGGGACCTCCCACGAGATCCCGCGCATCCCGCGGCCGCAGACCGACACGCCCGGCCGGGCAGCGCTGTGGGAGGAACTCGTCGCCGTCACCGACGTCCTCGCCCGTGGTCGCGCGGAGGTGGACGGGCAGCCACGGCTGCCGGGCAAGGATCTGCGGGAACGAGTACGCGAGCAACTGGCCGAGATCCGGAGCGGGCGGCAGGTCCGGCTGTTCGCTCTCCGGTTGACGCTGTGCATGGGGGTCGCGGCGGTCATCAGCGAGGTGTTGACCCTGGAGCGGTCCTACTGGGTGATGCTGACCGTGGCGGTGGTCCTCAAGCCGGACTTCGGCTCGGTGTTCGCCCGCGCGCTCCAACGCGGCCTCGGCACCATGGTCGGCGCGGTGCTCGGCGCCGTGCTGCTCGCGGTCGTACCACCCGGGCCGTTGCTACTGATCCCGTTGACCGTGCTGGCGTTCGTCATTCCGTACGGCATCACCCGCAACTACGGGCTCTTCACGACGTTCCTGACGCCGTTGGTGGTGCTGCTGATCGACCTGCTGACGAGTTCGGGTTGGCAACTCGCGGAGGCGCGGCTCATCGACACGGCGGTCGGGTGCGCCGTGGTGATCGTCCTCGGTTACGCGCCCTGGCCGAGCACCTGGCACGCGCACGTGCGCCCGCAGTTCGCCGCGGAACTGCGGGAGATCATGCACTACCTGGAACGCGCGCTCGGCCCGGACCCGACCGAGCGTACGGACGTGCTCCGGGAGGTCTACCGGGGCCTGTCCGACCTGCGCACGGTCTTCCAACGGGCCCTGGCCGAGCCGGCGCCGGTCAGTCGTCGGGCGACCATCTGGTTTCCGGCCTTCGTGGCGTCCGAGCGCATCGTCGACGCGATCACCGCCACCGCGGTCAACGTGCAGGGTGGTGCGGTCGCCCCGAGCGAACATGCCGTACGCCAGTTGGCCGACGCGCTCAACGAGATCAGTCGTGCGGTACGGACCGGCACGCCACCGGCTCCGCGGCCGCTGCCCACCGAAGCGGCCGCGAGATCCGTCGCCGAGGCGATCCATACCGTCCGCGAACTGCTGTGGCGTCCGGACGACAACGGGTCGCGGACGCCAGGACCGTCAGTGCCGCCGTGAGTACTTCTGCATGAGCTGGCGGAGTCGACGTTGGTTTTCTGGCTTACGAAGTTGGTCGTGCGCTTTCTGGCTCAACTGTTGGCCCTTCGGGCTCCGCAGAAAAGCACGGATGCGGTCGGAGAGCGATGCCATGGCTGCTGATCCTTTCAACGGATGTCGAGTCCGGCGTCCGGCGATGAATGACGCTCACCGCGGCTGTCCCTCCGACCGGTCCGGTCAGCGTTGTGCGGTGCCCTCGGTGCCGGTGACCCTGTCCACCGCGTCGTTCACCACGTCACCGGCGGCGCCTTCGGCGGACTGGGCGATGTCCGCGGCCCCGGTCGGGAGGTCGTTGGTTGCTTGGGTTACGGCGTCCTGCGCCGACTGCGAGAGATTCTGGGCGTTTTCCGCGACCGCACCTTCGGCTTGGCCGACTACTCCTTCGGTTTGCGAACCAAATTCGTTTGTCACCTCGCTGGCCTGGTCCTTGCCCGCCTGGAACAGCTCGGCGGCTTTCTCCTTCAACATGTCGAACAGACTCACAAGTTCCCCCGGCTCCTCGTCGATTTTTCTGGGGAGGACGGATCTCCTCTTGAGAGGAGCCGACCCGGTTTGGCCCAAAGAGTATGTGCAACCTGGGCGGATCGGTCGGGTCTCGTCCGGTTCTCAAGTGTTTCTCAGGAGCCGGTGGTTGATGGGCGGCGCGCCCCGCAGGTGGATTCGCGACGTCGTACACGCCGTCTGTCATCCGATACACCGTTGCGATGTCGTGGCCGGGCAGGGAGGGTTTCGCACATGAACAACGGTGCGGAGTCGCCGATCAACGGGGCGGGCCTGAGCGATCGTGAGCTGGCCCGGGTGGGCGACACCGTACGCCGGCCCGCCGGCCCGTGGAGCCCGACGGTGCAGCGTCTGCTGCGCGATCTCCGGGCGCTGGGCTTCGACCTCGCGCCGGAGCCGCTGGGGCTCGACGCCGCGGGCCGGGAGGTTCTCGGCTACGTCGAGGGGAGGGACCAGGGCTGGCCGTTCCTCCCGGAGATCCTCGCTGTGGAGGGCGCCGAGCGGCTCGGCCGACTGGCCTCCCGGCTGCGTTCGGCCCTGTCGGCGTGTCCGTGCCCGCCCGACGCGCGATGGCAGTTCGCGCACGGCGCACCCGGACCGGGTGAGGTGCTGCAACACGGCGACCTCGGGCCGTGGAACCTGTTGTGGGGCGACGGTCCGGAGATCGTGGGTGTCCTCGACTGGGACTTCGCGGGCCCCGGAGATCCCTGGTACGACACCGGCCACCTGGCGTGGTTCACGGTGCCGTTGATGGACGACGAACGCGCACACGCGCGGGGCTTCCCGGAGCCGCCGGATCGGGGGGCGCGCCTCGACGCGTTCGCGGCCGGGGCCGGGATCTCCGCTGTCGAACTGGTGCGGATCGCCGTTCGCGCGCAGGAGGAGTACGAACGACGGGTGCGTACGCGTGGATCCGCTGCCGAGGGTGGTCCGTGGCGGACGTTCCTCGAACTGGGTTTCCACGACAAGGCGCGCGCGGACCGCGACTGGACCATCCGCCACTTCAGCCAGGACACCTAAGGTGCGTCTCCAGGGTCGGTTCCCTTTGACGAGACGCGACCGGCCTTTGGTCGGCCACATGTACGTCCTGCCCTGACTTCGTGCGCCGCTGGTCGCTTTGTTGGCAACGTCCTTCCTGTCACTACCTCCGAGTCGGGGAGGTCACCGGCATGGCCCGATGGAGCGGCCGACGGTCCGGGCTCGCCGCCGTCGTCGGTGGGCTGGTCGGCGCGGTGGGGCTCGTCGCCGCGGCCGTGGGACTCCAGGTGAGTTCGGACGTACCCGAGGACGCTCGAACGGCCGGCGGGGAGCGTGCGGCTGGTACCGAGCGAGCACTGGCGCGCCCGGATCCTGACCGGCCGGACGACCCCGATCGTGGGGACGGGCTGGACCGCTACCGCAGGGCCGACTCCCACGACGCCCGCGCAGGCACGGCGAAGGAGGACGGCCCAGGGCGCGCGGTGCAGGTGCCCTGCGACCAGGACGAACTCATCGCCGCGCTGGTACGCGCCGACGCGAACGGCGGTGGCACGCTCGAGCTCGCGCTGGCGTGCACCTACGCGCTGACCGCGCACGAGGCGGGCACCGGGCTGCCGATGATCACCCAGCCGATCACCATCGACGGCAACGGTTCCACCATCGTGCGAGCCGGGAACGCGGCCGACTTTCGGATCTTCGAGGTCGCCGCCGGCGGTGACCTCCGTCTGCGGGATCTCACCGTGCGAGGCGGCGCTGCGACGGCCCCTCCGCCGCCAGGACCATCCCATGAGTTCCGACCAACTCGCGGCCCCGCCTTTCGTCGGGCCGCGCCTTCTAGCGTGTGTCACCGAACTCGTAACGGAGGTAGAAGCCGATGTCGCGGAGGGCGGGAACGAGTCGGCTGATGGCGACGACGATCCGCATCCCGCCCGGTAGTTGCGCCGTGGTCGGTGCGGTCATCGCGCTCACTCCGTCGACGAAGCGCAACTTCGGGTTGACACGCACGAGCTCCTGCGGGTCCTCGATGGCCCAGTGCATGATCTGCCCGCTGCCGAGGGAGCGCGAGAGCTTCTTGTTGACCATGCGGAGCGCGAGCCGACTCTGGCCGTCGATGAGGAGCGTTCCGCTCGGGAAACGGTCGGTGATCCGGCGGAAGAGTTCGTGCCCCTCCTCGGGCCGCAGGTACATCGTCAGCCCTTCGGCGACGATCAGCGTCGGGAGGTCTGCCGGCACCTTGTCCAGCCACTCCGGCGCGGTCACCGACGCGCCGATCAGGTGGTAGTTGTCGCGGTCGGGGAAGATCTGTCGGCGGATGTCCACGACCTTGGGGAAGTCGACGTCGTACCACCTCACGCCCGGACCCGGGTCGAGTCGCCACACCCGGGTGTCCAGGCCCGCTCCCAGATGCAGCACGGTGGCGCGCTCGTGGGTGGCGAGGAACTCACGGGCCCAGTTGTCGAAGTGCTTGGCGCGGGCCGCCGCGTTGGGCGCCACCCGTCCGGCGCTCTTCAGCCGCGTGAAGTCGTAGTCGACCCGGTCGATGGCCGCCACGGCCATCGTGTCACCCAGAATCGACGGCTTGCGTCGTGCGTCGATGGCCTTGCCGTACAGCGTGAGGAGCGAGGTCTCCATCGCCTCGTCGAGCCGAACCTTCACCTGCTCCATGCCGGATGCTCCTTATCTGAGGCGCCTGAGTGCGCCGGTCATGAGTTCCCCTGTGGAAATGAGTTGTCGAGGACCGCCAACCACCGCTCGTGCAGGTCGGCGAGTTCTGTCGCGGCATCGCGCAACGTCGCGGGCGTCGGCTCCGTGCTGGGCTCGAAGGCCCGCCGAACGGTCGTGGCGAGCGCCTCGGCCTTGTCGTCCAGATCGAAGTCAGCGGCGCCGAGCACGCTCTCGAGCAGGAAGGCCCCGGTGACCGCGGCGGAGAGGCGGTACGACAGAAGCGGGTCGGTGGCCGGGTCGTCGGCGAGCAGCCCGTGCTTGTGGAGCAGCACGAGATAGCCGGAGGTGTTCTCCGACTTGCTCGCCGCCAACCGCAACCCCGCCTTGCTCATGGTCAGGAGTTCGCCGAGTACGTCGTAGTCGCCGATGCTCTGCGCCCTGGCCAGTGGTCTCTTCATGACCTGGACGAAGGTCCGGCGCATCACCCGGTGCAGCCGGACCTCGGCCGGATCCTCGCGCAACGCGGCGAGTTGCTCGCGGACCAGTTCGGCCGACTCGCGGGTGAGGACGGTCGCGAAGAGTTCCCGCTTGCTCGGCCAGTAGAGGTAGACCGTCCCCTTGCCGACGCCTGCCCGCCGCGCCACCTCGTCGATGGTGACCTTGCGATAGCCGTAGCTGACCAGCAACGCTTCGGCGGCGTCGAGGATGCGCGAGGCCTTGTCCTCTTCCACCTGCCGGCTCCTGCCAGATCCGTGTCGACTCACCGACTGACTGACCAGATCGGTTTTCTGGTCAGCCACTGGCAGGGTAGGACGGCGCGGGGACAGCGTCAACGGGTGCGGAGGGTGCGATGCGCGGAAGGCTCAGCCGCCCGGGCGCGCGGCCGTCCTGGCGGAGGCGGGTACGGCGTCGAGGTCGGCGCAGGACCGCAGCCCCGCGAAGTCCTCCCGCATCGTCGAGGCGTCCTCGCCACGGGCGAACGCGGGTAGCCCGTCCACGCCGATCGTCGCCGGCGCCCAGTCGGCCGACGTCACGGTGCGCCCCCGCACGGTGAGGGTGAGGACGCCCGTCGTGATCTCCCGGGCGGAGTTGCGGTTCGGCCAGACGAAGTTGCCCAGGCCGTAGCTCACGAAGGTGTCGTACCCGTCGAGTCGACCCGCGCCCAGCAGGATGTGCGCGTGGCTGCCGACCACGATGTCGGCGCCGGCCTCCGCGAGATCGTGGGCCAGTGAGCTCTGCTCCTGGGTCGGGCACCCGACCCGCTCGATCCCCCAGTGGAGATACACGACCACCAGGTCGGCGGTGTCTCGTACGGTGCGCACCTGCGCGAGCAGGCGTTCGGGATCAAGCGCTGCGGCGACGCCGGCCTGGTCTGGGCCGGCCGGGTAGTTCCTCGTGGTCGGGTCGGGGAAGGCCGAGGCGCCGAGGACGGCGATGCGCGTGCCCTTGATCGTCACGACGTACGGGGCGAACGCCTGGTCCGCGTCGGCGCCGATCCCGATCACCCCGAGCGGCGCGCGGGCGGCCGCGGCGACAGTGTCCCTGAGGCCCTCCGGCCCGTAGTCGACGCCATGGTTGTTCGCCATCGTGACGACGTCGATGCCGGCCGCCGCGAGCGCGTCGAACGCCACCGGAGGGGTCCGGAAGGTGTAGGTCTTGTCCTCGGCGCGCCCGCCGGTGGTGACGGCGGTCTCCAGGTTGGCGATCGTGAGGTCCGCCGCCGAGAGTTCGGGCCGGATCGGGGCGAGAGCGGTGGCCGGCCGGGCCAGACGTGTTTCCAGCTGGCTCTCGAACTGGATGTCGCCGGCGAAGGACAGGGTGAGCGGGCCAGGTCTGGGTGTCGCCTTCGGCGTCCCCGTCGGAGCGGGTGTCCGCGCCGCGGGAGGCGTACCCGCCGCCTGCGAGGCCGCGGTGGTGGGCCGCGATACCGCCGCCGTGTCGTCGCTCGGCGGCCCACTGCACGCGGCCGCCACGGCGCCGGCGACGACCGTCGCCACCAGGAGACGCGCGAACGCGGAGCGGCCCACCGGCGGGCGAAACACGATGGGGCCCGCCACGGAACTGGCGGAGCGCGGACGACGACTCTGATGGCGCGGCACGCAAGGAAGGGTAGGGGTCCTGGGCCCACGCGTGGGGGCCGCTCCGGGAAATCCGGTACGACCGGAGGAGCCGAACCGGTTGGGCCGACCGGTTGGGTCCGGCCGGCCCGGGTCGCTCCAGCCCGGAACTACACGGCGGCGTCGGTGAGTCGGATGACGGTCTTGATCGCGTGCGGATCGGGCGCGAAGGCCTCGGCGTACTTCGCGAGCGGAACGACGGTCGTCATCAGCCCGGACAGCCAGTCCGGGGCGGCGGTACGAAGCGCGCTGTGCGCGGCCTCGAAGTGCTGCCGGCTCGAGCTGACCACCCCGGTGAAGGTGCGGTTGCCGCCCATCAGGGCGCCGCTGACCGCGGCGAGGTCGACGGTGCCCACCTCGGCGCCCCGGTGCAGGCCCGCGACCAGGCACAGGGCCCCACCGCGGGCGGTTCTGGTGACGGCGGCGGCCACGAGTTCGCCGGTGCACTCGAGGACCGCGTCGAACTCACCGGCGAGCGACTCGACCCCCTGGTGGTACGTCGCGGGCAGCGCCCGCACCTGCGCCACCTTCGGCCCGTCGGCCACCTGGTCGACGACGTGCACGTCGTACCCGCGCTGGTGGGCGAGCAGCGCGGCGAGCAGGCCGATCGGCCCGGCACCCAGGACCAGCGCCCGACCGCCGGGACGCCGTGCGGCCACGTCCAGGCGCTCCCACGCCTTGGCGACGATGCTGGTGGGTTCGACGAGGACGCCGGCGAGTCCGAGCACCGGGTCGACGCGCACGGCGTAGGCGGGGTCGAGCAGGTACCGCTGCGCGCCGTAGCCGTCCTGGCCGAGGATGCCGCGTTCGGTGTATTCGCCGTTCTCGCAGAGGTCGAGATCGCCGGCGGCGCAGTTCGCGCACGGCTGGGGATCGGGTCGCCGGACCAGCCCGGTCACGAGGTCACCCGGAGAGTACGCCGAACCCGGCGGCGCGTGGAGCACCCGCCCGAGCGACTCGTGGCCGAGGATCAGCCAGTCGCGGCCCGGAGCCGACCGGCGGACGCCGCGGGCGATGATGGACCGGTCGGTGCCGCAGACACCGAGCGCGAGGCCCTCGACCAGCAGGTCCTGCGACGTCGGCGCCGGTTCGGCGACCTCCTCCAGAGTGAGCTGGGCGCCGGTGTCGGCGCCCCGGATCGTCAGTGCGTGCATGGGTGGTGTCGTGTCTTCCGTCGATGCCTGGGACGGGCCCCAGGGCCAGGCGTGCGGGCCTCAGATCCCGAGCTTGCGCAGATTCTCCCTGCTCACCCGGGCGCTCTCGAAGGGGCTCTCCTTCTGGGTGACGTCGGTCTCGACGATCAGCCAGCCGTCGAAACCGGCGCCGTCCAGGATCTCGAAGATCGCGGGGAAGTCCACCGCACCCTCGCCGATCTCGGCCCAGATGGCGTGCGCCTCGAAGGTTCCGTAGTCCCAGTTCTCCGCGACGCCCCGGTCACGCACCTGCGCGGACATGTCCTTCAGGTGCATCGTCTTGATCCGGTTCGCGTGCCGGCGGGTGAAGGCCACCGGGTCGACGCCCGCCCAGGCGAGGTGACCGGTGTCCGGGCCGAGGTAGAGGACCTCGGGGTCGATGGCGGCGAGCAGCCGCTCGATCTCGTCCTCGGTCTCGACGAAGGTGCCGACGTGGTTGTGGAAGCAGGCGCGGACGCCGTACTCGTTCAGGGTCTCGCCGACCGCCTGGAGGGTGCGCACGAGCTCACCGAACTGATCGTCGGTCAGCTTGTCCTCCTCGCTCACGTGGGCGGCGGCCTGCTTGCGGGTGCGTCCGGCCCGCGTCTGCTGGTCGAAGCCGCTGGAGGCGACGTAGACGTCGGAGAGGCCGAGCTCGCGGGAGATCTCGCCGTACTTCCGGGCCGCCGCGACGTGGTCCTCGCGCTGGCTCGGGTCCCAGAACTCCCCGCCGAAGTAGGAGGGTGCCGGTGCCAGGCCGTACTTCTGGTGGAGGGCGACGACGTCCGCGGCGCTGTTGGCGTTGCGTCCGCCCCAGGGAGCGCCGGCGTAACCGGCGCGCGCGATGTCGGCGAGTGCGGACTCCGCGGAGAGCCCCCGCCAGGTGATCTGGCCGCAGCCTAGGTCGACCCGCATGGTGTTCCTTCCCGTCGTGGAGAAAGCCGCCCAGAAGGCGGTCATCGTCAGGCAAGCACTGTCAGGAGAGCGTTGTCAGAAGAGCAGCTGGTGCTGTTCGCCGGCGGGCACCGGCGCCGGCTGGGTGCAGGTCGTGCTGAGCTCGACCCCGGCGCCGGTCTCGCCGGAGCGCACCAGCCCGGCGATCACGTCGACCACGTGGCAGGCCAGCTCGCCACCGGCTCGGGGTCGGCGACCGGCGCGGATCGCCTGCGCCATCTCCGCGACACCGAGCCCACGCAGGTTGTGCTTCCAGTCCTCCGGCTGCCTGCTGCCCGGGAGTTCGGTCCAGGTGTCCTCGCCGTAGCGCTGGAGGTAGGCCGGATCGCCGAAGTTGTTCGGGTTCGGGAAGCGCAGGACACCGGTGGTCCCGTGCACCGTGAGCACCGGGATCTCGTGCCGGTGCTCGGTGGCCCACGCCAGGGTGAGGTTCGCGAGCATGCCCGAGGCGAACTCCAGGACACCGCTCACCGCGACCGGCGGGCCCGCCGCGGGCGCTTCGCCCACCTCGCCCTCCGGCCAGGTGCGGGTGGTGCTGCTCACCCGGGTCACCGGACCGAACAACGCGACGAGGGCGCTGGCGTAGTAGGGCGCCATGTCGAAGATCGGGGTCGCGCCGTTGGTGTAGAAGCTCGTACCCCGAAACGCGCTGCGGTACATCGCCGCCGTGGCGCCGAGCGGCTTGCCGATCTCGCCGTCGGTCAGTGCCTTCCAGGCGGCCTGGAAGCCCGTGCCCAACAGCGTGTCGGGGGCGCAGGCCAACGCGAGACCGCGGCGTTCGGCCTCCTCGAAGAGCGAACGTGCCTCCTCGACACTGGTCGCGAGCGGCTTCTCCGAGTAGACGTGCTTGCCCGCGGCCAGTGCCGCGCGCGTGACATCGACATGGGCGGAGATCGGGGTCAGGTTGAGAACGACCTCGACCGTCGGGTCGGCGAGCAGCTTCTCGGGGGAGACGACGTTGGAGATCGCGTACTGCTCACCAGCGGCCCGTGCGCTGTCCGGATCGACATCGGCGACCGCGACCACGTCGAGACTCGACATCCCCGTGAGCACGGGGAGATACATCTGGCTGACTTTTCCGCATCCGATGACACCGATTCGCGCCGGAGTCATTGCCCTCCTCGCTCGTGTGACAGCCCCGCTCGGGTGACGCGGCTGGCTGTCCTGACGCGGTGTTCGCGTCGGGGACGCACCGGAAATCAGCCTACGTGGCCGGGCCGTCGTGGTGCTGTCCGAATCCGGCCGTGAGCGTTCCAGAACCGGCATCGAACGCGCTTGGTAAGCGCTCTCCAGACTTGTCAGCTGGAGTATCGTCCAGCACCTGGTCACCGAGTGACCACGGTGACCACCGAGCGACCGACGGTGTGGCGGCGAACGCGGCTGGTCAGCCGCGGTGGCCCGGACAAGACGGCGAGCGCCGTCCGCACATCCAAGAACAGTCGACCATCCAACCGGCTGCACAGGTACCTGCATCTTCGATCAGGATCTGGGGTTGCGTATGCGAGAGCTGAGCTGGCGAGGACCGAACGGCCGAGAACCGAACGGTCGAGGACTGAGCAGACGCGGGCTGTTGAGAGCCGCGGCCGGCGGGGCACTCGCGCTGGGCGGGCTCGGCGCGAGCGCGTGTTCCCAGACCGGACGCAAGACCGTCGACGGGAAACCGGTGCTCAGCATGTGGGCGTTCTCCCGAGACGGCCGGGTTCCCTGGCACGAGGAGGCGTGGCGGCTCTACCGGAAGGCGAAACGCCCGGACTTCGAGCTGGAGATCCTGACCCTGCCGTTCCAACAGATGCACGACAAGATCCTCGTCGCGGCACAGGCCGGCTCTGGTGGGCCGGACATCGCCGACATCGAGATCAGCGCGTTCGGACGGTTCATCAAGGGTGAACCGATCTTCGTGGACCTCACTCCGGCGCTGCGTGAGCGAAAGCTTCTCGACCAGTTCTACCGCGCGTCCGCCACCGATCCGTGGACGTTCGAGGACCGCGTCTACGGCCTCGGCAACGAGCTGAACACCTGCCTGATGGTCTATCGCGCCGACCTGTACGACGCGGCCGGCGTCACCACACCGGTCGAGACGTGGGACCAGTTCGCGGAGGAGGGCCGCCGCTACCACCGCGACACCGGCAGGTACCTGACCGACGTCGAGTACCTCGACTGGCAGGAGTGGTGGCAGCTGACCCTGCAGCAGGGCGGCGGCTTCTTCGACCGGTCCGGCCGCCCGGCACTCGACCGGCCGGAGGGCATCCGCACGCTGACCTACCGCCGCCGGGCGGTCCAGGAGGGGTGGGCGATCCGACGCAGCTCCGACACCGGAAGTCCGCAGCAGTTCGCCGGACTCGGCAACGGAACGATCGCGACGATGTTCGGCCCGGCCTGGTACTTCAGCGGCAACAGCCAGAACTACATCCCCGACACCGCCGGCAAGTGGAGGTTGCAGCCGTTCCCACGCTGGGATGCCGACGGCTCCCGGACGGCGACCCACGGCGGAACCGGTGTCTGCGTCACCCGATCCTGTCCGCTGCCCGACGAGGCGGTCGACTTCGTGATCTGGGAGCACAGCACCATGGAGTCCCTGCTGTTCGACTACAGGCGACGGCAGACCTTCCCGACCTTCCGGCCGGCCTACGAGGACCCGGCACTGAACGAGCCGGTGAAGTTCTTCTCCGACCAGCGCGTCGGCCAGATCGTCAGCGACCTCTCACCCGACATCAACTCCTGGTCCAACTCACCGTTCTGGCCCGAGGTCACCCAGGCGACGCTCCGCGAGGGCATCACACCGGCGCTCAGCAAGGACGTCGAGGTCGCGGTCGCCATGCGGACGGCGCAGGAGGAGGCGGAGAAGATCATCAGGCTGTCGACCACCTGACTTTGCGACGAGAGGCGGGTGTCACATGGCGACGAACACGCGGCCGCGGACCGGACGGGAGACTCGGGCGGCGCCCGACCGCGGGTCCTGGCGGGTGCGGAAGTCCACCGCGCCGTACCTCTTCCTCCTTCCGTTCTTCCTCATCTTCGGGGTGTTCGGGCTCTATCCGATCCTGTCGTCGCTCTACCTCAGCTTCTTCAAGGGCTTCGGATTCGACCGGATGAGGTTCGCCGGGCTCGGCAACTACGCCTACATGCTCGGTGACCCGCGCTACCTGCGGGCGGTCCTGAACACGACGTACTACATGCTGGGGAGCGTCTTCGTCCTGGCCCCGCTCGCACTGGGGTTGGCGTTGTTGTTCCGCTCGAAGCTCCTCGCCTTCAAGACGCTCTTCAAGGTCGTCTTCTTCATGCCGGTGATCACGTCGTTCGTGGTGATCTCGGTGATCTTCATGCGGGTCTTCGACACCAACTTCGGCCTGCTGAACGACTTCCTGGGCGACTTCGGAGTCGAACCCGTCGGGTGGATCACCGATCCTGCCGTCGTGATGCCGGCGATGATCCTGATGGGCATCTGGACCTACCTGGGGCTGAACTCGCTGTACTGGCTGGCCGGACTCACCGCCATCAACCAGGACCTCTACGACGCGTCCGCCGTCGACGGGGCGAGCGCCTGGCAGACGTTCCGCTTCGTCACCATGCCGCTGCTGCGACCGGTCGCGTTGTTCGTCGTCATCCAGGCGATCGTCGGGTCCTACAACCTGTTCGCCCAACCGCTGCTGATGACGGAGGGCGGACCCTCCGACGCGTCCCTGACGATCTCGCTCTACCTGTACCAGCAGGGGTTCCAGTTCTTCAACGTCGGTTACGCCAGCGCCATCGCGTACTCGATGTTTGCGTTGTTGCTGATCCTGTCCGTCGTCAACATCGTGTTGTTCCGCGGCTACCGGACCTCGGAGTGAGAGGAGACGAGAACACATGAGTGCCACGACCGCTCTGCGCGACTCGGCCCGGCGTACCGCCAGGCGACCGATGACAGTGCTGGTCACCGCCCTGATGGTGGTGTTCGCCGTCGTCATGGTGGCGCCGTACGCCTTCATGGCGGTGAGCGCGTTCAAGCCGCAGGGGGAGATCTTCGCCACCCCGCTGCGGTTCTTCCCGCGCCAGTTCACCTTCGAGAGCTTCTCCGCGCTGTTCTCCCTGTTGCCCTACGCGCGGTGGTACTTCAACACCCTCCTCGTCGCGGTGCTCGGTACGGCGCTGACGTTGACGATCAGTTCGATGGCGGGGTTCGCGTTCTCGAAGTACGAGTTCCGTTACAAGAGCCTGCTGTTCACGCTCGTGCTCGGTACGGTGCTCGTGCCGTTCCAGGTGTTGCTCGTGCCACAGTTCCAGATCGTCCGGCTGCTCGGCGGGTTCAACAGCTACTGGGCGCTGGTGATCCCGGTGGCGGCGAACGCGTTCGCGGTCTTCCTGATGCGGCAGTACACCCTCAGCGTCCCGGACGAACTGCTGGACGCCGCACGCGTCGATGGCGTCGGCGAGTTCGGGCTGTGGTGGCGGATCGTCGTGCCGCTGGTGCGTCCCGGGCTCGCCGTGGTGGCCACGATCACGTTCCTGGCGTACTGGAACGACTTCTTCTGGCCGCTCATCGTGACCACCGAGCCGGACATGTTCCTGGTCAACCTCGGGATCGCGTCGCTGATCGGACCGTTCGAGTCGCAGTACGGCGTCCTGCTGGCCGGTGCCCTGCTCGCGTCGCTCCCACTGATCGTGGTGTTCCTGTTCTTCCAGCGCCACATCATCGAAGGGCTCACGGCAGGCGCCACGAAGTAGCGTGCGCCGATAGGTTGGGGCCATGGCGATGACCGAACGCCGCGCCACCGACTCCGACGTCGACGCATGCGAGCGGATCGTGCGCGCGCTGCCCGACTACTTCACCGACGACGTGCCCGCCAAGGTGCGCCAGGACCTCGCGAGCCACGGTGGATGGGTGATCACCGACGATGATGCCGTCGTGGGATTCGCCGTGACCGAACGCCGGTCGGCGGCGGCGGAGATCCGCTGGATCGCGGTCGATCCCGCGCGGCGTGGTTCCGGCCTGGGCACCCGCCTGCTCCGCCGGATGCTGGCCGACCTTCGCGGCGACGGCGTGGTCCTGGTCGAGGTCAAGACGCTCGACGGGTCCGTCGACTATCCGCCCTACGCACCGACGCGAGCGTTCTGGGAGCGACGCGGCTTCCTCCAGATCGACACGGTCGACCCCTTGCCTGGTTGGCGGCCGGGCAACCCCTGCGCGTTCTACGTCGCCGCGCTGGCCGCGACCGTCTGAGCCCGGCTGAACACGTCGTCGCGCATACGCCGCCATATTCCTGTTGACGAGCGCCGCCCGGGCCGGTGGTATTGCCGACGGCCCGCGACGCGGGTCGAGAGTCCGGACCAGGGGAGCAGTCGATGGCCAGTGGTGTCAGTGGTGTCGTGCGGGCAGAGGACTTCACGATCGACGACACCCTGGTACGCCGGTTGCTCGCCGCCCAGTTCCCCGAGTGGGCCGACCTTCCCCTCCAGCCGATCAGCTCCGCCGGCTCGGACAACGCGATCTACCGGCTGGGTGAGAGCCTGACCGTGCGGCTCCCGCTGCCCAACCGGGCGAGGTTCCAGGTGGACAAGGAGCACCTGTGGCTGCCACGCATCGCGCCGTCGCTGCCGCTCGCGATTCCTGTCCCACTCGCGAAGGGCGCGCCGGGCGAGGGATACCCGCGTAGCTGGTCCGTCTACCGGTGGCTCGCGGGCGAGGACTCCGCCGTCGCGCCCGTCGACGACCCGCGGCAGGCCGCGGTCGACCTGGCCGGATTCGTCGCGGCGCTGTGGCGGATCGACACCGCCGGCGGCCCCACTCCCGGGCCGCAGAACTTCTTCCGCGGTGGGCCACTCGCCGACAACGACTCCTGGATCCGTGCCGCCATCGCCGACCTCGACGGGCTGGTGGACACCCACGCACTGACGGCGGTGTGGGACGCGGCGTTGGACGCGCCGGCCTGGGACCGCCCGCCCGTCTGGATCCACGGCGACCTGCACGACGGCAACCTGCTCGTCGTCGGCGGACGGCTCAGTGCCGTCCTCGACTTCGGTGGGTTGGGCGTCGCCGACCCCGCCTGCGACCTGATGGCCGCGTGGACGACGTTCGTCACCGCAGCGACGCGCCCCGTCCTTCGTAGCGTTCTCGCGGTCGACGACGCGACCTGGGCGCGCGGGCGCGGCTGGGGGCTCACGCTGTCGTTGCCGTCGCGGGCAGAACTCTCGGTGGACACGCCGATGGCGGCAGACTCCCGGCGCCGGCTCGAGGAGTTCGTCGCCGACCACCGGCACGGCACCTTCTCGCGGCCATGAGCGCCGTGACGTGGCCGAAAGCGCGCATGTCTGTTTACCGGCGGGCACGCCCTCAGTAGCGTCGGCGGACGTCCGTCAGCCTCGGCGGGACGGCGCACGGGCCGTCGGCCCGAGGGGCTCAGTGCTTCCGCGCGCCCGGAGGGTGGAAACCATGGACCTGGACCGACGAAAGCTGCTGGCGGCCGCGGGCACGACCGTTGGCGGCGCCCTGCTCGGTGGCGGCATCGGCGCCGGCACCGCCAGCGCCGCCACCGCGCGGCCGGACGACATGGGCGACGTGGACACCGACGACGCCGTCGACACCGAGGCGGGGGAGAGAGCCGGGAGTGACCGGTCGTTCTCCTGGAACCGGCTGCGCGGCATGTCCGCACCGTCCACTCTCACCGACGCGGACGTCGAGGCGTTCGCGGCAACGGGAGGGAACCTGCTCCGGCTGGGATTCGCCGGCACGCCGTTGATGCGCAAGACCGCGCCGTTCGACCTCGACCAGGAGGCGTTCGCGCGTCTGGACGCCATCCTCGACGCGTGCGAGCGCCACGGCGTGCACGTGGTGATCGACCCGCACACCCTTCCAGGCCTGCGTGACAACTTCACCACCTTCCCCGACGACGAGTTCTGGCAGGACCTGCGCTTCCATGACCTGGCGCACGAACTGTGGGACTACATCGCCGCGCGTTACAAGGACCGTGGTTCGGTCGTCGCGGGCTACGACCTGCTCAACGAACCGGCCGTTCCGGACGTCCGCGCCGAGTCGGGCCCGGCGAGCTGGAACGCCCTCGCGCTGGGGCTGGTCGCGACCGTCCGGGCCCACGATCCCGACCGCCACATCCTCATCGGCACGGCGATCTCACCGAAGCCGGACGGACCCCTGTGGTACTCCCGGTTCGAGTCGGTGAACGCGCTCCCGCCTCCACCGGACCGAAGGATCGTGATCACCCCCCACATGTACGCCCCGCACGCGTTCACCCACCAGGGCGTGCAGGCCGACTATCCGGAGGGCCTCCACTATCCGGGGACGGCGCCCGGCCAGACCTGGGAGGGCCTGCCTGCCTCGGTGTACTGGGACCGCGCCGCGATCCGCGACTACCTCCGCCCGGCACTGGACTATCAGCGAGCCCACCACGTGCCCGTCTTCGTGGGTGAGTTCAGCACACCGCGATGGATCGGTGCGGACGGCAACCGTTACCTGCGCGACACCATCGAGGAGTTCGAACGGCTCGGGTGGAGCTGGACGTATCACGCCTGGCGGGAGTGGGAGGGCTGGGACGCCGAACTCAGCAACGACGACAAGGACGACTTGACGCGCTATCCGAGCACCCCGCGGCTGGAACTCCTCAAGCACTACTTCACCCGCAACGGCCGCCGCCGCCCACGGGGACAACGTCTGTGATCACCGCAGCTGGGCTATCACCCTGGCGAACGCGGCCATGTGGGGTTCGACGACTGAGAAGTAGCTGATCCCGTACGCCTCGCGGAGATGCCGCAGCTGCTCGGCGATCTGCCGC
The DNA here is from genome assembly GCF_014873875.1 of Actinopolymorpha pittospori. Classification (GTDB taxonomy): domain Bacteria; phylum Actinomycetota; class Actinomycetes; order Propionibacteriales; family Actinopolymorphaceae; genus Actinopolymorpha; species Actinopolymorpha pittospori. Next base: position 9,462,244 of record NZ_JADBEM010000001.1, on the reverse strand, counting down.
TCCGAGCCGAGGAGGACATTGGGTAGCCGCAGGATCTCAGCTTCACTCAGACCTGGAAGGAAGGGTCGTAGCGCGGGCAGGTCCGGTCTGTCGGGGGTCACCGCCACGCCGGCGATCAGCAGGTTGAGTTCCAGGTCGTCGGCCCGTTCACCAGCCTCCGCGCGCACGAGTGCGACCCGTTCGGCGAGGGCTCGTTCCGGCTCGGTGCCGGGCTTGACGCCGGCGTCGAGGGGGAGCCCGACGATGTCGGCCTCTCGCCCCGCCAGGCCGAGCATCCGGGCGCCGCGGCCGGCGATCATCAGCGGCGGGTGCGGCTTCTGGCGGACCATGGGCCGGTGGTCGGCCGAGGTCAACAGCCGGCGCACCTGCCGGACGGTGCGGGCCAACTGCTCGATACGCTGTTTCCTGCTCGGCAGTGGTAAGCCCGCGGCCTTGAAGTCGGCATCCTGATAACCGGCGCCGAGCCCCAGCTCGAACCGCCCGTCGGTGAGCTGGTCGGTGTCGGCGACGTCCCGCGCCAACACCGCGGGACGGTAGAGCCCGCTGTTGAGGACGAACGTACCCACGCGTATCGACGTCACATCGGCGGCCGACACCAGGGCTGGAAACGGCGCGAGCATCCCCAGGTGGTCGGGTACCAGCAGAACGTCGTAGCCGAGGTCCTCGGCCTGACGGGCCTTACGCTGCCAGGCCGACCGCGAACCTGTGGCGAGCAGGCTGACACCGAACCGAAACGCACGAGTGCCGCGCTCTTTTCCGTGCGCTGATCGGGACCGGGAGGAGTAAGTCACCACAAGTCACACCATCTTCTGGTCGGCGCGTCATTCACCGAGCAGGGCTCAATGCCGATCTCCGTTGTCGTGCCGCGTTGCCCAGGCTTCTCATGTCAGTCAGCTGAGTATCCGTTCACGACAGGGGGACAAGGGGAACGGTAACGCGCCGCGGAGCCGGGGGACAGCGACTCGCACTCCGGCAACGCGGCGCGCGTCCGGGTTGAGAACACCTCAACGGAGGATCACCGCGACGACGGCGGCCGCGCCGATCGCCAGCAGGCCGAGTGCGGCACACACTGCGTGCAACGCGGTCGTGAAGCCCGCGCCTTCCAAGTGGCCTCCGCTGAGGGCGGCGAGCAGGGCACCGACGCTGGCCAGCGCGATGGTCTCGGTCGTGAGTCGTGCGGTGTTGAAGATGCCGGCCGCGGTCCCGGCGTCTTCGGCTCCTACGGCGGAGACGGCCAGGCCGTCGACCACTCCCGTGGTCAGTCCCACTCCGGTGCCGAGTGCGAGGAACGCCGGCGCGAACTCCCAGAAGCCGCTGTCCCGACCCGTCGACGTCAGCAGCGCGACGCCGACCCCGCTCAGGGCGACGGCACCGACGACCAGCAGCCTCGGGCGGTGCCGCGCGATCACGGCGCCGACACTGGGCAGTGCCACGGACGGCAGGGTGAGCGCGAGCAGCCACAGCCCCGACGCGTCACTGTCCAGGCCGACCACCGCGATCAGGTAGGAAGGAAGGTAGACCAGCAGCGGCACCAGCAGGCCCATGAGAGCGCCCGCCGCCACCGCGTAGCCGACGAAGCGCCGGTTGGCGAGCAGGCCGAGGTCGAACATCGGCTCCCGCGCACGTCGTTCGGTCCGCACGAACCCCACCACGAACCCGATCGCCGCCAGCAGCCCCGTGAGGATCAGCGGGTCGGCCAGGCCGAGCGCGGGAGCCTCCACGAGAACCACGATGACCAACACCAGTCCGGCCGTGAAGAACGTGCCACCGGGCCAGTCGATCCGGCGGCCGACCGGCGCGGTGGATCGCGGCAGTAGAAGGCAGAGCGTGAGAACCAGGGCGGAGAGGACCACCGGCGGGACGAACACCGCGCGCCAACCCGACGTTGACACGAGGTGACCAGAGACCGTCGGACCAAGGGCAAGCCCAACTCCGAGGAGTGTTCCGAGCAGGCCGAAGGCACGGGTGCGGGCCGGACCGTCGAACGTCGCGGCGAGGAGTGACGCGCCCGCCGCGGTGCCCGCCGCCGCTCCGACGCCGGCGAGTACCCGGGCGACGTTCAGCAGGGCCACGTCACCGGAGACGGCGCAGAGCAGGCTCCCCAGAACGAACAGGGCGACCCCGGCGGTGAACGCCCGGCGCCGACCGAGCACGTCCGCGAGCGAGCCGGCGAAGGTGAGCGACGCCGCGAAGGCGACGTTGTATCCGTTGACCACCCACTGTGCTGTCGTCAGGTCCGCGCCGAGGTCGCGTCGCAGGTCGGGCAGCGCGATCGAGGCGCCGGTGATGGTCAGCGGGACGGATAGAGCCGACAACAGGACGGCGGAAAGGACGAGCGACCGCCGGTTCATCTGCGCCTCCGCGAGCCGGCGTGGAGGTGAGGCACGTCAAGGATGACCTGACGAAGGGCCCGCCAGGGAGCAGCGGGCCGGAGAGGTGTGCACACAGAGCGCTCCGTGAGTCGAACGGGCGCCGAGCAGCGTCAGAAGCCGCACCGGCGAGGGACGCGGACGCGGCGGAGCGTGCTGGTGGGGTTCACGCCGCCGCTACGGGCGGCGCACTCTGTCCGACTCGGGCACGGCAGCACCCTATCCGGGCCACCCCTGACTTCCTCAACCCTTTTTCGCGGGGCGAGAAGCCGCGGGGGCGCCCGCTGAAGGCCTGCCGTTGGAGCCCCGGCGCGGGTGGAACGGCTACCCGATGAGGCCGCAGGTGCACGCACGGTGAATCCGGTGAAATGGCACCACCAAACCGAACTGGTACATTTGCGAAAGCCAGCACCGGCCCGCCTAATTCGGCCACCGAATGTGCGATATGCCACATCGGGAATGCCTTTGGAGTCGCGACGCGAGCGTTGGGTCTGGTCACGGTCAGCCGCATTAGACAAGGCAAATAAAATGATCAACCAATTGATCATGCCGGGCGCGGACTGTAGCACTTTATGCAGATCAATTTCTCCCGCCACAAGGCCCTCTTGATCGTCCGAAGGCATTTATTCGCCAGCGATATGGCAATATCGACCCCTCCTGCGGCGAACAGAAGGGTTAGTGTCTTGAATTTCTTCCATCGGCTCGGCGCCGCTCGATATGTTCTGGCCGCGCTGGCCGTGGCTCTGGTCGCGCTCGGCGGGACCGCACTGGCCGGCGTCGTGAAGTCCGACGACAGCCCGCGCACGGAGGCCGCGGCTGACATCGCCGCCGCGAGGCCCTCGGACACGCCGACCACCGCCACCACCCCCACCGCCACTCCCACGGCCGTCGAGACCGCCACCGCGACGAAGCGGTCCGCTCCGCGGGCGAAGCCGACGGCAACCACGCACAAGCGTTCGGTCACCGCGACCAAGGAGACCGTCACCAAGAAGGAACGCTCGGCTCCCGCCGAGAAGCGTCCGGCCGTGAAGTCCCAGCGCGCGGTCGCCGCTCCGAAGAAGTCGGTCACGGACGGCACCATCACTCGCGCCGAGGTACTCGCGCGGGCACGGACCTGGCTCACGGACCCGTCGATCAGCTACGACATGAGTGGCCGGGCCGACGACCCCAACGGCGTGCCGTACCGAAGCGACTGCTCCGGGTACGCGTCGATGGCTCTGCACCTCGACGCTCCGGGCCGCAGCACCATCGACCTGCCCGACGTCACCCACGTTCTGAGTGACAAGGACGACCTCAAGCCCGGTGACCTGCTCGGCATCATGGGTCCGAGCACCGGCGGCGCCGGCGGTCACGTGATGATCTTCGTCAAGTGGAACGACGACTCGCACTCGAGCTTCACGGTCTGGGAGCACAGCGGCAACCCCGACCGCCCGCACCAGAGCGTCCACGAGTGGCCCATCCAGGACTCGCGCGGTGCCTACCTGCCCTACCGCTACGACAAGATCGTGGACGGTAGCTGACCATCACCTGACCGGACCCGTCTCGACGGGCCGGGTCACCTGAGCAGACCGTGCCAGCAGGCCGCGTCGCCCACATTCCGGCTTCCCGCCGTTGTGGGCGATGCGGCCTTCTGCGTGCGAACCCGGCGGGCTGACTAACCTACGACGGTGACCACCGATCTGACCCTGCTGTCGCGGGTGTCCTTCCGCGACCAGGAGATCGCTGGTCCCCGGCTGCGCGCGCTCCTCGCCCTCCTCGCGGTCGACCTGCGCGCGGGCGCCAGCACCACCCGACTGGTCGACGGGCTGTGGGCCGACGACCAACCCGAGAACCCCACCAAGGCGCTCCAGGTCCTGGTCTCCCGGGCCCGCTCCCAGCTCGGCTCGGACGTGATCGCCAGCACGCCCACCGGCTACCGCCTCGCGCTTGGTGAGAACCAGGTGGACGCCTCGGCGGTGCTGCTGCGGCTGGCCGCGAGCGGCGAGCAGTCCCGCGCGGGCGACCATGCCGCCGCTCTCGAGCAGGCCGAGCAGGGCCTCGCGCTCTGGGACGGGGCAGCGGGCGGCGACGTCGTACTCGACGATCCGTTGTCGGCACTGCGCGCGGACCGGCTGTCGACCTACCGCTCGCTCGGCCGGGCCCGGGCGCTCGCGCTGTCCCGGCTCGGTCGCCGCGCGGAGGCCCTCGACGAACTGGCCTCCTTGGCAGCCGAGAGCCCGCGCGATGAGGAGGTGCTGCTCGAACTGCTGCGCTGCGAGGCGGCGACGGTGGGACCGGCCGCGGCGTTGGCGAGGTACGACACCTACCGCCGCTCGCTGCGTGACGACCTCGGCACCGATCCCGGCCCAGCGCTGCGGGCGGAGTACGAACAGCTCCTGCGGGGCGAGGCACCGGTCATCCGGCAGGGTGTCCCGCACGAGCCCAACCCGCTGCTCGGACGCGACGAGGACATCGCGGCGGTGGCGAAGCTGATCCGGACCTCGCGGGTGACCTCCATCGTCGGGCCGGGCGGTCTCGGCAAGACCCGGCTCGCGTACTCCGTGAGCCGGGAGGCGGAGCAGCGGATCGTCCACGTCGTCCCGCTCGCCGGTGTCACCGCCGCCGCCGACGTCCTGCGGGAGGTCGCCACCGTCCTCGGCGTGGGGGAGGCGCGACGCATGCCGGTCGGTCCGCGCACCGCGCCACCCGACCACCTCGCCAGCATCGTCAGCGCCCTCGGCCCCGACCCGGCACTGCTGGTGCTGGACAACTGCGAACACGTTCTCGACGGCGCCACCGAGCTGGTGCGCGCCCTGGTGTCCATGGCCGGGGACCTCCGGGTGCTGACGACCAGCCGGGCCCCCCTGGGACTGTCGTCGGAGTCGGTCTACGCGCTGCCCGAGCTCGACCAGCAGACGACCGTCGAGCTGTTCGAGCAACGCGCCCGGGCGGCCCGCCCCGGCGTCGACCTGCCGGCCGAGGTGGTGGCCGACCTGTGCCGCCACCTGGACGGCCTCCCGCTCGCCGCCGAGCTCGCCGCGGCGCGGGTCCGGGTCATGTCCGTCCCGGAGATCGCGCAGCGCCTGAACGACCGGTTCTCGTTGCTGCGCGGCGGCGCCCGGGACGCTCCGAGACGGCACCAGACCCTGCACGCCGTCGTCGACTGGAGCTGGAACCTGCTGGATCCGGAGGGCCAGGCGGCGATGCGGGCGCTGTCGATCTTCCCCGACGGCTTCACCGAGGACGCCGCCCGCCACCTGCTCGGTGACGACGACATCCTGTTCGTCCTCGAGCACCTGGTCGACCAGTCCCTGCTCAAGGTCGCGGACACCCCGTCGGGTACCCGGTTCCGGATGCTGGAGACCGTCCGCGAGTTCAGCGCCGCGAGACGCGAGTCCGCCGGCGAGGCCGGTCTCGTCACCGAACGGTTCCTCGCCTGGGCACGTGACTTCGGTATCGCGCACCATGAGTCGACCTTCACCGAGGACCCGTTCTCCCCGGCGTGGCAGGTGCGGGCCGAGCAGGACAACCTCGTGCAGGCGTTCCGGCTCGGACTCCAGCACTGCGACGGTCCCACCATCGCGGCAACGGTTGCCGCACTCGGCGGCCTGTGGACCGTGGAGTCGAACTACGCCCGACTGCCATCACTCGCCGAGTCCGTCTGGCCGCTCTCGCACTACCGGCCGGAGCCGGAGTACGTCGAGATCACCAGGGCGGCCGCGGTACTGAACATCATGTGTGTCTTCCTGCTGTACGGCGGGACCGGAGGCCGTGAGCTGTTCATCCTGCGCCGCCTCCCGCCGGCTCCGCCGGACACCGTGACCCGCGCGGCCGCGACCGTCATCGCCGCCACGCCGGATCTCATGGGCGCGGGTTTCGCCCGCCTGGACGAGCTGTGTCGGAGCGACCAGCCGCTGGTGGCCATGATCGCCAACGTCGTCGCGACCTACGTCTGGGAGCACGGCGGCGACGCCGGCAAGGCGCTCCTGGCCGCGGAGCGGATGCTCGCGGCGTCCAACCAGAACGGCGCCCCGTGGGGCCGGCTCCTCGCCCACTCCCGGATCGGCGAGTTGGCTCTGCAGGCAGGTCGCGGTGACCTGGCGGAGCGTCACCTGAAGGAGGCCCTGAAGGTACTCGCCGGGCAGCAGTGGCCGGATCTGTTCAAGACCAGGTGGGCGCTGGTGCTGGCCAACGTACAACGCGGCGCCCTCGACGAGGCGGAGCACTGGCTCGGGCTGGCGGGGACCCCGCATGAGAACCGCACCGCGATGGCCACCTTCGACCTCGGCGTCCGGGCGGAGATCCAGCTGGCCCGTGGCAACGTCGAGGCGGGTCTGGCGCAGTGGCGCCATGCCGTCGACGAGGTTTCCAACCGCGACGGGGACGACCTGGGCTTCCGCCTGGACTCGGTGGGGCTGCATCCGTGGGCCCTGCAACTCCTCAGCGTCAGTGTCGTCGCCCACACCCAGCACGGACGGCTGGACCTCGCGGCGACGATGGCCGACCAACTGCCGGGGATCCTGATGGCGATGCTGAGCGCTCCCGTCGACCAGCCGCCGGCCTACTACGTGGACGGCCCGGTCCACGGCGCGCTCCTGCTGGCGCTGGCACTGGCCGACCTCGACGGTGGCCGGCGGTCCGGCGACGTGCGGGTCCTGCGCTCCGGCGCGCGGATGGTCGCCCTGGCGGAGCGGTTCGGCTACCCGCGCGACTTCTCCGTCACGATGTCGGTGACCCGCGTCCGGGAGGCCGCCGAGGACGCCGACAGGTCGGCGTACCAGGACGCGGTGTCCTCGTACGCCGACCTGGATCGCGACGCGCTGCTCGCTGCCGCACTCGCCGCCCTGCACGAGCGGCCCGAGCCCGAAGCGGTGACCCACTAGCGGGAGGGGTCCCGGTTGTAGCGCGCCCGGGCCAGCAGGTAGCCGAGCACCGTGAGGGCGGCGCACCAGAGGACGGCGAGCAGTCCGCTGTCGCCGATCGGCGTGCCCAGGAGCAGGCCGCGCAGCGTCTCGATGATCGGCGTGAACGGTTGGTACTCGGCGAACCAGCGGATCCCGACCGGCAGGGAGTCGGTGGGCACGAACCCGCTGCCGAGAAAGGGCAGCAGCACCAGCGGCATTGGGAGGTTGCTCGAACTCTCGACCGTCTTGGCGATCAGCCCGAGCGCGACGCACAGCCAGGTGAGCGCGAGGCTGATCATCGCGAACACGCCGACCAGGGCGAGCCACTCGATCGGTGTCGCGGTGGGTCGGAAACCGATGAGCAGCGCGATGCCGGTGATGACGGCCAGGCTCAGCATGGTCTGGATCAGGGTGCCGAGGACGTGTCCGGTGAGCACCGAGGCGCGGCTGATCGCCATGGTGCGGAACCTCGCGATGATGCCCTCGGTCATGTCCATCGCGACGCCGATCGCGGTGCCTTGTGCGGCACTGGCGATGGCCATCATCAGGATGCCCGGAACGACGTAGTTGACGTACTCCGCGCGGCCTCCCGACGCGCCGCCGAGGCCGGCGCCGAGTGTCCCGCCGAAGACGTAGACGAACAGCAGCAGGAACATCAGCGGCATGCCGATGAGCAGGACGGTTATGGACGGGTAGCGCAGCTGGTGCAGGAGGTTGCGGCGCAGCATCGTCGCCGAGTCCGCGATCGAGTAGGAGAGGCTGCTCATCGGGCGAGTTCCTTTTCGTGCGTGGTGGAGGCCTGCTCGGAGTGTTGGCCGGTGCTCTGGTCGGCGGGGCGGCCGGTGAGGGTGAGGAACACGTCGTCGAGGTCGGGGGTGTGGACCGAGAGCTCCTCCACCTCGATCGCGGCGCGGTCGAGTTGGTCGAGCAGTGTCCGCAGCGACCGCACGCCGCCGTCACTGGGGACCTGCAGGGTGAGCGCGTCGTCGTCCCGCTGCACGTCACCGAAGACGTGGGCCGCCTTCCGCATCTCCTGGACGTCGGTGAAACGCAGCCGGACGTGACCGCCGGGGATCAGCCGCTTGAGCTCGCTCGCGGTGCCTTCGGCGACCAGCTTCCCGTGGTCGAGCAGCGCGATCCGGTCGGCGAGCTGGTCCGCCTCCTCGAGGTACTGCGTGGTGAGGAAGATCGTGACCCCGCGGGCGACCAGCCGGCGGATGATCTCCCACATCGTGCGGCGGCTGCGCGGGTCAAGCCCGGTGGTCGGCTCGTCCAGGAAGATGATGGCCGGGTCACCGACCAGCGTCATCGCGAGGTCCAGCCGGCGGCGCATACCACCGGAGTACGTCGAGACCAGCTTCCTGCCGGCCTCAACGAGGTCGAAGTCCTGCAGCAGTTCGGTGGCCCGCCGCCGACCTTCGGCCCGGCTGAGGTGGCGCAGCCTGGCCATGAGGAGCAGGTTCTCCTCGCCGGTCAGCAGGTTGTCCACCGCCGAGAACTGGCCGGTGACGCCGATCACCGCGCGGGCCGCGTCGGGATCCCTCGCCAGGTCGTGACCGGCGACGCGTACCTGCCCGCCGTCGGCGGCGATCAGGGTCGACAGGATCTGGACCGTGGTGGTCTTGCCGGCGCCGTTCGGGCCGAGCAGCGAGAAGATCGTCCCCGGTGCGACGTGCAGGTCGATACCGTCGAGCACGGTCTTGTCGCCGTACGACTTGCGTAGCCCGGTCACCGCGATCGCCGGCTGGGATGCGGGAGTGGTCATGCTTCCTCGTCTCGTCAGGGTGGTGCTGGTCCACGACTGCGAGAAGAGTGCGGGAGCGAAGCTTTACCGCGGTTTCAGCGCGGTTTCACGGCACGAAGCCAGGTCATCGGCCGGTGGAACCGAGGAAGCCCAGCAGGAGTTCGGTGATCTTCGCGGGAGCCTCGAGCGGCAACCAGTGGCCCACGCCCTCGACCCGCTCGTAGCGCCAGGGTCCGCTCACGTACGCGGCCGAACCCGTCATCTGTTCCTCGGTCAGGAACCGGTCGCGGGTGCTCCACACCCCCATCACCGGCACCGGGATCGATGGGTACGGGTGCCGCCGCGCCAGCAGCGACTCGGGTGGGGCCCAGGCCCGGTAGAGGCCGAGCGAGGCGTCGACGGCGCCGGGACGACGGAGCCGCTCGACGGCGGCCTCGGCGTCCGGGTGTTCGGTCAGCGCCTCGCGCAGGTTGCGCGCGTCGTCCTGCAGCAGCCAGGCCCCCGCGATCTCGAACTGGAACAACAGCGTGTGCCAGCCCTTCTCGCGTTGCGCCCACCCCGCGTCGCGGTAAGCCGCCGGGTGCCCGGTCGACAGGCAGGTCAGGCTGGCGAGCCGGTCGGGGTTCGTGGTGGCGACCGTCCAGGCGATGACGCCGCCCCAGTCGTGGCCGACGAGGTGCACCCGGTCGACGCCGAAATGGTCGAGTACCGGTGATGTCGCCGATGACGGCCTCGGGCCGATACTCGGCGACCTCGGCCGGGCGCTCCGACTCACCGAACCCGCGCAGGTCCATGGTGAGGACGCGGTAACCGGCCCCGACCAGCGCGGGCACCTGGTGCCGCCACAGGTCGCTCGAGTCGGGGAAGCCGTGCAGCAGCAGGACCGTCGGACCCGCGCCGGACTCCTCGACCCGCAGGCTGACGCCGTTCACCGTGAGGTTCATGAGGCCCCCGCGGCCACCTTCTCCTGCGGGCGTACGGGATGCCGGCTGAGAATCGAGACCCGGTTGAACGAGTTCATCGTGATCGCGACCCAGATGACCGCGGAGATCTGGTCGGCCGACAGTTGCTGGCGGGCCAGGGCGTAGTCGCGGGCCTGGTCGTCGGCGCTGGGAAGGGTGGTGACCGACTCGGCGAGAACGAGCGCGGCCTGTTCGGTGGGCGAGAAGAGATCGGTGCCCCGCCATGCCGAGAGGGTGGCCAGGCGCTGCGCGGTCTCGCCGAGCTTGAGGGCGTCCCTGGTGTGCTGGTCCAGGCAGTACGCGCAGCCGTTGATCGCCGAGACGCGAAGGTTGACGAGTTCGATCAGGCGAGGGTCCAGGCCGGCTTCGGTCGCCGCCGCCCGTGCCGCCTTCGCCGTCTGCAGGAGCGCCCGGAACACCTCCGGACTCTGCTTGTCGACGAACACCCGCCGGTGGTCGGCCTCGACGTTCATGCGGGTCCTCACCTTCTCCGTACCGATCTGCGTACCGGGCTCCGTAGCTGTCTGTACGCCGCCCGTCTCTGCCGCACCCTATCGCCCCGCCTTGACACCAAGATGCTGACGTGACAACAATCCCCGTGGGATCCATCGTACGGGCGACCGCGGCGCAGCGGTCGCGGCCGCGGGTGGGACAGTTGAGCTGAGAACGAGGTGCTCCGATGACGCATGACAGTGAGCCGCGCCATGAGTAACACCGAGACGGCTCCGCCGGAGCTGACGTGCCGCGACGATCCCGGCGTCGTGGTCGATCCGACCCGGCCGGACGTCGAGATCCTGACCGCTCGAGACGTTCCACTCGGTGGACCGCGCGCGATGCGCGTGCGGCGTACGCTGCCGCAGCGCCAGCGCTCGCTGATCGGTGCCTGGTGCTTCGCCGACCACTACGGACCCGAGGACGTCGCGGTGGCCGGTGGCATGGACGTGGGCCCGCACCCGCACACCGGCCTGCAGACCGTCAGCTGGCTGTTCAGCGGTGAGGTCGAACACCGCGACAGCCTCGGCTCGCACGCGCTGATCCGGCCCGGCGAGGTCAACCTCATGACCGGCGGCCACGGTATCTGCCACTCCGAGGTCTCGACCCCGGACACCAGGACCCTGCACGGGGTCCAGCTCTGGGTCGCGCTGCCCGACGCACACCGGCACACAGGTCGGGAGTTCCAGCACTACGCGCCCGGTACCGTCGATCTCGGGAACGCGACGGCCCGTGTCTTCCTCGGCTCCCTCGCCGGAGACACCTCGCCGGTACGCACGTTCACCCCGCTGCTCGGCGCCGAACTCGTCCTCGACCCGCACACCCGGCTCGACCTGGACGTCGATCCGACGTTCGAGCACGGCGTCCTGGTGGACCTCGGCACGGTCGCGGTCGCGGGCACCGACCTCGCGTCCCGCGACCTCGGATACGTCGGAACCGGCGTGTCGGCCCTCGAACTCGCCAACACCGGCGACGCGCCCGCCCGCGTCCTTCTCCTCGGTGGCACACCGTTCGAGGAGGAGATCGTGATGTGGTGGAACTTCGTCGGCCGCACTCACGAGGAGATCGCCGAGTTCCGAGCCGCCTGGCAGGCGGAGTCCGACCAGTTCGGCCGCGTCGAGGGCTACCAGGGCAACCCGGGCCGCCTGCCCGCGCCGCCGTTGCCGAAGGCCAGGCTCACCCCGCGCCACAACCCGTCCCCCCGAGCAGCACGTGACGAGGAGCGTCCACGATGACCGATGCACCCACCAGCCCCGCCACCCCTCCCACCGTGCATCGAGTCGACGCGAAGAACCGCTACGAAGTACGCGTGGGCGACGAGATCGCCGGGTTCGCCGCCTACCGCGACCGCGAGGACCAGCGTGTCCTCTACCACACCGAGATCAAGGACGCCTTCAGCGGCCGCGGCCTCAGCTCCGTCCTCGTGACCCAGGCACTCACCGACATCCGCGAGAGCGGCAAGCAGGTCGTCCCCGTGTGCCCGCTCGTGGCCGCCTACCTCAAGAAGCACGAAGAGTTCAGCGACATCGCGCGACCGGTGACCCCCGAGACGCTGCAGTGGCTCGACCGGGTCCTGAACTCCTAGGGTCCTCGCGGCGGATGCCCGCGACCCACGCCGCAGGTGTTGTGGACGGCACAACCGGGTAGCTGCGAAAGAGGAGCTTGCCGGGACGTACGCCACCGACCCTGTGGTGAGGGAGGTCGCGAGCATGGCGAAGACGCGGGAACAGGACGTCGTGGACCTGTTGCTTGAGCAGCACGAGCAGATCAGGGGCCTTCTCACGCGGTTGAAGGGCGCCACCGCGGGTCCCGCCAAGCGTGCGATGTTCGAGGATCTGGTGCGGCTTCTCGCAGTCCACGAGACAGCGGAGGAGGAGATCCTCCATCCGATCGCCCGACGCGAACTCCTCGACGGGGAGCGTGTCGTGTCCGGCCGCCTGCACGAGGAGGCCGAGGCGAAGAGGGCGCTCGCCGAACTCTACGAACTCGGTGTGGACCATCCCCGCTTCGACGTGAAGCTCGCCGCGCTGGCGGAGGCGGTCACCGCACACGCCTCGCAGGAGGAGACCGAGGAGTTCGCGCGCCTGCGCCGCGAACTCCCGGCGGACCGGCTTCGCAGGATGGCGGGCGCGGTACGGACAGCGGAGGCCGTGGCGCCCACCCGGCCCCATCCCGCGGTCGGCGAGTCCGCTGTCGTCAACCTTCTGGCGGGTCCGCCGGTGGCCCTCTTCGACCGCATCCGTGGCGCCATACGGGACTGGAGCCGAGCGCAGCGGAGGTAACGAGGATCGGCGTACGCCGCCCGCGCACAGGTTCGTCGCGGTCCGCGCGACCACCGATCGGCCGCGCCACGACGGCGTTCGTCGCCGGCTCAGGACATGGCGGGGGCGGTGTTGGTGATGTCGTCGGTGTGGTACGACGTCACGGCGAGGACCAGGACCACGAGCAGAACCCAGGTCCACAGGAGCACCCGTCGGCGGTCGGTGTTCATGCCGTTCAGGATGCCAGGCGCCCGCCTTCCGCGGAACGGATCGCGTGAGTGCGGCATCGTTTCTCGACCAGGTCGTGACCTAGGAGTTGAACAGCCGGCGTGGTCCCGCGCCGTCCCGGCCCAGGTCGTCGTTGGCGTTCACCAGGGTGCACTGCTCGAACGACAGGCAACCACAGCCGATGCACTCGGTGAAACGATCCCGCATTCGTTCGAGCCGCTGGATTCGGGAGTTGAGCTCCGCGCTCCAGCATTCTGAGGCTTTGACCCAGAAGTCGTGGCTCGGCGCGACACCCTCGGGGAGGAGGGCAAGGACCTCTCCGATCACCGTGAGCGGAATGCCGAGGTGATGCGAGGCGCGGATGAACGCGACCTGACGAAGTGTCGCCCGGTCGTAGCGTCGCTGGTTTCCCGAGGTGCGACGGCTGCGAATGAGGCCCTGTCGTTCGTAGAAGCGCAGAGCAGAGGCCGGAACTCCGCTCCGGTCGGCCAGTTCGCCGATCGTGATCTCGGTCACGTCGGCCGGTAATGGTGCCATGCGGCCCACCCTAACTTGACTTGAACCCTTGTTTAAGTTCGACGCTTTCTGTGCCGCCGACTGGCGGTGGACGTGAGTCACCCTTGTGCGGAGGACAGACATGACCGCGAACCGTGCTTCCTGGCCGGACGTCGACCGTCCCGATGCCGGGAGCGTGCTGCTCGCCGAGGCGGACGCTCGAGAAACGTCACCGAAAGCGATCCTTGACAGGGTGAGGCGAGAGCCGTCGCCGCCAGGACTGCGCTCGGTCGCCCTGTTCCGAAGCATCGAGGACGACACACTGGTGGCGTACACGCAGTGGGCGAAGGACCAGGCGGATCACGCGTACGTGGCGGACCTGATGGGCGCCGGCAATCTGGTCGAGTATCGCCTTCACCGCAGTGGCGTCCGCGACAACTCACCGGCCCCGGGCTGCGTCGTCCTCGTCACCGTGGACTTCGACGGCTCCGATCCGCAACGGCAACAGCGATGGATCGACACGGTCTTCGACGCGATGGCGGGGGAGACCCAACCCGCACAGGGTGGGATCTCGGGCCACTTCCACGTGAGTGTCGACGGCACGCGGGTGCTCAACTACGCCGAGTGGACCGACGAGCGGGCTCACCGTGAGGCGCTCGAGCGTTCGGGGCAGGGGACGGTGGGATCCTCGCTCGGCTGGCGGCGGGTCCAGGAGTTCCCCGGGGTGATCAGCGGCGGATACAGGCGCTTCAGGCTGGTGGGCAGCGTGTCGGCGACTCCGGTCGAAGGGGAGGTTGCCGAGGAGGTCGGAGGGGCGGAGGTGCTGGACAGCCGACGGAGTGGGTGGCCGAGCATGTCCGCGCCTACGTCGAGACCGATGGCCGGACAGGGCACCTGTACCAGGGCTGGCCGACGCTGCTCCTCACCACCCGCGGGCGACGGACGGGGAGGCTCCGGCGTACGGCCCTGATCTACGGACGGGACGGCGACCGCTACCTTCTGGTCGGCTCGAACGCCGGATCGCCTCGAGACCCGGCGTGGTATCTCAACCTCCACTTTCACCCGGGCGTCGCGGTCCAGGTCGGTGGTGACAGGTCCGACGCGCGTGCGCGGACGGCCACCGCGGAGGAGAAGAAACAGTTGTGGCCGAGGATGGCGGCGATCTTTCCGCTGTACGACAGCTACCAAGCCCGGTCTGGCCGCGACATTCCGGTGGTGATCCTCGAACGGTCGTCCTAGGCAAGGTGAGGTTGACGGGTCCTCGAGTATCGCCGGCCTTGCCTTCTCGGGCCTCTCCTGTTCGATCGCCCATGTCGAACTCGTTTCTGACAAAGAATTGTTCGAAGGACTCTTGGCCGGGGTGGCTCGGATCGCCTTTTTTACAAGGGGTTGTTGTCGGTGGTCGGGTCTAGGGTTTGGTCATGGACACCGACACCACCTCCACCCATCCGCTTGGTGCGGTGGTCGATGGTGTCCGCGACTGTCTCGACCTGGTGGCGTGGTGTCCCGTGTGGTCGCTCCCGGACGCCGAGTTGGGTCCGATACTCGCGGCGCTCACAAAGGAGCGGGCGCGTCTGGACGCCCTGATCCTGGAACTCGTGCGACAAGCCGATGTCAACGCGGTCCACACCGGCACCGCTGCGGCGAGCACCGCGGTGTGGGTCCGGCAGCAGACCCGGATGAGCCGCGCCGAAGCCGGCGGCGCGGTGAAACAGGCCAAAGCCCTCAACACCACCCTGCACACCACCAAGCAGGCGCTGTCGCAGGGGCGGGTGTCGTTGCGGCACGCGCAGGAGATCCATCTCGCGATGGGGAAACTCCCCGCCGACATCGACCCCGAGATCAAGGCCCGCGGTGAGTCGGCGTTGGTGGAGCAGGCTGAAGCGTTCGACCCCCAAGAGCTACGCGCACTCGGGGAACGGCTCTACCAGGTGGTGGCCCCTGAGGACGCCGACCGGCGGATCGGCGAACAACTCGCACGGGAAGAACGGAAAGCCGCCGCGAGCAGGACCGTCTACTTCGGCACCGCCGCGCCAGGCATCGGCAAGGTCACGATGCGGTTCGAACGCGCCCACATGACCCAACTGCACGGCATGCTCGACGCCCTGGCGAAACCCCGCCCCGGACCGCATGGCAGGGACACGCGTCCCTACGACCGCCGCTTGGCCGACGCCGCGATCGAATGGATCGGGCTTGCTCAGGCCGCCGGGAACGCACCCACGCGGGGTGGGACGAGGCCGCGGATCACCGCCACGATCCCCTTCAAGTTTCTCCGCGACCTCCACGGCCACGGGACCATTCACACCACCCTCCAAGCCACCGCAACCCTCAACCCGCAAAGCCCCGACGGCGGCTGCGAGGCGTGCGTCACCGGGTGCGGGGACGCGGAGAACGGCGGCGGGGATGGCAGCGGTCCGAAGGTCGGAGCGTTCGGGAAAGTCCCCGGCGGGATCGCGGTATCGGCGCGGTGGCTGCGCATGTTTGGCCTGCGACGCCGAGATCCTCCCCGCCGTCCTGGGCAGCGACGGAGCGATCCTCGATCTGGGCACCGGAACACGACTCTTCACCAGTAACCAGCGTCACGCCATCGGGGAGCGGGACGGACACCACTGCAACTTCCCCGACTGCCAAGCACCGGAGAAGTGGTGCCACGCCCATCACATCGTCCACTGGGCAGACGGAGGGCCCACCGATGTGAGAAACGGGGTCCTGCTCTGCCCCACCCACCACGAAATGATCCACCACGACAACTGGCAGGTGCGGATGGGTGATCAAGGCCACCCCGAATACATCCCACCCCCATGGACCAACCCCACCCAACACCCCCTCCGCCGCTGAACAGCGCGGGGCGCGAGACGGCTGTGCTGAACGCGGGCGCAGAGATCCGCCGCGCCCTACCACCACCATGGCCCGCGTCGTCGACGACGCGGACCCGTCACCCCTACTGGGGTTCGTAGGCGAGGTTGGGCCGCAGGATGTTCTCGACCTGGGTGAGGTCGACTCCTCGCCGGTTGGCGTAGTCCTCGGCCTGGTCTTTGCCGATCCGCCCGACGGTGAAGTAGCGCGACGACTGGTGCGCGAAGAGCAGCCCGCTGACGCTGGCGGCGGGGGTCATCGCGAAGGACTCGGTGAGCGCCATGCCGAGTGTCTTGGCGCCGAGCAGGTCGAACAGGTCCTGCTTCTGGCTGTGGTCGGGGCTCGCGGGATAGCCGAGCGCAGGTCGGATGCCGCGGAAGCGCTCGGCGTGCAGGTCCTCCATCAGCGGCTCGGCGCCCGGCTCGTACCACGCCCGCCGCGCTTCGAGGTGGATGTACTCGGCGAACGCCTCGGCGAGCCGGTCGGCCAGGGCCTTCACCATGATCGCGCGGTAGTCGTCGTTCTGGGCCTCGAAGGTGGCGGCGAGCTGGTCGGCGCCGTGCACGGTGACGGCGAACCCACCCAGATGGTCACCGGCCGGTGCGACGTAGTCGGCAAGGCAGCGGTTGGCCCGTCCGGCCGGCTTGGTCGTCTGCTGGCGCAGCATCGGGAAACGTACGCCCGACTCCAGCACGATGTCGTCGCCGTCGGAGTGGGCCGGCCAGAAGCCGTAGGCCCCCTCGGGCCGGAGGCTGCCGTCGGCGATGATCTGGTCGAGCAGCGTGTTGGCGTCGTCGAAGAGTTCGCGGGCCACCGGTTGGTCGAGGATGGCGGGGTACTTCCCCTTCAGCTCCCAGGCGAGGAAGAGGAACTGCCAGTCGATGAACTCGCGCAGCGTCGCCAGGTCGGGAGTGACGGTGCGGACACCGGTGAAGACGGGGACGGGCAGGTCCTCGAACGCGACCGGTTCCCGGTTGGCCCGGGCCTGCTCGAGGGTCAGCAGCGGCTGCCGCTGCCTGGTCGCGTGCTGCTCGCGTAGATGCTCCTGCTCCGCGCGGTTGCTCGTGGCGAGCTGCTCGGCGCGGTCCGCGTCGAGCAGGTCCGACACGACACCGACGACGCGGGAGGCGTCCAGCACGTGCACCGTCGTCCCCTCATAGGCCGGAGCGATGCGGACCGCCGTGTGCTGGCGCGAGGTCGTGGCGCCACCGATCAGCAACGGCAGCTTCAGGTCGCGGCGCTGCATCTCCGCGGCGACGCCGACCATCTCGTCCAGCGACGGCGTGATCAGACCGGAGAGCCCGACCACGTCCGCACCCTCGGCGATCGCCGTGTCGAGGATGACCGACGCGGGCACCATGACACCAAGGTCGATGACCTCGTAGTTGTTGCAGCCGAGCACGACGCCCACGATGTTCTTGCCGATGTCGTGCACGTCGCCCTTGACGGTCGCCAACACGACCTTGCCCTGGCCCCGGACGCTCTCCGCGCGTCCCTCCTGCCGGGCCCGTTCCTTCTCGGCCTCCATGAACGGCTCGAGGTAGGCGACCGAGCGTTTCATCACCCGCGCACTCTTGACCACCTGCGGGAGGAACATCTTCCCCGAACCGAACAGGTCGCCCACGATCTTCATGCCGTCCATGAGCGGGCCCTCGATCACGTCGAGGGGGCGGGCCGCGCTCTGCCGGGCCTCCTCGGTGTCCTCCTCGATGAAGTCGACGATGCCGTGGACGAGCGCGTGCCCGAGGCGTTCCTTCACCGGCGCTTCACGCCAGGACAGGTCCACGGCGCGGCGGGTGCCGGACCCGCTCACGGTCTCGGCGAACGACACGAGCCGGTCGGTGGCGTCCGGGCGCCGGTCGAAGAGCACGTCCTCGACGAGTTCGAGCAGGTCCGCGGGGATGTCCTGGTAGACCGCGAGCTGCCCGGCGTTGACGATCCCCATGTCCAGCCCGGCGCGTACGGCGTGGAAGAGGAACGCCGAGTGCATCGCCTCGCGTACGACGTCGTTGCCGCGGAAGGAGAACGACAGGTTGGAGATGCCGCCGCTGGTCCGCGCGCCGGGGCAGCGCTGCTTGATCAACGGCAGCGCGTCGATGAAGGCCTTGGCGTAGCCGTTGTGCTCGGAGATGCCGGTGGCGACCGCGAGGACGTTCGGGTCGAAGACGATGTCCTCGGGCGCGAAGCCGGCCTTCTGGGTGAGCAGGTCGTAGGCGCGGCCGCAGATCGCGACCTTGCGTTCGGTGGTGTCGGCCTGACCCTGTTCGTCGAACGCCATGACCACCACGCCGGCGCCGTAGTCGAGGACGCGGCGGGCCTGTTCGAGGAAGGCCTCCTCGCCTTCCTTGAGGCTGATGGAGTTCACGACGCCCTTGCCCTGGACGCACTTCAGGCCGGCCTCCAGCACGCTCCACCGCGAACTGTCGACCATGATGGGGATGCGGGCGACCTCCGGCTCGGTCGCGACGAGGTTGAGGAACGTCGTCATGGCCTGCTCGCTGTCGAGCAGGTCGGCGTCCATGTTGACGTCGAGCAGGTTGGCTCCGCCGCGTACCTGCTCCAGCGCGACGTCGACGGCGGCCTGGTAGTTGTCGGCCTCGATCAGCCGGCGGAACCGCGCCGAGCCGGTGACGTTGGTGCGCTCGCCGATCATCACGAAGCCGGTGTCCGGGCCGATCTCGAACGGCTCGAGACCGCTGAACCGGGTGGCCGGCTCGGACTCGGCGACGGTGCGCGGGGCCTTGCCGCGGACCGCCTCGGCGATCCGCGCGATGTGTGCGGGTGTGGTGCCGCAACAGCCGCCGACGATGTTCACCAGGCCGGAGTCGACGAACTCGCCGATCAGCTCGCCGGTCTGCTCCGGCGTCTGGTCGTAGCCACCGAACGCGTTCGGCAGCCCGGCGTTCGGGTGCGAGGCCACGTACGTGCCGGCCAGGCGGTTCAGCTCGGCCACGTGCGGGCGGATCTCGGCGGCGCCCAGCGAACAGTTCACGCCCACGACCAGCGGCTCGGCCCGCTCGATCGACCGCCAGAACGCCTCCACGGTCTGACCCGAGAGGGTGCGCCCGGACAGGTCGACGAACAGCGAGATCCACAGCGGCAGGTCGGGCGCGACCTCACGGGCCGCCGCGATCGCCGCCTTCGCGTTCAGCGTGTCGAAGATCGTCTCGATCAGCAGCAGGTCGACGCCGCCCTCGGCCAGCGCCGCGATCTGCTCCACGTACGTCGTCTTGACCTGGTCGAACGTGACCGCGCGATAGGACGGGTCGTCGACCTTCGGCGACAGGGAGAGCGTCACGTTCAGCGGACCCACCGAGCCCGCGACGAATTTGCCTCCGGCCTCGTCGGCCGCCTGCCGCGCCAGTCGCGCGCCGCGGATGTTCATCTCCTTGACGTACGACTGGAGGCCGTAATCCGCCTGGGCGATGCTCGTAGCGGTGAACGTGTTGGTCGTCGTGATGTCCGCGCCGGCCGCGAGGTACTGGCGGTGGACGTCGAGGATGATGTCGGGGCGCGTCAGGTTGAGCAGGTCGGGGTCGCCGGTGACGTCCTGGGCGTGATCGGGCGAGATGAGGTCGCCGCGGTAGTCGGCGGGTGTGAGCTGCGCGCCCTGCAGCATCGTGCCCCAGGCCCCGTCGAGGAGGACGACGCGCTGGTCGAGGAGGTCTCGGAGCGCCTGGGTCGCACTGGCCGACTCGGGCCCGGACGCGGATCGGGTCGCGTGCCCGCGATCGTCGCCGGCATTCGTGGACCTGCTCATCAGACACCTCCAGAAATCGGAGGCGCCCTTGGAGTCATTCGATCCAGGTCGAGCGTGGCGGGTGTCGGCCCGTCGCAGCGCCTCTCGACCTGAACGCCTAGCCTACCCAAACCCGGCACCCAAACCCGGCCAGACCCTGCGGATGCCTGACGCCTCTTCCCGGATTGTCCCGCTTGCGGAGGTTTGCCGCGCCTGAGTGAGCCGCGGACGTCACGCCCGGCGCTCGTGGTCCTCCGCGCGACGGCGGCGTTCCTCCGCGCGGTCCATGCTCCACAGGTCGTACCACCGCAACCCGTACCGGAGCAGGACGACCCCCGTGATGATGGCGATCCCCGCGATGATCGTGCCGGCACCCATGTGTCCCCCCATGAATGTGTGCAGGCAGAGTAGCCGCGCCGAGGTCCCGAGGACGGCCGAACGCGAAAGGCGGTCACGACGTGCGGTCCCGCGGTGCGTCGGGGCTTGGTCCAGGCCGGTGATCATGGTCAGATGAAGCCCCAGTGCTGGCGATGTACGGCTCCACGGGGGTGGAAGCATGGCGACGGATCAGGCGGATCAGGCGGATCAGGTGCCTCGGCCAGAGGTGGCACCATCGCGCGGCGCGTTCACGGTGGTACGACGGATCGCGGGATGGCTGCTGGTGGTGGCGGCGATCCCAGCCGGCGCGATCGGTGCGGTGGTCGGTCTGGTCGCCGTCGCGGCGATCACCGGGCATCGGGTCCTGGCGGCGGTCGGCGCGGGGCTGGTGCTGCTGGTCTGCACGGGCGGTGTGGTGCGACTGGCCGCGGCGTTGGTCACGTCCCGCCGCGCGTCGCGCCGGTGGCTGACGGGAGCTGTCACGGCCGTCACCGCGGCGGGCGTGGGGTTCCTGATCTGGGGGATCGTCTTCGGCCCGACCCCGCCGAGCACCCCACTGCCGATGACGGCGGACGTGCGGTTCTGGCACCTGCCCACCGGCTCACGGATCGCCTACACCCACACACCGGCCCAGGGTGAAGCCAGGCCGAGCCCGGTGCTCCTCGTGCACGGCGGGCCGGGTTCGCCCGACGGGTCGAGGGGCGCGCTGGTGCGCGACCTCTCCGCCGGCGGTTTCGACGTGTACGACTACCACCAGATCGGGGCAGGCCTGTCCGGACGTCTCGCGGACGTCGGTGACTACACCGTCGCGCGGCATGTCGCCGACCTGGAAGCGATCCGGCAGGTCATCGGCGCCGAACGTCTCGCCCTGGTCGGGGCCTCGTGGGGTGGCACGCTCATCGCCAACTATCTCGCCGCGCATCCGGAGCGGGTGGAACGCGCGGTCGTCTCCTCCCCAGGGGAGATCTGGGCGCCCGCCGGCACCGAGGCCGAGCGCCTCACCGAAGCCGGTCGGCGCGACCAGCAGGAGGCGATCGGCCGGCATCCCCAGTTTCTGTTCGCCCAGGTGCTGTTGAGCGCGGCTGGTCCGCGGGCGGCGAGCACCCTTTTTCCGGACGCGCGCATGGACGGCGTCTTCGAGTCCATGGTCAGCGACCTCGACATGCGGCCGGGGTGCGCGTCGGGCCCGCCGTCCGGAACCGAGGGCGCATGGCAGCCGCGGGGCTTCGGTTTCTGGGCGAACGCCGCGACCTCACTGGACGCCGGGCGCGTGGCCGATCCGCGGCCGGCATTGCGTGCGGTCACCGCTCCCGTTCTTGTTCTGCGCGGTGAATGCGACTACATCCACTGGAACGCCACGCGTGAGTACCGCGACCTGCTGCCGAACGCGACGCTGCTCGCCATCGACGACGCGGGGCACACCATCCCGACACACCAGCCGGACCTCTACCGCGAGACCGTACGCGCCTTCCTGCACGGCGAGGAGCTGCCGCGACCGGCCTACGTCGCGGCGGACCCGCCCTGGTGAACGGTGCGTGACCGACGCGCGCTCCCCGGCGCTCGACTGGCCGGGTCAGCATCACGGGTCGTTGACGTCGCACTCTGTCAGGGCTAGCCTGACAAGCAATCTGTCAGGGATCACCTGACAAAAGATTGGATCGGGGGTGCCAGGATGGCCGCGAAGACGGAGACCCAGGTGTTCGCCTGTTCCTTCTGCGGCAAGGAGAAGGGTGAGGTCGAGAGGCTGATCGCCGGTCCGGCGGTCTTCATCTGCGACGGGTGCGTTGGCCTGTGCGACCAGATCCTCGCCGACGAACGGGTCGCGTCGCTGCCGGACCTGACCGAGAAGAGCGAGGAGGAACTCCTCGCGCAGATGACGAGACTCGACTCCTCCCGTGGACACGTGGAGCGAGCCGTCACCGAACATGTCCGCCGCCTGCGTGAGCTCGGTGTGACGTGGGCGCGCATCGGGGAGGCGCTCGGGATCAGCCGGCAGTCGGCGTGGGAGCGCTTCTCCGGCGAGGAGTGACACCTGGACCCGGGAGACACGCTCGACGGCCATGGTTTGCCGGGGCTACCGGAAAGGATCAGCGAGTGAAAAAGTACATACTCTTCGATCATGATGGTGTTCTGGTGGATACCGAATTCTGGTATTACAAAGCTGGAGAACGCGCCCTGGCGGAAATTGGATTCACCTTGGACAGGGACCAGTACCTCCGAGACATGACCCAGGGACTGGCCACCTGGGCCCAGGCCAGGGCGGCAGGTATTGATGAGCGGACCATCGGCAGGCAGCGTGAGGTCCGTAATGATTATTATCAGGAATACCTCAGAACGGAAGCCATTGAGATTGAAGGCGTCGTTGAAGCTCTTGCCGAACTGTCAAAATACGTCCGCATGGCCATCGTGACGACTTCGAAACGTGTAGATTTTGAGATCATCCATGAGAAGCGCCAGATCAAACAATTCATGGATTTCATCCTTGCCCGCGAAGACTACGACCTCGCCAAGCCGCACCCGGAGCCGTACCTGACCGGCTTGAAGCGCCTCGGAGCCACCAAAGAAGAGACACTGGTTGTAGAGGATTCATCCAGAGGGCTGAACTCAGCCGTGGCGGCCGGTATCGACTGTGCCATTGTCTACAATGACTTTACAAAAGCACATGACTTTACACAGGCTAGCTACCGAATCGAAACCTTGATTGAATTGAAGGACATCATTATCGATGTAACCTGAAGGAGCGCTTACCAACGTGTTCCATACTCCTTTGGTCCCCGGACCCAACACCGACACCGCGGAGTGGGGCTGTCAGCCGGACCGGGGAGGAGTACCGCGCGGACCTGGGTCGACCGCGGATCGGTAGCCTCGCAGGGGCGCCCCGACCCGCGGACGCACCCCGCGACGCACGTCGCCCAACGCCCGACAGGATGGACGATGACCACCGACCGCGTGTTCGAACTCCGTACCTACTACGCCGCACCCGGCAAGCTCGACGCGCTGCACCGGCGGTTCCGGGAGCACACGCTCGCGCTCTTCGCCAAGCACGGCATGGAGCTGGTCGCCTTCTTCAGCCCCACCGACGAGCCGGACCGCGACAACGCGCTCGTCTACGTCCTCGCGTTCCCCGACCGGGCCAGCGCCGACCAGGCCTGGGATGCCTTCCGCGCCGACCCGGAGTGGATCAGCGTCAAGTCCGCCTCGGAGGTCGACGGTTCGCTGACCGAGCGCGTCGAGAGTGTCTTCCTGTCGCCGACCGACTATTCGCCGCTGCGGTAGAGCGCACGCTAGGGCTAGGAGCTGCCAGCGCGTCGGGAATCTTTGGCGCTCTTTGGCGGGCTGGGGTGTTTGGTGTGAATTTGAAGGAGTGGGCGGCTTCTCAGGGCGTCGCGTACATCACTGCGCGACGGCAGTACGCGGCTGGGACGTTGCCTGTTCCCAC
This sequence comes from Actinopolymorpha pittospori, assembly GCF_014873875.1. Classification (GTDB taxonomy): domain Bacteria; phylum Actinomycetota; class Actinomycetes; order Propionibacteriales; family Actinopolymorphaceae; genus Actinopolymorpha; species Actinopolymorpha pittospori. The sequence goes on along the minus strand of NZ_JADBEM010000001.1, from coordinate 9,438,398 downwards.
GTACCGGCTGGGCCGGCTCATCATGGTTGGCGAGCCACTGGCCCCTGGTCGACGAGACGCGGGGCAGGTCGTGGTGTACGCACAGGTCTCCTCGGCTGAGCAGAAGTCGGATCTGGATCGGCAGGTCGCTCGGGTCACCACGTGGGTTACCGGCCAGGGGTTGCCCGTTGACCGGGTGGTGACCGAGGTCGGTCCGCGTTGGACGGGCATCGTAGGAAGTTCCTCGCCCTGCTGCGCGACCCTGCCGTGTCGATGATCGTGGTTGAGCGGCGCGACCGGTTCGCTCGGTTCGGCGTCGAGTACGTCGAGGCGGCGCTAGCCGCGCAGGGCCGCCGCCTGCTTGTGGTCGACCCAACCGAGGTCGACGGTGACCTGGTGGAGGAGGCCTCGTGCGCGACGTCACCGAGATCCTGACGTCGCTGTGCGCCCGCCTGTATGGCCCCCGGCCGTCGGCGGACCGTGCCCGGGCCGCCGTCGATGCAGCCACTGGGGCAGCCACTGAGGACGGCTCGGGGTGAAGACGATCCAGGCATATCGTTTCGCCCTCGACCTCACTCCGGCTCAGGAACGGGCGGTTCTCGCGCATGCGGGTGCGGCCCGAGTCGCTTACAACTGGTCGTTGGCTCGGGTCAAGGCGGTCATGGACCAGCGCGCCGCTGAGCGGACCTACGGCATCCCCGACGGCCAGCTCACCCCGACGGTGTCGTGGACGCTGCCCGGGTTGCGTAAGGCGTGGAACGCCGCCAAGGACGATGTGGCGCCATGGTGGGCGGAGTGTTCGAAGGAGGCGTTCAACACCGGCTTGGACGCGCTGGCCCGCGCGTTGAAGAACTGGGCGGACTCCCGCTCAGGTAAGCGGACCGGGCGCCACGTGGGTTTCCCCCGGTTCAAGTCCCGTCGGCGCAGCACACCCTGCGTGCGGTTTACGACCGGTACGATCCGCGTCGAGGCCGGCCGTAAGCATGTGGTGTTGCCACGGCTGGGTCGGTTGAAGCTGCACGAGTCCTCCCGCAAACTGGCCCGCCGCCTCGAGGCCGGCACCGCGCGGATCATGTCGGCAACGCTGCGCCGAGACGGCGGGCGCTGGCACGTCGCCTTCACAGTGGAGGTCGAGCGGGCTGACCGTGTGCCTGCCCGACCCGGCTCGGTGGTGGGCGTCGACGTCGGCATCAAACACCTCGCCGTCCTGTCCACCGGTGAGCTGGTGGACAACCCGCGCCACCTCAACGCCGCCCACCAGCGGATGCGGCGCCTGGGCCGCGCCCTGTCGCGTAAAACCGGACCGGATCGGCGCACCGGGCAGCGCCCGTCGAAGCGGTGGCGGCGGGCCGCGAACCGGCTGGGCCGGGCACACGCCCGGGTGGCGAATCTGCGCCGCGACGGCCTGCACAAGCTCACCACCCGGCTGACGCAGGAGCATGGCACGATCGTGGCCGAAGACCTCAACGTCACCGGCATGCTCGCCAACCGCAGGCTGGCCCGCCACATCGCCGACGCCGGGTTCGCCGAGTTCCGCCGCCAACTCGAATACAAGACCGCCTGGAACGGCGGCCAGCTGCTGGTGGCCGACCGCTGGTACCCCTCCTCCAAGACCTGCTCAGGATGCGGCACGGTGAAAGCCAAGCTCGCCCTGTCCGAGCGGACCTACACCTGCCAGGCATGCGGACTCATCCTCGACCGAGACGCCAACGCCGCACGCAACCTCGCCGCCCTCGCGGCCGAGTGGCACACTGCCGGGAGTGGCCCGGTGGCAGCACGTGGAGCCGACCAGAAGACCCGCTCCGGCGGGCAGGTGGCTAAGAAACGTGAACCCGGCACCGCACCCGCGGGTCAGACCGGGACCGTCCCACCGCAAGGCAGGACTACCTTTCAGGCTTGCGCACTAAAACGCTCTGAACGGTAACGGCAGTAGCTTCTCGATGGCGTCGGCCGCCGCGCCGGCGCCACCGGCCGCGTCGATCTCGCCGCGCATCCAGGTCAGGCGTTCGCGGATGGTCGGATCCGCCGCGACGCGGTCGACGGCGTTCCACAGCGTCTCGGACGTGAGCCGCTCGGGCGACAGCGTCACGCCGAGGTTCAGCTCGGCGATCCGGTCGGCGTTGGCACGCTGCTCGGCCATCTGCGGCAACGCCACCATCGGCACCCCGAAGGTCAGGCTCTCCATCGTGCTGCCCATCCCGGCGTGGGTGACGAACGCCTGTGCGTGTCGCAGGACGGCCAGTTGCGGCATCCTCGCACGCACCTCGACGTTCGGTGGGATCGGGCCGAGTCCGGCGGGATCCACCGCGCCCACGGCCAGCACCACCTGCCAGGGCCGACCCGCCGCGGAGTCGAGCACCATACGATAGAAGTCGGGCCGGTTGTTGTAGGCGGTGCCCAACGAGACGAGCACGACCGGCAGGTCACCGTTCGGCTCCCAGCCGGCCTGGTACGCGCGCTCGGTGAGCCCGGGACCGACGAACAGATAGCCGTCCCCGAAGGTGTCGCCGGCGTACTGGAAGGCGCGGGGCAGCATCACGAGCCGCAGCGACGCGTCGTCGCCCTGGATGAACGCCCGGACGTCGGTGACGCCGTGGCTCCGCAGGAACCGGCCGATTCGGGCGATCTGCAGAAGGAAGCGGGGGCTCAACGGGTTGAGCGTCGTGTACTTCGTCGACATCGCCCAGTGCCCGTTGCTCACGAGGTTGGGCCAGGTCTCCACCGAGGGAACCTGCCAACGCCGTGCCAGCAGACGTCCCCACCAGGCCATCGGGCCGTCGTGAACCACCAGGTCCGGCGGCTCGAGGCGTTCCAGGACGGGCAGCACGACCCTGGTCTCCGCCAGCAGCAGGCCCATGGCCCGGACGAGCTCCTTGCCGTGCATCTGCGGCGCGGCCATGTCGAGGGATTCCCAGGACGAGGTGAACGGGACGTGTTCGGCGCCCGCCTCGACGACCGCGTCGGCGAAGTGCCGCGTGACGGCGTAGGTGACCCGGTGTCCCCGGCGTACCAGCTCGGCCACCACGCCGAGGGTGGGATTGACGTGCCCGGCCCCGATGGGTGCGAAGAACGCGATGCTCGCCACCCCGCAACGGTAGTACGCGCGTCCCGGGGCGGCCGATACCGTGCGGGGCGTGACCACGACCGTTCGGCGTCATCTGTGCGTCGCGGTGGTGGGCGCCGCGTCCGACCGGGTGGAGGCTCTGCGCCGCAGGTGGGACCCGGTGATGGCGGGGTGCTGGTACCGGCGCATGTCACGGTCACCTACCCCGAGGAGACCGGGGACGACGAGATGCTGTTGCGACGCGCCTCCCGGTGTGTCGCGCTGACCCGAGCGTTCAGGCTGCGGATGGGTGGGGTCTTCGCCGAGGACGACGGCCGCGGCGGCGTGTTCTTCGCGGTCGAGGACGCCGAGCAGGGATGGGCGCGGCTACGACGTGACCTGCTGGCGCCGCCGTTCCGGTCCCTCGACTTCCCGCCGCACGTCACCGTCGTCCATCCGGGTACGTCCCGGCACGGACCCGCCTGCCTCGCCGAGTTGGCCGGTCGACGCCTCCATGGCGAGTTCGAGGTGAGCGAGCTGCTCTTCACGGAGACCACGGACACGGTGTTCAGGGTGCTCCGGCGCTTCGAGCTCGGCTCGACGTAGCGTCGATCCCTGACGTGCTGGGCCCACGACAGCAGCCGGCTGTAACCGCCGGAGATGCGCCTCAGATCGCCCCGGACCGGTGTGCCTCCTCGATCGCGGCGAGGGTGGCGTTGAAGTGCGTCAGGGTGATGTCGATGGCCTTCTCGACGTCGCCCGCACGGTAGGCCTTGACCAGCTGCCGGTGTTCGTCGTTGGCTTCTGGCATCTGTTGCTCACGGGCGTCGAGGGAGAGGCTGATGTAGACGCTCGCGCTGTCGCGTAGCTTCGCGAGGATGTCCGCGAGCCGGCTGCCGTCGTCGACCTCGGTGAGCAGGCCGTGGAACTCGCTGTTCAGCCCGACCCAGTCCGAGGGGCGTCGCTCGTCGTCCATCGCGGCGATGAGTGCCTCGGCCCGCTCCAGGGTCGCGAGGGAGATCCGGTCGATCACCCGCCGGACCATGAGCGGCTCCAGCGTGGCGCGGAGTTCGTAGATCTCGCGCACCTCGTTGATGTCGAGGGTGCGGACGACGGCGCCGCGGTGGGGATCGAAGAAGACCAGTCCCTCGGTGGCGAGGTCGCGCAGCGCTTCCCGGACCGGTGTCGTACTGACCCCGAGTTCGGAGGCGACGCCGGTCTGCACCAGCCGGGTGCCGCCCGGGAGGGATCCGTCCAGGATCGCCTTCCGTAGCGTCGCGCGGACGAACTCGTGTGCCGTCGGTGTCCGGTTGGTGCCGACGATGCCGGAAAGGCTCATGGCCGCCCTCTTCCCGCCCCGCCGTGCACGACGAACGCGGCCCGGATCTTGTCCAGGGTCGCGCCGTCGGCCAGGAGAAGCGTCAGCAGGATCCGCGCCTTTCGGGGGTCGAGCCGGCCGGCCGGGATCGCGCCCCGGGCCAGCAGGTCCGCCTCGGATCCCGGGAATCCGTACGTCCGCTCGAAGGTGCCGCCCGCGCCGGTTCGGGACGCGAACGTGACAGGCATCGAGGCGGTGAGCTTCCCGATCCGCTCGGCCATGGTCTCCGACACGTGCCCGACCCCGAAGGCGCTGGTCACCACGGCGTCGTGGGTGTGCTCGGAGATCAGCGGCAGCAGGTCGCCAGCCTCGTCCAGCACCGTCTCGACCACGGCGACCCGCGGCCAACGGGATCCGGCCGGGACGGGAAGGCGCTCGTGGCGGTCTGCGGGCGCGAAGAAGTGGGCCGCCCCTTCGCGGACGCGTCCGGTGGGACCTGCGTCGGGGGAGGTGAACGCGCCGAGCGCGCTGCTGTGGGTCTTGCGTACCTGCCGGGCGGCGTGGATCTCGTCGTTCAGGACGACGAGGACGCCGCGCTCGCGCGCCGGAGCGGACGTGGCGACGACGACGGAGGCGAGCAGGTTCGCCGGACCGTCGGCGCCGGGCTGCTCCGGGTGGCGCATGGCTCCGGTCACCACCAGCGGCTCGGCCCGGTCCCAGACCAGGTCGAGGAAGTACGCGGACTCCTCGATGGTGTCGGTGCCCTGGGTGACGACGATCCCGGCGGCGCCCGCGTCCACCTCCGAGCGGGCGGCCGCGAGCACGCCGAGCAGGTCGTCGAACCCAAGTGAGGCGCCGGGCACCGAGCGGACGGCGTGGGCGCGGACGTCGGCGCGCGCGGCGATGTCGGGTACGGCCGCGACCAGGGCGGCGGCGTCGAGCGCGGGACGGACGCCGCCTTGTCCGTCCGCATCACCTGAAGTCATGGCGATCGTCCCGCCAAGGGACAACACCACCACGGTCGGCAGCTTCGGCAACGTCGCCTCCGATCTAGTGGTTGGCAGTTTGTTGTTTGCACTTTATAAAATGCAGGCTAGCGACAAGAACTGGGTTTTCCGATCGGTGGCGAGGCCTGTGAGTCAAACAGCGAAGGCGTCATCGCCCAGTCATGCGCCAACCGGAAGAGTAGGGCCGGTCGCCGCGATTGTGATGTTGGTCGTGGTGGCCGCCTCATATGTGGTCAATGCCATGGACCGGCAGGTCTTCCCGGTCGTTTTGCCCAACATCCGTTCGGATCTGGGCTTCTCGTTGGCGCAGGGCGGCCTGCTCGCGACGATCTTCACGTTGGGTATCGGTGTTGCCGGAGTTCCGTCTGGATATCTTCTGGACCGAATATCCCGTAAAACGGTGATGCTGATCGGAATATTGCTCTACTCCGCATTCACGATTCTTACCGCGCATGCGTTCGGTTTCGCCGACATGTTCGGCTATCGAGCATTGTCCGGAGTCGGGGAGGCGATGCAGAACGCCGCCCTCTTCTCTGCGGTCGGTGCCTACTTCTTCGCCAACCGGGCGTTGGCGGTCGGCTCCCTCAATTTCGCCTACGGGCTCGGCGGCTTCATCGGCCCCCTCCTGGGTTCCCACCTTGCGACATCAACCGGCGCCTGGCAGGCGCCGTTCTACCTCTTCGGTGCGATCGGACTCGTCTTCGTCGTCCTCATCGCGGTGGTGGTGAAGCGGAAGTTCACCGAGCAGGTGGACGTCCCGGTCAGTGCGGCGGGCAGCCGTGACTTCGACCATGTGCCGGCGAACCTGTTCAACCGCAACATGCTCCTGCTCGGCGTGGCCGCGGTGGTCGTCGGTGTCGCGATGTACGGCTACATCGGCCTGTACCCGACGTTCCTGCGCGAGCAACTCGGCTTCTCGACCGGCCAGGCCGGGTTCGCCGCCAGCATGTTCGGGCTCGGGGCGCTGTTCGGCATACCGGCGGGCTGGATCGGGGACCGGTTCAACCAGCGCAACGTCATGATCGGGTCGCTGCTCGTCGGTTGCGTGGTCGGCTGGCTGTTGTTCAACGGCCCCACGTCGGTGGGCCTGCAGGACCTGCTGTCCTTCGCGGAGGGTGCCGTGGCGAGCGGGTTCCTCTTCGTCAACATCTACTCGGCGATGCAGCGAGCCGCCCGGCCGCACATGATCGGGCGGGCGTCGGGCCTGTACGTCGCCAGCTTCTACGTTCCGGCCGCGGTCGCCGGATATCTGTTCTCCGAACTGGTCGGCTGGGTGGGCTGGGGCGGTGCCGCCCTGTGGCAGTTGACTGTGCTGCCGGTGGTCGCCGTCGTGGCGCTGCTCTTCGTCGACCCGCGCCGCTTCAACAACGCCACTCCCGCGCGATCAGCCGTCCCCGTTGAGCCTGGGTAGGAGAGGAGGGGACCTCGATGAGGAGGATGACGAGCAGCAGCGGACCTCGCCGCTGGCACGAGCAGCGCTGGCTCATCGACTCGGTGTTGCGTACGGACGGCCTGGAGTGGGACCAGCCCCGGATCGCCTACACCCTGCGCCCGATGGGACTCGACGCCGCGCCCGACATGCGGCTGGCGGAGTCCCGCATCACGAAGTTCGCCGACATCACGCCGGTGTTCCGGGAGCTCGCCGAACGCCGGGAGAGCCTCGCCGACGAGGCGGAGAAGGACGATCGCAAGGTCTCCGCGCGGGAGCACTACTTCCACGCCGCCCTGCTGTACGCGAGCGCGGAGTGGCCGATCTGGGAGACGACACCGGAGCTGGTCCGCCTCGACGACCGTAAGAACTCCTGCTACGCGTCGTACGGCCGGCTGGCCGACCACCACGTCGAGCGGGTCGAGATTCCCTTCGGCGACGGCTACCTCCCGGCCTGGTTCCACCTGCCGCCCGGCTACAGCGGTGGGCGGGTACCGACGGTGCTGTCCTGCGGCGGCATGGACGCCGCCAAGGAGCTGAACGTCAGCCTGTACGGCGACAAGCTGCTGCAGCGCGGGTTCGCCGTCCTGACCTTCGACGGCCCGGGCCAGGGTGAGGCGCCGGTGCGCGGCGTGACGTTCACCCCGACCGCCTGGATCGACGCCGGCGAGGTCCTGATGGACTGGCTGCTGGCGCGCGAGGAGGTCGACCCCGAGCGGATCGTGGGTTTCGGGCTCTCGTTCGGCTCGTACTGGATGACCCAGATCGCCGCGACCCAGCCGCGGCTGCGCGCTGCCGTGGTCGGCCTCGTCTGTCACGAGCCTGGCGCCCGCACGCTCTTCGGGGAGGCCTCCCCGTCGTTCAAGGCGCGCTACATGTGGATGTCGGGTCTCGCGGACGACGAAGAAGCCTTCGACGAGATGGCGAAGCGGATCGACCTCTGGCCGCTCATCGACGACCTGCGGATGCCGTGGCTGGTGGTGGCCGGCGACGCGGACGAGCTGTCGCCGATCGAGCACAGCTACGCGCTCGCGGCCCGCTGCCCTGCGCCGGCACCGATGCTCGTCTACGAACAGGGTCGGCACGCGTTGTCCGTGCAGACGCCGTCCGTCGCGCTCGGACCGAGCTGGCTCACCTACAGCGCCGACTGGCTGCTGGACCGGGTGCACGGCGTCCCGGCGAGCGACTACGTGGACTACGTCCTGGCGAGCGGCCTGATCGACCGCCGCCCGCACCCCAAGGAGACGACATGAGGGTGCCCACACTCGACCTCACCCACCGGCGTCCGGCAGCCGTCACGATCGACCTACACCGTGGGCACCTCGACCCGTCGGTGGCGACCATGCCGCTGCCGGCCGACGTCGCCGAGCGGGTGGTGAAGGCGAACGCGGCGTTCCTGGCGGACCTGCGGCGGCGGGGTGTGCCGGTCATCCACGTCGTCACCTCCTACCGCGGCAGCGCGGAGATCGCCACGAACCCGTGGTGGTCGGCGGTCGCGGACACCGACGCGACCCGCGCCAACGTGCTGCGGCACCAGCTGCCCGGCAGCCCCGGGCTGGAACTCATGCCCGAGGTGTACGACGAACGGACCGACCTGGTGGTCTCCACCAAGAAGCGCTACGACTGCTTCGCCGCGACGGACCTGGACCACGCGCTGCGGGCGCTGCGCGCCGACACGCTCCTGTTGACGGGCGTCAACACCAACAGCTGCGTCCTCGCCACCGCGGTCTCCGGCAACGTCCGCGACTACGCGGTGGTCGCCGTGCGGGACTGCGTCGACTCGATGGATCCGGACCTGCACGAGGCGGCCCTGGCGCTCATCGGCCGTGCCTTCGGCTGGGTGCTGACCACGCAGGAGGTGCTCGCGCGACTGTGAGGATCATCGACACACACGCGCATGTCATCCCGCCGGGGGTGGTGGCAGCCATGCGCGTGGGCGACGCGCCGGACGGGATCGCCCTGGACAACGTCGACGGTACACCGTGGGTGGTGCATCGGCAGGGCTACCGCTATCCGCTGCCCGCGCACTTCCACGACCTCACCGCGCGGCTCGCCCACATGGACACGATGGGGATCAGCGAAGCGGTCGTGTCGATCGCACCGCCGATGTTCCTGTACTGGGCGGACGCCTCGGAGGGTGTCGACGCGGCCCGGTTGGTCAACGACGAGCTCGCCCGGATGGCCCGCGACAGCGGTGGCCGGCTCTCGGCCCTCGCGACCCTGCCGATGCGGGATCCCGACGCGGCGGTCGCCGAGCTGCGGCGTGCCGTCGGTGAACTCGGCCTGCGCGGCGCGGAGATCGGGCCGCACGTCGAGGGCGTCCAACTCGACCACGTCGCGCTTCGTCCGGTGCTCGCGGCCGCGCAGGAGCTTCGGGCGCCGCTCCTCCTGCACCCCTACTACGTCGGCGCCGAACCGGAGCTCGCCGACTTCTACCTCACCAACCTGCTCGGCAACCCCTGGCAGACGGCCGTGTGCGCGGCCCGGCTCATCCTGTCCGGGACCCTCGACAGGTTCCCGTCCCTGGACCTCGTCCTGGTCCACGGCGGCGGCCACCTGCCCTACCAGCACGGCCGGCTGGACCGCGGCCACGAGGTGCGGTCGGAGGCGCAGGGGTGTCGGGACCTGCCGTCGTCGTACCTGCGCCGGTTCCACTACGACAGCCTCACCCACGACCCGCGAGCGCTGCGGTTCCTGCTGGAGCTCGTCGGCGCCGACCGTGTCGTGTACGGCACCGACGTGCCGTTCGACATGGGTGGGGGGCCGCTCGCCGAACAGCTTGGCGGCTACCGGTTCGACGACGACGTGTCCGTATGCGTTGCCCACCGCAACGCTGATCGTCTCTTCATATCGACAGGAGCCATTTCCCATGGTTGACAAGCTGCTGCTGCACCTTGGCGGCGAGGACGTCCCCGCCGCCGACGGAGCGACCTTCCAGGTCGCGAGCCCGACGTCGGGCGAGGTCCTTTTCGAGGTGGCGCACGCCACGCCGAGCGACGTCGACCACGCGGTTGGACTGGCGCGACAGGCGTTCCAGGACCGGCGGTGGAGCGCCCAGCGGCCGCGGGACCGGGCCCGGGTGCTCGACCGCGCCGCGGGCCTGCTGGCCGACCGGATCGACGAGCTCGCCCGCCTGGAGACGCTCCAGATCGGTCGGCCGATACGGGAGATGCGCTCCCAGTTGCGCCGACTCCCGGAGTGGCTCGAGTACTTCGGTGCGCTCGCCCAGAGCGCCGAGGGCACCATGCCGGACTTCGGACCGGAGCACGTCAACGTCGTCCGCCGGGTTCCCCTCGGTGTGGCCGGTCTCATCACGCCGTGGAACCACCCGCTGCTCATCACCATGAAGAAGGTCGCCGCCGCCCTCGCGGCCGGGAACTCCCTGGTCGTCAAGCCCTCCGAACTCGGTCCGGCGGTCCCGCTCGCCCTCGCCTCCCTGCTGGAGGAGGCCGGGGTACCGAGCGGTGTCGTCAACGTCGTGACGGGCCTCGGCGCCACGACCGGGCGGGCCTTGTCCGAACACCACGGCGTGGACAAGCTGGACATCACCGGAGGCACCGAGACCGGTCGCGTCGTCGCCGCGAACGCCGGCCGCAACCTCGTTCCGGTCACCGCCGAACTCGGGGGCAAGGCACCCGTCATCGTCTTCGACGACACACCGGTCGAGGACGCCGTCGCCGGCGCGCTGTTCGCGTCCTTCATCGCGACCGGACAGACCTGTGTGCAGGGCTCCCGGCTGCTGGTCCAGCGGTCGGCCTACGACAAGGTCGTGGAGCGGCTGGTCGCCCGGACCGCTGAGTTGCGGCTCGGCGACCCGCTCGACCCGCGCACCCAGATCGGTCCGCTCGTGTCGCGGGCGCAGCGGGACAAGGTCGTCGAGGCCGTCGACCGAGCCCGCGCGCAGGGGGCGAAGGTGCTGACCGGTGGGCAGATCCCCGATGACCCCGCCCTGGCCTCCGGCTGGTTCTACCTGCCGACACTGGTGGCCGACGTGAAGCCCGACCACGACCTGTGGCGGCAGGAGGTCTTCGGCCCGGTCACGGTGGTCGTTCCCTTCGACGACGAGGACGACGCGGTGGCGAAGGCGAACGACGCCGACTTCGGCCTGGCGGCGTCCGTCTGGACCTCCGACGTGGGCAGGTCGTGGCGGGTTGCCTCGGCCCTGGACATCGGCATCGTCTGGGTCAACGACCATCACCGCATCGACCCCGCGTCTCCGTGGGGCGGGACGAAGGACAGCGGGCTCGGCACCGAGAACGGCTGGGACGCCTTCCGCGGCTACACCCGTCCGCAGAGCATCGTCGTCAACACCAGCCGGGAGCGGTTCGACTGGTTCGCCACGACCGAGGAGGTCCGCTACTCGTGAGCGGCTCCCTCCCGAATCGAGACCACGTCCTCCGATCGGCCTCACGCCGAACGGAGCATTCCGGAAAGGTGCGCCCGCATGCCAGACGCGGACCTGCTCGTCGCCGGCGGCACCGTCGTCACGCCCGCGGGACGACGGCGCGCCAACATCGCGGTCCGGGACGGCCGGATCGGCTACGTCGGCACCGAACGACCTGACGCCCGCGAGGTCGTCGACGCGTCCGGGCTGCTCGTGCTGCCCGGCGGGGTGGACACCCACGTCCACCTGATGGATCCCGGCAGCCCTGAACGCGAGGACTTTCCCACCGGCACCGCCGCCGCGGCCACGGCCGGAGTGACGACGATCATCGAACACAGCCACGGCCATCCCGTCCGTACCACCGACGACCTGAGGGACAAGCGGGCCTACCTCGAGGGCCGCTCCAACGTCGACTACGGGCTCGCCGCGCACGCCTGGCCGGGCCGGCACGCGGAGGTCGAGCCGTTGTGGGCGGCCGGTGTGTCGTTCTTCAAGGTGTTCACGTGCACGACGCACGGGGTGCCCGGTCACGACGCGGCCGCCTTGCGCGAGCACCTGCGGGCGACGTCCCTGGTCGACGCCGTCACGTTGATGCACTGCGAGGACGAGTCGCTCACCGAGTCCGCCGCGGATCTGCTGCGCGGCGAGGGACGGGTCGACGGGGCGGTGGTACCGGAGTGGCGCAGCCGGGACGCCGAACTCGTCGCCGTCGCGGTCGCCGCCCTGCTGGTCCGGCGCACCCGTGCCCGCGCCACCGTGGCGCACGTGAGCAACCCCGAGGTCGCGTCGTACGTGGCCCGCGAGCGTGCCGCCGGCGCCCTGATCGCCGCGGAGTCCTGCCCGCAGTACTTCCTGCTCCGCGAGGACGACGTGGAGGAGTGGGGGACGCTCCGCAAGTTCACCCCACCCGCGCGGGCACGCACCGGCGAGGACGAGGCGCGGATGTGGCGGCTCCTCCGCGACGGTGTGCTCACCCACATGTCGACCGACCACGCCCCTTCCACCCTCGCGCAGAAGGCGGCGGGCGACATCTGGGAGGCGCAGTTCGGGCTGCCCGGACTCGACAGCACCATGCCGCTGCTGCTCGACGCGGTGGCGCGCGGCCACCTGGCCTACGAGGACGTCACCCGGGTCTACGCCGAGGTGCCGGCGCGTACCTACGGTTTGTGGCCGCGCAAGGGCAGGATCGGCGTGGGAGCCGACGCTGATCTCGTGCTGGTCGATCCAGGGGCCCGCTCCACGCTCCGGAACGAGGCGGTGATCTCCAAGGCCGGATGGACGCCCTACGACGGGCGTGAGATCACCGGCCGCGTCGTCCACAGCTACCTTCGCGGCGAGGTGGTCGCCGCCGAGGGCAAGCCCGGTGACGCGCGCGGCGGGCGGTTCCTCCCGGGACCGGGCGCTCCACGCGCGTCAGCGGGCTGACGCCCTACCTGCCGGCCGGGAGCACTCCGGCGAGGCGGCACCGCTCGACGACGTGGTCCAGTGGGACGGCGTACCTGGTGTGGCCGCGGTAGCCCACCGTCGTGGTGGCCGTGAACAGCGAGTTCAACACCGCCTCCTCGACGGCCTCCAGCACCGCAGAGAAGATCGGGTTCAGCGCATGGTCGGTGACCGTGGCGGGTTCGGCGACCGACACGGCGATCGCGTAGTCCCCGCTGCCACCGGCGAAGTCCGAACCGGTGCGGCCCATCCCGAACACCGCCCGGCGCGCCACCCGGCCGAGTTGCCGGGAGTCCAGACCGGCGTCGAGCGCGACCACGATCATGCAGGAGTTGCCCCGCTCCGGCGGCTGGGCGTCCACGAATCCCAGTGCGGCGTCCCGGGGGATCGGCACACCGCACACCGTCAACGTCCCGCCGAAGTTGGACTGGACGAGGACGCCGACCGTGACCGCGCCGACGTCGGCCACCTCCACCACGCGCGACGACGTACCGATGCCGCCCTTGAACCCCAGCGCGGCCGTGCCGGTACCCGCTCCGACGCAGCCCTCGGCCACCGTGTGGGCGTCGGCGGAGGTCAGCGCGTCGAGGACGTGCTCCCGCGTGATCGGCCGTCGGCGGATGTCGGACAGGAAGCCGTCGTTGGTCTCGCCGACCACCGGGTTGACCGACGTCAACTCCTCGTTGCCGGGAAGGTCGAGCAGGTAGCTGACCAACGCGTCGGCCACCCGGAACGCCGACAGGGTGCCGGTCAGCAGGATCGGGGTCTCGAGGGCGCCGAGTTCCACCAACTGGGTCGCGCCGACGAGCTTGCCGTAGCCGTTCCCGACGTACAGGCTGGCCGGCAGCCGACCACCCGCCCGGTCGACCGCGTCGGGGACGATCGCGGTCACGCCGGTCCGAAGGTCCTTGCCCCGCACGATCGAGGTGTGTCCGACGCGCACGCCGGCCACGTCGACGATGGCGTTGCGTGGCCCCGGGGTCAGGTGGCCTGGGGTGATGCCGAGGTCCCGGGCCCGCGCCCGTTGGTCAGTCACGCGTACTCCTCACACCATCCGTCGTCCGCCCGCCGTGCGTCCCGCGTCACTGATCGAGAACGGCCAGATCGAGCTGGCGGAGGCGCTCCGGGTCCGCGATGACGTCGATCTCGGTGATCCTGCCTTCGGTGACGGTGAAGTTGAGTACCAGGAACAGCCGGCCGTCGCGGGCCATGACGAGTCCGACCCCTCCGTTCACCAGCGCGGGCTCGCTGAGCCGGGCCCGTTCCGCGGCGGCGCCCGCGCCCTTGGCCACGAAGCGGGCACCGTGGATCACGATGGGTTCGGGGGTGGGTCCGGCTGCTCGGTCGGCTCGGAGCACGACGTCAGGGTCGAGCAGGGCGACGAGCGCGTCGAAGTTGCCGCTGCGGGAGGCGGTCAGGAAGGCGTCGACGACCTGGCGTTGGCGTGGGAGGTCGGGGTGGGGGGCTACTGCCTCCCCACGAACGCGGCGGCGGGCGCGGCTGGCGAGTTGCCTGACCGAGGCCGGGGTGCGTTCCAGCATCGTGGCGATCTCTTCGAACGGCACGCTGAACATGTCGTGGAGGACGAAGGCGAGCCGCTCGGCCGGCGCGAGGGTGTCGAGCACCACGAGGAGGGCGACGCCGACCGAGTCGGCCAGCAGCGCGTGCTGTTCGGGGTCGTCGATGGCGTCCCGGTGGCCGAGGACCGGCTCGGGGCCGTCGTCCACCTCAAGGGGGTCCTCGCGGCGGTGTTCGCGGGTGCGGAGCGTGTTCAGGCAGACCCGTGCGATCACGGTGGTCAGCCATCCGCTGAGGTTGTCCACGCCGCTGACGTCGGTGCGGTTGAGGCGGATCCAGGTTTCCTGTACGGCATCCTCGGCCTCACCGGACGAGCCGAGCATCCGGTAGGCCACCGCGCCCAGACGCGGACGTTCCCGCTCGAACCGATCGGTCAACACGTCCCGCTCGCCCACCGGGCCCATTCCTCTCGCTTCATGTGTCACAGCAGTAGACCGACACGAAACCTAGCCGATGGTTTCGAGCCGGCCGCCGCCGGACAACGGGACCCGTCCGGTCGAAGTCGGTCGAGCCGGTCGTTCGGCTGGGCGACGTTGGCCAGGCCGCGGCAGAGTGGGAGGTACGGACAAACCCAAGGTCTCTCCGCCCGAGCGCGGGCGTTCCGTCCGAGTTCGAGGCGCTGGGGCCAGAATCTGGAACCTGCGGGACGGGGAACCCATGAGCAGTGTCATGACCAAGCGCGGATCCGTCGTCGGTGTCGATATCGGAGGTACCGGGATCAAAGGCGCGCCGGTCGATCTCGAGGCCGGCCAGTTCACCTCCGACCGGGTCCGGTTGCCCACACCGTCACCGGCCACCCCCGACGCGGTCGCGGACGTGGTCGGCAAGGTGCTGAGCCAGCTCGACGTGGAGGGGTCGGTCGGGCTGACCCTGCCGTCCGTGATCCGCGACGGCGTGGTGGAGACCGCGGCGAACATCGACCCGGCGTGGGTCGGGACCAACGCGTTCGAGCTGTTCGGACGGGCCACCGGCCGGCCGGTCGCGGTGGTGAACGACGCCGACGCGGCGGGCCTCGCGGAGATGCGGTTCGGCGCGGGGCGAGGCCGGGACGGC
This sequence comes from Actinopolymorpha pittospori, assembly GCF_014873875.1. Taxonomy (GTDB): domain Bacteria; phylum Actinomycetota; class Actinomycetes; order Propionibacteriales; family Actinopolymorphaceae; genus Actinopolymorpha; species Actinopolymorpha pittospori. The sequence continues at coordinate 9,423,164 of NZ_JADBEM010000001.1, read as the reverse complement.
GTCGTGTTGATGGTCACCCTCGGCACCGGGATCGGTAGCGCGCTGTTCTCCGACGGGACGCTCGTCCCGAACAGCGAACTCGGCCACCTGCACCTGCACCACGGGGACGCCGAGGCGTGGGCGGCCGAGTCGGTCCGAGAACACGACGAACTCTCCTGGAAGAAGTTCGCCCAACGGCTGCAGGCCTACCTCGAACTGGTGGAGCGACTGCTGTGGCCCGACCTCATCATCATCGGCGGCGGCGTCAGCAAGAAGTCGGAGAAGTTCCTTCCCCGGATGAAGCTGCGCACCACCGTCGTACCCGCGCAGTTGCACAACGACGCCGGCATCATCGGTGCCGCGACGTTCGCGCCGACGCGATAGGTCAGCGGGCAAGGGGTCAACGGGCCAGCAGGGTCAGCGGGCCAGCAAGTCACGAAGCGCCTTGCTGACCTCGGTGGGCGCTTCCTCGGCCATGAAGTGGCCGCAGGTGACCGTGGTGTGCCGAAGATCCGAGGCCCAGGCGCCCCACAGGGCCGTGGCGTCGTACCCGAGGGCGACGCCCCAGTCCTGCTGGAGAACGGCGACCGGCATCGCCAGCGTCCTGCCGGCCGCGCGGTCGGCTTGGTCGTGCTCGACGTCCACGCCCGCCGAGGCGCGGTAGTCGGCCACGATCGAGGGCACCGCGGCGCGGGACGCGTCCAGGTAGGCGGCGCGGACGTCGGCGGGAATCGCGTCCGGGTTCCTGGTCCAGACGTCGAGGAAGTGGCCGAAGAACGCGTCCGCGCCGGCGGCGATCAGCTGTTCGGGCAGGCCCGGTGGCTGCGCCATCAGGTAGAGGTGGAAACCGACCGCGGCCGACGTGCCGTGCATGGCGTCCCACATGTCCAGGGTCGGGAGTACGTCGAGGCAGGCCAGGTGGCTGATCGTCGTGGGATGGTCGAGCGCCGCGCGGAACGCGACCAGCGCACCGCGGTCGTGTCCGGCCAGGGCGAACCGGTCATGGCCGAGCGCGCGGGCCAGAGCGACGACGTCGGCGCCCATGGTGCGCTTGGAGTAGGTGGTGGCGTCGGTTTCGGTGGGCTTGTCGCTGGCCCCGTAACCGCGCAGGTCGGGGCAGATCACGGTGTGGTCGGTCGCGAGGTCGGCGGCGACGTGCCTCCACATCAGGTGGGTCTGGGGGAATCCGTGCAGCAGTACGATCGCGGGCCCGGTGCCGCCGACGGCCGCGGTGAGGGAGACGCCCTCCGCGACGGGAACGCGCTGGTAGTCGAAGTGGGCGATGGCAGGCGCCATGGTTCCGTTCCTTTCGGTGAGTTCGGTGAGTTCGGTGAGTTCGGTGGAGTCCGGTGGAGTTCGGCGGAGGCCAGTGCTGATCCGTACCGGCCGGTGGTGATCGGCGCGGCCGTGTCCTCAGCCTCCCGGGCGTGGATGAGCAACCGATGAGCGCCGCGCTAGCGTGGCCGGAGGGCGACGCCCGGAAAGCCCCGGAGAGGTGGTCGGCGGTGCGGGTCCGGTTCGGGGTCCTTGGACCGGTCACGGCCTGGAACGACGCCGGGGAGCCGATCGCCCTGAAGGGGCCTCGGCATCGCGCCGTACTCGCCCGGCTGATCATCGCCCGCCGCCGCGTCGTTCCGGTCACCCGGCTGGTCGAGGATCTGTGGACGGACCCGCCCACGGACGCGGTCGGCGCCGTCCGCACCTTCGTCGCCGCGCTCCGCCGCGTGCTGGAACCCGATCGCCCGCCGCGCACCGCACCGCGGCTCCTGGTCACCGAAGGGCCGGGATACGCGCTGCGCGCCGATGCCGACACCGTCGACGCCTGGCGTTTCGAGCAGGCCGCGGCCGCCGCCGATCGGGAGCGGCCCGCGGCGGTGCCGTCGCTGCTGGAGGACGCCCTCGGCTGGTGGCGTGGACCCGCGTACGCCGACTTCGCCGAGGAGGCCTGGGCCCGCGCCGAACGCACCCGCCTCGCAGACCTGCGGCTGAACGCGGTCGAGCGGTTGGCCGAGGCTCGCCTGACCCTCGGTCGTCCGGCCGAGGCGGCGGCGGAACTGGACGCCCACGTCGCCGAGCACCCCTGGCGCGAGAACGCCTGGGGGTTGCTGGCGCTCGCGCTCTACCGCGCCGGCCGGCAGGGCGACGCCCTCACGGTGCTGCGCCGGGCGCGCACGCTGCTGGTCGAGCAGTTGGGCGTGGATCCGGGCCCAGACCTGCGTCGGCTCGAGGCGGACATCCTCCGCCAGGCCGACCACCTCACCGGGGGAGTGGGCGGATCCGGGGGAGTGGGCGGATCCGCAGGTGTGGGTGGAACGGCCGACCAGGTGTGGGCCCGCGCCACCGCCGCGTACGACCGGACCGTCGCCTTCGGCGCTCGAGCGCGCCTAGAGTCGACCATCGGCCTGCTGCGCGGTCTCGCGGTGACGGGTGGCGGCGGACTCCAGGCGGCTCGCGAACACCGCGTGGCGGCCGTCGCCGCTGCGGAGGAGTTGGGCGACGCGGACCTGACCGCCCGCGTGATCGGATCGTACGACGTCCCCGCGATCTGGACCCGCGTCGACGACCCGGAGCAGGCGGCACAGGTGGTCGCGGCGGCCGAACGGACGCTGACCGCGCTCGCACCAGGTGAGAACGACGTCGCTCGGGCGCGGTTGCTCGCCACCGTCGCGCTGGAGTCGCGTGGTACCCACTCCGCGCGGGCGCCCCAGGCCGCCGAGCAGGCGGAGCGGATCGCCCGTCGGCTGGACGATCCCGCGTTGCTCGCGTTCGTTCTCAACGGTGTGTTCATGCAGACGTTCGGGCGCGCGGGTCTGGCCCCGCGCAGGGACGAGATCGGCGCCGAACTGGTCGCCCTGTCCGCCCGGCACGGCCTGGTGACCTACGAGGTGCTCGGACACCTCGTCCGTCTCCAGGCCCGCGCCGCGCTGGCCGACTTCACCGGGGCCGACCGGCACGCGGCCGCCGCGGACCACCTCGCCGAACGCAACGAGCTGCCGCTGGTGGGCGTCTTCACCGGTTGGTACGCCGCGCTGCGACTCGCGGAGTCCGGCGACGCGTCCCTGCCCGAGGTGGAGTCCGCCTACCGTGGCGCCGCCACCTCGTTGGACGGCGCCGGCATGCCGGGGCTGGAGCGGGGACTGCTGCCCCTCGCGCTGCTGTGCCTGCGGATCCGGCACGGACTGCCCGCACCCGACGACGAGGCCGACGGAGACGCGCCGAACGACGACGCGGTCGACCGCGACACCGACTGGGGACCCTACGAACCCTGGGCCCGACCGCTGCTGCTCCTCGCCCGAGACCAGCACCGCGAGGCCGCCGCCGCACTGCGGGAGGTACCCGAACCTCCCCGCGACCTGCTCTTCGAAGCGCTGTGGTGCCTGACCGCGCGGGCGGCGATCGCCGTCGGCGACCGTTCGAGGATGGAACGCGCCCACGCCGCACTCGCTCCCGCGGCGGCGGAGCTGGCCGGAGCCGGCAGCGGGCTGGTCACCCTCGGTCCGGTCGCGCGGCACCTGGACGACCTGGACGCCGCGCTCAGGCGTACGTGATCGGCCGGCGCCCAACTCAGGGCGCCCAACTCAGGGCGCCCAGTCCAGGGCGGTCAGTCCAGGGCGGCCAGCAGGGTCTGGCAGGTCTGGCGGATGGTGTCCCGCTGGACCTCGACGCGCCGGTCGTCGCGCAGGGAGACCATCCCCGCCCGCCGCAGCATGGTGACCTGCCGGGAGATCGTGCTCTGGTGCACCTCCAGCGCATCGGCGAGTTGCTGCATCGTGAGGGGGCCGTTCTCCAGCAGGTGCAGGGCGATGGCCAGCCGGGTGCGGTCACCGAGTGCATGCATGGCCGGCGCCAGTTGCGCGAGCCGGCCCACCGAGATGCCGCTGCGCTGTGCGGTGCCAGTGGACGCGCCGGCCGCCGCGCCCCTGGCCCGCGCCGCTGATCCGTTCGGTGTGAAGAGCACCCAGGTGGACTGGTCGGCGAAGAGGGACAGGCTGCGACCGAGACCGGGGGAGGGCATCACGACGAGTTCGGTCGCGGCCTCGGCCGCGGCGGCGTACTGGTCGTCCGGCCGCAGTCCGGTCGTGAGACTGATCCACTGCGCCGCACCGCAGCCGGGCGGTGGTGAAAGCGTGGCCGCGACCGCGGCGCGCATCGCCGGCAGCGAGTCGTGCCAGGCGCGGTCGAGCCAGCCGGCCCAGATCGCGTCGAGCAGGTTCAGCAGAGCCGACCGGAACGTTCCCGGGTCGAGCAGTTCACCGGCCCGCTCCTGCGGGTCCGGGACGTTCCAGTGCCGGAGCACCTCCGCGGCGTCGCGGCGCATCGCCGGCGACGGTTCGGTCAGTGGGGTGATCAGGGCCGCTGTGGGCTCTGGATCGCGCGCGGGTTGGCCGTAGCGCATGACCGAGTCGATGCCGAAGTCGACGAGCCCGCGGACGAAGTCGTCGGACAGCGCCGCGAGCCAGCGACGGAGCGCGAGCCAGTCGGTGTGGCCCGGATGGTCCGCGGGGAGCTGGTGCAACAGCACGCCGCGCAGGACCGAGCCGTGTGCCATTGCCGCGCGGACGGGCCAGCTCTCCTCGACCAGCGAGTCCGGCAGTTGCCCGGCCAGTGCCTGCAACTCCGGCGTGGGCATGGACTTCCACGCCAACGCGTAGTCGACCAGCAGCATCGCGGTCGGCATGGCCGCGGCGAGGGTGGGCTCCGCGACCCGCAGGACGGGGGCGGGTCGAGCCTCGGCGAGCACTGGTATCAGGGACGTCACGTCACTAGTATGCGCACTGCGCAATGCGCATGATCACGAACCCGACTGCTGAGGTGAGCTTCATGAGCATTCACATCGACGGCGTGACGATCCGCTGCCGCGACCTGAAGGCGTCGGCGCGTTTCTATGAGGAACTGCTCGGCTTCGAGCGCGGCCAGGACCTCGGGACGATGCTGGAACTCTTCGCTCCCACCGGTGGTTGGCCGGCGCAGGCGGACCCGCCGCCGCCCAGCCGGATCACCGTCATGCTGGACCAACTCGACGAGTCGACGCCGGGCACACCTGCCGGGTCGTACGGCGTCGTGATCAGTCTGAGCGTGGACGACGTCGACGCGGTCGTGCAGAAGCTTCGCGGTGCTGGGCGAGGCGTGCGGCGCGAGCCGACCGACCAGCCCTACGGTGTCCGCGACGCCGCGGTACTCGACCCGGACGGCCACGAGGTGTGGATCTCCGGACCACTCACGGCCGACGCATAGCGATCGGGGACGGGTGGAATGAGGCGGAGATGGCGATAGCGGTCCGCCCAACCGGTGCCGGTCCGGGCGCATGGCTCACCCGGCTGCGTGGCTCGGCGGAGTGGCAGCTTCTGTTCCACGCCACGTGGCGCGCCGACCGCCGGCTGGCCGCCGCCTGGTGGACGTTGATCGTGGTGCGGTCGGCGCTTCCTCCGGCGCTCGCGGTGGTGACCGGCTGGCTGGTCGGGGCGATCGCGGAGGAGAGTTCGGTGCTGGCGCCGCTCACGGCGGTGGGTGTCCTCTTCGCGCTGCTGCAGACGCTCGGTCCGCTGCACAGCGAACTCGGGACCAACCTGGGTGACCGGACCGCCGCCTCCCTCCAGGACCGACTCGCCACTGCGGCGGTCGGCCCGGTCGGCATCGCCCACCTGGAAGACCCCGAGCTCGCGAGCGACTTCAGCCTGGCTCGCGACTTCGACCTCGGCATCACCTCACCGCAGCTGCGCGTCTGCATGAGCTACATCGGCTCGGGGTTCGTGAGCTTCGGCGCCGGCATCGTCTCCGCGATCGTCGTCTGCGGTTTCCACTGGTGGGCCGGCCTGGCCCTGCTGCTCGCCTGGGTCTCGCCGCGCTTCCTCCTCCGCGACAGCATCGCGTGGAACGACTGGCGTTCCGATGAGGTCAAGGAGCACCAGCGGCACGCCGACTACGCCTACCGGATGGCGGTGGACTCCCCGGCCGCCAAGGAGATCCGGCTGTTCGGGCTGGCCGAGTGGACGGCGACCCGCTTCACCGAGCGGCGCAAGGCGCTCCTCGCCATCTCCCTGGAGGCCATGCGTCTGAAGGAGCGGTCCGTCGCAGTGACCCTCCTCGTCCTTGTCCTCGGCAACGGCCTCGTCTACTGGTCACTCGCGCGGGCGGCCATGACCGGCGAGCTCGGGCTGAGCCTCCTGGTTGCCTACGCCGGTGCGGCGGTGGGTGTCAGCGCGTTGGCCACCATGGAGTTCGACTGGTGGCTCGCCGACGGCTCGCGGCCGGTGCCGGTGGTCGCCGGCCTGGAGCCGGCGATGCGCGGCGTCGGCGACCTGCCCGCGGGCACGGCGTCCGCCGGCGGGTTGCCGGCCCGCGAGATCCGGTTCGAGAACGTGTCGTTCTCCTACCGCGCGGACTCCCGACCCATCCTCGACGGCCTCGACCTGGTGATCGAGGCCGGCACCTCACTCGCGATCGTCGGGCAGAACGGCGCCGGCAAGACCACCCTGGTGAAGCTGCTCGCACGGCTGTACGACCCGACCGCAGGGACGATCCGCGCCGACGGCGTTGACCTGCGTGGGCTCGCGCCAGACTCCTGGCGAGGGCAGATCGCCGCCGCCTTCCAGGACTTCGTCCGCTACCAACTCCCGCTGCGCGAGAACGTCGCGCCCTCCGGGGCACCCGACGATGTCGTACGTACGGCGCTGGAGCAGGCGGGCGCGTCCGGCCTCGCCGAACTCGACACCGTGCTGTCGAAGCAGTACGTCGGAGGCACCGACCTCTCCGGCGGGCAGTGGCAGCGCGTCGCGCTCGCCCGCGCCCTGGCCGCCGTCGCCCAGGGCGCCAGGGTGGTCATCCTGGACGAACCGACCGCGCAACTCGACGTACGAGGTGAGGCGGAGGTCTTCGACCGGATCCTGCGCGCCACCCGCGGTCTGACGACGATCCTCGTCTCGCACCGGTTCTCGACCGTCCGCCACGCCGACCGGATCTGTGTCCTGGAGGGCGGCCGCGTCGTCGAACTCGGGACGCACGACGAGCTGATGACGGCCGGCGGGCGCTACCGGACGATGTTCGACCTGCAGGCGGCGCGCTTCACCGAAGGGGGCGCAGGGGCTGACCGCGGCGACCCGGCCGACCCCACGGACCCCGCCGACGGCACCGCCGAGACGGTCAGGGGGGACGCGTGAGCGCTACCACCGAGCAGCTGCCGAGGTTCCTGCCGACGCTGCGCCGTTCGATGCGGCTCGCCTACGAGGCCGAGCCCAAGCTGATCGTGCTCTCCCTCGGCATGGCGCTCCTGGAGGCCGTCCCCGACAGCCTCTTCGCGTTGTGGCTGTTACTGCTCGCCAACGGGATCGCGGAGGGGGACAACGCCAAGATCCTGGCCGGCTGCCTCGGCCTGGCCGGATCAGGAGTCGGATCCTGGCTGCTGCAGACGCTCGCGGGCCGCGTCCAGCGCACGTTCCGGATGCGGGTGGGCGCGGCGCTGGAGGGGCATGTCGCGCGGTTGCAGGCGCGGGTGCCCACGATCGAGCACCAGGAGCGACCCGACTACCTCGACCGGCTCTCGGTGCTCAAGGAACAGACGTTCCAGCTCGACCACATGTACCTCGCGCTGTTCAGCCTGCTCGGCTCGGGGGTGCGGCTGGTCGTCACGCTGGCGCTGGTGATGTCCGTGCACCCGGCGATGGCGTTACTGCTGGTCTTCGCGCTGCCGACGGTGTGGGTGTCGGCTCGGCGTTCAGCGGTGACCCAGCGCGTCACCGAGGCGGTGGCACCGCACGAGCGGCGGCACCGGCACCTGTTCATGGTGGGAACGACCCAGGCCCCGGCCAAGGAGGTCCGCATCTCCCGGATCGGTGCCGACCTGGTACGCCGTCGCCGGGAGGCGTGGGAGGCGTGGTACGCGCCGCTCGCCCGTTCCCGGTGGCGGACGGCCTGGTGGCAGGCCGCCGCCTGGTCCCTCTTCGCCGCCGCCTACGTCGCCGCCGTGGTGGTGACCGCGACCGTCCTGTCCGGGACCGCGGGTGAGGTGCTCCTGGTGGTCACCGCCGGGAGCCGGCTCTCGCAGTACGTCGCGATGACGGCCGGCAACGCCGACTTCGTCCGGATGTGGCTGGACGCGTCGCAGCGGCTCGTCTGGCTCGAGTCCTACGCGAGCGAGCATCGCGACACCGCCGACGGCGTTATACCCGAGCGCCTCCGCGACGGCATCACCCTGGAGCAGGTGTCCTTCCGCTATCCGGGCACGGACCGGTGGGCGCTGGAGGATGTCAACGTCACCTTGCCCGCCGGCTCGGTGGTCGCGGTCGTCGGGGACAACGGCGCGGGCAAGTCGACGCTGATGAAGCTGCTGTCCCGGTTCTACGAACCGACCAGTGGCCGGATCGTGGTCGACGGTGTCGACCTTCGCCGGCTGCCGGCCGCGGACTGGCGGGCCCGGATGGCCGGTGCCTACCAGGACTTCTTCACCTTCGAGTTACCGGCCAGCCAGTCGATCGGGGTCGGCGATCTGCCGCGCGTGGACCAGCGCCCGGCCGTCCGGGACGCCGTACGCCGGGCCGGTGCCGACGACGTCGTCGCCCGACTCCGGTCTGGCCTGGACACCCAGCTCGGACCGACCTGGGACGGTGGCGTCGACCTCTCCTTCGGACAGTGGCAGAAGGTGGCGCTGGCTCGCGGGTTCATGCGCGACGGAACGCTGCTGCAGATCCTCGACGAGCCGACGGCCGCGCTGGACGCGGAGACCGAGCACCAACTGTTCGAGAGCTTCGCCCGGCAGGCGCGCAGCGGCGCCACCGGCGGACGGATCACGGTCCTCGTCTCGCACCGGTTCTCGACCGTGCGGATAGCCGACCTGATCCTCGTCCTCCAGGGCTCCCGACTCGTCGAGGTCGGATCGCACGAGCAGTTGATGGCGGCAGCCGGCACCTACGCCGAACTCTTCGGCATCCAGGCCAAGGCCTACCAGTGAGACCGCCGGCGCCCGCCGGGTCGGGCGCCGCCGGTTGGCCGACGCCGGTTGGTCGACACCGTCCGGGACGCGCCTACTTGTGGTCTTGACCGATATGTACGACGGAACCAGACTGGTGAGCGCTTTCCCAGCACGACAGTAGCCAGACGTTCTGGGTCCTCGACGCCGATGCGTCGATAGGGAGAGGACCGCGGACGAAGCGATGGGCGAAGGAGTCGTGGGACATGAGCGCGGCGCGATCATCAGGCATGGAACGTCGGGACCTGTTGAGGTGGAGCGGCAGCACGATCCTGGGGGCGAGTCTGCTGTCTGGATGCGAGCTCCTGTCCACCGATCCCAGCGACAAGAAGAAGGAAAGCGGCGGGGGTTCCAACCCCGACGCCAAGGAGGCGCCCGCACTCGCGGCCCTCGTCAAACAGGGGAAACTGCCGCCACTGGCGCAGCGACTGCCGAAGTCTCCGGTGGTGGTCACTCCGGTGAAGCAGGTCGGACAGTACGGCGGGACGATCCGATCGGCCACGACGTCCCAGTCCGCCTCGCAGCTGCTGATCGTGGCCCGCGAAGGTCTGGTCGAGTGGGCTCCGGGCAAGACCGAGGTCGTTCCCGGGCTCGCCGAATCCTGGGACATCACCGAGGACGGCCGCGTCTACACCTTCCACCTCCGCGAAGGCGCGAGGTGGTCCGACGGACATCCCTTCACCGCCGATGATCTCGTCTTCTACTACGAAGCGATCCTGTCCAACACGGTGCTCACACCGGTGTTCCCGACCTGGCTCACGATCGGTGGCAAACCGGTCCGGATCGCCAAGGTCGACGACCACACGGTGACGTTCAGCTTCGAGGCGCCGCACGGACTTCTGCTCCGCTACCTGGCCTTCCGAGGCGCTCTGCACGGCGCGCTCCTGTGGCCGAAGCACTACCTGAGCCAGTTCCATCCCGACTTCACGTCCAAGGCGAAGCTCGACCAGCAGGTGAAGGACTCGGGCTACAAGGAGTGGATGGACTTCTTCCTGTCCAGGAGCACTCCGGCGGAGAACCCGGAGCGCCCGGTGATGGCGGCGTGGCGGCTGACCAAGGCGATGACCGGCGGTGACACCCGCGCGATCGCGGAACGCAATCCCTACTACTGGAAGGTCGACACGCAGGGCCGGCAGTTGCCCTACGTCGACCGTCTCGTCCAGGAGCGGCTGGACCCCGAGGTCATCACCCTGCGCGCGATCAACGGCAACCTCGACCTGCAGTTCGAGACCGTCAGCCTCCGCGACCTGCCCGTTCTCGCGGACTCGGCCGACAAGAACGGTATCCGGGTCCTTCGCTGGGCCAGCGACGCACCGTGGATCGCGATGTACATGAACCAGAGCGACAAGGACCCGGTACTCCGTGCGCTGATGCAGAACATCGACGTCCGCGCCGGACTCTCCCACGCGCTGAACCGCGGCGAGCTGAACAAGCTGCTCTACTCGAACGCGGGCGGGATCCGGCAGCCGTGCGCGGTACCACAGGACGACTACTACCTGGAAGGTTCCGGGGAGCGGTTCACCGAGTACGACGTCGCCAAGGCCAACGAACTGCTCGACAGGGCGGGCCTCGACCGGCGCGACGCGGAGGGCATGCGGCTTCGTCCCGACGGTCGCCCACTGTCGCTGCTCATCACCACCTTCACCTACGAGTACGGCGGCACGGTGCCGTCGGTCGACGCCTACGAGATCGTCCGGCAGCACTGGCAGAAGGTGGGTGTGCGGGCCACCGTCCAGAACGTCGCGGACACCCTGTGGTCCGAACGCGCGACCAGCAACCTCCTCGACATCCCCGGCTACACCGTGGGCGGGATCCTGTGGGACGTGGACCCGTTGTGGTACGTGCCCACATCCAGGTCCACGTACTGGGCATCCGGCTATGGCGAGTGGTACGAAACCGGTGGGAAGCAGGGGATGGAGCCGCCGGAACAGTTCCGGAAGCTGCAGGACCTCTACGACCGGATGGCCTCCGAGATCGACGACCAGGCCAGGCTCGAGCTCGGCCACCAGATTCTTCGCGCGCACGACGAGAACGTCTGGATGATCGGTACCGTGACGGCGCCGTTCGCACCCGTCGTGGCGAGCGCCGATCTGGTCAACCTGCTGGACGAGGCCGTGCTGAGCTATCGACTCCACTTCAGCGCGACGAGCTGGATGGAGCAGTTGGCCTACCGAAACCCCGACGAACACTAGGGTGCCCCATGTCGTACCTGTGGTACTGGCCGGACGGCGGTTGGGACTTCGCGGCATGGAAGGCGAAGCACCCGTGGGAGCCGGTCCGAAGCGAGCAGTCGGGCGTGGCCGACCCGCTCCCGCTGGTGAGCGAGTCCGGGTCCGGTTCCGAGGACCTCGAGCGGTGGAAGAGGGAACGCCTCCACTGGCAGCGCGTCTCCGAGGAACTCCTCGGCACCGTGTCGGACCTGCCACCGAGCACCATGCGCTGGGAGTACCTCGGGCCGGAGTTCGTCGTCTCGAACACCCCGGCTCCCTACGCGATGCGCCGCCTGCGCTACACCCTCACCGACGCCGAATGGGGCTACGCGTGGTTGCTCACTCCGCGGGGTGCCACCGAGCCACGCCCGAGCATCATCGCGCTGCATCAGACCAGCCCGTCCGGCAAGGCCGAGGTGGTCGGTCTGGAGGTACGGGCGAGCGGGAGCTACATGCAGTACGCCGCCGAACTCGCGGAGCGTGGGTTCGTCGTGTTCGCACCGGACGCGATCGCCTTCGGTGAGCGACAGGCGGGCCATCCGAACGCGCACTACCGTTACGCGGAGGAGTTCTTCGAAGCTCACCCGGCCGGCTCGGTGATGGCGAAGATGGCCTTCGACGTGTCGCGGGCGGTCGACCTGCTGGAAACGCTGCCACAGGTGGACCCGCGCCGCATCGGCTGCATCGGCCACTCCCACGGCGCCTACGGGACGCTGTTCGCGATGCTCGCCGAGCCCCGGATCAGGGCAGGCGTGCTCAGCTGCGGACTGAACCTGCTGCGCGCGGACCCGTCCCCTGACCGTTGGTGGTCGAGGACCGCGCTGATCCCGCGCCTCGGCTACTACGAGGCGGCGATCGAGCAGACGCCGCTGGACTTCCACCACTGGCTGGCGCTGGTCGCACCGAGACCGCTGATGGTGGTGGCGGGCATGCAGGACCTGATCTTCCCGAACGTGGGCGAGGCGCGCTGGCTCGACCAGGTACGGCGGGTGTACGGGCTGTACGGGGCGGAGAGGTCGCTTCGGCCGTGGATCTTCGACGGCGCGCACGCGTTCCCGGCCGAGGCTCGAGCCGACGCCTACCGCATGTTCGCCGAGGCGCTGGTCTGAACGCCCCGAGCGCTCAACTGCGGGGGTTCACCGCCACCTTGAGCCAGCCGGGGCTGCGCAGGTCGAACTCCTTGTAGGCCGCGAGGATGTCGCGCAGCGGCTCGTGCTGGGTGAGTACCTCCTCCGGGTCCACCACCCCGGACTTCACCATGTCCAGCAGCTTCGGGATGTAGCGGGGGTGATCGCCGTTGCCCATGTTGATGCGCAGGTTCTTGTTCATCGCGGTCCCGATCGGAAAGAACCTGTCCGTGGGTGGATACACGCCGATGACGCCCAGCGTGCCCGCCTTGGCGATGCTGTCCACCGCCCAGGAGTGCGCGAGAGTAGGCGCGTGACCAGGCTTCCATCGTTCGTCCTGCTGGTTGGTCTCGGGGGCGATCTCGTGCAGCTCGTCGCGATAGAGGTCGTCCTCCCGGCGTGCCTTCGCCGCGGCCGGGCCGGCCTTCGGACTCTCCGCGTCGACCCCCACGGCGTCGATGACCCGATCGGGACCGACACCGCGGGTCAGGTCCAGGAGCGCTTCGACCGGGTCCTCCTCGTTGAAGTTGATCGCCTCGGCGCCCAGCGCCTGGGCGCGTTCGAGCCGGTAGGGGTGTCCGTCGACCGCGAGCACGCGTCCCGCGCCACGCTGGAACGCGGACAGGATGGCGAACTGCCCGACCGGTCCGCAGCCGAAGACCGCGACCACGTCACTGTCCGACACCTCGGCGATGACGGCCCCGAAGTATCCGGTGGGGTAGATGTCCGACAGCGGGATCGCCTTGTCATCCGACATCGAGTCCGGCAGGTGGAAGAGGTTGGTCTGCGCGTACGGCACCCGGGCGTACTCGGCCTGCAAACCGTCGAACGGGCCGGTCTCGGCCGGGGCGCCGTAGAAGGCCGTGGTGGCCCTGGGCCCGCGCGGGTTGATGACGTTGCACTGCGCGAAGTGGCCCCTGCGGCAGTTCGTGCAGGAGCCGCAGCCGAGGACGGCGGACAGCAGCACCCGATCACCCGGTGTGAAGTTGCGAACTCCGCGACCGACCTCCTCGACGACGCCGACCGCCTCGTGGCCAAGAATGGTCCCCGGCTTCATGTTCGGCACCGTGCCTCGCACGAAGTGCAGGTCGGTTCCGCAGATGGCCGCCGTGGTGATACGCACGATGGCGTCGTTCTGCTCCTCCAACTTCGGCTCGGGAACGTCGTCGACGCGGGCGTCGCCAACTCCATGGAACACGACTGCCTTCATGGGACTCCCTCTCCTCGTTGATCGCGCGGGCAACCTCCGCCTCGCCGGCGTCGTGACGCCATTGACACGTCGTACGGGCACCATCGGCTGGTCTCAGCCGCACCGTAGGCACCGCGACCGAAAGAGGGCACGACACGATGGGCCCGCCAGGCGCGGGACTTACGGCCTGTGCGGGCGCACGAGAGGGACGCCCGGTATCAGGGGGTGAGCAGCTTCCAGTGCCCCTCGGAGACGACCTCGACATTGCCGTCGACCACCTTGATGGCGGTCTCGTCGTCGATCGCGTACGCCGGACCCGCGATGCCGGCAGCCCAGCTCTCTGCCTCGGCCATCGAGTTGCCTGGCCTGCCCTCGCCGTTCACGTGCGGACAGATCGAGAAGTCGACGAGGCCCAGCGTGGTGTCGTCACCACCGGCGGGCGGCTTCCACCCGACGAAGTCCTGCCCGATCCGGGGGGTCATCACCATGCTCCCGGCGCTCAACCCCACCCAGACGGTCTCGCGCAGCGACGGCAGGAGGTCCGCCAGCCCGGACTCACGCATCCAGTGGCACAGGTACAGGGCATCGCCGCCCGACACCAGCAGGACGTCGGTCTCGCGGACCTTGGGGACCCAGAGTTCCTCGGGGATGCTGGGCAGCGCGGTGAGCTCCAGCACTCCCACGGACTTCCACCCCAGATCGCACATGGGCAGGGGGGATCGTCCGCTGATGAAACGCCATGCCCCCTCTCCTGGGCCGAGGTTGGGATGCCCGTACTGCGCGGTGGGGATGCAGAGGGCGCTGGACTCGGCGATCGGTTTGCCCAGGAGGCCGACCAGCGCATCCTGGATGCTCGCGTTCTTGACGCCAGCGGAGGTGAGGAGAAGCTTCATGATGCCTTCCTTGGTCTCGGGTAGCGCGGCGACTGCCACTGTCGTGCCAGGACCCACTGAGCCGGAAGAGTACTGGCGGGCACGGACACAGGTGGGGCGCCAGCGCGTGCTACCCCAGGCCACGGCCGTCGAGGTGACTCCGCGTCCGCTCTCTCGCGCAGGCCAGGGGTTGCTGTCCGCTGGTTTCGTCGGGGATGCTGCCGGTGGCGTAGTTTGACGATCGGAGGGCGCCCATGCGATTCGCCTGCTGGGCCGAAAGCCACGTCGGCCATGTGCGTGGCAACAACGAGGACTCGGCGTTCAGCGCTCCGCACCTGGTTCTCGTCGCGGACGGTGTCGGCGGTCAGGCGGCGGGTGAGATCGCCTCGGCGAGCGTCGCGTTCGTGATGGGTGCCATCTCGTTGACACCGCGAGGGTCCCTGCGGGCCGACCCGACCGACCTGGTGGGTGTCCTGCGAGAGTCGCTCGACTTCGCCTACCGCCACCTCGTCGCCGGCGTCGCGGCCGAACCGAAGCGCGAGGGCATGGCGACCACACTCACCGCGATCATGACCGATGGTCACCGGTTCGCCCTGGCACACGTCGGCGACTCCCGGGCCTACCTCCTGCGCGAGGGGCGGCTCGCGCAGCTGACCAGGGACCAGACCCTGGTCCAGGACCTCGTCGACCAGGGTCACATCAGTCCCGCGCAGGCGAAGGTCCACCCCTACCGATCGGTCGTGACGGGCTACGTCTGTGCCACCGAGCGCCCCGAACCGGATCTGACGTACCTCGACCTGCGGGCGGGTGACCGGCTGCTCCTGTGCAGCGACGGACTCACGGACTTCGTGTCGGAGGAGGAGATCGCGTCGCTCCTGGCCGACCCGTCCCGCGAAGGGGCAGTGCACGGTCTCGTCGGCGCCGCGCTGGAAGCGGGTGGGCGGGACAACGTCACCTGCGTGGTCGGCGACGTCGACCAGGGTGAGCTGATGCCCTGGAGCCGCCGGCCGTACTGCTGCCGACTCCAGGGCGCCGTCACCGACCTCGGCAACCTGATCGACCCCGCGGCTCACACCCCCACCCACGCCGCCTAAGTCGTGTCCTGGTCCTCGCTGCCAGCTCCCACTACCGCGTTTTCGAAATGCGTGTTCTGTAGGGCGGATGGTCTGAAAGTCGTTGTCCCGTTTCACGGGTGACGCACGGGGCAGGAACGCATTTGATGGGGACGATCTTCTTCCCCTGTGTCGAATTGCGTTGTCGGGGGATGACCTGCGATGTCGATGTCACGCATTTTGGCCGTCGTTCTGGTTGTCGTCGGTCTGGTGGCCGCGGGCACCACAATGACCCCAACGGAAGCACCGCAACAGGCAGGCACCGTCGCGTCGAGCTACACCTCGATGGACGGATCCGGTTCGGGTGAACCCTCGTCCCCGCCGGGCCAACCAGTCGGCGGAAAGAACGGGGAGGCCTGGGTGTGGTCCCAGTTGACCCCGCGGGGGACGGTGATCCGGTTCGTGACCACCGAGCTCCCCGGAGGATGCCCGTCGGTGACTTTCGTCGACAGCCAGGGCACGCGAACCTCGAATGCCATGATCCCTGTCAGTACGCCGCAGTTACCGCTGTTTCCGACGACCGTCTGCAGGTTGCCGGTTCCGGTGGACGCGCGGCAGGCGATGATCGACTCGGGCAGTACACAGGCCTTGCACGTACGCCCTGCCTATAACGTCCCACTGCCACGGTGGGGCGTACCCACCCGCCCGCGTCCCGCCAGCATCGCGGTGATCGGAGACACCGGATGCGAGACGACCGCCAACGCGGCGCTCAACCAGAACTGCCTCAAGGACTGGCACTTCCACGGTCTCTCCGTCAACGCGGCGACTACGTCCAGCCCCGACCTGGTCGTCCACGTCGGCGACTACGTTTACCGGGAGGAACCACAGCTGGCGAG
The DNA here is from genome assembly GCF_014873875.1 of Actinopolymorpha pittospori. GTDB lineage: Bacteria > Actinomycetota > Actinomycetes > Propionibacteriales > Actinopolymorphaceae > Actinopolymorpha > Actinopolymorpha pittospori. Next base: position 9,406,877 of record NZ_JADBEM010000001.1, on the reverse strand, counting down.
CGACAAGAGTCTGGGCTGCAATGTGATGAGTGAAAGAGGCGGCTGGGGATGTCTCGTCAAGGACTTCTTCGAACCCGCAGAGGCTCTGCTCGCGAAGGCGCCGTTCCTGTTCGCGCGGGGTAACCACGAAGCGTGTCAACCGCCCGTGGTCGGTAGGGGAGTGGAATGGTGGCGCTATCTCGCTACCCAGATCTTCGGGAACGACGAGTGTTTCTCGATCTCCAGCAACCACCCCGCTGAGGCAGAGCCCGTCGTGATCGACGCGGGCACCCTCCATTTCATCCTGTTCGACTCATCCGCCATCCCGGATGCGGACGACTTCGTCCTGAACCAGGCTGTCGCGACCCAGTACATCAAGTGGTTCAACCAGGTGAACGCGCTGGCGAACAGACATCCCATGCAGGAGTACTTCCTCATCACCCACAAGCCCTTGTGGATGGTCAAGGCCGCGTCGTCCACCGCTGTGACCTGGACCGGTCCGACCCTTGCCAAGGCCGTCGAACAGACCACGGCCAAGGCGCTGGCGCCCAACATTCGGCTCGTACTGTCCGGCCACGAGCATCTGTACCAGATGCTCGATTTCAACAGCACCCGTCCGCCCCAGCTGACCGTGGGCTCCTCCGGAACCAAACTCGAGACCGCACCGGACGATACGAAGGTCGAAGGTAAAGTCGTCGACGGTGAACCGGTCACCCAGTCGATATCGCACGACATTCACGGTTACGCGGTGCTGCGTGCTGACCCCGGCAACCCGTGGCGCCTGACCTTCCACAACAGCGCCGGACGCGCCCAGAGCCCAAGTTGCACGCTGAGTACCGGAACCACCAAGGAGTTCTCCTGTCCCTGAGCTGGGTCGGATCGTTGAGGGCTTGGGCTTGGTCACGTGGCGTCGGTCTCGACGATCATGGCGAGGAACTCGCGGGTCTCAGGCAGCCGTTCCCACAGGTCGGCGTACGGCGATGGGCCCGGGTCGCCAGCCCCGATCCGCAACGCCTCGGTGAGGATCGGGCGCCACCGCGGGTCGACCGCCTCCACCGCCCACCGGCCGGCGCCGCCCTTGGAGTGCAGCGCTCCGGTGGCGAGGAGCGCGTGCAGGCGTACGACACCGAGAACACACCACTCGACGAGCCATGGATCGACCGCCTTGTCGGGTTCCGACGTGGCGACCCGATCGAGGCTGCCGACCCAGCCCCGCCAGTAGGTTTGCAGGTTGGTGCGCGTGAAGTCGAGCAACGCCGCCTTGTCGATCCACAGGTCGAGGTCGGCGAGCGCCGGCCCGCGCACGACGACACCGTGCTCGTGCAGCTCGTGCCACGTCACCGGGCACAGCATGAACCTCGCCGTCGGGTTGAACGACGCCTCACGGCTGCCCGGCACGTCCGGACACCTATCGGGTCCCGCGACTCGACGAGGCGGAGGTAGGTCTGGGCGACGTCGTGCACCTGCGGTGGGAGCGACATGCTCGCCTACCCTACCCAGGGACACCCATGCCGGACCTGCCGCGACTTTGCGCAGGTGCGGCCACACAGGAAAGGCACCCTTCGTGATCGACGAGGTCTACACGGCGACGGTCCATGAGCTCGTCGAGAACTTCCGCTCCGGGCTGATCGCGATGCTTCCGATCGCAGACCGGGCGATGCTCAACTCGCGGGACGTCAACCCACACGACGACTGGGAGCAGCTGGCTGAAAGCATCTTCGACGTGTTCGTCCGCGGCTCGGTGCGTCTGGACCGCGTATCGCTCGCGAACCGGGACCAGTTTCCCCTACCGCGTTACGACTTCGACCTGGACAGCTACTCGGCACTGAGTTGGATCGGATGCGGCTCGGGACCGTCGTCCGACCTCGCGTTCGTACGACTTCTCAGTCACGCGGAGCCCTTCGACACAGTCCAGCGGGTCGAGGTGGATCCGGTGACACTCGAGGCCGGCCAGCGCCGGACCTTTCCCTGGGCGAGTGTGAGCTTCGTACTTGTCCGCCGTTCACCGGTCGGGACCGCCGTCGCACAGCACATCGACGCGATCGCGTGACAGTGCGGGTGACAGCGGGCAATAGTCCTCGACACGCGGCATGACCCAGAACTCGCGTGGGGGACGAACGAGCTTGGTGTCGACCGGACTTCTCGAACGCGCGGTCCGTCACTTCAAAGGCGTCGAGGCCGGCCGGGGCTTCGCACAAACGCCTGGCGCTCCCGCGTTCGTGGCCGTCGCCGGCGAGGAGATCCAGGGATGGTGCTGGGGCTACCACCTTCCTCGCCCGGACGCGTCGTCCATGCTCTGCCTCCACGAACTGGACGTCGAGGCGGCCCATCGTCGTCAGGGAATCGGACGGGATCTCCTGCGGGCCTTCATCGCCGAGGGGACGAAGCTCGGCGCCACCAAGATGTTCCTGTTCACCGGAGCGGACAATGCCCCCGCCCGTTCGCTCTAGGAGTCGATGGGCGGGGGCCCGGCGGTACAGGGTCCGACAGTGAACTACTGGTTCCTGCTCGATCGGTAGGCGCTCAGCCGAGGCGGTCGTACTGGCGGGAGTCCCAGGCTGCCATCGCGAAGAGCCGTACGACCGCGGCCTGGTTCAGCGTCATGAACGACTGAGCAGGGTCGGGCGCACCGCCGTTGCTCGCCTGGAAGCGGAACAGCCCTGTCGCCGGGTCGCGGTTCTCGTTCCAGAGGCGCTGGGTGTAGCCGCGCAGGGTCGCGACGTAGGTCGGGGAGTGGCGCACCGAGTCCAGCAGCAGCAGGTCCTCGAAGAAGAACGCGTTGAAGATGGCCGGCTGGTTGTAGAGGCGGTCCTGTGAGGTCCAGTAGGCCAGGGCGCCGTTGGCATCCTCGACGGCGTTGTGCAGGTAGGTGCTGTCCCCGGTGCTCCGGTAGAGCAGGGTCGCGGCGGCGATCATGGCGCCGGAGTTGTAGGTCCACAGCGTCGGGTTCACGGTGCCGTCGTCGGCGATGTCGTTGGCGTACAGGCCGGCCGACTGGCGGAGGCAGCCGCGGTTCCAGTCGTAGGCCCTGGTCGCCCAGGTGAGGTAGGAACGGTCGCGGGTGAGGTCGTACAGGTCGGCGGCGAGCTGGGCGGCCAGCCCGGTGACGTTGGCGGCGCGGATGGTGTTCCAGTCGGCCTCCACCCAGTGCATGCCGCCCGGGCAGGACTTCGACGTGTCAGTGTCCCAGGCCCGAGCGACGGTCGCGAACGCCGACCGGGCACCGGCGAGCATCGTGCGGTCGTGACTCGCACGGTACTGCGCGACGTAGGACAGTCCGACCACGGCGTTGTCGTCGTAGTACAGGTCACCGCCCGCGCCCAACGGAGGCGTCAGGTAGGACTCGTACCCCGGGTGGGTCGGGTCGTCGGTCGCGTACTGCTCGAGCGCCCTGAACCGGTCCGCCACGTCGCCTCGGTACCTGTTGCCGCCTTTGGGTAGCCCCCGCATGTCGATCGTCGCCTGCGTGGCCTCGCGGAACTCCCAGAGGAAGGAGTACGGATTGTCGCCGGTCCGGGCGGGAAGCGCCTCCCGATAGAGGCCGTGACCGGGGCTGCCGAGATACAGGTTGTCCTGCATCGCCTCGTAGCTGGCCACCGCCCGATCGGCCCATGGCGAGTCGTGCCGGGACGCGGCAGCCGCGGGATCGGCGAGCGCCAGGGTCACCGCCGGCAGGACGCCGGCCAGAAGTGCTGCGGCGTATCGGCGAAGGCGCCGCTGCCGTCTCGTAGGTGGGCTTGCCTTGGTGTCTCCGTACGCCTGTTCAGTGGGCACGTGCGTTCCTCCGGGGTGACCTGGGCGCTGGTGCGCCGAACCTCGGGGGAAGGTAACGCTATCCGCAGCGTGCGGACAAGGGACACGGCCGGAGGTCGCCAGAATTCCCTTGCATGACGGCTGGAAGGGCACGGTGGCGCGGTACGTGGAGTCTGTGGAGGTCGAGGTAACGCTAACTAGCTGCTCGCGACCGTCAGCGGCGCTTCGGGCACGTCGCCCGCGCGGCGGCGAGGATCTGGTCGGTGACCGGCTGCGGATGGGAGATGAGTGTCAGGTGCGAGCCGCCTGGAACCGTCTTGATGCGCGCGTGGGCGCGGTGCGCCATGAAGGTGAGCGACTGCGGCGTGATGATCCGGTCGGCCGTACCGAAGACGTACCAGGACGGGATCGTCTTCCAGGCCGCGGCTGTCGACGGGGTGGTGAAGGCATTCATCGCGGCCGGGTTCTGGCTCGCCCAGAGCGCCTGCGCGGTCCGCCTCGGCAGGTCGGGTCCGAACGACCGCAGGAAGGGCGTCTCCTTCAGGTACAGGTCGGTGTCACCGGTGGGTGTGGTGGTACGCGGGACCGTGTCGTAGAGCGTGCTCGGTTTCGCGGACAGCGCCGAGGTCTTGCCGCTGAGCTCACCGGTGGACTCGCCCACCGCGGGTGCGGCGGCGTCGACGTACACGAGCGCCTTGACGTTGGGGTTGCCGGCGGCGGCGTTGGTGATGACCGCACCGCCGTAGGAGTGGCCGACCAGCACGATCGGACCGGGGATCGTGTCCAGGAACGCCGCGACGGAGGCTGCGTCGCTCGTCAGGTCGCGCAGGGGGTTCGAGACCGCCCGGGCGACGTATCCGTCACGCTGGAGTCGGGTCACCTCGCCGTTCCAACTGGAGGTGTTCGCCCAGGCGCCGTGCACCAGGACGATGGTCGGCTTCGCGGCGCACGCGGGGGCGGCCGCTCCGACCGCGCCGTTCGTGCCAGCGCCGACTGTGCCGGACGCGGATCGGGCGTCGCGAACGCCGGCCAGACCGAGGACGACCAGGCTCAGGGCCACCGCCAGCAGCACCGCGACCGCGATCGTGCGCCGACCACCGCCCAACGTCCTCACAGCGCACCTCCCAGCGTGGGCGCGGCAGTGCCGACCATCCGAGCCCGTCATCAGAGCCCGACCATGAGAGCCCAGACCGCCAGAGCCCGAACCACCAGAGTCACGCCGTCCTTCGTGCCGGCACAGGGACCTTGGTCGGACGATCGCCCACCGGAAGAGGCCGGAACACCCGGAACAGCCTGGACGGATGGGGCATCGGGAGCAGAACACCGCGGAGTCGGAGCAGACCGATCTGTTCGTCGGGTCGCGGCTTCCGGGAAATACGCCACAGCGCGGTCCTCGTGACGATTGCCCCGCCCCCGGCACGCGATTAGCGTGCACGTATGGGGACCGTCGCGATTCTTGGCGGGTCGGTCGTCGGCGCTGCCGCGGCCTTGCAGTTCGCTCGGAGTGGGTGGCAGGTGAGTGTGGTCGACGCCGAGTTCGACCGGATCAGCGATCCGGACGGCACGGTGGAGGCCCGGCCGGGCGCGCCTCACGCGGTCCAGGCGCACGGGTTCATGGCGCGGGCCAAGGTCGAACTCGCGACCCGGCTTCCGGACGTCGTCGACGCGCTCGCCGCCGCCGGTGTGACCGAACTCCCGTTCGCCAAGATGGCGCCGCCACACCTGCACGACGGAGGGCGTCCGGGCGACGACGAGTTGGCGATGCTGCAGAGTCGCCGGGTCACCCTGGACGCCGTACTCGCGGACATCGTTCGGCGCGAGCCGGGTGTGCGCACCGTGCGGGCGAAGGCCACCGGGCTGGAGATCGAGGACGGCTCGCCGCCGCGGGTCACCGGGCTGGGGCTGGCGACCGGTGACGTCGTGCGGGCGGATCTGGTCATCGACGCCGGTGGACGCCGGTCGCCGGTGAGCGGGTGGCTCGCCGCCGCGGGGCTACCGCAGCCGGAGATCGTCGACACCTGCAACGTCAGCTACTACGGCCGGCACTTCCGGATCCGGGCGGGGGAGCGGCCACGGCTGAACTCCGGGTTCGCCGACATCCACGAGTTTCCGTGCCACCTGCAGTTCATGTTCCTCGGCGACAACGACACGGCGATGATCGCGATCTGCGCGGAGAGCGGCGATCCGCTGCTGAAACGCGTTCGCCACGAGGATGCCTATCACGCGGTCCTCGCGGCCAACGAGGCGTTCCGCCCGTGGCTGGACCTTCTCGAACCCGCCACTCCGACGTTCGTGCTCGGCGCGCTGAACAACCGGATGCGCGGCCTGGTGGCCGACGGCAAGCCCCTCGTGCTCGGGCTGCACCAGGCGGGTGACTCCCTCGCGATGACGAACCCGACCCGCGGCCGCGGGGTGGCGATGGGCCTGTGCGCGGTGGGACGGCTGCACGACCTCGCCACCGCGGACGGACGCGACGACGTGGCCCTGGCCACGGAGTACGCCGCGTGGCAGCGGGACGTCCTCGCCGTCTACTACCAGGAAGCCTCCACCAGCGACCAGACGGTCGGTCGCAAGCTGCGGGCCAACATCCTCGGCGACGCCGCACCGGCGAACGCGCCCGCCGTCAAGCTTCCCGACGGGCATCCGGTCACCTCGGCCCAGATCGAGCAGGCCTCGGCGTCGGACCCGGACCTGTTCCGGCTCTTCCTACGGGCGTTGTACCTGCTGGACGACGACCGGGTGATCGCCTCGCCCGCGGTCGCGGACCGGGTTCTTCGGCGGCTCGCCGAGGACCCCGACTCCGCCGCCAACGCGCCGATCTCACCGGTACGACCCTGGAACGGGTCGGTGGACCGGCAGGCGCTGGAGTCCCTCCTGGCGCCGTACGCCTGACGTCCTACGCCGTACGCCTGGTGCCGAACGCCTGGTTCAGCAGGATCTAGCGAGGAACCCCGGGCCTTCAGGCTGGGGAGGAATCGCTTCTTAAGACCGGGGTGATCTGCACGGACGCTCGGATCTGCGCTGTCTGTCTCAGCCGGGACGTTTCTGGTTCTGGATGTACTCCTTCACCACGGTGAGCGGGGCGCCTGCGCAGGATGCGGCGAAGTAGGACGGGGACCAGAAGTGTTCACCCCACAGGTACTTGCGGATGTGTCCGGGGAACTCCTGCCGGAGCCTGCGGGCGGAGACGCCTTTGAGGCTGCCGACGAGCCGGGACAGGGCGACTTTGGGCGGATAGTGGAGGAGCAGGTGGACGTGGTCGGTGGCGCCGTTGAACTCCCGCAACTCCGCTCCGAAGTCGGTGCACACGTCCCGCATGACTTCCTCGCAGCGTCGAAGGATGTCGTCGGTGAACGGTCCGCGCCGGTACTTCGGAGTGAAGACCAAGTGTGCATGGAGGGTGTAGACGACCGTGCGACCCCTGCGAATATCGGGGTTTGGCTCCCATCGTGGTGACATAGACCAACGATAGGATCAGGTCCGTGGAGATCGTCGTGCAGGTGAAGCTGATACCGGAGGCCGACCAGGCCGCCGCGTTGTCGGGGACTGTGCACACGGTCAACGAGGCCGCGAACTGGGTGTCTTCGGTGGCGTTGGAGTGTGGTGTTCCGCGTGAGTACGAACTGCGCAAGCACACCTATGCGCAGCTGAGGTCGTGGGGGCTGGGTGCCCAAGTCGCCCAGCACGTGATCAAGAAGGTCCGTGACGCCTACACGGCGCTCAACGCCAACGTCAAGGCCGGGCACCTCGGTAAGCCCGGATCGAAGCGAGGTCGAAAGGCCGAGACGAAGCCGATCGTGTTCCGCCCCGAGGCGGCCCAGCCATACGACGACCGCTGCCTTTCCTGGCAGTACGACACGCAGACGGTGTCCATCTGGACTACCGCAGGCCGGTTGAAGAACGTGCGGTTCGCGTGTTCTGCGGGCGCGCTCAAGACACTGCGGGAGCACCGGCAGGGCGAGTCCGACCTGATCGAAGGGGACGGCGTCTTCTACCTGTACGCCACCTGCAAGGTTCCCGAGGCCGAGCAGTACGAGCCCAACGGCTTCATCGGCGTGGATCTCGGCGTCGTCAACATCGCCACCACCTCCACCGGCTACAAGGCTGCCGGGCGCGGCCTGAACCGGCACCGCAAGCGGCAGCTCGACCTGCGCCGCAAGCTGCAGCGCAAGGGCACCAAGTCCGCCAAGCGCCTCCTCAAGAAGCGCAACCGGCGCGAACAGCGCCACGTCGCCAACACCAACCACATCATCTCCAAGACGATCGTGATCGAGGCTGAACGCACCTCAGCCGGGATCTCCCTGGAAGAACTCAAGGGAATCCGGCAGAGGGTACGGCTCCGCAAGCCCCAACGGGTCGCACTCCACTCTTGGACCTTCGCCCAACTCGGCGACTTCATCGTCTACAAAGCCCGCAGGGCCGGCGTGCCCGTGGTCTTCGTCGATCCCGCCTACACCTCCCAGCAGTGCTCTGAGTGCGGCCACGTCGACAAACGCAACCGTGTCGACCAGGGGCTTTTCATCTGCCGGAACTGCGGGGTCGTTGCCCACGCCGACCGGAACGCTTCCCACAACATCGCCCGCAAGGGCGAGGCTGTGTGGACTGCGGGGCGTGAGTCACGCGTCCCTGCCACCCCATAAGGAGTGTCTGGACGGAGGAGCCAACCCAGCAGCCAGTTGGGCGCTACCTCCAAACCCGGTCCTTCAAGGGCCGGGTTAAGTTGACTCCGGAAGGTACGCGCAGATGTCGGCGAGGGTCTTCACGTGCTCGTGGTCGGTGGGGTCGTCGCAGTCGCCGTACGGGTCGTAGTGCACGGCGAGAATGCCGGCCGCCTGCGCGCCGCGAACGTCCGCCGGCACCGTGTCTCCGACGTGGACCGCCTGCGTCGGTTCGGCGCCGACCGCCTCGAGCGCGTGCAGGAAGAAGCGCGGATCGGGCTTGTCGTAGCCCACGATCGCACTGTCGAGTACCGCGTCCACCCGCACGCCCGGACCGTCGCCCTCCTGGCACATCCGCGCCTCGGTGAGCATCTGCGCGATCGTGCCGTCGGCCTGCGAGACGATCGCGATCCGAACGCCGTCGGCGACGAACGCGGCAAGTGCCTCCTTGGACGCCGGGTCGGGCGCGTGCCACATGTTCCGCTCGGCAGACACGGCGCGGTAGTCGTCCGCGGCCGCACCCCGCCGGTCCTCGCGTACGCCCGCGAACCCCGGCAGCAGGTCGTAGTAGTCGCAGGGTTCGCCGTTCGCCGGCCACGCGGCGTTGTGCGCCGCGTAGTGGGCGCGCAGGAAGTCGGCCTCGGTGTCGACCCCGCCGTGCCGTGCGATAACCGGGGTGAGGAGTTCGGCGTTGGGGAGCAGCAGGACGCCGCCAACGTCGACCAGGAGGGCGCCACGCGTCTGACGTAAGGGCATGTTCAGTCCGCATTCAATTGGAAATCATTGACGCGATTACTCTAGCCGTGGAAATCTTCTTCGCATGGCCGAGGTGACCCCCAGCAGGTTGCTCGACCGAATCGCCGAGCATCGCTACCTGCTGACGCCCGCTGGGACGAGGGTCGCCGACATCGTTCTGGAGGAGCCCGCGCTCGTCGCCCGGCTCGGGATCGTCGAGATGGCCGAGCGGGCCGGCACCTCGGTGGGCAGCGTCAACCGGTTCTGTCGGGCGCTCGGCATACCCGGCTACACCGAACTCCGGCTCACCCTCGCCGAGGAGGTCGCCCGCGACCAGGCGGCCGACCCGGACGCCGATCCGACGGGCGACATCGCGGCCGACGCCGACGTCGGGGCCACCGTCGCCCTGCTCGCCGCGTCCAGCATCAACGCCGTCAGGCGGACCGCCGCGCTCCTCGACACCGTCGTCCTCGACCGGCTGGCGGAGGCCGTCAGCGCGGCCGGACAGGTACAGGTCTTCGCGTTCGGTGGCAGCGCGGACGTCGCCCACTACCTCGCCACCCAGCTCACCGGCATTGGGATCCCCACCCCCACCACGTCCGACGTGCACAACGCCGCCGCGTTCGCCGTCACGCTCACCCCCTCCGACGTCGCGATCGCGATCAGCCACTCGGGCCGCGCGCGTCACGCCGTGGAACTCCTCGACGTCGCCCGGGACCGTGGTGCCACCACGGCCGCCATCACCAGCAGCGCGGCGACCCCGCTCGCCACCGCCGCCGAGCTCACCCTCGCGACCACCGCGCGTGGCTCGGGCTTCCGGTATCGCGGCACCGCCGGCCGGCACGCGCAGCTTTTCGTCACCGACGCGCTCTACGTGCGGGTGGCGCAGCGCCGTACGGAGGAGACCCAGCGGCTGCTCAACCTCGCCGGCGCCGCGACCGCCCGCTACCAGACCGGCAAGACCTCCAACCGCAGCCGACAGGGCTGATCCTCACCGGAAGGAAAGCCAGATGCGCCGATCTCGACTCGCTGTCGCCGGAGTGGCGGCATGCGTGCTCGCCGGCATGCTCAGCACCCCTGCCGTCGCACAGCCGCGCGAACCGCGGACACCCATCATCGTCACCGAGCAGGCCACCGACCAGGTGGTCGTGCTCGACCCGAGCCGGGACTGGTCGAAGGACCGGGCCCAGATCTGGGCGTGGCAGCCCGGGCCGGACAGCGACGCGGGGGACACCTCGCAGTCGTGGGGCCTGCCCGACGACGCGCGCCTGCGCCGTGACGCGAGCGGCCAGCGGTACGTCCTGGTCACCGACTCCTACGGTCTGCTCGCCTCGGTGCCGTACCCGCAGAAGGGTCCGGTGGCCTGGTCGGTCGACATCGGCCGCACCCCGAACCCGCACGGCATCGAACTCCTCCCCGACGGGAACATCGCGGTCGCCGCGAGCAACGGCAGCTGGGTCCGCGTCTACACCGCCAGCCAGGGTCGACACTCCGACACCTACGTCGAGACGGCGCTCCCGGGAGCCCACGAGGTGTGGTGGGACGCCGCGGCCAAGGTCCTGTGGGCGGTCGGGGACCACCTGCTGGTGAAGTACGAGGTCGGTGGGACGGCCGCCGCGCCGACGCTCACCCAGCTCGCGTCGTACGGCCTGCCGACCAACTGGGGCCACGACCTCGGTCCCGTGTCCGGTGACGCCAACCAGTTGTGGGTGACCACGGTGTACGGCGTCCACCAGTTCGTGAAGTCGACCGGTACGTGGAACAACTCCTTCCCCCGGCAGCGGGAGCTGTACGGCATCAACATCAAGAGCGTCGGCACGGATCTCGCCAGCGGAACGGTGTTGCAGACGACGCCGAAGGTCGGCAACCCGTGCACCTGGTGCACCGACCAGGTCGACCTCTTCATCGGGGACAGCAAGACCACGGAGAAGGTGCTGCCCGGAGCGCAGATCTACCGGGCGCGGTGGTTCGACGAGTCGAGTTCCTGACGACTGACCGAAGAGCGCCAAGGTTCCGCCGGGTCGAAGGACCCGGCGGAACCTCTTCAGTAACGTTGGGCGGGTGGCCACCCAATCCGCCGGCCGGGGATTCGACGGTGTGGCGGACGCCTACCGTCGTTCCCGGCCCGCCTATCCCGACGCTGCCGTCGACGCTCTCGTGAGCGGTCTCGGGTTGGCATCGGGCGGGCACGTGGTCGACCTCGGCGCTGGGACCGGCGCCTTCAGTCGGCTGTTGGCCAACCACGGATTCGAGGTCACTGCCGTCGAACCATCGGCGGCGATGCGGGCGCACATCACCGGCTCGGACGTCTCCGGCCCGGACTCCGGCGCGGACTCCGGCTCCGATGTCTCTGGCTCCGAGCTCGCCGGCCCAGGTCGGGTGACCCCGCACGCGGGTGAGGCTGAGGCCACCGGCCTGCGCGAGGGATGTGCCGACGCGGTGGTCGCGGCCACGGCGTGGCACTGGTTCGACGCCGCCCGCGCGATCCAGGAGGTACGGCGGCTGCTCCGGCCCGGCTCCGGTGGGCTGGGGCTGCTGTGGAATCTCTACGACGAGTCCGTGGAGTGGGTGGCCGAGTTCGCCGACATCACCTATCGCCGGCGCCCCGCGGGTTCGCCCAGCGCCCGCGACGGCGCGTGGCGCGGCTTCTTCGACGGCCTGACGGGTTGGTCGCCGCTGCGGGAGGCGCGTCTCCCGAACCCACAGACGACGACACCCGAGCGGCTGGTCGACCGGCTGATGTCCTCCAGTGCCGTCGCGAACCTCCCGGCGGCAGGGCAGGAGGACGTCAGGGACGAGGCGTGGGCGCTGCTCCGGCGTCACGGGCTGGCCGAACGTTCGCAGGTCGTCCTGCCGTACGTCACGGCCGTCTACTGGACCAGGCCGTCGCCGGACCGCCGGGACCCCGGCGTCGGGTAGCGGGGAGCCGGCGGTGACCTGTGGTCGGGGACCGGTTCGTCGGCCGCGACCTTGGGCCTCACCGCGCCGGAGATGCCCGGTCTTGCCCGTGACTGGCACCCTCTCGGAGGGCTCGCCGTTGGCCGCCGATCCCGCTGAGGTATGCCCTGATGTGGCCTGGTAGAGGTCGGGCGGTAGCCTCTCAGCCGTCGCCCTCGTAGCTCAGGGGATAGAGCAACGGTTTCCTAAACCGTGTGTCGCAGGTTCGAATCCTGCCGGGGGCACCAGCAAAACCGCACGTCAGAGCCATGATCACTGATCATTCTCCGTTTCGACGTCGCCGACAGAGCCGTTTTGGCCACGCTCTGGCCACACCCCGGATCGGCTGGCGACCTCGTTCAGACGTGCCGCCCAGACGTCCATCTCGTCCGGGTAGAGGTGGCCGTAGAGGTCCATGGTCATGACGACGGAGGCGTGGCCGAGGATCCGCTGGACCACCTTCGGCGGGGTGCATGCCGAGATGTAGAGCGACGCCGCCGTGTGTCGCAGCCCGTGAATGGTCAGTCCGTCCAGGCCCGCCCCTCTCACCGCGGGCGACCACACCCGCTGACGGAAGTTGCCGACGCGAAGTGGCCCACCCTCAGGTGCGGTGAACACCAAGGCGTCGCGGTTGCGCTCCACGACCAGGGCGCGGAGCTCGTCCCGGAGAGCCGGGAGGAGGGGGACCGTTCGCGACTGGTGCGTCTTGGGCTTCCCCTCGACGAGCTGGCCGTCGATGTCGGCGAATGCCCGCCGAACGTCCAGTCGGCCGCGGTCCAGGTCGACATCCCGTACCCGGAGAGCCGTTGCCTCACCCCAGCGCAGCCCGGTGTACGCCAGGGTCCGGATGAACGTGCCGTACGCGCCAGCCGCGCCGGCGAGCCTGGCGACCTCGGCGTGACTCAGGAACCTCCGTTCTCCTGACGGCACGAGCTTCGGCAGCTTGATCCCGACGACTGGGTTGGCCAACAACCGCCCGGTCCGGATCGCATGCTGGCACACCGACGAGAACACGTAGACCGCCTGCCGAACCTGAGAGGCGGACAAACCGGTACCAGCAAGCTCGCTGATCCACTCGGGAAGATGACCGGCAACCTTGCCCATGGGGACGTGCTCCCATCTCGGCAGCAGCCGCAGATCCAGAAGTCGGCGATACGAGGAACGCGTTCGCGGCTTCAGGTGCAACGTGCCGTCGAACCACTCTCGCGCGACCACGCCGAACTGCACTCGTAAGGCCGCCGGATCGACCCACTCCCCGCGAGACATCCGAACCTTCTGGTCCGCAAGCCAGCGTTGGGCGTCGAGCTTGCGGCGGAAGCTTTTGTTGCGCTCGCGGCCGTCGGGTCCGCGGTATCTGGCCCGCCACCGGTCGCCTCGTTTCTCGACGCTCATGCCGCTGTCGCCTTCTGTTCCTCCACCCAGGCGTACACGTCGGCCGGGTCGTAGCGCAGGTGCTTCCCGATGCGTGCGGCCTTCGGGCCGGTGCCGATGTAGCGCCACCGATACAGCGTGTCGATCGGCACGCCCAGGTACTCACACACCTGCGTCGGCGTCCACAGTCGCTCGTGACTCACCATCCAGATCCCTTCCCTGCAATGCAGTCGATGCCTTTCAACCTGACGTTGCGACCTCCAGCCGTCCGGTCTGTCGCCGTTCGCGGGCCATGGCGGCGGCGGTGTTGGCGAGCATGGCGTCGCCGGTGGTGTGCCAGCCCGAACCGGCGTAGACGAGTTGGCCGATGACCTCCAGGACCTCGTTCTCCTCGAGGTGCTCGGCCGATTCGTGGTGGGCGCGGCGGTAGTCGATGCGGGCTTGGCGGAGGCGTTTGAAGGTGGTGGAGTAGCGGCGGGACTTGGAGAAGAAGTGGCCGCCGTAGCCGAGCATGTGCGCCCACCGCCGTAGGGCGTAGTACTTGCTCTCCCACCACTCCTCGGTTGACTGTCGACCTTGCTGGCCCAGCCGCCAGCACGCCTCGATCAACCGGCCGGGGTGGGTGTCGTTGGCGTAGAAGTCGACGCTCTCCTCGGTGATCTTGCGCGAGGTGTGCCCGGCCGCCTCGGTCGCCTTGGTCGCGTACTTGGCCAGATAGCCGGCCACCGCTGGGCCGGACAGCAGCCGCCGGCGCCCTTGCCGATCGGTCTGGTTGGCCTGGTCGGTGTTGTCGAGCTCGTTGGCGACGCGTTCGCCGTTGAGCTTGTCGTCTCCGCGTAGCCGGACGGGGCGGACATCGACCTGCGATCCCCACTGCAGCAGCCATCCGTTGGGCTGGTCGACGAGCGTGTGACCGTCGTGGTCGTGAACCACGTGTGGCGGTGTCCGGTACGTCGTCTCGGCGACGGACTGTTCGAGGATCCAGGACAGCAGGAACATGTTCGCCCACTCCGGTGGTGGCACCACCAGGTTGGGGTCGAGGGGGTGGACGCCGTCGAAGCGGGCGAGGATGTGGAAGTGGACCAGGCCGCGGCGCTGGAACTCCGCGACCTTCCCGAACGAGATCCGCACCGGCACCTTGCGCTCGACCTTGCCAGTGTCGGGGTTCTCGACCCGTTCGGCGTAGCCGTGGCGGCGCGCCCACTTCCGTAGTTGCCGGTTGGCTTTCATCGTGGTGTACCGCCACAGTTCACCGGCATAGGTGTTCCACACAGCGTGGTGGTCGTAGTCGTAGCAGTCCGCGCACAACGGCCTGCCGAGCCGCTCGTCCCCCTCGCCATGTCTGGTCATGCACCGCATGTCCACCCCGTGCGGGCAGAGCTCCGGCGTCCTGCGGGCTCTGCAAGGCTCGGGCTTGCCGCTCTTCTTGTTCGAACGGGTCGTGTGCACAACACCGAACCCAGGCGCGGTGGCCGTGGCGAACACCGCGGGATGGCCACTGACTGTTTCGGGGACGCCTTTGCCGCCGCGCATTCCCGCGAGCACCAACTGGTAGGCATCAGCCCGGTAGATCTCCGCACACGACGGACACACCGACGCCCGACGGTTGCCGCAGGCCTTGTAAATCACCCCGTCGGGCATGTCCTCGGTCACCGTCCTGGACTCGGTGACCTCACCCGTTCTGGTGTTGACGCTCGTGGTGCAGACCATGCCCGCCAGCCGCACCGGCTGAGAACAACCGGCCGCCGAATGCACGTGCGAGAGCCAGCGCCCATAGCCGGCTGAGGCACCGCGGGCCATCGCCGTCGTCGAGGCAGAGAACCGATCCGCACCGCGCAGGTCCGTCAGATCCATACCGTCCGGCGTCGGTTTGGGCATGGTGCGCAGCCAAACCGCACCGTTCTCGTCGACAATCCGGATCATCTCACCAGGGGCCACCGCCCCCGCCACCTCGGGAGTGGTGTCGGGGGGTAATGGTCACCGTCGAGTCGCTCACACACGCCGCCCAGCGCTATTCCGCCTGTCGGCGAGGCGGGTGACCTTGCGGTCCTCAGGTCGGGCGCCCTCCCTGGCCGCGCAGGCGGGGCACAAGGCGTTGTCACCGTCGACAGCCCAGCCGAAGTCCGCCAGGTCCTCCCGCTCGCAGGGCATCTCGTTGTGGCCGGTCTCGAACTCCGCATCGCAGGAGTCACACGCCGCACCCCACACCTGATACGAACGCACAACCATGGCCGACCTTCCTTCTCCGTCCGGTGAGCGTGGTAGATGTCGCCGCACATTCGTTCGCCATGGACTGCAGGCGAAACCGCAGGACACCGAGGTCCCTTACCTGGAATCAACAGAAGAGGAGGCACCACGCCTCACCACACGCCACCGTGTGGCGCCAGCTACGCACCCGACTCTCAGAGGGTCAGCCGATCTGACGGCGAGCCGCGCGCAACGAAGTTGCCCACAAAGAGGGCCAGCAAGTCCGCTCAGCGGACAGCCCGACCATCGTGGGACCGATGAGTCCCGTTGTCAAGGAAGGACGCGTCCTTGGAAGATGTAGCCATGGACATGTCGCAGGTGCTCCGAGGCCGCCGCCGTGAACTGGGCTTGTCACAAACACAGCTGGCACAGGCAACCGGCGTACACATGCGGCAGATCAGGAGATACGAAGCGGGCGAACAACAGCCGTTGTTTCCCGTTGCAGTAGCCATCGCAAAGGCACTGGACATCTCACTCGCAGAGCTCGCCGGCATGCCCACCCATCGCATCAACCTCACCGGTGACTGGTGGGCGTCCTGGCAGACGTCGAAGGACCACCAGCAGGTCATCACCGCCCAGGAGATCAGGATCGACCAGCAGGTCGAACTCATCCACGCCGTCACCACGACCCGCGGCACCTCCGCCGAAGATGGCCACATGTGGAGTGGCGAGCTACGACTGTGGGACAACGAGATCCTGACGGGCTGGTACACCGCCGCCGACGGATCGGTGCGCTCGAAGGGAACCGTCTACATCGTCCTGCACGCCCACGGCGACAGCGCCCTGGGGCGCTGGGTCGGGCTGAGCGACGACAGGCAGATCATGACCGGCCGGGTCGGACTCGCAAAGTCCGAAGACGACGCCCGCGGCATCATCGACCAGCCCAAAGCCAACGAGCCCAACCAAGGATGACGTCAGCGAGGTAACCGTCACAGACGCCGACTGGCTCGCCAACCTCACTCACCCACCCCGCTCGTCGACGAGCGACTGTGCGCCTGCGGTCACCTCAACACCCGATCCGTTCCATCTACCGATGGGCCAGCCAGGCCCACGACCAGAGCGAGACCCGCATCGCACTCCATACCCGTGCCGACCTCGTTCCCGCCATCACCGAACGAGCACGGCAAGCACACCCGTACGAGGTTCCGTGCGTCATCGCCGTACCGATCGCGAATGAAAATTCGGTTCCGGATTCGCAGATGTTGCAGGACGATGCCCCCTGAGCACGTCGTAGCAACCGCCTTTTAATGAGCGAGGGGTGAGCGATCGTGGGGCCTGTCTACACGGACGTGGTGGACCTGCACCTGACAGTCCGGGACATGGAAGAGGCCGACCTGCCGGACCTCGCCTGCTTCTATCCCCCGATCTACCTGGACAATATGCCCGAACACCTTGAACAGGCGCGCAGCGGTGCCGTCGACCATCTGGTGGTGTGCACGCGCTCGGGTATGCCGGTGGCGAAGGGCGCGGTGAGCTACGAGAAGAAGCCGGGGTACGGGGAGATCTGGTGGCTCTCTGTCCGCGCCGAGCTGCGGTCTCTCGGCATCGGAACTGTCCTGATCCGTGCGTCCGAGGAGCGCATTCGGGCGCGAGGACTGCCCTGGGCGGAGCTCGGCGCAGAGCAGAACAACCCGCGCGCCCAGGCGCTCTACGAGCGGCTGGGCTACGTGGTCTACGGCTCTGAGGCCGCATCCTGGAATCAGCAGGCAGAGGACGGCACCGTCGAACTGTACGAGACCACTGTCACGTTGCTTCGCAAGGACACCCGTCTGCTGCGTCCCAGGCCCGGCCGAGGACGGGCCTCAAGCCTGCCTGCAAGGCCGAGCGCCGGGGGAGGGCGCGCTGTAGGCGCGCCCTGATACCAGATAGCCGGAATCGCCAACGCAAAGATCGGCTCGTCTGTCGCGCGCCATGGAACCCGTGATAAGCACGGCGCGTACTTGATCTGCATGGCTAAGACGAACACCCACGGCATGCCGCAACCCGCTGCGCAACCGTCGCAGGTCACCTGGCGGACGGCTGTCGCACATCAGCCGACGGAACACAACGGACTCGACTTTCAACCGGTGAGGACTTTCCTCACGTCTTCAAGGGCGGCCCCAACCGGGCCGCCGCGCCCGCCCGATGGCGCCGGTCCCTCCCTCCGCGCCTTCGGCGCCCGGTCGGCCGTCGCGGCTGGGCGCGAAAAGAGGGCCGCCAAGACTCTGACGACCCTCACAGCGTCGGCACCGGGTCCTCAAGGACCAGGCGGTGGCCGGGGCGGGCCCGCGGCTTTAGCCACCTCGCTTGGTCCGGGTCCCGAAGAGCGGGGGCCCACGGCGGGTGATTGCGGGCAGGCGGCACGCCGCCCGCCGAGCCGGGACAGGCTACGGGCCCCCACTCTCCCGGACCAAGCCAGGCCACCGGCCAAACCCGCGAACCCTCCGAGCTGCCAGGTCCGCCGGCGAAGCCGCCCCGACCAGGGATGATGGCGTTGTGGAGGGGTTTCCATCGCCAGAATGGAGCAGGCGCGAGCATGAGCGACTGACCGCACTCTGGCGGGATCACGCGGTTGCATCGCCAGGAGGATGGACGGCACCCGAGGGAACGATCCCGCCCTGGGACTGGACGCCGCCAACCGGTGCCCGACTCCATCTGCATCGAATGCCCCTGTGGGTGCGTATCTGGTTCTATGTGCCGTTCCTGGACCGGTACGCCAACCGGTGGATGTGGTACCGGGGCGGATGGGACGTGCTACCACCAGGCGTCGACTAACAGGCAGCGGACTGGCCGCAATTTGGCCACACATCGCCGTCAGAAGACGCCAAACGATCAATCCCATCGAAGGGCGTTTCCGCAGGTCAGCCCTCATCCAGGCGAGGGACGAAACACGTCCTAGCAAGTTCCTAAACCGTGGGTCGCAGGTTCGAATCCTGCCGGGGGCACCAGCAAAACAGCACGTCAGCGCCATGATCATCGATCAACCTCCGCTCCGAGTCCGCCACCAGGGCCGCCTTGGCCATACTCCGGATCGGCTCGCGACCTCGTTCAGACGCGCGGCCCAGGTGTCCATCTCGTCCGGGTAGAGGTGGCCGTACAGGTCCGTGGTCATGACCACGAAGGCATGGCCCAGGATCCGCTGGACTGCCTTCGGCGGAGTGCACGCCGAGATGTAGAGCGAAGCCGCCGTGTGCCCGTAGTCCGTGAACCGTCAGTCTGTCCGGCCAGACCGTCGATGTCGTCGAATGCGCGCCGTACGTCCAGTCGGCCGCGGTCCAGATCGACATCTCGGACCCGGAGAGCCGTTGCCTCACCCCAGCGCAGCCCGATAGACGCCAGGGTCCGAATGAACGTGCCTTAGGGGCCAGCCGCGCCGGCGGATCACCGTTTGTAAATCCTGCTGTTCAATGGGCCGATCTACACGGCTGCGTTCGTCGGCCTGGCCGGTACGACGGCCGCCATGGGCGAGGCGACAACGGCAGGAGATCCGCGGGTCGCCCATGATTCGGAGCGGACCTGCGTTGTCGCCCAGTACATCGCCGGCCGGAGCAGCAACATCTGGAACAACGACACCAGCGGCGTCAGGAACAACCACAACGCAAGCCGCTCGACCGGGGGGACGCCCTTGCGGCCGATGACATAAGCGAGCCCTTGAACGTACAGCAGAGTCAGCCAGTACAGCGGCGGCGTCCAGTTAGCCGTCCCGCCGGTGAGCGGCAGGATGGCGAGACCGTGGAAGACGAAGATCGGGTACGCCAGGAACAACGACAGGTTCCACAGACGGAACACGACCGGAGAGAACTTCAGGTTGCGGAGCTCCCACGGTAGATACCGGAACGACCCCTTGTACCAGCGGACCCGTTGCTTGAACACCGTCCGCAGTGTGGTGGGCATGTTCGTCTCGACGACCGCCTCGTCGACGCTGACCACCCGGCCACGCTGCAGCGCATAGTGGGTGAGCCGGCGGTCGTCGCCGTAGGTGCCCGACGACAGGTAGTCGGTGATGTTGTCGAAAAAGACTTCGGCCCGGTACGCCGCGAACGCGCCAGAGGTGGGCAACACGGCGCCTAGCGCGGACCGAGCTCGGCGGACCGTGAGGCAGCCGAAGACGATCTCCATGTCGGCAAGCCGGGTGAGAAGGTTCTTCGTCCGGTTTCGCAACACCGGCAGCCCTGCCGCGGCCTGGACACGCGGGTCGGAGAAGGTGCGCAGGAGCCGCTCCACGCCGTCCAGGGCGACAATCGAGTCGCTGTCGACGGTGACGATGAAGTCGGCGCGACTTTTCTCGGCGATCAGCCCGATGGCCTGGGCGTGACGCTTCCCGCCGTTCTCGGTCCGCTTCCAGTGCACCCGCGGGTCCCGTAGCACCGGGGCGGGTGTCTCGCTGCCGTCGTCGACGACGTAGATCGCATCGATGGGGCAGGTCTGGTTCAGCAAGCTTCGGATGCAAGCGTGGAGCGTGAACGGGTCCTCGTTGTACGCGGGCACCGCGGCGACGATACGGCCCTTCGGGATAGGCCGGTCGTCCCAGCTCAGCTGTCTGCTCGCGGTAAACAGAATGAACAGGAAAAACCCGCTCGTTAACGCGAACACGGCGGTCGCGGCGGTGAATTCGGAATAGCGGTGCCAGTCGAGCATGACCGCAAGGGCGGCGACGGCGGCGGCTCGCCGGCCCCACTGGTTGAGCAGGCCGGTCCTGGCTCTAGATCGAACGACGCCTGCTGGCCTCGCGCCTGGCGGCAGCATATCGGCGACGCGGACGTAATGGCACAAGACACTTCTTCCCCCCAGAAACATCGCACAACGATTGGGAAGAGAATCCGAGAATCCGCGATGACCGCATTCGGTTTGGTTCCGACGGAATCCCGGGAGATCGCGGGCTCAGATTCCTGCGCGCTCGGCCTGGAGGGAGGCGTCCTCGGCTAGATCGGTCTCGTAGTCAGGCCGATTGCCGCAGCGAGGAGTGATGCTGCGTGGGCGCCAGGACCGACCATGGCGGCAGCCGGCCAGCCTGACGCAACAGGATGAGCAGGCGGCCCCCTGCAGTGCGGAGAGCGGCTCGGTGAATCCGGGCTTAGAGGCGGTGAGGACGTCCCCGCACCCCTCTGAGCGTCAGGGATGCCGTGACGGCGGACGAGGTAGACGAGCCGAGTCACCTCCACGAAGCGCCGCCTGGCGGTACGTCCAGCACTCGCCGGCGTCGCTCGCGAGGTTGGCCGCAGCCGGCCAGGAACTTGGAGGCGAGGATACCTTGTGATTGCATTCACACGCGCAGATGGCGCGACGACTGCGACCGAGGGGGCACGTATGCCTGACGGTGCCGACGCTTCGAACTCGTTGGCCGACGATGTCAACGTCATCGCTGCCCACTATGGAGTATCGGCTGCGGACGTAACCCCCGTGCCACAGCAGGGACAGGTCAATCTGACCGTGTTCCTGGGGCAGGATCTCGTTCTTCGCATCCCCCGTAAGCCGGTCCACGAGGGCCTCCTGGCGAAGGAGGCGGCCGTGATCCCTCTCGCACAGAGTGCGGGAGTGCCCACGGCAACTCTCGTCAGTTACGACGCGAGCCGCAAAACAGTCGACGTCCCCTACATGATCCTCGAGCGAGTTCACGGACCGACCTTGGGAGAGTTCGGGTACGAGCCTGGGGCAAGCGTCCGAACGCATGCGTCGCTGGCCGAGATTCTGGCCGTGCTCCATGAGCTCCGCAGAAACGACATCGGCTCGATCGCTGGCGTCTCTGAACCATCCGAATTTGCGGCCGAGCGATTGGTTGAGAGCTTAGTCAAAGCTGGCGAGTTGGGTAGAATTCAAGCACGATGGCTGACGGACTGGTTTGCCTTCTTGGAGACCCAGGGCGCCTCCATCGCGGAATCCGTATTGCTGCACGGCGACGTTAGCCCGTCGAACCTGATTGTTGATGGTAAAGGTCAGGTTGCAGCGATTATCGACTGGGGAAAAGCCGGCTGGGGAGATCCGGTCCGAGACTTCCTCTATCTCCCGGTGCGAGCGCTTCCCGGCCTCCTCTCCGGATATCGTTCGGCTACCCAATCCCGGGGTTCCACCAGCGATATATGCAGTGAAGGTAGGTCCTTGGAAGCCCGCGCGCTCTGGTATCAGCTGTTCTGGGCGCTCGCCAAGTTGCGCGGTAAGCCATCCACATCCGAGAAGCGGCATTGGTCTGCTCCGAGGCAGGCGAGATTTTTCGAGATTCTGAGATTCGTCTCAACTGCCCATCCGAGCCCGTGGTCAGAATTACTGAAGGGACCAGTCTCCTGAGCGTCAGAGCCAGCTGTCTGGTCTGCCAGATGACCGTGACTGCTGCAGCCATGACGAAGGTAGCAACCGACGACACCAACGCAACGCAGGCGAGGTGCTCGTGTGCTCAACTGCCCAGGCCTGTGCGGCGCCGGCTGTCAGTGACGCGGTGGGGTGAGTGCGCGCAGGGTGTGGGCGATGAGGGAGTCGAGGTAGCTGGGGTCGGGCATGCCGAGATGAAAGACCATGCGGTGATAGAGCGGGCCGTACAACAGGTCGAGCGCGACGTCGAGGTCGGCGTCCGGGGATAGCTGGCCGGCGTCCTGGGCTCGGCGGAGCCGTTGCTTGAACGTGGCGATGCGCGGTCGGATGAGGCGTTCACGCAGCTCACGGGCGAGGTCGGGGTCATGCAGTGCCTCGGCGATCAGTCCGATGCCGGGCGAGGTCTCCGGCGGGGTGAGCATGCCGATGACCTCGGTCAACAGGGTGCGCAGGTCGGTGGCCAGATCCCCGCTGTCGGGCGGTTCGATGGCGATGGTCGCGGTCTGGTCGAGGAGCTCCAGGACGACCGCGCCCTTGGACGGCCACCACCGGTAGATGGTCTTCTTGCTCACCCCGGCACGGGCGGCGATGGCCTCGATGGTCAGCCGCGCGTAACCGTTCTCGCCGCAGAGTTCCGCGGTGGCGGCGAGAATCGCCTTTCGGCTGCTCTCGCTGCGGCGCGCTGCGTTCGGTGCCATGCCCCTGGACACGAGCATGTACACGACACGTGTCGTTTACCTTAGGGTTGGGGGCCCTCCCCGCAGTTCTGCGGGGAGGGCCTGTCGTCGGCACGCACGTGGTTGCGATCTTCGGTCGGACCTTGTTCGTCCTTGGAGGTTTCGTGCCCGTCGGCTATCTGATCAGCGTGGGATTGGCCGCGATCGGCGTGCTGTTCGCGCTGCGGCCGGTGCCGTTCTCACGTCCGCTCGGCCGCCCGAGCTACTACTTCGGCCTGGCCGCCAACGAACTGCCCTTCGCGGCCTTCTTCTGGCTGCTGCTGCTCCCGACGGCACTGGCGTTCACCGAAGGCGACATCGACTCGGTGGGCGCTTGGGCGATCGTCGGACTGGCCGCCGTGACCACGCCCGGGCTCGCTGTCATCGCCCACCGCGCGCTGGGGGACCGGGCGAGGATCGAGCATGCGATGGCCGAAGGGCTGGGCGCCGGGTGGCGGGCCGCCATCGACGCCGACCTCGCTGAACGACTGGGGCGCCGCCTCCCGCTGGCCCGCATCCTGTTCCTGCCCATCCTCAAGCGCCGCCCAGATGTCCGGCGCGTTGCCAACCTCGCCTACGGTGACGCGGGCCGCCGCAACCTGCTCGACCTTTACCATTACCGCTCGCGTCCGCAAGGCGCGCCCGTCATGATCCACCTGCATGGCGGCCACTACTCCGGGGGCCACAAGAACAGCCAGTCGTTGCCGCTGCTCTACCGGCTGGCCAGTCAGGGCTGGGTGTGCATCAGCGCCAACTACCGGCTACGGCCCGGGGCCCAGCATCCAGACCACCTGATCGACCTCAAGAAGGTCATCGCCTGGGTGCGCGAGCACGCCCACGAGTACGGCGCCGATCCGACGACGCTGTGGGTCGCGGGCAGTTCGGCGGGCGGGCACATGGCGGGGCTGGCCGCGCTCACCCAGAACGACCCCGCCTTCCAGCCGGGCTTCGAGAACGCCGACACCTCCGTGACCGGTGCCATCTACCTGAACGGCTGGTACGGCCCGTACTTCGGCCAGGGGCCCGAGTCCTCGCCGCTGGCCCACATCACCGCGGACCGCCGTTCCTCGTGGCGCACGGCGACCTGGACCCGCTGGTGCCCGTGGCGGACGCCCGGCACTTCGCCGACCAGCTACGCCGTACCTCGGCCAACCCGGTTGTCTACGCAGAGTTGCGCGGCGGCAACCACGCCTTCGACCTCTACCACTCGTTCCGCTTCGAGGCGGTCGTCGACGCGATCGAGGGCTTCGCCGCCTGGGTCAGATCACGAGAGCGGACGCCCCAGCCCTAGCGGGACAGCGCCTGGACGGATGGAGGCAGGACGGATCCTCCTCGAATCCGTACGGGTCAGTGGAGGGTGGGTCGGTAGGTGAGCTCCTGGATGTGACCGTCCAGCGTCCGGTGCTCCACCAGTTCCAGGTCGAAGTCGGCCGCCCCGTGGAAGATCGGGTTCACGCCGGTCTGGCCGGTGATGGCAGGGAAGAGCGTCACCTGCACGAGGTCGACCAGGCCGGCGGCCATCAGCGCCCGGTTCAGCGACAGGCTGCCGTGCGAGCGCAACGGCACCTCCGACTCCTTCTTGAGCCGAGCGACGACCTCGACGGCGTCACCGCTCTCGAGGGTCGCGTCCGGCCAGTCGAGGGGGCCTTCGAGTGTCGTCGACACCACCGTTGTAGGAAGGCTCCTCATCCGCGTGACCCATGGGTCACGCGCTTCGGACTCCTCGGTGCTCGAGGCCAGCATCCGCGCGAACGCCCGATAGGTGTTGCCGCCGAAGACCATCCGCTGCTCCGCGCCGTACAAGGCAAGGCGGTGGTCGAGCAACTCGGGGCCCTGCTTACCCCAGTAGCCGGTCCAGTTGGCGCTGGCGGCGCCGTAGCCGTCGAGGCTGGAAAAGACGTCGAAGGTGTAGGTCGCGGTCATGTCGTTCTCCTCGAGTGCGGTAGGTCGGTGTGGCGACGTCCCTCGTGGGCGGCCGCTCACCCCTGCAACGAACACCACTGCCCCCGATCCGACACCGCCTCCCGGATTTCTTTCAAGGACTTTCTGGTACGCCGGTTGTGAGCCGGCGAATACGGCGCCCTACCGCCCGGGGCTGCCTGGAGCCGCCTGGACGCGGCTGCCTATTCCGACCCGCTGTGTTCGCTCAGTTGGGCAGCGGCGGCCTGGAGTTCCTCTCGGCTCCAGGTGATGCTGCCCTCGTGTAAGCCGGCGAGGACCTGGTCGATCCAGTCGAGTTCGGCCTGGGTGACCGCGCGGAGGTACTCCGTCTCCAGCATGGTGACCCGGGGCAGGTCGAAACCCTCCAGTTCGGTGGCGAGCAGCGCGTCGCGTTCGGCCAGCTTCTGGGTGAGGTGTTCGCGTCGCGCGACGCGATGCACTTCGCCTTCGACAAGCGGGCGTTCTTCGGGTACTGGACCGGGCCGGAGGGGCGGAGCATGGAGACTGCGGCCGCCGAAGCCGCGGCTGGGCAGGACGACGACCCGCTTGCCTCGCTGGAGGATGTCGGCCGGCGGTTGCCCGCGTTGATCCGCCGGGTCCGCGGCGATCTGGCTCAGGTTGACCCGGAACGGGTGCGCGCCCGGCTCGCTGACGCCGAGGCTGCCCAGCGCCGGGCCGAGGCCCGCGCGGCCACCGCCGAGGCCGCGGCGAGGGAGGCGATCGAGGAGAGCGAAGCGGCGTGGGAAGCCGCCGAAGCGGCCCGACGCACCCAGGAAGAAGCTGAGCAGCACGCGGCGGCCGCCGACGAACGCGCCGAGAGCGCGGAGCTGGCCAAGTCCGCTGCGCAGCGAGATCGGGACGAGAGGATCAGCGTTGCCCGGGCCGAGGCCGAACGGCAGGTCAGCCAGGTCCGCACCGATGCCGACGCCGAGATCGCACGGGTGGGGGTAGGAAGCCGCCGCGCAGGTGGAGCAGGCCGAGCAGCGTAGCGCCGCCTCGCTCGCCGACGCCGAGCAGCAGATCTCCCGGCTCCGCACCGACGCCGCGGCGCAGGTCGCCGCAGCCCGGGTCGAGACTGAGGAGGCGCAGCAGCGCATGGCCGCCGCTCTGGCTGAAAAGAGACGAGGCCCTCCGTGAAGCCACGGCGGCGAAGGCTTCAGCCGACAGAGAGGTAAGCCGCGCCCACCAGGAGGTGACCGACATTCGGGCCGACCTGCAGCGGGTACGTGAGGATGCCCAACGCGAACGCGACCTCTTGCGAGAGTCCTACGACGCCAGAATCAGCGGACTCGAGGAAGGCCGAGCCGACCTACGGGCCCGCGTCGAGGAACAGCGCCAGGACATCGCCGCAGCCCGAGCCGAGCGTCAGCAGGTCCTCGCCGACCTCGCCGCCGCACGCGAGGAGTTACATGAGGCACAGGCCCATGTCGAGGCAGGGCAGCCCGAACAACCCACGCGGCCACGCGGCCGGCGGACCGGCGAACGATGACAGTCCCGCCAAATATGGGGCGCGCACGCCCACGCGGTCGCCGAGGCCGACCGTACGTCGCGACCTTGGTCGTCGCTCAGGAACTCCACGGGCACACGGCGGGAATATGATCAGATCATGCCTTTGACGGTGGATGACGTCGACCGATTCGAGCTATCGAGGCCTCGTCTGGAGGCCATCGCCTACCGTTTCCTCGGCTCCGCGGACGAGGCAGAGGACGTCGTGCAGGAGACGTTCTTGCGCTGGCAGGCCGCCGACGTCGACCGCGTCGAGGTCCCCGAGGCTTGGCTGACGAAGGTACTCACCAACCTGTGCCTCAACCAGCTCACCTCCGCGCGGGCACGCCGCGAGACCTACGTGGGCCGATGGCTCCCTGAGCCGCTGCTCGCGGGGGACCCGATGCTCGGCCCGGCCGGCACCGCTGAGCAGCGCGAATCGGTCTCGTACGCGGTCCTCACGCTCATGGAGCGCCTGTCCCCCAACGAACGGGCCGTGTACGTGCTGCGGGAGGCCTTCGACTACCCGCACCGGGAGATCGCCGAGATCCTCGACATCACCGAGGCCGCCAGCCAGCAGATCTTTCACCGTGCCAAGAAGCATGTCGCGTACGGCAAAGCCCGCAGCGAAATCGACCAGGCCGCCGCCCAGCGGATCGTCGAGGAGTTCCTCGCGGCCGCCACCAGTGGCCAGACCGATGAGCTCGTACGACTGCTCACCAAGGACGCCATCTCCATCGGCGACGGCGGAGGGAAGGTTCCGGCACGCACCAAGGCGTTCGAGGGAGCCGTCGCGGTCGCGAAGTTCGTGTGGGCCATGTTCAAGCCCGCCGAGGCCAAGCGCGCCATCGTCGGCGGCTCGCCCGAGATATACGCCTGGGCCGCCAATGGCGAACCCGCCGTTGTGGCCGTCGTGGAAGGCCGGGTCGTCGCCATCATGTGCCTGGAGGTCACCGCCGAGGGCATCACTGCCTGCCGTACCCAGGCAAACCCCGACAAGCTCGAACGCGCGACCGAGCAATGGGCGGCGGCCAACCATGGGGAGCCCCTGCTCATGATGTGACGTGTATCACCATTGGCTCCTGTCAGGAATCGGCAGGCCATCCGGTTCAAGTGACAACTCCGAACCGGACAGCAAGGGAGCCGACGATGAGAGTGCTGGTGGCAGGAGCGACCGGAGCGATGGGCAAGGAACTGGTGCCGCGTCTGGTCGATGCGGGACACGAGGTGTTCGCGATGATCCGCAGCGAATCTAACAAGGCCAGGGCATCACAGCTGGGCGCGGTACCGGTCATCGCCGATGCGCTGGATCACGCCCAGGTCGAGGCGGCCGTGCGCCAAGCGGCCCCGGAGGTGATCGTTAACCAGCTGACCGCCATCGGGCACATCGACACCCGCCATTTCGAACGCAGCTTCGCCGCCACCAACCGGCTGCGGATCGAGGGCACCGACAACCTGCTCACGGCCGCACGCGCCACAGGAGTACGACGGTTCGTCGCCCAGAGCAACGGCGCGTTCACCTACACGCGGACCGGCGGGCCGGTCAAGAACGAACAAGACCCCCTGGATCGCTCACCGGTCGGCCAGATGGCCCTGATGATCGCCGCGATCGAGCACTTGGAGAAGGCCGTGCTGGGCGCCGCCTGGACCGAAGGGATCGTGCTGCGCTACGGCGCGTTCTACGGGCCCGGCACCTCCATGGCGCCAGGCTCCGAGCAGCTCGAGATGATCCGCAAACGCAAGTTCCCGGTCGTCGGCGACGGCGGCGGGGTGTGGTCGTTCGTCCACATCGCCGACGCCGCCGAGGCCACGGTCGCAGCGGTGGAGAACGGCGGTCGCGGTGTCTACAACATTGTCGATGACGACCCCGCCCCGGTCGCCGAATGGCTGCCGGAACTGGCAGCGATGCTGGGCGCCAAAAAACCGATGCGCGTACCGCGGTTCATTGGACGACTGGCCGCCGGACAGGCCGGCGTCGTGCTCATGACCGAACTGCGCGGCGCATCCAACGCCAAGGCCAAGCGCGAACTGGGCTGGCACCCGACACACCCCACCTGGCGCCAAGGCCTCCAGGTTGTGCCGTGACTTGCTGAGCGTCGTTCTTCCCGGCCTCGGTAGGTATTCGGGGAGCCGAACGCCTGTCGAACGGCAACCATTCGGCAAGGATGGCTGCCCTTCGACCGTGCCCGAGGTATCGCTGCCCCTGGCCTATCGGCAGGCCGGCGCCGATGCCGGCGTATAGCACTTCGGCGATCCGGGAGCGGGTGAGCATCCGTGGGCTGGCGTAGTGCCGTGACCGCCCCGAACTCCATCTACAGCCGGTCTCGGATGTCCTCGCGGTTGTCCTCCGGCCCGGCCGCCAGGATGGTGTCGGCGCCGTCGACGCGCTCGCCGCGGTGGACTCGGTCCGGGCCCTGCAGCATCGGCGCGAGCAGCTTGTCTGTGGTGGGGCCCCGGGTCTCCGAGCTCGTGAGCGCGCGGGTCGAGCACGTCAGTTTCGCCGCGACGCCGTGCACGATGCAGGTGCAGCGCAAGCGCGGCGCGTGGGCGGTGGTGCCGCTGGCGTCGGCGACCTGCGACCGGCTGACCACCTACCTCGCCGGGCGCACCGAGGGGCCGCTACTGCTGGACGCCGCAGGCGAGGCGCTTGACCGGTTCGACGTTGTACGCATCACGCAGCGGCTCGCCCGCCGCGGTGGCCTGCGCTCACCGGACAAGGTCACCCCGCACGT
Organism: Actinopolymorpha pittospori; assembly: GCF_014873875.1. Lineage (GTDB taxonomy): Bacteria > Actinomycetota > Actinomycetes > Propionibacteriales > Actinopolymorphaceae > Actinopolymorpha > Actinopolymorpha pittospori. Next base: position 9,378,041 of record NZ_JADBEM010000001.1, on the reverse strand, counting down.
TCTGCGCGCCACCGCGATCACGTCGCTGCTCGACTCCGGCGCACCACTCGCTGAGGTGCAGCGGTGGGCCGGCCACGCCAGACCCGAGACCACGCAGGCGTACTGGGAACGCAGCAACGCCGTGGAACGGGATGCCGCGCTGGCCAGCCGTCTGGCCGCCATGCTCGACGAGCCGAGGCCGGTCTGCGGCGGTAGGGGCTGACCGAGATGGTGGTGCGCCTGGCGGACCCCGACCCCCTGCCCAGGGATATCGGCGCCAGGCGCATCGCTCTCCTTCGCGCCCCGGCCCTTTCCTGTGGGATGGAGTGAACGATCCACAGCCGATCCGGCGCACTGCATCAGCGCCAGGTCAGATATCCGTTACCTATGAAACGGCGCCCAGGGTGACGTTGGCGCCGGCTGCCACTACGCGGGGTCAGGAGGTCCAGGTGTGGTGATCCAGGTCGTGGCAGGTGAAGAGCGCGAGCGCTCGACTGAGCGTTGCACCATCGGCTCTGTGACGGAACAGAGCTTGTTCCACCCAGACTGCGGACCGGGACGGTGTGCGTCGGCGTTGTCCGGTTGGCTACGCTGTACGGCGATGACTACCGGGACGGCATTGCGCCACACGCAGATTGGTTACCCGGTGCTCTTCTGAGTGCCGTGCGGGCCGGTGCGGGCCCGCTGTTCGATAGAGAATCTTGCGTTGCTGCGCGGGCTCCGCCTCCGTCGTGTTGATCACAGGCTCTACACATCAACCACGACAGGAGAATTCATGCCTACCAAGGCTCTGCAGATCCCCACCGCCGACGGCCAGGCCGACGCTTTCGCCGCCTTCCCCGACGGTGGCGAGCGGCACCCAGGGGTGCTGATGTACGCGGACGCCTTCGGCATCCGGCCCGTGCTGGAGGAGATGGCCCGCGAACTGGCCGGGCACGGGTACTACGTGCTCGTCCCCAACTTCTTCTACCGGAACGGCCCGGCACCGGTGATCGAACTTCCCGAGTTCATCGGAGAAGAGGTCCGGCCTGCGGTCGTCGCCCAGCTGATGCCCTTGATCGAGGCGCACATCGCCGAACGCATTCTGAGCGACGCCGACGCCTACATCAGGTTCCTCACCGCCCAGCCCGAGGTCGGCGCCGGACCGGTCGCGGTGACCGGCTACTGCATAGGCGGGCTCCTGGCGATGCGCACCGCCGCGGCCCACCCCGGCCAGGTGGCCGCCGTCGCCGGATTCCACGGCCCCGTGGGCGTCGACGGGCCCGACAGCCTCGCCAAGCTAACCGCCCAGGTCCACCTCGGCCACGCCGAAACCGATATGACGCCCGAGGCCCTCGGCGAGCTCAATCAGGCTCTGGACGCCGCGGGGGTTAGCTACACCTCCGAGATCTACCCCGGCACCGTCCACGGCTTCACCATGTCCGACACCGAGGCCTTCAACCCCTCCGGGCTGCAGCGCCACTGGGGCCGCCTGCTCCCCCTCCTGGACCGGACCCTGGCCAGCAGCTGAGGCTCCGGCCTGGAAACCAAACCCGACGAGCTTTTCGATCTACACCCAGATCGCACTCTCTGCCGTTGACAGACATCCCAAGTCGAAAGTTGTCAAGCAGCGACTTGTTCCGTGCGATGTGACCATGCGGTCGCTTCGTCGTACGTGGTGCCGGTCCTGAGGCAGCCGTGCAGGATGCCGACCAGCCGGTTGGCGAGCTGGCGGACGGCGGCGTGGTGGCCGAGGCCGCGGGCTCGCTGCTGGTCGTAGTAGGCGCGGGAACCGGGCGAGCAGATCATCGCGGCGTAGGCCTGGCGGCCGAGCGCGTCGATGAGGCGGTCGTTGTGGACGTATCTGGCCGTGACGACATGCTTCCTGCCGGAGGCGCGGGTGATCGGGCTGGTCCCGGCGTAGTTCTTGCGGGCTTTGGCGCTGGCGTAGCGGTCGGGGTCGTCACCGAACTCGGCAAGCACCCGGGCACCGAGGATCATGCCGAGACCGGGCTGAGACACGATGATCTCAGCGTCCGGGTGCCGCCCAAAATGTGCTTCCACCTGCTCCTGCATGCTCTTGATCTGCTCATTCAGCGTGGTCAGGATGGCCGCTTGGGCGCGGACGGTGGCTGAGTAGGCCGACGTCACGATGGCCGGCTGACCGAGCTGCTCGGCGCGCAGCGCCGCCCGGATCTTCTGGGCCTTGTCGGCCACATGGTGGCGACGGGCCCGCTTGAGCGCCGCGGTGATCTGGGCGGTCGTCAACCGGGCCGCCGAGTCCGGGTCGGGCGCCTTGGCCAGCAGTTCGAGAGCATCAGCTCCGGCCAGATCACCGAACGCGGCCAGGGCAGAGGGAAAGAACTCCCGCAGCGCGTGCCGCAGCCGCAGCATGTGACGGTTACGTTCCCAGATCAACGTCTTGTGCGCCCGGGCGACCACCTTGATCGCCTCGGCCTCAGCGGTGTCCCCGGCAACCGGCCGTAGCTGGTGATGCTGCAGGCGCACCATGTCGGCGATGGTGTGGGCATCGGCGGGATCGCTCTTGGCCCCCGACACCGACGTACTCTCCCGGAACCGGGCAACCTGCAGCGGGTTGATCGCATAAACCCGGTAGCCGGCCGCGATCAGCGCCTGCACCCACGGGCCCCTGTCGGTCTCGATCCCGATCACGACCTGGTCGGCCTCGGCGTTCTCATCCAACTGCCGCCCGATCAACTCGTGCAGCCGTGCGATCCCAGCAATGCCCTCCTCCAGCCGGGCCTTGGCCAGCCGTCGCCCCTGCACGTCCTGCAATTCGACGTCGTGATGATCCTCAGCCCAGTCGTCCCCGACGAACATCACCTGTTCTCCCGTCCTCGACAGCCACCATCAGCAGCCCGCGGGAGAACCTCCGCAACCTAATGATCAAGTGCTCACGCCACACGACGGCGGGCACGACATCCCATCAGCGGTCCATCCTCCCGACCACCGGCAGGGGCACGATCTGTCAATAGGACTTCATGTCCTGGCTCCGAGAGTGCTCACCTGCCGACGGCTACCGGGCACCGAGTCTGCCAGCGGCTGACCCGGTAACTCTCATTAGGCTCGTACTTCCGGTCATGGCGGACGACTCCTCCCGGCGAGCCATCCAGAACGCCTTTTCCCTGGTGTACGGCCTCAAGCTCCCGTCGGACATCTACGCCACGTACGCCTTCGCGACCCGGCTTCGGACCGAGGAGCGCCCGCTCCCTCAGGTGCACCTCATCGCAAAGAACCGGATCACCCAGTACATGGGATCCGCCTCGGCATACGCGGCGGTCCTTCGCTCCATCGACCAGGACATCGAGAAGCTCATGGACAGCAACCCTGAGATCTTCACCTTCGCCGCGCTCGGGTCCGGCATCGTCGACGTCCGCGATTTCCAGACCACCGGCGTCGTCGCCTTCTCGCACGGAACTCCGCTGTACAACCTCAGGTCAGGCAGGAGGAACGTACTTGGGCATCGGGTCACCGTGCACGAGGAGTACCGGCTGAACATGGTCCAGGCAATGAGCGCGCTCGTCGCCATGCTGTAGCAGTTCCACTCGTCGGGAGAGACGCCTCTGGCGCCGCTCGCGAAGCCCGGCCCTAGGGTGGTGCGGTCAGACCGCACCACCCGAAGGTCCCGCAGTGCGTATCCGTGGGCCAATCGTGCCCATGCTCGCGAAGAGCATCGACCGGTTACCTGCTCCTCGGGCCGGCGGGTGGCGTTACGAACCGAAGTTCGACGGGTACCGCGCGCTGGCCTCAATCCGGGCGGACAGCTCCGTACAGGTCCATTCGCGACGCGGCACACCGCTCGACGACGCCTTCCCCGAGCTGGTGGGCGCGCTGTACGCCTACCTGCCTGCCGGGACGGTCATCGAGGGGGAGATCGTCTGCTGGGCCGGGGGCCGGCTCGACTCAACCGTCTGCAGCGCCGCTACGCCCAGCGCCGTCACGCCCGCGAGCTCGCGGGCAGCCAGCCTGTCCACCTGGTCGTCTTCGACGTGCTCGAGACGGCGCAAGACGGTGATCTCCGCCGCCGTCCGCTACGAGAACGGCGTGCCGTACCGGAGCGGCTGTTCCGTCGCGTCCCCGCCCGTTCGCCGCTGACCCTGGCCATGCAGACGCCGGACCCGGCCGTGGCCGAGGAGTGGTTCGACACGATGGCCGTCGCCGGGGTCGAGGGCCTGATGATCAAACCGGCGGACAGTCCGTACGTCTCCGGGGCGCGGGTGTGGCTGAAGTACAAGTCGCGGCAGACCACCGACGCCGTGATCGGCGGAGTCACCGGCAGCCTCCACCGGCCGGCGGCACTGTTGCTCGGCCGGTACGCCTCCGACACCGGCCGACTCCACTACGCGGGCAGGACCACTCACCTGACCGACGCTCAGGCCGCCGCGGTCACGCCGCTGCTGGTCGCTGCGATCGGCGGGCACCCATGGCCGGCACAACTCACCGTCAACTGGCGGTCCAAGCCGACCGGCTACCACCAGGTCGCCCCGCTGGTCGTGGTGGAGATCCGGGCCGACATCGCCGCCGACCAGGGCCGGAGGTGGCGGCACGCCGTCCGCATGCTGCGGGTCCGGGACATCGCACCCAACGAGGTGCCTCTTGATCTTGATCTCGAGACAGAGAACGGTCATAGACCCTTCCGTCGAACACTCGTTCGATCCACAATGCGGCCGTGGGGCAGTGGCGCAGGTACGGGAAGGGCGTCGACGGGTACGAGGTGCCGACCGGTGGGCGGCGCCAGGCCTTGGAGGACGCCGTGACGGCAATCCACGACCACGTACGTGAGACCGGACGGGCGGGGATCTACTCCGGCGACGGCACCTGGCGCGCCGCGCTCACCGACCAGCTCCTGGCGCCGATGCTGCAGGGACCGGACCGGATCCGCCGCGGGGAGCGGGTCGACGGCGCGGACACGATCCTGGCGGCCAGCCCGGACGACACCCGCGAGGACACCCGGGACCGGCTGTACCGGTCGCGGCACTACGCCTCGCCGCGGATGCTCACCTGCCACCGGATCGCCGAGGTGCTGTACGCCGGCATCGGCGCGGGCACTCTCCAGCCCGTGTCGGCGGCACGGTTAGACGACACCGTCGACCTGGTGCTCGAAGCGATGACGGACGGACGTCTGTACCCCAGGATGCTCGCCGCGAACGGCCAGGGGCTCCGGGAGTACCTGGGCCTCCCAGGCGGTCCCTGGACGTCGTCGGCGGACGACGCAGTGAAACAGGGCCGCGCGATGTGCGCGGCCCCGCAGGTGTGGTGCAGCAGGTCAAGGAGTGGGACGAGAACGACTTCGCCCTGTAGCTCGCCTGGTCAGCTGCCGGTGATGCTGCGCGCCTCAGTCGAGGATGGCCTGATCGGTCGCTTCCTTGCGCTCCGCGCTGCCCGGCCCGTGCCACAGCTGCCACGCCTCGTTCAGCGCGATCACCTTCGGGGCGCGTCCAGCCACGGCCATCCCAACTGCTCCCATGAAGCGCGTCTCCTGAGTTAGAGCAGTTGTCCGTAGGTGACGTTCCGGAACGCGCAGACGGAGCGTGTTAGGTTCCTTCAACGAACTTGAGGCGGGAAGGCATGTCACTCGCCCCGCACCCGACGACGGCGACATGGGGGAACGTGGCAACCGCTCCGTTGATCGAGATCGATACACCGAACGCCGACGCCGTTGACGGCCGCCAGCTCAGGGCGGTCGCCTTCCAGGCGGTTCGGCTGGAGTACGTCGCGGGGATCCTGCGCCGACGGCGGCTCGAACCGTCACGTCTGCGGGCCCTGGTGGTCGGAAGCGGTCGCGGCGACCTGGCACGCGGACTCGCGGGGCTTGGCCTGCACGTCACTGCGGTCGATCCGTCGCCGGTGGCGACCGGGCTGGCCGCGGCGGCCAGTGAGCGAGCCGGTCTCCCGATCACTCACGAGACCGCCCCGAGTGAGTCACTACCGCTCCCTGATGCCGCGTTCGACCTCGCCTACTACGCGGACACCTTCGAGATCACCGGCCGCCTCGACCAGGTGCTCGCCGAGGCCGCCCGCGTCGTTCGCCGCGACGGCGTAGTCTTCTACGACACCGTCAACCGCACCTTGCCCGCGCGCCTGACGTCGTACCTCGTCGCCTTCCAGGCGCTGCCGATGACCCGGATCATGCCGCGCGGCCGGTACGCGGCGGCCCGGCTCCGACCACCTGCCCAGCTCGCCGCGCTGATGGCGGCGTACGGACTGCGAAACGAGGACGTCTGCGGGTTCAAGCCCAAGGATCCCCGCGATCTCCTCAAGGCGGTCCTGGCCCGCCGGCGCGGGCGGATCGGCGACCACGAGGTCGCCCCGCTGGTCGACTTCGTGCTCGACCCGGCGGGCTCCCGCTGGTGACCTACCTCGGCCACGCCTCCCGGGCCGGCAGGCCCCTGAACGGACCTGGCCTGACCTGAACGGACCTGGCCTGACCTGAACGGACCTGTGCGTGACCGCTACGCGTCGGGGCTCTCCGGACTCACCACGAACTCACACCGCAGGTACCCCGCCAAACACGCAGACCCTCGCGTCCGCCGTGGTCGCTGCGCCCAACTCCTTCGCCCAACCCTGGACCCGGACGGCCCGAATGCGATGAGCCTGTCTGACTGCCGCGATCGGACCTCGAGACGTGATCCAACGTGGACATGGCGACGGACAAGGGACACGTGCGCGCTCGGCCCACACAGCGACTGGTCGACGTTCCCAACTTCCTCTGCTCCGCCTTCTTGGCGTTCGACATCTCCTCCCGTAACCTCCGGGTCGATGTCGTCCGCTCACCGCCAGCACCCTCCCCGCCTCGAGCTGCTCCGCATCCAGATCAGCGCATCGCTCGACGCCCGCGGTCGTATCGCCGGCTGCTACGGCGTCACCATCGCCTCTTGCGCGGACGGCCAGGCGCTGTGGATCGGCGCCGACGCGCCGGACGATGCAGCCACGAAGCTCGCGGCCGAATTCGACCGCGAGCCCCGCCCGTCTAGGCAAACGCGCAAGATCGCGCTTCCTCATTCGTAGGCGCCCGCACGACGACCGAGCGCCTCTCATGCCGCGAACGGGAGAGCGCGCTGGTGAGCCCTGGTGCCTAACAGATGGCGCAGCGTCGTCGAGATGCAGGCGACCTTCCGAGCCCCGAGTACCTCAGCATGGCCCAGGCTGGCCAAACTCCACCGGACCAGTGGCTGCGTCAGCTGCGCGACGTCCACGCGGACGACCTCCCCGCCCGCGATGTGCTGCGCCGGGTCGACGCCGAGGATCTGCTGGTCGTGGGCGGCCTGGAGATCATGCCCAAGGTGCCCCACTGGCACCGGGATCGGATGGTGCTCGTCGGCGACGCCACGCACGCCCCGTCCTCCAGTTCGGGCCAGGGTGCGTCCCTCGCGGTCGAGAGCGCGATCCAACTCGCCCGCTGCCTGCGCGACCTGCCCGACCCGCGGGCGGCCACCGCCTACGAGCGGCTACGCCGCGACCGGGTCACCAAGATTGCCGTCAACGCGGAGCACAACAACCGGCAGAAGGCTTTCGGCCCCGTCGGTAGCGCCGTCATGAGCGTGCTCATGCCCATCGCGCTCAAGACGTTCCTCAAGCCGACGAGGATGTTCGGCCCTGTGCACGGATACCGCATCGACTGGAGCCTACCCGTCGCCGCATAGCGCGATCCGAAAAGAAGGTAACGTGGCCGGGACCTGTGCTTTCCGGCAAAAGTAACTCGGTCGGACGACCTGTTTCGACGGTGGCGAAAATCAGGCCTGAGCTGCTGGAACGTCCATCGCACGATTGTCGGCTGAAGCCGTTTCAGTAGTTCGTGAGGCGTGATTGAGTCCACCCTGAAAGGCGCTGGTGCGCGGTCAAGGTCCGCCGTCCGGATCGTCGCTGGTCGAGTCGCCGACGTTGGCGCTCACGGGAGTCTGCTGGCGTGCGGAGGCCGTGCTCCAAGGCGGTTGCACACGCAGCGAGGCTGAAGCAGCGTCCCCCCGCCTCCTGTCACAGGGAGGCCGGGGCGGCTTCGTCCGGACCGGCGCGGCTCGATCGACGTCCGCGCTGGAGATCCGCTTGTTGCTGGCGACGATGAGTGCGGAAAGCTCCATCTTTTGGTCATCGCTTAGTAAACTTCGTCAGCAATTGGCAAAGTACTTCGGCCCAGCGTAACGGCTGATGCATTTCGAAAGTTGAGGTGGTCAAGCGCCTTCCGGGGCGTTCGTTGAGCAGTTTGTGCGCGTGTTTCCCGAACGTTTGGCTGCCCGCCTTTCTGCTGCAAAGCGCGGTCCCTAGGTTGCTGTGTCGGCAACCAACAAAAAGGGGACCGACATGGAAGGCACTCCCGCAGTTCGGATTCGCGGGATAACGAAGTCCTTCGGCGAAGTGGTCGCACTCGACGGCGTCGACCTGGACGTCGCGACCGGGGAGGTCCACGGCCTGGTCGGACCGAACGGCGCCGGCAAGACGACACTGCTCGGTCTGCTGTTGGGTCTGGCGGTCGCGGACAGCGGCCGCCTCGAGATCCTGGGGACGCCGGTCGGGCGAACGCTTGAGGTACCCGACGGTGTCGCGGGCTTCGTCGACGGACCGGGGCTCTATCCCTCGCTCACCGCGCGGCAGAACCTCTCGGCCCTGGTCTCCCTGCGCCGGTACGAGGCCGAAGGCACCGTCGACGTCGACGACGCGCTGGCGCAGGTCGGGCTCACCGACGTCGCCGACGACCGGGTACGGGGCTTCTCGCTGGGAATGCGCCAGCGGCTCGGACTGGCCGCCGCCCTGCTGACCAGGCCGCGACTGCTCGTCCTCGACGAGCCGGCCAACGGCCTGGACCCCGCCGGCAAGAACCACGTACACCGCGTCATCACCGGGCTCGCCGCGGAGGGAACCGCGGTGGTCCTCTCCAGCCACCGGATGGACGACCTCGCCGCGCTGTGCTCGGAGGTCACCATCCTCGCCGTCGGACGGGTCGTCTTCTCCGGGCCGGTGAGCAAGCTCGCCGCCGAGAGCGGCGAACTCGACTACCGACTGCTCACCTCCGACCCGGCGGCCGCCCACAGGGTGGCAGCGGAGACGCCGGGGCTCCACGTCGTGTCCGGCCGTGACTCCGGCCAACGGCGCGACGCCGACCTCGTTGTCCGCGGGCCGATGCCCGCGCTCGACGACCTGGTCGTGCGGCTCGTGGGAGCCGGCGTGGCCCTGCGCGAACTTGCTCCCGTGGTGCCGCCGCTCGAGGCCGCGTTCCTGGCCCTGACCGGATCCGGGACGGACATCGAAGCCTCCGCCGGGACCGGTACCACCACCCGGTCCGTGCCCGCGCAGACCGTGCCCGCGCAGACCGTCCCTGCGCAGACCGCCCCCGCGCAGACCGACGAGGAGAACGTGCGATGACCGTGACCGTCGCCCCACCCAGGGCTGACGCCCGTCCGGCGCCCGTACTGCACGGCTACCGGTTCGAGTTGGTCAAGCTGCTGTCCCAGTGGCGGATTCGCGTGCTGCTCGCGGCCTGCTGGATCGCCCCTGCCATCTTCGTGGCCGCGGTGAGTCTGCAGAGCTCACTACCCGCCGACACCGTCTTCGGCCGCTGGATGAACGCGACCGGCTGGGCGGGGGCGCTCGTCGTACTGGGCTTCTCCGGCACGTGGGCGCTCCCGTTGCTGACGTCGCTCGTGGCTGGCGACGTCTTCGCCGTCGAGGACCGGCTCGGCACCTGGCGCCACCTTCTCGTGGCGGTGCGCTCGCCGAAGCGGATCTTCGCGGCGAAGGCCCTGGCCAGCCTCACCGTGCTCCTGATCCTCGTGGCCGGCCTGGCCGTGTCGGGCATCGTCGGCGGACTGGCCGCGGTCGGCAACCGACCGCTCGCCGGCCTGGACGGCCACATCCTCGCCCCCGGGGACGCGGCCGGCACGGTCCTGCTCGCGTGGCTCTGCGTGCTGGCACCGACGCTGGCGTTCGCCGCGGTCGGCCTGGTCGGTTCGGTCGCACTGGGTCGCTCGCCGACCGGGCTGCTGATGCCCGCGCTGCTCGCCTTCGCGCTGCAGCTCGCGCAGATGCTCCCGCTGCCGGTGGCCGTGCGGATGGCGCTGCCGAGCCACGCCTTCCTCGCCTGGCGCGGGTTGTTCACCGAGTCGGCGCAGGTGGGCCCCCTTCTCATCGGCATCGCGGTGAGCCTCGCCTGGGCGGTCGTCGCCACCGCGCTGGCCTACCGCCTGTTCCTGCACCGGGACTTCACCGACCTGACGAACGACGGGTCGGGCCGCCGTGTGCTTCTGGGCGGCGCGCTGCCGCTGGCCGTCCTGGTGGCCCTCACCGTCGGGGTGATCAGCGTCGCGACCCCGGCCAAGGGCTCCGGGATCGAGCAGTCCAAGCTGCAGGACTCCCTCGCCACGTCCTACGCCCACCTCTACCGGCTGCAGACCGAAGAGCTCAACCGGCCCGAGGTCACCGAGACCCAGGTTCGGGCTACCGCGTCCTGCGACAAGGGCGGTAGCCGCGTCGAGGACGAGGGTCCCGGCAACGACTGGCGCTGCGTCGTGTCCTGGCACCTGCCCGGCGTGGACACGGTCGGCAGCGCCATCTACCAACTCGACGTCACCGCGGACGGGCGGTACGTCGCCGACGGAGACGGACCGAAGGAGGTGAACGGCTACTTCCAGGTGCGGACCCCGTACGGGGACGCACCGAACCCTCTGTGGCAGTTCGACGGGAACGTCGATCTGCTCGCCTCTTCCCGGAAGGGATGATTGATGCAAGTCACACGTCAGCGCCGGCGCGCCCCGAAGGTCCAGTTCGGACTCTTCGGTGGACGCACCGGAAGCCGAGTCCGCCTGGTGGCGGCCGGCACCGCTACTCTCGCCGTCGCCGGCGGGGGAATCTCCTACGCCTCGACCGACGCGTTCGGTACGCAGCATGTCGGTGAGGAGACCGACAAGGGCCTGGTCGTCTCCAGCGACCAGTACGTCAAGCCCATCGGTGAGCGTCTGGTCATCAACAACGGCAAGATCATGTCGTCCTCCCTCAGCCCGGACGGCACCCACGTCGCGGCGTCGGTCACCGATGGTGGCTCGGCGCTTGCGATCGTGGATCTGAAGGACTGGAAGGTCCAGCAGTACGTCAGCAACGCGGCGTCCTCGACCCCGCGCCTGGGCGGTAACGACGTGGGCCAGGAAGGTCCGACGTACTCCCCTGATGGTTCGCAGCTGTGGCTGGGCCAGACCGACGGTTACACCAAGCTGACCGTGAACGCGGACGGCAGCGTCGCGAACCCGACGTCGATCAAGATTGCGGCGGACGGGGCCAAGCACGCGCTGGTGGCCGAGGCGGTGTTCTCCCCCGACGGCAAGACTGTGTACTCCGCGGTCAACGGCCAGAACCGCGTGGTCGCCATCAACACCGCGACCGGCGCCATCGAGCGCAGCTGGGCCGTTGGTATCGCCCCCCGTGACATGGTCATGGTCGGGAACAAGCTCTACGTCAGCAACGAGGGCGGCCGCCAGGCCAAGCCCGGCGACACGACGATCAACTCCTACGGCACCGACGTGCCGGCCGACCCGAAGACGGGTGCCAGCACGACCGGCACGGTCAGCGTCATCGACCTGGCCAACCCGGATGCCACCCCGAACAGCGTCGACGTGGGTCTGCACCCCACCGCCCTGTACGCCAAGAACGGTGCCGTCTTCGTCACCAACACCGCCACCAACGATGTGTCAGTCATCGACACGTCCAAGGACAAGGTGGTCCAGACGATCGCGACGCAGCCGTGGCCTGAGGCCTCGGTGGGCTACGAGCCCGACGCGGTGACGCTGACCGACGACGGTCACCTGCTGGTGACGCTCGGCCGCGCCAACGCGGTTGCCGTCTACAAGTACACGTCCCCGCTGGAGCCGGTCAGCTACGTCGGCCTGCTCCCGACGGACTACTTCCCCGCGGAGATCACCACCGTCGGCAACGACGTGCTGGTCTCCAACACCCGTGGTATCGACGCCCGTCGTAAGGCGGACCCCGCCGGCCACGGCACGCACGACACGACGTCGAGCCTGCAGCGGTTCACCCTGCCCGACGACAACACCATCAAGGCGCAGACCAAGGTGGTCTTCGAGCAGAACGGCTGGGACAACAACCCGGTCAAGGAATCCACCAGCAGCTCCAAGCGGGCCGTGCCGGTCCCGAAGAAGCTCGGTGACCCCTCGACGATCAAGCACGTCTTCCTGATCGTCAAGGAGAACCGCACCTACGACCAGATGCTCGGTGACATGCCGGAAGGCAACGGCGACCCGTCGCTGGCGCAGTACGGCGAGAACGTGACGCCGAACCAGCACGCGTTGGCCAAGCAGTTCGGGCTCTACGACAACACCTACGACGTCGGCACGAACTCCGCCGAGGGTCACAACTGGCTGATGCAGGCCGACAACCCGGAGTACACCGAGTCCAGTGCCGGTGAGTACCTGCGTAGCTACGACACCGAGAACGACGTTCTCGGCCACCAGCGGACCGGCTTCATCTGGACCGGTGCGCAGGCGGCGGGCCAGACCGTCAAGGACTTCGGCGAGTTCCAGTCGCTGGAGACCAAGCCGGCCGGCGCGACGTGGCAGAACTACTACTGCGACGTCCAGAACATGCAGGAGACCGGGAAGGACACCGCCTACCCCATCCAGGTGGGCTCGGCGATCCCTTCGCTCAACGACGTGTCCGTACCGGGCTTCCCGCTGTTCGACACCAACGTTCCAGACATCTACAAGGCCGAGATCTGGAAGCGTGACTTCGAGAAGAACGGCCCGGCGAACCTGAACATGTTCTGGCTCTCCAACGACCACACCGGTGGTCCGGTGAACGGAGCCGCTCAGGTCGCGGACAACGACCTCGCGACGGGCCAGATCGTCGACGAGATCACGCACAGCAGGTACTGGAAGGACTCCGCGATCTTCGTGGTCGAGGACGACTCCCAGGCCGGCACCGACCACATCGACGGTCACCGCGCTCCGATCCAGGTCATCAGCCCCTGGGCCAACCACGGCGTCGTCGACAGCCACTACTACACGCAGATCACGATGATCCGCACCATCGAGCAGATCCTCGGGATCAAGCCGATGAACCAGAAGGACACCGCCGCCACCCCCATGGCGTCGGCCTTCACCACCAAGCCCGACTACCGGCCGTTCAAGGCGGTTCCGAACCGGACCTCGCTGACGCTGGGTATCTCGACCCCGCCGGCGTGTGGTCTGGACACCCCGGCCCCGCAGGACGCGAAGTTCGCGCTCGCGCCGACGGGGAAGGTCCCGGCGGACAAGAAGGACGTCGCCGCGAAGTGGCAGGCCTGGAAGTCCAAGCAGCCCTTCAACGCGCCGCTCGCGAAGGCCGACTCCGCCAACCCCGCGCAGATGAACCACTTCTCCTGGTACGAAGCGCACAACTGGACCAAGCCCTACCCGGGTGAGAAGGAGATCTTCGCTCCGGACCAGGTCCCGGGTCGCTACATGCCGTCGCCGGACACGGACGGCTGATCTCAGGACACACCTACAACCGACACGACGGCCCGCCGGGTTTCCCCGGTGGGCCGTCTGCGGTCTCCCGCCACACCGTATCCCGTGACATGGGCGGCGTCGTGAAGCTCGCGACGGCGGCCAGCGGGGTCATCGGCTCCTGGAGCCGCCGGTTGGTTGTCGCCGAGGGGCCGCGAGTCTGGCTAGCGCCCGGTCAACTACGTCCCGGTCGAACGCGGCCGGCGCGAACTGGCTGGCGTCGTCCAGTTCCAGCCACTCCAACTGCAGTTCGTGCTCCGGATGATCCGGGTCGGCGAGCGCTTCCACCAGCTCCTCGTACCCCCAGATGCCGCCGGAGTCCTCTGGGGGCGCCGCGCGGCGCCCACCCGTACAGGACGGGTAGCGGAGCGCAGGGTCTCGGTCGACAAGCTTCTCCACCACGATCTCGTGCACCCAGTTGTCGCCGAAGTCGTAGGTGTACCGGATTTTGGCCCCGGCCTGAGCCGCTACCTGCTCCAGCGTGACTGGCTTCTCGGCCCGATGCCCCAGTTCACGGTCAGCACGTCCGAAGTCACCGAATGGGGTCTCGAAGACGTGCATGTGGCTGTCATCCCAGCCGAACGCGACCTGGATGACGTCGTGCACGAGGGCCAGACTCGCGTCCGCCGGTAGCAGTAGGCGCCGCCAGATCGGCGGCTTGGCACCCTGCAACCCGACCTTGACCTGGTAGATCGGCGCCGGGCCGTCCCTCGTCTTCCGCTTCGCATGCAGCTTCCCCGGCGCCGGACGCCTGAACCGCGGCCCGTCGAAACCGCCACGGCGCCCACCGTCGGCACCGGCCATCGTGCTCGCGAGCGCCTCCAACATGGTGGACGGGCCGGCGTGGGTGTGCACACGCGCACCTTCGGGCCTACGTGCCTGCGGCAGAACGGTCAGCCTGGCGCGCACCAGCTGCGCCAGCACTGGGTAGGGCGGGCCCTCGTCCTCGTCGGACATCGCAGCGGCCGCCTCGTCAGGCTCCTCGTCGTTGTGTACGGCGCGTGCGTGCAGTGCCTCCTCGACGTACCAGCGCAACCCTGCCGGGCTCAGCGTCTGTGTCCTGATGTCCAGGCCGTCGCCGAGCCCGTCCGTACGGAGGTCGTCCAACGCCTCGGACAGCTGGTCGGCGTCGAGGAAGAGGATGTCCTCGGCGGCGCCGCAGTCCTGCTCATCGACGATGACCATGAACCCGTGCCCGCGGCCGGCCCGTCGGAACGACGCGACCAGCACCGACATGGTCTCCTGACTGTCGTACAGTCGCATGCAGTCACCGAGCTGCACCGGCTCTGCGAGCTCATCGTCCCATCGCGGCTTGGGGATGCCGGCTGCCGCGAGGCGGCTGGCAGCCTCTGATGCGGCCGCGGCCACCTGCTCCTGCACACCGGCGGCGACCGAACCCATCGCCCGCAGCAGCGCAAGCGCGTGGCCGCCGGCCGTGGCTTCGAGCTGTGGGATGAGCCCCTCGACGAACACTGGCACCAGTTCATCCCCGGTGACGGTCATCATGGCCACCAACGCCGCTCCCGCCACCTCCGCATCCAGCGCGTCCTCGCTGTCGGTCAGGCCCGCGGCACCGTCGAGCAGCGCGTCGAGCACCTGCGCCGGATCGACGCCCGCCCCCGAGCACACGGGACAGTCACACGCCTCCGGCGCGCCCCGGGCTACGGCCAGATCGGCGCGGCGGTCTTCCTTCTGCTTCTTCTTGCCTTCGCGGCCACGGCCAGCATGACTCATCCCCACAACCTATGTCTTCCACCATGCATCCCGTTGACCCTGTTCCAACGGCGGCGTGTCGGCGTCGTGGAGCCGGTATCCGAATCCGCTTCACGCGCGTTGGCGTCGAGGACCGGAGAGTGGTTGGGGGTACGCCGTCGCAGGGGCATCCGGTACCGGACGATCGGCCAGAACGCGTTGACAGGCAAAATCCGGCCCCGTTAGCGTGAAGCGTCCTTTTCTGCTGAATTAAGCTGCATCGGTGCCGACTGTGTAACGCTGCATAATCGGTCGAGTGAGTTCTGTTCGCACGTGAGAAGTCAAAGGGGAAATGATGCTGGAAACATTTCAGGATCAGGGCTACGCCGTCTTTCCTGAATTCCTGGAGAAGGCAGAAATCGACACGCTGAAGGCGGCTGTGGACGAGCACGCCGCGGCGCAACCCCAGCGACACGCGTACGAGAACGAGCAGATCGGCGCACTCGTGTGGCACCCCCGGGTCGGCGAACTGGTCGATGAGTTGATGGGTGGACCGTACGTGTTCCATCACATCCACGCGGCCCGCCACGACGCCGGCAAGAACGGGGTCTCCTGGCACCAGGACTACGAGCAGTACCCGCAGACCAACCGCTCGCACCTCATGGTGCACGTGTTCTTCTACCTCAACGGACTCAACGGCACGATCGGCGACCTGCTGCTCGTGCCCGGCTCCCACCGCTACGCCACGGACAGCCGTGCGCTGACCTTCCTCGGCACCTCCGACCTCCCGGGTTCGATCACGGTCGACGACGTGCCGCCCGGATCGGTCCTGATCGTGCACTCGGCGATGTGGCACGCACGTCGCCCCAAGCCAGGTGGTGAGGACAGCCCGCGCTGGTTCATCGACGCGTCGTACGGCCGGTCGGGGGTCAAGTGGCCGTCGTACCGGGCGCCCGGCATGCTCGCCAACCTGCGGGAGCGGCACGTGGCGGCAGGCGGCACGCGGCCGTGGCTCTTCGACGAGACCCAGTTCTTCGACGGCGCCCGCGCGAGGGCGACCATGGGAAGTCTCGAAGGCAGCGTGATGCTCGACCTGCCGCAGTGGCAGAACTCGTGAGGTTGCTCGTCACCGGAGCCACCGGCAAGGTAGGACGGGCCCTCGTCGATCGGCTCGGCGGCAGCTGCGAGATCCGCGCGCTCTGCCACAACAGGCCGCTCGACGTCCCGGGTGTCGAGTGTGTGTTCGGGACGATCTCGGACCGGGAGACCGTTCGGGAGGCGATGGCGGGCGTCACCCACGTGGTCCATCTGGCCACCTGCAAGGAGACGCCCGACGAGATCATGGACGTGGCCGTCAAGGGCCTGTTCTGGCTGTTGGAGGAAGCGCGGGAGAGCCCGACGTTCGAGCGGTTCGTTCTGGTCGGTGGCGACGCCGCGGTCGGTCACTACGTCTACAAACATCCCGGCCCGGTGACCGAGACGCAGCGGCACACCGCCTACCAGGGGTGTTACGCACTGTCGAAGGTGCTCGAGGAGGTCATGCTCGAGCAGTACCAGATCGCCTACGGCCTGGGCGGCACCTGTCTACGAGCACCCTGGATCATGGATCGGGACGACTTCCGGTACTCCCTGTCGTTTGGTCCCGACCTGTTCGGTGGCCCGGTGTGGCGTGAACTCGTCGATGGCGACGTCCCGGACGGTGCCGTCCCGCTGGCGCTGGACGCCGACGGCGCGCCGCTCAAGCGCAACTTCGTCCACGTCAGCGACCTCGTCGAGGCGATCGCCATCGCACTGAGCCACCCGGCCGCCGGCGGGGAGACCTTCAACATCTGCATGGACGAGCCGGTCGACTACCAGCAGGTGGCGGAGCATCTCGCCAAGACGCGGGGCCTGCCCGCCGTCACGGTGCCGACGCCCTACCACTCCACCTGGCTGGACAACACCAAGGCGAAACTCCTGCTGGACTGGAGACCGCGCTACGACACCGAACGTCTCGTCGAGGACGCCTGGACCTATCAGCGAAGTCCCGAAGATCCGCGACGGGTCTGGTATCCTGGATAGTCCTCGACTCCGCCGAACGGCCAAGGCCAAGGGCGTCCGTCGTTTCTCGCCCTTGGCCTGCCTGCTCAGTCGCGCGCCTGCCAGGTGCACAGGCAGACCTTGTTGCCGTCCGGATCGGACAGCACCCAGAACGCCGGCGCGTGCTCGTCGCTGACCAGCGTTCCACCGGCGCTCAGGGCCGCGTCGATCCGCGGCCGCACCTGTGCGGGGTCGACCCAGACGTCGGGGTGCCAGCGCTGCCGTGGCTCCTCGCGGCCGGAGCGCTGGAACCAGATCAGCGGCAGCGCCTGGTTCGGGTCGCCCACGTCGGCCCATCCCTCGCCGGTGACGTAGCGCCCGTCCAACACGGCGGCCCAGAACGGCCCGAGCTTCTCGTGGTCCGGGGTGTCCAGGCCAAGCTCGACGTGGGAGACGCTGCGGCAGTCGATCTCGGCGCCGGCGGCCCCGGCGATGGCGGAGATCCGGCGGGCGAGACTCAGGTCACGCTCGGTCACGCCATCCGCGTCGTGGCTGCTCAGCCGGACGTCGACCCGGGCGTAACGAAGGTCGAGGTCGGGATGGTGGTTCGACTCCTCGGCGGCCTCGCCGATCGCGTTGACGATCTGGAGGCCGCTGGTGAAGGTCGTGGTGTGGATACGGGTGTAGAGCCCGCCGCTGCCGTAGACGGAGAGGAAGGCCCAGCCGTCGAGGCCGGCGTCGGCGATCTGCTGTCCGGTCAGCTTCTCGTTGCTCATCGCCCCACTCTCCCCCAAGATCGGGAACGGAAACAGGGCTGCGAAACCATCTCGACCCGCTTGGCCGCGAGCGGGACGGTCTGCCCATCCGGCTCGGTCAGGGGCGGCGTCGACCGGGGCGGGTCTGACGTCGACCAGGGCGGGTCTGGCGGCGTGCCGGTCGACCCCGTGCGGTGACTCCGGTCAGCAGGTCCCCCAGGCGCCGGGTGCGTGGGTCTGAGTCGACCAGCAGGGCTTTCGCCAACAGGCTCAGCGGTATCGCCAACAGGGCGCCGAGCGCGCCGAGTACCCAGACCCAGAACACCAGCGAGAGGAACGTCAGGGTGGTGGCGAGCCCGACCGCCTGTCCGACGAACCGCGGCTGAATGAGGGACTGGATCACGAAGTTGAGCAGGCAGTATCCCACCACGACGGCGACCAGACCCTCCGGCCCGTACTCCAGGAGCCCCAGCACCGCGGGAGGCACCAGGCCGATGAAGAAGCCGACGTTCGGGATGTAGTTGGTGACGAAGGAGAGCAGGCCCCACAGCAGTGGGGCCGGGATGCCGAGCAGGTACAGCAGGCCGACGTCGAGGGCGGCGACGATCGCTCCGAACACCGTCGACACGATGAGGTACTGCCGCGTTCCCGACGCGAACGCCATCAGGGCGCTCACCACTCCGTCGGCGCGACGCTCCATGGCCCGCAGCCGCTCGGAGAACCACGCCGCGTCGAGGGCGAGGAAGAACAGCAGGACCACCACGAAGACCAGGTTGGACAGCCCCGAGAGCAGGCCGGTGAACAGGTCGCCGACGATCCCGACGAACCGGGTAGGGTCGACCGCGCGGGCCGTCGCCCGGATTCTGTCCTCCCCGACGCCGATGCTCGCCAGCCACTCCGTGGCATCGCGGGCAAGCCTCGTCATCGCCGGCCCGTAGGTGGTGAGCAGGGTCGCGAATCGCGCGATCGCCAGCGCGAGGCCCACCGCGAGTCCCAGAAGTACGGAGTAGACCACCATCATCATCAGGATCGTCACGACCCAGCCCGGTAGTCCGCGCCTTCTCAACCAGCCACGCAGCGGGTGGAACCCGATCGTCAGCACGAGCGCGAGAAACGCGGGTGCCACGATTCCGGCGATGCCCTTCAGCCCCGCCACCACGACGACGGTCGCGGCGGCGCCGAGCAACAGGACCAGCCCGCGCGGTAGGCCACGGGCGGTGTCGGACCGCTCCGTCACGCGGGGCAACCTCGGCATGACCTGAGTGTGGGCGGGATTCGCCGACGGGCCTCATCCTTGCCGAGTGATTCGTCGTCGACCCTGCCACGAGTTGTGCGACAGGTCGGCGCGAGCGTCGGCAGGGCGGACGACGAAGACCTCCGGACGCCGTGGACGGTCGTCCGGCACGCCGGAGGTCTTCGTACGTGGTCAGGCGGAGCCGCGAGGCGGGTTCACCTCCCTCGCGGCCGCGGACCACGCGCCTAGCTGCTGAGAACCTGGAACCGCTGCGCGGACGTCGTTGTCCTACCGAACGGGTCGGTGCTCCTGATCGTCACCGTGTGCTGGCCGGGCTTGAGTTCCTTGGGTACGGGTGCCGTCCAGATGTGGGAGGACGGTTCGGGGCCGGCCGGTCGCTGGGACCCGGTGAGCTTCTCCCGCAGCGCCACGATGTAGGTGTCGAGGTTGCCGGTCGGGTCTCCGTCGGTGAGACCGAACGACGGCGGGTTGTAGCCCATCCGGGTGTAACGGCCGTTGTCGAACCTGACCTCCACCTTGTGCCGCTCGCCACCGTCGAAGACGTTCACCTCGACCAGGGGCGGCTGGTCGCCGGCCCAGTCGTTGGTGGCGAACCGGGGCACCGGCGTGATGCCGGCGGATCCGCTCGGCCCCGACGGGATCCAGACGCGGTCACCGCTGCTGAGGGTCTGGTTACCCTCGCCGCCACGGAAGGTCATCCGCATCTGGAAGTCGGCCGGCAGGCTGGCCGGCTTGAAGCGCATCTGGTAGTCGTTCCCGTCGACGTCCAGGAAGTAGTAGCCGTTGGGGTTACCGTCCGACATGTCGGCCGCCTGGACACCGCGCTCATCTGTCGGACCGGTGCTCCAGCCGCTGCCGCGGACCTCGGCCAGCACCTGGTGATGGAACGCCTCCTTGCCCTGCCACACCGCGCGGTTCACGCCCTCGGGCGTCGGGGTCTCCTCGCCCGGCTCCATGTAGGTCTGCCAGCTGTTGGACGTGTCGTGGCCGGAGGTGGTGAAGACGTGTGTACGGCCCTTCAGGATCGTGAAGAGCTCGTCGAGGTTCACGAGGTTGAGGCTGGCGCCGCCGATGGCCTCGGTCCGGAGCGGGATGTGGGTGGTGATGACGACCAGCTTGTTCTTCGGGACGAAGCGCAGGTCGTTGGCGAGCCACGCCAGACGCCGCTCGTCGAGGTACCCGCGGTAGTCCCCGCCACCGAGGTAGTCGACGTTGTCCATGTTGACGAAGTGGGTCTGGCCGTAGTCGAAGGAGTAGTCGGTCGGCCCGTAGACGCTCTTGTACGTCTCGGTGGAGTAGGTGTCGTCGGGTACGTCGTAGTTGATGTCGTGGTTGCCGGGGAGGTTCCACCACGGAACGCCGAGGTCGGAGATGACCTCGTTGTGCGGACCGAAGAGGTCCAGCGGGTCGTTCACGACGTCGCCGGCCGTGATACCGAACGACGCGTCGGTGTTCGTCAGCTCGGTCGCCACGTCGACGCGGAGGTCGTCGATCTGGGCGAGGTTGGCCGTCTGCGGGTCAGCGAAGACGAGCGCCTTGAACTTCTTGGCGTCCTTCTCCTTGTACAGCGGGAAGTCGACGGACTCGGGCAGCGGACCCGTCGGCGCGATACCGGGAAAGCGGGTCTGGAGCGGCGAGCCGTTGGGGTAGTGGATGTAGTAGAACTGCGGCAGCTGCTTGTCGTCGACGGGGACCATGTAGCCCGAGGGCTTGGTCACGAAGATGATGGTCTCGTCGCTCACCCCGATGCGGTAGAGACCCTGCTTGTCCGTACGCACGACCTCACGGCCGTTGGACACGGAGACGTCCCGCACCCCCGGCTCCTTGGCGTCCTGCTTGCCGTTCTTGTTGCGGTCGTCGTACACCACGCCAGTGGCGACCTGCGGCTCGTCGGTCGCGTCCTGCGCCCAGGCGACCGCGGGTGCGACCACCGGCTTGCCCACCGCCACCAGTCCCAGCGAGAGTGCCACCGCGAGGAGTATTCCGTGGGCCTTCCTGCTGGACCATCGGATCTCAGCCATGTTCGGCACGTGTCGTTTCTCCTTTTGTCGTTTGACTAGGCCAGCACTCGTTCGACGAACCACACCAGGCCGAAGACCGTGATCACGCCGGTCGCCGCGAGCTGGACGTACTTCGACCACGGGTGTCGGCGGGCGAGGAGGACCACCGGGAAGAGCAGACCCACGATGAGCGCCTGCCCCAGCTCGATACCGACGTTGAAGCTCAGCAGCGAGGAGATCGACGACCAGTCCACCTCGCCGGTCAGCTGCAGCCCCCCGGCGAAACCCATGCCGTGCAGAAGGCCGAAGCCGAAGACCACCGCGAGCCGGGCCCTCGGCGCGGCCCGTCCGACGGCGTTCGTGGCCGCGACGTAGGCGATGGACAGCGCGATCAAAGGCTCGACGACCGACGACGGGAGATGTACGACGTCGACGGCCGTCAGGATCAGGGTGACGCTGTGGGCCAGGGTGAAGACGGTGACCACGCGCAGCACCTCGCGCAGGTTCCTGGCGCCGATCAGGAGCGCCACCACGAAGAGCAGGTGGTCCAGACCGGCGAGGATGTGGTGGAAGCCCAGGACGACGAAGCGGTAGGCCTGGCGGAGCAGGTTGCCCTCGCCCACGACCAGGTCCCGGTTCTTGGCGTGGAAGACGAACTCCCCGCTCGTGCCGCCGAGGTCGTAGCCCGCGACGTTCACGTGCCCGGGGTCCAGGTCGGCGACGAGCACGGAGTACCTGATCTCGTACTCGCCGGCGCCGGGGCAGTCGTAGCGCAAGGAGAACCGCGCGTAGGGCTGTTCGAAGCGCTGCTCGATCCCCGAGCCCGTCAGCTCGGCCGCGCAGGCGACGCCGTCCACGAGGACCTGCAGGTGCTCGTCGAGGTAGTCCGCGGCCGCCTGCTCGCCTTGTCGTAGTGCCCGCGCGGCGTGATCGGTCGGGCCGGCCCCCGGCTGCCGAAGGCCCGCGACGGTCGCGAACGCGGCGTAGTCGACGATCAGTTCGTACCGTACGTCGTCGCCCTGCTGTGCGATCTCGGAGAATCCCTGGGTGTCGAGGGTGTGCGCCGACGCCGGCCGGGGGAGCAGACCGGCGCTCCACACCACCGCGAGAGCGAGAACGAGGAGGGACCTCACCGCCGGACTGCCCATCCGGCGGTCGCGTACGGTGCCGACATCTGCCTGCCTCGACATGCCGGGACCCCTCCGCTCGGCTCCACACGACCGGGCTGGTGCATGCGGGATGACCCGCTGACGTGACGGGCCCTACGTGCGCGCTCCCAGGCGGCGCCCGGCTGTCGCTCCTTGATCAAAGTGCGCGTGAGCAACGAACTGTTCGTGGCAACGCGAACCGTCAGTGAACGAAGGTGAACGGATCGGTCAGACCGAATTGAATAGTTGTCCCAACTAATGAAGCCGGCTTGCGCTTGGGGATCTACCGGTGGTGGCGGGTGCGCTTCGGCTTCGCGTACTCACTCGGTCGCAGCCGGGCCCGCGGGACCCAGGTGGGCTGATGGTGATCTCCCCAGCGGATCAGGCCGTACCAGCCGTCAGGCCACAGTCGCCACATCCGCAACAGCCCGGGCCGCCACTGGCCGGCGTCTTCCACCTCGTACGGCGGCGACGGCGCCAGCCACCGCCAGCCCGGCCCCTCGTAGCCGGCCTCGTGGTCGGTCTCGAACGGACGGATGTCTGCCCCCTGCCCCTCCACGTTCCGAGGGTAGATCGCGTTGGGCCGGCAGTCGGAGCCCACCGACCACATTCCCGGGCGTGCACACCTTCCGCGGGTAGGGCGCTACGCGCCGTCCGGCAGCGCGTGCCGCGGGCCGTGCCGACGAGGTCTGTCCGTACCGACCGTGCGGGTGTGGTCACGGCGTACGCCGGAACGTCCGAGGGTAGATCGCTCGCATGCCGCCGCGCGTGGATGTCCCGTCCGTGGGAGCCGGCCCCTCCGGCGCGCGCTGCTCAGGGTCGACGCCGGCGGTCGCGTACGGCGTACAGGAGTCGGAGCGGGAACAGCCCGACCAGGGGCGCGCGGCGGCCGAGGTCACGCCGATCGTCCCGGTCGAAAGCCCCGGCATAGCGGCGCGCGTGCTCCACGGTGGGGTAACGCTTGCTTCCACCGGCGCCACAGCCTCGCCGGCATCGCCACGACATCGTTTCGCCCTCGCTGGTGAAGTCGAAGCGATGACCGAGGATGCGACAGCCCATCATCAGCGAGAAGCCTATGCGCGGTCCCACGCCGGGACGCGCCGTTTGGCGAGCCCGGCTCCACACCGGCGATGGGGCGGTCGATGACGTCGCGCGAACTCCGCAGGATCCGGACGGACGTCCCGGCCCGGTTGGACCGGCTTCCCTGGTCGCGTTTTCACTGGCGGATCGTCGTCGGGCTGGGGACCGTCTGGATCCTCGACGGGCTCGAGGTGACCATCGTCGGCTCGGTCGCACCGCGGATGACCCAGCCCGGAAGTGGCATCGAACTCAGCACCGCGGACGTCGGTACGGCGGCCGCGATCTATGTCGCCGGCGCCTGCGTCGGCGCGCTGGTCTTCGGTCAACTCACCGACCGGTTCGGCCGGAAGAAACTGTTCATGATCACCCTCGGCGTCTACATCGTCGCGACGGTGGCGACGGCGTTCTCCTTCGAGGCGTGGTACTTCTTCCTGGTCCGCTTCCTCACCGGGATGGGCATCGGTGGTGAGTACGCCGCGATCAACTCCGCCATCGACGAACTCATCCCGGCCCGCAGGCGCGGCACCGTCGACATCGCGATCAACGGCAGCTACTGGATGGGTTCGGCGATCGGCAGTATCGCGGCGATCTTCCTGCTCTCGCCGGTGTTCGCGACCGACGTCGGGTGGCGGCTCGCCTTCGGACTCGGCGGAATCCTCGGCGTCTCCATCCTCCTCGTCCGCCGACACGTGCCCGAAAGTCCACGCTGGCTCTTCATCCACGGGCATGAGGACAGGGCCGAGGCCATCGTCGACGCGGTGGAGGCGGAGGTACGGAAGGAGACCGGGAAGGAGCTACCCGCCCCGGGTGAGAGCATCGTCATTCGCCAGCGGGCGACCATTCCGTTCCGGGAGATCGGCAGGGTCGCCGTACGGCATTATCCACGGCGCGCGGTGCTCGGGGTCGCGCTGTTCGTCGGGCAAGCGTTCCTTTACAACGCGGTGACCTTCGATCTCGGCACGATTCTCAACACCTTCTTCGACGTCGCCACGGGTTCGGTTCCGTACTTTCTCGCCGTTTTCGCCGTGGGTAACTTCCTCGGCCCGATTCTGCTCGGCCGATTGTTCGACACGGTTGGCCGTAAGCCGATGATCGCCGGTACGTACCTGCTCTCGGCGGTTCTGGTGGCAACTCTCGGATTCCTGCTGCTGGTCGGTTCGCTCACGGCGGCGACGTTCACGGCCGTCGTCGCCGTGAGCTTCTTCGTCGCCTCGGCCGGCGCGAGCTCGGCCTATCTCACAGTGAGCGAGATCTTTCCGTTGGAGACCAGGGCGCTCGCGATCGCGCTGTTCTTCGCGGTCGGGACGGCCGTCGGCGGCATCACCGGGCCGGCTTTGTTCGGGCAGTTCGTCCACAGCGGCAACCTGACGCTGGTCGCGGTCGGCTTCTTCATCGGCGCCGTCGCGATGGCCGCGGGGGGACTGGCCGAACTCGCGTTCGGCGTCGCGGCCGAGCGGCGGCCCCTGGAGAACATCGCCCGCCCGCTCACCGCGGAGGACGACCCGGGCCGGCCTGGCGAGGACGAGTAAGCGAGCGGTCCGTGCCGGGACGCGGAGCCGGTCAGCCGGGACGGAACGTCGTACGGTTTCCGGCCGGCGCCGAACTCGGTCCGGTCGGCCGCCGATCGGAGCGCTGGTTCTGCTCGGGTATGGCGACGATCGCGCCCCGAGCGAACTCGCTCCACATGCGGTGCAGACTCCTCCGCCGTGTCTCTACGACCGTCGTACTGGACCGACCATACGCCGCGCGGCGCTCGTGGAGCCGGTGCCCGTTCGGGGCGTGGACCGTTCGCGGCCGCCCTGACTCGTCGTGCCGCCGAGCCCCCGGAGACGGTGGTCGTCAGTCCGGGGGAGTCGGTGGCAGCGAGGATCGAGCGGGGTTCAGAGCGTGGTCGGTTCAGGCTGGGGCAGGGCGTGGTCGGTTCGGGGCGTGGGCGGATCAGTAGCCGCGTGCGACGTCCACGAGACCGACCAGCTCCTCGCCGGCGGCGTAGCGTGCGACGTTCTCCCGCACCCGGGCGGCCAGGCCGGGGATGAGCAGTTGGGACGGGTTCGCGGAGTGCGGGGTGATGAGGGCGTTCGGCGCGTCCCACAACGGATGTCCGTCCGGGAGCGGCTCGGGATCGGTGACGTCCAGGCCCGCGCCGCCGATGCTGCCGGAGCGCAGCGCCTCGACCAACGCGTCGCTGTCGATCAGGGAGCCGCGCGCGATGTTGATCAGCCAGGCGTGCGACCGCATCAGACCCAGTTCGCGGGCCCCGATCAGGTGTCGCGTGTCGGCGGTGGCCGGCGCGCCGATCACGACCACGTCGGACTCGATGAGGACGTCGTCCAGCCGGTCGGGCGTGAAGGTCTGCGCGGCGCCGGGTATCGGCGTCCCGGACCGGGTGATCGCGAGCACGCGCGCCCCGAACGGAGTGAGCATCCGGATCAGGGCGCGCCCGATGCCGCCGCAGCCGACGATCCCGACCGTGGACTCCAGCAGGGTTCCGGACTGGACGCGCGTCCAGGTTCGCTCCCCGGCGAGGGTGTGCAGGTGCCGCAGACCGGCGAGCATCAGCGCGAGCGCGTGCTCCGCCACGGTGTCCGCATAGCTCCCCGCCGCGCAGGTGTAGACCTTTCCGGGGCGGAAGATCTCCGCGGCGAACCACGACTCGATGCCGGCGGAGGGAAGCTGGACCCAGCGGATGCCGTCGTGGTCGAGTTCGAGGAACTGCTTCGGCGAACCCCCGAACCACGCCAGGGCCTCGGCGTCGGCGACGTTGTCGGTGACTTCGCCGCCGGCCTCCTTGACCGCATCGAGGACCTGCGGGTTCTGTTGGGGACCGACGTAGATCTTGGGGGGTTGGGCACCAGGATTCATCTGACCAGTATCGAGGATGTCCCCACGGTCTAGCCTGCGCAGGCGTGCTGCTGGACGTCTTCGGCCGTCACGTCGAGTAGGAACCTCTGGGCGGGACTGAGCCGGTCGTACGTCGACGCCCGGATGTACTTCTTCTGGTCGAGCTGCTGGGGGATCTCGCGCCGGGAGAACGCCGAGTGCATCGCCCGCCGCGGCTTGGTCGAGGCGTTCAGGGTCCCGCCGTGCCAGAGGTGGCTGTTGAAGATCACCACGGTGCCGGCGGGCGCGATGAGCCGTACCTCGTCGGGGTGGGCGTCCTTGGTGTCGGCCATCTCCTCACCAGGCAGCTTCCCGCGCAGGTGAGAGCCGGGGACCACGCGGGTCGCGCCGTTCTCCGCGGTGAAGTCGTCGAGCAGCCAGATCGAGTTGCAGACCCGGAAGTCGCCGGGCTGGACCGCCTCGCCGTAGTCGGTGTGCAGGCCCTGGTGCCCCTTGCCGGGATGGGCGGCCCGGCTGTTGAGCGAGAACACCTTGAAGTCGCCGAGCACCCGGTGGATCGCGGCGAGGACCCGCGGATGGGAGAAGCAGACCTCGAACATCGGATCCTTGTTGATCAGGTCGGCGAGCCGGTCGGTCCCCTCCTCCTGGTGCACCTCCAGCCCGGCCTTGTCACCTTCGGCCGCCGTGAGCTCGGCGAGCCGAGCGGCGAAGGCCTCGACCTGGTCCGGGCTCAGGATGTCGGCGAGCGGGAGGAAGCCGTCCCGGTCGAGCTGGGCCTTCTCCTGCGGGGTCAGGGTGTCGTCGGTCACCTTGAGGTCCCGCATCGCCGTTGCCGTGTCCATGCTCAACTCCGTTCGCCGTCCTCACTGCGCTGGTCGTCGACCGCTGACGGTCGCGGTCGTACTCGTCGTACTCAGTCGCGTCGTCGCGTCGTCGTTCGCGGTTGTACGCGATGTTCGCGGCCGGGCCAATGGCCTCGGGGCGGCGCGATCGACCGGCGACAGGCACGAAACGGCGCGCCACGACCGACCATGGCCCCCGGCCACACTGCCAATCTCGCGACAGGTAAGAGCTTTGACCATGCAGGAGCCGACGGGTCCTATGCACAGATCGCCACCGATCTGGCAGGGTGACCAGTATGGCCACCCTGCTGCCCAGAGATCGGGCCGAGATCGCGCCAGGAGCCGTCCACGTCCCTGGCTGGCTCGACCACGACCGCCAGCGAACTCTTGTCGAGGCGTGCCGTGAGTGGGCCGCCCCGCCCGCCGGGATGCGGGCGACCCGGCTGCCGAGCGGCGGCGTGATGTCGGTGCGCACGGTCTGCCTCGGCTGGCACTGGATCCCCTACCGCTACAGCCGCACGATCGACGACGGTGACGGCTCACCGGTGAAGGAGTTCCCGGACTGGCTGGGTGAACTCGCGCGGCGGGCGGTGACGGAGGCGTACGACGACCCGGGTGCGGGTGCGGCGTACCGGCCGGACATCGCCCTGGTCAACTTCTACGACGACGCCGCCCGGATGGGGCAGCACCAGGACAAGGACGAGCGCAGCCTCGCGCCGGTCGTCTCGCTCAGCCTCGGAGACACCTGCGTGTTCCGGTTCGGGAACACCACCAACCGCAACCGGCCCTGGACCGACGTCGAACTCGAGTCCGGTGACCTCGTCGTGTTCGGCGGACCCTCGCGGCTCGCGTTCCACGGCGTACCGAGGACGCTTCCCGGCACCGGTCCGGACATCGGCCTTTCCGCCGGACGCCTGAACATCACCGTCCGCGAGTCCGGGCTACCCGGATGAGCGACACCGGCGGGTCGGAGCCGACGGGGACACCCACGTTGCTCGGTGCCGGCATCTACGTCGGCCAACCCGGCCGCGGCTTCCCGCTGCACTCCCACGGTTCGTGGGAGCTGGTCTACTACGCGAGTGGCCGGGCCCGGTGTTCGATCGGGCCGCGGTGGTACGACGCCACGCCGGGGACGGTCCTGCTCACCCCACCCGACACGCCGCACGCGGAGCTCACCACCGGCGGCTACACCAACCGGCACGTCCAGGTACGCGCGCCGGCGGACTGGCCGTGGCCACGGATCGGCTTCGACGGTGGCGACCGTCGGCTCGGTCGGGTCTTCGACGCGCTCGTCCACGAGTCGTCCCAGCCCAACCCCGACCGCGAGGCGATGGCCGCGCTGCTGCTCGCCGAACTCGACATCCTGCTCCGCCGGGCCGGAGTCTCCACCGAGGTGGCGCCCGGCGAACGCCTTGTCGCGCAGGCCGAGCGACTGGTCGAGGAACGATTCGCCGAACGGGTCCGCCTGGCGGAGATCGCACGTGAGCTGGGCGTCTCGCCGTCGGCGTTGCGGGCGTACTTCGCGCGCTTCCGGGGCACGACCCTGCGCGCCCATCTGCACGGCGTACGCCTGCGGCACGCACTCGGCTACCTGCGCAACTCGACGTTGACGCTGCAGGCGATCGCTGAGCTGACCGGCTACGACTCCGTGAGCCATCTGAGCCGGCACGTCAAGGCAGCGACCGGCTCCTCACCCGGCGGATTGCGCCCGCCGCGGGGTGAGGAGCCACACGTTGCCGCCACAGGAGTCCAGCCCTAGGGGCTGGCCTGCTCAGGCCTCCGTCAGGTGGTCGACGGCGTTCAGCTCGTCGGCGGACAGCTCGAAGTCGAAGATGTCGATGTTGGACTCGATCCGCTCCCGCTGTGCCGACTTGGGAATCACCACGATCCCGCGCTGCACGTGCCAGCGCATGATCACCTGCGGGACCGTCTTGCCGTACTTCTCCGCGATCTGGGTCAGCTCCGGGTGGTCGAGCTTGGCCGCACGGAACGGGCTGTAGCCCTCCACCACGACGCCGCGCTTCCGGCTGGCGTCGAGCAGGGACCGGTCGAACAGGAAGGGGCTCCACTTGATCTGGTTGACCGCCGGGGTCACGCCGGTCGCGTTGGTGAGGGTGTCGATCTGGTCCAGGGAGTAGTTGCTCACGCCGATGTTGCGGACGAGGCCCTCTCCCTGCGCCTCCACGAACACCTTCCACGAATCCTCGCCGGGGGTGCCGTTCGGCGGCCAGTGGATCAGCCACAGGTCGAGGTAGTCGACGCCCAGGTTGTCCAGGCTCTCCCGCAGCGTCCGGCGCTCCCGGCCCACGTGGTCCGGCGGCAGCTTGGTGGTGACGAACACCTGGTCGCGGGGTACGCCGCTGTCCGCGAGCGCCGCGCCGACCTGTTGCTCGTTGCCGTACCCGGTGGCGGTGTCGATGTGTCGATAACCCGCCTCCAGCGCCCAGCTGACGGCCTGGCGGGCCTCGTCGCCACGCAGCTGCCAGGTGCCGAACCCGATCAACGGGATCTGACCGCTCGGCGGGAGGGGAGCGGTGAGTTCGGAGGTAAGGCCGATGTCTGTCATGCCCTGGTCCTACCCCCTGCAGGTGACGAACGCCAATCCGGGGGTGGCGGCACGCCGGGCCTGACCACAAATGGACGGCATGCGGGACGGCACGCGGGACGCCGGGACCGATCACCGCCCGGCTGACCGGCCGCCCGGCCGGGTGGTTCGGGGGAGGGGTACGTTGGAAAACGATATGCCGTCGATGCGCAGGCGAGTCTGATGTGACCAGCGAAACCACCACCTTTCCGCGGCCGGAGAGCAGCGAGTCGTCCCAGCCGACCGGCTCCGGCCGGATACCCCTGTCCGTTCTCGAACTCGCTCCGGTCGGCGTCGGCCAGACCAGCGCCGACGCCCTACGCTCCGCCGCCACCATGGCGCAGCGCGCGGAGGAGCTCGGCTACCAGCGGTTCTGGGTGGCCGAGCACCACAACATGCCTGGGATCGCGTCGACCAACCCGGCGGTGCTGATCGCCCACGTCGCTGCGCTGACCTCGACGATCAACGTCGGATCGGGCGGTGTGATGCTGCCCAACCACGCCCCGCTCGTCGTCGCCGAGCAGTTCGCGATGCTGGAGGCGCTGCACCCGAACCGGGTCGACCTCGGAATCGGACGCGCGCCCGGCACCGACCAGGCGACCGCGGCCGCGTTGCGGCGTACGCAGCAGGGGCTCGGCGCGGAGGAGTTCCCGCAGGAGCTGGACGACCTGCTCACGATGCTCGGCTACCACGAGGACGGCGGCGGGCTCGGGGCACGTCGGTTGAGCGCCACACCGGTGGCGTCGTCCGCGCCGCGAGTGTGGCTGCTCGGCTCCAGCGGCTACAGCGCGCAGGTCGCCGGCCTGCTCGGGCTGCCGTTCGCGTTCGCCCACCACTTCAGCGCCGCCAACACGCTGCCCGCGCTCGACCTCTACCGCAAGATGTTCCGGCCCTCCGACACCCTTGCCGAGCCCTACGCCATGGTGACCCAGTCGGTGTATGTCGCCGACACGGCCGAGGCCGCCGAGGCGATCGCGCGACCGGCACGGCTGTCCCAGGTCTCGCTCTACACCGGCAAGCCCCGGATGATGCCGAGCGTCGAGGAGGCCGCGGCCCACGAGTGGACCGAGACCGAACGTCAGATCATCGCCCAGGGGCCGAGCCGGCCGACGATCGGTGATCCGGAGCAGGTGCTCGCCGAACTCGACGAACTCGTCGCAGCGACCGCGGCCAACGAGCTCATGGTGACGACGATGACCCACGGCCTGTCCGAACGCGTCCACAGTTTTGAGCTACTCACCAAACTCTGGAACACCTGAGGGGTCGCGGCGCCCCGCATCCACGCTGGCCGCGTTGTCGTCGTCGCCAATGGGACACCGCGTGGCGGCGGTGGCGGCGGGCGAGGCATCATCGAGGCATGGAACCCCGCAAGCCGGATCGCCCGAAGGACACGATCGGCCCCCTTCTGCCCGATCGCGCCGCCGAGGACGACCCCGAACGCTGGGGTGATCGTGCCGAGGACGTCGACCAGCGCTATCTCGACGAGGTGCCGCCCCACCACGGCCAGTAGCTCACGCCGAGCCGGTCCCGCCTCCCGCCGATCACGCGGCCCCACGCTCAGGAGGACGGCGTGTTCTCCCGGGCGAGCAGGTCGCGGATGTCGCGCAGGAGAACCACCTCCTCACTCGGCGGTGCCTCCTCGACCTCCTCCACCTCGCGGCGTCGACGCAGCGCCATGAGTCGGTTGACCGGGACGACGATCAGGAAGTAGACCGACGCCGCGATGATGAGGAAGTCGAGGATCGCGTCGAGGATCAGGCCCAGGCTGAACTGCGCGTGATGGATGGTGAACGTGCCGACGTCACTCAGGTCGGGCTGGCCGAACAGCGCGGCGATCAACGGGTTGATGAACCCGTCGACCACCGCGGTCACGATCTTGCCGAAGGCCGCACCGATGACGACCGCGACCGCGAGGTCGACGACGTTGCCGCGCATGAGGAACTGCCTGAACCCCTGGATCATGGTGTCCCTTCCTCGCCGGACTCGTCCTCGGAAGCTACCGCCTCGCGGCCCCGGAGTCGCGGCCCAGCACGGCGCACCAGAACGCTAGGTCGGGCCGCGCAGCACCAGGGAGATCCGTGCGGTGACGGCGGCGCGGGCGAGGTCGGCGGCGGTGTCCGGCGGCACCGACACGACGACGAGCCCGCCCTCCGCGCCCGGGCCCGTGTCGAGGTCGGCGCCGCCCGTCAGTGACCCGAGTGGACCGCCGTCATAGCCACTGCCCGACCCGCCCCCGACGGAGCCCGCACCGCCGGACTGGTCGACCCCCGACCCGACGAGCCCGTCCGACGTCGGCCGTCCCGGTAAGGCCAGGATCCGAGCCCGGGACGCGACCACCCGAGCGGGCTGGCCCGCCTGCGCGGCCTCGGTCTCAGCGGCCAGCAGGTCGATCCGGTCGCCGACGCGGACGAGAGCCAGTGACCCAGGGTCGGCGACCCGCACCGGTGCCGCCACCACGTCGACGGATCCAGCCGGCCCCAGCAGGTTCGGACCGAGGAGCCGGGCATCGGTGACCGGCTCGCCCGCGCGCATCGGCCCGGCGAGGAGCGCCTGCGGGAGCCGGGCACCCGGTCTGAGCGCGCCGACGGGAACCGCGGACGGCGGAAGCGCGACCTCGCGAAGGTCGGTGGGGACGAGCGGAACACCCCCGGGCAGGTCGCGAGCCGCGGCGAGGACCGTGACGGTCGAGGCCGGAGCCGGCTCGAGAAGATGGAGCGCCAACGCCAGGCTCGCTGCCGCCAGGCCGGCCGCGAGGAGCCGTCGATGCCAGGAGATCGCGCGGGTCAGGTCGGTGAGGAGGCGTCGCGGGGTCGAGGACACGGCGCTCACTCCGGCAGGGTCAGCGGGAGCCTGAGACCGTCGAGCGCGTGAGCGCACGGGCAGGAACGCTCGCCGGGCAGCGCGGGGATGGTCTCGAACAGCAGGGTCCGTAGCCGCCCCACGTGCTCGGCGAAGAGGGCGAAGACCTCCGCCTGCTGGACACCTTCGCCTTCGGCGACCCCGGCGTCGAGGTCGGTGACGAGCGCGATCGCGGTGTAGCACAGCCCCAGCTCACGGGCCAGTACGGCCTCGGGATGTCCGGTCATGTTGACCAGGTGCCAGCCCTGCCCGGCGAACCAGCGGGACTCGGCCCTGGTGGAGAAGCGCGGGCCCTCCACGACCACCATCACGCCCTGGTCCTGGGGCGGCCACCCGGTGCGGGTCGCCGTGTCGATGACCGCGCGCCGCCCGTCGGGACAGTAGGGGTCGGCGAAGGCGACGTGAACGGCCCCGGTGTCGTAGAAGGTCTGGACCCGCCCGGACGTGCGGTCGACGAGTTGGTCGGGAACGACGAGCGTGCCGGGACCGAGGTCGGGCCGCAGCGAACCGACCGCGCACGGCGCCAGGATCTGGCGTACGCCGAGGGAGCGCAGGGCCCACAGGTTGGCGCGGTAGTTGATGCGGTGCGGGGGATGGCGGTGGTCGCGGCCGTGCCGGGGCACGAACGCCACGCCACGGCCGGCGACGGTGCCGACCACGAGCGGGTCGGAAGGCTCACCATAGGGCGTCGGGACCTCGACGTCGGTCGCGTCGTCGAGGAAGGCGTACAGACCGGAGCCGCCGATGACGCCGATCTCGGCCCGTGGCAGGTGCGGGGATGGAGCGGGTTGGGTCATGCGACGAGATTAGAGAAGACCCTCGTCCGCCCGCCCGACCATCCACAGTGCGCGCCGGATGACGGTCTGTGGACGAAAACCCGGCCAGGCGACACGTCCCGCCAAACGAACGTCCGGCCGGTGGAGACACCGGCCGGACGTCGGGTGGATCGGATGCGGCGCTCGGGGTCCGAGCGACCGCGCTATGCCGCGTCGGTCTTCGTCGAGCTGGAGCCGCTCGAGGAGGTCGAGGAGGTCGAGGAGCTGGAAGAGCTGGACGAGCTCGAGCTGTCCTTGCTGGTGCTCGAGCCGCTGTCGGAGCTCTCGGACTTGCTCGTCGACGCCTTCTCGGTCGTACCGGAGCTCTTGCTTCCGTTGGAGGAGCCTCCGGTCGAAGCGCTGCGGCTGTCGTTGCGGTAGAAGCCGGAGCCCTTGAAGACCACGCCGACCGCGCTGAAGACCTTGCGAAGCTTGCCCCCACAGTTGGGGCACTCGGTCAGCGGGTCGTCGGAGAACTTCTGGACGGCCTCGAGCTCTTCGCCGCAGTCGACGCAGGCGTACTGATAGGTAGGCACTGCCCCTCCATGTCCAAGATCGCCGCCTCCAGGGCCGGCGACACCGCAGGTTAGGCTAGCACTCCAAGGCCAGGACTGCTAAGCGGACGGAAGCCGCTCCCGTCCCGGCCTCGGAGCACGCCGGATCGGACCGGGTGTCAACCCGATCCGAACGGATCAGAACGCCTTCAGGTCCCGGTCCGTCGCGAACCACAACGCTTCGGGGATCTCGAACGTCGCGAAGGAGTAGTTGCCCATGGGCAGCCAGTAGGCGTACTCCTCGACGCTCGATCCCTGCCAGACCAGCACGATTCGCCAGGTGTCGACGTACAACGTCCAGACCCGGCGCTTCCGTACGACACCCGCCTCCTCGAAGGTGTAGGTGCGCTCGAGCTTCACCATGTTGCCGAGCAGGTCGTCCTTCGCGACCTCGACCTCGCAGCCGGCGAGCTGGGCGAGTCCCGCTTCGATGCCCTCACGCAGCGTGTCGAGGTCCTCGGCGACGACGTTCGCCTCCAGCTTGCTCACCCACGCGGCGAAGTACGTCTGCGGCTCGTCGTCCTCGGGGGAGAACAGCACCCCTTCGCGGTCCTCGGTCAGCTCGAACTGGTTCCAGTCCGACGGGTACCGGAAGGAGAACCGGCCCAGCGAGTCCTGGTAGGTGCTGACCCCGGTGAACCGGGGACGCCCGTCACGAATGGGCGTGTTCACTTCGATGCCTCCTGTGATGCGTGCCGCGCCATGACCTCCGGCAGCTTCGGCACCTCGCTCAGGCGGGACGCGCCCTTGAGCTCGAGGGTGTCGGAGAAGTGACAGGCGGCCATGTGGCCGTCGCCGGTGTCACGCAGCGGTGGTTCCTCGGTCTTGCAGATGTCCTGGGCGTAGGGGCAGCGGGTGTGGAAGTAGCAGCCGGACGGGGGATTGGCCGGGCTCGGAACGTCCCCGGTCAGCAGGGTCGGACGGGTGCGGTTGCGCGGGTCCGGCTGCGGGAGCGAGGAGAGCAGGGCCTCGGTGTAGGGCATCTTCGGGCTGTAGAAGAGCTGGTCGGTGGAGCCGACCTCCACCACACGCCCGACGTACATCACCGCCACCCGGTCGGAGATGTGCTCCACGACGCTCAGGTCGTGGGAGATGAAGACGTACGTCAGGTCGAACCTGCGCTGCAGGTCCTCGAGCAGGTTGAGGACCTGCGCCTGCACCGACACGTCCAGCGCCGAGACCGGCTCGTCGCAGATGATCAGCTTCGGGTTCAGGGCGAGCGCGCGGGCGATCCCGATGCGCTGCCGCTGACCACCGCTGAACGCGTGCGGGTAACGACTCGCGTGCTCCGGCCGCAACCCGACGACCGTCAGCAGTTCGGCGATCCGGTCCCGCAACGCCTGGCCGCTCAACGTGTTGTTGATGATCATCGGCTCGGCGATGATGCGGCCGACCGTCATCCGGGCGTCCAGGGAGGAGAACGGGTCCTGGAAGATGATCTGCATCTCCGGGCGGACCCGCTTGAGCACCTTGGCATCGGCCGACTCGATGTTGACCTTGCCGAGCTCGGAGTGCTGGAAGACGACCTGGCCCTCCGTCGGCTCCTCCAGGCGCAGGATCGTCCGTCCGGTCGTGCTCTTCCCGCAGCCGCTCTCGCCGACGATGGCGAACGTCTCTCCACGCTTGACCGACAGGTCGACCCCGTCGACGGCCTTGACGTAACCGACCGTGCGCTTGAGGAAACCCTGCTTGATGGGGAAGTGCTTCTTCAGACCGCTGACCTCGAGCAAAGTGTCGTCGCTCACGATTCCTCCTACTCGCTCGCGCCGGCGGACGCGGTCTCGGCGGGGGTGCTGCCGGGGTAGAGGTGGCACCGAACGCTGTGGTCGGTCCTCCCGTCGACGGCGGTCTCCTGTGGGACGACCGTGTCGCACAGGCCCTTCATCGCGCTGGGGCAGCGCGGGTGGAACTGACAACCCGGAACCGTGGAGTACGGATCCGGCACCGAACCCTTGATGACCTCCAGCGGGACGCCGCGGTTGACGCCAATCCGGGGGATCGAGCGCAGCAGGGAGACGGTGTAGGGGTGCTTGGGGTTGTAGAAGATGTCCTCCACCGGCGCCCGCTCGACGATCCGGCCGAGGTACATCACCACGACCTCGTCGCAGAGCTGGGCCACCACGCCCATGCTGTGGGTGATGAACATGATCGACATGCCGAACTCGTCCTGCAGCTCACGCATCAGCTCGAGGATCTGAGCCTCGGTCGTGACGTCGAGCGCGGTGGTCGGCTCGTCGGCGATCAGCAGCGTCGGGGTGCACGAGAGCGCCATCGCGATCATGGCGCGCTGGCGCATACCGCCACTGAGCTGGTGGGGGTAGCTCTTCGCGATGCGGTCGGGGTTGGGCATGCCCACCCGGCGGAGCATCTCGACCGCGCGCTTGTTGGCCTCGGCCCGGTCGGGCGTCTGGTGCAGCAGGATCGCTTCGCTGATCTGGTCACCGACGGTGTAGACGGGGTTCAGCGACGTCATCGGCTCCTGGAAGATCATCGAGATCTCCTGGCCGCGGATGGAGCGGATCTGGTCGCCGCGCGGATCGAGGGCGGTCAGCTCGACGGCTTCGCGCTCGCCGCCGGCGTCACCGTTGGCGGCGGCCGCCCGGCCGCGGTTGCGCCGGGTCGCCCGGCCTCCGCCCTCCTTGGCGGCGCCGGGACGGAACAGGATGTCGCCGCTGGTGATGCGGCCGGGCCGTTCGACGATCTGCAGGATCGCGCGCGCGGTGACGCTCT
Organism: Actinopolymorpha pittospori; assembly: GCF_014873875.1. Lineage (GTDB taxonomy): Bacteria > Actinomycetota > Actinomycetes > Propionibacteriales > Actinopolymorphaceae > Actinopolymorpha > Actinopolymorpha pittospori. The sequence goes on along the minus strand of NZ_JADBEM010000001.1, from coordinate 9,341,404 downwards.
TGCCCGAGCCGCTCTCGCCGACGACGCCGAGTACGCGGCCACGTGGCACGTCGAAGCTCACGCCGTTCAGCGCGCGGACGACGCCGAGCTGGGTCGGGAACTCCACGTGGAGGTCGCGGACGCTCACGACCGCGTCCGTCGACATCGCGGCGGTGGGGTTGCTGATGGTTGCCTCACTCATGTCGAGACCCCTGTCTCTCCTCGTTCCTGCGCTGGTGCGGGGCGCTACGCGAGCGCCGCGCCCCGGACCGGTCGCACGGGTTGGGTCGGTGGTGTGCGCGAGGATCATCCATAGGGGTCCACCGCGTCCCGAACGCCGTCACCGAGCAGCTGGTAGCAGGTGACCGCGAGGACGACCGCGGCCGCCGGGATGAGCATCCAGGGGTACTGCGTGACCACCTGGACCTTCTGCGCGTCCTGCAGGAGCACGCCCCAGCTGACAGCCGGAGGCAGCATGCCGATACCGAGGAACGACAGGGAGGTCTCGGCGATGATCGTGCCCGGGATCGCCAGCATCGTCACGACGACGAGGTGGCTGACGGAGTTCGGCACCATGTGCGTGAGGATGATCCGGGCGTGGCCGCTGCCGGCCGCCCGGGCCGCCGCCACGTAGTCGGATCCGGCGTACGCCATCACCTTGCCGCGCACCTGGCGCGCCAATCCGGCCCACGCCACAAGGGACAGGATGAGGGTGATCAGCAGATATCGCTTGGTCACCGTCATGTCGCGGGGGAGCACCGCCGCCATCGTGGCCCACAGCGGCAGTGTCGGCACGGAGAGGATGATCTCGATGATGCGCTGGAGGAAGTTGTCGACGAGCCCGCCGAAGTACCCGGAGATCGTGCCGATCACCGCGGCGAGGGCGGTGCCGATACCGACACCGAGCAGACCGATCGTCAACGAGACCCGGGAACCTGCCAGCGTGCGACTGAGGATGTCGCGGCCCTGGTCGTCTGCTCCCCACAGGTAGACGGTGTTCGGCTTGTCGACGCCGAACAGGTGGGTGGTCGAGGGGATCAGACCGAAGATCTTGTACTCGAAGCCCTTCACGAACCACTTGACCGGCGCCGGGTTGGTGCAGTCCGTGGCGTACTCCCAGGTGAACGTGTCCTGGTTGAGGGTCTGCTTGAGCTGACAGACGGCCGGACCGCCGTGCCAGGTCATCTTCGTCGGCGCCGCGTTCGTCCGGTCGGAGTTGACAGCGTTCGCGTCGTAGGGCGCCAGGAACGGCGCGAACAACGCGACGAAGTACATGAGCAGCAGGACGATCCCGCCGGCCACGGCGAGCTTGCTCTGCTTGAAACGCCGCGCCATCAACCGCCACTGGGGGATTTCGCCGACGTCGCTGCCCTTCTCGCTCGGAGTGGCCTCCGGGCCGGGCATTGGTTCCTGGATGATCGCCATCAGTGGCGCCCTCTCACTCGGCGGACCGTGCCCGCGGATCGACCCATGCCAGTGCGATGTCGGCGAGCAGGTTGCCGACGATCAACAGCATCGACAGGAACATCAGCAGGGTGGCCGCGAGGTACATGTCCTGGTTCAGCAGTGCCTGGAGGAACAACGGGCCGGTCGTGGGCAGGTTGAGGACGATGCTCACGATGGCCTCACCGGAGATCAGCACGGGAAGCGTCGTACCGAGCGCCATGATCAGCGGGTGGATGGCGTTTCGAACCGCGTGCTTCCAGATGACCCGGCGTTCGAGCACACCCTTCGCGCGGGCTGTCTGGACGTACTGCTGGTTGAGCACGTCGAGCAGGTTGGCGCGCATCACTCGGGTGAGCCAGGCAGTGCTGCTGGCCGAGATGACCACCAGCGGGATCCACAGATGTTTGAGGAAGTCGACGAACTTCGCGAAGCTCCACGGGGCGTCCTGGTACTTCACCGAGAACAACCCGCCGACGTCGGCGTTCAGGAAGCGTGCCGCGAAGACCAGCACGACCAGCGCCAGAAGGAACTCCGGCACGGCGACGCCGATGAACTGGAGCAGGGTGATGACGTAGTCGGGTAAGGAGTATCTATGTGTTGCTGAATAGACCCCGATGGGTATGGCTATCAACCAACCGATGATGAGCGCGCCGCCGGCGAGCATGACCGAGAACCCGAGCCGACCCCAGATGAGGTCACCGACCGGTTGCCGGAACGTGAAGGACTGGCCGAAGTCGCCCTTCACGAAGCCGCCGATCCACTTGCCGTACTTGACGAGGACCGGATCCTTCAGGCCGTAACGCGTCTCCAGGGCAGTGATCTGGTCCTGTGAGACGTTGTTTCCGATGCTCCGCAGTCGCTGGATCTCGGCGCTCAGCGCGTCTCCAGGTGGCGCCTGGATCAGCACGAAGCTGACGATCGAGATGATGAAGAGCGTGAGGATCATGTAGAGCAGACGGCGAACAATGAACGCAAGCATGGCGGGCGTCTCCCGGTCAGTCGATCCCGGTTGGTTGGTCGGACGTCGCTACGGGTGGGGAGCATCGTCGCTCCCCACCCGATGACGAAGCGCCTAGACCGTGTGCTCGTCTGGGTTGTCCCAGAAGAAGGTCTCGGGGTCATAGACCGCCGGCGTCGGATGGATCCACGGGTTGGCGAAGCCTCCCTGTGTCAGGTTCTCCTTGCGGGGGACGTTCTGCAGACCCTTGCGGGCCAGCACCACCCGCGGGGTGTTCGCGACGGATCCCTGGAAGAACGGGCCGTGCTCGATGTGAATCTTGATCATGTCCCAGACCAGCCGCGTGCGCTTCATCTCGTCCGGCTCGACCTTGGTCTGGTCATAGATGGTCCACAGCTGCTCGATCGGTCCGCCCTTCTCGGGCTCCATCCGCGGCGGCGTCCGCTTGAAGGGGTCGACGTCGAGCTGCCGCTTCTCGTCGGGCGTGCCGCGCACGTTGTACCACTGGCCCTCGAGCGGGCAGTAGCGCTCGGGCTCGATCGGGACGAGCCACTGCGGGTAGACGAGGTGGTTGGGCCCGTCGCCGACCTCCCACGCCGTCCTGGAGGTGAGCTTGCCGGCCTTCCACTGGTCGAGCTCGCCCTCAGGCGCGACCGGGTTCTGCCGGGCGTTGATGCCGACCGCCTTCCAGTCACGCTCGAGGTAGGCGTTCTTCTGCTTGTGCTCGTCCACCGCGTTCGCGGGGTAGTCGAGGGAGATCATCAGCTTGCTGCCGTCGGGGAACTCGCGCAGGCCGTCGCCGTCCTTGTCCACCACGCCGAGCTCGTCGAGCAGCTTCTTGGCGGCGTCGGGGTCGTACTTGACCGCGGCGTCCCGCCAATCCTGGTAGGTCTTCTTCCCCTCGTCGTCGACGATGTACTCCTTCGCCTTGGGGCTCAGGGTCCCGGTCGTCTTCTCGCCGGTGTTGAAGTAGATCGCCTTCTGGATCTCGCCCCGGTTGGTCGCCATAGACAGCGCCTTGCGGAACTTCGGCTCCCGGATGAGCTTGCGGAACTTCGGGTCCGGGTGGTCGTAGTTGAGGAAGAACACCGAGCCGGTGCCCGAGCCGCCGTCCCAGAGGATGACGTCGAGGTTCGAGGTCTTCTCCGCCTGCTTCATCGTGGAGATGTCCGGCAGGTCGACGCCGAAGAAGGCGCCGTGGACGTAGTCGAGCTTGCCCTGCTGCATCTGCAGCTTGCCGACCTGCTTGTCCTGGACGACCGACATGGTGAGCGAGTCGACGTAGGGAAGCTGGTCGCCGTTCGGCATGACGCAGTAGTAGTACGGGTTGCGCTCCCAGCTGATCGTCTGGCCCTCCTTGAGGGCCTTGAGGCGCCATCCCGTCATGGTGGGGCACTCGGGGTTGCGGGAGAAGTCGACCTTCAGCTCGAACAGCCCGCCGGCCGAGGCCCAGTTCTTGGGCACGCTCTTGGTGTACTTCGGGTGGAACTGCTTGGCGAAGTGCGCCGGCACCATCCACTTGGGGCCGTTGCCGATCGTGCCCTTGACCCACATGGCCAGCCGGTCGGCGGTCAGCGGGGCGGGAGCGTCGAACTTCATGACGATCGTGACGTCGTCCGGCGCGGTGAGCGTCGCCACCGTCCCCTTGCCCGACTTGCACTCGTCGGGCGGGGTGTCGGTGTGGTCCTCGTTGAGAACGAGGTCGTTCCACCAGAACATGATGTCCTCGGTGGACCAGGGGTGACCGTCGGACCAGCGCAAGCCCTTCCGGAAGTGCAGGGTCCACTCGCTGGCGTCGTCGTTGTGTTCCCAGGACTCGACCATGCCCGAGCCGATGGCCAGGCCGTCGTTGAGCCAACGCAACAAGGTATGGCCGTACATGTACTCCTTGTTGCTGGCGTCGATCGCGCCACCGGTCGCGGTGGGGCTGATCATCAGCAGGTTGCCGCCGAACTTCCCCGGCTTCACCCACTTGTGCGGGATGACGAACGGGTTCTCCGGCAGCCGCTTCTCGATCGGGTCGAGCGTGCCAGCCTGCACCTGCTCGGCGAGCATCGGAGCTTCCTGGAACTTCGCCGGCTTGGGGAGCGGCTTGGTCTCGGAGCCCTTGGCCGTCGACGAGGACGCGGACGGCGTGTTGCCTCCCTCAGCGGCCGGCGTACTTCCGGTGCTCGAACATGCGCCGAGCATGACGGCACCCGCGGCGGCGGCGGTTCCGTACAGGAACGTCCGCCGGTGGAGCATGGCCTTTTCGGTCATCTGATCCGTGCCCTTTCCTTCAAGGGGCTGTGAGCGCGCATCCCGAGGGCACGCCGGACGGCGACTGCGGTGATGCGGGCTCGAGGTGATCGTGTATCGGGCGACCCAACAGCAGGACGAGCCGACCGTCCCGGTCGCGTGGATACGCAGGTGTCGCGCAGATGGCTGCGAGTGTCGTCGAAGGCGATCGACGATGTCGCGACACCAATGTGGTTCTCCTCATCGGCGGACCACATGGTCATCGCGTGGCAAGTCATGCCCGGCTCACCGAGGTCACGGGCAGGTGCGTATGGCGCGTGGCCCGCGCAGGGCGGGAGACCGCGGGGTTCTGTCGGAGAGCGCTCGCCCGAGGAACCGTCGTTGCCGTGTGCGCGCTATTCGTCATCATTTCGCGACCGTCTCGTTACCTCTTCCGGACACTGGCGAACAGACCTCCTGGATCGGAAGCCGGCACGCAATTTCGGGCATGTTAATGCCGTCCGGGCCAGGGTTCCAAGCCCCCCGGATCAACTGAAAGGTCAGTTTTTGGATAGAACTACACGCCGTTAGGGGCATATCGCCGTCCGTACTGGCAACGATGTCAGACCGATGGTGTGGGAGCGCTACCGGATGGCCGAACCTGGCAGTCGATCCGGCTGGACTACACGGCGGGAGCCCTGTAAGGCAAGCGCTCTGAGCGCGGAATATGGCCAACCTCGGCCTCGTCGGGAGCCACGCCGTATTCATGTCTTGACATCAGGGCTGCCTGCGGTGTGCGATGCTCCGTGCCGGCGGGCGCCGCAGGGCGCTCGAAATTCTCGTACGGAGAATGAGTCTGCCTATTTCGTGCCGTATTCATTAGCCGGCCCGCCCGGTTCAGATATTGCCTGCCCGAATTAATTCGAGCGAGCCGAAGATTAGCCCGTTCGCATGTCGGTATTACCGGCGGCGCGGTGCCGCGGCCGGGGCGTCGTGGCGAGATTCGTGCTGGCGCCGACCGTCCGTCGGGTTCGCGGCCCATGTCCAGGTGTAACCGTTAGGCTGCGGAGGGTGCAACGACGTCTGACGCGGCTCGCGATGGGACTCGCGCTCCTGCTCGCGCTCGCCCTGGTCGGGACGAGCATCGCAGCGGTCGTGGGCATCCGGCGCTCGCTCCCGTCCTACGACGGGGAGACCTCCTTACCCGGTCTCACCGCCGCCGTCGAGGTCCGCCGGGACGGCCAGGGCGTGCCTCAGATCTATGCCGACACACCGGAGGACCTCTTCCGCGCCCAGGGCTACGTCCAGGCACAGGACAGGTTCTTCGAGATGGACTTTCGGCGCCATCTCACCAGCGGACGGCTCGCCGAGTGGTTCGGCCCGGACCTCGTGCAGACCGACAGGTTCGTCCGCACGCTCGGCTGGCGACGGGTGGCCGCCCAGGAGTACCCACGGCTGTCCGCGCAGACGCGCCGCTACCTGCAGGCCTTCGCGAGTGGCGTGAACTCCTACCTCGACACCCACTCCGGTTCGAAGCTGTCCGTCGAGTACACCCTCGGCATGCTCGGACCGGACCAGCGACCGGAGGCCTGGTCGCCGATCGACTCGCTGGCCTGGCTGAAGGCGATGGCCTGGGACCTGCGCAGCAACCTCGACGACGAGATCGCCCGCGCGTTCGACTCCTCCAAGCTCCCACCGGCGCGGGTCGACCAGCTCTACCCGCCGTACCCCTTCGACCGGCATCCGCCGATCGTGACGCGCGTGCCCGAGTCGGCCGGTGGTCAGCCGCGGACGCCCGGCCGGGCCGCCCTGCCCGCCGGCACCAGGGAGGCGCTGACCCGGGCTCGTAACCTGCTGGACGCGGCACCCCCTCCCGGCGCCGCCGGACTGGGCGACGGCGCGGGCCTCGGCTCCAACGCCTGGGTGGTCGCCGGGTCGCGGACGACGACCGGTAAACCGCTCCTCGCCAACGACCCGCATCTCGCGGCGCAGATGCCCTCGGTCTGGTACCAGATCGGACTTCACTGTCGGATCCTGTCCAAGTCGTGTCCGTTCGACGTCGCCGGTTTCGGGTTCTCCGGACTGCCAGGTGTCGTGATCGGTCACAACAACCGCATCGCCTGGGGCTTCACCAACCTCGGTCCCGACGTCATGGACCTCTACGTCGAGCAGATCGACGGCGACACCTACATGTACGACGGTGGCCGGCAGCCGCTGTCGACGCGCCGCGAGATCATCAAGGTCAGGGGCCGGCACTCGGTCGAGGTCATCGTCCGATCCACCGCCCACGGCCCGCTGCTGTCCGACGCGGACGCCGAGGTCGGCGACGCGATCGACGGCTCACCGGTCGGTCGGCGGGCGAAGGCCGGCGGCTGGGAGACCGGCGTCGCGCTGCGCTGGACGGCGCTGCAGGCCAGCACCACCGCGGACGCGTTGTTCCGGCTCGACGCGGCCCAGGACTGGCAGCAGTTCCGGGAGGCGGCCGCGCAGTTCGAGGTGCCCGCCCAGAACCTCGTGTACGCCGACGTCGACGGCCACATCGGCTACCAGGCGCCGGGCCGGATCCCGATCCGCAAGGGGAGCACCGGCGAGTGGCCCGTACCAGGGTGGCTCAGCGACTACGACTGGACCGGCTGGGTGCCCTTCGACCAGTTGCCGTCCGAACTCGATCCCGCCTCCGGCTACATCGTGACGGCCAACCAGGCCGTCGCCCCACCCACCTACCGCTACCGGCTCGCCGACCACTACTCCTACGGCTACCGCAGCGACCGGATCGCCGACCTGCTGCGGGGTGGCGGCAAACTCGACGCCGCCGACATGCAGAACATCCAGCTCGACACCTACAACGCCAACGCGGCCATGCTGGTGCCCTACCTCCGACGGGTGAAGGTGGACGACTTCACCGCGGAGGCACAGCGACTCTTCGCCGGCTGGAACTACACCCAGGGGGTCAACTCCGCGCCCGCGGCGTACTTCAACGCGGTGTGGAGGAGCCTGCTCGCCGAGACCTTCCACGACGAGTTGCCCGAGCGCGCGTGGCCGTCGGGCGGTGACCGATGGTGGGAGCTCGTCCGCACCATGCTGACCCAGCCCACCAACGCCTGGTGGGACGACGTACGCACCCGGAACGTCCGCGAGGACCGGGACACGATCCTGCGCAAGGCGCTGGTCGATGCCCGCGCCGACCTCACCCGCCGGATGGCGAAGGACCCGACCGAGTGGCGATGGGGCAAGCTGCACCAGTTGGACCTCGTCAACCAGGCGTTCGGGCAGAGCGGGATCGTGCCCTTGGAGCGCCTCTTCAACCGCGGGCCTTACGAGCTACCCGGTGGTTCGGACGCCGTGCTCGCCACCGGGTGGAACGCCGCGGGCGACGGTTACGAGGTGGGTGCCGTCCCGTCGATGCGGATGGTCGTCGACCTCGCCAACTTCGACAACTCCCGGTGGGTCAACCTCACCGGTGCGTCCGGGCATCCGTGGTCGGAGCACTACAACGACCAGTTCCGGACGTGGGCGAGCGGCGGCTCCTACCGTTGGGCGTTCTCACCCCACGAGGTCCAGCGCGCCTCCGAACACACTCTGGCCCTGATCCCCTAGGACGGTTGGTCGGGGAGCCACACCCTCAGGCGTGCTCGGGTTGGTGGGCGGTCACCGGAAAGCGGACCAGCCCGGACGGCAGTGCGGCGGCCTGCACCCGTCCGTCGTGGCGGCTGCTGGGCACCTCGCCGTCGACGATCTCGCCCTCGTGCAGGACCACGCACCGGAACGCCTCGCGGGCGGTCCGCCGCAGCACCCGGTCGTAGCTCCCGCCGCCCCGGCCGAGCCGCATGCCGGAGTTGTCTACCGCGAGCCCGGGCAGGAGTACGGCGTCGGCGGTGCCGACCGCGGTTGGTCCGAGTCGCGGGCCGTCGGGCTCGAGCAGGCCGCGCGCGGCCCGGACGAGCGACTCAGGTCCGGTGTAGACGGACCAGTCGATGTCGAAGTCGGGCTCCAGCACCGGCAACAGCACCCGGATGCCGCGGCGGTGGAGGGCGTCGAGCAGCGGTCCGGTGCCGGGTTCGGTGCCGACGCCGACGTACGCCGCGACCACGGCGGCTCGGCTCACCTCGGACACGCTGAGCAGCACGTCACGAAGCGCGATGGCCGCGGACTGGAGATCGGGAGGACGCAGCTTGCCCCGCCGGGCCAGGACACGTCGTCGCAGCCGCTCCTTGGCCTGGTGCGTATCCGGTGCTCGGAAGCCCCCTGCGTGCATGGTTCGTTATCTTCTCTCAACCTTTGAGCGGGCGCACTACTTCCGGAAAATGACTCCGTGGAATCTACGGACCGTGGGGGAATCTGTCGTAAAGGTCTACAGAACGTGAACATTTCCGGTGATCGGATATCGACGGGCAGTGAGCAACGACGGGAACGGGTGACGCATCGGCGGACACCGCGACGCTCCCGTCGCGGCGCGGCGGTGCTTCGGAGGGCGTCGTCGGGCACCGACTAGGGTTCGGCGCATGGGTCAAAGCGGTGCACACACATCAACCGTTCGTAAGGCCGTGATTCCCGCGGCCGGGCTCGGCACGCGCTTCCTGCCGGCGACGAAGGCCACTCCGAAGGAGATGTTGCCCGTCGTCGACAAGCCGGCGATCCAGTACGTCGTCGAGGAGGCCGTCGCGGCCGGACTCGAGGACGTCCTGATGATCACCGGGCGCGGAAAGCGTGCTCTCGAGGACCACTTCGACCGCGCGTACGAGCTGGAGGAGACGCTCCGTGAGAAGGGCGACCACGAGCGCCTCGCCGAAGTGCAGCTGTCGAGCCGGCTCGCCGACGTCCACTACGTCCGGCAGGGAGCTCCGAACGGGCTCGGGCACGCCGTCCTCTGCGCGGCGCCCCACGTCGGCGCGGCGCCGTTCGCGGTGCTCCTCGGCGACGACCTCATCGACGAACGCGACCCGCTTCTCCCGACCATGATCGAGGTGCAGAAGGCGAAGGGTGGCAGCGTCGTCGCCCTGATCGAGGTCGACCCCGCCCAGGTTCACCTCTACGGCTGCGCGGCCGTGGAGGCCACCGACCAGACCGACGTCGTACGCATCACCGACCTGGTGGAGAAGCCGGACGCCGCGGACGCCCCGAGCAACCTCGCCATCATCGGGCGCTACGTGCTCGCTCCGGAGGTCTTCGACGTACTCCGGGAGACCCCACCCGGTCGCGGTGGCGAGATCCAGCTCACCGACGCGCTCCGCACACTTGCCCAGCTCCCCGCCAGCGAGGGCGGCACGGTCCACGGTGTCCTCTTCCGGGGGCGCCGCTACGACACCGGCGACCGGGCCGACTACCTTCGCGCCACCGTTCGCCTCGCGAGTGAGCGGGAGGACCTCGGGCCGGACTTCCTCCGCTGGTTGCGGGAGTTCGTGGCTGAACGCGGCGCGGAGGAGGACCGTGTCTCGGGGCAGGACTCGGGGCAGGACTCGGGGCAGGATTCCGGGCGGCGGACCGGAACGAACGGTGCGACGCGTGGCCACCCCACCGGCGTGGACGCCGGCTAGGCAGGAAGGTGACGGCAAGGTGAGAAGCGTCGAGGAACACCTCGAGGCGGTGCTCGCCGGTATCCATGAGTTGCCGCCGTTCCGGCAGCAGCTCATGGATGCGCACGGCTGCACCCTGTGCGAGGACGTCGAGGCCGGGGTCGACCTGCCGGCGTTCGACAACTCCGCGATGGACGGCTACGCCGTCCGCGGTGAGGACGTGGCGAACGCCTCCGAGGCCCATCCGGTCGTTCTCCCGGTGGTCGGCGACCTGCCGGCGGGCGGGAGAGAGGCGCACGCGCTCGCGCCCGGCATGGCGCTGCGCATCATGACCGGCGCCGCCATGCCACATGGTGCCGACACCGTGATCCCCGTCGAATGGACCGACGGCGGCGTCGTCAAGGTGTCGGTCAACCAGGCGCCCACCGACCGCAGCTACATCCGCCGCCGCGGCGAGGAGGTGCGGACCGGCCAGCTGCTGGTGCGTTCCGGCACCCACCTCGACGCCCGCCAGCTCGCGCTGATCGCGTCGGTCGGCCGGGACGTCGTACAGGTACGCCCGCGCCCCCGCGTCGTCGTGCTGTCCACCGGGTCGGAGCTCCGCGAGCCGGGCCAGCCGCTCGGTGAGGGCGCCATCTACGACGCCAACAGCTTCGCCCTGGCGGCAGCCGCCCGGGAGGCGGGCGCCGTCGCCTACCGCGTCGGCTGCGTGAGCGACGACGAGCGGGAGTTCCTTCGGGTGCTCGAGGACCAGCTCGTCCGGGCCGACCTGGTCGTCACCAGCGGCGGCGTCAGTGTGGGTGCGTACGACGTGGTGAAGCAGGTGCTGAGCCGGCTCGGCACCGTCGAGTTCAGCCGGGTCGCCATGCAGCCGGGCATGCCGCAGGGCTTCGGTGTCGTGGGCGAGGACCAGACGCCGATCTTCACGCTGCCGGGCAATCCGGTGAGCTCCTACGTGTCGTTCCAGGTGTTCGTCCGTCCGGCGCTGCGCAAGATGCTCGGGCTGACCCCACACGTCACGCCGACGGTCACCGCGACGGCCACCGAGGGCTGGCGATCTCCGGAGGGGCGCCGGCAGTACGCCCGGGTGGCCTACTCCCTCGACGCCGACGGCCGGGCGCTGGTCGCCCCTGTCGGCGGCTCCGGGTCGCATCTGGTGGCCGGGCTCGCGCAGGCCAACGCGCTCGCCGTCGTCCCCGAGGACGTGCGGGAAGTCGCCGAAGGCGCGACGCTGGAAGTGGTGCTCCTCGACGGCTCGGGGGAGCGGACCTGACGGATCATGGTGGCTGAGGACGACGGCAGACGCGGGTCGCTCGCGTCCGGTCGGTGAGCACGCCGCCGGGCGGGACGCACGGACCCGCGACGACAGAGGAAGGCGGGCGAATGCCCGAAGTATCCGGGTCTGGGACGTCCAACTCCGGACCTGAGCACGCCCGTACGCTGACCCACGTCGACGAGACGGGCGCGGCCCGGATGGTCGACGTCTCCGCGAAGCAGGCCAGCGCCCGGACGGCGCGCGCGACCGGTCGGGTGTACGTCTCCGGCGAGGTCGTCGAACTCCTGCGCGGCCGCGGCGTACCGAAGGGGGACGCGCTCGGGGTGGCCCGCATCGCCGGGATCATGGGCGCGAAGCGAACCCCCGAGCTCATTCCCCTGTGCCATCCCATCGCGGTCACCGGTGTCAAGGTCGACCTGACGGTCGAGGACGACGCGGTGGCGATCGTGGCGACCGTGCGCACCACCGACCGGACCGGCGTCGAGATGGAGGCCCTGACCGCGGTGTCGGTCGCCGCCCTGTCCGTCGTCGACATGGTGAAGGCCGTCGATCCCGCCGCGGTGATCTCCGACATCCAGGTCGAGGAGAAGACCGGCGGAGTCTCCGGCGACTGGCGGCGATCCTCGTGAGGGCCCGCGTGGTGACGGTCTCCAACCGAGCGTCGGCCGGTGTCTACGCCGACCGGGCCGGGCCCATCCTGGCGGACGGGCTGCGTGCGCTGGGATTCGACGTCGACGGGCCGGAGGTCGTCCCGGACGGTGAGCCGGTGGGTGTCGCCCTGCGGAACGCGGTCGCCCAGGGCTACGAAGTAGTCCTCACGACGGGCGGCACCGGGCTGAACCCGTCGGATTGGACGCCAGAGATGACCAGGCCGGTCCTGGACCGGGAGGTCCCGGGTTTGGCCGAAGCCATCCGGGCGTATGGTCTCGGGCACGGCGTCCCCGCGGCGAGTCTGTCCCGAGGGCTTGCCGGAGTTGCCGGTTCCACGCTCGTCGTCAATCTCCCCGGCTCGACCGGTGGAGCACGGGATGGAATGGCAGTGCTGGCGCCGGTTCTCGTCCACGCCGTCGACCAGATCCACGGCGGCGACCACGCGGGAGGTGCAGGCTGACCAGGAGTTGGCCGGTACGGCTTTCTGAGGGACCTGTCGGGCTGCGGCCGTTGCGGACCCGCGACGCCCGGGCATGGCGCGACGTACGTGCCCGAAACCTCGCCTGGCTGCAGCCATGGGAGGCGACCCCGCCCGCAGGTGTCGAGCCGCGTCCGCGAACCTTCCGCTCGATGGTCCGAATGCTGCGCGCCCAGGCGCGGGCCGGGATCTGCCTGCCGTTCGTCGTGACCTACACCGAGCCGCCCGCACCACCGGGGCCGCGGGTCGAGATCGAGCGACTCGTCGGCCAGCTCACCGTCAGCGGCATCACGCTGGGGTCCGCACGGTGGGCGCAGATCGGCTACTGGGTCGACCAGGCCTACGCCGGTCGCGGGATCATGCCGACGGCCGTCGCGCTCGCGGCCGATCACTGCTTCTTCGTTCTCGGGCTGCACCGGATCGAGATCAACATTCGGCCGGAGAACGCCGCGAGCCTGCGGGTCGTGGAAAAGCTCGGGTTCCGCCCGGAGGGGCTGCGGCCTCGGTATCTCCACATCGACGGTGACTGGCGTGACCATCTCGCCTTCGCCCTGAACGCCGAGGAAGTGCCCGAAGGGCTGCTGAACCGTTGGCGGCGTACGCAGGCGGCGGCCCAGTCGCAGCGGGGGAGCAACACCTCGCCAGGCTGAAGCGGCGGCCCGATGAGCGAACTCACCCACGACTTGTCCGGTAACTCTGGCGACACACCGTATCGCCTGCGCCGATTTACCAGGGCGGTTGCGTACGTTCGTCTGCGTGGGTACTGGCCTCATCTACGCGGCGATCGTCGCTGCGTGGGCCGCCTACCTCGTCCCCCTGTGGCTACGCCGGCACGACGAGGCGGCAGCCGCACGCAGTGTCAACGGCGTCTCGACCGCGATGCGTGTCCTGGCGCGGCGGCGCGTGCCTGTCCGTCCTCCCTCGGGCGACGGTCAGGTCGTTGGTCCACCGCCGCGGGCCCGACCCGGTGTCGGTCCCTCGGCCGCGGCCCGGCGTCGACGAACCCTCGTCGCCCTGATCTGCCTGACGACCCTGGTCGCGATCCTGGCCACCGTCGGAGCGCTGCCCTGGTGGAACCTCGTGATTCCGCTCGTCCTCATCGCGGGCTTCCTGGTGGTCTCGGTCTCCGCCGCCCGGCGGGAGCGCCTGGTCCGTCCGGTCGCTCCGCAAGCGGCGGCGCCCCGCGAAGGCGCCCGCGTCGAGGCGTCCTCCGCGTGGGCCTCGGCGCACGGCGGCCAGTCCTACCGGCTGGCCGGTCAACAGAACCCGGCCGGGGTCGGAGGCGAGGTCGCGCCAGATCGTGGGTTCGCGGCGACGACTGGTGATCTGAACCGCCCGGCGGAGCTTCGGGTCGACGACACCTCGGACGGCGGGGAGGTCGCCCAACCGGCGGCCTCGACCTCCGAGCGTCCTGTCGCCGGTACGCGCGCTCCGTCCGGCGACCTGTGGGACCCGGTGGAGGTGCCGCTCCCGACCTACGTCACCAAGGCGAAGGCGCCGCGCACGGTCCGGACCGTCGATCTCGCCGACCAGGGGACCTGGACGACCGCGCGGCTGCCGGAGGCCGGCATGCTGTCCCGTCCGGAGGAGGCGTCTGCGATGCTGCTCGACGAGACCGGTCACAACGAGCCCGGGACGGGGCGCGAGTCGGGCAAGCGTGACGGTTCGAACGGAGATCAGCGGCGCGCCGTCGGCGACTGAGCGGGCGACGAGCGCCGCTCGGGGCGGGCCTCGGCGGCGTTCTGGGTGAGTCCGCGTGCTATCGTCATCGTCGTTCGCGCTCAGGCCAGGCGGTTCGGCCGGGTGCGGGCTCATTCCTGGGGCTGTAGCGCAGTCCGGTAGCGCACCTCGTTCGCATCGAGGGGGTCAGGGGTTCAAATCCCCTCAGCTCCACCAGGAAATCGCAGGTCAGAGGGGCCGGCCACGTACGTGGCCGGCCCCTCTGACTGTCCAATGTCCGATTTTGGGAGCGGAATGGGAGCGGAGATCGCTCAGGGCGTGCGTGTACCGCCATCGGCTCGTACGAAAGCTTGAGCGCTCCTCGTCTCCCGACGCTCTAGACATGCTCACCGCTCACTCCCGTTTCCCGAGTTCAAACCCGGTGAGGGAGTGACAGAGTGACAGAGTGACAGGTGTGACATCTCGTGCATGCCCATGTGTCACACGTTCGGCGTGCAGAGGGCGGGCCGCTGCTGCCAAGCCCTCTTTGTCAGGCTGGTGTGAGACACCCCGAGTGAGTACCGGGGTTCCTGACCGAGGGCGGGATCGGAGATCCTTGTGCACGTGTCCCCACCACCCGACAAGCAGCCCGGGCCGTCCACCCCGCCGGCCGAAGAGACCGATCCGGCACCCCGGCCGTCGCGACGAGTGTTCAGCCCGGAGTACAAGCTGGTAGAACCTAGGGTCAGAGGTCGCACATTGCCGACTCCGGCTCTAAAGGGGGTCAAGGCGCGCCGCAAGCGGCGCGCACCGCCCCGTCCTCGTCCTGCGGGCGGCCTGGCGGCCGTCCTCGGCCGGGCCGGCGCGGCCACTGACGGTTCGCACGACTGTTCAGGCCATCTCAGGCTGAGGTCTTTCCGGGGGCGCTGCCTCCTGGACCCCCGGTCCTCGGTCCGGGAGAGGAACCCTCTGAGGGCGCCGCCTTGTGCCTTCCAGGCCGACCTGTACTGGCGCTTGCTACTGGCTCGCTACCGAGATCCCGAGGTCGCGCAGCTGGTCGGCGCTTCTGGTGGTGAAGAGCCAGTCTCGGTGGCGCGGGCCTGGCACGAGGTCGCCCGCGGGCAGCTCATGTGTTGATAAAGGCAACGATCCGGTCAAGTTCGGGGACGTATCCGTCGCTGGTGTCGACGTCGAGTGTGGGCGCATCGATGTGGATGGCCTCCCAGGCGACGGGCCTCTCGGTGCTGTGCGAACCCCGGTCGTTGTGCGCAGCCCGGGTTGCCACCTTCTCGAGCCGCTGCTCTTGCCGTCGCAGCATCTCCTCGTGCGGCGTGTGGCACCGGATGACCCTGAGATCGGCCGACGTCGCGAGCGGTGCGAGCCCGCGCTCCCAGGGGTGGTGCTCCCATGCCGCCTCTACGACGACCGTTACGCCACCGTCGAGCAGCAGCCGTACGACATCGAAGACAAGTGGATAGGTGCGACGTGTCAGCGGATCTCCGACGGCGGCGGTGAATCCGGGTCCGTGCGCGTGCACCATGCCCTCCTTGATCTCGTCGCGGCAGATCGCCGGACAGCCGATCGTCCGCGCGAGCCTGTGAGCGAGCGTCGTCTTCCCAGATCCG
Organism: Actinopolymorpha pittospori; assembly: GCF_014873875.1. Lineage (GTDB taxonomy): Bacteria > Actinomycetota > Actinomycetes > Propionibacteriales > Actinopolymorphaceae > Actinopolymorpha > Actinopolymorpha pittospori. The sequence continues at coordinate 9,325,602 of NZ_JADBEM010000001.1, read as the reverse complement.
GCCGGGCCGGTGACCACAACCAACGTCGGCCACAGCCGCGCCGGTGACGGTGGCGCGGCCTCATCTGCCGAAGTCAATGTTCCTCCTTCGGTGACGCATCTAAGCCGTGGACCCGATAGCGAATTGTTCGGCGCGATCAATCCTGTGATGACGTCGAACTCATCAGCGGCGGTCCCTCCCGTGCGCGGCCGAGCTTACCCGGGGATGTCTCCTGCGGTGCGAGCCCGTGCTCCCAGGTGCTCAGCGGTACCAGGACGACGGAGTGACCTGCCCGCGAGAACCCACTCGTAATGCGTCGCTCCGACTGACCCCAGTCTGACCCCAACGAGCTGCAACGCCGGGCGACGATGAGCACCAGGCCGACGACCTCCCGAGCGCGGACGAGCAGCTCGTGATCACGGTGCCCGTTCCTACGGATAACAAGGTCAGGCCGGACGCAGAACCGCCCGCTGTCCCGTGCAATCCACGTGCAACAGCGGGCGGTCAAAGAGGGTGATCAACGGGCATTGGCGGTCAGTCACGCTCCGCCATATCGCATGGTCAGGATGGTGGGCAGGGGCGGGGTCGAACCGCCGACCTTCCGCTTTTCAGACTGGATCTGTTCCCGGCTCAGAAGGCGGGCATCTCAGGTATGGGCGCATTGGCAGGAGCTACCAGGTCGTCGCCGGCCGAGCGTCCCAGCAGCCAGGCGAGCAGGGCGGCTTGAGTTCCGATGATCTTCTGGCTGGCATGATCATCGCCGATGCAGTACGAGAGCCGGGTGTCTTCGGCGTACATCTGCACGACGGGTGCGGTGGGAAGGGTGGCCACGTGCGCCGAGATGTCTTCCAGTGCGCGGGTGGTGAAGTCGTTCGGCCAGTCCTCGGGGGAGTAGCGGGCATCAAGGTCCACGTGGTGGACCAGGACTTCGAACAGGCGGGCTCTTGCGCCTTCGAAGGCTGGGCCGCAGTGTCCTCCCGTCCAGCGAACCTTCGAATACCAAGCGTCCGGCGGCATCTTGGCGTACTCCTCGGCAAATCGCTTCGCGGAGTCGCGTACGTCGGCGAGAAGTTGAGTCGCCGAGCGAGCTGCGCCTGCCTCGATCTCCGCAGTCCGGGCTTGCATGCTGGGATACTCCGGAGTCTCGACGCCGGTTCTCGCCCACACCAGCAGTCGTCGTCCGCCGTCTGCGTTGCGGGCGAGATGGGTCAGCACGTGCGCTCGGGTCCAGCCCGGTAGCAGCGACGGCGCCCGCAAATCGTCCTCATGGAGGGATTCGACTGTCTCAACCAGCTGACGGGTTGCGTCGTCGATTGAGCGTGCAACGGCGTCGGGGTTGAACGCAGCGTGCGGCAACCCCATCTCTAACCCGGGATCAGAGCCGACAGTGGCAGGCCGAGCCTGTGAGAGGCAACACGAGCGACATCGACTTCATCCACACCGTTGGGTCGCGGCGCGGCTTGTACGAGCGCCAAACTGCGAACATTGATCGCCGCTTGGTCAAGCCAGTCGAAGGCCACCGCAGGCGCCTCGTCCGGAGCCTCTAATCGGCGGGCAAGGTGGAGGGCTGCGGTGACAGCTCGCGGATCGAAGGTCACTCCATGATGGGCAGCGCAGCGGCTCAGTTCCTCAGCGAGATCGGGGTCCATGCGTGCCTCCTCTTGAGCTTGGAACAAACGTACAGCGCTGACCGACGCCGGAGAACCACTCACGGCCTCCGTGCCCTCCGCGTGCCCCAAGCCAAGGGTGATCTTGGTCCGTAGCGGTGATCCACGGTCGCAACACGTGCTGTGGGACGCGGCGCTGATCCACGCTCGGGGGAGCGTGAGCGGGGGAATGGCCTTTGCAAGGCAGTGGTGATCGAACGCGCGGTTGGCTCCGCCTGACCTTTACCCTTGTAGGAGGTCTCCGGGAGTGAGGCGCCCTCAGGGGCCCCGAAATGGCAGCCACCAGAATGAACGAGCCGCGCGGCGGTTGGCACCTAGAAGGCAGGAACGCCGAGGTTGGCAAGTAGGACGCGAATGAGCGTGCTGGAACGTTCGATGCAGGCTTGGTCGTCCTCATCCACTCCGATCCACAGCGAGGACAGGGCGATATCCAGGGTGTGCAGGTCTAGCCGCCGGCGGTAGGTGTCGTCGGCGTGGGCGCCGTAGCCGGCCAGGAGTGGCGCGAGGTCCAGCTTCGGGCCGCGAACCCGGAGTACCGCGAGGTCGTGCACCGGTGCGCCGGGCTTCCAGTCGCCGAAGTCGATGATCCCGCTTACTCGTACGGCGTCGCCGTCCGTGCCGTCACCGGTCACGAAGATGTGCTGGGGGCTGAGGTCGCCATGACACAGCACCCAGCGCTGACAGGGAAAGTCGTGGACGTATCCCTCGAGCAGGTCCAGCATCTGGTCGAACTGCGCAGCCGAGAACCCGCCTGCCAGGACCTGATCCCGTTCCGAACGTCGGTCGGCCAGCTCGGCCGCCATCGCCGTCGGCCAGTCGCGTTCGTCATTGACATGGACGCCGCTGATTCGGGCGATCAATCCGCCGATCTCGGCGAGCACGTCGTGCCGTTGTCGCTCCGAGAGGCTGGTGACAACTTCGGCGAGTGGACGGCCGGGGACCGTGCGCTGCACCATGACAGGGAACTCTGTCCCGTCGATCCGTACGGTATCGAGCAGCAGGATCTCCGGCGCCGGCACTCCGGCAGCCCGTGCCTGACCGATCGCCCTGGCCTCGGCCGCCGACCTGGTGGAATCACCGCTGAACCGCCCGAACCGCAAGATCCGGACCACCACATCCTGCCCGTCGGCGCAACGAACGCGATAGACCTCGTTCTCGTAGCCCTCCACGATCCGGTCCACCTGCTCGATCCGAGTTCCCACCGCGTGGCGTACGACCTCGGCCAGCACCGAGCGCGGGGTGCTCACCTGGGCGTGCTGCCATTCCACAAACGAGCCTGGCTGCATCGACATGCCGGCCATTCCAACAGCACAGCGGTTGTTGATCAAAGAGATTCACTGGCCCCCTTGGAGGCTCTGCCGTGCAACTGGCGTCCGATTAGGGGCGGGCCGCAGCGGTCACGAGCGGCCATTCAGGGGTCGCCGGTACGCGAGACGTGAGCCGTGACCAGGGGTGGCGCCAGCCTTCCAAACTGGTCCCCGGCCGTATCGTGCAGCCTCCCTGAGCGGCAGCTCGGTGGGCTCGACTACGTGCCGACCGCGCCAGATGATGACTGCGTAGCCCCGCACCAGGGCGCGCCGCATGAGGTAGGCGTCCGCGACCTCGCTGGCGTAGATACGCGTCCCTGCCTTCGTCAGCCGACAGTCGCTAGACAGTCCTTCGGGCTGGCCCAAAAGGCCCCTGATTAGGACGCGCCACCGGTGCGTCACGAAGGAGCCCTCCACCATGCCTGGATTACATGCAAGTTTGCACGAATGGCTACATGCCCACGCGCTCGGTCTGGGCGCACAGGTGGTACCAGTTCTGGCCCGGATGGTCATGTTGACTGAAACGGCGACACGTGGGCCTGACGATTGTACGTTTGTGTATCAGGCGTAATGTCGATCTGGCGCGGGAGGGGTGGCGCGTGCGGGGTCACGGCGTGGACCAGAATGAGAGCGTCCTCTGGGAGGCTTCTCCTCACACACTCGCAAAGCATCGAGTCTATGAGCAGTATCTGAGCAAGTGGATGCCGATCATGATCCGCAGCTGGAAGGGTGACGTGACGTATGCGGAGGGCTTCGCCGGCCCCGGCGTTTATCTCGGTGGCGAGCCCGGATCTCCCGTAATTGCTCTGCGCGCAGTTATCCGAGATCCAACATTGCGTCTTCTGGCGCGAGACCTGAGATTTCTGTTCGTTGAGGGCGACAAGCGGCGTGCGGTGCGGCTTGAAGGGGAGCTTGAGAAGGCCGCCTCGCCTGTCCCGCTCGCTAAGCTAGCGCACTATGGGATCGACCTCGCGGTCGAGCCGGGGGATTATGATCCGGCCCTCTCTAATCTGCTGACCGAGCATAATGCCTGGGGCCGTCCCATGTTGGTCGTGCTCGACACATGGGGCGGCGCGGTCAAGCTCGATCTTGTTCGCCGGATCGCCCGGAACCCGTCCAGTGAAATATTGATCACCTTCGGACCGCAGTATTTTGCCCGCTTCGCCGAGGTGACCAGTATTCAGCATGGAGACATAGTCTTTGGCGATGCGGGATGGCGTGATGTCGCCGGGCAGCCTGCCGACAAGAAGACGCAATGGATGCTGAACAAGTACCGTGACGTGCTAGTCGACGTTGGTTTTGCTTTCGTGCTGTCCTTCGAGCTGGTCGACGATCGCGGGCAATCACTTTTTCTCGTCTTCGGGACCACCCACGTACGGGGGCTGCAGAAGATGAAAGAGGCGATGTGGGAGGTCGACCCCGTACATGGTGTGCAATACCGCGACCCGGCGGACCCGAATCAGCAGCTACTTGACATCGAGCCTGAGCCGGTGACAGCACCGCTCAGGCGGGAGCTATCGCAGTACTTACGTGACCAGCCAGGACAGGCCGCAAGTGTGAGTGATCTCCGGCAGTTCGCCCTGTATCGGACCGTGTATAAAGAGAGCCAGGTCAAACCCGCGCTCGATCAGCTTGTCAGCGAGGGGATCGTCGTCGGCGACGCCGTGGGCGGCCGGGTACGACTCGGCGGGACTGTGCGGCTTACCACCGCTGGCATCGGTCACGGCAACGGAAGGTGACGGACTCCCGCTACCGGCGGTGCGGCTGGTCGGATGCGGTCGCCATGGGGCAAACTCAGGCCGTGACCTCCCAAGGATTGCCCCGCAATGTCTGATCGACATGTAGCTCGACCTGAGTCGGGACCTAAGGATGAGTGACCGTTCGCGTATTGAGTGGACCGAGGCCACCTGGAACCCAGTGACTGGCTGCGACCGGGTGTCGAGCGGTTGCGACAACTGCTATGCCATGACGCTGGCGAGGCGGCTCAAAGCCATGGGAGCTCCGAAGTACCAACAGGACGGCGACCCGCGCACGTCCGGAAGCGGGTTCGCAGTCACCATCCACCCCGACTCGCTTGAGCAACCGCGGCGGTGGCGCTCGTCGCGCACGGTGTTTGTTAACTCAATGAGCGATCTCTTCCACGCCAAAGTGCCTACCTCCTTCATTCGCGACGTCTTTGACGTTATGGTCGACACTCCGCGGCACGTGTACCAAGTACTGACGAAGAGGCCTCTGCGAGCGTCACGTATTGCCGGGCAGCTGCCTTGGCCATCGAACGTGTGGCTTGGTGTATCGATCGAGAACATGGACGTTGCGCACCGCGTCGACCACCTCCGACGTGTGCCGGCGGCGGTCAGATTCTTGTCCTGCGAGCCGCTGCTCGGATCGCTCGATGGGCTGGACCTAGCCGACATCGACTGGGTAATCGCTGGTGGGGAGTCAGGTCACGGATACCGACCGATGGACATCAGGTGGGCTCGGGACATCCGCGACGCCTGTCTCTCGGCAAGCGTGCCCTTTTTCTTCAAGCAATGGGGAGGGCGAACGCCCAAGTCCCTCGGCCGCGACCTCGACGGCCAAACATGGGACCAGATGCCTGAACCTTCTGCGGGGCACGAGCGCCGATTGTCACCGGCTAAGCCCATGGGAAGCGGCGCCGCCCACCTTTGATAGACGGTATCCCGCGGTCGCTCCGGCACAACGCGAGCGCGGGATACCGTCCGTCTCCTAGTGACCCCGGCGGGCTAGAAGCAGTGCGTCCAGTGCGCCGACCGCGGAGCGCGGTGCGATCAGCGCTCGTTCGTCTAACGACTCTTCCCACAGCGCCTGGAGCGCGGTGACCAGGCCGGCCCGCATGGGTTTGCTCACGTGACTGTAGACACCGCGCATGCCGGGGACCTCATGGCCCATGCGTTCCGACTGCAGGACGTAGGAGGTGCCAACTTCGTCCATCCACGTCTGGTGTCCGTGGCGAAGGCCGTGCGGGGAGAGCCCGTGCAGCAGGGGTAGCCAGGACACCGGGCGCGTGTCTTCGCCGAGTCGTGGGCGCCCACGTCCGGTCGGCGGCACGTACGCCGCTACGCCGGGCGTAGCCGATGGCCAAGGTGGCAGCGGCCTGCCCGGCCAGGGCCCGGCGACGTCGACTAGGACCGGAGCCATCGGCCGCGGGCTGCCTCCCTTCCTTGCCGGGTACCAGCCGTCGGCAGCGGGTCGCATGACGCGCTCGCTGTAGTTGGACCGGCGGAAGTGGCCCCCGTGAGGTCCGAGGAAGACGTACTCAGATCCGGTGCACCACTCGATGTCGCTTCCGCCTCCGTGTTGACTTCGGCAGGTGCACGACCGGCCTTGGGCCACGCTCAGATGATCAGTCAGCAGCTCATAGAGGAATGGTGGCAGGTCGGCCGTACGCATCGATCCGTCCTTGGGCCGGCCGCGATAGAACCGGCCGTTCAGCTCGTACAGCTTCCAGTGGATGTCGAGTGCGTCACTGCGGATGCAGTCGGGTGGCAGACCGATAGCTTCACTCCACCTCATACCGGTGTAGGCCACCGTAACTAGCAGTACGAAGTCGGTCGACGTGCCGGAGAGTGTGGCCGCGCGTTCTGCAATGAGGAGTGCTTGCAACGGCGTCGCCCACACCTTGCGCTTCTTCTCAATCCGCTCGATACGTCGGAGTCCTTTCCGCCCCTTACCACGTCGCCGGGCTGCGGGATTCACCTTGATGTACCGGGGGATCGCGTCGGCGAGCACCGTGGTGAGAGTCGAGCGGGCGTCGTGCGCTGTGCGGCGAGTAAGCCCGCTAGCGACGAGGTTCATCTCCCAGAGCGCGATCTCCTCTGTGCTGAGAGATGCCAGAGCACGGTCCCCGAATGTGGGCAGGATGTGCACTTCGATCATGTACCGGTAGTTGTTCATCGTTGTGGGTTCCAAGTCGAGCGCGGGAAACCAGAGATTCACCCAGTCCGTCAAGGTGATACGGCCAGCTCGAGCGTCAACATAGGTGTCGTTCCGGATCGCGGCTTCTTGATCGCGGGCGTGGTCTTCGGCGGCCTTCCGAGTCCTGAAGCCCGACTTGGATTCCAGGGTTCCGCCTGGGCCGCGCCACCGTGCGCGCCACAGGCCGCCTCGCTTCTCTGCGTAAGCCATCGGTTCCACTCCGATTCAAGATGTTGGGAAGACTAGGCGACCATTCGTTGCGTTCGGGGGCGTGCCCTGAGCGGCGGGGTGCTCCCCGTCGTTCCATCGGTCGTACGTCGCCGCGTACGTGGGGTTGGCTGTGGCGACGAACGGGCCAGAAGGTCAGTGACCGTGGGCGTCGACTCGAAGATGTGCACGATCTGGGCCAGGTGGTCAGCAGTGAATCGGTAGCAGCCGCCGAGCATCGTGAACGGGATCCGCCGCGCCGCTGCCTGTCGTTCTAGCCAGCTCCGGCGGACCCGAAGGACCTTGGCCGCCTCCTCGGTGGTGTAGAGCGTGGGGACTGCGTCCATCCGACTCCTCGCTCGTGCTGTGGTGGGCGGGTGTGGTGTCAGCACTTCATGTCACTGCCGTTGTCCCGGGCCGGAGGGGGTGGAGTGACGGAGTGACAGTTGTGACAGTTCGGCCGTGTCCGTGCTGTCATTCGGCTCGGTCAGGTAGTAGGCGCCCGCTGTGCTGTGGAGTTGGTTGTCTTCTGCCATGCGGGTGCAGGTTTTGCGGATGGTGTTGGCGTTGATGCCGGTGGCTTGGGAGATGGCTTTGGGCGTGCTGCCGGGGTTGGCGCGGACGTACCTGCTGATCTGGGCGCGGGTGTCGTGCATGAGGTGGTCTGCTGCGGGGCCGTCGAGGAGGGTCCAGGCGCCGGCGGTGGGGTTGAAGGTGAGGGCGTAGTCGTTCTCCTGGACGTCGCGCCCGGTGACGTGGAGGACGGCGTCTGCTTGGCCGCGGGCGCGTTCGAGGACGAGGATCGCGTCGACGGCGCCGGTGAGGCCGTTGGTGCCGGAGACCATTGCTTGGAAGTCCTCGGCGCCTTGTTTGCGGACGTGGTGGATGAGCAGGAACGGCACGTTGTAGTAGTCGGCGATCCGCTTGAAGCGGGCGGCGGCGGCGTAGTCGGCGGCGTAGGCCGACATGCCGGGTGGGGTGGAGCCGCGCATCTTTTCGAAGGTGTCGATGATGACGAGCCGTGCGTGTGGGTTGGCTTCAAGCCAGTCGATGAGGAGCCCTTCGCCACCGCTGGTCATGGTGGGGCAGGCAGTTTCCAGGGTGAGCAGGGGTGCGGCACAACTACCGGCTGAGAGCATCTGCCGGCGGCGTCGCTGGAGGCGGCGGCCGGTGTCTTCGAGTGCGCAGTACAGGACGGGTCCGCGCTCTACCTCGATCGTGTCCAGGGCGGGTTCGCCGTTAGCGATGGCGGCGCCGAGTCCGAGGGAGAGCCAGGACTTGCCGAGTTTGGGTGCCCCGGCGAGCAGGTTCAGCCCTTCGCACAACAACCCGGGCACGGCCCACCGTGGCTCGGGGAAGTCGACTGCCATCAGTTCTGCGTCGGTCCACCGGGTCTTTCGGTTGACCGGATCAGGGACCGAGGCGAGTGGCCTGGCCAGGCTCATGCTGCTTCCTCCCGTGGTGTGGTCATGTCGTTGCACAGGCCCGAGGAGGCGGTCTGGCTGGCCGGGCGTTCGTCGCCGGTAGCCAGTTCGGGCGCGAGAGCGTCGACGAGCTGGGCTTGGAGTCGCCGGCCGGCCTCGCGGGCGCGGCCAGCAACCGTCAGCGCAGTGTCGGCCTGGGTTGGGTCAGTGCTGGCGAGCCGGTCGAACAGGGCGGCTTTGCGTAGCAGCCACGCGGCCCGGTAGCCGACGGAGCTGCCGGGCCTGGGTTTGCTGCGGGCGAGGTCTTCGAACTCCAGTGGCAGCAGCACGTCATCGAAAGCCGCCGCGCTGGTCGTATCTGCCCAATTCATCACTGTCATGCCTTTCTCTCGCTGCTCTGGTCCGCTGACCCAGTGGCTATGCGGCGACGTGTCGGGGGCGCTTGGCGCCGTCGCGCACTCCTGAGGCGACGGTGCGGGTGACTTCGCGGGGTCGTAGGCCGGCGTCGAGTCCGGCGCGGGTGAGTAGCTGGCGCACCTCTTCCTCGGCGATGGAGCCTCCGGCGGCGAGTTGTCCGAGGGCGACGGCGGAGCGGTAGAGGGCGGTGTTGCGGGTGCCTTCGGTCGCGGTAGCGATGTGGTGGAGTTGCCGGGCGATCGCGGCCTGGAGGTAGCGGCCGTGCCGGTCGGTGGGCAGGTCGATCCGGACGGGCCGCTGGGGTGGCAGTGGGGCGGGGGAGAGGCGTCGCGCGAGCCAGTCAGGGAGCGGCGCCGGTTCGACGTCGTGCACGACTCGGTAGGCGCGTCCGGCAATGGTGGTGCCGGCTGCGGCGACGTAGCCGCCGTGGGCGCGGGTGTCGATGAGCCAGCCGAGCGATCCGGAGGTGCCGCCGGTGGTGTTGCGCAGCTGTGGCCCGGCGGGGTGTTGGTAGTAGAGGTGGGTGCCGCCGCTGGGGGTGGCGACGGTGTAGGTGTCGACCGGCAGTGGCTGGCCCGCCTGTTCGCAGACGGCGGCGAGGACGTCGTGCCCGTCCACGATCCCGGGCAGCTTCCATTCCTCGGGTGGCTGGTCGCCTGGTTTGGGGGTGTCGAGGTCGATGACGACCAGGCCGGACGGCCCGGTCGCGACGCCCACGCCGTAGGGCTTGTGGGTCCAGGCGCGGTGGATGCGGTCGGGGTTGGTGGTGGCGCGGGTTTCCCAGCCGGTGTGCCCGTCCCGGCACCGCGGGTCGGTGCCGTCGCAGGTCTCGGCGGTGTGGTTGGGGAAGGCTGGCCGCTTGTCGTTGGGACGGAGTGGGAAGACGTGCCAGCCGCGTGCGGCGGCGGCCAGCGCGGCATCCAGCGCGGCGTTCATGGGGGCGGTCATGTCCGGGCCTCCTCGAGGTGTGGTGCGGACTGGGCTTGTTGGCGGGCAGGGGTTATTTGCTGGCGCCGCGTATGTCGCGGAGGTGGTTGAGGAGTAGGCGGCCGGTGCGGAGTCGGTGGCCGGTGCCGTCGCAGCGGGGGCAGTGGCGGAAGCCTCGGCCGATGGGGGCGCGGTGTTTGCCCCAGCCGTTGCAGCGGCGGCAGTTGCGGAAGGGCCAGATCCAGCACAGGAGCAGGTAGCCGGCGGCCCATGCGGCGAGGCCGAGCACGAGCCAGCCAGCCACACCAGGTTGGTCACTGTGTGTGGCGGCGAGTGGGGTCGCGGTCGCGGCGTTGAAGAGCATTCGGATGCCTCCTGGGGCTGTTTTTGGGCGCGAGAGGCTGTGGCCGCGACCCGCTACCTGCGGACGGACGGCCTGATCAGGTCAGTTGTGGGGTGGTAGCGTGGCCGCTACCGGTTGCGGGGCGGGCGCTACCTGTCCCGCCCCGCCCGGTGGTTACCCTCCGTTGACCTTCCGGCGGTTGATGGCTGCGGCGACGGCGGCGGCTTTGGCGCCCTTGAGGACCTGGCCGTCGCGTTTGATGTCCACGCTCGGCACACCCAGTGCCCGTAGCTGGGCTGAGATCGCGTCGGCGGACAGCCCGGCGTAGTGCTCGGGCATCTGCCCGGCCAGCCGGGCGGCGATGGTGGGCCACTGCAGCCCGGTCTCACCGGCCATCACGGCCTGGACGTCGGCAAGCACATCCCGGGCCTGGCGGGCCATCTCCTCGCCGGCTGCCATGCCGGTTAGGGTGGCCAGCCGTTCGCGGTGGGCGCGGGCAGCGGTGAGGATCTTCTCCGCGTCGCCCTGGTCGGCCAGGAACGTTCGCACGGTCGGGGTGGCGTCGGTGGCGCCATACAGGTAGCCCACGCCCCGGTACTCGTCTCCGACCGGCAGGGAGGAGGCGTCGAACCCTTCGGCGTAGGCGTCGCCACCCAGCACCGCTTCGGAGACGAGCCGGTTACCGCACTTGAGCGCGAACCGGACGGCGTGGTTGTCGCGGTACCGGTTGAACAGCCGGCCCACATCCCCCGCCCCAACACCGGACGGCTTCTGGGAGCTGGACAGGATGACCACCCCGGCTGAGGGGCCGACAGCTTGGATGCGGGACAGCTTGCCGGCGATCTCCTTGTTGACGGCCTGGTCCTCGGTCTCGAAGTAGACCTGGAACTCCTCCATCACCACCATCGCCACCCGCAGGTCCGGGAAGCGCGGGTCGCGGGCCAGCTCTTCGGTGAGTTTGCCCTCCGGGCACAAGGTGGCGGGCAGCTTCGCCAGCTGCTGGTTCACCGCCTCGATGTGGGCGAGGATTTCGTCCAACGCCTCCAGCAGGTGGCTGATCGGGTCGGAGTCGTTCGGGTTGGGGTGTGTCCCGAAGATGATTCGGTGTGCCACGAGCCGGAACTTCATCCAGTCCGGGGAGTTCTTCCCGTCGACGATGATCAGCTTCACGTAGGGGTCCAGGGCTGCGTGCAGGGCGAGCAGTCGGGCGGCGAACGTCTTGCCCTTGCGTGGTTGGGCACCGACCAGCACTGACACCCACATCAGGGCGAGGGTGACCAGGCGGTCTCGTTCGTCCTTGCCGAAGCGGACCGGGCGCCAGATGTTGCGCGGCTTGCAGTCCAGCAAGTCGGTCCGTCCGACCGGGACGGCGAGCGGGTCCCGGTCCGCGACGAACAGGGTGTGCCGCCGGCTGGAGGTCTTGTCGGGTGTCAGGAACACCTGGTTGAGGTGCACGTCCAGACCGGAGGCGATCTTCTCCCGGGCGGCCGAGACGTCCGACCAGCCCTTGCCATAGGGCAGGTCGACGACGACTTGGGAGCCGGTGTTGCGTGCGTCGCGGCCCATCGGTGAACCGAAGCGGACCTCCTGGTCGGTCCTGTCCGGCCGGCCTAGGCCGGCGGCGTAGTAGGCGCGCAGCACGATGTCGGAGTTGAGTTTGCGGAACCGGGGGCTCACCACGGCCGTGCCGACGATCGTGCGGCCGACCGGGCGGCCGTGGCGGGCGAGTAGCAGGATCGCGACGCCTGCCGCGCCCGCCAGGTAGGGGCCGGGCACGGTCTGCCAGGCCAGTGGCAGGCACAGCGCGACGGCGATGGCCTCGCCGATGAGGACGATGCCGCGCCAAAGTCGGGTGGCCTTGATCTCTCGGAGGACCTTGGCCCATTCCTTGGTGTCGTTGGCGTCGGCGGCGTGCTGCAGGAGGGTGAAGTGGTTGCGCACCCACCACCAGGCGATCTGTTGGGCGACGAGCCGGTACAGGCCACGGAGTGAGTAGGTGGCGACCTGCATCCCGTACCAGGGCGCCCGGACGGTGTGGAAGGCGGTGATGTGCGCCCACCGGCCGGCGGTGCGTTTGGTCGTGCCGCCGATGTTGCGCGGCCACAACGCGGGCGGGATGACCGGGCGCCGCTGCCCGTCCGGTGCCGGGGGAGCATCAACCGGGACCGAACCACGACCAGGGCGCGGGGACTCGTCGAGCTCGATCTCGTAGGACACCTCCGAGCCACTGGACCGGGCAACGGCCGTCTCCGGGCTGGTCCCGGGACCGGCCTGCGGACCAGTAAGAGGACCGTCGCCGTCGCGGTCCGGGACCAGGTGCCCCTCGGTCCCGGGACCGTCCGGGGCGTCGGCGCGGCGGGGGAGTGGGACCAGCTCAACCCTCCCGTCCTCGCGTGCGGGGTGGGCGTTGTTGGTGTCGCGGTTGCGGCCACTCATTCGGACGTCTCCCTCAACGTCTCGTCACCTGATGAGCTGTCTGTGGTGATGCGGTTGCGTAGGTGTTCGAGGAGGGTGCCGAGCTTGGCGTTGCCGACCTGGTGGCCGTCGGCGCGTAGCTGGGCAGCGAGTGCCTTCCGGGTCAGGTCCTCACCCCGTGCGGCGATCCGCTCCGCTGCCGCCTCGGCGGCCGGCACGAGGTCAACCACGTCCGGTACGACAGTGCTACGGCGGGACCGGCTTCCCGTCTTCGTGGTCGCCTTCGGGCGCGGGATCGGTCGCGGCGTCGTCGGCATAGGTGGGGCCAGAGCCGGGGCCGGTTCCGCCTGGTCGTGGTGCGGGATGTGTTCGCCGAGGCGGTAGAGGGCGCGTTCGCGGCGTGGGGCGTTCCACCGCCACGCAGCCGGGAACCGGGCCGTGCGGCCCGCGATGTGCAGGTGTCCGTAGCGGTCCTTCAACTCCGTCAGCGCCAGAAGCCGGGCTCGTTCGCGGTGGAGGGCATCGGGGTAGGCGGTGATCTCCCACAGCACCATCCGTCGCCACAGCCCCAGCGTCGAGACCGGGGCGAGCAGCCACCGCGAGCGACGGATGCTGTCCATCCGGCGTGCCGATGCGAGTCCGGCGCGGACTCGGATGGCGTGGGTGCCTACCTCGATCGCTACGACCCACATGCCCGGCAGCACGGCGTGGGCGACCTGCCCGAACACCGTGGACTGTTCGGCGACGTTGAGGTAGATGGTGGCGGCGGTCAACGACCAGGGCACCAGCCGCAGCCACACCACGCGCATGTCCAGCCGGGCCAGCACTAGGTCCAGCGCGGAGAACACCAAGATCCCGACGTCGACACCTACCGGCACCAGCCACGCCAGCCGCCCGAACGCCGGAGCGGCGGCCGCCGCGACCGTCGCGAACGACGTCACCAACCCGATCAGCCCAAGCAGACCCACCAGCACGCCCACGACCACGGTCGCCGCGAGCTCCGGATCCGACAGCGGCCGACACCGCACATCAGCAGGCGCGTTCTCCTCGAGCACCGTCGGGCGGTCGCGGGTCAGGTCACGCACACCAGTCCATACCCCGGTCGCACTCATCACGCGGCCTCCCTTCCGGTTACGCCCTCGGTCATGTCGTCGGCCAGGTCCTCGGGCTGTTCGCAGGTGGAGCAGGTGCGCGTCGAGGTCGGTACGCAGTAGCCGACATCACGGCCACAGGCCCGGCAGGTACGGCGGGCGGCCATCGCCTTGGCCAGCGCCCGCCGCTGTCCAGCCGTGGGGGTCCGCTTGGGTTTGGCCAGGTCGAGGCGGTACAGGGACGCCCATGCCTCATCGCGTCGCCACACCAGCAGCGCGTACGGCTCCTGCCCGCCCGGGCACAGCCCGCGCTCGCGCAGCTGCCGCCGCGTCAACAGACCAGAGGGCGCGTGGTGGAACGGGAACGCCGGGAGCCCGTCCACGTACCGGGCCGACCACTGCCGCCCATCCCACAGGCTGACCCAGCGGAACGCCCGCCACCGATAGAAGCTCCGGCCCATCAGCCCTCACCCCCACCCGCATCGGAGGAGCGGGGCTCGGTGTCACTGCCGGTGTCAGCCGGGTCGGTGGTGTTCGTGGCCATGTGGGCGAGCCGCCGCGCCTGCCGGCGGGCCACCTCGGCCAGGCCTCGGGCCTGGATCTGCATCTGCGGGTCGGGGTCTTCCTCGCTGATCCGGGTCAGCAGGTCCGCCTTCCGCAGCAGCCACGCCGCGAAATCGGCCCGGTCCGCGCCCAGACCTGGCATGTCCCGCAGCAGGGCGCCCAGCTGCGCGCCGATCGAGGGCTGCCACGTCATGACGCAACCCCCGCCGCGTCATCCCGGACCGCCAGCGTCCGTCGCGCCGCGAGCACGCGACGTTCGGCCCGTCGGATCCGACGGCGGTGCAGCTCCGAGCCGTGGCCGGTGAGGTTGAGGACGGCGATCTGCTCGTCCAGCAGGGCCAGTTCTGCCTCGATCAACGGCCACTCGGCCTCGATCGCGGCCAGCTCCGCACGGGTCGGCTCCCGGTCCTCAATCGGAGCGTCTTGGTCATCGTCGTACCGACCCGAAGGCCGGTGGGAGATGATGTGCATGAACCGCAGTTCCTCTCTCTAGGTTCGCGGTTTCACCGGCCCCGCAGGTGTGTCAGCACCCGCGGGGCCACTTGCTGATCAGCGATGTGTAAGCACCACCGATCTCGTACGCGCGCCCGGACTCGAACCGGCCAGCCCCCACCTAGCAGCGTGCGTTGACAGGTCAAAGCCACACAGCAAGGCCCGTTGCCACGCTCGCCAGCACCAGGCCCAGCAAGGCCAGATCGACTGCAGCCCGCACGAGCCGGTACTTGCGGACGGCCAGGCCCGACAACAGCACCGCCAGCGCGGCCGTCTCGCGCATCTCCATGTCGGCCCGGCCGGCGCGTTCCGCGCTCTCCTCCAGCACCACATCGGGGGCCAGCGACGCCGTACGCAACAGCCCAACCCCGCGACGCAGAGCCGGCCGCAAAGCCACCAACAAAACCACCGTCGACCCGGTGAACGCCGCGACGGAAACCCAACCCACGATCGCGGGCCGCAACCATGGCCGCGCGGCCGCCGTCGCCAACATCACTGTCACTGCAGCTCCCGACAGACCAGCCAGTACGCCCGCTTTCGTCTCCACCCGTGCAAGCTCGGCACGAGCCTCCGCGACACGACTCAAGACCAACGCAGCCCGATCGCGCTCCACGTCGGCCACCTGGTCCTGTCTCCTCCACCAAGCACGCATCGCTGACTCCCCTCCGCCTGGCCGGTGTCACCGATCTCCTTGAGGTCCCTGTCCGAGACATACGCTAGACGGCTAGCGGCTAGACGTCTAGCCGTCTAGCCAGAAGGTGTGTATCCGGCCAGCCGATAGACTCGCGCGCATGATGGCCCTGGAGGATCTCCGCAAGCTGGCTGAGCAGGTCCGCGACGCCAGCCGGTCGCTTGACGAGCTGCGACAGCGCCGCGACGAAGCCATACGAGATGTGCGCCGCACGACCGGTCACACGGTCCCCGAGATAGCCGAGGCCGCAGGTGTCTCCCAGGCCACTGTCAAAGCCGTACTCCGCGGCATGCGCTGACGTCAGTGACGTGCGGCGGAATCGCCTGAACCTTCGGGATCTGATCATGTATCCAGGCTGCAGCCGATTGCCCGGCCTGAGAACTGCCCAGACAGGGCTGCTCCGCTGAACTTTTACCGAACCGGTGCTACTGAACTTTCGCCGAACCGGCAGCACTGAACTTTCGCTGAACTTGGGTGTTAGCCGCCTATATTTGGCCCGTTTGAGATGGGAAGCTGACCGCCATGGAACTCAATGGAATGCCCGCCACCATCGAGCAGGTCAGGTCGCTGGCGTTGACCAACTACGGTCACTTCACATCGATGCTGGTCGAAGACGGCCAGGTGCGGGGCCTCTCGCTACACCTGGAACGGTTGGCCCGTGACTGCCGCCAGCTCTTCGACGTCGAGCTGGACATCGACCGAGTGCGGCGCCACGTTCGCCACGCACTAGCGGACGCTCCTCAGAAGACCGTGGTGCGGGTAACGGTCTATGACCCGGCCCTCGATCTGGGAACGATTGGCGCCGACGCCAATCCGCACATTCTCGTCACCACTCGGGCCGCAGCAACGAAGTCGCCTACGCCGCTGCACCTCCAGGCAGTGTCGTATAGGCGGGAGAACCCGGCCGTGAAACACATCGGGCTGTTCGGCGTGCTGCAGCGTCGACGCGCAGCCCAGCGCGAAGGATTCGACGACGTGTTGCTCCTCAATCCGGACGGCTCAATTTCGGAGATCGCTACGTCGAACATCGGCTTCGTGCGCAACGGACAGATCATCTGGCCTCGGTCTGAGTGTCTGGCCGGAACAACGATGACCCTGCTTCAGCAGGCCCTTGACGAGCCCGTAGTCAGTGAGTCGCTGACTCTGTCAGACCTCTCTCAGATGGAAGCTTCCTTCGCCACGAACGCGGCGACGGGGGTCAGATCGATCGTGGCCGTCGATGCTCAGCAGTGGGCCAGTGACCACAAGGTCGTGTGCGAGTTGGGTGCGCTGTACCAGGACATCCCGACCGAAGCGGTGTGACCCAGCGATCTACAGTCCGCTACCCTCTTCCACGAAGATCAGACAGGGAGCAGACCTAGTGGCGACTGTTCAGCGATGGTCGGGTGTCGAAGTTCGGGCGTTGCGCGAGGCGAAGAGGATGAGTATCCGCGAGTTCGCCGCGCACCTCGGCGTCAGCGAGCGCATGATCTCGAAATGGGAGGCCGGTCGGGAGTCGATTCAACCCCGACCGGTGAACCAAGCCGCGCTCGACACTTGTCTCACGCGATCAGATCCTGACACGCAGGCCCGCTTCACCTTCCTCACTGGCGACTCATTGGTGCCCGCCGTCGACGATGGCGCAGCCCGAGATCTCCTTGCGAATAAGGAAGTCAGGCATCCGATCGACGGGAGCCCGATGGTCAAGGTGGATGGCGGCGTCTATCTATCTGGACCAAGCATCGAGCCAGTATGGCTACCGGCTTTCTACATCGATGTCTATCCGACAAGCAATGCCGATTACGCTCGCTTCGTCGCCGCTACCGGACGTGCCACGCCTCGGCATTGGGATGATGGCGTCTTCCCTGACCGGATCGAGAAGCATCCGGTCGTCTACGTGACCTGGCAGGACGTGGCGGCCTACGCGGAGTGGGCGGGCAAGCAACTACCCACGAGTCAGCAGTGGGAGAAGGCTGCCCGCGGCACGCGTGGCGCGGTCTATCCATGGGGAGATCAGCCGACGCCCGCAAAGTGCAACGTGCGGGAGAACGGGATCGGTGAAACGACCCCTGGAGACTGCTACCGAAGCGGCGTCAGCCCGTATGGCGTCTACGACATGTGCGGCAACGTCTGGGAATGGTGCTCCACCGAGGTCAGCCCAGGCCGCCACGAGTTGAAGGGCGGCGCCTGGACCAGCCCGTTCGACCGAGCCACGCCAACCCTGGTGAACGATGCCGCGGCGACCATGTGCGATGACGACACGGGCTTCCGCTGCGTTGCACCAGCAGACGAACTAGAGCGGCTACTTAACGACACGCTCCGGCGCCGATAAATCCGCCCTCCGGCAGTACTCCGGTTATGCGGTGCTGCCTGTCCTGCGACACGCCCCTGAACCTCACCAAGCTCTGCGGCTACCTGGTGCCGAGATTGCTCGATGCCTTGGAGATGGAAAGCCGGCACGGCTACCGGCCGCCTACGGCCAGGAGCGAAGTTGGCGGCCGTGATCGCGGAGCGCTTCGTGGTGAGGTTGGCTCGGCACCTCCTTGGGGGCATGGACCGAAATGGCTAGCGTGCGACTAGATTGCCCGCAGCCGCGACGACATCGAGAAGGACTCCGGTAGGCCCCTCTGGGCACTCCTTAGCCGCTAGACCGTACGTGGCTGGGTCCTTCCCGTTGACACCTCGACCCTCGTCAATAAGTTGCTTATGGGTGTCTTCCCAGCCAGGCCAATCACGTGCGAGAACGCGCTCTAGATCGCCATCCCACGCGTACAGTGTCGGACTGATCTTTCCGGCCGGATAGTCACTCTCTGGAACAGAGAAATACCTTAGAAGTAGACGATTCATACTCGCATTGTTTTCATCCTCCCGTCTGGCGGCCAGCGGATCCTTCCCGCTTGCGCGCTTTCGGTCGCCACTACCTTTGTCGCTGTCAAAGACAGTAAGCGTTGGGATCCGCAACTCCGCGAGAATGGCGTGCGGCGTCAGAAGATTTTGTTTTCCTGCAGCCTGTGCGACTGTGATTCCATGGGTTTCAAAGGATATCTGCCCGCCGCGAGATGCCATTCCGTCAAGGATTCCCTTGTCGCAGTCGCCCTCCACCAGAACGACTGCCTCAGCAAACAGGGCTTCAGCTAGGGTCCTCGTACATACTTGGTCCCAGCGAGATCGTATGGAGTTATCAGGAACAAAGCCGTCGAGGCGGGCGCAGACTGCCTCCAAGGACGCTTGAAAGACCTCTACCTCGGCGTGTCCATTGACATCGTGTCGGCTCCGGGTCACCCGACGCACCTGATCGAAATACCTTGGGTCAACAAAGTACGGACTGTGTGTCGCATAAGCAATCTGCATGCCACGATCCGGTGCTTCTGAAAGCTCCCTCAGTACTCTCGCAAATACTCGCGCCTGGGTCGGGTGTTGAAAGAGTTCCGGCTCTTCGACTGCTAGCAAGATCACACTACTGTCGCTGGTATCTGTTCCCCGCGTTGCAAGAAGCTTGAGCGAGGAGATCAACAGTGCCCGCTGGAAACCATGCCCTTGACGGTCAACCGAGGTCTCCACAAGGGCATCAGTGATTAGAACGTTGACGCTCGCAGGAATAGGACGCACATCGGGCGATGTCACGTTCAGCCGCACACCGCGCCCACTGGTGAAAACGGCTACCTCGGCAGTTAGCGCTTGGCCAAGCTCCTCTAGTTGTCCACCCAAGAGTCGACGAGTAATTTCCGCTTGGCGCTGGCTGACCTCCGCAGCGAGTGCTTCGAATTCGGCGCGGGCTACGTCGCGACTAACGGTACGATCGAGGATGCGGCCAATAATAGTCTTTTTGCCTTCTACGCTCTCTTCGACCGCACGCATGTCGGCAGCCACAAGCACATAGTCGAAAATTCCTGACAACTTGTTCTGGCCATTGAACCCGAATATTTGAGCCGTGCTCACCATTACTTCTTCAAGCTGGTCGGGATGCTCTTTCTCCCACGCCTTCATTGCCTGTTCGGCCTCGTCCACCTTGGTCCATTTTGGGAGGTTGAGCATCGGGTAAGAGGCGACCAGCTCGCTATAGGTAGATTTCTTCTCTGCGACCGTGGTTCCCCTGCGTACCTCCTCAAACGGGGCATACGTTTGAGTGGCAACAGTCATCCTGTCGACTCCAGCTTCCCATGTGCGCTTGGCGCGGAAACTAGAAAACCCAACCGGAGCATATCGCTCACCTAGCTGCGTACGATCTCTCTCTGTCAGTTCGGTGAAAGTCACTTCTACGGTGATCTGACGTGCGGCGGGATCGGCGCCGGAGTACACATCGTGGTCGGTCAAGGCGGTCGTGTCGCCGTTGAAAAACCATTCCAGCGCGCGCAGCACGGATGACTTTCCAGCTCCATTCGGACCGATGAATGTTGTCACGCCGTCAAATGAAATAGTGACGTCTTGTAGGCATCTAAAGTTGCAGATTCTTACCGTCTGAATTCGCACATGACCCTCCAGGGCCTAACTATTTGACGCCGTGGTTCTCACGTAGATCTGCATCTTTTACTTGTACGCGGCGCCCAGTTGCCGCGCTAGCCGCGCATGGGCAGGGATCACCAATGCTAGCGATCACTGCGGGAGACCGCTGACACATCGCTAGAACTCTCACTCCGGGCTCCGCTAGCCGGCCGCAGGCTCCTCGGCGCGGGCGGCGGCTCTGCGCCGCCCAGCCTGTTGCTGGAGGACATTCGACGGCGGCACTGTCACACCTGTCACTCTGTCACTCGACCGGCTCTGATCTGCGGAAACGTGAGTGGCAGGGATGTGATAGTTGGCTCGGCGCCATCTCTCCCACACTCTCTCTATGTCACAGCGTCACCCGCGAGAGGGTGAAGACGCTGAAACAGCAGGGGGTGACCCACCTACCCCTTCTGTTTCAGCCTCTCCACCCCCACGTTGCTGACAGCCAACTGACATCAACGGTGACATCAACATCCTCGGATCGCACTGGACGCCTGAGCACGCCGGGGCAGGCCGGCCGTGTCGCCTCCGCAGCGCAGTTCTGCCCCCGTCGAGCCTGGCTCGCGGCCGATCGTGCGGTCAAGGCTGCGATGATGGCAAACTCCCGCCCGGCCGAAGGGATGACCGCACGCGAGGTTGCGTGTGCCCCTTCTGAGTGCCGAGCGGCGCGAGGATGCTCATCGCGTTGCCGTGGGAGCTGCCGGGCAGCTGATGCCCCAGGCGGCGTCGGACGCCGTCTCGCTTTCCGGACGGAGCACATGCTTGAGAGGTTGGCGGGCGCCTGCCTGCCGTGTGCGCGGATGAGGCGGGGCCCGTGGCTCGAACGATAGGTTCCGCCATCGACATGCCACCGCCACCACGTGCTGGAGTACCTGGCCGAGCCGCGCGGGCGACACGGCCGAGGTGACCGCTATGTTGACCGCTGATCACCGGGAGGTGACCGCCACATGTGGCACGTATGTGGCGCGGCGCTGTCAGGCAGATTCGGGGTGACCGCCCGGACTGTCGTCCGCGGGATCACCGGCGGACTGCCCATCGACCACTTCGTCATCCAGCCAGGCGAATGCATTGGCTACTGCCTTGTTGTCAGTCCCGAGTATCTGCATGCTAATCCGGATCAGCGCGTAGAGCTGGTCCACCCATGAGCTTGCTAGTTCGACATTTTCGCCCGAGTTGAGAGAGAGGCTCGGAATGAGGTGCCCCCCGTGTAGTACATTCAGGCAACGCTCCATCGAATGTGTCTCAATAGACCACCATTCAGAATGTGCGACGCCGCTCGCGACTTGGTATGCCTGTCGGTAGAGATCGATCATGCCGCACTCATCAGCCATTGCCCGGATGGACTTCCCCCCGGCAAAAGAGTCGCGAGTGTCGACCACTCGGTGATCCAGTGTCCGGTCGTTGTGACTCAACCTGTTCAGTTCTCTCAGGGCTTCCTCGAAGTCAGACTCTCTCGCATCTTCGGGAAGCTCGCCCAAAATTCGTGCGTACAGCTTTGCCTTCCCAGCCCCGTAGTCTTGGAAGACGCGATATATCGAGGGGTCCTGCTGTGCCATCCACTGGATGTAGATGCGCACCTCCACGAGCACTCGGACGATGTGAGCGCCATGCTCCATACACCACAAGTCCGGAGCGCCGAGCGCCGTGATCACATCGCGCCCGGCGCGGGCGACGAGCCCAGAATGGACCTCCTGCCTCTCTCGGTCGTGGAGCCGGGCCGGTGAGGTTTCGAGAGCTTCCACGTAGCTGGCGAGAAGGTCCATCGCCAGCCGACGAAGGCGAGCACCTCGCTCTGGTGGCGTGCCCGGTGCCGGTACTTCGCCACTCGGGGTCGACGGGTTTGGCGGGTCTACCACGCCTTCTTCGAGTTCGATCTCATCCGTTTCGACTTCGCGCCGCCTCATGCAGCGTGAGGTCATTGAGTTCGATCCCCAGAACACCTTGGCCCACCTGATGGCGTCCGCGAAGTGGCTCTCGCTCTTGTGGAGCAGTAACGCCTTTTGTGCGCCCCACATCGCCCGTACGATCGAGTCCGCCTTGGTGCGTGTTTCGGGATCACCTGGATAATGCTTGAGTAACTCGATCGTGTCGGGGGTGGTGCTTAGGGTGCCAGCTTGGACGGCACTCCAGATGTACAAACATTTGATCAAGGCTTCGCGGTGCCCGTCCCTAAGTATCTGGAACACTGCCCGTGCGAGCAAATCCATCTCTTCCCGGCGAGGGGGTAACATCTCGCGATCTACAAGCCAATCGCCAGGGCGAAGAGGATAGGAGGCCAAGGCGTTCTCGACCGACTCGGGAAGTAATCCGTGTTCCTTGGCCCTCGCCTTGATCACAGCTCTCGCGTCCGGAATCTTAGTAACGAGTCGGTCAAGGCTTGTGAGCCTGCCATCAAGACCATCTGCGATAATGCGCGGCTCGGCCTGTCCTGCGAGGTCTACCTGAACGTCCTTCTGCCAGCGTGCGAATCGCAGGACTTCCCGGTTTCCGAGCTCGGACAGCGTGAGCACGGGCCACAAGAGGTCCGGCAGGTCGTCCCGGACCCAGTCTCCAATCTGCAGCAGATCGGTTGCGGCGAGCGGCGACCGGTAGATTCGGCCCTTCTTGACATGACCAGAGAGCGGCCCGGACTTCTGATTGGGGCGTGGAAGCGTCACGCTGATCAACCGTAGGGCCTAGGCCCTTCACATGTGAGGCGTTTTCCGACCGTGAGGAGCTGGACGCGTGATGCGGCCCATGCGGACGTCGGTCCGGTCCCGAGCGAATCGATGCGGTGACACCGGGACATGCCAGGGCTGTCACAACTGTCACTCGGCCGGCTCTGACCGGCAGTGACTTGAGTGACAGGGGTGTGACAGACAGGTGGGCGCTGTCCCTCCCACATTCTCTCTATGTCACAGCGTCACATAGGAGCGGCGGAGATGCTGAAACAGTAGGGGGAGCTGCCCCCTACTGTTTCAGCCTCTCCTCCCGACGCTGACAGTCGACTGGCATCAAAGTCCCTGGATCGCGCTGGACGCCTGAGCACGCCGAGGTGGCCCGAGCCGGTCATCCCACAGGTGACCCAGCCGATAGAGGCGACCCGGGAAGCCCGGACCGAGGCGTCCAACCAGCGGTGATGTGGGAGCGAGATGGGAGCGCCATGGGAGCGGCAGGTGATGTCAGAGGGGGCCAGTAGCGCTTCACCGAGGAGCTCTACCTGCGGGTATGTCTAGTACCAAGCAGGCCCTGGAGCCGTGAGCTTTGTTCGCATCGAGGGGGTCAGGGGTTCAAATCCCCTCAGCTCCACCAGGAAATCGCAGGTCAGAGGCGCCGATCACGTACGTGATCGGCGCCTTTGTCTGTTCGACGTCGGATTCGCCGAGGGCGGCGGCAAGTGCGAGCGCCTGGAGGATCAGCGCGTCCTCGTGCTCCGGGTCGTTGGACCTTCGTGGGTAGCCGTCCCCAGGTCGGCGCGGGACGACGTGGAAGTGGAGATGCGGGACGGACTGACCGGGTGAGCCGTTGTTCAGGACCACCGTCGTACCGCTGGCGCCGAACGCCTGCCGGACAGCGGCGGACGTCCGCCGGACCATCTGAAGCATCGGACCGCAGTCCAGGTCGGGCAGGGAGTGCAGATCCTGAACGTGCCGGCGTGGTACCACGAGCGCGTAGCCCGGCCCCGTGGGCTGGTATCGCCCCATGAACACGGCGAACCGTCCGTCGTCGAACGCCAGCGGCTCACTGCGGCACCGTCCTTCGAGCGCATCGCAGTACCCGCAGCCCGGTACTTCGCTGTAAGACATGGCTCATCTCTACCGAACCCGAACGGCCGCGCCGCGACCCACCCGGCGGCGTAGCGTTTTCGCGTCTCAGGTCGCCGGTTCTGCGCCCGGCACGTGCGTGAGGGATCGAAGGGGTGAGCGAGCCGCCCAGAGGAACCCGAGCAGCATGCCGGCACCGCTGAGGATGAGCGTGGGCCGCAGTCTGAGCGCCGTACCGAGCAGTCCGCCCAGCAGCGCGCCGAACGTCTGGCCGCCGATGACGAGCGTCCGCCACGTGGCCGTCACCCGGCCCAGCAGGTGGTCGGGGACCAGGGCCTGCCGGAGGGTTCGTTGCGGTACGGCGAACAGCGGCAGTCCGAGGCCGGTCAACGTCTGCCCGAGGAACAGGACCGACGCGAGCAGCACCATCGGACCACCAGGGGCCGCCAGGACGAAGCCGGCCAGGGAGACGAGCAACTGGCCGACGATGTAGGAGCGGCCGGGCCCGAGCCGGTCGCTGAACGCCGGTGCGACCAGGGCACCCGCGACCGAGGCCACTCCGACGACGGTGACCGCGACCCCGACCAGGAACGGGGACAGGCGTAACTCCCGGACCATGTAGAGGACCACCAGCGGCCCCTGCATCGCTCCCGCGACCGCACCCAACGTCGCCGACACGGCAAGCGCCGACATGAGCGGATTCCCGAAGACGGCACGGAGGCCCTCGGTCAACTGCGCCCGCATCGGGGCCGAACGCGGCCGCGAATCGTCGCTTCGGACCGGGTGGGACGGCTCCCGGATGAGGAACGAACACACCGCCGAGACCAGGTAGGAGATGGCGTCGAGAGCGATCGCGATCGGTGCCGTCACGAGTTGGACCAGGCCGCCCGCCACCGACGGACCGGCCGTGGCGGCCACCGTCTGGTTGAGCATCGACGCGCCGTTGGCCTCCATCAGCCGCTTCCGGTCGACCAGCGCCGGGACAAGCGTCGTCGATGCCGTGTCGGAGAACAGCGTCAGTGCGCCGGCGAGGAAGGCCACCGCGCAGAGGTGCTCGATGCGGAGGAGGCCGAACGCGCCGAGAACCGGGATGGTGCCCAGCAGCAGGGCTCGCCCGAGGTCCGCGACGATCAGTATCGGCCGCCGCCGGAACCTGTCCACCCACACGCCGGCCGGCAGGCCGAAGAGCAGATGGGGCACCACAGTGAGGGCGGAGAGTACGCCCATCTGAAGCGGCGAAGCGTGGAGTACGACGACCGCGGTGAGGGGCATCGCCACCGTCGTCACGGCGCTCCCGAACGACGAGGACGCCTGGCCCGTCCAGAGTTTGGCGAACTCCCGGTTGCTCCGCAGGACCTCTGTCCAGCGCCACAGCATGCGCGACCTCCGCCTCGGTCGTCGGGGACGTGGCTCACAACCTGCCAGTTCCAGCCACGCTGATCGAGGGTCATACGCCCAGAGCAGAGCCGCCGGCGATGTACCTTGCTGGTCATGCGCACCCATGTGTACGTGGCCGAGTCGCGCCGGATGCCTCCCCGCTAGGCGGAGTCCTCGCCCGAATGTCCCAGCCGCGACCCGCATGCCGCTGCGTTTCTGAGACGTAGGTCCGTCCTGCAGCCGTCCGTGCGGCGCTACGTCCACTCGTTGATGCGACGTGGGCGATCCAGCCCGTTCGGGCCAACGCTGTTGGCGGACGTGGGAACGTGCGGGTCCACACAGGGGAGCCGCGCACAATGCAGGAGCCGAAGAGAAGGAAGTCTCGATCGAGGACCCGGTCTCGCCGGGCGCACTGGAAGACGACCGTGCCCTCGCTCGTTCGATGCGACAACAGGGCCTGTCGAGAACTCAAGCTGGCACATCGAGCGTGTCCCCGATGCGGTCAGTACCGAGGTAGGTGGGTCACCGCCTGACCTACGAACGTGCGCGTCCCGGGCGGTCCTGGCCACTGGCGGCCCGGGACGCGTGCGAACACGTGCGGGCGTCGAGGGTGGAGAAGGTGCCCACCGAAGCGCTGGTCGGTGGGCAGTTTCTCCACCCTCGGCAAGAAGACCGCCACGGAGGCGACGAAGGCGGGGTCGGATCGCCCGTTCGCGAGTCGGCCGGCGCGGGGACTGGCTGTCGGATCCGCGGACTAGGGTCGCGGGATGGTGCCGTCCAACCCCAGCCGTCGCACAGCCGCCGCCAGTCCCGCTGCCGCCACCAGCGGTGCCGCGAGCAGTCGTGCAACCGCCGCCGGTCGTGCAACCGCGGGCCGCACCAGGGCAGCCGGCAAGCAACGGAGCCCGGCCGGGCCACGGCTTCCGAAGGTGCTGTCGTCTGCCGTACTCCCCGACCACGACCTCGAGGACGAGGCCCACCTTCGTCGGCTCGCCTACGCCGACGTGGCGCTCTCCGACCGCGATGCCGCCTCGGTCGACGTCGAGGAGTGCGAGTTCACCGGTGCCGACCTCAGTGGGTCGGCTCTCACGAAGACGACGTTCGCGGACTGCCGGTTCCAGCGTTCCGATCTCGCCAACCTCGCCACGACGTCCTCCTCGCTGATTCGCTGCGAGCTGCGCGGCCTGCGGACGACCGGGCTGCGCTGGACCGACGGGACGCTGCGCGACGTGGTGTTCGAGCAGTGCCGGATGGACCTTTCGGCGTTCCGGTTCACGTCGTTCACGAAGGTGCACTTCGTCGGCTGCAACCTCACCCAGGCCGACTTCACCAACGCCGACCTCAAGGGCGCGCGGTTCGTCGACTGCAACCTCACCGGGGCGCAGTTCGCCCAGGCCGACATGGTCGGGACTCGGCTGCACAACTGCGTCCTGGACGGCGTACGCAGTGTGGCCAGCATGCGGGGCGCCGTCATCGACCCCAACGACCTGATGGCACTGACCTACGCGCTGGCCAACGCACTCGGCATCGTCATCGAGACCGACGCCGACGCCGACGTCACCGGCACGGAGTAGCGCGCCGCGCCCAGCAGTCGGCGCCCAGCAGTCAGCGCCCAGCAGTCAGTGGTGCTGTCGGCCGGACCCGCGCAGCCCGGCTCCGCGCTCGGAGCCGTCCTCGTGGACCGTCGTGTACCGGCCGTCGTGGTAGACGAGCGGCGTGTGGTCCCCGTACGTCGCGTGCGTGATGCGCGCGACCACGAGGTGGTGGTCGCCGGCCGGATACCGGTGCTCGATGACGCCCCGTAGATGGCTCGGCGCGTCGACCAGGAGCGGCTCCCCGGTCGGCAGCCGGGTCCACCGGGTCGGACCCGCGAAGCGGTCGACGCCCCGGGTGGCGAACCTCGCCGCGATGTCGTGCTGGTCGGCGCCGAGGAGGTTGACGACGACGCTTTCGGCCGCGGCGATGACGGGCCAGCACCCGGAGGCGGTCGAGAGCGCGAACGACACCAGCGGCGGGTCGAGTGAGACCGAGGCCAGCGAACTGGCGGTGAACCCGATCGGACCCTCACCGGCGTCGGCGGTGACGACGGAGACACCGGTGGCGTAGCCGCGGAAGACGGCGCGGTAGGTCTCCGGCGAGACACCGGCGGGCGCATCGATGCAGCTGGTCATGGCGCCTCCAGGCAGGTACGCGGATCCCGCTGGGAATCAGTCCGGTTCCGGCCCCGCGATGGGCGCGACCGGGGTGAGCGGGGTGCGGTCGGTCGGCGCGGGGGCGGCGTTGGCCCGGCGCGGGCGCGGACGGTGGGACGACGGCACAGGCGTAAGCAGGCGAAACAGGCGAAGATCGCGAGTTCAGGGTACGGCTCCGCGTCCAGAAGGGCGTCGCGAGGCCCACGCGCGAAGTGGTGCGAAGATGCCGACTTGTGTCGACCGTCCGGGTTCGCCGGAATGCGCGCAGTGAGGGACGTGGGGCGGGCGACTCCGAGCTTTGTGAGAGAGCCGTAACCTTCAAGTGTCCTCAGTCGCCGGAGCGATGAAAGTCGCCTGCCCAAGGAGGTGGATGTGCGCTTCCTCCACGATCGGGTCCCGGAACAGGACCTCACCTACAGCGACGTCTTTCTCGTACCCAATCGGTCCGTCGTGTCGTCCCGGCTCGATGTCGACCTGCGCACCGTCGACGGCAGCGGGACCAACATCCCGATCGTCGCGGCCAACATGACGGCGGTCTCCGGCCGTCGGATGGCCGAGACCATCGCCCGCTGCGGCGGCCTGGCGGTGATCCCCCAGGACATCCCCGTCGACGTGGTCGCCGACGTGGTCGGCTGGGTGAAGGAACGCCACACCGTCTACGACACCCCCATCACGATGGCGCCGAGCGGGACCGTCGGTGAGGCGCTCAACCTGCTGCCCAAGCGGGGCCACAACGCTGTCATCGTCGTCGACGACGGTCACGTGATCGGCGTGGTCACCGAGGCCGACTGCGAGCGGGTCGACCGCTTCACGCAGCTGTCCCGGGTGATGTCGACCGAGCTCCTCACGCTCCCGGACGGGATCGACGCCGAGGACGCGTTCAACGAACTCCACGACGGCCGGCACCGGCTCGCCCCGATCGTCGACTCCGACTCCCGGATCGTCGGGATTCTCACCCGGGAGCGTGCCCTGCGTGCGGCGCTCTACGCACCCGCCGTGGACGCGGACGGCAGGCTGCGGATCGGCGCCGCCATCGGCATCAACGGTGACGTCGAGTCGAAGACCAAGGCGCTCCTCGCCGCGGGCGTCGACATTGTCGTCGTCGACACCGCCCACGGCCACCAGGAACGCACCCTCGAGGTGCTCCGCCTGGTCCGCCGGCTCGATCCGCACGTCCCGGTCGTGGCCGGCAACGTCGCCACGGCCGAGGGAGTGACCGATCTCGTCGAGGCCGGCGCCGACATCGTGAAGGTCGGTGTCGGACCAGGCGCGATGTGCACCACCAGGATGATGACGGCCGTCGGGCGGCCGCAGTTCTCCGCGGTCCTCGAGTGCGCCGCCCGGGCCAGGGAACTCGGCAAGCACGTCTGGGCCGACGGCGGCGTACGGCACCCGCGTGACGTCGCCCTCGCCCTGGCGGCGGGTGCCTCGAGCGTCATGGTGGGTTCGTGGTTCGCCGGAACCTTCGAGTCACCGGGGGACGCGCACCGCGACAACGAGGGCCGGCTCTACAAGGAGAGCTTCGGCATGGCCTCCGCCCGCGCGGTGGCCCTGCGTACGGCGGAGGACACGCCCTTCCAGCGAGCCCGTAAGGGCCTGTTCGGCGAGGGCATCTCCAGCGCCCGGATGTATCTCGACCCCGAGCGACCGAGCGTCGAGGACGTCCTGGACGGCATCGTCGCGGGCGTGCGAAGTTCCTGCACCTACGTCGGTGCGGCGACCATCGAGGAGTTCCACGCCAAGGCGGTCGTCGGCGTCCAGAGCGCGGCCGGATACACCGAAGGGCTCCCTCTCGCCACCAGCTGGTGATCTCGCCGGCCCGCTCGCGGCGGCTCCCGCAGCCCTCCCGGTGCGGATGGGACGAAGACGCCCAAGGCGAACGTCCCGTCGCGCGGTGACCTATGGCACTCCTGACCGGTGGTGCGCAGATGCTGAAGTGAACTCGCAGGGGAAACCCTTCGGCGCAGCGGCATGGCAGCGGGGGTGTTCGATGCAGTGCCGCGCCGCGGGCGAGAGGGGTTTCCCTTTGCCGCGTCAGGTTCCGCGCCCGCAGTTCGGGGGGAGCCGGGGGGAGGTCCGATGTTCACCGTCGCAGTGGTGGGGAGTGGGGGCACCGGACCGCAGGCCTGGGATGTGGGTCCGCGGGTCGTGGCGCGGTTGGTTGGCGACCGGCTGACCGGGGGGCAGTCGGTCGCTGATCACGCACCAGCAGCCGGCGAGGAGATCGCCGGCGAGCCGGTCAAGGCCGGACCGGGTGGGGCCGGTCCGGCCACCGGGCAACGGGCAGCCGGGACCTCGGTCACCGGCGTCGGGGCCGCCGGAGCCGGTGTGGGAGGCGACCTCTCGGACTTCGAGATGGTCGGTGTGGAGGTGCCCGAGGTGCCCGGCGTCCGGCTGCTCGCGAGCACTGATCTTCCGGTACGTCTCTTCAGCGCGGACAGCGGTCTCGACGAGCTGATCATGGTCGAGTCCACCCAGGAGGGCGGCGTACCCGGCACGATCCGGCAGTCGGTGATGGAGACCCACGGATCGGCCGTGCCCGACCCGGCGACCGGAACGGCCGGGCTGTTCGGCCTGCTGACCTCGCTCCACCTGCCGCCGCGGGTGGTTGTCTTCTCCGTGGAGGCCGGCGCCGAGGGCGTCGACGCGCCTGTCGAGGCGGCGGACACCGCGGTGGACGACGTTGTACGGATGGTCCTCGCCGAACTGCGGCGCCTGGATCCCCGGCGTACCTCCGCGGAGCACTGAAACCCGGGCCCTCGGCTCGGGAGCGGACAGACCCGGATCCTCAGCAGCGCTCGTAGAGGACGGCGAGGATGTCACGCGCGGACACGATTCCCACCACCTCACCCTGGGCTCGGAGCGGAACGTGGCGGATGGACGCGTGCCGCATGAGCCCGGCGACGTGCAGGATCGGATCGGTGGGCGCGGCCCAGACGGTGTCGACGCCGATCACGTCCGCGGACCAGACCTCATCGGGGTCCCCACCGCCGGCGACCGCCCGGACGATGTCGCGTTCGGAGATGATCCCCAACGGTGTGGACTCCCTCATCACCACGAGTGCGCCGACGTTGGCCTCGGCGAGCGTCTCCGCGGCGGTGCGCAGCGAGTCCAGGGCGTCGACCGTACGCACCGGGTAGCTCATGATGCGCTCGACCGGGTCGTGTTCGCCGATCGGCGTCCCGGATTCGCTGTCGTCGACCGCGCCCTGGTCCTGGCCGGCCGGGACCAGCGAGGTGTCCGGTCCCGGGTAGAGGAACGACTCGTGCCCGTCGTCCCAGCCCACGCGGTACTGCGGTGAGTCCGGGCTGCCGAGGACCTCCCGGACAGTGCCGTGCCGCCGGTCCGTGCCGTGCGGATCGGTGCGTACGACGATGCGGTCGCCGACTCGGGCGGACATCCTCACTCCAGCGGAGACGTCGCGCCAGGCGCGTCGTCCATCATGGAGGTCTCCCTCTCGCGAAGCCGGGCACTGCTCAGGGGCTGCGTGCTTGGCGCGCCGCGAGACCTCCTCGAGGTGCGGCTCTCTCACCTTGGCGGTGGAGGTGGGGGCCTCCGTAGGGGCGAAGGTCCCTTGTGGGACAGGCCGTGTCGCCGAAATCGGGACGGGCGAAACCGGCCCGCGGCAGCGAGGTAGGCGAGCCCCGTGCTCAGGCGGTGTCACGCTGCCAAGGTGACCTTGGCAGCGTGGGGTAGGTCAGCCGGCAGGGCCCGGACGCCCGGTAGAGCGTGCGGAGCATGCCGATCTCCGCGGCCGTCTTCATCACCTCGGTGTTGACCCAGGCCGCGACGTACCCGAACGGTCGGGTCCCCCGAAGGAACCACTCGCTACGGGCGCTGGAGTCGAGTTCCGCGTCGTCGAGGGTGCCCAGCTGCCGGCTCCAGCGCTCCTTGCACCCGCGCAGCCACTCCGTCGCGGCGTCGGTGTCGCCCGGCCAGTCGCTCTCGCGCCAGAGCGGCGGCTCACCGCCGAAGCAGCGCAGCGACGTCTGCGTCCACCACGAGCCGGCCCGCCAGGTCAGCCAGGCGATCGAGCGCGGGGGTTCGGGCTCGTCGCCGACGCCGGGAATGGGCCAGTCTGCGACCCAGCGTCCGTCGGGTCCCCGACGGACCGTCCAGGTACGAGGGGCCGGCTCCCACAGGCACTCCACGTCGTCGAGATCCGCGAGATGGAGCTCCAGCAGGGACCAGGCGATGTCGAGCTGCCACCGCAGTACCGCGATCCGGGGTCCGTCAGCCATGGTCCTTGCCTCCCTCGAGCCTTATCGTCGTACGCCAGATGACAGGGGCGACGCGCCGCGATCATGTCACCATCGTCACGGCGACCGCAGTGGGTTTTCGGCCCACGTTCGGGAGAGGGGCAGGTGCGGCGATGGCGGCAACACTGCGGTGGCGGGCGCTCGAGGCCGGCGACGTTCCCCTGCTGGCCGCGCTCGCCAGCCGCTGTCTGCGGGCGGACGGCGGCTCGCCCGACGCCGCGACGGCCTCCTTCGTCGACCGTTCCTACCTGCTGCCGGGCAAGTCGACGGTCGGGGCCGTCGAGCCGGGCGGGCAGGTGGTTGCGGCCGCGGCGGCCCGCCGCAACCGTGACCGGCTCGACGCGGTCGGTCAGGTGGATCCCGCGTGGCGCGGCCGAGGGCTGGGGCGGGAGCTGTTCGGCTGGACATGTGCACAGGGCGGCGACGCGTGCACGTTGCGTATTCTGACCGAGGCCGTGACGCCCGCGGCGGAGCGCCTGTACGCGAGGTACGACCTGACCCGGGTGTTCGCCGAGGACGTCATGCGGCGCGACCTGACCGTCCCGTCGCCCGACGTCCCGCTGCCCGCGGGCGTGACCGTCGAGGCCTGGTCCGACGGCGTGATCGCCGACTTCTTCACCGCCTACGCCGGGAGTTTCGGCGACCGGCCGGGCTTCCCGGGCTGGACTCTGAAGCAGTGGGTCTCCTGGACCGTCGACGAGGAGTTCCGCCCGGACCTGTCGATGGTGGCCCGTGCCGCCGACGGCCCCGTCGGGTTCCTGACCTGCACCACCGACCTGATCGTCCAGGTCGGCGTCCGACCGGACTGGCGGGGACGCCGGCTCGGCGCCGCGCTCGTGGCGGGCGCGCTGGCGACCATGCGTGCGACCGGTACGACGCAATGCCACCTTGACGTCAACGTCGACAACCCCGGCGCCGCACGGCTCTACCGCCGGCTCGGATTCGTACCGATCGGGCGGCGGGCCCGCTACGAGGCAGGCCTCAGACCCAGGAGGTGAACCACATCCGCTGCCGCCACGCGTCGTACGGGATCGTCTGCCCGGTGAGGAGCGGATAGATGTAGGCGAAGTTGAGCACGACCAGCAGGACGACGCCGCCGAGCACGGCGGCCCCCCACATCCGGCGGATGGGTGAGGCGTCCCGCGGTCCGAGCACCTTGCCCAGAACGAGGGTGAGCCCGATGATCATCCAGGGCAGGATGATGATCGCGTAGAAGTTGAAGATGGGCCGGTTGGCGTACTGGAACCACGGCAGCCAGGTCGCCGCGACGCCGACCACCGGGATGCCGAAACGCCAGTCGCGGGCGGCGAGCCACCAGACCAGGCAGGCCACCAGCGCGACCACCGACATCCACCACAGCACGGGCGTACCGATCCCGAGGATCTCCTGGACGCAGCGGTTGGTGCCACCGCACCCGGCGCCGCCGACGTTGTCGGTCCAGTCGAACGACACCGGCCGGGCGACCACCAGCCAGCCCAGCGGGGACGACGCGTACTGGTGCTTGTCGGTCAGATGGGTGTGGAAGTACCAGATCTCGGCGTGGTAGTGCCACAGCGAGCGGATCGCGTCGGGCAGCAGGGCGGAGAGCCCGTGCGCGGGGTTGTCCCGCCCCCAGGTCCGGTCGTAGCCGTCGGCCGAGGCGAGCCACCCCGACCACGAGACGACGTAGACGACGACCGCGGTGCCGGCCACCGTCAGGAACGCCACCGCCGCGTCGAGGGCGAGCCGGGCGAGGTTGGCGCCCCGGGCGAACGCCGCACCGACCGCGCGCCGTGCGCCGACGTCCCAGGCCCAGGTGAGCAGTCCGAACGCCGCGAGCGCGATCGCGGCGTTCCACTTGGTGGCGCAGGCGACGCCGAAGCAGAGCCCGGCGACCAGCCTCCAGGGCCGCCACAGCAGGGTCGGACCCCACGTTCCCGCCGCGACCCGACCGAGCGGTTCGGCGGCGTCGGCGAACCTCCGGCGCGCCCAGTCGCGGTCGATCAGCAGCACGGCGACCGCGAGCAGCAGCCAGAACATGGCCGGCAGATCGAGCAACGCGATCCGGCTCTCGACGAGGTGCAGGCCGTCGAGGGACAGCAGGAACGCCGCGACGCAGCCGAGCAGCGTCGACCGGGTGAGCCGACGGACGAGCCGGGCCATCACCAGGATCGACAGCGCACCCATGATCGCCACCGCGATCCGCCACCCGAACGGGTCCATGCCGAACAACGCCTCGCCGGCCGCGATCATCCACTTGCCGGCGGGTGGGTGGACGATAAACGCCGGACCGTCGAAGACGTCGAGGTCGCCGGCGAGGATGCGCTCGTTGGCCTTGTCGACGAACTGGTGCTCGACCCCGAACTTCAGCAGGCTGAAGGCGTCCTTGGGGTAGTAGGTCTCGTCGAAGACGAACTTCGCCGGCCGGCCGAGGTCCCAGATCCGCAGGACCGCCGCGAACGCCATGATCAGCAGGGGACCGATCCAGCCCCGGATGCCGTCATCGGGCAGCGGGGGGCACAGGCGTTGGCGGAGCGGGGGGAGGGGACGTCCGTCGGGGTCCCGCCCGGCCACCAGCACCTGCTGGCCACCGGACCGGCCCTGCGGCGCGTCCCCAGCGCGCTCGGAGGCCGTCGTCGTCATCCGGGCAATCGTACGGACACTGCCTGGGCGCGGCCCGCCACCACCTGAATGGGAGGATGGCGAGGTGGCGGCTTCGGAGGAGTCGGGTGTGACAGGCCCTGTCAACGCGGTCGGCTCAGGCGGCGCGGGCGGCACCCTCGTGCTCGCCGCCACCCCGATCGGCAGCCGCGACGACGCCCCGCCCCGGCTGCTCACCGAACTCGCCGGCGCCGACGTGATCGCCGCCGAGGACACCCGGCGCTTCCACACTCTCGCCACGGCGCTCGGCGTGCGCCCGAGCGGCCGGGTGGTCTCCTACTTCGAGGGCAACGAGGCTCGTCGTACGCCCGAGTTGATCGAGGCGCTGCGATCAGGGCTGCGGGTGGTCCTGGTCACCGACGCGGGGATGCCGTCGGTCTCCGATCCGGGATACCGCCTGGTCGCGGCCGCGGTCGAGGCGGGCATCCGGGTCACCGCCGTACCCGGTCCCTCCGCCGTTCCGACCGCGCTCGCGGTGTCCGGACTGCCGGTCGACCGGTTCTGCTTCGAGGGGTTCCTGCCCCGGAAGCGTGGCGAGCGCGCGGGCCGGCTCACTGAACTGGCCGCCGAGCGCCGGACGATGGTCTTCTTCGAGGCGCCGCACCGGCTGGCCGCGGCACTCGGGGCGATGGTGGAGGCGTTCGGCCCGAAGCGGCCGGCGGCGGTGTGCCGGGAGCTCACCAAGACCTATGAGGAGGTACGCCGGGGACCGCTGGGCGCGCTCGCGGAGTGGGCCGAGTCCGGCGTCCGCGGGGAGATCACCGTGGTGGTCGGCGGCGCGCCGGCACCCGACCCCGCCGACCTCGACGACGAGGAGCTCGCGCGCAGGGTGACCGCCCGGATGGAGGACGGTACGCCGAAGAAGGACGCGATCCTCGCCGTCGCACGGGAGGCCGGCGTTCCCAAACGGACCGTCTACGACGCGGTCCTCTCCTCCAGGTGAGTACTCCTTCTCCGCCTCGCCATCGCGGCGCGGGCGACCCGCTCACCCATCGACCCTGATCCGCGGGACAGACCCTAGGATCGCTCTCATGGTCGATGCGGCACAGCGCACGGAAGCTGGCGAGGGCAAGGCGTTCTACGTCACGACGCCGATCTACTACGTCAACGACGCGCCACATATCGGGCACGCCTACACCACCGTCGCGGCCGACGTCCTGGCCCGGTGGCACCGCCAGCGGGGCGAGAAGGTCTGGTTCCTCACCGGCACCGACGAGCACGGCCAGAAGGTCATGCGCACCGCCGACGCCAACGGCGTGACTCCCCGCGAGTGGGCCGACCGACTGGTCGAGAACGCCTGGAAGCCCGTGCTCCAGACCATCGACGCGAGCAACGACGACTTCATCCGTACGACCGAAACGCGGCACACCGAGCGGGTTCGGGAGTTCTGGCAGCATCTGTACGACGCGGGCGAGGTTTACCCTGGCACCTACGAAGGGCCCTACTGCGTCAGTTGCGAGGAATTCAAGATCCCCTCAGAACTCCTCGACGGCCCCGACGGTCAGAAGCTGTGCCCCATCCACGGCCGACCGGTCGAGATGTTGAAGGAGACCAACTACTTCTTCAAGCTCTCCGAATACACCGAGAAGCTGCTCGCCCATTACGAACAGCACCCGGAGTTCGTCCAGCCCGAAAGCGCCCGTAACGAGGTCATCGCCTTCGTCAACCAGGGATTGCAGGATCTCTCGATCACCCGGTCGACCTTCGACTGGGGAATTCCGGTTCCGTGGGACGACGAGCATGTTCTCTACGTCTGGATCGACGCGCTGCTCAACTACGTCACGGCCGCGGGATACCGCACGGATCCGCTTCTGTTCAAGCAGGTCTGGCCGGCTGACGTTCACCTCGTCGGCAAGGACATCCTCCGTTTCCACGCGGTGATCTGGCCCGCGATGTTGATGGCCGCGGGCCTGCCGTTGCCGACCACCGTCTTCGCGCACGGCTGGCTGCTGGTCGGTGGCGAGAAGATGAGCAAGACCAAACTGACGGGGATCGCGCCGAGCCAGATCATCGACACCTTCGGCTCGGACGCCTTCCGCTACTACTTCCTGCGCGCGATCCAGTTCGGGTCCGACGGGTCGTTCTCCTGGGAGCACCTGAGCGCCGTCTACACCGCCGAACTCGCCAACGGCCTGGGCAACCTCGCGTCCCGGGTCGCCGCGATGGTGGGCCGCTACTTCAGTGGCGCGCTGCCGGCCTCCGCCGACCACGGACCCGCCGAGCAGGTGCTGGCCGACAGGCTGGCCGAGACCGTACGAGTCGCCGACGAGGCCATGCTGGCGCTGCGTTTCCACGAGGCACTGGCCGTGATCGAGTCCTTCGTGGGCGCCGTCAACGGCTACCTGACGGAGCAGGAGCCGTGGAAGGTGGCCAAGGACGACTCACCGGAGGGTCAGGCGCGGCTGTCCACGATCCTCTACACCGCCGCGGAGTCGCTGCGGGCGATCGCGGTGCTCCACCGTCCGGTGATGCCGAAGAGCGCCGCCTCCCTGTGGGACATGCTCGGCGCCCGGGAGAGCCTCGGCGAACTCGACGTCCAGCCCCTCACCAACTCCGGCCGCTGGGGCGTGCTCCCGGCGGGCTCGGTCCTCACCAAGGGTGCGCCGCTCTTCCCGCGGATCGAGGAGCCGGAGACGCCGTGACGTCCACGCCGGCGTCCGGGCCGACCAGGGCGCGTGCGGACGCCGAATCCCGCCGCGACCGCCGCCGGCCCGAACCCCCCGAGCCGCTGCCGCGACCGGTGGCCGACTCCCACTGCCACCTCGACATCGCGGACGGTCCGGACGGGCAGTGGCTGCCCGTCGAGGAGGCGGTGGCGATGGCCGCCGCGGTCGGCGTACCCAGGATCGTCCAGATCGGCTGCGACCTGCCGGGCGCACGCTGGGCGGTCGAGGCGGCCGACCGGTACGACGCCCTGGTCGCCGGCGTCGCCCTCCACCCCAACGAGGCACCCGTGCTGGCCGCGTCCGGCGATCTTGATGCCGCGCTGGACGAGATCGACCGGCTCACGGGCTCCAGCTCACGCGTCCGCGCGGTGGGGGAGACCGGCCTCGACCACTTTCGGACGCCAGAGGATGGCTGGAAGGTCCAGGAGGACAGCTTCCGGGCCCACATCGCCCTCGCCAAGAAGCACGGCAAGGCGCTCGCCATCCACGACCGGGACGCCCACGCCGACATCCTCCGCGTCCTGGCGGAGGAGGGCGCACCCGACCGGGTGCTGATGCACTGCTTCTCCGGCGACGCGGAGATGGCGCGCGAATGCGTCCGGCGCGGCTACTACCTGTCGTTCGCGGGCACCGTGACGTTCAAGAACGCCGAACCGCTGCGCCAGGCCCTCCGCGAGGTGCCGCTCGAGCGGGTCCTGGTGGAGACCGACGCGCCGTACCTCACGCCGTCGCCGTATCGCGGCCGCCCGAACGCGAGTTACCTCATTCCGATCACGGTGCGTCAGATCGCCCAGGTCAAGGACGTCGACGTCGACACTGTCTGCACATCCATCGCCGCGGCCACCGCGGCGGTCTTCGGCACCTGGTAGGTCGCTCCGGACCGCCGAGGCTCGCCCTTCCTGGCGCCGTCCCGGCCGCCCGAGGCTCCCTCCCGACGCCCCGGCGGGAACCCTTCCGACCCCCTGCCGCCGGGCCCGACGTCGGTCCGAACCCGGCCCGAATCCGGCTCGAAGACAGCCCGAACGCGGCGCCCGACCTCGGCCCCGGGTCGGGCCGGCGGCCGGCTCTCCGGGCGCTCTCCGGCCGCCAGATTCCGCCCGGATTCGCCCAGATCAGCCACCAAAATGACACGGTCGGAATTCGCGTCCTCGCACACTTTGGTTTAGGGATCCCTTTTCCCCTCTGCTTGACAGTTTGTCGTGATCGCGATTACTCACGGTCCGTGACCGAATTAGAGGAAATTGGGAGGGTGAGTTGTACCTCGCCCGATTCTCCGTTATGGTCCCCAGACGTTGGCCGGGGTCGGGGAGCCTCGGGCGGCGTGCAGGGGGGTTTCGTAAACGCACCCGACGCCGGTGGATGACACCGGTGGTTCACCGTAGAACCGGTGCGACCTGACTCCCGAAGTGCTGACGTCGTCCGTGTCCGTGCCCGGAAAGCACGAACATCGGAGCACCGTGCGTAAGAAGGTTCTTATCGGTGCAGTTGGCATCGGTATGGTGGGGGCAATAGGCATTGGTGCCGCCACCTACGTCACACTCGACAAGGCCGTTGTCCTTTCGGTCGACGGCAAAGCGCGACAGATTCACTCCTTCGGTTCCACGGTGGGCGAGGTACTCGCGGCCGAGAAGGTTCCGGTCGGGCCTCGTGACCTCGTGGCTCCGGGGCGCTCCGCGAAGATCGCCGACGGCACCCGCATCGCCGTCCGATACGCCCGCCCGCTCACCCTCACCGTCGACGGACAGAAGAGGACCCACTGGGTCACCGCGTTGAACGTCGGGGAAGCGTTCAACGATCTCGGCGTCCGCTACGAGGGGGCACGCACCTCGGCGAGCCGCTCGGTCGGCATCGCCCGAAAGGGACTCGCGGTCGACGTCCGTACCCTCAAGTCGCTCACGATCAGCCATGACGGCACCAAGACTCCTGTGTCGGCGCCTGTACTCACCGTCGGTGAGGTACTCGCCCGGGCCAACGTGAAGGTGGACGCCGACGACCGCGTCCGACCGGCCCTGTCCAGCATGGTGCAAAGCGGCTCCACGATCACGATCAACCGGGTCTCCACCCGGACCACGTCGGCCAACCTGTTCCTGCCCTACACC
Source organism: Actinopolymorpha pittospori (assembly GCF_014873875.1). GTDB lineage: Bacteria > Actinomycetota > Actinomycetes > Propionibacteriales > Actinopolymorphaceae > Actinopolymorpha > Actinopolymorpha pittospori. Next base: position 9,286,702 of record NZ_JADBEM010000001.1, on the reverse strand, counting down.
ACGATCCGCAAGACGAGCTCCTCGATGTACGACGACCAGAGCAAGGTCGAACGCGCAGGTCAACGAGGGGTGAAGCGGAAGGTCGTGGAGACCGTGTACGTCGACGGTAAGAAGGCCAGCGCCCGGATCGTCTCGCAGAGCGTCATCCGCAAGCCGGTCTCCCGGGTCGTCGTCGTCGGCACCAAGGACCGGCCCAAGCAGGAGACCGGCGGTGGTGGCGGCGGTGGTGGCGGCGGACCCGTCGGCGGTGGCGTCGACAGCCTCAACTGGTCCGCACTCGCCCAGTGCGAGTCGGGCGGCAACCCGCGCGCGGTCAACTCGGCCGGCTACTACGGGCTGTACCAGTTCTCGGTGTCCACCTGGCGCTCCGTCGGAGGCTCCGGCAACCCGATCGACAACTCCGCCGGGGAACAGACCTACCGGGCGAAGCTCCTCTACCAGAAGGCGGGCTCCGGCCAGTGGCCCGTCTGTGGTCGCAGGCTCTTCAGCTGACCCGCAAGCCCTGACCCGCAGGCCCTGATCGGCCAGCTCCGCCGGCCCCAGCCCCGGCCGGCGGAGCGTGCTGGTCAGCGCCCGACCCGGATGCGCCTTCCCGGCCCCTGAGGCGTGCCGACCGCCTGGTGCCCGGTCCGCCGCTCGCGATCTCGGCGAAGTTTTGCGCTGAGGGCGAGCGGGGGGCTCGGGCGCCGGTGCCGCCCTATAGCGTTCCCACGTGGGCAATGCGTGTGAACCCGAGCCTGCCGGCCCGGGCCTGCTCGGACCGGCGGACGTGCGTCTCCTGGTGACCGAACTCGGGATCCGTCCGACGAAACAGCGCGGACAGAACTTCGTGACCGACGCCAACACCGTGCGCCGGATCGTCCGGACCGCCGGTGCGGGTGAGTCCGACGTCGTGCTGGAGATCGGCCCGGGGCTCGGCTCCCTCACCCTCGCACTGCTCGGCGCCGGATCCCGCGTCGTCGCCGTGGAGATCGACGACAGGCTCGCCGCGGCGCTGCCGGCCACGGTCGAGCGGTTCGCCCCACGGCAGGCCGATCGGCTGAGCGTCGTACACGCCGACGCGATGGACGTCACGGCGCTCCCCGGTCCCGCGCCCACGACCCTGGTCGCGAACCTTCCCTACAACGTCGCCGTACCCGTCCTCCTCAACGTGCTCGAGCGCTTCCCCTCGGTCGAGAACGGCCTGGTGATGGTCCAGCTGGAGGTGGCCGAGCGCCTCGCGGCCGAGCCCGGGTCGAAGATCTACGGCATCCCCAGTGTGAAGGCCGCGTGGTACGCCGAGGTCCGTAAGACCGGACTCGTCGGGCGGGCGGTCTTCTGGCCGCAGCCCCACGTCGACTCCGGGCTGGTGGCCTTCACGCGCCGCCGCCCGCCCTCCACCACGGCGGCGCGCGAGGACGTGTTCAGAGTGATCGACGCGGCGTTCGCGCAGCGTCGCAAGACCCTGCGAGCGGCCCTGTCCCGGCTGGTCGGATCACCGGTAGGAGCCGAGGAGGTCCTGCGGGCGGCAGACGTCGATCCTGGCGCGCGTGGCGAGCGGCTCGCGGTCGAGGACTTCGCACGCATCGCGGAGCGGCTGCCGGCGCACTCCGGCTCCGACCCGTCCGGCTCCCCGGCGCATACCTTCGAGGAGACACCACCCGCGAGACGGGCGAAGGACCGCGCAGAAAGGAAGTCCGCTCCGTGAGCGATGTTGTGGTGAGGACGCCGGCGAAGGTCAACCTGGCGCTCATGGTCGGTCCGCTGCGCACCGACGGCTTCCACGAGCTGGCCTCGGTCTACCAGGCGGTCAGCCTCTACGACGAGGTGCGGGCGACGCTCGTCCCGGACGGCCAGATCACCGTGCGGGTCACCGGACAGCAGGCCGGCAAGGTACCCCTCGACAACGGCAACCTCGCCTACCGCGCGGCTGCCCTGCTCGCCGAGCAAGCCGGCGTGGAGACCGGCGTACGCCTGGACATCGTGAAGGGCATTCCGGTGGCCGGCGGAATGGCCGGGGGCAGCAGTGACGCGGCGGCGGCCCTGGTCGCCTGCGACGCGCTGTGGGGGACGAAGCTCGACCGGTCCGCGCTGCTGGACCTCGCCGCGCGGCTCGGCAGTGACGTGCCGTTCTGCCTGCTCGGTGGGACGGCCGTCGGCTCGGGCCACGGTGAGATCGTCGCGCCGGCCCTGGCGCGGGGCGCCTTCGAGTGGGTGTTCGCGCTGGACCGCGAGGGCATGTCGACGCCCGCGGTCTTCGCGCACCTGGACCGGCTCCGCGGTGCCGCCGCGGTCCTGCCGCCACGGATCCCGGAGGCGCTGATGGCGGCGCTGCGGACCGGCTCGGCAACCGACCTCGGCCGGGCCCTCGCCAACGACCTGCAGCCGGCCGCGCTCCGGCTCCGACCACGACTCGCCCAGGTGCTCGACGCCGGCCGTGAGTACGGCGCTCTCGGCGCGGTGGTGTCAGGATCCGGGCCCACGTGCGCGTTCCTCGCCCGCGGGCACGGCCACGCGGTCGATCTGTCGGCGCGGTTGGCGGGGACGGGACTGTGCCCGTCGGTGCGCATCGCGACCGGTCCGGTGCCTGGAGCGCGGGTCGTCGAGGGCTGAACCACCCGTCGACGGACCCGGGGGAGTTCCCGATAAATCAGTTGCGGAGCCCAGGCAGGGCTCGGCAGAGTATCCGCAGTTGTCGAGGACCGGCGCTCACGCCGGTAGCGATCGAGGAGGTGTGTCGTGGCCAATCCAATCGTCCGGGTCGGGTCAGACATCCGACCTCTCGCTCAGCCCTCCGGTCGCTGACCGCCTTCACTCGCGCACGGCGGGAGGGCTGCCTTCCTCCAGGAGCTCTCCAGTGCGCAAGCGCAAACTGAAGCACGACGACGACAGTTTCGAAGACCAGTTCAACGACTACTTCCACAACAAGATCGCCAACTCCGGCGACGGCAACGCCGACGACGCTGACGCCGACGACGGCAACCCCAACGACGGCAACCCCGGCAGCGGCAACGCCGACGACGCGGACGACCGGTACGCGCACGCGTACGACGACGACGCGCCGACCTCGACCCGGATGCGCCGATTCCGCGACGAGGACGATCCCGCACCGCGCTCCCGCGGCCGGATGACCGAGGAGGCCCGCGCCCGGCTCGTCCAGGAGCGGGAGGACGTGGTCATCGCCGACGGCCCACCGACCGGCTACCGCTGGACGACCTGGGACGACGCAGGGGCGCACGGCCCGGAGCCGTACCCGGACTGGCTGGTGACCAACCTGGGCGCGGTCGACACGGAGTTCGGGGTGCTCAAGACCGGGAAGGAAGCCGACGTTTTCCTGATCGAGCGGGGCGTCCCGGACACGGGGGAGAGTTGCCTGCTCGCCTCCAAGCGGTACCGCAGCGGCGACCACCGGCTCTTCCACCGGGACGCGGGGTACCTCGAAGGCCGCCGGTCCCGCAAGTCCCGGGAAGGCCGCGCGGTCGCGAACCGGACCGACTTCGGCCGCAACCTGATCGCGCAGCAGTGGGCGATCGCGGAGTTCGCCGCCCTCGGCGAACTCTGGTCCGGCGGCGTGCCGGTGCCCTACCCGGTGCAGCATCTTGGGACCGAACTCCTGATGGAGTTCATCGGAACGCCGGACGGTGCGGCCGCACCGCGGCTCGCGCAGCTACGGCCCGAACCGGTCCAGCTCGCCGACCTGTGGCACCAGCTGCAGGAAGCGTTGGTGCTGCTCGGCCGGCGCGGCTACACACACGGCGACCTCTCGGCGTACAACCTGCTGGTCAACGGTGACGAGCTGATCCTCATCGACCTTCCGCAGTTGGTCGACATCGTGGCCAACCCGCAGGGGCCGGAGTTCCTCCGCCGCGACACGAAGCGGGTCAGCGAGTGGTTTCTGGCCCGAGGGCTGGATCCCGAAGTGGCGGATGCCGACCGACTCGCCGACGCCGTCCTGGAGGAGGCCGGCGTGGTGTGAGGACGTCGGTGGCCGGCTCGCGCGTGGGGCAGGGGGGTCAGCGCGAGCCGGCCACCGGTGCGGCCGTCGCCGGTGACGGAAACTGGGCAGGGATCCGGCACCGGCGACGGCTGGTGGGGTTGTGGTCTGGTGGTTCTGGACGGTCGGTTCTGGACGGTCGGTCCTGGACGTTCGGGGCGCCGACCGTCGGCGTGAAGTCGTGGGGTCTAGCTGTCGGCGGGGTCTAGCTGTCGGCGGGGTCTAGCTGTCGGTGGGGTCCGTCATGATGGGGCGATGGCGGAGGTGCGAGAGGCCGAGGCGTTCGATGGCCTTGACTGGTATGCGCGTGAGTTCGACCGCGACCGGTACGTCGAGTGCGTGTTCCGCGAGGTCGATCTCACCGAGGCCCGCAGCCACGGCGCGGTGTTCGAGCGCTGTGAGTTCCACAACTGCAGGTTCAACGCCTCCGAGCACCGTGAGTCGGCGTTCGTCGGCTGCGAGTTTCGTCGTACGTCGTTCTTCACGGCTGTCCTCGACGGTTGCAAGTTCACCGGTAGTACCTTCGTCGACTGCGTTTTCCGACCACTGACCGTGCGTGGCGGCCACTGGGGGAGTGTCCTGATGCGCGGGGCGGATCTGCGCGGTCTGGACCTCTCCGGTGTCCGGTTGGGCGACGCCGACCTGTCCGAGGCCAACCTCGCCAAGACCGTCCTGCGTGGGTGTGACCTGTCCTTCGCGTCACTGCGAGGGACTGGTCTCGAGGACGCCGACCTGCGTGGAGCGACTCTGCACGCCGTCGACCTCAGTGTCGCGGTGTTGGGTAGGACCCACCTCGACCTCGCCGGAGCGGTGCGCCTCGCCGAGTCGTACGGCGCTGTCGTCGACACCGCCGAGTAGGTCCTCCGCCGCGGACCGGACGTCCCGTCCGCGGTCGGCTTGGATCAGCAAACACATCCCAGTCGTAGTGCGTCGGCTCTGATCGGGTGCGGCAGTTCGTCGCACATGATCACTTGGGTGTGGCCGTCGTGTCCGTGGATCGCGGTCACGTCCGCCAGTGACTCGTAGACGTTGACCGAGGGCCGGGGTCCACACCACGCCAGGCTGACCTTCCCGTTGGGGTAGACGGTCCCCCAAGCCACGACGCCAGTTCCCGACACGCCGGAGGCGTCCCGGTGACGGTAGAGCTGAAAGCGACACGGCATGACTGTCGTGACGACGGGCATAGACCCTCCATCTCCATCACGAGCCCTCCAGCGAAGTGGAGTCCTACGGGCCGCCGCGCAGGGAATGGGCCGGGGTCTACGACGGCCCGTAGGGACTCCTAGAGTGACAGGATCACCACGGATGGTCAAGTAAGTCTTCCAATGTAAATTTTCATGATCCGAATTGATCATGGCGATCCTGTTTTCCGGATTGGTCCGGCAGAAGTACTTGCGACATCTGGTTTCAGGAGCCACACTTGCCCCAGTTACACACCGGGGAGGCTTGCATGCCCAGAGTGACCGGACCGACGATTTCTCGCTGGCGGCTCAGCAAGGAGCTGAAGCGGCTACGCGAGGACGCGGGACGCACGTTCGACGACGCTGCCGACCTGCTCGGGTGCTCCCCTTCGAAGATTCGCAAGATCGAGGCGGGTGAGGTCGGAATCGTGAAGACAGAACTTGACGCACTCCTCGACCTGTACAAGGTGGACGACGAGGACCTCGCCACCCTGCTGCGCGAGCTGCAACGGCTCGGCAAGCAGCGTGGCTGGTGGGCGCCGTTGGGTTCGCTCCCCAAGCAGTACAACGCCTTCGTCGGCCTGGAGTCCGAGGCGCAGCGCATCCGGCAGTTCGAGCCCCTTGTCATGCCCGGGCTGCTGCAGACCGAGGCCTACGCGAGCGCGCTCGACGCGATGTGCACGTTCGCCACCGCGGACGAGCAGGAGCGCGCGGTGAAGATCCGGATGGCGCGCCAGGAGCAGTTCTGGGCCCAGGGTGCGGACGACGACCGGAGTCGGCTGTGGGTCATCGTCGACGAGGCCGCCCTCCGGCGACCCGTGGGCGGCAACCCGAGCATCATGCGTGGGCAGCTGCTGCGGGTGCTCGAGCTCGCGGAGCGGTGCATCTTCCAGGTGGTGCCGTTCAGTGCCGGCAGTTACCCCGGCACCATGGGCCCGTTCACCATCTTCGACTTCGACGAGGACGTGCACTCACCCGTCGTCTACACCGACGGACACGCGGGGATCGCCCTCCTGGAAACCGAGTCCGACGTCGATCGGGCCAACCGCGCTTTCGCTCACATGGCCGCCGTGGCGCTCAGTCCCACCGAGTCGGCCCGCAAAGTCGTGGCCATCGCATCCGAGATGGCCACCCAACAAGGAGGCGAAAATGAAAGTTGATCTGTCCCGTGCACGATGGCGGAAGGCATCGGCGTCGGTCGGGATGCAGAACTGCGTCGAGGTCGCTGACCTCGGTGCTCACCTCGCAGTCCGCGACTCCAAGGACCGGCAGGGCCCGAAGCTGATCTTCAGCGCGGGCGCGTGGTCCAGCTTCGTTGGCGGCGCGAAGAAGGGCGAGTTCAACCTGCGCTGACCCGTCGCTTTCCGCGGGCGAATTATCGCCACAAAGCGCGAAACCTCCGACTTAGGTCGGAGGTTTCGCATGTGTACCCAATGTGCAAATTTGTCCGTAAACCTCAACGTGCGCTGTGCACGGGCCCCTGCTCCGCCCGGGTGTACAGCTCGGTCCAGTCGGCCGACCCGTCGTCGAGCCGCACCTCCATGGTCACACCGCGGTCCTGTACGGGGTGGTTGCCGGCCAGGAAGTCGGTCCACACCTGCGCCATCCGTGCGTAGTGGACGACCTTGCCGTGCGGCCAGACGACCGAGAGGATGTGGCGGCGCTCGGGCAGTGAGTGGGGGAGCGGCATGCGGTAACGCTCCAGGGCCTCCTCGTCGACCGTCACACCGAGGCCCGGCCCCTCCGGTGCCTTGAGGTAGCCCTGCTCGACCGTCAACGGCTCGACCAGCAGGTCGTCGGCGTAGTTGTTGAGCGCGGTGACCGCGGGCCAACGGGCATGGGTGAGGACGGAGCCGAGGTGGGCCACCAGCGCCGTGGTCAGGCCGGCACCCACCACCTGGAGCCAGAACGACTTGCCGAACTCCGCGCAGATCGCGCCCTGGCGCAGGATCGAGACGACGCCGCCCTCCACGACGAAGCCGTCGCAGGTCTCCTGGCGGATCATGGCCTGGTAGGGCTGCGCCTTCAGGTGGACGGCGAGCGGGTGACCCACCTTGTCCCGCAGGTGGCGGTACCCCTCCAGGTCCGGGTGGGGAATCGGTGTCTCGTAGATGGCGACGCGTTCGCGCCCGTCGAGGTCGCGCAGGACCGGAGCGGCGTCGCCCGCGCTGAGGAGCATGCCGTTCCAGTCGATGTCGAGGCGGTAGTGCGGCGGCGTCACCGCGCTGATGGCGTCCACCTGGGCGTAGACGTCGAACCACGGGCGCGCCTTGAACTTGTGGAAGACGTAACCGGCCTCGACCGCCTCCTGCGCCTCCAGCGCGAGGGCCTCCGGGCTCATCTTGGTGTTCCACCAGGCGATGGGGCAGTGTTCGCGGACCCGCGGGCCGAGCAGCGCGGAGACAGGAACGCCGAGCGCCTTGCCCACGACGTCGTACAACGCCATCTGCAGACCGGGACCGAGCGAGTCGTCACCGAGGAAGTCGGCGGGGTTACGGCCCTGGACCCGGGCGACGGCGCTGTCGAAGACCAGGCCCCAGCCGTAGTGGAGCAGCGTCTCGCCGTATCCCACGATCCCGGCGTCGGTGGTCACCTTGGTCACTTCGATGATCGACCAGTCCCAGACGAGCAGGGCGTTCCATTCCTGGCAGCGTGGGGTGAACGGCACGTTGACGACGATGCGTTCGACATCGGTGATCTTCAGCGGCGCGGTCATCGGCAGCCTCTCGTCAGATGTTTTCAGCCATCCTGGCCCACTTCGGGTGGCCGCCGGAACACGTCGGTCCGCGGACAGAGATAGCCTCGACGGCGTTCGCCGGCCGACATCCGGCGGGCACTGACAGCGCTGCCGCACCGTGCGGCGGCGTACGGAAAGGCAGGGATGGCGACCAATCTCGTCAACCTCGAGCGCGTCGACAAGGCCTACGGCATCACCCCGCTCCTTCGTGAGGTGAGCCTCGGCGTCTCGGCGGGCGAGCGGATCGGCCTCGTCGGCCGCAACGGCGCCGGCAAGTCCACGTTGCTGGCCCTCCTGGCCGACACCGAGGAGGCCGATTCCGGCCGCGTCACGCACAACCGCGGCCTGCGGGTCGGCGTACTCCAGCAGCGCGACGGCTTCGACCCGGGCGCGACGGTCGCCGACCTGGTCCTGGGCGGCCAGCCGGAGCACGTCTGGATGGCCGACCGCCGGGTGCGCGACGTCCTCGGCGGCCTGCTCGGGGACGTGCCGATCGAGCGGACCGTGGACGGGCTCTCCGGTGGTGAGCGGCGCCGTGTCGCCCTGGCCCGGCTGCTCGTCCAGGAGTACGACCTGATCCTGCTCGACGAACCCACCAACCACCTCGACATCGAGGTCACCGACTGGCTGGCCCGCCACCTGGTCGCCCGCCCGGAGGCGCTGGTGGCGGTGACGCACGACCGGTGGTTCCTCGACGCGGTGTGTACGACGACGTGGGAGCTGGCCGACGGAGAGGTGAACGCCTTCGAGGGTGGCTACGCGGCCTACGTCCTGGCCCGCGCGGAGCGGGACCGGATGGCCGACGCGTCGGAGTCCCGGCGGCAGAACCTCCTGCGCAAGGAGCTTGCCTGGCTACGCCGGGGCGCGCCGGCACGGACGTCCAAGCCGAAGTTCCGGATGGACGCGGCGGCGGCCCTGATCGAGAACGAACCCGATCCGCGTGACTCGCCGGCGCTGGCCAAGTTCGCCACCGCCCGGCTCGGCAAGACCGTGATCGACCTGAAGGACGTCGACATCAGTCGCGGCTCCCGTGAACTGCTCCGGGCGGTCAGCTGGCAGCTCGGACCGGGCGAGCGGGTGGGCATCGTCGGCGTCAACGGCGCGGGCAAGACGACGCTGCTCCGGTTGCTCGCCGGGGACACCGAACCCGACCACGGCAAGGTGATCACGGGACGTACCGTGCAACTCGGCCACCTGACCCAGGAACTCGGCACCCTCGACCCGACCCTCACGGTCACCGAGGCCGCCGAGGAGATCCGCCGCGTCATCAAGCTCGGACCCGACCACATCCGGCCGGGCGCGATCGGCCGCCGCCCGGTGCCCTCGGCCGGGCCGGAGGTCACCGCGATCTCGCTGCTGGAACGCTTCGGCTTCCGGGGAGACCGGCTGCGCACCCGGGTCGGCGAGCTGTCCGGTGGTGAACGCCGACGGCTGGAGCTGCTGTGCCTGCTCCTCACCGAGCCCAACGTGCTGATGCTGGACGAGCCGACCAACGACCTGGACATCGACACGCTGCAGGTGATCGAGGACTTCCTGGACGCCTGGCCGGGCTCACTCGTCGTCGTGACACACGACCGGTACTTCCTGGAGCGGGTCTGCGACACGACCTGGGCGCTGCTCGGCGACGGGCGGCTCGCCATGCTGCCCGGTGGGGTGGAGGAGTACCTCGCCCGACGGCAGTCGGGAACCGACCGCCCCACTCCGACCAGCTCGACTGGATCGGCGGGATCGGCGGTATCGGCGGCGTCCTCCACGCCGACGCCGAACGGCTCCGGAGCACGCCCGCCCGACGCGGCCGACCAGCGCGCGGCGAAGAAGGAACTCGCCAAGCTCGAGCGGCAGCTGTCCCGACTCACCTCGCGGGAGGCCGAGCTGCACGCGGCGCAGGCCGAACACGCGAGTGACTACGAGAAGTTGATGACGCTGGACACCGAGCTTCGCGGCGTCCAGGCGGAGAAGGAAGAGGTCGAGTCGCGCTGGCTGGAACTCGCGGAGTCGCTGGAGTAGCGCGCGCGGAGGTCGCGTCGGCCCGAGGTCGCGTGAGTCCGGGTCCGCGGGCCACCGGCCAGGGACCGCCGCCGTGGTCAGCGGGGCTGCCAGGCTCCCGGTGCGTCGACCAGGCCGCGCAGGTGGGGAAGCTCGCCGTTCACCACGTCGGCGAGGTTCGTCTCGTCGAGAACCCCGCGCACCGCGGCCCTGGTCGCGACCCAGACCGTCTGCAGGTGCTCGGCGACGCCTTCGTACTTCGCCTGCTCGGGGCGGACCCCGCGCACGCCGGCGAGCGGGCCGTCGACCGCGCGGATGACGTCGCCGATCGCGATCTCGGTGGCCGGTCGCGCCAGGCGGTAACCGCCGTCGGCGCCACGGTGGCTACGGACCAGACCGGCGCGGCGAAGATCACCAAGGATGGCCTCGAGGAACTTGTGTGGCAGCCCCTGGGCGTCCGCCAGCGCCTGCGCCGTGACCATCTCGTCGGTCGCGGCGAGTTCGAGCATGGCGCGGACTGCGTAGTCGGCGCGCGCCGAGATCTGCACGGGCACATCATGCCGTGTCGGCAGGGGGTTGGGGTACCCCGGCCGGTCCAGGGCGGAACGGGTGCGCTCAGGCCCGCTCGTCGAACGGAGTCAGCAGGCGTCGCAGCAGCGTCGCCAGTTGCTCGCGGTCGGTCTCGTCCAGACCCGCCAGCAGGGCGCGTTCGTGGTCGAGGAGCCCTGCCAGGGCGGCGTCCACGCGGTTCTGTCCCTTGGCGGTGAGCCGCACCCGCACGCCCCGGCGGTCGGTGGGGTCCGGGCGGCGTTCGACCAGGCCCTTCGCGGCCAGCCGGTCGATCCGGTTGGTCATGGTTCCGCTCGTGACGAGGGTCTGGGTGAGGAGCCGTCCCGGCGAGAGTTCGTACGGAGTACCGGCGCGACGCAGCGCGGTGAGGACGTCGAACTCCCACGACTCGAGGTCGTGCGTCGCGAAGACGAGGCGGCGGGCACGGTCGAGGTGACGCGCCAGCCGGGTGACCCGGGACAGCACGTCGAACGGCGAGACGTCCAGGTCGGGAAGCTCTCGCCGCCACGCGCGCACGAGCCGGTCGACCTCGTCCTGCTGGTCGTGCTCCTCGGGGACGTTCTTCACGGAGTAAGCCTAGGGGGTGTCAAGACTCTTGACATCGAGATACCGCTGCAACCAGACTATCTCGACGTCAAGATAAGTTGCTCGGCGATCCTGGTGGACGAAGGTCCATCCATGGCGGGAGGCGGACATGAGCGAGGGTGAGCGGTTGCTCTGGGACCCCAGGCAGTACCTGAAGTACGCCGGGGAGCGGGGCCGACCCTTCGTCGACCTGGTCGCGCGGGTCACCGCGGAGGATCCGGCGTACGTCGTCGACCTCGGCTGCGGCCCGGGCAATCTCACCGCGACGCTGCTCGACCGGTGGCCGAACGCCACCGTCGAAGGCATCGACTCCTCGGCCGAGATGATCGAGAAGGCCGGCGCGCTCGCCCAACCCGGTCGGCTGAGCTTCAGCCTCGGCGACGCCCACGGTTGGAAGCCGAGCCGCCCGGTCGACGTCCTCGTCACCAACGCGACCCTGCAGTGGGTCCCCGGCCACCTCGACCTCCTGCCGACCTGGGTGGACCAGCTCGCTCCCGGCGGCTTCCTCGCGTTGCAGGTGCCCGGCAACTTCGAGAGCCCGAGCCACCAGCTCCTGTTCGACCTCGCCGCAGAGGAGCCGTGGGCGAGCCGCCTGGCCGGCCGCGTCACCCAGCGGATCAGCGCGCCTGGTCCGGAGGGCTACCTCGAGGTCCTGGCCGGCACGGGGTGCCGGGTCGACGCGTGGGAGACGACCTATCTGCACGTTCTGCCCGGCGAGAACGCGGTGTTCGAGTGGATCAAGGGCACCGGGGCCCGGCCGATCCTGCAGGCGCTCCCCGACGACGTACGGCCGGAGTTCGAGCGGATATACAAGGACCGCCTGAACACCGCCTATCCACCCCGCGACTTCGGCACGGTCCTGCCGTTCCGCCGAGTGTTCGCGGTCGCGCAACGAGGTGACGCATGAGCTCCGTGTCCACGAACCCGCTCGGCTCGACCGGGTCCGCCGCGCCGTCCGCCGCCTCGCGGATGGTGATCCGGGAGGCCTCGCGCGCCGACCTCGCCGCCGTCGTGGCGATGATCGCCGCGGACGCGATCCGCGAGGTCGCCGAGGACGTCGGCCAGGACGGCGAGGTCGCCGGGCCCTATGTCGCGGCGTTCGAGGAGATCGCCGCCAACCCGAACGTCCTGCTGCTGGTCGGCGAACTCGACGGCGCCATCGTGGCCACCTGCCAGCTCACCTTCGCCCGGCACCTGACCTACCACGGCGGCCTGATCGCCGAGGTGGAGTCGGTCCGTACGGTCCCCGAACTGCGGGGCCAGGGGATCGGGACCGCGCTGATGGACTGGGTGGTCGAGGAGGCTCGTCGGCGCGGCGCCGTCCGCGTGCAGCTGACCTCCAACCGGGCCCGCGTCGACGCGCACCGGTTCTACGAACGGCTCGGCTTCGTGGCGAGCCACGTCGGGATGAAGCTCTACCTCGGGAGTGAGGGCTGATGAGGCTGCACCACGCGCAGGTCTCCTGCCCCGTCGGTGGTGAGGACGCCGCCCGGGCCTTCTACGGTGGGGCGCTCGGGCTGCCCGAGGCCGTCAAGCCACCGGCGCTCGCCGCGCGGGGAGGCGTGTGGTTCCGCTCGGCCGACGGCCGGGCCGAACTCCACGTCGGCGTCGAGCAGGACTTCCAGCCCGCCCGCAAGGCCCATCCCGCGTTCTGCGTGGACGACATCGACGCCGTGGCCGAGCGAGTCGCCACGGCGGGCTTCGCCGTCGAGTGGGACGACCTGTTCCCGGGGTACCGACGGTTCTACTCCCAGGACGGAAACGCCAACCGGGTCGAGATCCTGTCTCCGCTGGACGGTCCGGCCGACACCGAAGGCGCCACTGACCGGTAGCGGACCCGGACCGCTCGGCGTCACCGCCTCGTTGGACCGTGGTCATGGCGATGGAGCAGGCTGAGGCCATGTCGTCCGACGCCAGCTCCACTGCCTCCACCGCCTCCACCGCCTCCACCGACGCCTCCGATGCCGCGGGGCCCAACGCGTCCAACGGGTCCGCGAAGCGTGTCCTCCTCACCGGGGCGACGGGATACATCGCGGGTCAGCTGCTGCCAGGCTTTCGGGAGCGCTACGACCTGCGGCTCGTCGACATAGCGCCCGCACCGGGCGTGGAGGTCGTCGACCTGCTCGAGACCCCGGTCGAGGAGCTCGCGCCGCTGTTCGAAGGCGTCGACGTCGTCGTCCACACGGCCTACCAGCGGCCCACCGGTGCGGATTCGCAGGCGCGTTACGACACCGAACGCCGCAACGTCGACCTGATGCAGCGGGTCTACCAGCTGGCCGTCGACCACGGCGTTCCCCGGGTCGTCGCGGCCAGCACCAACCAGGCCGCGAAGTGGTACGAGCAGCCCTACTTCCAGGGGCGCAGGGACCGGGTCACCCCCGAGGACTATCCGCGGCCGGACAGCTTCTACGGCTGGGCGAAGGCCGCCTATGAGTCGCTCGGGTTCCTCTACGCGTGCGGCAGCCTCGGCCGAGCCCTCGAGGTCATCCAGCTGCGCATCGTGGTGCCGCGTGAGATCGACCCGGAGCTGTTCGTCGACCAGCCGGCGCACCGCTACGTCCGTGAGCTCGCCGGCTACATCAGTGAGCGTGACCTGCGCCAGCTGTTCGTGAAGTCGATCGAGACCCCCGACATCGCCGACGAGTACGGCGTTCCGTTCCACATCTTCTACGGAGTCTCCGACAACGCCAGGAAGTTCTGGAGCATCACCAACGCCCGCGAGGTGATCGGCTACCAACCGCAGGACGACTCCGAACGACGGTTCGCCGCCGACATCGCCCGCCTGCTCCACGGCTAGTCCCGGCCGTGACCCGCCGCGCTCCCACCGACGCCAGGTAGCGTGCGGACGTGCGAATCGGCCTACGCGCCTGGCTGGCGCCGCAGCGACCGGAACAGCCCGCGGTGGTCACCGACCCGGGCGAGCGTCGCACCCTGCTCGTCGAGATGCTGCTCGTCTTCAGTGTGACCCTCGGGTTGTCCGGACTTCGCAGCCTGCTGTCACTGCTTGACTCGCTGCTACGGCCGGAGCCGCTCAGCAAGCAGTCCGTCGCCCTGAACGTCTCCCAGGCCGCGCAGCAGCTGATCGACCTGGCGTACCAGCTCACCTCGGTACTCCAACTGCTCGCGTGGGGTGGCCTCGCGATCTACCTGCTCTGGCGCGGCGGCATCCGGCCCCAGTCGATCGGACTCGACCAGCGCCGACCAGCCCGTGACCTCGCCCTCGGCATCGGGCTGACCGCGCTGATCGGCATTCCGGGCCTGGGGCTCTACCTGCTCGCCCAGGCCCTCGACCTTAACCTCACCGTGCAGGCATCCGCCCTCGGCGACCACTGGTGGCGTACGCCGGTGCTGGTGCTGTCGGCCGCCGGAAACGCCTGGGCGGAGGAGACGCTCGTCGTCGGTTACCTGCTCACCCGGCTCCGGCAGTTCGGCTGGAGCGAGAACTCCGGGCTGCTCGCGGCGGCGGTCCTGCGCGGGTCGTACCACCTCTACCAGGGGTTCGGCGGCTTCGTCGGCAACCTCGTCATGGGTCTGATCTTCGGCCGGCTCTGGCAGCGCACCAACCGACTCTGGCCGCTGGTCATCACCCACACCCTGCTCGACGTGGTGGCGTTCGTGGGGTACGCCCTCCTCAAGGGACACGTCGGCTGGCTGCCCTAGGCGCGGCCGAGTTGCGGTCCCTCGTCGGGAACCACACCGGGAACCACACGGGAACTACAGCAGCCCGGTGTTGTCCTGGTAGCACTGGTTGAAGCGCTGGGTGTCGTTCGTGAGCGGGATGCAGGGTTGCGCGAGATGGGCCCAGACGAAGCCGAGAACGATGGTGGCGACCGCGAGCGTCAGGCCTCCGGCGGCCGCGGCACCGTTGGTCGCCCGGCCGCGGTAGACCCGCACCAGCCCGGTGATCGAGAGCGCCAACGCGAGCGCGGCGAGGACGACCGCGCCGGTCCAGCCGACCAGAAGGCTGGCGAGGAACGCACCGGCGCCCGCGGCGAGCCCGATCCAGCCGGACAGGTTGAGCGGTCGGCGTTCCGGATGGTCGCTCCGCGCGTCCGGCGTGGCACCGGTGGTGGCGTCAAGCCCGGAGCCAGGATCGGAGCCAGGCCCGTGGGGCCCGGCGTCGAGGTCGGAGCGGATGTCGGGACGGCGAACGTCGTCGTCGGAGGTCATGCGGGAGATTCTGACTCGTCTTCGCCGGAGGCGCGACATTACTGTCTACCCATGGCAAGAACAGCGGTGCTCACCCCGCAGAAGAGTGACTTCCCCCGGTGGTATCAGGACGTCGTGGCCAAGGCCGAGCTGGCCGACAACGGCCCCGTGCGCGGGACCATGGTCATCCGACCGTACGGCTACTCCATCTGGGAGCGGATGCAGGCCGAGCTCGACGCGCGGATCAAGGACGCCGGTGCCCGAAACGCGTACTTCCCGCTGTTCATCCCGGAGAGCTACCTCCAGCGCGAGGCCGAGCACGTCGAGGGGTTCAGCCCCGAGCTCGCGGTCGTCACCCACGCGGGCGGCAAGGATCTCGAGGAACCCGTCGTCGTCCGGCCCACCAGCGAGACGATCATCAACGAGTACCTCGCGAAGTGGGTGCAGAGCTACCGCGACCTGCCGCTGCTGCTGAACCAGTGGGGCAACGTCGTCCGCTGGGAGCTGCGCCCGCGGGTGTTCCTGCGGACGACGGAGTTCCTGTGGCAGGAGGGCCACACCGTCCACGCCACCCAGGCCGACGCGGCCGCCTACGCGCGCCGGATCCTGCACGAGACGTACGCCGGGTTCATGACCGACGTGCTCGCGATCCCCGTCGTACCCGGGCTGAAGACGCCGAAGGAACGCTTCGCCGGTGCCACGCACACGCTGACCTGCGAGGGGATGATGCGCGACGGCAAGGCGCTGCAGATGGGGACGAGCCACGAACTGGGGCAGAACTTCGCCCGGGCGTTCGACATCCGCTACCTCGACGCGGAGGGGGAGCGCCCCTATGCCTGGACCACCTCGTGGGGCGCGTCGACCCGGATGGTCGGCGGGCTGATCATGACCCACGGCGACGACGCGGGCCTGCGGATCCCGCCGCGACTCGCCGCGACGCAGGTCGTGGTCACCGTGGTGAAGGCCGGCGAGGGGGTCGCACCGCTCGCCGAGGCGCTGGTCGCCGAACTGCGCGCCGCCGGCATCCGCGTCGAACTCGACGACCGGGCCGAGATCGCCTTCGGCCGCCGGGCCATCGACTGGGAGCTCAAGGGCATTCCGGTCCGGGTCGAGATCGGTCCCCGCGACGTCACCGCCGGTGCGGTGACCGTCGTACGCCGGATCCCGGGCAGCAAGGACGCGACCCCCGTCGCCGACGTCGTGCGGGTGGTCTCGGAGGCCCTCGACGCCGACCAGGCGGCGCTCCTCGCCGAGGCGACCGCATGGCGCGACGGGCACACCGTCGACGTGACGAGCCTCTACGAGGCCGTGGAGGCCGCGAGCGACGGGTGGGCCCGCATCCCCTGGTCGACGGTCGGCGAGGAAGGCGAGGCGCGGCTCGCGGAGAGCGCCGTGACGGTGCGTTGCCTGCTCCGGCCGGACGGCAGCGTCCCGGAGACAGAGGACGAACCGGACCTTGTCGCCGTCGTGGGCCGGTCGTACTGACCACTCCCGACCACCCGCAGCCTCCCCGCTGACTTCGGCAAACCGGTGGGAAGGCCGCGAGGCGCCCCGCGTAGGCTGTGGGGCGCCTTGGGGTGTCGTCTAAGGGCAAGACCTCAGATTTTGGATCTGATGATGGGGGTTCGAGTCCTCCCACCCCAGCCACCCACACCAACGGCCCCTGACCAGCACCAACGTGCCGGCAGGGGCCGAGGCATATCGGCAACGACGTTCACTCCAACCCGGGTTTGCCAACGCCCTTGCTGACAGCAGCCACCTTGAAAAGAAGTCCGGAGGCGTTGTCGGATCGGGAGTGAGGTGTTCGTAGCAGGGGTGAGGCCGTCCACGAGGGGCGCCACCACTCGCCCGAGTGCCCCAGGAGGAACCCATGGAGTCCACCGCCCGCCGCCTGCACCGGCTCGTGGAGCCGATCCACCTGGTCACCTACTTCTCCGACGAGCCGACCGATGCGCTCATGGCGCTCGGCTTCCGGAACTACTGGGACGGCTACTTCGCCGGACGGGCCGCCCCGCTGGGCCGGGTCCCGGCCGAGGTGGTCCATGCGATCTTCTACAACTTCGCCGACGGTGAGGTCGCCCGCCACATCCCCCGCGTCTGGGACACGGCCACTCCCGAGGCGGCCCTCGCCGCTCGCGAGCAGGGCTGCGTCGCGGCGCTGAGGCGGATTCTCGGTGACCTCGCCGACACCCCCGGCCTCGCGCGTGCCGCCGACCTCGCCACCAAGGCGGCCTCCAGCGCCCCGACAGAGGGACGTGTCCTGTACGCCGGGCTCCGAGCGCTCCCCGTACCCGAGGAACCCGTGGCCAGGCTCTGGCACGCGGCCACCCTGCTCCGCGAGCACCGCGGGGACGGTCATAACGCCGCTCTGGTCGCCGCCGGCATCGGCGGGACGCAGGCCCACGTGCTCCACGCGCTCTCCGATGGCCTTCCCGCGGAGAAGTTCGGCAGGGTCCACCACCTCCCCGCGGCCCAGCTGGCCGCGGTTGTGGACGGGATGCGCGCCAGGGGCCTCATCGACGCCTCCGGCTGGCTCAGTGACGCCGGCCGCAAGACGAAAGAGCGGATCGAGTCGCTCACCGACGACCTCGCCGCACCGGCGTACGACAGCCTGGAGCCGAGCGAGCTCGACCAGCTCATCGCGGACCTCGAGCCCATCTCCGCAGCGCTCGACGCTGCCGGCTCTCGGTAGGAGGCCCCGCCACATAGGGGCGACACGTAGGAGCGAACGGCAGCCCGGCCGCGTCGAGCCACCTGCGTACGGACGAGTCGTCGAGGCGCGGTGCTCACACGAGGACGGCGCCGCCGTCGACGAGGATCGAGGTACCGGTCGCCATCGGCTGTTCCATCGCGTAGAGGTAGGCGAGGGCGACGTCGGACGGCTCGCCCACCCGGCGCACGGGCAGGGTGGCGGCGAGGTCGTCGTACATCGCCTGCTCCTCGTCACCGGACATGCCGGCCCACAGGGGGCTGCGGGTGACGCCGGGTGCCACCAGGTTGACCCGGATTGGTGCGAGTTCGAGCGCGAGCTGCCGGGTGAGGGCCTCCATGGCCCCGCAGACACTGGCCCCGAGGGACCAGCCCGGCCCTGGACGCTGGCTGGCGTTGCCCCCGGTGAGAACGACAGAGCCGCCCGGCCGCAAGGCGTCGGCGACGCTGACGGCGCGGACGACGCCGAGCGCCCCGAGGTAGCGGGTCTCCCAGAAGTTCCGGGCGATCTCCGGGGTCAGGTCCGCCAGCATGGTGAGTCGGAGTGGTCCTCCCGCGGTGTAGACCAGGTGGTCGATCGGGCCGGCGAACTCGACGAGCCGCTCGACCGAGCCGGGGTCGGCGAGGTCGACCGTGGTGCCCTCCGCGGTGTCGGGCAGAGTGGCGAGCGCGCGGTCGACGTTGGCTCGGGAGCGCGACGCGACGATCGGGGCGGCACCGCGTGCGGCGGCGGCCTGGGCGACGGCGAGACCGAGCCCGGAGGTGCCGCCGACGAGGAGGATGCGGGTTCCGTGGAGTGCTGCTCCGTCGACTGTCATGGTTGAACCTTTCGTGGGACGCGGTTCAAGCCTGGCTCCCGCGGCGACCACCGTCCAAGACCTGTTCGTGGCACGATTCATACCCGTTGGGTATGACGAGAGGTGGTGGAGTGAGTGCCGGACGATCTCGACCTACGCAAGCTCCGCTACTTCCTCGCCGTCGCGGAGGAGCTGAGCTTCATCCGGGCGGCGGACCGGCTGCACATCGCACAGCCCGTCCTCACCCGCCAGATCAAGGTGCTCGAGCGTGAGCTCGGCGTCGAGCTTTTCGTCCGCTCCACCCGTGGTACGGCGCTGACCCCCGCCGGGGCCGCCTTCGTCGATGACGCCGGTGCGGTCCTCCGGTCGGCGACGGCCGCGCAGCGCCGGGTGCGCCAGGCGGCGCGCGGTGGCTCCCGACTGACCATCGGGTTCATGCCGGGTATCCGACCGACCGGGACCGTCCGGGCGCTGCGCGAGCGATTCCCGGAACTGCACGTGGACGTCGTACGGACGTCCTGGGACGACCAGGTGGAAATGGTCCTGGACGGACGAATCGACGCGAGCTTCGTACGCTTCCCCATCAAGCGGCGAGGGCTCACCGTGATCCCGCTCTACGCCGAGCCACGGGTCGTCGTCCTGCCCGTCTCACACCCCCTCGCGGAGCGGGAGACCGTGCGCCTCGCCGACCTCGCCCTGCTCGATCTGCTCCAGAATCCTGAGGCCGTACCCGAGTGGCGGGACGCGTCGGCCGCACTGCGGAGGGCCGGGGACCCGAATCCGCCCCAGCCGCCCCGGGCACCCACGGTCGAGGAGAAGCTGGAGATGGTCGCCGGCGAGCGTGGCATCGTGGTCCTCCCGGAGTCGACCGCGCAGTACTACACGCGGCCAGACGTGACGCACCGGCTCGTCGACGACCTGACGCCGAGCCAGGTCGGCCTCGTCTACGAAGCGAACCGCAGCGATGTGGAGTTGCGGGCGATCGAGGAGATCGTGCGGAAGGAGTACCTCCACTCGGCTCGGTCGTGAGGTGATCCGGCCGCGGTCGACGCCTCAGGTAGGAGTCGCGGAGGACCGGTTCCGGCCGCTTCGCAGCAGCACACGCACCGCCAACGGCGGGTTGCCCTGCTCTCCCTCGAACTCTTCGCTCCAGAGTTCGCCCGCGTCCCGCATGCCGATGCGCTCCATCACGGCGCGCGAACGCATGTTGTGGCGGTCCGTGCACGACACCACGGCCTGCACCCCGAGGACGTCGAAGGCGAACGCCAGGCCAGCACGGCCGATCTCAGACGCGTAGCCGCGCCCCCAGCACTCGTGCCGTAGCGCCCATCCGATCTCGACCCAGTTCGCGTGCACGACGGATGGGCGGTGAGACTCATGCGCGACCCGCACCCACGGCTCTTCCGGAAGAAATGCGTAGATCCGACCCCAGTCGTCGTCGACCGGTGTGCGCCCGAGCCCGCCGCGACCGACCACCTCGCCGCTCACCCGGTCGTACGCGATCCACTTGCCGACGCCGTGCACACGCCACGAGTCGCCCATGGCCTGTGCCCACTGCTCGACCTGCTCACGACTCGGCTTCTCCTTGGCGTACCAAGGCCACACCTCGTCGTCGCCATGGACAAGCCAGAGGTCATCAGCGTTGGCGGGGCCGACCGGTTCGAGTCGCAGGCGCCTGGTGAACCGGGAGCCACCATCGCCGGCCACAGGCGAGTGCTTCACGCGGCACAGGGTCCCACCATCGTCCTCAGCGGTCGACGTCGATCAGCACCTTGCCGACGGTTCCCCGCTCCACGGCGTCGTGTGCCGCTGTGGTCGCCTCGAGGGGGTGGTGGTGCAGCGGAAGGCCGGCCTCCTCGCCGGCACGCAGTGCCCCGGCCGCGAGCGCGGCGGTGATGTCCTCGGCCGCGGCCGTGAGGTGGGCCGGCTCGAGGGTGTAGAGCAGCAGGAACTGGTAGTGCAGGTTGCGGGAGAACGTCGGTCGGATGTCGATGCCGAACGTGTCGCCGCCGTTGTTGGCGTAGATCGCGATCGTCGCGCCGTTGGCGGCCACGGCCAGGTCGAGTTCGTTGTTCACGGCAGGGGAGACCTCCGCGACCAGGTCGACCCCGTCGGGGGCGAGTTGGCGGATGGCGGCCGCGGCGTCCTGGGTGCGGTAGTTGACGATGTGGTCGGCGCCGGCCGCCGCCGCGAGCGCGCCCTTCTCGGCGCTGCTGACGGTGGTCAGCACCGTCGCCCCGGACCAGGCGGCGAGCTGGATGGCGGCGTTGCCGACCGCGCCCGCGCCGCCGTGCACGAGGACGACCTGCCCGGTCAGCGTGCCAGGCCCGAGCCGCTCGGCCCGGGGACCCGAGGTGAGCGCCCGGTGGGCGGTCATCGCGGGCACGCCGAGGCACGCGCCGAGGTCGAACGCCGCGTCGCCCGCCAGCTCGCTGGGCAGCGGCACGGCCCGCTGCCAGTCGAGCACGCAGTACTCCGCGGCGGTGCCGTACGGCGACCCATGCTGGGTGAGGTAGAGCCAGACGCGGCCGCCGAAAGCCAGGCCTGACACGTCCGGCACCCCTGGACCGACCGCGTCGATGATGCCCGCGCCGTCCTGGCCCGGGGTCACCTCGGGGAACCCCGTGGTCATCGCCGAGCCGACCCGCGCCTTCCAGTCGGTCGGGTTCACCCCCGCGCGCACCACGCGCACCCGAACCTGGCCCGGCCCTGGCTCGGGGACCGGCCGCTCGGCCAGCCGCATGACACTGGATGGACCCTTCTCCGTGTACACGATCGCGCGCATGCCTTCGATGCTAGGCAACGGGATACGCCGCCGGCGCGAGACCTGCACAGAGCCGCTGTATGAGTGACTTTCGTGGCCGTCTCGACGCCGTAACCCTCAATCGTCCCGACGTCTCGCCGGACCGCGTATGCCACGGGCTACGAGCAAGGCGGCGATGACGCCAACGCCACTGGCAATGAACGCGGCGACAAGTGACCACGTGTCGGACGCGGTGGAGACGATCATCACCCACGACAGGCCGAGCAGCAGCAGTCCTCCGCCGACGTACTCATAGCGTCCCGGGATCGTCCTCTCCGCCCGAGTACGCGGGACGTCGGCTTCTGAGCTTTCGGGGGCGAGTGGAAGATCGGCGAGAATGCGACCGATCTCACCGGTGTGTTGGGCGGTGAGCGCCACGGCGACTCTCTCCTCGAAGTCCTCCTGAGTCAGGCGCCCCCGAGCGCGGTGCATAGCGAGGAGGTCGGCGCAGGCGTTGCGCTCGTCATCGCCGACGCGGCGCGCGCCTGGACGGGTATGCGGATCGGGGTTCAACCTGACCTCCAGATGATCCGGCGACGCTCGCCGGGCGACGCTACTACGTCCTGGTCTCGTTCGGTGAGGTCCTCGGCGGACGAAGCTTGGGCACTCGGCTACGGTCGTTCGTGAACGGAAAACCTGACATGTCCGCGTGTGCCGTCTGGAACCGTTGACCCGGAGTAGGCGCTGGCGAGGGCCTCTCCCAGCGCCAGGCAGGTTGTCCGGGTGTTCTCAGAGACGTTGGCCAGGACGATCCCACTGCCGGTACCCGAGGTGGAAGCGCGTCCAAGGTCGCCGGGCCTACCCGCGCCTGTCTCGTCGACGAGCATCACGTCGCCGCACCACAAGGGACCTTGGGTCGTCTCCCTGAGGGAGTGATACGCCCAGGACGCCTCGTTCGGCGAGTCGTAGCCGTACCAGTACACAAGGCCGTATCCCTCGTCGACCAGCCGGCCGGCAAGGTCGAGAGCAGACAGGCCATCGGCCAGACGGGAATGAGGATCGAAAGGGTCGACATGGACCACGACATGACGGGGCGTCGCTGAGCCGGCACTGTCATCAAGCCAGTCCAGAACTGCCGTCATCCCGTCGGCTTGTGCTATCTCGCACTGCGTGATGCCCAATCGCGCGGACCAGGCGCGAAGGTCTTCGACGCTAACGGGGTCAAGGTCGCAGAGAAGGTAGCTGGTGCTGACCCCGAGCTGTGCCATCGCCAACAAGGCCGAACCCGGATAGAAGCTGCGCACATCCCCGAACTGCTTCAACAGCGCGCGGTAGCGAGATTGCCCAAGGCTTGCCGTCGTGTCCGCGATTTCGAGGAATCGGAGCACTCCGAACCGGCGCTCTGGATCAACGAGCATGGCGTTCGCTCCTGATCCAGAGTGTGTTTCGGCGTAGCGCGAAGGACGTTCGAGCGCCAGCACCTCGACCAGGGTGAGATGTTTCCAGACGTCGGCGAACTTCCCGAAGTGGTGGTTGGCCATACTCGGGAGCCTGTCAGGCTCGGACGAGTTGGCGCCACCACAAATCGGCCGTTCCAGCTCGGCGCGTCCAACCTCGTCCCAGTGGCGAGCTTGCCCTGGCCCTAGCGTGATCCTCCCGGAGCGTGAAGGAGTGATGGTGTCCGAGCCCGCACCCAACGTCGTGGTCCTGTACGCCGATGATCTGGGTTGGGGCGACCTGGGCTGCTTCGGCGCCGACGACCTCGACACGCCCGCCCTGGATGGGTTGGCGGCCAGCGGGGTTCGGCTGCCGCAGTGGTACTCCAACTCCCCGGTGTGCTCCCCGTCCCGGGCCAGCCTGATGACCGGTCGTTACCCGGCACACGCAGGGGTGGAGGCCATCCTGGGTGGCTCGCGGCGTACGGCGGGACTGCCGCCACAGTCGACCCTGGCCAGCGAACTGCGCGACCGTGGCTACGCGACAGGCATCTTCGGCAAGTGGCACCTGGGCGCGGAGGCCAGCTACGGACCGCTGCACCGTGGCTTCGAGCGTTCCTTCGGCTTCCGCGCCGGGTGCGTGGACTACTACTCCCACATCTACTACTGGGGCAACCACAACGCTGTGCACGACCTGTGGGACGACGAGCAGGAGGTGTGGCTCAACGGCGAGTACCTCACCACCGTCATCGCGCATCGGGCCGCCGACTACATCGAGCAGAACGCGGATCGTCCCTTCTTCTGTTACGTCCCCTTCAACGCCCCGCACTACCCGCTGCACGCGCCCGCCGCGTACGTGGAAGCCTTCGCACATCTTCCCGAGGACCGCCAGATGATGGCGGCGATGATCAAGGCGATGGACGACGGAATCGCGCACATCCTGCACACCCTGCAGCGGTTGGGCCTACGGGAGAACACCATCGTGTTCTTCTCCTCCGACAACGGTCCGTCGGTCGAGGAACGCAACTGGCTCAACGGTGAGGAGGTGTCCTACACGGGCGGCTCGGCTGGGGGCCTGCGCGGGCACAAGGGCTCGCTGTTCGAGGGTGGGATCCGCGTCCCGGGCATCATCTCCTGGCCCGCACAGCTGCCCGCCGGCACGGATCTCGCGGGCCCGGGCGCGATGATGGATCTGGTGCCCACGCTGCTGGAAGCGGTCGACGGAAGCCCTTCCACGTGTGCGGACATCGACGGCCGGTCGGTGCTGACCGGGCTGCGCGAGGCCGTCCTGGCCGGCTTCGCCGGGCGCGAGCCCGACCCCGATCGATGGCTGTTCTGGGAGTACGAAGGCCAGGTGGCGGCCCGGCACGGACGCTGGAAGCTCGTGCTCGAGGCACGCGAGAGCATGGCCGCACCCGTCGTCGTCGGCGAGGGTCTGTTCGACCTGGACGCTGACCCCGCCGAACAGCACAACGTGTCCGAGGTTCATCCCGAACAGGTGGCGGCGATGAAGTCACGACTCCTGGCCTGGGCCGCGACCTGCGCGGGCTGGCGCGACGCGGTCCTGATGGGCTGACAGCGGCAGGTCCTGGCACACGCGCTACCGACGTGCAGGATCAGTGCTCGTGCGTGCCGTGGGGTTCGGCGTGCGTGTAGCTGTGGAGGATCTGGCTGACCTTCGCGTCGATCTCGGCGCTGCCCAGCAGGTTCCGGGCGGCCAGCTCACGTTCCAGGGCGGCCAGCCAGTGCGTCCAGTAGGACCACTCACGGTTGCGAGGACCACGCTCCCAGGCGGTGATCTCTTCCACCAGCCGGCGCTGGAAGTCCTCGAACCGGATGTTCCCGCGTTCGCACAGGCCAAGGGTGACGCCGAACACTGCACTCTCCCAGGGCTCGTCGAATGCCAACTCGCCGTTGCGTCGTGGCGGGGCGGTCGGTTCGGGCATGCCGTACAGCTCGTCGGTGCTCATCGCGGACCTCGCGGAAGGGCCACGCCGATGAGGCAGTCGCGGGTGACGAGCGCCGCCAGTGCCTTCTCGTCGAGGTCCTCCGTACCGGCGGGCCGCAGCGGCAGGACGAAGTACCTCACCTCGGCCGTGGAGTCCATCACCCTGATCTCGGTGGTGTCCGGCAGCGTCAGACCGAACTCCGCAAGGACGGCACGCGGCTCGGCGACCACCCGGGAACGATGCTGAGGGCTCTTGTACCAGCCCGGTGGGAGGCCGAGCACCGGCCACGGGTAGCACGAGCACAGGGTGCACACGATGACGTGGTGAACGTCGTCCTCGTCTGCCAGGGCAACCATGCGCTCACCCTGCAGACCGCCGACGCCGAGTTCCTGGCAGGCGGCGCTGGCGTCGGCGAGCAGGCGTTGCCGAAACGCCGGGTCGACCCACGCACGGGCGACCACCCGGGCCCCGTGCAGGGGGCCGATCTCGGATTCGTACTTCGCGACGATGCGCGCGACGGTGTCGTCTCCCAACGCGCCGCGTTCCTTGAGAAGCGCCTCGATCGCCTGGGCACGGGCAAGTAACTGTTGCGGGTCGGCCGGGTACCTCCCCTGTGCTGTCGACGGGTCGGATCGGAACTCGTTCACGAGGTCTCCCTGTCCGATGAGGCGGTGGTCGGGTTCGTCGCGCGAAGGTAGCTCTCGAACGCGTCGAGCATCACGACGTCGTGCGCGCCCCCGTCCTGGCCCCACAGCTCCCTGGCCTCGAATCGGACCCGGTACGTCCATTCGCTTGGTCCGTCGGGATCGCTGGCCACGGCGTCGGGAAGCGGGAACGCCGGAAGCTGCGCCACGACGACACCCTCGCGGCCCATCGCGTAGCCGGGCAGCCGGGTGTGGTGCCGGTTGTTCGTCACTCGAGTGTGCACCCGCTGTCCGACCGCGTACCGGTGCGGTTCGGGGAGTTGGCCGGCCAGGGCGCGGCCGCGGGCGATCAGGTTGTCGATGGCGTCGTTCAGCCCTTCGGGGGCGGCAGCCGGCGCGGTCGCACCTGGGTCCACCGTCTGCTCTCGTTCGCGGATGGCATCGAAGTCCAGAACGCCGTTCTCGACGAGCTTCATTTCGGCAGCCGCGAGCCACCGCTCCCAGTACGCGCAGCGGACATACACATCGGGCGGGAGCCGCTCCATCGCGAAGCGTCTCTCGTCGGCGTTGTGGAAGAACCCGTTCGCGCCCGAGGCCATCGTCAGCGCGAACGCCAGACTCTCGTACGGACTGTGGAAGACCCGGCCGTCGTCGGCGCGGACGTCGATCGGGCCGTAACCGAGTTGCCCGCCGACATCGTGCACGTTACGCATGTCGTTGCCCCCCAAGGTCACCTGAACGGGTACGTGCCCGAAACGTCCGTCCTCGTAAACAACGACCGCGACGACCACCGGGCCACTTCCACACCGACGGGACGCGGGCCGGTCAGGTCGCGGACCAGGACGAAGTGGCCCAGGAGCCCGTCCCGGAAATGGCCCATGCCTGCGAACCACCGCGTGCGTACCGTTGCGGGCATGACGACGAACGGGGCATGCGCGCGCACGGGACGCCTTCCGGAGCGCGCACGGCGCCCGCCGGTCTGGTAGCTCGGTTATGAAGATCTGCGTCTTCCTGTCCGGCGCCGACCTCGACGAGCGCTACACCCGGCCGGCCCACGAGTTCGGCGAGCTCATCGGCAAGGGCGGCCACACCCTGGTGTGGGGCGGATCCGACACCGGGCTGATGAAGGTCGTCGCCGACGGAGTACGGGAGGCCGGCGGGCGGCTCGTCGGGATCTCGGTCGACTTTCTCCGGACCTGGGCCAGGGAGGACGCCGACGAGATGGTGATCGCCAGAGACCTCGCCGAACGCAAGGCGCTGTTGCTCGCCCGATCGGACGCGGTGGTGGTGCTGGCCGGCGGCCTGGGCACGCTGGACGAGGCGACCGAGGTCCTGGAGCTGAGAAAGCACGGACTTCACCACAAACCAGTGGTGCTCATGAACACGGCGGGCTTCTACGACGGGTTGACACTCCAGCTCCAGCGGATGGAGCAGGAGGGGTTCCTGCCGGTGCCCCTGGCCGAAATGGTCCTCTTCGCCGAGGAGGGTGTTGAGGCCCTCGCCCATCTGGAGAAGTCCCTCGGAACGCGGTGAGTGCCAACACCAGGCTGGCGATCGCGGTTCACGCCGCCCGCTGAGCACCCGGCGTCCGGGTCTAGGGCATCACCCCGCACAGCGCGTCCAGCGCACCCGCCCACGCGCTGTCCGAGGGAGCCGCGTAGTTGACCACCAGCGCGTCCTGTTCGGGCAGCCGCCAGCCGGAGTCCGCCGGCTCGTGGCGGAACTCCGCCATCCCGCTGACGGCCACGCCTTGCCGAGCCGCCGTCTCGACGACCGAGCGCTCGGTCCCGCGCGGGAGTTCCAGGACCGCCTGCAGGCCGGCGGCCAGGCCGGTCACGCGGACGCCGGGCGCTCTTTGTGCCAGGGTCGCGACCAGTTGGTCGCGGCGGCGCCGGTACTGCAGCCGCATCGCGCGCACATGACGGTCGTAGGCGCCCGACGCGATGAACTCCGCGAGCGTCAACTGCTCCAGCGTGCTCGACATCTCGACGTAGCCCTTGGCCGCCACGATCTCTGGGGCCAGGTTCTCGTGCAGCACCATCCAGGCGAGCCGCAGCCCCGGCGCCAGCGACTTGCTCGCCGTGCCGAAGTACACCACCCGCTCCGGGTCGAGGCCCTGCAGTGCGCCGACGGGCTGCCGGTCGTACCTGAACTCCCCGTCGTAGTCGTCCTCCAGGATCAGCCCGCCGGTGGCGCGCGCCCAGTCGATCGCCGCCGCACGCCGGTCCGGGTGCAGCGCGACCCCGGTCGGGTACTGATGCGCCGGCGTCACCAACACCGCGCCGACTCCGCGCAGTCCCGTCAGATCCTCGGTGCGCGCGCCACGTTCGTCGACGTACAGGGGTGGGATGCGCAGGCCGGCGCCGGTCAGCAGGTCGCGATAGATGTCGAGGCCGTACGACTCGACGGCCACCGCCCCCACCCGCCGCGCCCGCAGGGTCTGGGCCAGCAGCGTCAGACCGTGGTGGAAGCCGGAGCAGATGACGACGCGCTGCGGCTCGGCGTACACCCCGCGGACCCGCGCCAGGTAGTCCGCGAGGGCGGTGCGTAGCTCCACCCGGCCGAGGGCGTCGCCGTAGCCGAAGGCGTCATGCGGGGCCGCGGTCAGAGCGCGACGGGCCGCCTTGAGCCATTGCGTGCGGGGAAACTCCGCGAGGTTCGGCGAACCGGGCAGCAGCCCGTACGTGGGACGGCGCTGGGTCGGCCTCGTACGGGGAGCGGCATGCGCCGCCCTGCGCGGCTCGGCCCGCCTGGCCACCCGGGTCCCGGAGCCCTGCTGGGCGGTGAGCCACCCCTCGGCGACCAGTTCGGCGTAGGAGTCGGCCACGGTGTTCCGGGCGACACCAAGATCGGCGGCGAGCGAGCGGGACGACGGTAGGCGGGTGCCGGGCACCAGGCGGCCCGTGCGCACGGCCTCGCGCAGGGCGTCTGTGAGCCCGACGCGCAGCCCGGGTCCGCTGAGCTCCAGATGCAGGTCGGTCCCGAACGCGGAAGACGGGGCGTCCGAAGAATTGGCCCAAGAATCCTCCATAGAAATGGACCCTACCCCAGGGCCACCTGATGCGTAGCGTTGCGGACGTGACGACGAACGAAACACTCGACAGCACAGAACGCCTCGCGGAGCACACGCCGCGCCTGGACTGGGCGAAGCTCGCCCCCGAGGCCTACAAGGCCATGATCCGGCTGGACATGGCAGCGAGACAGGGCGTCAACCCGACCTTGCTCAACCTGGTCAAGATCCGCGCGTCCCAGCTCAACCACTGCGCCTTCTGCCTGGACATGCACAGCAAGGACGCGTTGACGGCCGGCGAGTCGGCGGAGCGGATCATCCAGCTCGACGCGTGGACGGAGTCGAAGCACTTCTACACGACCAAGGAGATCGCGGCGATCGAGCTGACCGATGCGATCACCGTCCTTACGGACGGATTCGTCCCGGACGAGGTGTACGCGAGGGCCGCGAAGGAGTTCGACGAGACCGAGTTGGCCCGCCTCATCGTCGCCATCACGACGATCAACGCGTGGAACCGCTTCGGGGTGTCGACCCGGTTGGTGCCCGGTCACTACACCCCGGGCGTCTAGCGCAGCTGCCGAGCAGTCCGGCACGCAACCACCTGGAGATCATGGTGAGTACCGCTCCTTCCCTTCCCCGCCGACACCTCCTGGCAGGCGCCGCCGACGAGTTCGTACTCACCACCGTCCTGTTGTTCCTCGCGGTGACGATCGTCCGGTGGTCGCGTGATCCGGGCTCCCTCGTCTACATCGCCGACCTGAACGCGGCGCTCGCCGTCATCGGCGGTCTCAGCGGGGCCATCCTCACCGGGCTCATTCTCACCCCGCCCGGCAGGCGCGGTGGCGGGCACATGAATCCCGCCGTGACGGTGGCCCTGTGGCTGATGGGCGCGTTCCCCGGTCGCGGCGTCCTGCCCTACGTGCTCGCCCAACTCGCGGGCTCCGCTGCCGGGACGGGTCTCGCGCGCCTGGCGTGGGGGCCAGCGGTCGACCTGCCGTCGGTCGCGTACGCCGCGATCAGGCCCGCGCTCAGCTGGCAGCCCGTGGCCGTCTTTCTCGGCGAGACGGCCTCCATGGCCGTCCTGATTCTCCTCGTCGGGTTCCTCATGGTCCGTTCCCGCTACGCACGGCTGGTGCCGTACGCCATCGGCGCCTCGGTCGGCCTGGTGATCGCACTGCTCGGTCCGCGAAGTGGCGGCTCGATCAACCCCGCCCGCCAGTTCGGTCCTGCCGCGCTCTCCGGACAGACCCTCGACCTGTGGATCTACCTGGTCGCGCCGATCCTGGGGGCGGCGCTCGGAGCCTGGGCCCACAACCTGCTCACCCGGCGGTTCCACGGACATCGGCCGCGCGGACAGCGCACTCCCGCGGCGGAGGCCCGCCTCGCCGTCCTTCTCGGCGATCCGCCTCAGGCACTCGACCCCACGCGCGCCCTGACAACGTGCCCGGCCGGTGCCGGGCTGCCGACTCGACCCTCACAAAGACAGGAGTGATCCATCCATGCGTATCTTGGTCGCGGGTGCCACCGGTGCGGTTGGCCGACTGCTCGTTCCGCTGCTGCTGGACGCGGGACACCACGTCACCGGAACCTCCCGCACACTCGCGGGGACCGAGCGAATATCGCGTCAGGGCGCGTCGGCCGCGGAGGCGGACGCGTCCGACCGGGACGGCCTGCGAAAGGTCGTGCTGGACGCGGCGCCCGACGTGGTGATCCACCAGCTCACCGCCCTGTCGAACGCGGACGGTGAGGCGACCGACCGGCTACGCCAGGAGGGGACGCGCAACCTGGTGGACGCGGCCAGGTCCGCCGGTGTGACGAGGATCGTCGCCCAGTCGCTCGCCTGGGCGTACGTGCCCGGAGGAGATCCGGCCGAGGAGAACACACCGCTCGACATCGGGGCCGCGCCGCCGCGAGGCGCGATGGTGGACGGAGTTCGGGCGCTGGAGGAGACAGCGGCCGAGTTGGACACCGCGGTGCTGCTGCGGTTCGGCATCATGTACGGCCCAGGCACGTGGTACGCGCCGGGAGGCTCCGTCGCCGCGGCCCTGGCTGGTGATCCGACCGCACCCTTCCTCGGGTACCTCGAGCCGGACCTGTCGGTGACGTCGTTCGTCCATGTCGCCGATGTCGCGCGGGCCACTGTCGCCGCGCTCGACTGGCCGACCGGGCCGGTCAACATCGTCGACGACGAGCCGGCGCAGGGTCGGGAGTGGGTGCCGGTGCTGGCTGCCGCTCACGGACTGCCCGCACCCCAGGCCCGACCCGGGCGGCTGAGCTGGGCGCGGGGAGCGTCCAACCGGCTGGCCCGATCCCGGGGGTGGCGACCCGAACATGCGACGTGGCGATCCGGGTTCGCGGCACAGACCGCCTGACGGCTTCGTCGGCGGCCGACGGTCATCCGTCCTCGCCGTCCCGGGTCTCCCAGCGCAGCAGGTCTCCCGGCTGGCATTCCAGCACCTCACAGAGCGCGGCGAGGGTCGTGAAGCGCACCGCCTTGGCGCGGCCGTTCTTGAGCACCGCCAGATTGGCGGGGGTGATCCCGACGCGGTCCGCGAGCTCGCCGACGGACATCTTCCGCTTGGCCAGCATCACGTCGATGTCGACGACGATCGGCATCAGATCACCTCGTCAAGCTCGGCTTGCATCTGCGCCGCCTCGACGTCACGTGCGATGGCCTGGGCGAGCAGCATCCGCAGGACGAACACGATGAGCGCGACCCCCAGGACGCCCAGGCCGACACCACCCACCAGCAGGACCATGCCCGGCGGCACGGCCTCGCCCGGGGCCAGCAGGACCCCGAGCGCGAACACCAGGAGGGCCGCCGCCACGATCGCGCCGATCACGACGTCGACGTAGCGGAAGGCGGAGTGGGAGAACACCGTTCCCCGTCGCACCATCGTCACCAGCCGCCACACGCAGACGAGGACGACCTCGACCGTCACGACCCCCACCACCGTGATCACGAGGAACGGGGTGCGCAGGTAGGCCAGATCCGCGCCCAGATCTTCCATGTCGAGGGCGATCAGCGGCACCATCACCGCCTGTACGAACACCGAGCCGGCGAACAACGCCACGAGTACGGCGCGCAGCGCCAGCACTGCCAGCTTCCCATCGCCCCTCCTATCGATCGAGCAACGATGGAAGTCTATCGAAAGTCGATAGCTTCGGCTAGGAGTCGGCGCCGTTCGGACGCGAGGCCGCGAGGCCGCGAGGTCAGTGGTCGTCTCGGCCGACCGCCGCCCGTGGCCGGCCGTCGACGCAGCTCACCACCACCTCGACCCGGGTGCGACCGGCCTCGAAGCGGACCCGCCACCGACCCTCGTGTGGCTCGATGTCCTTGAGGTCGTAGCCCTGCGCGGGTATGGCCGAAACCACCTCGACAGCCGGGCCACAGCGTGCGAGGACGGTGCCACCCGGACTACCGAGCACGCGTGGTGTGGCGGCGGCCACCGATGTGGGCACGGGTGTGGATGTGGGCGTGGGTACGCCCGACGTGGGGATCGTCCGGCTGGGCGTGGTCGGGGTGGGCGCCGCTGGACCGACCGTCGTGGTGGTCGGGGTGGTCGGGGTGGGCGCTGCGGAGCCGACTGGTTCGGCGAGCCTGGCGCTGACCTCCGACGGGCTGAGGAGACGCCCGGAGGGCGGCACGATCCCACTGCCGATCGCCCCGACCGCGACCACCCCGACCAGCGTCGCGGCGGCTGCGGCCAGTAGCCAGGCCAGCACGGTACCCACTGTCCTGGCGCGACTGGATCGTCCGCTGAGTGTCGGCATGCGCACCAGTCCAGCATGCTGCTTCCTGGTTAAGGCGAGGCTATGGGACTGTCATGGCTGCGCCAGCGACTGGGGCCGAGCCGCGGTGTGGCCTACCGTTGGGTGCCGTGCCCCATGTGCTGCTCGTTGAGGACGACCCGGCGATCCGCGGCGCGTTGATCCGTGGACTGACCGAGCGTGGTCACGCCGTGGCATCGGCGGCGACGGGCATGGCCGGGCTGGAACTCGCGGTCGCGAACGCCCCCGACGTGGTGGTGCTCGACCTTGGACTGCCCGACGTCGAGGGCCGCACCGTCCTGCGGATGCTGCGGGGGGCGAGCAGCGTTCCGGTGGTGGTGGCGACCGCGCGTGACGAGGAGTCGGAGATCGTGGCCGTACTGAACGCCGGGGCCGACGACTACGTGGTCAAGCCGTTCAGCGCGGCCCAACTCGACGCCAGGATCAGGGCCGTGCTGCGCCGGATGGGGGAGGACCGGTCCTCGGGCGCGGTGGAGGTCGGCGGGCTGCGGTTGGACCCGCGCAGCCACGAGGCCACCCTGGACGGCAGGGATCTGGAGCTCTCGCCGAGGGAGTTCGCGTTGCTGCACTACCTGGCTGTCAGAGCGGGTGAGGTGGTGAGCAAGCGGGAGTTGCTGGCCGAGGTCTGGCACCTGCCCTACGGCGGTGCGGACAAGACCGTGGACGTGCACGTGTCGTGGTTGCGGCGCAAGCTGGGGGAGACCGCGCATCAGGCTCGGTACCTGCACACCGTGCGCGGCGTCGGTGTCCGCGTCGCCGCGCCGGAGCGTTGATGCGCCGCCGGGTCCTGGTTCTGGTCGGTGCCACCACCTCGCTGGTGTTGGTCGCCTTTCTCGTACCGCTGGCCCTCCTGGTGCGCGGGGTCGCGGTGGATCGTGCGGTCCAGGGCGCGACGGTGCAGGCGCAGGCGTTGAGTTCGATGGTCGTGACCGCCCATCGGGACACCCTGGCGGTCGCTGTCGAGCAGGCCGACGCCACCTCGGCGTACGACGTGAGCGTGTTCCTCGCCGACGGCTCCCGGTTGGGCGCGGCCGTCCCGCGTTCCCCGCTGGTCGAACTCGCGTCGCGGGGCAGCAGCGCCTCCGGTGAGGTTCCTGGCGGTCGAGAGATCGTCTTCGCCGTCCGCGACAGCGCCGGCGCCTACGGCGTGATCCGTGCGTTCGTGTCGGAGGCGGAACTGACCAGGGGTGTCGCCAGGGCGTGGTTGCTGCTGGCCGGGCTGGGGGTGGTGCTGCTCGGGATGAGCCTGCTGGTCGCCGATCGGCTGGCCCGCCGGTTGGTGCGCTCCACCATCGAGTTGGCCTCGGTGTCGCACCACCTCGCCGCGGGTGACCTCGACGCCCGAGCCGATCCGGGTGCTCCCGACGAGATCGGCAGGGTGGCCGCCGCGCTCAACCATCTCGCGGGGCGCATCAGCGAACTGCTGCGCGAGGAACGCGAGACCGTCGCTGACCTGTCCCACCGGGTGCGTACGCCGCTCACCGCGCTGCGGCTGGACGCCGAGGCGCTCGCCGACCGGCATGAGGCGGTGCGTATCGAGGCCGGCGTCGACGCCGTGCAGCGCGCCGTCACCCAGGCGATCGACCAGGCCCGCAGGCGGAGCGCCGGCAGCGGTTCCGGCTGTGACGCTGCCGAGGTGGTGCGCGAACGCGTCGACTTCTGGGCGGTGCTCGCCGAGGACACCGACCGTGAGATCGGCCGCGACCTCGCGCCCGGGCCACTCCCGGTGACTGTCGGCCGTGGCGAGCTCGCGGCGTGCGTGGACGCGCTGCTGGGCAACGTCTTCGCCCACACGCCGGACGGAACCGCCTTCGAGGTGCGGCTGTACCGGTCGCCAGACGGTGAAGTACTGCTGAGCATCGACGACGCCGGTCCGGGGTTGCCGGAACCCGGGCTGGCGCGGCGGGGTGAGTCGGGATCGGGATCGAGCGGCCTCGGGCTGGACATCGCACGTCGGACCGCGCAACGAGCCGGTGGCGACCTGCGGTTGGGGCGATCGGCGTTGGGCGGTCTGAGCGTGACCCTGCAACTCTTAGCCGCGCCATAACCTCGCCACAGGGCGGGCCTATCCCTCGAACCGGCATCGTCGAGTCTACGAACCGTTCGACGAAAGGTTGATCATGCCGAACACACGACTTCTCCTCACGGCCGGCGCGATGACGGCGCTCCTGGCGGGCGGGACCAGCGTGGCCCTCGCGGCGGACAACGGCGGCCTGGGTGCCTCGACGGTGGCCACCTCGTCGTCCGACACGTCTCGGCCCACCTCCTCCTCCGACAGGTCCCGGCCCACCGCGACGCCTGATGCGGCCCGGCCCACCGCGGCGTCGCGGACGCCGGAATCGCCTGTGACCGTGGCGCCGAAGGCGATCCCGAACGGCTCGCGGCCGACCGCGGCGATCAGCGCCGAGCAGGCCGGTCGGATCGCCGTCACCCGGGTCGGCGGCGGTCACGTCACAGGGGTCGAGCGCGAACTCGAGCACGGCCGGCTGGAGTGGAAGGTCCGTGTCGTCGACGGCGCTCGGCGCGCGGACGTTCGGGTGGACGCCCGTACCGGCGCGGTGACCCGGCTCGACGACGACAGCCGGGACGGTGGGCGCGACGACCGCGGTGAGGACGACCACGGCGATGCCCGCCACGACCGCGGTGACGACCACGGCGGTGACCGTCGGGGTGGCGATGACGGTCACCGCGGGGGCCATGACGATCCTGCCGGCCACCGGTAAGCCCATGCGGCCGCGGCGACCAGGGGGCGGACCGCCCCCTGGTCACCGCGGTACCTCGCGTTGGCACGACACTAATCACGAGTCGTGCGTCAATCCGCTCCTGCCAGGTCTGCGCGCCGGGTTCGCCGTACCCTGGTCAGGGAGTGAGGAGACATCATGTCCGAAGGTGCTCTGACTGATCGGAATCTGAGAGTCTTTCTTGCCGGCGCCTCAGGCGTGCTCGGGCAGCAGTTGGTTCCCCGCCTGGTTCAGGCCGGACACGTGGTCGGTGCCATGACGCGCTCGTCCAGCAAGACGGAGTTGCTTCGCCGCCTCGGCGCCGAACCGATTGTGTGTGACGTCTTCGACCGGGAGGCACTTCTCCAGGCGGTTTGCGACTTCGACCCGGACGTCATGCTGAACGAACTGACCGACCTGCCGGATGACGTGGAGCAGATCAGTGCACTCGCTGATCGGGACGCTCGGATCCGAACCGAGGGAACCCAGAACCTGATCGAGGCCGCCCGGCAGAGCGGGTCGCCCAAGATCCTGGCGCAAAGCGTTGCCTGGCAGCTCCCGGACGGGCCCGATGCCGACGCTGTCGTCGTACTGGAACGTCTGGTTCTTGCCGAGGGCGGCGTTGTGCTGCGCTATGGGCAGCTCTACGGGCCCGGCACCTACAACGAGCAGCAACCGCCCGGGGAACCTCGGGTTCACATCGACCGAGCCGCCGAACGCACGGTGGAAGCGCTGGGCCAGCCGACCGGCGTCGTCCTGATCACCGACTGAGCGCCCGACCGCGACCCGAGCCGACGACGTGCGACGCCGTCATGCCCGCGTTCGCGGCTCGCTTGTGGAGGACGTCTCCCAGTTGATGACGGTGCAGTCGCCGCACATCTTGTACGTCAGGGCCTGGTGCCTGCGCATGTGCGGAATGGGCAGGTGGTGGATCGAGGCCCCGAGAGCCGCTCCCAGGATCGGCGCGACCAGATAGATCCACAGATCGAGGGTCTGTCCGGAGAACGCGGCAGGGCCGAGTTGACGGGCGGGGTTGATGCAGCCCCCGCTGCGCGTACCGAGGAGAGCGATCACGAGCCCGACGCACAGTCCGATGGCGTACGGCAGCAGGCGCGCATAGCGGGGACGGGCCAGGAACCTGACGATCAGGATCAGGACGAACATGCAGCCCGCCTCGGTGAGAAAGACGGCCGCGGGATGCCAGGAAGGGCCGGGTCTGATCGCGGCGTGGGCGACCGACGGGACGGAGAGCACGGGCCCCCACACCAGGCGCGCGAGACCCGTCCCCACGGCGGAGCCGGCGAGTTGGGCGAGTACGTAGGGCAGGACGCTGCGTCCGGGGAAGGCGTTCATCAGCCACAGGGCGACGGTCACGGCGGGATTCATGTGCCCGCCGCTGCGTCTGCCGGGCGCGGTGAAGATCAGCGCGGTGAGGATCGTCCCGCTGAGAATCCCGACGACGACGAGTGCGACGCCGAGATCGGCGATGTACAAGGGAGAACCCGGCCCACGCAGCCAGCGCACGACAGTCACCGCGACGAACAACAGGACGGTGGTGAGCAGGAACTCGTCGGCGGCCCGCGTCAAGGGCAGCTTGCCTGGAGGAGAAGCAGAGGTACTCACCGCGATCTCCTAGCGTCGACGCGCCGCGGCGGGTCGACACCCGGGATACCCGCACAAGGACGACAACGCATGCGATAGTTCGCGCTCAGTTCAGTGGCTCGTACTGCTCGACGCTAGCACCGACGTCGCGACAGGCGCCTGGCGCTGATCATGTGCCTAGACTGAATCATGGCGGGCGGGTTCGCTGACTTCGAGGAGTTCGAGGGCACGTGCCGACGACTGCTGCGTGAGGGCGTACCAGACGTCGTACCCCTTGTGCTCGACGAGCAGCACCCATACATCCCCCTCAGCATCGATATCGACGGAGATGTGGGCGTCGTTCTTCTCCTGACGCCGCCGCGGTCCGAAGGGGGCGGTCAGGGACCCAGCGTCCGGCTCTGTCTCCTTCAGCGGCATGGCGACGACTGGCACTATCTCGGCGGCGGGGGCGGCCCGACCGAGGACTATCCGCTCGCGGCCCGTCGCTGCGCTGCCGAGTTGGACGGCCGCTACCTGCGTGGCCAGTGTTTCGGGCACCCCGCGAGCAACGTTCCGCGCTGGCTGTCCTGGCATGCGCCGACTCA
The DNA here is from genome assembly GCF_014873875.1 of Actinopolymorpha pittospori. GTDB lineage: Bacteria > Actinomycetota > Actinomycetes > Propionibacteriales > Actinopolymorphaceae > Actinopolymorpha > Actinopolymorpha pittospori. The sequence goes on along the minus strand of NZ_JADBEM010000001.1, from coordinate 9,249,535 downwards.
TTTCGCCGATCTCCAGGCAGCGGCCGAGGTCGATGTTGTCAGGGCCGGTACACGGACGATCGACGTGCCGTTCCACGGTCATGTCGCGGTGATCATGGCGACCCGCCACAAGCCGCTCGTGGAAGCCCTGGCCGCCGACGGCACCCCCTTGCAGACCGTGGATCTGAACCCGTAGGGAAGCGCTGAAGAGGGCCGGCGTCACTCGGTCCAGGAGAGGGTGACGGCTATTCGTTGCTGCCACCGGCGCACGCCGGCGCGCGCCTGGTCTCCCCGCTCGACCAGGGCGAGCATCGCGCGGCATTTCGCCAGCATGGCGTCCTGCCGTTCGGTCCAGGATGGACGGTGTCCGTAGGCGGCGAAGAGTTCGTCCAACGCCGCGACGTCCGGGGAGTGGTGCGTTCGGACGATCCACTCGCACCAGGCCAGGTCCTCCACGATGTCGCCCGCGTGCGCCCACTCCCAATCGAGTACCGCCGTGACGTCGAAGGTGTCCGGGTCGAAGAGCATGTTGTTCGGACCGTAGTCACCGTGCACCAACACAGCGTCGGCAGGCACAGAGCCCTCGAGAAGAACAGAGCCCTCCGGAAAAGGGGTCGGGACGGCGACGGACTGGATCCGCCGGAGCATCTCGCCGCAGGACCGGAGAACCCGCGTGGCCTGACCGGCGTCGATCAGCTCCTGCCCGTGGACGCCGGCGACGTGCTCCATGTGCAGAGCGGCGTCGGTCGTCCTCACCAGTCGCGGCACCGGGAGGTGGTGGCTCAGGTGTGTCAGCATCGCCTGCTCGGTGCGGTGCCGGACCACCTGGTCTGGTCCCTCGTACCGCTTGACGACCACCGAGCCGTCACCGCGGGTGTCGTTGGTGTAGCCGTGCCGCAGCGATTGCATGGTGCGGGTTCCTCGTCGTGTCGGTGACGTTCGCCGCCAGCTTCTCTGCCGAGCTTCTCCGCCCAGCGTCTCCGCCCTGGGATGCACCCCGGCACGGCCGTCTGGTGGCGTGGGAGGAGAGCAGCATACGAGCCTTCGGGTGAGTAGGATCCACGCCTGGTCCACAGTCGGGCTTGGTCTCAGCCGGAGGGTCCCGCATGTCGCAGCCACCGGAATCATCCACCGATCTCGACCCGCGCCTGCGGGACTGGGAAAACCGTCTGGCGCGTCGTGCCGAGGAAGCTGTCGAGGCGCTGGGAGCCGTTCCTGGCGTCGCCGGCCTCGTCGTCGGCGGCAGCCTCGGCCGGGGTGAGCACTGGCCGCTGTCCGACATCGACATCATGGTCGTGTGTTCCGGGCGCTCGGTCGAGGAGACGGCCGCGGAGGTCGACCTGCGTGCCTACCAGCTGAGTGAGATGTGGGGCGTCAGCGGGATCTACACAGGTGTCGACGCCGGGCGGCTCACGTTCGACGAGGCCGACGTGCTCAGCGCCGCCTCGGAGGGGCGTACGGCGGTACGGGAGCGCATGAGTGATCCGCGCTGGTTACACGGCGTCGACAAGATCCACGGAGGCTTCGCCCGGCGCGACCCGCGCGGTGTGGCGCAGGCTTTCCTGGACTGGTCGTCCCGAAGCCGCTTCGAACCAGGCGTGGTCGATGCGCGGATCGCCGGGTGGTTCGAACAGGCGCGGCAGGCAACCACGCAGGCCGAACGGCTGCTGGTCACCGGCGACCCGACAGGGGCCTGGATCAGCATCCGGCGGGCTGGGACAGCGCTCGCGGAGGTGGCCACCGAACGCTGGGGTCAGCGGGCCGGGTCGTTAGGACGGTACTGGACCCTCTTCGAGGCTCGCGCGAAACAACACGGCGACCCCGCGGTGGCCGAGGGCATCCTCCGGGCAGTCCATGCCGAAGCCGACGAGTTCTCGGCCGTACCGCACTCCACGCCGGAGTGGCTGGAGGACCGGATCGCGTTGTCCTACTCGGCGCGCCGCCTGGCCGGCGAGGATGTCACGCCCGCCCAGAACGTGAGAGACAACCTCCTCGCGTTCGCCTCGTTGTACCGAGGACGGTTTCCCTCGGCGCGGCAGACCTGGATGGGGCCCGAGGCCGGTGTCGATCCGAGGGCGTCGATTCGGGAACTAAGCGCGCTCACCGACGACCTGCGCGACCTCGCCTGACCGCGAGACGGCCGTCCGCGTCGGTCGACGGTACGGGCGACGGTAGGTGGCCGCAGTGACGAGTCAGCTGACGCCGCCGGGCCGGCAGCAGGGACCGGTGCAGCCGGGCGCACAGTCGCAGGGGTCCTCGGTGCCGGTGCGGGTGTCGCTGCCGGTGCCGGCCGCGGGTAGGGCGCAGTCGTCGCAGTGTTCGCCCCGCCAGGCCTCCACGCCTTCGCGGAGGGCGACGACCGCGATCACCAGAGCCGCGACGGGATCCGCCCACGCCCAGCCGAGTACGGCGTTGAGGACCAGGCCGAGCAGCAGGACCGCGGACAGGTACGTGCACAGCAGGGTCTGGGTGGAGTCGGCGACCACGGTGAGGGAGTCGAGTTCGCGGCCCGTACGACGCTTGGCCCACACCAGCAGTGGCATCACCACCACGGACGCCGCCGCGACGCCGATCCCGACCGGTGATGGTTTCGCCTCGCTCGCTCCCGCGAGGGAACGCACCGCGTCGAAGGAGATCCAGGCCGCCAACGCGAAGAACGAGACCGCGATCAGCCGCAGGGCCAGTCGTTCACGCGCCTCGGGTACGCGGGAACGGAACTGCCAGATGACCACGAGCGCGGAGGACACCTCAACGAAGGAGTCCAGGCCGAAGCCCAGGAGCGCGGTCGAGGAGGCGGCGGCGCCGGCACCGACCGCGACCAGCCCTTCGAGGAGGTTGTACCCGGCGGTCGCGTAGGCGAGGTGCAGGCTGCGGCGGTTGAGGACGCTCCGCCGCTCCGCGCTCAGCATGGCGGTCACGTCCGAAGCTCGCTTCCGTACGTCGGGCACAACGCCACCGCGTGCCCGGTCGAGGTGAGCAGACCTTCGGCCGCCGCCAACAGGTCGAGGAGTTCGGGCCTGGTGAGTGTGTAGAACGACTGCCGGCCCTCGACGCGGAAGTCGACCAGCCCGCAGTCGCGCAGACAGGCGAGATGTTTGGAGACCGTCGACTGCGCGAGTCCGAGTTCGCCGGTCAGATCGACGACTCGCGCCTCGCCCGCCGCGAGACGGCGCACGATCCGCAACCGGGTCTGGTCCGCCAGCGACCGGAAGAGCGCCACCGCCGGCTCCAACCCGGCGGCGACGTTCGCGGACACGCAGGTTTCATTAGCCACATTCATCGCCATGTGGCGATGATAGCCGGATTGGGCGATGGTGTGGCTCAGCGGGCGCGGCGGCGGAAGAATCCCTTGGGGTCGCTCGGCCTGCTGACCTGGATCTTGCCGTGCTGAACCCTTCCCCGAATCCGTACCGAGCGGCGGGGCTGCGTCGCGGCGTCCGCGCGGCCCTTCGACGAACTGAACACGAACTCGACATCGCCGGTGTCGACGTCGGTGTCGTCGGGCACGACGACGGTGAGGGTGCAGTGCGCGAGAGACGCGCTGATGGCGATCTCCGGGCCTGGCCAGTCGGCCTCGGTCAGGTCCAGGCGGACCTTGCACAGGGACGCGTCGACGACGAGGTCCCGCGATGGCTTCCACCGGCCCTCGCGGACCAGCGTGCTTCCCTTGCTGCGCAACGTGAGCGACTCTCGCGGCTGAGATCGTAGGTCGGGAAGGTCCGCGGTCAGGGGCGTCAGCGCGCCGAAGGTGCGGCTCTCCGTCACTGCGGACATCCGCTTGTCGAACTCCTCGAAGTCGATGCGGCCGTCGGCCAGTGCGTCCTGGAGCCGGGCGACCACGGCATCCCGGTCGGCGTCGGATGCGCGCGCGGTGTCTCCGGGCGGCGGTGTGTCAGCGCTCACCCGCCAGAGCGTAGCGGCGCCGAGGCCTCAGCGTCACACATAGCCGATCACCCGTGGACGCCCGGCCGCTCACCTGTCGTCGAGCCGGATGGACCAGTCCGGGCGTCGAAGCGGCAACGCGCCGACTCCGCCCGGATAGGCCGGTCCTCGTCGATGACCTCGACAAGCTCCGCCAGCCACTGTCGATCGGGAGAGGAACACCGCCCAGGTGCTGTCCTCGTACCTCGAGCCCTACCCTTGGGCGAGGAGGGCCGGGATGGGCCCTGCCACCCAGCCTGGGCGGTGTTCGATCAGCCGGTGACCGTCCCCTTCGTACGACGGAGCTCGTGGAGTTCGCCCACTCCGCGGACGGCCACGCTCGCGACGTTACCAACGTCGCGCCGCGGCGCGGCGCGACGAGGTCGTCGATGTCAACGTGACGTGGCTACCGGAGTTGGGAGATTCGCTCCGGCGCCCCGGAGTCCGAGCGTGCGTTCGATGATCCGGTCCCGCAGTCCGGCCGGGATTCGGGTGAGGAGGGCGAGGAACCTCGCGTCGCCGACCGTGTAACGCCGCTTCGGCCGGTCGGCTTCGACGGCGGCGAGAATCGTGCGGGAGACACCGTCGACTGATGCCGCCTTGTACTTCGCGAAGGCCTTCTCCACGGCGGCGAGGTGGTCGCGGTAGAGCGCCACCCGGCGCTGGTCGGTGCGTTCCAGGGCCGCCTCCGTCGCCGCGCCTGCCTTGGCGAAGATCGCGGTGTCCGTCGTGCCGGGTTCGACCACGACGACAGGTACGTTCCAGGCGGCGAGTTCCAGCCGGAGTGCGTTGGACAGCGACTCGAGGGCCGCCTTGCTCGCCGAGATCGGTGCCATGAAGGGTACGGCGACCCGCCCGCTGACCGCGCTGACGTTCACCACCCGCCCACCGCCTGCGCGTAGCAACGGCAGGAAGGTCTGGATGACGTACGCCGGACCGAACGTGTTGACCTCGAACTGTTGTCGCAACTGCGCGGGCGGCACCAACTCCAGCGGGCCCTGGATGATGATGCCCGCGTTGTTGACCACTGCGCGCAGGCCGTCCTCTCCCACGTCAAGCCGCACCTGCTCGGCAGCCGCGGCGACGCTGTCGGGGTCGGACACGTCCATCGGTAGCAGGCGCACGCCGGGCAGGTCGGTCAGCGCCCCTCCTTCGCCCCTGATGCCCGCGTACACCATGTAGCCCCGCTCGCTGAGCAGGCGAGCAGTTGCGAACCCGATACCTCCCGTCGCGCCGGTCACCATGACCGCGCGTCCGGGCTGATGATCGTGCCGACGTGCCTGTTGTGGATCCTGCTGACGTTCCGCCATCACAGCCCCCTGATCGTCATGTCCGTAGGGACATGTACCTACGGACATGTCCTACGGTGCACGGGGTCCTTGGGACATGTCAAGATGCTCTTCGAGAAACCGGATCGGGAGGAACCGCGATGTCGTTGCGCCATGGCCTGCTCGGACTCCTCGCCGAGGGGCCGGCCAGCGGGTATGACCTTGCTCGTCGGTTCCAGGAGGTGCTCGGAACGGTCTGGCCCGCCCAGCACCCGAAGATCTACGCCGAGCTCAACCGGCTGGCCGGGGAAGGACTCATCGAGGTCGAGAGCGAAGGGCCGCGCGGGCGGAAGGCCTACCGCATCACCGACGGCGGTCTAGCCGAAGTGAAGCGCTGGTTGAGCACCGGCGAGGTCGACCACACCATGCGGTTGCAGTCCCTGCTGCGCTCTGTCTTCTTCTGGCTCATGGAGCCGGAGGATCTACGTCGTCACCTCGCCGAGGAGGCGCGCTTCTTCGCCGAGATGGCCACGGTCTACCGCTCGCACGCCGAGGCGAAGGACCGCGGCGACTTCGGGGACAGCCCGGCGACACAGTCGCTGCGTATCGCTATCGAGGGCGCCGTGCGCCTATACCAGTCGCTTGGCGAGTGGGCCGAGTGGGCGCAGACCGTGCCATTGGCGACGCCAGGCCAGAAGACGCCAGGGCAGAAGACGTCAGGGCAGAAGTCGGGGGCGAGCCCTAAGTCGAAGAAGGGCGCGTGACGTCGGCTCCGGCCGGTTGTGTCCTACGGAGTCGTCCACCAGTTGGTGGCTGTCTCAGGTCAGGGTGGACGCGCCCTGGCTGAAGGTGGCGTACGTCGCGTAGTCGCCGATCGACAGGTGCCACGAGGCCGCCTGGGTGACGAAGGCGAACAGCCAGTGGCGGGTCCGCTCAGCGTCCAGTCCCAACCGGTCCGCGAGCCCATCGGCCCGGGCGCGGAGGTCGGGACGGTTCGCGTCGTGCTGGAGGAACGCGGCGACGTCGAACCCCGGATCGCCTCTCCGTCCGACCGGATCGATGGCTAGCCAGCCCCGCGCGGAGGAGATCACGTTGCGCCGATGGAAGTCGCCGTGCAGCAACACCTGACGATCGGTCGATCCGGGTAGCGAGGCGAACAGGCGGGCGGCCTCTCGGAACGGGCCGACGTCGACCTGGCCGCCGACGTCCTCGGTGTCGCCGGCGTACTGGTCGGCCCGTCGTTCCAGCGCTCGGATCCGCAGGGCGCAGATGTTGGTCAGGGGCTCGATGGGGGCGTCGGATGGGAGGTCTGCCTGCCACAACTGTTCGAGGACCTCGACCGCTACGTCGTCCGCCGCGTCTCGCGGCAGGTCGGCCGCGTCGGTGCCGGGAACGCAGTACTCCAGCAGTGAGGCGCCGATCGAAGTGTCGTGGGCGTAGAGCCGAACGGCACCCCGGCCCGCCCAGATCCCGAGTGGAGTGGCGGGATCGTCCCGAACCGCGGTCGGGACAGTGATCTTGAGGACGGCCAGGTCGCCCTGGCCGCGACGCACGGGTGCGACCCAACTGGAGTCGCCGCCAGGCTCGAACGCGGGAAGGACTACGAGGTCCCAGGTGCTGACGCATCGTGCGACGAGCTCGGGGAGTCGCTCGAGCCAGTCCGCGCCGGCTTCGTGATAGGTGCTGATCCGCTCCCGAACGCCTGCCGGGATCAGGTTGTCGTCAGTCTGCCGCGCATCGGTCATGGTGCTGGACACGGTAACGATCGTGAACGCGGTCCGGTAGTGGATTTCGAGGTCGTCGAGGTCGTGGGGTCGTCGGGATCGGAGGTGGGGATCGGGGCGTTCTGTGCGTGGACTCGGTGGTGTCGCTGACGCGCGAAGTCAAAGGAGAGTTGACGACGGCCCGAGGGGTCTTTTCGGTGTGGGTGTGACGGGGGTCGTGGGTCTGTCGGGGCGGCGGAGGGGAACCTCCGCGTCCTTCGTCGGCCCTGGAACGTGACCAGGGATTGTCAGAAAGAAGCTTCACCGGTGGGGCTGAATACCCTTGTTTTATGGGGGTTGTTGTCGGTGGTCGGGTCTAGGGTTTGGTCATGGACATCGACACCGGCAGTGCCAGCGGGGGTGCGGGCTTCGCATCCGTTGCTGGCTTGGCTTGCTGGTGTGGGTGAGCAGCTCGACGGTGCGGTGGGGTGCCCAACGTTGTCGTTGCCGCTGGATCAATACGAAGGGGCGATGCGGCAGATCGCTGCATATGAAGCGAGGCTCGCTTCGTTGCGGCTGAGTCTGACGCGGCAGGCTGAGCTGAATGAGGTGAAGAAGCTGGCCGGTGCCGCCAACGCCGCGGGCTGGGTGCGGCAGGTGACGCGGATGGGTCGTCGTGAGGCGTCGGTGTCGGTGCGGTTGGCGAAGGCGCTGGACCAGATGCTCCGTTCGACGGGTGAAGCCCTCTCTGACGGTGAGATTTCGTTGGGTCAGGCGCAGGTGATCGAGCGTGCGATCCGCCGCCTCCCCAACGATGTCGACGCCGCCGTACGGGCGGAGGCGGAGGCGTTCCTGCTCGACAGTGCGCAGGCCCTCGACACCGATGACTTGGACAAGGCCGGCAAACACCTCTACGAAGTGATCGCACCCGAGGACGCCGAACGCCGGATCGGGAAGCAACTGGAAGAACAAGAACGCAGGGCCCGGGAGAACCGCACGTTGAGCTTCGGTCCGGTCCGCGACGGGATGGGCACCATGTTCCTGCGCCTCGACGTGCCCACCCTCGCGATCCTGCAGGCACTCCTCGATCCGCTGGCCCGCCCTGGGCCGACCGGTCCTGACGGGCCGGACCTGCGCAGCAGCGAACGCCGGCAGGCAGACGCCTTCGCCGAACTCCTCAGCCAGGCACAGGCAGCCGCCGACGCACCCACCCGCGGGAGCATCAGCCCGCGCCTCACCGTGACGATGTCCCTGGCCGACCTCGTGGCCCGGCTCGGCTACGGCACTCTCAACTCCGTGCTCACCGACTCCGGCCCCGCGCATCTGAAGGTGAAGACCCACGGCGACGAGAACAGGAGCGGGCGGGGCGGGCAGACCCTGATCGGCTACCGGATCACGGGGCCGCCGCTGTCAGCGACGCTGGTGCGGCAACTGGCCTGTGATGCGGAGATCATCCCGGCCGTCCTCGGGGGCGACGGGGCGGTTCTCGACCTCGGCAGAGGGACCAGGCTGTTCACGTCCTCCCAACGACACGCATTGGCCGAGCGGGACGGCTACTTCTGCCACTTCCCCGACTGCAGACGGCCGGAGAAGTGGCCGAAGCGCATCACATCAAGCACTGGGTAGACGGAGGAGCAACCGACCTGAACAACGGCGTCCTCCTCTGCCAGCACCATCACACCGTCATCCACACCAAGGGCTGGACCGTCCGCATGAGCGACGACGGCCACCCCGAATACCTCCCGCCGCCCTGGGTGGATCCCTACCAGCACGTCATCCGACCCGACGACCACAGCGTGATCCGCCGCTGACCGGACGCCGCTGACCGGACGCCGCTGACCGGATGCCGTGGGAGCCCCCGGCCTCCCGATCCCCAACCGAGTGCTGGCAGGCTTCCGGGATGCGTCCGATGAACGGAAGCGATGTAGGAAACGCCCTGGTCGAGATGGTCGAGGTACTCACCCCGCAGACCGACCGGGACTGGCAGGTGCGCGCGGGTCCCCTGGAGTGGAGCTGTTGGCAGACGGCCGCCCACATCGCGCATGATCTGTTGGCGTACGCCGGACAACTCGCGGCCCGCCCCGACAGCGCCTATCTCCCCTACGACCTCATGGTCAGGGAAGGCACCTCCCCGGCGGACGTACTCGAGGTGGTGAAGGCGTCCAGCGGCCTGCTGCAGCTGGCCCTGGCCTCGGCGGACCCCGCTACCCGCGCCTGGCACTACGGTCCGTGCGACCCGACCGGCTTCGCCGCGATGGGTGTCGCCGAGACCCTCCTCCACACCTACGACATCGCCCAGGGGCTCGGTGTGCCGTGGCGGCCGCCGACGGACCTCAGCGCGGCCGTTCTGGACCGTCTGTTCCCCCACGCGCCGTCCGGTGAGCCCGTCGCAGTTCTGCTGTGGTCCACCGGTCGCGGTGAACTCGACGAGCGGCCCCCGCTGACCTCGTGGTTCTGGAAGGCCGCCGTCGAGTGAACCGCGACGCACTTCAGCGTGAAACGGTCACAACCGACCGGCCTCGCCCCAGAGTCGCGGATCGTCGATCGTCTCGGGGAGCCCTTCCGGGGGTTCGGTTTCGACGAGTTCGACCAGGTCTGCCGGAAGCACCCGCTCGGGCAGCTCGCCGAATCGGGCGTACCGCAGGAAGGCGAGCTCCTCGTCGGTGAAATGCTCCCGGTGCTCGGGCTCGGGGTTCTTGGTCATCGCGACCCCTCTCGTCCCGTCTTCTCCCGCCATTGTGCTGCGTCGGAGGTAAGACGCACAGGTGAGCCGTGCAGTTGGCCCGTGCGGAGCAGTACGGAGGCTAGTGGCCGCCGTGCCGGGCGGTGAGACGCCGGAGGAAGTGCTCGTACGGCAGGCCCAGGCCCTGGGTGCGGAGCGGATCCGGACCGTCGGTGCGGGTCAGCAGCTCACCCGTCCGTCGAGCGAGCTCGGCGCGTAGCCGGGCCGTCAGGTCCGGCCGCTCCGCCGCGACGTCCCGCGTCTCACCCGGGTCCTCACTGAGGTCGAAGACGAGTGGATCGGCGGATCGGGCCCGTCCGTAGAAGTCCGGCAGCGGCGTGCCGTCCAGCAGTTCGGTGATCGGCTGGATGAGCTTGTGCGTCGGCGTACGAAGCGACAGCGACGCCTGCCGGGTGGACTCCACGGTGACCACGGCGTCGCGGCCGGGTGCGGCCGGGTCGGCGAGCAGGGGGCGCAGGCTGCGTCCGGTCAGGGGGTACGCCGGGAGCGGGATGCCGGCGAGATCACACAGGGTCGGCAGCAGGTCCTCGTGGGAGACCAGGGCACCGCACCGGCCGGGCTGCACCCCGGGTATCCGCATCGTCAGGACCGTCCGGGTCACCGCGTCGTACAGGCCGTGGTGGTCGAAGTGGAAGTCACCCTCACCGAAACACTCGCCGTGGTCGGAGAGGACGACGAAGATCGCGTCGTCGAAGCGGCCGAGGCCGCTGAGCCCGTCGGCCAGCCGTCGCACCTGGGCGTCGACCTGGCTGATCTCACCGTCGTACTGCGCGACCACGTAGGCGTAATCGTCCGGGTGGCGCAGCCGCATGTCGGAGAGGAACACGTCGTAGTAGTCGGGCGCGAGGGCGCGGACGTCGGCCAGATCCACCGACGCCGATCCGGGCGTGTAGTGCATCGTGTCGTAGGGCGGGCACGGCCCGTACGGCGTGTGCGGGTCCCAGTAGTGCACGAACAACAACATCGGCGCGTCCCGGCGCTCCGCCGCCAACGACAACGCCGCGTCGGTGATTCGCGCGCTCTGGTCCTGGAACGGCGTGTAGACGAAGCCGGAGTACTGCTCGAAACCGCGGGCGAACCAGCTGCCCCGGCCTTGTCCCTGGACGACGAGGTTGTCGCAGGCCGCCGTGAAGTAGCCCGCCGCCTGCGCGAGCTGGGGGAGGGTACGGACGTCACCACCGAGCCGGTGTCGCGCCGGATGGGTGACCACGCGGTGCACCAGCGGATGCAGCCCGGTGAAGAGGGTGGTGAAGGCGGGCGTGGTGGGGATGCCCGCCGCGCAGGTCGTGTCGAAGACCACGCTCTGCGCGGCGAGCGCGTCCAGGCCCGGTGACGTCGGGCGCGGGTAGCCGTAGCACCCGAGATGGTCCGGACGAAGGGTGTCGATCCCGACAACGACGATGTCCGGCATCCCGTCGGGCACGTCGGCTGGCAGGAGGTCTGGCACGGGGGTCCGTTCAGCGACCCGAGTTGAGTTCGCTCGGGTCGGGAATGCTCGCCGCCCTCCCGGTGCGTTCCCGCAGCGGAACGGCTCCCGCCCCGACCACATCGTCCGGCTTCGGCTTCCCGATACTGGTGGCACACGCGCCCTGGTCGGCCACCGGGTCGGACTTCCGTCCGGTCTCCGCGAGCCGTTTCTCCAACCACGCGTCCAGGAGAGCCTCCAACTCGGCCACGACGTCGGGCCGGTCCTCGGCGAGGTTGACCTGCTCACCGGGGTCGGCCGCCAGGTCGAACAGCTCCTTCATCGGGCGCCCGTGCGGATCGGGCTCGATCGCACGGATCAGCTTCCAACGGTCGGTTCGGACCGCACGCTTGACCTGCCAGGTGGCCTCGGAGAAGTACACCGTCTCGTAGTTGCGTTCCCGGACGCCGTAGATGGAGGGCAGCAGGCTGACCCCTTCCATGCCCTGCACCTGCGGGATTCCCACGAGGTCGAGGAGGGTCTGGCTGACGTCGAGGTTCTGCACCATGCCGGGGACCCGCCGGCCCGCGGGCAGTTTCCCGGGCCAGGACATGATCAACGGGATGTGGATGTTGCCCTCGTAGAGGCCGTGGTGGTCGAAGTAGCCCAGCTGCTCGTTGAGGACCTCGCCGTGGTCGGCGGTGATCACGACGATCGTGTCGTCGCGGACGGGTTCGAGCGCGGCGAAGACCTTGGCGAGGTAGCTGTCCATGTAGCGGATCTCGCCGTCGTAGAGGCTGACCACGTGCTCCGCGTCGGTGACGCCGGGCATCCAGTCGTGGAAGTACCACTTGAACGGTTCCCAGGTCCACGCCTCGTCCATGCTGTGGTTGTCCTGGTCGTAGGGGTCCCGTTCGCCGTCGGTGTAGAGCTCCTCGTAGCCCGGCGGTGGGAGGTACGGCGTGTGCGGATCCCAGTAGTGCAGGAAGAGGAAGAAGGGCCGCGGGTCGTTGATCACCTCCTCGATCGCGGGGAGCGCGAGGTTGGTGACCGTCTCCGCTTTGCGGAGCACGGTCGGATCCGAACGGTCCCACTGGTAGTTGTGGTAGTGCTCGAAGCCCCGGCTGAAGTGCCGGTTCATGTTGTCGACCGCGGCGGTGACGTAGCCGGCGTCGGAGAGGATCTCCGGGAGCAGGCGTACGCCGTCGGCGATCGGCACGCCACCGCCGATGTTGACGATGTCGTGGGTGATCGCCTCCTTGCCGGAGAAGAGGGTCGTGAAGCTCGGGTGGGTCGGGATGTTCGGCGCGTAGCAGCGTTCGAAGACGACACCGGCGGCGGCGAGGGCGTCGAGGTTCGGGCTGGTGTCGCGGTGGTAGCCGTAGCAGCCGAGGTGGTCCGCGCGTTGGGTGTCCAGCGCGATCAGGACGATGTTCGTCAACCCGCCACCTCCTCGACCGTGCCGCCCTCGAACGACCGGATCGCGGCCTCGATGACCTCCTGCGCGGCGAGCCCGTCGGCGCCCGAGGCATCGAGCGGCCCACCGGCCGCGACCTGGGAGACGAAGGCGTTGATCCGGTTGCGGAACGTCTCGTTGAAGCTCCCCATCCCGCCCATGATGGAGTTCTCGACCACGATCTTCTCCGGCGACTTCCGCGGGAAGAACTCGAGCTTCTGGTAGACGTTCTCGATTACCAGCCGGCCGGCGCTGCCACCGACCTCACACCGCTCGATCGGGTGCAGCCCGCTCGCGTCGTAGCTGCCGGTGAGGTGGCCGACAGCACCGCTCGCGAACTGGACGTTGATCGAGGCGTTGGACCAGATCGAGCGACCGGGTCCCTTGTGCAGGAAGGCCTGCACCTTCGCGATCGGACCGCCGAAGTACCGCATCACGTCGATCGAGTGCGGGTGGAGCGCGCGCAGGTGGAACCACGGCGAGCTCTCGTTCGGGTTGTTGATCCACAACGCCATGTTCAGGAAGAGCACTTCACCGAGGGCGCCCTCCTCCTGCATCCGCTTGGCGCGTTCGGCGGCGGGGGTGAAGCGGTGGTTCAGGTTGACGCCGAGCAGGACGCCGCGCTCCTTCGCCGCCGCCACCATGGCGCGGGCGTGCTCGATGTTGTTGGAGATCGGCTTCTCCACCAGGACGTGCACACCGGCCTCGATCGCCTGCATGGTGGGCTCGAAGTGGTGGCCGCCGTTCTCCGGTCCGGCGGTCGCCACGCTGATGGCGTCCGGACGTTCGGCGGCGAGCATTTCGCCGAGGTCGTGGTAGGCGGGTACGCCGTACGACTTGGCCACCGGGTCGACCCGGGCGGCGTCGATGTCGCACAGCCCGACGAGTTCGGCGTCGGCGTTCTCGCTGTAGTAGCGGCTGTGGGTCTTGCCGATGTTGCCCAGGCCGACGACTGCGACACGCAACATACGCACTCCTTCTGGTGAGTGTGGGTCGGCCGCGTTCAGCCGAGCTCCTGCAGGCAGCGGTTCAGGTAGCCGCGGGTCTCGGCGGCGATCGCGGTGACCTGGGGGAGGGTGTAGGCCGCCGCGCCGATCACCTCGAGGTTGAGCGGGCCGGCGTACCCGACGTCGGCGAGCGCGCGCAGCGTCGCGGGGATGTCGACGGTTCCGCGTCCGGGGATCTGGGTCGGCGGAGGTCCGACCTGGCGTTCCCGCGAGGCACAGTCACGGAAGTGGCTCGTGAGGATGCGGGTGTTCCAGCGCGCGGCGACCTCGTGTGGATCCTCGTCGGCGCGGTAGAGGTGGCTCGGGTCGAAGTTGAGCCCAAGGGCGGGGTGGTCGACCTCGGAGGTCAGGCGCAGGGCGGTGGCGCCGTCGAAGATCGCCTGCCCGACGTGCGGCTTCACGGCGAGCTTGCAGCCGGCGGAGGCGGCGATGTCGGCCAGCCGGGCGACGTTCTCGATCGCCTGCTTGGTCGACTCCTCGTCACCGGAGACGCCGCCGGAGCCGACGTTCACGATCTCGATGCCGACGGTCGCCGCCAGCTCGCAGATCCGGGCCAGCCGCTCCGGGTCGGTCGTCGCGGCCTCGACGGCGGTCGCGGTCAGCCCGGCCGCCTCGACCCGCTTGCCGACCTCCTCCGCGCCGCGTGTCCCCTGGTCGACGGAGAGGTGTTCGCACATGCCTTTGATCGCGGCGAGTTCGACGTACTCGTACCCCGCGAAGGCGAGGTTGTCGAGCGCCTCGCCCACGTCGTACCCGGCGAACAGGACGGTGTTGCATCCGAGCTTCACGCGTCACCTTCTTCCGATCGATGGCCTTGGGTGGATGGGTTGGATGGGGTCTTTCCGATGCGGTGGTGCGGGCCGCACGTGCGGTGTGGCCGCGACGTGTGGGTCGCGGAGGTCCCGGCACGCGGGCCGACTCAGCAGATCCGGTCCTTCTGCCAGCGGAGCGACTCGTCCCACGTCGAGTGCCGGAGGGCGAGGTCGCGCCAGTACCACCGGATGCCGCCAGGAGGCCAGCCGGCGTAGACCTCGTCCCAGGACAGGACGTCGCAGTGCACGCGCAGGGAGGCCTCAAGGAGTTCCTCCGCCGCGGGCTGGTAGCGGAAGTCGCAGGAGAGTCGGACCCGGTCCGCTCGCTGGTGGGGGAGCGCGCGGTGGATGGTGTGGCTCGAGAACGTCAGGACGTCCCCCGCCGCGAAGTCCCCCTGCGCCCAGGGCAGGTCCAGGTCGCAGAGGTAGGCCTCCAGACCGCCCGCACCCTCAGACGCCTTGTACGACATGAGCCCCTCGTGGTGCGACCTGTCGAGCACCGTGAGCCCGCCGAGTTCGCGCGGACAGTCGCCGAGCGGGAACCACGCCGTCCAGACCCGCGGCGTTCCCTGGATGTGGATGAAGTCCTGGTGCGGTGGGGTCGGGTGGTTCGCGCGGCCCGGGATCATGACGCGCGCGATGTTGCGCGGATGGGGAAGCACCTCCGCGCCGAACAACGCTCGGTAGAGCGCGAGCAGCCGGGGATGGTGGGCGAGTTCGTGGAACTCCCGCACCCGTTGGACGTCCTCGTACGCCGCGCGGGGAACACCGACGCCGCAGAACTCCCGCGCCGCCCGGTCCACCCGGTCGAACGCCTCGACGTCCGCGATGCCGTCCGAGACCGGCGTTCCATCGACGAGCCAGCCGTGCCGTCGGACAATCTCCAGAAGTCGCCGGCGGACGTCGAAAACGTCGGCGGCGGGCAACAGTCCGCGGAGGAACAGGTAGCCGTGCTCGTCGGCGCGTGCTCGCAACGCGGCGGGGTCGTCGAGGAGCCCGGAGGAGTCGAGGAAGTCCGTCGTGCGCGGCGAGGTGTCCGGCGAGTTGGTCAAAGGGCGCTCCCGTGTCGAGCCGTCGGAGTCCAGATCACCACGGGTCACGGTTTGGTGACATGGCCTGAGCTGTCGATGACTGGAGGATCCGCTCATGACAGGTCCAGTGCCGGCCACGCTGACGCTGGCGACGCCGCTGGGCCCGTCCGAGGTGGGGTCGGCGGTCGCCGTCCCGTCGGCGCGTCCGGCGTTTCCCGCGCTGCTGCAGGCGAACGCCGTGCAGTTCGGTCCCGGTGAGCGGTTCGGCTTCTCCCGGGTCGAGTCGCGCATGGTGGCCTGGTGCCGGGCGGGGCAGGGGGAGGTCTGGGTCAACGGCGTGCGGTACGCACTCACCCCCGGCGTACTCCTCGTGCTGCCCTGGGGCCACCGGATCTGTTACGCCGCCGCCGACGTCGACCCGTTCCTGATGCTCGGCGTCCATCTCGTTCCCCAGCACGACGAGGGGCATCCGGTGGAGCCCTCCGTGCCGCACGATCCCCTGCATCCCCATGCCGGCTGCGGCTGGCGGCGCGACGGCGAGCCGTTCCTCGGTGGCCATGTGCTGGCCACGACTGCCGACGCGGCACCGGGTCTGGCCCAGCTGAGCGCGTACGCCGTGGAGGTCTGGCGGCGAGGAACGCCGTCGGAGAGCCTCGTCCGGGCGCTCGGCACCATGCTCGCCGGCGAACTGACCGAACTCGCCTCCCGGCGAGACGTCGCGCCCGCGGCCGGGCCGGACCCGTTCGGCGCTGCGCCGGACGAACTCCAGCGAGTCCTGGCCTACGTCGAGAACCACCTCGCCGACCGCCTGACCGTGACGGTGCTCGCTGAGGTGGGTGGGTGCAGCGGAGCCACCTTGAGCCGCAGGTTCGTGGCGCACTTTCGGCGTTCGCCGATGGAGTGGGTCCTGGAGCAGCGGATCGAGCGGGCCCGCGGGCTGTTGCGCGCCACCCCGCTCACCGTGGCCCAGGTCGCGCACCGCTCTGGCTTCGTCGACGCCAACTACTTCTCCCGGGTGTTCCGCGAGCGGACGGGCCAGCCACCGACCGTGTGGCGACGCCGCCAGCGACTGCTCTGACCGTCCGGGGCGGACGCTCCTCGGACCTTCGACCCGTGACGGCCGGGCGCGGCCACGTCGGCGCGGTCGCACGGATATGCTCGGGCCGAACCTGCCCGCGACGCCGAGGAGTACATCCGCGTGATCGCGACTGTGAAGCCGGCTGCCGTCATCGTCCTCGCCGCCGGTGAGGGGAAGCGGATGAAGTCCCGGACCCCCAAGATGCTCCACGAGCTCGGCGGGCGAAGCCTGGTCGGCCATGCCACCGCGGCCGGCCGTGCGCTGGAGCCCGGGCACCTCGTGGTGGTCGTCGGACACGGCCGGGACCAGGTGACGGCCCACCTCGCCGCCCTGGACCCCACCGCCCGCCCGGTCGTCCAGGCCGAGCAACTCGGCACTGGACACGCCGTCCGGACCGCCCTCGAGGCACTGCCCCCACTGGCCGGCACCGTCGTCGTGACCAACGGTGACGTTCCCCTGCTGACCCCCGACACCCTCCGCGCCCTCCTGGCGACGCACCAGGAGCGGGGTGCCGCCGCGACCGTGCTGACCGCGGTCGTCCCCGACCCCACCGGCTACGGCCGCATCCTGCGCGCGCCGGACGGCTCGGTCGAGGGCATCGTCGAGCACCGGGACGCGACCGACGAGCAGCGCGCGGTCGCCGAGATCAACTCCGGGATGTTCGCGTTCGACGCCGTGTTGCTGGCCGACGCGCTCGGCAAGCTCAGCTCTGACAACTCCCAGGGTGAGGAGTACCTCACCGACGTTCTCGGCATCCTGCGTGCGGAGGGTCACCGGGTCGACGCCGTGGTCGCCGAGGACGACAGCGAGATCCTCGGCGTCAACGACCGGGTGCAGCTCGCCGAACTCGGCCGGCTGCTCAACGAGCGGATCCTCACCGCCTGGATGCGCTCCGGGGTCACCGTCATCGACCCGGCCACCACGTGGGTCGACGCGTCGGTGACGCTCGAACCCGACGTCACGCTGTACCCCCAGACGCAGCTTCGGGGAGCCACCACGGTGGCCGCGGGCGCGCACGTCGGCCCCGACACCACGCTCACCGACACCACCGTCGGCCCTGACGCACGGGTGGTCCGCACGCACGGTGAGGGGGCGGTGATCGGCGCCGGCGCGAACGTCGGGCCCTTCGCCTACCTCCGGCCCGGTACCAACCTGGGCGAAGCGGGCAAGATCGGCACGTTCGTCGAGACCAAGAACGCCGAGATCGGTCCGGGCGCCAAGGTGCCGCACCTGAGCTACGTCGGCGACGCCACGATCGGCGCGGCCACCAACATCGGGGCCGGCACGATCTTCGCCAACTACGACGGAGTGCACAAGAACCGCACAGAGGTCGGCAGCCACTCCTTCGTGGGCAGCGACTCCGTGCTCGTCGCACCCCGCAAGATCGCCGACGGCGCCTATATCGCGGCCGGCTCGACCGTGGTGAAGGACGTCGGCCCCGGCGAGCTCGCCGTGGCCAGGGGGCAGCAGCGCAACGTCGCCGGCTGGGTGGCCCGCAAGCGTGCCGGCACCCCTACGGCGGAGGCGGCCGCCCGCGCCGCCGGGCAGCAGACGGACACCGCTGATGCGCCCGCGCGCCAGGAGAGGCAGACTGGCGATGTTGATGGAGCATCGGACAGGAGCGAGCAGTGACCGGGATGAAGCGCACCACCCAGAAGAACCTGATGCTCTTCTCGGGTCGGGCTCATCCTGAACTCGCGCGCGAGGTGGCCGAGTTGCTCGAGGTCGATCTCGTGCCGACCACGTCGTACAACTTCGCCAACGGCGAGACCTACGTGCGCTTCGAGGAGTCCGTTCGCGGCTGCGACGCCTTCGTGATCCAGAGTCACTCGGCTCCGATCAACGAGTGGATCATGGAGCAGCTGATCATGACGGACGCGCTCAAGCGGGCCTCCGCCAAGCGCATCACCATGGTGACCCCTTTCTACGGATATGCCCGGCAGGACAAGAAACACCGCGGCCGGGAGCCGATCTCGGCGCGGCTGATGGCCGACCTGTTCCACACCGCGGGTGCCGACCGGCTGATGGCGGTCGACCTGCACACCGCCCAGACGCAGGGCTTCTTCGACGGCCCGGTCGACCACCTGCTGGCGCTGCCGGTGCTGTCGAGCTACATCGAGACCCGGGTCGACACGTCCCTGCTCACGGTGGTCGCCCCCGACTCCGGCCGGGTGCGGGTCGCCGAGCAGTGGGCCGACCGGCTGGGCGGCTGCCCGCTGGCGTTCATCCACAAGACCCGCGACGTGAACGTCCCCAACTCCGTCGTCGCCAACCGCGTCGTCGGTGAGGTCGAGGGACGCACCTGCGTCGTGGTCGACGACATGATCGACACCGGCGGCACGGTCGTGAAGGCGTCGGATGCCCTGCTCGACGCCGGCGCCTCCGACGTGATCGTGGCCGCGACGCACGGTGTCCTCTCCGACCCGGCGGTGGACCGGCTCAAGAACGCCCGGATCCGCGAGGTCGTCGTGACCAACACCCTGCCGATTCCGCAGGAACGCCGCTTCGACTCGCTGACCGTGCTGTCGATCGCGCCGTTGATCGCGCGGGCGATTCGCGAGGTTTTCGAAGACGGTTCGGTCACCAGCCTTTTCGGCGGGGTCAGCTGAGGGTACGACCCCGGTCGTACAGCCTCGCGCGGCTCGCGGCGGGCACGGCGCTGCGATAGGGTCGACAGCCCCCTGCGCGACCAGAAACACGACAGAGGGTATTCTTTCCCGGTTGCCTCGGCGAGGGACGCCCGACACCGGCTCCGTGATCGACGCGGTCTCGGACTCGTGCGCCGCCGAGCAGCCATCGCCCGCAGCCCGACGCCGCCCGTTCTTTCGAGGAGTTAACTTCCGTGTCCGAGGTCAAGATCAAGGCCGAGTCCCGCACTGAGTTCGGTAAGGGTGCGGCACGACGGATCCGACGCGCGGGTCTCGTGCCCGCCGTGTTGTACGGCCACGGCAGTGCTCCAGTGCACGTCACGCTGCCGGGTCACGAGCTGATGCTCGCGCTCAAGACGTCCAACGCGCTCTTCGACGTGGACCTCGGTGATCGCAGCGAGCTGGCGATTCCCAAGCAGGTCCAGCGCGACCCGATCAAGGGCTTCCTCGAGCATGTCGATCTGCTCATCGTGAAGCGGGGCGAGAAGGTCGTCGTCGAGGTCCCCGTCACGCTGGTCGGCGAGGCAGGACCGGGCAGCCTGGTGGCGCTCGAGCACACCACCCTGTCGGTGGAGACCGAGGCGACCCACATCCCGAGCGAGATCCAGGTCTCGATCGAGGGCGTCGCGGTCGGCACGCAGATCCTGGCCAAGGACATCGTCCTCCCGGCCGGCACCGCGATGCAGCTCGACGCCGAGACCCTGATCGTCAACATCGCCGCGGCGCCGACCGCGGAGCAGGTCGAGGGTGAGCTCGCCGAGGCCGGCGCCGGTGAGGCTGCCGAGGCCGCCGAGGCTCCCGCTGCCGAAGAGGGCGGCGAGACCGCGGCCGAAGGCCAGTAGTAGGCGCGGGCGCGACGGGCAGCCATGGCGGACAGTCCCTGGCTGGTGGTGGGCCTGGGCAATCCCGGGCCCACGTATGCCGCACATCGACACAACATCGGCCACCAGGTCGTCGACCTGCTGGCCGAGCGGATGGGTGGGAGGCTGCGGCCCCACCCACGCGGGCGGGCCGAGGTGCTCGAGGGCCGACTCGGCGGGCTTCCGGGCGTCCGAGCGGTCCTCGCGACGCCTCGTTCGTACATGAACGAGTCCGGTGGGTCGGTCGCCAGCCTGGCCACCTTCTACAAGGTCGAGCCCGACCAGATCGTCGTCGTCCATGACGAACTCGACATTCCGTTCGCCGCGCTCCGGCTGAAGATGGGCGGCGGCGACAACGGCCACAACGGGCTCCGTTCGATCCGCCGGTCCCTCGGGACCGGCGACTTCCTTCGCGTCCGCTGCGGCATCGGCCGACCGCCCGGACGGCAGGACCCGGCCGACTTCGTGCTCTCGCCGTTCGGCTCGACCGAACGCAAGGAACTCCCGTTCTTCCTCGACCGTGCCGCCGACGCGGTGGAGTCACTCGTCACCGCGGGCCTGGAACAGTCGCAGAACTCCTACCACGTCTGATCGCACGACCGGTGTGACCGGCGATCCGCCGGGCATTCGATGGCCGGCGGCCGCGGTGTTCCTTTCCGTTTCCCGAACGGGGAGCCTTCCTGGCCATCAGGTTACGGTTTGATCTCGGCTGCAACTTTCCATGCAGACGGCGAGTCCCTGCTTCGGAGGTGCCGGCTTCGCGCCCGGGGGGTGCGTGGAGCCGGCACCTTCTGCATGACCCGCTAGACCTCTCGGCACGCACACTCCCTTCCGTGGTTGAGTGCCCTCCGCATTCGCCTGAGGCGGGTCTGGTTCCCCGCATATGGTGAGGGAAATGCCCGACAGGAGGGCCATCGTGTCTCGCAAGCTCGTCAAAGTGCTGGGCGTCGCGTTCGTTCTCGTGCTTGCCGCGAGCCAGGCAGCAGCCCAAAGCGCACCCGCTGACTCTTTGGGACCGGCCGTCAAGAGCACCTGTGGCGTTGGCCCCAAGCTCGTGCCGAGATGTGGTGCGTGGTGGGGTGTGGCGTCCAACCCGCTCAACGGCGAGACCTGGGACGCGGCACTGGTGAACTTCGAGACCCAGATCGGGCGCACGGTCAACATCTCGCACTATTACCAACGGGCCGGTGAGAGGTTCCCCACCCCCACTCAGATCAAACGGGCCACCGAGCCTGGAAAGAACCGTCTACTTTCGATCAACTACAAGCCCGAGGCCGGGCATACCTGGGCCCAGGTGGCGGCCGGTGCGACCAATGCCGAACTCGACGCGCTCGCGGCTTACATGAACGCCAACTTCCGGCAACAGTTCTTCTTCACCGTCCACCACGAACCCGAGGAAGAGGTGCGCCCCACCCCTGGTTCGGGTTATACGGCGACCGACTACCGCGCCATGTACCGGCACGTGATTCTGCGGTTGCGGTCGCGCGGTGTCAACCAGATCGTGACGGTGATGAACTACGTGGGCCTGCCGAGGTGGGGAAGCGAGCCGTGGTTCGAAGACATGTACCCCGGTAATGACGTGGTCGACTGGATTGCCTACGACCCCTATATCTTCGGCAGCGGGGCCTATCGCGGCGGCATCGAGGATCTCTTCAACCGCACCTTCCCGGAGTATCCGAACTGGCCCGGCTTCTATACCTGGGCAACCAATTTCGCCCCCGGAAAGCCGCTCATGCTCGGTGAGTGGGGGGTAGCGGAACAGCCCGGTAATCCAGCTGCCAAAGCCGCCTTGTTCACCCAACTCGGCGAGCAGACGAGGTACTGGCCGGCAATCAAGGCGCTGGTCTATTGGAACAGTTCGGTGGGCCGGACGGTCGGCGTGACCCGGGTGGACACCTCGGCCGCGTCGCTGACGGCTTACCGCAGGACCGGGATGCTGCCCTACTTCAACCCGTAGGCCCCGGCCGAGCGTTATCTCCGTACGCAGGCGAAGAGATGACGACCGTAGTTGTCGGCGTAGGGGGGCACGGCGTCCTGGTCCGGGCCGAGGTCGATCACCTCGTCGAACGTCGTGTACGTCGTCAGGAACCGCGCGATGTGGGAGGCGTCCCAGCCGCGCAGCGTCCGGGCGAACCACGCCTCGTGCTCCTGTCCGGTGTCGAGGAACATCACCCGGCCCGTGACCGAGTCGAGGAGCTGGGTGAGCTCCTCCGCGCTGGTGCCGCCGCCCCGCCCGAGGACGAAGTGGTGCAGGAGGCTGAAGCAGGAGACGACGTCGAAGCGGCGGCCATCCTCGCGCGCCGTGCGTAGGAACTCCACCGCGTCGCCGACGCTCACCCGGCCGGGATCGAGCCCGTAGACGCCCGCGCCGAGCCGCGGCGCGAGCGGGTCGCGTTCAACGCCCTGCGCGGCGTATCCCCGCTCCGCCATCTGCTGGACGAACCAGCCGTAGCAGCTCGCCACGTCGAGATAGCTGTGGCCCGGGCCGGCGCCGAGTGCCGCGAGCTGACCGTCCATCAGCGCGAGCCGGTCCTGGCAGCGGCGTACCGTCGTCCAACTCTGCCGGAGTTCCGGTGCGTCGACCGGCTGGTAGAGCTCCTTCTTGCCGCCGATCCAGCTCATCTGGGTGAGCAGGTCCTGCAGCGGTGTGGTCACCGGGAGCCGTTTGACCTTGACCTGGGCGGTCGGGACGCCCTGGTGCGCGAGCAGCGCGAGCCGGTGGTGTCCGTCGAGTACCTGGTAGCAGTCGGAGTCGCGGATCGGAGCGACCAGCACCGGGTCGGCGGTGGAGCTCTGCCCGGTCCGGGCCGTCGGTGCCGGGCGGGGCGGGGACACCGCTGTCGGGGCCAGCGTCCCGGCGGCGGCCGTCATGGCCGGATCTCCTGAGGCGTGCACCGTCACCGGACGCGAGCCAGCGGGCGCCGCGACGGGCAGGTCCGCGCGGGCCAGGAAGGAGCGCGCCACCTCCACGATGCCCGCTTCGTCGGTGGCCCAGAAGTAGCGGCCGGACAGGCGCAGGCAGCGGCGTGCGTGCTCGGCGTAGGGCGAGGCGAGGATGGCCTCGTCGGTGGGGCGGGCCCCTTCACACCGCGCGGCCAGCCGCAGGAGTTCGGCGTGTGGGCCATGCGTGACCGGCGTGGACGCCCAGAGCAGGTCGTCGAACCTCTCCGCGTACGCCGAGGCGGGCACACCGTCCTGGACGCCGAGCAGCAGGTGGTCGAGCCGAACCTGCGTCAACCCTGGCTTGCGGAGGGCGAGGGTGGACAACACGACCCGGGCCCGGCGGGGCAGCGGCAGCGCGCGCGCCAACGCGAGGGCTCCGCCCAGGACCGGCGCGAGGATCCGCCGCGCCCTCGCGGCGACCCGCCGGACCTGGGAGACCACGCGGGCGACCGGCAGGACGGAACGGAACGCACCGAGGTAGAGGTGGCGCCGGCCCTTCCACAGCAGGAGGGCGTACAGCGCGCACATCGGCACCAGCCAGGCCACCACGACCGGGACGGTCATCGGGGCGACCAGGCTGATCAGCAGCGGGATGAGCCCGAAGCACAGTGTCGCCGCGCCCGCCACCCAGCCGACGCCGGGGCCGAAGGAGATGACGCCGTAGGCCCGGCGCACCTGCAACATCGGCAGCGAGTTCCGCACGGCGAGGGCGGCCGCCCAGGCGATGGCCGCGCCGGTGATGCCGAGCGTGGGCACGAGCAGGACGACGAGCAGCAGGTCGACGACGAGGGCGAGTGCGTTGTTGACCAGGCTCTGCCGGCTGCGTCCGGCCATCAACAAGACGATGTCGACCGACCCGGTCGCGGTCGTGGCGAGCATGGTGAGAGCGAGGATGACGACCGTGGCCTGACCGGCCTCGTAGCCGCCGCCGAAGATGCTCAGCAACACCGGAGCCGCGACCGCGCTGGTGAGGTAGATCGGCCACGCCATCGCCATCAGCCACGCGGTGGACGCCGAGAAGACGTCACGCACGCCGTTGACGTCGCCGCGGGCGAACAGCGCCGACAGTTGCGGCTGGAGGACCTGCTGGATCGCCTGGATGCCGAGTTGGCCGAGCACGAGGAAGCGAGTCGCCGCGGTGTAGACGGCCGCGTGACGTGGACTGAGCAAAGCGGCGACGAGGACGATGTCGGCGCGTTGCAGGGCGACCTGGCAGATCCGGCCGAAGGCGCGCGGCGTCGTGAACCCCCAGAAGTCGTGCGCCAGCGTCGCGGGAGCCTCGGCGCCGGATCCGTCCGGCTGGCCACGCAACGAGGTCGTGATCGTGCGGTACCACCACACGATGCCGACCAGGCCGACGGCGTAGGGCGCCGCCCAGGCCACCGCGAGCCAGACCGGACCCGCGTCGAGCCACACCGCGACGAGCACGCACAGGATCTGGCCGGGGAGCCGGCCGAGCTTCTCGACAAGGACGTTGGGCCGCATCGTCTCGTGCGCGCGGGTGGCCGCGAGGATCGTGTCGTACGCCGTGGCGACGGGGAACGCGACCGCGAGCACGCGCAGCATCTGCGCCATCGTGGCGGGTCCGCCGTTCGCCGGGTCGCTGCCGAGCAACCCCGCCAACCAGGGCGCGGTCACCCACACGGCCACCGCGGCGACGACGCTCAGCGCGATCACCGGTCGGAGCGCGATGCGCACCGTGGCGAGCGCGCCCGCCGGGTTGCCGGCGGTGAGTTGCCGCTGGATGGTGTGGGCGAGGCCGACATCGGTGCCGAGGCCGGAGATCGCGGTGACGATCAGGAAGAAGGAAGTGGCCGCGAACAGGATCCCGGCGACGTCCTGAGGGACGCCGTTCGTGACGACGACCACCAAGGCGATGCCCGCGGCGCCGCCTACCAGCGTCCCCGCCAGGTTGAGAGTTCCGTTGCGCGCCAGCCGCTGGATCGGGGCTGCCGTGCTCACCTAATCGTCCCCCCGGTCGGGTCGCTGCCCCTCGAAGTCGTCGGCTCCGACCGTCGCTTCGAGGTGACCCGTCTCCTGCGAACGCGTGGTGCCGTTCGCCGCGATCGCGCGGGCGGCCGCCCGCGTGGGATGGCTCGGCGTGATCCGCCGTCGCCTGGTGGTGCTGATGGGTGTGTGCGCCTCGCCACCCTGCCGTGCGGCGGGCCGGGCGTGCGGGACGCGGTCGGCCGGCTCGGCCGCGGGAGTGGGCTCGGGGAACCGCGTCGCGCCCTTGCCGAGTTCGCGCGCCTCCTTCTGGGCCCGCCTTCGCGCCTGCCGACGGGCGAGCGGCATCAGGAGCCGCCCGAGCAGGGACCGTCGGGGCGCGGTGCCGGCCGGGGACAGTCCCGCGACCATGACCGCGCCGAGCGGCATCGCATTGACGTGCTCGAGTGCCGCGGTCGCGGTCGCCAGGTCGGCACGGGAGCTGATGTCGAGGCCGCCCACCAGGACGACGCCGTCGGCGAGGGAGGCGAGGGCCTGCCCGTCGGCGCTCGGTGCCGGGGGAGCGGCCAGGATCACGTAGTCGTACCACTCCCGGAGCCGACCGAGGGTGGCGCGCATCTGACCGGACAGCAGTTGGTCCATCGTCTCCCGGGCCGGACGACCGAGCGGGAGCAGGACGAGGTTCTCCTCCGGCTGGACGAGCATGTTCCGCAGGCCGGTGATGCCGGCGAGGAGCTCGGACAGCCCAGGAAGCGCGCCGGTGCCGGTGAGCAGCCGGGTCACCTCTCCCGTCGCGTCGACGAGCGCGACGCTGAAACCCGCGCGGGCGAGGCCGACCGCCATGCCGGCCGCTTCGGGACCCGAGGCGATGCCGCTCCGGACGCTCGCGACGGCGAGGGTGACAGGAGGGACGTCGGTGCTGGTGATGATGGTCGTACGGATCGCGCGGTAGGCCTCCGGCAGCGGCGGCGGCTCGGCACTGGATCGGCGCCCGCCGAGTCGTCCGCCCGCGTCGACGAAGCCGAGCAGGCGTACACCGAGCTTCTCGACGTCGCTCGGATCGTGCATCCGCTGGTCCATACGGGTCCGCAGCAGGGCGAGCGCCGCGCCGAGGAGCAGACCGCCGAGGAGACCGGCGCCGCCGAACATCAGGGGGGTGTAGTTGCCGCCGACGCCGATCGGCAGCGCCGCGGGGCTGATCACCTGACCCGGGCTGAGGTCGGTCGCGGTGAGGGTGCTGACCTCGGTCTCGAGGCTCGCGAGCTGCGAGGCGAGCGCGCTCACCCGTTCGCCGAGGTAGGCCCGGCGGGCGGCTTCGGTCGACGTCCGCGCCAACTCCGCCGTGGCGTCGTTGAGCGCGGACTGCGTGCTGGTTTGCTGCTGGCGGATCCGGGCGAGCCGCGAATCGATCACCGACTGCGCGCGCTGGCGGCGATAGGTGAGGTAGGAGTCGGCGAAGGCCTGGGCACCGTGCAGCGCGTGGCGGCTGTCCGCCGCCGTGAAGGAGATGCGGAGCACCTGGGTGTTGGTGGGGTTCTCGATCTCCAGCGCCGCGCGCAGCTCGTCGGACGGCGTGGAGGTCCGCATCTGCTTGGCGGCGAGCTGGGCCACACCGTCGGTCCGGATCAGCTGCGCCTCGGTCTCCAGGTTGACCAACTGCTCGCCCCGGCCGTCCGGTGCGTAGGGGTTTCCCTGCAGCGGGTTGACCAGGATCGAGGCGTTGGCCGTGTAGTGGATGCCCTGCCGCAGCGCGAACGTCGCCCCGGCCACGCCACCGAGTACGCACAGCACGAGGATGAGCGCGACATGCCGGCGCAGGGCGTTGACGACGAAGGCCGTGAGCGCGGACGTGTCCTCGACGTCGCGCATGATCCCCCCAGGTTCAAGTGGTGCTCAAGAGACGGTAGACCAGTGTTTGCCTGCCAGGTGGCGTTTCGACGGATTGCGCCCCCTCTTGCCGGGCTGGCGAAGCATGTCGTGGTCGATGGGTTTCGTAGGCAACAATTTTATGTACGGCCTGCGAAACTAGTTCTAGATGACTAACTTCCACACAACAACGGACAGAATGCTGCGACAGATTCACAGTGCGTCATGATCGTCGGGGGGGCGACCATGCATACGAGCGACGGCATCGGGCCGATCGAGCCCGCGCCTGATTTGCCACAACGAGTTCTGCTGGTCGGTTCCAGCGGCGGGCACCTCGCCCAACTCCTCGCGTTGCGACCGTGGTGGGAAGGCCGGGAGCGAACGTGGGTCACGTTCGCCACCCAGGACGCGAAGGCGCACCTGCGCGAGGAGAAGGTCGTGTGGGCCTACTTCCCGACGACGCGGAACATTCCCAACCTGCTCCGCAACCTCGTGCTCGCCCGCGGCGTGCTGCGGCGTGCGCGTCCGGACCTGGTGGTCTCCACCGGTGCCGCTGTCGCGTTCCCGTTCTTCCTCGTCGCCCGGGCGATGCGCATCAGAACGGTCTACCTCGAGGTCTACGATCGCCTCGACACCCGGACCCTCACCGGTCGCCTGTGCCGACCGCTGTCGTCGTTGTTCTGTGTGCAGTGGGAAGAACAAGCCGCGCTCTACAAGGGCTCCCACGTCATCGGAACCCTCCTCTGAGTCGGCCCGGAGCTTCGGATGCGCCTTCTAGCCATGGTCGGTACGGACTACCACCCCTTCCACCGCCTCGTCCGCTGGGTCGACCACTGGGCGATGCAACAGCCGGGCGTCGAGTGTCTGATCCAGTACGGCACCGCGATGCCACCGCGGCATGCCGACGGCACCGCCTACGCCGAACCCGATCAGCTCGGTAGCTGGATGGACGACGCCGGCATTCTCGTCTGCCATGCTGGCCCGTCCACCATCCTCGAGGCGCGTCGGCGCGGCCACCTGCCGATCGTCGTCCCTCGTCGCGCCCTCTGGGGTGAGCATGTGGACGACCACCAGGAACGCTTCGCCGGCCGGCTCGCGCAGAGCGGACACGTGTTGACCGCCGCGACGCAGCAGGAGTTCGACGTCCTGCTCGACGCCGCCCTCCGCGACCCGCGGGTCGTCCGCCGCACCGACAGCGACGACGACCAGCGGCCGGACCAGGCGGTCCGCACGTTCGGCGCCCTGGTGGCCAAGCTCTTCCGCTGAGCGAGCGCCCCCGAGCGGACGGCCCCGAGCGAACGGCTTCGTTGGCTCGGGGTCGCTCAGCTTCGCTTGGTCGGTCAGATACCGCGACCGACCGAGTGCGCGAGTCGCAGCGCGCGGTCGGCGGAGACGATCCGGAGCGCGACCACGATGGCGACGTAGGCCCGTTGCTCCCGCCAACTGAGCCGGATCGTCCGCGCCGCCCACGCCAGGGCGTTTCGCGACTGGCCCAGCGCGGCGTAGGCGAACGCCTTGCGACCCTGCAACCGGGCCAGACCGCGTGGGTCGGCGCTGAGGATGGGGTGCTTGGCGAGGCCGTAGTCGATCGACTCGATGATGGTCTCCCAGCGCCGGTTGAAGAACGACTGCTGGCCCCACATCACCTTGACCAGGGGGCGTTCGACGACCGCGATGGGGCCGGCCTGGGCGGCTCGCAGGATCCAGTCGAAGTCCTCGCCGTAGCTACCGGGGATCTCCTCGTCGACGAGGCCGATCCGCTCCCGCAGCGCCTCGGCCCGCACCACCACCGTCGACGGGTGTGCCTCCATGATCCTGCGGCGGGCGAGCTTCGCGAGGCTGAGGTCCTCGACCCTCGGCACCCGAGGGATGACCTTCTGGTCGTAGTGCACCTCGATGCCGGAGACGGCGACGTCGGCGCCGCTCGCGGCGAGGTAGGCGACCTGGATCCGCAGCTTCTGCGGCAACCACTCGTCGTCGTCGTCGCAGAAGGCGACGAGTTCGCCGGTCGACGCGTCGATGCCGGAGTTCCGGGCGCCGGCGAGACCCGGGGTTCTGGTGTTGGGGACGACCATGACGCGACGTGGTGCGTCCAAGGTGCCCGAGACGAGCGACGCGTCCATGGGTGCCTGGTCGAAGACGACCACGCACTCGATCGGTCCGGCGTACTCCTGGTCCAGCACCGCCTGGACGGCCCGGCGCAGCAACTCCGGCCGTTCCCTGGTGGCGATGACCACCGACACGGGTGGCAGCCACGCCGGGCTGTCGGTGTCGCTCGTGACCTGCTCGGTCCGTCCGGTTGCCTCGTCGACGCTCACGGTCGCATCCCCCTTCGGCACTGCTCTCCCCGTTCCCACGCCGCGTTCGCACGCGGTGCTCGTGTGGCACAGTGTCGCGCGCGGCGCGGCCGTTCGCGCGTCACCGGCTCCGGTGCGGCGTCACCTTTTCGCCGGAGCGGCCGGCCGGCGCCGGGTCGCGACCTCCTACCCCCGCCAGGTCGATCGCGGAGGTGAGTCGCCAGGTCCGGTAGACGTTGAGGGCGGAGGCGACGACGTAGAACACACTCGCGAGCCAGAGTCCGGCCACGGCGATCGTGTACGTCTGCCCGGCCGGCATCAGCAGCACCGTCAGCGGTGCGAGGGTCAGCGCGCAGGCCTCGATCTCGACCGCGTACGGCGTCGGAACCATCCCGTGGCGGGCCATGAAGCGGACGAGCCGCGCCCGTGGCGAACCGCCGCCGCCCGTGTCGGCGACCGCCTCGCGACTCCAGTCGTGCTGGTCACCACCCGGGATCGACTTGCGTTGCGACAGGGTCCACACGTACACGCCGTTGGAGGCGATCACGGCGGAGAGCAGCAACGGCGGCGCGGCGTCCGCGGCGACGAGGTAGGTCGCGAGCGCGGCGTAGTTGAGGGTGATGCCCACGACGTCGGCGATCAGGTCGAGGGCGCCGCCCCACGCGGTGGCGGTACCCCTGATGCGGGCCAGCCGCCCGTCCAGGCAGTCGACGAGGAACCTGATCTGGAACACGATGGCGCCCACCACCAGATGACCGGTGCCGAACGCCGTCGCCGAGCACAGCGCGAGCAGTCCGGCGACCACGGTCACGCGGTTGGGTGTGGCGGCCGACCATGGGACCAGCAGCCGGATCACCCGGCCGGCGACCGGCTCGATGACCAGCCGGGTCCAGATGGCCTCCATCGGCTTGCGGCCCGTGGGGACGACGCTCATGACACGGCCTCCTTCGGTTCCTTGTGCTCGCCGCTTACCCGGTCGGCGGCGTGGTCGCCCACGACGACGGCGGCCATCTTCGTTCCGGCGCGCGTGAGCAGGCGGCTGGTTCGGGCGAGGTCGCGGCGGTTGCTGTGGTCGAGTTCGGCGAGCAGGAGTACGACGTCGGCACTTCGGGCTCGAAGGAGGGTGCCGGTCGCGTCTGGTCGGCCCGTGGTGACGAGGACGTCCCCGAGGAGCGGGTCAGCGGCCGCGGCTCCGGCCCGGACCAGCATCTCTCGGAGCCGGTCGGCGAGCGCGGTCACGAGGGAGTCGGCACAACACCCGACGAGCAGGGCCCGCGGAGGGTCCGCGAGGCGTGCGACCGCGGTGCCGCCTGTGTCGTCGGCGTCGCCGGTGCCGGCGACGTCGTCGGGGTCGTCGGTCTTGTCTCGGTGGTCCCCGTCCTCGCGCTGTGCGGCGGCGATCCGCACCTGGGCGGCGAGCACCCGGAGTCCCAGGGACGCCGCCCCGGACCGGACGGCCTCCCGATCGATCAGGGCGAGCACCGTCAGTCCGGTGAGGGCGGACACCTCGTCGGTGTCGTGGACGCGCGGTCGACGTCCAGACCGCAGCAGACCGGTCGCGAGCCCGGCGAGTCCGCCCAGCAACAGGCCGGAGATCGGCGGCACCTCCGCGTTCCGGCGTTCCGGACGGGTCGGTGTGGAGGCGGGCCGAACGACCTCGGCGGTGTTGGCGACAGTGAGCGAGGCAGTGCCGAGTGCGTCGTCGATGTGGGTGATCTGGTCCTGGATCCGGCCCCGCAGGACCGGGTTGACGGGGACCGGCGCGGCGGTCGGGTCCGCGCCGGGGACCTGGACCTCGGCGAGCAGGGCCTGCAGGGAGGCCCTGCGTTCGTCGAGGGCAGCGCCCACCCGGCTCGCCCGGTCGGCGAGAATCCGCGACCGGTAGCGCACGTACTCCTCCGCGATCGCCTGGGCGCCGCGCCGTGCGGTCGCCGGGTCGGTGGCGGCGAAGTCGAGGAAGAAGATCCGGGTGCTCGTCGGCACCGTGATCCGTACCCTGGCCGCGAGTTCGGTGAGGCTCTCGCGGGTGCCGAGGCGGTCGCGGACGGTGCGGAGCACCGGGGCGGAGGTCATCATCGCGGCCTCGGTGTCCTGGGTCCACTCCCGCGGATCGCGTGGGGCCGTACCCACGTCGACGCTGACCGCGAGGTACGCCGGTGTGCCGGGCGCGGACACCGCGACGGTCGAGACGTACCGCGGTGGCGTGGCCAGGGTGAGGAGCAGGCCGACCGCGAGCCCGATCAGGGCGAGCAGGCAGCAGGGCAGCCAGTGCCTGGCGACGGCGCGCGGATAACTCGCGAGCTCGACGGTGCCGCGGGGGCCGATGGCGCTCCTCATCGGCGTACGACCAGCTCGTCGAGGAGTTCGAGCAGCCACGCGGTGCGGGCGCGCAGCGGCGTGCCCTCGACGGGTTCGCTGGCGCGGACGTAGCGGCGGGTGAGCTCGACGAGGTAGGCGCAGCGCACTGCGGCCGGGTCGTCGCCCTCGGCCGCGCCGTGACCGCCGGTCCTGGCGTTCGTGGACAGGTCCGCGCGGATGAGCTGCGCGGCCGCTCGTTCGCCCTCGGCCCGCAGGGCGGACTGCAGCCGGTAGTGCGCGAGGTCGAACCCCAGCGGCACCCCCGTGGCGAAGCGCTCGAAGTCCCAGAGCAGGACCTGGTCCTGGTCCCACGCCATGTTCCAGGGCGTCCAGTCGCCGTGCCACGCGCCGAGGGTGACCGGGCTGGAGCCGAACCGCGCCTGCGCGGCGTCCACGATCCGCTCGAACGCCGCGGCCTGCTCGCGGTTGCCCAGCTCTGCCGGCGTGCGCCGCACGTCCGCCCACATCGGACTGCGATCGAGGGCGCACCGCGTGGTGCCGAGCCGGACACCGAGCTCACGCATCGCCGCGGTGGGCACGTCCGGACGTCGACGCCACCGAGGGGCGGAGGGCAGGACCGGGCTCAACACCAACAGCTCGAGGGAACGCCAGGAACCGTGGTGGAGGATCCGGGGAACGGCGACCAGATTCTCGTGTGGACCCACCGACCAGTACGAGCGCAGCGCGTCGGCCTCGCCACGGACCAGCTCCCGGGTGAGCGGTGAGGTGCCCACCTTCACGAAGGCGAGGCTGCGACCCTCCGGGTCGAGTACGTGCACCACGGGCTTGCGGTTGGCGCGGGGGCGACCCACACCGACGCTGATCACGACCTCGCTGTCGAGCAGCTGCGCCAGGTGGGTCTCCAGGGACTCCACCTGGTGGCCGGCGGGCACGCTCACGCTGAGCCGGTGCGGCGCGAGTGTCGTCAGGGTTCGGTTGACGGCGGGGAACGCGACCAGCCGGGAGAAGGTGGTGCGGACGGCCCGTTCGGCCGCCGAAAGCCCCTGGCTGTACTTCTGGAGCACCTTCGCCGCCACCCGCGGGTCGTGGACGGGCAGGGCAAGACGGGGTTGACGCCGACCGGGCAGCAGGACGTAGTCCCGGACGACCCGGTGCCCTCTCGGCAGGGCGCCGTCCACCCGGCTGCACGCGGGCGCGGGCCACAGCAGTCGGGTCGTGTCGAGGAGGGCCTCCAGCGTCGACTGGTGGCGCCGGCCACTCATCGCGGACCACCCGCCCGGGCCGGCTCCGGTGGGCGCCGGGCAGTGGTGCGGGACAGCAGGCCGAGCGCGATCATCACCGTGACCATGGGGGCACCGAGCGTGTCGTAGACCAGCAACTCGATCCCGAAGAAGATGAGCACGGTGCTGCCGGCGATCGCGAGTGCCGTCGGATCTCGCCAGTGCGCGAAGAACCGCCGCGCGAAGAAGTACAGGAACAGGCACAGGCCGACGACGCCCTGGGAGAAGACGACCAGCCACAGTTGGCCCTGGGTGCCGAACGGCGGCACCCCGCACGCCTGACAGTCGGGTGTCGAACCACCGGCAATCGACGCGAAGCTGCCCTGGACGTCACGGGTCGACCCGAAGCCGAGCAGCGGCGAGCCCACCAGGACGTTGCGTACGGTCTCCGTCGCGAGTTGCGACCGACGCTCGTTGGAGTGCGGCGCGTTGAGCCGTTGCTCCACCATCGTGCCGAGGGGGCTCGCGACGAACGCCACGGCACCGACCAGGATCGCCGCCACGATGGCCTGCAGGGCCCAGAGCCGGCCCTGTCCCGCGAGCCGCACCGCGAGATAACAGGCGCCGACGCCAAGGGCCAGCCACAGGCCGCGGTTGAGGGAGTAGACCACCGGGACGACGGCGAGCAGGAGGACGAACGGTGCGAGCCGGCGCCGCCACCCCGCCTCCCGGCCGAGCCAGGAGAGCAGGAAGAACGGCAGGTACAGCGAGAAGTTCGCGCCCCAGGAGTTGGAGAAGGAGAACGGTGCGATCGGACGCGCCTCGTCGTACCCGAGGATGTCCTGGGTGTCGGCGGCGGCCGGGTGGATCATTCGGTTGACGAACTCGTTGGTGGCGATCCCGTGCGGGAGCAGCAGCTCCATCGCCGAGCGGAACTCGAACCCCGGCGCGAGCACGCCGAGCAGCCCGCCGCAGGTGGTGACGACGAACATGACGCCGAGCAGGCGCAGGACCCGCCTCGTCGGCAGCGCGCGCTCGTCGGCGTTGACGACGTACAGCAGGACGATCGTCGCGGCGAGGTACATCGCCGCGCGGTAGCCGAAGACCATGAGGCGACCGCCGCCGAAACCGCCGGGCTCGCCGCCCGGCGCGTCGCTCCACAGCATCGTCGCGCTCGCGAGCATCCAGACGAGGAAGAGCAGCCACACACCGAACCCGCGCGGCGCCCGCAGGCCGTGCCGGCGGAAGAGTTCGAGGCCGAGGGGCACGGCGAAGATGACGAAGGCGAAGGTCCCGAGCCCGAGCGCCCACCACAACGGGAAGCCGAGGAACAACGCGCTCAGGGCCCACCCGGGTCGCAGGAATCGCGACTTCCGCGGGGCGGGGAACGGCGCTCCGGACGTGCGGAGCCCGCCGCGTGGGGTCGACGGGCCACCCGGTGAGGGGAGTACGGAGCGCGCCGCCGGGCTCGAGTCGTCGACACGCGCGCGGTCGGCGGGACCAGGCGGGGTCGTGGACGTCATGGACGTCATCGAAGTCGTGGACGTCATGGGACGTCGGGGAGTGGGGAGGCCGCGACCGTCCGGTCGCTCGACCGGCGCGTTCATGTCGTCAACGCCCCGCACCGGGTGCCCTCCCATATGGCCTGGCAAGGTCGAGCAGCCCGCGCCCGGGCGTGTGTTCCGCGCCCGTCCCGACGCGGGAAATGTGCCTGGCAAAAATGACCCCGACCTTCGTCGAGGATACGAGACTTCCCTCCCACCAGTGCACCATCGCCAAGATATGGTCACATCGCTTCCGCTGTCATACAGATGCATGACGAAGCCCCTAAGATGCTGACACGTATGCGGCGTCTTGCCGCGCACAGGCCGCCGTCGCACTTCGGACCTGGGGCGGCGGTCGGGCTCCGTTCCTTTGGGGGGAACTGGTGAGACTGCGCCGGATGGGCGTCGCTGCCGCCCTGATCCTGGCCACACTGCCGACACTCTTCCTGCCGACGTCGGCATCGGCTGTGCAGACACCACAGACCAGGGTCGTCAGCGACGACCCCGTCAACTGGACGCCGCACGTACTCGACGGTCGCGTGATGGCGATCGTCCAGGTGGGCGACCTCATCGTGCTCAGCGGCGAGTTCACTCAGGTGAGCTCCGCCGACGGCAACACCATCTACGACCGTTCCAACATCGTCGCGTTCAGCGCGTCGACCGGAGCTGTCAGCACCACCTTCGCACCGTCGGCCGACGGTGAGGTCGCGGCTCTCGCGGTCGCCGCGGACGGGCGCTCGGTCTATGCCGGTGGGTTCTTCGACACCATCGGCGGGCGGCCCGCGAAGAGCCTCGCGCGGATCGACATCGCCAATGGACAGTTGACGTCGGGCTTCACCATCCCGACCCTGGACGGTCGGGTCAAGGACCTACGTCTGGCCGGTGGCCGGCTCTGGCTCGCCGGCACCTTCGTCTACGTCGCGGGACACCGCCAGCCCGGGCTCGCGACCATCAACCCCGCGACGGGTGCGTTCGACAGTTTCAACCGGTTGGTCTTCGCCGGGCCGCAGAACGGCGGCGTCATGCAGATCATGAAGATCGACGTGACGCCCGACGCCTCCCGCCTGGTGGCGATCGGCAACTTCACCCTGGTCGGTGACCAGCGGCGGGTGCAGATCGCGATGCTGAACCTCAGCGGCACGCAGGCGAGCGTCGCCAACTGGCAGACCGAGTTCTACAGCGCGACCTGCTCGGCGTCGTTCGACTCCTACATGCGCGACATCGACATCGCGCCCGACGGCTCCTACTTCGTGGTCACGACGACCGGCGCCTACAAGGCACCGCCCGCTCCGTGCGACACGGTGAGCCGGTTCGAGACCGGCACCCAGGGCACCGGCATCACCCCGACCTGGACCTCCTACACCGGCGGCGACACCTTCTACGCCGTCGCGGCGACCGGCACGGCCGTCTACGTGGGCGGCCACTTCCGCTGGCACAACAACCCCACCGGCAGAGACGCGGCCGGCCCCGGCGCCGTCGGCCGGGAGGGTATCGCGACCCTCGACCCCGAGAACGGCCTGCCGTTGCGGTGGAACCCCGGCCGCACCAAGGGGGTCGGCGTCTTCGACATGGTGGCGACCTCCCAGGGTCTGTGGGTCGGCAGCGACACCGACCGGATCGGCAACTGGGAATACCACGCGCGGATCGCCTTCTTCCCGCTCGCCGGTGGGACCACCGTGCCGCACCCGCGGGTCGGCGCGCTGCCCGCCAACGTCTACTCCGTCCCCTCCGCGTCGGGGACCACTCATCCGGTCGTCCGGCACGTCGACGGCAGTTCCTCCGGGTCCACCACCGACGTGCCTGGTGGCGGCATCACCTGGAGCGGCGTACGCGGCGGGTTCATGCTCGGCGACGAGCTCTACGCCGGCTGGTCCAACGGCGACTTCACCCGGCGCACGTTCGACGGCACCTCCTACGGCGCACCGGTGACCATCGAGACCGGCGACCTGATCAGTCGCGACACCGCATGGCACCAGGACGTCGCCGCGGCCACGGGAATGTTCTGGTCCGGAGGCCGCCTCTACTACACCCGCAGCGGCTCCAGCGCTCTCTACTACCGCACGTTCACAGTCGAGAGCGACGTGGTGGGCGCCCAGCGGTTCACCGCGAGCAACAACGTTCCGGGAGTCGACTTCTCCCGGATCGCCGGGATGTTCGTCTCCGGTGGCTGGCTCTACTTCGGCACCTCCAGCGACGGCAACCTCCGCCGGATCCAGTTCGCCGACGGAAGCCCCGCGGGCGGCACGGTGCAGATCGTCAGTGGGCCCACGGTCGACGGCAACGACTGGCGCTCACGCGCGATGTTCCTCGACACCCACTCGGTGCCGCCCAACCAGCCGCCGGTCGCCTCGGCGAGCGTGGACTGCCAGTTCCTGACCTGCACGTTCTCCGCCGCCGACTCCCGTGACCCCGACGGTTCGATCGCGTCCTACGCGTGGAACTTCGGTGACGGCACTGCGGACACCGACGCGACCGTGACGCACACCTTCGCCGCGGCGGGTCACTACGTCGTCCGGCTCACGGTCACCGACAACCAGGGCGCGACCGCCGGCACCAACGCCGACGTCACCGTCACCGCTCCGCCGGTCACCGTGCGGTTCGTCGGGCAGGCGGGTGCGAACGCCAACGTCCAGAACCACCAGGTGACGATCCCGAGCACCGTGCAGGCGGGCGACCGGTTGCTGCTGCTCTTCTCCATCAACACCACGACGCCGACCATCTCCGCGCCGACCGGCGTGACCGGGTGGACCGGTGTCGCGGCGAGGAACACCTCCAGCATGGTGAGCCGCGCCTGGCAGAAGTCCGCCGCCGCGAGCGACGCGGGCAGGACCGTCACCGTGCCCCTGTCGGGATACGCCAAGGGTGATCTCACCGTGGTCGCCTACCGCGGACCCAACATCGCAGTCAGCGCGTTCGCGGGTGTCGCCGAGACGACGGCACGGACGACGCACACCGCGCCGACCGTGAGCCTGTCGCCGCCCGCCACGTCGGCGACGTGGCTGGTGAGCTACTGGGGTGAGAAGTCCTCGGCGACGACCGCGCTCACGCCGCCCGCGGGCCAGAACGTCCGCCGCAGCGCGAGCGGCATCGGCGGTGGTCGCATCACCGCACTGCTGACCGACGCCGGGGTCGCCTCCGGAGCCGCGTCGGCGGGTGGGCTCACGGCGACCGCCAACTCCTCCAGTGCACACGCCACCATGTGGTCGTTCGTGGTGGGAGCCCACTCATGAGGGTGCGCGCGCTGCTCCTGACCGCGGTCGTCGCGCTGGCTCTCGCCGGCTGCTCCCGGGCCGCGGACAACCCTGCCAAGCCCGACGACCCGGCGCGGGCCGCGGCCGTCGAGGAGACCCGGACGACGCCACCGTCGCCGTCGCCGACGCCGTCGCCGACGCCGTCCGCGACGCCGTCCGCGTCGGCGTCCGGCTCGCCCTCCCCGCGGCCCTCGCGCAGTGCCGGCGCGCCGATGGCCCGGAGCACGCCGTCCAAGGAGTTCGGTCGGCAACCGCAACAGAACTACAGTGACGCGGCCGCACGCATCGTCGGTCTCGACGTCGCCCGGGGCACCGGCGTCGAGACGGTGACCTTCACCTTCGCCGACACCAAGGTGCTGCCTCAGTACCGCGTGGGTTACGTCGACGTCGTCCGCGCGCACCCCGAGGACGACCCGATCGCGGTCGAGGGCACGGCGTTCCTGGACGTGAGTTTCTCCCTCACCAACCCGAACATCCGTGGCCGCCTCGCCGTCCCGCCGGACCTGTCACCGGAGCAGCCGACAGTCCGACAGATCCTGCTGGTACGCAATCTCGGCGGCAGCCTCCGGTTCGCGGTCGGGTTGCAGACGCTGGCGGAGTTCCGCGTCCGGGAGTTGAAGGAACCGACCCGGTTGGTGGTGGAGGTGCGCGAGCCGTGAACGACGGGGGCGAGGGCGCGGGGGGTGCGACCGCCGAAGCCGGAACCAACGCGGCACCGGCACCGGCTCGGCAGAGCATGCGCTCCTCCGCGCCACCGTGGGTGAAGCGCTCCGGTCGCAAGGTGAGCCGCACGTTCGGGCGGCTCACCTCCGGCGGCAGGATGATGCCGAGCTTCCTGGTGGCCGGTGGCCAGCGCTGTGGCACCACCGCGCTGCACCGCGCCCTCAGCGCGCACCCGGTCGTCGCGGCACCCGTTCTGCACAAGGGAGTCAACTACTTCGACCTACACTACGAGCGCGGTCCGGGGTGGTATCGGGGACACTTCCCGCTGCTGTCGACGGCGCGCCGGCGGGCCGGACACTGGTCGGCCGGCACGCACGAGCCACAGGCCATGGAGTCCAGTGGCTACTACCTCTACCACCCGCTCGCCCTGCCCCGGATCGCCGCGGACCTCCCGATGGTTCGGCTGCTGGTGATCCTGCGCGACCCGGTCGAGCGCGCCTACTCCGCCTACAAACACGGTGTCGCCCGCGGCTTCGAGACCGAGGGCTCCTTCGAGCGCGCGCTCGAACTCGAACCGCAGCGGCTGGCCGGTGAGGAGGAGCGGCTGCGCGACGATCCGAGCTACGTGAGCCACTCCCACCGCCACCACGCCTACGTCACGCGCGGCCGCTACGTCGAACAGCTCCTGCCGG
The DNA here is from genome assembly GCF_014873875.1 of Actinopolymorpha pittospori. Taxonomy (GTDB): domain Bacteria; phylum Actinomycetota; class Actinomycetes; order Propionibacteriales; family Actinopolymorphaceae; genus Actinopolymorpha; species Actinopolymorpha pittospori. The sequence goes on along the minus strand of NZ_JADBEM010000001.1, from coordinate 9,210,882 downwards.
TGTTCGAGCAATTCGGCCGGGAACGGGTCCACGTCGTCCAGAGCGAGGACTTCCTGACCCGCCCGGAGTCGGTCTACTCCGGAATCCTCGCCTTCCTCGGCCTCCCCGAATGGCTGCCGCCCTCCTTCGACCGGCACAACGCCCGTCCTGGCTGGCCGATGCCGGAGTCGGTGCGTGACCGGCTGGACGACCACTTCCGCCCCTACGACGAGCGGTTGGCCGAACTCCTCGGTCACCCACTCGCCTGGCGCTCGGCACAGGTCGGAGGCGAAGCCGCGACCGACAGGTCCTCGACCTCCTCCGCTTCGTCCTGAGGTCAGTCCAGGGGTGGCAGCTGATTGCCCAGCCCGGGCACGCCGAGTTGTCGCTGCACCAGCTCGCGCTGGTGGTCTGGCACCTCCTCGCGGGTGATCTGGACGTTCTTCCGGAGCGAGTCCGGGCCGACGTAGACCTGGTGGATCGCCTCCTGGAACACCTGCGGGTCCCACGGGGTACCAGGCGCGACGACCGTCTGCTCGGCGATCCGGGCGACCTGCTCGGGGGAGGGCGGCGTCGAGATACCCAGCCGGTTGGTGAGCCGGTCGGCGACCAGGGCGCCAGCGACCCAGCTGCGCGCGGAGGTGGAGCTGCGCCGGGGTAGTGGGTCGAGGCCGTTGACCCAGGCGGTGACGACGCCGGCGACGAGCCGCCCCGCGAAGTGGCTCGGGCGTTCGGAGGTGCCGAGGTCGCCGAGGTCCCACTGGTTGGTGGAGACGACCACCGAGACCCTGTGGTGCGGCCAGCCACGAGCGAAGTGGTTCCAGCCCCACATGTGCTCACCGCCGTGCCCGACGTAGCCCTCCTTGGTGCCGTGGTGGAAGACGCTCCACACGAAACCGATCGCGCGGTTGGGGTCGGGGCCGGCCGCGGCCTGCGGCGCGAGCATCGCCGCGGCCGTCGCCGGCGCCAGGATGCTCCCGCTCGCGAGCCGGCCACCGTTGAGCATGGCGAGGACGAAGCGGGCGTGGTCGGACGGTGTGCTCAGCGCGGTGCCGGCGGGGTAGTCGCCGATGTGGATCTGCGGGAGCGGGAAGTGGAAGCCGGGCAGGGTCGCGTACCCCACGGAGCGGCGGGCGAGCAGGTCGGCCGGCACGTGGTTCGGGACCTGGGCAGGGGGGAAGCAGGTGGAGGTCATCGCGAGGGGTTCGAAGACGTGCCGGCGTACGTACTCCGAGAACGACACCCGGTCGGGGTTGAGCTGCTCGACGAGGTAGCCGACCAACGCGATGCCGACGTTGCTGTACTGGTAGTTGACGCCGACCTTGGTGCCCCAGAACGGCACGATCGATCCGCCGTAGGCGTCCGACCGGGCTCGCCGGAAGACCTGGCGCAGGTGCTCTCCCAGCGGGGGTGGCGGCACAGTGTCGGAGTTGCCGAAGTTCGTGCCCAGGCCGCTGCGGTGGGTCAGCAGGTCCCGCAGCGTGATCGCTCGGTCCCCGTGTGGATTGACCACGCGGAGCCCTTCGAGGTGGTCGTTGATCGGGTCGTCCAGGCCGATGAGGCCGCGCTCGACCAGCTGCATGGCCGCCGCCGCGGTGTAGGTCTTGCAGTCAGAGCCGGTGGGGCCGACCGTGTCGGAGGTCATCGGCCGGCCCGTGGCCAGGTCGGCGCGGCCGTAGCCCTGGGCCCAGGCCACCTCCTCGCCCATGCCGACCGCGACGGACAGTCCAGGTGCCTTGGTGTGGTCGAGGATCTCGGGCACCAGCTCATCGAGCGCCACGACCAGACGTGTGATCCGCATGTGTCAAGGCTTGCCTTGACGTATGTCGTTTGTCAACCCGATCATTGACAGTCATACTCGTCGGGTGCGAGACCTTCCCGAGCTGTCCCAGCTCGTCGGCATCGTGACCGCCGAGAGTGAGGCTCGTCACCAGAGCGCGCTCGAACGGATCGATCTCGCCGAGTCCGTCGTGGCCGAGTTGCACAACCTCGGTGACCGGCTGGTCGGATACTTCGTCGAGCAGGCCCGCGCCGAGGGGCACTCGTGGTCCGACATCGGCGCGCACCTGGGGGTCAGCCGGCAGGCCGCCCAACAGCGCTACACGCCGCGCTGGTCGAGCCTCACCCTCGCCGACCTCGCCGACGCGGGGAGCTTCACCAGGCTCACCCCGCGGACGAAGGAGGCGCTGCGCCGCGCCGAGGACCACGTACGCCGGCTCCGGCACGCCTCGCTCGGCCCCGAACACCTCCTGCTCGCCGTCCTGGACGACGCCGACACCTTCGCTGTAAAGGCGCTGGTGGCCGACGGGGTGGACCCGGCCGGCCTCCGGGAGGCGCTCCAGCGGCTGGTTCCCGCCGGTGAGGAGCCCTCTCCCGCGACGATCCCCGTCGGCGCGCCCGCCCGCCGCGCCCTGGAGGCGGCGCTCGGGCAGGCGCTCGAACTCGGGCACAACTACATCGGCACCGAGCACCTGCTGCTCGGCCTCGTGGCCGACCGGCAGAGCCAGGTCGGCCGGCTGCTCGCGGACCGCGGCCTCACCCTGGACAAGGTTCGGCGCTCCGTCAGCGCGCTCATCGACGCCTATCTGCAGGCCCGCCGGTAGGGGGCATGTCCACAGCCCGTGATCGCCCGCCCGGCCTGTCGGTTCGCCGCGCTAGCCTTGGGCGAGACCCCGGTTCGCCTCGCGAATCGGGGCGTTCGTGGTGCTTCGCGTCATTCCGGCCCGGCGCGGCGCCCGCCCACTCGTGCTCGAGCCGAAGGAACCCATGAGCCTCACCGGACTCGTCGAGCTCGCCGTCGCTGACCCCGCGCTCGCCGCCGCGGTGCACGCCGCCCGCCAAAGTGCCGCCGCCCCACTCGATCTCACCGCACCCAAGGCGCTGCAACCCTTCGCGATCGCCGCCCTCGCCGCCCCACCCGACCAGGCTGGTGCTGGTCGCACCGTCCTGGCCGTCACCGCGACGGGCCGGGAGGCCGAGGATCTCACCGAGACCCTGCAGAGCCTGCTCGGCGACGATGACGCCGCCGCCTACTACCCGGCCTGGGAGACCCTGCCGCACGAGCGGCTGTCCCCCCGCTCGGACACGGTCGGTCGCCGGCTCGCCGTCCTGCGTCGGCTGGTCCATCCCACGCAGGAGACGCCCGCGCCCCGCGTCGTCGTGGCACCCGTCCGCAGCGTGCTGCAGCCCCAGGTGAAAGGGCTCGCCGACCTGGAGCCGGTCTGGCTGCACGTCGGTGACGAGGTGGATCTGGAGGACCTCGTGCGCCGGCTCGCCGGGGCCGCCTACACCCGGGTCGACCTGGTGGAGCGGCGAGGCGAGTTCGCCGTACGCGGCGGCATCGTCGACGTCTTCCCGCCCACCGAGGAGCACCCACTGCGGGTGGAGTTCTTCGGCGACGAGGTGGAGGAGATCCGCTCCTTCAAGGTCGCCGACCAGCGCTCGCTGGGCACCGCCGACCACGGCCTGTACGCGCCGCCGTGCCGGGAGCTGCTGCTGACCGAAGAGGTCCGCGCCCGCGCCGGCAAGCTCGCGAGCTCCCACCCCGAGCTCGCCGAGCTGTTCGAGAAGCTCTCGCACGGACACGCCGTCGAGGGGATGGAGTCGCTCGCCCCCGTCCTGGTCGACGACATGGAGCTGCTGCTCGACCTGATGCCCGCACACACCCACGTCGTGGTCGCCGACCCCGAGCGGGTCCGCAGCCGGGCACACGACCTGGTGGCGACGAGCCAGGAGTTCCTCGAGGCCAGCTGGGCGGCCGCCGCCGGCGGCGGTGACGCGCCCATCGACCTCGGCGCCGCCGCCTACCGCACCCTCGCCGACGTACGCCACCACGCGCTGGCCGAGGGGCTCGCCTGGTGGAGCGTCTCACCGTTCGCGCTGGAGCCCGACGGTGCCGTCGCCCCCTCCGGTCCGGTCCGCACCGAGGCGGGCGAACTCGTCGCGATCGACGTCGACGTCGACGCGGGCGCGGTCGAGTCCCACACCATCGCCGCGCACGCGGTCGACGCCTACCACGGCGACACCGAACGCGCGGTCCGGGACATCCGGGAGTGGATCTCCCAGGAGTGGCGGATCGTCTTCGTCACCGAGGGACACGGACCCGCCCAGCGCATGGCGGAGGTGCTGCGCGGCCACGACCTTCCGGCACGGCTCGACGAGCGGCTCGACTCCGCGCCGGAGCCGGCGGTGGTGCACGTCACCTGCGGCCGGCTCGAGCACGGGTTCGTGGCACCACAGGCGCGGATCGCCGTGCTCTCCGAGACCGACGTGGCCGGTCGGGCCGGCGCCTCCACCAAGGACATGCGGCGGATGCCGACGAGGCGCCGACGCACCATCGACCCACTCGAGCTCACGCCCGGCGACTACGTCGTCCACGAGCAGCACGGTGTCGGCCGCTACGTCGAGATGTCGCAGCGCACCGTCGGCACCGGCCAGCACCGCACCACCCGCGAGTACCTCGTCGTCGAGTACGCGCCGTCCAAGCGCGGCCAGCCGGGTGACCGGCTCTTCGTCCCCACCGACCAGCTCGACCAGGTGACGCGCTACGTCGGTGGCGAGCAACCCAGCCTGGACCGGATGGGCGGGGGCGACTGGGCCAAGCGCAAGGGCCGGGCCCGCAAGGCGGTGCGACAGATCGCCGGCGAGCTCATCAAGTTGTACGCCGCGCGCCAGGCGACGCAGGGTCACGCGTTCGGTCCGGACACGCCCTGGCAGCGCGAGCTCGAGGACGCCTTTCCCTACGTCGAGACACCGGACCAGCTCGCCACCATCGAGGACGTCAAGGCCGACATGGAGAAGTCGGTCCCGATGGACCGGCTGGTGTGCGGCGACGTCGGTTACGGCAAGACCGAGATCGCCGTGCGCGCCGCGTTCAAGGCGGTCCAGGACGGCAAGCAGGTCGCGGTTCTCGTCCCCACCACGCTGCTGGTGCAGCAGCACTACTCCACCTTCGCCGAGCGGTTCGCGCCGTTCCCGGTGACGGTCCGGGCGCTGTCGCGGTTCCAGACCGACAAGGAGGCCGAGGAGGTGCTGCGCGGTCTCACCACGGGTGAGATCGACGTGGTGATCGGCACGCACCGGCTGCTCGGCAGCGAGGTGTCGTTCAAGGACGTCGGCCTCATCGTCGTCGACGAGGAGCAGCGCTTCGGCGTCGAGCACAAGGAGAAGCTGAAGGCGCTGCGGGCCAGCGTCGACGTGCTCACCATGTCGGCGACCCCGATCCCGCGCACGCTCGAGATGGCGATCACCGGGATCCGCGAGATGTCGACGATCATGACGCCGCCGGAGGAACGCCACCCCGTCCTCACGTTCGTGGGCTCCTACGACGACCGCCAGGTGGTGGCGGCCATCCGGCGCGAGCTGCTGCGTGAGGGCCAGGTGTTCTTCGTGCACAACCGCGTCAACACGATCGAACGGGCCGCGGGGCGAATCCGTCAGCTCGTCCCCGAGGCGCGGGTCGGCGTGGGTCACGGGCAGATGGGCGAGCACCAGCTCGAGGACGTCATCACCGACTTCTGGGAGAAGCGCTCCGACGTCCTCGTCTGCACGACGATCGTCGAGGCGGGGCTCGACATCTCCAACGCCAACACGCTGATCGTCGAACGCTCCGACCTGTTCGGCCTGTCCCAGCTGCACCAGCTGCGGGGCCGGGTCGGCCGGGGACGCGAGCGCGCGTACGCCTACTTCCTCTACCCGCCGGAGCGGCCGCTGACCGAGACCGCCCACGACCGGCTCGCGACGCTCGCCCAGAACACCGAGCTCGGCGCCGGGATGGCGGTCGCGATGAAGGACCTCGAGATCCGCGGAGCGGGCAACATGCTCGGCGGCGAACAGTCCGGCCACATCGCCGACGTCGGGTTCGACCTCTACGTGCGCCTCGTCGGGGAGGCCGTCGCCGAATACCGCGGCGACGCTCCGGAGGAGGAGAACGAGGTGAAGGTCGAGCTGCCGATCGATGCTCACCTGCCCCACGACTACGTCGACAGCCAGCGGCTCCGGCTCGAGATGTACCAGCGGCTCGCCGCGGTCCGGGAGGCGGAGGAGGTCGACCAGGTGGGCGAGGAGCTCGCCGACCGGTACGGCACGCTGCCCGAACCCGTGGAGAACCTCCTCGAGGTGGCACGGTTCCGCCTGCACGCGCGCCGGGCCGGTCTGACCGACGTCACCATGCAGGGCAACCAGGTCCGCTTCGGCCCGGTCGAGCTGCGCGAGAGCCAGGAGCTGCGGCTTCTGCGCCTCTACCCCCGCACCATCGTGAAGCGGCCGAGCCACACGATCCTGGTGCCGCGCCCGGCGACCGCGCCCATCGGCGGGCAGCCCCTGCGTGATCTCGAGCTGCTGCGCTGGGCCGGCGAGCTCATCGACGCCGTACTCCTGGAAGCGCCGGCGACCGCCTCGAGGTGACCCGCGAGGTCGCGGGCCGCGTGCACGCTCTCACCCACCGTCGTCCTGGGTAGCTCTCCACCGAGAACCACCCGGGACGACGGTCGCGTCTGCCCCTCATGGGGCGAAAGTGACCGCCTGTTGCCAGAAGGCTGCTTTGTGCCAATCAGTTAGTGTTACGTCGGCTTTGGCACTGTGCGCGGGGGAGACGGACGTATGCGAGTACCAGGGAGTATGTCCAATGCCCTTCGACGGCGTACCTCGTGATCAGCTGAACAACGACGACGGACTCGACGCCGAGCGCGCCGACCGGTGGCGACCCGCCGGCCGGCACCGGCGGCCGCGGCCCACGTTCGTGATCGCCTCGGTGGTGTCCAGCGTCGTGGCCGTCGGGGTCGCGGCGACCGGCGCGGGCTGGTACCTCTTCGGTCCGGCACCCCTGGACGCGTCCGGCCAGGGCACGGGGACCTCCACCCAGGCCGGGGCCACGGAGGCCGCGCTGCGCACCGCCCTCGGCACGGCCGCCCGCGTCCCCCTGCTCCCCACCTCCACGCCGGTCGTGCCGCGGGTCGCTCTGTCGGGCACTGGCGGGTCGACCGCGGGGCCGGACAAGGCGGCCTCCCCGGCCTCCGCGTCAGGCTCGGACACGCTCCTCGCGGCCGGCGCCCCGGCGGTGCCGGCAACCACGCAGCTGCCCTCGGTCCCCGTGCCCGGCGACACCACCTCCGACGCTCCTCCCCAGACGTCGCAGCCGGTGACCGAGAGTCCCGGCACCACGGGCCCGGACACCGCGCCGCCCGCCCCACCGCACACCGCCCTTCCGACGCCCACGGTGACCCAGACGCCGCCCCCCACCGCGTCTCCCACCGGGACCCCGTCCCACACGCCGCGCCCACCACACACGCCGCCGCCGACCACACCGCCGGGTACGCCGCCTCCGACGACACCGCCGGGTACGCCGCCGCCGACGACGCCGCCGCCGACGACGCCGCCGCCGACGACGCCGCCGCCGACGACGCCGCCGCCGACGACGCCGCCGCCGACCACACCGCCTCCGACCACACCGCCTCCGACGACGCCGCCGCCGACCACACCGCCTCCGACCACGCCCCCGGGAACACCGTCGCCGACGCCGACGACCCCGTCGCCCACCCCGACCATCCCGGGGCCGAGCGAGCCCGGGCCGCTGCCCACCTGGCTGCCGACGGTGCCCCCGCGTACGCCGCTCCCGCCGGTGCCGACCGTGCGGACGCCCGACGTTCCCTGATCTTCGAAGGATTTCCACCCGCCAGCACCTCGGTAGGGAGCAGCCATGTCGCCCGACGAGCAGGACCACCTCCGGTATCAGGAGTTCGACGAACTCTCGGACGAGCCCGCACGCCACCGAGGACGGCATCGCAGACCACGCCGCGTCCTGATGATGGTGATGGTCGCGGTCGCCATCCTCGGCGTCGGCGGAGCAGCAGCGGCCATCAGCACGTTCTTCCTGCCGGGGGGTGACCCGAGCACCGTCGCGGACGGTCCGACCCGGCTCACCGCGACCGACGTCGGGAACAAGGTCGGGCCGACGGTCGACACCACCGAGGTCACGCCCGCGAGGTCCCCCTCCACGTCGCGCACGCCGTCGGCGACCGCCACCGCGAGCACGCCCGGCAAGCGAACCGCCCCCGCCGGCACGCCGAGCCGCCGCCCGGACCCGAAGCCGACCCGCACCTCGGCCGGCACGCCCACGACGACGCCTGACCCCGTGCGCCGTAAGAGCACACCGACGCCGAGTCGGCCGCCGGCGCCCCGGAACACCCCACGCCCCGACCCGACCACGCCCGAGCCGCACCGCGAGCCGCGGACCACGACTCCGCCGACGCCGCCCCCGTCCTCGCAGGAGACCGCCTACGAGAACGCGGTGGTGAGCCTCACCAACGCGGCCCGGTCAGACGCCGGGTGCGGCCCACTGCGGTCCGACGAGCGGCTGCGCACCGCCGCCCGCGGCCACTCCGCGGACATGGCGGCCCGCGACTACTTCGACCACAACTCACCCGACGGCAGGACGCCGTGGGACCGGATCGAGGCGGCCGGCTACGACGCGCCGGCGGCGGAGAACATCGCAGGTGGCCAGCCCACCCCGCAGGCCGTGGTCGACGCGTGGATGAACAGCGAGGGACACCGCGCCAACATCCTGAACTGCAAGATCAAGGCGATCGGTGTCGGCGTCCACCTCGGTGAGGGTGGCCCCGGGTGGACCCAGGACTTCGGCTACAACTAGGTCGTGTCTGGCGACCTGGGAGCAACGCGGGTCAGGCGGACATGCTGACGACCAGTGGCTTGGCGAAGCACCGGCTGCCGGGCGCGTCCTTGTGCAGGCCGAAGCCCGAGATGGGGGCATAGTCGCACGACCGGTAGAGGGAGATCGCCTCGGGCTGGCGGATCCCGGTCTCGAGCACCATCCGGGTGAGCCCGGCGGTGGCGGCGGTGCGCTCCAGTTCGGCGAGCAGCCGGCGCGCATGGCCGTGTCCACGCGCGGTGGGGGCGACGTACATCCGCTTCAGCTCGGCGTCCCCGTCGCGCAGCACCGGCTCCTGCGCGCTGACCGTGCGCCAGCCGCCGCATCCCACCGGCCGGCCGTCGAGGTACCCGACGAGGAAGAGGCCGAGGGGCGGCGCGAACTCCGCTGACCGCATCGGCGTCGCGTCCGTCCCGCCGTAGCGGACGACGTACTCCTGCTGCACCTGCTCGGTCAGCTCCTGGGCGTCCGGATGGTCGAAAGCGACGACACGCAGCTCCACGCGGGCAAATCTAGCCGGCAGGGGAGGGGGAGGTACCAGGCGAGGCCTGGCCTTGTGGTCTGATGTCTGCGACTGTCACCGGCAGCGTTCACGTGGAGGTTCACGCGCATATGTCCAAGGTTCCTACCATCACCCTGAACAACGGTGTGGAGATCCCCCAGCTCGGGTTCGGCGTCTGGCAGGTCCCTGACGACGAGGCCGTGGCCGCCGTGCGGACCGCGATCGAGGTCGGCTACCGCAGCATCGACACCGCGGCGATCTACGGCAACGAGGAAGGCACCGGTCGCGGCATCGCGGAGTCCGGCGTACCCCGCGAGGAGCTGTTCGTCACCACGAAGCTGTGGAACGGCGCGCAGGGTTACGACACGACCCTCGCGGCGTTCGAGGAGAGCGTGGCCAAGCTGAAGACCGACTACGTCGACCTCTACCTGATCCACTGGCCCGTGCCGAGCAAGGACAAGTACGTCGACACCTGGCGGGCGTTCGAGAAGCTGTACGCCGACGGCCGGATCCGCTCGATCGGCGTCTCGAACTTCCAGCCGGCACACCTGCAGCGGCTCTTCGACGAGACCGAGGTCGTCCCAGTCCTGAACCAGGTCGAGCTGCACCCCTACTTCTCCCAGGAGAAGCTGCGGGCGTTCAACGGCGAGCACAAGATCGCCACCGAGGCGTGGAGCCCGCTCGCCCAGGGCGGCGACCTGCTCGGCGACCCGGCGGTCGCCGCGATCGCTGCGAAGTACGGCAAGACCAACGCGCAGGTCGTGCTGCGCTGGCACCTGCAGATCGGCAACGTCGTCATCCCGAAGTCCGTCACGCCGTCGCGGATCAAGGAGAACTTCGACGTGTTCGACTTCGAGCTGAGCGCCGAGGACGTCACCGCGATCAGCGGTCTCAACCGGGACCAGCGCATCGGCGGCGACCCCGACACGCTCGGGTCCTGACCGAACACTCGGGTCCTGACCGGCCACACGTCAGGCGACGTGCCGTCGAACGTATGACGGCGAAGGGCCTCCCCGCTCACCGAGCGGAGAGGCCCTTCGCCGTTTCCGAGTGCGGATGTCAGGTGAGCTTCATCACCGCCTCGGCGATCAGCCAGATGCCGAAGATGGCGAAGAGCGCCGCGGCGCCGTACCGGATGGTCTTCTCCGGCAGCCGCCGGCCGAGTTGCTGACCGACCACGATGGCGATCGCGTCGGCGACCACCATGCCGACGGTCGATCCGGCCCAGGTGCCGAACCATCCGTGCTGGGTGGCGAGGGTGATGGTGGCGAGCATCGTCTTGTCGCCGAGTTCGGCGAGGAAGAACGCCACGCTCACCGCGATGACCGCGGAGCGGGTGGCACGTTGGGCCTTCCTCCGTTCGTCGTCGGTCAACGTGTCGCCGCGCAGCGTCCACGCGCCGAAGCCGAGGAAGGCGATGCCGGCGACGAGGGAGATCCAGCCGGTGGGAAGGGCGGAACCGAGACCGAAGCCGACACCCACGGAGACCGCGTGGACGACGGCGGTTGCGACCGTGATTCCGATCAGGACGGGCATGGCACGGAAGCGGGTGGCGAAGGTCATCGCCATCAGTTGGGACTTGTCGCCGAGCTCGGCGACGAAGATCACGCCGAAGCTCAGCAGGAAGCTTGCTGTCAGGGCATCCATGGAGGGGAGTGGCTCCTCGTCCCAGGCCGGGGCGAGAGTCGCGAAACCTCGACCCGGCGTGCGTACACCGTGGCCGAAGGTCTCGCCCGCCTCGTGAGCCGCATGAGCTGCTTTGAAGGCTGCCGGGCCGGGCGCCGCGGAAAGGCGCCAGTCTGTCGACCTCGGCATTGGGGGCTACTCCCCTTCGCGCTGTCTAGCCTGGAGGAGTGGCCTCACGATTGTCAACCACTTGCGCAAGTGTTAGATCGTTGTGGCCGAGATCACACGGACCCGTACCGTGCGGCGTGCGGATGAGGAAGAATCGGGTACGCCATGGCCAATCCATCGCAACCCCCCAACGGACTCGCTTCGCCGAGGGACGCCGACGCCGGCACACCGCCGCACGATCCGTCCCGCCCGCAGCTGAAGGCCGCCGCCGACACCTTCGACCTGCTGTCCTCGCCGACCCGCCTGCACCTCGTGTGGATGCTGGCGCGGCACGAGTACGACGTGGGAACGCTGGCCGAACGCACCGGGGCGACCGTCGCCGCGGTGAGCCAGCACCTCGCCAAGCTCCGGCTGGCCGGGCTCGTGACCGCCCATCGTGAGGGCCGGCGCCAGATCTACGCCGTCGAGGACCCACACGTGCTCACTCTGGTGGACCAGATCTTCGAGCACATCGCCCCCGACGGCTCGCTCGCGCCCGACCCACCTACGCCCCGGCACCCGAGCCGGCGGCCCGACGCGACCTGAGGACCATCCGCCTCCGGGTGGATCAGGGCCGGGCCTCGCCCGACTCCCAGGCCCAGGCGGCGATCCCGACCCGGTTGCGGACCCCGAGCTTGCGCTGGATGTTGGCGATGTGGGTCTTCGTCGTACCGGCGGAGATGAACAGGTCCGCACCGATCTCGGCGTTCGTCTTCCCCTGCGCGACGAGGCGGGCCACCTCGGTCTCCCGCTCGGTGAGCGGCTCGGTCGGCTGCCGGCCGGGCCGGGCCCGCCGCTCGGTCACGTGCCGCAGCAGCCGAACCGTCACCGACGGGCTGATCAGCGTGTCACCGGCCATCGCGGCCCGGATCGCCTCGATCAGCAACGTCGGGCCGGAACGCTTGAGCAGGAAGCCGCACGCGCCGTGCCGAAGCGCGGTGTGGACGTACTCGTCGAGGTCGAACGTCGTCACCACCACGACCTTCATCGGGTCGGTGACCTCCGGCCCGGCGAGCTGGCGGGTGACCTCCAGCCCGTCCAGACGGGGCATCCTGATGTCGGCGAGCACGACGTCGGGTCGCAGGTGCCGCGCCTGCTCCAGCGCGGACATCCCGTCCGCCGCCTCGCCCACGACCCGCATGTCGGGTTGGGAGTCGAGGATCAGCCGGAAGCCGCTGCGGATGTTCTCCTGGTCGTCGGCGATGAGGATGCGCGTGGCCACGTCGGTCATCGTGTCAGGCCTTCCGGCTCCTCGGGCAGGGGAAGGTCGACGGCCGTACGCCAACCGGCCCGGCCGTCCGGTCCGGCGGTGAGCCGGCCGCCCAGCGCCCCGACCCGTTCGGCGAGCCCGACCAGGCCGAGTCCGCTGTGGCGCGCGGCGCCGTCCGGCCTGCCGAGCGCCGGTTCGCCGGCGCTGTCGTCGTGCCGGCCCGCGCCGTCCGGGTCGCCCACGTCGTTGGCCACCGCCACCGTCAACACGTGCTTGCCGTCCTGTCTCTCCCGGCGCAGGGACACGAGCACGCTCGAGTGGCCCGGCGCGTGCCGGCGGACGTTGGTGAGTGCCTCGACGACCACGCGGTAGACGGTTGGATGCAGTTCGCGGGGGACCGCGGCCGCGAGCCCGTCCGGCAGGTCCAGGCGGACCGCCCCACCGCCGCCGGCACCGAACCGCTCGAGGAGTTCGGGAAGATCGCCGATGCCGCGGGCAGGGGTGCGCTCCGCGGCGTCCGTGCCGGCGCCGGCCGGCATGGCTCCGGCTCCGCTGGCCCCGTCGCTGCCGGGGCCGTCGGTGCCGTTGACCTCCGCCGCGACCGGCTGGTCGCCCTCGAGATCGTGGAGCATGTGGACGGTCCGGTCCATGGAGGCGAGAGCCTGCAACCCGGCGTCCTCGATCCGCCGAAGAGCGTCAAGGACGGCTTGCGGGTCCTGGGCGGCCACGTGGCGGGCCGCCTGGGCCTGGACGACGATGCCACTGACGTCGTGGGCCACGAAGTCGTGCAGGTCCCGGGCGAGTGAGAGGCGTTGGGCCCGCCGGGCGTCGCGCACGGCGCGCACCCGGGTGTTGTCCAGTGAGCGCAGATAGCTTCCGCCGGCCACGGCGCAGGCGGCGCCGATCGCCCAGAAGCCGACGGCGCCGATCTGGTCGATCGGTGGGAGGTCGCGGGTGGCGCGCAGGATCAGCGTCGCCTGGGCCAGGCTGGTGAGCGCACCGACCAGGGTGGCCGCGCGGGTGGGGGCGAGGCGTACGACCAGGATGATCAGCCAGATCAGGCTGGCAAGCTCGAGCAGGCCGAAGAACTGGACGGCCTGCGCCGCGTCGGCGCCCGGTGCGAGGGCGGTCGCGACGAGTGAGACGACGGCCGCGACGGTCGTGACCCGGGCCACCCACGTCCGCCGCGACCGGCCGGCGAACAGCAGCGCGACGAGCGCGCCCGTGGCGACGCCCGCCGGGACGCAGAAGTACGGGTCGGAGAGGGCGCCCGCGACGACCCCCGCGGCGGCGAGCAGCACACCGGCGGACACGCCGAGACGGAGCCGGAGCGCTGACATGGGTCGAGCGTAGAGCCGGGCACAGGTCCGCGCCCTCGGCCGAACGGGTGAGAACGCGGCGTCGCGCACCCGCGAAGATCGGCGGATCGGGTGATCGTCGCGCGCGGTCACCTGGCCTCCACCGGCCCCGACCCCTCAGGCCTTCGGCCGAGCGGCGCTGCGTACGATCAGGTCCGACGAGGCTGGTGCCCGCAGGAGCCAGAAAAGCCTAGGAACCAGAGGAACCCAGAGGAAGAGGTCCCGTGGTCGGTCGAAGGCACGCCGCCGGAATCGCCGCTGTCGCACTGGTCGCCGGACTGGGGCTGACCGGATGCGGTTCGGTGTCCAACCCAGGTTCGGCCGCGAAGGTCGGCGACGAGACCATCTCGGTCAGTTACCTGCAGAAGCAGTCGAAGGACATCCTCGCGAAAGCTGGCCGGACCGACCTGGGCGACGCCGAGTCGACCCAGTTGCAGGGCGAGCTGCTGCAGCAGTTGATCGACGACCAGGTGATCGTCGTGGCCGGGCGGCGCGAGGGCGTCACAGCCACCCAGGCCGACGTCGACAAGGTGCGGGCCGAGATGACGGCCCAGCAGGTCGTGCTTCCTCCCGACATGGTGGACGGCTTCGCCCGGTACGTGGTGATCCGCCGCACTCTGAGCACGAAGCTCCTCGGCCGGGCGCCAGCCAGCCAGCAGGACCAGGCGAAGGCCGACCAGTTGGTCGGTCAGCGGATGACCGCGGCCGCCAAGGAGATCGGCGTCCAGGTCAACCCGCGCTACGGCACGTGGTCCGGTACGACGCTGCGGCCCGACGGCCAGCTGGTCAAGTCCACGCCCTCCTCGGCGCCGGCCGCCGTACCCGCCCCGCAGGCTCCCTGAGAGTCTGAGCACCGCTCCTGACCGCTGTGACCGCAGGCCACGTCACCCTGCTCCTGACCAGCCCCCGGGTCGCCCCCGGGCTGCTGGCCTGGCCGGCGTGGGAGCTGCTGCGCGGCGCCGACCGCGTGCTCACCGGCGACGTCGACCATCCGCAGCGCCCGTCGATCGAGGCTGCCGGTGTCGCGGTGGAGACGGTCCAGACGACGCCCACCTCCGGTGAGCTGGCCCTGCTGCTCCTGGACGCCGCCGACGCCGGCGAGAGCGTCGTCTGGCTCGCGGCCGACGACGGCGACCCCGCCCTCGGCCGGGCGCTCGGCCAGGTGCTCGCTCGCCGGGCCGAGGCCGGGATGTCCGGACTGCCCGAGCTCGAGGTGGTGCCCGCGTCCTACGACCTGCCCGGGGCCCGGCTGCTCGACCTCGTCTCCGTGATGGACCAGCTCCGGGCGCGGTGCCCCTGGGTGCGGGACCAGACCCACCGCTCCCTCGTGCGCTACCTCGTCGAGGAGTCCTACGAGACGGTCGAGGCGATCGAGACCGGCGAACAGGAACACCTGCGTGAGGAGCTCGGCGACCTGCTGTTCCAGGTGGTCTTCCACGCCCGCCTGGCGGAGGAGAACCCCGACACGCCGTTCACGATCGACGACGTGACCGGTGATCTTGTCGAGAAGCTCATCCGCCGTAATCCGCACGTGTTCGGCCCGGACGTCTCCCCCGAGGCCACCTCGGCGGAGGTCGAGAACGTCTGGGACGCGCTGAAGGCGGAGGAGAAACGGCGTACGTCGGCCGTCGAGGGGGTTCCGCTCGCCCTGCCCGGCCTGACCCTCGCCGACAAGCTGCTGAGTCGGACGACCCGGGCCGGCGTCCACGTCGAGATCGCTTCGGCGCGCGCCCTGCCGGAGCGGCCGGACGCCGAGCAGGTGGGCGACGCCCTGCTCGCCCTCGTCGACGTCGCCCGGGCCGCGGACGTCGACCCGGAGCAGGCGCTGCGTGACGCGTGTCGCCGCTACATCGCGGCCGTTCAGGCCGCGGAGCGGTAGGTTCGCGGGTCGGTTCTCCGACCGTTCGCATTGCGCGGCTAGGCTCGGCACGACATTGATTCAGGATTGTTCAGGTTGTCTTGGAGGAGCTCGTGGCAACGATCGAGGCCGTCACCGCACGCGAAATTCTGGATTCGCGCGGTAATCCCACCGTCGAGGTCGAGGTTGGACTCGACGACGGCACCATCGCTCGCGCCGACGTGCCCTCCGGCGCCTCGACCGGCGCCTTCGAGGCGGTCGAGCTGCGCGACGGTGACGACAAGCGTTACGGCGGCAAGGGTGTCCTCACCGCCGTGAGCGGCGTTCTGGACGTGATCGCACCCGAGCTCGTCGGCTACGAGGCGAGCGAGCAGCGACTGATCGACGCCCGGTTGATCGACCTGGACGGCACCCCCAACAAGGGCAAGCTCGGCGCCAACGCCCTGCTCGGCGTCTCGCTCGCGGTCGCCAGGGCCGCCGCCGACTCCGCCGACCTGCCGCTCTTCCGCTACATCGGCGGGCCGAACTCCCACCTGCTGCCGGTGCCGATGCTCAACATCGTCAACGGAGGTGCGCACGCCGACAACGACGTCGACTTCCAGGAGTTCATGATCGCTCCGATCGGCGCGGCGACCTTCTCCGAGGCGCTCCGCTGGGGAGCGGAGACCTACCAGGCGCTCAAGTCGGTGCTGAAGTCGCAGGGCCTGTCGACAGGGCTCGGTGACGAGGGCGGCTTCGCGCCGAACCTCCCGTCCAACCGCGCGGCCCTCGACCTGATCGCGACCGCCGTCGAGAAGGCGGGCCTGCGCTTCGGCGCCGACGTGGCGGTGGCGCTCGACGCGGCCGCGACCGAGTTCTACGACGCCGCCTCCGACCGTTACCGGTTCGAGGGCGGGGAGAAGTCCTCGGAGGAGATGGCCGCCTACTACGGTGAGCTGATCGCGTCCTACCCGCTGGTCTCGCTGGAGGACCCGCTGGCCGAGGACGACTGGAGCGGCTGGGCCGGACTCACCTCGACCGTCGGTGCGAAGGTCCAGCTGGTCGGCGACGACCTGTTCGTCACCAACCCGGAGCGGATCGCCCGCGGCATTGCCGAGGCCTCGGCCAACGCGGTGCTCATCAAGCTCAACCAGATCGGCACCCTGACCGAGACGCTCGACGCGGTCGAGCTCGCACACCGGGCCGGGTTCCGTACGATGATCAGCCACCGTTCCGGTGAGACCGAGGACACCACGATCGCCGACCTCGTCGTCGCCACGAACGCCGGCCAGATCAAGACGGGTGCGCCCGCACGGAGCGAGCGGGTGGCGAAGTACAACCAGCTGCTCCGCATCGAGGAAGAGCTCGACGACGCGGCCCGGTACGCCGGACGCGGCGCGTTCCCGCGTTTCCAGCCCGAGCTGGGCTGAGCGGCCGGGCCTGACGCCCGGATGCCGAACGCGGGTCCGGGACCCCGATGTCACACCGGGGTCCCGGACCCAACGACCGGGACAGGGCCGGGGGAGGTCTGGTGAACGACGCGCGAGGTGGCCGTAACGCCCGGCCGGCGGGTCCCGGTCGGGGTCGTGGCCGCGCCAAACCGGCCACCCCTGGGCGCGGGTCCCGGGCCGGTGCCGGCCCCGCCACCCGCCGTACGACCGCCTCGCCCACCTCCGGTGCGCGCCGCCCTGCACAGGCGGCGAACTCCTCGTCCGGCCGTCCCGGTAGCGCCGCTCGAACGCCGGAGGCCAACCGGCGTCGCCGTAACGGCATCACCGGCCGCGCCGCCATCCTCGCGTTGGTGATCGCCGCGCTGGTGATCTCCTACGCCTCCAGCCTGCGCGCGTGGGCCGAACAGCGCGGCCGGATCGCCGACCTGCGGGCGGAGGCCTCGCAGCGCAGTGAGCGCGTTGCCGAGCTGGAGAAGGAACTCGGCCGCTGGAAGGACCCCGCCTACGTCGAGGCCCAGGCCCGCGAACGCTTCGGGTGGGTGATGCCCGGCGAGACCGGCTACGTCGTGGTCGGCGGCACCGGCAAGTCCGCCACGCCGCCGGTCGCGGGCGGTTCGACCGGTGCGACCGAGCAGGGCCCCGCACAACGGGCCTGGTGGAGCAGCCTGTGGGGCAGTGTCGAGGAGGCCAACAAGCCGCCGAAGCCCACGTCCACGCCGAAGCGTCCCAAGCCCGCGGCCACCATCGACCCGGAGTCCACGCCCTCCCCGGGGCAGAACCGATGACAGAACAGACGGCAGGACCGATGACAGGACCGACGACCGGATCGACGACCGGGCCCGAGCCGGCCGATCTCGCCGCGGTCAGCGCCCAGCTCGGCCGCCCGGCGCGTGGCGTACGCCAGGTCGCCCACCGCTGCGGCTGTGGCCTGCCCGACGTGGTGGAGACCGAACCCCGGCTGCCCGACGGTACGCCGTTCCCGACGACGTTCTACCTCACCTGTCCGCGCCTCGCCGCCGAGATCGGCCGGCTGGAGGCGAGCGGCCTGATGCGGGAGTGGACGGGGCGGCTGCAGACCGACCCCGACCTCGCGACCGCCTACCAGCGGGCGCACGAGCACTACCTCGCCCAGCGCGAGAAGCTCGGGCACGTGCCCGAGATCGCCGGTGTCTCCGCCGGCGGCATGCCTGAGCGGGTGAAGTGCCTGCACGCGCTCGTGGCGCACTCCCTCGCCGCGGGCCCGGGCGTCAACCCGCTGGGCGACGAGGCCCTGGCGCTGCTGCCCGACTGGGGCGCCGGGGGGCCCTGCGTCGAGATCGATCCGTCCTGACGCGATCCGGTCCTGCGGGGGATTCGGGTTCGGATGCAATACGGTCGGACGGTCGGTTGAGGTGAGGGGAGTTCCAGATGCGGGTAGCGGCGATCGACTGCGGCACGAACTCGATCCGGCTGCTGGTCGCTGACATCACCGCCGATCCGGCCACCGGTCACGAGCGCCTGGTCGACCTCGACCGGCGCCTCGAGGTCGTGCGTCTCGGGCAGGGCGTCGACCGGACCGGTCGCCTCGCGCCAGAGGCGCTGCGCCGGACGTTCGACGCCAGCCGGACCTACGCCGCGCGGATCGCCGAACTCGGTGCCGAACAGGTCCGGTTCGTGGCCACCTCCGCCTCGCGTGACGCCGAGAACCGGGACGAGTTCGTCGCCGGGGTCCGGGAGATCCTCGGCGTGGAGCCCGAGGTGATCACCGGACAGGAGGAGGCCCAGCTCTCCTTCGCGGGCTCGACCCGGGAACTGGCCCGGCACCGCCTCGCCACGCCGTACCTCGTCATCGACATCGGTGGCGGCTCCACCGAGTTCGTCCTGGGTGGCGAAGCGCCGGAGGCGGCCGTGTCCGTCGACCTGGGGTGCGTACGCCTGACCGAACGCTGCCTGCCGGGCGATCCGCCGAGCCCCGACCAGATCGAGACGGCCCTGGCGGAGGTCGACCGCCAGCTCGACAAGGCCGCCGCGAGCGTCCCGTTGGAGCGGGCCCGCACCCTGGTCGGCCTCGCCGGCACGGTGACGACGGTCGCCGCGACGGCGCTCGACCTGCCGACGTACGACCCGACCCGCATCCACCACGCGCGGATTCCCGCACCCGACGTCCATGCGGCGACCGGGCGCCTCCTCACGATGGACCACGACGCTCGGGCGGCGCTGCCGTTCATGCACCCTGGTCGGGTCGACGTGATCGGGGCCGGCGCGCTGATCCTGGACCGGATCCTCGCCCGGGTCGCCCCGTATCTCGCCCTCGCGGAGATCGTCGTGAGCGAGCACGACATCCTCGACGGGATCGCGCTCAGCGCCTACGCACGGGCCCTGAGATGACCACGCCCGACCGGCCGCACCCGGTGACCGGGACGCCGTATCCGAGTCCGGTCCCGCCGGGCACCGGCTGGCCGGACGACCCGGCGAGCCCGGACACTCCGGTCGCCCACGACGCCGAGCAGGTGGCGGCGCTCGCCGCCGCCGCGAGGGACCTCGACGAGCTCGTCGCCCGCCAGTCGGTGTGCCGCGCCTGCCCGAGGTTGGTGGCGTGGCGCGAGCAGGTGGCGCGGGAGCCCAGGCGTGCGTTCGCGGAGGAGCCGTACTGGGGCCGGCCGGTGCCTGGCTGGGGTGATCCCGCGCCGCGGCTGCTCGTCGTCGGACTCGCACCCGCGGCGAACGGCGGCAACCGGACCGGGCGGATCTTCACCGGTGACCGTTCTGGCGACTGGCTGTTCGCCTCGTTGCACCGGCTCGGCCTGGCGCGGACGAGGACGAGCGTCCACGCGGGTGACGGGCAGCGGCTGCTGGGCCTTCGGGTCGTCGCCCCGGTGCGCTGCGCGCCCCCGGCCAACAAGCCGGTGCCGACCGAGCGGGACACCTGTTTCCCGTGGCTCGTCCGGGAGTGGGAACTGTGTTCCTCGACGGTGCGCGCGGCGGTGGCGCTCGGCTCCTACGCGTGGGACTCCACCCTGCGCACGCTCGCCGCCCTCGGCTACGCCGTTCCCCGGCCGCGGCCGAAGTTCGGGCACGGCGCCGAGGTGGTGCTCGCCGCACGGGAGGGGCGGGAGCTGCCGGAGATCCTGCTGGTCGGTTCCTACCATCCGAGTCAGCAGAACACCTTCACCGGCAAGCTCACCGAGTCGATGCTGGACGCGGTGTTCGCCCGCGCCGCGTCCTACGCCGGACTCCGCGCCAGCTCGAGTCAGTGACCGAGCAGGTTCGCGATGCGGATCACGGAGTCGAGCGCGGGCAGCACGCGGGCAGGTTCCATCCGTCCCTGCCAGTAGACGACGAGATCGGAGCCGTGCAGGCTCCAGTTCGGTGCCATCCCGGCGAGGTGCGTACGGACCAGGGCGGGACCGATCACGCTGCGCACGGTCTCTGGGTGGGTGCTGCGGACCCGGAACTCCTTGTCGAACTCGTCGATCCCGACCTCGGTATGGTCGGGTCCGTTGAGCCAGCGCCACATCCGCGAGCCGGACCCGCGGCTCGAGACCTCGATCCCCGGGTAGGTGTAGGGGAGATGTACGACGCAAGCGACGAAATCATGGGTGTCGGTCGTGACCTGCGACTGTCCGTTCACATAGGTCGTGTGAGTGCTCTGGTAGGTGTATTCAGCGACGCTGACCGGCAGCTCCCGGTGGATCCCGGTGAACAGACACCGCACGCCTCGGGGGTTGGCTCCGGGAAGTCGGGCCGTCCAGGGCACCTCGACACTTCCGGCGTAGGCGGTCCAACCGATCGAGTTCGCCCAGGCGGCGAGATCCTCGAGCCGGCGCTGCTCGCGGCGCTGGGCAAGCACGACCATTGGGACCGTCAGCGCTACCAGCGCGACGACGAGGGCGATGACGATGACAGCGATGATCGCGCCCACGGCTCCCTCCCGCGTTCCTTCGAGCTTAGAGGCTGGAGAGCTTGTTTGTGAGCTTCCGAACGTGAGACTCCGAATGCTTGTGAAATGATTCACGAGCGACTAGCGTTACTCCTGAGCGAGGAGGTGAACGGACGTGAACACAAGGCACGTCCTGATCGCCGGAGGCGGCTATGTCGGTATGTACACCGCCTTCCGGTTGCAGAAAGCTCTCCGTAAGGAACTCAAGCGTGGCGAGGTGACGATCACGATCGTCGACCCTCGCTCCTACATGACCTACCAGCCGTTCCTGCCCGAGGCCGCCGCCGGAAACCTCGAGCCCCGGCACGTCGTCGTGTCCCTGCGCGCCGTCCTGCCGCGGGTCAAGGTCATCACCGGCCGGATCGTCTCGGTCGACCACGCGAACCGGACAGCCCGCATCGAACCCCGCGCCGGGGACGTGTACGACCTGGGCTACGACGAACTGGTCGTCGCGCTCGGCTCGGTCGCCCGCACCCTGCCGATCCCGGGGCTCGCCCAGCACGGCATCGGGTTCAAGCAGGTCGAGGAGGCGATCCAGCTGCGCAACCACGTGCTGGACCGGCTCGACGTCGCGGAGTCGACGACCAGTGAGGCAGTCCGCCAGCGCGCGTTGTCGTTCGTGTTCGTCGGAGGCGGCTACGCCGGCGTCGAGGCGCTCGCCGAACTCGAAGACATGGCCCGCTACGCCTGCCGCTACTACGAGAACGTGCGCCCGGAGGACATGCGCTGGGTGCTCGTCGAGGCGGCCGACCGGATCCTGCCCGAGGTGGGGGAGGACATGGGCCGCTACACCGTCCGCGCCCTGCGCGAGCGTGGCATCGACGTGAAGCTCGGCACCCTGCTCGAGTCCTGCGTCGACGGGAAGGTCATCCTCTCCGACGGCTCCAGCTTCGAGTCCGACACGATCGTGTGGACGGCCGGGGTGAAGGCCAACCCGGTGCTCGCCGAGACCGACCTGCCCCGCGACAAGCAGGGCCGGGTGCGGACCGAGCCCGACCTGCGGGTCGTCGGCGTCGAGCACGCCTGGGCGGCTGGAGACAGCGCCGCCGTTCCCGACCTGACCGGTCCGCCAGGAGCGCTGACCAGCCCGTCCGCGCAGCACGCCGTCCGGCAGGCGAAGGTCCTCGGCGACAACGTCGCCCGGTCCCTGCGGGGCAAACTGCTGCAGGACTACCGGCACAAGCACGTCGGCTCGGTCGCGAGCCTCGGCCTGCACAAGGGCGTCGCTCAGGTCTACGGGATCAAGCTCAAGGGCTGGCTCGCGTGGTTCATGCACCGCACCTACCACGTCAGCCGGATGCCGACGTTCAACCGGAAGACCAGGATCGTCGCCGACTGGACGCTCCGGTTGTTCTTCCACCGTGAGATCGTCTCCCTGGGCAGCCTGCAGCGCCCGCGCGAGGAGTTCGAGCGCAGCGCGCTGCCCCGCCAGGTGCCGCCGGCCGCGCCCGAGGACCGCGAACCCCAACGCCTCGGTACGGGCGGTAACTGACAGCCCGCGGCTCGCGCGCACGCCACCGGCGGTCGATGTGACAGGCCACCGGTGGCCGGCCGGTACACGACGGGTAGAACACGGGTAGAAGCAACAGCGAAGACGGGTACGGAAGATGGGGGTGGTCGTGCCTGGTCCGGTTGTCGCCGAGCGTCTGCACGACGTTCTGCTCCGGCTGTTCGGACTGGAGGCGCCGGTCCGGATCCACGCTTGGGACGGGTCCGTGGCCGGGCCCGCCGACGCGCCCGTGGTGCGGGTCCACT
Organism: Actinopolymorpha pittospori; assembly: GCF_014873875.1. Lineage (GTDB taxonomy): Bacteria > Actinomycetota > Actinomycetes > Propionibacteriales > Actinopolymorphaceae > Actinopolymorpha > Actinopolymorpha pittospori. The sequence continues at coordinate 9,188,373 of NZ_JADBEM010000001.1, read as the reverse complement.
CCCGGCGCGCCGTTCGCCGGTTGCTGTGGCGTCCTGACGAACTCGGTCTGGCCAGGTCGTTCGTGGCCGGGGAGGTCGACGTCGACGGCCCGATCCTCCCCGCGTTGGACCAGCTCGCGCCGTTCGGCCGCTCGATCGGTCGCCAGCCCGAACTGACCGCCGCCGACCGCAGTGAGCTGATGCGCGCCGCGGTCTATCTCGGTGCGGTCGGCCCGGCGCCCAAGCCGCCGGCGGAGGAGATCACCGGAGCCGAACGCCGGCATGCGCTCGGTCGCGACAAGGAGCTCAGCGGCGCCCACGACACCCCGGTGAGCACGGGTCTGCTGGCCCGGGTCTTCGGCGACACGCTGGTGCCGAGCGCGGGCTACTGGACCACGCCGGCCGCCACCCTCGACGACGCGCAGCGGGCGGCCCTGGACCTCGCCTGTCGCAAGCTGGGGTTGACGGAAGGCATGCGGGTGCTCGACGTCGGCTGCGCGTGGGGGACCTTCCTGCTGCACGCCGCCGAGCGCTACGGCGTGAGCGGGACCGGCATCACGTCCTCCGCGGAGCAGGCCGAGATCGCGACGAAGCGTGCCTTCGACGCCGGGGTCGCCGCGCGGGTGGAGTTCCGGGTCGCCGACTGGCGCGACCTCGAGGTCGACCCCTACGACGCGATCACGGCGAACGGGGTCGCCGACTACGTGGGGGAGGGCCGGCTCGCCGACCAGGCGCGGCGCCTGTGCGGGTTCCTCCGGCCGGGCGGTCGACTGCTGCTGCACCAGATCAGCCGCAGGGGCGAGCCGTTGGCGCGAGAACGGTCGTTCCTGGACGCCTACGTCTTTCCTGGCGCCGAACTCCTGACCCTCGGGCGGATCGTGGACATCCTCGAGGACGCCGGGCTGGAGGTGCGCGACCTGGAGGCGATGCGCGAGCACTACGCCCGCACCCTTCGGACCTGGGTGACCAACCTGGAGGGCGCGTGGGAGCCGTGGTTACGCCAGACCTCACCGGGGCGGGCCCGGGTCTGGCTGCTCTACCTCGCCGTCTCGGCCCTGGCGTTCGAGAACGCGCGGATCGCGGCCCATCAGGTGTTGGCCGTTCGTACCCACACCGACGGCCGCGCAGCACTGCCGCTCGACAGATCCGAATGGCACCTGGGCATGCCCTAATGTGGTGCGCGGCGACGAGTTGTCGCGGAGCCCCCGTAGCCCAACTGGTCGAGGCGGCCCACTTAAAATGGGTGTCAGATTTGTGGGTTCGAGTCCCACCGGGGGCACGTAGATACATCCACGCAGGCGCCGGACGCGGGTTGGTCCAGGCGCCTTGTTCGTCTTCTTGATCGTTTCGCTGATCCTGCCGACCCTCGATGATCTCGGTCGGGCCGGCCGCTGGTGGGAGCCAGGCGACGGGCCGACTCCGAGATGTCCGCGCCGTGCTCACTCAACTTGATTGATTCCAGAAAATGGGCCAGACTTCCTCGTGTGTCCACGACTTCGGACTACGAGCGCATGTTGCGCGGGGCGGCCCTGCGTGTGACGCGTCCCCGGATAGCGGTGCTGGCCGCGGTGCACGACCATCCGCACGCCGACACGGACTCGATCATCGGCACCGTGCGTGCGGATCTCGGTGAGGTTTCCCACCAGGCCGTCTACGACGTCCTGCGGGCGCTGACCACCGCGGGCCTGGTGCGGCGCATCCAGCCGCTGGGCTCCGTGGCGCGCTACGAGGCCCGGGTGGGGGACAACCACCACCACGTCGTCTGTCGGTCCTGCGGTGCCATCGCCGACGTCGACTGCGCGGTCGGCGAAACTCCCTGCCTGACCGCCGTCGACGACTCGGGCTACGTCATCGACGAGGCCGAGGTCATCTACTGGGGCCGATGTCCGGACTGCGTCGCCTCAGAAACCGCCCGGGCCGAGATCTGATCGCGGACACCAAGCACTCCATGCCGGCAGGGCAACCCAAGCCCCTGCTCCCCACAGACCAACCGACGCAAGACCGACCAGCCAACAGTGGCAAACAGCGAGACGGGAGAAGGACCAGACGTGTCTGACCACGGTAGCGAGAGCGAGAACCCAGCAATTCCCTCCCCGACTCCCAAGTCGACTCGGCCCAGGACGAACGAGGACTGGTGGCCGAATCAGCTGAACCTGCAGGTTCTCCACCAGCACTCGCCCCGGTCCAACCCGCTGGGCGCGGGCTTCGACTACTCCGAGGAGTTCAAGACCCTCGACCTCGAGGCGCTGAAGCAGGACGTCGTCGAGGTGATGACGACCTCGCAGGACTGGTGGCCGGCTGACTACGGCCACTACGGGCCGTTGTTCATCCGGATGAGTTGGCACTCCGCGGGCACGTACCGCATCGCCGACGGCCGCGGTGGAGCCGGCGCCGGTGCCCAGCGCTTCGCCCCCCTCAACAGCTGGCCCGACAACGCGAGCCTGGACAAGGCGCGCCGGCTGCTCTGGCCGGTCAAGCAGAAGTACGGTCAGAAGATCTCCTGGGCCGACCTGCTGGTGTTCGCCGGCAACTGTGCCCTGGAGTCCATGGGGTTCAAGACGTTCGGCTTCGCTTTCGGTCGCGAGGACATCTGGGCGCCCGAGGAGATCTTCTGGGGGTCGGAGGACACCTGGCTCGGTGACGAGCGCTACAGCGGTGACCGGGAACTCTCCGGTCCGCTCGGCGCCGTGCAGATGGGCCTGATCTACGTGAACCCGGAGGGGCCCAACGGCGTTCCGGATCCGCTGGCCGCCGCCAGGGACATCCGCGAGACGTTCGCGCGCATGGCGATGAACGACGAGGAGACGGTGGCGCTGATCGCCGGCGGTCACTCCTTCGGCAAGACCCACGGCGCGGCTTCCGCGGACAACGTCGGCCCGGAGCCGGAGGCCTCCCCGCTGGAGGAGCAGGGCCTCGGCTGGCGGAACACCTACGGCACCGGCAAGGGCGCGGACACGATCACCAGCGGCCTCGAGGTCATCTGGACCAGCACGCCGACCAAGTGGAGCATGGGCTTCTTCCAGAACCTCTTCGGCTACGAGTGGGAGCTCACGAAGAGCCCGGCAGGGGCGCACCAGTGGGTCGCGAAGGGCGCCGAGGAGTCGGTTCCGGACGCGCACGACTCGTCGAAGAAGCACCGTCCGACGATGTTGACCACCGACCTCGCCCTGCGGTTCGACCCGGCCTACGAGCGGGTCTCGCGCCGGTTCCTGGACAACCCCGAGGAGTTCGCCCTGGCGTTCGCCAAGGCCTGGTACAAGCTGTTGCACCGTGACATGGGCCCGGTCTCGCGTTACCTCGGTCCGTGGGTTCCGGAGGCTCAGCTGTGGCAGGACCCGGTTCCGGCGGTCGACCACGAACTCGTCTCGGAGGCGGACGTCGCCGCCCTCAAGGCCAAGATCCTCGCGTCGGGGCTGTCCGTCTCCCAGCTGGTCTCCACCGCCTGGGCGGCCGCGGCGAGCTTCCGTGGCACCGACAAGCGTGGTGGGGCGAACGGAGCCCGGATTCGCCTGGAGCCGCAGAAGGACTGGGAGGTCAACAACCCGGCCGAGCTGGCCAAGGTGCTGCAGACCCTCGAACAGGTCCAGCAGGACTTCAACAGCGCGCAGGCCGGCGGGAAGAAGGTCTCACTCGCCGACCTGATCGTTCTGGGCGGGGCCGCTGGGGTCGAGCAGGCGGCGAAGAACGCCGGGCACGACATCACGGTTCCGTTCGTGCCGGGTCGTACGGACGCTTCGCAGGAGCAGACCGACGTGGAGTCGTTCGAGGTCCTCGAACCGGCTGCCGACGGGTTCCGTAACTACCTGCGCGCCGGGCAGAAGCTGCCGGCGGAGGTCCTGCTGCTGGACCGGGCGAGCATGTTGATGCTGTCCGCTCCGGAGATGACGGTGCTGGTCGGTGGCCTGCGGGCGCTCAACGCCAACTTCGGGCAGACCCGACACGGCGTCTTCACCGACCGGCCCGAGACGTTGACGAACGACTTCTTCGTCAACCTGCTCGACATGGCCACCGAGTGGAAGGTGTCCGCGTCGGCGGAGAACGTCTACGAGGGTCGGGACCGCTCCACCGGTGAGGTCAGGTGGACCGCCAGCCCCGTCGATCTCGTCTTCGGCTCGAACTCCCAGCTCCGAGGCATCTCGGAGGTCTACGCGACCGACGAGGCGAAGGAGAAGTTCGTTCAGGACTTCGTGGCCGCGTGGGTCAAGGTCATGAACCTCGACCGGTACGACATCGCCTGAGCCAGATCTGACTCCGATCGTCTGAACCCGGTGTCCGGGTCGGCCGCACGTCGGCCGACCCGGACATCCGTCACTGGTCCGCCCGTACCACCAGCAGGGTCTTGCCCACCGTCGCGCGGGACTCGATGGCGGCATGCGCGTCGGCCGCCCGCTCCAGCGGGAACCGTTGCCCGATGACCGGACGCAACGCTCCGGCCGCCGCCTGCGCCAGCGCGCTCTCGGTGCAGGCCCGTAGTTCGTCCGGCGTGGGCCGGGGCCGGACCACCGTCACACCACGTGCCGCGGCGGTCTCGTCCGGAACGTCTGTCCAGGCGCCGCTGGCGAGCCCGAAGGTGACCATCCGCCCACCGCGGCCAAGCAGGTCGAACGCCGACCGGCCGATCACGCCGCCCACGCCGTCGAAGACGACGTTCACCTCGCCGACCGCGGCGCGTACCCGCTCGGTCCAGTCCGGCTCCCGGTAGTCGACCGTCACGTCGGCGCCGAGGTCACGGGCCAGCCCCGTCTTGCGCGTCCCGCCCGCCGCGGCGACGACCTGCGCGCCGGCAGCCTTCGCCAGCTGGACCAGCAGGCTGCCCACCCCGCCGGCGGCCGCCTCGACCAGCACCCGCTCGCCGGGGTCTGGTGAGGCCGCCCGGAGCAGCATCGTCGCCGTACGCCCGTCGGCCAGCAGCGCGACGGCGGTGTCGAGGCGTACGGCGTCCGGCACCTGGTACGTCGCGGCGGCGTCGACGGCGACCCACTCCGCGTAACCACCGGAACCTCCGGTACCGCTGATCACGCGCCTGCCCGCCAACGCTTCGTCGGCGCCCGGCCCCACGGCCCTGACCACCCCGCCGACGCCGTTGCCGAGGATCATCGGGAGCTGCGCGACGAAGGGGCCGGTGCCGCCGGCACGATGCTGCGTCTCGACAAAGGTGATGTTGGCGAACGCCACCTCGATCAGGACCTGACCCGCCCGGGGCACCGGCTCCGGCGCGTCGCCCGCCACGAGTACCTCAGGTCCACCGAACTCCTTCAACCACACCGCGCGCATGGCTCCCCTTTCCGCTGGGGACCAGCCTGCAACCTCAACCACCGTTGAGGTCAACGGAACTCGGCGTCGGTCGGGGCGCGTTGCACCGGTCATGGTCACAATCGCCCCTCAAGTGGCGACAAGTGCTTTGCCAATTCATTACCATTACGGGCACGATCGATGACCGTCCTGTCAAGATCATCACCGCACCACCTGAGCAGCAGGCTGACCAAGCAGTCGAGCACTACTTTGCGCACGGTTTGAGCAGCAGTTTGAGCACCAGCTGAGCCCATCTGATCCGCCGTAGGCGGAGGAGGACACAGGATGCAGAGCAAGAACCCGGTGTTCCGGCGCCGCGACGCGTTCCAGTCGGCCGGATACTCCGCTTCGAGCATGAGCAGCGAACAGCTGCGCGAGATGTACGAAGCGCCGTCGTACGCCGGTCCGGCCAGCCGCGACCGGATGACCCTCGACGACGTGGTCGCGCGCACGGCGATGACGCTCGGCACGTTGATCGTCGTGGCCGCTGCCACGTGGTACCTCAGCGGTCCGGTCCAGGCGTCCCACTTCGGGCTGCTGATCGGCGCCGCGCTCGTCGGCATGGGCCTGGGCTTCGTCATCGGGCTCAAGCACGTGACCAACCCGGCCATCATCTTGATCTACGCCGCGGTCGAAGGTGTCTTCGTCGGGCTGGCGAGCAAGGTGCTCTCGGCCTACGCCGGTGACGACGGCATCGTGATGCAGGCCGTACTCGGCACGATGTGCGCCTCGGCCGCCATGCTCGCGATGTACAAGTTCAAGGTCATCCGGGTGACCGCGAAGTTCAAGCGGTTCGTCGTCGCGGCCACCCTCGGCTTCTTCCTGCTGGTGATGGTCAACTTCGTGCTCGGCCTGTTCGGCGCCAGCTTCGGCGCGAGCGGCCTGGGCGGCCTCGGCCTGGTCTTCGCGATCATCGGGGTGGCCCTCGCCTGCTTCAACCTGATGCTCGACTTCGACTACGTCGACCAGGGCATCGCCGCCGGCGCGCCGAGCAAGGACGCGTGGTTCGCGGCGTTCGGTCTGACGGTGACGCTGGTCTGGCTCTACATCGAGCTGCTCCGGATCCTCGCGATCCTGCGCGGCGGCGACTGAGCCTGCACGGACAAAGACGGCGAGGGCCGCCCGAGCACTGCTCGGGCGGCCCTCGCCATGTCTGCCCTCTCGGCTCAGCCGGAGACCGTCGGTCCCACCCGGTCGAACCGCACCCGAAGCAGGCAGCGGCGTTCCCGCTCCATCGCGGCGCGGTAGCCGTCCCAGTCGGAATGCTCGCCTGCGACCTGGCGGTAGTAGTCGACCAGCGGCTCCATCGCATCCGGCAGCGAGAGAACGCTGGCCGTGCCCTCGACCTGCAGCCACGCACCGTAGAACCGATCGGTGAACACACAGAGCGTCGCACGGGGATCGCGGCGTACGTTGCGAACCTTGTAGGCGGGTTCGCGGGTGCTGACGACGGCGTATCCCTCGTCGTCGACACCGACCAGGACCGGCGACAGTTGCGGCAGACCGTCCTTGCGGAGGGTGCCGAGCACAGCCTGGTGGTGCTCGCGGAGGAAGGCGCGCGCTTCGTCGACGTTCATGCAGCGGGTGGAACCTCAGCCGAGGTTGCGCTGCGCGCGGCGAAGGTCCTGCTCATGGACGATCGCGGTGGCGTGTCCGTGTGCGATGCCGTATTCGTCACGGAGCCACCTGACGCGATCTTCGAACCGAAGGAACGACGGTCCGTCTTCGAGAGTTCTGATCCACTCGGGGAGATCTCGCCCGGTCGCGTCCACGAGACGGGCGACGAGGTTCTGATGGGTCTCTTCGGAGTGGTGCAGAGCCATGACGGCCTCCCGGAGAACTGGGGGTCAGTTTCGGTCCATGACCTGAGCCTGCCTGAGGTTCTGGCCCGACACAACCCCTCGCACGCCTCGTGGCGACAAAGGAGAACTCCCTCACGATCGGTAGATTTCCTCATCCGGTAGGCGGCCGGCGTTCACCTACCGGTCAGGAGTCGGTTGCCTCCGGGTCAGGAGTCGGAGTCGACCAGTCGGGCCGGAAAGCCGCCGCGGGCGAGGGGCCCCCAGCGCTCGATGTCGACCTCGATCACGCACTTGCCCTGGCGGGTCATCGCGGCGCGGTACTCGTCCCAGTCGGGGTGTTCGCCGCTGATGCACCGGAAGTACTCGACCAGCCCCTCCATGGCCTCGGGCAGGTCGATGACGCGGGCGGTCCCGTCCACCTGGATGTAAGGGTCGCTCCAGCCCTCGGACATGACGCAGAGGCTGACGCTGGGCTCACGGCGGGCGTTGACGGCCTTGGCCCGCTCGGGATAGGTCGAGATGACGATGCGGTTGTCCCGGTTCAGCCCGAGCGTGACGGGCGAGATCTGCGGACGGCCGTCGCGTCGAGTGGTGACGAGCACGCCCTGGTGCCGGGTCCGGAGGAACTCCAGCAGCGCGGCGTGGTCGATACGGTCGGCGGTGGCGATCGATGGGCTCATGACGGCCAGCCTATTCAGGCCGCCCGTTTCAGACCGTTCGTGGTGTCAGGACGGCGGTGGTCTCAGGACGGCGGTGGTGTCAGGACAGCCGCTCGAGGATGACGGCCATGCCCTGGCCGCCGCCGACGCACATCGTCTCCAGGCCGATCTCCTGGTCGCGGGTCGCGAGGCCGTTCACCAGGGTGGTCATGATCCGGGCGCCGGTCATCCCGAACGGGTGACCGAGCGCGATCGCCCCGCCGTGGACGTTGAGCTTGTCCCAGGCGATGCCGAGATCCTCGGCGGAGGGGATCACCTGGGCGGCGAACGCCTCGTTGATCTCCACCAGGTCGACGTCGTCGATGGTCATGCCCGCGCGGGCCACGGCTCGCCGGCTCGCCTCGACCGGGCCCAGGCCCATGATCTCGGGGGAGAGCGCGGACGCGGCGGTCGCGACGATGCGGGCCAGCGGGGTGACACCGAGCCGGCGGGCCTTCTCGGCGCTCATGATCACGACCGCGGCGGCGCCGTCGTTGAGGGGACAGCAGTTGCCGGCGGTGACCGTCCCGGCCGGCCGGAACACCGGGTCGAGCGTGGCGACCCGGTCCAGGGTGGTGCCGGGTCGCGGACCGTCGTCGGCCTCGACCACGGTGCCGTTCGGGAGCGGGTACGGCGTGATCTCACGGGCGAAGAAACCGCTCCGGATCGCCTCCTCCGCGAGGTTCTGGGACCGCACGCCGAACTCGTCCTGGATCGCCCGGCTCACCCCACGCGCGGTCGCGACGTTCTCGGCCGTCTGGCCCATCGCGACGTAGACGTCGGGGAGCAGGCCGTCCGCGCGGGGGTCGTGCCAGACCTCGTTGGTCTCGGCGTACTTCGTGGTCCTGACCCCGGCGTCGGCGAACAGCGGATTGTGCGTCTGCGCCGGGTCGACGCCGGCGCTGCCGAAGCCGACGTACCGCGAGACGCACTCGACGCCCGCGGAGACGAAGACGTCGCCCTCGCCCGCCCTGATCGCGTGGAACGCCATCCGGGCCGTCTGCACGCTGGAGGCGCAGAAGCGGTTGACCGTCACCGCGGGCACCGAGTCCAGGCCGAGTTGCACGGCGACCCTGCGGGCCATGTTGGCGCCGTGCTCGTCGCGGGGCTCGGCGCAGCCGAGGTAGAGGTCGTCGATCTCCGTCCGGTCGAGTTGGGGCACCTTCATGAGTGCCGCGTCGACCGCGAACGCCGCGAGGTCGTCGGGTCGGACATCCTTCAGGGAACCCTTGAACGCCCGTCCGATCGGGGTCCGCGCGGTGGCGACGATGACGGCGTCGGTTGCCTCGGACATGGGTCCTCCCTCGTGACCGGCCTGGTCGCCGGTCTCGCGACCGCTCGGGTTACCCCTCGGTAATGTCGAGGCTAGTACGCCGGCCCGGTGCTCGGGTAGCCGTCTCGCCAGACTGGCCGGACAGGTAGCGGGCGTGCAGTTGGCCGCACGCGGCGTCGAGGTCGCCCCCGAACTGCTGCCGCCGGCTCGCCCGGATCCCGCGCGAGCGCAGGGTCGCGAGGAAGTCGGCGACCACCGCCGGCGGCGGCCGCCGGAACCTCTCGCTCACCCCGGCCGCGTCGTTGTAGGGGATCACGCTGACGTGGAACAGCCCGGGTCGCCGGCTCTCCCGCACCAGTGCCGCGAGCGCCCGGGCGTGCGCGGCGGAGTCGTTGATCCCGTCGATCAGGAGGTACGCGAGATAGACCTTGCGCCGGCTCGCGACCACGTGGTCGTCCAGGATGCCGAGACACTCGGCGAGCGAGAAACGGTTCTGCAACGGGATCAGCTCTGCCCGCTCCTCGTCGTAGGGCGAGTGCACCGACAAGGTCAGGTTGACCTGCGGATGCTCCGCGACCAGACGACGCATTCCCGGCGCGAAACCCACGGTTGACACCGTGAGCCGCCGCGGACCGATCGCGTGGAAGTCCCCGCCGGTGAGCAGTTCGAGCGCCGGGAACGTGTGCGGGTTCGCGAGCGCCTCGCCCATCCCCATGAACGCGATGCTGTCGACCGGCGCGAAGTGGAGTACCTGGTCGCAGATCTCGTCGGCGTCGAGGTTGCGGACCAGCCCGACGGCACCGGAGGCGCAGAACGTACATCCGAGGCCGCAGCCGACCTGCGTCGAGACGCACAGCGACGTCCAGTGGGCGCGGTACTTCGCGAGGACCGTCTCGATCCGGGCGCCCTGCCTGCTCTCGAAGAGGACCTTCTCCACCTGCGGGCCGTGCTGGCTCGCGACGGGTGAGAGCGTCGTCAGGGTCGGACCGAACTCGGCCGCGAGCAGGCGGCGCAGGCGGACGGGCAACTCGGTGAGTTCGGCGAACTCGCCGACGCCGCGGTCGTGAACGCCGCGGAGAAGCTGCCTCAGGCGGTAGGGAGGCTCCCCGGCATGGACGAGGAACTCCTGGAGGCGGGCATACCGAGTCCCCGGTGGAGGATTCGGATACACGTGTACATACACATCGGACGGGCTCCCTGACGTGGTGAGCGGCGGGCGGACTCGGACTGGCGGAGTCGGCTCTCATGCGAGCGGGGAACGCCACGCCACCACCGAGCAGCCGCCCTTCCATGCGGGCGGCTGACGTCGGCGGGGTCTGGTGCGACCGGTCGACGAGGGCCGGTCATGACGTCACATGCCGGACACTCTCTCGCGGTGCGCCCGGCGGGTCAACGGAATTACCTTCGCCCTGTGGCTCGAGTACGACGAGCGGAATCTGCCGGTCCGTCTTCGTCTGGTAGTTGTCGTAGTCGGGCCAGATCGCGCTCATGATGCTCCACAGGCGCGGGCGCTCCTCCGGACTCGCGTCCCGTGCCCGCGCGGTGATCTGGTCGCCGCCGACCTGGATCCGCACCTCCGGGTTGGCCTCCAGGTTGGAGTACCACAGGGGCGACGTCGGTGCGCCGCCCTTGGACGCGACGATCAGGTAGTTGGCCCCGTCCCGGCCGTAGATCAACGGGGTGCGACGGGCCTGGCCGCTGCGACGCCCGATGGTGGTGAGGAGCAGCGTGGGCGCGTCGTTCCGCCAGATGTGGCCTTCCTCACCGTTGGACTCGAGGTACTGCTTCGTGTGTTCGGCCACCCAGCCCTCGGGGCTGTCGGTCGGCTTGTCGTACGTACTCATCCAGTCATCCCTTCCGCGGACGGACCAGCGGACCGCAGTGTGAGGCCACTGCCACCCGCGTTGCGTGCAACAACCTGGCGGTCCGGCTTCATCCCGAGAGGTCGCCGGCGGCGGACATGGCAGCACTGATCGCCAGATGTCAAGCGGATGTGGACAGCGGCCGGCCGTACCCGATGTCCGGCTCATCCGGCGGAGAGCTGGTCGGGAAGGGCGACCTCACGGCGACCGTGCCGGCGCAACAGCGCCCAGCGCCCGCGTGGGCCGCGCTCGTGCCCCGCGACGTCGGTGCCGGCGACCTCCGTACCGGAGGACTTGGCGGCGCGGACGGCGGCGTAGGAGATCGGCAGGATCTGGCCCTCGCCGAGGGGAACGTCGGCGTCCTCCTCCTCCGGCCAGTAACCGATCGCGGCGGCGAGGGACGGGAGCAGCGCCACCGCGGCGCTGGCGTATCCCGCGGCCGAGGGATGGAACCGGTCGGGGCCGAACAGTTCGTGCGGCGCGGCGGCGAACTCCGGGCCGAGCAGCGATCCGAGCGAGACGGTACGGGCACCGGTCTCGACGACGGCGATCGTCTGCGCCGCGGCGAGCCGGCGGCTCCAGACGCGAGCGAGCTGGCGGAGCGGGAAGGCAAGCGGCTCGACCGTACCGAGATCGGGACACGTACCGACGACGACCTCGCAGCTCGCCTCACGCAACCGCCGGACGCCCTGGACGAGCAGGCGTACGGAGTCGGTGGGCAGGGTCCGGTGGGTCACGTCGTTCGCGCCGATGATGACCAGGGCGACGTCGGGTTCGGCCATGAGTACCTGGTCGACCTGGTCGTCCAGGTGCTGGGTCTCCGCACCGGAGATCGCGGCGACGCTGAGCCGCACCGGTCGCCCCGACAGTGCGGCGAGCCCCGCCGCGAGCAGCCCGCCGGGCGTCTCGTCGGCGCTGTCGACGCCGAGGCCGCAGGCGGTGGAGTCGCCGAGGACGACGAAGGAGATGGGTTCGCCGGGACCCTCGCCGTAGAGCCCGTCCGCGACGGGTGCCTGTCCGGCTGGTTCACCGATCGTGCGTTTGGCGAGGATCGCCTCCGCGAAGAGGATGGCGACGAGTGTGCCGCCGAGCAGCCCGGCACCGCCACCGCCGAGTGCCGCGGCGGCCGCCAGTTTCCGAGCAGCGCGAGCCTTACCCACCAGGATCTCCTTCGAGTTCGCTACCTACCTGGTCGTGGGGCGGACGGGATGGTTACCCGGGACCTCCGTGGGATCACGCCGCGCCGACGAGTGGCGTACGGCGTCGACTCCCCAGACTCGCACGGCGCGGGCATACCGTTGCGCTCGCCCCTCACCTAGAGTTCTTTCGTGCAGTATCACGAGTCGCTGTTGTCCCTGGTCGGCAACACCCCGTTGGTCCGGTTGGCCCGGTCCGTCGAGGGTGTCCGAGGACTCCTGCTCGCGAAGGTGGAGTACTTCAACCCCGGCGGCAGTGTGAAGGACCGGATCGCTCTCCGCATGGTGGAGGCCGCCGAACGCGAGGGCGCCCTCGCCCCTGGCGGCACGATCGTCGAGCCGACCAGCGGCAACACAGGCGTCGGCCTCGCCATCGTCGCGCAGGAGAAGGGCTACCACTGCGTCTTCGTCTGCCCCGACAAGGTGAGTGAGGACAAGCGCAACGTCCTCACGGCCTACGGTGCCGAGGTCGTCGTCTGCCCCACCGCCGTACCCCCGGAGCACCCCGACTCCTACTACTCCGTCTCCGACCGGTTGGTGAAGGAGCGGGACGGCGCGTGGAAGCCGGACCAGTACTCCAACGTCAACAACCCCTTGTCCCACTACGAGCAGACCGGTCCGGAGATCTGGGATCAGACCGAGGGACGGATCACCCATTTCGTCGCGGGCATCGGCACCGGCGGCACGATCAGCGGTGTCGGGCGTTACCTCAAAGGGGTCTCCGGCGGGCGGGTCCAGATCGTCGGCGCCGACCCGGAGGGCTCCGTCTACTCCGGCGGCACCGGTCGTCCCTACCTCGTCGAGGGCGTCGGTGAGGACTTCTGGCCGACGACGTACGACCAGTCGGTCTGCGACCGCATCATCGCGGTGTCCGACCACGACTCGTTCTCGATGACGCGCCGGCTGGCCCGCGAGGAGGCGCTGCTCGTCGGCGGCTCGTCCGGCATGGCCGCCGTCGCGGCCGCGCAGGTCGCGCGCGAGGCGGGCGAGGACGCCGTGGTCGTCGTCCTGCTGCCCGACGGGGGACGCGGCTATCTGTCCAAGGTGTTCGACGACGCCTGGCTCACCCACTACGGCTTCCTCAGCGGCGAGAGCACCGAGACCGTCGGGGAGGTCCTCCGGCGCAAGAGCGGCACCCTGCCCTCGCTCGTGCACACCCACCCCAACGAGACGATCGCGGAGGCGATCGACATTCTGCGCGAGTACGCCGTGTCGCAGATGCCGGTCGTCCGCGCCGAGCCTCCGGTGATGGCCGCCGAGGTCGCGGGCGCCGTCCACGAACGCCACCTGCTCGAGGCGTTGTACTCCGGCCATGCGCGACTCGCCGACCGGGTCGAGCAGCACATGTCTCCGCCGCTGCCGTCGGTCGGTGCCGGTGAACCCGTCGCCGCCGCGGTCCGCCGCCTGGAGACGGCCGACGCGCTGCTCGTCCTCGACGACGGCAAGCCGGTGGGGGTGCTCACTCGGCAGGACCTGCTCGCCCACCTCGCGGCGGGGATGTAACCCCCGCTCAGGCGTCGAGGACGGCGCTCAGCGCCTTCCAGCGGGCGATCTCGCAGCCGTTGTGTTTGTCGTAGGACGCCGACACCGGCTGGCCCCGCCACACACCTTCGATGCGCGCACGCTGCGGCCCGCCGTAGATCTGGGTGCACATGGCGTCCCGTGGCACCGGTTCGAACGGGCGGGTGGCGGTCGCGATCGCACTGATTGCGCCGCCCGGATCGGGATGGGTGCCGGCCGCGGCCACCTCCTCGTTCCCGTCGTTCGCGATGAGTTCCCAGGTCCGCGGCGCCGCGTCCGGACGGTCCCAGACCGTGACGGTGAGACGCGTGGTGGGTGTCGTCATGGCTTCATTCAACCGCTGATTCGGCTTCTGGCGGTGCCGGCCGCCAGACGGCGCGGAGTACGACCTCGATACGACGGCGGAGTTCGGCGCCGTCGGCGGGCGGGTCGGCCCGGATCACCTGGTCGTAGAGGATCCCGTCGAGCAGGGCGATGAGGAACGGTGCGTCCCGTTCAGGTGCGGGCGCACCGACGGCGGTGAGGAACTGCTCCGCCCCGGCCACGATCCGCGCGCTCGCGGTGTCGAGCATCTCCCGGAGTTCGGGGTGGTGGCGCCCTTCCAGGTAGAGGGCGTAGCGGGCGCGCAGGCGTTCGCGGCCCGGGCCGAGCCAGTACTGGAACAGCCGGGTCCAGGCGTCGGTGAGGGTGTCAAGATCCGGACTGGTGGGGGGCTCGGGTGGCTCGGCCCTGTCCTGCTCGGTCGCGTCCGGCTGGGCTTCGCCGAGCCGCGTGGTGTCCCGTTCGTCGAGGTCGAGCAGGCGGCCGAGCAGTCCATGCAGGAGCGCGGCACGGGTCCGGAAGTAGTAGCTCGTCGAGCCCGAGGGCACCTCGGCCCGAGCGTCGACCGCGCGGTGGGTGAGCCCGCGCAGCCCGGACTCGGCGACCACCGAGATCGCCGCGTCGAGAAGCAACTCGGACCGAGAACGACTCACAGTGCGCGACCCTACCGGTGCGGCCTCTACAGCTGTAGTGTGCAGCTCGTCGGGGCGACTCTACATTTGTAGAGAGGGAGCGGTGATGGCACGACGCAGAGCGGTGGTGGTGGGCGCGGGTGTCGGCGGACTTGCGGCGGCAGGTGCCCTGGTGAGGGACGGTTGGTCGGTCACCCTGCTCGAGCACGGTGCCGAGGTCCGCGCGACGGGCTCGGCCCTCGCGCTGTGGCCGAACGCCCTGCGTGCGCTGGAGGCGCTGGATCCGAACCTCGGCGTGCACCTGCGCGCCCGGGACGCGATGCGCGGCATGGTCGGGCTCCGCACGTCGGACGGACGCTGGCTCACCCGCGTGACAGCCGGGTCCGAGAGTGCCGGCGCAGGATCGGGTGGGGGACTCACCGCGAGCCCACTGATGGTGACCCGGGCAGCGCTGCACGAGGCGTTGCGGGCGCTGGTGCCGGCCGAGTCGCTGCGCGTCGGGCGTACGGTGACGGCGGTCGACCAGCGCGGTGTCGAAGCGGTCGTCCACGCGCACGGCGACGCGGGCCCCGAGGAGTACCCCGCGGACCTGGTGGTCGCCGCGGACGGCGTTCGCAGCGCCCTCCGCCCGGCCGTCGACCCACGCCCTGCCGTCCGTTCGGCCGGTTACGTCACCTGGCGTGGACTCATCTCGCCGGACCTGGCCCCCGCGCTCGAGTCGGGGAGTGAGACGTGGGGACGCGGTCAGCGTTTCGGGTTCCTCCAACTCGGTAGCGGCGGCATCTACTGGTACGCCACGCTCGCCCACGCCGATCCCCGGTACCGTCCGGAGGAGTTCGACGCGGCCCGTCGGCGGGACCGGCTGGTCGAGCTGTTCGCGAGCTGGCACGACCCGGTGGGCCGCGTTCTCGCGGCGACGCCGCCGGAGCGGATCATCCGCAACGACGTCGAGTTGCTCTGGCCCCTCCCGCGTACCTTCGTCGCCGGCCGACTCGCGCTGCTGGGCGACGCCGCCCACGCGATGACGCCCGACCTCGGGCAGGGCGCCTGCCTCGCCCTGGAGGACGCGGTCGAGCTCGCGACCGTGCTCCGCGCGGCCGCGGTCGCCGACGTACCCGCGGGGCTGCCGAGGTACGACCGGCTCCGCCGGGCCCGTACGACAGGTCTGGCCCGCCAGGCCCGCCTGCTCGGGCGAATCGGGCAGTTGCGGCATCCCTGGGTGGCCGCCGTACGAGACCGGCTGATCTCGGTCGTCCCGGCGAACGGCGCGGCGAGGAGCCTCACCGCCGCCACGGACTGGCAGCCCACGGCGACCACCAGCGCGCGCTGACCCGACCGGCGTCCGCTCGTGTCGTGCCGATGACCGACGCGACCTCACCGTGACCCGGCCGGACATGTGCGGCCTCTTTAACCGCCTGTCCGTCGCAGGCGTCCCGAGGTGAAACAGCCGGTTCCTAGCGTCCCCACGGAGAAGCAGATTTCGACTGTGGGAGGACGCCGTGACCAGCGCGAAGGCCGTGACGAAGACTGCCGGTCCTGACCATCCAGACCACGTTCGCCAACCCGGCCAGCTTCGGCAACCCGGCCAGCCGGACCAACCGGGCGACCCGGGCAATCCGCGTTCGACCGGCCGCTGGATCGAGGACTGGCACCCCGAGGACGAGTCGTTCTGGAGGCGAACGGGTCGGCGGATCGCGACCAGGAACCTGATCTTCTCGATCCTCGCCGAGCACCTCGCCTTCTCGGTGTGGCTGCTGTGGAGTGTGGTGGTCGTGAGCCTGCCGGCGGTGGGGTTCGCGTTCTCGGTCGACCAGCTGTTCTGGCTGGTCGCGGTGCCGAGCCTGGTCGGGTCGGTGCTGCGGGTGCCGTACACGTTCGCCGTACCGAGGTTCGGCGGACGGAACTGGACCGTCGCCAGCGCCCTGCTGCTGGTCGTCCCGACCGGCCTGCTCGCGTTCGCGGTGAGCGACCCGGGAACGCCGTACTGGTTCTTCGTCCTGGTCGCGGCCACGGCCGGCCTCGGCGGCGGCAACTTCGCCTCCTCGATGACCAACATGTCCTTCTTCTATCCCGAACGCAGCAAGGGGATCGGCCTCGGTCTCAACGCGGCCGGCGGGAACCTCGGCACCAGCAGCGTGCAGTTCCTCGTGCCCATCGTGATCAACGCCGGGGCCGGCACCACCCTCGCCTTCGCCGGCCTGATGTGGCTTCCGCTGATTCTCGTCTCCGCGGTGTGCGCATGGCTGTTCATGGACAACCTCGCGGTCTCAAGGGCGCCCGTGCAGGGTCAGGTGGGGGCCGCGAAGCGCCCGCACACCTGGGTGATGGCGGTCCTCTACGTCGGGACGTTCGGCTCCTACATCGGCTACTCCGCCGCCTTTCCGCTCCTCGCCACGACGGTGTTCCCCGACTCCGGTGCCACGAGGTACGCCTTCCTCGGCGCGCTGGTCGGTTCGCTGCTGCGGCCAGTCGGTGGTCTGCTCGCCGACCGGTTCGGTGGTGCCCGGGTGACCTTCGTCGTCTTCGTGGTGATGGCGGCCGGTATGGCGCTGTTGCTGGTGGCGGTGGAGTCGGGTTCGCTCGCGCTGTTCGTGACGGCGTTCGGAGTGCTGTTCGCGGCGAGCGGTGTCGGGAACGGCTCGACGTACCGCATGGTCCCGGCGATCTTCCGCCGCCAGGGCGAGCGGGCCGAACGCGCCGGCGTCCCGGACGCCCGTCGGACCAGCCTGACCGAGGCCGGTGCGGCCATCGGCATCATCTCCGCCGTCGGGGCGTTCGGCGGCTTCCTCATCCCGAGGGCGTACGGCGCCTCCCTGTCGGCCACGGGGTCGGTCGCGACCGCAGTGACCGCGTATGGGCTGTTCTACGTGTTCTGCCTCGGTGTGACCTGGTGGTTTTACCTGCGCCGACGGGTCCTCGCCGCTCGTTTGCCGAGTCTTGCTGACGTATCCGTGTGACGTCGGCACCCAAAGTGAGCCGCCGTTAGCAGATCCGAAACCTAGGAGACCCAGACGTGAAACCGTGGGATCGCACGCTCGTCGACATGCCCGGGGTCGCGACGCACTGCCCGTACTGCGCTCTGCAGTGTGGGATGGAACTGCGCCCGGCACCCGCGACGGCCCGACCGGACCAGGTCGAGGTGGCGCCGCGGGCGGCCGGTGGGCGCCGCGCTGCCCTGTGCCAGAAGGGCTGGACGGCGGCTGAGCTGCTGAGCTCTCCGGAACGACTGCGCACGCCGCTGGTTCGGCGCGGCCGTGGCGCCGCGTTGCGTCCCGCCACCTGGGACGAGGCGCTCGGCGTGGTCGCCACCGGAATCGCGCGGGCGCAGGAGGAGTCCGGTCCCGGCGCGGTGGCGGTGCTCGGCGGTGGCGGGCTGACGAACGAGAAGGCGTACGCGCTGGGGAAGTTCGCGCGGACGGTCCTTCGGACACCGAACATCGACTACAACGGCCGCTTCTGCATGTCGTCGGCGGCGGCCGCGGGGAACCGTGCCTTCGGGCTCGACCGCGGCCTGCCGTTCCCGATGGCCGACATCGCCGAGGCCGACACGGTGCTCCTCGTGGGGAGCAACGTCGCAGAGACGATGCCGCCGTTCCTCCGGTTCCTCACCGCCGAACGCCCTGGCGACGGTGGCCTGATCGTGGTCGATCCCCGGCGTACGGAGACCGCGGCGCGGGCCCGCCTGCACCTGCAGCTCACGCCGGGCACCGACCTGGCGTTGGCGCTCGGGCTGCTGCACATCGCGATCGTGGAGGGGTACGTCGACCGGGAGTACGTCGAGTCCCGTACCACCGGGTTCGCCGACGTACGCCCGATCGTGATGACCTACTGGCCCGAGCGCGTCGAACGGCTCACCGGTGTGCCGGTCGCGGACCAGCACGAGGCGGTCCGCCTTCTCGCCCACGCCGGGCGCGCGATGGTGCTGACGGCACGCGGCGCGGAGCAGCACGCGAAGGGCGTCGACACGGTCAGCGCGTTCGTCAACCTCGCCTTGGCGCTCGGCCTGCCGGGAACCCCGGGCTCCGGCTACGGCTGCCTCACCGGACAGGGCAACGGTCAGGGTGGCCGCGAGCACGGGCAGAAGTCGGACCAACTGCCCGGCTACCGCTCCATCGAGGATCCGGCCGCGCGGGCACATGTCGCCTCGGTCTGGGGTGTCGACCCGGACAGCATCCCGGGTCGCGGCCCGAGCGCGACCGAACTCCTCGACGCGCTCGGCCGGCCGGAAGGGCCCCGCGCCCTCCTGGTGTTCGGGACCAACCCGGTCGTCTCGGCGCCGGCGGCGGGCCGGGTCGAGGAACGACTCGCGAGCCTCGACCTCCTCGTCGTCGCCGATCTCGTGCTGTCGGAGACGGCGGCCCTGGCCGACGTCGTACTCCCGAGCGCGCAGTGGGCGGAGGAGGACGGGACGATGACCAATCTCGAAGGGCGGGTCATCCGGAGGCGGCGCCTACGGCCCCCACCCGCACAGGTGCGCACCGACCTGGAGATCCTGGCCGGCCTCGCGCGGGCACTCGGTCACGACGCGGCGATCGACACCGACCCGGAGCGGGTCTTCGACGAACTCGGCCGGGCCAGCGCCGGCGGTGTCGCCGACTACGCCGGGATCAGCTACGACCGCATCGACACCGAGGACGGCCTCTTCTGGCCCTGCCCGGACGCGGACCATCCGGGCACGCCGCGGATGTTCCTCGACGGCTTCGCGACACCGGACCGGCGGGCGCGTTTCGTTCCGGTCGACCATCGGCCCGCGGTCGAGGACATCGACGCGGCCTACCCCGTCTACCTCACGACCGGTCGGGTGCGGGCGCAGTACCAAAGCGGTGCCCAGACCCGGCGGGTACCCACCCTCGCCGCCGCGGCGCCACGCGCGTTCGTCGAACTCCATCCCGCCCTGGCCGAACGGCACGGTATCGAGGACGGCGACGACGTTCGGGTGGTGAGCCGGCGGGGCTCGGCGGTCGCGCCCGCGCGGCTGACGGACTCGATCCGGGTCGACACGGTGTTCATGCCGTTCCACTGGCCAGGTGCCGGCCGCGCCAACACTCTCACCAACCCGGCCCTGGACCCGACGTCGCGGATGCCGGAGTTCAAGGTGTGCGCCGTACGCCTGGAGCTGGTCGCATGAGCGTCGTCGTGGTGGGCAACGGCATGGCGGGCGCGCGGTTCGCGGCCGACCTGCGCGCACTCGACCCGCAGCGGCCGGTCGTCATCTTCGGCGCGGAACCCACCCGCGCCTACAACCGGATCCTGCTGCCGGAACTGCTGGCCGGACGGGTCGAGGAGGACGACCTCTTGCTCCCCGAGGCCTCCGGGGCACTTGACCTGCGTACCGGAGTGGCCGTCACCGAGATCGACCCGGTAAGCCGGACCGTCCGTGCGGACGACGGGAGCCGGACCCGCTACGACGCCCTGGTGCTGGCCACCGGCAGCCGTCCGGTCGTCCCCCCGATCGTCGGCCTCACCCGGGCCGACGGCGAGCTGGTCGAGGGAGCGGCGGTGTTCCGTACCCTCGCCGACAGTCGGCGGATCCTCGCCGCCGCGGACGGTGCCCGCGACGTCGTGGTGCTCGGCGGTGGCCTCCTGGGCCTGGAAGCGGCACGCGGACTCACCGGCCTCGGCCTGTCGGTCCACCTGGTGCACGCGCGGGGGCAGCTGATGGAGCGCCAGCTCGACGGCGACGCGAGCCGCATCCTCACCCGCACCCTCGAAGGGCTCGGCGTACGGGTACGGCTGCACGCGGCGACCGCCGCCGTGGTCGGAGGCGACCGGGTCCGCGGGGTGGTCCTGGCGGACGGCACGGCGATCCCGGCCGACCTGCTGGTGATCGCCTGCGGCGTCCGGCCCGATGTCGAGCTCGCCGTCAAGGCGGGGTTGCGAACGGGCCGTGGTGTGGTGGTGGACGACGGCATGCGTACGTCGGACCCGTCGATCTACGCCATCGGTGACTGCGTCGAGCACCGCGACCGGGTCTACGGCCTGCTCGCCCCGGCGTGGGAACAGGCCCGGGTGGCCGCGGGGCGGATCTGCGGCAGGCCGGCGCGCTACACCGGCTCGCGGCTCGTCACCCGACTGAAGGCACGCGGCGTCGACCTGGCCGCCATGGGCGACCCGCACCCCCATGACGAGGACACCGAGGTGGTCACCTTCGCCGACCCGGCGCGCGAGATCTACCAGAAGGTCCTGATTCGGGAACGGCGGCTGGTCGGGGCGATCCTGCTCGGCGACAACCCCAGCGTCGGCACCCTCACCCAACTGTTCGACCGGGGCGCACCGATACCCACCGACGCTCGGTCGTTGCTGTTCGCACGGCCCGGCGGTGGCGCGGTCGGTGGGGTCGGTGCGGCGGGCTCGGGTGCGGCGGGCGCCGCTGCCGTGCCCGCGGCGAACAGCATGCTCTGCCAGTGCAACGGCGTGACGGCCGGTGCCATCGCGCGCGCCTGGCTCGGCGGCGCCCGCACCGTCGCCGAGGTCACGGCGACCACTCGCGCAAGCACGGGTTGCGGCGGGTGCCGCGACACGATCGAGGGCTTCGTCGGCGCGCTGTCCGCCGAACCCGAACCCGGTTCGGAGCTCAGTTCCGAGCTCGCTTCCGAACCCGATGTCGAGTCCGCAGCCGAGTCCGGTTGCGAGTCCGCGGCCGGGTCCGACGTACGTGAGGAAGAGGGGGTCGCATGAAGCTCGTCGTGATCGGCAACGGCATGGTCGGGCAGCGGTTCGTCGAGGCGCTCCGCGCGCGGGACACCGACGGGCGGTGCGACGTGACGGTTCTGGCGGAGGAAAGCCGCGCCGCCTACGACCGGGTCGGCCTGTCGGCGTACTTCACCGGCACGGCGGCCGAGGACCTCTCCCTCGTACCCGACGGCTTCTACGACGGCGACCCCACGCTCGCCCTGCGCCTCGGCGACCCGGCGGTGTCGATCGACCGGGAGCGCCGGGTCGTCCTCACCAGGTCGGGGGAGCACCCCTACGACGCGCTCGTTCTCGCGACCGGCTCGTCCGCGTTCGTGCCGCCCGTGCCCGGGCACGACCTGCCGGGCTGCTTCGTCTACCGAACCCTCGACGACCTCGAGGCTCTCCGGACCCACTGCGCGGGCAAGCGGGTCGGCGCCGTGGTCGGTGGCGGGCTGCTCGGGCTGGAGGCGGCGAACGCACTCCGCTTGCTGGGGCTGCGCACACACGTGGTGGAGTTCGCGCCCCGGTTGATGCCGATGCAGCTGGACGAGGCCGGCGGCGCCATGTTGCGCCGGCACGTCGAGGCGCTCGGCCTGACCGTGCACACCGGGACGAAGACCGAACGTCTCGAACCCGGCCCGAACGGTGCCGTCGGGCGGATGGTCTTCGCCGGCGATTCTTCCGCGGGAGACGCCACGGATTCTTCCGCCGAAGAACCCTGCGCCGACTCCGGCTCGTTCCCCGGTGTCGAGGTCGACACCGTCGTCTTCGCGGCCGGCGTCCGCCCGCGCGACGAGCTCGCCAGGGCGTGTGACCTGCGGGTGGGACCGCGGGGTGGAGTGGTCGTCGACGAGTCCTGCCGTACGTCGGACGCCGCGATCTACGCGGTCGGCGAGTGCGCCTGCGTGGAGGGCAGGGTCTACGGGCTCGTCGCGCCCGGCTACGCCATGGCCGACGTCGTCGCGCGGCACCTCACGGGTGGTGACGCGACCCCCGCGACGTTCGTCTCCGGTGACACCTCGACGAAGCTGAAGCTGCTCGGCGTCGACGTGGCGAGCTTCGGCGACACCACCGGCGAACTCGATGTCGTCTACTCCGACCCGGCGCACGGCATCTACGCCAAGCTGGCCCTGACCGACGACGCCCAGACGCTGCTGGGCGGCATTCTCGTCGGAGACGCTTCGGCATACGCCACACTGCGGGCGAGCGTCGGCGGCCCCTTGCCGGGCAAGCTCGCCGACTTCCTCGGCTCGGGTGAGATCCAGGGAGACCTTCCGGGGACCGCGCAGGTGTGCTCGTGCCACGCGGTCACCAAGGACGACATCCTCACCGCGGTCGGCGACGGGTGTGCCGACGTGTCCGCGCTCAAGAGTTGCACCCGGGCCGGCACCGGCTGCGGTTCCTGCGTACCGCTGCTCAAGACGCTGCTCGCGCAGGCAGGCGTCGAGCAGTCCAAGGCGTTGTGCGAGCACTTCGCGTACTCCCGGCAGGAGCTGTTCGACCTGATCCGGGTGCGGGAGCTGCGGACGTTCTCCTCGATCGTGGCCGAGCTTGGTACCGGCCGCGGCTGCGACCTGTGCAAGCCCACGATCGCGTCGATCCTCGCGAGCCTCGGGAACGGTCACATCCTCGACGGTGAGCAGGCCGCGCTGCAGGACACCAACGACCACTTCCTCGCGAACCTGCAGCGCAACGGCACCTACTCCGTCGTACCCCGCATCCCCGGCGGGGAGATCACACCCGACAAGCTCATCGTGATCGGCGAGGTCGCTCGCGACTTCGGCCTCTACACCAAGATCACCGGGGCGCAGCGCATCGACCTGCTGGGTGCCCGGGTGGAGCAGTTGCCGCAGATCTGGCGGCGCCTCGTCGACGCGGGCATGGAGTCCGGCCACGCGTACGGCAAGGCGGTCCGGACCGTGAAGTCGTGCGTGGGCACGACCTGGTGCCGGTACGGCGTCCAGGACTCCGTCGGCCTCGCGATCGAGCTCGAACTCCGTTACCGCGGCCTGCGTTCCCCGCACAAGATCAAGGCAGCGGTCTCCGGCTGCGCCCGCGAATGCGCGGAGGCGCGCGGCAAGGACGTCGGCGTGATCGCCACGGAGAACGGCTGGAACCTCTTCGTGGGTGGGAACGGCGGCTTCCGGCCCCGCCACGCAGATCTGTTCGCGACCGACCTCGACACCGAGACGCTGGTGCGGACGATCGACCGGTTCCTCATGTTCTACATCCGTACGGCGGACCGGCTGCAGCGGACGTCGGCCTGGATCGAGGGGCTGGACGGCGGACTCGACTACCTGCGTTCGGTGATCGTCGACGACTCGCTCGGTCTCTGCGCCGACCTCGACGCCGCCATGAGCCGGCACGCGGCGACCTACGCGGACGAGTGGCGCGCGACTCTCGAGGACCCCGAGAAGCTGCGCCGCTTCGTGTCGTTCGTCAACGCACCGGGTACGCCGGACCCCTCGATCGAGTTCGTCACCCAGCGCGGCCAGTCGGTCCCCGCTGGGGCACCTGTCCTCGTCGCCGGACCGACCCTGGCGACCCGAGCGCAACAGGAGGTTCACGGATGACCGCGACTCTGGACCGCATCTGGGTGTCGGTGTGCGCCTACGACGACCTGGTTCCCGAACGCGCCGTCGCTGCGTTGGTGGGCGAGACGCAGGTGGCTCTCGTCCGCACCTACGACGGTCAGCTGTACGCGGTGGGCAACCACGACCCGTTCTCCGGCGCGTACGTGATGTCGCGCGGGATCGTCGGGACGTCCGCTGGCATGCCCACCCTCGCCTCGCCGATGTTCAAGCAGGTCTTCGATCTGCGGTCCGGCGTGTGCCTGACCGACGAGGGTGTCCGGATCCCGACCTACCCGGTCGCGTGCCGCGAGGGCGTCGTATCGATCGGCGTGCGGGAACACCTGTGAGTCTCACCCAGCCGGTCCGACCGCCGATGGCGGAGGAGAGGGAAGGCCGTCCGCTCACCGGGTTCACGGTCGGGGTGACGGCCGCGCGGCGGCGCGAGGAACTGGTCGCGCTGCTGGAACGCCGCGGCGCACGCGTCGTGGAGGCACCGGCCATCCGGATCGTGCCGCTCTCCGATGACCGGGCCCTCCAGCAGGCCACCCGCTCCTGCCTGTCCGAAGGCATCGACATCGCGGTCGCGACGACAGGGATCGGCTTCCGCGGGTGGCTGGAGGCGGCCGAGAGCGCGGGGCTCGCGGACGGGCTGCTCTCGACGCTTGCCGATACCCGGTTGATCGCCCGGGGGCCGAAGGCGCGGGGCGCGATCCGGGCGGCGGGGCTCACCGAGGCCTGGGCGCCCGACTCTGAGTGCTCGAGTGAGGTCCTCGACCACCTGCTCGCGACCGGGGTCCGTGGGAAGAAGGTCGCGGTCCAACTCCACGGTGAGCCGTTGCCGGACTTCGTGGCGGCGCTCCGCCAGGCCGGAGCCGAGGTGTTCGAGGTGCCGGTCTACCGCTGGGTGCTCCCGGAGGACATCAGCCCGCTGGTCCGGTTGGTCGAGCTGATCAGGCTGCGCTACGTCGACGCGGTCACCTTCACCAGCGCCCCCGCCGCGGCGGCCCTGCTCGAGGTCGCCGGATCGGGCCGGGAGTCCATGCTGGCGGCCTTCCGCGAGGACGTCCTCGCCGCCTGTGTGGGCCCGGTCGCCGCGGGCCCGTTGGACCGGTACGGCGTGGCAACCCTGCAGCCGTCCCGATCCCGGCTCGGTGGTCTGGTCCGCGCGCTGTCGGAGCGGCTCCCCGAGCACCGGACCCGCATGGTCGAGGTCGCCGGCCACCAGTTGGAGATCCGGGGACACGCGGTGATCGTCGACGGGACGATGCGCACGCTCGCTCCGGCGCCCATGACGCTGTTGCGCGCCCTGTCGGATCGTCCCGGTCGCGTGGTCTCCCGGGCGGACCTGCTCCGGTCGCTGCCCCGCAGCGCGGACGGGCACGCCGTCGAGATGGCCATCGCGCGCCTGCGCGCCCGCCTCGGCGACTCCCGCATCATCCGAACGGTCACGAAGCGGGGGTATCGCCTGGCCGTCGAACCCGCCGCCACCCAACCGGTCGCACCCTGACCCCAGCCGGGGCCGGGCGTGCGCTGCCCGATTCCACGGTCGTAACGTGCGGTCCATGACCGTGGGCCGTTCCCTCGTCCTCTTCGTTCTCGCCGCACTCGCCGAGATCGGTGGCGCCTGGCTCGTGTGGCAGGGCGTCCGGGAGCACCGAGGCCTGCTCTGGATCGCCGGCGGCGTCGTCGCGCTCGGCGCGTACGGGTTCGTCGCGACGCTCCAACCGGACGCGCACTTCGGGCGGATCCTCGCGGCCTACGGCGGCGTGTTCGTCGCGGGATCTCTCCTCTGGGGGGTCGTGGCCGATGGCTTCCGCCCCGACCGTTGGGACCTTCTCGGCGCCGCGGTGTGCCTGGTCGGCGTCGGGGTGATCATGTACGCGCCGCGTCGGTGAGACGCCCGGCCATCAGGTCGACGTAGGCAGCGGCGTCCGGGCGATCACGGCGGCGGCCAGGAGTTGGGCGTGCGCCGGCCGTCCCGGATCGAGGTTCGTCAGCGTGGCGACGCGGCTCAGCCGGTAGTCCAGGGTGTTGGGGTGGACGTGGAGGGTCGCGGCGGCCTGCCGCCGGTTGTGTCCGCTGCGTTGGTAGGCGAGCAGCGTCTCCAGCAGGTGCGGATGTCCGTCCAGCCGGTCGAGCAACCTCGCCAACTTGTCGCGACCCGCGCCAGGCCGGGTCAGCTGGTACTCTAGCAGGACGTCGGAGAGCTGGTACGCGCCGGGCGGTCGGCCCAGTCCGAGCGCGAGCCAGGCGACGTCGCGTGCCTGGGTGACCGCGGCCGGAATGGCATGGAGCCCGATCGCATCGGCCGCGCCGAGCATCACCGGCGTTCCGACGACGGAGGCCAGCCGCTCGGCGAGAGAGTCGAGCCCGGCGCGCGGCTCCGGCAGGGCGTCGGCCGAAACCGGCACCAGAGCCGTGCCGAGGCGTACGTCCGCCGCACACAACACCGGCGTACCGGCGTACCGGTCGAACTCCTCCTGCACCCCACGGGACTGTCGCAGCAGGCCGATGGTTCGACCGGCGGGACCGGACGCGTCGGCCCCACCGAGGGCGAGTACGACGACGAGGTAGGAGGACGCGAGTCGCAGGCCAGCCCGTTCGGCATACGCGGCGGCGGGTCGACCGGCCAGGAGCGCCGCCAGCAGGGCCCGCCGCGCCTCGTGCTCGGCGCTGTGGATGGTCTCCTGCGCCTCGACGTACGCCGTGGAGACGCAGGAGGTGACGACCTGGACGTACCGCAGCAGGTGGCCGGCCCACCGCGCGACGTCGACCTGGTCGGTGGGGGACAACCTGGCGACGATCTCCTCCCAGGCCAGTCGAAGGCCCACGTGGTGCATCGTCAGGGTGTCCGCCAGCGCGATGCGTTCCTGAGCGCGGCGAGCGGCGGCGTCCATGACGGAGGACAACTCGAGGAACGTCGGCATCCGCTCCTCGGCGAGCATCCGGAGATAGAGCCGGAGGTCGTCCTCGACCAGGCCGCTGATCTTGTCGAGTTCGTGTTCGGCGAGTTCACGCGGCAGAACGGTGCCGGCCGGAACCTCCGCGACGAGCCGTTCGAGAGTGCGCCGCGCGAGGACCGGAACGAGGGAGGTCAACCGGTCGAAAAGCGCGGCATCCATGATCGTGATTGTTATCCGTCACAAAGGGATGGTGCAAATCCGGCGATCCATGGGTAAGAGCGGGTTACCTTCTGCATACTGATCACGGTTGCGCGTGCAACCCACTGTTGACCGGCCGGGCGGACGACGGTGGATGCGCAGCTGTAGTCGGAAGTACATCAGTGACCGAAAAGCAATGAGCAGTGGCGGCGGAGGGGTCGGAACGCGTGAACGCGCAAGGCGTCCAGGCGAACGCGACCCGTCGCGCAGGGGATATGGGTATCCGCGGCCCGCGCCAGGGGAGACCACGAGATGACAAAGGTCGCACTCGCCGACCGGATCCGGACCACGATCGAGATCCGCAGCGGCTTCCAGACGATCGAGCCAGGCACTGAAGGACACGTCTTCGACACACACGCGACCCCGGACCGCTCCTACCTCATCGACCTCGGTGAGGGCAGCGTTCCGCGCTACACAGTGCTCTTCCCGGGGGAGTTCGAGGTTGTCGGCCGAGGAACGCAAGACGGCCCAGGAGCCGCTCCGCCGGACCTCTTCGCACCTCGTCTCACCGCACCCGAACTCATCAGGCCCGGCGTCGGCGCCAGCATCGGCGAGCCCGGCATCGGCGAGTCTGGCGACGGGGAGCATGAGCGGGGCGAGGACGAGCGCGGCGACACCGAGCGCCGCGGATCCCAGCGCAGCAGGACCGAGCGCAGCGGATCTGGGCGCAGCGGATCTGGACGTGGCGGGTCCGGGCGCGGCGAAGCTGAGCGCACCGCGTCCGCACGCTCGGAGTCGGATCCGGGCGCGTCCTCCGCGTCCGCGCGGATCGCTCCCGAGCGGGCAGCGGCGGAGCCGGTGACGTCCGGCGCGAGCTGAGCACTCCCTCACGCGGAGCGGTTGTCGTTCTTCCGCGGGAGAGTCCGTGCACCGTCGCCGAACTCTCCCGCGCAGGGATGCGCGAGAGTTCTTCGGCGCTCGGGTGATTCCACCCGCCGGAAAGAACGCTCCCTGACGCTCGGCCGCTCCTCCGCTGTCGGACGGGCGCTGTCGGTGGCCGCACCTACGCTCGAACGTATGAGCGATTTCAGCGACGGCGGTGAGCCCGCCCGGCCAGCACCCGGCACACCCAGTCCTGCCCTGGGCGCCCGTCCGGGTCCTCCGGAGCCTGATCGAGGTCAGGTTCGCGACGCCGCTCCCGGCCCTGAGGTGGCGACGTCGTTGGAGTCGTTGGAGTCGCGGATCTGCGCGGGTGCGGCGCGGATCGCGGCGACAACCTCCCAGTGGCTGCGGCTCCTGGTCGAGTTCGACCGGCGTGAGGGCTGGCGTGCGTCGGGTTGCAGGTCGAGCGCCCAGTGGTTGTCGTGGCGCTGTGGCATGAGTCTGGCCGCGGCGTACGAGCACCTGCGCGTCGGCCGTGCCCTGGAAGGACTGCCAAGGATCGCCGTGGAGTTCGCGGCCGGTCGACTGTCCTACTCCAAGGTTCGCGCCCTCACCCGCATCGCCGCGGCCGGTGAACAGGCGGGGGAGGCTGACCCTGGTTCCTCAGGCATCCGGGCAGTCCCGTCATCCCCAGCGTCGGAAGGTGCTTCCGCTGGATCGGACGATGCGTCACCTGTCGATCCCGCGACAGCCTCGGGAGCAGGCCCCGCCCCTACCGCCGACCAGCGGGAGGAAGAGGAGTTGCTCGTTCTGGCCAGGAGTTCGACCGCCGCCCAGTTGGACCGGATCGCGCACGGGTGTCGCGCGGCCCGCTCGCTGCAGGCCGCCCAACACCGAGCGATGCGGCGCGAGTTGCGGTGGTGGTATGCCGACGATGGTTCGCTGGTGATCCGGGGCCGGATGGCACCCGAAGAGGGCAGGGTGGTCGTCGCGGCCCTGGAGGCGGCCATGGACACCTTGCTGAAGTCCACCGCCGCGGGTGACGACAGCGCACCCGACGATGAGCGTGGCGGCGACGACAGCGCTCTCGATCAGCCTGCCGGCGACGGTGACGGCATCGACAACGACGACATCGACGACATCGACAACGACGACAGCACGGATTCTTCCGCGGAAGGTTCGACCGGCCCGGACCAGGCCCGCGCGGAGGGCAGACTGCCTGGAGGTCGCCGTGCCAGCCACGAAACCCGCTGCTCGTCGGCTGCCGCCCTACGGCTACACCCAGGGCGGCGGGCCGCACTCGCCGCTGACGCACTCGCGCTCATGGCCGAGACGCAACTCGCGCACACACCCGGCTTCGTGAACGGCGGTGACAAGTACCGCGTGATCGTTCACGTCGACGCCGCATCACTCGCGGCCACAGCGGACCCACCCGAGGCCGGGGACTCGCGACTGTCGCCAGCCGACCGGCCGGGCCCATGCGGTCTCGACGACGGGCCGCCGCTCCACCCGCAGACAGCGCGACGGCTGGCCTGTGAGACAGCCGTGGTCGGACTGCTCCGGGATGCCTCCGGGGAGATTCTCGACGTTGGCGACGCGACGAGGTTCCCGTTGGCGGCGACCGCCCGTGCGGTGCGGATCCGCGACGGCGGCGCCTGCACCGCACCGGGTTGTAGCACCCGGCACGGCCTGCAGATTCACCACGCGAAGCACTGGGCGCACGGTGGAGAGTCCCGCCTACGCAATCTCGTCCTCCTGTGCAGGTTCCACCACTGGCTCATGCACGAGGGCGGGTTCACCGTGACTCCGGCAGCCACCGGAGGGTTCCGGTTCTTCGGACCGGATGGTTCTCCGGTCCCGAGGTCGCCCGCGTTGCCCGGTGACCGCGACAGCCAGGACGACCGGGACAGCCAGGACGACCAGGACGACGAAGGCGACCGGAGCGATCGGAACGCTGGCCACTCGGCCGAACATGATCGCCTGGCTCGCGCGGATCAGTCGTTCGGGCCCGATGTACTCACGCCACCGTGGTGGAACGGCGACCCACTCGACCTCGACTACGCCGTCGGCGTCATCCTCGACGCGCAGGACCACCGTCGAATGCGGCCCGCGGCATGACGTGCCGGAAGAAGGTGGGGCTCTCCGTCGGCACGGGCACACGCGACGATCAGGCGACCTACGCGCCGGCTTTCGCTGCGGGTAGGTCACCTGATCGTCAACGGCGTGCTGCCTGGCTTACGCCGGTGCGGAACTACTTGCGGCGGGGCAGCGGGAGCGGGTCCATGCTCTGGTCGTTCGCCGTCAGGTCGATGCCGAGGTCGGCGGCGAACACCATGTGGGTCTCGATATCGACGTCGTCGTCCTGCTCGGTGAGGTTGAAGACCCGCGCGCCACGCAGCCGGTTCCGTTCGGCGCCGCTGAGGCCGTAGGTGCCGAAGCCGGTGTTGCCCGCGTAGCCGAGCATGACGCCGTAGTAGTTGCCCACGTAGGTGTTGACGTGGTCGTGGCCGCAGAAGACGCCCCTGACGTCGCCGCGGTCGAGGATGGCCGAGAACATGCCGCTGTTGAACGGGCCGGGGCACTCGTCCTCGTTGCGCTCGCCGACGATGCTGTGCTTGGCGACGGCGCGCTCGTGGTCGGCGGCGGTGCGGCTGTCGACGCTGGCGAACCACATGAAGCGGTACTCCCAGAGCGGGATGTGGATGAACATCAGAGCCGGCACCTTCTGGCCGGCCTGCTTCTCGACGAGCTTGGAGGTCTCGGTGTACCAGTGCACCTGGTTCATCCGCAGCCAGTCCCAGGTCGGGTAGCCCTCGAAGTCCTGCCCGGCGATGGCCTCCGGGGCGTACCGGCCGCTGTCCAGCAGGAACAGGTTGAAGCTCGGCCGCTGGCCGCGGGCGCCACGGATCAGCAGGTTCATGTTGCCGCTGCCGGTGACGCCGCGCGGGCTCGGCTGGTTCAGGTTGTACCGGTACGAACGGTAGAAGGCGAGCATGTCCTCCTCGTCCATCCCGGTGTCGGGCGTGGAGTCCTCGTCGTGGTTGCCGTAGGCGACGACCCACGGAATCCCGCGCTCCTCCATCGGCTGGACGACGTTGTTCATCGCCTGCTTCATCTCGGTGGCGTTCGCGCAGCCACCGGTGATGTTGTCGCCGTTGTGGACGACGACGTCGGGCTGCTCGGCGTCGAGCACCTTCTCCATGAGCTCGATCGTGCGCCGGTCGATCCGCTCGTCGTCCTGGGTGTCGTTGAACTGGACGATCTTGAACGTGCCGTCGGACTTGAACCGCAGCGGCCGGTCGTTGTTGGAGGCACTGGCCGGTGCCGCGCCGGCGAGCGCTCCGGTGGCGCCGAGCGCGAGGGCGGCGGTGCCCAGGCCGCCCATCCGGACGAAGTCGCGCCGGTCCCAGCCGGCGCTGTGCTCGGTGTCCTGGCCCGTCGACTGCTGGTCGTGCTCGGTCATCGCGGGTCGTCTCCTCTTATGCGGGGAGGGGTGGTGCCGGGGACCCTAGCGAGCGGCGGGCGCCAGCAACCGTCGCCGCGATGATGCGTGGATGAAGCGCACCCGAACCGCTTGTCGGTTGCGCATGTGCTTCGCCGAGTACGAAGGTGTCGATGCGACCCGGAGCCTCCGAATCAGCGTCACACGCAGCGCGGTGTCGAGGCGCGTCTTCGGAGGCTGAGGGCGTGCGGGCTCACACGCCGTCCGGGAAGGGGACCGCTGGAGCGGTGGGTCAGCCGTCGGACGTCACGATGCCGACCGGGCAGACCACACCGGTGCCCTGGAGGCCGCAGTAACCGTTCGGGTTCTTCTGGTCGGAGAGGTACTGCTCTTAGTAGTGCGCTATTTGCGTAGTCTTAGGACGTGACGAGCCCACTCGGACGAGTTGGTCTATATGCGCGCCTATCCGTAACTACGGAGGAGTCCATCTCGATCGAGCGCCAGCTCGACGCCGGTCGAAAGTACGCCGCCGCTCGCGGCTGGACGGTCGTCGCCGAAGCCGTGGACGACGGCGTGAGCGCCACGAAGAACCGGCCCGAGGATCGCCCTGGATGGCGGAGCCTGCTCGACACGAGCGAGAGCTACGACGCCGTGATCGTGTGGAAGGTCGACCGGCTCGCACGGCGCGTCCTCGACTTCCTACACGCCGACGAGACGCTCCGAGCCCGTGGCGCCGGCCTCGTCGCAGTTGAGGATCCAATCGACTTGACGACTCCCTCCGGCCGAGCGTTCGCGACGATGCTCGCGGTGTTCGGCGAGATGGAAGCCGCCGCGATCTCTGCGCGCGTGAAGGCCGCCCGCCGTGCGATCATCTCGACCGGCCGCCGTGCCGGAGGGCGCCCGCCGTTCGGCTTCATCAACGTCCCGAACCCTGACGGTCCCGGGATGGTCCTCGCGCACGACCAGGACCGGATCGGCTACGTCCGCGAGATGGTCGTCCGTGCGTTCGCCCGAGAGAGTCTCTACGGGCTCGCGCGGTGGCTGGAGACGTCCGGCGTCGAGCCGCGCTCACGTAGCGGCCGGAGGGACTCCGCGAGGTGGCATGAGGCATCGGTGGAGGCGATTCTCCGGGCTCCGGCGCTTGCGGGCATGACGACATACACACCGGGTCGCAAGCCTGGCGAGAAGAGCCGAGCGGACGTCCTACGGGACGTGGACGGACTCCCCGTCGTCGACGAGTCGACAGCGATCATCACACCGGCAGAGCGCCGCGAGTTGCTCGCGATTCTCGACGCCGCGAAGCTCCCGGGAACGCGTCAGCGAGCGGGAGCCGAGCCCGCGCTCCTGTACGGGCTCGCGCGGTGCGGATCCTGCGGAGGGTTGATGTATCGCGCGACAGCGGCTCAGGGCGCAGCCCGTCAGTACCGGTGCCAGCAGCGTGGGTGTCCCGCGCCCGTGAGCGTCAACCGTGGCCATCTGGAGGCGTACGTCGTCTCCGAATTCCTCGCGACCATCGGCCGCCTCCAGGTCGTCGAGCTGGAGCCGGTCGAGGCCGAGGATCCGGCTCCCGCGCTCGTCGATATCGAGCACGCGATCTCCGAGACGCTCGCCAGCATGGCCGAGGACGGAGCCGACGTCGCCGCGCTCACCGATCGGCTCGCGACGCTGAAGTCCGCACGCTCGAAGGCTCGCGAGGCCGAGACCGCGGCGCCCGAGGTACGCACTCGTCGGACGGGGGAGACCTTCGCGGAGGCGTGGTCGAAGACGGAGGGCGTCGAAGCTCGCCGGGGACTCCTGCTGTCCGCGCTCGAAGCCGTCGACGTCGCACCCAGCCCGGTCCGCGGGCGCTACCCAGTTGGAAAGCGAGCCTCTCTCCGCTGGAGCACTGAGAACCTCTGAAACGCGAAAGGCCCCTTCCCGGTGAAGGAAGCTCTAGAGATGATGCACGCGCCGGGTAACGGGTCGTCGAGCGGCAACGGGTCGTCGAGCGGCAACGGCACGCCGAACGGCGGTCTTGGCCGCTCCTCCCTCATGGCGGACGGGATCACGACCGAGCTCTCGATCGCCGACCCCGTGAACGGCCTCTCCACGCTCGACCGGGACGACAGGGTTTAAGGGCGATGTGGCTCTTGGGCGCGGCCGTCGCGGTCGTAGCGGTCGCCGTCGTCGCGCTGGCAGTGCGGCTCCAGCACGACCGTGAGAACGACCTTCGCCTCGCGATGCTCGCGGCTGAGATCCATGCATTCCGACGCGTCGCCCGGCGGCGCGTGTAAACCCACCGCAGACGAGCGCCCGTCCTTCCCGCTAGCAGGGGAGGGCGGGCGCTCTTGCGTTCAGAGGTGGTCGGTTGCACGCCGTAATCTGTCCTCCGAGGGGGAGGGGAAGAGGACCGCGCTGTGCCCAGGACGTATGAGCGCAACGAACACTTCAAGCTAGGTCCTGACGAGGACGTCTGGCCCCCGTTCAGCCACCTGGAGGCGGTCGGCACGAAGGAGCTCCGAAGTTGGGGCGGGGTGACCCCTGGGTGCTCACCATCGGTGGCGGCGTGGCGGCGACGCTGATCGCGGCGGCGATTCTCGCGGTGTTTACAAGCGTCTTCTGAGTCTGACGTGATCGCGCATATGAAGAACCCCGCCCGGACTCCCGGACGGGGGTCTTTCGTTTGGAGTCGCTTCCCTGCCCAGTGTTCGTCGACTCCTGATCCAGGTTAGAACAGACGTTCGAGCAGTGTCTCGCGATCGCTCAGGCGTGGCTCGCGCCGATCGGGCAGGCGACGCCGGTCCCCTGGAGACCGCAATAGCCATCTACGTTCTTTGCTAGGTACTGCTGGTGGTAGTCCTCGGCGTAGTAGAAGTCCCCGAGCGGGGCGATCTCCGTCGTGATCTGGTGGTAGCCCGCCTTGCCGAGCTGCTCGCCGTACTCACGCTTCGTCGCCTCGGCGGCTTCGCGCTGCGTCTCGGAGGTGTAGTAGATCGACGAGCGGTACTGCGTGCCGACGTCGTTGCCCTGCCGGTAGCCCTGGGTCGGGTCATGAGCCTCCCAGAAGATCTTCAGCAGGTCGGCGTACGACGCCTTCGCGGGATCGAACACGATCCGGACGACCTCGGCGTGCCCGGTCTGGCCGGAACAGACTTCCTCGTACGTCGGGTTGGGGGTGTAGCCACCGGCGTAACCCACCGCGGTCGACCACACGCCAGGCGTCTGCCAGAAGAGACGCTCCGCACCCCAGAAGCAGCCAAGTCCGAA
Source organism: Actinopolymorpha pittospori (assembly GCF_014873875.1). GTDB lineage: Bacteria > Actinomycetota > Actinomycetes > Propionibacteriales > Actinopolymorphaceae > Actinopolymorpha > Actinopolymorpha pittospori. Next base: position 9,153,878 of record NZ_JADBEM010000001.1, on the reverse strand, counting down.
CACCGCGACCTCGAACCCTTCAGGTACCGGGCCCTCGAGCGGGGTGCCGAACTCCGTGTGGGTCGGCGACAGGCTGAACAGCCGCTCGGGTCGTCCGGGGAGCGCGCCATCGGGGCTCGGCATCTCGGATTTGTTGCGGAACAGGTACATACAGCCCACCCTTTCCTCGCCAACGTCACTGCACTCAACGTCGCATGGCGTACCGGGAATTCCGTCCGACGACCCGCGGCGCCGCTCAGGTCACCACGGGTGTGGAGTCGTCCGCTGCCGGCCCGATCCGTCGGGATGCCGACGACCTGGGGGAGAGGCCGTGCGGGCCGTCCCGGGTGAGGGTCGCGTAGGCGTCGGCAATGCGCGTGACGGCGGTGCGCAGGTCCGCCTCCGGCAGGGTGAACGGCAGCCGCACGTACCGCTCGAAGGCCCCGTCGACGCCGAACTTCGGCCCGCTGGCGAGCCGGACGCCGAGTTGAGCGGCCAGGACGGCGAGGTCGCTGGAGACGGGCGCGTCCAACTCACACCACAGGCTCAGGCCGCCGCGTGGGACGGCGAAGCGCCACTGCGGGAGGTGTGTCCTCAGGGCGTCGACCAGCGCGGCGCGCCGCGAGCGCAGGACCGTTCGGCGTTCGGTCAGGATCGAGTCCTGCTTCACCAGGAGCTCCGCCGCCGTCAGCTGGCTCAGGACGGACGTGCCGAGATCCGTCGCCGCCCGGACGCTGAGCAGTCGGGCGACCAGCGGCAGGGGCGCGCGCAGCCAGCCGATGCCGAGTCCGCCCCAGAACGACTTGCTGGTGCTGCCGATGTGGAGAACCGCCTCCTGCGGAGTGCCCACGCCGAGCGGGCTGGGCAGTGCGCCGGATGAGCCGTCGGGGGCGCCGCCCGGCTCGAGGCCGGGATCGAGGTCGAGGTCGAGCAGGGTCTCGTCGACCACGGTGAGGGTCCGGGCACGGCTGACGGCACGGGCGGTCCGGCCGCGCTCCCTCTCGTCCATGAGCAGGCCGGTGGGGTTGTGGAAGTCGGGGATGAGGTAGGCGAGCCGTGGCGCGGACTGGCGCATCGCGGCCTCGAGCATCACGAGATCCCAGCCGTCGCGGGCGAGCGGAACGGGGACGGTACGAGCGCCCGTCTGCCGGATCGCCTCCAAGGCGTTCGGGTACGTCGGGTGTTCGACGAGCACCCGGTCACCGGGACTCACGAACGTCCGGAGCACCAGCGCGAACGCCTGGAGCGCCCCACTGGTGACCAGGATCTGGTCGGGTGAGGTCGGCAGCCCGCGCTCGGTGTGGCGGCGGGCGACCAGGTCGCGCAGCGCCGGGACGCCGCGGGCGGTGTAGCCGTGACCACCGAGGTAGGCCGGGAGTGCCTCGCTGGCGGCGGCGACCGCCTCGGCCATCCCCGGTGGCGCGGTGAGAGCCGCCGCGCCGAGGTCGAGCAGGTGCGACTCGTTCTCGGCGGAGGGGGTGATGACGCCGGTCGATCGCGCTCCGGCGCTGGGCGGCACCGCGGTGCGACTCGGGGCTCCCCGTCGGCTGGTGAGGAAGCTGATCTCGCGTAGGACGCCGTACGCCGAGGTCACCGTGGTGCGGCTCGTCCCGAGGGCCAGGGCGAGCTCGCGCTCGCTGGGCAGTCGGGTACCGGGCGGAAGTCGGCCGTCCAGGACGAGGACGCGGATCCGGTCGGCGAGGGCGCGGTACGACGGTGACGGATGGCGGGCCTGCCGCCACGGGCCCAGGAGCCCGGCGAGGTGGCCAGCTGAGGCCATGCGGTCCGCCATGAGGGCCACTGTCACACAACTGGCCCTGTATTTCCAGGCCAGTTTGCCTCAGGATCGTCCGCGTGCCCGTCGACCAACCTGCTGATCAACCTTCCGACCATCCATCCGACCATCTCGCCGATCAACCTGGTGGCCAACCCTCCGGCCCACCTGCTGATCCACCTTCCGGCCAACCGCTTGCGGCGCTTCGTACCGGCCGCCTCCGCCGACGCCTGCCACAGCTGTACCTCGGACTCGTCCTCTACGGCGTCTCGCTGGCGTTGATGATCAGGGCGGACCTCGGCCTGGATCCGTGGGACGTGTTCCACCAGGGCGTGGTGTCCCGTACGCCGTTTTCCTTCGGCACCATCGTGATCATCGTCAGCATCGTCGTCCTGCTGGCCTGGATCCCGCTCCGCCAGTGGCCCGGCCTCGGCACGGTCAGCAACGCCCTGCTCGTCGGCGTCGTGGTCGACCTCGCCCTCGCCGTGCTGTCGGTGCCCGGGTCGCTCGTCCTCCGGTTCGTCTTCATGATCGGCGCCATCGTGCTCAACGCGGTGGCGACGGCCGCCTACATTGGCGCCCAGCTCGGACCGGGGCCGCGGGACGGGTTGATGACGGGACTGGTCCGGCGTACCGGACGATCGGTACGGCTCGTCCGCACCACGATCGAGGTCACCGTCCTCGCCGTCGGCTGGCTCCTCGGCGGGCAGGTCGGGATCGGGACGGTGATGTACGCGCTCGGCATCGGACCCCTCGTCCACGTCCTGTTGCCGCGACTCACCGTGCGTACCGAGCCTGGTACCCGCCGCCGGGCCCCGGTCCGGATAGCCTCGGGGCCATGAGTGAGCAGCACCCAGGCTTCGAGACGCTGGCCATTCACGCAGGTCAGGACGCCGACCCGAACAACGGAGCGGTGATCACCCCGATCTACGCGACCAGCACCTACCTCCAGGACGGCGTAGGCAGTCCACGGCAGGGATACGAGTACTCCCGCACCAGGAACCCCACCCGGTCCGCGTTGGAGAAGTGCCTCGCCGCCCTCGAACACGGTGCCCGCGGGCTCGCGTTCGCGAGTGGCATGGCCGCCGAGGACACGCTGCTGCGCACGCTCTGCAAGCCAGGCGATCACGTCGTCATCCCCGACGACGCCTACGGCGGCACCTACCGGCTGTTCTCCAAGGTCGCCGAGCCGTGGGGTGTGGCGCACACCGCCGTGCACCTGCCGAACGTCGACGCCGTCCGGGCCGCCGTACGCAGTCGGCCGACCGCGGTGGTCTGGGTGGAGACGCCCACCAATCCGCTGCTCGCCGTCGCGGACATCCCGGCGCTCGCCGAGGTCGCGCACGAGTCCGGCGCGCTGCTCGTCGTGGACAGCACCTTCGCCTCGCCGTACCTCCAGCAGCCGCTCACCCTCGGCGCGGACGTGGTGGTCCACTCCACGACGAAGTACTGCGGCGGCCACTCCGACGTCGTCGGCGGCGCGCTGGTGACGGCGGACGCGGGTCTCGGCGAGCGGCTCGCGTTCCATCAGAACGCGATGGGCGCGGTGGCCGGCCCGTTCGACGCCTGGCTGGTGCTGCGCGGGCTGAAGACGCTCGCCGTACGCATGGAACGCCACTGCGACAACGCCGAGCGGGTCGCCGCGTTCCTGCAGGCGCACCCGAAGGTCGGCCAGGTCCTCTACCCCGGGCTGCCCGACCACCCGGGCCATGAGGTCGCGACCAAGCAGATGCGGCGGTACGGCGGGATCGTGTCGTGCCGGCTGCGCGGCGGCGCGGCGGCGGCGATCGAGGTCTGTGAACGCACCCGCCTCTTCGCGCTGGCCGAGTCACTCGGCGGCATCGAGTCGCTCATCGAGCACCCGGGGCGGATGACGCACGCGAGCGCGGCGGGCTCGCCGCTGGAGGTGCCGGACGACCTGGTACGGCTCTCGGTCGGGATCGAGACCATCGACGACCTGCTCGACGACCTCGGGCGGGCGCTCGGCTAGGACGCTCGTCCAGGAAGCTCGGATCGGTACCTACGCTGGCCCGATGAACATCGACCAGCTCACCGAGCGCGCGATGCGCGTCCATGCCCTCTACGACGAGCTCAACCACCGGGTTCGCGGCCGGACCTGGAACCGCGAGGAGTTCATGCTCGGGTTCGTCGGCGACGTCGGCGATCTTGCCAAGCTGGTCATGGCGCAGGAGGGCGCGCGGGAGATGCCGGGTGGCCGGGAGGCGCTCGGGCACGAACTCGCCGACTGCCTGTGGTCGGTTCTGGTGCTGGCGCGGTTGTACGACGTGGACCTGGACGCGGAGTTCCGGCGTATGGTCGACGAACTCGAGGTCGGCATCTCCGCGCAGTTGGACACATGACCAGGACGCCGATCCTGTGTGTGGACTTCGGTTCGACGTTCACCAAGGCGGCCCTGGTCGACGCGGCGACGGGAGCGCTGATCGCGACCGGCAGCCATCCGACGACCATCGGCACCGACCTGATGGAGGCGCTCGACGCGCTGCGCGCCGGGCTGGCGCGAGAGACGGGCGATCATCGGGCCTGGCCGGTCCGGGCGTGCTCGAGCGCCGGGGGTGGCCTGCGGGTCGCCGTCGTCGGCAACGAGGAGTTGGTGACGAGTGAGGCCGGTGAGCGGGTGGCGACCTCCTCCGGCGGCAGGGTCGTCCACGTCGCGTCCGGGACGCTCGACGCCGCCGCGGTAGCGGCGTTGACGGCGAGCGAGCCGGACCTCGTGCTCCTGGTCGGCGGTACCGACGGCGGCAACACCCGGGTGCTCCGGTCGAACGCGCACACCCTCGCCGAGGCGGATCTGCGACTGCCGGTCGTGGTCGCGGGGAACCTGGCCTGCCGGGACGAGGTCGCGGAGATCCTCACCGCCGGGGCTGGGGCTGGGGCTGGGGCTGGGGCTGGGGCTGGGGCCGGGACGGGTGCCGTGACCGTCACCGACAATGTGTTGCCCGAGATCGGTGTCGTCCGCCCCGAACCCGCACGCGCGGCGATCCGCGAGATGTTCGTCCGGCACGTGATCGGTGGGAAGCAGCTGTCCCGGCGGACGGAGTTCGCGGAGATCGTGCGCGGCGCGACCCCGGATCTCGTGCTCCGCGGCGTCGAGGTGCTGGCGCGTGCCTCGGCGGCCGACTCGGGTGCGCCCGTCGGCGTGGTCGTGGTGGACGTCGGCGGCGCCACCACCGACGTCCACTCGGTCCTCGAGCCCGACCCCGAGGGCGGCGTCCTGCGACGCGAGGTCGTGGCCACGCTCCCGGTCAGCCGTACGGTCGAGGGCGACCTCGGGCTCCGCTGGAACGCGCGGGGGATCGTCCACGCCGCTGTCAAGGAGAACCTGCTGTCGGTCGAGGAGCGGGAGTCGCTGGGCGCGGAGGCCAAGCGGCGCAACGCCGATCCGGCATTCGTGGCGACCACGCAGGGCGACCTTGACGTCGACGAACGACTGACCGCGCTCGCCGTCAAGCTCGCCTTGCGGAGGCACGCGGGCCGCACCCACCTGGTCACCGGTTCCTCCGGCCCGCGGATCGAGCGGAAGGGCAGGGACCTGCGCGGGGTGCGGCTGCTGGTCGGGTCGGGTGGTCTGCTGCGGCACGGAGGTGTCGAGCTCACGGCTCGGGTGCTCCGCGCCGGGCTGGCCGGCGAGGCGGGGAACGGTCGGCTGGTTCCGGAACGGCCGCTCCTGCGGGTGGACGCGGCGTACGTCCTCGCGGCGGTGGGGCTGCTCGCCGACGACCATCCGGTCGCCGCCGCCACTCTGGCGTCCCGTGTCCTCGACACGGTATGACTGGCGGCATGACTTCTCTCGCAGGAAGCGCTGCCGATGCGGGCCTGCGCATCGGTATCAAACTCGCGCCCCAACACACCACCATCGACGAACTGCGCGGCGTGTGGCGGCTGGCCGACGAGGCCGGCTTCGACAGCTGCTGGAACTTCGACCACTTCGCGTCGATCGGCAGTGACGACCCGAGCGGTGACGTGTTCGAGGGCTGGACACTGCTCGCGGCGATGGCCGAGGGAACCAAGCGGATCCGCATCGGCTGCATGGTGACCGGTGTGACCTACCGGCACCCCGCCGTACTCGCGAAGATGGCGGTCACCGTCGACCACCTGTCCGGCGGGCGGCTGGAGTTCGGCATCGGCGCGGCCTGGGCCGAGGTCGAGCACACCATGCTCGACATCGACCTCGGCAGTGTTCGGGCGCGCCTGGACCGCTTCGAGGAGGCGTGCCAGGTGATCCGGTCGCTGTGGACCGAGCCGACGACGACGTTCCACGGCGAGTACTACCACCTGACCGACGCGCTCGCGAACCCCAAGCCGGTCCAGCAGCCCGGCCCGCCGCTGTGGATCGGCGGCAGCGGGCGTAAGCGCACGCTGCGGATCACGGCGAAGTACGCCGACGCCTGGAACGCCGCCGGCGGTTCGGTGGAGGAGATGGCCGACCTCTGCGGTGTGCTGGACCAGCACTGCGCCGACGTCGGACGCGACCCGGCCGAGATCCGGCGTACCGTCCAGATCCGGGTCGGCGACGAGCTGGACACGCTGGTCAAGTCAGCGGAGGAGTACGCCGGCATCGGCATCGGCGAAGTGATCTACGTCGTCCGCGGCGACGACGCGGTGAGCCAGGTGGAGAAGGTCGCCGGGCTGCTGCCGCGGCTGCGCTCGATCGGTTGAGTTCGCCTCACCCCAGTCGCAGGCGGTAGTACGCGGAGCCGGGCTCGTCCCCGCCCGGCTCCGCGACCCGGCAGGAGACGGCGACGTATCCGGCGGCCATCACGGGCTCGAACGCCTCCCGTACCGACGCTCGGACCGCGATCGCCCGCTCCGGATCGGCGGCCACGACCTGCCAGGTCCGAGGTATGCCGAGGAGCAGGTCCGCGCCCGCGGGGACCGTCTCACCCCAGCCGGGCACGCGCGCCGGAACGCCCTCGACGGCGGCCGGGTCCGGCGGTCCCACGAGGTCCCACTCCACGACCAGCCGGTCGGTGGGCTGCCCACGGTCGCGCCCCATGTCGTCGACGCCGTAGAGGTTCGGGACGAACCACCGGGCGCGGGCGCCCAACACGTCGAGGTTGAAGTGCGCGTTGCCCGCCCGCACCGGGTCGTAGGACCACCGCATCCTGGTGAGGCCCGTACCGAGGACGACGTCGCGCTGGCCGTACTTCAGGGCCCGCCCGACCCCTCGCCCCTGCCAGTCGTGGGCGACGACCGCGCTCTGCGAGTAGTGGTAGACCTCGCCGGTCGCGGCGTCCCGGCCGACGAATCCGTACGCGAACCCGACCAGCGCGCCGCGGGAGGCGCCGGAGTCGCGAGCGGCGCCGGCGAACGCGCCGATCACCGAACCGCCGTTGCGGCGCAGCCCGACCAACAGGCGGGGACTCACGGCCGGGTCGGTGGGGGAGAGCCCGAGGACGTCTCGGTAGAGGTCGACCGCCGCACGCATCTCCGCCGGGTGGTCCAGCGGCCGGACGGTGACCGGTCCCGGTCCGGGCGCGGGGTTCGTCACCCTGCGACTTTCCCCGACCTGGCCAGATGTCAAGCCTGCTCCCGGACGGGGTGCCCGGCACGTGATCTTGCCGGTGTCTTTCTTGATCCACTCCGCTAGGCTGCGCGGGATCTTCCTGCCCCTGTTCTGCGGTCCCGGTCCCGACCGTGGGTCGCTCGACGACGCCCGACGACGCGATGCGCCCCGCAGGCGTGAAGGACGAACCCTTGCCATGAGTGAGTCTCGGCTTCGCGGAGCTCTCGACCTCCTCTTCACCGAGGAGCCCGTGCTCGATCTCTATTCCCACGGCCGATGGCAGGTACCCGCCGGCCTGGTCGAGGAACTCGCCGCGCGCATCGACGCGTTGGCGCGCGACCGTCGCTCGGTCCGACTCACCCTCGCCCGACATCCCCTCCTGCGCACGCCGGCACCCGCGGTCGTCGCCGACGTCCTGGGCATCGTGGGTTTCCTGTGCGGCGACGGCGCGGTCCGGGGTGGCTCCTCGCTACGCCTCGAGGAGGACCTGGTCGCGGCCTACCGGGCCACCCCGGCGCTGTTCGACCCGACGATTCGCTGGGTGGCGCCGGCCTCGCCCTGGCGGCCGCCGGGCGGTGAGCTCTTCCGTGCTGCCGGCGACGACCGGGACCTGCGCAAGCTCGCCTGGGAGCTCACCGTCGACATCCTGCGGGAACTGGCCGAGGTCGATCCGCTGGAGGTCCGACGGCGGGCGCTGCTCACACTGTTCGAGCAGGCGGCAGACGATCCAGACCTGCGCGAGGCGACGCTTTCCACCCCGTACCTCCCTTCGGAGTGGACGCGCCTGGAGGAGCGCTGGGCGGACGCGGCGAGCGACGACCTGGTGCGCTCGTTGCCCGAACTGACCGGCCCGGTGGGTTATCTCAGCTGGATCGTCGACGGGTGGAGCGCGGCTCACGAACAGCTCGCGGCCGTCGTTCCCGGCGGCGACGACGTCATCACGGCGTTCATCCAGTTGTTGGTCCAGGCGGGTGTGACCGACGCGCCCGCCGAACTCGCCGTCGGCATTCGCGGCAAGCTGTACGGACAGGTGCAGGACCGGCTGCCGGGGCACATCCGATCGTGGAACGCGCGGGCCTGGCAGCGCCACCTGCGGGCCTGGCTCGCGCGCGCACTGGTCGCCGGTGAGTTCGATCTCGCCCGAGCCTGGCTCGACCTCGCCGTACGTCTCACCGGTGCGGTGCAGGGGCTGCCCGGCAAGTCGCGGACACCCGGACCGTGCCTGGTTCCCGTCGGTGGGTTCCAGGACGACGTGCGTCGGTTGTTCCGGGTACGCCGCGTGCGTCACCCCCTCACGGGGACCACCTCCATGCAGGGGTGGCTCGCCGCGGAGGACGTGTTCCCGCCGGAGGGCCGCGTCGACGCGGAGGCCGGGGTCGAGGAGCACCCCGCCGACGACGCGGAGGCGAGTGCCCCCGTCGAGCCCGCGGAACTCGAGCCTGCGGCTGACCCGGGGGCCGAACCCGCGGCTGAGGCGGACCTCGCGCGAGAGGTGAACGTCGCAGAGGAGGTGGCGCTGGCCGAAGAGGTGGCGCTGGCCGAGGAGATGGCGCTGGCCGAGGACGTGGCGCTGGCCGAGGGCAGCGCGGGACGGTTCGGCGCGCACAACGGCTGGATGCGGCCGACCGAGATGGCAGGTCGTCCGACGGTGCCGCACCTGCCCGAACCGCACGCCGCGGAGTCGCCTGAGCAATCGGCGGAACAGCCGGCGGAACGGTCGGCCGAGCCCGAGCCGGTTGCCGATGACTCGGAGGCGCAGGTCGAGGGAGAGCCCGAGGAATCGCGAGAAGAGCTCGTCGAGGCGGCGGAGCGGAGCAGCGAGACGTCGCTCGAGCAGTCGACAGAGTCTGCCTCGACGGAGACCGAGGATCCGGCGTTCGCTGAGGATCCCGCGTTTGCTGAGGAACCGGCGACCGCTGACGAACCGGCGCCTGTCGAGGAACCAGTGCCTGCTGAGGAGCCGGCGTCCGCTGAGGCACCGGCCGACGTGGCGGCACCGACGCCCGTCGAGCCGATGGTCCAGGGGGCGGACTCCGAACACCCAGACGCAGAACACTCGGTCGCCGAACACCCGGAGGACGAAGCCGCGGCGGAACCCGCACCGGACTCAGACTCAGACTCAGACTCAGACTCGGACGCAGCTGCAGACGCAGACGCAGGTGCGGCTGCGGGAGCGGAGACGCTCGCGCCGGAGCGGTCCTTCGGCCGGGCATCGGCGTTGACCCAGGCGACCGCGATGATCGACCGGATCGTCGGGCAGCCCGCGCTGGTCGCGGTCCTGCGCGAGATGGTGGAGATCCCGGCGCAGGACCTTCGGCTGCTCATCAGTGGCCCACCCGACGTCGGCGGCCCCGTCGCGGTCGACGTGCTGGCCCGGCTGATGACACTGCGCGGCTTCGACGGGACCGCGGTGTGGCTCCACCACGAACAGTTCGCGCGGCTCGCCGTTGCCCAGGCGGTGGGGCAGTTCCGGGACCGTGTCGAGGGGTGCGACGGCGAGCGGCTGATCGCGATCGACGGGCTGGACCAACTGGTCAGCTACGAGACCGTCGGCCGTCCGCTCGCGCAGGAGTTGCACCGGCTGATCAGCGTGCACGGCGCCCAGGTACAGATCGTCGCGTTCGGCGCGCAGGACGGATACCGACGCTTGGTCGACGCGAGCCCGGCGCTGGCGGCGTGGTGGCGCGTCGTCCGCACCCGGGACTTCGAGGCGGCGGAGTTCGCCATGCTCTTCGACCTGGCGGTGGAGCGGCACGGCGTCACGGTGACCCCGGACGCCGTACGGCTCGCGGGTGACCTCCTCGCCGCCACCCCGCCGGACGGGCGGCTGCGCAACGCGAGCCTCGCGGCCTACCTCGCCGACCTCACCGTCGACTCCGCGCGGCGGAGGGCCAACGGCACGTCGGCGCCCACGGTGGACCTGTCCGACCTGCCCCGCCTCGGCACGGACGCACCACCGCGGCACTCCGACGAGGCCAGCCGGCCCGGTCTGCTGTCGAGGTTCGGCCGCCCGAGCTGAGCCTTCAGGGGGTACACACGCCGAGGAAGTTCGCCCAGCTGTCGGCGAGGCGTACCTCCAGGGTCTCGTCCCGGTCCGAACCGGTGCTGCGGAAGCGCATGACCACCGTGGCGGGACCCTGCTCCGGTACCCGGCAGTCGTTGGACCGGAAGGAGAGCAGGACCGCCTGCTGGTCCCCGACCGGTACGGGCCCATAGCGGTCGGGCAGCCGTGGGGTCAGGTCGATCGCCGCCCCGGAGGGAAGGCCCGTACTGCGATAGGAGATCGGACGGCCGCCGGTGTTCTGGACGCGGACGAACGTGGTGATGGTCGAGTTCTCGCCCGGGGCCGAGTCGCTTTCGGAGGCGACGAAGCGTGGCTGCCCGGTGGTCGGCGAGGTGTCGCAGACGGAAGGGAGCAGGTCGCGCTGCCGACCCGTCGACACCTGCAGGGTCGCTTTGGCGCCGATCGCCCGTCCTACCTCCAGGGGTACGACGACCTGCCGGCCGCCCGCGGCGAGCGCGGGAACGCAGTCGCGGACCTTCCAGACGAGGGTGAGGGTACGACGGCCGTGTGGGGCCAGCGGGACCGCGTCCGCGGAGCCATCCTCCCCGTACTCGGTGACGCGCTCGCCCCGAAACATTCCGACGTACTCGAGGCCGGGAAGCTTCGGTGGCTTCGGCGCGAGGAGGACCTGCGGGTCGCCGAGCCGGTTCGTCACGGTGAGATCGACCTGGACGACGTAGTTGGAGTCGAACCGCGGATCGGCCACCTCGACGCCGGTGTCCGCGGCGGTGAGTCGCTGCAACAGCAGCCAGCCCACGACCATCGCGCCGAGCACGAGCAGGCCGAACCGCAGCCAGCGGGGGACGTTCCGCCGTCGCGGCTCGCCCACCTCGGCCACGTCGAATCGGTCGGACGTGGTGTCGCCGTCGCTCCAGTGCATGGGGAGAGTTTCCTCCTGATATGCGGTCCTTCGCCGAATTCTCGTCCTCATGAAGGCCGATCGTGAGGCACCAGGCAAGATGCGTGCATGACCGACCTCGCAGCCGGACGCCCGGCAGACCGCAGCAACGCGCCCGTTCTCGCCGTCGACATCGGTGGTACGAAGATGGCCGTGGGCGTGGTGGCCCCGGAGGGGCAGGTCCTGGTCAGCGACCGCACGCCCACCCTCGTGCGCCCAGACGACGACGCCGAGGCGATCTGGAACCGCCTTCGCGGACTCTGCGAGAAGGTCCTGGACGCGGCCGGGCGACCGGTCGTGCAGGGTGTCGGTGTGGGCTGCGGTGGTCCGATGCGGTGGCCCGCGGGCGAGGTCTCGCCGGTCAACATCGTGGCCTGGCGGGGGTTCCCGCTGCGGGCGCGGCTCGCCGAGATGTTCCCCGACGTACCGGTTCGGGTGCACAACGACGCGGTCGCCGTCGTCGCGGCCGAGCACTGGCGTGGGGCCGGGCGCGGGGTCGAGAACATGTTGGGAATGGTCGTCTCCACCGGCGTCGGTGGCGGCCTGGTCCTGGGCGGACGGCTGATCGACGGGGGCAGCGGCAACGCCGGGCACGTGGGACACGTGGTCGCGGACCCGAACGGTCCGGCGTGCGGCTGCGGCGGACGCGGCTGTGTCGAGGCGATCGCCCGCGGTCCGGCCCTGGTGGAGTGGTCCAGGGCGGAGGGCTGGCGGCCGGACGACCCCGCCGCCGACGTGCGTGAACTCGCCGAGGACGCCCGTGCGGGCGACAAGATCGCCCGTGAGACCTTCGAGCGCGCCGGCTGGGCGCTCGGAGTCGGGATCGCGTCCGCGATCGCGCTGTGCGACGTCGACCGCGTCGTGATCGGTGGCGGCGTCTCCCAGGTGGGCCCGCTGCTGTTCGAGCCGCTGGAGCGGACGGTGCGCACCTACGCGCGGATGGAGTTCACGCGGAGGGCACGGATCGAACGGCCGGTCCTGGACCAGAGCGCCGGCATGGTCGGAGCGGCCAGTTTCATCCTGCGCGGGGACCGCTACTGGTCGGCTGACTGAGGCGAGAGTGTCGCCGCCTCCGCCGGGTATGACCACTATGTGATCAACGGGGGCGGCGGACGTACGCCGGGCGGCTGGCTCGCCGGACTCCGCCGGCGGCTGCGGTGGCGCCCCGGTGGCCGTCCCCGTCCCGAGACCGGGCAGGAGCAGCCCAGCAGCCCTCCCACGCCGCCGCGACCACGGACCAGTCCGTCCTACGTCCAGCGCGCGGCCACCCGTACCGACGTGGTGCCGCGCGGCCTGCTGGTGGCCAGTGAGTGGTCGTGGCGGCTCATCCTGGTGGCCATCGCGCTTCTCGCGATCGCGTATGTGCTGATCAAGCTGGGCGTGGTCGTCGTCCCCGTGCTCATCGCCATCCTGATCACGGCGCTGCTCGAGCCCTTGACGAACCTGCTCGCACGGGCGGGCGTGCGGCGGAGTATCGCCGCCGGGCTCACGCTGCTCCTCCTGATCGTGGTGATCCTCGGCCTGCTGGCGCTGGTGGGACAGCAGATCGCGCTCGGCTACCGCGGCCTGGCCAAGCAGGTCGTGGGTGGTGTCGAGGAGATCCGGGTCTGGCTGGTTCGCGGCCCCTTCCACGTCTCCGAGGGGGACATCAACCGCAGTATCCAGTCGCTTCGGCGCGCCCTCTCGACGAACCAACTGACGCAGGGCGCGCTGCAGATCACCACGACGCTCGCGCACGTCGTCGCCGGCACCTTTATCGCGCTCTTCTCGACGTTCTTCTTCCTGTTCCAGGGCAATCGGATCTGGCGTTTCGTGCTGCACCTGTTTCCGCGGGCGGCCCAGGAGGACGCGGACGGTGCCGCCCGACGGGGCTGGGTCTCCCTGACGGCGTACGTCCGGGCGACGGTTCTGGTGGCCCTGGTGGACGCGGTGGGCATCACGATCGTCGCGGTGGTGCTCCGGGTGCCGTTCGCGTTCGCCATCGGCGTCCTGGTGTTCCTCGGCGCGTTCATCCCGATCGTGGGTGCCACGCTGTCGGGGGCGGTCGCCGTCGTGGTCGCGCTCGTCGCGCGGGGGCCGCTGATCGCGTTGCTGATGCTGGCCGGCGTCCTGCTCGTCCAGCAGATCGAGGCGCACCTGCTGCAACCGTTCCTGATGGGCAGGTTCGTTCGGCTGCATCCGCTCGCGATCCTCTTGGCGATCGCGGCCGGGGGATACCTGGCCGGCATCGTCGGCGCGCTGTTCGCGGTACCCACGGTCGCCGTACTCAACGGCGTCGTACGACATCTGGTCGAGGACGTGCGGTCCCGACGCGACGCGGCGATCCGTGCCGGTCCACCCGCCGCTGGGGGCTGACCTCCACGTCAGCTGCATCTGGTCTTCGCTCAACTGTGGAACGTCTTCGCGTGAGGGTGTCGTGAGCGGGTTTCGGCTGGTCTACGTCGGCGGCATGGGCCGTTCGGGGTCGACGCTCATCGAGCGGCTGCTCGGTGAGCTGCCCGGCGTCTGCTCGGCCGGCGAGCTGGTCCACATGTGGCAGCGCGGCCTGCTCGACGGCGAGGCGTGCGGGTGCGGGACGCCGTTCGAGGCCTGCGTGTTCTGGCGGGACGTCGGCCGGGAGGCGTTCGGCGGCTGGTCCCGGATCGGGGCCCGGGAGGTCCTGCGTCTCAAGGCGTCAGTGGACCGGATGCGGTTCGTGCCGACGTTGTTGAGCCGCCGCTGGTCACCGGAGTTCGTCCGCCGGGTCGAGCGCTACACCGATCTGTACGACCGGCTCTACGGCGCGGTCGCCCGGGTGAGCGGGTGCCCGGTCGTGGTGGACGCGAGCAAGCACGCGTCGCTCGCGGCCTGTCTACGCCAGCGGTACGGCACGGGCCTGCGGGTCGTCCACGTGGTCCGCGATCCCCGCGCCGTGGCGTACTCCTGGGGCAAACGCGTTCCGCGTCCGATGGCGACCAGCACGAGCGTGGAGCAGGAGATGGCGAGGTACTCACCGGGACGCGCGGCCCTGCACTGGACGGCGGAGAACGCCACGCTCGCGGTCCTCGCCCGGCAGGGCGTGCCGACGATGCGCGTGCGCTACGAGGACTTCGTCGCGAGGCCGCACGGCTGCTTCGAGAGGATCGCCGCGTTCGTCGGCCATCGTGGGGACCTGCCGATCGGCGTGGACGGGACGGCGAGGCTCACGGGTTCGCACGCGGTGTCGGGCAACCCGTGGTCCACGTCCTCCCGGGTCGTCACGGTAAGGGAGGACACGGCGTGGCGCCGCCACCTGTCGTCGCGGGACCGGGCGCTGGTGTCGGCGCTGACGGCGCCGGCGCGGTGGCGGTACGGCTACTGACGTACGACCCGAAACTGACGTACGACCCGAAACGTCGAGGGAGCCCCGGCGGTGTGCCGGGGCTCCCTCGGTGTCGTGCGCTTCGGTGGTGAGATCAGTGCGAGATGGTCGGGGCGAACTCCGCCTCGGCCTCGCCGTCCCCGCTACCAGAACCCGATCCGCTCGCCGGGGTGTGACCGGTGGCCAGCGGGATCTCCTTCAGGAAGAAGGCGACCACGACGGCCACCACGGCGAACGGCACCCCGAAGATGAACACGTCGTGCAGTGTCCGGACGAAGGCCTCGAGGACCGGCGCCTTCACCTCCGGTGGCAGGGCCTGGATCGCGCTGACGTTCTGCGCCGCGCCGGCCGGGACCTTGGCCGCCATGGCCGGCGACAGTGTCTCCGCCATGTGGGAGGTGAGACGGCTGGTGAGGATCGCGCCGAACACGGCGGTGCCGAGCGCGCCACCCATGCTGCGGAAGAACGTCGTCGCGCTCGTCGCCGTACCCATGTCCCGGAAGTGGACGGCGTTCTGCACCGCGGTCATGATCGTCTGCATGGTCAGGCCGAGGCCGAAGCCGAGTACGTACTCGAACACCCCGATCGTCCACAGCGTGGAGTCGGCGTGCAGGTTGGACAGCAGCCACAGGGCGACGGCGATGACCGCGGCGCCGACGATCGGGTAGATCTTGTAGCGGCCGTTCTTTGTGATGAGCCGTCCGGCACCGATCGAGGACGTGAACAGTCCCGCCATCATCGGCAGCATCGCGAGACCCGAGGCGGTCGGCGACAGGCCCTGCACGACCTGGAGGTAGAGCGGCAGGTAGATGATCGCGCCGAACATCACGAAGCCCGCGATCAGACCGTAGACGTTGCTCACCGTAAAGACGGAGTTGCGGAACAACCGCAGCGGCAGGATCGGCTCGGAGGCACGCGACTCGACGAACACGAAGGCCACCGCGAGCAGGATGCCCGCGGCGAGCAGCGCCAGCGCGCCACCTTCGGTCCAGCCGTAGCTGACGCCGCGCCACGACAGGTAGAGCAGGATCGTGGAGACCGAGGCCACGATCATCGTCGCGCCGAGGTAGTCGATCTTGTGGTTGCGCCGGATCGTCGGCATCCGCAGGGCGTAGGAGGTGACGATGAGCGCGAGTACGCCGATCGGGAGGTTGATCCAGAAGATCCACCGCCAGCCCGGGCCGTCGGTGAACCAGCCGCCGAGCAGCGGACCGGCGACGCTGGAGAGCCCGAACACCGCACCGAAGTAGCCCTGGTAGCGACCACGCTGACGCGGCGGAATGATGTCGCCGATGGTCGCGAAGGCGAGGGCCATCAGGCCACCGCCGCCCAGGCCCTGGATCGCCCGGAAGGCGACCAGTTCGATCATGTTCTGCGAGAGCGCGGCGAGGACCGAGCCCACCAGGAAGGTGCCGATCGCCGCCTGGAAGATGAGGCGGCGCCCGTACAGGTCGGAGATCTTGCCCCACAGGGGCGTGGAGGCGGTGGAGGTCAGCAGGTATGCCGTGACCACCCAGGACAGCTTGTCGAGTCCGCCGAGGTCGCTGACGATGCGCGGCAGTGCCGTACCGACGATGCTCTGGTCGAGTGCGGCGAGCAGCATCCCGGCCATCAGGCCGCTCAGGGTGATCAGGATCTGCCGGTGGGAGAGGTAGCTGGGGCCATCGGTCGCTGGAGGGGTTCCTCCGGGCGCGGCCGATGGCTGACGTAGGTCTTCGCTCATCGAAACGAACTCCGTGTGCGTGGTGAAAGCGTGCGGGGACCGGTGGGTCCGCGCGTGTCGGATGGGGACCGATCAGGTCCTGTCAGGTAGCGCCGGGCAGGGCGGCGGGATCAGGCGCCGGCCGGCTTCGAAGCCTCGGTGTCGAGGTCGTGGGCAAGCTGGTTGAGCAACCGGTCGAGGGTGTGCAGGTCTTCCTCGGACCAGCCGGCGAGCACTGCGTCAAGGCGCGCACGACGGCGCGCGGAGGCCGCTTCCAGAACGCGGCGGCCGTCGTCGGTGGCCGACAGGAGAGCGGCGCGCTTGTCGATCGGGTCCACGGCGCGTTCCATGTAGCCGGAGCTCTCCAGGGCTCGGGCGTGTCGGCTCACCGTCGACAGGTCAAGCTGGAGTTGCGCGGCGAGGTCGGACAGCCGCATCGGTCCGGAACAGTTGACGGTGTGCAACACGTAGTGCAGTGAAGGGTCGATCGGCAGATCGTGGTCTCGCTTGATGAGGCGAATCATCCGCATCAGGGCGACCATCAGCGTCTCGGGAGTCGAGGAGGACCCGAGGTCGGCCGGGGACGATCCAGTTGGTTGCACACTGCAAGTGTACGGGGTTACTTGCGCGCTGCAACTAGTACTCCGAACTCGCCGGGCCCCGCTCGCGTTCGCGCAGGACGACGGGCAGCCCGCCCTTCGGCCGCAGGGTGACGGCCGCCTGGCGGGTGACCTCGTACCCGGGACGTACCTGCGGCGCCCAGCGGCGGGCGAGTGTCGCGAGCACGAGGACCCCCTCGGCCAGGCGAAGCTCAGCCCGACACAGATCCGGGCGCCGAGACCGAACGGCAGGTAGGCGGCGCGCGGCTGGCCCGGCGCGGCTTCGTCGAAGCGACCGTCCGGGCCGATCCAGCGGGCCGGCTCGAACCGCTCGGGCCGGCTCCAGAACCGCGGGTCCCGGTGCAGCGCGAACTGGCTCGTCACGCACAGGGACCCGGCAGGCAGGGGCCAGCCGTCGAGTTCGAGGTCGACCAGGGTCCGGCGGCCGAGCAGCCAGGACGGCGGGCAGAGTCGCATGGCCTCGGCGAGCACGGCGCGGGTGCGGGGCAGCCGGTCCAGGTCGGCGCAGGACAGCCCGTCGGAGTCCCCGCCGCCCGCGCCCGGGAGCTCGCGGTCGAGTTCCTCGTGCAGCCAGCCCGCCGCGGTGGGGTTCGCGTCGAGCAGCCAGAAGGTCCAACTGAGCGCGCTCGCCGTCGTCTCGTGCCCGGCCAGCAGGAGCGTCATGACCTCGTCCCGCACGTGGGTGTCGTCGTCCATGACCGCGAGCAGCGCGGACAGCAGATCGGGGCCGGGCGGCGCCGCGCGGCGCTCCTCGATCAGCCGCCGGACCACCCGGTCGAGCCGCTCGATCGCCTCGAACAGCCGGGCACGACCAGGTGTCGGGATGGACAGCAACAGGTCGGCTCCGGGCAGCATCCGGCGCTGGTACCCGCGCAGCAACGCGCCGAGCGACTCCGCGACCCGGTGGGTCTCGCCCCGTAGGTCCGAGCCGAACAGCGCCTGCCCCACCACGGTCATCGTGAGCGCCGACATCTCCGCGGCGAGGTCGACCTGCTCGCCGTCCCGCCAGCCGGCGGAGTGCTCCCGCGCGGCGCCGGCCATGGTCCGCGCGTACTCCCGGATCCGTTCGCTGTGCAGGGCGGGCTGGATCAGCCGGCGCTGGGCGCGGTGCCGCTCGCCCTCGCTGGTGAGGAGGCCGTCGCCGAGCAGCAGCCGGATCCGCTCCAGCGCGCGGCCCTTGCGGGTGTCGCGCCCCCGGGTGACGAAGAGTTCCTGCACCAGGTCGGGGTGGTTCAGGACGTAGACGTGTTCGCGGCCGAGGCGCAGATGGGCGAGTCGCGGATATTCGTGGGCGAGTCGGGCGAAGTACGCGGTCGGCTCCCGGCGCAGGACGACCCCGGCGTACAGGAGCGCGCCGGGTGGTCCGGGCGGCCGTGGCACCCGGGGACGGCGCGGCGCCGGACGGGCTGGCTGGACCGACCTGACTCCCATGGTTCTTTGTACGCCGGGCGGTGCCACACTGCGACCATGAACGCGCCGAGCGACCCCGATCTCGCCGAACTCCTCGCGGACGTCGAGGACGCGGCGCGCACGCTGGGGGGAGTCGCGCGGACCACGCCGATGGAGGCGTCCCGCTGGCTGGCCGACAGGGTCGGCGGCCCGGTGCACCTGAAGTGCGAAAACCTCCAGCGCGCCGGGTCCTTCAAGATCCGCGGGGCCTACGTGCGGATCTCCCGGCTGAGTCAGGAGGAGCGCTCCCGCGGGGTGGTCGCGGCCAGCGCCGGCAACCACGCCCAGGGCGTCGCGCTCGCCGCCCGGTTGCTGGACACCAAGGCCACCGTCTTCATGCCGTTCGGCGCGCCGATCCCGAAGGAGGAGGCCACCCGCTCCTACGGCGCCGACGTGCGGTTCCACGGCCAGACGATCGACGAGGCGCTGCACGCCGCCCGGGAGTACGCCGAGGTGACCGGCGCGGTCTTCATCCACCCCTTCGACCACCCCGACATCGTGGCCGGCCAGGGGACGCTCGGCCTGGAGATCCTCCAGCAGTGCCCCGACGTGGCGACGGTCCTCGTCTCGGTGGGCGGCGGGGGCCTGGCGGCCGGGATCGCGGCGGCCCTCGCCGCGCGCGGCTCGCGGGCGCGGGTCGTGGGCGTCCAGGCAGCGGGCGCGGCCGCCTATCCTCCGTCACTCGCCGCGGGGCGTCCCGTGTCGCTCGGGCGCATGACCACGATGGCGGACGGGATCGCGGTGGGCAGGCCGGGTGGTACGCCGTTCGACCTCGTACGCCGCTACGTCTCCGAGGTGGTGACGGTCTCGGAGGAGTCGCTGTCCCGCTCGCTGCTGCTGCTCCTGGAGCGCGGGAAGCTCCTGGTCGAGCCCGCCGGCGCGGCCGCGGTCGCCGCGGCGCTGGACACGCCGGACGCGTTCGAGCCGCCGGTCGTCGCGGTCCTCTCCGGCGGAAACATCGATCCGCTGCTGCTCATGAGGGTGGTCCGGCACGGCATGATCGCGGCCGGACGGTACCTCTCGCTGCGGGTCTCGGTGCCAGACCGGCCCGGCGGCCTGGCCGCTCTGCTCGCCGAACTCGCGGCGGTCGATGCGAACGTCCTGGACGTCGTCCACGAACGCACCTCGGCCGACCTGCACCTGGGCGACGTCGGTGTGGCGCTGCAGCTCGAGACGCGCGGAAAACAGCATCGGGAGCAGATCCTCGGACATCTCCGGGCCTCCGGGTACACCCTGAACTTTTCGTAAGTGCTTTTCCGGATCTATAAAAGTTGCCTTGACACTCCATGAACTGGGGAGTGGAATTGTCCTATGTCTGAGAACACACCACCCCCTTCTGACCCCTGGGCCGAGGCGACCGATCCGGTCCAGCCCACCAACGGGGCCAACGCAGAGGCACACGCCGCCAACGGAGGCGGCCACAGCGACGCCGAGACCCGCCGCGCCGCCGCGGAGACCGTCCGGGCTGCGGAGGGCGCGGCCGGTCCCCAGGCGGAGGCGACCGAGGAGGACCCGGTCCGCCGGATCCTGTCCGACGTCGCGGCCGGACGGCTCACTCCCGAGGAGGGCGCGCGGCGCATCGACGAGGCGCGGCGTGCCGGCGGGGCGGCCGCAGGAGCCGCGACCGAGACGTCGGCCACGTCGACGGACAAGGCTCTGCCCACGACCCCCAGCGCCGCGGCGACCACCCGGCTGCGGATCCGTGCGGTCGGCCGCCGGGTCCGGATCATCGGCGAGCCGTTCATCTCCACGGTCGCGGTCGACGGCCCCCACGTCGTACGCCAGGAAGGCGACACCCTCGTCGTCAGCAGCGAGGGCGAGTTCGGCGCCTCGCTCGACGGCTTCACCCTGATGCGCACACGATCTCTGCGCGACGTCCAGGAGCGCGTGTTCGAGCTCGGCCGGGAGCTGTCCGTCCGCGTCAACCCGGCCTTGGCGGTCGAGGTCGAGGTGACCGCCGGCAGCGTCAACGCCGAGCGCATCCCCGGCCTGGAGCAGGTGCGGGTCACCGGCGGCTCGGCGCGTGTCCGTGACGTCGAGGGGCCGATCGACGTGCTCGTGCAGGCCGGTTCGGCCCAGGTGGAGGGCCGGATCCACAAGGGCAAGTCCCGCCTGCGCACCGAGTCGGGTTCGCTGCAGCTGCGGCTGCTGCCGGGGTCGAGCGTCCGGATCCGCCCCGACGTCCAGCTCGGCCGGGTCCAGTGGGAGCCGCCGGGCGCGGACAGCGACGAGCACGTGGTGGGCGACGGGGACGCCCGCCTCGACCTCGAGGTCGTCATGGGAATGGCGACGATCAAGCAGGCCCCGTGAGCGTGGCGCGTGCATACGGCGTCAGTGGCGCGGCGGAGCCGGAGTACCGCGCGCCGCGCGACTGCCCCGTGTGCGGCGCCGGCCTACAGGTCACCCGCCTGAGTTGTGGCTCGTGCGCGAGCGAGTTGTCCGGAGTCTTCGAGTCGTGCGCGTTCTGCGGACTCACCGACGCCGACCGGGACCTGCTGCGGGTCTTCCTGGTGTCACGGGGCAACATGCGCGAGGTCGAGCGGCACCTCGGGGTGAGCTATCCGACCGCGCGGCAGCGTTATGCCGACCTGCTCGCCAAGCTCGGCCTGGAAGGCGCCGGCCCGGCGCCGGACGTCGACCTCGAGCCGCGACCGCGCCGGGAGGACGTCCTCGCGATGCTCGCCAGAGGTGAGATCGACGTCGACGACGCGGCCGACCGCCTCCGGGGAGTCGGCTGAGGCGAACGGACGCCCGCGACAGTACGGAGCGAGTGAAAGTACGACGGTGCGCGACCCCGGTGGGTCGCGCACCGTCGAGCTGTCTGGTGGTCTGTGCTCAGGCGCCGAACGGCACTGCGTCGACGATCTCCACGGTCACCGCCCGCCCGTTGGGCGCGGCGTAGGTCGCGGTGTCGCCCTTGCGCTTGCCGCTGATCGCGAGTCCCAGGGGAGACTGCGGCGAATACACCTCGAGGTCGACGGACTCGTCGAGGGAGAGGAGCTCGCGCGAACCGAGCACGAAGGTTTCGGTGTCCTCGTCACCCTGGAACCGAATCGTGACCTTCATGCCGGGTTCGACCACACCGTCGTCGGGCGGGGTGGCGCCCACCCGGGCGCGGCGCAGGAGGTCCTGCAGCTTGCGGATCTGCGCCTCGGTCTTGCCCTGCTCCTCCTTGGCGGCGTGGTAGCCGCCGTTCTCCTTCAGATCGCCCTCGTCTCGGGCTTCACCGATTCGCCGGGCGAGCTCCGCGCGCACAGTACCTGTGAGATGGTCCAACTCCGCCTTGAGACGGTCGTAGGCCTCTTGCGTGAGCCAGATGACGTTCTCGTCGGTCGACTGCGTCACAGGTTCGCTCCTTGGTCGTGCGGGGACAGTTCTCTCGGGTTGGTCAGATTGCCCAGATTGCCCGCATTTTCGGGTATCGGTGCTCTCGATGCGTGTCCGGAACTGTACGGACTGACCTATCAGGCTAACAACGCTCGACGGTTCCGGCCATCCCATAGTCGGGGAGATGGCGAGGTCGCCGCGGGAGGTGTCGGCGGGCTGGGCCACCATGATGGAGCGCGCGTATCCTTCACGACTGCGCCACCTGACAGAGGAGATCACTACGGTGTCGTCCACCGAAACCCAGCCACTGCGCCTCATGCATGTGCACGCCCACCCTGACGACGAGTCCAGCAAGGGTGCGGCGAGCACCGCGCGTTACGTCGCGGAAGGCGTCGAGGTCCTGGTCGTGACGTGCACCGGGGGCGAGCGCGGATCGATCCTCAACCCCCAGATGGACCGGCCCGAGGTCCTCGCCAACCTGGCCGAGATCCGCCGCGAGGAGATGGACCGCGCCCGGGAGATCCTCGGCGTCGAGCAGGTCTGGCTCGGCTTCGTCGACTCCGGCTTCCCCGAGGGCGACTCGCCCGAGCCGCTGCCCGACGGCAGCTTCGGCGCGACTCCGGTGGAGGAGGCGGCCGGCGCGCTGGTCAAGGTCATGCGTGAGTTCCGGCCACACGTGGTGACGACGTACGACGAAAACGGCGGATACCCCCACCCCGACCACATCATGACCCACAAGATCACGATCGCGGCCTGGGAGGCGGCGGGCGACCCTGACGCCTACCCCGAGGCCGGCGAGCCGTGGCATCCGCTGAAGCTCTACTACCACCACTCGTTCCACCGCGAGCGCATGATCGCGCTGCACGAGGCGATGGTGAGTCGGGGCCTCGAGTCCCCCTACGCCGAGCGGATCAAGGACTGGAAGCCCGACCCCGCCCACGCGGCCCGGATCACGACACGGGTTCCCTGCGCCGACTACTTCGCGGTCCGTGACAAGGCCCTGCTCGCCCACGCCACGCAGATCGACCCCGACGGGTCGTGGTTCGCCTGCCCGCTCGACGTGCAGGCCGCGGCCTGGCCGACCGAGGACTTCGAGCTGGCCCGAAGCCTGGTGGAGACCACGACACCGGAGGACGACCTGTTCGCCGGCCTCCGGCACCTCTCCGGCCAGCGGCGCAGCGACGACACGACCGACGCGCTCGCGCCAGAGGCATCCTGAGCCCGGCCTGCGACAATCAGGGGTAGAGAGCCTGCGTGGGGCGCGGGCCCCGGAGATTCAGGCGAGAGAAGGTACTCCCAGTGCTGTATGCGTTCCTCGCGGCGGCCGCCCCCCGCGACCAGTCGGTATGGGTGGGTCCCGGCCTGCTCGGATTCGTCGTGATCGCGGGCATCGGTGTCGCGACCGTGCTGTTGTGGCGCAACATGAACAAGCAGCTGCGCAAGGCCAAGGCGAGTTTCGAGGAGCAGGAGCCCGGTCAGTCCGGCGGCGAAGAGGGCCCCGACGACAGGGGTCCGGACGGGCCCACCGGTGACAGCGCCGACGGCGCCAGCGAGCGCCCCGGCGCCGGCGCCGGGAGCAGACGCCCGACCAGCTGACGCCCGACGAGCTGACGGCTGACTGCCGACGAGCTGTCCGCCGCCGGCCACCCGCGACCGGGTCAGGGAACCAACCTCGAGGCGAGCAGCGCCCGTGCGACCTCGGCGTCGCCGTCGATCATCGGCGTGCACCCGGCCGCGACGTCGCGCCCCCACAACGCGAGCCACAGGTCACCGGCCCTGCCCCGGACCGCCGCCACCGCGGTGGCGGCCAGGTCGTCGGGCAGGTCTGGTCCCAGAGTCTTGGGCAGGGCGGGAGCGTCGCTTCCGTCGTCCGGGCAGAGCAGCCAGCGTTCGGGCCGGTCGGTGCACTCCAGCAGGACGGGCGCGGGCAGGGTCGGCGTGGTGCCCGTCCGCTCGGCGACCCGAGCCATCATCACGTCGAACACCTCGCTCACGCCGTCGACCGCGAGGATCGGGTCGACGAGCGGCGAACGGCCGATGGCGAGTTCGGCGTCGACCCGGTGCATGCCGGCCTCGTGTGTCTGTCGCCGCGACCAGAAGCGCGCCGTCCTGCAGCACGGACCGAACCCCCAGGTGGGCGTGTCGGGATCGGTCTGGGCGAGTGCGTCGAGCAGGTTCTGGAGCCGCTCGGCGTACCACTCACCGACGTCCTCCCCTTCCTCGGCGTGCAGCTGGGGATGGTTCGGTCCCGTCCCCGTCCGCACGATCGCCGTTGCCCAGTGGTGGATCTGGCCCACGTGGTGAACGAGGTCCCGCAGGGTCCAGTCAGGGCAGGTGGGCACCTTCGTGGTCGACGGCCCCGTCGCGAGGGCGTCGAGGAGCGCGTCCCCGTGGGCCCGCAACAGCCTCTGGTACGTCGCGGGGTCGAAGACTCCGTGCGGGAGGTCGGTCACGCCACCAACCTAACGAGCCCGGGAACCGGCGCGTCGGGTGGATCAGTGCGCGACAGGTGCGGTCCCATAGGCTCGTCGCTCGTACCCGGACCCAGGGCGTACGCAGGAGGTAGGCGTGACCGAGTTGGCCAACGCGGCCGCGGACCAGACGACGACCGAGCCGCCGGTCGACCAGGCGGCACCGGCCGGCCAGGTCGACGAACGGACCGGCTCCCGCCCGCTCGCGGAGGTCGTCGGCGCCGGTTGGGAGTCGGCGCTCGCCCCGGTCGCCGACCAGATCACGGCCATGGGTGACTTCCTCCGGGCGGAGATCGCGGCCGGACGTAGCTACCTGCCGGCGGGTCCCAACGTCCTGCGTGCCTTTCAGCAGCCCTTCGACGACGTCCGTGTCCTCATCGTCGGCCAGGACCCCTATCCCACCCCGGGCCACGCCGTCGGGTTGAGCTTCTCGGTGGCACCGGAGGTACGTCCGATTCCGCGCAGCCTGCAGAACATCTACCGGGAGTACGCCGCGGACCTCGGTCTGGCGGCGCCGTCGACGGGCGACCTGTCGCCCTGGTCGCGGCGCGGGATCCTGCTGCTCAACCGAGCGCTGACAGTCCAGCCGGGTCGCCCGGCCGCGCACCGGGGCAAGGGCTGGGAGCAGGTCACGGACCAGGCCATCCGCGCCCTCGTCGGTCGCGGCACTCCCATGGTGGCGATCCTGTGGGGCCGGGACGCGCAGAGCCTGCGGCCGCTGCTCGAGTCGGTGCCCCGCATCGAGTCCGCGCACCCGAGCCCGATGTCGGCCGATCGCGGATTCTTTGGTTCTCGGCCCTTCAGCCGGGCCAACGCCATGCTCGCCGAGCAGGGCGGCGAGCCCGTCGACTGGACGCTGGCCTAGGACGACGCCCGGGCACGCTCAGAACGCCCTGGACACGCTCAGAACACGCTCACAACACACCCGGGGTGTGCCCACCGGCCACCACGAGGCCCGGCGGCCTCACGTGCGGGTGGATCTCTCTCAGAGTCCGAGCGTCTTCGCCGGATGTCGGCGGATCGCACGCGGTCCGCGAGGTACGCCCACTTCCTGCCTGGACGGTGTGTTCTACTCCCTCTCGGACCCAGATCCAAGGTCGGGGGATGAAGCATGCGTAGTCGAACAGTGACCGGGGTCGCACTCGCCGTGCTCGGAACGCTCGCGGGGGCCGCGGCGTGTTCGGGGCCCGATGGCCCGCCGAAGGGGGCGGTCGACGCCGCGCGTGGGTTCGCGTCGGCGTGGTCCGCGGGCAAGGCCGTCTCCACCGTCGACCCGCGTACCGCGGCCGCGGCGACCAGGGATATCGAGGCGGCCGGCAAGGACCTCGGAATCCGCGCCACGACGGTCCGTCCGCAGGGCGCCCCGGTCTGCCTGGACGGTGAAGAGGCGAAGAAGATCAACCCCGACGGCGGTGTCTGCGACCAGCCCCTCACCGTGAGCCAGGAGGTCTCCGGGATCGGAACCTGGCGCTACGCCTCGACCGCGCAGGTGCGCCAGGACGCCCAGGGGAAGTGGCGGGTCTGGTGGACGCCCGCGACGTTCCACCCGGAGCTCACCGCCAGCACCGAACTGCACCGGGAACGCACGCTGCCACGACGCGCGTCGATTCTCGACGGCGCGGGCAAGCCCCTGACCAAGGACATGCCGGTGGTGCGGGTGGGTGTCGAGCCGCGCCGGGTACAGCCCGACGTGACCTACGCCCAGCTCCAGCAGATCCTCGACATCGACGCGGCGGCCCTGCGGCAGCGGGCCGAGGCCGCCGATCCGACCCACTTCGTCGACGTCCTGACGCTGCGGGAGCCGGCGTACCAGGAGGTCCGGGTCCGGCTCGACGACGTACCCGGCGTCGTGACCCGGGACGACACGATGTCGCTCGCGCCGTCCTCGACCTACGCGCGCGGCGTCCTCGGAGTGGTGGCGCCGGCCACCGCGGAGTCGCTGAAGAAGGCCGGACCGCAGGCATCCGCGAGCGACGAGATCGGCGCGAGCGGGTTGCAGGAGGCCTACCAGACGCAGTTGGCAGGCACCCCGGGCGCTCAGGTCGACCTCGTCGAGAAGAAGGACGGCCACAAGGTCGCGACGTTGTACACCCAGGTGGCCAAGCCCGGAAAGCCGCTGCGCACCACCCTCGACCCGCGCGTGCAGGAGGCGGCGGAGACCGCCGTGCAGGGCCAGGCGAAGCCGACCGCGCTCGTCGCGGTCCGGGCGAGCACCGGCGAGGTCCTCGCCGCCGCCAACGGGCCCGGCGTCACGTCGTACAACCGCGCGTTCGTCGGACAGTACCCGCCGGGCTCGACGTTCAAGGTGGTGTCGGTCTCCGCGCTGGTCGAGGGCGGGTTGAAGCCGAGCGACCCGGCGACCTGCCCGGCCCGGACCACCGTCGGCGGCAAGATGTTCAAGAACGCCTACGACACCGTGCTGCCCGACGGGCCGTTCACGGAGGCGTTCGCCCACTCCTGCAACACCACGGTCGTCGAACACGCCGACGACATCAGCAACTCCGACCTCGTGGAGATGGCCCGCACGTACGGCATCGGGGAGACCTGGAAGCTCGGCGTTCCGGCGTACTCCGGTTCGGTGCCGGAGCCGGCCGACCTCACCGACCGGGCGGCCAGCATGATCGGCCAGGGCCGGGTGCTGATGAGCCCGCTCGGCATGGCGATGGTGGCGGCCGCCATCGACTCCGGCCAACCCCGCAGGCCCGTACTGCTGCCCGACGTCGCGCCGGGTGGGACGGTCGGAAAGAAGCTGCCGGCGTCGCTGACCACGGCCATGCGGGGGCTGATGCGCTCCGTCGTCACCACCGGCTCGGCCACCACGCTGAACCTGCCCGGCGGCGCCCCGGTGCACGCGAAGACGGGGACGGCGGAGTACGGCAGTGACAACCCGCCCCGCACCCACGCCTGGATGATCGGCTACCGCGGCGACATCGCGTTCGCGCTGGTGATCGAGGACGGTGGTGCCGGTGGTGCGGACGCCGGTCCCGTCGCCAAGCAGTTCCTGCAGGGGATCAGCTCTGTCAGGTTGCCCCCGGTGTGAGCGGCGTCTCGCCGCGGCCCCGGAGCCCGGGGACGCCCTAGACTCGGGGAATGGCCCGACCGAACGAGCAGGTCGGCGCGTTGCTGCAGGAGTACGCCGACCTGGTGGCGATCACGGGAGGCGACGCCTACCGTGCGCGGGTCTATGAGAAGGCCGCGCGCTCGGTGGCGGGCTACCACCTCGACGTGTCCACTCTCGACGCCGCCGGTCTGCGCGCGATCCCCAACGTAGGAACGTCGATCGCCGCCAAGGTGACCGAATACTTCCGGACCGGGCAGATCGCCGCCGTCGAGGAGTTGCGCGCGAAGATCCCGGCCGGTGTGCGCGAGCTCACCGAGATCCCCACGCTCGGTCCACGCAAGGCGATGGTCCTCTACGACGAGCGCGGCATCGCCTCGGTGCAGGACCTCCTGGACGCGCTGGACGCGGGGCGTCTCGCGGGCCTGAAGGGGTTCGGGCCACGTACGGAGGAGAACCTCCGGCACGGCATCGACCTGCTCCGCCAGTCCGGCGGGCGGGTCGACCTCGGGGTGGCGACGGAGCTCGCCGAGGAGATCGTGGGCGCGCTGTCGAAGGTGCCCGGATGCGTGCGCTGCACCTACGCCGGGTCGCTGCGCCGGATGCGGGAGACGGTCGGTGACCTCGACGTCCTCGCGGTGTCGAAGAACCCGGGCACGATCATGGACGCGCTGACGGGGCTCGACCTGGTGGCGGAGGTGATCGCCCGGGGAAACACCAAGACCTCGATCCGGACGACCGCGGGACTGCAGGTCGACCTGCGTGTCGTCCCGCCGGAGTCCTGGGGCGCCGCGCTGCAGTACTTCACCGGTTCGAAGGCCCACAACGTGCGGACCCGGGAGATCGCCGTACGCCAGGGCCTGAAGCTGTCGGAGTACGGACTGTTCACCGTCCCCAGGGACGAGCACGACGGGGACGACGAGCAGGGCGAGCAGCGGGGGCAGCGCGGCAGGAAGGGCGGGCGCCGCCGGCCGGCGGCGGAGGCCGTCGAGACGGGCGAGACGGGCGAACTCGTCGTGTCGAAGACCGAGGAGGAGGTCTACGAGCGCATCGGGCTGCCCTGGATCCCGCCGACGCTGCGGGAGGACCGCGGTGAGATCGAGGCGGCCCGGGCGGGAACGCTGCCCAAGGTCGTGACGGAGAAGGACATCCGCGGCGATCTGCACACGCACACCGACCTCACCGACGGGGTGGCGACGCTCGCGGAGATGGTCGCGGCCGCCGCGGCCCGCGGATACGCCTACTACGCGATCACCGACCACGCACCGAACCTCTTCATGCAGCGGATGACCGACGCGAAGATGCTGTCCCAGCGGGATCAGGTGCGGGCCCTCGGCGAGCGGTACCCGAAGCTGACCCTGCTGCACGGCACCGAGCTCAACATCGACCCCGGCGGCGAGGTCGACTGGCCGGAGGACTTCCTCGCCGGGTTCGACATCTGCGTGGCCTCCGTGCACTCGCACTTCAACCAGTCCAGGGCCGAGATGACCAGGCGGATCGTCCGCGCCTGTGAGAACCCCGCGGTCAACGTGATCGGGCACCCGACCGCCCGCCTGATCGGCCGGCGGCCACCGGTGGACGTCGACCTGGAGGCGGTGTACGAGGCGTGCGCGCGGACGAGTACGGCACTCGAGGTCAACGCGTCGCCGGACCGGCTCGACCTGAACGACGAGAACATCCTCGCGGCGAAGCGGCACGGCGTGAAGTTCGCGATCAACACCGACGCCCACGCGGTCGCCCACCTCGACCTGCTCCGATTCGGCGCGGGCACCGCCCAGCGTGGCTGGCTGACCCCCGACGACGTGATCAACACCTGGCCGCTGCGCCGGCTCCGGACGTTCCTCCGCAAGGGGCGCAAGCGCTGACCGGCTCACCCGACCGGGAGCGAACAGCTCACCGGCACGGGAGCGAACAGCCTCAGACGTCGAGGGTGACCCGGCAGGTCCAGCCGTCGCCGTCCGGCTCGAACGTCAGGCCCCGGGCCGCCACCCCCGAAGGAATGGCGCCGACGAGTGTCAGCCTGTCGATCTCGACGACCTCGAACCGGACGTCGTAGCCCTCCTCGACGGGTTCGAGATCGACCCGGATCGGAACGACGTCCGCGGTGTCGAGGAGGCAGAGGACCTCGCCGAGCACGGTCACGAGCAGGTCCTCGTCGGTGTCCTCGGTGGGGACCTCGAAGGTCGCGACGTCGGAGGGCCTGGCGGCACGGATGTCGGCGAAGGTCTCCACCATGGCCACCACCGCCTCGGCCACACACCCTTCCCGCGTCGGTGCCCACGCCTCGATCCGGGCGTCGGTGTCGCGGGGGACGCTCCGGTGTCCGACCTGCATGGCGAGCCTCCTTGCGTGCCTGTCTCGAACGGTACGCCTCGATTCGCCCCCAGGTGGTGCCCACACGCGCTTTCGGGCGGTGCGGATTCCCGACCGTCGCGCCGACCATGATCGACCTCTGCTCGGGTGTCTGGCGGCTCCGGTGAGCCGCGATCGACGGCCGAACCCGGTTGACCCCGCGAAACGCGGTTGACGCGGACAGCCTGTTCCCGTGGATGATCGCTGTGCTCGACCGTGTGAACCGTATGGACCGAGTGGTACGGCGTCGACTGGAGGAGTGCGAGCGTGAACAACCCGCCCGAGGGGCCGACTGTTGCGGAGACGACCATCACGTCCGTGGCCGGGCTGGCCGGGCCGGTGGAGATCGTCGTGGACGCGTGGGGGATCCCGCACATCTACGCCGGGAGCGCCGACGACGCGTTCTTCGGGCAGGGCTTCAACGCCGCCCGCGACCGGCTCTTCCAGATCGACCTGTGGCGGCGCCGCGGGTTGGGGCTGTTGGCGGAGGTGTTCGGTCCGGACTACCTGGAGCGGGACCGCGCCTGCAGGTTGTTCCTCTACCGCGGTGACCTGGAGGCCGAGTGGGCCGCCTACGGTCCGGACGCCCGCAGTAGCACCGAACGCTTCACCGCCGGCATCAACGCCTACCTCGACTGGCTCGACGGGCACCCCGAGGCGCTCCCGCCGGAGTTCGGGTTGCTCGGCTACCGGCCGGCGCGCTGGCGGCCCGAGGACGTCGTACGCGTCCGCAGCCACGGCATCGCACTCAACCTCCTGCACGAGGTCACGCGCGCACGGGTCACCCACGCGGCCGGCTGGGAGGCCGACCTCGTCCGTCAGGCACTCCGGCCGGCCCGCCAACCACACCTTGCGGAGGGGATCGACCTCGAACTCCCGGACGACCTGCTGCGGACGTTCGACCTCGCGACCACCCCGCTGGTCTTCAGCGGCGACCCGCGGGCGCCACTGACCAGCGCGGCCGGTACGACCGGTGTCGCCGGCATCGACGCCACCGCGGAGGGCAGCAACAACTGGGTGGTCGCCGGAAGCCGCACCGCGACCGGCCGGCCGATCCTCGCCAGCGACCCGCACCGCGCCTACGCGACACCGTCGCTGCGCTATCTCACGCACCTGTCCGCGCCCGGCCTCGACGTGATCGGGGCCGGTGAACCCGCGCTGCCCGGCGTGACGCTCGGGCACAACGGACAGGTCGCGTTCGGATTCACGATCTTTCCGATCGACGTCCAGGACCTCTACGTCTACGATCTCGATCCGGACGACCCGGCCCGCTACCGCTACGGGGACGACTGGGAGACGATGCGGGTCGAGCGGGAGACCTTTCAGGTACGCGATGCCGCCCCTCGTCAACTCGACCTTGCGTTCACCCGGCACGGTCCCGTCATCCACGTCGACCTCGCCCGGCACCGGGCCTACGCCGTTCGCGCCACGTGGTTCGAGCCGGGCACGGGGGCCTACCTCGGCAGCCTCGCCTACCTGCGCGCGCGGGACGCCCAGGAGTTCCGGACCGCCCTGCGCGGGTGGGGGAGCCCCGGTGAGAACCACGTCTACGCCGACGTGACGGGGACGATCGGGTGGAAGGCGGCCGGGCTGGTACCCCGCAGGCCCGGCTGGGACGGGCTGCTCCCGGTGCCCGGCGACGGACGCTACGAGTGGGACGGCTTCTACGCACCCGAGCACTTCCCCGAGGTCGTCGATCCGGCGGAGGGCTTCGTCGCGACCGCCAACCAGTACAACCTGCCGACGGACTTTCCGGCCGACCGGCAGCTCAGCTACGAATGGCCCGACACCTCCCGGCACCACCGAATCGTCGAGGTGCTCCGTGGCGGTGACCGGCACGGCGTGGAGGACTCCGCGCGGCTGCAGACCGACCGGCGCTCACCGGCCGCGCAGCAGGTCCTCGCGCTGCTGGACAAGATCCGGCCGGACGGCGACGATCCCGCACTGGCCGCGGCCCTCACCCTGGTGCGTGACTGGGACGCGGTGGAGGAGGTCGACTCACCCGCAGCCGCGTTGTACGAGGTCTGGGTGTCGCGCCACCTGCTGCCGGGCTACGCCGACGAGATGCTCCCACCGGGCACCCGGCCCCTACTGGACCTGATCGACCAGGCCGCCGCCCGCGCCGCCCTCGCCGACCCCGACCGCCGCTTCGGCGCCGACGGCGAGCAACGCCGTGACCTGCTGCTCACCTCGACGTTGCGCAGTGCCTACGAGGAGGTCGAACGCCTCCTGGGCCGAGACTCCCGGACCTGGGCCTGGGGAGACCTGCACCACAACCACCAGCCGCACCCGCTCGGCTTCCTCGATCCCACGCTGGACGTCGGGCCGATCCGGGTGGGCGGTTCGGGTACCACCGTCAACGCCGCGCCGTACTTCCCGGAGGATTTCGTCCAGACGATCGGCGCGTCGGTTCGGGTCGTCATGGACGTGGGCGAGTGGGACAACTCCATCTGCGTCAACACGCCCGGACAGTCCGGCGACCCGCGTAGTCCGCACTACCGGGACCTCGCCGAGCGTTGGGCGCGTGGCGAGTACGTGCCGATGCTCTACAGCCGGGCAGCGGTCGAACGACACGTGGCGGCCCGGATCCGGCTGCTCCCCCAGGGGTGAGGGCCGATGGGGGATCCACCTTGGTAGGGCCGTGCGGGCAAGGTCGGGTCGACCGGTGCCGCGCGGCGTAGTCTGCGAAGTATGAGCGCGGCGACCCGGCCCGCACACGCGAGCGGAACGTTCACCCTCGGCGACCTGACCGTGCACCGGCTGGGCTTCGGTGCGATGCGCATCACCGGTGAGGGCATCTGGGGTCCACCCGCCGACCACGACGAGGCCATCCGGGTCCTACGCCGTGCGGTCGATCTGGGCGTCGACCTCATCGACACGGCCGACTCCTACGGCCCGGAGATCAGCGAGGAGCTGATCCGTGAGGCCCTCTACCCCTACCCGGAGGTTTTGGTGATCGCCACCAAGGCGGGGCTCACCCGCCCGGCGCCGAGAGTCTGGGTGCCGGTGGGCCGGGCCGAGTACCTCAAGCAGCAGTGCGAGCTGAGCCTGCGCCGCCTCGGTGTGGAGCGGATCGACCTCTTCCAGCTGCACCGGCCCGACCCGAAGGTGCCACTGGCCGAGAGCGTCGGAGCCCTGGCCGAGCTGCGCGAGGAGGGCAAGATCCGCCACATCGGCGTCTCCAACTTCTCGATCGAACAGATCGAGGAGGCCCGCGCGATCACCGAGATCGTGTCCGTGCAGAACCTCTACAACCTGGTCAAGCGGGACGCCGAAGCCGAACTCGACTACTGCGACCGCCACGGACTCGCCTTCATCCCCTGGAACCCCATCGCGATCGGCGAACTGGCCCGCCCCGGCGGACCCCTGGACGACCTCGCCCGGACCAAGGGCGTCCCGCCCTCCCAACTCGCCCTCGCCTGGCTACTCCGCCGCTCACCAGTGACCCTGCCGATCCCCGGCACCTCCCGGGTGAGCCACCTCGAGGACAACCTGCACGCCGCGCAGGTCGAACTCACCGACGAGGAGTTCGACGCGATGTCGTCGCTCAGGCCCGCCGGCTGACCGGTTCGCGGGCCACCTGTCGGTGCCAGGTCCTAGGGTGCGGGCATGGCTGTGAGATACAAGGTGTGCATCGACTGCGCCGACCCGCACCTGCTGGCGCGGTTCTGGGCCGAGGCGCTCGGCTACGTCGTCGAGGACCACTCGACACTGATCAAGTCCCTGCTGGCGAACGGCGTTCCCGTCGAGGACCAGGTCACCGAGATCGACGGCCGTAGCGCCTGGAAGCACGCGGCGGCCGTTCGTGATCCCGACCATCCCGTCAACCCCGACACTGGCGTGGGGCAGGGCGGACGGGTGCTCTTCCAGGTCGTGCCGGAGGTCAAGCAGGTGAAGAACCGCGTCCACCTCGACCTGCACTTCGGCCCCGACCAGGTGGAGTCGGAGGTCGCCCGCCTGTGCGCGCACGGCGCGACCAGGCTGGGCGAGGGCTCCGAGGGCGGCTCGCGATGGGTCGTGCTGGCCGATCCCGAGGGCAACGAGTTCTGCGTCGCCTGATCCGTCCGGCGGTGGGGACCGGAGGTCAGGACCAGCGGGACCTCAGAGCTCGGTCGAGCGCGACTGGTCGCTCACGACGTAGCCGAGACTTGTGTAGAGATTGATCGCCACGGTGTTCGGGCCGAAGACGTTGAGCGCCAGCACGGAGTCACCGGCGTCCCTGCTGGCGCGCTCGCCCAGTCGCATGGCTGCTCGTCCGTAGCCCTTCCCGCGGTACTCGGGCTCCACGGCGAGCGCGAAGACGAACGACCGGCCCACCTGGTGGTGGTGGCGCAACCAGATGGAGGCGACGTACCCGCCGTCGCGATCACCGGCGGCGGTCGACGACGCGTCCAGCACCCAGAAGCTGTGGTGCTCGGTCTCGGCCCCGGCCGGCAACAGTTCGTCGAACTCCCGCGCCGAGCGCGCCAACGCGTCGTCGAGAGTGGCCTCGCCGCCGCTGTCGAAGATGTCGTGCGCGTACCCGGCGATCCCCTCCTGCCGCCAGGACGGGAACTCCGCCGCGGTCATGGGCCTGCCGACCACGCCGTCGGGAAGGTCCGGCACGTCGAGGAGGGACCGCGCCATCCGCTGGGCGGTGACGGTGTAGGGACGAAACAGCGCCGCCTGCGCCGGGTCACCGGGATCGACGGTGACGACGAGTCGGGGAAGGGCGTGCTCGCGGCACCACCGCTCCAGAGCTGCCCTGGCGGCCGAGCCGTGACCGCGGCGGCGGTGCTCGGGTGCCACCCAGATGTCGTCGACGACGGCAGGGCGGCTGGGGGAGTCGGGGCGGAGGGACAGCGCGCAGAACCCGAGGAGCGAGTCGTCGGTGTCGTCGCAGTCTTCGGCGGCGATCGCGAAGACCCTGGCCTGCGCGGCGTTCGCCCGCCACAGGTCGAGGCGGCGCAGGTGGTCGGACTCGTCGGTGTCGGCGAGCCCGTGCCGTCGGCACCAGGCCCGCTGTCGGTCCTGCCAGAGGTCGTACCACCGCGCCGTCTCTTCGCCCGACGCCGGTCGCAGTCGTGCCAACTCTCACCCCTCGGTCCTCGCGGTTTGGGCTACTGCAGGTTGACGAACATACCGCCGTCGACCAGTACGTCGGAACCGTTCATGTACGCCGACTCCGGTTGGGACAGCAGCCACAGCACGCCCGCGACGTCGGCCGGCTCGCCCATCCGGCCGACCGGGATCCGCGACCGGAAGTAGTCGACCTTCGCGGTGTCGGTCCAGTCGTCCTTGTTGATGTCGGTGGCGATGGCCCCAGGGAGGACGGCGTTGCAGGTGATGCCGTGTGGGCCGAGCACGATGGCGAGGCTCTTCATCAGCGAGCTGATCCCGGCCTTGGTGGTGCAGTAGTGCACCTGCTGGGAGCCTCCGACCCAGGCCGAGATCGAGGACACCGACAGCACCCGCCCGCCGCGCCCCGCCTCCACCATGGCGCGGGTGAAGGCCTGGGTGACCAGGAACACACCCCGCAGGTTGACGTGCTGGACCCGGTCCCACAGGGCGACGTCGATGTCGAAGAAGTCGGCGAAGGGACAGATGCCCGCGTTGTTGACCAGCACGTCGAGGGAGCCCCAGGTGTCGTGGACCGTCCGCGCCATCGCGGTCACGGCGTCGGGGTCGGCGACGTCCGCCTCCACCACCAGCGGGGTCCCGCCGGCGGCCGTCACCAGCTCGGCCGTCTCCTGCGCGAACCCGCGCTCACCGGGCGGGTGGTTGACGACGACGCGAGCACCTTCGCGGCCGAAGCGGGCGGCGGTGGCACGGCCGATGCCGCGGGCGGACCCGGTGACGAGGACGGTCCGTGGTGCCTGCGGGACAGGGACGTTCATGCGATCCTCCCGCCGGGAAAGCGGTCGAGGTTCCGCGGGTCGTACAGCGGAACGACGATGTCCGCGGTGTCGCGTACACGGGCGTAGGCGGTGATCGCCTCGTACATGTTCTCATTGATCCCGATCGGGATGTCCTTCTCCACGTTGTCGAGGACGAAGTAGCTGTCGGAGATGGCGGCGACACCGGCCGGCGCGTCGACCTCGACGACGACGGACGCGCGGTGGTGCACGCCGCTCCACCAGGTGCGCAGGCCCGGGGCGAGTTGGTCCTCGTCGGCGAGCAGCCGCACCCGCGGCCAGGCGTCGGTCACGAGATGCACGAGGACGTCGTCGGGGATCGAGGTCGCCCGGTTGTCGTGCGGATGTGCGTGCGTCGTGTGGAAGTGCACCCAGCCGCGGCGGGCGACGCAGATCTCGGCGTTCTGGAACAACGCGACGTTGCTCACGGTGTAGAGCTGCAACGGGGTGAGGACGACATGGGTGACGTCGTCGGGTGTCAGGTCGTGCGCGGCGAGTTGGTCGACGATGTACTCACCGGGCTCGCGACGCATCCGGGCCCGTGCGCCGAGCACCTTCTCCCAGTGCGCGTTCATGGGTTCGAGGTCGCGGGCCGGACCGGTGTTGACGAGCACGGTCACGCCGTCGCCGCGGATGAGTGCGGACTGGAAGAGCAGGGTGTGCCACTCCTCGAAGCCGCTCATCCAGAACAGCTCTGGTCCCGGCACGTCTCCACGGCCGAGGGGTAGCAGGTGGACGCCGTAGGTACTCATCGTCGACTCGCCTCTCCTTGGACTGCCTGTGCACGGACGTTTCGTCAGCCCACGGGGACGACGCCGGACCTGCCACCGGGACCGGATCGGTAGCCGAGCGCGGTGGAGAGCCGGTGGGCGGCGTCGAGGAGGAGCCGGTGGGCCTTCTCGCGGTGGGCCGGGGTGAAGCGGATCGCCGGAACCGACACGCTGAGCGCGGCGACGGTGTGCCTGCTCCAGTCCTGGACGGGAACCGCCACGCACCGGATGCCGAGGGTGTACTCCTCGTTGTCGACCGCGAAGCCCCGACCGCTGACGGTGCGCAGGTGGGCGCGCAGGCGATCCTTGTCGATCAGCGTGTGGGGGGTGAATCCGGCCAGGGTGGTGGGACCCAGCCGGGTCTCCAGCTCCTCCTGGCCGAGTCCGGCCAGGAGGACCTTTCCGACGCCCGTCGCGTGCGCGGGCAGCCGTCGTCCAACTTCGGACGCGAGGGTGAGCGTTTGCCGACCGTCGACCTTGGCGACGTAGACGTTGTGCAACCCGTCGAGGACGGCCAACTGGACGGTCTCGTCGATCGTGTCGCGGATGCGTTCCATCAACGGAAGCGCGCGTTCGACCAGGCCGAGCGCCCGGGTGTAGGCGTTGCCCGCCTCCAGCGTGCGGATGCCGAGGGTGTAGCTGCGCTGCTCGGGGTCGAAGTCCGCCCAGCCACGTTCGACGACCGTCCGGAGCAGGCCGTGCAGGCTGGAACGGGGATATCGCAGGGCCTGCGCGATCGCGGTGAAGCTCATGGGTTCCTCGTGCCGGGTGAGGAGTTCGAGGATCGCGAGGGTCCGCTCGGCGGACTTCACCGCGCTGCCCTTGGTCATGTCGTTCACATCGTCGCCCCCTGCTCGCCATCGCGGGATCCGTGCGGGTGATTCGGATACGTGAACACATGTTCACCGAGCTGAAACTGCGCATAACCTACGCCGACAGGGGGCGAGGGGCCAGCGCATCCGTCCGGAGGAGGACCACGTGCCTCGGCAGTCACGTCACCGCGAACTTTTCCGGGGCTTCGCGAGGCCGGCTCCGGAGTTCTCACCGGCGCCCATCTGGTGGTGGAGCGGCGACCGGATGGAACTGCCCCGGTTGAGCTGGCAGCTGGACCAGCTCGTGGACCAGGGCGTCCACAACCTCGTCGTCCTGAACCTCGCGCCGACCGGCCCGACGTACGGCTCCCTCGCCGACGATCCGCCGCTGTTCAGCGAGGAGTGGTGGGAGCTGTGGCTGGGCCTGTGCGAGCACGCCCGAAGGCGTGGAGCGCGCCTGTGGTTCTACGACCAGATCGGCTTCTCCGGCGCCAACCTGCAGGGACAGCTCGTGACGCGGGTGCCGGAGTACGCCGGAGCTTCACTGGAACGGGTCGTCGTCGACCTGGACGGACCGGGCGAACTCGACTGTCCCGCCGCCGGCACCCCGATCGCGGCGGCCGCGCTGCCCCTGTCCGGCGACGGTGCGGTGGCGGGTCCGCCGGTTCCGGTCGAGCTGGCCGGGCGCCGGGTCGTGTGGTCAGGCAGTGCGGACCCGGGCAGCGGCGGAGAAGCTGCCGGCGGTCGGTACCGGCTGATGCTGGCGTACAGCCTGCGGCAGGGGTTCGACTACACCTCGGCGCGCGCGTGCGCCGCGCTGCTCGACACCGTGCACGGGCAGTTCGAGCACCGGCTCGGAACCTACCTCGGTTCGGTGATCGCCGGATCCTTCCAGGACGAGCTGCCCAACCTGCCCACGTGGAGCCCGGGGTTCGCGGCGGAGTTCGCGCAGCGGCACGACTACCGGATCGAGGACCGCATCGCGGCCCTGTGGGAGGACTGGGGGCCAGACTCCGAGCGGGTCCGCTCCGACTACCAGCGAGTCCGCGGGGTGCTGGCCGAGGAGGCGTTCTTCGGGCCGCTGCACGCCTGGCACGAACGCCACGGCCTGGTCGTCGGCGTCGACCAGCAGAGCCCGTCGCGGGCCGGCGATCCACTCGGCTCCACCTGGCAGTACGCCGACTACCCCCGCACGCACCGGTGGTTCAGCGCCCCTGGCAGCGACCACCACGGCGAGGCGAAGATCCACAGCTCGCTCGCCCACCACTACGGCAGACCGCGTACCTGGATCGAGTCGTTCCACAGCAGCGGATGGGGCGGCACGCTGGAGGAGACCTTCGACTGGCTGATGCCGTGGCTGCTGGCCGGCGCCACCCTCTACAACCCGCACGCCGTCTACTACTCGACGCGCGGTGGCTGGTGGGAGTGGGCGCCGCCGAGCACCTGCTGGCGGCAGCCGTACTGGCCGCACTACAGGTACTTCGCCGACACGGTGAGCCGGCTGTGCTGGCTGCTGACGCGGGGCGAGCACCGCTGCGACGTCGGCGTCCTGTTCCCGTCCGCGACAGTGCGGGCGGGCACGCTGTTGACGAGTCGTTCGCAGCCGGCGCGGCGGGCGAGTCGCACGTACGTCGAGATCGTCGGTCGGATGGTGTGGTTCGACACGCACCCGGGCGTGCTCGACCGGGCGCACCGCGACTTCGACGTCCTCGACGACGACACGGTGGCGACCTCGGAGGTCCGAGGCGGTGCGTTGCACACCCGCGGCGAGTCCTACCGGGCCGTGGTGGTGCCGAGCGCCAGCGTGCTGGAGGGGGCGACCGCCGCGAAGCTGGTGGACTTCTGTGGCCAGGGTGGGCTGCTGGTCGTCGTGGGCGACCGGCCGGTGCGGGCCGCGGAGGGAAGCGCCGAGGGCGCGGCCGCCGTACGCACGCTCGCCGCGTTGGTCGAGGAGGGGACGGCGGTGTACGTCCCCACCGTCGAGGACCTGCCGGCAGCGCTGGAACCACTCGGTCGCGGCGTCGACGCGGACGGTCCCGTGTTGCTGCGTCGGGTCGGCGACCGCAACGTCCTGTTGGTGCCCGCCGCGCCACTGGGGTGGGCGACCGCGCAGCCGATGCTCGCCAAGGGGGTCAACTGGTTCTCCGGGCCGCGGGAGAAGGGGTACGACTTCGACCCGTCGCGGTACCGGTCGCGGGTCGTCGTACGGATCGCCGACGGTGGTCGGGTCAGCGACGTGGAGCAGTGGGATCCGCTGACCGGAACGACCCGGGCGGCGCCGGTGCGGGTGGTCGGCGAGGGCGCCGACGCCGGCACGGCCGAGGTCACCGTCCGCTTCGACCAGGCCCCGGCCGCGATCCTGGTGTGGCGAGACGCTCCGGTCCGGTCGGGAGACCCGGCGGGAGTCGTCCGCGATCCGGACCCCGACCGGCGGACCTGGGAGATCACGCTCGACGGCCCCTGGACGGCACAGGTGCTCCCCACGATGAACAACCGACACGGCGACTTCGCCCTGCCGGCGGCGGAGGGGGCGTTCCCCGTCCAGCAATGGCGGGTGCGCCACCGGGTCGACGTGGACGGCACCGCGGACCACTGGGAGCAAGTCGACCTTGACGAGGCGCCGTGGGAGGAGGTCCTGGTGGGGCAGGGCACCTTCGGCTGGCGGACCGATCCGCTGGCGCCGGCCGACGTGCCGGAGCCCCTTCCCGCCGACCATGCCGGACCGCTGACCCGACCCTTGCACGGGCCGTTGGAGGGGACCCGCTGGCATCCACTGCGCTACTCGCTGTCCCACGGCATCGAGAAGGACCCCTTCCAGACCCGGATGCTGGGCCCCAAGGGGCGGGTGCCGGAGGAGTTCTGGCACGTGGACGGTGTGGAGCCCGGGCAGGTCGTCGTACTCCGGACCAGCCTCCCCGCCCACGAGGAACGCGATCTCACCCTGGCGATCGCCGCCGGCGGGCGCACCCAGGTGTGGTGGAACGGTGTCGAACTCGGCGCCGACCGGGGCGGCTACCTGCGCCTGGAGCCGGTCCGCACCCGGACCGGCGCGAACCTGCTCGAGGTCCGGGTGACCGCCGAGCGCAAGGACGCCTTGCGGGGGTACTGGGCACTGACGGCGGACGCGCCGGCGTTCGCGCGACCGGAGTGGCTGGTCCCCGGGGACGGTTCGGTGCGTGGCACCGAACTTCTCGCACGAGGCGTCCTTCCGTTGGTGCGGGACCCCGCGCGCGCCCTCCTCCAGCTCGGTACGGACGGGCCGGCGCGACTCGTCGTCAACGGGCAGGAGGTCGCGACCCAGGGTGCCTTCGAACCCTACGGCGGCCAGACGCGGGTGCTGCCCTACGACGTGACGCGTCACCTCGCGACCGGCGACAACATCATCGAGGTCCGGTTCACCGACATCGGCAAGCCCCTTGCCGTCCTCGTCGACGCGCTGGTGGAGGACTTCGACGGTACGGCGACGACCTTCGTCACCGGTGCTTCGTGGACGTTCGCCAGAGACGGTGTGCCGGTGCCGGCCGCGCCGCGGCGCACGCACGCCTACGATCCGCGGTTCTCGCTGCTGCGGCCGCGGCCGCATCCGTTGTCCGCGGCGGCCTGGCTGGAGCCGGCCGCGGCCGGTGGCGGCGTGCTCGACGTCGTTCCGGAGGCGCGCCCTGGGCAGTCGAAGCCACCCGAGTGGTTCCGCCTCGTCGTTCCACCGGGCGCGACGTCGGCGTCCCTGCCCGTCGCCACCGGGGCGGTGCAAGCGTGGGTTGACGGTGTGCCGGTCGCCGTCACGCACGGCCGGATTGTGTTCCCACCAGGAGATCCGAGGAGCACCACGTCCGCCCACGAGCCTGTGAACCCGGCGGACGGGCGGCGGGTGCTCGCCGTCCGGGTCGAACCCGTCGACGGCCGGGTGGCGGGCGCGTTGTGGAACGGTCCCCTGGTGTTCGAGTGCGACGAGGGACCTCTCGCGCTCGGCCCGTGGGCCGATGCCGGGCTGGGTTCGCACTCCGGTGGCGTGCGTTACCGGCGTCAGGTCGAGGTTGACACCGGTACCGGCGCCGAGGTGCCCGGTAGGGCCGTCCTCGACCTCGGTTCGGTGCGCGGTACCGCCGAGGTGACGGTGAACGGATCGCCGGCCGGGGTGCGGATCTGGTCGCCGTACCGCTTCGACCTCACCGGTCTGCTGCGAGCCGGCCGCAACGACGTCGAGGTGAGCGTCTTCAACACGCTCGCGCCCTACCTCGACGACGCCTCGCCCACGATGGCGGTGTTCGCCGGCCAGCGGCGTTCCGGCCTGTTCGGCCCGGTCCGCCTGGTCGTCGAGCGCGAGGTGCCAGGACCGGACGAGACGGTCCAAGACCATCCGACCGAAAGACCCGACCGAAGAGGAGGACCGACCTGATGGCGATGCCGAGGATTCGCGAGGTGCGGGCGTACGTCGTCCGTGGTGGTGGCGCGGACTATCACGACCAGGGTGGGCAGCACTGGATCGACGACCACATCGCCACCCCGATGGCGCGCTACCCCGAGTACCGCGCGAGCCGGCAGAAGTTCGGCCTCAACGTGCTCGGCACCCTGGTGGTCGAGATCGAGGCGGAGGACGGGACGGTCGGCTTCGCCACCACGACGGCAGGCGAGCCGGGCGCGTACATCGTGGAGAAGCACCTGGCGAGGTTCGTCGAGGGCGCCCCGGTCACCTCGATCGAGAAGATCTGGGACCAGATGTACTCCTCGACCCTCTTCTATGGCCGCAAGGGCCTCGTGGTCAACTGCCTGAGCGCGGTCGACCTCGCGTTGTACGACCTGCTCGGCAAGATCCGCCAGGAGCCGGTCTACGCCCTGCTCGGCGGTCCCGTCCAGGACGAGTTGGTCTTCTACGCGACCGGTGCGCGCCCGGACCTCGCCGAGAAGCTCGGCTTCATCGGTGGCAAGCTGCCCCTGCAGCACGGCCCGGCCGAGGGCCCTGAGGGGATGCGGGCCAATCTCGACAAGCTCGCCTCGATGCGCGAACGCGTGAGCGAGGACTTCTTCCTCAGCTGGGACTGCTGGATGTCGCTCGATCTCGACTACGCCACCCGGCTCGCGCGGGATTCGGCGGAGTTCGGGTTGAAGTGGATCGAGGAGCCTCTCCCGCCCGACGACTACTGGGGCTACGCCGAACTCCGGCGCCGCGTACCCACCGGCACCTGGGTGAGCACCGGAGAGCACGAATGGACCCGGTTCGGTTTCCGGTTGCTCCTCGAGATGGGGTGCGCCGACATGATCCAGCCGGACGTCAACTGGTGTGGCGGCATCACCGAGCTGACCAAGATCGCGGCGCTCGCGGACGCGCACGGCGTGCCGGTGGTCCCGCACGGGTCGAGCGTGTACTCCTACCACTTCGTGATCACCCGTCGGAACAGCCCGTTCTCGGAGTTCCTGATGATGCATCCGCAGGCGAGTGAGATCGTGCCGATGTTCCATCCGCTGCTGCTGGACGAGCCGGTGCCGGAGGGCGGGCGGCTCCGGTTGCCCGAGACACCCGGCTTCGGCGTACGGCTGAACCCGGAGTGCGACTTGCACCGGCCCTACACACACTGAGCACCCACGGGCCCTCCACACACTGGGCACGCACTGAGTCGGGGACGCGGCAGACTGTCCGTCGTGGAGTCGACGGGTCGTCCCTGGCACGCGTCCGATCCGCACCCGGCGGAGGTGCCGGAGTGCGTGGCGGCGGCGCTGGGCCGTGGGGTCGAGGAGGTACGGAGCGGGCAGGTCGAGTTGGTTGCCCGCTCCAACGTGCCCGGCCTCGCCACGGTCGGCATCTGGCGGCAGCGCGGCAGCGACTGGTCCAGCGTCGTCAAGGTGGTCGGCCACGCCGACCACGACGGCGCGGTCTGGGGCTCCGACCGCGACCCGGTGCACCCGTTCTACTGGCGGCGCGAGGCGGACGCGTTCGAACACCCACTGCTCGCGAGTCTGCGCGGTGGCCTCCGGGCGCCGCGCCCCTACGGCGTCCAGGAACGCCGGGACGGCAGCGTCGCCGTCTGGATGGAGGACGTCGAGGGCGACCCGGGATCGGGCTGGGCGCTCCCGCGCTACCGACTCGCGGCCGCGCATCTCG
Source organism: Actinopolymorpha pittospori (assembly GCF_014873875.1). Classification (GTDB taxonomy): domain Bacteria; phylum Actinomycetota; class Actinomycetes; order Propionibacteriales; family Actinopolymorphaceae; genus Actinopolymorpha; species Actinopolymorpha pittospori. The sequence goes on along the minus strand of NZ_JADBEM010000001.1, from coordinate 9,110,747 downwards.
GCCGGATGCAGGGCGCCCTCGCGGAGTCGCCGGACCTGCTGACGCCGTGGCTGAGTCGTGGTTGGCTCCGCCTCTACGTCGAACGCCGAGCCGGGGTGTCCGCGATCCTCGACGACGTGGACGCGTGGCGGCATCCGTTCGTCCGGGCGGTGCTCCCGGTCCGGCGGGCCGCGGAGTTCGCCGCGCTGTGGGACGTGCGGGGCGGGCTGCTCGACGTCCTCGCGGGGTATCCGCGAACGCTGTGCCAGTTGGACTTCCACCCGCGCAACCTCTTCGACGTCGACGGCGACACCGTCGCGATCGACTGGGCGTTCGCCGGGGTGGGTGCGCTCGGTGAGGACCTCGGCACCCTCCTCGTCGACGCGGTGGCCGACTTCCACCTGCCTCCGACGGTGCTGCCCGAACTCTTCGAGACGCTCGTGGCCGGGTACGCCGACGGACTCGCCGCGGCGGGGCGGGGTCTGCCTCGGGCGGACGTGCGCCGCGCCGTCGCCGCTGGTGCGGCCGCGAAGTACGGCTGGCTGGTGCCCGCGTTCCTCACGACGGCGACGGCGGGACGGCCGATGATGAACGGCCGCCCGGTCGAGGACGCGGCGCCGTTCTGGGCCGCCTGCGCCGTCTTCCTGCTGGGACTGGCCCGCGAGGCTCTGGGCTGACGACGCGAAAACCTGTTGTGGCGTCCCGCGGCGGCCGCCATCGTGGGTCTGCTCGATACTCGACGGGGCCGACTCGACACCCTGACGAGCCGGACGTCACAGGAGAGTGAGCAGAACGCGTGCGTGAGGAACGGGCCCGCTACGAGACGGTCGCCGATGAGATCACTGAGGCCTACCTGCGGGGCGACCACACCGAGGGCGTCGCGTTGGCTCGTGCGGCGATGCCGGACCTGCCGGCCTGGCGGGCGGACCTCGCCCACCTCGCCGCCTGCCTGCTGGCCCTCGGTGGCCGGCCGGAGGAGGCCTACGAGGAACTGCGCGCGGCCTTCGCCGCCGGCGCGTGGTGGCACCGCCGGATCCTGCTCGAGGACGACGACCTCGCCGACCTGGCCGGGATCGAGGGTTTCGCGGACTTCGTCCGGGAGTCCCAGGCCCGTGCGGACGCCGCGGCCGACACCACGAGACCGCCCCTCCTACGCCGGCCGGAGGGGGAACCGCACGGTCTGCTGGTCACCCTGCACGGAGCGGGGGAGGAGGCGGAGGACGCCGCCACCGAGTGGGCGGCGGCCCTCGACGCCGGTTGTGTTCTCCTCGCGGTGGACTCCAGCCAGCGCAACACCCCGACCTACCGTTCGTGGCCTGATCCCGAAGTCGCCGCCCGCGACATCGCGACCGCCGTCGCCGGCCTCGACGCCGCGGACCGGGACCTTCCGCTCGTGACCGGCGGCTTCTCCGCGGGCGCCCGGCCGGCGATGCGCTGGGCACTCGCCGGATCGCCCGGAACCCCCGTGGGCTTCGTCGCGGTGGCGCCGGCGGTGTTCCCGACGGACCTCGACCCCGCCCTGGTGCGTGCCGGTGCGGACCGCGGCGTGCCCGGCGTGATCCTGCTCGGGGAGAAGGACGACGACGTGGGGGAGGGTGCCCAGGCGACGTACGAGAGTCTGCGTCAAGCCGGGCTTGCCTGCCGGCTGGACGTCGTACCAGGCCTCGGACACACCTACCCCGACGACTTCGACGTACGGTTGCGGATCGCCCTCTCCTCGCTCGCCCGGAACTAGGTCGTGTCCTAGACAGTCAAGGACACGGCACATTCGGGCGTCACGCCGGGGCGCGTCTCGTCAGGTCGGCGACCATGTTCACGTTTCCGGTGCTGTGCAGACCGATCAGCCGCGTGGAGCAAATCTTCCAGCGTCCGGATGTGCGGCGTAGTCGGAATGTACCCCGGCCGTAGAGGGTCCAGGTGTTGACCTCCGGGCCCTCGCCGAGCGCCGAGTGATAATGCAGCGCCTGAAGGTGAAAGGTCACGGTGGCCTCGTCGTCGTGAACGCTCACCACGTGGCTGGTGAGCATGTGCTGGGTGAGCTCCATCGGACCCAGCAGACGTGTCCAGGCTTCCTTCAGGGTGTCGGCAGCGACCGTTCCCCCACGGCTGGATTGACACCGCCAAGGTCAACAGTCAGCTCGTCGGCCCACAGGGATCGAGCCCCGGAAAAGTCCTTGGCGTCGGAGAACTGGAAGTGCTGGTGGACCACGTTCACCACGTCGACGTAATCCTGGGTGCTGGTCGTCATGTCCGTGGAGTCAACCACAGTCAGTTGGAAAACACAACGGACTATGATCGGGTCATGAGCCCGCAGAAGGTGACCAGGTCCGTGACGCGCCAGGCGACGGCTCCGCAGCCGGTCCCCCGGGACTGTCCGATCGCAGACGCGCTGCAGATCATCGGTGAACGGTGGACGCTTCTGGCGGTCCGCGAGATCAACTACGGCGTCCATCGGTTCGAGCAGATCGTCGCCAACACCGGCGCCAGCCGCGACATCCTGGCTGCCCGACTCCGCGGACTCGAAAGCGCCGGCGTCATCAGCAGGCGACAGTACTCAGAGCATCCGCCTCGCTACGAGTACCACCTCACGGCGGCGGGAGACGAGCTCCGCCCGGTCCTGCTGACTCTCGCCCAGTGGGGCCTGCGATGGGCCCGGACCCAGAACGCACCCGAGGCCGTCCTCCGCCACGCGTGCCGGCATGAGCTCGAGGTGGATCTGCGCTGCCGGCACTGTGACGAGTCGATCGTCGCGGGAAGCTACGCGATCGACAACGCGTAGATCTGCCGGCGCGCCGGTCGGCAATGTTGGTGCCGACCGGCGCATCGCCGGTGTCCGGGTCGCCGTTACGACTGGGGCGCGAAGCGGCGCAGCCGCAGGCTGTTGGTGACGACGAAGACCGAACTGAACGCCATCGCCGCGCCCGCGATGAGCGGGTTGAGGAAACCGAGCGCGGCCAGTGGAATCGCGGCGACGTTGTAGGCGAAGGCCCAGAACAGGTTGCCCTTGATGATGCGCAGCGTCGACCGGGACAACCGGATCGCGTCCACCGCCGCACGCAGGTCGCCGCGGGAGAGGGTGAGATCGGACGCCTCGATGGCGACGTCGCTGCCGGTACCCATCGCGATGCCGAGGTCGGCCTGCGCCAGTGCCGCGGCGTCGTTGACACCGTCGCCGACCATCGCGACCACGGCACCCTCGTCCTGCAGGGCGCGCACGGCGTCGACCTTCTCCGCCGGCAGGACCTCCGCGCGTACGTCGTCCGGACCGATTCCCACCTCGGCGGCGACCGTCCGCGCGGCCCGCGCGTTGTCGCCGGTGAGAAGCACCGGCCGCAGCCCGAGGCGACGGAAGCCCGCGACCGCCTCCGCCGAGGTCGGCTTGACCGTGTCGGCGACCACCAGGACGCCGCGCGCCGTGCCGTCCACCGCGACCCACACCGGTGTCCGGCCCGCCTCCTCGGCGCGCTCGGCCGCCTCCCGCAACGAGGCCCCCGGGTCGGGGACGCCCTCGGCGAGGAGCCAGGACAGCCGCCCGGTGCGGACCAGGTGCCCCTCCACGACGCCGCTGACACCACGGCCCTCGGCGTTCACGAACTCCGTCACCGCGACCGGCGGAGAGTCGTCGCCGAGCCGTGCGCCCGCGACCACGGCACGGGCGATCGGATGCTCCGACGCGTGCTCGACCGCGGCGGCGAGACGCAACACGTCCGGCGCGCCGTCGGGATCGGCCGGCACGACGTCGACGAGGCGCATCTGCCCGGTCGTCACCGTCCCGGTCTTGTCCAGCACCACGGTGTCGACGCGACGGGTGGACTCGAGCACCTGCGGTCCCTTGATGACGATGCCGAGTTGCGCGCCCCGACCGGTGCCGACCATCAGCGCCGTCGGTGTGGCCAGCCCGAGGGCACAGGGGCAGGCGATGATGAGCACCGCGACCGCGGTGGTGAACGCCGTGGTGACCGTACCGCCGAGGCCGAGCCAGAGCCCGAACGTCGCCACCGCGAGCATGAGCACGACCGGGACGAACACCCCGGAAACCCGGTCGGCGAGTCGTTGGACCTCCGCCTTGCCGTTCTGCGCGTCCTCGACCAGTCGGGCGAGCTGGGACAGTTGGGTGTCCGACCCGACCCGGGTGGCTCGAACCAGCAGGCGTCCCGCCGTGTTGACAGTGGCGCCGACGACGGGGTCGCCCGGCCCGACGTCCACGGGGACGGACTCGCCGGTGAGCATCGAGGCGTCCACGGCGGACCTACCCTCGACCACCACGCCGTCCGTCGCGACCTTCTCACCGGGTCGCACCACGAACGTGTCGTCCACCCGCAGTCGCTCGATCGGCACGCGGACCTCGACACCGTCGCGGACCACGGCGACGTCGCGCGCGCCCATCTCCAGCAGCGCGCGGATCGCTGCACCGGAACGCCGTTTGGCCCGCGCCTCGGCGTACCGTCCGGCCAGGATGAACGTCGTCACCGCCGCGACGACCTCGAGGTAGATCTCGCTCGCGCCGGACACGCGCGCCGGCAGCAGGGTGAACTCCATCCGCATACCCGGCGTCCCGGCCTCGCCGAAGAACAGCGCGTAGAGGGACCACAGGTACGCCGCGATCACGCCGACCGAGATCAGCGTGTCCATGGTGGCGGCACCGTGCCGGGCGTTCGTCCAGGCCGCGCGGTGGAAGGGCAACGCACCCCACACCGCCACCGGCGAGGCGAGCGCGAGCGCCAGCCACTGCCAGTTGGTGAACTGCAGCGGCGGCACCATTCCGAGAACCACCACCGGCAGGGCGAGGATCGCGCTCACGAGCAGGCGGCGCCCGAGCGCGCGGGTGTGCTCACCCTCCGGGTCGGTCGCGGGGGCAGTCGCGGTGAACCCGGCGCTGTCAGCCGGGGGAGCCGGCAGCGTCGCGGTGTAGCCGGTGGCCTCGACGGTGGCGACGAGGTCGTCGGTGCTGACGGTCGTGGGGAAGCTGACCTTCGCCTTCTCCGTCGCGTAGTTGACCGTGGCCACCACACCGTCGAGCTTGTTGAGCTTCTTCTCCACGCGGGCCGCGCAGGAGGAACAGGTCATCCCGCCGATGGTCAGCTCGACCGTACGGTCCGGCTGCAGGGTCCCGGCCCCGGAACCCGCCGGGGCGGTTGCCGGGGCCTTGGGAGTCGCCGCGGGACTCACGGTGTGACCAGGCGGTAGTCGCCGGCCTCGTCCACCGCGGCGGCGACCGCGTCGCGGGAGAGCGGTTCGGCGCTGGTCACGGTGACGGTGGAGTCGCCGCCTGCCACCAGGTCGACATCGACGGCCGAGACCGAGTTCAGCGCTTCGAGTTCGCCCTTGACCGCGGCGGCGCAGTGGCCGCAGGTCATGCCGGACACGGTGTAGGTGGTGGTGATCGCCATGGGGGGTCTCCTCGAAGTCTGGGTGGTGCGAAGTGAGGGGTGGTGCGGAGAGTCAGGCAGCTTTCAAGATGACCTTGCAGAGCCCCGGTGTCTTGCTCAGGAACGCACGAGGCGTGCGATCGCCGCGGAGGCTTCCTTGACCTTCTCCTGCGCGTCCTGGTCGCCGTTCGCGACCGCCTCGCTCACGCAGTGGGCAAGGTGTTCGTCCAGCAGACCGAGCGCGAACGACTCCAGTGCCCGGGTGGCCGCGGAGACCTGGGTGAGGACGTCGATGCAGTACGTGTCGGACTCCACCAGGCGCTGCAGGCCGCGGACCTGACCCTCGATCCGGCGGAGCCGCTTGAGGTGGGCGTCCTTTTGGTGGAGGTAACCCGGTGGCTTGTGCCCGGGCGTCGCGCTTCCGGCGCCCGAGTCGGCCGGTGTGGTGGCCATGTCCATCTCCCTGCTACCCCCAAGGGGTATCGTCCCAACGCTCCCCACCATACCCCAAGGCGGTATGTGTGCACGTGCCTGGAGACACCCGGGCGGCTGAGGAGGCCGGGCGGGGAGGGGCGGTGGGTGGGGGCGCCGACGCGCCGCGAGGCTCAGCGGGGTCCGAGCAGGTCGCCGAGCGTCCGGGCCGCCCGCAGGGCGTCCCCGGCGTCGCGGGCCGAGCGGGACCGCGCCGTGCGGCGGAGTTCTCGCTCGAGCTGCTCGGAGACCTGGTCGGGGTCGGCCTGGTCGCTGTGGATCCGCAGGAAGCGGTACCAGTCGAGGATCCGGATCCCGAGGACCTCGAGCTCGTGGGAGGCCTTGATGAAGTCGTCCATCAACCCACGTACGCGGGCGACCCGACCGAAGTTCTTGCCTCCGTCGTAGGCCGGGACGTCGGCGATCTGTGTGTCCTTGCCCGGATAGGGCGTGGCGCCCGGAGGTGTCTGGATACTCCGGTCCGTCCCCTTCGCGGCGTCTCGCGCATGCTGCCAGTAGTAGGTGCGGTAGTCGGCGGCCCAGCGGGCGGAGGCGACATAGGGTTCGGCGGCGACCGGTGACCCGGAGAGCACGTTGTCGAGGTACCACGGCACCACGACCAGCAGGTCGTGCTCGGCGCAGGCGGCCGCGGTCGTCGTGAACCGGAAGCTGGGCTCGCCCTCCTTGGCGAGCAGGAACCAGCCCTTGAGCTCGATGCCGAGCGCGATCTCCGGTCCGCGGGCGTGTCCCTTGCGGACGAGGCGCACGTCGGGAAACCGCTGCGACTGGCGTTCGAAGGTGTAGCCGAGCCACTGGTCGTCGGGATCCCAGAGCGCGCGCTGCTGGTTGAGGGCCCTGACGACCTGGCCCTCGATCGAGGTGCCCAACAGGGTGTTGAGGCTGTGCAGGTCGGTGGCGTTGACGCCGGCGACGTGGTTGCTGAACTCGAAGTAGGCCGGCAGGCCGAGCAGCAGCGTGCGCAGCCTGGCCTGCAGCGTCGTCCGCGGATCTGCCGGGTCGAGGACGGGCTCGATGGGCGCGTCCGGACCGAGCGGCGCGGCCTCGGTCGCGTCGAAGAGTCCCTCGGTCTGGTCGTCGGTCTCGGCCGTCACGAGGTCTCCTCGCCGCCCCGCCGGTCGGCGGGAACGGCGGCCTCCTCTGCGGCCGGATCGGCGGAGGCGCTCGCGACCTCCAGGCGTTCGCAGGCCAGCTTGGCGAAGTTCTTGTCGAGTTCGGCGACGTAGGCCCGCCGCCCGAGGGCGACCGCCGCGACGGAGCCGGAGGCGAGGCCGCCGAAGGGCTCCCAGACCACGTCGCCGGGCTCGGTCACGGCGCGCACCAGGCGTTCCATGTACTCGAGCGGCTTCTGGTTCAGATGGGCCGAACTGCCGGCGGTCGGCTTGTAGACGCGTGGCGCCGCGCGGCGGAGCGTGCCCTTGAGCCGCTCGTCGTCGTGCAGCGGGCCGCGGTGCCAGACGTTGGTGATGCCGTGCTGGTGGTTCCAGCGGTAGCGCAGGCCGTCCCACTCCTTCGCGGTGACGACGGAGGTGCCGTCGAGGCTGAAGTAGGGCCAGCCGGTGCGCTCGCCGTGCTCGTTGGCGTACGTCGCGAGCTTCTCGAACATCTCACCGGGCGGCCAGTACCACAGCCAGTCCTGGGTGAGGTACTTCCGGGTCGCGGCGTTCTTGACCCCACACGCTTCGTTGGCACGGTAGAGCGGCAGGCCGCTGCGCTGCCACTCGTGCCGCAGCCACTGCCGCACCGGGAGCGGACCGCCGGGTGTGTCGACGGCGAACCTGCGCTGGTAGAGGACGCAGACCTCGGAGACGACCGGGAAGCGGCGGATCGTCTTGCCGTTGACGTTGCCCGCGATGTGGGCGATGCCCTTGTCCCAGGTGATGGTCTGAACGTAGTCCCAGCCGTGCTGGACCAGCAGCGGGTGGATGGTGGCCCAGCCCACCTCGGTGTTCCACACCCACAACGTGGTCGCCGGATGCGCCGCCTCCGACCAGGCCTCGACGTGGGGGCGGTACCACTCGAGGAGTCCGTCGGGTCCGGTGGTGTCGCCGTGGAAGCCGCGGACGCCGTAGGCGCCGTCACTGATGATCGTCACCGGTGTGGGCCAGCGCGGGTAGGCCTTCGCCACGTCGCCGGTGTGGAGTTCGTATGGCGGCACGTCGACGGACTCGGCGCCGTGGGCCCTCCGGCCGCGGTCTCGGACCGACTGCTGGTTCGAGCCGCGCTGGTCGCGTGCTCGACGTTGACCCGTGCCGCGTGTCCTACCCTGACCACCCACGCACCGCAGGCTAGTCGGGACCGGGGACAGCGCGTCATCGGCACTCCGCCCCGGTCGCGGGGGCGGTGGCTCCGGGCCGCACGGGTGCGGAGGTGTCGCCGCGGAACGGCACGGCGACGACGGGTTCCGTCGGAATTGTGGGCTACGGTGAATGGGGTGAACCGCCTCGCTACAGCGACCAGCCCCTACCTCCGCCAGCACGCCGACAATCCGGTCGACTGGTTCACCTGGGGTGAGGAGGCGTTCGCCGAGGCCCGCCGCCGCGACGTGCCCATCCTGTTGTCGGTGGGCTACTCCGCCTGCCACTGGTGTCACGTGATGGCCCACGAGTCCTTCGAAGACGAGGCCACCGCCGCCACCATGAACTCCCACTTCGTCAACATCAAGGTCGACCGGGAGGAGCGGCCCGACGTCGACGCGGTCTACATGGAGGCGACCCAGGCGATGACCGGCCAGGGCGGCTGGCCGATGACCTGCTTCCTCACCCCGACCGGCGAGCCGTTCTACTGCGGCACCTACTTCCCGCCCACGCCTCACCACGGACTGCCGGCGTTCGGCCAGGTCCTCGAGGCGGTGGAGCGCACGTGGCGGGAGCGCCGCGCCGACCTGGTCGAGTCGGCCGCGAGCATCGTCGCCCAGCTCTCCGACACCCGCTTCCCGAGTGGCGAGGCGCCCGACGTGACCCTGCTCGACCAGGCGGTGGAGGCGCTGCGCGCTGACTTCGACCCGCGCCACGGCGGGTTCGGGGGTGCGCCGAAGTTCCCGCCGTCGATGGTGCTGGAGTTCCTGCTCCGGGCCGCGACCCGCGGTGGTTCCGGGCAGCAGGCGCTCGCCATGGTGGAGCAGACCTGTGAGCGAATGGCCCGGGGCGGGATGTACGACCAGCTCGGCGGGGGTTTCGCCCGTTACAGCGTCGACCAGGCCTGGGTGGTCCCGCACTTCGAGAAGATGCTCTACGACAACGCGCTGCTGCTCCGCGTCTACCTGCACTGGTGGCGACTCACCGGCGCACCGCTCGCCGAGCGGGTGGTCCGGGAGACGGCCGACTTCCTGCTCCGTGAGCTGCGCACCGAGGAGGGTGGCTTCGCCTCCGCCCTGGACGCCGACAGCGAGGGGGTCGAGGGGAAGTTCTACGCCTGGACGCCGGGTGGGCTCGCGGAGGTCCTGGGAGAGGTCGACGGCGCGGCCGCCGCCGAGCTGTTCGTGGTGACCGACCAGGGCACCTTCGAGCACGGGACGTCGACCCTGCAGCTGCCCCGCGACCCGGACGACGCGGAGTGGTTCGCGGGCGTCCGGGCCCGGCTGGCGCGGGCCCGCGAGACCCGGGTCCGGCCAGGCCGTGACGACAAGGTCGTCGCGGCGTGGAACGGCCTGGCGGTCGCCGCGCTCGCCGAGGCGGGCGCGTTGCTGGCCGAACCCTCCTACGTCGAGGCGGCCCGGGAGGCCGCCGAACTCCTCGTCCGCCTGCACACCGACAGCGCCGGGCGGCTCGTCCGCACGTCCCGCGACGGGCAGGCCGGCACCAGCCCCGGCGTGCTGGAGGACTACGCCGACGTCGCCGAGGGCTACCTCGCCCTCCTGTCGGTGACGGGTGAGCCGATCTGGCTGGCCCGCGCGGGCGGTCTGCTCGACCTCGTACTCGACCGGTTCGGCGACGGCGACGGCGGTTTCTTCGACACCGCTGACGACGCCGAGCGCCTGGTCCGCCGACCTCAGGACCCGACCGACAACGCCACCCCGTCCGGGCGGTCGGCGGCGGCGGGCGCCCTGCTGAGCTACGCCGCGCTCACCGGATCCACCCGCCATCGGGAGGCGGCCGGCGCCGCGCTCGGGGTGAGCGGACGGCTGGCCACGCGGGCGCCGCGGGCGGCCGGCTGGGGTCTCGCGGTGGCGGAGGCGCTGGCCGCGGGACCCGTCGAGGTCGCCGTCGTCGGGGCATCCGGCGATCCGGACCGTGCGGCCCTGCACCGGCTCGCGCTGCGTTCGCCGGCGCCCGGCGCGGTCGTGGTGGTCGGCGCGCCGGATGCCGGCGATCCGGACACAGACGCGCAGACCGGCCAGAATGGCGCGGGACGGGTGCCGCTGTTGGCACACCGGGGTCTGCTCGAGGGGAAGGCCGCGGCCTACGTCTGCCGCGACTTCGTCTGCGAGCGCCCCGTCACCGACCTGGCCGAGCTGGCCGTAAAGATCGGCGTACGTGACGCCGGGATCGACGACGACCGGAGGTAAGTGAGGTCCGATGGGCAAGAAGCGGAAGTTGAAGAAGAAGGTCGGCCGGCTCGAGGCGCTGATGTGGGGCGCCGCTGGCGCGCTCGTCGCGACCTCGGTGGCACGGGAGTTGCGCCGCCCGCCGGCCGAACGGACCTGGCAGGGCCGGGTCGTCGGAGTTCCCTACGACTACCGCCCGCCAACCGTCGAGCGGTTGCGTTCCACCTGGTGGGCGCCGGAGGACGAGCGGCTCTTCGTGCCGACCGCCTACGGGCTCGGCTGGGACCTCAACCTCGGCCGGGTCGCGCGCCTGGCCAGGCAGCGGGTCAGCCCGGACGCCCAGTCGAACGGCCATCTGTCCCACCGGCTCTGACGGCTGTCCCACCGGCTCTGACAGCTGTCCCACCGGCTCTGACAGCTCGCCCCCGGCACCGGCGGGCCCACCCATCGGTGCCGGCGGGTCGTCGGCTCTTGTCGTACCGCCGTAACGGTGTAATCATCCTTACATGACACGGCAAGAACGTGAGCAACGCATCCGCGGCTGGCTCTCCGGCCGGCTCCCGGAGGAGTGGTTCGACCTCGTCGAGCTCACGACCGACCGGGAGGAGATCACCGTCATCGGGCGCCTCGCCGCGCCGAAGCTGGAGGACGAGGCCTCGGCCGTCGAGCGAGCCGCCGCCGAGGCGGGACGGATCAAGGAGTTCCGCGAGCGGACCCGCGACGACCGGATCCGGATCGCCCGCGAACTCGAGCACGCGACCGGTCAGAAGGTCGCCTGGGGCGCCTGCTGTGGCGAGAGCCGGGAGACCTTCACCACCCTCTCGGTGCCGGTCATGACGAGGCTGCGGCAGTCCGAGCGCCGGGTGCTCGACACGCTGGTCGACTCCGGAGTCGCCCGCACCCGCTCCGAGGCGCTGGCCTGGTGCGTGAAGCTCGTCGGGCGCAACGCCGAGAGCTGGCTCGGCGAGCTGCGTGCCGCGATGGCCCACGTCGAGCGCGTTCGGGCGGAAGGGCCCGACGCCGGCGAGGTGGCCGACAACCTGGGTGAGCCGGACGAGGGGCCCAAGACGGCTGCCGGTGCCTCCTGAACGGACCGGCAGGCAGGTCCGAGCCGCGTCGGCACGTCAGCCCTGCGGCTCGGGCTTGGTCGCGACCACGACGTCCCGGTTGATCGCCTGGTCGACGCGGTGCCGGAAGCCCAGGAACGGCGGCGAGTCGCAGACCCGCAGGCCCGCGCCGGCGAGCACCTCCTCGGCGTCCTCCCGCCGGGCGACGTAGGTGTTCCAGGACATTCCCAGCGCCCCGCCCGGCCGGAGCAGTTCGACCCAGCCGGGCACGGCGGCGCGGAGGAGGTCGAGCGGCCCGCGGGAGAGCTTGCCCGCGTCGTGGCTCCCGTGCTGGACGCCGTAGGGGGCGTCGGTCACGATCGCGTCGAAGGTCCGCGGCCGGAAGAAGTCCCGCGCCCGCACGGTGTCGGCGTTCACGACGGTGAGGTCGAGGGTCTCCCCGGACTTGTAGGCCGCCTTGTCCGCCGCGAGGGTCACGTGCAGGCGGCGCCCGATGATCTTGCGTTCGCGCCGGATGGGCGTGAACTCCGCCTGGTGCTTGATCCGCTTGCGCTTGAGCCAGGTCCGCAAGAAGCCCGAGTAGGCCTCGACGTCCTTGCCGTCGATCTCCATGCCCGCGACGTCGTAGCCGTACATCAGCGCCTGGTTGAGGGTCGTACCCCGGCCGCAGAGCGGGTCGAGGATCCGCAGCTTGCGGGTCAGCATGTCCGGTGCGGAGGCCGACGCCAGCACGGTGACGTTGAGCAGCAGCTTCGTGAAGAGCTCGTTCGTCTTGCCGGCGTACTTCTGGATCGTGAGCAGGTCGTCGTCGAACTGGTCCAGCGGCGTCAACCCGACCGGACGCAGCAGCGGGGTCGCCGCGCCCTCGGGCCCGCCCGCCGGCTCACCCGCGATCTCGAACAGCGCGTACATCGAAGACAGCTGGGAGAGGTGGCCGATCTCCGCCGCGGCGAGCGGGGTGTCGGTGGAGAACCCGACGTACGGAACACCGCCGATGACCGTCTCCTCGACGTCGTGCAGCCGGCCGTCCAGCGCGCGCTCGGCGACGACGCCCAGCTCGGCCCGGGTGAGGCCTACCGAGGCCTCGGCGTAGACCCGGTTCGTCGCGGGCAGGACGAGCAGTGCGTAACGCGGCATGGCACCACGATCGCAGGTCGCCCGCGCGGCGGCGAGCCCGGCTGGAGGCAGGTCAGATGTCGACCGAGCTGCCCGAGGTCAGCCGGCGGTAATCCGCGCCGGACAGCCCGCCGAGGAGGTTGTCGACCAGCCCGAGTCCGATGTCGTTCATCAGCCCGTCGTGGACCGAGAGCGCGAGGCGTGGCTGGACGACGCGGACGTAGTCGATCGAGTCGGCGACCCGCAGCCACGGCGCCGAGGTGGGCACCATCAGGGTGTCGACCGGCCGGTCGGGCACGGTGAACGCGTCGCCGGGGTGGAAGAAGCTGTCGTCGACGAAGAACCCGATGTTCGGCACGATGGGCAGATCGGGGTGGATCACCTCGTGTTCCTCGCCGTAGACGCCCACCTCGAACCCCGCGGCGCTGAACCGGTCTCCGCGCGCGACGACGTGCACCCGGTCGGGATCGACGTTGGTCAACAGCGCGGCGACCGCGGCGTTGGTCCAGATCTGGAGATCCGGATGCCGGTCGAGCTTGTCCGTGTCGAGGTGGTCGGTGTGCTCGTGGGTGATCAGTACCGCCTCGGCGCCGTCCAGGGGCTCCTCCTCGCTGAACGTGCCGGGATCGATCACGAGCGCCCGGTCGTCCTTCTCCAGCCGGACCAGGGCATGGGTGAACTTCACGACGCGCATGGGGCCGAGTCTAGGGCGTCCGTCCCGGTCGAACCGGTGAAGCGAACGGTCCTCGCCACGTGGAACGTGAGTCACTGACCGAAGCCGAGGCGGCGGCGGTAGCCTCAGGGCGAGCCGTTTCGGAGGTGAGGATCACATGGCCCTGCCCGGCCTGTTGTACCGCATCTACCAGCGGCGACTCCTGGCGTCGATCCCGCCCGAGCGGGTGCCGCGACACGTGGCAGTCGTGATGGACGGCAACCGCAGGTGGGCGCGGGCGGCCGGGAGCACCGTCTCGAAGGGGCACCGGGCCGGCGCCGACAAGATTCCGGAGTTCCTCGGCTGGTGTGAGGACCTCGGCGTCGACGTCGTGACGATCTACATGCTCTCCACCGACAACCTCTCCCGCCCGCCCGAGGAGTTGGAGACTCTCCTCGCGATCATCGAGGAGACGGTCGCCGACCTGGCCGCGAGCGGTCGCTGGCGGATCAACCTGGTGGGTTCCTCCGACGTGTTGCCGCCGTCCCTCGCCACCCATCTGAAGGACGCCGTTGGGCGCACGGCGGCCGTTTCCGGCCTGGTCGTCAACGTCGCGGTGGGATACGGCGGCCGGCAGGAACTCGCCGACGCGGTCCGGTCCCTGCTCCATGAGCAGGCCAGTCGCGGAACGACGATCGAGGAGCTCGCCGAGCTGCTCGACGTCGAACACATCGCCGAACACCTCTACACCAAGGGGCAACCCGATCCTGACCTTGTGATCCGTACGTCCGGAGAGCAACGTCTGTCCGGATTTCTGTTGTGGCAGAGCGCGCACAGCGAGTTCTATTTCTGTGAGGCACTCTGGCCGGATTTCCGAAAGGTCGACTTTCTCCGGGCGATCCGGGCCTTCGCCGCGCGAAACCGCCGCTACGGACTTTGACGCGAGTTCGTTTCGTTAAGCGCTCGGGAACCTCTCCTTAACCGAAAGGCTTTCGTGTCCCTCTGTTCGGCCGGCCCCCGGGCACGTACCTTCGATTGTGACGGTCGGAGAGCCCCGGCCGTTCGGGAGGCCTATCGATGCGTGCGACGACGTCTTCCTCTCGCCGTCAGGCGAGGCAGGCCACGCACGAGGAACGCGCGCCGGGGTCAGTAGACCCCGACCGCCAGGCGGGCCGGCACCCGGCCCGTTGGGCCGGTCCCGGTCCAGTCAGCTCTCAGCCAGGACCGGGGCGCTGGGTGCGCGTCGTCCGGTCCGAAGGGGACCGAACGTGGCTGCATCGGAGCCGAACGCGACTGCGGTTGTGGACTCCTCTCCAGGTCACCTGAAGCGCACGTACGTCATCGACACCAGCGTTCTGCTCGCTGATCCCCAGGCGCTCCGGCGCTTCGAGGAGCACGAGATCGTGGTGCCGGTGGTCGTCGTGACCGAACTCGAGGGCAAGCGCCACCACCCCGAACTCGGCTACTTCGCCCGGACCGCGCTTCGCCTGCTCGACGAACTCCGCGTCCAACACGGCCGGCTCGACGAACCGGTCCCGATTGGTACGGCCGGAGGCAGTCTGCGAGTGGAGCTCAACCACACCGATCCAGAGCTGCTGCCGCCCGGGTTCCGGCTCGGCGACAACGACACCCGGATCCTCGCGGTGGCCCGCAACCTCGCGGCGGAGGGCCGGGACGTCATTCTCGTCTCGAAGGACCTGCCGCTTCGGGTCAAGGCCTCGGCGGTCGGCCTGGTGGCCGAGGAGTACCGCGCGGAGATGCCGGTGGAGACCGGTTGGACCGGCATGGTCGAGGTCGACCTGCCCTCCACCGAGCTGGACACGCTGTACGCCGAAGGGTCGATCGAGCTCGAAGCCGCGCGCGACCTCCCCTGCCACACCGGGCTCGTCCTGCTCTCCGAACGCGGCAGCGGGCTCGGCCGGGTCACCGCGGACAAGCGGGTGCGCCTGGTCCGCGGTGACCGCGAGGCGTTCGGTCTGCACGGCCGGTCGGCCGAGCAGCGGGTCGCCCTGGAACTGCTGCTCGACCCGGAGATCGGGATCGTGAGCCTGGGCGGGCGGGCCGGAACCGGCAAGTCCGCGTTGGCGCTGTGCGCGGGCCTGGAGTCGGTGATGGAACGCCGACAGCACCGCAAGGTGGTGGTGTTCCGGCCGCTGTACGCCGTCGGTGGACAGGATCTCGGCTACCTGCCCGGCAGCGAGGCGGAGAAGATGATGCCGTGGGCGCAGGCGGTCTTCGATACCCTCGGCGCGGTCGCGAACGCGGACGTCGTCGAGGAGGTCATCGACCGGGGCATGCTCGAGGTCCTGCCGCTCACCCACATCCGGGGCCGCTCGCTCCACGACGCGTTCGTCGTGGTCGATGAGGCACAGTCTCTGGAACGCAACGTCTTGCTCACGGTATTGTCACGGATTGGTTCCGGCTCCCGGGTCGTGCTCACCCACGATGTGGGGCAGCGCGACAACCTGCGGGTCGGACGCCATGACGGAGTAGTGGCTGTGATCGAGAAACTCAAGGGGCACCCGTTGTTCGCGCACGTGACGCTGACCCGCTCTGAGCGGTCGCCGATCGCTGCCCTGGTGACCGAAATGCTCGAGGACATCTCACTGTGAGCACGGCCGGGGTCGTCGCACTCGCGGCGACCCCGGCACCTCCGTCAGCTTGCGGAGCGTCGTCGCTTCGCGGCTTTCCGTATGCAACTCGGTCTCGCGTGGGGCGCTGCTGCCATCCGCGAGGGACGTCTGGAGGCATGTGTGACGAGCTACGCGGGTAAGCACCGGGCACCGGCCAAGCACAAGTCGCGCGGTCGCGCGGCGTTCCTCGGCCGGCCACCGCAGGAGACGACGGCGTCGGATGTCGTCGCGCCCGCGGGTGGAAAGCGCGCGGCCCGACCCGCGCCGGTCTCGTTCTCCTCGACCGCGCCGGCTCCGGTGCCCCCGCCGTCCCCCTCGTACTCCGCTCCCGTCCTCCAACCGGTCGTGGTCCGCGACGTCGAGCTGGACGCCGTCACGTTGGACGCGGTGGAGGTGAGCGCCGTCGCGAAGCCGTCCACCGGCGCCGCGACCACGGTAGGCGCGCCCAACGTCGACGTGGCCCCCACGACCGCGACCTCCGCGACCCTGACCTCCGCGACCGTGACCTCCGCGACCGTGACCTCCGCACCGGTGGAGCCGGGCGCGAACCTCGCCGCTGACCTCACCGCCGGTCTCACTGCCGGCCTCACCGCGGACGCCGAGACGACCGAGGGGAGAGGCTTCCGGCTCAGTCCCGCGTTCGCGGCGGTCACGGCCGCGAGCATCGGTGTCACGGGTGCCGTCGGCGCGGGCGTGGTCCTCTCCAACAGCCACCCGGACGCCACCAACACGCTGGTCCTGTCCGACCTCAACGTCCGCGGCGCCCTGACCGCGAAGCGGGTGGCGACGCTCAAGCCCAGTTCCTCGGCGACGCCGCGCTTCACCACCCGTACGGTGACGGCGACGCCGACGGCCACGCCGACCTCCACGCCCACCGCGACCGAGACCCCCGTCCCGGCGACCGGCGCCGACGTCCTCGACCGGACCGCCGTCGAGCGGGAGCGCGCCCAGGAACGCGCCTCCCGTAACCGGGCCCGGCTCGAGCTTGGCTCGCCGAAGGAGGTCGCCGCCCGGCTGGTGGCCGCACGCGGGTGGAGCGACACCCAGTTCGACTGCCTGGTGACCATCTGGAACCACGAGAGCAGCTGGGACTACCGCGCCACCAACCCCAGCTCGGGTGCCTACGGCATCCCGCAGGCGCTGCCCGGCAGCAAGATGGCCTCGGCCGGCTCGGACTGGCGGACCAACCCCACGACCCAGATCAAGTGGGGCCTCTCCTACATCGAGTCGCGCTACAGCACGCCCTGCGGTGCCTGGTCCTTCTGGCAGAGCCACAACTACTACTAGGACACCAGCACACCAGGACACGCGCCAGCGTGGCGCCGGCCGCGGCGTGACGCCGGACCGGTCGCGCACCACTCGTGCTGCTGAGTCCTGCCACGACAGCGCGTGCAGCGCCTCCTCCCACGTGACGTCGAGTCGTTATCGAGTCGTCCCTGTCCGTATCGGCTGATAGTGTCGCTGGGCTTCGTCATGCCGACGTCGTGAACGTGAAAGCGCCTGCCATCCCACCGGCGGGAGCCCGACGGATCCGTGTCGCGCCACGAGACCGGTCACAACGTGCCACTGTGCGTGGTGGCTTGCGGATTCGCCCCAGACAGACAGGATGAAACCAAGGCGAAATTCGCGCAGCCATCTGCCCATACGGTGCGTGCAGACAAGTCGACGTGGAGGCGCAGTGCGTAACGCAGCCGGCCACAAGGGCCGGAGAACGCAGCCAGCGAAGACAGCGACCGCGAGTCGGTCGGGTCCTCAGTCATCATCGAGCCCAACGCGTCGCCGAACGGCGTTCCTCGCCGCCGCGGCGTTGGTGGCAGGAGCGGCCCTGGCCGGCTGCTCCAGTGACTCCGGTCCGCCGACGCTGACGTGGTACATCAACCCCGACAACGGTACCCAGCAGAAGCTGGCGGAGACGTGCACGCAGGAGGCCAACGGTCGTTACCGAATCACGACCGCGTTGCTGCCCCGTGACTCGACCGCCCAACGCGAGCAGCTCGTCCGCCGACTCGCGGCCGGAGACTCCGGCATCGACCTGATGAGCCTCGACCTGCCCTATCTCGCGGAGTTCGCCAACGCGGGATTCCTGCGTGAGTTCAGTTCCCAGGAGCAGTCCGAGCTCACCAAGGACATGTTGCAGGGACCGCTGGAAGCGGCGCGCTGGAAGGACCAGCTGTACGCCGTTCCGTTCAACACCAACACCCAGCTGTTGTGGTACCACAAGTCGGTGGCGCGCAAGGCCGGGCTGGACGTCGGGCCCAACACCAACCTCACCTGGAAGCAGGTCATCGCCGCGGCCGAGCGGACCGGAACGACGGTGCAGGTGCAGGCGTCCCGCTACGAGGGCTACTCCGCCCTCATCAACTCACTGGTCGCCTCGGCCGGTGGTCAGATCCTGAAGAATCCCGAAGCGGGCAAGGACGTCACACCCGCGATCGACTCCGCGGCCGGTCGTGCGGCGGCGGATGTCCTTCGTACGTTGGGTCGGTCGAAGGCCGCCTCCGCCGACATCAGCAACTCCGACGAGGGAACCTCGCAGGCCGGCTTCCTCGCCGACAACGGCGGCTTCATGACCAACTGGCCCTTCGTCTACACAGCAGAGACCGGAACGCTCACCGATCTGCGCCAGCAGCGCGAGGCGGCGAAGTCGCAGAGCCAGCGCGCCGAACTCGACAAGCAGATCAAGGAGCAGCAGGCCCGGGTTGACGACTTCGGTTGGACGCGGTGGCCCGCGGTTGTCAACGGCAGGCCGAGCGCCCCGCCCCTGGGTGGCATCGACCTGGCGATCGGCGCGTTCACCAAACATCCGGCGGAAAGCGTCGACGCGGTGCGCTGCATCACCTCCCCGGAGAGCCAGAAGACCTACATGCTGGGCGAGGGTCTGCTGCCGACGGTCGAGTCGGTGTACTCCGATCCGGAGATCAGGAAGGCGTTCCCGATGTCCGACCTGCTCCGCAAGTCGGTCGACGACGGGGCGCCGCGACCCATCACGCCCTACTACCCCGACATCACCGCGGCCGTGCAGCGCATGTGGCACCCGGCGCGCGCGGTCGGTCCGACGACGCCGGCCGCGACGGCGACGCTCATCGTCGCGGTCCTCCATGACGACGAGCTGATCTGAGGCGGAAGGAGGAAACCATGACGACAATGGAAACGACGACTCCTCCCTCGACCGCCCCGGCGCGGGTGTCCGACCGGGCCCGCCACGAACAACGACTCGGCTGGTACCTGTGCCTACCGGCGTTCGTGGTGATGCTCGCGGTCACGGCCTACCCGATGCTGCAGGCCGTCTGGCTCTCGCTGCAGAGCTACCGGATCACCGACCCGGAGTCCCGGGAGTTCGTGTGGTTCGACAACTACGCGATGGTCCTGTCCGACGGACTGTGGTGGCGTGACGTCGGAGTGACCGTCCTGATCACGGTCATCACCGTCGTGGTCGAGCTCATCATCGGGTTCGCGCTCGCGATGGTGATGCACCGGATCCTCTTCGGACGCGGCATCGTCCGCACGGCGATCCTGGTGCCCTACGGCATCATCACGGTGGTCTCGGCGTTCGCCTGGAAGTTCGCGTTCGCGCCCGACTCGGGATTCGTCAACACCTGGTTCGGGCTGGAGAACTACGACTTCTTCGCGCAGTTCGGATCCTCGATCGCGGCGATCTCCCTGTCGGAGATCTGGAAGACGACACCTTTCATGTCGTTGCTGCTTCTCGCGGGTCTCGCGCAGGTTCCGGAGGAGTTGCAGGAGGCCGCAAAGGTCGACGGTGCCACCTGGTGGCAGCGGCTGTGGAAGGTCACGATCCCCAACATGCGCGCGGCCATCATGGTCGCGGTGCTGTTCCGGACCCTGGACGCCTACCGCATCTTCGACAACGTGTTCGTGATGACCAACGGCGCGCAGGGCACCGAGACCGTGTCCTTCCTCGCCTACCGCCAGATGATCACCAGAACGGCGGTCGGACTCGGTTCGGCGGTGTCGGTGCTGTTGTTCCTGACCGTGCTGCTCATCGCCTTCGTGTTCATCAAACTCTTCCGGACCGACCTGTCCCAGGTGCGAGGTGATCGCTGATGAACGGACGTCGACGCAAGGCGTTGTGGGGACTCGCCGGTCTGGCGGTCATCGTCTACACGCTCTTCCCGGTGGCCTGGATCCTCTCCCTGTCCTTCAAGGCCGACACCAGCACCACGGGGTTCTTCCCCAAGGACTGGACCTGGGACAACTACCGGACCGTCTTCAGCTCCGATCTCTTCACCAGCGCTCTTCGCAACTCCCTCGGCATCTCGCTGATCTCGACCGTGTTGTCGGTGATCCTCGCCACGCTGGCGGCCTACGCGATCGCGCGGCTGGAGTTCAGCGGCAAGAAGCTCGTGTTGTCGATGGCGCTGGCGATCGCGATGTTCCCGACCATCTCCCTGGTGCCGCCGCTGTTCGACATGTGGCGCAGTCTCGGTCTCTACGACACGTGGGCGGGTCTGATCATCCCCTACATGTCGTTCACGCTGCCTCTGTCGATCTGGACGCTCTCGGCGTTCTTCCGGGAGATTCCCTGGGAGATGGAGCAGGCGGCGCAGGTCGACGGTGCGACGCCGTGGCAGGCGTTCCGCAAGGTGATCGTCCCGCTCGCGGCTCCCGGAGTCTTCACGGCCGCGATCCTGACGTTCTTCTTCGCCTGGAACGACTTCGTGTTCGGCATCTCCCTCACCGCCTCCGACGCGGCCCGTCCGGTCCCGGCCGCACTCGCGTTCTTCACAGGGGAGTCCTTCTTCGAACAACCCACGGCCGCGATCGCGGCGGCCGCGGTCATCGTCACGATCCCGGTGATCGTGCTCGTTCTCTTCTTCCAGCGCAAGATCGTCGCCGGGTTGACGTCCGGCGCGGTGAAGGGTTGATGCGCCATGGCAGGCATCGAGTTGAAGAACATCGTCAAGAAGTACGGCGATGGTTACCCGGCGGTCAACGACGTGAGTCTCACGGTCGACGACGGCGAGTTCATGATCCTCGTCGGCCCCTCCGGATGCGGCAAGTCGACCTTGCTCCGGATGATCGTGGGCCTGGAGGACATCACCTCCGGCGACATGCTGATCGGTGGGCAGCGGGTCAACGAGAAGGCGCCCCGCGACCGCAACCTGGCGATGGTCTTCCAGAACTACGCGCTCTATCCGCACCTCAGCGTCTACGAGAACATCGCGTTCCCGCTGCGACTCGCCAAGCAGTCCGACGAGGAGGTGCGCACCAAGGTGGAGCGCGCGGCGGACCTGCTGGAGTTGCGTGAGCACCTGCAGCGCAAGCCGAGCCAGCTCTCCGGCGGTCAGCGGCAGCGGGTCGCGATGGGCCGCGCCATCGTGCGCGACGCCGAGGCATTCCTGTTCGACGAGCCGCTGTCCAACCTCGACGCCAAGCTGCGTGGGCAGATGCGCACCGAGATCTCGCGGCTGCAACGTCGCCTTGGCACCACGACGGTCTACGTCACCCACGACCAGACCGAGGCGATGACCCTCGGCGACCGGGTCGCCGTCCTGCGCAAGGGCGTCCTGCAGCAGTGCGCGACACCTCGCGAGCTGTACGAGGAGCCGGTCAACCTCTTCGTGGCCGGGTTCATCGGTGCCCCGCCGATGAACTTCATGCCCGCGACGGTCAAGGACGGTCAGATCACGCTGCCCTTCGCCACGGTCCCGCTGCCGTCGGCGTTCGACCGGGCCGCGCTGGAGGGCAAGCTGCTCGTGGCGGGCATCCGGCCAGGCGCCTTCGAGGACGCCGAGTTCGTCGAGGAGGCCAAGCGCGACCGAGGTGAGGTGTTCGAGGCGACCGTGGACGTGACGGAGTGGCTCGGCAACGAGCAGTACGCCTACGTGCCGTACGAGTCCGGCGACGAGGCCCGCGCCGAGATCGACGCCCTCGCCGAGGAACTCGACATGGAGGCGATGCGGCCGCAACTCGTCATCTCCCTCGACCCGGCCAGCCAGGTGCGGGAGGACCAACCCACGCGGTTCTGGCTCGACGTCTCTCGCATCCACCTCTTCGACCCGCACGACGGCAGCAACCTCGGGTTGTCGCCCCAGGCGAGCAGCGAGCACGTGCCCGCCTGACAGCAGGACGTTGATGACGATGGGCGACTTCGAGGCCCGACGACCGTGACGTCAGACGACCTCGAAGTTGCCCATCATCGCCATGTCCTCGTGCTCGAGGTTGTGGCAGTGGAAGGCGTAGCGGCCGCGGTAGCCGTCGAAGCGCGCGATGATCTCCACCGTCTGCGCGGGGCGCAGGTCGATGGTGTCCTTCCAGCCGAGGTCCGCGGCGGGGCGTTCCCCGTCGATGGTGAGGACCTGGAAGTGCACCAGGTGCAGGTGCACCGGATGCGCGACGTCGCTGGTGAGCCGCCACACCTCGGTGCTGCCGAACCGCGGCCGGGCGGTCGCCCTGATCGGGTCGAAGGGGTCCCCGTTGATCGTCCAGCCGCTGTGGCCGTGCACGTCCCCGGACTCGAAGGACAGGTCCCGGGTGGCCACGGCCCGAGCCGGGTCGAGCCGTTCGATCCGGGACAGCCGCGGCGGCACCGACGTCTCGTCCCGCTCCTTGCGGACGACCCGAAACCGCATCACCCGTCCCGCCGGCCCCTCTGCCGCGGAGTTGCGGAGCAGCACGGTCGTACCCACCGGAGATCCCGTGAAATCGACGACCACGTCGAGGCGTTCGGCAGGCGCCAGCGTCAGCGTGGACCGGGCCAACGGGCGTTCCAGCAGGCCCCCGTCGCCGCCGATCTGGACGAACACCGGACTCCCGTGCGGAACCGGATCGAGGGACAACTCGTAGCGCCGGGCGTTGGAGGCGTTCAGGATCCGGAACCGATACCGCCTCGTGGAGACGTCCAGCGACGGCCAGGGCGCGCCGTTGACGAGGATGACGTCGCCGAGGACGCCACCGGCGTAGGCCTCCCGTACGCCCGGCTCGGCCCGTAGCTCCGGGTCCAGCGCTGGGTAGCGCAGGGTGCCGTCGGCGTCGAAGGCACGGTCGCAGATCAGCAGCGGGACCTCCTGCTCGCCCCGGGGCAACGGGAGGGCGTCCTCGTCGTCGTCCCGGACGAAACACATGCCGGCCAGGCCCCGCCACACCTGCGGCGCGGTGAAGTCCATCCGGTGGTCGTGGTACCAGAGCGCGGCGGCGCGCTGGTCCATCGGGAAGTCATAGCCTCGACTGCCTCGCGCGACGTTGGCCCGGGGATCTCCCATCCGGCCGGGAAAGTCACCGTGGGAGGGCAGCAGCAGGTCGGTGGGATAACCGTCGCTCGCCGCCGGCGTCCGGCCGCCGTGCAGGTGCGTCACGACCGGGACGGGCAGTTGGTTCGTCTGGTGGACGACGACCCGTCGCCCGCTGCGCGCCTCGAGGGTCGGACCGGGGAAGGCGCCGGCGTACCCCCAGATCCGCGTCCGCAGCCCGGGCAGGATCTCCTGCTCGGCGACCCGGGGAGACAGGTCGTAGTAGTCCGTGGTGGCGTCCGTGCGGACGGGTTTCGCGACCGCAGGCACGGGCAGCGGGACCCGAAACGGCGCGGGCAGCGGCCCCTCGCTCTCCAGCAGCCGGGGTTCGGGGCTGCCGGAGCCGAGCAGTGAGCACCCCGACGCCGATGTCGTGGCCGCCGCGGCGAACGTTCCGAGCGCCCCCGCACCGAGCAGTCGAAGCGCGTCCCGGCGGGAGAGCGTCACGACCGGACCGAGCGCGCGCGTGGCCCCGACCACGCCTGCACCGCCACCACGACGACGCCGCCGAACAACGCGACACCGAGCGGGACGTGTACGGCCTTCACGTGGTTGCCGCCGAGGATGCTCTGGACGACGAGCAGTACGAGCAGAACGCCGCTCGGGACGGTGAATCGGGCGGAGCCACCGCCTGGCTTCCACACGAGGATCGCGGCGACCAGGGTCAGCAGCCCGACGAGCAGTGCGACGGTGGCCGTGGTGCCGTGCAGCGGTTTCGCGCCCGGGCGGCCGGCGACCACCAGGCCGGCGGTGATCGCCTGGACGAAGATCGCGAGGACCTGGAGTCCGACCATCACCCGGAACGTGGAAAAGGTCCAGCCCCGACCGGGGACCGGTCTGGTGTCGTGCCCTTCGCCCGGTCGCCTGGTCGCGGCCGATGGTTGCGCCGACGCGCCGTGTGCCATGACAGATGCCTCTCCACACTTGGGATGTCCGCGGCCGTTCCGCGGCCGTTCGCGGACTCCAGCGTGGCCGAGCGGGGTGCGCGTACGCGTCCGTCGTCAGGCGGCAACGCGCCTACTCCGGCTGGCGTAGCTCAGCGGTGGAGCAGGTCGTCGACGAGCGTAGGGCCGTGCGTGTCGAGCCAGCGTTCGATCCGGCGCGCCGTGTCGAAGCGGTCGCGTACCTCGTCAAGGGAGGCTTGCCCCAGCCGCCAGCGACCGCAGCGCCAGACCAGTGACTCCAGCGCGCGGATTCGGAGCAGGTCGGGAAAGGCCGCCCACTCGGCGCTGGTGAGCGTCACCCGCTCGGCGTAGGCCCGGCAGAGCAGGTCGGCGGCGGCGGCGGCGCCCGGCGTCCACCAGCCGTCGGTGCACAGGGACACCGCCACCACGAGGTCGGTGACCCGCAGGCCGAGCCCGGCGACCTCGAAGTCGAGCACCGCGCTGGGGCTGCCGTCGTCGTGGACGAGTGTGTTGGACAGTGCGAAGTCGCCGTGGACGATCTGCACCGGCAGGGTTTCCCACAACCGGAAGTACGCCACGTCCGCCCGCTCGGCCGCGGCGGGGAGCCAGCCCGGGTCTTCGCCGGCCGTGGTGGGCAGCGCGGTCGCGAGTGCGGCGGCGAGTTCGGCCAGGTCGGGGACAGCCGGATGGACCTCCGACAGCGGATGGCGCCAGTCGTAGGGCGAGACGGCGTTCGGGAGTGCCGCGAGGGCCCGGTCGAGGTCGCCGAGCATCCGACCGGCGACGACGAGTGTCCCCGCGTCGCGCCTCGGTGGCCGTCCGGGCAGATAGTGGAAGAGCGCGGCCGGGCCGTTCGGCGTCGGCACGCAGGTTCGCCCGTCCGGTGTGGGGATCGGGCTGGGAACCGCGAAGGGCAGCCCGGCCGCCGCGAGGGCGGCCAGGAACCGGTGCTCCGCGGCGACGCGGGCGATGGCGGCGTTCTGGTAGCCGCGCAGGACGTAGCTGGCGCCGGCGACCTCGACGACGACGAGTGAGTTGTTGGTGCCCTCGCCCGGGTGGTGCACGGCGTCCGGCGCGGGTAGCCCCCAGTGCGCGAGGAGCGCGGCTGCACCAACCGACGCGAAAGGATCAGCCGACGCGAAAGGATCAGCCGACGCGAAAGGATCAGCCGACGCGGCTGGATCCGGCACGGACGCCTCCGTGGTCAGAAGTCGGCCCGGATACCGGCCGGCAGGGCGGGAAGGGGCCAGGAGGGGTCGGGCCGGAACGACTGCCAGTCGTCGCAGAACGGCGGATCCCAGCGGGCGACGACGCGTTCGACGTCACGGGCGTCCTGCTCGAACCTCGCCGCGTCCTCGACGGAGAAGCGTCCCCACTGGACGGCCGCCGCGAGCTCGTCCTCGTCCTTCCACCGCACGGTGCGGTCGGGATGTACCACGACGTCGAGCACGTGGTCCTGGGTGAGGATGCTGGAGTCGTCACGGACGTGGACGTCCTCGAGGTTGACGTACCAGTTGCGGAACGTGCCGTCCGGCTGCCAGAACAACCACACCGACCAGGGAACGCCGGTCGGCGCGACCTTGAGGATGCCGGCTCCGTGCCAGACGTCACGCTTGAGCGCGTGGCGGGAACCGGCCGCGAACCACTCGGCGAGCGGCGCCGTACGCAGGTCGCGGCCGTCGGTGAGCACCGGCCGGAGCACGGGGGTGCCAGGCGCGAGCCAGGCCACGAGCGCGTCGGCGTCGTCACGGACGACCGTCATCGGTCGCACAGTCTCCGGTCGCGCGGTCTCCGGGCGCCCGTTGGTCTGGGCGCGCTGTCGGTAACGCCACCAGATGGGAGTGCCCGGCTGCCAGTACGGCGGGCTGCCCGAGGGGCGCCCGGGAGCCCCGCTCGGGCGCTGCCTGCCGGGGTCGGGTGTCGTACTGGAAGAAAGGTTCACCCGCGCGAGACTACTCGCCGAGATCAACCCGGTGGGACGAGTCGATCACTCCCCGGCACACACCGGCCTCGTCATGCCCTAGGGGTGGGTCATGGAGAGAACGTCCAGCGCCTGGTCGAGCTGCTCCTCGGTGAGGTCACCGCGTTCGACGTAGCCCTGCTCCAGCACGACCTGACGGATCGTCTTGCGCTCCGCGAGCGCCGTCTTGGCGACCTTGGCGGCGTTCTCGTAGCCGATGTAGCGGTTGAGGGGGGTGACGACCGACGGCGAGGACTCGGCGTACTCCCGGCAGCGTTCGGCGTTGGCGGTGATGCCAGCGACCAACCGGTCGGCGAACAGCACGCTCACGTTGGAGAGCAGCCGGATCGACTCGAGGAGGTTCTTGGCGATCACCGGCAGCATGACGTTGAGCTCGAAGTCGCCCTGGGAGCCGGCGAAGGCCACGGCAGCGTCGTTGCCGACGACCTGCGCGACGACCTGGCGGGCCGCCTCCGGGATGACCGGGTTGACCTTGCCCGGCATGATGCTCGACCCCGGCTGAAGGTCGGGGAGCGCGATCTCACCCAGGCCGGTGCGCGGGCCCGATCCCATCCAGCGGATGTCGTTGGCGGCCTTGTAGAGGCCGACCGCGATGGTACGGAGCTGGCCGGAGAGCTCCACGAGGCCATCGCGTGCGCCCTGCGCCTCGAAGTGGTTGCGTGCCTCGCGCAGCGGGAGGCCGGTGGCGGCGACGAGCTCGGCGATCACCTTCGCCGCGAACCCCGGCGGGGTGTTGATGCCGGTGCCGACGGCGGTGCCGCCGAGGGGCAGCTCACCGACGCGGGGAAGGGAGGCCTCGACGCGCTCGATGCCGTAGCGGATCTGCGCGGCGTAGCCACCGAACTCCTGGCCCAGCGTGACCGGTGTGGCATCCATGAGGTGCGTACGGCCGGACTTCACGACGTCGGCGAACTCCGCGGCCTTCGCCTCGAGCGCCTCGGCCAGGTGGGAGAGCGCCGGCACCAGGTCGTGCAGGACGGCGTTGGTCGCGGCGATGTGGATCGAGGAGGGGAAGACGTCGTTGCTGGACTGGGAGGCGTTGACGTGGTCGTTGGGGTGGACCGCCCGGCCGAGCGCCTCGGTGGCGAGCGTCGCGACGACCTCGTTGGCGTTCATGTTGCTCGACGTGCCCGACCCCGTCTGGTAGACGTCGATCGGGAAGTGGTCGTCGTAGGACCCGGCGGCTACCTGGGCGGCCGCCTCCTGGATCGCCTTCGCGAGATCGTCGTCGATCACGCCCAGCTCGGCGTTGACCTTCGCGGCGGCGCCCTTGATCAGCGCGAGCGCCCGGATGTGCTGGCTTTCCAGCGTCGAGCCGGAGATGGGGAAGTTCTCCACGGCACGCTGGGTCTGGGCCCTCCATTTGGCGTGGGCGGGAACCCGCACCTCGCCCATGGTGTCGTGCTCGATCCGGTAGTCGCTCTCTCGCTCCTTCGCCATGCGGAGACTCTATGACCCCCTGCCCACGCAGGGTGTGATGAGGTTGCCGATGTGAGCGACTCCACCCGGTGGATGACCACCGCCCAGGCCGCCGAACTGCTCGGGGTGAAACCTGAGACGGTGTACGCCTACGTGAGCAGGGGAGTGCTGTCCCGGCACCGGGGCGCTGACCGGCGTTCGTCCCGATTCGACCGGATCGAGGTCGAACGCCTCGCCAAGCGCAACCGCCGCGGCGGCCGGGCGGGTGCACTGGAGGTCGTGATCGACACCGAGCTGACCCTGCTGGACCCCGAGGGCGCGCTCTACTACCGCGGCCGGGACGCGATCGAACTCGCCCGGACGGCGAGCTTCGAGGACGTCGCCGAGCTGCTCTGGTCAGGGTCGGCCGGTTCTGGAGCGGCCGGTTCTGGAGCGGCCGGTTCCGGGTCGGCCGGTTCCGGGTCGGCTGGTTCTGGGTCGGCTGGATCGGATCGCGGCGGCGCGTGGCGGGCCGGCGACGCCGCCGTGTTGGTAGGGCGGCGGGCCCAGGAGGCGTTGCCCGCCTCCACCCGGCCGATCGACCGGGTTCGGGTGGCGGTGGCCACGCTCGCCGCGGCGGACCCGATGCGGGACGACCGGCGGCCGGCGGCGGTCACCGCGACGGCGAGAGCCCTGGTGGCCGGGGTCGTCGACTGCCTGCCCGTCCGGACGCCGGTGCCGGGAAGCTCGATCGCCGAGCGGTTGTGGTCACGCCTCGCCGACCGACCGCCGGGCACGGGTGAGATCCGGGCCCTGGACGCGGCCCTGATCCTGCTCGCCGACCACGAGTTGGCCGCCTCCACCTTCGCCGCCCGGATCGCCGCTTCGGTGTGGGCCGACCCCTACCTCGTGGTGCTGACCGCGTTGAGCGCGGGCGGCGGGGTGCTGCACGGGGCGAGCGCTTCGGCGGTCGAGGGATTCCTGCGCGAGGCGGCGGAGTCGGGCGACGTGCCCCGGCTGGTAGGAGACCGGCTCCGTCAGGGGGAGCGGCTGCCTGGATTCGGCCATGCCGTCTACACCGGACCGGACCCGCGCGCGGAGGCACTGCTCGACCTGGTCGCCCGGTCCGGTACGCAAGGTCAGGTTGACGAGACGGTCGGGGAGCTGATCCGGGTCGTGGGCCGGCACGGCGGGCCACGACCCAACGTCGACCTCGCACTCGGTGCGCTCGCCGTCAAGGCCGGCTTGGCGGACGGTTCTGGAGAGGTGATCTTCCTGCTGGGGCGGATGGCAGGGGTGGTCGCTCATGCGCTGGAGGAGTACGCCCACCGGCTCCGGTTCCGCCCGCGTGCGCTCTATACGGGATCAGCCCCCGGCGCCTAGGCGTACTCGGGAGGCCGCCGCAGGGCGGCCGGCTCTGGCTCGGACCGCTCCCGGCACCGGCGTCGCCACCGGTGTGGCGGCCGACCCGACGGACGGGCTGCTCGGTTCCGCCGGTGGTGTGCTCCCCACCGGCCTTGTGCCTCGGGCCGCCCGCCAGGTTCGGGGGCGTGGAGCGCTGGACCGGGATCCGTGCTCCTTCCGGCGATCCGTGCCGTGCGGCCGACTCGCCGAGCGGACCGGCGGCGGGCCGCCCCACCTGCCGCGGGACGAGCGGTCCGGCCGCGTGCCGCCCTACCTGCCGCGGGACCCCCACGACAGCTCGCGGCTCCTCCGCCTGTCGCGGGACTCGCACCAGCGGGCGTGGTGCCTGCGCCTGCCGCGGTAGCCTCACCGGTCGCCGGAACGACGTACGCCTCGGGAAGAACTCCAGCACCAGCGTCGCCGCCGCCACCCGGGCGAGGTCGCGGTAGCGGGCCAGCACGTAGCGTCGTTCGCCGAGGGCGTGGAACTTGCGCAGGTAACGGTTGACCGACTCCACCCGAACCAGGACCCGCAGGCAGCGCAGTCCCGCCGCGAGACCGAGTGCGCCCGGCGTCCGGGGGCGGGGCCGGTCGAGGACCTCCGGGAACGCCGCGAACGACAGGCAGAGGCGGTCCGCGCCGTGGGTGCGCGCCCAGGCGAGCATGTCGAGTGTCAGGCGTTCGTTGACACCGTTCGGCGCGTCCGGAAGGCGCCACGTCGTGTCCAGGGAGAGCTCGCGGCCGTGGTCGGAGCTGGCCCACCGGGCGAGACCCGCGACCCGGCCGGACCGGTCCCGCGCCACCGCGAGGACGACACCGGCGTGCAGCCCGTCGAGGGGATGGTCGAGGTTCCTCGAGAAGCCGGACGCGGGACGGCGATCGCAGCGGCGGAGCAGTTCGGTGAGCTCACCGCGCAGGGACGGTTCGACCGCGCGTTCGGAGACGATCCGCGTGGTGACCCCCGCGTTGTACGTGCGCCGTACGGCCTGCCGGAGGTTGCGGAACCGGCGCCCGTGCAGGGAGAACGTCGACGGGTCGACGACGACGTCGCGCCCGATCGGGACCGCCCGCAGTTCGGCGCCGACCCACAGGTCCAGCCGGCGTGCGGAGGCACCCAGCACCGCCGTCCGCCAGCCGTTACGCGCGGCTTCGTGGCGGAACGCCGTCACCGCGGCGGTCATCGAGCCGGCGGCGCCGATGGGGTCACCGGTCGCGATCGCGGTGCCGAAACGCACCTGGTACGCGAGCGCCGCTCGCCGGTCGGGGCTGAACGCGTACGCCAGGTCCGTGCGTTGCGCGAACGCCGCGACCGGATCGGTCTCGCTGCGGTCGACCAGCCGGCGCACCCGCGCCCGGACCGCGGGATCGGCGAGCGGTTCCGGGCGCGGGGGCCACACCAGCAGGGCGCCGACGGCGACCAGCCCGGCCGCGAAGGGCCACGGACTCCTGGCCAGCGCGCTACCCGCACCGGTGAGCAGGAGGACGCCGACGAGAGCCGGGTACCACCGGCGCACCGGCCGGCCGAGTAGCAGGCCGCGCAGCGCGACCAGGCAACCGAGGGCGCCGGCGACGGCGAGTTCGGTGGTCCATCCGGTCACGGGTCCATCCAGGCGAGGGTCGGGGGCGAGGCTCGGAGTTCGAGGGCGATACCTCGATACTCGGCTGCCGTCCAGCGACCCAAGCTGGACTTTGGGCCCGGGGGTGGGCACGAACAGGCCCGGTTGGGGCGAGCGGTGCGGGACCTTCGCCCCTGGACCTCTGATCGCGTGCCGGACGCCTACCCGAGCGGGGGAACCGGCTGCGGCGGCGGAGGACCGACGTACGTCGCGTCGGGACGGATGATTTTCCGGTCGCGTGCCTGCTCGAGGACGTGCGCGCACCATCCGATGACCCGGCTGGAGGCGAACGTCGGTGTGAACATCGCCCGCGGCAGCCCGACGAGTTCCATCACCACCCCGGCGTAGAACTCGACGTTGGTGTGGAGCTCACGCCCGGGTTTGAGTTCCGCGAGCAGGTCGAGCACCCGGCGTTCGACCTGGACGGCGAAGGCCACCAGGTCGCCGCCGAGTTCCTCCGCCGTCGCGCGGAGCATCCGCGAACGCGGGTCCTCGGTGCGGTAGACGGGGTGCCCGAAACCCATGATGCGGTCGCCATGTTCGATCCGATCCCGCACCCAGGCGTCGATCCGGTCCGGAGTGCCGATCGCGTCCAGGGCGTCCAGTGCGCGGCTGGGTGCGCCTCCGTGCAGCGGGCCGGAGAGCGCGCCGATCCCACCCACCACACAGGCCGCGACGTCGGCGCCGGTCGACGCGATCACCCGGGCGGTGAAGGTCGAGGCGTTGAAGCCGTGGTCGATGGTGGAGACGAGGTAACGCTCGATCGCGCGCGCGTGCTCGGGACGGGGCTCGGCACCGGTGAGCATGAAGAGGTAGTTCGCAGCGTAGGACAGATCGTCGCGTGGCGGGATCGGCTCGAGGCCCTGTCCGAGCCGGTACAACGCGGTGAGCAGCGTGGGTACCTGTGCGCAGACCAGCAGCGCGTCGCGCAGCCGGGCCGGTTCGTCGAGGTCCCACAGGGGACGCAGGCCCTGGGCGGCGCCGGCGAGGGAGAGCGCGGTGCGGAGTCCGTCGAGTGGTGCCGGCGCGGCCGCGGCGATGGCCGGAAGGGCGGCGAGGACGTCGTCGGGGATCTGCCGCAGTGCGGCGACCCGCGCGGTGAACTCCTCGTGCCGGGCCCGGTCGGGGAGGTCACCGGTGAAGAGCAGGTGCCACACGTCCTCGACCGGACGCGCCTGTGCGAGGTCGACCGCGGAGTACTGGCGGTAGTGGTAGAAGCCCTCCACCCCCAGTACGTGGCCGATCGTGGTCTCGGTGACCGCGACGCCGGCGAGACCTGCGGGAACGACGATCGGGCCCGGACCTGGCTGGGGGCGTGGCGGGACGACAGTGGACGGCATCGCGACCTCCCTCGTGCGTACGACGAGATTCGTACGACGAGATTCGTACGACGAGAGGAGAGTCCGTCGCGGGCAGATATGTTGTCAACGTTGATTGGATCAAGATAAATACAGGGTGAGCGGGGCACGGGTCAGGAAGGTGACGCGTCTCACGGACGCTTCCGCGGAGGTTCAGCTCCGTCGCGCGACGTAGAGGTAGTAGTCGAGGTCCCGGCCCTCGCGCTCGACGACGCGATGGACCTCCTCGCACCCGGCGAAGGTCCGCTCCAGTCGCCTGCGCAGGGAGGTCGAACGCGTCGCGGACCAGACGGCGACCACGCCGCCGGGACGCAGGGCCCGCTTGACGACGGCGAGGAACGGTGGTTCGTAGACCTCGGTGTTGGCCATGTGCACCAGGAAGTCCGGGCCGTTGTCGACGTCGAGCAGGATCGCGTCGGTGCTCGCGTCCGGTCGTTCCGGGAGCCACCGGCGTACGTCGTCGACGTGGGCACGCACCCGCGGGTCGTCGAGCACCCCAGCGGTGTCGGGGACCAGGCCCTCCCGCACCCACGCCACGACGGCCGGCTCGAGTTCGACGACGTCGACGTGGGTGATCCGCGGGTCGGCGAGGAGCTCTCGCACGGTGAAGCCCAGCCCGAGCCCACCGACGGTCACCGACCACGTGCCGGTCGCCGGCGGGTGGGCCAGCGCCGCCCGCGCGAGCAGGCGTTCGGTCGTGGTCTCCAGGGTGTCCATGACGAAGGTGCCGTTCGTGATCAACTCGAAGACCTCGGCGCCCTCGTCGGTGAGCCTGCGCCGCAGGGCGACCGATCCGCGCGCGGACTCGTCCACGGCCAGCGTGACCGGTCGCGAGGCGTCGGGAGCCGGAATCTCGCTTCGCACCACCTCCACACCCTAGGACAGGCCCGTTCGGAGCCAGGGTGCCCCGGACGCTCGTCCTCCGGGGACGGTCCGGCGGGCTTCCTCCGGCGGGAGGAGACCTCGGGCGGGCGGAAAGGACTAGCCTCAGGTGTCGCGACCAGTGACACACCAGGGAGCCCACCATGAGCAACGCCCCGTGGTCGGCCGGCGGATCGGGCGATCTTCGCGCCTCCGACTCCGACCGCGACCGGACCGCCGAGGTGCTTCGCGACGCTGCTGCCGCCGGGCGCCTCGACCTCACCGAGTTGGAGACTCGCCTCGAGCAGACCTTCAACGCCAAGACCTACGCCGAACTGGTCCCGCTGACCGCCGACCTGCCCGAGGCCGCTGGTGCGGGCCGGGCCGGCACGTCCGGTGCGGTCGGTGACGTAGGCGCTCCCAGACAGGGGCCGCACGAGGTCAACGCGCTCCTGAGCGAGCAGAAGGTGGCCGGGCGCTGGCTCGCGCCGCGGCAGATGACCGCCCGGTCGATTCTCGGCTCGGTGACGATCGACTTCACCGACGCCGCGCTCCCGCACGAGGTCGTGCTCGACGTCCAGATCGGGCTCGGCCAGATCACGCTGATCGTGCCCGACGACATCGCCGTCGACATGGACGCCGGCACCACCGTCCTCGCGAGCAAGGACAACAAGACCCGCGGCACGCACGCGCCGGGCACCCCGGTGATCCGGGTCCGCGGCACGGTCATCCTCGGCGAGCTGGTGGCCCGGCCGCCCCGCCGTCGGAACTGGTTCAAGTGGGGCAAGGACGGCTCGACGTCCTGACCGGCGGGCCTGGGCGGGCAGCCGCCGGCCGGTCCGTCAGCCCTCGACTCGGCCGAAGTTGATCGTGGAGTAGGCGCGCAGCTTGCTCAGCGCGTGCTCGGACATGATCGAACGGATGGTGCCGCTGCGCGAACGCATCACCAGGGAGTGTGTGGTGGCGCCGTCGCCGCGGTAGCGGACACCGCGGAGCAGTTCGCCGTCGGTGATCCCGGTCGCGACGAAGAAGACATCGTCCCCGGAGACCAGGTCGTCGGTCATCAGCACCTTGCCGATGTCGTGCCCGGCGTCGATCGCCTTCTGGCGTTCGTCGTCGTCGCGTGGCCACAACCGACCCTGGATCATCCCGCCGATGCACTTCATCGCGCAGGCCGCGATGATGCCCTCGGGCGTCCCGCCGATACCGACCAGCAGGTCGACGCCGGTGTCGGGGCGGGCCGCCATGATGGCGCCGGCCACGTCGCCGTCGGTGATGAACTTGATCCGGGCGCCGGCCTCCCGGATCTCGCGCACCAGCCCCTCGTGCCGTGGACGGTCGAGGATGACGACGGTGACGTCCTCGGGTGAGCCGCGCTTGGCGCGGGCGACCCGCTTGATGTTCTCGGTGACGGGCGCGGTGATGTCGATCGCGTCGGCGGCCTCGGGCCCGGTGACGAGCTTCTCCATGTAGAACACGGCCGACGGGTCGTACATCGCCCCGCGCGGCGCGACCGCGAGCACCGACACCGCGTTGCTCATGCCCTTGGCCGTGAGCGTCGTCCCGTCGATCGGGTCGACGGCGACGTCGCACTCTGGTCCCTCGCCGGAGCCGACCTCCTCACCGTTGAAGAGCATCGGGGCGTTGTCCTTCTCGCCCTCGCCGATGACGACGACACCGTGCATCCCGACCGAGGCGATCAGGGTGCGCATCGCGTTGACGGCGGCCTGGTCGGCGCCGTTCTTGTCGCCCCGGCCGACCCAGCGGCCACCCGCCATGGCCGCCGCCTCGGTCACCCGGACGAGCTCGAGCGCGAGGTTGCGGTCGGGTGCGTCCTCCCCGGTACGAAGCGGGGGAGGCACGCTCGCGGCAGCGGCGCTGGTGCTGGGGCTGGCCATGGGGTGTCTCCTTCGCAGTCCGGTTCGCTGTCCGGTTCGCTCAACCGTCCTTGTCGAGGTTCTCGACCTCGACGGCGCCCGCCGCGGCACGGGCCGCCTCGAGTCGGGCCCGGGCACCGTCCAGCCAGCCCTGGCAGATCCTGGCCAGCTCCTCGCCGCGTTCCCACAGGCGCAGGGACTCCTCGAGGGTGGTGCCACCCGCCTCGAGCTTGCGGACGACGTCGACGAGTTCGTCACGCGCCTGCTCGTATGACGGTGCGGTCTCGGTCTCGCTCACAGGTCCGACCCTATCGACGGGGTTCCCCACGCGGCGGGCCCGGTCGGAAACGCCCCGAAGTGTCCAGGTCTGCCCGGGGTCTTGCGCGGCGGATGACGGTCGGTTGGACCCTGATCCGCGAGACGGCGCCTAGGTAGGCTCGCCGTCGACCCGGACGCCGAACTGGCCGCCCGCGACCCGCGCGGCAAGGGACTCGCCCGCCTCGACCTCACCGGGGTCCCGCACGGCCCGGCCGTCCGCCTTCTGCAGCACGGCGTAGCCGCGTTCGAGGGTCGCCTTCGGGGACAACGCGCGTACCCGCGCCAGTTGATGGTGGAGGTTGTCGTCGGCCCGGTCCAGTAGTTGGGTCACGCACCGGTGGGCTCGGTCGCGCAGGGCGTCGACCTGTTCGGCCCGCCGGCCGAGGTCGCGTTCAGGGTCGCCGAGAGCGGAACGTGCCCGCAGCGTGTGCAGCGCGGTCAGCTCCCGGTCGAGCCAGCCGCCGAGGATCTGCCGGCCCCGGGTGCGCAGCGCCTCGATCCGGGCGGTCTCCTCACCGACGTCGGGCACGATCCGGCGGGCGGCGTCGGTCGGGGTGGAGGCACGGAAGTCGGCCACCAGGTCGAGAAGGGGTGTGTCCTGCTCGTGCCCGATCGCGCTCACCACCGGTGTACGGCACTGTGCGACCGCGCGGATCAGGCCCTCGTCGGAGAACGGCAGGAGGTCCTCCACCGAGCCGCCACCGCGGGCGAGCACGATCACCTCGACCTCCGCGTCGGCGTCCAGCCGACGCAGCGCCTCCATCACCTGGCCGGCCGCCTGTGGGCCCTGGACGGCGACGTTCTCCACCCGGAACCGAGCCGCCGCCCACCGCCGCCGGGTGTTCTCGAGGACGTCGTGCTCGGCCGCCGAACCGCGCCCGCAGACGAGCCCGATCACCGTGGGCAGGAACGGCAGCGGACGCTTGCGCTCCCGGGCGAAGAGGCCCTCGGCGGCGAGCAGTCGCTTCAGGCGTTCGATCCGGGCCAGCAGGTCGCCGAGCCCGACCGGACGGATGTCGGCCGCGGCGAGGGAGAGCGTGCCCCGCGGCGCGTAGTAGGTCGGCCGGGCGTGTACCAGGACCCGGGCACCCTCCACGACCGGTGGATCGACGATGTCGAAGACCCGCCGCGGACAGGTGACCTGCACCGAGATGTCGGCGACCGGGTCGCGCAGGGTCAGGAACACCGTGGACGTGCCCGGCCGTCTGGTCAGCTGGGCCACCTGGCCCTCGACCCACACCGCGCCGAGCCGCCCGATCCACTGGCCGATGAGATTGGCGATCTGGCGGACGGGTGCCGGGCTCTCCGGTGAGGTCTGCAGGGGCATGGGCGCAGCTTAGGGGTCCGGATGGAGACCGTACGCGGGGTTGCGTCGGGTTTCCTCCGCTGCGCGTGGAAGGTGACAATCGCCACATCGCGGGCAGCGGTGGGGCGTCCTTCCACACCAACGGGCGCTCGCCGGTCGTCCATGCCCGTGGCGGGCGGGCACAGGCACCGGACGAGCCACTTACGATGAGGGGCATGACGTCGACCGAACGCCGTGTCCTGCTCGCCGCCCCCCGGGGTTACTGCGCCGGTGTCGACCGCGCGGTGGTCACCGTCGAGAAGGCCCTCGACCTCTACGGCCCTCCGGTCTACGTCCGCAAGCAGATCGTGCACAACAAGCACGTCGTCAGCAGCCTGGAGGAGCGCGGCGCGATCTTCGTCGGCGAACTCGACGAGGTACCCGAGGGCGCGATGGTGGTCTTCTCCGCCCACGGGGTCGCGCCGTACGTGCACGAGCAGGCACGCGACCGGTCACTGCGGACGATCGACGCGACCTGCCCCCTGGTGACGAAGGTGCACAACGAGGCCAGGCGGTTCGCCGCCAACGGCCGCGACATCCTGCTCATCGGCCACGCGGGTCATGAGGAGGTGGAGGGAACCGCGGGGGAGGCGCCCGACCACATCCAGCTGGTCCAGGGCCCCGAGGACGTCGACCGGATCGAGGTCCGCGACCCCTCCAACGTCGCCTGGCTCTCCCAGACCACCCTGTCGGTCGACGAGACGATGCAGACGGTGGAACGCCTCCGGGAGAAGTTCCCGCAGCTGATGGACCCGCCGAGCGACGACATCTGCTACGCCACCCAGAACCGCCAGATCGCGGTGAAGGAGATCGCCCACCAAGCCGACCTGATGATCGTGGTCGGCTCGGCCAACTCCTCCAACTCCGTCCGCCTCGTCGAGGTCGCGCTGGAGGCGGGCGCCACGGCGGCCTACCGGGTCGACAACGCGAGCGAGGTCGAGGGCGCCTGGCTCGACGGGGTCTCCGTCGTCGGGGTCACGAGCGGTGCTTCGGTGCCCGACTCGCTGGTGGAGGGCGTACTCGACCTGCTCACCGAGCGCGGTTTCCCGCCCGCCGAAGAGGTCAGGACCGCCGAGGAAAGCCTGATCTTCGCGCTGCCCCCGGAGCTTCGGAAGGGTCTTCGAGCGGCTCCTCAGCACTGACCTCCGGCGGGGCTTCGCCGAGGGCGACGCGGAGCCCGATGGTGCCGAGAGCGAGCGCGCAGGCCGCGACGAGCGTCCACGACTCCGCGGCGAGCCCGGCGAGTACGGCGCCGAGGGGCGACGACGTTCCACCCAGCCGTTCCGGTGCCAACGCGCCGACGCCGACGAAGGTCGCGAGCGCGGACAGCGGTGGCAGCACCCCCGCGGTGAAGACGTCCGAACGCCGGATGCCCGCCGCCACACCGAAGGCCGTCAGGACGAAGCACAGGCTGAACAGCACGCCGAGTCCGCCGGTCACCACGAGGTCGAGGGCCGCACCGGCCGCGCTGCCGCCGATCCCCACGAGCACCCCGACCAGAGGGGGCATGCCCGACTGTCGTGGGCGCCGGTCCCGACGTTTGGTCGTTCGTGCGCGCTCGGCCGGGTCGGCGTCCGCCCGCTCCGGCCGGCTGCCGGCCTGGTCAGGCCGCCGGGTCCGGTCGGCGCGCGGTTCGGCGGACGTGCCGTCGGCGCCGCGGCGGCCGCGGCGCGGTCGCAGGTCGTCGGGGTAGTCGGCGTTCTCCTCGTCGCCCGCCCGGGCGGGCCGGCCCGGTGTGGGTACCGGTTCGTCGGGAGCCACTTCGCCGATGCCCGACCGCTCGGGTGTCACGCCCGCCGCTGTGGTGACCAAGGCTTCCTGGCGGGGCGAGGGCGGGTCCGCGAGTGGGTCCTGGAACGTCCGTACGTCGAGGTCGGGACGGAGGCCGGAGACGGTGGGCTCGGGGTCGATTCCGCGATGGGCCGCCGTGGTCTCGCCGGGGATGTCGAGGCCCGGCCAGTTGACGGTTGGTGGGTGCGAGTCGGGGGTGTCCTGGCCCGCCAGGGGGCCGGGCGCGCCCAGCGGGTCGGCCAGGTCGTCCCAGCCGGCGCGCGTGCCGGTGTCGGGTGTGCCGGTGTCGGGTGTGCCGGTGTCGGGTGTGCCGGTGTCGGGTGTGCCGGCGGGCGACCAGTCCGGGCCGGGCAGGTCCGCGTAGCCCGGCAGCCGCGGGAAGTCGGCGAACGGGTCGGGTCCGCTGGGCTCGGGCGCGACCTCCTGGCCGGCGCGTGCCGACCGGGTACGGGACTCACCCGACGTCTCGAAGAGTTCGCCCCGGTGCCCGGGCGGTGCCGGCGCGTGCCGGCTCGACCCGGCGGTGGCGTCGGCGGCAGTGGCCGGGGAGCCCACGGCGTCTGGGGCGTCCAGGGGAGCGGACGGTGCGG
The DNA here is from genome assembly GCF_014873875.1 of Actinopolymorpha pittospori. GTDB lineage: Bacteria > Actinomycetota > Actinomycetes > Propionibacteriales > Actinopolymorphaceae > Actinopolymorpha > Actinopolymorpha pittospori. The sequence goes on along the minus strand of NZ_JADBEM010000001.1, from coordinate 9,072,263 downwards.
ACGGCGTGCTCGGCGCCGGCGATGTGGACGGCTCGACGGCGCGCCGCCGCCGGCCGCGTGCACGGGTGTCGTCGGGTCCGGCGGGTGCCGGCGGGCTCCACCCGGCCGGGGGTGCGGCCGGATGTGCGGCCGGCCCGGACTCGACCGGCACGTCGCCAGCCAGTGGACGGCGGGTGCCGCGCGCTCGTCCGGTCAGCCGGGGCGGGAAGTCGTCCTCGTCGGGCTCGTCCGGCACCTGGTCGGTCGAGGGCGACGGCGGGACGAAGCGCGCGCGGCGCCCGAGTGGAGCACCCGCGTCCGAGCCGGGACCCTGCCGCGTCGGTATCTGCGCTGTCGGTTCCTGCGTCGGTCCCTGCGCTGTCGGTTCCGGGAGCGGAAAGGCCGCCCGACGTCCACCGAGCGGGCGTACCGGCGACGCCGGCGGCTCGGCGGAAGGAGTCGCAGCCCGCCGGCCTCGGCTGGGTGCGGCTGGGCCGGAGGCGTCGGTGGGAGGTTCGCTGGGCCGATGCCCTTCGTTGCGGTGCCCATCGTTGCGGTGCCCATCGTTCCGGCGCTCTTCGGGCTGGAGGTCGCCGAGGCGGTGCTCACCGGTGCGGTGGAGTCCGGGCTGCGGGTCGTCGGACGGGCGCTCCTCGGGCCGGGGCCCGGTCGCCATCCGTCGGCCGATCACGCGCTCGGGGGTCCGACCTTCGGTGGGGTCGTTCGCACCGGCGGTGCCAGTCGCGCCAGTGCCAGCGGCGCCGGGACCCGACGCGACGTTGGAGAAGGGGATGGGTCGACCCGTCGAAGTCGACGACGTGGAGCGACCACCGGCACCAGCGGGCCGCCGGCCGGCGCGCTGGGCGGCACCGGAGGGGTAGGCGCTGGAGGGGTAGGAACCTGAGGAGTCGGGACGCCTGGGCGAGTCTCCCCGTCGGGACGAGTCACCGGATCGGGGGCCCGGACGGTCGAACGAATCAGCTGGTCCGGGAGCGTCGGCGTAGGAGTCCTCGGAGCCGCGCATCGGTGACGACGCCGCTTCGCTACCCGAGTCCCGCACCCCAGAACGATATTGCCCCGATCTGTGCCGCGTCACGAGCCCCCGGGAAGAGATCATGAGAATTACCGCACAGTACGTAGCCGGCGGATGCGTACCGTCACCCCTCGCCGACCCTCCGGATAGTTCGGGCTTCGGCGGCGGAGGCGACGAGTTCGGCGGCCGCGAGTGGACGCACGGCCTGGTCGACGGGCTCCGGGCTGTCCAGCTCCTCGCCGGTGACCTTGAGGTCGTGCAGCCGCCGTGCGGTGACGAGTACGCGGGTCTCGAGGGAACCCACCGCCTCGTTGTAGGAGCCGACGGCGCCGCTCAGCGAGCGACCGAGCCGGTCGAGGTGCTTACCGAGACGGCCCAGCCGCTGGTAGAGCTCGCGGCCCAACTCGAAGACCTCGCGGGCGTTCTGGGTGAGTGCCTGTTCGGTCCAGGCGTAGGCCACGGTGCGAAGGAGGGCGATCAACGTGGTGGGGGTGGCGAGGATCACCCGGCGTTCGGCGGCGTACTCCAGCAGCGTGGGGTCGGCCTCGAGGGCGTGGGACAGAAACGCCTCGCCCGGCATGAACAGCACCACGAACTCCGGAGTCGCGGGAAGCCGGCGCCAGTAGCCCTTGCCGGCGAGGGAGTCGACATGGTGGCGCACCTGCCGCGCGTGTCCGGCGAGGCCCTGGGCGCGGGCCCGGTCGTCGCTCGCCTCCGCGGCGTCGAGGAACGCCTGCAAGGGGACCTTGGCGTCGACAACCACGTGCTTCCCGCCGGCCAGATGAACGACCATGTCCGGTCGGTGCACGGCGTCGGTGTCGCCGTCGGTGTTGGCGGCGCTGTGCTGGAAGCTCACGTCGCAGTGTTCGACCAGCCCGGCCAGCTCCGTGGCGCGGGCGAGGTGCAACTCACCCCAGCGGCCGCGCACCTGGGGCTTGCGCAGGGCGGTCGCGAGGGCGCCCGTCTCCTTGCGGAGCGCCTCGCCGGTCAGGCGTACGGCGTCGACCTGCTCCCGCAGTGAGGACTGCAGCGCCACCCGGGACTCCTCCAGCTCACGCAGCCGGACGTCGAACCGGTCGAGGCTCTCCTTGACCGGCGCGACGACGGTCTCCGCTGCCCGCACCCGGGCGTCGGTGAGGTCGAGCAGCTGCCGGCTGGACTGGGCGAGGGCGTCGGACGACAGCGACTTGAACTGCTCCGCGAGCGACCGGCGGTCGGCGGTCAGCTCGGCGAGCCGGCCCTCTGCCGCGTCACGTTCGGCACTCGCCCGGGCGAGCGCCTCGGCGATCCGGGCCCACACGAGCAGGGCGCCGATCGCCACGCCGAGGGCCAGGCCGACGAGGAACGCGAGGAAGATCGTTCCGTTCATGGTGACCACTTTGTCGGTGAGCACCGACATAGCTCGTCAACCTCTCCGAACCGGCGCGCCGCGGCGCCTCCTCCTCCCGGCTGCCTCTTTGCCGCCTGCCTGGTTCCTCCCTGGTGGGACCCGCCACGCGGCCGGCTCCGCTTCGAGGCGCGGGTCCGCGTAGGCTTGCGGCCCGTGGCCTTGTCGATCGGAATCGTCGGGCTTCCCAACGCGGGGAAGTCGACACTTTTCAACGCGCTCACCGCGAACGACGTGCTCGCGGCCAACTACCCGTTCGCGACGCTCGAGCCGAACGTCGGCGTCGTCGGCGTGCCCGATCCCCGGCTCGACGTCCTCGGCGAGATGTTCGACTCGGCGAAGGTCGTCCCGGCGACGGTGCAGTTCGTCGACATCGCCGGCCTCGTCCGGGGCGCGTCGGAGGGGGAGGGTCTCGGCAACCAGTTCCTCGCCCACATCCGCGAGACCGACGCGATCTGCCAGGTCACCCGGGCGTTCCGCGACCCCAACGTCGTCCACGTCGACGGCAAGGTCTCACCGTCTGGCGACATCGGCACGATCACGACCGAGCTGATCCTCGCCGACCTGCAGACGATCGAGAAGGCACTGCCGAGGCTGGAGAAGGAGGCCCGGCAGAAGAAGGACGTCGCCGAGACCGTCGCGGTCGTGCGCCAGGCCCAGGAGGCGCTGGAGAAGGGCGAGACCGTCTACGCGACCGGCCTCGACCTCGCGACCCTGCGCGAGCTCAACCTGCTCACGGCCAAGCCGTTCATCTACGTCTTCAACTGCGACGAGGACGAGCTCACCAGCGACGATCTGCGCGCGGAGCTGTCCGCTCTGGTGGCGCCGGCCCAGGCGATCTTCCTGGACGCCAAGATCGAGTCCGAGCTGCTGGAGCTGCCACCGGAGGAGCGGACCGAACTCCTGGAGTCGACCGGGCAGGAGGAGTCGGGCCTGAAGATGCTCGCGCGCGTCGGGTTCGACACCCTCGGCCTGCAGACGTTCCTCACCGCCGGGCCCAAGGAGTCGCGCGCCTGGACGATCCGGAAGGGATCCACCGCGCCGGAGGCGGCCGGGGCGATCCACACCGACTTCCAGCGTGGGTTCATCAAGGCCGAGATCGTGTCGTACGACGATCTCGTCGACGCGGGTGCCATCGTCGAGGCGCGTTCCCGCGGCAAGGTCCGGCTCGAGGGCAAGGACTACGTGATGGCCGACGGCGACGTCGTGGAGTTCAAGTTCAACGTCTAGGACACGACCTCACCGCGCCCTTCCGCTCACCCGGGCGAGACCGACGGATCGCCGACGGCGTCGAGGAGCAGGTCCCAGCGCAGGGGCGGGTGCGGCTCGCCGGGTTCGTTGAGTTCGGCGACGTCCGGGTCGAGTAGCAACCTCAGGCCGGGAACGGCGAGCAGTGCGGCCCTGCTGCGTTCCCACGCCGGATGACGGACGTGGGCGGCGTTGACGTTCGGCAGGATCACCACCCGCCGGGCCGGACGGATCCCGAACAGCTCGTTCAGCTTCGTCGTGGCGCGGTTGTCGCCGATCCCGGCGGCCAGCTTGTTGAGGGTGCCGAACGACGCCGGCGCGACGACCGCGGCGTCCGGACGCGCCTCGGTCGCCGTGCGGTACGGCGGATAGTCCGATCCGGCGGTCACCGGAAGGTCGGTGAGTTCGGCCAGCCGGTCCATCGAGCCGGTCGAGCGCAGCCAGGTCTGCGCGTTCGGCGTCGGAACCACCTGGACCGTCCAGCCGCGAGCGACCAACGGCGCGACGGCGACGTCGGCCACGTCGTCCAGGCCTCCGGCCGCGGTCACGACGAAGAGCAGGTGTGGCATCAGCGCGGGCCCGGGCCGGCGACGTGGTGGAGGGCTGTCGTCAACGTCGCCGTGACGAACGTCGGCCTGGGGCCTTGGTCAGCAGGGTGTCGGCGAGCCCGCCGCGACGGGTGCGGAGCTTCCGGCTGGCGACGTAGCCGAGGGTGAGAGTGAGCAGTGCGGCCGCGCCGGCGCCGACCCGGCGGTCGGTGGCGGCTCGGCGGGCCGAGGCGCGCATCCGCCGCCACCGCTCGCCGGGATCGTGGGGGTCGACGGTCGGGAAGTCGCGCTCGTCCAGGGCGAGGTAGCCGGTCGCGGCGGGTGTGGTCTGGTGGTCCTTGACCCGACCGCGGTAGAGCAGCACCCGCACCCGGCCGCCGTCGTGGGCGAGGGGAGTGCGGGTGGCGAGGTCGTAGACGTGGACGCGTTCGCCGCCGGTCAACTGGCCGGGATGGTCGATGATCCAGCTCTCGAGCAGCGACCTGACGACGGAGGCGGGCGGGCGACTGAACTCGTCGTCACGAAGGACGGTCCGCTGCCAGCCGTCGCCCTGCTCGTTGGTCGCGATCTCGTAGGTGTAGCGCTCTTTCATGGTCCCCCTCGTGGCGCGCGATGATCGGCGACACCGCCGATGGCCAGCTTAGGGCGTGTTCCATGAAGCGCGACCGGTCAGCAGGGGCCGACACACGTCGGTGGGCTGAGCCCGATCGGGCTCAGCCCTTGTCTGTGCGGAGCGGGATGGGGTGTGCGGGGAGGTCCCGCTGGTGGTGCTCTCAGGCCGCGTCAGCGCGACGTGAGGGCGTGGCCGTGGCAGCCGTAGCCTGGCGCGCATGCGGTCGCGCCGCCGCTGGTGTGGTGTCGAGGCCTGGTGCGGCCCGCGACCCAGGTCGCGGGACCTGCGGCTCCGGTCGAACTCGCCGAGGTAGGCGACGGCGACTGGTGCGGCCCCGTCGCCCGCTTCGGCCTTGTAGACCCGGACCCGCACGGTGGCCAGCAACCGAGCGGACTCGGCTCGCGTCGCGTTGGTGTAGACGATGACCCGGCCGCCGGTGAGGCGACCGGCGTGGTCGATGATCCACTGCTCGAGCAGGCCCCGGGCGATCGACTCCGGATCCCTGCTGAAGGTGTTGGTGTGAATGACGGCCGGCGTCCACCGACCGTTCTGGGCGCTCGTCGCGATCTCGTATAACGCTCCCTCATGATGAACCCCCTTGGGTTCGCGGTGTCGGTTGCGGCGCGCACCATCGGGAACCGGGACCGTTGTCTTCCGCCTTGCGCCTCAAGGATCTCCGGCCGCAAGCCCGTCAGTCAACAGATTTTGCGTAAGAGATGCTGAACAGCGCCTTCTTCTAGGAAAACTTTCGGTGCGAGGGGTCGCTGACAGGAAATCGCCGACCTGCCGTCCACTCCGGCCACGGACTGTCGTCACCTGATCGACATCCACTACTATCGGCGCTCCAGATCGGACCCTTCGCCATCACTCCTGCCAGGAGAGACATGGGAAGTGACCGCATGACGCGCCGGCGACTGCTGGGCGTGGCCGCCGGAACCGCCGCACTGGCGACCGGTTGCGGACTCTCCCGCGACGGCGCACTGGGCGACGGCACAGGTCGGATCACAGTCTGGACGTGGCCGGACAACGACCGGACGTTCCTCCAAACCATCCCTTCGTTCGAACGCCGTTTCCCCGACATCAAGGTGCGGGTTCAGGGCTTCAGCGGCAACTTCAACAGCAAGCTGCTGGGGGCGCTCGTCTCGGGCACGGGGCCTGACGTCGCCATGGTCGAGATCACCAACGTCTCCAACTTCCAGAACAAGCCGGGGTTCGTCGACCTCGCCCAGAAGCCCTTCGGCGCCGAAGCGGTGGCCGGGAAGTACGCCGACTTCTCCTGGAAGTATGTCACCGGCGGCGACAGCGGGCGCGTCTTCGCACTGCCGAAGAACACCGGTCCCGGTGGGATGTTCTACCGCCGCGACCTGTTCCAGGCGGCCGACCTGCCGACGGAGCCAGCGGACGTCCAGGAAAGCATGCGCGACTGGCCCGCGTTCGTGGCGGCCGGCAGGAAGGTCGCGGTCAAGGGCGAGCGCTGGCTGGTCGATGATCCCGGCCAGCTCGTCGCGGTCCTGCGCAACCAGGCCGGGCTGTCCTACTTCGACGAGTCAGGGACCCCGCAGCTCGACGACGACATCGTGGTGGGGGCACTGGAGTTCGCCATCGAGTTGCAGAAGAGCGGGCTGATGGCCCCCGACATGTCCTCCCAGGAACGCGGCGCGGCCATCAACGAGGGCAAGATCGCGACGTTCTTCTCCGGCAACTGGTTCGGTGGCCTGATCAAGGCGCAGTACGCGCCCGACAGCGCGGGCAGGTGGGGCGTCGCGCTGGCACCCGCGACCGACGGCGTGAGCGCCTTCAACTACGGCGGCGACTTCATCGGCGTCCTGCGGGCGAGCACCAACCAGCTTGCCGCCTGGGAGTTCGTCAAGTGGGTCACCCAGGACCCCGCGAGCCTGTCGGCGATGTACGCCCGCGACCTCTACCCCGCCTGGAAACCAGCCTGGGACAGCGCCTGGATCAACAAGCCGGACCCGTTCTACGCCAACCAGAACGTCAACACCGTCTTCAGTGAGGTGTCTGCCACCATGAAGCCGCCGGTGACGAATCCCAACGACGCCATCGCCAACACCGCCCTGTCGAGCGCGGTCAACGACGTCGTGCACGGCGTCCGCTCGATCAGATCCGCGCTCCGACGTGCCCAGGCCGAGGTCGAGGACAAGGTCGCGTGAGCGGGACGACCCTCCTCGACCAGGGCCGGCGCGCCGGGAGCGGCTCGGCCGGTGCGAGCGGACTCGGGGCCCGCATCAGTGCGCACCGGACCTTCTATCTCATGGTGTCGCCGTTCTTCGTGCTGTTCGCGCTCTTCGGGCTCATACCGATCGTCGCGGCGTTCTGGATCGGGTTCACCGACTGGGACGGGCTGAACCCCGCCCGCTTCGTCGGACTGGACAACTACGTCGCCATCGTCACCGACCCGGCGTTCGGCAAGGCGGTCTTCAACACCGTCTACATCTGGCTCGGCTCGACCCTGCTCACGGTCGGCGCGGCGTTCGTCCTCGCCTATCTCATCAACGAGTACGTCGTGTTCGGTCGCAGCTTCCTGCGGATGGTGTTCCTGCTGCCGCTGCTCGCCGCGCCCGCGGTCATCGCGATCATCATGAGCGTCCTGTTCTCCACGAACGCCGGTCTGGTCAACGCCTTCCTGTCGGCGGTGACCGGTGACCGGGTGACCTATGAGTGGCTCGCCTCCACCGGCTGGATCAAGCCCATCATCATCGTGATGATCGCCTGGCGGTTCCTCGGCTTCCACATGCTGTTGTTCGTCGCGGGGCTGCAGTCGATTCCCCGCGAGCTGTACGACGCCGCGCGGGTCGACGGTGCGGGGGGTTGGCAGGTGTTCGCCCGGGTGACGTTCCCGCTGATGCTGCCGATCATCTTCTTCAGCGCCACCTCCTCCACCGTCGGTGCCTTCCAGCTCTTCGACGAGCCCTACGTGCTGACCAACGGCACCGGCGGCACCGACCAGGCGGCCGAGGTGCTGGGCACGATGCTCTACCGCACGGCGTTCACCGACTTCCGCTTCGGAATGGCCTCGGCGCTGTCGTGGGTGATGTTCGCGCTGATCGCCATCTTCACCATCGTCAACAGCCGCTTGCTTCGGGTGCGGGTGTGAACGGCGTGGCAGCGGCCGGCGGCGTGGCGGCGGACGTCGGCGCGCGAACGCCGCGGACCCGAGAGGTGGCGCCATGAACGGAACCGGATCGCCGATGACCCGCCGGATCGTCACGGTGTGGATCTACCTCGTCGTCCTGCTGTTCGTCCTGCCGTTCTACTGGATGATCGTGCTCGCCACGCACGACAACGGTTCCATCTACCACTTCCCGCCGCCCCTGCTGCCCGGTGACGACCTGGCGGAGAACTGGTCGCGTCTGGTCGAGGTCGTCTCGGTGGTACGCGCGATGGCCAACAGCATCCTGGTCGCCGTCGCCCACACGCTGCTGGTCCTGCTGCTCGCGTCGCTGGTCGGCTACGGCTTCGCGAGGTTCCGGCAGGCGCCGGGCTCCCGCTGGATGTGGCGCGTACTCCTCGCCACGATCTTCATCCCCGGCCTGGTGGGGCTGATCCCGTGGTACGTGCTGATCGCCCGGCTCGGCTGGATCGACACGCTCTGGCCGCTCATCATCCCGGGCGCGGCCAACGGTTTCGCGGTCTTCTGGATGCGTCAGATCATCACCCAGACGATCCCGACGGACCTCTACGACGCGGCCCGCATCGACGGAGCCTCGGACTGGCGGACCTACTGGACGATCGTCCTGCCCCTGATCCGTCCCGGCCTTGGTGCCCTCGGGGTGTGGACCTTCATGGCGACCTGGACGGCGTTCCAGATCCCGCTGATCGTGCTGAACTCCCAGGAGAAGTTCACCCTGCCGCTGGCCCTCGCCAACCTCAACACGCTGTACGGGCAGGACACCGCCGCGGTCATGCTCGGCAGCGTGATCAGTGTGCTGCCCATCTTCGTGGCGTTCCTGCTGGCCGCCAGGCAGTTCATGGCCGGCCTGACCGCCGGCGCGCTCAAGGGTTGAGCCGCGGTGGCGAGCTCGCCGGGTTCAGCTCCGCGAGTTCGGGCATCAGCTCCTCGCCCATGGTCGCGATGTCGGCGGCCGGGTCGGGCCCGCGGGGCACGAAGCGGACGTCGGTGATGCCGAGGTCGACGTAGGACCGCATCGTGGCAAGGAACTCCCGGACTCGTGCGTGGCCGACCGGGAGCTCGCCGGTCCAGACGACGGACTTCTCGATGGCGTCGAAGTCCCGTCCTTCGCGCTCGCAGTGCTCGCGGAGCACCCCGAGTTTGTGTCGGAGCGTGTCGAGGCTGCCCTCGGGGTCGAAGTGGTTCCAGCAGTCGGCGTACTTCGCCACCAGGCGGAGGGTCCGGCGCTCCCCGCCACCACCGATCATGATGGGCGGGTGTGGTCGGTGCAGGGGTTGTGGCGAGTTGATCGTCTCGGCGAGCTGGTAGTGGCGTCCCTGGAACGGCCCGTTGTCGTCGCTCCACATCTGGAGCACGATGCGCAGCGTCTCCTCCAGGCGTTCCAGGCGCTCGGCCGTCGGTGGGAAGGGGACGCCGAGCGCGCGGTGCTCGCGTTCGTACCATCCGGCGCCGATCCCGAGCACGGCCCGCCCGCCGGAGAGGACGTCCAGCGTCGACACGATCTTCGCGAGCAACCCGGGGTGGCGATACGTCGTGCCGGTGACCAACAGGTGCAGCCGCACCGTGGAGGTGGCGGCGGCGAGGAAGCCCAGCGTCGTGTAGCCCTCCAGCATGGGGTCCTCGGTGCGGCCGAGCGACGACTCGAGCTGGAAGTAGTGGTCCATCAGCGTCAGCGAGTCCATCCCCGCCTGCTCGGTGACCCGACCGATCTCGAGCAGCATGGGCCCGATTCGCGCCGGGCCGCCCGGCCAGTTGAACACCGCGACGTCGATGCCCGCCTTCATCGCGTCAGTCCCCGAACCGCTGGTCGACGATTTCGGAGATCCGGCGTGCGAGTTCCACGTCGTTGTCGGTGACGCCGCCCCGCGCGTGGGTGGTGAGCGAGAACGTGACGGTCGTCCACCGGATGTCGATGTCGGGGTGGTGGTTCATCTGCTCCGCGGCCTGCGCCACGTCGCCGACGAGGGCGATGCCGGCGAGGAAGTCGGGCGCGGTCACGTCCCGTACGAGGGAACCGGGGCGGGGCTGCCAGCCGGGCAGGTCGCGGAGTGCGTGGGTGATCTGGTCGTCGGTGAGCAGGTCGGTCATGGGCGCCACGTTGCTGGCTCGGATCGATGAGGTCAAGCACGCCGCGCACTCGGCGTCGTCTCGGCCCGGTCGGTTGTCCACAGGACGGACGTTCGACGAAGGGTCGACCGCTGGTCGTCCTGGTACGGTCCTGGGATGGTCGACGTTCATGTACGACCCGAAAACATCCATCTGGCCGCCGAGGACGTGGACACCGCGGGCCAGGACTGGGGTGAGTCCGTCGAGGAGCTCACGTCGTCGATGAAGGACGCCGACTCCGGCTACGGTGGCGACGAGCTCGGCGCGGCGTTGAAGGAGATGTACCAGGCCGCCGGCCCGACCGCCCTCACGTATTTCACCGAGACCGGATTCTGTGTCGTCGAGACAGCGATCGCGATGAACCAGATGGCCGATGCCTACACCGTCGTCGAGCGTGACAACACCGCACAGACGGCCAAGGTGCAAAGCATCGTGGACAGCCTCGGTGATCCGTGATGGGACTGCAACTTCCGCAGGAGCTCATCGAGGCGCTTTCCTGGGTCGGGTGCACCTGGCCGGAGGCCGACGAGAGCATTCTCTTCGACTGCGGATCAGCCTGGCTGGCCTTCGGCGAGGCCAGCGAGAAGCATGCGAAACTCGCCGTGACCGCGGTCGACAAGATGGTCCAGGAAAACACCAGCCCGGGAATCACGGCGTTCGACGAGTACTGGCAGAAGGTGGCCGGCGAGGACAGCTACCTTGCCGATTCCCGGATCGTGGCGAACGCCGTCGCCGTCGCGTTCTTCTCGGCGGCCGCACTGGTCCTGATCCTGAAGGTCCTCGTCATCGTCCAGCTCATCGCCTTCGCGATCATCCTCGCCGCCGCGATCGCGGCGGCCTTCTTCACTCTCGGCGCCTCGTTGGCCGCCGCGGCCGAGGCCGCGGTCGCCATCAACCGGACGATCGTGATGTCGGTCCAGCTGACCATCGCCCTCATTCGCGAACTCGGTCCGCTGCTCTCCGACCTGGCCCGTGATCACCTGAGCAAGGAGATTCAGCGCCTCGACGGACGTCCCATCCACTCGTCGAAGTACGGAGTCGACTCCTTCGACACGCCCCAGGAACGCGCCGACGCGAAGGACGAGTATCAGCGCCGCAAGGACGACTTGGCGTATGACGCGGCGCAGGGGAGGAGCACTCCAGACACTGAGCGAGAGGCCGAGGTGGCTCTCGGACTGGAGGCGACAGGAAGCGTCAAGGGACCAGTCCAGAACTCCACCGACCCCAGGGCGGACTTCGTGGACGCGACAGGTCAGCCCTGGGACGTGAAAGGGTTCCTCACGCACTCGGATCCGAATCGTACGTACACTCGGTCGAGAGCAGAGAACAAGATCCTGCGTGATATCCAAAACGGCGAATACGTCGCCCTGGACACCCGCGGCTTGTCTCCTGCCGACTTCGAGGACCTGAAGGACCTGGTCGCCTCCCATCCCGAGTGGAGAGGCAAGGTGGTGATCTACTGATGGCCGACGGTTTGACGCAGGAAGAGTTCGATGCCCTCCTGGAGGAGCATCGGCGCTGGTACGAACGACGTGGCGGGACCGGCGGTCGCCTCGACCTTTCCGGACGGTCACTGCGCGGCCTCGACCTCCGTGGTCGCGCACTCTCGGGAACGGTGCTCGCCGGTGTCGACCTGTCCGCCTGTGACCTGCGCGGCGCGGATCTCGTGAGCGCCACGCTTGCGGGCGCCAACCTGCGCGGTGCCCACGTGGTCGGCGCCGACCTCTACAAGGCCATCCTCGACAACGCGGATCTCACCGAGGCCGATCTCACCGGCGCCCGGCTGTTGCGTACCGACTGTGCCGAGACGGTCATGGTGGGCGCCGTCCTCGACCGGACGGAGCTCACCAAGACGTTCCTGTGGCGCGCGGACCTGCGTGGTGCGCGTGTGCGTGACGCGCGGATGGACGCCACCGGGCTCGACGAGACCGTGGTGGTGGATGCCGACTTCACCGGCACCACCGGCACCGTCACTCCTGGAGGGACCGTCGTCGTCGAGGCGGGGGCTCCGCCGGTCGACGCCGTGGCCGCTGTGAACGCCGCCGGGGCACGGGTGAGCGAGTATCAACCGGTGCCGAGATCTGTTCCTGATGAGTGAGCACGGCCGGTCGAGCACATCGATGGTGGACTCGTTGTCGCAGTCGGGGTTCGACGCTCTGCCGTCACTCCAGGGGCGACCGTCGTCGAGGCGGGGGCTCCGCCGGTCGACGCCGTGGCCGCTGTGAACGCCGCCAGGCCACGGTAGGCGAGTACCAACCGAAGCGAGGGTGACGAGGCACGATCAACACGCGGATCTACGGGGATCCACGGGGACACACGGGGGAAGGGACACGAGCATGACCGATCCATGGCGCGCTCCAGGAGACGTCGTCGGCCGGGTGCGGGAGGAACTCGCGCAGGCACGGCGGGCGACGGATGGAGACGCGAGGCAGCGCGGTCCGCAGGGTCCAGACCGGCCCGAGCCACCCGCGGCGACGGGCCACGCGCTCGACGGCAGGGTGCAGGTGACGGTGACGGCGGGGCGGGTGAGCGACGTGACGCTGGACCCGCGGGCGTTGCGGGCGCCCAGTGAGGACCTGGCGGCCGCGATCCGAGAAGCCGTCAACGCGGCCATCGAAGCCCACAACGCCCAGGCTGTCGCCGGAGTACCCGACGTCCCGCCGCTGCCGGACCTCACCCGCATGTTGGACGAGGTCTCCGACGCGTCTCGACGGGCGATGGAGGAGGCGGGAGAAGGAATGCGGGACGCGCTGGCGGCGGTCCAGCGCGTCTCCGAACTACACCGTCGCCGGCCGCCGGGATGGGCTGGCTGACAATCTCCAGACGGACCCTCGGCGCGGAACGACCCATCCGGAACGTGGTCCGGCCCGTCTCCCCGGCTGGAGATGCCGGGGGACGGGCCGGGTGTGACCGGGGCGGATGCCCTGATGCCCTGCCTCAGACCTCTTCGCGCTGGTCGCGGCGGAAGATCTTCGAGCCGAGCCAGACCAGCGGGTCGTACTTGCGGTCGACGACGCGTTCCTTCATCGGGATGATCGCGTTGTCGGTGATCTTGATGTGCTCAGGGCACACCTCGGTGCAGCACTTGGTGATGTTGCACATGCTCAGACCCGCCGCGGACTGGGCGAGTTGGCGCCGATCGTTGGTGTCGAGCGGGTGCATGTCGAGTTCGGCGTACCGCAGGAAGAACCGCGGTCCGGCGAACGCCGGCTTGTTCTCCTCGTGGTCGCGGATGACGTGGCAGGTGTCCTGACACAGGAAGCACTCGATGCACTTGCGGAACTCCTGGCCGCGCTCGACGTCGGCCTGGGCCATCCGCCGCTTGCCGTCGGCGTCCGGCGGCGTCGGCGCGAACGCCGGGAGTTCCTTCGCCTTCTCGTAGTTGTACGAGACGTTGGTGACGAGGTCCTTGATCACGGGGAACGCACGCATCGGCGTCACGGTGATCGTCTCGCCCTGGTCGTACTCCGACAGCCGGGTCATGCACATGAGGCGCGGCCGCCCGTTGACCTCGGCGCTGCACGAGCCGCACTTGCCCGCCTTGCAGTTCCAGCGGACCGCCAGGTCACCGGCCTGGGTCGCCTGGAGGCGATGGATGGCGTCGAGGACGACCTCGCCCTCCTCGACCGGCACGGTGAAGTCGGCGAGCGCGCCGCCGTCGGCGTCGCCGCGCCAAACCCGCATGGACAGGTCGTATCCCATCAGTTCTCCTCGGTTCCGGGGAACGTCGCCCGCTCCCCGGGCTAGCTCTACTGCTCGAACAGCGCCTTGAGCTCTGCGGGCATCTGTGGAAGCGGCTGGATCACCAGGTCGACCGCGCCCTCCTTCTCGCGGAGGACGATGTTCTTGGTGCCCCAGTCGGGATCCGTCATCGGGTAGTCGTCGCGGGTGTGGCCACCCCGGCTCTCGGTCCGGGTCAGCGCCGCCCGGGCGATGCACTCGGAGACCCAGAGCATGTTCTGCAGGTCGATGGCGAGGTGCCAGCCGGGGTTGTACTGCCGGTTGCCCTCGACCGTCAGGTGCTCGGCCCGCTCGGCGAGCTTCTCGATCTGCCCGAGCGCCTGCTCGAGTTCCTCCGCCGTACGGATGATGCCGACCAGGTTGTGCATGACCTCCTGGAGATCCTTCTGGACCTCGTAGGGGTTCTCGCCGCCCTCCTCGGTGAACGGTGCCAACGCGGCGTTGCCGGCCGCGCGGACGGCGACGTCGTCGACCTGGACGGGCGAGTCCTTCGTCCTGATCGCGTAGTAGGCGGCGTTCAGGCCGGCGCGTCGTCCGAAGACCAGCAGGTCGGACAGGGAGTTGCCGCCGAGTCGGTTGGCGCCGTGCATGCCGCCAGCGACCTCGCCCGCGGCGTACAGGCCCGCGACGACCGAGGCGCCGGTGTCGGGGTCGACCTCGACACCGCCCATGACGTAGTGGCAGGTCGGGCCGATCTCCATCGGCTCCTTGGTGATGTCGACGTCGGCGAGTTCCTTGAACTGGTGGTACATCGACGGCAGCCGGCGCCGGATGTACTCAGGATCGCGACGGGAGGCGATGTCGAGGTAGATACCGCCGTGCGGGGTGCCGCGGCCGGCCTTGACCTCGGCGTTGATGGCGCGGGCGACCTCGTCGCGGGGGAGCAGCTCAGGTGGCCTGCGGTTGTTCTTCTTGTCGGTGTACCAGCGGTCGGCCTCCTCGATGGTGTCGGCCGTCTCCGCTTTGAAGAACTCCGGGATGTAGTCGAACATGAAGCGCCGGCCCTCGGAGTTCTTCAGGACTCCGCCGTCGCCGCGGACCGACTCGGTGACGAGGATGCCGCGCACCGAGGGCGGCCAGACCATGCCGGTCGGGTGGAACTGCACGAACTCCATGTTGACCAGGGTCGCGCCGGCCCGGACGGCCAGCGCGTGGCCGTCGCCGGTGTACTCCCAGGAGTTGGAGGTGACCTTGAACGACTTGCCGACCCCACCGGTCGCGAGGATGACGGAAGGCGCCTCGAAGGTGATGAAGCGGCCGCTCTCGCGCCAGTAGCCGAACGCGCCGGCGACGCGGTCACCGTCCCGGAGGATCTCGGTGATCGTGCACTCCATGAACACGTCGATCCCGAGGGCGACGGCGCGCTGCTGCAGAGTGCGGATCATCTCCAGGCCGGTGCGGTCACCGACGTGGGCGAGCCGGGCATAACGGTGGCCACCGAAGTCGCGCTGGGAGATCAGGCCGTCGTCGGTGCGGTCGAAGAGGGCGCCCCACTCCTCGAGTTCGAGAACGCGGTCCGGCGCCTCCTGCGCGTGCAGCTGGGCCATCCGCCAGTGGTTGAGCATCTTCCCGCCACGCATGGTGTCGCGGAAGTGCACCTTCCAGTTGTCGTCGGGCCACAGGTTTCCCATGGCGGCGGCGATCCCGCCCTCGGCCATCACTGTGTGGGCCTTGCCGAGCAGGGACTTGCAGACGATGGCGGTGCGCGCCCCCGCGTCGTGTGCGGCGATAGCGGCCCGCAGACCGGCACCGCCCGCGCCCACGACCACGACGTCGTAGGAGTGACGTTCGCCCAGATTGGCGGAGTCGACTGTGCTCATGCGGAGTACACCTCGGTCATGTCAGAAGAACCGGACGTCGGAGATCACGTTGGTCGCCAACAGGTAGATGTAGAAGTCGGCGAGCGCGACGGAGATCAGCGATGCCCAGGCGTAGCGGGGATGGTGGGCGTTCAGCTTCGACACGAACGTCCAGAAGCGGTAGCGGACGGGGTGCTTGGAGAAGTTGCGCAACCGGCCGCCGGTGATGTGCCGGCAGGAGTGGCACGACAGCGTGTAGAGCCAGATCAGCACGACGTTGACCAGCAGGATCAGGGTGCCGAGGCCCATGTGGCCCCACCGGTGGTCCTCGTCGCGGAAGGCGATGACCACGTCGTAGGTGAGGATGATCGCGATGATGACCGCCGCGTAGAAGAACCAGCGGTGGATGTTCTGCAGGATCAGCGGGAAACGACGCTCTCCGGTGTACTTCTTGTGGGGTTCGGCGACCGCGCAGGCGGCCGGCGAAAGCCAGAAGGAGCGGTAGTAGGCCTTCCGGTAGTAGTAGCAGGTGAGCCGGAAGCCCAGCGGGAAGATCAGGATCAGCAGGGCGGGGGAGAACCACGCCGGCAGGAAGTCGACCGGCTGTCCGAAGTCGCTCGAGCCCGCCACACACGACGTGCTGATGCACGGCGAGAAGAACGGCGAGAGGTACGGCGAGGCGTAGTAGTCACGGCCGGAGAACGCTCTCCAGGACGAGTAGACGACGAACGCCAGAAAGACGATGAAGGTGACGAGGGGATAGATCCACCAGCGGTCTTGGCGCAGAGTCCGTTTGTCGATCTGCGCGCGTTCGGGCCCCAACACTCCCGTAGCCATCTCGCACAATCCTCTCGCGTACCAGTCCGATGCCGTGCCATGTCGAAACCGGGCCGTCGTCACCGAGTGTGCTCCTCGGTGCACGATTCCCGGCAGGCGGGTGGGGAGAGTCTGCCGCACACCCGGGGATCCCAGCCGCCCAGGTCGGGCGGATGGCGACGCTGCGGGGCGGATCACACACGTGCGGCAGCTTCGCAACGCATCGTGCACCCTTCGAAGGGTCCGTGGTGGGCGCCGTGGCCACCTTCGGGTGTGTGATCGGACACACTTTCCTCGCCAGAGGTCCCCGACGCGGCCTTCCGGGGGCCGTCCGGCGAGGCGGCGGCCCGCCGGTGGCGGAAAGCGGCCATTCGAGCGGTGCGGCGCATGCGCGCAGGTAGGGTCCGGTCACCGTCTGGAACCATGTCCGTCCCGTGCCGGCGCCAGCCGCCCTCCTCGATGGAGTGACATGCGATGAGACCAGCTCGGATCACCACGCCACTCGCCACGTCCCGAAGGACTCTCCTCGCGGGAGGCCTCGCCGCGGGGGTCTGGAGCGTCGTCGGTGCGCCCGTCCCGGCCCACGCCGAGCCCAGCCCGATGGGAATCTCCTGGCCCGGCCGGCAGGAGCTGCCGACCTTCACCCGCCCCCGGCACCTCGACGCGCTGATGATGAGCGACGACACGGCCGTCGACGTCCAGCTGTTGGTGACGACGCTGCAGGGCCTCGTCAACCGGGCCCGGCCGGAGATCTACGTCGTCCGCGGAAACACCACGGAGGGCAAGGAGACCTGGCTCGAGGACACCCGCGTCCCGTACCGGCTCCTCACCGACCCGTGGCAGCTGCTCGAGCGCCACCTCCACCGCGCCAAGGGCCTCGTGGTCTACGACCCGGAGGTGGTCGAGACCATCAACGTCGCCACGACCGTCGCCTCGCTCCGGGACGGGGTGATCGCGAGCCCGGAGCTGGTCGAACGGCTCTCCGCGGCGCCGTACGACCTCCCGGTCCTGGACGACTTCCGGGACCGGTTCGAGACCAGCCTGCAGGCGACAACCTGGGCGTTCGAGAACCTCTGGCCCCAGACGAGCCACCGGGTGCTCTTCGGCATCAACCCCGGCCAGAGCGTGCCCGTCCCGCCGGACAACTGGAAGGACTTCCAGGAGCTCGCGCGGGAGGAGCGCCCCATCCGGGACTCCTCCAACCGGGACGTGCACGCCTACGACATGGCCGACTTCCTCGGCGGCGAGAACGTGTACCTGCGCTTCCAGGACTCCCAGCCCGCCGACGGCTGGGGACCCGCCGTGCACCGGGTCACCGTGCGCGCCGACGGGGAGGTCGTCGCCGACCTGACGGCCGGCACGGACGCCGAGCGGGCCGTGCTGTTCGACAAGGGCAACTCGACGTTGAAGCCGCAGGCCGGCACCAACGACGCGCACCGGTTCGCCGACGGCGGTGGCTACTTCGTCTACCAGCTTGCCGTTCCGGCGGGGACGCAGACGCTCATCGTCTCGGTCGACATGTGGAACCAGTACCTCGTCTCGGCCTCGGGCACCGCCCCCGCAGTCTCCTCCGACGATCGCAGGCCGGCCTCCCAGCAGCTGCGCGACTACGCGGTCGCCACGAAGGCGATGCCGTTCTGGCTCGCCTCCAACGACTCCCCGGAGGAGACCGCGCTGCTGGAACGAATCTTCGCGGCGGTCGAGAAGGGGACGCCGTACCTCGGCTGGTTCACCGACGAGTTCAACGGCGTCCGGCTCGCGTCCCGGCACGGCGTCTACACCCTCGCGGCGGACTTCCTCGAGAACGCCACGGTGTTCGGCGGGGTCCGGGAACCGGTCCGGCCCCAACGCGCGCCCGCGCCGCCCGCGCTGGCGAACAAGGTCTATCTCACGTTCACCTTCAGCGAGGGCGACAACCTGCAGTACGACCAGCACCGCATGCGGCAGCTGTGGGACCACCCCGACCGCGGCAAGGTACCGCTGAACTGGTCGGTCAGCCCGCTCCTCCTGGACGTCGCGCCGCTGATGCTGAGCCACTACCTGCGGACCGCGAGCCCGGTCGACACGGTGGTCGCGGGGCCCACCGGGGCCGGCTACTTCTTCCCGTCGCTGTGGCCCGCCGACCACCTGCCGCGGTTCCTGGCCGACACCCGCTCCTACCTCGACCGGCCCGGCCTGGACGTGTTGTACGCGCTGGACGACCGGGACGCGCTGACCCCCGAGAGCGCGGCGGCGTACAACGAACAGCTCGACCTGCGGGGCGTCTTCTACAACATGTGGTTCGTTCGCAGCGACACGACGGTGATGGACGGCAACCTGCCCGTCTCGACCCAGCTCGCGATCAGCGACCGGACCGTCATGGTCGAACGCATCGTGGCCAACGCCGGCGACTTCGACGGCAGTGAGCCGGTGTTCGTCGCGGTCGGCGTTCCGGCCTGGGACCTGCACCCCGGCGACCTGGTGTGGGTCCTGGACCAGGTGCGCGCCCAGGTCGGCGACCACGTGACCGCCGTGCGGGGCGACCACTTCTTCGACCTGCTCCGGCAGGCGAAGGGCATCGACTGAGCGACCCGCCGGAGGGCGGCTGGTCGGTCACCGACCAGCCGCCCTATGGCGGCCTGGTCAGTCGCCGAGCGCGTTCCGGAGGAAGTCGAGTTCGAGCAACATGAGGTTCTCGGCCACGACCTCCTGCGGTGTCATGTGCGTGACCCCGGTCAGCGGCAGGACCGTGTGCTGGCGGCCGGCGGCGAGCAGCGCCGACGACAGCCGCAGGGTGTGGGCCGCCACCACGTTGTCGTCGGCGAGCCCGTGGATGAGCAGCAGCGGACGGCGCAGACCCGCGGCGGCGTCCAGCAGGCTGTTGCGGGCGTAGACCTCGGGCTGCTCGTCGGGGTGGCCGAGGTACCGCTCGGTGTAGCAGGTGTCGTAGAGGCGCCAGTCGGTGACGGGCGCGCCGGCGACCGCCGCGTGGAAGACGTCGGGGCGGGCGATCACCGCGAGGGCGGACAGATAGCCGCCGTAGGACCAGCCCCGGATCGCCACCCGGTCGGTGTCGACGTCGTCGGGGTAGCGCTTCGCGATCTCCTCGACGACCTCGACCTGGTCGTCGAGGGTGCTCACGAAGTCGTTGTGGACCTGCCGTTCCCACTCCGGCCCGCGGTTGGGCGTGCCGCGCCCGTCGGCGACGGCGACGCAGAAGCCCTGGTCGGCGAGCCACTGGCTGGCGAGATAGCCGGCCCGCGAGGACCGGACCCGCTGCGCGTGTGGGCCGCCGTACGGGTCGAGCAGGAGGGGCAGCCGGGCCGAACCCGGCTGGTGCCCGCGCGGGAAGAGAACCGCCGTGCGCAGCTCCCGGGGGCCGAGCCGGAGCAGGCTGACCTCGGGCACGAACGGCGGGGTCTCCTGGCGCGACACGATCCGGCCGTTCTCCACACCGTCGCGGATCACCCGCACCTCGAGACCGTGGTGCGCGAGCGACTGGGACAGGAGCAGCCGGACACCCCCGGCGGCCCGACCGCTGTGCAGGCCGGGCTTGCTGGTGAGCGCCGTGACCGTGCCGTCCAGGCCGACTTGGACGACGTGCTGCTCGGTGGGTTCGGCGGTCGCCGAGACGAGGACGCCGGTCTCGTCGAGGTCCAGGACGGCACCGACCTGCAGCCCGGGCGGCGTCACGGGCTTCCCGTCGAACGCGAGCCGCCGGGTCCCGTCCTCATCGACGGTGGTCACGAGCCGACCGTCGGGCAGCCACCTCGGCGTACCCGGGACGATCTCCACCCACGCGGCGTCACGCTGCTCGCGCACCACCGAGGTCGCCCCGGTCCCGAGGTCGACGGCGAGCACCTGTCCGGAGCGCTGGTCACGGCTCAGCACGTGCAGGAGGGGCGGGCCGTACGACGTCCAGCTGACCTCGGCGAGGTAGGGGAAGGCCCCGGCGTCCCAGTCGACCTGGCGACGGTCGCCGTCGAGGTCGACGAGCCACAGGGAGACCTCGGCGTTGCCGGTGCCGGCGGCGGGGTAGCGCACGGGTGCCGGTGGTTGTTCGGGGTGCGCGGGGTTCGCGATGTGCCACACCGGGACCGGGGTCTCGTCATAGCGCTCCACCAGGAGCGCCGAGCCGTCGGGCGCCCACCAGAAGCCGCGGGTGCGGTTCATCTCCTCGGCGGCGATGAACTCCGCGACACCCCAGGTCACCGGCCGTCCCGCGACGTCCGGCTCGACCAGCGCGCGCTCCCGCGCACCACCCTGCGCGGCGGTGTCGACGAGCCGGAGCGCGCCGTTCGAGGCGTAGGCGACGTAGCGACCGGTGGGGTCCGGACGGGGGTCGACCACGGGGGCCACCGAGGGCAGCTCACGCACGTCGCCGCCGTCGAGGTCGGCGAGCCACAGCCGGGAGGAAAGGGCGAACGCCGCGAACCGGACGCTCGCGTCGGAGGCGTATCCGACGATGCCGGCCGCGCCCTCGCGGGAGCGTTCCCGTCGGGCGCGCTCCTCGGGGGAGAGGTCCTCGTCGCCACCGGTCAGCAACGCCGCGGGGTCGGCGATCCGGCGTTCGGTGCCGGAGGCGACGTCGTAGGTCCACAACTCGGTGCCCCGGTCGGTGCCGGAGGGGGCCCGCAGGAAGGCGATCCGGCTTCCGTCGGGCGCCAGCGCGAAGGTGCGCGGGGCTCCGAGGGTGAAGCGGAGCGTGCGGGCGCTGAGCCGAGGATAGGAAGGGGCCGGCGACTCGTCCGCGGCCGCCGCGCTGGGGTTTCGGTGCGGTGTGGTCACGAAGGTCGATCCTGGCACGGTTGAGCGGAAACCGTCGGACCAGCCGGTCCGTAAGGTGGGCGTCATGGCTGACCGAAGAATCCTGCTCGTGCACGCTCACCCCGACGACGAGACCATCGGCAACGGCGCCACCATGGCCCGATATGTCGCCGAGGGCGCGCAGGTCACCCTGGTGACCTGCACCAGAGGCGAGGAGGGCGAGGTGCTGGTGCCCGAACTCGCCCATCTGGCCGCCGACCAGGACGACGGGCTCGGTGAGCACCGCGAGAAGGAGATGGCCGACGCGATGGGTCATCTCGGCGTCACCGACCATCGGTGGCTCGGCGGCGCCGGGCGTTACCGCGACTCCGGCATGATCGGCACGCCCGCCAACGACCGTCCCGACTGCTTCTGGCGGGCCGACCTGCTCGAGGCCGCCGACCACCTCGTCGAGGTGATCCGCGAGGTCCGGCCGCAGGTGCTGGTGACCTACGACGAGTTCGGCGGGTACGGCCACCCCGACCACATCCAGGCGCACCGGGTGGCGACCTACGCACACGCCCTCGCCGGTGCCCCGTCGTACCGCCTCGATCTCGGTGACGCCTGGAGCGTCCCGAAGGTCTACTGGACCGCGATGCCCGAGTCGATGATGCGGGAGAGCCTGCGCCGGCTGCGGGCCGCAGGGGACCTGACGACGTTCGAGGGCCTCGACCCCGAAGGCGAGCTCCCTCGGATGGTCATTCCGGACGCGTTGATCAGCACCCGGATCGACGGCGCCGGCTACCTCGACAGCAAGCTCGCCGCGATGCGGGCGCACGCCACCCAGATCAGCGTCGACGGCCCCTTCTTCGCCCTGTCCAACAACCTGGGCAGCCAGGTCTGGGGGCTCGAGTGCTACCGCCTCGTGCACGGCACCGCCGGGCCGGTCGATCCGGGGACGGGAGCTGAGACCGACCTGTTCGCCGGAGTCGCCTGATCCTGCCGGCCTGATCAGTTCGGACCGTCCGGGCCGATCAGTTCGGGCCGATCCACACTCCCGGCTCGCCGCACCGCCCGCGGGAACGACGCGCGTAGGCTCCCCCGCGTGTCAGCACTCTCGCGGGCGGCCGGATACGCCGGATTCGTACTCCTCGGTGTGGTCGCGGGCGCCAGCGGCGTCGTCATGTCGCGGGCGACCGTCGACGTGATCGGAGTCCCGCTGCCCTACGGCCTCGTCCTCGCGCTCGTCGTGGCCGGCCTGCTGTTCGGACAGGGGCGGCGGTTCCTCGGGCGGCGCGGCGCGCTCACCTGCGTGCTGGGCTGGGTCATCCCGGTGGGGATCGCCCTGGTGCCGCGTCCCGAGGGCGACTTCCTCGTCGCCGGGGACTGGTACGGCCTCGGCTTCATGCTGGTCGGCGTGATCCTGATCGCCTGGCAGCTGCTGCGGCGCGACCCGGAGCCGCGCCGATGAGTGAGCACCCGCCGATCGACCCGGCCGCCTACCGCGCGGCCCTGGCCCGGTTCGCGAGCGGTGTGACCATCGTCAGCACCAGGTGGCGAGACGTCGACCACGCGATGACGGTGAGCGCGTTCACCTCCGCCTCGCTCGAACCGCCGCTGGTACTGGTCTGCGCGGAGAAGATCGCGAGGTTCCACGAGGCGGTGCTCGCGACGGGAACCTTCGGTGTGTCGATTCTCGCGGCGGAGTCCCACGCGATCGCGACCCACCTCGCCAGGAGGGGACGCCCGCTGGCGGGCCAGCTGGACGGGATACCGGTCGTG
The DNA here is from genome assembly GCF_014873875.1 of Actinopolymorpha pittospori. Lineage (GTDB taxonomy): Bacteria > Actinomycetota > Actinomycetes > Propionibacteriales > Actinopolymorphaceae > Actinopolymorpha > Actinopolymorpha pittospori. The sequence goes on along the minus strand of NZ_JADBEM010000001.1, from coordinate 9,049,335 downwards.
CGCGGCGTGACCGGCTCGGCCCTGCTCGCCGACGGCCTCGCCCGGCTCGAGTGCCGGACCCACTCCGTTCACGACGGCGGCGACCACACGATCCTCCTCGGCGAGGTCATCGCGACCGACGTTCCTGCCCTCGCGAGGCCGGCCCTGGTCTACTACGACGGGGCCTATCACCCGGTCGGATCCGGGCCCGACATCCAGGTCTGACACCCCGTCGAGACGTCCGTCCGGGTCAGTCCAAAACCAGGGCAGACGGTGTGGAACAAGGCGTCGGACCGAGGTCGGACCAAAGGGGGAACGGTCCCGGCAGAACGCCCGGAAGAGCGCCAGGACAACGCAAAGCTCACTTGCGGTGGCGGACCGGAAAGATCGATCAGCAGGGCGTCAGAGGCTTCCGAAAGCCTCTACTCTTGGCGCGATGTCGGCGCTGCGCCCAGGCGAACGGGCCGCGGCATCTCACGCATCGCGGAGGAGTCTTGTTCGAGCCGGATGGCACGCGACAGATGGCGGATATGCCTCCGTCGCGGCCGAAGAGACAGCCCGGGCGGATCATCGCATTGGCGGCGAGTGGGGTGCTGCTCGTTCTGGTCGGTGCCTACGCCGTCCTCGTCCTGAGTCTGAGCGATCAGGTGCCGAGGTCGACGACCGTCGCCGGGGTCCAGATCGGTGGCCTCTCCTACGAGGGTGCCGTCGACCGGATACGTGATCGACTGCTGCCCAGGGCCGAGCAGCCGCTTCACCTCAGCGCCGACGGAAAGACCCACACGGTGCGTCCGGTCGACGCGGGACTCGGGCTCGACGTGCCCGCCACCGTCGACTCGGTCTACCAGCCGCGGACCCTGAACCCCGTCGAGCTGGTGGGCTCCCTCACCGGCGGCGGTGAGGTCCGGCCGGTGCTGACCGTCGACGAGAACGCGCTGAGCGGTGCCCTGGGCGCGTTCGCCAAGGACATCGACCGGCATCCCAGCGAGGGCGCGATCACCTTCGCGGGCGGCACCGCGAAGGCCACCGAGCCCGCCGCGGGACACGTGCTCGACCAGTCGGCGGCCGCTCGGCGGATCAGGAGCGAGTTCCTGCGTACGTCGGGTCCGATCGCGTTGCCGACCAAGGACCAGAAGCCGCGGGTCGGCCGGGCCGAGGTGCAGCGGGCGATGCGGGAGTTCGCGACCCCCGCGATGTCGGGTCCGGTGACCGTACGGGTCAACTCCAAGTCGTTCCAGGTGGCTCCGGCCGACCTCGGCGCGGCGTTGACGATGGTGGGTGACGAGTCGGGACGGCTCGCCCCGAAGCTCGACGCGGCGGCGCTCGCCAAGCGGGTGTCCAAGGACCTCGCCGCCGTCTCGACCAAGAGCCGCGACGCGAGCGTCAAGATCTTCGGCGGACGTCCCACGATCTTCCCCGCTGTCGCGGGCCAGACCGTGCCGCCCGCCAACCTCGGCAGCGCCGTGCTCGCGGCACTGCCGAAGTCCGGCGACGAGCGGGTCGCGACGGTCCGGACCCAGGCCACCCAGCCGAAGGTGACCACCAAGGCCGTCCAGCAGCTCGGTGTGAAGCAGGTGGTCGGGGAGTTCACCACCACCTATCCGCACGCCGACTATCGCAACACCAACATCGGCCGGGCCGCCGAACTGATCGACGGCACCCTGATCAAGCCGGGCGGCACGTTCAGCCTCAACGGCCTGGTCGGTGAGCGCACGGCGGCCAACGGCTTCACCGAGGGCTTCGTGATCAAGGGCGGCCGGCTTCGTGAGGAGCTCGGCGGAGGTGTCTCGCAGGTCGCGACCACGACGTACAACGCCGGCTTCTTCGCCGGTATGGACGACGTCGAGCACCGGCCGCACGGGTTCTACATCGACCGCTACCCGGTCGGCCGGGAGGCGACGGTCTACTGGGGCTCACTCGACCTGCGGTGGCGCAACAACACGCCCTACGGCGTCCTGGTCCAGGCCGTCAACGTCCCGAGCGTGAGCGGCGCGAAGGGCAGCATCACCGTCCGGCTGTGGAGCACGAAGTACTGGACGGTCAAGGACAAGACCTCCGCCCGATACAACTTCCGCGAACCGAAGGCCATCCACGACACCAAGGCGGGCTGTGTGCCCCAGGACGGCGTACGTGGCTTCGACGTCGACATCACCCGGGAGCTCTACCGCGAGGGCAAGCTCGTGAAGACCGAGAAGGACCACGTGCAGTACCAGCCCGAGGACACCATCGTGTGCGGTGAGGAGCCGCCGGCCACGCCGCCACCTCCGCCCCCGACGCCTCCGACCTGATACCCGATCGCGGTCGGCCGTCCTGGGGTGCCAGCGCGCCCCAGGACGGGCGCCGACGCGGGTTCTAGGACGTGCTCCGGGGCGCGGAGTAGTAGCAGTACTGGTGGTCGAGGCGGAAGCCGAGCCGGTCGTACAACGCGAGGGCGGCGGCGTTGTCCGTGCCCACCTGGAGGTAGACCCAGGTCGCGCCGCACTCCCGGCCCCACCGGCCGAGACCGGCCATGATCGCCCGGGCGAGGCCCTGGCGGCGCCGGTCGGCGGCGACCTCGACGGCGCCGACACCGAGCCAGGTGCCCGTCACGACACCGCGGGCGATACCGACCAGTTCCGTCGCCGGGTCGGAGCCGCTGGGGCTCCCGCCGTGCGTGGCGACGGAACTCGCCGCGAGAGCCGCGACCGAGTTCGCGGCGGCGGCGGTGACCCGGGCGAGCGCGACGTGCTCCGGTCCGGTGATGATCTGGCGGGCCGTGTCCTGCCGGCCGGACCGGCCGTACATCGCGAGCCAGGCGTCGTCGAGATCTCGGCCCAGCGCGACCTGAACGGGGGGCTCCTCGGTTCGCGCCAGCAGGTCCGCGAGGGGCGCGACCCGGACGTCGGTGGTGTCGAAGGTCCCCTTGCCACTGGACTGGATCCGCCACCCTCGCCGACGGAGCTCCTCCTCGAGCGGGGAGTCCACGATCACCTGGATCCAGGCCGGCAGCCCGGCCCGGGCGTAGAAGTCGCTCACCCGGGCGAGCGCCTCGTCGAGAGGAAGTCCGGGATCGCCGGACGGAAGCACGGAGTTCGCCCGCCCGGTGAAGCCACCCGCGGCCTGCAGCAGCCACTCGCCGAGTGGTTCGACCGTGGTGGCCGGCCATCCGGACGCGGAAACCCGGGCGAGGCCTGGTCCCGTGTGGGGCTGGTCCGGTTCCGCCGCGGGATCCGAGCCGGTATCCGGATCGTCTGAATGGTCCTGCTCGTCCGGACCGTTTTGTGACCGGAACCGGCTCGGCGGCGGGGGAGGGACCGGCTTTCCCGCCACCACATCGGTCTCGGCGATCTCGACGAGCACACCGTCGCGACGCCGGACACGTAGCTGTCCGGCGGACCACGACTCGAGGATTCCCAGCACATCGCCGTACACCGGCCGTTCGTACTCCACACCCAGACGGCGGCGAACGACGACCCGCTGTCCTACGTCAGAGGCAGACAGTGGCACCGTTAATGGACCCTTCGTTGTCGCGGGTTGTACCGACCTGGCGATACTAGGAGTGTCAGTTCGACAGAGGAGGAACCCGGTGACCTACGTCATCGCGCAGCCGTGTGTGGACCTCAAGGACAGGGCGTGTGTCGACGAGTGCCCTGTCGACTGCATCTACGAGGGCAAGCGGATGCTCTACATCCACCCGGACGAATGCGTCGACTGCGGTGCGTGTGAGCCGGTCTGCCCGGTAGAGGCGATCTTCTACGAGGACGACGTTCCCGAGCAGTGGAAGGACTACTACGCCGCGAACGTCGAGTTCTTCGACGATCTCGGCTCGCCCGGGGGCGCCTCGAAGACCGGCGTGGTCGACAAGGACCACTCACTCATCGCCGCGCTGCCACCGCAAAACACCGAGGAGTGACCCACCCGGGGGCTCCGCCCGGCATTCGCGGGGCCCCCGATGAGGCGAGCGAGAGGGAAACTGTGCGAAGTCCGCTCCCGGACTTTCCGTGGGATCGTCTACTTCCTGACAAACAGCGCGCTGCCGCCCATCCGGACGGGATCGTCGACCTGTCGGTCGGAACGCCGGTCGACCCCACCCCCGAGGTGGTCCAGCAGGCGCTCGCGCGCGCTGCCGACTCCCCGGGCTATCCGACCACCCAGGGAACTCAGGAACTCCGCGAAGCCGCCGCCGGTTATCTCCACCGCCGGCTCGGTGTCCCCGGAGTGAGTCCCGACGCCGTCATCCCCACCGTGGGGTCGAAGGAGTTCGTGGCCTGGCTGCCGACCATGCTCGGGCTCGGCCCGGGCGACGTCGTGGTCATCCCCGAGGCCGCCTACCCGACCTACGCCGTCGGCGCCCAGATCGCCGGATGCACCGTCGTCGCGACCGACTCGACGGTCGCGCTCGGGCCCGAACGGGTCAAGTTGGTGTGGCTCAACTCACCTTCCAACCCCACGGGCAAGATCTTCCCCGCCGACCACCTGGCGAAGGTCGTGGCGTGGGCCCGCGAGCGGGGCGCACTCGTCGCCTCCGACGAGTGCTACTTCGAGTTCGGCTGGGACGCGCGGCCGGTGTCGGTCCTGGACCCCGAGGTGTGCGGCGGCAGCCACGAGGGCCTGATCGCGGTTCACTCGCTGTCCAAGCGTTCCAACCTCGCGGGTTATCGCGCGGGCTTCGTCGCGGGCGATTCCTCTTGTGTGCAAGAGCTTCTGGGCGTCCGTAAGCACGCCGGGATGATCGTCCCGGGGCCGGTCCAGGCGGCCATGACAGCGGCGCTGCACGACGACGCGCACGCCGACGAACAACGCTCCCGGTACGCCGCCCGCAGGGACACCCTGCGACACGCCTTCGAGTCCGCGGGCTTCCGCGTCGACCATTCCCAAGGTTCGTTGTACCTCTGGGCAACACGGGACGAACCCTGCGCGGACACCGTGCGATGGTGCGCGGACAGGGGCGTCCTCGTCACTCCAGGTGACTTCTACGGCGCGGCGGGTGCCCGGCATGTCCGGGTAGCGTTCACTGCGACTGATGAACGGGTTGCCGCTGCGGCGACCCGTTTGCTGGCAACGCGCGATCTCGCGTGACCTCAGCGAAGACGGGTCTCCCACACACACGGGGAGCCATACGACAGAAAGTGGAGGATGCCGACGCGTGGGCCGTGCCAACCGGCAACGGTTCGCGAGTCGTGGAGGCGACAGGCGACCATCGTTCGTTGAGACGACAGATGGTGGCACGGTCCCTTCACGGCCGGCTCCTCCCGGCCGGGCCGAACAGGGCAGGACGGAGGACACGAGCGTGACAGACCAACATTTCACGCTGAAGCACGCAAATGGGGAGATTGAACTCCCGGTTGTACCCGCGACTGAGGGTGCTTCAGGCGTGGACATTTCGGCGCTACTGAAGGCGACCGGGCACGTCACACTCGATCCGGGATATGTGAATACAGGAGCCTGTACGTCGGCGATCACCTACATCGACGGTGACGCCGGCGTTCTGCGTTATCGGGGCTATCCGATCGCGGAGCTCGCGGAGAAGAGCAACTTCCTGGAGGTCAGCTACCTCCTGATCTACGGCGCGCTCCCGACGCAGGAGCAGTACGACGACTTCGCCGACAAGGTACGCCGGCACACTCTGCTCGACGAGGACCTCAAGCGGTTCTTCGACGGCTTCCCGCGCGACGCGCACCCGATGCCCGTCCTGTCCTCGGCGGTCAGTGCGCTCTCGACGTTCTACCAGGACAGCCTCGACCCCGCCGACCCCGAGCACGTCGACATCTCGACGGTCCGGCTCCTCGCGAAGCTGCCGACCATCGCGGCCTACGCCTACAAGAAGACCGTCGGGCAGCCGTTCCTCTACCCCGACAACTCCCTCGGCTACGTCGAGAACTTCCTCCGGATGACCTTCGGCCTCCCGGCCGAGCCCTACGAGGTCGACCCGGTGGTGGCGGAGGCGCTCGACCGGCTCTTCATCCTGCACGCCGACCACGAGCAGAACTGCTCGACCTCGACCGTGCGGCTGGTCGGTTCGAGCCAGGCCAACCTGTTCGCCTCGGTGTCGGCCGGCATCCACGCCCTGTCCGGCCCGCTGCACGGTGGCGCCAACTCCGCCGTCCTCGACATGCTCGAGAGAATCGCCGCCGAGGGCGGTGACGTCGGTCACTTCGTCGAGCGGGTGAAGAACAAGGAGCGCGGCGTCCGGCTGATGGGCTTCGGGCACCGGGTCTACAAGAACTACGACCCGCGTGCGGCGATCGTGAAGAAGAGCGCCGACGACGTGCTGAGCCGGCTCGGCAAGTCCGACCAGCTCCTCGACATCGCCAAGCAGCTCGAGGACTTCGCCCTCAACGACGACTACTTCATCGAGCGCAAGCTCTACCCGAACGTCGACTTCTACACCGGTCTGATCTACCGCGCGATGGGCTTCCCCACCCCCATGTTCACCGTGCTCTTCGCGATCGGTCGACTGCCCGGCTGGATCGCCCAGTGGCGCGAGATGACGGCTGACCCGGCGACCAAGATCGGCCGGCCCCGGCAGGTCTACACCGGCGAGCAGGAGCGGGGCTTCGTCCCGATCAGCAACCGCTAGTCCGTCGCGCACGCGCGGCTCGGCTTCCTCACTGGGGTTCCACTCGGCTCACTGGCGTTCCACTCAGGCGTCGGTCTTGTCCGGCGTCCGGTCACCGGACGCGGGCTCGGCCGGCGCCTGAGTCGCGCTCTGACCCGGTTCGTTGGTGCCGGCGGCCTGGGCCACGGGTTGGGCTGGCTCACTCGGCTCGCCCGGCTCACTCGGCTCACTCGGTTCGGCTTGTTCGGCCGGCTCGACCGCTCCGGCTGACTCGACCGCTCCGGCTGGCTCGACCGCTTCGGCCGGGCCGGCGGGCGTCGCGGTGGCCTCGGATGCTTCGGTGGTGCCGACGGCCGGCTCGGGTGGTCCCAGAATCGCCGTGACCGGCTCCATCCGGCGGCGCAGGATCCCGAGCCACAGCACGCCGAGTGCCGCGACCAGGACGTATCCCACCGCGGTCGTCACCGTGTAGAGGTGGACCTGCGCGGTCGAGGGCCGCGGGATGTACCCCAGGGTGAGGAGGCGCGACTCCCAGCTCGTGTTGGTGGTGAGGAGCGTGAAGACCACCGCGACGCTGCGCAGGGAGTCCCAGAGTGCGTGCAGCAGGCTGCCGCCGAGATAGGCGAAGAAGACCCCGCTGGTGAAACGCCAGCGGTCGCCCTTGGTCGCGGCGAAGATGGTGCCGCCGATCAGCGCGGTCCACAGCCCCTGACCGACCGGCGCGAGCAGGGCGCGCAGGAGTTCGGTCTCCACCAGGGCACCCATCGACAGCCCGCTGACGTTCATCAGCGCCTGGAGCGCCTGCCCGGCGGTCTCGAACGCCCCGAAGCCGAACCCCACGGTGGCGCCCAGGACCAGCCCGGTGCGCAGGGTGCGCCGGCGGACCCGACGGGCGACGTAGAGCAGGGCCAGGACCTTCACCAGCTCCTGGGCCAGGGCGAACCCGGCGTAGAGGAACGGCGTCGGCGCGTTCAGGTAGTTGTCCAACAGCGACGCGCTGAGCAGTCCGAGCAAGCCGCTGACCAGGAACGCCCGGACCACCAGGGCGAGGGTGATCTCGCTGACCCGACCCCGCTCGTACACCCAGGTGGCGTACGTCAGGGGGATCAGGAAGCTGCCGAGCAGCACCACCGTCGGCACCAGCGCGGTGTCCCCGCTCGACAGCGTGAGGATCACCGCGACGAGCCACACCGCGAGGCCGAGCAGGAAGACCCGGCCCCAGGCGTACGACGTCAGGCGCCGGCCGTGCTCCGGGCCGGGCCGGCCCGTGCCGACACCGGTGGCGAGGTCGTTCATGCCTGGAGTCTTCTCCACCCGCGTGCCATGTATGCCTGCGCGCGTGACGGGACGGGTGGCAGGTGGCCCGCGAGTGCGGAGACCCGCCCGGGAGGGTATGACCTGGGTGGGCCGAGGGGTGGGCCGAGGGGGGAAGCCGATGGAAACGTCGGGCAGTACGCCAGGTGGTACTCCGGGCGGGGTGTCGGGCAGCAACGGTGCGAAGTCGGCGCAGGAGGATCCACTCGCGGTGGGAGGGGCAGGCGTCGCGGCGGGCTATGTCGCCGTCGCGTCCCGACCAGGGCCCGCCACGGGCCGGGCGCCGTGGTGGCTGTCGCTGACCCTCGGACTGCTGGCGCTGGCGTTCGGCTTCGTGCTCCTGTCCTGGCCGCTCCTGGATGTCGTCGCCTTCCAGATGCTGGTCGGCGTCTGGCTGCTCGGCGACGGCTTCACCCGGGTGGCGGGAGCGCTGCTCGTACGGGAGGGACGCGGCGCGGGCGAGACGATCTTCTCCGCGCTGGTCGGCGTCCTGCTGATCGTGACCGCGGCTCTGTGCCTGCGCGGCCTGGTGACCACCCTCGTCCTGGTCGTGGTCTTCCTGTCGCTGAAGTGGCTGCTCACGGGCTTCGGAGACCTGATGGCCGCGATGACCTCGGTGGCCGGCCACCCCCGGGGACGCGGTTGGTTGATCACGTCCGGCCTGGTGGCAGTGGCGGTCGGCGTCGGGTTCCTGCTCCTGCCCGAGCTCTCACTGGCCGGCGTCGAGCCGGTCACGGCGTTCAGCTCGATCGGCGTCGGGCTGGTGCAGGTCGTCGTCGCGTTCGGGCTGCGCGCCGCGCAGGCGCGGACCCCCGCCGCGGAGGTCGCCTCAGGAGGGTGAGGCCAGCATGATCCGGACCTGGTGCGGTCCGGTCTCGGTGTCGGCTCGCCACCCGTCCTTGGACTGGTCCGCCGACCAGGTGTGGCCGTCGTAGGAGACGGAGGAGACGCCGAACCGTTTGGCGTAGGCGACCGACCACTGTGCGACGGACCAGCCCAGCTGTCGCTGCGTGGAGGCCAGCGGAATGTCGATGATCGAGTCGCCTTCACGCCGGACCGCCAGGCCGGTGGCGGCCGAGCCGGTCACACCGACGTCGCCGCCGACCGGCTTGGCGGTGCCGTAGGCCTTGCCGAGCTCGCCGATCAGGTCCGACCCGGCCGAGGCGCTCGCGGTCGTCTGCTGGACCTCGCAGCTGAACGCCGCGTCGGACTGGCCGGTCAGGGCCGAGGCGAGCGCCCGGGAGCCGGCCTCGTGCTGGGCGTAGGCGCTCCCGTCGGCGGACCGCTGCACGGCCTGGGCCGCGACCGCGATCTCCATGGCGGCGTAGCCCCGCACGTCGACGAGGGCGCTGTAGAAGCGGCCGGCGGAGTAGTACGGGTCCTGGATCTCCGCGACCGTGCCCCAGCCCTGGCTCGGCCGTTGCTGGAAGAGCCCCACCGAGTCGAGGTGGCCGTAGTCGATGTTGCGCAGGCCGGACTCCTGGAACGCCGTCGCCAGGGCGATGGTGGCGGCCCGCGGTGGCAGGCCGCGCTGGACGGACACCGCCGAGATGAGCGCGGCGTTCTCGGCCTCCTCGACCGTGAGCTCGGTCGAGGTGCCGGCGACCGTCGCGTGACAGCCCTCCACCAGCGGCTGCCGGAACAGCATCTCGGTGGCCAGCGCGGCACCGGCCACCACCAGCCCACACACGATCACCACGATGGCGACGATCTTCGCGGCCCGCATCCCCCCGCGAGCCACCATCAGTTGTTCGTGTGCAACGCGGTGTTGAGCTCGACTCCACCGCTGGTGCGAGGGCGGGCCTCGAGCGCGCCGGAGATGCTGTTGCGCCAGAAGAGCAGGCCGGGCGTTCCGGCCAGGTCGCGGGCCTTGACGATCTCACCGTCGGTGAGCCGGATCTTCGAGCCCGCCGTGACGTAGCAGCCCGCCTCGACCACACAGTCGTCGCCGAGCGGGATGCCCACACCGGCGTTCGCGCCGATCAGGCAGCGCTTTCCGATGGTGATCACCTCGGTGCCGCCACCGGACAGCGTGCCCATGATGGAGGCGCCGCCACCGACGTCGGAGCCCTCCTCGACGACCACGCCGGCCGAGATACGACCCTCGACCATGGAGGCGCCGAGCGTGCCGGCGTTGAAGTTGACGAACCCCTCGTGCATGACGACGGTCCCGTCGGCGAGGTGGGCGCCGAGCCGCACCCGGTCGGCGTCGGCGATCCGCACTCCGACGGGTACGACGTAGTCGACCATGCGGGGGAACTTGTCGATCCCGTAGACGATGACCTCCTGGCCGGCCGCGCGCAGCCGGAGCCGGGTCTGCTCGAACCCCTCGACGTCACAGGGGCCGGCGCTGGTCCAGACGACGTTGGACAGCGCCGCGAAGATGCCGTCCAGGTTGGCCTCTCGCGGTCGGACCAGCCGGTGGGAGAGCAGGTGGAGCCGCAGGTAGGCGTCGGGCGTGTCGGCGGGCGGGGCGTCCAGGGAGGGGAGCACCGTGCGCACGACGGAACGCCGGACCCGGCGCAGCGGATCCTCACCCTCCAGCGCGACGAGCTCGGCCGGCGGCTCGTCGTGTCCAGGTCCTGGCGATCCCAGCGCGGGCTCGGGATACCAGGTGTCGAGGACTCTGCCGGTCTGACTCGTCGTGGCGATTCCGAAGCCCCAGGCACCAGGTGTGTCGGTCATGGCGTTCAGCCTGCCAGAGCCAGGCAAGTCCGAGCGTTCGGGTCCGGCAAACTCGCCGTGCGTGCACGCGGGCGTCCACGCGGCGCGCACCCGGGCGGGCGCGGCGGGTCGGATGCCCGGATATGCGAGGTCCGGGCGGGTCAACTCCTCCGCCGGCTGGCAGACTGCCGTCATGTCGAGCCTGGATCTGCACTCCGACGTGGTTGCCCTCACCCGCGCGCTGGTCGACGTCTCGTCGGTGAGCGGCGACGAACGCGCGTTGGCCGACGCCGTCGAGGCGGCGCTGTCCGGGCTGGGACACCTCGACACGCAGCGGTTCGGCAACACCCTGGTGGCCCGGACCTCGCTGGGCCGGGCCGAACGCGTCGTCGTCGCCGGGCACCTCGACACCGTTCCGGTCGCCGACAACCTTCCGTCCCGCCGGGTCGGTGACCGGATCTACGGCCTCGGCGCCTGCGACATGAAGGGCGGCGTCGCGGTGGCCCTGCGGCTGGCCGCCACCCTCGTCGAGCCGGTCCGCGACGTGACCTACGTGTTCTACGACTGCGAGGAGATCGAGGCGGAGAAGAACGGCCTCGGCCGGCTCTCCCGCGAGCACCCGGACACCCTCGCGGCCGACTTCGCCGTCCTGATGGAGCCCTCCAGCGCGCAGGTGGAGGGCGGCTGCCAGGGCACGCTCCGCGCCGAGATCATCCTGCCCGGCAAGCGCGCCCACAGTGCCCGGGCGTGGATGGGCGAGAACGCCATCCACGCCGCGGCGGAGGTCCTGGCCCGGCTCGCGGCGTACGAACCCCGGCAGGTGCCGGTCGACGGGCTCGTCTACCGCGAGGGCCTCAACGCCGTCGGCATCACCGGCGGCGTCGCGGGCAACGTGATCCCCGACGAGTGTCGGATCACCGTCAACTACCGCTTCGCCCCGGACCGTTCGGAGGACGAGGCGTTCGCGCACGTGCGGGAGACCTTCGCGGAGTACGCCGTGGAGTGCCGCGACTCCGCGCCCGCCGCGGCGCCGGGCCTGTCCCGGCCGGCGGCCGCGGCGTTCGTGGCGGCGGTCGAGGCCGAGCCCCGGCCGAAGTTCGGCTGGACCGACGTCGCGCGGTTCGCCGAGCTCGGTGTTCCCGCGGTCAACTACGGCCCCGGTGGGTCCGCGCTCGCCCACACCAAGGACGAGTTCGTGGAGGTCGCCGAACTGCGCCGCTGCGAGGAACGGATGCGCGCCTGGCTCAGCTAGGGTCCGTCAGCTGGGCAGGGGCACGGTGGAGGGGTACTTCAGCCCGGTGCCGGTGTTGAGGACGACGACCTCCTCCTGGGCCTCGATCCACCCCGACGCCCGCAGCGCGCGGACGGCGGAGAAGGCGGCGGCGCCCTCCGGGCAGATGAAGGTCCCCTCGAGCTCGGCGACGCGGCGCTGCTCGGCCAGCAGGTCCTCGTCGTCGACCGCGACGGCGCAGCCACCGGTCTCATAGATCGCCCGCAGGATCAGGAAGTCGCCGAGCGCCTTGGGCACGGTGATCCCGAACGCCACCGTGCGCGCGTCCGGCCAGGGTTCACTCTCCTGCGCTCCCGCCTCGTACGCCGTGACGATCGGTGCGCAGCCACTCGCCTGCACGGCGACGAGCCGGGGCAGCGGACCAGTGATCCAGCCCAGCTCCACGAGCTCGTTCAGGGCCTTCCAGATGCCGATCAGTCCGACACCTCCACCGGTGGGGTAGAGGATCACGTCCGGGCAGCGCCAGCCGAGCTGCTCGGCGATCTCCAGGCCCATCGTCTTCTTGCCCTCGATGCGGTAGGGCTCGCGCAGGGTCGACACGTCGAGCCAGCCGTCGCGCTCCGCGAGCTTCTCGCGTACGAGCGCGGCGGCGTCACCGATCAGGCCGTCGATCAGCTCCAGCTCCGCGCCGACGACGCGGCACTCCCGCCGGCAGATCTCCGGCGCGTCGTAGGGCATCGCGATGAGGCTGCCCATGCCCGCCCGGGCGGCGTAGGTCGCCCAGGCCGAGCCTGCGTTGCCGTTCGTGGGCATCGCGATGTTCTTGACGCCGAGCTCACGGGCCCGGGAGACGCCCACCGCCGCGCCCCTCGCCTTGAACGTCCCGGTCGGGATCAGGCCCTCGTCCTTCATCAGCAGGTGGGGGACGCCGACCTCCTTGCCGAACGCTGGCATCGGCAGCAGCGGGGTCATGCCCTCGCCGAGGGTGACGATCTGGTCGGGGGAGCGGACCGGGAGCAGCTCGTGGTAGCGCCACAGCGTGGCCGGTCGGGCGCTCACCTCCTCGCGGGTGCGACCGGCCCGGATCTCGGCGAGGTCGTACTCCGCGAGCAGGGGCGAACCGCACGTGCAGACGTTGGTCACCTGGTCGGCGTCATGGCTGCGGGAGCAGCGTGGGCAGGAGAGCTGGGTGAGGGCCGAGAAGCGCATGAGGACCAGTGTGCCGGTATGGCCGGTTCCTCCGCGTTCTCGCGAGAACCGTCGCGAAAGAATTCGGGCAGCTGTTGAACGTCCGGGCAAACTTCAGCGCACTCTGACCCGGCTCTGGTGGCGTCGTCGCGACGGGCCACTACCCTTCGAATTCATGCGGGAAGAGCAGGACGAGCGGCCCACCAGGCCCGATCGGCCCCGGGAGAAGCAACGTGGCCGGATCGTCACGCGGCGTACCCAGATGCAGACGAGCACCACCGACCAGCGGCTCCTGGACACCCGGGGCCCCTCGGACTGGGTGCACACGGATCCCTGGCGGGTGATGCGGATCCAGTCGGAGTTCGTCGAGGGGTTCGGGATGCTCGCCGAACTCGGGCCGGCGATCAGCGTGTTCGGCAGTGCGCGCACCAAGGTCGAGGACCCGATGTACGCCGCGGCCGAGCGCCTTGGCGGGGCGCTCGTCGAGGCCGGTTACGCCGTCATCACCGGCGGCGGTCCGGGAGTGATGGAGGCCGCGAACAAGGGAGCGAGCCAGGCCGGCGGCGTGTCGGTCGGGCTCGGGATCGAGCTGCCGTTCGAGCAGGGCATGAATCCCTGGGTCGACATCGGCCTCAACTTCCGGTACTTCTTCGCGCGCAAGACCATGTTCGTGAAGTACGCCCAGGGCTTCGTGGTGCTTCCGGGCGGTTTCGGTACCTTCGACGAGCTGTTCGAGGCGCTGACGCTGGTGCAGACCCGCAAGGTGACGTCGTTCCCGCTGGTCCTGATCGGGACGGCGTACTGGTCCGGGCTGCTGACCTGGCTGCGCGAGACCGTGCTCGCCGACGGCAAGATCAAGCCGGCCGACCTGGAGATGCTGCACCTCACCGACGATGTCGACGAGGCCGTCGAGGTCGTCCGGGCCGTCGAGCAGAGCCACGTACCGGCGGGCGGTGATCTGAGCGTCGACGGGCTCGCGGTGGACGGTCCGAACGGCGATGGGGCAGGCGGTGCCCTTCCCGGCGGTCCGCCCGCGCAGGGGCCGAACGGCGGGCCGGTCTCGCCGGACTGATCCACCGGCCGTGCCGGCCGAGTGCATCGCGCCCGGCGTCGGCGGAGCGGGCCTCGCCTAGGCGAGGCCGCGCCGCGCCCGTGCGGGCGGCCGGGCCCCCCGGACGGACGCGACCATGTCGAGCACCTGCCGCGTCTCCCGCACGTCGTGCGCCCGGAAGACCCGCGCGCCGAGCCAGGCGGAGATCGCGGTCGCGGCGAGCGTGCCCGGCAGGCGCTCCCCGACCGGAAGGTCGAGCGTCTCGCCGATGAAGTCCTTGCGGGACAGCGCCACCAGGACGGGCCAGCCGGTGGCGACCAGTTCGTCGAGTCGCCGGGTGAGTTCCAGGGAGTGCCAGGTGTTCTTGCCGAAGTCGTGGGTGGGATCGACGAGGATGCCGTCGCGTCGTACCCCTGCCGCGACCGCGCGCTCGGCGAGTTCGGTGACCCGGGCCACGACGTCGGCCACGACGTCCTCGTAGGCCACCCGGTGCGGGTCGGTGCGTGGCGGCAGACCGCCGGTGTGGGAGCAGACCAGGCCCGTGGAGAACTCCGCGGCCACCTTGGCGAGGCCGGGGTCGGCGCCGGACCAGGTGTCGTTGATCAGGTCCGCTCCCGCGGCGCACAGCTCCCGCGCGACCGGTGAGCGCCAGGTGTCGACGCTGATCACGAGGTCGGGGAAGCGGGAGCGGACCTCGGCGACGAAGGGTGCCGTCCGCCGGAGCTCCTCGGCCACGCTGACCTCGGCGCCGTACCCGGCCTTCACCCCGCCGACGTCCACGATCGCGGCGCCGGCCTCCACGACCTCGGCGACCCGGGCGAGGGCGGCGTCCTCGGAGTAGGTGGCGCCGGCGTCGAAGAACGAGTCAGGGGTGCGGTTCACGATCGCCATCACGGCGTAGTCGCCCTCCGCGAACTCCAGCCTGCCCAAGCGCAACCGCATCGGACCCCTTCCAGTGGTGCTCTCGCGTCGCTCACTCGGTTCCAGCCTCACCCACCCGCGCCCGAACGGGGGCGGCGCCCAGCCTGGCACGACGCCGGATCGCGTGGTTCGTCCGGATCGCCTGGCGCGCCATCGTCCCCTACCGGGCTCCGCCGGGGGACCACGTGGCACGATCAAGGGCATGACCTGGCTGTGGGTCGTCCTCGTGCTGGTCGTCCTCGGCGCCACCGCCGCCGTCGCGGTGGGGCGTGGCGGCGCGATGGCGCGCGCCTACCCCGACCGGCGGGAGGTGCGGCTGCCGACCGACCGGCCGGTGGGTTCGGAGGACCTCCAGCACGTGGCGTTCTCCGTCGTTCTGCGCGGCTACCGCATGGACGAGGTGGACGACGTGATCAGCCGGCTCACCCGCGACCTCGCCGAGCGCGAGGGCCGGCTCGCCGAGCGGGAGCAACGACTCGCCGAACGCGAGAGTCGCCTCGCGGAGGCGGATGACGGTCCGGGCGGGCGCCCGGCCGGCGTACCCGTGGAGCCGTTCGGCAGCCCCTACGCCAGTCCGCACCCGCACGAGCAGGCCACCCGCAACGACTTCCGCTCGGACGAGCGATGACCGCCGTGACCGGCCCGGACGGGGTGAAGCGCTGCCCCTGGGCGACGTCCGCGCCCGAGTACCTCGGCTACCACGACGAGGAGTGGGGCCGCCCGGTTCGCGATGACCGGGGGTTGTTCGAGCGGATGACGCTGGAGGGTTTCCAGTCCGGGCTGTCCTGGCTGACGATCCTGCGGAAGCGTCCGGCGTTTCGCGCCGCCTTCGCCGCCTTCGACATCGCGACCGTCGCGGAGTTCGACGAGTCCGACGTACGGCGTCTACTGGCCGACAGCGGCATCGTCCGCAACACGGCGAAGGTCAACTCCGCGATCCGGAACGCCCGGGCCGCCCGCGCGCTCGAGGGCGGGTTGGCCGCGCTGTTGTGGTCGTTCGCACCGGAACCGGACAGCCGCCCCGCGCCGCGGGCGTTCGCGGACGTCCCCGCCCAGACCAGCGAGTCCAAGGCGATGGCGAAGGAGCTGAAGCGCCTCGGCTTCACGTTCGTCGGCCCGACGACCTGCTACGCGCTGATGCAGGCCACTGGCATGGTGGACGACCATCTGGTGGACTGTGCCAGCCGGGGCGCCGTCGCCGCCGGGAGTGCCGCCGCCGGGGCGGGCAGGCTCGAGCCGAGGGAGTGGTGAGGTGGCACGTCAGCGTGTGGCGTCTGGGTCGGAGTACGAACGTGAGTTCGGGTTCAGTCGGGCGGTGTCGATCGGTGACCGGGTGCTGGTCGCCGGGACCGCCCCGATCTGGGAGGACGGCGAGGTCGACCCCGACCCCGGCGTCCAGGCGTTCCGTTGTATCGAGATCATCCTGACCGCGCTCGCCCAGGTGGGCGCCGGGCCCGAGCACGTGGTCCGCACCCGCATGTACATCACCGACGCCGCCGACGCGGACGCCGTGGGCCGGATGCACGGCAAGGTCTTCGGTGAGGTCCGGCCCGTCTCCACGATGGTGGTCGTCGCCGGTCTGCTCGACCCTCGTTGGAAGGTCGAGATCGAGGCCGAGGCGATGCTCGTGAGTCGGCGGGGCAAGCTGGGCAAGGTGCTCGGCAACGGCTGACCCCGTTGACGCCGTGGAGTTCCCGTCGACGAAGTGTCCGGGCCGAGGGGCTCAGTGCCCCTCGAAGCTCGGCCGGCGCTTGGCCAGGAAGGCCTCGACCGCGTTGATGTGGTCGTCCGTCTGGCCGCACAGGCGCATCATCTCGCCCTCGAAGGTGAGTGCCTCCTCGAGGGAGTTGCTCGCCGCGTAGGCCAGGGAGAGCCGGACGCCCGCGAAGGCCGCGGTCGGCCCGTCGGCGAGCTGACGGGCGAGTTTGCCCGCCTCCTCCGCGAGGTCGGCCGCGGGGACGACCGAGGTGGCGAGGCCGATCCGCTCGGCCTCCTCGGCCCCGACGGTGCGTGGCCGCATCAGCAGGTCGACCGCCTTCGCGTGCCCGACCAGGCGAGGCAGCGTCCACGACGTGCCGGTGTCGCAGGAGAGTCCCGCCGCGGTGAACGCCAGGTTGAACCCGGCGGTGTCGGCCAGCACCCGGAAGTCGCAGGCGAACGCCAACGCCGCGCCGGCGCCGGCCGCGACCCCGTTGACCGCGGCGACGACAGGCTTCGGCATGGTCGCGAGTCCGCGGGCGATCGGGACGTAGTGGTTCGGGATGGTGGACCAGATCTCCTCCGGGGTCATCTCCCGCAGGTTGACGGCGTGCTCGCGGAGGTCCTGCCCGGCGCAGAACGCCTGCTCCCCGGCGCCGGTGAGGATCACGCAACGCACCGACTCGTCGTCGGCGGCCGCCAGGACGGCGTCGCGGAGCGCCTCCTTGGTGGCGAGGTCGAGAGCGTTGGCGGCGCGGGGACGGTTCAGAGTGATCGTCGCGATCCCTGCCTTGAGGTCGTACAGCACGGGCGGCGTCGTCGGTGCCGTACCTGGATCGGTCGCCGCCCCGGAGGCCGGTCGGCCTCCGTCTGGCGTCTGGGTGGGGTCCGTGGATGGGTTCATGAGAGTCCTCCGTCGTGGGCGAGACAGGTGTCGACGAAGCGGGCCGCGGATGGCAGCAACCTCGTCGCGTGGGTGTCGAAGTACGCCGCCGCCTCGTCTCCGGGCCAGTCGGCGGGTAGCAGCGCCCTCGGCAGTCCGGGGTCCCGGAACAGAAACTTCCGCCACTCGTGCACGAGCACGCTCCGGGTCGCGTAGGCCCGGACCGTCTCCTCCTCGGCGTCGACCTGGGCAGCGGCCGGCGCCCCTGCCGGCGTGCCCGTCGGGGGCGCGGTCGCGGTGCCGCCGCTGTCGGTCGCCAGCGTGCGGGCCTCGGCGAGCCACCTCCGGTACGCCGCGCCGAGCGAAGCGAGGTCGAAGGCGCGATCAGCCAGCTCCACGGGATCGCCGAGATCGCGGGCCACGAAGCTGTCCGCCCGAGCGCCTTCCGCCCGCAGGAGAGCGTCGACCTCCTCCGAGCGGCGCGGGGCGAGCCACGTACCGGCGTTGAGTCGCGCGTAGCCGAGGAACCCGAGGCCGGCCTGGAAGCGCTCGCGCGCGCTTCGCCCGTGGATCTGTGGTATCACCAGCAGGTGCCAACTGCAGTCCCAGTCCACCGACCGGGTGCGGTAGATCCGGGCGGCCGCGTCGTCCAACCGGCGAACGGCCCGGGGGGTCAGGGCGTATCCCGGCCCGACCGGAAGGCGAACGGGCTCGAGCCAGCCCTGCCGCACCATCCGGGACACCGCCGTACGCACCGCGGGGGCGGCGATTCCGAGGGGCGCCAGCAACCGGACGAGTGCCGCGATCGGTGCGCTACCCCCGCGCGACCGGACGTAGTCGCCGTAGAGATCGAACAGCGCCGACCGGGCCTGCATGAACCCGAGTCTGCCGGATGAAATCAGGCTGGTCCGGCGTAAGCGGACGGTCGGGACGCGCGGCCTGCCGATCTTGGCTACCAGTGTCGAGACGGCATGCGGGATAATGGCGGCTCGTATCGGCACGCTTGGCGGCCTCGCACCCTCCACGGTGTGGAGTCGTCGCGCACGGACGACAGGAAAGGAGTGCGCGCATGGCGGCCATGAAGCCGCGGACGGGCGACGGACCGCTGGAGGTCACCAAGGAGGGGCGGGGCATCGTGATGCGGGTTCCGCTCGAGGGTGGCGGGCGGCTCGTCGTCGAGCTCTCGGCCGACGAGGCCCGCGAGCTCGGTGACGCGCTCAAGTCGGTCGTGGGCTAGCAGGACCAGAACGCCGTACCACGACGGCCCCGGTCGGAACGTCAGCTTCCGACCGGGGCCTCGTCATGCCCGATTCATACCACGGCGGCCTGCGCGGGACGTCCACGACGTCGTAGTTGGCACCTTCTGACCAACTTGATGACGAAGCGTCGACCTCTGAGTATCTCTGGGTGAACACGCACCTTTACTCCTGCATACCGGGTATGTAGGGTGCGGCTGTCTCGACGGGGGTCGTCGGTCGCGGTCACGCGAAGCCCGTGATCCCCGTCTCCTCGACGGGGAGGTCCGCATTGAGTGCTCTGCGACGTCGTATCCGCGCCCGCTTCAGAGATCGCGGGAGCGCCCCCACGGCCGCCGAACACGGCACCCGCGGCCACGCCATCAGCCATCGGTTCGGGCGCCGCGTCCGGGTCGTGGGCATCGGTGGCGTGATCGCCGGCCTGGCCGTCTCGCTCGGTCCTGCCGGCTGGGCCGGCGCTCCGCCGGCGATGTCAGCTCCGCCCACGGCCCAGGAAGGCTCGCCCGCGAAGGGATCCGCCGTCTCGGTCACGCTCGTGACCGGTGACCGGGTGGTCCTGCCGTCGGCGAACGCACCGACCGGGACCGTCGTCCCGGGCAAGGGACGAGGGGGCATCACCTTCCTCACCCACCGCGCGGAGGGACACCTGTACGTCGTCCCCTCCGATGCGCTTCCGCTGCTTCGGGCCGATCGGATCGACCGCCGGCTCTTCGACGTGACCGGCCTGCTGAAGGATCGCTACGACGACGCCCACCGCGACGTCGTCCCGCTGATCGTCACCTACGCAGGGGCCGGCGCGCAGTCCGGCGACCGCTCCCGCCTCGCCGCGGCCGGCGGGGAGACCATCCGTGCGCTGCCGTCCGTCGACGGCACCGCCGTCACGGTCGACAAGCGCGACGCCGCCACCTTCTGGCGCCAGCTCGCCCCCCAACGGGGCGAGGCCCGCGCCCTCGGCTCCGATGTGCGCAAGGTGTGGCTGGACGGCGTTCGCCGACCGGTCCTCGACCAGAGCGTTCCCCAGATCGGCGCGCCCGCGGCCTGGGAGGCCGGCTACACCGGCGAAGGTGTGACGGTCGCGGTCCTCGACACCGGGATCGACACGACCCACCCCGACCTCGCCGGACAGGTCGTCGCCGCGCAGAACTTCACCGAGGACACTCCGGGCGACGGGTACGGCCACGGCACGCACGTCGCCTCCACGATCGCCGGCACCGCGGCGGCCTCCGACGGCCGGTACAAGGGCGTCGCGTTCGACGCCAAGCTGCTCGACGCCAAGGTCTGCGACAACGGGGGAGGCTGCACCGAGTCGTCCATCCTGGCCGGCATGGAGTGGGCGACCGCACAGGACGCCGACATCGTGAACCTCAGCCTGGGTGGCGGTGACACGCCCGGAATCGACCCGTTGGAAGAAGCGGTCAACACCCTGACCGAGCAGACCGGCACGCTCTTCGTGATCGCGGCCGGAAACTACGGTCCGGACGCGGGAACGATCGACTCACCCGGCAGCGCCGAGGCCGCCCTCACCGTCGGCGCGGTCGACCGGGAGGACCAGCTCGCCGAGTTCTCCGGCCGCGGACCGCGCCTCGGTGACGGCGGCATCAAGCCCGACATCACCGCACCAGGTGTCGACATCGTGGCCGCCCGGGCCGCCGGCACCGAACTCGGCGAACTGGTCGGCGACCGGTACGTCCGGATGAGCGGCACGTCGATGGCCACCCCGCACGTCGCGGGCTCGGCCGCCCTCCTCCTGCAGCAGCACCCCACCTGGCAGGCGGACCAGCTCAAGTCCACCCTGACCGCCTCGGCCAAGGCCAACCCGGACCTGAGCGTCTTCGAACAGGGCGCCGGCCGGGTCGACGTGGCGAAGGCGATCACCCAGGAGGTCACGACCGACCCGGTGTGTGTGTCGTTCGGCCTCGCGCGGTGGCCGCACTCCGACGACGAGGCGGTGACCAAGGAGGTCACCTACCGCAACGCCGGTACGGCCGACGCCACGCTGTCCCTGTCCGCGACCATGACCGGCCCGAACGGCGAGGACGCCCCGGCGTCCGCGCTGGAGCTCAGCGCCGACACGGTCACCGTGCCCGCCGGCGGCTCCGCGTCGGTTTCGGTGACGTCCCACACCAACCACGACGGCCCGGACGGCTTCTACAGCGGCCGCCTCGTGGCGAGCGGTGCCGGAGTCTCCCTCGCCACGCCACTGGGTGTGGAGAAGGAGGTCGAGAGCTACGACCTCACCGTCAACCACCTCGACCGGCAGGGCCAGCCGACCACTGACGGCAACGACATGCTCTACGGCATCGACGTCCCGGTCTGGGAGTTCCCGGCGGGCGAGGACGGCACGACGCGGATCAGGCTGCCGAAGGGTGAGTACCTCCTCGAGTCGATGTTCTTCCCGCCGACCGAGGACGGGGACTTCGTGATGATGGTGCGGCCGCGTCTCGTCCTGTCCGGCGACACCACGATCACCGTCGACGCGCGAAAGGCCAAGCCGGTGACGACCACCGTGCGCCGGTCCTCCGTCACGCCGGCCGTGGTCGACCTCGGCTACACCCGGACCGCGGACAACGGCGGACTGAACTCCTCGCTGCTGGCCTTCTCCTTCGACAACCTCTACGCCGGCCACATGGGCCCCAAGGTCCCGGCCGACGAGATGGTCTCGGAGTCGGGCAGTCAGTGGGCCGTCCCGGGGCCGGAGGAGAACTTCGCCGACAGCCCCTACTTCTACGGCCTGATGGCCACCCGGTCCGGCCGGTTCTTCGACGGGCTCGCGCGTACGGTCAGCGACGGCCAGCTCGGCAAGGTCGTCTCCTCCTTCGCGCGGCAGCAGCCTGGTCGCCTGGCGAGCCGGTCCGTCTACGGGTACGCGGAGGAGAGCGGTGCCAGTGGGTGGACCGCCGGACTGAGCTTCGACCTTCCGCACAAGGTCACGAGCTTCCTGGAGCCGGGATCGATCCGCTGGGCGCCGACGTTCAGCGAGGTCGTCTACGACCAGGACGGCTGGCCGATGGACCAGACGGCGCTCGAGGGGGAGGTACGCGGCTACCGGGCGGGCCAGTCCGTCTCCGAGCAGTGGAACGCGGCCGTGTTCGGTCCGGTCTTCGGCTCGGACGAGGGCTACCCCGCCGTCTCGCGGCTGGGCAACGAGATCGACGTCTACCTGCCGATGTTCTCCGACGGTGCGGGGCACCCGGGGGCCTCCCTGGTCGACACCGCACGGACCCGGCTCTTCCGCGACGGCAGGAAGGTCGCCGACTCGGAGTACCCCGGCTACTTCGACGGCCCCGTGACCGTGCCCGGCGCCAAGGCGTCGTTCCGGCTGGAGGCCAGCGCCACCCGACCGTCGTACTCCCAGCTGTCCACGAAGATCGACAACGTATGGACCTTCACCTCGGGCCGCGTCGGTGGTGGCGCGCCGACCGCGCTCCCGCTGTCGGTGATCCGGTTCGCGCCCAGGGTCGACCAGTTCAACCGCAACCATGAGGGCCGGCTGGCGCTGGTGCCGCTGAGCGTGGAGGCGCAGCCGGGCTCCAAGGCCGGCCGGGTCCTGCACCTGCAGGTCGACGTGTCGGTCGACGACGGAAAGACGTGGCGCCGGGCGGTGGTGGACAACGCCGGCGGCGACCGTTGGCTCGCCAGGGTGCGGACCCCGGCGAGCGGCGCGGACTACGTGTCACTGCGCGCCAAGGCGACCGACGCGAAGGGCAACTCGGTGGAGCAGACGGTGGTGCGCGCCTACGCCGTCGGTTCCTGACCGCCCAGGCCCTGAGGTCGTGGTCGGGCAGGGACCCTGATCGACTGGGAAGGCCGATTCGAGAAGCTGGAAGATCCACGGCCGGCTGGCCCGCAGCACTTGGTGCGGGTCAGCCGGCCGCTTCGTTTCGCCGCGGCGGCCGGCACGGAGTCCGGAGTTCCGGGAGCCTGGGACCGCTGGGTTTGGCCTCGGGAGAGTGCGGGGTAGGTCTGGCTGCGGGCGACGGCACTCGGCATGTGGGGTAACGCCGGAGCGGACCACCCTCCGCGCGTACGAGTCGAGCTGAGTCGCCCACGGGAAAGACGCCCGGTGCCGCTCGACCCGGCGGCGAGCGGCACCGGGTTTTTCCGTCTTCCCCGCGGCTTTCGCCGCTTCCTACGCTTCCCCCGGCTCGGGGCAGCTCGGTCTGGGCGGCACGCCCTACCCGACGAGCGATCGATAGACCTCGACCGTACGGCGGGCGATCGCGTCCCAGCCGTAGTGCTGGACCGCGCGTGTTCGTCCGGCCTTTCCGAGCGCGGCGGCCCGGGCCGGATCCGCGACCAGAGCGTTGACCGCCTCGGCCAGGCCGCGCTCGAACCCCGCCGGGTCGTCCTCGGCGTACGGCACCAGCAGCCCGGTCTCGCCGTCGCGCACGACCTCGGGTATCCCACCCACCGCACTCGCGACGACTGCCGTCTCGCAGGCCATCGCCTCGAGGTTCACGATGCCCTGCGGCTCGTAGATGGAGGGACAGCAGAACACCGTGGCGTGGGTCAGGATCTGGATGACCTCGTGGCGCGGAAGCATCTCCTGGACCCAGACGACGCCGTCCCGGCTGGCCCGGAGCCGCTCGACCGCCGCGGTGGACTCCGCGGCGAGGGCCGGAGTGTCCGGCGCGCCCGCGAGCAGCACCAGCTGTGCCTTGGGATCGAAGTCCGCCGCTGCCCGCAGCAGGTGGGAGACGCCCTTCTGGCGGGTGATCCGGCCCACGAAGACGACCGAGGGACGGGTCGGGTCGACGCCCAGCCGATCGACGACATCGGTGCCGTGGTCGGGCGCGTACTGCCCGCTGTCGATGCCGTTGGGGATCACCCGAACCCGGTCAGGATCGACCCGGGGATAGCACTCGAGCACGTCGGTGCGCATCGCCGCGCTGACCGCGATGATCGCGTCGGCTCCGTCGTAGGCCGTCTGCTCCGCCCAGGAGGAGAGCCGGTAGCCGCCACCGAGCTGCTCCTCCTTCCAGGGCCGTCGGGGTTCGAGGGAGTGCGCGGTGACGACGTGGGGCACACCGTGCAGGAGCTTGCCGAGATGGCCCGCGAGGTTGGCGTACCACGTGTGGGAGTGCACGAGGTCGGCCCGCTCGAGCGCGGCCGCCATCTCCAGGTTGGCGGCGAAGATCCGCAGGGCCGGGTTGGCCCCGACCAGGCGGGGATCCTCCTCGGAGTGCGCGACGGCCCCGGGTCGCGGTGCCCCCAGGCAGTGCACGTCGAGGTCGACGAGCGCCTCGAGCCCGCGACTGAGGTAGTCCACGTGGACTCCGGCGCCGCCGTAGACCTCCGGCGGGAACTCCCTGGTGAGCATCGCGACGCGCATGCCCGGACTCTACGGCTCGACGTGGACCGGATGAACCCTTCGGTCCCGTCCAGGACCCGCGGTGGGTCGCGCCGTTGCCTCGCGTTCGCCTGCCGTTCCGGCGCGTTCACCGCGGTTCCTCCCACGTGGCTGGTTCCACCGGGCTCGCGGGCCGGCTCGTGGGAGCATCAGGCGATGAGAACGGATCCGCTTGCCGAGGTGCGGGCGCTGTGTGTCGCGCTCCCCGAGGTGACCGAACGGCTGAGCCATGGCGAGCCGACGTGGTTCGTCCGGGACCGGAAGGTCTTCGTCACCTACGCCGACCACCACCACAACGATCGGGTCGCCTTCTGCTGCGCCGCGCCGGAGGGGGTGCAGCAGATGCTGGTCGAGGCGGAGCCCGAACGCTTCTTCCGGCCGCCCTACGTCGGTCACCGCGGCTGGCTCGGTGTGTACCTCGACGTCGAGGTCGACTGGGACCGGATCGCCGAGATCGTCGAGGACGCCTACCGCCAGATCGCCCCGAAGCGGCTGGTCGCCCAACTTGACGCCCAGGCCGACGGTCAGGTTGCCACCCAGTAGCGCAACTTCCCGTTGCGCTCGTCCTCGAAGGTCCCGCCGTTGGCCTCGATCACCTTGCGCGATCCCACGTTGTCGGTGTCGCAGGTGACGAGCGCCCGGTCGATGCCGAGGTCGCGGACGACCGGGAGGGCCGCCCGCAGCATCGCGGTGGCGTACCCGCGCCGCCGGGCACTCGGTCGGACGTCGTAGCCGATGTGTCCACCGATGTCGAGCAGGAACCGCGTGAGCCGGTGCCGGATGGCGAGCCGGCCGAGGTACTCCGCGCTCTCGACGTACCACAGCGTGGTCGAGGGAACGAAGCCCTCCGGCCGCGGCGTCTCCTCCCAGGCGGCCGCCCGCAGGTCGGCGACGTAGGCGGCGAAGCCTTCGGGCGTGTCCCAGGTCGCCGCGTACTCCCGGTGCTCCCTCCCGATCATGGAGTTGTCCGTGCTGCCCCCTCGTCCCTCGGCGCGAAACTCCGCCATCGCCAGGAGGAAAGAGGCCCGGACATCTGGGGTGGGGGTGACCAGTTCAGGCATGCCGCCCATTGTGACCTCGTGGTAATCGGTGCGGGCTAGGGTGCCCGTATGGGTAAGGAACCGCGGGTACTCGGGATCGTGCTGGCCGGCGGTGAGGGGAAGCGCCTCATGCCCCTGACGGCCGACCGAGCCAAACCGGCCGTGCCCTTCGGCGGCACCTACCGCCTGATCGACTTCGTGCTGTCCAACCTGGTCAACGGCGGCATCCGTCGGCTGTGCGTGCTCACGCAGTACAAGTCCCACTCCCTGGACCGGCACGTCTCGCTGACCTGGCGAATGTCGACGCTGCTCGGCAACTACATCACCCCGGTGCCCGCCCAACAGCGACTCGGACCGCGGTGGTTCCAGGGGAGCGCCGACGCGATCTACCAGTCGCTGAACCTGATCTACGACGACCAGCCCGACTACGTCGTCGTCTTCGGCGCGGATCACGTCTACCGGATGGACGTCTCGCAGATGGTCGACGCCCACATCGAGGGCGGCGCCGGCGTCACGGTGGCCGGCATCCGGCTGCCCCGGGACCAGGCGTCGGCGTTCGGCGTGATCGAGACCGACTCCGACGGCCGGTCCATCCGGGCGTTCCTGGAGAAGCCCGCCCAGCCGCCGGGCCTGCCCGACAACCCCGACGAGACCTTCGTGTCGATGGGCAACTACGTCTTCACCACCGACACGCTGCTCGACGCCCTGCGGATGGACGCCGACGACGAGGGCTCGGTGCACGACATGGGCGGCAGCATCATCCCGATGCTGACCGACAAGGGTGAGGCCCAGGTCTACGACTTCGCCCACAACGACGTCCCCGGCACGACCGAGCGCGACCGCAGCTACTGGCGCGACGTCGGAACGCTCGACTCCTACCACGAGGCGCACATGGACCTGGTCTCGGTGGACCCGGTCTTCAACCTCTACAACACGCGCTGGCCCATCTACACGAGCTTCCCGCAGCTCCCGGGTGCGAAGCTCGTGGAAGGCGGCCAGGCCGGAGACTCGATCCTGTCGATGGGCTCGATCGTCGCGGGCGGACACGTCGAGCAGTCGGTGCTCTCGCCCGCCACGCGGGTGCTCCACGGCGCCGAGGTGACCAGTTCGGTGATCCTCGACGGCACGGTCGTCGGCGCGGGCGCCGTGGTCCGCCGCGCGATTCTGGACAAGAACATCGTGGTGCCCGAAGGTGCCCGCATCGGCGTGGACCCCGAACACGACCGGGCCAGGGGCTTCACCGTGACCGACAGCGGGATCACCGTGCTCGGCAAGGGCCAGCACGTCACGGGCTGATCGTCGGAGCCGCGGCCGGCCCGGGTCCAAGGGCAGCGCTGCCCCGCCCGGGGCGGTGGCCGCTCCTCAGCCGCGCTTGGTCGCGCAGAGCAGGCCGTCGCCGGCGGCGAGCAGCACCGGGACCACCCGGTCGTCGTCGAGGATCCGCTTGCCCAGCTCCCGGATCGTCACCGTCGCGGGGTCGCGCTGGGCCGGGTCGGCCACCCGGTCGTGCCACAGCGTGTTGTCGATCGCCACGACACCGCCGGGCCGCAGCAGCCGCAGCGCCTCTTCGTAGTACTCGGTGTACTCGTTCTTGTCGGCGTCGCAGAACACCAGGTCGTAGGCGCCGTCGGTGAGCCGGGGGAGGACGTCGAGGGCGCGACCGGTGATCAGGCGGGTACGCTGCGGAGCGATGCCCGCCTCGGAGTAGGACTCCCGCGCGAGCCGCTGGTGCTCGGCCTCGACGTCGACACTGGTCAGGATGCCGTCGGGGCGCATGCCGCGGAGCATCCAGATGCCGGAGACACCGCAGCCGGTGCCGATCTCGACCACGCTCTTCGCGTTCAGCACGGAGGTGAGGAAGCGCAGGGTCGCGCCACCGCCCTGGCCGATCGGCATCGCCCCGACCTCCGCGGCGCGGGCCCGGGCCCGGATGAGTACGTCGTCCTCGGCGACAAAACCCTCGGCGTATGCCCACGTGGCGGGCTTCATCGTGGAGATGACAACCTCCTTGGTCGGGCCCGGTGGGGTGGCGCTCGAGCCACCGCGCGGGTCACAGTGATCCGGTCCGCCCGAAAGCCTAGTCCTCCTCGGTCCGACAACGTCCCGACATACCGTCCCAAGTACCTGGTCAGACTGGTTCTGGTCGCTCTTGGTGACCTCGGGCCACGCTCGGGTGAGATGACGGATACGCGCAGTCTCGACCCTGAGGCGAAGTAAGGGACGAACCCTGACGTCCCTTGATGCTAAGAAGGGGCTAAGACCAGGGGTGGATCCGAGCCGTTTTGGCCCATCGGTGGAGACAATGGGATCACCTGCCGGAGCGCCGGTGGGGCGTCGGCTCACGAGGGCATCGCGCCGGCGATCTGGACAGCGAACCAGCGGCCGGCACCCATCCGGCACTGGTAGGAGTGGGGGAGGTGGTCCGATGTCTGAGAACTTCGCGGGCACCGCGCCGGCGGAGACCTGGACGCCTCCGTCCTGGGATGAGATCGTCCGCACACACTCGTCCCGTGTCTACCGCCTGGCCTACCGCCTCACGGGCAACCGGCACGACGCCGAGGACCTGACGCAGGAAGTCTTCGTCCGGGTCTTCCGCTCGTTGTCGACCTACACGCCGGGCACCTTCCAGGGCTGGCTGCACCGCATCACCACCAACCTGTTCCTGGACCTCGCGCGCCGCCGGCAGCGGATCCGGTTCGACGCCCTGCCCGACGACGCGCCGGAGCGCCTGCCCGGCTCCGAGCCGAGCCCGGCCGAGGCCTACGACGACCGGCACCTCGACGCCGACATCCAGGCCGCTCTGGAGGCGCTGCCGCCGGAGTTCCGCGCGGCCGTGGTGCTCTGTGACATCGAGGGCCTCTCCTACGAAGAGATCGCCGCCACGCTGGGCGTCAAGCTCGGAACGGTCCGCAGCCGGATCCACCGGGGACGTTCCCAGCTGCGGGAGGCGCTCGCCCACCGTATGCCGCCCCGCAACCAGGTCGAGTCCGGTGCGGGGGGACGAACCACGATCCGCCCGATGAGGGACCAGTCCAGTGCCGGCCAGGCGACTGGAGGTGCTGCCGAGGCCGCCGGATCCGCCGGTCGGACGGTTCCTGCCGAAAGGAACGCGTGGTGAGCCACGATCGCGCCAGCCTTTCCGCGCTGGTCGACGGCGAGCTCGACCACGAGTCCCGAGACGAAATCCTGGCCCACCTCGCCCACTGCGACGACTGTCGCGCCCAGGTGGACGCCGAGCGCCGCGTCAAGTCCCTCCTGTCGGGGATGCCCGACCCGGCGCCCTCCGCGTCGCTGCAGGCGGGTCTGCTCGCACTGGCCGATTCCGGGCGACCGGGCGACCTCCACACCCCCGCACCCAGCAGGGGTCCGCTGCGTTCCTCCCGGCCGGGGTCGCCGGCCGGGACTCGCCCACCCGGCCAGCCCGGAACCCGTCGGCCGCGCCGCGCCGCCGGCCTACCGGGCCGGTCCCGCCGCCGGCTCACCGTAGGCGTGGCCGGGGCGGCCGCGATGGCCAGCATGGCTCTCGTCACCGCCTTCGCGGTCGGTGGCGGACCGCCCACCCGCGACGAGGTGAGCGTCGTACCCCCGGTCGAGCGCTACGCCGTCGAGCACGCCGGCACCGCTTCCGAAGTCCCCCTGTCCGATCCGGGTGCGGTGACCGCCTCCTTCGGCCGAGAGCTGCTCGAGCTGCCGGCCGGAAGGTGAGCCGGTGGTGACGCGCCCCCTGTCGTCGACATCGATCCGGCTGGTGGCGCTCGCCGTCCTTGCCGGGCTCCTCCTCACCACGGGCCTGCCGGCGGGCGCGGCGGCCGGCAGCGGCGTCCGTCCCCCCAGCGGTCGCGATCCGCAGCCCACGCCACAGCCTGGCGCCCGTGACGTCGACGACGTGGCGGCGGTCGAGGCCCTGCGCAGGGCGGCGGCCGCCGAAGAATCCACGGCCTACTCGGGCACGCAGTTCGTGGCCGTCTGGAACGCCGTGGTCAGCGCGTCCGAACTCGTCGACGTCACGAACGTCCCGGGCCGCGGGACGGCGATCCAGATCCACGGCGGCTCCACCAAGAACGCCGCCGCCTTCGTGGCCAGGGACGCGGGTCCCGCCGACGCCGCCCGGGACGGCGCGAGCAGGGGCCTCGGCAGCCTGGCCGACCTGGCCCGCGCCTACCGTCTCTCCCTCGTCGGGCCGGGAAGCTCCGTCGGCCGGTCCGCGGTCGTGGTCGAGGCGGATCGCCGCGAGGGAACGCCCGCCGCGAAGTTCTGGATCGACGACGAGACCGGCCTCGTGTTGCGCCGGGAGCTCTACGACACCGACGGATCACTCATGCGGGCCAACGCCTACGTCAGCCTCGACGTACGGACCACGTCGCTGTCCCACCTGCCCCCCACCCTCCTCGACGACGACAACGCGGTCGTCGCTCCGGCCGACTACGCCCACCTGGCGGCCCAGGGCTGGAACTGCTGCGACGCGTGGCTCGGCGCCGACCCGGCGGGCCCGGTGCTGCACGACGTACGCCGGACCGACGGCGGGCGCACCCTGCACCTCTCCTACACCGACGGTCTCGTCGGCACCTCCGTCTTCGAGCAGCGCGGCCGGCTGGACGCCTCGGCCCTTTCGGGTTTCACCCGGCGGGTGATGTCCAGCGGTGAGGTGTACGTGAGGTACGGCTTGTCGTCGTACGCGGTGTGGGCCGACAACGGGCTGGTTTACACCGTCGTGTGTGATACGCCCCAGGGTCTGGATGCCGCGGTTGCGGCATTTCCGCGGACTGTACCCACCACGACAGGAGCTGGCCTTGCCCAACGACTGGACCGGGGCATGGCTCGGATGGTCTCCTGGTTGAATCCCTTCGACTGACGAAATGCTGGTGCGCAGCCGCGCCACTGCCGGGTGACGAGGGAAGGGCGGGCCGGGATGACGGAGCGAAGCGAGGGCCTCGAGGACGGGCGCGAGAGGCGGGCGGAGCGGCCGACGCCGCCGCCCGCGGACCACGCCCATGCGACGCAGGCGCCCCGCCCGCAGGGGCCGACCGGCGTCCCCCTCCAACGGATGAACCGGCCCTTCGGCTACCCGACGGAGCGGCCGGACTTCGAACCCCCGCCGGCCTGGGCGCATCCCGCCGCCGGCAACGGCTCCGGACCGGCACCCCGTCCCTTCGGTCTGCCGCCGACGGGACCAGGTAACAACGGGAACGGGAGCAACGGGAGCCCCACCACCGGCACCGGAGGCCGCCTGCCCCGCCGGAACGTCCTCATCGTCGTCGGGGTGGTCCTCGCGCTCGTCGCGGCCACGCTGGGGGCCAGTGCCGGTGTCTTCGCGACGCTGCGCTGGGGGCCGGCGCTGATCACCAGTGCCCCGCCCCAGCCCACCGACGAGCTCGGCTCCAGGGCGTCGGCGTTCCCGAAGCCGGAAAGCGCCGCCACCGTCGCGGGCGCGCTGTTGCCGAGCGTCGTGCAGATCTCCGTCGCGGCCGCGCAGGGTCGGGTGGGTGGCTCGGGATTCGTGCTCCGCGACGACGGCTACATCCTGACCAACAACCATGTCGTCGCCAGCGCGTCCGGCGGCGAGATCAAGGTCGCGTTCAACAACGGGGACGAGGCGACGGCGACGGTCGTGGGCCGGAGTCCGTCCTACGACCTCGCCGTGATCCGGGTGAAGGGCGTCAAGAACCTCAAGCCGGTGGCACTCGGCAACTCCGACAAGGTGCTGGTCGGTGAGCCCGTGGTCGCGCTCGGCTCCCCGCTGGGGCTCGCCGGGACCGTCACCACCGGGATCGTCAGCGCCCGCAACCGTCCGGTCACCGCCGGCGGAGGCGAGAGCGAGATGTCCTACATCAACGCGCTGCAGACCGACGCGGCGATCAACCCCGGCAACTCCGGCGGCCCGCTGGTCAACCTGCGCGCGGAGGTGGTCGGGGTCAACTCCGCGATCGCGACGGTCGGCGACCGCAGCGGGTTCAACGAGAGCGAGCAGCAGGGCAGCATCGGCCTCGGGTTCTCCATCCCGATCAACCAGGCCCGACGCACCGCCGACCAGATCATCAGAACCGGGCACGCCGTCTACCCCGTGGTCGGGGCCGTCGTCGACGTGAGTTACCAGGGTCCGGGCGCCCGCCTCGGCGACGTCGAGCCCGGCAGCGCCGCGGCCCGCGCCGGCCTTCGAAGGGGCGACGTCGTGACCGTGATCAACGGGCACAAGGTCAACGGCGCCGACGACCTGATCGTCCAGATCCGCAGTCACGTGCCGGGGCAGCGGGTCGAGCTCGTCTACGAGCGCGGCGGAGACCAGCACAAGGTCATCGTCACTCTCGGGCAGGAAACCGGCTGACTTCGCCACGTCCCGTATCGATCGGTATCGGTGGGACTGGCCGGGGCTGGACCGGTGTGGCAGGCCCCGAGCAGAGATCGCCGAGGGGGGTTACCCTGGGCGGGTGTTCGACATCGGTGCCCCCGAGTTTCTCGTGCTGGCTATTGCCGCGCTGTTCATCTTCGGGCCCGACCGGTTGCCCGATATCGCCCGGCAGGCCGCCCGCGGTATCCGCCAGGTCCGGTCCATGGCGAACAACGCCCGGCGCGAGCTGGGCCGCGAGCTGGGACCTGAGTTCGAGGACCTGGACATCGCCGATCTGAACCCGCGCAACTTCGTCCGCAAGCACGTTCTGTCCGGCATCGACGAGGACGACCTGCGCGTGGACCGCGACCTCGACCTGCGCAACGACCTGCGGGTCAGCGTCGACGACGACTCGAAGTCCAGCAACGGGTCCAGCAACGGTTCGGTCAACGGCAGCGATCACGTCAACGGCAGTGACGGGGCGAACGGCGCCGAGCCGGCCAAGGACACCGACCACGTGAACGGTGTCGACCGCACGGACGACAGCGACCAGCTCAACGGCACTGCCCGGCTGGGCGCTGACGAGAGTGACGGGTCTGACGCGCGGTCGGTGGAAGACACCGCCGACCAGCCGGCCGACACCGACGCGACCAAGGACCGTCGCCCGGTCTACGACCTCGAGGCCACCTGAGCCTCGGCCGCGCGGGCGGCCTGCGGACATCGGTTCTGCCCGAAGGGCCGCCCACCTCCGCCGACCGGAGAGTTTCCTCAGCACCCCGGTCGGCGTCCGGTGACGTCGAGACGGCTCAGCTCCCGGTCGGCGTCAAGCCGAGGGAACGACCTACCAGACTCGGCCGGCGGTCGGCGAGTTGCTTGGCGAGACCGGCCAGCACGTCGGAGGCGGCGGCCCCCGGGTCGTCGATCACGACCGGCACACCGGCGTCGCCACCGGTCCGCAGCCGAGGGTCGAGCGGGATCTCCGCGAGCAGCGGAACGTCGTAACCGAACCGCTCGCTCAGGGTCGCGGCCACGCGGGTTCCACCGCCGGTGCCGAACACGTCGATCCGGTGGCTGGGCCCGCAGTGCGGGCAGGGCAGCCAGGACATGTTCTCGACCACGCCGACGACCTTCTGGTGCAGCATCGAGGCGATCGTCCCCGCCCGCTCGGCGACCTCGGCGGCGGCCTCCTGGGGGGTGGTGACGACCACGACCTCGGCGTTGGTGAGCTGCTGGCCGACCGAGATCGCCATGTCGCCGGTGCCGGGCGGCAGGTCGAGCAGGAGGATGTCGAGGTCGCCCCAGTAGACGTCGGAGAGCATCTGACCGAGGGCGCGGTCGAGCATCGGACCACGCCACGCGACCACGTGCTGACGGCCGGGCTTGAGCATGCCGATGCTCATGACCTTCACGTCGTAGGCCGGGACCGGCATGATCATCTCTTCGACGCGGGTGGGCCGCAGGTCGGCGATGCCCACCATGGCCGGCACCGAGTGGCCGTAGACGTCGGCGTCGAGGAGGCCGACCTTGAGGCCCTGGCTGGCCATCGCGACAGCGAGGTTGACCGTCACCGAGGACTTGCCGACGCCGCCCTTGCCGGACGCGATCGCGTAGATCCGGGTGAGCGACTCGGGCTTGGCGAAGGGGTTGACCTTGGCGGGTGCCGCGCCTCGGAGCTGGCCCTGCAGCTCCTGGCGCTGCTCGGCGCTCATCACGTCGAGCGTCACGGCGACGTCACGCACGCCGGGCAGGGCCGACAGCGCCTTGGTGACGTCCCGGGTGAGGGTCTCCCGCATGGGACATCCCGCCACCGTCAGCAGGACGGTGACCTCGGCGGTGCCGTCCAGTCGCACCTCGACCGAACGGACCATGCCGAGCTCGGTGATGGGCCGGCGGATCTCGGGGTCGAGGACGCCGCCGAGCGCGGCGTGTAGCTGCTCCTGCGTAGGCACGGTCATACACCTG
This sequence comes from Actinopolymorpha pittospori, assembly GCF_014873875.1. GTDB lineage: Bacteria > Actinomycetota > Actinomycetes > Propionibacteriales > Actinopolymorphaceae > Actinopolymorpha > Actinopolymorpha pittospori. Next base: position 9,015,935 of record NZ_JADBEM010000001.1, on the reverse strand, counting down.
ATGCTACGGGCTCCCGCCACGGCCACCTCGAGCGCGGGCTTCGGCGGCGCGCGTCGACGCCGCCGATCCGCTGCCCTCCGGTTCTGACCGGATGTGTCCGGGGTTGTCCGGGCGGTGGTCACGGTCGCGTCGCTCGTCGAGTTCGGCGAGGAGGGCCCGCAGCTCAGAGCGGATGTAGTCGCGGGTGGCGACCTCGCCGACGGCCGCCCGCAGGGACGCCACCTCGCGGGCCAGGAACTCGATGTCCGCGCGGGTGCGGGTGGTCATGTCGCGGTCCTGGTCGTACTGGACGCGGTCCCGGGCCTCCTGGCGGTTCTGGGCCAGCAGGATCAGCGGCGCGGCGTAGGAGGCCTGGGTGGAGAAGAACAGGTTCAGCAGGATGAACGGGTACGGGTCCCACTTGAGTCCGTAGATCCCGATCAGGTTGAGGCCGATCCAGACGATCACGAAGACCGTCATGTACGCGATGAAGCGGGCCGTGCCCATGAACCGCGCGAAGGTCTCGGCGAAGCGGCCGAACAGCTCCGGGTCGTACTGCGGCCGGAACGTCCGGCCCGGTATGCGCGGAGTGTCCAGCCGCCGGCTGTCCGACCGAGGTCCCCGGCCCCGCTCGAGGTAGCGGCGTTCGGCCTCGCTACGGCGTTCGGCCTCACTGCGGCGGCTCTGGCCCGGGTCACTCGCCACGGTTCACCTCCGCGAACCGCTCGCGCCAGTTGTCCGGCAGCAGGTGGTCGAGCACGTCGTCGACCGTCACGGCGCCGAGCAGCCGCCCGGCCTCGTCGACGACCGGTGCGGCGACGAGGTTGTAGGTCGCGAGATAGCTCGTGACCTCCTCCAGGGACGCCTCCGGCCACATCGCCTCGAGCTCGGTGTCGATCACACCCGAGATCAGGTCGGACGGGGGCTCGCGCAGGAGACGCTGGATGTGTGCGATCCCGAGCAGCCGGCCGGTCGGCGCCTCGAGAGGCGGCCGGCACACATAGACCATCGCGGCCAGTGCCGGGGTGAGCTCGGGGTTGCGGACCTGGGCGAGCGCGTCGGCGATGGTGGCGTCCGGTGGCAGCACGACCGGCGCGGTCGTCATCAGTCCGCCCGCCGTGTGCTCCTCGTAGCTGAGGAGCCGGCGTACGTCCTCCGCCTCCTTCGGCTCCATCAGGGTGAGCAGGTAGTCGGCGGTCTCCGGCGGCAGCTCGGCCATCAGGTCGGCGGCGTCGTCGGGGGACATCTCCTCGATGATGTCGGCAGCACGTTCGACGTCGAGGGCGCCGAGGATCTCCACCTGGTCCTCCTCCGGCAGCTCCTCGAGCACGTCGGCCAGACGCTCGTCGGTGAGGGCGGCCGCGACCTCCGAACGCCGCTTCGGCGTGAGGTCGTGCAGAACGCTCGCGAGGTCGGCGGGGCGCATGCTCTCCAGCGTCGCCAGCAGGTGGGTCGCGCCCTGCGTCTCCTCGACCAGGCTCAGGCCCGTCACGGCGTCCCAGTCGACGACCGCGGTCTGCCCTCGCCGCCCGAACCGCTTTGCCCGCTTGAGGATCGCCACCTTGGCCACCATCCAGTCGCGGCCCCGCGACTGCTCGATCCCGAGGTCGATGACGGTGACCTCCTCGTCCGTCTCGCGCAAGGTGACCTTGCGGTCGAGGAGTTCGCCCAGGGCGAGGGTCTCGGTGGGGCGCTGCTGGAACCGCCGCATGTTGACCAGCCCGGTGGTCACGATCTGGCCGGCGTCCATGCTGATCACGCGGGTCATCGGCAAGAAGATGCGGCGTCGCCCCAGCACCTCGACGACCAGGCCGAGTACGCGGGGCGGTTGGTTGCGGGGCTGGAGCATGACGATGACGTCGCGGGCCCTGCCTACCTGGTCACCGCGTGGGTCGTAGACGATCGTCGACGCCAGTTTCGCGACGAACACCCGGGTCGGGGACCCGCTCATCTTCTGCTGCCCCTTTCGTCGCCACGGTCAGGCTAACCCGCTGGAGGCGACGACAGGCCCGAGGTCGAACCGCGGTGGCCCGACTGTGTGGTCGGGACGGAGCGAAGTCGACAAACGGGCCACGCGGCCGGTCGTACGCCAGGTGCGGCGCTGTGCGGGCCTGGTGGGGACGCCGCGCTCAGGACAGGCGCGGCCGGTGCCGCGGCCGTTTGTGTACGACCCAGGGAAGGCGTCCGGTGGTGGTCGCCGGGCTGGCCGGAGGCGGTGCGGCGGCTCGGTCGGCCGGCATCGAACCAGGCGCCTCGAGCACCTCACCGGTAGGTGTGAGGCGCACGATGACGGCGGACTCGGCCCAGCGGGCCGCCAGGCCGGGGCCGTCGACGGTGTTGAGCCGGTCCGCGCGCAGCGCACCGAGCGCTTCCTCCCAGTCCGGAGTGCCGGGAGCCAGGCGCTCGACGGCGGCGCGCCAGCTGACCAGCCGGGCGCCGCTGTCCTTGGAGCGGCAGTTGACCGTGGCGGAGGAGGCCCCGGCCAGCCCGGGCAGGGACTGCTCCGGGCCGGCCGTGCCCTCGCCCCTGCCCTCGCCGGCGTCGGCGACGACGTAGGCCGCCCCGTCCTTCCAGACGTGCCATGCCGGTCGAGGCCGGTCGAGGCCGGCGTAGTCCAGCCACAGCACCGAGGAACGACGGGCGGCCTCCTCGACGAGGGCCAGCCGGACGGCCTGGTCGCGCTCCGCGTCACTCATGGGGCGAGGTTGTCACAGATCCGGTTCAGTCGCTGAGGGTGATGCGGGGGACCCCCGGCGGTTCGAAGCCCATCACCTGGCCGTAGAACGAGAGTTCAGCCTCGGTGGCGGCGATGATGGACTCCGCCTTCCGGAAGCCGTGCTGCTCGCCCGGGAAGACCATGAGCGCGTGCCGGATGCTCTGGCTGGCGAGCGCGTCCCGGAACTTCTCGGCCTGTTCGAGGGGGACGACCGGGTCGTCGGATCCCTGCAGCAGCAGGACCGGGCAGCGGGTCTGGTCGGCGTGGCTCAGCGGAGAACGCTTGTCGGCGCGGGCGGCGATGGCGGGGTCGCTCAGGTCGCCCACCAGACCGTCGAGGTAGCGCGACTCGAAGTCGTGCGTGGTCGCGGCCAGGAGCCGGACGTCGGCCACACCGAACAGCGACGTCCCAGCGGCGAAGACGTCGGTGTCGGTGACCGCGCAGAGCGTCGTCCAGCCGCCGGCGCTGCCACCACGGATCGCGAGCCGGGCCGGATCGGCGTCACCGCGGTCGACCAGCGCCCGGGCCGCGGCCGCGCAGTCCTCGACGTCGACGATGCCCCACTGGTCGCGCAGGCGTTCCCGGTAGGCGCGGCCGTAGCCGGTGGAGCCGCCGTAGTTGACGTCGACCACGCCGATGCCGCGGCTGGTGAAGTAGGCCTTGCCGAGGTCGAGGGTGGCCAGCGAGGCCGAGGTCGGGCCGCCGTGGACGAAGACGACGTACGGCGGCAACTCACCCGTCGGTGCCTCGAAGTCGGCGTTGGCCGGCGGGTAGACGTGGACGTGCACGCCCTGGCCGTCGCCACCGGGCAGCGTGGTCGACTCGGGGATCGGAAGGTAGCCCGCGTCGGGAACCAGGTCGGGGTCCAGCGCGCTCCGCAGGACCTCGACGTCGCTCCCGTCACCGGAGGCGGCGAACCGGACCAGGGCGGTTGGGGTGGTGGGCCCTCCCGCGACGACGACCGCCCGCCCACCGGAGACGGCAAGGCTGGTGCCGAACACCTGGTAAGGCAGGTCGAGGTCGGTCAGCGTGCCGGTCGCCGGGTCGAGCCGGCCGATCCGCTCAGTGCCCGACGGGACCGGGCCGTGCATGCACAGCACGGTGCCGTCGGGCAGGGCGGCGTAGGACGTGTACCCGAGCTGCCACAGCGGTGCGCCGAACTCCTCCTGCGCGGAACGCAGCGCGACGGGCTCGCCGCCCGAGGCGTCGAGGCGGTAGAGGTTCCACCACCCGGTCCGGTCGGAGACGGCGTACAGCTGGTCGTCGTCTGCCCACTCAGGCTGGAACACCGACTCGGTGGGACCGCCGAGGATCGTGGTCCACTCCGGCACCCGGCCGGACGCGTCGAGCGCGCCGACCCGAAGCTCGGTGCCGTCCCAGGGCATCCGGGGGTGGTCCCAGGCGAGCCAGGCGAGCCGGGTGCCGTCAGGCGAGAGGCGGAGGTTGGCGAGGAAACGGGAACCGCCGACGATCTCCCGGATCGCGTTCTCGTCCTCGGCGGCGCTTCCGTCGGTGGGGACGGCGACCAGGTGGCGTTCGAGGTCGTCGTCGGTGTGGCGTTCCCGGACGCACCACACCTCGGCGCCGTCGCGGGCGACGACCAGGTCGGCGTAGCGGAGTCCGGCCGGGATCGCGGGCGCGGGTGTGAGCGGAACCGGCCGCTCGGCGCCCGGGTCGAGGCGGTAGAGCCGCTGGCCGTCGAACTGCGCGAAGACGAGTGCGTGGCCGGCCGGTCCGGGTACGCCGACGAAGGAGCGTCCGCCGTACTCGTGTACGCGGGTGCGGGTGTTCCACGGCGCCGGCAACAGTTCCTCGACGGTCCCGTCGGAACGACGAGCCATGACGGTCGACCGGCCGCCCTCGGCGGGGCGACCCTCCGCCCACCAGATCTCGTCACCGACGATCGTCGGGAAGCTCAGTGGGCGGGCGGCTGCCGTCAGCATCGAGGCGCTGACCGGCGAGACCCATTCTCCGTAGGGAGCGACTGCCTTGGTGGTCATCGGCCGAGCGTAGGACTTCTCGCCCGCGCGGGGCCATGGCCCTCCAGGTCGATCCCGTTGAGTGGTGTCGGTTTCTGGGTTCTGGGACCGACGTCGTGAGGCTTGCGTTCGCAGATCGGTAAGTTGTAGCTTACCGTTCGTGAGGACTTACCAGGGCGCGGCACTGGAGGCGCTCGGTGACCCGACCAGGCGGGCGATCTTCGAACGTCTCGGGCAGGGGCCGTGCGCGGTCGGGGAACTCGCCCGCGACCTTCCGGTCAGCCGGCCGGCGGTGTCCCAACACCTCAAGGTGCTCAAGCAGGCGGGGCTGGTGGTCGACGAACCGGTCGGCACCCGGCGGGTCTACCGCCTCAATCCGGACGGCGTCGCCGGGCTCCAGGCGTACTTCCATGGGTTCTGGACCCAGGCGCTGACCGCCTTCAAGGAGCGGGTCGAGGGCCCGGGAGAGGAAGCACGATGACACAGGAGCCCACCACGCGTGGCGCTGAGGACGCGTTGGTCCGTACCGAGATCGTGGTGAACGCGCCGATCGAGACGGCTTTCGACGTCTTCACCGAGGGGATCGACACCTGGTGGCCGCGTGCCCACCACCTGGGTGGCGGGACTCTCGACAAGGAGGTCGTCGAACCTCGTGTCGGCGGCCGGTGCTACGGGCGCGACGTCGACGGTACGGAGTGCCAGTGGGGAACGGTCCTCGCGTGGGACCGCCCGCACCATCTCGCGTTCGCCTGGCAGATCAACCTGGCGTGGACGTTCGACCCCGACCTGGACCAGGCCAGCCGGGTCGACGTGCACTTCGGGTCCGACGGAGCAGGACGGACGAAGGTCACGCTGGTGCACTCCGAACTCGAGCGGCACGGAACCGGATGGGACTCCATGCGGGGTTCCGTCGGCAGCGAGGGCGGCTGGCCCGGGATGCTCCAGGCGTTCGCGAAGGCGACAGGAGGCGCCGCAGCCTGACCTACATACATCCCGCGTACCCCGTGATCATGGGCACGGGGCACGCGGGGTTGTCGGAGCCGTTGTCGTACCGGGGTCAGAGCCAGCCGTTGCGCTTGAAGTAGCGGTGCAACATCGCACAGATCACCGCGATCACGATGAGGACGGTGGGATAACCGTAGGGCCAGTCGGTCCCCATCATGTGGGTGAAGTTCATGCCGTAGATGCCGGCGATCATGGTCGGCACGGCAAGGATCGCGACCCAGGCCGAGATCTTGCGCATGTCCTCGTTCTCGGCGACGGTGAGCTGGGCCAGGCTCGCCTGCAGGATCGAGGTGAGCAACTCGTCGAAGGCGGCGACCTGCTCCCGGACGCGCGCGAGGTGGTCCTCGACGTCGCGGAAGTACTCCCGGATCTCCGGGGCGACCAGCCGGACCGGACGTTCGGCGAGTTGGCGGAGCGGACCGGCGAGTGGCGCCACCGCCCGCTTCAGCTCGAGGACCTGGCGCTTGAGCTGGTAGACGCGTTCGACGTTGCGCGCCCCGCGGGCGGAGAAGACGGAGATCTCCAGCTCGTCGATGTCGTCCTGGAGCCGGTCGACGACGGTCAGGTAGTCGTCCACCACCCGGTCGGCGACGGCGTGGAGCACCGCGGACGGTCCGTGCGCGAGGTGGTCCGGGTTTTCCTGCAGCTGCCGGCGTACCTGGCCGAGCGCGCTGTGGTCGCCGTGTCGCACGGTCACCACGAACTCCGGACCCACGAAGGCCATCACCTCGCCGGTCTCGACGACCTCGCTGGTCGAGGTGAGCTCCTCGTGCGGACAGTAGCGAACGGTCTTGAACACCGCGAACAGCGAGTCGCCGTAGCGCTCCAGCTTCGGCCGCTGGTGTGCCGTGACGGCGTCCTCGACGGCGAGGGGGTGCAGCTCGAACTCCGCCGCGATTCCGGCGAGCTGGCTCTCGCTGGGTTCGAACAGGCCGATCCAGACGAACCCGCCGCCCTGCCGAGCCCGGTTGACGGCGTCGGCGTACGACGTGACGTCGTCCTGGCGCTTGCCGTCCCGGTAGAAGGCCCAGTCGACCACCGCGGTCTGCGGACTGGTCGACGACGGTGAGGAGAGTGGGTGCGCACCGACGGTGGGCCGGCGTCGGATCGCGCGCATCATGGCGCGGGCGCGCCGTCCGCCGAGCACGGCGGTGCGCTGGTCACGAACGGTGGTGGTGGGCAGGGCCATATCGGCCACCTCCTCGTCCCGAAAAACGGCGAGCGAACCCGTCCACCCACGATGTGGAGATGGACGGCGGAGGTCCTCCGAAGCCCGGAAACCGGTGGCGAGGCGTGCTAACGCTGGCTGGCCGGAAGGCGACGGAGGACGCGGGTACTGCACGGACAGGCAGGTTTCACCCGATCCACCTCCTTGACGCCAGGCCCCCGCGAGGGCGGGACCACCAGGGATCGCGAGTCCGAAACGCCGGAGCCCAAGATGGGCGGCTCGTGGCCTATGTCTGGACGGAAGCGACCGACGTACAGCCTATCAGCGTCAAATTCGAGATAGTGGGGCATCCTCGAAGGAGGCAGCCGATACGCCCACCCGACTCCGTCGCCGATGAACGATCCGAGATCTCGAGGAGTTCGTGATGCGCAGACAACCGCTTCCAGAGCTTCCGGCCGGCGTGTCGGTCGGTTCCCACGGGACCTACGCCGCGGCGCAACGAGCCGTCGATTTCCTTTCCGACAACAAGTTCCCGGTCGAGAACGTCTCCATCGTGGGCAGTGACCTGAAGCTGGTCGAGCGTGTCACCGGTCGGCTGACGCAGGGCCGTGCGATCGGGATCGGCGCTGGAGGAGGTGCCTGGTGGGGCCTCTTCGTCGGCATCCTGCTCAGCCTTTTCACGCCATCCGGTGGCAACGCGGTCGTGGTGATCGTCCTCGCCATCGTGATCGGTTTGGTGTTCGGCGTTCTCTTCGGCTGGATCGGCTACCGCGCGACCGGTGGTCGCCGGGACTTCACGTCCATGACCCAGGTCGTCGCGGGCACCTACGAGGTGATCTGCAGACCCGACCACGCCGAGGAAGCGCGACACCTGCTCGCCCGGCTCGCGCTGCAGACCGGCGAGCTGTGAGGCGCGGGTGAACGACCCTCGTCCCGAACTCTGGCTCGCCCGGCACGGTGAGACCGAATGGAGCCGAACGAGCCGCCACACCAGTATCACCGACGTTCCGCTGACCCAGGCCGGGGAACGCTCGGCCTGGGAGCTCGGTGATCGTCTCGCCGGTACGAGCTTCGACCTGGTGCTCAGTAGCCCGCTGTCCCGAGCCCGCGAGACCGCCCGACTCGCGGGCTTCGGCGACCGGATCGAGATCGATCCCGGCGCGCAGGAGTGGAGGTACGGCGACCACGAGGGCCGCACCACCGCACAGATTCGGGAGGACGACCCGGACTGGAGTGTCTGGACGCACCCCTCACCCGGTGGGGAGTCCCTGGAGCAGGTCGCCGCCCGAGCCGACCTGCTCATCGCTCGGGTCCGCCGCGAGGCGTCGACGCGGGCGCTCGTCTTCTCCCACGGACACTTCCTCCGGGTCCTCGGCGCGCGCTGGATGGACCTGCCGCCGCGGGTGGGCGCCAACCTGGTCCTCGACGTCGCGACCGTGAGCGTGTTGGGTTGGGAGCGCGGCGAGACCCCCGCGATCCAACGCTGGAACGCCTGAGCCTGAAGCGAGCGGGGACCCGCTCAGAGGTTCCAGGCGAGGAAGGCGAGGTGGTCGGGAACCATCCGGCACCAGTAGCCGATGGTGTGCGCACCGGGCTGGAAGCCGCCGCTCGGTCGCGGGTGCAGCGCCCGTACGAAGGACCTCGTCGCGGCCGCGAAGGCGTCGTCCTGTCCGCAGTCGATCCGCAGCCGCAGGCCGTCCAGTGGCCGCTGGTCGGCGAAGACGTCGTTGGCCCTGAAGTCGGTCTCGTTGTCGAACGCGCCCGGCCGGACGTCGTCGTAGTTCTCCCACAGCGCCGGGCTCAGCGCCGCGGCCGCGGCGACCCGGTCGGGATGCCGCTCGGCCAGCAGCAGCGCGCCGTACCCGCCCATCGACCAACCGAAGAGACCGATCCGGTCCGTCCGCAGGCCACGTTCGGAGAGCAGCGGGAGGAGTTCGGTGAGGAGCATCGCCTGCGGGTCGTCGCCGTTGCGGCGACGGTGCCAGAACGTCGCGGCGCCGCCGTCGACCGAGACGAGCGCGAAGGGGGTCGGCCACTTCGCCACCGCGGCGGCCATGAAGCGATCCAGCCCGAGATCGTCGAACGCCGAGCGGTGGTCGCCGTCGCGGCCGTGGAGAGCCAGCACGACGGGCAGCGGGGCGTCGGTGGGAGAGCCGGGTGGGTACGCGGCGGCCCAGTGGACCTGCGCGTCGCCCAGGGCGGCGGACCGGAACGACCCGGTGACCCGTTGGCCTGGTTCGACGTCGGGAATCGTGCCGTTCTCCCCGGTGAGGCCCAGTGCCGTGTGCAGGGTGGTCCGGCCCGGGACGACGTGGGTCTCGACCAGTCCGACCCCTGCCGAACCCACGGCCAGGGCTCCGACACCGGCGGCGAGGAACGAGCGGCGACTCGGTGGCATGCGGGCAATCGTGGCATGTCGGTGATCCCGATGATCATCCAGCCGCTGCCTCGTGACGGTCCTCTCACCAGTCCGCCACCAAGTCGTCTCGAAGTCGCCTCCAACCAGCCATAATGCCGTCGCGTCCCCTTGACGTGGTGACCGGAACCGGAGGAGCGTCGTCCCTATGAAGGGCGACCCCCTATGCCCGAGATGCCATCGCCTGCTCAGAGCCCCCTCGGCCTGGGAGACCCGGTGGACCTGTCCGGTGCACGGCCCGGTGCCCCCGTTACAGCCGTTCGTCCAACCCACGCCGGAACTCGTCCGCTGGCTCGCTGCCCGGTCCCGGCTCCCGATGTGGCTGCCGTGGCCGCTGCCGCACGCCTGGGTCGTCACCGGCGTCGGACACGCGGGCAACGAGATCGAGGGTGTTCGGGCCACGGTGCTGGCGTGTTCTGGTCCCAACCCGGTCGGCGGAGCCGGTGAGCTGCTGCTCGTCGCCGAGGAGATGGGCGTCGGACTCGGTGCGAACTACGCTGGACTGACGGGAACCGACCCGGGCGATGCGTTCGGTCGATGTACGCCGCAGGCCAAGGTCGAGGCGGACGGCCATCCCACCCCGTTGTGGCTGGTGGACGCCCTATCTGACCGGGCTGTCTACGCGGGAGAGTCCTCGGCGTCCTGGTTGTGGCTGATCCTGCATCCGGAGACGGCCGGCACACTGATGCTGGAGCCCATCGACCTCGTCGACCTACGCGCTCTCGGCCACGAGGTCGACCTGCTGCCCTACGGCGCGCTGACGCCGCGGCTGCGCGGCGAGTGACCCGTCGCTCGCGCGGGCTCGCAGGTAACCCGGGCGCCCAGATGTCAGCTCGTGGTCCTGACACCCGGGGTCGGCTGACACTAAGGTCGTCTCGCATGCCCGCCGCACACCGTGGGGGAGACCGGCGTCCGTTCGGCTGGAGACCACTTGCGCATCGACCTGCACTCGCACTCGAGTTGCTCGGACGGGACCGACCCGCCCGCCGTCCTAATTGCCAAGGCGGCCGCGGCCGGCGTCGACGTCCTCGGACTGACCGACCATGACACCTTCGTGGGCTGGGACGAGGCGCGCGCCGCGGCCGAGCGGGCCGGGATCGGTCTCGTGGTCGGGGCGGAGGTCTCCTGCCGGCTCGGCGGCAAGAGCGTGCACATGCTCGCCTATCTGCCCGACCCCACCGACCCCGAACTCGTGGCGACGCTGCGACGCGTCCGCGACGGGCGCAACGCGCGAGTCCCGGTCATCCTCGAGCGCCTGCGCGCGAACGGCATCGAGCTCACCCCGGAGGACGTCGCCGCGCAGTCGAGTGCGGCCACGTCGCTGGGCCGCCCACACGTCGCGGACGCCCTGGTCGCCCGCGGCTACGCGACCGACCGGCGGGACGCGTTCGACCGCTGGCTGAGCGAGGGCCGTTCGGCCTACGTCACCCGCTACGCGCCCGGCCCCGCCGAGGTCATCCACCGGGTGCTGGCCGCCGGCGGCGCGCCGGTGCTCGCCCACCCACGTGGTCGCGCCAGCCGGAAGATCCTCACCGACGAGGTGATCGGTGAGCTGGCGGAGTCGGGGCTCGCCGGAGTCGAGGTCGACCACCACGATCACTCACCCGAGGTGCGCAAGGAGTTGCGCGCGCTCGCGGCCGACCTCGACCTGGCCGCCCTCGGGTCGAGCGACCACCACGGCGCCGGAAAGACCGACCACGACCTGGGCTGTTACACCACCGACGAGGGCGAGTTCGCGCGTCTGCTCGACCGTGCGCGCGCCGCCGCCGAACGCTCCGGGCATACGACGCCCGCGCCGTACCTCCCGAAAAGCACATAGGAGACATGCGAGTGGTGCCGGGCACCTCGCACCTGTCGCCGTCGCCACCGCCGAACTCCGCGCGGGACACCCCGCTCCCCGCGGCCGGCGGGGGGGTGGACGTTGGCAGGATGACCTCATGAGCGCGATGGAACAGCTCGGCTTCGACGCGATGCCCCGTCGGCTGTTCCGGGCGACCCCGACCCGGCTGACGAGCTGGCTGGACTGTCCGCGCCGCTACCGGTTCACCTACCTCGACCGGCCCACACCGCCGAAGGGCCCGCCGTGGGCGCACAACAGTGTGGGCGCGAGTGTGCACACCGCCCTCGCCGCCTGGTGGCGACTGCCCGTCGAAGGCCGCACGCCGGAGGCCGCGGGCCAGATCGCGCGTCGTTCATGGATCGACGAGGGCTTCCGTGACGACGCCCAGAGCGAGCGGTGGTGGGAGTACGCCGCGGGGCTGGTGGAAAACTACGTCACCCGGCTCGATCCAGACGACGACCCGATCGGGGTCGAACGCACGGTGGCCCTCACCACCGGGACCCTCGCGCTGTCCGGCCGGGTCGACCGCATCGACCTTCGCCCGGAGGGATTCCGGAACGACCTGGACGACGATGACGATGACGACGATGGCGATGACCCGGACGACGACAACGTCGACGATGCCGATCGCGACAGCGACGAGGTCGAACTCGTCGTCGTCGACTACAAGACCGGGCGCCGCGTTCTGACCACCGCGGACGCGCGCGGGTCGCTCGCCCTCGCCGTCTACGCCGCGGCCGCCGCGCGCACCCTGCGCCGTCCGTGCCGCCGGGTCGAGCTCCACCACCTGCCGACCGGTTCGGTGGTCGCCTGGGACCACACGCCGGAGTCGTTCCGGCGCCACCTCGACCGGGCCGACCAGGTGGGGGAGGAGGCGGCCGAGGCCGGCGCGGCCTACGCACAGGGCCTCTCCGCCGCCGAGCAGGATCGGATCTTCCCGCCGCGTCCCGGGCCGCAGTGCCAGTGGTGCGACTTCGCGGCCCGCTGTCCGGAGGGGCGTACGGCGTTCCCGACCCTGCGCCCGTGGGACGGCCTCGCCCCTGACATCGGCTGACTGAGCGGACGCGACGCCGGCTCAGTGCGACGTCAGGCCTCGTCGGCGATGCCGGCGAAGAGGCCCGGACGACGAACCGTTCGCCCCATCCGCCCCGCCCATGTCCACCGGGCACCGCCGTGCCGGCCCCAACCGGCACCGGGCTCGCCATGGGGTGAAGCCACACCTACGGTATGCACATGGATCTGATTCGCCTGTTGGGGGAACCACGCAAGCTCCTCGGCGGCGCAACGGTCGCGCTGTCGGTGCTCGCGGCGCTGTGGGCGTTCGGTCAACACGACGGTGAACTACCCGCGAGCCTCGCGCTGCTCGTTCCCGTCGTCATCCTCAGCGTGCTCGGGTGGAAGAACAAGAAGGCCGGCCGCGGCTGGGTCTATCTGCTGGTCGCCTGGGCGATCGGCTTCGTCGCCTACGGTGCGTTGTTTCCGACCGGCTGAGTGGAACGCGCCAGCGCGTCCCAGTAGTCGGTGAGGATCGCCGCGGTGGCGTCCGGCTGGTCGACAGCCGGGGAGTGTCCCGCGTCGGGGATCAGGGTGAAGTGCGCGGCCAGCCGCGCGGCCATCTGCCGCTGGTCGTCCGGGCTCCACGCGTCGTCGTCGACGCCGCACGCGACGTGTGTGGGCAGTCCGACGGAGGCGAGTTCGGCCACCAGGTCCGGTGCGTTGACGAGTTGCCGGGTGATCTCGGTGAGGGAGACCGGGTTGTTGGCGCGGAACCGCCTGGCGAGGAACTCCTCGATCGCCGGCGGCGGGTCCTCGACACCCTCCATCCGCTCGAGCTCACGCTTCGCGGCGTAGACCGCGGGCAGTCCCTGGGTCGGGATGGCCTCGACCATCAGGCTCAGCAGCCCGGCACGCTGGCCGGTGAGCCCGGACGGGCCCGAACCGAGCAGAGTCAACGAGGTGAAGGCGCCCGGCGCCGCGAGCACGGCCGCGCGGGCGATCAGCCCACCGAACGAGTGGCCGACCAGATGCACCGGGCCGGCGTCGAGGGCGCCCGCCAGGGCGAGGGCGTCGAGCCCGAGTTCCTCCAGCCGGTAGGCGGCCGGATCATCCGGACCGGGTGTTTCGAACTGCCCACGCTGGTCGACGGCGACGACGCGGCGCCCACGCAGGGTGAGGGGAAGGAGCAGGGAGAGAAAGTCCTCCTTGCTCCCGGTCCACCCGGGTAGCAACAGGACGGTCGAACCCGGCGCGCGATCCCCGCGGGGTGGTACCGCTTCGAGTGCGGCGAACGTCCCCCGGGTGGTCACGAGACGGCGAGTGACGACACCGTTAGGTATCTCCAGGAACCTCGGCGTGCTCATGAAGGGCCACGCTAGCGTTGCTTGTGTCGTACGGCATAGCGGGCCGAGCAATTGCGTGAGACACAAGCACTACTATGTGCGTCGGACGTGGTAGCGGATACGACGAAAGGCACACGGCATGAGGCACGTCGCGTCGCGGTCACGCCCGCGCCCCCGTCTACGCCGAGGTCGCCTGATCGCGGCCGGCCTGTCGGTCCTGGTCCTCGCGGTCGCCGTTCTGGGCGCCGTGGGCATCATCCCGGTGCAGGACGCCAGCATCGTCACGAGCGCGGGTGCCGACGACATCGGGTCTCGCGCCTCGCGCGACATCGCCGATCGGAGCCGCCGGGAGAGCCCGGAGGCGACCCAGCAGGCCGCCGACCCGAAGCCGTCGTCCACGTCCGCCACCCCCAAGACGCCACCCACCCCGAGCGTCGGTGCCATGGTCGGCGCGGAGATGCCCACGGGCACCGGCAAGGGCAAGCGGGTGGTCTACGCCCTCCGCGACAACCACGTCTGGCTCGTCGACGCCAAGAACATCGTGAAGCGTTCGTATCCCGTGTCGGGAACGAAGTTCAACCAGGTCTCGCCGGGCAGCTACGACGTCATCCGCAAGCGCCGCTACACGACCAGTTACCACGGCACCGAGCGCATGCAGTACATGGTGACGTTCACGTTCGGCAAGAACGCCGCCATCGGGTTCCACGACATCCCGATCTCGATCGCGAGCGGCAAGCCCGTACAGACTCCGGCCCAGTTGGGGCAGTCCCTCTCCGACGGCTGTGTCCGGCAGGCGCCGGTCGACGCCAAGGCGCTGTGGGAGTTCGCTCCGCCGGGGACCCCCGTTATCGTCCTCGCCTGAGCCTCCACGAAGGTTCGCGTGCCCCGCATCCCGGCTGGCCGCGTTGTCGTCGTCACGCGTAGGACACCGCTACGCGCATCCTCCTCCGCCTTGCCGTCCGGGCGCGGTTTGACCCGCTCACCACTCGACCATGATCCGCAGGACACGCCCCAGCCATCGCGGCGGGGAGGGCACAACGCAACGTGCGGGCCGCCCTTGGCTGGCCCGCACGCACAGTGACTGAATGAGAAGCTACGCCTTAGGAGCCGGCGTCCGCGGTGGGGCCGGACTCGGCGTGGTCGGCAGCTGCTTCACCCGAACCGCTCCGGCGCCGCCGGGTGCGGGTGCGGGTCCGCCGCGTGCCACCGGCCGGGCTGTCCTCGCTACCTTCCGTGGCCGTCGTCGTGCCGCCTCCGGAGTCGGGAGCCGCGGCGTCAGAGTCGTCGTGATCGGCGACCACCACGCCAGCCCGCAGCCTGCGCCGCTGCCGGACCCGGCTGGACCGCGGCCGCTCGGCGCGCTCCTCGCGTTCGTCGGACTGGGCGCCCTCCGACGCTCGCCCGCCACCAGTGGTCCGTCGGCGTCCACGCGGCCGGCGCTCGGACGTCTTCTCCCGATCGCCGGAGCGTGTATCGCCCTGCGGCTCGCCCACGTGGCCGATCACTTCCTTCGGGATCCCGAGGTCGTGGAAGAGATGGTCGGAGGTGGAGTAGGTCTCGACCGGCTGGTCGAACGGCAGCCCGAGGGCGTTGTTGATCATCTTCCAGCGCGCGAGGTCCGGCCAGTCGACGAAGGTCACCGCGACACCGGACGCGCCGGCTCGACCGGTGCGCCCGATGCGGTGGACATAAGTCTTCTCGTCATCGGGGCAGGTGTGGTTGATGACGTGGGTGACACCCTCGACGTCGATGCCGCGAGCGGCCACGTCGGTGGCGACGAGGACGTCCACCTTCCCCGAACGGAAGCGGTCGAGCGCCCGCTCACGCGCGACCTGACCCAGGTCACCGTGGATGGCGGCCACCTCGAAACCACGCTCGGCGAGATCGTCGGCGACCCGTTGGGCGGCCCGCTTGGTCGTACAGAAGATCATCACCCGGCCGCGGCTCTCGGCCTGCAGGATGCGCGCCATCACCTCGGGCTTGTCGAGATCGTGACAGCGGTAGACGAACTGTGCCGTGGCGGGGACGACCTGGCTCTCCCCGGCCGCCTCCGCGCGGACGTTGATCGGGTGACGCATGTGGCGCCGGGCCAACTGCACGATCACGCCGGGCATAGTGGCGGAGAACAGCATGGTCTGGCGCATCTCGTGCGTCTTGGAGATCAGCCGCTCGACGTCGGGCAGGAAGCCCAGGTCGAGCATCCGGTCGGCCTCGTCCAGGACCAGTACCTTGACGTGGGAGAGATCGAGCGCTCGCCGGTCGGCGAGATCGAGGAGCCGGCCGGGCGTACCGACGACGACCTCGACGCCGATGGTCAGCGCGTCGAGCTGCGGCTCGTAGGGCACGCCGCCGTAGACCGTGAGGGTGCGGACGGACCGGATCTTGCTGGCGACGCGGAGGTCGGCTGCCACCTGGAGGGCGAGCTCCCGGGTCGGCGCCACGACCAGCGCCTGCGGCTTGCCGGGCGCGTCGAGGTCGGCGAAGTCCCCGTCGCCGGGCGCGACGATCCGCTGCAGGAGTGGGATCCCGAAGGCGAGCGTCTTACCGGTGCCCGTCCGCGCCTGCGCGATCAGGTCCGTTCCGGTGAGCGCGATGGGGATCGCCATCTCCTGGATCGGGAAGGGGTCGGTGATGCCGACCTGCGCCAGGGCCTCGACGATGTCGGCTAGCGCACCAAGTTCTTTGAAGGTCGTCAGAGCTTTTCGCCTCTTGTTTCGTAACGCTCGGTGGCGTTGTGGATGGGCCTGTCCCGGAATAGCGCCCGGATCAAGGGCCCCCGCGGCGGACGTCCGCATGCCGGGACGACTCCCCGCATGGGAGTCTATCCGCCGCGTGCCCCGGGCCCTTGACCAGGCGCGCTGACCGTGTGGATCTTTGTCGGATCCCGGCCTGTCGCCGCCGATCCTCGATGATCTCGAGCGCGTGGCGACGATCTCCGACCCGGGCGCGAGCCGACCATGATCGAAGGGGTGGGTGCTCACTAAGCTCACCACCATGAGCGAGAGCGCTGAGAATCCGCCCGCCACCACGCAGGATCGATCCGCGTCCGCGGGAGTCGCGGCCTACGACGATCCGATCTACCGCCCGGCGGTGATCGACCTGCTCGGCGTCCTCGCCTACGGCGAGCTCACGGCGTTCGAGCGGCTGGCGGACGACGCCACGCTGGCCCCGACCCTGGAGGACAAGGCCGCACTGGCCGCCCTTGCGGTGACGGAGTTCCACCACTACGAGCGGCTGCGCGACCGGCTTCATGACCTCGGCGTGGAGCCGGTGTCGGCGATGCGGCCGTTCCAGGAGGCCCTGGACGGGTTCCACCGCCACACGGCACCAGCGGACTGGCTCGAGGGACTGGTCAAGGCCTACGTCGGTGACGGCATCGCCACCGACTTCTACCGCGAGGTCGCGGCCTACGTCGACGCCGACACCCGGGCGCTGGTCCTGGAGGTGCTGGAAAACTCCGGCCACGCGGCGTTCGTCGTCGACCGGGTTCGCCGGGCCATTGCGGAGGATCCGCGGGTCGGCGGGCGCCTCGCGCTGTGGGGGCGGCGACTTGTCGGGGAAGCGTTGTCCCAGGCGCAGCGGGTCGCGGCCGAGCGCGACGTCCTGACCGCGCTGTTGGTCGGTGGCGTGGACCGTCCCGGCATGGACCTCGCCGCCATCGGACGGATGTTCGCGCGGCTGACCGAGAAGCACGCCGAGCGGATGGCGACGCTCGGGCTGCAGTCGTAGGAACAGACGGAGCAAGCGGGCCGAGGAACAGACGGAGCAAGCGGCACGACTCGGCGGCGCCGACGTGCCCACCGGGCCGCATCTACCTCGACAGACAAGAACGCCTCGACAGACAAGAACGCGCCGGCCGAACCCAGGGTTCGACCGGCGCGTCCTCGTCTCGACGACGAACTCGTGTGCTGTGTCCCCCCCGACGAACGACTACCTGAGCGCGCGGCGGCTCGTCAGCGTCGACGCGACGGCCACGAAGATCGCGGCCAGGGCGATGCTGATGATCCACCGGATCCAGTCGACTCCGCCCGTGGCCGCGACCCCGAGAGCGCCCGCGACGAAGTAGCCGACGAGAACACCGCCGATTCCGCAGATGACGGTCAGCCAGATGGGGATGTTGTCCCGGTTGCTCGGCGCGACCCACTTACCGAGCAGACCGATGATCAGTCCAGCGATCAGCAGTCCGATTAGGCTCATCTCAGTCACCCTTCCATGGAGCTGAAGTGCGCTTCTCAAGCCTCCACCCGCGTCGGGCGCAGTTTCAATCGGCCGTTGGTCCAGACCCTTCGTCCTCGCGGAAAAAGTGGTGGCCAGGGTCCTTACATGGCGCCGAATCCGACTCGACGTTCTGACTGCGCTCCAAGCTCGACATAGGCGATCTTGTCGGCAGGAATCAAGACACGGCGCCCTCGCTCGTCAGTGAGGCTGAGCAGGCCGTCGCTGCTCTGCAGGGCCTTGCCCACAGCCGCTTCGACGTCCTCGGGGCGTTCGTTGCTCTCCAGCACGATCTCCCGAGGAGCGTGCTGGACACCGATCTTGACCTCCACAGGTCACCCTTCTTTCGTCCCTGAGCCGGACCGTGCTCGGTCGGCTGACCCACCGGTGCCGCGACGTCGGCAGCTCCTCACCCCTATCGTGCACCGGCGGGGTTGAGGCTAGCCCACAACGTGGGCCAAGTCGCGCCACATCCCGATCACCTCGGCGTCGCGGATGTGGCGTTCTTCACTCGGCGCGAGGGAATCCCCGGATGCCCCGCCACGCGAGGGTCGTGAGGAGCCTCGCCGCCTCGTCACGTCCGATCGTGCCATCCATCGACAACCACCAGCGCGCCGTGACCTGGGCGGTTCCGGCGAGCCCGGCCGCGAGCAGCATCGCCTGCTCGCGCGGAACCCCCGCGTCCTCCTGGATCACGTCGGCGATCGCGTTGGCGCACTCGCGGCCCGCCCGGTCGACTCGCTCCCGGACGGCCGGCTCACCGGTCAGATCCGACTCGAAGACCAACCGGAAGGTGCCGTCCTCGTCGCTCACGAAGTCGAGGTAGGCACCCATCGTCGCCGCGACCCGCTGCTGGTTGTCGGTGGTCGACCCCAGCGCGGCACGAACGGCGTCGACCAGGGCGTCACAGGTGGCGTCGAGCAACGCGAGATAGAGCTCGAGCTTGCTCGGAAAGTGCTGGTACAGGACGGGCTTGCTGACGCCTGCCCGCTCGGCGATGTCGTCCATCGCGGCGGCGTGGTAGCCAACGGCCACGAACACCTGGCGGGCGGCGTCGAGGAGTTGGGCACGGCGCGCCAGCCGGGGGAGTCGGCCGCCCCGAGGGCGGGCCTCGGACATGGTCACGCGTGCTCCTCGCGGTGGAGATCAGCGGTAGTCATCGTCGTCCAGGTCGACCTCGAGACGCTGCTCGGCGAAGTCGGCCTCGGGTGCCTCGATGTCGGGTTCCTCGACGTCCTCGCTCGCCTCGGCTTCGAGTTCGTCCTCGATCTCGACGGCGTCCTCGAACGGGACTTCGATTTCGGACATCGCGATCCCTCCTCATCTCACTCGTCGCGGCCTGCCGCGGCGGGTGAATCGACCGTTCGAGCCTAGGGCTCCGGACCCGTTTCGTGCCATGACTGTGCCATGACCGGGCCACGACAGTGCCATGACCGAGCGATGGCCGTGCCATGAGCGCGCGCCACGACAGTGCCATGACCGAGCGATGGCCGTGCCATGAGCGCGCGCCATGACGGTGCCCCGACACTAGCCGCCAGACGGATCGGTTGTGGCCAGGAACCGCACGAATCGGGCGCTTCCGGACCCACCCGTGCGGTGAGGTGGTCCGGGCGCGCTCCCGGATGGTCAGGGAAGTCGTTGCCGTACGGAGTCCAGGTCGGCGACCAGATCGCCGATCTCCTCCACCCGGTCGAGCACCTGGTCCGGCCCGAAGACCAGGTCCGCGGCGTTCTCGCACGCCTCCACCTCCTCCCAGGTGAGCGGGGTCGACACCGTTGGGCGCGACCGGCCGCGTAGGGAGTAGGCGGCGATGGTGGTCTTGGCGGGGTTGTTCTGGCTCCAGTCGAGGAAGACCTTGCCGGGGCGGAGCGACTTGCGCATCGACGCGACGACGAGGTCGGGTCGGTCCCGGGCGAGCTTCTCGGCGAACTCCTTGGCGTAGGCCGTCGTCGCGTCGCCGGAGGTCTCCGCGAGCGGAACGTAGAGCTGCATCCCCTTCCCACCAGACGTCTTCGCCCACGCGCGCAGTCCGTCGGCGTCGAGGAGATCGCGCAGCAGGAGCGCCACCTCGCAGCACCCCACGATGTCGGCGGGCGGTCCCGGATCGAGGTCGACCACCAGCAGGTCGGGACGTCTGACCCCACCACGGGGCCCCACCCGCCACTGCGGGACGTGCAGTTCCAACGCGGCGAGGTTGGCGAGCCAGACGAGGGTGGGGAGGTCGTCGGCGACGACGTACTCGACCTCCTCCGAGCCGCGGGTGCTTCCCGGCGACGCGATCGTGACGGTGCGCACCCAGTCAGGCGTACCGCGTGGGACGTTCTTCTCGAAGAAGGGTTGCCCCTCCACGCCGTCCGGCCAGCGCTTGCGGGTGAGCGGGCGGCTCTGGATACGTGGCAGCAGCACCGGAGCGATCCGGCTGTAGTAGTCGATGACCTCGCCCTTGGTGAACCCGGTCTCGGGATAGAGCACCTTGTCGAGGTTGGACAACGTGAGGACGCGTCCGTCGACGTGTACGCGGGTGGAGGCGCTCGTGGGTGCCATGGATCCATCCTGCTCGCCGAGGGGGAGCGGGCCAAGCTTCGCGGCGGTGCGCCGTTCACGGGTGCCGTGGTCGGGCGTGGGACGCGCGAGGGCCCCGGGCACGCGGTCGCGTGCCCGGGGCCTCGTCTGGAGGATGCCGCAGTGAGCGGGTCTACTTCGCCGGTCGGACGACCACCGTCATCTGCCGCTTGTCGGGCGACAGCTTGGTGACCTCGATCCGGACGCCGTACCCCGCGACCTTGACGCTGTTGTTGGGCAGCGAGGCGTTCCAGTAGCGGTTGGGCTCGGAGTCGTCGAAGACCGAGATCGCCTTCTGTGCGGGCACGTCGGCGATGGCGACCTGGATCCGGCGGCCGTTCTGGACCTCCCGACTCAGCGTCAACGGCTCGGTCTTCTCCGGACCGAAGGTCGCGTCGAAGGCCTGCGCCCGGAGGTTGGCGTTCGCGCCGGTGTCGAAGCGGATCGGGGTCGGCCGCGCGTCGACCGGGAGGATCAGACCCTCGCCCGGGTGCTGGCTCGTGTCGTTGTCCTCCTGCTTCTCGTTCCAGTAGGTGACGAGAAGACCGTTCTGGTAGGAGTAGCGCTCCACCCAGTCCGGCTTGGTCAGCAGCCGGTTGAAGTTGTACGGCCCCGTCTGCAGGGTCGTGTCGTAGCCGATGTACTGGCGGTTCTCGGCGAGGTAGTAGGTGCCCTTGTAGGCGGTGGCGGTGCCGCCGAACCTCGTCCAGCCGTTGGTGCTCCAGCCGTTGGTGCCGCCCTCGACGTTGTCGAAGAACAGCGACGCGCCGTCGGCGGTGACGCGGATGTCGTCGAGCATCGGCCCGGCGAGGTGCACGCCGCCGTCGGTGGCGTAGCGGAAGCGGAAGACGATCGACTTGCCTGCGTACGGCGTCAGGTCGTAGGTCAGGTCGGTCCAGGAGCCCTCGGAGCTACCGGTGACGGGGTCGCCGGCCCTGGTCCAGTGGATGCCGCCGTCGACAGAGACCTCGGCGTTGAGGAAGTCGTAGCCCTCCTCGATGTCGTACCACGCCTTGGCGGTCAGCGACGCCGTGGTCTTGCCGGTGAGGTTGATCGTGCGCCGCAGCGCGGCGTTCAGGTCGTCGTCCGAGCCGCCCCACCACTCATAGGAGCCGGAGTACGGAGTGTTGTACTCCGTGGACGTCTCCTCCTTGGGCAGCGGGACGACGATGGCCTGTGGGTTGGCCGTCGACTCGGCCGCCGGGCCGAGCACGTGGGTCGACTTGCGGTCCGGTGAGACCACCTCGTAGTCCAGCCAGCCAAGCTGCAGCTTCTCCCAGGCGCCCATGTAACCGGGCGTGGTGCCGATGGTGTCCGTGCCGTGGTTGAGCCAGGAGCCGGACGACATCAGCGTCCAGAAGCCGGTGCCGTTCTCGCTGTTGTTGGTGTCATAGAGGTCGGGCAGGCCGAGGTCGTGGCCGAACTCGTGGGCGAAGACGCCGAGCCCGCCGTTCTCCGGCTCCGTGGTGTAGTCACCCGCCCAGATGCCACTGTCACCGAAGGGCACACCGCCGCGCTGGTTCAGCTCGGGACCGGCCGTGGCGTCCGGGAAGGCGTACCAGCGGTGCGACCAGATCGCGTCGGCACCCTCGGCGCCGCCACCGGCCTCCTCGCCCTCACCCGCGTGCACGATCTGGAAGTGGTCGACGTAGCCGTCGGGCTCGTCGAAGTTTCCGTCGGCGTCGAAGTCGTAGCGGTCCCAGTGGTCGAAGCGCGCGAGGTACTCCTTGACCTGCTCGGGTGTCTTGCCCGCCGCGATCTGGGAGTCGTACCACGCGGCCGCGGAGTCCTTGACGAAGTTCCAGTACGCGTCGGAGTCCGCGATCTCGTTGCTGCCGTAGCGCGCCTCGTTGTAGGGCAGCTTGATCCAGTCGCTCACATCGCCCGCGACGGTGTAGCGGCCCTGCGACTGCGCCCGGTAGAACGTCGACATCGACTCGCGGTCCTGGCCGAAGAACATGTCGAGGTAGTGCTGCCGGTCGAAGCTGTCGGTCCAGTACGTCGAGTTGTCCCGGCCACGGTGCGGCGCCGCGATCTCACCGCTCAGCGGCCCCGCGGCGCCTCCGGTGCGCGGGTCGGTCTGGTCCCCGAACTCCACCAGGATCGTGAAGATCTGGTCCGTCTTCTCCATGCTGAGCTGGGCGTACTTGCCCTTGGCCAGCTGGACCACATCGGACTTGCCCTTGCGCTGGACCGTGGCCTCTCCGCGCAACACCTTCTCCAGAGCGGCCTTGCGGGTGGCGCGGAGCTTGTCGCCGTACGGGTTGGGCATGTCGTCGGGCGCGTGGGTGCGCGCGGCCTGCGGGTTGGCGGGCGGTGACGCGGACGCCGGCATTCCGGCCGCGGTGGCGGCGAGAGCGGCGACGGTCACCACCGATGCCACGGCAGCGGTGGCTTTGCGAAGTCTCACTGCACTCCCTTCCGGGGATCCGCACCCGGGACAGCCGGGCACAGTCGGCCGGGGTCGGCAAAGGGGGAAAATGGTGATCCACAAGGTGGCACATCAGCACCGAAGCTGTCCCGCGATTCGGTCAGAAAATCACCAACCGGAGTGTGCCGGCTTCGTCCGGTCGTAAGGCAGGGGTCGTAGGGTCTGCCCCATGCGCTATCGATCTCTTGGACAGTCGGGCCTGCACGTGTCGGTCGTGGGCCTTGGCTGCAACAACTTCGGCGGCCGGTTGGACCTCGATCGCACTCGTGAGGTCGTCGACGCGGCACTCGACGCCGGCATCACTCTCTTCGACACCGCGGACGTCTACGGCGGGCGCGGCCGCTCCGAGGAACTCCTCGGCGAGGCCCTCACCGGCAGGCGCGACGAGGTGGTGCTCGCGACGAAGTTCGCGGGCGACATGGGCTACGGCGAGGCGGCCGGGGCGAGGGGTGGCCGTTCCTACATCCGCCGTGCGGTCGAAGCTTCGTTGCGGCGACTCCGGACCGACTACATCGACCTCTACCAGATCCACCGTCCCGACCTGCTGACCCCGATCGCCGAGACGCTCGCGGCGCTCGACGAGCTGGTCAAGGAGGGCAAGGTCCGCTACATCGGGCACTCCAACTTCACCGGCTGGCAGATCGCCGAGGCCGCCCACGTGGCGCGTGAGCTCGGGACGACGCCGTTCGTCTCGGCCCAGAACCACTGGTCGCTGCTCGAGCGTGGCGCCGAGGCCGAGGTCGTCCCGGCCGCCCGCCACTACGGGGTCGGTGTGCTGCCGTACTTCCCGCTGGCCAACGGGCTGCTGACGGGCAAGGTCCGCAAGGGCGGGGCGATTCCGGAGAACTCCCGCCTCGCGGGTCGGGAGGGCTATGTCACCGAGGACAAGCTCGACCGGGTCGAGGCGCTGATCGCCTGGGGCGAGAAGCACGACCGGTCCATCCTGGAGATCGCGATCTCGGGGCTCGCCGCGCAACCGGGTTGCGGGTCCGTGATCGCGGGAGCGACCTCGGCCGAGCAGGTCAGGGCCAACGCCGCCGCGGGTGAGTGGGAGCCGACCGCCGAGGAGCTGGCCGAGATCGACGACCTCCTCTCGCCGGGGCGCTGAGGTACGCCGCTCCGACTGGCGGTTCACCCCCGTGGCCGCGTGGGACGGAGCCCGAACCGAGCTTGATCGGATGGAACGGAGCTGGTCCCGGCACGCCGGCGCCAGCTCCGTCCGGCCAACGGTTCACCGCCGGGCGCGTTGCGTCCGTCGCCAGTACTGCCGCTTGTTCTGGTCCCGGACGACCAAGCCGAGCCGGCCGAGTTCGGTGCGCAGCTCCGTCACGTCCGCCTGGTCGCCGGCGCGGAGAGCCCGGTCGCGGGCACGCAACACCGCATGCGCGGCGGCGGGCAACTCCGGTGCGTCGTCCACCCACCGCCGGTACTCACCGCCGTACGGATCCCCTCCGGTCCGCCAGGGGTAGCCGTGCGCGACGAAGGCCTCCTCGATCCGCCGGACGTTCGGCAGGTCACCGCGCTGGCGTATCAGTTCCTCGGTCCCGCGGCCGAGAAGCACGACCTCCTTGGCGTCGACGAAGACGGCACCGATCGACGTACGCGCGAACGTGTGGGAGGTCTGCCCATGCCTGAGGGTGACCTCGTTGTGGTCGACGGAGATGGTGACGTAGTCGCGCTCGGCCATTCCGGCGACGATGAGGCCGAGCACGAACCCGATGGCGAGGACGCCGAAAGTGGCCTGCGGCTCGGGGAACCGGGTGAGGAGTCGCGCCAGGCCGGGGATCGGTAGCTCCGCCCACGCCGCCCAGGACACGGCCACCTTGACCAGGGCGGCCGCGGCGGCGCCGAGCAGCGGGAAAGTGATCCAGACGAGGGCGCGGACCAGACCACCGGGACCGACGACCGTCGCCGTTCCGATCGGCACCGGACCTGTCGGCCGTGGGTCGCCTGACATGGGACTACCTGAGGAAGTACGCGACATTGTGCACCCCACGGCGTTCGGGTCTGGTCGGTGCGGGCTGGTCGGCGCGGTCTGGTCGTCACGAAGCACGGTCGTGTCATTGATTGTGATCGACGCACGGGCGGGTTCAAGGTTTCTCGCGTCCCGGATCCGTCGCCAGGCCACGACGACGAGCGCGATCGCGCCGAGGCTGAGGACGGTGTTGCCCAGGAGGTGGACGGTACCGCCCGCCCCACTCACCGGAGCCTGGCCGAAGCGGGGCCTTGGCGGACGGTGTGGGTGCGGTCGCGGCCGGGCGGCGGGCCGTCGCGCCGTAGACCCACCGGCGCAGGAGTTTCTCGGCCGGTCCGTCACGGCCGTGGCGTTCGAGCGCGTACGCACCGAGCACGGTCACCAGCCACACGCCGACCGCGAACGCGGCCATCCCCGCGCTCCCCATCGCCCCGCCGAGGCCGAGTCCCCACGCGGCCAGCAGCGGGGAGAAGATCAGCGAGTGGGTCAGGTAGCTCGACAGCGGGCGCCTGCCGACGGCGCTGACCGCGGTGACCAGCGTGCTCCGGTCGCCTGTGCCCCGCGACTTCCTGGCCAACCGGGCCGCCACCAGCCCGAAGACCGCGACGTAGCCGAGGCCGGCCGCGACGCCGGTGCCGTCCTGGATCAGGCGCAACGCCCCCGTCTCGGAGACGGCCTCGGCGGGGACGTCCCACCAGCCGACGTGGCGAGGGCGGCGAGCAGCCCACCCGACCAGCCGACCGCGAGACCGATGACCGCCGTCCACCGCAGCAGCGGCAGGTGGCGGTCCGGCTCCTCGAGGATCCGCCGGCGCGCTGACCAGAACCCGAGCAGCATCACGGCCATGCCGGAGAACGACAACAACCCGCCGGCGACCGTGACGTACGCCGAGGTGGTGAGTCGCGTGCCGGCCGCGACGAGCGGGTTCTCCTCACCGGAGGCGTAGACGATCGTGGTCAGCTCGGTGCCGGACGTACCGAGGTCGGCGAGCTGCCCCGTCAGCACCGCCTCGACCCCGGGCGCGGTCGCGAGCACCGTCACCGCGGCGGCGACGGCACACCACACCAGCAGCGTGCGGTCGCGGCGGCGCAGGAACAACCAACCCAGCAACAGGCTCATCAGTCCGTAGGACCCGATGATGTCCCCGGCCATGAGCAGCGCGGCGTGGACGAAGCCCAGTGCGATGAGGCCCAGACCGCGCCGGCGCAGAAGCGCGACGGCGGTCCGCTCCGGGGTTCCGGCCGCGGTCTGGCGTAGGAACAGCTGCATCATCCCGTAGCCGAACAGGAACGCGAACAACGGATAGACGCGCAGGTCGAGCGTCGTGATCATCACGAACTGCACGGCGCGGTCGAGCGCGTTCCCGTCGATCGGGTGCCAGCCGGAGGGACCGTGGTGCGCCGCCCACAGGTAGAAGCCCGTGTTGGACAAGACGATCAGCAACAGCATGACGCCGCGGGCGAGGTCGGGGGCGAGGGCGCGTTCACCGGGGCGGACGCCGCCGCGAGCCACCGGACCTCGTGGTCGGGCGGTTTCGCTGGCGCTCATGGTCGCTGCTCGCTCCCGTCTTCGTCGGCGCTTCTGCGGAGTCGCACGGTGGCGATCACGAGTGCCGCGCCGATGACGACGAGGACCACGTTGGTGAAGATCTCGTAGCCGCGGAGTACGGACACGTGCTCGACGACGGAGAGTCCGTTCCAGGTCCGGATGCCGAGGTGGGAGAGGATCCCGATGACGCCCTGCAGGCCGAGGACGTAGCCGAGCAACTGAACGGATGTCCGCATGCGTTCGACGCTAGGGAAGCCCGCCTGCCCGCCGCATCGGTCATCGGCGCCCTCCACGTCGACCGAAGTCGCCGGGCGGCGCGTCGCCGTCAGCCGAAAGTACCGACGTCGGCGTTCCCGGGCTCGACCCCACGCGCGGGCGGACCAACGGGCGCGTCGCGCGGGTAGGTTCTCAGCTCATGGAGGATTCGCGGACAGCCGACGACCCCCTGGCGGACCGTCCGTCGCGTCGAAGTCGGCGGGACTGGTTCGTCGACACCCTGGTGTTCCTCCTGGCCGTGGTCTTCGGGGTGTGGATGGCCGAGGCGCGCATCGGCGACCAGACGGTTCCGCCCTGGTTGCTGACGCTGGACCAGATCACGGGAGCGCTCGGCTGCGCCGCGCTGTGGTGGCGGCGCCGCTGGCCGGTCGCGCTGGCACTCGCGCTCGTGCCCTTGTCGACCTTCTCCGAACTCGTGGGCGCCGCGCAGCTGGTGTCGCTCTTCACCGTCGCCGTGCACCGGCCACTCAGGGTCACCGCGCTGGTCAGCGTGCTCGGCCTGCTCGCCCTGCCGATCTACATGTGGCTGCGCCCCGAACCGGACATGCCCGTGCCCTTCCTGTTCCTTCTCTCCGTCGTCCTGACCCTCGGCGTGATCGGCTGGGGGCTGTTCGTCCGGCATCGCCGACAGCTCGTGGCGTCCCGCCGCGAGCGCGCTGTCCGGGCGAAGGTCGAGGACCGGCTCCGGATCGAACAGGCACAGCACCTCGCCCGTGAGGAGATCGCCCGGGAGATGCACGACGTCCTCGGGCACCGGCTGTCGTTGTTGAGCGTGCACGCCGGAGCGCTGGAGTACCGGCCGGACGCGCCGCCTGAGGAGATCGCCCGGGCCGCCGGGGTCATCCGGGAGAGCGCCCATCAGGCGTTGCAGGACCTGCGCGAGGTGGTCGGTGTCCTCCGCGCGCCGTTGGGCGAGCTACCCCAGCCGACGCTCGCCGAGGTGCCCGCGCTCGTCGCCGACTCGGTCCGGGCCGGCATGCGGGTCGACTCCCGGGTCGAGGTCGAGGGCCCGGTCCCGGCGAGCGTCGGGCGCACGGCGTACCGGATCGTCCAGGAGGGACTGACCAACGCGCACAAGCACGCGCCGGGCGCCGAGGTCGGCGTCCTGGTGTGCGGAGCGCCGGGCCAGGGGGTGACGGTCGAGGTCCGCAACGCCACTCCCGTCGCGGTGGACGCGGGCGTACGAAGCGGTGGTCGTTCGGCTTCCTCCGGCGCCCTCGCGTCTGCGGCGTCCACCCTCGCGTCGTTCGTCGCGGAGGTCCCGGGCACCGGCCAGGGGCTGATCGGTCTCGCCGAGCGCGCGTCCCAGGCCGGCGGGCGACTCGCCCATGGTCCGACTGCCGCGGGCGGGTTCCTGCTGGCGGCCTGGCTACCGTGGCCGCCATGACCACCCCAGAGACCTCCGGGACTCCCTGGACATCGGGGCCCGCCGACACCGAGTCCGCCGACCGGGCCGACGACGCGGCCGGGTCCGTCGACGCGGCCGGGTCCGTCGACGCGGCCGGGTCCGTCGACGCGGCCGGGTCCGCCGGTGGGGCGGGTTCGTCCGTGGCCGGTGTGATCCGCGTTCTCATCGTCGACGACGACCCGTTGCTGCGCGCCGGCCTCGCGATGATGCTGGGCGGCGCCCCGGACATCCAGGTGGTGGGGGAGGCGGCGGACGGCACGCAGGTGGCGGCCATGGTCGCCCGCCACGTACCCGACGTCGTCCTGATGGACATCCGGATGCCGACGATGGACGGGCTGACGGCCACCGAGGTGCTGCGCTCCCGACCGGATGCCCCCGAGGTCGTCGTCCTGACCACCTTTGACGCCGACGCCCACGTCCTCCGGGCGTTGCGCGTGGGGGCCGCCGGGTTCGTCCTCAAGGACACCCCGCCGGCGGAGATCGTCGCCGCCGTACGCCGGGTCGCGTCGGGGGAGCCGGTCCTGTCCCCGACGGTGACCCGCCGGCTCATGGACCGGGTGGCCGACTCCGGCGCCGACCTGCGGCGCACCGGCGCACGTGAGCGGCTGGCACTGCTCAACGAACGGGAGCGACAGGTCGCCGTCGCGGTCGGGCAGGGACAGTCGAACGCCGAGATCGGCGCCAGCCTCCACCTCAGCGTCTCGACGGTGAAGACCCACGTCTCGCGGATCCTGACCAAGCTCGACCTCAACAACCGGGTCCAGATCGCGCTCCTCGCCCACGACGCCGGACTGCTCGACCCGCCGGAGGCGCGCACCTCCTGATCCCCGGCCACGGAGCGCGGGCCGGCCCGTTCGGCTGGTCCGGCCGTGGCCCCTCCGCCCGGTCGCGGCCCTGTTTCGGCTGTCGAGTTGGTGATTTTCCGGCACTTTCCAGAGGATTTCCGGCCGCTGCGCCCACCGGATCCGCCCCGTCCCACTACGGTTCGTGCCACCGGCCCGGCCCGATGGTCACCTCGGACCGAGCCGGTCGGCTCACCGGGACCGGGCCGGGCGTCGGGCCACCGAGGGGTCGCGGGAACATGGAAGGCAAACCGGTGGTTGCTGCCGAAGAGGGATCCCGACAATCTGAGGAGTCAGTCGTGTCCGTGCCGCCGCTTGTCGAGCCAGCCCCCGACCTCAGCGTCGACGAGGTGCGCCGGTACTCCCGGCACATCATCATCCCCGAGGTCGGGATGGACGGGCAGAAGCGCCTGAAGAACGCCAAGGTCCTCGTTATCGGGGCCGGCGGGCTCGGCAGCCCCGCCCTGCTCTACCTCGCCGCGGCCGGCGTCGGCACGCTCGGCATCGTCGACTTCGACGTCGTGGACGAGTCCAACCTGCAGCGCCAGGTCATCCACGGCCAGAGCGACGTGGGCAAGCCCAAGGCCGTCTCCGCCAAGGAGTCGATCGCGGAGATCAACCCCTACGTCAAGGTCAACCTGCACGAGGAGCGCCTCGACTCCTCCAACGCGTTGACGATCTTCGCCGACTACGACCTGATTCTCGACGGCACCGACAACTTCGCGACGCGTTACCTCGTGAACGACGCGGCCGTCATCCTCGGCAAGCCCTACGTCTGGGGCTCGATCTTCCGCTTCGAGGGCCAGGTCAGCGTGTTCTGGGCCGAGCACGGCCCGCACTACCGCGACCTCTACCCCGAGCCCCCGCCGCCCGGCATGGTTCCGTCCTGCGCCGAGGGTGGCGTGCTCGGCGTCCTGTGCGCCTCCATCGGCTCGGTGATGGTCAACGAGGCGATCAAGCTCATCACCGGTATCGGCGACCCCCTCATCGGCCGGCTGCTGGTCTTCGACGCGCTGGAGATGAGCTGGCGCGAGCTCAAGGTCAACCGGGACCCCGACACCGCACCGGTCACCGAGCTGATCGACTACGAAGCGTTCTGCGGTGTCATTTCCGACGAAGCGGCGGAGGCTGTTGTGGACTCGACCATCGACGTACGCACCCTGAAGGGGTGGCTCGACGCGCGGGAGCGGGGCGAGCGCGACTTCGTCCTGGTCGACGTGCGCGAGCGCAACGAGTACGAGATCGTCAACATCCCGGGCTCGGTACTCATCCCCAAGGGTGAGTTCCTGACCGGTGAGGCGTTCGAGAAGCTGCCCAAGGACAAGCAGGTCGTCCTGCACTGCAAGGTCGGTGGCCGCTCGGCCGAGGCGCTCGCCGCGGCCAAGGGCGCGGGCTTCGCCGACGCGGTGCACGTGGCCGGCGGGGTGCTCGCCTGGGTCAACCAGATCGAGCCCGACAAGCCCTCCTACTAAAGACGTCACACCCGCTGATGCCCTCGGAGGAGTACGTCGAGCGGGTTCTCTCCGTCGTGGAGGCCATCCCGCCCGGTTCGGTGATGGCCTACGGCGACATCGCCGAGTACCTCGGTGCGGGTGGCCCGCGCCAGGTCGGCTGGGTCATGTCGCACTACGGCGGTGGTGTGCCCTGGTGGCGGGTCGTCCGTGCGGACGGACGACCCGCCGACTGCCATGCCGGCGAGGCCGTGCGGATGCTGCGCGCGGAAGGTGCGCCGTTTCGTGGTCCGGCGGGCGACCGCGTCGACATGACGCGGGCCCGCTGGGGGGGCGGCAGCGACGCCTGAGCGCCCCGCCCTCCCCGGTCCCCCGGTGCGATCCCCGGTGGGATCCCCTTGTCAGGGTCTCCTTGTCAGGCGGGTCGGGACTCCCGGTCCACCTCCTCGGCGCCGGCCTTGTACCTCTGCCACCTGTCCATCAGCCCGTCGAGTTCCTGGTTGATGAAGCGATAGAACCTGGTCATCTCCTCGACCCTGCGCCCGGACGGCGTGGCGGCGCCCCCGAGCGCCTTGGCGCCCTCGTCGCTGAGATCCGCGATGGACAAAAGCATGGGCCGTCTGGTGAAGGCCGCTTCGTACCACAGGTCGTCGGGAAGGTAGTACCGATAGCTGCGTGACCCCGGCTCCGGCAGCCGCGCGATCAGCGTGACGTGCAGGAGGTAGCGCACCGCTCCGGAGATGGCGGCCGGGCTGACCTCGAGCAGGTCGGCGAGATCGGACGCGGTGAGCGAGGGCGCGTCGCTCACCATCATCGTCATGAGCACCCGGGCCGGCATGCGCGGGACCCCGAGGTCGTCGAGGATCATCGCCATGTGCTCGACGTACCGTCGGACCGCTTCCTCGTCCCGCGGCGGTGTGTCCTTCGTCACGGTTGCTCCCTGTTTCCCGCGTACGGCTGCTGCGTCGTGCCTGCGTACGCCGTACCTCACGCGCCCCGTGACCGCTGCTTCCGGCGTCCGTCGAACTTTACCCACTTAACTTGTTTCACGAAGTTGTGAATCTAGTGTACCGTCGAGACGCTCGCCCTGAAAAAGGCCGGTCGAGACGGCTCGCCGGTGGGGCACGACGGGCGCAACCAAGGAGAGGCGTGATGAGCACGGTCCAGGTCGCCGCGTTACCGCGGCGGTTTGTCGATGCTTTCACCCACGGTGTGGATCCGGAGTCGGGCCACGTCGTACCCGGTCACCTGTGCGGTGACCGCAACCGGTCCACTCACCGGTCCAGCCACCGACACAACTGCCGACACACCTACCGGCACAGTCACCGCGGCACGGACGGACGTTGGTGTTCGTGCGCCGCCCAGTGGAACGTCGCGTCGGGACCGCCCGGCCGGCTGACCACTCCCAAGCGACTCTGATCCAGCCGGGTCGCCCGGCCGCTGACCGCCCCTGACGAACTCGACGGGGAACGGTCTCTGGCCACCCAGCGGGTGTCCATCAAGCTCGACACCCAGGTCGGGTGCTCCTCACGAAGGCGCCCCCACGTCGCGGAAGCCCCTCACGTCACGGACCGCCGGATCCGTCTGCGGCACACAGATGCCGTACGGCGAAACGGCGGGAGGGCTCGCTCCGCCGAATCTCTCCACACTCGCACCACACTCACCGCGAGGAATCTCCATGACTGACCTTGCCATTTCCGTGTCCGGCCTGTGCAAGAACTTCGGCCGAACCCGCGCCCTGGACGAGCTCGACCTCTCCATCCGGGCCGGTGAAGTGCACGGCTTCCTCGGCCCCAACGGGGCGGGGAAATCCACCACGATCCGGATCCTGCTCGGCCTGCTGCGCGCCGACGCGGGCCGGGTCGAACTGCTCGGCGGTGACCCCTGGCGGGACGCCACCGAGCTGCACCGGCGGCTGGCGTACGTCCCAGGTGACGTCACCCTGTGGCCCAACCTCTCCGGCGGAGAGGTGATCGACCTGCTCGGGCGGCTTCGTGGCGGCCTGAACCCGAAGCGTCGGTCCGAGCTGCTCGAGCGCTTCGAGCTCGACCCCAAGAAGAAGGGGCGCGCCTACTCCAAGGGCAACCGGCAGAAGGTCGGCCTGGTCGCCGCGCTCGCCTCCGACGTCGAGCTGTTGGTGCTCGACGAACCCACCTCCGGCCTGGACCCGCTGATGGAGGAGGTCTTCCAGCGGTGTGTGCTGGAGGAGCGGGACCGTGGGCGGACGGTCCTCCTCTCCAGCCACATCCTCGCCGAGGTCGAGGTCCTGTGCGACCGGGTGAGCATCATCCGCAACGGGCACACCGTCGAGACCGGGACGCTCGCCGAGCTTCGCCACCTCACCCGTACGTCGATCTCGGCCGACCTCGCCACCCCACCGAACGCTCTGGACCGGCTGCCCGGCATCCACAACCTGGAGGTCGACGGCACCAGGGTGCGCTGCGAGGTCGACACCAGCCAGCTCGACGCGCTGATGACCGAGCTGACGCGCTCCGGCCTGCGGAGCCTCACCAGCCAGCCGCCCACGCTCGAGGAGCTCTTCCTGCGGCACTACCAGGACGACCTCACCGGCTCGCAGCCGCAGGCGGTGGCGCGATGAACGCCCTGGTCGGAACCGGGAAGCTCGTCCGGCTGATCCTGCGCCGGGACCGCTTCATCCTGCCGGTCTGGCTCCTGCTGCTGGTCGTCGTCCCGATCAGCTACGTCTCGGCCACCGAGGCCGCCTATCCGACGGCGGCCGGCCGGCTGCAGTATGCCACCACGAGCGGCACCAACCCGACGTTCCTCGCTCTCTACGGGCCGCTCTACGACCCGAGCATCGGCGGCCTGGTCGCCCAGCGCGCCGGGTTCGTTCCCATCGTGCTCGGCCTGATCAGCCTGCTCATGGTCATCCGGCACACCCGGACCGAGGAGGAGGCGGGCCGGCGTGAACTCCTCGGCGCCACCGTGCTCGGTCGGCAGGCCGGGCTCGCCGCCGCGCTGATCGTGGCGTTCGGAGCCAACATCCTGCTCGCGCTGCTGCTCGGCCTCGGCATGATGAGCCAGAACCTTCCGGCCGCCGGGTCGTTCGCGTTCGCGTTGAGCTTCGCGATGTCCGGATGCGTCTTCGCCGTCGTCGGTGGTCTCGCCGCGCAGCTCACCGAGGGCGCGGGAGCGGCCCGCGGGATCGCGCTGGGCGCCCTCGGCGTGGCGTTCGTTCTCCGCGTCGCGGGCGACATCGGCGGCGAGGGGTCCGGTGCGGCGTGGCTGTCCTGGCTCTCGCCGATCGGCTGGTCGCACGCGATCAGGGCGTACGACGACGAACGGTGGTGGGTGATCGCGCTCGCGGCGGGTCTCGCCGTGGTGCTCACCGTGGCCGCGGCCGCACTGTCGGCCCGTCGAGATCTCGGCGCCGGTCTGCTGCCGCCGTCCCTCGGACCCGCGGAAGCCTCGCCCGCACTGCGCAGCCCGTTCGCGCTGGCGTGGCGGCTGCACCGGGGGCTGTTGCTCGGCTGGTCGATCGGACTCGCCGCGCTCGGCCTGGTGTTCGGCAGCATCGCCTACGGCGTCCGCGACATCCTGACCGACAACCCGCAGCTCGAGGAGATGTTCGCCCGGCTCGGGGGCTCCGCAGGCCTCGTCGATGCGACCCTCGCCGGAACGATGGGCTTCGTCGGTGTGGCCGCGGCAGGCTATGCCGTCCAGGCGACCCTGCGGCTGCGGTCGGAGGAGACCGCGATGCGGGCCGAACCCGTGTTGGGTACGGCGGTGTCGCGCTACCGATGGGCGGCGAGCCACATCGTCTTCGCCCTGCTCGGTCCGACGGTCGCGCTCGCGGTCGCCGGCCTCATGGCCGGCCTTGCCCACGGCCTGAACGCCGGTGACGTCGGCGGCCAGCTGCCGCGCGTGTTCGCCGGTGCGATGGTGCAGCTGCCCGCCGTCTGGATCCTGGCCGGCATCGCGATCGCGTTGTTCGGGCTGGTGCCGCGGATCGCGGCCGCGAGCTGGGGAGCGCTCGCGCTGTTCTTCCTGCTCGGCCAGGTCGGAGCGCTTCTGGACCTCCCGCAGGGGGTGCTCGACCTCTCGCCGTTCAGCCACCTCCCGCAGGTGCCCGGTGGCGACGTGTCCGCCGCTCCGATGCTCTGGTTGACCGCGATCGCGGTCGTGTTGGTGGCCGCCGGTGTGGCCGGCTTCCGCCGCCGCGACGTTCCGGTCAGCTGAACCCTGGTACGCGGCCCCGGCGGGTGACATGACCGCCGGGGCCGCGCACTGCTGTGCCGTTGCTGTCCGGTCGCTGTCCGGTTGCTGTGCAGGTGGTCGGCGGAACGGCCGCCGTCCCGGGATCCACCTGGATTTCGCTACGGTCGGGCGCATGGACCGTCTCCGCGAGATCAGCTTCCTGTTGCCGAAGACGCCGGAGTCGCGCGGTTTCCTCGCCCAGCTGCGCCTGCTGCTCGCCGAGGTGGCATACGCCGACCTCGCCGGAAGCGCGGGCACGGACGGGGGCGTGGGTGACCGCCTGACCCTCACGCCGCCGCGGCCTGTCGACGCCCTGCCGGTGACGAATTTTCGGCTGGCCGACGTGGCCGCGCCGCAGGTCGCGTTCGACACCGGCCAGTCCATCGGTGTGGGCGGGAGTACCGGCCCGCTCGATTCGCCGACCCTGCCGGCCAGCGTCGAGCTGGCGGACCTGGTCCGCCGCCTGGCCGGGCACGTCCAGCGGGTCGACCACACGGGCGTGAACCTGCCCTCCTGCCGCACCTCGGCGAAGGGGTGGCAGGACCTGGTGGGTGGACTCGCCTCGACGTCCACGATGTACAGCTATCCCACCGGCGAGGAGTGGCCGTTCGTCCTCCCGTCGACGGAGGAGGAGCTCGCCGACGACATCCGCGAGTTCGTCGTCGGCCGCGAGCCCCGGTTCGAGCTGGTCCACGACCAGTGGCTGAGGCAGCCGCAGTGGCAGTTCGCGCTCTGGACCGACCTGACCCGCGCGGAGCTGGAGTCGCTGTTTCCCGAACCCGAGGGGCTCACGTTCCCCGACCTCGCGGAGATCTTCCGCGTCGTCCCGATCGTCCACCCCTGGCCGGGACTGACCATCCGGTTCGACCTGTGCTACCGCGTCGACGACGGCCCGTCGGACTGGGAGACGGGCGAGTGGCTGGTCACCGCGGGCGGCCGCATCCGCTGAGCCGGTCCGGGCCGTACGAAGGGTCGTACGGATGCTCAGGGGAGCGGTCGACCTGATCCGACATGCCGAAGACCTCGGAACCTGCTTTGTCGGCAGGATCTGGTGGAATGCTGGTCGTGCCCGTTTCTTCCGCCTCGTCCTACACCGGCCCGGCCTACCGCCTGGTCCGGCGGCCACGGACCAGCCCGACCACGCATGTGGTCGGGCCGGACCTCGACGAGGCACAGCGGCGGGTGGTGGCCCACCGCGGCGGCCCGCTGCTCGTGCTGGCCGGTCCGGGCACCGGCAAGACGACCACCCTGGTCGAGTCGGCGGTCGACCGGATCGAACGCGACGGGCTCGCCCCCGAGCAGGTCCTCCTGCTCACGTTCGGGCGACGCGCCGCGGCCGAGCTGCGTGACCGGATCGCGGCCCGGCTCGACCGTACGATCCGTGAGCCCCTCGCGCGCACCTTCCACTCCTACGCGTTCGGCCTGCTACGCGGCGACGCGATCCTGCACGACCTGCCGATGCCCCGCCTGCTGTCCGGACCCGAGCAGGACCTGGTGATCCGCGACCTGCTGCGCGGTGACGTCGAGGAGTTCGAGGCGAAGGGGTGGCCGGGACGGCTGCGACCGGCACTGCTCACCCGCGGCTTCGCCCAGGAGTTGCGTGACCTGTTGCTGCGGGCCGCCGAGCGCGGACTTGACTCCAAGGCGCTGGGTGCGTTGGGACGCCGCGAGAAACGCGACGACTGGTCGGCCGCGGCGCGGTTCGCCCGACAGTACGCCGCGATCACGGCGTTGCGCCCCGAGGCGCCCG
Source organism: Actinopolymorpha pittospori (assembly GCF_014873875.1). Taxonomy (GTDB): domain Bacteria; phylum Actinomycetota; class Actinomycetes; order Propionibacteriales; family Actinopolymorphaceae; genus Actinopolymorpha; species Actinopolymorpha pittospori. Next base: position 8,979,817 of record NZ_JADBEM010000001.1, on the reverse strand, counting down.
CCTACGACCCGGCCGAGCTCGTCCGCGCGGCGGTCGACCTGCTGCGCTCCGACCCCGAGCTGCTCGACCGGGAGCGGGCGGCCCGCGCGGTGGTGTTCGTCGACGAATACCAGGACACCGACCCGGCTCAGGAGGAGCTGTTGCGGCTCCTCGCCGGCGACGGGCGCGAGCTGGTCGTCGTCGGTGATCCCGACCAGTCCATCTACGCGTTCCGAGGTGCGGAGAGCGAGGGAATCCGCCGGTTCACCGAACGCTTCCGCCGCGCCGACGGTGACGAGGCCGAGACCGTCGCCCTGACCAGGAGCCGCCGGGCCGGCGCGACCCTGCTGGCCGCATCGCGGCGGGTCACCATGCGCCTCGGTGGCCCACCCGCCCACCGCCGCCTCGTTCCCGAACCCGACGCGCCGCCCGGTGAGATGGAGGCCCATCTCCTGCACTCCCACAACCAGGAGGCGGCGTTCGTCGCCCAGCGGCTGCGGGAGGCGCACCTGGTCGACGGGGTCGCGTGGTCGCGGATGGCCGTGCTGGTCCGGGCGGCGTCCTCCATCCCGCTGCTCCGGCGCGCGCTCGCCGTCGCCGGCGTACCCGCCACGGTGCGGCTGGAGGAGATGCCGCTGGTCGACCAACCCGCCGTCCGCCCGCTCCTCACGCTGCTCGAACTCGCCACCGTCCGGGCCGAGCTCGACCCGGCCACCGTGCTCGACCTGCTCGCGAGCCCCTACGGCGGCGCCGACGCGCTCGCGCTCCGGCGGCTGCGGCAGGAGTTACGGCGGCACGAGCTCGCCACCGGGGGCGGCCGGTCGTCCTCGGCCCTGCTGGTGGAGGCGCTGGACGACCCGAACGCCCTGGTGGCACTCGACCCGGTGGCGACCGCGCCGGCGCAGCGGATCGCGCACCTCCTCGCGACCGCCCGGGAGGCGGTGGAGGCGACCGGCGCCACCGCCGAGACCGTGCTGTGGGCGGTCTGGCAGGCCAGCCGGGTCTCCGAGCGCTGGGCCCGCCGGGCCGCCTCCGGTGGGGCGGGAGCGCCGGCCGCCGACCGCGACCTGGACGCCGTGACGGCGCTCTTCGACGCCGTCGCCCGCTTCGTCGACCGCTTGCCCGCGGCGGGGCCGGAGGTGTTCCTCGACCACCTGCTCGGTCAGGAGATCCCGGCCGACACCCTCGCGCCCCGGGCGCCGGAGGGCGAGACCGTCGCGGTCCTCACCGCACACGCGTCAAAGGGCCTGGAGTGGGACGTCGTGGCGGTCGTCGGCGTCCAGGAAGGCGTGTGGCCCGACCTGCGGTTGCGCGGTTCGCTGCTCGGCTCGGAGTCGGTGGTCGACCTGGTCGCCGGACGCGATCCGGCTCCGGTGGCGACGGTCAGCCACCTGCTCGCGGAGGAGCGTCGGCTCTTCTACGTCGCCGTCACCAGGGCCCGCCGCCGCCTCCTCGTCACGGCCGTCTCCAGCGAGGAGGCGCACCCGTCCCGTTTCGTCGACGAGCTGGCGCCCTGGGCCGGTCCGGGTGAGGAACGCCCGCTCACCCGGGTGCCGCGCGGTCTCGAGCTGGCGGCGGTGGTGGCGGAGCTGCGGTCGGTGGTCTGCGCGCCGGCGACGGTTCCCGACGACCCGCGCCGGCTGGCCGCCGCGCACCAGCTGGCCCGGCTGGCCGCGGCCGGCATCCGGGGGGCCGATCCCTCGGAGTGGTACGCCGTCCCGCTGCTCACCGACGACCAGCCGCTGCGCGGAGCGGACGAACGGGTGCGGGTCTCGCCGAGCAAGGTGGAGGCCTTTGCCCGGTGCGCGTTGCGCTGGCTGCTGGAGAGTTGCGGCGGCACCGCGGGCGACGCGCTGAGTCAGGGCGTCGGCACCCTCGTCCACGGCCTCGCGTTCGACGCGGCCGTGGGCGCGGTGGACGCCGAGGACATGATGCCCGCGTTCGAGCAGCGCTGGGCCCGCCTGGACACCGGCACGGGGTGGTACGCCGCGCGCCAGCACGAACAGGCACGTGTCCTGGTGGAACGCCTCTCGGGCTGGCTCCGGGGCAACCCACGCGACCTGGTCGCGGCCGAGGAGGCGTTCGAGGTCGAGATCGGCCGCGCGTTGTTGACCGGGCGGGTCGACCGACTCGAGCGCGACACCGAAGGTCGGCTGGTCGTGGTCGACCTCAAGACGGGGAAGAGCAAGCCACCCGCCGCCGACCTGCCCGAACACCCACAGCTCGGTGCCTACCAGCTGGCGGTGGAGCGGGACGGCTTCGCGGCGGCCGCGGCCAGGGCGGATGCCGGGAACGACGCGGCTGGGAACGAGGCGGGAGCCGAGGAGTCCAAGCCCGATGAGGAAGCCCGCTCCGGCGGCGCCGTTCTCGTCCAGCTCGGCAGCGGCACGAAGGTGTCCGAGCAGGCCCAGCCGCCCCTGTCGGCCAGCGACGACCCCGCCTGGGCCGAGCGACTGGTCGGCGAGACGGCGGAGGGCATGGCCGCGTCGACGTTCGACGCGACCGAGAACCGCTGGTGCGGTGTCTGTGTCGTACGCCGGTCCTGCCCGATCCACAGCGAAGGTGGCCAGGTGACGCCATGATCGACCCGAGCACCCAGCTGGCACTGCCGCTCGTCCGCGCGGACGGTGTCCGCTACACCGCGGTCGAGCTCGCCCGGCTGCTCCGACTGCATCCGCCCACCGACGAACAGGCCGAGGTGATCGAGGCGCCGCTCGAACCCGGCGTGATCGTCGCCGGCGCGGGCTCGGGCAAGACCGAGACGATGGCGGCCCGCGTCGTCTGGCTGGTCGCCAACGGCATGGTCGCGCCCGAGCAGGTGCTCGGCCTGACCTTCACCCGCAAGGCGGCGCGGGAGCTCTCGGCCCGCATCCGGCACCGTCTCAGCCAGTTGCGCGCCCGCGGTCACGTGAGCCTGGAGTCCGATGGCGACGCGCCACCGGGGGAGGTGAGCGTGGCGACCTACGACGCCTACGCGCAGCGGATCGTCTCCGAGCACGCGTTGCGCCTCGGCCGGGAGCCTGGCGCCCGGCTGGTGACGCCCGCGACGGCCTGGCAGTACGCCACCCGGGTCGCGGAGACCTACGACGGGCCGATGGACGCGGTCGAGTCGGCGTTCTCGACGGTGGTCAACGCCATCCTGGCACTGCACGGGGAGATGAGCGGCCACCTCGTGTCGGCGGAGCAGGTGGCCGACCACACCGCGAGGCTGGTGGCCGAGGTGAGCACCAAGCCACCGGTCGCTCGGACGAAGAAGCCGATGTACAGCGACGTACGGGAGGCACTGGCCCGCCAGCAGGCCAGGCTCCAACTGCTGCCGTTGGTGCGCGCGTTCGCGGCGGAGAAGCGGCGCCGGGAGGCGGTCGACTTCGCCGACCAGGCCGCGCTCGCGGCGGAGTTGGCCGAACGCTTCCCGGAGGTCGGCCAGCGGGAGCGGGAGCGCTATCCCGTGGTGCTGCTCGACGAGTACCAGGACACGAGCCACGCACAGCTCGCGATGCTGCGAGGACTCTTCGGTGGGCGGACCGGCCATCCGGTGACCGCGGTCGGTGACCCGTGCCAGTCCATCTACGGCTGGCGCGGGGCCAGCGCGGCGACTTTGACGGCGTTCGGATCACACTTCCGCACCGCGTCGGGAAAGCTCGCTCCCACCCGCTCGCTCACCATGAGCTTCCGCAACGGCGCGTCCATCCTCGAGGTCGCCAACGTCCTCGCCGCACCCCTTCGTCAAGGTGGTCTTGACGTGCGCGAGCTTGCCGCGCACCCCTCCAACGCACGCGGGAAGGTGGTCGTGGCGCTGCACCACACCGTGGAGGACGAGGCGGCCGACGTCGCGGCCCGGGCCCGTGCCGTCTGGGACGCCGACGCGGCGAACCGCGCCCGGGGCAAGCCGGGCCGGACGGTCGCGGTCCTCGTCCGTCGCCGCAGCCAGATCGACCGGCTCGCGCACAGCCTGCGCACCGCCGGGCTTCCGGTGGAGGTGGTGGGCGTCGGTGGGTTGCTCGCGACACCGGCGGTCTCCGATGTGGTGGCCACCCTGCGGGTGCTCGCCGACCCCGGACGCGGCGACGCCCTGATGCGGTTGCTGACCGGTGCGCGCTGGCGGATCGGGCCGCGCGACCTGGACGCGCTGGGTCGGTGGGCGCGACGTCTCGCGGCCACTCGTGCCCCGCGGCCCGACGGCGGGTCAGGGCCGGACGAACGGAACGACGCCGGGCGGGCACCGGCCGCACCCGACGTAACCGCGCCCGCCGAGCGGCATCCGGGTGACCCGGAGGGCGGAGAACCCGAACCCGACGAGGTCGACGACGCGAGCATCATCGACGCCCTGGACGCGGTGGAGGCCGCACCGGTCGCGGACTTCTTCTCCGCGGAGGGCCGTCGCCGGCTCACGCTGGTGGCGCAGGAGTTGCGCGCGTTGCGGCGGCGCGCCGCGCAACCCCTGGTCGACCTGGTCGCCGACGTCGTTCGCACCCTCGGGCTGGACGTCGAGATCGCCGCCCGCACCGGTGACATCGCCGTGAGCCGGGCGGACATCGACGCGTTCCTCGACGTCGCGGTCGCCTTCGCCGAGAGCGGCGAAGGCGTCTCGCTGTCGGCGTTCCTGTCCTATCTCGACGCCGCCGACGCCGAGGAGCGCGGTCTCGAACCCGGCCAGGTGGAGGTCGCCGAAGAACGCGTGCAGGTGCTCACCGTGCACGGCGCGAAGGGCCTGGAGTGGGACGTCGTGTTCGTACCCGGACTGGTCGAGAACATCTTCCCGGCGGCCGGGCAGAAGGACCGGGCCTGGCTGACCGACCTGGGCGCGCTGCCGTTCCCGCTGCGAGGTGACCGCGAGGCGCTGCCCGTGCTCGACTTCGCCGGCGCGGCCGACCAGAAGGAGGTGAAGGAGGCGTTCGACCGGTTCGTCGAGGAGTGCGGCGACCGGGCGCGGATCGAGGAGCGCCGGCTCGCCTACGTCGCGACCACCAGGGCGCGGCAGCTTTTGGTCTGCTCGGGATACCGCTGGGACGAGACGCAGCGCCCGCGTGAGCCGGGCGAGTATCTCCTCGAGATCGCTGACGCCTGCCGCGGCGGTGCCGGACGGGTCGGTATCTGGCACGGCGAGGTCGACGTCGCCGGTGGCAACCCGCTCACCGCCGAACCTCCCCGCCACGCCTGGCCCTACGACCCGCTGACGCCGGAGCGTCGCACGGAGCTGGAGGCCGGAGCGGCGCTGGTCGAGTACGCCAAGGCCGCCCTGGCGGCAGAACAATCGCCCGCACCTGCGGTCCTGGAGGCCGCGGCCTACTGGCAACGCGACGTCGACCTGCTGCTCGCCGAGCGGGCCCGGCGTACCAGCCGGCACGACGTGGTCGTCGCCCTTCCCGACCGGCTCTCGGTGAGCCAGCTCGTCCAACTCCGCCGGGAGCCCGACGCGCTCGCCCGGGCGATCCGACGGCCGGTGCCCCGTCCGCCCAACCCGCTCGCGCGCCGGGGTACGGCGTTCCACGCGTGGCTGGAGTCGAGGTACGGCCGGCCGCAGCTGCTCGACATCGACGAGCTGCCCGGTTCGGCCGACGCGCAGGCCGCCCCCGACGACGACCTGGCCGCCCTACAGGAGGCGTTCCTCGCGTCGGAGTGGGCCGATCGCCAACCGGTCGAGGTCGAGGTGTCCTTCGAACTGCTCGTCGCCGGGGTCGTCGTCCGCGGCCGGGCGGATGCCGTCTTCCCCGCTTCACCCGGCGGGGAGCCGGGCGTCGCGTCGACGGGTGATCCGTCCGAGCCGCCGATGGGTATCGTCGGCGGGACCCGGGTGAGTGCGATCGAGGTGGTCGACTGGAAGACCGGACGGCCCCCGCGCGATCCGGAGGAGGAGGCCACCCGCGCGGTGCAGTTGGCGGCCTACCGGCTTGCCTGGGCCCGACTGTCCGGGCTGCCGCTCGACCGTGTTCACGCGGCGTTCCACTACGTCCGCCAGAACGTCACGATCCGGCCCGTCGACCTACTCGACGCCGAAGGGCTGGAAGCGCTCATCACCGCGGTGCCCGAGGAGTCCGACGGGCCGGACGGCCCCGGGCCGCAGGAGCCGCCGGCATGAGCGACGGCTCTCCCGCCTCTAGTCCGGCGGCCGGTCCCACAGTCGGTCCTCGTCGATGCGGTAGAACGCCCGCGCGTTGTCGAAGAAGAACGCCCGCTGCTCATCCGCCGACAGGTCGGCGGTGATCTCCCGCAAGCCCGCGAAGATCCCGGCGTAGGTCGCCCACAGGGAGTCGACCGGGAAGTTGCTCGCCACCATGCAGCGGGCGGTGCCGAAGATGTCGAGCGCGTCGAGGACGACCTCGCGCTGGAGGTCGGCGGTCCACGGCACGCCGGGTAAGTCGATCCCGGAGACCTTGAGGTGGACGTTCGGGCGTTCGGCGACCACCCGAAGCGCTCGGCGCCACCCGGCCAGGCCCTCCGGCGAACGGTCGGCGGGGAGCCCGGTGTGGTTGACGATGATCCGGGTCGCCTCGAAGGCGCCCGCGAGGTCGGCCGCCTCGTGCAGGTGCCACCACGGCACCTGGAGTTCGAGGTGGAGCCCGAGCGGAGCCAACCGGGCGAAGCCCTCCCGCCAGCGCGCGTCGCTCAGCAGGGTCGGCTCGGCCGCGGCCCGCTCCGGGACCGCCGCCCCGCCGGGCTTGTGCCGGATGCCGCGCGCGAGCGGGAACGCGGCGATCGCCGCCAGGTGCTCGGCGATCCCGGGGGAGTCCAGCACGGCGTGTCCGGTCACCACACTGGGGACTCCGGTTCGCTCGGCGACCTCGTGGATCCAGGCCATCTCCCCGAGGGAGTCCTCGCGCCGCCACTCGGTCTCGACGAAGACGCTGCCGATCACGCGGAGGCCGGGTGCCGTCGCGGTGTCGGAACGAAAGTCGGCGGGCAGGTAGTCGCGGCGGATGGCGGAGTAGTCGCCGTACCGGAAGGGGATCATCGGTTCGTCCACCAGCCAGGGCTGTCCGCGCAGGGAGAGGTCCCAGAGGTGGTGGTGAGCGTCGATCACGGGCCCTGTGTAGGCGCTCATGTCGGCTCGCCGTCGACGGCGTGCGCGGAGGTCGGCCGGAAAGGGTGCGGTGGTCCAGGTCGAGGGGCGAGGCGCCCGAAACATGTCCGCATCGCCCCATTGTGCGGGCCGACCGGGCGGTCGACCATCCCCTCCGCTGACCTGAACGCCGCTGAACATTCAGCGCTTTGTTCATTTTCGAAACGGTGGTTGGCCCCTTTTCGGCCTTTGCTGTCCACGATGGGACAGGCGCTTTGAAGCCGTGGAAGCCCACACGTAATCTCCACGCAAGCAAGGTCCCTGAACGTTCATTGAAACGCTGGGAGTATGCGGATGGGGGCACGTCGGAGGGCGACACTTCGAGAGGTGGCCGTGCGCGCCGGTGTTTCGATCGGCACCGCGTCCGGTGTCTTCACGAGCAATCCGTCCGTGTCCGATCAGGCGCGGGACGCGGTCCTCGCCGCCGCCGCCGAAATCGGATATCACCCCAGGCGTCGTCCGTTCCAGGCGCTGGCCAACGGAATTACGACGATCGGGTTGCTGGCCCGTGCGGAGCATTACGTGGGTCCGGCGAATCCCTTCTACGGTCCTGTTCTCTACGGTGCGCAGTCCGCGATCGCCGAACTCGGCCTGTCGCTCGTCGTCGAGACACTGCACGACCGGGAGTTGAACGCCAACCACACACCGCTGGTCGTCCAGCGCCGACAGGCGCAGGGCCTGTTGCTGGCCGGACCCATCGATCCCGACTACATCGCGATGCTGTTGTCGGCCGGCACGCCGTGCGTCGTGATCGATCACCGGGCCGAGGAACTTCCGGTCGACTGTGTGCGAGCCGACGACCATCAGGGCGGCTACCTCGCCACCCGGCATCTGATCGACCTCGGTCACCGCGACCCACCGCCGGCGATCATCACCGGCCCGGCCACGTCGTACTCCGTGATGACCAGGTTGAAAGGGTATCGGCATGCGCTTTCCGAAGCCGGCCTCAACGTGGATCCACGGTACGTCCGGGCCGGTCGCCTGACGGCGGAGAGCGGCCGGGAGGCGATGGCCGCCCTGCTCGACCTGCCGGTGCCACCCACCGCGGTCTTCTGCGGCAACGACAACACCGCGCTCGGCGCGATCGACCTGCTGCGTGACCGCGGTGTCGCCGTACCCCGTGACTTCTCCGTGATCGGGTACGACGACATCGCGATGGCGGCGCACAGCGTGCCGGGACTCACGACCATCGCCGTCGACAAGGAACTCCTGGGCATGCAGGCCGTCTGGAACCTCGTCGAGCGGCTCCGCCTGCCCCGCATGGGCGTGCGCGACACCCGGATCGGGGTCCACCTCGTACGTCGGAACTCGACCGGACCAAGGACCGCCGCCTGACCGGTGCCTTGTCCACCGAGCCTCACGAAACGCAAGCGATGATCCAGCACGCGCGACCAACCCGAAGGTGATCGACATATGCGGTTGACCACGGCCCAGAAGCAGACCCTCTACGACGACGGCATCCTCAAGCTGCCCGGAATAGTCCCGCCCGAGCTTGTCAATGCCGCCTTGCGTGCGATCAACGGTTCGCTCGGATCGGAGGGGATCGACCCGGACAAGTTGGTGACGTTCCGGTCCCAGTCGTACTGTCCGCCCGTGCAGCGATCCTCGGCGATCACCGACCTGCTGCACGCCTCGCCGCTGTGGGAGGTCGCGGAGTCGGCGATCGGCGAGGGCGCGATCGCCCCCGTGTCGAGCGGGCAGATCGCGCTGCGCTTCCCCTCGACCGATCCGCCGCGTGAGCCACACGCCCACATCGACGGGATGTACAGCCCGCACAACGGCGTACCGGCGGGGGAGATCCGCAACTTCACCGCGCTTGTCGGGGTGTTCCTCAGCGACGTGACGACGTCCTATGCCGGAAACTTCTCGGTCTGGCCGGGCAGTCATCGGCAGTACGAGGAATACTTCCGCGAACATGGTCCGGAATCGTTGCTGAACGGCATGCCCGACGTGAAGTTGGGCGCCCCGGAACAGGTGACGGCGCGGGCCGGTGACGCCGCACTGGTGCATTACCAGTTGGGACACGGAATCGCCGGAAACGCGTCCCCGAACATCCGCTACGCGATCTTCTTCCGCCTTTCCCACGTCGACCACGCGTCGGTGCGTTGGGAATGCATGACCGACATCTGGCGGGAGTGGGCCGGGATGACCGACGTCGTGGCGGCGGCGCGCCGCTGACCCAGTAGGAGGAGATGTCAGGTGCCCAGTCTCGAAGTGCGCGGCCTGGTCAAGCGACTCGGCGACCATCTCGCCGTCGACGACCTGAGCTTCACCGTGGACGACGGTGAGTTCTTCGTGCTGCTCGGTCCGTCCGGCTGTGGGAAGACGACGACCCTGCGGATCATCTGCGGGCTGGAGCAACCGGACGCCGGTGAGGTCGTCGTCGGCGACCGGGTGGTGACCTCGTTGCCCTCCCGTGAGCGGAACCTCGGCATGGTGTTCCAGGAGTACGGCCTGTACCCGAGCATGGACGTCTTCGGGAACATGGCCTACGGCCTGCAGGCACGCGGCCGTACTCCCAAGGACGAGATCGAACGCCGGGTCCGCGCGGCCGCGGACAGGCTGGATCTCGGCGCGTTGCTCACCTCGCCGATCACCGACCTGTCCGGCGGGGAGCAGCAGCGCGTCGCGCTCGGTCGCGCGATGGTGAAGGACGCGGACGCCTATCTCTTCGACGAGCCGCTGTCGAACCTCGACCCGAAGCTGCGCTACCGGCTGCGGCGGGACATCCTCGCGCTCCACCGGGAGAAGAAGCGCCCGAGCGTCTACGTCACCCACGACCAGACCGAGGCGTTCGCGATGGGCGACGTGGTCGCCGTCCTCGCCAACGGCAGGGTCCAACAGATCGGACCGCCGGAGGAGTTGGTGGAACGGCCGGCCAACGTGTTCGTCGCGGGCTTCGTCGGTTCGCCGCCGATGAACCTGCTGAGCGCTCGGCTCGCGGCGACCGACGGGTCCTACGTCGCCCACAGCCAGAACGCCGCCCTGCCCCTGCCGCCGGCATGGACTCCCACTCTGCGCGAGTACGGCAAGGAGCAGGTCACGCTCGGGATCCGGCCGGATGCGTGGGTGCGGGCGTCCGACGGCGACGAGGCCGCGGTGGTCGGTGAGGTCGCCGACGTGGAACCGCTGATCGGGGAGACCGTCGTACGGCTGCGGACCGCGGACGCCACGCTGGCCGCGATCTTCCACGCCGGCGAGGAGGGCGACCTCACGCCGGGGGACACACTCCGGATGGGGGTCGCGCCGGAGGGCCTGCGGTTGTTCGACCACGACAGCGAACAGGCGCTCGTGCCATGACGTCGCGCCCGGTCCCGGTGGTCGACGAAGCTACCCGCCGGCGCGAGCTGTGCGAGGGTTTCGAGACGCTGGCGCGGCTGCTCGCGGTCACCCTGGGGCCGACCCGCGGCGTGGTCCTGAACGACGTGGGTGGAGGGTCGGCCGAGAGCCTCGTCGAGTCGGCGACGATCGCCCGCCGCATCACCGCGCTGCCGGGGAGACGACGCAACGCCGGCGCCGCCCTGCTGCGGGAGATGGTGCGCCAGGTCGGTCGGCGCTACGGCGACGGTGGCGCGACCGCCGCCGTCCTGGCCACCGCCATCCTGCGCCACGGCCGCCGCTCGGTGGCGGCCGGAGCGAGTCCCGTCCGGGTCCGGGAGGGGATCCGGCTCGGCGTGAGCTGTGCGGGCGGGGCCCTGAAGGACCAGGCGACGCCGGTCGTCGGTGAGGCGGACCTCGCCGGGCTCGCCACGGCGGTGACCGGCGACCCCGACCTCGGTGCCGCGGTCGGCGAGCTGCTCGACGTCCTCGGCGTGGACGGCGACGTGGTCGTCGAGGAGCACTACCTGCCCGGGTTGGCCCACGACTACGTCGACGGCGCCCGGTGGCGCGGCCGACCCGCGCAGCGGAGCCTGCTCCCCGGCGCGAACACCGAACTCACCCTCCTCGAACCGGCCGTGGTCGTCGCCGACCTGGAACTCACTCAGGCCGACCAGGTCCGGCCGTTCCTCGAGGCTGTGCGCGCGATGCCCGACCGCCCGCCGCTCCTGCTGGTCGCGCGCGAGGTCAGCGGCGGCGCCCAGACGATGTGCGAGCTGAACGACCGGCGCGGCGTGGTGGTGACCGCCCCGGTGGCCATCACCACCTCCAGGACCCACGTCGGCGACGACTTCGCCGACCTCGCGCTGCTCACCGGGGCCACCGTGGTCGCGCCGGAGTCGGGGTGTCCGCCCGAGCGGTTCCGACCGGAGTACCTCGGTCGCGCCCGGCGCGCGCTGGTGCAGGCCGGCTACCTGACGGTGAGCGGCGGGTCCGGCGACCGGGGCGAGGTCTGCGCGCTGGCGGCCCGGCTGCGGACCCGCGCGTGGGAGCTGGACGTGAGCCGGGACGCCGCGACGGAGGCCGTTCGCGACCGGCTCTGGTCGCGGCAGGCGCGCCTGCTCGGCCGGGTGGCCGCACTACGCGTGGGTGCGCCGACCGACACCGAACGCGAGGCGCGGCGCGGCCTTGCCCGCAAGGCGGTCAGCCTGGTGCGGACGGCGTTGCGGGACGGGGTGGTCGCCGGCGGAGGCGTGGCCTACCTCGACTGCGTGGACGCGGTGCGGGCCGGGCGGGAACGCTGCCCCGACCCGGACCGGGCGCTTGGCATGGCCGCGGTCGAGGCGGGCTTGGCGGCGCCGTTCCTCCAGCTTGTCGCGAACGCTGGCCGCCGCGAGCCGCGCGCCGCGCTGGAACAGGTGCGGGGTCTTGGGTCCGGACACGGCATCGACGTCCTCGCGGACCGCTCGGTGCGGATGCGGGAGGCCGGCATCTGGGACGTGGCGGGGGTGGTGGCCGGCGCGTTGGAGGCCGCGGGCGAGACGGCGGGATTGCTCGTGTCGGCCGAGGTGGTGAGTGGCCGTGGCTGAGTTGGCCGAACCGATGACACCGGCCGAACCGATGACACCGACCGATCCGATGACACCGACCGATCCGATGGCGCCGGGCGATCTGATGGCCCCGGGCGAGCCGACCGCGACCGAGTCGCCGGGATGGGGACCGTGGCGCGGATCGCCGGTCGTGGACCTCGCCTCGCCGATCTTGTCCGTGGTCGCGATCCCGGACGGAGTGTGGGTCGGCGGACTTGGCGGCGTCGCGAGGGTCGCGCCCGTTCCCACGGCGTGCGTACGACCGCTGACATGTGTCGCCGCCCTGTGCGTGGTCGAGGGATGGCTGGTCGCCGGCGGCGCCGAGGGCCTCGCCCGGCACCGGCTCGGCGATCCGGCGGAGGCGTGGGCGGCGGCGGAGGTCCAGGGAGGTGCCGCGCCGGTGTCGGCGCTCGTGGCCCTCGACGACGACGTGGTGCTGGCCGCGACGCTCGGCGACGGCGTGCTCCGCAGCACCGATCGCGGCCGCACCTTCGTACCGGCATCGTTCGGGCTCACCGACACCGAGGTCAGCGCGCTGGTGGTCGTCCCCGGTGGGGGCGTCCTGGCCGGTACGCCGACCGGCGTCTTCCTCTCCACCAACCTCGGTCGCGCCTGGCGAGGGTGCCCCGGCGTGGACGCGCCCGTCGCGGCGTTCACCACGGCGTCCACCACCTCAGGAGACGGTCTCGTGGCCGGACTGGAGACGGGCGGGACACTGGGCTCGGTCGACGGCGGGCGTACCTGGTCTCCGCTGGGCGCCCTGCCCGCACCCGTCACCACCCTGGCCACGACCGCGGACGGCATGCTCCTCGCGGGGACGGTGGACCGCGGGCTGTGGTGCTCCTTCGACCGCGGTGCCTCCTGGCGACCCGCGGGCGGATCCGCCGACATCGGTTCGGTGCACTGCCTGGCCCGGGACGCCGACGCGGTGTATGCCGGTACAGACGACGGCCTGGTCACGCGTCGCGAGACCCCCCACGCCGCCCACGCCCCCGAAGGCGCCGACGACACCGAAGGCACCGACGACACCGAAGGCGCCGAAGCCACCGGTCGACACTGGGCGCCGGTCGCCGCGCCACCCACCCACGACCTGGACCGGTTGCTGTCCTGGTGCGACCGGCCGCTGCTCGCCGGTTGTCGTTCGGGCCTCGTCCACCTGGGCGTGGGCGGAGGGTGGGAGGTGGTCAGGGGTGCGCCGTTCCCGCTCACGGCGGTGGCGGTGACCCCGGAGGACGCCCTGGTCGCGTCCGGACCGGACGGGCTGTTCCTGCTGCCACCCGCGCCGGCCGAAGACGCCGGCTGGACTCTGGTGCTCCCCGGGAGCGCGGGGGAGGTCGGGTGCCTCGCCTTCGGCGCCGGAGGCGAAGGGTGGGCCGCGCCCGCCCGGCACGGCGACGAACTGCTGCGGACCAGCGACGGTGGCCGGAGCTGGCAGCCGCTCCGCGCGCCGTTCGGAACGCTGCCGGCGGCCGCCCTCGCCTACGTGGACGGCGTACTCGTGGCGGCGACCCTCGACCGGCGTAGGGGACTCGCGACCGTCTGGGTGTCCGACGACGGTGGGCTGGCGTGGCGGCAGGAGGCCACCGCCGAGACGGAGTGGCCGGTCGTCGGCCTCGCGAGCGCGAGCGCCGCGGCCACACCGCTCGCGAACGCCGAAGCGCCGGGCCGGGCCGGCCTGAGTCTCGGCCGGATGCTCTTCGTCCGAGACGCCGACGGGCGCTGGTCCCGGCTTCGGGCGTTCCCGACCGGCATCCGCGCGATGACGGCCGGTCCCGCGGGACTCGCCGTCCTGACCGAGGACGGACTGTGGCTGCTGCCCGCCACCACCGCTGCGGCGGAGGGCACCGAGGCCGACACCTGGATCCGCGTGGAAGGCGTGGAACCGGCATCGGCGTACGACCTGGCCGCCCGCGGCGACGACCTGCTCGTCCTGCTCGCCGGTGGCTCGGTGTGGTCGCGTAACCGAAGGAGGAGGGGATGACGATGTCCGACCGTGGAACGCCGAGTGTGACGACTCGGCGGCAACTGCTCTCCATGATGGCCGCCGGGACGTTCCTGGCCGCAGGCGGCGGGCTGGTGAGCTCCTGCTCGAGGGACGGTTCGGCCTCCGGGGAGGTGGTCCTCAAGACCACCGACGGCTGGCCCTACGGCCCGATGCCGACCGCGAAGGAACAGCAGGGCAATGCGGGCACGAAGGCGTACGCCGAGGTGCTCGGCGAGTGGATGGACAAGAACCCCGGCGTGACGATCAAGGACACCAAGCTGGACGTCTGGAACCAGCAGACCCTGTCCACCGCCATCACCGGCGGGACCGCCCCGTCGATGTTCCCGGGCGACGTCCTCGGCGGCTGGAACCGCCAGGCGGTCCGCTCCGCCATGGCCCAGGGGCTGTCCGCGGACGTGACCGAACACCTGAAGACGCACGACATCGAGGGGAAGTTGGCGACCTACGTCAAGCCGATCTGGCAGAAGTGGGCGGTCGACGGGAAGTTCTACGCGGCGCCGTGGATCTACAACGTCGGCACCGGTCTGCACTATCGCGTGGACCTGATTCGGCAACTGGGGTTGAAGGAACCCACGCCGGAGTGGACCTGGGACGACGTACGCGAGCTCGCCCGTGGTCTCACCCAGGGCAAACGCAAGGGGATCGTCCTGCAGGGCTGGGGACTGAACCAGCGGTTGAGCGCGGACGGCATGGACTTCCACGCAAAGCTCCCGGCGCCGGGGACCAACTGGAACTGGCGCTACGACTACAGCTCGCAGGCCGACCGGTGGGTTCCGCTGATCCAGGCAATGCGGGACATGGTCTTCAAGGACAAGAGTGTCCTCGCGGACGTGAGCATGGGCGACGGTGACACGCTCGCCGCGTTCGTGCGGGGAGACGCGGCGATCCACAACAACACCGTCATCTTCTTCTCCAACGCGCCGGGCAGCGACAACGCGCCGGCGGACCTCGCCAAGCGGCTGAACAAGCCGATCGAGGAGGTGGCCGGCTGGATGACCCAGCCGATCGGCCTGGACGGCCGGAACGCCACGACGCAGGGTCAGGTCGACCTGCTCGGCTTCTCGCCCGACCTCGGCGACACCGCGCTGGACAAGGCGATCAGCCTGCACGCCTACATGCAGGGACCCGGCTGGATCAGGCAGCACACGGTCACCTACGAGACGACCAAGGACCCGAAGCGGGTCTTCGACGGCGCCAACATCATGCCGTTGTTCGCGGGTGTGGTGGACGAGGTGCCGAGTTCACCGGACGAGGCCTGGGGCAAACCGTTCATGGAGCAGGTGCGGCGGGCTGCCGCGACTCCGCTCGTCCCCAACGAGTCGTTCTACTTCCCGGCCGAGTTGAGTCCCGGACCGACCGAGACGGCACGTGACGACATGAGCTCGCGATGGGCGAACGAGCGTGGCGACCTCGACCTGCGGGAGGACCTGGCGAAGTTGGAGACCACGCTGAACCAGCAGGCCGAGAGCTTCTCCTCGAGTACGTCTGATCCCGACTTCGTACGGGCCGCCCGGGCGTATTTCGAGGCACACGATGCCTACTGGCGGGAGAACGCACCCGAGTACCACCAAAACGTCTTCCGGAGCTGGTACGAGAACTCCGTGCTTCCGGCGCTGAAGGGGTGAGCGGCGTACATGGCAGGTGAGCGAGTGATCCCACAGACCGAGGATGTGGCCCCGGACCGGGCCGGCGGGGGAGGTGCGACACCCCCGGCCCCGGCGCCGAAACTGAGCGCCCGGCGCAGGCTGGAAGGCGCCTTGTTCGTCACGCCCGCCTTCCTCTTCCAGCTGTCGTGGGGCTGGTACCCCCTCGTGATGGCGTTCGTCATCAGCTTCACCAACGCGCGCTTCCGCGGCCCGATCGAGTTCACCGGGCTGGAGAGCTACCTGCGGATGTGGAACGACCCGCTGGTGGGTCAGGCGTTCAAGGTCACCGCGATCTACACCGTGCTGAGCATCGGGCTGACCTTCGTGATCCCGATCGTGGTGGCGATCCTGTTGATGGAGATGCCCCGCCGGCATATCCGCTGGATGATGCTGTTGTGGTTCCTGCCCCTGTCGGGGATCGCGAGCACGCTGCTCTTCCGCTACATGTTCAACGCGCAGTACGGCCTGTTCCAGTACGTCGCCACCGAGATCCTGCAGCTGGATCCGCAGCCGTTCCTCAACAGCGGCAACCAGGTGCTCTTCTGGCTGGTCTTCCCCGGCATCCTCTTCTTCGGCCCCGGGCTGATCTACATGGCGACGCTGCAGGGAATTCCGGCGTCCTACTACGAGGCCGCCGAGATCGAGGGCGCGGGATTCTGGCGGAAGATCTGGACCATCTCGCTGCCCCGACTGCGACCGGTCATCTCGATGCTCCTGATCTTCGCCGTCATCGGTTCCTCGCAGGTGTTCGAGTTCCCGATGATCATGACGGGTGGCGGTCCGGGTGGTGCGAGCCGAACCGTGGTCATGTACCTCTACGACCTGTTGCGCAGTCTGCGCTACGCCGACGCGACGGCTCTGGGCGTCGGGCTGTTCCTGGTGACGATGGTGCTGGTGGTCATCCAGCGCAAGTTCTTCCGCGAAGACCCGGACCAGTAAGGGGAGAGGTCGGAGATGCTGTTCCCACGCGTAGGGCGCAAACAGCCGATGCTGCGGATCACCTGGTGGTTGGTGGTCGCGTTCCTCTGTCTTGGCATCACGCTGCACCTGTTCCCCTTCTATTTCATGCTGATCACGTCGTTCAAGTCCGGTCAGGAGGTGCTGCAGTTCCCGCCGACGTGGTGGCCCCACGACGCGACGATCGCCGGTTGGCGGCTGGTCGTGAGCCTGGTCCAGGGCGGCAACTCCGCCGCCGCGTCGCTGATGGACGGGCCGTTCTGGATGTTCTTCCTGAACTCCGTCCAGATCACGTTCTGGGTACTCGTCCTCGGTATCCCCATCACCTCGCTGGCGGCCTACGCCAACAGCAAGTTGCAGACGGGTCCGTTCGCCCGCTGGTCGTTCATCTTCTTCATCGGCACGCTGATGATGCCGGCGGCGCTGACCCTCATCCCCAACTACCTCCTCACCCGCAACTTCCCCTTCGCGCTGCCGGAGGTGCCGGGCATCCCGGGAAACCCGGACCTGGTCTTCCCGAGCGTGCGGATCTGGGACACGCACTGGGCGGTGATCCTCCCGATCGTGTTCCAGGCGTTCAACTTCCTGCTCTTCAAGGGGTTCTTCGACACGATCCCGAACTCGGTGATCCAGGCTGCCCGCGTCGACGGCGGTTCGGAGTTCAACATCTTCCGGCGGATCGTGCTGCCGATGAGCGTGCCGGTGTACGCCGTGGCGATCTGGACGTCGTTCAGTGGTGCCTGGGACCAGTTCCTCTGGCCGCTGGTCGTGTTGCAGACACCGGAGAAGATGCCGGCCTCGGTGGAGATCTACCTGTTGTTACAGAAGTTCACCCAGGCCGGGGCGACGAACGCCGAACAGGCGACGGCGCAGGCCCAACAGATGCAGGAGATCCTGGCCGCCGGCATGTCGTGGAACGGCCTGATGGTGCTCGGCATCCTGCAGTCGCTGCCGGTGTTCATCGCCTTCATCGTCTGTCGCGAGTACCTGCTGCGCGGTATCCGCCTGCGTGGCCTGAAGTGAGGGGTTGACGATGGCACGGATCGAGATCGACCGGGTGCGCAAGCGCTACCAGGCGGAGCGGATCGTCGACCTTCCCGGCGGGCGCGAGCGGCCCGCGCTGAACGGCGTCAGCCTGCGCCTCGCCCAGGGCGAGACCGTGAGCGTCGTGGGGTCGTCGGGCTGCGGCAAGAGCACGTTGCTCAAGGTGGTCGCGGGCCTGGAGTACCCCGACGAGGGGCGCGTCCTGTACAACGACCACGACGTCACCTACGTCCGGCCGCAGGAACGCGGTGTCGGAATGGTCTTCCAGGACTACGCCCTCTACCCGTCGATGAAGGGCAAGGGCAACCTCGCCTACTACTTCGAGGTGCACGACCGCACCGAGGAGGAGGCCGAACGCCGGGTCCGGGAGACGGCCGACCGGATGGGTGTCGGGTTCGAGACGCTGCTCGGCCGGGTGCCGACCACGTTGTCCGGCGGGGAGCAGCAGCGGGTGGCGATCGCGCGCTGCATCGTCCGCGAGCCACAACTGTTCCTGATGGACGAGCCCATCTCCAACCTCGACGCCAAGCTGCGCGAACGGACCCGGGTGGAGATCCGCAAGCTGCTGCGGAAGTTCACGATCACCACGTTGTACGTCACCCACGACCAGCAGGAGGCGGTCTTCATGGGTGACCGGATCGCGGTGATGCGGGACGGCGACATCGAGCAGGTCGGCACCTTCGACGAGCTCTACTCCACCCCCGCGAACCTCTTCGTGGCGACGTTCATCGGCTCACCCCCGATGGCGGTGATCCCCGCGACGATCGAGCGCGGGGAGGTGGTGGTGCCCGGCGGCACGTGGCGGCTCCCGCCCGACCTCGCCGGGAAGCTCCCGGCCGGACCGGTGCGGGCCGGCGTCCGCCCGGAGGGCTGGATCCTGGACGCCCCCGACGGGGTCCCGATGCCGGTCCGGCACCGGGAACGCATCCCGACCGAGCGGGCGACCTTCCTCTACGGCCACCTCGGTGAGGCGAACGTCGCCGTCACCGCCCCGATCGACCATCCCGACCGGAGCGAGGTCGCGATCACGCCGGACTGGGAGCGGGTGTACTTCTTCGCCGCGCAGAGCGAGGAACCGCTGCACGTGCCCGGCGTACTCGAGCTCTTCTGATGACCCCGTGGAGGAGGAGTCGATGAGCTCATCGGAGCAAGGACGAACGGCAGACCCGGCAGGGGCGACGAAGGGTGGCGCTGTGCAGGCGATCGTGGTCGACAACCTGGTGAAGCAGTTCGGGGAGAAGCGCGCCGTCGACCGGGTGAGCTTCGGGATCGACGAGGGCGAGCTGCTGGTCCTCGTCGGACCCTCCGGCTGTGGCAAGACGACGACGTTGCGGCTGCTGGCTGGACTCGAGCCGGCCTCGGCGGGGCAGATCAGGTTCGGCGAGCGGGTGGTCAACGAGATCCGGCCGCGGGATCGCAACATCGCGATGGTCTTCCAGGACTACGCGATCCTCCCGCACCTCACGGTCTTCGAGAACATCGCCTACGGCTTGCGGTCACGGCGCACCCCCCGGGCGCAGGTCCGCGAACGCGTTCCGGCGGCGGCGCGGACGTTCCGGATCGAGCATCTGCTCGCCCGCAAGCCGCGGCAGCTGTCCGGTGGTGAACGGCAGCGGGTGGCGCTGTCGCGGGCGATGGTGCGGGACGCGTCGCTGTACCTCTACGACGAGCCGCTGTCCAACCTCGACGCGCAGCTGCGCTACCAGGCGCGGGAGGACATTCTCACCCTGCACCGGGAGAAGCGCAGTCCGACCGTCTACGTCACCCACGACCAGTCCGAGGCGATGGCGCTCGGGGACCGGATCGCGGTGATGAACGCCGGCCAGATCCAGCAGATCGGCACCGGGCCCGAGCTCTACGACCACCCGCACAACCTGTTCGTCGCGTACTTCATCGGTACGCCGAGCATCAACCTGTTCGACATGCGGTTGCGTGCCGACGGCGAAGGCGTGGTCGCCGAGGGCGGCGGCCTGCGGCTCCACCTGCACCCGAGCATGACCGCGCGGGCGCGGCTCCACCTGGACCGACCGGTCAAGGTGGGGGTACGCCCGGAACACCTGCACGTGCCGCGGATGGCGCCGTTCGAGGTCACCGAGGAGAACACCGTGCACGGCGTCGTCAACCTGGTGGAGCCGACGTCGAGCGGCAGCACCGTCTACCTCAGTCTGCCGCAGGAGGAGTCGCAGGACTTCGTGGCGACGTTCAAGGTGCGGCTGCCGGCCAGCTACATCGACCAGGAGGTGCCCCTCGCCATCGACATGAGCAAGGTGCACCTGTTCGACGCGCAGACCGGGGCCTCGCTGCTGCTCGAGGACGCGGACGTCACCGTCGGTCCGGGCGCGATGATCGGCCCCGTCGACAACGGTGCTGGTGCCGGTCGTGGCGACGACGGGAGGACCGATGCCGTTCCTGGATGACACGAGCCCGCGCGACGAACCCCGGCGGCCGGCCTGGGCGGCGTTCGCGACCATCGCGGACCAGGTCGAACGCCTGGTCGTCGCCAACGTCGGCTGGGCCCTCGTTCTCGCGCCGGGTGTGGTGGCTCTCGGGTTCCCCGAGCTGGCGGGCTGGCTGCGGATCGTCCTCGGCCTGGTCAGCGCCACGCTGCTCCCACTGGCGACGGCGGTGTTGTTCGGGCTCGCCCGCGAGGCATGCGAGGGCCAGCACATCGACGTCGGGCTGGCCCGCGAGCTCGCCCGGGAGTTGGGCGCGGCCAGCCTGCGGACGCTCGCGCCCCTCTACGGAACGTTCGGCGTTCTGGTCTGGGCGGCGGTGGCGGCGACGGCCGCGGGTCTCGCGCCGCTGGTGACCGTGTTGACGCTCGCGGTCCTGGTCTGGTCGGTGTGCGCGACGTACTGGGGTCCGCTGTTCGTCGCGGACCCTGCCCTCCCACCCGGACGATTGGCGGCGGAGGCGGCCAGGTTGGTGTGGCGCCACCCGGAGCGGACGATTGGCACCTGGCTGCTGGCCGGGATGTTCCTGCTCGTCGGAGTGGTCTCGATCGCCGGCCTGGTGCTCATCGTGCCCATGCTGGTGGCGGTGGCGCAGACCCATCGTCTTCGTGACCTTCGCGCCGTCGTGTCGACCCCGGTTTCTCGGTAACACCCCCTAGCATTCGACCATACGTTCGAACGCGGTGTCGCGAAGTCCGGGTGCCGGCCGGTCCAGGCGGCGGGCACCACGGACGATGCCGTGCGCGGACGTTGCGGGGTTGGGCGACCGTGTTCCCGACGGGGAATAGCCATCGTCATGCGCCGTCTCGACCGATCCCGCGAATACCTGCTGTGGTACGAAACGCACCGCGAACGCTGGGTCGCGGTCCCCATGAGACGAGAGGGCGTGCTCTTCGACACCGACTACGCCCTGCTCGTCGTCCTCGACCTGGACGGCTGTTGATCGCGACCGGCGCTGAGCTGAGTGCCGCTGACCTTGGCCTCGCCCGTCGGTGCCAGGCCTGAGCGACCGGGGCATGAGTGAGGGGTACCGGTCAGTCGTCCTGGCCGGTACCCCTCCTCGATCAGGTGCCGATCGGAACCCGATCAGCTGCCGCCTCGGCGACGGCCCCTATTTCCCATAGACCGCGAGCTCCACCGAGTCGACGAACTCGCAGCCGGAGAAGTTGCCCGGACACGTGCCGCCCGACTCGGCGAGCTGGGTGCCGAGCATCGTGTAGCGGACGAACCGCACGTCGGCGGTGCCGGCCGAGAGCGGTACGACGTTCATCCGGTTGCGGTGGGCCAGCCCGAAGTGGCCCTCGGCCGCGGTCGTCCAGGTGGTCCCGTCGGCCGAGGTCTCGACCCGGTAGTCACCGGCCGAGGCGCTCAACCCGTCGCCGCAGGTCGCCGTGGGGTTGATGGCCAGGTCGGCGATGTCCACCGCCCGCGGCAACCGCACCACCACGAACCTCGGGTCGATCGAGCTCGCCGGCGTTCCTGGTAAGGCGTCGGTCGACCACCCGTTGCCCTGGGACTGGTCGAACATCCCCGCCGGTCCGCACCCGAAGTCGGTGAAGTCGACGCCGTTGGCGTCCGTCACCTGGCTACCGCCGGCAAGGGCCGCCCAGTCGCGACGGATCTCCCAGTCGGCGCTCGCGCCGTTCGAACCGACCGAGACCGTATGCGTCACCCGGTCGTATCCCGCGCCCTGCGCGAACACCTTCGGGTAGGTGCCGGCGAAGATGCCCGGGATGCTGTAAGAGCCGTCGGCCGCGGTGACGGCCGCGTAGTCACCGGCGAAGGAGTTGTGTCCACCGAACGCCACGGTCGCGCCCGCTACCGGCGCGCCGGTGTCGGTGTCGGTGACCATGCCGGTGAGGGTGCCGGTCGGGGTGCCCGGCCGCGGCGGCAGCGAGAAGTCCTCGACCGGAGCGGAGTCGTCACCGTCGAGCGATCCGGCGAAGTAGCCCATGCCGCGCCCGGCGAAGACCTTCCAGATCGACGCGTGCGCCTTGCCCTTGTTGACCACCAGGTCGGCCTGCAGGATCGAGTTGCGCATGTCGAGGAAGGACGGGTTGGCGGGCGAGAGCTCCATGGCGCGGGTGACCAGCGACTCGCTCAGCTTCGAGCCGAGCTTGGCTCGCAGGTCCCAGAGGGTGGAGGCCCAGATCTCGCCGTCCGCGTGCACCTCCGGACCGCCGCCGATCACGCCGAAGTCGCCGTAGGTGTAGCCGCCCGGACCGGTCTCCGGGGTGCCAGGGCACTTCGGCGACGTGCTGCCCACCGGGCAGTCGAGCGGCTGGCTGCGGATGAGGTCGGTGCCGTGTCCGACGTACTGGCCGACACGTACCTCACCGGGTGCGCTGGTGTCCTTCACCAGACCGTCGTCGACCAGGAAGTCCATGGCGTACCAGTCGCTCCAGGCCTCGCCCATCGAGCCGGCCTGGACGTTGCCGAGCGTGGAGACGCCGTCCGCGTCGACGACCAGCCGGTTGGACAGGCCGTGGGTGTACTCGTGGTAGACGATGCCGGCGTCGTTCGCCCCGCTCGCGGCGAGGAACGGATCGCTCGGGTCACCGGGGAGCCGCCACAGGTACATCTGCATCCGCGGCTGCATGCCGTCGGGCGGCGTGGCGAAGTTGGCGTTGTCGATGTGCAGCGGGTCGGGGAGGCCCTGCGCGGTGTTGGCGCCGTCGAGGTTCTCGCCCTGCACCGCGTCGTCGTCGACCGCCTCGAAGTTGCCGGCCGCCCGGGTGAAGCCGATCGGCTTGGCGGCGAGGTGGTCGTGGTACGTCCCGATGAAGTAGAAGAGCTGAACGCCGTCCTGCCTGCGGTTGACCTGCCAGGAGTTCGGGGCGGCCGGGTCCCACGTGCAGGGGAAGGCCGCCGCGCAGTCGCCGCCGAGGGCGAAGGTCTGGAGCGGGAAGGTGAAGGAGCGCTTCCCGCTCGGTGCGACCTCCTCGGCCGGCTGCGCCGTGTCGTTGTCGTTGGCGTCGGTGTAGACGTGCGCGACGTTGCCGGCGAGCCGGGAGGAGTTCGCCGGGAGCCACCTGGCCGGCAGGTCGACGGTGCGGAACGTTCCGCCGCGGGGCGCGCCCGGGTAGTTGTCGACGACCTGCGCCCGGTCGTGCTGCACGAGGTCGCGCCGGTACATCACCCGGCCGGAGGCGGCGTCCACCACGTGCAGATACATCTGGGTGCGGCCCGGCGAGGTGATCGTCTGCCAGGCGAGCCGCGGTCCGGCGGTCGTGGTGAAGACCACGAGCTTGGCCTGGGCACCGTCGGAGAACTCGGTGACCTTGCTCGCGCCCTTGCCCGGGCCGGCGGTCGCGGCCTTCGGCGTACCGAAGACGTCCTCGATGGCGGCGCGGCGGGCCCGCTCGGCGGTGAGAGTGGGCTTGTCCAGGCCGGTCAGAGCGCTCGGCAGCCCGGCCACCGGCGCACCGTCCAGCGAGATGAGCCGGCCGTCCCTGGCGACGTGCGCCTTCACGCCGTTGCCGAACACCGTGACGCCGCCGACGCTCTGGACGAACGACAGGTGGTGGGTGCCCTCGACGTCGACGTAGTCCTGGCGCAGCTGGAGCCGGTCGATGTCGGCACCCGACAACCGGAACGCCGCCGCGTGGGCCCTGACGTAGGAGAGGGCGATGGTCTTCGCGGCGGCCCTGCTCGGGCCGGTCAGAAACCCGTCGGTCCGGGCCACCTGGCGCGGCGTGCCGGTGAGGCCGTCGATGTCGACGATGCCCTCGGTGCCGAGCGAGCGGCGGAGGTCGCGGACACCGGGACCGGCGGCGAACGTCGCGGCCCGGCGTTCCAGCGTCGCCTTGACGGCGGGCTCGGTGCGTGCGTCGTAGAACGCCGGCTTGTCGCCCGGACCGGTGTCCCTGCCCGTCGTCGCGGCCGGGGAGCGGGCCGGACCGGCGTCCGGCGCTGACGCGAGAGCGCTTGCCGTGGGCACCATGCCCGCGGTGAGCAGCGCGCCAGCCGCTCCGGCCGCCAGCAGGACCCGGCGTCTTCCGCGAGCGGGACGACGCGATGAAGCTGAACGCATGCCGTGCCTCCTTCATGAGGCGTCGGGTCAGACCCGGGAGCCGGGAGCAGGCGCGGGTCCGAGCGTGGGAGATCGTCGCAGCGCAGGAAGAGTAGTCCTGACTCGTACCGGTTCGTCCTGCCCTTTCCGAAAAGTTGACACAAAGGGAGAGCGGGGAAACCCGGCGAGTAGTCGGCCGTGGCCGGTTCGGAGCGCGTCCGGCTACGCGGTGACGGTCTCGAGCGCCAGTTCGGCCATCGCGGTGAAGGTCCGCTCGCGCTCCTGCGCGGTGGTCGCCTCGCCGGTTCGGATGTGGTCGCTGACGGTCAGGACCGTGAGCGCCCGGGCGTCGAACTTCGCCGCGAGGGTGTAGAGCATGTTGGTCTCCATGTCGACCGCGACCACGCCGTAGTCGGCCAACCGGAGCAGGAGTTCGGGCCGGTCGGAGTAGAACGAGTCGATCGAGGCCACCCCGGCGACGTGGATCGGAAGCTCCCGCTCCCGCGCCACGTCCGCCGCCGTACGCAGCAACCCGAAGTCGGCGGCCGGTGCGTAGTCGAAGCCCTCGAACCGGATGCGGTTCATCGCGGAGTCGGTCGAGGCGGTGATGGCGAGCACGACGTCGCGGACGGCGAGCCGCTCGCTCAGTGCGCCGCAGGAGCCGACCCGGACCAGGGTGCGGACGCCGTAGTCCGCCATGAGCTCGGTAGCGTAGATCGCGAGGGACGGGTGTCCCATTCCGGTGCCCTGCACCGAGATCCGCCTGTCGCCGTAGGTGCCGGTGAAACCGAGCATGTTGCGGACGCTGGAGTAGCACTCGACGTCGCGCAGGTAGGTCTGCGCGATCCACTGGGCGCGGAGTGGGTCCCCTGGCAACAGGACGGTGTCGGCGACCTGCCCGGGTGCCGCGCCGATGTGGGTGCTCATGGGCGCGATCCTGTCAGAGTGTGCGCAGCACGGCCGATACGGGCGAACCTGACCGCACTCCGGTCCGGAGCCCGATCCCACCCCGGCGCGGCGGTTACAGTGGCACACCGTGCCCCGCCTTTCCTCCCTCGCCCTCGCCCGCGCCACCCTCGACCGTGCGACCGAGCGTCGCCGGGACCCGGAGTGGGTCAAGCAGCGGTGGGCCGATCCACGTGCCCGGGTCCTCGTCCTCGTCGACGGCAAGGCTCCGGTGACCGACGACGGGACCGCGCTGGTCTACGCCTCACCGGCCGACCTCGACGAGACCGGGAAGCAGCCGGACGAGTGCTACTTCCTCGGCCTGGAGGACGACGGAACGCCGTACTTCGTGGTGTCGATCCCGGAACGAGCGGATGTCGGGGTCGACAGCGGCGACGCCACCCGGGCCGGTCTTCGCGAGGCCGGCGGCACGCTGTCCGACCGCGACGCGGGCGTCTTCGTCCACGCCATGGCACTGATCAACTGGCATGCGGCCCACCCGTGTTGCTCGCGGTGCGGAACACCCACCCTGTCCACTGATGGCGGGCATGTCCGACGTTGCCCGTCCTGCGGCGCCCAGCACTTCCCGCGGACCGACCCGGCGATCATCGTGCTCGTCACCGACGACGCCGACCGGTGCCTGCTCGGCCGGCAGCCGAGCTGGCCGGTGGGGAGGTTCTCCACCCTGGCCGGATTCGTGGAGCCGGGCGAGCCCCTCGAGCACGCGGTGGCCCGCGAGGTGCACGAGGAGACCGGGATCGACGTGGTCGACCCGGAGTACGCCGGCAGCCAGCCCTGGCCCTTCCCCTCCAGCCTGATGCTCGGGTTCTTCGCGCGGGCGACGAGCACGCAGATCAAGGTCGACGAGGAGGAGATCGCCGAGGCCATGTGGCTGTCCCGCGAGGACCTTCGCGCGAAGGTCGACTCCGGCGAACTCCTGCTCCCCGGCGCGGTGTCGATCGCGCGCCGACTGATCGAGACGTGGTACGGCGCGGAGCTGCCTGGTTCCTGGTAGCCGGGCCACCCGCGCTCAGCGTGGGTGCGTCGGCAGCCGCACGCCCAACAGGCTCGCGTCGTCCTCCACGATGTCGGCCAGCGGCCGCCAGCCCTTGCGCAGGTAGAGGCGCCGCGCCGGGCGGTCGTCGCGCCAGGTGGTGAGGAGCGCCCGGTCGTGGGGGAGATCCGCGAGTAGCGCGTCGTGCAGGGCCGCCCCGATCCCGCGCCGTTGCGCCTCCGGCCGGACGCCGAGTTCGACCACCTCGAAGTGTCCGCCCAGCCAGGTGTCCGCGATCTCGGTGGGCAACCTGTCCCGCATCCGGTCGCACCACCACTGCCCAGGTCGGCCGGTGTGTCCGTAGCCGAAGCCCACCGCCCGGCCGTCGGCGGCGCGGGCGAGAACGAGCCGGAATCCCTCGCGCCGCACGTGCCGCGGCAGCTGCTCGTGGCCGAAGTGCGCGACCGTCTCCTCGGTCTCGTCGTACCCCGGTGCGCCGAACGCCGCGCGGTAGACGTCGATGATCTCGGGCACCACGGGTTCGACCTCCTCGGGCGCGGTGAGGAGGGCGAGCGCGTACGTCGGTCCGGTCGGGTACACGGTGGGATCCCTTCGCCGAGGAGGTGGCTCCAAGTGTCGCCATCGACAGACAGATCACGTCGAGGTGTGGGATATGAAGTGGTGTCTCGTCCAGCTCACCTACGTTCCAGGAAGGCGTGATCGCGGAGAGGACCGTACGGGCGTTCGTCCCCGGCGTGGCCTTACGGCCTCCCACCCGAAGCTCACTACGAGTAGGAACGCGCGCCTGGGAACGGTGGGCGTGGCGATGCGTGGGTCGACCTGCCGCCCTCCCACCTGACCACCTGTCCCTCCCGCTGGGCGTGCCCCGGCCCTCGGTCGGCCTGTGTCGCCCTGTCCGCCTTTCTGCTCCGATGGGTGACCATCGACAATGGTGGCGGTGGTTGCCCGCCATGTGCCCAAGATCGGCGGACGGGAAGAAGTAACGAACCTTCGCGGTTGAAGACTGCGCGGACACGATCACCGGCGCACCACCGGTCACGATCACTGGGAAGGATTCCGATGTCGAACACGATCACGATGTACTCCACGCCGTGGTGTGGTTACTGCCGGCGCCTGAAGGGGCAGCTGGACCGTGCGGGCATCCCGTACAACGAGGTCGACATCGAGCAGCACACCGAGGCGGCCGACCTGGTGGCGAAGGTGAACGACGGCAACAAGACCGTCCCGACCGTGGTTTTCCCGGACGGTTCGGCGCTGACGAACCCCTCGCTCGCCCAGGTCAAGGAGAAGCTCGGCGTCTGACGGTCGGGCGACGACAACCGGTCGGCGTGACCCTCTGGTCACGCCGACCGTTGCTGTCCGGCGGTCCCGCCTGACCTGCGCGGCTCGGCCCGTACGCGGGAAGAACCGGAGCCTGGAACGGCGCGGCCCGAAGCGGAGCCGGGTGGACCTCCCACCGGCTGTCGGATCGGCCTGGAATCATGGGACGGGATGACAGACGTTCTCGCGGCCGGCTCGCCCGGCACCGCTCCGGCCCCACCGCAGGCACCCACCCCTGACGAGGTGCTCGCGGCGCTTGATCCGGAGCAGCGGGCGGCGGCGACCTCACTGGACGGACCGCTCTGCATTCTCGCCGGAGCGGGCACCGGCAAGACCCGCGCGATCACGCACCGGATCGCCTACGCCGTCCTGTCCGGGCGATGGCAGGCCCAGACCGTGCTCGCGGTCACGTTCACCACCCGGGCGGCCGGCGAGATGCGCACCCGGCTTCGTGAGCTCGGCGTCACCGGCGTCCAGGCCCGCACGTTCCACTCCGCCGCTCTGCGGCAGGCGCGCTACTTCTGGCCGCAGGTCTACCACTCCGAACTCCCGCCGATCGTCTCGAGCAAGCTGCGCTTCGTCGCCGAGGCGGCGGCCCGTTGCCGGGTCCCCGCCGATCTCGCGGGGCGGCGCGACCTCGCGGGCGAGATCGAGTGGGCCAAGGTCAGCAACGTACGGCCGGACGACTACCCGACGCTCGCGGCCAAGGCCGGTCGCCAGCTCGCCGGCTACGACGCCGCCACCGTGTCCCACGTCTTCGCCGCCTATGAGGAGATCCGTCGCGACCGCGGCCAGATCGACCTCGAGGACGTCCTGCTCTGCGCGGTCGCGCTGCTCGCCGACGCGCCGAAGGTGGCCGCGGCCATCCGGTCCCAGTACCGCCATTTCGTGGTCGACGAGTACCAGGACGTCAGCCCGGTCCAGCAGACGCTGCTCGACCTGTGGCTCGGCGACCGCTCCGACGTCTGCGTGGTCGGTGACGCGAGCCAGACGATCTACTCCTTCGCCGGCGCTTCGCCGTCCTACCTCCTCGACTTCACCCGGCGGCACCAGGACGCCACCGTCGTCCGCCTCGAGCGCGACTATCGCTCCACGCCCCAGGTGGTGAAGGTCGCCAACGGGCTGCTGGCCGGTGCGCGCGGCGAGGCGAGCCGGCACCGGCTGACGCTGCGGGCGCAGCGGCCCGACGGTCCGCCGCCGGTCTTCACGGAGTACGCCGACGAGGTGGAGGAGGCCGACGCGGTGGCCCGCGCCGTCCAGCGCCTCGCCTCGCGCGGAACCCCGCTCCGCGAGATCGCCGTCCTGTTCCGGGTCAACGCTCAGTCGGAGGCCTTCGAGCAGGCGCTCGCCGAGCGCGGCGTCCGCTACCTCGTCCGCGGCGCCGAGCGCTTCTTCGACCGGCCGGAGGTCCGCGAGGCGATCGTCCTGCTCCGTGGATCGGTCCGGGCCGCCGAGACGTCCGGAGCCGGGCTGGTCGCCGACGTGCACGCCGTCCTCGCCGCGACGGGGTGGACGCCGGAGCCGCCGACCGGCTCGGGTGCCGTCCGCGAACGCTGGGAGTCCCTGGTCGCCCTCGCCTCGCTCGCGGCCGATCTCGCGAAGGAGCGGCCCGACGCCGACCTCGCCACCTTCGTCGCGCTGGTCGAGGAACGGGTCGCCGCCCAGCACGCCCCGGCCGCCGACGGCGTGACCCTCGCCACCCTGCATGCCGCGAAAGGGTTGGAATGGGACGCTGTCTTCCTGACCGGCATCCACGAGGGCACCGTGCCGATCACCTACGCCGAGACCCCCGACCAGGTGGAGGAGGAACGCCGCCTGCTCTATGTCGGGGTGACCCGGGCTCGTGAGCACCTGAGCATCTCCTGGTCCCGCTCCCGCACACCCGGCGGACGCGGGCGCCGTTCGCCGTCCCGCTTCCTCTCCGCCGTTCGGCCGAAGGGCGGCGCGGCCAGTGACGCCGGCTCGGCGGGAACGGCCGGTGAGCGTGGCGGCCGCAAGGCCACGACCCGCTCGGTGGCGCGCTGCCGCAGTTGCGGGCAGCCACTCCACGACGCCAGCGAACGCAAGGTGGGCCGCTGCGCGGAGTGCCCGGCCACCTACGACGAGGCGATGTTCGAACGCCTGCGGGGCTGGCGCCTCGAGCAGGCCCAGGAACAACGCGTGCCCGCCTACTGCGTCTTCACCGACGCGACGCTGATCGCGATCGCCGAGGCACGCCCGTCCGCGCAGTCGGAGTTGGCTGTGATCCCTGGCGTCGGGGCCACCAAACTCGCGCGCTACGCCGACGCCGTGCTCGCGATCTGTGGCGGTGACGCCCTCGACGAGGCGGCGGATCCCGACTCCTGAACCGGTTGGTCGCGCGCGGAGCGGACGCGAATCAGGAAACCCTGAGACTCCTCGCTTAATTCCGTTGCCGGGCCCGTGCTCGAAGGCGTACTGTCTTCACGACCCCGCCGCCGATGCGTGGTGTGGCATGTCTGAACCGAGAGGAGGTGGCCCGTGATGATCACTTCGACTGACAAGTCGCGTGAGCTGACGGCCGGCGCCATCTTCTCCAAGGTTTCCCTTGCGAGGACCGCCGTTTCGCATGTCCAGCTCCCGTTCCAGGGGACCAGTGTGTCTTGCGGAGGGTTCGACGTCCTCGTTGCCGGCCTCGCCGGCCGTCGTGACGGCGTCATTTCCCCGGTGCTCCCGGTCTACGTCCCGGGCATCGATGTTCCCGCTTCGCGCACCAAGGCCCCACTGTCGGGTGTTCCAGCCTGGAGCCCACCGGTCTTATGACACAAGACCGGCGCCTCCAAGGCCGCGGAATCCCGACCAGGGATCCGCGGCCTTTTTGTTTTCCGAACCGGACGGCGGCAGTCATGAGCCAGCACCACAGCAGCACCAGCGATACCTGCACCACCCGCACGACAGGCACCACGACCAGCACGACAGGCACCACGACCAGCACGACAGGCACCACGACCAGCAACGGCAGCACCACCAGGACGACGAACCACACGACACCAGGACACAAGGAGGTGACTGGAAGTGAGTCTTAGCGTCCTCGACGCCGTACCCGACGTCGTAGCGGAGGCGGAGCTTCCCTGCCGCGCATCCGATCCGGAACTCTTCTTCGCGGAGTCGCCGGCGGATGTCGAGTTCGCCAAAGCCATCTGCCAGGCCTGCCCCATCAGGCGGGAGTGCCTCGACGGCGCCCTCGCTCGGCGTGAGCCGTGGGGTGTCTGGGGAGGCGAACTCTTCATCGCCGGCGTGGTCGTACCGCGCAAGCGTCCGCGTGGACGTCCCCGCAAGAACGAAGTCGCCGCGTAACCCTCACCCGCCCGAGAACGTCGGCCCGGTCGCGCCGGTCCGTCGCCTCCACTGACTAAGAGAACCCCATGACTGATCACTTCCTGGAAGACCACGAACTCACCCCGGCCATCCGGGTCACAGCAGCGAACGACATCAGCACGAAGGGCACCACCATGCATCTGCTCCACGAAGACCTCGCACGCGCGCAGATACGTCAGCGCGTCGAGTCCACCCGGGACATTCGGCGGGCCGCGCAGCTTGTTCGCGCGCGCCGGTTGAGCCGCAAGGCGCAGAAGGTCGCGATGCAAGCGCGACTGGTGCGCGCGCGGTTCGTCTGAGCTGACCCGGATCGAGCCTCGTAGCGCGTACGACGACAGTGGGCCGGGGCACCGCGGTTGCGGTGCCCCGGCCTTGTCGTTCCTTCCGGCTACACGTCCGGCTTCGCCCGGCTACACGTCTGGCTTCGCCCGGCGACACGTCCGGCCGCGGACAGGGGCGGACAAAAGAAAGGACTTTTGGCCGGGTGTCCGTAGCGTTGTTGTCACGTTCAGCGAGGAGCATGGTTCCCGCAACGACGAACGACACCGGCGGTCGGATGATCGCTTCGAGGGGGGACGAGAGTCCATGATCGAGTGCGAGCTGTGTGGCGTCTCCGCGCCCAGCGACGAGCTACCACTCACCTGGGTGATGACGCTGGAGCGCGGCCTCATCACGCACTACTGCGACCGTTGCGCCCGCGACAACGTACGCAACATCGAAGGCAGGCTGGACCGCACCTACTGGTAGCCGAAGGACCTGGTAGCCGTAGGACCTGGTAGCCGAAGAACGGTTGCCCGCCTCGAACGAGAAAGCACCCGAGGCCCACCTCAGCCCAGGGCCTCGCCGCTCGTCGACTTCTCGGGCAGCTCCGGCCGATCGTCGTCGACGAAGCCGGGCAGCCAGCGCTCGAGTTCGCCCCGGAACGGCGCCTCGGCACCAAGTTGGGCGAGCACCCCGATGCCGCCGCTCCACACCCGGTGGATGAGCGCGTAGGACGGTGGAAGGTTCAACTTGAACGCCGTCTTCGCGCTCGAGCCGCGAACGTCGGTGATCCGCTGGAACTGCGTGCGCATCCACTCGCGGTTGAACCGGAACGTCGGCTCGCGGGCGGGTTCGGTGAAGGGCTTCAGATAGTCGTGCAGGTCCTCTGCGTCGATCTCGATGTGCGGCTTGATGAATCCCTCCGCGCGCAACCCTTCGAGGACCCGCTCGCTGTCGCCGTCCAGCCCGATCCGGAGCAGCCGGCCGATCTGCGGCGGAAACCCGTCCGGCAGTCGCGCGACCAGGCCGTAGTCGAGGACGCCGAGACGGCCGTCGGGGGTGATGCGGAAGTTGCCGGGATGCGGGTCGGCGTGGAGCAGGCCGGCGCGGGCTGGGCCGGAGAAGAGGAAGCGAACGAGAAGAAGCCCGGCCCGGTCGCGTTCCTCCTGGGTGCCATCGGCGATCACCGCGCTGAGCGGAGTGCCGTCCA
Organism: Actinopolymorpha pittospori; assembly: GCF_014873875.1. Taxonomy (GTDB): domain Bacteria; phylum Actinomycetota; class Actinomycetes; order Propionibacteriales; family Actinopolymorphaceae; genus Actinopolymorpha; species Actinopolymorpha pittospori. Next base: position 8,947,667 of record NZ_JADBEM010000001.1, on the reverse strand, counting down.
GCCAGTCGGTGACGAGCACGCGACTCGTGTGCAGGCGGACGTGCGGTACGGCGATCTCGGGGTCACCGTCGAACGCCTTCGCGAAGCCCTCCTGGGCCTCCGCCTCGAGGCTGTAGTCGAGCTCCTCCCCGATGCGTTCCTTGAGCTCTGCGACCAGCGGCTTGATCTCCAGGCCGGGCATCCAGGCCGTGAACAGCCGACTGAGCCGGCCGATCTGGTTGAGGTCGGAACGCAGGGCCTCCGCGGCTCCGGGGTACTGGATCTTGACCGCGACGTCCCGACCATCCGTCCACTGGGCGCGGTGGACCTGGCCGATGGAGGCCGCGGCCGCGGGCTTGTCGTCGAAGTGGCGCAGTCGCCGCCGCCAGTTGGCGCCGAGTTCCTCCGCCAGCACCCGGTGCACGGTCTTGGCCGGCATCGGGGGAGCGGAGTCCTGCAGCTTCGTCAACGTGGCGCGGTAGGGGGCGGCGAGTTCCTCGGGGAGGGCGGCCTCGAAGATCGAGAGCGCCTGCCCGAACTTCATGGCGCCGCCCTTGAGTTCGCCCAGCACCTTGAAGAGCTGCTCGGCCGTACGACGTTGTGCCTCGGAAAGGACGATTTCGGCCGGCTTGCCGCCCAAGCGCTTGCCCAACCCGAGAGCCGTGCGTCCGGCGATGCCCAACGGGAGGCTCGCGAGTCGTGCGGTCCGGGCGACGGGATTGCGGGGGAGATCGCTCACCCGTCCATTGTCCAGGTAGACGTCAAACTGATCGTCCTACCGAGGGCGTAGATCATCGTCATTCACCAGTCGACCATCCCGCGGCCGACTGATCGATGCGATCCCGACATTTCGCCCCGAAGCGGCATCACCGGCACGAGACGACCGCCGCGTCGCCTCCCCGCCCCGCTCTCAGTCGAGCGTCGGTGGTCCGGCACGGAGCCGGCGCTCGGACTCCTCCCGCACCCGTGCGGGTTCGAGGCCCCACGTCGCGTCGAGCCACCAGGTCGCGCCCGCGTCGGCCCAGGGCCGTACGGTCGCCGCGGCGCCGCGCGGGTCGTCGGCCGAGGTGCTGCCCTCCATCACGATGTCGTAGCCGTCCATCGTGAGTCCGGACTCCGCCCGGTGTGCGCGGATCCAGTCGACTCCGGCGCGAAGCAGGTCGGGGGTGAACTCGAGCCGCTCGGTCGCGCCGACCGGCGCGTAGTTGGGCAGCCAGCCGTCCCATCGCGCGGCGCGGCGCATCGACTTCGGCCGGGGCCAGCCACCGACGACCCACACGGGGATCCGTGGCTTCTGGACCGGGGCGGGCGGCGCGGGTGGCTCCAACGTGTCGATCACACGGGAGCGGTAGTGCGTCCCGTGGAACTCGAAGGGCTCCTCTCGCCAGAGCGACTCGAGCATGGCGAGCCCCTCGTCGAGCCGCTCCGCCCGCACGCGACGACCGGGGTCGTCCTCGAACAGCCAGAAGCGGTCCTCTCCGCTGACGCCGAGCCCGACGGAGAGCGTGACCCGTCCGCCGGAGAGGTTGTCGAGCGTGGAGGTCTGACCCGCGAGCTCCCACGGTTTGCGGCGCGGCAGTGGTGTCAACATGGTGCCGAGCCGGATCCGCTCAGTGCACATCGCGGCCGCGGCGAGGGAGACCCAGGCATCGATCGCCCAGATCCCTTCCCAGACGAAGAATCCGTCCCAACCGTGCTCCTCCGCGATCGCCGCGAGGTCGGCGGCGGTGCGGGCGTCGCCATAAGGCAGCACGAAGCCGTATTTCATGTGCGTCACCGTAGGACGAACCACCGACATGGGTGCTACGCCGCGACGAAGGGGGCGGGTTCGGGATCCCAGTGGCAGCCGCAGGACGGATGCGCGGACCAGGACCTGCGGCGCAGGCTCCCCGCCGGGAGTGTCATCTCCACCGTCGCGTCGACCGACGCCGGTCGGGTGCCGTCGAGGAAGGCCAGGAGGTGGAGGACCGCGTGCGCGGCGATGCCGGTGGCGAGTACGACGTCGCAGGCGGGCGCGACGCAGGGGGCGGCCAGGACCTCCTCGAGGACTCGCGGCCAGAGCGGGTCGCGGGCGGCGCGGTGCAGGTCGTGGCAGCGGACACAGGACGACTCACCCGGCAGGACGAACGGGCCGAGGATCGCCCGCGCCTCCCGGATCCTGACCACCAGATGCGGCACGCCGGCCCGCACGAGCGCGTCGGCGAGCGCGCGGTCGGGTTCGTCGTCGGGTGCGAGAACGGCGATGTCGGGTCGCTCCGCGGCGCGGGCGTCACCGACGGTGCCCACTTCGGTCGAAGGCCCGGCGGCCGCCGCGGCGCGGGCCGCGCCGACCGCGCGAGGTCTGCCGATGTCCCGGCCGGACAACCCGGCCGGCGCCAGATCGGTCGGCCGCGCGATGCACCGGTCGACGACGTTGACCTGGCCGACTCCGGCCGAGGCGAGCATCGTGGCGACCGACGCGCCGACCCGGCCGGCGCCGAAGACCGAGACGCGGGTGGCGCGGCGACGACGAAGGTCGGCCGCTCCGCCGTCCAGTCCCCGGGTCACGAGGGAACGCGCGGCGAGGTCGGGGGCGAGGCGCTCGCGTTCGGCGGGGCCGAGCCCGTCGAGCGCGTCCGCCGCGGAATCCGCGTCGAGCAGCGCCCCGCCCTCGCAGAGCAGCCGTAACAGGCGGCGCGAGTCCTGACAGTCGGCGCCGCGAGCCAGCGCGGCGTCGAGTAGTGCGTCCTGGGTCTGTGCGTTCTGGGTCTGGCCGCCGGTGAGGTCGTCGACGATGTGGCGCAGGGCCGGGTCGAGTCCGGTGAGCACCAGTGCGCGTTCGGGGTCCAGGCCGATCTGCACGGTCTCGGGGTCACGCCAGACTCGTCGAAGGGCAGGGTTGATCTGTGGTCGCAAGAGTGACCTCCCCGTGTGAGTCGACCGCGACCGCTCGGTTTTTCGCAGGAACGGAAGCTTGCCACGCCGTCTCATGTGCCGGCGGTCGTCGTCCACAGGCGGTGTTATCGTCGTCGGCAAGGACCCGCGCGGCGCGTCGACGCGGCGCGGTCAGAGGTGAAGCGACGAGGAGCTCGACGCGACCATGGATCTGCGCATGGACCCGGATGGCTCGAGCGTCGCGACGCCGAGCAGGTTGCGCCGCCTGCTCACCTTGCGCTGGATCGGCTTCACGCTCCTGGTGATCGCCGCGGTCGCGACCTTCCTCTTCCTGGCGTGGTGGCAGCTTCGGCGCTACGAGTCGTGGTCGGGTGACTGGCAGAACCTCGGCTACGCCCTGCAGTGGCCGTTCTTCGCGGTGTTCGCGGTCTACCTGTGGTGGCGACTGCTCCGCGACGGTGACCCCAGCGCCCAGCCGGAGCATGGGGAGAGTGCCGTGGCGGACGAACGCCCGCTGACGCGGACCGGCTCCGACGGCAGTGCCGCGAGAGCCTGGTCGGGCACGGGGCGCCGGCGTGGTGCGGAGTCGGAGGCCGAGCCGGTCGCCCTTCCGCCGCTCCCGCCCAAACGACTCACCGCCACTGCGGTCGCCGCACCGGCGACGGGCGGAGCGGAGCTCGACGAGGTGGACGCCGCGGCGCTGGCGGCCTACAACCGCTACCTCACGGCGCTTAGCGAACGCGACAGGGACTCGACGTGACCACGTGTCGGCCCGGTCCTTCGCGAACCCCTACAAACTGGGCAACCCGAACAAACCGAACGGGCGGCCACTACCGTGACCGCCCGCTCCGTCGTCTTCGGTGCTCAGGCCTTGCCCAGGATCCGGTTGAGGTTGGTGCCGCACTCGGGGCAGGTGGCCTTGGCCATCCTCGTGCCCTTGTCGTTCACCTTGATCTCGCCGGTCGCGTTGCGCTTGGCCTTGCATTTCACACAGTAGAACTCACCTGTGTAGGTCTCCGCCATGACGGCCCTCCTCGCTGTGCTGGGTCGGGGCAGGGCGGACCAGCCCGGGCCGCCCGATCTCGGGTCACTTTATTCCAGCGCCGCTCACTCCTGAGTGCTCGGCACGCAGATGGCTCACGTCCTGCCCTTGGTGCGCACATTTATACCTGTACGTGACCTTGAGGCGCAGGATGTGGTCGCCCGGAGCGACGCCGTGTCGACGTTACCCCCACGCGGGGGCTGGTCCGCGACCGAGTCCGCCGAGTCGGGACGCGAGGACCGTGAAGCCCCTGTGCCGCAGGCCCGCGCGCCTTCCCCTGCGAGCGGGCCCGCGGCTGCCAGGGGCTCCGTCGCCGAACCTACGAGGCCGGACGTTCCGCCGTCAATGTGACGTTTCCTTCTGGTTCTCTTCCGATCCGGATCGAACCGGTCGCGATGTGGACAGACCTGTGGAAAACCTGTGCGCGGTGCGTCGAACGGCGGTGGACAGCCTGTGGGCGGGGCTGTGGAGAATTTGCGACATCCTGGCCACGAGCCCGACTGAACTGCACATTTCCTCCGTGGCGGCTGTGGATGACGAACACGCCTGTGGACGTTGACCGCTCCTTGTCGGTCGGTGGGGGTACTTTTCTGAGGTGGCCAAACCGGCATCGAGGCAGCGCCCCGAGCCGCGACCGGGCGCACAACCGACCCCGGCGCGCGACGATGCCTGCCAGGAGGTCGAGGTCCGCCGTAGTGCACGCCGCCGCCGCACCGTGAGCGCCTACCGCGAGGGCGACCGGGTGGTGATCCTCCTTCCGGCCAGGATGAGTCCGGAGGAAGAGCGCAAATGGGTCTCGGTGATGCTCGACCGGCTGGCCGCCCAGGAGCAGCGTCGGCGGCCCAGCGACGACGAACTGCTCAGCCGGGCCCGCACCCTGAGCAGGCGTTACCTCGACGACGCCCCGTTGCCGACGAGCGTCCGGTGGGTCGGCAACCAGGGCATGAGATGGGGGTCCTGCACCCCGACTGACGGCACCGTCCGGCTTTCGTCCCGGCTGCGTGGCATGCCCGGATGGGTGATCGACTACGTGCTGATCCACGAGCTCGTCCACCTGCGCGAACCCGGACATACCCCGATTTTCTGGGCCATGGTGCGCGCCTACCCGCAGGCAGACCGGGCCCGCGGCTACCTCGAAGGGGTCGCGGCGGCTGCCCACCTCCCGCTCGAGGACTGCGACGACCAGCCGCAGCCCAGCTGACCACCCACTGGTTCGCTCTCCGCCGCCCGCTCCCGCGTTTTCATCCGCAGGGGGTGTAGTGGGCGCCCGTTCGGTCTCCCAGCCTTGTCAGGGGGCTCCGCGCGGGGAGGTATTTCATGCTGTGGCTGCTGGCCGGTGCCGCGCTCGTCTTGGCTTGTCTGGGTTTGAGAGTCTTGTTACGAAGACGCCGCATCCTCGCTTCACCAGGCGTCTTCCGCTGTCGGCTGCGCAGTTCCTCGTGGGGAGTCGAGTCCCTGAGCCAACGATGGACTCGCCACCCCACCTACGCGATGTGGGCACACGACGTACTTGTCGTCTATCGCAGATTCACCCTCAGTGAGGTACTGCTGCTGGAATGTCGCTTCGCGGAGGATCTCGAGGTGGCGCCGTCCACCCTGCGGCGACTCGGCCCCTGCCCGCTCCTGCTCCGCGTACGGCTCGATGACGGCGCGATGGTCGAGGTCGCGGCGCCCCGGCGTGCCTGCTCCGACCTCGTGGGACCCTACGTCGCCGCCCAACTGCACCCGTCCGAGCGCGGGTGAGCACCCGTGACGAGGGGTGTCGGGTACGGGGACCCGGCAAGAAACGGCGGGCGAAACGTGCCGGTGATGATCGCGCCGGGTTCATCCCGTCCGGGTGACGTGGATCCGGCCGGGCTTGCGAAGACTTCCCCCAGGAACTCCTTGGAGAACCTCGCCGGCGGGGGAGCGCGATGATCCTGGATGACGTGCTGGGGCTGGCCCGAAGGGTCGCGCCACGGAAGGCGGGTGGTGAACGCCCTGGTCCGCGCCATCGAACCCGGACCGTCCCGGTCGGCCGGGTGCGCACCCGGGAGCTCACCGGGATGGCGGCCATTCCGCGCGATCTCGTCTGCCTTCAACCCACCAGCCCGATCGTCGAGGAGAACGCGGGGGCCCTGGTCGACACGGTCCTTCGCCAGGTGTGCCGGCACCAGCCGCTGCCGTTCGTGGTGGTGCTGACGCTGGACGCGACGCCAGAGATCGACGACAAGGGCTCCGAGGCGCTGGTCGAACTCTTCTACTCCCTGCGCGCGAGCGGCATGCGGCTCTACGTCGCAGCCGTCACGACCGCGCTCTTCGACCACCTACGGGTCAGCGGCGCGACGGACCGGATGGGCGCGGGCGCTGTCCACCTGGCCCTGCGAATGGCCCTGCTGTCGGCGTTCGAGGATCTGCCGGGCCCGGCGGTGACCACCCGCAACGTCCTGGCGGCACTCGACCTGCGCCTGACTCCGCTCGCGATCTGACCCGGTCACGGCTTCGCCAGGACAGGTCCTGGTCGTCCTAGGCGTCCTGGTCGTCAGGGTCGTCAGGGTCGTCGGAACGCTCGCGCGAACTCACCGGCCAGTCCGCGGGGAACTCCTCCGCGAGGACCTCCGCCTCCGCGAACAGCCTCCGGCGGATCCGCTTGGAGAGCCGGTCGGCGAAGACGGTCCCCTCGAGATGGTCGGCCTCGTGCTGGAGGCAGCGCGCCAGCAGTCCCGTGCCGCGTACTTCGATCGGCGTACCGAACTGGTCCACTCCGCGGACCGTGGCGACGTCGGGTCGGGCGCAGGGCGCGTAGGCCCCGGGCAGGGAGAGGCAGCCCTCCTCGGACTCCTCCAGCCGGCGGTCCGCACCGGTGGGCACCTCGAGGACGGGGTTGCAGATCACACCCTGGTGGATGACCTCTTCCCGGTCGGTGCACCGGTAGACGAAGATCCGCAGGTCGACGCCGATCTGGTTGGCCGCGAGCCCCACACCGTCCGCCGCGTCCATGGTCGCCGTCATGTCGGCGACGAGCGCGTGCAGTCGCTCGTCGAAGACCTCGACGGGTCGGCAGGGGTGATGCATGACGGGTTCGCCCCACCGCGTCATTGGGCGGGTGGTCCCTCCTTCGGGCAACGAGCCCACGGCAACTCCTCGAGGTTCACGTGCCTGCGCCGGTTCTCCTGTGCCGCCGCACGACCGCGGCACGGTGATCACCGTAAGCCACCCGGGTCTGGCAGGTGGCACCGACGTGGTGACGCACGGCGACGATTCGCGTCGCCCACCTCACGCGATGCGCATCGCCACGATTCGGGCGGTGATTCCGGTATCCGCAGTCCTGGACGGTTCCCACTGGAAGGCGCCCGAATGTACCGAACGCCGGTAGGGTCGGGCCCATGTCGGACGTGAACAGGCCCGAGGACGATCCCGGCGCCAACACCGTGATGTTCCAGAAGTTCGTGGAACAACGCGGCGCCGAACGCCGCCCCGGCCGAAACGCCCTGATCGCGGTGGCCGCGGTCGTCGTTGTCGTGGTGATCCTCGCGATCGTCCTCGCGCTCGCCCTCTGACCCTCGGCGACCCGGTGCCCGACCGGGCCGTGGTCCCGGTGCCAACCGGGGTGCCGAACCAGGGCCGGTCAGGAGCGGGTGAGGGCCGCGAGACGTGCGGAGGCGACACTCTCCGCGACCCCCGAGGCGAGTCCCTCGGGTAGCTCGGTGACCGAAAACCAGCGCACGGCGTGCGACTCCGCGCTCACCAGCGGTACGGCATCGGCCGGCGCGGTGGCGAGGTACTGCACGTCGAGATGCGTCCGCGCGCCGCACGGCGCCCCGTGGCGGTTCAGCAGGAGCGGCTCCGGATGGACGACGAGATCCGGCAGCCCCGTCTCCTCCCGCGCCTCGCGGGCCGCGGCCGCGTCGAGTGAGATGTCGCCCTCCTCGCAGTGACCACCGGGCTGGACCCACAGGTTGATCCGACCGTGCAGGACCAGCAGGGTGCGCTCACCCGCCGGGTCGACGATGACGGCGCTCGCGGTGATGTGGGCCAGACGACCCCGCCGCCACACCCCGTCCTCCGGGTGGGCGGCGAGGTGGGCGAGGTAGTCCTGGCGGAGGGCCTCCTGCGCGGGCGAGGGCGCGGTCCACCTCGTCAGGGTCGCGACCGCGCTGTTCTGCAGGCCGCTCACGTGGTGGCGCCGTCGCCACCGTCGCGGCCCTTGTCGCCGCCGTCGGAGCCGGTGCCGCCGGTGTCGCCCCGGTTCTCGCTGGCGTCGCCGGAGCCCGCTTCGGGCCGGTCGCCCGGCTCGGTGGAGGACGGCGTGCTCTCGTCGAACCCGAGATCGCCGATGTCCATCCGGTCCGGAGAGGCGGCCCGCTCGGCGAACCCGCGCGCGTCGTCGAGGTCGTCGCCCGAGGGCAGCAGGTCGGGGTGGGCCCAGAGGGCTTCCCGGCCACTGATCCCGTGGGTCTCCCGCAGCGTGGCCCACAGGGTGGCGGCGTCACGCATCCGACGCGGACGGAGTTCGAGACCCACCAGCGTGACGAACGTCTGCTCGGCGGGGCCGCCCTCAGCGCGGCGCCGGCGGATGGCCTCGTGGAGCTGGACCGCCGACGGCATCCGGGGCGCCGCGGCGGAGGTCACCACGTCGTCGACCCAGCCCTCGACGAGGGCGAGAGCCGTCTCGAGTCGGGCGAGCGCCGCCTTCTGCCGAGGCGTCTCCTCCGGCTCCAGCAGGCCGCCCGCGAGGGCTTCGTTGAGCGCGTCGGGATTGGACATGTCGATGTTGCCGACGGCGTCCTCGAGCTTGCTCACGTCGACGTGCATGCCGCGCGCGTAGTCCTCGACCGCCGAGAACAGGTGCGCCGACAGCCAGGGCGCGTGGTGGAAGAGTCGCTGGTGGGCGCACTCACGCAGGGCGAGGTAGAGGCGTACGTCGTCCTGCGGAAGGCCGAGACCGGCTCCGAACGCCGCGACGTTGGCGGGCACCAGGACGGGTTGCCCGAGCGGACCGAGCGGCAGCCCGATGTCGGTGGCGCCGAACACCTCGGTGGCGAGCTGCCCGAGTCCCTGCCCGACCTGGGCGCCGAACATCATCCCGCCGACCTGGGTGAGGACACCGGTGAGCTGGGCGCCCATCCCTCCGGGCTGCTCGGGCAGCGCCTTCTCCATGGCGCCGACGACATGCGCGGCGAGCGGCTCGACCAGCTTCTTCCACGCCGGCAGCGTGCCGTCGAGCCACTCCGCGCGGTTCCACGCGAGGGCCTGGCCGGCGAAACCGGCGGGCAGGCTGGTCGCGTCGTCGAGCCAGTGCTCGGCGATGCGGACGGTCTGGTCGACCTCGGAGCGTTCCTGCGCGGTCAGGGAGGCATCACCGGAGGCGCGAATCGTCTGCCGGGCGGTCTCCAGGGCGAGTTGCCAGTTGATGGGACCGCCCTGCCAGGAGAACATGCTCTGTAGCTGGCCGAAGATCGCACCGAGGTCGAAGCCCGCGAACGGGTTGTCCGGACCCCCGGGCGGACGCTTCTCGGGCTCCTCGCCCTCGCGCCCGGTGCCGGGCTCGTCGTTGCTCACGGTTGGACCTCCGGCAGGATGAGGGAAAGCTGCGTGCGGATGGAGACGTGCGCGGGGCCTGCTGGTCGACACGCCCCAGCCGTACGAAGCGAGCTGTTCATATCGTCCAACCTAGCCCGGGAGTTTCCTTCTGAACGACGAACCCACCCCCGTTCGTGCCCGGCCCGGCCGGCGTACGACGCGTCGCCATGCCACCTCGGCCCGCCGGGGCGGCGGGCTGGTCGTGGCGGTGACCGGTGCTGCCTCCGGGCTCGGACGAGCGCTGGTCGAACGCCTCGTCGGCATGAGCGAGGTCAAGCGGGTCGTCGGCGTCGACGAGCGGCGCGGCGACGTGGAGGGCGCGGAGTGGCGCGTCCTCGATGTCCGTGACCCGGCGATCGCCCAGAGGATCGCGAAATGTGACGTCGTTGTGCATCTCGACGTCGATCTGTCCCCCGACGCGGACCCACGCCAGCGCAGCACCCGGAATGTCCGAGGTGCGCAGACTGTCATCATGGCGGCCGCCGCTGCCGGCGTCCCCCGCGTCGTCCTGTGCACGAGCGCGATGGTCTACGGCGCCTTCGCCGACAACCCCGTCCCCCTGGAGGACGACGGTCCGCTGCGGGCGCGGCCCGAGGGCGTGGTGGCCGACCTGCTCGAGATCGAGTGGCTCGCCCGCCGGGCGCCGAAGGCCCATCCGGGTCTGTCGGTCACGGTGGTCAGGCCGTCGATGGTCGTGGGCGCGTCCGTCGACACCTTCCTGACCAGGCACTTCGAGGCGTCCCGGCTGCTGGTGATCCGCGGCAGCAAGCCGAGCTGGCAGTTCTGCCATGTCGACGACCTGGTGAGCGCCCTGGTCTGGTCGGCGCTCGGCCGGGTCGAGGGCGCCGTCACGGTGGGCAGCGAGGGCTTCCTCGGACAGGATGAGGTGGAGAAGCTGTTCGGTCTGCCCCGACTGGAGCTGCCGGAGAGCCTCGCGCTCGGTGCCGCCGAGCGGCTGCACCGGCTGGGTCTGACGCCCGCGCCGGCCAGTGATCTCGCCTACGTCAGCCACCCGTGGGTAGTCTCCTCCGGCAAGCTGAAGGCGGCCGGTTGGACGCCGACCTACGACAACACCACCGCGTGCGAGGTCCTGGCGACCGAGGTCGCCGGGCGCCACGCGGCGCTCGGCCGGCGGATCGGGCGCCGCGAGACGGCGACGCTCGGTGCGGCCGGTGCCACCGTCGCCCTGCTCGGTACGGCCGCGGTCGTGCGCCGGGCGAGGCGGAGGAAGACACGAGGGGGAACGTGACCAGGACCGAGTCCAACGCCCAGTCCGGCGCCCAGCCCGGCGCCCAGTCCAGCGATCAGTCCAGCGCCGAGTCGGTGGCCAGGGACCAGATCCGGCTGCTCGACCTGCGGGAGAGTCCGCTCTCCGCCGACGAGGTGCTGAGCGCGATCGCCGACCCGCGGGCCGGCGGTTTCTGCTTGTTCGTGGGCGCCGTACGCGATCACGACGGCGGCCGCTCGGTGACCGAACTCGGTTACGACGCGCATCCCCGGGCCCTCAGCGAACTGCGCGAGGTGGCCGAGGCCGTCGTCGCGGCGCATCCCGTCTGCGGCCTCGCGGCCGTTCACCGGACCGGTGACCTGGCCGTGGGGGAGAGCGCGGTGATCGTCGGCGTGTCCGCGCCGCACCGTGACGCGGCGTTCGCGGCCTGTCGGCAGCTCATCGACGACCTGAAGGCCCGGGTCCCGCTGTGGAAGCACCAACGCTTCACCGACGGCAGCGCGGAGTGGGTCGGAGCGGAATGAGCCTGATCACGGCCGAGCCCTGACAGGTCCGGCCGTGCTTCGTCACCTACCCTGGCTCCCATGTCCCGCCGAACCGCGACGATGACGCTGACCGCTGTCCTGCTCGTCGCCCTGGTCGCTCTCGCGTGGTTGGTGCCGGTTCCGTACGTCGCGATGAGCCCAGGTCCGATCGAGAACACCCTCGGCAACGTGGACGGCAAGCCCATCATCAAGATCGACGGGCGCAGGACCTACCCCACGACGGGCCAGCTCGACCTCACCACCGTCGCGGTGACCAGCCCGGACCAGAAGCTCGACGTCGCGGGCGTCATCGCCGGCTGGGTCGATCCCAGCGTGGCCGTCGTACCCCGCGACTACATCTATCCACCCGACCAGACGCCGGCTCAGGTCCAGCAGCAAAACGCCGAGCAGATGGAGACCTCCCAGCAGTCGGCGATCGCGGCCGCGATGCGCGAGGTCGGCGTCAAGGTTCCCTCGGCGGTCCAGGTCCGGGCCGTGGTGGAGAAGTCACCTGCCGTGGGCCGGCTGAAGGCGGCCGACATCCTCGTGGCGGTCGACGGAACGAAGACGACCAGCGCCCAGCAGGTGGTCGACCTGGTGGGCAAGCACAAGCCGGGTGACCAAATCCGGCTCTCGGTGCGCCGGGCGGGCAAGCCGCTCGACGTGACGATCACCACCGGCAGGTCACCGGACGACCCGAACCGCGCCTTCGTCGGGGTCCAGCCCATCGACGGCTTCGACTTCCCGTTCCCGGTCACGGTCAACCTCGGCCAGGACATCGGCGGCCCGAGCGCGGGGACGATGTTCGCCCTCGCCATCGTCGACAAGCTCACCACCGACAACCTGACCGGCGGCAAGCACATCGCGGGCACCGGCACCATCGAGGCCGACGGAAAGGTCGGGCCGATCGGCGGGATCCAGCAGAAGATCGCCGGTGCCAAGCGGGGCGGCGCCTCGACCTTCCTGGTCCCGGCCGACAACTGCGCCGCCGCGGCGGGTGCGCCGACCGACGGCATCCGGCTGGTGCGGGTCGCCACCCTGCACGATGCCGTCACGGCACTCGAGGCGCTGCAGAAGAACCCGAACGCGCAGGTCACGAGTTGCGCACGGTGAGCGCGGCGAGGGTCGGGCATAAGGGGAGGGCGGGAACTCCTGGACACTTCACACAGTTGGCCCACTAACGGCAGGATTTCCGGGCCGGCCGGACCGTCGTGTCCGAACGGCTCCGGCGGACCATCACGGCACCTGAGGAACGAGGAAACGTGAGTAGCTTCTCCGCACCGCGCGATCCGTCCCGGCGAGGCTTCACCGGTGGCAACGCCCGGACCCGCGCTCTCGTTCCGACCGTCGTCATCCTGGTCGCGCTGATCGCGTTCTTCGCGATCTTCACCAAATTCTGGACCGACCGGCTCTGGTTCCAGGCGATCGACTACTCCAAGGTCTTCAGCACGACGCTCGTCACCCGGATCGGGATGTTCGCGGTGTTCGGTGTGGTGCTCGGCGCGATCGTCTTCGGCAACCTCGCCCTCGCCTACCGACTGCGGCCCCGCTACCGCGCGGTCTCGGCCGAACAGCAGACGCTCGACCGCTACCGCGCCGTCGTCGACCCGCACCGCAAGCTGATCGGCGGGCTGATCGCGGCGCTGTTGGCGCTGATCGCGGGCTCGAGCGCGTCGGGGCGCTGGGAGACCTTCCTGCAGTGGCGCAACGCCACGCCCTTCGGCACCAAGGACCCGCAGTTCCACCTCGACGTGTCCTTCTACGTCTTCGGCTACCCGTGGTACCGCTTCCTGATCGGGTTCGGCTTCACCGTCATCGTCTTGTCGCTGCTGGCCGCCCTCATCGCGCACTACCTCTACGGCGGCATCCGGCTGCAGTCCCAGGGCCAGAAGGCGTCCGCGGCGGCCCAGGCGCACATGTCGGTGCTGCTCGGACTGTTCGTGCTGCTCAAGGCCGTCGCCTACTGGTTCGACCGGTTCGGCCTGGTCGTCGGCTCGCACCAGATGTCCAACCAGGCGTTCACCGGCATCACCTACACCGACGCCCACGCCGTGGTCCCCGCCAAGACCATCCTGACGATCATCGCGGCGATCTGCGCCGTGCTGTTCTTCGCCAACGTCGTGCGCCGGACCTGGATGCTTCCCGGGCTGGGGCTCGGGCTGCTCGTGTTGTCCGCGGTCCTGCTGGGCTGGGCGTGGCCCGCGATCGTGCAGCAGGTGACGGTGCGCCCGAACGAGCCGGTCCGCGAGGCCGCCTACATCCAGCGCAACATCGACGCCACCCGCGCCGCCTACGGTGTCGCCGACGCCGAGGTCAAGGAGTACTCCGCCAAGACCTCCACGACGGCCGGGCAGCTCGCCGACGACGCGCAGACCCTGCCCGGTGTGCGCCTAATCGACCCGGCGATCGTGGGGGAGACGTTCGAGCAGCTGCAGCAGGTGCGCGGCTTCTACACCTTCAACAAGCCCCTGGACGTCGACCGCTACACCGTCGACGGCCAGTCCCGCGACGCGGTGGTCGCCGTCCGGGAGCTCAACCTCGAGGGTGTGCCGGACGACCAGCGCAACTGGAACAACGACCACACGGTCTACACCCACGGCTACGGAATGGTCGCGGCCAACGGAAACCGCCGTACCGGTGAGGGCACCCCCGACTGGTTGCAGGGCGGCATCCCGTCCACGGGTGATCTCGGCAAGTACGAGCCGCGCGTCTACTTCGGTGAGGAGTCGCCGCCCTACTCCATCGTCGGGGCGCCGAAGGGAAGCGAGCCGGTCGAGCTCGACATCCCCGGTGGTGGCGGCGGTGCGAAGACCACCAACACCTACCAGGGCAAGGGCGGAGTACAGATCGGTTCGTTCGGCAACCGGCTGCTCTACGCCGCGAAGTTCCAGGACTTCAACATCCTGTTGAACCAGTCCCGGATCAACGGCGACTCGAAGATCCTCTACGACCGCAGCCCGCGCGATCGGGTGCAGAAGGTCGCGCCCTGGCTGACCCTGGACGCCGATCCCTATCCCGCGATCGTGGACGGCCGGATCAAGTGGATCGTCGACGGCTACACGATGTCGCCCAACTACCCGCTCTCCCAGCGGGTGGCACTCGACGACGCGACCTCGACGTCGCTCGACCAGCAGCCGGCGATCGTGGGCCAGCCGAGCGAGCGCATCAACTACGTCCGCAACTCGGTGAAGGCGACGGTCGACGCCTACGACGGCTCGGTCTCGCTCTACGCGTGGGACGAGAAGGACCCGGTCTTGCGTACCTGGATGAAGGCCTTCCCCAACACCGTGCAACCGCGCTCGAAGATTCCCGACGCGCTGCTCGACCACGTGCGTTACCCCGAGGACCTGATGAAGATCCAGCGCGAGATCCTCGCGCAGTACCACGTCACGAAGGCGGGCGCGTTCTACCAGGGCACGGAGCGGTGGCGGGTGCCTTCCGACCCGACCCGGGAGACGTCGACCAAGCAGCCCGCCTACTACCTGTCGGTGCGGATGCCTGGCGAGGACACTCCGACGTTCTCGCTCACCTCGACCTACATCTACTTCAACCGCGAGAACCTCGCCGCCTTCGTCGCGGTCGACGCGGACGCGCGCTCACCCGACTACGGCAAGATCCGCGTCCTGCAGCTCGACGACAAGACGCAGATCGACGGGCCGAGTCAGATCGCCAACCGACTCGAGTCCGACACCCGGGTGGCCGATGCGTTACTCCCGCTGACCCGAGGTGAGAGCCGGGCCGTCAAAGGCAACCTGCTGACGCTGCCCGTCGGCGGCGGCCTGTTGTACGTCCAGCCGGTCTACGTCCAGCGTGGTTCGGGGGACGCGTCGTACCCGCTGCTGCGCCTCGTGCTCGCGTCGTTCGGTGGCCAGACCGGCGTCGGCGAAACCCTCCAGGACGCGCTCAACATGGTCTTCCGGGGCAATGCGGGCGCCAACACCGGGGAGCACACCGACGGCGAGCAGCCGCCACCCGCCAAGCCGGGCGAGCCCGCGCCGCCGCCCACCGAGACGGTGGCGACGGCCCTGGCGGAGGCCAACAAGGCGTTCGAGGATGCGCAGGCGGCGCTGCGGAAGGGTGACCTCAAGGGGTACGCCGACGCGGTGGCCAAGGCGCAGGCCGCGGTCAACCGGGCGGCGCAGGCGCAGGGGCGCGCGCAACCGAACCCTCCCGCGGGTGGCGACAACGCGCCCACTCCCACTCCCACGCCGACCCCGAGCCGATCGCCTTCGACGGCCGCGCGGTCCGGATAGCCGGCATCGCGTGACGGACCTCCTGAATCGCCCATCCAGCCACCGGCTGGGTGGGCGATTCGGCATGGTGGGGCCGGTTGGCCGTCGCGCCGGACGGAGGCCTCCCGCCGCCCGGCTGGGGCCGATTTGCGCAGGACGCCTATGACCCGTACTGTTTACCAAGTCGCCGCGGGGTGGAGCAGTTCGGTAGCTCGCTGGGCTCATAACCCAGAGGTCGCAGGTTCGAATCCTGCCCCCGCTACCACGACGAAACGCTCCTGGAGGGTCTCCCTCCAGGAGCGTTTCGCATCTCTGCCGATCGTGGTCCCCGGGATCCGGCCTCACGGCTGCGCAGCTTCACTCACGTTCACTCACGCGCAGCCGAGGCGGAGCACCTTGGTGAGTCGGAGGTAGTCCGTCTCGGCGCGGCGCGGGCTCTCGGTGTCGAGGATGTAGCCGCGTCGCTGGTAGAAGCGCAGGTTGGCCCCACTGCGCGGGCCGGTGGACAGGCCGGCGCGGGATGCCGTCGTGCTCTGTTCCGCGGCCCGCAGGAGGGCGCCACCGATGCCCTGTCCCTGGCAGTCCGGTGCGACGGCCAACCGGTTGACGTAGAGCGTGTCGACGAACGTCCGCATCCGGACGACTCCGACGACACGGCCGCGGGTGACCGCGACGATGCCGCTACTGGTCCGGATCTCCTGCTCCAGTTCGGCGAGAGTCTGGGTCAGCGCCGGGAGCCACGGGTCGTCGTAGTGCTGGGCCTCGGCCACGAACGCCGCCCGCTGCACGGTCAGAACCTCTCCCGCGTCCGCGAGCACGAGCGCGCGCAGCACGTACGGCGAGCCCGGCTCTCCTTCGCCAGGCTCCGCCGTGGGATCCCTCACCATGGGACGGGCTCCTGACGGCTGAGGACATCGGTGTGACGAAGAGTATTGCCGCTCCCGGTTACCTTCGCGCCGCTGCCTGCGCTGGATCACGAGCTCGATTCGGGGAACATCCCCGGCGGGCCGAGCACCGTTGCGGTGTTCGGCCCGCCGCTCGGGCGTGCGGGTTAGGCTGGCGGCACCGGCGCGGACGACACGGGTACCAGACGACACGGGTACGGAGCCGGCGAGGAGGACGGATGAGCGCGGACAGCGGTACGGACAACGTCGTGCCCATGCGGCCGCACGCGCGGGCGCCCGAGCCCCCGTTGCGGACGGCGATCGGTCAGGCGTTGCGCGAGGTACGGACCGCGCAGCGGCGCACCCTCAGCGACGTCGCCGAGGACGCCGGCGTCTCCATGCAGTACCTCTCCGAGATCGAGCGCGGCCGCAAGGAGGCCTCCTCGGAGATCCTCCAGGCCGTCTGCGGATCGCTGCGTATCCGGCTTTCCGACCTGCTGGCGCAGACGCACCGGGTGCTGACCGTGGGGTCGCGTCCGATGTCGGCCAGGCCGCCGCGGGGACCAGTGCTCATGGCCGCATGAGCGACGGTTCGGACACCTCACTTCGGTGCGTGATGATCTCGTCGACCATGCCGTACGCGCGTGCCTCCTCGGCGTCGAAGATGCGTTCGCGATCGGTGTCGGCGCGCAGCGACTCCACGGACCGTCCGGTGTGCTTGCCGAGCACCTCGAGCATCTGAGCCCGGACCCGGGAGACCTCCCTGGCCTGCAGTTGCAGGTCCGACAACGCTCCCTGTCCCCGCGCCTCCGGCTGGTGCAGGGCGACGCGGGAGTGGCTCAACGCGAACCGCTTGCCGGGTGTGCCTGCCGCGAGGAGTACGGCCGCGGCCGAGGTCGCCTGCCCGAGGCAGATGGTCGCGACGTCGGGCAGGACGAACTGCATCGTGTCGTAGATCGCCATCAGGGCGCTGAACGAGCCGCCGCGTGAGTTGATGTAGAGCGAGATCTCCTGGCTGGTGCTGGCGGCCTCGAGATGGATGAACTGAGCCATCACGACGTTGGCCACGTCGTCGTCGATCTCGCTGCCGAGGAAGATGATCCGCTCGGAGAGAAGCCGGCTGAACACGTCGGTCGCGCGTTCGCCGGTGTGGGTGCGCTCGATGACGTTCGGGATCGTGTAGTGGCCCATGGTTCAGATCCCCGCCCTGACGTTCGCCCGGTGTCCTCGGTGACCGACGCCGTGACCGATGCCGTCGAGGGACTCGACGACCCGGTCGATCATCCCGTAGGAGAGTGCCTCCTGCGCGGAGAACCATCGGTCGCGGTCGCTGTCCTCGCGGATACTCTCGACCGACTGGCCGGTGTTCTCGGCGAGCAACCGCTCCATCTGCCGCTTGGAGTGCTCGAGGTTCTCGGCCTGGATCGCGATGTCGGCGGCGGTTCCACCGATTCCGGCGGAGCCCTGGTGCATCATGATCCGGGTGTGCGGCAGGCTGTAACGCTTGCCCTTCGTGCCGGCACAGAGCAGGAACTGCCCCATGCTCGCGGCGAACCCCATCGCGAGGGTCGCGACGTCGTTCGGGATCAGCCGCATCGTGTCGTAGATCGCCATCCCGGAGTAGACGATGCCGCCCGGGCTGTGGATGTAGAGACTGATGTCCTCGTTCGGGTCCTCCGCCGACAGCAGAAGCAGTTGCGAACACACGCGGTTCGCGCTCACCTCGTCGACCTCGGTTCCGAGCAGGACGACGCGGTGGTACAGCAGCCGTGCGGCCAACTGGTCGTCGAAGTTGTTCGCGGCGGCAGCCGCCGCGGTCATGGACAGGTTCAACGTTGCCTCCCTGGGCTTTCCCTGCGTTCACTGTCGCCGAGGGGTAGGGCCGGTCGCGCGTTTCTCTGCCGTGGGCAGATTCGCTGCCGGCGAACACGAGGGTCACCCGCCGGTGTGCGACCAGATACCGGCGATCGAGCTGACCCGCACCGGCCGGTGGGTGTGCGCCATGATGGACGGGTGAATCACACCGATGCGCGCAGGTTCGCCGACGACTGGCTGGCGGCCTGGAACGCCCACGACCTCGATGCACTGCTGAGCCATTTCACCGACGACGTGGTGTTCACCTCGCCGGTGGCCGCGCGCCTGCTGGGAGGCGACGGAGTTCTCCGCGGCAAGGCCGCGCTTCGCCACTACTGGACGGAAGGCCTACGCCGCATCCCCGACCTGCGCTTCGAGGTCGTCGGCGTGTACGTCGGCGTCGACACGGTGGTGATCCATTACCGCAACCAGCTCGGACGGCTTGTCAATGAAGTGTTGACGTTCGACGGTGACCTGGTGAAGGCGGGGCACGGCACCTATCTCGACGCGGATGCCAACCCCGCGGGGCTGACGTCGCGCTGAGGTTCTGACCGGGTCAGACGGTCAGCGGCAGGTGCCACTGCACGAGGGTGCCGCGGTGTTCGCCCGCGCGCACCTCGCAGTCGCCACCCAGTCGTTTGGCCCGCGCGCGGAGTTGGGTGAGCGCGCCGTGAAAGGGTTCACGCTGGGAGAGGCTGCCGTCGTCGGTCACGGTGAGGCTGAGCTCGTCGGTCCCCACCCGGACCTCGACCTCGACCCTGGTCGGTCCGGTGTGGCTCGCCGCGTTGGTGAGGGTCTCCCGGACGGCGCGGACGAGTTCGCGTTGGACGTGCGGCGGAAGGTACCGGTCGACGGAGCCGTGCACGACCAGGCGCGGGGTGAATCCGAGGGTCGCCTTGGCGGCGTCGATCTCGTCGAGAACCTGGCTGCTGGCGGTCCGTTGGACGTTCGAGTCGTCGTGGCGAAGCGCGAAGATGGCCGAGCGGATCTGCTGGCTCGTCTCGTCCAACTCATCGATCGCGTCGTTCATCCGGCGCTCCACCTCGGTCCGGGCGACCAGCCCGGTGGTGCCGTGCAGCCGGGATCCGATGGCGAAGAGCCGGTCGACCGCGACGTCGCGTAGGTCGTTCGCGATCCGGTCGCGGTCCTCCAGGACCAGCTGGCGCGCCTGGGCCTGCTGCAGGGCGAGGGCCGCCTGCCCGGCGAACATCTCCACCAATTCGACCTCCTGGGCCGAGATGTGGTCGCCTGGAGCGCCACGCCGCCAGCCGACCACCAGCACCCCGAGGACCTTGCCCGCCACGGTGAGCGGGATGTACATCCCCGAGCCGAGGTTGGCCTGAAGGCCCAGCACCTCCGGCGGTGGGTCATAGCCCTCCTCGCCGGTGACGTTCTCGCTGATGATGCGCTGTCCGGTGCTGATGACCCGCGCGGTGAGGCCCTGGAGCGGGACGGGTGTGTTGATGAGATTCTCACCGCCGAAACCGTCGGCGGCCGCGAAGATGACCACGCCCTCCGACGACTCCGGACTGACCAGGATGATGGCTGTCCCGTCCGCGCGGGACACCTCACGTAGTCGCTCCGCCACCAGTTGTAGCGCCGTGTCGCGGTCGACCTGGCCGAGCAGGAGCCTCGTCGTCTCCAACGCCGACTCGAGCCAGCGGTGGCGGCGGCGTTCCTGGACGAACAGATGGGCGTTCTCCATCGCGGCCCCGGCGGAGGCGGCGAGCGCGACGGCCGCCTCCTCGTCGGCCGCGGTGAACGCCGCGCCGCCCTTCTTGTTCCCGAGGTAAAGCTGGCTGAAGATCTGGTCGTCGACGGGGATGGGGACGCCGATCAGGCTGGTGAGAGCCGTCTGACGGGACGGGAACCCTTCGGCCAGGCGGTACTCGCACAGATCGGGGATCCGGAGCACCTCGTGAGTCTCGCGGAGTCGCTCGGTGATGTCGGCCAGCCCCGCGTGTTCGACCCTGTCCAGGTCGTTCGAGAAACCAGTGCTGATGAGCAGAAAGCACCCTTCGTCACGGTTGCTCGCGGACAGAATGGCGTATTCCGCCTCGACGAGGCGGGCGGCGGACGCGGCGATGCGTTTGATCGAGTCGATGAAGTCCGGAGCGAACTCGGCGTCGAAGTACGGTCGTCCAGACGGTTCGCACCTGCCCTCATGTGAGCGTCCGTCGGGTTCGCCGATGCTGACCATTGCTTGATGGTAATAGGGCCGATCGAGAGTGCTCCCCGGGCGCGTCCCGCGTGTCCTCCGCGTGAGCGACAAGACAGCAGAAATCACTGCGGAGGGTCGGATCGGCTGTCGGTCGATGATGCCAATTTCCGCCCATGTGAAACTCGCCCCTTTTGGTAGAGGTCCGGAGCGTCGGAAAAGCGTCACGAGCGGGACGAAGTCTCCGTTCCGCGATGGAGTGACCGAACCCGAAACGGGACAGATCGGTGGAAAGCATGGGCCGCGGACATTGATCGGGACAGTCGTCGACGGCGGTATGACCCCGCTTTCACGGTGGAATCCGAAGTACGGGAAGATATCGCCAGAGCGGCGTTATCGGAAATGGCAGTAGGCAAAAAGTAGAAAGTTTCCGAAAGCACCGATGTCAGAACTCGCCTCGAAGCCCCGGAACGCCTGGGTGCCCCGGAGGTGAGCTGAGCCGCCGGCCGGTCGACGCCGTCCGAGGCCGCGGGGCTGACGAGGGAGGACCTCACGCCGTGCCCGGGCCCGCGCGGGTCGCCGGTCCCCGTTCATTGCTTGTTTCGCCCAAATCAGTCTGTCTGTTGGAAAGCTCCCACTCCCGGCGCCCGCTCCGGAGATCTATCGTGTGCCTGAGAGAGATCGCGACCGTCGTATGCCCGGGGGGGTCATCGATGCATGCGCAGGTTGGCAAGGTGTCAGGGTTGGTCGAGAGTCGGCACGAAGGCGAGGACGCGGGGTCACAACGAGCGGCCCGGGTTTGGTCGTCGCGAGTGAAGCTCACCGCGCCGACGGCCAGTGGTCTGGTTCGACAGCGGCTGCTCCGCGTTCTCGACCTGCGGTCGATCCGGGTGTTCTTCGTCACCGCCCTGCCGGGGTCGGGTAAGACCACCCTCGTCGCGCAGTACGTCGACCACCTGCGTCGTCGCGGTCCCGACCACAGGGTGGCGTGGTACCACGCGGAGGAGACCGACACCTCGGCTGGTGCGATCACGCGGTACCTCACCACGGCCCTGTCGATGGCACTTCACCTCCCAGACGCACCGAGTGAGGACCCGGCCGTCCTGCTGGCGATGCTCGACGGGGCCGGAAGCGGTCACCCGGACTCACCCGCCGATTCATCGGTGGACCTCACCGTGGTGGTGGACGACGTGCACCTTCTCGCCGGATCCCAGGCAGAACGCGTTCTCGCCAGGGCGATCGCGGTGGCCCCGCCCGGTGTGCGGTTCGTCGTGGTGGGAACCCAGGCGCCCGGCATGGGCTTCACCCGGCAACTGCTCGCACCCGACACGCTGACACTCGGCGAGGACGACCTACGTCTGCGCTCCTGGGAGGTCGGCGTTCTCTTCGAGCGGCATTACGGTGAGCCGCTACCACCCGAAGACGTGGCGGCGCTCACCCGGCACACGGAAGGGTGGGCGGCCGGGCTCCACATGTTCTACCTCGCGACGGCTGGAAAGCCGCTGTCGGCACGGCGGCGGGCGGTCGCGGGGCTCGGGGGCCGCGGCCGACTCGTGAAGGCGTACCTCACCGCGACCGTGCTCCACCGACTTCCGCCACACATCGCCGACTTCGTCGTGCTCACGAGCGCTCTGACGATCCTCCACGCGGACCTATGCGACGCGCTGCTCGGCCGGCCCGGTGGTGCGGCCATTCTCGAGGAGCTGGCCGAACGGCAGCTGTTCACGACCCAGACCGATGAGATCACCTGCGTCTACCGCTACCACACGGCCCTGCAGGTGCACCTCGAGGGAATCCTGCGGGAACGGCTCGGTGCCGGCGAGGCCCGACAGTGGTACGCCCGCGCCGGGGCGCTGCTGGAGGAGGCGGGCTTCCCGACCGCGGCGCTGCGTGCCTTCTTCCGAGCCGAGGACTGGCCTGCCGTGGAGCGCGTCCTGCGCGAGTACGGCCCCGACATCAGCACCGACGCGACGTTCCCGGACGAGGCCTTCGCCATCGAGGGTGACCCGTGGGTCGGTCTCGCCCGAGCCCATCGTCGGCTCTACGCCGGGGACCTCGCGGGTGCGATCGCCGCCTACCACGACGTCGAACGGCTCGCAGGGGAGACGCCGGCCGCCGATGTCGCCCGGAAGGGACGGCGCTCGACCGAAGCCTGGCTCCCGGGCGGGATGGTTCCGATGGTGGCGCCCTCCGACGCGCCGTGGCCGCTGCTGTTGCGAACCGCCGTACGCCAGAACCCGGCGGCGCTCGCGCCCGAGCACGACGACGTGGGCGGGGCGTTCGTGGCCGCGCTCAGCACGCTGCTGCTCGGTGAGCCGGTCGTCGCGCTTCGCCTCGCCGAACAGATCGACGTGCACGGCAAGGGCTTCCTGGCCCTCGCGACGCAGCTGCTCGGCATGGTGGCCGGTCTGTGGGCCGGCACGGTGACCGCCGCGCCGCTGGACTCCCTGGCGGCTGAGGCGGAGCAGGCCGGCCAGCCCTGGCTCGCCCGGGTCGCCCGGGCCGCCGCAGCGATCGCGGCGCGGGCACCGGCGGAGGCGTACGCGGTCCGGATGGAGTGCGTACGCGACGGCGATGAGTGGGGAGCACTGCTCGCCGCGCTGGCGGCCGGCATCGCCGAACTCGCGGTCGGCGGCGAGCCCGCGGAGATCCTCGAGGACGCCGTCGACACGGCCCACCGGCTCGAGGCCGGCGTCCTGGAGGCATGGGCACGCGGGTTGCTCGCCGTCGCGCTCGCGCGCGGCGGTGCGCCCACGGCCGAACTCGAGGCACACCGGGCGGAGGCCTGCGCGCGGGGAGCGGGTGTGCATGCCGCTCGGGCCCTCGCGTTCCAGGCGCTCGCCGACTGTGCAGAGGACGGTGCGTCGGAGTTCCACGTGCTCGCCGCCATGTCGGCGGCGGGAGGCGGCCTGCTCGTGACGTCCGATTCGTTGGTGGCTGAGCCGTTGGTGGGTGAGCCGGCGGTCGCCCAGTCGTTGGTGGCCGATTCGCTGGTCCCCCAGCGGGTGGCTTCCGAGCCGGTGGGCGCCGAGCAGGTGCTGACGACCACCGACCGCGAGCTCGCCGCGGAGGCCCCCGCGCTGACGTTGCGCTGCTTCGGTGCCTTCCGTATCTACATCGGCGACCGCGAGCTCGATCTGGCCGGTGTCCGGCCGCGGGCGCGCGCGATGTTGCGGATGCTCGCCTGTTATGCCGGCCAGGCCGTGCACGAGGAGCGGCTGCTGGACGCGTTGTGGCCGGGCATGTCTCCCCAGACCGGTCGGCGCAACCTGCAGGTCGCGGTGTCGGCCCTGCGGCGTGCCCTCGAACCCGCCGCCGCTCGGGGGCGTTCCCAGCTGCTGCGCCGTAGCGGTACGGCGTACCTCCTGATGCTTCCGCCCGGCAGCCAGGCGGACGTCGCGCTCTTCCGGGAGGCCGTGACCACCTGGCGGGTGACGCGGGGCGGTCCTCCGGACCGGCTGCGGCTCGCCCTGCGCAGTGTGCTCGCCGCCTATGGTGGCCACCTGCTTCCCGAGGACGGACCCGCCGAGTGGGTGGTGGGGGAACGCGAGGAGTTGCGTTCGGACGCGGCCCGCGCGGCGCTCGCCCTGGCCGAACTCGAGCTCGCCAGCCGCGACGGTGTGGCGGCGGCCGACGCGGGGGAGTACGCCGTACGGATCGATCCGTTCCGCGACCAGGGCTGGCGAATCCTCCTCGCGGCGTACCAGCTCACCGGCGACGCGGCCGCTGCTGCCCAGGCGCGACGGCGCTACGCCGTGGTCCTCGGCGAACTGGGGATCGAGGACTCCGCCGCGACCGCCTAGCGCTGGCCGTTCACGGCACGGTTCGCGGTGTAGCCGCCTTGCCGTGAGTGGTGGTCGGTGGTGGTGGTCGTCCTTGCGGTCGGCCAAGCGGCCGAGTGCACCACCTGTGGGATGGCTTTACTCCAGCGTGCCGTTGGTGTCTGCCGAGGATGCAACTTCACCTTGCCCAGCGACCGCGTTGGTCTCGCTGGGCCGCATTATCACGGTCCACCGACAGGTGGGTGGCTGCTCGTGGTGGCTGTTTTGCCTTGTGGATAAGGGTTTCTGGTTCGCGTCGGGTCTTCGTCGCCGGTAGGATCGAACGTATGAGCGAGTCTGGTGGTGTGTCGGTGCGGGTGTCTCCGCTGCCTGCTGGGTTCGTTGAGGTGCTGCCGGGTCCTGGGTTGTTGTCGGCTTTGTTGTCGGTGTCGCGGGGGGACTGTAACGGGGTTGAGTTGGAGGAGTTGGTTCGTGCGCGGCGGAGGTTGATTTGTTGGTTGGAGGAGGGGTGTCTGGGCGATGTGGTGGAGTTGGCGCACACCCCACCGGGGCTGGTCGATGACCCGGCGGTGCGGGTGGGGTCGGTTGATCCGCATACGCCTGCGGTGTTGGAGCCGTTGTTGGGGTGGACCGCGTATCACGCTGACTGGTACGCCGCGTTGGCGTTGACGTTGACCGAACTGCCGCGGACGCGGGCTGCTCTTGCCCGGGGCGACCTGGAGGTCGGCGAGGTGCGGGTGATCGCCGAACGTCTCGCCGATCTCAGCACTGGTGCGGACAGGCGGAAGGTGGAGGACGCCCTGTTCCCCGACGTTCTCGGGTTGCGGGCTGGGTTGCTTCGCATGCGGGTGGAGGCGGAGGTCATCAAGGTCGACCCCGATGCCGCCCTGGCGCGGCATCGACGCCGGGTGCGTGACCGGGAGGTGGAGATCTACCCCGCCATCGACGGCGCCGCCGACCTTGCCGTTCGGGGAGTCCCGGCGGACCAGGCGGCGGAGGCGTTCGGCTATGTGGATGCGATCGCCCGCACCATGAAACAGTCAGGCGATCGTCGTCGGCTTGGGCAGCTCCGCGCCGACATCGCCACCAGCCTGCTGTCGGGTCGCAGCCACATCCACAACCCCGACCCCGGTGACGGCGACAGGGCCGCTGGCGAATCGAGTGAGCAGGCTCGCCGTGGTGTGGTGAAGGTTCCCGCGCCACGTGCACCGCAACCAGCCGCAACGCCAAGCATGCCGACGACTTCAGGGGAACCGGCGGGCTACGGGTGAGCCCCGGAGGACAGACCATCCGTCGGCCAGTGCTGATGCAGCCGCGAGTGTGGAGCATGGGAGTGGTCTGGCCAGGGTGGGGGTGCGGGCGCGGATCCAGTTGAACGTTCCGCTGACCACGCTGATGGGGTTGTCGCAGCGGCCCGGTGAGCTCGGCGGGTTCGGTCCGATCGTCACCGAGGTCGCCCGCCGACTGACCCTCAACCAGCTCACCAACCCCGACGCCCGCTACACCGTCGGGGTCACCCATCCGATCACCGGGCAACTGCTGCATCTGCATCCGCTACCGCAACGGTTCCTGCGCGGACTACAAGCAGAACTCGTCCACGCCCTCAACCAACGCTGCATCTGGCCCACCTGCCGAAGACCCGCCCCCACCTGCGACCTCGACCACAACACCCCCCACGCGGGCGGTGGACCCACCACACCCACGAACACCGCACCCCTGTGCCCCCACCACCATTCAGTGAAGACCGAGTCAGCCTGGACCCTCCACCAAACAACCCCAGGCCACTACACCCTCACCGACCCACACGGCAGACACCACCACACCCACCCACCCGACCTCACCGACCCCGCACCACCACAACCACAAAAGAACCCGAAACCACCACCCGCACCACCACCACCCGCACCACGACCAGCCACACCAGCCGACGACGACCCGCCACCCTTCTGACTACGGGCAAGCGGGCCCTGCCTGTCGCAGTGGCAGGCTGGCCCTGACTGTCGCGAAGGCACGAAAGGCCGGCCGCCTCTCGCAGAGGTAAGCTGGGCGGCTGACCAGCGCGAGATCGGTCGGACGACTCCTGGTGCAGATCCGGAACGGCCCGCAGTGGTGGACCCGTCGTCGAGGTGAGGCCGTCGTCGGCTGCCCGGCTGCCCGGCTCAGCGCTTGGCCCAGAACTCCACTTCGGTGATGGCAGTCGCCAACGTGGGATGGGCGCCGGTGCTCGAGAGTACGGCGATCTGCACGGACCTGGCGCCCGGTGCCTCGATGGCGAACTCCTGGAAGCCGGCGGTGTCCGCGACATGGAAACGCTTCACGACCGGATCGCCGTCCGTGGTCACCGACACCTCGATCTCCGCGGGTCGGGTACCCGCGACGAACTTCGGCGTGTCGACGGACATGCCGGGTGTGACGCCGATCGTGACGAGGTTGACGGGCTCGGCGAACGTCGCTCGCAGCCACGGGACCGCACCGTTCTTGACGGAGGTTCGGGCCGGTGCCCAGAAGGTTCCTCTGGTGCCGTCGAAGGCATGCGCGGCAGGATGCGCCTTCGCCGCCGCACTTGCCTGCTGGCCGGTGGGGCGGACCTGTTCCGGTTTGAGCAGGAGATTCTGAACGCCGTTGTAGGCATTGATGACCAGCCCACGCTGCGGCCCGGCGAGGACGCCGGCGCCGGCGAGGACGAGGACGACGACGCCGATGCGGACGATGGTGCCGAGACGTCGGCCCGGCTGGCCGGGTGCCCTGCGGGTGCCTACCTCGTAGATTCGTTCGCGGCCGAACAGCCGGCGCCACCAGGGTGCCTTGCGGACGACGTTGGCGGTCGCCAGGGAATGCCCGCACCGCGCGCAGAACTTCCGGTCGGACTGGTTGGGCATCGCGCAGGCGCCGCAGATCAGGGAGCCGGTCGGGATGTTCTGGGCGGGACGTCGGGTGGGTGGACGCCGGCGGCGTGCCTGTTGCGGTTGGCGCGGAGTGACCGGCTGGGCGGGGCCGGGTTGGGCGGCGCCGGGTTGAGCGGCGCCGGGTTGGGCGGGGTTCAGGGCGGCGGTGCCGGGCTGGTTCACGGTGTCGGGCCGGCCCGCGGTAGCTGGTTGCGCTGAGCCCGCGGACGGTGCGGTGCCCCCTGGTTGCGAGGGTCCGCGTCGCGACCCGACGCCGAGACGGCGGAAGATGCCGGCCAAGCCGCCGGTGCCGGGCGCCTCGGTGGCGGTGGTGGCGCCACTCGAGCCGGGCGAACCCGACCCCGACGACTCGAAGGCGTCCGTTCGAGCGGCGGGAGCATGGGGATCGACCGAGCCCGGGCTGACCGAGCCGCCGACCATGCTCCTGTCCGACCCGGAGTTGGTCGACCTGGCGTTGGCTGAGCCGGCGTTGGCTGAGCCGGGGTTGGCTGAGCCGGGGTTGGTCGAGCCGGGGTGAACGCTGCCGCGGTCGACGCCGCCCCCGCGAGCGCGAGAGCCGGGCACCTGAGCGCCGGTCAGGTCCGAACCCACGACCTGCGAGCCGGACACGTCCGAACCCGCGACCGGTACCGCGTCGCCCGACCGGCCACGGCCTGAGTGGCTGTGGCCTGAGTGGCTGTGGCCTGAGTGGGCGTGGCCAGAGTGGGCGTGGCCAGAGTGGCTGGCGCCCGAGTCGCCTGAGCCGCCCGTCGTACCCGCCTGGAACGCATCGGCGCCGGCACCGAGACCGGCACCGAGACCGGGATCGAGACCCG
This sequence comes from Actinopolymorpha pittospori, assembly GCF_014873875.1. GTDB lineage: Bacteria > Actinomycetota > Actinomycetes > Propionibacteriales > Actinopolymorphaceae > Actinopolymorpha > Actinopolymorpha pittospori. The sequence goes on along the minus strand of NZ_JADBEM010000001.1, from coordinate 8,919,827 downwards.
CACCGTCGCCCCGGGAAGCGGCGTTCGGGTCAGACACCTTCTCGCCCTCCCATTCCAGGAACACACCGCACTGCGCGCAGAACACCACCCCGTCGGCGTTACGTTCCCCGCACCCCGCGCAGATGATCACGACACATCTCCCTCGGCTGGAATGATCTCGACCCGCACCGGCACATGCGCGGGTCGCAGTTTCTCGACGATGCTTCGGACCACGTCGGCCTCCTCGTCGGAGGCACGGACGTGTACGACGACTCCGGGTTCGGCGCTTCCCGGCGGGGCGGACCCGGGCTGCGCCGACCACGACGTACCGCCCGACTCCTCGATCTCGGGCCGGACCCCGTAGGCGAGCTCGACGGTCTCGGCCAGGCCGTGGGCGGTACCCCGGAAGCGGTGCAGCTCCGCCGCCCGCGCCGTGAGCCGGCGGCGGCGCGTCTCGTCGAGACGCGGATCGTCGAACGCGGCGACCCAGGAGGCGAGGACGGGTACGAAGTCCTCCGGGGTGAGCGCGGGGTCGAGATAGGCGGTGAAGTCGTCCAGGGTGAGAAAGATCGGCGCGAGCGCGTCGTCGAAGGCGGCGACGAAGCGGCTGGCGAGGTCGTCCTCGGCGTACAGCCCGGGCAGGATGCCAAGCAGGGGATGGGGGCTGGCGAGCCCGTCGACGAGTCCACGCATGGGTGCTCCTTTCCGTGCTATTGGACGAGGACCTGGTGTTCGAAGGAGAAGACGAGCTCGGTGGCGCCCAGGTCGAGCCGCTGTACGGGAACGTCGGCCCGGGTGCCCTGGACAGGGTCGGCGAGGTAGAGCCGGACGTCGTCGACGGAGTCCACTCCGTGCACGCGCTGCAGGCAGGCGTGCAGGTCACCGGCCCGGACGGCGGTGCCGAGCGGCCAGCCGGTCTCGCGTGGTCCGCCGACGAGCGGGTCGAGGTAGCGGTAGAGCGCGGCGAGCGCCTCCCGTCGCAGCCGGCCCGGGGCGGTGGTGTGCTGGGCGGTGATTCGGGCGACGACGGTGAGCCCGCGGTAGAACGGCGGTTCGACGACGAGCCGGGTACCGAGCGCGCGGCGGGTTTCGAGGTGGGCGGCGACCCGGGCGAGTACGCCGTCGTCGGGGCGCAGCCGCAGGAACTCCAGTTGCGTACCGGGATCGTGGGAGAGCGTCGGGACGACCAGCAGCCGTACGACGTTCGCCTCGCCGGCCCCGGCCTCCGGGGAACCCGCGGCGACGGGCACGCAGTGGATCCGCGCCAGCTCCGGAGCGGCCTCGCGGGCGAGGAGTTCGTAGTCCTCGGCGGTCACCGCGCGGTGGCGGCTGCGCAGATCGAGCGGCCCGCGGACCATGGCGTCCGCGACGGTCTCGCCGTCCACACCGCCGGAGGCCGGGCGGCGGTTGTCGACCCCGGAGACGAACGGGATCGAGGTCTTGAGGACCCGGAGGGCATGCGGGGCGACGTTGCCGGCGGTGCCGCCACCCGTGTGGTAGCGCCGGAGCCGCAGCATGGCGCCCTTCGGGGGGACGGCGCCGTAGCGGCGTACAGTCCCGTCGGGGTTGCGGACGGCGGGCCCGAACGCCACCTCCCCGGACTGCCGATCAAGCTGGAAGTGCCGGTCCTCCGCGGTGGAGTCGGTGAAGTCGCCGACGAGAGTCCAGGTCTCCCAGCCGCCGTCGCCGCCGACCTCGAGCACCTCGGGTTCACCGGTGTCAACCACCGGTTGGCGGCGAAGGGCGAACCGCTGGCCGGGACTTCCGTCGCTGCGTCCCAACTCCTCAGCGGTCACCGGTTCGGCGTGGACGGCGGCAGTCGTCGCGCCGATGGTGGCGACCTCCAGGCTGGTCACGATCGGTGGCGCGCTGTAGAAGGTCTGCCCGGGTTCGGGTTCGAGGAGCAGGCAGCGGAGCCAGCCGGCCCGCTGCTGGGCGATGACGGAGGGCACGTGGCGAGCAGGCAGGTGGAGAACCAGGTCGCCTGACCGGTTGAGCCCGCCGGTCTCGTCGCGCTCGATCTCGCACGGCTGCCAGGTCTCGCCGTCCCACGCCTCCCACCGGACCGGCGGATCGGTCGGGTCCACGCCGATGCCCTCGACCCGACAGTCGAAGCGCAGCATGACCGCGCAGGAGGGCACCGCGTTGGTCAGCCCGACGTAGAACGCGTCACCGGGCGCCGGCGTCGCGGCGAAACAGCCGACGTCCTGCCCGTCGCGGAGCTCGATCGAGTGGTCGACCGGAGTACGCCCACCCTCCGAACCGGCGACATAGGCGAGTTCGCAGGGGACGACCGCCAGGTCCTCGACGGTGGTGAAGACCACCGCCTCGTCGAGTTCGGTGCGGACCGTCGCCAGCTCGGTCGCGGCGTGCAGGAGGACCGTCTCCGGCAGCGGCGCCGACAGCCAGAAGGTCACCTGGGTCCGGGCCGCCGTGGGCGGGAACAGCCGAACGCCGATGAGGTCGAGGAAACGCAGGTAGTGGCGTTCGGGCACGCGGTTCAGCCGGTAGAGAAGCTGGTCGACCATAGTGGCGAACGCCTCCACGAGCGTCACGCCCGGGTCGGAGACGTTGTGGTCGCTCCACTCCGGGCAGCGCCGTTGGACGAGACGCTTGGCGTCGTCCACGAGGTCCTGGAACCGGCGGTCGTCGAGGTTGGGTGCGGGCAGGCTCATCAGGCGCCTTCAGAGGAGTGCTCGGGGATCACGTAGAACGGGAAGACGAGGTTGCGCGGGTCGTTGCTGCCGCGAACCGCGTAGTGCAGGTCGATGTAGAGCGTGCCGCGGTCGACCTCGTCGAAGAGGACGTCGACGGCGTGCACGTCGATACGGGGTTCCCAGCGGTCCAGGGCGCTGCGTACGTCGGCCGCGAGTCGGCCCGCGGTCGTCGCGTCGGCGGGTGCGAAGACGTGGTCGTGGATGCCGCAGCCGAACTCCGGCCGCATCGGTCGCTCGCCCGGCGCGGTGCCGAGGATGAGCCGGATGCTCTCCTCGATCTCCCGGTCGTGACTCACCAGGGCGAAGCGGCCGGTCGCGTCGGTACGCAACGGGAACGCCCAGCCGGCCCCGACGAACTCCTGTCCCATCGCTCACTCTTCTCTCGCGTCAGGTTGTCCATCGGTCCTGCCCCGCCTCGGGAAGGAGGGGCAGGACCGGTGGTGTCTGCCGGTGGTGCTGCCGGTGATGTCTCCCGGTGGTGTCTGCTGGTGGTGTCTGCTGGTGGTGTCGTTGGTCAGCCGCCGATGAACACCGTCATGGCACCCATGAGGATGGGGGACCCACAGCCGCCCATGTCACCCATCCGGGCCGCCGGCTGCCCGCCGATCAGGACCGTCGGACAACCCGGCGGCAGGATCGTCGACGGAGGGTGCGGACCGGCCGGCGGCGGAAACGAGCAGATGTGCATGGTGCCGACGGTCGCGGCCGGTCGGCCCTCGATGAGGACCGTCGGCACGCCCGGTCCTCCGACCACGCCCGGGTGGGCGGTGGGGTCTCCTACGCGTGCGGCGGGAGGCATCGGTTCTCCTTTCCTGGAAGGGCTCTCGTTCCTGGCCGGCTAGTTGATCCTGACCATCGGAGCCTTGAGTTCGGCCGAACCCTGGCCCGTGACGGAGACGGACACACCGGTGAGCTTGGCCGCCACGTTGCCGGCCAGGTCGAGGTTCGTGCCCTTGACCTGAACGTCGCCACCACCCGCGTTGAGTGTCAGGCCGGTCTTGGCGCGCAGATCGATCTTCGAGCCCGTGACCGTGACGTCGCCGTTGCCCGCGTCGATGGTGATGCCGTTCTTGGCGCTGACCGTGACGGTGCCGTCGCTTCGCAGCGTGACGGCGGTGGGCTTACCGGCCATGCCGAGTTCGCACTTTCCGTCGCCGGTCCTCAGCCAGATCCCCGGCTTCTGCGGGGAGTCGACGATGTCGAGCCGACTGCCGGAAGGTGTCATGAGGGTTCGGCGACCGACCTTGCCGGAGGCCTGGTCGATGTTCGGGACGTCACCGCGTCCCGGTGGCCGGTTGGGGCTGTAGAGGCCACCCAGCACGATCGGCCTCTCGGGGCTTCCGCGGTCGAAGGCCACCACCACCTCGTCGCCCACCTCCGGCAACACGAGCGCCCCATAGCCCCTACCGGCGCCGGGTTGGGCCACCCTGGCCCAGTCGGTCTCGAAGGTGTCAGCCAGCCAGGGGAACTTCACGCGCACCTGACCGAGCCCCTCGGGGTCCGCGACGTTGGTGACCACCGCGGGGAAGACGCCGGACGTCAGGGACGTGGCGTGGCCTCCCGTCCCACCGGTGAGGCCGAGCATCGAGCGCTCCTGCCGGCCCGTCACCGCGACCTCCGTCGTGTACCCGCTCGTCGCGTCCAGGACGTGGCGGGCCCGGGTGAGGACGTAGGTGCCGTCGAAGGGTGCGCCGAGGTTCTCGATCGCGACGGTCGACCCGGCCCGCAGGGTCGGGTTGCCGCGCGCCACGCCCTCGAGTTCGGCGCTCGTTCCCCCGATCGTGGCGGCGATCGCCTGTGCCGTGGCGTCCAGCACCGACTGGTTCGTGTCGGCCTGGTGGGTCACGACCAATGTGCTCGCCACGAGCCGCTCCGCCAGGATCGCCGGCGTCGTGGTCGAGTTGGGGCCGGTGGTCGGCGCCGACGCGGTGCCGATCATCGCTCTCTGCTGGTCTTCGTCCCAGCTCCGGACCTGGACCGAGGACACCTGCCCGCTACCCGTGACGGCCGCACGTAGCCGGAGCAGGTCCGCCCCGGGTCGCAGAACGTGGGGTTGCCGACCGGGTCCGCTCGGTGCCCCCGGCTTCGGCGTGGGCTCGACGAAGTGGATCTTTCCTTCCTCGACGTACACGTCATAGCCGATCTCGTCGGCGAGTGAGAGGAGGAAGTCCCAGGAGGAGGTGTTGGTCCGGGCGACGAACTCGTGGACGACCGTGGTGGAACTGATCGTCCCGACGCTGATGCCCGCCTCGGTAGCGACCTTGCGGACGATGTCGGAGTACGTCACGTTGAGGTAGCTCGACGTGCTGCTGCCGTTCATGAGGCGATGGGAGAGGTCGTACCCGCGCACGGTCGTGTAGACGCCGCCACCGTCCACCTCGGCCTCGAGCGCGGTCACCTCACCGCTCAGCAGCTGCACGGGCCGGCTCTCCTCGGCCGCGACGACGGTGAGTTGGATGGCCGCGCCGATCTCGATGCGACCGCGCGACAGGACCAGTCGATCCGGATCCCGGAAGCGCAGCACGAACATGTCCGGCAGCCGGCGGTTGGAGTCGACGAACGCCTCGGTGAGAAGCACCAGGATGTCGTCGGAAAGCGCCTGGCCGTCGACGGTGACTCGAAGAGTGCTCGTGAAATGCGTCTGGGTCATCTCGTCTCCTCGCTCAGTACGTCCGTGCCTGTCCGTCCCGCGCCGCGAGTTCGTCGGCGGAGGGAAGGAGCAAGGTGGTTCCGGGCGGGAGCCGGAACGGGTCGTCGATCTCGTTGGACTCGGCGAGCGCACGCCACAGGTTCGGGTCGGAGTACTCGCGGTAGGCGACCGTCGCGAGACTCTCGCCCGCCAGCACCGTGTGCACCCGGTGCGGGCGCAGACCGCCGGAGGTCGGGTTCTGGCGAGCCGTCTCCGCGGGCATCTCCTGCAGTTTCACCGAGCACGTCGCGCGGACCGGCGTCCCGTCGGGGGTGAACAGCGAGTACTTCGCTGACACCTGGGTGAGGAATCCGGGGAAGCTCGTCAGAGCGCCCCAGTGGAACACCACCAACGGGGGAACGGGCTTGTTCTTGCCGAGGCTCGTGTCGGTCGGTACGCAACAGGCGAAGAGTTTCTCGACCGCCTTCACCACGCTGTCGTCCATCGTCGCGGTGGCGTCGAAGAACATCTCCAGGGCGAGCTGGCTCGGTTCGGCGCCCTGGAACTCCGGTGGGCTGGCCTTCTTCGCGCCACGCGCCGGTTCGGTCTTCCAACGGGCCGACTTGGCGAGGGTCAGTTCGTTCGGGTTGAACTGGAACGCGATCTGGCCGGTCTCCGGCCCGGGCTTCGCGCCCGCGCCGGAACCCGGCAGCGGCTCGTGGACAGAGAGGTACGCCTTGGCCAGGCTCGCCGGAGCACCGCCGGCCGACCCTCCGGCCGACGTCATCGCGATCGAGCTTCCCGCCATTCGCCTCTCCCTTCTCCGCGGAGGTGGCCGCGCTAGGACCGGGCCGTGTCGAGAAAGCCGTGGTGGGCGATCTCGATGGTCTCGGTCAGGACACCCGCCGCTCCGGAGGTGACGTTCGGGCCGTTCCATCGGACCGGCACGACGTCGAGCAGACCCCAGCGCGCGACCGTCGTACCGTCGGTGGTCATCGCGGTGATCTGTGCCGTGGTGCGGCGAACTCCGTTCGCCAGCCCGGCGATCCACCGCGCCACCTTCTCGGTGTCCTTCGTGAGCGGGCGGGTCAGCTTCACCGTCGAGTACGTGATCCGCGAGGGGAGCTGCCACACGTAGCCGTTGTTTCCGCCCTCCTGCCGCTGTTCGAGGACGACCTGGCAACCAAGCCCTTCACAACTCGTGAAGAGGCCGAGTTCGACGTCGTCGATCTGCACCTTGAAGCGCACGCCGAACGCCGGGATCTGTTCCGCCGTCATCGGGCCTCCTCCCTCATGTCCTCTGCTCCTCGTGGTTCGTGGGAACCCGCCGGTGTGGGTGTCCGGCCGCCGTGGTCATCGGGACCGGTCCGCCAGCCCGCCCAGCCGCTCCCGGTCCAGTCGCAGTTCGGCCCGGATCCGGCGGGCAATCGCGGGATAGACGCGGTGCGCGAGGACGTCGATCGCGGCGGAGTCGATCCCGCCGCTGGCCGCTCCCGTCAGGTCGGTCGCACCACCGGTGAGGGCGTCGGCTCCCGTCGACATCGCTGCCGTCGTCGTCGCCGTAGTCGTTGGTGTCGCGGCCGTTGTGGTGGCGGTGTCCGTGGGAGGCGTGGCTGCGTCGCTGGTGGCGGCGCCCTCGGAGTAGGCCGAAGCGGACAGCGCGGTCGTGGTGGCGTCCGGTCGAGGGTCGGCCGGCGCCCTGGGGAGAACCATCGCGATGTCGGCCGGCGAGGTGCCCGGCATCCCGCCGCCCGGCATCGCGCCCATGGGATTCGCCGCGCTGGCGATCGAGCCGGCGGGGGTCGCCGCGCTCGACATCGAACCCCTCGGTGCGAACCGTCGGGACGAGGCCGGGTAGGCGATCCGGGAGATCGTGAGGGTGTCGGTCGGTGCGATGTCGGCCTGGCGAGACCGCTGGGCCGGCGTGAGATCTCGTTGCCACGAGGGCGCCATGTCGGTCGATCGCCCAGGTTCGGCGTACGCGCCCGAGAAGGGCGACGGAGTGGCGCCGGCGGCAGTACCGAGGGTTGCCATCGAGCCGGTGGGGCCTTTCGCCGTGGCGCCCGCCGCGCCGGGTGTGAAGGTGGCCGTGGGCCCTGTCGCCGTGGCGTTTGACCCGGCTGGACGACGCGCGGTGGAGGAGAGCCGTGCCGGCACCACGGTGTCGGGGCCGGGCGCGACCGGATCGAAGGGGCTGGTCCCCGGAAGCTGTCCGGACAGGAGCCGCTGGGCCAGCACCGGGCGGGCGGTGCGGACCGGAGGTGCGGGGGCGACCGGAGGTGCGGTGGCGACCGGAGCCGTCGTCGCCGACGCCGGCGGCACCGGCGCGGAGACGGGACCGCGCCCGTGGTCAGGGTCAGCATGCGTCGGCTGGACCGGGGCTGTCGCGGATGCGGGCCCGTCGTCCGGCTCGGACACGTGCCCTGCTGCGGTCCGGAGCGGTGCGTCGAGTGCGCCGTGGTACGGAGAATCGGGCGTCCTCGCCACGACGACGTCGAGGTGGGACGTCTCGGCCGTCCGGTCGGTCGCGTTCCCGATCGCGGTCTCGGACGCGCTCTCGGTCGTACGAGCAGTCGCACTCCCGTCGTCGGTCGAGTCGGCCGGCGCACTGCCGGCGGTGGTGTTCCGCGGGTTGCCGGTCCCGCCGACCGGGCCGCTGACCACACCCGCGCCAGTCGCGGTGGTGGGAGTGCCGGCGTGGGTGGAAGTCCTGGGCGCGGCGCCGGTGGGGGCAGCCGCGAGCGGGATCGTCTGGACCGCGAGCGGTTCGCCGGGCGTGGTCGGCGCCGGAGCGTCTACCGGCTGCCCGGCCGTGAGCGAAGGGCTCGCCGTGAGCGACGGGTCGACCGTGAGCGAGGGACCCGCCCCGAGGATGGGCGAGGTCTGCTCCGCGCTGTCGGAAGCGGGCAGAGGCGCCCGCTCCTCCCGAGGCGGCTCCGCTGGTGAGGCGCTCGCATCCGTGCTGTCAATAGTTACTTGACGAAGCTCGGCCGGGCGGTCCGCCGACTCGTCGCGAGCGAGGGAACGCGCCGACCGGTACATCGGCGCGGGCGGCGTCTCCGCTGTCGCGGCGGACGGCCCAACGGACTCCGTACCGGCCCCGCTGCCCGGTGTCCCGCCGCCCGGTGCCCCGACGGCACGCTGCAGATGGACGGGGAGGTCGCCGCTCGCCAAGGGTGCGCCGAGGCCCAGGCGACGCGTCCGGGGTGGAGACGCTGGCGTGGCTTGCGCGGCCGGAGGTGGCTCCGGTGTCGCGGACGACGAGGGTGCCACCGGTCCCTGTTCACCGCTGCCGTCCGGCGACCGAGTCGGGGTGGGGCGGGCGGACCGCACGGGCGGGTCCGCGGTCACCCGCTGCACCTGACGGGTGGTGGGCCGAACGGGCGGGGACGCCTCGACGGTGGACGTCACCCGCGGTACGCCGGACAACGGCCCAACCGGGCTGCCCGTCGTGGCATCAGTGGTCGTGGCGTCCGTAGGCGTGGCGTCCGCGGCCGGTGCGTCCGCTGAGGGAACAGTCGGGGCCGGAGCCGACGTGGGTTCGGGGCCGTGCGCCGTTGCCCGGCCGGACTCCGAAGCAGCGGTCTCGACGGGACTCTCGGGAGCGCGTTGGACCCGCACCGCAAGCGCTGTCGTGGGGTCATTCACCGGCCGAAGAACGCGTTCCGGCGCCAACCATGGCGGGTCGCTCCGCGTCATCGGTGCCGTCGGAACGGGGCCGACGGCCAGTGGCAGGGTGCGCAGGCCGGCGAGCGGCACGGGGGGACCGGCCGGCCGCACCACCGTCGGTTCGTCCAGCGGCACCGGCACGGAACCCGCCGCCACGGCCGTGTCGGCGGTCGGCTCGGGTCCGCTCGCCGCGGTCGAGCGCTGAACTCGAACGGGGGCGGTGATGCCCGCTGGTGCTGTGCCCGCCGGTGCTGTGCCCACGCCCACTGGTGCTGTGCCCGCCGGTGCTGTCACCACTGGCGCTGTGCGCATCGGTGCCGTGATCGCCGGTGCTGCATGCGCCGGTGCTGCATGCGCCGGTGCTGCATGCGCCGGTACCGAGCCTGTGCCTGAGGGGGCGCGGTCTTCTCCGGCGGGCCTCGCCGGCTGTCGCAGCACCAGCTCGGGCCGCTCGGCAGGAGGAGACGTCGGTACGTCGCGCGACGCCGGAGCGGATCCGCCGAAGAGCCGCTGGACCGTTGATCGCAACGCCGTACCCAGGCGCGTGCCCGCGCCGGCGCCGCCACCGGTGGCCCGGCTACCGGTGGCTCGGCTACCGGTCGCCGTCGAACGGGTCGGAGGCTGCTGCGTCACCGAGTCCGTCGGGTCGCCGGTGACCTCTGCTTCGGCCGGGTCCGGATCGAGGGGAGCCAGCGTGAGGTCCTGGGCGGCCGGGCGGGTTCGGGGTTGTCCCGGACGAACGAGGTCCGCGACGACGCCGGACGGGGCGTCCGGGTCGACGAGATGGTCGACGCCGGTCATGAAGGTGGGCTGCCGCCAGGTACTCATCCACGCGGCGCCGTCCCGCTGGATGGTGTGGGCGATCGGCCCGGTCGCCGATCCGAGTGGGGGAAGCGCGAGGAAGCCCGCGTCGGTGTGGGGGACGTTCGCGGCACCTCCGTCAGCCGACGGCGCGCGGTCCGGCGTCCCCGTCGCGGTGGCGCTGCCGACAGTCGGCGACGGTTCGCCGCCGCGTCGGAAGCGGTCCGTCAGACTGCCCACCCACCCTGGCATCGCTGGCATTCGGCTACCCGCCTTCACTCATCCGCTGGTTGATGCGGGCGATCTCCGCGACGTAGCGCTGCCGCAGCGGGTGTTCGAGGTCCAGGATGTCGTCGAAGGCCCAGTGGAAGTGGTAGGCGACGTACGCGACCTCCTCGTGCAGGCGGTGGGTCGCGTACGTCACGATTCCCCCAGGCGCCCACCCGCGATGTCGACGGCGAACCCGTGACCGCACGACGGGCACGTCACACCGGCGCGGGTGTGGCCCTCGGCGTTGACGCGGCGGTACAGGTCCTGCAGGAACGCCACGTCGGAGGCGAACATGTTCTCAATGACCTGGGAGTCGATCCGCGTCAGCGAGCCCAGTCGGGTCACGACGCGCGCGAGCAGGACGACCGTGGTGAACGCAGCGTTCTCCTGGACCCGGGCGTCGTAGAGCGGCAGGAGTTCGTCCCGGGCAGTCGCGAGGCGCATGGTCCCGGAGCGGTGCACGACCCCGTCGCCGTCGACGTACCCACGCGGCAGTTCGAAGTCGAACTCCGTGCGCAGCACCGGTTGCGCGGCGACCGGCGGTGGAGCGTCCGGTGCGGACTGCCCTGGCGGAGGAGCCTCCTCCGCCAGGACCACGCCGGGGATCGTCCGACGCATCAGGCGTACTCCATCTCGTCCCACGCCACGGTGAACTTCTCGGTGAGCGGTTCGGTCGAGCCTGCCTTCAGGGAGGAGCCGACCTCGACGTCCTTGATCCAGCAGTTGCGGAAGTTGAGCCGCTTCACCGGCTGGTTGTCGGAGGTGTAGACGACCACCTCGGCGGTCTTGCGGGAACCCTTGAGGTCGCCCTGCATGACGGCCTTCAGCCAGTCGGTGACGGTCTTGGAGTCGGTGAGGCCCCGGGTGACGGTGAACTGTCCGGGCTTGGGCCGACCCATCACCTGGCGGGCGACGTACTTCCCGTCGTGGGTCTGCTCCTGGTAGGTCACCATGTCGACCTCGCTCTTGAGGCCGGACACCTCGATGACGTACGGCACCTCGACACCGTCGATCTTGACGCTGAACGAGTAGGCGGTCGCCATGTCCATGGGGTCGGCGAGTGGCATCGGGTCTTACCACCTTTCCAAAGGTCGTGACGTTGGTCCGGTCTGCTTGCGCGCCGACCGGTCTGGTCGTGCGCTGACCGGTCTGGCTACTCGCTGACCGTGCTGGTCCCGCTGGACAGCTGCGAGAGCTGGAAGATGACGAACTCCGCCGGCTTCACCGGTGCGACGCCGATCTGGCAGGTCACCTGGCCCGCGTCGATCGCCTCGGCCGGGTTGGTCTCCCGGTCGCACTTGACGAAGAACGCCTCGTCCGGGGTGAGCCCGAACAGCGCGCCCTTACGCCATTCGTTGACGAGGAAGGCGCCGATGGTGCGGCGGATGCGGGCCCACAGGGCGTCGTCGTTCGGTTCGAAGACGACCCACTGCGTGCCACCGACGATCGACTCCTCGAGGTAGTTGAAGAGCCGGCGGACGTTGATGTAGCGCCAGGCCGGGTCGGACGACAGCGTGCGCGCGCCCCAGACCCGGATGCCGCGTCCGGGGAACGTGCGGATGCAGTTGATGCCGACCGGGTTCAGCAGGTCGTGCTCGGCCTTGGTGATCGAGGTCTCCAGGGCGATCGCGCCGCGCAACACCTCGTTGGCGGGCGCCTTGTGAACGCCGCGAAGCTCGTCGGTCCGGGCCCAGACACCGGCCACGTGGCCGGCGGGCGGGACCAGGATGTTGCGGCCGGTGGCGGGGTCGAAGACCTTCGGCCAGGGCCAGTACAGCGCCGCGTACCTCGAGTCGTAGCCGGCGCCGGAGACCCGCCACTCCTTCACCTGCTGCGCGTTCAGGCCGGGAGGTGTGTCGAGGACCGCCATCCGGTCGCCCATCAGCTCACAGTGGGTGATCACGGCCTGCTGGACGGCGTGCACCGTCTCCAGGTCGATCGCACCGTGCTGGTAGGCGCTCATCAGGTCGGGTACGGCGACCATCGTGACCTCGTCGATGGCCTCCAGGGCGGAGAAGCCGGTGCGTTGGGCGGCGTCCCCCACGTAGTCGTCCGCGCTGACCTCACCCGCCTCCGCGGGCGACGCCGGCGCGGGCGTGAGCAGCGGAAGGCTGCCCTTCTCCAGCTTCGCGACCGTCCCCGCCGAGGCGGCGCCGTCCTCGATCCGGATGAGCTTGGACTTCGCGTTGACGACGGTCATGACGTTCGCGGCCTTGTCGCCGTTCGCGTCGAACACGACCGGGTCGTACTCCTCCACGGCCTTGCCGCCGGAGGAGACGATCAGCTTCACCGCGTTGGCGGGCGGCTCGGGCGTCGCGGTGTCCGCGACCTCCACGGTGATGTCGGCGCCTGAGTTGCCCTTGCCGATCGCCACGACGCGGTACCCGCCGAGCTGGGCCTGCGGAGGACCGGTCACCTGCTTCTGCGTCGCCTGGCGGGCCCTGCCGTCGGGGCTCGCCCCGTTCTCGGTGCTCGTACCACCCGCGCCGACGCGGACGACGTAGCAGGCGCTTCCGCCGTTCTGCATGTAGCCATAGACCGCGTGTGCGAGGTAGGACCCCTCGACGAACTCACCGAACGTCTGGGTGTACTGCGTCCAGTTCGTCACGAGCGTCGGGGTGTTCACCGGCCCCTTCGCCGCGAAGCCGACGAACGCGGCCACGGCGGTGCCCACGCCCTCGATGGGCCGGGACCCGGCCTCGACCTCCTCGACGTACACACCCGGGGACAGATACGTCGGCATGCCAGCTCCTTGGGTCAGGTCGACTCTGCGATGCATGCAGCGTGCGCCGCGACCCCACCCCGGCAAAACGGCCAAGTGGACGCGGCGGAGGGAAGCCGGCCGTGCACCAACGGGCAGCCCGATCGGCTGCCCCAGCGCGGTATTAATAAGGCTTCCCGACGTCTCCGGCGCCCTTCATCCCGGACAGGAAGGCCACGTGGAGGGCGTCGAGGTGGATCTTGCGGTTCTGCAGCAGTCGTTGCGCTTCGTTGACGACAGTCGAGATCTGTCCGTATCTCGCGCTCTCGCTACTGAAGAGGGCGGGCCACGGACCGTCGCTCATGTCGGCCAGTGGAGCCAGGTTCGCCTGTAGCTCGTCGATGAACTGAGCAGGCGACGTCCTCGCCGCGAGCTCCGTCGTCGCGAGGCTTTGCCGGATACGGCCGAGCAGGGCCAAGTCGGCCTCGTTCGTTGAGAAGCCTTTTGGCATCAGCCCCTTGTCCTCAACGCTCTGGTCGAGGACACCACCGAACTCCTTCAGGGCCGACATCATCTTCTGGCCCTCTTCGTCAAGCGTGATGAGCGCCTCGCGTTCTGACTTGAGGGCGAGCTGATAGGCCTCGACGGTGGCGATCGCCTGCTGGTCGCTGATCACTGCTTGCCGGTTTGCCTGACATTCTTTCAGTTTTGCTAGAGTTCGTTCGATGGAGGCCAGCTTCTCGTCCATGGCGAATCTCATGGCATCGACGCCCCAGTCGGTCAGGCTGGTATCTGGCGCCGCTTTCTCGCTCAGCGGCTCGGCTATATTTCCGCCGATCTCAACTGCGGTGAGAACACTGTCGAGAGCGAGCCTGTACGCCTGCCAGTCGGCTTTGTGTTCGTCCTCTGCCTTGAGCATTCCCGCGTTGGCGGCAGAAGCTCCCTCGAAGAGGATCTGGGATGCGTTGCGCTGGGCTATCCGCGCATTCGTTGACTTCTCCAGATGATTACGTGTGGCCATCTGGAAGCTTGTGTTGTCGATCGCCTGCCGCGTCCCCGTCTGCCTGACGTCGGCGGCGACCTGGTGAGCGCTCTGCTGGACCTGATTGACGTCGATGCGGTCGGGTCCTTCGGGTACTGGAGCGCCACCCAAACCGATCAGGCGTCTGGGGTCGTCCGTGCCCAACTCTCCAGGGCTGATGTCAATCTGACATTCCTTTGCCTGAACCTTGGTCAATCCCCATGCCGAGTTGCTTTGATCAACCATCCCGATCCAGTTGAGGAAACTGCTCCGCACGAGGGACGCCAGTACGGTTGCGTTATCTACAGATCGTTGGTTCGCGGATGCAGTTTTCGCGATGCTGCGGGTTGTCTCGCCGCCGTAGGCGAAGTCCTTCAAGCTCTGCTTGAGTGAGTCCAGCAAGCCGCTCTTCGCGGCGTCGTCTGGCTCTCCAGATTTCGATCCGTACTGGACGAGCACGCTCTGGGAGAACGTCGACACCTGTCTCAGGTTTTCAGCACTCGTGTCGAGTGAGGTCGTAGGCCTGGACAGTGGCGTCGGGGCCTCCTGGTCCTCCTGCGCGCGCAACTCGAAAATGAGTTCACCTATGGAGTCGTCAGCGGGTTTGATCACCGGAGGATGGGCAAGGGGGTCAGCATCGTGATCGAACGTGTCGTCGTCGGCATCTCGCTGGGCGACAATCTCGTGGGAGCGCTGGACCGTCCGTTGTGCAAGCGACGGGGTGACCTCTTCCTCCAGCACCGGTTCCGACTGATCGGGTGACTGCGGGGAGTCGCCGGTGAGCTGCCGCTGCATCGCCTGCTCGGCGGTGGCCGCGGCCTGGCGCTCGAAGCGGTCGTCCGGGTCGCTCACGGAGATGCCGCCGCCGATGGGGGATCCGGCCACGGGACCGGAGCGCTGCTGCATGACATGGGTGAGCTCGTGCGCGAGGGTGGTCCGGCCCGCGTCGGAGGTGGGGGAGAACGCCCCGTCCCGAAAGGCGATGTGCGAACCGGCCGTGTAGGCGTGTGCCTGCATGGAACGCGCCGACTCATCGGCCGCCGCGTCGGTGTGGATGCGTACGTCGGAGAAGTCCGCCCCGAGCCGCGCCTCCATCTCCGCGCGGGTGTCGGTCGGAAGCGGTCGGCCGCCCGACGACACGACGTTCGGTACGGAGGACTCCTCCTCGCCGTCGAACATCCGGCTCACGGCGGCGTTGCCCGCGAGCCGCTGCAGGGCGATGACGTCGTGGTGCGCGGGCGGCTCCTCGTGGGCGCCGTCGTCGTGGTGGTGTCGTCTGGTCGCGGCGGGGTCTCGCGGTCGCTGGTCGCGGTCGTACACCATCACCTGCTCCTGCCTGCCCCTATGGGGCACTGGTGCCTGGCGGTGTCGTGGCCGCCGGTGTCATGGCCGGGGGTGTCGTGGCCGCCGGTTCATGGCTAGCCTCGCCGTGCGCCTTCGACGTGCTCGGTCGTGGCCGGGTCGGCGAGAGAGCCGACGTCGGCGTGCAGGGGTTCGAGGACGAGCGGGTCGGTCGGCTGCGGCGGGCCCGCCCACATGGGTACAGCGACCACCAGGTCGAGGGACGGACGGAGTTCGCCGCCGAGTGCGGTCCACACGTCGGCGAAGGAGCGGTCCTCCTCGGGCGGCAGGCCCACTGTCAGGGTGACCGCTGGCGCGTCCTCGGGCAACAGGTCCGCGGGCAGCCGCTCGTGTCCGAGGAGGCAGCCGAGAACGGCGGCGAGCAGCCGGTGCTCGTCTTCGGGGCGCTGGGTCCAGGCGGTGACGAGGTAGGAGAGCCGGAAGATCCGAGGCGGCTTGCGGCGCCCGGTCTGCCTGCCATTCTCGTCGAAGAGTGCGGACATCCCGCTGCCCCGGCGTCGCAGATCCTCGCGGATGTCGTACAGGAAGACGTTGACGGTCGGCCCACTGCGCCGCGCGGCCCAGTCCTTGGTGGGCGCGTCGAGGACGACCGAGACCTGGGCGCGGTCGAGTACTTCCCGACGTACCAGCGCGGTGAGGGCGGAGTCGACCTCGGAGATCACCTACGCAGGGTGCGCCGTGAGGGCGCCTCGGCGCGCGGCCGGACGTGAGGTCATGAGGGAGTCGTTCGTTGCCCGGGTGGGCAGGGCGACCCCGTCGCGATGCGCGAAAGGGTCGCGCACCGTGCCCGGTTGAATGGCTTGGACTCCGTTGGCGGCGGCCCGCGGATCGGCGAGCCTACGTCCGTGGAGGGTGGGGCAGCGACGGAACGGGTGGAGGAGCCGGGTGGTGCCGGCATGGACGACCTCGACCCGTCCCGTCGCTATCTGCTCGGACGCCTCGACCTGCTCGCCGGGCGCGTGGCCGCTTTCGTCGCCGCGCGACGTCGTACCGACCACCGTCCAGACGATCCGTTCCGAGGGCTCTACCTGGCCGACGCCGACGTCGCACGGCTGCTCACCCCACGCGCCGGGATGCCGCCCGTCGACGACGCGGGTGCCCGTGGCGACGTCGAGAACCGCGCGGACCAGGCGGAGGCGGCCGGTCAGGACGTGCGGTTGCGCCGGTTGGCGCGCGCCTTCGCGTTGCCGGCGGCCGCAGTCGAGATGCTCGTGGCCGCTCTCGCGCCGGACGTCGACCGGCGGTTCGAGGGGCTGTACGGGTACCTCCACGACGACGTGACGAGGCGACGTGCCACCCCGTGGCTGGCCCTCGAACTGGCCGGGCTCTCACCGTTCGATCCGGCCAGTCGCGCGCTCTTTCTCGACCACGGTGCGCTGGTCGAGAGCGGGCTGGTCGTGGTGGAGGAGCCCGAGCGTCCCTTCCTCAGCCGTTCGTTGCGGGTCACCGATCGGGTCTGCCGCCACCTGCTCGGTGACGACCACACCGACCGGGCCCTGCACCGGTTGACCGCGGATGACCCGCCGCACCTCGTCGGCGATCCGGACGCGCTGGCCCGGGCGCTGTCGGAGCACGTCCGGCTCTGCTATCTGCGCGACACCAGTGGTGCGGCTGCCGGCTGGGCCCGGGCGGCGTTCGCCCGGCTCGGTGTCGGCGCGCTGGTACTCGACCTCGAACGCCTGCCCGCCGGCGAAGCCGTGTCCGCGCTGTTTCGTGCGGCGCTACTGGAGGCGCGGCTCACCGGTCGGGGCCTGGTCGTCGGTCCCGTCGACGTCCTGGCCGAACGGTCGGTCGCCGACGTCTGGGCACTCGCGGAACTGCGCTGGCCGCTGGTGGCGTTCGGACGCCGGTCGTGGGACCCGGCGTGGGCGAAGGAGATCCCGCTCCTGCTCGACGTACCGCTGATCGAGCAGGACGCTCGGGACCAGCTCTGGAGCGCGGCGCTGCGCGAGCGCTGCGAGCCGGGCCTCGAACTGGCAGCCGTCACCGCGTCGTACCGGCTGACCCCCGAGGCCGTGTCCCGCGCGGCGACCGGAGCCTTCCTGCAGGCGTCGTTCCACGGCCGGGCCGTCACCGCGGAGGACCTGCGGGCCGGCGCCCGCGGTCAGAACGCCGCCGGTCTCGAGCACCTCGCCCACCGCATCCGGCCCGAGGTCGACCTCGCCGCGCTCGTTCTGCCGGCCGAACCACTCGAACTCGTCCACGAACTGGTGGCCCGGGTACGTCGACGCGCCACCGTCCTGCACCAGTGGGGGCTGCGCCAGACCGGGCGGCGCGGCGACGGGATCGGTGCGTTGTTCGCCGGGCCACCGGGTACGGGCAAGACCCTGGCGGCCGAGGCGGTCGCGGGTGAGCTCGGCCTGGACCTGTACACCGTCGAACTCGCCACCGTCGTGGACAAGTACATCGGCGAGACGGAGAAGAACCTCGACCGGGTTTTCGACCAGGCCGAACGTGTCAACGGGGTGCTGTTCTTCGACGAGGCGGACGCGTTGTTCGGCAAGCGTTCGGAGGTGAACGACGCGCGGGACCGGTACGCCAACGTCGAGGTCGCGTACCTGCTGCAGCGGATGGAGGCCTTCGACGGGTTGGCCATCCTCGCCACGAACCTGCGGGTCAACCTGGACGAGGCGTTCACCCGGCGGCTCGACCTGCTGGTCGAGTTTCCACTGCCCGACGAGCAGGACCGGCTCCGGCTGTGGCGGCGCTGCTTCGGCACCGCCGTTCCGCTCGCCGCGGACGTCGACGTGGAGTACGCCGCGAAGGCGTTCGAGATGTCCGGCGGTGACATCCGCAACGTCGCCCTGTCGGCCGCCTACCTCGCCGCCGACGCCGGTCGTCCGGTCACGATGACCGACGTCGTACGCGCGATCCAGCGCGAGTACCGCAAGCTCGGCCGACTCTGCGTGGAGGCGGAGTTCGGGCCGTACTGGTCGATCGTCGCACCCCGTCCCGATTCAGGTGGAGAGCGGCATGGCTGACACCGCGACGGCTCCGGAGCCGACGACCCGCCGCCAGACGCCGGCTTCGGCTCCGGCTCCGAGCCTGGCGCCCACGACCGCGGAGACCGCTGTCGATGCCCAAGGTCTCGCGCCGGCTGAGCAGTCGATCGCCGACCTGCAGGGAACCGCCGGGAACGCTGCCGTCTCCGGACTCCTCGGCGCCGGCGCGGACACCGGCGTCGACGGCTCCGCGCAACCCGACGCGGGGGCGCCCGACAGCGGAGGCCCAGACGCCGACGTCGCGTCGGAGTCGGGGGCACCGGACGGGGGCACGACCACCTCCGGCGCCACCACTGATCCAGCGACTGACCCCGCCCCAGCCACAGACCCAGCCACTGGCCCAGCCGCCGCCCCGGCGATCGACACAGCCGCCGCCCCGCCGATTGACGCAGACGCAGGTCCTGCGACCGACGCAGACGCTGGTCCTGCCACCGACGCGGCGGCCGGACCGGCCGCCGAGGGCGTTCCGTTCACCGGAGGGCCGGAAGCCGACGGTGCGGCGGCGGGTATGGATGCGGTCCTGGTCGATACCGAACTCGCCGAGCACGAGCGCTGGGGCGCGGCGCTCCAGACCACCGGTGGCGCACAGTCCGCCGACCGGGCCGGCTTCGTGGCCGAACAGGTCGGTGCCGGTCTCGGCAGTGGGTTCGGCCAGGGGTTCGCGGCCGGGTTCATGCTGACGATGGCGACGCGCGGTGCGACCCGGCTCGCGGCACGGCGGATCCCGGTCCCGATCATCGGGTCGATCATCGGCGGTGCGATCGGGGCGTACGGCCTGGCCACCGCACTGGGAACGGAGCAGGGCCGCGCCGAACTCGCCGGCAAGCTCGACGCGATCGGTGAGGGAGCCTCCGGCTACGAACAGGCCGCCAACACCATCGACGGGCTCATCACGCTCCTCGACCTGGCCGGCAACGTCCTCGACACGGTTGGTCTCGTGTGCGGGGTCATCGCCGGGGTGGCCTGGCTGGGTGTCGTACCCAGCTTCGGGGCGACCTCACCGGTGGCCGTGACCTGCACCTCGATCGCGACGTCGGTGGGCGCGGCGTCCGCCGTGATCGGCCTCGTCAAGATGGGATTGACGCCGGTCGTGACTCTGCTCCGTGCCCTCCACACGTTCACCAGCGACGCGGATCCCCTGGCGGTGCAGGCACAGGGCGCCCGGATCGCCGCGGCGTCCGGAGCCATAGGTGGCGTTCTCGGTGGGCTCGCCGGCACCAAGGTCGGAGGGGCAGCGGCCGACCGGCTCGGGATGCCGGAGAACCCGCCAGGCGCGGCGAGGTATGAGATTCCCGACGGTGCCGCGCCACGGACGCCAGCGGACGCGA
This sequence comes from Actinopolymorpha pittospori, assembly GCF_014873875.1. Lineage (GTDB taxonomy): Bacteria > Actinomycetota > Actinomycetes > Propionibacteriales > Actinopolymorphaceae > Actinopolymorpha > Actinopolymorpha pittospori. The sequence goes on along the minus strand of NZ_JADBEM010000001.1, from coordinate 8,900,348 downwards.
GCGGCCCGTCGGTGGAGGCGGCGCCACCCGCGGCGGCGCCCGACGTCGAGGGCGGGCGTACGACGCTGCCTGGTCTGGGGCCCGAGCCCCACCTGGAAGGGCAACCGGTGATCGGAGTCGGGGAGGACGGAGGGCGTCCCACCCTGCCCGGACTCGGCCCGGAGCAAGGGGGACTTGACGGAGCGCCCGGCGGCCCGGCAGGCGAGGCGACACCGTGGCCGATGGCGGGTCCTGCCGGTGAGGACCTCCGCCTGTCCTATCCCAGCGAGGGTGGTGCCTTCCGGTACGAGGCGGGGCCGCAACCGGAAACGAACCCCTTCGCGGGTCTGCGTGACGACGAGATCGACAGCGCGCTCGCCGGCCTCGACGACATCGCGCGTGGAGACGCTCCGGCGCCGGGCAGCGTTCGGGCGGGCGACTTCCAGCAGGTGGACATCGCGCCCCTCGAGCCGCGGATGCCACAGAACCGCGCCCCCGGATCCGGCTACCGCAACCCGCTGTCGCCTCCGGGCGCGTACGCCTACGGCACACCGGGTGCTCCGGACGGCGGACCGTACCACGGCGCGATGGGGCGTACGGACCTCGAACCCAGCGTGCAGCCGGACGGCACGACGCAGGAAGCACCCGTCTACCGGCCGGCCGAGGAGTTCGGAGTCAGCGGAGCGAAACCCAGCTATGCGGTCCGGGTCGGCCCGCCGGGCTCCTACGTCGACCACATCTTCACCACGCGCGAGGAAGCGATGGCGTACGCCCAACAGGTGGCGGCGCGTGGGGAGGGCCAGATCCGTGACCAGTCAGCGTTGCCGGAAGCGTGGCCCGGTGGGAGTCCGGGCAATCCCGTGGACGCCGCCCGGGTGTTCGAGATCCCACCCGACACGCCCTTCCTCCGTTCCGGCATCGCTCCCCAGCCGGAGAGCGCCGCGGGCCGTACGGGTGTGGTGTATCCGGGGGGTGGCCCGCAGATCCAACTGCCGTACGGCACCGTCGGGCGGGGGTCGGCGCCCATCCCCGGGGGCGAGGTGCCGATCTCGAACCGGTCAGGGTCGTCGACGCCCACACCCACCGAACCCACCGATGGGGTGACACTCCCCGGCATCGGGCCACCGGCACCCGAGCCCTCGGATCGAGCCACACTCCCCGGCATCGGGCCACCCGCGCCGGACGAGGGGCGGGTGGTGCAGTGGCCGCATTCTCCGGAGCACTGGACCACCCGGGACGTTCGCGAAGGCGAAGCGTGGATGGAGTGGCGGCCGGGCGGCTTCCGTGGGGCGCCGACCCTTGGCGACTGGGACTCGACGAACGACGCCACCAGTGTGGCCGCGGCCTTCGCGTCGGAGGACCAGCCGGCGACGGGCGCCCCCTACACCGCCGACAACGACCCGTACGCGGGTCTCGCACAGGACCGGCAGGGAGACGCGCGGACCACTATGGAGCGTGTGAGTCCCGACTACGAACGGCCGCCCGGAACGCCCGAGCAACTCGCCGCGATGCGCCGCGAGATCGCCGACACCGTTCGGCTGCGACAAACGGCGGACGCGGACGCGGCGAACGCCTCGGCCGACCGGGCCGAGACCGAACGCCGGGCAGCCCAGATCGGCCAGCTCGAGTCCGGGGTGCAAACCGCCCAGCAGGCGACCGAGGCTCACCAGCAGGAGGTCTCGGCGACCGCGGCCGCCAACGCCGCACAGCAGGAGCGGCAGGAGGAGGCCGGGGGCTCCGTCACCGAGTCCGCGTCGAGGATGGCCGGCCTCGGCACACTCGAGGTCCTGCTGTCCGGTTGGGTCGGTGGGGCGAGCATGTTCGGGAGCATCTTCGAGGGGATCGCTCTGGTGGTGCCACCGGCACAGAGCGCGGCCGACAAGTGTCACGAGTCGGCCGCTGAGGCGACCAGTTTCATGGCACAGCTCACGCAGGCCCGGATGATCGTGGACACCCAGGCGACGCAGGGTCCGCTGCAGATGGGGCGGCTGCGTACGGACGAGGGGGCGCTCACGGCCGAGGAGACCCGGGCGCAGGAGAGCACCGGTCAACTCGACACCGCCCAGACGGGGCTCGGCAACGCGCGCGAACAGAACTCGGCCGAACAACAGGCCGCCGCACAGAACGCGCAACGTGCCCAGACCGATGCCGCGGACCTGGGGGCGCGGGCCGAGCAGCGGCAAAGTGACCACGACCAGCTCGCCGCGGACCTGCAGGCGTGGGCGCAGCGCCACGCGGAGCAGCGGCACACCGCGGTCGCCGAGACGACCGGGCGACTGGTGGCCGCGGGCTATGAGATCGTCGGCAGCCATGACTACTGAGTCCGCGGGCGGGCCGGACGAGACCTTCCGCCGCGTCGCCGACCTCGTTGCCCAAGGCGAGGTGGTGCGGGCGCGTGAGCTGGCGGACCAGGTGGCGGCGGAGTACGCCGAACGCGCCCCGGCGGAGGCGGCGAAGGCCCTGCGCCTCGGGGCCGGCCTGTCCCGACTGCTCGGCAGACCGCGTGAGGGCCTGGACCGCGCGGAGCGGGCGATCCGTCTCGCGGACGGCGTGGCCGGTGTCGTGGCGGCGGCCCGGCTCGAGGTCGCCGAGGCGCGGCTGGCGTTGGGGGAGGCGGCTGCCGCGGCACGGGCTTTCGACGCGTTGGCACGCGAGCCCGGGCGGACCGTCGAGGAACGGCTCTCGCTGCGCCGCCGGCAGGCCGACGCGCTGGCCTCCGAGGGCCAGGTCGACGCCGCCACGGAGGTGCTGCGAACCGCGGCCGCGGACGCCGTGGCGGGCGGAGCGGCCTCGGAGGCGGCGGGCGCTCTCGTCCAGGGAGTGGCGCTCGCCCAGGGAGAAGGGCGTTCGGACCTGGTCGACGTCCTTCGCTCCGCCGCCGGGCGCACCGCCGCGGACGCCGGCAGTCCGGGTGCCCTGGCCGAACTCGACCTCCTCACGGCGGCCCGCTCGCTCGCGCGAGGAGACCTCGCCGCCGCACGGTCCGCTGCCCGGTCGGCGCGCGGGCACGCGCTGGAGGCGATTCAGCCGCTCGCCTACCTCGCGGCGGTGCTTGCCGGGTCCCGGATCGCCGACCGGGTGGGCGATCGGGTCGACGCCTACCGCCTGCTGGCCACCGGCTACGCCACCCTGGCCGACCTGCTCGGTGCCGAACTCTCGCGGCAGACGTTCGAGCCCGAACTGCTCGCACTCCGCGACAGGTGGGGAGCGGAGGCGTTCGCCTCGGTCAAGGCCGCCCACGATGCGGCTCGGCGGCGCGCGCGGTCCGCCGACCGACGGCGGGACTGACCAGGCGCGCCGGCTGTCCGCGCCGGCTGTCCGCGCCGGCCGTGCGCGCCGGTCCGCGCGGGGTGACGCCGACGCCGGGCCTGCCTGCTTGGGCAGGTTGGGCTGCCCGACCGGAAGCCCGGCGATCTCTGGTCACTCCGCGGCCGCTGGGCTTCGCTGGCGTACGTGGCAAACGCTGGTACGCCCGCCTCGTCGCGGCGTCGCGCCCTCGTGGTGCTCGGTACCGCACTGGCGACCCTGTGCAGCCTGTTGCTGCCGCTCGGGCTCGCGACCCGAGGCGCATCGAAGCTCGAGGCGGCGGCGACCACCGCGCCGGCCCTCACGTTCGTCTCCGAGGGGGACTACGACCCGACCTACGCCGCCGACATCGACGCGGACGGTCGCTACGTCGCGTTCACCGACGGGGGCAGTCTGCTCCTGCGCGACCAGGCGGTCGCGACGACGACCACCCTGCCGACCCCCGGACTCCGCTACGCCCAGGTGCCCACCATCTCGGGGGACGCGCGCCTGGTCGGCTTCGTCGGAACCCAGGACGTGGAGGCGACGTCCTCCCAGGACCTGTACGTCGTCGACCGTGCGGGCGCCGGTGGCGAGGGCATCCTGCGCCGCGTGACGGGTACGCCGAACGACCTGCCCTACCAACGCCAGCCGCCGTGCGACCAGGCCGAGGCGGTCTGCCCTCCGCACCTGTCCAGGGACGGGAAGGCACTCGTCTCCCCGGCGAGCTTCTCGGTCGTGTCGCCGAACCTCTCGATCACCGCGGACCCGTATGGGGGCAGCTCTCCGCCGAACGGGTGGCAGGGGCCGCTGGTCGACCTCGGAAACCAGGTGAGCTTCCTCCACGGGACCACCGCGACAGCGCAGCAGGTCGTGCGGGTGGAGGTGGAGGGTCCCGATCCGGTGACGTTCCCCGCCTCCGGACCAGCCATCGACGGGGACGCGGCGTTCGGTGTCGGCCCCTCGGAGAACCCGTGCGAGGGCACCCTCGCTCCCGGCGACGCCTGCACGATCCAGGTGACCTACACGCCACCCTGCACGACGACCGTCGAGGACGTCCAGCACCAGGCCACGCTGCGGCTGCCCGGAACGACGCCGGCCGGTCAGGCCGAGCTGGCGGTGATCGCCCACCACACCTGCGCCCCGGTGCCCGTCATCGGACTGGCGCCCTCGGGGGAGACCGAGGTGGTCGCGGAGACCTGTAGCGGCGAAGCGACGGTGACCGGGCCACTGCCGTCGCCGATCACTGAGCGGACCGACCATCGCCAGCAGCCGGTGTTCCCCCTGGGTGAGCTGGAGGTCGGACAGGCGCGGCTGTTCGCGATGAGTGTGACGAACTGGACGAACTTCGCCCAGCCCGTCACGCTCAGGTCGCCCGGCTGCGCCATGCGCCTGGTCGTACCGCCGAGCGCGCCGAGTGGAACCTGCCTGCCGGGAGCGAACCTCCCGGTGAACGAGTCCTGCGTCGCCTACGTCGAAGCCCGTTCCAGCGAGGTCGCGGCACTCGCCGGCGGGCTCTACGTCGGTCAGAGCTCCTTCCGGCTGAGCGCGACCGCGGTGAGCAACGCCGCCCTGCTCTGGCGTGACCCGAGTGGGCAGGGGAACTTCGGGTCGGCGCCGCCGGTCGTGGTGAGCCAGGCCGGGTCGGGCGGACCCGCGATGGACGGGCGGGAGGTCTCGGTCTCGGCCGAGGGACGCTGGGTGGCGTTCACGTCGTACGACAGGCTTGACGGGGAGCCCACGGCGAACGACGTACCGCTGGTCTACGTCCACGACACCGACGCTCTCGGCGACGGCACCTGGCAGCGCGGGCCGACGGTGCTCGCGTCCCGGCTGCCCGACGGGAGCACGCCGCCGGCCGGTGCCGCCGAACCCTCCCTCTCCGGTGACGGGCAACGGCTTGCCTTCGTCACCATCCGCGAATGGGACCCGACGGTCGCCGCGCGCGCCGCGCGGGCCGACCGGGAGCGGCGGGAGCGCGGGCGGACGCCCACGGGAGCGCAGGCGGTGGTCGGCCAGAGCGACCAGGTCTGGGTCCGTGACCTGGGCCTCCAGGCGACCGCCCGGATGTCCGGCACACCCGGCGGTGCGCCCGGTGACGCGGAGAGTTTCGCGCCGGCGCTCTCCGGTGACGGCTCCACGGTGACCTTCGCGTCGTTCGCGTCGAACCTGCTTGGCGAGCCGCTCGGTGAGTTCCCGGCCTCCCAGGTCTACGCGCGCGAGGTCGGCTCCGACCTCACCGGCGGGAGCACCGAACTGTTGTCGGTACGCCCGGACGGCACGCCGGACCTCACCGAGAACTCCGGCACCCCCTCGACGACCGTCGACGGTTCCGTGACGTCGTTCGATAGCGGCGCCGCCCTGCTGCCACCCGACGGGGACAGCGACTACGACGTCTACGCCGCCCGTCGGCTGCCCAGCCTGCGCGTCGAGCCGACCGCCCTCGACTTCGGTGATGTACCCGTGAGCAACGCCTCCGCCCCGCGGGCGGTGACCCTCACGAACGACGGGCCGGGTCCGGCGGCGCTCAGCGTGGATCCGGTCCGTGCGCCGTTCGGGATCGAGAGCGACCTGTGCAACGGTGGCGTACTGCGCTCCGGCGACTCCTGCGTGGTGAGCCTGACGTTCGCGCCCGGCGAGGTCGGGCCGCGGACCGAGACCTTCTTCGTCGGTAGCCGGAGCGGCTACCTGGACGGACCGGGCGTGTCCGTGGCCCTGGACGGGAGCGGGATCAGCGCGGACCGCTGGCCGGGCGAGACCAGCCAGGTGGCGGAACAGGCACAGTCCCCGGCGATCTCCGACGACGGCCGCTACGTCGCCGCGCGCACCATCCCCGATGACGGCGGGACCCCCACGGTCGTCCTGCGCGACCAGGCCGGCGGGACGCCCGCGCGGGTGTCCGGCGAGGGCCAGTCGGTCGAGGGAGGCCCCTCGATCTCCGGGGACGGCCGGCTGGTCGCCTACAGCGCGTCCCCCGCGAGCGACGAGCCGTCCGAGCAGGCACCGGACGTCTGGGTCGCCGACACCCGGGCCGGCGGCGGCGGACCCGCGACCCCGCACCGGGCCAGCGGTACCGCGAGCGACCTGCCGTTCCAGCGTGCGGTCTACTGCTGGGGCGTACGCGACTGCGGGCCGGGACTGTCCGGCGACGGGACCACCCTGGTCTTCCCGGCGCTGTTGCATCCGGACTCACCGGCGTTGCGGGTGAGCGTGACGAGTGGCGCCGAACCCTGGGCGGAGGAGCCGCTCGTCGACTTCGACCCCGGTGGCGAATCGCCCACCCAGGCCCAGGTCACGCTCACCGCGGCGGAGTCCGTGGCGTTCACCGGACCGTCGGTGGTCGAGGGGCGCGACCGGACGGCCTTCGCGGTCACCGGCTCCACATGTCAAGGCAACCTTGCCTCCGGCGCGGCCTGCACGATCGACCTGCAGCTCGCCCCACCAGAGCCGCGGTGCGGCCGCACCTACTTCGCGACGCTTCGGACCAACGCGTCGACCCCGAACGGCCGGCTGGCGATCCCGTTGGTCGCGTCCGACCCGTGCACCGGGCCCCCGAGCCCGCCACCTCCGCCGGCCGGGACGTGTGCCCCGATCGCGCCGCCGCCCTACGCCAGCTATCCGGCGTCGGACAGTCATGTCAGCAACGCGGGTCTACCGCTCGGATACCGCGCCACGCCCTCCGTCGGCACGGTCGACACGTCCGCGCTGGTCGTGACCAACGGCAGCGAGACCCAGGCGACCCTGCGGCTGGACGCCGCGGACTGTTCGGTGGGCCTCGTCCTGCCGCCCGATCCGTGGCCGTCCGCGCCGCCGGCGTGCCGGCCGAGCACCGTGCTCGCGCCCGGCGAGCAGTGCACGGCCTACGTCGGCTTCCGCCCGGAGGCGGTCGGCGCGTACGCCGCCTCGCTCGCGGTGGTGCCGGAGGGCGCCCCCGTCTCGGAGTGGCAGCGGTACCGCTTCTACGCGGTCGGGACCGCCGAGGTGGTGGTGCTGCGCCAGGACCCCAGTGGTGCGGGTGACTTCGCCGGGCCGGGACGTCCGGCGCCGCGGATCGTCAGCGTCGACGGGGACGGTGACCTCATCGACGGTGCGGAGCCGAGCGTCTCCGGCGACGGCCGGTTCGTCGCCTTCGCCTCGCGTACCCTGCTCGGCCGCTCCGCGGAGACGGGACAGTGGCAGGTCTACCGGCACGACCGGGAGTCCGGCGACACCGTCCTGGTCTCCCGGCTTCCCTCCGGTGCGGTCCCAGAACTCGACGCCGCCTCGCCCTCACTGTCGCGGGACGGACGTCGGGTCGCCTTCGCCACGATGAAGCCTGGCGGGGAAGGCGGACCGGTCGGCGACCAGGTCTACGTCCGTGATCTCGGTAGCGGCCGGACGGTGCTCGCCTCGGCGATGTTCGCCAACCCCGTGGCCGACGGCGGTGGCGGCAGCATGGATCCGTCGCTGTCCGACGACGGTACGACGGTCGCCTACTCCTCGACCGCCACCAACCTCGTGGCCCAACCCACCAACGGCGAACGGGCGGTCTACGTCCGCTATCTCGAACCCGACTTCGCGAACGCGCCCCTGGAGGAGCGGTTCAACGAACTCGTGTCCCTCACCGAGGACGGCGCGGTCCCTCCAACCGGATCGAGCGCGCGGCCGGCGATCGACGAGGACGGCGCCTTCACGGCGTTCGACTCGAGCTCGGTTCTGGCCGTGGCCGACACCAACCAGGCGCGAGACGTCTACGTGCGGCTCCGGCCTCCGCAGCTCGTGATCGACCCGACCGCGCTCGACTTCGGCCAACTGCGGATCGGGACCCGCTCGGCCCCGGTCATCGTCACCCTCGACAACGCGGGCCGTGGTCCGGTGCGGATGGGCACGCCGTCGACCGAGGAGCCGTACGACGTCGCCGCGCAGACCTGCGCGACCCTGCACCGTGGCGCCTCCTGCACGGTCCAGGTGACCTTCCAGCCCGCCTCCGAGGACCAGGCGGACGCGCTGCTCCAGCTTTCGACGGCATCGGGTTACCGCGCGGGTCCGACGTACTCCGTCACCCTGACCGGTCGGGGTGTCGCGCCTCCTCCTCCGGAGGATCCGGGCGACCCCGATGGACCCGATGGCCCCGATGGCCCGGACGGTCCGGACGGTCCGGACGGTCCGGACGGTCCGGATGAGCCGGAGCCGGGCGTCGCGACGATCTCCGTCACGCCCGGTCGGGTGGCCTTCGCCCCGCAACGGCTGAGTGTCGCGACGACCCCGAAGCAGGTGGTCGTTCGCAACATCGGCTCGGTGCCGGTGCAGATCGCGCTCGCGCTGCCCGCGTCCGCGGCGGGCTTCACGCTGGTCGGCCGACCCTGTGCGACAGCGTTGCGGCCGAACCAGCAGTGCGTGGTTCCGGTGCGCTACGCACCGCGTGGGTTGGGCGACGGGCAGACGACCCTCGCGGTCACCGCCAACGCGTACCTTCCGGGCGTGCTCGACCCCGAACCGGTGTCGGTGGACCTTGTCGGTGCGACCATCCAGCCCACGCTGGTCGCCGACCCCGGCCTGGTCCGGCCGGGGCGGGTGACCCATGCCGAAGGCAGCGAGTTCCCTCCGGGGGTTCCCGTCCGGCTGACGTGGAGCACCGGCGTCGGCAGCGCCTCGGTGACGCCCGCCGCGGACGGTACGTTCACCCTGCCCGTGCTGGTGTACCGCCGGGACGTGCTCGGACCACGCGAACTGGTGGCCACGATTCCCGGCGTGGGTGAGATCAGGAGCGAGCCCGTCCTGGTCGTGCCGCTCACCGGCCAGCCACCGGACTTCGTCTCGCGCGGCTGAGCCGGGTCGGCCGCGCCGGCGGTCCGCCGCACAGGTGCTCTCTCGCGCGGAGGAGGGGCCTGACCCGAACCTGGCCCCCCGGGTTCGGGTCACGCCCCTCGCGTCAGATCACGCCTCGCCTCAGGTCGGTACCGCGGTGCCGCGGCTCAGATCAGTCCCTCCCGGAGCGCGTAGGCCACCGCGTGGGAGCGGTTCTTCAGCTGGAGCCGACTCGTGATGTCGTGCAGGACGTTCTTGACCGTGCGTTCGGAGTAGCCGAGCCGGTCGGCGATCTCCCGGGTGTCCATGCCGTCCGCCACCATCCGGAGTACCTCCGTCTCCCGGTCCGACAGCCCGGTGCGCGACAACCCGTGTGGTGCGAGAACGTGCCGCTGCAACTTCGACACCTGGGCGAGCAGCCGCCCGAGCAGGTCGGGAGGCAGGCTCCCGGCACCCGACGCGGTGGTCTGCAGCGCGTGGACCAGCCGCTCCGCCGTCGCGTGGGCGCGCGGTACGACGCTGCACACCCCGGCCTCGACCGCGGCGAGCAGCATGCCGTCCTCGACTCGGGAGGCGACAAGGACGACGCGCCGCCGGCCGAACTGGTGGACGGACTCCAGGACCTTCACCGTCTCCTCGTCGACGTTCTCCGTGACCACCAGCGCGACGGACGGGTCGGCCACCCGCTCGGTCGCGAGGTCCTCCTCGGTCAGGAGCCAGACCTCCGGCCGGTGTCGCAGGGTGTGCATCACCCCCGCCTGCGACAACGGATCCAGCGCCCGGATGTAGACATTGATGCGTTCACTCATCGTGTGGTGTCCCCTCGCCCGAAGCCATGGGCAGGTGCTGCCCGATCAGGAGTGTGGGGTCGCGCACTTGGCCTGCACTTAACGCCGGCTCAACGCCGGCCCGAAGGGGCAGCATCGGTGCACCTTCGGCTGGACCCGCGTCCGGTGTGAGCGCGGGCGGTCGTCCGTACGGTCACGAGGGTGGCCACTTCCGCGTACCTGGACATGACCGCACTGCAGTTGACGCCTGGCGGCAGCGTGCAGTGCCGCGTCGCGGTGACCAACCATGGGTCGGTCGTCGAGTCGTACAACCTACGGGTCACGGGGGATCTCGCGACGTTCGCGTCCGTCGAGCCCCCCACCCTCTCGCTCTATCCCGACGCGGAGGGCAGCGCGACCCTGACCTTCGACCTGCCGGTCGACGCGCCGGTCGAGGCGGGTGACATCCCGTTCGCCGTCGTGGTCGAACCACACGAGCATCCCGGCGACGTCGCGGTGCCCGAGGGGACGGTCACGGTGCAGGCGCGTGACGCCCTCACCGGGGAACTCACCCCTCGCACCTCCCACGGCCGGCGCCGGGCCCGCCACTCCCTGGCGGTGGACAACCGTGGCAACCGGGCGGTGACGCTGGAGTTCGCGGGCAAGGATCCGGACGCGCTCCTCGGGTTCCGGTTCCGGCCAGAGCGGCTGCGCATCGCACCCGGGACGGCGGCGTTCGTCACGGTCGACGTCCGAGCCGTCGACCGCATCTGGCGGGGCACGCCGGCGACCCGTACGTTCACCGTGCACGCCCTGGACGTGGCCGCCGCGCGGGAGCAGGGCGACCGGGTGGCGCCCGCCCTGGCCGCCACCGGGCCGGCGTCGGCGACCGTGACCGCCGCCCCGGCGCCCGGGCCCGCCCAGCCCGGAGTGGGCCGCACGCCGAGGCGGGCAACGCCACGCGAGCCGGTCGTGAGCGTCGACGGGACGATGCTCCAGGACGTCACGCTGCCCTCGTGGCTCGGTCGTGCCGTGCTCGCCACGGTGGCCGGGGCCGTCGCGCTCGTGGCCCTGTGGTTCCTCGCGATCCGGCCGGCGATCCAGTCGACGGCGCAGGACGCAGTGGCCGACCCGCTGAACCAGATCCGGCAGGAGGTCGGTCAGGCCAGGACGGTGGCGGAGGAGGCCAACCGGCAGGCCGGAGCCGCGCAGGAGCAGGCGGGCTCGGCCAACAGTGCCGCCGGCGAGGCGAAGAACTCGGCCGGTACGGCGGCGGAGACGCTCCAGAGCCAGCGGCAGGAACGCGAACGCGAGCAGGTGGCCCAGGCGCAGCAGGAGGCGCTGGCCGGTGCGCCGTTCAACCGCCGGCTGCCGGTCGTCGCCGACCCAGGCGACACGGTCAACGCCACCTACACGGTGCCGCGCGGGCAGGTCCTGCGGGTGACCGACCTGGTGTTCGAGTCGCCCGGGGACGCCGGCGTCCTCCAGGTTCTTCGCAACGACCAGGTGCTGCTCTCGCTGCAGCCGGAGAACTTCCGAGACCTCGACCAGCACTTCGTGTCGCCGATCATCTTCACCGAGCGCCAGCGCCTGATCGTCCGGCTCACCTGCACGACGCCGGCACCCGGAGACAGCGCCTGCCGCAACGCGACCTACGTCGGTGGCAGCCTCGCCGCCCGGCCCACGCCACGGCCGACGGGGTCGCCGACCCCGACACCGCGGCCAGGCGGTCGCTGAGGACGGCGCCCCGGGAGGGCCTTCGGCCACTGGTCGATCGGCCGGTGGCCAGTGGTCGATCAGCCGGTGGTCAGTCGGCCAGCCGGAAGGCGAGTTCGGTCTCCCACTTGTTCATGTCGGGTTCCACGGCGGGGTTGGTGTTGTAGAACTCCAGCCGGCAGCCCCACCGGTCGCCACGGTCGGACTCGGTCATGTCCCAGCGCAGGCCCTGCTCGTTGGCCCAGCTCAGCAGTCCGGCCGTGACGTCGACGAGCTCGTCCGGGTGACCGACGTGGGTGACGGTGGCGTACCTCCCCGCGGGGAGGACGCCGGCCTGGATGTCACCCTCGCCCTCGATGGCGACCGACACGGGGAAGCCGGCCTCCATCTCGAGTTCGCGTTCCATGTCGATGACGTTGTACCTGAAGAACGGCGCACCCGCGGGCTCGACTCCCCGGGCACTGAGCCAGCCGAAGATCTCCGGAATGCGGTCGGCGATCTCGGCGATCGTCTGCATGGTGACGGTCTTCGCGATCGAGACGTACGGCTGCTCGGCGCGCTCGACGATGGCGGGTGGTGTGGGCATAGGTGTCCTCATGTCCGGTAGACGGGACGGCGCGACGAAACTCATCGCTCGCGCGCCGGATCACCCCAGGATGGCCCTGGTAGCGATCCCACTCCGGGCGATTGGTGCCGATCGGCACGACGAGCCCTCGCCGCGCCACCGAGCGCCGCGACCGTGCCTGCGCCGTACGGCAGGATCGGCGCATGGTCACCCTGCTGGACCGAATCGGGCTCCTCGTCACCAACGATCCGGCTCACGGCGGCCCGCTCGGTGAGATCCGGGACGCCGCGCTGCTGGTGGACGGCGACCGGATCGGCTGGGTCGGCCCCGCGGCGAAGGCGCCCGCGGCCGATGCCCGGGTCGACTGCGGCGGCCGTACGCTGCTGCCCGGCTTCGTGGACAGCCACGCCCACCTGGTGTTCGCGGGGGACCGGGCGGCGGAGTTCGAGGCACGGATGAGCGGGCGGTCCTACGACGCGGGCGGAATCGCCTCGACCGTAGGGGCCACCCGGTCCGCTTCGGAGGAGGAGCTCCGGGCCCGGGCGGGTGCTCTGGTCGCGGAGATGCGCGCGGGCGGAACGACCACCGTCGAGATCAAGAGCGGGTACGGCCTGACGGTCCGGGACGAGGCCCGGTCGCTGCGGGTCGCCGCGGCGCTGACCGAGGAGACGACGTACCTCGGTGCGCACGTCGTGCCCCGGGAGTACGCCGGACGCCGGGACGAGTACGTCACCCTGGTGGCCGGCGAGATGCTGGCGGCCTGTGCGCCGCACGCGCGCTGGGTCGACGTCTTCTGCGATCGGGGCGCCTTCGACCCCGAGGAGACGCGAGAGATCCTGACCGCCGGGATCGGGGCCGGACTCGGCGCCCGACTGCACGCCGGCCAGCTCGCGGCCGGCCCCGGCGTGCGCCTCGGTGTCGAACTCGGTGCCGCCTCGGTCGACCACTGCACCCACCTGCGCGAGGAGGACGTCGAGGCGCTCGCGGGATCGGACACGGTCGCGACGTTGCTGCCAGGCGCGGAGTTCTCGACGCGTTCGGCGTACCCGGACGCACGCCGCCTGCTGGACGCCGGTGCGTGCGTCGCGCTCGCGACCGACTGCAACCCCGGCTCGTCCTACACCTCGAGCATGAGCTTCTGTGTCGCGCTCGCCGTACGCGAGATGGGGATGACCCCCGCGGAGGCGGTGTGGGCCGCGACCGCCGGCGGCGCGCGGGCGCTGCGACGGGACGACGTGGGGGTGCTCCGGGCGGGTGCCCGGGCCGACCTCGTGGTGCTGGACGCCCCGTCGTACGTCCATCTGGCCTACCGGCCGGGTGTCCCGCTGGTGTCGCGGGTGTGGAAGGACGGTCGCCCGGTCGTGGGCGAGAGTGTGCCGGCCGTGGACCCGCGCTAGGCGGGTCGCTACGCCTGACCGATGTAGTTCTCGAGCTGTTCGCACTCGAACTCGAGCTCGCCGATCCGGATCTTCACGACGTCGCCGATGCTCACCAGCCCGGCGAGGCGGCCGGCGTCGAGCACGGGAACATGCCGGACGCGGTGTTCGGTCATCAGGCGCATCAGCGCGTCCACCGTGTCGCAAGGCTCACAGGTGTGGACCTGACGCGTCATGATCTGGGCCACCGGGGCCTCCAGAACCCCGATCCCGGCGCGAAGGTGGCGCACGATGTCGCGTTCGGAGACGATCCCCTCGATGGCGGTGCCGTCCTCGCTCACGACCGCCGCGCCGATGTTGGCGTCAGCCAGAAGGTGGAGGAGCTGGCGGACCGGTAGGTGCGGCTTGACGGTCACGACTTCGGGGCCCTTGCCGCGCAGCACTTCGCTGATTCGCATCACCGGCTCCCTTCCTTCGCCGGGCGGCCAGACGGCCGGCTCCGGCCAACTTTCCCGTGAAGCGCACCGTAGCCCGGACAGGCCGCGTAGAGGAATCCCCCGCGCACGCAATGTGAGGATTTTCCGGTCTATCTCGAACTTGACGAGCAAGATCCTCAGCGGCAATACTCCCAAAAGTGTCTTTGGGGGTCGTTTCGCTGAAGGAACTCGCTGATCCGATGCGGCTGCGCATCGTGTCCCTGGTCACGGGCGCCGCGCTGTCCACCGACGAGATTGCCCGCGAGCTCGACATCAGCCCCGCGCTCGCGTCCTCCCACGTACGCGCCCTGGTCGCGGCCGCCCACCTCGTCGAGGTGGGCGAGGAGACGGACGAGGCCGAGGAGCCGCAGGGTGTCGCGAGCCGCTACCTCCACGTGCCGGGCCTCCAGCCGGCCCGGGACGCGGGTGACCCGGAGATCCAGACGCTCGTCTACCAGGCCATGGCGCAGGAGCTCGCGCGGCGCGGACGCCACTGCGCACCGACGCAGCACCTTCCGCGGCTCCACACCGACGCCGAGCTGTGGGTCGACCCCGAGGACTGGGCCCGCGCGGTCGCCCTGGTGCGGGAGGCCGCGGACCTGCTGTTCCGCCGGGCCCATCCGCCACGGACGCAGGGAACGGTCCACGTCGACGCGACGCTCGCGATGTTCGGCATGACCGACGAGACGTCCGGGGCGCAGGAGTGTGAGGAGTCCCGGTTGGACGTGGTGATCGGGCGGGACGGCGCGGCCCAGCCGAAGCGGACCACCCGCGGATCACTCCGGTAGGTCGTCGCCGATCAGGCCGAGCACCTCGTCGTGCAGGAGTCCGTTGGTGGCGAGGGCGTTGTCGCCGTAGGGACCGGGCGTGCCGTCCAGCGCGGTGAAACGGCCACCCGCCTCCTCGACGATGACGGTGAGGGCCGCCATGTCGTGCAGGTTGAGCTCAGGTTCGGTGGCGATGTCGACGCTGCCCTCGGCCAGCAGCATGTACGACCAGAAGTCGCCGAACGCCCGGGTGCGCCCACATGCCTCCAGCAGCTGCCCGAACCCGGCCCCCCGCCCGGTCGTCACCCAGCCGGCAGGACTGGAGTAGGACAGGAACGCCTCCGACAGCGCCGCGACCTTGGAGACCTGGCAGGTCTGGGCCGAGCGCAGACTCCGGCCGGCATAGGCGCCGTCACCCTTGGTGGCCCACCAGCGCCGGCCGAGCGCCGGCGCGGACACGACACCGACGACGATCTCGTCCTCGACGGCGAGTGCGATGAGCGTCGCCCAGACGGGCACGCCGCGGACGTAGTTCTTCGTGCCGTCGACCGGATCGATGATCCAGCGCCTCGGACCCCAGCCGGTCCGGCCTAGCTCCTCGCCCTGGATGCTGTCCCTCGGGCGGGCGCGACCGAGAGTGCGGCGTACGGCCTCCTCCACGGCGGTGTCGGCCTCGGACACCGGGGTCTCGTCGGGCTTGATCGAGACCTTCAGGTCCTCCGCGCGGAACCGGCTCATCGTGAGCGCGTCGGCGTCGTCGGCCAGAAGGTGGGCGAGACGCAGGTCTTCGGTGTGGGTCGAGGCCATGGAACACACGGTAGTGGCCCACACGCGGGCGGACATTTCGACCCGCTGATCGAACCGCCCGGGTCGCTCGTGCGTGTGGCTAGGTGACCAATGATCGAGTCGTCTTGGAGGTGGGCATGTTCGACCAGGTGTCGGGGCTGCCGGTCCATGTCCTTGTCATCCACGTGGTGGTGGTGTTCGTCCCGCTGACCGTGTTGGTGGCACTGGGTTACGCGCTCGTTCCCAGGTGGCGATGGCTTCTGCGTTGGCCGTTGGTCGTGGGATCGGTCGCATCGTGGCTGGCCGCGGTCGTAGCGCAACGCAGCGGCTACCACCTCATCACCAGGCTCGGCGGCGGAACCCCGGCCGCCCAGGCACACGAGGGTCAGGGACAGCTGCTCGGGTGGGTGCTCCTGGGCTTCTTCGTGGTGTCGGTGGCCGCGGCGTTCGCCGTCCAGGGGCCGGGTGCGCCGTCGTGGCGGGGCGAGGTGGGCCGGCGAAGCGCCGTCTCGGTCGCCCGTCCGATCCAGATCGTGGTGGTCGTGTTGCTCATCGTCGCCGCGGTCGCGGCCGGAGTCCAGGTGTTTCGCACCGGAGACTCGGGGGCGCGGGCGGTGTGGGGCTCGGCCTCCTGAGCCGCCCGCCGGCGACCGAGCCGCTTGCGTCGGGGCGCGCGGCTCAGTCGCCGGCGTGGCGTTCGCGGGAGTCCAGCAGCCGGCGGTAGGACTCGACCCGGGCCGCGTCCAGTCGACCGCCGGCGACGGCCTCGTCCAGCGCGCACTCGGGCTCGGTCCGGGCATGGGTACAGCCGCGGGGGCACTCCTCGGTGACCTCGTCCAGGTCGGGGAACGCCTTGATCAGCTGATGTGGGTCGACGTGGGCGAGTCCGAACGACCGGATGCCCGGCGTGTCGATGATCCAGCCGCCGAACGGCAGCGGAAGCATCACGGCCTGCGTCGAGGTGTGCCGGCCGCGGCCGGTCACCTCACTCACCTCGCCGATCGCCCGGTCGGCGCCGGGGATGAGGGTGTTGACCAGCGTCGACTTCCCGACGCCCGAGTGTCCGACGAGGACGCTCACCCGGTCGGCGAGCCGCTCCTGGACGAGCGGGGCGAGTTCGGTGTCGTTGCGGGTCACCACGGACGCGACACCGAGCGGGCGGTAGGTCTCGAGCAGCTCGTCCGGTGTCGCGAGGTCGGCCTTGGTGAGGCAGAGCAACGGGTCGAGGTCGGCGTCGTACGCGGCAACCAGGCATCGGTCGATCAGCCGCGGCCGGGGCGGCGGGTCGGCGAGCGCGGTGACGATCACGAGCTGGTCGGCGTTGGCGACGATCGCCCGCTCGATCGGGTCGTCGTCGTCGGCCGTACGCCGGAGCACGGTCGTACGCGGCTCGATCTCCACGATCCGGGCGAGCGTGCCGGGGTCACCGGAGACGTCGCCGACCAGGCGCACGCGGTCACCGACGATCACAGCCTTTCGGCCGAGTGGCCGGGCGCGGACGGCGATCACCGAGCGGACGTCCCCCTCGGCGCCGTCGGACTCGACCCGGCAGGTGTAGCGGCCGCGATCGCGGGTGACGACCACGCCGGTCGTGGCGTCGGTGTAGGTCGGCCGTTGCTTGGTACGTGGCCGGCTGCGGCGCGCCGGACGTGCGTAACTCTCGTGGTCGTCGACCTCGAACCGGCGGCGCGCGTCGCTCACGCAGCCGCCTCCCGGTTGAGCATGGACGTCCACATCCCGGTGAAGTCGGGAAGCGTCTTGCTCGTGGTCGCGATGTCCTCGATCCGCACACCGGGCACGACGAGCCCGAGGACGGCGCCCGCGTGGGCCATCCGGTGGTCGTGGTAGGTCCGGAAGTCGGCGCCGCGCAGCGGTCGGGGCCGGATCTCCAGCCCGTCGTCGGTCTCGCGGACGTCGCCGCCGAGTCGGTTGAGCTCGCTGGCGAGGGCGGCCAACCGGTCGGTCTCGTGACCGCGGATGTGCGCGATGCCGCGGAGGTGGGACGGCTCGGTCGCCAGGGCGGCGACGGCGGCGATCACCGGCGTCAGCTCGCTCACGTCGTGGAGGTCGAGATCGACGCCCGCGATCGTGTCGGGTCCGCGCAGCGTGAGTCCCTCGCTGTCGACCCGGACGTGGGCGCCCATCAGGCCGAAGATCTCCCGCAGCAGGTCGCCGGGCTGGCTGGTGGTCTCCGGCCAACCGAGAACCCGCACCCGCCCACCGGTCACCAGGCCGGCGGCGAGGAAGGGCGCGGCGTTGGACAGGTCGGGCTCCACCTCGGTGTCGAGTGCCCGAACGGCGCCCGGCTTCACGCGCCAGGTGTGCGGGTCGCCGTCGTCGACCTGGACGCCGCGCTCGCGCAACATGCCCACCGTCATCTCGATGTGGGGGAGGGACGGAACCGGCTTGCCGACGTGGTGCACGGTGACGCCATCGTCGTAGCGGGCGCCCGCCAGCAGCAGCGCGGAGACGAACTGGCTGGAGGAGGAGGCGTCCATCTCCACCTTGCCGCCCGGCATCGACCCGGCGCCGCGAACGGTGAACGGCAGTGCGTTGCGGCCGCCGTCGTCGATGGTGCCGCCGAGGTCGCGGAGGGCGTCGAGGATCGGGCCCATCGGGCGCTGCCGGGCACGCGGGTCGCCGTCGAAGTCGATGTCGCCCTGGGCGAGGACGGCGACCGGAGGAACGAAACGCATCACGGTGCCCGCGAGTCCGCAGTCGACGGCACCGGGACCCCGCAGCGGGCCGGGGGAGACCCGCCATCCCTCGGGCGCCTCCTCGATCCGGGTGCCGAGCGCCTGCAGGGCACCGACCATCAAGGACGTGTCGCGGGCACGGAGAGGTTCGCCGACGACCGACGGTCCGTCGGCCAGCGCGGCAAGGAGCAGGGCTCGGTTGGTGATCGACTTGGAGCCGGGAACGCGGACATCCGCGTCCACCGCGGTCGAAGCGAGCGGCGCGGGCCACAGGTCAGACGTTTGACTTCCCATCGAACGCTGAGCGTAGCCGACCGGCCGACAGGTTGCCGACGGCTCGGCGCCGGTCGGGTGTTCGGTCTGTTTCGTGGTGACCGCGCCGGGTTCCGGGCCGGTCGTCAGTGTGACAGGCCGGCCCGCTCCATGACGGGCTTCGCGGCCTTGGCGCCCTTCGCGATCACCGGCCGGGCCGCCTTGGCCGCCCGTCGGGCGTCGCGTCGGGCGGCGCGGGCGAACCGGGCCGGAGAGGATCCCTTCGCGGCGAGCCGGGCCTCGTGCCTGGCGAGCATCGCCGCCAGCTTGGCCTCCCGCTCCGCCGACTTCCGGGCCAGGCGAGCCTCCCGTCGGGCGCTGCGGCTCATGCGTCGGCCCGCCTGTCTGGCTTCCTTCGCGCCATGGCTGGCCCGCCACATGAGGCCCGGCTTGCCCTCGGTGTCCACGGCGGCGAGCAGCAGGCCACCCATCATGCAGATGTTCTTCAGAAAGTGGATCTGCTGGTTGGCCCGCTGAGCCGGGTCGTCCTCGTCCCAGAAGGGGTGGCCGGCGAGCGTGGTCGGCACCAGCGACGCCGCGAGTGCCACCGCACCGGCCCGCCGGCCCACTCCAGTGGCGAGGGCGAGCCCGCCGAGGAGGTGGACGGCGCCGTTGAGCCGGACCAGCGTGCGCGGGTCCTCGGGCACCCGGTCGGCGACGGCGGCCGGCGCGAGCCTCTTCACAGACGGGACGAACCGGTCGGTGAGTGGTTTCGCACTCGGCACGAACGCGTCGGGGTTGCGGATGGCGCGCGCACCCTGGATCACGAAGATCGCCGAGAGCATCGGACGTGCGAGCATTCTGACGAGCGTCATGTGATCTTTCATACCGCTTCTCGGCCCGTTCCGAACATTCACACCGCTTCGCGGCATGTCGCCGGACGATTCGCCGTGGCGGGCGTAGGCCGTACGAGCCGGCTCCCGGGCAGTCCGGTGGCCGGTGCGGAGGGGTCGGCGGTGCCGGGCCCGGTCGCGGGTACCACCTCGCGACCGGGCCCGACCGACGCTACGGCGCGAGCCGGTGCAGGTCCCGCGGGAAGAGCGTCACCTGGCGGATGTTCTCCACCCCGACCAGGCGGGCGGTCCAGCGTTCCAGCCCGAACGCGAACCCGCCGTGCGGCGGCATGCCGTACGCGAAGGTCTCGAGGTACGACGCGAACGGCTCGAGCGGCTGGCCGGCCGCCTCCAGGGCGGCGACGTAGTCCTCGTACCGGTGCAGCCGCTGCCCGCCGGTCACCAGTTCGAGGCCGCGGAACAGTAGGTCGAAGGAGTTCGACCAGCGTGGGTCGTCGGGCTGTGGATGGGTGTAGAACGGCCGCTTCACCATCGGGTAGCCCGTCACGAACACGAAGTCGCTGCCGTGCTCGCGCAGTGCCCACTCGCCGATCGCGCGCTCGTGCGCGGGGGCGAGGTCCGGTTCGTCCGGTGAGGCTCCGACCAGCCGCAGCGCCTCGGAGAAGTGCAGCGACGGGATCTCCGCGGGCAGCTTCGGCAGGGTCAGGTCGAGACGCTCGACGGCGCCTGCGGCGCGTTCCCGGACGGCGTCCAGCATGCCGGCCACCACCCGTGCCACCATGGCCATCACGTCCCGGTGGTCGCGGACGAAGCCGAGCTCGCCGTCGAGGGAGACGTACTCCGCGAGGTGTCGCACCGTGTCGTGCGGCTCGGCCCGGAACACCGGTCCGACCTCGAAGACCCGCTCGAACACGCCGACCATCGTCTGCTTGTAGAACTGCGGCGACT
Organism: Actinopolymorpha pittospori; assembly: GCF_014873875.1. Lineage (GTDB taxonomy): Bacteria > Actinomycetota > Actinomycetes > Propionibacteriales > Actinopolymorphaceae > Actinopolymorpha > Actinopolymorpha pittospori. Next base: position 8,880,094 of record NZ_JADBEM010000001.1, on the reverse strand, counting down.
GGGCGAGGTAGGCGGGCCCGCCGAAGTAGTCGAGCTTGAAGACGTTGGCACCGCTCTCGGTCACCGAGCCCACGATCTTCGGGGTCTGGATCTCGGTGAAGTCGAGTCCGCCGAGCGTGTCACGGAAACCCGCCACCGACGCGGCGGCCAGTTCGAACGGCGCCCGCAGCAGCGGGTGCCGCAGCGTGACCGGCGCGTGGTCCAGCAGCGTCGGCAAGCCGGCGTTGACGGCCGGGCGCCAGAGTTCGACCGGCGGTGTTCTCGCCGGTTCGGTCAACAGGTGGAAGGTCGGGTCGACGACCTCGACTCCTCCGGGTGTCTGCGGGTTGGCCACGGCCTTCCCGGTCACCTCGACGACGGTCTCCTCGCCGATCTCCTCGACCTGGGTCAGGGCCCGCGGTTCGCGGACGACGACCTGGGCCAGACCACTGCGGTCACGGAGTACGACGAACGTGACGGACGCGAGGCGCCGGCGGCGGTGGACCCAGCCCGCGAGCCGCACGTCGTCACCGGCTCGGGACGGGAGCTCGGCGGCGAGGGTACGGGTACCTGACTGCGCGATGGGCAGGACAGGCTGCTGCATGGTGGTCACCTCCCACGGGTGTCGGGACTCCAGGGGTGTCCCTGGCATCCCTGCCTGGTTGCGTCCCCTGGGGTGTGGGCGAGGGGGACTCGCGGTGCCACCACACCTTCGCCGTCGTCCCCCGAAGGAGACGACGACCTCGTTCGGGCCCGTTGACGGGGGCCGGGCGGCGGAGCTTACTGGGCCACCCGGACGGGGGTGGCCGTTCCTCTCCGCGGCTCGGGAGGGTCTTCGCGTCGGGGTCCGGACGCCGCCATCTCAGCTACCGGTCGGCTCTCTGTGCTCCGGTCGAACCCGCGCTACTTGTCTCCGTCGTCGCCGTTGCCGTTCAGCGTAGCGGCCAGGGGGGCCAACGGCCGACCGGGTTTTCGCGTCCAGGTGTTTGGCACTGTCGGCGGTCGCCGAAAGAATGGGAGCCGCGCCCGGACGGGCGCCGCTCCGCTTCGGCGGGTGCCCGACCTTTCCTCGGACCCCGCCCGAGCACGTTCAGCCGTCGACACGGGAGAGTGGTCGGTGTGTGCGGGAGATATTCGCTGAGTCGTGACCCGGAGGACCTCGCCCGGGAGTTCGAGGTCGCGCGGGTCGACGTCCGCGAGAAGCTCGCCGACTTCAACGTCGCGCCGACCAGGCAGGTCGCGGCCGTCCTCGACCGGCCGCCCTCCGACGACGAGGAGGCCGAGCCGCAGCGTCGGCTCACCCTGGTCCGCTGGGGCCTCATCCCGTCCTGGGCGAAGGACGCCAAGATCGGCAACCGGCTGATCAACGCCCGGTTGGAGACCGCCGCCGAGAAGCCGGCCTTCCGGCGCGCGTTCGCCCGGCGGCGCTGCCTGATCCCGGCCGACGGCTACTACGAGTGGTACGGCGAGCAGAAGGGCAAGAAGCAGCCGTTCTTCATCCACCCGAGCGACGGCGGCATCCTCGCCATGGCGGGTCTCTACGAGATCTGGCGGGACCCCTCCAAGGAGGAGGACGACCCCGACCGGCTGGTGTGGACGTGCACGGTGCTGACGACCACGGCGGAGGACAACGTCGGCCGGATCCACGACCGGATGCCGCTGCTCGTCGAGCCCGCTCAGTACTCCACCTGGCTCGACCCGCGGCTGGACGACGCGACGAAGCTGCGGTCGGTGCTGGTGCCCGCGGCGCCGGGCCGGCTGGACGCCTATCCCGTTTCGACGGCGGTCAACAACGTGCGCAACAACGGCCCCGAACTCCGCGAGCCCCTGCCCGCGGAGGAGGTCGACGAGCAGGCCGGCGGCCTGTTCTAGGTCGTGCCCGTGTCGCGCAGTCGGCGCCAGGTCGGCGCCGGGTCCCTTCCACGTCCCGCCCGGTCCGGGCCTTCTGGTCGGTGTCCGGGCCGGACGGGCGGATTCTCTGCGACGATCATCCTCATGACGGGGACCAAGCGGCTGGTCGAGACTCCTGAGGGCACGGCGCGGCTGATCTACAACCGGGCGCGTCGCACCTCGGCGACGCTCGTCCTCGGCCACGGCGCGGGTGGGGGCCCAGAGGCACGAGACCTCGAGATGGTCGCGGCCACCCTCCCGGCCTACGACGTCACGGTGATCCGCGTCGAGCAGCCCTGGCGGCTGGCCGGCCGCCGGATCGCGCCGGCGCCCGACACGCTGGACCGGGCCTGGATCGCCGCGATGAACTCCCTGCGCACCAGGACGCCGCTGGTCGTCGGCGGCCGCAGCGCCGGCGCCCGCGTCGCCTGTCGTACGGCACGGCGCGTCGGGGCCGTCGGCTGCGTCGCCCTCGCGTTCCCGCTGCATCCGCCCGGGCGCCCGGAGAAGTCCCGTGTCGAGGAGCTCCTCGGCTCCGGAGTGCCGACCCTCGTCGTCCAGGGCGAGCGGGACGCGTTCGGCCGACCGGAGGAGCTGCCGGACGGGCCGGACGTCGCGGTCGTCCCAGGCGCCGACCACGAGTTCCGCGTCGCCCGTTCGGCGCCGGTCAGCCAGGAGGACGCGCTCATGGTGCTCGTCGAGGCGATCGCCGAGTGGATCGCCCGGAGGGTCGGCGTCTGAGGGCTGCCGGGGCGGCGTGGCCGACCTGGGTGACCCGGCCGACCTGGCTGACCGGCCGACCTGGCTGACCGGCCGACCTGGCCGACGTGGACGAACCCGGCCCATGGGGGTTTCGTCCTCTTTCCGAGCAAGAACCCGGGCAGATCATCGTCGGCCCGGGAATCTCGTGGTGGCCCCGCGTGTTGTGGCATTCGGAGCGCCGGGCGAAGGTCGGACGGCGCTGCGAAGGAGGCTTTGTGGTTGCTGCCTGCCAGTCTCGGCCGAACTCGGCCGACGTCACGACGACCTGGCGAGAGTGGACGCCCGCGCACGCGCCGGCGACGGTAGAGCTATCCTCGCGGGCGATGACAGCTGTCGCCAATGCCGAAACACCGGAGGAGCGGAGCGCCCGTTTCGAGCGGGATGCGCTGCCGTTCCTCGACCAGCTGTACAACGCTGCCCTCCGAATGACGCGAAACCCGGCGGATGCGGACGATCTGGTCCAGGAGACCTTCGCCAAGGCGTACTCCTCGTTCCACCAGTTCAGCGAGGGCACCAACCTCAAGGCCTGGCTCTACCGCATTCTGACCAACACGTTCATCAACAGCTACCGCAAGCGTCAGCGGGAGCCGCAACGTGCCGCGACCGAGGAGATCGAGGACTGGCAGATCGCCCGGGCCGAGTCGCACACCTCGGCGGGCCTGAAGTCGGCCGAGGCCGAGGCGCTGGAGCACCTCCCCGACTCCGATGTCAAGGAAGCGCTGCAGCAGGTGCCCGACGACTTCCGGATGGCTGTCTACCTCGCCGACGTCGAGGGCTTCTCCTACAAGGAGATCGCCGAGATCATGGGCACCCCCATCGGCACGGTGATGTCGCGGCTGCACCGGGGCAGGCGCCAACTGCGTGAACTCCTCGAGGACTACGCCCGGGGACGCGGACTCGTCCCGACGGGCAGCCCGAAGGGTGGCGAGGACGCATGAGCTGCGGGAAGCCGCACGAGGTCGACTGCTCGGACATTCTCGAGCGGGTCTTCCTCTTCCTCGACCGGGAGATGGACGACGCTGACTGTTCGAAGATTCAGCATCATCTCGACGAGTGCGCACCGTGCTTGCAGAAGTACGACCTCGAGGGCCTGGTGAAGTCCCTCGTCGCGCGATCGTGTGGCTGCGACAAACCGCCGAGCGACCTTCGGGCCAAGGTTCTGACCCGTATCCGCGAGGTGCACGTCGAGCTCTCCGAGGAGAAGTCAGGCAGCTGAGCCCGCAGCGCCCACCGGGCGGCCGAGCACCCAGACACCAACGGACCCCACGCCAGCTGGCGTGGGGTCCGTTTCGTTTCTACCGCGTCGCTCAGGTGTTGGGGCGCTTGCCGTGGTTGGCGGCCTTCTTGCGCCGGGCCCGACGTCGCCGTCCGTTCTTCGCCATCACTTCACCTTCTCGTGTTGTCTCCGCAGTCTGCGCGCTCCGAATTTTCCGCTCGCCAGGCCGTCCGTTGTGGTCAACTTGCACTTCAACGGACTCGCCGTGGGTGCGGTCAGTGCGCCGCGGGCATCTTCGCACGAAGGTCTCGCGAGGTCCGCAACGGCGTCCGACGAAGGCAAGGCCGGGTTGTCGCAGTCAAAAAAGGGGTAACTCTGCGTATGAATTTTCCGACGCAGTTCGCTGCCTCCGCCGTGAGATCGCCGGAGATTCCTACGGAACGTGATCACGTCTTCCGGGGTGCTCGCGCGATCGTACGCGCTCCCGCCACCTACCGCTCAACTTGTCGCAGAACGCCGTTCGGCATGGGCAGAGACACGCTCAGTATCGGGTTCACGTTCAGTAATCGAAGGCATGGCGATCTGTCTGATTCTCGGTCTGACCACGTGGACCCAAAGTCACCATCTCAGGCGTAGCCCGCCGCACTTTGGTCGTTTTCCGCCCGGAAGAGGCGGACATGCGAAGATCACTGAAAGTCATGGTCACGGAGCGAAGTCGCCCGTTCTGGCATGGGTTGACCTGGTGGATCTTTACCCGTTGACTCTTCACCAGCCGGTCACGCGATGGCGGAAACCGCGGGATCGAAACGCGTTTTGGTGGTTCGCTGTAAGCGGTGCGTGTTCACGCTTGCGGGCGAGATGTAGCTCTCCGTGTCGGTGTCGGTCGCCGGCGCGCCGACCCGATCCCCTCACCTCAGACACAGGAGGAGGACAGGCTATGAACGGCGTTCGCAAGTGCACGCTGGTCGCCAAGCGTGGCGGCTGGGACTGGGGCTGAGTGACGACTGACCGGCGAGCTTCGCCGGTCCGGTTCGAGCGGGTGCCGCCGTAGCAGACAAGTGACGCGCATGTGTACGGCATAGCGGGGAGAGCATCGCGCGACGAAGGAGACAGCGGAGGTGTGACGAGCCCGTCCCGACGACGCCACCGCGACGTGAAAGCGTTCTGGGACAGGGGATGATCGGACCGCCTGTGGCGGCTAAGCTCTTCGCGAGCCGGTCAGGAAGAGTGGTCATCCATGCCGAGTCGTGCCACCCGGGTCTACGTCATTGGGCTGTGTGTGGTGGCCGCTTCGCTCTCGGCCTGGTCACTGGCGAGCGTTCCACGCCCGGTCGACCTCATCTTCTTCGCTGGTCTCGTGCTGCTGACCGAGCAGTTCAAGGCTCGGCTCGGCCGCAACGTCCTTGTGTCGCTGACCTCCGTCGTGGCGGTCGCGACTTACCCGGTCCTCGGCATGTGGGGTGCCCCCGCTCTCATCGGGGCGCTCTTCACCAAGAGGCGCGCCTACTCCTTCGACAAGCGGGCCTACAACGTCGCCCAGGGCGTCGTGTGCACGTTCATCGGCGGGGCGGTCTACGTCGCGCTCGGCGGTGAGGTCGGCACGCTGGCCCGCGACTCCTTCCCCTACATACTCGTCCCGGTCACGGCGGCGATCATCGCCTGGCACATCTCCAACGCCGTGCTGATCAGCGGCGTGCTCTGGCTGGACGGCGGCGGCAGTCCGCTGCGCACGATGAAAGCCAACTTCGTCGAGGTGTTCCTCTCCTTCCTCGGCTACTCCTACCTCGGCCTTCTGCTCGCGGTGTTGTGGCTCGGCCAGCTCGGTCCGATGGCCGGGCTGCTCGTCCTCGCACCCCTGCTCGTCGCGCGGTGGGCCTTCGCCCAGTACGCCGCCGAGCAGAAGGCACACCAGTCGACGCTGCAGGCGCTCGCGCAGGCGATCGAGACCAAGGACCTCTACACCAGGGGCCACGGAGAACGCGTGAGCAAGGCCGCCCGCATGCTCGGCCAGCAGATGGGCTGGGACGGCGACCGGCTCGAGGCGGTGGCCGAGGCGGGTCTGCTCCACGACGTCGGCAAGATCGGCGTACCGACCAGGGTCCTGCAAAAGGACGGTCGGCTCACCGAGGACGAGTTCGAGTCCATCAAGCTGCACCCGCTGCACGGGGTCGAGGTGGTGGGCGACATCGCCTTCCTCGAGGACGCCCGGGCCGGCATCATGCACCACCACGAGCGCTACGACGGGACGGGCTACCCGTCCGGCCTGCGCGCCACCGACATCCCGGTCTTCGCCCGCGTGCTGTCCATCTCCGACGCGTTCGACTGCATGACCAGCGTGCGCTCCTACCGTGCCGCTCGCCCGGTCGACGAGGCGGTCGAGGAGCTGGTGCGGTGCCGCGGCACCCACTTCGACCCTGAGCTGGTTGACCTCTTCGTCGCCGCCGTACGCCGTGACGGCTGGCAGGCCGCGCCGGTCCAGACCGTTCCGGCCGTCGGCGTGACCGGTGCGTTCGACCACGACGATCCGGCGCACCCGCCGCAGGTCGAGGGTTCCGAGGCGACCCCGTGAGCGGGCCATCGCTGCTGCCGTACCGCTCGCATCCAAGGCTCGACGGGGCGGTGGTGCTCGCCGCCTGTGCGGGCATCCTGGTCGTCGTCGCGGTCACTCAGACCGCCGTCCGCGGTGTGTCGGCCGCGAGTGTGGCCGGTGTGTTCGCGTGCGTCATCGCGGTCGGGGAGATGGTGCGCCTGCGGCTTCCCGACGACCGCGTCCAGGCGCCGATCGGGTTGGCGGCGGCGCTCGGCTACGCACTCCTCAGCCATCTGCTGACCGAGGGCCGCGCGTCCCACTCGATCCTGCAGACGGTCGCGGTGACCTCCGGCGGAATGCTGGCCGGTGCGTTGCCGCACACACTCGCGGGCCGCCCCTCCGAACTCGACGGCATCGCCCGCCGGGTGCTGGTGGTGGCCGGCGTGGCGCTCATCTTCCGGCCGTTGGTCCTCGACGACCAGGTGTTCGCGTCCCTCGACGACCACACGCCGTCCTACTTCGTCTTCCTGACGATCCTCGCCGCCATCGTGGCCTGGCCACTCGAGGCACTGCTCGCGGCCGGAGTCCAGGCGAGCCAACAGTGGGGACCGTTCCGAGCCCTGTTGCGAAACGAGCTCGCGGCGTTCTTCGGGATCGGCGCCGCGATCGCCTCGACCGGCGTCCTGATCCCGCTGGCGATCTGGGAGGTCGGGCTCTGGGCCCTGCCCCTGGTGACCATCCCGCTGCTCCTCGCCCAGCTCGCCTACCGTCGGTACGCCGGGATCCGGCGGATGCAGGTCCAGACCATCCGCGCGCTGTCCCGATCGACCGAGGTCGGCGGCTACACCGAGACCGGCCACGCGCGCCGCGTCACCGAACTCGCGCTCGCCATCGGACGCGACCTCGGCCTGCCCGAGCGCCGGCTGCGGGTGCTGCAGTACGCCGCGCTCATGCACGATCTCGGCCAGCTCTCGCTCACTGACCCGATCCCGGGCGGCGCGACCGTGCTCGTGACCCCGGAGGAACGCCGCCGCATCGCCGCGTTCGGAGCCGAGGTCGTACGCCAGGCGAGCGTGCTCGAGGGGGTCGCCGCGGTCGTGGAGGCACAGGCGGAGCCTTACCGCAGGCCACATCTGCCCGATGACCCGAACGTCCCGCAGGAGAGCCGGATCATCAAGGTCGTGAACGCCTACGACGACATGGTGGGCCGCGCCACGAGCGAGGACGCGCGGCTCGAGGCGCTGGAAGGGCTCCGGCTCGGCATGGCCTACGAGTACGATCCGCGGGTGGTCGCATCGCTGGCTCGGGTACTCGACCGGGTGACGCCGACGCCCCGCTGAGTGTGCGCCGACCCGACCCGGCGTGATTGGATGGCGGGCGGTCCATGGAGGGAGAAGTAGTGGCCGAGCAGGTCCGGGCGGAGATGGTGGCCAACGTCTTCGAAATCGCTGTACAGTCCGGCGACACCGTGCAGGCGGGGCAGATGCTGCTCGTCCTCGAGTCGATGAAGATGGAGATTCCCGTCCTCGCCGAAAATGCGGGCCGCGTCCGCGAGGTGACGGTGAAGCCCGGCGAGGTCGTGCAGGAGGGCGACCTCCTCGTCGTTCTCGACTGACCGCGATGGCGCCGAGCCTCGCTCCCGGACTCCGGGCACACCTCGACCAGACCGTTCGTGACACCGACACCGCGCTCGCTCTCAACAGCGGCGACGTCACCGTACTCGCCACACCTCGGCTGCTCGCCTGGGCCGAGGAGGCGACCTGCCGCGCGCTCGCTCCCGCCCTCGACGCCGGGATGACCTCTGTGGGCGTCCACTGGAGCTCGACCACCTCGCACCCTCACCGATCGGTGCGCACGTCCGGGTCGAGGCGGAGCTGGTCGGTGTCGAGGACCGGACGCTGGAGTTCGTGGTGCGCGCCATCCACTCCGCCGACGGGCGGGAGGTGGCCCGCGGCCGCGTGGTTCGGTCGACCGTCGACCGCGAGCGCTTCCTGGCCCGCGCCGCCGGGCCGTCGCGGCCTCCCGGCTAGCGCATCGTTTCCTGACGGCCCGGCCTCGGGCCGGTTCGCTAGACCTCGCGGGCGTAGGCGAGCAGGGCGACGTCGGGCTCGGGAACCCAGTCACGCTCGGGGTCGCGCACGAACCCGAGCCGTTCGTACAGCCGGTGCGCGGTGTGCATCTTCGTGGAGGTCGACAGCACAACGCCCCGCAGGCCGCCGGCGTGGGCACGTCGCAGCACGGTTCGCACCAGTGCCTCCCCGACGCCGCGCCCGCGTGCGTTCGAGGCCACTCCCAGCATCCGGAACTCACCCTCGTCCGGCCGGGCGACCTCGCTGTAGGGCGAGCCAGGTGGGCAGTAGGTGGCGGTCCCGAGCAACCGGCCGGCGACGTGGTCGGCGGCAACCAGGAGTTCGGCGTCGATGGCGCGCCGCTTGCCGTCGGCGAGCCGTCCGGCGTAGCTGTCGGTCGCGTTGACCAGGCCGTCGCCGACGTAGGCCTCGACGGTGATCCGGCCGGCCTCGTCGTACTCCTCCGGCTCGGCGGTCCGGACCGTCGGACCCGGCGCGATCCCCAGCGTGAAGGCTCGCAGCATGCCTCCGGACCGGGCCTCCTCGTCTCGCTCGGGGGCCCGGGTGAACCCGCACCTGGCATACAGCCGGTGCGCGTCCCGCATCGCGTCGGTGGTGTGCAGCCCCATCGCGGTGATGCCGGCCAGCCGGGTCCGCGCGACGCACTCGCCGAGGAGGGCGGCGCCGACGCCACGACCGCGGGCGCGGGGGTGGACGGCGAGCATCCGCAGGGTGGCCTCGCCCTCCTGCGTCGCCGAGGTCCACAGGGTGCCGGGCAGGACGACCGTCGCGGTGCCGAGCAGCGTGCCGGTGTCGGGATCGAGCGCCACCACGACGTCGGTGGCCGGGTCCTGCGCGCGGGCGGCGGTGTCTTCGAGGGCGGGGAGATAGCCGGGGCGGACCAGATCCTCGCCGCCGTAGACGTCGTGGAGGAGCCGGGCGATGTCGGCGTACTCCGCTGGTCGGGCATCGCGCAGAAGCGTGGTCACCGGCTCTTTATACGTGCAGACTCCGACATCGGACGCCCTGGGGGACAGGATCACCGAAACAATCCGAATCGTCGCGGAACGTTCGCGACGTGGCTCGCCCCGGCACCGATGGGCCCGGCACCACCGGGATCCGGTTCAGACGCGCGGTCGGTTCAGACGCCGAAGGTGGAACGCGGATAGGGGATCTCGGGGTCGGTGAGGACGTTGACGAGATAGGGCACCTGGGCGTCGAACGCTCTGCGCAGGGCGGGGCCGATCGCCTCGGGACGGCGTACGACCTCACCGGCGCCACCGAGCGCACGCACGATCTCGTCGTAGGGCGTACCCGGCCGCAGGTCGGCCGCCACGTCGTAGCCGTAGAGCATGCGCATCGGATGCTTCTCCAGGCCCCAGCAGCCGTTGTTGCCGACGACCATGACCACCGGCAGGCGGTGCCGGACCAGGGTGTCGACGTCGAGCAGGGACATCCCCGCCGCGCCGTCGCCGAGCAACAGGACGACCTGCGCGGACGGGCGGACCAGGCGGGCACCGATCGCCGCACCGAGTCCGGCGCCCAGGCAACCGAACGGACCGGGGTCGAGCCAACAGCCGGGCTGTGCTGGTTCGACGTACTTTCCCGCGAACGACACGAAGTCGCCGCCATCCCCGATCACGACCGCGTCGTCGGCCAGGAGCGGGAGCAACTCGCCGTAGATCCGGGCCGGATGGATCGGGTCGGTGTCGGCGCCGAGCACGGCGGCCGCACCCGCCGACGCCACTTGCGTCGCCTCGCGCAGGTCGCCCGCCCACTCCGACCAGCGCGGGCGGCGGAGCAGCTGCTCCCAGGCCAACGCGAGGGCGGCGAGGCTGACCCGGAGGTCACCCGCCACGGAGAGCTCGACCGGGACGTGCTGGGCGACCTGCTCCGGTGCGTCCACCACGTGCACGACCTTGGCCACGGGCGCGCCGTCCTTGCCGCCGAAGACGCCGTATCCCAGCCGGAAGTCGAGCGGGGCGCCGACGACGACCGCCACATCGCACCGGCCGAACGCCATCGCGCGTGCCCTGGAGACGAGCAGGGGATGGCCCGCGGGCAGGACGCCGCGGCCCATGCCGTTGGTCACCACCGGGATCGCGAGCTCCTCGGCGAGTGCGCGCGCGGCGACCTCGGCTCCGTCGAGCCAGACGTCGGATCCCAACACCAGAACGGGGCGTTCGGCCGTGGCGAGCAGAGCCGCGATGTCGGCGACCGCGTCCGCGTCCGGCTGCTCGATGACCGACCGAGCGACCTCGGGAATCACCGACGTGGCCCGGCTGTAGAGCTGGTCCATCGCGACATCGAGGAAGACGGGTCCACGGTGGCGCGCGCCGGCGAGTCGGAAAGCGTCGTCCACCGCGGGCGCGATGTCGTCGACCGTGCCGACGGTCCTGGCCAGCTTGGTGATCGGCGCGAGCAGCGGCGGATGGTCCAACTCCTGCAGGCTTCCCGCGCCGAAGCGGTGGGTCGGCGCGCGACCACCGAGCAGGACGAGCGGCGAGCCGGCGAGGCGCGCCTGGGTCACCGCGCTCACGGCGTTGGTGACGCCCGGACCCGCGGTCACGACGGCGAGGCCGGGAGTGCGGGTGAGCTTGCCGACCGCCTCGGCCGCGAACACCGCGGTCGGCTCGTTGCGGACGTCGAGGAGTCGCAGCGGCGGCGGCTCAGGACGCTCCCGGCCGCCGACCGCCGCGTCGTACAACGGAAACACGTGGGCACCGGACAGGGTGAACATCGTGGTGACGCCGTGCGCCCGGGCCACGGCGACAGCGAGGTCGCCGCCGTGGCCCTCGAGAAGCGCGGAGTCGTCGGCTTCGGTCCGCTCGATCCCGGTCATCTCCGCAACCTACCGCGCGGTATGCCGTGATGCCGGTGGATCGAGAGCTACGCCTCCGCCGCGGCTCCGGCCTTGCCCGCGGCCCCGGGCGTCGCGACGTCGCGGACCCCCGGCTCACCCGCGTCGGCGTGGTAGTCGTCGGGGGAGGTCTCGTCGTGGCCTTCGGCCACCTTGAACGCGCGGAAGACGAGCGTGAGGACGACCGTCACGACGACGTTGAGAACCCAGGCGGTGAAGGCGACGTAGCCCTTCTCACCCAGCAACGGGATCGCGGCCGTCGAACCGCCGAAGTGCTGTGCGCCAGAGGCGGGGTTGGGAATGTTGTAGGCGGTCCAGGTGCCGTAGATCATGCCGACCGCCCAGCCGGCGAAGAGCGCCCACCGGTGGAACCATCGTGTGTAGAGCCCGAAGACGATGGCGGGGAAGGTCTGCAGGATCCAGATACCGCCCAGCAGCTGGAGGTTGATGGCGTAGCTCTTGTCCAACCCGAGGACGAACAGTAGCGCGCCGAACTTCACCAGCAGGGACACCACCTTGCTCTGCTTGGCCTCATCGGCATGGCTCGCCCCGGGCCGCAGAAACGCTTTGTAGACATTGCGGCTCCACAGGTTGGCGGCCGCGATCGACATGATGGCCGCCGGCACGAGTGCCCCGATGGCGACCGCGGCGAACGCGACGCCGGCGAACCAGCTCGGGAACATCGTCTCGAACAGCAGCGGGATCGACAGCTGGGCGTTCGGCTTGCCGTTGAGGCCGACGGGGTTCACACCCACCGCGATCGCCATGAATCCCAGCAGCGCCAACAGGGCGAGCAGGAAGGAGTAGGCCGGCAGGATCGCGGCGTTGCGGCGAGGGACCGAGCGGTTCTTCGAGGAGAGGACGGCGGTGATGGCGTGCGGATACATGAACAACGCCATTGCCGATCCCAGCGCGAGGGTGGCGTAGGGCCAGGCCTGGCCGACGCCGGCGAAGGAGAAGTCCGCCGGGTTGCCGGCCGCGCCGTCCAGCGCGGTGAGCTTCTTCTCAGCGGCGTCGAAGATGCCGGTCCAGCCGCCGAGCTTGGTCGGGATGTAGATGATCGCGACGGCGATGACGAGATAGATCAAGGCGTCCTTGACGAACGCGATCAGAGCCGGCGCCCGCAGGCCGGAGGAGTAGGTGTAGGCGGCGAGGATCGCGAAGGCGAGGAACAGCGGCGCGTCGGCGACGAGGATGTTGCTCGATCCGCCGAGTCCCATCACCTCGAAGACTGCCTGGATTCCGACGAGCTGCAAGGCGATGTAGGGCATCGTCGCGAGAATGCCGGTCAGTGCGATGGCGAGCGCGAGGGCGCGCGAGCCGAAGCGTCCCCGTACGAAGTCGGCCGGGGTGACGTAGCCCCGCCGGTGCGAGACCGACCACAGCCGGGGGAGGAACAAGAACACCAGCGGGTACACGATGATGGTGTAGGGAACGGCGAAGAATCCCTGTGCTCCCGAGGCGAACAGCACCGCCGGGACGGCGATGAACGTGTAGGCGGTGTAGAGGTCACCGCCGAGCAGGAACCACGTCACCCAGGTACCGAACCGCCGGCCACCAAGGCCCCACTCGTCCAGGCTCGCGAGTGAGGAGCCCCTGCTCCAGCGCGCGGCCTTGAATCCGAGAACGGTGACCGCGGCGAAGAGGACGAGAACGACGACGAGCGCGATGGTGTCAACGTCGTCTTTCATCGCGATCCCCTTTCGGTGTGGCGGACCGGGGCCGTGGTGGCGTACTTCCGCTTCTCCCTGCGGACGAGGAAGTACGCGCCGCTGGTGCACGCGGCGGACAGGAAGATCCAGAGGATCTGGTACCAGTAGAAGAACGGAAATCCGCCGAGGCGAGGCTCGACGCGGGCGTAGGACGAGGCCCACATCATCGCCACGAACGGCGCGGCGAGCAGGATCCCGACCAGCACCCGGCTGGGTGTGACTAGTGGCGCGGACGTGCGCACGTGTGGAGCCATCTTGACTACCTCCGCGGTAGATGAGCCGCGAAGAGATTAGTGCCGGACGGGGTCGAGGAAAAGGGGCGTGGCCGGGTCGGCCTTGTTTCGCTCGCGTCCTAGGTGTCGCGGCGGCCGTTCGACAGCCGGCGCCGGTGACGTGTGGGGACCGCGCGTCGGGCGGGACGTGGGAAACCCGAGGCCAGCGGCGTCGGACCGGTGCTAGCGCGACGGGGTGGAGAAGATGGCTGGCTGGCCGGCGCGCAGGACCCGCAGCAGCACCAACAGCAGGTCGGCGCGAACCTGCGGTGGCTTACCGAACAGCGTGACGTCCTGGGGCGTCTGCTGGCCACGCACCCCGAGGGCGAGTTGGAGGTGCAGCCCGCGGAGGAAGCCCGCGGTGTTGCCCGCGACCGGTGTGGGCCAGGCGGGTGCGGTGGTGCCCTCGTCGACGACGGGAGGAACGAGGGACGCGGCGAGTCGTTCGACCCAGGGCTCGAGAACGTCGATGCCGAGGCGGTTGCGGTGCAGCACCGTCATGACGGCGAAGGCGAGCCGGTCGTCCTCGCCGTGGAGGAGGCGGTGGGTGGTCGGGGTGAGCAGCCGGTCGGCGATGACGTCCAGCAGTACCGTGAGCTCGAGCTTGCCGAAGTGCTCCGAGCGAGCCAGGGCCGCGATCAGGTCGGCCCCGTGCGCGACTGCGTGCGCCCAACCGCGGCCCTCGACGTACCCACGCAGGTCGCGTTCGCGGACGAACCACGACGCCGCCCGGTCACCCCAGCGGAAGATCGCGTCGGAGTGGACCGCCCGCGCCACCTGGTCGCGCAGCACGGACTCGGCGAGCAGCAGGGCGGAGAAGGAACGCCGGAGCACACTGTCGGTGCCGTCCTCGCCAAGGCCGTTGAACAGCCCTTCGGAGACACCGTCGCCGAAACCGGCCAGCAGATCGTCGTAGACACCCTCGCTGATCCAGGCGGCGAGCACGGGGTAGGCGATGCCGTCGCGCACTTTCGGATCGACGTCGCCCAGCATATGGACGAGTTCGGCGGTGAGATCGTCCAGCGGGCGGTCGTGGGGCAGCCTGAAGCCGCTCGCGCGGACCTGCTCCCAGTACGCTGCACGAACCCCCACGTGGCCATCCTTCCAGACGTCGTGGCACCTCGCTGCGATCAGGGCACGCGAAGGTGAGCGAGCCACCGCAGGCCGTGAGATTAGCGCGGCCGGGGATACGCTCTCGGCGTGCCCTCTCTCGATGATGTGGTCCGCCAGTACACCGAGCTCGACGACCCCGACCGCGAGTGGCTGCACAAACTGGTCGCGGAGTGGCAGATGCTCGCGGATCTGTCGTTCGCGGACCTGGTTCTGTGGGTGCCCGACCGGGAGGGACTCGGGTTCTGGGCATGTGCCCAGATGCGGCCGACGACCGGGCCCACCGCTCACCTCGACGACCTCGTCGGCTCCTTCGTCCCACGCGGGCGTCGGCAACTCCTGGACGCGGCCTTCGACGACGGCCGGATCTGCCGGGAGGGCGACCCGGAGTGGCGCGACGAGGTGCCCGTCCGGATCGAGAGCATCCCGGTCCGTCGGGTCGACCGCGTGCTCGGTGTCATCACCCGCAACACCAACTTGCTCTCGGTCCGCACACCGAGCCGGCTCGAGCTGACCTATCTCAAGACCGCCACCGACCTCGCCCAGATGATCAGCGAGGGTGGTTTCCCCTTGCCTGGCGACCGGGTCGACCTCGACTCCGCGCCGCGCGTCGGTGACGGCCTGGTGCGACTCGACGTCGACGGGATCGTGACGTACGCCAGTCCCAACGCCCAGTCGGCCTATCGTCGGCTCGGACTCACCGGAGACCTGCTCGGCTGCCACCTTGGCACCATCACCTCGGGGCTGTTGCCTCCGTCACGTCGTCCCGTGGACGAGGCCATCTCGGTGCTCATCTCCGGACGCGCACCGCGCGAGACCGAGGTCGAGAACAACGGCGCCGTCGTCACCATGCGGGTGATTCCGCTGGTGCCGAACTCCGCGCCGGTCGGGGCGCTCGTGTTGCTCCGTGACGTCACCGACCTGCGCCGCCGCGAACGCGAGTTGCTCACCAAGGACGCGACGATCCGCGAGATCCACCACCGCGTCAAGAACAACTTGCAAACGGTGGCGGCCCTGCTCCGGCTTCAGGCGCGACGACTTGGCGCCGCCGGGGGCCGGGAGGCACTCGAGGAGGCCGTCCGCAGGGTAGGCACCATCGCCATCGTGCACGAGACCCTGTCGACCGCCTTCGAAGAACGCGTCGACTTCGACGAGGTGGCGGACCGGGTCCTCGCGATGGTGGCCGAGGTGTCGATTCCGGAGACGCGGGTGGTCCCTCGTCGAATCGGCTCCTTCGGGCTGTTGGGTGCGGAGACCGCGACACCCCTCGCGATGGTCATCACCGAGGTGGCGCAGAACGCCGTCCAGCATGGTGTGGGTCGACGCGGCGGCCGGGTGGAGGTCGTGGCCGAACGGCTGCGCGGGCGGTTGCGGGTCGTCATCGAGGACGACGGACGCGGACTCCCGGACGACTTCGATCTCGACCGTTCCGGACAACTCGGCCTGCAGATCGTGCGCACCCTCGTGGAGAGCGAACTCGGCGGGGTGCTCTCGATCGGCGCGCGGTCGGAAGGATCGGGGACGCGCGTGGTGTTCGACCTCCCCGACGACGGCCGCTGAGGCCTGCCGTCGTTTCCGGCGTTCGCGCGTCCGGCGTTCGCTTCCGGTACCTGCGCTGACCGACCACGCGAAGGTGGACATGAAGGGGCCCCTGCCGGTGTAGCAGGGGCCTCCTTGAGAGCTTCGCGATCAGATGATGCGGGCCCGGGAGCGGGCGGCACGTCGCTTAAGCGCCCGTCGCTCTTCCTCGCTCATACCGCCCCAGACACCGGCATCCTGGCCAGTTTCGAGGGCCCACTGCAGACAGAGGTCGACGACTTCACAACGACGGCAGACCGCCTTGGCCTCCTCGATCTGCAGGAGCGCGGGCCCGGTGTTCCCGATGGGGAAGAACAGCTCAGGGTCCTCGTCCCGGCAGATGGCCCGGTGGCGCCAGTCCATCAAGGCTTCACTCCTCAGTTTGTGCGCGTCGGCTCGGCCGGCAGCGCTGTGCTGGTTGGCTAATTCTGCTGTGTGAACACTTTCACGATCTTCCACGTGACAACAGACGCACACCAGTCCCCTGGTGGCGGTCACACGCAATGTGATCGCTTACGTCAGCCCCCGGCGCTACACCGATCAGGTGCCGCGCCTCTCTGCAGGCTCGATAGTTTCAACTATGCCAGCGATACACAAGACCCTTTCCGTGTTGTGGCGCGGAAAAGTCTATGTCGGTTACGTCACAAAGCTGGCCGAACGGTGACACAGCGTAGCGGAAACCTGCGTAGATCACGATCAGGTCACGCTAAGAAGTCGCCGAACGAGCAACGATACCGGGCAGTTCGCCGGCATCGCGCCGCGGCTCCCGAGCCCGGTCTGGTGGGTAACCTTCGCCTATGGCCAACCGTCGACCCCGCCCGGCTACCAGGCCCGCTCGCCGTTCCGGCTCGGCACCGAAGTCCGCCGGCACCGCCAAGCCCGGCCGTCCGGCGAGGACGTCCTCAGCTTCGACCGGCTCGACCGGAGCGACCGCGACCCAGGGCCGACCCGGAGCCGAGGCGGTGGAGACGCCGGCAGGCGCACGACCGACACCCGGCCCTGTCCGACCCTCCCGCATTCCTCCCACGCTGTACGCCGCGGCCGCGGTCGCCGCGCTCGAGGCCCTCGCCGGCCTGGGGGTCGGCGGCTGGCTGACGGTCGAGGCGGTCGTTCAGCACCCGGTGGGTCTCGCCATCGCGGCGAGCGCCGGTGTCTTCGTGCTGGCGATCGGTGTCGGCCTGGGCTTCCTCGCCTGGGGGTTGTTCAACGGCCGGCGATGGAGCCGTGGCCCGACCGTCGCGACGCAGCTGATCATGCTTCCGATCGGCTGGGAGTTCCTGTCCGGGGCCACCACGGCGGCAGGAGTCGTCATGCTGGTCGCGGCCGTTCTCACCCTCGGCCTGGTGCTCGCGCCTCCGTCGACCGCGGTGTTCCGCGGCTAGCGTCAGTCCTGCAGCAGGCGTTCGCGGAGTTGGGCGAGCGTCCTGGACAGCAGCCGTGACACGTGCATCTGGGAGATGCCGACCTCGGCGGCGATCTGGGACTGCGTCATCCCCTTGAAGAAGCGCAGCAGGAGGATCCGTTTCTCCCGGTCGGGCAGTTGGCTGAGCAGCGGACGGAGCGCCTCGCGGTATTCGACGCCCTCGAGCGCCTCGTCCTCGGTGCCGAGTGAGTCGACGACCGCCGGTGCGTCCTCCTGCCCCTGGTCGGGGGCGTCGAGGGAGAGCGTGCTGTAGGCGTTGGCGGACTCGAGACCTTCCAGCACCTCCTCCTCTCGTACACCGAGCTTCCCGGACAGCTCGCCGACCGTCGGCGCGCGGCCGAGCTCCTGAGTGAGGTCGCCGGTGACCGTGGCGAGGGAGAGCCGGAGTTCCTGGAGCCTGCGAGGCACCCGGATGGCCCAACCGCGGTCGCGGAAGTGGCGCTTCAGCTCACCCACGATGGTCGGGGTGGCATACGTCGAGAACTCCACGCCGCGCTGGGCGTCGAAGCGGTCGACGGACTTGATGAGCCCGATGGTGCCGACCTGGACCAGGTCGTCGAGTGGCTCGCCCCGGTTGCGGAACCGCCGTGCCAGGTGCTCGACGAGGGGCAGGTGCATCTCGACCAGGCGATCGCGGACCTTGGCCCGGCGCGGGTCGTCCGCGTCGATCTTGCCGAGATGAGCGAAGAGTTCTCGGGTCAGCGTGCGGGTGTCCGGCACCCGGTCCAGCCCCGGCAGGTCTTCCAAGGCAGGTCCCGAGTCATGCGTGGTGATGGGGTGTTCGATCACTGGTCTACCGCGCCCGATCCCCGTGGCGGTACGCCGGTCGAGCCGCCGGCTGATGCGGCGTTCCCCTCGACAGTCGTCGCCCCGGCCTCGCCGGTGCGGGGCCGGTGGTCGCGGCCCCGTTGGTTGCGTACGTCATCCAGCGCGCGGACCTGGGCGGACGACGGGTGGGTCGGCGCGACTGCCTCGCCGCGCTTGGTCAGTGTGACGGTGGCGCGTTGGTGCTCGGGCTGGACGAGTGTGTCGACGTGTCCGGCGAGTGCCGTCAACACGGTCCAGGCGAAGGAGTTGCGAGCGGGCACCCGCGGGTTGCGAGAGTGCACCGACACCGAGACGGTGAGTTCGTCACCAGCGAGCTCGAAGCGACAGGACAGCTGCGATCCGGGCACGGCCTGGGTGAGCAACAGTGCGCTGGCCTCGTCGACCGCGATGCGCAGGTCCTCGATCTCGTCGAGGGTGAAGTCGAGCCGGGCGGCGAGAGCGGCCGCCGTCGTCCGGAGTACGGACACGTAGGCCGTACGTGCGGGGACGCCGAGCTCGACGACGTCCATCTCCTGATCGTCCCGTGCCGCATCGGCGTTGTCGGGTACGTCGGTCACGTGTTCCTCCGCCATCGGCTACGTCGGTCAGGTCAGCCCCACCGTACGCCGGGAGACTACCGCGTGATGGCGGATTGGGCACGCGGAGTGGCAAGGAGACTGCGTGGCGTCATCGAGAAATTCGGTTCGATTCGGAGGTGCCGAGCGCACCTCGACGGACGTCCGAGCGGTCGCCGCGACGACAACCACGACGACGAGCAGACGCTGGGACGACGACACGCACAGAACCGCATCCACCCCCGGGTACACCCGAGGATCGATGCGGTCCTGTGCGTGTCGACAGCGGCCCGGAAAGGGTCAGGCCTTCTTGGTCTCCCAGAAGATCTCGGCGATCTCGTCGATCTTCGCCAACAGCTCGTCGGCCACCTTGACGTCCGTCGAGGCCTTGGAGCCGCCGCCACCACCGGCGAGCTTGGTGGCCTCGTTGAACAGCGAGTGCAGCTGGGGGTACTTCTCGAAGTGCGGGGGCTTGAAGTAGTCCGTCCACAGCACCCAGAGGTGGTGCTTGACCAGCTCGGAGCGCTGCTCCTTGATCAGCAGCGCACGGGTCCTGAAATCGGGGTCACTGTTGCCATCGAGCTTCTCGATGATGGCCTTGACCGACTGGGCTTCGATCCTGGCCTGAGCCGGGTCGTACACCCCGCACGGCAGGTCGCAGTGCGCCGAGACCTCGACTGCCGGTGCGAACAGACGCGAAAGCATCTTCGTCCTTCCTTCCCGAACCGTGTCTGGGTGGCTTTTGTTCCATTGGTTCCCTGACTTCTTGCGACACTACTCCTGCTTCCAAACGTCGACGATTGGGGGATCTCGAGTGGCGCGGTTCGGCATCGCGACGGTCAGGGGCCGCTCCATGCAACCCACGCTATGGGACGGCGACCGGCTTGTCGTGCGTTACGTCGATCACGCTCGCCCGGGCGATCTGGTGCTCGTCCGGCTCCCACACCGACCGCTGTCGGTGAAGCGGCTGGTCCGCCGCGAGCCCGAGGGCGGCTGGTGGGTCGAACGTGACAATCCTCACGAAGGCGTCGATTCCTGGCAGATCGGTGCCATTCCGGACGGCGACCTGGTGGCCGTCGTGGTCACCAGGCTCCGCGTGCTGAACTCCGTGGCTCGATGGCGCCGCCGGACCCGGACGCGCCGCCCGGCCTGACCCTCGCGCCGCGTCCGCTCCTGAGCCGCGCCCGGCCGCCTCAGGAGCGGACGTCGAGCACGCGCTGCAGGAACGCGCGGGTCCGCTCGTGGCCGGGGTTGGTCAGGACCGACCGCGGGTCACCCGACTCGACCACGACGCCCTCGTCCATGAAGGCGACCGTGTCTCCCACATCGCGGGCGAAGCCCATCTCGTGGGTGACGACGACCATCGTCATGCCGTCAAGCGCCAGTTGGCGCATGACGTCGAGCACCTCGCCGACGAGTTCCGGATCCAGTGCCGAGGTGGGCTCGTCGAAGAGCATGAGCTTCGGTCGCATCGCGAGCGCACGGGCGATCGCGACGCGTTGCTGTTGCCCCCCGGACAGTTCGGCGGGGTACTTGCCCAGGTGGTCGCGCAGCCCGACCCGCTCGAGGAGGCTCTGGGCATGCGCCCTGGCCTGCGTCCTCGGCTCGTTGCGGACCCGTATCGGCGCCTCGGTGATGTTGTCCAGGGCGGTCATGTGCGGGAACAGGTTGAACTGCTGGAACACCATGCCGATCTCACGGCGTTGTGCCGCCACCTCACTCGGCTTGAGTTCGTGCAACCGGTCGCCGCGCTGGTGGTAGCCGACCAGGGCGCCGTCGACCCACAACCGGCCGCCGTCGATCTTCTCCAGGTGGTTGATGCAGCGCAGGAACGTCGACTTGCCCGATCCCGACGGCCCGATGACGCAGCACACCTGTCCGGTGGCCACCTCCAGGTCGACACCTCTGAGCACCTCGTGCCGCCCGAACCGTTTCCGGACGTTCTCGGCCTTCACCATCGTCGCGGTGCCGGCGATCGGCGTACCGGTGCTCGGCGTACCGGGGCTTCGACCTGTCGTCATGCGCCACCTGCCCGACCGCTGTCCAGCCTCATCCGTGCCGCCTGACTCCGGGTGCCCCGGCTGAAGTGTCGTTCGACGAAGTACTGCACCACCATGAGGACGCTTGTCAGCGCGAGGTACCACAGGCAGGCCGCGACGAGCATCGGGAACACCTGGAAGGTGCGGCTCCCGATGCCCTGGAGCTGGAACCACAGCTCGTACGCGGGTACGTACGCGACCAGCGCGGTGTCCTTCAGCAGGGCGATCGTCTCGTTGCCCGTCGGCGGGATGATCACGCGCATCGCCTGCGGCATGATGATCCGGCGCAGGGTGTGGGTCCGCGACATCCCGAGCGAGGCGGCCGCGTCAAGCTGTCCTTGCGGAATCGACTGGATGCCGGCCCGGACGATCTCCGCCATGTACGCGGCCTCCGACAACGCGAGGCCGAGGGTGGCCGCGGCGAAGCCCGAGATCACGGTGCGCGCGTCGAACCCGAACAGTCGCCCGTCGATCTGCACACCGAACAGGTCGGCGAGGGCCGAGTCGAAGGGCAGCCCGAACTCGAACCGTTCGTAGAGGATGCCCAGGTTGCCGAAGAGGACCAGCAGCACGACCCGGGGTACGGCGCGGAAGAACCAGATGTAGAGCCAGGCGATCCCGGACAGGATCGGGTTCACCGACAGCCGCATGATGGCGAGAACGACCCCGAGGGCGATGCCGATGGCCATCGAGCCGACGGTCAGCAGCACCGACGCGCGGGCACCGTCGAGGACCGGACCGGCGAAGGCGTTGCGCGCCATGAAGGTCCACTGGAAGGCGGAGTTGGTGAGCAGCATGTGGGCGAACATCGCCGTCAGGACGACGATGACCGCCGTCGCCACCCACCGCCAGGGGTGCCGGACCGGCACCGCCTTGATGACCTCGTGCGAGGTGCCGGGCTCCGTCATGGGGTCGACGGGTTGACCTGGACCTGCTCGGAGGTGATGGCGCCCTTCTCGTTGCCCCACTTCCGAAGGATCTCGTCGTAGCCGCCGTCGTCGATGATCGCCTGCGTGGCCTTCTGGATCGCCTCGGCGAACTTCGCCTGGTCCTTGCCCACGACGATGCCGTAGGGCGCGTTGCCGTAGGGCTCGCCGAGCAACTCCAGCTTGCCCTGGCTCTGCTTCACGGCGTACACCGCGATCGGCAGGTCGGCCGTCATCGCGTCGTCCTTGCCCGTGACGAGGTTGCTGGTCACGGTGTCCTGACCGGGGTACTGGTCGAGGGTGATCGCGGGCTTACCGGCGTCGGTGCATTTCTTCGAGCGATCCTGTAGGTCGGGTACCTCGACCGTGTCCTTCTGTACTCCGATGCGCAGGCCGCAGGCGTTGTCGATCGAGACCTTCTTCGGATTTCCCTTCTGCGTCACCCACTGGATGGGGGAGTTGAAGTAGGAGATCATCAGCGCCTGCTGCTCGCGCTCGGGATTGATCGTGAACGACGAGACGCCGGCTTCGTACTTGCCCGACTGCACGCCCGGGATGATGTCGCCGAACTGTGCCGGCACCCAGTCGACCTCGAGGCCGAGCTTTCCGGCGATCGCGTCGTAGAGTTCGACGTCCATGCCGATGACGGTCCTTCCGTCGACGTCGAGGAACTCGTTGGGCGCGTACGACGCGTCGGTGCCGATGCGGATCTTTCCGTCGGCCCTGATCGCGTCCGGGACCAGCGCAGCGAGCGAGTTGTCCGCCGAGGTGGTGGCGGCGGGAGTTTCGGAGGAGGTCGCGGAGGGCTGGTTCTGGCCTCCACAGCCGGCGAGCGTGGCTCCGGCGGCGACGAGCACCGCACACGACGCCAGTGCGCGGCGGGTGAGCTGCCTGGTCATGGCACTGTCCTTTGCGTATGCGCTTCGGGCGATCTGGTGGACCGCGAAGAGGCGACGACCCCCGAGCGTCGCGTCGTTCCGGCTCTGTACATCGACTGCGAGTGATGCGACTGCGAGTGATGCGACTGCGAGTGATGCGACTGCGAGTGATGCGACTGCGAGTGCTGCGATGGAGCAACTGCGTCGGCGGTGCGCCCACATGATGTGTGGGTGGCGCGGTCAGGCGTCCAGAGGGCGACTTCTTCGTCGTTGTGCCCGGCGGAGCCGACACATGGTATGACAGACTCTTCGGATACGGGCGACCCCCGTTTGGCACCGCGACCGACCTGGACATGTCGTCGAAGCGTGATGCCGTTCCTCACGTTCGTGCTGATTTCGTGCTGACCG
Source organism: Actinopolymorpha pittospori (assembly GCF_014873875.1). GTDB lineage: Bacteria > Actinomycetota > Actinomycetes > Propionibacteriales > Actinopolymorphaceae > Actinopolymorpha > Actinopolymorpha pittospori. Next base: position 8,857,060 of record NZ_JADBEM010000001.1, on the reverse strand, counting down.
GGCAATTGCCTCGCGTCGCTTTCTATCTACATCGAGGGTCCCTGCATGTCGACAGATGCCCTGACCGATCCCTTCTCCGTTTCCGCTCCAGTTCCTCCGCCCGGGCCGACGGGCGACCGGTACGAAGACGATCCGGCGTTCGCCTTCCACCGCGGCGGCAAGCTCGAGGTGTCGTCCTCGGTCCCGTTGCGCGGGCGCGACGACCTCTCCCTCGCCTACACGCCGGGCGTCGCCCGCATCTGCACGGCGATCTCCGAATCGCCCGAACTCGTCCACGACTACACCTGGAAGTCCCGTACCGTCGCGGTGGTGACGGACGGGACCGCGGTGCTCGGCCTCGGAGACATCGGCCCGGCCGCGGCGCTCCCGGTGATGGAGGGCAAGGCGCTGCTGTTCAAGAAGTTCGGCGGTGTCGACGCGGTGCCGATCTGCCTGGACTGCACGGACGTCGAGGAGTTGGTGGAGACGGTCGTACGACTCGCTCCCGCCTTCGGCGGCATCAATCTGGAGGACATCTCCGCGCCGCGTTGTTTCGAGGTCGAACGCCGACTGCGTGACCGGCTGGACATTCCCGTCTTCCACGACGACCAGCACGGAACGGCGATCGTCGTCCTGGCGGCGCTCACCAACGCGCTCGAGTTGACCCGTCGCAAACCGGCCGACACAAGTGTCGTGATCTCCGGCGCGGGAGCCGCGGGCGTCGCGGTCGCACAGATCCTGCTCGCGGCCGGTGTCGAGGACATCGTGGTGACCGACCGGCGCGGTGCCCTGCACCCCGACCGTGCCGACCTCAATCCGGCCAAGCGCGCCCTCGCCCTCACGACGAACCCGGCCGGACTGACGGGCGGCCTGGGCGACGTACTGGCCGGTGCGGACGTCTTCATCGGGCTGTCCGGCGGTGAGGTGGGGGAGGCGCTGGTGGCGCGGATGGCACCTGACGCGATCGTCCTCGCGTTGGCCAACCCGACGCCCGAGGTGCACCCGGACGTCGCCGCCCGGCACGCGGCCGTCGTCGCGACCGGTCGGTCCGACTACCCGAACCAGATCAACAACGTCCTCGCGTTCCCGGGCGTCTTCCGCGGCGCCCTCGACGTGCGGGCCGCGCAGATCAGCGAAGGGATGAAGCTCGCCGCCGCGAGGGCACTGGCCGGTTTGGTCGGCGCCGACCTCGCACCGGACCGGGTCATTCCCTCGCCCTTCGACGAGCGGGTCGTCCCCGCTGTGGCCGCCGCGGTGGCGCAGGCCGCCCGACGCGAGGGGCTGGCCCGTCGCTGAGTCCTGGCCTGTCCCGGCGGTTGACGGGGCTGTCGGGGCGCTGCGATGGGTAGGGTCGGAGGGTGTTCGCCGCCTATGCCGCACGTCTCGACAGCCAGGACCCGCTCTCCGCGCTCGAGTTGGGTGAGCGCCCCGATCCCGAACCACCCACACCCGACTGGGTCCGGGTCGACGTCCGGGCCAGCGCACTGAACCACCACGACCTGTGGTCGCTGCGGGGTGTCGGGCTCGCCGAGAAGCAGCTCCCGATGATCCTCGGGTGCGACGCGGCCGGCGTGGACGAGGACGGCAACGAGGTCGTCGTCCACGCCGTCGTGAGCGACCCGAACTGGCGGGGGGACGAGACCCTCGATCCCCGACGTTCGCTGCTGTCGGAGCGCTACCAGGGCACCTTCGCCGAGCGGGTCGTCGTACCCCGCGCGAACCTCCTGCCCAAGCCTGCCGGCATGAGCTTCGAGGACGCGGCCTGCCTGCCGACGTCCTGGCTGACGGCCTACCGCATGCTCTTCACCCAGTCCGGCCTGCGTCCGGGCGACACCGTGCTCGTGCAGGGCGCGGGTGGAGGTGTGTCGACGGCGTTGGTCGTGCTCGGCAAGGCCGCCGGCTACCGCGTGTGGGTGACCGGACGGGGCGAGGAGAAGCGGTCGCGCGCGGTGGAGACCCTGGGCGCCGACGCCGCCTTCGAGGCCGGTGCGCGGCTGCCCGAGCGGGTCGACGCGGTGATGGAAACGGTCGGCGAGGCCACCTGGAGCCATTCGCTGAAGTCGCTTCGGCCCGGGGGCACCCTGGTGTGCTCCGGTGCCACCAGCGGCGCCAATCCGCCGGCGGAGCTCAACCGGGTCTTCTTCCTGCAGTTGCGCGTGGTGGGCTCGACGATGGGGACACGGGACGAGTTGGCCGGACTGCTCCGGCTCTGCGAGCAGGCGGGCGTACGTCCCGTCGTCGATCGTGTACTGCCGTTGTCCCAGGCCAAGGAGGGCTTCACCGCGATGGCAGCGGGCGACCTCTTCGGCAAGGTGGTCTTCACGCTGTAGGTCATACGGGTGGGACCGCCGGAGCGAGCCGAGGGTCGTGCGGATTTTCCCGCGGGAGAATCCGCCGCGACGCCACGGACGGACGCTCGGCTCAGAGGTCGAGGACGTGCCGGAGGTAGCGCTGCGGTTGGGAGAGGTAGCTTCGCCAGTGCTCGACCAGCTCCAGGTCCTCCCAGCTGGTCGGACGAATACCCCACTCGCCGATCTCCAGCAGATGCGCGCCCGGAAGTGCCGTGAGCAGCGGCGAGTGGGTCGCGCACAGGACCTGACCGCCGCCGCGGGCGAGGTCGTCGAGGACGCCGATCAGCGCGAGGCAGGACGAGAACGACAGCGCTGACTCCGGCTCGTCCAGGCAGTAGAAGCCGGGGGAGTCGAAGCGGGTGCGGAGGACCTCGATGAACGACTCGCCATGGCTCAGCGCGTGGAACTTCGGGTCACGCGAGCCCCCGCCCCGGTCCTCGAGATAGGTGTAGAACCCGTGCATCGTCTCGGCACGGAGGAAGAAGCCCCACCGCGGAGCTCCCGCCGTGCGTTCCAGCCGGATCACGCGGTTCAGCGGGGACTCGGTGGGACGACTGGAGTAGGCCGCTCCGGTCGAGCCTCCCTCCGGGGAGAGGCCGTACGCCATCGCGATCGCCTCGACCAGAGTGGACTTGCCGGAGCCGTTCTCGCCGACCAGGAACGTCACGCCCGGTGGGAGATCGAGCCCGTCGCGCAGAAGCTGCGCGACGGGCGGCAACGTGAACGGCCAGGCGCGTCTGTTGACATCGGCGGCCGCGTGCTCGTCAGGGAGCACCCGGCGTACGACGCGCTTGTCGGCGAGGCCGGCGGTCACTCGTCCTCGTCGTCCAGCCGGGCGAGCCAGGTGGCGAGGCGTTCGATCGGTGTCTCGAACTCTGGGTTCAGGTCGACGAACTCCTGGAGCCGCCCGGCCAGCCAGGCGAGGGTCACTTCGTCCTCGCCCCGCCGGTCGGACAGTTCCTCGATACCGCGATCAGTGAAGTACATCGTGTGCGTCGACTTCGGGCCGGCTCACTGGAACGCCGCTTCGAGCAGGGAGGCCTGCTCGCTCTTGTGCACCGAGCCGGATCCCACCGACGGAGCGGCCGAAGCGGCGCGCGAGACCAGCCGGATCGTCCGGCCGAGCTCCGGGACGAGGTTGAGCGCCATGTGCGGCCACGGACCCTGGTTGGCCGGCTCGTCCTGCACCCAGAGGATCTCGCTCGCGTTCGGGTACTTCGCCAGCTCCGCCTTCAGCGCGTCGACGGGGAGCGGGCTCAACTGCTCGACTCGCACGATGGCGGTCTGGCGGTTGTCGCCCTCCCGGCGCTTGCGCTCGGCGAGCAGCTCCCAGGTGATCTTGCCGGAGCAGAGCACCACGCGTTGGGCCGCGCTGGGGTCGATGGCGTCGTCCCCGATCACCGGCTGGAACCGCCCGCTGGTGAACTCCGCCGGCTGGCTGGTCGCGGCCTTGCTCCGCAGCATCGACTTCGGGGTGAAGACGATCAGCGGCCGGTGCAGCGCGCCCAGGCTGTGCCAGCGCAGCAGGTGGAAGTAGTTGGCCGGCGAGGACGGCTGGGCGACCGTCATCGACTCACCGTAAGCGAGCTGGAGGAACCGCTCGATCCGGGCGGAGGAGTGGTCCGGCCCCTGGCCTTCGTGTCCGTGCGGCAGCAGCAGCACGACGCCCGAGCGCTGCCCCCACTTGGCCTCACCCGCGGAGATGAACTCGTCGATGATGGTCTGCGCGCCGTTGCCGAAGTCGCCGAACTGCGCCTCCCAGCAGACCAGCGCGTCCGGCCGGGCGACCGAGTAGCCGTACTCGAAGCCCATGGCGGCGAATTCACTCAGCAGGGAGTCGTAGATGTAGAACGGCCCCTGGTTGTCGTCGTCGAGGTGCTGCAGCGGCGACCAGTCCTCCCCGGTGTGCCGGTCGACCAGGGTGGCGAACCGCTGCACGAAGGTGCCGCGGCGGCTGTCCTGGCCGGCCAGCCGGACCGGTCGTCCGGCGAGCAGGAGCGAGCCGAAGGCGACGATCTCCGCGGTGGCCCAGTCGATCGGACCGTCGGTGATCGCCGCGGCGCGGCGCTGCAGTTGGGGCAGGACCTTCGGGTGGACGGTGAAGCCCTCGGGCGTCGAGACGTGGACGTCGGCGACCTTCTTGAGGACCTCCGCCGGCACCGCCGTCTCCAGCTCCGCCGCGGGCTTCTCCGGATAGTCGGGAACTGTGAGGTAGTTCTCCGTCGGCGCGGACTTGGCGGCCCGCACCTCGGCGAACACCCGCTCCAGGCGTTCCTGGTAGTCGCGCAGCGCCTGCTCGGCCTCCTCGACGGAGATGTCGCCGCGGCCGATCAGCGCCTCGGTGTAGAGCTTGCGGACCGAGCGCTTGCCCTCGATCAGGTCGTACATCTTCGGCTGCGTGAACGACGGGTCGTCGCCCTCGTTGTGGCCTCGGCGGCGGTAGCAGATGACGTCGAGCACGACGTCCTTGTGGAACGCCTGACGGTATTCGAACGCCAGCCGGGCCACCCGGATGCAGGCCTCGGGGTCGTCGCCGTTGACATGGAAGATCGGCGCCTGGATCATCCGCGCGACGTCGGTGCAGTAGGTCGAGGAACGCGACGCCGTCGGCGAGGTCGTGAAGCCGACCTGGTTGTTGACGATGACGTGGATCGAGCCGCCCGTACGGTAGCCGCGGAGCTGGGAGAGGTTGAGCGTCTCCGCCACCACACCCTGGCCGGCGAACGCCGCGTCGCCGTGGACCAGGACCGGAAGGACCGGGAACTCCAGGCCACGGTTGAGGATGTCCTGCTTGGCCCGCGCGATGCCCTCGAGCACCGGGTCGACGGCCTCGAGGTGGGACGGGTTCGCCGCCACCGACACCTTGATCTTCGCGCCGCTGTCGGCGGTGAACTCGCCCTCGGCACCCAGGTGGTACTTGACGTCTCCGGAACCCTGGATGGTGCGCGGGTCGATGTTGCCCTCGAACTCGCGGAAGATGTGCGCGGGGCTCTTGCCGGCGATGTTGGCGAGAACGTTGAGTCGGCCTCGGTGGGCCATGCCGATGGTGACCTCGTCGAGGTCGGCCATCGCGGCCTGCTCACAGATCTCGTCGAGCAGCGCGATCGCCGACTCGCCGCCCTCCAGGCTGAACCGACGCTGACCGACGTACTTCGTCTGCAGGAAGGTCTCGAACGCCTCGGCCTGGTTGAGCTTGGCGAGGATCCGCAGCTGCTCCTGCTGGGGCAGCCGGTCCTGGGGACGCTCGACCCGGTCCTGGATCCAACGCCGCTCGTCCGGCTCCTGGATGTGCATGTATTCGACGCCGATGGTCCGGGAGTATGCGTCGCGCAGCAGCCCGAGGATGTGGCGGAGCATCATGAACCGCTTGCCGCCGCCGAAGGTCCCGGTCGCGAACTCGCGGTCGAGGTCCCACAGCGTGAGGCCGTGGGTCACCACGTCGAGGTCGGCGTGCCGACGGACCTTGTAGTCGAGCGGGTCGGTGTCGGCGATCAGGTGGCCGCGCACGCGGTAGGCGTGGATGAGCTCCAGCACCCGGGCCTGCTTGCCGATCTCGTCGTCGTGGGAGGCGGGGATGTCGGAGACCCAGCGCACCGGTTCGTACGGGATGCGGAGCGCGGCGAAGATGTCGTCGTAGAAGCCCTCGTCACCCAGGAGCAACTGGTGCACCCGGCGCAGGAACTCACCGGACTGCGCGCCCTGAATGACGCGGTGGTCGTAGGTCGAGGTGAGCGTCATGACCTTGCTCACCGCGAGCCGGTTCATCGTCTCCTCGGCCGCGCCCTGGTATTCGGCGGGGTACTCCATCGCGCCGACACCGACGATGCAGCCCTGACCGGCCATGAGCCGCGGGACCGAGTGGCTGGTGCCGATGGTGCCCGGGTTGGTGAGGCTGATCGTCGTGCCCTGGAAGTCCGCGACGGTCAGCTTGTTGGTGCGGGCCCGGCGTACGACGTCTTCGTACCCGCTCCAGAACGACGCGAAGTCGAGCGTCTCGGCCTTCTTGATGTTGGGGACCAGCAGCGAGCGGGTGCCGTCGCTCTTCTGGATGTCGATGGCGAGGCCGAGGGAGAGGTGCGGCGGCTTGACGAGCGTCGGCTTGCCGTCGACCTCGGTGTAGCCGTAGTTCATCTCCTGCATCGACCGGACCGCCTTGGCGATCGCGTAGCCGATGATGTGGGTGAAGCTGACCTTCCCGCCCCGGGAGCGGGCGAGGTGGTTGTTGATGACGATCCGGTTGTCGATGAGCAGCTTCACCGGGACCTGGCGCACGCTGGTCGCCGTCGGCACCGTCAGGCTCTCGTCCATGTTCTTGGCGGTGCGTGCGGCGGCACCACGCAGCGGGACGAGTTCGGGTTCGGGGGCCGGCTCGGGAGCCTCGGCGGGCTTCGCGGTGGCCGACTTGCTCGGGGGTGCGGTCCTGGCAGCGGGTGCGGCCTTGGCGGCGGGTGCGGCCTTGGCGGCCGGCGCGGTCGCGGGCTTCGCGGCGGGGGTCTGCTTGGCGACGGGCGTCGACGTGGACTTGGCCGGCGCGGAGGGACGGACGGCCGGAGCGGGAGCCGAGGGCCGCGATGTCGCGGTCGTCCCGTTCTTGGCCGAGGTGACCTGGTCCGGAGACGCCGCTCCACGAGGCGTGCCGCCGACCTGGCCCTGGGTGCGTACCGAGGACTGTGTCTGCCTGGACTCCGTCGCCGTGACACCGTCGGTGTCAGGGCCGGTGCCGTTGCTGTCCGGCTGATAGTCGCGGAAGAAGGCCAGCCAGGCCTTGTCCACGGAGTTCGGGTCCTTCAGGTAGCGCTGGTACATCTCGTCTACGAGCCACTCGTTCGTCCCGAACTGGGACAGCGGGTCGTTGTGCGAGGAGTGGGACGCCACGGCGTTGATCGCCTCTTCCGCTCACCATGATCGTATGGACCGATTGTTCGGCTTCGGGATCCAAGCCTAGTCGTCGAGTTCAACTCCGTTGGTCCGGGAGCAGGGGTTTTCGTTACCTCCCCGCCACGAACATAGACGCCGCGTGGGCAGCTGCCCACGCGGCGTCGTCAGGTCGCCGAAACGGCGGAGAATACTGCGTCACACGTCCGGAAGCTGAGACGCGGAAAGGACATATTGGAACAAGTTGCGGTAGCGCCGCATGATCATGCGCAGCTCGTCGGTGCTCAGATCGTCGTTGCTCTTCCACTCCCGCTCGATGCGGTCGCGGTGATCGGTGAACGTCGAGGTCACGAACTGCATGGCGTCACCGATGAGCAGGCCTGCCTCACGGACCGCGTCGCGCGGGTCGTCGAGGATCTGGGCCTGGGTGACCAGCCAGCGGTGCTGCAGCTCGTCGACGTGCCGCTTGCGGGCCGCCTCGAGCTGCTCGGCCTCACTCGGCCCGGAGACGGAGATGGTCTCCTCGTCGGCGCGGTCGTCGCTCAGCCGGATGTCGGAGTCGCGGTCGTCGGAGGAGTCGGAGCCGAGGTCGTCGGGCTCGGTCCGCCATGACAGGGGACTCGAGGTCACGGATCCGGAGTGCCGCCGCGGGCTCTCGTAGGTCTCGTCTGTGTCGTCGGCGGTCGTCTGGCTGGTCACGGAACCTTCCCAGGAGTCACGTGGAACTGGCGTCGCGGTGGCCGACGACTCCCGAGCGCTCCGGTCGCCGGGCTGGTCGTCGAAGGGCGAGCCGCCCTCGAGGACGGGCGCGGGCAGCGCGAAGGTGCGCTCCGGAGGTGCGCTCTTCAGGTCGTCGGAGGGCGGCGGGCGCAGACCGGGAGGCGCGAAGGCCTCGAAGCCCTCCGGGAGGCCGGGCTCGCGGTCGCGCGCGTCGCGCATCGGGGGCTGCTGGGGCGGCTGACCGTGCTGGTGAGGCGCCTGGTGCTGCGTCTGGGGCTGGGGCTGGTGGAGCGGAGCGCGCGGACCCGGGTCGAGCGCACGCTGCTCGAACGGGTGGGGCTCGTCTTGGTACTGGTCGTCGGCCTCGGACTCAGGGGGTGAGGTGAGGCGCTCCAGCCACGACTTCCGGCCCTTCTGGACGTCCCGCATCGACGTTCCTCCCGCCTGCGCAACCCGTCGAGTATGCGAATGTTGGCATGATGAGTCCCGGCGAGCCTCGTGCACGCCGTAGTGTCCTGTCAAGCCGGATTTTGGCGACTTGTACCTAATAGTAACGGGCTGCCTGTGGACCGATCCGGAACAAACCGCTGCGTGACGGGTACTGTGTCGCACGGAGTCATCGTGGGGCGGCCCTGCGCGACCACCGGCCATGTCATCGACCGCCACTCGACAGTCGCTCGACTCGCCAGAACACTCGACTCGCCAGAACTACAGGCGTCATCGCGGGGGTGAGGATGAGATGAAGACCGTGACCGCGCGCATGCCGGTCCGGGGTGGCCAGCCTCCCCGCCCGATGCCCCTCGCCAACCGTGCCCTCTCGCGCAAGCCCTGGGTGGGGCGCTCCTACGCGCACCTGGTCCTTCCGGTCCCGCATCTGGACGATCGGCTGCGCGACGTGCTCGACGAGGCGGTCGCCGAGGCCGGTGGCTGGCAGGTCCTCGACGAGGAGGGTGACGCCGACGCCGGCCTGCCGGTGCTCCGCCGTCGGTGGCGGCATCCCGCCGGTGACTGCCTCCTGCTGGTGGTGGTCGGGTGGTATCCGCTGGTGGTGACGATCGGACCGGAGGGCTCCCCGGCGCTTCGCAAGCGCCGAGGTCAGCGCCGGCTGGTCGAGGCGGCGCAGGCGGCCGGCGGGCTCACGCTGCCCGACGCGGACCTCGACCGGGTGCTCACGCAGTGCCGGCTGCGCTGGGAGCAGGCGCTCGCCGCCCGCCAGGTGATAGAGGAACAACGCACCTGGCTCGAGTGTCGGTTCTGCGAGGGCTGTGGTGCTTGGTCGGCCTACGGCGTCCTGCACTGCCGGGGCTGTTCGCGCCGGTTCGCCCCCGCCGACGACGCCGACCGCGACGAACGCGGCCGGGTGGCCGCGGAGGAGACGGCACGGGCCGAGGAGCGCCTGGCCGAACTCGGGTCGGGCGAGGGACTGCTCCCCGACTGGCCCGCTCCCTCCGCCCCCGCCGGTCCGCGGGCCGACCGCGCCAACCGGGTCGACCGGCCTGACCGGTCCGATCAGGCTGACCGCCGACCACACCGGGGGCACCCCGAACGCCCGCCGGTTCCGCGGCGTACGAGCCGATGAGCGGCGGTGCGGATCGGATGACGACTCCCGCGGATCCCCCCGTCCCGGAGGGATCCTTTCGCCGCCCACCCGCCGGAGGCGTCCCGTCCGCTGCCACCGGTGAGCGGTGGGGCTGGGAGCTTCGCGCGCCCGAGGTGCCCACCCCGACGCCCTTCACCGACCGGCCGCCGGGCCTGCCTGCGGTCGAGGCGCCCTGGCTGACGAAGCTCGCGGGCAGCCGCGACCGGTCCGCCGGGGGCTGGTGGTCACACGTCCGTCGGGTCTGTGCGCTCGCGGTCCTCGGCATGGCGACCTGGCTGTCGACCGGGTTCTCGAGCGAGTACTCCCGATGGGTGACCGCCGCGCTCGCCGCCGGCACCGCGGTGGTCGCCTACTACACCCTCCGACCGGTGTTGCTGCCCTGGTGGGGGGACCTGCGCTACCGCAGGTGGCAGCGGTCGCTCGTCGCGCGCCAGCAGAGTGTGCTCGAGGAGACCCGCGAGTGGGCCCGGCGACGGGCCGAGCACGAGCAGGACCGCTCCGCCGGCGTGCGACCCCAACACTGGGAGCCACTGCGCCCGGTCACCACCCATCGGGTCGACGTCTACGGAGGTGACCCGTCGGGGGCTGGTTCGCTGCTGCTCAGCGTGGCCGGGTCCCAGCTCGGGTCCGGCACCGAGGTGACCGTCGTCGACCTGTCCCAGGACGGGATCTGCCACGACCTGGTGCGGCAGGCGGGCCAGGAGGGGCGGTCGGTCGACGCGGCGCTGCTGCCCGACGATCTGGCCGCGGTGGATCCGCTGTCCGGCCTGACCGCGGAGGACGTCGGGACGGTCGTGGCCGAGGCGGTCCACGTGGCCGAGCGCGACCGCGGCCCCGGCGGCGACCGCGCCCTTGACGCCACGTTGGTCGAACAGATCTGCGGCTGCCTGCGTGGGCCGGTGACGTTCACCCGGCTGCACGCCTCCGTGCGGGTCGTCGCCCACCAGGAGCCGTGCCCGCCGGCGCTGTCGCGGGAGGAGTACGACGACCTCGTCGACCTGCTCGGTGAGGGGGCCCGGCGCTCGACCGAGGCGCGGTTGTTCCGGTTGGCCGCCGCACTGCAACGCCTCGCCGCGCTGGAGTCCCCCGCTCTGGAGTCGGGCGAACAGCCCGGGGCGCTGGTGCGGCCGACCGACGCCGACCTGCGGGTGTGGGAGCTGTCGGAACGGGTCGGTGACCTCGGCGGCGAGCTCCTCGCGCACGTGCTGTTCCAGGTTCTGCTACACCGGCTGCGGCACGACGAGCGTGGCGGCTCCCGGGTGCTGGTGGTCGTGGGTGCCGACAGGTTCCGGCGTACGCACATCGAGCGCCTCGACCAGCTGGCCCGGCGCCGCGGCGTCCGGCTGGTGCTGTTCTTCCGCCACCTGCGCGAGGACGCGGTCGACCTGCTCGGTGGCGGCGAGGCGGTGATGTTCCTGCGGCTCGGCAACGCCCGGGAGGCCGAGCAGGCGGCATCGTTCATCGGCCGCGACCATCGGCTGGTGTTGAGCCAGTTCACGGTGTCGCGCAGCAGCAGCCTCTCGAGCACGGTCGGTACGTCGCGGACCGACAGCGCGAGCCGCCAGGAGTCGGAGAGCAGCGGCCGGCAGTGGTCGCGCAGCCGCAACTACCACTACGGCGCGCTCATGGACTTCCCTCACGACTCCGGAGCGCGGACCAAGGGTGACCAGCGGACCACCACGCGGGGCACGAGCACCTCGGTCAGTACGGGCGACAGCTGGTCGGAGCAGTCCGGCACCTCCGACAGTCAGTCGATGGGATACCAGCGGGTCTACGAGTTCAGTGTCGAACCGACGTTCCTGCAGGCACTGTCGCCCACGGCCTTCGTGCTCGTCGACCCGAGGGACCCGGGCTCTCCGCGCCTCGGCGACTGCGGCCCGGAGATCGACCGGATGGCGGGCGAGGGGGAGTCCCTGCGCCGACCCGACGTGCCGACCGGGCTCGCCGACCTGCAGCGGCTCACCGGTTCGCAGGGCACGCCCGGGTGGGAGGTGGGTCCGGAGGCGTCCGCGCAGGTGGGTCCGCGAACCCTGCCAGGACTGCCGGGTCACGCCGGTGGCCCCGGACACCCCGGCCGGTGGGGATCCGCGGGCGTCCGCGGGCTGCCCGACGTCCAGCGACTCACGGGCGGTCGACCCGGTCCCGGCCGGCCTGGTCAGGCACGAACAGGCGACACACCCGCCCGCCGCCCTGGCCCGGGCGACCCCGGTGCGCACTGAGCCCCGCGAGCCGAAGGTGACTTCGGTACGGCGTGCCGACGTTCCTTCCCGTATGGGCGTTTCTCCGCGGTGATCCCGGAGAACCCACTTCCGGTGTTTTGTTCCGAGCGCTTTTCGGGCGAAATAACACCGAGCCAATAAAGTGCGAGACAACAACGCCGGACAATGTTGTCCCGCGCAATTCACATGATTGTCTTTCGGGTCGGATCGGTCTGCCTGTCAACAATGTGAAAAAGGTGCGCGACCGTCGAACAGCCGCCATAGTCGAAGCCATAGTCGAGGAAGGCTCGCTCGTGTGGCCGGTAGGGTTCCGATAGGGACACCGCGCGAGCCGGAGGCACCCCAGTGTCGTAGGAGGGAGGGGCATGCCTACGAACTCCGGGGTGGGCAGTGTGAGGCCGTCGCGCCCAGCGCTCGTCCCGCAGGCGCGGCGCCCGGTCGACCCCACTCGGCAAGGCCTCCTTGACGCCAAGGTGTCGATTCCCGAGCCGGCCATGCCCGTCCTGCCACGGCAGCGGCTGTTCGACGTGCTCACCGCGGCCGCGCGGCGCCGCGTCACTCTCCTGAACGCGTCGGCCGGGTCGGGCAAGACCATGTTGCTTTCCTCGTGGCTGAACTGCGCCTTACCGAGCCGTGCCGCCTGGGTTTCGTTCGACCGAAACGACAACGAGCCCAAGGTCTTCTGGTCCTATGTCGTCGAATCTCTTCGGCGCGCGTGTGTCGAGGACGGGGATCCTTTCTCCGGTCTCACCGGTGAGGATCCGGGGAGTGAACGATTTCCGCAGACTCTTCTCGATGCGGTCGCACAGCTGACAGCTCCGGTGACGCTCGTCTTGGACCAGGCACACGAAATCACCAACTGGCGGTTGCTCACCGGTCTCGAGGTACTTATCCACCACGCTCCACCGACGTTCCGCCTGGTCCTGTCCGGTCGCGGGCAGCCCGCCCTGCCGCTGGCCCGGTTGCGGGTGGCTGGCGAGCTCGCCGACGTGGGTTCGGCGGATCTCGCCTGCACACCCGAGGAGACCCGGGATCTCCTCGCGTCGTTCGGCATCGAGTTGGGCGAGCGGGATCTCGCGCGGGTGTGGGAGCGCACGGAGGGTTGGATGACCGGCCTTCGGCTGGCCGCCCTGTGGTGGGGCTCGCAGCCGGCCGGACGACGCGACATGGCGGCCTTCACCGGAGACGAGCCGTTGGTCGCCGACTACCTGGACGACGAGATCCTCGGCGCCCAGTCGGCGCGGACCCGGCGCTTCCTCCTGCTGACGCCGCTGGTCGACCGGCTGAACGGCGACCTCGCCGACGCGTTGACCGGCGAGCACGACGGCGCGCAGACCCTCGACACGCTCGACCGCGACAACGCGCTCGTCACCAGCACCGGCGCCCACCGGTCCTGGTACCGCTACGGCCCGCTGCTGCGGGAGTTCCTCAGCTACCGGCTGCGCCGTGAGATGCCCGAGCAGATCCCCGAACTGCAACGCAAGGCGGCCCGGTGGTTCGCCGAACAGGGGCTGGTCGTGGACGCCGCCCGGAGCGCCGTGGCAGCCCGGGACTGGGGACTCGCCGCCGAGATCCTGGTCCGCGACGGCTACCGCACCTTCGCCAACGGCGAGGGCGCGGACCTCGAGCCGCTGCTGGCCATGGTCCCAGGGGACGAGGTCCGGGGCAGCGCCGAACTCGCCGCGCTGTGCGCCCACGTCCGCCTGGGCGCGGCGGACGCGGACGGCGCGGAGGCGTTCCTTCGACTCGCCGAGGCCGACGCCCCCGGACCAGATCGCGAACACCGGCTGCTGCGTCGGATCCGCTGCGCCGAACTCCGCCTGCGGCAGAGCTGCCTGCGCGGCCAGGTCGGGCCGGAGGAGGTGGCGCTCGGCCACGCGCTCCTCGGCGAGAGCCGTGACGCCGGCCTCGCGGCCGCTTGCCAGGCAGACGTGGGCGCACTGGCGTACTGGCTCGGTGTCGCCGAACTCTGGCGCGGCGCCCTACCCGAGGCGAGGAAGGTGCTCGAGCACGCACTTCCGCGGCTCGCGGAGGGCGGCCTCGCGCTGTGGGAGGGGCGTACGCAGGCCTGGCTCACCCTCGTGAACGCGTTGGAAGGTCGGTTGGACGCGGCCGAGCGTGCCCTCGGGTCGCGGCCGGACGGTCCGCCTCGAGACCCTGAGGCCAACGGGTCACCGCGGGCCGCCACCGAAGGCTCGTCCGGGTCGGGGTCACTGGTTCTCGACCTCGCCCGCGCGCAGGTCGAGCTCGAGCGGGATCGACTGGACCAGGCGTGGACCCTGCTCGAACGTCACCGGCAACCCGGTCACGTCGGTGATTCGGCCGACCGCGCCGATCCACCCGTTGCCGAGATGCTCGGCGTGTTCCGGGCGAGGGTCCTGCTCTACCAGGGTGACGTGTCGGCCGCCCGGGCCGAGCTCGCGGCGGCGAAGGACGCCGCCGTCCGGCTGCGTTCCCAGGTGGAACACGCTGCGGCGCTGCTCGAGATCGAGGTTCTTCTCCAGGAGGGCGCGACGGCTCGGGCCGAGGAGGTGCTGACGGCCGCCCGGTCGTCGGAGCGGTGCGAGTCCGTCGCCTCCCACGCGGTGGCGCTCGGCCGGGTACACCTGGCCGCCGCCGACCCGAACGCCGCGCTGGCAGCGGTCACTCCCTGCCTGTCCGGACAGACCGTGCGCACCCGGGTCGTCGACACGGTGGGCGCATTGCTCGTCGCGGCCACCGCGCATCGGCGACTCGGCGCCCAGGCGCCCGCGGCGGAGTTTCTCGAACGCGCGCTCGCCCTCGCCGAACGTGACGGCCTCGTCCGGGTGTTCCTCGACGCCGGGCGAGGGGTTCGCGCCCTGCTCACCGTGCTGATCGCCCCCGAAGGGCCGCACGCGGGATTCCGGACCGCGCTGCTCCACCGCTTCGACGTCGCACCGGCGGCGAGCTGGAAGCCGCCCGAGCAGTCGGTGCGGCTCACCGCGAGCGAGCGCGCTGTCCTGCGTTATCTCCCCTCCCACCTCACCAACGAGGAGATCGCCCAGGACCTGTGCCTGTCGGTCAACACGGTGAAGTCCCACCTACGAACGCTCTACCGCAAGCTCGGCGTGACCTCGCGGCGAGAGGCGATCGCCCGGGCGTTGCAGCTGGACCTCCTGCGCTGACCTGCCGGCCTGCGCTGACGGCCTGCCAGGCGGGCACTGACAACGGCAGACGGTGGGCAGGGTCGTCGGGACGGCCCACCTTTCCTACGGGTGACCGTCCCGACGGGTATGTCAGCTCGGAGTGACGGTGCTGGTCGCTGGTCCCCCGTCGTCATCTCATCAGGCGCCGGCGCGCCGGCCCGCAGGCCCGAAGTCCCTGCCGTGCACGGCCAGTGCGTAGATGGCGAGGATGTCGAATCCGATGAGGATGAGTGACCAGAGCGGGAACGCGCCCAGCGTGAGGAAGTTCGCGATCGCCCCGATCGCACACAAGGCGATACCGACATGCCGTGCCCAGGTCTGCCGGGCGATGATCGCGAGCCCGGTGACGATGAGGAGGATGGCCACAGCGATGTGGACCCAACCCCAGGCGTTGTAGTTGGCCGGGAGGATCAACTGTTGCGCCCCGACCAGGAAGACGGCCGTCTTCACGACGCCGGTGACACCCCAGATCGCTTGGAAGCCACCGAGGACGATCAGGAGAGTACCGGCGAACAGGTTCCAGTTCATCCGGGCCATCATGTCCGCCATCTCACCGGCCCCGGACGGCCGTCCTTCGGCGTACTCCGCCTCCCCGGACCGGCGAGCCTGCGGCACGGTGGGCTCGGCCTGAGCCCGTTCGCCCGGCATCTGCTGGGTCTGTCCCTTTGCTGCTTCCTCTTCCCGCCGACGCGCTTCCTGGGAGGCGCCCGTGTCGCGGTGTTCTGTCATGGTCCAAACCCCCTGATGGTTCGCGCCCTCCGTATCGAGCGGAGGGGTCCACACACCACGGTCCGCCTCAGCACGCATGGCCGGCCTCACCCACCCGGGGTGAAGTCGGCGACAGGCAGAACAGGTCCGGAAGGTCGCGGACCGGGCGAGAACGAAGCAACCGGGCGGAGCGAAGGCGGGGCGAAAGTGGTGGAGGGGACTTGGCGGACCGAGGCGGCTCCCGAACGAGAATGACCGAGACAGGTCCAGCGTGCCGGGGTACGCGTGGCCTCACGCCACCCCGGAGGGATGAAGGCGAAGGGACGAGTGAGACGGAGCCTTTGGGGGAGGCCGGCGGCAGCAGAGGCCGGCGGGATCAGGGAGTCCGGCGGAATAAGGGGGTATCGACGACCTAGCGAAGCGAGGCGGTCAGCGCCCGCGCGCCATGCGGCCGGAACGCCTGCCGGGCAACAGGTCCCGGTCACCGTCAACCGGAACTGACGCCCGCCCGGTCCTCGCCGGATTCGGCTACTGGGCCTGCCGTAGCGGTCTAGCAACCCGAGGTTGACGCGTCAGCGGTACGGCCTCGTCGGGCCGCGCTCCTCGCCATTCCCGCGTCCCACCACCAAAGGTCATGACGGGTTGTTCTCGCGCGTGCGGAGGAAGACACTGGTGTGCGAGGGGGCTTCCGAGCGCGCGGGGGCGCGCGCTCTGGGTCGGTGCGCTGCCGAGGCGGCGCCAGCGAGTCAGCGCTTCGCACCTTCCGTCGCCCGGGCGCTCTCCACATCGCGCGGACACCGGCGCATCGGTCCAGTGCCCGAGGGCACGGATCACCTGGTGACGTGGCGATCCGGCCGTGTTCGCACACCGCGGCGCGCGGGCGCCGGCGGACAAGGACATCCCAGCCGAAGGACATCCCAGCCGAAGGACAACTCGACAAAGGGACCTCCCGACAGGGCATCGCCGCAAAGGGACATCTCAGCAAAGGGACATGGAGCCATGGCGAGAGCAGCCGGTATTGACCTTGGTACGACGAACTCCGTGATCGCTGCCGTGGAGGGTGGCGCGTCGACTGTGATCCCGAATGCCGAGGGGCAGCGGACGACGCCTTCGGTGGTGGCGTTCACCGAGCAGGGGGAGCGGCTGGTGGGCCAGTTGGCGCGTCGGCAGGCGATCCTCAACCCGAAGGGCACGGTCTACTCGGCGAAACGCTTCGTTGGCCGGCGGTATGAAGAGGTGGCGTCTGAGCAGCATGCGGTGTCCTTCGACGTGGTGCCCGGTCCCGATGACGCGGTGCGGTTCCAGGTGCACGGCAAGCTGTACTCGCCGGAGGAGATTTCCGCGCTCATCCTTCGCAAGCTCGCCGAGGACGCCTCGAAGTTCCTGGGCGAGAAGGTCACCGAGGCGGTCGTCACGGTTCCGGCGTACTTCAACGACGCCCAGCGGCAGGCGACCAAGGACGCGGGCCGGATCGCCGGGCTGGAGGTCCTGCGCATCATCAACGAGCCGACGGCGGCGGCTTTGGCGTACGGGCTGGAGAAGAAGGGCCACGAGACCGTGCTCGTGTTCGATCTCGGAGGTGGCACCTTCGACGTGAGCCTGCTCGATGTGGGCGACGGTGTGGTCGAGGTCCGCGCGACGGCCGGGGACACCCACCTCGGCGGCGACGACTTCGACCGCCGGGTCGTCGACTACCTGGCCGATGACTTCCAGCGGTTGGAGGGCATCGACCTGCGGCGTGATCCACAGGCACTGCAGCGGCTGTTCGAGGCCGCGGAGAAGGCCAAGGTCGAGTTGTCCTCGGTGACGCAGACCACGGTGAACCTGCCGTTCATCACCGCCGACGCGAACGGACCCAAGCACCTGAACACGACGTTGATGCGCTCGACGTTTGAGGAGATCACCCACGACCTCATCGAACGCCTCCGTGGCCCGGTCGAACAGGCGATGTCGGACGCGAAGGTCACCGCCGACGACATCGACGAGGTGATCCTGGTCGGTGGGGCGACCCGGATGCCGGCGGTGGCGAACCTCGTCCGCCGCATGACCGGCGGCAAGGACCCGAACATGACGGTCAACCCGGACGAGGTGGTCGCGATCGGAGCGGCCATCCAGGCCGCCGTGCTCAAGGGCGAGATGAAGGACGTCGTGCTCCTCGACGTCACCCCGCTGTCGTTGGGCATCGAGACCCTCGGTGGCGTGATGACGAAGGTGATGGACCGCAACACCACGATCCCGGCCCGGCGTACCGAGACGTTCAGCACCGCCGAGGACAACCAGAGCGCGGTCGACGTGGTGGTGCTGCAGGGTGAGCGCGAACGCGCCGCGGACAACCGGGTGCTCGGCAGGTTCCGGTTGGAGAACATCCGGCCCGCGCCACGCGGCGAGCCGCAGGTCGAGGTCACCTACGACGTCGACGCCAACGGCATCCTGAACGTCTCCGCCCGTGACAAGGACACCGGAGCCGAGCAGAAGATCACCATCAGCGAGAGCTCCAACCTCGACCAGTCCGAGGTGGACCGCATGGTCACCGACGCCGAGCGCTACCGCGCCGACGACGCCCGCATCCGCGAGGTGGTCGATGCGCGCAACGCGCTCGACACGGCCGCCTACCAGGTCGAACGGCGTCTGGGCGAGCTGGGGGAGGCCACGCCCGAACACGAACGTGCCCGCGCCCAACTGCTCGTCACCGACGCCAGACAGGCCGTCAAGGACGACACCGCCCCCCTGGACCGGCTGCGCTCACTGACCGGCGAACTGCAGCAGATCTACCACAGCCTGGGCTCCGCACCCAGCGGAGGAACGGCGGGCGGACCAGGCGGCCCGGGCGGACCGGGCGGCGCCGAGCAGGGCGTCCCCGGGCAGCGCGGCCCCACCGAGGACGAGGACGTGATCGACGCCGAGTTCACCACCGAATGACCCGAGTTCTCAACGGACCGACCCGAGTTCACGACGGAGTGGCACTGGATGAGCGAGCAGCAACCATCGCCGCGTGACGCGGCCGCCGCCACGCCGGAGCGGTCGGGGGTGGAACCGAGCACCCCCTCCCAGCGCTCCGCGCCGGATGTCGAGAGGGACGTCTCGGCCACCGCGGGCATGCCGGACGACGAGCGCGCCGAGGCCGACGCGCTCATCGACGAGCTGGAGACCAGGGCGGCCGAGTACGAGGACCTGTGGCGTCGCGCCGTCGCCGACCTCGACAACCAGCGCAAGCGTCACGCGCGCGATCTGGAAGGCCAACGGGCCGACGTACGCACCCAGTTGGCCAACCAGTGGCTACCGGTCCTGGACAATCTGGACCGGGCGCTCGCCCACGGCCAGGCCGAGTCCTCCGCGATCGTCGAGGGCATCCAGGCCGTCCTCGCACAGGCGGTCGCCATGCTCGCCGGACTCGGGTTCCCGCGCCAGGACGACGAGGTGGGGGCGACGTTCGACCCGAGCCGGCACGAGGCGATCGCCACGATGCCGAGCGCGGACGTACCGGCCGGGACCGTCCTCGACGTCGTACGACCCGGGTACGGCGAGGGCGGCAGCCAACTGCGGCCCACCGGCGTGGTGGTGGCCACGAAGGCGGAGTGATGGCCGGCCGCGACTTCTACGAGATGCTCGGCGTACCGAGGACGGCGACGCGGGAGGAGATCCAGCGCGCCTACCGGACGCTGGCCCGGGAGAACCACCCCGACGTCAACAAGGATCCGGGCGCGGAGGAGCGGTTCAAGGACGTCTCGGAGGCCTACGACGTCCTGTCCAACCCGGACCTGCGCAAGCGCTACGACGCGTTCGGGCCCGACTTCCGCCGCGTACCGGAGGATGTCGACCCGGAGACCTGGGCGCGGGCGCAGGCCCGTGCCGGTGCCGGCCGGGCCGGTGCGGGCGCCGGTGCCGGTGCCGGGGGCCCGGGCTGGGGCGGTGCCGACAGGGGTGGGTTCGGCGGTTTTGCTGGCGCGGAGGGCATCGACATCGAGGACCTCTTCGGTGGCATGTTCACCGGTCGCGGCGGGCGGGGCTGGGGCCCCATCCCGGGCGCGGACCAGGAGGCCGAGCTGGTCCTGAGCGTGGAGGACGCCTACCGCGGTGGCCGGCACTCGATCACGCTGGCGGGACCGGAGGGGCAGCGCCAGTACGACGTGAACATCCCGCCCGGCGTGACCGACGGCCAGCGGATCCGGCTGGCCGGGCAGGGCGGCCGGGGCAGCGACGGGGCCGAACCCGGCGACCTCTACCTGGTCGTACGACTGGCCCGGCATCCGCGGTACCGCGTCCATGGCCGCGACATCGACGTCGACATGCGGCTGGCCCCCTGGGAGGCGGCGCTCGGCGCCTCGGTCCAGGTGGAGACACCGGGCGGCGAGGCGAAGGTCAAGGTCCCTCCTGGTACGTCGAGCGGCCGTCGCCTGCGGCTGCGTGGACGCGGCATGCCCAACCCGCGCGGCGAGCCCGGTGACCTCTACGCCGAGGCTCGGATCATGGTGCCGAGGCACCTCTCCGACGAGGAGCGGCGGCTGTACTCCGAGCTGGCCAGGGTCTCGACCCGGGCGCACGCCGACTCCGGATACGCCGACTCGAGGGGGAGGTGACCATGGGCTTCGCGCTCGTCCAGGTACGCGTCCGCCGGGCCGACGACCGGCTCGACCTCGACGCCTTCGCCCGCCAGGCGGGCCTGCACCCGGACCTCGTACGCCGGCTGGTGGCCCTCGGGCTGCTGGACGCCGACGCCGATCCCTCCGGCGCCCTGCACTTCGGTCCGGGCGAACTGACCCGCGTCGCGCGGATCGAACGGCTCCGGGCCGGGTTCGGCCTCAACTACGCCGGCATCGGCGTCGTGATCGACCTGCTCGACCGCATCGCCGAACTCGAGGCGGCCGACCAGCACGCTGGCCTGCGTCCACCCCCGCGCCAGACATCCGCACCCCGCGCCTACACAGTCCGACGGATCGGAGGGCGATCGTGGACGTGAACCGGCTGACCCAGAAGTCCCAGGAGGCCCTGCAGGACGCACAGGGGAAGGCGTCGCGCTTCGGCCACACTGAGGTGGACGGTGAGCACCTGCTGCTCGCCCTGCTCGACCAGCCGGAGGGACTGGTGCCGCGGCTCCTCGGGCAGGCCGGCGCGGATCCGGACCTGCTCCGCAAGGAGGTCGAGGCGGAGGTCGAACGCCGCCCGCGGGTGACCGGGCCGGGTGCCCAGCCGGGCCAGGTCTTCCTCACCCAACGGCTCGCCCACCTGCTCGACACCGCCGACCGCGAGGCGCGACGGCTCAAGGACGAGTACGTCTCCGTCGAGCACCTGGTCATGGCGCTCCTGGAGGAGGGCCCGACCAGTGCGTCCGGTCGGCTCCTGCGCGAACAGGGGCTGACCCGGGACCGGTTTCTTCAGGCGCTCACGGCGGTCCGGGGCAACCAGCGGGTCACCTCCGCCATGCCGGAGGTGGCGTACGAAGCGCTGGAGAAGTACGGCCGGGACCTTGTCGCCGACGCGGTGTCGGGCCGGCTCGACCCTGTGATCGGGCGCGACGGCGAGATCCGGCGGGTGATCCAGATCCTGTCGAGGAAGACGAAGAACAACCCGGTGCTGCTCGGTGATCCCGGGGTCGGCAAGACGGCGATCGTGGAGGGCCTCGCGCAACGGATCGCCAACGGCGACGTGCCCGAAGGCCTGCGGGACAAGGTGATCTTCGCGCTCGACATGGGCTCGCTGGTGGCCGGCGCGAAGTACCGCGGGGAGTTCGAGGAACGTCTGAAGGCGGTGTTGAGTGAAGTACGCGCCGCGCAGGGGCGGATCCTGCTGTTCGTCGACGAGCTGCACACGGTGGTCGGGGCCGGCGCGGCCGAGGGCGCCATGGACGCCGGCAACATGCTCAAGCCGATGCTCGCCCGCGGTGAGCTGCACATGATCGGCGCGACGACCGTCGACGAGTACCGCAAGCAGGTCGAGAAGGACGCCGCGCTCGAACGTCGCTTCCAGCCGGTCCACGTGGACGAGCCGTCGGAGGAGGACGCGATCTCCATCCTGCGTGGCCTGCGGGAGCGACTGGAGGTCTTCCACGGCGTGAAGATCCAGGACAGCGCACTCGTCGCGGCGGTCGTCCTGAGTCACCGCTACATCTCCGACCGGTTCCTGCCCGACAAGGCCATCGACCTGGTGGACGAGGCCTGCGCGATGCTTCGCACCGAGATCGACTCGATGCCCGCGGAGCTGGACGAGGCGACCCGTCGGGTGATGCGGCTGGAGATCGAGGAGGCCGCGCTCGCGAAGGAGCCCGACCCGGCGAGCCAGCAGCGGCTAGAGGAGCTGCGCAGGGAGCTCGCCGACCTGCGGGCCGAGGCCGACGCGACCAGGGCGCAGTGGGAGGCCGAACGCCAGGCGTTGCGGCGCGTGCAGGAGTTGCGGCAGGAGATCGAGCACGTCCACCGGGAGGCTGAGGGGGCCGAGCGTGCCTACGACCTGAACCGCGCCGCCGAGCTGATGCACGGGAAGCTGCCCGAGCTGGAACGCCGGCTGCGCGCGGAGGAGGAGAAGCTCACCGCCCGGCTCGGCGACCGGCGGCTGCTGCGCGAGGTCGTCACGGAGGAGGAGATCGCGAGCATCGTGGCCCGCTGGACCGGCATCCCGGTCAGCCGGCTGCAGGAGGGCGAGCGGGAGAAGCTGCTGCGCCTTGACCAGATCCTGCACCAGCGGGTGGTCGGTCAGGACGAGGCGGTCCAACTGGTCGCGGACGCGGTGATCCGGGCCCGGTCCGGCATCAAGGACCCGCGCCGGCCGATCGGGTCGTTCATCTTCCTCGGCCCTACGGGGGTTGGGAAGACCGAGCTGGCGAAGGCGCTCGCGGAGGCCCTCTTCGACACCGAGGAGAACATGGTCCGGGTCGACATGAGCGAGTACCAGGAGCGCCACACGGTGAGCCGGCTGGTCGGAGCGCCACCCGGCTACGTGGGGTACGAGGAGGGCGGCCAGCTCACCGAGGCCGTTCGCCGCAAGCCGTACTCCGTCGTCCTCTTCGACGAGATCGAGAAGGCGCACTCCGACGTCTTCAACGCGTTGCTACAGGTGCTCGACGACGGGCGGCTCACCGACGGCCAGGGCCACACGATCGACTTCCGCAACACGGTGATCATCATGACCTCCAACGTGGGGTCGGAGTACCTCCTGGAGGGCGTCACCGCGCAGGGTGAGATCCAGCCGGACGCGCGCGCCCGGGTGATGGCCGACCTGCGCGGGCGCTTCCGGCCGGAGTTCCTCAACCGGGTCGACGAGATCGTGTTGTTCAAGCCGCTCACGCTGGCCGAGATCGAGCAGATCGTCGACCTGATGTTCGACGAGCTGCGGCTGCGCCTGTCCGAACGGCGGATGACGCTCGAGGTCACCGAGCCGGCCCGCAGGTTGATCGCCTCCGAGGGGTTCGACCCGGTCTACGGCGCGCGGCCACTGCGGCGCTTCATCGCCCGCGAGGTGGAGACCTGGATCGGTCGCACGCTGATCGGTGGCGACATCCACGACGGCGCGACGCTTCGCGTGGAGGCGAAGGACGGCGAGATCGTCGTGGCGTACGAGAACCCGACGCCGACCGACCAGGCGAAGGCGGCCTGATCCGCGACGGCCGGGCAACGCGTCGCGAGCAACGAGAGAGAGGGGGGGCGAGGTCGATGGCAAGCACCGACGTCGAGACCAATGTCGTGGAGTGCCCGAACTGTGGCCGCCGTAACCGCGTACCGACGATCGCGGACGGAGTGCCGCAGTGCGGTGACTGCGGCGCGGCGCTGCCGTGGATCGGTGTCGCGGGGGACGACAACTTCGCCGAGGTGGTGGACCGCTCCAGCATCCCGGTCGTGGTCGACCTGTGGGCGACGTGGTGCGGTCCGTGCCGGATGGTCAGCCCGGCGCTGGAGCAGGTCGCGCGCGACCTCGCCGGCCGGATCAAGCTGGTCAAGGTCGACGTCGACAAGGCGCCGGCCATCGCCGAGCGGTTCGACGTCCAGGCCGTCCCGACCCTGTTGGTCATGAAGAACGGCCAGGTCGTCGCGACCCAACTGGGTGCGGTGCCGGCCCACATGCTGCGGGCCTGGGTGGAGGGAGCCCTCGCCGAGGTCGCGCGGAGCTCGAGCGGGACGTGAGCGCCCGAGCGAGAAGTGAGTTCAGGAACGAGGAGATCGACATGCCAGTGGCGGTGGATCCACACATGAGCGCTGTTCGTCCCGTGGAGGCGCGTACCCCCGCGGGTTGTGAGGAGTGCCTGCGCCTCGGCTCGCCGTGGGTGCACCTGCGGCTCTGCCTCACCTGCGGCCACGTCGGCTGCTGCGACTCGTCGCCGCTGCGCCACGCACGCGCGCACGCGCACGGCGTCGGTCACCCGATCGTGCGGTCGTTCGAGCCGGGGGAGGACTGGCGCTGGTGCTACTTCGACGAACAGTACGTCTGACCCGGTTGACGAGCAGAACGGTTGACGAGCAGAACGGTTGACGACGAGCCGGACCAGGCCGACGACGACCTGCCGGACGGGGCGCGAGGAACTGGGGGCCGCGGTGCGCGAGTGGCTGAGGACACTCGAGGAGACGCCGGATCTGCAGGGCGCCTTCCCGCGACTGCGCGAGTCGCAGGTCGACGCGCTCAGCACGCATGGAGAACATCGGCACACCAGGATCGGTGAGGTGCTCTACGGCGAGGCCGTGGAGGGTTACGACTTCTTCGTGGTCCTGTCCGGAAAGGTCGCCGTCGTCGCGGGCTACGAATCACAGGAGCAACAGCTCATCACCGTGCACGGGCCGGGCCGCTTCGTCGGTGAGCTCGGCCTGCTGACCGGTCAGGCGTCCCTCGCCACCGCGGTGGTGGCGGAGGACGGCGAGGTCCTCGAACTGTCACCGGCGGACCTGCGCGGTGTGGTCGAGCGCGATCCGATGCTCGGCGACCTGGTCCTGCGTGCCTACCTGCTTCGGCGTTCGTTGCTGATCGGGATCGGCGTCGGCTTCCGGATCATCGGTTCCAGCTACTCCGCTGGTACCCACCGGCTGCGGGAGTTCGCCGCCCGCAACCGGCAGCCACACCGCTTCGTCGACCTGGACAAGGACCCGGCGGCGGAGCGGTTGTTGAGCGGCCTTGGTGTGCGGCCGGAGGAGACCCCGATCGTGATCCTGGGCGGGCAGGAGTTGCTGCGCGACCCGAGCAACGTCGAACTCGCGCGGCGGCTCGGCGTTCCTGTCGCCAGCGCACCTCCGGGTCTGCTCGACCTCGTGGTCGTCGGCGCCGGTCCCACCGGCCTCGCGGCAGCGGTGTACGCCGCGTCGGAGGGCATGTCGGTCGTCGCGCTCGAAGCCGTGGCGACCGGTGGCCAGGCCGGTACGTCGTCCCGGATCGAGAACTACCTCGGCTTCCCGTCCGGGATCTCCGGCGCCGAACTCGCCACGCGGGCCGCCATCCAGGCGCAGAAGTTCGGTGCCAGGTTGAGCGTTCCGGCGACCGCGACCGGGCTCGAGGAGGAGGACGGTCACTACGCCGTGCGGGTCGAGGACGGATGTTCGGTCTGTGGACGTACGGTCCTGATCGCCTCCGGCGCCCAGTACCGCAGGTTGCCGGTGCCCCGGCTCGCCGACTTCGAGGCGACGAGCATCTACTACGCCGCGACCCAGCAGGAGGCGCAGTGGTGCGGCGACGCGCCTGTCGCCGTGGTGGGCGGCGGCAACTCCGCCGGTCAGGCGGCACTCTTCCTGTCCCACACCGCGAGCAGGGTCAGCCTCGTCGTCCGCGAGCGGGACCTCGCCGAGAACATGTCGCGCTATCTCGTCACCGAGATCGAGCGCACCGCGAACATCGAGGTGTCACGGCACAGCGAGATCCGTGAGCTGCGCGGAGACCGGGTGCTACGGGCCCTGCTGGTCGAGGACTCCGAGACGGGGACCTGTCGTGAGGTGGAGGCCCGCGGGCTGTTCGTGTTCATCGGTGTCACGCCGTGCACGCGGTGGCTGGGGGAGAAGGTGGCCTGTGACGCGGACGGGTTCGTGCTCACCGGGCCCGACGTCGTGGACCCGATCCCGTCGAGCCTTCTCGAGACCAGCCTGCCCGGGGTGTTCGCCGCGGGCGACGTGCGGAGCGGCTCGACCAAGCGGGTCGCCTCGGGTGTGGGAGAGGGCGCGATGGCGGTACGGCTGGTCTATGAGCACCTGGCCCAGGGGGAGGGCTTTGCCTACGGGCGTCGCTGAGGCCGCCTCACGCCGGGACGCCCCCGTCGATGAGCGCTTCGGCGGCAGAACGCGCGTCGTCGTACGGCTCCGGGCTGTTCACCGCGATGGCCAGGGCGGTCGCGCCGTCGTAGAGAACGGCGAGCTGGCGGGCCAGCCGGTCCGGGTCGCTCGCTCCGGCCGCGGCCGCGACCTCGCGGATGCGCTCGGCGAACTCCCGCTTGTGATTCGACACCAGCGTGCGCGCCGGGGCCGAGACGTCGGCGATCTCCACCGCGACGTTGTGGAACGGACACCCGCGCAGCGCCACGGAGGACTCCGGGCGCTCGAACATGGCGAGCAGTCGGTCCCGCGCGGGCAGGTCGGCGCGGGTGAGCACGTGTTCCCGAGCGAGCGGCGCGTCGGTGCGGAAGCGGTGCAGATATGCCTCCACCAATGCTTCCTTGCTGGGGAAGTGCAGGTAGAACGTCCGCTTGGAGACGTGTGCCACGTCGGTGAGCTGCTCCATCCCGGTGGCGTTGACACCCTGCTCGTAGAAGAGCCTGGCCGCCGTACGCAGGATGCGCTCGCGCGCTCCGCGCCCGCCGCGGAGCTGACCTTCCGCTGGTGTGGCTTCTGGTCGTTTCGACGTGGTTCCCACGATCGAAAGTGTACCGATCGTTGTACTTGCCGTCGAGGCGGTGCTAGCGTCGGCGTCAAGAAGTACAACGATCGGTCTACCTCGGCTCGGGCGGCCGTCCGATATCACGGGGTTTCGCAGGGACAAGGCCAAGGAGGGTCGCCGTGGGGGAGTTGTCGCACACCAGCGCACCGACGGAGTTTCTGGAGGCGAAGGGTGTCCGGTACGCCTACCGGCGCTTCGGGGCGGAACGCGGTACGCCGCTGATCTTCCTCCAGCATCTCCGAGGCGGGATGGACCACTGGGATCCGCTCGTGACCGACGGCCTCGCTGCGAACCGCCCGGTGATCCTCTTCGACAACGCGGGCGTGGCGAGTTCGGGCGGCGAGACGCCCGGGACCGTCGAGGAGATGGCCGACCACGTGGCGGTGTTCGTCGAGGCGCTGAAACTGCCGCGGGTGGACGTGCTGGGCCTCTCGATCGGCGGGTACGTCGCCCAGGCGTTCGTCCTGCGCCACCCGGACCTGGTGCGCCGGCTCGTCCTGGTGGTGACCAAACCGCGCGGGGGTGAGGTGGAGGGCCGACACCCCGACGCCCTCACGGTCGCGACCAGGAACGAGGTGCCGACGCTCGAGGACTTCCTCTTCCTCTTCTTCGAACCGTCGCAGACCAGCCAGCGGGCCGGAAAGGCGTTCTGGGAGCGCAGGCACCAGCGCACGGTCGACGTCGACCCACCCGTCTCCGAGCAGACCACGAGGGCGCAGAGCGCGGCCATCGTGGACTGGCAGGAGGTCCGCGGGGAGCGTTACGCCGAACTCGAGCGGATCGACCAGCCGACCCTGGTGGTCAACGGCAGCCACGACATCATGGTGCCCACTGTCAACGCCTACGTGCTGGCGCAGCGCATTCCCCAGGCGCAGTTGGTCATCTACCCCGACTCCGGGCACGGTTCGCTGTTCCAGTACCCCGAACTGTTCGTCGGTCACGTCTCCCGTTTCCTGGACGCGGAGCCGGCGTTTCGCTGAGCGGTTCCTTCGAGGGGGTACGTGATGGAGCTCGAGAACAAGACGATCGTGGTGACCGGCGGCGGCAGTGGTGTCGGCCGGGCGATGGTGGAGCGGTTCGCGGCGGAGCGGCCGCACGGCATCGCGGTCGTGGACCGAAACGGCGCGGCGGCTCGTGCCGTGGTCGACCGCGTCGGCGGCCTGGCGATCGCCGCCGACCTGTGTCGTGAGGCCGAGGTGGTGCGGGTGATCGGGTCGGTGCAGGCCCAGTTCGGCCCGATCGACCTGTTCTGCTCCAACGCCGGGATCGTTTCACCCGTTGGTGGTCTCGACGTTCCCGACGACGACTGGCACAGGCACTGGAACATCCACGTCATGGCGCACCTGTGGGCCGCCCGCGCGCTGGTCCCCGCCATGGTCGAACGCCGGGACGGCTACCTGTTGAACACCGCGTCCGCCGCCGGCCTGCTGATGCTTCCCGGAGCGGTTCCCTACACCGTCAGCAAACACGCCGCGGTGGCCCTGGCCGAGTCCCTCGCCGTCCTCTATCGCGGCACCGGCGTCCGTTTCTCCTGCCTGTGCCCAGAAGTCGTCGAGACTCCGCTGGTGAGCGGGGTCGACCGCGACCCCGTCGGGCGGTTCCTTCGCACGACGGGCAGGGTCCTGGCACCCGCCGACGTCGCCGAGACCGTGGTCGAGGGCCTGCGGGACGAACGGTTCCTCATCCTGACCCACCCGGGCAGCAGGGAGAAGGCGGTCCTGCGGGCCAACGACGCGGACGCCTACCTGGACGCCGTCGCGGGGCTGTGGGCCGCGGCCGGTGGAACCGCGATCGGACGGTGACCGATGAAACTCGAGCATCGTGCGATCGTGGTGACCGGTGGTGCCAGTGGTATCGGCCGGGCCATGGTGGAGCGCTTCGCGTTGGAAGGTCCGCGCGGCATCGCGGTGGTGGACCGCGACGGCGCCGCGGCCCGTGCCGTCGCCGACCGGGTCGGTGGCCTGGCGATCGCCGCCGACCTGACCTGTGAGGCGGAGGCCGCGCGGGTGATCGCGGCGATCGAGGCTCGCTACGGCCCCATCGACCTGTGCTGTTCGAACGGCGGGATCGCGGCCCCGGTCGGGGTTCTCGAGGTCCCCGAGGTCCGCGAGGACCGCGAGGACGACGGGAGCGACCACTGCAACGTCGCCGCCGTCCTCTACCGCCGTCCCGGAAACCGCCTCTCCTGCCTGCGTCCGGTCGTCGACTCGCCCGCGCCGAGGGGAGCCGTCGATGCCGGCCCGCGGGTGCCCCGGCCCGCGGGCATGGTCCTCGATCCGGCGACCGTGGCCGACATCGTGGTCGAGGGCCTGCGCTCAGCGCGGTTCCTGATGCTGACCCGCCCGGAGCGGAAGGAGACGGCGGTCGTACGGGTCACCCACCCCGACGCCTGCCGGAAGGGGTGGTCGGGTCGGTACGCCGCCAGGTGCTCGGCGGTCCTCGAGCGCGATGTGTCGGCGCGGGACACGCCCTAATGGGAGTGCACCGGGTGGTTTTGCCAGTCTGGTGTCTGAGCCGCTGGCCGGTGAGCACTTACGCGCCCTGGTCTTGTGTTTGAGACCTATGGCTAGATCGTGCCCCGTGCTGGTGGTCGGGGAGCGGTAGGGCTGGTGGGATGTCGTGCCGGTGAGCACTGGTCCATTAGGTCGCCTGGGTCTCCTCGCAGGCTCGTGTGGTGTTGTCGAGGAGGGTGTAGGGAGGCCTGGCTGGTGTTGTTCGTGGGTGATGACTGGGCGGAGTCCCATCACGACATCGAGATCGTGGATGAGGGTGGGCGAAGGTTGGTGCGGCGGCGGGTGCCGGAAGGGGTGGCCGGGATCGCCGTGTTGCACGGGCTGGTCGCTGATCATCTACCCGATCAGGGTGAGCCGGTAGATGTGGTGGTGGGGATCGAGACTGATCGGGGCCCGTGGGTGCAGGCGTTGATCGCGGCCGGCTACACCGTCTATGCGGTCAACCCGTTGCAGGCCGCCCGCTACCGGGAACGACACGCAGTCTCCGGCGCCAAGAGCGATGCCGGGGATGCGCATGTGCTGGCCGAGCTGGTCCGGCTGGACCGTGCCCGCCATCGCCCCGTGGCCGGGGACTCCGCGCTGGCCGAGCACGTCAAGGTGGTGGCCCGGGCGCACCAGTCGCTGGTGTGGTCTCGGCAGCGGCAGACCAACACGCTGCGCTCCACGTTGCGCGAGTTCTACCCCGGCGCTCTGGCCGCCTTCGACGACCTGGCGAGCCGTGACGCACTCGCCGTGCTCACCCTCGCGCCGACCCCCGCCAAGGGGGCCCGGTTGACCCAGAAGCGGGTGGAGCAGGTGCTGGCCCGGGCCGGGCGCAAACGTAACCTGCCCGGCACCGCGGAGACGATCGTGACCGCGCTGGCCGCCCAACAGCTACCCGCCCGGGAGGGTGTCGTCGACGCCTACGCGGCCAGCGTGGCCGCCCTGGTCGCGGTGATCAGCGAACTGTCCCGCCAGATCCAGACCCTGGAGGGTGAGGTGGAGGCGGGTTTTGGTCGGCACCCGGACGCTGAGATCTACCTGAGCCAGCCAGGGCTCGGCATGACGCTTGGTGCCCGGGTGCTCGCCGAGTTCGGAGACGACCCGCACCGCTACACCGACGCCCGCGCCCGCAAGAACTACTCCGGCATGGCGCCGGTTACCAAAGCCTCCGGCAAGAAACGCGTCGTCTTGGCCCCGACACGCCCGCAACCGCCGACTCGCTGATGCGCTCTACCAGCAAGCCTTCGCCGCCTTGGGCGCCTCGCCAGGAGCACGCGCCTACTACGACACCCACCGAGCCCGCGGCGCCACCCACCACCAAGCCCTACGCACACTCGCCAACCGACTCGTCGGCATCCTCCACGGCTGCCTACGCCACCACACCCCCTACAACGAAACGACCGCCTGGCCCCCCCACCAACCAAACCGATCACCAAGCCGCTTGACACCTTACGAACGTGGGATGTCTAGCCGCCGGCGCTGCCATCATCGAGGCGTCCGGAGGACTTGAGCCTCCAGCGGCTGGAGACTCGAAGGTGGGCGGTATGAACGGCGACACGCTCTACTCGATCGGGGAGCTGGCCCGTCGGACCGGCCTCCCGGTCCGCACGATCCGGTTCTACTCCGACATCGGTGTGCTGCCGCCGACCGACCGCACATCCGCGGGCTACCGGTTGTACGACATCGACGCACTGGCCCGGCTCGACCTGGTCCGGACGCTGCGTGACCTGGGCATCGACCTCGCGACCGCGCGACGGGTCCTCGACCACGAGGTCTCCGTCGCCGACGTCGCGACCGCGCACGCCGACGCGCTCGACGCCCAGATCCGCACCCTGCGGGTGCATCGTGCCGTCCTGCGAGCGGTGGCGGGCCGCGGATCGAGTCCGAAGGAGCTGGAACTCATGCACAAGCTTGCCCAACTGTCGGCGGAGGAGCGTCGCCGCATCATCGACGACTTCGTGACGGAGGCGTTCGGTGGACTCGACGCCAACCCCGAGTTGGTGGATCTCGTCCGGATGGCGACTCCCGACCTCCCAGAGGATCCGTCGCCGGCCCAGGTCGACGCGTGGGTGGAGCTGGTCGAGCTCTGCCGGGACCCGGACTTCCGGGCCGCCGTACGCCGGATGGCGGAGTACCAGGCGCGGGAGCGGGCACGTGATCCCGAGCCGGGTTCGAGGCTGCATCACGAACTCGTGAACGTGGTCGTGGCGAAGGTAGGCGCGGCCGTCGAGGCCGCGGTCGACCCGCTCTCGGCGCAGGCCGGGCCGATCGTCGACAGCATCGTCGACGACTTCGCCACCGAGTTCGGACGTACGCCGGACACGGACTTCCGTCGCTGGATGATCGAGCGGTTCGAGGTCGCGGCCGACCCCCGCGTCGACCGCTACTGGCGGCTGCTGGCGACCATCAACGGTTCACCCGTCCAGCCCGACCTGACACCGGTCTTCGGCTGGCTGATCACGGCTCTGCGGTCCTGAGCCGGGTGGCCCGGGCGGCTACTCCTGGTCTGGCCGGCGCTCCTCGCCCGGCCGGACCGGGAGGTCCGCGTGGGGAGGAAGTCGCCTGCGCTCGAGGTTGCGCTCGAGATGGCTTGCCACCTCGCCGAGCCGGGTCACCGTCCGCTCGACCTCCAGCCGGGCGCGGTCGCGCTCGATGATCGCCACGGCGAGCAGCAGCCCCGTGAGCGCGATCGATCCGTTGAAGATCTGCAGGATGATCATCTTGTCCAGCAGGTCACGGTCGGCGAATGCTCCGACGTTCATGATCGCCGCGTAGATCTCGATCACCGAGGCGACCGCCACGGCGAGAGTCGCGCCGAGCAGGCGGAAGCGCCACGCCGCGAGCACGATCAGCGGGAAGGCGATGAAGCCCGCGCCGAGGGTGAGCTGGCTGATCAGGACGATGACCGCCGAACCCACCACGAGGGCCGCCCCCTCGAGCATCCGGCGTGGCCTGACGTTGCGGATCGCGCGGAGCGACCGGACCTGGTAGAGCGCGAGCAGGAGTGGCGCGACGACGATGACCCCCATCACGTCGCCCGTCCACCAGGTGAACGCCGTGGGCACGACCAGGCTCGGCGGTGTGATCCCGAACGCCACCTGGGTCGCCGTTCCGATGGCGGTACCGACCGTCATGCCGACGAAGGCGCCGAGGAACACCAGCGCGAGCGCGTCTCGAAGTCGGTCCAGGTTGAGCCGGAATCCCACCCGACGGAGCAGAAAGTACGCACATAGCGGAGCAAGCAGGTTTCCGACCGCGGTCAGTAGGGCCGGTTGCCAGGCAACGAAGCTCAACTCGGCGAGGAACGCGCCGGCCAGGATGCCGGGCCAGGCACGCACACCGAGGAACAGGAAGGCCACCAACGCGATTCCGGTCGCCGGCCACAACGGACTCACCTGCCCGCCTACGATCCCTGTGAGGAATCCCAGCCAGGCGGTGGCGTAGTAGGCGACCCCAACGCCGACGATCTGTAGAGCAACCACCGCATAACGTCGGAGCCCTCCGAGGCGCTCCACGAGAACCCATGCTAGGCGGCCCCTGGGCCTCGTCGGCTCGAGCAGCTACCAGTGGGCAGGGCGGGTCAGCGCCGCTGGCAGCCGGGTCGCCGAATCGCCCCTGGCCGCGTTGACCTGGGCCTGGGTGAGGAAGACGGAGCCGGTGAGATCGGCGCCGCGCAGGTCGGCGTCGCGCAGGTCGGCACCGATCAGGTCGGCCGCCCGCAGGTCGGCCCGGCGAAGATCCGCCGCGATGAGGTAGGCCCCGCGCAGGTTCGCCCCGCGCAGGTCCGCGCCGCGGAGCCTGGCGCCCATCAGGTCGGCTCCGCGATGGTTCTTCCGGCGGCCCGGCACCTGCGCGCGCACCAGCTCGCTGGTGCGTAGCAAGAGCGGGTTGACGCCCTCGCGGAGCGCGCCGACGTCCAAGCCCGCCAGGGTTTCGGCACCGCTGTTGCTGAGGTCCTCGATCTCGTTCAGGGCGCGGCGAAGCTCGCCGTGGAGGGAACGCGCCTGCGGCAACGTCACCGCCTCGGCGAGGTACCAGAGGAGTTCGTGCAGCTGCCGCACGACGGGGAACACCTGGAACATCCGCCCTGCCGTGCCGGGCTCCTGCCTCCAGTCCCTTCCTCCGAAGGTCGTCCGCGACACCTTCTGCCCCGCGCCGAAGCAGTCGAAGGCGGTGCAGCCGGGAAAGCCGCGCTCGCGCAACTGGGCGTGGATGTCGCAGCGGAAGTCCGCGCGCAGGTGCGTGCACGGTACGCCCGCGTCCTTGTCGACGGCGAAGTCGGCGGAGGCGGTGAAGGGGAGGGCGACGCAGCACAACCCGAAGCAGTACTCGCAGTCGGCCAGCAGGTTCCGTCGATCTGCGGGGGCGGGCGCCTCACGCTCGGACACCGTGGTTGATCTCCTGTCGTGCTCTCGGCCACGCCACCGGCCCGCGGTCCCGGAACGAGCCGGCCGCCGAGGGTCCCCGCGGCTGATAGAGGGGAACGAGCGTGGCGAGCCGACCGGATCGCCGGCTGGGCGAACCTCGTCCCGACCGTACTCCGGCCCACCGGAGGAGCTGGACGGCAGGCGGATCGTGGCGACGTCTTCGGGTCGGATCTGAGGTGGTGACATCGAGCGTGATCACGCTGCGAGAACCAGATGCGCCCCCGGCAGGATTCGAACCTGCGCACACGGCTCCGGAGGCCGTTGCTCTATCCCCTGAGCTACGGGGGCTCGGGGCTGACACAGATTAGCAGGGTCGCCCGGTGACTACGCTGGCGCGGTGTATCCCGCCCAACTGGCCGACGAGATCCGCGAGATTCTGGCCCGTCTCGTGGCGTCCGGCGAACTGGCGCCCACCACCCGCGTACCAGCGTACGTGCGGATCGAACGCCCGGTCCGGGCGAGCCGTGGCGACTTCGCGAGTCCGGTCGCGCTGCGGGTGGCCGGCGCCGGTGTCTCGCCCCGGGCACTGGCCGATCTCCTCGCGGCCGGCCTGCGTGACCGGCAGGGAATCGCCGGCGCGGAGGCGGTGGAGGAGGGATTCGTCAACGTCGTACTGACCTCGGCGAGCCTCGCCGAGATCGTCCGGGAGATCCTCGCGGGCATGACCGGCGCGGGGTCCGGTGAACCCGGTGCCAGCGCGGCGGTCCTCGCGCCGCCTGGCGACGAACTCACCTCGGGATTGCGGTACGCCCACGCACGGCTGGCGGGTCTGCTCCGGGCGGGTGGCGCGCTCGGGGTGGCGAGGGATCCCGACCGCCTCGACCCGGGTGAGCTCACCCCTTCGCCCGCGCGCCGGCTGGTCTGCGCGCTGGCGGAGTATCCCGGTGTCTCGACACGGGAGAACGCCCGCGCGTTCCATCGCCACCTTGCCGAGGTCCTGCGCTGCGTCGAGGACTACGAGGGTTCGACGTCGATGCTTCCGCGGGGTGACGAGGAGGCCACCCCCGCGCACGGTTCCCGCCTCGTTCTGGTCGAGGCCGCCCGGATCGTCGTGGCGAACGCCCTCAGACGATGCGGCGTGTCGGCTCCGGACCGGCTCTGAGACGACCTCACAGCGCCCGCTCCCGACGGCTGAACTGACGACGCGTTCCGCGATGTGACGAAGATCATCCCGATTAGGCCGGTTGCGGACTTCTCATGTAGGCGTGGATAGTCTGGCCAGGAATGATCGTCAGAGATTCAAGATCAGGCGAGCGTTCGACGTCCTGGCCGGTAGCGAGTCCATACGACGCGTGGGGGTTGTAACGGTTCATGGCCGAGGTCCTACTCATTGTCGTTGCCCAGGATGATGTTCCCCGCTTGGTGGGGCTGATCGAACGGTTCGGCGATGCGGGACTGACGGTGCGAGTCGCACTCGCGGTATCCGCCTCGGCACGCGCCGCGGAGGTCGACGAGGCCCTGGACGGGCACGTCGCCGAGAGCCGGGTGCTCCAGATGAGCCTGAGCGGCCGGCGCAACGGCGTCGCACCACGACGCTTCTCCAGGCGATGGGCGCGGATCGTCGCGCGCAACGCGGTCGTGCGCGGCTGGGTTCGAACGGGCAGTCCGGAGCGCCGCGCGTGGTTGTTGGCGAAGTTCGACCCCTGGATTCGGCGCCGCGCCACCAGGGCAGACCTGATCGTGGCGGCCGACCCGGCCGCCACACGCGCCAGTGAGCTGGCGGCGACGCACAACGACGGCGCTGCCCGCCTGGGTGCGGACGACGCGGCCCTGGACGCCGTCCTCGCTCAGTTCACCGCGATGGTTCCGCTGCAGCGCCTGCTGCGCAGCGGTCTGAGCCGCACGAGCGCGCAGGAGGTGGTGGCGGCGTGGGAGTACGTCGCCGCCCATCCGATGGCACCGCGGTTGCGGGAGCTCGCGGGAAAGGGGCTCCCGATCGCACGCACACTGCGGCGCGCGCATGCCTTCGACGCGGGCGAGTCCGTCGCGCGGGCGGCGCTGGGCCTCGACCTGCCGTCCGCCGAACTCGCCGCGCTGCGGGTGGAGCTCGTCACGAACCAGATCGCTGCCGGCGGCTATCCCGCCGAGGCGCTGGCCAGCTCGGTGCGGGGACTGTTGGAGTACGCGGACCGGGCGCTTCGTGCCGGTGACCTGCGGACGGGCACCGACCTGACCCTCCACTCCATCGACGCGGCCCTGCACCGGGAACTGCACGCGGACGTTCTCGAGAGCCCGTTGGTCGCCGACCCGGTGGGCTTCCTGGCTCCGCTGCGGGAGTCGCTCACGTTCCGGGCGCTGCGGGCGCCGTCGGGGTCGATGGCCGGCGTGCTGACGGCGTCCCCCGCGCCGTCCCCCGCCTCGCCCACCACGTCGCCAGCCACGTCGTCCGGTAGGTCGTCCGGCGGGCCCGACCGCGCCACGGCGCCCACGGTCGACCAGCGGTCGACCAGGGTGCCGGGGTCACGGGCGCCGCACCGGGTGCTCGTCGTTCCCGGTGACTACCCCCACTTCACCCAGGGCATCATCAGCGCGCTGGCCGAGGAGCCGGACCTCGAGGTGCGGGTGCTCAGCCTGCGCGAGCCCGGCGTCCTGCGGCGTTACCAGCGCGGCATGCTCGTCATGGACCGGCTGTCCGACGCCGTGGGCCGGGACTTCCCGGAGCCCGCACAGGCCGACAGCGACCTGCTGAACTGGGCCGACACGATCTTCGTCGACTGGTGCGACAACGCGGCGCTGTGGGTCACCCTGCACGCGCCGGCGACGGCGCGGATCGTGGTCCGGGTGCACAGTCTGGAAGCGATCTCGCACCAGCCGCACATGATCGACTGGTCGCGGGTGGCGGAGGTCATCTTCGTGGGTGATCACGTCCGCCGGTTGTTGGAGAACGCGGTACCCGAACTCGCCGCCGTGCCCGGTCGCCATGTGGTGCCGAACGAGATGCGGCTGGAGCGGTTCGGGCTCCCCAAACGACCGGGTGCGGAGCGAACGCTCGCGATGGTCGGCTGGGCACAGCGGGTGAAGGACCCGCTGTGGACCCTGGACGTGCTGTCCCAACTGCGGGCCACCGACCCGCGCTGGCGGCTGCTGCTGATCGGCCGGGACTTCAACGCCCGGGCCCACGCCGGCGCGATGGCCTACCGCGAGGAGTTCCGCGAGCGGGCGGCCGCCGACGACGTCCGTGACGGGCTGGTCTACGTCGACTACACCACCGACCTGCCCGAGGTGTTGCGGGACGCCGGGTTCGTCATCAGCGCGAGCCGACGGGAGAGCTTCGGTGTCGGCGCTGTGGAGGGCGCCGCGTCCGCCGCGGTTCCGGTTGTGCGCGACTGGCCGATCTACGCCTCCTACTCGGGGGCACGCAGCATCTTCCCCGCCGAGTGGGTGGTCGAGCGCCCGGAGGAGGCGGTCGAACGGATCCTGGCCTTCGCCGACCCGGAACGCTGGGCCATGGAGGGTGCCGCCGCTCGTGGGCACGTCGTCAAGAACTTCGACTGGTCGGTCGTCGAGCCGCAGTTTCGCACGGTCCTGCTCGGCGAATGAGGACGGTTCGAGGAGTCCCTTCGGGCGAGTGGGCTGCCGGGCGACTCGCCCGGGTGGCGACGCGGTCCAGTGGCGTGTTCACGAAGTGAGACCCGCCGACTACGTGGCCTGGGTCCGAATCCGGCGTCCTCGCCGGCGGCGCGTGGCGTGTCGCCGACGTCCCCGGGCATCTCGTCAACGATGTCTTGACGATGCGCGGCTCAGTTTCGTCAAGCACCAGGTCAGCCAGGGTTTGCCGTCAGTTCGCCTCGGTGCGGAGATCTCCGTCCACGCTGTCGACGCGGGCGTGATCCGAGCCGACCGCGGTCGTACGCCGCATGGACACGGTCTCCTAATGCGACCCGCTCTCGGGCCTGGCCTATAGTCTGCCCCCCGAAAGAACGCCCGCGGGTGTCGATCCGACGTGTGGTGGCCGATCCGGCGGGCATTGGAGACGTCCGAGCCGGCGGCGACCGCAGCAATGGCGTAGGACCACGACGTGAGGTTTGTGGCGTTTTATGACCGAGGTGCTGCTCATTGTCGGTGACCGGGGCAACACCCCGCGTCTGGTGGGGCTGGTCGAACGACTCGGCTCCGCGGGACTGACCGTGCGCGTCGCCACGACCGCCTCGGGGGACTCTGCCGATCTCGACGAGGCCCTGGACGGGCAGGTCGCCGAAACCCGCGTCCTCCGGATGAGCCTCAGCGGCCGCCGCGACGGCGTGGCGCCGCCCCGCTTCTCCAAGCGCTGGGCGCGGGTCGTGGCACGCAACGCGGTCGTGCGCGGCTGGGCTCGAGTGGCGCGTCCCGAGCGCCGCGCGTGGCTGCTGGCGAAGTACGACCCGTGGATCCGGCGCCGCGCCACCAGGGCAGACCTGATCGTCGCGGCCGACGCGGCAGCAGCACCGGCGGCCGAGCGCGCTGCGGCGCACAACAAGGGCGCGGTCAGGCTCAGCGCGAGTGACACGTCCTTCGACGCGATCGTCGCCCAGCTCGCCGCCACCGTCCCGCTGCGGCGGCTGCTGCGAAGCGGTCTGGACCGCACCACGGCCGAGGAGGTGGTGGCCGCCTGGGGACGGGTGGCCGCGGCCCCGGACGAGCCGCGGCTGCACGAACTCGTGGCCGAGGCGCTCCCGATCGTCCACGCCCTGCGTCGTGCACACGCGTTCGAGGCGGCCGAGGCGGTCGCCCATTCGGCCCTGGGCCTCGACCTGTCACCGGCCGTCCACGCAGCGCTGCGGGTGGCGCTCGTCGCCAACCAGATCGCCGCCGGTGGCTATCCGGCCGACGAACTCGCCGCCTCCGTCCGGGAGCTGCTGGCCCACGCCGACGAGGCGCTCCGCGCGGGAGACCTTCCGGCCGTCGCCGACATGGTCGTCCAGGCCATCGAGGCCGTGCTCAACCGGGAGCTGCACGCGGACGTCCTGGAGAGTCCGCTGGTCAGCGACCCGGTGGGCTTCCTGGCGCCGCTGCGGGAGTCGCTCACGTTCCGGGCGCTACGGGCGCCGGCCGGGGCGATGGCCGGCGTCCTGGCGGATCCCGACAGCCCGGAACGCACCGGCGTTCCCGCGGCAGCGTCCCCGCCGCCGCGGCTGCCCGGGTCACCGGCGCCACACCGCGTGCTCGTCGTTCCCGGTGACTACCCCCACTTCACCCAGGGCATCATCAGCGCACTGGCCGAGGAACCAGACGTCGAACTACGAGTGCTCAACCTGCGCGAGCCCGGCGTCTCGCGGCGCAACCAGCGAGCCACGCTGATCACGGACCGGCTCGCCTACGGAGTGGGCCGGGAGTTCCCGGCGCCCGCGCAGGCCGACAGCGACCTGTTGAGCTGGGCCGACACGATCTTCGTCGACTGGTGCGACAACGCGGCGTTGTGGGTGACGATGCACGCGCCGGCGGCCGCGCGGATCGTGGTCCGGGTACACAGCCTGGAAGCGATCTCCCATCAGCCGCACATGATCGACTGGTCCCGGGTGTCCGACGTCATCTTCGTCGGCGGTCACGTACGCCAACTGCTGGAGCGGGCCGTCCCCGAACTCGCCGCCGTGCCCGGTCGCCACGTGGTGCCGAACGAGATGCGGCTGGAGCGGTTCGGTCTGGCGAAGCGACCCGGTGCCGAGCGGACGCTCGCGATGGTGGGCTGGGCACAGCGGGTGAAGGATCCGCTGTGGACGCTGGACGTGCTGTCCCAGCTGCGGGCCACCGATCCGCGCTGGCGGTTGTTGCTGATCGGCCGGGACTTCAACGCCCGGGCCCACGCCGGCGCGATGGCCTACCGCGAGGAGTTCCGCGAGCGAGCCGCGGCCGACGACGTTCGTGACGGGCTGGTCTACGTCGGCTACACCACTGATCTGCCCGAGGTGTTGCGTGACGCCGGGTTCGTCATCAGCGCGAGCCGACGCGAAGGATTCCCGGTCGGCCCGACCGAGGGCGCGGCCTCCGGAGCCGTACCGATCATGCGCGACTGGCCGATGTACGCGTCCTACGAGGGCGCCCGTGGAGTGTTCCCGACCGAGTGGGTGGTCGAGCGCCCGGAGGAAGCGGTCGAACGGATCCTGGCCTTCGCCGACCCGGAACGCCGCGACGCGGAGGGAGCGGCGGCCCGCCGACACGTCGTCGCCAACTTCGACTGGTCGGTCGTCGAGCCCCACTTCCGCGCCGTCCTGCTCGGCGAGTGAGCGACGCCCCGCATCCACGTCGGCGGCGTTGTCGTCGTCAATGCCGGGACGGCGGTGTTGTCGTCACGCGTAGGACACCGCCACGCCGGCGGACGGCGGTAGGTGGCTACCGGGCGTCCGCGATGGCGGCGAGCTTGCGGAGCACGTCCTGGGCGGCGGCGATGTCGCCGACCGGCGAGGCGTGGTGCAGCGGCTGGGTGCTCAACGGACTGCCCGCCTCGACGAGCCCCCAGACCGGCCGCCCGCTGCCGGCGTAGTCGCTCCACTTCGACGGCAGGTAGGGGTTGCGGGCATGCTTGTCGGCCGTCACGGCGTCGTTGACGATGAGGCAGTCGAACTTCGAGGCCATGTTGAGGAACGCGAGGAACCGCACGAACGGGTTGATCACCACGAGGTCGGCGATGCCCAACTCGTCCATGTGCTTGCGTAGTTCGGTGGCCTTGCCCGTGAAGACGTGGAGCCGGATCCGATCGCGGATCGAGGGCTCGAGTCCGGCCAGCGCGGTCAGCACGTCACCGAGGCCGCGGGTCGCGTAGAAGTTGCCGAAATAGGCGAGGTGGACGAGCGAAGCGTCCAGCGGGTAGGACTGCTCGACCATCGAGTAGAAGGCCGGCGGAAGGGTCGGGTGCGGGGAGATGACCGCCTTCTCCCGCGCGAGCGCGGCGGCCTCCGGGACCGGCGCGTAGCTCAGCATGTACTCGAGCTGGTTGGGGTTGGTGAAGACGACCCGGTCGGCGAAGACGTAGGCGATGTACTCACACCAGTCCAGCACGTTGTCGGACACCAGGAGGGGGAGCCCACGCCGGCGGACCTCGGCGCGTACCTCGTCCAGGAACGCACTCTCGGACAGAGGTGCACTCCGCACCTCGCCCTGCACGTCCCGTGC
Source organism: Actinopolymorpha pittospori (assembly GCF_014873875.1). GTDB lineage: Bacteria > Actinomycetota > Actinomycetes > Propionibacteriales > Actinopolymorphaceae > Actinopolymorpha > Actinopolymorpha pittospori. Next base: position 8,816,600 of record NZ_JADBEM010000001.1, on the reverse strand, counting down.
GGCGGGGTCGGAGAACTCCGCCGTCCAGGTCGTCGCGGAGTTGCGCATCTTGTAGGCGGCCGCGAGGAAGTGGGAGGCGGTCCACATCACGCGGCTGTAGACGCGTTCGTAGGGGCCCTTCACGCGTTCGATCTCGGCGATGCGCTCGAGGCCGAGCTCGCGGAATGCCTCGATCGACGCCCAGTTGGAGAAGTACGTCGGAGTGTCGACGGCGATCTCGTTCTCGACGTAGGGTCCGCTGACCCGACGGATGCTCGGATCCTTCTCCCGCTTGCCGTCCATGACGTTGAACACCGCGTCAACGATGTCTTGACGGTCGCGCACACGCTTGGCCATCACGATGGCGCTCGTGTCGTTGTACGGCGCGAAGCAGTAGGCCACGGCGAGCGCGCGGGCCCGGCCGCGGTTGAGGCGCTCGTAGGGGAAGTAGTCGAAGCCGTGGGCGTCGAGGAGTTCGACCACCCGCCCATGGTCGTCGGGGTGGGCGCGCAGGTGGGCGTTGATCCGGTCGACCTCGGTGTCGATGTGGGCGCGCACCAGGGCGAGGGTGCTGGGTGAACACCCCCGACTCAGGCCGTCCAGGGAGCGCAGGACGCTCATCGGGCCCATGACCCGGATGTCGAAGTCGTCCGGACCCTGGTCGATGGCCCGGCTGTCCGCACCGCTACCGACGTTCGGGTCCTGGTGGTACGCGGCCGGACCCGTGAGCGGCACTGGTCGGGCTTCGCAGCCGTACGTCGTGAGCAACGTGGCGAGGAAGACCACGTCGTCGTGGCCGTCTGACGCATCGTCGGCGCTCGCGCGGCGGGCCAGCGCGGTCGGCACGACCGTGCCCGTGACCGTCGTCGGCAGCGTCGCCTCGGCCTGGGCGTTCTCCGCGCCGGTCGCCAGGATCACCGAGGCGGGATCGGCCGCGGCGACCATGCGGTCGAGATAGTCAGGCCCGATCCGGTCGCCGGCGGCCAGGAAACCGGTGAGCTGACGTCGGGAGGCGGCCAGGCCCGCGTCGCGGGCGCGCAGCATGCCCGGCGCGGCCTGCATGACCCGCACGCTCACCCCCGCCGCGGTGAGGCCGTGAAGAGCCGGCTCGACGGCGGCGACGGGTCCGTCGACCACGACCAGGACGTCGTAGTGGTCCGGTGCGAGCGACTGGTGCGCGACGGCGTCGAGGCAGCCCGCGAGGTCGTCGCCGGGTACGGCCGACACCACCAGGGTCAGTCCGCGCGAGAGGGGAGCGGGACGGGAGGCGGCGGAGGTCTGGTCGCTCGCGGACCGAAGTTGTGCGAGAGCCTCGCTCCAGGCCGCGACCACCGACTCGTCGACCGCGCGTTCCTCCGAGTGCGCCTGCCAGGGGCGGTCGCCGACGTTCACGGGATGGCTGTCGCCCTGTGTCGGCTTCTCGTTCACCACTTGTTTCCCCTTGAATTGGCGGCGCGGGTAATTGACCCGGCCGGCACCGGCGTCCACACTCCCATATGCCTGGACCGGGGGCGCGGACCTGCTTGTACGCCGGCGCCTGGCGTCGCGGGCGTACGTTATCAACTTGTTGGCGGGCCTGCGGATGGATGTCCGTAAGGTGGTTGGCTAATGTCTGGCGCGGTCGTCGCGTCAATCGGTGGCAGGAGGACGAAGGTGCCACAATCCGCGCCGCGGTCGGTGGATCTTGTCGAGGCGACACCGGAATGGTCGGGCTCCGACCTTCTGGTGCTCACGACCGGATCGGCCCCATCGGGTCTGGCGTTGCCGTTCCAGCGGGCGTCCGTGGCGATTCTGACCGCGCGCCCTTCCGACAACGCCACAAATCCCCCAGCCGGTGAGGCCGGCGACGAGGCCGCCGCGACGACGTACGACACGGTGGTCGTCGATGGTCCCGCGCTCGGACCGGCGCTCAGCGTCACCGCCCTGAGCCGGGCTCGTACGCAGGTTCGCCCGGGCGGCAACGTCGTGGTGCTGCCCGCGGAGACGACCCTCGCCGACACCTCCGCGACATCGACGTCGAGCCCGCTCGCGGCGACCGACCCGACGGACCCGGTCGACCTGTCCGGGTTGGTGTGGGTTGGTGTCGCGACCCTGGACGGGCGTCTGTGCGCCGTCCTGCGGGCCGACCGCGCGGGCAGTGGTTCGGACATCCTGGGACGGCTCGAGACGATGGCGCGCACCCTCGAGGTCACGGGGCGGCGCCGGGCGGAGTCGCAGGAGACCAGTGCCGACGCCCGCTTCGACAGCGAGACCGCGCTGCTCGGCCACCTCACCCGGCTCACGAGGGAGCTCGCCGCAGAGACCGCGGCGCGGACCTCCGCCGAGCAGAAGTACGCCTCGCTCGAGCGTCAGCACCGCACACTCGAGCGCCAGCACAGCCGGCTCAAGGCCTCCAAACTGGGCGCGCTCACGTTGCGCTACTGGCAGTTGCGGACCGGTGTCCGCCGACGGCTCGAGCGCCGAGGCGCCAGATGACAGCGGGGTCCAGCCGCGGTGGAAAACGCGGTTGGGGCAGGTCCTGGGTGGTGCTGGCGCTGGTCGCCTGGTGCTGCGCGGTGGTCGTGTTCGCGCTGCTGGCCAGCGTCGACATCGGCATCACGGTGGTGCTGCTGGCGTTGGGGCCACTCGTCGCCGGCCTGGTGCAGACGCACCGTCAGCACCGCCGGGTGATGGCCCGGCTCGACCGGCAGGCGGTCCGGCTCGACGAGCAGATCGAGCGGCTCGGGCACATCGCGAGGATCGGGCCAGGGGTCGCGGAGGACATGGCGGCCGTGCGATCCGAACTCCGGAAGCTCTCCGGAGACGTCCTGAGTCGCGCCGAGGTCGATGCGTTGGTCCGGAAGGCCTCGGCGGACGTGATCACCCGGACCCGCAAGGGTGTCGCCGTCGACCTGTTGGTGACCTTCCGGCAGATCGAGGCCCTGCAGAACCTCTACGCCCTGAGCGATGTCGACCGGCCGATGCCGCAGACCCGCGGTTGGGCGGCCTCCCCGGATCTGTTGTTGCTGCTCGCCTCCATCGTCGAGCGCCAGGAACCCGCGTTGATCGTCGAGTGCGGGAGCGGGGCTTCGACGTTGTGGCTCGCGATGGTGCTGCGCCGGTTCGAGATCAAGGGCCGCGTCGTCGCGCTCGAGCACCAGGAGTCCTACGTCGAGACGTCCCTGGCGATGGTCGAGCGGCACGAACTCGGGGCATACGTGGACATCCGCCACGCCCCGCTGGAACCGGTCGAGTTGGGCGGCGAGACCTACCAGTGGTACGCCCGCTCGGCCTGGGACGACCTGGCCGGGATCGAGTTGCTCTTCGTCGACGGCCCACCCGCCGACACCGGCCGGCACTCGCGCTATCCCGCGTTCCCGCTGCTCGTCGACCACCTGCATTCCGACGCCGTGGTGGTGCTCGACGACATGATCCGGGTCGACGAGCAGGAGGTCCTCGCCCGGTGGCTGGAGGCGCGGCCCGACTACGAGGCCGAACGGGTACGTCTGGAGAAGAACGCCGCCCTCGTACGCCGCCGTGAGCGGGCCTACTGACATCTGACCTGGTTTTTCCGTCAGAGTGTCGCCCCGGTCACGCCTGATCCGGCCGGAGGCGTCAGGATGGGCGGGTGAGCAGATCCCACGAAGCCGGTGCGCTGCACGCCGGCGCCGGCCACCGTAGCCCCGAATGGCTGCGGTCCCCGGAGAATCCGAACGCGTTGGTGACGTCCCTGTGGCCGCACAACGTGACGAAGGGTGCCAATGGTGTCCTGACGGTCGCCGGGGTCGAGGTCACCAAGCTGGCCGAGGAGTTCGGCACGCCCGCCTACGTCGTGGACGAGGACGACTTCCGCGGCCGCTGCCAGGCGTTCCGCGCGGGATTCGACGGCTGGGACGTCTACTACGCCGGCAAGGCGTTCCTGTGCGGTGCGGTCGCCCGCTGGGTCGCCGAGGAGGGTCTGCGGCTCGACGTCTGCACCGGTGGTGAGCTGGCCGTGGCGTTGCGGGCCGGGTTCCCTCCGGAGCGGATCGCCTTCCACGGCAACAATAAGTCAGAGGCCGAACTCGCCCGTGCCCTCGACGCGGGGGTGGCGAGGATCGTCGTCGACTCCCACGACGAGATCACCCGCCTCGCCAAGCTCGCTGCCGACCGGGGCGTCCGGGCGCCCGTCCTCGTCCGCGTGACGGTCGGCGTGGAGGCCCACACCCACGAATACATCGCGACCGCCCACGAGGACCAGAAGTTCGGCTTCTCCCTCGCCGACGGTGACGCGGCGGCCGCGGCCGAGCGGGTTCTCGCGGAGCCGGCGCTTGAGTTGCGTGGCCTGCACTCCCACATCGGCTCACAGATCTTCGACAGTTCGGGCTTCGAGATCGCCGCCCGCCGGGTGGTCGGACTGCACGCGCAGATCCGGGACCGGCACGGCGTCGAGCTACCAGAACTCTGTCTGGGTGGAGGATTCGGCATCGCCTACACCACCCAGGACGACCCGGAGTCGCCGGCGCAGCTCGCCGCCGAACTCGGCGCGATCGTCGAGCACGAGTGCGCCGCCTACGGCGTCGTCAAGCCGAGGTTGTCAGTCGAGCCCGGCCGTGCCATCGCGGGTCCCGCGGTGTTCACGCTCTACGAGGCCGGCACGGTGAAGACCGTCCAACTCGACGCCGGAGCCTCGCGTACCTACGTCGCCGTCGACGGTGGCATGAGCGACAACGTCCGGACCGCGCTGTACGACGCCGACTACTCCTGCACCCTCGCGTCCCGGTGGTCGGACGCGCCCCCGGCCCTGAGCCGGGTCGTCGGCAAGCACTGCGAGTCGGGCGACATCATCGTCAAGGACGAGTTTCTGCCGGCCGACGTGCACCCCGGCGACCTGCTGGCAATCCCCGCGACCGGCGCCTACTGCCGGTCGCTGGCGAGCACCTACAACCACGTCCCGAGGCCGCCGGTCGTCGCGGTCCGGGCCGGCGAGGCCCGGCTGATCGTGCGACGGGAGACCGAAGAGGACCTGCTCCGGCTCGACGTCTGGTGACCTCATCTCGGCACCGGCTGACGAACCGTGAGACATCGTCTCGAATCATGGACGAGACGGGCAATAATTTGCGGCGTCTCGGAGACTGGGCAGGCAGATAGTTGACGAAGGAGACGAAGGGCCGAACGCATGGGTGAGCAGTCCTCGGAGCCTCACAAGTCGGACGTCCGGCCGCTGAAGATTGCCCTGCTGGGCTGTGGCGTCGTCGGTACGGAGGTCGTCCGGTTGCTGGTCACGCACCAGGCCGACTTCGCCGCTCGGGTCGGGGTCCCGCTCGAACTCGCCGGGATCGCCGTGCGGCGGGCCGGTCGGCGCCGGGATGTCCCGGTCGATCCCGATCTGTTCACGACCGACGCGGCCGCCCTGGTCCGTCGTGGCGACATCGACCTCGTGATCGAGGTCATCGGCGGCATCGAACCGGCGCGGTCGCTGATCCTGGCCGCCCTGGAGAACGGCGCGTCGGTCGTCACCGCCAACAAGGCATTGCTCGCCGAGGACGGCGCGACGCTGTTCGCAGCCGCCGAGAAGCACGGCGCCGACCTCTACTACGAGGCCTCGGTCGGCGGGGCGATCCCGTTGATCCGACCGCTGCGGGAGTCCCTCGCCGGCGACCGCGTACGACGGGTCCTCGGCATCGTCAACGGCACCACCAACTTCGTCCTGGACCGGATGGACACCGAGGGGACCGGCTTCTCCGAGGCTTTGGAGGAGGCGCAGGAACTCGGTTACGCCGAGGCCGACCCGACCGCTGACGTCGAGGGCTTCGACGCCGCAGCCAAGGCGGCGATCCTCGCCGGACTGGCCTTCCACACCAGGGTGTTGGCCTCCGACGTCCACCGGGAGGGCATCACCGAGGTCACCGCGATCGACATCGAGAGCGCGCGCGCGATGGGGTGCGTGGTCAAGCTGCTCGCGATCGCCGAGCTGTCCGCCGACGGCAGTGGAGTCGGCGTTCGCGTGCACCCGGCGATGATCCCCCGGGACCACCCGCTGGCGAGCGTCCGCGAGGCCTACAACGCGGTGTTCGTGGAGAGCGCCGCGGCTGGGCAGCTGATGTTCTACGGCGCGGGCGCGGGTGGTGCGCCGACGGCCAGTGCGGTGCTCGGCGACCTCGTCACGGTGGCCCGTAACCGCGTCCAGTCCGCGCGCGGGGCGGCTGCCTCGACCTACGCCCAGCTCGAGGTCCACCCGATGGGGGAGACCCTCACGCGCTACCACATCTCGCTTGCCGTGGACGACCGCGCGGGGGTGCTCGCGAGCGTCGCGGCAGCGTTCTCCCGGCAGGGCGTGTCGATCCAGACGGTGCGCCAGGAGGGGCGTGGCGAGGATGCCCAGCTCGTCGTGGTAACCCACCAGGCAGCCGACCGGGCCCTTGCCGCTACCGTCAATGACCTCGAGGAGCTCGACAGCGTGCGCGAGGTGACCAGCGTCATGCGTGTGGAGGGGCTCGGGGACAAGTGAGCGGAGTGGTCGGTGGTGTGAGGGACGAGCGCCGCCGCCCGCGAGGTGAACGAGGAGCCGAACCCGACCATGAGTACGGAGGGGCTCGGGGACAAGTGAGCGGAGTGGTCGGTGGTGTGAGGGACGAGCGCCGCCGCCCGCGAGGTGAACGAGGAGCCGAACCCGACCGAAGAATCTGGGGCTCGGGACGGGTGAACGGGGATCCGACTCCCGCCACCGGTCGTTGACAGGTCGGGACAACTGATCCAGGGCGCCGGCCTGACGCTGGGCCGGGGCTCGGAAACTACTGGCCGAGCAGCTGTCTTCATCCAACGGCGGGTGGGGGAGAAGCTCGAAGGCAAGTGACGCAGTGAGCGAGGAGAAGGCTTGATGGCTGAAATGCCACGGCCCTGGCGGGGCGTCGTCGAGGAGTACCGATCGTGGTTGCCGGTCGGTCCGGAGACGCCGGTGATCACCCTGGGCGAGGGTGGTACGCCGCTCGTCACATCGGGCTGGCTGTCGGAGTTGACCGGCTGCGACGTACGGATCAAGGTCGAGGGAACCAACCCGACCGGCTCGTTCAAGGACCGCGGCATGACGGTCGCGGTGTCCAAGGCTGCCGAGGCCGGGGTGAAGCTGGTCGTCTGCGCGTCCACCGGTAACACGAGTGCCTCGGCCGCGGCGTACGCCTCGCGGGCCGGGATGCAGCCGGTCGTCCTGGTCCCGGAGGGGCGGATCGCGCAGGGCAAGCTGGCCCAGGCGATCGTCCACGGTGCCCGGCTGGTGCAGGTACGCGGCAACTTCGACGACTGTCTCAAGCTCGCCCGCGGGCTTGCCGAGGAGTACCCGGTCGTCCTGGTCAACTCCGCCAACCGGGACGGGTTCCGGCTCGCGGGGCAGAAGACGGCGGCGTTCGAGGTGGTCGACGTCCTGGGCGACGCCCCGGACCTCCATCTGCTGCCGGTCGGGAACGCCGGGAACATCACGGCCTACTGGGCGGGTTATGGCGAGTACGCCGCCGCGGGGCACGCCACGCGGCGCCCCCGGATGTGGGGCTTCCAGGCCGCCGGTGCCGCGCCGATCGTGGCGGGAGCTCCGGTCGAGGACCCGGAGACGGTCGCGACGGCCATCCGGGTCGGCAACCCGGCCCGCTGGGAGGAAGCGGTTGCCGCCCTGGAGGAGTCGAGCGGGCGCATCGACGCCATTCCTGACGAGGAGATCCTCGCCGCCCAGGCGCGCCTGGCCGCCCGGGACGGGATCTTCGTCGAACCGGCCTCGGCGGTGGGCGTGGCCGGACTGCTGCGCTCGCACGCGGCCGGCCTGGTCGATCCCGGGCAGGGTGTCGTGATCACGGTGACGGGGCATGGGCTGAAGGACGTGGACACCGCACTGGCCGCGGCGGGAGACCTCGTCAAGCTGGTCGTGCCACCGGATCCGGACGCGGCGGCCCGGGCGTTGGAACTGCGCTGAGCACGCCAGCGAGAGAGGTAGCGCATGGGCACACCGGCGTTCCGTCCTGAGCCGGTACGGGTCCGGGTACCCGCGACGAGTGCCAACCTGGGGCCGGGCTTCGACGCGCTCGGCCTGGCGCTCGGCCTCTACGACGAGGTCGAGGTCGCGGTCGCCCCTGAGGGTCTGCGGATCAGCGTCCATGGGCACGGGGCGGGAGAGGTACCCGAGGACGACAGCCATCTGGTCGTCCGGGCACTGCGGACCACCCTGGAGCGGGTCGGCGGCCAGCCGCCCGGCCTCACCCTCACCTGCACCAACCGGATTCCGCACGGTCGTGGCATGGGGTCGTCGGCGGCGGCGATCGTGGCGGGTGTGGTCGCGGCGAGGGCCCTGGTCCCGGAGTCCGCGGACCACCTCGACGAGGCCGAGATGCTCGCCCTGGCGACAAAACTCGAAGGACATCCCGACAATGTCGCTGCCTGTCTGCGTGGCGGCTTGACTGTCGCGTGGACTGATGCCCAGGCGATCGCGCATGCCGTCCGTCTGGAGCCGGCGCCGTTCGATCCGGTGCTGTTCGTGCCGGAGACGCCGGTGTCGACGCATGCCGCCCGGGGGCTCCTCCCCGCTCTCGTGCCCCACGGGGACGCCGCGCTGAACGCCGGCCGGGCGGCCCTGCTCGTCGCGGCGCTCACGTCCATGGCGAGCAGGGAGGGGGACAGGGCGAGCCAGGAGGGGGACAGGGTGCCCGGGAACGGCTCGGGCGCCGGAGGCGTCGACATCGACCTCCTGATGGCGGCGACCGAGGATCGGTTGCACCAGTCATACCGTGTCCCCGCCATGCCAGGTTCGGCCGCGCTCGTGGCGGACCTGCGGGCGCACGGGCACCCGGCCGTCGTGTCGGGCGCGGGCCCGACCGTGCTGGCGTTCGCCCATGCAGGGCAGGGCGAAGAGCTTCGGACCCACGCCCCCGAGGGGTATGTCGTACACCTGCTCCCACTCGACCGCTCCGGAGCCCGGGTGCTGATCGGAGGTGCAGGGAATGAGGGACCGGGGAAGGATGTTGTGCAGCGGGGAGAAGCCAGATCGGAGAGATTCTGTTAGGCTCCGTGACGGGCCCGAGCCCATGTTATGGCTTGGCGCCATCTCGCCACGATTCCGGGAAGCGTTTCTTTCGCTGTCAACAGACTCTGTGGCGTCCCTTCTGTGGCTCTTTGCACTCTTTGTGCATAAAGGGCGCAGGTGGCGGACCCGGACTCGTCGTGAGACCCACATTCGTGCGCACGTGCACGACTCCACCAGGGAGGACCCGGCAATTCGCCGGCATTCGACAGGTTGGCACGCGATCACCACGGCCGACATCACGCGTGGGAAGGACCTCACGTGACCGATACCACTGATCTCACCACCTCGCAGGCCCCCGACGCCGTCATGGCTGGTTCGTCGGACAACGACGGTCCGGTTCGCACGCGGCGCCGCGCGAGTGGCCTGACAGGCATGGTGCTCGCCGAGCTGCAGCAGGTCGCGCAGGGACTGGGCATCACCGGGACCGCGCGGATGCGCAAGAGCCAGCTGATCGACGCCATCAAGGCGGCGCAGTCTGGCAGCGCCCCGGCCGCTGCGGCCGACGAGACCCCCGCGTCGCGCCCGGCCGCGAAGCGCGGGTCCCGCGCATCGACGCGAGGAGAGCAGACCCAGATCGACATCAACGACACCGGCTCCGCGCAGCCGGCCGGCGGCGACATCGCCGCCCCCGGCCAGGACGCCCCCGCGCAGGCCAACGGCCAGCGCCGTAACGGGCGGTCGACGCGAGCCGCGCACCCCGAAAACCGCCAGGGGACCGAAACCCAGGGCGACCACCCGAACGGCACCGCACCGGCGGAGATCGTCCGCGAGGAACGCGACGGCGGTCGCGAGTCCTCCGGTCGAGACGACGTTCCCCGTGGCCGCGAGGGCCGCGAGGGCGGCCGGGAGTCCAACCGCGACGGCCGTGAGGCACGCGACGGCGACCGTGAGGGTGGCCGTGGCGGCAACCGCGACCGCGACGGTGGCCGCGACAGCCGCGACTCCAGCCGCGACAGCGGTCGCAACAACCGCGACAACCGCGACAGCGACGACGAGGAAGGCGGCGGCCGGCGCCGGCGCCGGCGTTCCCGCGACCGGTTCCGTGACCGCGAAGGCGGCAGCAGCAGCGGCGGCGGGCGCGAACGCGAGAGCGGCCGTGACCGGCGCGGTGGCCGGGACCGTTACGACCCCGAGCCCCAGCTCGCCGAGGACGACGTTCTCATCCCGGTGGCCGGCATCCTCGACGTCCTCGACAACTACGCCTTCGTCCGCACCAGCGGGTTCCTGCCTGGCCCGAACGACGTCTACGTCTCCCTGGCCATGGTCAAGAAGTTCGGCCTGCGCAAGGGTGACGCCATCATCGGCGCCATCCGGCAGCCGCGCGAGGGCGAGCGGCGGGAGAAGTTCAACCCGCTGATCCGCGTCGACACGGTCAACGGCGCCGACCCCGAGCTGTCCAAGCAGCGTCCGGAGTTCGGCAAGCTGACCCCGCTCTACCCGCAGGAGCGACTGCGGCTGGAGTCGGAGGCCAACAACCCGACGACCCGCATCATGGATCTCGTCACGCCGATCGGTAAGGGCCAGCGCGGTCTGATCGTCTCACCGCCGAAGGCCGGTAAGACCCTGATCCTGCAGGCGATCGCCAACGCGATCACCCAGAACAACCCCGAGGCCCACCTCATGGTCGTGCTCGTCGACGAGCGCCCTGAGGAGGTCACCGACATGCAGCGCACGGTCAAGGGTGAGGTCATCGCCTCCACCTTCGACCGTCCGGCGGACGACCACACGACGGTCGCCGAACTCGCGATCGAGCGGGCCAAGCGTCTGGTCGAACTCGGGCACGACGTGGTGGTCCTGCTCGACTCGATCACCCGCCTCGGCCGCGCCTACAACATCGCGGCGCCGGCGAGCGGCCGGATCCTGTCCGGTGGTGTGGACTCCAGCGCGCTGTACCCGCCCAAGCGGTTCTTCGGTGCGGCCCGCAACATCGAGAACGGCGGATCGCTCACCATCCTCGCCACCGCGTTGATCGAGACCGGTTCGAAGATGGACGAGGTGATCTTCGAGGAGTTCAAGGGCACCGGCAACATGGAGTTGCGGCTGCGTCGTGAGTTCTCCGAGAAGCGCATCTTCCCGGCGATCGACGTCGTGTCTTCCGGCACCCGCCGTGAGGAGCTGTTGATGGGTCGGGAGGAGCTCGGCATCGTCTGGAAGCTCCGTCGGGTCCTGTCGGGCCTGGACGGCCAGCAGGCCCTCGAGCTCGTCCTGGAGAAGCTGCGGCAGACCCGGAGCAACGTCGAGTTCCTGATGCAGATCAACAAGACGATGCCGACGGCCTCGTCGTCCTCCCGCGACCGCGACGAGGACTGACACCAGCCCAGGCACGATGCGCCGGGACACCGGCGTGAAGAAGCGACACGAAACGACACGAGGGCCCTGGCCGCGCGAGTTGCGTGGTCGGGGCCCTCGCCCCGTTCCGCCCGGGAATGCGGGAAGGGCCGGGGCGGTTGAGCAGCCGTGTGCCTCAGATGGCACACTGATTCGCTGGCTCCGGTTCACGCCCGCCCGACGGCGAATGGCGACCCGGTGCCTCGAGAGCGGAGGAAACGTAGTGAAGCCCGACATTCACCCCGAATACGTCGAGACCACGGTGACCTGCACGTGTGGCAACACGTTCACCACGCGTAGCACCAGCACCAGTGGCAGCCTGCATGCCGACGTGTGCTCGAACTGCCACCCCTTCTACACCGGCAAGCAGAAGTTGCTCGACACCGGTGGCCGGGTGGCGCGGTTCGAGAAGCGCTATGCCCAGGTTCAGAACAGGCAGGGCAAGCAGGACAAGAAGTAGCGAGCGTCCAGCGCCGGTCGGCGGGTCCCCCGAAGGGACTCGCATGGCCGGCGCTGTCGCGTCCGTGGCCCGTCCCTTTCGCGAATCTCGCCGCCCTGTAGGAGGCCGCCCGTGTTCGAAGCCGTCGAGGCGATGCTCGCCGAGCATGCCGACCTCGAACGCCGCCTCGCCGATCCTGCGATCCACGCCGACCAGGCGACGGCGCGCAAGGTCGGGCGTCGCTACGCCGAGCTGGGCCGGGTCGTGTCGGCATACGAGGCCTGGCGGCAGGTGTCCGACGACCTCGTGGCGGCCCGCGAGCTCGCGGGTGAGGACGCCGGCTTCGCCGAGGAGGCGGAGCGTCTGGGGGGTGAGGAGGCGGCCCTCGCGGAACGTCTGCGTCTCCTCCTCCTGCCGCGGGACCCGAACGAGGACAAGAACGTCCTGCTCGAGGTGAAGGCCGGTGAGGGGGGCGAGGAGTCCGCGCTGTTCGCCGGCGACCTGGTGCGCATGTACCTCCGCTACGCCGAGCGCCATGGCTGGAAGACCGAGACGCTGGACGTCGCGGAGTCCGACCTCGGCGGAGTCAAGAACCTCACCCTCGCGGTGAAGGGCCGGAGCTCCGGCGCCGAGCCGGGGGATACGCCGTACGCCCGGCTGAAGTTCGAGGGCGGCGTGCACCGGGTCCAGCGGGTACCTGTCACGGAGTCCCAGGGCCGCATCCACACCTCGGCGGCCGGCGTGCTGGTCCTCCCCGAGGCGGAGGACGTCGACGTCGAGATCGAGGACAAGGACCTGCGGGTCGACGTGTTCCGCTCCTCCGGACCGGGCGGCCAGAGCGTCAACACGACCGATTCCGCCGTTCGGATCACGCACCTGCCCACCGGGATCGTGGTGTCCTGCCAGAACGAGAAGAGCCAGCTGCAGAACAAGGAGCAGGCGCTGCGGATCCTGCGGTCGCGGCTGCTCGCCGTCGCGCAGGAGGCGGCCGACCAGGAGGCCGCGGCGGCACGGCGCAGCCAGGTTCGCACCGTGGACCGTTCCGAACGCATCCGCACCTACAACTTCCCGCAGAACCGCATCACCGACCACCGCGTCGGCTACACCGCGTACAACCTCGACCAGGTGCTCGACGGAGACCTCGACGGTGTCGTGACCGCCCTGCTCGACGCGGACCAGCGCGAGCGCCTCGCCGGCTTGGAGAACCAGCCCGGATGACCGGAGCACGCGACCTGCTCGAACCCGCGGCCCGCCGACTCGAGGCCGCCGGGGTGGCCTCGCCACGCCACGACGCGGAGACGCTGCTGGCGTACCTCCTGGGCCTGCCGCGGTCGCGGGTCGGGCTCGGCGGCCCGGACCTCACGCCTGACCAGGAGCGCCGGTTCGACTCGCTGATCACCCGCCGGGCGGCTCGGGAGCCGCTGCAGCACCTCACCGGGTCCGCGCCGTTCCGCTACCTCGAGATCCTCGTCGGACCGGGTGTCTTCATCCCGCGCCCGGAGACCGAGGTGGTCGCGGGCTGGGCCATCGACGTCCTCGCCGAGCTGGCCCACGAGTCGGAGGAGCCGCCGGTGGCGGTCGACCTGTGCACCGGCTCCGGCGCGGTCGCGGCCTCGATCGCCGGGGAGGTCCCCGGCGTACGGGTCTACGCCGTGGAGCTGGACCCGGCCGCGCACGCCTGGGCCGAACGCAACCTCGCGCTGACCACCGTCACGCTGGTCCGCGGTGACGCGGCGACGGCGTTCCCGGAGCTCGACGGCACGGTCGACGTGGTGGTCGCGAACCCGCCGTACATCCCGCTCGAGGCGTATGAGTCGGTGGAGCGGGAGGTCCGCGACCATGATCCGGCCCTGGCCCTGTGGTCGGGAACCGACGGCCTGGACGCGATCCGGATGGTGGAACGCTCCGCCTCCCGGTTGCTCCGGCCCGGCGGACACGTCGTCGTGGAGCACGCCGACGTGCAGGGGGAGAGCGCTCCGGCGGTGTTCACCGGCACCGGTCGGTGGGAGCGGGTGCGTGACCACCTCGATCTGGCCGGCCGGAACCGTTTCGTCACGGCACGCCGTGTCGAGCGCTGAACCGGCTGCTCGGCGAAGTCACACGTCGACATGGCACGATGAGCGACTGTGAGCGAACGCTATACGTGTGCGGATCGAGACGAACGCACCATTGGCCTGGAAATCGCCTCCACCGCCATCAGGCGTGGTGACCTCGTGGTGATGCCCACCGACACGGTGTACGGCATCGCCGCGGACGCGTTCGTCCCCGAGGCGGTCGCCGACCTGCTGGCCGCGAAGGGCCGCGGCCGCTCGATGCCGCCGCCGGTGCTCGTCGGCTCGGTCGAGACGCTCGACGGCATCGCGGACGAGGTTCCCGAGGCCGGGCGGCGCCTGGTCGAGAAGTTCTGGCCCGGAGCGCTGACCATCATCTGCCTCCAGCAACCGAGCCTGGTGTGGGACATCGGCGACACCGGCAACACGGTCGCCGTCCGGATGCCCGACGACGAGCTCGCCCTGGAGTTCCTCGCCAAGACCGGGCCGCTCGCCGTGAGCAGCGCCAACAAGTCGGGTGAGCCGCCCGCGACGACCTGCGCGGAGGCCGAGGACCAACTCGGTGACTCGGTCGCGGTCTATCTCGACGGCGGACCCACGCCGGGCTCCACGCCGTCGACCATCGTGGACCTCACGAACGCCACGCCACGGGTCCTGCGGGCCGGAGCGCTCTCCTTCGAACGCCTCCGTAGCGTCGTGCCAGACCTCGAGGACCACCCCCACCAGTAAGCCACCCACCACAGCGAGGAGCGGACGCGACCGTGAACACCTTCTCGATCCTGTTCGTCTGCACCGGCAACATGTGCCGCTCCCCGATGGCCGAGCGGATGACCCGCGCCGCCCTGGCGCGGAGTCTCGGCCCGGACGCCGGCAGGTTCTCCGTCCACAGCGCCGGCACCGGCACCCACGACGGCCGGTCGATGACCGCGGAGTCCGCGAAGGTTCTCCTGGCCTACGGCGCGAACCCCGACGGCTTCGTCTCCGCCGAGCTCACCCCCGCCCACGTCGGCGCGGCCGACCTCGTCCTCACGGCGACCCGGTCCCACCGCAGCGAGGTGGTGACCCTCGATCCGACCGCGCTGCGGCGCAGCTTCACCCTCACGGAGTTCGCCCGGACGAGCGCGGCGATCACCGCGGCGACGGCTGAGGGCTCCCTGCCGGGCGCGAGTCTCGCGGAGCTGCCCCTGGATCCGCTCGAACGGTCCCGGGCGCTGGTCGCGGCGGCGGCCCGGCGACGTGGCACCGTCCGCCCCGCCCGTCCGGACGAGGACGACATCCCGGACCCGATCGGTCGTCCGATGGAGGTCTACGAGGCCGCTGGCGCCCAGATCGCCGAGGCTGTCGGAGTGACCGTCACGGCCTTGGTGGGCCGGTAGAGGACCGGGTGCCCGAAGCGTGCGTGAGTATCTCCTCGTCCTGTTCGTCGCGGCCGGGACCACCTACCTGCTGGGTGGCCTGGTCAGGCGGTTCGCTGCCCGGATCGGTGCGGTCACGCCGATCCGCGACCGGGACGTTCACTCCGTGCCGATCCCGCGGCTCGGCGGTCTCGCGGTCCTCGGCGGCGTCGCGATGGCGTTCGTCGTCGCCACCCAGCTGCCCTTCCTCGGGCTGCTGCCCGAGCTTCGTGGCGACGTGTGGGGTGTGCTGCTCGCCGGTCTGGTGATCGCGGTGGTGGGCGGTGTCGACGACGTGGTCGACCTGGACCCCATCACCCGACTGGCCGGCCAGACCGTCGCGGCCGGGATCCTCGTCGTGTCCGGCGTGCAGCTGAACTGGTTGCCGCTACCCGACGGCACCACGTTGTCACTGTCCCCGTCACAGAGCGCGGTGGTCTCGGCGCTGATCATCATCATGATGGCCAACGCGGTCAACTTCGTCGACGGCCTGGACGGGCTCGCCGCGGGCGTCGTGTGCCTCGGCGCCGCGGCCTTCTTCACCTACTCCTACGGCCTCACGATCGGGCTCTCCCTCAACCGCGCCACCACAGCGACGCTGGTGACCGTGGTGGTCGCGGGCGCGTGCCTGGGCTTCCTCCCGCACAACTTCTTCCCCGCCCGGGTGTTCATGGGCGACTCCGGCGCCTACCTGCTCGGACTGCTGCTCGCCGCCTCGACGATCAGCCTCACCGGCTGGCTCGACCCGAGCGTGATGACGACGTCGGGCGTCCGCCAGAGCCTGCTTCCGGCCGTCCTGCCGCTGGTGCTGCCGATCGCGGTCATGGCGCTGCCGTTCATCGACCTGCTGCTCGCCGTGATCAGGCGTACCCGGGCCGGTCGGTCGCCCTTCGACGCCGACCAGAAGCACCTGCACCACCGACTGCACCTTGAGCTCGGCCACTCCCATCCCGGCGCGGTCCTCGTGATGTACCTCTGGGCTGGACTGATGTCGTTCGGCGTGGTCGCGATCGGGCTGTGGACGACCTGGCTGACCGTGGGCCTGGTCGGCGCGGTGGTGGTGCTGGCCATCTTCGCGACGGCTGTACTTCCGCGCCGCAGGAAGCTGCCGCACCCACTCTGAGTCGCGGTCCGACCCGCCGGAGATCCGTCCGATCCGACTCCGGTCGCGCGCGCCGCGTTGGTTCTCGGTAGGGTCTGGGTCGGTCCGAAGCGGCCGGTCCCGGTCGGGGGAATCACGCGGGATGGGGTGGGGTTCGGTTTTTGCCTCGACCTTGTGCTAAGTTTCACAAACCTTGAACGACTGCACGCGAGGACGGCCGCCGACATGACGACCGACAGAGTGACCCCCCTGCTCCGCGGTGCTTTGCTCCCGACCCTCCCCGTCGCGGCGATCGCCGTGGTGGTGAGCTGGCTGGTGGCCGGCACGCACGGGTTGGTCGGCGCGCTCCTGGGAGCCTGCGTCGTACTGATCTTCTCCGGAATCGGACTGATCGCACTTCGAGCCGTACGCGAAATGTACCCCGAGGTCGTCCTGCTCGTGGCGGTTGGAAGCTACTTCGTCCGAGTCGTCGTCTTCGGCGCCCTGCTCGCTCTGCTCGGCTCGCTCGACGGGGTTGACGACGTACTCAACCGGACTGCCACGGCACTCACGGTGCTGGCCTGCGTCTTCACCTGGCTCGCCGGTGAACTCCGCGCCTTCGTCCGGATGCGGGTGCCGATCTACGACCTCGACGAGCGTCCGACG
This sequence comes from Actinopolymorpha pittospori, assembly GCF_014873875.1. GTDB lineage: Bacteria > Actinomycetota > Actinomycetes > Propionibacteriales > Actinopolymorphaceae > Actinopolymorpha > Actinopolymorpha pittospori. The sequence continues at coordinate 8,799,640 of NZ_JADBEM010000001.1, read as the reverse complement.
ACCTCCTCAGAGCACCGGGAGACGCCCACCGGGGGTTCGGCATGACCGCCCTGACCTGCGGGATCGTCCCCTTCCGTGCCCCGCGTCCGGTGACATTACCTTCCCTTTACCCCGGTCTCGGTGAGGTCCATGTCGGCTGCTACCGTACGGTGCGCGATGAGGCAGAACGAGCCGTCCCCCGAGCAATCGGGTCGTGGGCGCGACCCGTGGGGCGCCTTCGGCTACCTGGTAGCCGGAGTCGCGTTCTACGGCGGACTCGGCTGGCTCGCCGACCACTATCTCCGAACTTCATTCCTGCTGCCCGTGGGAATCCTGCTCGGCCTTGCGCTCTCGCTGTACCTCATCTTCAAGCGGTACGGCCACCACGAGGAGCCCAAGGACGGCCAGTGACCCCCTCCACCATTTCTCGACCAGTACGAGAGGAGCGCGTGTGAGCGCGATGATCCTCGCCGCGGACGGGGGCTTCACGCCGCCAGGGCCGGCCGTCTTCGATCTGCCGCCCTACGCCGCCGGTATCGACAAGCCGATGACGTTGCTCGTCCTCGCGGCTGTCATCGTCGGGGCGTACTTCGTCCTCGCCGCGCGCAGGGCAGCGGTCGTTCCCGGGAAGCTGCAGTACAGCGGCGAGATGGCGTACGGCTTCGTGCGTAACTCCATCGCGCGGGACGTGATCGGGTCGCACGACTTCCTGAAGTTCGTGCCGTATCTCGTGACGTTGTTCTTCTTCATTCTGGTGAACAACCTCTTCGGGATCTTTCCGTTCATCCAGTTCCCGACGTTCTCCCACGTTGGCTTCGTCTATCCGCTCGCGATCCTGAGCTGGCTCGTCTACAACGTGGTCGGTATCCAGCGGAAGGGCTTCGTCGGCTACCTCAAGCACCAGACGGTGCCTGGGGGCGTGTCGCTCCCGATGCTGTTCCTGCTGGTCCCGCTGGAGTTCATCTCCAACATCCTGGTCCGTCCGATCACGCTGTCGCTGCGACTCTTCGCGAACATGTTCGCGGGTCACCTCGTGCTGATCCTCTTCGCGACCGGTGGCGAGTACCTCCTGTTCCACTCCAGCGTGTTGTTCTTCAAGCCGATCGGCGTCATCTCGATGGTGCTGGATATCGCGCTGTTCTTCCTGGAGCTCCTGGTTCAGGTGCTGCAGGCGTACATCTTCACCCTCCTGACCGCCAACTACATCTCCGGTGCACTGGCGGAAGAACACTGATCCTGCTCTTCCCTCAATTCCATCGAACGACAGATCCAACGAAAGGAATGGCGCATGAGAGGCTCGCTCGCCATCATCGGCTACGGCCTGTCGGCCATCGGTCCGGGCGTCGGTATCGGCCTGATCTTCGCTGCCTACATCAACGGTGTGGCCCGCCAGCCCGAGGCGCAGAGCCGTCTGCAGACGATCGCGATCCTCGGATTCGGTCTGGCCGAAGCGCTTGCGATCATCGGCATCGCGCTCGCCTTCGTCTTCCAGAACTGATCACACACTGATCGCACACAAGAGGCGGTAGCCATGACGTCGATGATCACGGCGGCGGAAGAGGTCAACCCTCTCGTCCCGCACCCGGTTGAGATCGTTCTCAGCCTGGTGGTCTTTGCCATCCTCTTCTACGTCGTACGCAAGTTCGTCGCACCCAAGTTCGAGCAGGCCTTCGCCGAGCGCACGGAGGCCATCGAGGGTGGGCTCAAGCGAGCCGAGGAGATGCAGGCCGAGGCCAAGGCTGCCCTGGAGCGTTACCAGGCACAGCTGTCCGAGGCCCGGCACGAGGCTTCCCGCATCCGCGAGGAGGCCAAGGAACAGGGCGCCGCGATCGTGGTGGAGATGCGGGAGCAGGCCCAGGCCGAGGCACAGCGGATCATCACGCATGCGCACGGCCAGCTCGAGGCGGAGCGTCAGCAGGCACTTGCCCAGCTGCGCACCGAGATCGGCGACCTGTCCACGCAGCTCGCCAGCCGAATCGTCGGTGAGGCACTTGAGGACGACGGCCGCCAGCGGCGGATCGTCGAGCGCTTCCTCGCCGAACTCGAGCAGCAGGAGTCGGTCGGGGAGCGGCGATGACAGACATTCGCGGCACGTCGCGCGAGGCGGTGGCGGTCCTGCGGCAGCAGCTGCAGACCGTCACGGGCTCGCCCGAACAGCTCGGGGCCCTCGGCACGGAGCTGTTGTCGGTCGTGGGGCTGGTTGACTCCCAGCCGACCCTGCGCCGTGCGCTCACCAACCCATCCCGGTCCGCTGACGACCGGGCCGGGCTGGCCGCGAACCTCTTCCAGAACAGGCTCAGCACGGACGCGCTCGCGCTCGTGACGGCAGCCGTCCGGCTTCCCTGGTCGCGGGTACGCGCGCTCGGCGACGCTCTCGAGGAGATCGGGGTGCTGGCGCTGGTGCGTTCCGCCGAGGCGGAGCGGCGTCTCGACGACCTCGAGGACGGTCTGTTCCGGTTCGGTCGGCTGGTGGATCGCGAGCAGCGGCTCCAACTGGCGCTCACGAATCGCGCGGTCCCGGCGGAGAAAAGGGCCGAACTGGCCCGAACCCTCCTCGCGGGGAAGACCCCTGACGCCGCCGTACGCTTGGTGGAGCAGGCCGTGGTGGCGCCGCGTGGGTTGTCTCTCACCGAGGCCCTCGACAACTACGCCAAGATCGCCGCGGCCTGGCGTGACCGGCTGGTGGCAACCGTTCGTACTGCGGTGCAGCTCAGCACCGCGGAGCAGGACCGGCTGGCCGGCGCCCTAAGCCGCCAGTACGGCCAAGACCTACACCTCAACATCCTTGTCGACCCCGGGGTTCTCGGCGGCCTACGCATCGAGCTCGGCGCCGAGGTCATCGACGGCACGATCGCCAGTCGGCTGGATGACGCGCGGCGCCGGTTGGCCGGCTGACCGCCCCGCAGAACACCCGAGATTGCCGAGAGAGCAGGGACCACGAAGATGTCGGAGCTGACGATTCGCCCGGAGGAGATCCGGGATGCGTTGGAGCGTTTCGTCTCGAGCTACCAGCCCAGCGAGCTGGCCGCCGAGGAGGTCGGCACCATCGTCGACGCCGGTGACGGCATCGCCCACATCGAGGGCCTTCCCTCGGCGATGGCCAACGAGCTCCTCGAGTTCGAGGATGGCACCCTCGGGATGGCGTTGAACCTCGACGTCCGCGAGATCGGTGCGGTCGTCCTCGGTGAGTTCACCGGGATCGAGGAGGGGCAGCCCGTCCGGCGTACCGGCCGGGTCCTGTCCGTGCCGGTCGGTGACGGCTACCTCGGCCGGGTTGTCGACGCGCTCGGCAAGCCGATCGACGGCCTCGGCGAGATCGGCAACCTCGAAGGCCAGCGCGCCCTGGAGCTGCAGGCCCCCGGCGTGATGGCCCGCCAGCCGGTGAAGGAGCCGCTGCAGACCGGCGTCAAGGCGATCGACTCCATGATCCCGATCGGTCGTGGCCAGCGCGAGCTGTTGATCGGTGACCGCAAGACCGGTAAGACGACGGTCGCGGTCGACACGATCCTGAACCAGCGGCAGGCCTGGGAGAGTGGCGACCCGCAGAAGCAGGTCCGCTGCATCTACGTCGCGATCGGCCAGAAGGGCACCACGATCGCTGAGGTCAAGCGCACCCTCGAGGAGGGTGGCGCGATGGAGTACACCACCATCGTCGCGGCACCCGCCTCCGAGCCCGCGGGCTTCAAGTACATCGCCCCCTACACCGGCTCGGCCATCGGCCAGCACTGGATGTACGGCGGCAAGCACGTCCTCATCGTCTTCGACGACCTGTCCAAGCAGGCCGAGGCCTACCGCGCGATGTCCCTGCTGCTGCGCCGCCCGCCGGGCCGCGAGGCGTACCCCGGTGACGTCTTCTACCTCCACTCCCGCCTGCTGGAGCGCTGCGCGAAGCTCTCCAACGAGCTTGGCGCGGGTTCGCTCACGGGCCTCCCGGTCATCGAGACCAAGGGCGGCGACATCTCCGCCTACATTCCGACCAACGTGATCTCGATCACCGACGGTCAGATCTTCTTCCAGGCCGACCTGTTCAACTCCAACCAGCGTCCGGCGGTCGACGTCGGTCAGTCGGTCTCCCGAGTCGGTAGCTCCGCCCAGATCCGGGCGATGCGCAAGGTCGCCGGCCAGCTCAAGCTGGAGCTCGCGCAGTACCGCGAGATGCAGGCCTTCGCGATGTTCGCCTCCGACCTGGACGCGGCGTCCCGCCGTCAGCTCGACCGTGGCGCGCGGCTGACCGAGCTGCTCAAGCAGCCGCAGTCCTCGCCGTACCCGGTCGAGGACCAGGTGATCTCGGTCTGGCTCGGCACCACCGGCAAGCTCGACGACGTTCCGGTCGCCGACGTGCGCCGGTTCGAGGGGGAGTTCCTGGACTTCCTGCGTCGCGACCGCCGCGGCATCCTCGACGCCATCCGGGAGACCCTCGAACTCTCCGACGACACGGTCAACGCCCTCGAAGAGGCGGTGACCGACTTCAAGCAGACCTTCGAGACCTCCGACGGCAGGCTGCTCGAGGCCGGTCGTGAAGAGGTCGAGCCGCTCGAGGCGGAGAGCGTCGAGCAGGAGAAGATCGTCCGGCAGAAGCGGGGCTGAGCCAGATGGCAGGCAAGATCCGCATCTATCGTCAACGCATCCGTGCGGTGACGACGATCAAGAAGAGCACCAGAGCCATGGAGCTGGTGGCCGCGTCGCGCATCCGTAAGGCACAGGATCGCTCGGCGGCCGCCACGCCCTACGCCCGGGAGCTCACCCGCGCGGTGTCGGCCCTGGCGACCTTCTCCCACGTCGACCACCCGATCACGACGGAGCGGCCGAACGCCAGGCGCGCGGCGCTGTTGCTCATCTCGAGCGACCGCGGGCTGGCCGGCGCCTACTCGTCCAACGTGATTCGCGAGGGTGAGCGCCTCGCGGAGAAGCTGCGTGAAGAGGGCAAGGAAGTCCTGCCCTACCTCACCGGACGCAAGGCCGTCTCCTACTACCGCTTCCGGCGCCGCGAGGTCGAGGCGGAGTGGACGGGATTCTCCGACAACCCGCAGTACGACGACGCGCGGACCGTCGGGCAGACCCTGATCGACGCCTTCCTGGCGGGCTCCGAGAACGGTGGCGTGGACGAGATCCACGTCGTCTACACGCAGTTCGTCAGCATGATGACCCAGCGTCCGGAGGTCATCCGGCTGATGCCGCTCGAGGTCGTCGAGGGGGAGGAGCCGCCGGCAGCTGCCGACGTCCTTCCGCTGTACGAGTTCGAGCCGTCGGCCGCCGAGGTGCTCGACGCGCTGTTGCCGCGCTACGTCGGCAACCGCATCTACCACTGCATGCTGCAGGCGGCGGCCAGTGAGCTGGCGTCCCGGCAGCGTGCGATGAAGTCGGCAACGGACAACGCGGAGGAGCTGATCAGAACGCTCACCCGCGAAGCGAACCAGGCCCGCCAGGCCGAGATCACCCAAGAGATCAGCGAGATCGTCGGGGGCGCGAGCGCGCTCTCCGAGGCAAGCGCTGGGAGTGAGTGAGAGAGATGACTGCCACGATTAGCGAGAAGACCGCCGAGGAGTCGGCTGCCGGCGTCGGCCGCGTCGCACGCGTGATCGGCACGGTCGTCGACGTCGAGTTTCCCGCCGGCGCGATCCCCGAGATCTACAACGCCCTCAAGACCGAGGTGTCGATCGGCGAGCAGCGGCTGACGCTGACGCTCGAGGTCGCCCAGCACCTCGGCGAGCACCTCGTCCGGGCCGTGTCCCTGCAGCCGACGGACGGCCTCGTCCGTGGCCAGGAGGTGCGCGACACCGGTGGGCCGATCTCGGTCCCGGTCGGCGACGTCGCCAAGGGCCACGTCTGGAACGCCGTGGGCGAGTGCCTGAACGCCAAGGACGGCGAGGAGCTGGAGATCACCGAGCGCTGGCCGATCCACCGGCCGGCTCCGCCGTTCGACCAGCTCGAGGGCAAGACCGAGATGCTGGTCACCGGCATCAAGGTCATCGACCTGCTGACGCCCTACGTCCAGGGCGGAAAGATCGGCCTGTTCGGTGGGGCGGGCGTCGGCAAGACGGTGCTCATCCAGGAGATGATCATCCGTGTCGCCCGTAACTTCGGTGGTACGTCCGTCTTCGCCGGTGTCGGTGAGCGCACCCGTGAGGGCAACGACCTCATCCTCGAGTTCGACGAGAGCGGCGTCATCAAGGACACCGCCCTGGTCTACGGCCAGATGGACGAGCCGCCGGGCACCCGGCTCCGGGTCGCGCTCGCGGGCCTGACGATGGCGGAGTACTTCCGTGACGTGCAGCGTCAGGACGTGCTGCTGTTCATCGACAACATCTTCCGTTACACCCAGGCGGGTGCGGAGGTCTCGACCCTGCTCGGCCGGATGCCGTCGGCGGTGGGTTACCAGCCCACACTGGCCGACGAGATGGGCATCCTGCAGGAGCGGATCACCTCGACCCGTGGGCACTCGATCACCTCGATGCAGGCGGTCTACGTCCCCGCGGACGACTACACCGACCCCGCCCCGGCGACCGCGTTCACCCACTTCGACGCGACCACCGAGCTCTCCCGTGACCTGTTCGCGCAGGCGATCTACCCCGCGGTCGACCCGCTGACGTCGACCTCGCGGATCCTCGACCCGCGCTACATCTCCCAGGAGCACTACGACACGGCGGTCCGCGTCAAGCAGATCCTGCAGCGCAACCGTGAGCTGCAGGACATCATCGCGATCCTCGGTATCGACGAGCTTCCTGAGGAAGACAAGATCACCGTCGCCCGAGCTCGTAAGCTGCAGCGCTTCCTGTCCCAGAACACCTACGCGGCCACGCAGTTCACCGGCATCGAGGGCTCCTTCGTTCCGCTGGAGGAGACGGTCGAGGCCTTCAAGAAGATCTGTGACGGCGAGTACGACCACGTGGCCGAGCAGGCGTTCTACCTCGTCGGTGGCCTCGAGGACGTCGAGCGTCGGTGGGCAGAGATCCAGAAGGAACTCTGACCTACCCGGAAGTGATGAACCGGGTCCTCCCGGGCACCTCGCCCGGGAGGACCTCCGGCAGCCCTCCACAGCGCTGAGTGGTCGTGGGGGGTGCGCCGGGGCCGAGTACCCCTGAGCGGGTATTCTCCCGAGAACGATTCAGGCCAGGAGGATCAACGGTGGCAGAGCCCCTGCACGTCGAGCTGGTCGCGCCGGATCGCACGGTGTGGTCCGGTGAAGCGACGACTGTCATCGCCCGGACGTCCGATGGTGACATCGGCATCCTGCCCGGGCACGCGCCCGTCCTCGGCCTGCTGGTCGACGGCGTGGTCGAGGTTCGAACGCCGTCGTCGGAGGTCTTCGTGGCCGCCGTCCAGGGCGGCTTCCTCTCGGTCGCCAACGACCGGGTATCGGTCCTCGCGGAGTACGCTGAACTCTCGCACGAGATCGATCTCGAGGCGGCGCGTCACGAACTCGAGCGGGCGCGTTCCGCCGGTGGCGACGACGAGGAGGCGCTCGAACACGTACGCCGTGCAGAGGCGCGCATCCGCGCAGTCGAGCTGGCTTCCTGACGGCCGGGTGTGGTGAGGGTGTGGCAGCGATCGAACCAGCGGTTCCGCCGCACACCCCCCACGGCCGCCCTCCGATAGGACGCCGCCCGTACGGTGGCGCGCGATGATCGAGATCGTTCTCGACATCGCCGGGGTGTTGCTCGCCCTGGTCATCTTCTGTCTGGCCGGCCTGGCATTTCGCCGCCGTCTGCTTCAACGCGGCGGCGGCACTTTCGACTCCAGCCTCAGACTGCACAAGCAGGCCAGTGGCAAGGGTTGGTCGCTTGGTATCGCCCGATACTCCGGAGATTCCGTCGAGTGGTTTCGGGTCTTCTCCTTCGGCTTTCGCCCCAGGCGGGTGTTTTCCCGCAATGCGCTGGTCGTGAACTCTCGCCGGGATCCGGCCGCCAACGAAGCGCTCGGCCTGTACGCCGGGCATGTGGTGATCGAGTGCCAGCAGGCCGGCCAGGGCTTCGAACTCGCCATGGCCGAGGACGCACTCACCGGCTTCCTGGCCTGGCTCGAGGCCGCACCTCCCGGCCGTCGGCACGCGCCCCTCTGACGATGCTCGGCCGCGGGTCATGCGGAGCGCCGCGGTGCTGATGCATCCGTTCGTGAACTGAACCCTCCGCGGTACTGATCCGGCGCTCGTCAGTCGAGCAGCGCCGGTCAGTCGAGCAGGGCTCGCTCAGCGAGGTCCCATTCCGTAGGCGATGTCCAGGTCGCTGGTGTAGACCGGCGACGCCGGCGACCGCGGGTGCGGCACCGCCTGCGGCAGCAGCAGGGGTGTGCCCGTCAGCAGCGGCGGCAGTGGGATCACGGTGGGCAGCGGTAGCGGCAGCGGGAGTCGTGGAAGCGGGATCCCGTTGCTGTCCGAGTCGCTCGGGGACGGTGACGGCGCCGGTGAGCCGGGCGTCGGTGCACCCGGGGTGGGCGCGCCGGCAGTCGGCCAGGGAGACGGCTTCGGGGGCGTGGAGGTGGTCGGGTTCGGTCGGGGTGGGGCCGGGCGGGTCGGCCACGGCGCGGGCACCGGCCCCCGCGGTCGGCCAGGTGCTCGGGCCGGGTGTCGGCAGCGGCGACTGGTCGGGGCCGAGCGTCTGCCCCGGACCGGGGGTGGGTGGGACCGGGCCGCCGGTCGGGTCCGGACCCGGCCGCCCTGGCAGGCGCGGTGCGTTCTCCTGCCCACCGGTGGACGCGTCGTCGCTGTCTCGCCCACCGTCTGGTGCGTCAGGTGCGGGGGCTTCGGGAACCGCCGGATCCTGCGTCTCGCTGCCGATCGGCGTCGCGGTGTCGCCGCTGCGCTGATCGATCCCGAGTGCCACCTGGTAGCCCTCTGGAAACTACCGGGCCGGACCATGGCCTGTCGCGTCCAGACTCGCCAACGAACTGGCGGCGATGGCCAGTGGCACCAGGACGACCAGATGGCCGACCCAGCGTCGGCGGAACAGCGGGCCTGCCGGGGGAGCACTCCGGCGCCGGTTTCCTGGGCGCGTCGTGTGACGAGCAGGGACAGCCGGCCCGCGCCGCAAGGCGGAGTTGTCAGGTCGCGACGCATGCCAGCCGCTGGAGTGGTCGGGGCCGTGGTCGAGGATCTCCGGCGTCGCCGGTGGGCGGGCCCAGGTGGACTCCTCGGAGCCGATGCGTCGACCGGATGGTCGAGATGGCTGAGACGGTGCGGAGGCCCGGTGGGGGGTCGACTGTGACCGCCTGCCGTCCATTCCTCCCCTTTCGCAGGGCTCGGGTCGCGGCACACGGCCGTCGTGACCGAGGCCAGGCTGGAGTGCCGCGATCGGCGCGAGAGATCAACCGCGAGAGATCAACTTAGCGGTCGAGAACACCGGTGACGAGACCTGAACGGCATGGAATATCCATTTTCTCCTGATTTATCATCCACGCTCGGCGACTACCGCCGTTACCTCCACCTCCAGCACCGCACCGGGCAGGAACAGCCGGCTCACCTCCACGGTCGTGCTCGCCGGGGGCGGCGTGCCGTCGAAGAGACCGCGGCGCGAGACGCCGTACGCGGGCAGATCGTCGAGGTTGGTCATGAACGTACGGAGGTGCACGACGTCGGCGAACGTCGCGCCGTGCGCGGCCAGGATGTCGCCGATGATCGCGAAGACCCGCTCCGCTCGGACTGCACCGTGATGTCGCCGGGCGCGACGACCTCACCGCTGTCGTCAACCGCGACCTGCCCGGAGAGCATCAGCAACGCACCACCCTCCAGGTCCACGCGCGCGACGTGCGCGAAGCGGTCGCCGAAGGGCGCTGACACGTTCGCCGGGTTGTCAAGGACTCGTTGCACAGGTGCCTCCTGGAGCGGGATGCCGGTGGTCGGCAGCAGGCCGAGGGCCAATCGCGTTGCAACGCTAGGCGCGACGGACCGATGCCACCAGCGAATGTTTCGCATACCTCGCATGCGCATCTAGCATGGCTTCGTGCAGCTGGAATCGCTCGAGGTCTTCCGTACGGTCGCCCGCCACGGCTCGATCACCGGTGCCGCCCAGGCCCTGGGCTACACCCAGTCGGCGGTGTCACGACAGGTCGCCGCCCTCGAGACGCAGACCGGTGCCCAGCTGTTCGAGCGGCTTGCTCGCGGGGTCGCGCTGACCCGCGAGGGCGAGAGCCTGCTCCCACACGTCGAGGCGGTGCTGGATCGACTGGCGACGGCCCGAGCCGAACTCGCCGCGACCCGCGGTCTTGGCGGTGGACGGCTGCGCGTCGGAGCCTTCCCCACCGCGGTCGCCGCGCTGGTGCCGCGGGCGCTCGCCGCGTGCCGCACGGAGTACCCAGAACTCGCCCTGTCGCTCGTCGAGGGGAGGAGCCCGGAGCTTCTGGACCGGTTGCGGATGGGTGACGCCGACGTCGTCGTGGTCAGCGCCCCACCCGACCGCCCGATCGATGCCACGCGGTACGAGCTGCACCACCTGCTGGACGAGCGACTGCTGGTCGCCGTCCCGCGCGGCCACCGGCTGGCGACACGACGCACCGTACGCCTCACCGACCTGGCCGACGAGCCCTTCGTCGTCGGGTCCGTCACCGCCGAGGAGACGCTGATGCGGGCCAGCCTCCCACCCGGCTTCAACCCACGCATCGACATCGTCGCCGCCGAGTGGACCGGGAAGCTCGGGTGTGTCGCGGCCGGGCTCGGGGTCGCGTTGGTACCCGCGCTCGCGCTTCGAACGGCCCCACCCGACATCAGGTTGCTGCGCCTCCACCACGCCGACGCGCCGGTACGCCGGGTCTTCGCCGTCACCCTCGCCGGTCGCCCGGGACCGGCGCCGGTGGGCCGGCTGCTGGACCACCTCCGAGACGTCGCGAGCCGGCTCAAGGTCTCCTGACCGGGCTCAGCTCTCGGCCGGGCTCAGCCGGTCTGGGTCCGGCCCGGCCGCCAGAGGACGTCGCCCTGACCGAGGTTCGCGACCCGGGCGAGGATGAACAGCAGGTCGGAGAGCCGGTTGAGGTACTTCACGGCAACGACGTTCATCGTCTCCGCGTGCACCTCGTGCGCCGCCCAGGCCGAGCGCTCGGCGCGGCGTACGACGGTCCGCGCCTGGTGGAGCAGCGCCGCGCCACGCGAACCACCGGGAAGCACGAACGAACGCAGCGGCTCCAGCCGGTCGTTGAACTCGTCGCAGCGTGCCTCGAGCTGATCGACGTAGGCGGGGGTGATCCGCAGGACCGGCCGGTCGGCGTCGTGCGGGCCCACCGGGTTGCCGAGGTCGGCGCCCACGTCGAAGAGGTCGTTCTGGACGTCGAGCAGGACGCTCGCGACCTCCTCGGACAGGTCACCGAACGCGAGAACCAGGCCGATGCTGGCGTTGGCCTCGTCGACGTCGGCGTAGGCCGTGAGCCGCAGGTCGGTCTTGCCGACCCGGCTGTTGTCGACGAGCCGGGTCTCCCCGTCGTCCCCGGCCCGTGTGTAGATCCGAGTGAGGTTGACCATGTCCGAAGCCTAGGGCGTGTCCGGCGTGGCACGGCCATCATCGCCGGCCTGCCTCGGTGACAGGCCTGGTCCGACGCCCGATCGGGTGCGATTCGAGGTCACCCTTCCCGGGTGGCCCGGGGACGGGATGTCGGAGTGTCGGGATGGTCACGGGGTCGGGCCCATACCATGCGGGGGTGGAACGGCTGAGAATCCAGGGTGGCAACCGACTCACCGGCGAGGTCAGCGTCGCCGGTGCGAAGAACAGCGTGCTGAAGTTGATGGCGGCGGCGCTGCTCGCGCAGGGTCGTACCGTCCTCTACGACGTACCCGACATTCTGGACGTCCGGTTCATGGGCGACCTGCTCGAACGGCTGGGCTGTTCGCTCACCCCGGAGGGCGGCGGCAAGCTGACCATCGACGTCCCGGAGACCATCCACCACGAGGCCGACTACGACCTCGTACGCCGGCTCCGCGCGTCGATCACCGTGCTCGGTCCGCTGCTGGCGCGCTGCCACCGGGCCAAGGTGGCGCTGCCCGGCGGCGACAGCATCGGGTCCCGCGGGCTCGGCATGCACGTCACCGGCCTGGCCCAGATGGGTGCCGAGATCGGGATCGAACACGGCTTCGTCGTGGCGGAGGCGCCGTACGGCCTGCACGGCACCACCATCCTGCTCGACTTCCCGAGCGTCGGGGCGACCGAGAACCTCCTGCTCGCCGCGACGCTCGCCCGCGGAACGACACTGATCGACAACGCCGCCCGCGAGCCGGAGATCGTGGACATCGCCGAGATGCTCACCCGGATGGGCGCCAAGATCGGCGGGATCGGTACGTCCACGCTGGAGATCGAGGGACCGGCCGACCTGCAGTCGGTCGAGCACCGGGTCGTCCCCGACCGGATGGTGGCCGGGACGTGGGCCATCGGGGCTGCCGTCACCGGTGGCGCGGTGACGCTGCGCAACGCCCGGGCCGACCATCTCGACGTCGTGCTGGACAAGTTGGCCCGCGCCGGCGCTTCCGTCGAGGCCGGGCCAGACCATTTCACGGTCCGGATGGACGGTCGGCCCCAGGCCGTCAACATCGTGACCCTGCCCTACCCCGGGTTCCCGACCGACCTGCAGGCGATGATGGTCGCGCTCGCCGCGGTCAGCGAGGGCACCTCGATGGTGACCGAGAACCTCTTCGACGGCCGCTTCCGGTTCGTGCAGGAGTTGGCCCGCCTCGGCGCCGACGTTCGCACCGACGGCCACCACGCCGTGATCCGGGGCCGGCGGATGCTGTCCGGCGCACCGGTCGAGGCGACGGACATCCGCGCCGGGGCCGGGCTGTTGTTGGCCGGCCTGGTCGCCGACGGAGAGACCCTGGTCTCCGGCGTCCATCACCTGGATCGCGGCTACCCCAACCTCGTCGGGGTCCTCCAGGGGCTCGGCGCCCAGGTCCTTCGCGAGCCGGACGACATGGCGGTGGGCTAGAACGTCCCGGTCGGGTCCCGTCCGCGGCGGGCCTGCGCGCCCGCCGCGTAGGGTTCCGCCGCGTACGGTTCAGCCGCGTACGTCGACGACCTGCGCACCGAGCCCGTCGAGCTTCTCCAGGAAGTTCTCGTAGCCCCGGGCGAAGATGTCGATCCCGCGCAGGGTCGAGCGTCCCTGGGCCGCGAGCGCCGCGATCATGTAGGAGAAGCCGCCGCGCAGGTCCGGAACCGTGAGGTCGGCGCCGTGCAGCGACGACGGTCCGGAGATCACCGCCGAGTGGGTGTAGTTGCGGCGGCCGAACCGGCACGGAGTCGCACCAAGGCAGTCGGTGAAGGACTGGATGTGCGCACCGAGGCGGACCAGGGCGTCGGTGAAGCCGAGGCGGTTCTCATAGACGGTCTCGTGCACGATCGACAGGCCGGTCGCCTGGGTCAGCGCGACCACGAGTGGCTGCTGCCAGTCGGTCATGAAGCCGGGGTGGACGTCGGTCTCCAGAGCGAGCGCGTTGAGCTTCCCGCCCGGGTGCCAGAACCTGATGCCCTCGTGGGTCACCAGGAACTCCCCGCCGACCCGGCGGAAGACGTTGAGGAACGTCATCAGGTCGACCTGGCGGGCGTTGCGGACGAAGACCTCCCCGCCGGTGGCGAGGGCCGCACAGGCCCAGGAGGCGGACTCGATCCGGTCTGGCAGCGCCTCGTGGATGTAGCCGCCGAGGCGTTCGACGCCGGTGATGCGGATGATCCGGTCGGTGTCGAGGTTGATGATCGCGCCCATCTTCTGCAGGACGCAGATGAGGTCGATGATCTCCGGTTCGACGGCGGCGTTGCGGAGTTCGGTCACGCCCTCGGCGCGGACGGCGGTGAGGAGGACCTGCTCGGTGCTGCCGACGCTCGGGTAGGGCAGCTCGATCTGGGTGCCGGTGAGCCCCTTCGGGGCGGTGATGTGCAGGCCTTCGGGAGACTTGTCGACGACGGCGCCGAACTGGCGCAGCGCGTCGAGGTGGAAGTTGATGGGCCGGTCGCCGATCTTGCAGCCGCCGAGGTCGGGAATGAACGCGTGCCCGAGCCGGTGCAGCAGCGGACCACACAGCAGGATCGGAATCCGGCTGGACCCGGCGTGCACCTCGATGTCGGTGACCGCCGCCTGCTCGACTCGGGAGGGGTCCAGCACGAAGGAGTCCGGGCTCCCGTCGATGTCGCGGACGGTGACGCCGTGCAGGTCGAGCAGGTTGCGAACGATCTGCACGTCGCTGATCCGGGGGACGTTGGACAGCGTCGATGGCTGGTCTCCCAGCACCGCAGCGACCATCGCCTTGGGTACGAGGTTCTTGGCGCCTCGAACGACGATCTCGCCGGCCAACGGCGTTCCGCCCGACACCACCATCGTGTCCATCGTCACGTGTCTCCCTTCCGGAAACCACCACGTACGACGCAAATCGCACGCTGAGCACGACACACCGTAATGGCCGGCCCTTCTTCTCGTAGGGTGCCCCCATGACCGAACTCATTAGTCGCACGGTCGCCGTCGTTGGTTCCGGATTGATGGGATCCGGGATCGCCCAGGTCGCCGCGACCGCTGGTTGGCAGGTGGTCCTGCGTGACATCACCGACGACGCGCTCAAGCGTGGGATGGACGGCATCCGCCGTTCGCTGGAGACGTTCGCCCGCAAGGGACAGGTGCCGGCGGAGGCGGTCGAGGCCACGCTGGGCCGGATCACCACGACGACCGACCTGGAGGCCGTCGCGGGCGCCGACATCGTGGTGGAGGCGGTGTTCGAACGCCTCGACCTCAAGCGCGAGGTGTTCGCCGAGCTGGACCGGATCTGCCCCGACGGGGCCGTCCTCGCGACCAACACCTCGGCGATACCCATCACCAGGATCGCCGCGGCCACCAGCCGGCCGGAGTCGGTGGTGGGCACGCACTTCTTCTCGCCGGTCCCGATGATGCGGCTGTGTGAGGTGGTACGCGGCCACCGGACCACCGACGCGACCCTCGATCGGGCCCGGGAGTTCGCCGAGTCGGTGGGCAAGACCTGTGTCGTCGTCAATCGCGACATCGCCGGATTCGTGACGACGCGGCTCATCTCCGCACTCGTCGTGGAGGCTGTTCGGCTGGTGGAGAACGGCGTCGCCTCGGCAGAGGACATCGACACCGCCTGCAAGCTGGGCTTCGGCCACGCGATGGGCCCGCTCGCCACGACGGACCTGACCGGCGTCGACGTACTCCGCCACGCGACCGAGAACATCTGGGACGAAACCGCCGATCCGAAGTTCTTCCCACCCGAACTCCTCACCCGGATGGTCGAGGCGGGGGAGCTGGGTCGTAAGTCCGGTCGCGGTTTCTACGACTACGACAACAGAGAGCGCTGATCCCGCCACGACCGGGCGCCGCACGGTGCCCTGTCCGGGCGGGGCTCGGCAGCGTCGTTAACCTTCGGGGGTGACCGAACACCTGCTCGACGGGGTCCTTCTGCTGGCCGTCGTCGGACTGGTCTCTGGTCTGGCTCGCCGGATCGGGTTCCTCGCCCCGATCCTGCTGGTCGTCTTCGGGATCATCTTGTCCTTCGTTCCGGGCTGGCCGCAGATACGGCTCGATCCCGACCTCGTCCTCGAGGGCATCCTGCCGCTGCTGCTCTACATCGCCGCCGTGCGGACCTCGGTGCCCGCGTTCCGCAGCAATCTCGGGTCGATCAGCCTGCTGGCGTTCGGGCACGTCCTGTTCATCGCCGCCCTGGTGGGCCTGGTGCTGCACGCGGTCGTCCCGCAGATCCCGTTGGCCGCGGCGTTCGCCCTCGGTGCGGTGGTCGCGCCCCCTGACGCGGTGTCCGCGACGGCGGTCGCCCGGCGGCTGCGGCTGCCCCGCCAGGTGGTGACGATCCTGGAGGGGGAGAGCCTGGTCAACGACGCGACCGCACTGGTGACCCTGCGCATCGCGGTCGCCGCCGCCACCGGACTCGCGGTCTCGTGGGGCCACGCCGGCCGGGAACTCGCCGTCGCGGTGCTCGGTGGCCTGTTGATCGGCGGGGCGGTTGCCTTACTCGCCGCCTTCCTGCACCGGCGCACCAACGACCCGCTGCTCGACAACACGATCTCGCTGCTCACACCGTTCCTGGCGTTCGTGCCGGCCAACTACATCGGAGCCTCCGGCGTGGTCGCGGTCGTCACCTGCGGCCTCTACCTCGGCCACCGCCGGCCCGGCCTGGTGGGCCCGGACGCGAGGTTGCAGGTCGACGCGGTGTGGCGGGTGGCGCAGTTCCTGTTGGAGGGCACGCTGTTCCTGTTGGTCGGGCTGCAGATGCGTGGCATCGTCGAGGAGTTGTCGTTCGACTGGCCGCTCGTGGTGGCGGCGACGGCGGCCGTGGCCGGCGCCGTGGTGATAGGACGCTTCGTCTGGGTCTTCCCCGGCGCCTACCTGCCCGCGTTGCTACGCGGGAGCACGGGTCGGTTGCCGGCGCCCATCGCGAACGTCGTGGTCGTCTCGTGGGCCGGGATGCGCGGAGTCGTGTCGCTGGCCGCGGCGTTCAGCCTCCCGCTCACGTTCCCCGGGCGGGACCTGCTGGTCTGGATCGCGTTCGTCATCATCAACGTGACGCTCGTCGGCCAGGGGCTCACCCTGCCGCGGCTCGTCCGGGCGCTGCGGCTGCGCAGCGACGACCCGCGGGCAGACCTGCTCGCCGAGGCGGAGATACGCCAGGAGGCGCTCCGCGCGGCGCACCGGTGTCTGGAACACGAGCGGGGGAACGCACCGGAGTACGTGGTCGAACGCCTGCGCAGTTGGGCGGAGGACCGCGCCAACCAGGTGTGGGAGCGACTGGGCGATCCACACCACGAACCACCGACGGAGGCGTTCCGTCGACTTCGGCTGAGCATGATTTCGGCCGAGCGGCACGTCTTCGTCAAAGCCCGCGACGTGGGACGGATTCCAGAAGAGGTGCTGCGCCAGGTGGAGCTGGAGTTGGACCTGGAGGAGTTGATGCTCGCGCGCGGACGACTGGAGGAGGAGATATGACCAACCAAGCCTGCCTTCACCTCGCGGAGGCACCCGCCCAGGTCGAGGCGAGCACCACCGAGGGATGCGAGGACTGCCTTGCGGAGGGTCGCGACGACTGGGTGCACCTGCGTCTGTGCCTGTCCTGTGGCCACGTCGGCTGCTGCGACTCCTCGCCGCTGAAGCACGCGACGGGACACTACAACGCGGTGGGCCACCCGGTGATGCGCTCCTTCGAGCCCGGCGAGGAATGGCGCTGGTGCTTCGTCGACGAACGCATCGGCTGAGCGTCCGCGCGCCGGCCCCGCGGCCTGGCCCGGACAGGTTGCCCGGCAGCCGAAAAACCGGCGGACTCCGCGGACGGTGATCGCTAAGGTGACGCCGTGCCCAGATCAAGGCGTCCCTGGTCGTGGTCGCGTCCTGGCCCACCGGCGTTCCGGCCCCGCGCGGTGCTCCGATGACCGACGTCGCCGATCTGCTGGCACGGGCGGCGGCTGTTGTCGAGCTCCCCTCCGGCGCGCCCGGATCAGCCGCGGTGGTCGGTGGCATCCCGTGCGTGAGCTATCCGATCGACCAGCCCTGGGCGACCCAGGCGAAGGCAATGGTTCCACCGCATCCAGCCGGGCTCGACCAGGCCATCGACTGGCTCTCCGGCCACGCTCACCGCGGCCCCGACCAGTGGGTGGTGACGACCCGCGAACGCTATGCACGGCTGGGCGTCTTCGGCGACCGGAGCCTGGCCCCGTGGCTCGAGCTTCCGGTCCTCGTCCTCGGTAGTGCCGCGCAGGCGCGCACCGCAGCGCATCCGGCCGGGCTCGCGGTCGGAACGCCGGCGAGCGCGGAGGAGTTCCTCGCCGTCTACGGCGCCGAGCTCGCCCCGCTGGTGTCACCGGCGGTGCTGGCCGCACCCGACCACCACCTGCTGGTCGGGCGGCTCGACGGGGTTCCGGTCGCGTGCGCCCAGGTCCGGGAGGTCGTGGGTACGGCGTACATCTCCGCCGTGACGGTCGTCGCGGAGTGTCGGGGACGGGGGATCGGACGAGCGATCTCGGCCGCGGCGGCACGGTATGCCCTCGGCCTGGAGCCGCGTGCGGTGTGGCTCTGCGCGGTCGCCAGCCTGCACGGTCTCTACGGCGCGCTCGGCTTCCGGGCCGTCGACGTGCACGTCCAGCTACGCCCGAACTGAGCGGCCGGCTCCCGCGGCCCGGACGGCTCGGTGTTCAGCCGTCGGACTCGCGTTCGAGCCTCTTCGCGGCCCGCTTCGCCTCCTTCAACGGCTTGCCACGGCTCTCCGAGGGCAGCCGCCACACGTCGATGCCGCCCATCAGGGAGTAGGCCCGGATCCGGATCACCGGTGCGCCGGCGCGGGCAGGACGGCGGCTTCCCCGCTCGTCGTTGCCACCCATCAGCGCGAACCCCTCGACGACGAGCTCGATGCTGTCGGGGACGTAGATGTCGGTGCCGCCCATCAGGGCGAAGGCGTTGATCACCACCTCGTCACCGTCGACCTCGGCGTCGCGCAGGTCGATGGTGTCGCCGCCCATCACCGCGATGGACATGACGCTGCCGCTGAGCCGGAACCGGCCGCGGCGGGTGGAGCCGCCCATGATCGCGACGAACCATCGGGTGACCTTGCGCCGGACCTTCGGCTGGGCCTGGTGGTCGGGGAGGTCACGGGTCAGGATCGCGAGCTCGGCGTGGGTCCTGGCGTTGTAGGCCTGCTGGATGCGCTCCTCCAGCTCGGCGAGGGTGAGGCGGCCGACCGCGGCGTGCTCGGAGAGCAGCTCGACCACCTGATCGCGTTCACTGTCGGAGGCGCGGGTCGCGGGTCGGTCGGCTTCGGGCCGTTCGGCTTCGGGCCGTCCGTCGGCTTCGTCCACGGTCGCTCCTCACTTCGCCTGCGCCGTTCGGCACGGTGTTGCCGTTACGGTAGCCGGGCGGCGAGCCGGACGCGATCACGATGTGTGGGCGCGGACGACTTCCACCACCTCGGCGGCGCAGCCCCACGACAACGTCACGCCCGCGCCCCCATGCCCGTAACAATGCACCACCACCCGGCCAGGGTCGCGGATCTCGGGCTCGAGCCGCACGCTCGGTCGCCTGGGCCGGAGCCCGACCCGGTGTCGCCGGACCCGGGCGCCGGCCAGCGCGGGCACCAGCTCGGTGGCGGCCGCGAGGATCTCCCGAGCGGTCTCCGGACGGGGGTGGGTGTCCCAGTCGCCGGGCTCGGAGGTCCCGCCGACCACGATCTCGTCGAGGCGGGGGACGACGTAGAGCGGTCGGTCCGGGTCGGTGTCGTCGATCCACCATTCCGAGATGCCGACCTGGTCGAGGACGCAGACCTGGCCGCGGACCGGCGTGAGCGTCAGGTCACCCGCGAGATGGCGGGAGGCCAGGCCGGAGCAGTTCACGACGATGGGAGCGGTGTTCGGCAGGCCGGGCAGCGCCTGCCGGGTCAGCGTGCCGCCGAGCGCGGTGAGCCGGTCGACCAGGAAGGGGAGGTAGACGCCCATGTCCACGACCGGCGCGTCGAACTCCCACCCGCCGGTGTAACCGGGCGGCGCGGAGGTCACCGTACGAAGGTCCGGCACCGCGTCGGCCCACCATGGCGGGGAAGTGGGGGTGCGGACGAGTTCGCGGCCGGTCCGGACCCGGACGCCGGACTCCGGGTGGTCGTGTGCCAGCCGGGTGAAGGCGGCGTACGACGTCGCCGCCCATGCCGTGACGCGGTCCTGCGGCAGCGCCTGGTAGGGGAACCAGATCGCGGCCGCCACGGCGGAGGTGGTCTCCCCGGGCAGGTCGCGGGCGAGGACATGGACGTCGTATCCGTCCTTCGCCAGCGACACGGCGCAGGTCAGGCCGATCACGCCGGCGCCGATGACGAGGACCCGCCGCCCCCGCCCGGTGAGGGAGGCGGCGCCGGTGGCCTCGTTCGGTGGGGTGCTCGCGTCGCTGGCCATGACCCCGATCATGCAGACGGCGCCCGACCGGCTTCAAGTCCCGTGAGTCACCAACACTGGACCGGGTGGCACGCGCGGACGGACCCGCTCAGCACCCGACCACGATCCGTCCGACCCCGCCCTAGTGGGGACCGGCGACGTCGGTCTCGGTGCCACAGGGGCCACCGCCGACGCTCTCGGGCACCCGCACCGGGTCGCCGTCCATGGTGAGCGTCTTGTACCACGGTGAGATCCGCTCACACGATCGTTGGCCGACGTAGTGGCAGATGAACGAACGCCGGAACCGGTCGGTCGTCGCGTTCGGACCCGAGCCGTGCACCAGGCTGCCGTTGAAGAACAGCACGTCGCCCGGCTCCATGTCGACCGGAACCGGTGCGAGACCGGGGGGCGGTGGGACGTACTCGCGGGTGAACGACACGTCGGGGTCGGCGTCCTCGGGGCAGAACACGTCCATCAGGTGCGTGCCCGGCACGACCTCGAGCCCGCCGTTGGCCCGGTCGATCACGTCACAGGCGACCCACGCCGCCACGCAGGTGCCCGGCTCGACGCGCAGGTAGAAGTTGTCCTGGTGGAGCGCCTGCCCGCGTGCGCCAGGCGGCTTGAAGTAGAACATGCTCTGCGCGGCGAGGGGCTGTTCACCCAGCAGGCGTTCGAGGATCGACCGCAGCCTGGCGTCGAGCAGGTAGCGCCGGGCCAGGTCGTTGAAGACGTGCGGGTGCATGACGCGCGGGTAGGAGTGGAGGACGTCGACTGGTTCGCCCGGGACGTCCGGCCTGGGTTCGAAGTGGCCGGGCACGGGACCCCGGGCGTGCATCGCCATGAACTCCGCGCGGATCTCCGCGACCTCCTCCGGTGCGAAGAGCGACCGGAAGATGGCGTAGCCGTCCTCGGCGAACTGTCGGGCCGGGTCGGTGTCCGGCTCGCTCCCCGGCCCGCGCGCGGCCGCGGGGTCCACGACGGTCACGGCGGTCGCGGGGGCATGGACGTTCGTCATTGCTGAGCGCCTCCTCGATACGGTCGTCCGCGGATACATCCTGAGAAGATCCTTGGTAAAGACGCTAGGGCGCGACCGGCCGGGAGGGGATGCCCGTGACCGCTGAGGACCTGCCCGATCCTGCTACCGGAGACCATGTCGAGGAGACCGACGGGGCGGAAGGTACCCCCGCACCGCCCGCTGAACTGCTGCTCGCCGCGCGGTTCGACGTCCGGCCGGGCTACGTCGTCCACCGCGCGCGTGGCGCGCCGAGCTGGCTGCTGACCTGGACCGTGGCCGGGAGCGGCCGGTTCCGACAGGGCGACGTCGACGTCCGGGCGCGACCAGGCGACCTGGTCGCGCTGGGCCCGGGTGTGCCGCACGACTACGCGGTCGCCGCCGAGGCCGACCACTGGTCGTTCTGGTGGGTGCACTGTCAGACGCGTCCCGCCTGGCAGGCCTGGCTTCGACCGCACCAGGTGGGCGGCCGGCTCTACCGCGTGGCAGGCGTTCCGAACGTCGTGTGGGACCGCCTGGACGAGGCGTTCCGGCGCCTGCACGCCGACGCCCGGTGGTCTGGTCAGGGGCCGCTGCCCGAGGCCGTCGGTGCGGACGCGTGGGAGGTCGTGCCCGCCGTCGCCGCCGGGACCACCGCACGCGAGCTCGCGCTCGGCCGCGTCGAGGAGGTGGTGCTGCTCGCGACGGCCGCGGTCAGGGACACCGCCGACGACGCGCGAGCTGCGGAGGCGTCGGCCCGGCGAACGGGCGCGGACGTCGACCCGCGGATCCGTCGGATCGAGGCCCTGCTCGCGGCCGACCCGGCGGCACCCCACACGGTGGCCTCGCTGGCGGACCAGGTCGCGCTCTCACCGTCCAGGCTGGCCCACCTGTTCTCGGCGCAGACCGGTCGGACACCGATGCGGGCGCTCCGCGAGGCCCGCATGCGGCACGCCGCGCGGCTGCTGGAGGCGACGGACCTACCCGTTGGGCGGGTGGCCGCCGCGTCGGGCTTCGTGAGCGCGTTCCACTTCAGCCGGGTGTTCCGCGAGCGGTTCGGCGTACCTCCCGGTGTCTACCGCTCCCGACAGACCGGCCCGGCTGAGGCGACCGAGGAGACCGGCGATCAGAACAGCCGCATCGACGGGTCGTCGAGCCCGCGAAGCGCGTTGTAGTCGACCATCACGCACTCGATGCCACGGTCGCCCGCCAGGACCCGCGCCTGGGGCTTGATCTCCTGGGCGGCGAACATGCCGCGGACCGGTGCGAGGAGCGGGTCGCGGTTGAGGAGTTCGAGATAGCGCGTGAGCTGCTCGACGCCGTCGATCTCTCCGCGCCGCTTGATCTCGACCGCGACCGCCGCGCCCGCGGCGTCCCGACACAACAGGTCGACCGGACCGATCGCGGTCGGATACTCGCGGCGGACGAGGCTCAACCCTTCGCCCAGGGTCCCCGGGTGCTCGGCGAGGAGCTCCTGCAGGTGCGCCTCCACACCGTCCTTCTGCAGCCCGGGGTCGGCGCCGAGTTCGTGGGAGGAGTCGTGCAGGACCTCTTCGAGGGTGATGATGAGCTGCCCGCCGTCCTTGCCGGTGACCGTCCAGCGGTCCGGCTCGCCGTCCTCGCCGGGCTGCTCGAGGAGCTTGCAGGGCGGACTCATCCAGTTGAGCGGCTTGTAGGCCCGGTCGTCGTTGTGGATGGACACCGAGCCGTCGGCCTTGACGAGGATCAGCCGGGTCGCGCGCGGCAGATGGGCGGTCAGCCGGCCGACGTAGTCGACCTGGCAGGAAGCGATGACGAGGCGCACAACGTCGCAGCCTAGTTCAGCCGTCCGAAGCGGCCCTCCAGCACTGTCGTGCGCGGTTGCGCGAGTCCCTCGTCAACCGGGCGATTTCGCCTATTCGCCGACCATAGACGGATGTACCCATCAACG
This sequence comes from Actinopolymorpha pittospori, assembly GCF_014873875.1. Classification (GTDB taxonomy): domain Bacteria; phylum Actinomycetota; class Actinomycetes; order Propionibacteriales; family Actinopolymorphaceae; genus Actinopolymorpha; species Actinopolymorpha pittospori. Next base: position 8,776,920 of record NZ_JADBEM010000001.1, on the reverse strand, counting down.
GCCGTGCCGCGTGGAATGCTCCCGTGGACACATCACTAGTGATTATTCGGGGATAGGTCGATGGGTCTTCTGCGAACCACCATGCTCACCTTGTCGGCGGGGGCGCTGGCGGTGGCCGGCATACCAGGCGCGACGGCCGCACCGCCGTCCCAGTTGACGGTCGCGAAGCAGGCGGCCACCTCACGCAGCGCCGCACCGGTAGACCACCGGAAACAGGTGGCGACGGTGACGCTGCTGACCGGTGACCGGGTACGACTCACCACAGCTCCGGGCGGCGTGATCACCGCGGTGCCGATGCACGGCCCCGGCCGCGACGGCATCGCCTTCAGCACCCGCCGCCACGGCAGCGAGATCGAGGTCCTCCCCTCCGACGCCGCGCCGCTGGTTGCCTCCGGGAAGCTCGACCGCCGACTGTTCGAGATCGCCGGCCTGGTCCGCGCGGGATACGACGACGCGAAGACCACCCAGATCCCCCTCATCATCAGGTCCGCGGGCGAACGCGTGTCGGCGCTTGCCGCACCGAGTGGTGTCGCCGTACGCCGGTCCCTGCCAAGTGTCGGCGCGTCGGCGCTGGTGACACAGAAGAGTTCGGCGGCACAGTTCTGGCGCTGGCTCGCCGGTCCCATGGCGAACTCGCGTCCGGAATCGACGGTGAGGAGCCAGCAGACGTTGGCCTCCGGTGTGCAGCAAGTCTGGCTTGACGGTCCCGTCCGGGAGACCCTGGACCGCAGCGTCCCGCAGACAGGTGCGCCCAGGGCCTGGAAACTCGGCTACACCGGCAAGGGCGTGAAGGTCGCGGTCATCGACTCCGGTATCGACAAGACGCACCCAGACCTCGCGGGTGCCGTCGTGGCGGAACGAAACTTCAGCACCAGCCCGGTGGTGACCGACCGGAACGGTCACGGCACCCACGTCGCCTCCACCATCACCGGCAGCGGCGCGGCCTCCAAGGGCCGGTACAAGGGCATGGCCCCAGACGCCACACTCGTGAGTGCCAAGGTGCTCGACGACACCGGCGCCGGCACCGAGTCCCGACTCATCGCGGGCATGGAATGGGCCGCCGACCAGGGCGTCAAGGTCGCCAACATCAGCGTCGGCTCGACCTTCCCGACCGACGGCACCGATCCGATCGCGACCGCGCTCAACCGGATCAGCGCGCAGAAGCGCACGCTGTTCGTCGTGGCCGCCGGCAACCTCGGTCCGGACAACCAGATGATCACCTCGCCCGGTTCGGCCGACGCGGCACTCACCGTGGGCGCCGTCGACGCGAAGGGTGCGACCGCGGAGTTCTCCAGCCGCGGACCTCGCTCCGGTGACCTCGCGCTCAAGCCGGAGATCGCGGCTCCCGGCGTGGGAATCGTCGCGGCCCGAGCGCGCCAGTCCACCCCGGACGAGCCGGTCGGCGACTCCTACGCCCGCATGTCGGGCACCTCGATGGCCGCGCCGCACGTGACCGGCGGCGCCGCGCTGCTCGCGCAACTGCGACCGACGTGGACGCCGGCCCAGCTCAAGGCGCTGCTCATCAGTACGGCGAAGCCGCTCGCGGGGGAGAGCGCCGTCGCCCAGGGCGCCGGACAGCTCGACCCGGGTCGGGCACTCACCCAGCGTGTCAACGTGGAGGAGGGCTCGCTGTCGCTGTTCATGCGCTGGCCGCACGACAGCGTGACGACGCGGAAGCTCACCTACCGCAACACCACCGCGTCCGACGCCACCCTCCAGATCGGCGTCCAGGTCCACGAGTCCGTCGGCGGTGGACCGGCGCCCGCCGGACTGATCCGCGTCGGCGCCAAGACGCTGCGCGTCCCGGCCCGCAGCACGGCACAGGTCACCGTCATCGCGGACCCGAAGGTGGCGCTGACGGACGTCACCTACGACGGGCGGATCACCGCCACCGGGCCTGGCATCGCCGTCCAGACGCCCTTCACGCTGGGCGCGGAGTCGGAGTCCTACGACGTCACGATCCGGGCGATCGACCTCAACGGCAAGCTCGTCACGTCGCTGAGCCAGCTGCAACCGGCGCCCGCCGTCGTCGGCGACCTCCAGACCGGAGACCTGTACACCCTGCGTGCGACGGCGAAGGGCCTCGTCGCCCGGGTGCCGCGCGGCACCTACACCTTCGGCACGATCGTCGCCACGCCCGCCGGGATCAAGCCGACGGCCTACACCCTGCTGTCGGCACCGCGGATCGACGTGCAGGGTGCGAGCCGAACGGTGACGCTCGACGCGCGCCAGGCGAAGCTCGTCCGCACCCAGGTCGACGCACCCGACGCGACGCCGAATCTGACGATCTTCGGGACGGTCGAGGTCCTCGGCGGCTGGCCGTTCACCACGCTCCTCACGCTGGAGGGACCGCACCGCAACCCGCTGTACGCCCTGCCCACCACGCAGGTGACCGGGCGGACCTACCAGTTCGCGATGTTCCGGTCGCTCGAGTCGAGTCGCGGGACCTACGACCTCACCTTCGGCAACGAGGGACGCGTGCCGACAAGCCCGACGTACACCGTCCGAGACGCCGACCTGAGCCGGATGAACGTGAGCTTCGCGACCGCGGGCGCGGCGCTGAACCTGAACGGCGTCTGGCACCGCGAGGCGCAGTTGCCGGGCGACTCCACGATGGGGCTCGGCTGGTACTACGACCTGCCGCTCCCGAGCAACCGAACGCACCTGTTCACGCCGGCGTTCGCGGGCAAGCCGCTGCCCTGGACCGACAACCTCGATGTACGGACGACCATCTCGCAGGTCTGGTACACCGAGTTCCACGACCCGGTGGTCTACGAACCGGGGCAGGTGGTGGACCGGACCTTCACCCCCGCGGCTTTTCGTCCCGAGGTGAAGGGGTTCCGGCACAGCGACGGCACCATGAGCTTCCAGATGTCACCCCTCGCACCCTCGCTACGCGGCGGCAGCCTGATGATCTGGAACCCGACAGGCGTGGACGGCACCAGCACCCTGCGCAGGAACGGCAAGGTCGTCGCGACGTCGACAGACCCGTTCACCCTGGAAGTCGGCGGTCAGCCGAGGACCTCGGCCGACTACACGTTGGACGTCACGGCCAAGGTCGCGGTGCCGTGGGCGAGGTACGCGACGGAGGTCAACGGGCACTGGGCGTTCACCTCGGCCGCGCCGGCGGACTACGTCGAGCAGATCACCATGCTCAACTCACTCGTGCTGGGCACCTTCGACGGGTCCGGGCGAGCACCATCCGGGCGAGCCTTCCGGCTCGGGCTGCCGATCATGCGGCCAGGAGGCCAGGGAACGATCCGGGACGTCTCGCTGTCGGTGTCGTACGACGACGGCCGGACCTGGGCCAAGGCACCGGTCGGCCAGGACTCGAACGGAAACTGGGCCGCCGAGATCCGGCATCCGAACAAGCCCGGGGGCTACGTCTCCATCCGGACGAGCGCCGCGGACGACCGGGGTGGCCAGCTCACCGTGACCTCGATCCGGGCATACGGGCTCTCCTAGGCGACAGGTGAGCTTCCGGTGAGTGGGTGGCGGAGGGATCCGCCCGCTCACCGGAACCAGCCAACGGGGGAGTCGTGGCGCTCAGCCGCCGCAGCCGCAGGCTCCGCCACAGCATCCGCCGCCGGCGGCAGGAGCGGCACCCGCTCGACCGGCCAGAGCGACGGTGGACAGAAGTTTGACCGTGTCGTCGTGACCTTGCGGGCACGGTGTGGGCGCGGCCGCCTCGCTCATCGGGCGGGCGTGCTCGAAGGTGTCGCCGCAGGTCCGGCAGCGGTACTCGTATCGGGGCACGGCACCAGCGTAGGCGACGGCGGCGGGTGGGCACCGTGTTCCCGCCTCCATCGGCCGCGGGGGAGAATGAGCGCGTGCCCCGCCGACGTCCCCGCCGCCGCCCGGAACCCACGCGGCCCCTCGTCGGCGGCCACCAGCACGTCGAGGAGTGGTCGGACGGTGACTGGGTGGTCCGGCAGATCACCGGTGCCACCAGTACCAAGCCCTACCGCTGCCCCGGTTGCGACCAGTTGATCCCACCCGCGACGCCCCACGTCGTCGCCTGGCCGATGGATCCGACGTCGTTCACGGGGGACGGGCTGGACGAACGCCGGCACTGGCACGCGGCCTGCTGGCGGGCCCGCGACCGCCGTCGCCGCAAGTAGGGACCCGGCCCGCCGGCACCGACCGGGCCTGGCGCGACAATCGAGGGGTGACCAGCTCCGCTCCGCCCCCCGCGCCTGACTCGAACGGCCCGCGCCCGATCCGCGCCAACAGCGTGCTCCCGGCGCGCCGCACCCCGCTCGCGCTGGAGACCGCCGACGGGCTGACCCTCGTCGGTGAGGTCGCCGTCCCGCTCGACCGGGCACCCGTGGCCACCCTCATCTGCGTACACCCCCTGCCGACCCACGGCGGGATGATGGACAGCCACGTCTTTCGTAAGGCGGCCTATCGGCTGCCCGCTCTCGCGGGCATCGCGGTCGTGCGCTTCAACACTCGGGGCACGACGAGCGTCCAGGGCACCAGCGAGGGAACGTTCGACAACGGGGACGGCGAGCGGTTCGACGTGGCCGCCGCCCTGGAGTACGCCGAGTTCGCCGAGCTGCCCAAGATCTGGATGGTCGGCTGGTCGTTCGGCACCGACCTGATCCTGATGCACGGCTGTGACCCGGCGGTCGAGGGCGCGATCCTGTTGTCGCCGTCGCTGCGGTACTCCCGGCCGGAACACCTCGCGGTGTGGGCGGCGTCGGACAAGCCGGTCACGGCGCTGGTGCCGGAGTTCGACGACTACCTTCGACCCGACGCCGCGCGGGAGCGGTTCGCCGCCATCCCGCAGGCTGAGGTGATCGGCGTCGATGGCGCCAAGCACCTGTGGGTGGGCAACGCCGAACGCGTTCTCGACGAGATCGTGGCCCGGGTCGCGCCCGAGGCCGGAGCGTTGCCGGGCACCTGGGACGGCCCGATGGAGTACGCCGACGCGAGCGCCTACGCCGACCAGACCGTCGCCGCCTTCGCCGACGTTCCGATGCCGAAAGGCCCGTCCTCGACGTGAGGTCGGCGTAAGGTCGCCCCGCGCACTCGTGGACCATCCGCACCACCCGAGTTCGCCGAGCCGGCGGCGAACCGGCGTTGCCCGGACACCGACAGTCGTCGGCGGGGTGAGGCGGCCCCGAAGTGGACACGGTCACGGTGCCTTCCGTGGACGAGGCGTGTGCACTGGCCGGGGTTGGCCACTCTCGCCCCCGCTTCTGACCTGCGAGGAAGGCCGGCCGGCTACCTAGACTGGCTCGCGATGAGCACGAACTCGAACCCGGCGCAGTCCGCTTCCGCCGGGCAGCCAGAACCCTCCCGTCCCCTCCGCGTCGGTGTCATCGGCCTCGGCTTCGCCGGCCAGGCGGCCCTCAAGGGCTTCCTCGCGCTGCCGGACGTCGATGTCATCGCCTTGGCCGGCCTCGAGGCCGACCGCCTTGCCGAACTCGGCAAGGAGCACTCCATCCCCCATCTGTACGCGCGCTGGCAGGACCTGCTCGAGCGTGACGACCTCGACGCGGTGAGTGTGGCGACGCCCACCCACCTGCACGCGCCGATCGCGATCGCGGCCCTCGAGGGTGGCCGACACGTCCTGTCGGAGAAGCCGCTCGCGCGCTCCGGTGAGGAGGCGCAGGCCATCGTCGACGCGGCCGTGAAGGCCAACCGCGTTCTCAAGGTGTGCTTCAACCACCGGGAGCGTGGCGACGTCGCGATCCTCAAGCGGCACCTCGACGCCGGCCAGCTCGGCCGGGTGTACTACGCCAAGGCGCACTGGATGCGCCGCAACGGCATCCCCGGCATGGGCAGCTGGTTCACCAACCGGGAGATGGCCGGCGGCGGCCCGCTCATCGACCTCGGTGTGCACATGCTCGACATGGCGTTGTACCTGCTGGGCGAGCCGCGGGTACTCTCCGCGAGCGCCTCGACGTTCTCCGAGCTCGGCCCGCGTGGCCTCGGCGGCTCGGAGTACTCCGCCAAGCAGACCGTCGGTTCGGCGTACGAGGTCGAGGACCTCGCCACCGCGTTCCTCCGCCTTGAGGGCGGCGGCGTACTCCAGCTGGAGACGAGCTGGGCGACGTTCCGCAAGCCCGGCGACGACTTCGGCGTCTCCCTCTACGGCACCGACGGTGGTGCGGAGATCGGCGTCGAGAACTACGCTGCCGAGGACACCCTCCGTATCTACACCGACGTCGCCGGAGCGCCCGCCGAGGTGCGTCCGCGGGTGATCCGTGGCGAGGGCCACCGGGCAGTCGTCCGCGAGTTCGTCAAGGTCGTTCGCGGCGGCGACTGGTCGGCCTACGTCGGCCGGGACGGTCTCGCGCGGGCCCGCATCATCGACGCCTGCTACCAGTCCTCGTTGGAAGGCCGCGAGATTCCAGTCATCGAGGCGTAGCGAGGACCCGCGGCAGGGCTCGTCGCGAACCGTCAGAGACTTCACTGAAGCGAGCAGCAAAGGGAGCTACACATGAGCACGTCCCCCATCAGGGTGACGGTCTGGGGCGAGAACGTCCACGAGCAGCGGGACGCCTCGGTCAAGGAGATCTACCCCGACGGCATGCACGGCGCGATCGCGGCCGGCATCGCGAAGAACCTCGGCGAGAACGTCGTCGTCCGCACGGCCACGCTGCAGGAGCCTGAGCACGGCCTCACCGAGGAGGTGCTCGCGGAGACCGACGTTCTCACCTGGTGGGGTCACGCCGCCCACGGTGAGGTCGCGGACGAGGTCGTCGACCGCGTCCAGGAGGCAGTGCTCGGCGGCATGGGCCTGATCGTCCTGCACTCGGGCCACTTCTCCAAGATCTTCCGCAAGCTGATGGGCACCACCTGCTCCCTCGACTGGCGCAGCGAGAACGACCGGGAGATGGTCTGGACGGTCGCGCCCGACCACCCGATCGCGGTGGGCGTCCCCAACCCCATCCTGATCCCGGCGCAGGAGATGTACGGCGAGTACTTCGACATCCCGCAGCCGGACGAGCTGGTGTTCATCAGCTCGTTCTCCGGCGGTGAGGTCTTCCGCAGCGGCTGCGCCTACCGCCGCGGTCGGGGCCGGCTGTTCTACTTCAGCCCCGGCGACCAGGAGTACCCCGTCTACCACCACCCCGACATTCAGCGGGTGCTGTCCAACGCCGTGGGCTGGGCCGCTCCGAAGGGTGCGGAGCGCATCACGCCGCACGTGTCGCGCCGTCCCACCGGGTGGTACGAGTCCGGGCAGACGCTGCCGACCGCGGACCCGCGGCTCGCGCAGTCCTGAGCTCCGTCCCGTCCGGTAGCGGTAGGAACCTCGGACGTCTGAGCACGCAGCGGGCCCCTCATCCAAACTCGGATGAGGGGCCCGCTGTTCGTGTCGTGGGTGTCTGTGGATCCTGGGAGCAGACCTCAGGCGTCCTCGAGTCGGGGGTGGATGACCTCCCGGATGAGCAGCAGGATCGCCGCGGCCGTCGGGACCGCGAGCAGGGCGCCGACGATGCCGAGCAGGGAGCCGCCCACCATCGCCGCGATGACGATGACCGTGCCGGGCACCTTCACCGAGCGCTGCATGATGCGCGGGTAGATGAGGTAGTTCTCGATCTGCTGGTAGACGACGTAGTAGATCGCGCAGGCGATGCCGATCTTGACGTCGGTGAGCAGACCGATCGAGGTCGCGACCACGGCGGAGACCGCGCCACCGATGAGCGGGATCAGCCCGAGGACGGCCACCACGATGGCGAGCGCCAGGGCGTACTCGCTGAGCCCGACGATCATGAAGAAGATGAACGACGCGGTCGCGGCGATCGCCGCCACCGCCAGCTGGCCACCGACGTAGCTACCGACCCGGGCGAGGATCGCGTCGCCCAGCAGGGAGACGCGGTCGCGCCGGGAGCGGGGGACCAGCTTGTAGAGGGCATCCTTCGTGGTCGGGAGGGAGCCCAGGAAGTAGAGCGTGAGAACGAGGATCGTGAAGCCACCGAAGAGGGTGCTGACCACGATCCGGCTGGCCCCGACGACGCCACCGAAGAGTCGCTCGGCCAGGCCGCCGCTGGTGATGTACTCCTCGACCCGCTTGGTGATCTGGTACTCGTCGTCCAGGTCCTGGAGGTTCGGGTTGTTGCGCAGTGCGGTGAACCATTCGGGCACCTGGTTGACCAGCGAGGTGACCTGCTCGGTCACGACCGGGACGATGGCGAGCCCGATGAGCGCGAAGACGAGCGCGACGCCGAGGAACACCAACATCACCGCGAAGCCGCGCCGCAGCCGGCGTCGAACGAACCACTCGACGAGCGGATTGAGACCGACCGCGAGATAGAGGGACACGACCAGGAGGATGAGCACACTGCTCGCCGAGGCGAGCATGTTGGCGAGCTGCCAGGCGAGGAGCGCGCCGAGCGCGCCGAAGAAGCCGAGATAGAACGGCGAGTGCCGGCTGATGCGGGGACCTGGCCGGCCGAGCCGCATCGACCCCGCGTCGTTCTCGTCGCCGTCGCCGTCGTCGGCGCCGAGCTGACCCCTGGTCGCTGTCGACGGGGTGCTCGGGCCTCTCTCCTCGAGCGGTCCGGTCGAGGAGGTGGTGCCGCGTCCTGCCGTCCGCTGTGCGGTCTGCCCGCTCGAAGCGCCGGGCTCGTCGGTCACCGACTGTTCTGCCGCCACCGCGGTCTCCGATCCGTTGGTCGCCCCCCGGGCAGGCGTACCTGCCACGTCCTTCTCGCCCATCTCGCCCTCCGACCTGCCGGACCCGTCGTCGCACCTGTCCGGGTCGCGCCTGTGCAGGTTCTCATGTGCGGGCGGTGTTCGCATCCACCATGCCGACCGGCGTGGTCAGATGTGCCCGGCCGGGCAACCTCGGGTCGTGGGTGGCCGCGCTGATCGAGGGTCGATTGAGAGTTGGTCGGGAGGTCGTCGAGGATTGCTCGGGAGGTCGTCGAGAGTTGGTCGAGAGGTCGTCGGGCGGTGCCGGGGTGTTGGTCGTCGAGAACGACTGCGCCCTCCCGTCCCAGCTACCTGACGGGAGGGCTTGGCCGTGGGGGTTCAGGCGGCCTCAGCTGTCCGACGATGCGCCGCCCGGCCGCTTCGGCTCACCGGCGGGCCTCGACGCGCCGGGCTTGCCCGCGGACGCCGACGAGGAGGGGCCTGTCGCGCCGGCGGCGACGGGCGTCGGGCGCTGCTGGTCGGGCACGCCGCCGGCGATGACGCCCACGTTGTCGCGGAGTCGGGTGAGGCTCTCGATCAGGTCGTCGCGCTGGCGTCGCAGGGTCGCGAGCTGACGCTCGGCCGCTGTGGTGTCCTCGCGCGCCCTGGTCTGGGCGTCACGCACGATCCGGTCGGCCTCGGCGCGGGCCTCCTTGCGAATCTGCTCAGCGTCGCGGCGAGAGCGTGCGAGTACCTGCGCCACCCGGTCGTTGGCGTTGCGGAGGCGTTCCTCGGTGCGGTGGTCGGTCTCCTGCGAACGCTTGTCGGCGTCACGGAGGAGCTGCTCGGCGTGGCTCGTGACCCGCTCGGCGGCCGCGGCCGCCGAGGTGTGCACGGTCGCCGCCTCGCGCTGTGCCTTCTCCAGGATGCCGGCCACGGCGCTGCGGCGTTCGGCGGCTTCGCGCTCGGCCGCGGCCAGCATGGCGGCGACCTCGTGCTCGGCTCCCTGCTTACGGGTCCTCAGCTGCTGTTCCAGCTCGCGCAATTGGCGGTTGGCGTTGTCGGTCGCCTGCTTGAGGATGTCCTCACGGCGCTTCTGAGCGGCCTTGATGATCCGCTCGGCCTCCTCCTCGGCGGCGTTGCGAATCTTCTCGGTCTCGTCGACCGCACGCCTGCGCACCTCGGAGGTGCCACGCTCGGCGTCGTCGGTCAGCCGCCTGACCTCCGCCTGGGCGTCGGCCCGGATGTCGGCTGCGGCCTCCTCCGCCCGCGTCTCGACGTCGAGGGCCTGCTCCTCGGAGAGCCGAAGAATCTCCTGGGCCCGCCGGCCGAGCTTGGCCCAGGTGGGCTCGCCCGCCTCTTCCAGGGCCCGGCGGGTCAGCGCGAGATCTCGTTGCAGCTCACCGATGGCACGGTCGCGCTCGTCGAGGACCGCGTCGAGCTGCTCGACGACACCGTCGACTTCCTGCCGGTCGTAACCGAGGAGGACGGTGGTGAACGTGCCGACCTTCCGACCGTTCTCCAGCAGGGAAAGGCCCTCGTCCGGCTCAGACATGCGCGCTCCTCACAACTCCGGTGAACCACCCCTATGGTGCCCCGCTTCGGAAGCGGTTGCCACTTACGGGCGCGTCAGTCGGCGGCACCCGAAACGGCGGCAACCCAGCCAGACGCGACGAGCCGCCAGGTGCGACAGAACCCGCCGAAAGCAGGCCACCGTCACAACCTTGACACGTCCCACCGACACCGTGGACGGCAGAGGCCAGGATTCTCAGATTTCTCTTGGGTAGGAGGACTCCGAGCCGCTCGGCGGAGCCGCGCCATGGTCCGGACCGACGACGCAAGGCGGCCTTGCCTCCCGCCCGGGAGCCATCCAGCGGCCCTTCCCCGGCCCTTCCCCGGCGCTGCCCTCGATCATGCCTCGATCATCCCGGGAGCGTGCGTGCCTCGAGCATGCATCGACAGTGCGTCGACCGTGTATCAACCGGGTTCAACCGTGGTTCGGCCAAGCCTGGAAGGGCCTGCCGGTCCCCTGCCGCAGCCGGTCACGCGTTCGGCGTGTCGTGGATCTCGCGCGTGTCGTCGGCCTCGGCGGGAGGCTCGACGAGCTCGACCAGGAAACCGCCGGCGTTCTTGGGATGGATGAAGTTGACCCGGGAGCCGGCCGTGCCGCGCCTCGGTTCGTCGTACAGGAGTTCGATGTCCCGCTCGCGCAGCGCCGCCGAGGCCGCGTCGACGTCGTCCACGGTGTAGGCGACCTGGTGGAGGCCCTCGCCGCGGGAGGCCAGGAACCGCCCGACCGGTGAGTCGGGGCGCAGGGGAGCGAGGAGCTGGAGCTGCGGGCCCGAGGTGCCCACGGCGAGCATCGCCTCGCGCACGCCCTGTTCCTCGTTGACCTCGGTGTGGGTGACGCGCATCCCGAACTTCTCCGCGTACCACGCGATCGCGGCGTCGAGATCGGTCACGGCGATGCCCACGTGGTCGATCGAACGGAACATCGGCTGCGGTGGGGACGACGGGGACGACGCCGATCCGGAGGACTCGGTCGACTCGGGCGAGCCGTCGGAGCTCGCGTCGGGAAGGTCTGCGGGCATGCCTCCATCCTGCGCCATTCGGTGGAAGTCCATGCGCCGGCATGCCGAACGAACGGGACCGAAGGGACGCCAGCCGCGTAGGCTGGCATCGTGGGATCGGTCATCATCAGCGGCGCGCGCACGCCCATGGGGCGCCTGCTCGGCGCGCTCAAGGACTTCTCCGCGGTCGACCTCGGCGCGATCGCGATCAAGGCGGCGCTGGACCGCAGCGGCGTGGCTCCCGACCAGGTGCAGTACGTCGTGATGGGCCACGTTCTGCAGGCGGGCACCGGCCAGATCACCGCACGGCAGGCCGCCGTGAAGGCGGGCATCCCGATGACCGTCCCCGCGCTGACGGTCAACAAGGTGTGCCTGTCCGGTCTCGACGCGATCGCGCTCGCCGACCAGCTCATCCGGGCGGGGGAGTTCGAGGTCGTCGTCGCCGGTGGCATGGAGTCGATGACCAACGCACCGCACCTGCTGCCGCGTTCCCGCACCGGCGTGAAGTACGGCGACGCCACCCTGCTCGACTCGATGGAGCACGACGGGCTGTGGGACGCCTTCACCCAGGTCTCGATGGGTGAGCTCACCGACCGGCACAACCAGAAGCTCGGTATCGGGCGCGAGGAGCAGGACGTCTTCGCCGCCCGGTCGCACCAGCGGGCCGCCGCGGCCGCGAAGGACGGCGTCTTCGACGCCGAGATCGCACCCGTCGAGGTGCCGCAGCGTCGCGGCGAGCCGGTGGTCGTCACCGCCGACGAGGGCATCCGCCCCGACACCAACGCCGACCGGCTGGCCGGGCTCTCGCCCGCGTTCGTGTCCGACGGCACCATCACCGCCGGTTCGTCCTCCCCGATCTCCGACGGCGCGTGCGCCGTCGTGGTCGCGAGCAGGGAAGCCGCCGAGCGCCTCGGCCTGTCGTGGATCGCCGAGATCGGCGCACACGGCGTCGTGGCCGGACCAGACTCCTCCCTGCAGTCCCAGCCCGCCGACGCGATCCGGGCCGCCTGCGCCAAGGAGGGGATCGCACCCACCGACCTCGACCTGATCGAGATCAACGAAGCCTTCGCCTCCGTCGCCGTCCACTCCGTCCGGGAGCTCGGGGTCGACGAAGACCGCGTCAACGTCCACGGAGGCGCGATCGCGCTCGGCCACCCGATCGGCATGTCCGGCGCCCGTCTCGTACTCCACCTCGCGCTGGAGCTGGGTCGGCGCGGCGGCGGCGTCGGTGCCGCGGCGCTGTGCGGTGGCGGTGGACAGGGTGACGCCCTCGTCGTACGGGTGGGCGCCGGCGGCACCTCGTGACCGAGCCAGCGACGGAGCCGCGCGCGACCGCGGGGCCCCGGCGCCGACGTCGCTCGGTCGGTGAGCTGGTCGAAGCAGCACGGGCCGGCGATCCGCGCGCGGTCGCTCGCCTGATCTCCCTGGTCGAGAACGCCGCTCCCGTCCTGCGTGAGGTCGCGGCGGCGCTCGTGCCCTACACCGGCCAGGCGCAGGTGCTCGGCATCACCGGCGCACCAGGTGTCGGCAAGTCGACCTGCACGTCCGCGCTCGTGACGACATACCGCCGGCAGGGCCTGCGCGTCGGGGTTCTCGCGGTCGACCCGTCGTCGCCCTTCTCCGGAGGAGCACTGCTCGGTGACCGGGTCCGGATGCAGGACCACGCGACCGACCCCGAGGTGTTCATCCGCTCGATGGCGACGCGCGGTCACCTCGGTGGGCTGGCCTGGGCCACCCCGCAGGCCGTCCGAGTCCTCGACGCCGCCGGATGTGCGGTGATCCTGGTCGAGACCGTCGGTGTCGGACAGTCCGAGGTGGAGGTCGCGGCCCTGGCCGACACGACGCTGGTCCTGCTCGCGCCGGGGATGGGGGATGCCGTCCAGGTGGCCAAGGCCGGCCTTCTCGAGGTCGGTGACATCTATGTCGTCAACAAGGCCGACCGCGACGGCTCCGAGCGGGTGAGCCGCGACCTGCGCCACATGCTCGCCCTCGGGGAGCGGCCGGACGGGGCCTGGACCCCACCGATCGTCCCGAGTGTCGCGACCACCGGCGAGGGGATCGACGCGGTGGTCCAGGCGGCCACGGCACATGAGGCGCACGGACGGGAGACAGGCGAACTCACGCGTCGTCGCACCCGCCGGGCTCGTGCCGAGATCGAGGCGCTCGCCCTGGTCGACCTGCGTCGACGACTCGACCGGCTGCCACGCGACCGCCGGCTCGACACGCTCACCGAACGCGTCCTCGCCGGCGAGTTGGACCCTTATCGAGCGGCCGACGAGCTCGTCGCGGAAATGGTCGGTGACTCGGGGATGCCCTGAGTGGGTACGGACGGTGGTGGCGCCACCGCGCCGAATGCTCGCTAACGTGGCCCTCCGTCGACCTATCGGTCAGACCTTGGGGATGTCAGCGCCCACGGGGTGGGATGTACGTCGCGCCCCTTTTGCCGTACCGCAGATACCACTTAGAGTTCGTGTTGGGCTACAACACGCAAAGAGGCCGCGCAGCAGCCCACAAGGGAGGAGTACGGACGTGACAGCCGGTACGAAGAAAGTGGTCACCTGGCTTGTTATCGCCTTCGTTGCGTTCTATCTGGTAACCAGACCCGACAGCGCGGCCGATGCCGTCCGCGGCGCCGGAAGTCTGATCAGTGACGGCTTCCAGGCACTCATCACGTTCTTCAGCACAGTGTTCGCGTGACCGGACCGCTCCGATGGCTTCGGCGAGCGATCGCCGATCCGAAGATCGTGCGGCACCTTCTCGCCGACGAGGGCGAGGTGGTGGTCGATGAGGTGCGCCACCACTGGGTGGTCTACATCATCCCGGTCCTGGAGTGTCTGGGTGCGCTGGTGTTGTTCGGGGTCATGATCAACCTCCCCGTCAACGCTGCGTGGGTGCCGTTCATCGGCGCTCTTCTGCTGTTCGGCCATGCCGGCTGGCGCGCCCTGACCGAACACATGGACCGCTTCGTGATCACCAACATGCGGGTGTTCCGCGTGCGTGGCGTCCTGACGAAGAAGATCGCCACGACCCCGATCATGAGGATTCTCGACATCACGATCGACAAGCCGTTCGCCGGCCGGATCCTCGGCTACGGCCACTTCGTCTTCGAGAACGCCGCGCAGGAGCAGGGACTTCGCGAAGTCAGGTACGTCGGTAGGCCCGACCAGCGCGACCTCACGATTCAGCGCCTGCTCCAGCGTTCCGGCCTCCGGGCGACGGCCAACGAGCGGGAGGAGGAAGAGGGAACAGCCGCGGTGGTCAAGGCGGCGACGACGGCGGCCCGCCCGCGCGCCAACCATCCGCGTCGTCCCGGCCCGCCCACTGCCCGTCGGCTTCCGCCGCCGCGACCGCGTTGACCCCGGCGCCGGCAGGGTGCTGAGGCGTCTCCGGCCGTCCGTGGCGGTGTTGTGGCGTTCCGCGAGACCTGATCGTCCGCCTCGCGCCGGTCACGTTCTCCACGTTCTTCCGAGTTCTTTCGATCCGCCTCGCCAGCCATCGTCGGCTGGCGAGGCGGATCTGCTTCCAGCCCAGGTGGGTATGCTCCCGAGCGTCGCGACGCGACACCCGATGCTCCGTTTTCGGGGGAAAATAAGGCAAAGACGCCCAACGAGTAAATGAACGGTGAGACAACGCTCAGTCACGCACTGGGTAAGCAGGAACCCTCTTAACTCACTGGTCGTCTATCGTCGGGAAGACCGACGGCCGGACACCAACGCGGCGTTCGTGATCACCGTCGATACTGAGAGGAGCCGGCCCGTCATGCACGGTCGAGTCTCGGAGAAGAAGGCCCGAGACGAGTCCACCGGTGCGACTCCGACTTTTCCGGTGCTGGCAGTCGTCCTGTTCGTCGGGGTGCTGGCGATCTTCGCGGATCTGGCCCGAGGCGGATTTCTGCTGAGCTTGGACTCTCACGTATCCGAGATCTGGAAGTTCCGGGGGCCGTACGACTACCCCTACGCCGACGCCGTGGACCGGATCGGCCAACGGTTGATCTGTCTGCCTTTGCTGGTCATTGTGGCGTTCTACCTGTCTCGCCGGATTCGCAGCATTCGCCCGCTCGTGATCGCCATCGGTTCCACGATCGCGCTCAACGGCGTGATCGGCGTCCTCAAGCTCGCCAGCGGGCGGGAGAGCCCGCGCACCGGTGGCCCCGAACTCTTCGTCGGCGACAACGTCCTCTTCCCGTCCGGGCACACCGCCAACACGCTCTTCGTCTACGGCCTGATCGTGGCGCTGCTGGTGCGTTACGGCAGCATCAGCCCGCCCGTGCGCCGGCTGCTCTGGGCCGTGGTCGCCGGGATCACCGTCCTGATGACCATCATCTCGGTCTACCGCCACACCCACTGGTTCAGCGACCTGGTCGCCGGCGCCATGGTCGGCGCCGCGATGCTCCAGCTGACGCTGCTCGTCGACCTCGGCTGGAGTGGCGTACGACGGTGGTTGCGCAGGCTTGCCGGACCGACCTGGGTGGTCGTCGAGTGGGGCGTCGGCCTGATCCGGCGGCGCATCGTCCCGCCGCTCAAGCTGGAGGCCGGCCAACCCGCGACGCCCGCGCGGGGCGACCAGCAGCCCGGCCCGAGCGAGCCCGCGCACAGCGGTACGCCGTCATCGCAGCGAGACGCGCAGATGATCCACCAGCAGCGTCCGCACCCGGCGCGCTCCCAGCCCACCCACCCGCCGACACACCCAAGGACACACGTCCGCACGGGCGGTCGGGGACACGGGACAGGCTGGCCGGAGCCGCGTGCCACGGACGACGGCGACAACCCGCAACAGGAGCCCGGACACGGCGACCGCCCGGCCGCCCGCCAGCACGACCCCGCCTGAGAGGCCGCACGGTCCCACCGATGGGCGCCGTTCGAACCAGGGCGACGCGATGCGGCCGAGGCCGGTCCGGACCGGCCTCCGAGCACAGATCGCCAACCAGGTTCCCACTCTTTCCTGTGGCCAGCTGACGTGGGCCAGCTCCAGGGGTGGATCCGGTCGCCTGTTACGTTCCTGGGCATGGCGAAGAGGAGGCCGCTGCCGTTCGACCCCGTTCAGGAGGCAGCCCGACAGTGGGCACACCACTTCGGTGGGGATGCCGCGGTCGAGCCGATGCGGGCGGTCACCTCGCTGATGCGGGTCCAGCAGATCGTCCTCGCCCGACTGGACGAGGTGCTGCGGCGCTACGACCTGACCTTCGCTCGGTACGAAGCCCTGGTGCTGCTCACGTTCACCCGGACCGGCGCGCTGCCGCTGGGCAAGATGGGCGAGCGCCTGCAGGTGCACCCCACGTCCGTGACCTCGATCGTCCGGCGACTCGAGCGGGACGGCCTGGTGCGACGCACCCCTCATCCGGAGGACGGACGAGGCGTCCTGGCGGAGGTCACCGACGAGGGGCGCGAGGTCGTCAAGGCCACCACGAAGGACCTCGTCGCGATGCGGTTCGGGCTGGACGCGCTCGACGACGCGAGCCTGTGCACGGTGCACGAGCTGCTGACCCTGGTACGCCAGGACGCGGGCGACTTCCTGCCCTGAGCAGGCGCGCCTCCGGCGGGCGGGTGCCGTCGCCGGGCTGAAGGCGGATCCGAGCGGGCCGGAGTCACCGAATTGTGTCCGACCCGACTCCTATGCTCTCGAACTCCGCACCTGCCTGCGGATAGTTGGACGTCCTACTATCGTGGCAGTGGCGCCTCACGAGGGCGCCCGGAAGCCGGGAGGACCTATGAGGGCCGAAGACATCGCGGAGGGCCGGCGCCGGTGGAGGCAGCGGTACGACGCGGCGGGGGAACGCCTGCGGTCCGGCGGGGGCGCCGCCGCGGACAGGCAGGACCGGTTGCGGCGTACGACCCTGTCCGGATCGGAGGTGGAGCCGGTCTACGGCCCGCCGGACGGAGCCGATGATCCCCGCTTCGAGCGCATCGGCTGGCCGGGCGAACACCCCTTCACCCGCGGCCTGTACCCGACCGGATACCGGGGGAGGACCTGGACGATCCGGCAGTTCGCGGGATTCGGAAGTGCTCATCAGACCAACGAGCGTTACCGCATGATCCTCGCGGGCGGGGGCGGTGGGTTGTCGGTGGCCTTCGACATGCCCACGCTGATGGGCCGCGACTCCGACGAGCCCCAGTCGCTCGGTGAGGTCGGCCACTGTGGCGTGGCGGTCGACTCGGCCGCCGACATGGACGTGCTCTTCGAGGACATCCCGCTCGGTGAGGTCACTACTTCGATGACCATCTCCGGGCCGGCGGTACCCGTCTTCTGCATGTACCTCGTGGCAGCCGAACGCCAGGGCGTCGACATCGCCACCCTCGACGGAACCCTGCAGACCGACATCTTCAAGGAGTACATCGCGCAGAAGGAGTGGCTGTTCGCGCCGCAGCCGCACCTGCGCCTGATCGGCGACCTGATGGAGTTCTGCGCCAAGGAGATCCCGGCCTACAAGCCGCTGTCGGTGTCGGGCTACCACATCCGGGAGGCCGGATCGACCGCCGCGCAGGAGCTTGCCTACACCCTCGCGGACGGCTTCGCCTACGTCGAGCTAGGCCTGTCCCGCGGCCTCGACGTCGACGTCTTCGCTCCGGGGCTGTCCTTCTTCTTCGACAGCCACATCGACTTCTTCGAGGAGATCGCGAAGTTCCGGGCCGCGCGCCGGATCTGGGCCCGCTGGATGCGGGACGTGTACGGCGCGAAGACCGACCGGGCGGCATGGTTGCGATTCCACACCCAGACCGCGGGCGTGTCGCTGACCGCGCAACAGCCCTACAACAACGTCGTTCGCACCGCCGTCGAGGCACTCGCCGCCGTCCTCGGCGGGACCAACTCCCTACACACCAACGCGCTCGACGAGACCCTCGCGCTGCCGTCGGAGCGGGCAGCGGAGATCGCGATGCGCACCCAACAGGTGCTGATGGAGGAGACCGGTGTCGGTAACGTCGCCGATCCTCTTGGCGGCTCGTGGTACGTCGAGGCACTGACCGACCGGCTCGAAGCCGAGGCCGAGGACGTGTTCGCCCGGATCAGGGAGATGAGCGACGACGGGACCATCACCGCGGGTCTGCTTCGGGGTATCGACGACGGCTGGTTCATGAGTGAGATCGCCGACGCCGCCTTCCAGTACCAGCAGGCACTGGAGAAGGGCGAGAAGAAGATCGTCGGCGTCAACGCGCACACGGCCTCCGTGACCGGGGAGGTGGAGATCCTCCGGGTGAGCCACGAGGTCGAGGTGGAGCAGCGGCGCATGCTCGCCGACCGCCGTCGAACGCGGGTGCAAGCCGACGTTGACAAGACGCTGCGCGAACTCGCGGAGGTGGCGCGTACCGACCAGAACATGGTTCCGGCCATCCTGGCCGCCGCCCGCGCGGAGGCCACGCTCGGTGAGATCTGTGGGTTGTTGAAGAAGGAGTGGGGCGACTACCGCGAACCGGCGCGCTTCTAGCGCGCCTGGGGTCCTCGCCCGGGGCCGTCGCTTGGGGCTGTCGTCGCCCGGGGTCGTCGTCGGTGCACCATGCGGTGACCAGATCCGCGGGGTCGAGTTGACGCGCCGCTCCGGACGCCGATGTGATGGGGTGCATGACGGAGCATGCCGATCATGGCCTGACCTGGCTTGGTGTCGACCTCGGTACGCAGGGGGTCCGCGTGGTCGCCGCGACGGCCGACGGCACTGTGGTGGCGAAGGCGTCGGCCTCGTTGGGCAGTCGGCGGGACGGTGTCCGGCACGAGCAGGACCCAGAGGAGTGGTGGTCCGCCTTCGCCGCAGCGGCACGGGAAGTGATGCGTGCGGGCACCGTCGGTACGGTCGGCGGGCTGGCGGTGTGCAGCACGTCCGGGACGGTGTTGTTCGTCCGGGACGTGGACGGCGATCCCTCCCGGCCGGTCACTCCGGCGCTCATGTACGACGACGGTCGGGCCGGCACCTACGCCACGCGCCTCGCCGCGGACCCCGCACCTGGCTGGGCGGCGGCCGGAGCCCGCCCGCAGGCGTCGTGGGGGCTCGCCAAGGCGTTGTGGCTGCTCGAGCAGCACGA
Organism: Actinopolymorpha pittospori; assembly: GCF_014873875.1. Taxonomy (GTDB): domain Bacteria; phylum Actinomycetota; class Actinomycetes; order Propionibacteriales; family Actinopolymorphaceae; genus Actinopolymorpha; species Actinopolymorpha pittospori. The sequence continues at coordinate 8,757,752 of NZ_JADBEM010000001.1, read as the reverse complement.
CTTTCCCGGGGACGCGCGACTCTCCCATCAGGCCGACCTCGTGGCCGCCCGGTTGGCCGGCGTACCGGTGGCGACGGACTGGAGCCACGCGCTCAAGAGCGGCGTCGACCTGATGCGCGCCGACTGGCCCCGCGACGTCCTGGACCGACACGGGCTCGACCCCGCTCGGCTGCCCGCGGTCGTCGCGCCGGGTGCGCGGCTGGGTGAGGTCGGCGCTGCCGCGGCGAAGCTGACCGGGATTCCGGCCGGCACACCGATCCTTGCCGGGCTGACCGACGGATGCGCCGCGCAGGTCGCCTCGGGCGCCCTGACCCCGGGTGCGTGGAACTATGTCCTCGGGACCACTCTCGTCCTCAAGGGCACGACGAAGGCGCCGGTCGAGGATCCCAGCGGCGCGGTCTATTCCCACCGCAGCCCGGACGGCGGGTGGTGGCCGGGTGGCGCGTCGAGCGCGGGGGCGGGTGTGCTGGCCCGGGAGTTCCCGGGCGCCGATCTTGCTGCGCTCGACGAGGCGGCCGCGGCGTACGAACCGGCGGGCTGCCTCGCGTACCCACTTGTCGGGCGGGGGGAGCGGTTCCCGATCAGCAGGCCCGACGCCGAAGGATTCCTGGACGGTACGCCGAGCGGGGACGCGGAACGCCACGCGGCACTCCTACAGGGCGTCGCGTTCGTCGAACGGCTGGCGCTCGAGCACGTCGAGGCGTTGGGGGCGGCGGTGACGGGGGCGGTGACGCTCACCGGTGGTGGGGCTCGCAGCGCCTACTGGCCGCGGTTGCACGCCGACATCCTCGGCCGCGAGATCGTCGTACCCGAGGTGACCGACGGCGCGTTCGGTATGGCGGTGGTCGCGGCGGCCGGTACGTACGGATCCCTGTCGGGTGCGGCGGACGCGATGGTGCGGGTCCGCTCCCGCCACCTTCCACGGGAGGGCAGCACCGATCGGTTCACCGATGCCTACCAGCGCTGGCGGGACGCACTCGTCAGGCGCGGGTGGTTGGACTGATCGCTTCGTCCGGCACTGGATGATCTTGACGTCAACCTAGTGTTGCGTCCGCTGCGAGGTCGGCGGCAGCAGGGTGGTCTCTGCGGCTGCGGCTGCGGTCTAGCGGCGGAGGGGGTGTTGGGTGGGGTCGGTCCATGGGGGTGGGATGTATTCGGGGTGGCCGTGGTCACCCATCCGCACCTGCCAGTTCGTGGTGGATCATGTCGTGGTGGGTGGGGCACAGGAGTACCCCGTTTCCTATGTCTGTGGGTCCTCCGTCTGCCCAGTGGATGAGGTGATGGGCGTGGCACCATTTTTCGTGTGCTTGGCAGTCGGGGAAGTTGCAGTGGTGTCCGTCGCGTTCTCCGAGGGCGTGGCGTTGGTTGCTGGTGAAGAGTCGTGTTCCGGTGCCGAGGTCGAGGATGGCTCCGTCGCTGCCTAACACGGCGGGGAGGATCTCTGCGTCGCAGGTCAGCATGCGTAGCCATCGTGCGGAGACCGGGATCCCGTCGGGGACTTTCCCGAACGCCCCGACCTTCGGACCGCTGCCATCCGCGCCGCCGTTCTCCGCGTCCCCGCGGCCGGTGACGCACGCCTCGCAGCCGCCGTCGGGGTTGAGGGTTGCGGTGGCTTGGAGGGTGGTGTGGATGACGCCGTGCCCGTGGAGGCCGCGGAGAAACTTGAAGGGGACCGTGGCGGTGATCCGCGGCCTGGTCCCGCCCCGGGTGGGTGCGTTCCCGGCGGCCTGAGCGAGGCCGATCCATTCGATCGCGGCGTCGGCCAAGCGGCGGTCGTAGGGGCGGGTGTCCCTGCCGTGCGGGCCGGGCCGTGGTTTCGCCAGGGCGTCGAGCATGCCGTGGAGTTGGGCCATGTAGGCGCGTTCGAACCGCATGGTGACGGTGCCGATGCCTGGTCCGGCGGTGCCGAAGTAGACGGTCCTGCTCGCGGCTGCTTTCCGCTCCTCGCGCGCCAACTGTTCACCGATCCGTCTGTCGGCGTCGTTAGGGGCCACCACCTGATACAGGCGGTCTCCCAACGCTCGCAGCTCCTGCGGGTCGAAGGTCTGTGCCTGTTCCACCAACGCGGCCTCGCCTTGGGCCTTGACGTCGGGGTCGATGTCGGCGGGGAGTTTCCCCATGGCGAGGTGGATCTCCTGCGCATGCCGCAACGACACCCGCCCCTGCGACAGCGCCTTCTTCGTGCTGTGCAGGGTGGCGTCGAGGGCCTTGGCCAGCTTCACCGCGCCACCGGCTTCGGCGCGGCTCATCCGGGTCTGTTGCCGGACCCATACCGCGGTGCTCGCCGCACCCGTGCCGGTGTGGACCGCGTTGACATCGGCTTGCCGCACCAGGTCGAAGATCAGGGCGTCCAGACGCGCCCGCTCCCGCACAAGCTGGGCCAACACCCCGCCGAGTTGCGCGTCGGGGAGCGACCAGATCGGACAGGACGCGGCTTCGTCGAGGGAGTCGCGGACACCATCGACCACAGCACCAAGCGGATGGGTGGAGGTGGTGTCGGTGTCCATGACCAAACCCTAGACCCGACCACCGACAACAACCCCTTGTAAACAAGGCGATCCGAGCCGCCCAACCAAGATTCTTTCGAACAAGTCTTTGTCAGAAACGAGATCCGACACGGAGGGCGGTAGGCAGCGAGCACGTCGGCGTCCCAGTTGATCTCGGCGGCGGGCCGCTGGGTGCACCGGCTGACTGGACCTCCGCTGTCCTGGCGGAACGGAGACGTCTATCGTCGACGGGTGCCTCATGATCGCCCCGGCCTCCCGGTGACCGTGTTCCTCGTCCGTCACGGCGAGACGCCCATGCACGCCGAAAACCGCTACGTCGGGCGTACGGACGCGCCGTTGACCGATCTCGGACACGAGCAGGCGGTCGAACTCGGCGAGTGGGCGGCGCAGGCGAAGTTGACGGCGATCGTGAGTTCGACTCTGCGACGAGCCCGTGACACGGCGGAGCCGGCCGTACGCAAGACCGGCTTGCGCGCGCCGGTCGACGAGCGCCTGGTCGAACTCGACTTCGGCACGGCCGAGGGCCTGACGGCGGCGGAGATGCGGGAGCGGTTCCCGCACGAGCGTGCGGCGTTCGAGGCCGATCCCTATGCCAACCCGCTTCCCGGCGGAGAGTCTCCCTCCGCCGCGCTGGCACGGGGACGGGCGGCGCTCGCCGACATCTCGAACGGCGAGTCCGGCGACCGGGTCCTCGTCGTCGCGCACGGCACGTTCCTGCGCATCGTGGTCTGCGACCTGCTCGGCATCCCTCCGCGGGCCTTCCGTACGGCGTTGCCCGTCATCCGCAACGCCACCGGCGCGGTCCTGCGGCGCGACCACGCGGGTCGGTGGGGCCTCATGGCATGGAACCCACCGCTTGGAGCGGGAACCGAAACCTGGTGAGCGGCGGCCCGGTGCGCCGCGGCAAGGCGGCCCGGTGAGCCCACCTGGCCGAACCCGGTCAGCACCTCTTGACCCGCCTGCTCGCTTCGTCACAGGGTAGCCCGAGATGATCACGTCAGAACGTGTTAAGTCGTGTGACGACGTGACCAGGTGCTTCCCGCCGCGCAGGGCGCCGTGCGCTTCGTGTGGCGCTCCGAGACGTCAGTTCCTACGCCGGACCCGAAGGTGGTGGCCGCACGATGACCGTCGACGGCCGGCACGAGTCGCCGGAGGAGCGTCAGGAACGCCTTGCGGAGTTCGTGCTGGGTCGGGGCAAGTCGACCGCCCAGGAGCTCGCGCCGATGTTCGGCGTCAGCCTGATGACGATCCACCGCGATCTTGACGAGCTCGCCGAGCGGGGCGTGGTGCGGAAGTTCCGTGGCGGTGTCACGGCACAGCCGTCCGGGGTCTTCGAGTCCAACGTCGCCTACCGCCGCAAGTCGATGTTGACGCAGAAGCAGGCGATCGCCCGGCATGCCGCCCGTCACGTCGAGTCCGGGATGTCACTCATCCTGGACGACTCGACCACGGCGTTCGCGCTCGTCGCACATCTGGCTCCGGCACGGCCGCTTCATGTCGGGACCAACTTCCTGCCGGCGATGCGCGAACTGTCGCGGGTCCGGGGAGTCGGGCTCACCGGCTTCGGCGGCGACTACGACCCCCTGCACGACTCGTTCCTCGGTGTGACGTGTGTCGAGGCGGTCCAGTCGCTCCGGGTCGACGCGGTGTTCGTGTCCACCTCCGCGCTGTCCGGCGGTTTCGCCTACCACCAGGAGGAGCGGATCGTCGCGGTCAAGCGGGCCATGCTGGAGGTCGCGGCGGTGCGGTACCTGCTGCTCGACCACACCAAGCTCGGCCGTACGGCGTTGCACCGGCTGGTGCCGGTCGACGCCTTCGACGTGGTGATCGTGGATGCCGGGGCGGACCGGAACGTGGTGGCCGAGCTCAAGTCCCATGACGTACGTGTCGAGGTGGCCGGTGAGTGACCCTCGCGGTGACGCCCGTGTCGGCCAGACTACAGACCAGAGTCGGGAACAGAGGAGAGACGGGGACAGATGAGCAGAGCGCGAATCCTCGCGGCTGGTGACGAGTTCGTCCGCCCCGACCTCCTGGTCCGGGCGCTCGACGCGGAACTCGGCCGGTCCACCGCACCCCGCCGCCAGCGGCCGGACGTGCGCACCCTCGACCTGGGCTGGCCGACCCGGCCCTGGGGCAAGGTCGGCGAGGTGGTCGAGGCAGCCGGGGACGAGGACACCATGATCGCCGCCCTGGACGGCGTGGACGCCGCCGTCACCCATCTCGCGCCGTTCACCCAACGCATCTTCGACCACGCGCCCGACCTGCGCCTGGTCGTGGTGTCGCGCGGTGGCCCTGTCAACGTCAACCTGGCGGCGGCCACCCGGTCCGGCGTCGTGGTCTGTTACGCACCCGGGCGCAACGCGAACGCCGCGGCGGAGTTCGCGCTCGGCCTCATGCTGGCGACCTGCCGCCACATCGCCGCCGGGCACGCCGAACTCTCCGGCGGACGCGACTGGCCCGGTCACTACTTCCGCTACGACTCGGCCGGATTCGAGCTGCGCGACTCGACCGTGGGGCTGGTGGGGTACGGCGCGATCGGACAGTTGGTCGGCCGACTGCTGACCGCCTTCGGTGCCCGGGTGCTCGCGTACGACCCCTTCGCGGCGGCGGAGGCGTTCGGCCCGGACGTCGAGCGCGTCCACGACCTCGACGTCCTGCTCGCGAAGTCCCGGGTGGTGAGCCTGCACGCCCGGCTGACCGAACAGACGAGCGGACTCATCGGCGCGGCGGAACTCGCCCGGATGCGTCCGGGCTCCGTCCTCGTCAACACCGCACGTGGCGGCTTGGTCGACTACGACGCCCTGTGCGACGCGCTCGACCGGGGTGCGCTCGCCGCTGCGGGGATCGACGTCTTTCCCGAGGAACCACTGCCCCGGTCCTCGCGACTCTTCGCCACCCGCAACCTCGTGATGGCCCCGCACATCGCCGGCTGCAGCCGGGAGGTGGCCGAACGCGCCGCGGCGATCTGTGCCGGCGAAGTACGCCGGTGGCTCGACGGGGAGCCGCCGGCGCACTGCGCCAACCCGGAGGTCCTCTCCACCCGGCGCTGAGGAGGCGGCCATGAGCTACATCGGTGTCGACATCGGTACGTCGGTGATCAAGGCGGCCTTGTTCGACGACGCCGGCGAGCAGTGCGCACTCGAGTCGGCGCCGGCGCGGGTCGTGAGCCCGCACGAGGCGTGGTTCGAGCAGGACATGGAGGAGGTGCTGACGGCGGTCGCCATGGTGGTGCGCGGGCTGCTGAAGAGCGCCGCCGCGCAGACCGCGGGCCCGCCGACACTGCTCGCCCTCACCGGGCAGGGCGACGGTGTGTGGCTCGTGGACGGCGCCGGCCGAGCCGTGCGGCCCGCGGTGTCCTGGATGGACGCCCGCGCCGCCGGGATCGCCGACCGCTGGCAGGCCGACGGGATGTCCGAGACGGTGTTCCGGCGGACGGGCGGGGCGATGTTCCCCGGCTGTCCGGCACCGGTGCTCGCGTGGCTGGACGCGCACGAGCCGCGGGTGCTCGACTGGGCGTTGACGGCGGCGTACTGCAAGGACGTGGTGATGCAGCGGCTGACCGGTGTCCGCGCGACCGACACCTCCGACGCGGCGCTGCCCTTCCTCGACCCGGTGACCCGCACCTACGCGACGGACGTCCTCGACGCCTGCGGGCTGGCGCACCGCGCCGACCTGCTCGCCCCGGTGGTCGAGCCGGGCCCGACCGGCGTCCTGAACGACGAGGGCGCGGCACTGCTCGGCCTGGCCGTCGGCACCCCCGTCTCGGCGGGTCCCTTCGACCTGCCCGCCTGTGCCCGCGGCTCCGGCGTCGACGAGCCCGGCGTCGGCCACCTGATCGTCGGGACGACGCTCGCCTGCCAGGTCGTGATCGACGAGCTGGACATGTCCGGCGAACCGGCGGGACTCACCCTCCCGCTCGGCCGTCCGGACCGCTGGCTGCGCTCGATGCCGGCGATGGTGGGCACCGCCGCGCTCGACTGGGTGCTGGCCCTGATCGGCCGGACCCACGACGGCGTGGACGAACTCCTCGCGGCCAGCGTGCCGGGGGCGCACGGCGTCCGCTGCCTGCCGTACTTCTCCCCGGCCGGTGAACGCGCGCCGTTCCTCGAGTCCGGTGCCCGGGCCCGACTCGACGGGCTCACCGTCCAGACCACCCCGGCCGACGTCGTCCGCGCGGTCTGCGAAGGGATCGCCTACGCCGCCCGGCACTGCTTCGAGGCGGCCGGCCTGAGCGGCGACGTCGCGATCTGCGGGGGCGGCGTGCGCAGCAAGCACTGGTTGCGGCTGTTCGCCGACGTGCTCGGCCGTCCGGTGCACGTGGCGCCGAGCGCGGAGGTCGGCGCGTACGGCGCGGTCCTGGCCGGCATCGCCGCCACCGGCCTGGACGCCGACGCGGGTGCATGGGCAACGACCCGGGCCGCCGCGACCACGGTGGTCGGACCCGGTGCGGACAGCACCCGGCTTTACGCGGGAGAGTACGACCGTTACCGCGCGACCGTTGATCGCGCGCGCACCGAATGGAAGGAGCGTCAGGTATGAGGTTGGCGAAGGAGCGGGCCGAGGTGGTCCGGTTCGCCCAGCGGCTACGCCCGGAAGGGCTCGTCGTGGGCACGTCGGGAAACCTGAGCGTCCGGGTGGGTGACCTGGTGGTCGCCACGCCGAGCGGCCTCGACTACGACGCGCTCACCCCCGAACTCGTCTGTGTCATCGACCTGGACGGCGAGCTGGTCGAAGGGCAGCTGGACCCGACCAGCGAGACGCCGCTCCACCTGTCCGTCTACCGGACGACCGAGCACACCGCGGTCGTGCACACCCACGCGACGTCCGCGGCCGCCGTCTCGACGCTGGTCGACGAGCTGCCGACCATCCACTACCTGGTCGGGCTCTTCAACGGCGCGATCCGGGTCGCCCCCTACGCGACGTACGGCACTCCCGAGCTCGCCGCCTCGGTGACCGACGCGCTGAAGGGTCGCAACGGCTGCCTGATGGCCAACCACGGCACCGTGACCGTGGGGTCCTCGCTGGCCCAGGCCTTCCAGCTCAACCAGTACCTCGAGTGGCTGTGCGAGCTGTGGCTGCGCGCGTCGACCGGCGGCGCCGCCCTCGGGCTCCGCCCGCGCGAGCTGCCCGTCGAGGAGATCGAGCGGGTGATCGCCAAGTTCGGCAACTATGGACAGGTGCCGCCGCCGGAGTCGGGTCGGTGAGGCCCGACAGGTCGGTCCTGTCCGCCACGCGGCGGCGGGAGGAGATCGCCGGACTCGGTGACCGCGAGGTCGACATGGTCGTGGTCGGCGGCGGTGTCACAGGGGCCGGCGTGGCACTCGACGCCACCTCGCGCGGCCTGTCGGTCATCCTGGTCGAGGCCGACGACCTGGCGAGCGGTACGTCGTCCCGTTCGGGAAAGATCTTCCACGGCGGACTGCGCTACCTCGAGCAGCTCAACTTCGGTCTCGTGCGGGAGGCGTTGCTCGAGCGGGACCTCATGGTGGAGCGGCTGTGCCCCCATCTGGTGCAGCCCGAGCCGTTCATGTTCCCGTTCACCCGCCGCTGGCAGCGCCCCTACGTGGGCGCGGGTGTCGCGTTGTACGACGTGTTCCGGCTCTCCGGGCCGCGAAGCGTCCCGGGCCACCGGCACCTGAGCCGTCGAGCCGCCCTGGCGGAGATGCCGGAGCTTCGGCCGGAGGGCATCACCGGCGCGGTGCAGTACCACGACGTCCGGGTCGACGACGCCAGGCACACCATGACGCTCGCCCGGACCGCGGCGAGCCTCGGTGCCACCGTCCTCACCAGGGCGCGGGTGGTGGGCATGCTGCGTGACGGCGAACGCGTCGTCGGCGTCCGCGTCCATGACCTCGAGGAGGGCGGGCACGCCGACCTCACGGCACGGGTCGTGGTCAACGCCGCGGGCATCTGGGCCGATGAGGTCCAGTCTCTCGGTGGCCAGCAGACCATCGCCGTACGCCCGGCGAAGGGGGTGCACCTCGTCGTACCCGGTGACCGGATCGAGTCGCGCACCGGGCTGATCGCGAGGACCAAGGACAGTGTCTTCATCATCCGCCGGTGGTTCGACTATTGGCTGATGGGCACCACCGACACTCTCTGGGACCACGACCGCGCGCATCCGTTGGCCTCCGCCGAGGACGTCGACTACCTGCTCGGCCATGCCAACCGGTGGTTGCGCCGCCCGATCAGCACGGCCGACGTGCTCGGCGTGTACGCCGGGCTGCGGCCGCTGCTCGCGAGTGCCGTCGGACGTGGTGGTGCGGCCGGAGCGAAGACGACGGCCGCGCTGCGCCGTGACCACACCGTGGTCGAGGGCCCACCCGGCATGATCACGGTCGTGGGCGGCAAGTACACGACGTACCGCCTGATGGCGAGGGACGCCGTCGACGCGGCGAGCCATCCGCTCGGGCGTGCGCTGCCGCCGTCCACCACCGAGCGGCTGCCGCTGCTCGGCGCGTCCGGTTACGACGCGCTTCGCCACCAGCGCGACCGGCTCGCCCGCGAGGCCCGGGTCTCGCCGGGGGACGTCGACCACCTGCTCGGCCGCTACGGCGACCTCACGCCCGACGTGCTCGACCTGGCGGTCGAGCAGCCCGACCTTGCGCGTCCGCTCCCCGGTGCGCCGCGCTATCTGAGCGCCGAGATCGCCTATGCCGCCCACAGCGAGGGCGCGCTGCACCTGGTCGACGTCCTCTCCCGGCGGACCCGGATCTTCATGGAGACCGCCGACCGGGGCACGGCGGCGGCGCCGGAGGCGGCTCGGGTGATGGGCGAGGTGCTCGGTTGGGACGAAGCACGCCGGGCCGAGGAGGTCGCGGCGTACGCCCAGATGGTCGATGCCGAACGCCGCGCCGCCACCATGCCGACCGACGTGGAGGCGGCGGACACGTGGCGGGCGGCGACCGGCGACCTGATCGGCTGACGCACGGCCGGCGGAGGCGGTGCCGACCGATGCGATGCCGACCGATGCGATGCCGAGCTGGAACCGACCGTGGGGACGACCCCTCGGTCAGTAGGTCCACGCCGCGGCGTTGGAGTACCTCGAGTCGTGGACGGTGACGGGGTTGCCCGCCAGGTGCTCGACCCGGGTCTGGAGCAGTACCTGGCGACCGCAACCGCCGCCGAGGTTCACCCGCGTGCCCGGCAAGGTGAGGTTGACCTTGTAGTGGTGCACGTGCCCGTTGATCGTGGCGGTCCGGCTGGTCGACCGGACCGGCGCGCACGGGTGTCCGCTCGCCGTCGACGGGGTGGCATGCAAGGTGACCTTGACGGTGCTCGAACCGCCTGGGTACGCGCCGTACTCCCGGCTCAACTGCACGTCGGTCACGGTGTTCACGAAGCGCGCCGTACCGGCTGAGAGGTGTCGCGCCAGGACCGTCACCGCGGAACGTGGCTGCGCGCACTGGGGGATGTTCGGGATTCCCTGGGTCCCGACACAGGTGTCGGCGCCGGTCATCCAACCCTGGGCGCCCGTCCGTACCGGTGTCACCTGCAACAGGCTGCGGCTCGCGACCAGGTCGAGTCGGGCCACCTGCGGATCGATCTGGGTCGCGCCCACGCCACGGAGCTCACAGGTGTAGTTGCCGTCGTGCGGGGCGGTGAAGAGCCAGCGCACGACGATGGCCTGGACGCCGTAGGCGCGCCCGTCGTGGTTGCGAACGGTGAACGGTCCTCCGCTCCCGCCCAGGCAGATGATGCGGATGCCCATCATCGGGCCCCTCGGCACGTTGGTCACGGCGGCCATCCGCCCCACGACGTAGATCGACTGCCCGGCCTTCATGTGCCGGGTCGGCAGGCGCAGGAAGGGGACGGCCCGTCCGCCGGTCGCGGGAATAGAGCTGAGCAGCAGGGTCGTCGTCGACATCTTGCCCATCGGCGGGGCCGGGGGAGGTGGCGCCGCGGGAGCGGAGCCGGTCGTGAGCGGGGACAGGACGAGGAGGAGGGCCGCGGCGAGAACGACAGCCAGGCGGGGACGTGAGGCCAGGCGGGGACGTGAGGCCAGGCGGGGATGTGAGGCCGGGCCGGGATGTGAGGCCGGGCCGGGATGTGATGAGTGCATGTGGGGACTCCCAGACTACTGGCCGACCGGCGCCGTGGCGCCGGTCAGGCAGGACTGAAACGTCCCGACCAGATCCCCCCGAGGTCGGGCCCCCCACCGGGTGTGTGCCCAGGCCGTCGTCGCGGCAATCCGCGGGCGACCTTCGTGGGTGAACTGTCACCGGACGGCGGTGCGAGCCAGACCGGGGATGAGTACGGCCGCCACGGTGAGGTGCAGGGCGGTCAGGCCGATCACCGCGCCGAGGGTCTCACCACCGGTGAGCGGAGTCGCCAGCGAGAGCACCAGGACGACGCCGGCGACGATGGTCCAGACCCGCCGGGCGCGCCAGCCGAGTCGTTCCATCAGCGCCAGTAGTCCCCAGGCACACAGCCCTGGGACCAGCCCCCCGGCCACGACGGCGGCCGCTCCGACGGGGGTGTAGTCCGGTGCGCCGAAGGGTCGTGCGGCCAGGTCGACGCCGAACACGTAGGAGATGAGGGCCCACACGACCAGGGCGGCCGCGGTCGCGGCGGCGACGGTCAGGGCCCGGGCGCCACGGGTTCCGGCCCGGGGGGGTACCGAAGGGCTGTTGGTTCGGGCGGTGCGGGTGGCGGACATGGCTGCCTCCAGGTTGGCCGCGGTGCGCGGCCGGCGACGGTCGGTGACTTCCTGACCGGTATTCCAGCCGAACGCCGCGGGGGCCGGCAGCGGCGATGGTGGGCGACCGATGCGACGAAAGTCGGTGGGTCGAAGGCCGACGGCTACCTTCGTAGGGTCCCGGCCCGCGGCCATGGCCCGGCGCGCCGCGGGTGAACTACCTTTGCGCGGTGAGATGCGTGGAGGACCGGGTGGACGACCGCCCCCTGTCGCCCGCCTCGCGGCTGGGCGACGCCGCGCTCGCCGCTGGGTTCGTCGCCTTGGACACCGGCCTGACGCTGGCCGGGAGTTCATGGTGGCCGGAGCGGCCCGGATCGCTCGCGTGGGCGATGCTGGTGCTGCAGGCCGTCGTGAACGCCGGCCTGGTGGCTCGGCGGCGGGCGCCACTCGCGGTCCTTGCCGCGGTCACGGGGTTCAGCGTGCTGGTCACGATGCTGATCCTCGTCGGTGCGCTGGGAGAGCCGGCCGGGGAGATCGTCGTGTGGCCGCCGATGTCGGCGGTGCTGGTGGCCTACCTCCCGGTGAGGTACGCCGCGATCCGCCGGCCGGGCTGGATCCTGGTCGGCATCCTCACCCTGGTGGCCGCCCGACCGTGGGACCCGTCCATGGTCATCTTGACCGTGGCGCTGCTGCGGACGGCCGTCGGACCGCTTCTCGCGTTGTACTTCACCGCGCGGCGGAGCCTGATCGCCGTACTCCGGGAGCGGGCCGAACGCGCCGAGCGCGAGCAGTACCTTCTGGCCGCCCAGGCCCGGGCCGACGAACGGGCCCGGATCGCCGCCGAGATGCACGACGTGGTGACCCACCGGCTTTCGCTGATGGTGCTTTCCGCCGGCGCCCTACGGGTGCGGGCCACCGACGAGGAGACCCGGCGGGCGGCGGAGGAGTTCCGCGCCGCCGGATGCCAGGCCCTCGACGAGCTACGCGACCTGGTGGGGATCCTGCGGACGGATCCCGACGACGACTCCGGACGACAGGAGCTGGCGCTGCCGGACATCGCCGCGCTGGCCGCCGAGTCCCGTTCGGTGGGCATCCCGACCGAACTCGTCGAGGAGGGCGACCCGACGCGGGCGTCCCCCGTCGTCGGCCGGACGGCGTACCGCATCGTCCAGGAGGCGCTGACCAACGTGCGCAAGCACGCGCCCGGTGCCGAGGTCGGTGTCGTGGTCCGCTACGACCCCGATCGCGTGCACCTCGCGGTCCGCAACACCGCGCCGGTCGGGGTCGTCGACGCCGGCCTCGCGGCGACCGGCTCCAGAGCGGGCCTGGAAGGGCTTCGCAATCGTGTCGAGCTGGTCCGTGGGACGCTCGACGCCGGTCCGAGTCCGGACGGTGGGTTCGAGGTGACGGCGAGCCTGCCGGCGTACGTTCCGACAGCGGAGGCGGTGCGATGATTCGCGTGGTCGTGGTGGACGACGAGCCGATGGTGTGCGCGCACCTGCGGACCATCCTCGGTTCGGCGGAGGACATCGAGGTCGTCGACGAGGCCCACGACGGCGCTGCGGCTGTCGAGGCGGTCCTGCGACATCGTCCCGACGTCGTCCTCATGGACCTTCGCATGCCGGGTGTCGACGGGCTCACCGCGATCGAGCGCATCAACACCTTCGCCGAACGCCCCTCCGTCGTGGCACTGACGACCTTCGACGCCGACAAGTACGTCCTGCGGGCACTGCGTGCCGGCGCCACCGGGTTCCTCGTGAAGTCGACACCGCCGGAGGACCTGATCGGGCTGGTGCGGGTCGCGGCCGACGGGCACACGGTGCTCTCACCCGACGCCGCGCGCCGGCTGGTCTCCGCGTCCGCGGGCGACCACGCCGTGAAGGACCGTGCCCGCACGCTCCTCGACCGGCTGACCGAGCGCGAGGTGGAGGTGCTGGCCTGCCTCGGCGAGGGCATGTCCAACGCCCGGATCGGAGCGCGGCTGCACCTGTCCGAAGCAACCGTGAAGGGCTACGTCTCGCGGATGCTGGTAAAGCTGGACTGCGAGAACCGGACCCAGGCGGGGCTGCTCGCCCACGACGCCGGGCTGGTGGGCCGCGGCGACCGGGCCCGCTGAGTCGTCCGCCGGCGGCCAGTGCCGGGCACCAACCCGCTGCTAAACGGGATCCCTCGGCATGCTGGACACCAGCCCGTCGACCGCGGGTGGGAACCGCAGCGATCTGCCCGCATCCGGGCGGCCGGACGGAGGTGGGCGATGGGCGGCGTCGTCGTCGGAGTCGACGTGGGCACCACCGGTGTCAAGGCGGTCCTGACGGACCGCGACGGGAGGGTGGTCGCCGAGGCGGGGGAGGAGTACCCCACCCGCTACGTCGAAGGAAACGGCGCCGAGCAGGACCCGGAGGACTGGTGGCAGGCGAGTGCTCGCTGCGTGGCCGCCTGCCTTGGATCGGCGGGTGTCGCGCCCGTCGACGTCGAGGGCGTCGGCGTCAGCAGTCAGGCGCCGAGCGTCGTCGTCCTGGACGGCTCCGGATCTCCGGTCGGTCCCGCCCTGCTCTGGCTCGACCGCCGTGGCCATGGTGAGTGCGCCGCACGCCTCGACGCGGCGGCCGACGTCGTCGCCGCGACCGGCAACCGGCTGGACGCCTACTTCGCCGCACCCAAACTGTCCTGGCTGCTGGCCACGCACCCGGAGGTACGCCGGAGCGGCGCGACCGTCCTGATGGCCAACGGGTACGTCGTCCACCGGCTCACCGGCGTACCGACCTGCGACACCGGACACCAGGGCCTGACCCTGCTCGGCGACCTCGACAGCGGACGCTGGTCGCAGCCGCTGCTCGACCTGTGGGGCGTACCCGGCGGCTGGCTACCCGAGGCGGTCCACCCCTGCACCGTCGTCGGGCGGGTGGACGCCGAGGCCGCCCGGGCCACGGGCCTGCTGCCGGGTACGCCGGTGGTGGCCGGCGCCGTCGACGGAGCCGCGGCCGGCCTGGAGGCCGGACTCGCCCGACACGGCGACCTGTGCGAGATGACCGGCCAGTCGACGGTGGTGAACGCGGCGTTCCAGGCGGATCGGCTGCGCCGTGACGCGCTCGGCGCGATGAGCGTGCTGCCCTACCCCGTGCCCGGCCACCACCTCGTCTACGGGTCGATGGTGTCGACCGGCGGGATCCTGCGCTGGTTCCGCGACGAGTTCGGCGACCGGGAGCGCGGACTGGCCGGATCGCTCCTCGGGTCGCCGACCGAACCGCTCGCCCGCGCGGACGGCGACGCCTTCGCCGCCCTGGACGCGCTGGCCGGAACGGCCCCGGTCGGAAGCGGGGGCCTGGTCCTGTTGCCGTACTTCCTCGGGGAACGCTCCCCGATCTGGGACGCCGACGCACGTGGCGCGCTGGTCGGGTTGTCGATGGCGAGCCGACGGGCCGACGTCGTCCGGGCGATCCTCGAGGGCACGGCGTACGGCCTGGCGCACAACCTCGACGAGCTCGGCCGGCTCGGCCTGCGACCCGCGACACTGCGCAGCGTGGGCGGCGGCGCGAAGGGGCAGACGTGGAACCAGATCAAGGCCGACGTCACCGGTCTGCCGGTCGAGGTGTCACCGCACACGCGCGGCGCCCCGGTCGGTGCGGCGATGGTGGCGGCGGCCGGAGTCGGGCTGGTGGGAGACCTGGCCGCTGCCGTGTCCGAACGCGCGCGGGCCTCCGCCGCGAGTGTGCGGCGGTTCGAGCCCGACGCCGAACGCCATGCCGCGTACCAGCGTTACTACGCCGTCTACCGGGAGCTGTACCCGGCGCTGCGGCGCAGCTACGAGCTGCTCACCGCGGCGCGGGACAATCTAAGCTCGCGAGCCTGAGCCGCGGCCGCGGCTGACGCCAGGGGGACTTCGAGGGTGAGGAGCGGCGTGTCGACGACGGAGGAGTCGCGGGGGACCGACGGTGGCGGTGCGGGCCGTGCAGGCGGGCCGGGCGACGCGGTCGACCACTCCGAGGTGGGCGAGCGAGGCGAGGCGGACAGGGCGAACCTCGGACCGGTTCTCGGCCACCACGTCGTCTGTGGCTCCGACACCACCGCCGTACGACTCGTGGAAGAGCTCCGGGCCGTCCACGAGGACGTCACGGTCGTCGTCGCGGACGTGCGATCCGACCACGCCCGGGAGATCGCGGCACTGGGCGCGACCCTCGTCGAGGCCGCCCGACCGAACGTCTCGGCGCTGCGCGAGGCGGGAGTTCCCACCGCGCGGGCGTTGGCACTGCTCGCGGCCGACGACCTCGGCAACGTCCACGCGGCGCTGACCGCAGAGGAGCTCAACCCGACGATCCGGCTCGTCGTCCACGTCACCAACCCGCGCCTTGGCGACTACCTCGAACGCCTGGTCCCGCACAGCACGATCGTCTCGGCGGCGGCGATGGCCGCGCCGGCGTTCGTCGCCGCGGCCCTGGACGAGTCCGAGGTGCGGTGGGTCAACGTGGCCGGGCGGGAGGTGGCCGTCGGCCCGTCCGACCTGATCTCCCAGCCCGCACTCGCCGACCTCGCCGTGGTGCCCGGCAACGGCCCCACCAAGCTGATCCCGGCCGAGAACGCGGAGAACTCCCGGCCACTGCTGACGGCGAGTACGAACGGACGCCCCACCTGGCCGCGAGTGGAGTCGCGGAACCGGTCGACCCGGATCGTGCTGGGTTCCGGGATCCGGCGGCCGCCCCGTCGGGTGCACCCGCGCGTCGAGGACTTCCTCACCGACCTCGCCAGGATCTTCGACCACCGGCTGCGTCGCGTCGGTGTGGCGATGCTCGCGTTCATCGCACTCGGCAGTCTCGCGCTGCGACTGTGGTGGCCGCGCGACCACTCCTCGGGGATCGACTGGCTCGACGCCCTCTACATCGCCGTCTCGACGGTGACCCAGACCGGGTTCGACGACTCGCGCCTGTCCGAGGCCGCTCCGTGGGTTCGCCTGGTCGGGGTTGGCGTCCAACTCCTCGGCCTGGTCATGGTCTCCCTGCTCACGGCCGCCATCGTGGACGCGTTCGTCGGCACGTCGCTCGCCCGCTCGCTGAACGTGTTGCGGGGTCGGCCCCGCGGCCACGTCGTCGTGTGTGGGCTTGGCACGGTCGGTACCGGTGTCGCCGAACGCCTGCACGAACGCGGCTTCAACGTGGTCGCCATCGAACGTGACCAGGACAAGCCCGGCGTCCGCGCCGCCCGGGCGCTGCGGATACCCGTCCTGATCGGCGACGTCAGCAGCGACGCGATGCTGTACGAAGCCCGGCTGCACCGGTGCCGAGCGCTCGTCGCCGTCACCAACGACGACGTGGCCAACCTGCAGGCCGGCCTGTACGCCCGCGAACGCAACGCCGAGGCGCGGATCGTGCTGCGGTTGTTCGACCACGACCTCGCGGCGCGGGTGGAGGAACGCCTCGGACTCGGGGCCACCCGCAGTGTGTCCATGCTCGCGGCGCCGGAGTTCGCGGCGAAGATGCTCGAGCGCCGGGTCGAGGCCACCGTCCCCGCGGGACGCCGCGTGCTCCTCGTCACCGAGGTGTCGGTCGGCGCCGGTTGCCAGGTCGAGGGGGAGCCGGTCGGGTCGCTCGCCGGGGAGGGCGCCGTACGGCTGCTCGCCCACCGGGCGGTCGGGCGGCACTGGAACTGGACGGCCGACCCGGCGACCCCGCTGCGGGCGGGGGACATGGTGGCGGTGGCGGCGAGCCGGGCCGGCCTCGCGGAGGTTCTGCTCGCCACGCGGTCCCGGACCGTCCCCGCGCCGGAGCCGAATGAGGAGGGGACCCAACCAGCCGGGTCGGATGGCGTGGCTGTCGCGGCGGTGGACGCCGCCGGCGCCGAACCCGTCGAGGTCGCCCAGGGTGGTAGTCCGGAGCCGTTGGGTGAGGGTCCCCGGCCCGACTCCCCGGCCGGGCCCGCCGCGCCGGTGGTCTCCGCCGACGGTGACCGGCCGGATCCGGCGTAGACCGGACGCCTGAGAGGGGGCGTCGGGCGCGAGCGGTCCGGCGCGGACCGGCGTATCGGGAGATCCCGGCCAGATCCGGCAAGACACCCCGAGGCCCTGTGTGGGCAGCATCGCCCTGGTCGGGGAGAATCGAAGCCATGACCGGAAACTTCTCGCGCTACGGTGCCGTGGACCTGTCCGGCCTCGCGGCCTCGTCCACTCCGTCGGCCGCCGCTTCGGGTGCCCGGGGCGGGGCGCCCGCCGGCTCCGCACCCGGCGGCTACGTCATCGACGTCACCGAGGCGACCTTCCAGCAGGACGTCGTCGACCGGTCGGCCACGGTGCCGGTGGTCATCGACTTCTGGGCCACCTGGTGCCAGCCGTGCAAGCAGCTGAGCCCGATCCTCGAGCGGCTGGCGACGGACTACGCCGGTAAGTTCCTGCTCGCCAAGATCGACGTCGACGAGAACCCCCGACTCTCCCAGGCCGCCGGGATCCAGAGCATCCCGCTCGTGGTCGCCGTCGTCCGTGGCCAGTTGGTGCCGCTGTTCCAGGGAGCGCTGCCCGAGGCACAGGTGCGGCAGTTCATCGACGAGCTGCTCCGGCTCGCGGTCGCCCAGGGTGTCACCGGCACGATCGACCCCGTCGAGGGCGAACCCGCACCGGTCGAGGACGAGGAGGCCGGCGACCCGCGCTACGCCGAGGCCGACGCGGCGATCGCCGCGGGCGACCTCGATGGAGCGGTCCTGGCGTTCGAGAAGGTGCTCGCCCAGGCGCCGGCCGACGCCGAGGCCAAGCGTGGGCTCGCGCAGGCAAAGCTGCTGCGTCGGATCCAGGACGTCGATCCCGCCCAGGTGCGGGCCGACGCCGCCGCCAGTCCGGACGAGCCGAAGGTGCAGAGCCTCGCCGCCGACCTCGACGTCGCGGACGGGCGCATGCAGGAGGGTTTCCGGCGACTCATCGACGCGATCCGGCGGACCAGCGGGGACGAGCGCGACGCCCTGCGCGTCCACCTGCTGGAGTTGTTCGAGGCCATCGGGTCGGAGGAGGAGCTCGTCCGCGCCGCGCGTCGCGAGCTGAGCTCGGCACTGTTCTGAGCCTCCTGAGTCCGTCCTGAGTTGGCTCTGAGTCGTTCCTGGGGCGGCCCACGAAGGCCGTCGGTTCGGCGGGCAGTTCGGTTGTCCACCGCGAGCACGCCGGGGCAGGCGGAGGCCCGGCGTGCTTGGTTACGCTTACGGCCCAGCAGGGTCTATCAATCGGGGTCAGCTTGTGAGCATGCGTGTCTTCCGGATGGTCGCCGGTGTCCTGGTCGGAGTCCTCGGGCTGGCCGCTGCCGGGGCGGGTGGGTTGGCGGCCTTCTGGCTCGTCGGGCCCGACGACATCGTGAGCGCGCGCACGCAGACGCTCACCAGCAAGGGCGTGGCGATCGCGACCGCGCCGGACCTGATCGACTACTACGGCTCCCGGCTCGTCGTGACGGTCGAGCCGGTCAGGCGTGGCACCGAGCTTTTCGTCGGTGTCGCGCACGACGTCGACCTCAGTAGCTATCTCGAGCGCTCCGCCAACACCAGGATCGTGGAGTTCGGCTATCCGTCCACGGTGCGGACCCGCGAGGTGGACGGCAGCGCCGCTCGTGTCGTCCCGCCGACCCGGCTGGACTGGTGGGTGACCACGGCGTCCGGCAGTGGCGCCCGCACGTTGTCCTGGGACATGTCCGACGGCCCCTACGACCTCGCGGTGATGAACGCCGACGGCCGCGCGGGCGTCGAGGCACACGCCACTGTCGGCATCGAGGTGAAGGGCGCCTTCCGCGCCTCGCTCGTGACGTTAGGCGTCGGCGTCTTGCTGCTTGCCTGCTCGATCCTCCTGCTGGTGCGGGGGCGTTCCCGCGGCCGGCGTCGGCGCGGGGACGACGACGAGAGTTCGCTGCTCTGGGACGGCCGCGACGCCTGGGACCAGAGCGGGTTCTGGAACGCCGGCGAGCGCCCGTCCCGTGGTGCGCCGGACGAAGCCCCGGCCTCCGTCGGTGGCCTGCTGCCGTTGCGGGAGTCCGAGCCGGAGCGCTCCGGAGGTAGGAGCGCCGTGGAGGCGTTCGAGGCCCCGCGAGGTCGAACGCCGTACGCGCCGCCGCCCGCCGGGCCCTATGCGCCCCAGACCCCGGCCGGACCACCCGGGTTCGAACGATCCCCGTACGGCCCGCCCTCCTTCGAGCAGTCCCCACCGCCTGGGCCGCGCCCGTCGGAGCCGCAGCCGTCGGAGCCGCGCCCAGGCACGGACGGCCGTGGCTGGAGCACCCCCGAACCCCAACAGCCCGAGCGGTTCGGGGCCGCCCCACCTGGCTTCGACTCCGCGAGCGCCCTGCCCTGGCGGCCCGCCGGCACCGGTCGTCGCCGCGGCGCGTCCGACCCGCATCCCCCGCCCGCGGGGGACCAGCGGGGTGGCGACGGTCGGCCCGGTCCCGGTGCCCCGCCGGGTCAGCCAGGTCCGGGCCAGGCAGGTCCGGGTCAGCCAGGTCCAGGTCAGAATCAGCGGGGCGGGTCACCTCAGCGGCAGGAGGGACAGGGACAACGCGCGAACGCGGACCGCCAGCCTCCGCGGTCGCAGCCGGCCCCCGCCGCCGGTCCAGCGGCTCAGGTGCAATACACCGGCCGACGCATCGCCCGCGGTTCCACCGAAGTCGGCGTCGACGAAGTGCGCTCCACGCCCGGCCCGGCCGACCTCGCTCCAGCGGTGGACGCCGCGGACCGCGACCGTCGTTCGGCGGAGGCCAGGCCGGACCCGGCGTCCGCTCGTGACGCCCGGCCGGCCGGGATGACCGCCTCCGGCGAGGTCGCTCTCGGCGCGGACTACGACGATCCGCCCGCCTGGCTTCCGGGTCCGGTCGGCCCGGTGCTTCCGACGACCAAGCAGCAGGACGGGGACTCCCATGGCTAGGCCGGGTCTGCCAACGCCCAGGTGGGGCGCTCGCGTCGCAGCGCGAGCCGGAGCCGGTCAGGCGCGGCTGACCCGGCGCATCGCGTTCGGCGCCCTCGTGGTCGCCCTGGCGGCGACCGGTACGGGCTGCGTCTCCCTGCCGCAGGAGAAGACCGGCAAGGCGCCGGTCTGGTCACCGGCGAGCGCGGACGCGACGAGCACCTTCCTGCGGACCTACGACGAGGTGACCCGCCGGGCCGCGGCGGGCCGTAACGACAAGCTCATCACCTCCGTCGAGTCCGGTCCGCTGTTGCAGGCGAGCCAGGCGGAGTTCCAGATCGCGAAGCGACTCGACCCCGACAACAAGAAGCCCGCCAGCGCCCCGACCCACACCGGCTCCAAGGTCTACCTCCCGAAGTTTCAGAAGTACCCCGTCTGGTTCTTCACGGTCTCCAGTACGGGCGAGGCGGCACGACCCACCGTGGGCCTCGTCCTGCGCCCCCGGGCGGGCGCACTGTGGAAGAAGGCGGTCTCGGTCGACCTGGACGAGGGAGTCGACCTGCCTCCGCTCGCTACCCGTGACGGCGCCGCGGTCGACGTCTCGCAGGAGACGGGCGGGACGCTGGTCCGCCCGCCGTCGAAGGTCGCGATCGCCTACGCCGCGCTCCTCGCCGACGGCCCGACGGCTCCCCAGGCGCGGGCATTCGAGCCGCATACACAGACCACGCGTTCCCAGCAGGCCACCGCCCAGAACAAGAGCCAGTCCTCGGCGTTCAGCTACAACCAGAAGTTCGAGGTGACGTCGGTGCGCGCCCTGGCCACCACCGACGGCGGCGGCCTAGAACTCTTCACCCTGGCCGAGACCGAGAACCTCGCGATGAAGACCGGCAGCCTGAAGTTCGAGCGGACCGACGCGGTCGCCGCCTACACCGGGGTCGCCGCCCCCACCGCCTTCCTGCGGACGAACTGGGTGTGGCAGGTGGCGGCGTTCGTGCCGCCGAAGGACCAGGGCAACGGCAAGGTGCGGTTGCTCGGCGTCGACCGTTCGCTCGCCTCGGCGGAGATGAAGTAGCGCGCGCCCGGAGCGCGGTGGATGGCAACGCCCCCGGAGGCTGGCTAGCCTGAGTGGAGACATCCAACGGCGTCGACATGGGGGAGCCGTGGAGACTTCGAAGGCACACGCCACAGACGACCCGCGGGTCGCGGAGTTCGTCCAGATCTTCCGCCGGTTCCTGGAGGAAGTGGTCCACCAGGATCCGAGGCCGCGGGGCCCGCTCCTGCTCGACGTGCTGCAGGCGCACCTGGGCACCGACCCGCGCGCGTTGCCGGTGTTCGAGACGTCCTACCCCGCCTGGGACCACGCCAACGCGCACCTCGCGCTCGAGCGCTGGTTCGGGACGCCCGGAAGCGGTTACGAACTCGTCGGTGTGGCGCTGCCCCATCGGCACGGCCATGACCTCACCGAGTTGCTCCACCTGGCTGGCTTCGGCGGTGGGCTCGCCGTCGGCCAGGTCGACTTCGCCCAGGTGGCGGTCGGAGTCGACGACGAGATCGCCTGCGTCAACTTCGGGTTCGTGCTCGGCCGGAGGGACGACGAGCCCTACGCCGTCCTGGTCCGCGGTCCGAGCGAGCGGCACGGGTCCTCGACCGTCAACCTCGAGGTGCTCTGCCGTGGGCGGGACACCGCCGACGTGCTCTTCCAGGGCCTTCGCCAGCTGATCCTCGAACACAACACGTTCCGCGGCAAGGTGCTGTCGTTCGAGGGACACGCCTTCGGGCATGGGACCGGACCGCTGCGCTTCCACCGGCGTCCGGCCATGGGGTCGGCGGAGGTCGTCCTGCCCGCGGGGCTGCTCGATCGGGTCGAGCGACAGATCGTCGGCGTCGCCCGGCACCGCGACCGGTTGCGCGGCGCCGGCCAGCACCTGCGGCGCGGCCTGCTCCTCCACGGCGCGCCGGGTACGGGAAAGACCCACACCATCCGCTATCTCCTGTCGCGGCTACCGGAGTTCACCGTCGTCATCCTGGCGGGCACGTCGATCCAGTTCGTCGGTGCGGCATGCACGCTCGCCCGGATGCTCCAGCCCGCGCTCGTCGTTCTGGAGGACTGCGATCTCGTCGCCGAGGCCCGCGACATGTCCCTTGGCATGGAGAACCCGCTGCTCTTCCAGGTGCTGAACGAGATGGACGGGCTCACCGACGAGGCGGACGTGGCCTTCCTCCTCACCACCAACCGCGCGGACCTGCTCGAGCCCGCCCTCGCGCAGCGCCCGGGCCGCGTCGACCTCGCCGTGGAGATCCCGTTGCCCGACGCCGACGGTCGCCGTCGGCTGATGGGGCTCTACGCCGGGAACACCCGGACGGACGAGCACGCACTCAGCGAAGCCGTGACGAGAACTGAGGGGACCACCGCGTCGTTCGCGAAGGAGCTCATGCGACGGGCCGTGTTGTTCGCGGTCGAGCGCGACGGCGTGGCGGGTTCCAACGGTGAGCCCGTGAGCGTGGAGGCGGGCGACCTGCGGATGGCGCTGGACGAACTCCTCGCCGACCGGGACGCGCTGACGCGACGCCTCCTCGGCTCGCCCGTTCAGAAGATGGGTTCGGTCGAACCCGGCGGGGCGCCGCGCTCGAGGTAGAGGACGCGGCCTTCGGGCGCTCCGACGACGGCGACCAGCCGACGGTGGGTGCCGGGCAGGCAGCGTTCGCGCGCCTGCTCGAGCGTGCAGAACTCCACCCGCCGGATCTCCCGGGGCTGCAACGTGAGCCGGGAGAGCAACTCAGGACCGTGGATGCCGCCGTCGAAGAGCAGTTCGACCGCGTCGTCCCAGCCCCGCCACGGCGGCAACCAGTCGACGCAGAGGAGCTTGCCGATCGGGAGCTCGATGCCAAGCTCCTCCCAGGTCTCGCGGGCCGCACCTTCGCGGGGCGACTCGAACGTCTCGACTACCCCTCCGGGCAGCTCCCAGTCGGTCTTGTACGTCGTCTCCGCGAGCATGATCCGGCCCTGGTTGTCGCGGATCACCACGTGGGCGATCAACCTGGTCCGTGGCAAGGTCGAGTTGACAAGGCCGATGAAGCCGGCCTGCGTCTCGGGTCCCGGGTCGCTGGCGAGCCGGGCGAGCAGCACCCGGTCGTGGCGCTCGCCCTCGATGGTGCGGTATCCGCGGAGCAGACCCTCCCGCCGCAGCCCGGCCCGGGCGGCGATGCGCAGGGCCGGGTGGTTACGGGCGTCGACCTCCGCCTGCACCCGGTCGAGGCGAAGCGCGCCGAAGGCGTAGTCGGTCGCCAGCCGGACGGCCCGGGTGGCGAAGCCGCGCCGCTGGTAGGACTGGTCCGTCGCCCACGTGAGCTGGCCCACCGCGTCGCCCAGCTCCTGGATCGCGAGCTGGCCGACGGGGCCGTCCTCGGCGAGGACGATGAAGCTGTGCAGGAGCGCCTCCGCCTCCAGGGCACGCAGGCTCACCACACCATCGCTCAGGGTCGGGTGCACGGGATCCGGTTCGGCCACGCTGGGCAGGTTATCGCGGCCAGCCGGTCACGCCAGTCAGGTCGGTCGATCCGTAGGACGCGAGGTCGATCGCGCTGGCGGTCTTCCTGGCAGACCTGGCGATCTGGCCCTTCCACGGAACGTACGGGAGCAGTCGGTAGTTCTGGTTGACGAACCACGCCATGAACCTGTTGTCGGGGACCATCCACCGTCCCACGCCCTCACCCACCTTCTGGCAGCCGAGAACGTAGTCGCGCATGACGCTTCGATAGCGCGTGAACGCCGTTCGGTGGTCGCCGGCGGCGGCCGCGAGCTCACCGGCCAGAACGTACGCGCCGACCACGGCCAGCCCCGTACCCATGCCCGACAGCGGCGACGGGCACCAGGCGGCATCGCCGAGCAGCGCCACCCGGCCTCGGGTCCAGGTGTCCATGCGGACCTGGCTGATCGAGTCGAAGTAGAAGTCGGTGGCGTCCCACATGGCCGAGAGCAGGCGCGGCGTCTCCCAACCGACGCCGGCATAGGTCTGCGCGACGATCTTCTTCTGTTGCTCGAGGTCCCGGCGGTCGTGGTGGGGCGCGGCATCGGCGCCGGGTCGCCCTGCCGTGGCGAAGTAGAACACCACCTTCGCCTCGGTGTTGCCACGCGCGCTGTACATGGTGACGATCTTGCCGGGGTTCAGGTACGCGAGGCCGGTGTGGTCGAGTCCGAGGTGGTTGGCGGTGGTGAAGATCGCGCAGGACAGCCCGGACGGCCGGACGAAGGACTGCTCGGGGCCGAACGCGAGCGCGCGCACCCGGGAGTGCAACCCGTCGGCACCGACCACCAGGTCGAAGCGGCGGGGTGCGCCGCGCTCGAACGACACCTCGACACCGTTCTCGTCCTCGGCCAGGTCGGCGATCGAGTCGCCGAAGACGTACTCCGTGCGGTCCTTGGTGGCGTCGTGGAGGATCCGGGCGAGGTCGCCGCGGAGGATCTCGACGTCACCGGCGAACAGGTCGGCCGGCATGCTCGCGATCCTCCGGCCGGCGTCGTTGACGTACGACATCGCGCCCATGTTGGTCCGCGCCGCCTCGATGTCGCCCAGGATGCCCATCCGCTCCAGCACGCTCAGGTGGGCCGTACCCCGGAAGTCGACCGCATAGCCGCCTTCGCGCAGGGCCGGAGCGCGTTCGACCACGGTGGTCCGGAAGCCGTACCGGGACAGCCAGTACGCCAGTGCGGGTCCCGCGACGCTCGCCCCGGAGATCAGGACGCTCTTCCCGGCGCCGGCCGGTGCGTTCGTGGGCTGCGTGGCCTGGGTGCTCATGGCCTGCTCGGGCTCGGAGCGCTGGTGTGTGTTCATGGCGGGGAGCCTGTCCGGCGGCGCTCACCGGGCGCGCACCAAACGCTCACCGCGGGCGGGCGCGCTGGTGCGTGACCCACCGCCGACCCGTTGGTCCCTGTCTTCGCGGGCTCAGGACGGCGGTGGCCAGTCCTGCTCGGCGAGGGTGGTGTACGGCGAGGACGCGATGACGGACTCGGGCACCCCGAGCAGGCGCAGCGCCTCGCCGTAGTTTCGGCGCGACCCCGCGCTGTAGGCCGCGTCGTACCCGGACGCGCCCAGCACGGTCCGGGCCGCGTCGGCGACCCGGGCGACCACGGGGTCGTGGTCGACCACGACGGCCCGGAACGCCGCCGCGACTCCGAGCAGTTGGGCCGCCGTCACGGCGTCGCCCTCGCGGAGGGTGATCTCCGCCAACGCCGTGACCGCATCCACGCACTCGTGCAGAGGGCCCCCGAACGCCGCGACCTCGACCGCCGCGCGGAACCGCTCCCGCGCCTGCGCGAGGTCCCCCTCCTGCACGGCGACCCGGCCCAGCCCGAACAGGGCGTTCGTCCGGTTGCCGATGCTCTTGATCCAGTGCGGCTCGAACCGTGCCAGCGCGTCCTCGTAGCACCGTCGCGCGGTCGGCAGGTCGCCCTCGAGCCACGCGATGTCACCCCGTCCGCGCAGCGCGGCGGCCAGATAGGTGGGGTGGGCGGCTCGGCGGGCGATCTCCGCCGCGCGGTCGTAGTCGGTTCGGGCGAGCGCGAGGCTCTCCCGACCCGGTGGGGCGAGGGCTTCGGCGCGCAGGCGGTAGTCCGCCCGGTTGCACAGCAGGTCGGCGAGGTCCTCGGTCGCGTTCAGCTCCTCGGCGAGCAACAGAGCCTCGTCGGTCAGGGCAAGCGCTCTCGCATGGTCACCGCACATGGCGCTCAGGCCGGCGAGTGCGTCCAGGGCGACGGCCGTACCCCAGCGGTCCCCGACCGAGCGGAAGGCGGCGAGGGCGGCGCTGAACTCCCGCTCGGCCGCGCCGAGGTCGCCGGAGGTCAGGTGCGGGTAGCCCCACACGAGCTGGGCGACCGCGCGCTCCCAGGGGTCGGTGCTCGCCATGCCGGCCTTGATGACCGTGAGGGCGACGTGCGGATCGGCCGCACCCGCGTTCAGGATCGGCCAGACGAACGTGATCACCGGATGGTGGCGGGGCCGGCCGGCCAGCAGGGCCTCGGCCGCCGGGCGGTGGCGGCTCCACGCCTCCCGGCCCGCACTGTCGGCCGCGGCCGACAGTCCGCACAGGATGTAGGCCTCCTCCAGGCCCGCGGGCGGATCGGTGCCCACCAGGTCGAGGAGCGCCACGGCCTGTCCCGCGACCGTCCCACGCAGACCCCGTATCCACAGGTACGACGACAGCGTGGCGAGCAGCCGCATCGCGACCTCGACGTCCCTCACCTCGATGCGCCGCCGAAGGGCGGCCTGGAGGTTCTCCTGGTCGGCGTCGAGGACGGCCAGCCAGTCCAGCTGCTCGGACCGCAGCAGGTGGGGCTCCGCGGTGGTGGCGAGGTCGAGGAAGTAGCCGGCGTGCGCCCGGTCCAGCCGCTCGGTCTCGCCCGCGGCGTCCAGGCGTTCGGCGCAGTACGCCTGGATGGTGGCGAGCATGTGATAGCGCCCGCTCGTGACGTCCAGCAGCGACTTGTCGGCCAGCGAGTCGAGCAGATCCTCCGCCTCGGACGCGTCGGGAAAGCCGCAGACCCGTGCGGCGGCCTCGACGGTCGTCCCGCCGACGAAGACGCTCAGGCGTCGTGCCATGACCTGCTCGGCCTCCGACAGCAGATCCCAGCTCCACGCGACGACCGCCCGCAGCGTCCGGTGGCGGGCCTGCGCCGTACGACTGCCGCGGGTCAGCAGCCGGAACCGGTCGTCGAGCCGGCCGGCCAGGTCGGTGAGCTCCAGGCCGCGCATCCGGGCGGCGGCCAACTCGATCGCGAGCGGGAGGCCGTCGAGGTCCGCGCAGATCCGGCGCACGAGTTCGGCCGAGGCATCCTCGACGACGAAGCCCGGACGTACGGCGGCCGCCCGGTCGGCGAAGAGCCGCGTGGCGGCGGCGAGGGGGAGTGGGCCCACCGGCCACAGGTGCTCCCCGGTGATGCCGAGGGGCTCTCGGCTCGTCGCGAGGACGCGGAGGCCCGGTGCGCCAGCGAGCAGCCGCTGGGCCAACGCGGCCAAGGGCTCGACCAGGTGCTCGCAGTTGTCCAGGACGAGCAGCAGCGGCCGATCGGCGAGGGCCGCCGCCAGCCGGTCGACGGGCGTCGTCCCGCTGCCCGGTGCGAACAGCCCGCCGTCTCGCAGGCCGAGCGCTGCGAGGATCGCCGGCGGCAGCTCGCGTTCGTCACGCAGCGGGGAGATCTCGACGAAACAGGTGTCGGACAGGCGGCTCGCGACCTCGATGGCCAACCGGGTCTTGCCGGCGCCACCCGGTCCGACCAGCGTGACGAGCCGGGCACTGCCGAGCAGCGCCTCGACACCGGGTACGTCGTCGTCCCGGCCGACGAACGTCGTGAGCTGTGCCGGCAGTACCGGCGCGGCCGGACGCCGGTCGCCGCGAAGCAGTTCCCGGTGCACCTCCGCGAGTTCGGGACCCGGGTCCGCTCCGAGCTCGTCGGCCAGTCGGTGCCGGATCCGCTCGAAGACGGCCAGCGCCTCCGCCTGCCGGGCCTCGGCTCGCAGGGCCTGCATGAACAGCACGTGCAGCCGCTCGCGCAGCGGCTGATGCTCGACGAGCTCCCGTACCTCCGGCAGCACCGAGCGCGCGGCGCCTCGCCGCAGGTCCGCCTCGATCCGGTCCTCCTGGGCGGCGAGCCTGCGTTCCTCCAACCGCGCGACGTGCGGCCGGGCGGAGGTCGCCTCAGCGGCGTCGGCGAGCGCGGGTCCACGCCACAGGGTGAGCGCGGTGCGGAGCGCCTCCGCGGCCGCACGGGCCTCGCCGGCGAGGAGTGCCTCCCGGCCCTCGTCGGCGAGCCGCTCGAACCGTACGGCGTCGATTCGGTCGCTCTCCACGCTCAGCCGGTACCCGGTGGGGAGGCGCTCGATGGTGGCATCCGCTCGTAGGGTCTGCCGGAGCCGCGACACCTGGGACTGCAGGGCGTGGGCGGCACCGGCGGGCACGTCCTCGCCGTAGAGGTCGTCGATCAGCTGGTCCGGCGGGACCACCGTGCCGTCACGCAGGAGCAGCAGGGCCAGCAGGGCGCGGCGAGTCGGGCCGCCGAGGGCGACCTCGCTGCCGTCCTCGTGCCACGCGCGGGTGGGTCCCAGGATGCCGAACCGCATGCGGGTATCTTCCGCGATCCGCTCCGCCCGCGAGCAGCGGGCTATGGCCACCGACGTGTTGGCAGGCCCCGCCCCGGCGATGCAAGCGTTCCTTGACAGCATTGCCGTCAGCTCGACGCCGTGCTCGCCGAAATCCGGTCGACGTCGTCCACCTGGTGTGGAAGCCTGGAACGGTGCGGCCGAGGGTGGCCGAGATCGTGACTTCCTGCTCCGACTACTATGTGGTCACGATCCGGACCGTCGTCGAGAAATGTCTCGCGAAGACTTCGCGGCCGTTCGGAATGCCGCGCCGGCTTACGGCGTTGGCACGTAACGGGTCGGGAGAGTGCATCCAGATGATGCTCCGGCGAAACCTCGCCGGCACATTCCCACGTCACCATCGAAGTGGTGACCAGTCCTGCGAACACACAGAGCAAGACCGGAAATCACTGTCGGGGGTCAACGAAGACGCCTTGCGTGGAGGCGTGTGACTGGTCGTGAGGACACCCCTCACCTCGACCAAACACCAGCAACCTATGGAGACTGAGAACACCATGTGGCCTGCCATTGCTAACTACGCCGACGACTACACCGAACGGCTCGAGCAGCGGACCAGGGTTTCGGCCCACCGCGTCGCGCAGCCGAGGAACCGGTGGATGGTCCGGTCGCTTCGCGGCACCGGCGTTCGACTGGCTCGGCTCGCCGACCGGCTGGAAGCGCCGCGTGCCGGCGTCGAGGCCTACTGACCTGAACCCGCTCGTTTCGTCCGGGGATCCCGTGCGCGTCGCCCGAACCGCCGATCCCTGATCACTCGAAACCTCGAGACCTGACCGCGGCGCATCCACAGTCCGCGGCCCGCACGAAACTCGGCCCCGGCGGTAACCCCGCCGGGGCCGAGTCGTGTCCGCGGCGAGGACGCCGGTCACGACGTCGGCGTGTAACGGAGCCAGAGTGTGCCAAGTGGCGGGAGTGTCAGGCTGGTCGACGCCGGCCGCCCGTGCCAGCTCTCCGGTACGGCGGGCAGCGTGCCGAGGTTGCCGACGCCCGACCCCGCGTAGGTTCGCGCGTCGGTGTTGACGACCTCGTGCCACATGCCGGTGCACGGCAGCCCGAGGCGGTACTGCGCGTGGGGCACGGCGGCGAAGTTCGCGACGCAGGCGGTGATCGTGCCGTCAGGACCGGTACGCAGGAAGCTGAACACGTTGTTTCCCGCGTCGTTCGCGTCGATCCAGGAAAACGCCTCGGAGACGTGGTCGGTGGCCCACAGCTCCGGGGCGGCCCGGTAGGCGGCGTTGAGGTCGCGGACGAGTTGGCGCACTCCCTGGTGCTCGGAGTGCTCCAGCAGCCACCAGTCGAGCTCGCGCGACTCGGCCCACTCGGCCGCCTGGGCGAACTCTCCGCCCATGAACAGCAGCTGCTTGCCCGGGTGGGCCCACATGAAGCCGAGGTAGGCCCGCAGGTTGGCGAGCTGCTGCCAGCGGTCGCCCGGCATCTTGGCGAGCAGGGATCCCTTGCCGTGCACCACCTCGTCGTGGGACAGCGGCAGGACGAAGTTCTCGGAGTGGGAGTAGACGAGGGAGAACGTCATCTGGTGATGGTGGTACTGCCGGTAGATCGGCTCGTGCCGGAGGTACTCGAGCGAGTCGTGCATCCAGCCCATGTTCCACTTGAAGCCGAAGCCCAGCCCGCCCAGGTGAACCGGCCGGGTCACGCCCGGCCAGGCCGTCGACTCCTCCGCGATCGTCGTGATGCCCGGCACCCGGCGGTAGCAGGTCGCGTTGACCTCCTGCAGGAAGCTCACCGCGTCGAGGTTCTCCCGGCCGCCGTACTGGTTCGGCGTCCACTCGCCCTCGGCGCGGGAGTAGTCGAGGTAGAGCATCGAGGCGACGGCGTCCATCCGCAGCCCGTCGATGTGGAACTCCTCGAGCCAGTACAACGCGTTGGCCAGCAGGAAGTTGCGGACCTCCCGGCGACCGAAGTCGAAGATGAGCGTGCCCCAGTCGGGGTGCTCGCCGCGGCGGGGGTCGGCGTGCTCGTAGAGCGGAGTCCCGTCGAAGCGGGCGAGCGCCCAGTCGTCCTTCGGGAAGTGCGCCGGGACCCAGTCGAGGATGACCCCGATCCCCGCCTGGTGCAGCGCGTCGACCAGGGCGCGGAAACCGTCGGGATCTCCGAACCTCGCGGTGGGCGCGAAGTACGACGAGACCTGGTAACCCCAGGAACCACCGAACGGGTGCTCCATCACCGGGAGCAGTTCGACGTGGGTGAAGCCCATCTCCACGACGTAGGGGACCAGCTCCTCGGCGAGTTCGCGGTAGGTGCGGCCCCGCCGCCACGAGCCGAGGTGGACCTCGTAGGTGCTCATGGGTTCGGCATGGGTCTGCGCGGTGGACCGCCGGGCCATCCACTCCTGGTCGCCCCAGGAGTAGGTCGAGTGGAACACCATCGAGGCGTTGGCTGGTGGTGTCTCGGTGCGGAACGCCATCGGGTCGGACTTCTGCCGCCGCAGGCCGTCCCGACCAAGGATCTCGTAGCGATAGAGCGCACCGTCACCCACGTCGGGAACGAACAGCTCCCAGACACCGCTGCCGCCCATCGAGCGCATCGGATGGCCGCGGCCGTCCCAGAAGTTGAAGTCGCCGACGACGCGGACGCCCTCGGCGTTCGGGGCCCACACCGCGAAGGACGTGCCGGTCACCGTGCCGCCGGGTGTGTCGTACTCGCGGACGTGGGCGCCGAGAACCTGCCAGAGGTTCTCGTGCCGGCCCTCGCCGATGAGGTGCAGGTCGACCTCGCCGAGCGTGGGCAGGAAGCGGTACGGGTCGTCGGTGTGGACGGTCACGTCGTCGGGATAGGTCACCTCGAGGCGGTAGTCGGGGACCCGCTCGCCGGGGAGTACGCCGGTCCAGACCCCGGAGTACTCATGGGCCAGCTCGACCCGTTCGTCGCCGACCCGGACCACCACCCCTTCGGCCATCGGGCGCAGCACCCGGACGAGGACGCGGCCCTCGTGCGGGTGCGGTCCGAGGAAGGTGTGCGGGTTGTGGTGGGCGCCGGCCAGCAGCCGGTCGATCTCCTCCCGGCCGACCGTCGAGCCCGCGGAGGAAGCCACGGGCTTGGAGCCGGTGGCCGGCGCCGAGCCGTTGGTGGGCTGGGACGTGGTGCGGTGATCGGACATCCGGGTGCACCTTTTCTTCTGATCGGCTACGGACTCTGATCGGCTACGGACTGGTCAGCCGGCGAGTCTGCGCACCGCCGCGAGGGGGATACCGATCCAGTCCGGGCGGGTGCGTGCCTCGTAGACGACCTCGTAGACCGCCTTGTCCGTTTCGTAGGCACGCAGCAGGACGGCGTGGTCGCGCGGGTCGATGCCCGCCACCTCGCCGTAGCCCTCGCAGAACGCCGAGCGGTTGCGCTCCGCCCACTCCGCCGCGCGGTAGCTGAGCTGGTGCTCGTCGGCGCGGTCGTGGTCGGCGAGGAGGTGCTGCGCGGCGTAGTCGAAGGAGCGCAGCATTCCCGCGACGTCGCGGATCGGCGAGTCGAGGGTGCCGCGCTCCTCCCAGGCCCGGGCGGGCTCGCCCTCGAAGTCGATGATCCGCCAGCCGCCGACCGTTCGCATGGCCTGGCCGAGGTGGAAGTCACCGTGGATGTGCTGGACGGGCATGGAGCCGACCGACCGCTCCAGGTCGTCGTAGGCGTCGCGGAGTCCGCCGGCGTAGGGCGCCAGGGCGGGTACGGCGGCCACGGAGTCGGCGAGCCGACCACGCATCGCCGCCGCCAGGCCGGTGAGTTCCTCCGGGCCCCACTCTCCGGTCGGGAGGTAGCGCGCCATGTCGGCGTGGACCTCGGCAGTGGTGGCACCGAGCCGGTGCGACTCGCCGGCGAAGTCGCCGCCCACCTCGTCGGCGTGCAGGTCGGCCTCGGCGTAGAGGTCGCGCACGCTCGTGATCGCGAGCTCCCAGCCGTCGGTGGCCGTCCGGAAGAAGTCGCTGTACATCCCGAGGTCGCCGCGCGCCCGCTTGCCGTCGGCGTCGGGCCACTCGGCGTCCAGCCAGCCGAAGAGCCGGGCGACGTTGCCGCAGTCGTGTCGCGCGAAGGCCTCGTGGACCTCGATGTCGGGGTTGCGGCCGTGGTGGACGCGACGGAAGACCTTGAGCAGGACGTCCTCGCCGTAGACGAGGGAGGTGTTGCTCTGTTCGGCGGTCAGCACGAGAGACGACTCGTCCCGCGCGACCTCGATCGTCCCGAGCCGGTGGAACGCCAGGTCGGGTTTGACGACGTCGTCGAGCAGCCCGTGCAGGAGCAACGCCGTCGCGGCCTTGTCGTGCAGGGCGTCGTAGACCCAGACGGGCACGCCGCCGAGATCGGGCTCCTCCCATTCCGACACCGCGGCATGGGCGAGCAGCTCGGCCGGCTCGTCGTGGTAGGACAACGGCACCTGGTAGACGTCGAGTGCGGTGCCGTTGCCGTCGGCGTACCGAACGGTGACCAGCTCGACCCGAACGGCGGGCCAGGCACCGGGTTCGGACAGCCAACTCAGCGGGTGGGCGGATTCGATCGTGAACTCCCTGCCCTTGCCCGTGAACCACCGCTGACGCTCGAGGAAGTCGTGCAGGCCAGTGGTCTGAGTGGCTTTCACCATCATTACCTTTCGTTCGCTGTGTGCCGCCGGCCGTGGGCGGGCTCCCTCGGAGATCCCGCCCTCACCGCCGGCGCGCTCCGACCGGTCTGCTCCGCTCAGGCCAAGGGCTCCTCGCCGGAGGGGTGGGGTAGCCGGAACCAGTAGAAGCCGTGGCCGCCGAGGGTGAGGAGGTAGGGCAACTCGCCGACGTGCGGGAAGCGCACGCCTCCGAGGAGTTCGATGGGCTCGGCCCCTTCCCACCGGCGCAGGTCGAGTTCGACCGGCTGGGGGAACCTCGAGAGGTTGTTGACGCAGAGTACGACGTCATCGCCCAACTCTCGCACGAACGAGAGAACGCTGGGGTTGCTGCCACCGAGGTCGGTGAAGGTGCCGGAGCCGAACGCCGGGTTCTGCTTGCGGACGTGGATCATCCGGCGTACCCAGTGCAGCAGCGACGACGCGCTCTGGAGCTGCGCCTCGACGTTGACGGCCTGGTAGCCGTAGATCGAGTCCATGATCACCGGCAGGGTCAGCCGACCCGGCTCGCAGGCGGAGAAGCCCGCGTTGCGGTCCGGTGTCCACTGCATCGGCGTGCGGACCCCGTCGCGGTCACCCAGCCAGATGTTGTCGCCCATACCGATCTCGTCGCCGTAGTAGATGATCGGCGAGCCCGGCAGGGACAGCAGGAGCGCCGTGAAGAGCTCCATCTGGTTGGTGTCGTTCTCGAGCAGCGGGGCGAGCCGGCGCCGGATCCCGATGTTGGCCTTCATGCGGGGGTCCTTGGCGTACTCCGCCCACATGTAGTCGCGGTCCTCGTCGGCGACCATCTCGAGGGTCAGCTCGTCGTGGTTGCGCAGGAAGATGCCCCACTGGCAGCGGTCGGGGATCTTCGGAGTCTGCGCCATGATCTCGGAGATGGGGTAGCGGGACTCACGGCGTACGGCCATGAAGATGCGCGGCATCACCGGGAAGTGGAACGCCATGTGGCACTCGTCGCCACCGCTGCCGAGATCGCCGAAGTACTCCACCACGTCCGCCGGCCACTGGTTGGCCTCGCAGAGCAGGACGCGGTCGGGGTAGTCGGTGTCGACCTCCTTGCGGATCCGCTTCAGGAACTCGTGCGTCCGCGGCAGGTTCTCGCAGTTGGAGCCCTCCTCCTCGAAGAGGTAGGGCACGGCGTCCAGCCGGAAGCCGTCAATTCCGAGGTCGAGCCAGAAGCGCAGGGCGTCGACGATGGCGTCCTGCACGCTCGGGTTCTCGAAGTTCAGGTCCGGTTGGTGGGAGAAGAAGCGGTGCCAGAAGTACTGCTTGCGGATCGGGTCGAAGGTCCAGTTGCTGGTCTCGGTGTCGACGAAGATGATCCGCGCGTCGGAGTACCCCTCGTCGGTGTCGGCCCAGACGTAGAAGTCGCCGTAGGGACCCTCGGGGTCGGCGCGGGAGGCCTGGAACCACGGGTGCTGGTCGGACGTGTGGTTCATGACGAAGTCGACGATCACCCGGATGCCTCGGGCATGCGCCGCCTCGATGAAGTCCACGAAGTCCTCGTGGGCGCCGACGTCGGGCGCGATCGCGGTGTAGTCGGCCACGTCGTAGCCACCGTCGCGCAGCGGCGAGACGTTGAACGGCGGCAGCCACACGCAGTCGATGCCGAGCCACTGGAGATAGTCGAGCTTCTCCTTCAGCCCACGAAGGTCACCTACACCGTCGCTGGTGGAGTCGGCGAACGAGCGGACCAGGACTTCGTAGAAGACGGCGTGCTTGTACCACTCCGGGTCGGAGCTCAGGCCGCCTTCGGTAGCTAGTTGGGTCATGCGGATCCCCACTGAAGGGCGAGAATGTGGGCGGATTGGTGTGCCGGGTCGAGCCGGACGTAGTTGTGCTGGCCCCAACGCCAGCTCTCCCCGGTGATCTCGTCGCGGACGATGAAGGTGTCCGACCAGTCCAGGCCGAGGTCTGGCATGGTGAGCGAGACGGTCGACTCGTGGGGTGCGTGTGGGTCGAGGTTGACCACGACGAGCACGGTGTCGTCACGACCGTCGGGGAGCCGTTCCCGCTTGGAGAAGACCACCAGGTTGGGGTCGGGTACGTGATGGACGCTCAGGTTGCGCAACCGCCGCAGAGCCGGGTGCTGGCGCCGGATGTGGTTGAGCTGGCCGAGGTAGGGAGCGATGGACTGCCCGGCGAGCTCCCCGCCCGGCTCGTACGCGGCCCAGTCGCGCGGCCGGTACTGGTACTTCTCGGAGTTGAGGTACTCCTCGCTGCCGGGCCGGAGCGCGAGGTGCTCGCAGAGTTCGAACCCGGAGTAGACGCCCCAGGTCGGTGAACCCATGGCGGCCAGCACGGCCCGGACGCGGAACGCCGCCGGGCCACCCTCCTGGAGGTAGGCGGTCAGGATGTCCTGGGTGTTGACGAACAGGTTGGGCCGCAGGAAGTCCGACGTGTGCCGGCTCAGTTCGGTGAGGTAGGACTCCACCTCGTCCTTGGTGTTGCGCCAGGTGAAGTAGGTGTAGGACTGGTGGAACCCGACCTTGGCGAGCGTCTGCAGCATCGGTGGCCGGGTGAACGCCTCGGACAGGAAGAGGACGTCCGGATCGGTCCGGCGTACTTCCGCGAGCAGCCACTCCCAGAACCGCACCGGCTTCGTGTGCGGGTTGTCCACCCGGAAGATCCGGACTCCGTGGCCGATCCAGTGCCGGACGACGCGGAGCACCTCGGCGTAGATCCCCGCGGGATCGTTGTCGAAGTTGATCGGATAGATGTCCTGGTACTTCTTCGGCGGGTTCTCCGCGTAGGCGATCGTCCCGTCGGACAGCGTGGTGAACCACTCCGGGTGGGCCTTCACCCAGGGGTGGTCCGGCGCCGCCTGCAACGCCAGGTCGAGCGCGATCTCCAGGCCGAGGTCACGAGCGCGGTGGACGAACGTGTCGAAGTCCTCGATCGTGCCGAGGTCGGGGTGGACGGCGTCGTGCCCGCCCTCGTCGGCGCCGATCGCCCAGGGCGAGCCGGGGTCGCCGGGACCGGTCTGGAGGGTGTTGTTGGGGCCCTTGCGGTTGAAGCGCCCGATCGGGTGGATCGGCGGGAGGTAAACGACGTCGAAGCCAAGGTCGGCGATCGCCGGCAGCCGCTCGGCGGCCGACTTGAACGTGCCCGACACCCAGATGCCCTCGTCCTCGGCGTAGTAGGCGCCCTCCGAACGCGGGAAGAACTCATACCAACTGCCGTACAGTGCGCGCTCGCGGTCGACCCAGAGCGGGAACGTCTCCGAGACGGTCAGCATGTCCCGCAGCGGGTGGGCGGCGAGGAGCTCCAGCACGTCCGGGGCCGTGGCGGCGTACATCCGAGCCTGCGCGGGCCGGGACTCGTCCTCCAGCGCCCGCACGGCCGCCCAGAGCAGGTCGCGGCCGTCGCTGTCGTCCTCGGGCAGGTTGTCGGCCGCCCGGCGCAGGACGAGCGCGCCCTCGACCAGCATGAGTTCGACGTCGACGCCGGCAGCGATCTTGACCTCGGCGGCGTGGCGCCACGTACCGACGGGGTCGCTCCATGCCTCGACCGCGTAGGTCCAGGCGCCCTCGGCGTCGGGACGGATCCGCGCCGTCCAGCGGTCGGTGCCGGGCTCGTCGCAGCGCATCGGCGTCCAACCGAGCGTGCGCCCGTCGGGACCGCGGGTCACGACGTTGGCCCCGAGGGCGTCGTGTCCTTCCCGGAACACGGTCGCGGCGACGGTCAGTGCCTCGCCGACCACGGCCTTGGCGGGGAACCGGTCACCAGCGCGGACGTCGGGTGTGACGTCGATGATCGGGATGCGCCCGACGGCGGTCCTCGGTGGGAACGACGTGGCCTCGCGACCGTTGCCCGTGCCGTTGCTCCCACCGTTGTGTTTCGCGGTGTCCTGCTCCGAGCCACCCTCGCGCGCCGGCTCAGCGGGAGCCGGCTGGCGTACGGCCTGCTCGGCGCTCTGGGCTCGCTCGGTGGTCGGAGCCTGCTCGGCAGGGGGCGTCGAAGCAGCCGTGGTGGACTGCCCGACCGCCGGATTCTGAGGGGACGGCTGGGTCGGGTCGGCGCGGTGACGCGCCTGGTCGGCCGGTGCTGTCTCGGCTTGCGAGCGGGGGTGCTCGTTCTTGGAAGACATAGGAGTCCGGAAGAAGAGGAAGCGGCGGTTTTTTTGTCGACGCTGGGACACGGCGGTGAACCTACCCACCCCAGTATCAATGTTTCCGACCGGGCACGCACGTCGCCGTAGCGGGTCGGTGCTTACCGGACCGGTCGACGCGAGGGCCACTGAGATGTCCATAAGGGAGTGGTTCCCCCTCGAACGTTGCAAAACCTTGCTCTTCTTGCAACAGGAAAGCATGCCAACGGCGTGTCGGCCGCCGCCCTGGGTTAGCCTCTGCCCTCGTGCGTGCCATCCGACGATTCACCGTCCGACCGGTCCTTCCCGAGCCGCTTGCGCCGCTCGGCGACCTCGCCATGAATCTCCGCTGGTCCTGGCACCCCGCCACCCAGGACCTCTTCGCCGCCGTCGACTCCCAACTGTGGGCCGCCACCGGCCACGACCCGATGCGGCTCCTCGGAGAGGTCTCCGGCGAGCGTCTCGCGGAGCTCAGCTCCGACGACGGCTTCCTCGCCGAGCTTCGCGTGGCCGCGGCCGACCTGCGAAGTTATCTGAGCGAGGACCGGCGATACCAATCGCTCGGCTCCGACGTACCCCGCCAGATCGCCTATTTCTCCCCGGAGTTCGGCATCACCGCCGTGCTCCCGCAGTACTCCGGCGGCCTCGGCATCCTCGCCGGTGACCACCTCAAAGCGGCCAGTGACCTCGGCGCGCCCCTCCTCGGGGTCGGCCTGCTCTACCGCCACGGCTACTTCAAACAGTCACTGTCCGGCGACGGCTGGCAGCAGGAGCGTTACCCGATCGTCGACCCCCAGGCGATGCCGCTGAGCCTCCTTCGCGAGTCCGACGGCGCGCCGGCCCGGGTCGTGGTCGGCCTGCCCGGTGGCCGGACCCTCGCCGCCCAGATCTGGGTCGCGCAGGTCGGCCGAGTGCCCCTCCTCCTGCTCGATTCGGGCATCGAGGACAACCAGCCCGCCGAGCGCGACGTCACCGACCGGCTCTACGGCGGGGGCACCGAGCACCGGCTGCTGCAGGAGATGCTCCTCGGCGTCGGCGGGGTCCGCGCGCTGCGCACCTACTGCCGCATCACCGGTGCGCCGGCGCCGGAGGTGTTCCACACCAACGAGGGCCACGCGGGCTTCCTCGGGCTGGAGCGCATCCGCGAGTACGTCGAGGAGCGCGGTCTGGACTTCGACTCGGCGCTCGAGGTGACCCGGGCGGGCACGGTCTTCACGACCCACACACCCGTCCCGGCCGGCATCGACCGGTTCGCCCGTGACCTGGTGGAGCAGCACTTCAGCGGTGACAACGAGGCCCCCGGCGTGCCCATCGACCGGATCCTCGCGCTCGGCGCCGAGGACTACGAGGGCGGCGACCCCAGCCTGTTCAACATGGCCGTCATGGGGCTGCGACTCGGCCAGCGGGCCAACGGCGTGAGCGCCCTGCACGGCGAGGTGAGCCGGGGGATGTTCGCCGGTCTGTGGCCGGGCTTCGACGAGACCGAGGTGCCGATCACTTCCGTCACCAACGGTGTCCACGCGCCGACCTGGGTCGCCCGGGAGATGGGCGAGCTCACCCGGATCGACGAGGGCACCGGCACCACCGACTGGAGCGTGGTCGACCAGATCCCCGAGTCCGCCATGTGGAAGACGAAGGCGTCCATGCGGGCGCGACTCGTCGAGTACTCCCGTGCCCGCCTGCGTGAGTCCTGGCTCGCGCGCGGCGCCTCCGAGGCGGAGCTGGGCTGGATCGAGCACGCGCTCGACCCCGACGTGCTGACCATCGGATTCGCCCGCCGGGTGCCGTCGTACAAGCGACTCACCCTCATGCTCGCCGACCGGGACCGGCTCAAGCGGCTCCTGCTCGACCCGGAGCGGCCGCTGCAGATCGTCATCGCCGGTAAGGCGCACCCCGCCGACGACGGCGGAAAGCGACTGATCCAGGAGGTCGTCTGGTTCGCCGACGACCCCGAGGTGCGCCACCGGATCGTGTTCCTGCCCGACTACGACATGGGGCTGGCCTACCCGCTGGTCACCGGTTGTGACGTCTGGCTCAACAACCCGTTGCGCCCCTACGAGGCATGCGGAACCTCCGGCATGAAGGCGGCCCTCAACGGCGGCCTCAACGTCTCCATCCGGGACGGCTGGTGGGACGAGTGGTTCGACGGCGAGAACGGCTGGGCGATCCCCTCCGCCGACGGCGTCGGCGACCCGGACCGGCGGGACGATCTCGAGGCGCACGCGCTCTACGACCTGCTGGAGAACCAGGTCGCGCCGCGGTTCTACGACCGCGACGAGCACGGTCTGCCCCGCCGCTGGCTGGAGATGGTCCGGCACACCCTGAAGTCGCTTGGCCCGAAGGTGCTTGCCACCCGGATGTTCGACGACTACGTACGCCAGCTCTACGCGCCGGCCGCGGTGAGCTCGCGCGCCCTGAACGCGTCCTTCGAAGGTGCCCGGCAGCTGGCCGCCTGGAAGCGGCGGGTGCGTGAGGCCTGGCACGACGTCCACGTCGACCACGTGGAGTCCGGGGGAGTCGGCGAGGGCGCCGAGGTCGGTGGATCGGCCGGGCTCCGGGTCTTCGTGAGCCTGGGCACGCTGTCGCCGGAGGACGTCGACGTCCAGGTGCTGCACGGCCGCGTCGATGACGTCGACCGACTGCAGAACCCCAGCACGCTCTCGTTGACGCCGGCCGAGAGCTACGAGGCAGGTCGCTACCGCTACGAGGGCGAGGTGCGGTTCGACCGGACCGGTCCGGTCGGTTACACCGTGCGCATCCTGCCGCACAACGACAACCTCGCCTCCGCGGCTGAACTCGGCCTGGTCGAGTGGCCGCCCGCGGCGCAACCGATGGTCAACGGCGACTTGCGCTGACGACGCTCGACGGGCGTCCGGCGAAGCCGGTGTGGGCAGGGGGTATCGATGGCGTCGTGGATCGACGATGCGGTCCTGTGGCACGTCTACCCACTCGGCTTCGTC
This sequence comes from Actinopolymorpha pittospori, assembly GCF_014873875.1. GTDB lineage: Bacteria > Actinomycetota > Actinomycetes > Propionibacteriales > Actinopolymorphaceae > Actinopolymorpha > Actinopolymorpha pittospori. The sequence continues at coordinate 8,717,959 of NZ_JADBEM010000001.1, read as the reverse complement.
GGTGCCCCGCCGAAGGCGCTGCCATCCGGCGCCCCGGTCGAGCATCGGCTGCCACGGTTGGAGAGCTGGCTCGACTACGCCGTCGACCTCGGGTGTTCCGGGTTGCTGCTCGGCCCGATCTTCGCCTCCGAGACGCACGGGTACGACACGGTCGACCACTTCCGGATCGACCCGCGCCTCGGTGACGACGCGGACTTCGACCGGCTGGTGGCGGCCGCCCACGCGCGCGGGCTGCGGCTCGTGCTCGACGGCGTCTTCAACCACGTCGCGCGGACGTTCCCGATGTTCCTGCAGGCGCGGGCCTCCGGTCGGGGCTCCGCCGCCGACCGGTGGTTCCGGCACACGGGTGAGGCAGCGGACGCCTACGACACGTTCGAGGGACACCATCGGCTCGTCGCGTTCAACCATGCCGATCCCGCCGTCGTCGACTATGTGACGCGGGTCCTGACGTACTGGCTCGGCCGCGGCGTGGCCGGTTGGCGCCTCGACGCCGCCTACGCCGTTCCGGCCGACTTCTGGCGGCAGGTGCTCGCCGCTGCTCGGGCCACGCATCCCGACGCGTGGTTCGTGGCAGAGGTGATCCACGGCGACTACGCGGACTTCGCGCGGGCGAGCACGGTCGACTCGGTCACGCAGTACGAGCTGTGGAAGGCGATCTGGAGCAGCCTGAACGACCGCAACCTGTTCGAGCTCGCCTGGGCCCTGCGCCGCCACGAGGGGTTCCTGGCCGCCGAGCTGCCCCAGACCTTCACCGGAAACCACGACGTGACCCGGCTGGCCACCAGACTGGACGACGGACGCCACCTCGGGCACGCGCTCGCCGTGCTGATGTGCGTGGCCGGGGTTCCCACGATCTACGCCGGCGACGAGCAGGCGTTCCAGGGCACCAAGGAGGAGCGGGAGGGCGGCGACGACGCGATCCGGCCGGAGTTCCCGGCGTCACCGGCCGGCCTGGACGGGTCCGGCTGGCCACTCCACCGGCTGCACCAGCGCCTGCTCGCCTTCCGGCGAAGGCATCCCTGGCTGGCTCGGGCGTGTACGTCCGTCCCGCACGTGGCCAACCGCGCCCTGGCCCTGCACTCACGTCCCTCGCTCGTCGCCGGCGCGGCGACGGACCCACCCGGCGATGAGGTCCTGCTCTTGGTGAACCTCGACGACGAGGAGTACGACTTCCCGGTCGACACCGCCGGCTTCGAGGTGGCGGAGACACCGGTCGGCGACGACCCGCGCGGTGACGCTGCCCGGAGCGGTGCGTCCCTGTCGTCGGTACCCGCGCACGCCTGGTCGATCCTGCTCCGCACCTGACTCGCTGGTGCTCCGCCACGCCAGATCACGACAATGGGTCGGTGATCAACGGCCTGGACGAGCTCGTACGAACCGCGCTGGCCGATCCGCGCATCGAGGCTGTCCTTCGTCATGGCGACTGGTACCTCCTCGGATCCCGCGCGATGACGGCCGAGGACGACCTCAGCGACTGGGACACGGTGGTTCTCACGTCCGAAGACGTCGACCACGACGTCCCTGCTGACGTGCTGGACGAGGCCTTCGCGGTGACCCGGCCGCGGTTGGCTAGCCCGCCGAGCCTCGAGCTACACATCCGCTGGCGTCGATCGCAGGCGATCGAGTTGCGCGCCCTCGGGCCCTCAGGCCGCGCCTCCCGGGAACGCGACCTCGCCGAGTGGGCGTTCCAACTGCGACACGCTGTTCCGCTGCGGCTGGCCGCCGACGTGGGGGAGCCGTACCGCGCGCAGGTCGAAGCCCGCTTCGATCGAGATCGTCACCGCCTTGCCCAGCGGGCCTACGAAGAGTTCCGAACGTGCCGCAACCAGGCTGTGGCCACCCTGCCACGCTCGGACCAGGCCGCCGAGGCGCTGACCGCCGCCCTGTGCGTACGGCATGCGGCACAGTTCTGGCTGCTCGCCGCCGGAGAGCCGCACCCGGGTGCCAAGTGGTTGTTGCACACCCTGGAACGGCACCCGGGAGCCGGCGAGGTGCTCGCCGCCATGCGCACGGCTGTCGACCTGCGTCACGAACCAGAGCAGCGGTTCGACGCCCTCTGGACCCTGTGGAGGCTGGTCGACCACCACGCCGACACGCACGGCATCGACAAGGCAGTCCTCGCCGGATCGCCGTTCCGCCGTCTCTGACCACACCGACCTGGGCACACGCGACGCGGGCGCTCAGGTCGGCGATCGTGGCCGACCAGCCTCGGTTCAGACCCGGACGTCGATGATGAGCTCCGTCGCGGTGGGGTCGGTGACCAGCGCCAGGTCCCCGATCCGGCCGGCGGCGGCGAGGTCGTGGCGGGCCGACTCGAGCAGCGCGATGTCTCCGGCTGATCCGCGGAGCTCGACCCTCGCGAGGTCGGCACGCATCGACAGTTGCCGAGTCGACTTCTCACCGCGGATCTGGGACAGCGCCGTACCGACGGCGGCCAGCAGGCGGGCGTCGCCGTCGCCGGACGGGAACTCCGCCCGCGTCGGCCATGCCTGGCGGTGGATGGAACCATCCCGCCACCACGACCACACCTCCTCGGTCACGAACGGCATGATCGGTGCGAACAGCCGTAGCTGCACCGACAGCGCGACCGCCAAGGCGGCCTTGACGGAGGGATCGCCGCGGTAGGCGCGGTCCTTCACGAGCTCCACGTAGTCGTCGCAGAAGTCCCAGAAGAACCGCTCCGTGGCCTCGAGCGCGCTGGTGTAGTCGTAGGACTCGAACGCCTTCGTCGCGGTCTGGACCGTCGCGGCGAGCCCGGCGAGCATCGCCCGGTCGAGGGGATCGCTGACCAGGGTCGGGTCGGGATCGGTGGCGCCGAGCCCGAGAACGAACCTGCTGGCGTTCAGGATCTTCGTCGCCAGTCGGCGCCCGACCTTCATCTGGGTCTCGTCGAAGGGCGAGTCCAGACCAGGCCGCGCGCCCGCCGCCCGCCAGCGCACGGCGTCGGAGCCGTAGCGGTGGAGCACGTCGATCGGCGTGCTCGCGTTGCCCTTGGACTTGCTCATCTTCTTCCGGTCGGGGTCGACCACGAAGCCCGAGATGGCGGCCCGCCGCCACGGCAGCGAGTCGTGCTCGAGGTGGGAGCGCACCACGGTGTAGAACAACCAGGTCCGGATGATCTCGTGGGCGTGTGCGTGCAGGTCCATCGGGAACGTCTTCGCCCACAGCTCCGCGTCGCGCTCCCACCCGCACGCGATCTCGGGCGTCAGCGACGAGGTAGCCCAGGTGTCCATCACGTCGGGGTCGGCGACGAAGCCGCCCGGCCGGCCGCGCTGCTCCTCGGTGAATCCGTCGGGCGTCTCCGCGGCGGGGTCGACCGGCAGCCGCCGCTCGTCCGGCACGATCGGCTCGCCGTAGCGTGGTTCACCTCTCTCGTCGAGGGGGTACCACACCGGGATCGGGACCCCGAAGTACCGCTGCCGGCTGATCAGCCAGTCACCGGTGAGGCCCTCGACCCAGTGCTCGTACCGGTGCCGCATGAAGTCGGGCACCCACGCGAGTTCCCGGCCCCGCGCAAGGAGGGCTTGACGGACGTCGGCGTCGCGGCCGCCGTTGCGGATGTACCACTGCCGGCTGGTCACGATCTCGAGCGGCAGGTCGCCCTTCTCGTAGAACTTCACCGGGTGCGTCAGCTCCCGCGGCTCGCCCACCAGGTCACCGGACTCGCGCAGGAGCTCCACGATCCGTCGCTGCGCCTGTCGGACGGTGCGGCCGGCGAGTTCGGCGTAGGTGCGTTCGCCCTCGAAGGCCAGTCCGGCCGGCGGGTCGGGGAGGAACCGGCCGTCTCGACCGATGACCGCGCGGGTCGGCAGGTCGAGCTCGCGCCACCAGACGACGTCGGTGACGTCGCCGAACGTGCAGATCATCGCGATGCCCGAGCCCTTCTCCGGGTCGGCCAGCCGATGGGGCAGCACCGGCACCCGGGCTCCGAACAGTGGTGTCCGCACGGTCGTCCCGAACGACGGTTGGTACCGCTCGTCGTCAGGGTGGGCGACCAGAGCGACACAGGCGGGCAGGAGTTCGGGCCGGGTCGTCTCGATGTGCACGGCCGCGCCGGCCCCACCAGCCGCACCGTCGGGGTGGAAGGTCAGTCGGTAGAAGGCGGCCGGGAGTTCGCGGTCTTCGAGTTCGGCCTGTGCGACGGCGGTCTGGAACGTCACGTCCCACAGCGTCGGCGCCTCCGCCTGGTAGGCCTCCTCGCGGGCGAGGTTGCGCAGAAAGGCGCGCTGGGACACCGTGCGAGCGGTCTCACCGATGGTGGTGTAGACGAGGGACCAGTCGACCGAGAGGCCGACCTGGCGCCACAGCTCCTCGTAGGTCTTCTCGTCCTGGGCGGTGAGCACCTCGCACAGGTCGATGAAGTTGCGGCGGGAGATGGGCGCCTGCGCGTCGGACGGCCGGCGCGCCGAACCCTTGGTCCCGGCTGCCGCAGGCGTGGTCAGGGCCGCCACGTCGAAGTCGGGGTCGAAGGGGATGGATGGTTCGCAGCGGACGCCGTAGTAGTTCTGCACCCGGCGTTCGGTGGGCAGGCCGTTGTCGTCCCACCCCATGGGGTAGAAGACCTCGTTGCCGCGCATGCGTTGGAAGCGCGCGACCGTGTCGGTGTGGGTGTAGGAGAACACGTGACCCACGTGCAGGTCGCCCGATGCGGTCGGTGGCGGGGTGTTGATCGAGAAGACCCGCTCCGCCGGGACGGACCGGTCGAAGGCGTAGGTGCCGTCGGCGGCCCAGCGTCGCGCCCACTTGTCCTCGAGGCCGTCGAGGCTCGGGCGGTCCGGGATGGGGGTGGCGGGGGTCTCGGGGCGGTTGGTCGTCGGCTCGGCCGGCTGGCCCTGGGTCGTGGCCTGGTCGGTCGCTGCGTCGATGGGCGGCATGGATGGCTCACCTCGTAAAGGGGCGGGCGTGCGGTCGTCGGCACGCCGCAGCCGAAGAGAAGGTGCGGAAAAGGGTGCGGAAAAGCGACGAGGGGTACGGATCAGCGAGCGCTCAGAGGCGCGTGGCTACTCGCGCCCGCGCGCTGCCGTGGCAGATCGGGGCGTGGTCGAGGGGCGATCCGTTGTGAGTCATCGCGGCCAATCATAGGGCCGATCGCACGCCGGCGGGGGTCTGCCGACCGTCCGAGATCACCCGAGTCGCCCCGTTCCCGTGATCACGAGCATGATCACCGAGTCAAAGGGGGTGTGGGACCGAGGGGGGAGCAGGTCGACGCGACTCCCCCCGAAACCGCCTACTACGGTATGTAGTCTTACATGTCGTAGTAGGGTCGGCGTCGCGTCGAGGCGCCGCGGTCTCGTGGAGGTGTGGCAATGGGGGACTACGGCAGCGCGGAGTCGGCGCTGGACGAGGTACGCCGGAACGGCCGCCGGATCATCGATTCCGAACTCGCCCGACTCCTGCGGCGCTCGCCCCAGTTGGCGCGCCAGGACGTCGCCGCGATCGACCAGGCGCTGGACCGGGTCCTCGACCGGCTGATCGTCGAGCGGGTCCGCCGGGTCGCCGGAGCGAGACCCGAACTCCTCGACACCGCGGTCGGCCTGTTCGACCCGCCGGGCCACCTGCGGGGATGCCGCGCGACAGGCCCTATGGTCTGGTGCGGGGAAGAGCGCGGAACGAGACCAGAGACGGAGGAGTGACGGTGATCGACGTACTGTCCACCGGACTCATCGTCGTCGGCCTGCTCTTCGCCGCCCTGTCGCTCGGGAGCGCCCTGCTCAAGCGGGCGCCGGACAACCTCCAGGTCGGTGCGGCCGCCGTCGTCGAAGTGCTGCTGCTGGTCCAGGTCGTGGGCGCGGTCGTGCAACTGATCCGGGGTGAGCGAGCCGCGGAATTCGCGACATTCCTCACCTATCTCATCGTCTCGATCCTGGTGCTGCCCATCGCCGTCCTGTGGGCCGCCTCGGAGCGCAACCGGTGGAGCAGCGCCGTCCTCGGTGTGGCCGGGCTCGTGGTCGTCGTCCTGGTCGTCCGACTCCAGCAGGTGTGGGCCGGTGCCTGAGCCCACCTCTTCGACGTCCCCGACTCCGACGCCCTCCACCAGCACCGGCCAGGGTAGTTCGCGGGCCCCCTCGCACACGTCGTCGGGACCGGGCCGGGTACTCGTCGCGGTGTACGCGGTGTTCGCGCTGGCCGCCAGCGCCCGGGCCGTCGTCCAGATCGCGACGAACTTCCACGAGGCTCCGGTCGCGTACCTGCTCTCCGGCTTCTCCGCGGCGGTCTACGTCGTCGCCACGGTCGCCCTCGCCCGCGGCGGAACGGCGGCGCGGCGGGTGGCCTGGTGCGCGTGCACGGTCGAGTTCCTGGGCGTGGTGACGGTCGGGATCTTCAGCCTGGTCGACCGGGCGGCGTTCCCGGACGCGACGGTCTGGTCGGTGTTCGGCCGGGGCTACGCCTTCATCCCGCTGGTGTTGCCGATCATCGGCCTGCTCTGGCTTCGGCGCACCGGCCGCGCACGTCGCGCCTGAGCACCCTTCACAGCTCCTTCATCATGGTGTCGGCGTTCTCGTCTCCGCCCACCACCGCGAACCCTTCGGCGGCGTAGAGCCTGGCGGCGTGGTTGGCGCGTTCGACGGAGAGGCTGACCCGGGCCAGGCCCTCGGCTCGCGCCAGGTCGACCACCGCCCGCAGAAGCACTCGGCCGAGGCCTCGACCGCGCCAGCCGGCCGCCACGGCGAGGCTCAACTCCGGGACGTCCTCGGCGACGAAGCCGTAGCCCGGTGCGTCGGCGCCGAAGCAGCGCCACCAGGCGGCGCCGACCAACCGCCCTGGATCCCCACCGGAGCCCCCGCCCGTTCCCGCAGCCGAAGCCTGCGCGACGACTCCGTGCTCGCCGGGTGCCGGCCAGCCGTCGACGTACTTCGACAACGCCGGGTCGGCCCGGAACGCCTCCATCGTGAAGGGCGGCCGGTCTGGCGCCCAGTTGAACGCCGCGAGGGTCATCTCGGCGATGAAGTCGGCGTCGGCGGGGGTCGCCGCCCGCAGCACGTACGGCTGGCCGGAGGACGCGGCGGGCGACAGCGCGGGCGACGGCGTGGGAGACGGCGTGGAAGCGGGGAAGGTGCTCTCGGTCACGGCGCGAAGTCTGCACCTCCCACCGGCCGGATGGCCACCCCGTCGTGGGTCCCTAAACTGCACCGCATGAGTGCGTCGCAGCGGCCCGATTCCGCGCCTGAGCTCCCGCAGACCTTCGTCCCCGCCGAGGTGGAGGGGAAGCTGTACGAGCGCTGGGTCGAGCGCGGCTACTTCACACCGTCGGGCAAGCCGGACGCGACGCCGTACTCGATCGTCATCCCGCCGCCCAACGTCACCGGTTCGTTGCACGTCGGGCACGCCCTGGACCACACGATCCAGGACATTCTCGTCCGCCGTCGCCGGATGCAGGGGTTCGACGCCCTCTGGCTGCCGGGCATGGACCATGCCGGCATCGCCACCCAGAACGTCGTCGAGCGGGAGCTCGCCAAGGAGGGCCTGTCCCGCCACGACCTCGGCCGGGAGGCGTTCGTCGAGCGGGTGTGGCAGTGGAAGGCCGAGTCGGGCGGCCGGATCCTCGGCCAGATGCGCCGGCTCGGGGACTCCGTCGACTGGAGCCGCGAGCGGTTCACGATGGACGAGGGGCTGTCCAAGGCTGTCGGCACGATGTTCAGGCGGCTCTACGACGACGGGTTGATCTACCGCGCCGAGCGGATCATCAACTGGTGCCCGCGCTGCCTCACCGCCCTGTCCGACATCGAGGTGGAGCACTCCGACGACGACGGCGAGCTCGTGTCGATCCGCTACGGCGAGGGCGACGCGTCCGTGGTGGTGGCGACGACCCGACCCGAGACGATGCTCGGTGACACCGCGGTCGCCGTCCACCCGGACGACGAGCGGTATGCGCACCTGATCGGCACGGAGGTGGACCTGCCGCTGACCGGGCGACGGATCCCGATCGTGGCCGACGCCCACGTCGACCCCGAGTTCGGGACCGGCGCGGTCAAGGTGACCCCCGCGCACGACCCCAACGACTTCGAGATCGGCCGGCGGCACGACCTGCCGAGCCTCGTGATCATGGACGAGCACGGCGTGGTGACCGCGCACGGGCCGTTCCAGGGACTCGACCGGTTCGAGGCCCGGCCGGCGGTCGTCGCCGCGCTGCGGGCCGAGGGCCGGATCGAGAAGGAGGTCCGTCCCTACCGCCACGCCGTCGGTCACTGCCAGCGCTGCGACACGGTGGTCGAGCCGCGGGTGTCGCTGCAGTGGTTCGTGAAGGTGCAGCCGCTGGCCAAGGCGGCGAGCGACGCCGTACGCGAGGGCCGCATCACCATCCACCCGCCCGAGCTCGCCAACCGGTACTTCTCCTGGGTCGACAACATGCACGACTGGTGCATCTCGCGCCAGCTGTGGTGGGGGCACCGGATCCCGGTCTACTACGGTCCGGGCGGCGAGGTGGTCTGCGTCGGACCGGACGACGAGCCGCCGACCGGGGAGGGCTGGGCCCAGGACGAGGACGTCCTCGACACGTGGTTCTCCTCCGGCCTGTGGCCGCTGTCCACGCTCGGCTGGCCCGACGAGACGCCCGACGTGCAGCGCTACTACCCGACCAGTGTGCTCGTCACCGGCTACGACATCCTCTTCTTCTGGGTCGTCCGGATGGCGATGTTCGGTCTGTACGCCATGAACGACCGCGGCGCCGCCGACAGCGTGCCGTTCCGCGAGATCGTGCTGCACGGCATGGTCCGCGACGCGCACGGCAAGAAGATGTCGAAGTCGTTCGGCAACGTCGTCGACCCGCTGGACTGGATCGACCGCTACGGCGCTGACGCGACTCGCTTCACCCTCGCCCGCGGCGCCAACCCGGGCTCCGACGTCCCCATCACGGAGGAGTGGGCCCAGGGATCGCGCAACTTCGCGACGAAACTCTGGAACGCCTCGCGCTTCGCGCTGATGAACGGCGCGTCCACCGCCCTGCCGGTCCCGCCGGCCGGAGACCTGTCGAGCGCCGACCGCTGGATCCTGTCCCGGCTGCACCGGCTGATCGGTGAGGTCGACGCCTCCTACGACGGCTACGAGTTCGCCAAGGCCTGCGAGGCGATCCAGGCGTTCGCGTGGGGTGAGTTCTGCGACTGGTACGTCGAGCTCGCCAAGACGTCGTTGACAGCGGGCGGCGCTGCCGCCGACGCCACGCGGGCCGTCCTCGGCCACGTCCTCGACGGGCTGCTGCGGCTGCTCCACCCGGTCATGCCGTTCGTCACCGAACAGCTCTGGCTCGCACTCACCGCCACCGGTGAGGCCGAGCCGGCGCGGTCCCTCGTGGTGGCCGGCTGGCCGACCGCGCGGACGGAGTACGTCGACCCGGCGGCGGAGGCGGAGATCGGCGCGCTGCAGGCGTTGGTGACCGAGGTGCGCAGGTTCCGCTCCGACCAGGGCCTCAAGCCCGGCCAGCGGGTGCCCGCGCGGCTCGCCGGCATCGAGGGGACCGTCCTCGCGGCGCACGAGTCCGCGATCCGGACGCTGCTGCGGCTGGAGGTGCCCGGTCCGTCGTTCAGCGCGTCGGCCTCCCTTCCGGTGGCGGACGTCCGGGTCGAACTCGACACCGCCGGCACCATCGACGTGGCCGCCGAGCGCAAGCGGCTGGAGAAGGACCTCGGCAACGCGCGCCGTGAACGCGACCAGGCCGAACGCAAGCTCGGCAACGCGGAGTTCCTCGCCAAGGCGCCGGCGCCGGTGGTGGAGAAGGTCAACAAGCACTTCGCGACCGCACAGGCCGACGTCGCCCGCCTGGAGGCGCAGCTCGCCGCCCTGCCGAGCTGACCACGGAGAGTCATCGAGCGTGTACGACGGCGCATCGGGTGCGGTCCGCGGCCCTCGCCGGCGCCGGCGAGGGCGCGACGCCCACCCCTTCGGCAGGGCGCACGCTCGCACGCGGAACAATGCCATGGTGACCAGACGAGGAAGCGCAGGTAGCCATGGCAGCTCGTGACGCGGACGCTCAGGCACTGGAGGCGGCGGCCGCCTACTCGGAGGTGGAGAAGGCCCTGCTGGCCCGGCTCCCGGAGCACAAGTCGGTCGCGGGACCCACCCTGGAGCGGATCCGGCTGCTCTGCGAGCTGCTCGGCGAACCCCAGCACGCCGCGCCCGTGGTCCACCTCACTGGCACCAACGGCAAGACCACCACCGCCCGGATGGTCGACTCGCTCCTCGGCGCGTTCGGCGTCCGGGCGGGCCGGCTGACCAGCCCGCACCTCGCCGAGGTCCGGGAGCGGATCACCCTGGCCGGCCAGCCGGTGTCGCACGAACGCTTCGTGCAGGCCTACCACGAGATCATGCCGTTCGTGGATCTCGCCGATCCGCGTCTGGACCGGCCGCTGTCCTTCTTCGAGATCGTCACCGCGCTCGGTTTCGCGATCTTCGCCGACGCACCGGTCGACGCGGCGGTGCTGGAGGTCGGACTCGGCGGCCGGTTCGACGCGACCAACGTCGCCGACGGCAAGGTCGCGGTCGTCACACCGATCGCTGTCGACCACGCGCAGTACCTCGGAAACACGCCGGCGGAGATCGCTGGCGAGAAGTCCGGCATCATCAAGCCCGGTGCGGTGGCGGTGATCGCGCAGCAGGAGGTCGAGGTCGCCGAGGTGCTGATGCGCCGGGCGGCCGAGGTCGGTGCGACCGTGGCGCGGGAAGGGCTGGAGTTCGGGGTCGTCGCGCGTGAGCTCGCCGTCGGCGGGCAGCAGCTCACGCTGCAGGGCCTGACCGGCATGTACGACGGAATCTTCCTTCCCCTGCACGGCGCCTACCAGGCCCACAACGCCGTCTGCGCGCTCGCCGCGGTCGAGGCGTTCCTCGCCGGTGGCGTCACCGAGGGCGAGGGCCTGGACGCCGACCTGGTGCGGGCCGGGTTCGCCGACGTGCGTTCGCCCGGACGGCTGGAGGTCGTCCGCCGCGGCCCCACCGTCGTCCTCGACGCGGCCCACAACCCGCACGGTGCCAACGCGACCGCCGAGGCGATCACCGAGGCGTTCTCCTTCGATCCACTGATCGGCGTGGTCGGCGTGATGCGCGACAAGGACGTCGAAGGCGTCCTGGAGGCGTTCGAGCCGGTCTTGACCCGGATCATCTGCACGGAGAACTCCACCGCCCGGGCCATGCCGGCGGCCGAGCTGGCCGAGTACGCGACCGACATCTTCGGCGAGGACCGGGTCGAGATCGCACCGAGGCTGGACGACGCCCTCGAGCTGGGCGTCCAGCTCGCGGAGGAGAGCGGCAGCAGCGGCCTCGCGGCCGGCGGCGTTCTCGTCACCGGGTCGGTCATCACCGCCGGCGAGGCGCGTGTCCTGCTCGGAGGGCGCTGAACCATGCGGTCGGTGCTCGCGGCGATCCTCGTCTTCGAGGCGATCATCATCGGACTCGCCATCCCGGTGGCCATCTCGCTGAACGACGTCCACGCCGGCCTGGCCGGTGCGGTCGGCGGAGGCGTGGCCCTCGCCTGCCTGGTGGTGACGGCGTTGCTGCGGTTCCCGTTCGGCCGGGTGGTGGGCTCGATCCTGCAGGTGGTCGCGTTCGCGCTCGGGATCGTCGTCCCACTGATGTTCGTCCTCGGCGCGGTCTTCGGGGTGCTGTGGTTCGTCTGTCTCGTCCTCGACCGCCGGATCGCGGCCATGCGGGCGGAGCGGGAGGCGTCCGGATGACCCGTTACGCTGCGCACGCCGTCCGTTCCCTCGACGCGGGCACTGTGTCCGCCCCTGAACCCACGGAGGAGTTCGCGTGTCCGAGCGCACCCTGATCCTGCTCAAGCCCGACGCCGTACGCCGCGGCCTGGTCGGTGAGATCCTCAGCCGCTACGAACGCAAGGGGCTGGCGCTGGTCGCGCTCGAGTTCCGCACCATCGACGCGGGGACGGCCGACGAGCACTACGCCGAGCACGTCGACAAGGACTTCTACCCGCCGCTGCGTGACTTCGTGACCAGCGGGCCGATGGTGGCCGGTGTCCTGGAAGGCGACCAGGCGGTCGAGGTCGTCCGGGCGCTCAACGGCGCGACGGACGGACGCAAGGCCGCCCCCGGCACCATCCGCGGCGACCTCGCGCTGTCCAACCGCGAGAACCTCGTGCACGGCTCGGACTCCCCGGAGTCGGCGGCGCGGGAGATCGCGCTGTGGTTCCCCAAGCTCTCCTGAGCCGTTCGTTCGGGCGGGCGGCGCTCAGCCGCCGCTCACGGTGAGGACGATCAGCGCGAGGTTGAGCGTCGTGACCACCGCCGCGATGACTCCGGCGGCGACCGTGGTGACCGGGTGGTTGACCGACCCGCCCATGACGTCGCGCCGCGCGGTCAAGAGCACCAGCGGGATCACCGCGAACGGCACCCCGAAGGACAGGACCACCTGCGACAGCACCAGCGCCTGGGTGGGGTCGGCACCGACGCCGAGGACCACCAGCGCGGGCGTCAGGGTGATCAGGCGGCGGAGCAGGAGCGGGATCCGCCGCCTGAGCATGCCCTCCATGATCACGGCGCCTGCGTAGCAGCCGACCGACGTCGAGGCGAGCCCGGACGCGAGCAGCCCGACACCGAACAGGATCGCCATCCCGCCGCCGAGTTGGGCACCGATCGCGGCGTGCGCCCCCTCCAGGCTGTCGGTGCCCGGCGTACCCCGAAGGGAACTCGCGGCCGCCAGCAACATGGCGAGGTTGACCGCACCGGCGACGATCATCGCCACCAGGACGTCGATCCTGGTGACGCCGAGGAAGCGCCGCAGGACCCGTCCCTGCGGCGGCCGTCCGTGCCGGTCGGTGGCGAGGCTGGAGTGGACGTAGACCGCGTGCGGCATCAGGGTCGCACCGAGCATCCCGGTCGCGAGGAGCACGCTGTCGGTGCCGTCGAAGCGTGGGACGAGACCGCCCACGACGTCTCCCGGGCTCGGCGGCGCGACCACCAGGCCGGCGAGGAAGCCGACCGTGATGACCAGGAGCATGGTGACGATCAGGCGCTCGAACGGGCGCTGGCCGCGGCGGTTCTGGACGGCGAGCACGGCCATCGAGACCGTGCCGGTGATGAGGCCACCGAGCAGCAGCGGCAGGTCGAACAGCAGCGCCAGCGCCACCGCACCGCCGACGACCTCGGCGAGGTCTGTCGCGACCGCGACGAGTTCGGCCTGGAACCAGTACGCCAACCGGGCCGGGCGGGGCAGATGATCGGCGATCAGGGCCGGCAGTGAACGCCCGGTGGCGAGCCCGGTCTTGGCCGAGAGGTACTGCACCAGGCCCGCCATGAGGTTCGCGACGACGATGACCCAGACCAGCAGGTAGCCGTACCTCGAACCGGCTGTGACGTTGGTCGCGACGTTGCCGGGGTCGACGTAGGCGACCGCCGCCACCAGGGCGGGACCGAGCAGGGCGATGCTGGCACGCGCGCGGGTGGTGCGGCTCCGCGACCGGGGCGTGGCCGACAGCGCCATGTGCTACCTCCCGGCGACTGGGATCCGGCCACCGGGAGGTGGCCACGCCTGCATGGTGCCACCCGGACCCGGTCGCGGGGACGGATGCTGCAGGACCGGACACTGTCCGGACCATGACACCACCGGACCCACGGTCCGGGCGGCGGCGTCAGGCGGTGAGCGCGCGGACCCGCCGGAGTACCTCGTCGGTTCCGAGAGCCCGGGCGACCGAGAAGAGATCGGGGCTGCGGGTCGACCCGGTGAGCGCGACCCGGATCACCTGGGCGGCCTCCCGGATGGAGCCGGGGTAGGCGTCCGGGTCCTTCTTGTACTCCTTGGCGTTCTTGGCGAAGCCGTGGCGTGCCGCGAGGTCGCGGATCTGCCCGAACCACTCCTGCCCGTCGTCGACGTCCTGGTAGGTGTCGGCGAACTCCGCCGCGAGCGTGCGCACGAGTGCCGGGTCGAGGCTGCCGAGCCGCTCGTCGGCGGGGTCGGACACGAGCGGGAACAGCCGCGGGAAGAAGAAGCCGTAGGCCGAGCGGAAGTCCGACCACTTGCGCAGGTCCTTGCGGGGGTTCTCGACACCGTCCCGCTCGACCGCGAGCGCCCGCAGCGCGAGGTCGCGCTCGTCGTTCAGCACCGCCACCAGCTCGGGGTCGTGGGTGGCGGCCCACCCGGCGACCTCGGCCAGGATGGTCTCACCGGACAGCGACGCGACGTAGTCGGCGCTGATGTCCTCGAGCTTCACGACGTCGACCAACGGACCCGCCACACCGCAGTCCTCGAGCCGGATCGGCGCCGCGAGCGCCTCGGCCAGCGGCAGCTCGGCGAGCCGGCCGTTGGCGAGTCCGCGCAGGTAGTACTGCACCGGCGGGGCGGGATAGCCGGCCTCGATGTAGAAGTCGACCGAGGACTCGGGGTCCTTGCGCTTGGACAGCTTCCGCTTGCCGCCGCCGTCCTGCTTGGTCAGCGGAGCGATGTGGGCGTACTCCGGAGGCTCGAACCCGAGCGCCTCGAACAGCTGGAGGTGCAGCGGCACCGAGGAGATCCACTCCTCGCCCCGGATGACCAGGTTGACCCGCATCAGGTGGTCGTCGACGGCGTGCGCGAAGTGGTAGGTCGGCAGCCGTGGCTCCTGGTCGGAGGACTTGAGGATCACGACGTCGTTGCGGTTGGCCTCGTGCGAGAGCGGCCCGCGGATGGCGTCGACGAAGCGCACCCGGGACCCGACGCGCGTCGGCGTACGGAACCTCACGACGAACGGCGCGCCCGCGGCGAGCTTGGCGCGGATGTCGTCCTCGGACGCGTCGCGCCAGATCGCCCAGCGGCCGTAGTAGCCGGTCGGCAGCTTCGCCTTCTGCTGCGCCTGGGTGATCTCGGCCAGCTCCTCCTTCGTGGCGAAGCAGAGGTAGGCCTTGTCCTGACGCAGCAGGTCACGCACGTAGCTGAGGTAGATCGGGGACCGCTGCGACTGGAAGTAGGGGCCGTAGTCGCCGTTTCCCTCGCCTTCGTCCGGCTCGACCGAAAAGTACCGGAACGCCCGCTCGAACTGGTCGAGCGCGCCCTCCACCTCCCGCGCCTGGTCGGTGTCCTCGATCCGGAGGAGGTACGTGCCGCCGCTGTTGGCCGCGACCGACCTGTCGATGGTGGCGACGTAGAGCAGGCCGACGTGGGGGGAGCCCGTGGGCGAGGGACCGAGCCGCGTCACCTTCGCGCCCTCGGGCAGCTGCCGGGGCGGGTACTGCTGCTCCCAGTACGCCGGTTCGGGCAGGTCCACGAGGAAGAGGGCGTCGATTTCGGCGCGGTCGAGCATCGGTGGGATCTCCACATCTCGGTGTTGGCGGCAACTGACGGTATCAACCTTGTCCCGCTGGCCGGGAACACGTCGCAGCTGGCCTGTCAGCATGATCCCACGGGACCGCCGACCCGTGCCGGCGGAGGAGTTTCGCCCCGAGTTCGCCGAGTGCCGTCCGCAGCTCCGGCGGCGCCAGGACCTCGAAGTCGCACCGGATCCGGCAGACGAAGTCGATCAGCGGAGCCAGCTCGCCCGCGGCGACCCGTAGCAGCGCGGCGCCCTCGCCAGCGGGCTCGACCACGCCGACCGTCGCGGGGAAGTCCCGTCGCGCCTGGTCGAGGTCGAGGTGGAGCAGGATGCGCGCCTCGATGGCCCACGGAGTAATCCCCGTACCCTCCGCCACCATCGCGGCGGCGTCCGGCGGGTCCGCCAACGCGTACCGCTGGCCTGTCAAGGTCGGGTTGGCGATGCGGTCGATCCGGAACGTCCGCCAGTCGTCCCGGTCGCGGTCGCGGGCGACGAGGTACCACCGGCGGCCGGTGTGCACGATCCGGTGCGGCTCGACGGAACGGACGGTCTCGCGGCCCTGGTGGTCGCGGTAGGAGAACCGGAGCCCTTCGGTACGCCGGCAGCCGGTGGCCAGCATCACCAGGACCTCCGCGTCGATCATCGGCAGCTTCGGCCCCGGCAGCTGGTCCGTGCTCGCCCGCACCGCGCTCACCCGCTCCCGCAGCCGGGCCGGAAGGACCTGTTCGAGCTTGGCCAGCGCGGCCACCGCCGCGTCCTCCACCCCGGACACGGTGGTCGTCGTGGCGACCCGCAGGCCGACCGCGATCGCCACCGCCTCGTCGTCGTCCAGCAGCAGTGGAGGGAGCCGGCCGGAGGTGCCGAGGTGGTAGCCGCCATGGACGCCGAGCGCCGCGTCGATCGGGTAGCCGAGGGACCGGAGTCGGGTGACGTCGCGGCGCAGGGTCCGTGTGGTGACCCCCAGCCGCGCGGCGAGCTCCTCGCCCGTCCACTGCGGACGGGTCTGGAGGAGCGAGAGCAGCCGGAGCAGGCGCGCGGCGGTGTCGGCGGAGTCGGCGGTGTCCATTGCCAGGGGATTCTCCCAGGAATGGCGGACCGATTCTGTCCGGCAACGGGCATACCGTGCTGCCATGACCAGGGAGATGAAACCCCATCTGCTCGAACTGTCCGATTTCGCCTGGGAACGGCTCTGGAACCGCCTCGCCGGCCTCACCGACGAGGAGTACCTCTGGGAGCCGGTCCCGGACAGCTGGACCATCCGGCGTCACGAGGACGGTTCCGTCGCCGTGGACTCCTCGGTGCTGCCGCTCGAGCCGCCGCCGTTCACCACGCTCGCCTGGCGGATCGCGCACGTGACCGACGTCCTCGGTGCCGAACGGACCGCCACCTGGTTCGGGCTGACCCCGCTGGCCGGAGAGGAACCCGGCCCGCCGCAGGTCGACGCGAAGGCGGCGCTCGCCGCGCTGGAGCACGCGCACGCGAGCTGGCGACGACGCCTCGACGCGCTGGACGAGGAGGCGCTGGCGCGGCCCATGGGCAAGATCGCCGGGCCCTACGGCGAGCAGGACGGCTCGGCGTTCGCGCTCCACATCCTCGACGAGCTGATCCACCACGGAGCGGAGATCGGAGTCGTCCGCGACCTGTTCCGGGCGAGCCGGCCCAGGAGCGCCTTCGTCGACGCCTGCCTGCGGGGTGACCACGACGAGGCGCGCACGATCCAGGAGCGGACGCCGGGGATCATCGCGCGGACCATGGCCGAACATCCCGCACTCGTGTCGCAGGCGGCCTCCCGGCAGCGCTGGGACGCCGTACTCCTGCTCCTCGATCTCGGCTTCGGCGTCGACGCCCCGACACCTTCGTCCGCACCCTCTCCGCTCCACTACGCCGCGGGTGCGGGCGAACTCGACGTCCTACGCAGGCTCGTCACGCTCGGAGCCGACCTGGACCGCCGGGACCCGACGTTCCAGGCCACCCCGCTCGGGTGGGCGGAGTTCCTCCACCAGGAGGAGGCCGCGGCGTACCTGTCCTCCCTCCCGGCCCGCCAGCCCTGATCGCCCTGATCCCCTGATCCACGGCGGAGTCGTGGGGGGTACGCGCGTTCTCCCTACCTGTGTTGGTGTCCGAAGCGCACCGGCGTCCAGCGACCGTCGTGCACCGCCGGGTCGACCCGACGTTGGGCGCCGCTCGGTACCTCGGGTGCCGGCTCGATCACCGGCTCGGCCTCACCGGCGGCGACGATCCGGGCGAGGAGCCGGGCCCGCAGCCGCTCGGCGACGGCGCGGTGCGAGGCCATCCCGGCGAGGTTGACCAGCTCGTAGGGGTCGTTGGCGAGGTCGTACAACGCGGTCTCGACATAGCGGCTGCCGGCCAGGTCGTCCCACGGGTGGGCGTCCGGGTCGACGGCGTAGTACTTCCACCGGGACGTGCGGATCGCCCGCCCGACCTCCGACTCGCTGACCTGGACGAACACCTCCGTGGGCCACTCGGCGTCGGGGTCGCGGACGAGCGGGAGGAAGGAGCGGCCCTGCATCGCCGCGGGCACCTCGATCCCGGCCGCGTCCAGCAGTGTCGCGGGCAGGTCGATCGTGCTCACCGGATGGTTCAGGGCGCCGCCGGAGTCGAAGCCCGGGCCGCGCAGCGCCAGCGGCACCCGGACGGAACTGTCGTGGCAGGAACGCTTGTACTCATCGTTGCGGGTCTTGAAGTGGCTGCCGTGGTCGGAGGTGAACGCAAGGATCGTGTCGTCGAGCAGGTCGAGGGTGCGCAGCGCGTCGACCAGCCGCCCGAGCCCCTCGTCCACCCGGCGCACCTGTCCGCAGTAGCCGCCGAGATGCCGGTGGGCCGTGCCTCCCTCGGCCGACAGCGTGGCCAGGTCGGGCGGCAGCCAGCGGCCCTGGTATCGCTCGGCGTATCCCTTCGGTGCGGGATAGGTGTCGACCTCGTTCTGGTGGTGCGGCTCGATCAGCGACAGGAACAGGAAGAACGGCCGTTCGGCGGGGGAGCCGTCCGGCTCGGTGTGGTCGGCGACGAACCGGATCGCCGCGTCGAACAACGCGTCCGACCGGTAGCCCGGCAGCAGCACCGGCTCGCCGGCCTCGTCGAACATCACGGTGCGGTAGGCGTCGGAGACGAACTCCAGCACATTGGCGCCGAGCCAGGACTCATAGCCGCCGCGCTGCTCCGGTGGGACGGGCTCGGCGCCAGCGAGGTGCCACTTCCCGATGTAGCCGGTGGCGTAGCCCGCGTCGCGGAAACACGTGGCGAGGGTCGGGCCGTCCTCCGGCAGCGTCCGGCCGTTGCGGTGGACACCCGTCGTCGTGGGGTAGCGGCCGGTCTGGATGGCCGCGCGTGCGGGCGCGCAGACCGGCTGCGGGGTGATGGCCTGGACGACATGGGTGCCGGAGCGTGCCATCGCGTCGAAGTTCGGCGTGAGGTCGAGCGGGTTGCCGTGGACGCCGGTGGTGTCCCAGCGCTGCTGGTCGGTGAACACGACGACGACGTTGGGGCGGCGGGCCGGGCGGCCGGTCGCTGCGTCGGGCATGGTCGGACCTTCCTGTCGGTGGCGGCACCGAGGCGGCGGCCGTGAGGTGCCACCAGCGTGACGTCCTCCTGGTCGACCAACCTACGGCCGACCCGAGGCGTGCTCGAGGTGAGGTGCGGCGGTGCCGAGGCCGGGTGGGCGTCTCGAAGAGCAGGCACCGGCGAAGAACGGGACGACGACAGTCGGGTCAATGCCGGGTCAATGTCGGGTCGATACAGTCGCGTCAATGTGTCCGGACGCGCGGTGCGGCGTCAACGGTTGGTTGCGCTGGCTCAGGCGCCGGGAAGCACCGTGCGGGTCACGGTGACCGCCACGCTGAGCGTGACGGTGCCGTCGTCCTCGCCCGCCGCGAGTGGCGGCTCTCCGACGTGGACCGGGGCTTCGTCAGTTGCGCCGAGCGTGCGAGCCCTGGAAGCCCAGGCCTCGACGTCGGCGAGGGTGAGCCCCGCGCCGGTGGGGAGCAGGAGGTAAGCCGCCATGGCGCCTATCGTGCCACCCGCGATCGATCTCGGCCACGGCAGGCGCGCCCTCGCGGCGGAGAGATTTCAGTTGGTCGCGCACAGGCACTTCCGGGGGCTTTCGGACCCGGACGACGCGAGCGGAAAGCCGCTACGATCCATGATCGCGATCGTGCGTCGGCCTCGGATCACCTGTCGTACCGTCAGTTTGTCTCGTTGACAGGCAATCTCTTTCGACCTGTCGACCCGATCACGCGTACGGCCGTGACGCGTGCGGCCGCGGCCGGACCGCGACGTGGAGGAGGGGACGTGCGCGTGTGGGAGTGGCTCGGCACCACAGACGCGGACCAGGTGATGGAGGTACCGCGGCACGACGTCGGCCAGACCCGCCGAGGAAACGGTGAGCTGTCAGGACCGCCTGGCGACCGCACGGACGAGGGCGCACCACAGCGGCTCGCGGCTCTGACGGCGGCGTTCCACACACCGACGACACCGCCGCTCGCCTGGATCTGGCGACGACCCGCACCTGGCGCGCCGGTCGAGATCATCGCGGCGGGTGCGGCGCCCGTGCCGCCCGGCGCGGGGACGTCCTCGCTGCGCAACGGCGAGTTGCGCACCCGACTGACGACGCTCCGGAAGTGGACGTCGGTCTCGGTCCGTCACGACGGCCTGCTCGCCAACACCGACGGCGAACGTCGTCCTTCCGGCCCGTCGAGCGCGCTCTCCGCCTCGCTCGAATCGGTGCTGCTGGGTGTGTGGGAGGCACCGTTCGCGCTGGCGGTCCTCGCCACGCGGGTTCCGGTGCCGGAGTTCCTGCCGGTGATCTCCGAGGTGGCCGACTCCGCCCGGCAGTCCAGGTCACGGGCCGAGTCCTCACCCGATCACGCCGTGGCGCACGACCGTGCCCGAGCCTGGCACCGTGAGTTGCGATCCGCCGAGAGTTACGGTCTGTGGCGGGCCAGGGTCTTGGTGGGCGGTTCCGACGAGGTGGCGGCTCGCTCCCTGGCCGGACTGGTCGTCGCCTCGATCGACCTCGACGGTCACTCCTACACGCTCGTGCCGGGCCCGGACTACGGGAGCCCGGACGCCGTCCTCGCCGTGGAGGACGGCGACCTCGCTGGGTCCCGCCTGCTCGCCGCCCTGACCAGGCCTCCGGCGACCGAGATCCCAGGGGTGCGCCTGACGCTTCCGTCGGGGTTCGACGTCACGCCGGAGCGCCTCGTCGATCCAGAGCACGACGCCTCCGGTGCGCGGGCCGGGGTTCGGCTCGGCGACGTCCTCGACCGGCAGCGGCGCGTGGCGGGTGCGATGTCGCTACCACTGGGCAGCCTGAACCGCCACACCTTCGTCTGTGGTGCCACCGGCGCGGGCAAGTCCCAGACGGTGCGTGCCCTGCTGGAGCAGGCGTCCGCCGCGGGAGTTCTATGGCTGGTGGTCGAGCCCGCCAAGGCGGAGTACCGCCTGATGGCCGCCCGACTGAGTTCTTCCGCGGAAGAACGGGCCGCGGCGGAGCACGCCGAACCCGCCGTCGTCGTGATCCGTCCGGGCGATCCGTCGACGATGCCCGCGGGGATCGACCCGCTGCGTCCGATCGAGGGCTTTCCGTTGCAGACGCACCTGGACCTCGTACGCGCGCTGTTCCTCGCGGCGTTCGACGCCGACGAACCATTTCCGCAGGTGCTCTCGGCGGCGCTGACCAAGGCGTACGTCGAACAGGGCTGGGACGTCGCCCTCGGTGAGGCCGTCCACGACCGGCACGTGCCGCGTTACCCGACCCTGGCCGACCTCGAGCGTTGCGCGATCGAGGTCGTCGACCAGATCGGCTACAGCAGGGAGATCACCGACAACGTCCGCGGCTTCGTCAAGGTGCGGTTGGCGAGCCTCCGGCTGGGGACGACCGGGCGCTTCCTGGAGGGCGGCCACCGGATCGACATCGGCAAACTGCTCGAACGCAACGTCGTCCTGGAGATCGAGGACGTCGGCGACGACCGCGACAAGGCGTTCCTGATGGGGACCGTGCTGATCGCGTTGACCGAACACCTGCGCGTCGCCGCGCGGCGTGACCCGGGTGCCTACGCGACGCTGCGGCACCTCACGGTGTTCGAGGAGGCGCACCGGCTGCTTCGCCGTACGGACGACACCCGCGGCGCCGCGGCCCACGCGGTCGAGATGTTCGCCGCGCTGTTGGCCGAGATCCGCGCCTACGGCGAGGGACTCGTCGTCGCCGAACAGATTCCCGCCAAGCTGATCCCGGACGTCATCAAGAACACCGCCGTCAAGATCGTCCATCGGCTTCCCGCCCGGGACGACCGCGACGCCGTGGGTGCCACGATGAACCTGTCCGAAGCGCAGTCGGCGTACGTCGTGACGCTGCCGCCGGGGGAGGCGGCGGTCTTCACCGACGGCATGGACAACCCGGTGTTGGTGCGGATGCCCGACGGTACCGAACGCGAACGCCGCTCGGCCGACCACGAACTCGGTGGTCCGGCGCTGGTCAGCTCGCCGATCTCGGGTCGCTGTGCCGCCCTCTACGACACCTACGACATGCCGCTCACCGACCACGTCCGCGGTCAGCGTCTCGTCCAGGAGTTCCCTGACCTACGGGTCTTCGGTGAGCTCGCGGTCATCGCGCACCTGACGAACCTCCCCACCCCCACCCTGCAGGAGGAGTTGCGGGCCGAACTCGAGGCTCGTCCCGCGGGGGTGGTGAAGATCGCCGCCGCGGTGGCGACCGACGAGGCGGTCGCGGCCCGGAGCGGATTCCTCGCCGACCGGATGAGACCAGACTCGTTGGCGACGCACGTCGCGGACGCGATGCGGGCGCGAATCCGCGACCTCCCCACCTGTGAGTACGAAGAGCCGCAGTGGCTGGCGCGGGCGTTCGAGCTGGACATGGTCTACCGGCGGCTTCGGCAGGGTGCCGCGCAGACGGCCCGCGATGGTGCGGGAGACGGTGCGGGCGATGGTGCCGGTGCCGCGAACGGCCATGACGTCGGACCTCGGCCCGAACTCGCGAAGCTGATCAGACTGCACGACCGTACGACGGTGGAGCAGCCGAGTGGCGACGATCAGCTCGCCGCGGTTCTCGCCCGCCGCAGGGAGATCCTCGCCAGCGGCGCCGTGGAGGACGCGATCTTCGGGATGGGCCACCGGTCGGCGTTGGAGGAGGTCGCCGGAATCTCCCGGATCGAGCCAGGATGGCCTTCCTGGGTGGATCAGACGACGGAGCGACTCGGAGCTCCCTGGCTGGCGGGCTACCTCAAGGTGCCGTACGCCCAACGGCACGGGGACGGAGGAACCGTTCGGGCACGGTGACCGGCCAGGGGAGCGCGACGGTGGCGAGCGACCGCTGACCTCGGCCGAACTCGTCGAGGCACCAGAGCGATACGCCAGGCCAATGCGGCTGACCTGTCCCGACCGCTGTTCGACCCGCTCGCCGATACCGACATCGCGAAGGTCACCCGCCTGCCGGTGAAGCCTTCTACGCCCTAGTGTTCCCCGCCGGAAATTCGTATGTTAAATCGGTATGATGGTGTCCGTGGCTCGTACTGGGCGGCCGAAGGCCGAGTTGGTGTTGTCTGCTGGTGAGCGGGAGCAGTTGGTTCGTTGGTCGCGTCGGGCGAAGTCGTCGCAGGCGTTGGCGTTGCGGTCGCGGATCGTGTTGGCGTGTGCGGTGCCGGGGGCGGTGAACAAGCAGGTGGCGGCCGACTTGGGGGTGTCGCCGAACACGGTGAACAAGTGGCGTCGGCGGTTTGTGGCCAAGCGGTTGGACGGTTTGGTCGATGAGCCGCGGCCGGGTCGTCCACCGTCGATCTTGTTGGACAAGGTGGAGGAGGTGGTGGTTGCGACGCTGGAGGAGACGCCGGTGAGTGCGACGCACTGGTCGCGGAGGTCGATGGCGGCGCGTTCGGGTTTGTCTGAGTCGACGATTGGGCGGATCTGGGCGAAGTTCGAGTTGAAACCGCATCGCAGTGATGGGTTCAAGCTCTCCACGGATCCGTTGTTCGTGGAGAAGGTGGTCGATGTGGTCGGGCTGTACCACAACCCGCCGGAGCGGGCGGTGGTGTTGTGTGTGGATGAGAAGTCGGGCATGCAGGCGTTGGACCGCTCCCAGCCGGTGCTGCCGGCCATGCCCGGGATGCCGGAGCGGCGCAGCCACGATTACGTCCGCCACGGTGTGACCAGCCTGTTCGCCGCGTTCAACATTGCCGATGGCACGGTGATCTCCCAGACCCACCGACGACGCCGTGCTCTGGAGTTCAAGAAGTTCCTGATCGCGATCGACAAAGCGGTCCCTGCCCAACTCGACGTCTACCTCGTCTGCGACAACCTTTCCACTCACAAGACCCCCGCCATCAACGACTGGCTCGCCCGCCATCCGCGCTTCCACATGCACTTCACCCCGACCGGGGCCTCCTGGCTCAACCAGGTGGAACGCTGGTTCGCCTTCCTCACCGACCAACTCCTACGCCGCGGCGTCCACAAAAGCGTCCAGGCGTTGGAGAAAGACGTCCGCGAATGGATCAAGAACTGGAACACCGACCCGAAACCGTTCGTCTGGAAGAAGACAGCCGAAGAAATCCTCGACTCCCTCGCCCGATATATCGCACGAATTTCCGGCGGGGAACACTAGATGATCAGGAGATGCGCAAGATTGCTTCGGCGCTTCCTCCTGAGAAGGGTGCATTCACAGCTGATCTACAAGGGGACCCGACAAGCGTGAGAGTTGGAAACGACTCCTTCGCGGCCGACGAATTCGCCGACTTCCTTGCTAGTGACGAGTCGACCTGGGAGGCGAGCCCATGCGCCTCTTCTCGTGTGAAACTGGAAAGGCGTGAACCCATTTGCTCAAAGACTGGCTGACCAGCTCAATGTTCCGGTGACAGCTCCAAATCAGCTGGCTTGGTCGGATCATCATGGCAACTTCTTCGTGCCAGCGAGACGACTGACATGTATGGGAACCCGGTCGCCGCGTCGCCGCCGGACGGTTCGAGCCGGCCGAACGCCGCCGGCTGGTGTCGTTTCTTCAGAATTACAGGCCTAATCGGCCGCATGAGACTGCGCGGAACGAAGCGCTTCGCTTACTCACTGACAGCGAGTCCCGTAACGCGTGAGTGGCTGTAGCTGCGGTTCCTGCTCGACAGCGAATTCTCAAAGGCGCAGGATCCGCGCCGTCGAGGCTTCGCAGCTCCTTTCGCGGAAGAACCGGCTCCGGGCCGGAGTGTCTCCTACCGAAGAGTCGATACGAAGAACTGGCGTTCTTCCGCGGAAGAACGCCAGTCGGCAGAGCAGGAACCCCAGCTTCGAAACCCCGAGGAAACCACCACCGCTCGCTACGGCTCGAAGCGGTAGCCCATCCCGGGTTCGGTGATGAGGTGGCGCGGATGGGCCGGGTCGGGTTCGAGTTTGCGCCGTAGCTGGGCGATGTAGACACGCAGGTAGTTGGTCTCGGTGGTGTAGCCGGGTCCCCACACCTCCTGCAGCAGTTGCCGCTGCCCGACGAGGTGGTGCGGCTCCCGCACCAGCGTCTCGAGCAGGTGCCACTCGGTGGGCGTGAGCCGTACGTCGGCACCGTCGCGGATGACCCGCTTCGCCGCGAGGTCGACGGTGAACGTCGGTGTCGTGATCACGGGCGCGCCGGCACCGCCGGGCTGGCTCCGGCGTACGGCAGCGCGCAGCCTGGCCAACAACTCGTCCATGCCGAACGGCTTGGTCACGTAGTCGTCGGCCCCGGCGTCGAGCGCCCGCACCTTCTCGGTGGAGGAGTGGCGGGCGGACAGGACGATGATCGGCATCCGGGTCCAGCCCCGAAGCCCGCGGATCACCTCGATCCCGTCGAGGTCGGGCAGCCCGAGGTCGAGGACGACGACGTCGGGGTGGGCGCGTGCGGCGAGTTCGAGCGCGCTGCGGCCGTCGGCCGCGAGGTCGACGGCGTAGTGCCGAGCGCGCAGGTTGATCGAGAGCGCGCGTGCGAGCTGCGCCTCGTCCTCGACCACCAGGACTCGCACCTCTTTGCCGCTCACGTCGCGACTCCGGCCGGGACGTCGGCGAGCTCCGGGGAGCCACCGCCAGCGGCCGGAAGGGACAGCACCATCGTGAGGCCACCTCCTGGGGTGTCCTCGGCCTGCAGAGACCCCCCGACAGCGTCCGCGAATCCCCGCGCCACGGCGAGCCCGAGTCCGACGCCGGTGCCGGCCGAGACGTCACCCAGTCGCTGGAAGGGTTCGAAGATCTTTTCCTTGGTCGCGTCCGGTACGCCGGGGCCCCGGTCGACGACCCGGATCTCCACCCGGTCGCGCAGCGCGCTCGCGGTGAGCATGACCGGCTGGCCGGGAGGGTTGTGGCGTACGGCGTTCTCCACGATGTTGGCGACTGCCCGCTCCACCAGTCCAGTGTCGACCATGACCGGGGGCAGCGCCTCCGACAACGAGACCTTGACGGTCTCCGCCTGAATGCCGATCAGCGCGGCCGGGACGACCTCCTCGACGCTGACCTTGCGGAGCAGCGGCCGAACGGCCTCGGCCTGGATCCGGCTCATGTCGAGCAGGTTCGTGACGAGTCGGTCCAGCCGGTCGGCCGACTCCTCGATTCCGGCGAGGAGTTCGGCCCGGTCGTCCTCGGACAGTTCGACGTCGGTCTGCCGCAGGCTGCTCACCGAGGCCTTCACCCCGGCGAGCGGGGTACGAAGATCGTGGGAGACGGCCGCGAGCAACGCCGTCCGGATCCGGTTGGCCTCGGCGAGTTTGTGGGCTCGGCCGGCCTCCTGGGACAGCCGTCGGCGTTCCAGCACGACGGCCGCGTGGTCGGCGAATGCCTCCAGCACGCGGCGGTCGACGGCGGGGAGAACCCGGCCACGCAGCACCAGCGTGTAGTGGTCGTTGACGCCCGCGTCGACGTCGGCGTCGGCGGGACGGGTCGCGGGATCAGGTCCCGCGGCGCCGACCATCCGCCAGGTGTCCGGATCGTCGGACTGGCGTTCGAGGAGCGCGGCCGAGGTCATACCGAAAGTCTCCCGGACCTGCTCCAGCAACGCCTCCAGAGCCTTCTCGCCACGCAGCACACTTCCCGCGAGCGTCGACAGCGCGGCGGCCTCCGCCGCCGCGTGGGTCGCCTGGCTGGTCCGTCTCGCGGCGAGGTCGACTACGGACGCGACGGCCACCGAGACCACCACGAAGATCGCCAGCGCGACGATGTTCTCGCCCTGGGCGATGTTGAGCGTCCCGGTGGGTTCGGTGAAGAAGAAGTTCAGCAGCAGGGATCCGAACACCGCGACCACCAGCGCCGGGAGAAGTCCGCCGGCGAGCGCGGTGGCCACCGCGAGGGTGAGGTAGAAGAGCATCTGCATGGCGAAACTCGCCGTGCCCCGGGTCGAGATCAGACCCAGTGTGAGCAGCGGCGGGCCGGCGAGGGCGAGGACCCAGCTCAGCACCAGCCGGCGCCGGCCGACGCTGCGGCGTACGCCGGGCAGTCGGCCGGGCGACTCGTGCTCCAGGGGGACGATGTGCACGTCGATCTCCCCGGCGACACGGGGCACGATCGTGCCGACGCCGGGCCGGATCAGGTGCTGCCAGCGGTTGCGGCTGCTGCTCCCGAGCACAAGCTGGGTGGCGTTGACAGCCCGGGCGAACTGCAACAGCGCTTCCGGGATGTCGTCCCCGACGACCTGGTGATAGGTGCCGCCCATGCTCTCCAGCAGCGCGCGCTGGTGCGCCAGGGTCGTCGGTGAGGAGCTGGACAGCCCGTCGGAGCGGACCACGTGGACGGCGAGCAGCTCACCTCCGGCGCCCCGGGCCGCGATCCGGGCGGCGCGGCGCATGACCGTCTCGCCTTCGGGCCCGCCGGTGAGCGCCACGACGACCCGCTCGCGGGCCGGCCACTGGGCCTCGATGTCGTGGTCGGCGCGGTACTTCGCCAGCCCCTCCTCCACCCGGTCGGCCACCCACAGCAGGGCGAGCTCGCGGAGGGCGGTGAGGTTGCCGGCGCGGAAGTAGTTGCCGAGTGCCGCGTCGATCTTCTCCGGCGCGTAGACGTTGCCGTGGGCCAGGCGTCGCCGGAGCGCCTCCGGCGACATGTCCACGAGCTCGATCTGGTCGGCACGGCGTACGACGGCGTCGGGGATGGTCTCCCGCTGCTTGATGCCGGTGATCGACTCCACCACGTCGTTGAGCGACTCGAGGTGTTGGATGTTGACGGTCGTGATGACCCGGATACCGGCGTCGAGGAGTTCGTCGACGTCCTGCCAGCGCTTCGCGTTACGGGATCCCGGCACGTTGGTGTGGGCGATCTCGTCGACCAGGACCACCTCGGGCCGGCGCCGCAGGATCGCGTCGACGTCCATCTCGGTGAACGTCTTGCCGCGGTACTCGATATGCCGCCGTGGCACGCGTTCGAGGCCTTCGGCCATCTGCTCGGTGAGAATGCGCCCATGGCACTCGACATAGCCGATCACGACGTCGGTGCCACGGTCGGCACGACGGTGCCCCTCGCCGAGCATGTCGTACGTCTTGCCGACGCCCGGTGCGGCACCGAGATACACGTGAAGTTTTCCTCGCGCCATGCCCCCCATTGTCCGCCCGGGGCGGGTCACGGTCCGCCCCGGGCGGAGCTGGCGGTGGTCCTCGTTCACCCTCTGCCGCTCGCCTGGTTGAGCGCGAGGTTGAGCTCGACCACGTTCACTCCGGGCTCACCGAGGAAGCCCAGGGAAGGATTGTCGGTGTTGTCCTTCACGAGTTGCTTCACCTGCTCGACGGACAGGCCGCGAGCTTCTGCGACCCGGTTGACCTGGATCGCGGCGTATTCGGGGGAGATGTGCGGGTCGAGGCCGCTGCCGCTGGCCGTCACCGCGTCCGGCGGCACCTCCGACTGGGGAACGCCGTTCTCCTTGGCGACCGTGGCCTTGCGCTCCTTGACCATCTTCACCAGGTCAGGGTTGGTCGGACCGAGGTTGGAGCCATAGCTGTTCATCGCGTCGTAGGGCGTGTCACCGGTCGCCGACGGCCGCGAGTGGAACCACCGTGGGCCGTCGAACTCCTGACCGATCAGCCGGGAGCCGACCACCTGTCCGTTGGAGTGGATCAGCGAGCCGTTCGCCTGGTCCTTGAAGGCGACCTGTCCGACCGCCCAGACGGCGAAGGGATAGATCAGGCCCAGGATCACGGTCAGGACGATCAGGGCGCGAAGCGCCGCGCCGAGTTGTCGCACAGTTGCCAGCACGGTTTGTTCACCCGATCCCAGGAATGAGCGAGATGATGAGGTCGATGATCTTGATGCCGATGAACGGCACGATGATGCCGCCCAGGCCGTAGATCCACAGGTTGCGGCGAAGCATCGACGCCGCCGACGTCGGGCGGTACCGAACACCGCGCAGCGCCAACGGGATCAGCGCGATGATGACGAGGGCGTTGAAGATGACCGCGGAGAGGATCGCCGACTCCGGAGTGGCGAGCCCCATGATGTTCAGCTTGTTCAGGCCGGGATAGACGGCCGCGAACATCGCCGGGATGATCGCGAAGTACTTCGCGACGTCGTTCGCGATGGAGAACGTCGTGAGCGCACCACGGGTGATGAGGAGCTGCTTCCCGATCTCGACGATCTCGATGAGCTTCGTCGGGTTCGAGTCCAGGTCCACCATGTTGCCGGCTTCCTTCGCCGCCGGCGTACCCGTGTTCATCGCGACACCCACATCGGCGGCGGCGAGGGCCGGCGCGTCGTTGGTGCCGTCACCCGTCATCGCGACGAGCTTGCCGCCCTCCTGCTCGCGCCGGATGAGCGCCATCTTGTCCTCGGGCTTGGCCTCGGCGAGGAAGTCGTCGACGCCGGCCTCCTCCGCGATCGCCTTGGCGGTGAGCGGGTTGTCGCCGGTGATCATCACCGTGCGGATACCCATGGCCCGCAGGTCGTTGAACCGGTCCCGCAAGCCTTCCTTGACGATGTCCTTGAGGTGGATGACACCGAGGACCCGGGCCTGTCCGTCGCGTCGTTCCGCGACCACGAGCGGAGTTCCACCCGTGTTCGAGATCGAGTCGACGACCTCCGCGGTGTCCCGCGGGATGGTACCGTCGTAGTTCTGCACCCAGCGCAGGACGGCACTCGCCGCACCCTTGCGGATCTCGTGCTCACCGGGTTGGTCGACACCGCTCATGCGGGTCTCGGCCGCGAACGGGATCACGGTCGAACCGGCGAGCTCACGGCCGCGCAGGTCGTACTTCTCCTTGGCGAGGACGACGACCGAACGACCCTCGGGCGTCTCGTCGGCGAGGCTCGCGAGCTGCGCCGCCTCGGCGACCTGCTCGGAACTGACGCCGCTGACCGGAACGAACTCGACCGCCTGACGGGCGCCGAGGGTGATGGTGCCGGTCTTGTCGAGCAGCAGCGTCGACACGTCACCGGCGGCCTCGACAGCCCGCCCGGACATCGCCAGCACGTTGCGCTGGACGAGCCGGTCCATGCCCGCGATACCGATGGCGCTCAGGAGCGCGCCGATGGTCGTGGGGATCAGACAGATGAGCAATGCGACCAGGACGACGATACTCTGCTCGCCGCCGGAGTACCCGGCCATCGGCTGCAGCGTCACGATCGCGAGCAGGAAGATGATCGTGAGGCTGGCCAGCAGGATGGTCAGCGCGATCTCGTTCGGCGTCTTCTGCCGGTTGGCACCCTCGACGAGGGCGATCATCCGGTCGATGAAGGTCTCACCGGGTTCGCTGGTGATGCGGACGACGATCCGGTCCGACAGGACCTTCGTGCCGCCGGTCACCGCGCTCCGGTCACCGCCTGACTCACGGATGACCGGAGCCGACTCGCCGGTGATGGCCGACTCGTCGACGCTCGCGATGCCGTCGATCACCTCTCCGTCGCCGGGGATGGTGTCGCCTGCCTCGCAGACCACCAGGTCGTCCACGTGCAGGCTCGTCGCCGGCACGCGTTCCTCGGTGCGGTCGACGCGCAGCCGCCGCGCCTCGGTCTCGGTCTTGGCGCGCCGCAGCGTGTCGGCCTGAGCCTTGCCGCGACCTTCGGCGACCGCCTCGGCCAGGTTGGCGAACAGCACCGTGAGCCACAGCCAGACGACGATCAGCCAACCGAACAGTGAGGAGTCGGCGATGGTGAAGACCGTCGTCAGCGCGGCGCCGATCTCGACCACGAACATGACCGGCGACTTCACCATCAGCCGTGGGTCGAACTTGCGGAACGCGGACGGCAGCGCATCGATCAGCTGGCCGGGGCTGAAGGCCCCGCCCGCGATCCGGTGCGGACCCACGGGTTGCTGTAGCGATTCGGGCGCCAGGTGCCCGCGGGGTTTGGTGGGAGAGGGGTGTGTCATGAGAGACCCTCCGCGAGCGGGCCGAGAGCGAGTGCGGGGAAGAACGTCAGCCCGGTGACGATGATCGTCACGCCGACGAGCATGCCGGCGAACAGCGGCGAGTGGGTCCGAAGGGTGCCAGTCGTCGCGGGTACCGGTTTCTGGTTGGCCAGCGAGCCCGCGAGGGCGAGGGCCAACACGATCGGGATGAAGCGCCCGAACAACATAGCCAGTCCGAGCGCGGTGTTGTAGAACGGCGTACCCGCGGTCAGTCCGGCGAAGGCCGAGCCGTTGTTGTTGGAGGCTGACGCGAAGGCATACAGCACCTCCGACATACCGTGCGGTCCCGGGTTCAGAATGGACGAGCGTCCAGTCGGGAGTGCGAGTGCGAGGCCCGTACCGATCAGGACGAGTGCCGGGGTCGTCAGGATGTAGAGGGCGACGAACTTCATCTCCCGGCTACCGATCTTCTTGCCGAGATACTCCGGCGTACGACCGACCATGAGGCCGGCGATGAAGACCGTCATCACGGCGAGGATGAGCATGCCGTAAAGGCCGGTGCCGACACCGCCTGGTGCGACTTCACCCAACACCATGTTGAAGATGGTGATTCCGCCGCCCAGCGCCGTGTACGACGCGTGCATCGAGTCGACCGCACCAGTCGAGGTGAGCGTCGTCACGGCCGCGAACAGCGGCGAGGACGAAACGCCGAACCTCGTCTCCTTGCCTTCCATGGACGCGCCCGCGACCTGCAGCGCGGCCCCGGGGTGGGCGAACTCGACCGCGTAGATCGCGACGATCGAGCCGAGCGCGATCACACTCATCACCGCGAGGATCGCGTAGCCCTGCTTGAGACTTCCGACCATCCGCCCGAACGTCACGGGAAGTGAGATCGGGATGATCAGGATGAGGAAGATCTCGAACAGGTTGGTGAAGCCGTTGGGGCTCTCGAACGGGTGCGCCGAGTTGGCGTTGTAGACACCACCACCGTTCGTGCCAAGCTCCTTGATCACTTCCTGGCTCGCGGCGTTTCCACCAGGCAGGTGCTGGGTTGCGCCGGCCAGGGTGTGGACCGTGGTCGGGTCGGAGAGGTTCTGGACGACACCGTTCGCGACCAGGATGATCGCGCCGACGAAGGCGATGGGAAGCAGGATGCGCAGGTTGGTGCGGACGAGGTCGACCCAGAAGTTGCCCAGATCCGGTGTCCTGCGTCGCGCGAATCCGCGGACGAGGGCGATCGCCACCGCCATACCAACGGCCGCCGACACGAAGTTCTGCACCGCGAGGCCGGTCATCTGGGTGAGGTAGCTCATCGTCGACTCGCCGGAGTACCACTGCCAGTTGGTGTTCGTGACGAAGGAGACCGCCGTGTTGAACGCGCCGTCCGGCGGGACCGGCTTCATGCCGGCCGACAGCGGCAGCCAACTCTGCACCCGCTGCATGAGGTACAGGAACAGGACGGAGACGAGGGAGAACGTCACCACACTCGCGGCGTAGACCGTCCACCGTTGTTCGGAGTCGGGGTTGACTCGGAGGACGCGGTAGAGCCCGCGCTCAAGCTTCAGGTGCCGGTCGCTCGAATACAACTTGGCCATGTACTCACCGAGTGGTCGGTGGACGATGGCGAGCATGACGACCAGGACCGCGACCAGCAGTACGGCCGTAAGACCCGGGCTCATTTAGAACCTTTCCGGACGGATGAGGGCGAAGACGAGGTAGATGACGAGCAGGATGGCGAGCACCAGCCCGACGACGTTCTCGGCGGTCATAGCCGTGCCGCTCCCCTCAGGACGGCGACGACGACGCCAAAGGCGACGATCGTCACGAGGACGAAGATGACGTCGGCCACGGTGGGTCACTCCTTCGAGGGACATGGTGAGAATCAGGTCTGCGACCGGCCAGTCGCCGCCTGCGGAAACTGCTGCCCAGGTCGACCTGCTCCACGCGCAGACCGCCAGGGGTGCACCCAGGCAGACGGCGAGAAGGAGCAGGTCCTGTCGACCGAACGTCAGCGTTCCGAACGAGTTGACGATGAATCCGGTGGTGAAGGCTGAGCACAGGGTGCCGAGCCCGGCCGCCGCCGGAGCCGTGGAACGGATCGACCAGAGCGCTGCCAGTGCCAGCACGACAAGGGATCCCAGGTCACCGCGGAACCCGATCCCTCGCACGACGAGCGTGACCGGGAACAACATTCCGGCCCCGATGCAGAACGTCACCCACGCCGGGACGAGTTCGACGGCTGGGCGGGGGGCGGCCGACCGCATGAGCATGGTCGGATCCTCCTGTCCCTGGTCGACCATCGCAGATTCGTTCGATTGCGCGGCACGGACCATTGAGGTGCCGGCCCGGGCGGCTCCATTGAATGAGAGATCGGGCATCGTCAATACCCGCGTTAGCAGCCCCCTAACGGAATGCTTCGCGGTCTTAACGGTCCCTTGACGGTGGTCCGGAACAGGTCACCGACAGGGGCGGCTCAGGAGTCCAGTCTGCCGCTCCACACGCGCCCGAAGGCGCCCTCGACGGCATGGAGATGACCGGTGGGGGAGTGGCCCGAGCCCCGGCTGGGTGGGATGTCCGCCATCACGACGGGAATGTCCCGTGACCGGGCCTGACATCCTCATTGGTCACGGCGATGATGTCCGGCCAGTACGTGTGCTCGGTCTCGATCCGCCCGCTGGGGGCATGGATCGTCATCCGGCTGGGCGCGTGCGCGCGGGCGAGCCGGCGCGCCTCCTCCACCGCCAGGTCCTTCTCACAGTGCAGGCTGAGCAGCTCACCGTCGCGGTAGACCCGCCAGACGCGACGGTGTGGGTGGACATGGAACTCGACGAACCGCGGCTGAATGATCACGGAAGGACTCCTGTCGCTCGAGGCCCGCGTGGAGGTCTGCGGAATCGCGGGCGTCGTCGCCACTCGATCCGCACCTGGACGCTGGGTGTGCGGAGGGCCGGGATACGGGGGAGCTGGTGCGGAGGACCGTCAGGAAAGCGGCGGCGGTCGACGCCGACAGCGCCGCTGATGACAGGGGGGCCACTCCGGACGGGAGGGCCGCGCCGGAGGGGGAGACCACGCCGGTCGAGCGAGCACCGCCATCCCCTCACCTCTTCGCGGAAACCGTGCCGGTGGGAACGATCAGGGAAGGAGCCGCGGGTCGGCCGGTCCCGCAACCGTGGCGACTCACGCGGCGTCCTCCGCCATCCACTTCAACGGGCGACCTCGCGGGGTCGCCAGCGTTGTTGACGACTTCCTGACGCCGGCATCCGTCGCCTTGACGCGGTCATGACGATTCGTGTCCTCACGGGGACAGACGGCGTCGATTGGCGCGTCACGTGGGTCGCTCGCGTCAAGAACGCATTCGGACGTGCACCGTTCGCCGCGGGTCCGCCGTACGGTCAGAGGGCGGCAGTCCGAGGCGGGGGTGCGGCGCCAACCCCACCGGCGGTGGGTCACACTGTGGGGTCGTCGGGCGTACCGGCTCCGGCGGATGCCCCTCGAGCGCCGAACGGAGGTTCCGCGATGACCGTGGTGGACAACGCGATCTACGTCGGCGGCGAGCGTGTCGAACCCGAGACCCTGGAGCAGACGTACGAGCTGATCCGGGACCGGCGAGGGATGGGCTGGATCGGACTGTTCCGGCCGACCGCCGAGGAGATCGCCTCGGTGGCGCAGGAGTTCGGCCTGCACCCCCTGGCGGTCGAGGACGCCGTGCACGCCCACCAGCGGCCGAAACTGGAGCGCTACGGCGACACGCTCTTCGTGGTGCTCCGTCCAGCGAGGTACGTCGACTCACCCGAGATCGTCGAGGTCGGTGAGCTGCACGTCTTTCTCGGCAAGGACTTCGTGGTGACCATCCGGCACAGTGCCGCACCGGAGCTGGCCCCGGTCCGCAAACGGCTCGAGGCTCATCCAGAACTCCTGCGGTGCGGTCCCGAGGCGATCCTGTACGCCATCCTCGACCGGATCGTCGACGACTACGTGCCCGTTCTGCGCGGGCTCGGCGACGACATCGAGGAGATCGAGGCGCAGGTGTTCGGCGGCCAGGCCGGCGTCACGCGGCGCATCTACGAGCTCTCCCGCGAGGTCATCGAGTTCCAACGCGCCTGCCAGCCGCTGGTCGACGTGGTCGATGCTCTCTCAGACGGTTTCGACAAGTACGCCGTCGACGTCGAGCTACGCCGCAAGCTGCGCGATGTCCACGACCACGTCGTCCGCGTGGTCGAACGCGTGGAGGCGTTCCGGCAACTGCTCGCGAGCGCCCTCACCGTCAACGCCTCGGTCGTCGCCCAACGGCAGAACGAGGAGATCACCCGGCTGACCGAGGCGACGTTCCGGCAGAGCGAGGAGGTCAAGCGCATCTCCGGATGGGCGGCGATCCTGTTCGCGCCGACCCTCGTCGGAACGGTCTACGGCATGAACTTCACGCACATGCCCGAGCTGCACTGGACCCTCGGCTATCCCTTCGCGGTGGTGCTGATGTTCTGCGTGAGCGTCATTCTCTACGTGGTCTTCAAGTTCCGCGGCTGGCTCTAGGACAGCGGTCCAGGGATCCGCCGGCGGCGTCGACCGCTCAGCCGTGGCGTCGACGGCTCAGCCGTGGCGGCGGCCGCGTCGACGTTCGTCGCGGGCCGCCCGGCGCGCGGCCCGCGCGTCGTCCAGCCCGGCCCGGCGTTGGTCTCGGGCCTCCTCGAACGCGGCACGGCGTTCTGCTCGGGCGCCGTCGAGGCCGGCGCGACGGGCCTCACGGGCCGCCCGTAGCCGCTCGACCGGCCGCGAACTCCGCACGTTGATCCCGCCGATCAGGGAGAAGGCCCGCACCCGCAGGGTCGGTGCGTCGCCGTCGGGCACCTCGTCGATCTCCACCCGCCGGCCGCCGAGGATGCTGAACCCCTCGATCACGACCTGCACACCGGGCGGGACGGTGAGGTTGACTCCGCCCACCAGGGAGACCTTGGTGAGGGTGACCTCCTGGGCGGTGAACTGCGCCTCGCGCAGGTCGAGGTCGGCGCCGCCGATCAGGGTGATCGACGTCAGATCCCGCATGCGCCAGGGCCCGCGCCGGCTGATGCCGCCGATCGGGGTGACATGCCATTCGCCACGTCGGGCGCCCTGCTCGCCCGCGTGCACGGGAGCGCTCGCCGGCTCGGAGCTCTCCGCGGGAAGGTCGCGCAGGAGTGGCTGCAGCTCGCCGCGGGTGCGGGCGGTGTAGGAGCGTTCGAGCCGCTCGCTGAACTCCTCCAGCGTCAGCCGCCCCTCACCGCAGGCGGCGTTGAGCCGGGCGACGACGGCCTCGCGCTCGGCGTCGGAGGCCAGGATGTCGCTGGCGGAGGAGGGGACAGCGGGTCGGGCCGGGCCGTCGGCTTCGTGATTCTGGTCGCTCATGGGTTCCTCACGATCCTGGCACTCGATCCGTCCGTGGAAGACGGAGAATACCGCTCCGGCGTGGGGGCGAGAGCTTTCGGCGGGCGGGGCGACGCTGGCGGTGGATGTCGGACTCAGCATCCGCAGGCACGGCATCGCGGGCGGGTACGCACCCGGTAGGACAGCGCGGCGACTCCGATGCCGGTGCCCCAGGCGAGATAGGCGGGCACGGCGACCCAGAAGAACGCCGGAGGCAGGCCGGAGTCCCCGGTCATCGAGGCGGGGTCGGCGATCATCTGGACGAGGCCCGCGCCGAAGTACACCGTCATCCCCGCCGAGATCACGAAGGCGGGTCCGAGGACGAGCCAGCGGGGCACTCGCCGGCCGGCGAGCGGGAGCGTCCACCGCGGCCACACCCGGCCGAAACGATGGACCAGCGCCAACGGCAGGACCGTTCCGGCCACCGCGGCCCCGACGAGGAACGCCAGCCCGGAGACGGCGTTCACGCGCAGTGGGTGACCTTCCGGGCCGAAGCCCACCACGGCCTGCGCGCCGAACCTCGTCATACAGCCCAGGACCGCCACGTAGGCCGCCGTACGTGCCCACGACGGTGCGCGTACCTCCGCGCGCCCCGGCGACTTCGCCCGGATGTGGCGGCCACAGGTGAGGCAGCCGCCTCGCAACCGGCGCTGGTGGGTGAGGACCGTCGCGCCGACCGCGAGAGCGCCGAGCACACACCCCGCCCGGCTGAGCGCGCCCGGTGCGTTGTCGACCCAGGTGGTGGTGAAGAAGAGCAGGCCCACGAGGTCGACGAGCAGAAGTGCCGCGGCGGCGGTCGCGGCGGCGCTCACCGACCAGCCCAGACCTACGAGGAACCACCCGAGTGCGCGGAGTCGCCCCGACCGGAGGATGGGGCCGTTCGCACCGGACGAGCGGCCTGTCGCCCGGCGCAGGCCCGTCAGGGCGAGGCCCGTGGTCAGGTGGCCCGTCGTCAGGCGTCCCGTCGTCAGGCGTCCCGTCGTCAGGGGGAGGCCGAGGACGACGATGGCGGCGAGCGCGCACAGGCCCACGATGCCCCAGCCGCTCACCAGCAGCAGGTCCTCGCCGAGCGGTGGAAGATCAGGTGCACCCCCGAGGGCCCAGACGAGCCGCAGGGCGCCGTACCCGAACGCCCACACCACCGCCACCAGCGGCGCATGGGTCATCCATCGCGGCGGCGTCGCGGGCGTGGTGGGGCGGACGTGGGCGGGCGGTGAAGCGGGCTCGGTCACTGGGGTCGGCTGGATCGGTGGGGTCGACTGCGTCGGGCGCGTCGGCTCCCCAGCAGCCCGGTTCCTGGTCGGCATGCTCCGAGCGTCACCGCTCGATCACCGCGGTGCCTCCCCCGCGGCGGGGAACCGCCTCCCGCGCGGGAGGGATGTCGGATCCGCCTCGCTTGGCCGGTTTAGCGCGGGCCGCCGGATCCGCGCTGGTCGGGCGTCTGCCGAGTGCGCCCGACTCGTCGCCGATCGCCGACGGTTACCCTGGTTGCTTTGCCGACAAGACCCCCGATCGAAGGTGCGCGAGGACATGGCCGTGGAGTCGTTGTTCCCCCGGCTGGAGCCGCTGCTGCCGGCGGTGCAGAAGCCGATCCAGTACGTCGGTGGCGAGCTCAACTCGACCGTCAAGGACTGGGACTCGAGCGAGGTCCGGTGGGCGTTGATGTATCCCGACGCCTATGAGGTCGGGCTCCCCAACCAGGGAGTGCAGATCCTCTACGAGGTCCTGAACGAGCGTGACTGGATCCTCGCCGAACGCACCTACGCCGTCTGGCCCGACATGGAGAAGGTGATGCGGGCCAACGCCATCCCGCAGTTCACCGTCGACGCCCATCGCCCGGTCGGCGCCTTCGACATCCTCGGCGTATCTTTCTCGACCGAACTCGGCTACACCAACCTGCTGACCGCACTCGACCTCGCCGGAATCCCGCTCGAGGCCCGCGAGCGCACCGACGAGCACCCGATCGTGCTGGCGGGTGGCCACTCGGCGTTCAACCCCGAGCCGATCGCCGACTTCCTCGACGCCGCCGTCCTGGGCGACGGCGAGGAGGTCGTTCTCGCGATCAGCGAGGTGATCCGCGAGTGGAAGGCGGAGGGCTCACCCGGCGGAAGGGACGAACTGCTGTTCCGCCTGGCCGCGTCCGGTGGTGTCTACGTCCCGAAGTTCTACGACGTCGAGTACCTCCCCGACGGCCGGATCAAGCGGGTCGCGCCCAACCGCAGCGGCGTTCCGTGGCGGGTCGTCAAGCACACCTTGATGGACCTCGACCAGTGGCCCTATCCGAAGAAGCCGCTGGTGCCGCTCGCCGAGACCGTGCACGAACGCTTCTCGGTGGAGATCTTCCGCGGTTGCACCCGGGGCTGTCGTTTCTGCCAGGCGGGCATGATCACGCGGCCGGTGCGGGAGCGCAGCATCCGCACCATCGGCGACATGGTCCAGAACGGCATCGAGGCCTCCGGGTTCGAGGAGGTCGGTCTGCTGTCGCTGTCCAGCGCCGACCACTCCGAGATCGGCGAGGTGGCCAAGGGGCTGGCGGACCGGTACGACGGCAGCAACGTCTCCTTGTCACTACCGTCCACTCGGGTTGACGCCTTCAACGTCACGCTGGCCAACGAGCTGTCCCGCAACGGGCGGCGGTCCGGGCTGACGTTCGCGCCGGAGGGCGGCAGCGAGCGGATGCGCAAGGTCATCAACAAGATGGTCAGCGAGGAAGACCTCATCCGCACGGTCAGCACGGCCTACGCCAACGGCTGGCGACAGGTCAAGCTCTACTTCATGTGCGGTCTGCCGACCGAGTCCGACGAGGACGTGCTCGCCATCGCCGACCTGGCCCGGAAGGTGATCGCGACCGGGCGCGAGGTGTCGGGTCGCAAGGACATCCGCTGCACCGTTTCGATCGGCGGCTTCGTTCCCAAGCCGCACACGCCCTTCCAGTGGGCGGCGCAGGAGTCCTGGGAGAACGTCGACGCACGGCTGGCGAAGCTGCGCGCGGCCATCCGTGAGGACCGCGCCTACGGCAAGTCCATCGGCCTGCGCTACCACGACGGCCAGCCGTCGGTGATCGAGGGGCTGCTGTCCCGCGGCGACCGGCGGGTCGGCCGGGTCATCCGGGCGGTCTGGGCCGACGGCGGACGGTTCGACGGCTGGAGTGAGCACTTCTCCTACGACCGCTGGGTGACGGCGTGCGCGGACGCGCTCGCGGAGGAGCCTGTCGACCTCGACTGGTACACCACCCGCGAACGCGGCGAGACCGAGGTGCTCCCGTGGGACCACCTCGACGCCGGCCTGGACCGTGAGTGGCTGTGGGAGGACTGGCAGGACGCTCTTGACGAGGTGGAGGTCGAGGACTGCCGCTGGACACCGTGCTTCGACTGCGGCGTGTGCCCGCAGATGGGCACCGAGATCCAGGTCGGGCCGACCGGTCAACAGTTGCTTCCGATCGTCGGTGTCTCCCAGACCCGGCAGCAGGAGCTGATCGCCCAGTCCTAGTCGTGCGAGCGGGGCCGGCGCGGGCGCTTCGCCGCGCCGGCGTCATGGGCGACGCGGCTGGGTCGTGTCCTAGGCCGGGTCCGGGCCGAGCAGGTCCCTGTACTCCTCACCGAGCTCGGCCAACCGTGCCCGCATCCAGCGGCGGCCCTCCGGAACGGTGACCTCGAAGCGGTAGGACAGCGCGTCGGCCGCCGCCTCCTCCCGCTCGCCGCGGTTGTCGTTCATCAACACCGGCGCGAACTCGTGGCACACGTCGGCGATCAGCTGGATGCGAGCTAGGTAGTCGGTCTCGTAGGGAGAACCGGGATCGGCACCTTCGTCGGTGGAGAGCAGCGTGCGCGCGGCGGACATCGCCCTGATCTCCAGGATGCCCTGGTGCAGCAGGTAGCCGACCGCGCGGGACCGCGATGGTTTCGAGGCTCTAAACATGGATGACGTAGATCTCCGTTTCCCAGGTGATCAGCGGGTCGGTTCCTGGATTCTTCTCGTTCTGGCGAGCCCACCGCAGCAGGTTGAGAGCACGGTGGTTTCCGTCGCGGACGTAACCCAGCGGTGGCTCGACGCCCGCTTCGGCCCAGTTGGGTTTGCGCGCCACCATGATGTAGTCACCGCGTCGAGGATTGAGGACGGCGTTCAGAAGGTCTCGCTCCGTCAGCTTGAACAGCCGCCCGTTCTTTCCGATGCTCAAAGGGCTGCCGTTCACGTCGGGCAGACCGTACTTCAACAGGTCACCCACGGTGGCGTTCGGCGTCACGTTCTTTGCCGTGATCGGCCCACGCCCGCCGAGCAGGCCACGCTGGCGGATCTTCTTGAGCAGGGCCTTCGCCTTCTCGAGCAGCTTGGCGATGTTCTTCTTCAGCACGTCGTCGACGAAGCGGCGCACCAGCCTGGTGCA
Organism: Actinopolymorpha pittospori; assembly: GCF_014873875.1. GTDB lineage: Bacteria > Actinomycetota > Actinomycetes > Propionibacteriales > Actinopolymorphaceae > Actinopolymorpha > Actinopolymorpha pittospori. The sequence goes on along the minus strand of NZ_JADBEM010000001.1, from coordinate 8,677,657 downwards.
GGCCGCGCGGGTGGCGGCGACGAACCCCGGAATGGTGGCGCTGGAAGCCCCGAAGGTGGCGAACGCGGCGGCGACCGCCGCCGCGACCTGCATCGCCAGAATGGCGAGTTGGACGGCGAAGAGCAGCTTCATCGCGACGGTCAGCGCGGCGAAGAGGATCAGCGCGGCACCGATGATGAGTACCGCCGCGACGTCCTCGTCGAGTCGTCTGGCCGGGCCGTCCTCGCTCTGCCACCACTCGTAGAAGGCCTCCGCCGGCCGCCCCTCGTTCATGGCCACCACCCGGGCGGCAGCGGTACTGGCCTCCGCCGACACCGGCAGGAGCCGCATGCCGAAGGCGATCCAGGCCTGACCGGCCTCGAACAGCTTCACCTCATCGGCCTGTGGCCACTCCAGACCGATCCAGCTCAGCGGCTCGGTCAGCCAGCCGGGCAGCTCCATTCCCACGGTCAGACGTCCACGGTGGAGGGGTCGACGGTGGCCGCTGTCAGGGTGTTCTCGAGCTCGGTCAGCTCGGAACGAAGGCCCCACACACCGAGCTTCTCGGCACCCCCGCCGAGAAGCTCGACGTGGGAGCCGAGCACCTCCATCGCGTGACCGAGCACAGCCGTGTAGGCCATGCCGAACACACTGCCCGCCTCGTCGGCGCCCCAGGGATTGTCCGCGGTCACGGTCGTTTCGAGCGCGCGCAGGTCCTGGCCGAGGCTCTCGGCGGAGGTCCCGACGGTCGTCGCGCCACCGGCGATACTGTCGAAGTCTTCCTTGACCATGTGCTTCCCTCCAGCGGCTCGGTCCGTGTCGCTCAGTAGCGCCGATCGAGCCTGGTGGTGAGGTCGTCGACGGTCTGGGTGAACGCGTCGAGGCGGCGTTCGGCCTCGAAGCGCAACTGCTCGACGGCGGACTGCACTTCGCTCGGGACGACGGCGTAGGTCGGCGTCAGGGTCGAGAGCTGGTCGCGCACGGCGGAGCGGGCCGCACCGAACGCGGCCAGGACAGCCTCGGTCAGGTCCTGCGAAGCAAGCCGCATCGCCTTCGGCTCGATCACGAGCCCGACGAGGTTGCTGGTCCCGTCGACCGTGACCCGGACGAGGCCGGCGGCCGCCTCGCCCTCTCCGCGCACGGAGGCCAGCTGCGCTTCGACATCGGGACCGGTGCCGGCCCGGCCGGGACTCTCGTCGTTCACGCGCGACTCCTTCACAGCTGCGGCGATGGCCAGGTCGAAGCGGCGACAGTGTATTCAAGATCGACATCAAGAATGTGTCGTCGCGGGAAAGAATCACCACAGGCGATCACGGCCCCGATATGGGTTTCTGGCCGACGAATTGTCCGGGAACATTTCGTGGCGATCTGGCCGCTTCGGGGGAATTCGCAGCGCCGAGTGCATTTCTTCGATTTGTCGCCCCGGGCGATTTCCGCCGCCTTGGCGATCGAGGTCAGCTCGGCTCGGGCGCCCGTCCGGCATCGCCTCGTCGGTCGTCGAGCGTGACGTGAATCACGGTCTGCCGTGAAGCTGCGACGTTCGGTCGCCGTGAGCCCACGCGGTAGCGTCGCGCGGCCCGGGCCGTGTCACGGGTGGAACGTCGGCGTCGAAGCCCCGGTTGGGAAAGCCCGGTCGGTGCTCGCCGTGCGGATGTCGCCGTATGGATTCGGACGCCGCGTCCTCAGGGCATGCGGGCGCGACCTGAGGCGGCGCGGGAGGTCGCCGGCCTGTGGGGGAGGACCCCGGGGTACGGCAGACCGCCGGTGGCGTGGGAGCGGGTGTCGAGGGTGGCCACGACCGGCCCTCCGCTAGGGTCGGCGACGAGATGAGCCCGACACCGACGCCACCCGACCGCAACACACCCCCGACGGTGCAGCGGCTGCGTTTCAGGTACGCCAAGCGAGGTCGGTTGCGTTTCACGAGCCATCGCGACTTCCAGCGGGCCCTGGAGCGGGCCGTACGCCGCGCCGGCGTACCCATCGCCTACTCCGCCGGTTTCAGTCCGCACCCGAAGATCTCCTACGCCGGCGCGGCGCCGACGGGCTCCGCGAGCGAGGCCGAGTACGCCGAACTCGGGGTCTCGGTCCGCTGTGATCCGGACGCGCTCCGTGCCGGCCTCGACGCGGCGCTTCCTCCCGGACTCGACGTGGTCGAGGTCGTCGAGGCCCGGGCGAACTCCCTCGCGGAGCGGCTGGAGGCCTCGGTCTGGGAGATCGCGATGCCCGCCGACTCGGCCGACGACGTGGCCGCGGCGGTGCCGATGTTCCTCGCCCGGGAGGTCGTCGAGGTGGAGCGGCTCACCAAGAACGGACTTCGCGTTTTCGACATACGGGACGCCGTCCGCCGCCTGGAACTCCACCGGCCGGATCCGGCCGGAGCGCCGCGACCGGGCGGATCCGAGGACTTCACAATTCCTTGTGCGATACTGCAGGTGGTCGTGCGGCATGGAACGCCCGCCGTACGACCCGACGATGTCCTCGCTGGGCTCCGCCTGGCGTCGGGCTCCGAGCTCCCGCCACCACACCGAATGACACGGCGGAGTCAGGGCCCGTGGGACGAGGAGTCCGGCACCGTGGGCGACCCGCTGGCGCCCGACCGCGACGCTTCCGTCACCTCGTGAGTGACAGGAGCCGTTGACGCGGTTGGGTCAACCGCCCGGGGAAGCGGGTGCCGTGGGCGGAGATGTCGTCGCGGCTCCGAGCGAAGCCTTGGCTGGCTGGTCGGAGCTGACGAAGCGACTTACGTCGTCGCCGCTTAACGGTGGTGCCGACGACCGACAGTGGCCCCCGCGCGGCTCCCGAGCCCGGGGGCTGACAGGAGACCGACTGTGCTCGACAACGAGCCAAGCGCCGAACAGGGCGCGACACCCGAATACGACGAACGATCCGCGAAACCGGAAGGCGCGCAGCCGGAGCCAGAGGCTCCGCAGAAGCCGCGCCGCACCACCCGTAAGCGGACAACCAAGGCGAAGGCCGCCGCGTCGGCCGCACCGGAGCAGTCCGCTGCGGACGCCGACCAGCCGGCCGACGATCAGCCGACCAAGGAACGGACGCCGCGCAAGCGGGCCGCTGCGAAGCGGACCCGCGCGAAGAAGGCGGCCGCGGCGCCGGAGCCGGTGGAGGAGTCCACCGAGTCGAGCCAGGCCGAGCCAGGCCAGGTTGACAGTGCGGCTGAGGCACCCGCGGCGAACGCGGAGGTCGCACCGGCCGTTTCCGGCGAGCAGACCGCCGACCAGACACCCGAGTCCGTGGAGACGTCCGAGCCCGGACCGGCTGGCGAGACCGACGAGCCGGCTGAGGAAGAGTCCGTCGAGACCCCGGCCGCCTCGGAGGAGTCCGCCGGGCCGATCGACGCCCCTGTGGCCGTCCCGCGCGCGCAGGCTGTGACCTTCCAGCCGCCGACGGTTCTCTTCCAGCCGCCGACGATCGGTGCCGACCACCCCGCCGTCGAGGACGATGACGCGGAGGCCGAGCCGGCACCGAGCCGTCGCCGGCGCTCCCGCGGTCGCGCCGAGGCCGAACCAGAGGAGTCCGTCGAGGTCGCGCCGGCAGTCGCCGAGAGCGACACCCACGCCGAGGACGACACCGACAACGACGACGACGGTGACGACGGTGGCCGCCGTCGGCGCCGCCGCCGCGGTGGGCGCCGCCGCAACAAGAGCGGCGCGGACGAGGACGGTTCCGAAGCACTCACCGAGGGCGCCGAGGACGACGAGCACCGCGCCGACGAGCCTGCCGAGTCCCACGACGACGCGGCCGCTGCGGAGGCCGACGAGGCCGAGGGCGAGGAGGACGGCGACGAGGAGTCCGCCGGTGGCTCCCGGCGCCGCCGTCGGCGTCGCCGGCGTCGTGGCGAGTCGCTCGACTCCGCCCCCGACGACCCCGAGCACACCGTCGTCAAGGTGCGCGAGCCGCGCCGGGGCGACGACGAGCCGAGCGCCCTGGAAGGGTCGACCCGGCTGGAGGCGAAGAAGCAGCGCCGCCGGGAGGGACGCGAGGCCGGCCGCCGCCGCCCGCCGATCCTGACCGAGGCGGAGTTCCTCGCCCGCAGGGAGTCGGTCGCGCGGACGATGGTGATCCGCCAGCACGGCGACCGCACCCAGATCGCGGTCCTCGAGGACGACGTTCTCGTCGAGCACTACGTCACCCGCGAGGCGCAGTCGTCCATGATCGGCAACGTCTACCTCGGCCGGGTGCAGAACGTCCTCCCCAGCATGGAGGCGGCGTTCATCGACATCGGTCGCGGCCGAAACGCCGTGCTCTACGCGGGCGAGGTCGACTGGAACGGCCTCGGCCACGAGGGCCAGCCGAAGCGGATCGAGGCGGCCCTGAAGTCCGGGCAGAGCGTCCTCGTCCAGGTGACGAAGGACCCGATCGGCCACAAGGGCGCCCGGCTGACCAGCCAGATCAGCCTGCCTGGCCGCTACCTGGTCTACGTTCCCCGCGGCTCCATGAACGGCATCAGCCGCAAGCTGCCCGACACCGAGCGCAGCCGGCTCAAGCAGCTCCTCAAGGACATCGTTCCCGACGAGGCCGGCGTGGTCGTTCGCACCGCCGCCGAGGGCGCGAGCGAGGAAGAGCTGTCCCGCGACGTCGCCCGGTTGAAGGCGCAGTGGGAGGCGATCGAGAAGAAGGCCGCGGGCGGCCAGGCTCCGAACCTCCTCCTGTCCGAGCCCGACCTGCTCATCAAGGTCGTCCGCGACCTGTTCACCGAGGACTTCGCCCGGCTGGTCGTGTCCGGGGACGAGGCCTGGGACATGGTCGAGGGCTACGTCGACCACGTCGCGCCGCACCTGGCGGACCGACTGGAGCGGTGGACGTCACCGCAGGACGTGTTCGGGTCGTTCCGGATCGAGGAGCAGATCGTGAAGGCGCTCGACCGCAAGGTCTGGCTGCCCTCCGGCGGTTCCCTCGTGATCGACCGCACCGAGGCGATGACCGTCATCGACGTCAACACCGGCAAGTTCACCGGCTCTGGCGGCAACCTCGAGGAGACGGTCACGAGGAACAACCTCGAGGCCGCCGAGGAGATCGTCCGCCAACTGCGGCTGCGCGACATCGGCGGCATCATCGTCGTCGACTTCATCGACATGGTGCTCGAGTCCAACCGCGACCTCGTACTGCGTCGCCTGGTCGAGTGCCTGGGTCGGGACCGCACCAAGCACCAGGTGGCCGAGGTCACCTCGCTCGGCCTGGTCCAGATGACCCGCAAGCGCATCGGTACCGGCCTGCTCGAGTCCTTCAGCGAGCCCTGCGAGGCCTGCAACGGCCGTGGGGTGAAGGTCCGCCTCGAACCGGTGGAGGCCCACGCGCCCGTGGCCGCCACCACCGAGGAGGAGCACGGTCGTCGTTCCCGGCGCCGCAGGCGCGGCGGCGGTGGCGGTGGAACGTCCGAGCCCGCCGAGGCGGAGTCCGCTGAGGAGGTCTCCGTCGAGCACGAGTCGACGGAGGTCGAGCCGGCTGAGGCGGCGTCCGCGCAGTCCCAGTCCGCACCGACCCAGCCCGCTCACCCCGCGGAGACCTCCGCGGGAACCGGCTGGCCGCAGACCGACGTGGCGCGTCCCGAGCAGGCCGAGGCCACGGGTGGTGCGGACTCGACCGCCGCGGGCGCCGGTACCGGCGCTTCCTCCGGCGAGGAGGACTCGCTCCGCCCCCGCGAGGAGGATGCGTCGACGACCGTCGCGGACGCCCTCGAACCCGACGTCGAGCCGGTGGAGCAGGCCGAGTCGACCAGCGAGGGCAGCGGCCGGCGGAAGTCTGGCGAGCGTGGTTCACGGCGTCGCAGCCGCAAGCGGGTCGTCGCGGCGGAGTGACCGCACCCGGGCCGTTCTGACGGACGGCCGCAGACGAGGAAGCGCTGGCCGACACTCGTGTCGGCCAGCGCTTCGCCGTCTGACCACTACCGCTTGACCCGCCAGTCGCTGGCGTCTCCGTCGGTGACGGATCCGTCGTTGAGGGCGACCCCTGGGCGGGGCCATTTGCCGCCTGGGAAGCCCGGGGTGTCGGTGTCGACGTCCTGCAGTGTGTCGATCGCGCCCTGGGCTTGGTTGAGGGTGTTGCGGGCGTTGACGACGGCGATGGCGACGGCGGCGAGAAACGCCCCGGTGACTTCGAGGAACTTCACGAAGCCCCATCCGCCGGGGAACGCGATCGCGATGCAGACGATCGCCCAGGCGACGAAGGCGATGAGGAGGACTATCAGCCAGATCCAGAGTTCGCTGAGGACGTCGCGGATGTCCTTGAGTGCCGTGGCCATGCTGTCGCAGCAGGCGGCGAGGGCGGTGAAGTTGGCGAGCAGGCCGGCTTGTCCGCCCTGGCCGTAGACGTATTTCTGGAAGCCTTCGGCGGCGGGGCCTGACCAGTTGACGTCGACGTACTTCGCTTCTTCTTCGAGATGGTTGCGGGCGGCGGTGAGGAGTGACTTGACGGACTCGCTCTTCTCCGCGGTCCAGGCGTCACGTGCCTGGTTGAGTGCGTCCTGGTCGCCGGGTTCGTTGAGGAACCCCCCACAGGTAGTCCCATGCCTCGCCCAGTCGCACGCCCAGCCAGGATGCGAACTCCTCGACCTTGCCGGCGGCGTCCTTCACCCACTGGGGTACTTCAGGACGAGGACCGTACGGATTGTATGGACCGTAAGGGCCGTACCCCACCGGATCTCCTTTCCCGTAGCTGTCTTCTCGTCGCCCTGGTCGGCCTAGTCGCCGTAGGCGTCGTCGATGCGACAGACACCGGCCTTCTCGTCCGCCTCGTATGCCTTGGCGGCGGTCCGCACGGCCTTTGCCACGCTCTCCATCGTCTCCGCTCCGTCCTTGAGAACGTCGATCAGAAACTTCTGAGCGGCGGCGTATGCCGTGTTGAGCCCTTCCTTCTCACCCATGTAACCGAACTCGGGGTTGGCAAGGTCGATCGTGTCGGCCTTCTTCGATGCCGCGCCGAGCTTCTTGCCCATGTCCTCGAAGTCGGCGGCGGTGTCCTTCAGCCCCTTGATCGCGACTTTGACCTCGACCATCGTGCGTCGCCCCCGTCACTTTCCGCCGAACGTGAGTCGGTTGAAGTTGGACACGACGTCGGCCAGTTGGTCGGACATGGTGGACATCGACCGGGCGAGGTTCTGAGTCAGCTCGTCGAGTGAGGTGAGGACCTTGGCGGTCGCCTCCGCCCGACGATCGGCCGCGGCCTCCTGGCCGGCGCGTAGCGTGTCTCGGAGCGTCGCACCAAGCTCGTCAGGGCTCGCACTCGAGAGGTATGTGGTCGCGATCTTGATGCCCTGGATCTCGCCGGTGGCCAGGCAGGTCACCTCGACCTTCCTGGGATCGCCGGCACTCACCACCGCCGACGCGATCTCGCTGGCGGCCTCCTGTGCCTGCTGGACAGGCCTGCCGGGCTCCGAGGCGGCGTCGAAGGGCATCATCGCGTTCCCTCGTCTTCGTTGTCGGAGACCCGGCTCCTGCGCCGGACCTGTTCGGAGAGCGCGTCGAGCCCCGCGTCGGCGAAGGCGGCGGCGACTTCCTCGGCCAGACTGGCGCGAGCCGCTCGGTAGGCGGACAACGCCGCGGGGCCCAGTGCCGTCGGGGTGATCCTCGTCCGCCACTGCGGGCTGATCGTCACCTGGTCGACCAGCCCGTCGCGGGTCAGGGTCACGGTCACCATCTTCTTGCTGTCGGCCCCAATGAAGGTCTGTCCGGTGAGTTCGTCCTCTATCTCCGAGATCGCCGCCACCGTGCCCTCGAGCTCGCGACGGCTCCGGTCCAGGTCGGCGTGCAGATCTCCGAAGAAGTTCGGCCCGTTCGTGGCGGTCATGGTCCCCTTCCTTCTCGCCCGTAATGCAGATCATCTTTGTGCCGACGTGTGCGTGGCGGAAGCGTGAACTTCTTCGCCCCTTAAAGCCGTTTATATGTCATTTATGAAATCCATATGTCGCTATGTCGTTCCATATCTCCTCCACGCGCCTAGGCTGCCGGCGTGCCTGAGAACACAGCCATCCGTTGGATCAGGCGGGGGTCGGACGGTCTGGCGACGAGGGCGCTGTGGATCTGGGCACTTGGTGCCGGGGTGTACGCGGTCTGCAGCTTGGCTGTGGCGGTCCGTACCCTCATGTCCTATGTCGGCGCCGACGTACGAAGCGCCGGAGTGGTCAGCGTGGGACTGTTCGTGATCGGTGCGGTCATGGCCGTGTCGGCAGAAGTCTGCGTCGTCCATGCCGTCCCCGCGGCGAGGGGTCAGCTGCGACCTTCGGCCCTGCGGCGACTCGGGCGGCTGCTCCGTACCGGCGGAAGGGTCCTGGCCGCCGTCATCGTGGTGTCCGCTCTGCTCGCGTTCTTCCCGGCTCGGGGAGCGGCCGCGGAGACACTCGACCAGGTGGCGGCGGTCGCGGTGGCCGCCCTCATGCCGGCGATACTGTTGCGTATGCTCGGCGGCATGTGCGAACGCGCGTTCGAGGTGTTCGCCAAGGGGCGACGTTAGGCCTGTCGGGCCGGCGGCCCGGGCTCGGGTTGGCTGCCCAACCGGCAGTCAGGTATTCTTGCGCGTCGGCGTGGTATCCACGCAGTCTTCGCGCGTCCGCACCTGGTGGCGCGCTCCCGGAACGTCCGAAGAGAGTGAGACCAGCGGTGTACGCGATCGTGCGCAGTGGCGGCCGTCAGCACAAGGTGGCCGTCGGCGACGTCCTCGAGGTCAACCGACTGGCCGAGCAGACGGGTTCGACGGTGCAGCTTCCCGCCGTCCTCGTCGTCGACGGTGAGAGCGTCACGTCCGACGCCGCGGCGCTCGGCAAGGTCTCGGTGACCGCGGAGGTCCTCGGTGCCGCCAAGGGCCCCAAGATCCACATCCTGAAGTTCAAGAACAAGACCGGCTACCGTCGGCGTCAGGGCCACCGTCAGGCGCTGACCAGGGTCAAGGTCACCGGCATCCAGCAGGGCTGACCCAGGGCAAGTCCCCGGGACAACCCACCGAAGACAGACCTAAGGGCTGAATCTCATGGCACACAAGAAGGGCGCCTCGTCCTCGCGGAACGGGCGCGACTCCAACTCCAAGCGGCTTGGTGTCAAGCGCTACGGCGGCCAGCTGGTCAACGCGGGCGAGATCATCATCCGGCAGCGCGGCACCCACTTCCACCCCGGCGTCAACGTCGGGCGGGGTGGCGACGACACGCTGTTCGCGCTCTCCGCGGGCGCCGTCGAGTTCGGCAGCCGTCGTGGCCGCCGGGTCGTCAACATCGTCCCGAGCGAGTAGAGCCGCACACCTGATCACAGCCGTCGGGGCGGGCCATGGGCCCGCCCCGAACTGTTTGCCAGGCCCCGCGACACTTGTCGAGGAAGGCCCGCGACGCCCGAGGAAAGGAGGTGCGCTGTGGCAGTACCCACGTTCGTCGACCGTGTGACGCTTCATGCCGCCGGTGGAGACGGCGGCCACGGTTGCACCTCGGTGCACCGAGAGAAGTTCAAGCCGCTCGGTGGACCCGACGGAGGCAACGGCGGCAAGGGTGGCAGCGTCGTCCTCGAGGTCGATCGAGGCGTCACCACCCTGGTCGACTACTACCACGCCCCCCATCGGCGGGCGGCGAACGGCCGGCCGGGTCAGGGCAGCAACCGGTCCGGCGCCGACGGCGCCGACCTCGTGCTCCGGGTCCCCGACGGCACGCTCGTGAAGACACCCGAGGGTGAGGTCCTCATCGACCTCGTCGGGGAAGGAACCTCCTACGTCATCGCGGCGGGCGGCAACGGCGGTCTCGGCAACGCGGCCCTCGCCTCGTCGCGCCGGAAGGCGCCGGGGTTCGCGCTGCTCGGCGAGCCTGCCGAACGCAGCAGTGTCGTTCTCGAGCTCAAGCTCGTCGCCGACATCGGCCTGGTGGGCTTCCCCAGTGCCGGCAAGTCCAGCATCATCGCGGCACTGTCGCGGGCGCGACCGAAGATCGCCGACTACCCCTTCACGACGCTCGTCCCCAACCTCGGCGTGGTGACCGCGGGAGACACGACGTTCACGCTCGCCGACGTGCCCGGACTGATCGAGGGCGCGAGTGAGGGACGCGGCCTCGGCCACCAGTTCCTCCGCCACATCGAACGCTGCAGTGCCCTCTGCCACGTCATCGACTGCGCCACCCTCGAGCCCGGCCGCGACCCGTTGAGCGACCTCGACGTCATCGAGGCGGAGCTCTCGGCGCACGGTGGGCTGGAGGACCGGCCCCGCATCGTGGCCCTGAACAAGGCCGACGTTCCGGACGCTCGGGACCTCGCCAACCTCGTCCGACCCGAGCTCGAAGCCCGCGGCCTGCACGTCTTCGAGGTGTCGGCCGCGACCCGCGAGGGGCTGGTCGAGCTGTCCTACGCCATGGCGCGTCTCGTCCACCAGCGCCGGGCGAGCCTGCCGCCGCAGGAGCCGACCCGCATCGTGATCCGGCCGCGCGCCGTCGACGAGTCCGACTTCAGCATCAAGCGCGAGGGCGACGTGTGGCGGGTGCGTGGCCGCCGGCCGGAGCGCTGGGTCCGCCAGACCGACTTCTCCAACGACGAGGCCGTCGGCTACCTCGCCGACCGGTTGAACCGCCTGGGCGTCGAGGACCAGCTCCGCAAGCTCGGAGCCGAACCCGGCGACGCCGTGGCGATCGGGGAGGAGCAGAACGCCGTGGTGTTCGACTTCGACCCCAGCGTCGAGACCGGCGCGGAGATGCTCCGCGGTCCCCGTGGCGGCGACCCCCGCCTGGAGGGCCGGTGAGCGGAGGGCTTCGGACCGACGTCACGGGCGCCCATCGGGTCGTCGTGAAGGTCGGATCGTCCTCGCTCACGAGTGCCCGCGGCGGCATCGACCAGCAGCGCATCGACACCCTCGTCGACGTCCTCGCCGAACGGCGGGGGAACGGCATCGAGGTCGTCCTGGTGTCATCCGGCGCGATCGCCACGGGGTTCGCGCCGCTCGGGCTGCGCAGCCGCCCCCGCGACCTCGCCACCCAGCAGGCCGCGGCGAGCGTCGGACAGGGGCTTCTCGTCGCCCGCTACACCGAAGCCTTCGGCCGGCACGGGTTCCGGGTCGCGCAGGTGCTGCTGACGCTCGACGACGTGACCCGGCGTTCCCACTACCGCAACGCCTACCGCACCCTCGCCCGGCTGCTGGAGTTCGGGGTGCTCCCGATCATCAACGAGAACGACTCGGTGGCGACCGAGGAGATCCGGTTCGGCGACAACGACCGGCTCGCCGCCCTGGTCGCCCATCTCGTCAACGCCGACCTGCTCGTCCTGCTCTCCGACGTCGACGGGCTGTACGACGGGGACCCCCGCCGGCCCGGCTCGGCGAAGGTGAGCGAGGTCCGCGGCGAGGAGGATCTCTCCCACGTCGTCGTCCGTAAGTCGGGCAGGTCCGGCGTCGGAACCGGCGGCATGGTGACGAAGGTGGAGGCCGCCCGGATCGCCACCGGCGCCGGCATTCCGGTCATCCTCGCCGACGCCTCCGACGCCGGTAGGGCGCTCGCCGGCGAGCCGGTCGGCACGCACTTCCACCGGACCGGGCGGCGCCGTCCGGCCCGCCAGCTGTGGCTGGCGCACGCGACGACGCCACGCGGCCGGCTGCGGTTGGACAGCGGTGCCGTGCGGGCGGTCTGCGAACGCCGCGCGTCGCTGCTCCCGGCCGGCATCGTCGAGGTGGACGGTGACTTCGGCGTCGGGGATCCGGTGGATCTCGTCGATCCCGAAGGCCGTACTGTCGCCCGCGGGCTGGTCAACTTCGACGCGCACGAACTCCCCGGACTGCTCGGACGGTCCACCCGGGACCTCGCGCGAGAGCTCGGACCGGCGTACGAACGCGAGGTCGTACATCGGGACGATCTCGTCCTGGTCGGCCAGCGCGACCGCAACGGCACGAGAGCGTAGGAGAGGCGGCGGTGGTGAGCCCCCAGGAGACGCGGATGTGGCACATCACCGTGACAGTGTCCGGCGAGCCGCACAATCTGGACGAAGTACGCGCCGCCCTGGAACGCCTGGTCGAGGAGCGACCCTTCCTCCTCACCGTCCGCTACCAGGCCGACCGCGCCGAGGTGCGCTACTGGGAGCAGGCCAACGAGATCCTGGACGCCGCTTCCCTCGCACTACGCCTGTGGAGCGAACACCGGGAGAGCACCGGGCTCCCGCAGTGGGAGGTCATCGGCCTGGAGGTGCTCGACCAGGAGACCTTCACCATGCGGGTCGACGAGGGCACCGCGCCGCCGCCGTTCGCCGGGACCGCCGTCCGCCCCTACTGACACCGGCTGACCCCGGCCCGGCACGCTCGCGGGGCGATCTTGGGCTGGACGGATCCCAGGTGGCGCACGCCCCTAGGATCGATCCATGACCGATCGTGTGAACGACGACTCCGCCGCGCAGCGCGAGGCCGTCCTCGACGCCGCGTCCCGCGCCCGGGAGGCCGCCGTCGACCTCGCCGCACGTTCCCGTGCCGACAAGGACGCCGCGCTCCAGGCGATGGCCGGAGCGCTCGAGGCCCAGTCGGCGGGCATCCTGGCGGCCAACGCGATCGACGTCGAGCGAGCACGCGCGGCCGGTACGCCCGAAGCGATCATCGACCGGTTGCGGCTCGACGACGGGCGGATCCGCGGCATGGCCGACGGCCTGCGTGACGTCGCCCAGCTCACCGACCCGGTGGGCGAGGTGGTCCGCGGGTACACCCTGCCCAACGGTCTCGAACTGCGTCAGGTGCGAGTGCCGTTCGGTGTGGTCGGCATCATCTACGAAGCGCGACCCAACGTCACCGCCGACGCTGCCGGCCTGTGCCTGAAGAGCGGCAACGCCGCCCTCCTGCGTGGCTCCTCCTCGGCCCGGGAGTCCAACGCGGCGATCGTGGACGCGCTGCGGAAGGCGCTCGTCGACGTCGGCCTTCCCGCCGACACCGTCCAACTCGTTCCCGCGGAGAGTCGCGAGTCGGTCACGCACCTGATGCGGGCCCGCGGTCTCGTCGACGTCCTCATCCCACGCGGTGGAGCCGATCTGATCCGCAGCGTCGTCGAGCAGTCGACCGTTCCGGTGATCGAGACCGGAGTCGGCAACTGCCACGTCTACGTCGACGAGGACGCCGACATCGACATGGCGCTGTCCATCCTGGTGAACGCCAAGACGCACCGGCCCAGCGTGTGCAACGCCGCCGAGACGTTCCTGGTGCACGCCGGGATCGCCGAGGCGTTCCTGCCGCGCGCGCTCGCAGCGCTGCGCGACGCCGGTGTCACGGTGCACGGAGACGCGCGGGTGGCGGCCCACGACGACGCCGTGGTGCCCGCCACGGAGGAGGACTGGGGCACCGAGTACCTCTCGCTGGACATCGCGGCGGCGGTGGTCGACTCCCTCGAGGACGCGTGCCGTCACATCCGGCGTTACGGCTCCGCCCACACCGACGCGATCATCACCCGGTCGCAGCCGGCCGCTCGCAGGTTCGTCCAGGCGGTCGACTCCGCGGCGGTCGTGGTCAACGCCTCGACCCGGTTCACCGACGGTGGGGAGTTCGGGTTCGGTGCCGAGATCGGCATTTCCACCCAGAAGTTGCACGCTCGGGGGCCGATGGGGCTGCCGGAGTTGACCTCGACGAAGTACGTCGTGGTGGGCGAGGGGCAGATCCGCGGCTGACCCGCGTTCGGGCGCGGTGAGGCCGGCCGATGGACCGGCCCGCCGGGCTGGCGAAAGGCGGCGGGTGGCTCCCCGGTAGGCTGCCGGCCATGTCGTCGTTGGTGCCCATCGTGCAGGCCGCCGGTCCTGAGCTCCCGGTTCCGGGTCCGGTCATCGGCCTGCTCGCCTTCGTCATCCTGCTGATCCTGCTCGCGATCACGCTCGCCATCGGCAAGGGTCGGCCCCACAGCTGAGCGGTGGCGACCCACAGGCGCGGGACTCGACCGCGCGAGGAGACACGGTGAACGACCGACGTCCCCGTATCGGGGTGATGGGCGGCACCTTCGACCCCATCCATCACGGCCACCTCGTCGCCGCCAGCGAGGTGCAGGCGTGGTTCGACCTGGACGAGGTGATCTTCGTCCCGACGGGCCGACCCTGGCAGAAGGGTGCCCGGGAGGTCGCGCTCGCCGAGGACCGCTACCTCATGACGGTCATCGCCACGGCCTCCAACCCACGCTTCTCGGTGAGCCGGGTGGACATCGACCGGCCGGGCCTGACCTACACCGTCGACACGCTGCGTGACCTGCGTACCGAACGCGGTCCCGAGGCCGACTTCTACTTCATCACCGGGGCGGACGCGCTCACCCAGATCCTCACCTGGCGTGACGTCGACGAACTCTTCGCGATGGCGCACTTCGTCGGCTGCACCCGACCCGGGCACGTGCTCGACACCGAGAAGGTGCCGAAGGACGTCACCCTGGTCGAGATCCCGGCGCTCGCGATCTCCTCCACCGAGTGCCGTGATCGGGTCGCCGCGGGGCGACCGATCTGGTACCTCGTGCCGGAGGGGATTGTTCAGTACATCAACAAGAGGCGCATGTACCGCGGGACGTGAGATCCTGGGGTTGTCTGTACGCCGATCAGTTACGGCGTTCCGGTCTTTTGTCCGGATTCGTCGAGAAAGGACCTCGTGCCCGCAACGACCGAATCCGTCGAGCTGGCACAGCTGGCCGCCCGGGCCGCTTCTGACAAGCTGGCCCGCGACATCGTCGCTTTCGACGTCTCCGAGCGGCTCGCTATCGCCGACGTGTTTTTCTTGTGCTCCGCATCCAACGACCGCCAGGTGGGCGCCATCGTCCGGGAGATCCAGGACCAGTTGGCCATCACCGGCGTCAAGCCGTCCCGTCGCGAGGGCGACCGTGACAATCGCTGGGTCCTCATCGACTACGGCGACCTCGTCGTCCACGTCCAACACGTCGAGGAGCGCGCCTTCTACGCGCTCGAACGCCTGTGGCGTGACTGCCCGGAGATTCCGCTCCCCGAAGCTGTCACGGTGGGCGGCGGACCGGGTGGCCAGCTGTCGGCCGACGATCCGCGCGCGACCGGAACAGACGCGTGACCGCCAGGAGACTGGTGGCCTGGCGACACGGCCGGACCGAGTGGAACCACGAGGACCGTTTTCAGGGGCAGACCGACATCGCGCTGGACGAGGTGGGTCTTGCCCAGGCGGAGGCGGCTGCCGGATGGCTCGCGGCGTTGCGGCCGGCGGCCATCGTGGCGAGCGACCTGACGCGCACCACCCAGACGGCGGCCGCACTGGCCCGCGTCACCGGCCTGCCCGTGACCTACGACAGTGACCTGCGAGAGATCCACGTCGGGTCCTGGGCGGGTATGACCAGGGACGAGTTCATCGCCCGCCACCCCGACCTGCAGGCTCGCCTCGACGCCGGTGAGGACGTGCGACGGGGTGGCGACGGCGAGACCATGGCCGAGGTCGCCGAGCGCGCCGAGAAGGGCTTCCTGCGTGCGACGGAGCTGGTGGCCGACGGTGAGACCGTCGTGGTCACCTCTCACGGCCTCGCCACCCGGGTCGGGATCGCCCGGCTTGTCGGCCTTCCGCCGGAATGTTGGGACGTGTTCGGCGGACTCCGCAACTGCGCGTGGGCCGTGTGCGAGCAGGGCAAGAACGGTTGGCGCATCGTCGAATGGAACGCCGGGCCGCCTTCGGATCCGCGTTCCGGCGACACCCGCTGAGGCTGTCGGGTCGGTTCGCCAGGCGGCGAGATCGATGGGGGTGCCCTGGTTTCGCCCACCGGATACCGACCCGGTAAGCTTGCGGAGCCCGCAAGGGCGAGGGGCTGTAGCGCAGCTGGTAGCGCACCTCCATGGCATGGAGGGGGTCAGGGGTTCGAGTCCCCTCAGCTCCACCGAGAATTCAGATTCTTGCGTTCCGACCCGCGATTCGTCCGCGGACGAAACCCTCTCGCTCACCATCTGAGCGAGAGGGTTTTTGCTTGTCGGGGCCTTGGCGTTGGCGCCTGGCGACCAATGCGCGAATTCGGCCGTCGGAGGCCTGACGAGCACCCATGGCAAAATCAGCCAGGTGCGGATCGGGATGCTTGGACCATTCGAGGTTCGAACGGACGACGGCGTTCTCGCCGACGTGCCGGGCGCCCGGTTGCGCGGACTGTTGGTCGCCCTCGCGCTCAAGCCCGGTCAGGTGGTCCCGAAGGCGACGCTCGTCGACTGGATCTGGGGCGAGCAGCCGCCCGCCGAAGCAGCGAACGCCTTGCAGCGCTTGGTTTCCCGACTGCGGAAGGCACTGCCGGACGGGTTGGTGGAGGGGCAACCGGACGGCTACCGGTTGAGGGTGGAACCCGACTCCGTCGACGCCATCCGGTTCGAACGCCTCGTCGGCCAGACCCACAACGACGAGGATCCACAGCGGGTACCGATGCTGCGCGAGGCCCTCGCACTGTGGCGCGGCGCGGCCATGCAGGACGTCGGTGTCCAGGACAGTGCGGCATACGACGCGGCGGTCACCCGGCTCGAGGGGCTACGCCTGACCGCCATGGAGGATCGGTTCGACGCGGAGATCAGCCTCGGCCACGGTGCGGAGCTGGTCAGCGAACTGACCGACCTGGTGGCCGCGCATCCGTTCCGAGAACGCCTTGTCGCCGCGCTGATGCGTACTCTCGCTGCCGCCGGCCGCACCACCGACGCGCTGCTCGTGTACCAGCGCACGAGAGAAGCGCTGGCCGACGCGCTGGGCGTCGACCCCTCACCGGAGCTGTCCGCCTTGCACGTCGCGCTGCTGCGGGGCGAGGTGGGACGGCGGGCGGAGGACCGGAAGACCAATCTGCGGTCCGAACTCACCAGCTTCGTCGCCAAGGACGCTGATGTCGCCGCGGTCCGCGAACTCATCGACGGCTCTCGGCTCACCACCCTGGTCGGGCCGGGCGGTGCGGGGAAGACCAGGCTGGCCACCGAAACCGCGCGCACGCTGCTCGGTGGTGTGTCGGACGGTGTGTGGCTGGTGGAGCTCGCGGCCATCGGCGCGGACGGTGACGTGGCGCAGGCGACGCTTGACGCGCTCCGCATGCGGGACGCGCTGCTGGGCGAGGCATCGGACACGGAGCCGACCGGGCGGGTCGTCACCGCGTTCCGTGAGCGCGAGGCGCTGCTGATCCTGGACAACTGCGAGCACGTGATCGAGTCGGCGGCGGCGTTCGCCCATCGGGTGCTCGGGGAGTGCCATCGGCTGCGGATCCTCGCGACCAGCAGGGAACCGCTCGGCATCACCGGCGAGGCGCTGTGGCGAGTCGCGCCGTTGGCCGTGCCCGCGGGTGACGCGGATCCGGGCGAGATCGAGTCCGCTCCGGCCGTCCGGCTGCTGCGCGATCGGGCGGGCGCCGTACGCAAGGATCTCGCGGTAGATGCCCACACGTTGTCGACCCTGGCGCGGGTCTGCCGGGCGTTGGACGGGATGCCGCTGGCGATCGAACTGGCCGCGGCCAGGTTGCGCACCATGTCCCTCGATCAGCTCGCCGACCGGCTCGACGACGTGTTTCGCCTGCTGACCAGCGGTAGCCGGACAGCGCTGCCCCGGCAACGGACGCTGCGTGCGGTGATCGACTGGAGCTGGGAGTTGCTGACCGACGCCGAACGGGTGGTTCTGCGCAGGCTCTCGGTGTTCTCCGGTGGTGCGAGCCTGGAAGCGGCCGAGCGAGTCTGCGCCGGCGGCTCGGTGGAGGCGGTGCAGGTGCTCGAGTTGCTGACCGCACTGGCCGAGAAGTCGCTGGTGGTCGCCGACAGCGACGACGCGCCGCGGTACCGGATGCTCGGCACGATCAAGGAGTACGCCGGCCAGCGGCTCGCGGAGGCTGGGGAATCGGATCTGGCACGCCACGCGCATCTGGCGTACTTCACCGAACTCGGCGAAACCGCGGATCCGCATCTTCGCCGCGCCGAGCAGCTGGAATGGCTCACCACGATCGAGGTCGAGCACGACAACATCAGTGCGGCGATGCGCGGTGCGCTCGCGGCCGGTGAGGCGCAGGGGGCGATGCGGCTCGCGGCGGCCGCCGGCTGGTACTGGTGGCTCGGCGGGCACAAGGCCGAAGGCAACGAGCTGATCATGGCGGCCACCGCCGTGCCCGGCGAGGTGACCGATGACATCCGGGCCACGGTCTACGTGTTCGTCACGAACTTCCTGACCTCCGGACGGGGTGACCACTACCAGGCGGAGGAGTGGATCCACGAGGCGTACGAGATCAGTCAGCGTGTCCAGTGCGGTCACCCGGCGGTACGGCTCCTCGCCCCACTGGAACGCATGATGCGAGCGCCGGACGCGGTCCTGCCCGCGTGGGAACCACTGCTCGCCGACGAGGACCCCTGGGTACGGGCCATCGCCCGCCTACAGCTCGGCAAGATGCGGATCATGCTTGGCCAGGACGGGTGGAGTGCCGACGCGTATCTTGAGCTGGCGCTCACCGAGTTTCGCGCGATCGGCGAACGGTGGGGGCTGTCGTTCGCCCTGACCGAGGTGGCGGATCGCATCGCCATGCGCGGCGAGTTCGCCGGTGCGTGCGAGCACTACGAACAGGCGATCGCGGTCGTCGCCGAGGTCGGCGCCATCGAGGACGTCGTACGGTTGCGGTCGCGGCAGGCCCAGCTGTACTGGCTGTTGGGAGACGGGCAGTCGAGCGCGGCTGCCATGGCGGAGGCCCAGCGGCACGCCGAACGGGTCACCTGGCCGAACGCGCTGGCCGAGCTGGCCCTGGCGAAGGCGGAACTCGCGCGCTGGAGCGGCGACGCCGAGCAGGCCCGCCAGCAACTCGGCATCGCGACGGACATGCTGGGCAACGAGACACACATCATCGCGGTGAGACACGACATGCTGGGTTATCTTGCCGAGGGTTTCGACGAGGCGAGGGAACACCGCGTCGCCGCCTTCGAGGTGACGGCCGAGTACGGGTACGCCCCCCTGACCGCGCAGGTCATCGTCGGGATGGCGGATCTGGCGCTACGCGAGGAGCAGTACGAGCAGGCAGTGCGGCTGCTCGCGGCAAGCACGAGCGTGCGCGGCCTGCGGGATCACTCCCAACCAGATGTGGCCCGGATCGAGCAGGTCGCGCGACGTCGCCTCGGGGACGCGCGGTTCGCCGAGGCGACGCAGGAAGGGATGCGGGCGAACTGGCGCGAGCTGGTCGCGGTCACGCTCGCCCCTTGAACGCCGAACGCGCGCTCTCCCACGGTCAGCACCATCGGGTGTCACCGGTCTGACCGGGTGTGATCAGAATCGACGAAGGCCTGCCCCGGCCATCGCGGTCCGGTGGAACCTGCTGGACCATCCACCCGGGACACCACCTCAACCACCCACACGACACGGCCCAGCCGAGCAGGTCCCCGGCATGGCCGGTGTCTGAGCCATGTCAGTCGCATGTCAGGTCCGTCGGCGATTGTGGCTGCACCAGCCGCCACGAAAGGAAAATCCGATGAGTCAAACGGTTGCTGTTCCGCAGGGCCTCCCGATGGAGCGCGACGCGGGCCCCTTCAACCCGCCCAGCGAGATCACGCGGCTGCGCGGGGCTCGCCCGGTCAGTCCCATGGCCTTCCCCGACGGTCACCAGGGCTGGCTCGTCACCGGTTACGAAGCGGTCCGCCAGCTCATGGCCGACACCCGGTTCAGCTCCCGCGGGGACATCGGTGTCATGCACGTGCCCTTTGAGACCCCCGGCATGCCCGCCGCCACCGAACCGTCCCCGCCGATGCCGGGCCTGTTCATCGCCATGGACCCACCCGACCACACCCGGCTGCGGCGCAAGCTCATCGGCGCCTTCACCGTCAAACGCATGAAGCAGCTCGAAGAGCAGATCATCGACATCACCGAGCGACAACTGGAGGAGCTGGCGCACCTGACCCCGCCGGTCGACCTGGTCAAGGCGTTCGCGCTGCCGGTGCCCTCGCTGGTGATCTGCGAAATGCTCGGTGTCCCCTACGCCGACCGGGAGACCTTCCAGGTCAACTCCGCCAAGTTCCTGGAAAGGGAGGTGTCGCTGGAAGACAAGATGGGGGCGTTGGGCGCACTGATGACGTACCTGTCCGAACTGGTCACCAGCAAGCGCGCCACTCCCAGCGAGGACATCCTGTCCGACCTGGCCGGCCACGACGACCTCACCATCGAGGAGCTGACCGGCGCCGCCTTCCTGCTGCTGCTCGCGGGCCACGAGACCACCGCCAACATGCTGGGCCTGGGCACCTTCGCGCTCCTGGAGAACCCCGATCAGCGGGCCGAACTGCGCGCCAACCCGGAGCTGCTCCCCGATGCCGTCGAGGAACTCCTGCGCTACCTGAGCATCGGTGACATCTTCTACCGTTACGCCACCGAGGACATCGAACTCGGCGGCGAAACGATCGGCAAGGGATCGACCGTCGTCGTCTCGCTGCTGGCCGCCAACCACGACCCCCAGCGCTTCGACAACCCCGACGCCCTAGACATCCACCGCAAGGCCCGCGGTCACCTGTCCTTCGGCCACGGCGTCCACCAGTGTCTGGGCCAGCAACTGGCCCGCATCGAGATGCGCGCGGGTTTCGGGGGACTGCTGCGTCGCTTCCCGACCCTCCAGCTCGCCATCCCGGCCGGCGACGTGAAACTCAGGACCGACATGAACATCTACGGCGTCCACGAACTGCCGGTCACCTGGACCGAAACGGCCCCGTAGAACCCTCGGCCGAGCGCGCCACGTGCACCCCGAAGGACATCGCTCCTTCGGGGCGCACGGCACGTACCGGTTCAGGCGTTGTAGCCGCCGTGGGCGTCCAGCACCGCGCCCGAGACGTAAGACGCGGCGGGGCTTGCCAGGAAGACGATCGCCGCGGCGATCTCAGCGGGGTCGGCCATGCGCTGCAGGGCCAGCGAGCTGAGGAGAGCCTTGAGGACCTCGGGGTCGGGCGGCTCCATGCCGCTCGCCATCAGGCCGGCCTCCACGACGTTGGCCGTGATGCCCCGGTGCCCCAGGTCCCGTGCGACGCCCAGGGTGTACCGCTCGATCCCCGACTTGGTCGCTGCGTAGTCGGCCACGCCCGGGACGCCGACTCGGGTGCCCAGTCCGGAGCTGACCGTGATGATGCGGCCGTCGTCGCGGAGTACTCGGGAGGCGGCCCGGATGGTCGCGATCACTCCGAGGTAGTTGGTGGCGTGCATGAGGTCAAGCGCGGCGGTGTCGACGTCCGGGTCGTCCACCGTGCGGCCCTGTTCGGGGGAGATCGCCGCGTTGTTGACCAGGATGTCCAGGCCGCCGAAGTGCGTGACCACGTTGTTGATCAGCACCGGCGCCTGGCTCATGTCCGCCTGGTTGGACTGGAACGCGACGGCCTTCGCCCCCGTGCCGCGTACCTCGTCGACGACGCCCTGCGCCTTCTTCGCTGAGCTGGCATAGCTGAACGCGACGTCGGCGCCCTGCTCGGCCAGCAGCCGTACGGTCGCGGCCCCCAGCCCGCGAGATCCCCCGGTGACCAGGGCGATCTTGCCCGTGAGCGGCTTGTTCATTCTTCTCACCTCGCTGATTGACACCTTCTTGGCAGTTGGAACAGTAATAGTTACGACAGCAGATCGCAACCGTTGTGGTTACGACAGCTCGGTCGTAACATGAGGCGTTGCGGAGGAGAGGAGGGGGCCATGAGCGCAAACAGCAGGTTGACGATCGCCGCCCACGCGCTGGCCTGGATCGGCCTCCACCAGCGCCAGGGCAACGAGGTCGCCACCTCCGAGCAGATCGCGACCAGCGCCAACACCAATCCCGTGGTGATCAGGCGGCTGCTCGGCGAGCTGCGCAGGGCGGGGCTCGTGGAGTCCCGTCGAGGCGTGGGCGCGGGCTGGTCGCTGACGCGTGAGCTGGAGTCGATGACCCTGCTCGACGTGTACGAGGCAGTCGAACCCGGCCCGCTGTTCGCGATGCACCGCGCCAGCCCGGACCCGGGGTGCGTGGTGGGTTATGGCATCCAGCCGGCGATGCAGGGCATCTACGAGGGCATCGAGGAGACGCTGAGGCGCGAGTTGGCCCGCGTCTCCCTGGAGGACGTACTCCGGAACGTCCTCGCGGCGCCTCGCTAGTCTCTGCGGTCATGGCGTTGTCGACGGCGTTCACGAGACTGTTGGGCCTTCGGCACCCGATCGCGTTGGCGCCGATGGGCGGATCCGCCGGCGGCGCGCTCGCGGCCGCGGTGTCTGTCGGCGGTGGGCTCGGGTTGCTCGGTGCCGGAGGCGGGGATCCGGACTGGCTCGCCCGCGAGCTGCCGATCGTCGCAGGCGCCGGGAAGCCGTGGGGTGTCGGCTTTCAGACCTGGGCGATCGATCTCGCTGCCGTCGAACGGGTGCTGGAGCACGGCCCGAGGGCGGTGATGTTCTCCTTCGGAGACCCGAGCCGCTACGTCGAACGAGTCCGCGGCGCGGGTGCCGCGCTGATGGTTCAGGTCACCGATCTGGAGGAGGCCAGGCAGGCGGTGGACCTGGGAGCCGACGTCATCGTGGCGCAGGGGACCGAGAGCGGTGGGCACGGGGCTCGACGCGGGCGGGCCACGCTGCCGTTCGTGCCGGTCGTGGTCGACCTGGCGGCGCCGGTGCCTGTGCTGGCGGCTGGTGGGATCGCCGACGGCCGTGGCCTGGCAGCCGTCCTGGCGCTTGGTGCCGCCGGGGCGCTCATCGGCACCCGCTTCCAGGCGAGCGCCGAGGCGCTTGTCGATCCCTCGATCGCCAGGGCGATCGTCGAGGGCCGTGGGGAGGACACCGAGCGTAGCGGCGTCCTCGACATCGCCCGCGGGTCGCGATGGCCGTCGAAGTACACCGCACGCACGCTCGGCCACCCCTACCTCGACCGGTGGCGGGGCCGGGAGGCGGAACTCGCCGTCGACCAGCAGGCCCAGCTGGCCTATCAGGCCGACCTCGCGCGCGGCGATCTGCCTCCGTTGCCGGTGTGGGCCAGCGAGGCCATCGACCTCATCACCGACCTGCCGCCCGCGGCCGATCTTGTCGGCGCGCTCGTCGCGCAGGCCGAGGATGCCCTGGCTCGAGCCGGAGGGCGCTGAGGGAAGGCGCGCGAGCGGTCGCCGGGCCCGCCTACTCGGAGGGATCCGGCGTCGTCTCGGTGAACCTCAGTTCGCGCGGTGCGGGGTGTGGCAGCGGCTGGGCCCGATCGGATCGGATGCCGTCGAAGACCAGGCCCAGGTATCGGCGCCACAGCTGGGGTTCGGCACCCAGCAGCGGCGCGGCGGTCTGGTGCACGCCGCCGAGCAGCAACACGATGTCCGTTCCGGTGACGTCCGGGCGGATGGCCTTCTGCCGGCGGGCCCGGTCGGTCAGCCTCTCCGCGACGTCGCACAGCCGCTCGAGGCCCGCGCGGACGTCGGGATGGTGCAGTGACGGGCGTCCCACGACCTCGCAGAACGCGCGGTCCTTGGCGAGCAGTTCGACGCCGGCGGTCATGAACGCGAGGAGTGCCTGCGCCGGATCCTCGGCGTCTGAGAGGCCGACGCCGACGGCGACCAGGCCGTCCACCATCTCGCCCATGATCGCGGCGAGGAGGTCCTCCTTGGTGGTGAAGTGCCGGAAGACCGTTCCCTTCCCGATGCCGGCTCGCTGCGCGATCTCGGCGATGGAGACGTCAGTTCCGTGCTCGGCGAAGGCGTCGGCGGCGGCGCTCAGCAGCAGTCGTCGGTTGCGTACGCCATCGGCTCGCGGCGGCCGCGACGTCGGGGAAGCGGTGGTCATGGCCCTCCAGTCCGGCGCTCGGTCCTGTGTCGAGCGCCACTCTAGCTCAAGCTGACCGCCCGGTCCGGTTACGTGTTACGGTCTAACCTGACCGTCTGGTCACCTTAGAGGCCCCGGAGGGTGCGACAGTGCTCGCCTTGCCTCCGGCCACCCGATCGCGACCAGTCGCGAACTGGAAGCGGAATGGAACAGGAAGAACGCATGGATCACTCCTTGGAAGGAAAGGCCGTCCTGGTCACCGGAGCCTCGTCGGGTATTGGCGAGGCGACCGCGCTGGCTCTGTCGAAGGCGGGAGCGAGAGTCGCCGTCGGCGCTCGGCGCACCGAGCGGCTGGCGGGGATCGCTTCGCGAGCGTCGGGTGAGGTGCTGACGCTCGAACTCGACGTTACCGACGAGCAGTCGTGCCGCGCGGCGGTGGCCGCCACCGTCGAACGCTTCGGCGGCCTCGACGTACTGGTCAACAACGCCGGGCTCATGCTGAGCGGCCCGATCCTCGGGGCCGACACCACGGAGTGGACCAGGATGGTGCGGACCAATCTGTTGGGGTCGATGTACACCGCCCATGCCGCGCTGCCGCATCTGCTGGAACGACGGGGAACCCTGGTGCAGACCTCGTCCACCTCCGGCCGAACGGCCTCGGCCGGCGGGGGTGTCTACTCGGCGACCAAGTTCGGGATCAACGCGTTCTCCGAGGCCCTGCGCAAGGAGGTCACCGCGCAGGGTGTGCGCGTGGTGGTGATCGAGCCCGGGTTCGTGGCCACCGAGTTGGCGAGCCACATCACCGACCCGTCCATGCGAGCCGTCGCCCAGGACATGATGAGCTCGATTCGCACCCTGGAGCCCGAGGACGTCGCCAATGCCGTTCTCTACGCG
This sequence comes from Actinopolymorpha pittospori, assembly GCF_014873875.1. Classification (GTDB taxonomy): domain Bacteria; phylum Actinomycetota; class Actinomycetes; order Propionibacteriales; family Actinopolymorphaceae; genus Actinopolymorpha; species Actinopolymorpha pittospori. The sequence continues at coordinate 8,653,180 of NZ_JADBEM010000001.1, read as the reverse complement.
GTCAGCCAGCCCGACCACGTGGCTGTCAACGAGATCCTGCTTCGCCCGACCGACCAGACGGTCTGACGCCTCGATCCGCGGGGCGCGACCTAGCCTGGTCTGTGGGGACGTGCGCGTCGCGGCGTCGCCCGTCCACTGAGGAGGTGGGCAGATGTCGAGCGGGCGTTCTCGCCATGGTCCGGGCATCCCGGGCCGGCGCGAGGGACGTCAGGGCGTGGGTGCGGGAACGCGGAACTGGTGCCACGGAGAGCAGGGCGTGCCGCACGGATCCGTCATCGGCCGAGACGTCATGTACGGCTGGCACCGGGACCGACCCTGTGGGCCTCCACCAGCCTGGGTGCGGCGACTCTTCGGCATCGAGTGGATCTGCCTGCATCGCGAGGTCTGCCCGGGGTGTGGGCGCGTCATCCGCCAGTCACTTCCGCCGCAGGAGTGCCCCGACCGGCCGAGGACGACAGGCCGTCCCGAGGAGCCCAACGGGTCGAAGGAGCCGAAACGGGACGGATGAGCCACCGACACCCAGGATGACCCGCCCGGAAGGGGTCGGCTGGGGGAGGCGGCGCCCGGTCGGACGGTGTCACGCTTTTCGAGAACGGTCCATCGCGGTCACTGTCGCGAAGGCTCGACCCTCGAGGAGGGAGCGAGGTGACACTGCGACACACACTCCGGCGCAGAGGCCGGGAAGGCCGCGTGGAAAGGCCGTCCAGGCCGACCGAGGAGATGACGGGCCTCTACGGGCACCGGATCGGTGCGAACATGGCCGCCGCCGCGGCCGCGGAGGCGATCGGCACCTTCGTGCTGGTGCTGGCGATCATCGCGACCGCGATTCCAGCCGCGCTGGGCAGACCGCTCGCCGGCGGTCCCTACAATTCCCTCGCGGTGGTGCTGGCCAACGGGCTCGCGCTTCTGGTCCTGGTCGCCGCGTTCGGGCACGTCTCGGGGGCGCACTTCAATCCCGCGGTCACGCTGGGGCTCGCGGTGACGCGGAAGTTTCCGTGGAGCTATGTTCCGGCGTACCTGGTGGCCCAACTCGGCGGTGCCCTGATAGCCGCCCTCATCGCCTGGGTGCTGTACGGCACGGCGGGGCGCTCGGTGGCGCTGCTCGGCGCCACGCAGCCAACGCCCGGGGTCGGTGCGGGCCGGGTCTTCCTCGTCGAAGCCGTGGTGACCTTCGTCCTCGTACTCGTCATCATGTCCGTCGCGACGGACCGTCGGGCGCGGACCGGCGTCGCCGCCACCGCGGCCGGCCTGGCACTGGCCGCGGCGGTCTTCATCGCAGGCCCGCTGAGCGGTGGTGCGGTCAACCCTGCCAGGGCTCTGGGCCCGATGATCGTGGCGGGCGCGTTCACCGACGTGTGGGCCTACATCGTCGCGCCGATCGTCGGCGGCATCGTCGCCGCCTTCACCTACGACCGGCTCCTGCGCAAGGCGGCGATGCCCGAGCAGCACCACGAGACGATGCCCGAGCAACGCGAACCGAGCCGCTGAGCTCAGTCGCCGACCGACAGGCCGAACTGGGCATGGAAACGGGGCCGTCGAGAAGGCGACCCCGACCGGCGTCCGTTCGTCGTTCGCCCAGCGAAGCTGACGCGCAGACGCTCGACCAGTGAGAGGCCGGAGGCAACCCTCTACACATCGGCACTATCTGTGGAGGATCTCCTCCATGGTCAGCCGGCGAGATGCCGGGCGAGGTAGCTGTCGATCTCTCCTGTCAAGCTCACCTTGACGTCATCGGGAGCGAAGGACGCGCCCACGGCGTTACGGGCGAGTGCCGCGATGCCGGTCTCGTCGAGATCGAGGAGTTCGGCGGCCACGGCGTACTCCTGGTTGAGGTCCGTGGCGAACATCGGCGGGTCGTCGGAGTTGATGGTCACCAGACAGCCCGCCGCGACGAAGTCGGCCAGCGGGTGCTCGGCGAGCGTCGCGACGGCCCGGGTGGCGATGTTGGACGTCGGGCACACCTCGAGCGGGATCTGGTGCGCGGCGAGGTGGGCAAGGAGTTCGGGGTCCTGCGCGGCCGAGGTGCCGTGCCCGATGCGCTCCGCGCCGAGGTCGTTCAGCGCGTCCCAGATGGTCCCTGGACCGGTGGTTTCGCCGGCGTGCGGCACGCTGTGCAGCCCGGCCCCGCGGGCCGCGTCGAAGTGCGGCTTGAACTGCGGCCGCGGCACGCCGATCTCCGGTCCGCCGAGACCGAAGCTGACCAGCCCCGCGGGAGCCAGCCGGGTCGCGGCGTCGAGGGTGATGTCCGCGGCGCGCAACCCGTCCTCCCCGGGAATGTCGAAACACCAGCGCAGGACGAGCCCGAGGTCGCGTTCGGCTGCCAGGCGGGCGTCCTCGATCGCCTCCATGAAGGCCTCGCCCGGAATGCCCCGGTCGAGGTGGGAATGCGGTGACACGGTGAGTTCCGCGTAGCGGACGTTGAGCGCGTGCATGTTCTCGGCGATGCCGTACGTCAGCGTCCGCACGTCCTCGCCGTCCTTGATGAGGTCGACCACGCTGAGGTAGACGGTGACGAAGTGGGCGAAGTCGGAGAACGTGAAGTACTCCGCGAGCTTCGCCTCGTCGGCCGGCACCGCCGCGCCGGGATGGCGCGAGGCGAGTTCGGCCACGATGCGCGGCGACGCCGAACCCACGTGGTGGACGTGCAACTCGGCTTTGGGAAGTCCGGCGATGAACCCGGCGTAGGGCGACGACACGGTCGTCGTCATGGGCGCCGTCAGAGGCGCCGTCAGTCCGTCGGTGAGCTCGTCGGTGCGCTTGTCGGTGCGCTGGAACGGGGAGGGCACGCCCGCGAGTCTGACACGCCCCAAGGGTGCGATGCCGCGAAGCTGACACGAAATTGTCAAGTTCTACCCGGTATTGCTGCGCCGTGGCGGTCGGTGGAGAAGCGCTTTGGTAGCGTGCCTGGCCGGGCTCGGGCGCGACGCCGGTTGGCGCTCCAGCGGCCCGACGGAGGAGGTAGGACACGTGGACCTGGCGGCGTTGCCCAAGGTCGAGTTGCACAGCCACCTCGACTGTTGCCTGAGCTATGACGCCGTAGGTCAGATCGATCCGGGAACCACGCGGGAGCGCTACGACCGGCAGTTCGTCGCTCCGGCCCGCTGTGGATCGCTGGCCGACTACCTCCGGTACACCCTGAACCATCGTGCGGCCCTGCAGACCGAGCGGGCGCTGCGGATCGCGGTGCGTGACGCCTTCGCCCAGATGGCTGCCGACCACGTGGTCTACGCCGAGCTCAGGTTCGCCCCGCTGGTCCACCTCGAGGAGGGCCTGACCCCGGACGAGGTCGTGGGCGCCGTCGCCGAGGAGACGGTCCGCCAGACCCAGGAGACCGGCATCGAGGCCTCGATCATCCTGTGCACCCTGCGCGACTTCGACACCGACGCCAGCCTGCGGACCGCGCGCCTGGTCGAGCGCCACGCCGCGTTGGGTCCGGTGACGGCGCTCGACATCGCCGGTGACGAGGCGACCTATCCGCTCGACCCGCACCTGCCGGCCTTCGAGCGGGTGCGACAGGCCGGGTTGGGCGTGACCGTCCATGCGGGCGAGGCTGCCGGGCCGGCGAGCGTGTGGGAGGCGCTGGACGCCGTGGCGACCCGCCGAATCGGCCATGGCGTCCGCGCCGTCGAGGACTCCGACCTCGTGGCCCGGCTCGCGGAGGAGCGGATCCATCTGGAGCTCTGCCCGAGCTGCAACGTCCAGACCGGCGCCGTGCCCGCCTTCGACGCCCACCCGGTCGACCAGCTGCGCAACGCCGGCGTCCGGGTCGGGATCAGCACCGACACCAGAGGAGTCAGCGACATCCGCCTGACCCAGGAGTACCAACGCCTGCACGAGACCTTCGGCTGGACGCTCGCCGACTACGCGCGGGTCAACCGCGACGCCCTCGACGCGAGCTTCGCGCCGGCGGACGTGCGCGCGCGGGTGGGCGGCCTGCTCGACGCGGCCTACTCCGAGGTGTCGTCGTGACGCGATCGAGGCAGGTGCTCATCTTCGACGCCGACGACACGCTCTGGGAGAACAACCTGCTCTACGAGCGGGTGATCGAGGACTTCCTGGACTGGCTCGCACATCCGACGCTGGACCGGGCCGAGCTACGCACGATGGTGGAGGACGTCGACGCCGCGAACGCCGTCGCGCACGGCTACGGCAGCAAGGTCTTCCTACGAAGCCTCGGTCAGTGCCTCGAACGCCTGCGCGCGCGCCCCGCGACCGTCGCCGAGCAACGACAGATCGAGGAGTTGGCGGTGGCCCTGGTCGAGCACAAGGTCGAACTCCTTCCCGGCGTGGCCGAGACGCTGGACGACCTCGCCCGGCGGCACGATCTGCGCCTGCTCACCAAGGGCGACCCGGAGGAACAACAGCGCAAGGTCGACGCGTCGAACCTCGCCCATCATTTCCAGGGCGTCCACATCGTTCCGGAGAAGCGGGCCGACACCTACCGGCAGCTGGCCGCCGAGCACGCGCTGGTGCCCTCGGCGACGTGGATGATCGGCAACTCGCCGAAGTCCGACATCAATCCCGCCCGGGCGGCCGGGATGAACGCCGTCTTCATCCCCAACCCCCACACCTGGGCGCTCGAACACGACGAAGTCGACCCGACCGACGCTCAGGTGCTGCGGCTGCAGGCGTTCCCGGACCTGCGCACGCACTTCTGAGCCGCCCGGGCGCGGCCTCGGGGAGTGCCCCTTCGGCCTTCGCGGGATGGACTCCGCCTCGGACGGCGCCGCGAGGCAGTCCTGATCGTTGGATGTCCAACGATCAGCGGGTGACCGTACGCCGACGGAGTGAGATGATCTCCCTGGCGTCATTGACAACCCCATCTCGTAGGAGCCTCGTGATCTCCCTACGCATTCGTCTCGCGTGCGCTCGGGCGGCGGCGAAGGTCGCGCCGGAGTGGGGACGAGTGTGGCTCGCGACCGTGTGGGTGAGTCTCGCCGAACATCTCGCGTTCCATCAGCGCCGTGAGGAGGCCGCTCTCGCCGCGCGTACCGCCGTGCGGCGTTGGCTCCTGCTCCATCGACGCCGGCCCGATCGACACCAGGCTCGGCTGGCCCACGCACTGGGTGTTCTCGCCGATCGGCTGGGCGACATCGGCGCCGACGACGAGGCGCTCGCCGCCGCCGAGCGGGCGGTCGAACTCGTCCAGGACCATCCCGCGGCGGACGCCAACGTCCTGGCGACGACCCGGCACGCCCTGTCCCTGGCCTACGCCCGTGCGGGGCGACCCGACGACGCGATGACGACGATCGAGGAGGCCGTCGCGCTGCTCCGGCCCGCCGAGGTGGACGGAGCGCGGGTGGTCCGGCTGACACCTTCGAGTCGGCCGGCGCTGGCCGCCGTGCTCACGAGGTTCGGTGAGTTCCTCGCCGGCCGCGGCCGCTACGAGGAGGCGCTGGCGGCGTACGGCGAGGCGGTCGTCACCTACCAGTGGTTGTTCCGCCGCGGCCGCTGGCGCTACACCGTTCCCTACCTCGGCGCACAGGGGGAGCGGGCGCGCCAGTTGGGCGCCCTCGGGCGCTACGCGGAGGCGCTGGAGCAGGTCGCGCGCCCGCTCGCCTACTTCCAGCTGATGGCCGGCGCCTATCCCGCCCAGTACCGCTGTGTTCAGGCGGCGCTGCTGGCCGATGTCGCGGAGTGGCGGGGCGCCCTCGGCCAGCACGACGAGGCCCTCGACGGCGCCGACCTCGCCGTGGCACTGTTCCGGCACGAGTGCGAGACGCAGCCGGCGCGCGCCGAGGCGGGCCTGGCGTTCGCGCTGCGCTGCCTCGGGGTCCAGCTTCGGGCACTGAACCGCCCTGCGGAGGCGGTGGTCGTGTTGGAGGAGGCGCTGGTCATCCGGCGGCGCCTCGCGGCGAACTCCTCCGGCCACCTCACCCCGTTGGCCAACCTGCTCACCGAACTCGCCGACACCTTCTGGGCGTTGAACAAACGCGGCCCCTCCATCCGGCTGACCGCGGAGCGGGTCGCGGTCGACCGCCAGCTCGTCGTCGATCCGCGAACGGGGCCGGAGGAAGGCTCCCGGATGCTCGCCCGCGACCTGTACCTCCTCGGCGTACGCCGTCGCGCGATGGGACAGCTCGAAGACGCCTCCCAGGCGTTGGAGGAGGCGGTCGACCGGCTCCGCGATCTCGTCGCCGGTCTGGTCTCCGGTGTGGAGATCACCGGCGGATCGGACCCGGGCCAAGGGCCGACCGGTCGATCGGGGGTGGCGGCCATAGCGGCGAACCCCGACGACCAGGCCCTGCTGGCCGATGGTCTGGAGGAACTGGCCCACGTCTACGACGCGCGCGGCTACCTCGTGGAGGCTTTCATCGCGATCGACGAGTCGACGGCGATCCGGGACCGGCTGGTGTTCGCGCCGCGCAGTTGACCGGGCCGCCGGCCGAGTGCTGTCAAGAACGCATTGGCACCTGGCGAGGCTTGAGTGTCGTACGCAGGAACGACGTGACCTGGTCCTCCCAGGCCGCGATCCGCATCGCGTAGGCCTGCAGGTGTGGGGTGTCGGGCAGCTTCCACAGCGCCACGGTCTTGGGTGACGTACGCCGGTACAGCTGGCCCACGCGTATCTCGCCACGGTTCGCGATCAACAGCAGCTTCTTCGGTTCCATCGCGGCGATCGACCTGCGCAGGCTCGGCGGGGGAAGGGAGTGGCGCAGAACGCCGGCGCCGGCGAACTCGATCGAGTCGCTGACCCGCTGCAGCCAACCAGACGGCGTGTCCGGGAGGCGCAGAGTGTCCCCGAAGGACCTGCGGCCGACGCCCTCGGCCACGACGGATCGGATCCGACCGTCCCGCGCCCCCGCCGTGATCGCCCCCTCACCACCGCGGCCGAGGCCGATCACGGCGATCTTGGAGCGACGCACGTCGTAGTGGTTCGCGAGGAAGTTGATCGCCGCGTTGATGTCGCGTTCACAGCCCCAACCGAGGTCGTTCGCGTCGCCCTCGCTCATGCCGTTGCCACGCGGGTCGAAGAGCAGGACGCCGTATCCGTGCTTGGCCAGCAGGACCGCCTGGGGGAGCACGCTGGAGCGGGTCGTTCCGGCGTCGGGGACCAGGGCGACCGCCGCGGAGTTGCGCGACGGTATGTACCACCCGCGTAGTAGCACCCCGTCGGTGGTCCGAAGCTCCACGTTGTCGTACGGGTACCCCTTGTCGCCCGGAGTGAGCCGGTCCAGATGGGTGGGCGGGGGATTGGTGACCGCGACGGCGGCGACCAGCGGCGGCAGCAGGATCAGCGCGGCCGCGAGCGATCCCACGAGAACGCCGACGCGCCGCCAGCGCCGCACGGTGCGGGCGAGTGCGAGCGGACCCGTGACCAGCAACGAGACGCCGACCACGACCAGGACGGCTCCGGCGGCGGAACGCAGGGACAGGCCGTCGGCCGCGGCGTGCGGCACCCCGATGCCGAAGCCCGCGAGGGCGCCGACCGCGCCGACGCCGATCGCGAGTACGGAACGCCGGCGCAGGCTGGCGCGACCTTCGATCCGCAGGACGACGAACGTCACGGCGGCGAGCGCCAGCATCCGGAAGATGCAGCCGAGCACCGTGCCACCGGGTGCGATGACGACCGCGAGCGCGACCGCGGTGACCTTGGTGGCCGAGCGCAGCATCCGGAGTGGACGGCGCGGTTTCCGCCAGACCGGCCGATGTCCGATCCGCCGGGTCAGTCGACGGAGGACTGGGCTCCGCTTGGGGCGTTCAGGTGCCACGACCGCCACGACCGGCCTCCTTGCGCCACGCTGTCGGAGTCGACGGCACCCACCGGCGGGGCCAGCACGGACTCTGTGGGGCGAAGCCTGAGTCCGGGCGTGCCCTGGTCAGTCGTGACCGAACCGTCCCCCCACGGCGGTCGCGCACCTGAGTCGCCGATGGGTGCCATCCCTCACGATGCGGTCTGGCCCCCCTACCGACGTAGGGGACAAAGGACGGGCGGGGGACCTGCCGGTCCTGACCCGGGGGTGACGACGGTCACAACCTGCGGGTCACCCCCGAAGGAGGTGGCGCGACGCCCGGCGCTCTGCCCGATGGCTGGGGTCCAGGCATGAAGCGGCGCCGGCCCCACAGATGTGGGACCGGCGCCGGCGCGCTCGTCGAGGGCCTAGGCCTTCGCGGCGGCGATGAGCTTGTCGAACAGCGCGTTCAGCCCGTCGTCGACCTTCTGTCGCTCCGGGTGCGCGTCGTACCACTCGACGATCTCGCGAGCACCGTCGGAGAACGGGATGGTCGCCACGTAGTCGGGCACCAGCGTCTTGACCTTGGTGTTGTCGAAGATCACCGAGTGTGCCTTGTCGCCGAGCAGCGCGCCCTCGAGCTTGGGCTCGGCGGCTACGATCGTCTCCGAGGCCACGTGGACCAGCTTGGCCTCGACTCCGAGGGCGGTGGCGAGAGCGCCGTAGATCTGGTTCCACGTGAGGGACTCGTCGGAAGTGATGTGGAAGCTGTCTCCGACCGCTGCCGGCAGGCCGAGCAGCCCCACGAACGCCTTCGCGAAGTCGACGTGGTGGGTCAGGGCCCAGATCGAGGTGCCGTCACCGTGAACGACGACCTCCTGTCCGCGGCGCATCCGGTCGAGGTCGGTCCAGTGACCGGTGGTCGGGATCGCCGTCCGGTCGTAGGTGTGGGAGGGGCGGACGATGGTGGCCGGGAAGCCGCTGTCGCGGTAGGCCTTCGTCAGAAGGTCCTCGCAGGCGATCTTGTTGCGGGAGTACTCCCAGCGTGGGTTTCGCAGCGGGCTCGACTCCACGATCGGAAGCCGGGCCGGCGGCGTCTGGTAGGCCGACGCCGAGCTGATGAAGACGTACTGCCCGGTGCGGCCGGCGAAGAGGTCGATGTCGGCCTGCACCTGGTCGGGCGTGAACGCCACGAAGTCGACCACCACGTCGAAGTCGCGGTCGCCGAGTGCGGCGCGGGCGGAGCCGGGTTCGCGGATGTCACCCTGGAGCACCTCGGCGCCCTCGGGGATCGGGCGGATCGACGTCGTACCACGGTTGAGGATGGTGAGATCGATGCCAGCCTCGACGGCGCGCGCGCCACAGGCCGAGCTGATGATGCCCGTCCCGCCGATGAACAAGACCTTGAGCGAAGTCATGCGGTCGGTTGCTCCCTTTGCTCGCTGGACCCCGAAGACGGGCCTTCCGGCCCATCCTTCCACCGGCCGCCGACCCACGACGCGGACCTTTCCGGTGACGGCCGTCGCCGGACGCTCACCGGTGCTGGTTCGGCGCCGACACGGTCCTGCTCGGGGTCGCGCTCAGGCGCCGACGGTGCCGTCGACACCCTCGCGCAGGAAGTCGGCGTGCCCGTTGTGCCGCGCGTACTCCAGGAGCACGTGCACCATCACCATGCGCAATGACACGTCCTCGCCCCACCTGGGCTGGTGGCCGATGACGTCGAGGGACTCTGCCTCGCGTTCGATCCGCCGGGAGTGCTCGACCTCTGCCTGCCAGGCGTCGAACGCCTCGGACCTGCTGGACGCGCTCGCGTCGTATGCCACCTGGAAGTCGCCCTCGTTCGACCACACCAGCGGCAGGTCCCTCTCGCCGTTGATCGCCCGGCGGAACCACGTGCGCTCCACCTCGGCCATGTGGCGTACGAGGCCGAGCAGCGAGAGCGTCGACGGCGGCATCGACTTCTCGCGAAGTTGCTCGTCGGAGAGCCCGTCGCACTTCATGGCGAGGGTCGCGCGGTGGTAGTCGAGGAAGCCACGCAGCATCTCGCGTTCGTCCCCGATGATCGGCGGAGGAATTCGTTCGGTGGCCGCGTCGGAGTCCATGGGGCGATGATGGCAGCCGCCGTGACGGCGAACGGGCAGGGGCCGTTGCGACCCGGGCAGGGGGAGCTGTGAGTGACGTCGTGGTGCGGACCGAGCGCCTCGCGCTGCGGATCCTGGACACCGAGGACGCGACCGTCCTCGCCGTCCCGGCCGAGTGGGTTCTGGCGTGAGGCCAAGGGGATCACCCTGGGCTACGCCATCGTCGCGAGCGCGCGGGGACGCGGGTACGCCACCGAGGCGGCGGGAGCGGTTCTGGGCTGGGCGGAGAGCCGGCAGATCCCTGTGTACGCGAGCGTTCGGCCGCCGAATCCCGCCTCCGAGCGCGTCCTGCGCAAGATCGGCATGGAACTCGACGATCACTACTGGGACGAGGACGGTGAGCGGCTCGTCTACCGTCGCTCGCCCAACCCGAGGTCAGCCGGCCGAACGTGAGACCGGGAGCCAGCGCTCCTCGGCGTTGGAGATCACGAGGCGGGCCACCTCCGCGATGTCACGCTCGTCCGTGTCGACCCAGAAGTCCGCACCGTCGTGACGCCCGAGCTCATCGCGGAGGTAAATCGCCCGCTGAGCGAGCTTCTCCACGTCGTCCCCGTGCTCGCGACCGCGCCCGACGATCCGGCTGCGGAGCACGTCCTCACGCGCGGTGAGTCGGCACAGGACCGGCACCGCGCCTGGAACCGCGTCGGCGTACGCGCGGAGGATCGCGCCGTTCTCGATCACGCCCGCCGCGATTAGTCGCCGGACCCCGGAGGCATGGAAGTTTCGCCACATCGCGCCGAGGTTGGTGGCCTTGAGGCGCTCGTTGAACGGGTCGTCCTCGGGGACCGGCCAGGAGGCTCCCAGCAGGTCGAGGTCGACGAGGGCGGGTCGATCGCCCCGACGTACGAGCTCGTCGAAGATCTCCCACGAGACGGCCGTCTTCCCCACACCGGGCGGGCCGGACACGAATAGGAACGGCACGACGGCGTCGGTGGGCTCGGACATGGCGGCAAGCGTAGGGACCCGTACCGCCCCAGCACAAAGGAGAACCACCTGGCGCCGCGACGCTCGGAATCCCTTGTGGGCTTCGCGGCGCTGCCCCTACGGTCGCGCCATGAGCTATCCCGGATGCAAGCCGTACCGACGCACGCCCGCGCAGCGGGCGGATCAGCGTCTGGCCTGGGAACGCCCCGACGAAGCGTTCTTCGCCTCAGGCGCGTGTCACATCCTGGCCTAGACCTTCCAGGAGGTCTACCCGGACTCGGGTCACGAGACCTTCGCGCTGCGCTCCAAGGGCGGGCAGGTGCCGTGGCACGTGTACGTGTGCGACGGCACCTGGGCGTTCGACTTCGCCGGCTGGACTCGCGAGGACGATTTGCTCGCCGTCACCCGTGAGCAGAGCGGCGACATCGAGTCCGTTCTCGTCACCTCCGACCTGACGACCTTCTGTGAGAACAACGACCACCGGCGTCCCGACCAGTTCTGGGCCGACCCCCGCCCACGTGCCCGCGAGTACCTCACGCGCTTCGACGGGCCAGGATCACCCCGCGGCGACCAAGGGGCCGCGAGTGTGATCGGGAGGTCGGGGATCGGCTGAGTGCCCTGGTCCAGGTGCGCCTCCCGCGGGGGGAGCGAGTGCGCTGAGGAAGGTGCGCCGGACGGCCTGCACGACGGGTGCCTCCGCGCGGAGGGCGAAGCGCTCGCCCTCCGCGCGGGCCGCTCAGGCGATCGGGAGGGCCAACCGCTCGTTGACGGGCTCGACCAGGACCTGCCGGTTGGTGAGGACGACCCAGGTCTGGCCACCGCCGGGACCGACCAGCCCTGGTCTGATGATCAGGGACGCTGAGAAGCCGGGGCCGGCGCCGGGGTGCCCGGCGATGTCCTTGGGCAGGTTGAGCATCCAGCCGAGGCCCGCCTGGCCACCTGGGCCGTCGTTCCGCTCGGCCCGCGGCGCGAGCGCCTCGCGGGTGAGCGCGTCGGGCAGCAGCGAGGACCACCCGAGACCGAGGCGGACGAGATCAGCCGCCGTGGTCCACAGGCCACCCGCCGCGGGCAGACTGAACACCTGCGCCGGCACGGGTTCGAAGGAGCCCTCGTCGGACAGGCGGTGTCCGGTGCCCACCTCGGCCGCGGGCGGGCTCGTGGGGAACGCGGACCCGGCCATGCCGAGCGGGTCGAGGACCATCCGCGCGACGGCCCGCGGGTAGGGCATCCCGGTGACGTCGGCGATGAGTTGGCCGAGCACGCCGTACCCGCCGTGGCCGTAGACGAACGTGCCCCGCTCCCCGCCGCATGCGGCGACCGGCCCGACGACCGAGACCAGGTCGGGGACGCGGTCGGCGAACATCGACGCGGGGTTGTCGACGCCGCCGGTATGGGACAGGAGCTCCCGTACGGTGACGGCGTCGTCGGCGAGCCGGACGGTGCGCAGGTACGCGTTCGCGGGCTCGTCGAGACGCACGCGGCCGTCAGCGACCAGCCGCAGGACGGCGACCGCGGTGACCAGCTTGGTGATCGAGTACGCGGGAAAGCGGTGCTCGGGCAGCAGCACCTCATCCTGATCCAGGCTCGCCCAGCCCCGTGCGGTCACCCACACCGAGCCGTCACCGCTCGCGCCGGCCACGACGAGGCCGACCAGGCCCAGCTCGGCGAAGGAGTCCGCGGCCACCGCGGCTGCCTCCTGCGGCACCGCACCGGAGGTACGCGTCGCCGGTGCCGCCACGCGCGGGTCCGTGACCCTCGTCTCCAGCGGATACAACCGCAGCGTGCTCAGCCGGTACGGCGGGTCGGCCTCGGTCGCCGCCTCGACCCGCAGGTCGGCGACCCTCGCGCGAAGGAGCGGCGGCTCGGCCCGCACGTCGGCGAGGTCCGCGCGCAGTCGTTGGGCCACCGAGCCGAGCAGGCCGGTCAGCGTCTCCGGCGGCACGAGGCTCAGGTAGTGATCACCGAAGTGGTGGCGCAGCTCCTCCTCGTCGGGGGCCGCCCATCCCGGGGTGTCGGCCGTCGCGAAGCGGGACAGGACCCACCGCACCTGCGTGAGGGCGTGGCTCACCGGTCCCGCGGCCTCGACGTGTTCCTTGAGTGCGGCCCAGCTCGACAGCCCGTGCTCGCGGGCGATGGTCAGCTGGGCCTGGTGAAGCGTTGCGAACTCCCCGGCGGCGAGGCGCCGTTTGGCCTCGAGCTTGAGGTAGCGGAGGCTGGGCCGGTCGGGAGCGGGCGTGGCTGAAGAGACAAGGCAGTCCTTCCTCGGCGCCCGAGGGTCCGCGACAACGGGCTGGAAAGACCTGCCAGTGATCTCTTGTGTGCAACCGATGAGCTTGCAGCTCTGCCCGCGGACCCAGAGGCGGCCGGAAACCGCCAGCCAGAATCGTATCGGCCCACCCCGGGGACCGCGAGGCTGATTTCTCCGACCGGGGGGTCGGATCGGTTGGGCGCCCGGGGCTCCGGTGCACGTCCCGAGGGGTGGGACCGAACGCGCCGAGGAATCTTCCGCGACTTGTCCGGGGAGGGCCCGCTCGTCCCACGAGTGGGGTCGTGAGACAGAAGAGGGGTGTCACCCGGTGTGGGTGGCACCCCTTCTGACCTGCGGTGGAGCGTGGAGCGGGTGACGGGAATCGAACCCGCATGACCAGCTTGGAAGGCTGGAGCTCTGCCATTGAGCTACACCCGCGTGATGCCGGTCCATGATCCCATGACCCCGCATCGACCGGCTCGGTGCCTCACCCAGTGTGGTCCGTGGACTAAACTCCGGGCCGGCGCCGCTCGCAAGCGTAGTGCCAGCCGACTCTGGTCCGCTCGGGGTGGGTGCAACATGTCACGTTCTCATCCGGTCCCGGCCCGTCCTGGGTCGTGAACGGCTGGGAGTCGTGGTGCCGGGGAGTGGCGCAGCTTGGCAGCGCGTCGGCTTTGGGTGCCGAAGGCCGGGGGTTCAAATCCCCCCTCCCCGACCACCGGCGTACGACGTGGCCCGCGGGCATGCTCACCGTGGGCCACGGGCGCGCCGGCTGCTGGCGTACACTTCCACGCGCGTCGGGATTCGCGATGAGTGACCATCCCGAGGTGCCGTGCCTGCGAGCGCCGTCCGGCGCATTCGGGCGTTCCATGCCGCATCCGGAGGAGATTCACGATCGTGAAGAGCGCCGTCGAGACCTTGAGCCCCACCCGGGTTCGGCTGACCGTCGAGGTGCCCTTCGAGGAGCTCAGGACGAACCTCGACACCGCCTACCGTGAGATCGCCCGGCAGGTGACGATTCCCGGCTTCCGTAAGGGCAAGATCCCCCCGCAGATCATCGACCAGCGGGTGGGCCGCGGTGTCGTTCTGGAGCAGGCCGTCAACGAGGCCATCCCGCAGCTCTACGTGAGCGCGCTCCAGGAGAACGACGTCGAGCCGCTCGGCCAGCCCGAGGTCGACGTCACCAACTTCGCCGACGGGGCGGAGCTGACCTTCACCGCCGAGGTCGACGTACGCCCTGACCTGGAGCTCCCGGACTACGCCGGGCTCGAGGTGAGCGTCTCCGACGGCGACGTGAGCGACGAGGACGTCGAGGAGCAGCTGACCGGGCTGCGGGAGCGGTTCGGGTCCCTCAGCACCGTGGAGCGCGCCGGTGAGGAGGGCGACTACCTCACCATCGACCTGGCGGCCAGCAAGGACGGCGAGCCGATCGAGGACGCCCAGGCGACCGGGCTGAGCTACCGGATCGGCAGCGAGTCGATGCTCGAGGGCCTCGACGAGGCCGTGCGCGGCAAGTCGGCCGGGGAGTCGGCGACGTTCGTGAGCCAGCTCGCCTCCGGCGACTACGTCGGCCAGGACGTCGACGTGACGGTGACGGTCGAGAGCGTCAAGGAGCAGCAGCTGCCTGAGCTCGACGACGACTTCGCCCAGCTCGCCAGCGAGTTCGACACGCTGGACGAGCTCCGCGCCGACCTGCGGGAGCGGCTGGCCCGCAGCAAGCGGCTGCAGCAGGCCCAGGAGGCGCGCGACGCCGTACTCGCCAAGCTCGTCGAGCTCGTCGAGATTCCGGTTCCCGAGGGCGCCGTCACCAACGAGGTCGAGGCGCGCCGCGACGCGATCCGCCACCAGCTCTCGCACATGGGCATCACCGAGGAGCAGTACCTCCTGGGCGAGAAGCAGTCGGAGGAGGAGTTCGTCGCCGACCTCGACACGCGGGCCCGCGAGGCGCTGATGTCGCAGTTCGTGCTCGACGAGGTGGCCGACAAGGAAGAGACGGCCGTCAGCGAGCCGGAGCTCACCCAGGCGCTGCTCCAGCGCGCGCAGGCCGCGGGTGTGAGCCCGGACGAATACATCCAGCAGGTCGTCCAGGCCAACTACGTGCCGACCCTCGTGCGGGAGGTCCGCCGCGGCAAGGCGCTCGCCACCGTGGTCGAGAAGGCCGTCGTCACCGACGCCTCCGGTCGCACCGTCGACCTGGATCGGCTGCAGCCCGACGGCACTCTGGCGCCGGAGGACTCCGAGGAGGCCGAGGCGGTCGAAGGCGCCGAGAGCGCGCCCGAGGCGGCCGAGGAGAAGTCGGAGTCCCAGGAGGGCGACGACAAGTCCTGAGCGTGTCTCACTGTCCGGGCCGGCCGCTGCGCAAGCGACCGGCCCGGACGCCGTCTGGGCACCGGTGTCGTCCGGGCCGGTGTCGGTTCGGCGCCGGTGTCGGTTGGGCGCAACGACCACCGGACAGCGCGCCGGGTGCGGGAACGTGGTCAGGGAGAGGTTTCCACCCGCTCGACCGGGCGCCGGCGGAGCCGGTCCATGTCCTTCCACTCCGGCCGCAGCCCCGGCAGTGTCGTCGTGACCAGGTAGACGGCACCGAACGCCAGCAGGACGGGTGACATGCCCACCACACCGATGAGCGCGCCGCCGACGAGGCCGCCCAGGGGAATCCCGGCCCAGGCGACCGAGTCGCCCAGCGCGTTGACCCGGCCGAGGAGACGGCGCGGGATGCGTTCGAGGACGACCGCTCCGATGATCGGGTTGAGGAACCCGGAGCCGAAGCCGGCGACCGCGAAGACCGCCAGGACGAGCCAGAGCGGGGCATCGAGGGCCAGCACCACGAACCTCGGCGCGCCGGCCACCAGGAAGCCCAGCAGGAACGTCGTACGGCGCGGCAGCCGGTGGGCCAGGCCCGCGGCGAGCAGGCTCCCGCCGACGGCCAGCGCGCTCATCACCGCGGCGATCAGCCCGATCGCCGCCGGTCCACGGCCGGACTCCCGGGCCCACACCGGCAGCAGCACGGAGGCCATCGCCGCGTCGAGCAGGTTGGTGACAGCCACCATGCCGATGATCGAACGGAGCAAGCGCTCTCCGCGCAGATAGTCGAAGCCTTCGCGGAGCTGGTGGAGGTAACCTCCGGCGCTCTCCTCCTCGTCCGGCGCGGCGCGGCCGCCAGGCACGGTGCCCGCGATGATCCCGGCGGCGAGGACGAAGGACACGGCGTCGAGGATCAGTGCCGTCAGCGGACCCAACAGCGCCACGATCGCGCCGGCCGCCGCCGGGCCGATCGTCGAGGCGAGCCGCTCGATCGTCCCGGACAGGCCGGTGGCCCGCTCGATGGGGACCTGGGCGGCCGCCACGACGTCCGGGATGAGCACCTCCTTCGCCGAGTCGCCCGGTCCGCGGACGGCGCCCAGCACGGCGATGAGGGCCAGCAACACGCCGAAGGGAAGGGCGTCGAGCGCGTGCAGCAGCGGAACCGCCGCGACGAGGACGGCGCTCACGAGGTCGCTGCCGATGTTGACCCGCCGGGCACCGATCCGATCGACGAGCGGACCGGTGAGAGCCTTCACGACGACGTACGGCGCCATCTCCGCGAACGCCACCATCCCGGTCGCGGTGGCGCTGCCCGTGCTGACCAGCACGAACCACGGCAGCGCGATGGCGGAGATCCGGGTGCCGGTGAGGGAGACCGCCTGGGCGGTCAGCAGCCCGACGAGCCCACGTCGGGATCGGGTCGGCCCCGCGGGCGGCCCGTCGGGGGAGCGGTCGGTCGGCGTCCTCTCGGCGTTCACGATGTCTCCCCGGGGCCGTCGGTCGCCTCGACGCCGAGCGCGCCGGGCAGCGGGAACGCCTGGAACTGGAACGCGACCGGTGCGGTGCCCTCCGGGGCCGCCGCCTCCGGGTCGATGCGCCGATAGCGCCGCAGGACCCCGCTGACGTCCTCGATCAGCTGCTCCAGCTCGGCCGGGGTCAGGCGGAACACGTAGTCGCTGAGGGTGCTGGCTTCCTGCCAGGCGTCCGGGAGGGTCGACATCTCGGCTACGGCGTTCAGCATCTGGTCGGCGTAGAGCCGGGCCACCGTGCGCAGGTAGGCCTCGCCGAGCTCACGCGAGTCGCCGCCCACGGCGTTGGGGTCGTACCACGTGGTCCGGTGGGCGGCGCGCCACCATCGGTCCCGGCCGGTGCCGAGGTCGGGGGCCTCGACGACGAACCCGTGGAGGGCGAGCTGGCGGAGGTGGTAGCTCGTGGCGCCGCTGTTGAGCCCGAGTCGGGCGGCCAGCCGGGTGGCGGTGGCGGGTCCCTCGGCGCGGAGCAGCCCGACGATCTTGAGCCGGACCGGGTGAGCGAGACCACGCAGGGAGCGGGCGTCGAGGGTGATGTCGTGGACCGGATCGAGGTCCGGCGGGGGTTCGGCCGCTGCGGTGGACCGGGTCGGATCGGACGACGGGGGCAGGGCCGGATCGGTCGACACCGCGGAAAGGGACGGATCGGACGGCTCGGGCATGCCCGACATCGTAGGATCGCAAAGGACTATTTGCAAAGGTCTCTTTGCGGTTTTCTCGGCAGTCCGGGTCCGCTCTGCGCCGTGAGCGAACACCGGGCGCTCGCCGTCGGTAAGTGCTCAGGCGTTGGCTAGGGTCGGTGACAGGTTCCATGGCGTACGCGGCCCGCGTGACGGGCCGTCGTGCGCCACCGACACGAGTCACGAGGACGTAGGCGGAGGACGTGAACAGATACGCGCAGGAGGCGCAGGGCCAGAACGGCCAGGGCGGCCTCGATGACCACATCTACCAGCGGCTACTCAAGGAACGGATCATCTTCCTCGGCTCCGAGGTCCGTGACCAGAACGCCAACGCGATCTGCGCCCAGATGCTCGTGCTCAACGCCGAGGATCCCGAGAAGGACATCTGGCTCTACATCAACAGCCCGGGCGGATCCGTCGACTCCGGGCTCGCGATCTACGACACGATGCAGTTCATCTCCAACAACGTCGCGACCGTCGCGATGGGGCTCGCGGCCTCGATGGGGCAGTTCCTCCTGGCGGCCGGGACGAAGGGCAAGCGATACGCCCTCCCGCACTCGCGGATCATGATGCACCAGCTGTCGGGCGGCCTTGGAGGCTCGGCGTCCGACATCAAGATTCAGGCCCAGCAGAGCCTGCACCTGAAGAAGCAGTTGCAGGAGCTCACCGCCCTCCACACCGGGCAGACGGTCGAGCAGATCGAGCTGGACGCCGACCGCGACCGCTGGTTCACCGCCGAGCAGGCGCGTGAATACGGCTTCATCGACCACGTCGTGAAGTACGCCGGCGAAGTCGCCTCCGTCGGCCCCGTCTCCTGACCCGGTAGCTCCCTGGAGGACGAAGCACCATGCCGATCATTCCCCCGCCTGCGCCCACGTCGGGTCTGGTCACCCCACCCGGGCTCGCGACCCCGACCGAGCGGCTGCCCCGCGCGGACTACTTCATCCCGCGCTGGGAGGAGCGGACGCCCTACGGCTACCGCCAGATCGACCCCTACGCGAAGCTGTTCGAGGACCGCATCATCTTCCTCGGCACCCCGATCAGCGACGACATCGCCAACGCGGTGATGGCGCAGCTGCTGTGCCTCGAGTCGATGGACCCCGACCGTGAGGTGCAGATCTACATCAACAGCCCTGGTGGATCCATCACCGCGCTGACGGCGATCTACGACACGATGCGCTACATCACCCCTGACGTCCACACGGTCTGCCTCGGGCAGGCCGCGTCGGCGGCGGCGGTGCTGCTGGCGGCCGGCGCGACAGGCAAGCGTTCGGCGCTGCCGCACAGCCGGATCGTCATCCACCAGCCCTACACCGAGGGCGGCTACGGCCAGGCCAGTGACATCGAGATCCAGGCCAACGAGATCCTGCGCATGCGCAACATGCTCGAGCAGATGATCTCGGAGAACACCGGCCGGCCAATCGAGGAGGTCGCCCGCGACATCGAGCGCGACAAGTACCTCAGCGCCGAGCAGGCGGTCGAGTACGGCCTGATCGACGAGGTGCTGGCGAGCCGCAAGAAGAGCCTGGTCGACGTCTGAGACGCCGGCCACAGGCCTGGTGAGGGGGATCCGTGGTCCCGGGACGGCGCGGTGCCGATCCGGGATCGCGGGAACCCACCCAACGCCGGGCGAACCAGGACGCATGCGGAAGGCGGGCGTTGTCAAGAGTTCCCGATTTCGCCGGGGGCGT
The DNA here is from genome assembly GCF_014873875.1 of Actinopolymorpha pittospori. Lineage (GTDB taxonomy): Bacteria > Actinomycetota > Actinomycetes > Propionibacteriales > Actinopolymorphaceae > Actinopolymorpha > Actinopolymorpha pittospori. The sequence continues at coordinate 8,633,990 of NZ_JADBEM010000001.1, read as the reverse complement.
ACACAACGCGCGGTTGAACACGACCGTTCGCGCCCAGAACGGGGTACCGTCGTTCTCTGTACTCTCAGATGCGCGGCTGCGGGCCCACAAGGCCGGGCGGCGACGAGGAAGGCTAACCCGCCCGGGTCCGAGGCAGGTTCGACGAACGCTCGAGCATCGGGCGGAGCAACCTAAGGAGACGTTCCGGAGTGGCACGCATCGGTGATGGCGGCGACCTGTTGAAGTGCTCGTTCTGTGGGAAGAGCCAGAAGCAGGTCAAAAAACTCATTGCAGGTCCGGGCGTCTACATCTGTGACGAGTGCATCGACCTCTGCAACGAGATCATCGAGGAGGAGCTGAGCGAGTCCTCTGAGGTGGGTTTGGCGGAGTTGCCGAAGCCGCGGGAGATCTTTGAGTTTTTGGATCAGTACGTGGTGGGGCAGGATCCGGCGAAGAAGGCGTTGTCGGTGGCGGTGTACAACCACTACAAGCGGGTGCAGGCGGGGTTGTCGGGCGCGGGCCGTCATGCCAAGGACGAGCCGGTGGAGTTGGCGAAGTCCAACATCTTGTTGATCGGGCCGACCGGGTGTGGCAAGACCTACCTGGCGCAGACGCTGGCGAAGATGTTGAACGTGCCGTTCGCGATCGCGGACGCCACCGCGTTGACCGAGGCGGGCTACGTCGGTGAGGACGTGGAGAACATCCTGCTGAAGCTGATCCAGGCGGCCGACTACGACGTGAAGAAGGCCGAGACCGGGATCATCTACATCGACGAAGTAGACAAGATCGCCCGCAAGAGTGAGAACCCCTCCATCACCCGTGACGTCTCCGGTGAGGGAGTGCAGCAGGCGTTGTTGAAGATCCTGGAAGGCACCACCGCCTCCGTGCCACCCCAGGGCGGGCGTAAGCACCCCCACCAGGAGTTCATCCAGATCGACACCACCAACGTGTTGTTCATCGTCGGTGGCGCCTTCGCCGGGCTGGAACGCATCATCGAACAACGCATCGGGAAGAAGGGCGTCGGCTTCGGCGCCAGCGTGCGCACCCGGGAGGACCGGGAGAAGGAACACACCTTCGCCGACGTGATGCCCGAGGACCTCCTGAAGTTCGGGCTGATCCCGGAGTTCGTCGGCCGCCTCCCGGTCATCGCGACCGTGCAACCCCTGGACCGGCCCTCCCTGATGCGGATCCTGTCCGAACCCCGCAACGCCCTGATCAAGCAGTACCAGAAACTGTTCGAGATCGACGGGGTCGAACTGGAGTTCAGCGAGGACGCCGTCGAAGCCATCGCCGAACAAGCACTCCTACGAGGCACCGGCGCCCGCGCCACCCGCGCCATCATCGAAGAAGTCCTCCTCAACGTCATGTACGAGGTCCCCAGCCGCGACGACGTAGCCCGCGTCATCGTCACCCGCGAAGTCGTCCTCGACAACGTCAACCCCACCCTCATCCCCCGCGAACAACCCGGCCGCAAGCGTTCGAACGAACGCCGCGAGAAGTCGGCCTGAGGTGCTGGCCCGTCTCGCACGGGTCGGCATGGCAGCGGCGCTGGCTGGTCTCGCGCTGATCCCCGCCACGGCGGCGGCAGCGTCGACGGCCGCCGCGCACGCGCGGCCGACCCGTCCCCCGACGACCACGGTGGGGAGCCGCCCCGCGGCGGACAGCCAGAGCGGCCCGTCGGTCGACGCGGCCCCGGTCGCCACCCCGGCCGGTTTCAGTCCGACCTCCACCTCCTGGCCGACGCCCCTGCAGGGCTGGGTACTCGGTTTCGCTCCCTGCGCCTCCGGCGAGTGCGCCGTGCTGATGCGAACCCTCGACGGTGGCGACACCTGGACCCAGGTGCCGGCGCCCCCGGTGCGGACGTCGCCGAGCCACGACCAGGTACGCGTGCTCTTCGCGGAGCGCAAGGACGTCCTGCACCCGCGCACGGTCGGGCTGGTGACCAACGGCCTGGTGCTCTACGCGACCTACGACGGTGGGGCGACCTGGCGAAGCGAGTCACTCGCCGGCGGCCGCAGGCCGGTCTTCGTCGGCGCCCTCGGCGCGACCGACCAGGATGCCTACGCGATCATCGCCTCGGGCTTCGGCGTCGACAAGCGGACCGACGTCTACCGCACGCCGATCGGTGAGCGCCGGTGGGCCAGCGTGCCCGGTCTCACCATCGCCGACAACGGCGGTGGGGCCTCGGCCAGTGGCGAACTCGGCGTACGGCGGTCAGCCGCGGCGGTCAGCCTCGGACCGGTGTACGCGCCGACGCGATACTGGACCACCCCGGACGGCCGCACCTGGCGCTCGAGCACTCCGCCCTGCCAGCAGGACGCGTCCACCCAACTGGGGGAGACGGCGCCGGGCCAGGTCCTCGCGCTCTGCAGCTTCAATCCCGGCCGCGGTCGGGTGACCAAACAGGTGCGCACGTCGCTGTCCGGCGCCCCCTTCCAGACCGTCGGTACGGCTCCGGACACGGGGATCACCACCGCCTTCACCGCCAGCTCCGGCGGCACTCTCGCGGTGGGCGCGACCGGTGGCGACGAAAGCTTCGTCCACATGAGCTTCGACGGTGGTCACACCTGGGAGACCACGCTCGCCGTCCCCGAGCGTGGACCTGTCTTCGACCTGGCGTTCAGCGACCCCCAGCACGGCACCCTCGTCTGCGGCTACCCCGACCTGCACACCTCCGAGCTCTACCGGACCAGCGACGGCGGGCACACCTGGGAGCCCTTCACCACCGGGTGAGCCGGGCGCGGTGCCGTTCCCACCCACGCCGACAGTGACCGCTTCGAGCGGGAAGAATGGCTGCCATGCAGACCCGCCCGTACGAGATCGTCGACGTCTTCACCGACCGCCCCTACGCCGGCAACCCGCTCGCCGTGGTCCTCAACGGGGAGGGGCTGCGTACGGAGCAGATGCAGACCCTGGCAGCGGAGTTCAATCTCTCCGAGACGGTGTTCGTCCTGCCTCCGAGTGCCGGCGGCGACTACCGCGTCCGCATCTTCACCCCGGTGGAGGAGTTGCCGTTCGCCGGGCACCCGAGCGTGGGCGTCGCGGTCACGCTCGGCCGGCTCGGCCGGATCCCGTCCGGAGACGTCGTACAGGAGTGCGCCGCCGGGTCGCTACCCGTCCAGGTCGCCGACGACCGGGCCACCCTCACCGGCGGCGAACCCGTGCTCGGCGCGGAGGTCAATCCCGCCCCGCTGCTCGCTGCCGCCGGACTCACCGCGGCGGACCTCGTCGGTCCCGCGCCGCGGATGGCGAGCGCGGGCATGGAGCACTACTTCCTGCCGGTGACCGACGCGGCGGTCGCCCGCGCGAGTGTGGACCTCGCCGCCGCCCGTGAGCACGGCGTGGCGAAGGTGTACGTCTTCTCCTGGGACGCTGAACGCCGGATCGCGCACGCCCGACTCTTCGGGCCCGGGATCGGCGTCCTGGAGGATCCGGCGACCGGCTCCGCGGCGTTGGCGATCGGTGTGCTGCTCGTCGGCGCCGGCCTGCTGCCCGGTGACGGCCGCACCGACTACACGGTCGTCCAGGGCGCCGAGATGGGCCGACCCTCCCGGCTCGACTGTCAGGTGCGCGCCGAAGGTGGCCGGACCCTGGAGACACAGGTGTCCGGTCAGGTGGTCGCCGTCGCCCGCGGAGAGATCGCGGTGCCGCCGTCGGCCTGACCGGTCACGGTCACGCGGGCCCGTCGTCGCGACGTGTGCTCAGGAGCGCCACTCCGGGCGCTGCCAGGAGAGTCCCGCGTCTCGGCGAGCGGCCGCGGCGGCAGCTGGAAGCCCATGATGAACGCCCGGCGTGGAGCGGCCGAGTGGTTCGGCCCGGCGTAGTGGAGGGTCCGGCAGTGATGGATCGTGCAGCCACCGGCCGGGATCGGACACGCGACCGCTTCGGTGGTCGGGACGTCCTCGGCCACCTCCAGCGCGTGGGCCTCGGGATCGACCAGCCGGTGTGGGCGCACGTCGTGGTCGTGGCTGCCCGGTACGAACCACATGCAGCCGTTGTCGAGCGTGGCCTCCTGCAGTGGCATCCAGACACTGAGCGCGCTGTGGGAGTGGGCGGAACTCCAGTACGCCTCGTCCTGGTGCCACGGTGTCGCGGCCCCGTGACCGGGCGGCTTCATGATCGCGTGGTCGCCGGCCCGGTCGGCCAGCGGGCCGAGCAACTGCCGGGCGATGGCGAGCGCGTTCGTCCTGGCCAGGGTGTCGGCGAGTTCGGGCGCGTACTTCTCGGGGTTGAGGATCTGCGGGAGGGTCTCCCGGCCGGCCTCGTCGGGACGGGAGAGCGCGAGCTGGTCGCCCTCGGCGTACCCGTCCCGGCGCTCGAACAGCCGGTCGTAGACCTCGCGCAGTGACTCCACCTCGGTCCGCGTGGTGAGGGCGTCGAGCGCGAGGAACCCGTCGCGGTGGAACGCCTCGAGCTGGTCCGGACGTAGGCGCACGGTCACCTCTGTCGTGGTCATCTCGGCTCCTCACCTCACTCGGCTGCCGGGTGTGTGCCGCACCACCACTGTGCCGTGGTCGAGGTCGCCGCCGCCCGCCCTTCCGGTGGGACGGTGTCCGTCAGGCGGCGACGCCCAGGGTGAGCAGGATGTTGGCGTAGGTGCGTTGTTCGCCCGTGGCGATGACGAGCGCGACGTCGTCGGTCTTCGCGGCCTCGTAGAAGGCAAACCGTCCGAGCCGTTCCACCGGGGTGCCGGCGGGCAGCAGGTTCTCGAACTCCGCGAAGATCTCCGGCGTGGCCAACTCCGGCGGCGGCTGCATCACCGAGGCGGACTCGATGGGGGCGGCGTCGACGATCGCGGTGAGTACCTCGGTCGCCGAAAGCCGGCCGGGCGTGAGGTTGAGGAACACGTGTGTGGCGTTGGGACCCGCGGCGGTGACGAACGGATAGTGCCCGTCGGCGATCAGCACCCGCGAACCGTGACCGGCGGAAGCCAACGCGGCCAGGATCTCGGGATGGATCAGTGTGTATCGCAGCATGGACGCCCCTCTCGCTCTCCTCGGCCTCGGACTATAACGTCTGCGACGACGCTGACCGCGACTCTCCATCCCTCCAGGGAGCGCCTCCTATGCGCGATGTCCCCGAATGGCCAGTTCTCCGCCGCTACGACGCCGCGCACTCCCGCCGGATCGCCCTTCCCCTGGGCGGCATCGGCACCGGGACCGTGAGTCTCGGCGGGCGTGGCGACCTGCGTGACTGGGAGGTGGTCAACCGTCCGGCGAAGGGGTTCACACCCGCTTCGAGCTTCTTCGCCATCAGGGTCGCCGATGCCGGTCACGGAGCCGCCGCCCCCGATGGTGAGTCCGACCCGGGTCGCACCGACGCGGGTGAGGCCGCGACCAACGTGGTCGCCAAGGCCCTGGAGGGCCCGATCGACCCGGCCGACTACGGGGGAGCGCACGGCTCGGCGATCGCCAACCACGGCTTGCCCCGGTTCGCAGGTTCGGAGTTCCTCGCCGCCTACCCGTGTGGTCAGGTCGTTCTGGACGACCCGCTGGTGCCGGTCGACGTGTGCCTGCAGGCGTTCAACCCTCTGGTACCGGTCGACACCGACGCGAGCGGAATCCCTGTCGCCGTGCTCCGCTACGTCGTCACCAACGACAGCGACCGTCCCCGCGAGGTGTCGGTCGCGGGCAGCGTGCAGAACTTCGTCGGAGCCGACGGCTCCGAAGGCGCGCCGAAGGGCAACCGCAACACCGTCCGCCGAGACGGCGACACGCACGGGGTCTTCCTCGACTCCGCGGGCGTCGACCCGGCGGCCGAGCAGTGGGGTTCCCTCGCCCTCGCCGTGGTGTCCGAGACCGACGTGAGTACCCGAACGGGGTGGGCGGACCACAGCTGGGGCGGCGCCCTGCTCGACTTCTGGGACGACTTCGTGGCCGACGGCCACGTCGAGGAGCGCACGAGCCAGGCCGAGGGGCCGATGGCCTCGGTGGTGGCGAAGCGCGTGCTCGCCCCGGGCGAACGGCACGCCTTCACGTTCCTGCTCGGCTGGCACTTCCCCAACCGGCTCAGCTGGCGGCGCGACGTGACGGTCGGCAACTACTACGCGACGAGGTACGCCGACGCCTGGCAGGTCCTCACCGAGGTCGCGGGAGCGCTTCCCGACCTCGAGAGCCGTACCCTCGCCTTCCTCGACGCCTTCGTGGACGCCGACCTGCCCGAGGTGGTGAAGGAGGCGGCGCTGTCCAACGTCTCCACCCTGCGCTCCCAGACCTGCTTCCGCACCCGGGACGGGGGGTTCTGGGGCTGGGAGGGCTGCAACGACCGCAGCGGATCCTGCCACGGCAGCTGCACCCACGTGTGGAACTACGAGCTCGTCACGCCGTTCCTGTTCGGCTCACTCGCGAGATCGTTGCGCGACACGGAGTTCCGGCACGCGACGGGCGACGACGGTCACATGAGCTTCCGGGTCCAGCAGCCAGTCGACCAGGCCCGCGACGACGGTGTGGCGGCCGCGGACGGCCAGATGGGCTGCCTCGTCAAGCTGTACCGCGACTGGCGGCTCAGCGGTGACGAGGAGATGCTGCGGGAGCTGTGGCCGAAGGCGCGCAAGGCTCTGGAGTTCGCCTGGAGTCCCGGGGGCTGGGACGCCGACCAGGACGGCGTGATGGAGGGCTCGCAGCACAACACCATGGACGTCGAGTACTTCGGGCCCAACCCCGAGATCGGCGCGTGGTACCTCGCCGCACTGCGGGCGGGGGAGGAACTCGCCCGCCACCTGGGCGAGGACGACTTCGCGGCGCGGTGCGCGGACCTGTTCACCCGCGGCAGCGCCTGGTTCGACGTGCACCTGTTCAACGGCGACTACTACCGCCACGAGATCCGCCCACCGGGCTCGGAGGACGCGATCGCGCCCGGGCTGCGCCTCCCCGGTATCGGTGCCCGCGACCTGGTCAACCCGGAGTTGCAGATCGGCGACGGCTGCCTTGCCGACCAGCTTGTCGGCCAGGTGCTGGCACACGTGTCCGGCCTCGGACACGTGCTCGACCCCGGCAACGTGCGGACGACCCTGCGCAGCATCCTGGCGTTCAACTGGCGCGAGACCATGGCCGACCACTTCAACCCGATGCGCAGCTACGCGTTGGGGGAGGAGTCGGGGCTTCTCGTCGCGTCCTACCCGCACGGAAACCGGCCCGACCGGCCCTTCCCCTACTACGCCGAGGTCTGGACCGGCCTGGAGTACACCGCCGCGGTGGGGATGTTCTGCGAAGGCATGGACGACGAGGGCCTCCGGCTCTACGAGGCGGTCCGGGACCGCCACGACGGATGGCGCCGCAACCCCTTCAACGAGGCGGAGTGCGGCCACCACTACGTGCGCGCGATGGCGAGCTGGGGTGGTGTGCCGGCCCTGACCGGGTTCTCCTACGACGGGACGACCGGCGCTCTCGGCTTCGCGTCCGCGCGGGAGACGGCCTCGTGGTTCTGGTCCAACGGCCAGGCCTGGGGAACGATCGAGCAACGCCCGGACGACCAGGGTGCGGCCGTGCACCTGTCCGTACTCGGCGGAGAGGTGCGGCTGCGTCAACTCACCCTTGCCGGCACGGGGAGCGTCGACCTCGGCGACGAGGTGTGGAAGGAAGGTCGGCACCAGGAGGTGCGCGTCCCGGCGAGCTGAGCTCAGTCGGCGCGCAGCAGGACAGCGGTGTGGGGCGGGATCCGGAGCCGGTCTCCGGCACCCGCCCGGTGGGTGGTCACCGTCTCGCTGGTGTCGAGGACGAGGGCGTACGCCGACGCCCAGGGCGTCCCCGGCAACGTGACGTTGACGGCGCGGTCACCTCCGTGCAGCCACAGCAGGAACGACTCGTCGAGCACCGGCTCACCGCTTGGTGCGCGGCGCGCGGTGCGTTCCCCGGCGAGGAACATCCCCAACGTTCGCAGCGAGGAGTCGTGCCAGGCGGCGTCGTCCATCTCCCGGCCGCGTGGGGAGAACCAGCCGACGTCGCGCCGCCCGCCGGAGGGATCGAGTCGGCCGGAGAAGAACTGCAGGCGCCGGAACACCGGATGGTCGCGACGCAGCCGCAGCAGCGTCCGGACGGTCTCCCGCAGTTTCGGCCACTCGCCGTTCTCGGACCAGTCCAGCCAGGACAGCTCGTTGTCCTGGCAGTAGGCGTTGTTGTTGCCGGCCTGGGTGCGGCCGCGCTCGTCTCCCGCGAGCAGCATGGGTACTCCGGTCGCGAGCACCAGGGTGGTGAGCAGACTGCGAGCCTGGCGTAGACGCATCGAGACGACCGCGGGATCGTCGGTCTCACCCTCGACGCCGGCGTTCCAGGATCGGTTGGCGTCCTGGCCGTCGCGGTTGCCCTCGCCGTTGTCGTCGTTGTGCTTGTTCTCATAGCTCACGAGGTCGCGCAGGGTGAACCCGTCGTGTGCCGTGACGTAGTTGATCGACGCGAACGGCCGGCGCCCGCTTCGGCGGTAGAGGTCGCTCGACCCGGACAGCCGGGAGGCGAGGTCGCGTACGCCGTCGGAGGAACCGGACCAGAACTCCCGCACCGCGTCGCGGAACCGGTCGTTCCACTCCGACCAGGGCGGCGGGAACGCGCCCACCTGGTAGCCGTCGGAGCCGAGGTCCCAGGGTTCGGCGATGAGTTTCACCTTCGACAGCACGGGATCCTGGCCAACAGCCGCGAGGAAGGGTCCCGACATGTCGACGTCACCCTCACCTCGGGTGAGCACCGGAGCCAGGTCGAAGCGGAAACCGTCGACGTGCATCTCCTCCACCCAGTAGCGCAGCGAGTCGAGCACCAGGCGTACGACGTCGGGGTTGCGCAGGTTCAGGGTGTTGCCGGTGCCGCTGAGGTCGCGGTAGCGCCGGCCGCTGCCGTCCAACCGGTAGTAGGCGACGTTGTGGATGCCACGGAAGGAGTACGTCGGACCGTACTCGTTCTGCTCGGCGGTGTGGTTGTAGACGACGTCGAGCACGACCTCGATGCCGGCCTCGTGGAGGGCCTTCACCATCGCCTTGAACTCCGCGACCTGGCCGCCGCCACCGCCGACGGCCGAGTAGTCGGCGTGCGGCGCGAAGAATCCCAGGGTGTTGTAGCCCCAGTAGTTGGTGAGGCCCCGTCCACGCAGCATCGACTCGCTGACGAAGTGGTGGACGGGAAGGAGTTCGACGGTGGTGACACCGAGGTCCACGAGGTCACCCAGAAACTCCGGATGGGCGAGTCCGGCGTAGGTGCCCCGAAGTTCGGCCGGGATCCGGGGGTGGCGCATGGTCGCGCCGCGCACATGCAGCTCGTACAGGACGGTGTCGCTCCAGGGCACCCGCGGTCGCGGGTCGGTTCCCCAGTCGAAGCGGGTGTCGACGACCACCGAACGCGGGACGTACGGCGCGGAGTCGCGGTCGTCGCGTACGGTGTCGTCCCGCCCGATCACGTGTCCGAAGGTGGCCTCGTGGTCGGTGGGCTCGCCGTCGATGGCGCGGGCGTAGGGATCGACCAGCAGTTTGGCGGGGTTGAAGCGGTGGCCCGTCCAGGGATCCCAGGGCCCGTGCACACGGAAGCCGTAGCGCTGGCCGGGTCCGACGCCGTGGACGTGGCCGAACCACACGCCGAACAACTGCTCGGTGAGGGGGATCCGGCGTTCGGCCGTACCGTCGAAGAGGCACACCTCGACGCGCTCGGCCATGGGGCTCCACAGGGCGAAGGTCACCCCGTCGCCGTCGAAGGTCGCCCCGCGAGGTGGGCCGCCGTCGGGCCACCACCGCGTCGCGCCTGTCGTCGTCACGGGGTACATCTTGGCGGGTCGCGGTCCGGCACGTGTAGGGGACGGTGAGCGACGGATCGCGGGACCCCGGCCGGTCCGGTCGCGGCGGCGTCGTACGAAAACTCAAGGCGACGGTCGCCCACCCACCTCACTGCGAGGAGCGGTCCTCCTCGTCAAGGGATGCTTGCCACTCGATGTGGGTGAGTCCGGACGCGTCGCGCCGGCTCGCGCACGAGCCGCCGAGCCGCCGGGCCCGGGCGCTCAACCGGGCGAGGTCGGCGGCTCGCCGCTCCTCGCAGATGTCGGCCTCGCGGTCGTACGCCACACGCAGGCCGAGCCAGGTGTCGGCGACCTCCACCTCGACCTCCACGTCGCTCGGCGTGGCGTACTTGCCGACGAGGGAGAGAGCCTCCCGCAGGCTTGCCAGGAGCTCACCGCGGATACGGGCCGGGATCGTGTCGAGGGGGCCGCGGACGACCAGCCTCGGGATGAACCCGAAGCGCTCGCGTACCCGGTCGACCGCCCCGATCAGGTCCGCGCGTACGGAGGGCTCGTCGCGACGCGCCTCGTGCAGCTGGAAGATCGCGGCGCGTACCTCCCGGGTGGTCTCGTCGAGGTCCTCGATCGCCTGGCTCACCCGGGTCCCGACCTCTGGACGGTCGGTGAGTCCGGCGGCTATCTGCAGGTTGGTGCCGATGCCGAAGAGGCGCTGGATCACGACGTTGTGCAGGTTGCCGGCGATCCGGTCGCGGTCGTCGAGGACCATCAGCAGCGAGCGGTTCTCCTGGGACTGGACCTGCTGCAGGGCGAGCGCCGCCTGGTTGGCGAACATCTCGACCATCGGCGCCTCCTGCGCGGCCGGTCGCTCGTCGGGGGAGCCACGCCGCCAGCCCGCGAACAGGACACCGAGCACCTCCCGGCCCGCGGTGAGGGGCAGCAGCATCCCCAGGCCCATCCTCGCCAGGGAGGGGTGCCACTGGGGCGGCGGGTCGTACCCCTCGAGGTGGGGCAGGTCGGTGCTGACGACGCTCCTCCCGGTCCGGACGACCTCGGCGGTGAGGCCCTGCAGGGGCGAGTGGTCGCCGGAGGAACGGGCGATGCCCTCGCCCTGCACCGCCTCCAGGCTCAGCACCGCGGGATCGGCGGGGTCGGCCAGCAGGAGAGCGCCGTAGTCGGCGCCGGACACCTCCCGGAGCCGGGTGATGATCAGGTTGAGCGCCTGGTCGCGTTCGACCTGACCGAGCAGCAGGTGGGTGAGCTCGGAGGCCGCCTGCAGCCACTGCTGGCGGCGGCGTTCGCGTTCGTAGAGGTCCGCGTTGTGCAGGGCGATGGTCGCCGCCGTGCCGAGTGCGATGACGATCGACTGGTCGTCCTCGGTGAAGTCGCCGGCCTCCTTGTCCACCAGGTAGAGCTGCGCGGAGGCTTCGTCGCGGATGTCGATCGGGACGGCCAGCAGGCTCCTGATCTCCGGAGCGTCCGGCGGCTCGGCGGGGTGGGTGCCGGCGCCGGTCGGGGTGCGCGCGGGCCGCATCGATCCTGCCCACCGCAACGGGCGCCCGGACTCGTGCAGTGCCTCCCGCGCGGCCGCGAGTTCGGGCCGGTCACTCAGTCGCTTCGCCTCCGCCGGCGTCACGCCGTAGTCGAAGGCGACGAGGACCTGGTTCTCCACCGACGTCAGCTGTAGGAGGCCGACCCGCGCGCCGACAAGGCGTGCGGCCGCCTCCACTATCCGGGCACCGACCTCGCCGACCTCGAGTTCGGTGCCGATGGCGACGATCGCGTCGATGAGCGGGCTGGCGTTGCGTACGCTCGGCAGTCCTTCAGCCAACGGGCACCTCCCATTCGATGGTCGTGCCGCCGCGGTTCGCGACGGCGGTGCAGGCTCCGCCGAGTCGGCGAGCCCGGGCCGCCAGCCCGTCCAGCCCGGTCGGGCGGTCACGCTCGGCGTGTGGGGGAGCGGGCGGTTCGGCGTACGAAACGGCCATCCGCACGCGGTCGCGTTCACACGTGAGTACGACGTCGACACGCCGGGGCGTCCACCTCTCGAAGGCCAGCCCGAACGCCTCGTGGACGCCGGTGGCGAGCTCGCGCTGGGTGTCGAGCGGGAGCGCGTCGACGGCTGGGTCGAGCGTGAGGTCGGGCGTGATCCCGAACGCGTCGCGCGCCGCCCGCACCTCCGCGTCGAGATTGGACCGCAACGTCGCCCAGCGCGTCTGCCGCTCGTGCAGCTGGAAGATCATCGACCGGACGCACCGGATGGTGTCGTCCACGTCCTCCACCGCGCCGACGATCCGGCCGCGCACCTCGGGCCGGCGGGAGAGCGGAACCACGTCGCGCAGGTCGGCGCCGATCTGGTGCAGGCGCCGGAGAACGACCTCGCGGAGGACCCGGGCCATGCGGTCGCGGTCACCCGCGACGCGTAGGGCCGCGCGCCTCTCCTGGGCCCGCGTCTGCCGGACCGCCAGAGCTGCCTGGTTGGCGAACATCCCGACCAGGGAGATCTCCTGCGCCGCCATCGGTTCGTCCGGCGACCCCCGAAGCCAGCCGGCGAAGAGGACACCGATCGTCTCCTCCTCGGTGGTGAGCGGGAGCAGCATCGCGAGTCCGAGCGGAGCCAGGGCGGCCCGCCACGCGGGCACCGGCTCGTATCCGGGCGCGCTGGTCAGGTCGGCGGTGACGATCCCGCGTCCGGACTCCAGGACCTTGGCGGTCAGGCTCTGCACCGGGACCCTGGTGCCGGACATGTGCTCCATTCCCAGCCCGTCGACGGCGTGCAGGACTCCGCTGCCTGGTTCGTCGGGGTCGAGGAGGAGCAGCACGGCACAGGCGGCGCCGGAGACCTCCCGGAGCCGGCGGGTCACCAGGCGGAGGGCCTGCTCACGTTCGACCTCGCCGAGCAGCACGTGCGTGAGCTCGGCCGCGGACTCCGACCAGTGCCGCCGGCGGCGTTGGTGCTCGTACAGGCAGGCGTTGTGGAGCGCCATCGTGGCCGCGGGTCCGTAGGCGGCCAGCGTCTCCTGGTCGGACCCGGTGAAGCCGCCTCGTTTGCCCTGCACACACAGCAGCCCGTGGAACTCCTCGCGCAGGTGGAGCGGGACACAGATGAGGTTCCGGTGGCCCATGGGGCGCCCGGACAACGCCACCTGCTCGACCAGGTGCTGGAACTCCGGACGTCGGGAGCACTCGCGGCACTCCTCCGGGCGCAGGCCGTACCCCACCAGGTCCACGACCCCGAAATGTCGCCAGGCCAGCTGAAGGATCGTGGACCTCGCGTCGACGAGCTTCGCCGCGCAGCGCGCGACCCGCTCCGACGCCTGCCGGCGATCCAGGTCCGTACCGATGATGAGAAGGGAGTCGACCAGCGGGCGAAGGCGGTCGCGCGGCGGGAGGGTGTTCCCAACCACCTCTTGATGGTAGGTCGATCCGGGTCGGGCACACGACGACGGCGGGCGGTACGCCGGGATTGCCCGGCCGGGGCGGGCCCGCGCCTGACCGGTGTGCGGCATTCCTGTGGACCGCGGATGTGCCAGCTGGCCGGCGACCTTTCCGTCCCGCATCAGGCGTTGTGCCCGTGGTCGGGGCTTCGGCCTGGTACGGGCGGGGCGCTCCCGGGGCCTTCCCGCTCGGGCTCTTCGACTGGAGGGCCCGGGCTGTCGGACCCGCTGGGCAGGTGTCCGAGGTTGGCGAGTTCGATCGCGCGGCTCACGTCCTTCGCGGTGAGCATGCCGACCAGCCGGTTCGCGTCGGCGACGAAGAGCAGGCTCCGGTCGGAGGAGGAGGGCCAGGCGGAGGCGGGCAGTTCGGTGAGGAGGTCGGCCGGATCCGCGACGCTGTCCTGGCGCACCGGGCGGCCGAGTTCGGCGAGCCTGGTGTGGGCCCGCATCCCGGGCGCGAGCCGGACAAGGTCGGCGAGGGTGACGACCCGTATCGGCCGGCCGTCCATGTCCACCACGGGGAAGGCCCGGTGGCGGTCCGCACGTGCCATCCGGTCCAGGAAGGTCTCGGCGGTCCACCACTCCGGTGCGGACGGCGGAGCCGGGCTCATCACGTCGCGGAGCCGGACACCCGCGAGCCGGTCCCGCAACGAGACCGACGATGCCTCCGTGGACGCCGAGACGATGAGGAACCAGCCGATCAACGCCAGCCAGATGCCACCCACCAGCCGCTGGGAGACGACCTCGACCACCCCGAGGACGATCAGCACCACGCCGACCACGCGGCCGGCCTTCGCCGCGGTCACCGCGGCGCCGGACTGGTCACCGGTCCGCTTCCAGAGCAGCGCCTGCAACAGCCGTCCGCCGTCCAGCGGTGCGCCGGGCAGGAGGTTGAAGACGCCGAGGACCCCGTTGACCAACGCGAGCCACGCGAGGACGGCCGCGACGACCGCCGGCAGCGGGGTGAAGCCCGCCCCGAAGGCCAGCAGGCCGAACCCCGCGGCAATGGCGAGGCTCGCGCCCGGACCGGCCGCAGCGACGAGGAAGGCCGCGCGGGGTGTCGGCGGATGGGAACCGAGTTCGGTGAACCCGCCGAGCAGCCACAGCGTGATCCGGTCCGCCCGCATCCTGAAGCGCCGCGCGACAACCGCGTGGGCGAGTTCGTGACCGAGGAGCGAGGCGAGGAAGGTGACGGAGGCGACGACGCCGGTCAGCCAGTACGTCACCGCGCCGAGTCCGGGAGCGCGGGCGGGCAGGATCCCCACGGCGACGATTTCGGTGACGAGCACCATCATCGCGAGCACGGACCAGTGCACGCCGATGGAGATCCCGGCGATTCGGCCGAGTGAGAACGTCGGTTTCATGGGTACCTGACGGGAATCGGTTGCCCGCCCCTCCTACCAGGTTCCGCGCACTCCACGGGGACGAAGCAGAGGCTTAGGCCCTGTCCCCGCGGGTTGCGTCGGCGTCGCTGTCGTCGGTGAGTACGTCAAGGTCAGCTTGCCTGGGCGCTCCCCACCGCGTCGGAGGGACGGCTGTCCACACGGAGGAGGGCCAACGGCTTGTGGCGAAGGACTTTCGTCTCTACGTGACCACGCGAATGTGGGGCGAAAGTGACGCTTGAGTCGCCGCGGGGCGGGGCCGGATCGGGGGACGGGCGATGACAGGTCGACAGCCGTGTCCGACGACGGCGATCGTGGCTGCGATCGAGGGCATCGCGCTGGCACATCCCGCCTTGTTCTGGGCGGCCCGCGAGGCCGTCCTCCGTCGGTTGCCGCTTGTCGTCGTGCACGCGTACGGCGACCGCCGGCATCTCGACCGGTACGACGCGGAACTGTCCGGCGCCGCCGGGCCCGACGCGGGGGACGCCGAGGAGTCGCCCCGCACGTCGGGCGAGGACGGACCGGAGCAGACCACCAGGGCCCGGGCGTGGCGGGTGGCGGAGGCGGGTGCCGCGTCCGCGCGGTCACTGGTCCCCGAGGTGGAGGCGTACGCGCTCGCCGTGCACGGGCCGGTCGGCGAGATGTTGTGGCAGGCCGTACCGGACCCGACCCTGGTGGTCGTGGGTGTACGGGGCCGCGGCGTCCTGTCCGCGCTCCTGCGCGCTGCCGAAGCGGGGGTGGACGCGGGAGTCGAGCCGCGACCGGTGGTCCTCGCGCGGCGCGCGAGCCGATCCGGGCTGCCCATGCTCGACGGCCATGTCGTGCTGGGGGTCGACGGCAGCGCGCGCTCGGAAGCCGTGATCCGGTTCGGCTTCGCGGCGGCGGCCCTGCGCGGTGCCCGGCTGCTCGCGGTCCCGGTGCCACCGCGCGGTGACGTCTGGTGGTCCCGGCATCACAACTCCGCGCTCCACGGCATGAGCGCTCCCGGCCTGGAGGCGGTCGAGGCGATCCTCGAGCCACACGCGGCCGCGCACCCCGACGTGGACGTCACGGTCGCCCATGGCGACGGCACCGTGGCCGGCCCGCTCCGGATCGCCCGGCACCCCGACCTGCTCGTGGTCGGTAGTCGCGGCGGCCGCGGGATCAGTGGCCTGCTCGGCTCCACGCTCGGATGTACGGCGATCAACCGGGCGTGCTGTCCGGTCGCGCTCGTCCCCGTTCCCTCCGACGCCGATCTCGGGGACGAGCTGGGCGGCGACCTCTCCGCACCGTGGCTCGAACCCGTGCCCCGCTGGCCCGAGGAGCGCCCGCCCGGTGCCGACGCCGTGCCGCCGGCCGGTCGGGTCTCCTCTCCCGCACCTGGAGTCCGCCGATGATCGACCGAACGCTGCGGCCCGTCGTGGTGGGGATCGACGGCCGGTCGGAGAGTCGTACGGCGCTGCGCTACGCCGTCGACGAGGCCCGCAACCGGGGCCGCCCCCTCCGGGTGGTCCGTGCCCGCGAGCCCGTTCTCGCGATGGTGGGCGGAGGAGGCGGACAGGGCGGTGCGGGCGCACCGGCCAGTGTCCAGACCAGCGGACCGGCCAGCGCACAGGTCAGCGCGCTGGTCAGCGGACAGGCTGGGCAGCCGGCCGACCCGTCGCCGGAGGCCGCCGACCTCGACGCGGCCCTGGCGGTCGCCGGCGACCAACTCGAACGCGACGCGGTGTCCGGCGTCGTGGTGACCGGAGCCGCGGCTTCGGCGGTCCTGGAGCAGGCGGAGGGCGCCGAACTCGTGGTGGTGGGCTCGAGGTCACGGAGCGCGGTGGCCTCCGTCGTGATGGGCTCGGTGAACTCCGCGGTCGCCCAGCACGCCCACTGCCCGGTGATCGTGGTGCGTGCGTCCAAGGAACACGCCCCCGCCGGGCCGCGGATCGTGGTCGGCACCGACGGTTCACACCACGCCGAACGCGCGGTGGCGTTCGCCTTCGAGGAGGCGTCCCTGCGCGGGCTTCCGCTGTCGGTGGTCCACTGCTGGCGGATCGACGCTCCGGACGAGGCGCAGTGGGACACCGACGCCTTCGCGAGCAGGCGCGCCGACCACGTCCGCTGGGTGGGGGAGAGCCTCGCCGGGCTCCGGGTGAAGTATCCCGACGTCGATGTCGCGACGAACGTCCTCGAAGGACGTCCGGGGGTGATCCTCACGGAGTTCTCCCGCGGCGCCGAACTGGTCGTCGTCGGTGCCCGCGGGCGGGGCGGCATCGAGCGCCTGCTGCTGGGATCGGTGGGCCAGACCCTGCTTCACCACGCGCACTGCTCCGTCGCCGTCGTCCGGGCGGTGCACCGGTGAGCGGAGGGTGGGGCAGGCCGGTGGGTCGTCCGTTCGACGGCCCGGAGGGAACGTGCGTCGAGGTGCGGTCCCGGGCCGGTGACGCCTACGCCGTGGAGGTACGCGGCCACCAGCTCCACGTCGACCAGCCCATGGTGGAGGGCGGTTCGGACACCGCGCCGACCCCGGTGGAGTTGTTCGTCGGCTCCCTCGCCGCGAGCGTGGCACTGCACGCGGGACGCTTCCTCGCCCGGCAGGGCATCGCCGAGGACGCCATGGTGGTGCGGGCGTCCTTCCGGCTCTCGGAGGAGCCTCCGCTCCGCGTGGAGGCGGTGTGGGTACGCGTGGTGGTGCCTCGGGAGCTGCCACCGGGCCGGCTGGTCGGGCTGCGTGAGGCCCTCGAGCGGTGCACGGTCACCAACACCGTACGCGGCGCGGTCCGGGTGGACCTCGAGATCGACGACTACCCGAGTCTGGCCCCGGGCTGACCCGGTCCGCCGGCCTGGTCGAGGAACTTCTCGAACGCCGTGAGCTCGGTCGCCGGCATTCCGTACGTGTGCTCCGGACCGGGGAACTCACCTGCCCGAACGTCGGCGGCGTACCTCGCGACCGCCCGCACCATCGGCTCCCGCAGCTCGGCGTAGCGCCGGACGAACCTCGGCGTGTGTCCCTGGAGCAGCCCGAGCAGATCGTGGAAGACCAGCACCTGTCCGTCCGTCGCGGGACCGGCGCCGATCCCGATGACCGGGATGCGCAGGTACGGCATCAACCGCTCCGTCACCGCCGCCGGGATCGCCTCCAGGACCACGGCGAAGCAGCCGGCCTCCTGCAGGGCGAGCGCCTCCTCCGCGATCCGCGCGGCGGCGGAGGCCGTCCGGCCCTGAGCCTTGTAGCCACCGAGCTGGCCGGCAGTCTGCGGGGTGAGCCCGACATGTCCCATCACCGGGATCCCGGCGGCGACGAGCGCGCGGGCCCGGGCGACCGAGGTGCCGCCGCGTTCCAGCTTCACCGCGTCGGCGCCGGCCTCCTTGAGGAAGCGCTGGGCGTTGTCGACGGCGAGGTCGTCGGAGCGCTCGTAGGACCCGAAGGGAAGGTCGGCGACCAGGAGCGGGGTGCGCAGGCCCCGTCGTACGGCGGCCGCGAGCATCAGCATCTCGGCCATGCCGACCGGCACCGTGGAGTCGTGGCCGAGCACCGTCGTCGCGGCCGAGTCGCCGACGAGGACGACGTCGACGCCGGCCTCCTCGGCCACTCGCGCGGAGGGGAAGTCGTACGCCGTGACCATCGTGATCGGCGTCCCCGCTGCCTTGAGCGCGGCGAGCGAGGCGACGATGAGCCTGGTGCGCTCCGGCTGGGAGCTCATCGCGCCACCTCCGCCGCGGCGCCGGCGCCTGGCTGTGGGGACTCCACGACGACGTTGTCGATGAGCCGCGCCCGTCCGACCCGGGCCGCCACCGCGACGAGCACGGGACGATCGCCGAACCGTGCCGCCAGGGTGAGGTCGTCGGCGTCGCGCGCCTCGAGGTACTCCGGATCGATCCCGGCGTCGGTGAGGATCTTGTGGCCCAGTGCGAGGGCCCGCGAGGTGTCGGTCTCGCCGGCGCGGGCGGCGTCGGCGACCGCCGACAGCGCCTGGTTGAGCGCTCGCGCCCGGACCCGTTCGTCGGGCTCGAGGTAGACGTTGCGGGAGCTCATCGCCAGGCCGTCGGGTTCACGCACCGTCGGCCCGACGACGACCTCGACCGGGAAGTCGAGGTCACGCACCATGCGGCGGATGACGATCGCCTGCTGGGCGTCCTTCTGCCCGAAGAAGGCGACGTCCGGCCCGACCGCGTTGAGCAGCTTCGCCACCACGGTGGTGACCCCCCGGAAGTGGGCGGACCCCCGGCGGCGAGGGTCTCCGCAGAGCACCTGGGTCAGCTCCCCGCCCACCTCGACGCTGGTGGCGTAGCCCGCCGGGTAGACGTGCGCCGCGTCGGGCGCGTAGACGACGTCGACCCCGGTCGCCGCCGCCATGGCGAGGTCGGCCGCCTCGTCGCGCGGATAGGCGGCGAGGTCCTCGTTCGGGCCGAACTGCGTCGGGTTGACGAACAGGCTCATCACCACGACGTCGCAGCCGGCCCGTGCGGCCCGCAGCAGTGAGGCGTGCCCCTCGTGGAGGAAGCCCATCGTGGGGACGAGCCCGATACGGCGACCGGAGCGCCTGGCCGGCTCGAGGGCACGGCGTAGCTCCTCGCGGGTCCGGATGACCTGGGGCGCGTTCACCGGTGTACCTCCTGTCGTCCAGTCCTGGCTGGATGGGGCCGCGCCGCGCTCGGCGATCGCCCGGGTGCGCTCGGCCAGCGCGGTGTAGGTGGGTTCCAACTTCGGTGCGAGCGCCCGCACCGCGGCGAGGTGGGCCCGCACGGTGTCCTCGTCGCCGCGCGCGATCGGGCCGGTGAGCGCGGCGGAGCCGGCCTCGGCCCAGTTGGCGGCACTCCGCAGGACCAGTGGGGCCAGCACCGCGCGGGCGTCGGCCACGCCCGCGCGGGTGAGGAGTTCGGTGGCGCTCTCCTCGAGCGTGACGAGGAAGTTGGACGCGAGGACGGCGGCCGCGTGGTAGGCGGCCCGGTGCTCCTCGGGTACGTCGAAGGGAACCATCCCGAGCCGGCGGGCGAGCGCCGCGGCGACGTCCCGGGCAGCCGGACTGGACCCGGACACCGCGGCGGGTGCCCCGGCGAGGTCGGTGTCGGGCGTGGGGATCGTCTGGAGTGGGTGCAGCGTGAACGTCTCGGCTCCCCGCCGGCGTGCCGCGGCCAGGACGTCGAGGCCCGCGGCGCCGCTGACGTGCCCGACGTAGGCAGGGAGCGGGTCGGCTTCGGCGAGCTCGGCGCAGGCGGAGGCGATCGAGCGGTCGGGAACGCAGAGGAGGGCGACCTCGGCGAGGCTCGCGGTCGCGGCGGAAGTGCCGCGGCGGCCGACGTGGACGTCGAGCCCGGCGGCGCGGGCGGCGTGGGTGACAGAACCGCCGGTGCGGCCGTCGCCGATCACGGCGAGCCGGTGCAGCGCGGACGACGCCTCGGCGTCTCGGTTCCGTTCCAGTTCTCGCATCGGAGATACCAGACGGCTTTCGGTGTCTTTCGGGGTGGAAGCGGATCTCGTGCTCGGTGACCCGTTTGGGCCGGTCCGTGCCGGGCGGGCCCGGTCACGGCGCACCGAAAGTATAGGTGTCGCCGGCCGGCCCCGATCCGGTCTCGCGGAGGCCGGACGACGCCCACGCGGCCAAGGGCGGCACGATGCGGGTGCTATGTCGCGCTCGCGGGGCACGGTCGCTACCTTCGGGCGCAGGACCCTTTCGCGCTGGTCCGCGCGGAGTGGGGGCCGGTGACCGATCGGTGACCGGCCAGCGACCGGCCAACGACCGGCCCGGTGGCAACCGGGTGACCGACCGGCGTACGACAGGTGATCAGGAGGCCCGCATGGGTGGCGTGTCCGAGACGTTCGAGATCCTCGATGACCGGTTCGGGTCATGTGTCAAGACGAGCGCCCGGCTGGAGAAGCTCTACGAGGGGTGCCGCTGGGCGGAGGGTCCGGCCTACTTCGCGGCCGGCCGCTACCTCGTCTGGAGTGACATCCCGAACGACCGGATGCTGCGCTGGGACGAGACCACCGGCTCGGTGGGGGATTTCCGCGCGCCGGCAGGGTTCACCAACGGCAACACCGTCGACCGCCAAGGTCGCCTTGTCACCTGCGAGCACGGCAACCGCCGGGTGACCCGGACCGAGCACGACGGCTCGATCACGGTGCTGGCCGACAACGTCGACGGCAAGCGGCTCAACAGCCCGAACGACGCCGTGGTGAAGTCCGACAACTCGGTCTGGTTCAGCGACCCCGCCTACGGCATCGACAGCGACTACGAGGGCCACCAGAGCGAGAGCGAGGTCGGTGGCTGCCACGTCTACCGGGTCGACCCCTCGACGGGAAAGGTGCGGATCGTCGCCGACGACTTCGTACGCCCCAACGGTCTGGCGTTCTCCCCGGACGAGAGCCGGCTCTACGTCTCGGACACGGGGGCGACGCACACGCCCGGCGGGCCCGCCCACATGCGGGTCTTCGACGTTGCCGTGGACGGAGGGCTGTCCGGCGGCGAGGTCTTCGCCACCTGCACCTCCGGCCTCTTCGACGGGTTCCGGCTCGACACGGAGGGTCGGGTCTGGACCAGCGCGGCGGACGGCGTGCACTGCTACCACCCGGACGGCACGCTGCTCGGAAAGGTGCGGGTGCCGGAGACGGTGGCCAACGTGGAGTTCGGCGGACCGCGCCGAAACCGCCTCTTCATCGCCGCCACGACCTCGCTGTACGCGGTCCTGCTCCCCGTCAACGGCGCGTTGCGCTCCGGTGGCGTGGCGGTCTGATCCGGGCCAGCCCGGAGTCGCGAAAGCCGCCCACCGAGGTCTCGGTGGGCGGCTTCGGCGTTCTCGGCGCGACCGGGGTCGCGTTCGGGTCGGCTCCGTCGGTACTCAGTGCCCGCGGGCGATCCACTCCGACAGGTGGGGCGCCTCCGCGCCGATCGTGGTCGTGTCGCCGTGACCGGTGTGGACGACGGTCTGGTCCGGGAGGGTGAGCAACCGCTCCCGGATCGAGGCGATGATCGTGTCGAAGTCGGAGTAGGAGCGTCCGGTCGCGCCGGGCCCGCCGGCGAACAACGTGTCGCCACTGAAGACGGCGTCGAGGGCCGGTGCGTGCAGGCAGGTGCCGCCCGGTGAGTGGCCCGGCGTGTGCAACGCGGTCAGCGTCACGTCGCCGACGGTGAACACGTGGCCGTCGGCGAGGTCGGCGTCGGGCCCGACCTCGGGGTAGACGACGTCCCAGAGCATCCGGTCGGCCGGGTTCAGCCAGATCGGCGCCTTCGTCGCGTCCCACAGGTCGCCGACCGCGCTGATGTGGTCGTCGTGGCCGTGGGTGCACACGATCGCCTGGACCGTTCGGTCGCCGACGGCCGCGAGGATGGGCGTCGCGTCGTGCGCCGGGTCGATGACGATCACCTCGCGGTCGTCACCGACCAGCCAGACGTTGTTGTCGACGTCCCAGGTGCCACCGTCCAGGCTGAAGGTGCCGGAGGTGACGACGCGCTCGATCCGGACCGTCACTTCATCACCACCACGGAACGCAGCACCTCACCGGCGTGCATCTTGGTGAACGCCGCCTCCACGTCGTTGATGCCGATCTCCTCGCTGACGAACGCGTCCAGCGGCAGCCGGCCGTTGCGGTAGAGGTCGACGAGCATGGGGAAGTCGCGCTCGGGCAGGCAGTCGCCGTACCACGACGACTTCAGTGCCCCGCCGCGGCCGAAGACGTCGAGGAACGGAAGCTCCAACGTGAGCTCGGGCGTGGGTACGCCGACCAGGACGACGGTGCCGGCGAGGTCGCGGGCGTAGAACGCCTGCTTGTAGGTCTCGGGCCGCCCGACCGCCTCGATGGCGAGGTCGACGCCGAACCCGCCGGTGAGCTCACGGATCCGCTCGACCGGGTCCTCGCCGCGGGCGTTGACGGTGTGGGTGGCGCCGAACTGCCGTGCCCACTCGAGCTTGCGGTCGTCGATGTCGACGGCGATCACCGTCGTCGCGCCGCCGAGGGTCGCGCCCGCGATCGCGGCGTCGCCGACGCCGCCGCAGCCGAAGACGGCCACCGAGTCGCCCCGCTGGACCGCACCGGTGTTGAGGGCCGCGCCCAGGCCGGCCATCACGCCGCAGCCGAGCAGACCGGCGACGGTGGCAGGGGTCTCGGGGTCGACCTTGGTGCACTGTCCGGCGGCGACCAGCGTCTTCTCCGCGAACGCGCCGATGCCGAGGGCGGGGGAGAGTTCGGTGCCGTCGGCCAGCGTCATCTTCTGCTTGGCGTTGTGGGTCGCGAAGCAGTACCACGGGCGGCCCCGCTTGCAGGCGCGGCACTTGCCGCACACGGCCCGCCAGTTGAGGATCACGAAGTCGCCGGGGGCCACGTCCTGGACGCCCTCGCCGACGGCCTCCACGACGCCGGCCGCCTCGTGGCCGAGCAGGTAGGGGTAGTCGTCGCCGATACCGCCCTGCTTGTAGTGCAGGTCGGTGTGGCAGACGCCGCACGCCTGCACCTGGACCAGGGCCTCGCCCGGTCCCGGGTCGGGAACATGGATGGTCTCCACGCTCACCGGCTCGTTCTTGGCTCGAGCCACCACGGCCTTGACGTCCGGCATCGCCGTACTCCCTTTCCGCTCGGGTTGGTTCGTGCCGGTTGCTCCGGACGGCCCCGGCCTGCTCCACAGAGACGGGAGGAGGACCACAGGGCCGGTCGGACGGGACCGACCCTGTGATCCTCCCAGTAACGGGGTGTGGGTGGGAACCCTGCCCCGCGTGGTCAACCGAGCTTGGCCCGGCGCTTTCTCCGCCGCGTCAGCGTCGACGCGCGCGAGCCGGTACGGCGTGCCGCGTGGTGTCGGCGACGACCGGTGCCGGCGCCGGGACCGCCGCTCGTGCGCTCTCGCTCACGACCGGTCCGGTCGCGGGCGCCGGTGCCGCCGTGTCGTCCTCGGGCGAGGCGACCCGGCCACGGAGCGGCACCTCCTTGACGGCGAGGATGGCGAGGAACGCGAGGACGACGAGAGGTACGGCGATCAGGTAGATGCGGTTGAGCCCGAGGGTGAATCCCTCCCGGATGACACTCCGGAGCGGCTCGGGGATGTGCGCGATCTCCTCCGGCGTACCAAGGTGCGCCGACAACGACTCGGCCGTGAGCCTGATCTTCAGACCGTGCTCGGCGAGCAGTTCGGGGATCGCGCTGGCGAGCCGAGAGGTCAGGATGGCCCCGAAGACGGCGACACCGACGGCGCCGCCCATGGAGCGGAAGAAGGTCGCGGCCGAGGTCGCGATCCCGAGGTCGCGGTGTTCGGCGGTGTTCTGGACGGCGAGCACCAGCACCTGCTGGGTGAGGCCGAGCCCGGAGCCGAAGATCAGCATGTAGGCGCAGACCAGCACCAGTGAGGTGTCGGTGTGGAGGGTGGCGAGCAGGCCGGAGGCCACGGCGATGAGAGCGATCCCGGCCATCGGGAACATCTTCCAGCGGCCCCACCGGGTGATGGCGCGCCCGCACAGGACGGACACGCCCAGCATCCCCACCACGAGCGGGATGGTGAGCAGGCCCGACGCCGTCGGGCTCATGCCGCGGACGACCTGGAGGTACTGCGGCAGGTAGATCATGGCGCCGAACATCGCGAACCCGACCAAGAAGCCCGCGATCCCGGTCAGATTGAAGGTGCGGCCACGGAACAGCCGCGGCGGCAGGATCGGCTCCGACGCCCGGCGTTCGACGACGATCACCGCGACGAGACAGCCGAGACTGATCGCCACCATCAGCAACGTCCACCCCGACGCCCACGCGAACTCGGTGCCCGCGAGTGAGAGCACGAGGAGCAGCGAGGTGATCGAGGCGGTGAGGAACGTGGCGCCGAGCCAGTCGATCTGGGTTTTGCGACGGACGTGGGGAAGGTGCAGTGTCCGCTGCAGGACGATCGAGGCGACGATCGCGATGGGAACGCCGACGTAGAAGCACCAACGCCAGCCCGGCCCGTCGACGAGGAACCCGCCGATCAGCGGACCGGCGACGGTCGCGACACCGAACGAAGCGCCCAGGTATCCGGCGTAGCGGCCGCGCTGCCGTGGGCTCACGATGTCGGCCATGATCGCCTGGGAGAGGGCGACCACGCCGCCCCCGCCGATGCCCTGCGCGGCTCGAGCGATGATCATCTCGCCCATCGTCTGGGACAGCCCGGCGAAGATAGACGTGACGACGAACACCGCGATCGCCAACTGCATGAGCGGCTTACGGCCGTAGAGATCGGAAATCTTGCCCCACAACGGTGTGGAGACCGTGGTCGTGAGAAGGGTTGCGCTCGCGACCCAGGCCAGTTGGTCCTGGCCACCCAGATCGCCGACGATCGTGGGAAGGGCGGTGCCTACGACGGTCGCGGACAGCGACGAGACGAAGAGACACAGCAGAAGCGCCCAGACGATCTCGAGAATCTGCTTGTGGGTGAAGGTCGCTTGTGATGAGGGGGCTGTTTCTGAACTCCTATGTGAGCCGGTCGCGGGCATCCTGGTGTTCGTGCTCCGTTTCGCCTAGTAGGTGTAGGCCATCTCCAGATTAAAGTTGCTTACTGCAACTGTCTTTCGGATTATGTCTCCAATCCGGACCTGGCCGCCATCGGTCGTCCACCGGCCGGCCACCGCTGCGATGTCGTCCGGCAAGGGGGTCTCACGTTCGCCGGCGATGCCATAGGCTCGAGTGCTGCCGGAACCGGACATGAAAGACATCGGCGACACGGTGCCGGTCCGTGCCGGCGCCGACATCGGTGACAGCGGAGGGGGAGACCTGGTGGGCACATGGGTGCGGCTCGAGGTCGCGGACGGCGTCGGCACGATCCGGCTCGACCGGCCGCCGATGAACGCTCTCGACATCGCCATGCAGGAGCAGATCCGCTCGGCCGCGCAGGAAGCGACCCAGCGCGCCGACGTCGCGGCGGTGGTGCTGTACGGCGGTGAGCAGGTCTTCGCCGCGGGCGCCGACATCAAAGAGATGATCGACATGTCCTACGCCGAGATGGAGGTCCGTTCACACGGCCTGACCTCGGCGTTCGACGCTGTCGCTCGGATACCCAAGCCGGTGGTCGCGGCCGTCAACGGCTACGCGCTCGGTGGTGGCTGCGAGCTCGCCCTCACCGCCGACCGGCGCGTCGGAGCCGCCGGCGCGAAGCTCGGCCAGCCCGAGATCAAGCTCGGCATCATCCCCGGGGCGGGCGGCACGCAACGGCTCGCCCGGCTGGTGGGTCCCTCGGTTGCCAAGGACCTGATCTTCACCGGAAGGATCGTCGACGCGACCTTCGCCCGCGAGGTCGGGCTCCTCGACGAGGTGGTCGACGACGAGTCGCCGGGCGCCGTCTACGCGGCGGCGCGCGCGTGGGCCGAGCAGTTCGTCGGCGGCCCCGGCCACGCGTTGCGCGCGGCGAAGGCCGCCATCGACCGCGGCCTCGACGTCGACCTCGCCACCGGCCTGGAGATCGAACGCCAGACGTTCGCCGCGTTGTTCGCCACCGAGGACCGCGAGATCGGGATGCGGGCGTTCGTCGAGAAGGCCAAGCCGAGGTTCCAGGGCCGCTGAGCCCCCGCGAGTCCGACCGAAGCTGCCGGGTCTACCGTCGCTTGGTCGCCCTCGTCTCTTCGCAGGCCTACACCTCCAGCCGAAGGAAGCCGATGTCAGACACCGACACCCGCAACGACACCGCCGCAGGTACGACGGACCGGCCCGATCCGGCTCCCCATCCGGTGGCGAGTGCGGACGAGGTGGAGGCCGCCTGGCGGGACCCGAAGCTCGCCAACGTGCTCTACCACGACTGGGAGGCCCAGACCTACGACGACAAGTGGTCGATCTCCTTCGACGACCGCTGCATCGCCTACGCCCGGGACCGGTTCGTGGCCGCCGCCGGCGCGGCGGGTTGGCCCTACGCTCGGTCGCTGGAGGTCGGGTGCGGCACCGGGTTCTTCTCGCTCAACCTGCGCCAGGCCGGCATCCTCGACGAGGTACATGTGACCGACCTCTCGCCGGGCATGGTGGAGGCGGCGAAGGAGAACGCCCGCCGGCTCGGTTTCGAGGTGTCCGGACGGGTCGCCGACGCCGAGCGCCTGCCCTACGAGGACGACACCTTCGACGTGGTGGTCGGGCACGCCGTCATCCACCACATCCCCGACGTCGAGCTCGCGTTCCGGGAGATGCTCCGGGTGCTGAGGCCCGGCGGGCGGTTCGTGATCTGTGGTGAGCCGACGAGGTACGGCGACCTGGTGGCCCGCAAGCTGTCCCAGGCGACCTGGTGGGCCGCGACCAGGGCGACCCAGCTCGCGCCGCTGCGTGATCGCTGGGCCCGCACGCGGGAGGAACTCGACGAGTCCTCGCGCGCGGCGGCCCTCGAAGCGGTTGTCGACCTGCACACCTTCGACCCCGACACACTGGCGCGGACCGCCGAACGCGCCGGTGCGGTGACGGTTCGCACGGTCACCGAGGAGCTCACCGCCGCGTGGTTCGGCTGGCCGGTGCGCACGTTCGAGCATGCCGTCAACCCCGAGCGCCTCGGCTGGGGATGGGCGAGCTTCGCCTACCGCGGTTGGCTGCGGCTGTCGGCGCTCGACCGGCTGGTCAAGCGTGTCGTGCCCGACGAGCTCTACTACAACGTGTCGATCACCGGAGTACGTGGCTGACCCACGCCACCGACGGCCTGTATCGGACCCGTCCAGAAATGCCTACCGAACGCGTACGGTAGTGGTACCGAGGCCGTACTCACGTCGTACTGGTGCCGTATCCAAGCCGTATGGGACCCGTACAGGCCTCCGGACGAGCCTTGACCCGCCCCGACAGATCCGTGCACACGCGGTCCGACATCGGCCGCGCGCCGGACAGGAGCCGTGGTCACGGGCTCGCAAAGGTGGTACCGTCCTCGGCGGTCGTTCGTCGTATCGACAAGACGCGCGAAGGTCCACGACGCAGGCCATCGGAGTCCGATTGGTCCTGTGCCGTGTACTTTCAGCCCGCGGGATTCGACACGCGGGCAATGCCCCGTAGGCGACTCGGTGCTCGTGAGGTTCGAGCACTGCAACAACGTCTCCGCGAGGGGAAAAAAGAAACATGGCGCAGGGAACCGTTAAGTGGTTCAACGCTGACAAGGGCTTCGGCTTCATCTCCGTCGACGGCGGTCAGGACGTGTTCGTCCATTTCTCCGCGATCGTCGCCGACGGTTACCGCAGCTTGGAGGAGGACCAGCGAGTGGAGTTCGACGTCGTGCAGGGCCCGAAGGGCCCGCAGGCGGAGAACGTCCGCACGGTGTGATCCGACACCACTGCGGTGTGATTCAGACACCACTGTGGCGATGAGGGCCCGCGGGTTTCCCGCGGGCCCTCGTCATGTCCCGCACCGTCGAACCTGATCCGCAGGACAGACTTACTGCCGTGGTACGACGCTCCAAGGACCCCCGCCAGGCCCGCTTCCTCACCCTCGCGAGCCTGCGCTGGGTCGTGCGCCACCGAGCCTGGACGCCCTACTACCTGCTCCGCTACTGGCGCTTCCTGCTGCTGCGGATCCGACACCCGCAGATCGTGACGGAGGGGTTCGTCTTCCTCGGTCGCCGGGTCGATCTCGGGGCGCGCGCCGGCTACGGCCGGCTGGTCCTCGGCCGCTGGGTGCACCTGGGCGACGGGACCCGGCTGCAGGCCCACGAGGGCACGCTGCGACTGGGCGAGAAGTGTGTGCTCGGCCGAGACGTCACGATCACCTGCTACCTCGACGTCGAGATCGGCGCGTCCTGCCTGCTGGCGGACTGGACCTACATCTGCGACTTCGACCACGTGACCAGCGACCTCGCCGTCCCCATCAAGGACCAGGGGCTGGTGAAGACACCCGTGCGGATCGGGCCGGACTGCTGGTTCGGCACCAAGACGACGGTCCTGCGGGGTACGACGGTCGGGACCGGGGTCGTGATCGCCGCGCACGCGGTGGTCCGCGGCGAGGTACCCGACTACTCCATCGTCGCGGGCATCCCCGCGAGGGTCGTGAAGAACCGGCGCGAAGTCCACGAGGCCGACGCTGACCGCCGGGCCTACCTCGAGGGGCTGGCCCGTGGAGCCGCGGCTGAGGCCGCGCGATCGGCTCAGGCGCTGCGGGGACGCTCCTGATCGGTGGCCGGCTGCTCGGCCTCCAGCACGGCTGTCGCGACCCGGAGGGCGTCACGGAGCGCCTCGACCTGGTCGGGAGTCATCGCCTCGATGAAGTAGACCAGGGCAGTCGCTGGTCGTCCCGCGACCGACCACGCCTCGTGCATGAGGGTCGCGGTGTAGGCCTCGCGGGACATCACCGGTGAGTACGCGTAGGCCCGGCCGACGCTCTCCCGACGCAACCAGCCCTTGCGGTAGAGCTTGTCCAGCACCGTCATCACCGTGGTGTGCGCGAGCTCCCGGTCGGGTTTGAGCGCCTCCCGGACCTCTCGGACCTGGAGCGGACGGTCGGTCGCCCACAGGCGCAGCATCACCTGCTCCTCGAGCTCACCGAACCGGGGCATCGAGGCTCCCGTCGTCGGCTGCCCGCCGGGCGGAGTAGCTGCCGGCCGGTGCGGGCGAGGACGCTGTGATCGTGGTGGGGGTGTGAGACGCGTCATACGGTCCGGACGGCCTGCTACGGATCATCGTAGGGCCGCTCGGCAACGAGAACGCCACGGCTGCGTGATGGAACAAATCGCTATTCTCACTACTCTTTGCGACTCGTGGTCTATGCGAGGAATCGTCAGGTCAGCGGGCTTTTGTGTCCCTCCGAAACGGAGAACAAACTGACCGTGTGTGGTCGGAGTCGCCGACTATATCGGGCTGCTCTGAATGCTCACCACTACGACCCCGCATCGTAGCGAGGCTAACGCCTTCGACTGGAAAGCATTGAAGGGTCTCTGTTAGGACTAGCGCCGGTAGGTGTCTGGGCGTTGGGGACAACGAGCGTTTATCCACGATAAGCGGGTACCGACACCGCAAATATCCGTCAAGGCCATCAACGCGCCGGGGCGCGACAAATATCGCTGCCGTCGATGGTCCACGCCCTCACCCAGGGCACGGCAACTCGGTTTCCTGTGCGGGAACGTGCGGTCGAGCATGCCGTCGAACGTGCGAGGAAGCAGTCTTGAGTTCTTTCCTTAGCCGCCTCCGTGCCCTGTGGGGCCTGCGGTGGCGCAATATTCCATTGGCAGCAGTGTCCGGTGTCGTCGCTGTCGGCCTGGTGGGAGGCGGCGTCGCCCTTGCGGTCGGCTCTCCCACGGAGTCGGCCGCGTCGTCTGTGAACTCCGCCGTCGCCGAGGAAGCGGCCGCCGCGCGTACGGGAAACGGGAATTCGTCCGACTCCGTAACCGAGAAGCAGCGGACCGCGAGAGAACAAAGCGCCGCCAACCGTGGCGGTGGACACCGGAACGCCCCCAAGCCGGACAAGGGTAAGGAATCGTCGCCTCCGAAGGACGCCGCGAAGAACGCCGTCGCGACGAAGCCCAAGAGTTGGGGACTTCCGCTGACGGAGTACCACCTGACCGGACGTTTCGGTCAGAGCGGGAACAAGTGGTCCTCCTTCCACCATGGACTCGATTTCGCCGCGCCGACCGGTGTGCCGATCCACGCGGTCGGCTCGGGCAGGATCAGCGCCGCCGGGTGGGCCGGCGCCTACGGCAACCGGGTCGAGATCCGGCACCCGGACGGGACCGTCACGTTGTACGGCCACATGTCGAAGATTCTTCGCTGGTCGGGGTCGGTGCACGTCGGTGACGTGATCGGCTACGTCGGCGCCACCGGCAACGTGACCGGCCCGCACGTGCACCTCGAGGTACGCCCGCACGGCGGCGGTCTCGACGACGCGGTGAACCCGTTCCCGT
Organism: Actinopolymorpha pittospori; assembly: GCF_014873875.1. Classification (GTDB taxonomy): domain Bacteria; phylum Actinomycetota; class Actinomycetes; order Propionibacteriales; family Actinopolymorphaceae; genus Actinopolymorpha; species Actinopolymorpha pittospori. The sequence continues at coordinate 8,603,729 of NZ_JADBEM010000001.1, read as the reverse complement.
GGCTGGTCGACAAGGGGCTGCACCCCTGATGTCCTGACGCCGAACAGGCGTCGCGGTGACCTTGCCTTGGGGGGCGCGGCACCACCGTTGGTGCTCGTCCCCACGTCAGAACGAGGTCGGCGGGACCTGACCCGGCAGGGTCGGGCCCCGCCGACCTCGTCGCGTTTTGTCATGCTCTGTCGGAAACCTCGACCGCCGGACTCGCGGGGGGCTGCCCGGGTCCGATGCCGGCCACTTTCAGGACCCGCCGCCGCGAAGGCTGGAATTACTTAGGCTAGCTAAGTTAGCCTGGCTAAGTAATGCCTGATGTCATCGACCCCGGCTCCCGCGTCAGCCCGCTCGCCCGGCAGATGCGGCCACTGGTCTACCGCCTCTACGACCTCGTCCGCCGGCACTCGCCTCGACTCGACCTCACCCTCACCCAGGGCTCGGTGCTGAACGTCCTGGTCCATGAGGGGCCACAGCGCATGAGCAGCCTCGCGACCCGGGAGGGTGTCCGGCTGCCGTCGATGACGAACGTCGTCAGCCGCCTCGAGCGCGCCGGATACGTCCGCCGAGTCCCGGACCCGGCCGACCGCCGGGCGGTGATCGTCTCGGCCACCGAGCAGGCGCGCGCCGTGATCTCGCGCATCCAGCGGGCCCGGGAGGAGTTCCTGGACGAACGTCTCGCCCGGCTGTCGGACGCCGACCGCGAAGCCATCGACCGGGCGCTGCCCGCACTCGACCGACTGGTCGCCGCCGACGAGTACGGCCGTGCCGGACCGCCCGACACCACCGGGCCCCCGCCGCCCCGACTGGTCGCCGCCGACGAGTACGGCCGTGCCGGACCGCCCGACACCACCGGGCCCCCGCCGCCCCCGTCATCCCCGCCAGGCCAGTCGTGACGCAGTCCACTCCGAAGGAGGGTCCTTCTCCCGTGTCATCCCATCAGGTGAAGTTGCTTGATGCCATCAAAGGCCAACCGCGTTCGGTCTGGGTGGTCGCGTTCGCCGCGGTGATCGCGTTCATGGGGATCGGGCTCGTCGATCCGATCCTGCTCTCCATCGCGCAGGGTCTGAACGCCACACCGAGCCAGGTGACGCTGCTCTTCGCGTCCTACCTCGTCGTGCAGGTGCTCGCGATGCTCGTGACCGGCATGTTCGCCTCCCGGTTCGGCGGCAAGCGCACCATGGTCGCGGGGCTCGCCCTCATCGTGGTCTTCGCCGGCGCCTGCGCACTCGCCGGGTCGATCGGGCAACTGGTGGCGCTGCGCGCGTTCTGGGGGCTGGGCAACGCGCTCTTCATCGCCACGGCGCTGTCGATGATCGTCGCCGCCGCGGCCGGTGGCCAGACCGCCGCGATCCTGTTGTACGAAGCGGCGCTCGGGCTCGGCATCTCCGCCGGCCCGCTCGTCGGCGCGCTGCTCGGCAGCATCTCGTGGCGAGGCCCGTTCGTCGGCACCTCGGTCCTGATGCTCATCGCGCTGATCCTGACCGCGACGATGCTCGTCCGGGACCGGCCGAGCACCACCCGGACCTCCATGAAGGCGCCGTTCCAGGCGCTCCGGGACAGACGGCTGCTGGTGGTGGCGCTGTCGGCGCTGCTGTACACGTACTCGTTCTTCACCGTCCTCGCCTGGACGCCGTTCGTCCTGGAGTACGGCCCGTTCGCGATCGGTGGCATCTTCTTCGGCTGGGGCCTGATGGTCGCGGTCTGCGGTGTGGTCGTGGGGCCACGCCTGGCCGCCCGGATCGGCGAACGCAACGCCACGATGGTGGCGCTGGTGCTGTACGCCGTCGTGATGTTCGCCGACGTGTGGGGCTCGCGTCCGCTGATCGTCGCCGCGACGGTGGTGTCCGGCATCGCCTCGGGTTGCCTCAACACCTTCCTCACCGGCATGGCGATGTCCGTCTCCGACGCGCCACGGCCGGTCGCGAGCGCCGGCTACAACTTCCTGCGCTGGATGGGTGGCGCGGCCGCCGCGATCCTGGTCGGTCACCTCGCCGACTGGGGAGGGTCGGCGCGGACGCCGTTCGTCGTCGGCGCGGCGACCTGTCTCGTGGCGGTGGTCCTGATGTACGCCGGTCGCGAGCCGAACCCGCGTCAGGTCCCGGCGGGCGCCGCCGCGGTCGGCGAACGCATCCTCGACTAGGGCGTCGGAGAGGTGTCGGTCCGGGCGACGGCGACCAGGTCCAGCGACGAGTCCAGGTCGCCCTCGCCGACCTCGAAGTCCTCAGGGCCCAACGAGGCGACGAACTCCGCGAGGTCGGGTGACCACGCCTGCGGCGGCGCGGCGAGTTGGGCCTTCACGACGTCGCCGTGCCGGCGTTGGAACTCCTCGATCCGGGCGCCGTGCCACAGACCGACCAGCGTCACGTCGGCGAGCCCCGGACGGTCCAGCAGCGACCGGAACTCCGCGGCCGTGAGCTCCCGGGCGTGGCAGATGTTGCCCGGTGGGAACGTCAGCCGGTTCGGCGTCGACATGACCACCAGGCCGCCCGGGGCGGTGACACGGGCGCACTCGGCGACGAAGGCCTCCTGGTCCCACAGGTGCTCGACGGTCTGCAGGCTGACCAGGCCGTCGAAGGAGTCGTCGGCGAACGGCAGGGTCACGAGGTTTCCCCGTACGACGCTCACGTCGGGATAGGTGCGGCGAGCGTGCTGCGCGGTCGCCGCGTCGTAGTCGAGGCCCACGACGGCGAAGGGCGTCGAGGACGCGAGGAGGTTGGCGCCGTACCCCTCGCCGCAGCCGGCGTCGAGGACGCTGTCGGTGGAGCCGGTCTGCCCAGGTGCACCCCGCGGTCCGGCCAGCCGGTCGGCGACCCATCGGTAGACGACGAGGTGCCGCGCGAACCAGTACGTCTCGTGCCAGATTCCCGGCATGGTGCGTTCGCCGGTCAGTGGCAGGTCCGGGACGGCTGCTGCGGGGAATCGGTCTGGCACGGCGGCCCCCTGCCTGGTCGACGAGCGACGGTCACCGACCCGATCGATCTGACGGATCTGACGGACCTGATGGACGACGACCTGCTGGAGGTCGACCAAGATCGGTGTCCGTGCAGGCTACCCGCGGCGTCCGCACCTCGCTCCACCGAAGGTGCCCGGCCCCGGCGTCCGGCCGGATCGGTCCTGTTTCGGCCCCGTCGTGGTGGCCTTCCTCACGCCACCGGTCCGTCTTCCTCCAGCAGACTGGACCGCGACGTGACTGACGGACGCGATGCCGCCGAATCGACGGGAGAACCACAACCCATGGCAGACGCTGCGAAGACGGACGGGTTCTACTCCAACCTCAGCTGCGGGGCGCTCGGCGTCAGCCCGGGCTTCCCGGCCGCGGTCGACCTCGCCGTGGAGTTCGGGTTCGGCGCGGTCGATCCCGACGTCGGCTACCTCGCCGGCCAGTCGCCCGCGGAGGTGGAGCAGTTGCGGGCGAGGCTCGCCGAGCAGGGCGTGCGGTGGGGCAACGCGGGTGTTCCGGTGAACATCAACGCCGACGCCGCCACCTTCGCGACCCAGCTCGCCGGGCTGGAGGAGTTCGCCGCCCGGCTGGCCGCGCTCGGCGTCGACCGGGCCGGCACCTGGATCCGCCCGATGAGCGACTCGCTCACCTACCGGCGCAACTTCGCGCGGCACGTGGAGCGGATCGGCCTGGTGGACGAGATCCTCGCGGCCGCGGGGGTGCGGTTCGGGCTCGAGTACGTCGGCCCGAAGACCTTCTGGTCCACCGAGCGGTACCCGTTCGTGCACACCCTGGCCGAGACCAGGGAACTGCTCGCCGCGATCGGAAGCTCCAATGTCGGTGTCATCCTGGACACCTTCCACTGGTTCACCTCGGCCGAGAGCGCGGACGACATCCGCACCCTCACCGCCGACCAGATCGTCGCGGTCGACCTCAACGACGCCCCGACCGGACGGGAACGCGACGAGCAGATCGACGGCCAGCGCCTGCTGCCCGGGGCGAGCGGCGTCATCGACGTCGCGGCGTTCGTCGCTGCGCTGCGCGACATCGGCTACGCCGGACCGATCAAGGTGGAGCCCTTCAACGCCGAGCTCCGTTCGTTGCCGGCCCACGAGGCGGTCGCCCGGACGGCGGAGTCCCTGAAGGCGGTCCTGTAGGTCGGCACGTGCTCGCACGGACGGATCGATCGGGGCCGGCCTCCGGTCGATCCTCCGTGCCGCTTGCCCGGCAAACTACTCGCGGGTAACGTCGCGCGGGACGGGTGCGTCACTCCCACGGTTTACGGCGGTGACGGGCCTGGCAGGCTTGGGATGCGGGTTTCTGATCGAGGCCGCGAGCGATGGACGTGAGTGAGGAGCCGGACGCGAGCATGAACATCGTGGTGTGTGTGAAGTACGTTCCGGACGCGACGGCGGATCGGGGATTCGACTCCGGTGACCGGACCGTCGACCGGTCCAACGTGCCCGGCCTGCTCTCCGAGCTGGACGAGTACGCCATCGAGGCGGCCCTGCAGCTCGCCGATGCGGGCGACGCGGAGGTGACGGTCCTCACGGTCGGTCCCTCCGACGCCGCCGACGCGGTGAAGAAGAGCCTGCAGATGGGCGCCCACAAGGGCGTGCACGTGCTCGACGACGCGATCCACGGCTCCGACGCGATCGGGACCTCGCTCGTCCTCGCGAAGGCCATCGAGAAGATCGGTGCTGCCGCCCCGGTCGACCTGGTGGTGTGCGGAATGGCCTCCACCGACGGCAGCATGTCGGTCGTCCCCGCCATGATCGCCGAGCGGCTCTCCCTGCCGCAGGTGACGTTCGCGAGCGCGCTCGAGGTGAGCGCCGACAGCGTTCGGGGCCGCCGCGACGGCGAGACGGCGACGGAGACCGTCGAGGCCAGCCTGCCCGCGGTCGTCTCCGTCACCGACCAGGCCAACGAGCCGCGCTACCCCTCGTTCAAGGCGATCATGGCGGCGAAGAAGAAGCCGGTCGAGACCTGGAGCCTGCGCGACATCGACGTCGACTCCGCGGCGGTCGGCCTGGCCGCCGCGTGGACGGCCGTCGACTCCTACGAGCAGCGGCCGCCCCGGCAGAAGGGGACGGTCGTCACCGACGAGGGCGAAGGCGGACGGGCGCTCGTGGCGTTCCTCGCCGAGCAGAAGTTCGTCTGAGACAAGGGAAGCGTGCTGAGAATGAGCGAGATCCTGGTCCTCGTCGACCATGTCGACGGCGTCGTACGCAAGACGACCACCGAGCTGCTGACCATCGCGCGCCGGCTCGGCGAGCCCTCGGCCGTCTTCGTCGGCTCGGGCTACGAACAGGCCAAGGACACGCTGGTGGCCTTCGGCGCCCAGAAGGTCTACCTGCTCGAGGAGCCGGAGCTGACCGAGCACCTCGTCGCGCCGAAGGCGGAGGCGCTCGCCCAGCTGGCTGAACGCTGCCAGCCCGCGGCGATCCTGCTGACCTCGAGCCCCGAGGGCAAGGAGATCGCTGGCCGGCTCGCGATCAAGCTGAGCTCCGGCCTGGTGACCGACGTCGTCGACGTCGTACCGGGACCTGACGGCTCGCCGGTGACCACCCAGTCGGTCTTCGCGGGCAACTACACCGTCCAGGCCAGGGTCACCCGCGGCACGCCGATCCTCACCGTCAAGCCGAACGCCGCGACCCCGGAGACGGCGCCGGCCCAACCGGTGGAGGAGAAGGCGGCGGTCACCATCTCCGACGCGGCGAAGGCCGCCCGGATCGTCGAGCGGGCGCCGCGGACCCAGACCGGGCGTCCGGAGCTCACCGAGGCGGCGATCGTCGTGTCCGGCGGCCGCGGCGTGGGTTCGGCGGACAGCTTCGCGCTCATCGAGGGGCTCGCCGACGCCCTCGGTGGGGCGGTCGGCGCGTCCCGCGCCGCGGTCGACTCCGGCTGGTACCCGCACGCCTACCAGGTCGGGCAGACCGGCAAGACCGTGTCGCCCCAGCTGTACGTCGCGGCCGGTATCTCCGGCGCGATCCAGCACCGGGCGGGAATGCAGACCTCCAAGACGATCGCCGTCGTCAACAAGGACCCGGAGGCGCCCATCTTCGAGATGGCCGACTTCGGAGTGGTCGGCGACCTGCACAAGGTGGTGCCGCAGGCGACCGAGGAGATCAACCAGCGCAAGGGCTGAGTGTGCCGAACCGCTTCCCGCGCGTGACTTCGCGGAGCCAGTGACTCCCGGGCGCGTGGGTGGTATACGGTCGAAACCGATGACGCGGGGTGCCCCGGCAGTGCCGAGGCTGAGATCACACCCGTCGAACCTGATCCAGATCATGCTGGCGAAGGGACTGTCGCACGATGGTCGTGCCCATACCTGTCAATGTCGATGACGTAGCGACCGCGCGTGAGCGGTTGCGTGCGGAGTCGCCGCTCGTCCACTGCCTCACCAACGTCGTCGTGGCCAACTTCACGGCCAACGCGCTCCTCGCCGCGGGTGCCTCGCCGGCGATGACCGACACCGTCGAGGACGCCGAGGTTCTCGCCGGCGGTGCCGGCGCCGTCCTGGTCAACCTCGGCACCGTGACGTACGCGTCCGCCGACGGGATGCGGGCCTCGGTCGCCGCCGCCGCGCGCAACGGTCGGCCCTGGGTGCTCGACCCCGTGGCGGTGGGCCCACTGCCCTGGCGTACCTCCCTCGCGGGTGAGTTGCTCACCCTCGCTGCGCCGAGCGTCATACGTGGCAACGCCTCGGAGGTGCTCGCCCTCGACGGTGGGCTCGGCGGACGGGGTGTGGAGTCGACCGCCGACCCGGACGAGGCGGTGGAGGGCGCGAACGCGTTGGCCGCGAAGTACTCCTCGACGGTGGCGGTGAGTGGTACGGTCGACCTGATCACCGACGGTCACCGGACCGTGCGGGTCGCCAACGGCCATGCCCTGATGACGCGGGTGACCGGTGTCGGCTGCGCCCTCGGCGCGCTGACCGCCGGGTTCCTCGCGGTCGTGGACGACGCGCTTCTGGCCGCCGTGGCCGCCACGGTGCTGCTCAACCTCGCCGGCGAGGCGGCGGCCGTCCGGGCTCCGCGCCCGGGCTCCTTCGCGACGGCCCTGATCGACGAGCTCGACGCGACCGACGCCGACCGGATCCGCACCCATGCAAGGTTGGGTTGACGCTGATGGTGCGGACGCCCGTCGACCTCTCGCTCTACCTCGTCACCGACACCAGGATGTGCGCGCCGCGAGGCGTGGCCGCGACGGTCGCCGAGGCGGTGGCGGGCGGCGTCACCGCGGTACAACTGCGTGACCCGTTGGCCGGCACCCGCGAGTTGCTCGACCTCGGGGAGCAGGTCCTGCGGGTGCTGGCCGGCACCGGCGTGCCCCTGCTGGTCAACGACCGGGCCGACGTCGCCCACGCGCTCGGTGTGGGCGTCCACGTCGGCCAGGACGACCTGCCACCGGAGCGGGCCCGCGACCTGCTCGGACCGGACGCGTGCATCGGCCTGTCCGTGCACGAGCCCCGACAGCTCGAAGCGGCCCTGGCCCTTCCGCCCGGAACCATCGACTACCTCGGCGTCGGCCCGATCTTCGCCCAACAGACGAAGACGAACGCCGCACCGCCAGTCGGCCTTGACACCCTCGCCGCGATCACGTCCCGCGCTGTCAAGGGATCCTTGCCCTGCGTGGCGATCGGCGGCATCGGCGTGGACAACGCGGCCGCCGTCCGGGCGGCCGGCGTCGACGGGATCGCCGTCGTCAGCGCGATCTGTGCCCAGCCCGACCCCGGTGCCGCCGCCCGGAGGCTGCGCACGGCGATGGGTCGCCGCGCGGCGACCGGTCCGGGAAACCCCACGGACCACGAGGCCCAGCAGGAGGTTCGATGAGCACCAGCCCGCCGGTCGCCCTGACGATCGCCACCAGCGACCCCTCCGGGGGTGCCGGGATCCAGGCCGACCTCAAGACGTTCTCCGCGCTCGGCGCCTACGGCACCGCCGTCCTCGTCGCGCTCACCGCGCAGAACACCCGGGGAGTCACCGGCATCCACGTGATCCCGTCCTCGTTCATCACCGAGCAGATCGACACCCTCTTCGCCGACGTGCACGTCGACGCGGTCAAGATCGGCATGCTCGCCGAGTCCGCGGTCATCCACACGGTGGCGGAGGCGCTGCGCCGGCACCGGCCCGGCACGGTCGTCCTCGACCCGGTGATGGTCGCCACCAGCGGTGACCGGCTGCTGGAGAAGGACGCCGTACGCGACCTGCGCGAACAGTTGGTGCCGATGGCCGACCTGCTGACGCCCAACCTTCCCGAGGCGGCCGCCTTGCTCGACGAGGAGACCGCCCGGACCCGCGCGGAGGTCGAACGCCAGGCCGTCGGGTTGTGTGCGCTCGGCGCGCGACGGGTGCTGCTCAAGGGCGGGCACGCGGAGGACCAGGACGAGTCCGCGGACCTCTACGTCGACAGCGACACCATGACCTGGCTGCGCGTACCCAGGGTGCTCACGACGAACTCACACGGCACCGGCTGCACGCTGTCCTCGGCGGTCGCGGCGCTACGCCCGCAGCGACCGGACTGGGAGAGCGCCGTGCGGGACGCCAAGGCCTACGTCACCGACGCGTTGGCGGCCGCCGACACCCTCGCCGTCGGCTCCGGCAACGGCCCCGTCCACCACTTCCACGCCTGGTGGGGAACCCGATGAGCAGCTTCTCCGCGCAGGTCTGGGAGTCCACGGCGAAGGCGCGGGAGGCGATCGACGCGTTGCCGTTCGTCCGCGCCCTCGGCGACGGCACCCTCGACCGGGACCGCTTCACCTACTACCTCGCCCAGGACACCCACTACCTCGACGACTACGCCCGCGCCCTCGCCGCCGCGGCCGTCAAGGCGGAGACCTCGGCCGACCTCGCGTTCTTCGCGAACTCCGCACATGGGGCGATCGTGGTCGAACATGCACTCCACCGGGCCAAGGTGGCCGACCTCGCGCGCTACCCGAAGTCGCCGACCTGTGTCGGCTATACCTCCTACCTCCTCGGCATCGCGCAGTCCCGCGGGTACGCCGAGCTCGTCGCGGCCCTCCTCCCGTGCTTCTGGATCTACCAGGACGTCGGCGCCCGGCTGCTCGAGCGCGCCGGCGACCTGAGCGCACACCCCTACGCCGACTGGATCGGTACGTACGCAGACGAGTCGTTCGCCGCCTCGACCGCGACGGCCCGCGCGATCGCGGACCGGGTGGCGGATTCTGCCGACCAGGCCACCCGGACACGGATGGGCGAGGCGTTCTCGCTGGCGGTGACCTGGGAGTGGATGTTCTGGGACGCCGCGTGGCGGCAGGAGAGCTGGCCGTTGCCGCAGTGATCCGCACGTGACCCGGCAGGCGCCCTCGCGGATTCGGGTGTGGGCGGCGGTCATTACGCTGGAGACGCGATGACCAGAACGACGCACACCTATCTCGATCACGCCGCGACGACTCCGATGGTTTCGGAGGCCGTCGCGGCGATGAGCGCTCAGCTGCCCCGGCTGGGCAACGCGTCGTCCCTGCACGCCTCCGGGCGCGCGGCCAGACGGGTCGTCGAGGAGTCCCGGGAGACGATCGCACGCGCACTGGGCGCCCGCCCCTCCGAGATCGTCTTCACCGCCGGCGGCACCGAGGCGGACAACCTCGCGGTCAAGGGGCTCTTCTGGTCAAGGCACGCGGGCGACCCGCGTCGGCGCCGGGTGCTGGCGAGCGCGGTCGAGCATCACGCCGTGCTCGACGCCGTGAGCTGGCTCGGTTCCTTCGCGGGAGCCGAGGTCGAGTGGCTCCCGGTCGACTCCCTCGGCCGGGTCGACGTCGAGGCCGCCCGCGCGAGCATCGAGTCCGACCCGGAGTCGGTGGCCCTGGTCACGCTGATGTGGGTCAACAACGAGGTCGGCACCACCCAGCCGGTCGAGGAGCTCGTGGCCCTCGCCCGTCCCCATGGCATCCCGGTGCACTCCGACGCCGTCCAGGCGGTCGGCCAGCTTCCCGTCGACTTCGCGTTCGCGGGCGTCGACGCGTTGACTGTGAGTGGCCACAAGGTCGGTGGTCCGGTCGGCGTCGGCGCGCTCGTCGTACGCCGGGAGACCGATCTGGTCCCGCTGCTGCACGGCGGGGGACAGGAGCGCGACGTCCGCTCCGGCACCCTCGACGTGGCGGCGGTCGCCGGCTTCGCCGCGGCCCTCGACGTCGCCGTCGCCTCCCGTGACGACCTCGCGCACCGTCTGGTCGAACTGCGCGGAGAACTGGTCCGGCAGGTACTCACCGCGGTGCCCGACGCGGAGCTCAACGGCGACCCCGGTCCCGACGTGTCGGCGCGGCTGCCGGGCAACGCGCACTTCTCCTTCCCCGGTTGTGAGGGCGACTCCCTCCTGCTGCTGCTCGACGCACGCGGCATCGAGTGCTCGACGGGTTCGGCGTGCTCGGCGGGGGTGGCGGAGCCGAGCCACGTCCTGATCGCGATGGGCCGGGACCAGGAGCGCGCCCGCGGGTCGCTGCGGTTCAGCCTGGGTCACACGTCCACGCGGGCCGACGTCGACGCGTTGGGCGAGGCGATCGGCCCGGTGGTCGAGCGCGCGCGCAGCGCTGGGCTGGTCAACGCGAGCGGAGGGCGGTTCTGATGCGGGTGCTGGCAGCGATGTCCGGCGGGGTCGACTCCGCCGTGGCGGCGGCGCGAGCCGTCCAGGCGGGCCACGACGTCACCGGCGTCCACCTCGCGCTCTCCCGCAACCCGTCGTCCTACCGCACGGGCGCCCGTGGCTGCTGCACGCTGGAGGACGCCCGTGACGCGCGCCGCGCCGCCGACGTCCTGGGGATTCCCTTCTACGTGTGGGACCTCGCCGAGCGCTTCCACGCCGACGTCGTCGAGGACTTCGTGAGCGAGTACGCCGCCGGCCGCACCCCCAACCCGTGCCTGCGGTGCAACGAGAAGATCAAGTTCGCCGCCGTACTCGACCGGGCGCTCGCGCTCGGTTTCGACGCCGTCTGCACCGGCCACTACGCGCGGCTGGTCGACGGGCCGGCCGGACGGGAACTGCACCGGGCGGTCGACCCCGACAAGGACCAGTCCTACGTACTCGGTGTCCTCACCACCGAGCAGTTGGCCCACGCGCTCTTCCCGCTCGGAGCCTCCCACAAGAGCGAGGTGCGGGTGGAGGCCGCCGAGCGTGGGCTCGCGGTCGCCGAGAAGCCGGACAGCCACGACATCTGCTTCGTCGCCGACGGCGACACGGCCGGGTTCCTCGCCCGCGAACTCGGTGAGCAGCCGGGCACCGTCGTCGACGAGAGCGGCGCGGTGCTCGCCGAGCACGACGCCGCCTATGCGTTCACGGTCGGTCAGCGCCGAGGACTCCGGTTGGGTCGTCCCGCCGACGACGGCAAGCCGCGCTACGTGCTGTCGATCGAGCCGGTCAGCCGGACCGTCACGGTCGGGCCGCGCGACCGGCTCGCGGTGGGCCGGATCGAGGGCACCGCGCCGCGCTGGTGCGGCGCGCCACCCGCCGGCCAGGTCAGCTGCCGGGTCCAGATCCGCGCCCACGGCGAGACGCTGGCGGCGCGGGCGGAGATCGAGGGTGACGTGGTCCGGGTCGATCTGGTCGAGCCGGCGATGGGTGTCGCGCCGGGCCAGGCGGTCGTGTTGTACGACGACACCAGGGTGATCGGCTCGGCGACGATCTCGCACACGGTCGCGGCCGCGACGATCTGAACGCCCGGATGCCCCTGCGGGCGGTGTCGTTACCCTACGCACCATGCCCGCGCACGCGCCGTACGACGATCCCGGGGTTCCCGACGCGCGTGGACCGGCCCGCTACCTGTGGTGGCTCGTGTGGCGGCAGCGCGGGCGAGTGCTGCTCGGTGCGCTGTGGGGCACTTCCTGGATGGTCAGCCTCACGGTCCCGCCGTACCTCATCTCCCGCGCCGTCGACGACGGACTCCGTTCGGACAACGCGCGTGCCCTCGTCGGGTGGTCGGTCGCCGTCGTCGCAGTCGGGGTGCTGAACGCCGTCCTCGGTCTGCTCCGGCACCGGACGATGACGTTCGTCCGCACGGACGCGTCCTGTCGGACGGTGCAGGTAGCCACCCGGCACGCGGTGCGGCTCGGCGCGGTGCTTCCGCGGGTGATGTCGACCGGGGAGGTGGTCAGCATCGGGAGTGCCGACATCCAGCGGATCTCCCAGGCCCTGACCGTCACCGGTCCCGGTGTCGGAGCAGTCGTCGCCTACGCCGTGGTGACCGTGCTCCTGCTCGAGGTGTCCCCGCTGCTCGGGGCGGTGGTGGTGCTCGGGGTGCCGTGCCTCGCGATCCTGCTGGGTCCGTTGCTGAACCGCCTGCAGGGCGCCGAGACCGTCTACCGCGAGCACCAGGGCGCCCTGACCGCGCGGGTCGGTGACATCGTCTCGGGCCTGCGGGTGCTGTGTGGCATCGGCGGCAAGCCGCTGTTCGCGCAGCGGTACCACCACGCGTCGGCCGCGCTGCGCGACGAGGGCTACCGGGTCGGTGCGGTGACAAGCTGGATCCAGGCCCTGGCGGTCGGACTTCCCGCCGTCTTCGTCGCGGTGCTCACCTGGCTCGCGGCGCGGATGGCGGCGTCCGGCGAGATCACCATCGGCGATCTCGTCGCGGTCTACGGCTACGTCGCCGTGCTCGTGGGGCCGGTCGGGTTCTTCATCGAGGCTGCCGGCGACGTCGGCCGCGGCCTGGTCGCCGCCCGGCGGGTGGTGCGGCTGCTGGCCCTGCGGCCCGCCGTCGACAACACCGACCAGGGCAAGGCCGGTCCGAGCGACGACGCGATGCTGCGCGATCCCTCGTCCGGGCTCGACGTGCCGCCGGGAGTGATGTCGGCGATCGTCACCGCGCGACCTCCCGACGCGGTGGCGGTCGTGGACCGGCTGGGTCGCTACGTCGACTCCGACGTCGAGTGGGGCGGTGTGCCGCTGTCGGCCGTGGCGCTCGCGGAGGTACGCCGGCGGATCCTCGTCGGCGACAACGACGCGCACCTGTTCGCCGGGTCGTTGCGCGACGCCGTCGCGACCCACGACGAACGGGATGGCGCGGCGGTGACGGCGGCGGTGCACACGGCGGCCGCGGAGGACGTCGTCGCGGGCCTACCGGACGGCCTGGACTCCCAGATCGAGGCGCAGGGGCGCAACCTCTCCGGCGGTCAGCGCCAGCGGCTGCGGCTCGCGCGGGCGCTGCTCGCCGACCCCGAGGTCCTGCTGCTGGTCGAGCCGACCTCCGCGGTGGACGCGCACACCGAAGCCCTCGTCGCGGCCCGCACGCACGCGGCCCGCCGGGGCCGGACGACCGTGGTGGTCACCACCTCGCCGTTGGTGCTGGACCGGGTCGAGCAGGTGGCCTACCTCGTCGACGGCCGGGTCGCGGCGACGGGCACGCATGCCGAACTCCTCACCACCCAACCCGGCTACCAGGCGCTGGTGTATCGCGGCGCGGACGACGGTCCGCCGCCCCTGGCGCAGGAGACCGTCTCGACCTCGGCGAGCACCGCATGAGTCCCTCGCGAACGCGAGACCCGTGGCGGCTGCCGGTCGCGAGCCCGCGTGCCGTCCGCGGCGCCGCCTGGGCGATGATCCGCGCGGACGGGCGGGCCGTGGTCGGCGTGCTGGCCCTGAACGGTCTGGCGGTCGCCGCCGGCCTGGCCGGCCCCTGGCTGGTCGGTCAGATCGTGAACGAGGTCGAGGGCGGCACCACGGTGTCCACCGTGGATCGGCTGGCCCTCGCGATCGTGGCGTTCGCCGTGGCCCAACTGCTGCTGACCAGGTTCGCGAGGTATGTCGGGCACCGGTTCGGCGAGCGGGTCCTCGCCCGGCTTCGCGAGCGGTTCGTCGACCGGGCCCTGGCGCTGCCCACCTCGGTGGTGGAGCGGGCGGGCACCGGCGACCTCATGACGCGCAGCTCAGGCGACGTGTCGACGGTCGGTTACACCCTGCGCGACGCCTTACCGGACGTCTTCCTGGCGACCCTGCAGGTGGCGTTCATCCTGGCCGCGGTCTTCCTGCTCAGCCCGCTGCTCGGGCTGTGCGGACTGGTCGGCCTGCCGGTCGTCGTGGTGGTCGCCCGGTGGTACCTCGCCCGCGCCCGGCCGGCCTACCTCGCCCAGGGCGAGGCCTACTCCGACCGGTCGGAGAACCTCGCGGCGACCGCCGACGGTGCGCGGACCGTCGAGGCGCTGCGGGTCCAGCGGCGGCGGGTCGAGGCGGGGGACCGGGACGTCGCCGCCACCTACCGCACCGCCGTCCGGACGCTGTTCCTGCGCAGTGTGCTGTTCCCCGTCACCGAGCTCGCGCACACACTCCCCGTCGCCGTCCTCCTGCTCGTCGGCGGGTTGCTGCATCTGCACGGCCAGGTGAGCCTGGGCGCCGTCGTCGCCGCGACGCTGTACGTGTGGCAGCTGGTCGACCCACTCGACCGCATCCTGATGTGGCTGGAACAGATCCAGGCCGGCGGGGCGTCGTTCGCGCGCCTGGAAGGCATCGCCGACGTCGTTCCGGCCGCGCCACCGGCGGGCGGCGAACCCACCGACGACCGGATCGAGGTCGTCGACGTGCGGTACGCCTACGCCGAGGGCCACGACGTCCTGCACGGTGTCGACCTGTCGGTGCGTCCCGGCGAACGCCTGGCGATCGTCGGTCCGTCCGGGGCGGGCAAGTCCACGCTCGGCCGGCTGCTCGCCGGCATCGACGCGCCGCGGACCGGCCGCGTCACCGTCGGCGGGGTGGCGCTCACCGACCTGACGCCGGAGGAGGCTCGACGCCGCGTGGTCCTGGTCACCCAGGAGCACCACGTCTTCCTCGGCACGCTGCGGGACAACCTCGCGATCGCCTCGTCGACGGCGGGGGACGAGGCGCTGCTCGCCGCGCTCGCCACGGTCGACGCCGCATGGGTGCACGCACTTCCCGACGGCCTGGACACCCGGTTGGGGTCGGGCGGTACCCAGCTGGGTGCGGCGGAGGCGCAGCAACTCGCCCTGGCCCGGGTGGTGCTCGCCGATCCGCACACGGTGATCCTCGACGAGGCCACCGCGTTGCTCGACCCGACCACGGCGCGGCACACCGAGCGCTCCATGGCCGCCGTACTTCGCGGCCGCACGGTGATCGCCGTCGCGCACCGGTTGCACACGGCCTACGACGCCGACCGGATCGCGGTGGTGGACGGCGGCCGGATCACGGAGCTGGGCAGCCACGACGAGCTCGTCGCCGGGGGCGGCGCCTACGCCGCGCTCTGGGAGTCCTGGCACGGTGCCCGTCACAGCGCCACGGACGGTGCCACCGAGAGGGCGACCGACCGGGCCGCGGGCGGGGCCACCGAGGGGGCCACCGACGGGACCACCGACCGTGGCGAACACCTGGTCGTCCCGGCCGACGGGTCCGTCTGACACCGGCGTTCCGGCGACCTGATGACCCGCGGGGCGGCTGAGCTGACGGGTCCACACCCGGCCGTCGGTTCCGGTGTCGTACCGGCCCGTAGTCTTGCCCCGTGCCGAAGCCAATCGAGGTGCCCTGGCGGAGTGGCGCGGCGACGGGAGTCGGCTCCCTGCCGTACGACGATCCGATCGAGGCGACGCGGGTCGTCCTGGGCGAGCTGCCCGACTTCCCCCACCTTCCCGAACTGCCCATGCGCGGTCCCGGGTCCGACATGGTCGGGCGCGCGTGCGCACTCCTCGTCGAGCTGGGTGTCGACCTGCAGCCCTCGGGCTGGCGGCTCACCGCGGGGGAGGGCCTCGACCAGCGTCGTGCGCGGTCGGTGCTGGCGCAGGACCTCGACGCGTTGGAAGAGCTGACGCAGGGATACGCCGGTCCGCTGAAGCTGCAGGTCACGGGTCCGTGGACGCTCGCCGCCTCGCTCGAGCGCCCGCGCGGTGGACGGGTGGTCGGAGACTACGGTGCGCGCCGGGACGTCTCTCAGTCACTGACCGAGGGGCTGGCCGCGCACATCGCCGGCGTCCGCCGACGGGTGCCGGGAGCGGAGGTCGTCGTACAGCTGGACGAGCCCTCGCTGCCCGCGGTCCTGCGCGGCTCCGTACCCACCGCGTCGGGCTTCTCCCGCTACCGGCCCATCGAGGAGTCGGAGGGGACGGAACTGCTCCGCGGCATGATCGAGCGGATCTCCGCCGAGCAGGCGCTGCCCGTCGTGCACTCGTGCGCGGCCGGTGTGCCGTTCGAGCTGCTCCGGCGGGCCGGGGCGCGAGGGCTGTCCTTCGATCTCGCGATGCTGGGTGAGGCCGACCTGGAACCACTCGCCACCGCGGTCGAGGACGGCGTGGCGCTCCTCGTCGGCGCCGTACCCGCGGTCCGTCCCGAGGAGCCCCCGACCCGCGCCGCGGCCAACGGCCGGGGCCCCCGCCCCGCCGGTCCGCCCGGGTCGAACGACGCGGAGGTCACCCGTACCGTCCAGTCCTTCTGGCGCCGGATGGGGTTCGCCGCGGACGAGGCGGCCAACGGTGCCGTCGTCACACCAAGCTGTGGCCTCGCGGGCGCCGACCCCGGCTGGGCCCGAACCGCGATGACGCTGGCCCGTACGGCCGCCGCCCACCTCGCCGACAGGTGAGCGGGGCCATCCCGGTCAGGTCGCGGGCGTCGGCTCGATCCCGCCGGCCAGCAAGGTCGCCAGCAGCGCCGCCCGTTCGACCAGCGACTCGGCGATGATCTCCTCGTGGAGTGCGTGCGCCCCGCGGCCCCGCGGTCCGAACCCGTCCAGGGCAGGTATGCCCGCCGATCCGGCGAAGTTGGTGTCGGCGGCCCCGAGGGCGTGCTTGCCGGTGACCTGCTGACCGATCCGCTCGCCCGCGGCGACGACCTGGTCGAGCAGGGCGTCGGAGGGTGAGCCGGCCCAGGCCGGCCGGTTGGTGAGGATCTCCGCGTTCACCTGTGCGCGGTCGCGGATCGGCTCGAGTTGGGCGAGGTGGGCCAGGACACGCTTCTCGACGTCGGCGTCGCCGAACCGGAAGCCGAGGTCGGCGCTCGCCCGACCCGCCGTCACGTTGGTCCGGCTGCCGCCCTGGATCGTCCCCACGTTGGAGAGCACGTGCTCCTCCGCGGCGACGACCTCCCGGATCCGGACGATCTGGTCGACGAGTTCGTCGATCGCCGAGACGCCGCGGCCGGGATCCAGGGCGGCGTGCGCCTCGACTCCTCTGACCTCCAGCCGCACTCGCGTACTCCCGTGTCGGCCCGTCTTCAGCCCGCCGTGGGGGTGGGGTGGCTCCAGCCCGAAGGCGGCGACCGCACCCTCCAGTTGGCCTTCGACCAGCGCTCGTCCGGTGGGGGTGCCGATCTCCTCGTCGGCGGTGACCACCAGGCGCACCGGCTGGCCGAGGGACGCGTCGCAGTCGCGCAGGATCCGCATCGCGGTCTCGAACGCGACCAGCCCGCCCTTCATGTCGAAGACGCCTGGGCCCTTGATGATCGCCCCGTCGTCGTCGTAGGGCATCTCGGTGGCGAGCTGCCCGATCGGCCAGACGGTGTCGTGGTGGCCGAGCACCAGGACGTGCGAGCCCTCGCCACCCCAGGTCGCGAGCAGATGGTCACCGGCGGCCGAGGGCACCAGGGTGACCTCGGCGCCGAGTTCGGTGTAGTGGGCGCCGAGGACCGCGGCGAGACGGTTCAGCGCGAGGGCGTCGCCGGTCGGGGTCTCGTGCGCGACGTACGACGCGAGCCGCTCCCGCATCGTCGGCTCCAGCTGACGGGCGCGCTCCAGAAAGCGGTCGGGCGTATGCATGGAGTGCAGGATATGACCAGTATCAGTGAATTGGAAGCTCGGATTCCGCGCTTCGGTCCCTGCGCGAAACCACCGAGTCGCCTGGGGGAACATGGAATTTACGTCCAATCAATTGACCTCGCTTCCTCGGTGCTGCTAAAAATCACGCGTTCATACGTTTCGTATCTTTGCCATCGAGGAGCCCATGCCGGCCGCAGCATCCGCCGCCCGTGAGGCGGCGGCGATCATCGCCCGCCCCCTGCGGTCCCTGCGCGAGCGCGAGGAGGCGGTCCGGCTCTACCGCCAGGTGTTCGGCCTCGCGGCCGACGATCCGGCGATGACTCCGAAGCTGCTCACCGCCCTGCAGCGCAACGGCGGGTCGGCCCTCGGCGCCTTCGACCCGGCCGGCCGGATGGTCGGCTTCACCTACGGCTTCGTGGGCACCGAGGCCGGCGCGACCTACCACTACTCCCAGGCGGCGGTCGTCGACGCCGGCGTCCAGGGCCAGGGCGTGGGGCGGATCCTCAAGCGCGCCCAGGCCACCGACGCCCTGCGCGACGGCATCGCCACCATGCGGTGGGCGTACGACCCGATGCTCGCCCGCAACGCCCACTTCAACCTCGACGTGCTCGGCGCGGTCGGCCGGTGGTTCGTCCGCGACTACTACGACCTCACCGACGCCGGAGGCCGCAGCGACCGGGTCGTCGTGGAGTGGCGGACGGGCGGGATCTCGGAGGGGATCTCCGACGCGGACGGGGCGGAGCCGGTCGCCGAGCGTCCCTTCGCGACCGAGGACGTCGCCCACCTGGTCGGCGGGACCGAATGGGGCGAAGCACGCCCGGTCGGACAGACCCGACTGCTGCCCATCCCGGCGGCCTGGACCGACCTGAGCCGCACCGACTCCGCGCGTGCGTCGGCCGTCCGCGACCGGGTCGCCGCGGAGATCGAGTCCGCCCTGGCCGACGGGATGGTGCTCACGTCCTGCCGTCGGATCAGTCCCGACACCGCCGTCTACCAGCTGACCCCCGCCGGTCGGCCGACCCCTGCTGAGCAGCCGACTCCCGTCGAGCCGACTCCCGCCGAGCAGCCGACCCTCGCCAGGGCGTCCGCCCCGGCTGACGGGCAGGTCCGATGACGACGGAGGAGCGGACCCGGCTCGGCGCGGACGAACGCGGCCCGAGCAGTCCCGACCAGCGATACGGCGCCCGGTTGCGCCGGCGTTCGTCGTCCTCGATCCTGCTCGACCAGCTCCTCGACCACGAGACGGCCAACCTCGCCGAGACGGCCCGGCGGATCCGCACCGACGGGACCCTGGAGGCGGCCGCCGCCCGGATCGTCGCGGCCCGCCGGAGGTTCGTGATCGGTGGCGCGAAGTCCTCGGCCTATGCCGCGCTGCTCGCCATCGACCTGTCCGCGAGCCTCGCCAACGTCACGCTCGTGGACGGTGTCGCGGCCCGGCCGGTCGACATCCTCTGCGACGTACGCCCCGGAGACGTCCTGGTGGCGTTCTCGTTCCGCCGCTACACCCGCCACACCGTGACGGTCGCCCGGGAGTTCGCCGCGGCGGGTGGCGCCGTGGTCGGTCTCACCGACGACCCGGACAGCTCGCTCGCCCGGCTGGCTGACGTGGCGGTCGTGATCGGTACGCGGAGCGCGTCGTACGTCGACTCACCGACCGCGGTCGCGGCCGTGACCCACATCCTCGCGACGCTCACGGCCGCGAGCGCCAAGGGTGCGCGGCGTCGCCTCACCCGCCGGGAGGCCGTCACCCACGAACTCGAGATCTACGAAGGAGCCTGACGCATGCAGATCGCCGCCGCGGAGCTCTTCCTGGCTCGGCTCCCACTGGTGCACGAGTTCGAGACCAGCTCGCACCGCAAGTCCTACCTCGACCACATCCTCGTCCGGCTCACCAGCACGACCGGAGCGGTCGGCTGGGGCGAGATCGCTTCGCCGTCCGGGCCGTTCTACGGCCCCGAGACGGTCGAGAGCTGCTGGAACGTCGCGGGCGAGCACCTCCTGCCGATGCTCCTCGGCGCGCAGTGGTCGCACCCGCGGGACGCGGCGGAGTCGTGGCGGAGGGTGCGCGGCAACGAGTTCGCCAAGGCGGGCGTCGACATGGCCTGCTGGGACCTGTGGGCCACCGAGACGGGGGTCCCGCTGGCCCAGGCGCTCGGCGGCACCCGGGACCGCGTGGTCGCGGGGGTCAGCCTCGGGATCGAGCCGACTCCGGCCACGCTGGTCGAGCAGGTGGCCAAACAGGTCGAGGCCGGCTATCCACGGGTGAAACTCAAGATCGCACCCGGCTGGGACGTCGAACCGGTCCGCGCGGTCCGGCGCGAGTTTCCCGACCTCGATCTCCACGTCGACGCCAACGGCGCCTACACCGAGGACCCGGACCACCTGGCCGCGCTACGCGGGCTCGACGACGCGAACCTCACGATGATCGAGCAGCCGTTCGCGCCGCACAACCTGCTGGCGCACGCCCGGCTGCGTCGCACCGTCCAGACGCCGATCTGCCTCGACGAGTCCATCGTCGACCTCGACGACCTGCGGACCGCCCTCGCCCTGCAGGCGATCGCGATCCTCAACATCAAGGTGTCGCGGATGGGCGGCCTCACCACCGCCGTCGCCGCGCACGACCTCGCCCGCCAGCACGACGTACCGGTCTGGTGCGGCGGGATGCACGAGTTCGGAGTGGGAAGGGCGGCCAACGTCGCGCTGTCCAGCCTGCCCGGCTTCATTCTGCCGTCGGACGTCTCGGCGTCGGAGAAGTACTACGCACGGGACATCGTCACCCCGCCGATCAGCGCGGATCACGGGTTCGTCGACGTTGCGTGGAAGGCCGTCGGGGGCGGCCACACCGTGGACGAAGCCTTCGTCCGTGAGATCTCGCTCCGAACCATGCACCGCTCCGCCGGCCCGAGCCGGTAAGCCCCGCACTGGTCTGGCCTCGACAGGAGACCCCCAATGCCCACATCCCGGCCCACGAACCCGCCTGGACGTGCCGCGAAACGCCCGGAGGCCGCCACCGCGCCGCAGGAGAAGGAGCGCGAGAACGCGTCGTCCGGCGACGAGGAGAGCGGCGGAAACGCCTACGCCGTGGGGCTCTCGCCTCTGCGCCGCAGGATCTGCACCGTGGTCGCACTGCTCGGCCTGGTCTTTTCCGCGGTGCTCGGCTTCACTGTCGACAAGCCAACGATGTGGGGCCTGCTGCCGATCCTTCTCTACGCCGCCCTCTGCCTGCTCGGCATGGACCTTGTGGTGGGCACGATCGTGGCGTTGGTGTCCGCCGTCTTCATCGCGGGCAAGCCACCGACGGCCGTGGCCGAGGTGCTCGGCACCTCCCTCGGCGACATGGTCACGATGATCGGCCTGATCATCGTGCTCGGCGCCGGGGTCGGTGAGATCCTACGCGTGACGGGTGTCGCCGACATGATCGTCAGCGCCATCATGCGGCTGGTCGGCGAGCGCAACCGGCACATGGTGACGCTCGGCGTGATGCTCGCCTGCCTGGTCCTGGTCGCGAGTCTGGGCACCCTCGCCGGTGCGCTCGCGATCGCCGCGCCGATCCTCATCCCGATCACGGCTCGGATGGGCTTCACGCGTTCGGCCACGGCCTCGATGATGTTCGTCGGCGGTTGCGCCGGTCTCGCCCTCGCGCCGTTCGCGGGTTCGAACGTCGCGATCCTGACTGCCGCGGACGTCAACTACCTCACCTACCTGCGGGTGGGCGCCGGGCCGCTCGCGGTCCTCTCGATCATCCTCGCGATGATCATCGTGCCGTGGATGCAGCGTCGTACGGCGGCGACCGGCACCGACTTCTACACCGCGGAGGAGGCGGCCGGAACGGCGGCGAAGAGCTACCCGAAGGCGGGCCGGGCCACCGCGGCGTTCGTGCTGCTCCTCGTCGCCAGTGTCGTCTACGCCACGATCACCAACGCCGGAACGGCCTTCCCACTGCTCGCCCTGCCCCTGCTCGCCATCGTCACGGGCTACGCCGGTGGGTTGTCCAGTGTCGACATCGCGACCGGGATGTACCGCGGTGGGTCGAAACTGCTGAGCATCTTCCTGCTGTTCTGGTTGCTGGCGGCGCTGTTCATGATCATCGACCAGTGGCTCAAGCCGTACGACGTCATCCTCGACACGTTCGGCACCCAGCTCTCGCACATGGCCGGCTTCCCGTTCGCGGTCGCGATCGGCCTGCTCGGCTGGGTCGGTGTGCCCGGTGCGACCGCGGCGCAGGTCGTGTTGCTGGACAAGGTGTTCGGCGGGATCGGTGCGAGCCTCGGAGTGTCGGCCAGCGCCTGGGTCATCGTGTTGTTGTGGGCGTCCAAGGGTGACACCTACGGCCCGTTCCCCAACGCCAACATGATCGGTGCGATGGGGCTGGCGCGTTCGCAGAACATGCGCAACGTGTTGTTGACAGGATGGCTGGTCATGCTTCCGGCCTGCGTGATGTACGCGATCCTGCTCGCCGTGATGACCTGATCCTGACCGCCCGCGCACGACCGAACGCGCGTGACAGGAGACGCACGACAGAAGACGAGTGGAACCCTTGGGAGGAAGGACGTCGTGACCCGTCGGGTGAGGGTGGGAGCCGCACAGCTCGGTCCCCACCAGGAGTCGAGTACACCGGAGGAGATCCTCGCTCGGCTGCTCGCGCTGCTGGAGCAGGCGATCGCCGAACGCGTGCAGGTGCTGGTCTACCCGGAGCTCGCGCTCACGACGTACTTCCCCAAGCGGATCCGTTCCGACGCGGCGCGGTTCTTCAGCACCGCGATGCCCGCTCCGATGGTCGCGCCGCTGTTCGAGCGCGCCCGGGAGGCGGGCATCGCGTTCCACCTCGGGTACGCCGAGCGCACCGCCGACGGCCGGCAGTTCAACACCGCGGTCTACGTCGACGAGCGCGGTGAGGTCGTCGGGAAGTACCGCAAGCTGCACCTGCCCGGGCTCGCAGACGGACCCTCGGCGCGGCCGGGGGCCGTCTACGAGCCCTACTACTTCGCGCACGGCGACACCGGTTTCCAGGCGTTCCAGACGACGCACGCCCAGGTCGGGATCGCGATCTGCCAGGACCGCAGGTTCCCCGAGACCTACCGCGCTCTCGCCCTGGACGGTGCGGAGCTGGTGCTCATCGGCTACAACACTCCGGCGGGCCCGCTCGCGTACGAGCAGAACGAACTCGTGATGCGTGCCGGCGCCTACAGCAACAGCGTCTTCGTCGTCGGAGTGGCCAAGGCCGGGACGGAGGACGGCGTGGAACTCATCGGCGGTTCCTGCGTGATCGATCCGTTCGGCCAGGTGCTCGCCCGGGCGGCGACCACCGCGGACGAACTCGTGACCACCTCGGTCGACGTCGACCAGGCGCGGGCGGCCCGGGAGCGCTGGAACTTCCTCGGCCGCCGCCACCCTGGGCACTACACCAGCCTGACCGAGCCGGTCCGTGTGCCGGAGACGAAGTCCCGGCTGCGCTGACCACACGCCACGGCGGGCGGCGTCGCACCGACTCTCGAGCCCGACCAACCACGCACAGGAGGCAACCGATGTACGACCTCGTTCTCGCCGGCGGCACCGTCCTCGATGGCAGCGGGGCACCCGGCGTCGTCGCCGACGTCGCCATCAGCGCCGGTCGGATCGTGGCGATCGGAAGAGTCGACGCGGCGGAGGCCCGCCGCTACGTCGACGTCGCCGGTGCCGTCGTCAGCCCGGGGTTCATCGACCTGCACTCCCACTCCGACTACACCGTCTTCGACGCACCCCAGGCGGTGACCCAGGCCGCCCAGGGCGTCACGACGCTGGTGACCGGCAACTGCGGCTTCTCGCCGTTCCCGGTCGTACCCGAGCACGCGTCCGAACTCCGTGCGCACGGCGGGTTCATCGACGGGGACATGCCGTGGGACTGGTCGAGTGCGGCGGAGTTCGCCGCCTCCGTCGGCCGGCTGCCGCTCGGCGTCAACATCGCCCCCCAGGTCGGACACGGGGCGCTCCGGATCGCGGCCATGGGCCTGGACGACAGGGCTCCGACCCCGGCCGAGCTGGACCGGATGCTCGCGCTCGCGAGGGCGGCGATGGCCGACGGTGTCGCGGGACTGTCCAGTGGCCTGATCTACGCACCCGCGATGTACGCCGCGACGGACGAACTCGCCGCCGTCGCCGAGGCGGCCGCCGAGGCCGGCCGGGTCTATTCGACCCACATCCGCGACGAAGGCGACCGGCTCGACGAGGCGATCGAGGAGGCGCTCGAGGTGGGCCGGCGGACCGGCGTACGCGTGCAGATCTCGCACCTGAAGGCGGTCGCCCCGCCCAACTGGGGGCGCGTCCACGCCGCGATGGCCGCCATCGCGGGAGCCCGGGACGCCGGGGTGGACGCGCACGCCGACCAGTACCCCTACACCGCGTCCAGCACCACGCTCACATCCCGGCTACCGGGATGGGCGATGGACGGCGGAGTGGGTGCGCTGGTGCGGCGCCTGGAGAGCGCGCAGGACCGGGCCCGCATCGTCGCCGACCTCGACGCCCGGAGCGGGCGGACGTTCCTGCCCGAGCGGATCGTGCTGTCCGGTACGCCGGAGGGGCCGTACCGGAAGTACCTCGGATCCGACGTCGCGGCGATCGCCCGGGCCGTCGGTCTGACCCCGGCGGAGGCGACCGTCGACCTGCTGCGCCGTCAGGGCGGAGTGGCGTCGATCATCAGCCACGGCATGGACGAGGACGACGTACGCGCGATCCTCGCCGACCCGACGGTCGCGGTCGCGAGCGACGGCTGGGTGCTGCACTGTCCGGGTACCGGAACGCCGCACCCGCGCAGCTTCGGCACCTTCACCCGGGTGCTGGGCCACTACGTGCGGGAGGCGGGTGTCCTCGACCTCGCCACCGCGGTCGCGAAGATGACGTCGCTGCCCGCGTCCCGGCTCGGCTGGACCGATCGCGGGGTCATCCGGGAGGGCGCCGTCGCCGACCTCGCCGTCTTCGACCCGGCCGTGGTCGCCGGCCCGTCGACCTACGACGAGCCGTGGCGGCTGGCCGAGGGCGTACTCCACACCTTGATCGGCGGGACGTTCGTGTGGGAGGACGGCGGGCCGACCGGCGCGCCCGCGGGCCAGGTCGTCCGTACCGGCGTCTCCGGCTGAGGCCGCACGGGTGAGGCCGCACGGGTGTGGCCGCACGGGTGTGGCCGCACGGGTGTGGCCGCACGGGTGTGGCCGCACGGGTGTGGCCGCACGGGTGTGGCGGCTGAGGGGTTCGTCCGGTCGAGGCTCGTGATCACGGGTCGGGGAGCAATCCGTCAATTCCGACCGGTCCAGGATGTAATACAGGCGACGGTTGTCGTTGACCTCGGATCCGGTCGGTGCGACGGTGTGGTGCGTGACCCGGAAACCCTTGCCCGTCTCGCGTCCGCACGTCGAACCACGACGGCAGGCGAGCGCGCTCTGTGCGGGGTCGCCTGACGCCGGCTGACCCGAGCCGCGGGACGCCCACGTCGCCCTGAGACTCGCGGCGCCGCCACGCGAGCCCCGCTCCGATGCCCCTGGTGAGGGTGACGGGTGGGTCCCACGGCTGGGTCGCCGCCCGGTGGCGGTGGAGGTGCGGGCCTCGCGGATCGCGGAGCGGATCCGGGAGTTCCCGGCCTCGGCGTCGAGGAGTTCGTACTCTCGGGCTGTCCACACCGATGGAGGATCGATCATGACCGCCGCCCCGACCGGCCACACTCTGCGCGTCACGGTGCTGGTGGGCAATCCCCGCCCCGGGAGCCGGACCTTCACGACGGCGGTCCGCGCCGCCGAGGCGCTCGTCGAGCGGGTCCGTCCCGAGTTGGGCGAGGCTGTTTCCTCCGTCACGGTGTCCGCGGTCGACCTGGCCTCACTGGGCGGTGACCTCCTCGCCGCCGAGCCGACGGCGGGCGTCGCCGGGGCGCTCGCGGCGACGCAGGGCGCCGACCTGCTCCTGGTCGGTTCGCCGGCCTACAAGGGCACCTTCACCGGCGTGTTGAAGGTCTTCCTCGACCGGCTGCCCCACCTGGCGCTCGGTGGCGTGCTGGCGATCCCGGTGCTGGTCGCGGGTGCGCCGCATCACCTCACGAGCCTCGAGAGTGGTCTCGGCCCGGTCCTGACCGAGGTCGGCGCCTCGTTGCCGGTGGAGGCGTTCACCGTGCTCGAGGGTGATCTCGTGGCGCTCGACCAGGTGCTCGACCCGTGGGTACGCCGGGTCGCGCCCGGCGTCGTGGAGGCGCTCCGGGCCAGGCTCGCCTAGCGAGTCCCCGGAGGCGGTCACCTCACCACTGGCTGCACGGGTCGGAGTGCCGGCGATCCCGGGGTTCCCCGCGGGCGCGTGTCGGTCCCCGCCGGTAGCGTTCGTCGTATGGCAGAGAGCGCGCCGAAGGCGACCAAACGGAAGGTTGCGGGCGTTCCGACGACGGCCCTGGACCGGCACTCGGTCCTGGTGCAGGAGATCGAGGAGCACAACTACCGCTACCACGTGCTCGACCGTCCGACCGTCTCGGACGCCCAGTACGACGCGCTCATGCGGGAGTTGCGCGGCCTCGAGGAGAAGCATCCCGACCTGCGCAGCCCCGAGTCACCGACGCAGAAGGTCGGCGGTGCCTGGTCGACGGAGTTCGCACCGGTCGAGCACCCCGAACGCATGATGTCGCTCGACAACGCCTTCGCTCTGGAGGAGTTGCGTGCCTGGGCGGCGCGGATGGAGCGGGAGGTCGGCACCGAGGCCGAATACCTCTGCGAGCTGAAGATCGACGGCCTCGCGGTCGACCTCGTCTACGAGGAGGGCCGCCTCGTGCGCGCCGCGACCCGTGGCGACGGCCACACCGGTGAGGACGTCACCCTCAACGTCCGCACCATCGACAGCGTCCCCACCCGGCTGACTCCCGTGAAGGGCGGCCCGGCGGTCCCGGACGTGCTCGAGGTGCGTGGCGAGGTGTTCTTCCGGGTCGCCGACTTCCAGGAGCTCAACGCCAGCCTGGTGGAGGCGGGTAAGGCGCCGTTCGCCAACCCGCGCAACTCCGCCGCCGGCTCGCTGCGGCAGAAGGACCCACGGATGACCGCGCGCCGTCCGCTCCAGTTCGTCGCCCACGGCATCGGACGCGTGCGCGGCTGGCAGCCGAGCCGGCTGTCGGAGGCCTACTCCACCCTGTCCGGTTGGGGCATCCCCGTCAGCGAGCACGTGGCCCTCCGCCGCACGCTCGAGGAGGTCGACGCCTACGCCCGCGAGTACGGCGAACGCCGGCACGGCCTCGACCACGAGATCGACGGCGTGGTGGTGAAGGTCGACCAGATCGCCCTGCAGCGCCAGCTCGGCTCCACCTCACGCGCGCCCCGCTGGGCGATCGCGTTCAAGTTCCCGCCGGAGGAAGTCAACACCAGGTTGCTCGACATCAGGGTCAACGTCGGCCGCACCGGCCGGGTGACTCCCTACGGTGTGATGGAGCCGACGAAGGTGGCCGGCTCCACGGTCGAGTTCGCGACGCTCCACAACGCGCAGGAGGTCCGCCGCAAGGGCGTCCTGATCGGCGACACCGTGGTGCTCCGCAAGGCGGGCGACGTCATCCCGGAGATCGTCGGCCCGGTCGTCGACCTGCGTGACGGCTCCGAGCGCGAGTTCGAGATGCCGGCCAAGTGCCCAGAGTGCGGGCACGAGCTGCGGCCGGAGAAGGAGAGCGACGTCGACCTGCGCTGCCCCAACGCCCGCAGTTGTCCCGCCCAGCTCCGGGAGCGGCTGTTCCACCTCGCCGGGCGGGGCGCCTTCGACATCGAGGTGCTCGGCTACCAGGCCGGCACGGCACTCCTGCAGGGCGGCCTCATCCACGACGAGGGCGACCTGTTCGCCCTGACCGGCGACCAGCTTCTCGGCGCGGAGTTCTTCACCACCAAGGGCGGCGCACTGTCCGCCAACGCCCGGCGGTTGCTCGACAACCTCGAGGCGGCCAGGACCCGTCCGCTCTGGCGGGTGCTGGTGGCCCTGTCGATCCGACACGTCGGACCGACGGCGGCGCAGGCGCTGGCCCGCACGTTCGGGGATCTCGACCGGATCGCCGGCGCGAGCGAGGAGGAACTCGCCGCCGTGGAGGGCGTCGGACCGACGATCGCCGCCTCGGTGCTGGAGTGGTTCGGCGTCGACTGGCACCGGGAGATCGTCGAGAAGTGGCGCTCCGCCGGCGTCCGGTTGCGGGAGGAGATCGTCGACGACGGGCCACGGCCGCTGGAGGGCGTGACGGTCGTGGTCACCGGAAGCCTGGAGGAGTTCTCCCGGGACGAGGCGAGCGAGGCCATCCAGGCGCGCGGTGGGAAGGCGTCGAGTTCGGTGTCGAAGAAGACCGGGTTCGTCGTCGCGGGTGACAATCCCGGTTCGAAGTTCGACAAGGCCCGCGACCTCGGCGTGCCCGTCCTCGACGAGGCCGGGTTCCGGGTCCTGCTCGACGAGGGACCCGACGCGGCCCGCGAGCGGGCCCTCACGGAGTAGCCGTCGGGTTTCAGGCAGTTCCAGGCAGTGGTCGCGTTCTGGTGGCGTCCAGGTCAGGTCCAGGCCGTGTCAGTGCGGTCGCCGGCGTTGCCCGACTTCAGTCGTCCGGCACGGGATCCGGCTCTGGCCCGAGCGTGCGCAGGACCGTCTGGGAGAGACCGGCGAGGTGGGCCAGGCGGGCGAGTTCGGAGCCGAGGATCTCCGGGCCGCCCGACCTGCCGATCACGAGCGCGCGGTGCCTGCTGCCCAGCGGCGTGGTGGCCGCGGTCACGTGGCGCCAGCCCCGGTCCTCCCAACCGGCCGGTATCTCCAGTCGCACCGGCCGGTCCAGGGGCAGCCAGGGTGCTTCGTCACCGGGCAGGTCCGGTGCCGCCGGCGTCGCGTGCGGCACCACCACCCGGCCGGTGTCGCGGTCACGGCTCACGAGAAGGGCCCAGTCGGCCCGAAAGACCACCGGAGCGTGGCGGACGAGCAGGCGTTCGGCCTCGGCCGGCTGCTCGGTCATCGCCTCGACCGCCTCGAGGTCGTGCCGCAGGTTGCCGCCCGCGGCATAGCGCGAGAGCCACAGCACCCGAACCCCCGACACGGCCAGGCAGGCCGAGACGAGGGAGTCGGCGCGGCCGCCGAGTGGGAGTTCTACGACGAAGTCGTCGATCGCGGTGCCGTCAGCGGCCCGCGAGACGACGTCGACGGCAAGGATGTCCGCGCCCGCCGCGCCGAGCGCCGACGCGACGACGCCCAGGGTGCCGGGCTGATCGGGGAGCGCGATCCGGAGCAGGTACACGCCTTCATTGTCGCGCGCATGATCGGCGTGTGGGATGCCGCGGAGATTACTTTCGTCCTGCTTCCTGGCCGGAATCGCTTGTGTCGGCCGCCGCGGCCCGCCCGGAGGGGGACCGCGGAGCGGAACTCCTAGGATTGGCGTACGCGTCGGCGACAACCCGCCGCCTGATGATCACGCCGGCGACCGGCCGACGCGCCCGTGACCATCCGAGGTAAAGGAAGCACCCAGTGCCTGCGATCACCCGCGAGGAGGTAGCGCACCTCGCGCGCCTCGCCCGGATCGACCTGACCGATGACGAACTCGACCTGCACGCGACGCAGCTCGGCGTCATCCTCGAGTCGGTCGCCCAGGTCGGCGAGGTGGCGGCGCAGGACATTCCGCCCACCTCCCACCCGCTGCCGCTGACCAACGTCTTCCGTCAGGACGTGCCCCGTCTCGGCCTGACCGCCCAGGAGGCGCTGGCCGGGGCACCCGTCGTCGACGGGGAGCCCGCGGTCGAGGACAACCGGTTCCGGGTTCCCAAGATCCTCGGCGAGGAGGCGTGATGACCGATCTGACGAGATTCACCGCGGCCCGGCTCGCCGAACTCATCCGGTCCGGCGAGACATCCGCCGTCGAGGTCGCCCAGGCGCACCTCGACCGGATCGCCAAGGTCGACGACCGGATCCACGCGTTCCTCCACCTCGACGTCGACGGTGCCATGGCCACGGCGCGGCGAGTCGACGAGAAGAGCGCGGCGGGGGAGACGCTCGGCCCGCTGGCCGGTGTCCCGCTCGCGCTCAAGGACGTCCTCGCGATGAAGGACGTCCCGACGACCTGCGGGTCGCGGATTCTGGAGGGATGGCGGCCGCCGTACGACGCGACGGTGGTCCGGCGGCTGCGTGACGCCGGCCTGGTCATCCTCGGCAAGACCAACATGGACGAGTTCGCGATGGGTTCGTCGACGGAGAACTCCGCCTTCGGCCCCACCCGCAACCCCTGGGACACCGATCGGATCCCGGGCGGGTCCGGAGGTGGCTCCTCCGCCTCACTCGCGTCGTTCCAGGCGCCACTCGCGATCGGGACCGACACCGGTGGCTCCATCCGCCAGCCGGGTTCGGTGACGGGCACCGTGGGAGTGAAGCCGACCTACGGCGGGGTCTCCCGCTACGGCCTGGTCGCGTTCTCCTCCAGCCTGGACCAGGCGGGCCCGTGTGCGCGCAACGTCCTCGACGCGGCGCTCCTGCACAGTGTGATCGCCGGCTACGACCCGCTCGACTCGACCTCCATCGACATGCCGGTGCCGCCGGTGGTGGTGGCCGCCCAGGCGACCGACCTGCGCGGCATGCGCGTCGGCGTCGTGAAGGAGCTTGGCGGCGAAGGCTTCCAGCCGGGTGTGGAGCAGCGCTTCCGCGAGGCGGTCGACCTGCTCTCCGAGCTCGGCGCGGAGGTCGTCGAGGTGTCGTGCCCGCACTTCACCTACGGTCTCGCCGCCTACTACCTCATCGCCCCGAGTGAGGCGTCCAGCAACCTCGCCCGCTTCGACGGGATGCGGTACGGCCTGCGCACCGGAGACGACGGACGACACAGCGCCGAGGACGTGATGACGCTGACCCGCGAGGCCGGGTTCGGCGCGGAGGTCAAGCGGCGCATCATGATCGGCACCTACGCCCTCTCCAGTGGCTACTACGACGCCTACTACGGGCAGGCGCAGAAGGTGCGTACGCTCATCTCCCGCGACTTCGACCGGGCCTTCGAGCAGGTCGACGTCCTGGTGTCGCCGACCACCCCGACGACGGCGTTCCGCATCGGCGAGCGAGTCGACGACCCGCTGGCGATGTACAAGGCCGACCTGTGCACCATCCCGTCCAACCTCGCCGGCAACGCCTCGGCGTCGTTCCCCGCCGGACTCTCGCCCGACGACGGCCTGCCGGTCGGCCTGCACGTGATGGCGCCGGTGATGGCCGACGACCGGCTCTACCGCGTCGGCGCGGCTGTCGAGGCGGCGTTGGAACAGCGCTGGGGGCACCCGCTCCTGGAGGAGGCACCCGAACTGTGACCGTCACGACCGACCTGCTGTCCTACGACGAGGCGCTCGAGCAGTACGACCCGGTGATGGGTCTCGAGGTGCACGTCGAGCTCAACACCGCGACGAAGATGTTCTGCGGCTGCGCGACGGAGTTCGGCGCTCCGCCCAACACCCAGGTCTGCCCCGTCTGCCTCGGCCTGCCCGGCGCGCTGCCCGCGCTCAACGCCAAGGCGGTCGAGTCGGCGATCCGGATCGGTCTCGCCCTCGGCTGCGACATCGCCGGATGGTGCCGGTTCGCCCGGAAGAACTACTTCTATCCGGACATGCCCAAGGACTTCCAGACTAGCCAGTACGACGAGCCCATCGCCACCGACGGGGCGCTCGAGATCGAGGTCGAGGGCCAGCGGTTCCGGGTCGAGATCGAGCGCGCCCACATGGAGGAGGACACCGGAAAGTCCACCCACGTGGGCGTCACCGGCCGCATCCAGGGCGCCGACTACTCCCTCGTCGACTACAACCGGGCCGGCATC
This sequence comes from Actinopolymorpha pittospori, assembly GCF_014873875.1. GTDB lineage: Bacteria > Actinomycetota > Actinomycetes > Propionibacteriales > Actinopolymorphaceae > Actinopolymorpha > Actinopolymorpha pittospori. The sequence continues at coordinate 8,572,322 of NZ_JADBEM010000001.1, read as the reverse complement.
CCGCTGATCGAGATCGTCACCAAGCCCATCGAGGGCGCCGGCCGACTGGCCCCGCAGGTGGCCCGGGCCTACGTCTCGGAGCTCCGTGACCTGATCCGCGCGCTCGGGGTGTCCGACGTACGCATGGAGCAGGGCTCGCTGCGCTGCGACGCCAACGTCTCCCTGCGTCCTCGGGGCGTGACTGCCTACGGCCTGCGCACCGAGACCAAGAACGTCAACTCACTCCGCTCGATCGAGCGCGCGCTGACCTACGAGATCTGCCGCCAGGCAGCCATCCTGTCGGGCGGGGGCAGGGTCATCCAGGAGACCCGGCACTGGCACGAGGACACCGGCATCACCACCTCCGGGCGCTCCAAGGAGCAGGCCGAGGACTACCGCTACTTCCCCGAGCCCGACCTGGTGCCGGTGGCGCCGGCGCCGGAATGGGTGGAGGAGTTGCGGGGCAGCCTCCCCGAGCCGCCGCACCAGCACCGGCGCCGGCTGTTCGAGGCGTGGGGCTTCACCGAGATGGAGTTCCGGGACGTGCTCGGCGCGGGTGCCCTGCACCTCGTCGAGGCGACCGTGGCGGCCGGTGCGGCGCCGGCGGCGGCCCGCAAGTGGTGGCTCGGTGAGCTCGCCCGGCGCGCCAAGGACACCGAGGTCGAGCTCGAGGCGCTCCCGATCACGCCGGTGCAGGTGGCGCAGGTGCAGGCCCTGGTCGACGCGGGCACGGTCAACGACAAGCTCGCCCGCGAGGTCATCGACGGTGTGCTCGCCGGTGAGGGCACGCCCGAGGAGGTCGTCGCCAAGCGCGGGCTCGAGGTCGTGAGCGACGACTCCGCGCTCGGTGCGGCCGTCGACCGGGCTATCGAGGCCAACCCGGACGTCGCGGAGAAGATCCGCGGCGGCAAGGTGGCGGCCGCCGGTGCGTTGATCGGCGCGGTCATGAAGGAGATGCGCGGCCAGGCCGACGCCGGTCGGGTCCGTCAACTCATCCTGGACCGCCTCGGCGGCCAGTAGGACCCCGCGACTCCTGGAAAGGGCGCCTGACGGCATTTGACCGTCAGGCGCCCTTTCCGGTCGTGTCGACCGCGGGGTCACCGACCGTCGGGGCCGCCCAGGGTGACCCGCAGGATGCGGTCGTCCCGGCCGCCAGGCGTTCCCCGGCCGTCGGTGTTGCTGGTCGTGAGCCACAGCGAACCGTCGGGTGCGGCGGCGACGGTGCGCAGCCGGCCGTAGTCGCCGGTGAAGAAGGCCTGGGGCGACCCCGACCGGTGACCGTCCTCGATCGGGATGCGCCAGAGCCGCTCCCCGCGCAGGCCGGCCATCCACAGGGAGCCACCGGCGTAGGCGAGTCCGGACGGTGAGGCGTCGTCGGTGCGCCACTGCGCGATGGGGTCGACGTAGCGCGGGTCACGGGCGATCCCCTCGGCCTCCGGCCAGCCGTAGTTGCCGCCCTTGCGGATCAGGTTGACCTCGTCCCAGGTGTCCTGGCCGAACTCGCTGGCCCACAGCCGTCCATCGGGATCGAACGCCAGGCCCTGCACGTTGCGGTGGCCGTAGCTCCACACGGCCGAGCCGGCGAACGGGTTGCCCGCGGCGGGTCGGCCCTCCGGCGTGATGCGCAGGATCTTGCCGCCCAGCGAGGTGCGGTCCTGGGACTCCTCGCCCTCGGTGGCGTCGCCGGTACCGACGTACAGCATGCCGTCGGGACCGAACACCATCCGGCCGCCGTTGTGGACCGCCTCGGACGGGATCCCCGAGAGCACGACCTCGGGCCGGCCGAGCCGGTTGTCGGTGTAACGCATCCGGACGATCCGGTTGTCGTCCGCGCCGGTGAAGGAGGCGTAGACGTACGGTTGCGACCGGAACGTCGGCGCCACCGCGAGACCGAGCAGGCCACCCTCGCCCCGGGCGCGGACTCCGGGCACCGTCCCCGCGTTGGTGGTCTGCCCGTCCGTGGCCACGTGCCGGACCCGACCGCTGTCGCGTTCGGCGATCAGGGCACTCCGGTCGGGGAGGAACGCCATGCCCCACGGCACGGCGAGGTCACCGGCGATGGTTCCGCTCACCCGCGGCGGACCCGACGGCGCGGAGCGCGGCGAGGGCGTCGAGGTGGCGGGGGAGGTCGACGCGGTGGGGGAGTCGGAGGCCTCGGTGGGCGAGGCGGACGCCGAACTCGGGCGCTCGGTCGGTTCTGTCGACGTGGTGGGGGTGTCCGTGCAGCCGGCTACGGCCAGCACAGCGACGGCGGCGAGGGTCACACCTGCGCGGCGCACCGAGTCTCCTTCCGGGGACCTCGTGGGACGTCATGGGAGCTCACGGGACCTCACTGGACCTCACGGGCAGGGCAACCGCCGCGGCGGGCCACCTCCGGCGATTCGAATCGGAGGCCGCGCCGCCCCAGTCGGTAGCTCCGCGGAGGCCCAGTCTTCCTGAGCAACGAACCGCGCGACAGTTTCTGCGTCGGTTTCGAGCCTCTCCCGCGGTTTCTGTGCCGGCCCCGCGCCGATCCCGCGTCGATCCGCGCCGGATCCGCCCCGTGCGCGCTGACGCGGTCCAGCAGCGCGCCGGCCCCGCACGGATGTCGCGTGCGGCGACCGTCGGGTCGCGGGGCGTCCTCCGCCGGTGGTGGCCGACATGCGGCGCGCGCCTTTCCAGGCGCCGCGACGATGTGGCACTCTCGCACCCGGTGACGGGGTGCTGTTCCGCCCCGGCCGCGGGCGCACGGGCCGCGAGGCCCCGCCGTCCGCCACATCGCGACCTGTCGAGAGCTGTCGCGAGCTGTCGACGTAACTGCCGAGGAGGACCCGAGTAGTGGGCGCAGCAGCGGGTGGGAACGCCGACCGGATCCGGCGGGTCTGGCTACCGGAGCCCCCGGAGGTCTACGACGGTCTGCCCGAAGGGCTGGCGATCGACGTGTACGACGGGCACGGCGAGCCGCCGGGCTCGATCGCGGAGGTGGAGTTCTACGTCCCGCCGTACATGGGTGCTGCCCACACCGTCGAGCTGGTCACGTCCATGCCGAGCCTGCGGGTCGTCCAGACCCTCACGGCGGGTGTCGAGAACGTCCAGCCCTTCGTCCGGCCTGGTGTCGCCCTCTGCAACGCGCGCGGCGTCCACGACGCGAGCACGGCGGAGTTGGGTGTCGGGCTCATCATCGCGTCCCTGCGCGGCTTCCCCGACTTCGTGCGCGCCCAGGAGACGCACCACTGGCTGCTCGGCCGGCGCTCGTCGCTCGCCGACAAGCGCGTCCTCATCGTCGGGTACGGCGCGATCGGACAGGCACTCGAACGCCGCCTGACCCCGTTCGAGTGCGAGGTCGTGAAGGTCAACCGCACACCTCGCGACGGCGCGCTCGGTATGGACCAGCTGCCCGACCTGCTGCCGACCGCCGACGTGGTGGTCCTGCTCATTCCGCTGACCGAGGAGACCCGCGGCCTGGTCGACGCGAAGTTCCTCGCGATGCTCAAGGACGGGGCGCTCGTGGTCAACATCGCGCGCGGGCCGGTCGTCGACACCGACGCGCTGCTGGCCGAGCTCGAGCGGGGCCGGCTGCTGGCGGCCCTCGACGTGACCGACCCCGAACCCCTGCCCGCCGGGCACCCCCTGTGGGACGCGCCGGGGCTGTTGCTGAGCCCGCACGTCGGTGGCAACACCTCGGCGTTCGTGCCGCGCGGTCGGGCACTGGTGAGCGCGCAGCTGCGTCGGTGGGTCGCGGGGGAGCCGCTCGAGAACACCGTCGTGGCGGGCTGATCGGGCTGAGCGGGCGGGTCCGGACGGGACCGTACCGACGCGGCGGCGGGTCCTGCTGGTCGGCGTCCACGCCGATCCGGTAGGAAGGTCCCGACGTTCGGACCGGCGGAGAGGGGTGGCGTGCGCACTCGTGCGGGCATCGTGGCGCAGCTGGCGCTACCCGTCGTCGCCCTGCTCGCGGTGCTGCCGTTCGCGCAGTCCTACGGAGTGTTCTGGCCGTGGGCGCCCAACACCGTCGACCTCGACGTGTACGTCTACACCGGTCACGTCCTGCTCGACGGCGGCGACATCCTCACCGCCCGGACGCCCGACACCTATCTCGCCTTCATCTACCCACCGGTGGCCGCGCTCCTGTCCGTCCCGTTGGTCTTCGTGCCGTTCACCCTGCTCCAGGTGGGGTGGACGGTGCTCAACGGTCTGGCGCTGTTGTTCGTCCTCCACCGCGCGGGGCTGCGCGGCTGGACCCTCTCGCTGGTCGCCACGGCGTGCGCGCTGCTCGTCGAGCCGGTCCGGGCGACCGTCAGCTTCGGACAGATCAACATCTTCCTGATGGCCCTGGTCGTCGCCGACCTGGTGCCGGGTCCCAGGCTGGTCGGCCCGCACCTGGTCAGGTGGTTGCGGCGCGGCCGGCCCGGCCCAGCCGACCGCCTCGCCGACCCCGCCGACCATCCGGTCGATGGTCGAGCCGACGCCGCCCGGACGGACCAGGCCGGTGCCCGACTGCTGCCCGCCGGTGTCCTCACCGGGATCGCGGCGGCGATCAAGGTGACCCCGGCGCTGTTCGTGGTCTACCTCCTGCTGGCCCGACGGTGGCGGGCCGCGCGCGCCGTCGTCCTCACCGCCGGCGTGATCACGGTCGGAACCGCGGTCTTCATGCCGCGCGAGACGTTCGGCTTCGCGCGGCTGCTGCTCTCCGGCGACACCCGCACCGGCCCGGCGCACTTCCTGATGAACCAGTCGATGCTCGGCACCGTCGTCCGGCTGTTCGGGTACGGCGGATGGCAGCACTACACCGGGATCGCCCTCGGCGCCGCGGCCGGACTCGCCGGCGCCTACGTCGCGGTCCTGTGGTTCCGCCGCGGCGAACCCCTGCTCGGGGTGTGCCTCACCGGGCTCGCGACGTTGCTGGCCTCGCCGCTGTCCTGGACGCACCACTTCGTCTGGATCGTGCCGCTCGGCGCCGGACTCTTCGTCGGCCGGCACCTGCCGCGCTCGGTCCGGGTCGTGGGCGGGGCGTTCGTCGTGTGGGTGGCCGCCGCGATCTTCAAGTACGTCCTGCCGTGGGGAGGCAACGTCGAACTCTCCTACGCACCCTGGCAGCAACTGCTCAGCGTGCTCGGTCCGCTGCTCGCGCTGGCCCTGCTGACGGTCGCCTGGGTCGTGGGTCGGGCGCCTTCCCGCGAGCCCGCGCGTCCGCCGCTGCCTGCCACCGCCGTACAGTGAGTGCGCGGCGACCCCGCCCGATCTTGTGGTCCACGGCGAAAGCGCCCTGCCCATCCGCAGCCCGCCCTCCCGTGCCGACCTGACGACGTACGAAGAATCCACGGCGAACGAGGAGCCGAACGCATGAGTACCGACATCAAGCCGCGCAGTCGGGAGGTCACCGACGGACTGGAGCGCGCCGCCGCCCGCGGCATGCTCCGCGCGGTGGGGATGGGTGACGACGACTGGGAGAAGCCGCAGATCGGTGTCGCCTCGTCCTGGAACGAGATCACCCCCTGCAACCTCTCTCTCGACCGGCTGGCCAAGGCCGCCAAGGACGGCGTGCACGCCGCCGGCGGCTACCCGCTGGAGTTCGGCACGATCTCGGTGTCCGACGGCATCTCGATGGGGCACGTCGGCATGCACTTCTCCCTCGTCTCGCGGGAGATCATCGCCGACTCGGTGGAGACCGTGGTCGAGGCCGAGCGGCTCGACGGCACGGTGCTGCTGGCGGGCTGCGACAAGAGCCTGCCCGGCATGCTGATGGCCGCCGCGCGACTCGACCTCGCCTCCGTCTTCGTCTACGCTGGCTCGATCCTCCCCGGCAAGGTCGACGGTCGGGACGTGACGATCATCGACGCCTTCGAGGCGGTCGGCGCCTGCGCCCGTGGCCTGATCACGCGTGAGCAGGTCGACGAGGTGGAGCGGGCGATCTGCCCAGGTGAGGGCGCCTGCGGCGGCATGTACACCGCCAACACGATGGCGAGTGCCGCCGAGGCTCTCGGCATGGCGCTGCCCGGGTCCGCCGCGCCGCCGGCCGTCGACCGGCGCCGGGACGGCATCGCCCGGCGTTCGGGTGAGGCGGTCGTCGGGATGCTGCGCAAGGGCCTGCGGGCGCGGCAGATCCTGACGAAGGAGGCGTTCGAGAACGCCATCGCCGTCGTGATGGCGCTCGGTGGCTCCACCAACGCCGTCCTGCACCTGCTCGCGATCGCCCGTGAGGCCGAGGTCGACCTCACCCTCGACGACTTCAACCGCATCGGTGACAAGGTCCCGCACCTCGGCGACCTCAAGCCGTTCGGCCGTTACGTCATGAGCGACGTCGACCGCGTGGGTGGGATCCCGGTCGTGATGAAGGCGCTGCTCGACGCGGGGCTCCTGCACGGCGACTGCATGACGGTGACCGGCAAGACCATGGCCGAGAACCTCGCCGACATCGCCCCGCCAGACCTCGACGGCACGATCATCCGCGCGATCAAGGACCCGATCCACCGCACCGGCGGGCTCACCATCCTGCGCGGCTCGCTCGCCGAGGACGGGGCGGTCGTGAAGAGCGCGGGTCTCGACGCCGCGGTCTTCGAGGGCCCTGCCCGGGTGTTCGAGCGGGAGCGTGGCGCCCTCGACGCCTTGGAGGACGGCACCATCCAGGCCGGCGACGTGGTCGTCATCCGCTACGAAGGTCCCAAGGGTGGGCCGGGCATGCGCGAGATGCTCGCGATCACCGGCGCGATCAAGGGCGCCGGCCTCGGCAAGGACGTCCTGCTCATGACCGACGGCCGCTTCTCCGGTGGCACCACAGGTCTGTGCGTGGGGCACATCGCGCCGGAGGCCTCCGACGGCGGCCCGATCGCGCTGATCCGCGACGGCGACGTCATCCGCCTCGACATGACCAACCGCTCGCTCGACCTGCTGGTCGACGACGAGGAGTTGGAGCGCCGCCGCACGGAGTGGCAGCCGCTGCCGCCGACCTTCACCCGCGGGGTGCTCGGGAAGTACGCCAAGCTCGTGACCTCGGCCGCCCACGGCGCGGTCTGCGGCTGAGCGGCCTTCGGTGAGCGGCTGATGGGCAAGGTCCACGAGCGCATCGACGGGCGCCTGCGGGCGTTCGTCGAGGCGCAGCACGTCTTCTTCGTGGCGACCGCACCGAGTGGCCCGGGCGGGAGCGTCAACGTCTCTCCCAAGGGCGTCGGCGGCACCTTCCTGGTGCTCGACGACCACACGGTCGCCTACGTGGACATCACCGCGAGCGGTGCGGAGACGATCGCGCACCTGCGGCAGAACGGCCGGGTGACGCTGATGTTCTGCGCGTTCGAGGGCCCGCCCAACGTCGTCCGCCTGCACGGGCAGGGCCGGGTGGTGTCGATGTACGACGAGGAGTTCGCGGGGCTCGCCGGGTTGTTCGGCGAGCTCCGGGGCGCCCGGGCGATCATCGTCGTCGACGTCACCCGGATCTCCGACTCCTGCGGTTACGGCGTGCCCCTCATGGACTACGTGGGCGAGCGCGACCTGCTGCCCGCCCACATGGACCGCAAGGGCGAGGAGGGGCGGGCGGACTACCGCCGGGCGAAGAACCAGCGCAGCATCGACGGCCTGCCCGCCTTCGATGACGACGATCGTGAAGTTTCCGGCACTTCCGACGATATATGGACGGCCCGTCCAGATCGCGAGATGACCGGTGGTTCGGCTTGACGTGAGGGTGGGTCGTCCGAGAACGTGCATGGGTGCGTCCGCAGATTCTCGTACCCCGACAGCGCGCCGGCTGAACCGCACCAGCGGTCGATGCCAGCGCGCACCCCTCGTTGCCCTCTCGGGCCGAGGGGTTTTTGTTTCCCCAGACAATCCGGATGACAAGGACGCGAGTGATCATGGCGCCGCCAGGAAGGGCGAGCAGGTGAGCGAGCGCAGCGAGCGACCCGACGGGTACGCCGTCAGGTCGCACATGTTGGATCAGCACAGGGTCTCGGGCAGCAGCGCGAGGCCACAGCGAAGCGAGGGTGCTCATGAGTGAGCAGATGACCGGGGCGCAGAGCCTGATCAAGTCGCTGGAGGCGGCCGGAGTCGACACCGTGTTCGGCATCCCCGGCGGGGCGATCCTCCCGGCGTACGACCCGCTCCTGGACTCGCGAAAGATCCGGCACGTACTCGTCCGGCACGAGCAGGGTGCCGGACACGCGGCCGAGGGCTACGCACTCGCGACCGGACGGCCGGGCGTGTGCATGGCGACGTCCGGACCCGGCGCGACCAACCTGGTGACGCCGATCGCGGACGCCTACATGGACTCGGTGCCGATGGTCGCCGTGACCGGTCAGGTCCCGGCGAGCGCGATCGGCACGGACGCCTTCCAGGAAGCCGACATCCGCGGCATCACGCTGCCGATCACCAAGCACAACTACCTGGTGACCGACCCGGCCGAGATCCCGCGCACGATCGCCGAGGCGTTCCACATCGCCTCCACCGGTCGGCCCGGCCCGGTCCTCGTCGACGTGTCCAAGGACGCGATGCAGTCGATGACGACCTTCTCCTGGCCCGGCTCCGTCGACCTGCCGGGCTACCGCCCGGTGACCAGGCCGCACGCCAAGCAGGTCCGGGAGGCGGCCCGGCTGATCAGCGAGTCGAGCCGGCCGGTTCTCTACGTCGGTGGCGGTGTGCTGCGGGCGCGGGCCGCCAAGGAACTCCGTGTCCTCGCCGAGATGACCGGCATCCCGGTGGTCACCACGCTGATGGCCCGCGGCGCCTTCCCCGACAGTCACCCGCTGCACCTCGGCATGCCCGGCATGCACGGCACGGTCGCGGCCGTCGGTGCGCTGCAGAAGTCCGACCTGCTGATCTGCCTGGGCGCGCGCTTCGACGATCGGGTGACCGGCAAGCTCGCGACGTTCGCGCCTCGCGCGAAGGTCGTCCACGCGGACATCGACCCGGCGGAGATCTCCAAGAACCGCGTCGCCGACGTCCCCATCGTGGGCGACTGCCGTGAGGTCATCGCCGACCTGGTGGTCGCGCTGCAGGCCGAGGCCGCGGCCGGCCGCAAGGGCGACTACGCCGGTTGGTGGCGGCTGCTGGAGGAGTGGCGCTCGCGGTACCCGCTCGGATACGACAAGCCCGACGACGGCTCGCTGTCCCCGCAGCACGTGATCGAGAAGATCGGCCAGGCCGGCGGGCCCGAGGCGTTGTACGTCGCGGGTGTGGGCCAGCACCAGATGTGGGCCGCGCACTTCATCTCCTACGAGAACCCCGGCACGTTCCTCAACTCCGGCGGCGCCGGCACGATGGGCTTCTCCGTGCCCGCGGCGATGGGTGCCAAGGTCGCCCAGCCCGACGCCACCGTGTGGGCGATCGACGGTGATGGTTGCTTCCAGATGACCAACCAGGAACTCGCCACCTGCGCGCTGGAGAACATCCCGATCAAGGTCGCGGTGATCAACAACTCCAGCCTCGGGATGATCCGGCAGTGGCAGACGCTGTTCTACAACGGGCGTTACTCCAACTCCGACCTGCACTCCACCCGCATCCCCGACTTCGCCAAGCTGGCGGAGGCGTACGGCTGCGTCGGACTGCGTTGTGAGCGGCCCGAGGACGTCGACGACGTGCTGGCGAAGGCGATGAGCGTCAACGACGTTCCTGTGGTGGTCGACTTCGTGGTCCACCGCGACGCGATGGTCTGGCCGATGGTCGCGGCCGGTACCAGCAACGACGACATCAAGATCGCGCGCGACCTGGCGCCGGCCTGGGACAACGACGACCTCTGACGGTTCCGTTCCGGTTCCGATTCAACGTGGTCGTTTCCGCCCAGGCGCTCGAAAGGACGAGACCCCATGTCCCGACACACTCTCTCCGTGCTGGTGGAGAACAAGCCCAGTGTCCTGGCCCGGATCGCCGGGCTCTTCTCGCGGCGCGGGTTCAACATCGACTCCCTCGCCGTCGGCGCCACTGAGCATCCGGAGATCTCCCGGATGACGATCGTCGTGAACGTCGAGGAGCTCCCGCTGGAGCAGGTCACCAAGCAGCTCAACAAACTCGTCAACGTCATCAAGATCGTCGAGCTGGAGCCCTCCTCCTCGGTGCAGCGGGAGCTGCTCCTGGTCAAGGTGAAGGCCGACGGACAGGCTCGCGGCAGTGTGCTGGAGACGGTGCAGCTGTTCCGTGCGAAGGTGGTCGACGTCGCCCCCGATACCGTGACGATCGAGGCCACCGGCAATCCCGAGAAGCTCGACGCGATGCTGCGTGTGCTCGAGCCGTTCGGGATCCGCGAGCTGGTGCAGTCAGGCATGGTCGCCGTTGGTCGCGGTAGCCGCTCGATCACCGACCGGACCCTGCGTTCGCTCGACCGGGTGAACGAGAAGTCCGCCTGAGCCGTACCGGCCTCATCACACACTGAATGCAGAAGGAGATGTTGTGGCAAAGCTGTTCTACGACGACGACGCCGACCTGGCGGTGATCCAGGGGCGCACCGTCGCCGTACTCGGATACGGAAGTCAGGGCCACGCCCACGCGCTGTCGCTGCGTGATTCTGGCGTCGACGTGCGCGTCGGCCTGCCCGAGGGCTCCAAGAGCCGGGCGAAGGCCGAGGCGGAGGGCCTGAAGGTCCTCACCCCCGCGGAGGCGGTGGCGGAGGCCAACCTCATCGTCGTCCTCGCGCCCGACCCGGCGCAGCGCAAGCTGTACGCCGAGGCGATCGAGCCGAACCTCGCCGAGGGAGACGCGCTCTTCTTCGGCCACGGCTTCAACATCCGCTTCGGCTACATCAAGCCGCCGGCCGGTGTGGACGTCGCGATGGTGGCTCCGAAGGGGCCGGGACACCTGGTCCGCCGCGAGTACAGCGAGGGGCGCGGCGTGCCCGTTCTCGTCGCGGTCGAGCAGGACGCGACCGGCAACGCCTGGCCGCTCACCCTGGCCTACGCCAAGGCCATCGGCGGTCTGCGTGCGGGCGGCATCCAGACGACGTTCACCGAGGAGACCGAGACCGACCTGTTCGGTGAGCAGACGGTGCTCTGCGGCGGCGTCTCCGCGCTGATCCAGGCGGGCTTCGAAACCCTGACGGACGCGGGCTACCAGCCCGAGGTCGCCTACTTCGAGTGCCTGCACGAGCTGAAGCTGATCGTCGACCTGATGTACGAGGGCGGCATCGCCAAGCAGCGCTGGTCGGTTTCGGACACGGCCGAGTACGGCGACTACGTGTCGGGCCCGCGGATCATCGACGACGCGGTGAAGGCGCACATGCGCGACGTCCTGAGCGACATCAAGGACGGCACCTTCGCGCAGCGCTTCATCAACGACCAGGACGCCGGTGGCCCGGAGTTCAAGCGGTTCCGCGAGGAGTCCGAGCAGCACCCGATCGAGAAGGTCGGCAAGGACCTGCGCGAGCTCATGGCGTGGGTGAAGAGCCACGACGACGACTACGTCGAGGGCACGGCCGCCCGCGGCTGAGCGTGGTGCGGGAAAGGCCCCTGACCGGTGTGACCGGGCGGGGGCCTTTCCGTTTCCCCCGCGGGCGCGTCCGTTTTCGTGAGGCCGATCATGATCACCGGTGGGGCCGGCGGTGGAAGGGGTCTGGCGGAGGTCATGATCGTGGACAAGCCCCGTGGAAATGGCGTCAAGTGAGCGTTCGGTAACAATCGTGCGCCCTCCTGCGCAGGGGTGCGTCGCGTGGCTATCCTGACGGCAGTGCCGGGCCCAAGGTCGTGCTCGGGCGGATTGCCCCGCCGCGACGCAGGAGGACTGCCGCCCGTGAACTCCCCTGTTCTGCCCGCAGTGCCCGGCGCTGCGCGCAAGCCCGTCGTCCTGATCGCCGAAGAGCTCTCCACCGCCACGGTCGAGGTGCTCGGCGGCGACTTCGAGATTCGCTACTGCGACGGCGCCGACCGTTCGGCGCTGCTGCCCGCGCTCGCCGACGTCGACGCCATCCTCGTCCGTAGCGCGACCAAGGTCGACGTCGAAGCCCTCGCCGCCGCGCCGCGGCTGAAGGTCGTCGCCCGTGCGGGTGTCGGCCTGGACAACGTCGACGTGAAGGCGGCCACCCAGGCCGGCGTGATGGTCGTCAACGCTCCGCAGTCCAACATCGTCTCGGCCGCCGAGCACGCCATCGCACTGCTGCTCGCGGTGGCGCGCCGGATCCCGGCGGCCGACGCCTCGCTGCGGGCGGGGGAGTGGAAGCGGAGCAGGTTCAGCGGCGTCGAACTCTTCGACAAGACCCTCGGTGTTCTCGGGTTGGGCCGGATCGGTGTGCTGGTGGCACAACGCCTGACCGCGTTCGGCATGAACGTCGTGGCCTACGACCCCTACGTCCAGCCCGGTCGGGCAGCCCAGATGGGTGTCCGACTGGTGCCGCTCGAGGAACTGCTCTCCGTCAGCGACGCGATGACCATCCACCTGCCCAAGACTCCCGAGACCATGGGGCTCATCGGCGAGGCCGAACTCGCGAAGGTCAAGCCGGGCGCGATCATCGTCAACGCCGCGCGGGGCGGTCTCATCGACGAGCACGCGCTCTACGTCGCGTTGAAGGAGCGCCGGCTCGCCGGTGCCGGCATCGACGTGTTCACGACCGAGCCCTGCACCGACTCCCCGCTGTTCGAACTCGACAACGTCGTGGTCACGCCTCACCTCGGGGCGAGCACCGAGGAGGCACAGGAGAAGGCCGGTGTCTCGGTCGCGCGTTCGGTCCGCCTCGCCCTCGCCGGCGACCTCGTACCCGACGCCGTCAACGTGCAGGGTGGCGTCATCGCCGAGGACGTCCGACCCGGCATTCCGCTCGCGGAGAAGCTCGGCCGCATCTTCACCGCGCTCGCCGGGGAGGTGGCTCTGCAGCTGGACGTCGAGGTACGCGGCGAGATCACCGACTACGACGTCAAGGTGCTCGAACTCGCTGCTCTCAAAGGCATCTTCGCCTCGGTCGTCGAGGAGCAGGTCTCCTATGTCAACGTGCCCTTGCTGGCGGCCGAACGCGGGCTCGAGGTCCGGTTGCGCACCGATCCGGACAGCCCCGACTTCCGCAACCTGGTCACGTTGCGAGGAACCCTCGCGAGCGGCCGGCAGGTCTCGGTCGGCGGCACGCTCGTCGGACCACGCCACATCGAGCGCCTGGTCGAGGTCGAGGGCTTCGACATCGAGATCGAGCTCACGGCACACATGGCGGTGCTGCAGTACGTCGACCGTCCGGGCGTCGTCGGCGTCGTGGGTCGGATCCTCGGTGCGGCGGGCGTCAACATCGCGGGGATGCAGGTCAGCCGGGACCGCAGAGGCGGCAAGGCGCTGGTGGCGATGACCGTCGACTCGGCCATCCCGCAGGCGGCGCTGGACGAGATCGTGCGGGAGATCTCCGCCGAAGACGTGCGCGCGATCAACCTGGACGACTGACTCGCGGGTCGCGGCGGGTGGTGGCGAGCGTCTCGGCCGACGCTCGCCCAGTGCGGCGTCAGCGCCGGGTGGCGATCAGCACGCTCGCGTCGACGGCCACCATCACCTCGACGGTGGTGAACCTCGGGTCGGTGAGCCACTGCTGGCGGGTCACGTCCACCCGGCCCTGATACATCGGCGGCCACGTCGCGCACGGCGTGAAGTCGTCCAGGACGACGAGCCCGCCCGGTTCGACGAGCGCCGCGGCGACGTCGGGTCCCGCCCGCTTCGCCTCCCGTACGTCGAGGAAGAGCAGTGAGAACGGCGCCTCGTGCGCGAGTTCCTTCCAGTCGGCCTCGAACACGCTGACGGCGTCGTCACCCGCGAACATCTCGCGGACGGCCTCGACGAGCCCGGCGTCGTGCTCCGCGGTGACCAGTCGGGCCTCGTCGCGCATCCCGCTGCGCAGCCAGGCCGAGCCGACACCGCAACCGGTGCCGGACTCGGCGAGGGTGCCGGTGCGCGTCGCGGCCAGGGTGGCGAGAAGCCAGCCGGTCTCGTTGCGGCACGACGACACGAATCCGCGCCGACGCGACAGTGCGTGGGCTCGGGTGACCACACCGGGAAGCTGGGGCGGAGCACTCATGCGGCCAGAGTGTGGCACACGTGTGCGCGGTCTCGGTATCCGAGAACCACTGACGCCTGGCGAGACAATTACTAGGAAGTCCTACTATTCTCGAGCGCGTGTCCTGGGTATGCATCCTTCGCCGCCGTGGCGGGTTCTGCTGACAACGGGCCGGCTCCCCGCCTCGGAGTTCGTGCTGCTGGTCCGCATCCCTCCTCGACGACCTCGAGGACCGTTACCGCGAAGGAGGAAATTCCCATGACAGAGGCCCAGCGACTGGCCTATCGAGCCGTGCAGGAAGCCCTGGACCGCCGGGACAACGGTGGTCGGAGCATCCTGCAGGTGGAGCCCACCGGTGGTTCGGACGCCCGCGACGCGGGGAAACCGACCGCCACCCGCAAGTCCGCATCGTAAGACCGATGTGTCGAGATGTGGACAGGACAAGTACGGTGACCCTATGGCGCAGAGCATCCGCCTCGCGGTGATCCCGGGCGACTTCATCGGTCCCGAGGTCACGGCTGAGGCACTGAAGGTCCTCGAGGCGGTCGCCCCGGCACACGACGTCAAGATCGAGCCGAACAGCTACGACCTGGGCGCGGAACGCTACCTCGCGACCGGCGAGGTGCTGCCCGACTCGGTGCTCGCCGAGCTACGCGACCACGACGTGATCCTTCTCGGAGCCGTCGGCGGCCGGCCGGGTGACCCCAACCTTCCCTCCGGAATCCTCGAGCGCGGCCTGCTGCTGCGGCTGCGCTTCGAGTTCGACCACTACGTCAACCTCCGCCCCTCGCGGAGCTTCCCTGGCGTTCCCACCCCACTCGCCAGCGACGCCCCGATCGACTTCGTCGTGGTTCGCGAGGGCACCGAGGGTCTCTACGTCGGCAACGGCGGCACGGTCCGCAAGGGCACCCCGCACGAGTTGGCCACCGAGGTCAGCATCAACACCGCCTTCGGCGTCGAGCGTGTGGTGCGCGACGCCTTCGCGCGGGCCAGGGCCCGCCGGGGCAAGCTGACCCTCGTGCACAAGACCAACGTGCTCGTGCACGCCGGTGGTGTCTGGGCGCGGGTCGTGGCCGAGGTGGCGCCGGAGTTCCCCGAGGTCGAGGTCGACTACCTCCACGTCGACGCCGCGACGATCTTCCTGGTGACCGAGCCCGAGCGGTTCGACGTGATCGTGACCGACAACCTGTTCGGCGACATCCTCACCGACCTGGCGGCCGCCGTGACCGGCGGCATCGGCCTCGCCGCGAGCGGCAACGTCAACCCCGACCGCACCGCTCCCTCGATGTTCGAGCCGGTGCACGGCTCGGCACCCGGCATCGCCGGCCAGGGCAAGGCCGACCCGACGGCAGCGATCCTGTCGGCGGCGTTGCTGCTGGAGCACCTCGGCGAGCCGGCCGCGGCCCGCCGGATCGAGGAGGCCGCGACGGCCGACATCGCCGCTCGCGCCGGGGCGCCGGCCCGGACGACCACCGAGATCGGCGACGCCATCGCCGCCCGAGTAACCGCGTAGGCTCCGACGCTTTCGCCTTCGGAGCCAGGCGCCGCCCGCCATCGTGCGGGCGGCGCCTTTCGTCTTGTTTGACCGATAGATCTCTCCACCCTCCGGACGGCCGGAGGTCCCGTGGGCTTCGCGCCACCGCGGGTTGACCAAGGATTGGGTACGGTGCAGCCATGACCGCAAGCCTCGAGTTCCGCAAGCAACTCAACGAGTCTCCTGTCCCGGCCGCGCGCCGGGCGGAGATCCTTGCCGACCCGGGGTTCGGAAAGTACTTCTCCGACCACATGGTGACCGTGACGTGGACGCCCGAGCAGGGGTGGCACGACGCGACCCTCAAGCCCTACGGCCCGCTCACGATCGACCCGGCCACCGCGGTGCTTCATTACGCGCAGGAGATCTTCGAGGGCCTCAAGGCATACCGCCGTGAGGACGGCTCGATCTGGACGTTCCGTCCGGAGGCCAACGCCGCCCGCTTCCAGCGTTCGGCGCACCGGATGGCCCTGCCCGAGCTTCCCGCGGAGGACTTCCTGACCGCGCTGGACACCTTGGTGAGCGTCGACCGTGACTGGGTGCCGGCCGGAGGCGAGACCAGCCTCTACGTCAGGCCGTTCATGTTCGCCTCCGAGGTCTTCCTCGGTGTGCGCGCGGCGCGGGAGGTGACCTTCTCCGTGATCGCCTCGCCGGCCGGTGCCTACTTCTCCAAGGGCGTCAAGCCGGTGTCGATCTGGCTGTCGCAGGAATACACCCGTGCGGCGGTGGGCGGCACCGGCGCGGCGAAGTGTGGCGGCAACTACGCCGGCAGCCTGCTCGCCCAGCAGGAGGCGAGTGAGCACGGCTGTGACCAGGTGGTCTTCCTGGACGCGGTCGAGCACCGCTGGGTCGAGGAACTCGGCGGGATGAACCTCTACTTCGTCTACGACGACGGCCAGATCGTCACTCCCGAGCTCGGCACGATCCTCGAGGGCATCACGCGCCACGCGGTCCAGGTCATCGCCAGCGACATGGGCCACAAGGTGGAGGAGCGCCGGATCAGCATCGACGAGTGGCGTGACAGCGCCCACAGCGGTCGGATCACGGAGGTCTTCGCGTGCGGAACCGCCGCGGTCCTCACGCCGGTCGGCTCGCTCCGCTCGCCCGAGGGCGAGGTGGTCATGGGTGACGGCGGTGCCGGCCCCGTCACCATGGCGATCCGCGAGAAGCTGCTCGACATCCAGTACGGCCGGGCCGAGGACGGCTACGGCTGGATGCACAAGGTCTGCTGAGCCCGCCGAGCGTTCCTCGGGGCGCCCCGAAACGAGGCTGGTCGCCACTCTGTGCGACACCCGGGGACTCTGCGTGCGCGTCTGTGGGAAGAGGGAGTAGCTTTTCCCGTGCGCAACGGGGGCTTCGGCGGCGCCGGAACACCCAAAGGTCGTCGCCGTCGCCGTCTGGTGATCCTCAGACAGGGAGTACCCACGAATGACGGAACAAACGGAAGGCGTCACCCACCCCCTCAAGGGGGTCTTCGACCTGGGCCGCGCGGAGTGGCGTTCGGCAGCCGCCGGCGGCGACATCGAAGTCGCCTTCGTGGACGAGCTGATCGGCATGCGGAACGCCCATGACCCCGACGGACCAGTGCTGGTCTTCACGCCAGGGGAGTGGGAGGCATTCCTCTCCGGAGCGAAGGACGGGGAGTTCGACCCGACCGAGCTCGATCTGCCCCTGCCCGAGGGATCAAGGGCCGGGTCCGGATGACCCCGACCCGCGGCCGCGGGAGAACGCCACACGTGTGAGTGCCGGCGGGCTGGCGCAGGCGACCATTGACACCAGGTCTCGGTCGCGTGCCAGCCCGCCGTGCTGTGTGGTCGCCCCGGGCAGGCGTCGGTTGCGCCGTGGACGACGGCGGCGACCGCGCGTCAGGGACGACGCAGGTGCCGTGCGAAGAACTCACGTACGCCGGTACGCACCGTCCGAACCGCATCGGCCTGGTCGATCGTGCCCACGAGGTCGGCTCGCGCGGCGGCGGTCATCAGCCCGGCGGCCTGCACCTGGGGCGCGATGGCGGCGAAGTCGGTGAACGTCCAGTGCGCGGCGTTCCGGAAGTCCCGCCGGCTGGTCCAGCCGCCTGGATGAGCGAGCATCGCCGACCAGGAGCGTGCCATGCCCGCCCGGTCGGGGAAGCCCTCGCTGCTCCAGAGCAGCAACGGTCGGTCCACGCCGTACTCCGCGACCGGATACAACGCTCCCTCCTGGCCGGGCTGCTCCGCGGGATGGTCGAGATAGCCCTCCAGGTTGATCGCCGCGCCGAGCCGGCGATCCTCATACATCGCCTGCGCGGCCGCGGTAGCGCCGGCGGAGTGACCGTAGACACCCATCTTTCGCGGGTCGACCGCACGCGCGAGCCCGCTCGGCACCGCTCGTCCGATCGCGTCCGGGTTGCCTCCGCCGGCCAGCACCTCCACCTGGTCCAGCACGAACCGCGTGTCCGCGACCCGGGCGTCGATCATGGTGCGGAAGGTCGTCGGATCGGTCCGGGGATCGGTCACGAAGACGGTCGGGCGAACCGCGTCCCGGTAGTCGGTCGGGCCGGGGAACTCGACGGCGACGGCGTCGCCGGGATGGTCCATCGTCACCACCACCCAGCCGTGGCTGGCCAGATCCTCCGCGACACTGCTGCCCAGGCCGCGCGGATCCCCGCCGCCCGGGCTGTACACCAGCACCGGTCGCCGCCCGGCGAGTGCCGGTGCGTCCAGGTGGGCGTGGGTCGTGGTGGCCGCCCAGTCCACTCCGGTCGGGGGCACTCCCGGAAACCGGTACGGCACGAACATGCCGAACACCCCGGCGACTCCGGGGTCGAGCTGTCGAACCACCGGGTGGCGGCGGACGTCGCGGGCGGGGTAGAACACCGAGACCATCAGCTCCCGCACGGGGATGGTGCTGTCCCAGGGATCGCGGCGGGATCGGTCGAGGAGGTACCACGTGGTGAGCCCCACCGGGTGGGGTCCGGTCGGCGCCGGTAGCCGAAGGCGCAGGTCGGCGGATGCGGCACGGGCCACCGCGACGTCCCGACCGCCCACGACCAGGAGGGCCGCGGCCAGGACGGCCGACGTGGTGAGGGCTCGCCTGGTGGGCCGTGCGGGACGCGGGTCTGCTGGCTGCGGAAGTTCGTAGGACATGACCCGCATGCTGCCGTTCGGCCCGCGGTGGGCACGATGGTTCAGCTCCGGCCCGAAACGATTGCGCGACGCCACCAGGGGGAGTAGTGATCCGGATCCGCTTCAGCGCCGCCGACTTCGCCCACGTCCGGTTCTCGCCCCGACCGGCACCGCTCCTGGAGCTGAACAGCGCCCTCCTCATGATGGTCCGTCGCGACGACGGCCTGCTCTTCGGTCGGTGGCGACGACGGATGCTCCGGTCGCTGCCCCGTGCCGTGGCACCGGTCGGCGACCTGGTCCCCGCCGGGCTCGCACCGGCTTTCCTCGACATCTACGACGAGACGTTGGACGAGGCGCTGGACAGCCCACGGGCGTGGCGCCCGGACCTCGTCCGTGCCGAGCTCGAGCGGGTGTACGCACCGCACCCGACCGCGGCGCCGCCCTGGATCCGCGCGCTGCACCGGGGCGACGCCGAGGCCTGGCAGATTCTCCGCCGCGCCCATCGGTCGGCGTACGACCATGCCCTGCGACCCGTCTGGGATCAGCTGAGCGACCTGCACCAGGCGGAGTTCACCCGGCACGCCCTGACCGTGGCCGAGCACGGCATCGGGCACGCGCTCGGTGAGCTGGTGCCGGGCGCGCTGTTTCGGGAACAGGAGTGGGAACTCGACGCGCCGTTCGAGCGGCACATCGACGTGGACGGCCGGGGACTGGTGCTGCTCCCCACCTTCCACTGGACCGGCCATCCACTCGTCTGTGACCAGCCGGACCGGCCGGTGGTCGTCACCTACGCGGCCGGTCCGGGCATTCCGCTCTCACCCGAGAGGCCGGCAGGTGCCGACAGCGCCGAGGCCGCCCTGGCCGGTGTGCTCGGGCGTACGCGGCTCGACCTGCTGCTCCTGCTGGCCGACGAACACACCACCAGTGGGCTCGCCCGCCAGCTCGGGGTGAGCAACGCCACGGTGTCCGCGCACACCGCGGCGCTGCGGGGGGCGGGCCTGATCAGTACCGTCCGGGCCGGGCGCGCGGTGCTGCACCGGCGCACCGCGCTCGGCGCCATGCTGGTGCGCCGGCGTGGTCCGGCCGAACTCCAGGACCGACCAGGCCGCCGGGACCACCGCGACCGACAGGGGCGTCAGGACACCGTCTGAGGACCGGCCGCGAGCGGCCCCACCCCGGCCCCGATCCGGATCTGACTCGGACCACTCGGACCCGGCTCAGGACGCCGACGACGTGGACACCTGCCACGTGGCCGGACCCCGCGCCGTGCGGAGGAGCCGCCAGTGCTGGGTGGGCCTGAAGTTCTCGGTGAAGCGCTCGTCGTGGCTGACGGCGACGACTGTCCCGCCGAATCCCGCGAGCGCGTCGTCCAGCACGTCGAGGGAGTCGAAGTCGAGATAGTTGGTGGGTTCGTCGAGGAGCAGGAGCTGCTGCCCGCCGTTGACCAGGCAGGCCAGCAGCAGCCGGCGAATCTCGCCGGCTGAGAGGGTACCGAGCGGGCGCCTGATCTGGTCCTCGTCGAACAGGTAGGAGTCGAGCAGGCGCTCGGCGTCCTCCTCGTAGAGAGGAATCCGCCGGCGCAGGTAGTCGAGCACCGGCATCCGCAACGGCAGCTGGTCATGCACCTGCGGAAGCACACCGGCTCGCACGCCCAGGGTCGCCTGCCCTCGCAGGGGCGACAACTCACCGGCGAGGAGCGCGAGCAAGGTGGACTTGCCGGTACCGTTCTCACCGCTCACGACGACGCGTTCGCCGCCTCGGACCAGGGCCGAGAACTCCTGCCAGAGCGGACCGTTGCCGCGGTCGCCGACCAGGGCCTGCGCAGTGAGCACCACCTGGTCGGGCGGCGTCGAACCCGCGAAGTCGAGCACCAGGGGTGGGCGTTCCTCCGGCCGCTCGATCCAGCTCGCCGAGGTCATCTCCCGCCGCAGTCTGCGCTCGCGCGCCTTCGCCTTCTTCGCGACCTTCTTGGCGTAGCGGCGCATCCGGTCGTTGTGCGTGGTGAGTTCGGTGCGCAAGGCCTGGTTGGCAGTGCGTTCGATGTCGGCGCTCAACCTGCGGTGGTGCTTCTCCTGCGCTTCCCAGTCAGCCAACAGGCGCGCGCGGCGACGCCGCTTCTCCAACCGGTATGCGGTGTAGCCGCCCTCGTAGACCTCGGCCTGGTCGGTGA
Source organism: Actinopolymorpha pittospori (assembly GCF_014873875.1). Taxonomy (GTDB): domain Bacteria; phylum Actinomycetota; class Actinomycetes; order Propionibacteriales; family Actinopolymorphaceae; genus Actinopolymorpha; species Actinopolymorpha pittospori. The sequence goes on along the minus strand of NZ_JADBEM010000001.1, from coordinate 8,551,626 downwards.
GGACGTCGAGTTCGACGACGCGATGCACCAGCCGGTCGAGGAACGCGCGGTCGTGCGTGACCACCACGACGACGCCGCGGTAGCGCACGAGGTAGTCACCGAGCCAGCTGACCCCGGCGGCGTCGAGATGGTTCGTCGGTTCGTCCAACAGCAGCACGCTCGGCTGCTCCAGCAGGAGGCGCGCGAGCATGAGCCGGGCCTGCTGGCCACCGCTCGTCTGGCCCAGGCGTCGCGACGGGTCGAGGTCGGCGAGACCCAGCCGGTCGCGGACCTCCTCCGAACGCGCCTGCGCCTCCCAGCCACCGAGCACCTCGAACCTGTCCTGTGCCGCGGCGTACTCCGCGAGGACGTCCTCGGTGTTCTCGGGCCTCTCCGTGTTGTCGGTGTCCTCGGCGTCGTGCGTGCCACCGGAGTCCGCCATGGCGTGCTCCAGCACGCGCATCCGGGCCGCGATGCCCGCGATCTCACCAAGACCCGCGTCGAGAAACGCGCCGACCGTGGTCTCGGTGTCGGGGATGTCGGCGTCGCGGTAGCCAACCCGGTCGCGCGGCCCGTAGCTCACCGTGCCGCGGTCAGGCCGGTCACGGCCGGCGAGGATGCGGAGCAAGGTCGACTTGCCGGCACCGTTCGGCCCGACGAGACCGATCCGCTCGCCGGCGTTCACGATGAGGTTGACATCGGTGAACAGCGGGTCACCGTCATGGGTCTTGGTGAGCCCCGAAGCCTTCAGGACAGGGGCACCGGGGGCACGGGAAAGGGCGGGAGAAGCGAAGGGCGTCGTCATGGGATCCCAGGAACTCGGAGGAGGCCTACGGGTGAGAACCACCACGCGGCGAGAGGTCGGGAACTCCGATCAGATGCCCACGGATCGACCCTAGCGAACCAGGACGGAAGGTCACAAGGGGACAGCTGACCGTCCGCTGACGGCTCGCGACACCTCGGTTACAGCGGAGGGGAGTGACCATGTCCGAACAGGATGTGCGAGACTGCCCGCATGTACTCCACCTTCACGGTGATCATTACCTAGGCGCGCCGGACACGTCCCGTCCTGCGCGCAGACCTCTCGCACCCCGCGAGAGGTTTTTTGTTTGTCAGGCCCCGACACACCTCCCGACCACATCCAGGTTCGCAAGGAGCTTCTTCCGATGAGCGACTTCCACGTGTACGACACGACGCTGCGTGACGGGGCCCAGCAGGAGGGCCTCAGCCTCTCCGTCGAGGACAAGCTCGCCATTGCGGGGCACCTCGACGCGCTTGGCGTCGGCTACATCGAGGGTGGCTGGCCGGGCGCCAATCCGAAGGACACGGAGTTCTTCCGGCGGGCGGGTGACGAACTCCGACTCCGCCACGCCACGCTCGCGGCGTTCGGCGCCACCCGGCGGGCGGGGATGAAGGCGGCGGACGACCCACTGGTGCGGGCGTTGCGTGACTCCCGCGCGGACGTCGTGACGCTGGTGGCGAAGAGCCACGACCGGCACGTCGAACTCGCCCTGCGGACCACGCTCGAGGAGAACCTCGCCATGATCCGCGACACGGTGGAGTTCCTGCGCGCCGGTGGGCAGCGGGTCTTCGTCGACGCCGAGCACTTCTTCGACGGTTACCGCGACAATCCGGCGTACGCGCTGGAGGTCGTGCGGGTCGCCGCCGAGGCGGGTGTGGAGGTCGTGGCGCTCTGCGACACGAACGGCGGGATGCTCCCCGACCAGGTGGGCGACGTCGTGTCGACGGTGCTCGCCGGCACCGGCGCCCGGGTCGGCATCCACTGCCACAACGACGCCGGCTGCGCGGTCGCGAACACCCTCGCGGCGGTCGACGCGGGGGCGAGCCACGTGCAGGGCACACTCAACGGGTACGGCGAGCGCACCGGGAACGCCGACCTGGTCACCGTCGTCGCCAACCTCCAGCTCAAGCGTGGGCGCGACCTCGTCCCCGCGGCGGCACTGCGGGAGGCGACCCGGATCGCGCACGCGGTCTCGGAGGTGACCAACGTGCCGCCGTACTCCCGGCAGCCCTACGTGGGCGCGTCGGCCTTCACGCACAAGGCGGGTCTGCACGCGAGCGCGATCAAGGTCGACCCGAACCTCTACCAGCACGCCGATCCCGAGGACGTCGGCAACGACATGCGACTCCTGGTCTCGGACATGGCCGGACGGGCGAGCATCGAGCTCAAGGGCCGCGAACTCGGCTACGACCTCGCCGGCGACCGGGCGCTCGTGACCAGGATCACCGAGCGCGTGAAGGCCATGGAGGCGCAGGGCTACACCTTCGAGGCGGCCGACGCCTCCTTCGAGCTGTTGCTCATCGAGGAGGTCGAGGGCGCCCGGCCGAACTTCTTCCACGTCGACTCCTGGCGCGTGATCACCGACTCCCGCCCGGATGAGGAGGCGCTGTCGGAGGCGACGGTCAAGCTGAGCGCGGGTGGTGAGCGGGCCATCGTGACCGGCGAGGGCAACGGTCCGGTGAACGCGCTCGACGCCGCGTTGCGTGGCGCGATCGGCCAGTCCTACCCCGTGGTGGAGAAGCTCGACCTGATCGACTACCGCGTGCGCATCCTGGACGCCGGGCACGGGACGGACGCCGTTATCAGAGTTCTGATCGAGCTCTCCGACGGCGAGGAGTCCTGGCAGACCGTCGGCGTCGGCCACAACATCATCGAGGCCTCCTGGGAGGCGCTGGTCGACGGCGTGACCTACGGCCTGGTCCGGGCCGGGGTCGAGCAGTCCGAGCAGTCCGAGCAGTCCGAGCGGGCCTGAGGCCCCGGCCGGTCCGAGCGGGCCCGGGCCAGCGGGTCGATCAGGCTGAGCAGGCCGTCGCAGGCATCGATCAGCCGGTCCCGGAGCGCCTGGGCCCGCACCGAGAAGTCGCGCTGGGCCCCGGCGTACTCCGCCCGACCCTCGGGTGTCTCGATCGGGACCGGTTCGTGGCCGAGAGCGCGCAGGTCGTACGGCGAGGCACGCATGTCGAGGGTACGGATCTCCCGGGCCAGCTCGAAGCAGTCGGCGACCAGCTCCGACGGGACGTGCGGGGCCAGCTTGTAGGCCCACTTGTACAGATCCATGTTGGCGTGCAGGCAGCCAGGCTGTTCGAGGTCGAGCTGGGTCTCCCGCGTGGGCCGCAGGGTGTTGAGCGGGCTGGCCGGCTCGGTGAAGAACCGGTACGCGTCGAAGTGGGAGCAGCGGATCCGCTGGGACTCGACCACCCGGTCGGTGCCCTCGGCGCCGAGCCGCAGCGGCCAGCCCGCGTGCCGGACCCGCTCCTGGGGGAGCCGATAGACCATCGCCCACTCGTGCAGACCGAAGCAGCCGAAGCTCGCCGGGCGTCCCCGCGTGGCGGTCAGCAGATCCCGGATCCAGCGGATCGCGTCCGCCCGCCCGGCGAGCACGGCCGGATCGATCATGACCCCGCCGGCCACCTCGACGTAGTCGCGGCCGTGCAGGAACGTCCGCCGGGCCGCCTCGCCGGCGAGGACGACACCCGCGCCGGGGTGCCAGCGCCGCAGCCGGGCCGGCCGGTGGGAGTAGTAGGTGAAGAGGAAGTCCTCGACCGGATGCCGCCGCTGATCCTTGCGCCGGCCGCGATGGGGAGCCACCCACGCGTCCACGCGGCGTTCATGGGCGGCCTGGCGGGCGAGCCAGGTCGCCTCCGGCACTTCGGTGGGCACCGGCGTCGGCGCGGGCGGGTCGGACGGTCGCACCCGGCCACCGTACCCGCGTCGTCAGCGTCGACGGCCGGGCTGGGAGGGGCTTCCCGCCCGCTCCGGCCAGCCGATGCCGGCCCGGCCGTGGCGCACACGCCAGGCCGCCACGGGCCGGGCCCGATAGGCTGCGAAAGCCCATTCGTCGCACTTTTGGAGGCTGGAGTCTTTTGCGCATCGCACGCTTCAGTGCTGGTGACGACCCGAGGTATGCCGCGGTCGAGGGTGACCCGGGTGCCGAGGTGCTCGCCGTACTCGACGGAGACCCGCTCTACCGCCCCGTCCAGCTGACCGGTGAGCGCGTGCCGCAGGCCGACGTCCGGTTGCTCGCGCCGATCATCCCGCGTAGCAAGGTGATCGGGATCGGTCGCAACTACGCCGAGCACGCGGCCGAACTCGGCAACGAGGTGCCGGCCGAGCCCCTGGTGTTCCTCAAGCCCAACACCTCCGTGATCGGCCCCGGCGACGGCATCGTCTACCCGCCGCCGACCAGCGACCTCAACTACGAGGGCGAGCTGGCCGTCATCATCGGGCGGATCTGCCGGCACGTGCCGAAGGAACGCGCCGCCGAGGTGATCTTCGGCTACACCTGCGCCAACGACGTCACCGCCCGCGACCTGCAAAAACGTGACGGTCAGTGGGCGCGCGCGAAGGGTTACGACACGTTCTGCCCGCTCGGTCCCTGGATCGAGACCGATCTCGACTTCTCCGACCTAGCCCTGACCACGACGGTGGGTGGCGAGGTACGCCAGTCCGGGCGTACGTCCCAGATGATCAACGACGTGCCGTCCCTGATCGCCTACGTCAGCACCTTCATGACGCTGCTGCCCGGCGACGTCCTGCTCACCGGCACCCCGGCCGGCGTCGGGCCGATGCAGGTGGGGGACGAGGTCTCGGTGACCATCGAGGGCCTCGGCACCCTGACCAACCGGGTGATCAGACATGACTAGGGAGGGCTCATCTGGGCGGGTGCGAACGAGGTTCGCGCCCTCACCCAGTGGTGACCTCCATGTCGGCAACCTCCGGACCGCGTTGTACGCCTGGGCCTGGGCCCGGCACACCGGTGGTCAGTTCGTCTTCCGGATCGAGGACACCGACCGCTCCCGCGTGACGCCCGAGGCGATCGCCGCCGCGGCGGACACGCTTCGCTGGCTCGGGCTGGACTGGGACGAGGGGATCGAGGTCGGCGGCGACTTCGGTCCCTACCAGCAAAGTGAACGCCTCCCGCTCTACCGCTCCTGGGTGCAGCGGTTCCTCGCCGCGGGCAACGCCTACTACTGCTACTGCACGCAGGAGGAGCTCGACGCGGAGCGGGAGGAGCAGCGGCAACAGGGCCTGCCGCCCGGCTACAGCGGCCGCTGCCGCGAACTCGCGTCGAGTCAGGTGTCGGCGTTCCAGAAGGGGGGCCGGCTGCCGGTCGTCCGTTTCCGGATGCCCACCGGGAGCACGGTGGTGCGCGACGCCATCCGTGGTGAGGTGCTCTTCGACCACGCGAACGTCCCCGACTTCGTGATCATGCGGGCCAACGGCTACCCGCTCTACAACCTGGCCGCGGCGGTCGACGACTCGATGATGGAGATCACCCACATCGTCCGTGGCGACGACCTCCTCGCCTCCGCACCCCGGCAGATCGCGATCTTTCGGGCCATGGGCACCGCCGAGGCGGACATCCCCGTCTACGCCCACACACCCCACGTCCTGGAGTCCGACGGCAAGCCGTTGTCGAAGGGCTACGGCACGTCCTCCGTCGCGTGGTACCGCGACCACGGCTACCTTCCGGAGGCCGTCGTCAACTACCTCGCGCTGCTCGGCTGGTCGCCCGGTGGCGACCGGGAGGACCTCACGCTGGCCGAACTCGTCAAGCTCTTCGATCTCGAGCGGGTCGGTACGACCGCCGGCCGGCTCGACCCGCGCAAGCTGGACGCCATCAACGGGCACAAGATCCGCGCCCTCGACCCCACCGATTTCGTTCTTCGGATCACGCCCTTCCTCGCCCGGGCCGGTCTCGTCACCGACACCCCCACGGAGGAGCAGGCGGGTGTCGTGGCGGCCGCGGCACCACTGATCCAGGAGCGCGTCGTCCACCTCAGCGAGGCGGCGGAGCTGTTGGCGTTCCTCCTGGCGCCCGACCGGCACTTCGAGGTCGATCCCGAGGCGGCGGCCCGCGTCCTCACCGAGGACGCCAAAGCCGTGCTCGAGGCGGCCGACGCGGCGCTGCGCACCCTCCTGGTCTGGGAGAAGGACGCCATCGAGCGGGTGCTGCGGCAGGCCCTCGTCGACGAACTCGGTCGTCGCCCGAAACACGCGTTCGGTCCCGTCCGGGTGGCGGCGACCGGCCGGCGGGTGTCGCCGCCGCTGTTCGAGTCGCTCGCCCTGCTCGGACGAGACCGCACGCTCAGCCGTATCCAGCAGGCCCTCGACGAGCACGTCGGCGTCTGAGCAGACCCCCGCGGGGGCTCGGACAACCCGACGAGCCGTGCGACCACCGCGGGCCGGTGAGTCCCGCAGCGCTGCCTGGCGACGCCTTGTGCGTGCCAGGCAGCGCCCCCCGCATCGCGCGAGGCTCCTCTCAGGCGGCCGGGGCGGCTTCGGCCGCCGCGGCGGCTCGCGCCCGCCCGCGTGCCTGAGCCCGTCGCGAGTACCACATGTTCCAGGTCATCAGCAGCGCGAAGGCGGCGATGCTGAGGACCGACGACAGGCCGGCCATGACGTCGACCGGCAGGACGTACACCAGGACGACGCGGACGGCGGCCTCCACGAGGAGCCCGATGCCCCAGACCGCCGACAGGACGACGAACGTCCGGCGGAACGGCGCAGAGGTCGCCCACAGGGCCTCCCACTGCTCCCGCCCCTGCGGTGTCGGCGCGGCGAACCGCTGCGCCGCGTAGTAGATCAGCGGACGTCCGATGACACAGCTGCCGAGGAAGGCGAGGCCGGCCGCGGCGGTGCCGAAGGAGTCCTTCAATAGCAGGAAGCGATCGTCTCCTGACAGGAACGAGAGGATCAGCCCGATGCCGAACACGCCGACCATGAAGCCGGCGAAGGCGTCGAAGTGGCGAGCCCGAATCGCGACGTAAGCCACCCGTACGCCGGCCACCAGTGTCCCGACGAGCAGGGACACGTAGGTGCTGGCGCCCAGGGCGCGGCACAGGTAGTAGGCGCCGATGGACAGGCCGACGTCCCACACCAAGCTGAGAATGACGGGGCGAAGTCCCATCCGGTCGGTCCCGGCCGGCGCGTTGTCGGCGCCGTTCGGGTCGTTGGCGCCGTTCGGGTTGTTGTTGGTGCTCGGGTCGTGAACCTGGTCGGGGGCTGTGTCGCTGCGCGCGGCAGGGGTGCCCGGCGTGGTCATCACGTGGTTCTCCGTCGCTTTCGTGGGGGCGGTGGGCATTCAGGCGGCGTCCGGCGTCGGCGCGTCGCCCGCGAGCGGCGGTGGGTCCGAGTCGGGAATCCAGGAGCCGTGGAATCCCGCGGGGACCTTACGGGGCAGGCGGATCGAGGCGACGGCGGGGCCGGTGACGTCGGTCGCGTCCAGGACGAGCAACTCCGAACCCCGGCCGGCCCGGTCGGTGACGATGGTGAGCAGCCAACCGTCGTCCTCGTTGCCCCGCTTGGCCGCGGGAACGAAGACCGCCTCACCGGGTACGAGATCCGCCGCCAACTCGTGCCGCTCACTGGTCATCGACGCGACGTCGTACTTCACCACGTCGGCGCGGCTCGTCTCGGAGGCGCCCGAACTGACGGCGTACAGGTAGCGGTTGTCGAGTCCGGTCCGCGCGTCGTCGATGGTGGGGAACTCCACTCCCTGGTCGTCCAGGCGACGCTCGTGCGCACGCCCGGTCGCGGGGTCCAGAACCCAACGGTGCAAGGAACTCACGCCGGTGCCCGCGGCGGCGGTGACGAGGCCGGTGCTGCTGCCCGCGGCCGCCGCGGCGACGGGTTCGGTGCTGCCACCGATGCCCGACCACGCGGCGTCCCAGGCCCGCCGGTCGTATCGCACCGCGTCGAGCACGATCCGGCCCTCGGCGTCCTCGCGCGCGTTGCCCACATGGAAGACGTAACACGGGTCGATCTCGAACCACCGCACCGCCGAGCGCCCGTCCCGGTCCATCACGCCAAGCCGGGCGCCGTAGTCGTCGTTCCAGCGGTAGGGCATGCCGCGCCCCACCAGGGTGTGGTCGAAGGCGAGGGGGAGGTCCAGCCAGACGACGTGGTGGGCGGTGATGGCGAAGTCGTGCATCATCGTCGGACCTGGCACCTCCACCGGAACGCTGAGGTCGAGCGAGCCGGTCGCCGACAGCCGGTGGTAGGTGACGTACGGCGGCCGAACCCCGTAGCCGAAGAAGAACAGCTCACCGGTGACCGGATCCTGCTTGGGGTGGGCCGTCATCGCGGTCGTCAGGGCACCGTCGAAGTCGTACGGACCGACGGTGTCGAGGTCCTTGTTCAGTTGGTAGGGCAGGCCACCCTCGCACAGCGCGAGCAGCCGTCCGGCGTGCTCGATCACGTGGGTGTTGGCGGAATTCACCGCGAGGTCGCGGCTGCCGTCGGGGCGGACGGGCGGCGTGCCCTCGCGGGCGCGGGTGCGCACCCAGCGGTTGCGGTACCACTCCGCCCGGCCGGCGTGGATCCGTACGCCGTGCAGCATGCCCGAGCCGACGAACCAGTGCGGAGCGGGTTCGCCCGGTGCGGGGTTGGGGCCGTTGCGCAGGTAGCGACCGGAAAGCTCGGGCGGCAGTGTTCCGGTGACCGGCAGGTCGACCGCGTCGATCTCGTCCGGCACCGGGGCGAGGAACCCGGGCAGGCGGAGGCTCGGCGCGTCGGCGGTCTCGGGAGGCTCGGGGGTCCGAGCGTTCCCGGGCGGCTCAGCGTTCGGCCAAGCTGTCGTTGACATGTGTCCTCCGGCGTGACTCGTGGCAGGGCGAAGCGACCCTGGATGGTCCTGGGCGGTCGTGGATGGTCCTGGGGGAGCGGCCGTCCGGGCCGCCTCCCGCGGCCTCGGATGTGGCCGAGCGACGCGGGGTCTGGTCAGCGCGGCTCGCGGCGCATGGCCCACAGGGACGGGCCGCCGGGAATCGTGATCTCGCGGGTGACCCGGAAGTCGAACCGTTCGTAGTAGCCGACCAGGCCGGCCTTGCTGGCCTCGAGGTAGGCCGGCATCCCCAGTTGGTCGCAGGTGGCCAGCCTGGCCCGGATCAGCTCACCACCGATGCCCGTGCCCTGGGCGGCCGGGCTCACGCCCACGATGGCGAGGTACCAGTGCGGATCGTGCGGATGCGCGCGTTCCAGGGCCTCGGTCACCCTGACGCCGGCGCGCCCCCTTCGGCCGGTGGCGCGGGCCAGACCCGGGATGGCGCGGAGACCGCGCCAGCGGGTGGGCTGCCAGTGTCCGGGCGGGGTCCACACCGCGCCACCCAGCGGGTCGCGTGCGGTGTCCTGAGCCGCGAGATCGGTGGCGCCGTAGGGCAGGTAGAAGTGGCGCAGCATCGTCGCGAACAGCCGCGGCAGGCCGACCGTCCGCGCCCGCTCCTCGGGCAGGATCCACGCCATCACCGGGTCGTCGTGGAACGCCTGGGCGAACACGCTCGCCAGCCCACGAACGTCCGCTCTCCCGGCCACTCGCGTCGTCGGCCTCATCGCGGCCCCCTTCCCCGTCGCCGCTTCCGATCCCGGGCCGCTCACTCGGGAGGGGCCGGCTGACACGACGACTATGAGACGTAAGATTCGACATGTCAATCCTTACATGTCGAGGTTGACAGTAAAGTGTGCGGAAAGTCGAAGGAGGTCGCGGTGTCGCTGCGGTTCGCGTTGTTGGGGTTGCTCGCCGTGGAGCCCGGGAGTGGGTACGCCCTGACCCAGCGCTTCGCGCAGTCGCTGGAGAAGTACGCCTGGCACGCCAACCACAGCCAGATCTACCCGGAGCTGAACAAGCTCGCGGGCGACGGGCTGATCGAGGTGATCGCCGAGGGTGCGCGCGGAAGCCGCACCTACGCGATCAGCGACGCCGGGCGCGACGCCCTCCAGGACTGGATGCTCAGCCCGACCAGGGACTCACGCGTACGCAGCGAGGAGATCCTGCGGATGTTCATGCTGTCGGCGCTGGAGCCCCCGCTCGCACAGGACCTGCTGCGCGGGTACGTCGAGCGGGCGGCCAGGCAACGCGACGAGATCCGCGCGATCGTGGCCCACATCGAGTCGGAGGAGGACGCGAGCTCGCCGACGCAGTTCGGCCGGTTCGCGGCGGAGTTCGGGGTCCGCCAGTACGACGCCTTCTTGGAGTGGGCACGGTGGGCGCTGGCCCGGATCGAGCGCTTCCAGGCCGAAGCGGGGCAGGGATCTGGGCGCGGAAAGAGGCCCTCGACCACGCAGTGACCCGGTCGCTTTGGGGTCAGTGCCCCACCTCGGGTATTCTGCTTCGCGGCCCACCTGCTTCACGGCGGAGGGCCTTGCCATTGGGGTATGGGGTAATTGGCAGCCCGACGGATTCTGATTCCGTTAGTCTAGGTTCGAGTCCTAGTACCCCAGCGAGTGAGCTGGTGAGGCAGTTGCTAGAGTTCAGCTCGCTTCCACGGCCCCGTTGTGTAGCGGCCTAGCACGCCGCCCTCTCAAGGCGGTAGCGCCGGTTCGAATCCGGTCGGGGCTACAAGGTGAAAGACCCCCTCCATCTGGAGGGGGTCTTTCGCGTTGGAGGGGCCGCCCTTTCGGGCGGCCCCTCCTTCGTCATTCGGCCGCGCGGCGCAGGGCTTCCGACAGTCGCTCGGCCGCGGCCATCACCGCGGGCGCATGCATCCGGCCGGGCTGGCGGGACAGTCGCTCCAGCGGGCCGGAGACGGAGACCGCGGCGACCACCTTGCCGGAGGGCGAGCGGATCCCGGAGGAGACCGAGGCGACGCCGGCCTCCCGTTCACCGACGCTCTGCGCCCAACCACGACGGCGTACGGCGGCCAGTGTGGCCGCGGTGAACTTCGCACCCTGCAGGCCGCGGTGCAGGCGCTCAGGCTCCTCCCAGGCAAGCAGGATCTGCGCGGCCGAGCCCGCGTGCATCGTCAACTGGGTGCCGACAGGGATGCTGTCCCGGAGTCCGGTCGGCCGCTCCGCGGCGGCGACACAGACACGTCCCTCGCCCTGGCGGCGGAACAACTGGGCGGACTCACCGGTGATGTCGCGCAGCCGGGCCAGAACGGGGCCGGCGGCCGCCAACAGGCGGTCCTCACCGGCCGCGGCGGCGAGCTCGCCGAGCCGGGGTCCCAGGATGAACCGCCCTTGCATGTCGCGCGCGACCAGACGATGGTGTTCCAGGGCGACCGCGAGGCGGTGTGCGGTCGGGCGAGCGAGCCCGGTGACCTGCACCAGCCCAGCGAGGGTGGCGGGACCGGCTTCCAGGGCCCCGAGTACGAGCGCCGCCTTGTCAAGAACGCCGACTCCGCTAGAGTTGTCCATGACTCGATATTGCAGTCTCGAATTGCGAGACGCAAGCCCGCCGGCGGAAAAAGACCGGCCGGGCGGTCCAAAAGCGGTCCGGAGGACTTTCGGAGCACGCACAAGCCTGGAGGCAGAAGATGGGGACCACCCTCGCGGAGAAGGTGTGGGAGGAACACGTCGTACGGCGCGGTGAGGGCGAGCCCGACCTCCTCTACATCGATCTCCACCTGGTCCACGAAGTGACCAGCCCGCAGGCGTTCGACGGCCTGCGGCTGGCCGGCCGGCAGGTCCGTCGTCGAGACCTGACGATCGCGACCGAAGACCACAACGTGCCCACAGTGGACATCGACCAGCCGATCGCCGACCCGGTTTCCCGCACGCAGGTCGAGACCCTTCGCCGCAACTGCGAGGAGTTCGGCATTCGTCTGCACCCACTCGGTGACGCGGACCAGGGCATCGTGCACGTCGTCGGACCCCAGCTCGGACTCACCCAGCCCGGCATGACGATCGTCTGCGGCGACTCCCACACCTCCACGCACGGAGCGTTCGGCGCGCTGGCGTTCGGTATCGGCACCAGTGAGGTCGAGCACGTGCTCGCCACCCAGACCCTCACGCAGAGCCGGCCCAAGACGATGGCGGTCACCGTCGACGGCGTGCTGCCCGAAGGCGTGACGCCGAAGGACCTCGTGCTGACCCTCATCGCCAAGGTGGGTACGGGCGGCGGTCAGGGCCACGTCGTCGAGTACCGCGGCGAGGCGTTCCGCACGATGTCGATGGAAGGCCGGATGACGGTCTGCAACATGTCCATCGAGTGGGGCGCCAAGGCTGGCCTCGTCGCACCCGACGAGACGACCTTCGCCTACCTGGAAGGGCGGCCGCACGCCCCGAAGGGCAAGGACTGGGACGCCGCGGTCGAGTACTGGCGGAGCCTGCGCACCGACGACGACGCGACGTTCGACCGTGAGGTGGTCCTCGACGCGAGCACCGTCACGCCGTTCGTCACCTGGGGCACCAACCCCGGCCAGGGCGTGCCGCTCGGTGCGGATGTCCCGGCTCCGGCGGACTTCGACACCCCCGAGGGCCAGGCGTCGGCCGAGCGGGCCCTTGCCTACATGGGACTCCAGGCCGGCACGCCGATGCGCGACATCAAGGTCGAAACGGTCTTCCTCGGTTCCTGCACCAACGGCCGGATCGAGGACCTGCGCGCGGCCGCGGAAGTCGTCCGTGGTCGTTCGGTCGCTGAGGGCGTACGCATGCTGGTGGTTCCCGGGTCCGGTCGGGTGCGGCTGCAGGCCGAGTCCGAGGGGCTCGACGTGATCTTCAAGGAGGCAGGCGCCGAGTGGCGGGCGGCCGGGTGCTCGATGTGCCTCGGCATGAACCCCGACCAGCTCGCTCCGGGCGAGCGCAGCGCCTCGACCTCCAACCGCAACTTCGAAGGTAGGCAGGGAAAGGGCGGCCGGACCCACCTTGTCTCCCCGCTCGTCGCCGCCGCGACGGCCGTCGCGGGGCATCTCGCCGCGCCGGCCGACCTGCCGAACGCCACCGTCTGACCGGGAGCCACCGACATGGACAAGTTCACCCTGCACACCGGCAAGGCCCTGCCGCTTCGGCGCGCCAACGTCGACACCGACCAGATCATCCCGGCGGTCTACCTCAAGCGGGTCACCCGCACCGGCTTCGAGGACGGGCTCTTCGCCGCCTGGCGCAACGACCCGTCCTTCGTGCTCAACCAACCTGAGCACGCGGGCGCCTCGATCCTCGTCGCCGGGCCCGACTTCGGCACCGGCTCCTCCCGCGAGCACGCCGTGTGGGCTCTGCAGGACTACGGCTTCCGGGTGGTGCTGTCGTCCCGCTTCGGCGACATCTTCCGCGGGAACGCCGGAAAGGCCGGCCTGCTCGCCGCCCTCGTCGACCAGAAGGTCGTCGAACGCCTGTGGTCGTTGATCGAGGAGCAGCCGGACGTCGGCGTGACGATCGACCTGGAGAACCGTCTGGTGCTCGCGGGTTCGGGCGAAGGTGCGATTCGGGACTCCTTCGACATCGACGACTACACCCGTTGGCGGTTGCTCGAAGGGCTCGACGACATCAGCCTGACGCTCTCCCACGCGAGCGACATCGACGCCTACGAAGCCCGTCGACCCAGCATCCGGCCGACCACCCTTCCGGTCGCCACGTAGGACTCGGCGAGGTTTCCGCCCGCCGGAGACCGCCGTCTGGGAACGCTTCCAGCCCGGCTCCAAGGCCCGCTTCGAAGGCCTTGGCGCCGGGCTTCCTGCGTTCTGGGGGCGACATGCCGGTGCGCGACACGCCGAAGCGGGGGAGACTTCACAAGTTTTTTTGCAAATTTCCCCCGGCCGTCCGGGCGGTCGTGGTGCTGGTGTGCCCGGGGTTCCTTGTCTGGTGGGCATCGCGGGACCTGGTCGGTCGGCCGGCCGGCCGCCGACCCTCTCGCGGTGGGGTCGGAGGTGGCCGATCCTGAGGGTCGGAAGGGCGGTGAAGCCACCTGTGCGGTCGCGCGCCAGGGCGACGTTTTCCCTACCAGGCAAGAGAATCCTGGCGTCTCGGTATCTCGCCCCGGCCGGTCACGCGAGGCGGTCGCGGTTCCTCGCGATGCTCGCGTCGAGCGGACCGGAGGCCTCCGCGGGATGCCGCATTCCCAACCCCTGCAGGGCGGACGCGACCCGTGGAAAGGGCTCCCGAAAGTCGCAGTCGGACGCGTTCGAGAGGGCTGAACCGGGCACAAAGGGGGCAGGATCGGAGTCGATATCGGGGAGGTGGCGCTGACGGTGATTGAGTAACGGCGCTACATTCCCTAACGTGCGCATGAATCGAGCGCAGGCTCGTACTACCCCGTTCACGGAGGGAAACAGTGAACAAGTCTCAGCTGGTCGAGGCGCTGGCACCGCGCTTTGACGGCAACAAGAAGGAAGCCCAGCACGCGCTCGAGTCGATCATCGACGTGATTACGCGCGCTGTGGCGGCAGGTGACAAGGTAGCCATTACCGGCTTCGGCGCTTTCGAGAAGATCGACCGTCCGGCTCGCATGGTCCGCAACCCTCGTACGGGCGAGCGGAAGCGTGCGAAGAAGACCTCGGTTCCGAAGTTCCGCGCTGGGGCGGAACTGAAGGCCGTCGTCTCCGGCAGCAAGAAGCTGCCGCGGGTCTCGGCGACCGCCGCCGCGACGACGGCCAAGAAGGCCGCTACGCCGCGGGCGGCAGCCACCAAGACCACCGCGACGAAGGCTCCGGCCAAGAAGGCCGCCGCCACCCGGGCGCCCGCCAAGCGGACGACCGGCGTCGCGAAGAAGGCGACGACCGCCAAGAAGACGCCGAGCACCACGACGGCCAAGAAGACCACGGCGAAGAAGACGACTGCCAAGCGGACGCCGGCGAAGCGTACTGCGAAGCGTTGACGCGCCAACGCACCAGACAAAGCAGAGGGCCGAGCCTCCTGGAGGCGTCGGCCCTTCGCTTGTCCCCGGTCAGGTCCTGGCCGGCCCGCGAAGGTCCACCAGGGCGTGAAGATCATTCCCGCAGTGTGTAGATGCGCAGCGACCGCACCCGGGTGGTGGGTCCGCTGCCATCCACCTCGATCTGGACCCGCTGTCCAAGTCGTAGGTGGCGCAGGCCGGTGCCGGTGAGGGCGTCGGCGTCGTAGCTCAACTCGACGCCGTCGTCGACCAGCACCGTGCCCGCGCGGGTGGCGGGGTCGAAGGTACGCACCGTTGCCTGCATGGATCGCAGCCTATGGCCTGTGCCCCGATCATGGGGGCCGGGTGAGTCGAAGGGTGATCCTTTCGTCCACCCGGCGCCATGGGCTGGGCCGTGTCCCAGGTCGTGTCCTGCGGATCAGGACACGACCTAGTCGGCTCCAGGATCCACCGGTCGAAGCAGCGCCGTCAGGGCGGCGTCGGTTCGTGGGCCGACGCCGAGATCCCTGGCCTGGTGGAGATCCTCCTCGGTGTCGACGTCCTTGCGTACGGACGGGATCGTCGGCAGGAGGAGTTCGACGGCTCCGGAGGAGAGATGGGCGGCTCGTGACGGGCCGCCGAACCGCGGTGCGAACGCCACTCCCTGGTTCGCGCAGTACAGAGTCGTGCCGATCCCGGCGGCGTCGCCGACGAACGACGTGGGATGCGCCTGCGCCGCGGCGAGGGCGAGTGCCAACTCCTGCGGACGTAGGGCGGGCAGGTCGGCCAGCATCGCCGCGACGGCGCAGTCGGGCCTGCGGGCGCGGGCGAGCGCACACCCGTGGCCGAGGGCGGCATTCAGCCCACCGGTGGGTTCGTCGGGGACCACGAGGGCACCGAGTTCGGCCAGCACGGCGCCCGATTCGGGGTCCGGCGTGATCGCCAGAACCTCCGTCACACTGGGGCAGGCGAGCGCGGCGCCGATGGTGTCGATCGCCATCGCTCGCGCGAGCCCGGTGCGGTGCTGACCGGCGAACGGCGCGAGCCGGGACTTTCCGATCGCGGCCGGCTTCACGGGGACGACGAGGCTCCAGCCGACGGAACCCGACGGCTGGGCGAGACGTTCTTGCGTTGACATCGACCCCGATCCTCTCAGCCCGGTGCAAGGAAGGGTCGACCCACCGTTCGACACCGATGCGGACGTCGTTCACACTGTGGCGAGCGACGTGGGCGCCCGGACAGTGCGCGCCTGCCCGGATGCCCCAGCAGTCGCTGCACATCCTCGCGTTCGACGTGAGGGGTCGACGAGGAGGAAAGCGTGCCCTTGCCCACCACTGGCCGGTGCTACGACATCGCCGCGGCCGCCCTGCGGCCCGCCATGGCGGCACTGACGAAGCGTGATTGGCGCGGAGCTGAGAACCTTCCGCGGGAAGGCGGCTTCATCGCCGTCACCAATCACTTGTCCTACTTCGACCCGGTGGCCGTGGGACTCTTCATCCATGATCAGGGGCGGGCCGCCCGGTTCCTGGCGAAGGCGAGCCTCTTCGGCATCCCGTTGGTGGGCAGGTTCCTGCGGTCGGCCGGCCAGATCCCCGTGCACCGGGAGAAGCGCACGGCCGGCGACGCCCTCGAGGAGGCCTGCCTCGCAATAGATCGCGGCGAGTGCGTCGTCGTCTATCCGGAAGGAACGATCACCCGCGACCCGCAGCTGTGGCCGATGGTCGGCAAGACCGGTGCCATCCGGATCGCCCTGCGGACGGGCTGTGAGATCGTTCCCATCGCGCAGTGGGGCGCACACGAGGTGCTGATGCCCTATGCGAAGTTCCCGAGGTTGCTGCCGCGCAAGACGATGCGGATGCTCGCCGGACCGGCGCTCGATCTGTCCGCCTACCGTGGACTTCGGCCCACTCCGGCCGTCCTGAAGAAGGCGACGGGTGAGCTGATGGAGACTCTCACCCGGCTCGTCGCCACCCTGCGCTCCGAGCTTCCGCCGGCGGTCCGTTTCGACCCGGGCAAGATGGACTTGCCGACGATCGGCAACCCGTACAAAAAGCGGGCCAAACAGTCATGAGTTCCTGACCGGGAGTGGCCCCGCCCGCCCGGATGGGCGGAGCGCCTCGCGGCGATGGGCCTATGCCTGGGAGGCGAGTACGCCGTCGAGTGCGGTCGAAAGGTCGGCCCACAGGTCCTCGACGTTCTCGATGCCGACACTCATCCGGACCAGGTTGTCCGGAATAGTGGCGATCTCACCCGCCCAGCGGCGCCGGCGTTCGAAGGTCGACTCCACCCCGCCGAGGCTCGTCGCGTGTACCCACAGGCGAGTGGAGCGGGTGAGACGGTCCGCCGCCTCGGCGCCACCGCGTACCTCGATCGAGATCACCGCGCCGTATCCCTTCATCTGCTCGCTGGCGCGACGATGCCCCGGATCCGATGGCAGGCCCGGATACCGCACCCGCTCGATCGCGGGGTGGTCGGCGAGCCGTCGGGCGAGTTCGGCCGCGTTGGCAGCCGCCCGCTCGACGCGCAGGTGCAGGGTGCGCAGCCCCCGCAGGGCGAGCCAGGTCTCGAACGTGCCCGGGATGGCGCCGATCTTCTTGCGGTGGTTCAGCAACAGTTCGTGCAACTGCTCGCCACGCGGCGTAGGAGCGGTCACCAGGGCGCCCAGGACGAGGTCGCTGTGGCCCGCGAGGTACTTCGTGGCCGAGTGGAGGACGATGTCGGCCCCGATCTCCAGCGGACGTTGGAGCAGTGGCGTGGCGAAGGTGTTGTCGACGACCACGACGGCGCCCGCCTCACGCACACCCGCGCACAGTGCGGCGAGGTCGGCGACCTCCAGCGCCGGGTTGGTCGGCGACTCGAGGATCACCAGGTCGGCGCCGGGTACGAGCTCCAGCACCGCCTCGGTGTCGGCGACGTCGACCAACGGCGCGGCGCTGAGGCGGCCGGCGTCCACCAGATCGCCCAACTGGCCAAGGGTCCCGAGGTAGGCATGGCGGGGCGCCACGACGACCCCGCCGACCGGCACCAGGTCCAGGACGGTCGCGACGGCGGCGAGGCCGGAGGCGTAGGCCAGCGCCCGGCCGCCTTCCAGGGCGCCGAGAACCTCCTCGAACGCCGTCCAGGTCGGGTTGTCGTAGCGGCCGTACTCCATCTCGCCGCCGGCGACGTAGGTGGACGCGAGAACCACCGGCTGGTTGAGTGGCGCGTCCGGCGTGTGCGGCGGCCGTCCGGCGGTGACCGCGAGGGTGTCGGGACTGAGGCTGGGCTCGAAGTCGGGCATACGGCGATTCTTCCCGAGGCGGTCCCATCCGACCGGTCACCCCGTCTCATGGGGGACCGGTAGGGTCTTGTCGGTGAGCGAGCAAGAGCGCACCCAGGCCTCCGGCGCACCGCAGGCCGGACGCAAGCCACGCGTGGCCATCATCTTCGGTGGGCGTAGCTCGGAGCACGCCGTCTCGTGCTCGACCGCGGGCAGTGTGCTCCGGGCCCTGGACCGGGAACGTTACGACGTGATCCCCATCGGTATCACCATGGAAGGCCGCTGGGTCCTGGAGAAGGACGAGCCCGAGCGCCTCGCGATCCAGACGGGCCGCCTGCCCGAGGTCGACGAGAAGGGCACCACGGTCGTGCTCGCCAACGATCATGGCGGTGAGCTGGTGTCGCTCGACCCGGGCTCGGTTCCCGGGACGCTGGGCGAGGTTGACGTCGTGTTCCCCTTGTTGCACGGTCCGTTCGGCGAGGACGGCACCCTGCAAGGGCTCCTGGAGATGGCCGACGTCCGCTATGTCGGGGCCGGGGTCCTCGCGAGCGCCGTGGCGATGGACAAGCACTTCGCCAAGCTCGTCTTCCAGGCGCAGGGTTTCCCGGTCGTGCCGTACACCCTCATCAAGCCGGCCCAGTGGGAAGCCGATCCGGCGGCCTGCGCGGAGTCGGTCGCCTCACTGGGCTTTCCTGTCTTCGTCAAGCCGGCCCGGGGCGGGTCGAGCATCGGCATCACGAAGGTGACCGATCCCGCCGACCTGGCCGCGGCCGTGGAGAAGGCGCAGGAGTTCGACCCCAAGGTGCTCGTCGAGGCCGCCGTCGAGGGCGCCCGGGAGCTCGAGTGCGGCGTCATCGAGGGCCTGGAGGGTGGCCGGGCCCAGGCCAGCGTCGTCGCCGAGATCCGCTACGACAGCGAGTACGACTTCTACGACTTCGAGGCGAAGTACCTCGACGACGAGACCCACGTCGACCTGCAGCTCCCGGCCGCGCTGGACGAGCAGCTGACCGCCCGGGTGCGGGAGTTCGCGGTGACGGCGTTCGAGGCACTCGGCGTCGAAGGCCTTGCCCGGGTCGACTTCTTCCTCAGCGCCGACGGCACCCTGCTGCTCAACGAGATCAACACCATGCCCGGCTTCACGCCGTACTCCATGTTTCCAAGGATGTGGGCGGCGAGCGGACTCGACTACGCCGCGCTCTGTGACCACCTGATCCAGCTCGCCCTGCGCCGCCCGACCGGGCTGCGGTAGGGCCGGTCCGCGAGACCCCACGACCACCTCGCCGCCGGGGACAGCGAACGCGCTCAGCGTCTCCCTGTCCCCGGGCGGGCCAGTGCTGCCCGGACCTCCGGGCGGGACGCCCGCCGTAGCCGGCGAGGTCCGTAGGAGGGGTTCCCTGGCGCACGGCCACCGCGTCAGGGAACCCCCTGCCGGTGGGGACCCGGTGGGAGGGCGCTGGGGGGGAGGCTCCGCGGCCGGAGATCAGACGCAGGCGGTACGGACGGGCACCGTCCGCCTGATCGCCTCACCGACGTCCACGAGGGCGTTGGCGGGCGGCTCGTAGGCCGAGGGGACCGACATCTCGACGTACGCCGACCTGCCCACGGTCGTGAAGATGTATCCGCGGGCGGCCTTCTCGGCGAACCATCCGACGCCCTCCACCTCGAGGCAGGTGGAGTTGGAACGCAGCTTCGCCGGGCGAGGGACGCCGCAGCGCAACAGGATCGGCGGGTCGCCCCATGTGGCGGCGAGCGCACCCTCCGGCTGGACCGGACGGCTCGGCTGGTCGAGCACCTTCGCGGGCAGGGCCGCCATCAACGAGCGGCAGGTGGTGGCGGCCGTGCCGGTCGGATGCGGAGGTTCCACGGTGACCGAGGAGGCGCCACATCCGGAGACCGCGAGGAGGCACAGGAGCGCCCCGCCTCCCGCACCCCGCCACGTGGCTCGCTTCACCGGCGCCACTCAGATGTGGACGACGGGGCAGGTGAGAGTCCGGGTGATGCCGGACACCCCCTGGACCTGCGCGACGACGAGCCGGCCGAGTTCGTCGACGTTGCTGGCCTCGGCCCGCACGATCACGTCGTAGGGCCCGGTGACGTCCTCGGCGAGGGTGACGCCCGCGATATGCGAGATGTGCTCGGCGACCTCCGCCGCCTTGCCGACCTCGGTCTGGATGAGGATGTAGGCCTGGACCATCGCTGCACGTCCTCCCGGCTCGTGGGCCCGCACCACACGGTAGCGTCGTCGCGATGCTCCGGGTCGGGTCACGTCGGTGTGCACGCTATCGCGGCAACCACCGCCGTGTATGCCTCGGCCAGGAAGTCTAAGGTCCTGCGCCGGGGCCGGGCCGTGGAAGCGGCGGCCTGGGCGGCACGATGGAAGCAGATCCAGATCGACGGCCCGTCGCCGTGCCGGGGTACGGTGCCGCGGGCCAGACAGGGAGCGGTGCGGGTGAGCGGGACGAACGGATCCCAGGCGGGTCGACAGCAGCCGGCGGAGGGGGAGACCCTCGCCACGCTGGGGGAGTTCGGCCTGATCGCCGCTCTCCGCGAACGCCTGCCGTCGAACGCCGACGTCCTGCTCGGCCCCGGCGACGACGCGGCCGTGGTGGCCGCCGCCGACGGCCGGGTGGTCGCCACCACCGACATGCTGGTCGAGGGCCGGCACTTCCGTCGCGACTGGTCCGAGCCCTACGACGTGGGTCGCAAGGCCGCCGCGCAGAACCTCGCCGACGTCGCGGCCATGGGCGCCGTACCCACCGCGTTGCTGGTCAGTTTCGGTGCGCCGGGGGACCTACCGGCCTCGTGGGCGCTGTCCTTCGCCGACGGCCTGCGGGACGAGTGCGCGGTCGTGGGCGCCTCCGTCGCGGGCGGCGACGTGGTGTCCTCCGGCCTCGTGGTCATCTCCATCACCGCGCTCGGCACGCTCGCGGGGCGGCCGCCGGTGACCAGGTCCGGTGCGCGTCCCGGAGACGTGGTCGCGGTGTGCGGACGCCTCGGCTGGTCCGCGGCCGGGCTGGCGGTGCTCGGTCGCGGGTTCCGCTCGCCCCGGGTGGTGGTCGAGGCACACCGGCGCCCCGAGCCGCCGTACGACGCGGGTCCGGAGGCGGCGGCACTGGGTGCGAGCGCCCTGATCGACGTGAGCGACGGCCTGCTCGCCGACCTCGGTCACATCGCCGAGGCGAGTGGCGTCCGCATCGACGTGGACTCCCGCACCATGGAGGTCGCCGAGCCGCTCCAGGCGGTCGCCGCGGCGATCGGTGCCGATCCGCTGGCATTCGTCCTGACCGGCGGTGAGGACCACGCCCTGGTCGCGACGTTCGGTCCGGACGTCCTACTCCCGGAGCACTGGCGCGTGATCGGCAAGGTGCACGCAGCCGCCGCTGAGCCGACCGCCGACTCGACCGCTCACGCGGGCGATCACCCGGCGACCGGGGAGGAGTCCGTCAGGGGCGAAATGTCCGGCACGGGTGAGGCCCCGCTGGTGACGGTCGACGGCGGCGCGTACGCCGGTCCGGCCGGCCACGACCACTTCCGCTGACCGCGCCGGGCATGGCAAAAGGCCGGCCGCCCCGAGGGGCAGCCGGCCGATTGGACGCGTGAGGGCAGGGTCAGCGACTGACCTTGCCCGCCTTCAGGCAGGAAGTGCACACATTGAGCCGCTTCGGTGTGCCGTTGACGGTCGCACGAACCCGCTGGATGTTGGGGTCGAACCGTCGACGCGTGCGGCGGTGTGAGTGCGACACGTTGTTGCCGAAGCTGGGTCCCTTGCTACAAACGTCGCAGACGGCAGCCACCGGAGACTCTCCCGAGCAAGATGAGGATATGGACCGCTGCCCAGGGCACGCGGTGCACGGGACAACCGGTTGAGAGTATCCGACACCCGCCCGGATACGCCAACCGGGCTGCTGGGGGCGGGTGTCGCTAGCCTCTTCCGAAGAGTGGAGACACGTCGACCGGGAGCGGCGAGGAGGCAGACGGGGCGATGGCGAAGGTACTCCCGATCACGGCGAAGACCACCCTGGGGACACAGCTCGCGAGCGTGGTGAGTCCGGCCACCGGGAAGGCCCTGCGTGAGCGGCTCGACCTGGTGACGGTGGGTGACCTGCTGCGCCACTACCCGCGCCGATACGTCCAGCGCGGCGAGCTCACCGACCTCAACGCCCTGCAGGCGGGCGAGGACGCGACGGTGATGGCCGAGATCGCCTCGGTCCAGAGTCGGCCGATGCGCAACCGCAAGGGCACGCTCGTCCAGGTGGTCGTCACCGACGGCAAGGGCAAACTGTCCCTGACCTTCTTCAACCAGAAGTGGCGGGGCACCCAGCTGCAGGTCGGCATGCGGGGTCTGTTCGCGGGGAAGGTCGACAGCTACCGCGGCACCCGGCAGCTCACCCACCCTGACTTCGTCCTCCTCAGCGACGAGGAGTCCGACGACGACACCCTGGTCGAGGCGTTCGCGGGCCGGTTGATGCCGATCTACCCCGCGACCTCCCAGCTCGCGACCTGGGGCATCGCCCGCTGTGTCCGCCGGGTGCTCGACGCGCTCGACACCCCTCCCGACCCGATCCCACCGGACGTACGCGAGCGGCACGGCCTGCCGGGCCTCCGGGACGCGTTCTACGGCCTGCACCGGCCCGACACCTGGGACGACGTCCAGGCCGCGCGGGCGAGGTTCCGCTTCGAGGAGGCCTTCGTCCTCCAGACCGAGCTGGCCCGGCGACGTTCCGCCGCGCGTGAGCTCGCGGCGAAGCCCCGCGAGGCGGTGGCCGACGGCGTGCTCGCCGCCTTCGACGCCCGGCTGCCCTTCGAGCTCACCGCGGGCCAGCGCGAAGTCGGTGCCGCCATCAGCGCCGACCTCGCCCGCGACCACCCCATGCAGCGGCTCCTGCAGGGAGAGGTCGGCAGCGGAAAGACCGTCTGCGCCCTCCGGGCGATGCTGACGGTGGTGGACGATGGCGGCCAGGCGGCGCTGCTCGCCCCCACCGAGGTGCTCGCCCAGCAGCACTACCGCTCGATCACCCAACTGCTCGGTCCGCTGGCCGAGCGCGGCTTCATCGGCGGTGCCGACAACGGCACCCGGGTGGCGCTGCTCACCGGTGGCCAGAGCACCGCGGTGCGCCGGAAGGCCCTGCTCGAAGCGGCCTCCGGCGAGGCGGGCCTGGTCGTCGGGACCCACGCGCTGCTCGAGGACAAGGTGCAGTTCGCCGACCTGGGACTGGTGGTGATCGACGAGCAGCACCGGTTCGGGGTCGAACAACGCGCGGCGCTCACCGGCAAGGCCGGCGGAGCCCCGCCGCACGTCCTGGTGATGACGGCCACCCCGATCCCGCGCACGGTCGCCATGACGGTCTTCGGCGATCTCGAGGTGTCGACGCTCACCGAGCTGCCGAGCGGCCGCGCACCCATCCAGACCAACGTCGTACCGCTCGCCGAGAAGCCCACCTGGCTCGACCACGTCTGGCGGCGGATCCGCCAGGAGGTCGAGACGGGCCGCCAGGTCTACGTCGTGTGCCCCCGGATCGGCGACGACGAACCAGAGGAGGCATCCCTCGTCGAGCCTGACGGCACCCGGCCACCGGTGCTCAAGCTGATCCAGGGTGGCCAGGGCAAGCCCGACCGGGCGCCCTCCAGCCGCCCTGACGCCATCGCGCTGGTCGATCTCGCCGCCGAACTCGCGGACGGCCCCCTCGCGGGTCTTCGGGTCGACGTTCTGCACGGGCGGTTGCCGTCGGACGCCAAGGACGCGGTGATGCGGAGGTTCGCCGCGGGGGAGATCGACGTCCTGGTCGCCACGACCGTGATCGAGGTCGGCGTCGACGTACCCAACGCCTCGACGATGGTCGTGATGGACGCCGACTGGTTCGGGGTCTCCCAGCTGCACCAGCTTCGCGGCCGAGTCGGGCGCGGCGGCTATCCGGGGCTGTGCCTGCTGGTCACCGGTGCCGCCGAGGGAACGCCGGCCCGCACCCGCCTGGACGCGGTCGCCTCCACGACCGACGGGTTCGAGCTCAGTCGACTCGACCTCGAGCAGCGCCGCGAGGGTGACGTCCTCGGCGCCGACCAGTCCGGCCGCCGGTCGAGCCTGCGGATGCTGGCGGTGATCCGGGACGAGAAGGTGATCGCCGACGCCCGCGCCGACGCGACCGCGGTCGTGACGGCCGACCCGGGCCTCGCCCGGCTGCCGGCGTTGCGGGAGGCTGTCGCGGCCCTCTACGACGACGACCGCGCCGACTACCTCGAGAAGACCTAGCGGGCCCCCGCATCCGCGCTGGCGGCGTTGCCGTCGTCACTCGTACGACACCGCTACGCGTGTCCTCCTCGCCAGCAGGACACCGCTACCCGCTGGCGAGGGTGAGGACGTCTCGCAGGTCGGTTAGGCACGCGCCGGTCCAGGTGATCGGGTCGAAGACCTGCGCCCCGGCGTGGTCGGGCGCAACCAGCCGCAGGGCGCGCATCCCCACCGCCTCCGCGCCGGGGAGTTCGTTGCTGTCGCCGTCACCGACGTAGACGCAGTCCGAGGGCTCCACACCCAGCCGCTCGCAGACGAGCAGGAAGATCGCCGGGTCCGGCTTCTTCAGCCCGACCTCCACCGAGAAGACCGGTGCGTCGACGTACGGCGCGATGGGGAAGGTGTCCCAGGCGGCCGGCAACTCCTGCGTGCAGTCGCTCACCACCCCGATCGGGACACCCCGGTCCCGGAGCGCCCGCAGGGTCGGCTCGGCCTCCGGTCGGAGCCGGACGTAGTCGCGCTGCGTCGCGATCCGGGCGGCACACGCGGCCGCGCAGGTCGCGTCGTCGATCTCGACGCCGCAGGCGCGGGCGAGCCAGCGCATCGTGCCCGCCAGATCCCCGAGGGCGCCGCGGGCGCGATCGGGCCAGGACCGGCGCAGCGCCGCCTCGTAGTCCTTGGTCGGCACGCCGAGGGCCGCCGCGACCTTGGCGTGGTCGCGGGAGCGCTCGGTGGTCGAGGCGCTCTGGGAGAGCGTCCCGAAGAAGTCGAAGATGACCGCACGCGGGTACACGCGATGACCCTAGGCCACGGCGGGGCGTTCGGGCCGCCCTTCGGATCATCGTCGATCGGCGGCTCGTGCACGCGGGCCGCCCGCGCGCCCGTCCTCGGCGAGGAACCTGCCGGCGCGGGGGAGGCGTGCGAGAGGATGAGCGGCGATGAGTCGCATCGTCGCAGGAGAGGCCCGCGGGCGGCGGCTGTCCGTCCCCGAGGGGCGAGACACCCGACCGACGTCCGACCGGGTCCGGGAGGCGCTGTTCGCGTCGCTGGAGGCCGACCTCGGGCACCTCGCCGGCCGCCGGTTCCTGGACCTGTACGCCGGGAGCGGGGCCGTCGGTATCGAAGCCCTGTCCCGTGGAGCGGCAGCGGCGGTCCTGGTGGAGTCCAACCGCCGGGCGGTCAACGTGATCCGGGACAACCTGCGCACGATCGGCCTGCCCGGTGGCAGGGTCGTGGTCGGCAAGGTCGAGCGACTGGTCGCCGGTGCACCACCGGACTCGGCGCCCTTCGACGTGGTCTACGTCGACCCGCCGTACGCCATGACCGCCGCGGCCGTGGCCGGCGTCCTCACCGAGCTCGCCGCCCACGGCTGGCTCGAGCCCGACGCCGCGATCGTCGTGGAACGCTCGTCTCGAACGGCGGAGTTCACCTGGCCGCCGGGGTTCGTTTCCGACCGGATGCGGAAGTACGGCGACACGACCCTTTGGTACGGTCGCGCCGCGGGCGGGGACTGATTCCATCGGAGTTCCATCGGAGTCCCTCGGGGACCCCTCGGGGTCCTCGCACCGGTCCGCCAGAGTCGCCGACAGTGGGAGCCGTCAGTGCACCGAGCCGTCTGCCCGGGGTCGTTCGACCCGGTGACCAACGGACACCTCGACATCATCGTCCGAGGTGCCCGGCTCTTCGACGACCTCACCGTCGCGGTGGGCACCAACCCGCACAAGGCCGGGCTCTTCACCGCGACCGAGCGGGTCGAGCTGCTCCGCGAGGTGACCAAGGACCTGCCGGAGGTGCGCGTCACGACGTTCAACGGCCTGCTCGTCGACTTCTGCCGCGAGCAGGGGATCCAGGCGATCGTGAAGGGCCTGCGCGCGGTCGGCGACTTCGACTACGAGCTGCAGATGGCACAGATGAACCTGCGGCTCACCGGTGTCGAAACGGTCTTCGTTCCGACCAGTCCCGAGTACTCTTTCCTCTCATCGAGTCTGGTCAAAGAGGTCGCCACGTACGGCGGTGACGTTTCGGGCCTGGTGCCCGACCACGTGTTGCGCCGCCTGACCGAGCGCCTCGGGGAGGTCCGCTAGGCGGCAGGGGAGCGCGAGAAGTGAGCCGACGCTCGCTCGCGTGACCGGAGACGAGAAAGCACCGGGACCCGCCTTGGCGTGAGATCGCCGAGCGGGCCGGGGGGAGCGAAAGGACACACGGTGGACGTGCAGGACAAGCTCGACGAACTCCGCAGGACCGTCGAGAAGGGGCGATCCATGCCGCTGTCCGCGTCGTGCATCGTCAACCGGACGGAGCTCCTCTCCGGCCTCGCCGAGGTGGAGCGCCTGCTGCCGCCCGAGCTCGCCGAGGCGCGCAAGGTCACCGAGGAGCGCGACGCGATCGTCGCCGAGGGCCGCGCGGAGGCGCAGCGACTCCTCGAGGAGTGGGAGCGGGAGCGGGCCGATCTGCTCCAGCGCACCGACGTCTACCGCGACGCCCGCAAGGCTGCCGAGGAGCTGACCGCCCGGGCCGAGGAGGAGGCGGAGGCCTTGCGGCGGGAGGTCGACGACTATGTCGACCACAAACTCGCGGGCTTCGAGATCGCGCTGCAGAAGACCCTCGCCTCGGTGGGGCGCGGCCGCGAGGAGCTGCGGGCCGCCGAACCAGGCCGAGGTGGACGTCGAGGTGATGACCCCGCGGCGCGCCGGGAGGTCGACGAGTACGTCGATCAGAAGCTCAGCCGTTTCGAACACTCTCTGCACAAGACTCTGGACGCTGTGACACGAGGACGCGAGCGTCTCCGTGACCGGAGCGGACTCGACACCTACACCGTCGACGAGGACGCGCTGCCGCTGCCCGGTGAGTGAGTCGAGCGGGGCGGCGTTGAGCGGGCCTACCGCCCTCGGGTACCCTCGTTAATCGGTCTCCATCGGGGCCGGTTCCGTCATGCGATCAGAAAGCAAGGACGCCTTGAGCACCGTTGACCCTCAGGCGCCGCTCGTGCTCGACACTCGCGAGCTCGGCCGCCGCCCGGGGGCCCAGCGCAAGCTGCAGCGTTCTGTGCCCGCACCGGCTGGACTCGGCACCGATGTGCTCGGCGTACCCGAGGGCACCGAACTGGAGCTGCGGATGCGGCTCGAGTCGGTGATGGAGGGTGTGCTCGCGTCGGGAACGGCGCGGGTGCTGCTCGCCGGGGAGTGCGTACGCTGCCTGGAGCCACTGGAGCAGACGCTCGAAGTCGACTTCCAGGAGCTGTACGCGTTCCCGGAAAGCGACATCGAGGACGACGAGGCCAGCCGTCTCGAGGGTGATCTTCTCGACCTCGAGCCGGTCGTACGGGACGCGGTGGTGCTTGCGCTGCCGTTCCAACCGGTGTGCAGCGACGACTGCCCGGGGCTCTGCACTCTGTGCGGTGCGCGCCTGGCCGACGATCCTGACCACCAGCACGAGGCGGCGGTCGACCCCCGTTGGTCGGCACTCGCCGGTTTGGCGCTGGACGACACAGATGAGGTCGCGGGCAAGCCCGACGACCCTAGGTAAAAGGAGTAGTGGCGTGGCCGTTCCGAAGCGGAGGGTTTCGCGGAGCAACACCCGTAGCCGGCGGGCGCAGTGGAAGGCATCCGTGCCCCAGCTGGTCACCTGCGCCAACCCGGCGTGCCGGTCCTCGCACCTGCCGCACCGCGCGTGCCCGCAGTGCGGCCAGTACGGCCCCCGCGCCGGGCGCCGTCAGGTTCTCGACGTCTGAGTTTCGCCGTGGACCGCGTCGGGGGAAGTGAGGCGTACGACGAGCTGAACGCCAAGCTCGGTCTGGTGCTCGACAGCGCCCTGCTGGAGCGTGCGCTCACACATCGCTCGTACGCCTACGAGAACGGCGGCCTGCCCACCAACGAACGGTTGGAGTTCCTGGGCGACGCCGTCCTCGGACTGGTCATCACCGACGCGTTGTTCCGCACCCATCCCGACCTGTCGGAGGGGCAGCTCGCGAAGCTGCGCGCGGCCGTGGTCAACATGCGGGCGCTCGCCGACGTGGCGCGCGCCCTCGACCTCGGCAAGTACCTCCGGCTCGGTCGGGGCGAGGAGACCACCGGGGGGCGGGACAAGTCCTCGATCCTCGGTGACGCGGTGGAGGCCGTGATCGGCGCGGTGTACCTCGCCGGCGGCTTCCCGCTCGCCACGGAGTTCGTGCACCGGCTCTTCGATCCGCTGCTCGAGTCGTCGGCACGTCTTGGTGCCGGCCTCGACTGGAAGACGAGCCTGCAGGAGCTGACCGCCCGCGCGGCCCTCGGCGTGCCG
Organism: Actinopolymorpha pittospori; assembly: GCF_014873875.1. Taxonomy (GTDB): domain Bacteria; phylum Actinomycetota; class Actinomycetes; order Propionibacteriales; family Actinopolymorphaceae; genus Actinopolymorpha; species Actinopolymorpha pittospori. The sequence goes on along the minus strand of NZ_JADBEM010000001.1, from coordinate 8,523,338 downwards.
GAGTACGTCGTCGAGGAGCGCGGACCAGACCACGAGAAGGTCTTCACCGCCCACGTGGTCGTCGGTGGTACCGACTACGGCCTCGGCACCGGGCGGAGCAAGAAGGAAGCCGAGCAACAGGCCGCCGAGGCGGCGTGGACCGGGATCCGCGCGATGCTCGGGGAGAGCACCGACGGTTCCGCGGAGCGGCGGACCGAAGCCAAGGGGACCTCCGGGTCCCCCTCCGCCTGACGTCGCGAGATGGAGCTCGGCGCCCGTGCCTGAGTTGCCTGAGGTCGAGGTGGTCCGCGGTGGCCTCGAGGAGCACGTCGTCGGTCACGTGATCGCCAGTGTCGAGGTGCGGCACCCGCGTCCGATCCGCCGGCACCTGGCCGGCTCACAGGACTTCATCGACCAGTTGCTCGGCCGGCGCGTCACCGGCGCCCGCAGGCGCGGTAAGTACCTCTGGCTTCCGCTGGACTCCGGTGACGGGCTGCTCGCCCACCTCGGGATGAGCGGTCAGTTCCTCGTCCGACCGAAGGACGCCCCCGACGAGACGCACCTGCGGGTGCGGTTCAGCTTCGCCGACCAGCCGGCCCTGGACCTGCGCTTCGTCGACCAGCGCATGTTCGGTGGGCTCTCCATCAGCCCGGGCGGCGCCGAACTCCCGGCGGAGATCGCGCACATCGCCCGTGACCCGATCGATCCGGAGTTCGACGACGACGCGTTCGTCGCGGCGCTCCGCCGTCGACGGACCGGTGTCAAGCGGGCCTTGCTTGACCAGAACCTGATCTCCGGGGTGGGGAACATCTACGCCGACGAGGCGTTGTGGCGTGCCCGCCTGCACTACGCACGAGCCACGGACACGATGCGCCGGCCCGACGTCGTACGCCTGCTCGCGGCGGTCCGCGAGGTCATGGGCGCCGCGCTGTTGGCCGGTGGCACGTCGTTCGACCGGCTGTACATCAACGTCAACGGCGAAAGTGGCTACTTCGAACGCTCACTCGCGGTGTACGGACGCGAGGCCGAACCCTGTGAGCGCTGTGGTTCACCCATCCGACGGGATCCGTTCATGAACCGTTCCTCCTACACCTGCCCTCGTTGCCAGCCTCGGCCGCGACACGGGCGTTGGTGAGACGCATATCCGGTAACCGAGACGGAGCGGCGTCGGTCGGCGCGCCGGGCGGAGCCCCACGTGCCACGTTGGAAGACATGTCCGGGCAGGTCGTTCGCTTGATGGGACACCGTCTTCGTTCGTGAGACGCCGACGTGAGACAGCGAGTCCGGATTTTTTCGGGGCTTCTGGCACCGATTCCATCGGGACGGTCCGGTGTCTCGTCCGCTCGATCCGGGTAGGCCGGCCGCACGACCCCGTCAGGTGCGACGGAGCGTGACCGGTGACGGAACGTCGCCGTAGCGGCGGCGCTGACGACGACGAGGGTGTGTCGGCCCTCGTTCGGCCTGACCCGCACCTGTCCTTGGGTGTCCAACGACCCGCATCACTGGGATCACTCGCATCGCCTTTACCAGAAGGAGGTTTGGGCTCCTGTCGTCAGAGAATGAAGACAACCGGGGGCGCTACGTGGGAGATGATCTTGAGTTTGGCCGGGGTGTGACAAACGTCATTCGTGCCGTAAGACACGCGCGAAGGGTGTTGAGCGATGTTCCGCACGGGAGGCGTGCACTCGGGGGGCCGCCGGCCGTGTGGACTGTGCGCGCGAATCTCCTTACCTGTAAGGGATCCGGTTTCTGTGTCCGGCTTGCGCGCTCCTGGTGAATTCCGAGGATAAGTGGGGAGCGCGATCAGTTAGCTACAGTGCGTCGTCGTCCGGTCACCTTGACGGCACGACGGTCTGGTGAGACTCTAGATGCACCGCCAGCACTCCCTGCCCCGCTTGAGTGCTGTGACATAGCGATCCATCGATCGGTCTCTCAGCGTGGAGGACCCCCTATGGCGAAAGCGCTCCTCGGCCACGTCGGTGGCCCCGACCCCCGTCTGGTCTCCGAGGTGCGACGTCTGCAGAAGCGAGTTTCGGAGCTGGAGGCGCACGTGATGCGACTCCAGGCTGAAAACGACTCCCTGAGCGCAGTGGCCCACGACGGGCAACTGCTCACGATCGAAGCGCAGCACGAGCCCGCTCTGACGTGAGGGAGATCCCGGACTCGTCCGCGGACCAGCCTCGAAAGACACCAGTACGGACGGGACGCCTCATTTGAGGCGTCCCGTTTAGTTTGCCCGCCGCGTCGGCGTCGAGGCTCGGGACGGTCCCGGGTATCGTCGGGCGAAGGTCTTTCCCGCCCCCAGACCTCCGCGCAGGGTCCCACCCGGGCCGGCTCTCGGCGAGCGCGCCGCGGACGTCCGACCGCGCCGCACACCGGCTTGAGGGAACACTGAGCGGCGGCCAGTACCGAGGAGCCGCGCGTTGTACCTCAAGAGCCTGACACTCCGCGGGTTCAAGTCGTTCGCTTCCTCGACGACCCTGCACTTCGAGCCCGGCATCACCTGCGTCGTGGGACCCAATGGATCGGGCAAGAGCAACGTCGTCGACGCTATCGCCTGGGTGATGGGCGAGCAGGGGGCCAAGAGCCTGCGCGGCGGCAAGATGGAGGACGTCATCTTCGCCGGCACGGCCGGCCGGGCCCCGCTCGGGCGGGCCGAGGTCGTCCTGACCATCGACAACACCGACGGCGCCCTGCCGATCGACTATGCCGAGGTCACGATCAGCCGGATCATGTTCCGCAACGGTGGTTCGGAGTACTCCATCAACGGCCGGACCTCCCGGCTGCTCGACGTCCAGGAACTCCTCTCCGACTCCGGCATCGGTCGTGAGATGCACGTCATCGTCGGTCAGGGCCGACTCGACTCGATCCTGCACGCGACGCCTGAGGACCGGCGCGGCTTCGTCGAGGAGGCGGCCGGCGTTCTCAAGCACCGCAAGCGCAAGGAGAAGGCGCTGCGCAAGCTGGACGCCACCGAGGGAAACCTCACCCGGCTCCAGGACCTGCTCAGCGAGATCAGGCGCGCGTTGCGGCCGCTCGGCAAGCAGGCCGAGGCGGCGCGGAAGGCGGCGGTGATCCAGGCCGACGCCCGTGACGCGCGGCTACGCCTGCTCGCCGACGACCTCGTGCAGATCACCTCCACCCTTGCCCGCGAGGTCGCCGACGAGAACGCCGTCCGCGAACGCCGGGCGACGGTGGAGCGCGACCTCAGCGTCGTCCACGCCGAGGAGGCCGAACTCGACGAGGCGCTCCGCGAGGACGCGCCGCGCGTGGCCCGGGCCCAGGAGACCTGGTACCGCCTGTCCAGCCTGAAGGAGCGGCTGGGGGGCACCGCCAGCCTGGCCGCCGAGCGCAGCCGGCACCTCGCGGAGGCGCGCGAGGAGGAGCGTCCCGGCCGCGATCCAGACGAACTCGAGGCGCAGGCTCTCCGCGTCCGCGAGGAGGAGGCGGCGATCGAGGCCGAGATCGAGGGGCACCGCGACGCCCTCGACGAGGCGGTCGGACGCCGGCAGGCCACCGAACGCGCGCACGCGGAGGAGGAACGCCGGATCGCCGCCTTGACCCGGGCGGCCGCCGATCGTCGCGAGGGACTCGCTCGTCTGACCGGTCAGGTCAACACCGTCCGAAGCAGGCTGGAGACCCGCGAGGCCGAGATCCAGCGGCTGACGGCCGCCCGCACGGAGGCGGAGGCCCGTGCCGAGGCGGCACACGCGGAGTTCACCGCGTTGGAGACCGACGTGGCGAGCCTGGACGCCGGCGAGCGGGGCCTGGACGAGGTCCACGAGACCGCGTCCGCCGCCCTGGAGGCTCTCGAGGAGCGCCTGGTCGAGCTCCGGCGGGAGGAGCAGGAGGCGGAGCGCGAGCGAGCCGCACTCGCCGCCCGGAAGGAAGCCCTCGAACTCGGCCTGGCCCGCAAGGACGGTGCGGCGGAACTCCTCGCCGCGACGGAGCATGTCTCCGGTGTCCTGGGGTCGGTCGCGGCGTTGCTGACGGTCGAGCCCGGCTACGAGGCCGCCGTGGCCGGTGCGCTCGGTCGCGCCGCGGACGCGGTGGCCGTGGAGTCGATCGACGCTGCCGTCGGTGCCCTACGGCACCTACGCGAGGAGGATCTCGGCCGCTCCGGCCTCGTGGTCGGTGGTGCGGCACCCGGTCCGGATTCCGACCCGCACGGCTGGCCGAGCCTGCCGCCCGGCGCACGCTACGCCGTCGATGTCGCGAGCGCGCCGCACGACGTCCTTCCGGCGCTCGTACGCCTGCTCACCAAGATCGCCGTCGTCGAGGATCTCGCCGCGGCCCGCGCCCTGGTGGCCGACCATCCCGACGTGCTGGCGGTGACCCGCGACGGCGACCTGCTGGGCTCCCACCTGGGTCATGGCGGCTCGGCCGCCCAGCCCAGCCTGCTGGAGGTGCAGGCCGCCGTCGACGACGCGACGGAGCGGCTGCGGGAGGCGAGCGGGCGTGCCGAACGGTTGCGGACCGAACGCGCCACCGCCGAGGAGGAGCGCGCGGCCGCCGCCCGCCAGGTCGAGGACGCGCTCTCCCGGCTGCACGAGTCCGACGCCGAACTCGCCGCCGTCGCGGAGCGGCTCGGCGAGCTGGGATCCGCGGCGCGCTCGGCCCAGGCCGAGGCCGAGCGCCTCGGCACCGCCATGGACCAGGCGCGCGAGGCCGTCGAGCGCGACCAGAGCGGCCTGAGCGAGCTGCAGGAGCGGCTGTCGACGGCGGAGGACGCCCCGGACGAGGAGCCCTCGACCGAGGAGCGCGACCAACTCGCCGAGGAGAGCCGGGACGCGCGCCAGCGGGAGATGGAGGCCCGGCTCGGGCTGCGTACCGCTGAGGAGCGGGGCCGGGCGCTGTCCGGGCGCGCCGACTCCCTGGAGCGCGCGGCCCGGGAGGAGCGAGCGGCCCGGGAACGGGCGCGGCTGCGCCGGGAGCGCCGGGTCCGTGAGGCCCAGGTGGCCGGTGCCGTCCTCGCCGCCGTACGCCAGGTTCTCGGCCGGCTCGAGTCGTCGCTGGCCGCCGCCGGGCGGGAGCGTCAGGAGGCGGAGCAGGCCCGGACCGCGCGCGAGGCGCAGATCAACTCCGTGCGGCAGCGGGTCCGTGCCCTGGCCAGTGAGCTGGACGCGCTGACCGACTCGGTGCACCGGGACGAGATGGCCCGGGCCGAGCAGCGGCTGCGGATCGAACAGCTGGAGACCCGCGCGGTCGAGGAGCTCGGCGTCGACCCGGAGACTCTGATGCGCGACTACGGTCCCGACATACCCGTTCCGCCGTCTCCGCCCGCCCCCGGCGAGGAGGAGTCCGAGGATGAGCCGCGGCCCTACGACCGGGCGGAGCAGACCAAGCGCCTCAAGGCCGCCGAACGCCAGCTCACCCTGCTGGGCAAGGTCAACCCGCTGGCACTGGAGGAGTTCGCCGCGATGGAGGAGCGTCACACGTTCCTCTCCCGCCAACTCGAGGACCTGAAGGCGACCCGTAAGGACCTGCTCGAGATCGTCCGGGAGGTCGACGACCGGGTCGAACAGGTGTTCACCGCCGCCTACCGCGACGTCGAGACGCAGTTCCAGCACGTCTTCAACCGGCTGTTCCCCGGCGGGGAGGGGCGGCTGATCCTCACCAACCCCGACGACATGCTCTCCACCGGCGTGGAGGTCGAGGCCCGTCCGCCGGGCAAGAAGGTCAAGCGACTCTCGCTGCTGTCCGGCGGTGAGCGGTCGCTGGTCGCGGTGGCGTTCCTGGTGGCGCTGTTCAAGGCGCGTCCGAGCCCCTTCTACCTCCTCGACGAGGTGGAGGCGGCGCTGGACGACACCAACCTCGGCCGGCTGCTGGAGATCTATGAGGAGCTGCGGGAGACCAGCCAGCTGCTGGTCGTCACCCACCAGAAGCGGACCATGGAGGTCGCCGACGCGCTGTACGGCGTGTCGATGAGGGGTGACGGGGTTTCCGCCGTGATCAGCCAGCGGATCCGGGAGGCGGAGTCGGCCTGACCGGCGCGGCGGTTCGCGGGTCGGCGCGGCGGATGCGGCGGATGCGGCGGATAGGGATGGACCAGCGGCAACCGGCCCGGGTCGGCGATCATGGGCGCGGGGTAAGCACCTCCTAGCGAACTCCCTCACACCGAGAGGCGACTGCCGTGTCCGTACGACGTGCACTCGCGCTGGTGGTCGGCGTACTCCTCACCGTGGGGCTCACGGCCTGCACCAACGGCCGGGCGGACCGGGACGAACCCACCGCGTCGCCGACGGCGACCGGCACGTCCCGACCCGCTCCGTCCGCGCGGCCGAAGGTTCCCCCGGTGACGGTCAGGGACGTTACGGGACAGGTGCGGCTGCGGGCGGCGGCCACCCGGGTGGTCGCCCTGGACTGGCCCTACGCGGAGAACCTCGTCGCCGTCGGCGTCCAACCCGTCGGCGTGGCGGACCGGGCCGGCTATGCCAGCTGGGTCGGCGCGGACCCGGCCGCGAGACTTTCCTCGAAGACCGCCGACGTCGGGCCGCGCGGGCAGCCCGACGCGACGAAGATCCGCGCCCTGCGTCCCGACCTGATCGTGGTCGACCGGACCCGGGCGCAGAGGTGGGTCAGCGGACTGCGGAAGATCGCTCCGGTGCTCGTGTTCGACCCGTACCGCGCCGATATGTCCGCCTGGGAGGAGATGCGGACGACGTTCACCGAACTCGCGCGCGCCGTCGGGCGGTCCGACCTCGCGGCGGCGACGCTGATTCGGCTCGACGCGACGATCGCCGCGGGCAGGCGGGACCTGGCGGAGGCCGGGAAGGCTGACATGCCGTTCGCGCTCGCCGAGGGGTACTCCGACCGGGGCGTCCCGACGCTGCGGATGTTCGCGCGGAGTTCGTTGGCGAGCGAAGTGCTGGAACGCCTCGGCCTCCACAACGACTGGAAGGGCGACCCCGATCAGTACGGCTTCACCACGGTCGGCGTACCCGCGCTGAACTCCGTGGCGATGGCGGACTTCCTCTACCTCTCCGATGCGCGGGACAACATCTTCACGGGGCAGGTCGCCGACGGCTCGACCTGGAAGGGGCTGGAGTTCGTCCGGACGGGTCGCGTGCACCGCCTCGGATCGGGTGCGTGGCTCTTCGGTGGACCGCTCTCGGCCGAGCGCTGCGTACGGGAGGTCGTGAAGGCGCTGACCTGACCCCTTCCCCGGGAATGATCGCGGGGCGCGGGGGACGGGCGGGGCGGAGGTGGCTGGAGTTTCGTCCCACCCGGGAAGGGAACTCTCATGCTGTGATTGCTCTCATCGGGTCGCTGCTGGCGATCATGACGCTCGCGCTGGTGGTCATGGCGTGCGTCGCCCTCGCGGGCAAGGCGAGAGCCCGCAAGCCGGTCGACGAGGACGAACGTCACAGGCTGCTGCGAAATCCCGCCGAACGCCGTCGACTAGACGACGCGGCGTGACCGAGGAGTTCCTCGGAGGAGAACGTCGAAACGGGCCAGAACCGCGCGAAGCTACGGAGATCGCGGCCCGGAACCGGTCGGAGAACGCCGTGGAGGCAGGTGCGCTCAGCGCAGCAGTTCGGCGAGCCCGGACAGCCACGGTATGGCGAGCGTGACGGTCGGAACGACGACGAGTCCGCCCGCGGCGAGATACGTCGCGAGGGCCAGCGCCCGGTGGGACTCGCTCGGCATCGCGAGCCGGCGTACCCGTGCCAGGGTGCCGACCCCACCCGCGGCCAGTCCGCCGGTGGGAGCCGACGGCGTGGACGCGAGGGCGACCAGTGCCCGAGCGACCGGCGGTGCCCCCACCCGACGGCGGGCGGCGTCGTCGGCGAGCATCTCGATCAGGAGGTGGCCCTGTTCGAGTGCCGTACGACTGCGCACCCAGCGGGGAAAGGCCTCGCGCAGGGCCGTGAACGCCTCCAGCACGAGGTCGTGACGGGCCCGCAGGTGGGCGAGCTCGTGGCTGAGAACGGCACGCAACTCCTCCGGCTCGAGCTGGTCCAGCGTGCCGGAGGAGACCACGACCCGCGACTCGCGGACGCTGGGCAGGCAGTAGGCGAAGGGCGTGTTCTCCGACAGGACCCGGATGCCGGGCACCACGAGATCACCGTGGTGGACGCGCCGGCCCGGGGTGGCCAGCAGGTCGACCAGCATGCGGTGGTGGCGCCGCCGGGCCCGGGTGCGAACCGCGACCTTCACCGTCGCCCAGACCAGCCGGACGAACACCATGCAGGTGAGGAGCGTCACCAACGAGTGCAGCACGATCGCCACGGCACCACGGTCGGGCTGGAGCAGGACGTTCATGCCGAGGCTGAGCCCGGCTCCGAGCGCCGCGAGGACCGCGGCGAGGGCGAGGGCCTGCCACAACACGATGGCGGCGCGCGGCACCCGCATGGGCCAGCGCGCACGGCCGAGGAGTTCCGGTACGGGCCAGGTGAGCAGCAACGCGAGCATGCCCAGGGCGACCGGCGTCATCGTCAGCTCCGCGGTGTGCGTCGGCGGCGTGGGGGATCGACGACCACGTCGAGTTCGGCGAGGGCCTCGCGGAGCGCGGCCGTCTCCTCCGGTGTCGCCTGGTCGACGAAGCGAACGAGTGCCGCGGCGCGGTTGGCGTCGTTGCCGGCCCCGTCGAGCGCCTCGCGCATGAGGTCGGCGACGAGCTGGTCCTTGCCCGCGGCCGCTTCGTAGCGGTAGGCACGGCCGTCGCGGACGCGTTGGACGACGCCCTTCTTCGCGAGTCGGTCGAGCACCGTCATCACCGTGGTGTAAGCCAGATCACGTTCCTGCGCGAGAGCTTCGTGCACCTCGCGCACCGTCACCGGCTCCGTCGATGACCAGACCCGTTCCATGACCTCGCGTTCGAGATTGCCCAGCCGTGCCATGGGGCCGATTCTACGACGACGTGTCGTACTCCCTCGCGTCGACCGTCGCGGGCCGTCCGGACCGGTCTCGACGACGGAGGTGATCTGGAGTCGCCGCCCACGGTGGCTTTGAGACAAACGGAGAGTGTCGGTATGGTCAGGTTGATGGCGACATCCACGGTTCAGCCCGATTCACGTACCGTCGAGCCAGCCTCACGTCCAGCTGACCCGTCGGCGGCCGCCTCTGTCTCCGGATCGTCGAAGGTTCGCGATCCCTTCTACGACAACGTGAAATACCTGGCGATCGTGCTGGTCGTCGCCGGACACGCGATCGAGGCACTCCGCGACGTACCCGCGGCGCGCACCTTCTACCTGTTCCTGTACATGTTCCACATGCCGGTCTTCATCATCGTGGCCGGTTACTTCTCCCGGCGTTTCCCGTCCTCGCCGGACAAGGTGCGCAAGCTGATCACCCAGCTGGTGGTGCCGTTCATCGTCTTCCAGTTGGTCTATGAGCTGCTGGCGAGATTCGTCGGCGGCAGCGACGTCAACCTCACCTTGCTCGACCCGTACTTCCTGGTGTGGTTCCTGCTGGCGTTGTGCGCCTGGCGGCTTTCGGCGCCGGTCTGGCTGCGGATCCGTTGGCCGCTCGCGGTCGCGGTCGCGATCTCGCTCGTTGCCGGCCTGCAGGATCTTCCGGGAGTTCTCGAGACCGGTCGGGTGCTCAGCCTGCTTCCGTTCTTCGTGCTCGGCATGCTGTGCAAGCCCGAGTACTTCGTCTACCTCCGACGCCGCGGGGTGCGCGTGCTCGCCGTCGTGGTGCTGGTCGGCGGCCTGGTCGTGGCCTCCTGGGCACAGAGCCGGATGAGCATGGAGTGGATCTTCTGGCGTCGTAGCAACGACTACCTCGGGGTCGACAACCTCACCGGTACGGCCATGCGGATGGGCATGCTGGTCTGCGCGACGATCCTGTCGGCGGCGTTCTTCGCGCTGGTGCCCTCGCGCCGGATGTGGTTCACCTCACTTGGGGCCGTGACGATGTACGTCTACCTCCTGCACGGCATCCCGGTGAAGCTCAGCACCTATCTCGGCTGGTACGACCACCCGGCCCTGCACAGCAACCTCGGCGTGGCGGCGGTGGCGCTCGCCGGTGTCGTGCTCGCGCTGCTTCTGTCGACCCCTCCGGTGCGAGCGGTCACCCACTGGGCGATCGAGCCCGGCATGAAGTGGGCCTTCCGGCCCCGGCGGCGCACCCCTGGTTCCTGACGCCGACCAACCGCCGCCCTCGCTCACCCAGCCTTTAATCACCCAGCCTTCCCTCACCCACCCCTCGCTCGCTGGGCCTTTGCCGGCTCGGTTCCGCGCTGTGACGTAAGTTACGACAACGCGTCGTACTACATTCGGTAGTATCTCGGCATGGGCGTAGTCGACCTGGCGCGGTGGCAGTTCGGGATCACCACCGTCTACCACTTTCTGTTCGTGCCGCTCTCGATCGGCCTCTCGGCGATCATCGCCGGGCTGCAGACGACGTGGTTGATCACCAAGGCGGAGCGCTATCTCGCCCTGACGAAGTTCTTCGGGAAGTTGTTCATCGTCAACTTCGCCATGGGCATCGTGACCGGACTCATCCAGGAGTTCCAGTTCGGTATGAACTGGAGCGCCTACTCACGCTTCGTCGGAGACGTCTTCGGCGTCCCACTGGCGATCGAGGGTCTGCTCGCGTTCTTCCTGGAGGCGACGTTCCTCGGCCTGTGGGTCTTCGGCTGGGACCGGCTTCCGAAGGGCGTGCACCTCGCCTGCATCTGGTTGGTCGCCATCGGAACGCAGATCTCGGCGTACGTCATCCTCATGGTCAACGCGTGGATGCAGCACCCGGTCGGGTATCGGCTCGACCCGGCCACGGGGCGGATCGAGTTGACCGACTTCGTCGCGCTGCTGACCAATCCGACCGCGGTCGAGGCCGGCCTGCACACCGCCGCGGCCTGCTTCCTCACCGGCGGGGCACTGGTCGCGGGGGTCGCGTTCTGGCACCTGGCGCGCCCGGGCGCACCCGCACACGTCCTGGCCGCGTTCCGTTCGGCCGCCAGGGTGGGTTGCTCGGTGGTCCTGGTGGCCGCGCTCGGTGTGGCGATCACGGGCGACTCGATGATGAAGCTGATGACGTCGCTGCAGCCCGTGAAGGTGGCCGCGGCCGAGGGACTCTTCCACACCGAGCAGCCGGCCGGGTTCTCCCTCCTGACGCTCGGGAACGTCGCCGGTGACCGGGAACTGTGGAGCTTCCGGGTGCCGGAGGTCCTGTCGTTCCTCGCGACCGGGAGCTTCTCCGGCAAGGTGGAGGGGATCAACCCGCTGCAGCAGCAGTACGCCGCGACCTACGGGCCTGGTGACTACGTACCGAACGTGCCGGTGACGTACTGGAGCTTCCGGCTGATGATCGGGTTCGGCATGCTCGCCGCCTTCCTGGCGCTGGTCGGCCTGCTCCTCCTGCGCCGACCAGGGTTGCTCGCGAACCGGTGGGTGCCAAGGGTCGCGCTCACCGTCCCCTTCCTTCCCCTGCTGGCGAACAGCTTCGGCTGGCTGTTCACCGAGGGCGGCCGTCAACCCTGGCTTGCGTTCGGCCTGTTCAAGACCGCCGACGGCGTGTCACCGGGCACCACCGCCTGGCAGGTCTGGTTCTCGCTGCTGGCCTTCACCGTGGTGTACGCCGTCCTCGCGGTGGTCGAGTTCGGCCTCCTGCGCCGGCTGGCGCGACACCTGCCCGGAGCGGCCGAGGGCGACCCTCCGGCCGGAGGTGACGACTCCGGCGGAGGGGACGCGAGGCGCGCCGGCGACGAGGCCGATCCCGACGAAGCCGACCGACCGATGACGTTCGCCTACTGAGCAGGAGTGCGACCGATGGATCTCGCCACCTTGTGGTTCGGGCTGATCGTGTTCTTCTGGTCGAGCTACTTCGTCCTGGAGGGCTTCGACTTCGGTGTCGGCGTGCTCGCCCGGGTGCTCGGGCGGACCGAGTCCGAGCGAGGAACCCTGCTGTCGACCATCGGGCCGTTCTGGGACGGCAACGAGGTGTGGCTCGTCGTGGCCGGGGGCGCGACGTTCGCGGCCTTCCCTGGGTGGTACGCCAGTCTGACCAGCGCGTACTACCTCCCGCTCGTGGTGATTCTCGTCGCGTTGATCCTGCGCGGCGTGGCACTTGAGTTCCGGGGCAAGCACGACGACCGGACCTGGCGGCGTCGCTGCGACCTCGGGATCGCGGTGGGTTCCGCCCTGCCACCACTGGCGTGGGGGATCGCACTGGCGGGCGCCGCGCACGGGCTGCCGTTGGACGCGCGGGGCGTCCTCGTCGGGGGCCTGGGCGAACTGCTACGGCCCTACGCGGTCCTCGGTGGGCTGGCACTTCTCGCGATGTGTCTCCTGCACGGCGCGGTTTTCCTGCGGCTGCGGACCACCGGCGCGCTACGGGACCGGGCCGGGCGGGCCGTGGTCGCGACGGCGATGCCGGCGATCGTTCTTGGTGGCGGCTTCCTCGCCTGGACCGGTGTGCGTGAAGGACCGGCCGAGTGGCTCGTCCTGATCGCGGGGGCCGGGCTCCTCGCGGGGGTGCTCGTCCGGCGGGACGGCTGGGCCTTCCTCGCGACGACCGTCGCGGTGGGGTTGACCGTGGTCGCGGTGTTCGCCTCCGCCTTCCCGGCGCTCATGCCCTCGACCCTCGGCCACGACCTGACGATCATGAACGCCGCCTCACCGGCGTACGGGATGCGCATCCTCACCTGGGCAGGCGCGCTGTTCGTTCCCGCGGTGCTCGCCTACCAGGGCTGGAGCTACTGGGTGTTCCGCAAGCGGGTGGTCGGATGAGCGGCCGGACCGGCCGGCGGAACCGGTCGTCGCGGCGCGGGGTCGCACCGCTTGATCCGCGCCTGTTGCGGTACGCCAGGGCGAGCGCGGTCTACGTCGGGCTGTCGACCGGCATCTCCGCCCTGACCGCGGGCCTGGTGATCGCGCAGGCGACGCTGCTGGCCGACGTGATCAGTCGCTCGTTCTCCGGCGGGGCGACAGGGCTGGCCGGGGTCTGGCACCTGTTGGTCGCGCTCGGGATCGTCGTCGTCGCGCGGGCGGCACTCGCCTGGGCGCAGGAGGTGGCCGCGCACCGCTCCTCGGCCGCCGTCAAGTCGACCTTGCGAGCGCGGCTGCTGGCGCGAGTGTTCGAGCTGGGGCCGTCCTGGCTGGTCGGTGAACGTCGTACCACCCTCACCACGTTGGTGACGTCGGGACTCGACGCGCTGGACGGATACTTCGCCCGTTACCTGCCGCAACTCATCCTCGCGGTGGTCGTCCCGGCGGCCGTCGTCACCTGGATGGTCGGTGCCGACCTGCTCTCGGCCCTCACCGTGGCGCTCACGCTGCCGTTGATCCCGGTCTTCATGGTGCTGGTCGGGCTCGCCACCCGGGCCAGGACGCGGCGCCGGTGGCGGGCACTGGCCGTCCTGGCACACCATTTCGCCGACGTCGTCGCCGGACTGCCCACGCTCAAGGTCTTCGGTCGGGCGAAAGCGCAGGCCCGGGCGCTGCGTGAGGTGTCCGACCAGCACCGGCGGGAATCCCTCGCGACGTTGCGGATCGCGTTCCTCTCCGCCCTCGTGCTGGAGCTCCTGGCCACCCTCTCGGTGGCGCTGGTGGCGGTCGGTGTCGGCCTCCGCCTGGTCGAGGGCAACCTCGACCTGCGGACCGCCGTGCTGGTGCTCGTCCTCGCGCCGGAGGCGTACCTACCGCTCCGGCTGGTCGGCACGCACTACCACGCCAGCGCGGACGGCCTCGCCGCGGCGGAGGAGGCGTTCCGGGTCCTGGACACCCCGGTGCACCCGTCCGGGCGACGGGTCGGTCCGGAGCCAGGCAGGACGACCTTGACGGTCGAGGACCTGGAGGTGGTGCGTGCGGGCCGGGAGGGGCCGGTGCTGTCCGGTGTGTCGTTCGAGGTTCGGCCCGGCGAGACCGTCGCCCTGGCCGGCCCGAGCGGAGCCGGCAAGTCGACCTTGCTCGCGGTCCTGCTCGGCTTCGTCGTACCAGCCTCGGGCCGGGTACTCCTCGGGAGCGGCGAGGTCGAGCGCGCCGGCTCCCTCGGTACGCGGGTCGAGCTGTCCGACATCGACATCGAGCGGTGGCGAACGGGGCTCGCGTGGGTGCCCCAACGTCCGTACCTGCTGGCCGGGACGGTCGCCCACAACGTCCGCCTCGGCGCACCGAACGCGACGGAGGTTCAGGTGCGCGAAGCCCTGGCGGCGGCCGGTGCGGACGACCTCGACCCCGCCCTGGTGGTGGGGGAGCGGGGCTCGGGACTGTCCGCCGGTCAGGTGCGACGGGTCGCTCTGGCCCGCGCCTTCGCCCGCGTCGCCGCGCGGACCCAGGCCGGCCAGGGCTGCCTGCTCCTCCTGGACGAGCCGACCGCGGGCCTGGATCCGGTCACCGAGGACCGGGTGGGCAGCCATCTCCGGCGGCTACGGGCCGCGGGCTGCGCTACCGTCCTCGTCACCCACCGGCCGGCCCTTCTCCCTCTGGCTGACCGGGTCGTGGAGGTCTCTCTGCGGAAGTGCCCGACCTCCCGACCCGGTCGGGTGCCCCTGGCGTTCGCGGGGGTACCCGCATGAGCGCCGGGAGCATCCACGCGACTCGCGGGCGCCCGATGGGCGGCTGGTGGCGCCTGGTGAAGCGGTGGCCGCGCCTGACCCTCGCGGCAGGCGCCGGCGTCGCTGCGGCCGCGAGCGGGGTCGCCCTGCTGGCGACGTCGGCCTGGCTGATCTCGCGGGCCGCCCAGCATCCGCCGGTGCTCGTGTTGATGGTGGCGATCGTGGCCGTCCGGGCGTTCGGACTCGGCCGCGGCGTGCTCCGCTACGCGGAGCGGCTGCTCGCCCACGACGCGGCGTACCGGTTGCTCGGCGACGTGCGAGCCCGCGCGTACGAGCGGATCGAACGGATCGCGCCCTCGGGCCTCGCGGCGTTCCGTTCCGGGGACCTGCTGACGCGGCTGGTCGGCGACGTCGACGCGGTGCTCGACGTCGTACTCCGGATCGCCCTCCCGGTGACCGCGGCGGGAGTGACCGGGGCCGCCACCGCCGCCCTGCTCGCGGTGATCCTGCCCGTCGCGGGTGCGGCGACCGCGGCCGCGGTGGGACTCTGCCTCCTCGGCGTTCCCTGGCTGGTCGCGCGCGCCGGACGCCGGGCCGAAGCCTCGGTCGCCCCCGAACGCGGCGTGCTCGCCGCCACCACGACCGAACTCCTCGACGCGGCGCCCGACCTGCTCGCCTATGGCGCGGCCGACGCCGCCCTGGCCCGGGTCGGGGAAAGCGACGCGCGACTACGGCGAGCCGAGCGCAGAGCCGCGTGGAGCACCGGGCTCGGAGCCGGCACGCTGGTCCTACTCGTCGGTGCCGCCAGTTGGGCCGGGCTCGCGTTCGGCGTGCCGGCGGTCGGGTCGGGTCGGCTCGACCCGGTGCTGCTCGCCGTCCTCGCGCTCGTTCCACTGGCACTCGCGGACGTGTTCGCGGGCCTGCCGGGTGCCGCCGCTACCGCGGGCCGGGTCCGGCCCGCACTGGCTCGGCTCGCGCAGATCCGCTCGGCGGTGGAACCGGTGCGGGAGCCCGCGGTCCCGGATCCGCTTCCGGCACCGCCGTACCACGTCCGGGTGGAGAGGCTGTCCGTACGCTGGTCGGACTCCGGACCGTGGGTGCTGAGGAACGTCAACCTGGACTTGCGGCCGGGCCGGCGGGTGGCCGTGGTCGGGCCGAGCGGCTGTGGGAAGAGCACGCTCGCGCAGGCACTCGTCCGTTTCGTGGAGCCGGCCGCCGGGCGGATCATGGTGAACGGGGTGGACGTGCGGCGCCTGCGCGCGGACGACGTCCGGTCGGTCGTGAGCCTGTGCGCGCAGGACGCGCACATCTTCGACACCACCATCGCCGAGAACGTCCGGCTCGCCCGTCCCGGCGCCGGCGATGAGGACGTACGGGACGCGTTACGAGGGGCGCGGCTGCTGGACTGGGTGGAGAGCTTCCCGGACGGGCTCGGGACCAGGGTGGGCGAGCACGGTGAACGCCTCTCCGGCGGAGAACGCCAACGTCTCGCACTGGCCCGCTGCCTGCTCGCGGACGCTCCAGTGGTGATCCTGGACGAACCCACAGAGCACCTCGAGGAGCCGGCGGCGACGGAGCTGACCCGTGACCTGCTGGCCGCCACCGCGGGACGGACCGTCGTTCTGATCACCCATCGCGAGGTGCCACGTGACCTGGTGGACGAGGTCCTCGTCCTCCCCGCCCCTCCCCGTGAGCGTGCCCGTGATGATGCCCACGGTCATGGCGGTGGTCATGACGCTGGTCGTGAGGGCTGACGGGCTGTGGGTGACCGTCCCTCTTCTGTTCGTGTCCGATGCCGGCCGCGCCCCGTCCGATTCCGGCCACGCGCACGCTGGCTGGTCACGGTCCGGACCCAGGACGTTTGCCGGCTGTCGGTAAGGTCCCAAATTGAGGTATCCGGTAAGCGGGTACGAAGAAGGGACGATGGTGCGCATGGCTGCGCGTTTTGGTGTGTTCGTACCACAGGGTTGGCGGATGGATCTCACCGAGATCGCCGACCCGGTCGAGCAGTACGAAGCGATGACCGCGGTTGCCAAGGCGGCGGACGCGGGACCGTGGGACTCGATCTGGGTCTTCGACCACTTCCACACGGTGCCTGAGCCCACCCAGAACACGACGTTCGAAGCCTGGACGATCACGGCGACGCTCGTCCGCGACACCCAGCGGATCAACGTCGGGCAGATGGTCGGCTGCAACGGCTACCGCCACCCGTCGCTGTACGCGAAGATCGCCTCCACGGTCGACGTCGCGAGCAACGGCCGGCTCTACGCCGGATTCGGCGCCGGCTGGTACGAGCACGAGTGGAAGGCCTACGGCTACGAGTGGCCGGAGCTGCGGGACCGGATGGGTGCGTTCCGCGAGGCCACCGAGATCATCTACAAGATGTGGACCGAGGACGAGCCCGTCTTCAACGGCAAGTACTACTCGATCGACAAGCCGATCAACGAGCCGAAGGGTGTCCGCAAGCCGCACCCGTCGTTCTGGATCGGTGGCGGTGGCGAGAAGGTCACGCTGAAGCTCGTCGCGCAGTTCGGTGACGCCGCGAACATCGGTGGGGGCGACCCCGAGGCCTTCCGACACAAGGCCAACATCCTTCGGGAGCACTGCGAGAAGCTGGGCCGCGACTACAACTCGATCATCAAGTCGACCAGCATCAACGTCTTCCCGATCGCGAAGGGCGAGGACCCGGAGAAGGCCACCGTCAAGGCGCGTGGACGTACGAGCTACGAGCAGTTCGCGAAGTCCGCGCTGATCGGTACGTCGGACGAGATCGCCGACAAGGTGCAGTCGCTGGTCGAGGCCGGCTCCGACTACCTCATCACCTACATCCCGGGTGTGGCCTACGACCACGAGCCGTTGCACCGGTTCGCCGAAGAGGTCATCCCGCGGTTCAGCTGAACGCGGTAGCACGGCAGCGGGCCCTCGTGTCCTGAAGGTCCGCGGGCGAGGGGTCTCCCGTACGAGCATTCGTGCGGGAGGCCCCTCGCCGCGTTTCCCGCACCGGGTCAGGGACGCGAGCGCAACAGCGTGTTGACGTCGGCGTAGTCCAGCGCGTCGGTCAGAGCGGTGTAGCTGCCGGTCGCGAGGAGTTCCTTCGTACTCCGTCGTACGACGGCGTAAGCGGCCTCCGCGATCGAGGAGCCGAGGCTGATCCGGGCGACGCCGAGGCGGGCGAGTTCTGCAGTGGTGGGTGCGCCCGGACCGGCCAGGACGTTCACCGGTGCGTCGATCCCGGCGACGAGGGCGGACACGAGTTCTGGATCGGTGACGCCCGGGACGAAGATGCCGTCCGCTCCGGCGGCCACGTAGGCGCCCGCACGCGACAGCGTCTCCTCCAGCCGCAGGGCCGGGTCGCCGACGGCCCCCACATAGGTGTCGACGCGGGCGTTGACGAACAGCGGCACGCCCTCGGCGTCGGCCACCGCCCGGGCCGCCGCGATCCGCTCGACCTGCGCCTCCACCGGCCGCAGCGGCAGGCCCGAACCGTGGTGAGCGTCCTCGAGGTTGACCCCGGCCGCGCCCGCCGCGATGACACCTCGGATCGTCTCGGCCACACCCGACGGCTCCTCCGCGTACCCGCCCTCGACATCGGCGGTGACCGGTACGTCGACCGCGGCGACCACGCGAGTGATCAGGTCGAGCGCGCGATCCCGGCCCAGGTGCTCACCGTCCGCCACGCCGTGGCTCCAGGAGACGCCGGCGCTGGTGGTCGCCACGGCGGCCGCGCCGGCCTGCGCGACGAGCCGCGCGCTCGCGACGTCCCACGCGTTCGGCAGCAGGAGCGGGAGGCCGGCGCGGCGGTGCAGGGATCGGAAGTACTGAGCGGTCTCGATCTGTGTCATGACGTGCAGTCAACCAACGGTTGCCGGGGCTGGGCTGGCAGGAAAACGACCTGGTGGTCGCGCCCGACCATGACGTCGGATTCCCGCCAATCAACGCGCTGACCGCCGACTATGTTGGCGGAGTGCACACTGACTTCGACCGCTGCGTGCGGGCCGTGCAGTCCAAGGACGCCCGCTTCGACGGCTGGTTCTTCACCGCGGTGCTCACCACCGGCATCTACTGCCGGCCGAGCTGCCCGGTGGTGCCGCCGAAGGTCGCCAACATGCGCTTCTACCCGACGGCGGCGGCCGCGCAGCACAACGGCTTCCGGGCCTGCAAGCGCTGCCGTCCCGACGCGAGCCCGGGCTCCCCGGCGTGGAACACCCGCGCCGACCTCGTCGCGCGGGCGATGCGGCTGATCGCCGACGGCGTGGTCGACCGGGACGGCGTTCCGGGTCTCGCGACCCGACTCGGCTACAGCACCCGGCAGGTCGAACGGCAGCTCCTCGCCGAACTCGGCACCGGACCCCTCGCGCTCGCCCGCGCGCAGCGCGCACAGACGGCACGGCTGCTGATCGAGACGAGCACGCTGCCCATGAGCGACGTCGCGTTCGCGGCCGGGTTCGCGAGCGTCCGGACGTTCAACGACACCGTCCGCGAGGTGTTCGGGCTCACCCCGACCGAACTCCGACGGCGATCCGCGAACGGACGCTCGGGCGCGACGCCCGGCCAGCTCTCGCTGCGCCTTCCGTTCCGCACGCCGCTGTGCCCGGACAACCTGTTCGGCCACCTCGCGGCGACCGGCGTCCCCGGCGTGGAGGAGTGGCGGGACGGAGCGTTCCGCCGGACGCTGCGGCTCCCGCATGGCCACGGCGTCGTCTCCCTGCGGCCAGAGCCCGACCACATCGGATGCCAGCTTCGGCTGACCGACCTGCGGGACCTGTCGCACGCGATCACGAGATGTCGGTGGATGCTCGACCTCGACGCCGATCCGGTGGCGGTCGACGAGGTGCTGCGCGCGGATCCGGTCCTCGCGCCGTACGTCGACAAGAGCCCGGGTCGGCGGGTTCCGCGTGCGGTCGACGGCGCGGAGATGGCCGTGCGGGCCGTCCTCGGCCAGCAGGTCTCGACCGCGGCGGCGCGGACGCACGCGGGCCGGTTGGTGACGGCGTACGGCGAACCGATCGAGGATCCGGGCGGTGGGCTCACGCACCTCTTCCCCGACCTCGAGGCGCTCGCGTCGCTCGATCCAGCCTCGCTCGCGGTCCCGGGCAGCCGGCGTACGACGCTCACGACTCTGGTCGCCGCCCTCGCCGCGGGGGAGATCGACCTGTCCGTCGGGGGCGACTGGCATCGGGCGCGGGCACAGCTGGCCGCGCTGCCCGGGTTCGGACCCTGGACCATCGAGACGATCACGATGCGCGCGCTCGGGGATCCGGACGCCTTCCTGCCCGGTGACCTGGGGGTTCGGATCGCGGCCCGCGAACTCGGCCTGCCCACCACCCCCGCCGGCCTCACCCAGCACGCGAGCGCCTGGCAGCCCTGGCGTTCCTACGCCGTGCAGTACCTCTGGGCCACCGGCGACCATCCGATCAACCGGCTGCCGAGCGCCGCCGTGGCCTGACCCGCGGGGCGGCCCTGGTCCAGTCAGCCACCGTCTCGTCACCATCACCAACCCTGGTAGGAGAAACGCCCTCATGAGCACCACCCGGGCGGCCACCCGCGCCACGACCGGACACCGCACGCACACCGTCGTGGACAGCCCGGTCGGTCCGCTCACCCTCGTCGCGACCGACGGCGTCCTTGCCGGGCTCTACATGCAGGACCAGCGGCACCGGCCGCCGCAGGAGACCTTCGGGGAGCCCGACCCCGACACCGAGCCGTTCGGTGAGGTCGCCGCGCAACTGGAGGCCTACTTCGACGGTCGGCTCCAGACGTTCGACCTGCCCCTCGCACCGGCCGGTACGGCGTTCCAGGAACGCGTGTGGGCGCAACTGCGCGCGATTCCGTACGGCGAGACCCGAAGCTACGGGCAACTCGCCGACGGGCTCGGTGCGCCGCGCGCCTCCCGCGCGGTCGGGCTGGCGAACGGTCGCAACCCGATCGGGATCATCATCCCGTGCCATCGGGTGGTGGGGGCCGGCGGCGGCCTCACCGGATATGGCGGCGGCCTGCCGAGGAAGCGGTTCCTGCTGGATCTGGAACAAGGGGTGCGGCGCCTCGGCTAAGGGGCGGCGGACTGGGTTGTCGAGTGGGTGGGAACGAGAAAGGGCAGGCGGCGAGGTTCGACTCCGATGGACACCCTTTACTCTGTTGGCTTCGTTGTCGGATCCGTCCAACTTCGAAGCGTCCCACCCCCAATCGAGAGTCAGTTCTATGTCGGCTCATTACAAAAACAGACCCTTCGCGGCTTTTGCCGCGGTCGCCGCGATCAGCCTCCTCGCGGCCGCCGGATGCGGTGATCTGGGCCCGCACGACGACCAGGCCGCACCGGGCGCCTCACCGACCGCCACGACCTCGAGCACGCCCTCGCCGACCGCGAGTCCGAGTAAGCCCGGCCCGCGGACCCAGCCCGCGAGCCTCCCGGCCACGATCCAGCCGCTGAGCGGCCTGCCAGGGACGGCCCGCAAGCCGGTGCTCGCCGTGAAGATCGACAACGTGGCGGCCGCCCGCCCGCAGACGGGTCTTTCCAAGGCCGACCTCATCTACATCGAGCCTGTCGAAGCTGGTCTCGCCCGGGGCATGGCGGTGTTCTCGTCCCGGCTGCCGTCCACAGTGGGGCCGATCCGCAGCGCCCGCGAATCCGATCTGGAGTTGTTGCGCCAGTTCGGGACGCCGGCGTTCGCCTACTCGGGCGCCAACAGCAAGGTGCTGCCGCTGATCGCGAAGGCGCCGGTCACGGACCTCTCGCCGGCGCACGCGGGCTCGCCGTACTTCCGCGGAACCGCGAAGCCCGCTCCGCACAACCTCTACGCCAGGCCGGCCGACCTGCTCGCGCGGGCGCCGAAGGCCAGCAAGGCGCACGACATCGGCTTCCGCTTCGGTGCCGCGCCCGCAGGTGGTCGTGCCGACACGAGCGAGACGGTGCGCTACTCCGCGTTCAAGGTGGGCTTCACCTGGTCGGCGAGTGCGGGGCGCTGGTCCGTCGCCATGGACGGCAAGCCCTTCGGCGCCGCCGACGGCACGCCGGCCCGCCCGTCGACGGTCGTCGTGCAGTACGTCGACATCAGCCCGTCCAGGTTCGGCGACAAGTGGGGGAACAAGTCGCCCTACACGAAGTCGGTCGGATCGGGCCGGGCGCTGGTGCTCCGCGACGGCCGGTCCTACGACGCCCGGTGGTCACGGCCCAGCGCCACCAGTGGGACGTCGTTCACCACCGCGGCGGGTCAGCCGATGACCTTCGCGCCGGGCCAGGTCTGGGTGGTGTTCGCTCCGCGGAGCTGACGTCGGGGTGGCCTCGCTCCGGGCGGGACCATCGCGGGACTCGACAACACAGGGCGGGAGTAGTTGCGAACGCTACTACTCCTGCCCTAGGGTTCCTGCATGTGATCGACGAACTCGTGCGAGTGGGGTTCTCCTCCCAGGAGGCCCGCGTCTACGTCGCCCTGCTGCGCCAGCCCTCGGCGACCGGTTACGAGCTCGCCAAGGTGGCGGGCCTGCAACGCGCGAACGTCTACCAGGTGCTCGCGACCCTCGTCGAGCGCGACATCGCCGAGCAGGTCACCGACACGCCCGCACGCTTCCTGGCGAAGCCGCCGGCGCACGTGCTGGGCCGGATCAAGCAGGACACCGCGCAGCGCTGCGACTCGCTGATCGTCGACCTCGCCGCCCTGGCACGACCGGCCGAGCCCACGGCGTTCTGGAGTCTGCGGGGGCGGGAGTCCGTGCTCGAACGCGCCGGTGCCCTGGTCTCCGACGCGCGCGAACGCGTCGCCATCTGCCTGTGGGCCGACGACCTGGACTGGCTGGGTACGCCGCTGCGCGCGGCCGCCCGGTCCGGGTGCCAGGTCGTCGTCAACGTCTTCGGCGACGTACCTGTCGACTTCGGCGAGGTCTATCGCCACGAGGCACCCGCCAAGACCGTCGGCGGGCACCTCCTCACGCTCGCGGTCGACTCGACGACCGCGCTGATCGCGTCGCTGGACGAACCGGCGGCCGCGGTCTACACCGAACACCCGGCCCTCCTGCGGGTGGTCGAGAAGCTCATCCGGGACGAGGCCTACCTCGCCGCGATCTACGAGCGGTTGCGTCCCGAACTCGAGGACGCGTTCGGCCTGCATCTCGTCGAACTGCGGTCGAAGCTGCTGCCGGCCGAGCAGGCCAGCGCGCTCATGTCGGTCGTGGGGTTCGGCGCCGACGCCGCCACGGTCGAGGAACTCAATCCCTTCGAGTAGCCCAGCACGAGTAGCTCTGCGCTGAGTCTTTCAGCACGGAGTCTCAACAGAGGTCTTCCGCACGCGCGTCGAACGACGCGAAACCCCCATCACACAAGGCCGGTCACGCGATCGGCCGGAGCGCAAGGGAGTGTTGTCATGGGTGCGGTCATCATCGTCGACGCCCTGTGGGGCGATTCGGGCAAGGGCAAGGTCTGTGCCCACCTCGCGGTCCGCGACAAGGCGCCGTTGGCGGTCCGCGCCGGCGTCGGGACGAACGCCGGCGCCAGCGTGACGCTGGACGACGGAACGCTCGTCCGGGCACGTCAGCTGCCGACCGGCTGGATCAACCCGGAAACCACGGTCGCGGTGGGGTCCGGCGTCCTCGTCGACCCGGAGGTGTTCGCGGCCGAGGTGGACCGCTTCGGCCTCGCCGGCCGGGCCCTCGTGGACGGACGCTGCGCACTGATCGCGCCCGAGCACGTGGAGGCCGAGCGCGCCGACGCACACCTCGCCGCGACGGTCGGCTCGACCTGCACCGGAAACGGCGCCGCCCGCGCCGACTTCGTGCTGCGGCGGGCTCGCCAGGCCCGTGACGAACCAGACCTCGCGCCGTACGTCACCGACGTCGCGCGGCGGGTGAACGACGTGGCGCGCGACGACCTCGTTCTCGTCGAGGGTTCGCAGGGGACCCTGCTGTCGTTGGCGTTCAGTGACGAGTATCCCTACACCACGTCGGACAACTGCACGGCCGCGGCGGCGATGGACGACGTCGGCCTCAACTGGCGTCTGGTCCAGGACGTCCTCATGGTGGTGAAGGCGCTGCCGACGCGCGTCGGTGCGGGCCCGTTGCCCTACGAACTGAGCGAGGCGGAGGTGCTGCGTCGCGGCATCGCGGAGTACGGCGTGGTGACCGGACGGCCTCGGCGCAAGGCGGGCCGCCTGGATCGGGAGTTGTTGGCGTACGCGGCGATGCTCAACGGCCCGACCCAGATCGCACTGACCTTCTGCGACCACGTGGATCCGGCCATGCGAGGGGCGAGCGACCCCGCCGCCATCACCGCGCCGGTGCGAGAACTGATCGCCCAGGTCGAGCAGGACACCGGCGCGCCGGTCGTCCTGCTCGACACGGGTCCGCGGCTGCGGGACATGATCGACCTACGCTGACAGGCCGACCGGCGACGGGACGCCGGCCCGACGTTCGGCGGTGGGGACGAACGCCCCGCCTCAGCTGGTGACGTCGCGGCCGGCGAACCTCGCCCAGGCGGCCGCCAGGAAGACCAGGATGTAGCCCGTGCCGAGCCACAGGCCCGGTGTGATCGACTCGAAGCTGATGGGGGAGCGCAGCAGGTCGCCGAACGCCAGCCAGTAGTGGCTGAGCAGGTACGGGTGCAGCCAGTCGAGTTGCGGGATGTTGTTCAGGATCTGACTCGTGATGGCCACGATCATGGTGGCGATGGTGGCGCCGATCGGTTGCTCGGTGAGCGTCGACACGAACAACCCGACCGCGCCGAGCGTGGCCAGGCAGAACGCGATGTAGCAGCAGACCAGCAGCAGTCGCCAGAGCCCGGCGCCGAACCCGACCTCGACCCCCGAGAGCAGGAGAAGCGGACCACCGCCGAACAACGCGAGTCCGGCCACCGCTCCGACCACCGCCACCAGCAGGGTCGAGGCGAGCGCGAACACCACGATGCCGGCGTACTTCACCGCCAGCAGGCGGGAACGACGTACCGGCACCGTGAGCAGCGCGCGCAGCGTTCCCTGGTTGGCCTCCCCGGCGATCGCGTCACCCGAGATGGCCGACACGGCCAGCGGAAGGAACAACGGAAGCTCGACGGTGAGGGCGGCCAGGGCGACGAAGAGCCCGTTGGAGGTGATACCGCTGAAGAAGTTCGGACCGCCGCCGCTTCCGCTGTCGGTGACCTTCGAGGCCACGGCGATGATGAGGGGTACGGCGGCCAGGACGGCGAGGCCGGCCCAGTTGCGACGGCGACCGAAGAGCAGCAGGAGTTCGGAGCCGAAGAACCGCGGGCTGACCGGTCGTCTCGGCGTGGAGGTCGGGCGCGGGCGTGTCCCGCTCACGGGCCCGGCGTCCCCTGGACGTGCCTCAGCCACTGACATCGAAGCCCTCCCCGGTCAAGGAGACGAACACGTCCTCAAGGCCCGGCGTCATGACCCCGAACGCCCGCACGGGTACGCCGTCCTCGACCAGCGCCGGCACCAGCTTCTCCGGCGCGAGGTCGCCGATCAGGGCGGTCACGGCTGGACCCTCCACCCGTAGTTCTGTCAAGCCGAACCTGCGCAAGGTGTCCTTGGCGAGGTCCGGCCGGCTGGTCTCGACGCGCACTCGTGCCTGGGTGCCGCCGCGCAGGTCGGCGAGGCGCTCCTGGGCCACCAACGCGCCCACGTGCATGACGCCCACATGGGTGCAGATCTGCTCGACCTCCGAGAGCAGGTGGGTGGAGAGCATGATCGTCGTACCGTCCCGGGCGAGGTCGAGGAGCAGTGACCGGACCTCGCGGGTTCCCTGCGGGTCGAGCCCGTTGGTGGGTTCGTCCAGGACGAGCAGGTCACGTGGTTGCAGGAGGACGCCGGCGAGCGCGAGGCGCTGCCGCATGCCGAGGGAGTAGGCGCGATAGCGCTTGCGTGCCGCGGCCAGCAGGCCGACCCGGTCCAGGGCCTCGTCGACGCGGGTGCCGGCTGTGGCCGGGTCCGCCGTACGGTCCGCGGCGTCCAGTCGGCGCAGGTTGGCGCGTCCGGACAGGTACGGGTGGAAGGCCGGGCCCTCCACCAACGCACCGATCCGGGGCAGGGCGCCGGCGGCTCCGCCCGGCATCGGCCGACCCAGAAGCTCGTGCCGGCCGGCCGTCGGCCGCACCAGGCCGAGCAGCATCCGGATCGTCGTTGTCTTGCCCGAGCCGTTGGGGCCGAGGAAGCCGTAGACGGATCCGGACGGCACGGTGAGGGACAGATCCCTGACCGCGACCTGTCCGGAACGGAACCGCTTGGTGAGGTCGAAGGTGCGGATCGCCGCACCTTCGGCCGTCACCACCGCGGAGGGCGATTCGGTCACTGTCCTGTCCCGGCGACGGAGTAGAGGTGCTGCGGGCTGACGGCACCGGCCAGCACCCGACCGTCGTCGGTCACCAGGACGGAGAAGAGCGCCCCGGACAGGAGTCGCCCGCTGCCCCAGGTGCCGCTCACCCGCGGCAGCCGGTCGAGGATCGGTCGGAACTCGGAATCGGCATGGCGTGCCTCGGTGGGCATCTTCGCCGTCACCACGGCGGTCCAGCCCTTGCCGACCACCGACGGCCCTTCGGCGGCGGCCTTCGCTCCGGTGCCCTTGTCCGCTCCCCGCTCGCGTGCGTTCTGCTGGTCGCCGCGGGCGTGGCTGTCGTTACCGGGCGCGGTTCGATCTCCGCGCGGGTGCGCTTCGTCGCCGGCCTTCCCCTCGGTCACCTTGGTGCCGGGAGGCGGTGCGAAGCGGAAGTGTTCGGCACTGGGCTTGGTGAAGCTGATCTGGGTGAAGCCGACCTGGATCGCGGGCGTCCCGGCGCCCTTCGCGAAGACTTGGACCTGGAGCGGGATGTGCTGCTCGCTGTCGATCGCGAGCCGCACCTGGCCCACCAGGGAGGAGGCGTCGCGGGGGGCGAGGATCAACTGGTAGGCGGCGCGGCCCGCCACGCTGGCGGTGCCGTCCGTCGTGACCTTCGTGCTCGGATCGAGCGCCTTCAGGGCCTGGTCGGCGGCCTCCTGCGGGGTCCGCGGCAGGTCGGGAACCGACTTCGCGGGCGCCGACTTGCCGGCCGGCAGGACGGTGTGGGTCGCCGTCTTCGACGTGCTGGACCACACCCAGACGTCCTTGCCGTCGCGGATGAGATCGGACTCACCGAGGGTGCCGAGCAGCGCGATCCTGGACCGCTCCGGTCCGTCATACCACACCTTCAGGGTGTGACTTCCGCTCACCAGAGCGGACAGGTCGGAGCTGTCGTCACCCCCGCCGATGCCGGGAAGCTGGGGGAGCCCGAGGTCGGCCTGCTGCGAGATCGTTCCGGAGAACCCGTCAGGGTTGGCCTTCTGAAGGTCGACGAGGAGCTGGGCGGCGGTGCGTTCGGGCAGTGCGCCGGCGGCGTTGGCGCGAAACAGCGTGCCGGCCGTGCCGACCAGCAGGACCAGGGCGAGAACCGCCGCCGGAGCAAACCAGCGCAGGGCGGGACGTGACGCGAACAAAACCCCTCCACCTCCTCGACGGATACACCGCGCCGCCGGCATCGACTGGACCGGCGGCGGCCGCCGCGTGCCCTGCCCAGGAGGGGGCCACGAAGCGGTGCGTCCATCCTGCGACAACCCTCCTGTGAGCACGCTGAGAACGCGCGGTGTCCTGTCGTACCTCCGTGCCGGAGAGTTCCTCGGTGGGCAGCGACATGTCAGGCTGGGGCCCGTGCGACTGCTCCTGGTGGAGGACGAACCCCGGCTTGGTCGGGCCCTGGTGCGCGGCCTGTCCGCCGAGGGGGTCGCCGTCGACCTCGCGACCGACGGGCGGGACGGGCTGGAGCGGGCCAGACACGGCGACTACGACGCCGTGGTGCTCGACGTCATGCTGCCGGAGATGTCCGGGTTCGAGGTCGTACGCGCACTTCGGGAGGACCGCAACTGGGTGCCGGTCCTGATGCTGTCGGCCAAGGACGGCGACTACGACCAGGCCGAGGGCCTCGACACCGGCGCCGACGACTACCTCACCAAGCCGTTCTCCTACGTCGTGCTGCTCGCCAGGCTGCGTGCCCTGCTGCGACGCGGGGCGCCGGAACGCCCGACGGTGCTCGCCGCGGGTGCGCTCACACTCGACCCGGCCAGTCGCCGGGTCACCCTCTCCGGTGCCGAGGTGGTGCTGACGGCACGGGAGTACGCGTTGCTCGAGTACCTCATCCGGCGAGTCGGCGAAGTCGTCCCCAAGATCGAGTTGCTCGACCACGTCTGGGACGCCGCCGAGGACACCGACCCCAACGTCGTGGAGGTCTACGTGGGATACCTCCGCCGCAAGATCGGTCGAGGCGCGCTCGAGACGGTTCGTGGCGCGGGTTACCGGTTGGTCGGCGACGAGGGCAGCCAGGTCGGGTGAGGACGCGGATGACCCGTGGATGCGGATGAGTCTCGGATGACGAGACCAGGATGGGCGGGCCGGCGGCGCGGCGGTGGCGGCGTACGACCAGAACCCCTGCGCGGCCTGAGCGCCGTACGCCACCGGTGGCACCACGCCAGCCTGCGCGCGCGCCTCATCCTGATCGGTTCGGCCGGACTCGCGGTCGGCCTCGGCCTCGGTGGCCTCGTCCTGGTGCAGACGCTGTCCTTCAGCCTGCAACGCAATCTCGACATGAGCGCACGCGGGACCGCGAGCGACGTCGCCGCGCTGGTCCGGGCGGGGCGGCTGTCCGACCCCATCCCGATCGGTGGCGCGTCCTCACTCGTCCAGGTCGTCGACGGCCGTGGACGGGTCGTGGCGGGGTCAGCCGGTGCCGACCGGCTGGTGCCGCTGCTGGAACCCACTGTCCTTGCCTCCGCGCGAGCCGGCAGGCCCCAGACGATCGGCGGCGAGCGGGTGGGTTCGACGGGTCCGCTGCGCGTCGTGGCCCAGCCCGTCGACCGGCCGACCGGCGGGAGCGTGCTGGTGGCGGTCTCGGCACGCGGCATGAGCGAGTCGGTCGCGGTGTTCAAGACGACTCTGCTGGTGGCGTTCCCCATCCTGGTCGGCCTGCTCGCCGCGGTCGCCTGGCGGGTCGTGGGCTGGACGCTCCGACCGGTCGAGGCGCTGCGTCGCGGCGCCGCCGAGATCACCGGGGCGAGTTCGGCGCGTCGGCTGCCCGTACCGGCCGGGGACGACGAGGTGCATCGGCTCGCGGTGACGCTGAACGACATGCTCGGCCGGCTGGAGGCGGCCCGGCTCCGGCAGCGTGCGTTCGTCGCCGACGCCGCGCACGAACTGCGCAGCCCGCTCGCCAGCATGCGAACCCAGCTCGAGGTGGCCAACCGGCTCGGCGCCGGCACCGACTGGACGGAGACCGCGAACGACCTGCTCACCGACCTCGACCGGCTCGGCCGCCTCACCAACGACCTTCTCCTGCTCGCCCGCGCCGACGAGGGCGCCCTCCCGCCGCCCACCGCGCGCGTCGACGTGGCCGCCCTCGCCGCCGAGGTGGTCGGGCGCTACTCCGACGCGCGGGTCCCGGTCGGTGTGGTCGCCGCCCAGCCGGGTTGGGTCACGGGTACGCCGGACGCGCTGCGGCAGTTGCTCGGCAACCTCCTCGACAACGCCGTACGCCACGCCACGACCGGCGTCCGCGTCAGCGTGGAGGCCCCCGACGGCGCGGTCCTGCTCACCGTCGCCGACGACGGGCCGGGAATCCCGGAACCGGACCGGGAGCGGGTCTTCGACCGGTTCACCCGCCTCGACGGCGCCCGGGCCCGCGACGACGGAGGCAGCGGGCTGGGGCTCGCCATCGTCCGGGAGCTGGTGCGCCTCCACGGGGGAACGGTCACGCTCGGTGACGCTGGTCCCGGCGTACGGGCGCAGGTGCGACTTCCGCGCGACGGCGCGGGCGGGGCGGGTGAGTCAGCCGGGTCAGGTGAGGGGCGTGGAAGGAGAGCCCACGACACCTTCGGGCGACGGTCGGGGGAGGCGGACCCGCGAGTCACGGCCGTGCCGGACCCTGCGGATCCGCCGTCCCCCTAGGTTGGGCGCCTGCCGCGAACTCTCGTTCCGGCCCGGCGTCAGGCCCACCCCCCTGGTCTGACACCGTCCGCCCATCCAGAAGGCAGGTCGCGGCCCCGTCCCGGCGGTTACAGGGCCACCGTGCCTTCCTTGGTGCGACTTTCCCGGTGCGCTCGCGCCCGCGCGGCGGAATCGGGACAGTTGGCCGGAATCAGCCGTAGACGGCGCGTCGGGCCGAGTCCTCACACATCGGGCAGCTCTCCGCGTGCCGGTATCCGGCGGAGGCTCCCTCGCGCTCGACCGTGCTGACCAGCTGCGGGCACCGGTCCTCCGACCCGCCGGACAGCAGCTGGAGGACCAGCGCCGCCCGCAGCCGCCGGCGTGCGCGGTGCAGGACGACCTTCGCCGCGCCGTACGTGATCCGCAGGGTGGCCGCCACGTCGCCCACCCCGAAGCCCAGGGTGATCAGACTCAGGGCGATGGCGTCGCGTCGGGACAACCCGATCACCAGTCCCCGCACGAGGGCCGCGGTGTCACGCAGCGAGGCGAGTTCGGCCGGGTCGTCGGCGTCCGGGGTGGTCATGTCGGTCTCGATCAGCTCCTCGAGCACGACGCGGGTCTGGGCGCGCCGGAAGTCGACGGCCGTGTGCCGGGCGATCGAGAGCAGCCAGGGCCGGAAGCGCTCCGGTTCCCGGAGCCGGTCGAGCGCGGCGAGGGCACGGGTGAAGGTCTCCTGCACGGCGTCTGCGACCCGGTCGGGATCCCGCAGCTGGTCCCGGACGGCGAGGCGGACCGCGGCCACATTGTCCAGATACAGCGGGATGAATGCGTCCCGATCGCCGCGCCGGACGGCGTCCACCAGGGCGGCCGCGTCAGCGGCCCCCACGACGCCCGCGGTCACGGGGCCACCCACACGGGGGTCCGGGAGGGCACCGGGCGCCACTGCCCGGCGGCCGGGGAGACGGGCTCGATCGGCGTGGCCATGACCGTCCTCTCACCGACGTGGCGGTGCCTCCATCGAACCCGGACCGGCTCCGGCGCAGGTGCCGATGGGACAAAGTTTCCGCGCCGTCCGGTGTCGGGTAGCTCGATCTCGACGGGCCGGATCGGGCCGCGGGCCGGTGACAGACCTCTTGTGGTCGGCCAGGGGTGCGGCGGGCGTCTGCGCGCGTGGGTGACGTCTGGGAGTATGAGCGACCGTGGAGTATCTCGTCGTAGCCATCGTCATCGTCGTTGTCGCCCTCGTCGTCCTGGGCCTGCTGGCGGTCGGCCGTCGTGGTCGGCGGGTCGATCTGCCGCCGGAGCCGCGCGAGCCCTCGGCTGGGCCGCGTGGCGGTACGACCGGCGAACGTGACGAGGGCGACAAAGGACCGGTCGCCACCGCCGAACGCCCGACCGGCACAGGGGCCGACACGGCGCCCGTCGAGGAGCTCGAGGTCGTCGAGCCCCCGGTGCCGACGATCGAGCGGCCCGAACCCGTGCAGGGCCGGCTGGTCCGGCTGCGTGCCCGGTTGGCGCGCTCCCAGTCGACCCTCGGCAAGGGTCTGCTCGGTCTGCTCTCCAGGGACCGGATCGACGAGGAGACCTGGGAGGAGATCGAGGACGCCCTGCTCACCGCCGACGTCGGGGTCGGCCCGACCGAGGAGCTGGTGGAGCGTCTCCGCACCCGCGTCCGGGTCGAGGGGGCCGCGAGCCAGGACCACGCCCGGGAGATCCTGCGCTCGGAGCTGCTCACGCTGGTCGGCACCGACCTCGACCGATCCCTCCACGTCACCCGTACGTCCACCAACCCCGCCGTCGTCCTCGTCGTCGGCGTCAACGGCACCGGCAAGACGACGACGGTCGGCAAGCTCGCGCGGGTCCTGGTCGCCGAGGACAAGGACGTCATCCTGGGTGCCGCCGACACCTTCCGCGCGGCCGCGGCCGCGCAGCTCGCCACCTGGGGTGACCGGGTGGGTGTGCCCACGATCCGTGGCCCGGAGGGCGGCGACCCGGCCAGCGTCGCGTTCGACTCGGTGAAGGCCGGCGTCGAGCAGGAGTCCGACGTCGTGATCGTCGACACCGCCGGGCGCCTCCACACCAAGACCGGCCTGATGGACGAGCTCGGCAAGGTGAAGCGGGTGATCGAGAAGCAGGCCCCGGTCTCGGAGGTGCTGCTGGTGATCGACGCCACGACCGGACAGAACGGCCTGACCCAGGCCCGGGTCTTCGCCGAGGTGGTCGACGTCACGGGCATCGTGTTGACCAAGCTCGACAGCACCGCCAAGGGCGGCATCATCATCGCGGTCCAGCGCGAGCTGGGCGTACCCGTCAAGCTGGTCGGGCTCGGCGAGGGCGCCGACGACCTGGCCCCCTTCGAGCCCGCCGCCTTCGTCGACGCGCTGCTCGGAGAGTGAGAGCACGATGCTCGTGGAGCGGTCGGCCGCAGCGCCGGTCTGGGCCGCGCACGCCGACGCCTGGCAGGCCGAGGGGCGGATCCGTACGCCCTACGGCGGCGGTGCCGAGGAGCTGCCCGGCGTCCGCCTGATGGCGTCGGGACTGCCCTACGCGCAGTGGAACGCCGGCGACGTGACCGATCCCGAGCTGGTCGACCTCGACGCCGTACGCGCGTGGTACGCCGCGCGCGCGGTCCCCTGGGGCCTGCGGGTGCCACCCGACGTCGACTGGCCGCACGGCCGGCTGGCGCTGCGCAAGCGGTGCATGGGGCTGCGTGCGGACGCCTTCATCCCCATGCCCTGCCCGCCGAGCGTGACGATCCGGCCGGCGGTGCCGGGCGAGCTCGAACTCCTGGCCCGGATCGACGCGACGGCGTTCGGCGACCCGATCGAGCCCAACCTCGGCTGGGTGGCCCCCCAACTCGGCGCCGAGGGCTTCCGGCACGTCCTGGCCCTGCTCGACGGCGAGCCGGTCGGGGTGGCGACGGGCATCCGCACCCGCGGGGTGGGCGGAGAGAGTGTCGGCGTGTTCGGGGTAGGGGTACTTCCGGAGGCCCGGCGGCGCGGCATCGGCGCCGCCCTGACCTCCTCACTGGTGAGCTGGGGATTCGACGGTGGTGCGGCCCTGGCCCACCTCAACCCCGAGACCGACGCCGCCGCCCGCCTCTACGCACGGCTGGGGTTCACCGAGGTCACCGGCCTCGACATCTACGTGGATATGGTTGACGGAGGACTGAGATGACCGACCGCGACACCGACCTGCACGCGCGGCATCGCGCCGTGATGCCCAACTGGCAGGCGCTCTACTACGACCAGCCCCTGGAGATCGTGAGCGGCGAGGGCCGCCGGCTCACCGGGGGCGACGGACGGGTCTACCTCGACTTCTTCGCCGGTATCCTGAGCAACTCCCTCGGTTACGGCGTACCCGAGATCAACGCCGCGATCGAACGCCAGCTCGCCGCCGGCGTCGTCCACACCTCGACGGCCTACCTCGGCCGGGCGCAGGTGGAGTACGCCGAGCGCATCGCCGAACTCTCCGGCATCCCCGACGCGAAGGTCTTCTTCGTCAACTCCGGCACCGAGGCCAACGAGGCGGCACTGCTGCTCACCACGCACGCCCGCCGGAGCAACCAGGTCCTGGCGCTGCGCAACTCCTACCACGGCCGGGCCTTCGCGACCGTCGCGATCACCGGCAACCGCAGCTGGGGCACGACCTCGCTCTCGCCCGTACACGTGAGCTACGTCCACGGCGGCTACCGCTACCGCAGCCCGTTCCGCGACCTGTCCGACGCCGACTACATCGACGCCTGCGTCGCTGACCTGCGCGACGTGATCCAGACGACCACGGCGGGCGACGTGGCCTGCATGATCGTGGAGCCCATCCAGGGTGTCGGTGGGTTCGCCACCCCGCCGGACGGCCTGTACGGCGCGATGAAGGAGGTGCTCGACGAGTACGGCATCCTCTTCGTCACCGACGAGGTGCAGACCGGATGGGGCCGGACCGGCGAACACTTCTGGGGCTACCAGGCCCACGACGTCGTGCCCGACGTCCTCACCTTCGCCAAGGGCGCGGCCGGTGGACTCGCGATCGGCGGGGTGATCGCCCGCGCCGAGCTGATGGACGGGCTGGGCGCCAACTCGCTCTCGACGTTCGGCGGCAACCCGCTCACCATGGCGGGCGCGATCGCCACGCTCGACTACATGCTCGCCCACGACCTGCAGGCCCACGCGGCCAAGCTCGGTGCCACGCTGCTCTCCGGCCTGCGGGCGCTGGCCGACGGCGCCACGGTGATCGGCGACGTACGCGGCAAGGGCCTGATGATCGGGATCGAACTCGTCACGCCCGGTACCACCGAGCCGAGCCCCCGGGCAGCGGCCATGGTCCTCGAGGAGTGTCGTCGCGGCGGCCTGCTGGTCGGCAAGGGTGGGTTGCACGGCAACGTCATCCGGATCGGCCCGCCGCTCACGCTGACCGAGGCCGAGGCCGAGGAAGGGCTCGGCATCCTGTCCACGGCGCTCGGCAAGGTCTACGAAACCCTCGTCTGATCGCGTCGCCTCGTCTCGGACGCGACCGACGGCGTCCGGAAGGTGTCGACATCGACACCGTCGGTCGCGTCCGGGCTGGTCCTGTGCCAGAGTGAAAACCGCCGTCAGCAGTGACCAGGGAGGCGCACTCCTGCTGACGGCGCCGCCGGTGGGGTCGGTGTCAACGCCGTGTTAACGGCGACCTCGCCCGGAAACCTCCTTGTCCGCAAGGAGCCTCTCACGCGTCCGATGCTGGACGCGCCTTGCTGTTGTGCTTTCGTTTCTGCGCGTTCATCAGCACAATCGTGCGCATGCGCTCAACCTCACCATTGGTCGGCTCGAACCTGTCCCGTCGGCAGGTGCTCGCCATCCTGAGCGGAGGAGCCGGCGCCTTGGCGCTCTCCTCCTGTCGCCAGGGCGCGAGTCCTGGCGCTTCGGGTGTCGCTTCCGCGGAATTTCATGGTGGGACCGCTTACCAGGTCCCGCCCAAAGGCCACTTCAACCTCATGGACGGCGTCACCGACTCCATCCTGGGTGACCACTTCTACATCGACCTCATCATGGCTCCCGGCGCGATGTACCGCTGGAAGGAGCAGAAGTGGGAGCCGATGCTCATCGAGAAGTGGAACGTCGACGAGGCGGCGAAGACCTTCACCTACACGCTTCGCCAGGGCCTGAAGTGGAGTGACGGCAAGCCGATCACCAGCAAGGACGCGGTGACCACCTTCTGGTGCCTGCGCATCATGCGCAACTCGGTGTGGGAGTACCTCGAGAAGGTGGAGGCACCCGACGAGCTCACGGTCGTCCTCACGATGAAGAAGCCGTCCACGGTCGTCGAGCGCTACGCCCTGCGGCAGCACATCCACTCCGACGCGACCTACGGCCCGTGGGCCAAGCGTGCGGAGGAGCTGTTCGGGTCCGGCAAGGATCTCGAATCCCCGGAGGGCAAGAAGCTCAACCAGGAGTTCCAGTCCTTCCGGCCCAAGGAGGCGATCGCCTCCGGGCCGTTCAACTACGACTACAACAGCATCACCAACTCCCAGCTCAGCTTCGTCAAGAACCCCACGGGCTACGCCGCGGACACGGTGGCCTTCGACAAGGTCGTCATCTTCAACGGTGAGACCACCACCATCACCCCGGTCGTGCTGGCGAAGAACCTCGACTACGCCACCTTCGGCTTCCCGGTCGCGACCGAGAAGCAGTTGGTCAACAAGGGCTTCCGGATCATCCGGCCACCGGTCTACTCCGGACCCGCGCTGTTGATGAACCTCGACCGGCACAAGGAGTTCCTCGACCCGCGGGTGCGGCAGGCCCTCGCCCACGCCATCAACCGCGACCAGAACGGCCAGGTGTCGCTGGACAAGTCCGGCAAGGGCGTCGTCCACATGGCCGGCTTCTCCGACAACTCCGTGCCCGGCTGGATCTCCGAGGCGGATCTCGCGAAGTTCAACAAGTACGAGTACGACCGGGACAAGGCGACACAGCTGCTCACGCAGGCGGGTTGGCGCAAGCAGGGTGCGAACTGGATCAAGCCGGACGGCAAGCAGGCGCACTACGAGGTGACGTTCCCGGCGGAGTACGCCGACTGGTCGGCCTCGGGTGAGGACGTCGCGAAACAGCTGTCGGACTTCGGTCTCGGCGTCGTCGGTCGTGGTGTCACCGAGTCCCAGCAACCGATCGACGTGGACAAGGGCAACTACGACATGGCGATCCAGGCGTGGGGCACCTCCGATGACCCGCACCCGCACTTCGCCTTCCTGGCGGACCTGTTCACCCACAACATTCCGGTCGCCGCCAACCAGGGCGGTCGTGGCATGGGCTTCGAGCTCAAGCAGACCACGAAGGTCGTGGGCGAGGTCGACCTGGAACGCCTCGTCGTGGAGGCCGGCGAGGGACTCGATCAGGAGGCGCAGAAGGCCATCGTCACCAAGGTGGCGCTGGCGTTCAACGAGCTGCTCCCGATGGTGCCGCTGTTCGAGCGCTACGGAAACAACCCCTGCCTGGAGAACGACCGGGTGGGTGCGTGGCCGGACGACAGCGACCCACTGCTGCAGAACTCGCCGTACGCCGACAACTTCACGATCATGCTTATGTACGCCGGAAGGCTCAAACCCGCGAAGGGAGCCAAATGAGCGCGGCCTCGACCGCAGCGTCCCAGGGCCAGGAGATCCCGCGGAAGGATCCGGGGGAGGTGGGCACACCACCGGCTGACTCCGGAGTCGTCATCGGTCACCCGCGCGCCGACGCCACGCCGTTCGAGTGGTCCCGGCGCCGAATCGCCCCGGTCCTCGCCGAGGGTGGCGCGGTGGCCTCGTGCCACCCACTGGTGACCAGCACCGGGCTGCGCATCCTCGCCCAGGGTGGCAACGCCGTCGACGCGGCGGTGGGCGCGGCCCTGGTCGCGTCGGTGGTGATGCCGGAGATGTGTGGCCTTGGTGGCGACCTCTTCGCGCTAGTGCACGACCCTGCCGTACCCAACGTGGACGGCGGCAGCGTGACGTCCTTCCAGGGCAGCGGTATCGCGCCTCGCGCGGCGACCATCGAGGCGATGCGGCAAGCCCGTGACGGTGTCCGTATGCCCAGCAACGGGCCGCTCTCGGTGACCGTCCCCGGCATGGTGCACGCCTACTTCACCCTGCTGGAACGGCACGGCACGAAGCAGTTCGCCGAGCTCGTCCAGCCGGCCGTCAACTACGCCTACGGCCATCCCATCTCGCCGGTGCTCATCAGCTTCATCCGGAAGTTCACCGACCTGCTGGCGTCCTTCCCGGCGTCGGCGAAGGTGTTCCTCCCCGAGGGAGCACCGCCGGTGCCGGGCAGTGTCTTCCGGCAGACGGACCTGGCCCGGACCCTGGAGACGATCGCCGCCGGTGGCCCGGAGGCGTTCTACCAGGGTGAGATCGCCGAACGTATCGGCGCCTTCATGGCGCAGGTGGGTGGTGCTCTCGCCGCGGCCGACTTCAAGGACCATCGGACCGACGTCTCGGCGCCCATCTCGACCACCTACCGCGGACACCGGGTCTTCCAGACCTGTCCGCCCAGCCAGGGCCTGGTCATGCTCGAGGCGCTCAACATCGCCGAGAACTTCGACCTCCCGGCGCTTGGTGCGGCGTCCCCGGATCGTCCGCACGTCCTGATCGAGTCGATCAAGCTCGCCTTCGCCGACCGGTACGCCTACTGCGGTGACCCCGCGTTCCTCACCTCACCGGTCGAGCAGCTGCTGTCCAAGGACTGGGCCCGTGAGCGCAGCGCCCGGATCGGCGCGCGGGCGGGCCAGGAGGTCCTCGCCGGAGAATTCGACCGCGGCCACACGACGTACCTCTGTGTCGTCGACCGCAACGGCATGATGGTCTCGCTCATCCAGTCGGTCGCCAGCAACTTCGGCAGTGGTGTGGTGGCGGGCGACACCGGCGTCGTCCTCAACAACCGGGCGCAGGCGTTCTCGCTGGCGCCCGAATCGCCGAACGTCTTCGCACCCGGCAAGAAGCCGATGCACACGCTGAACTGCTACCAGATCGCGGATCCGCAGGGCCGCCTGGTCGTCACGGGTGGTACCCCCGGCGGTGACCGGCAGCCCCAGTGGAACCTCCAGACGGTCACCGGCATGATCGACCACGGGTTCGACACCCAGCAGAGCATCGAGCAGCCCTTCTGGTTCGGTTCCTCCTCCGCCGGGGCCAACGGCCGCTTCGAGCTCGCGCTCGAGGGCCGGGCGGGGCAGGAGTACGCCGCGGCCCTCGCCGACCGCGGCCATGACGTGTCGCTCAACGGCGACTGGAGCTGCGAGAGCGGCGCGCAGATCATCTCCCGAGACCCGGCGACAGGTGTTCTCGCCGGCGGCAGTGATCCACGGTCCGAGGGGCAGGTCATCGGGCTGTAGGGATCTCGCCGGGTGGGCGGGGGTTCCCCGCCTGACCGGCTCGCACGAGAGGGCGGCAGTGACCAGGAGGTCGCTGCCGCCCTCTCGTCCCCGCGCGTTCACACTGGCCTTGACGCCGACGTCAACGTTTACGGTCGTCGCGAGGAGGCCAGATGCGCATCGGAGAGCTCGCCGAACGGACCGGTACGACCACTCGTGCCCTGCGCTACTACGAGACCCAGGGACTGCTGTCGGCACGGCGTACGGCCAACGGCTACCGCGACTACGGCGAGGCCGACTGGCGAGTCGTCGAGGAGATCCGGTCACTGCTCGCGATCGGGTTCTCCCTGGAGGACACCCGGCCGTTCGTGGACTGCCTACGGTCCGGCCATGTCGCGGGCGACGTGTGCCCGAACTCCGTCGCGGTCTACCGGCCGCAAGCTCGACGAGCTCGACGACTGCCTCGCCCGGCTCCAGGCGGTGCGGGCGCAGGTCGAGGAGCAGCTGGCCACCGCACTCGACCGAGCGACAGGAGACACGACATGTTGTTGAAGGCGCCGAACGCGACCACCCCCACGAACCCCGCGAGGTCCGGTCACCCCGCCACGGTGACCGTGACCGACGCCGACTTCGGCGAGCGGGTGCTCCGCGCCGACCGGACCGTCCTGGTCGACTTCTGGGCGCCCTGGTGCCCGCCCTGCCGGATGATCGCTCCGGTCCTGGAGCAGATCGCCGCGGAGTACGCCGACCGGTTGACGGTCGCGAAGATCAACACCGACGAGAACCCGTCGACCGGCGCGGCCTGCGGTGTCCTCGCCGTACCCACCCTGCAGGTCTACCGCGACGGACAGCTCGTCAGGTCCCTGGTCGGCGCACGTTCCAGGGCTCGCCTGCTGGCCGAGCTGGAGGACGTGCTCCAGCTCGGCTGAGCGCCCGGTTTCGGGTCGGGCGCTGTCTTCTCCACCCCCGGGCGGCATGCTGGTGCGGTGACGAGCTGGTCCCTGCGCTGCCGTGAGCTGGCGTTCCCCGTGGACACCGAGCGGGCGTTCGCGGCGCTCTTCGGTGTCGGCAGATGGGCGTTCTGGCTCGACAGCAGCCTGCTCGGGGGCTCGGCCCGCTACTCCGTACTGGGAGAGTCCGCGGGGCCGCACGAGGAGGTGCTCACCGAGCGCGTCGGCGAGGGCGGGGAGA
The DNA here is from genome assembly GCF_014873875.1 of Actinopolymorpha pittospori. Lineage (GTDB taxonomy): Bacteria > Actinomycetota > Actinomycetes > Propionibacteriales > Actinopolymorphaceae > Actinopolymorpha > Actinopolymorpha pittospori. The sequence continues at coordinate 8,484,505 of NZ_JADBEM010000001.1, read as the reverse complement.
CCATCTTCGACCGGCTGGAACGCCGGCTCGCCGACCGCCGTCGTGTCGATGTGCCGGACGAACTCCCCAGGGAGCTCGCCTGCGGCTACGTCGGCTACTTCGGGTATGAGCTGAAGGCCCACGACGGCGCGGCGGGCCCGCACGTCTCGCCCCTGCCGGACGCGTGCTGGCTCGCCGCGACGAGGTACGTCGGGGTCGACCACGAGGAGCGGCGTACGTGGGTCGTCGAACTCGTCGCCGACGGCGAACCCGCCGCCTGGTTGGAGGAGGCCGCCGCCATCCTCACCGACCTGGCGGCCGCATCGGAGTCGGCCGGGCAGGTGGAGGAGCCGGGCGCCGCGCGGCCGGGCGGGAGCCGGCCGGGGGTGCCCTCCGGCGGTTCCGGCCCGGAGCCGGAGCCCTGGCTGGACCGTCCGCGTGACGCCTATCTGCGGGACGTGGAGACCTGTCTGGCCAGGCTGCGGGCGGGGGAGAGCTACGAGATCTGCCTCACCAACACCGTCGAGATGCCCTTCACGGGCACGCCTCTGGAGGTCTACCGGCGGCTGCGGCGCCTCAATCCCGCCCCCTACGCCGCGTACCTGCGCCTGGACGGCGTCCACGTCCTCTCGGCCTCACCGGAACGCTTCCTCACCGTGGACCGCGAGGGATACGCCGAGAGCCGGCCGATCAAGGGAACCGTGCCACGCAGCGGAGATCCCGGGTTGGACGAGCTCGCCCGCAAGGAGCTGTTGACGAGTACCAAGACCCGGGCCGAGAACCTCATGATCGTCGACCTCGTACGCAACGACCTCGGCCGGGTCTGCGAGCCGGGCAGCATCACCGTGCCGGCGTTCCTGGCCCTCGAGTCCTACGCCACCGTGCACCACCTCGTCTCCACGGTCCGCGGCCGGCTGCGCGCCGAGGTCGGTCCGGTCGGTGCCGCCCGCGCCTGTTTCCCGCCGGGATCCATGACCGGTGCGCCGAAGCTGCGCACGATGCGGATCCTGGACGAGCTCGAGTCCCGCGCCCGCGGGATCTACTCCGGTGCGCTCGGTCAGTTCGGGTTGACGGGTACGGCTGACCTGAGCGTGGTGATCCGGACCGCGGTGATCCACGAGGGACGGGTCACCGTGGGGGCCGGCGGCGCGATCGTGCTCGACTCGGATCCGGTCGAGGAGTGGGACGAGATGCTGGTCAAGGCCGCCGTGCCGCTGCGTGCCCTTCCGCCCGCCCCGGAGACAGCGCCGGAGACAGCGCCGGGAAACGCCCCGGAACGGACCTTCTAGCCGCGGTCGCGACATCGCCGATCCGCCCCGGGACGCCGGTTTTCCGCGGAAGACGGTGACTGAGGTCGCAGGCGTCGGAACTCCCGGTGGCGACGCCGGCAGGGCGGCCGTGGTTCACACGGATTTCACATTGCCGGGGTGTTCCGTCATCGCGCCGCAACAACGGGCTCGTGCCGACGAAACACGGGGCGACCAGTCTTGCCGAATCCTCGAGAGCCCGCCCGGCGGCCGTCGAAGCCGTCGATGGTCCCGGTCACCGGGCTCCCGCATCTCCAGCACCTGACCAGCTCCGGACCCTCTCCACAGGAGGAGACACGATGCCCGAGCTCAGTGCCGGCGACACCGCCTGGGTGTTGGCCAGTGCCGCCCTTGTCTTACTGATGACTCCCGGACTGGCGCTGTTCTACGGCGGCATGGTCCGGGCCAAGGGCGTGCTCAACATGCTCATGATGAACTTCGCCGCGATCGGCGTCGTGAGCATCCTCTGGGTGCTCTACGGCTACTCGCTGTCGTTCTCGACCGACGTCGGTGGGGGACTCATCGGTGGCCTGGGCGAGGTCGGCCTGAAGGGACTGCTGGGCGAGAACTCGCTGGTCGGCACCATCCCGTCCACGGTCTTCGTCGCGTTCCAGGCGATGTTCGCCATCATCACCGTCGCCCTGATCTCGGGTGCGATCGCCGACCGGACGAAGTTCAGCGCCTGGATCGTCTTCATCGTCGCCTGGGCGACCATCGTCTACTTCCCGGTCGCGCACTGGGTGTTCTTCTTCGACGAGGGCAACGGCGGCTGGATCGCCGACCGGTTGAAGGCGCTCGACTTCGCGGGTGGAACAGCGGTCCACATCAACGCCGGTGCGGCCGGCCTCGCGCTCGCCCTGGTCCTCGGCAAGCGGGTCGGCTGGCGTAGGGAGCCGATGCGTCCGCACAACCTGCCGCTGGTCCTGCTCGGTGCGGGTCTGCTGTGGTTCGGGTGGTTCGGCTTCAATGCGGGTTCCGCCCTCGCCGCCAACCACTTCGCCGGTGTGGCGTTCATCAACACCCAGGTCGCCACGGCGGCCGCGCTCCTCGCCTGGATCCTGGTCGAGAAGTTCCGGGACGGGAAGGCCACGACCCTCGGCGCGGCGTCCGGTGCGGTCGCCGGCCTGGTGGCCATCACGCCGGCCTGCGCCTCGGTCACCCCGGTCGGGGCGATCCTGGTCGGCCTGGTCGCCGGTGTGCTGTGTGCGCTCGCCGTCGGGTTGAAGACGAGGTTCGGCTTCGACGACTCCCTCGACGTGGTGGGTGTCCACCTCGTCGGCGGTCTGGCCGGCACGCTGCTCATCGGTCTCCTCGCCTCGGCGACAGCCCCGGCCGGAGTCGCCGGTCTCTTCTACGGTGGTGGGTTCGGCCAGCTGTGGCGGCAGATCGTCGCGGCCGCGGCCGTCCTCGCGTACTCCTTCGTCCTGACGTACGTCATCGGCAAGGTCATCGACAAGCTGATGGGCTTCCGGATCAGCGCCGACGACGAGGTGAGCGGTATCGACCTCGCCGAGCACGCGGAGACGGCGTACGACTTCAGCACGATCGGTGGCGGCTCCCGCGGCCACTTCATGCGCGAGACCATGAGCCTGAGGTCCGAGCACGGCCCGAGCTCCTCCGCGGAGGAGTCGACAGAGTCGGCCGAGAAGCCGGCGGTGGACTCGGCCGGGGAGTCGGCTGAGGACAAGGAAGGGAGCGTGACCCGATGAAGCTGGTGACCGCCGTCATCAAGCCACACCGGTTGGACGAGGTACGCGCCGCACTCGAGGCGTTCGGCGTCTCCGGCATGACGGTCACGGAGGCGAGCGGGTACGGACGCCAGAAGGGCCACACCGAGGTCTACCGCGGTGCGGAGTACGAGATCGACCTGGTGCCGAAGGTTCGACTCGAGATCGTGGTCGATGACGCCGACGTCGACGACATCGTGGACGTCGTGGTGAAGAGCGCCCACACCGGCAAGATCGGTGACGGCAAGGTCTGGGTCGTCCCCGTCGAGAGCGTGGTCCGGGTTCGGACCGGCGAACACGGACCGGAGGCGCTGTAGGACTTGCCGACGATGCCCGCATCGACGCCGGTTCCCTCCGCCCGCGAGCTGCTGACCCAGGTCGGCCGCTCGCGGGCGGAGCGTACCCGCGGTGCCGACGAGCGGCTTCGCTCGCTGCTCGCCGACGCGCTGACGGCCACCGAGACCACCGCGAGCGGCGTCTGTGTGGTGGCCCTCGGCGGCTACGGCCGAGAGGAGCTGTCCGCGGCGAGCGACCTCGACGTCCTGCTGCTCCACGACGACCGCTGCCCAGACGTCGCGGCGATCGCCGAGCGGCTGTGGTACCCGCTCTGGGACGACCGGATCGCGCTCGACCACAGCGTCCGCACGCTCGACGAGACCCTCACGGCCGCCGCCGGTGACCTGCGCTCGGCCCTGTCGCTGCTCGACGCCCGGCACGTCGCCGGGGACGCCGCGCTGACGATCCAGTTGCGGACGACGTTGCTGGCGGCATGGCGGCGTACGGCACCTCGCCGGCTGCCCGAGCTGGAGGAGAGCGTCCGGGAGCGGGGGGACCGGGTTGGGGAGATCGCCGCCCTGCTGGAGCCGGATCTGAAGGAGGCCCGTGGTGGCCTGCGCGACGGCGTGGTCCTTCGGGCGCTCGCCGCCACCTGGCTGGTGGAGGTGCCCCAGGCGAACGCCGCGCGGATCCGGGAGGGCCTGCTCGACGTCCGCGACGTCCTGCACGAGGTCTGCGGGCGCCGCCCGACCGACCGGCTGCTCGCCGACCTGCAGGCGGATGTGGCGGCCGGGCTCGGGCTCGCCGACCGGGACGCCCTGCTCCGACACGTCTACCAGCTCGGCCGCACCATGAGCCACCTCTCCGACGTCACCTGGCGGCGGGTAGGGCGTGCGCTCGCCGGCCGGTCGGTCCGGCGTGGTGCCCGTTCCCGCCAGCGCCCGGGTCCCGTACTCACCCCGGTCGCGCCCGGCGTCGCCTCGGTCGACGGCGAGGTGGTCCTCGCTCCCGACGCGCGGCTCGGCACCGACCCGATGCTGCCGCTGCGCGCCGCCTACGCGGCTGCCGACCGTGGCCTGCTGCTCGCCCCGCACACCGCCGACCGGCTGGCCGGTGCGCACCGGCCGCTGCCCACCCCGTGGCCGGACGAGGCTCGCCGGCTGTTCACCGCGCTCCTGGGCGCCGGGCCGGACCTGCTCCCGGTCTGGGAGGCGTGCGACCAGGCCGGACTCGTCGCGGACCTGGTGCCCGAGTGGGACCGGGTGCGGTGCGCCCCGCAGTACTCGCCGGTCCACCGGCACACCGTCGACCGGCACCTGCTCGACACCTGCGTCCAGGCCGCCCGACTGGTCCGCTGGGTCTACCGGCCGGACCTGCTGCTCGTCGCCGCCCTGCTGCACGACATGGGCAAGGGCGACGGATCGCCCGACCACAGCGTGACCGGCGCGCGGATCGCGGCCCGACTGGCGCCCCGGTGGGGCTTCGACGCCGACGACACGGCCACGCTCGTCCTGCTCGTCCGCCATCACCTGTTGCTGGCCGACACGGCCACCCGGCGCGACCTCGACGACCCGACCACGATCAAGCAGGTGGCGGCGGTGGTCCGGGACGCGGACACCCTGGAGCTGCTCGCCGCACTGACCGAGGCGGACGCGCGGGCGACCGGTTCGGCCGCCTGGACACCGTGGCGGGCGGCACTCGTCGAGCGGCTCGTCGACCGGGTGCGCCGTACGCTCGAACGCGGCCAGCTTCCCCAACCCGGCCCGCTCGCGACCTGGCAGCGGCTGCTCGCGCAGCGCGGCGGGTTGGACGTGGTGATCGAGCCGCGGGAGGGGGGAGAGGTCGGCGCCAGCCAGCTGACGGTCGTGGCGCCGGACCAGATGGGCCTGCTCGCGACCGTGGCCGGCGTCCTCGCGCTCGCCCGGCTCTCCGTCCGCTCCGCGTCGGTCCACACCCTGGACGGCATGGGTGTCTCGATCTGGTCGGTCTCCGGTGATCCGCCGGAGCGGGCCGTGCTGCGCGAACGCCTGACCGCCGCGCTGGCCGGCGGCACCGACCTCGCCGACCGGCTGGCCGGCCTCGACGCGGCGTACGCGACCTCTTCGAAGGGTCGGACCCGCAGGCGAGGCGGCGTGGGCACGGCAGGCGCGGGACCGGTCGGCGCGGCTCAGAACGGTGCCGGCGCCGACGCTGCCAGTGCCGACGGCGCGGACGTCGCTGCCGCGCAGGTGCGGGTCGTCGGCGGAGCGTCCACGGCGGCCACCGTGCTCGAGGTACGCGCACACGACCGTCCCGGGTTGTTCCACCACGTCTGCGCGGTGCTCGCCGCCGCGGGGTGCTCGGTGCGTTCGGCCCACGTGAGCACCTGGGCCGACAACGCGGTCGACGTCTTCTACCTGACCCGGCCCGAAGGAGGTCCGCTCGCGGACACCACGGCCGCGGAGATCTCCCGGTCGGTGCGGAAGTCCCTCGCATAGGGGACGTACAGGGCGGAAGATCCTGCCGGCTGACGCTCGCGCAGGTCGGCATGTATCGTCAGAAATCGCACGAGACGACCCCAACCATGCGGCGGCCCGCCCATCCCGGCCGGACAGACGGCTACTCTGGCAGGACCCCACCACGTCGAGCGAGGACCAGACTGCCACCGTGTTCGCGACACTTCAGGATCGCCTCGAGGCGACGTTCAAGCGGCTCCGCAGCAAGGGCCGGCTCACCGACGCTGACCTCGATGCCAGCGCGCGGGAGATCCGGATCGCGCTGCTGGAGGCCGACGTCGCGCTGCCGGTCGTGCGTGCCTTCATCGCCCAGCTCAGGGAACGCGCCCGCGGCGCCGACGTCCACCAGGCCCTCAACCCGGCCGAGCAGGTCATCAAGATCGTCAACGAGGAGCTCATCGAGATCCTCGGCGGTGACACGCGCCGGCTGCGGTTCGCCAAGACTCCGCCGACCGTCATCATGCTCGCCGGCCTGCAGGGTGCCGGTAAGACCACCCTCGCGGGCAAGCTCGGCCGCTGGCTGAAGGCGCAGGGTCACCAGCCCCTGCTCGTGGCGGCCGACCTGCAGCGCCCCAATGCCGTCCAACAGCTCGAGGTCGTCGGCGAACGCGCCGGGGTCGCGGTCTTCGCACCCGAACCCGGCAGCGGTGTCGGCGACCCGGTCGACGTGGCGCGCCGAAGCATCGAGCACGCCCGCACCAAGCTGTACGACGTCGTGGTCGTCGACACCGCCGGCCGGCTGGGTGTCGACACCGAGATGATGCAGCAGGCGACCGACATCCGCGATGCGGTGAAGCCGGACGAGATCCTCTTCGTCGTCGACGCGATGATCGGTCAGGACGCCGTCACCACGGCCGAAGCCTTCCGGGACGGTGTCGGCTTCGACGGCGTGGTGCTCTCCAAGCTCGACGGCGACGCCCGCGGCGGTGCCGCGCTCTCGGTCCGACACGTCACCGGCCGGCCCGTGATGTTCGCCTCCAACGGCGAGAAGCTCGAGGACTTCGACGTCTTCCACCCCGACCGGATGGCTTCGCGCATCCTCGGCATGGGCGACGTCCTCACCCTCATCGAGACGGCCGAGAAGGCGTTCGACCAGGAGCAGACGGCGCGGGTCGCCGAGAAGCTCAAGACCGAGCGCGGCTTCACCCTCGAGGACTTCCTCGCCCAGATGCAGGCCGTCCGCAAGATGGGCTCGCTGTCGAAGATCCTCGGCATGCTTCCCGGGCTCGGCGACATCCGCAACCAGGTCGACCAGCTCGACGACCGCGAGCTCGACAAGGTCGAGGCGATCATCCGTTCGATGACGCCGGCGGAGCGCGACGACCCCAAGCTCATCAACGGCTCGCGGCGTTCCCGCATCGCGGGCGGCTCCGGCACCACGGTCACCGACGTCAACCTGCTGGTGGAGCGGTTCCTCGAGGCCCGCAAGATGATGAGCCAGCTCAGCCAGGGGAAGGGCGTGCCGGGCATGCCCAACATCCCCGGCATGGGAGCGATCGGCGGCGGCAACCGCAAGGCCAAGAAGGCCAAGGGCAAGGGCAAGAAGGCGCAGCGCGCCGGTCGGTCCGGCAACCCGGCCAAGCGGGCCCGTCAGGACGCCGTGACCGCGCAGGAACGCCCGGAGAGCGACGCCCTACCGCCCGCGTTCGGAGGCGACGGCCTGCCCGACCTGACGCGCGGCCCCGCGGAGGTTCCCGAGGGCTTCGAGCTGCCGAAGGAGCTGCGCGACCTGCTGCCGAAAGACGGCAAGTGACGGGTCCGACGACGCGAGCACTACGGGTCCGGGGCGTCGTCCTCCCCGACGGTGAGCACCGTGACATCTACGTCGTCGGTGGGCGGATCAGTTACAGCCCGGTCGCGGACGCGGAGCTCGTCGCCGAGGGCTACATCGTGCCGGGCCTCGTCGACGCCCACTGCCACGTCGGGCTGGACGCCGAGGGTGCGGTCCCACCCGCTGCACAGGAGCTCCAGGCGCTCACCAACCGTGACGCGGGGACCCTGCTGATCAGGGATGCCGGAAGTGCCGCGGACACCCGCTGGATCGACGACCGGGAGGACCTGCCCCGGATCATCCGGGCGGGCCGTCACATCGCCCGGACCAAGCGCTACATCCGCAACTACGGTGCCGAGATCGAGCCGCACGAGCTCGTCGACACGGTGGCCGAGCAGGCTCGACGCGGCGACGGCTGGGTCAAGCTGGTCGGCGACTGGATCGACCGCGACGTCGGTGACCTCGCGCCCTGCTGGCCCGGCGACGTCCTCGCCGACGCCATCGGGAAGGCGCACGAACTCGGCGCCCGGGTGACCGCGCACGTGTTCGGGGAGGAGTCCCTGCCCGACCTGCTGGCGGCCGGCATCGACTGCCTCGAGCACGGCACCGGACTCTCGGACGAGCTGATAGGGATGATGGCCGAGCGTCAGGTGGCGCTGGTGCCGACCCGTCGACAGATCGACAACTTCCCGACCTATGCCGCGCACGGTGAGTCGAAGTTCCCCGCCTACGCACGGCACATGCGCGACCTGCACGCGCGGGTCGACGACACGCTGCGCTCCGCCCACGAGGCGGGTGTGCCGATCTACGCCGGAACCGACGCCGGTGGCGTCCTGCCGCACGGGCTGCTCGCGACCGAGATCCGGATGCTGTCCGAAGGCGCCGGGCTCTCGGCGTACGACGCTCTCGGGGCCGGGTCGTGGCGCGCTCGGAAGTGGCTCGGCATGCCGGCCGACCTCGCCGAGGGCGCTCCGGCCGACTTCGTGGTCTACTCCCACGATCCGATCGAGGACGTCCGCGTCCTCGTGGCCCCGGCACGGGTGGTGCTGCGCGGGAAGGTCGTCGTCTAGGTCGGGTCGCACGACCCGGGCTGGAGCCGGTCCCGCCCGCGGAGACTTCGTGGACGCCGCGGCGTTACTCGTTTCGCAGGACTTTTGTCCAGGTTCGCCCCGCATGGATCAGCGCCGGAAGCAGAGGTCCGGCGACGAGTAGTACCGCACGGTGAAGGAACGCCGCCTCGTCTGGCAGAATGGGCCGCCGAGTCCGTCCCGTCGCGAGCCCTCTCACTCCGCGGCTGGTCGACTCCCTTCGAGAGGCCGGATTCGCACCCCACGCGGTTCCGACCGCTCACCCTTCATCCACACAGGGAGACTCCACACACGTGGCCGTCAAGATCAGGCTGAAGCGCATGGGCAAGATCCGTGCGCCCTACTACCGGATCGTCGTCGCCGACTCGCGCACCAAGCGTGACGGCAAGACGATCGAGCAGATCGGTAAGTACCACCCCAAGAGCGACCCGAGCTTCATCGAGGTCGACTCCGAGCGTGCACAGCACTGGTTGTCCGTGGGGGCGCAGCCGACCGAGCCCGTCGTCGCGATCCTGAAGCGCACCGGTGACTGGCAGAAGTTCAAGGGCGAGCCCGCGCCCGAGCCGCTGAAGACAGTGGCGCCGAAGGCCGACAAGCGCATTCTCTTCGACGAGGCGTTGCGCGACGCCCACCTCGAGCCGCAGGCCGAGGCGGTCAGCAAGTCGAGCCGCAGCAGCAAGCCCAAGGCCGAGAAGGCTGAGCCTGAGAAGGCTGAGAAGGCTGAGAAGGCCGAGAAGGCTGAGCCTGAGAAGGCCGAGAAGGCCGAGCCTGAGAAGTCCGAGGCCTCCGCGCCCGCGGAAGCCACGCAGGACGAGAGCGGAGCCTGACCCGATGCTCGTCGAGGCACTGGAGCACGTGGTCCGGGGCATCGTCGGTCACCCGGACGACGTCCGGGTGACCACCCGGGAGCTTCGCCGCGGCCGGACGTTCGAAGTGCGGGTGCACCCCGAGGACTTCGGTCGGGTGATCGGGCGTCGTGGGCGCACCGCGCACGCCATTCGCACCGTGGTCGGTGCACTCGACAAGGGTCGCAGCCCGCGCATCGACTTCGTCGAGGCACGCGGTCGCACCGGCCGCTGACCCTACGGCTTCGCCGGGGCCGGCGGCGCCCCTTTTCCCGACGACCTGGCACACGTCACCGGTCGTCCACCGAAACGGGGCGCCGCCGGCCCTTTCACGTCTCGCGGAGGCTGTCCTCATGGAGTTGCTCGTCGGCAAGATCGGTCGCGCCCACGGGCTCCGCGGCGAGGTCGCCGTGCAGGTGCGCACCGACCAGCCGGAGGACCGGTTCGCGGCGGGCATGGTGTTCGACACCGATTCCGGTCCCCTGCGTATCGACTCGTTGCGCTGGACCAGCGGCCGGCTGCTGGTCCACTTCGAGGGAGTGACCGACCGGACCGGCGCCGAACGCCTGCGCGGCACGTCCCTGGTCGCCGACGTCTCCGACGACGAGCGGCCCGAGGACCCCGAGGAGTTCTTCGACCACCAGTTGGTCGGGCTGCACGCCCAGACCGTCGGAGGAGAGGACGTCGGCGAGGTCGCGGAGGTGCTGCACCTTCCGATGCAGGACGTGCTCGCCGTCCGAACGCCGGAGGGCCGGGAGATCCTGGTCCCCTTCGTCGCCGCGATCGTGCCCGAGGTGGACCTCGACGGGGGCCGGGTGCTGCTCGATCCGCCACCTGGTCTGCTCAGGCCCGAGGAGGAGGAGCCGTCCGCGGACACCGGCACGCCGGGCGATGCGGGCGCGGGCGACACCGACCGATCGACCGGAGCTGGACCATCGACCGGAGCTGGACCATCGACACAGGGTGGGTCGGCGTGAGGAGGGAAGTCCGATGAGGCTCGACGTCGTCTCGATCTTCCCCGACTATCTCGCCCCGCTGCGGCTCTCCCTGGTGGGGAAGGCCGCCGAGGCCGGCACGCTCGACCTGCGTGTCCACGACCTGCGCGACTGGACCCACGACCGGCACCGCACGGTGGACGACACCCCCTACGGCGGGGGCGCCGGCATGGTCATGCGGCCCGAGCCCTGGGGCGAGGCGCTCGACGCGCTTGCCCCGGAGGGCGGTCCGCAACCCCGGCTCGTCGTACCGTCGCCCGCCGGGACGCCGTTCACCCACCGCCTCGCCGAGGAGCTCGCGGCCGAGCCGTGGCTGCTGTTCGGCTGCGGCCGCTACGAAGGCATCGACCAGCGCGTCACGGAGTACGCCAGGCGCCGGATGCGTGTCGAGGAGGTGTCCCTTGGTGACTACGTGCTCGCCGGGGGTGAGGTGGCCGTCCTCGTGATCGTGGAGGCGGTCGCCCGGCTGCTCCCCGGCGTGCTCGGAAACCCGGAGTCCCTGGTCGAGGAGTCGCATGCCGCGGGGCTGCTGGAGTACCCCGTCTACACCAAGCCAGCGACCTGGCGGGAGGCCGAGGTCCCGCCGGTCCTGCTGTCCGGACACCACGGTCAGATCGCACGGTGGCGCCGCGACGAAGCCTTACGACGTACGGCCAGGCGCCGGCCCGACCTGCTCCGCCGCCTGCCGGCGGGGGAGTTGGACACCCGCGACCGGGCGGTCCTCGCGGCCGAGGGCTGGTCGCCACCGGATCCGCCCTCCGCGGTGCGTCCCGGCGCCGACCCGGCGCCCTGAGCTGGTGCCTCGACCCGGATCGGCGCCCCAGGATGTCCTGACTCGATGTGGGTGTTCCCAGGTCCATGTGCCACACTTAGCCGCTGGCCGGCGCTCGTTCGCGCCGCAGCCGATCGCGTTCCTGCCGCAGGGGGGACGCCCGGGCATTCGCCCGAACCGCACCGAAACGTGCTGACCACGACCGATGGTGACCTGTGGCACCACGAGGAGATGACATGACCACGCTCGATGCCATCGACGCCGCCGCGCTGCGGTCCGACATTCCCGAGTTCCAGCCCGGCGACACGCTGAAGGTGCACGTCAAGGTCGTCGAAGGAAACCGGACCCGCGTCCAGGTCTTCCAGGGCGTTTGCATCAAGCGCGTGGGTGCCGGGATCAAGGCCACCTTCACCGTCCGCAAGGTCAGCTTCGGCGTGGGCGTGGAGCGTACCTTCCCGGTCCACAACCCGATCCTCGACAAGATCGAGGTCGCGACCCGCGGTGACGTGCGTCGCGCGAAGCTCTACTACGTCCGTGGGCTGCGTGGGAAGGCCGCGAAGATCAAGGAGAAGCGCGAGTCCACACCCGCGAACTGACCCTCGCCGGTTAGGCTCGACGGGTGGACGAGCGCGACATCGCGGCTGACCGAGAGTCAGCTGCGGGGAGGACGCCGACGTTGCGGTCGAACGAAGAGTCCGACAAGGGTGATTCAGGGCGGCGCGGCGGCAAGGAGCGTTCTTTCTGGCGCGAGCTGCCGGTGTTGGTCGTCCTCGCTCTTGGTCTCGCTCTCCTGATCAAGACTTTCTTGATTCAGGCCTTCTACATCCCGTCCGAGTCGATGGAAAACACGCTGATCCCAGGAGATCGCGTTCTCGTCAACAAGCTGTCCTACCGGCTGGGCGAGGTCGAGCGTGGAGACGTGATCGTCTTCAACGGTGCGGACTCCTGGGAGAGCGAAGTCGTCATCGAGGAACCCTCCGGCGCCCCGCAGAAGGTCCTCCGCCAGATCGGGGAGCTGTTCGGCTTCGCGACGGTGGGTGAGAAGGACTTCATCAAGCGGGTGATCGGTCTGCCCGGTGACCACGTGGTCTGCTGTGACAAGCAGAACCGCGTCACCGTCAACGGCAAGCCGATCGCCGAGACCGGCTATCTCCACCCCGGTGACCCGCCGTCCCAGATGCCGTTCGACATCCGGGTGCCCGCCGACCGGCTGTGGGTGATGGGTGACCACCGCTCCGCCTCGGCTGACTCCCGCTCCCATCTCGGTGACCCGGGCGGCGGAACCATCCCGATCGACCACGTGATCGGTCGCGCCTTCGTCGTGGTCTGGCCACTGGACCGGATGACGCTGCTCAGCCGTCCCCCGTCCTTCGCCGACGCCGGGCTCGCGGCCGGTCCTGCGCCGCCTGCCGGGCAGACCGCGACCGTCCCCGGTGCGCCGCTCGCGGGCGCGGCACCGTTCCTCGCCGCGTCCGGCATCGTCTTCCCGTTGGCCGGGCTGCGTCGCGGGTTGCTGCGGCGCCGCCGATCCCGGGCTGGTCGCTGACCGGACCGAGGAGGTCGGGCCATGCGTACGGAACGCCGGGTGGTGGTCCGCCGAGATTCGGGCCTCTACGCCTACGAGCGTGCCCTCATCCGCGGCGGACTCGCCCCGGTGGCCGGTGTCGACGAAGCCGGCCGGGGCGCCTGTGCCGGACCGCTCGTCTCGGCTGCGGTGATCCTGCGCGAGGGCCGGCGCGGGGAGGTTCCAGGCCTCGCCGACTCCAAGCTCCTCACCGCCGCAGCGCGGGAACGCTGCTACGCCGAGGTCGTACGCCGGGCGGTGGCCTGGTCCGTCGTCGTCGTACCCCCCGCCGAGTGTGATCGGCTCGGCATGCACCGGGTCAACATCGAGGCCCTGCGGCGCGCGCTGTTCGCCCTGGAGACCCGACCGGCCTACGTCCTCACCGACGGGTTCCCGGTGGACGGCCTGGGTGCGCCCGGGCTCGCGGTGTGGAAGGGTGACCGGGTCATCGCGTGCATCGCCGCCGCGTCGGTCGTCGCCAAGGTCACCCGGGACCGTCTGATGAAGGACCTCCACGAGCGTTACCCGCAGTACGACTTCGCGACCCACAAGGGTTACTGCACGGCCGATCATCAGGAAGCACTGGATCGCTACGGACCGTGTCCGGAGCATCGGCTCCGTTACGTCAACGTTCTTCGGGCAGCTGGGCGCGATCGGACCGGGCCGCCGCCGGGGGATGGCGGGTCGATGGGTGAGAATGGTCCCGAGGCGGCTGTCGCCGTCGACGAAGACGATCTATTCACTGACAACGAGGACCTGGTGAGTGTGACCACGGGGAGCCGGCATCGGGGAGGGGAGCGCGCGCAATGAGCGCCGAAGACCTCGAAAAGTACGAAACCGAGATGGAGCTCCAGCTCTACCGCGAATACCGCGACGTCGTAGGGATCTTCAAGTACGTCGTCGAGACGGATCGTCGGTTCTACCTCGCCAACCATGTCGACCTGAAGGTCCGCAGCGAGGGCGGCGAGACCTACTTCGAGGTCACGATGTCTGACGCCTGGGTGTGGGACATGTACCGTCCTGCCCGTTTCGTGAAGAACGTCAAGGTCGTGACATTCAAGGACGTCAACGTCGAGGAGTTGGCCAAGAGCGACTTCGACGTTCCGAAGGATGACGGTCCCTTCGGGGGCCGGTGATGGACGACGCGGAGTTCCAGTCCGCGGAGCGGTTCGAGGTGCGACAGCGGTTCACCATGATGGTGAACCGCTACGAGGTGTGGACGTCCGGGCAACGGGTGGCGATCGCCCAGCAGAAGCGGATGGCGTTCCGTGAGCAGGTCATGCTGTACGCCGACGAGGAGCGGAGCGTCCCGCTGTTCGGGTTCAAGGCCCGCTCGGTCGTCGACCTCGGCGCGACCTACGACGTGACCGCCGCGGACGGCACACCGGTGGGCTGGTTCCGCAAGGACTTCGCCCAGTCCTTCCTGCGCTCGACCTGGCACCTTGGCCAGCCCGGTCTGGGTGAGTGTGTCGGCCAGGAGCGCAGCCAGGTGGTGGCGATCGCGCGCCGCGTCCTGGACTCCCTTCCCTGGCCCTACCACTTCGACTTCCAGACCCCTGACGGTCGTCCGGTGATGTCGGTCGAACGCCGGTTCGGACTGCGAGACCACTACGACGTCACCGTGAGCGACCCCACCATCGACCGCCGGTTGGTGTGCGCGATGGCGGTCGGGCTCGACGCGTTGCAGGCGCGCTGACGCGCCCACACGCCTGGACTCAGAAGCAAACGAGCGGGCGCCCCGTGCGCCGGGACGGAGAGGTCCGGATGGATGACGCGCAGGCACCCGCGGGCGGGGCGGACGGCGGGCGGGTGGCCACGGGCCAGGGAGCTCCGGACGAACCCCTACCCGCGGAGGTCCTCGCGGCACTGCGCCTGGTGTCGACGGCGACGCTGACCACCCAGCTGATGGCCCGCGGCCTGCGCAACACCTTCCTGGTCGGACTCCGCCCGCTGAACTCGGGCAGCCCACGCATGGTCGGTACGGCGTTCACCCTCCGCTACATCCCGGCCCGCGAGGACCTCGACGTGCTCAGCGTCTTCCGCGACCCCGAGCACCCCCAGCGCAAGGCCGTGGAGTCGGTGGGGCCCGGCCAGGTCCTGGTCATGGACTGCCGCGGCCGGGGCCGAGCCGCGTCGTTGGGCGGAATCCTGGGCACCCGGCTGCTGCGGCGCGGAGCCGCCGGCGTGGTGACCGACGGAGCGGTGCGCGACTCGCCCACCTTCGCGACGCTCGGGCTCCCGGCGTACTCCGCTGGCGTGTCCGGCACCACCAACCTCGTCCAGCACCACGCCGTCGACATGCAGGTCCCGATCGGCTGCGCCGAGGTGGCGGTCTATCCCGGCGACGTCATGGTGGGCGACGCCGAGGGTGTGGTCTGCGTCCCGCGCGAACTCGCCGCCGAGGTCGCTTCGGACGCGGTGGCGCAGGAACACCTCGAGGAGTTCGTCCAGGCGCAGATCGAGGCGGGCGCGGCCCTGCCGGGCGTGTATCCGCCGAACGACGCGACCATGACCCGCTACCGCGCCTGGGCGGTCGACAACCCCCCGCCGCTCGGCTGACCTGGCCCGGGGAGCCGGTCCGGTGGTCCGGCTCCCCGTCTGTCAGCGCGGCCGGTCGCTCGCTTCACCGGCTCGATTCGGGAGACGCACCTAGCGGCTCTCGGGTGCCGCGTTCGCTCCCTCCCGGGCGAGGAAGTCGAAGTCGCAGCCTTCCTCGGCCTGGGTGATGTGGGAGAGGTACAACGCGCCGTAGCCTCGACCGTACGACGGAGCCGGCGCCTCCCAGTGCGCCCGCCGTTCGGCGAGCTCCTCGTCGGAGAGCGCGACGTCGAGCCGGCGTGCCTCGACGTCCAGCGTCACCAGGTCGCCGTCACGCAGGAGCCCGAGCGGTCCGCCGACGTGGGACTCCGGCGAGACGTGGAGGACGCAGGCGCCGTAGCTGGTGCCGCTCATCCGCGCGTCGGAGATCCGCAGCATGTCGCGGACCCCCTGCTTCAGCAGCCGGTCCGGGATCGGCAGCATGCCGTACTCCGGCATCCCGGGCCCGCCGTGCGGCCCCGCGCCACGCAGCACCAGCACTGTGTCCGCGGTGATCGGCAACGACTCGTCGTTGATCCGGCGCTGAAGGTCCTGGTAGCCGTCGAAGACCACCGCGGGACCGGTGTGCCGGTGGAAGCGCGGCTCGGCCGCCGCGTGCTTGATCACGGCGCCGCCGGGCGCGAGGTTGCCGCGGAGGACGGCGAGGCCCCCCTCGGGCCAGACAGGCTTGTCGAGGGAGCGGATGACGTCGGAGTTGTAGACGTCCGCGCCCTCGATGACCTCACCGAACGTGTGTCCTGTGACGGTGGGGCGGTCCAGGTGGAGCAGGTCGCGCAGCTGGGAGAGCAGCCCGCGCAGGCCGCCGGCGTAGTAGAAGTCCTCCATGAGGTAGGCGCCGGTCGGCCGGATGTTGGCGAGCACCGGCACCCGCCGGGAGAGCTCATCGAAGTCGTCCAGGCTCAGCTGGACCTGGCCACGTCCCGCCATCGCGATCAGGTGGATGACGGCGTTGGTCGAGCCACCGAGCGCCAGGACAGTGGTCACCGCGTCGAGGTAGGCCCGTCGGTCGAGGATCTGGGAGGGCCGGCGGTCCTCCCACACCATCTCGACGATCTGCCGCCCGCTCGCGGCGGCCATCCGGGGGTGCGCCGAGTCCACGGCCGGAATGGAGGCCGCGCCGGGAAGCGTCATCCCGAGCGCCTCGGTGGCCGAGGTCATCGTGGACGCCGTTCCCATCGTCATGCAGTGCCCGGGTGAGCGCGCGATGCCCTCCTCGATCTCGCCCCACTCCTGGTCGCCGATCACACCCGCGCGCTTCTCGTCCCAGTACTTCCACACGTCGCTGCCACTGCCGAGCACCGTGCCCCGCCAGTTGCCGCGCAGCATCGGACCGGCCGGGACGTAGATCGAGGGAACGTCCATGCTGACCGCGCCCATCAGGAGGGCGGGAGTCGTCTTGTCGCAACCGCCGAGCAGGACGGCGCCGTCGATCGGGTAGGACCGCAGGAGCTCCTCGGTCTCCATCGCCAGCAGGTTGCGGTAGAGCATCGTGCTCGGCTTCTGGAACGGCTCCGACAGCGAGATCGCCGGCAGCTCCACGGGGTAGCCGCCGGCCTGCCAGACGCCCCGCTTGACCTCCTCGGCCCGCTGCCGCAGGTGGGTGTGACAGGGGTTGATCTCGCTCCACGTGTTGATCACGCCGATGACGGGCTTGCCCATGTGCTCCTCGGCGGCGATGCCCATCTGGCGGGTGCGCGACCGGTGGCCGAAGGCACGGAGTCCTGGATCGCCGTACCACGCGTGGCTACGGAGGTCCTCTGGGCGGATGCGAGGCAAGACGGCCTTCCCTTCTAGGGCAGCCTCGGGCTGCTCTGCGGCTACAACATCTCAGACAGTCGTCGACCCGGCGCGATCACGTCAGGGTCGGTGCGGACGTCCACCACGCAGGGACGGCCGCATCGGAGGGCCTCCCGCAGGGTGGCATCGATCTGGGTGGGGTCGTCGATGGTCAGGCCGTGTGCGCCCAGGCCCCGTGCCCAGGCGGCGAGGTCGAGCCGACCGATGTCGACGCCCGCGAGCCGGCCCTGGGTCGCCGCCTGGTGCATGGCGATCGTGCCGTACATGCCGTTCTGGAAGGCGAGGACGACGATCGGGGCGTCGTACCGTAGCGCGGTCTCGATCTCCTGGCCGGTCATCAGGATCCCGCCGTCGCCGACGAGGGCGACGACGGAGCGTTCCGGAGCGGCGAGCTTCGCCGCCACGGCGGCGGGAACGGCGTAGCCCATCGCCCCGTTGCACGGGGCCAGCAGGCGGTGGCTGGTGCGGAACCGCCAGTACCGGTGGAAGAAGGCCGAGAAGTTGCCGGCGTCGTTGGTGAGGATCACGTCGTCGGGGGCGACTTCGCGCAGGCCGGTGATGACGGACGCCGGGTGGACGCGGCCCTTCGTGGTCTCGCCGGAGGGCGCGGCGTGGTCGGGCGGGACGGCGTACTCCCTTGCCGCGTCGTGGTAGGGCACCCAGTCGCGCTTGGTCATCGCGCCGGGCTGGGTCGCGAGCCCGTCGAGAACGGCGCGCGGGTCGGCCTCCAGTCGGGTAGTCCGGCCGGGATGGTGGGGGACCGGGAGCCCCGTGCCGAGCATCACCAGGTGCTGGTGCGGCAGTGGATAGCGGTAGTTCTGCGAGGTCACCGCGTCCAGGCGGGTGCCCGCCACGACCACGACGTCCGCGTCCCGCAGCGCCCGCAGGATCGAGTCGGGTACGCCGAGACCGAGATGACCGAGGAAGTGCGGGTGGTCCTCGTCGAAGCTGTCCTGGCGGCGGAAGGCCGCGTACACCCCGAACCCCAGTTGCTCGCTGGCACGCCGGAGCGAGTCTCGGCCGACCCGCTCACCCGGCCCGGTGATCACCACGGGAGCGCGTGCGGTCGCGAGCAGCGTGGCCAGCTTCTGGCTGGCCTGGGCGATCACCGCCCCGGCGACGACGGCCTCCGCCGCGTTCGCGACCACGACGTCCGGACCGGCCTGCGGGTGGAGGACGTGCGGAACGGCGCCCTCGAAGGTCGCCGACCAGAAGTCGGCCGGGACGCTCAGGGCGACCGGGCCGGGCCGGGCGCTGGTGGCGTCCCGGAAGGCGCGTGCGACCAGGGCCGGCACCTCCTCCGGACGCCACGGCTCCCTGGACCACGTGGTGATCGGGGCGTAGAAGCTCGCCAGGTCGACCTCCTGGAACGCCTCGCGCCCGCGGACCTCCGACTCGACCTGGCCGAGGATCGCGATCAGCGGAGTCTGGTCCTGCTGGGCGGTGTGGACGCCGATCGACAGGTTCGCCGCACCTGGGCCGCGGCTCGCGAGGGCGAGTGCCGGCCGTCCGGTCAGCTTCGCCTCGGCCTCCGCCATGAACGCCGCGCCCGCTTCGTGCCGCGTGGAGATCAGGCGTACACGAGGCTCGGCCTCCCACGCGTCGAGGAGGGGCAGGAAGGACTCGCCCGGGACGGTGTAGGCCGTGCGCACGCCCGCGTCGGCGAGGAGGCGTACGACAGTCCTGGCGACGGTCTCCGACATGCGACTGCTCCCTTCGGACCGCTCGGGTGCCCTCGCCCGACTGAGTCCCGTATATCAGGACCGTCCGACCCGGCACCCCGTCGCGCCCGGTTTTTGTCCACAGTCGGTACACCGGTCGACTGGTCCACAGGGCGTCCGCGCTCGCCGTCCTCACTCTCCCGCCCCGGCCAGAGTGGGCGCCGGAGGTGATCGCCCGTGCACGTGAAAGACCTGATCGGACGCCACGGCGAGGAGCTCGCGGTCCGGCATCTGCAGGAGGCCGGGTTCGTCGTCCTCGCGCGCAACTGACGCTGCGAGATAGGCGAGATCGACATCGTCGCCCGTGACGGTGACACGCTGGTCGTCTGTGAGGTGAAGACCCGCTCCGGGCTGGGTTTCGGCTCCCCGCTCGAGGCGGTGACCCGGGACAAGGCGGCTCGGCTGCGCCGCCTCGCCGGGCGCTGGCTCGCCGACCACGACGTGCGGCCCAAAGCGGTCCGCATCGACGTGGTCGGCATCCTGCGGCAGGCATCCGGGCCGGCCCGCATCGAGCACGTGCGCGGGGTCGACTGAGATGGCCCTCGCCCGTTCACGCTCGGTCGCCCTCACCGGAGTCGAGGGTCATGTCGTCGACGTCGAAGCCCACATCGGCAACGGCCTGCCCGGCTTCAGCCTGGTCGGACTCCCGGACGCGGCCCTGGCCGAAGCACGCTCCCGGGTCCGGGCGGCCGTCGCCAACTCGGGTCAGGGGTGGCCCCAGCGGAAGCTGACGGTCGCGCTGTCGCCCGCCACCCTGCCCAAGGCGGGTGCCCACTTCGACCTGGCCATCGCGCTCGCCGTGCTCGGCGCGGCCGAGGTGGTGCACCAGGACCGGTTGGACGCGGTCGTCCTGCTGGGTGAGCTCGGACTCGACGGTCGCCTCAAGCCAGTGCGGGGCACCCTTCCGTCGGTCCTGGCCGCCGCTGCCGCCGGCTGCCGCCGGCTGGCGGCGGTTCGTCGTACCGGAGCCGAACGTCGACGAGGCACGCTTGGTCTCCGACGTCGAGGTCTTCGGCGTCCGGTCCCTCCGCCAGGCCCTCGCCCTGCTGCGCGACGACGAGGTTCCGGACGAGCCGGCCTGTCCCCTCGACGACGAGGCCGCCCGAGCCGCCGAGCATGGTGTCCTGCCCCGGTCCGATCGACTTGCCGGGCTCGACCTCGCCGAGGTCCTCGGGCAGGCGACGGCCCGCAAGGCCCTGGAGGTGGCCGCCGCCGGCGGCCACCATCTGTCCATGTCCGGTCCGCCCGGCGCGGGCAAGACCATGCTCGCCGAGCGGATGCCTGGCCTGCTGCCCGATCTCGACCAGAGCGACGCACTCGAAGTGACGGCCATCCACTCCGTCGCGGGACTGTTGCCCTCACACGCGCCGCTGGTGGTCCGCCCGCCGTTCTGCGACCCGCACCATTCGGCCTCGCTTCCGGCGATCGTGGGCGGCGGTGCCCGAACGGCCCGGCCAGGTGCGGTGTCCCTGGCGCATCGAGGCGTGCTGTTCCTGGACGAGGCGCCGGAGTTCCGGCCGAGCGTGCTCGACGCTCTGCGTCAGCCGCTGGAGCACGGTGAGGTCGTGATTGCCCGATCCGCCGGGACGGCGCGGTTCCCGGCGCGCTTCCAACTCGTGATCGCGGCGAACCCGTGTCCGTGCGGACGGGCTTACGGCAAGGGGCTCTACTGCACGTGCACCCCGCAGGCGAGAAGCCGCTATCAGCACCGGCTGTCCGGACCGATCAAGGACCGCATCGACATCCTGCAGCTCGTCGAGCCGGTAGCCCGGGCCGAGATGGTCGCCGACCAGCGGCTGATCGAGCCGACCGCGGTGGTCGCCGAGCGGGTGCGGGAGGCACGGCAGCGACAGGCCTGGCGCTTCGACGGGCACCGCTGGTCGCTCAACGCCCACGTGCCCGGCTACGAGCTCCGCCGCCACTTTCCGCCCGAGCCCGACGCGCTGCCGCCCATCGAGAGCCAGCTCACCTCCGGCTGGCTCACCGCTCGCGGAGCCGACCGCGTGCTCCGTCTCGCGTGGACCTTGGCCGACCTGGGTGGACGCGACCGGCCCGGTCGACACGACGTTTTCGCCGCACTGACGCTTCGACTGGGACACGAGCCACCCTCGCGGGGCACGCGCGCCCGGGACGACTCGGCGGGGCGTGGGCGGAGGGTCGGATGACCGCGGCGGGAGACGGCGATCGCCTGGACGCGCGGATCGACTCCTGGAGCCAGGCCACGCTGGACAGCTCCAATGCGGCGGCGGCTACGTCGTCGACATCCAACCGGCCCGAAGGCGTGTCGGAGGCGGAGCGTCGGGCACGTGCCGCACTCACCCGCCTCGGGGAGCCAGGTGACTGAAGCTCGCGCGCTTCGTCGCGGACCACGGCGCGGAGGCGACGTTCGAGGCGATCACGGTCGGCCTGTTCCCCGGCCGCAAGCTCGGCGACTACCAGGCCAGGCTGGGGGTCAGCGACCCTGACAGCGACCTGGAGCGAGCCGAAAAGGTGGGCGCGCGCCTGCTCTGTCCGGGCGACGCCGAGTGGCCGGAGTCGCTGGACGTGCTCGCCGTGGCGGGCACGATCGAGGGGCGGGAAGGAGCTCCACTGGCCCTGTGGGTACGCGGATCCGCCGACCTGCGTGCGGTGACGGCGCGCTCGTGTGCCGTCGTCGGTGCCCGGGCGGCGAGCGAGTACGGGCTGTACGTCGCCGCGGAGATGTCGTCAGGCCTCGCCGACCGGGGATCACCGTCGTCTCCGGCGGCGCCTTCGGCATCGACGCCTCCGCGCACAAGGGCAGTCTCGCCGCTGGCGGTCAGACGGTCGCGGTGCTCGCGTCCGGCGTCGACGTGCCCTAGCCGCGGGCGCACGAGCAGTTGCTCGCCCGGATCGCCGACGACGGGCTGATCCTCAGTGAGGTGCCACCCGGATCCACTCCTCGGCGGCCCCGATTCCTCATCCGCAACCGACTGATCGCCGCGCTGACTCTGGGCAGCGTGGTCGTGGAGGCGGCGCTGCGCAGTGGCGCGCTCAACACCGCGTTCTGGGCCGAGCGCTGCCACCGGGAGGTCATGGCGGTTCCCGGGCCGGTGACCTCCGTCTCCTCCGCGGGAGTTCATCGGCTGGTCCGCGACGGGGGTGCCGTCCTCGTCACCGATGCCGACGAGGTGGCGGAGCAGATCGGCTCGATCGGCTGCGATCTCGCTCCGCCCAAGGTCGGTGAGTCCCGACTGCGCGATCAACTCGACGCTCGCGCCCGGCAGGTGTTGGAGGCGGTTCCGGTCCTCCGTTCGATCGGGGTCGCTCGCATCGCCGGGCTGGCGGGTGTGGCGACGGAGGAGGTGCTCGGAGTGCTCGGCCAGCTCCTCCTGCTCGGATTCGTCGAGCGGCAGGGCACCGGTTGGCGCCTTTCGGCGCGGGAGCGAGACAACCGTCGGCACGCGACGACGGCCGATCGTGGCGGTTAGGGTGGCCGGGCCGCGGCGATTCGCATGCCTTTCCCTGGGGTGCTCGCAGCGGGGCGTACGGAGACGTGCGTGAGGTCGAGGTTCCACCCGGGCGCACACGTCCACCGTCGACGTCTGGTCGTGGCGTGACGGGCTCCGCGTGAGGTGGGCGTTGAGCCCGTGAGGGCGAAGGGAGCGGGTGAAGTGCCGACGCGGCCTGACACGGTGCTCGCCGACTTCGAACGCCATCTGCGCGTCGAGCGAGACATGTCCGAGCACACCGTGCGCGCCTACCTCGGTGACATCCGGAACCTCCTGTCCCACCTGCGCGACTCAGCCGCCCCCAGGGCGCGAGCTGGCGGGTCCCACTCCCATGGGGCCGAGCAGGTGGAGAGTGACCGCACCGACCACCGTGGCGCGGACAACGAGTCTGCCGGGGCCGAGGACCCTGCCGAGGCTGACGAGGCCGCAGACCTCGCGCGCATGGTCGAGGTGCTGGACATTCACGCACTCCGCGACTGGCTCGCCGCCGTCCACGCCAGCGGCCGTGCCCGTACGACGCTCGCGCGCCGCGCGGCCTCCGTCCGGACCTTCACCGCGTGGGCGCATCGGGTGGGCGTGCTCGCCGACGATCCAGGCCTGCTGCTCGGTACGCCGAAGCCGCACCGTTCACTCCCCGGCGTACTCCGCCAGGAGGAGGCACGTGCCCTCCTCGAGGTCGCGGCGCTCGCCAGCGACGACGGCAGCGCTGTCGGCTGCCGCGACCGTGCGATCCTCGAACTCCTCTACGCCACGGGTGTCCGTGTGGGCGAGCTCGTCGCGCTCGACGTCGACGACCTCGACGAGAGCCGCCGAGTGGTCAGGGTGCTCGGGAAGGGACGCAAGGAGCGATCGGTCCCGTTCGGCGTTCCGGCCGAGGAGGCCCTGCGTGACTATCTGCGACGTGGACGGCCCGGCCTCTGCACCGATCGCAGTGGTCCCGCCTTGTTCCTCGGAGCACGTGGAGGTCGGCTCGACCAGCGGGCCGTACGCCGACTTGTACACACTCGGCTCTCCGACGTTCCCGATTCTCCCGATCTCGCGCCCCACGGTCTCCGGCACTCGGCGGCCACGCACCTGCTCGAGGGCGGGGCCGACCTCCGCAGCGTCCAGGAACTACTCGGACACGCGTCCCTGGCGACCACCCAGATCTACACGCACGTCTCCGCGGAACGGCTACGCAGGGTCTACGAACAATCGCACCCGCGCGCCTAACCTTCGGAATCTCCCGGCCGAGTGGCAGAATCGCGGCGCGTGAGCAGGGACACGACTGAGCTGTCAGAGCAGGGCTGGGAAACCACCGACCTGGCGGACATTCGGGCCGAATGGGATCTCGACCAGGCCCGGGACCATCTCAACCACGGTTCGTTCGGCGCGGTACCCAGGACGGTGCGCCGTGCCCAGGCCAGGTGGCGTGAGTTGTCCGACGAGAACCCGATGAACTTCTACCGGGAGCTTCGCCCGCCGGGGGTCCGGGTCGCGCGTCAGGCCGCCACCCGCTTCCTCGGCGCCGAACCTGACTCCCTTGCCCTGGTCGCCAACGCCACCACCGGGGTCAGCACCGTGTTGGCGTCGTTCGCGCTTCGTCCAGGCGACGAGATCGTCCTCACCGACCACGCCTACGGCGCGGTGACCATGGCGGCCCGCAGGTTCGCGACCGCTGCCGGCGCACGTCTGATGATCGCGCAGGTCGACCTGGCGGCCTCGGATGAGGAGGTGGTGAGCGCCATCACGGCGGTGATGACGGACCGAACCCGGCTCCTCGTCGTCGACCACGTGACGTCGGCCACCGCTCGGCTCTTTCCCGTCCACATGATCGCCCAGGCCGCGAGGGATCGCGGGGTGGCGACTCTCGTCGACGGCGCTCACGCGCCAGGCATGCTGCCGGTGCGGGTCGACACGATCGGCGCCGACTTCTGGGTGGGTAACTTCCACAAGTGGGCCTTCGCCGCCCGCAGTGTCGCCGGGCTCTGGATCGCGCCGGCCTGGCAGGAGCGGATCCGTCCGCTGGTGGTGTCGTGGAACGAGGAGGAGAAGTTCCCGGGCGCGTTCGACAACCAGGGCACGGTCGACGACTCGGCCTGGCTGGCGCTGCCGGACGCTCTCGACTTCTTCGCCAGCCGCCAGCCGAAGCGACTGCGGGAGCACAACAACGCACTCGCCGCGTACGGCCAGCAGACGGTCGCGGCCGCGCTCGGCACAGATCTGACTGGCGTGGGTGGCGATCCGAGCCTCTCGATGCGGTTGGCTCCTCTGCCTGCGAGCGTCTCCGATCGCCAGGACGGTGCCCATGCTCTCTCCGAACGCATCGCGCGTGAGCTGAACGCCGAGGTGGCGATCACCAGGTGGCGGGATCGCGGCTTCGTGCGCCTGTCGGCGCAGCTCTACAACAGCGCCGACCAGTACGACCGGTTCGCCGCGGGGCTGGCCGCTCTCCTGCGCTGACTCTTTCGCGGCGCGACGGTCACGCCGCCCCTCGGAACCTCCGTCGCTCCGCCGCGAGATCGATCACCACCTCCTCGGTCCGGCCCTGACGAGGAGCACCCGGGCGGGAAGCACCTCTCGGTCGTGGTGGGTTGGGTAGGGGTGGGCCGGGCGGTCGAGGGGGCGGATCGGTCGGACTGGTGACGGAGCCGCTGCGCCGAATGAGAAAGCCGGCGACGACCGCACCGGCGATGGCGCCGGCCGCCGGAGCGCTGAAGGTCGTCAGCATGGTGGGAAGGCCGGCGGCCCGCCATGAGGGACCGCGTGAAGGTTCGTCCGTTCGGCTGGGCTCCGCCCCGCCACTGGCCGGCGTCGGGGGACTGCCCTCGGCGCCGGCGGGCGTCGGGACGTCGGTGGCTGGTGTGGCGCGTCCGCTGGCGGCAACGATCGAGCCCGTCACGGCGGAGTCCGAGCCCGTCACGGTGGAGTCCGAGCCGCTCGCCGCGGAGTCCGAGCCGCTCGGCGCGGCGACGTTGGCGCCGGGCCCGGGCGTGGCGCGGTCACCCGGGCCGTAGGACACGGCCGGCAGGGCGAGATCGGTGGTCGAGGCACTGCCGAGGGGCAACAGCCTCGGCGGTCCACCCCCGACGAGCGAGAGCGGATCGAGGTAGTCCGAACCACGGAGCAGGCCCCAGTGCAGACAGATCCTGGGAGCGCAGTGGCCTCCGGCAGCCTGCAACGTGCCGAGCACGGTGCCCGGGTTCACCGGGTCGCCCACCGCGACCGCGGCGGCGACGGGCTCGTAGGTGGTGCGGAGCTGGCCGTGCTGGACGGTGATCACCCCTCTGCCGGCGAGCAGCCCCGCGTAGGTGATCACACCGGCTCCCGCGGACCGTACCTGCTGGTCGACCGCGCCCAGCAGGTCGACGCCGCGGTGGCCCCGTGACCACGGCGAGTCGGGTGGGTCGAACGGCCGGACCACCTCCGGGCGAGGTGACAGCGGCCAGGTCCAGTGGGGCGGCGCCGCGGCCGCGACGCCGGCCGCCAGGAAGATCCCGAGGAACGCCATGGCCAGGACCGCGCCCCCTCGACAGCCGTCCGTGATGGAGCGGGCGCGGACGACGCGTGGTGGTCGCCGGGCGCGATGGGACGCGGTGGTCGAGGGCCGGTGAGACGGGGGAGGGGCGGGGTGGGAGATCGTCATGGAGGGATCGTTGACGGCGGAGGGTTCCGGTCGCCGAGACGGTGGTGGCGCTGTGGACGAAGACGCCAAAAGCGGCATTGTGGACGGAAACCTGCCGTAGGTGATCGACCCGGCGGTGGCTTCGATGCTGCCCATCGGCCGCAGCCCGGCGATCGAGTACACTTCAGCGGGCAATCCGTCTGTCCTCGCCTGCCCGGGCCACTCGAACGCGGCCTCTGGCAGGAGCCCTGGAGGCGACTACGGCCAGGCGAATTGTCGAACCACACAATCCGCGTCACCAATATCAAGGCACCACATTACGCACGCCCGCTTTCCATGTCGTCCAGGCGACGCGGGCACACCTCTCGGTCCCAGCGGGCAAGAGCCAGGCAGGGCAAGGGTGTGCGCGAGCGTCAGGGGCCCGGCCGCCCGGCCAGGCCACCGAACCGAGAGTGCACTCCCCAAGGGGGTGCAGAGGAGGACTTACGGCCATGGCCGTCGTCACGATGAGGCAGCTGCTCGAGAGCGGCGTTCACTTCGGTCACCAGACCCGGCGCTGGAACCCGAAGATGAAGCGCTACATCTTCACCGAGCGCAACGGCATCTACATCATCGACCTGCAGCAGTCGCTGTCGTACATCGACCGCGCCTACCAGTACGTCAAGGACACCGTCGCTCGCGGCGGCTCGGTGTTGTTCGTCGGCACCAAGAAGCAGGCGCAGGAAGCCATCGCGGAGCAGGCGACCCGGGTGGGGATGCCCTACGTCAACCAGCGCTGGCTGGGCGGCATGCTGACCAACTTCCAGACCGTCTACAAGCGGCTCCAGCGGCTCAAGGAGCTCGAGGAGCTCGACTTCGACGACGTGGCTGGCTCCGGAATGACCAAGAAGGAGCTCCTGCAGCTTCGCCGCGAGCGCGACAAGCTCGACCGCACCCTTGGCGGGATCCGTCGCATGCAGCGCCTCCCGAGCGCGGTGTGGATCGTCGACACGAAGAAGGAACACCTCGCGGTCGACGAGGCCAAGAAGCTCGGCATCCCCGTGATCGCCATCCTCGACACCAACTGCGACCCCGACGAGGTTGACTTCCCGATCCCGGGCAACGACGACGCGATCCGCTCCGTCGCGCTGCTCACGCGGATCATCTCCGACGCGGTGGCCGATGGTCTGATGTCCCGCGCCGGCGCCGGCGAGGAGCCCCAGGTGGGCGCCGAGCTCGGTGTGGAAGAGCCGCTTCCGGAGTGGGAGCGCGAGCTGCTCGCCCGTTCGGAGGCGGAAGGGGCCGGCGAGGCTGCCGCTGCCGCGCCGAGCGAGGCCGCTGCCGCGCAGGGTGAGGCCGCAGCGCCGAGCGAGGCCGCTGCCGCGCAGGGTGAGGCCGCAGCGCAGGGTGAGGCCGCAGCGCCGAGCGAGGCGCCCGCTGCCCCGGCCGAGAGCGCGAACGCTGACGAAGCCGCACCGGAGGCAGCTCCGGCGCAGACGGACGGCAACGCCTGAGCCCGGCCGACCCGGGCCGGGTACGACCACACACGCGACACTGACCAAGAGAGCGATCCACACACCAGATGAGCACCATCACTGCTGCTGACGTAAAGCGGCTCCGCGACGCCACCGGGGCCGGGATGATGGACTGCAAGAAGGCCCTTCAGGAAGCCGACGGCGACTTCGACCGTGCCGTCGAGGTGCTCCGGGTCAAGGGCGCGGCGAAGGCTGCGAAGCGTGGCGCCGAGCGCACCGCCGCCAACGGCATCGTCGTCGCCAAGGGCGGTGCGCTGGTCGAGCTCAACTGCGAGACCGACTTCGTGGCAAAGAACGAGCAGTACCAGGCCCTGGGCGCCGAGCTCGCCGCACTGGCGAGCGACAAGAAGGTCTCCAGCGGTCCGGACCTGCTCGCCGCCACTCTCCCCGACGGCCGTAGCGCGAGCGAGGCCATCGACGCGCTCGCCGCGGTGATCGGTGAGAAGCTCGCGATCGGTCGGGTCGCGGTCTTCGACGGGCAGACCACGGTCTACCTGCACCGTCGCGCCACGGACCTGCCGCCACAGGTCGGTGTCCTCGTCGCCTACGAAGGCGGTGACGAGGAGGCCGCGAAGAGCGCGGCGATGCAGGTCGCCGCGATGCGTCCGCAGTACGTCACCCGCGACGAGGTGCCGGCGGAGGTCCTCGCGAGCGAGCGTCGCATCGCCGAGGAGACCGCCCGCAACGAGGGTAAGCCGGAGCAGGCGCTCCCGCGCATCGTCGACGGGCGGGTCAACGGCTTCTTCAAGGACACCGTCCTCGTCGAGCAGCCCTCGGTCCACGACCAGCACAAGACCGTCGGTCAGGTGCTGAGCGAGGCCGGAGTCGCCGTGACGCGTTTCGCGCGGTTCGAGGTTGGCGAGTCCTAGGCTCGTCACGCCCTGAAGTCAGCTGGTAGGTGGATCGGGCGCGGAGACCGGGACCCCGGGACACTCGCAACCGCAGGTGGACAGGAGGCGGGATCGTGAAGGCCGTAACCGTGGAGGTAGGGCTGTGACGACCGAAACGATCCCGGCCTCGGCCGTGCACAGCGCGGACGTGAGGCCCTATCACCGGGTGCTGCTCAAGCTCTCCGGTGAGGTCTTCGGCGGTGGACGCCTCGGCGTCGACCCCAACGTGGTCGCGAGCATCGCCAAGCAGATCGCCGAAGTGGTCCGCGGTGGTGTGCAGGTTGCCGTCGTCGTTGGCGGCGGCAACTTCTTCCGGGGTGCCGAACTCCAGCAGCGAGGCATGGACCGCGCCCGGGCGGACTACATGGGCATGCTGGGCACGGTGATGAACTGCCTTGCCCTGCAGGACTTCCTCGAGAACGAGAACGTCGACACCCGGGTTCAGACGGCGATCACGATGGGTCAGATCGCCGAGCCCTACATCCCCCGGCGAGCGATGCGCCACCTGGAAAAGGGGCGTGTCGTGATCTTCGGCGCCGGGTCGGGCATGCCGTACTTCTCCACCGACACAGTCGCCGCGCAGCGTGCCCTCGAGGTCGGCGCGGAGGTTCTCCTGAAGGCGACGTCAGTCGACGGGGTCTATGACGCGGACCCCAAGAAGGTCCCCGAGGCGACCAAGTTCGAGCAGATCAGCTTCGGCGAGTGCCTGCGCCGGAGGCTGCGGGTCGCGGATGCGACGGCGTTCAGCCTGTGCATGGAGCACCGGTTGCCGATCATCGTGTTCAACCTCCTCGAGGACGGCAACATCGCCCGCGTCGTTCGGGGTGAGAGGATCGGAACGCTCGTCTCGGCCGACTCTTGACGAGGCCGCTCGGAGCGAAGTGAGTGGCGTGGGTAGCGACGCGGCGTACCTGCCGAGTTGCCCCCGATGCGAACGACGCGCCGAACGCTACGACAAGGCACCAACGAGCGCACCCGTGAGCGCAATCCTGCCGGAGCGCCCGAGCGGCCGGTGGCCGAGCAACCGAGGACGAAGGAGACCGCGACCGTGACCATCGACCAGACCCTCCGCGATGCGGAACAGAAGATGGGCAAGGCCGTTGACTTTGCCAAAGAGGAGTTCGCCTCGATTCGCACTGGCCGCGCTCATCCGGCCATGTTCGCGAAGATCCAGGCGGACTACTACGGCACGCCAACGCCCATCCAGCAGCTCGCGTCGTTCCAGATCCCCGAGGCGCGACTCGT
Source organism: Actinopolymorpha pittospori (assembly GCF_014873875.1). GTDB lineage: Bacteria > Actinomycetota > Actinomycetes > Propionibacteriales > Actinopolymorphaceae > Actinopolymorpha > Actinopolymorpha pittospori. The sequence goes on along the minus strand of NZ_JADBEM010000001.1, from coordinate 8,454,847 downwards.
GGTGATCTCGCCGTACGACAAGAACTCCATGTCGGGCATCGAGAAGGCCATCCGTGACTCCGATCTCGGCGTCAACCCGGCCAACGACGGTGCCGTGATCCGGATCGCGCTGCCCGAGCTCACCGAGGAGCGCCGCAAGGAGTACGTCAAGCTCGCTCGGCACAAGGCGGAGGAAGCCCGCGTCTCGGTGCGTAACGTGCGCCGGCACGCGAAGGAGACCCTGGACCGGCTGCAGCGGGACGGCGACGCTGGCGAGGACGACGTGGCCCGAGGCGAGAAGCATCTCGACTCGTTGACCCGAAAGTTCGTCGACCAGGTGGACGACGTGCTCAAGCACAAGGAAGAAGAAATCCTCGAGGTCTAGGTCGTGTCTGATCGGGTTCGCGACCTCGTAGGAAGTCGCTTGTGCAGGACATCGTGACGCCTTCTCCCGCGGGCGAGGACGAGCGCCCGGCCGAGGAAGAAGCGCCGCGTCGCCGTCGGCCCGGACGCAACCTCGCCGCCGCTGTCGTCGTCGGCCTGCTCATGGGCGCTGTCGTCATCGCGTCCCTCTTCATCGTCAAGGCCGTCTTCCTCGCCTTGGTGGTCGTGGCTGTCGGGGTGGCCGTCATCGAGCTTTCCCGTGCGCTACAGCCGGCCGGCGTGGGGCTTCCGCTGATCCCGCTGCTCGCCGGTGTGGTGGGCATGCTGGTCGGTGCTTACGTCGGGCAGACCCCCGCGCTGGTGGGCGCGCTCGGACTCACGACGCTCGTCGTGTGCGTCGGCAGGCTGCCCGGCGGCCGGGAAGGCTTCGTCCGCGACGTCACCGCCGGCGTGTTCGTCGCGCTCTACGTGCCGTTCCTCGCGTCGTTCGCGATGCTGATGCTGCGGCAGGAGGACGGTCCGTTCCGGGTCGTGCTCTTCGTCGCCGTCACCGTGGCGAGTGACGTGGGCGGCTACGTCGCCGGCGTGCTCTTCGGGCGGCACCGGCTCGCCCCCTCGATCAGCCCGGGGAAGACCTGGGAGGGCGTCGCCGGTTCCACGTTGTTCTGTCTGGCGGTCGGCGTGGCCGGCGTCATGATCCTCCTGCACGGCACCTGGTGGGCGGGCCTGATCCTCGGCATCGCCGCGACCGTGACCGCGACTCTGGGCGACCTGGTGGAGTCCATGCTCAAACGCGACATCGGCATCAAGGACATGGGCAGCCTGCTGCCGGGACACGGCGGCGTGATGGACCGGCTCGACTCGCTGCTGCCCACCGCGCTGGTGAGCTGGTTGGTCCTGAGCCTGCTCGTACCGGTGGTGACCTGACATGGCGACGACGATGCACCTGGTTCGACACGGCCGAGTGGTGCCCGAGCCTGCTCGACCCGCCGCGGAGTGGACCCTGCACCCAGATGCCGGGCCTGAACTGGCGGCCCTACGGGAGTCTGGACTCCTTCCCGCCCGGGCACGATGGTTCTCCTCGCCCGAGCCGAAGGCGTTCGGGACCGCCCGCGCTCTCACCGGTACGGCCATCGGTTTCGTGGACGGCCTGCGAGAGATGACCCGTCCGGCGCAACCCTGGCTTGGCGCGGACGCGTGGTCGGCGCTGGTCCGCCGCTCGGTCGACGAGCCGGACGTCCCGGCCGCGCCGGGATGGGAGAGCGCCGCGGCCACTTCGCAGCGGGTGGTCGGCGCAGTCCGACGCATCCTCGACAGCTGTCCAGACGACGACGTGGTGTTGGTCGGGCACGGCACGGCCTGGACGCTCGTCGTCGCGGCGTTGACCGCACAGCCGCCCGACCTCGATGCCTGGGAGCGGCTGCGGACGCCGGATCACTGCGCGCTCGAGGTCACTGAGGAGACCTCACGAGTCGTTTCCCGATGGGGCGGGCAGGCCTGATCACCGGAGACGGTCCTGTCTCCGCAGATGTCACCCAACCTCTGGTAGCGACGACGCTGCCGTCGCGACGACGCCGCCGTGACAACGACGACGCCGCTGTGGACGCGAGGCCTGCTAGGCGGTGACGGGGACGAAACCGGTGCCAGGCCGGTAGTTGGGCGACTGGTGCCGGAAGTAGGTGTTGTAGACATCGCAGTACTGGCCGCCCTGGCGCATCAGGGTCGCGTGGTCGCCTTCCTCGACGATGCGCCCGTCGCGCAGGACGACGATGCGGTCCGCGTGCTGAATGGTCGAGAGCCGGTGCGCGATCACGATGGACGTCCGGCCCTCGAGCACGACGTCGAGCCCCTCCTGGATCTGAGCTTCGGTCAGGGGGTCGACGCTGGCCGTCGCCTCGTCGAGGATGACGATCGCGGGGTCCTGGATCAACAGCCTGGCGAGCGCGACGAGTTGACGCTGTCCCATGGACAGGGAGTGGCCGTGCTCGCCGACCTCGGTCATGAGGCCGCCGGGGAGGGCCTGGAGCCAGTCGCCGTTGCCGATGTGCCGGGCCGCCTGCAGGATCTCCTCGTCGCTCGCCTCTGGACGGGGGTAACGGATGTTGTCGGCGACCGTTCCGGAGAAGAGGAACGGAACCTGCGGGACGGCTCCGAGTTGCCGGCGGTAGTCGTGCAGGTCGAGTGAGCGGATGTCACGCCCGTCGAGGTAGATGTGACCACCCTGGAACTCGTAGAACCTGGTGATCAGCTTGCCCAGCGTCGACTTGCCGGCGCCGGTGTGACCGACCAGGGCGATCATCTCCCCAGCCCGGATGTTCATGGAGAAGTGGTCGAGGACGTGGTGAGTCGGCACGTAGCCGAAGGTCACGTCACGGAACTCGATCTCGCCGGTGAGTCGACCCACCGGCTGCGGGTCGGTCTGCAGCACTCGCGGCGTCGCGTCGATCAGGGCGAAGACCCGCTCCGCGGCCGCGAGCCCCTGCTGGAACTGCGACCAGAAGGACGCGATGCTCGTGAGCGGGAACCAGAACAGCGCGACGGCCTGCAGGAAGAGGTACCAGTCACCGGCAGAGACGTCACCGCCGAGCACGCCGCGGCCGCCGACCAGCACCAGCAGCACGGTGCCGAGTCCGGCCACCAGGAACAGCAGCGGGAAGATCGCGCCGAAGACCATGCCCTGGCGTACGGTCACGCCGTAGTTCTGCATGTTGATCGGCCGGAACTCGTCGTAGATGGTCTGTTCCTGGCGGAAGTTCTTGGCGACCGCGATGCCGCCCATCGTCTCCTGGACGTTGGCGTTGACCCGGGCGAGTGAACGCTGGGCCCGTCGGGTCGTGTCGCGGGCGATCCGGCGGAACGCGAGTGCGAGCGCGACGACGAGCGGGGTGACAGCCAGCGTCAGCAGGGCGAGGCCGACGTCGCGGGAGAACAACAGTCCGGTGATGACACCCACCAGCAGGAGTTGGCTGAGCAGGTTCATCGTCAGCGTGACGACGTTGGCGAAGTCGTCGGTGTCGGAGGTGACGCGGCTGACGATCTTTCCGGAGGGGTTCTCGTCGTAGAAGGACAGGTCGCGGTCGAGGATCGCCGAGAACGCGTCCTCCCGCAGGGTCAGGACCACGTCCCCGACGACGCGCGCGCTGTAGATCTGCCGGACGAAGTTGGTGACCCACGCGAGTACGCCGGAGAGCAGGATGAGCGCGACCAGAACGCCGATGAAGACTCCCGCGTCGTCGGCGACGACCCGGTCCAGGCCCCAGCTGATGACGACCGGGAGCACCGCCTGCAGCAGCGAGGTGAGGACGAGCATCGCCGCGACGACGGACATCGCGCCCAGTTTGGGCCGGAAGTATCGAAGGATGCGGCGGAGAAGATCACGGTCGGAGTAGGTGCGGTCGTAGTCTTCGGCCGAGAGGCCGTCCATCAGGAAACCCATCAGACTTCCTCACCGTCGTAGGCCGGCCCGGACGTTGGCCACTGCTCCTCCACGAGCGGGCTGCCCGGTATCGGGGAACGAGCGGGCGTCTCGGATGCTCGTGCGGCGGACTCACCGGAGTGCGCGAGCGCGCCGACCGGTTCGGGGTGGGCGACCTCGTCGTAGTGGGCGAAGATCCGGCGGTAGAGCGCGCAGCGCTCCAGGAGTTCGTCGTGGGTGCCCTGGTCGACGAGCCTCCCACCCTGGATGAGCAGCACCTTGTCGGCCCAGCGAATCTGGGAGAGCCGGTGGGTGATGAGCAGGGTCGTCCGTCCCTCGAGGATCCGCCGGATCGCCCGCTGGATCTCGTCCTCGGTGGCGCTGTCGATCGCGCTCGTCGAGTCGTCGAGGATCAGCACGCTCGGATCGGTGAGTAGGGCCCGGGCGATCGCCAGTCGCTGGCGCTGGCCACCGGACAACGTGACGCCGCGCTCGCCGATCACGGTGTCGTAGCCGTCCTCCAGCTCCTCGATGAAGTGGTGCGCCTGCGCGTCCTTCGCGGCCCGCACCACGTCGTCGCGGTCGGCACGCTGGCCGAGGCTGAAGGCGATGTTCTCGGCGATCGGCCGGGAGAAGAGCACGATGTCCTGCTCGATGGTGGAAATCTGCGAGCGGAGGGAGTCGAGGTTCCAGTCACGGAGGTCGACCCCGTCGATCAACACCCGTCCCTCGTCGGCGTCGTAGATCCGGTTGACCAGCTTGGTGAGCGTGCTCTTGCCCGAACCGGTCTCGCCGACGATCGCGATCGTCTGTCCCGGCTCGGCCCGGAAGGAGAGGTCGCGGATGACCGGCTGGTCGCCGTAGCCGAACGAGACCCTGTCGAAGACGATCTCGCCCCGCATCGTGGCCTGGTGTCCCTCGGTGTTCTGGTCGAGCTCGGTCTCCTCCTCGATCAGCGTGAGGATGCGGCGTGCGCTGACGATGCCGATCTGGACCAGTGAGAAGGAGAAGATCGAGATACCGGTCGGGAAGCCGAGCAGGCCCATCAGGCCGAGGTAGGCAACGAGGTCGCCGAAGGAGATGTCGCCCGCGCGGTAGAGCACCAGCCCGTGCAGGAGCGCGCCGCCCGTCGCCACCGCCAGCAGGAGGGTGGGAAGGTAGCGGGCCTGGATGGCACCCTGCTTCACGAACGAGTCGCGGTAGCGGCGGGCGTTGGTCTCGAAGCGTCGCCGCTCCTGCTCCTCCTGGGCGGTCACCTTGACCACCTCGATCCCGCGGACGGCTTCACTGAGCCCGGCGTTCAGGTTTCCGAACTGGTCGCGCATCGCGGTCGAGACCGGGTTGAGCTGGCGCATGTAGTGGCGGATCGCGAGGTAGAACGCCACCGCGAACAGCAACGGCGCCACCAGCAGGCGCGGGTCGATGAAGGCGATGAAGATGATCGGGACGATGCCCTGCAGCATCGAGTCGACGATCAGGTCGAGGCCGGGCGAGATCATCGTGCTGAGCTGGCGTACGTCGTTGGCCGCCCGGGCCATCAGGTCACCGACGCGTTGCCGGTTGTGGAACGTCTGGCTCTTGCCGAGCAGGCTGGTGTAGAGCTCGTCGCGGGCGTCCCGCTCCATCCGCTTGGCCAGCACCTCGACGGACAGGCGCGCGATCAGGTCGAAGACGCCGCGCGTCAGCACGATCACGAGGAGCAGCACCGCGATGGCGACGAGTTTGCCGCGGCCTTCGTCACCGCCGGCGATGACCGCGTCGAAGGCGTCACCGGTGAGCCCGGGGATCGTGGAGTTGAGCACGACCATGACGAGTGCGCTGAGGACGAAGCCGGCCGCGTAGAGGGGATGCCGCAGTGGGTGGGAGATGATCCACCGGACCGGGCTACGGCGGTCGGACCGTCGCTGGCCGGCGACGGTGAACTCCGATCTGATCGTGGCCACGGGAACAACCTCCGACAGGGATACGGGGGATGAGTGGTCGCACGATCGTGTCCGGTGCCGGCTCCGCGCGTGAGACGAGGATGTTCTAGCACGATTGGACGGCTAACCGCCATTGCTATTTCGCGGAAGATTGACCTGTCGGTGGTCGCTGATAATGTGCCCGACGCGCAATAGTGTGCGCTCCCGCCACGCGGCCGGAATTCGTCGGCCCACCCGAATTCGGGCCGATGCCGAGCCCTCGCTCAACCCTGGCGTCGAGCCTTCGCTCAGCCGCTGTAGGACCAGCCGCTCCAGCGGTCGACGTCGACGCGGATCACCGGCCCTGCCGGCGGCTCCGCGGCGTACTGCGGATACTTCGCCCTCAGCCACTCCAGCGGCTCGGCGCGGTCCTCGGGACGGGTGAGGACGCGCGCCTGTCCGTCCGCCCGCGCCCACCACAGCCGGGTCCAGTCGCGGTCGTCGTACTCGTCGGCGAGCAGGCTCACCTGTGGGTTTTCCGTGACCACGCGGAGCCGGTGCAGGCGCGAGGTGGTCTTCGGCTTCTGGTCGACCGCTGTGACGACGACGTCGCCGACCGCCGCGAACGTCACCACGACGACGTGCGGCCGGCCGTCGCGATCGGCCATCGCCAGAGCCGCGGTCCGGCTCTGCCCGAACCGTCGGCGGGCCTCGTCGGAGGTCAGTCGCACCCGCACCCACCGCTTCGGGGGTGGACCGCGGCGCCACCGGCCGGGGAGTGCCCGTCGAGCGCTTCACCCGGACCCCCACACGGACCTTCACGCGGGCCATCAGGCCCATTCATTGGCGCGTGCATGGCCGGAGCGTATCGCCCCGATGACGATGCGCCTCCGAAGGTTCGGAATTCCTGGGTGAGCGGTTGCTCGAATTTCTCGCCGCCGCGCGATATCGGTACGGAATTCGCCGGAATTCGTTTGTGCGGGACGCCCGGCGGGGGAGCCGTCAGGTGATCGATCCCGCCGCCGTGTGACACTGGGAGTCGCCATGTCTGCTCCCGTTGATCTCGTCTTCGCCGCCCCGCGCCGCGGAAAGCCTCCCCGCCACCTCGCCGACCTGTCGTCGGACGAACGCCGGGAGGCGCTCGTCGCCCTGGGTGAGCCCGCCTACCGCGCGCGTCAGCTGTCCACCCACTACTTCGGGCGATACCTCGACGACACCGCCGAGATGACCGATCTGCCCCAGGCGAGCCGGGACCGAATCGGCGACGGGCTCTTCCCGCCTCTGCTCACCCCGGTCCGCACCCTGACCGCCGACGGGGGAGCCACCGTCAAGACGGTCTGGCGCCTGTTCGACGGGGCGCTGGTGGAGAGCGTGCTGATGCGCTACCCCGGTCGGGTGACCATGTGCGTCTCCAGCCAGGCCGGGTGCGGGATGGCGTGCCCGTTCTGCGCGACCGGTCAGGCCGGGCTCACCCGCAACCTCTCCGCCGCCGAGATCGTCGGCCAGGTCGTCGCGGGTTCACGGTTGCTCGCGAGCGGCGAGGTGGCCGGCGGTCCCGGCCGGATCTCCAACGTCGTCTTCATGGGCATGGGTGAGCCGCTCGCCAACTACCGCACGGTGATTTCCGCCGTACGCCGTCTCACCGATCCGGTGCCCGACGGCCTCGGCATGTCCCAGCGGGGCGTCACCGTCTCGACGGTCGGGCTCGTGCCCCGGATCCGGCAGCTCACCGAGGAGGGCCTGTCGGTGACGCTCGCGTTGTCCCTGCACGCGCCCGACGACGAACTGCGCGACGAGCTGGTGCCGGTCAACACCAGGTGGAAGGTCGCCGAGGTGCTGGACGCCGCCTGGGCGTACGCCGAGCAGACCAAACGCCGGGTCTCGATCGAGTACGCCCTGATCCGCGACATCAACGACCAGGCCTGGCGGGCCGACCTGCTGGGAGAGAAGCTGGCCGGCCACCTCGTCCACGTCAACCTCATCCCGCTGAACCCCACACCGGGCTCGAAGTGGACCGCGTCCCGGCCGGAGGACGAGCGGGAGTTCGTCCGCCGGCTCGAGGCGCACGGCGTACCCGTCACCGTCCGCGACACCCGTGGGCAGGAGATCGACGGGGCCTGCGGTCAGCTCGCGGCGAAGGAAGCCTGAGCACGACCGCACCGCCCGCGCGTCCTGGGCATGCTCCGGCGCGTCACGGGAGGTCGATGCCGCGCAGCCGTCCGTCCTGGTCGCCGGTGACGAGCACACCGTCCACGAGGACGGGAGTGCTGAACGTGTTGGCCGGGCCGAGCTGGCGCCGATGCAGGACCGTTCCGGTGGCGACGTCGACGCCGGCCAGGAGTCCGGTGGCGGTGACGATCCACATTGTCTCGCCCGAGCGGACCGGACCGGCGTTGAACGCCCGGGTGCCGACCTCCGACTTCCACACCGCCACACCCGTGGCCGGGTCGACGAGTTGCAGGCGTCCGAACTCGTCGGTCAGGAGGACGCCCCCAGCACCGGCCGCGCTGCCCTCCACCACGAGCGACGGCGTGTACATGCAGCTGGCCGCGACGCTCCAGCGGCGCTGCCCCGAGGCGCGGTCCAGCGCGACGGTGGCGGAGACCGTCGCGACGAGCACGGCGCCGCCCGGCAGGAGTTCGATCACGTCGTCCCACGGGCCGTAGAGAAGACGCCCGTAGGGATCCTGGCGGGTGGTCGCGTCGTACGTCCACAGCGGTGTGCCCGTCGCGGCGTCGAACGCGTAGGCGTTGCCGTCACCCGCGCCGACGTAGACGCGCTCGCCGTCACAGGCCGCCCGGCCCGCGAAGAAGCCCCGCAGATCGCTGGACCAACGCCGCGCGCCGGTGCCCGCGTCGACGGCGTACAGGGTACGGCCGGCCGAGAAGATCACCGTCGCCACGCCCTGGACCGAGGTGACCAGTGGTGTGCTCAGGACCGGGTCGGAGGCCTCGAAGCGCCAGCGTCGCCGGCCGTCTCGTGCGCGCAGGGCGTACAGGTGATGGTCGGCTGAGGGGATGTAGAGCGTCCCGCCCTCGGCGTCGAACGCCGCGCCACGGTGAACCGCGCCCGTCCGCGCCTGCCAGACGACCGTGCGGCCGTTCGCGTGCGGCCGGAACGCCTCCACCGCGCCGGTCGTGGTGGCGGCGACGACCAGCTCGCCGTGGTGGGCGAGTGCGCCCTGGACGCTTCCCGGCAGGTCGGCGTGCCATCCTTCCCGGGGTGCGGCCGGGTCACCCGCGGGGATCGTGAACGGCTCCGTCACGTCGAACTGCGCCCCGCCCGTCCCGACGACCCGCACCTGCAGTCGGTGCGTGCCCGCCGCGAGTGCCCCGACGTCCACGGTCCCCGACCAGTCGCGGCCGGAGCGGGCGAGGTCGACCCAGGTTCCCGCCGACCCGCCGCCGAAGACCTGCTGTGGGTAGACCTGGGCCCGCATGGCGGTGGCGGCGTCTGGTGCCGGCAGGCGGATGGCGACGCCCGCCGCCCCGCCGGCAGGCGGGCTCACCTCGACGTACCGGGGCCGCAGGTCGTGGGCGGCTGGGTCCTTGCCCAGCGGGATAGTGGTGAGCTCGCGTCGGGTGTCGGAGCCGTCGGCGGCGACCGCGACGGCGGAGACGCGCAGGACGTCGTGGCCGACGTCGCCGGTCCGCTCGGCCCAGTAGTAGAAGGAGCCGTTGCGCACCGCGTTGGCGGCCACCTGGGTGAGGCCGTTGGTCCGGACGACCTGCTCACGGTGGATGTGTCCGGCGAAGATCGCCCGGACCGGCAGGTCGGCGATGGTCTCGAAGAAGGCGTCCTGGTCGTTCACGTAGTAGTGCTCGGCCCAGAACGGGTAGTGCAGGAAGAGCACGCTCGGACCAGCCCGGCGAAGGTCGCGGGCAAGCCAGTCGAGGTGCTCACGGCCGAAGTGCCCCGGCTCCTGCAACAGCTGGGTCGGGTCGAGTCCGACCACGTGCAGCCCGGCGGCGTCGAAGGAGTACGGCGTCGGTCCGAACAGCCGGTGGTAGAGCTCGGCGCCGTGGACGTCCCACCGGACCTCGTGGTTGCCGGGGACGTGGTGCAGCCTGTCGCGCAGGCCCGCCGGGATCGTCGACAGGTAGGCGTCGAAGTCGTCGTCGCCGCCGTAGTCGGTGATGTCGCCGCAGTTCAGGACGAACGTCGGCGCGGCCCGCTCGATCGAGGCGAACGTACGCCGGAGCACGTCCAGCCGGGAGCTCTCCAACGCGTTCGCGTGGGTGTCGGTGAGGACGGCGAACGACAGCGGCCGGGTGGGTTCGGGGTCGTCGGCGGCGGGCGCGCCGAGTGGAGCGGCCCAGGCCGACCCTGGCGCGGCCAGGCTCGCCGCCCCGCCGAGCGCACCGGCGGCACCGGCGATCGTGAGGAACCGTCTCCGGTCGAGTGCGGGCGAAGTCATCAGCGACCCCCGTGTCATCGCTTGTCCTCCGAAGAACCAGCTGGTTCCCGGGGAAACTAGCGCCTCGCGCGTGCACGTGGGCGGGTGTGCGATGAACACGCCCGATCCGGTCGGTGAAGGCCCGGCGTGCGGACCGTGGCCGATTCGCCGTGTCGGGAGGGCGTGGTGTTCAGGCGGGCGGGTTGGAGTCCCTGCCCTTCGTGCTGTGGGCCTCGCGCTCGCGAGCGAGGGTCTGTAGCCGCCGCAGCGGGACGACGTACCAGAGCACGGCGAAGAACACCGCGACTCCGGCGGTGACGATACTGGCGCCGAGCAGCCCGAAGACCGCGTCCAGGACGAGCAGGACCGCGCTGATGATGGCCAGGAACAACGCCAACATCCCGGCCCGCGCGAAACGGTTCGACACCCGCACGATCTCAGGTTTCACACCCTTGGCGAACAACGCCCGGTGATAGGCCACCGGCGCCATCAACAACGCCGCCGCCGCACAACACAATGCCAGCGCGACGACATAGGTCACCCGAGCGAACGTGCTCGGATCGGCGAAACGAGCCTGCACCGCCAGGATCAACAAGAAACCGAACAGGAACTGCACCCCGGTCTGCAACACCCGCAACTCCGAGATCAACTCGGCGAAGTTGCGATCGGCACGCTGCACCGGCGACTCACCCGGACGCGCCGGCCTGTGCTCGTCACCGCCGCCGACTCTGGGGAACTCCATAGCCGCATCATGCCGGGATGGCGCGAGCGACCACGGATCGACCCGCGTCGACCCTGAGCGTCGACCTTGGGCTCCGACCTTGACTGCGGCGTCGCGCGCGAGTTCCCTGACGGCAGCGGACGATGCCTGGAGGAGCGCCGGCGACCAGCCGGCGACCCGTCGCTTCCGCGACCACGCGCGAGGTGCGGAATGGACAAGATCGTGCTGCCCGGTCGTTCCGGCCCGACGGGGATGGGCTGGCTCCCCGACCGCCCCGACATCCGCGACCTGACGAGCAGGTCGGTCCAGGTCGTCGACCGGTTGCGTGCCTCCGCCTCGAGCAGTCTGCGCGACCTGGCCGTGCGCACGACCTCGCCGGGCGACAGCGCCGCGGACCTTCCCTCGAGCGTCGACCTGCGGGAGTGGTGCTCGCCGATCGAGGACCAGGGTGCGTTGGGGTCCTGCACCGCACACGCCGGCTGCGGCATTGTGGAGTACTACCAGCGGCGCACGAACGGCCGGTACGTCGACCTGTCCCGGCGCTTCCTCTACAAGGTCACGCGCGACTACCTCGGCCTGCGCGGCGACACCGGCGCCTACCTGCGCTCCACCATGGGGGCGCTGGCGTTGTTCGGGGCGCCGCCGGAGAAGTACTGGACCTACGACGTCGAGGCGTTCGACGAGGACCCGCCGGCGTTCGTCTTCGCGTTCGCCCAGAGCTACCAGGCGCTCGAGTACTTCCGCCTGGACGCGCCCGGCTCGACCGGCACGGAGGTGCTCGCCGAGGTGAAAAGCCACCTGGCGGCGGGCATCCCGGCGATGTTCGGCTTCACGGTCTACGCCTCGATCCAGACACCCACCCAGCCCGGCGACATCCCCTTCCCGAGTCCGAGGGAGAACGTCCTCGGCGGCCACGCGGTGGCGGCGGTCGGCTACGACGACGAGCGAGAGGTACGGAGCCCGACCGACGGATCCACCCGGCGCGGAGCGTTCCTGGTCCGCAACTCCTGGGGCGAGTCGTGGGGGGAGGGCGGCTACGGCTGGATGCCGTACGACTACGCGCGGGAGGAGATCGCCGAGGACTGGTGGGCGCTCACCCAGGCGGAGATCTTCGAGTCGGGGGCGTTCGACGAGTGAGCCGCGCGGGCCGGCCGTGTCGGGCCGGGTCCGGCTCGCTCTGGCCGGTACGCCTTTTTCGACACCTTTCGACACCTTTCGACACCTTTCGACACCGTTCGACGTCCCATTCACGACGTACGACCCCTCTGCTCGGTCGGCCCGGTACGCGCCGATGACGACCGGATGACCGACGGACCAGGAGCCCGGGACCCCGTTCGCGGGCCGGCTCCGGGCGGCGCGCCCGTCCGCCATCCGGTGTGACGTCCGGGGTCGGGCCACGCCGCGCCATGCCTCCCCTGGAGAATGGCGACGGCCCCCGCGTTCCGGGCACGGCGTCAGCGGTCCCCCGGGGACCCCTGCGGTCCGACCGGGCCGCCCGGCCGCACGATCCACCCGCGGTGACCCGAACGGCGAGGAATTTGGCATGAGCAGCAGCACCCGGCCGGAGTACGTCCTCACCCTCTCCTGCGCCGACCGGCTCGGCATCGTCCACGCCGTCGCCGGCTTCCTCGGCGAACACGGCTGCAACATCGTCGACAGTCAGCAGTTCAGCGACCGGTTGGGCGGCAGGTTCTTCATGCGGGTGCACGTGCAGGCGGAGTCGAGCGACTCGGCCGAGGCGACCCTGGACGCGCTGCAGGTGGGCTTCGCGCCGATCGGCACGACGTTCGGGATGGACTGGCAACTGCGCGACCTCGGCGCACGGCAGCGGCTGCTGGTCCTGGTCTCCAAGCAGGACCACTGCCTCAACGACCTGCTGTACCGCTGTCGGGTCGGCGCCATCCCGGCGGACATCGCCGCGGTCGTGTCCAACCATCCCGACGCCGGTCGGATGGTCGAGGGCGTCGGACTGCCCTTCCACTACCTCCCGGTGACCGCCGAGACCAAGGGCGAGCAGGAACGCCGGATCCTCGAACTCGTCGCCGACCTGGAGATCGACCTGGTGGTGCTGGCCCGCTACATGCAGGTGCTCTCGCACGGCCTGTGCGAGAAGCTCGTCGGCCGGGCGATCAACATCCACCATTCCTTCCTGCCGAGCTTCAAGGGGGCCAAGCCCTACCACCAGGCCTACGAACGCGGGGTCAAGCTGATCGGCGCGACCGCCCACTACGTGACCGAGGTGCTCGACGAGGGACCGATCATCGAGCAGGAGGTCGCGCGGGTCGACCACAGCCTGACGCCGGCCAAGCTCGCCGCGGTGGGGCGGGACCTGGAGAGCCTGGCGCTGGCCCGGGCGGTGACCTGGCACCTCGAGCACCGGGTGATCCTCAACGGCATGCGTACGGTCGTCTTCCGCTAGCTCCGTGGAGGCCACCCGGGCCGACGAGCTTCGGTGGGTGCGGCTCGGTCAGGCGCGTCGGTGCGTCGGTTGGGTTCAGAAGTGAACGTCAGATGTGAACGAGGAGAGCGATGAGCAGCGCACGGATTCTGGACGGCAAGGCGACCGCGGCGGAGATCCGCGCCGATCTGGCCGAACGGGTGGCCGCACTGCGGGCGCGCGACGTCGTACCCGGCCTCGGCACGGTCCTGATCGGAGACGACCCCGGCAGCCACGCGTACGTACGGGGCAAGCACCGTGACTGCGCCCAGGTCGGGATCGAGAGCATCCAGGTGGAGCTGCCGGCGACCGCGACGCAGGAGGAGGTGGAGGCGGAGGTACGCCGCCTGAACGCCGACCCGGCCTGCACCGGCTTCATCGTCCAGCTGCCGTTGCCCAGGGGCCTGGACGCCAACCGGGTGCTGGCCCTGATGGACCCGGCCAAGGACGCCGACGGACTGCACCCCGCCAACCTCGGCTGGCTGGTGCACGGCGAGCCCGCGCCGCTGCCGTGTACGCCGCGCGGAATCGTCGCCCTGCTCCGGCGCTACGACGTGGAGCTGGCCGGGGCGGAGGTCTGCGTCATCGGGCGTGGGATCACCGTGGGCCGGCCGCTCGGCCTGATCCTGACCCGGCGTTCGGAGAACGCCACGGTGACGTTGTGCCACACCGGCACCAAGGACCTCGCCGCGCACGTCCGCAACGCCGACATCGTGGTGGCGGCCGCCGGCGTGCCCGGGCTGATCCGTGCCGACATGGTGCGGCCGGGCGCCGCCGTGCTCGACGTCGGCATCACCCGGACCGACGCCGGCCTGGTGGGTGACGTCGATCCGGGCGTGCGTGAGGTGGCGGGCTGGCTCGCCCCGATGCCCGGAGGCGTCGGCCCGATGACCCGGGCGATGCTGCTGACCAACGTCGTCGAGGCCGCGGAGGCGGCCACCGGCCGCTGACCGAGCGGGCGGCCACACCGCGCGTGTGCGGTGTGGCCGCCCGAAGGTTCCGTGGCCTGGTCGAGGCGTGGGCCGGTCGGGGTGTGGACCGGCGAGGTCAGCTCACCAGCGCCGGCGCGAGTTCGCGGAGCTGGACGAGTCCGAGGCCGCGGCCGGACTCGATCGGCTGGAGGACGACGTGGTCGGCGCCGGCGTCCAGGTGCGCCCGCACCCTGGCCCGAATCGCGTCGACGTCGCCCCACGCGACGATCGCGTCGACCAGCCGGTCGCTGCCGCCGTTCTCGAAGTCCTCGTCGGAGAAGCCGAGCCAGCGAAGGTTGTTCACGTAGTTGGGCAGCGTGAGGTAGAAGGCCGTGTGCTCGCGGGCGGTCGTGCGTGCCCGCTCCGGGTCGGTCTCGACCACGACCGCCTGCTCGGGGATGAGCAGCGGGCCGGCGCCGAGCGCCTCCCGGGCGCGGGCCGTGTGCTCCGGCGGGACGAAGTAGGGGTGCGCGCCCTGGGTGCGGTCCCGGGAGAGCTCGAGCATCTTCGAGCGCAGCGCGGCCAGCACCACCGGCGGGTTCTCCTGCCCGCGCGGCGCCTCGTAGGGGGCGGCGGCGTCCATCTGGTCGAGGTAGTCGCGCATCTTGGTGAGCGGCCGCTCGTACGTCGTGCCCCGAGCCGCGACCGCGGGCAGGTGGCTCACGCCGAGACCGAGGACGAACCGGCCCGGGAACGACTCCGAGAGCGTCAGCGCGGCGGCCCGGGTCGCGGTCGCGTCACGTGCCCACACGTTGGCGATCCCGGTACCGAGCGGGATCCTCGTCGTGGCGGCGAGCAGGATCGCGGCGTTGACGAACGGCTCCTTCGACAGCGGCGTCTCGGAGACCCAGAGCGAGCCGTAGCCGAGCTCCTCGATCTCGACGGCCGCCTCGCGCGCGGCGGCCGCGGACGCCCAGTTCACCGAGCCGAGCCAGACGCCCACCGAACCGAGTCGCTCCTTCCACGCGTCGAGCCGGGGCGGATTGCCGGAGCTGGTTGCCATGAAGAGTGACCTTTCACTGGTGTCGTGTCGTTGATGTCAGGGATCGGGGTCAGGGATCGCGGTCAGGGGTGGCATTGATGTCAGGACTTCTCAGTGCACCGTGCCGAACCGTGAGGCCAGGGTGGCGAGGGCGACCTCCGCGACGTCGAGGAGGGTGCCGGCGTCACTCGTCGTACGCCCGAGCTGCCACATACCCTCGACCACCACGAAGACGTAGCGGGCCAGTCCGGTGCTCGGATGGGTGCTGGTGAGTTCGCCGGTCGCCTTCGCCTCGTCCAGCGCTTCGGCGACCCGCGCCGCCATCCGCTGCTGGTACGCCTCGATCACCCGGGCCACCTGCTGGTCCTCGGGCAGCAGCTCGAGGGTGGTGTTGGCGACCAGGCAGCCGCGCCCTGCCCGCTGGCCGGCGGCGCGGGTGGCCTGCGCCCGGACGAACCTCCGGACGCCTTCCAGGGGCGTCGGCGCGGCGGCGATCGTGGCGTCGAGAGCCGCGAGGCTCCGGTCGGCGTGCCGGCCCAGTGCGGCGAGGAACAACGCGTGCTTGTCCCCGAACGCCGCGTAGAGACTGCCCCGATGCAGGCCGGTGGCCGTCGTGAGCCGGGTGAGCGAGGTGGCGTGGTAACCCCACTCCAGGAACGCCTCGACGGCGGTGTCCAGGACGACGTCCGGATCGAACTCCCGCGGCCGGCCGGGCAGGAGTCTCCCGCCCGCTGGCCGGTGGGCGGATCGGCACGGGTCGGGCCCGGTGTGGGCCGGCCCCTTCGACGGCGAATCCGCGCCAACGTGGACGTTCGACACGACCGCGAGTATATGACCGATCAGTCAAAAAAGCCGTTCGTGACGTTCGGGAGCGACCCGGGTCAGGTTCGGTGACCGCGAGCGACGACCGGGCGGCGCCTGGGCATGCCGATAGGGGACACTGGTGCTCATGCGTGAGGTCGTACTCCTCGGCTCGACCGGATCCATCGGGACCCAGGCCATCGATGTCGTACGCCGCAATCCGGACAGGTTCCGGGTCGTCGGCCTCTCCGCCGGCGGCGGGCAGGTCGACCTGCTCGCGCGGCAGGCCCTCAGCCTGGGCGTCGAGGTCGTCGCCGTGGCGAGGGCGACCGCCGTCCAGGACCTCCAGCTGGCGTTCTACGCGGAGGCGAAACGGCAGGGCTACTCCCAGGGTGAGTTCCGGGTGCCGAAGATCCTCGCCGGACCGGACGCGGCGACCGAACTCGCCACATGGCCCTGCGACATCGTTCTCAACGGCATCACCGGCTCGGTGGGCCTCGCGCCGACCCTCGCCACCCTCGGCGCCGGACGCATCCTCGCGCTCGCCAACAAGGAGTCGCTGATCGCGGGCGGACCACTGGTGCGGGCCGCGGCGAAACCCGGACAGATCGTGCCGGTCGACTCCGAGCACTCCGCGCTCGCGCAGTGTCTGCGCGGCGGCCGGGAGCAGGAGGTACGCCGTCTCGTGCTGACCGCGAGCGGCGGGCCCTTCCGGGGGCGGGCGCGCGAGGAGCTCACCGACGTCACTCCCGAGCAGGCTCTGGCCCACCCCACGTGGTCGATGGGCCCGGTGGTGACGATCAACTCCGCCACCCTGGTCAACAAGGGCCTGGAGGTGATCGAGGCACACGAGCTGTTCCACCTCCCCTACGACCGGATCGACGTCGTGGTGCACCCGCAGTCGATCGTCCACTCGATGGTGGAGTTCACCGACGGATCCACACTCGCCCAGGCCAGCCCGCCCGACATGCGGCTGCCCATCGCCCTCGCGCTCGGCTGGCCCGACCGGGTACCCGACGCCGCCCCGTCCTGCGACTGGTCGAAGGCGTCCACCTGGGAGTTCCAGCCGCTGGACGAGGCCGCGTTCCCGTCGGTCGCCCTGGCCCGGGCGGCAGGGGAGCGTGGGGGTGCCGCACCGGCCGTCTACAACGCCGCCAACGAGGAGTGCGTCGCGGCGTTCGTGGCGGGCCGGTTGTCGTTCCTGGGCATCGTGGACACCCTCTCTGTCATCGTGGAGGAGTACGCTCGCCACGCCGGCCCTGGCGCCGGTGCGAGCCCGCTGACTCTCGCCGAAGTGCTCGAGGCGGAGTCGTGGGCGCGCGCCCGTGCCGCGCGGACCATCGAGGCACACGCCGCTACGACTGACCGGGAAGGCTCCTCCGTATGGACCTGATCGCGCTCATCGGCGCACTCGTCTTCTTCGTCGGAGTCCTCGCCTCCGTCGCGTTGCACGAGATCGGGCACATGGTGCCGGCGAAGCTCTTCGACGTCCGTGTCACGCAGTACATGGTCGGTTTCGGACGGACCCTGTGGTCGCGGCGGCGCGGGGAGACCGAGTACGGCGTCAAGCTCATCCCGTTCGGCGGTTATGTCCGGATGATCGGGATGTTCCCGCCCGCCCGGGACGGCCGGCTGCGGCGGGGGAGCACCGGACCCTTCCAGACCCTCATCGAAGAGGCCCGCAACACCTCCGCCGAGGAGACCCCGCCGGGTGAGGAACACCGCCTCTTCTACAGCAAGAAGTGGTGGCAGAAGCTCATCATCATGAGCGGCGGCCCGCTCATGAACATCTTCCTCGCCATCCTGCTCTTCGGCATCGTGCTGATGGGCTTCGGGATGGACGTGCTCAAGCCCACCGTCAGCGCGGTTCCCGACTGTGTGGTTCCCGCGACCGAGGGTGCCCGCAAGTGCACCGACCAGGACCCACTGTCGCCGGCAAAGAAGGCCGGGCTGCGGGTGGGCGACCAGATCGTCGCGTTCAACGGCACCCGGGTCGGTTCCTGGGACGAGGTGTCCGGCCTGATCCGTGACGCCGGTGCGGGCGCCGTCACGATCGGTATCGTGCGCGACGGTAAGCCGCAGACCCTGCACACCGACCTGATCGCCGCCGACCGGCCCGACCCCGACGACCCGACCGAGTTCCAGCGGGTGGGCTTCCTCGGGGTGAGCCCGACCGTCGTCCGCGAGCGGCAGGGCCCGATCGCGGTGTTCGGGGAGATGGGTCGGCTGACCGGCGCGACCGCGCAGGCGATGGTGCACATCCCCGAGCGCATGGTGGGCGTCGCCAAGGCGGCGTTCGGCGACAAGCGTGAGATGGACAGCCCGATGAGCATCATCGGCGCGAGCCGGGTCGCGGGTGAGATCGCCTCGGCGTCCCGGGTTTCGGTGGGCGACCGCATCGCGACGTTCCTGCAGTGGCTCGGCGCCCTCAACCTCTTCATCGCCCTCTTCAACTTCATCCCGCTGCTGCCGCTGGACGGCGGCCACATCGCGGGCGCCATCTACGAGGCGATCCGGCGTGCGTTCGCCCGGCTGCGACGCCGGCCCGATCCTGGGTATGTGGACGTCGCCAGGGCGCTGCCCCTCGCCTACGCGGTGGCGAGTGTCATCGCGGTGATGGGTGTCCTGTTGCTGTACGCCGACATCGTCAACCCGGTACGGATTTCGAACTGAGGTGCCGGACCGTATGAACGTCATGGTGGACAACCCGCGCGGAACCGCGCGACGAGCAGTGAAGGACAGCTGGTGACAAGCATCGACCTCGGCATGCCCGCCGCGCCGCCGCCGACCCTGGCCGAACGCCGCAAGACCCGGCAGATCAAGGTCGGAAAGGTCCTCGTCGGAGGCGACGCCCCCGTCTCGGTGCAGTCGATGACGACCACGCCGACGACGGACGTCAACGCGACCCTGCAGCAGATCGCCGAACTCACCGCCACCGGTTGCGACATCGTCCGCGTCGCCGTACCCAGCCAGGACGACGCCGACGCACTGCCGATCATCGCGCAGAAGTCCAAGATTCCGGTCATCGCCGACATCCACTTCCAGCCGAAGTACGTCTTCGCCGCCATCGAGGCGGGCTGTGCCGCCGTTCGGGTCAATCCGGGCAACATCCGTAAGTTCGACGACCAGGTCAAGGAGATCGCCCAGGCCGCCACCGACGCGGGTGTGTCGATCCGGATCGGCGTCAACGCGGGCTCCCTCGACCCCCGGTTGCTGCAGAAGTACGGCAAGCCCACCGCGGAGGCGCTGGTCGAGTCGGCGCTGTGGGAGGCGAGCCTGTTCGAGGAGCACGACTTCCGCGACTTCAAGATCTCGGTGAAGCACCACGACCCGGTGGTGATGGTCCGGGCCTATGAGTTGCTCTCGGAGCAGTGCGACTACCCCCTGCACCTCGGTGTCACCGAGGCGGGTCCGGCGTTCCAGGGCACGATCAAGTCGTCCGTGGCCTTCGGTGCGCTGCTCGCCAAGGGCATCGGCGACACCATTCGGGTGTCGCTGTCGGCGCCGCCGGTGGAGGAGGTCAAGGTCGGCATCAAGATCCTCGAGTCGCTGAACCTGCGTCCGCGTAAGCTCGAGATCGTCTCCTGCCCGTCCTGTGGCCGCGCCCAGGTCGACGTCTACAAGCTGGCCGATGAGGTCACCGCCGGACTCGAGGGCATGGAGGTGCCGCTCCGGGTCGCCGTGATGGGCTGCGTCGTCAACGGTCCCGGTGAGGCACGCGAGGCCGACCTCGGCGTCGCGTCCGGCAACGGCAAGGGCCAGATCTTCGTCCGGGGCGAGGTCGTGAAGACGGTGCCGGAGAGCCAGATCGTGGAGACCCTCATCGACGAGGCGATGCGGATCTCTGAGGAGATGAAACTCGCCGGAGTAGCGTCAGGCACGCCCGAGGTCGAGGTGCGTTAGTCGGTTCACCCGCACCGTCGGGTCTGAGCGTGAGGAGGGGGCGATGCTCGACACCACCGCGCAGGTCCGACTCCTGCGCGCCGGCGATCTGGCCGCCATCCGTCGGGTGCTCGACGCGGACCCCGTGACCAACGTGTTCGTCGACGCCCGGGTGCGGGCCGCCGGGTCCGACCTGCGCCGTCTGGGCGGCCAGATGTGGGGCTTCGACGAGGACGGACAGCTCGCCTCCCTCTGCTACGCCGGCGCCAACCTGGTCCCGGTCGCGGCGACCCCGGCGGCGGTGGCCGCGTTCGGCGACCGTGCCCTGCGGCTGGGCCGGCACTGTTCGTCGGTATGGGGGCCGCGCGAAGCGGTCGCACCGATGTGGGAAGCCCTCACCCCTGCCTGGGGACCCGCCCGTGGGGTCCGGGCGGCGCAGCCGTTCCTCACCATGCGCCAGCAGCCGACGGTTGCGGTGGATCCGTCCGTACGCCGCGTCCGGATGGACGAGCTGGACCTGCTCTATCGCGCCAGCGTGGCGTTCTTCCGCGAGGAACTCGGGGTGTCCCCGGAGGCGCGCGACGGTGGAGCCTTCTACCGCGCGCGTATCGCCGACCTTGTGAGCCGGGGCCACGCGTTCGCCCGGATCGAGAAGGGCGAGGTCGTCTTCAAGGCGGAGATCGGGGTCGCGACGCCGCACGCGTTCCAGATCCAGGGCGTCTGGGTTCGTCCCGACCGGCGCGGTGAAGGCCTGTCGAGGCCGGGAGTGGCCGCGGTGGCGGCGGTCGGCCTGGGTGAGGTCGCGCCGGTGGCGACGTTGTACGTCAACGACTTCAACGTGCCTGCCCGCCGGGCCTACGCCGGCGTCGGCTTCAAGCCCGCCACCACCTTCATGACCGTGCTCTTCTGAGCCCAGGTCTCTGACCCGCGCCTCGCACCCCCGCACTCGCCTTCGGACCTGGCGAAGGTGCAGGAGACGGGCACGGAGCGGCCTCGCGGGGACCGGATACCCGAACAGCGTGAAAGCCGAGTGTCCAGGATCCAGCCATCCGTCGCCTCACCACTCGTCGCTCAGGTAGCCGCGGACTCGGAAGTAGTCGCGCCATGCCGGGTCGAGGGTGATGGGAACGGCAGGGTGGCGCCGGGCCACCAGCGCGTCGTGGATGCGGGCCAGCGTCCGGTGGGGACGGACGAAGATGTCGTCCGCGGTGACGGCGAGCACGATCCAACCGCGTGCGCGCAGCTCCTCCCGCGCGGCGACGTCGTGGCGCCACTTGCGTTTGCTGGTGCGGTGCAGATCGCCGTCGTACTCCAGCGCGATCCGCTCCTTGTCGTACCGCAGGTCAGCGGTGGCGATCCACTGCCCGTGCTCGTCATGGATCTCCGCGCCTGGTTCGGGTTCGGGAAGTCCGGCGAGTACGCAGAGCAGCCGCAGCCGGGTCTCCATCGGAGAGTCGACCCGCGCCCGGACGAGGGCGATGGCGCGGGAAACGTTCCGGGCTCCGCGTCCCCTCACCGACCGGCGGCGAGCGCCAGCTCGGAAAGTTTGGCGAAGCCATGCCGGACGATGGCATCGCCGAGGATCACCGTGTCGACCAGGCCGAGCCCGCGTCCGAGGTCGAGGAACGTCTGGGCAGGATCGGTCAGTGGTAGTCCGCGAAACGTCGTCACGCTGTTCAGCACGCCTTTGTGCGCGACGATGCCGGCGATCTCAGGTCCGCGGATCGTCGGCGGCAGGGTGACGTGCACCCGGGAGTCCGCGGGGACGGGCAGATCTCGGAGCGCGGCTGCCGTCACGTGGCTCAGGACGGCGTGAGGAACGAGAAGCCGTGCGGCCGCGGCACGGAGCGCAAGGGTGTCTGGCAGTTCGGCGCACGCATAGACACCCCGGAAGATCCGGCAGAACCGCCGGCCTCGCAGCACCTCCACAGACAGACCGAGCTGGCGCGCCTCCTCGATTCGGAACGGACGGAGACGCAGTTCTGTCGGCAGCGGTACGGGTGCGGGCATCGGCCAAGGATGCTGGCAGCGCGGCGTACTGGGCGTGCGGTCATCCACAGCCCGCTCGCCGAAGTCCGAGAAGACGGTCACCAGATTGCTCTCCGATGACCGGTTTCTCGGATCTCGGCGACGGAATGCCTCAGTCGTAGCGGTAGACCGCGTCGGGTACGTCGGTCACCAGCATGTGGCCGGGTGCGTGGGTCAGGGCGAACGGCGGCCGGGAAGCCATCACCGCGGCCTGCGGCGTGGTTCCGCAGGCCCAGAACACCGGCACCTCCCCGTCCCGGATCGTCACCGCGGTGCCGAAGTCGGGCCGGTCGAGGTCCTTGATGCCCAGGCCCGACGGGTCGCCCACGTGCACCGGCGCGCCGTGCAGCGTCGGCATGCCGGCCGTCACCCGGACGGCGGTGGCGACCAGGTCGGAGGGGACCGGCCGCATTGTCACGACCAGCGGGCCCTTGAGGCGTTCGGCCGGACGACACTGCCGGTTGGTGACGTACATCGAGATGTTGCGTCCCTCCTCGACGTGTCGCGGCGGGATGCCGACCTGGCGCAGTGCCCCGTCGAAGGTGAAGCTGCAGCCGATCAGGAACGCCACCAGGTCCGGCCGCCACAGCCGGCGGACCTCGGTGGGTTCGTCGATGAGTTCGCCGTCCCGCCAGACCCTGTAGGCCGGCAGGTCGGTTCGCAGGTCGGCGCCGGGCGCGAGTTCGGTGCGGGGCGAGCCGGCGTCGGTGACGTCGAGCACGGGGCACGCCCGTGGGTTGCGTTGGGCGAAGAGCAGGACGTCATAGGCCCAGTCGGACGGTACGGCGATGAGGTTGGCCTGGGCGAAGCCGGTGGACCATCCCGCGGTGGACGCGACTGTTCCCTTGCGGAACAACGCCCGCGCCCGGGCCGGCGGGACGTAGGCCATGCCGGTGGTTCCCGGGTCGAGGTTCGCCAGCGCCGTGGCGGCTGGGCTGGAGGTGAAGCTGGTCATGATGGTCGTCTCCCTCCTGGGCGGGTCCGCGAGCGCACCCGGTCGGACTCGGCACCGGCCGGTGGACACGGCGACGCCGGCGGACACGCCCAGAGATTGTCTACGTGAGTTCGCGGCCACGCGTTTCCGGAAGGCCGAGCAACGCGACGGCCGCGATCGCGTACGCCAGCGCCCCGAAGGCCATCGCCCCGCCGACACCGACACCGGTGGCGAGGAAGCCGACGACCGTGGGGAAGAACGCGCCGACCGCGCGGCCGACGTTGTAGGTGAAGCCCTGACCGGTCCCGCGCAGTGCCGTCGGATAGAGCTCGGACAGGAAGGCGCCGAATCCGCTGAAGATGGCCGAGGCGCTGAAGCCCAGAGGGAACCCGAGGACCAGCACGGCGGTGTTGGCTCCGCTCGGGATCTGGGTGTAGGCGAGGATCAGAACGCCGGACAGGATGGCGAAGAGGGTGAAGGTGCGCTTGCGGCCGAGCTTGTCCGTCAGGTATCCGCCGGTGAGGTAACCCGCGAACGCGCCCGAGATGAGGAACGCGAGATAGCCGCCAGTTCCGACGACGGTGAGCCCGCGCTCGCTCTTGAGGTACGTCGGCACCCAGGTCGCGAGCGTGTAGTACCCGCCCTGTGTCCCGGTCGCGAGCAGGGACGCGAAGAAGGTCGTACGCAGGAGGGGGCCCTGGAAGATGGCCGTGAACGAGCCGCGAACCCGGGCTGTGTCCCGGTGCTCGGTGGCCACCGGCGCGTCGGTCACGCTCCTGCGGATGTAGAGCACGAGCAGTGCGGGCAACGCGCCGGTCCAGAACAGCACCCGCCAGGCGAGGTCCTCGGAGACGAGATTGAAGACCACCGTGTAGACGATCACCGCCAGCGCCCAGCCCACAGCCCAGGAGCTTTGGATGTAGGCGACGACGCGGCCGCGGTAGCGGGAGCGGGCGTACTCCGCGACGAGGATGGCGCCGATGGCCCACTCGCCGCCGAAGCCCAACCCCTGCAGGGCGCGCAAGATGATCAGCGTTTCGTAGTTGGGTGCGAAACCGCAGAGGACGGTGAAGAGCGCGTACGTCGCGATGGTGAGCACGAGGGTGCGGGTGCGTCCGATGCGGTCGGCGAGGACGCCGGCGAGCGCTCCGCCGAGTGCGGACACGACCAGCGTCACCGTGGCGAGCAGGCCGGCCTGGCCGGTGGTGATGTTGAGGGTCGCGCTCAACGCGACGATGCCGAGCGGTAGAACCTGGAAGTCGTAGGAGTCCAGACCGTAGCCGCCGAAGGCGCCGACGAACGCGCGCTTCCCGCGTGAGCCGAGCGTGTGAAACCAAGCGAAGGAACTTGTCTCGTCGGGCACTGTCCGGGTGTGGGACGACGTCATGTTCGACCTCACAGAAGGTGGAGGACATGCAGGCCCGTGCTCGCAGGGAGGATGGGCCTGCTGGGGCTCCGCGTCGGTGCCACTTCGCGTCGGCGCGGCACTGCCACTGTGGAGACGTCTTGATCAGTGTTACGGTTCACGGTAAGGATTGTTGAACGATCCGACAAGAGCCTGATCCTGGAGGATTTCGTGAGCGACATCGAGGACGAGGCCGCGGACAGGTTCGACGGGCTCGCCGGAGACTTCGCGGC
Organism: Actinopolymorpha pittospori; assembly: GCF_014873875.1. Classification (GTDB taxonomy): domain Bacteria; phylum Actinomycetota; class Actinomycetes; order Propionibacteriales; family Actinopolymorphaceae; genus Actinopolymorpha; species Actinopolymorpha pittospori. The sequence continues at coordinate 8,430,378 of NZ_JADBEM010000001.1, read as the reverse complement.
ACTCGGACGGGCGAGCACGGCCAAGCTCGTGGCCGACGTCCTGCGCAGACGGATCGCCGAGGGCTACTTCCCGCCGGGCACCCGGCTTCCCGAGGACGCGATCGGTGGAGCGCTCGGCGTCTCGCGCAACACCCTGCGGGAGGCGTTCCGGATCCTCACCCACGAACGCCTGCTGGTGCACGAACTCAACCGGGGTGTCTTCGTCCGGCTGCTGACGGTCGAGGAGGTGGTCGAGCTCTACCACGTCCGACGGATCATCGAGTGCGCAGTCGCCCGGGAGGTCACCTCGCCTCCGCCCGACCTCGACGCGCTGCGCCTGGAGGTGAAGGCCGGCCGCGCGGCGGCGCGCCGGCGTGACTGGCAGGCGTTGGGAACGGCGAACATCCGGTTCCACCAGGAGCTGGCGGCCCTCGCCGGCAGCACGCGGATCAACGAGATCATGGGCGGCCTGCTCGCCGAGCTTCGGTTGGTCTTCCACGTGATGGCGGACCCCCGGCGCTTCCACGAGCCCTACCTCGTCCGCAACGTCGAGATCCTGCGAGCGCTGGAACGCGGCGACGGCCCGGTCGCCGAGAGCCTGCTCGGCCCCTACCTCGACGACGCCCTCGCCCAACTCGTCCAGGCCTATGGCGAACGGGCGCACACGAACCGAGACCGTACGAGCTGAGACGGAAGGGAACCCTCAGGTGGGACACGGAACCTGGCAGTTCTGGATCGACCGCGGCGGGACATTCACCGACGTGGTGGCGCGCACCCCCGAAGGTGCTCTCGTCACCCACAAGCTGCTCTCCGAGAACGCCGCGCGGTACGAGGACGCCGCGGTGGCCGGGATCCGCCGGTTGCTTGGCCTGGGTGGGTCCGAGGAGGTGCCCGGCGAGTTGGTCGATGCCGTCCGGATGGGCACGACGGTCGCGACCAACGCACTGCTGGAACGCAAGGGAGAGCGCACCGCACTCGTCATCACGAAGGGGTTCCGGGACGCGCTCGCCATCGCGTACCAGAACCGCCCGCGCATCTTCGACCGCCACATCGTCCTCCCCGACATGCTCTTCGAGCGGGTCATCGAGGTCGACGAGCGGATCAGCGCCGACGGCACGGTCCTTCGTCAACCAGACCTTGACAGCCTGGAGCGGGAGCTGCGGGAGGTCCACGACGAGGGCATCGGTGCGGTCGCGGTCGTGTGCCTGCACAGCCACCTGCACCCCGAGCACGAGAGCGCGATCGGCCGCCTCGCCGAGAGCATCGGCTTCCCGCAGGTGTCGTTGTCCAGTGAGGTCAGTCCGCTGATGCGGATGGTGCCTCGTGGTGACACCACGGTCGTCGACGCCTACCTGTCGCCGGTGCTCCGCCGCTACATCCGCCACGTCGCCTCCGAACTCGCCGGCGTACGCCTGATGTTCATGCAGTCCAACGGTGGCCTGGCCGAGGCGGGCCACTTCCGGGGCAAGGACGCGGTCCTGTCCGGACCAGCGGGCGGGATCGTCGGCATGGTGCGGATGTCGGAACTCGCGGGCCACGGCAAGGTGATCGGCTTCGACATGGGCGGCACCTCCACCGACGTGTCCCACTACGCCGGGGAGTACGAGCGGGTGTTCAACACCCAGGTGGCCGGCGTGCGGCTGCGCGCGCCGATGCTCGACATCCACACCGTGGCCGCGGGTGGAGGTTCCATCCTGCACTTCGACGGCAGCCGCTACCGGGTGGGTCCGGACTCCGCCGGCGCCGATCCTGGTCCGGCGTCCTACCGCAACGGCGGGCCGCTCACCGTCACCGACGCCAACGTGATGCTCGGCCGGGTGCAGGCCGACCACTTCCCGCACGTGTTCGGACCCGACGGCGACCAGCCACTCGACGTGGAGGTCGTACGCCGGGAGTTTGCCGCCCTCGCGAGGGAGATCTCGGCGGCCACCGGCGACGACCGCAGCCCGGAGCAGGTCGCGGAGGGCTTCGTGGCGATCGCCGTCGCCAACATGGCCAACGCCGTCAAGAAGATCTCGGTGCAGAAGGGTCACGACATCACGGAGTACGTGCTGACGACGTTCGGCGGCGCGGGTGGCCAGCATGCCTGCGCGGTCGCCGACTCCCTCGGCATCCGGAGCGTGCTCGTGCCGCCGATGGCCGGCGTCCTGTCCGCGCTCGGCATCGGCCTCGCCGACACCACGACGATGCGCGAGCAGTCGGTCGAGTGCGGGCTCGACGAGGCCGGCCTCGCCCGGATGCGGGAGGTGGCGCGGGAGCTCGTGGAGGCGACCCGGAAGGAACTCCTCGACGAGGACGTCCCCGCCGACCGGATCGAGGTCACCCGGCGGGCGCACCTGCGCTACGACGGCACTGACACCCCGGTGCCGGTGACGCTCGCGGAGCCCGCGGAGATGGTGGCGGAGTTCGAGACCGCCTACCGGCGTACGTACTCCTTCCTGATGGACCGGCCACTCGTCGTCGAGGCGGTCTCGGTCGAGGCGGTCGGGCGCACCGAACAGCCAGACCTGCGGCCGCTCACGCACGCCGGGGCAGGGAATGCGGCGGGGGACGCGGCTGGGGAGGCGGCTGGCCACGCCGACGAGGGTTTCCTCGCGTCGGAGAGCGCGCGGACGGTCCGGATGTACGTCGGGGAGGCCTGGCGCGACGTCCCGCTGCTCCAGCGTGAGCACCTCGCGGCGAAGGAGCGGGTGACGGGTCCCGCCATCGTCGCCGAGGCCAACGCGACCACCGTCGTGGAGCCAGGCTGGGCGGCGACCGTCACCGACCTCGGCCACCTGGAGATCGAGCGGGTCAGCGAGCGCGCCGACGTCGAGCGAGTCGGCACCGAGGTCGACCCGGTCCTGCTGGAGATCTTCAACAACCTCTTCATGTCCATCGCGGAGCAGATGGGCGCGCGCCTGGAGTCGACCGCCCAGTCGGTCAACATCAAGGAACGGCTGGACTTCTCCTGCGCGCTCTTCGATCCCGACGGCAACCTCATCGCGAACGCCCCGCACATGCCGGTGCATCTCGGCTCGATGGGCGCGAGCGTCCAGGAGGTGATCCGGCGCAGCGCGGGCCGAATGAAGAAGGGCGACGTGTACGCCGTCAACGACCCCTACCACGGGGGCACCCACCTGCCCGACGTGACCGTGGTGACCCCGGTCTACGACGAGTCCGGTGAGACGGTGCTCTTCTTCGTCGCCTCGCGCGGTCACCACGCCGAGATCGGCGGGCTGACACCGGGGTCGATGCCGGCCCTGTCCCGCACGGTCGAGGAGGAGGGCGTGCTCTTCGACAACTGGCTGCTGGTCGAGGACGGCAGGTTCCGCGAGCGGGAGACCCTGGCGCTGCTCACCGGCGCGGAGTACCCCTCCCGCAATCCCGCGACCAACCTCGCCGACCTCCGGGCCCAGATCGCCGCGAGCGAGAAGGGCGTCGAGGAGGTCGCGAAGATGATCGAGCACTTCGGGCTGGACGTCGTACAGGCCTACATGCGGCACGTGCAGGACAACGCGGAGGAGGCCGTACGTCGCGTCATCGACACGCTGGAGGGCGGGTCCTACAGCTACGAGACGGACTCCGGTGCCCGGATCGAGGTGGCGATCAGCGTCGACCGGGCGGAGCGGACCGCGACCATCGACTTCACCGGCACCTCGCCCCAACTCGACACGAACTTCAACGCCCCCGCGTCGGTGGCGACGGCGGCCGTGTTGTACGTCTTCCGCACCCTGGTCGACGACGACATCCCGCTCAACGACGGATGCCTGCGCCCGCTGCGCATCGTCGTACCGCGGGGCTCCATGCTCGGGCCGGTCTATCCGGCGGCGGTGGTCGCCGGGAACGTCGAGACCTCCCAGGCCGTGACCGGTGCGTTGTACGCCGCGCTCGGCATCCAGGCCGAGGGTTCCGGCACGATGAACAACATCACCTTCGGCAACGACCGGCACCAGTACTACGAGACGGTCGCGTCGGGCTCCGGCGCCGGCGAGGGCTTCGACGGCGCCCCTGTCGTCCAGACGCACATGACGAACTCGCGGCTGACCGACCCGGAGGTGCTCGAGTGGCGGTTCCCGGTCCTGCTGGAGAGCTTCGAGATCCGGCGAGGCAGCGGCGGTGCGGGGCGGTTCCGCGGCGGTGACGGCGCCGTCCGCCGGCTGCGGCTGTTGGAGCCGGTGACGGTCAGCACGCTGTCGGGGCACCGGCGCGTTCCGCCGTACGGTCTCGCCGGTGGCTCGCCCGGTGCTCTGGGCCGCAACCGGGTGGAGCGTGCCGACGGCAGTGTCGTGGAGATGGCCGGCGCGGACTCGGTGGAGGTCCGGGCGGGCGACGTGCTGGTGGTCGAGACGCCGGGCGGGGGAGGCTACGGCACGCCCTGACGCGAGGAGGACGACGGACTGGTTGACCGGTGCCGGTCCACCGCATAGCGGCCCGACCCGCGAACGTGGTGGCCTACTGGGCAGTGCTCTTGACGCTCTCGACCAGTTTCCGGACCAGTCCCTCCGACGCGGTCGGTACGGCAGCACGCCGTACCGACCGCGTTCGGTGGCGCGAAAGGATGGCGGATGTCAACGCTGCGGACCTCGGTCCTCGTCGTCGGTGCCGGTCTCGGCGGGGTGGCCTGCGCGTTGACCGCGGCCCGGCTCGGCCACCAGGTGATCCTGACCGAGGAGACCGACTGGCTGGGCGGGCAGCTCACCAGCCAGGCCGTTCCACCGGATGAGAACCCGTGGATCGAGCGGCACGGCTCCGCGAGCTACCGGCGGCTGCGCGAGGGCATCCGCGACTACTACCGGCGTTGCCACCCGCTGCGGCCCGACGTCGCCGCGGACCCGCTGCTCAACCCGGGTCTCGGGTTCGTCAGCCCGTTGTGCCACGAACCCCGCGTCGCGGTCGCCGTCCTGGAGGAGATGCTCGCGCCCTACCGCACGTCCGGGACGCTGACCGTCCTGCTCCGGCACCGCCCGGTCGCGGCCGCGAGCGAGGGCGACATCGTACGGGCGGTGACGTTACGCCGGTCGGAGGACGCCGCCGAGGTGACGGTGGAGGCGGCGTACGTCGTCGACGCCACCGAACTCGGCGACCTCCTCGACCTCGCCGGGGTCGAGCACGTCATCGGCGCCGAGGCGGTCTCCGAGACCGGTGAACCCCACGCGACCCCGGTTGCCGACCCGCTGGACCAGCAGGCGATCTCGTGGTGCTTCCCCCTCGAGTACGCGGCAGAACCCGCGGAAGGAAGCGACGCCGTCATCGACCGGCCCGCGTCCTACGACCACTGGCGCACCACGGTCGCCGACTTCTGGCCCGGGCCGCAGCTGTCCTGGACCGACGTCGAGCCGATCACGCTCGCACGGCGCGACCGCCGCATCTTCGAGGGCGACCCGGACGACGCGTCCCTGCGTGACCTGTGGCACTACCGCCGCATCGTCGCGCGCAGCCAGTTCCGGCCGGGCACGGTCACCCGCGACGTGACGCTGGTCAACTGGCCGCAGATCGACTACTGGAACCTCCCGCTGCTCGGCGTCGACGACGCCACCCGCGACCGCGCCCTGCTCGGCGCCCGGGAACTCTCGCTGTCGTTCCTGTACTGGATGCAGACCGAGGCACCCCGCCCGGACGGCGGCACCGGCTATCCGGGACTGGCGCTGCGACCCGACATCGTGGACACCGCGGACGGACTGGCGAAGGCCGCCTACGTCCGCGAGTCGCGCCGGATCCTCTCGGAGTTCACCGTGACCGAGAACCACGTGGGCGTCGAGGCGAGGGGAGCGCAGGCCGGGTCGGCACTCTTCCACGACAGCGTCGGTATCGGTTCCTACCGCATCGACCTGCATCCCAGCACCGCCGGCCGGACCTACGTCGACATCGACTGCTTTCCGTTCCAGATTCCGCTGGGCTCGCTGCTTCCGCGCCGGGTCGAGAACCTCCTTCCCGCCAACAAGAACATCGGCACCACCCACATCACGAACGGCTGCTACCGGCTGCATCCCGTCGAGTGGAGCATCGGCGAGGCGGTGGGCGCACTGGTGGCGTACTGCCTCGCGGCCGGGTCGCTGCCCCGACAGGTCCGGGCGGAGGAGGGGCGACTCGCCGACTACCGACGGCTGCTCGGCGACACGCTCGGGGTCAGCCTCGCCTGGCCGGAGGAGGTGCGTACGACGCCACGCGGAGGCCGCCCGCGTGAGGCCGCCCGCTGAGCTCTCAGGTCGACGGCGCGCGACCCGCCTACGATGTGCGGCGTGCTGCATCTGCGGGTCACCTCTCCGCCCGACCGAACGGCCGCCGTGGCCACTCTGCTGCAGGAGTGCCCGGGGGTCGCCAGCCTGGCCGTCGTACGCGGGGCGTCCATCCGGCCACCGGGCGACCTCGTCCTCGCCGACGTCGCCAGGGAGTCGACGGACGAAGTCCTGACCGGACTGCGCGACCTGGGCATCGACACGGACGGGACCATCTCCATGGAGACGGTGGACACCGCCGTCTCCCGCGCCGCCGAACTCGCGGAGCGAGCCGCACCGGGCGAGGGTGCGGACGCCGTGATCTGGGACGAGGTGGTTCGGCGTACCTCCGACGACGCGGTGTTGTCGTGGACCTTCCTGGCGTTCCTCTTCCTGGCCACCGCGCTCGCCGCGATCGCGGTGGTCCTCGACTCCGCGATCCTGGTGATCGGCGCGATGGTGGTCGGGCCGGAGTTCGTCCCGCTGGCCGCGGTGGCGGTGGGCCTCGTGCACGGACGGATCTCGCTGCTCCGGCGCGGAGCCGTCACGCTCGTCGTCGGGTTCGCCTGCGCCATCGCGGCCACGACGGTGCTGTCCCTGCTGGCGCGCGCCGCCGGATGGATCAGCGCCGCGTCGATCGAACGGCCGCGGCCGCTGACGGCGTTCATCTGGGCGCCGGACAGGTGGTCGTTCGTGGTGGCGTTCATCGCCGGAGTGGCGGGCGTCCTGTCACTGACGTCCTCCAAGTCGGCCGCCCTCGTCGGGGTCTTCATCTCCGTGACCACGGTGCCGGCGGCCGGAAACTTCGCGATCGCCCTGGCGCTCGGCGACCTCGGAGAGATGGCGGGGTCGGCCGCCCAACTCGGGGTCAACATGGCCGCGATCGTGCTCGCGGGGGTGGCCACGCTGGCGGTACAGAAGGCGGTCGGACGAGCGCCCTACCGGGGCCGGAGCGGCGCGCGGTGGAAGGCGCCGACGATCAGCCGATGATCTCGCCGATGGCCATCCAGCCGAGGTTCTCGACGATGTTCTTGGTGATCTGCCGGAAGACCGGGATCTGCAGCAGGCTCGTGCCCATGCTGACCACCGCGGTGGCGATCGCCTGGGCGACCTGGATGGTGAGGATCACCAGCTGGATCATGGCGTTGATCTTGAGGACCAGCACGACCGCCGCGTAGACGAACAGGCCGACGCTGAAGCCCATGCCGGCGGCCGAGGCGATGTCGAGGTTCTTGGTGCCGCCGTACTCGTCCCATAGCTTCCTGAACGACTCGACGGTCGGCCCGCGGTGCCCGTCCGAGACCTTCTCGACGGCCTGGGTGGCGTCACCGGCGACCGTCTTCAGCTGGCCCGCGAACCCGAGCCAGGAGCCGCCCATCCCGAAGATCTTCTCCTCGTCGCTCGTCGGCCAGTCGATGCCGATGAAGCCGAGGGCCGTGCTCAGTTCGCTGGGCAGTTGCATTCCCACCGGATGTCTCCCTTTCGCAGGCTCTCGGCCTCAGACCGCCTCGACGTCGTTGCCCAGATCGCCGAGCAGTTGTGCGCCGGCGTCTTCGTTGCCGCGGTAGGTGGAAGCTACGTGGTCGAGCGCCTTGGAGTGCGAGGCTAGACCTTCCAGGAGGCTGCTGAGCTGGTCGAACGCGTACTGCGAGACCACCTCGTGGGTGCCGCCCATCAGCAGTCCGAGGTCGTCGCCGCCGAACGCGTCCCCGAAGCTCTCGAGCTCGGCCTTGGCCGCCTTCAGCTCGCGGCCGAGCTTCTGCACCACCCCGTCGACGTCTCCCGCCGAACTGCGGATGTGGCCGGCGTTGACCTCGACATCGTCTGCCGCCATCACTCAATCCCTGTCGATCTGGTCCTGGACGTCGGTGATCGCCTTGAGGTAGCGCTGCATCTGCACGACGGACTGACTCTGGAACTCCTGCAGGCGTTCGAGCATCTGGTGCTGGTCGGCCATCGTGGGCAGGACGGCACCGATCTTTTGTTGCAGGTCGGCAAGGGCCGCGTTGGTGGCTGCCACGAATGCCTCGGCGATGGATTCGGAGTCCGAGCGCATGACCCGCGGATTGAGCTGGACGGACTCGACCTGTCCACCCGGCTTGACGGTGACCCGTACGAAGCCGTCCATGGCCTCACCGAGGCCTCGGATGGGCTCGGTCGGCTCACCCTCGTCGGCGGAGGTCTGGTCGGCCAGCGGCCGCAGCGCCGTCAGCGCGTCGTTGAAGAGTCGATCGAAGTCGTTCGCGCTGACGTCGGGCATGGCCGCCCTCCCCGGGGGTTCTGAAGCCACCGCGAAGGGGACTCTTCGCGACGAATCGGTACTTTGCCGGTGCGACTCTAACCCGAGCGACATTGTCCGACGAACCTACGCCGGCCGTCGGTGGAACAGGTTCTCATGATCGACCCGCACAGTCGTAGATCACATGCGGACAGTACGTGGGTCGGGTCGCGATCGGGCTGAGTACAGGCGGGGCTGGGTCGGGCCGGGCCGGGATCAGGTCGGGATCCGGAACGGGTCCACAGCGGTTTCGTCGCAGGCCACGCCGCGTACCGGCTGCGTTCGGGACCGGTCCAGTCGGTATTCTCGGGACGATCCCCTGGCGGCACGGCCGCCGTCCAGCCCTCCTAGGAGAATCGCCGTGATCGTGCGGATGTCGACGCTGTTCCTGCGAACCCTGCGCGAGGATCCGGCGGACGCCGAGGTCCCGAGTCACCGGCTCCTCGTCCGTGCCGGCTACATCCGCCGCGTCGCGCCGGGCATCTACTCCTGGCTGCCGCTCGGCTGGCGGGCCTATCGAAACGTCGAGCGGATCGTCCGCGAGGAGATGGACGCCGCCGGCTTCCAGGAGGTGCACTTCCCGGCCCTGCTGCCGCGTGATCCCTACGAGCGCACCGGCCGGTGGACGGAGTACGGCGACGACATCTTCCGGCTCCAGGACCGGAAGGGAAACGACTACCTCCTCGGGCCGACCCACGAGGAGATGTTCACGCTCCTCGTCAAGGACCTGTTCTCCTCCTACAAAGACCTGCCGCTGTCGATCTACCAGATCCAGTGGAAGTACCGCGACGAGCCGCGTCCGCGGGCGGGCATCCTGCGCGGGCGGGAGTTCTCGATGAAGGACTCCTACTCCTTCGACGTCGACGACGCCGGGCTCGAGCGGTCCTACCACCGGCATCGTGACGCCTACGTCCGGACGTTCAACCGGCTCGGCCTCGACCATGTGATCGTCAAGGCGATGGCCGGGGCGATGGGCGGCTCGCTCAGCGAGGAGTTCCTGACCCCCACCGAGGTCGGTGAGGACAGCTACGTCCGCTGCACCTCCTGCGACTACGCCAGCAACACCGAGGCCGTCGAGGTGGCCGTCCCCGAGGCGTTGCCCCACGACGGGCTGCCCGCCGCGCACGTGGAGGACACGCCGGAGACGCCCACCATCGAGACGCTGGTCGAACTCCTCAACAGCCGTGAGAAGCTCCTGCGCGACGACCGGCCCTGGCAGGCCTCCGACACGCTCAAGAACGTCGTGGTCAAGGTGGTCCACCCCAGTGGGGACTCCGAACTCCTGGCGGTCGGTGTTCCCGGCGACCGTGAGGTCGACGAGAAGCGGCTCGCCGCCCAGGTCTATCCCGCCACCCTGCAGGCCGCGACCGACGAGGACTTCGCCGCGCACCCTGAGCTGGTACGTGGCTACATCGGTCCGGAGGTTCTGGGTGCCGAGAAGGCCGCGAAGGTCCGCTATCTCGTCGATCCGCGGGTGGTTACCGGCACCCGCTGGGTGAGCGGCGCCAACGAACACGGCAAGCACGTCGTCGACCTCGTCGCCGGCCGCGACTTCGAGGCCGACGGTACGGTCCTCGCGGCCGAGGTGCGCGCGGGCGACCCCTGCCCCCGCTGTGGCGGCGCCCTGACGATGGCGCGTGGCATGGAGATGGGACACGTCTTCGCCCTCGGCCGGAAGTTCGCCAAGGCGCTCGGCCTCACGGTGCTGGACGAGAACGGCAAGCAGGTCGTCGTGACCATGGGCTCCTACGGCATCGGGGTGAGCCGGGCGCTCGCCGCGATCGCGGAGAAGAACCACGACGACAAGGGCCTGATCTGGCCCCGGGAGATCAGCCCGGCCGACGTGCACATCGTGGCCACCGGCAAGAACGACGCGCCGTTCGAGACCGCCGAGAAGCTCGCCGCCGACCTGGACGCCCGTGGCATCCGCGTGCTCCTCGACGACCGGCGCGGTGCGAGCCCGGGGGAGAAGTTCAACGACGCCGACCTGCTCGGGATCCCCACGATCGTGGTGTGTGGCCGGCGGATCGTCGACGGGAAGGTCGAGATCAAGGACCGTCGTACCAGTGAGCGCATCGACCTTCCGGTCGCGGAGGTCGTCGAGCATCTCGTCGAGGTCTGCGCCTCCTGAGGCGCTCCGCGAAACGGGCCGACGGCGCGTAGGTCCGTGCCGGATGGTGCGATCGGGGTACTGGTGGGCCCCGGCTCTCCGCGGCCGGGGCCCGGCCGGACGTGCCGCCTGAACGACGGGTCCGGCAAGGTTCAGCCCAACCTGCGGCGGAGCAGGTCCATGGTCTCGGTGAAGCCCGACCGGATGCCAATGTCGAGTAGCTCCCGATCGTGCTCGGAGAGGCACTCCGATCCACCCGCGTCGTGTTCCGCACGTCGTCTCGCGCGGGCCATGAGGTCCCTGTCCATCACCCTCCCTATTACTTAGCCTTGCTAACGGTTACTTGAACGGCTGGACCGGCGCGCTCATTCCACTCAGTGACGTAGGCGTTCCCTATCGACACGATTGGTCGTGTTGGGCCGCCCGCCAGGCGGGACTTCAGGACGGGAAGGTTGTCCCGGCTCAGGCCGCAACGAGCCTCTCCCGCCTCTCGTCGTAACGCCACGGAGGCCGCGAACCGGTCAGGTGGACGCCGCCGATCCAGCGGTCGATACCGCCTTCGGCGACATGGTCAGAGTGACCCGCGAGGACCTCGCGTCCCGCGGCGGTGAGTCGAAGACCCCGCGATGGAAGGGGAGCGTCGTCGAGCCAGGTGAGCAGTGGTCGGCGAGCGCTCGCCAGGCCTTCGATGATGGCGAAGCAGGAGGTGTCGCCGAGATAGGGACGGCGTTCGCGTCGGCCCACCTCGGCGAAGGCCTCCGATGGCGTGTTCGCGCCATCCTCGACGGACAGCAGGATCCGACGCTGGGTGAGTGACAGCCCGTCGGAGCGGGCGGGGTATTCCTGCATCAGTCGACCGAACGCCTCGGCGACGTAGCGGAGCACCGGTGACGAGGAGCCCGCGACGCCGGCGAGTCCGGACGGGTCCGCCGCGGTGAACGCCGCCCACGCCCGAGCCGCCAGGTCGAGGGCGTCGGTTGTGAGGACCACCTCGTCCGTACGCAGTCGCAGCAGGTCGTCGGGTCGGAGCTGGCCCAGGCCGCCGAAGTGCGCGATCCCCGGGAACTCTCCCGCGGAGACCAACGAGATCCTGGCCGGCTCGGCGCCGCGCCGGCGGAGTTGGTCGAGCACCTGAATGATCTGGAGCTGGTCGTAGAGGTCGGCCTCGAACCACAGGACGAGCCGCGCGTCGCTGTGTGCGGCCAGCATCTCGTCGCGGGCGTCGAAGCTGTCCCGTACGGCGGTGAGGGAACCCCATCCGCTGCCGGCGATGAACTCCGCCCGGACCGAGCGAAGCTCCGCGTCGGTGAGTCCACCGGGGACCGGGCCGTCGTGCAGGACGTCCCGCCAGGGCAGGATCGGTTCGGCGAGCCCGGCCTCGCGGAGGAGGCCGACGGTGACGTCTCCGTTGGTGAGGTGAAGGACCTGGCCGGTCCGGTCGGCGCCGGGTCGCGCGGCACCGGCTGAGTCGAGGTGGGCGCGGGCCGAGCTGTAGCTCTCACCCGTCCTGGCCATCCGGGCACGTACCCGGCGCTTGAAAGCAGCGTCCCTGGTCATGTCGACCTGTCCCTTCGCGCCGCGCCAGCGTCCCCCAGCGAGCCGAGCACGAGCGGTGACAGGTGGGCACGCTCGCTGCCGAGGTCGGTTCCCCTTTGGCTCCTGGTCAGATCCCGCTGGGGTGGATCACGGAGCTTGGGCGCGGCAGGCCGCCGCGCCCAAGCCTAGGACCGTTGTGGGGCAGGGCGCCACCGCGGTCAGCGACCGACGGCGTAGTTCTGCATCCCGCGCGGGTTGGCGCCGGCGGACACGACCCCGGTCTCCGGGTCACGCGCGACGGCGCAGAGCCGGCCGAGGCTCCAGGGGCCGGAGCGGGTGACCACGTGACCGCGACGCTCGAGCCCGGCGATCAGCGAGTCGCCCAGCCGGTCCTCCACGATCAGGCTGCGCGGGTCCATGGTGCGGGGGTAGAACGAGCCGGGGAAGCTCGAGGTGTGCCAGGCCGGCGCGTCGATCGCGTCCTGGATGTCCAGTCCGCCCGCGAGATGGCGGAGGAGGAACAGCAGCTGCCACTGGTCCTGCTGGTCGCCTCCCGGCGAGCCGCAGGCGAGCACGGGACGACCCTCCCGGAGCACGAGCGTCGGCGACAGGGTGGTGCGCGGACGGCGGCCCGGCATGAGCGAGGACGTGAGGCCCTCCTCCAGCCAGAACATCTGGCCCCGGCTGCCCAGACAGAAGCCGAGCGACGGGATGGTCGGGGAGCTCTGCAGCCAGCCGCCACTCGGAGTGGCCGAGATCATGTTGCCCCAGCGGTCCACCACGTCGACGTGGCAGGTGTCGCCGCGGGTCTGACCGGTCACGGAGACGGTCGGTTCGCCGGTGTCGCCGGCCGCGGCGCGGGCACCCCGCAGCCGGGTGTAGGCGTCGGGAAGCTTCGGCGTCCGCCCGTCGGGTGAGCCCGGACGCAGGTCGCCGGAGGCGAGGGCACCCACCAGACCGGCCCGCTGGGCGGCGTACTCCTTCGACAGCAGGCTCGGCAACGGCGAGTCGAGGATGTCGCCGTACCACGCCTCCCGGTCGGCCAGCGCGAGCTTGAGCACCTCGGTGGTGAAGTGGACGCCGAGTTCGGTGCTCAGGTCGAGATCGTCCTGACCACCGAGCGCCTCGAGGGTGGCCAGCGACTGCAGAAGGACTGGTCCCTGGCCCCAGGCGGGCGTCTTCGCGACCGTCAGGCCGTTCCACTCCAGGGTGGCCGCCAGCTCCCAGGAGGCCGTCCAGCTCGCCATGTCGTGCGCGGTGACGAGGCCGCTGTGGTCGCCGCCGCTCGAGTCACGGAACGGCTTACGGGAGAAGGCGTCCACCTCCTCCGCGACGAAGCCCTCGCGCCAGGTCCGCCGGGCGCCCTCGATCTGGTTCTCGCGCTCGGGGCCCGCCGCCTCGCCCTCGGTGACCAGGCGCTCGAGCGTGTCGGCGTAGGCCGGGTTGGCGAACATCGCGTTCGGCGTCGGCGGCTTGCCGTCGGTCAGCCACAGCGCCGCCGACGTCGGCCAGTGCTCGGCGAAGAGCTCCTGGACCTTGCTGATCGTCGCGACCGCGCCGGGAACCAGCGGGTGGCCCGCGCGGGCGTAGCCGATGGCGGGCTCGAGGACGTCCCGCAGGCGCCAGGTGCCGTGGTCGCGAAGCAGCAGCAACCAGGCGTCGACGGCGCCGGGAATCGTCGCGGCGAGGGGACCGGAGCCGGGAACGAGGTCGAGTCCGAGGTCACGGAAGTGGGCGATCGTCGCTCCGGCGGGGGCGGGACCCTGCCCGTTCAGCACCTTCGGGATGTGGTCGTCGGCCGTGGCCACGATGGCCGGGACCTCGCCACCGGGGCCGTTGAGGTGAGGCTCGACGACGTGCAGGACGAAGCCTGCGCAGACGGCCGCGTCGTAGGCGTTGCCGCCGCGCTCCAGCACACTCATGGCGCTCTGGGACGCGAGCCAGTGGGTGGAGGCGACCATGCCGAAGGTGCCGCGCAGTGTCGGGCGGGTGGTGAAGGTCATGAACCGTCCTCATCCTCGTCGGAGACCAGATGACAAGCCACTCGGCGGCCGGCCACCTCCCGGAGCTCGGGGACGCGCTCCGCACACATCGGGACCGCGATCGGACAGCGGGTGTGGAAACGGCACCCGGACGGCGGGTCGATCGCCGACGGGATGTCGCCGGACAGGACGACCCGGCTACGGCGGCGCTGGCGTACCGGGTCGGGTACTGGTGCGGCCGAGAGTAGCGCCTGGGTGTACGGATGCTTCGGGGTGGCGAAGATCTCGGCGCTCGGACCGTGCTCGACGAGCGTGCCGAGGTACACCACGGCGACCTCGTCGGCGAGGTACTCCACGGCCGAGAGGTTGTGCGTGATGAACAGGCACGCGAAGCCGAGGTCGCGCTGCAGGTCGGTGAGGAGGTTGAGCACGGACGCCTGTACCGACACGTCCAGCGCGCTCGTCGGTTCGTCCGCGACCAGCAGCGAGGGCGAGGAGACGAGGGCCCGGGCGAGACTGACCCGCTGCCGCTGGCCTCCGGAGAGTTCGTGTGGGTAGCGGTCGGCGAGCTCGGTCCGCAGGCCGACCCGCTCCAGTGCCTGCGTGGTGGCCCGCTCACGCTCCGTCCGGCCGCGGGTGAGGCGGAGCAGGCGCAGCGGTTCGGAGACGATCGAGCCGACGGTGAGCCGGGGGTCGAGGGAGCCGGCGGGGTCCTGGAAGACGATCGACACGTCGCGGCGATGCGGACGCAACGCGCGGCGGCGCAGGTGGCTGATGTCGGCCCCGTGCAGCCGCACCGTGCCGGAGGACGGCTCGAGCAGGCGTACGACGCATCGGCCGACCGTCGACTTGCCCGAACCGCTCTCACCGACCAGCGCGACGACACTGCCGCGACGGATCGTCATGGAAACGCCGTCGACCGCGCGCACCGGGCCGAAGTGCATGACGAGGTTGTCGAGCTCGAGGACGGGAGCGGCGGGTGTCGCACCCGCTCGGTCGGTGTCGGACGCCGGGGTCGCCCGGTCGGTGTCGGATGTGCTCATCGGGTGGCCTCCGGCGGATTCTGGTCGGCGGGATGCCAGCAGGCGACCAGGTGGCCGGGCGTTCCCGACAGCGGCGGCTGGCTGGTCCGGCACAGCTCGTCCGCCCGCGGGCAGCGGTCGGCGAAGGTGCACCGGTCCGGCGGGTCGCTGAGCACGGGCACGAGCCCGGGGATCTCCCGGAGCCGCCGCCCACCGCTGGTGCCGGTGCCGCGTCCGGTCGGGATGGCGCCGAGCAGCGCGCTCGTGTAGTGGTGGCGCGGCCGGGCGAACAGCTCGTGGACCGGGGCCTGTTCGACGACCCGGCCGGCGTACATCACCACCACCCGGTCACAGACGTCGGCCACGACGCCGAGATCGTGGGTGATGAGCAGGACGGCGGTGCCCAGTCGGTCCCGCAGGTCGCGCAGGACGTCGAGAATGCCGGCCTGCACGGTCACGTCGAGCGCGGTCGTCGGCTCGTCGGCGACCAGCAGCTTGGGATCGCAGGCGACCGCCATGGCGATCACGACCCGCTGTCGCATTCCTCCGGACAGCTGGTGCGGGTACTCGTGGATCCGGCGTTCGGGTGAGGGGATGCCCACCAGGGCGAGGAGTTCGACGGCGCGCCGGCGCGCGGCCGAGCGGCGGAGTCGCTGGTGGACCTCGAGCACCTCGCTAACCTGGCGGCCCACGGTGAGCACCGGGTTGAGGGAGGTCATCGGCTCCTGGAAGACGTAGGTGATGTCGCTTCCACGAAGGCGCCGGAGTGCGCGTTCGGGAGCACCACGTAGCTCGGTCTCGCGCAGTCGGATCGAGCCCTGCACGTCCGCGGTCGGCGGCAGCAGCCCCGCGAGGCTCATCGCCGTCACGCTCTTGCCGCACCCGGACTCACCGACGAGGGCGACGATCTCTCCCGCGCCGACGTCGAGGTCGACCTGGTCGACCGCGGACACCGTGCCGTCCTCGGTGGTGAAGCGCACGCACAGTTCGCGCACCCGCAGCACGGTGCCGGCGTCGGGAGAGGGTACGGCGTTCATCGGCGGCTCGACTTCGGGTCCAGGGCGTCGCGCAGGCCGTCGCCGAACAGGTTGAAGGCGAGCGCGACCAGCATGATGGCGACGCCGGGGATGACGGCGGTCCAGGGTGCCCGGGTGGCGTACTGCTGGGCGTCGGAGAGCATCGTGCCAAGGCTCGGTTGCGGTGGCCGGATGCCGAGCCCGAGGAACGACAGGACCGCCTCACCCAGGATCGCGCCCGGGATGGCGACCGTCGCCTGCACGATGATCGCCGAGGTGGCGTTCGGCAGGATGTGGCGGAGCAGCACCCACGCGTCACTGGCGGAGGACACGACGGCCGCCGCCACGAAGTCCAGCGCCTTCAGCCGCAGCGTCTCACCACGCACGATCCGTACCACGCCGGGTATCTGGGCGATCCCGATGGCGACGGCGGCGTTGCCGAGGCTCGGACCACGAACGGCGGCGAGCCCGACCGCGAGGATCAGGAACGGGAACGCGAGCACCAGGTCGGTGAGGCGGGAGATCAGCGCGTCGAGCCAGTGGGAGTAGCCCGCCGCGAGCCCGAGAGGTACGCCCACGACGAGGGCCACCAACACGGCGAGCACACCGGCCTGTAGCGACGAACGCAGCCCGAACAGGATTCGGGAGAGCAGGTCGCGGCCGAGGTCGTCGGTGCCGAGCAGGTAGCCGGCGGTGCCTGGTGGGGACAGGGCGAGCTCGAAGTGCGTCTCGTCGGGGGAGTACGGCGCGAGCAGCGGCGCGAGGAGCGCGCCCAGCACCGCGAGGGCGAGCACCACGAAACCAGCCACGGCGAGGGGGTTTCGGCGGATCCGCCGGACGACCCGGATGCCCCGCGGCGGCCGCCGGACCGGGGTCGGCCCCTGGTCGGCGGGTGGACCCTCCTCGAGGGTGACGTCGGTGTAGGTCATGCTTCCCGCCCCCGAACCCGGATCCGCGGATCGATGACCGAGTACAGCAGGTCGACGAGCAGGTTGATGAGGATGTACGCCGCGGCGGTGACGAGCACGACCGCCTGGATCACGGGATAGTCGCGCTGGAAGACCGCGTCGATGGTGAGTTTCCCGAAGCCGGGCAGGCCGAAGATGCGTTCGGTGACGACCGCTCCGGAGATGAGCGCGCCGAGTTGCAGGCCCACGATCGTGACGACCACGATCAGGCTGTTGCGCAGCGCGTGCCGGGTGATGACGGTGTAGGCCGGGAGGCCCTTGGCCCGTGCCGTTCGTACGTAGTCGGTGGACAGCGCCTCCAGCATCGACGAACGGGTTTGGCGCATGATGACCGCCGCGAGCCCCGTGCCGATCACCAGCGACGGCAGCACCAGATGGTGCAGGTTGCCGATCGGGTCGGAGGTGAAGGGCACGTAGCCCGAGGCGGGGAAGAGCTGTACGGCGACGGCGAGATACACGATGGCGATCAGCCCCAGCCAGAAGTTCGGCACCGACAACCCGGCGAGCGCGAGCGCGTTGGCTGCCCACTCGATGGCCCGGCCCCGGCGCACGGCCGCCACCACGCCCGCGCCGATCCCGACGAGTGCGGCCACCGCGAGGGAGAGGAGTGACAGCTCCAGCGTGACCGGGAGGGCGGTGGCGATCATCGAGGTCACCGGCGTGTCCGTGCGGATCGACGTACCGAGGTCTCCTCGCAGGCTGTTGCTGACGAAGTGCCAGTACTGCACCAGCAGCGGGTCGTCCAGGCCGTACTTCGCCCGGATAGCGGCGAGGGAGGCCGGGTCGCGCTCCTCCCCGGCGAGGGCGAGTGCCGGGTCGCCGGGGAGTGCGCGGATACCGAGGAAGACGACGATGGTGGCGAGCACCAACGTCACCACCGACTGCCACAGCCGGTGCAGCAGATAGCTCCTCATCGCCGGATGCTGCCGGTCGTCACTTCGCCAACCCGGCGCGGGACACCCGGAGAACGCCGTCGGGGAAGACCTGAACGCCCTTGACCGCGTCCGCGACACCGGTGAGGTTACGGGTGCGGTAGAGGTAGATCAGCGGGTTCTGCTCCTGCAGTTTCTCGACCGCCTGGCCGTAGAGGCCCGCGCGTTCCTTGGTGTCCTGTGCCTGTCGTGCCTGGGTCAGCAGGTCGTCCAGGGTCGGGTCGGAGAAGCCCGCGACGTTCTGGCTGGCCTTCGTACCCACGAAGTTCGTGAGGTTGGCGTCCGGGTCGATCCGCCCGGACCAGCCGAGCGCGAGCAGTTCGAAGTCGCCGCGGTCCTGCTGGTCCAGCAGGGTGGAGTACTCGACCGGCGAGATCACCAGGTCGAAGCCGCCGGACTTCACCATCGACTGGATCGCCTGCGCGATCCGCAGGGAGTCAGGAGTGTTGGACGCGAGCATCTCGATGCGGTACGGCGTCTTCACCCCGGCCTGCTGGAGGAGTTCCTTCGCCTTCTCCGGGTCGTGCGGTGCGCACTTCTGCGCCTGCGGCGTGGTGTATTCGGTGGCGGGGGAGATGGGCGAGCAGGCCACGGAGTAGATGTTGGCGAAGATGGTCTTCACCAGTGCCTCGCGGTCGATGGCGTACTCGAACGCCTTGCGTACGCGCGGATCCTTGGCGCTCGGCCGGTCGATCGGCTTGGGATCCTCGCCCACACCGTCGACGTTGCCGAGGTTGAACGTCAGGCCCTGGTAGCCGAGGCTCTCCGACTCGAGCAGGGTGACGCCCTGCTCCTTGGACAGGGCGTCGACGTCCTGCGTCGAGACGCTGTCGGCCACCTGCGCGTCACCGGAGCGGAGGTTGGCCGCCCGGATGCTCGCGTCGGTGATGATGCGGTAGACGATGCGGTCCAGGTGCACCTTGTCCGCGTTGTAGTAGTTGGGGTCCTTGGCCAGCTCGATGGAGTTCTGCGGCACCCGCTTCACCACCTTGAACGCGCCGACACAGACGGGCGCGGTGGAGAACTTGTCGCCGAGCTTGTCGAGGGCGGCCGGGCTCATCACCATGCCGGCCCGGTCGGCGAGCGCCGCGGTGAGGGGAGCGAACGGCGTCGCCAGGTGGATGACGACCGTCTTGTCGTCGGGTGCGTCGACCTTCGTGATCGGGCCGAGTTCGCTCTTGCGGGCCGAGGTGTCCAGGGTGAGGTCGCGGTCGAGCGACTTCTTCACCGCGGCGGCGTCGAACGGCGTTCCGTCCCCGAACCTGATGCCGGTCCGGACGGTGATGGTGACGGTCTTTCCGTCGTCGGAGACGCTCGGGAGCGCTGTCGCGAGCTGGGGCACGACCCGCGCGTCCGCGTCGACGTCGTACAACTTCTCGCACGTCGACTCGAAGACGTAGCGGCTGTAGAGAGATCGGGACAGCGTCGGGTCGAGTTGGTCGGGCTCCGCGGAAAGGGCGATCGTGAGCTCGCCGCCCTGTTTGACCTGCGCGGGATCGGCGGTCTCGCCCACGTTGCGCGGACGCTCGGCGCTCTGCGTGGGCCCGTCGGCGTTCCCGGCGGGCTTTCCGGGGTCGGTGCCCGACTGCGACTCTCCCACCGGAGAGCACGCGGCGGCGACGAGCAGACCCGTCACGGTGAAGGCGAGCAACCGGCCAGGAAGGTGCTGACCGAAACGTCGGGATGCGTCATGCGAACTGCTGAACAGCGACATGCGAAAGTCCTCTCAGCCGAGCCCTGCGACATTCGACAGGCCGCGACGTCGCCGTGGCAAGGGGTGAACGGCAGCGGCCTGTGTTCGTTTCGGCGTTTTCACCTGCCCGATACACGCGTGACGCGGCGAGAGCGACCGGCGTCGAGGTGTGTCTGGTCCGGATTCGGCCAGGCGTGCCCGCGGCGCCGGTCCCCGGGCGAGCAGGCGCGTGGACGCACGTCGTCCGGCCCACACCGGGTGGCGTCGACCGGGTTGCGTCGACAGGGTGGCGTCGGCAGAGCAGGCCCTCGTTGACGAGGGGTGTCGGTGCGGCTTGGCAGGATGACGGCCATGACGGTGGACGCGGTGATCTTCGACTGGGGCGGCACGCTGACCCCCTGGCACACGGTCGACCTGCACGACCAGTGGCGCAGCTACGCGCGGGCCTACGACCCCACTCACGACGACTCTGTTGCCGCCGCGCTCCTCGCGGCCGAGGACGAGGCGTGGCGGTTGGCCCGCGACAAGCAGCTCGCGACGACGTTCGAGACGATCGTCCGCGCCGCCGGCCTGGAGCCGTCCGGACCCGCCCATCTGCGTGGTGTGGCGGCGTTTCGGACGTGGTGGGAGCCGCACACCCGAAGCGATCCCGAGGCCGGTCCGCTGTTGGTCGCTCTGCGCGAGCGGGGGATCAGGGTGGGCGTGCTCTCCAACACGATCTGGCCCCGCGACGATCACGAGCTCGTCTTCCGCAGGGACGGCCTGCTCGACCTGATCGACGGCGCCGTCTACACCAGCGAGATCGCCCACACCAAGCCACATCCGGAGGCGTTCCTCGCCGCGATGAGAGCGGTGCGGGTCGAACAACCACGACACTGCGTCTTCGTCGGCGACCGACTCTTCGACGACATCCACGGCGCGCGGTCGGCGGGCATGCGGGCGGTGCACGTTCCCCACAGCCAGATCCCGGCGGGCCAGCTCGGCCACACCCTGGGTGAGCCCGACGCAGTCGTCGAGCGCCTGGCCGACCTGCTCCCACTCGTCGACCGGTGGCGTGCCTGACGCGAGGACCGACGCACCGGCGCCCGAGTCGGCCTACCGGAAGCGGTCCGCGGTGTTGACCCTCCACCCGTGACGCGATGCCATGGCGATGGCGGTGATCACCACACGGGGGAGGAACCATGGCCGAGATCGACCGACGCGGTTTCCTGGGCGGGCTCGCGGCTGGCGTCGGCGCGTTCGCGCTGGAACCCTCGGGTGCGCGGGCGGCGACCGAACCGCTGTACTTCTACGATCTGGCCCACCTCTACCGACTCGACCTGACCCAGCCCGCGCAGGCGGCCCGGGCCTATGACGAGCTGCACTTCGTGGCGACCCTGCAGGGCATCGTCAACCGCTCCTTGCCCCGGCTCTACGTCCACTTCGTCGACCACAGCGAGTTCGGATCCATCGACGTCGACGACTACTGGCTCAGCGAGATCCGGGGCGAGGACGGCTTCCTCGCCGACCGGCCGCTGCGGGTTCTCCAGACCCTCGACGACCTGGTGTCGACGTTCCGGCCGCTGCTGCGGGGCGCCGTCGTCTGGGACCGCAACGTCCCCGCCACCTCCAACGTCGCCTCCACCGTGGCGGGCGCCCAGGATCTCGTCGCCGTTCGCCACGACCTCTCGCCCGGTTCGCTCTACCGCACCTACATCGGTGTCGCCGGACCACTGCGTCTGCCGCCGGTCGTACGCCTGGTCCACGAGGACGGCACTCCGCTGTTCACCGGGACGGGCACGATCCCCGGCACCCGCCGCCAGTCGACCGGTAGCGCGAAGTGCGACGCCTACGTGTGGGCCGTGGAGCGGTATCTGCGGACCGGGCGTTCGAGCGCCGACCTCGGCTACTACCTCGACGCCCACTGGCTGGCCGACCCGCAGGGGAAGTTGCAGCAGAGCCTGCTCACCAACCACGACTATCTCGTCAGCAACCGCGGCTTCTTCTTCGACCTGCTGCCGTGGGACGACGAGACTCCGGTCGACGACCCCGAGCAGCCGACGGGGACCGACCAACGCGTGCTGGAGGAGATCCTGCACGCCGCCTATGAGCGCGCTCGGCACGGCATGGTGCCCATCCACGGATTCGTCCCCTGGGGTTACAAATACACGACCGTCGCCGGCGGCCACCACGAGCCCGTCGCGACCGAGTGGAGGTTCGTCCAGGTCGCCTCGGCGTTCAACGCCTACCTCGACGCCGACGCCGAGAACCTCGACGCGATGGCCAACGCGTCGGTGCTGCGGCACGCGCCGCTGCGCAGGACCTACCCGCAACGTCCGCGACCCGACGTGGAGGAGTTGCGGGCACGTGGCTACGTCGACCCCGACGGGACGCTCGTCCCGCGCAGGTACGTCACGTTCTACGTCGGTGACTACGACTCCGCGGCCTGGCTCTACCAGGTGATGCCGTACCTCTGGGACGACCCCGGCCGGGGCAGCATCCCGCTCAACTGGGCGTTCAACCCCAACCTCGCCGCCCGGATCCCGGTCGCGCTGGAGCGAGCCCGTCGGACGGCGACCCCGAACGACACGTTCGTCGCCGGCGACAGCGGTGCCGGCTACATCAACCCCGGAATGCTCGCCGAACCGCGCGAGTTCTCCGGGCTGCCCTCCGGGGTGGACGCGTGGCGCGAACACTGCCGGCCGCACTACAGTCGGTGGGACCTCACCGTGACGGGGTTCGTGATCGACGGCTACGCACCCGGCATGGACGAGGCGACGATGCGCGCCTACGCCGACTTCTCACCCGACGGGTTCGCCGCGCAGAAGGTCGACCCGGAAGGCATGGTCGGGCAGACGCCGTACGTCCGGATGGGCCCCGACCTTCCACGCGCCGACGTCGCCACGGCGTCCCAGGCCCTGCAAGCCGCGCTTGACGGCGACCTGGCGGGGCCGCCTCCCGAACCAGAGTTCCACAGCATCAGGACCATCCTGGCCACGCCGAGTTGGCACCGCGACATCGTCGCCGCCGTCCGTGGGCGGGTGCCCGACGCGGCCCTGGAGATCGTCGACGCGCACACGTTCTACGCCCTCGTCCGGCTTCACCTGGGCGGCTGAGCGCGCCGACGCCGCGTAGCTCGCGTGGTTCCGTCGGACAGGCCCTACCGGGACCCGTCCGACGGGGTGGCGGGTGCGGGTCGGTCCGTCGCGGTCGGCGTGGCTCCGGGGTGCTTCTCGGCCACACCCGGGAACGCCAGCGGCGCGGCGTCCCAGTCGAGTCGGCGCTCCGAGCAGTCCCGGAGCAGGTTGGCGCCGAGCATCCGGGTCTCCGCGCTGGTCGCTGCCGCCACCAGGTCGGCGAACACTCCCGCGCAGCCGCCCTCGAGATGCACGGCCAACCTGCGCGCGGAGGTGTTGCCCGTCACCTGGAACGGCAGGGCGTAGCCCGCGTCGGCGGCTATCGGGGTCACCTTCCGCGCGCGCAGCATCGAGTTGAACTGCTCGCGCAACGTCCGGTAGAGGTCGTAGCTTCGCTGCCCGCGGGCGCGGGCGTCACCGTCGAGGTAGGGCGTGAGGACGCCGTAGCCCCAGATCGCCGCGTGGATTCCGGCAAGGGCCTCTTGCAGTCCGGCGACCTCCCTGCCCGCGTCGTTCGTCTCGGCGCGAACTCCGCCCGCCACTCCTTCTGCCGTCACGAGGACTCCCCTTCGAACGCCGTGACATGGGTCCCCTCGCAGGCCGCGATCGAGGCGAGGATCCGGGCGTACTCCGATCCGCGAACCGTCTGCGTGTCGCGGCGGCGGCCCGTGGTCGCGGCCCGCTCCAGGGTGAGAAGGGCCGCCATGGCCTCGCCGGGAGACGACGGCACCTGCGTCTGCGTCGGCGTCGGGCTGCTCGCGACGCGAGCGGTCGGAGCCCCGGCGGTGCGCGTCATCGCGGTGAGCGCGGCGAGGTGTTGCTCGTGTCGTTGGACGTAGGCCCGGAGTTGGTCGCGCAGGTCCGGGTGCTGGGCGGTCGTCGCGGCGTAGGTCGCGAGGAGTGCCCGCTCGGACTCCAGCGCCGCGGACAGCAGCGGAAGGTCGGGGTCGGGCGTCGGCGTCGGACTCGGCGTGGATCGCGGCATCCGCTCGTCGTCGGCCGCGCCGGGCTCGTCGTCGCCCGTGCAGCCGGCGAGCAGGCCCGCCGGGAGGCTCAGCGCGCCGAGCCCGAGGGCTGTCCGCAGGACGCGGCGGCGGGTCGGTGCACCGCCGAAGGGCAGCGGCGGCAGCCCGCTCGTGGACGCATTCACGTGCGGGACGTTACCCGAGCGAGTTCGACTCCAACGAGTGATACGTGGCTCTTCTGGGTCTCGGCGAATTCGTCCACGGCTTTCGGGGGGATCGCTGGAATCGTCCCGGCTTGGACGAGCCGCGGTCACCCGGCGCAGGTTGCCGAAGGCTCCGGCCCCGCCCTCGAACGGGTCCTCGACCAGACCGCGGCGGTCCGTCGTTCACCGACCGGCCGCCACGCCGCGCCGCCGTTTGAAGGGCATTTCCCGCGGCGGGTACTCTGACCTCGCTGAGGCGGGGCCGAAGGTGGCCACGCCGTGCCGCGCATCCGGACCAGTTCGCGCCAGTGTTTCGTGGCGGGCCGGTCCCGGGACCGCGGCGGGCACGGGCCTGGGCAAAAGGATAGGGTCCGGTCCGGACCGCGGCTCTGGGCAGACACCAGCACCGTCCGTACAACTGGAGAGAGGGGAGGCACCCGTGCCAAGCGGCTCTGCTGCTCGTGACCAGGTGGCCGACCTCCTCGCGCCGGTTCTCGCCGATGCGGGCCTCGATCTGGAGTCCGTCGATCTCACCCCCGCGGGCAGGCGTACGGTCCTGCGGATCGTCGTGGACGCCGACGACGGGGTCACCCTCGACCAGTTGGCCGACACGTCCCGCGCCGTGGCCAAGGTCCTCGACGCGAGCGACGTCATGGGCGCGGGTTCCTACACCCTCGAGGTGACCTCCCGCGGGGTCGACCGGCCCCTCACCGAGCCGCGGCACTGGCGGCGCAACATCGGGCGCCTCGTCAAGATCGTCCAGCTCGACGGCAGCCAACTCCTTGGCCGGGTGACCGCCGCCGACGAGAGTGGCGTCGACCTCGACGCCGACGGGGTCCAGCACCGGGTCGACTACGCCGGCGTCGCCAAGGCCCGGGTCCAGGTGGAGTTCAGCAAGATCACACCAGTCGACGCGGACGCCGAAGGCGACGCGGACGCCGAAGACGACGGGGACGACGCGGACGGACCCGACCTGGACGACCCGGACGACGCAGCCCACCCAGACGACGACGCAGACGAGAAGGGGTAAGCCCATGGACATCGACATGGCGGTCCTGCGCGCTCTCGAGCGCGAGAAGGACATCCCCCTGGAGGCTGTCTGCGAGGCGATCGAGCAGGCGCTGCTGATCGCCTACCAGCGCACGGAGGGCGCACACTCCCACGCCCGGGTCGAACTCGACCGGCGTACCGGCCACGTGACGGTCCTGGCGCGGGAACTCGACGAGGAGGGCAACGCCTCCCGGGAGTGGGACGACACCCCCACCGGATTCGGTCGGATCGCGGCGACGACGGCCAAGCAGGTCATCCTGCAGCGGCTGCGCGACGCCGAGGAAGACCACATGTTCGGTGAGTTCGTCGGCAAGGAAGGCGACATCGTCTCCGGCGTGATCCAGCAGGGCAAGGACCCGCGGCTGGTCTACGTCAGCCTCGGCCGGGTCGAAGGGGTGCTCCCGCCGCAGGAACAGGTCCCCGGTGAGCGTTACAACCACGGCGACCGCATCAAGTGCTTCGTGGTGGCCGTCCGCAAGGGGTTCCGCGGCCCGCAGATCACCCTGTCCCGAACCCACCCCAACCTCGTCAAGAAGCTCTTTGCGCTGGAGGTCCCCGAGATCGCCGACGGCACCGTCGAGATCGCCGGCATCGCGCGGGAGGCGGGTCACCGCACCAAGGTGGCCGTCTACTCCACCAACTCCTCGGTCAACGCGAAGGGCGCGTGCATCGGCCCGGTCGGTAGCCGCGTGCGCAACGTGATGAACGAGCTGCACGGGGAGAAGATCGACATCGTCGACTGGTCGGAGGACCCGGCCGAGTACGTCAAGCAGGCGCTGTCACCCGCGCGGGTACGCCAGGTGGAGGTCGTCGACGCCGCGGCGCGGTCGGCTCGGGTGATCGTTCCCGACTACCAGCTCTCGCTCGCGATCGGCAGGGAGGGCCAGAACGCCCGCCTCGCGGCGCGCCTCACCGGCTGGCGCATCGACATCAGGTCCGACACCGCGCCGGCTCCGGCGGCGGAGGCCGACCAACCGGGCGGGTCCGACACGCCCGCGGCGCAGGACGCCGGCAGCGACGTCGGTTCGCAGCCGACGCCGCAGGAGTAGCGGCGGCCAGACCGCCTGGAGCGGCCTCGCGTCCCGGCCGGGACGAAGCCGGACCAGCCGGGAAGACCCAGACCTGTCCGTTTGTTGTCCAACCGAGGGAGTGTGGGTGTCTGGCGTGGCCAACCGCATGCTGGACACTTCCCGGCCGCGCGCCGGACGTGCCCAAACTGGTACGAAGACTTCTGAGTCGCCTGTGACCAGGCAGGTCGCCGGATCAGCACCCGAAACGGCACAGTTCCGTCATCCGGATGAACAGATCCAGCGCCCGCCGAGTCAGGCGGTCTGGGTACACTCTCACGAGGTGGGTCGTACGGGTCGGGAGTCACACACACGTCGGCACGTGGTGCGGACGTGTGTCGGTTGTCGGCTACGTACGGCAAAGTCTGACCTGCTCCGGGTCGTCCTCGCTCGCGACGAAGCCACGGCGTGGTTGGTCGCGGACGTCTCCGGCCACGCGCCGGGACGTGGGGCGCATCTGCATCCCACGCGAGAGTGTCTCGGACTCGCTGAGCGCCGACGGGCGTTCACGCGCGCCCTGCGTGCGCGAACCCCGATCGACCTCACAGATCTTCGGCGCTACGTCGAGGAGCAGGATCCAGGCGGCACCGACCAGGGCACAGGTGACACAACCCTGGTCCGCAACGCACCGAAGACCGGCAGTGCCTGAAGTAGTGGCAGTGCCCAAGCAAAGAAAGTGGGTCGAGCGGCTCATGAGCACTCGATGAGAACCGAGCAATGAGCACGCCTAGGTACTAGCGGCCTGGACCCAGGAGGGGCCCGGGCCGGCAAAGGAGAGCAGTGGCAAAGGTCCGGGTCTATGAACTCGCCAAGGAGTTCGGCATCGAAAGCAAGGCCGTGATGGCCAGGCTTCAGGAGCTGGGGGAATTCGTTCGGTCCGCGTCCTCGACCATCGAGGCGCCCGTCGTACGCAAGCTCAAGGAGTCCTTCGCGGCCGAAGCCGGTGGCAAGGCCGGCAGAGGATCGGCCAAGAAGGCCGCCAGCAAGCCTGCCGCGCCGGCCCCGCAGGCATCCGCCGGTTCCGTGACGGCTGAGCCTGCCCCCAAACCAACACCGATCCCCGGCGCGAAGCCCGCGCCGCCCCGGCCGGCACCTGCGAAGCCGCAGGTCCCCGCCGCCGAGGTGGTCCGCGACGCGCGGCCGGAGGTCGCCCCTACACCCAGTCCGGAAGCGCGGCCCACGCCGCGTACCGAGGCGCCTCGTCCGGAAACCCCCCGTACCGAGGCACCCCGTCCGGAAACCCCCCGTCCGGAAACCCCGCGGTCGGAGCCGACACGTTCGGAGTCGCCGCGTCCCGAGGGGTCTCGCCCGGAGGCACCGCGGCCGCCTCGGCCGGCGACGCCCCGGCAGCCCGAACCCACCGGCGGCACCGGCCGTCCGGGTCCGTCGGCACCCAGGCCCACCCCGCCCGGTCAGCGCCCACCGCGCCCCGGCACCGGTGGTCCTGGCGCTCCCTCGACCGGTCGTCCCCGTGGCGCCGGCCAGGGTGGCGACGGCGCACGTCCTCCGCGTCCGGGCGCACGTCCTGGTGCTCCCCGGCCGGGCAACAACCCCTTCACCTCGACCACCGGTATGCGCGGCCCCGGCCGCTCGGAGCGTCCCGAGCGGGGCGGTCCTCGTCGTGAGGGCGGCCAGGGTGGCCAGGGTGGCGTGCCCGGCGCACCGCGTCCCAACCCGGCGATGATGCCGCAGCGGCCCGAGGGCTCAGGTGAGCGTCCGGGTGGTCCCCGTCCGAACCCAGGCATGATGCCGTCGCGTCCCGCACGTCAGAGTGGTCCTGGTGGCCGTCCTGGCGGTGGACCCGGCGCGCGCACGGGTGGCCCTGGCGGTCGCACCGGTGCGCCCGGTGGCGGCGGTCGCGGTGGCGGTCGTCCCGGTGGCGGCGGTGGCTTCAGCGGCCGCCCCGGCGGTGGCGGCGGTGGCGGCGCTGGCGCTCCGGCGGGAGCTCCGCCGCGTGGCGGCTTCGGCGGCCGTCCCGGTGGTGGCGGCGGCGCCCGTGGTCGTGGCGGCACGGCGGGAGCCTTCGGGCGCCCGGGTGGACCGGCACGTCGTGGACGCAAGTCCAAGCGGCAGAAGAGGCAAGAGTTCGACAACATGCAGGCGCCGTCGATCGGCGGCGTGCGGGTTCCGCGCGGCGGCGGTCAGACGGTCCAGCTGCGGCGTGGCGCCAGCCTCACCGACTTCGCCGAGAAGATCGGCGCGGACGCGGCGTCGCTCGTCCAGGTGATGTTCCACCTGGGCGAGATGGTGACCGCCACGCAGTCGGTCACCGACGAGACGCTGCAGCTGCTCGGTGCCGAACTCGAGTACGACATCCAGGTGGTGTCCCCCGAGGACGAGGACCGCGAGCTGCTCGAGTCCTTCTCGATCGAGTTCGGTGAAGACGAGGGCGAGGACAGCGAGCTGCTGCCCAGGCCCCCGGTCGTCTCCGTGATGGGTCACGTCGACCACGGAAAGACGAAGCTGCTCGACGCGATCCGCAACGAGGACGTCGTGGCGGGCGAGGCCGGTGGCATCACCCAGCACATCGGCGCCTACCAGGTCCAGACCGAGGTCGATGGCACCGAGCGCAAGATCACGTTCATCGACACCCCGGGCCACGAGGCCTTCACGGCCATGCGTGCCCGTGGTGCGCGTTCGACTGACATCGCGGTACTCGTGGTGGCGGCCGACGACGGCGTGATGCCGCAGACCATCGAGGCGCTCAACCACGCCAAGGCGGCGGGCGTCCCGGTTGTCGTCGCGGTCAACAAGATCGACGTGCCCGACGCCGACCCGGCCAAGGTGCGTGGACAGCTGACCGAGTACGGCCTGGTGCCGGAGGAGTACGGCGGCGACACGATGTTCGTCGACATCTCCGCGAAGGCCCGGATCAACATCGAGGGTCTGCTCGAGGCGATCATCCTCACCGCCGACGCGTCCCTGGACCTGCGGGCCAACCCGCACCAGGACGCTGAGGGGCTCGCGATCGAGGCTCACCTCGACAAGGGCCGCGGCCCGGTGGTGACCGTGCTCGTGCAGCGCGGCACGCTGCGGGTCGGCGACTCGATCATCGCTGGCCCGGCCTACGGTCGCGTGCGGGCGATGTTCGACGAGAACGGCCAGCAGGTCGACGAGGCGCCGCCGGCACGGCCGGTGCTCGCGCTCGGTCTGTCCGCCGTACCCCGTGCCGGTGACAACTTCATGGTGGTCGCCGACGACCGGATGGCACGGCAGATCGCCGAGAGGCGGGAAGCGGCCGTACGCAACGCGTCGTTCGCCCGAATCACCAAGCGGGTCAGCCTCGACGACCTGTCGAAGCTGCTCGAGGAGCGCCAGGCCCTCAACCTCGTCATCAAGGGCGACGTGTCGGGTTCGGTCGAAGCCCTCGAGGACGCGCTCGCCAAGATCGACGTGGGCGAGGAGGTCGATCTGCGCATCCTGCACCGTGGTGTGGGTGCGGTCACCGAGAACGACGTCAACCTCGCGACGATCGACAACGCGATCATCATCGGCTTCAACGTCCGCGCCCAGGGCCGGTCGGTGGAGCGGTTGGCTGACCGTGAAGGTGTGGAGATCCGGTACTACTCCGTCATCTACCAGGCCATCGAAGAGGTGGAGGCTGCCCTCAAGGGCATGCTCAAGCCCGAGTACGAAGAGGCTCGACTGGGCACCGCCGAGGTGCGCGACGTCTTCCGCTCCAGCAAGTTCGGCACCATCGCCGGCTGTCTGGTCACCAGCGGAACGATCCGACGCAACTCCAAGGCACGGTTGCTCCGGGACGGCGCCGTCGTACTCGACAACTCCGATATCGCATCGCTGCGGCGGTTCAAGGACGACGCGACCGAGGTCCGTGAGGGCTACGAGTGCGGTCTGACCTTGCACAACTTCAACGATGTGAAGGTCGGCGACATCGTCGAGACCTACGAGATGCGGGAGAAGCCGCGCGGCTGATCGACGCGAGAGATGGTGCCCCGGAGGCTGCCGTCCGACGGACCGTTCGCGGTCCGCTCGGGCGGGAACCCCGGGGCACCTCTCGGTCGGCGTCCGTGACGCCGCACGTGACCAGTACGCGGCAGGTGGCTCGGCGGCCCGGTACGGGCGCCGGCATCTGGCCGCGGTGAGAACACGACCCGAGAAAGAGCGCAGATGTTCACGGGATCCCTGTGTGCCGATCTCCGACTCGGGGACGTGCACTCCCTCAAGGAGAAGCGTTCGGTGGTGCGGCCCATCGTGGCCGAGATCGCGCGCCGCTTCAGCCTGTCCGTGGCCGAGACGGGGCACCACGACCTCTACCGTCGGGCGGAGATCGGAGTTGCCGTGGTGAGCGGGGAAGGTGCGCACTGCCGCGAGGTGTTGGATGCGGTGGAGCGGATGCTCGCCGAACGGCCTGAGGTGGAGTTGCTGCAGGTACGCCGGCAACTCTTCTCCAACGACGATGAGTGACGACGAGTGGCAGCAGAGTGACAAGACGAGTGACAGCCGAGCGGCACAAGCGCACCGACACCGCGACAGTGCTCAGCGGGACAAATCGGGTACGGTGCTGCCGGCTGAGGAGAGGATCGCGATGAACCAGACACGGGTGAACCAGCTCGCCGACCGGATCCGCGTGATCGTCGCGGAGATGCTCGAGCGTCGGGTGAAGGACCCGCGACTCGGTTTCGTCACGATCACCGAGGCGCGCCTCACCGGCGATCTCCGGGAGGCGACGGTCTTCTACACCGTCCTCGGCGGTGACCAGGACCAGACGGGCACGGCGGCCGCGCTGGAGAGCGCGAAGGGCCTGGTGCGTTCGGAGGTCGGCCGCCAGTTGGGGTTGCGCCACACGCCGAGCCTGGCGTTCGTCCCCGACGCCATACCCGAGAACGCCAAGCACATCGAGGATCTGCTCCGCACGGCCCGTGACTCCGACGCGGAGGTGGCCCGGCGGGCGGCGCAGGCGACCCACGCCGGAGACGCCGATCCCTACCGCACCCCGCGCGAGGACGAGGACCTCGAGGACGACCTCGACGAGGACCAGGACGAGTCGGACGACGACAACGACGACAACGACGACCTGGACACGGGCTCGCGATAGCCGTCGGATCTCCCTGCACCTGTGATCCGCGGATAGGAGTGAACTGTGGCGCTCGACGGCATCGTCGTGGTCGACAAGCCCGCCGGATGGACCTCCCACGACGTCGTGGGAAAGGTACGCCGGCTCGCCCGGACCCGACGGGTGGGCCATGCCGGGACGCTCGACCCGATGGCGACCGGCGTGCTCGTGTTGGGGATCGACCGGGCGACGCGCCTGCTCGGCTTCCTGACGCTGACGGAGAAGACCTACGAGGGGACGATCCGGCTGGGCGTCTCGACCCGTACCGACGACGCCGAGGGTGAGGTGCTCGACCGGGTCTCGGCGGTCGAGGTGTCGCAGGCCGACATCGAGGCCGGGGTCGCGGCGCTCACGGGCGAGCTGTGGCAGGTGCCTTCCTCGGTGTCGGCGGTCAAGGTCGGCGGTGAGCGGGCCTACCGGAAGGTGCAGAAGGGCCAGGAGGTCGACCTGCCGGCCCGTCAGGTCGTGGTCAGGCGGTTCGAGCTGACCGACGTCCGCCGTGGCGACGAGGTGGTCGACCTCGACGTCGTCGTCGAGTGCTCCAGCGGAACCTACATCCGGGCGCTGGCCCGCGACCTCGGCGCCGGCCTCGGGGTCGGGGGACACCTCACGGCGCTTCGGCGCACCCGGGTCGGCGCCTACGGTCTCGACCAGGCCCACACGGTGGAGGACCTCGAGCGCGACTTCACCCTCGTACCCATCGCGGCGGTCGCCCGGGAGACGTTCCCCCGCTTCGAGGTCGACGACTCGACCGCACGGCTGGTGGCGTACGGCCAGAAGCTGCCCGGCGTCTCGGTCGGGTCCGGACCGGTTGGCGTCTTCGGGCCAGACGGCACGTTCCTCGCGCTCTATGAGGACACCGACGAAGGTGCCAGACCGGTCGCCGTCTTCGCGAGCTGAGCATCGGGCGGGATCCCGCACCGGGACCAGCCGCCTCCTGGGCTCGGGCCCATCTGGCACCCTTGACGAGGCGGCGTTGACGTCGCCCGCGACCGGCACCGCGACAAGCGGGCATCGCAGCGAGATGTGACGGAGACAGGATGCAACGCTGGCGAGACCTGACCGAGGTGGCGCGGGGAACCGGACCGACGGTCGTCACGATCGGCGTGTTCGACGGCGTGCACCGCGGGCACCAACGAGTGCTCGGTCGGGCGGTCGAGATCGCCCGGGAGAAGGGCGCGCTCACCGTCGTCGTCACCTTCGACCCACACCCTGCCTCGGTCGTCCGCCCGGACGCCGTCCCGCCGCTGCTCGCGACGGTCGAGCGCCGGGTCGAGCTGTTCGAGCAGTACGGCGCCGACGCCGTGGTCGTCGTTCCGTTCGACAAGGAGCGGTCCCGTGAGACCGCCGAGGACTTCGTACGCGAGATCGTCAGGAACCTCCGCCCGGTCGCGATCGTGGTCGGCGACGACTTCCGGTTCGGGCACAAGGCGGTCGGTGACATCAACCTCCTGCGGAACATGGGTGCCGAGCTCGGGTTCGAGGTGGAGGGCCTGCACCGGGAGGCGCCGGCGCCGGTCCCCGCAGCCAACCCGGGCCCTGGTCAGTCCGGCGTGCGGCAGGAGGTTCCGGTGAACGCCGTCTCCTCGACCGCCGTCCGCGACCGGCTCGGCCAGGGCGACGTGGCGGGAGCCAGGGAGCTGCTCGGCCACCCCTTCCGGTTCGACGGGGTGGTGGTCGAG
Source organism: Actinopolymorpha pittospori (assembly GCF_014873875.1). Taxonomy (GTDB): domain Bacteria; phylum Actinomycetota; class Actinomycetes; order Propionibacteriales; family Actinopolymorphaceae; genus Actinopolymorpha; species Actinopolymorpha pittospori. The sequence continues at coordinate 8,397,508 of NZ_JADBEM010000001.1, read as the reverse complement.
GGTGCGCATCGCGGCCGGGAGCTGGGGTTCCCGACCGCCAACGTTCCGGGCGCCGCCGCGATGGCACTGCCGGCCGACGGCGTCTACGCAGGGTGGCTGTGCGTGCACGATCTGAGCCGTCCGGGCCGCACGGTCATGCCGGCCGCGATCTCGGTCGGCACCAACCCGCAGTTCGGCCACGAACCACGCCGGGTCGAGTCCTATGTCCTGGATCGCGACGACCTCGACCTGTACGGCCACCGGGTGGAGGTGGAGTTCGTCGACCGGGTGCGCGGCCAGGAGCGCTTCGACTCCGTCGAGGCCTTGATCACCCAGATGGCCGCCGACGTCGAACGGGTCCGCCAGATCCTCGGCGCGACCCCTTCCACGGGCTGAGCATCCCGCACGGCGGTCACTTCGTGACCCGCCGCGAGATGTCCCCTCCGCCCTGCTTCTGGCCCCCTGGAGCGCCTGCTGGCGCGGCTGAGTGGGCCGGGGGAGGTCAGGCTGATAGCCTGACCACTGCCGTTAGCCGGCCGCGGATGAAGAGTGCCCAGGTGAACCCGCCCTGGCGCGCCGCGCAATGGATCCCGAAAGGAGCCTCGTGTCGCTCGACGCTGCGACCAAGAAGCAGATCATCTCCGAATACGCGACCAATGAGGGCGACACTGGTTCGCCCGAGGTACAGGTCGCGCTTCTGACGCACCGGATCAACCATCTGACCGAGCACCAGAAGATGCACAAGCACGACCACCACAGCCGTCGCGGCCTCCTGCTCCTCGTGGGACAGCGACGCCGGCTGCTCAACTACGTCATGAAGGAAGACATCGAGCGCTACCGCTCCCTCATCGAGCGGCTCGGTCTCCGGCGATAACGAAAGACTCCGGGAGCGGCACCCCAAGGGTGTCGCTCCCGGTACACAAGTAGGACCGGAGCGGTCCCGCCAACTGCGACAGTCAGGTCGCCGGTCCTCGGTAGTGGCTTCCGGGATTCGCGGTGCGAAGCACCCGAGAGCCTCGATCGAAGACCGGCACTCCCTGCTTCGAACGCACACGCGCCCGATCGCTCCCTGATGTCACAAGGAGGGCGCCCAGTGGAGGGTCCCGGTATTCACACAGCTGAAGCGGTCATCGACAACGGCCGTTTCGGTACCCGCAAGGTCCGGTTCGAGACCGGACGGCTTGCTCGACAGGCCGGGGGTTCGGTCGTCGCCTACCTCGACGAGGACACGATGGTCCTCTCGACCACGACGGCGGGCAAGCACCCCAAAGAACAGTTCGACTTCTTCCCGCTGACGGTCGACGTCGAGGAGCGTGCCTACGCCGCGGGCAAGATCCCCGGCTCGGTGTTCCGCCGTGAGGGGCGGCCCAGTGAGGACGCGATCCTGACCTGTCGGCTGATCGACCGGCCGCTGCGCCCGTCGTTCGTCAAGGGTCTGCGCAACGAGGTCCAGGTCGTCGTCACGGTCCTGTCCCTCAACCCCGACGCGATGTACGACGTCCTCGCGATCAACGCCGCGGCGTCCTCGACCCAGATCGCCGGCCTGCCCTTCACGGGTCCGATCGGCGGCGTCCGCGTCGCGCTGATCGACGGCCAGTGGGTCGCGTTCCCGCGCCGTGGCGAGGTCGAGAACGCCGTCTTCGACATGGTCGTCGCCGGTCGCGCCCTCGAGGACGGCGACGTGGCGATCATGATGGTCGAGGCGGAGGCCACCGACCAGACGTGGGAGCTCGTCCGTGACGGCGCCCAGGCGCCGACCGAGGAGATCGTCGCCGAAGGCCTGGAGGCCGCGAAGGGCTTCATCAAGACGCTCTGCGACGCCCAGAACGAGCTCGCCGGCAAGGCCGCCAAGCCGACCGCCGAGTACCCCGTCTTCCGCGACTACGAGGACGACGTGCTCGAGGCGCTGGCCGGCGCGGTCCGCGAGGAGCTGCGCAGCGCGCTCACGATCGCCAACAAGGCCGAGCGCGAGACTCGTCTCGACGAGGTCAAGGCGCTCGGGGTGGAGCGCATCGGCGCCGACTTCGAGGGCCGCGAGAAGGAGTTCGGTGCGGCGTTCCGTTCCCTCACCAAGACCCTGGTGCGCGAGCGGGTGCTGCGCGAGAAGATCCGCATCGACGGCCGTGGCCTGACCGACATCCGGCCGCTGTCGGCGGAGGTCGGACTGGTTCCGCGCGTGCACGGCTCCGCGCTCTTCGAGCGGGGCGAGACGCAGATCCTCGGCATCACGACGCTCAACATGCTGTCGCTGGAGCGCCGGATCGGCCTGACGCTGGCCGAGGACACGACCAAGCGCTACATGCACAACTACAACATGCCGCCGTACTCCACCGGTGAGACCGGCCGCGTCGGTTCGCCGAAGCGCCGCGAGATCGGGCACGGAGCGCTGGCCGAGCGGGCCATCTACCCCGTGCTGCCGACGCGGGAGGAGTTCCCGTACGCCATCCGCCAGGTGTCGGAGGCGGTCGGCTCCAACGGTTCGACCTCCATGGGTTCGGTCTGCGCCTCGACGCTCGGCCTGCTCAGCGCGGGCGTCCCGCTCCGCGCCCAGGTGGCCGGTATCGCGATGGGCCTGATCAGCGACGAGGTCGACGGCAAGACCGAGTACGTCAGCCTCACCGACATCCTCGGTGCCGAGGACGCGTTCGGCGACATGGACTTCAAGGTCGCCGGCACCCGTGAGTTCGTCACCGCGCTCCAGCTCGACACCAAGCTGACCGGCATTCCCGCCTCGGTGCTCGCGAGCGCGCTGCAGCAGGCGCGTGAGGCGCGGTTCACGATCCTCAGCGTGATGGAGAAGGCGATCGCGGCACCCGGCGACATGTCGCCGTACGCGCCGCGCATCATCACGATGAAGATCCCGGTCGACAAGATCGGCGAGGTGATCGGGCCAAAGGGCAAGGTCATCAACCAGATCCAGGACGACACCGGCGCCGACATCGCGATCGAGGACGACGGCACGATCTTCATCGGTGCCGCCGACGGTCCCTCCGCCGAGGCGGCTCGGGCCGTGATCGCCGGGATCGCGACGCCGACGATGCCCGAGGTCGGCGAGCGTTACCTCGGCACGGTGGTCAAGACCACCAACTTCGGTGCCTTCGTCTCCCTCGTCCCCGGCAAGGACGGCCTGCTGCACATCTCCAAGCTGCGGGCCCTGGCCGGCGGCCGGCGGGTCGAGAACGTCGAGGATGTCGTCAAGGTCGGTGACAAGCTGCAGGTGGAGATCGGGGAGATCGACGACCGGGGCAAGCTGTCCCTGGTGCCGGTCGTCGAGGACTCCGACAAGTCCGACCAGTGAGCCCGCGTACCGTGCGGCTGGCCGCGGGGAGCCAGCCGCCCGGCACGACCAGAACCCTCCTCAAGGAGGGCGACAGCGGCGTCGTCCGTCGCACGGTCCTGCCGGGCGGGCTGCGCATCATCACCGAGGCGATGCCACAGGTACGCTCGGTCAGCTTCGGGGTGTGGGCCGGTGTCGGTTCGCGCGACGAGACTCCCTCGCTCGCCGGCGCCAGCCACTACCTCGAACACCTGTTGTTCAAGGGCACCCGGCGTCGGAACGCGATGGAGATCTCCTCGGCGCTCGACGCCGTTGGTGGTGAGATGAACGCCTTCACCACCAAGGAGTACACCTGCTACTACGCCCGGGTGCTCGACGCCGACCTGCCGCTCGCGGTCAACGTCGTCTGCGACATGGTGACGTCCTCGCTCATCGCCACGGCCGACGTGGACGCCGAGCGAGGCGTCATCCTCGAAGAGATCGCCATGCACGACGACGATCCCTCCGACGCCGTGCACGACCTGTTCGCCCAGCAGTTGTGGGGTGACTCCCCGCTCGGCCGGCCGATCCTCGGTACGGTCGAGTCGATCAACGCCCTGAGTCGAAGCCAGGTACACGGCTACTACCGCCGTCGCTACCGCCCGCCCGCGCTGGTGGTGGCGGTGGCCGGCAACGTCGAACACCGCGCGGTGGTGCGCCTCGTGACCGAGGCGTTCGAGCAGGCCGGCCTGATCAACGGCGAGGTCGCGACACCCGCGCCGCCGCGGGTCGGCGGTCAGGCACCGGCCTCCGCGCTCGGCACGGTGAAGCTGACGCACCGGCGGACCGAGCAGGCCAACTTCGTGCTCGGTGTCCCCGGGCTGACCCGCACCGACGATCGCCGCTTCGGGCTCGGCGTCCTCAACGCCGCGCTGGGTGGTGGCATGTCGAGCCGGCTCTTCCAGGAGGTGCGGGAGAAGCGCGGCCTGGCCTACTCCGTCTACTCCTTCGCCTCCAACTACGCCGACGCCGGCATGATGGGCGTCTACGCCGGGTGTCTGCCGACGAAGATCGACGACGTCATCGAGATCTGCCGTGCCGAGCTCGCGAAGGTCGTCGCGTCCGGTCTCACGACGGAGGAACTCGACCGGGGCAAGGGACAGTTGCGCGGCTCGCTCGTGCTCGGCCTGGAGGACACCGGGTCCCGGATGGGCCGCCTCGCCAAGGCCGATCTGCTCTACGGCGAGATGCTCAGTGTCGAGGAGGTGTTGCGGCGGATCGACGCGGTGACGCTGGACGGCGTACGCGAGATCGCCGCCGAACTCCTCGAGGCCGCGCCCACCCTCGCGGTGGTCGGGCCGTTCGAGGACGCGGACCGCTTCGCCTCCGCCGTACGCTGACCAGCGTTCCCGACCGGGAGCCCGCGGTCAGTGACGGCGGATTCGGGGCCGACAGAAGTGGGGGAAGCCGACAGTGGTCAACGTAGCCGTACTCGGTGCACGCGGGCGGATGGGCGCGGAGGCCGCGCGTGCCGTGCAGGCCGCCGACAAGCTCGACCTGGTCGCCGAGCTGGACGTCGACAACCGGCTCGAGGAGCTGGTCGAGGCCGGGGCCGAGGTCGTGGTCGACTTCACCCATCCCGAGGCCGTGATGGACAACCTGCGGTTCTGCGTCGAGCACGGCATCCATGCCGTCGTCGGGACGACCGGGTTCACCGACGAACGCCTCGACCAGGTACGCGGCTGGCTGGCCGACGCGCCGGGCGTGGGCGTGCTGATCGCCCCCAACTTCTCCGTAGGCGCCGTGCTGATGATGCGGTTCGCCGAGCAGGCGGCGCGGTTCTTCCCGTCCGTGGAGGTCGTGGAGCTGCATCACCCGCTGAAGGCGGACGCGCCCTCCGGCACGGCCGGCCGGACCGCGGAGTTGATCAGCGCGGCGCGCCGGCGCGCCGGCATGGGTAACGTTCCCGACGCCACGACCCAGGAGGTCGACGGCGCCCGGGGTGCCCGCGTGGGCGACGTCCACGTCCACAGCGTGCGGCTCTCCGGACTCGTCGCCCACCAGGAGGTGTTGTTCGGCGGACAGGACGAGACCCTGACGATCCGGCACGACTCCCTGGCCCGTACGTCCTTCATGCCGGGTGTGGTGCTCGGCGCGCGAACCGTCGTCGAGCGGCCGGGCCTCACAGTGGGCCTGGAGCACTACCTCGACCTGGACTGAACGGGGTTCCGCTCGACCCGGGCCGCGGTGACGAGGGGCCGGGCCGAGATGTGCGGTGGATGCTCGTGAGACCTGGAGGCGAGTATGACCTGGAGCATCGAGGGCCGGACCGTCCTGGTGACCGGCGCGAGCAACGGACTTGGCCTCGCGACCAGTGTCGAACTCGCCCGTCGTGGCGCCACGGTCGTCATGGTCGGCCGGGACCTCACCCGGACGACCGCCGCGGTGGAGATCGTCCGCGCGAGAACCGGTGCGCGACCGTCCTACCTCCTCGCCGACTTCTCCTCCCAGGCCTCCACCCGCAAGCTCGCCGCCGCCTTCCTCGACCGCCACGACCGGCTGGACGTCCTGGTCAACAACGCAGGCGGTGTGCACAGCACCCGGCGGCTCACCGAGGACGGCATCGAGGCCACCTTCGCGGTCAACCACCTCGGCTACTTCCTGCTCACCCATCTGCTGCTCGACCGGCTGCTGGCCAGCGCGCCCGCCCGCGTCGTCACGGTGGCCTCGGCGGGCCACCGCGGCGCCACCCTCGACTTCGACGACCTCGGCTTCGAGCGGGGCTACGCCATCATGAAGGCCTACGGGCGGTCCAAGCTCGCCAACGTGCTCTTCGCGGCTGAGCTCGCACGCCGGCTCGAGGGCAGCGGCGTCACCTCCAACAGCCTGCATCCGGGCGCCGTCGACACCGGCATCTGGTCCGGAGCGCCCGTCTGGGCGAAACCGCTCATCCGGGTGTTCGCGCGGCCCTTCTTCGCCAGCCCACAGCGCGGCGCCGAGCCGATCGTCCGACTCGTGACCGATCCCGCGCTCGAGGACGTGACCGGCCGATACTTCGAGAAGGGCGTGCCGGTCGATCCGGACCCGCTCGCCCAGGACGAGGCGGTCGCGGCCCGGCTGTGGGACGTCAGCGCCACCCTGGTGCGGTCGATCTGAGCCAGCCGCGGGGGAGCGGATTCGTGGGTCCGGCGCCCAGCCCCGGTCGACCCGTCACCGCCGGCCGCTGAGCCGGGCCTCCTCCTCCGCCTTCATCCGCTCCTGCCGCCGGACCCGCTCGGGCACCACGGCCTCGCGGGGGGCCGTACGGACGAACTCGTGGGGTTCCACGCCGAGCCCCCGCAGGACCGCCCTCTCCACCAGCGAGAAGTCCTCCGGGTTCTCCCGGTCGAAGCGCATGGGCTCGGCGAGGTGGACGGGCGGGTTGGTGATGAGGCGCGGCAGCCGGAGCAGGTTCTGGGCCTTGGCGTGGAGAACGAAGGGGTGCAGCAGGAAGACGTCGCCGATCCGGCCGGTGGCCTCGACGAAGTTCTCGCACTGGCCGACCAGGCCCGGGACGTCGAACTCGTTCGGGAGGACGCCGCCCGGCCGCTCGGCGAGGTACCTCGCCACCGGGCCGACCGAGTCGGCGGCGACGAAGGTCGCGCCGCCCTGGTGCTGAACGTCGGACCAGAGCACGAGCGTCAGCAGGCCCTGTTCGGGGGAGTCGAGGAAGTGCCGGAAGAAGTCGCCGTCCTTGTGCCATCCGCGGGCCTGCGCCGAGGCGGGCTGCCAGGGCAGGTCCGCGCCCTCCCGGAGGTTGACGATGAACCCGTCGCCCCAGACGTAGGGCTTGGCGATCCGGTCCTCGCCGCCGAGCAGGTCGCAGGCGGCCTGCCAGGCCTTGGGCGCGAACTCACCGACGTCGAACCGGTGGTGCGACGGCATGTGGATCGAGGACTGGGCCCAGGTCGACTGGTCGTCGGGGTCGTAGCCGAGCCGGGTCCAGACGTGGTCGGTGTACTCGGCGGCGGCCTCGGGAGTGAAGCAGTCGTGAATGACCACGAACCCGTTGTCGAGGAACTCCTGTTCCTGCGCCTCGGTGAGAACCTGGTAGCCCGAAGTCATCTGTGTCAGCCCCGTCCCGTCCGTCGCGTCGAAGTCCCTTTCGACGCTAGGCGGTTGGGCGGGGCGCGACCGCCGGTCGCGGCGACTGGTCTCGGTTCGCGAGACGGATGTCCGCCGCTGGTCAGCCGGGCCGGAACGCCGGTCGGTCCGCCCGGTGGTTCGTCGGGTGGGCGGCCGTCGGTCAGTCCTCGGGCAGCGAGGTGTGCAGCCTGATCTGCTTGGCACGGACGGTGCCGTCGCCGTAGAGGTCCAGCTCCCGATGCGCGCCGTCGGGTGCCCAGCCGGCCTCGGTGAGGAAGGTGCGCAGGGTGTCGTCGGCGCTGAGCAGCCAGATCACGCCGCGGCTGAACCGGTCGGCGACGAGGGTGTCGGCACAGGCCTGCAGGAGCCGGGAGCCGTGTCCGTGTCGGGTCTGCCCGGGATCGACATGGAACGTCGTGATCTCGCCGTCCACGATCGGGTCGGCATCAGGGTCGTCCGCCGGGCCGGTGGCGGCGAACCCCACCACCGTGCCGTGGTCGAGCGCGACGAGCAGCCGGTTACGGGCGTCCGGCGGCTTGGCGAGGGATCGCTGCCACTGCTCGGTGAACGCCTCCTCGTCGAGGTCGTCGAGGACGTCGGCCGGGAGCAGGTCGGCGTACGCCTGCCGCCATGCGGCGACCTGGACGCGGGCGACCTCGGGAGCGTCGGCGGGCCACGCGAGCCGGACGCTGGTATCGGCTGTGGGCTCGCTCATCCCCCCATCCTGTCAGGCGCCGAAAAGGGCCCACGAGGGTGCCGGAGGAGTGCCGGTCCCGGGGGTGGTCCGAGGGCCGCATCGAACGGGCGGATCGAACGGACCGGACTGGGTCGGACCGGGTGGGGAGATCATTCCTCGCGCGAGCCGGACCCGGGCCGGGTGGCCCTGACCGGACCGCCGGGCCGGCGCGACGCCGAGCGCTGCCGGGCCCGGTAGGCCCGGGTCTTGCGCCGGTTGCCGCAGATCCCCATCGAGCACCACTGCCGGGAGCGGTTCTTCGAGGTGTCGTAGAAGGCCCACAGGCAGTCCTGGGCCGCACAGAGCTTGAGCCGGATCCAACTGCCGTCCGCCTGGGCGGTCGCCACGGCCACCAGGATCCGCGCCAGCGCGCCGGCCACGCCGGTGCCGGCGGGCACCAGGTGCGGGATGGTCCCCTCGAACGCCACCCGGAGCGGGAGCTGGGCCGCCACGCGGTCGAGGTTCGGCAGCGGAGCCGCGAGATCGCCGTCGTGGTGCTGGATCATCGCCTGCCGGATCCCGGTCCGCAGGTCCCGGGCCAGCGCCAGGTCGGCCTCGGAGGCGCTCACGGGCTCCTGGAGCAGCTCGCGGGCCCGCAGCCATGCGGTCAGTGCCGGAGCGTCCGGCAGCTTCTCAGGATCGTCCTCGCCGGCGTCGACGTCGTAGGTGTTGGCGAAGGCACACAACAGCTCGGCCACCGGCGGCGTGCCGCCGCCCGCGTTCGTCGCTGTCATCGCCTCGCTTCACCCCTTTTCGACCCACGCCCGACTGGTTCCGACTGGTTCCGAACTCCGACACCACCATAATCCGCACACCGGTGGGGAGGCTTGGTGGACGAGCGGTCGGACCCCCGAACGCGGCCGTCCGACCGTCCGGGTCCCAGCCGGCCGAGCCTCTGGGACCCACCCGGGCGATATGACAGCTTCCCGCCGAAGTCGCAGGAACGCGTCACATCCGCTGTTAGGCTGGACGCATGGGCGCGAGTGACCGATCGGGTCCGGAGTTCGCGGACCACCGCGACGGCGAGCATTCGTTCGACGCCCTCCTCGCCGCCGACGAGCGGATCGAGCCCCGCGACCAGATGCCCGACGGTTACCGGCGCGGCCTCGTCCGCCAGATGGCCCAGCACGCGCACTCCGAGATCATCGGCATGCAGCCCGAGGCCAACTGGATCACCCGGGCCCCCAGCCTGCGGCGCAAGGCGATCCTGATGGCCAAGGTCCAGGACGAGGCCGGGCACGGGCTCTACCTCTACGCCGCCGCCGAGACCCTCGGGGTCAGCCGCGCCGACCTGCTCGACCAGCTGCACGCGGGCACGCAGAAGTACTCCTCGATCTTCAACTACCCGACACTGACCTGGGCCGACGTCGGCGCGATCGGGTGGCTCGTCGACGGCGCCGCGATCACCAACCAGGTGCCGCTGTGCCGGTGCTCCTACGGGCCCTACGCCCGGGCGATGGTCCGCATCTGCAAGGAGGAGTCCTTCCATCAGCGGCAGGGGTTCGACCTGCTGCTGACCCTGACGCGAGGCACGCCACGACAGCGGGAGATGAGCCAGGACGCGGTCGACCGTTGGTGGTATCCGAGCCTCGCGATGTTCGGGCCACCCGATGGCAGGTCCACCCACGGCGAGCAGTCCGCGCGGTGGGGGATCAAGCGGTTCTCCAACGACGAGTTGCGGCAGCGCTTCGTCGACATGACCGTTCCGCAGGCCGCCGTGCTCGGTGTGACGATTCCCGACCCGCAGCTGCGCTGGAACCCCGAACGTGGGCATCACGACTTCACCGAGCCCGACTACGACGAGCTGTTCCGGGTCATCAGCGGGGCCGGACCGTGCAACCGGCAGCGGATGGAGCACCGCCGGCGCGCCCACGACGAGGGTGCCTGGGTGCGTGAGGCGGCACTGGCCTACGCCGCGCGGCAGTCCGAGACCGCTGTCTCGGCCGCTGCCGCGGGCGACGCGCGCAGGGGGTCGGCGGCATGACGACCGCCGGGACGCCGCGCGACTGGCCGCTGTGGGAGGTGTTCGTCCGGGCCCGGCGCGGGCTCTCCCACGTGCACGCCGGCAGCCTGCACGCACCCGACGCCGCGATGGCGCTCCGCAACGCCCGTGACCTCTACACCCGTAGGCAGGAGGGCGTGTCGATCTGGGTGGTGCCGTCGGCCGCGATCACCGCCAGCAGCCCGGAGGAGAAGGACGCGTTCTTCGATCCCGCGGCGGACAAGGCCTATCGGCACCCGACGTTCTACGACGTACCGGAGGGAGCGCCGCATCTGTGAGCTCGCACGCGTCCGGCGCCGTCGTCGACCCACCCGTCGCCGTCTACGCCAGCCGGCTCGGTGACGACGCGCTGATCCTCGCCCAGCGTCTCGGCGGCTGGATCACCCGTGCGCCCCAGCTGGAGGAGGACGTCGCGCTCGCCAACATCGGCCTGGACCTGTTGGGCCAGGCCAGGATGCTGCTGAGCTACGCGGGGGAGCGGGAGGGTCTTGGTCGAGGTGAGGACGAGCTCGCCCACCTTCGCGACGAGCGGGGCTTCGGCAACGTCCAGCTAGTCGAGGGTCAGGACGCCGACTTCGGCGAGGCCGTGGCGCGGCTGCTCGTCTTCTCGGCGTACCAACTGCCGTTGTACCGCGGGCTCTCCACCTCCTCCGACGCCACCCTTGCCGCGATCGCGGCCAAGGCGGTCAAGGAGGTCGCCTACCATCGCGACCACGCCACCCAGTGGGCGCTTCGACTCGGCGCGGGAACCGACGAGAGCCATCGCCGTATGCAAGCCGGTCTTGACAGCGTGTGGCCCTTCGTCGACGAGCTGTTCGAGGGCGACGACCTCGAACGTCGGTTGGCGGCCGATGGCGTCGCGGTCGACAGCACGGCACTGCGCGCCGAGTGGTCGGCCCACGTCGGGGAGATCCTGGTGCGGTCGACGCTCACCGAGCCCGCGCCCGGTGCCGCACCGGCGACCGGCGGGCGCCGGGGCGTGCACACCGAGGCGATGGGCTATCTGCTGGCGGAGATGCAGCACCTCGTCCGGTCCCATCCAGGGGCGACATGGTGACGTTGACGAAAGACGACGCCTACGCCGTGGCGGCCACCGTCGCCGACCCCGAGCTGCCGGTCCTCACCATCGCCGAACTCGGGATCCTGCGCGATGTGCGCGTGCGTGAGGCCGGCACCGTCGAGGTCGACCTCACGCCGACCTACGCCGGATGCCCTGCCCTGGAAGCGATCCGCGCCGACGTCACGGCGGCCCTACGCGAGAGCGGCGCGAGGGAGGTCGTCGTGCGGATCGTGCTCGCGCCGGCGTGGAGCTCGGAGTGGATCAGCGCCGGCGGTCGGGCAAAGCTGTCGCGGGCCGGTATCGCCCCGCCGACACCCCGGGCCGGTGGGCCGGTCGCGGTCGAACTCTCCGTCCGGTGCCCGCGGTGCGGGTCGCTCGCCACGGAGGAGCTGAGCGGGTTCGGTCCGACGCCGTGCACGTCGTTGCGGCGTTGCACCGCCTGCCTCGAGCCCTTCGAGTACGTCAAGGCCCTGTGATGAGCGCACCGGTGCCCGCGGAGACGACCGGGACGCCCGACGTCGCCGTCGCGCCCGCGGCGTCGGCCCGCCGGCACGCGGTCGTCCACTCGCTCCGGGTGGCCGGGATCGACCACCTGACCGACGACGCGGTGGCGGTCACCCTCGCGGTACCGCCCGATCTCGCCGAGGCCTACCGCTTCGTTCCGGGTCAGCACGTGAGCGTCCAGACCCGCCGCGCGGGTGACGACACCAGGCGCAACTACTCCATCTGCACGGCCTGGCGGCCCGAGGCTCCGACGGCGCTGCGGATCGGTGTGAAGCGGGTCGTGGGCGGTGGCTTCTCGGCGTACGCGCTCTCGGGCATGCGGATCGGTGACGACCTGGCCGTGATGACACCGACCGGACGGTTCGCGATCGTGCCCGACCCCGGCGCCGCGCGACACCTCGCGTTCGTCGCCGCGGGTAGCGGCATCACGCCGATCCTGTCGATGGCGGCGAGTGTCCTCGACGTGGAGCCGGAGAGCAAGGTCACCTTGCTCTACGGCAACCGGACCAGCGGATCGGTGATGTTCGTCGAGGAACTCGCCGACCTGAAGGATCGCCACCCCGATCGTTTCCATCTTGTTCACGTGCTGTCCAGGGAGACTCCGGAGATCGCGCTGCTCGGCGGCCGCCTCGACGCCGCGAAGACGCAGGAGTTCCTTGACACCCTGTTACCGGTGGCCACCGTGGACGCCTGGTACCTCTGCGGCCCGCTCGGCATGGTCGAGGACGTACGCGGGGTGCTGCGCGCGGCGGGCGTCCCACGCCAGCACGTGCATTCGGAGCTGTTCCACGTCGGGACGCCGCTGCCCACCGAACGTCTCGAGCCCGCCGGACCGGGACCCACGGGGGGTTGCGAGGTGTCGGTCCTGATGGACGGGCGGCGCTCGACGTTCCGGCTCGCCCACGACGGGCCGCCCGTACTGGAAGGGGTTCTGGGCGTACGCCGGGACGCGCCGTTCGCCTGCCGGGCTGGCGTGTGCGGGACGTGCCGGGCCCGCGTGCTGGAGGGTTCGGTGACCATGGACCAGTGCTACGCGCTCGAGCCCGAGGAGGTCGCACGTGGCTACGTCCTCACCTGCCAGGCACATCCGACCAGTGACCGGCTCGTGGTCGACTACGACGCCTGAGATTCATCGGTAATACCGCCGAAAACGGGCGGATCCGAATCGGAAACGTCCCGCCCGCCGCTACGGTGGGTGCGTGGCTTATGACATGGATGGGGTGCGCGCGGCGTATCCAGCACTGGCGGACGGGCACGCCTATCTCGACGGCGCCGCCGGCACCCAGGTGCCGCAGACGGTGATCGACGCTATCGCCGACGCCTACCGGCTGGGCATCGGCAACGTGGGTGGCGCGTTCGCCGCGAGCCGGCGTTCCGACGGGATCGTCGCGGAATGTCGCCGAGCGGTCGCCGACCTCGTCGGCGGTGAGCCGGAGGGTGTCGTGCTCGGCCCCTCCATGACGACGCTCACCTACCGACTCGCCTCCGCCCTGTCCGCCCAGTGGGGACCTGGCGACGAGATCGTCGTCTCCCGGCTCGACCACGATGCCAACGTCCGGCCCTGGGTGCAGGCGGCCCAGCGGGCCGGCGCCACGGTGCGCTGGGCCGAGGTCGACGCGGCGACGGGGGAGCTGCCCGTCGAGCAGTACGACGACCTCCTGGGCGCGCGGACCCGGTTCGTGGCCGTGACAGCGGCGAGCAACATCATCGGCACCAGGCCGGACGTCGCGGCGATCGCCGCGCGTGCCCATGCCGTCGGTGCGCTGACCTACGTCGACGGGGTGCACGCCACCCCGCACGGTCCGATCGACCTGCGCGGCCTCGGCGCCGACTTCTACGCCACGAGCGCCTACAAGTGGTCCGGGCCACACATCGGCACCGTCGTGGCCGATCCGGTCGCGCTGGAGGGGCTACGGCCCGACAAGCTGACCCCCGCGCCCGACGAGGTGCCGGGTCGGTTCGAGACGGGCACGCTGCCCTTCGCCGACCTGGCCGGCGTCACGGCGGCGGTCGAACACCTCGCCGGTCTGGACGCCTCGGCGTCTGGTTCCCGGCGCTCCCGGCTGCTCGCCTCCATGGCGGCGGTCGAGGCCTATGAGGACAGCCTCTTCGACGTACTGCTCGGTGGTCTGGACGGCATGGCGCACGTGACGACGTACGGCAAGGCGGCACGACGCACGGCCACGGCCTACTTCACGGTCGTCGGACACACGCCACGCGCGGTGGCGGCGCATCTCGCGGACCGGCGGGTCAACGTGTGGAACGGCACGAGCTACGCCTGGGAGCTCGCGGGGGTCCTCGGCCTGCGCGAGAGCGGTGGCGCCGTCCGGGCCGGCCTGGTCCACTACAACAACCGGTCCGACGTCGACCGACTGCTCGAGGGCGTCGCCGAGCTCGCGGGCGGGAGCACCCGCCGGTAAGGCTCTCCGCGGTGCTCCCTCCCGCTCGCTCCCGCGCGCCGGTCCCGCTGGTCGCGGGACGGGGGGTGGCCCGGTCTAGGCTGGCTTGCGCTAACGGCAGTGGTACGTGGTTGGAGGCAAGAGATGAGCGGTGCAACGGCGTCGTCCGGCGGGCACGACGGCACACACGGGGACACCCCCGTCGACCCACGCGAGGGCGCGGCGGAGTTCCGCGACGACGTCACGGTCGAGTTGGTCCGGTCGGCCGCGCGGGACGCCGACGTCCTCTTCGCCGCCCGGGTCTCGACCAAGGGTGAGCAGTCCCTCGAAGACGTCGAGGGAGATGCCGAACGCTCCAAGGGCCTGGTCAACTACCTGATGCGGTCCCGGCACGGGAGCCCGTTCGAGCACAACTCGATGACGTTCTACGTCCAGGCGCCGATCTTCGTCTTCCGTGAGCTGATGCGGCACCGGATGGCCTCCTACAACGAGGAGTCCGGGCGCTATCGCGAACTGCGTCCGGTGTTCTACGTGCCCGGACCGGACCGGCAGTTGGTGCAGGAGGGCAAGCCCGGCCACTACCAGTTCCTGGACGGTACGCCCGACCAGCACAAGCTGGTCGAGGAGGAGACCCGGCACCAGTGCGTCGAGGCCTACGCCGCCTACCAGCGGATGCTCGACGCCGGCATCGCGCGCGAGGTGGCCCGGATCGTCCTGCCGCTCACGATCTACTCCTCGGCCTACGTCACCGTCAACGCCCGCTCGCTGATGAACTTCCTGTCCCTGCGCGTCCGGAACGACGAGTCGACCTACCCGTCCTATCCGCAACGAGAGATCGAGATGGTGGCGGAGCAGATGGAGGCCGCCTGGGCGGAGCTGATGCCCGTCAGTCACGCGGCGTTCCAGCGAAACGGCCGAGTCGCGCCCTGACCCGCGGAGCCCACTGACGAGGTCGGGGAAACCGGTCATCGGAGCATCCGCCCGTGACCGGTTTCCCGGACCTCGATCGTTCAGGCCCTGTCACCCGTCCAGCGCGACGTCCCGCTGCCGGGCATCCACGCCCGCCCGCACCCGACGGAGGAACTCCTCCCTCGGCATCGGGGGAAGTTGCCGACCGCCGCGAAGGCGTACCGCGACCGCTCCCGCGTCGGCCTCGCGCGGCCCGACGACCACGACGTAGGGGGCCCGGCGCGGCTGGGCTGCCCGGATCCGGGCGCCGAGGGTCTCGTCCCGGTCGTCGACCTCGACCCTGAGTCCGGCCGCCTCCGCCTGCCCGGCCAGCTCCCACGCCGCGTCGGCCTGCTCGGACCCGACCGGGATCACGAGCACCTGCACGGGCGCGAGCCAGGGCGGCAGCGCGCCGGCGTACGCCTCGAGCAGGTAGGCGACCATGCGTTCCATGGACGCGAGCACGCTCCGGTGCACCATGGCCGGTCGGCGCCGGCCGCCGTCCGATGCGACGTACTCGAGATCGAACTGCTCCGGCTGGTAGAGATCGACCTGCACGGTGGAGAGGGTGAACTCCCGACCCTGCGCGTCGTACACCTGGATGTCGATCTTCGGGCCGTAGAACGCGGCCTCCCCGGCAGCCTCCTGGAACGCCACGCCGTGCTGGGCCAGTGCGTCCCGCAGGATGGCCTCGGCCTCCTGCCACATCGCCTCGGTGCCTGCGTAGGACTTCCCCGCCTCGGCTGGGCCGCGCAGGGAGAGCCGGTGGTAGGCGGCCTCGATTCCGAGTGCGGCGTACGCGTCGTCGATCATCCGCAGGACCAGCGCCGCCTCGTTCGCCGCCTGCTCCGGCGGACAGAAGACGTGGGCGTCGTTGAGGGTGATGCCGCGCACCCGGGTCAGCCCACCCACCACCCCGGAGCGCTCCATCCGAAACATCGGGCCGAACTCTCCGATCCGCAGGGGGAGTTCGCGGTGGCTGCGTTGCCGGGACCGGTAGACGAGCGCATGGTGCGGGCACATGACGGGGCGGAGGACGAGCTCGTCGCCGCCGACCGGGATCGGCGGGAAGATGTCCGGCCCGAAGTGTTGCCAGTGCCCCGAGCGCTCGTACAGCTCGCGCTTGCCGACTGGAGGGGTGCGCACGTGCCGGTAGCCCATCCGGCGTTCGGCCTGCAGGATGTAGCGCTCCAGCTCGGCGATGATCGCGGCGCCGTCTGGAAGCCACAGCGGGAATCCGGCGCCGACCAGCTCGTCACTGGCGAAGATCCTGAGCTCCCGGCCGAGGCGGCGGTGGTCGCGGGGACTCTCGTGGGGCGGATCGGCGTCGGCGCAGGCCGCGGCGTCCGGTGCCACGTTGGGCGGCTGGGGCACGGGCGGCTGGGGCGCGGCCGGCTGGGGTGCGGCCGGCTGAGGCACGTAGGACTGGGACTGGAAAGACACCATCGGGGTTCTCCTTCTTCGGAAACGAAGGGAGCGACCCCAAGCGGTTACGGCCCGGGAATCGCTCCCGGGCCGCGCGCGGCCGTTATCGACGGTTGGTCGATGTGACGAGGCCGCTGCGTCGCGAGGAAGCGACGTACGGCGTCGTCGTGTGGAACTGGGCCGACGCGTGGTTCACGCGTCGAGGTTACCCGACATCGCGGCCGCTCCGGGAGCGACTTTCGGCCGGGTGTGGGTGACCTCCGCCCCCGCTCCGACCGGGACCGGCAGATTTCCTGCCGGCGGGCTCCGCGGGCGGGAACATTCCGGCCGGATCGGCTTCGGCACGGACGGGTGGGCGCTCAGTGGCCCAGCCGCCTCCGGTGACCGGCCGCGGACCGGTAGCGTGAGGTCTCATGGCCCCTAGCTCAACGCCTGCCGGCGCGACCCACGCGCCCTTCGGCCGCGTCCTCACCGCGATGGTCACGCCGTTCACGCCGGACGGTGAAGTCGATCTCACCGCCGCGCAGCGGCTCGCCACCCACCTTGTCGACAACGGCAACGACGGGCTCGTGATCAGCGGCACCACCGGTGAGTCGCCCACGACCTCCGACGCTGAGAAGGAGGCGCTGATCCGCGCCGTGGTGGAGGCGGTCGGTGACCGCGCGGCCGTGATCGCCGGGACCGGCACCAACGACACCCGGCACACCATCGAACTGTCGGAGCAGGCGGAGAAGGCCGGCGCGCACGGGCTGCTGGTGGTGACGCCCTACTACAACAAGCCACCCCAGGAAGGCCTGCTGGCGCACTTCCGGGCGGTCGCGGACTCCACCGGACTGCCCGTGATGTTGTACGACATTCCGGGCCGAACGGCCACCGCTCTCGCGACCAGTACGCTGATCCGGCTCGCCGAACACGACCGGATCGTCGCCGTGAAGGACGCGAAGGGTGAGATCGCCGGGACCACCGAGGTGCTGGCCCGGACCGATCTCGCCTACTACAGCGGTGCCGACGAGTGGAACCTCGCGCTGCTCGCCCTCGGTGCGGCCGGCGTGGTGAGTGTCGTGTCGCACGTCGCGTCGCGGGACTATGCCGACATGGTGCGCGCTGTCGACGCCGGCGACCTCGCGTCCGCGCGCTCGATCGATCGTCGCCTGGTGCCGGCGTTCCAGGCGATCATGACCCGTACCCAAGGAGCGATCATGGCCAAGGCCGCGCTCGAAGTGCTGGGCGTCCTGCCCTCACGAGCCGTACGTCCACCGCTGGTTCCCGCCACGGAGGAGCAGATAGGTCGCCTTCGCGAGGACCTGCAGGAGGCCGGACTGACCTCATGAGTCATCCGCATCCCGAACTCTCCGCCCCTTCCGCTCTCCCGCCCGGCGCCCTGCGGGTGATCCCGCTCGGCGGTCTGGGGGAGATCGGGCGCAACATGACGGTCTTCGAACACGAGGGCCGGTTGCTCATCGTCGACTGTGGTGTGCTCTTCCCTGAGGACAAGCACCCGGGCGTCGACCTGATCCTGCCTGACTTCGAGCCGATCCGGGATCGGCTCAGCGACATCGAGGCGCTGGTCCTGACCCACGGGCACGAGGACCACATCGGCGCCGTCCCGTACCTCCTGCGCGAACGCCCCGACATCCCGCTCGTGGGCTCCCAGCTCACCCTGGCGCTGCTGGACGGGAAGCTTCGCGAGCACCGGCTGAAGGACGTCCAGAAGAACGTCGTCCGCGAACGTCAGCGGGTGCAGTTCGGCCCGTTCGACCTGGAGTTCGTCGCGGTCAACCACTCGATCCCGGACGCGCTGGCGGTGGCGATCCGCACCGCGGCTGGGACCGTGCTGCACACCGGCGACTTCAAGATGGACCAGCTTCCGCTGGACGGGCGGCTCACCGACCTGCGGGCGTTCGCCCGGCTGGGCGAGGAGGGCATCGACCTCTTCATGGTCGACTCGACCAACGCCGAGATGCCCGGCTTCACCATCTCCGAGCGCGACATCACCCCGGTGATCGACCGGATCTTCGCCCGGGCCGAGCGCCGGATCATCGTCGCCTGCTTCGCCTCGCACGTGCACCGTGTGCAGCAGGTGATGGACGCCGCTGTCGAGCACGGCCGCAAGGTCGCCTACGTGGGTCGCTCGATGGTGCGCAACATGGGCGTCGCGAGCGACCTCGGCTTCCTGCGCGTCCCGCCGAACACCGTGGTCGACGTTCGGGAGGTGGACAAGTTCGAGCCCAACGAGGTGGTGCTCATCTCGACCGGGTCGCAGGGCGAGCCGCTGTCCGCGCTGTCGCGGATCGCCGCGCGTGACCATCCGCAGATCCGGATCGAGCCGGGCGACACGGTGGTGCTGGCATCCTCGCTGATCCCCGGCAACGAGAACGCCGTCTTCCGGGTCATCAACGGCCTGGCCCGCTGGGGCGCCGACGTCGTTCACAAGGGCAACGCGTTGGTCCACACCTCCGGCCACGCGTCAGCGGGTGAGCTGCTGTACGCCTACAACATCGTGAAGCCGCGCAACGTGTTGCCGGTTCACGGCGAGATCCGACACATGCGGGCCAACGCCGACCTGGCCGTCTCGACCGGCGTCCGCCGTGACCGGGTGGTCGTCGCCGAGGACGGCATCGTCGTGGACCTCATCGACGGTGTCGTGCGGGTCGCAGGCAAGGTCGAATGTGGTTACGTCTACGTCGACGGCTCCACGGTCGGTGACATCACCGAGACCTCGCTGAAGGACCGGCGCATCCTCGGTGAGGAGGGGTTCATCTCCGTCATCGTGGTGGTCGACTCGGTCAACGGCAAGGTGGTCGGTGGTCCGGAGATCAAGGCGCGCGGGTTCGCCGAGGACGACTCGGTGTTCGATCCGGCCCGGGTGTTGATCGAGGAGGCGCTCGGCCGTGCCGGCCGCGAGGGCACCGACGACACCTACCAGCTCCAGCAGCTGATCCGGCGCACCATCGGCAAGTGGGTCAGTGACACCCACCGCCGCCGCCCGATGATCATTCCGGTGGTCGTCGAGGTCTGAGCGCTGATCGCCACGGCCGCCGCTGGTGGCCGTGGCTCGCCCGAGCACACGAAGGCGCCGCCGCGATCACCCACGGGAACCGCGGCGGCGCCTTCGTCTGCCGCTTGGTGGAACTCTCCGGTGCTGTCAGGCGTGCGTGCCCGGCTCGGTGGTGTCGAAGCGTGCGCGGGCGTCCGCGGTCGCCTGCTGGATCGCGCTGAGCACCGCCTTGGACAGGTCGTCCGGATTCATCGACAACAGTGCCGGGTCGAGCGCGAGGTCGTGCAGCTCACCCGTGGCCGCGACCTCGGCACGGACCCGGCCTTCGAGTGCCTCGCCGACTCCGACGGACTTCCCCATGTGCTCGCCGACGCGCAGGAGTGTCGCCTCGAGGTCTTCCAGGGTCCGGACGGTTCTGCGTGCGACCGTCAGGTGCTTACGAACCGAGGCCAGCATCGCGGCGTGCTCGCCGGCGGTCACAGACCCTCCCGGAAGCCGCGCTGGAGAGACTCGATGATTCCGTCGATGCTGGCCTGGATGGAGTCGGGACTCTCGGACGCCTTGGTGGGGTCACCGAGCCCGGTGATGCTGGCTCCGGCGCCTGGCGCGACCATCTCGAAGATCTCGGCCATCTTCCGGTTGGCGTCGTCCGTAGCGAGCTGGATCGCCTCCAGGACAGCCGCGGCGAGATCCTCCGACGCCATCCGCATGGCCCGGGGGTCGATCTCAAGTGCCCGAACGGCGCCTGAGATGACGCGAACCCGCACCCTCCCGTCGGCGGTCTCACCGGCGCCCTCGATCGAGCCCAACTTGGCAGTGGCCGCCTGCACCGCCTCGAGCTGGGAGCTCGCCGCCTTCAACAACTTCTCGTACTCGTCGGTGCTCATGCCGGCAACGTTCTCCGTTCGCCCTTCAGGACAGCAGTGGTGCTGACGTGCCAGTGTGCTCTGCCCGGATTTCTGTCTGGTGTCCTGGACAGGAACGTCGGCTCAGCGTTTGTGGATGAGAGTGTCGAGGTCGGCCGTGGACATGCGAACCGACTTCAGATCCAGTCCGTCGTAGTTCGTGCCGCCGTAGTTCCATGCCTTCTTCTCGGCGATGAAGTCGCGCTGGCTGAAAGGAATGACTCCGGCACTCAGAATGAGGGCACGGGCGGCTTCGCCGATGATTCCGACCCAGTAGCCGACTGCCTTGGTGACGGTTCCGCCGACGAGTTCGATCACGACCTTCACCCAGCCGGAGCTGGGTGGTGACGCCACCTGGAAAGCCTTGAGCGAGATTAGGAGAATGAGAACCGCGAGTGAATAGGCCGCCCATGTCGTCTGGATCCGGAAGAGGTGGTCGTGGATGGCCTTCAACGTGCTCGCGGTCTGCGTGATGAGCTGGGCAGCCTCGCGGACCTCGCCGGACAGTTGGTCCATGTACTTTCTGAAGGCCTCGGACCCCTTGCTGTCGCGCCAGGCCTGCCCGAACTCCGTCATGACGCCGATCAACTTCATGTTGAACTGGTTGAGGTGTTCGGCGGCCGACTCCCACTTGTCCTGCGCCGCGGAGAGTTCGGTGTCCATCGGAGTGAACATCGCCCACAACAGGGTGGAGACGCCGGCCGCGGCGGAGATCTGACCGCTCTTCTCGAGACTGGCGCCGATCAAGAGTGAGATCGCTCCGAGCGTCCAGGCGGAACCGAGCACGATGAGTTCCCGACCCAACCACTTGTCCGGAGAACTGAAGTCGAACGGAGTTAAATCGACCTTGTCGTTGGGCTGGTCCTTCGCGAAACGCGGGTCGACCAGGTTTACCTTCTCGACAGTCTTGTAATTCTTCGAGACGAGCACCAAGGCATCGAGAACGCCACGGAAGTTGTCGCAGGAAACCTGGAGTTCGCCATGGTAGAACTTCTGGGCGTTGTCGTAATCGTCCTTGACGAAGATGAGTCCCGCCACACCGAGGGCGAGCATCGGCAGCTCCGCGCCGGACAGGTTGACCCGCGCGTTCAGGAGGTGAGCGTACGGGGACTCGGGCCCGCCGCCGAGCTTGTTCAGCGCCTTGGCGAAGGTTTCTGGCTCATAGACTGGCATGGCGTGAGGATCTCCCGAAGACTCAAGCACTACGGCGGCGGCCGGCACCATCTTAGGTGATCTTCGGAGTGTGCGACGGTGCTGGAGGGCGCTGTGGAAAGAGTTCATCGGGTCGACACGGAGATACGCGGTTCCGGATGGGTCGTCATGGCGATCGGTGTTGCCGTGGCGTTCTCGGGAATTCCCCTGCTGTACACCTCCTTTTGGTTGTTCTGTTTACTGTTGTTTGCCGTCGGTGTGGCGGTCGCCGTCTATGGGATCCGCATGGCCAGGTCGTTCACCGCCGGCGCGACGGTGCAGGTCGGCGGGGAAGAGCTGACGGTCCGAAGTGGTGAATCCTCGATCCGCATACCGTGGTCCGACGTCGACCGCTGGGGAGTCGCCCAGCGAGAGGTGGTCGGGGCGACGTCGAGGTTCACGCAGTTGGTCGTCTGGCCCACCGCGAGCCCCGCCCCGGACACCATCGCGGCGGCGAAGCCGCTGTGGAACGAACACCACCGCGGCTGGGTCTTGACGACGTACGAGCCCGCGCCCGAGCTTCTCGCCGACCTGGAGTCGCTGTCGGGTCGGTCACGCCAGGACGCGTTGAAGGAACCGGACTGGTGAGGTGAGTCCGGCAGCGGTGTCCCGCCACATCGAGCCGGCCGGCCGTGCCCGCTACATCGAGCCGGCCGGCCGTGCCCGCCATACCGGCGTGGCCGGCAGCGTTAGGGAACTCGCTCCGCCAGGGCGTCCAGGCCACGCACGAGCCGCTGGCGTTCGGCGTTGGGTAGCGCGGGGCCGAACCGGTCGATCGCGACCTCCGCCGGAAGAAGTCGCTGCCAGGCGGCGACCCAGGCCATCCGCTGAACGTAACCCTCCATCGGTTCGCGGAACGTCAGCCGGGCGAGTGCGTCCAGACGGGCGGAGGCCGCGACGAACGCCGCGTGGTCGCCGCCGGTCCAGGCGTCGAGGACGGCGGCGGACCAGCCGGGCAGGGCGGCGGCGATGCCGAGCAGGGCGGCGTGGGCGCCCCACATGAGCGACGGTCCGTACATCCGGTCCTCGCCGGTGAACACCAGCGTGTCCGGTGCGGCGGCCAGCGCACCCGTGAGGAGGTCCTGACAGGCCATCGCGTCGTCCAGCAGGGCCAGCTTGACACCGCAGACCCAGGGCAGCCGGACGAGTTCGGCGACGGTTTCCACGTCGTACTGGTAGCCGCTCGCGCGTTGGTAGAGGACGAAGGCGACGAGGGGCAGCCCGACCTCCGCGCCGAGGCGACTGTGCAGTTTCACGGTGCTCGCGAGGTCGGCACCCGGGACGGGCGAGACCAGCAGGGCCCGCGCGCCTGCCTCGCGGAGGCGCACCGCGAGTGGCAGCAGGTCGTCGACGGGGGCACCGGGCGGCAGGGCGAGACCCGCGACCACGGGAAGTCCCGAGGCCTGTCCGAACTCCCGTACCAGCCAGTGCAGGTCGGCACCCGCGAGCCGGCTGCCGCGGCCGGTGTGGACGCCGACCGCGAGCGCGCGTGTTCCCTGGGCGGCGAGTGCGGCGGCGTACGGCGCGACCGCGGACCGGGCGACCGTACCGTCTGGGTGGAACGGTGTCAGGGTCGCGGCGA
This sequence comes from Actinopolymorpha pittospori, assembly GCF_014873875.1. Lineage (GTDB taxonomy): Bacteria > Actinomycetota > Actinomycetes > Propionibacteriales > Actinopolymorphaceae > Actinopolymorpha > Actinopolymorpha pittospori. The sequence continues at coordinate 8,374,398 of NZ_JADBEM010000001.1, read as the reverse complement.
CCAGTCCTCCGCGCAGGTCGGCGCGGACGGCGGCGACGGCCGGTGGGCTCGCCACACCACGGTCAGGGATGCGTGCGCTCCTCGTCATGAACCCTGAGTCTGCCCTGTCCGGCTCCCGCCCTGGATCGGTCAGCGCCGAAGTCGGCCTGGTGAGGAGGCGATTACGGCCAAGGCCGTAACGTACGCAACATGCAGACACGCGAGCGGCGCACCGACGGCCGCTCCGACCAGCGCGCCCGCCGGACCGCACCTCGTCCGGACCGCGCGCTGACCTTCGGGATCGTCGGTCCGGCCGACCTGGTGCCCCGGGTCGCCGAGGTCGTGGAGGCGGCGCCGGCGCTACGGGCGCTGCGCCTTCCCTACCGTCAGGAGCAGGAGACCGCGCGAATCCTCCGCGAACACGCGGACGACGTCGACGCCTGGCTGTTCACCGGGGTGGTGCCCCACGCGATCGCCGAGGCCGAGGGGGTGGTCACCCTCCCGGCACGCCACGTGTCCTACAGCGGTCTCACCCTGCTCGCGGCGCTCTTCCGGCTCGGCCGGGAGGGGCAGGACCTGACCAGGATCAGTATCGACACCCTGGATCCGGCCGAGGTGAGCGAGACCCTGGCCGAGGCCGGGTTGGCCGAGGACGTCGCGCGGACGATGGTCTACCGGCGCGAAGTGCGTTCCCGCGACGTCGTGGCATTCCACCGGCAGGCCCGCGAGGACGAGGGCGCGACGGTGGCGGTCACCTGTCTGCGCTCGGCCTACGACGTGCTCCGCAAGGAGATGCTGGTCGTCCGGTTGGCGCCCTCACCGCGCGACATCCGGGGCGCCGTGGACGAACTCGCCCTGCAGACGCGCAACCGCCACCACTCCGACGCGCAGGTGGCCCTGGGCTTCGTCGAGCTGGAACGCGCCGACCCGCGGCTAGAACGCGACCTCGGTGAGCTGGGTGGCGCCGTCGTGCGGATCGACGCCGAGCGGTACCTCCTCGTCACCACCCGCGGACCCCTCGAGCGGGTCACCGACGACTTCCGGGCGGCGCCGTTCCTCGAACGCCTGGCCGCCCGCCACGAGCGGGTCCTCGTCGGGCTCGGGATCGGACGTTCGGCCGGCGAGGCGGCCGCACACGCGTCGCGGGCGCTCGCGCGCGCCCGCGCCCAGGGCGACGTCGCCGCGGTCCTGTCCGCACCACACGACGCCGACATCGTGCTGACCGCGGTGGCAGCACCGGAGGGCAGCGCGCCCACCGACCTGGGGCGACTCGCCCAGCGGCTCGGGATGAGCCGGAGCACGCTGTTGTCGCTGCGACAGTTCCTGCAGTCGGCGCAGGAGGGCCGCGTCACGGCCACCGAGCTGGCGCAGGCGTTCTCGATCCAGGAACGCAGCGCGCGCCGACTGTTGAAGCGGCTGGAGCGGGCCGGCGCGGCGGTGCCGGTGGGCACGTTGAACGAGGGGCAGATGGGCCGCCCGCCGGTCGTCTACCACGTCGAACTGTGAGCCTGCCTCCGTCAACCCATCCGGGCGAGCTGGTCCCGCGTCACCTCGTGTCGAAGCGGTAGCCCGGCACCGAAGCGGCCGATCTCCTCGATCAGCAGGTCGGCGGCGCGCCATCGGGCCTCCAGCGTGCCGCCCGCCTGGTGGGGGACGAGCAGCGCGTTGGGGAGCGCCCGGAACGGGTGGTCGACCGGCAACGGCTCCTCGTCGTACACGTCGAGGGCGGCGTCGATCCGGCCCGACCTCAGTTCGGCGAGCAGGGCGGCCTGGTCCACGAGCCAGGACCGCGCCGTGTTGACGAGCATCGCGCCGTCGGTGAGCAGCGCGAGCTCGCGGGCGCCCAGCAGGTGGTGGGTCTCGGGCAGGACGGGCGCGTGCACGGCCACCACCCGGGAGGCGCGGAGGAGCTCGTCCAGCCCGCACCGACGCACGCCGAGCTCAGCCGCTTCGGCGTCGTCGAGGTAGGGGTCGTGGACGAGGACGTTCGCGCCGAGGGCGAGGACCATCGTGAGGTAGGCGCGGCCGGTCCGGGAGGCGCCGACGACGCCGACGGTGCTGCCGTGCAGCTCCCGGCGCGGTGGGGCGAGCTGGGCCTGCTCCCACGGCGTACCGGTCCGCATCGCGTGGTCGAAGCGGTGCAGGCCGTGCAGCAGGGCGAGGGTGTGGGCGAGTGCCGCCTCGGCCACCCCCGGCGCCATCGCCTGCCCGGCCTGGGTGACGCGCACCCCTCGCCGCCACGACTCCTCGCTGACCAGCGGCTTGACCGTCGCGCCGGTGTGCGCGAGCAGGCGCAGGTCCGGAGCGGCCGCGAGCACGCGATCCTCGAGTCGCGCCGTACCCCAGCCGCTGAGCAGTACCTGCGCGCCGGTCTCGGCGAGCAACGCGCCGACCACCTCGGGGTCGCGGTGGTCACCGCGAACGAGGGTCGTCTCGTACGCGTCGACCAGCCGGGACCAGTGGGCGGCCGGGAAGAACATCTCGCGCAGCTCCGGCGGCAGGGCGACGGCCACCTTCACCTTCAGGCCGTCGGGCGGAGGTGCCGCGGCGCCTGGGCGACCTGGACCGCTCACCGCAGCCACTCGTCCAGGTGCGCCGCGACGAACTCGTCGTCGGTGAGCTCGGGATAGGCCGCGCAGACGCGCGCGATCTCGGCGGCCTGGCCGGGAGAGAGGCGTTCGTGCGGGTCGAGGCACCAGGTGCCCTCGAGCAGGCCCTGCCGGCGCAGCACCTCGTGGACGCCCGCGATGCAGCCAGCGAACCCGTTGGCCGCGTCGAAGACGGCGGCGTTGGCCTCGGTGACGCGGGAGCTCTCGGCCAGCAGAGCGCGGAGTTCGGCGTCGTCGCCGTCCCACGCGCTGCGTACGCGGTCGAGCATCCGGACGGCGTGGCGGGTCCAGACCGCCCACTGTCCGAGCAGTCCGCCGACGATCCGGCGCTGCACCATCTGGCCGCCGACCTCCGCGGACACGGGCGCGAGCAGGTCGGTGACGATGGTGTCGTCGTTGCCGGTGTAGAGAGCGACCTCGCTGCCCCGGTCGGCCTCCGCGATCCCGCGGACCGCCTCCAGCGTGCGGTAGCGGTCGAACGGCGCGATCTTCGCCGCCACCACGCACGGCAGGTCGGCGAGGTCGCGCCAGAAGGCGCGGGAGAGGTAGCGCCCTCCGACCGCTTGCTGCAGGTAGAACCCGAAGACCGGCAACACCTCGCCGACGGCCTTGGCCCGCAACAGCAGGTCCTGCTCGTCGAGCTCGCCGGAGACCGCCGGCCCGAGGAGGACGGCGTGGTAGCCCAGTCCGGCGGCGAGCTCGGCCTCCCGGACCGCCTGCTGGACGTCGCCGACCGCGCCGGCGATGCGTAGGAACGGCCGGTCGGCGGCGGCCTCGGCCACGGTCTCGGCGGCGAGTTCGAGGACCGGCTGGAGCAGCCCGGCGGAGCGGATCGCGAACTGCGTGGTGTGCACGCCGATGGCGACGCCGCCCGCTCCGGCGGCCGCATAGTAACGGGTGAGAGCACGTTGCCGGCGCTCGTCGAGCCGCCGGTCCACGGTCAGGGCCAGCGGGTGGGCGGGGATCACGCAGCCGCGGGCGAGCAGGCTCGCCTCGGGAGCGGGCAGCGCGGGTGCCATCAGAACCGCCCGTCCCGGCGCTGGAACTTGGTCGGCTTGTCCCACAGGGTGCCGCCCTTCCGTATCCAGGCGGCCTGTGCCTCCACCAGCGCGCCGACGGAGAGTTCGGGGTAGCCGAAGAGCGCGTGGCAGCGGGTGGCGTCGGACAACAGCGCGGTCGGCGCCTCCTCACCGGCGATGACCGGCGACGCGTCGAGGAGTTGGCCGAAACGGGCGGCGAGACGGCGTACGGAGAGCGTCTCCGGGCCGGTGACGTTCAGCGCCACCGCCGGGCTGGCCGCATGCAGGAGCGAGCGGAGCGCGACCTCGTTGGCGTAGGCCTGCCAGACGACGTTGACGTGCCCGGTGGTGACGTCGACCGGCTCACCGGCGTGGACGCTCCGTGCGACGTCGGCGAGAACGCCGTAGCGCAGGTCGACGGCGTAGTTGAGCCGCAGCAACGTCACGCGGGTGCCGTGCCGCTCACTGGCGTACTCGAACGCGCGCTCGCGGCCGAGGCAGGACATGGCGTACTCACCCACCGGGTCGGGCCGATGGTCCTCGGTGCAGCCGCCGTCGGCGACCGGGACCAGCGGATAGACGTTGCCGGTGGAGAACGCCGCGATCCGGGCGTCGGCGTAGCGGCGCGCCACCGCGGCGGGAAGGAACGCGTTGACCGCCCAGGTCTGCGCCGGCGCGGCCGCGGAACCGAACTTCGCGCCGACCATGTAGACGACGTTTCCGGCGTCCGGCAGGCCCGCCAGATCGGCGTCGGGGGACAGGTCGAAGCGCACGGTCCGTACGCCGCGTTCGCGCAGCCCCTTCTCGACCTCGGGGTCGCTCCACCGGGAGACGGCGACGACCTCCACGTCGGAACGCCCGGCCGCGTCGAGTCCGCGTCGGGCGAGGTGGCACAGGCTCGGCCCCATCTTTCCGCCCGCACCGAGGACCACGAGGTCGCCGTCCATCCCGGCGAGGTCCGCGACCAGCCGGGGAGGGGGTTCGGCCAACCGTTGTTCCAGTTCTTCGTCGGAGTCGAACACCCTGGTCTTCCTTCCCGCGCCTGGTCCCCGCCGCCTTCCGCCGCTCATTCTCGTCGCGACGACGACGCGCGCGGAGGTTTCGCGCATCCTGCCGGGCAGGCGAATACGTCCCCACATTAACGGTCAAGACCGTATCTAGCGATGTGTCGCAGCGTCAACGTGCGGAGCGCCGACCGTGGGCCGGAGCCGGACTCGACCGGTCCGGTCACATCCTCGTCGGGAAGCGGTTGCCGTTCGGGAGCGATGGTCGCGACCACGCCATTGACACCGGTGGAGAGCGAGTCCTACGGTCAGGACCGTAATTCAGACGCCAGCCCGAGAACCCCTGGGGGCACCCATGTTCGAGCGTGACCGCTCCCGCGGCATGGCCGCTTCTGGCCCGAGCCGACGTGAGATCCTGCGCGGCGCCAGCTTCCTCACCATCGCGGCCGGAGCGGGTGTGCTCAGCGGCTGCTCGATCTTCGAAGAAAGCGGTGCCGGCACCGACCCCGGGGGCGATGGATCCGGCGACGGCAAGCCCACCCAGGTGATGCGGCTCGGCTTCCCCAACTTCGCGGTGATCGACCCGCAGGTCATCACCGACGGCATGTGGCTCGCCCTGCGTGGCGTCTTCGAGGGGCTGGTCTCGCAGAACTCCAAGGGCAGCGACGTCATCCCGGCGGTCGCGGAGCGGTGGACGATCTCGCCGGACGGACTCGTCTACACCTTCCAACTCCGTACGACGGCGAAGTGGTCCAACGGCGATCCCGTCGTCGCGTCGGACTTCGAACGGACCCTGAAGCGGCTGTTCACACCGAGCTCGGCCGCGGCCGGCGGCACCACCATGGGTGCCAACTCCTACCAGGCGGCGACCGGGATCAAGGGTGCCGAGGAGCACCTCGCCGGGACGCTCACCGACTGGTCGCAGGTCGGGGTGAAGGCGAGCGGCGACCACGAGCTCGTCCTGACCCTGAAGAACCCCAACCCCGGCTTCCTCCTCGGGCTGACCCACCCGGCGATGCTCCCGCTGCACATGGACACGGTGGAGGCGCAGCCGAAGGAGTGGCAGAACCCCGGCACCCTCGTGTCCAACGGTCCGTTCAAGCTCTCCACCTGGACGCAGAACTCCTCGATGACGCTCGTCCCCAACGAGAACTACTGGGACCGGGGGAAGGTCTTCCTGACCCGCATCGAGATCACGCTGACGGAGGCCGTCGCGACGGGAACCGCCACCGTTCCGTACGAGAACGGCGAGGTCGACATCGTGGGGGTCACCGACGCCGACGCGCTCCGGTTCAAGAACGACCCGGAGCTGTCCAAGCAGCTGCGCTCGGTGCCGACGTACTCCATCAGCTACCTCGCCAAGCTGCGCAGCGAGAACCCCGCCCTGGACGACGTGCGGGTCCGGCGGGCACTCGCGCTGTCCGCGGGGCGGGCCGACCTCGCCAAGATCGGCCCCGGACTGCGGCCTGCGACGTCCCTGGTCGTCGACGACACACCCGGCTGGGACCCGAGCCTCGCGGTGCGGGAGAACGTCGAGGAGGCACGGCAGCTCCTCGCGCAGGCGGGCTACCCCGGTGGCAAGGGACTGCCGACCGTCCGCATCCTGGCCGGTACCCAGTCGCCGATGGTCGATGTGGTCATCGACTCCTGGAAGAAGAACCTCGGCATCCAGGCCAGGGCCGACATCGTGGAGTCCGGCACCTACGTCGAGCGCCGCTGGAAGGTCCAGACGGGCGACTACATCGGCTTCTACTTCGGTACCTTCGCCGGACTGCACACCTGGCCGGTGATGGTCGGAGTCCTGTGGGGGCCGAAGGACGTCCAGAAGCTCAGCCTCCCGGCGGCCGACTGGGCCCGCTACCAGCAGATCGAGAGCGACTCCGAGCTCACGCCGGTCCAGCGCAACCAGCAGCTCGACGCGATCCTGGCGACCAAGGCGACCGCGCCCTCCAAGCAGATCGGCCAGCTCGTGACGCAGGCGTCCGCGACCCGAGACGAAGCCGCGCAGCTCCAGCTCTTCAAGCAAGCTGCGAAGTTGCGCGACGAGCAGTTCCTGTACTTCCCGCTGATGTGGCAGGACGCGATGTACGCCGTTCGCCCCACCGTCAAGGGGTTGGAACTGCGCGCCGCGCCGGACTTCTTCTACTTCAAGGGCATCAGCATCGAGAAGGGCAGTGCATGAGCGAGCTGAGAGTCGGCCTGGTCGGCGTCAACACTTCGCACGCGGGCGCGTTCGCGCGCCTGCTCAACGAGCGCTCCGTCGCCGACGGAGCGCGGGTCACCTGGGTGTGGGGCGGTGAACTGCGCCCCAACCAGCCCGACGCGCCGACGCTGGCGAAGACCTACGACATCCCCGAGGTCGTGACCGAACCGACCGCGAAGATCGGCGAGACCGACCTCGTCTTGGTCGTGGACGACACCGGTGGCGGCGCCAACCACGTTCCACTGGCCCGACCGTTCGTGGAGGCGGGCGTCCCGACGTTCCTCGACAAACCGATGGCGGTCGACCTGGCGCAGGCCCAGGAGCTGTTCGCCGTGGCCGCGAAGCGAGGCACCCCGGTGACTAGCTCCTCGGCGTTGCGCTTCGCGGTGGAGCTGGAGGCCGACCGCGAGCGGATCGCCGCCCTGGGCGCCCTCTCCTCCGTGGTGAGCGTGGGTCCGGGCGAGTGGTACTACTACGGTGTCCACGCGGTCGAACAGCTCTACGCCGCGGTCGGCGGCGGCGTCGAGTGGGTGCAGCGCTTCACCTGGCCCGACCGGGACGTCGCGGTGCTGTCCTACGCCGACGGACCCACCGCGGTGGTCGAGACGCTGCGCGACGCCGCCTACGCCTTCCACCTCACGATGTACGGCAAGGAGGGCCTGCACGCCGTCCGGATCGCCGACTTCGACGGCTTCTACTCCGGTCAGGTTCGCGCCGCGGTCGAGATGGCCCGCACCGGTACGCCGCCGGTGGCGCCGGAGGAGACCCTCGAACTGCTCGCGGTGCTGCGGGCGGGGGTCCTGTCCGCCGAACGCGACGGTGCGCGGGTCAGCGTGGCGTCGGTCCTCGCCGGAGCCTGACGTGGGGACGGGGTTCCTCGCCTACCTCGGCCGGCGGTTGCTGCGGCTCGTCCTGTCCCTGGTGGCGGTCTCGCTCATCACCTTCACCCTGCTGCAGTTGGCGCCCGGCAACTTCGCCGATATCCAGCGGATCAGCAGTGGTGCGTCGACGATCGGGTCGGCGGGTACCGAGGCCGTCGCCAGCGCGTTCGAGTCGCGGTACGGCGCGGACGTCCCCGTCTGGAAGCAGTACCTCATCTTCATGAAGGGCGCGGTCACCTGGGACTTCGGTCCGTCGTACAAGTACCCGACGCTCGACGTCCAGGACATCATCGCCAAGGCGTTCCCGGTCTCGGCGACGCTGGCTCTGCTGTCGGTGCTGCTCGCCCTGCTCATCGCCTTGCCGGTCGGTGTCTTCGCAGCGCTGCGGCAGAACTCCGTCGCCGATCACGGGATGATGTTCCTCGTGACCCTGGGGCACGCGCTGCCGGGCTTCCTGAGTGCGGCGTTCCTCGTGTTGCTGTTCACCGCCACCCTGCACGTGCTGCCCTCGAGCGGGTTCCAGGGTCCACGCAACCTGGTGATGCCGGTGCTCGCGCTCGCCATCGGGCCGGCCGCCGTCCTCGCGCGCTACGTGCGCTCCAGCATGCTCGAGACGCTGCGGGAGGAGTACGTCACGGCGGCGTACGCGAAGGGCGGTCCCCGGCGAACGGTCATCATCCGGCACGCGTTGCGCAACTCACTGATCCCGCTGGTGACCGTCGTCGGCCCGCTCCTCGCCGGACTCATGACTGGCACGGTGTTCATCGAGGCGTTGTTCCGCATCCCGGGCCTCGGCCTTTACTTCGCGAGTGCCGCCGCGAGCCGGGACATGCCACTGCTGATGGGAAGCACGCTGTTCTTCGCGGTGATCCTGATGGTCACCAACCTCGTCGTCGACCTCGTCTACGGCGTACTCGACCCACGTATCCGCGCCGAAGGGGGGTGGGGACGATCGCGATCTCGGAGGGCGTCGCAGAGGATCTCGCCGCAGGAAGCGTTGTGACAGAGGCCGCCCGGCCGAAGGGCCAGTGGGCCCGCGCCTGGGACAGGTTCCGCGCCAACCGACTGGCCCTGGGGAGTCTGGTCTTCTGCGGGCTGCTTGTGCTCCTGGCCGTCGCGGCGCCGCTGGTCGCACCGCATCACTACGCCGAGACCGACTACGACGCGCGGCTGGCCCCGATCGGGAGCGAAGGGCACCTGCTCGGCACCGACCTGCTCGGACGCGACATCGCGAGCCGGCTCGTCTACGGGCTGCGGACCGCGTTGCTGGTGGCCTTCGGTGCCGAGCTCACGGCCCTGGCGCTGGCCCTGGTGATCGGGCTGGTGGCGGGCTACCGCGGCGGTCGGGTCGAGCAGGGCCTGATGGGCTTCACCGACGTGATGTACGCGTTCCCGAGCTACCTGTTCGCGGTCGTCCTGGTCACGGTCCTCGGCCGCAGTGTCTTCGCCCTGATGCTCGCCATCGGCATCGCGTCGTGGGTGACCCAGGCGCGGTTGGTGCGTGCGCAGGTGCTGACGATCAAACAACGTGAGTACGTCGAGGCCGCCCGCGCGATGGGTGCCCGGGGTCCCACCATCGCCGTCAAGTACATCCTGCCCAACGCCATCGGACCGATCCTCGTCACGACGAGCTTCGCGATCCCGGCGGCGGTCTCGGCGGAGGCGGGGCTCGCGCTGCTGGGTCTGGGAGTCCAGCCGCCGACACCCTCGTGGGGCGCCATGATCACCGACGGGATGCGCTACCTCCTCGCCGCGCCGCAGGTGATGGTGTTCCCCGCCCTGCTCTTCGCGTTGACCCTGCTGGCGTTCACCTGGGTCGGTGACGGACTCCGGGACGCGTTCGACCCGACCGCGGAGCAGCGATGAGTACCGATCTGGTGACGGATCCGGCCCGGGAGCGCGGCGCCGCGACCGCGCCCCTGCTGTCGGTGCGCGACCTGCGCACGCGGTTCCGCAACGGCCGGGAGATCGTGCCGGCGGTCGACGGCGTGAGTTTCGACCTGCACGCCGGCCGGGCGCTCGCCATCGTGGGGGAGAGCGGCAGCGGCAAGACCGTCACCGCGCGCACCTTGATGCGGCTCCTGCCACGCACCGCGACGGTGGCGGGCGGGCAGGTGTGGTTCAACCGCGAGGCGGCCCGGAGGGAGGAGCCCGGACCAGGCCGAGCGGCGGCCCCGTCCCGACGGGCCGGCCGGCGGGAGCGGGCGCGCGTGGTCGCGGACCAGCCGGGGCGTGACCTGCTGACGCTGTCCGAACGCGAGATGCGCCGGGTCCGTGGACGCGACATCGGCATGGTGTTCCAGAACGCCATGGAGGCGATGAACCCCACCCTCACCCTGGAACGCCAACTCACCGAGCACCTGCTCTGGCACGGCGTCTGCGGAAAGGCCGAGGCCCGCGAGCGTGCCGTCCGGGCACTCGGCGACGTCGGCATCCCCGAGCCCGAACGCCGGATCCGGACCTACCCCTTCCAGCTCTCCGGCGGGATGCGCCAGCGCGCGATGATCGCGATGGCGATGCTGACCGAGCCCGCGCTCCTCATCGCCGACGAGCCGACGACGGCCGTCGACGTCACGGTGCAGCGGCAGATCCTCGACCTTCTGGTCGAGGTGAAGAGCCGCGGCACCGGCATCGTGATGATCACCCACGATCTCGGTGTCGCGAGGTACTTCTGTGACGACGTGGTGGTGATGTACGCCGGCCGGGTGGTCGAACGCGCACCGACCCACGAACTGCTCGACGCGCCGAAGCATCCGTACGCCGTGGGCCTGCTCGGCTCCTGCGTGGAGCTGGGCGAGCGGCACCGCCCCCTCGTGTCCATCCAGGGCAGCCCGCCCGACCTGGCCCGGCGCCCGCAGGGGTGCGCGTTCCATCCGCGGTGCGGTCAGGCGGAGCGGCCGCGTTGCCTCACCGACCAGGAGCTGCTCCCGATCTCCGCCGGTCGCGAGGCGGCCTGCTGGAAGGCGGTGACCGATGGCGCCGAGCGCTGAGGCCACGACCCTGATCCGTGCGGAGAATCTCAGCAAGGTCTTCTCGACGCCGGGCGGCGACGTCCTCGCCGTCGACGACGTGACCCTCGACGTGGCGCGGGGCGAGACGCTCGGACTGGTGGGCGAGAGCGGCAGCGGCAAGTCGACGGTCGCGCGCCTGCTCATGTGGCTGCAGTCGCCGACCAGTGGACGGGTGCTCTTCGACGGCACCGATCTCGCGTCGGTCCCGGCCGCGGACCTGCGCGGGGTGCGCCGGCGGATGCAGATGGTCTTCCAGAACCCCTACGGATCGCTGCTCCCGCACTACACCGCCGCCGCCAACGTCGCGGAGCCGCTGCGCCTGCACCGGATCGCTGACAAACAGGGCCGGCGGGAGGAGGCACTCCGGCTGCTGGAGCTGGTCGGTGTCAACCCTCGGTTGGCAGACCTGTATCCGCGACAGTTCTCCGGCGGGCAGCAACAGCGCATCGCGATCGCCCGCGCCCTGGCCCTCAAGCCGGACCTGCTGGTCTGTGACGAACCCACGTCCGCCCTGGACGTCTCGATCCAGGCCCAGATCCTCAACCTGCTGGTCGACCTGCGGGAGCGGCTCGGCCTGACCTGTCTGTTCATCTCCCACAATCTCGCGGTCGTCGAACGCCTCGCCAACCGGGTCGCGGTGATGCGGCACGGGCGGGTGGTCGAACTCGCTCCCACCGAGGAGCTCTTCCGCGCTCCGAAGGACACCTACACCCGGGACCTGCTCGCGGCGGTCCTACCCGTCCGCGGTTCGAACAGCCTCCGGTCGTGAGGGCCCTCCCGCCCGAGCGTCCGGTCGAAGGAGGAAGTCACGTGAGTGCGACCAGTCCGGTCGCGGTGGTGCTCGACGAGGACGCCATCGTGGCCGCCCACGAGCAGGACACCAACGCCTGGTGGCTCTACTCCACCGAGGTCCTCGACCACCTGCGGGTGCCCTACGACGTCGTCCCGCACGACCGCGCGGCCGCCCGGGTGGCGGCGGGAGGTATCGCGGTGTACGCCCGGGAAGGGCGGGTGGTGACGGCGACGGGCGAGTGGGCGTTCGACCCCGGCATCTGGGAACGGATCGTGTCGATCCAGCAGGGCATCCCGGTCGAGACCGACGGAGTGCCCGCACCCGACGGCTCCGCTCCGGTCGACGACGGACTGCTCAAGTGCGACGACGGGATCGTGCTGTCCTACGCCGACGACCGTGCGCTGCCGCCCGGTGAGGCCGGCGCCGATGGTGCGTTCCCGCACGTCTACCCGCCGCCCGCCGCCGCGCCGATCTTTCACCAGGGCACCGCCGACCGGCTGCGGCTGTCGTTCCTCGACGTGCTCTTCGACGCGGCTGCGGCCGCCGGGGTGACCCTGCCCTGGCTGTACTACTGGCCGGCCGGGGTTCCCGCAGTCGCGCACATGTCGCACGACTCCGACGGCAACGTCTCCGAGCAGGCGCTCAGCGGGCTGCGGGTCTTCGACGAGGCGGGGGTGAAGGTGACCTGGTGCCACTGCTACCCCGGTGGCTACGCCCCGGAGGTCGTCGAGGAGATCGCGGCGCGCGGGCACGAACAGGCCCTGCACTACAACGCGATGGGGGACGCCGACATCGCCTCGTGGGGCTGGCCACAGCTGCGCGCGCAGTACGCCTGGGCGCAGGCCCTGACCGGCCGGGAGAACATCGTCTCGAACAAGAACCACTACACCCGCTGGGAGGGCTGGGACGACTTCTTCCTGTGGAGTGAGAAGGTCGGGATCAGGATCGACCAGTCGCGCGGTCCGAGCAAACAGGGCAACGTCGGGTTCCCCTTCGGCTCCTGCCACCTGAGCTTCCCGATGGCCGGTGCCGGCGAGCGCAACCGCCTGATCGACGTCCTCGAGCTTCCGCTGCACACCCAGGACCTCGCCTGGGCGAGCCACGCGTCGATCCGGGACGTCATCCTCGAGGAGGTCCTCGCCCTGCACGGCGTGGCCCACTTCCTGTTCCACTCGGCTCACCTGCACACCAAGCCCTACGTCGCGCAGGCCTGCCGGGAGGTCGCCGTCGAGGCGCGGCGCCGCGGCATGCAGTGGTGGACCAGCGAGCAGCTGAACGACTGGGAACGCTCCCGCCGCGGTGTCCGGCTCTCGGTCGAACCCGGCGCGGGTTCGGGAGAGCTGCGAATCGCGGTGTCCGCCCGCGAGGCGATGAAGGCCACCGGGGTTCTGGTGGCGGTTCCGGGACTCGCCGCCGACGCCTCCGTCAGTGTGGCCGACGGAGCGGCGACCTGTGCGGTCGTGACCCGGCACGGACGACGGCTGCTGGAGCTCGCGGCCGACCTACCGGAAGGGACGTCGCAGTTCACCGTCGTCGTCGGGACGAAGGTGTCGGCATGAGCGACCAGCCACCCGGCCGGCGCGGGTTCCTGCGTGGAGTCGGCGCCTCCGCCCTCGCGTGGGGCGGAGCGGGCCTGCTCGGAACGTCCGCGTTCGAAGGATGGTCCGGCGCTCCCGCGCTGGCCACGACGGCGGACGGCAGCGGGTTCGACTACACCGCGCGCGACACCTTCGACACCTTCGACCGGCTCTTCCACGACAGCGGCGGCGCGGGCCAGCCCGACCAGCCCAACGAGGCCGGCGGTCTCGCCTGGGGCCAGTCGTACGTGCTGGCCGCCTTCATGCGGATGTACGCCGCCTACCGCGACACCTACTACCTCGACCGGCTCGTCCACAACACCGACCTGGTGCTGGGTGTCCGGGACAGCGCGCGTGGGGTCACCGACTACACCGGGCGGTCACAGCCGGCCTGGCGGGCGGCCAACCCGTACACCGTGGGCGCGGTCCGGCTCACCGACGACGCGGGGCTGGACGTTCTCGAGGTACGCAGCGCACTGACCTACGCCGACCAGACCACCGCGACCGTGCGGGCCGGGAGTTCCGTCGACCGGTTCACCCTCGAGGTGAGCAACGCCCGCACCGGCGCGACGGCCACCTTCGCCGACGTGACGATGGACCCGGCCAGCGCCGATTACGTCGTACGTCGGGTCTACGACGCCTATCCCACCCCGACCATGGTCACGGCGCGGGACCTGCGGCCGACTCCGACGGCCGCCGCGCCGCCCCGGTGGGGGGCGTTCGGACTGACGTCCCAGCCGGTGATCTTCGCCGTGCACACCGGCATGATCACCTATCCCATCGCCACGTTCGTCGCGACGGTGTACGCCGAGCCACGGCTTCGCCGGCGGTATGGCGCGAAGGCCGCCGAGTACCTCGAGGCGGTCCGGGCCGCGGTCGCCGTCCACGACCCGGAGTGGGAGGCGGGCGAGGACGGGCTCGGTGCCTTCAGGTGGCCGAAGGGCATGCCGGTGCCCTACGACGGGACCGTCCAGCCCATCAACCAGAGCGTCGCCCTCGGCCGGACCTACCTCGAACTGGTGCGGGCGACCCGGGACTCGACGTACCGGGACCGGGCGGCGCGGCTGGCCCGGATGTTCGCCGGCCAGATCGAGGTCGACGCGGACCAGGCCGCGATCTGGCACTACTGGCCGACGTCGAGCCAGATGTACACCGGTTTCGCCAAGTCCGGTGATCCCGCGACCGACGTCTCCGCCTACACCCCGGCCTACGGCTCGAACGGTGTCGGCGCCCAGCAGTACGAGGACACGAGCCACGGCGCGATCGAGGCCGACTTCGCGGTCCTCGCACACCGGGCCGGAGTGCACTTCCAGACCCCCGACCTCGAACGCCTCGCCCGCACCTACACCCGCAACCTCGCGACGACCACGCCCGAGGGCATCGCGACGACATACGTGCGGGTGGACGGCAGTGGCGGCCTCGCTCCCTCCGGGCAGTACCTCCAGGCACCCCGATGGATGGCGGTCGCCTGGTGGGATCGCGCGGTGTTCACCCACGCCCGGGCGATCTACGACGGCTGGCAGGTGCAGCCGAGTTCGGGGTCGCTGGTCCTGTGTGTCGCGGAGCTCAACTGGTACGCGCGACGGGGAAACTGAGGAACCAGGCGGACCAGACGGCGTCTGTCAGGTCCTGACCCGACCTGACAGGTCCTGTCAGGACCTGACGGACGCTGACGAACGCTGACCACCGCGATCCGGTGCCGTCGCGCGGAGGGGACGCGGCGGCGCCGGGACGCGGGCGCCGGACAGGCGACCGTCCCTGTCTGCTCGACCGGACGCCGCCCCGGGCTCAGAGCGTGGCCGCCTGCGCGAGCACCTTCTCGAACGCGACGGCGATGTCGTGCACGTCCTCCGGCGTGCCGAGCATCGTCGGCTGCGGCAACCACACGGTGTCGGAGGCGAGCCGGTCGGTCACGGGCACGAAGGGTTCGGTGGAGGGCAGGTCGAGCCGCTTGGTGAGGTTCGCGATCTCCGCACGCAGCGCGGCGTTGCGGTGCAGACCGACGTACCCGCTCGAACAGGGGATGCCCTCGGCGGCGAGCGCCCGGACGAAGGCGTCCCTGCGGCCGACGGCGCCCAGGGCGGGCAGCCTGACCAGGAAGAGGTGCCGGCCGTGCGCTGTCACCGAGGGGTCGGTGGAGGGCAGCCACACCCCGTCGAGCTCACCCAGCAGCGAACCCAGCAAGGTGGCGTTGCTCTCGCGCCGGTGCTGCTGGTCGGGATGGTCGCGGAGCTGGCCGGCGAGTACCGCCGCCTGGAACTCCGTGAGCCGCAGGTTGTAGCCGAGGTGCTCATGTTGGTACCACCCGCCGCCCCGGACCCGGCCGACGTTGGCGAGGGAGTACAACCGGTCCGCCAGCCCATCGTCGTTCGTGACGACGGCGCCGCCCTCACCGGCACTCATGTTCTTCGAACTCTGGAAGCTGAACGTCCCCAGGTCGGCGATCGCCCCGACGCGGCGGCCACGCCACTCCGCGCCATGGGCCTGGGCGGCATCCTCGATGACGGCGATGCCGTGTGTGCGGCCGAGCGCGGTGAACGCGTCCATGTCGCAGGGCCGGCCGGCGATGTGGACCGGCATCACGGCGCGGGTGCGTGGCGTGATGGCCGCCTCCGCCGCGACGGGATCCAGCAGGTGCGTGTCCGGTTGGACGTCCGCGAACACCGGGACCGCCCCCACGAAGGTCACGGCCGCCGCGCTCGCGATGAAGGTGTACGGCGGAACGACGACCTCGTCCCCGATTCCCACACCCGCGGCGCGCAGGGCGGCGACCAGCGCGAGCGTGCCGTTGCAGACGCACACGCAGTGGGCCGCCTGCTGGTAGCGGGCGAAGTCCTCCTCGAACGCCGTCACCCGGGTGCCGTGCGTGCTACCCCACCTGCCCGAGGTCAGGACGTCGAGGAGTTCGGTCTCCGTCGAGTCCGTGGCCGCGTCCGTGGCCGAGTCTGTGGCCGCCGCGGCCGGCCAGGCGGGGAAGGGGCGGGTCCGGATCGGCTCTCCGCCGTGGAGGGCGAGCGTGCTTGCCATCTGTGGGGTCACCTCGTTGGTCGGCTGAACGGGCAGGGCATGTGTCCGACGGTTGGGTCTCGGCCGGTCCACTCCCTGCCAGGAGCTTGACGGTTGGTCGACTTTAGGTCAAGACCGTATAGATTGTTCTGGCCAGCGGTCACCCAGATCCCGTGAGGTAGCCATGACCCAACCCATGAGCAAGCCCACGAACCAGTCCACGAACCAGTCCACGAACCAGCAGGGAAACGAGAACCTCGCCCTGGACGGTGGCGCTCCGGTTCGCACGACGCCCTTCCCCAGTGTCGGCAACGCGAGTGGTCGCACCCTCGGAGCGGAGGAGTTGGCGGCGCTCACCCGGGTGCTCGCCTCCGGCCAGTTGAACAGCACGGTGGGCGGTGAGACCCGCCGGCTGGAAGGCGAGTTCGCCGACTACTACGCGATCGAGCACGCCCTCGCGTCGAGTTCGGGCACGGCCGCGCTGCACCTCGCGGTCGGCGCGATCGACCCCGAGCCCGGTGACGAGATCATCACCACGCCGATCAGCGACGCCGGCACCGTGCTGCCGATGCTGATGCAGAACGCCGTACCCGTGTTCGCCGACGTCGACCCACGCACCGGGAACCTCGACGTGGAGTCGGTCCGCGCGTGCATCACCGAACGGACCAGGGCGATTTTCGCCGTCCACCTGTTCGGCTCCCCGGCCCCGGTCGCCGCGCTCCGCGAGCTCGCCGACGCGCACGGGATCCTGCTCGTCGAGGACTGCGCCCAGGCCTACCTCACGCGCTGTCCCGACGGCCGGCTCGCCGGCACGGTCGGGCACATCGGGTGCTTCAGCCTCCAACAGTCCAAGCACATCACCGCGGGCGACGGCGGACTGTGTGTCACCGCCGACGCCGAACTCGCGCGCAGGATGCGCCTCTTCGCCGACAAGGGCTGGCCGCGCGACACCGACGAGCGCACGCACCTCTTCCTGTCCACCAACTACCGCATGACCGAACTCCAGGCGGCGGTCGCACGCGCCCAGCTGCCCAAGCTGGCCGGCGTGGTGGACGACCGTCGCGGCGGCGCGCGCCGACTGACCTCCGCACTGGCGTCACTGGCTGGGCTCGCCGTGCCGCCCCACGACGGCATGAGCTACTGGCAGTACCCCCTCGTGGTCGACCCGGCGCTGGCCGGCGGGACCTGCCACGACTACGGCAAGGCGCTCGCGGCGGAAGGGATTCCGGCCAACGGTGGTTACCTGAACCGGCCGCTGTACCGGACGCCCGTCCTGGCCGATCGGCGTACCTACGGCCAGTCGGGCTACCCACTCCAGGTGCCACCGGCTCGGGTCGAGCCACGCTATGACGTCGGCCTGTGCCCGGAGGCGGAGCGGCTGATCGGGGAGCGGCTGCTGGTGATCTCCTGGAACGAGCGCTACACCGACGCCGACGTCGACGACATCGCGGCGGCGGTGCGCAAGGTCCATCACGCCCTCACGCGGTCTCGCTAGCGGTCGACATGCCGGCAGCGGTGCCGGCGAGCAGGACGATCGCGGCCGCGCCCCGTGCTCACACCGTCGCGAACGACGCCATCATCGCCATGTCCTCGTGCTCGAGGTTGTGGCAGTGCAACATGAACGCGCCGCGATGGTCGGTGAACCGGACGGCGACCTCGACGGTCTCGGTCGGTCGGAGGTCGACGGTGTCCTTCCAGCCGCTCTCGGAGTCGCTGGGCGAATGGTTGCCTCGTCGCAGCACCTGGAACGGGTCGAGGTGGATGTGCACCGGGTGGTGCAGGTCGGCGGTGAAGCGCCAGATCTCGATGTCGCCCAGCCTCGGGCGGGCGTCCATGCGGCGCGGGTCGAAGGGCTTGCCGTTGATGGTCCAGCCCTTGTGCTCCTCGTTGATCACGCCACGCGCGAACCGCCACTCGCGGGTGTGTACGGCCTTGGCCGGATCCAGGCGTTCGATGGTGCTCAACCGGTCAGGCACCCGCGAGTCGTCTCGGACCTTGCGCGTGACCCGGAAGCGCATCACCCGCGCGGTCGGTCCGCTGCCCAACTGGTTCGTCATCGTCACCACGGTGCCCGGCCGGTATCCGGAGAAGTCCACCACCACGTCGAACCGCTCCGCCGGGGCGGCCACGATCGACTGCAGTTCGACGGAACGTTCGAGCAGACCACCGTCGCCACCGACCTGGACGAACGGGACAGAGGTGCTGTCGCCGGTACGCAGCGCGAACTGGTAGCGACGTGCGTTCGAGGCGTTCAGGATCCGGAAGCGGTAGCGCGCGGCGTCCACCTCGAGTTCGGGCCACGGCGCGCCGTTGACGAGGATGACGTCACCGAGCACGCCCTCCATGAAGTCGGCGTCGACGCCGGGTGTGGAGCGGAGCTCCCGGTCGAGGGAGGGGTAGCGGAACGCCCCGTCGTGCTCGAACGCCCGGTCGCAGATCATCAGCGGAATGTCCCGCTCGCCCTTCGGCAGCGGCAGCGCCGCCTCCTCGTCGTCGTGGACGAGGTGGAAGCCGGCGAGCCCGCGATAGACCTGCGGAGCGGTGAAGTCCATCCGGTGGTCGTGGTACCACAACGTCGCGGCACGCTGGTCGAGCGGATAGGTGTAGTCGCGCTGGCCCTTGGCCACGTCGCCGGTCATCATGGCGGCCCCGTGACCGGTCGAGGCGTGGCTCGCCCCCGGACTCCACCCGGCACTCGGCAGCAGCAGGTCGATGGGGTAGCCGTCACTACTGGCCGGCGTGTGCCCGCCGTGCAGGTGGACCACGGTCGGAACCGGAAGCTCGTTGCGGTGGCGTACGACGATGCGCCGTCCACTGCGGCTGATGAGGGTGGGGCCGGGGAAGATGCCGTCGTAGCCCAGGATCGGCGTCCGCAGGCCCGGCAGGATTCGCGCGTCGGCCACCTTCTGGACGACCTCGTAGTAGTCGGTCGTCGCGTCGCTGCGCAGGGGCTTCTTGACCGGCGGGATCGGCAACCGGACGGTGTACGGCTTCGGCAGGGATGCCCGACTCGGCAACAGTTGGGCGGTCTGGCCGGTGCTGTCCCGACCGCAGGCGCCGAGGGCGACGGCCGCGCCGGCGGCACCGACCATGCCCAGGAAACCGCGTCGCGACAGGGTGGGACGCACGGCGGACGGACGTCGGTAGGCGCTCATCGGCGGCGCTCCCTGCGTGCTCGGGCCTGGCGGGCGCGCGGCCCGAACAGCCAGACGGTGAAAAGGACCTGGGTGGCGATCAACGTGACCCCGAGGGGGATGTGGACGAGCAGGTTCTGGGAGTACCCGAAGATCTTCTGCGTCTCCTCGGCGAGTTCGAGCCCCACGGCCAGCAGGACCGGCCACCATCGGCCCCGGCCCCGCCAGCCGTAGAACACCGCGGCGACGAGTTGGGCGAACGCCGCGGCGGTGACCATGTGCGCGTTGGTCTCGTGGTTGGCGATGGCGTTGAGGTCGCCGGCGAGGTACTCACCGGCCAGGACCGGCTGGAGGAAGATCAGCAGCGAATGCAGGATCGCCGTGATGCGCAGGGCCCACAGGCTCGCCCGTGGTCTCCTCGCCGTCTTCGCGGGTGGGGTGAGTGTGTCGGTCGAGATGGTCACGTTTCCTCACCTGGTCTGGGTGATGCGCGCTGAGGTGGGCTCGGCGGTCGGCCGGAGAGCGCGGCGACGGGGGCGGCGGGGGCGGCGGGCGCCGCCTCGCAGGACCCAGACCACGAAGACGATCTGGGCGGTCACCACCGACACCCCGAGTGGGATGTGCACGGCGAGATTGCCGGTGTAGCCCATGCCGATCTGCATCCCTTCCGCGAGGAAGAGCGCGAGACTGAACACCGCCGGCCACACCCGGCCGCCGCCTGGCCAGGCGTAGAGCACGCTCGCCGCGAGCTGGACCATGGAGACGGTCGAGATGAGGGTGGCGTTGACACTGTGGGGCTCGAGCGCGTCGAACTGGCCGCTCAGGTAGACGCCCGCGAGGATCGGCTGGGC
Organism: Actinopolymorpha pittospori; assembly: GCF_014873875.1. Classification (GTDB taxonomy): domain Bacteria; phylum Actinomycetota; class Actinomycetes; order Propionibacteriales; family Actinopolymorphaceae; genus Actinopolymorpha; species Actinopolymorpha pittospori. The sequence continues at coordinate 8,354,331 of NZ_JADBEM010000001.1, read as the reverse complement.
GACCACCATCAACCCATGCAGCGTGGCGGTGGCTCGCAACAGCCACAGGGTGGCCCCGGGCCGGCGGGTAGCGACCCGCTCGGTTCCAGGGCTCGCGGTGATGTTGGCCCGCTGCACGTGACCTCCCCGATCTCGGTGCCGACGGTGCTGACTGGGCTCGACTCTATGAGTTGCCTGTCTACCCATGGAATCGGGTTTCGCCCCAGTTCCCGGTACCAGGTGGACCCTGAGTCCCCGTCAGGGTGCTCCCTGAACGCTCTCCTGGGTCGGTCCAGGAGGCTTCACGATCGGCGCGTCGATGAGTAGCCTGCTTACTTGTGAAGGCCGATATCGTGCGCGGACACCTCGACGCCCTGCTGCTCGCCACTCTCGAGGACGGGCCGTTGCACGGCTACGCCATCATCGAGGCGCTGCAGGATCGCAGCGGCGGCGTGCTCGACCTGCCGACCGGCAGTGTCTATCCCGCGCTTCGGCGACTCGAACGCGCGCGGTTCGTCACCGGCCACTGGAGCATCGTCGGCGGTCGGCGTCGCCGGACCTACCAGCTCACCCGGGCGGGCCGGCAGGAACTCGTCCGCGAGCGTGCCGACTGGAGCCGCTTCACCAGCGCGATCGGTGGGGTCCTGCGGAGCGACTCGTGATCGGCCCGCGCGCGTTGTCGATCCGGTTGTCGACCCTGACGGGCCGTGGCGTGGCGAGCGGTGCGTCGGTGGGGGAGGGCTGGCCGACGGACGACCGCCTGAGCACGGTCGACTCCTACGTCCGGACCGTCGGACGAAGGCTCAGAGGTCCGGTCGGCACCCGGCAGGGGCTGATGCGTGAGCTCGCCGACGGGTTGCACGACGCGACCGAGGCCCACGTCCGGAGCGGACTTCCGGTGGCGGCGGCGCAGGCCCGGGCCGTCCGGGAGTGCGGGCCGGTCGACGCCCTGGTCGCGGCCTACCAACCAGAGCTCGCGGCCTCGCAGGGGCGGCGGACCTCGATGCTCCTCGCGCTCCTCATGCCGGGCCTCGTCCTGCTCTGGGACGTCCCGTGGATGTTCGCCGGGGCGTGGAACACCCCGGCCCCACGCGCGGTCTGGGTGCTGTCCGACGTGATCACCTATGCTGGCCTCGCCGCCGGTGGCTGTGCGCTCCTGGCGCTGGCGTTCTTCGTCGCGGGTGCGCGGCTGCGCTGGTCGGTCGGGAAGTTGACCGGTGCGATCGGACTGCTCGGCGTGGTGGTTCTCGCCCTGACGTTGGCCTGTTCGGCAGCGATGGCGGTCCTCAACCCCGGCGACACCATGGCGGTGTTCGCGTGGTCCTGGATCGGGCTGCTGGTGGAGGCCGTCACCATCGTGGCGACAGGCTCGATGACGCTCTCCCTGATCCGTTCCCTGCGTCTCGCCTTCGGTCGTACGCCGGCCGCAGGCGTTCGGTCCGCGTCGGCGGTCGCGCCATGACGGCGACCCTCGAGACGGAGGTGCGATCCTCCGACGGGCCGATCGCGGCGTACCTCAGGTGTGTCGAACGCCGCCTGCACGCGCCGCGCTCGACCCGGCGCGAGCTCACCACCGAACTCGCCGACGGGCTCTTCGACGCCGCCGAGGCCTACCAGCGTGCGGGTGTTCCACCCGTTCTGGCCGAGGCCAGGGCGGTGCGGGAGTGCGGCCCGGTCGACACGGTGGTCGCGGCGTACCGGCCGGAAGTGGTCGCCCTGCAGGGACGGCGAACGGCGGCGTTGTTCGCGCTGTCGATGCCGGTGATGGTGCTCGCCTGGGGGCTGGTCTGGAGCACGAAGGCACCTGGACCACTCCCGTCGGGTCGCTGGCACCTCGGCTTCCTCTCCGGACTCACCGACTGGGCCGGGCTCGTCGGCGGAGTCGCCGCCATGGTGGCGGCAGGAGCGTTCGTGATCTCGGCTCGGCGGGCCTGGCCGGTGCGGCCGGTGGTCGCGGGCCTGGTCGCGCTGTGCGGAGCCTCGCTACTGCTCTCGGCCGGATCCTCGACGGTGATGGAGGTGGTGAACGTCACCGAGATCCGCCAGATCACCGCCGAATCATGGCCCGTCACCGCGCTGGGCTTCCTCACCACGGCGCTGACGGCGTGGCAGGTCGTGTCGTTGTGGCGCAGCGCCTGGCAGGCGCTGCGGAAGGACGCCTGACGCGTCAGCCCCGGCGCTCGAGCACGCTCGTGACAGCCAGGTTGTGGAAGCGCGGGCGGACCCACTGCATGGCGGTCGAGTCACGGCGTGGATGGACCCGGTTGGTGAGCAGGACGGCGTAGAACCCGAGCGTGGGGTCGACCCACAGGCTGGTGCCGGTGAAGCCGGCATGGCCGTAGGCGGCGGCCGTGAGCAGGTCGCCGGGTACCGTCCCGAGGATGTCGGCGCCCTGCCAGGCGAGGGAACGCCGATGATCCAGCGGGTCGAGATGGTCGGTGGCCGGACGCGTCATCACCGCGAGGGTTCGGGGGGCGAGGAGCCGTCCGTGTTCGCCCTGACCCTCGCGGAGCAGGGCGAGCCCCAGGCGTTCGATGTCGTCCAGGGTCGCGAACAGTCCGGCGTGGGCGGCGACGCCGCCCAGGACCTCGGCGTTCTCGTCGTGCACGGTGCCCTGGATCAGCCGGCCCCGCCACCCGCACTCCTCGGTGGCGGCCGCGAGTGGACGGACCTCCTCCGGTGGGTTGTACATCAGTCGCGGCATGCCCACCGGCTCCGCGACGTACCGGCGCACGAGCGCGTCCAGCGTCTGCCCGGACGCGGCCTCGGCGATGAGGCCGAGAATCATGAACCCCTGCGAGCTGTACTCGACCTGGGTGCCCGGCGCCGCGCGCAACGGCAGTTGGCGGACCGCCCGCAACAGGCTGGTCGGGTCGGTGTGGTCGCGGTAGAGACGCTGGCCGCCCGGGATACCCGAGGTGTGGGTCAGCAGGTGCCAGATGGTGATGTCGGCCTTGTCCGTGTCCGCGTAGACCGGAAGGTGCAGGGCGATCGGGTCGGTGAGGGCGAGCCGGCCCCGCTCCAGCAGGGCCATCACGACCAGCCCGACGATCGGCTTGGTGAGCGAGGCGAGGTCCCAGATCGTCTCCGCGTCCACGGGGTCGCCGCCCCACGCCCGGGTGCCGAGCAGGCCGCGACTCGCGGTGCCGTCGACGGTGCCCACCGACCAGGCCGCCGCCGAGAAGACCTGCTGCTCGCGCGCGGTGCTCAGGAAGGTGGCGAGGGGATCACGGGACTCAGACGTCAAGGGTCAACTCCTGCGGGGACGCGGCAGAGGCCGGCGGGCGGTGTGGATGGTGAGGTGCGGACGGCGGGGTACGGCGGACGGTCGGTCAGGGCGTGTGGTCGCCCTCCTCCTCGTTACGGCGTGCGTAATGAAGGACACGATCGAGGTCGACGTCGACACCGAGGCCGGCACCCTGGGGTACGGCGAGCTTTCCGTCCGACAGTGGGATGCGCTCGGTCAGGACGTCCTCCGCCGCGAGGTAGTACATCGCGTCCATGGCGTAGTCGAGCCGGTCGAGCGCCGCGGCGACCTGCAGGTGGCATGCCGTGGAGATACCCAACTCACCACCACTGTGGAAGTTGAGGCCGAGTCCGAACGCCTCGCAGGTGGCGGCGAGAGCCATGGTCGGTCCGACACCGCCCCACTTGTGGACGTCGGCGTGGATGATGTCGACCGCTCCCGTTCGCACCGCGGGAGCGATGTCCTCGAGGCGAACGACACACATGTTGGTGCACAGCGGAGTGGTGACCTGGGCGCGCACCTGGGCCATGCCCTCCAGCCCCTGGCAGGGATCCTCGAGGTACTCCAGCCCGATCTCGTCGAGTTGCCTGCCCGCCCACACCGAGGTGGGCACCGACCAGACCGCGTTGGGGTCGACGCGCAGAGGCAGGTCGGGCAGCGCGTCCCGGAGCGCGCGCATGACCGAGACGTCGAACCGTGCGTCGGTCGAACCCTTGAACTTCAACGCGCTGAACCCGTGCTTGTCGATGGCCTCGCGCGCCTTCTCGGCCAGTGCGGACGGGAGGTCGGCACGGCTCACGTTTCCGGCGTCGCCACGGGTGAGCAGGGCGGTGATGGGCACGGAGTCGCGGACCGCACCGCCGAGGTGGAGGTGGAGCGGGGTGTCGGCGGCGCGACCGGCGAGGTCGAGGAACGCCATCTCCAGCCCGGCCAGCGCGCAGTAGCCGATGTAGCCGTAGAAGAAGGGCGTCATCGAGCAGGTGCGACGGATCTGGGCGGTCGCCCGCGGGTCGACACCGACGAACTGGTCCTTGATCCGGTCGATCAGCGCGGCGGTGGGGCGGCCGTGCATCGTCTCGCCCCAGCCCTCGAGCCCGTCGTCGGTGCGTACGCGGATGATCGTGCGGGTCGTCCCGGCCTTGGACTCGAAACTGCTGGCGAAGATTGTCGTCAAGGGAACGTTGACAACCCAGACGTCGATGTCGGCGACGCGCATCAGGTCCCTCCGATCGAACGCGGGCCCCCACGTGCGCGGAGCACAGGTGTCTGCGGATCGTCGACTGTGACGAGCGGGCTTTTCCCCTGAATGCTAGCGGTCGATGCGGCCACCAGGAATCGGGGCGGAAGGCGCCGTGACCGGCCACGACCAGCCCCCCTCAGGCACAGACGGGCACGGTCAGGCACGGCCAGCCGCCCTCAGGCACAGACAGGCACGGACGGGTGAACGACGCCCGCAGCAGGGAAGCGCCAGTCGGAGGGGTCGAGCCGGGGCGAGGACGCGTCGATCGTCCTCGCCCCTCGGCGCGGTCCGGGCGTTCAGCCGAGCTGGACCGGCAGCCGCTCCAGGCCCCGGATCAGGCTGCTCTCCCGCCACCGCAACTGCTCCGGTTCGCCGCCGAGCGCGAGGCCGGGGAAGCGGGTGAGCAGCTTGCGGAAGGCGATCTCACCTTCGAGGCGGGCCAGCGGAGCACCCACGCAGTAGTGGATTCCGTGCCCGAACGCCAGGTGGCCCTGGGCGGCACGGCCGACGTCGAGCCGGTCGGCGTCGTCGAACCTGCCCGGGTCGTGGTTGGCCGACCCCAGGGAGACCAGGACGATCTCGCCCGGTGCGATCTCGACGTCACCGATCTGCACGGTCTCGCTGGCGAAACGCAGGGTGGCGAGGTTGACCGGCCCGTCGAAGCGCAGCATCTCCTCGACCGCACCCGGCACGAGGGAGAGGTCGGACCGCAGCCGCGTGAGCTGGTCGGGGTCGCGCAGCAGGGCGACGACCCCGTTGCCGATCAGGTTGACGGTCGTCTCGTGCCCTGCCACGAGGAGGAGGAACGTCATCGCGATCAGTTCGTTCTCGTCGAACCGGTCGTCGTCCTCGCGGGCCTGGACCAGGCCGGTGAGCAGGTCGTCCTCGGGCTCGGCGCGCTTCCTGGCGATCAGCTGGCTGAGGTAGCCCGCCATGGCGTAGGAGGCGGAGCGGATCTCCTCCTCGGTCGGGTTGTCGGCCACCACCACCGTCGACCAGGTCCGGAAGTCGTCGCGGTCCTCGAACGGTACGCCGAGGAGTTCGCAGATCACCGTCATCGGCAGGGGGAAGGCGAAGGAGTTGATCAGGTCGACGGGTGTGCCGTCGGTCGGGGCGTTCGCCGCCATCTCCTCCAGGAGTTCGTCGGTGATCGCCTCGATGCGCGGGCGGAGCGCCTCGACACGCCGGGACGTGAACGCCTTCATGACGAGCTTGCGCAGCCGCGTGTGGTCGGGCGGGTCGGAGCTCAGCATGTGTGCGCGCAGTGCCTCCGCGAACACGCTCTGGTCACCGAGGAGTTCGGGGTCGAGGTACTGGTCGAGCTTGCGGCCGTCCTTGAGGAGGCGCGGGTCGGCGAGCGCAGCTCGGGCCTCGTCGTACTTCGTCACGATCCAGACCTCCCAGCCGTGCGGGAGGGTGACCCTGCGGACCGGTCCCTCCTTCCGCAACTGGGCGTAGACCGGCTGGGGGTCCTGGAAGAAGGAGGCGTCAAGTGTCTCCGGTGCGTTCGGTGCCGTGCTCGCCATGCGCCCTCGCTCTCGGCTCGCGCCCGGCCGGCGGTGGTCGGGACTTTCGTCGTACTTCAGGCCGGCTCAACCCGGCTTCGGATCGGCATCGGCCGGCGGCGGACCGGCGTCGGACAGGTGCCTGACAGGTGTCTGACAGGTGTCTGACAGGTGTCAAGGAAGGGTCGTACCACAGGGTTGAACGTCGCAGGCCCCGCCGAGGATCCGGGTCCGGCCACGAATCTTCCTGCCCCGAAGCTACGGGCGGCCACCGACGCTTCGCACCGTACCTCCGGCGTGTGTGACGTGAGTGAGCGCTCCGAATCCCGTAGGCTCGCTGACCATGGCCCGTGCGTCCTCTCCCGTACGGCGGGGGCAACCCCGCTCGGGCACCGCCGCACGCGCGAAGTCCACCGCCCGCAAGACCACCACCAGCCGCGCCCCGGCCCGCAAGACCGCGGCCAGGCGGCCCGCGCGTGGCAAGTCCAACGGCAACCTGTTCGGCCGGTTCCTCACCGGCCTCGCCCGCTTCCTCGCCGCGATCTGGCTCGGCATCGCCCATCTGATCGGCGGCATCGTCCGCCGGATCGGATCGGGCGCGCGTGACCTCGACCCGGAACTGCGCCGCGACGGCGTCGGCCTGGCGTTCGTCGGTCTGGCCATCGTGGTGGCCGCGTCCGTCTGGTGGCGGATGCCGGGTGACGTCGGGCAGGTGATCCGCGGTGTCGTCGCCGGCACGGTCGGCATGCTCGACTGGGCGATCCCGCTGCTTCTCGCGCTCGTCGCCTGGCGCACGCTGCGCCATCCCGACCGCAACGGCCCGGGTGGCCGGCAGGCGATCGGTTGGGTGGCCATCCTGGGCGGCGTCCTCGGTCTGGTCCACATCAAGAACGGCCTGCCCCGCCCCACCGAGGGCGTCAAGAGCCTCGAGCACGCCGGCGGCGCGATCGGGTTCGTGATGTCGTCCCTCCCTTCCGACCTTCTGACCGTCTACGTCGCGGTCCCGCTCCTCGTGCTGTTGACCCTGTTCGGGGTCCGGGTCGTGGCGGGGGTTCCGCTGCACGCCGTCCCGCAGCGACTTCAGGACTTCTGGGCCCGCGTCCGTGACAAGGACGGCGACGAGAGCGAGACCGCCGACGGCGCCACGGCCGAGACGCAGGTCGACGCGGACGACGAGAAGACCCAGCCGCTGCGCCGGCGCGCGAGGCGTCGGGTCGGCGCCGCGGCCAAGGCGGAGGAGGACACCGAGTCCAACGGCGACGCGCCCTACGACTCGCCGGTGCTCGAGAACCGCGAGATCGCCAAGCGCGGCGGGCGCACCAAGGCGCTGGCGGCGTCCGGTAAGCACGAGGAGGCCGGGGGAGTCGAAGCGGCGGGCGGAGTCGAGGCCAAGCCCGAGGGCGACGCCAAGGCCGTGGAGCCGCCGCAGCACACCCCGCTGCCCCAACGGGTCGAGCAACTCGCGCTGTCCGGCGACGTCACCTACGTGCTACCCGCGAGCGACGTCCTCGCGCCCGGATCGACACACAAGCCCCGCACCAAGGCCTCCGACGCGATCGTCGACCGGCTCACCGAGGTGCTGGAGCAGTTCGAGATCGACGCCCAGGTCACCGGCTACACGCGGGGACCGACGGTGACGAGGTACGAAGTCGAGCTCGGACCCGCCGTCAAGGTGGAGAAGGTCACCGCGCTCAGCAAGAACATCGCCTACGCCGTGGCCAGCACCGACGTACGGATCCTGTCTCCGATCCCGGGCAAGTCCGCGATCGGTGTTGAGATCCCCAACACCGACAAGGAGACCGTCAGCCTCGGCGACGTCCTCCGGTCCAACGTCGCGCGCGGAGACCACCACCCGATGGTGGCCGGCCTCGGCAAGGACGTCGAGGGCGGCTTCGTGGTCGCCAACCTCGCGAAGATGCCCCACCTGCTGGTCGCCGGCGCCACCGGCTCCGGTAAGTCGGTCTTCATCAACTCGATGATCAGCTCCATCCTGATGCGCTCCACGCCCGACGAGGTGCGAGCCATCCTGGTCGACCCCAAGCGCGTCGAGCTGACCGTCTACGAGGGCATCCCGCACCTCATCACGCCGATCATCACCAACCCGAAGAAGGCTGCCGAGGCCCTCCAGTGGGTGGTGTCGGAGATGGACCGGCGCTACGACGACCTCGCGGCGTTCGGCTTCCGGCACCTGGACGACTTCAACAAGGCGGTGCGCACCGGCAAGGTCAGCCCGCCACCGGGCAGCGAACGGGTCCTGGCGCCGTACCCCTATCTCCTCGTCATCGTCGACGAGCTCGCCGACCTGATGATGGTCGCCCCGCGCGACGTCGAGGACTCCATCGTCCGGATCACGCAGCTCGCGCGCGCCGCCGGCATCCACCTGGTCCTGGCGACCCAGCGACCCTCCGTCGACGTGGTGACCGGCCTGATCAAGGCCAACGTACCGTCCCGGCTGGCCTTCGCCACGTCCAGCATGGCCGACAGCCGCGTCATCCTCGACCAGCCGGGCGCGGAGAAGCTGGTCGGTCAGGGCGACGGGCTCTTCCTGCCGATGGGCGCGAGCAAGCCGATCCGGATCCAGGGCGCGTGGGTCACCGAGGGCGAGATCCGCAAGGTCGTCGAGCACTGCAAGAGCCAGCTCCAGCCCACCTACCGCGAGGACGTCACCGCCGCCCCTGGTGCCAAGAAGGACCTGGACGACGACATCGGTGACGACATGGACCTCGTGGTCCAGGCCGCCGAGCTGATCGTCTCCACGCAGTTCGGATCCACCTCGATGCTGCAGCGCAAGCTACGGGTCGGCTTCGCGAAGGCCGGACGACTGATGGACATCCTGGAAAGCCGTGGCGTGGTCGGGCCGAGCGAGGGCTCGAAGGCGCGCGACGTGCTGGTCAAGCCCGAGGAGCTGGACGGCTTCCTGATCGTCCTGCGCGGCGGCGAGCCCGAGCCCGAGTCCGAGTAGGCGCACCTCCGAACCATCCCTCGCCGGTACGACTTCTCGCCGGCCCGCGCGTCGCCTCACGCGTCGCCTCACGCGTCGCCTCACGCGTCGCCTCACGCGTCGCCTCACCAGGGAACTGGCGTTCCGTCCCAGGAGAAGAACCCGCCGGAGGGCCCGTCGTCGGGCAGCAGCGCCAGCCGAACCGCGCCGGCCGCGGCCTCGGCCGGGTCACCACCACTGGCGGCGGCGGTGGCGTTGAGGTCGGTCCGCCGAAGACCGGGCGCGAGCGCGTTGACCTTGGCGCCGTCACCGGCAAGGGCGTGCGCGTAGTACACCGTGAGTGCGTTCAGCGCCGCCTTGGACGACCGGTAGGCGGCGAAGGTGCCCTGGTGGGGGAACTCCGGGCCGGTCGCCCAGGTCAGCGATCCCGTGCCGCTGGAGATGTTCACGATCCGGGGGCGCCCGGACCGTCGTAGGGCCGGCAGGAAGGCATTGGTCACCGCGACCACCCCGAAGACGTTCGTCTCGTAGATGTGACGGACGGTGTCGAGGTCCTCCCGGTCCGGCGTCTCGCCCCCGCCTGAGGTGCCCGCGTTGTTGACCAGGACGTCCAGCGCCCCGACCTGGCCGGCGGCTTCGGCGACGCTCCCGGCGTCGGTCACGTCAAGGACCAGCAGCCGGGCGTCGCCGCCGATCTCCTCGACGGCGCGCCCTCCGCGCGCGGCGTCCCTGGATCCGACGTAGACGGTCAGGCCCGCGCCCGCGAGCTGGCGGGCGATCTCCTTGCCGATGCCCTTGTTGGCGCCCGTGACCAGTGCGATCGATGTGTTCATGACGTCCACGGTGGCTGCCGGGACTGCCCTCGAACCAGGGACAATCGATACCAGGGTGCGGAACGGAGAAGGAGACACCGGATATGGCGAGAGGCGAATTGGCCCGATTTCTGCGCGACCGGAGGGAGAGGTTGCGCCCGGGCGACGCCGGCATGCCGGCGGGGCCCCGGCGCCGGACGCCCGGCCTGCGTCGCGAGGAGGTCGCGGACCTGGCCGCCATGTCGGTCGACTACTACGCCCGGCTGGAGCAGGCACGTGGTCCACGCCCGTCGCCGCGGATCCTGGCGTCCCTGGCGGACGCGCTCCGGCTCCCACCCGCGGAGCGGACGCACCTGTTCCGGTTGGCCGGCGTGGCCCCGGAATCACCCTCCGGCCCGCCACGAGAGGTTCGCCCGTACGTCGCCGGCCTCCTGCGCAGGATCCCGGGGACCGCGGCCATCGTCACGTCCGCCAGCTACGACGTGATCGCCTTCAACCCACTCGCCGGGGCGCTGCTCGGCGACATCCGTACCCAGCCCAACCTGGCGCGCCGGCGGTTCGTGTTTCGCGAGCAGGTGCTGACCACGGGCCACGAGGACTTCGCCGAGATCGCGGTGGCGCGACTGCGCGCGGCCGCCGACCGGTATCCCCGTGACGCGGCCCTGGCCGCTCTCCTGGCCGAGCTCAGGGCGGGGAGCGAGGAGTTCAACGAGATCTGGGCGGCCAATCCCGTGCGGGCACCCGGTCACCGGACGAAGAACATGACGCATCCAGAGCTCGGTCGGCTCCGCGTCAACTGCGACATCCTCACCGTCCCCGAGGACGACCAGCAGGTCGTGTTCATGACCGCTGACCCGGACACGACGACCGCCCGCGCCCTGCACCACCTGGCCTCCCGGGTCGCCTGACCCCTGCTCTCCGGATTCCAAGGCCGAATGTGGACGGCCGGCCCGCCAGCAAGACCTATCCCTGCGCGACCAATCCCGCGATCATGTGTGACGGGCCGGATTGCCCACGACTGTCTTTCTTCACGATCGCGAGGAGTGCCGCGTGCGCATTGCGGTAACAGGAGCCAACGGTCGGCTCGGCAGGGGAGTGGTCACCGCGGCGATCGCGGCCGGCCACGAGGTCGTCGCGCTGGACCGGGCCACGGAGCCGGGGCCAAGGCCGCACCAGGCGGGCTTCCCCGAGGAGCTTCCCGTTCCGGTCCTGCCCGTCGAGATCACCGACTACGACAACCTCCTCGGCCAGGTCCGTGGCTGCGACGCGTTGGTCCACCTGGCGGCCTTCGCCGGACCCCGCGGCAACAGCGCCCACGTGGTGCACGCCAACAACGTCCTGGGCAGCTACCACGCGCTGCTGGCCGCCGCCGAACTCGGCATCAACCGGGTGGTGTCGGCGTCGAGCATCAACGCGATCGGCGGCATCTACAGCCAGCACGTCCGCTACGACTACCTCCCGGTCGACGAGGACCATCCGACCTACGCGGAGGACGCCTACAGCCTGTCGAAGTGGATCGCGGAGCAGCAGGCGGACGCGATGGTCCGACTGCACCCGGAGATGACGGTCGCGAGCCTTCGCTTCCACGGCATCACCCCGCACCCGCCGACCCGCGAGGCGCGCACCGAGGAGCGGCTCGCGTTCGAGGCCGGGCACCTGTGGGGGTGGGTGAGCCTCGAGGCATCTGCCCGCGCCTGCCTGCTGGGGCTGACCGCCGACTACACGGGGCACGAGGCGTTCTTCGTGGTCGCGCCGACCACGACCAGCGCGATCGACTCGGCTGAACTCCAGGAACGCTTCTACCCCGACGCTCCGGTACGCCGACCGCTCGAGGGCAACGACGGCTTCTACGACTGCGCCAAGGCGAAGAAGCTGCTCGGCTGGGTCCACGACGCCTGACAACGGCCGATCCGGCCGCCGCAGCATCGGGACAGCATCCCGACAAGCATCCGACACCGACGTACGACGGGAAGGAATGCCATGAAGCTCGCCGAGATGGTTCCGTCCGCTCCGGAGTCCGCCGCGCTGGCGAGACTCGTCGTCCAGGCGGGGCTCGAATGGGCCGTTGGCGGGCTGCCACAGACCAACGGCGTCGACCGACGCGGCACAGACGCGCCGTGGGACTACCTTCCGCTGCTGTCGATGAAGCAGCGCTACGAGCACGCCGGCCTGGGGCTCGCCGTGATCGAGGCGCGGCCGCCGCTCGCGAAGGCGAAGCGCGGCCTGCCCGGGCGGGACGAAGAGATCGACACCGTGTGCACGCTGCTGGAGAACATGGGCCGGCTCGGCATCCCGGTGTGGTGCTACGAGTGGATGAGCGACTTCAACTGGCTGCGTACCGACACCTCCGTCCCGTCCCGCGGCGGTTCGCTGGTCAGCGGCTACGACCACGAACTGATGCAGCAGGCACCGCCCGCGGAGGCCGGTCCGATCAGCGAGGAGGAGCTCTGGACCAACCTGGAGTACTTCCTGCGCCGGGTCGTCCCGGTCGCTGAGAAGGCGGGTGTCAAGCTCGCCATGCACCCGGACGACCCGCCGATCTCCCCGGTCCGGGGCGTCGGCCGGATCATGCGCAGCGTGGAGAACTACCAGCGGCTGATCGACCTGGTGCCGAGTCCGGTCAACGGCATCACGCTGTGCCAGGGCAACTTCCGGTTGATGACCGACGACATCCCGGCCGCGATCCGGCAGTTCGGCGCGCAGAAGAAGATCTTCTTCGTCCATTTCCGGGACGTCCGCGGCACGGTGGAGAAGTTCGAGGAGACCTGGCACGACGACGGGCCGACGGACCTGTACGAGTGCCTGCGAACCTACCGCGAGGTCGGCTTCGACGGTCCGATGCGTCCGGACCACGTGCCGACCGTCGAGGGGGACAGCAACTCCCACCCCGGCTACTCGCTGTACGGCAGGCTCTTCGCGCTCGGCTACATCCGCGGCATGTTGGAGGGCGTCGCGCGCGAGGCCAAGGAACAGTAGGTCCGCCGGTCAGCGGGCGTCGTTCAGTCGCCACCTCGACGTGTCGGCTCGGCGACCCGGAGCAGGTCACCGGGCTGGCAGCCGAGCGCGTCGCACACCGCGGTGAGGGTGGAGAACCGGATCGCCCGGGCCCGGTTGTTCTTCAGCACCGACAGATTGACCACGGTGACGCCGACCCGCTCGGCCAGTTCGGTGAGGGTCATGCCGCGCTCGGCGAGGAGTTCGTCGAGCCGGCACTCGACCCGGTGACCGTCTGGGTCCTCAGCTCCCATCACTCCTGCTCCTGCTGCCGGCCGTGACTGGTGCGGTCGTCGTTCGTCGTGGCCATCAGACGAGTCCTTCGACGTCCTTGGTCAGTTGTTGTCCGCGTCGGAACGCGATGGCGACGACGGCGATCGCGGCGGCCACCACGAGCGGCTCGAACTCGTATCGCGGGAAGTAGCTCCAGATGGTGTCGACCAATGACGGCGTGTCGGTGACGTCGGCGACATGGTGGACGACGGCCCTTCCCGCGAAGCCCTCAACGAGAGCCGTCACGCTCGTGCCGACGGCGACCATGATCGCGATCACGCCGATCCGGCGGGGGTTCCGGCGGTCGAAGGGCCGGCCCTCGCGGATGGTCAACACCAGGCGTCGCAGCATCACCGCCCCGATGCCGACGCTGAGGTACGCGAGTGCGGAGGGCATCGTGGTGAGCAGGCGTAACCACCAGGGCAGCGCATCGACGATGTACTGGACCGAGTGGGCCGGCTGCAGGAACTCCAGGGACGTTCCCGTCGGGACGCTGACCCGCGGGTCGGGCGCGTCGGTCCAGACCCAGACGGAGCCACCCGATTGGGTCAGTTGGTAAATCGGAAACCAGAGTGCGCTGAGGATCGCACCCACGGCTGTCAGCAGGGCCGCCCGAGCGACGAGGTGGGTCGACAATCGGACCGAGCGCGACATCGGAGGCCGGTTTGCCTCCTTGGCGCCGCGGTCGGTCGTGGCTGACTGGTTGGAGCGAGACGTTTCCCCCATGGAAGGCTCCATATCGAAAGTCGATGGTATCGAGCAACGATAACCCCATCGAGAATCGATAGGCAACGGTGGAGGCGACCCACCTGAGGGCCGCCCACGAGCGGGCGTGCGGACCCCGATACGAGAGGATGGGCGAACAATGACTCAGCCCGCCGACTCCGCTCCCACCCCGGGCACCACGACCGTCGCCGTCGTGACGCTCGGCTGCGCCCGCAACGAGGTCGACTCCGAGGAACTCGCCGGCCGCCTCGCCGAAGGCGGATTCACCCTCGTCGAGGACGCCGAGAACGCCGACGCCGTCCTCGTGAACACCTGCGGCTTCATCGAGACGGCCAAGAAGGACTCGGTCGACCAGCTGCTCGGCGCCGCCGATCTCAAGGACGGTGGCCGGACCCAGGCGGTCGTCGCGGTCGGTTGTCTCGCGGAGCGGTACGGCGAGGAGCTCGCCGAGGCGCTGCCGGAGGCCGACGCGGTGCTGAGCTTCGACGACTACCCCGACATCGCCGACCGGGTCCGCGGCCTGCTCGCCGGTACGCCGCACGTGCCCCACGCCCCCCGTGATCGGCGCAAGCTCCTCCCGATCACGCCCGCGCAACGCGGTGAGGCCGCGGCCGCGACCGTGATCCCAGGTCACCGCGTGGTGGCACCCGACCTGCCCGAGGGTGTCGCTCCCGCTTCCGGGCCGCGGGTGCACCGGCGCCGGCTCGGATCCGGTCCGCTCGCGCCGCTGAAGCTCGCCTCCGGGTGCGACCGCCGATGCGCGTTCTGCGCCATTCCTCGCTTCCGGGGCGCCTTCGTCTCCCGGTCGCCGGAGGAGATCCTCGCGGAGGCCGGCTGGCTGGCCGATTCGGGTGTGCGCGAGCTGTTCCTGGTGAGTGAGAACTCCACCTCCTACGGCAAGGATCTCGGCGACCTCCGGCTGCTCGAGACCCGGCTGCTCCCCGAGCTGGCCGGGATCGAGGGCGTCGAGCGGGTCCGCGTGTCCTACCTCCAGCCCGCCGAGATGCGCCCCGGCCTGGTCGAGGCGATGACGCAGATCCCGGGTGTCGTGCCGTACTTCGACCTGTCGTTCCAGCACGCCAGTCCGACCGTCCTGCGCCGGATGCGCCGGTTCGGCGACACCGAGCGGTTCGTCGGGCTGATCGAGCAGATCCGGGCCGCCGCCCCGAACGCCGGCATCCGCAGCAACGTCATCGTCGGGTTCCCCGGCGAGACCGAGGACGACGTCGACGAGCTCTGCGCCTTCCTCGAGGCGGCGCGACTCGACGTCGTGGGCGTGTTCGGCTATTCCGACGAAGACGGGACGGAAGCGGCAGACTACGACGGCAAGGTCGACGACGACGAGATCGCCGCCCGCGTCGCCCGGGTCACCGAGCTCGCGGAGGAGCTCACCGCCCAGCGCGCCGAGGACCGGATCGGTGAGATCGTCGACGTCCTGGTCGAGTCCACCAAGCTCGAGGACGGCGACGACGGCGAGGTCGAGGGCCGTGCCGCCCACCAGGGGCCGGAGGTCGACGGGACCACCCGGGTTCTGGGAGCCGAGGGCGCGGCGGTCGGTGACGTCGTACGCGCCCGGGTCGTCGACACCGACGGTGTCGACCTGGTGGCGGAGACGCTGGCAGCGGGTGAGACGGAAGGCAGCGCCGGGTGACGGCGCCCGAGGCGGTGGGGAGGCCGGCGGTGACCGAGCTACCGAAGACGGCGCCGAGCGTCTGGAACGGCGCCAACGTGCTCACGGTCCTGCGCGTCGTCCTGGTGCCGGTGTTCGGATGGCTGCTCCTGCAGGGCGGGGGCGACGACACACCGATGCGGATCGCCGCCTTGGTGGTGTTCCTGATCGCCGCGGCGACCGACCGCTTCGACGGCGAGCTCGCCCGCCGCTACAACCTCGTCACCGACTTCGGCAAGATCGCCGACCCACTGGCCGACAAGGCGCTGGTCGGCATGGCCCTGGTCGGCCTGTCCATCCTCGGTGAGCTGCCCTGGTGGGTGACCGCCCTGATCCTGGTCCGCGAATTCGGGATCACTCTCATGCGGTTCCTCGTCATCCGCACCCAGGTCATCGCGGCGAGCTCGGGCGGGAAGGCCAAGACGGTCCTGCAGACGCTCGCCATCGTCCTCTACCTGCTGCCCTTCGAGGGTCCGGTGCACATCGCGGCCATGATCGTCATGGGACTCGCGGTCGTGCTGACGGTGGTCACCGGTATCGACTACGTGGTGAAGGTCGTCCGACCGAAGCCGGCCCAGGGGTGAGCGGCGTGAGCGGCGTGGGTGGAGAGTCCCTTGCCGGCCGGTGCCACGAACTCCTCCTCGGCCGCGGTGAGACCGTCGCGACCGCGGAGTCGCTGACCGGGGGGCTGCTCGGCGCCGCGCTCACGGAGCGTCCTGGGTCCTCCTCGACCTACCGAGGCGGGGTGGTGGCCTATGCCGTCGAGCTCAAGGCTCAGCTGCTCGGTGTCAGCGCCGAACTGCTCCGTACGCACGGTCCGGTTCATCCGCGCACCGCGGAGGCGATGGCCGCCGGTGCCCGGGAGCGTCTCGGCGCCACCTACGGCCTGTCGACCACCGGTGTCGCGGGGCCCGAGCCCCACGGCGACCAGCCGGTCGGCACCGTCGACGTGGCCTGTTCCGGACCCGCGGGGACCACGGTCCGCCGGCTCCAGCTGTCCGGTGGGCGGGACGACATCCGGCGGGCGACGGTGAGCGCCGCGCTCGAGCTCCTACGCGAGGCGCTCGAGTCCGTCGTGACCAACAGTTGATCAAGCTGGTGGTGTCCTCCGGCGCGCGGTGTCGTCACCTGAGCGCGAAGGCGGGTACGGTGGGTTCAGCTCACAAGCAGATGTCCGGGGTCGCTCCGGTAGCGGCGCCCTACGACACAACGAGGAGACACAGAGGGGAGCCACCGATGGTCCTGGTTCGTCACCTGTTGGGTGGCGTGCTTCGCCGCCAGCGTCTGCGGCGGGGGCTCACCCTTCGCGAGGTCTCCATCGATGCCCGGGTCAGCCTGGGCTACATATCCGAGATCGAGCGAGGGCAGAAGGAAGCCTCCAGCGAACTGCTCGCCGCGATCTGCACAGCCCTCGATGTCCCGTTGTCGGACGTTTTGCGCGAGGTCAGTGACGAGATCGACAAGGCGCAGACCCGCGTGCTCACGCCTACCGGCCGCCAGCCGGTGATCAGCAAGGTCACGTCGAAGCGAATCGAGACGAAGCGGATCGAGGCGCCCCGTCTCGACACGTCGAGGATCGAGTCCGCCAGTTCCCACCGCGACGTCGTGGTCGCGGCCTAGCGCCACGACACCACCCGTCCACAGCGACAAGGGGATGATCGCCCTCGGCGATCATCCCCTTTCGTCAACTCCGGGTGAGATTTTCTGTTACGAGGCGTGGCGGAGCCGTCCGTCAGTAGGAGCTCGAGGTGCTCGCCGGGCCTCGCCTCACCTGGCCTCACTGGTCTGGCTGGCAGTGCGGGCACCAGAAGGTGATCCGCTCCTGCCCGGGAGGGCCTAGCTCACCACGCAGGATCGTCGTACGGCAGCGCCGGCAGGGCTCGCCGTTGCGGCCGTAGACCCAGTGCTGGCGCCCCCTGCGCAGGTCGCCGGTGGTCGCCTGTTCGGGGTGCTCGCGGTTGGTCCACAGCAGCTGACGCGCCAGCCGGACCATCCGGTCGAGATCGCCGGCCCGCGCGACCGGGGTCGTCGGTGCCACGCCGCGCAGGAACAACACCTCGGCCCGGTAGAGGTTGCCGATGCCGGCGAGGTTGCGCTGGTCCAGCAGGGCCTCGCCAATCGTGCGGTCGGGCTGTGCGGACAACCGGCGGAGCGCCTCCGGGAGGTCCCAGTCGGGCCCGAGCAGGTCGGGTCCCAGGTGGCCGACCAGGGCGTCCTCGCGCGCGGTGGGCACGAGGTCGACTTCGGCGAGTCGGCGCCCGACCGCGAGTGCCCGCGCGGTGCCGAGAACGACGCGGACGGGTTCACGAGCGCCCGGCGACGGCGCGTCCGCCGGCAGCAGGCGCCACGAGCCGTCCATGCCCAGATGGGTGTGCAGGGTCAGGTCGGGCTCGATCCGGATCAGCAGGTGCTTGCCGCGTGCCACGACCTCGCGCACGGTCGCGCCGACGAGGTCGGCGGTGGCGTGCTGGGGTACCCGCAGGTCGGCGCGGGTGAGTGGCTCACCGGCGAGGACGACCCGTAGGCGCCGGGCGGTGAGCCAAACGGTGTCGCCCTCAGGCACGTCCGCCCGCCGGGCGGGTACCGAGCCAGTCCCACCAGCCGCCGTCCAGAACCGCTCGTGCCAACAGTTGGTAGCCGACCGAGCGCGGGTGCGCACCGTCCCCGGTGGACAGCTCGGCCCGCCAGCGCGTGCTCTCCGCGAGCACCGGCGCGATCGGAACGAACGGGACGCCGCGACGTTTCGTGAGCTCCCGCATCAGCGCGGTCAACTCGAGCAGCCGGTGGTTGTGCGCGTCGTCGACCACCGGCGGGGGACCGACCACGAAGGTCGGGAGCCGGTGCTCCCGGGTCCACTCGAGCAGGTCGGCGAGAGCGGCGAGGGTGGCCAACGGCTCGACCCGGACGCTGCCGTTCTCGAGTTGGGTGTCGTTGGTGCCGAACGACAGGACCACCCGGTTGTCGGCGCCGGCCGCCAGGCGTCGCTGGACCTCCTGGACGAATCTCGCCTGCACGTCGAGGGAGGTGTCGCGGCGGACGCCGAGGTTGTAGCTCGTGAGGAGGACACCCGCCCGATGGGTCTCTTGGGCGACTCGGCCGACCCAGCCGAGGCTGTCGGGGTCGCCGACGCCCGCGGTGAAGGAGTCGCCGACGAAGCAGATCCGCACGTCCGTCATGCCTCGTATTCTCACCGATTCCCCGGGCGTTCCGACCCCGCGCCCGACCGGACACGGTTTCGCGTCGCCGGGACCGATGGGGCAGGCTTTCCGACATGGACTTCCAGGACGTCGTACGCCGCCGTCGGATGGTGCGCAACTTCGACCCGCGGCCGGTGGATCCGGCGGTGGTCGAGCGCATCCTCGACAATGCCCTGCACGCTCCGTCCGCCGGGTTCAGCCAGGGATGGGGCTTTCTGGTGCTGGACAAGCCGGCCGACGTGGAGCGGTTCTGGGCCGCGACGACGCCGCCGGAGGCCGGCACGGACTCGTGGTCGCAGGGTCTGCGCCGGGCGCCGGTCCTGATCGTTCCGCTCTCCAGCAAGGCCGCCTACCTCGACCGCTACGCCGAGCCCGACAAGGGGTGGGCCGACCGCGACGAGACGCGCTGGCCGGTGCCGTACTGGCACATCGACACCGGCATGGCGGCGTTGCTGATGCTCTTGACGGTGACCGACGAAGGGCTCGGCGCCTGCTTCTTCGGGATCCCACCGGAGCGGATCGCGGCGTTCCGCGCGGAGTTCGGCGTCCCCGAGGATCATCTGCCGATCGGTGTGGTCGCGCTCGGCCATCGGGCACCGGACCGCCGTTCGCCGTCCCTGCGGCGCGGTCGGCGTGCTGCCGACGAGGTGGTGCACCGCGGCCACTGGTGACCCGGGGCGGCCATGTCCTGGGAACGTCGGCACGCTGACCTGGCCCACCTTCCCCGTGATCATGGCTCGGGTTGGGTTCAGTCGTCGCCGGCCACCCAGTCGAACGTCCGGGTGACGGCCTTCTTCCACTGGGCGTAGTCGCGCTCGCGGACGCTCTCCTCCATCCGCGGCGTCCAGCGCTTGTCCTCCTGCCAGTTCGCGCGCAGGTCGGCCTCGCCGGACCAGTACCCCACCGCGAGCCCAGCCGCGTACGCAGCCCCGAGCGCCGTCGTCTCCGCCACCTGCGGGCGGACCACCGGCACGTCGAGGATGTCGGACTGGAACTGCATGAGCAGCTCGTTGCGCACCATTCCGCCATCGACCTTGAGCTCGCTCAGCGCGACCCCGGAGTCGGCGTTCATCGCGTCGACGACCTCGCGGGTCTGGTACGCCGTCGCCTCGAGCACCGCCCGGGCGAGGTGGCCCTTGTTGACGTAGCGCGTGAGCCCGACCACCGCGCCACGAGCGTCCGAACGCCAGTACGGCGCGAAGAGCCCGGAGAACGCCGGAACGAAGTAGGCGCCGCCGTTGTCGTCCACCGAACGCGCCAGTCCCTCGATCTCCTCGGCGCTGCCGATCAACCCGAGGTTGTCGCGGAACCACTGCACGAGCGAACCGGTGACCGCGATCGAACCCTCCAGGGCGTAGACCACGTCGTTGTCGCCGATCTTGTAGCACGCGGTCGTGATGAGGCCGTTCTCGCTCATCACCCGTTCGGTGCCGGTGTTCAGGAGCAGGAAGTTGCCCGTGCCGTAAGTGTTCTTCGCCGTACCGACGTCGAGGCAGACCTGCCCGAACGTCGCCGCCTGCTGGTCGCCGAGGTCTCCCGCGATGGGGACGCCGGGCATGGTGCCCCCCTCGCGTCCCTGCGCGTAGATCTGCGAGGACGGCCGGATCTCGGGCAGCATCGACATCGGGATGCCCATCTCGGCGGCGATGTCCTCGTCCCAGCGCAGGTGTTCGAGGTCCATCAGCATCGTCCGGGAGGCGTTCGTGACGTCGGTGATGTGGAGCCCGCCGTTGGGCCCGCCGGTCATGTTCCACAACAGCCAGGTGTCCATGTTCCCGAAGAGGAGTTCGCCGCGCTCGGCCCGCTCCCGCGTGCCCTCGACGTTCTCGAGGATCCATCGCACCTTGGGGCCGGAGAAGTACGTGGCGAGGGGGAGGCCCGTCCGCGAGCGGTAGCGCTCGGCTCCGCCGCCGAGGGTGCCCAGCTGCTCACAGATCCGGTCGGTGCGGGTGTCCTGCCAGACGATCGCGTTGTAGACGGGCCGGCCTGTCGCGCGCTCCCAGACGAGGGTTGTCTCGCGCTGGTTGGTGATGCCCAGCGCGGCGATGTTGGCCGCGGTGAGGTCGGCGGATGCCAGTGCGCCCGCCGCGACCTGCCGGGTGTTGCGCCAGATCTCTTCGGCGTTGTGTTCGACCCAGCCCGCCCGCGGGAAGATCTGCTCGTGCTCGATCTGGTGCACGCTCACGACCTCACCGGCGTGGTTGAAGATCATGCACCGGGTGCTGGTCGTTCCTTGGTCGATGGCCGCGACGTAGTCCGTCATGTGAGCTCCCACTCGGTTCGATGAGTGCGGGGGTAGCGTACGTATCGCCGGGATGCGTTGGGAGGGTGCATGTCAGACAGCAACCCGCGCGATCAGGGCGGCGGCGCCGGTCGGTGGCTTCGGTGGGGAGGCCACGTGGAGCAAGGTGGAGGCTGCGACCCGTGTCGCTGCGGAGGTCATGCGCGCCGAGCCGCGGTCGTCCCCGTAGGATCCATCGATCGCCACCCACTCGACGTTTCCGACGTACGGCGGATTTCGTCGGCTTCGGCGTGGCCACTGTCCGACGTGGATGGCCCCCATCGGTTCACCTCCCGTCGGGCCAGAGGTGCCGGCGATCGACTGAAGTCGGGTGACGGTCCGACTTTCGACCGAAACGTCTTCGATCGATCCTGCCCACTGCATCGATCATTCGCTGCGGAAGTCGACAACTTCCGCGCACCGCTCGAATCACAGCCGAGGAGAGGGATGTGAGAAGTTCCCCGAAACTGGGTCCGGAAGAGCGTGCCCAGGCTTGGCGCCGCTTCGGTGAGGAGTCCTTCGACGTACTCGTGGTGGGAGGTGGCGTCACCGGCGCGGGCTCCGCGCTGGACGCCGTGACCCGTGGCCTGGACACCGCGCTGGTCGAGGCGCGTGACTTCGCGAGCGGTACGTCGAGCCGGTCCAGCAAGCTGTTCCACGGCGGGCTGCGCTACCTCGAGCAGATGAACTTCGGCCTGGTCGCGGAAGCGCTGAGGGAACGCGAGCTCATGCTCACCCGGATCGCGCCGCACCTGGTCAAGCCGGTGCGCTTCATGTACCCGCTCCAGCACCGGCTGTGGGAGCGCCCCTACGTCGGGACCGGCCTCGTGCTGTACGACACGATGGGGCGCGGCCGCTCGGTACCCGGGCACCGCCACCTGAGCCGCACCGGCGCGCTCAGGCTCAGCCCCGGCCTTCGTCAGGACGCACTGGTCGGAGCGGTGACCTACTACGACGGTCAGGCCGACGACGCCCGGCACACCCTCACCGTGGTGCGGACGGCGGCCCGCTACGGCGCGGCGGTCCGCAACTCCACGGAGGTGACCGGCTTCGTCCACGAGGGCGGGCGGGTGACCGGGGCGCATGTCCGCGACGTCGACTCCGGCGCCACCACCACGATCCGCGCGAAGGTCGTGATCAACGCCAGCGGTGTCTGGACCGACGACATCCAGCGGCTCACCGGGGGCCGGGGACGCTTCAAGGTGCGCGCGTCCAAGGGCGTGCACGTCCTCGTCCCGCGGGACCGCATCGCCTCCGAGGTGGGGCTCATCCTGCGTACCGAGCGCTCGGTGCTCTTCGTCATTCCGTGGGGCAACCACTGGATCATCGGGACGACCGACACCGACTGGACCCTCGACCGCGCGCACCCCGCGGCGAGCCGGGCGGACCTCGACTACATCCTCGGCCATGTCAATGAGGTCTTGGCGGTGCCGCTGACCCACGACGACATCGAGGGTGTCTACGCCGGCCTGCGACCGTTGCTCGCCGGAGAGTCCGAGCAGACGAGCCAGCTCTCCCGCGAGCACGCGGTGGCGCGCCCGTTGCCGGGGCTGGTCTCGATCGCGGGTGGCAAGTACACCACCTACCGCGTGATGGCGAAAGACGCGATTGACGCCGCTCGACCAGACCTCGGTCAGAGCCTGTCGCCGTCGGTGACCGAGCACGTTCCGCTGGTCGGCGCCGAGGGCTACCACGCGCTGATCAACCAGGTCGACGCGCTCGCCGCCGAGCGCGGCCTGCCGGTGTGGCGGATGCAGCGGCTGCTCGACCGTTACGGCTCGCTGGTCGATGAGCTCATGGAGCTCGCCGATGAGGACCCGACGTTGCTCGAACCCCTGCCGGGCGCGGGTGAGTACCTCCGGGTGGAGGCGAGGTACGCCGCGACGCACGAGGCAGCGGTGCACCTGGACGACGTGCTCGCCCGGCGTACCCGCATCTCGATCGAGACGCCACATCGCGGCACCGAGAGCGCCCAGCAGGCAGCAGAGCTGGTGTCCGACGTCCTCGGTTGGGACGACGCGCGGACGGCCAACGAGGTGGAGGTCTACCAGGCCAGGGTCGCGGCCGAGCGCGAGTCGCAGACCAAGCCCGACGACCTCAGTGCCGACGCGCAACGCCTGCTTGCCCCCGACACCCGCAAGCTCGCCGTGGGACGTGCCCTGAGCTGACCGAGCGGGCGGCGTCGACCCCGAACCATCACCCCTTCAGAGGGGTTGTCGTGGCTAGTAATTTCAGTCTAAGCTGAAATTGCTAGCCACGACAGACACTCGTGGTCCCACTTCAGGGCCAGCCGGTGACCTGCGTGATGATCGTCGCCGCGACCCGTCAGGAGTGATCATGGTGCCGCAGCCACCCGACGACGCGGATCGGGAACAGCTCCTCGCCTGGGTCGAGAGTGTGGCGACGTTCTGCAGCGAGGCCTGGGGACTGGCGCCGATCACCGGCCGCATCCTCGGCTGGCTGCTCATCTGCGAGCCACCCGAGCAGTCGGTCGGCGAGATCGCGGACGCGATCGGTGCGAGCCGCGCGTCCATGACCTCCAACATGCGGCTGCTGACCTCCGTCGGTCTGGTGCGCAGACAGACCCGGCTCGGGGAGCGGACCGCCTACTACCGCATCGAGGACGACGCTTTCGAGAAGGTCGTCCGCCGGCGGCTGGCAGCGTTCGCGGCCTTCGGCGAGATCGCCGAGGAGGGCCTGAAACTGGGCGGGGACGACGAGACGCGGACGCGACGCATTCGCTCCGCCCAACTCTCGATCGTCCTGCTGACGGAGCCTCCTGGGCAGCGTCGGTGACACGCTCACTCCGGTAACGAGCTCATGCCGGTCGCGCGGTTCGCGCGCGCCGCGACCACCCGCGCCCTCGCGGCGCCACGTCCGTGGTCGGGCATCGATCCAGCGAAAGCACAGGAAGACATGAAGGTTGTCATCATCACCAGCGGCTCCCGCGGCGACGTCGTTCCGTACGCCGGCCTGGGAGCGCGGTTGAAGGCGGCAGGCCGCGACGTCGCGATCGCCACCCAGGAGGCGTTCGCCGAGACGGTCCGCGACGTGGGATGCGAGTACCGGTGGATACCGGGGGACACCCGCGCGCTCCTCGGGTCGGAGGAGGGGCAGCAGTGGCAGCGCGGAGGGACCGGCAGGTTCGCCGCCATGCGGACCAACATCCAGATGGGCATGCGGCTCCTGCAGGAGATGGGCGAAGGTGTCCTGTCCGCCGCCCACGGCGCGGACATCCTGCTGCTCCAGCGGACCGCGCTCTGGCACGGTTACCTCGCCGCCAAGGCCCTGGGTATCCCGGGCATGGCGCTCGAGCTCTTCCCCAGCGTGCCGACTGCGGACTTCCCGCTCCCGTCGTTCGACGTCCGGTTCCTCGGTCGATGGGGCAACCGGAACATCCCTCGACTCGCCATCGCCGCCTCCCGTCGGATCAGGACGAAGATGGACGGCCCACTCCGGGAGTTCCAGCGCAAGCTCGGCCTGCCGGCGAGTGGCCTCGGTGCGGTACGCGCGGAGATGCTCCGGGACGAGAACTGGCCGATCCACCACGGCTTCAGCCCGTCCGTCGTGCCCCGACCGGCGGACTGGCGCCCAGGCGTGGAGGTCGTCGGCAACTGGTGGCCGCCGTACCCGCGTGGCTGGAAGCCCGCGGCCGAACTGGTGGACTTCCTGGAGTCCGGTCCGGCGCCGGTGTTCATCGGGTTCGGCAGCATGACCGGCAGCACGGGTGAGCGGTTGGCCGGGACGGTCTCGGCCGCGCTGCGTGAGGCGAAGGTGCGAGCGGTGATCCAGTCGGGCTGGTCGACCCTGACCGGCGCCGGCGACGACGTGATCACCGTCGGCGACGTGCCACACGAGTGGCTGTTCCCCAGGATGGCCGCGGTCGTGCACCACGGCGGGGCGGGGACGACAGGGGCGGGGGTCCGGGCGGGTGTGCCGGCGGTGCCGATGCCGATCCTGGGCGACCAGCAGTTCTGGTCCGAACGGCTGGTCAAGCTGGGGGTGAGTCCTGGCTGGACGCCGATGAGAACGTTGTCGCCCGATCGGCTGGCCGACCTGATCCGGCGCGCGGTGACCGACCGGTCGTACCGGGAGCGGGCCGCCGCCATCGCTGAACGCGTCCGCACCGAGGATGGCGCCGCCCGGGTCGTCGAGGCGGTGCGACCCCAGCGCTGACCGGTTGCCGCCGGTCAGCCGCGCAGCCGGAGTCCGCGTGGTGTCACGTGGAAGCCCGCGGCGGCGAGCGCGACCGCCAATGGGCTCTCGCCTTCGGGGTGGCCGTGTGGCCGCAGGATGGCCTCGCCGTCGACCCGTTCGACGCTCAGCCGGCCGAGTACGCCGTCGTGCACCGCCAGCGCGAGGGCGTCAACCGCGGGTTGCAGGACGTCAGGCTCCTCCGACCAGGTGAGGAGCGTTCGTCCACCACGCTCGACGTAGAGGACGAGTTCGCCGTCGACGAGGACGACCAGGGCACCGGCCTTGCGGCCCGGCCGGTGGCCGCGCTGCTCCTCCGCGCCACGATCGGGCCGGGTCGGCCACGGCAGCGCCGCGCCGTAGGCGTTGGCTGGGTCGGTCGCGGCGAGTACGAGGGTCCGGTTGGAGGTGTCGGCGGTGTCTCGGGAGGACGCGCTGGCGGGCGCGGAGTCGTGGTCGCGAGCAGGATCACCCAGGGCGCGTAGCCGGTCGACCGCGCCCGGTGCGCCGAACTGCGCGGCACCCAGACCGGCGACGAAGTAGCCCCGCCGGCAGCGGCCGGACTCCTCGAAGACCGAGAGCACCTGGTAGACGGAGGAGAAGCCGCCCGGTATCCGCTCGGCGACGACCGCGCCCCGGGTCAGCACGCCATGCCGGTCGAGCAGCGCCTCGGCGGCCGCATGGGCGCGCCGGGTGGGATCGGGGTCGCGTTCGGGCAGCAGGGACCAGCGTCCGGCGGCGGTGGGGGGTCCGGTCCGGCTCGGCAGGGCGGGCCGTCCGCGACCACGCAGCCCGGTGCGGCCGGAGGCGAAGCGGGCCCGTGGCGGGCCGCGCCGGGCCCGGTGCGCCGAGGAGCCGCTGCCGATCAGCGTGCGAAGCGGCGAGAGCGTGTCGCCGGTGAGGTGGCCGGCCCAGACGAGGTCCCACAGGGCCGTGACGAGCAGTTGGTCGTCGACGGCGACTCCGGAACCTCCGTCGGGGGTGCCGAGCTTCGCCTGGACGGCGTTGGCCAGCGGGCGGAAGAAGAATCCTCCGCCCGAGTCGAGAATCTCGAGGAGGGCGGCGTGCACCGGTCCGGCCTCGAAGTCCGGGTCGGGGTCGGGCAGCGTCAGGTCGGCGGTGTCGGCCAGGTGCAGGGAGATCCAGCCGTCGGTGCCGGGCAGCGATCCGTGCCCGGACCAGATGACCTCGCCGGAGGCGGTGAGCTCGTCGAGCATCGCGGGTGAGTAGTCGGGGACCCGGGTGGCGAGGACGAGGCGTTCCAGGGCCGAGGCGGGTACGGCGCAGCCCGCGAGTTGCTCGACCACGCGGAGCACGCCGTCGGTGCCGCGCAGCCGACCCCCGACGTGCTGCCAGGCGGGCAGGAACCGCGCGAGTGCCGCGGGATCGACCGGCTCCACCTCGCTGCGCAGCGCCGCGAGCGAACGCCGGCGCAGCATCCGCAGCACGCCCGCGTCACACCACTCCGTGCCGTGTCCGCCGGCGATGACCGGCTGGTCGCCGAGGGACGGTAGGGACGTGACCTCACCCGCGGGCCGGAACGCCCCCTCCACCACCCGGCCCTCGCCGCTCAACCGGCGCAGGGTGTCCATGACCACCGCGACGCCGAGACCGAACCGCGCCGCCACCTCGGCCGCGTGGAAGGGACCGTGGGTTCGGGCGTAGCGCGCCACCAGGTCACCCATCGGGTCGGCGACGGGTTCGGTGAACGCGTCGGGCACACCGACGGGCAGCGGGATGCCGAGCGCGTCCCGCAGCCGGGCGGCGTCCTCCACGGCGGCCCAGCGCTCCTCCGCGCCGGAAGCGGGGCCGCGGAACGCGATCACCCGGCGTGCCTGCGCGAGCTCGGCGAGCCAGTCCGCGACGCGGTCGGGTTCGACACTGCGTCGCTCGATCTCGGCGGTGGTGAGCGGTCCGAGCAGGCGCAGCAGGTCGGCGACCTCCTCGACGCTTCGGCAGCGGCGGTCGGGAACGAGGCGTTGCAGCTCGGCCTCGGTGCGGGCGACGACCTCGGGGTCGAGCAGGTCGCGCAACTCGGTGTTGCCGAGAAGCTCGGCCAGCAGGGACTTGTCGAGCGCGAGCGCGGCGGCCTTGCGTTCGGCCAGTGGCGCGTCGCCTTCGTACATGAACGCGGCGATGTAGCCGAAGGTCAGCGACTTCGCGAACGGTGACGGCTCGGTGGTCTCGACCTCGGCGACCCGGATCCGCCGGGAGGCGATGCCGCGCAGCAGCTCCACCAGGCCCGGCAGGTCGTAGACGTCCTGCAGGCACTCGCGGACGGTCTCCAACACGATCGGGAACGAGGCGTACTTCCCGGCGACCGCGAGCAGCTGCGCGGAGCGCTGGCGCTGCTGCCACAGCGGCGTGCGACGGCGCGGGTCGCGACGGGGGAGCAACAGCGCGCGGGCCGCGCACTCCCGGAACCGGGACGCGAACAACGCCGACCCGCCGAGTTCGTCGGTGACGATCTGCTCGATCTCCTCGGCGTCGAAGACCGCGAGCTCCGCGCCGGGCGGAACGTCCTCGGTGTCGGGGATACGGAGCACGATCCCGTCGTCGGCGTGGACGGACTGGACGTCGACGCCGTAACGCTCGCGCAGCCTGGCCCCGATCGCGAGGGCCCACGGCGCGTGCACACCGCCACCGAAGGGCGTGTGGACACAGACCCGCCAGTCGCCGAGCTCGTCCCGGAAGCGCTCGACGACGATCGTGCGGTCGTCAGGGACATGGCGGGTGGCCTGTTTCTGCTCCTCGAGGTAGGAGACCAGGTTGTCGGCGGCCCACTCGTCAAGGCCGGATTGACGGACCTGTTCGCGGGCCTCCTCGGGCCCGCGCCGGCCGAGGCCGCGCACGAACGCTCCGATGGCCTGGCCCAGCTCGGCCGGCCGGCCCAGGGTGTCGCCCTTCCAGAACGGCAACCGGCCCGGCTGGCCGGGGGCCGGCGAGACGAGCACCCGGTCGTGGGTGATGTCCTCGATCCGCCAGGACGAGGCGCCGAGGGTGAACACGTCACCGGTGCGCGACTCGTAGACCATCTCCTCGTCGAGCTCACCGACCCGGCTGGCCTTCTCACCGACCAGGAAGACGCCGAAGAGTCCGCGGTCGGGGATCGTGCCGCCGCTCGTCACCGCGAGCCGCTGCGCTCCGGGCCGCGCGGTCAGGGTGCCCGCGACACGGTCCCACACCAGCCGGGGGCGCAGTTCGGCGAACTCGTCGGAGGGATAGCGCCCGGCGAGCATGTCGAGGACCGCGTCGTAGGCCGACCGGGGCAGCGAACGGAACGGCGCCGCCCGGCGTATGACGTCGTAGAGGTCGTCGACCTGCCAGGAATCGACGCACACGGCGGACACGATCTGCTGGGCGAGGACGTCGAGCGGATTGGCCGGGACCCGGAGCGCCTCGATCTGCCCGGATCGCATCCGGTCGGCCACCACGGCGGTGGCCACGAGGTCACCGCGGAACTTCGGGAAGATCACGCCCTTGGAGACGGCGCCGACCTGGTGACCCGCGCGGCCGACCCGTTGCAGGCCGCTCGCGACCGACGGTGGTGCCTCGACCTGCACGACCAGGTCGACCGCGCCCATGTCGATGCCCAACTCCAGGCTGCTGGTCGCGACCACACAGGGGAGCCGGCCCGACTTGAGGTCGTCCTCGATGAGGGCCCGCTGCTCCTTGCTCACCGAGCCGTGGTGGGCGCGGGCGAGGATCTCGGGGGCGCCCGCGGCGGCACCGGAGGCGCCCATCATTGCCGCCGGGCTGCCGATCACCCGGGTGGGTGCGTCCTCCCGGCGTTCTTCGGCGATCTCGTTGAGGCGGGCGGTCAGACGCTCGGCGAGCCGGCGTGAGTTGGCGAACACCAGCGTCGACCGTTGCTGCTCCACCAGGTCGGTGACCCGCTCCTCGACGTGCGGCCAGATCGACGACTTGCGCTCCTGACCGGCCGCCGCACCCAACTGTTCCTCGGGAGGCAGCGGCTGGCCGAGCTCGCCCATGTCCTCGACCGGGACGACCACCCGGAGGTCGAACTCCTTGGCGTAGGGCGGGTTGACCACGGTCACCGGGGCCGATCCTCCGAGGAACCGCGCGACCTCCTCCACCGGGCGTACGGTCGCGGACAGCCCGATCCGCTGGGCTGGTCGCCCGCCGCCGTCGTTGCCGGCGTCGCCGTCGCCACTTCTGCCGTCGGGACCGTCGGGGTCGACGGGGCTGGTGAGAAGGGCGTCGAGCCGCTCCAGGGACAGCGCGAGGTGGGCGCCGCGCTTGGTGCCGGCGACCGCGTGCACCTCGTCGACGATCACCGTCTCGATCCCGCGCAGGGCGTCTCGCGCCTGGGAGGTCAGCAGCAGGAACAGCGACTCCGGGGTCGTGATCAGGATGTCGGCCGGCGTGCGCGCGAACCTACGGCGCTCCTCGGCCGGCGTGTCGCCGGAGCGGACGGCCACGGCGATCTGCGGCTCCGGCTGGCCCAGCCGGGCGGCGGTGTGGCGGATGCCCGCGAGGGGTGCGCGAAGGTTGCGTTCGATGTCGACCGCGAGCGCCTTCAGCGGCGAGACGTAGAGGACCCGGCAGCGGCGCTTCGGGTCGGTCGGCCGCGGCTGGCTGGCGAGCCGGTCGAGGGCCGACAGGAACGCCGCGAGGGTCTTGCCCGAGCCGGTGGGGGCCACGACGAGACTGTGCGCTCCGTTGCCGATGGCGTCCCAGGCGCCCTGCTGGGCAGGCGTAGGCGCGGCGAAGGAGGAGCGGAACCACTCCCTGGTCGCCGGTGAGAAGCGTTCGAGGACGTCGGGCACCGGTCAATGGTCTCCCGGAGCACCGACAAAGCAAGGCCGGGACGCTAGGAAGACGAAACATATGCTCATAAAGAGGCGCAGGCCGGGCACACACGGGGACGGTCGGGATCGGTCTGCTCACCAGGAGCGCTGTCACGCGTGGTGCACCGCGTCCTGGGCCTCGCGGAGTGAGCCGACCGAACGGGGAGGGGTAGTGACGATGCGGCAGCCGTCGGACACCGGGGAACCCGCGCCGACCAACCTGCTCGAGGCGTGGCGGAAGCTGACTTCTCGCATGCTCATGCCGGCACGGGTGAACACCGATGACGCCGTCGGCTTCCATGCTTCACTCGGGGCGACGGATCTGGGTGCCCAGGGCATCTCCACCGTGGCGTTCTCGTCCTTGCGACCACAGCGAACGCCGAAGCCGATCCAGGGGTCCGATCCGGAACCGAACACGGCCGGGCTCGCCCAGGGCGAACAGCAAAGCATCGCCCAGGCCGCCCACGAGGCCATCGTGGGTCGAGGCGACCTCGTGGTGTGTTCCAGTTCATGGCCCTTCGAGGCCCGGGTGGCCGCCGACGGCCGGGCGGCGTCCGTCGTGGCGCATGTCCCCAGGGTGTTGATCCCGCTGCCCCAGGACCGGATCGAGCGCCTGCTGGCGGTGCCGCTGCGCGGGCGAGAAGGAATCGGCGACGTCCTCACCCGATTCCTCGCTCACCTGGCCATCGACGCCGGCGCGCGGCGACCGGAGGAGTCCCCCCACCTGGGCGCGGTCCTGGTGGACCTGCTCACCGCTTTGCTGGCCCGCCATCTCGAGGCCGGCGAAGCGGTGCCGGTCGACACCCGCCAGCGTGCGCTGTTCCTTCAGGTCCAGCGCTTCATCCAGCGCCACCTGGGCGATCCCGACCTCACCCCCACGGTCGTCGCCACCGCCAACCACATCTCCATCCGCTACCTTCACCAGATCTTCCGCCAGCACGGCTGCACTGTGAGCGCGTCGATCCGCCAACTGCGACTCCACCGATGCCACGCCGACCTGGCCAGCCCCGCCCTGAGACTCACGCCCATCAGCGAACTGGCTGCGCGGTGGGGCTTCATCAGGCCCGCCGTCTTCACCCGCGCCTTCCGAGCCGCCTACGGACTTTCGCCACGGGAGTACCGTCGGCGCGCCCTGGCCGATCTACACGCGGATGGTCAATAACAGTGCGCTGTAGGTCAACGTCCGTTGGTCGTTTCGTTGTTGGATGTTTCGAAAGAAAGATCTTCACAAGGTCCACACGTTGACTACCACGGGGGAAGTAGACGTGCGTTTCGAAATCAGACGTCGACGTCGTTCATTTTCGCGGGCGCAGTGGCCGTTGCGGCCCTGACGACCTTCCGCGGGCGACAAGCCAGTCGACGCCCAGCGGTCACCACGAGGGTTGACCAACTGCCCCACTCTGAGAGCCGTTCCGGCTCGACGAACTCACCGCGTTCTGGCTCCGTCAATTCGCCAGGAAACGCGTCCCGCGCGAGGACATAGGCCGGGCTCGACACCCGAAACCTCGACGACGCGTCGGGCCAATCGGCGTGACGACATTCCCTCGAGCGCACTGGCCATTCCACTGCTCTGGCCATTCCACCGTTCCATCGCTCTGCACATTCGAACCCCACAAAGGAGTAGACGTGAGAATGCGTATCCTGCTGGCGGCTGTGGTCGCCGCGGTCGCCGCGCTGGTGCTCGCCATCCCGGGTGCGGCGTCCGCCGCGCCCACCAAGGACTCCTCAGGTGTGGTGGTCGTCGACCCGGCCACCGTGGATTCCATCACCTACGGTTCCAAGTCGAACGGCCCCGACGATGGCTCCGACGTCGAGCCACTCTGGGAGCGCTGCCTGGTGCAGGGCTCCACCGGCAACGAGGCCTGCTTCGAGGACTACGGCGACAAGTTCAACGTCTACGACGGCGACAGCGACGGCGCCTCGGCGGCCGCGTACTGGTGGACCGACTCCGGCCGTTCCGGCATCTGCTACAACGCCCACCAGGCCGGCAGTTGGGCCCAGTGCAACTACGACATGCGCGAGGACGGCGTCGTCTACTGGCAGACCTGCTACCAGAACCGGTCCGCCGGCGGCGACCTCTACTGCACCACCACGGTCGTGTCCAAGGCCATCAACGGTGATTGGTGATCTCTGACGACGAAAGGGGACGGATCCCGAAACCGGGGTCCGTCCCCTTTCTCACGACATGCCGTCCGAGCTCACCGCACGGAGACGGGACTCCAGGTACCTCCGCCGTCGGTGGTCCGGAACAGCCGTCCGTCCACGTCGAGGATGTAGCCGACCCGGTCGCTCGTGAAGCCGGCGTACGTCGGCGTCCCGAGCCCCTTCACCGGCGCGGCGCCGTCGGCGGTCGACTTGGCGTCACCGTCCTTGCCGAGGATCAGCGCCCTGCCCGGGACCGCCACGACCGCCAGCCTCGGGCTCCGCGCGCCGAGGGAGGAGGCGGTGGCCGAGATCGCCGGAATGCCCGACGGCACCTGCGACCAGGTGGCCCCGGCGTCCTCGGAGACGTTGACCGAGGCGGCCGTCCCGGTCGGGCAGGTGAGCCAGAGGGCCTTGGCGCTGGCGGACAGGCTCCCTGCCTCCAGGTCGGGCTCGCAGGGCGTGGTGCGCTGGGTGAACGTCGCTCCGGCGTCGGCCGAGACCACGACGTAGGCCTTGCCCTGGACGCGGTCGGTGACCGCGACCAGATCGCGGGTGACCGCGAGGCTCGCGGGCTGGTTGAGTACGACGTTCAGTGGCTTCCAGGCGTCCTCGTCGACCGGGGAACGCCAAAGGGTCCAGGAGCCGTCGTGGCGCACCAGGGCGTAGGCCGCGCCGGCGGAGGCCTCGACCCGTTCGACCAGGCCGGGCACGGACCGGATGGGCTTCCAGGCGCGGCCGCCCTCGTGGGTGGTCCACAGCGCGCCGCCGTAGGCCCAGCCGTTGCGGGCGTCGGCGGAGAACCTCACCTCCCGCACCGTCTTCTCGGTGAGTTGGTTGTCCTCCGCCCTGGCGAGCCGGTTGTCGTCGCGGACGACCTTCGCCCCGAACGGGGGGAGTGCGGAGAAGCTCGACCCACCATCGCGGGTGACGGCCACGGTCGCGGTGTCGGGTGCGCCCGCGGCCTGCCCGAGGACCCAGAAGTTCTGCTCGCTCGCCGCGGTGATCGAGACGGGAGAGAACCCGGACGGAACGGGGTCGACTCCGTCGCGGGGGGTGGCCTCCTTCGTCTGCGACTGCTGCGGCTCCTCCGCCCCGGTGCCACGTTGCGGACTCGGCTCGGCCTGATCCTGGCGCTGCGTCGGTGGCTGTGTGGCCGCGTCGGGGTGGGGCGCCTGGCCCCTGCTCGCCTCCATCGTGGTGGCCTCGGAGGCCCCGCCGGCCGCGGTCGTTTGGGAGGAGGGGGCCAGGTCGCGCATGACGTAGCTCACGCCGCCGAGGCCGACGAGCACCACCAGGGCGGCGACGACGGAGGTGGCGGCTGTCCGGTGGCGTCGACGTCGCGCCGACGCGCCGGCACGGATCCGCTCCAGCGCGTCGGGGTCCGGCGAGAGACGCCAGGCGTCGTCCCGCAGCGCGTCGCGGAGGCGGTCCTCTAGCGGGTCCATGACGCGTCCTCCCCATCTCCACGGCGCTCACCCGGTCGCGGCGAGACGCTCCTGCGCGCCTCTTCGGGCAACTGGGCGCGCAGTTTCGCCAGCGCCTTGAAGGTCTGGCTCTTCACCGTTCCGACGGAGCAGCCCAGCAGTTCGGCGGTCTGGCGTTCGGACAGGTCCTCGGAGAAGCGCAGCACGAGGACCGCGCGCTGTCGGCGGGGCAGCGAGTTCAGGGCCTTGTGGAGTTCCTGGTCGGGCAGCGGAGGGTCGACGTGCTGGGTCTCGTCCGGGAGGTCGTCCATGAGGTACTCCCGACGCCGGCGTCGCCAGATGCTGACGTTGCGGTTGACCATCGTCCGCCGGACGTAACCCTCGGGATCCTCGCGGTTACGCACCCGCGGCCAGGCGGCGAGAGTGCGCTCGAGCGCGTCCTGGACCAGGTCGGCGGCGGCGTCGGCGTTGCCCGTCAACATGTGACCGAACCGCAACAACTCGGGCATTCGTCCCCGAACGAACGCATCGAAGGCCTCCTCCTCTTCGCTCCGCACGCGGCTCCCCTCGCCTCGGGCGGTCGTGCTTTCGGACGCACGACCGCTACCCGTAGGTTGCCCGACCTGTCCGGGTGGCCGGGATCTGGCCGGTCCGACGGGGTGTCGGCCGGGCGGATCGGCGGCCGAGCCTTCTGCTGGCACGCCGTTCCCGGTTGGGCAGAATCTTCGCACTTTTGGCGCAACGCCCCGAACAGGTGAAGAGCGCAGGAGGCACACTCTGCGGCTAGGGTGTCGAAACATGCGAGCACTGGTGCTCTCAGGGGGAGCCGGAACGCGCCTGCGACCGATCACGCACACCTCGGCCAAGCAGTTGGTCCCGGTCGCCAACAAACCTGTCCTCTTCTATGGCCTCGAGGCGATCGCCGACGCCGGCATCACCGAGGTCGGGATCGTCGTCGGCGACACCGCGCCCGAGATCAAGGAAGCGGTGGGTGACGGAGCGCAGTTCGGGCTCCAGGTCACCTACATCCCGCAGGACGCGCCGCTCGGGCTGGCGCACGCCGTCCTGATCGCCCGCGACTTCCTCGGCGACGACGACTTCGTCATGTACCTCGGCGACAACTTCATCGTCGGTGGCATCACGTCACTGGTCGAATCGTTCCGGGTCGAGCGACCCGAGGCCCAGATCCTGCTCACCCGGGTGCCCAACCCAACGGCGTTCGGGGTCGCCGAACTCGACTCCGGCGGCTCGGTGGTCGGCCTGGAGGAGAAGCCCCGGCAGCCGAAGAGCGATCTCGCGCTCGTCGGCGTCTACCTCTTCACGCCGGCGATCCACCAGGCGGTCGATGCGATCGAGCCGTCCTGGCGCGGCGAACTCGAGATCACCCATGCCATCCAGTGGCTGATCGACCACGGTCACGACGTCCGCTCGACGGTGATCTCGGGCTACTGGAAGGACACCGGCAACGTCGACGACATGCTCGAGGTCAACCGCTCCGTCCTGGAGACCCTCGAACCGAGGATCGAGGGCAGTGTCGACGACAGCTCGGAGATCATCGGGCGGGTCGTGATCGAGGCCGGCGCCGAGATCGTCGGATCCCGCATCGTCGGACCGGCCATCATCGGGGCCGACTCCAAGGTCGTCGACTCCTACGTCGGCCCGTTCACCTCGGTCCAGCACGACTGCCACCTGACCGACTCCGAGATCGAGTTCTCCATCGTGCTCCACCACTCCTCGATCGCCGGCGTGCGCCGGATCGAGGCGTCCCTCGTCGGGCACCACGTGGAGGTCACGCCCGCCCCGCGCGTCCCCAAGGCGCACCGGTTGGTCCTCGGCGACCACAGCCGGATCCAGATCAGTTCCTGAGTTCATGTCCGTACGAGCCCAGGGGGAACCCTCCGTGCCACAGCCCGACGCGACGACGCGCATCCTCGTCACCGGTGGAGCCGGCTTCATCGGCTCCCACTTCGTCCGTACGCTGCTCAGCGGCGGTTACCCCGGCCTGGCCGGCTCGCGGGTCACCGTGCTCGACAAGCTGACGTACGCGGGCAACCCGGCCAACCTCGACCCGGTGCGCGACCAGCCGGGTTTCGCGTTCGTCCAGGGTGACATCACCGACGCGGGCCTCGTCGACCGGTTGCTCGCCGACCACGACGCCGTCGTCCACTTCGCCGCCGAGTCCCACGTCGACCGTTCCATCACCGGCGCCGCCGACTTCGTGGTCACCAACGTCGTCGGCACCCAGACCCTGCTCGACGCCGCGCTCCGCCACGGAGTGGGCCCGTTCGTGCACGTCTCCACCGACGAGGTCTACGGCTCGATCCCCGAGGGCTCCTGGCCCGAGACCGACCCGCTGGCCCCCAACTCCCCGTACTCCGCGTCGAAGGCCTCGAGCGACCTGATCGCGCTGGCCTACCACCGCACCCACGGGCTCGACGTGCGGGTGACCCGCTGCTCCAACAACTACGGGCCCCACCAGTTCCCCGAGAAGGTCATCCCGCTGTTCATCACCAACCTGCTCGACCACCGGTCGGTGCCGCTCTACGGCGACGGGCTCAACATCCGCGACTGGCTGCACGTCGACGACCACTGCCAGGGCATCGCCCTCGTGCTGGAGAAGGGCCGCACCGGCGAGGTCTACAACATCGGCGGTGGCACCGAGATCACCAACAAGGAGCTGACCGACCGGCTGCTCACCGCGTGCGGTGCGACCTGGGACAGCGTGGAGTACGTCGAGGACCGCAAGGGCCACGACCGTCGCTACTCGGTCGACTGGCGCAAGATCAACGCCGAGCTAGGCTACCGGCCCCGGCACGACTTCGAGGCCGGGCTGGCCGACACGGTGGCGTGGTACCGCGACAACCGCGCCTGGTGGGAGCCGCTGAAGCGTCGGGCGGCCCTCGCATGAGGTGGCTCGTCACGGGTGCCGGCGGCATGCTGGGTCACGACGTCCTGGCCCGGCTCCAGGCCGACCGCGCCGAGGTCGTCGGCCTCACGCACACCGAACTGGACGTCACCGACGCGGCCGCGGTCGAGTCGGCGTTCGCCGAGCACCGGCCCGACGTCGTGGTCAACTGCGCGGCCTACACCGCGGTCGACGACGCGGAGGCTCACGAGGAGGACGCCCTCGCGATCAACGGCGACGGGCCGAGCCTGCTGGCACGGGCCGCGGCCGCGCGGGGGAGCAGGCTGCTGCACGTCTCCACCGACTACGTGTTCGCCGGCGACGGCACCGAGCCCTACGCCGAGGACGCCAAGCCCGCGCCGCGCACGGCGTACGGCCGCACCAAGCTCGTCGGCGAGGAGGCCGTCCTCGACACGCTGCCCACCACCGGCGTGGTGGTCCGGACCGCCTGGCTGTACGGCGCGCACGGCTCCAACTTCGTCCGGACGATGATGCGGCTGGAGAAGGAGCGCGACACCCTCGACGTGGTGGCGGACCAACGCGGCCAGCCTACCTGGACCGCCGACGTCGCCGCCAGGCTGGTCGAGCTCGGCGACCGACCCGACGCCGCCGGGGTCTTCCACGCCACCAGTGCGGGGGAGGCGACCTGGTGTGACCTCGCCCGAGAGGTCTTCCAGCTGCTGGGCGCCGACCCCGGCCGGGTCCGTCCGACGACGACCGAGAAGTTCCCCCGCCCCGCCCCACGACCGGCCTACAGCGTGCTCGGGCACGACCGATGGGCGGACTTCGGGATGACGACTGCGCGTGACTGGCGTGATGCCTTGCGAGACGCGTTTCCGTCGCTAAGGTGAGGGCCACAATGAGCGCGACACCGGAGCGTAGCCAGGAAGCCGCCGGTCGTTCACAAGTGTGCGACCGACTGCGCCTGGCCAGGGTCGATGGTTCGGCCGCCGCTCCGCGCCGCTGAACAACCGCCGCCGCAAGGAGTGTGTTCTGTGCTTCGCCACGAGTTCCTCCGTACGTTGCACGAGGTCGCCCAGCCGCGCACCTACTTCGAGGTGGGCATCAACGACGGGCGAAGTCTGGCGTTGTCACGCGTGCCCACCGTCGCGGTCGACCCCGCCTTCAAGGTGGTGAAGGAGCTCCGCTGTGACCTGCACATGGTCCGGGCGACCAGCGACGACTTCTTCGCGCGCAAGGACCCCTTCGAACACCTGAAGGGCGCGAAGCTCGACCTCGCCTTCATCGACGGGATGCACCTGTTCGAGTTCGCGCTCCGCGACTTCATCAACGCCGAGCGTCACGCGAACCCCGGCACGGTCGTCGTCTTCGACGACATGCTCCCGCGCAACGTCGACGAGGCGGCGCGTGACCGGCACACAGGCGGTTGGACCGGTGACGTCTACAAGATCGTGCCGGTGCTCCAGCGTTATCGGCCCGACCTCGTGCTCGCGCTGATGGACACCAGCCCGACCGGCGTCCTCGTCGTGCTCAACCTGGACCCCGACAACACCGTGCTCTCCGACAAGTACGACGAGATCATCAAGACCTACATCCAGCCCGACCCGCAGCAGGTGCCGGACGTCCTGATCCAGCGCGGCTGCGCGATGACGCCCGACCAGGTGCTGGAGGCGGCGTTCTGGCCCGCGTTCGTCGCCGCCCGCGACAGCGACTCCTGGGACGACCTGCGCCAGCTCTGCGCGGACATCGACGTCACCTTCCGGGAGACCACCACCGACCCGCTCACGCTCGCCGGATGGCAGCCCGAGCCCAGGGCGGCGGCACCCAGGCGCGCCCCAGCGGCGCGGGCGAAGGTCCGGCCGGTGGCGCCGCGGCCCGATCCTGGCCCGCGCTCCCTCCCGCAGCGGCTGGTCCGCTCCGCGGTGCGTCAGCCCGGTCTGCGAAGCGCCGGCAAGAACGTGCTCAACCGGCTTCCCCACCACTGGAGCCGGGCCATCCGCAAGCGCGTCTACCGCACCCTGCACAAGGCCTAGGACGACCGCTTCCCACACGCCTTCCGCCTCCGCCTCCGCCTCCGCGCCGTGCGGGCGCGGAGGCGGAGTGATGTGGGGGCAGTGGCGGGTGGCTACTGCGCCCGCGACCGGAGTTGGCTGAGGTAGGCCTGGCAGGCCTCGTAGGTCGGCAGCAGACCCTGCGCCTCGGCCTCCGCCAGCGACGGGGCGGCGGCGTCCTTCTCCGACAGCACCGGCTCGAGGTCGGCCGGCCAGTCGATGCCGAGGTCGGGGTCGAGCGGATGGACGCCGTGCTCGCGGGTGGGGGCGAAACCCTCCGAACACAGGTAGAGCAGGGTCGCGTCGTCGGTGAGGGCAATCACGGCATGGCCGAGTCCCTCACTCAGGTAGACCGCGCGGCGGGTCTCGTCGTCGAGCCGGACGGCCTCGAACTGGCGGTAGGTGGGTGAGCCGACGCGGATGTCGACCACGACGTCGAGGAGCGCACCGAGTACGCAGGTGACGTACTTCGCCTGGCTCGGTGGTACGTCGGCGAAGTGGATGCCGCGAAGCACGCCGCGGCGGGAGACCGAGCAGTTCGCCTGGCGCAGGTCGAGGTCGTGTCCGGTCGCCTTGCGGAACTCCTCGCCGGAGAACCAGGGCGTGAAGAGGCCGCGATCGTCTGGATAGACGGGGGGTTCGGCGACCCAGGCACCGTCGATACTCAGGGGCTGCACGTGTTCACTCCTTGTCCGTGGCGGCGGTGGTTTCGGGTGGGCGTTCGGGATGGGGCGCGCGGTCCGGTGTCGGGGTCGTGTGAGATCGGGTCTGTGTGAGAGGGACGTCAGCCGCGGGATCGTCGGACCTGGCGGGTGAGCCTCCCGCCGGCCCGGCGGGCGAGGCGGCGACCGGTCCGGAGCCAGGCGCCGAGCTCGGATCGGAAGCCTTCGGTGCGTTCCTCGGGTCCTTCGTCGGTGCGCGCCTCGCGGGTGGTGGACCGATCCAGCGCCTCGACGACCGGAGCGCCCGGTCCGGAGGGAACGGTCACGCTCACCGGTAGCGGCGTGAAACCACCGTGGTCGGGGGTGACCAGCCGGACCTGGACGGACCACCGGCCGACCCCCAGGTCGGACCGCGACAGCCGCGCCGACAGGTCGGAACGACCCACTCCGGCGTGCACGGCGGGGGCGAGGACCGCGGCCGCGTCCACCATGGCCCCGGAGTCCTCGTGGACGAGCCGGACGGCGCCCGCCACCTCCGCGGCGGTGACGGCGCGGAGCGGCAGGGTGAGCACGAGGTCGCTTCCGGCCGTCGCCAGCGAGGGCGCGGTGGGGAACAGCAGTTCCTGGCGTAGCCGGGAGGTCTTCTCGCCGACGTCGACGGAGAGGTTGCCCTTGTCGGTCCAGTACGGAGTCACCGCCACGGCCGGATCGCCGAGAACGGCGGGCACGCAGTGCCGCGAGGCGCGCACCGAGCGGACCGATCCGAGGCGGGCGTCCTTGGTCCAGCCACAGCTGGTGATCCTGGCGACGACGTCCCAGATTCCGCGTTCGAGCGGGACACCGCCGCCCGCGGTCGTCGGGTCGAGCCTCGCCTCGCCGTGCAGGAGGAACCGGAAGCTCTCAGCGTCCCCGTCGCTTCCACCGAGGGCACGCCGGGAGGAGGTGAAGGTCACCGGCAGGAAGTACTCCGCGGCCGTCTCCCGGGAGCGGAGCAGGACGTCGACCCGGCTCTGGTTGAGGCGGGCGGTGGCGTCCAGGTCGGCGTCGGGCAACGCACCGGCCGCGTCGTCGGCGAGCGGAGGCACGAGGACGTCCTGGCCGTCGGCATGGACGTAGCCGACCGGTGCCCGTCCGGCGCGAAGCTCACAGGTGAGCGCGAGCTGCAGCGCGCCTTCGTACCAGCCGAGGTCGTCGAGTTCGGCGTGGTTGACGATCGAGGTCTCCCACTCCGCCAGGCGGACCAGGTCGTCCAACCGGTCGGCGTGGATCAGCGCCGCCACGATCCGCTGGCTCGGCGGCAGACCCTCGGCCACGCCCGGGCCGAAACGCTCACCCGAGATCCGCCGGATCTCCTCGAACAGCGCGCGCTGGTCCTCGGCCGGGACCTGCAGCAGCCGCCGCCCACGCAACCGCTCGATCATCTCGACCCGGAACCAGCGGCGGTAGAGCCGGTCACGCAGCGGGCCCGGGTCGGTGTTCTTCTCGACGATGTCGAGTGCCTCGGTGAGGTTGGCGAAGTAGCCCTTGGGCTCCAGCCGCTGGAAGCCGGCGTTGGAGGCGTCCTCCCGGCGTACGTGGTAGTAGCAGACGTAGTCGCTCAGCACCGAGATCGTCTCGGCGGCGAAGAACGCCGCGGTCACGAAGACGTGGTCCTCGAGCCGGCGCCGGCCCTCCGGAAAGCGCAGCTGGTGGTCGTCGAGGAAGGCCTTCCGGAACATCTTGTGCGGCGTGAGGCTGTCGATCAGCGGCGCGTTGGCCAGCGTCGCGCGGGGGTAGCTGCGCCGGAAGAGCTCGCGGGGTACGCCACGACCCTTGCCCGCCATCTTGCCGATGACGATGTCGGAGTCGTTCGCCTTGGCGAAGGCGTACATCCGCTCCAGCGCCTCGTCGCCGATCCAGTCGTCGTTGTCGACGAAGAAGACGTACTCGCCACGGGCCGCGGCGATGCCGACGTTGCGTGGCTTGCCCGACCAGCCGGAGTTCTCCTGGTGGATCACGTGCAGGTGCGGGTGCTCGGCGGCGAGCGCGTCCAGCCGGGCCGGCGTCTCGTCGGTCGACCCGTCGTCGACGAAGATCGCTTCGTACTCGTCGTCGGGCAGGCTCTGTCGCATCAGGGACGCTACGCAGTCCTCGATGTAGGGCCCGGGGTTGTAGACCGGAACGACCACGCTCACCTTGAGTGCCTTCGCCATGTGTCCCGCCCTCGTGGCTTCTGCTTGCTTGCGTGAGGCTATCCGAGCCGGCCGGGTGT
The DNA here is from genome assembly GCF_014873875.1 of Actinopolymorpha pittospori. Classification (GTDB taxonomy): domain Bacteria; phylum Actinomycetota; class Actinomycetes; order Propionibacteriales; family Actinopolymorphaceae; genus Actinopolymorpha; species Actinopolymorpha pittospori. The sequence continues at coordinate 8,313,063 of NZ_JADBEM010000001.1, read as the reverse complement.
GGCGTGCGACCGACCCGGCCCGGCGGCGCGTGAACCCTTCGTGACACCGGGCGACGAGACGACACCAAGGCGGGGCAACTAGCATCCTTGGACCGAAGGGAGCCAGGTGAGGACCGGGAACACCCGGCCAGAGTCTGGTAAACCCTGGTTGACCAACAAGACCCACAAGAGGGGATGTGACGCGACCGTGGCCGACCCGACGCCCGAACCGACGCCCGGCACACCATCGGAGCAGGGGACCGGGCCGAGTGAGCCACTCCGGGCGGTGGCGGTCGTCCTGGCCGGCGGAACCGGTAGCCGGGTGGGTCTTCGTGTGCCCAAACAGCTACTCAAAGTCGCGGGCAAGCCCCTCCTCGAACACACCCTGGAGGTGTTCGAGAACGCTCCGGACATCGATGAGGTCATCGTCATGATGGCGCCGGGCTGGACCGGTGACGCGGAGAAGATCATCCGCAACGCCGGATTCCGCAAGGTCACCCGGGTGCTCGAAGGCGGCACGACGCGTAACGACACCACGCACCGTGCGCTCGAGGCGGTCGGCCCGGAGGAGGCGAAGGTGCTCTTCCACGACGCCGTACGCCCACTCCTCGACCAGCGGATCATCACCGACTGTGTCCGTGCGCTCGACACCTTCGCCGCCGTCGACGTCGCCATCACCTCGGCCGACACGATCATCGTCGTGGACGAGGGGATCATCACCGACATCCCGAGCCGCGACCGGCTGCGGCGTGGGCAGACGCCCCAGGCCTTCCGGCTGTCGACCATCCGCAGGGCCTACGAGCTCGCCGCGAAGGACCCGCACTTCACCGCCACCGACGACTGCTCGGTGGTGCTGCGCTACCTGCCCGACGTTCCCATCACGGTGGTCGAGGGGTCCGAGCGCAACATGAAGGTGACCTACCCGATCGACGTGTTCCTCGCCGACCAGCTGTTCCGGCTCGGCTCGCACACCCCGCCGAGCCCCGTCTCGACCGACCGGGCGAGTGAGGTGCTGGCCGGCAAGACGTTGGTGGTGTTCGGCGGGAGCTACGGCATCGGCGCCGAGATTGGCGAAGCCGCGCGGCGGTTCGGAGCGACCGTCTTCTGCTTCAGCCGCTCGGCCACCGGCACCCACGTCGAGGATCCCGAGCAGGTCAGGGCCGCGCTGGAACAGGCCTATGAGAAGTCCGGCCGGATCGACTACGTCGCGGTGACCGCCGGCGTGCTCCACACGGCGCCGCTGGCCGACTGCCCCGACGAGCTCATCACCGAGAGCCTCCAGGTCAACCTGCTCGGCCCGGTCTACGTCGCCCGCGCCGCGCACCGCTACCTCGCGGAGTCCGGCGGTCACCTCCTGCTGTTCACCTCCAGCTCCTACACGAGGGGCCGGGCCGGCTACAGCCTGTACTCCTCGGCCAAGGCGGCTGTGGTCAACCTCACCCAGGCGCTGTCCGATGAGTGGGCCGCCGACGGGATCCAGGTCAACTGCATCAACCCCGAGCGCACCCAGACCCCGATGCGCAGCCGCGCGTTCGGGGAGGAGCCGCCGGAGACGCTGCTGCCGGCGCGCGACGTCGGCCTGGCGTCCCTCGACGTGCTGCTGTCGGACCAGACGGGCAACGTCGTCGACGTACGCCTCGAACCCGCGCCCTCGCCCGTCACGGCGCCCCCGGAGGACGAAGACCCGGCCCTCGACATCTCGGCCGCGCTCGAGCACGTCGAGGAGGAGGCCGCCGGGAACGGCACCGGCCGCGGCCTCGACCCCGGGCTGGACGAGGGCGAGGTCGACTCGAGACGCCGCGGCTGAGCTCGTGCGCCTGATCCAGATCACCGAGCGGGCGCCAGCGCCCGACACCGGCCGGGTCCCACTCGGCCTGGCCGGCATGCTGGCGCTCGCCCACCTCGCGCTCCTCGTGACCGCCCTGGTCCCCACCGCCTGGGGATTCCTCGCGGCGGCGGTGGTGCTCACCGCGCTGGAGGTCGTGCTCCCGCGCCGGGCGCCGTTCGTCGTCTGGGCGTCCGGTCGGGTCGGCCTCGGCGCCCCGTGGCGTGGGCTGGTGCGCGGCGTCGCGGTGCTCGCGCTGTTGCTGCGCTCCGACGTGCCGCGCGAGTGGTACGTCCCGGCCTTCGCGGGCCTGATCACCCTGGTCGCCCTGCGCGCCGCCGGCGGCGGGCTCGCCGAACTCCTGCGGCAGCGCCGCAAGATGCCGGTGCTGAGCCGCGGCCTCCCGCTCGGCTCGCCGCGGATCCCGCGCGCCCTGCCCGTGATCCTCGGCCGGGACGCCGAGGAGACGCTCGGCTGGCCCGACCTGCTGTTCGTGGGCGGGGCGGCCCTCGCCGTCGCGGTCGGCTCGCCCGACTCACTGACCGTGGGCGCCGCCGCCGCGGTCGTGCTCGTCCTGGCCGGGGTGGCGACGCTGGCCTGCGCCGTCGTCGCGATGCGGCGGGTGAGCCGCCCGCGGCTCCGGGCGGCGATCGACCGCGCACTGGCCGACCTCGCACCCGAGATGGCGGTGCACTTCGGCTCCGGGCCGGACACGCTCTACCAGCTCGAGGCGTGGGTCGAGACGCTCGAACGTCTGGACGTACCGACCCTGCTGATCCTGCGTGACCGGGAGACGCTGCGCCTGCTCGGACCGACGACCGTGCCGGTGCTGTTCGTCGAGCCCGGCACCGTCCTGATGGAGCAGCCGCTGCCGCACCTGCGGGTCGCCTTGTACGTCTCGCACGCGGTGAACAACCTGCACCTGCTCCGCCGCCGCGGCGTCCGCCATGTCTTCGTCGGTCACGGGGACAGCGACAAGGGCGTCACCACCAACCCGTTCCTCAAGGCCTACGACGAGGTCTGGGTCGCCGGTCCGGCCGCCCGGGAGCGGTTCGAGGAAGCGGGCATCGGCGTCGACCCCGCACGGGTGGTGGAGATCGGTCGACCCCAACTGGACCAGGTGGCCGGTCGGGACGACGTGGTGCGCGCCTCGCGCACGGGCGGGGAGGGCCGGTTGACCGTGCTGTTCGCGCCGACCTGGGAGGGGTACGGCGACGAGCCGCACCAGACCTCGGTCGGTGCCGGCGCCCGGGAGCTCCTCGAGCGGCTCCTCGCCGAACCCGACGTCCGCGTGCTCTACCGTCCGCATCCGCTGCTCGGCAGCCGCGACCCGGCGGTCGCCCGGGCCCACCGCGAGATCGTCGCCGCCCTGGGCGGTGCGCAGGTGCCCCGGCCGGTGTCGCCGGCCCGGATGAGCGGGCCGAACCGCGACGAGCTGGACGTCGTGAGCGCACCGGTCCGGACCTCCCGGATCGAGGAGGTCACCGCCCAGGCTGCGTGGGCCGGAGAGCAGCTCGCGATCCCGCCCGGGCAGGCGGGGCACCTGGTCGTGCCCGGCCCCCACTTCAGCCTGTACGCCTGCTTCGCCGCGGCCGACATCCTGCTCGCCGACGTGTCGAGCGTCATCACCGATTTCCTGGCGAGCGGCCGCCCGTACGGCGTCACCAACCCCGCCGGCCTGACCGATGCCGACTTCGCCGCTCGGTACCCCTCGAGTCGCGGCGGTTACCTGGTCGATCCAGACAGTGACGGTCTCGTGCGACTGTTGGCCGCCGGTCGTGGGCAAGCTGATCCCGCGGCCGCCGAACGCGCCGTGCTCCGCGCACAGCTGCTCGGCCCACCGGAGCCCCCTGCCCTCGAACGCATGCGGAAGGCGGTGGCCGGCTCGGTGAGCTACCTGCCCTGACACCGTGGAGGTGCGACCGAACGCGTCCCCACCCCGCCGCGCCCGACGGTGGCGTACCTACGCTGCCTCGATGCCGAACCCCTGGGAGAAACTGCACGTGCTGCACATGCTCGCCCGCCGCGGATCCCTGATCGGCGTACTCACCGCGCTCACCGCGAGCTACGCCGCCCTGGTCATCACCGCGATCCTCGCCAGCCCGCTCGCCTTCGCGGCGTTCCTGCTGGTCGCCTCGGCGCTGGACCTCCTCGTCGAGCGGCGCTTCCGGCCGGTGGTGGCTCTGCTCCGTCGGGCCCAGTTCGGCATCTCCCACCGGGCGTTCGTGCAGATCTTCCTGCTGCTGCTCCTCGTCGCCATCACCGACGCCAACCGCGAGATGAGCCGCCCGGAGCTGCTGGTCATCAGCATCGTCGCGCTCGGCGTGCCGGTCTTTCGGATCGGCTACCTCGGAATGCTCACCCTGGTCCGCAGGCGACTGCTGCCGTCGGTCGAGGTACGCAACGTCGACCTGCCCGAGGAGCTCCAGCCCGTCGACCCGCCACGCTTCCTGGTCCAGAGCCTCAACCCGCGGATGCACGCGCTCGGCCTGCTGCCGGTCCTCGCGGGGGCGATCTGCGTGTGGCTCGGATACTTCTGGCCGTTCGGGATCGTGATGGTCGCCTACACCGTGGTCGTCGGCGCCGGCTGCCTGCTGTTGCTGCGCCAGTTGATGGCGCTCGGCAACCGGCCCAACCGCCAGGACCTCGTCGACGGCGTGAGCGCCGCGCTGCGCGAGCAGCACCATCCCGAGGTGGTGCTGTACTTCAGCGGCTCGCCCAACTCCCTCTACCAGGCCGAGATGTGGCTGCGGACCCTGGAGAAGATGCCGCATCGAAGCGTCGTCTTCGTCCGCCAGCGACATGCGCTCCGCAACCTCGGCCGCACCCGGCTGCCGATCGTGTGCATCCCGAACCAGGTCGACCTGATGAACTTCACGCTCGCCGACGCGCGGGTCGCGATGTACGTCGCCAACGTCGGCAACAACATCCACCTGCTCCGGGAGCCACGGGTCAAACACGTCTTCATCGGCCACGGTGACAGCGACAAGGTGGCGAGCTTCAACCCGTTCAGCAAGGTCTACGACCAGATCTGGGTGGCGGGTCCGGCCGGCCGGGAACGCTACGCCCGGGCCCAGGTCGGTGTCCGTGACGAGGAGATCGTGGAGGTGGGCAGGCCGCAGCTGGACGTGATCGAACGCTGGCACGGACCGCTGCCGCGGTTCACCCCGGACCGGCCACTCACTGTGCTGTACCTCCCCACCTGGGAGGGCTGGACCGACGACGACTTCCAGACCTCGCTCACCGTGATGGGCCTCGACCTGGTCACCCGCCTGCTCGCCTCGCCCGTGCCCATCCGGCTGATCTACAAGCCGCACCCGCTCACGGGCACCCGCGACCCGCGTGCCGCCGACGCCGACCGGCAGATCCGGGCGATGGTCCGGGCCGCGGCCCGCCGGACCGGCTCGGTGCCCGCCACGCGGGCGGCCGAGCTGAGGGAGATCGAGGCCGCGCTCGACCAGCCCAACCTGGACGTCGAGGAGGCCGAGCGGCTGGCGACGCGGTGGCGGGACGTCTTCTGGCCCGCCCAGGGTGCCCGGCACGTGGTCATGACCGGCCGGCTCCCGCAACTCTTCGACGCCTACAACGTGGCCGACCTGCTGATCGCCGACGTGTCCAGCGTGGTGTCGGACTTCCTCGCCACCGGCAAGCCGTGCGTCGTCGCCAATCCGAAGGGGCTCGCGGAGGAGGAGTTCCGCGCGACGTTCCCGAGCACGTCCTCCTCGTACCTCCTCCATCCCGGTGCCGACATCGAGGAGGTCCTCACGACGGTCCTCGGCGGCGATCCACTCGCCGAGGCCCGGATCCGCGCCCGCGCCTACCTCCTCGGGCCCGACCATCCGCCCGCCCAGCAGCGCTGGAACACCGCGACCGAGGCGCTGATGGCGACCGCCGACCTGGAGTGGGACGGCCAGCACGGCGCCGGGCCGGAGCTCGAACAGGCCACCGCCTTCGTCGAGCCGAGCACCGTGCCCCAGGCGATCGGAGACGGCCGGCTGCCCACCTCCGAGGACAAGGCGGTGTCCTAGGTCGTCAGGCAGGGGTCGTCAGGCGGGGGTCGTCAGGCGGGCCAACGCCGCCGCCCTTCGCAGCGGAGTGTTCACCGTCTGTTCTGCTCCCGTGCAACCCGCCGCGCCGCCCGACGGTTTGGTGAAGTGGATGAGGGGAACCTCCTTCGTCACGTGCGCCGTTTTGTTGGGCAGACAGCTGCGGGGGTTCCCATGGTCAAGGTCAGCGTTGTCGTACCCGTGTACAACCCTGGCCGTTACCTGCAGCCCTGCGTCGACTCCCTGCTCCGACAGAGCATGCCGCCGGGAGAGTGCGAACTCGTCTTCGTCGACGACGGCTCCACCGACGACGCGCCGCGGATGCTGGACGAGCTCGCACAACGCCACCCGCACGTACGCGTCCATCACCAGGAGAACTCCGGCTGGCCCGGTAAACCACGCAACGTCGGTGTCGACCTCGCCCGCGGCGAGTACGTGCAGTTCGTCGACCAGGACGACGAACTCGCACCCGAAGCACTGGAACGCCTCCACGCGATGGCGGTCCGCAACGGATCCGACATCGTGCTCGGCAAGGTCGGTGGCTCGATGGCCGGTCCGAGCAGCGTCTTCGCCCGCACGGTGGAACGCTGCACGGTGGCCGACGCTCCGCTGATCGAGAGCGTGAGCCCGCACAAGATGTTCCGCCGCGCCTTCCTGCTGGACCACGACATCAGGTTCCCCGAGGGGAAGCGCCGCCTCGAGGACCAGCTCTTCATGGCCCGTGCCTACGTCCGAGCGAAGACGGTCTCCATCCTCGGCGACTACGTCTGCTACTACTGGCAGCGCCGAGACGACGGTGGCAACAACAGCGGCAAGGCAGCGTCGATGCGGGGTTACTACGACAACCTGCGGGAGGTGCTCGACGCCGTCGAGGAGGGCACCGAGCCAGGCGAGCTGCGCAACACCCTGCTCCGGCGCTTCTTCCGGGTGGAGATGATGACCCGGCTGCGCGAGCCCCGGCTGCTGCGCTACTCCGACGGCTACCGCAACGAGGGCTACAAGGTGGTCCGCGAACTCGCCCTGGAACGGTTCTGGTCCGGTGAGGTGATCGCCGGGCTCTCGCCGTTGATGCGGCTCCGCGCCACCCTTCTCGAACGCGACCGACTGGACGGGCTGATGGAGCTCGCCCGCCGGTGCGAGAAGGTGCGCGGATTCGCGGAGGTCGAGTCCCTCCGCTGGGAGGAGGGGGTCCTCCGGCTCGGCGTCCGCGCCGGTTTGGTACACCCCGACGGATCCCCGGTCGTCGTCAGCAAGCGGGAGGGGAGGTACTGGCTCGACGACCGTCTCGCGGCCGGGCTACCGACCCTGAGCAGCGGGTGGGACGTCGGAGACCCCTGTGACCACACCCAGGCGGAGATCCGGGTCCACCACCTCGACACCAACACCTGGTGGTTCGCGCCGGGCGAGCTGAAGGGCTCGTTGGTCGCCCTCGACCCCGCGCCGGCGCCGCGCTACCAGGTGGTCGTCTCCGGCACGGCCTCCCTCGACCCGAACGACCTGGCCGGCGGTTCGCCCGTCGCGGCCGGACGCTACGAGGTGTGGCTGTCGGTGCAGACCCTCGGGCTCGGCCGGCCGGTTCGCGTCACCCTCGACGGCTCCCCGGCGTGGGACGACGTGGTGGTCCCGGCCGTGGTCGGCAACCCGGCCCGCATCGTCGTACCCCACCGGACCATGCCCATCGGCCAGCTCATGTTGGAGGTGGACGAGCGGCACCAGGCCCTGGCCGGTGCGCTCGCCGCACGGGGTGTCGGCCCGCTGCACGCGGGCGGTCCGCGGCTGCAGCTCACCATCCCGGTGCAGGCCGAGCCGGGTGCCGCGGCCCGTGACGTCGAGGTGGTGGTCGGCCGGGCCGGATCGGCACGCACGATGTCCGCTCGGATCGAGCCGGCCCGGTCGGCGGTGCTGGCGTTCGACGACGCCACCTCGCTACCCTCCGGCCGGCACCCGCTCGCCCTGCGCACGGACCCCTCCGGGCGGCAGCCGGCCATCCCGATCGGAACCGCAGTGGTCCGCGACGGCCGCATCGTCGCGATCCAGAGCATCAGCTACCGCGCGATCCCGCGGCGGGTGCTGGCCCGCATCACCGCCGACCCCTGGCTGCACAAGCAGGCGTTCAAGGTGATCGAGGCCCTGCCCGACGCCAAGGCGAGGAGGGCGCGCAAGCTGGCCCGACGGCTGGCCCGCTGGACCCGGGGCTGACCCGGGCGCGGCGACCCGGTGAACGCGCTGATCGAGGCGCGCGGGCTGACCAAGCGGTTCGGAACCTTCGTCGCGGTCGCGGGCATCGACGTCGACGTCGTGCGCGGTGAGGCGTTCGGCTTCCTGGGCCCGAACGGCGCGGGCAAGAGTTCGACGATGCGGATGATCGGGTGCGTGTCGCCGGTCAGCTCTGGCCGCCTTCGGGTGCTCGGGCTCGATCCGGCGACCGACGGCCCACGCATCCGCGCCCGGCTCGGCGTCTGTCCGCAGGAGAACTGGCTCGACGAGGAGCTGACCACCCGGGAGAACCTCGTCATCTACGGGCGGTACTTCGGCCTGCCGCGACGCCGCTGCGTCGAACGCGCCGGTGAGCTGTTGGAGTTCACCCAGCTCACCGAGAAGGCCAGGGCGAAGGTCGCGGACCTCTCCGGCGGCATGAAGCGCCGACTCACCCTCGCCCGTGCGCTGGTCAACGAACCGGACATCCTGCTGCTGGACGAACCCACCACCGGACTCGACCCGCAGGCGAGGCACCTCGTGTGGGACCGGCTGTTCCGGCTCAAGCAGCAGGGCGTGACCCTCGTGCTCACCACCCACTACATGGACGAGGCCGAGCAGCTGTGTGACCGGCTGGTGGTCATGGACGGCGGTCGGATCGTCGCCGCCGGGTCTCCTCGGGAGCTGGTCCGCGGCCACTCCACCCGGGAGGTGGTCGAGTTGCGGTTCGCGGCGGACGCGGCACCGCCGGTCGAGGCGTTCGCGGACCTCGGTACCCGCGTGGAGGTGCGGCCCGAGCGGGTACTCCTCTACACCGACGACGGTGACGCCGCCGCGAAGGAGGTCCATCGACGCGGGCTCGCCCCGGCGGTGGTCCTCGTCCGGCGGAGCACGCTCGAGGACGTCTTCCTCCAGCTCACCGGTCACACGCTCGTCGAGTGATTTCCGTGGAGACCGCGCGACGCGCCTTCGCCTACTGGATGGCGTCCTACCGTCGGACCTGGCGGGGGAGCGTCGTGTCGAGCTTCCTCGTGCCGTTCCTCTACCTCGCAGCGCTGGGCATCGGTCTCGGTGCCTTCGTCGACGCGGGCGGCGGGACGCGTGCCCTCGGCGGCCTGACCTACCTCGAGTACATCGGTCCGGGCCTGCTGGCGGCGACCGCGCTCCAGACGGCGGCGTTCGAGTCGTCCTACCCGGTCATGGGTGGCTGGAAGTGGTTCAAGGTCTACTTCGCGATGCTGGCGACACCGCTCGGCGTACGTGACGTCCTCGCCGGTCACCTGCTGTTCGTGGCGTTCCGGGTCACCACGACCTGCCTCGTCTACCTGGTCGTGCTCACGGTGTTCGGCGCGGTCGTGTCGCCATGGGGTGTCCTCGCGGTGGTGGCCGGCCTGCTCACCGGGCTGGCCGTCGCGGCACCGACGTTCGCGCTCGCGGTGAGCTCGGACCGGGACACCGTCTTCGCGCTGTACTTCCGGTTCGCCATCCTGCCGATGTTCCTCTTCTCGGGCGCGTTCTTCCCCGTCACCGAACTGCCCGAGGCGGCGCGGCCGGTGGCCTACGCCACTCCGCTGTGGCACGGCGTCGAGCTCGCCCGGACGTTCGCCCAGGGCGTGCCCTCGTGGGGGTGGGTCGCGGCACACGTGGGGTACCTCGTCCTGTGGATCGCGTTCGGGGTGTGGTGGGCGGGCGGGGCGTTCCGCCGCCGACTGCTCACCTGAGCGGCATCGAGGGGAGAGGCGCGTGGCGACACTGCTGGCCCGGGTCGTGCCGCTCCCGATGCACGGAGGCGCCCGGCTGCTGGTCGAGCGCAACCTGATGGTCTACCGCCACGACTGGCTGGTGCTCGTGTCCGGGTTCTTCGAGCCGCTGTTCTACCTGTTCTCGATCGGCGTCGGCATCGCCCACCTGGTCCGGCCCTTCGAGGTGGGTGGACGACTGGTGGACTACGCGGCGTTCATCGCCCCCGCCATGCTCGCGGCGAGCGCGATGAACGGCGCGATCATCGACACGACGTACAACCTGTTCTTCAAGCTGAAGTACGCCAAGCTGTACGACGCGGTGCTCGCGACGCCGATGCGGCCCTTCGACGTCGCGGTCGGCGAGGTCGCCTGGGCGTTGGTGCGCGGCACGATGTACGCCGCGGCCTTCGTGGTGGCCATGACGACGCTGGGCCTGGTCGCCTCCTGGTGGGCGCTGCTCGCACTCCCGGCGGCCGTACTGGTGGCCTTCGCGTTCGCCGCCGCCGGCATGGCGGGGACGACCTACATGCGTAGCTGGCAGGACTTCGAGTTCGTCAGTCTGGTGGTGCTGCCGATGTTCCTGCTGTCCGCGACGTTCTTCCCGATCACGGCGTACCCGGACTTCGCGCAGGTGCTGGTCCGGCTGACCCCGCTGTACCACGGCGTGGCGCTGGTGCGCGGCCTGACGCTCGGGACGGTGTCCTGGCCGCTGCTGATCAGCGTCGCCTACCTCGCGGCCATGGGCGGACTCGGGCTGTGGATCGCCGCCCGTCGGATCGACCGCGTACTCCTGCGCTGACTTCGCTGGTCCGTCGCCCACCGCGTGCCCGCGGCGACCAGCCGATCTTCGGTCGCCGCTCCCTTGCGTCGCCAACTGGTTTGCGGCTTAAACTACTTGGCATGCCAACCGAACGGCGTTCCGGCGAGCAGGATCCACCGGGGCAGGCACTGGCCGACGAGGCCCCACCACACTTCTCCGAGGTCTCCGCCCTGATCGCGCGGGAGCAGGCCAAGACGGGCCGGCTCATCGGCGGCGACCCCCGGGTCTTCTTCGTCACCTGGGGACTCGTCTGGCTGGTCGGTTTCGGTGTCAACTTCCTCTCGCAGGGGCCGAACGGCGACCCAATCGTGTCGATGCCCGTCCTGGTCGCCCCGCTGGTCCTGGGCGTTCTCCTCGTGGCCGGGATCGTGACCACGATCGTCGCGAGCATCCGGATGTACGGCCACACCGTCGGGGAGTCCAGCCAGGCCGGCATGATGTACGGCTTCGCCTGGATGCTGGCGTTCCTCATGCTCGGCGTGATCGGGAGCAGGCTCTCGCACTACCTCCCCGAGCGCGAGCAGTTCCTGCTGTGGTCGGCCACCTCGACCGGCTTCGTCGGCATCCTCTACGCGGCCGGCGGTGCGGTCTGGCGGGACCGGGCGTTGTTCGCCCTCGGTCTGTGGGTCAGTGCGGTCAACGTCGCCGGGATCGTCGCCGGACCGGGGTGGCACGCGCTCCTGCTGTCTCTCGCCGGTGGCGGAGGGCTCCTCGTCACCAGCGTCGTCCTGAGCGCCCGGACACGGGGGCGGTGCGCATGACCGACCCGCCGTCATCGCCCTCGGCCTCGTCAGGGCCACGGCGGTCCGGGGCCTCCGCCGTGGACCCCGACGCCCTACCCGAACTCGATCCCGTCATCCACGCCCAGGCCCGACTCCGCGTGGTCGCCGCCCTGTCGGCCGTACGCGAGGGCGACCAGATCACCTTCCCGTCCCTGCAACACGTCCTGCGCATGACCGCCGGGAACCTCTCGGTCCATCTGCGCAAACTCGAGGACGCCGGCTACGTCCGCATCAGCAAGACCCACCGCGGCCGTACGCCGGCCACCTACGTCGCTCTGACCCGCCGGGGTCGGGTGGCCTTCGACGACTACACCGCCGCGATCCGGCTGCTGCTGGACAGCGCCGAGACAACCGAGGAGCAACGATGACCGCAACGCCCGGTGCTGGACCGGAGCCGGTGGCACAGGCGTTCGACGTCACCCGCCGCTACGGCCCCGTGGTCGCCCTCGACCAGGTGAGCCTCGACATCCGGGCCGGACAACTGCTCGGGCTGCTCGGCCCGAACGGCGCCGGCAAGAGCACTCTGATCAACCTCTTCGTCGGCGTCCGGCGAGCCAACTCCGGACGAGTCGAGGTGTTCGGCGCCGACCCGCGCGAACCCGCCACCCGACGCAGCATCGGCATGACACCGCAGGAGACGGGGCTGCCACCCACGTTGCGGGTGCGGGAGGTCGTCGGATTCGTCGGCGCGCACTACCCGAACCCGGTCGGTGTGGGGGAGTTGCTGGAGCGGTTCGGGCTGTCGGGGCTGGAGCGCCGGCAGACGGGGGGCTCTCCGGCGGCCAGAAGCGCCGGCTCGCGGTCGCGCTGGCATTCGTGGGCCGACCCCGCCTGGTCTTCCTCGACGAGCCCACGACCGGGCTCGACGTCGACGCGCGAAGGTCCCTGTGGGACGGCATCCGCGCCTTCCACGAAACCGGGGGCACGGTCCTCCTCACGAGCCGCTACCTCGAGGAGGTGGAGGCGCTCGCCACCCGGGTCGTCGTGGTCGGGCGCGGCCGGATCATCGCTGACGGCGGCGTCGACGAGATCCGGGGCGTGGTCGGGCTGCGGCGCGTGTCGCTGACGACACCGGTGCTTCCCGACCTGCCGGGCGTGCGGAGCGTCGAGCGGGAAGGCGACCGGGTGCACCTGCTCACCGTCGACGCCGACCAGTTGGTGCGCGACCTCGTACGCAGCGACACGCCGTTCACGCAGTTGGAGGTTCGCCCGACCTCGCTCGAGGACGCCTTCCTCACGCTGACGACCGGCGACCACGCGAAGGGTCAGCGGCCCGACGAACTCGCCCAACCGACCCCCGCGTAACCACCCACCCTCTCGCGGGCTAGCCCGCTGCGTCGTCCGGCGTACCGACCCTCGGTCGGTACGCCGCTTTCCCGGAGGACCAGATGAACCTGCTGCTGGTGCACGCGAAGTACCAGTTCCTCGAGACCATCCGCGTACCCATCGCCGTGGTCGGCACCGTGTTCTTTCCCACCGCCTCGATGCTCTTCTTCGTCGTCCCCTTCACGGGTGAGGATCCGGTCGCGGCGACCTATGCCACCGGCTCGATGATGGCGTTCGCGGTGATGATCACCTGTCTCTTCCAGTACGGCGCGGGAGTGGCGGAAGACCGCGGACAGCCCTGGGACCCCTACATTCGGACGCTTCCCGCGGGCGCCCTGCCGCGCTTCTTCGGCCGGGTCGCGACGAGTTTCGGGTTCATCGTCGCGGCCGTCATCCCCGTCCTGCTCGTCGCGACCTTCCTCACCGAGGCGACCGCGACGCCCGGCCAGATCCTGCTCGGCCTCGGCGCGCTGCTCGTGGGGGCGGTGCCGTTCACCCTGCTGGGTCTCGGCATCGGCTACGCCATGCCGATGAAGGCCGCGCTGGCCGTGACCAACATCATCTTCTTCCCGCTGGCCTTCGGCGGCGGGCTGCTGACCGGCCCCAACGTCCTGCCGGGCTTCGTCGAGGTGATCGCGCCCTTCCTTCCCACCCGTGGAGCTGTCGAGCTGGTGTGGGCGGCGATCGGTGGGTTCCGGCCACAGACCACCTCGATGGTGATGCTGGTCGTCTGGGTGGTGGTGTTCGGGGCCTTCGCCGCCTGGGCCTACCGCAGGGACGAGGGACGCAGGTTCCGCTGACCGCTTCGATGGCGCGTCGCCCGCTGCTCGGGAGAAGTTGATCATGAGAGTAAGGTCCCCCGCGATGGGTGAGACCTTGACGCTCCGGCCCTGGCTCGACGAGGACGCGGCCGCACTGGTCACGGCGTTCGCCGGCGTGGGCATGGCGAGCCAGGCCGGACGGCCCGTCCACACCGAGGACGACGCGCGGCAGTGGATGACCGGGTGGGATCGTGCCGCGGAGGAGGGCAGCGGATTCGCCTTCGCCGTCGAACGCGGGGGCGAGGTCGTCGGCAACGTCGCGGTCGCGGCCATCGAACGCCGGCACGACACCGGCTGGGTCTCCTACTGGACGACCGCCCGCGCCCGCGGGCAGGGCGTCGCCACGATGGCGGCGGCGACGATGGCGGAGTGGGCCTTCGGCCGGCTCGGCCTGTTCCGGCTCGAGCTCGGCCACCGCGGTGACAACCAGGTCTCCTGCCGGGTCGCCGCCGCGGCCGGGTTCCGGTTCGAAGGACTCGAACGGTCCAAGCTCCGCTACGGCGATGTGCGCTACGACGTCGAGTTGCACGCCCGGCTGGCCACCGATCCGCGGCCACCGGGCGGGACCGGAACGGTCGTCGAGGTCTGAGGCCAGGGCAACTCGCCGTCCGCCGTCCGCCACCGCTCGCGGGGCGTCATCGGGAGCCCCGCGCACACACGAGTCGGCACACCGAGGTGGCCGTCGCGGCGTCATGGACGATACTGGGCGGGTGCGGCTGACGGAATTCTGGCATCGGATGGAACACCATCTGGGCTCCACCTATGCGCGATCGTGGGCTCGGGACCAGGTCCTGGCCGAGCTCGGGAACCGCACTCCGCAGCAGGCGCTCGACGCCGGCGTCGAGGCGAAGGCCGTCTGGCGTGCGGTCTGGCAGGCGTTGGAGCTGCCCCCGTCCGAGCGTTGAGCCGGGCCCCCCTCACAGCCATCGGGCCGACGCCGCGAGTTCGGCGTGTCGCGGCCCTTCGAACACGTGTTCGCCCTAGGGTCGTAGAGTGTGTAGGGAGAACGCCGTGCAGGCGGCGGCGGGCTTTTGTCCACATTGCGTCCATCGGCTGTGACGTCCACAGGTTCGCCGGCCCCCATCCATGAGTGTCGGTAGTCACCTCTAACGTCACGGGTGTGATTACTGAGAAGACCACACAGAAGAAGTCTCGGGGCTCGCGGCGGGCCCCCGATCTGACCGGGATGGCGGGCATGGCACCTCAAGACCGCGAAAAGTCGCTCGACACCGCGATTGCGCAGATCGAGCGCCAGTTCGGCAAGGGCGCCGTGATGCGCCTTGGCCAGGAGGGTCGGGCACCGATCGAGGTGATCCCGACCGGAGCGATCGCACTCGACGTGGCCCTTGGCATCGGCGGGATGCCGCGTGGGCGAGTGGTGGAGATCTACGGCCCGGAGAGTTCCGGCAAGTCCACCCTCGCGCTGCACGCGGTCGCCAACGCGCAGAAGGCGGGTGGCGTCGCGGGCTTCATCGACGCCGAGCACGCGCTCGATCCCGAATACGCCAAGAACCTCGGGGTCGACACCGACGCACTGCTCGTGTCGCAGCCCGACAACGGCGAGCAGGCGTTGGAGATCGCCGACATGCTGATCCGCTCCGGCGCGCTCGACGTCGTCGTGATCGACTCGGTGGCCGCGCTGGTGCCGCGGGCCGAGATCGAAGGCGAGATGGGCGACAGCCACGTCGGTCTCCAGGCCCGGCTGATGAGCCAGGCGCTCCGCAAGCTGACCGGTGTGATCAGCTCCTCGAAGACCACCGCCATCTTCATCAACCAGCTTCGCGAGAAGGTCGGAGTGATGTTCGGCTCGCCGGAGACGACGACCGGCGGCAAGGCGCTGAAGTTCTACGCCTCCGTCCGCCTCGACGTGCGCCGGATCGAGACGTTGAAGGACGGCCAGGACGCGGTGGGCAGCCGGGTCCGGGTCAAGGTCGTGAAGAACAAGCTGGCACCGCCGTTCCGGCAGGCGGAGTTCGACATGCTCTTCGGCGAGGGCGTGAGCCGCGAGGGCAGCCTGATCGACCTCGGCGTCGAGCACGGCCTGGTCCGTAAGGCGGGCGCTTGGTACACCTACGAGGGCGACCAACTCGGTCAGGGCAAGGAAAACGCCCGCAAGTTCCTCAAGGACAACCCCGACCTCGCCGAGGAGCTGGAGAAGAAGATCAAGGAGAAGGTCGGGATCGGCCCGCGGGTGGATGCCCCCGCCGAAGAGGGGGCCGAAGAGGAGGTCGAAGAAGACTTCTAGGCCGAGGAGCGGACGAAGACGTGAGTTCGAAACCGACGCGGTCGCGGGGAGCGCCGTCAAAGGGAACGCTCTCCAGCGAAGCACGATCGAAGTCCGCGGGGGATGCGGGCGACACCTCGGGGGGCGACCCCGAGCAGCTCGCCCGCACCATCGTCCTGCGGCAGCTCACCGGCCAACCACGATCCCGTTCCGAACTTGAGCAGGCGCTGCGACGGCGCGACGTACCCGAGGATGTGATCGAGGGCGTTCTCGGACGGTTCACCGACGTCGGGCTGATTGACGACGCCGCCTTCGCTCGGTCGTGGGTCGAGTCGCGTCACGCCGGCCGCGGTCTCGCCCGACGGGCGCTCGCGCACGAGCTTCGCCGCCGTGGTGTCGGAGACCAGGAGGTCGGAGACGCCGTCGATCAGCTCTCGCCCGAGACGGAGCTCGCGACGGCTCGCGCGCTCGTTGCCCGCAAGCTCGCGGCGACGCGCAACCTCGATGGACGCACCCGCGTGCGGCGGCTCGCGGCGATGCTGGCTCGCAAGGGTTACCCGCCGGGCCTGTCGGTCCGGGCGGTCCGAGAGGCGCTCGACGAGGAGAGCGACGAAGATCAGCGCGCGGCGGTCGAGGAGTTCGCGGGGGCGCTCGAGTCGATGGAGACGGGCGTGGAGCCGGAGGACCGCTGATGCCCGATCCGCGGCCGCCGAGGCGCGGAGGCGAAACCGGTTCGCGTGGCGACAGGAGGCGGCGCTAGCGTGCGATCCATGGCTCTCGAAGTAAGGACCGCACGCGACGAAGACCGCGAAGCTATGCACCACGTCGGCCAGCAGGGCTTCGCGGCCCGACCGGCCGACTACGACGAGAAGAGCGACCGCAGCGCGACCCCGCTCGACCGGCGTCTGGTCGCCGTGGAAGGCGAACGGATCGTCGGCCGGCTGGCGGTCTGGGAGCTCGGACAGTGGTTCGGTGGCCGCCAGGTCCCGATGGGCGGCATCGGCGGTGTCGCGGTCGCTCCCGACTTCCGCGGAAAGGGCGTCGCCACCGCTCTCCTGCACCAGGTGGTGGCCGCCATGCGGGAGCGCGGCGAGGTGCTGTCCACGCTCTATCCGATGAACCACACGCTCTACCGACGCCACGGCTGGGAGACGGCCGGGAGCTACCCCGAGCAGAGCCTCGACCTTCGCGCGCTGACCGCGCTCCCGAAGCCGAGCCGACAGATCGATATCCGCCCCACCGCCGAAGGTGACCTGCTCGCGGTCAGCCGGCTGCACGAGGACGTGTCCAGGGACGAGCCGGGCAACGTCTTCCACGGCTCGGTGTTCGCCGCCCGACGACTGCTCGGCTACGCGGGCATCCAGGAGGGATACGTCGCCGAGACCGACGGCGCCGTCACCGGTCTGCTCATCCTCACCCGCTCGGACGCGCCGAAGGGTGACCAGGGTTTCTACACCCTCTCGATCAACCAGTTGGTGGCCGCCGACCTCGACTCCGAGCTCGCCCTCCTCCGACTGGTCGCCGCGCATTACCCGGTGGCCCGCGAGGTGACGCTCGTCGTACCACCCCATGCGGCCCTGACGACGCTGCTCGGTGAGCGCGATCTCCGTCCCGCCGGTCAGGGCTGGAGCTGGATGACGCGGCTCGTGGACGCCGCCGGCGCGGTCGCCGCCCGCAGTTACGCCGCGGAGGTCGACGTCGAGGTCCACCTCGACATCGAAGACTCGGTGGCGCCGTGGAACGCCGGACCCCACGTGCTGCGAGTGAAGGACGGCCAGGGTCTCCTCGAGCCCGGCGGCCGCGGTGACGTACGCCTGGGAATCGGCCGGTTGGCCTCGCTCTACACCGGATGGGCGGCGCCGCGTCGGCTCGCGCGGCTCGGTCTGCTTCCGGGCGCCGGTGAGCAGGACCTGCTCGGGTTGGACCGTACGTTCTCCAGCCGCACCCCGTGGTCCCGGGACTTCTTCTGATGGCGGAGTCGTCCGCGCAGGAATGGACCAACGCGGCGGCCATCCAGCAGTGGGGCGAGATGCCCCCCACGACCAGTTGGCGGCGATGGACGTCGACGGTGACTTCGCCAAGCGGCACCTCGTCAACCCGGTCCTGTTGTCGATGCTGGGTGACCTTCGCGGCCGGCGCGTCCTCGACGCCGGCTGTGGAAACGGCTACCTCAGTCGGATGCTCGCCGATCGTGGTGCGCGCGTGGTCGGCGTGGAGCCCGGGCGCTCCCTGTACGACTACTCCGTCGAGCGGGAGGCCGAGCTTCGACAGGGAATCCGCTACGTCCGTGCGGACCTGTGCGACCTGCCCGCGCTGGCCGATCTCGGCGGACCGTTCGAGGTGGTGGTCGCGAGCATGGTGCTGCCCGCGATTCCCGACTGGAAGCCGGCGATGCGCGCGTGCGTGGACGCCCTCGCGCCCGGAGGGCTCTTCGTCTTCACACTCAACCACCCGTGTTTCGAGCGACTCTGGCCCACCTGGCGCGCACACGGGACCTACCAGGTGGGGGAGTACCTCGCCGACTACGCCATCACCGGCCCCTCCGGCGCAGACTTCCACCGCCCCGTCTCGGCCTACCTCAACGAACTCGCCGGGCTGGGATGCCGGCTCCGGGAGGTCGCCGAACCCGGCCTTGCTCCCGAGGTCGCGGCGACCGGCCCGGAGGGCATCGAGGCGTACGTGAAGCTGCCGAACTTCCTCATCGTCGCGGCCGAGGGGCCGTGACGCCTCGCTCCCACCACGCCGCGGGACCGCCGACGTCGATCGGTCGTCCTCGGCAGACTCTCACCGCAACGATTTCTTGACCCACTCTCACCCGCGGCCTAGCCTCCAGGAAAACAAGGGATCACTCCGCGTCTACCCCTCGTTCATGCGCACGACCGACCCTCGCCCGCACGCGCATCTCTTCCCACCGCGAACGACGCGTCCGCACCCGGACGACCCGACAGGATCCCCGCATCGAGCCCGAGGACCCGGCACGTAGCGACACCGAGCAGCACTGACAACAGGGCAACCCGGACCGCGTTTCGAGTGCCCTGACCCGGACACTCCGGGCCGGAGCGATCCCTTCAGGACCATGCGGTCTCCCCGTGGGACCTGCGGTCCGCCTGGCGGTCCGGGAAGGGAGTGCCCTGATGTCGTGGGTCATCGAGGTCGTACTTCTGGTCATCGGCATAGCGATCCTGGGATTTCTGGGCGCGCTCGCCCGTCCCGTACGCCGCTGGCACGACACCATTCGTCAGCAGTCCACCGTCGCCGCTCAGGCCGCTCGGGACGAGGCCAACCGGCATGGCGACACGATCCTCGCCCAGGCCAAGCTCGAGGCCGCCCGGATCACCCACCACGCGGAGGAGACGGCCGCACGCACCACGGCGCAGGTACAGGCGAGCCGTGAGGAGGCCGAACTCGCGATCCAGGCGCAGCGAGACGAGGCCCGCGAGCGAGCGCTCGACCTCGACCGTCGGGAACGCCGGTTGGTCGAGCGCGAAGCCAGGCTCGACGGGGCGGAACGCGAGCTCGAGGCCCGCTCCAGGCAGCTGACCGCCGAGGACGCCGCGCTCGCCGGTCGCCGAGCCGAGCTGGCCAAGGTCGAGACCGAACGCCGTTCCGTCCTCGAGCACGCCGCGAACCTGACCGCGGCGCAGGCCAGGGTGGAGCTGGTCGGGATGATCGAGCGGGACGCCAAGCGGCGCGCGGCGATCCTGGTGCGTGACGTCGAACGCCGCGCGCGGGAGGAGAGCGAGCAGCGGGCCCGCGTGATCATCACCTCGGCCGTGCAGCGGCTCGCGACCGAACAGACCACGGAGTCCGTCGTCACCTCGCTGCATCTTCCAAGCGATGACATGAAGGGTCGGATCATCGGCCGGGAGGGCCGCAACATCCGGGCGTTCGAGCAGGTCACGGGGGTCAACCTCATCGTGGACGAGACACCGGAGTCGGTGCTGCTGTCCTGCTTCGACCCGGTACGCCGTGAGGTCGCCCGGATCACCCTGGAGCAACTCGTCCTGGACGGTCGCATCCACCCGCACCGGATCGAGGAGCTCTACGACCGCAGCCGCCGTGAGGTCCAGAGCTCGTGCCTGCGGGCCGGCGAGGACGCCCTGGTCGAGACCGGGGTGACCGACCTGCACCCGGAGCTGGTGCGGCTGCTCGGTTCGCTGCGGTACCGGACGTCCTACGGCCAGAACGTCTTGGGCCACCTGGTCGAGTCGGCATCCATCGCCGCCCTGCTGGCCGCGGAGATCGGCCTCGACCCCCAGCTCGTGAAGAGGTGCGCGCTGCTCCACGACGTCGGGAAGGCACTCAGCCACCAGGCGGAGGGGAGCCACGCCCGGGTGGGTGCGGAGGTCGCGCGGGCCCACGGCGAGACCGCCGACGTGGTGCACGCGATCGAGGCCCACCACGGCGAGGTGGAGCCGAGGACGGTCGAGGCGGTGCTGACCCAGGCCGCCGACGCGATCTCTGGCGGGCGCCCGGGTGCCCGCCGGGAGTCGGTGGCGGCGTACGTCAAGCGGCTCGAACGCCTCGAGGAGATCGCGCGTCAGCACGAGGGTGTCGAGAAGGTGTTCGCCATGCGCGCCGGCCGGGAGGTCCGGATCATGGTGCTGCCGAACGTCGTCGACGACATCCAGGCGCAGGTGCTCGCCCGGGATATCGCGAAGCAGGTCGAGGAGGAGCTGAGCTACCCGGGCCAGATCCGCATCACCGTGATCCGGGAGTCGCGGGCCACCGAGGTCGCCATCTGAGCATCGGGCCCGACCATGGGTGTCCGGCCAGACTAGGCCAGCCTCGACCAGGCCAGGCTCAACCAGGCCAGGCTCAACCAGGCCAGGCTCAACCAGGCCAGCCTCGACCAGGCCAGCCTCGACCAGGGCCGGGCCACCCGGTCAGGCCGGTCCGCCACCCGGGGTGCTGTCGCCGGCGGGGGTGTTGGCCAACGGGACGACCGCGCGACCACGACGGCGCTGGCGTGCCTCCAGCCACTGCGCGATACGGGACAGCGTGTAGTTGATAGCGATGTAGACGGCTGCCGCGACCGCACCGGCCGCGAGCGGGTTGTTGTAGCCGGAGATGACCTGCTTGGTGAACGACGCCAACTCCTGGGAGCTGATGATGTAGCCGAGCGCGGTGTCCTTCAGCGCGACCACACACTGGCTGATGATCGCGGGCAGCATCGTGGTGATGGCCTGGGGGACGAGGATCAGCAGCATCACGTTGGTCTTGCGCAGGCCGAGCGCGTAGGCGGCCTCGGACTGCCCGCGAGGGACCGACCTGATGCCGGCCCGGAAGACCTCGGCGAGGACGGAGCCGTTGTAGAGCATCAACGCGAGCACCAGCGACCAGAAGCGCCCGGTGATGTCGCCGAAGCCGAGGAAGACCGCGAGGATCAGCAGCACCAGCGGGATCGCGCGGAAGAACTCGATGACCGCGATGGAGGGCCACCGCAGGATCGCGTGGTCGGAGAGCCGGCCGGCCGCGAAGACCGCGCCGAAGACCAGCGCCAGCAGGATGGCCACCGCGGCCGCCACCAGGGTGGTCCCGATCGCTTGGAACAGTCCGCGGATGATGTCGGGATCGGCGAACGGCTCGAACGCCTTCGGGGTGATCTGGTCGGCCTGCCAGAGCTTCCACAGCATCACGCCGAGCAGGGCGAGGAGGACCACGGACCCGACGATGCCGCCGATCAGATGCCGCCGGCGGGTGGCCGGGCCGGGAACGTCGAAGAGAACTGAACTCATCGGGCCACCGTCCAACGTCGTTCGAGCAGGGAGGCACCGCCGGCGAGGGCGAACACGATGATCATGTAGCCGAGCGCGATGCCGCCGAAGAGCCACCACAGGGCGGTCGGGAAGTCACGCACCAGGGAGTCGAGCTGGTAGCTCGCCTCGGTGACGCCGAACACCTCGGCGATGGCGGTGTTCTTCGCGAGAGCGATGAGGATGCTCGCGAGGGGTGGGACGACGGCCCGGAACGCCTGCGGCAACACGATGAGCCGCAAGCTCTGACCGAAGGTCATGCCGATCGCCCGGGCCGCCTCGGCCTGGCCCGCCTGGATGGCGTTGACGCCGGAGCGGATCGCCTCGCAGACGAACGCCGAGGTGTAGAGGGAGAGGGAGATGGCCGCCCGCACGAAGAAGCTGTACTGGAGCCCGACAGTCGGCAGACCGGTGACGATGATGAGGAAGACGATCAGCAGCGGCGTGTTGCGGAAGACGGTGACATAGGCCGTCCCCGCTCCCCGCAGCACCGGCACCGGGGAGACCCGCATCGCGGCGAGGACCGTACCGAGCACCAGCGCGACGACCCCCGAGACCACGAGCAGCTGGAGGGTGAGCCAGAAGCCGTCGATGACCTTCGGCAGATTGTCGATCAGGACGTTCACGTCGGGCTGGTCTCCCTTGCTCAGGCCCGATGGATCAGGTGGCGGGCGGGTGACAGACGGCTGCCCGATGCGCGTCCGGTCGAACGCGCATCGGGCAGGCCTGTGGTCAGGCGGCGCTGCAGGCGTCGGTCTTCGGTGCGGCCGGGGCGGGCAGGTTGGACTTGCCCAGGGTGGCGTCGAAGGCCTTCTTCCACATGCCGTCCTTGACGGATGCGTTGATGGTGTCGGTCAGGTAGTTGCACATGGCCGTGTCACCGTGCTTGAAGCCGATGCCGTAGCGCTCCTCGCTGAAAGGCTTACCGACGGTCGTCAGCGTGTCGGGGTCCTCTGCGGCGTAGCCGAACAGGATCGCCTCGTCGGTCGTCACGGCGTCGACGGACTTGTTCTTCAGCTGGGTCACGCACTCGGAGTAGGAGCCGAACGGCGCCGGCTTCGCGCCGTAGAGCTCCTCGACCTGCTTGAGCGAGGTCGACCCGGTGACCGAGCAGACCTTCTTGCCCTTGAGGTCGTTACCGGACTTGATGGAGGTGTCGTCCTTGCGGACGAGCAGGCCCTGGCCGGTGACGTAGTAGGGGCCGGCCTGACCCACGACCTGGCGCCGCTCGTCGGTGATGGAGTACGACGCGAGGATGAGGTCGACGGTGCCCTTCTGGAGGAAGGCCTCGCGGTTCTTGGAGACCGTCTCGACCCACTCGATGTTCTCCGGCTTGATGCCCATGCCAGCGGCGATGATCTCGCCCATCGCAACGTCGAAGCCGGTCGGGGTGTCCGTTCCGGGCTTCTTGTAGCCGATGCCGGGCTGGTCGAACTTGATGCCGATCTTGATCTTCTGGGCCTCGTTGAACTTGGCCATCGACGTACCGGCGGCGAACTGCGGGTTCTCGGCGACCTTGACGTCGATCTCGCTACCCCCGCTGCTGCCACATGCACTGAGAGCGAGCGCGGCGACGATCCCCGCTCCCAGCAAGCGCAAACTGCCCTTCAGCATGACGTCCCTTTCGTTGGTTGCTCACGAAGCCGTTCGTTCCGCCCATCGGCCTGCCCGGCCTGCGATCCGGCGCGTGGGGCGGTCGCTGCGCGCCTCGTTGGTCCGGTGCCCATCGACTCGGTGTCACCGGCTCAGTGCTGGAGGATCTTGGAGAGGAAGTCCTTCGCGCGGGCCGACTCGGGGTTGGTGAAGAACTCCTCGGGCGTGCGTTCCTCCACGATCCGACCATCGGCCATGAAGGCCACCCGGTCGGCGGCACTGCGCGCGAACCCCATCTCGTGGGTGACCACGACCATCGTCATCCCGCCCCGGGCGAGGTCGACCATGACGTCGAGGACTTCTTTGATCATCTCGGGGTCGAGTGCCGAGGTGGGCTCGTCGAAGAGGATGACCTTGGGCTCCATCGCGAGCGCCCGCGCGATCGCCACCCGCTGCTGCTGCCCGCCGGAGAGTTGGGCGGGGTACTTCTCCGCCTGGTTGGCGACGCCGACCCGCTCGAGGAGGGCCGCCGCCTTCTGCGCGGCGTCAGCCTTGGACTGCTTGCGGACCTTGACCGGCCCGAGCGTGACGTTTTCCAGGACCGTCTTGTGCTGGAAGAGGTTGAACGACTGGAAGACCATCCCCACGTCGGCGCGTAGCTGGGCGAGCGCCTTGCCCTCGGCCGGCAGAGGCTGGCCGTCGAGCCGGATCTCGCCGGAGTCGATGGGCTCCAGCCGGTTGATCGTCCGACAGAGCGTGGACTTGCCCGACCCGGATGGCCCGATGATCACGACCACCTCGCCGGCACCGACCGTGAGGTTGATGTCTTGCAGGACGTGCAGGTCACCGAAATGCTTGTTGACGTCGGTCAGGGTGACCAGCGGGCGTGCGGAGGCCGCGCCGGTCGCGGGCGGTCGCTCGCTCGTGTCTGTCATGACAGGGGAAGGTACCTTTCTTCTGGCCCGTGCGCGAGACCGCCCGGTGGTCTGTAGCCCGACTGGAACATGCCGATCATGCCGCAGATGATCCGGTGACGCTTCGTGTGTTGTCGAGGTCGGAAAGTGATGCTCCGGACGCCTCCCGCCGCCGACCCCGCGGCCGGCTCCGTCCACTCCGTCCGCCCACTCCATCTGCCCGGACGCCCACGTCGTCCCGAGCGGCGATACAGGAGCCGCCTGCCTCATGACGCTGGACGAGCGGCACCGTAGGCTTGCCCCGTCATGACGCACGGTACCGAATCCCCGACGCCGGTCCGCCCTCGCACGTACGAGCTGCGGACCTTCGGGTGCCAGATGAACGTCCACGACTCCGAGCGGCTCTCCGGGCTGCTGGAGGACGCGGGCTACGTTCGCGCATCCGCCGACGCCACCGCCGACGTCGTCGTCCTCAACACCTGCGCGGTGCGGGAGAACGCCGACAACAAGCTCTACGGCAACCTCGGCCATCTCGCGCCGACCAAGGCCAAGCACGCCGGCATGCAGATAGCGGTCGGCGGCTGCCTCGCCCAGAAAGACAAGGGTGAGATCGTCCGTCGGGCTCCCTGGGTCGACGTCGTGTTCGGCACCCACAACATCGGCTCGCTGCCGGCGCTGCTCGAGCGGTCCCGGGTCCTCGGTGAGGCCCAGGTGGAGATCAAGGACTACCTCGAGACCTTCCCCTCGACCCTGCCGTCGCGCCGGGAGTCCCCCTACGCCGCCTGGGTCGCGGTGAGCGTCGGATGCAACAACACCTGCACGTTCTGCATCGTCCCGGCGCTGCGCGGACGGGAGAAGGACCGGCGTCCGGGCGACATCCTCGCGGAGGTCGAGGCGCTGGTGGGTGAGGGCGTCCTCGAGGTGACCCTGCTCGGCCAGAACGTCAACGCCTACGGCGTGGAGTTCGGCGACCGGTACGCCTTCGGCAAGCTGCTGCGGTCGTGCGGCTCCGTCGAGGGCCTGGAGCGGGTGCGTTTCACCTCGCCACACCCACGCGACTTCACCGACGACGTGATCGCCGCGATGGCCGAGACGCCCAACGTCATGCACCAGTTGCACATGCCTCTCCAGTCGGGCTCCGACCGCGTGCTGCGGGCGATGCGACGTTCCTACCGGCAGGCTCGTTACCTCGACATCGTGGCGAAGGTTCGCGAGGCCATGCCCGACGCGGCGATCACCACCGACATCATCGTCGGCTTCCCCGGTGAGACCGAGGAGGACTTCGAGGAAACGCTGCACGTCGTGCGCGAGTCGAGGTTCGCGAGCGCGTTCACGTTCCAGTACTCCAAGCGCCCCGGCACGCCGGCCGCCGACATGGACGACCAGGTGCCCAAGGACGTGGTCCAGGACCGCTACGAGCGCCTGGTCGCGGTGGTGGAGGAGACCGCGTGGGCCGAGAACCGCGCGCTCGTCGGCCGCGAGGTCGAACTCCTGGTGGCCGAGGGTGAGGGACGCAAGGACGCCGCGACCGAACGCATGAGCGGCCGGGCCAGGGACAATCGGCTGGTGCACTTCTCCGGCGCGGAAGGCGGCCGGGTCGGACTGCGTGAGGTCCGCCCGGGCGACCTCGTACGTGTCGAGGTCACCTACGCGGCGCCCCACCACCTGGTCGCCGACGGCCCGCTCCTCGACGTCCGCCGGACCCGCGCCGGTGACCTGTGGGCCTCCCGCCAGGCCGGCGCGCCCGAGCCGCCGAAGGGCGTCCTGCTCGGCATGCCCACCCTTCGCCGCTGAGCCGCCGGGTCAGGGCGCGGGGGAGATGTTCTCCGCCCGCACCTGCCAACCGGTGCTCGGGAAGCCCGGGGTCGGACCATCGGGCGCGCCGTCCCAACCCGCCGCCATCATGGCGACCGCGTAGAGCAGGCCGCCGTTACCCGGCAGATACAGCGGCAGCGTGCCGGGACGCTGGAAGTTGTGGCCGTTGCCGAGATAGTGGTTCTTCGGCGCGTCCATGAGCAGCGCGTCGACGGCGAGGCGGGGTTCGCCGACCCGGCAGGCGGTCATCGCGAGCAGGGGATAGTCCCAGCCCCAGGTGTCGGACCACTCCCACCGCGACAGCACGTCCCGCAGCGTCGCGCGCATGCGCTCGGGCTGGACCTGACCGACGTCGGGCACGAAGCCCAGCGCGCCGACCATGGTCGGGTGCCCTTCGCGTTCGGTGACCGGGTGCTCGAGCTCGACGTACAGACCGTTGCGCATCGGCAGCGGGGCGAGCTGTTTCGCCACGGCGTCCCAGGCGGGGATCCTGGCCAGGCCGAGCCGTTCGCGCCAGGCCTGTGCGGTCTCGAGACCCCACGCCCAGTAGGCGAGCTCGAAGGACGGATTGCGGGCCTCGGCTCGGGACGGGTACGCCTTCTCCTGCGCGGACACCAGCGGTGGCCCGAGGTCGAAGCGTTCGTGCCGGGGGTCCCAGGTGGCGTAGGCGGCCATGAACGCGGCGGACTCGAAGACCACCCGCGCGAAGCGTTCCAGGGTCCGCCGGGAGGGCTGGCGCCGCCAGACGAGCTCGGCGAAGTAGATGGGGTGTGGCTGCTGCCAGATGAGGATGGCGCCCACGTCGCTCGGACTCTCGCGGCCCTGCGGCCCGACCTGCTTGGGCCAGCGGGCGCCGGAGTAGCCCTGTACCCGGGCGTTCTCCTGCGCGACGGGCAGGGTGCGTTCGTACCACGCGAGACTGCGTTCGAGGAGCGGCGTGTGGTTCCACAGCGCGAAGTGGGCGGCGTGCCACCAGTGCATCTCCAGGTGGAACTTCCCGCGCCAGCTGTTGGTGACGAGGCCCGTCTCCTGCGGCGGTGTCGAGCCCGCGCAGTGGATGGCCGTGAGGTACTGCGAGAGGACGATCCGGCGTTCGAGCTCCTCCGCGCGCGGGTCGGTGCACCCGGAAAGGTCGACCATGCCGCCCGTGGACCAGAACTCCGCCCAGTGGATCTCGGCCGTGGCGAGCGTCTCGGCGACCGTCGGCGGCGTGGCGGCCACGGGGGTGGGGGAGAAGGTCGCGGTCAACTCGACGACGCCGATGCCGTCGGAGTGCAGGACGAACTCGTGCGGACCGACCTGCTTCAGCTTGGCCCCGTTGGACCAGGCGAGGACGACGTGGTGCACGTCGTCGTCGAGCACCCGCTCGATGTCGGCCCGGTTTCCGCGCACGGTGATGTCACTGCGGTGGCGGGTGGGAGCGGCCCAGTCGCTCGGATCGCTCCAGTTGCCGACGGCGTAGGGGAACCTCGTCCCGATGGCGAGCTCGCCCTTGGCCAGCAGGGGCGACTCGATGCGGACGGCAAGCAGGTCGAGCTCGGGGTCGCAGGTCGTGGTCACCTCGACCAGCGTGCCGTCGAGCTCGAACCGGCTCTCGATCCGGCCGCGCCACAGGTCGAGCCGCTGGCTCACCGCGCCGAGGTCACGAAGCTGCAGCGGGCTTCCGTCGGGACGGACGAAGCCGATCCGGCCGAGGTCGACCCGGTGCGGGTTCTCCCGCAGCCACTGGCGGGCACGCTTGCCGCGATGGTCGGCGCTGGGGTCGCCGAAGTCGGGACCGGTCGTGGCGTAGGGAACCGTGCGTCCACCGGCGGTCTCGTAGTCCTCGAAGGAGTCCTCGAGGACGAAGCCCTCCGGGTTGGGCGCGGCGTGCCACGCCCACTGCGCCTGGGTGCCGAGCCGCATCCCCTCGGCGTGGAAGGTGGGGAAGGTCTGCAGCCCGGTCACATCGGCGGTGAACGCGAACTCGCCGTTGCCGACCGACAGCGGCTCCAGTGGATCAGCCGAGGTCTGCCGGACGGTGTGACGAGCGACGATTCGGTAACGGTCCATCAGCATGAGGAAAGATCAAAATTTCGGTAGTTCGCGAGGGAGAAAGCCCGCGTGGGCGACGCCCAGCCGGCGCCGGCCTCGGAGAAGAGCTGCCCCTGATGGGCGCAGCGCTCAACGAGGTCGTCGACGCCCACCAAGTGGACCCAACGCTCGCCATTCTCGACATGGACAGAGGTGAAATGTGGCGAGACGGGTCTGGGTCTGCCTGCGGACTCGTACATGCCGTTCAGAGCGAGGACAAATCCGCGGCACATTCTAAGCGGGCACAGGAGCTGTTCGCGCGTACCCCCGACGACATTCACAAGATTCGCGAGCAGATCGGGTGCTTTCTCGGTCCCGGCGGCGACGGCGTCGCCGTGTGTGGACGGCTCGAACTCGAGTGCGCCAGCCGTGTAGAAGGCCTTCGCGGTCGCCAACGTGCCCTTGACGAAGACGTACGGCTCCACCTGCGTCCGTGCGCACAACGTGACGGCGAGCAGGATGGTGCGGCCGTTGGTGGTGGTGATCCGCACGCTCGCGGTGTCGTCGCCCTCGATGGTGTCGCGGCAGCGGTAGAGCTCCGCCTGCACAGTGGCGGGTGTCGCGGGGTGGTCGTCGTCGTCCCCCGCGAGGATCAGGGTGTTCATCAGGCCGTGGGCGAGCGGGTTGGTGAGGGTGCCGTCGAGAACGTAGCGACCCTCGTGGGTGAGACGCCCGGCCCAGCCGGTACGCGCGTAGTAGGAGTCGGCCCGCAGCCACTTCCCGACCAGTCCGACGTGCTCCACCGTGCCGAGCGCTCCGCTGCGGGCGAGCCGGGCGAGGGTGCGCATGACGGGTGCCCGGGCGGACTGGAAACCGACCTGGCAGGCGGGGCCACCGTTCTCCTGCCGGCCAAGGAGCCGGTCGACGTCCTGGACGGTCACCACCGGTGGCTTCTCCACCAGGACCGACACGCCGTGGCCGAACGCCTGCTCGATCATCTCCGCGTGCAGGGGGATCGGGGTGCCGAGAACCGCCACGTCGAGGGCCTCCGCGTCGAGCATCGCCCCGAGCCCGGGATAGGCACGCGGCGGCTCGGCGCAGTGTTCCGCGACCGCCGCGGCCGCGGTGGGCGCGACGTCGGCGTAGGCGAGGAGTCGGAGGCGCCCCTCGTCGTGGAGGCGGGCGGCGTTGCGCAGGTGGGTGCGGCCGTAGCCGTTGACGCCCACCAGGCCAACTCGGGGTAACGGGGTCATGGTTCCTCCTCGATCGGCTCGAACCATCATCCCTGTCGGGAAGCGCTTTCCCTGTTCGGGGTTCCAGTCCCGGTCGCCGGTCGCTACGTCTCCTCCGCGGTCGCCTCCGGGCCGGAGCGGGACACGCCGACCGAGTACAGGCTCCAGGCGAGCGCGCCGAGCGGCACTTCCAGGACGAAGGTGAACATCGAGAACAGCAGGACCGCCGCGGTCACCGGTCCGGCGGATCCGCCGAGGTGGATCATCACCGCGGCCGTGCCCGCCTCGGCGATCCCGAACCCGCCGGGAGTCACCACCACGGTCGTGAGCAGCCTGCCGAGGGCGTACGCCGCGATCGCCTCGCCGGCGCCGAGGTAGGCGCCGGTCGCGAGCAGGCAGGAGCAGAAGAGCAGCGCCTGCAGTGTGAGGTAGGAGACCATGCCGAGCGTCATCGTCGGCCAGGACCCGCGCAGCAGGTCGACCGTGGTGAGGCGCATCCGGGCCATCGCCCGGCTCGGCCGGAGGGCCTTCGGCCGGATCCGCCGGGGCAGCAGATCCAGCAACCGGTCGGCCGCTCGACCAAGGACGTCCGCCGCGCGGTCCCAGCGCAGAGCCGTGACGAGAGCGGCGACCGCGCCCAGCAGGACGAGCGCCGCGGTGCCGGCGGGTACGGCGAGCCAGGTGTCCGGGACCCGCCCGGTGACCAGCAGGGCGAGCAGCCCGAGCGCCGGTAGCAGGAACCTCGCGAGGATGTTCCAGATGCCACTCGCGAGGGTCGCGACGGCGATCGCCTGGTTCCGGAAGCCCCAGGACCGCGCCATCGCGAAGTTGACCGCCACGCCGGCCGCGCCGCCGAACGGCATCAGGTTGCTGACCGCGCTGCCGACGGCGTTCAGGGCCAGCGCCTGCCGGTGACCGAGCCCGGGAAGGGAGGCGGTCTGGACGTAGGTGTAGCACCACAGCCCCGCGAACCACAGCGCGAACAGACCCGCCACGACCTTCCAGTCGAGCACGGCGAACTGCGCCCAGATGACGCCCCAGTGGATGCCCACGAAGTAGGGGAGGGCGATCACGAGACCGACGGCGACCAGGGCGGACACGACGGACGCGACGGTGCGGACCCAGCGTCGTCGGGCGATCGTGGGCGCGCCCGTCACCGCGCGTCTCCCGCCTCGGCGCGCCTGGGCAGGCCGGCCAGCGGGTCGGTGAGCAGGGTGCCTGGCGGGAGGTCGCGTTGGACGAACCACTCGGTGCCGAGCACCCATCGAAACAGGGGCCCGGGCAGGCGCCGCAGCGCCGCCACCGTCCGGACGGAGTCGCCGCCGGTCGCCTGGGTGGCGTGGGCGGCGAGGCTCGCGCGCTTGGCGGCGGCGTAGCGGCGTACGTCGACCCGGTGGGTGATCTCCGCTCGAGGGGAGAAGGCGCGTTCGAAGGCGTCGACGTCGAACTCCGGTGGGAAGCGGTGGACCCGGCCCACCAGTCGGAGTGCCCGCAGCAGGAGTTCGCGGTCGACGGTCGCCTCGAGCACCGTGGGTGTTCCGGCGAGTCGGGCCGCCCGGGCGCCGACATGGTGCACCCGCACGTGGTCGGGATGGCCGTAGCCGCCGGCGGGGTCGTAGGTCGTGAGCAGGTCGGCGTTCTCCTCGGTGAGCACGGCGGCGAGGCGGCTCGCGGCCTCCTCCACGGGCGTCGCCGAGAAGGGCGGCGGACCGTGGGACTCGGCGGTGCCGTCGAGTCCGGAGTCGGCGTACCCGAGGTACTCCACCCGTGCGCAGCCGAGGGCGCGCGCAGACGACCGCAGTTCGGCGAGTCGGACCTCGCCCAGCCGGCCGCCTCCGGTCGACTCCGGCGCCGCGAGCCCCTGGTCACCCGCGGTGGCGACGACCAGGACGACGCGGTGACCCTGCGCGGCCAGTCGCGCCATCGTGCCGGAGGTGAACAACGCCTCGTCGTCGGGATGGGCGTGAAAGAACACACACGTACGAACCACGCGTCAACCCTCGCATGCCGCGCCGCGAGATCGGCATCTCCTCAGGGACACTCCAGGGACTCCTCCGATGGAGATCCAGGGATCCCGGTTGGTCGGATGGACTCATGGGGTACGAGGACGAACGGGTCGGCGGGTTCGAACGGACTCGACACACCGAACCCGCCCAACGGACCGAACGGGTCGCACGCCGGTGCCGCGGAAAGGCCCGCCGAGCCGGGTGCGGGAGCGTACATTCCGTACCGCACGGGCAGCGCGGTCGCTCCTGGTGTCTCCAGCCGGGAGCGTGGGTTCCCGCGGTCGGCCTCGACACGGGGGACGTGTGATGAAAGTCGTACACGTGAGCGACTGCTTCCTTCCCAGACTCGGCGGCATCGAGATCCAGCTCGCGGAGCTGACCCGCATGCAGCGCCGGTCCGGTCACCACGTCGAGGTCGTCACCGCGACACCCGACCGAGACGGTCGGTGCGCGGTGGCCACCGAGGTGCCCGTGCATCGCGTCGTCGCGCCGCTTCCGTGGGAGCTTCCCGTCCATCCGCGGGCGGGGCGGCACGTGGCCCGGCTCTACTCCGAGCTGCGGCCGGACGTCGTGCACGTCCACGTCGGGGCGCTCTCGCCGTTCGCCTGGGCGGCCCTGCGCGTCGCGGAGCGCCATCGGTTGCCGACCCTCGTGACGGTGCACAGCATGTGGGACCCGGGCACCGCCGCGATGTATCGGATGCTGGACCTCGGCGCCGGCTGGCGTGACTGGCGGGTGGTGTGCACGACCGTGAGCGAGGCGGCGGCGGATCCGATCCGGCGGGTCGTCCGCGGCCGGATTCCGGTCCAGGTGGTCCCGAACGGCGTGAGCACCGCGCTCTGGCGCGCGGCCGAACCACCCGGAAGTGACCAGCCAGGAAGTGACCAGCCGGGAGGTGACCAGGCCGGGCGAGCGCGCGAGGTCCACGTCGTCGCGGTGGGACGGCTCGCGCCACGCAAGCAGCCGTTGACGTTGCTCCGGCTCCTGCGCGCGGCCCGGGCGGCGCTCGGTGCGGAGGTCCGGCTGCGCGCGACGGTCGTCGGCGACGGCCCGGCCCTGCCGTTCATGGAGCGCTACCTCCGCTGGAACGGCATGACCGGCTGGGTCCGGTTGGCGGGCCGGCTCGACCGGGCGGGCGTCCGCGCGGTGCTCGCCGAGGCGGATGTGTTCGTGGCGCCGGCGACCAGGGAGTCCTTCGGGATCGCGGCGCTGGAGGCCCGGGTGGCCGGCGTTCCCGTCGTGGCCTACGACCGGGGCGGCGTCGCCGACTTCGTGGTCCCGGAGAAGGAGGGCCTGCTCGCGCGTACGCCGTCCGAGCTCGCCGCCGCGGTCGTACGCCTCGCCCGCGACCATGCGCTCCGGGCGTCGATCGCGGCACACAACAGCGCCAGCGAGCCGGTGCGGTGCACCTGGCCGGTGGTCCTGGCCGCCTTCGAGGAGCTGTACGCCCTCGCCGAGAAGCGGGCGCTTCCCGACGTCCCCTAGCCGCGGTCCGGGCCCGCCGGAGGAGTCGGCGTTCCCGTGGACTCCCGGCTTCCCGCACAATGGGGCCGGATGTGAGCGACCTTGGCCGGGAGGAAACAGCGATGCGCACGACGCTGCGGGATGTCGCGGAACTTGCCGGGGTCTCACCGAAGACCGTGTCGAACGTCGTCAACGGCTACCTCCACGTCAGGGCGGAGACCCGCACCCGGGTGGAGGAGGCGATCGCCACCCTCAACTACCGGCCGAACCTGTCCGCGCGCAGCCTGCGGCGCGGGCGTACCGGTGTCATCGCGCTCGCCGTCCCCGAACTCGACGTCCCCTACTTCGCCGAGCTGGCCCGCCACCTCGTCGCCGCCGCCGACCGGCACGGCTGGACCGTGCTGGTCGACCAGACCGAGGGCGTCCGCGAGCGTGAACGCCAGGTCATCGGCGGCTTCCGCGACCAGCTGATCGACGGGCTCATCCTCAGTCCGCTCGCCCTCACCGTCGCCGACCTGGCCGAACGCACCGACTCCACGCCGATGGTCCTGCTCGGTGAACGGGTGCACCACGGGCCGGCCGACCACGTCCTCATCGACAACGTCGCCGCCGGACGTGACGCGACGGCCCACCTCCTCGGCCTCGGCCGCACCCGGATCTCGGCCATCGGCGCGCAGACGGCGGCGGCGGGGGTGACCGCGCGGGTGCGACTGCGGGGCTACCGCGAGGCGCTGGCGCAGGCAGGCGTCCCCTTCGACGAGCGGCTGGTCGCCGCGACGCCGCGCTTCCACCGAGCCGACGGCGCGCAGGCGATGGCGGAGTTGCTCGACGGCCCCACCCGGCCCGACGCGGTGTTCTGCTTCAACGACCTCCTGGCGCTCGGCGCGCTGCGCACCCTCGCCGACCGGGGCGTACGGGTGCCCGACGACATCGCCGTCATCGGCTTCGACGACATCGAGGACGGCCGTTACTCCGTACCAACGCTGTCGACCATCTCACCGGACAAGCGTCAGATCGCCGACCTGTCCGTCGATCTGCTGGACCAGCAGCTCCGGGTGGGGGCGGCGGGCCGCGCCGACGCCGAACACGGGCCGCAGGAGGTCTTCGCCGCCTACCGGCTGGTCGAACGCGAGAGCACCCTCGGCCGCTGAACACGGCCGGTTCCGGCCGTCCTTCTCCGCCGTCAAACCCCGGTCGAGTACATTCCGTGCCCCCCTCGTCGCGCAGCGTCCGTGGCGTAAGTCTGCCCGCCCACGGCGCGCCGGACCCGAGGCGTCTGCACTAGCGTCTCTCGCACAAAGTGACGCGCCCTGACGACCGGCATGGGAACACTGCCACCCTGGCGCCAGGACTGCTACCGGTTCCTCGGAGGATCTATGCACGACGACCACCGCCTGGTAGAGGCAAGGTTGGAACGCGCTCTCCAGCAGCGTCTCCGTCCCGCCCTCTACGGCGAAACCGTTCCGCTCGACATCGAGGTATGGCACGCCCCGGGTGAACCGGTGCCGGTCAGCGAGGCGCTCGCGGCCGACTTCAAGCCGGCGGCCCTGGGAGACAAGTGGGGCCCGCCGTGGGGGACCAGCTGGTTCCGGCTGACGGCGCAGGTGCCGCAGGAGTGGGACGGCAGGCGCGTCGAGGCCGTGATCGACCTCGGCTTCGGTGGCGGACCCGGGTTCTCGGCGGAAGGGCTCGCCTACACCCCGGACGGCGACCCGATCAAGGGACTCAACCCGGACAACATCTACCTCCCGATCAGCGGGCTCACCGCGGGCGGCGTCTCTGAGTCCGAGCACGCGAAGGCCAAGGGCGGCACGCGGTTCCAGGTCTACCTCGAGGCCGCGGCGAACCCGACCGTCATCCAGGAGGGCTTCCGCCCCACGAACCTCGGCGACAAGTCCACCGCCGGCACCGACCCGATGTATGAGATCCGGCGGGCCGAGATCGCGGTTTTCCACGTGGACGTGTGGCACCTGCTGCGCGACGTCGAGGTGCTGTCCCAGCTGATGCAGGAGCTTCCGGAGGACCTGCCGCGCCGCGCGGAGATCCTGCGGGCCCTGGAGCGTTCCCTCGACGCGCTCGACTACGACGACATCCCCGGGTCGGCGGCGTTGGCGCGCGAGCAGCTCGCGCCGGTGCTGTCCAAGCCGGCGTACGCGAGTGCCCACCAGATCTCCGCGGTCGGTCACGCGCACATCGACTCGGCCTGGCTGTGGCCACTGCGCGAGACGGTCCGCAAGGTCGCCCGTACGGTGTCCAACGTCACCACCTTGGCGGCCGACAACCCCGACTTCCGGTTCGCCTTCTCCCAGGCCCAGCAGCACGCCTGGATGAAGGACCACCACCCGAAGGTGTGGGACCGGCTCAAGCAGGCGGTCGAGGCCGGCCAGATCATCCCCATCGGCGGCATGTGGGTCGAGTCCGACACCAACATGCCCGGTGGTGAGGCGCTCGCGCGGCAGTTCGTGCACGGCAAGCGGTTCTTCCTGGACGAGTACGGCATCGAGACCGAGGTCGTCTGGCTGCCCGACTCCTTCGGCTACACCGCGGCCATGCCGCAGCTGGTCAAGCTGTCCGGGCACAAGTGGTTCCTGACGCAGAAGATCTCCTGGAACCAGACCAACAAGTTCCCCCACCACACGTTCTGGTGGGAGGGCATCGACGGGACCCGGGTGTTCACCCACTTCCCGCCGGCCGACACCTACAACGGCCAGCTCACCGGCAAGGAGCTCGCCCGCGCCCAGCGCAACTACCAGGACCAGGGTGGCGGCACGTGGTCGTTGCTGCCGTTCGGTCACGGCGACGGCGGTGGCGGACCCACCCGCGAGATGCTCGGTCGGGCGGAGCGCCTCGCCGACCTCGAGTCCTCCCCGAAGGTGACGATCGAGCACCCGGCCGACTTCTTCGCGCGGGCGCACGACGAGTACACCAAGGCGCCGGTCTGGGTGGGTGAGCTCTACCTCGAGCTGCACCGGGCGACCTACACCTCCCAGGCCAAGACCAAGCAGGGCAACCGGCGTAGTGAGCACCTGCTCCGCGAGGCCGAGCTGTGGTCGGCGGCCGCGACGGTGGCGGGCAAGCTCGACTACCCCTACGCCGACCTGGACCGGATCTGGAAGGCCGTCCTGCTCAACCAGTTCCACGACATCCTGCCGGGCAGCTCGATCCACTGGGTGCACCGCGAGGCGGAGGAGACCTACGCCCGAGTGGCCGTCGAACTCGAGGGCATCATCGAGCGGGCGCAGGCGGCGCTGGCGGGTGCGGGCGACGCGACCGTCGTCTTCAACGCCGCTCCGCACGACCGGAACGGTGTGCCGGCACTCGGTGCGGCCGTGAAGTCCGGCTCGCACGCCCCGGCCGTCACCGTCGAGCGGGACGGCGGCTCCCTCGTCGTCGGCAACGGCCTGGTCCGGGTGCGGATCGACGAGCGCGGCCTGCTGAGCTCGGTCCTGGAGATCGAGTCGGGCCGGGAGGCGATCGCGCCTGGGACCGTGGGCAACCTGCTCCAGCTCCACGTCGACACGCCGAACGTCTGGGACGCCTGGGACGTCGACCCCTTCTACCGCAACAAGGTGAAGGACCTCACCGGCGTCGACTCCATCGAGGTCATCGCCGAGTCGGCGGAGGAGGCGGCGGTCGCCGTCACCCGGTCCTTCGGTTCGTCGACGATCGTGCAGACGATCACGCTGCGCGCCGGTGAGTGCCAGGTCAACATCGACAACGAGATCGACTGGCACGAGAAGGAGAAGTTCCTCAAGGCGGCGTTCCCGCTGGACGTGCGCGCCGCCCAGTCGGCCTCGGAGACGCAGTTCGGCCACCTCTTCCGGCCGACCCACACCAACACCTCGTGGGAGGACGCGAAGTTCGAGATCTGCGCCCACCGGTGGATCCACGTGGGTGAGCCCGGCTACGGCCACGCGGTCGTCAACAACTCGACCTACGGTCACGACGTGACCCGGGACGTGCGGGAGGACGGCGGCACCACCACCACGGTGCGGCTCTCGCTGCTGCGTGCGCCGCGGGTACCCGACCCGGTGACCGACCAGGGACTGCACCGGCTGTCCTACGCCCTGGTGCCGGGCGCGGGCATTCCCGAGGCCGTCGAGGAGGGCTACCGGATCAACCTGCCGGCGCGGACGGTGACCGGTGCCGAGGGCGTCGCTCCGCTGGTCGAGATCGACAACCCGGCGGTGGTCGTGGAGGCCGTGAAGCTGGCCGACGACCAGTCCGGTGACGTCGTGGTCCGGCTGTACGAAGCGCACGGCAACCGGGCGACGGCGCGGCTGTCGACGTCGTTCGGGCTCGCATCGGTGCAGGAGACCGACCTGCTCGAGCGCACGCTCGCCGACCGGGAGATCGCCGACGGCGGTGTCAGCGTGGCGCTGCGGCCGTTCCAGGTCCTCACCCTCCGGTGCAAGCGCGCATAACGCTCGCCAGTACGACGCGGACGGGGGTTTCCGGCTGACCGGCCGGGGACCCCCGTCCGTTTTGGTACTGACCTCGACGGGGGTTGTGACACAATCTGCCCCATGGGTGAGGATCGTGCGGCCGCCGAGAACGTCGCGGCGGCGTTGCGTGCCCAGCTTCTGGACGGGGCGCTGCCGCCCGGCTCCCACCTGTCCGAGGAGCAGCTCGCCGGCACCTTCGGAGTCGGCCGTTACACCATCCGGGCGGCCCTGCGACTCCTCGTGACGGCCGGCCTGCTCGTGCACGAACGCCATCGCGGTGCGTTCGTCCCCCAGCTGACCCAGGAACGCATCGACGAGCTCTTCACCTACCGAGGCGTCATCGAGCTCGGCAGCCTCCGACTCGCGCTCGAGTGCGGACGCGACCTCGGCCCGATCGAGGCGGCCGTGGCCGAGCTCGATGGCGTCGACACCCCGCACCGCACCGCTGCGTGGCACGACGTGACGGCGGCGCACAAGGCGATCCACCACGCGATCGTCGCGGCCGCCGGCAACACCCGGTTGCTCGCCGCCTACGCCGCTTGCGAGGACGAGCTGCAGGTGCTGCTCGCGTTCATCCGGCCGGAGTTCGAACCCGGTGGGCTCGCGCGCATCCACCGCGATCTCCTGACCGCGCTGCACCAGGGGGTGGAGACGGCGCAACTCGCGCTGGCCGACGACCTGGAGGTCGGGCGACAGGGGATCGTCCGCGCGTTGGCCAGATCAGGTGGTGGCTGATGCGAGTCCAGGGAACGCCATCTTCCAGACCGCCCAAGGTTCCTTCTGCACAAGGGAGATCCGCCCGATGACCGAACGCCGTCTACCCCGCTGGTCAGAGCTGCGGCCCCTGGTGCGCACCCGGGGCCTGGAGCTCGACGCGACCAAGCGCCGACTCGACCGCGCCCTCACCATCGCCGACCTGCGGATGATCGCGAAACGCCGCACTCCCCGCGCGCCCTTCGACTACACCGACGGTGCGGCGGAGAGTGAGGTCACGCTGCGCCGGGCCCGGTCGCTGTACAACCGGTTGCAGTTCAACCCGAGCATCCTTCGCGACGTCTCCCAGGTCGACCCGAGCACGACGATCCTCGGCCGCCCCTCGGCCTACCCCTTCGCCTTCGCACCCACCGGCTTCACCCGGATGATGCAGCACGAGGGCGAGCCAGCGGTGGCCCGGGTCGCCGAGCGGACCGGCATTCCCTACGCCCTGTCGACGATGGGGACGACCTCCATCGAAGACGTCGCGGCCGCCGCGCCCAACGCGGACAGGTGGTTCCAGCTCTACGTCTGGACCGACCGTGCCGCCGGCAAGGACCTCGTCGACCGGTCGATCGCCGCCGGCTACACCACGCTCATGCTGACCGTCGACGTACCCGTCGCGGGCGCCCGGTTGCGCGACGTCCGCAACGGCATGACGATCCCGCCGTCGCTGACCCCGAAGACGATCCTCGACATGGGCATGCACCCGGCGTGGTGGATGAACCTGCTGACCACCGAACCGCTCACGTTCGCGTCGCTGTCGGACTGGCCGGGCACCGTGGCGGAGCTGATCAACCACATGTTCGACCCGACGGTCACCTTCGACGACCTGGCCTGGATGCGCGATGCGTGGCCCGGGTCGCTGGTGGTCAAGGGGATCCAGAACGTCGACGACGCGCGCAAGGTCGTCGACCTCGGGGCCGACGGCATCGTGTTGTCCAACCACGGTGGCCGCCAGCTCGACCGGGCGCCGATCCCGCTCGCGATGGTGCCGGAGGTCGTCGACGCGGTGGGCGACCGGGCCGAGGTCTACGTCGACACCGGCGTCATGACCGGCGCCGACATCGTCGCGGCCTGCGCGCTCGGCGCCCGGGCGGTCCTGATCGGACGCGCCTACCTGTACGGCCTGATGGCCGGCGGTGAACGTGGCGTCCAGCGGGCCGTCGAGATCCTCGCCGGGGAGCTCACCCGCACCCTCCAACTGCTCGGCGTACGCGACCTCGGCGAGCTGAACCGTTCCCACGTCACCCTGCCTGCCGTGACCTTCTGAGCGCGGAGCTGGTCCGGAGGTGGTCCGGAGCGGATCCGGGGCTGACCTGGCGCTGATCGGGCCTGGTCGGCTCCGGGTCGCCGCCTTCGCGGCGTACGCGACGTTACGACGTGAATGCGGTGTATGCCTGGGACCGGCCACCCCCTTCCGGGGGATCTCCGGGGCAGGGTAGGGATGGCCCCCGTGCATCTGGCCTTCTTGCGGTGCAGGATGGACGGGTGCGGGACGAATGCGCAAGGCCCGCCACGACTGGCTGTGGCAGCGCGACGGAGGGCGGCCTGACATGAACTACGAAGACGTGACGTGGGCTCCGATCTGTGCCGGCCTCACGGCCGTCGGCGTCATCGCCGCCTTCTTCGCGTTCCGGCGCCGCGGCGCGGCCGCGGGCCTGCGGCTCCTCGGCTGGGCCGTGTTGCCGATGGCCATCTTCCTCACCGGCATGGTCAAGCTGTTGTGGACGATCGGCACCGCGTTGGTCCAGTGGGTCAGCGGCTTCATCTTCAGCCCGGTCGCCTGGACGGGCGTCGCGCTGTTCGGCATGGCCGCGATCCTGCTCCCGGTGGCCGCCGTGCTGCGCCGCCGCCGGGCCGCCGCGGGCGCGGCGGAGACGGCGACCGGTGAACGCGTGGCACCTGCCCCGTCGACGAAGCCGGTCGACGCAGATGGCCAGGCCGCCAAGCCGGCGAAGGACCCCGGCAAGCCCAAGGCCGTGGGGAAGGGCAAGGCCAAGCAGGACGACCCGCTCGCGGAGTTCGAGGACATCGACGAGATCCTCAAGCGGCGCGGCATCTCCTGATCCGCTCGCGGTCGCGACCGTCGGGGCGACGTCCACCCAGACGCCCGTACGACGGTCGCGACTCGCGAAGCTACGCTGCCTGCCGTGTTCGCCGCCGCCGCCGTCTGTCCTCATCCGCCCCTGCTGGTGCCCGCGCTCGCGGCGGGAGCGGGGGGTGAGATCGAACCGGTGCGCGCGGCCGCCCGGGAGTCACTGCGCCGGGTGCTCGCGGCCGACCCCGACCTGATGGTGTGTGTCGGTGACGCGCCTGCCGCACGGACGTGGGGGACCGGTGCGGCCGGGTCCCTGGCTGCCTACGGCGTCGACGTGTGCGTCGGCGGGCCGGACCCGATGGAGTCCGAGGCGCTGCCGCTCGCCCTGACGGTCGGAGCGTGGTTGCTGGACGAGTCGGGTTACGTGGGGGAACGCCGTTATGTCGGCGTACCCGACTCGTTCGACCCCGCTCGGTGCGCCGACCTCGGTGCGAGCCTCGCCGCGCGGGCGGGCCGGGTCGGGTTCCTGGTCATGGGCGACGGTTCGGCTCGTCGAGACGAGCGGGCCCCCGGAGCCGTCGACCCGCGGGCTCCTGGCTGGGACGCGCGGGTGGTCGCCTCGCTGGGGTCAGGCGACCTCGACGGGCTCCGGGGGCTCCAACCCGACCTGGCACGAGAGCTGCTGGCTGCAGGCCGGGCGGCTTGGCAGGTACTCGCGGGAGCCGCGGACTCCGTCGTAGGGCGGCGCCTCGAGGCTTCGGTGCTGGCCGACGAGGCTCCCTACGGTGTGGGATATTTCGTCGCGTCCTGGCGGTTGGACGGCCTCGGCTGAACGAGGTCGGGCAGCGCCAGAACCGATCCTCCGTTCACCGCGGCCGGCGTCCTCGGCAGGATGGTCAGGTGGTGCTCGAACGGGTCTGTGAACTCGTGCTCGCTACGGCGGAGTCCTACCCCTCCCGGCACATCCACACACTCGTCCGGCACATCCACACACTTCGCGGGAAGAAGGTGAACGCGTGACGTCCGGCCCGGTGCTCGCCGTCGTCGGTCCGACGGCAGCGGGCAAGTCCGACCTGGCGGTGGCGCTCGCGGCGCGGCTGCACGCGGAAGTGGTGAACGCCGACTCGATGCAGGTCTATCGGGGGATGGACATCGGAACCGCGAAGCTCCCGCTCGCGGAGCAACACGGTGTCCCCCACCACGTCGTGGACGTCCTCGACATCCAGGAGACCGCGACCGTCGCGGAGTTCCAGCAACGGGCGAGGGCGGCGATCGCCGACTGTCACCGCCGGGGCGTGCTGCCCGTGGTCGTGGGTGGCTCCGCGCTCTACATCCGGGCGATCCTGGACCGGTTCGAGTTCCCGGGCACCGACCCCGACCTGCGCCGTCGCCTCGAGGGTGAACTCGACGAGCTGGGCGCCGAGGCGTTGCACCGACGGCTCGCGGAGGTGGATCCCGCCGCGGCCGCGGGCATCCTGCCCAGCAACACCCGGCGCATCGTGCGCGCGCTGGAGGTCGTCGAGCTGACCGGACGGTCGTTCACGGCGACCCTTCCCGCCCACGAGTACGCGTTCGACCGAGCCTGTCAAGCCGGCCTTGACGTTCCTCGGGAGGTCCTGGACGAACGCATCCGAGCGCGGGTGGATGTCATGTGGGACGCGGGTTTCGTGGCCGAGGTGCGCCGGCTCGAGGAGGCCGGTCTGCGCGAGGGACGAACGGCGAGCAGGGCGCTCGGCTATGCGCAGGTCCTCGACCAGCTCGCCGGCGAGTGCACCGAGGAGGAGGCCAAGGAGGCGACGGTGCGGGCGACCCGCCGGTTCGCCCGGCGGCAGGACTCGTGGTTCCGACGTGACCCCCGGATCCACTGGTTGCCCTTCGGTGACCCTGACCTGCTCGACCGCGCTGCCGACCTGGCCGCCGAGGTGCTCCGACTTCCTCCCACGCACTGACTCCCTCGGCGGGTCCCGCTTCCGCGGGGTCCTCCGGCTTACCCCGGCTCGGGTCAGGCGGCCTCACCCGCAGGGCTGGCCGGATCCGACGAAGATCATCTGGTTGGCGCGCAGCGGTTCTCATCGACGCCCGGTCCGCGT
Organism: Actinopolymorpha pittospori; assembly: GCF_014873875.1. Classification (GTDB taxonomy): domain Bacteria; phylum Actinomycetota; class Actinomycetes; order Propionibacteriales; family Actinopolymorphaceae; genus Actinopolymorpha; species Actinopolymorpha pittospori. The sequence continues at coordinate 8,271,180 of NZ_JADBEM010000001.1, read as the reverse complement.
TAGCGTCGGTCGTGGCCAGTGGTCGTGGCGTACCTCTCCTCCGGCTCCCACGACCGACGCGTCGTCGCCAGGTGTCCGTCGTCGGCTGATCGTTGCCGGGGTGATCGACGCAGGTGATCGCCCGGTGATCGTCGCCAGGGAAGGAGCAGTTGATGCGCCGTACCGTCGCCGTCACCGCGGTTGCCGTCCTCGTCTGTGCCGGGGGTGCCGGCGGTGCCGGACTCGTCGGACCGTCCGCGCAGGCCGCCGAACGTACCGCGCGGCCCGCGCCGGCCAAGCAGGCCGTCGCGTCGGGCTACGGAGGTGGTGTCGCGACGGTCGACGCCGACGCGACCCGGGCCGGCATCGACGTACTCCGACACGGCGGCAACGCCGTCGACGCGGCCGTCGCCGCGGCCGCCACCCTGGGCGTCACCGAACCCTTCTCCGCCGGCATCGGAGGTGGCGGCTTCCTCGTCTACTACGACGCACGCGGCCGCAAGGTACACAGCATCGACGGGCGGGAGACCGCGCCCGCGTCGGCGACCGACAAGCTGTTCGTCGACCCGGCGACCGGCAACGAGCTGCCGTTCGAGGCCGCCCGGGTGAGCGGCCTGTCGGTGGGTGTGCCCGGCACCCCCGCCACCTGGGAGCGCGCACTCGACCGGTGGGGCACCTACTCCCTGCGGGAGGCGCTCGCGCCCGCGACGAAGGTCGCGTCGAAGGGCTTCGTGGTCGACGACACGTTCCGTACGCAGGTCGACGACAACCGGAAGATCTTCGGCGACTTCACCACCTCCCGCGACCTGTACCTACCGGGTGGGGCGCCGCCGAGGGTCGGCACGGTGTTCCGCAACCCCGACCTCGCGAAGACCTACCAACTCCTCGGCCGGCAGGGCACGAAGGCGCTCTACGACGGGGCTCTCGGCGCGGACGTCGTGCACACGGTCCAGCACCCGCCACTCGCGCCCGGCGCCGACCGGGAGGTGCGGCCGGGTGGGATGACGACCGGCGACCTCGCGGCGTACCGCGCCCTCATGCGCGCGCCCACGAAGGTGACCTATCACGGCCTCGACGTCTACGGCATGGCCCCGCCGTCCTCGGGTGGCTCGACCGTCGGTGAGGCGTTGAACATCCTCGAGGCGAAGGGGATCACCAAGCGCGACCAGGTGGCCGCGCTGCACTCCTACCTCGAGGCGAGCGCGTTGGCGTTCGCGGACCGCAACCGCTACGTCGGTGACCCCTCCCAGGTGGACGTCCCCCTGCGCGAACTGCTCTCCCAGGGCTTCGCCGGCGAGCGGGCCTGCGAGATCAGGTCGGACTCGGTCCTCGCGAAGCCGGTCGCCCCCGGCGTACCCGACGGGGACTACTCCCGGTGCGGTGAGCACGCCTCGGTGGCGCCGACCGAGCAGCGCGAGGGCCCGTCGACGACGCACGTCACCACCTCGGACCGGTGGGGCAACGTCGTCGCCTACACCCTCACCATCGAGCAGACCGGCGGCAACGGCATGGTCGTCCCGGGGCGAGGGTTCCTGCTCAACAACGAGCTCACCGACTTCAGCTTCACCCCGACCCAGGGGACCGCTCCCGACCCCAACCTGCCGGCGCCGGGCAAGCGGCCCCGCTCGTCGATCTCGCCGACGATCGTCCTGGCCGACGGGAGGCCGTTGCTCGCGCTCGGCAGTCCCGGCGGCGCGACGATCATCACGACCGTCCTGCAGACCCTGGTCAACCGGCTCGACCTCGGCATGAGCCTGCCGCAGGCGATCGCGGCCCCGCGGGCCTCCTCCCGTAACACCGCGCTCGAGGCAGAACCGGCATTCCGGACCTCTCCGGCAGGCAGGGCCCTGGCGGCGCGGGGGTTCAGCTTCACCTCCGTCCCGGAGATCGGTGCGGAGACCGGGATCGAGTTCGGCCGAGGTGGCTTCGTGCTGGCCGCGGCGGAGCCGACCCGGCGGGGTGGCGGCTCCGCCATGGTGGTGCACCCGCGCCCCGAACGCTGACCGAGCGTCGCGGGGAGGGGCGTGCCTGCCCCCGGGTCGGCGACACCATCGCGGCCCGCTCCTGATGCAATAGGTTCGTTCCAGGGCCAGCACCCGTGCGACCCGGACCGATCACCGACGAAGGAGCGCTTCGCACCGTGAGCACCCGTACGCTGCAGTGGGTCAAGGGCCACGGCACGGAGAACGACTTCGTTCTGGTGCTCGACCCCGACGGCACGGCGTACCCCGATCTCGACGCCACGATCGTGCGTGAGCTCTGCGACCGCCGCCGCGGCATCGGCGCCGACGGGGTGCTCCGGGTGGTCCGTACGTCCGCGACCGACGACGGTCGCCGCTACGCCGACGCCGCCGAGTGGTTCATGGACTACCGCAACGCCGACGGTTCGATCGGCGAGATGTGCGGCAACGGTGTTCGCGTCTTCGTCCGCTTCCTCCTGGAACGCGGCCTGGTCGAAGGCACGTCCGAGGTGCCGGTCGCGACCAGGGCGGGTGTGAAGCCGGTCCGCCTCGAGCCCGACGGGCAGCTGACGGTCGGCATGGGACCCGCGACCTTCCCGGAGTCGAGCGGACTCACCATCTCGGCGGGCGGTCGGAGCTGGCCCGCGGTCGCCGTCGACATGGGAAACCCCCACGCGGTGGCGATGGTCGACGACCTCACCGATCCGGGTGCCCTGCTGGACCCGCCGGTGTGGACACCGGCCGAGGTGTTCCCGAAGGGCGTCAACGCGGAGTTCGCGGTGCGGCGCGGTGACCACCATGTGGCGATGAGGGTGCACGAACGCGGAGTCGGGGAGACCCGCTCCTGCGGCACCGGCGCCTGCGCGGTGGCCGCCCGTGTGGCCGCGGCGGACGGCGTGGGCACGCCGGTGACCTATCGTGTCGACGTCCCGGGTGGCACCCTCTCGATCGGTCTTCGCGCGGACGGTGAAGTGGAGCTGACCGGGCCAGCGGAGCTCACCGTCCGCGGCGAGTTCGACCTGTGAGGCCGTCGCACTCGCGCTCGCGCACCTGAGGACGGACTGAGGACGGACGCCGCGGGAGTCGCGGGGTCAGGGAGGTCCCTGGCGTCGTCCCTGACCCGGCCCCGTTGCATCCCTGACCTCAGGTGCCACCCGGCTCCTCCCAAGGACGGAGTCGGTACGCGACGTACGACGGAGGTGGGTGTCGGTGCTGGCGACTACTGTCGGGGGTATGTCGTCCAGCATTCCCACAGAGCACGACGTCGAGCTGCGCGCGCAGCGTCGCCAGGTCGTTCTGCGGCATGTGCGGGCCCGTCGGGCCTCTTCACTCGCACGCAAGTCGGCGGTCGCACGGACCGCCGTTCTGCTCCGGTCGACCAGTTACCACGAAGCACGCTGACTCCTGCACCGAGTCAAGGGCCGGGCCCCGACGCCTCAGGCGTCGGGGCCCGATGACCGTCGACAACTCACACCTTCGCTCCGACCTGACCGGTCGTCAGGGCCGCTGCACCGTGCCGTCAGGCAGCCGGGTACGTGTCCAGGCGTCCTTGACGAGCGGCTCGACCGGCGGGAACTTCGCGGCGAGCTCCTCGTCCAGGTCGACTCCGAGCCCCGGTGCGTCGCTCGGCCACAGGTGACCGTCCTTCACCTCCGGGCAACCGGGGAAGACCTCCATCGCGGTGGAGTTGAAGACGTGCTGCTCCTGGATCCCGAAGTTCGGTGCCGCGAGGTCGAGCGCGAGGTTGGCGGCGTGACCCACCGGCGAGACGTCACCCGGTCCGTGCCAGGCGGTACGGACGCCGAAGAGTTCCGCGGCGTTCGCCAGGCGCCAGGCCGGTGTGAGGCCGCCGATGGCGGAGATGTGGCAGCGCACGAAGTCGATGAGCCGGTCGCGGACCAACGGCACGTACTCCGCGGGGTTGACGAACAGCTCGCCGATCGCGAGCGGCGTGGCCGCCTGGGCCCGCACCGTCGGTAGCCAGCCGAGGTCCTCCGGCGCCAGCAGGTCCTCGAGGAAGAACAGCGAGAACGGCTCCAACGCCTTGGCGAGAAGCACGGCCTGCGACGGGTTCAGCCGCTCGTGGACGTCGTGCAGCAGGTGGACCTCGTCGCCGAGTTGCTCACGCAGGTGGGCGAAGAGCGCCGGAACGACCCGCACGTACGCGTCGGGGTTCCAGGCGTTCGGCGAGAGCTTGGAGGTCGGGGCCTCCGAGCCGTTCGCCGACGGGGCGCCGTACGTCAGGGCCCCGGGTACCGCCACCTGGCACCGCACGTAGCGGTAGCCCTTCTCGACGTAGCGGCGAACCGCGTCCTCGACCTCGGCGAAGTCGCGGCCGGCCGCGTGGCCGTAGACCGGCACCGCAGTGCGGCACCGGCCGCCCAGCAGCTGCCAGACCGGCAGGCCCGCCTGCTTGCCCTTCAGGTCCCACAGCGCCATGTCGACACCGGAGAGCGCGTTGTTCAGGACCGGGCCGGAGCGCCAGTACGAGCTCACGAACAGCGAGTTCACGATGTCGGTGATGTCGGCCGGGTCGCGCCCGATCAGCTGGGGGGCCAGGTAGGAGTCGATGGCCTCCGCGACCGCCCGGGCGCGCTGGGTGAAGGTCGCGCAGCCGAGGCCGTAGAGCTCCGGCTCGGAGGTCTCGATCTTCACCACCACCAGGGTGATGTTCTCCGGTGCGGTGAGGATCGTCCGCACGCGGGTGATCTTGGGGCCTCCGCCGGCGAGGTCCTGCCAGGGCGGGGCTGCGAGTGGGGTGGCGGCGTTGTCGGGCGAGGTCACCTGAAGTGTCCCTTCTGCGGAGGAGGTTCCGCAGGGGACTGTAGGGAGCCGGCAACGCCCATGGCACCGCAGGGCTCGAAAGGGGCAGGTATCGGTCACAGCCGGTCGCGCGGCCGGGCTCCGGGTGCCGGATTCGTCGCACTGCGGTCATATCCGGATGCACAGGGGACGGGCGCGTGCCACGATGGGGGAAGCTACGGCCGATCCGTGGCGTTGACTGGAGCTGTATGACACTACGACCAGAACGACGGACCGACGCCCTCGCCGATCGCTCGGCGGACCCGACGGTGAACGGTACCGACATCCATCTCTCCGTGGTCGACCGGGAGATCCCCCTGGACGACCCCGCCACGGGCGAACTCGACCTTGAGGACCGCCGGGCACTCCGACGAGTCGCGGGTTTCTCCACCGAGCTCACCGACATCACCGAGGTCGAATACCGCCGGCTGCAGCTCGAGCGGGTCGTCCTCGTCGGCGTCTGGACCGACGGCAGCGTCGCCGACGCCGAAAACTCCCTCCGCGAGCTGAAGCTGCTGGCCGAGACCGCGGGCGCCGAGGTGCTCGAGGGCCTGATCCAGCGTCGCCGCCGCCCCGACGAGGCCACCTACATCGGCCGAGGCAAGGTCGAGGAGGTGCACAGCGAGGTCGTCGCCAGCGGCGCCGACACGGTGATCTGCGACGGCGAGCTCAGCCCCGCCCAGCTCCGCAACCTGGAAGAGCGCGTCAAGGTCAAGGTGATCGACCGCACCGCGCTGATCCTCGACATCTTCGCCCAGCACGCGAAGAGCCGTGAGGGCAAGGCCCAGGTCGAGCTCGCGCAACTCTCCTACTTCCTTCCTCGCCTGCGTGGTTGGGGTGGCAACCTGTCCCGTCAGGGCGGCGGCCGCGCCGGAGGCGGCAACGGCGGCGTGGGCCTGCGCGGTCCTGGTGAGACCAAGCTCGAGATCGACCGGCGCCGGATCCGCACCCGGATGGCGAAGCTGCGCCGTGAGATCGACGGGATGAAGACCGGACGCGGCACCAAGCGCCTACAGCGTCGCCGCAACGCCGTTCCTTCGGTGGCGATCGCCGGATACACCAACGCCGGCAAGTCGTCGTTGCTCAACCGGCTGACCGGCGCGGGTGTCCTCGTCGAGGACGCGCTCTTCGCGACCCTCGACCCGACGACCCGTCGGGCCAGCACGCCAGACGGCCGGTTGTTCACCCTCACCGACACGGTGGGGTTCGTCCGTCACCTGCCGCACCAGTTGGTCGAGGCGTTCCGTTCGACGCTCGAGGAGGTCGCCGAGGCGGACCTCGTCGTGCATGTCGTCGACGGCTCGCACCCCGACCCGGAGGGTCAGATCAGCGCTGTCCGGGAGGTGCTCGCCGAGGCTGGTGCGGGTGACCTGCCGGAGATCCTCGCGATCAACAAGGCCGACCTCGCCGACCCGATCGAGCTGGCCCGGCTGCAGACGCTGGTCCCGCGCTCGGTCGTCGTCTCCGCGAAGACCGGTCACGGGATTCCCGAGCTGCTCGCGATGGTCGGCGCGGAGCTGCCCCGGCCGGAGATCGAGGTGAGCGCGCTGGTGCCCTACGCCCGCGGTGACCTGGTGGCCAAGGTGCACGAACGCGGTGAGGTGCTCGAGGTTGAGCACACCGCCGACGGCACCCGGCTGCGCGCCCGGGTCGACCCGGTTCTGGCCGCGACCCTGAACGGCTTCACTGCCGGTTGACCCATCCGTACGTCGTCGGGGCGATCCTCCTGTTCATACTGAACGGGAGGATCGCCCTTTTGGTGCTGTGCCTCTAAGATCGCCCGCGTGCGCCGCTTCGGACAGGTGGCGCCAGGTCGGTTGGAAGGGCGTCCTCATGATCGTCGTCGGGGTCATCGCACTCGTCGCGGCGCTCGGCTGCGCCTACTTCGCCTGGCGGGCGCGCGGCAGGCAACACATCATGGTCACCACCGAGACCTACGCGGCGCGCGACCTGCACGCCCTCGCGCTGGCGGCGGCCCAGGCGGCAGGACCCGGAGCGTTTCGTCAGCGCTGCGAGGTGGCCGGGCCGGTGGCCGCCGACGTCTCCGGTCCGTTGCGCTCGGAGGTCGGTGACGCCGAGTGCGTCTGGCACCGGCACGTCGTCACCCGCAAGTACTGGCACACCGACCACAACAGCGACGGCCGACCGGAGCGCGTCGAGCGGGACGAGCAGGTCGCGGAGCGTAGCTCGGGCGCCGGCTTCCTCGTGACCGACCCGACCGGAGCGGTGCTGGTGCACCCGGGCAAGACCTGGCCCGACGGCGCCTTGAAGGTGGTCGATCGCTTCGAGCCCGACAACGCACCGAACGGCGATCCCGACACCATCGGCTACCACTACGAGGAGTGGGCACTCGCACTCGGTGAGCAGGTCTACGTACTCGGTGAGGCGAGCGACGCCACCGGCGAGTTGGCGATCGTCGAACCCTCGATCATCTCCACCCGCAGTGAGGTCGACCTCCTGCGGCGAACCCGACTGCACGAGAAGGCCTTCAGCGTGGCGACCGCGGCCGGTGTCGTCCTCGGCCCGGTGCTGATCCTCGTTGGTGCGCTGCGCTGACCGGAGGTGACCGCGAGCCGTCGGGGAGCGACGGCGCCGGTCAGGCTCAGCTCCGCGTACGCCGGGCCGCTCCGGCCGCCGCCGTGGCGAGCAACAGGGCGGCGGATCCGACGAGCGCGATCCTCATCCCGGCCACGAAGCCGATGCCGACCAGCGCTCCGGACAGTGCCACGCCGACGGCGCCACCGAGTTGTCGCGCCGCGTTGAGCAGCCCCGAGGCGAGTCCGGCCCGTTCGGCGTCGACGGCGTCGAGCAGTGCCGTCGTCAGCGGCGGTACGGCGAGGCCGGCACCGATCCCCAGCGGGACGAGCAGCACGAGGATCACGACGGTCGGCGTGGCCCTGCTGACGGAGACGAGTCCGAGCAGGCCGGCGGCCTGGACCAGTTGACCGGCGACCATCGGTGGGCGCGGGCCGAAGCGGGTGGTGAGCTTTCCGGCGAGCAGGTTGGCCGCCATGACGAACCCCGTCATCGGCACGAACATGAGTCCGGCGGTCATCGGCGTGACGCCGCGCTGGTTCTGGAAGAACAGCGTGAGCACGAACACGATGCCGTAGAAGGCGAAGTTGAGGGCGAACCCGGTCGCCACGTACACCGTCACCGGGACCGAACGGAACAGGTGCAGTGGTACGGCGGGATGCGGCGAGCGTCGTTCGACCCGGACGAACAGGATCGCGCCGACGACGCACACCGCAGCCCCGACCAGGCCCGCCAGGACCGAGCCGGCGCCGCCCTCGATCGCGGCGAAGGTCGCTCCGGTCACGGCCAGCATCGCGGCGACCTGGCCGATGAGATCCAGGGGAGCCTGTCGCGGGGTGGAGCGCGGAGCCTGGAGGAGTCCGACCAGGCCGAGCAGCCCGATGGGGACGTTGATGAGGAAGATGGCCTGCCAGCCCAACGCGTCGGTCAGCACTCCGCCGACGACCGGCCCGGCGGCGATCGCGACGCCTCCGCTGGCAGTCCAGTAGGCGATGGCACGGATCCGCGCCCGCGGGTCGGCGTAGGCCTGCCGGACGAGTGCCAGCGACGCCGGAAGCATGACCGCCGCCGCCCCACCCTGCACAGCCCGCGCCGCGATCAGCAGGGCAAGGCTCGGGGCGAGCGCGCACAGCGCGGAGGCGAGGGTGAACAGTCCGACGCCGACACCGAAGGCGCGGCTGGCACCCGCCCGGTCGGAGATCGATCCCGCGGACAGCATCAGGCCCGCGAACATCAGGGCATAGGCGTCCACGACCCACTGAAGGCCGGACACCGCGCCGCCGAGTTGGTCGCCGATCGTGGGCAGCGCGACGGTGACGGCGGTCGAGTCCAGCACCGTCACGACCAGGCCCACGCATGCGACCACGAGCGTCAACGAGGCGGACTGGACGGATCGTCTGGTGGGATCCGCGACAGCACCGGTCCGTGTCCCTGGCATGACTCCTCCAGATCATGGTGGTTCCGTCGGTCCCGCCCACCTTCGCCGAAACGAACCCGGCCGAGCCAATACCCGGCGTTATGCCCGTTCGGAATAAGCGACGGTAGAGTCGATCCGTGCTGGAGGTCTCGTCCCGTTCACTGCGCTACTTCGCGGTCCTCGCCGAGGAGTTGCACTTCACCCACGCAGCGCAACGTCTGCACATCGCCCAACCCGTTCTGTCCAAGGCCATCCGTCGGCTCGAAAGTGACCTGGACGTCGTCCTGCTCGTCCGCAGCCGTCAGCGCGTGGCGCTCAGCGACGCCGGTCGGGCGCTCCTCCCGGTCGCCCGACGGGTGCTCGCCGATCTCGAGGAGGGACTAGCGCAGGTACGCCGGGTGCACCGGCGCGACGAGCGGGTCCTGCGGGTCGGTTACCACTCCAGCCTTCCGCCTGCCCTGCTCCAGCCCCTCACCGCCGCGTTCGCCGGGCTTCGACCCGGCTGGCGGATCGAGTTGCGCGGCAACGACTGGACCGATCCGGCCCGCGTCGTCGTCGACGGGACGGTCGACGCGGCCTTCCTCCGGCTGCCCGTCCCCGGCCAGGACAGTCTCGAGATCGAGGTGCTCGGGACCGAGTCCCGCTGTGTCGTCCTGCCCGTGGGCCACCCGCTCGCGAGCCGCCGGAGCGTACGGCTACGGGACCTCCAGGACGAGCCGTTCGTCGCGATGCCCGTGTCCGCGGGAGTCTTCCGGGACTTCTGGCTCGGGCTCGAGGAGTTCGAGCGCCCACCGGTCGTGAGCACCGAGGTGAGGAATCCCGACGACTTCTTCGCCGCCATCGCGACCGGACGCGGCGTCGCCATGATCGCCGAGCCGACGACCGCGATGTATCAGCGCCCGGACATCGTGTACCGGCTCGTCGAGGACGCCCGACCCGGGAAGTTCGCGGTCGCCTGGCGACAGGGCAGTGCCGACCCGTTGCTGCGCGACTTCGTCCGGGCCTGCATCGAGGTCACCGCCGCGCCGCGCTGATCAGTCGCGCGTTCCGGCGGCGCCGCCCGCGGCCCTCAGCTCGCCGCGGCACCGCCGTCGAGCAGGCGCTCGCCAAGGTCGGTCCGCGCGTAGAGAACCGTGCGCCCCTTCCGACGAGAGGCCACCACGCCCGCCGCCGCGAGGATGCGCAGGTGGGCGCTCAGCGTCGGTGCCGTGAGGTCGAGCTGACAGGCGAGCTGCGTGGTCGACATGGGCACGTCGAGTTGGGCGACGAGGGCCGCGCGGGTTCGACCAACGAGATCCGCGAGCGGCGAAGGCCCGCGCCCGCCGTCTCTGGGTTCCTCCCACATCAGGCCGACTCCGCGGGGCGAGTACGTCACCGTGGGCACGTGCGGGGGCGCGGTGAGCACGAGCAGATCCGGCCAGGCGAAGACACACGGCACGAGCAGGAGTCCCTGCCCGGTGAGCGGGGTGTGGCAGCAGTAGGACTTGGCCACGGTGAGAGTGCCGTTGGCATATCCCAACGACGGATGCAGCGAACGAAACAGTTGGTGGACCCCACCGGAGGCGAGCTCGTCCATGCGAAACGCCAGATCGGCCTCGAGCAGGGCGTGCAGGCGGCTCCAGTCCGGTTCGACGGCGATCCGCCAGTAGCGGTCGAGCGCGTCGACCACGGCGGCGAGCGTGGCGGCCGGATCGGCGATCAGCTTCTCGAGCAGGGGATCGCGACGTCCGTCGCGGAGGAGTTCGACGTCGGCCGCGACCGTCGCCGGTGGTGTCGCCGCGACCGCCGCCAGGCCGGCATCGAAGGTGGACGTACGCCGGGACGGTGCCGGCGTGAGGAAGTCCGGGATGTAGCCATCCGGCGGGATCAGGGCCGACAGCAGCGCGAGATCGACCTGCCGAAGGCGCGGTGCCACCCTCCGGGCCCAGGCACGGTGCATGCCGCCCGAGGCTGAGGCGTTCCCGGTGAGGCTGCGGACGCTGGTCACCGTCTCCCAGACGGGGGAGATGGCGAACCGGATCCGGCTGATGTCGTCCGGATTGAGGTCGATCGAGGTCACCGGCCGAGCCTAGCGCCCACGATTAGGCCGTGAACTAATCGTCGACACCCGCGGTTCGGATCCGCAGGCTGCTCCTGTGAGTATCACCGCTTCCTCCGACGCCCGTCCCGTACGCCGTTTCGGCGGCCCGGCCGGACTCCCGTCCGCGTTCTGGGCGCTGTGGTCCGGCCAACTGATCAACCGGCTCGGCGGCTTCGTCCAGCCCTTCCTCGTGCTCTACCTCACCCAGGCCCAGCAGGTGAGTGCGACGACCGCGGGGGCCGTCGCCGCGGCGGTCGGCGCCGGCAACATCGTGTCGCACCTGCTCGGTGGCTGGATGTCGGACCATGTGGGCCGCCGCACCACCCTCCTCGTGGGTTTCCTGGGTACGGCGGCCGCGATGGCCGCGCTGGGTACGGCACCGAACCTCGCCTTCATCTGGGCGTCGGCGTTCGCGGTCGGCGTCACCTCCGAGATCTTCCGGCCGGCGGCCGAGGCGGTGGTCGCCGACCTGATCGGGCCGGAGACGCGGGTCCGCGCGTACGGGCTGCTCTTCTGGGCCGTCAACCTCGGCTTCTCCATCTCGACGGTGGCCGCGGGCTTCGCCGTTCGATTCGGGTTCGGCCTGCTGTTCTGGGTCGACGCGGGTACCTGCCTGATCGCCGCCCTGATCATCTGGCGGGCCGTGCCCGAGACCCGTCCGGCCGTCGCCGAGGGATCGCGCCGGTCGCTGGTCGCGGTCGCCGTACGTGACCGGGCGCTGCTCGGCCTCGTCGCCCTGTCCACGATGTACGCCGTCGTCTACTTCCAGTCGTACACGACCCTCCCGCTCGCGATGGGGGCGGACGGTCTGGCGGCCTCGACGTACGGCCTGGTCATCGCGGTCAACGGCGTGGTCGTCGTCGTACTGCAGCCGTTCCTGCTCCGCTTCCTCGAGCGGCACGACCGAAGCGTCCTGACCGGCCTGTCGATGCTGGTCGTGGGACTCGGCTTCGGTGCGGCCGTCCTCGCCGACAGTGCGCTCGGCTACGCGGGGACGGTCGTCGTGTGGACCCTCGGCGAGATCGGCTACACGACCCTGATCATCGCCATCTTCGCCGACCTCGCGCCGGTCGATCTTCGCGGCGGCTACATGGGCATCGCGGGCGTCACCTTCGCGCTCGGCGCGACCGTTGGACCACTGGCGGGGACGGCGGTACTGGAGCACGCCGGAGCGAACACGCTGTGGGTCGGCTGTGCCGCTCTCGGGGTGGTGATGCTCGTCGGCCAACTCATGCTTGCTCCGACGCTGCGCGCTCGCGCCGCTGACCTCGCGGGGGAGGGCCAGGTGGTGACGGACCCGGCCGCCGGGAGGTGATCAAGCGGGCGCGAGGGTGGAGACGTTGGTGACCGACGTGACGTCGGAGACCAACGTCTCCACCCTCGCGTGAATCTCGTGCTGTCTGAACCCGATCCTCGACGTCGCTCAGCCGCGGAACGGCGGGGCGATGGGCGAGGCACTCCGGCGTTGCTCGCCACCCAGGAACCAGGCGGTGAGCACCCCGCCGATGGCGCCGAACAGGTGGCCCTGCCAGGAGATCCCGGCCTGCGGCAGCAGCCCGCCGAACAGCGCGCCGCCCCACACCAGGATCACGACCAGTCCGATGAGAAGTTGACCGATGCTGCGGTTGAAGATGCCGCGAGCGATGAGGTAGGTGGCGTATCCGAACACCAACCCACTCGCGCCGATCGTGATGGAGGTGGGCGGCGATGTCAGCCAGGTCCCGACGCCGCTCACAAGCCCGATGAGGAGCGTGACCAGCAGCAGCCGGGCAGCGCCGGCCACAGCGATGATCGCCCCCAACATCAACAGGGGGATGGTGTTGGAGATCAGGTGCCCGAACCCGGCGTGCAGGAACGGCGCGAAGAGGATCCCGACCAGGCCGTCGGCGTCCCGCGCCTGGATACCGAAGGAATCGAGGCGGTGGCCGAGCGCGATGTCGATGAACTCGCTGACCCACATCAGGCCGACCAGCAGCACGAGAGCCTTCAGACCCGCGACACCGGGATCACCGCCCCGGCTCAGCCCGCGCCGTCCGGGCGAACGAGAGGTCTCAAACGCCATGTCTCCACCATGCCTGATCAGCGCAAGCAACGTCGCCGCGCGGCGATTTCTTACGAGCTTCTCATCCGGCGGCATCCACCTCAAGTAGGGCGAAGAACGTCCAACCCGGGCAGTGAACCGCCGCGGCGTGGATCCGCCTCGTCACTGTGCCGACTCCGTGCGTCCGCCCAGGTGCTCGGCGAGGAACCGCTCCACGGCGGCGTAGTAGGTCTCGCGGTTCTCCGGTCGGGCGAGGCCGTGGCCCTCATCGGGGAAGAGGAGGTACTCGTGGGGTAGCCCCTTGGCCTTCAGCGCGTCGACGATCTGCTCCGCCTCCGCCTGCTTCACGCGTGGGTCGTTGGCGCCCTGACCGACGAGGACCGGAATCTTGATGTCGTCGACGCGGGACAGTGGCGACCGCTCCCAGAGCATGTCCTTCTCCGTCTCCGGGTCGCCCACCTTGGCGTGCATCATCGCGACGAGCGGCTTCCAGTAGGCCGGGACCGACGCGAGCAGGGTGAGCAGGTTGGAGGGTCCGCACAGGTCGACGGCGCAGCGGAACGCCTCGGGGGTGAACGCCGCACCCGCGAGCGCGGCGTACCCGCCGTAGGAGCCGCCCATGATGCCGACACGTTCCCGGTCGATCAGACCCTGGCCGGCCAGGTGCTCGATGGCGTCGAGCAGGTCGGTGTGCATGTCCCGGCCCCACTGCTTGTTGGCGGCGTTGCCGAACGCCTTGCCGTAGCCGGTCGAGCCGCGGTAGTTGACCTCGACGCAGACGTAGCCACGGTTGGCGAGCCACTGCGCCTCGGCGTTGTAGCCCCACGCGTCGCGCGCCCACGGGCCCCCGTGGACGTTGAGGACGGCCGGGAGGCCCCGGCGTTCGACGTCGGGCGGGAAGCTCAGGTAACCGTGGATCTCCAGGCCGTCGCGAGCGGTGAAGGAGAACGGCTCCATCGGGGCGAGGTGGTAGCCCGCGAGGTCGGGCTTGTGGGAGAAGAGGAACTTCAGGGAGCCGTTGGACCGGTCGTAGAGGTAGTAGCGGATCGGTCCGTCGGAGGGAACGACGGAGACCATCCAGACCTGGCCGCCGCGCTCGGCGCGGTTGATCCCCAGCTCGCCGTCGATGCCGAGGGAGGACCGCAACTCCTCCACCGCGAGGCCGTAGTCGGCGTCGAGGAACTCCCAGACCTCACGGTCCTTGTCGAAGATGACCGCCTGTGGCGCTCGCGTCTCGGGGTGCAGTTCGACGCCGCCGATGTCATAGGCGTCGTCCTCGGCCAGCACGGACTGCTCACCCGTGGACAGGTCGACGCTGATCAGCCGGGCGGCGTTCGCGTCCAGCGAGGAGACGAGGTAGAGCGTCTCACCGTCCCGGGAGAAGCCGAGCGGGTTGGTGGTGTTGGTGTCGTCGGCCGGCACCTCGAGCCAGGGATGGAACTCACCGGACTCGTCGGTGAGGAAGAAGACCGCACCGCCGTCCTCGGTGATCGAGGCCGCTCCCTGGACCTCGAGGTCGGTGTCGGCGAGCCAGCCCACGAAGCCCGGATTGTCCAGAACCTTCTCGAGTTCGCCGGTCTCGAGGTCGAGTTCGTAGACGTCGTGCAGCTCGGGTGTGTCCTTGTTGATGCCGAGCAGCATGGTCGTCGGGTGCCAGCGGTTGTGGCCGAGCACCCGGACCTGCACGTTGTCGAACGGCGTCACACACTGCTCCTGGCCGGATGCGAGATCCAGCAGGTGCAGGCGCCAGTTCTCGTCGCCTTCCTTGTCCTGCAGGTAGAACAGCGTGCGGTCGTCGTGGCAGAAGCCGAAGACCCGGATGCCGTTGCCGCGGTCGTGGGTGAGCGGCCGAGCCTGATCAGGCTGGTCGACCGGGCCGACCCAGACGTTGAGAACGCCGTCCTCGGGCGCGAGGAACCCCAGCCGGGTGCCGTCGGGCGAGACCGTCGGGCTGGCGTAGGTCGGGTTTCCGAACAGGACCGCACGAGGAATGAGCGGCACGGCGTCGTAGGTCATGGAGGAGATCACACCACACAATCGGTGGCGGTGACCGGCAGAGGGCGGTTATCCACACGGGTGCCGTCGCCCCCGCGGATCGGTCGCGGGATGTTACCGGCCGCTCGCCGGAGGCGAGGTGTGCCGTCCGGGTGGCTCGAAACGCCCCCGGTATAGCCTCGCGGGATGGCCGAAGCAGCACGGGGATCCGCCCGACGCCGTCCTGATCACCGCGTGCGAGAGCTGCTCCACGACGCCGTGGATGCCCTGGCCGGCATCGAGCGGCCCGGCCAGCTGCAGATGGCCGACGCCGTCGCCTCGGCCATGGCCAGCCGCGAGCACCTCGTGGTCCAGGCTGGTACGGGTACGGGAAAGTCGCTCGCCTACCTCGTCCCGGCGTTCCTGAACCCAGGCGGAGGTGACCGCCCGGTCATCGTCGCGACCGCCACGCTCGCCCTGCAGGCGCAGCTGGTCGGACGGGACCTGCCCGCGCTCGTCGAGTCGATCGAGAAGCGGCTCGGCCGGCGGGGTTCCTACGCCATCCTGAAGGGTCGGCAGAACTACGCGTGCCTGCACCGGGTTCGCGACGGAGTTCCCGACGAGCAGGGCACCCTCATCGAGCGGGCTCCGACCGGGCCGCTCGGACGCCAGGTGCTGGAGTTGCGCGCCTGGGCGACCAAGCAGGCCCAGACCGGCGCCGACGGTGACCGTGACGCTGCGCCGACCCACCAGGATCGTGCCTGGGCTCAGATCTCGGTCTCCTCCCGCGAATGCCTCGGGGCGCAGCGCTGCCCCTACGGCGAGGAGTGCTTCGCCGAGCGGGCCCGGGAGCGCGCGCTCGCCGCCGACGTCATCGTCACCAACCACGCACTCCTCGCGATCGACGCGCTCGAGAACATCAAGGTGCTGCCCGACTACGACGTCGTGGTCGTCGACGAGGCGCACGAGCTCGCCGCCCGGGTGACCAGTACCGCGTCGGCCGAACTCTCACCCGGCATGGTCGAACGCGCCGCCCGCCGTGCGCGGGCGTTCTGCGAGGGCGGTGAGGCCGACCCGCTGGAGGATGCCGGTGAGGAACTCCGGGCGGCCCTGGCATCGGCGCCGCTCGGCCGGGTGGAGGCCCTCCCCGGGGACCTGGCGACCGCGGTCGCGGTGATCCGGGACTCCGCAAGGGCGGCGTGGTCGGCGTTCCCCAGTGACAAGAAGGACGCCGACGCGGAGTCCGGTCGCCGACAGGCCCGGTCCTACGTCGAGCAGATCCGGGACATCAGCGAGCGGATCGCCGCGATGTCGGCCTACGACGTGGTCTGGATCGCCGAGCGCGAACGCGGTGGACCCGAACTGCGCATCGCGCCGTTGTCGGTGTCCGGATTGCTGCGTGAGCGGCTCCTGGCCGAGCGGACCTGTGTGTTGACCTCGGCCACGCTGAAGCTCGGCGGAGACTTCGACGCGGCGGCGCGCTCGGTCGGGCTGCGTCCGGTCGACCGGATCGTCGAGCCCGACGAGACCACGGGTGACGCCGCGGAGAAGGCGCCGGGTGGAGGCAGGACCGCCGACGAAGGCGGGACCGCCGACGCGGGCAAGGCGGGGGAGGGCAAGGCGAACGAAGGCAGCGGCGAAGGCAAGGACGTCGTGGAGGCGCTGCCGTGGCGTGCCCTCGACGTCGGCTCGCCGTTCGACTACGGCCGGCAGTCGATCCTCTACGTCGGACGTCGGCTCCCGCCCCCGGGACGCGGCGGAATCTCCGACCGGATCCTCGACGAGTTGTGCGCCCTGATGGAGGCGGCGGGGGGTGCGACGCTCGGGCTCTTCTCGTCCCGGCGGGCCGCCGAGGAGGCCGCCGCGATGGTTCGCCAGCGGCTCGGCTTCGAGGTCCTCTGCCAGGGTGAAGGGCAGTTGGCCGAACTCCACCGACGTTTCGTGGCCGAACCTGCGACCTCGTTGTTCGGGACCCTCTCGCTGTGGCAGGGCCTGGATGTGCCCGGCGACACCTGCCAACTCGTCGTGATCGACCGGATTCCGTTCCCACGCCCGGACGATCCGCTCGCGTCGGCGCGGCAGCGGGCGGTCGACGAGGCCGGCGGCAACGGGTTCATGTCGGTCGCCGCCACGCACGCGGCGCTGCTGCTCGCCCAGGGAGTCGGAAGGCTGATCCGGAGGTCGACCGACCGCGGCGTGGTGGCGGTGCTCGACCCCCGCCTGGTCACGGCCCGCTACGGCGGATACCTGCGGTCGTCGCTACCGCCCATGTGGTTCACCCCGGACCGTGAGGTCGCGCTGGGAGCACTTCGTCGGCTGCGCTCGACCCGGGAGTCATGAGAACGGTCGGCGTTCGTCCGCGCGACCGGAACCTGGACGAACGCCGACCCGCGCGCGAGCCAATCCTTCAGCCGAGCGCAGCAGCGCACGTCCACGGGTAGGGAGCGGACGTCACCCAGGAAGTCGGAAGCAGACGGCGATCGGCGTCTGCTGACGTCCCTGACCGAACGGGTTGTCCCGGAACAACTCGCAGAAGAACAGCGGCGCCCGGTCGGTGTGGTGGCCAAGGACGTCGCGACCGAGGTCGTTGGAGTCCATGACGACGGCACCGGCAAGTGTGCGTGCGGGACCGTCGGGAAGCTGAGCCCGTACGGCGGTCGTGATCTCCGCGGCGACGCGGTCGGGGTCCTTCGGAGGAAGCTTCGCGGAGACGTTCGACGGATAGGCGGAGTAGGGCGTCGGACCGTCGATCGCGTTGACCCGGTGTCCGGCCACTGTGTAGAACCAGCCGCGCCGTCCGACCGCCTTGCCCACGATGCTCGCTCCCGCCGCGAGCAGGATGCGGGGCAGGCCGGCTTCCTTGATCGCGAGCTCCATCGTCCAGGGGCTGCCGAGGCCGATCCCGTGCGGAGTCCGCTGGACCCACCGGGAGAGCACCCGGGCCGACCGGGACGGGTTGATCTCCCAGGTGAAGTAGGAACGCCCCTGGGAGATCGCGACGATCTTCTCGCTCACGACGACATGCCACGGCTCGAGGAACGCGCCCGTGAAGTCGACGCTCGCCTCCGCCTTCTTCACCGTGTCGACGACGTAACCGGCGACCTTCTCGGTGAGAGCGTCGCCCCGGGCGAAGAGCTCGGTCTGGATCGGGACGCGTGCCCATCGCGTTCCCTCGACCTCGACCGTGAGGCTCTTCCCGTCGTTGGGGGCCAGGGCCGCCTTGGGCGGTGGCGCCTCGTGCTCCCCGGGCGAAGCCTTCTCGGGGCTGGTCATGGCGTCATCACCCACCGCTGACTCGGTCATCTCTGCTGCTCCTGGCATCCGGGGGGCGTCACCTGACCGGGATCAGACGCGACGCAGGACCGCGACGACCTTACCGAGGATGACCGCACCGTCTCCAGGAATGGGCTCGTAAGCTGGATTATGCGGGACAAGCCACACTTTTCCGTCCCGGCGCCGATAGGTCTTCACCGTCGCTTCGCCATCGATCATCGCAGACACGATCTCGCCGGACTCGGCGGCAGGCTGCTGACGGATGACCACCCAGTCGCCGTCGCAGATGGCGGCCTCGACCATCGAGTCACCACGGACCTTCAGGAGGAAGAGCTCGCCTTCGCCGACCAGCTGGCGCGGGAGGGGCATGATCTCCTCGACGGCCTGCTCGGCGAGGATCGGGCCACCTGCGGCGATCCGGCCGACCACGGGGACGAAGGCGGGGGCGGGGTACTTGTCGCCGCTGTCGGTCTCGTCGTAGGTGACCACGCCGGTCGGGCCCGGCCGACGCGTCGACTCCACGGGAGCGAGCACCTCGAGCGCGCGCGGACGGTTGGGGTCGCGCCGGATGAAGCCCTTGCCCTCGAGGACGCGCAGTTGGTGCGCCACGGACGAGGACGACGTCAAGCCGACCATCTCGCCGATCTCACGCATCGCGGGCGGATAGCCGCGGGACTCGACCGAATCGCGGATCACCTCGAGAACCCGGCGCTGCCTCGGCGTGAGACCGCTGGCATCAGGTGGGCCGTCCGGGAGCTCTCGAACCGCGGCTGTGGACGAGTCGGGAACGGGATTCTTCCGCTTGGGCATAGCGGCACTTCTCCTTCCGGCGATTTTCTGGTCGCATTCCGGTCGCAGTGCGCGACGGCACGCTCTCGAGACGGAGCCTAGGGCCTGTCATGTGCACTTTCAAACATCTGTTCGACGTCGTGTCGCGGTGCGTCGGAGGTGATGTCGGTGGTCCTCCATACGCTTTCTGTCCACGGCGTCGAACAAAGTTTCGATGCGACCTGGCGCCTTGTCGGTGGCGTGGTGTAGAAAATCGTCAGGCGTGCGGTCGAACAACCGTTCGACATAATGATCATAGTCGGTGTCTCCGCCTAGGAGGTCGGGAGATGAGCAGTAGCTCGTCAGTGGTGCATCTCGAGGACTTCATGGCCCGTCGTGCCGCCGCCGGATCGAGCCGCTCGCGGGTGGTCCGCGCCCGTGGTGTCGTCGGCGGTTCCGTCGCTCAGCCGCCGGTCGCTCTTCCGCCCGTCGACCAGGCACCTGTCGACCAGCCACCCGTCGATCGAGTGCCGGTCGACCAGGTGCCGGTCGACCACCAACCCATCGCCACGGGGTGGCGAGGGGCGTCCCGGCCGTCGCTCCGCACCCGCCGCGTCCGCTCATGCGCACTCCCGGTCGGTGGCGCCCTGCGCCAGCCGCCCCTGGTCCTCACCAGGCGAGGACGGGTCGTGGTCGCGACGCTCGCCACGGCGGCGGTCCTGCTCGCGCTGGCCGCGTTCGGGCTCCTGGTGCAGCGGGCCGTCGACGCGGCCCCCACGCGTGCGTCGGCGGAACCAGTCGCCGCCACCACGATCACGGTCGGCCCCGGCGACACTCTCTGGGACATCGCGGCGCGCCTCGCGCCCGGTGGAGACGTCCGTGCCACCGTCGACGAGATCTCGCGCCTGAACGCGTTGTCGCGGGCAGGTGACCTGGAAGTGGGCCAGCGGCTGGTCGTTCCGGTCGCGGCGCGCTGAGTGTCAAGAGCGGGCTGACAACGAACGAAGGTCGTCCTACCAGAGTTGACGGCCGCGCCCCGAGTCGCGCATTCCCGTCCAACGGCCCGTGGCGTGAACCCCTGAGCGTGCCGGCCGCTCGGGGCGTAGAACCGCTGCCCGCCGGCCAGCGCCCCACCAACGTGCGCCAACCGCGTGGCCGAGCGCCGGTATGGCTTCGGCGCGCCACGACTGTCGCGGCCCTCCGACCGGGCCTGCCGTTCGCGTCCTTCGCGGCCCAGTTAACCGCTCGTCGCCGGACCACCGCTCGCGGTACTCACCGGACTTCCCGGTGCGCACGGGACCCCACGAGGGCCCCGCGGTCGTCCCGCGCCGCCCGTTCACGCCCTGTTCCGAAGCCCGACACGCCGACGGCGAAATGTCTGTTTCGTGGGCGCGTGCTCCGCTGACCTGCGGCGACGCCGACACGACTTCGGCGGACACGCGGAGAGCTTGCACGCTCGGAGCGGTCGACGTACCGTTACCCCTAGATGTGGTAGTTACATAGCTGTAAGTCGTCCACAGGTTGTGATTCGTAGCCCACAGGTTCTCCCCAGGCAATCCACAGGATCGTCCCCAGGGAGCCCGTGATCCGCCGATGAACCTCACCGGACATGTCCGCGTTCGCGCACCGCGCCAGAAGGAGGCACGAAAGCGATGCACTGCCCCTTCTGCCGGCATCCGGACAGCCGTGTCGTCGACAGTCGTACCGCCGATGACGGCACCGCCATCCGCAGGCGCCGCCAGTGCCTCGACTGTGAGCGCCGGTTCACGACCGTCGAGCAGGTGACTCTCGCGGTCGTCAAGCGCGCCGGCGTCACCGAGCCGTTCAGTCGCGAGAAGGTGGTCTCCGGAGTACGAAAGGCCTGCAAGGGTCGACCTGTCGGGGAGGACGCACTCGCCCTCCTCGCGCAGCGGGTGGAAGAGGAGATCCGCTCGACCGGGGCGGCCGAGATTCCGTCCCACGAGGTCGGACTCGCCATCCTGGGGCCGTTGCGCGAACTCGACGAGGTGGCCTACATGCGGTTCGCCAGCGTCTACCGCGGCTTCGCGAGCCTCGCGGACTTCGAGACCGAGATCGCCGTCCTCCGTGCGGAGAACGACGAGACGGTGCCCGAGCCCGAGACGAAGCCTCGCCGCGAGACCACCCGCTCATGAGAGTCAGCAGTACGCCAGAGAGTCCGCAATGCCCAGAAGGTGCGCCGAACCGGCGCTCGTGACAAGCGTCAGACAACAAGCCCACAGTCAGTGACGGCGTCTCGACGTCGTTCCATCACCCATGCCCGGGTTCGCGAGGGGAAGCGCCCAACCCGGGAGAGCAAGGAGAGTCAGCATGACGGAGACGGTGAGCGGTCCGGCTCGAGGGGGCGCGAGGGGACGCTCGACGAAGGGCCTGAAGATCGGCCGTATCTTCACGACTCCAGGCACCCACCCCTATGACGAGGTGACCTGGGAACGTAGGGACGTCGTTCAGCAGAACTGGAGGACCGGCGAGACCGTCTTCGAGCAGCGCGGCGTCGAGTTCCCCGACTTCTGGTCCGTCAACGCGTCCACGATCGTCACCACGAAGTATTTCCGTGGCGCGGTCGGCAGCGCCGACCGGGAGGCGAGTCTTCGACAGCTCATCGACCGGGTCGTCAGCACCTACCGCGAGGCCGGCGAGAAGTACGGCTACTTCGCGACCGCGGCCGACGCGGAGATCTTCGACCACGAGCTGACCTGGATGCTGCTGCACCAGTACTTCAGCTTCAACAGCCCCGTGTGGTTCAACGTAGGCACCCCGGCGCCGCAGCAGGTCTCCGCCTGCTTCATCCTCGCCGTCGACGACTCGATGGACTCGATCCTCAACTGGTACAAGGAAGAGGGGCTGATCTTCAAGGGCGGTTCGGGCTCGGGCGTCAACCTCTCCCGGATCCGCGCGAGCCGCGAGCTGCTCTCCTCCGGTGGCACGGCATCCGGCCCGGTGTCGTTCATGCGTGGGGCCGACGCCTCCGCCGGGACCATCAAGTCCGGCGGCGCGACGCGCCGCGCGGCGAAGATGGTGATCCTCGACGTCGACCACCCCGACATCGAGGAGTTCATCGAGACCAAGGCCCGGGAAGAGGAGAAGATCCGGGCGCTGCGTGACGCCGGGTTCGACATGGACCTCGGCGGCAAGGACATCGTCTCGGTGCAGTACCAGAACGCCAACAACTCCGTGCGGGCCTCCGACGAGTTCATGCGGGCGGTCGAGAGCGGCACGACGTTCGGACTGCGCGGTCGCCAGAACGGCGACGTGCTCGAGGAAGTCGACGCCAAGAGCCTGTTCCGCAAGATCGCGGACGCCGCCTGGGCGTGCGCCGACCCGGGAATGCAGTACGACGACACCATCAACGACTGGCACACCTGCCCCGAGACCGGGCGGATCACGGCGTCCAACCCGTGTTCGGAGTACATGCACCTGGACAACTCCTCGTGCAACCTCGCGTCGTTGAACCTGCTGAAGTTCCTGCGTGAGGACGGGCGTTTCGACGTCGACACGTTCGCGCGCGCGGTCGAGGTCGTCATCACGGCGATGGACATCTCCATCTGCTTCGCCGACTTCCCGACCGAGGCGATCGGTGAGACGACCCGCGACTACCGCCAGCTCGGCATCGGCTACGCCAACCTCGGCGCGCTGCTGATGGCGACCGGCCACGGCTACGACTCCGACGGCGGCCGGGCGCTCGCCGCGGCCATCAGCTCGCTGATGACCGGGACCGCCTACAAGCGGTCCGCCGAGCTCGCCGGTGTCGTCGGCCCCTACGCCGGCTATGCCCGCAACGCCTCCCCGCACCAGCGCGTCATCCGCAAGCACGCGGCGGCCAACGACGCCGTGCGCTCGGTCGGGACGCTGGATCGGGAGGTCCTCGAGGCGGCCGGGTCCGCGTGGGACGCGGCGGTCAAGATCGGTACCAAGAACGGCTACCGCAACGCGCAGGCGTCGGTGATCGCACCGACCGGCACCATCGGCTTGGCCATGGACTGTGACACCACCGGTATCGAGCCCGACCTCGCGCTGGTGAAGTTCAAGAAGCTCGTCGGCGGCGGCTCGATGCAGATCGTCAACAACACGATCCCGCGGGCGCTCGTCAAGCTCGGCTACCAGCAGGAGCCGATCGAGGCCATCGTCGAATACATCGCCGAGCACGGGCACGTCGTCGACGCGCCTGGGCTCAAGCTCGAGCACTACGAGGTGTTCGACTGCGCGATGGGCGCGCGGGCCATCCGGCCGATGGGCCACGTGAAGATGATGGCCGCGGTGCAGCCGTTCGTCTCCGGTGCGATCTCCAAGACCGTCAACATGCCGGAGACGGCGACCGTCGAAGAGGTCGAGGAGATCTACTTCCAGGGTTGGAAGCTCGGTCTCAAGGCGCTCGCGATCTACCGCGACAACTGCAAGGTCGGTCAGCCGCTGTCGGACGCCCGGGCCAAGAAGGCCGAGGTCGCCACGGAGGCGCCCGAGAAGGAAGTCGTGGTCGAGTACCGCCCCACGCGGCGTCGGCTGCCGAAGTCGCGTCCGTCGCGAACGACGTCCTTCACCGTGGGTGGCGCCGAGGGTTACATGACCGCCGGCTCCTACCCCGACGACGGCCTCGGCGAGGTGTTCCTCAAGCTCGGCAAGCAGGGCTCGACCCTCGCCGGCGTGATGGACGCCTTCTCGATCGCGATCTCGATCGCCCTGCAGTACGGCGTCCCGCTGGAGACGTTCGTCCAGAAGTTCACCAACCTGCGGTTCGAGCCGGCCGGGATGACCGACGACCCGGACGTCCGGATGTCGCAGTCGATCATGGACTACATCTTCCGGCGGCTGGCGCTCGACTACCTGCCGTTCGAGACCCGGGTGGCGCTCGGCATCCACTCCGCCGAGGAGCGACAGCGCCAACTCGAGACCGGCTCCTACGAACCGGTCGAGAGCGACGACGCGGCCGGCGACGCCGGTGACGCCTCGTCGCTGAAGCAGGGCGAGGCAGCCGCCGCCGAGCAGACCGAGGCCGGCAGCCCCACGGCGGTGAGCGCTGCCAAGCCTGCACCGGTCAAGGCCCACACCTCGACCGAACTGCTGGAGGCGATCCAGGGAACCACCGCCGACGCCCCGCTGTGCTTCACCTGTGGAACGAAGATGCGTCCGGCCGGTAGCTGCTTCGTCTGCGAAGGATGCGGCAGCACCAGCGGCTGCAGCTGAGCCGAACGCACCTGCCTCCTTCGTGAGGCAGGCGCGCGGTCCAGGCGGCGCAGCACCACGACGGGGAGCGGGATCAGATCCCGCTCCCCGTCGTGCTGCGCCCCAACCTCGCCCGCGATGGGTCTCGGTTGCTCGACCTCATCGGACCGCAAGGGCTGCTTGCCTGGTCCTGGGACGCATGGACTGCTTGCGTGATCGTTCGGACGCAAGGACCGCTTGACGGTGATCGCACTGGCGCGAGCACGGGTCGCAGCCCGTGGCGGACACCCGCGCTGGTCGAGGGTCGCGTGGCGTGCACGCCGGTCCTGGTGCTCCGAGCCCGGCGAGGTCGTCGCCAACGATGTCCTCCCGACGCTCATGATCATGATGGGTTTCGGGTGCTATGTGCCCCGGACCCTTCGTGATCAGGAGCATGATCACGGGAGAGTGGCGGGACGGGGCGACCCGTTCGTCCTTACCCCTGGGCCGTGCGTACGTGGTTCGCTAGGCGAGTGGCCGCCACGGCACTGGCCCCGGCCCGCCCGGCGGTTCGGCGTAGACCGGCGTACGAACGCGCAGGACCGCGGGGGACCCGAGCGGGTGCCTGCGCAGGCCGACACAGGGGACACATCGGACAAGGAGATGGCGATGCGTGTGATGATTGCCGGCGCACACGGCAAGATCGGCAGTCGGCTCGGGCGTCTACTCGTCCAGCGGGGGGACGAGGTGGTCGGAATCATCCGAGACGAGGACCACCAACTCGACCTCATCGCGATCGGCGTGACACCCGTGGTGATGGACCTCGAGCGCTCCACGGTCGACCAGGTGGCCGATGTGGTGGCCGACTCCGACGCCCTGGTCTTCGTGGCGGGTGCCGGACCCGGGAGCGGGAAGGACCGCAAGGACACCGTCGACCGCGGTGCGTCCGTCCTGCTCGCCGAGGCGGGCGAACGTGCGGGCGTACGGCGCTTCGTACAGATCTCCTCCATGGGGGTGGACAGCGTGCGTGACGGCGCCACGCCACCGGGCCAGGACGAGGTGTTCGTCGCCTACCTTCGGGCGAAGCTCGCCGCGGAGGACGATCTGCGCGCACGCGACCTGGACTGGACCATCATGCGACCGGGCCGACTCACCGACGATCCGGGCGGCGGCCAGGTGCGGCTCGCTCCGCACGCCGAGTTCGCTCCGGTGAGTCGCGACGACGTCGCCGCGGTCATCATGGCGCTGCTCGACAGCCCGGCCACGACGGGTCTGGTGCTCGAGATGGTGGCCGGCGACACGCCGATCGGCGAGGCCATCGCCCAGCTGGTACGCCGGGGCTGACCAGGCCGGGCTCGGCGGGTCGGCCGGCCCGGACCGGCTCGTCGGCGGCCACTTTCGACCTCGGCCGGTGCGGCTGTGTGAACGCATTGTGAAATCTTCGGCGGGAGACCGCCGTTCACGCTCGGGCGTGATGTGAGTCACTTCGACGTGATGGAATGGACCAGGTATCGATGGAGCTGAACACGTGGGCAGCGTCGCCCGCGCCGGATCATCACCGACCGTTCGCTTGATCCTGCCTCGGGCCCGATCGCTTCAGGTCGGCCGGCGCGTGGAGCCCGTGTCGTCGAGAGGACCTCTTCTCGACGCCCCAGCCTGCCCGACAGCCCGCCGTCCTGACCCTTCCCACCAGATCCACGTATCGTCCCCGCACCCGCTCGTCGTGTGCACCGACTCATGCTTCGGAGACCACCTGTGCGCACCTCCGTCGGCGCTGCCGGCGTGTCCCGGCTTCCGCTGCTCATCCTTCTCCTCGGCTCGATCACCGCGATCGGGCCGATGTCCATCGACCTCTACCTCCCGGCCTTCCCGGAGCTGACCCGTTCCCTGCACACATCCGAGTCGATGGTGCAGCTGACGCTGACCGCGTGCCTCGTGGGACTCGCGATCGGCCAGGCACTGATCGGGCCGTTGTCCGACGCGATCGGGCGACGTAAGCCGCTGCTGGTCGGCATGGCGGGGTACGCCGTCGCCTCTGTCGTGTGCGCCCTGGCGCCCTCCGTCGAGGCACTCGCCCTCGGCAGGTTCCTCCAGGGCCTCGCCGGGGCGGCCGGGGCCGTCCTCGCCCAGGCGCTGGTGCGCGACCTGGTGGACGGCCCCATGGTCGCGAGCATCCTCAGCCGGCTCCTGCTGGTGATGGGCGTCGCGCCGGTCCTCGCCCCGACGCTGGGCGGCCAGCTACTCGGCCTCACCGGCTGGCGCGGGCTGTTCTGGGTGCTCACGGCGTTCGGGGTGATCATGACCGTGGTCGTGGCGCTGTTCGTCCGTGAGACGCTGCCGCACGAACGCCGGCGCAGTGGCGGGGTGGCCGGCACCATGCGGACCTACCGGCAGCTGCTGGGTGACCGGCGTTACGTGGGGTACGCCGCGATCTCCGCGCTCGGCTTCCTCACCATCTTCGGATACGTCTCCGGTTCGCCGTTCGCCTACCAGGAGGTCCACGGCGTCTCGCCGCAGGTCTTCGGGCTGCTGTTCGGGCTCAACTCGATCGGCATGGTCGCCGCGAGTCAGTGGAACGCCCGGCTGGTGCTGCGGTCGCCGTCTTTCCAGATC
This sequence comes from Actinopolymorpha pittospori, assembly GCF_014873875.1. Classification (GTDB taxonomy): domain Bacteria; phylum Actinomycetota; class Actinomycetes; order Propionibacteriales; family Actinopolymorphaceae; genus Actinopolymorpha; species Actinopolymorpha pittospori. The sequence continues at coordinate 8,244,580 of NZ_JADBEM010000001.1, read as the reverse complement.
CTGCGACGCGCGTTGCCGTTCACGGTCGCTGCCGGGCTGGTGCTGCTGCTCACGACCGCGACCGGGTGGTTCGGCCTCGTGGGGCTGGCGGCGCCACTGTTCGTCCTGATGTCGAGCCTGGGCCTGGTGCTCCCGAACGCGGGTGCGCTCGCGCTGAACCGCCACCCGGAGTCCGCGGGTACGGCGGCGGCGATGGTCGGCATGACGCAGTTCGTCGTCGGGGCCGTCGCCGGTCCGGTCATCGGTGCGCTCGGAGCCGCCACCGCGGTGCCGATGGCCGGTGTGATCGCCGGTGGCGCGCTCGGAATGGCGGTGATCGTGCTCATCCTCGCGCCGTCCGAGCGCACCACCCGCGGCTCGGTCGAGGCGGGGCAGGAGGCCGAACGTGAGGCGGCGCCGCTGCTGCACTGACCCTCGCGCCCGCCGGTAGCCCGGCAGGCCACCACGGGACCTCGCCTCCGACACGCTCGTAGGCGAGGTCCCGTCATATCCGGGGGAGGGCGACCCGCTGCGGCCATCCGGGTTTACAACGTTGATCATGAACGGTACGACGTGATCATGAGCGACGTGAGACTCCTGGTGCCGCGCACCATCCCGCTGCTCCGCCGAATCGCCGGCGCGGGCCTGCTCGTCCTGGTTGGCACGCTGGTCGCGGCCTCCACCGTCGGCACGTCGGTGCTCGCGACCGCGGGGCCGGCTCGCGCGGACGGTCCGGGGAGCGTGCAGGGAACGGACGGCCCCCCGAGGCCGGCCGCCGCCGCTGATAGCGGCGCTGCCACCGGCGAGGGGGAGGTCCCCCGACCGGACGGTCGCGCGACGGGGACCAAGCACCCCACTCTCGCGCTGGACCAGGACTTCCCGGACCCGGACATCCTCAAGGTGGGCGACACCTACTACGTGTACTCGACCAACTCCGCGAAGACGCTCCCGGTGGCCTCGGCCACGTCGCTCGACGGGCCGTGGACCGTGCAGCAGGCGGATGCCCTGCCCCGGCTGGGCGAGTGGGCATCGTCGGGCTTCACCTGGGCGCCCGACGTGTCACGCCGGGCGGACGGGACGTTCCTGCTCTACTACACGGCCCGGCACACCGCATCGAACCGCCAGTGCATCGGCGCGGCGATCGCGGACTCTCCTCGCGGGCCGTTCGTCCCCGTCGGCACCGAGCCGCTGGTCTGCCCGGCCGAGGCGGGCGGGGCCATCGACGCGTCGAGCTTCGTCGACCGTGACGGTCGCCGGTACCTGCTCTACAAGAACGACGGCAACGCCATCGGCCTGCCGACGACGATCTACCTACAGCCGGTCGCCCCTGACGGCGTGACCTTCGCCGGCGAGCGGGTGCCGCTGATCTCCAACGACGGCGACGAGGGATGGCTGGTCGAGGCGCCGGTCCTGGTGCGGCAGGGCACGTCGTACAACCTGTTCTACGCGACGGGGGAGTACTGGAACGGCACCTACGCGACGCGGATCGCGACCGCGGCCTCGGTTGCCGGGCCCTACACCAAGGCCGACCGTCCCCTGTTGTCGACCGCGACCTTCGACGGGGCCGTCACCGGACCCGGTGGCGCCGACGTTCTCCAGGACACGGACGCCGGCGACCACATCGTCTTCCACGGTGTCCGGGACGGCGGCTACCGCGCGCTCTACGTCGCCGAACTCGGCTGGGCCGCCGACGACACCCCCGTGGTCCGCGGCAGCCGGTTCCGGGTCGAGGGCGAGGGCGGACGGGTGCACCACGCCACGGTTCGGACGGACGCGACCGGGGCGTCGGGTGGCGCGGTCGTGTCGGACCTGGATCATCCCGACAGCTGGGTCGAACTCCAGGTCTACGCACCGAGGTCGGGCGCCTACACCCTGCACGTGGGCTATGGAAACGTCTCGGTCGACTCGAACGGCGCCGAACGAACGGCGAGCCACCATGTCGCCGTCGACGGACGGCGGGCGGGAACCATCGAGTACCCGTTCACGGGCAGCGACACCTGGGGCGAGGCCACCATCGACGTCCGCCTGTCGGCCGGATCGAACACCGTCCGCCTCGGACCCGCCACGTGGGTCGCGGAAGTCGACTACGTCGACGTCGCCTGAGTACCGGCGGCCGGGGGAAGCGGCGGGCACACTGGGGAGGTGGACGCGCCACGGTGGGTTCTCCACGTCGACCTCGACCAGTTCATCGCGGCCGTCGAGGTGCTGCGGCGACCTGAGCTGAAGGGGCAGCCGGTCGTCGTCGGAGGGTCCGGCGATCCGACCCAGCGCGCGGTGGTGGCCACCGCGTCCTACGAGGCGCGGGAGTTCGGGGTCCACTCGGGCATGCCGCTGCGAACCGCGGCGAAGCGGTGTCCGGACGCGGTGTTCCTTCCCGCCGACGGGCCCGCCTACGAGGCGGCCTCCGCTCAGGTCATGGAGACCCTGCGGGAGTTTCCCGTGGTGGTCGAGGTGATGGGCTGGGACGAGGCGTTCGTGGAGACCCACACCGACGATCCGGAGTCGGTGGCCCGCGAGATCCAGGACGCCGTACGGGAGCGGACCCGGCTCGCGTGCTCGGTCGGCATCGGCGACAACAAGCTCCGGGCGAAGTTGGCGACCGGGTTCGGCAAGCCGGCCGGGGTCTTCCGGCTCACCGAGGACAACTGGTGGGACGTCATGGGGGACCGCACGACCGATGCCCTGTGGGGTATCGGCACTAAGACCGCCCGCAAGCTCACCGACCTCGGCATCCACACGGTCAAGGAGTTGGCGGCCGCCGATCCGTACGCACTCGCCGACCGCCTCGGTCCGACCATGGGGCCTTGGTTTCGTCGGCTCGCCCGGGGCGCAGACAACTCACCGGTGGTCGGTACGCCGTACGTGCCGCGCTCGCGAAGTCGGGAGACGACCTTCCAGCAGAACCTCACCGACTGGGACGTGGTGCGCACGGAGATCGTCGGGCTGGCCCGGCGCGTGGCCGAGGACGTGCGGTCGGAGGGCCGCCCCGCCGTCCGGGTCGGGGTGAAGGTGAGGTTCGCGCCGTTCCGTACGCTCACCCGCAGTGTGGGCCTGCCGGCGCCGACCAGCGACGTCGCGGCGATCGAGGCGGGTGCTCTGGCCGCGCTGGAGAAGTTCGAGAGCCGCCGCCCGGTGCGGCTGCTCGGGGTCAGGGCGGAGTTCGAGACGACCTAGCGGTCGCCGGCTCGCCGGGGGCGCGGTCGGGTCGACCGGTCAGGTGCCGACATCCCAGATCGCCGTGGCGAGGTCGGCCAGGCTCGTGAACGACTCTGCCGGCAACCGTTCGGAGTGGGTGGAGAAGACGTCGAACTCATGGGTGAGAGCGGCACTCATCGCCCGCCGCACGAACCCCTCGTCCGGCTTCCAGCCGTATCCGTCCAGGAAGGCGCGCAGCAGGTCCTTGTCCAGACCGAACGCCTCGAGGTGCAGCGCGGCCAGCTCGTAGCAGGGGTCGGTCAGGGTCGCGTCGCCCCAGTCGATGACTCCCACGAGCGAGCCGTCCTTGACGAAGATGTGGTCGGCGGTGAGGTCGGCGTGGACGAAGCGTTCCGGCGCGGGTGGGCACAGGTACGCCGGAATCTGGTCGACCAGCGCGGCGGGCAGGGTTCGCCAGGTGCGGTGGCGGTCCAGGGCGGCGGCCCGGATCACGGTCAGTCGGTCGCGGGACTCGAGGAGTGCCGGCGGGTGGCCAGGCCCTTCGAGGGGCGCGATGTCGTGGACGACGCGCATCGACGTGCCGAGTTCGCCGGCCACCCGGACCCGGGCCGCGTCGTCGAGCCGAACGTCGCGCCAGGCCTGCCCCGCCATCCGGGTGGTGATCAGGTAGGGCCAACCGTCCGGCCCGTCGTAGAGCCGGCCGTGCCCGAGCAGCGTGGGGACCGGAACCTCGGGCCGCCGGGCGAGCATCTCCTGCGCGGCCAGTTCGCTGGCGTGGCAGCTGCGCCAGGAGTGGAACCAGCCGAAGAGCTTCACCACGACGTCGCCGGCGAGGAACGTCGGGAAGGTGCCGACGAATCCGGACTCCAGCGGGCGGTCACCGAGGCCGTGGCGTTCCAGGACCGTCCGCACGTACGGCGCCCAGAACTCCACGTCGCCGAGATGCCGCGAGTAACTCTCGGCGGACAGTCTCGGTGGCGGCGGGGCGGGCACGAGACGACACCCTGCCAGAGCGGTCCGCGATCCGCACGTCCCGGCCCGAGGCCAGGGCCGACGAGGCGGATGGGCCGGCGCGGTTCAGCGGTGCGAGACCGACTCGCAGGCGATGCCGTCGCGGTCGGTGTCGGCGTACCAGAAGTACTCGATGTCGCGGCCGGCGACGTAGGGTCCATAGCCGTGCTCGCGCGCGACCTGACAGGTGGAGAAACGCGGGTCGAGCTCGGTCCGCGGCCAGTCACGGGGGTCGTGGTCGCGGTCACGGCGAGGGTGGTGGTCGTGGTCGCGGTCTCGTGGGGTCGGCGTCGTCGTGGGCGCGGGCGGGGTCGGCGTCGTGGTCTCGCGGTGCCGCGGGCGCGCCGACGTCGAACCGGACGGGGAACCGGGCGTGGTCGCCCGTACGTCGGCCCTGCCGCCTGAGGTGGCCCGTGGCGTGGGGGTGTTCGGCGGTACGGCGGTGTAGGGCGCCGGGTCCTGCCGCGACATGTCCACACCGTCCACCGGCCCGACCAGCAAAGGGGCGTAGCCGTTGGGCGCGGGGTCGTTGGAGTTGGTCCTGACGAACTGGTCTTCCGGCGTGGCGGAGAAGGCGTGCACGTAGCCGATCAGCGTGCCAAGACCCGCCACGACCCCGAGGCCGACGAGCAGATGGCGACGGCGGTTGAGTGAACGGCGTTGCGGCTCTTCGAGCCACACCTTCCAGCCGTAGGGCGGTGGGCCCCAGGTGGGGTCGGGCTTCCACTGTGCGGGTGGGGTCCAGCCCGCCGGGACCGGCCAGTTAGGCGGCGCGTTGAAGCGTGCGGGCATGAATCACTCCTCGGACCAGGCCGGTCGCGATCATAGAGCTTCGCGCGGTGGTCCGCAGGTGTTTGGTCACATGCTGGAAAGCCCTTGTGCGGTGGGTTCCTCATCTCCGCGCCGTCTGCTCACGCGGCCAGCGCTGGTTGGAATCCGACCAGTTGGTCGTCGGCGGATCGCCAGCCCTGCTCGGTCATCACGACGAGCGTGCCGTCGAAGACCGGGAGCTTGTGCTCGGCCTGTCTCCACCCCTCCCACCAGCGCCGGTCGGCGGAACTCAACCGCAGCGGCCCTCGACGTACGACCACGGTCAGGAAGGCGTGGCGCGGTGTGCCGATGACGACGCGCGGTCCGAACAACCGGTGGGCGGCGCGACGGATGAGGACGGCGCAGTGCCGGGCCTCGTCGGGAGGCTCGTCGGCGTCGTAGAGGACGGTCGTGTCGAGGAGATGCTGGATCGTGTCAGGAAGCTCGATCAGTCCGACGATCACCATGCCGGGTCGCAGCTGGTGACGTCGGGCGATCCCGGTAAGCGCTGCGGCCGGATCGCGGAGGTCCCACCGGTGGATGCCCATACCTGATGGTGCGTCATTTCCGTCCACCAGGGTGAGCTTTTTCCACAGGCGTGCACCGGACCGTTACTCCTCACCGCGATGTCCCAGGGCCGACGCCGACGCCTGCGCCGACGCCGACGCCGCGGCGCGAGGTGTCAGTGGTGACCCCGCCTGGCCCGGGCGAGAACCTCGTAGCGGTCGCCGCGGTACAGCGAGCGTTCCGACTCCAGGACGAGTCCGGCGCCGTCCCGGGTGACCGCCTCGATGAGCAGACACGGCTGGTGGGGTTCGATCTCGAGGAGTTCCGCGTCGTGCGGGTCGGGGACCACGGCGAGGATGTGGGCGTCACTCGTCGCGGGCCGTACGCCGAAACGTTCCTCCAACGTGTCGAACAGCGACCGCTCGTCCCAGTGCAGCCCTTCCAGGCCAGGGAAACGCGCGAGCGGGACGTCGGTGCTCTCCCTCGCCATCGGGCTGCCGTCCGCGGTGCGAAGTCGCACCAGGTGCAGAACGGGTGACCCGGTCCCGATCTCCAACCTGGCGGCGACCCGACCGGTCGCGGGTTCGACGGTGGCGGACAGGACCCGAGAGCCCGGCGTCATGCCGCGTGCCCGCATGTCGCGGCTGAAGGAGGTGATGAGGTCGGCGTGCGCCGGTCGTGGCTCGGCGACGACGGTTCCGTGTCCGTGCCGGCGCAGAAGCACGCCGTCGGTGACCATCCGCTCGATCTCCTGGCGCACCGTCGTCCGCGAGATCTTGAAGTGGTCGGCGAGGACGCGTTCGGAGGGCATCAGGGCCCCGGGCGGCAGCCGGTCGGCGAGCTCCTCCAGGATCTTCCGGAGCTGATAACCCTTGGGGCGGTCGGCCGCCAACGCGGTCGTCGCCAGCAGACTCGGGTCGATCTCGTGACGCGTCCGGGACATGGTCCAGTATCGACCGCGAGCCGGGACAGCGATTCACCCGTGACCTTGGCGGCGCGGCGTGTGATGCTGAGACAAGCCCGGTGATCGTCAGTGGGAGGGGATGTCGAAGCATGGGTCGCCACGACGTGCTGCTGGCTCGGATGCCCGAGGAGCTGGCCGGCCATGCCCGGAGCGTGGTCGACTGGCTGGTAGGTGACTTCAGAGACTTCGGCGAGGTCGGGCAGGCCGAGCTCCAGCGGATGCTCTGGATCGACCTGCCCAATCGGTGGCCCGTGTCGGCGGAGGAGTGGCGGCGGGTCGTCGAGGCGGCCGGTCAGGTCATGGAGCTCGCCGGACGTCCGTCCCTCGCCGTGATCGCCCGGTCGGAGGAGACCGCCGAGGTGCTCGAGGCGTACGCGCGGGACCGGAGCGAAGGGCTGCTGGCCGCCAACGCCGCGTTCGGTCGTACCGGGACGTCGCCGCCCGACACCGATCTGCTCATCTGGGCACGGCACGTGACGGCCGCCGAGGCGAACGCCTACGACGAGTTGCAGCGCGTGCTCGAGGCCGCGATCGTGGCCGGTGACTACGCCCCGGGCGCACCCGGGTGGCGACGTCGGCAACGGGCCCTGACCGAACGCTGGCTCACCTCGCCGTCGCGCTACTTCGACGGATGGCGTCCGATCGACGTCATCCACACCCAACGCCGCGAGGCCTGGATGATGGGCGTCAGCCCCGAGCGCGAGCAGCGCCTCGCGCCGGTGGTCCCCTTCCTCCGGGATCCCGTCACGGTGCCCGAGGGCCAGCCGGCCACCCTCGTGTGGTTGCTCAACCGGATCGGTGACGGCGTACGCCTCACCCAGCGCGGCTATCTGCCTCCCGAAGTCGCCCGCGAAGCCGACGAACGGTTCCGCTGGAGTCCCACGCCGCGGCCCGCCAACCGCGAGGTCGACCTGCCCGAACTCATGGAACTGCACGGGATCGTTCGCGGGCAACGCCTCGTCACCAAGCGGCGCGACACCCTCCGGCTCTCCGCGCGGGGGCGTTCGGTGCTGCTGGAGCCGGTCCGGCTCTGGGAGGCGGCGGCCCTCGCCTGGTTGGGCGAACACCCCTACGAGGTCGCCGTCGCGGAGATCGCGGCCGCGGTTCTGGTGCGTGAGCCGGCGACCAGCGCGGAGCTCGCGGCCGCCGCCCACGACGTCGTGGCACCGGATTTCCGGACCCGCGACGACGCCCCCGTCCCGCACTCGGCGACCGAGGGCGCGGCGTGGTCCTTCGTCCGGCGCGGATTCACCCTCGGCTTCGTCGCCGACCGTCCGCCGGGCGGACGCTATGCCCTGAACGCCCTCGGCCGGCCGGCGGCGCTGACCGCGCTGCGGCTGCGGGCCCACAGCCCGCACGAGCCGCGCTGGCGGGACTGCGACTGAGGCCGCCGCGCCGGGCGGGCGGCGCCCAAGCGACGTCCGTTTCTCGCCAGCGTCGGCGCGAGCCGCCGTCCATCGTGGGTGCATGAGCACTGCTTCGAAGCCGACCAGCGAGACCTTCTGGTTCCACGCGATCCCCACGGCGGTGCTGGACGCCGCACGTTCCGGGGGAGTCGATGCCCGGGGTGTGCCGGTCGAGCGCATCGTCGCCGAGGGTCGGGATCCGTTGCGTTGCTGCCTGCGTGGCGCCGAACCGGGCGAAAGCCTGATCCTCTTCGGCTACGAACCACCGCTACCGGCAACCCCCTACCGCGAGATCGGCGCGGTGCTCGCGCACGCCGAGCCGTGTGCGGGCCCGGCCAGCACGACCAGCTACCCCGCGGACTGGTGCGCGCGTCCGCAGGTCTTCCGTGCTTACGACCGGCGCGGCTGGATCCACGACGCGACCCGGCTGTACGACGGTCGAGACGCCGAGCGGGTCCTCGCCGAGATGTTCGCCGATCCCGACGTCGAACGTGTGCACAGCCGCAACATCACCTGGGGCTGCTACATGTTCACCATCACCCGCACGGCTTAGACCGCGCTGAACATCAGGGGTGCGGGGCCGGGCACACCGCGTCGGCGAACCCGCAGACGGCCTTGATCCACTGGTCGGGCAGGTCTCGGTGGAGATGGTGACCGCCGTGGAGCACGACGAAGCGGTCCGCGGAGGTCCGGCGTTCGGCGGCGAGCCGGTCCAGCCCCCGCAGAGAGCTCGACGGAGTGGCGTCCGGCGTGTCGGCTCCGCTCGGCGCGACGAGGAACAGCGCGGGCGTATGGAGGGTCCCGAGCAGGGCGGGCAGGTCCCAGGGACGCGGTCGGCGTAGCGCGGCGGCGAGGGCCGGGGCGTCGGCCGCCCGGACGCCGATCAGCGCCTGCTGGACGTCGCCGTGACTCCACAGCGGATGGGTTTCGCGGACCCGTTCGAGGTAGCGATCGCGGTCGGCGTGGGCGAGAGCCGAGGCGGCGATGGCCGCGTCGGCGAGCGCCTTGCAGTCCTCCGGTCGCGCGCTGAGCGGCTCCTCGAGAACGACCGCCTTGGTGAGTTCGACGTAGCGGTTGGCGAGGACGAGGGCGACGATCGCACCGAGTCCGTGGCCGACCAGCAGGTCGACCTGTCCGGGCAGGCGTTCCGCGACTCCCTGGACGAGAGTCGGCATGTCCAGCGGACGACCACCGTTCTCCGGCATGGTGCCGTGGCCGGGTAGGTCGGGGGCGCTGACGAGCCAGCCCTGCTCGGCGAGTTCGGATCCGACGCGCCACCAGGTGGTCGCCGCCGCGAGCTCTCCGTGCAGGAGGACGAGCCGTCCCCGTACCGGTCCTGGCGGGTCCCACCGAAGAGTCATGGCGCATATCAAAGCGGACAGATGATCATGGTCGATCCGTCCCCCCGCGCTCGGCGCGGGTGCCCTCTCGCGCTCCGCGTCTTGACGCCGTCTTGACGAGATGCGGAGTGTCGGGGCATAGTGCCGAGCGGTGTGAATAGCGGGACAGCGTTGTGATTATCACAACACTCACATGTGCGACAAGGAGACGGAATGGGTGCGGACGACGCGGTCCTACGCGACGCGGTTGGCGTCAGCGCCCCGCCCGCTCCCGCCGTCCGGCGCACCTCTGGCGTACTCCAGACCGCCGACCGCGCACTTCAGGTCCTGCTGGCGTTCCGGGAGCGCCCCGAGTGGGGCGTCACCGAACTCGCCCGTGAGCTGGGCCTGGACAAGTCCGTCACCCAACGGCTCCTCGCCACCCTGGCGGGGCGCGGCTTCGTGCTCGCGGATCCCGAGAGCAGGCGCTACCGCCTCGGGGTGACGGTCGGCGTCCTCGCCCGCGCGGCGGAGCGGGGCGGCGCCCTCGAGGCGGCCGTCCGTCCACTCCTGCGCGAACTCACCCAGCAGGTGGGGGAGAGCACCATCCTGAACGTCCCGCACGGGGCCTTCTATCGCTGCACGGCCGCCGTCGACGCCGACGGACCCGTGCGGTACTCCGCCACGGTGGGCGAGACGATCCCCGCCCACGGTGGCGCCGCCGGTCACGCGATCTTCGCCTTCTACCCGGAGGCGGACCTACGCCGGCTGCTCGGCAGCGGCCCGCTCACCCGATTCAGTGAGCAGACCATTGTCGATCCTGACGTCCTGACCGAGATGTACGCCCAGGTTCGCGACGAAGGCGTCGCGGTCTCCCACGGCGAGTACGACGCGAACGTCACCTCGGTGGCGGCACCGTGCTTCTCCCTCGGTCAGGTGGTCGGCTCGATCGTCATCATCGGCCCGCATGACCGGATGGCCGGCAAGATCGACAAGGCCGTCGATCTCGTACGGAGTACCGGGCAGCGACTCAGTGCACTGCTGAACGGTACGGGCTGAACGAATCACCCGGCTCACCACATGGTGCACGCCGGCTGGAGGGAGGACGGATGTCCACCACCACCTCACCGCCCAAGGGCGCGGACCTGCGAGGTCCCGAGTCGCACCCACGCGCCGTCGAGCCGGTAGTCCTCGGACTCACTGTCGTCCTTTCGGTGGTGGGCGCCTTCATCGGCCTGCACCTCATCACCACCCTCGGCGTGACCGCGAACACCTCGGTGATCGGCGCGCTGATCGCCATGCTGGCCGGACGGATTCCGCTGTGGAAGCTGCGCGACATGCGTTCCATCCACCGGCAGAACCTCGTCCAGAGCGCGATCTCCGGTGCGACCTTCGCGGCGGCCAACTCGCTGCTGGTGCCGATCGCGGTGCCGTTCGCGCTCGGCCGGCGCGACCTCGTCTGGCCGATGCTCATCGGCGCGGGCATCGGTCTCGTCGTGGACACCTGGGTGCTGTTCCGGGTCTTCGACTCCAAGCTCTTTCCCGGCCGTGGCACCTGGCCTCCGGGGGTCGCCGCCGCCGAGACCCTGATCGCGGGTGACGAGGGCGGGCGGCGGGCCGTCGTCCTCGGTATCGGTGGTCTGCTCGGCCTGGCCGGCTCGATTCTCAAGCTTCCGATGTCGGCGGCCGGCGTGGCCCTGATCGGGAACATCTGGGCGCTCGGGATGTTCGGGCTCGGCCTCGGTATCAAGCAGTACAGCGGTGAGTGGTTCCACTTCAACCTCGACGCGTTGTACATCCCGCACGGCGTCATGGTCGGCGCCGGCCTGGTCGCACTCGTCCAGGCGGTCCTGCTGCTGGTGCGCCGGGAGCGTAAGGGGCGGGTCGACGAGGCGGCCGCGCATGCGGAGTACGCCGCGGCGGAGGCGAAAGCCGCTGACGACGCCGACGACGCTGACGACGCCGACGTGACGACCGTCGACGAACGCCGACTGCGCCGCGCCCTCGGTGAGGGCTACGTCCTGTTCACCATCGGCGCGCTCGTCGTCGCCCTGCTGGGTGGGGTGCTCGCTGACCTGAGCCCGATCCAGCTCGTCGGATGGTGCCTGCTCGCCGGCTTCGCGGCTCTCGTGCACGAACTCATCGTCGGCCTCGCCGCCATGCACTCGGGATGGTTCCCGGCGTTCGCGGTGACCCTGATCTTCCTGGTCCTCGGCCTGGTGATCGGCATTCCGACGTTGCCGCTCGCGCTGTTCGTGGCCTATGTCGCCTCGACCGGCCCGGCGTTCGCGGACATGGGCTACGACTTCAAGGCCGGCTGGATCGTCCGCAAGGGCGCGACACCGTACCGCCTGGTGGAGCGGGCCGGGCGCAAGCAGCAGTACATCGCCCAGCTGATCGGCTTCGCGGTCGCGCTCGTCGTCGTCGCCGTGACCTGGCAGTCGTACTTCGCCGACGGCCTGGTCCCGCCGGTCGCGAAGGTGTACGCCGACACCGTGGCCGCGGGCCTCGGCGACAGTTCGACGCTGATCAACATCCTGATCTGGGCGATCCCGGGTGCGATCATCCAGATCATCGGCGGGCCGTCCCGGCAGATGGGCGTGCTGCTCGCCACCGGTCTGCTGATCCTCACGCCGTACGCCTGCTGGCTGGTGTTCGCGGCGCTGATCCTGCGGATCGTGTGGACCCGTCTGCGGGGACCGAAGGCCGAAAGCGACCTCAACCTGATCGGCGCGGGGATCATCGCCGGCAACTCGTTGTCGGACGTCGGACGCATCGTCGAACGCTGACCTGTACGCCGACGCACGGGGACGCCGGCCGCCACGACGGCCGGCGTCGGCTGGGACGGCTGGGACGGAAGGAGGGACAGATGGGGATCGAGGCAAGGCCGGAGTACCTCCACCTGGAGGCGGCGCTGGGCGCTCGCAAGCTCGTCGAGCAGATCATGCTCGTCAAGCCGGGCGAGGACGTCGTCCTCACGGCGGACACCTCGACCGACGGGCGGGTCGTCGACGCGACCGCGCGGGCGGTGGCCGCGGCGGGTGCCTCGGCGACGGTCGTGTGGTACGACACCCGGCCCACGTCGGCGATGGAGCCGCCCGGTCCGGTCGCCGGTGCGATCGTCGCGCTCGGACGTCTGGATCGAGTTCGCCTTCGCCTACGTTATGCACTCCGAGGCGTTCCGTGCCGCGATGGCGAGTGGCACGAGGTACGCGAACCTCACCGGCATGGACGTGTCGATGCTCGTCGACACCATCGCGCGGGTGGACTTCGAGGGTGTGATGGAACTCGGCCGCGCCCTGTGCGGGCTGCTCGAGGCCGCCGACGAGGTGCGCGTCACGACACCCGCGGGAACCGACCTGCGCGCCCGTAACGGCGGCCGGCCGATCAACCTGCGCGGCAAGCCGGCCGAACGGCCGGGCGAGACCGTGATGCTGGCCGGGCAGATCTCGTGGAACCCGCTGGAGGAGACGCAGGAGGGCGTGCTCGTCCTCGACGGCGCAGCCTGGCCCCCGGCCGAGCTCGGGCTGCTGCGTTCCCCGGTCCGGATGAAGGTCTCCCAGGGGGTCGTGTCCGCCATCGAGGGCGGTCCCGACGCGACGACGTTCGCCCGTTGGATGGAGGGTCACGGCGACCCGAATATGTTCCGGATCGCCCACTGGTCCCTCGGCTTCAACCCTGGCGTGACCCGTCCGACCGGGCGGATCGTCGAGGACGAGCGGGTCTTCGGGTGCGTGGAACTCGGCCTCGGCACGAAGGGCGCCTGGATCGGCGGCGAGCCCTGGGTGGCCGCGGCCCATACCGACGGAAGCATGCTCGACCCCTCGATCTACCTTGACGGTGAAGCGATCGAGCTGGACGGCCGGTACGTGCATCCGACCCTGGTCGAGATCTGCCGGCGACTGGCCGTCCCGGGCTACTGACTCAGAAGGGGAGGGCTTCGATGAAGGCGCGGAGCTACCGTCAACGCGATCTTGCCTGCACGGAGTACACGCTCGAGGTACCGCTCGACCACGCGCGACCCGATGGTGAACGCATCGAGGTCTACGCGCGGGAGATCGTCGACGCGGCGAAGGTGGACGCCGGACTGCCCCGCCTGTTGTTCCTCCAGGGTGGCCCCGGCGGCAAGGGGCTGCGACCGAGCAGCCGCGGCGGCTGGCTCGGACGGGCCCTGCAGGACTACCGGGTCGTCGTACTCGACCAGCGGGGGACCGGCCTGTCGACGCCGGCCAACCGACAGACCCTGGCCCGGCGCGGCGACGCGAAGGTGCAGGCCGACTACCTCACCCACTTCCGGGCGGACGCGATCGTCGCCGACTCCGAGGTGCTGCGGCGCGAACTCCAGCGCGACCAGCCCTGGACGGTGCTCGGGCAGAGCTACGGCGGCTTCTGCGCGCTGACCTACCTGTCGTTCGCTCCGGAAGGGCTCCGGGAGGTGTTCGTCACCGGTGGTCTCCCGCCGCTCGGGGGCACGGCCGACGACGTCTACACCCTCACCTACGTCCGGACCCTGGAGAAGAACGCGCTCTACTTCGACCGCCATCCCGGCGACCGTGACCTGTGCGCCCGCGTGGTCGAGCACCTCGAGACCCACGACGTACGACTGCCCACCGGCGAGCGCCTGAGCCCGCGGCGGTTCCAGACGGCGGGGATGCGGCTGGGGATGCGTGCGGACTTCGACGGCCTGCACTACCTGCTGGAGGAGTCGTTCGTCGATGGTGTCGACGGCCCGGAACTCTCCGACACCTTCCTCACCGGGCTCGGTGGCTCCCTGAGCTTCGCGACCAACCCGCTCTACGCGGTGTTGCACGAACCCATCTACTGCCAGGGTTCGGCCTCGGCCTGGTCGGCGGAGCGGCTCCACGCGCAGCGGCCGGAGTTCGCGCTCGAGGCGGACACGCCGTTCCTGTTCACCGGGGAGATGATCTACCCCTTCCTCTTCGCCGAGGATCCCGCGCTGGTGCCGCTGCGCGAGGCCGCCGAGATCCTCGCGGCCAAGGACGACTGGCCCGCGCTCTACGACCCGGACCAACTGGCGCGCAACGACGTTCCGACCTTCGCGGCCCTCTACTACGAGGACATGTACGTCGCGCGTGAACTCTCCCTCGCCACTGCCGCGGCGGTGCGCCGGGTCACCCCGTGGATCACCAACGAACACGAGCACGACGGCCTGCGGGTCGCCGGTGTGCTCGACCGGCTGATCGGCCTGTCCAAGGAGACATCGTGAACGGACGGCGATTGGGAGTCGTGACGATCGGTCAGACGCCCCGGATCGACATGGTGCCGGAGCTGTCCGGCTGGCTGCCGCCGGTCGAGGTCGTCGAACGCGGGGCGCTCGACGGGCTGTCCGAAGCCAAGATCGCGGGCATGGCGCCGCCCGCCGGTGCCAAGCACGTCCTGACGACGCGCCTGCGCGACGGGTCGTCGGTCGTCCTCGACCACGACGCGGTGGTGGGCAGGGTGGAGAGCGCCATCGGCTGGTTGGAGCAAGCCGGGGTTGACGCCACGCTGGTCGTCTGCACCGGTGAGTTCCCCAAGCTCGCCCACACGCGGCCGCTGCTGCTGGCCGAGCGTCTCTTCGTCTCCGGCGTCGAGGGACTCTGCGGCGGTGACACCAGGGGCGGTGTGCTCGGGGTCGTGTGCCCGCTGCCGCAGCAGATCGCGATGAGCCTCGCGAAGTGGGCTGGGGTGGCGGCCCGGGTCGAGGTCGCCGCCGCGACGCCGTACGACGGCGGCACGCCCGCCGCCGTCGCGGCCGCGGCGGCGGACCTGGCCGGGCGCGGCGCGCGCTGGATCGTCCTCGACTGCATGGGCTACACCGACGCGATGCGTGCGGCCGCCCGGCAGCAGAGCGGCGTTCCGGTGCTGCTCGCGCGCTCGGTCGTCGCGCGCCTCGCCGGTGAGGTGGTCGCGTGACGGATACACCACAGTTGCAGGAAAGGACGTAACCGTTTCATGAGTTGGCGCCATGTCATCGATGCCTACGATCTGCTCGACGATCCCTCGGTCAACGGCGAAGCCGTCGCGGAGTACCTCCGCGCCGCGGGGGCCCGCGAGATCGAGGTGAGTACGGTCGAGGGGGACAAGGGCAGCACGGACTTCATCCGGGTCGTCGTGCCGGGATCGGCCGGACGGCGTTCGGGTGGTTCGGCTCCCACGCTCGCCGTCGTCGGGCGGCTCGGCGGTCTCGGAGCCCGACCTGAGCAGATCGGCTTCGTCTCCGACGGCGACGGCGCACTCGTCGCGGTCGCCGCCGCGGCGAAGCTGGCCTCCATGCACAGCCGCGGCGACGTCCTCGCCGGTGACGTGGTGCTCGCGACACACATCTGTCCCGACGCTCCCACCCGCCCGCACGACCCGGTCCCGTTCATGGACTCCCCGGTGGGGATCGCCGAGATGAACGCGCAGGAGGTGGACCCGGACGCCGACGCGGTGTTGTCGGTCGACACGACCAAGGGCAACCGGATCTGCAACCACCTCGGCTTCGCGATCTCGCCCACCGTCAAGGAGGGCTGGATCCTGCGCACGAGTGAGGACCTCATGGCGATCCAGCAGCGGGTCAGCGGCCAACTGCCGGTCGTGTTGCCGCTCGCCACGCAGGACATCACGCCGTACGGCAACGACGTTCACCACGTCAACTCGATCCTGCAGCCGGCGACGGCCACCGCGGCTCCGGTCGTCGGGGTCGCACTCACCACCGAGACGGCCGTGGCCGGATCGGCGACGGGCGCGACGGACCTGCGCAGCGTCGACGCGGCGGTGCGCTTCTGCGTCGAGGTGGCGAAGGACTTCGGCCGGGGCACCTGCGCGTTCTACGACGCGGCGGAGTTCGCCCGGCTGGTCGAGTTGTACGGGCCGATGACCCGCCTGCAGCAGGCGGGCGGGCGCTAGGTCCACGCCCCGCACACACCAGGCCCGGACCCCGCCTGGGTGGCGTCGGTCACCGGTTTCGACCGGTGACCGACGCCACTGTGCGTTTCAGGCCGGGCTGTCGTAGCGCGGCCGGGTGGCGAGCAACTGCGAGACGTCGGCTCCCGGCGCCAACTCCCGCGGTTCGGCGGCGCGGGTGAACAGTCGCGCGCCGTTGGCCCCGCCAAGCGTCGCGGTCTCGCCGCAGACGCGGAGCCAGCCGCCCTCCCTGATGCCGAGTACGGGCACGTCGTTCTCCTCGAGGAACTCCGTGAGTCGCTGCTCGCGCGTCTCGCCCATGTGGGTGCTGTCGGGCGCTGGGTCGAGGTAGTGCGGGTTGATCTGGAACGGCACGAAGCCGAACGCCTCGAAGGACGGGGGCTCCACGATGGGCATGTCGTTCGTGGTCCGCAGCGTCGGCGCGGTCAGGTTCGTGCCCGCGCTGGAACCCAGGTAGCGCAGGTCGCCCGCGGTGACGCGGTGACGGACGACCTCGAAGACGCCGGTCGTCCGCAACGCCCTGAGCAGCCGGAAGGTGTTGCCACCGCCCACGAAGACGGCCGGAGCGTCGGCGACGGCGGCGCGCGGGTCGGCACCGGTGTGGACGCCGACCACCTCGATCCCGAGCGGGGCCAGCGCCTCGGCGATGATGGCGGTGTAGCCGTCGTGGTCCCGCAGTGCGTACGGAACGAACGCGAGCCGGCGCGCGTCACCGAGGAATCCGTCGATCTCCTCCAGCGCGTGGGCGAGGAAGCTCTGGCCGTGGTTGCGGGAGTTCGAGAGCAGCAACAGGTCCATGGTGTCCCAGTGTGCGGGAGCGTGGTCGCCTCACCGCGCGCGGGTCCGCACCGGAGCTGGCAGCGTCGTAGTCGGCGGGCTCAGGTGCCGGGATGCGTGGGCGGGCTCAGGCGCCCGGATAGCGGGTGGTCCACCTGGTGTGCGGCCCGTAGTCGCCGTGGAGTTCGGACTGCCGGGTGAACTCCAGCGCGAAGTCGTCGGCGAGTTCGAGGATGGTGCCCCGGCCCTCCACCTCGGCCACCCAGTCCGACGGCAGGGCCGTCTCGCCGTGCAGGGCGCCGAGGAGGTTGCCGCAGATCGAGCCGGTGGAGTCGGTGTCGCCGGAGTGGTTGACGGCGAGCAGGAGCGCCCTGCGTACGTCCGCGGGACCCGGGTGGGCGAGGGCCGCGTAGACACCGATCGCGAGCGCCTCCTCCGCCACCCATCCAGCGCCCAGCGCCTCCACGGTCTCAGGTGTGGGCGCCTGATCGGTGCTCGCGGCGACCGCGGCGCGCAGGGCCGCGCTGGTCTCCTCGTGGCCGTCGTGGTCCGCGAGCAGCGTCAGGACGTCGTTGACAGCGGCCGGCAGCGGCGTACCGGCGACCAGCAGCCGCACCAGCGCGGCGAACGCGCCCGCGGCGAGGTAGCCGGTCGGGTGGCCGTGGGTCTGCACGGCGCACTCGACGGCGAAGTCGAAGGCCGCACGGACGCCGAAGCGGGGGATCGGCGGGAGCAGACCGAACGGAGCGGACCGCATGACCGCGCCGCAGCCCTTGGAGTCGGGATTGACGGGCTCCGCGAGCGTGCCCATCCGTCCCGAGCGCAGGCCGGACAGACACGCGTTGCCGGGAGCACGCTGGGCGTAGAGCCAGCTCTGCCGGGCCAGCCAGCCGGACGCGTCCGGTGGTGGGGAGGACTGCTCCTGAGTGGCGAGCCAGCGCAGGAGGGCCCGGTAGACCACCGACGGCGGATGACACACGCCGCGGTCCCAGCGGATGCTGGCACGGATGATTCCCTCGGCGGTGAAGAGGGTCATCTGGGTGTCGTCGGTGACCAGTCCGCGACGCCCGTCCGATCCGCCGAGGGGTTCGAGGTCGGTGACGCCCACGGGCCCGTACGTCGCACGGATCGTGGCCAGTGACGAGAACTCCACCGGCGCCCCCAGCGCGTCACCGATCGCACCGCCGAGCAGGCAGCCGCGGACCTTCGCGCGATAGTCCTGCAGGGGTTCCCGCGACCACGTACGCGGCTCGGCGGTGGCCTCGGTCGTGGCGTCGCTGGTCGCGGGCATCCTCACTCCTCGCGCGGTCCGGCAGGACTCGCACCCTAAGGGACGCGGCTGGCACCCGTGACCGGAGTCCGGATCGGCCCGGATGGGTCCTGGCTGGGTCAGCGACGTGTGGTGGGTGGCCGGAGCACGGCGAACGGGTCGGTGATGAACATGTCCCGGCAGGTGAACCGGAACACCGCGGCCGGCCGGCCACCCGCCGGACCGGACACCGCGGTCTGCCCGGTGGGTTCGAGCTGCCCGCGCCGGGAGAGCACCCGCTGCAGGTTGGTCGCCGAGACCCGGTGACCGAGCGCCGCGGCGTAGATCTCGCGGAGCTCGGAGATCGTGAAGG
Source organism: Actinopolymorpha pittospori (assembly GCF_014873875.1). Lineage (GTDB taxonomy): Bacteria > Actinomycetota > Actinomycetes > Propionibacteriales > Actinopolymorphaceae > Actinopolymorpha > Actinopolymorpha pittospori. The sequence continues at coordinate 8,226,120 of NZ_JADBEM010000001.1, read as the reverse complement.
ACGGGGGAGCGAGTGCGAAGCCGAGGTTGGTGTAGGAGAGCTTGGAGCGCAGCCGGTCGCGGGCCCGGAGCACGATGGCGTGGTGGTCGAACGCCGTGGCGGGGAGCGCGTCGACCGGAAACCACCGGGTGTCGGCGGGGATCTCCGGATCGTTGTCGCTTGGCACCAGGCCGAGGAAGGCGGTCGCGAGGACGCGGGCCCCAGGCATCCGGTTCGGTGCGCTGAAGACCTGGAGCTGTTCGACGTGGGAGAGCTGGCGTACGTCGACCTTCTCCGCGAGCTGTCGGCGTACGGACGCCTCGACGTCCTCGGTGGCGCCGAGCTGACCTCCAGGGAGTGACCAGTGGCCCGCCTGCGGCTCCTTGGCGCGCTGCCAGAGCAGAACCTGCAGTGACCAGGAACGGACTTGGAGCACTGCCGCCAACACCTCATGCCCCAGTCGATCCACGCGGTGATAGTATCCCGGGGAGTTTTCGATTACTAGGCGAAAACCCTCCGGGAGGGTCTCATGACCGCTGTCGCTTCAGCGGAACACACGGCTGGCGCCTACGACGGTGTGGTGCCAGACGAAGCGTGGCGAGACGAGGTGAGGCGTCTCGCCACTGAGCGTGACGCCGTGATTCTCGCGCACAACTACCAGATACCTGAGATTCAGGACATCGCGCACCACACCGGCGACTCGCTCGCGCTCAGCCGCATCGCGGCGACCAGCGAGGCGTCGACCATCGTCTTCTGCGGCGTGCACTTCATGGCTGAGACCGCCAAGATCCTCAGCCCCGACAAGACGGTGCTCATCCCCGACGCCCGGGCCGGCTGCTCCCTCGCCGACTCGATCGACGCGAACCAGTTGCGTGCCTGGAAGGCTGAGCACCCGGGCGCGGTCGTGGTGTCGTACGTCAACACGACGGCCGAGGTGAAGGCGGAGACCGACATCTGCTGCACGTCGTCCAACGCGGTCGAGGTGGTCGCCTCGATCCCGGCCGACCGGGAGGTGCTGTTCCTGCCCGACATGTTCCTCGGCGCGCACGTGAAGCGGGAGACCGGCCGGGACAACCTGCACGTCTGGGCGGGGGAGTGCCACGTCCACGCGGGCATCAACGGGACCGAACTCGCTGAACGCGCGGCCGCCCTGCCAGACGCCGAGCTGTTCATCCACCCCGAGTGCGGGTGTGCGACGTCGGCGCTCTACCTCGCGGGCGAGGGCGCCGTGGCCTCCGAGCGCGTCAAGATCCTCTCGACGGGCGGGATGCTCGACGAGGCGAAGGAGACGAAGTCCCGTTCGGTGCTGGTCGCGACCGAGGTGGGCATGCTCCACCAACTCCGCAAGGCCGCTCCGGGCGTCGACTTCCGCCCGGTCAACGACCGGGCCTCCTGCCGCTACATGAAGATGATCACCCCCGGCGCGTTGCTGCGGAGCCTTCGCGAGGGAACCGACGAGGTGAACGTCGACGCCAACATCGCCGAACGCGCCCGCGGAGCGGTCCAACGGATGGTCGAGATCGGCCGTCCTGGCGGCGGCGAATGAGTAGCGGCTGGGAGGCGGACGCCGACCTGGTCGTCGTCGGCACCGGCGTCGCGGGACTCACCGCCGCGCTGGAGGCCACCGCTCGCGGGCTGCGTGTCGTCGTCGTCACCAAGGCGGAGGCCGACGCCGGCAACACCCGCTGGGCGCAGGGTGGCGTCGCAGTCGTGCTGCCCGGCGAACATGATCCGGACGACTCCGTCCGCCGGCACATCGACGACACGATCGTCGCGGGCGCGGGCCTGTGCGACCTGGAGGCCGTGGCGACGATCCTGTCCGACGGACCGGGCGCCGTCGCCCGCCTGCGCGACGCTGGCGCGGTCTTCGACGCCGGTCCGCACCAACGGCTCGCGCGCACCCGTGAGGGAGGTCACACGGCGTTCCGGGTGATCCACGCCGGCGGCGACGCCACCGGCGCGGAGGTCGAGCGAGCCCTGCTCGCGGGCGCCCGCAACCGAGCCTTGACGCTGCTCGAACGCCACTCGGCGGTGGCGGTGTCGAAGACTCCGGCGGGCGCGGTCGCCGGCCTCGCCGTCGTCGACGACGGCGGCACACTCGGCCGGCTGCGCGCACCGGCGGTCCTGCTCGCGACCGGTGGACTCGGTCAGCTCTACGAGACGACCACCAACCCCGACGTCGCGACCGCGGACGGCGTCGCGCTCGCGCTGCGTGCCGGGGCGATGGTGGCCGACCTGGAGTTCGTGCAGTTCCATCCGACCGTGCTCCACAACGGCCGTGGTGCGAGGGGACGCCGGCCGCTCGTCACCGAGGCGGTGCGCGGTGAAGGTGCCGTCCTGGTGGACGGCGCCGGTGCCAGGGTGATGGCGGGAGTCCACCCACTGGAGGACCTCGCGCCGCGCGACGTCGTGTCCGCGGCCGTCATCCGCCGGCTCGCCGAGGCACCCGGCGGCATAGACGACCATGTCTTCCTCGACGCCACGCATCGGTCGGGGGAAGCCTTCCGGACGCGGTTCCCGACCGTGTACGCCGCCTGCCAGGACGCCGGAATCGATCCCGCGACCGAGCCGATCCCGGTCGCCCCGGCGGCGCACTTCGGCTGCGGTGGCGTGGTGACGTCGGTCGACGGACGCAGCTGCGTACCAGGGCTCTACGCCGCGGGCGAGGTGGCCCGGACGGGTCTGCACGGCGCCAACCGGCTCGCGTCCAACAGCCTGCTGGAAGGGCTGGTCGTGGGCACGCGCGCCGCGCGAGCGGTCGCCGCCGACCACGCCTCCGGGGCACTCGGTGATCCCAGGACCGCGACCGAAGCGGAGCCGGCCGCGCAGCCGGTCGCCGATCGGCCGGTCCTGCAGCAGTTGATGAGCCGGCACGCGGCGATCGGTCGCGACCACGACGGCCTCGAGGTCGTCGCGAAGTCACTCGACTCGATGTCCGAACGTCGAGTGCCTCGCGGGCGCGGTGACGTGGAGGACGCCGCGCTCCACCTGGTGGCCCGGGCGCTGGTCTTCGCCGCCGGCGAGCGGCAGGAGTCCCGCGGCTGCCACCTCCGGCACGACCACGCCGGGCGAGACGACGAACGATGGAGGCGCAGCCTGGTCGTGGGCCTGGACGACGCGGGCCAGCCCGCGCTGGTGCGCTCCCTGGATCTGGGAGGAGTCGCATGACCGGAACACTCGCGACGCGGGAGTTCTCACCCGCCGTGGTGGCAGGACTGGAGCAGGCCGGACTGGACGTCGAGGACGCCCTGCGCGTCGTCAGGACGGCCTTGACGGAGGACCTCCGCTACGGTCCCGACGTGACGACGGCGGCCACCGTGGCGGCCGACGCGCGGGCAGAAGCCGACCTCACGCCACGCCGGCGAGGCGTCCTCGCGGGTGGCGCGCTCGTGCCGGCCGTCCTCGACCTGGTGGCACCTGGCGAGTTCGAGGTCCTCGCCCAGGAGGCCGACGGCAGCCGCCTGGAGGCGGGCAAGCCGGCGCTGGTGCTGCGGGGACCGGTGCGGGCCCTGCTGACGGCCGAACGCACCGCGCTCAACCTGGTGTGTCACCTGTCCGGGATCGCGACGGAGACAGCGGCCTGGGTCGAGGCGGTCGCCGGCACGGGGTGTGCGATCCGCGACACCCGTAAGACGATGCCCGGCCTCCGGGTGCTGGAGAAGTACGCCGTCCGCTGTGGTGGCGGGGTCAACCACCGGATGGGTCTCGGCGACGCCGTACTGGTGAAGGACAACCACGTCGTCGCGGCCGGCTCGGTGGCCGCCGCACTGGCGGCGGTCCGCGCGCAGGCGCCGGACCTGCCGCGCGAGGTCGAGGTGACCACGCTGGAGGAGCTGGACTCCGTCCTCGCCGCCGCGGCGGAACTCGTCCTGCTCGACAACTTCACACCCGCGCAGTGCGCCGAGGCCGTACGTCGTACCCGGGCAGCGGGCACCGGCACCCGGCTCGAGGCCTCGGGCGGCATCACCCTCGATGTCGCCCGGTCCTACGCCGAGACCGGCGTCGACTACCTTGCGGTCGGCGCCCTGACGCACTCGGCTCCCGCACTGGACCTCGGCCTCGACATGAGCTGAAGCGGTCACGCCCGTCCTGCCCGTGGGTCGCCCGCCCGCGGGCAGGACGGGCGGTGCGCGTCTCAGTTGGTCTCGTCGGGGTCGTCGGTCTCGTCGGGGTCGGCCACGAGCTTGCCCGCGACCTCCAGCGCGACCGCCGAGCGTTGCTCGTCGGTGAGACCGAGGTCGAAGAGGAACGGCACGGTGCCCATGAACAGCGCGACGACCGCGAGGCGGGCCTCGAACTGCGCGGCGGGTTCCGCGTCCGGGTCACTCAGCAGGGACACGAGCGCGAGCATGCGCTCCTGCATCCGCGCGCCGTCCGGATGGCTCTTCATCGCGGTCTGGTTGACCTGGGAGAACCTCACCAGCGGACGCCACTGGTCGTTGAGCAGCCCGGCGATCCGGTGCAGGATCTGCCGGCGCGCCCGCGCTGTCCGCGGTTGGGCCTGCCCCCACTGGACCAGCTCCTCGATCGAGGAGCCGAGGTCCTCCAGGACGCTGGAGAGGATGTCCTCCTTGGTCCGGAAGTGGTAGTAGAGCGCGGGCCTGGTGATGCGCAGACGTTCGGCCACTTCGCGCAGAGAGGTCTGCTCGTATCCCTGCGTGGAGAACAGCTCCAGCGCCACCTGCTGGATCCGTTCCCGGGTGTCGCTGCGTCGCCCGGCCATCTGCGCTTCGGTACTCCCTCTGTGTCTGGGTCAGCTGTCTGGGTCAGCTGTGTCTCGGCGAGCTGTCGTGGTCGGTGTCACCCTCACCCGTCCGTGCAGCCGGGTCGCGTCCAGGCGTCGTACGGCCGGCTGTCCCACCGTCGTTTGGACGCCAACCAACCCTGACGTGCCGCGTGGGCCGCCTGCGCGGTGCTGTTCTGGGTGACCGACCCGTTCCTTCGCCGCGGAGATCCATGGCGACTTCTTTACGGGACGCCCCGTTGACCTCGACGGTCCAGTCCGCTTACTTTCATGTAAGTAAGGTAGCTGGATCCGTCAGGATCTTCTCGTCAGGGGGAAAGACTATGACCATGCAGGACTCGCCCGACCGGGACGCCGCGGTAGGGGACGCCGCGACGCCGCGGAGCTTCCCGATGGCGCGGCGATGCCCGTACGCGCCGCCGCCGGAGTACGCCGAGCTCCGCGCCCGAGGCCCGCTCGTCCGGGTCCAGGTCCCCAGTGGCGCCGTGATCTGGGTGGTGACGCGGCACGCGGAAGCCCAGCAGGTCCTGACCGATCCGCGCATCAGCACCGACACCAGCCGGCCCGACTTTCCAGTCCTCGGGAAGCGGGAGCATTCGGAGTACGAACAGGTGATGCGGACCAAGCTGCACGAAGGTTCGTTCATCGACATGGACGCGCCCGAGCACGACATCTATCGGCGGATGCTCATCACGGAGTTCACCGTCCGCAGGATCAACCAGCTACGTCCCGGCATCCAGCAGACGGCCGACCAGCTGATCGACGACATGCTCGCGGGCGGCGCGAGTGCCGACCTGGTCGAGGCGTTCGGGCTGCCGTTGCCGTCCCTGGTGATCTGTCAGCTGTTGGGCGTGCCCTACGCCGACCGAGAGTACTTCCAGTCGCGGACGCGGCGCATGCTCGCCTCCTCCGACGACCCGCGCGGGGCGTACGAGGCCATCATGGAGATCCGCGACTACCTGGACGACCTGGTGCGCCGCGCCACCCGCGATCCCGGCGACAACCTCATCGGCCGGCTGCTGCGTGGACCGGTCGCCGCGGGCGAGCTGAGCCACAACGCGCTCGTCAACATGACCTTCCTGCTGCTGGTCGCGGGCCACGAGACGACCGCGAACATGATTCCGCTGGGGGTCTTCACCCTGCTGCGCAACCCCGACCAGCTCGCCGGCCTGCGGGCCGATCCCACGGGTTGGCCCGGAGCCGTCGAGGAACTGCTGCGGTACCTCTCCGTCGTCGACTGGGTGGCGTTCGACCGGATGGCGATCGAGGACGTCGAGATCGGCGGCCAACTCCTCCGCGCCGGGGACGGCGTCTTCGTCCTGGGTGCGTCGGCCAACCGGGACGAGCGGGTCTTCGCGAACGCCGACGAGCTGGAGGTCGGGCGCGGTGCCCGCCACCATGTCGCGTTCGGGTACGGCATCCACCAGTGCCTGGGGCAGAACCTCGCCCGCGCGGAGCTGGAGATCGCCTACCGCACCCTCTTCGAGCGGATCCCGGACCTGCGCACCGACGAGCCGGACGAGGCGCTGTCGTTCAAGTACGGCGGCGGGATCTTCGGGATGAACAGCTTCCCGGTGAGCTGGTGACCGGCTTAGGAAGAACGCCGACGCGGCGCCGGCGAGAGAGGACGACATGCCACACATCAGGGCGGATCGGGACGTGTGTATCGGCGCGGGACAGTGCGTGCTCACCGCACCGGACCTGTTCGACTCCGACGACGAGGGGCTCGTGACGCTGCTCGACGCCCATCCCGACCCGTCCCGGTTGGGCGACCTGCGCGAGGCGGTCGAACTGTGCCCGTCCGGGGCGCTGCGCCTGGCCGAGGCCGACGAGCGCGACGAGGCCGACGAGCCCTAGGCAGGTGCGGCGCCCGCGAGGTGGAGGGCTTCGTCGCGCAGTCGCTCGGCACACCCGGGGGCGAACGCCGCCGGCATGCCGTAGTAGCGGTGTGCCTCCTCGACCTCGTACCCGCCGTACGCGAACTCCTCCCGGGTCGGGAAGTAGCCGGGGCAGCCGTCGGCGTACCCGAAGGTGAGCAACTGCCCGGGCAGACCCGCGCGGAGCGCGAGCGCGGTCGCGGCGAAGGGCTCGCCCGGCAGCGCGACGAGCCGGACCCCCGACCACGTGAGTACGCTCACCCGGCCACGCCAGCTCCCGCCGTCGCGGCGGTCGAGGACGACCTCGCCCGAGCGGGCGCCGGTGGGACCGGCCGTCGGCGTCGCCGGCGCGTCAAGGACAGCTTGCGCGATCCGCCGACCGGCCTTCTCACACGCCTCGAAGGTACGGGAGTCGCTCACCGTCAGGGTCGAGGCGCTGGCGGGATGGCCGGTGTTGGCGTCGCCGCAGCAGCCGGTGAGGAAGAGCGCGACCCCGCCGGGACGGGCAGCCTCGATCTCCCGGCGTACGACGCCCGGATAGTCCGCCGTCCAGAGCGTGTTGTCGGCGCCGAGGACGACCGGATGGCAGGCGTACGACGTGATCACGGCGATGACGCGGCCGGCCGGGTCGAGGTAGGACAGGACCGGCAGTGCGGTGTCGACCGGGCCGTCCGGGCGGCGCCGGTTGCGGGTGACGTCGGGATCGGCCCCGGACCCGAACCACGCGGTCGCCGGCCGCGCCTTCGTCCGCGCTCGCAGGACGGCCTCGACGCACGCCTGCTCGACGCGTCGCAGGTAGCCGGAGTCGACCGGGCCACCGAGCCGGCCGGGTACGAGCGCCGGACCACCGTGGGTGTGCGTGGCGGTGACCACGACCGCGGTCAGGTCGCTCGCACCGAGCAGCCGCTCGCGAACCCGCACGCAGGTGTCCTCGTGGAGACCGCAGGCGTCCACCGTCACGACCGCGGTGGATCCGATGGTCACCGCACGAACCGTGAGCGGGTCGTGGGTGCCGGTCGCCGGCGACGTCCGGGCGAGGAACCCGGACATCGCGAGCCCGACCGGCGGGGTGACGTCGGCGACGTGCGCGCCCACGAGCACCCCGTCCGGCGGCGAACTCATCGCAGGACCGTCGTCCCGCCCACGAGCACCCGCTCCATGGTGAGGGTGGGGTCGCCGGCCACCCACCGGAACGCCACCAGGTCGGCCGGTGCGCCCACCTCGAGCCGGCCCCGGCCCCCGCAGATCCGCCCCGGTACGGCGCTGGCGAGGGCGAGCGCGTCGGCCAGTGAGTGCCGGCCGAGTCCCGCGAGGTGTGCCACGCCCTCGGTGAGGGAACGCGCCGCGCCGGCGAGATACGGCGTACCGACGTGGGACAACCGACCGTCGGCGGAGAGTTCGACCGACCCACCGACCGGAGTCTCGTAGACACCCGGCGGCGAACCCGCGAGCGTGGTGGCGTCGGACACGAGGAACGCCCGACCGGCCCCCTTGGCGGCGAGCATCGCGATCAGGGTGTCGGTCGGGAGATGGTGGCCGTCGGCGATGAGACCGGCGCTGAGCCGGTCGTCGGCGAGTTGGGCCCAGACGTAGTTGGGATGGCGGGGGAGGACCGCGTGCGCGCCGTTGCCCAGATGGGTGCTCAGGGTCGCGCCCGCGTCGGCCGCCGCGTGGATCTGTTCCGGCGTCGCGTGGGTGTGGCCGACCGCGACGCGAACGCCGTGCGAGACCAACTGGGCGATGTAGGCCGTGCTGTCGGGGAAGTGCGGCGACATCGTGACCAGCCCGACCAGGCCCTCGCTCGCCTGCTGCCAGCGTTCGAACTCCGCGGCGTCGGGTGGCCGGACCTGGTCACGCGCGTGGACGCCCCGGGGCCCGTCCTCCTCCGACAGGTGCGGACCCTCCACATGGACGAACGGGATCGCGTGCCGGACGAGCGGGTCGTCGGCCCGGGCCCGGACGACCTGACGCAGGCAGTCGAGGATGTGCTCCTCGGAGGCCGTCACCACGGTTGGCACCACGGTGGTGACGCCGACCGCGAACAGCGACCGCGCCAGCGCACCGATCACCTCCGGCCCGGCGGTGGGGTCGTTGGCGTCGAAGCCCGCGTAGCCGTTGACCTGCAGGTCGATCAGACCGGGCGAGAGCCAGGGCGTCTCGTCGCCGGGCCGGTCCGCGCTGTCCAGGTGGACCTCCGCGACCACACCGTCGCGCACGGCGACGGTGAGCCGGCCGCCCGTCGCGGGGTCGCGGCCGGAGAGTTCGAGGGCGGACGGTTGGACGGCGGAGGTCTCGAGGGCGTCAGGCGAGCTCACTGGCGGAGTCCTGGTCGAGGTAGAGAGTGCATGCCTGGTGGGTGCGCAGCGCGGTGGCCGGACACGCCTCACCGATCCGCTCGCGGAGCGTACGTCGGACCGCGGTCGCCTTCGCCCGGCCGGGCACGACGCAGAAGAGCCGGCCCGCGTCGAGCAGTCGCGGCACGGTGAGGGTGAGGGCGGTCGGCGGGACGTCGGCCAGGGTCGGGAAACAGCCGTCGTCCACCTGCTGCTGCCGGCAGGTCTCGTCGAGTTCGACCACCTTGACCGCCTTCGGGTCCGCGAAGTCCGCGACCGGCGGGTCGTTGAACGCGATGTGGCCGTTGACGCCGATGCCGAGCACCACCACGTCGATCGGCTCCTCCGCGAGCAGGGCGGTGTACTCCGCGGCCCGGAGTTCGGGGTCGCCGTCGGTGCGCATCAGGTGAACGTCCTTGAACGGCAACCGGTCGAAGACCACCTCCCGCAGCCACTGCCCGAAGCGCTGGGGTGCACCCTCGGGCAGGCCGAGATAGTCGTCCATGTGGAACGCCGTGACGCGGTTCCAGTCGATTCCGGCCTCGGCGACGAGGGCGTCCAGCGCCTCGCGCTGGCTCGGCGCGGCCGCGAACACCATCCGGACAGCGAGTTGGTACGACAGGCGTTCGCGCAACTCGGCGGCGATGTCGGCCGCGGCCGCGTGGCCCATACTGGCGCGGTCGGCGAAGACGCGGACGATCGGATCGGTCACGTGGTCATCCTCTCGACGTGGATGCTCGGCTGGTCCGAGATCGCAGGGTCGGTCTGTGCGGTCTGTTTCTTTGCTGGAGAGGGGATTCTCGCGGCACTCACCGGTCTTCGTCGGGCTTTTGACTGATCAACTCCACCTGCAGGAGCAACGCGCGAGCGATGTGGAACGGATCCTTCACCGGCAGCGCGACCGTCCTGGACAGCGGGGTGCCGTCCCGGTCCCGGATCTGTGTCCACTCCCGGCCCGGGCCCGCGGGGAACGTCGCGTAGGTGTAGTCGTGCAGGCGCTGGTGCCATGCGCCCAGGTGGGCGCCGGCGTCGGGGAATCGTCGCGCCAGCAGGGCGGTCGTGTAGAGAGCCTCGGCGTGTGGCCACCACAGCTTGGTGTCCCAGGTCTCCTGGACGAGGCGTTCGTAGGGATCGGCCAGCGTCCGGCCGCGCGGCTCGCCACCGTCGCGGTCGGCATAGCGGAACAGTCCACCGTGGCGGTCGTCCCAGCCGAGTTCGAGGGCGTGCAGTGCGGCCGTGGGCAGCCAGCGAGGGTCCGGACCGAGTGCTGCGGCCACGCCCGGTACGGCCTCGGCGGCGTGGGCCAGGAACCACAGGCACTCGAGCACGTGGCCGGGTGTGCGGTGCCGCGCCAGCAGGGTGTCGTCCAGGCCGTCGACCCGTGGGCGCATCTCCACCAGGTCGGCCCCGGCGGGGCCGGTACGCAGGGCGGAACCGATGGTGCCCGCCGCCTCGACCGCGATCGCCGCGGCGCGCGGCGACCTGGTCCCGAGAAAGACCTCCGTCGCCGTACCCACCAGGATCATCGGCAGCGACAGCGCCGTGAAGTCCGGATGGATCGGGTAGGGGTCGGTCTTCGCCACACCCGCGCGAACCCGTTCGGCGGCGGACTCGAGCAGCGCCACCGCCGCTGTCCCTGCGTCGATGTCGGGCCCGATCCGGGCCCACGCCGCCAGGCCGAGCGCGACGAAACAGTCCGCGAACAGGCTGGCGTGCAGGCCCGACCCGGGCGACGGCTCGTACGGCGTGCCGGCGCGATCGGTGACGTACGCCGTGGTCTGGTCGGGCAGGACCGCGTGGGAACGCACGAACTCCACGCTCCCTCGGGCCAGCCCGCGCAGCTCGGCACTGTCAAGGACGCCTTGCGCGGACAGTCGGCCGGCTTCGACCGCCTCGACGACCCTTGCGAGCAACCAGATCCAGCGACCCTGCGACCAGGTGTACTTGTCGGTCGAGAGCAGGTTCTCGCCCTGGTTGTCCCAACATGTGAGGACACCGCCGTGGTAGCGGTCGGGTCCGTTGCGCAGCCACCAGGCGAGGACGTCGTGCACTAGGTGCGACGTGGGATTCGCGACGTCAGGCATGAGCGGTCACCTTGCCGGATTGGCCGTCGGCCGGCTCGGCGTCGCTCGCGAGGGCGTCGATCAGCGCGTCGCTGCCCTCGTCGCGCCATGGCCGCACTAGTCCGATCACGACGAAGACCACGAGCGAGCAGACGACCGGGGCCGCCACGGTGAGGGTCTGGCCCAGGTGGGCGCCCATGCCGGTGATCGTGTCGGCCAGGGGGTACTTCACCAGGGCGAACACCACCAGTCCGACCGCCCAGGACACGATCGCCGCGGTCGGTCCGCAGCGGCGGAACGCGGGCAGCATGCCGAGCAGCATCGGGATCGCGATCGGACCGACGAGCGCCCCGAACCACAACACGATCAGGCCGAGGACACCGCCGAAGGAGTCGGCGGCGAGCGCGATGACCATCGACAACGCGATGAACGCGCACACGGAGATCCGGCCGATGGTGAGTTCGAGCCGGCCACCCATCGTCCGGGCGCCCTTCCACACCGTGGGCAGGATGTCGCGGAGAACGACGGCGGAGATCGCGTTCGCGTCGGAGGAGGTCATCGCCATCGTGTGGGCGAACATCCCGGCGAGCACGAGTCCGACCAGCCCCTGTGGCAGCAGCTGCGTGGTGAGCAGGGCGTACGACTGCGACGGGTCGGAGAGGTTCGGCAACAGCAGCGGCGCCGCCCACATCGGGAAGAACAGCACCAGCGGCCAGACGAGGTAGAGCACCGCCGAGGTCAGCGCGGCGCGGCGGGCCGCCGTGCCGGTCGGCGCGGCGATGAAGCGCTGGGCGAGGTTCCACGTTCCGCCGTTGTAGGACAGCGTGGAGATGAGCACGTACGCCAGGACGAAGCCGACCGTGTAGTCACCGTTGAACGGCGCAGCGTGGCTCTCGGGCAGCCGGTCCCAGATCCCCCAGATGGCGGAGACGCCGCCCAGTTTGGCGAGCACCGCGACGAAGAGGGTCACGCCGGCGAGCAACTGGATGACGAACTGCCCCAAGTCGGTGAGCGCGTCGGCCCACAGGCCACCGACGGTGGAGTAGACGAGGGTCACGCCGCCGGTGAGAAGGATGCCCCAGAACAGCGGGACGTCGGCGAAGACCCGCAGCAGGATCGCGGTCGCCGCCCACTTGGCGCCGACGTCGAACACCTTCAGCGCGGTACCGCTCCAGGCCAGCAGTTGCTGGGTCGGGACGCCGTACCTCGTCGAGAGGTACTCGAGCGGGGAGATGATGCCGCGGCGTTGGCGCAGCCGCGACCAGCGCGGGGCGAAGAGGGCCGCACCAACGAACATCGCGAACGTGATGGTGAGCGCCCACCAGACGTAGAGGGTGACGCCGAACTGGTACGCCACCGCCGCGTAGCCCACGAAGACCGCGGCGCTGTAGCCCGACATGTGGTGGGAGATGCCCGCGAGCCACCAGGGCATCCGGCCGCCGGCGACGAAGAAGTCCCGGGCGTCACGGATCCGCGACTTCGCCCACACGCCGATACCGACCATCACGACGAAGTAGCCGATGACGACGAGCCAACCGAAGGTGCCCACGAATCCCTCCTGCCGGGCCGTTGCGGATGGCGATCGAGTCTGTCGTGCAAGCGGTTGCAGGTCAATCGCTGGAGGTGTCGAAGCCCCTGCCAGTACCGGCCGTCTTGGAGCGTTGCCGCACGCGAGGACGATGTGCAACCGTGTGCAGCCATGGCGGAGCAACCAGTCGGCGTGGCGGTCATCGGCGCGGGTGTGATGGGGACGGCGCACGCCGGGGCGGTGGCGGCCGATCCGCGGGCCCGGCTCGTCGGCGTGGCGAGCGTTCCGGTGGACGCGGCGCGGGCGCTCGCGGCCCGACACCGCGCGCCGGTGGCCACCGACGACTACACGCGACTCCTCACCCGCGAGGACGTCGCCCTCGTCATCGTCGCCACCCCCGACCACCTGCACACGGAGATAGCCGTCGCCGCGGCTGAGGCGGGCAAGGCACTGCTGGTCGAGAAGCCGCTCGCCACCAACCTCGCCGACGCCGACCGGGTGATCGCCGCGGTCGAGCGGGCGGGTGTCACGGCGATGACGTCGTTCAACCACCGGTGGATCCCGAGCTACGCCGAGGCGAAGGCGCACATCGCGGCGGGCGCGATCGGCCGCCCACGCCTGGCCTACGCCCGCAAGAACGACCGCATCCACGTGCCGACGCAGATGCTCACCTGGGCGGAGCGGACGACCCCGGCGTGGTTCCTGTCCAGCCACGACATCGACCTGGTGTGCTGGTTCCTCGGCGACGACACCGCTGTCGAGACCTTCGCGACCGGGGTGCGCGGCGTGCTCGACGCGCAGGGCATCCAGACGCCGGACGCCATCCAGGCGCAGGTCCGCTTCGCCTCCGGCGCGGTAGCGACGTTCGAGTCGTGCTGGATCTATCCCGACACCTACCCGACCATGACCGACTCCTTCATCGAGGTCGTCGGCGAACACGGAGTGGTGCACCTCGATCGCAAGGACGACCAACTCGAGATAGCCACCCCGACGGAGTTCCGCTACCCCCGGACCTCGATCATGCCGGTTCTGCACGGTGTGCAGGCCGGCGCGCTGGCCCTCGCGGTCGGCCACGTGGTCGGATGCGTGGTCGACGACACCGAACCGTTGGTGCCGCTCGCGCACAGCCGGCACGTCACGGCGATCCTGGACGCCATCCACCGGTCCCTCGACAGTGGTGGATCGGTCGCGGTCTGAGGACCACGACGACCTACGCTTCGCACGTCATGAGCAGAGTCCCAGCCCAGGCGCCGGGTGGTGCGCCCACGATCCGCGAGGTCGCGGAGGCCGCCCGCGTCTCCCGCGCGACCGTGTCCCGGGCGTTCAGCCGCCCGGACCTGCTGCGGCCGGAGACCGTCGCGCACGTCCGCGCGGTCGCCACCCGGTTGGGCTACACACCGAACATCGTCGCCCGGGGGCTGTCGACGGGCCGCTACGCCACCATCGCCCTGGTGGTCCCAGACATCGCCAACCCGTTCTTCCCGCCACTGGTACGAGGTGCGCAGCGGGCCGCCGACGCGGCCGGTTACGGCGTCTTCCTGGGTGACTCCGACGAGGACGCCGAACGCGAGGACTCACTGCTCGCGAGGTTCACCGGACAGGTCGAGGGCATCGTGTTGGCGTCGTCCCGGCTGGACGCGGCGCGCGTCCGCAGGCACGCGGAGCGACGGCCGGTCGTTCTCGTCAACCGCGATCTCGAGGGCATCCCACGCGTCCTCATCGACCCGACGGGTGGGATCAACGCCGCCGTCGACCACCTCGCCGACCTCGGGCACCGCCGGATCGCCTACGTCAGTGGGCCGCATCCTTCCTGGGCGCACCAGCAGCGCCGGCGGGCGTTGCGCCGGGCGGTCGCGGCTCGCCAGGGTCTGGAGTTGGTGACCGTCGCGGCCCGCAGGCCGACCTACGACAGCGGCGTCGCCTGCGTACCCGCCCTTCTCGCCACTGGAGTGAGTGCCGCGGTCGGCTTCGACGACGTGCTCGCGCAGGGACTGCTCGCGGGCCTCGCCGCCGCCGGGATCCCCGTGCCGACGCACTTCAGCGTGGTCGGCTGCGACGACGGCGTGGCCGCCACCACGGCGCCGCCGCTCACCACGGTGTCCGCGCAGACCGGGGAAGCTGGTCGCGCGGCCGTCGAACTCCTGCTGGGCGTGCTCGGGAACGCGGACGTGCGCGACGCGCGCTACGTGCTGGACACGCACCTCGTGATCCGGTCCAGCACCGGTGCGGTCAGCGCGAGCCGGGGCGGGTGAGGTCGGGCGGAAGCTCCTTGGCGGCGGCCCGGTCGAGCAGCCACAGGATCCGCTGCTGTCCGCGGACGCCGGTGGCCGGGATCTGCACCGGTCCGGCACCGCCGAGGGCCAGGCGTACGGCCCCGGCCTTCTCCTCACCGGAGACCAGGAACCACACCTCGCGGGCGGCGTTGAGGGCCGGGAACGTCAGCGACAGCCGGGTCGGCGGCGGCTTCGGCGACCCGTGCACGGCGACCACCTGGCGCTGGTCCTCATGGACCCCGGGGTGCTCGGGGAACATCGAGGCGACGTGACCGTCCGGGCCCACGCCGAGCATCAGGACGTCGAACCGCGGAACCGGGCCGTGATCCTCGGTGCGCACGGCGGCGGCGAGCTCCTCGGCGTACCTGTTGGCCGCGGCCTCGGCGTCCTTGCCGTCGGGACCGTCCGTGGCGCCCATCGGATGCACTCGCGCCGGGTCGACCGGTACGTGGTCGAGCAGGGCGGCCCGGGCACTGGTCTCGTTGCGCTCGGGATCGCCGGAGGGCAGGAACCGCTCGTCGCCCCACCACACCGACAGCTGCCGCCAGTCAATGGCGTCGCGGGCAGGGGACTCGGCCAGGGCCGCGAGGACGCCGGTGCCGATGCCGCCGCCGGTGAGGACGACGGACGCGGTGCCACGGCTGGCCTGGACGTCGACCAGCCGGGTCACCAGGCGGGCAGCCACGGCCCGCGCGAGGAGTTCCTTGTCAGCGTGGACGACGATCTCGGGCGTGCTCATCGGCCCGCCTCGGAGGAACCTGAAGCGGACTTGCGGGACGTCGCCTTCCGCGCCGACCCACCACGAGCGGTGGACTTCTGGCCAGTCGAGGAAGCCGACTTCGCCGCCTTCTTCGCCGCCTTCTTCGCCGCGGACCCGGCCGCGGTCGACAGGGTGGCTGCCGACTTCGTGGCGGTGGCCCGCGCCGCGGGCGAGGTCTTCTTCGCGGGCGTCTTCTTCGCCGCCGACTTCTTGGCCGGTGCCTTCTTCGCGGCGGACTTCTTGGCCGGCGTCTTCTTCGCCGTGTCCTTGTCGCCGGAGCCGGCCGAGTCGCGGGAGCCGGTCGAGTTGGCCGAGCGAGTCGAGTTGGTTGAGCCGGCCGAGTCGCCGGAATCGGTGGAGGCCCTGGTGGCGGTCGCGCCGTTGGCCGTGGTGGCACCCGACGCTCGCCTGGCACCGGCCTCGACCAGCTGCTCGCCGCCACCGGTCGTACGACGTAGTAGCTCGTCGACGGTTTCGGCGTAGACGTCGTCGGGGTCGAGGCGGCGCAGCTCCTCGGCCAGCAGCTCGTAGGTCTCGCGGCGCTTCAGCGCCACGTGCCGGTTGGGCTGGCCCGGAACGGAGTACTGCGCGAGCCGGCCGTCGGGGCGAGTGATCGACAGGTCGCCGCGGTCGGTGTGCAGGATCGCCGCGGTGATGCCAGGACCCCGACTGACCTTGATCTTGGTGGGGATCCCCAGCCGGCCGCCGATCCACGCGGCGAGCAGGTCGGCGCTGGCGTTGCCGCGCTCGGCCTCGACGGTCGCCGCGGAGATCGCTCCGTGCGGCTGGTCCAGGGCGGCGGCGAGCAGTGCCCGCCACGGTGTGGTCCGCGTCCAGGACAGGTCGGTGTCGCCCGGCTGGTAGCGGTGGCAGAAGCCCGACAGGGTGGCGAGCGGTCGCCGCGACGCCGCCGCGTCGGTGACCCGCCGCTGGGAAAGCTGCCCGACGGGATCCTCCGAAGGTACGTCCGGCGCCTTGTTGGGCCACCAGACGACGACGGGGGACTCCGGCAGCAGCAGCGGCATCACGACCGACTCGGCGTGCCGGGAGAGTTCGCCGTAGAGGCGGAGCAGCACGCTCTCGCCCGATCCACTCTCGCCTCCGACGCGTACCTCGGCGTCGAGACGGGCGGCGCCACGGCCGCCCCGGGGGATGACCCCGAGGATGCGCGACGGGTGTTCCTTCGCCGCCTCCATGGCCGCCTTCATGGCGTCGTAGTGGTTGCTCTCGTCGGCCACCACGATCAGCGTGAGCACCATGCCCATGGCAGGGCTACCCGCGCTGCGGCGCGCCTTGACCAGCGCCGAGGCGATCTTGCTGGCGGTGGTGTTGGACAGGTCGATGATCACGGACGCCTCCAGGCCCGACCGTCGCGGGCCAGCATCTCGTCGGCGGACGCCGGTCCCCACGTACCCGCGGGGTATTGCTCTGGCTTGTCGTGCTCGGCCCAGTAGCCGACGATCGGGTCGAGAATCCGCCAGGACAGCTCGACCTCCTCGTGCTGGGGGAACAGCGGGGAGTCACCCAGCAAGACGTCGAGGATGAGCCGCTCGTAGGCCTCCGGCGAGGACTCGGTGAACGCGCCGCCGTAGGCGAAGTCCATCGTGACGTCCCGGATCTCCATCTGGCTGCCGGGCACCTTCGAACCGAACCGCAGCGTGATCCCCTCGTCGGGCTGGATCCGCATCACCAGGGTGTTGTTGCCGAGTTCCTCCGTCGCGGTCGAGGCGAACGGGAGGTGCGGGGCCTTCTTGAAGACCACCGCCACCTCGGTCACCCGGCGAGCGAGTCGCTTGCCGGTGCGCAGGTAGATGGGTACGCCCGCCCAGCGCCTGGTGTCGATCTCGAGCTTGATCGCGGCGTAGGTCTCGGTGCGGGTGTCGGCCGGGATGCCCTCCTCCTGGAGGTAGCCCCGGACCTTCAGGCCGCCGGCCCACCCCTCGGAGTAGTGGCCGTGTGCGGTGTGCAGGTCGAGGCGGTCCGGGAGGTGGACGGCCGCGAGCACCTTCTGCTTCTCGATCCGCAGGCTCTTGGCGTCGAAGCTCACCGGCTCCTCCATGGCGGTGAGCGCCATCAGCTGGAGCAGGTGGTTCTGGATGACGTCGCGGGCCGCGCCGATCCCGTCGTAGTAGCCCGCGCGGCCACCGATGCCGACGTCCTCGGCCATGGTGATCTGCAGGTGGTCGACGTAGTTGGCGTTCCAGACCGGCTCGAACATCTGGTTGGCGAAGCGCAGCGCCAGGATGTTCTGCACCGTCTCCTTGCCGAGGTAGTGGTCGATGCGGAACACCTGCTCAGGGGAGAAGACCTCCGAGACGATGGCGTTGAGCTCCTGAGCACTCTCGAGGTTGTGGCCGAACGGCTTCTCCACCACGACGCGGCGCCAGTTTTCGGGGCTCTGGTCGGCCAGTCCGTGCTTCTTCAGCTGCCGGACGGTCGTCGGGAACAGCTTCGGCGGCACCGAGAGGTAGAACACGTGGTTGCCGTTGGTGCCGCGCTCACGGTCGAGTTCGTCGATCGTCTCGCGGAGCCGGACGAACGAAGCGTCGTCGTCGAGTTCGCCCGGGACGAAGCGGAAGCCCTCCGACAGCTGCTTCCAGACCTCCTCGCGGAACGGCGTCCGGGCGTACTCCTTGACCGCGTCGTGGACGACCTGCTCGAAGTCCTCGTTCGCCCAGTCGCGGCGGGCGAAACCCACCAGGGCGAAGCCCGGCGGGAGCAACCCACGGTTGGCGAGGTCGTAGACGGCCGGCATCAGCTTCTTACGGGCGAGGTCGCCGGTCACCCCGAAGATCACCAGGCCGCACGGGCCGGCGATGCGGGGGAGTCGGCGGTCCTGGGGATCGCGGAGAGGATTGTCCTCCGGCGGCGTGAGGGCAAGGGCCGCGGCGGCCACGCCCAACGGTTCGGTCTCGGCGGGCACACCCACGACGTTCGGTGCGCCGCCGTCCGCGACAGCGGTCCCCGCCGTGTTTTGCTCGTCGGTCATGAAGACACCTTTCCGGCCGCTTCCAGAAGCTGGGCGAGGCCGGCTTTCCGGTCGGTGAGATGAAGTCGCAGGGTGGGCAACCCCTTGTCCCGTAGAACGGCCAGGTCACCGGCGGCCTGTGCGGTGATGAGCTGGCCGAACGTGTAGGGACGGTCCGGCACGTCGAGGTCCTCGGCGATGGCACCGGTGATCTCGACGAACGCCCCGTTGGGATGGCCACCCTTGTGGTACTGCCCGGTCGAGTGGAGGAACCGAGGTCCCCACCCGAAGGTGACCTGGAAGTGCGCGCGCCCGCCCAGAGCCTCCCGGAGCGCGGCGGCCTGGCCGTCCACCTCCCGGTCGAGGTAGGCGAGCACCGCGAGGTAGCCCTGCGCGGGCACGGCCGCGGCGATCGCGGCGAGCGCGTCGCGGACCGTCGTGGCACCGCGCAACAGGTCCTCGTCGCCGTAGACCTCCACCGCACCGTCGACGTAGGCCGGTGGCGGCGCGTCGGAGGACGCCGGTGGCTGGTCGAGCAGGGCCCGCGCGGCCCGCTTGGCCTCCTCGACGTTGGGCTGGTCGAACGGGTTGATCCCGATCACTCGGCCGGCCATCGCGACGGCCGTTTCCCAGAGCTGGAACATCGCTCCCAGCGGGCCGTCGGTGATGATCTGGCCGGCCTGGGAGTGGTGCGGCGAACCGAGGGCGACGGACGTCACGTCGTCGCCCGGCCTGGCCCAGCCGGGGGTGGTGCCACCCGTTCCACCGAGATCGACCGGGAGGAGTCCCTTGCCGAGCTTGCCGGTCGACTCGGCGATCAGCTGCTCGGCCCAGGCCCCGAAACCGGTGTTGGTACTGGCGCCCTTGCCCAGGGCGACCTTGTCGTGGCCCTCGTTGTGGCCGCCGCCGAGGCACGCGGCGAGCAGCAGGGCCGGATTGCCGCTCGAGTCGAGCCGGAGCGTGGGGGTGACCGCCTCGGCCTCGTCCAGCAGGTCGGCGACGTCGACACCGGCGAGGCCTGCGGGGACGAGTCCGAACGCCGACAGGGCGCTGTAGCGGCCGCCGACGTTGGGATCGGCGAGGAAGACCTTGCGATAGCCCTCGGACTCGGCGATCTTCGCGAGCGGCGAACCCGGATCGGTGACGACCACGATCCGGCTCGGCCCGTCGACACCCGCGTCGGCGAAGGCACGAAGGTAGGCGCGGCGGTGGCTGTCGGTCTCGACCGTCGAGCCGGACTTGCTCGACACGACGAGCACGGTCCGCTCGAGACGGTCGTCGATCGCCCGGCGGATGACGGACGGATCGGTGGAGTCGAGCACCGTGAGCTCGACGCCGGCGGTGGCGGTGATCACCTCGGGTGCGAGGGAGGATCCGCCCATACCCGCCAGCACGATGTGGTCGAGCCCCTCCTGGCGCAGATCGGCGCGCAGCGCGTCGATCTCCGCCAGCAGTGGACGCGACGCACGGGGTAGGTCGACCCAGCCGAGCCGGACAGATGCCTCCGGCTCGGCCTCCGGGCCCCACAGGGTCGGGTCCTTCGCGGCGAGGGAGGACGCCACCTGGTCGTCGATGAGGCGACTGAGGACGTCGCTGTGGGGCCGTTCTACCGCGACAGAGAGGCTCTCCGTCGTCACTACTTGGCCCCCTTGAGTTCCTTGCTCACCGACTCGAGGAGTTCCTTCCAGCTGGCGGCGAACTTCTCGACGCCCTCGTCCTCGAGCACGTTCACCACGTCGTCGTAGCTGATGCCGAGGGCCTCGAGGTCGGCGATCACCTTGCGGGCCTCGTCGTAGGTGCCGCGGACCGTGTCGCCGTGGACCTCACCGTGATCGGCGAAGGCCACCAGCGTCGCCTCCGGCATGGTGTTGACGACGCCCTGCGTCACGAGTTCGGTGACGTAGATCGTGTCGGGCAGGTTGGGGTCCTTCGTGGACGTGGACGCCCACAGGGGACGCTGCGGTAGCGCACCCGCGGCCTCCAACGCCTTCCAGCGCTGGGTGCCGAACGCCTGCTCGTAGGCCTCGAAGGCCAGCCGCGCGTTGGCGATCGCGGCCTTCCCACGAAGCTCCTTGGCCTGCTCCGTGCCGATCTTGTCGAGGCGCTTGTCGACCTCGGTGTCGACCCGGCTCACGAAGAAGGACGCCACACTCGCGATCTTCGACAGGTCGTGGCCGTTGGCCTTGGCCTGCTCCAGACCGGTCATGAAGGCGTCCATCACGGCGCGGTAGCGGTCGAGGGCGAAGATCAACGTCACGTTGACACTGATGCCCGCCGCGAGCGCCGCCGTGATCGCCGGCAGACCCTCGGCCGTGGCCGGGATCTTGATGAAGAGGTTCGGCCGGTCGACGAGCCGCCACAGCGCGCGGGCCTCGGCGATCGTCTTGTCGGTCTCCCGCGCGAGGCGGGGGTCGATCTCGAGCGACACGCGGCCGTCGACACCGTTGCTGCGGTCATAGACCGGACGCAGCACGTCGGCCGCCCAGCGGATGTCGTACGTCGTGATCGCGCGTACGGCCTCCTCGAGATCGACGCCGCGGACGGCGAGATCACGCGTCTGGTCGGCGTAGTCGTCGGCGTTGCTGAGCGCCTTCGCGAAGATCGTCGGGTTGCTGGTGACCCCGACGACGTTCTTGTCCTTGATGAGTTCGGCCAGGTTGCCCGTGCTGAGTCGGCGCCGGGACACGTCGTCGATCCAGATGGCCACACCTGAGCCGGACAGTTCGGCAAGTCGGTCGTTCATCCGTTCTCCTTCCACTGCCGGTGGCGCCGGCTGCTCAACCGCGAGTCGCCGCGAGGCTCTCCCGTGCGGCCTGTGCCACCGAGTCCGCCGTAAACCCGAACTCCCGGAACAGGGTCTTGTAATCCGCGGAAGCGCCGAAATGTTCCAGGGACACGATCTTTCCCTTGTCTCCCGCGAAGCGATGCCAGGGCTGAGCGATCCCGGCCTCGACACAGACCCGCGCCCGGACGGCGGGCGGGAGCACGGTGTCGCGGTAGGCCTGGTCCTGGTCGTCGAACCACTCCACGCACGGCATCGAGACGACCCGCGCGCCGATGCCCTCGGCAGCGAGCTGTTCACGGGCGGCCACCGCGAGCTGGAGCTCGGAGCCGGTTGCGATCAGCACGACGTCGGGGAGCCCGTCGCCGGGAGCGTCGACGAGGACGTAGCCGCCCTTGCCGACCTCGCTGGCCGGCGCAAAGCCGCTGCCCTCGGAGCGGTCGAAGGTCGGGAGGTTCTGCCGGGTGAGAGCGAGCCCCTTCGGCGCGTTCGGCCGGGACAGGGCGAACTGCCACGCGGCCGCCGCCTCGTTGGCGTCGCCCGGCCGGATGACCTCCAGGCCGGGGATGGCCCGCAGCGCGGCCAGGTGTTCGACCGGCTGGTGGGTCGGCCCGTCCTCGCCGAGACCGACCGAGTCGTGGGTCCAGACGTAGATCACCGGCAGCTTCATCAGCGCGGCCAGCCGCACCGACGGGCGCATGTAGTCGCTGAAGACCAGGAACGTCGCGCCGTAGGGGCGGGTGCCGCCGTGCAGGGCGATGCCGTTAAGGATCGCGCCCATGCCGTGCTCGCGGATGCCGAAGTGGAGCACCCGGCCGTACCAGTCGCCGGGGAACTCCTTCGTGGCGTACTCGGGCGGCACGAAGGAGGGTTCGCCGTCGGGAGTCGTGTTGTTGGACTCCGCGAGGTCGGCCGAGCCTCCCCACAGCTCCGGGAGAACCGGGGCGAGGGCCGAGATGACGGCACCCGACGCCTTGCGCGTCGCGACGTCCTTGCCGGCCTCGAACGACGGAATGCGCTCGGTCCAGCCGTCGGGCAGGCGCCGCTCGCGCATCCGGTCGTGCAGCTGGGTCCGCTCGGGGTTGGCGCTGCGCCAGGCCTTGTAGGCCTTGTCCCACTCGTGGTGGAGCGCGGCGCCCCGCTCGCGGAGCTGGCGCACGTGGGCGAGCACGTCCTTCTCGACCACGAAGCTCTTCGCCGGGTCGAAGCCCAGGATCTCCTTGGTCGAGGCGACCTCGTCGGCACCGAGTGCGGAGCCGTGGGACTTGCCGGTGTTCTGGGCGTTCGGGGCGGGCCAGGCGATGATCGTCTTGAGCACGATCAGGGACGGGCGGTCGGTCTCGGCGAGCGCGGTCTGGTAGGCCGACCACAGCGCCTCGACGTCCTCGACGTAGTCCTCCGAACGGCGCCACTCCACGGTCTGGACGTGCCAGCCGTAGGCCTCGTAGCGCGCGCCGACGTCCTCGGACTTCGCGATCGTCGTGTCGTCCTCGATGGAGATCAGGTTGTCGTCGTAGAGGGCGACCAGGTTGCCGAGCTTCTGGTGCGCGGCCAGAGCGCTGGCCTCGTGGCTGATGCCCTCCTCGATGTCACCGTCGCTCACGATCGTGAAGACGCGGTGGTCGAACGGGCTCCCACCGAGTGCGGCCTCGGGGTCGAGCAGCCCGCGCTCGCGCCGGGCGGCCATGGCCATGCCCACCGCGTTGCCGATGCCCTGGCCCAACGGGCCGGTCGTCGTCTCCACGCCCGGGGTGTGCCCGTGCTCGGGGTGGCCGGGTGTGCGGCTACCCCACTGGCGGAAGTGCTTCAGGTCGTCGAGATCGAGGAGCCCGGCGTAGAAGAGCTGGATGTAGAGCGTGAGGCTGGTGTGGCCGGCGGAGAGCACGAAGCGGTCTCGTCCGGACCAGTCGGGGTCGGCAGGGTCGTAGCGCATCAGCCGCTGGAACAGCATGTAGGCCGCCGGGGCCAGACTCATCGCCGTACCGGGATGGCCGTTGCCGGTGTTCTCGACCGCGTCCATGGCGAGCGCTCGGATCGTGTCGACGGCTCGCTTGTCCAGATCGGTCCACTGCAGGGGTTCGGATGCGGGGCTGGCAGTCATACGGCTGATCGGCTCCTTGTGAGGAGTTGAGGAAGCGCCATCGCTTGCGAGCCTACTCACCCAGGTAGGGCTACGCTCGCCTGCCGTCCCCCTGCCCCGGGCCTCTTGTCACCACACTCCGCATACGCCACTCCTGCCCGGAAATGCCTTGATATGGGGTAGGTGAGGTAGGCATCCGGGGCCTGGCTCGTCGCCCGCCCGGAGGCGGTCCCGGACCAAACCCGGCGAGCCCGGCGGACTGGCACCGGGACTCGGCTCTTAGACTGGCCGCCGATCGTTTGGGCCGGACCGTCCGGCTTGGTGCTCTCCGGTTTCGAGGTGTGCGTGGCGGCTGTCGACTCCGGACCCGTCCATTCCGGGTCCGTCGAGAGGGATCTTCACCCTGGTGCACCCGCCGGCCGACCGAGCTGGCGGGATGTCGTCTCGGCCTACGTCGCCCTCACCAAGCCCCGGATCATCGAGCTGCTCCTCGTCACCACGGTGCCGGTGATGTTCCTCGCCCAGGGTGGCGTGCCCAACCTCGGCCTGGTGCTCGCCACCGTGCTGGGCGGCATCCTCGCGGCGGGGAGCGCCAACACCCTCAACTGCGTGCTCGACCGCGACATCGACGAGCGGATGCGGCGTACACGTCGGCGACCGTTGCCGAGACACGCGGTGAGTCCCCGCAACGCCGCGATGTTCGGACTCCTGCTCGGACTGGTCGCGACACTCTGGCTGGGGCTGCTCGTCAACTGGCTCTCAGCGCTGCTCGCACTGGCCGCCAACGCCTTCTACATCCTCGTCTACACGATGGTCCTGAAGCGGCGTACGGCGCAGAACATCGTGTGGGGCGGCATCGCGGGCTGTTTCCCCGTGGCGATCGGCTGGACCGCGGTCCGCGGCTCACTCGACTGGGCGCCGCTCGCCCTCGTGCTGGTGGTGTTCTTCTGGACGCCGCCGCACACCTGGACGCTCGCGATGCGTTACCGCGAGGACTACGCGGCGGCCGGCGTACCGATGCTTCCCGTGGTGGCCACCGAACGCGCGGTCGCCTGGCAGGTGGTCGCCTACTCCGGCGCGACGGTTCTCGCCTCGCTCGCACTGTGGCCGATCGCACCCACCGGGTGGTTCTACCCCGTGGCGGCAGCGGTTCTGGGCGCGCTCGTCATGGTCGAGGCGTTCGCCCTCGTCCGCCGGGTCGCGCGGGGACAGTCCGGCCCCGCACTGCGCCCGATGCGGTTCTTCCACTGGTCCAACCTCTACCTCGCGCTGCTCTTCGTCGCGGTCGCGATCGACCCGCTGCTGACCCGCTGAGGCCCGACCGCCCACTCCGGGGCGGGTTGCCGTTTCCCGCCCGTCTCCGGTCGGTTTCCCGCCCGCTCAGTACCCTGGCGAGGACACTGTCGCGCGCCGGGCGCGACGCTTCGTCTGTTGGGGGTGTAGGGCCGGCATGGCTTCGCCCAATCACATGGCTTCGCCCAATCACCTGGACTGGCCCAACTGCCTGAACGCGCGTGATGTCGGCGGGCTGCCGACCTCCGACGGTGGCGCGATCCGCCTCGGCGCGTTGATCCGCACCGACAACCACAGCAGGCTCACCCCCGAGGGGATCGCCGCGGTCGAGGCCTACGGCGTGAGCCGGATCATCGACCTGCGCCGCGACCGCGAGTGCGAGAGCCTGCCGAGCCCGTTCGCGCGTACGCCGTTGTACTGCCACGTCGCGGTCCAGAACCCCGCCGACCCCGACAACGAGACCATGACGCTGGACGAGATCTACATCACGATGCTCGACCTGCGGCCGGCGCTGTTCGCCACCGCGCTCGGGGCGATCGCCGACGCCCCTCCGGGTGGCGTCGTGGTCCACTGCGCAGGAGGCAAGGACCGGACCGGGATGGTCGTCGCGATGGCCCTGCGGATCGCGGGCGTCGAGCCGGAGACGATCGGCGCCGACTACGCCCTCACCGAGGGCCGTCTCGCCTCCGACAGTGCAGCCGTCCTCGAGGGCATCGCCGACCTCCGGATCCGCGAGATCATGCGGGGGCTGCAGCCGACCCCGCCGCGGATCATCCTGAACACCCTCGCGCACCTCGACACGAAGTACGACGGGGTGGCGGGCTATCTCGAGACCGGTGGCTTCACGGCCGCGCAGGCGAACGCGCTGCGGACTCGTCTGCGCGCCTGAGGCGCACCGCTCGGGTGGCCTCAGCGCGGTCGCCGGAGTATGGCGAACGTCACGTCGAGCTGGTCCGGAGCTGGGCTGGAGACCGCCGAACTCCCCGCCCGAGGGCTCTCGGACGGGACGTTCGGCGGACCAGCGCTCTCTGTCGTACCCGTCCGTGCACGACGGGCGGGTCGCGCCCGACGTGCGGGTCGTGCGGGTCAGCCGGCGAGGGCGGCCTCCACCTCCGCGATCTGCTGCTCGTCCAGTCGGATGCGGCCGGCCGCGGCGTTGGACTCGAGCTGGGCCACGGTCGAACTGCTCGGGATCTGCGGGCCCATGCCCGGAAGTGTGAGCAGGTAGGCGAGCGCGAGCTGGCTGACCTCCACCTCCCAGGCCTCGGCGAGCTTCAGCAGCCGGCGTACCCCGGCGAGCTTCTCCTCGGTCGCCACCGACTCCAGCCTGCCCTCGTCGTGCAGCCGGTCACCGGCACCGGCGCCGCTCGGGTCGAGGTAACGCCGGGTCAGCAGGCCTCCCGCGAGCGGGCTGTACGGCACGTAGGCGATGCCCTGCGCCGCGCAGTAGGCGAGCGTTCCGACATAGTCGTCCGGCTCGCGGTTGAGCGGGTCGAAGCGGTTCTGGACCGCCACGGGTCGGCACCGTCGCGACAGTCCGCCCTGCACCTCGAGGTAGCTCGCGAGCTGGTCCCGGGTGAAGTTCGACACCGCGAAGTAGCGGATGAGCCCTTCGCGTACGAGGTCCTCGATGGTCTCCAGGCTCTCCTCGATCGGCACGGTCGGGTCGAACCGGTGGAAGTAGAGGACGTCCACGTGGTCGAGTTGCAGCCGCGCCAGGGATGCGTGCACGGCGTCGACGATGTTGCCTCGGGACAGGCCGCTGTGGTTGGGGGTCGCGCCGTCCATGCCACCGTGCGCCTTCGTCGCGAGGACGATGTCGCGGCGCTGGTCCGGGTTGGCCCGAAGCCACCGGCCGATCAGGCGCTCGGAGTTGCCCGACCCGTTGTTGTAGCGGTTGGCGGTGTCCCAGAAGGTGACGCCGAGTTCGACCGCACGGTCGAAGATCGCGAACGCCGTGCGCTCGTCGACGCGGGCCCCGTCACCGGTGTGCGGGTAGCCGAACTTCCAGGTGCCCAGGCCGATCGCCGAGGCGCGCAACCCGGACGCGCCGACTTGGCGGTAGGGCATGCCGCGGAAGTCCTCTGCCTGGTAGGGCACGTCGTACAGGTCTGGACGAGGGGTGAGGTGGTCCATGCTGTCCTCTCGGCTCGGCGATCCGGGCGGCGGTGCGCGGGCCCGGGTACGCCGTTGATCATGCCCGCTGGCGCGGAAGGACTGAAGACGCTGTCGGGGGAGTGTCCGCGACCGGCGTTCAGCGCGCCCGCTGCCCGGCGCCTTCGGTGGTGCGGGTGCTCGGATCCTGGCAGCACTGCTGCAGCCCGGGCAGCGTGTGGTGCTCGACCGGCGTTCCACGTCGTACGGTCGCGAAGGCGATGACCCCGCCGAGCGCGCACACGACCGCGGCGATGGCCATCGCGCGGCTGAAGCCCGAGCCGAGCGGTCCGCCGCCCGCGCCGGCGACGCCCGCCACCGGTGGAAGGATCGCGACCGCGAGCAGTCCGGCCGTCCGTGCGACCGCGTTGTTGACCCCCGACGCCGCGCCGACGCGCGTCTCCGGCACCGCCGCGAGCACGGTGGACGTCAGCGGCGCGACCGTGATCGACAGGCCGAGCCCGAAGATCACCACGGACGGAAGGATGTCGGTGAGGTACGACGCTCCCGGCACGATCCGCGCCATGAGCGCGAGGCCCACCGCGGCGACCAGCGGCCCCACCGTCATCGGCAACCGGGGGCCGGTTCGCTGGGCGGCGGCGCCCATTCGTGAGGACAGGAGCAGCATCAGCACCGTGATCGGCAGGGTGGCGACACCGGCCGTGAGGGCGGAGTAACCGAGCGACTGCTGGAGTTGCAGCGCCAGCAGGAACAACGCGCCACCGAGCGCGGCGTACACCGCGAACGTCGTGAGGTTGGCCCCGGTGAACTGCCCGGACCGGAAGATGTCGAGCGGCAGCAGCGGCGTCGGGTGGCGTATCTCCACGATCGGGAACGCCACCAGGCCGGCGACGCCGATGACCGTCGCGATGATGGTCGCGACGTCCCAGCCGCTGCCGGGTACCTCGATCAGTGCGTAGGTGAGGCCCGCCAGGCCGGCGGTGATACAGAGCGCCCCGACGAGGTCCAGGTGACGTGGGGCGTCCGGGTCCCGGCTCTCCGGGACGTGTCGCACCATCACCCACACAGCGGCGAGTGCCAGCGGGACGTTGAGCAGGAACACCCACCGCCACGAGGACACCACGACCAGCCATCCACCGACGAAGGGGCCGATGGCGGAGGCGACGCCGGTCAGCCCGGCCCACATCCCGACGGCCCGGCCGCGGTCCTCCGACCGGATGGTCGCGTCGATCAGCGCGAGACTCCCGGGTACGAGCAGCGCGCCACCGACGCCCTGGACCACGCGCGCGATGATCAGCGTTCCCCCGTTGGGCGCGAGGCCACAGGCGACGGACGCGAGCGTGAACACCACAAGGCCGATCGTGAAGATCCGCCGACGGCCGTACCGGTCACCGAGGACACCGCCGAGCAACAGCAGGGCACTCAAGGTGAGCAGGTAGCCGTCAAGCACCCACTGTTGGACCTGGATCCCACCGCCGAGTTCGCGATCGATGGCTGGCAAGGCGACGTTGACGACGGTGCTGTCGAGCATCGCGACACCGGATCCGAGGATGGCGGCGAAGACGACCCACCGACCCATCGAGGAGGCAAGAGGCACCTGCCGGGGCCCTGCCACCGTCGGATCGGGGCGTGCCTCACTCATCGTGACGGATCCTCCTCGGTGTGTGCAGGTCGCGGCCCGGAGCTTGAACCGTACGTCCCGGGTCGCTCGTCGCCTGGACCCGGGGGAGGCCTGTCCCGGCGTCGTGGGTAAGATCTGCGCAAGACGGCGTCCGCCGTCCCTCTTGTGGGCGAGCCGCCCGCATGGTCGCCCCTCCGAGTGTTCCGTCCCCGTCCGCGAGCCGTCCGCTCGTAGACGTCGTGCGTGACAACCGACCGGACGTCGCGGCCGAAGCCCCACGACGGAGCAAGTCTTTACATGCCCCAAAACTCCGAGGCGGAATACTCCCGCCGGGTTCGTAATGCCTCCACTGGATCCGACTCCGGATCGACTGCTGGAAGCGACTCTCGTTCCACCTCCGGCTACGGCACCAGGTCCCGTACCCCCTCTCGCGGGGCGGACGGACGGCCGAACGGCTCCCGCTGGAGCGACTCCCGCCGCGCCACCTCGCGGCACGCCGACTCCTCGCGTGGTGGAGCCCGCCCGCCGCGGCCGCGACGCGGCGGACCCGGACCCGACCGGGTTCGCTCCCACAACGTCGAGGAGTCCTTCGAGCTGGAGCTGGAGGCCGCCCTCGACGCGGCCGGCGCGGTAGAACCGGCCGACATCCCCACCAGCTTCGAGAGCACCGGCCTCCCCGAGCGCCTCGCCGAGGCGCTGCGTCGGCGCGGGATCGAACGCCCGTTCCCGATCCAGGCCCGCACCCTGCCCGACACGCTGGCCGGCCGCGACGTCCTCGGCCGCGCCCAGACGGGTTCGGGTAAGACCCTGGCCTTCGGGCTGCCCATGCTCACCCGGCTGGTCGGCGCCGACGCCACCCGCCGGCCCGGAACCCCCCGCGGCCTGGTCCTCGTACCGACCCGCGAGCTCGCCCAGCAGGTGGCCGACGTTCTGCTTCCGCTCGCGCGGCGGATCGGAGTCGAGCTCACCACGGTCTACGGCGGCGCCTCGATGCGCCGGCAGGTCCTCGCGTTGCGGGACGGTGTGGACATCGTGGTCGCGACCCCGGGGCGCCTGCTCGACCTGATCGAACAGGGCGAGTGCACTCTCGCGCAGGTC
This sequence comes from Actinopolymorpha pittospori, assembly GCF_014873875.1. GTDB lineage: Bacteria > Actinomycetota > Actinomycetes > Propionibacteriales > Actinopolymorphaceae > Actinopolymorpha > Actinopolymorpha pittospori. Next base: position 8,196,606 of record NZ_JADBEM010000001.1, on the reverse strand, counting down.
GACGTCAGCGTCCTGGACGAGGCGGACTACATGGCCGACCTGGGATTCCTTCCCGCGGTCACCCGGCTCCTCGACATGACGGCGGAGGGTGGCCAGCGGATGCTCTTCTCCGCCACCCTGGACCGCGGCGTCGCCCGACTGGTGGCGCGCTATCTCAAGGACCCGGCGTTCCACGCGGTCGCACCGGCCGCCGCGCCGGTCGAGTCCGTCGAGCACCGGGTGTTCACCCTGCGCCCCGACGACAAGGTCGCCGTGGCCGCGGAGATCGCGTCCCGGCCCGGACGGACGCTGTTCTTCGTCCGGACCAAGCACGGCGCCGACCGGCTGGTCAAGCAACTCGGCCACGCCGGTGTCGAGGCCGCTGCCATCCACGGAAACCTCAAGCAGGGCGCACGTCGTCGGGCGCTGTCCGGGTTCGCGTCGGGTTCGCCCCGCGTCCTCATCGCCACCGACGTCGCGGCCCGTGGCATCCACGTCGACGACGTGGACCTGGTCGTGCACTTCGACCCGTCGGCGGACCACAAGGACTACCTCCACCGTTCCGGACGAACGGCGCGGGCCGGTGCGACCGGGACAGTGATCTCCCTGGTCCAGCCCGACCAGCGGCGCGAGGTGGCCCGCCTACACAAGCTGGCCAAGGTCACGCCCAGCGCGTTCGAGGTGACGCCCGGCCACGAGGCGGTGCGTGACGTGGCTGTCTCCGGTACCCCGATCGTGGTGACCCGGCCGCAGGTGAGCGAAGCGCGGCGCCAGCAGGGCGCGCGCCGTTCGGACCGGGGTGGCGCTTCCAAGCGCGCCTTCCGGCCGCGGCGAGCTGACGGTGACCGTCGGCCCTCCTTCGGCGAGGGGCGTCCGGGTGACGGGCGCGGAAGCGACGGTCGTTCGGGTGAAGGGCGTCCCGCCGAGGGGCGGCGCGGCGAGAGCCGCCGCAACCGCGACCACCGTGGTGAGGGCCGAACCAGCCGCGCCTCCTGACCCACCCGTGGGCTGACCGTGGGCGAGCCCGAAGGTGGCTCGCCCCCCACGCGGTCTGCTTCACTTGAACATGTTCGTGATCATGAAGGTTCCCGGTGGCTCTGTGACCGGGAACCTTCATGATCATGGAAGCCGGCGCGCGGCAGGCGAGCGTGCCTGGCAGAGCAACTGGCGACATACAGGCCGGCTGACTTCGCCACCGCTGGTTCACACCAGCTGATTTCGCCGCCGAAGATTCGCGCGGGCTGATTTGCTAACCGCTGGTTCACGCGGGCTGTGCCTCGCGCGCGTTGCGGTGGGTCAGCCGGGTTGCCGCGCCGGTTGGGCGGGACTGCCGAACTGGTCGAGTCGACCGGCGCCTTCGACCTGCGCGTCCGCCGAATTCTCGACGTCCGTCGTACCGGCCGGTGCGGTGAGCCGGCGGGTTCCGAGCACCAGCCAGGTCGCGGCCGCGACCGTCAGGGTGGCGCCGCCGAGATGGATGCCGACGAGCACGGCGGGCAGGCCGGTGAAGTACTGCACGAACCCGACGAGGCCCTGGCCGATCTCGGTGAGAAGCAGCACCAGCGCCGCTCGTTGGGCGCGGGCGGGTGCCGAGGTCGCCCGGAACGCCACCAGTGCCCCGATGGTGAGCCCGACGAGCAGGAAAACCACGTCGGCGTGGAACTGGCTGATCGTCGCCGGATCGATGCCGTTCCGGCGCGCTGTGAGGTCACCGGCGTGTGGTCCGCTGCCCGTCACGATGGTGCCGACGTACATCACCACGAACGTCGTCGCGAGCGTGCCGATCGCGAGGCCGCGCACCGGTGCCGGGACGGTCCTCGTCGCCGGCCCACCGGTCTCACGGGTGTGGCGGGCGAAGACGACCGCCACCACGACCAGCACCGGCGACACCATGAAGTGCAGCCCTACCACCCAGGGGTCGAGGTGGCTCAGGACCGTGAGCCCACCCATCACGGCCTGCGCGGGGACGCCGAGCACCAGGATGCCCGACAGCCAGCGCAGGTCGCGCCGGTGCGGCTGGTAGCGCATGGCGGCGAGCCAGCACAGGGCCACCACGATCCCGACCACGAAGGTGAGCATCCGGTTGCCGAACTCGATGGCCCCGTTGATGCCCAGCTCCTGGTGGGCGACGAAGGACTGCTCGGTACACCGCGGCCAGGTCGGGCAGCCGAGCCCCGATCCGGTGAGCCGAACCGCCCCTCCGGTCACCACGATGGCGATGTTGGCGATCACGGCCGCGATGGCCAGGCCGCGCAGGTGGGTGAGGGTGGGACGAGGCAGCTGCACGGGCCAAGCCTAAGCAGCGGCGGACCGGTCGCCGGCAATGCCTCCGCCGGGCGCGCCGGAGACGTCCGCTTCAACGACGAATCGCCGGGTTGGCCCTGGTGTCGCGGCGTCGTCCGAACGGGCCTGGTGCGAGGTCACTCCCAGCGGAAGGTGCGCGCCGTGGCGAGGGCTCCCGCCACCGCCCAGGCGAGCAGGATCCCGATCGCCCCTGCCACCGCGCTCCAGGAGGGACCCGCCGGACCGAACGCCTGGCGCATCCCCTCGGCGAGCGCGCCCGAGGGCAGCCAGCCGATGACGGGCTGCATCGCCTCGGGGTAGGAGTGAACGGGAACGAGGGTCGCACCGCAGACCACCAGCAACAGGTAGACGAGGTTCGCGGCGGCGAGGGTGGCCTCCGCCCGGAGCGTCCCGGCCATCAACAGCCCGAGCGCGCCGAACGCGGCCGTTCCCGCGATCACCAGCACCACCACCGGGCCCACCGTCGCGACGCTCGCCTCCGGTCGCCAGCCGAGCAGCAATCCGGCGGCCACGATGAGGACCACCTGGACGGCCTCGACGAGCAGGACGGCGAGCACCTTGCCGGCCAGCAGGCCGGTGCGGGGGAGCGGAGAGACGCCGAGCCGCTTGAGGACGCCGTAGCGCCGTTCGAACGCCGTGGCGATCGCGAGACTGGTGAACGCCGTCGACATGACGGCGAGTGCCAGAACGCCCGGCGCCAGGACGTCGATCCGCCGGCCCGGCCCGAGCGCGAGGCCGGGGGCGAGGGTGCCCGCGGCGAGCAGCAGCAGCGGGATGACGAGGGCCAGGACGACCTGCTCGCCGTTGCGGAGCAGCAGTTTCGCCTCCATCAGGGCCTGGCCGAGGACCATCCGGGGCAACGGGGCGGCACCTGGGCGGGGTGTGAAGGTTCCGACCGTCATGGGCGCAGCTCCCGTCCGGTGAGTTCGAGGAAGACGTCCTCCAGGGTGTGGCGCTCGACCGCGAGGTCATCGGCGAGGACGCCGTGGGCGGCACACCAGGCGGTCACGGTCGCCAGCAGGTGCGGATCGATCTTTCCGAGGATGAGGTAGCTTCCCGGCGCGGGTTCGCGGACGCCGCTCCCGTCGGGCAGGGCCGCCAGCAGCGAGCGCAGGTCGAGGCCCATCGGGCCCCGGAACCGAAGCGTGTTGGCCGCGCCGCGCGAGGTCAGCTCGCTGGGCGAGCCGGCGGCGATCACCCGACCCCGGTCGATGACATAGACCTGGTCGGCGAGGCGCTCGGCCTCCTCCATGTGATGGGTGGTGAGGACGAGGGAGACGCCGTCGCGGCGAAGCTCCTCGACGAGTTCCCAGGTCGCCCTGCGCGCGTGCGGGTCGAGCCCGGCGGTGGGCTCGTCGAGGATCACGAGTTCGGGGCGGCCGACCAGAGCCATCGCGAGCGCGAGTCGCTGCTTCTCCCCGCCGGAGAGCCTGCGGTACGGGGTCCGGCCGCAGCCCGCGAGGTCGAGCCGCTGCACCAGCAGGTCGACGTCGAGTGGGTTTGCGTGCAGCCGGGCGACGTGGCGGAGCATCTCCACCGCGCGTGCTCCCGACCAGGCACCGCCCTCCTGCAGCATCACGCCGACGCGGGGCATGAGCGCGCGCCGGTCGCTCACGGGGTCCAGGCCGAGCACGCTGACCCGGCCCCGGGTCGGGCGGCGGTAGCCCTCGCAGGTCTCCATGGTCGTCGTCTTGCCGGCGCCGTTGGGCCCGAGCACAGCGGTCACGCTGCCCTGGGCGACCGCGAGACTGAGGCCGGCGACCGCGGTGACCGCGGCCTTCCCGCGGCCATACCGCACCACGAGATCCTCAATCTCTATGACCAGATCACCCACCCTCGCGAGTGTAGGGCGTGACCTTGCGACCACAACGCCGCGAACCCGCGGACGCGGGTGTCGGAACGCTCGTCCGCGGGCCGGCGACCGGCCCGGCGGCACGGGTGGGCAGGAGGGGAGAACGGGGTCGCGGGCCGATCGGTGCAGATTCCGGCAGGTCGCGCCTGTCGCTTTCGTGTGGCATGTCACCTTGGCGTGCGATGTCACTGAGGTCGCGTCAGGACCCTTCCGCGCAGGGTCGCTCCGCACGACTTCGGCGGGATGTGACGAAGGTCGCAGGCCGTTCGAGCCGCTCACGGCGCCGACTTAGGCAGGCCTCACTAGCAGGACCGCGTGAATAACAGCACAATGGCGTTGTGAAAAACGCTCGGTCGTCTCTCGTGGCTTCGGCCATGCCGGCGGCGCACCCCGAGCCGGTGGACACTGCGTCTGACGCCGTGACCGCGGGCCCGGACCGCGACGCCGCGCACGAGTCGACCCGTGAGCGGGTGGCCCGGGTGATCCTCGAATGTGGACCACAGACCGCCGGTGCGCTCGCCGAGCGTCTGGGCGTCACTCCGGCCGCGATCCGGCGGCACCTCGACGCCATGGTGGCCGAGGGCGTCGTCGGGTCCCGTGAGCAGCGCATCCGCGGTCCCCGCGGGCGCGGGCGCCCGGCGAAGGTGTTCGCGCTGACCGACGCCGGCCGGAGCGCGTTCCACCAGGCCTACGACGATCTCGCGGTGAGCGCGTTGCGTTACATCCGTGAGACCGGCGGGGAGGATGCCCTGGAGGCGTTCGCCCGGCGGCTCGTCGGCCGACTCGAGGAGCGCTACCGCTCGGTCGCGGCCACGTCCCCCGAGGGTGAGGGAACAAGCGCGCTGGCCGAGGCGCTGACCGAGGATGGGTACGCTGCGTCGGTCGCTCCGGCGGGGGCCGGCGAACAGTTGTGCCAGCACCACTGCCCGGTCGCTCACGTCGCCGAGCAGTTCCCGCAGCTGTGCGAGGCGGAGACGGAGGTGTTCTCCCGAATCCTCGGGCGACACGTCCAGCGCCTTGCCACGATCGCGCACGGTGACGGTGTGTGCACCACCCACGTACCCCGCTCCGAAGTCGTGGCCGCCAGCAAGGACGAGCCGCAACCAACCGACCACCCCACGACCCGAAGTGCCACATCCCGGACTGGGAGGAACTCTTCATGACCACGACCGCGCATCCCGAACTCGAGGGGCTGGGCCGGTACCAGTACGGCTGGGCGGACTCAGACAGTGCGGGCGCCACGGCGAAACGTGGCCTGTCCGAGGATGTCGTCCGCAACATCTCGGCGCTCAAGAACGAGCCCGAGTGGATGCTCGACATGCGGCTGCGGGGACTCAAGTACTTCTACCGCAAGCCGCTGCCGACCTGGGGCGCCGACCTGTCGACGATCGACTTCGACAACATCAAGTACTTCGTGCGCTCCACGGAGAAGCAGGCGACGACCTGGGACGAGCTGCCCGCGGACATCAAGAACACCTACGACAAGCTCGGCATCCCGGAGGCGGAGAAGCAGCGCCTGATCGCCGGTGTCGCGGCGCAGTACGAGTCGGAGGTCGTCTACCACAAGATCCGTGAGGACCTCGAGCAGCAGGGCGTCATCTTCGTCGACACCGACACCGGTCTGCGTGAGCACCCGGAGCTGTTCCAGGAGTACTTCGGCACGGTGATCCCGGCCGGCGACAACAAGTTCGCCGGGCTCAACACGGCGGTCTGGTCCGGAGGCTCCTTCATCTACGTTCCGCCGGGCGTGCACGTGGAGATCCCGCTGCAGGCCTACTTCCGGATCAACACCGAGAACATGGGGCAGTTCGAGCGGACGCTGATCATCGTCGACGAGGGTGCCTACGTGCACTATGTCGAGGGTTGTACGGCGCCGATCTACTCCACCGACTCGCTGCACTCCGCGGTGGTCGAGATCATCGTGAAGAAGAACGCCCGCTGCCGCTACACCACGATCCAGAACTGGTCCAACAACGTCTACAACCTCGTCACCAAGCGGGCGACCGCGGCCGAGGGCGCGACGATGGAGTGGGTCGACGGCAACCTCGGCTCGAAGATCACCATGAAGTACCCGGCGATCTACCTCATGGGTGAGCACGCCAAGGGCGAGACCCTCTCGATCGCGTTCGCCGGCGAGGGCCAGCACCAGGACGCGGGCGCCAAGATGGTGCACTGCGCGCCGCACACGTCCTCCTCGATCATCTCCAAGTCGGTCGCGCGTGGCGGTGGCCGCACCTCCTACCGCGGCCTGGTCGAGGTGCAGGACGGCGCCGACCACTCCAAGAGCACGGTGAAGTGCGACGCACTCCTCATCGACACGGTGAGCCGGTCCGACACCTACCCCTACGTCGACGTCCGCGAGGACGACGTGGAGATGGCCCACGAGGCCACGGTGTCCAAGGTCACCGACGACCAGCTCTTCTACCTCATGAGCCGTGGGCTCAACGAGGACGAGGCGATGGCGATGATCGTCCGCGGGTTCGTGGAGCCGATCGCCCGCGAGCTGCCGATGGAGTACGCACTGGAGATGAACCGGCTGATCGAGCTGCAGATGGAGGGGGCCGTCGGCTGACCCAGCGGGCCGGTGCGACGCCGCGGATCACCGCGGCGCACCGGCTGGCCGACGCCCAGTTCGTACGACGAGAAGGTGAGAGCGACACCCGACATGCCCGACCACGACCAGATCAGCACCGGCGAGGAGGCGGCGCACGACCGCGCTGCCGTCGCTTCCCAGGTGCTCTCGCCCGACACCGGCGCAGCCGCCGGCCCGCCGGCGACCCCGGCTGCCTCGGCCGCCCAGCCGCACTCCCACGGTGCGGGGGCGGAGTCCAAGCCGGCCTCTCACCTGCACCCGGAAGGCTCCTTCGACCTCGCCGACCACCCGGTCCCGAACGGCCGGGAGGAGGTGTGGCGGTTCACGCCGCTGAAGCGGCTGCGTGGCCTCACCGACAGCTCCGCGGCGGCCACCGGGAAGGTCGTCGTCGACATCGACGCGGCGCCGGACGTCCGGGTCGAGACCGTCGGCCGCGACGACCAGCGGCTCGGCTCGGTCTACTCGCCCGGTGACCGGGTGAGCGCGCAGGCCTGGACGTCGTTCACCTCGGCCACGGTCCTGACCGTGCCCGCCGAGGCGCGGCCGCAGACTCCGACGGTCGTGACGGTCCGCGGCGAGGTGGGTGACGGGGCGAGCTACGGGCACACGTTCGTCGACGTCGAGCCCTACGCCGAGGCCGTGCTCATCCTCGACCACGTGGGTTCGGCGACGTTCGCCGACAACGTCGAGGTCCGCGTCGGTGACGGGGCGAAGGTCACGCTGGTGTCGGTGCAGGACTGGGCCGACGACGCCGTACACGCGGGCCACCAGGCGCTCCGCGTCGGGCGCGACGCCCACGTCAAGCACGTGGTGGTCACCTTCGGCGGCGACCTGGTGCGACTGCAGACCCAGGTGGAGTACGCCGGCCCGGGTGGAGAGGTCGAGGCGCTCGGCCTGTACTTCGCCGACTCCGACCAGCACCTCGAGCACCGGCTCTTCGTCGACCACAACGCCCCGCACACCAAGAGCAACGTCGAGTACAAGGGTGCGTTGCAGGGGAAGGGCGCCCACACCGTCTGGGTCGGCGACGTGCTGATCCGCAAGGTGGCCGAGGGCATCCAGACCTACGAGCACAACCGCAACCTGATGTTGACAGATGGCTGCCGCGCCGACTCCGTGCCGAACCTCGAGATCGAGACCGGCGAGATCGAGGGCGCCGGCCACGCGAGTGCGACCGGACGCTTCGACGACGAGCAGCTGTTCTACCTCCAGGCGCGCGGCATCCCCGTCGACGAGGCGAGGCGGCTGGTCGTGCACGGCTTCTTCGCCGACCTGGTCCGCCACGTCGGCGTCCCTGAGCTGCGCGACCGGTTGATGCGACACGTCGAGGACGAACTCGAGCGCAGCGCCGGCCTGGCGCCCGCGTCCTCGGGCGCCACCGTGGCCGGCAGCACGAGGGAGGTGGGTGCGTGACCGACTACCAGCGCGCCTGTCCGCTGGCCGACCTGCCCGAGACCGGAGCGGTGGGTGTGGTCGTGGACGGGGTGCCCGTCGCGGTCGTGCGCAGCGAGGGCCAGGTGCACGCGATCCACGACGTCTGCTCCCACGCGGAGGTCGCCCTGTCCGAGGGCGACGTCGAGGACGGCGAGATCGAGTGCTGGCTGCACGGTTCGCGCTTCGACCTGACCAGCGGGACGCCCACGGGCCTCCCGGCGACCACACCCGTGCCGGTCTACCCGGTGAAGGTCGACGGAGACGACGTCCTGGTCGACGTCCACCACCCGCTCAACACCACAGACTGACCTGTAGAACTGGAGCCTGAACTTCCGTGAGCACCCTCGAGATTCGCGACCTGCACGTCTCCGTCGAGACCGAGACCGGTCCGAAGGAGATCCTGCGTGGGGTCAACCTGACCGTGAAGTCGGGGGAGACCCACGCCATCATGGGCCCGAACGGCTCGGGCAAGTCGACCCTCGCCTACTCCATCGCCGGCCACCCGAAGTACCAGGTCACCGGCGGGAGCGTCACGCTCGACGGCGAGGACGTCCTCAGCAAGACCGTCGACGAGCGGGCCCGCGCCGGGCTGTTCCTCGCCATGCAGTACCCCGTGGAGGTCGCCGGCGTCTCGGTCGCCAACTTCCTGCGTACGGCGAAGGGCGCGGTCGACGGCCAGGCACCGAACCTGCGCAAGTGGGTCAAGGAGGTCAACGGCGCTCTCGACCAGATGGGCATGGACGCCGACTTCGCCCAGCGCAACGTCAACGAGGGCTTCTCCGGTGGTGAGAAGAAGCGGCACGAGATCGTCCAGCTGGAGCTGCTCGACCCGAAGTTCGCGATCCTCGACGAGACCGACTCCGGCCTCGACATCGACGCGTTGAAGGTCGTCTCCGACGGCGTCAACAGGTTCCACGCCAAGGGTGACAAGGGCGTTCTGCTCATCACTCACTACACCCGCATCCTGCGGTACATCACCCCCGACCACGTGCACGTCTTCGTCGACGGCCGGGTCGCCGAGGAGGGCGGCCCCGAACTCGCGGAGAAGCTGGAGTCCGAGGGGTACGCGAGCTACGTGAAGGCAGGCGCATCTTCGTGACCGCTTCGCCGGGGACGCCTACTCCCACGCCCGCCAAGGGCTGGAAGGGCGCCACCCTGGACGTCGAAAGGATCCGGAAGGACTTCCCGATCCTGGAGCGGGTGCTGCCCGGCGGCCGCCCGCTCGTCTACCTCGACAGCGGGGCCACCTCGCACAAGCCGCGCCAGGTCCTCGACGCCGAGCGCGACTTCTACGAGCAGCACAACGCCGCCGTCCACCGGGGCGCGCACCGGCTCGCCGAGGAGGCGACCGACCTCTACGAGTCGGCGCGGGCGCGCATCGCGGCCTTCGTCGGCGCGGAGGCGGGCGAGGTGGTCTTCACCAAGAACGCCACCGAGGGCATCAACCTCGTCGCCTACGCGATGAGCAACGCCAGCACGGCCGGCCCGGAGGCCGAACGCTTCCGGATCGGACCAGGCGACGAGGTCGTCGTCACCGAGATGGAGCACCACGCCAACCTCGTGCCGTGGCAGATGCTGTGCCAGCGTACGGGCGCGACGCTGCGCTGGTTCGGGATCACCGACGACGGTCGGCTGGACCTGTCCGAGATCGACACGTTGATCAACGAGCGGACCAAGCTGGTGGCACTCACCCAGCAGTCCAACGTGCTCGGAACGGTCAACCCGCTCGACCTGATCGTTCCGCGGGCGCACGCGATGGGCGCGCTGGTCGTGGTCGACGCGGCCCAGTCGGTTCCGCACCAGCCGGTCGACTTCGCGCGGCTCGACGTCGACTTCCTCGTCTTCTCCGGCCACAAGATGCTGGGACCGACGGGCGTCGGCGTCCTTGTCGGGCGGCGTGAGCTGTTGGAGGCGATGCCGCCGTTCCTGACCGGCGGATCCATGATCGAGGTCGTCCGGATGGAGGGAACGACGTTCGCTCCGCCGCCGCAGCGGTTCGAGGCGGGCGTGCCCAACATCGCGCAGGTGGTCGGCCTCGGTGCCGCGGTCGACTATCTGACCGCCGTCGGCATGGAAGCCGTGGCGGCGCACGAGCACGACCTCACGGCCTACGCGCTGGAGCGGCTGTCCTCGATCTCCGGGGTCCGCGTGATCGGACCGCCGACCGCCGAGGCACGTGGCGGCGCGGTGTCGTTCGTCGTCGAGGAGATCCACCCCCACGACGTGGGACAGGTGCTCGACGAACTCGGGATCGCGGTCCGTGTGGGCCATCACTGTGCCTGGCCGATCGTGCGTCGGTTCAAGATTCCGGCGACGACCAGGGCGACGTTCTACCTGTACAACACCCGGGCCGAGATCGACGTGCTGGCCGAGGGGATCGAACAGGTCAAGCGTTTCTTCGGAGTCACCGGAGGGGCCGCGGGTGCGTACCCTGACGGGACCGGGACAAGCTGAGGGCGGTGGCTGACCTGATGCAGGTCGAAGCGTTGTACCAGGACATCATCCTGGACCACTACAAGAACCCGCACGGCAAGGGCCTGCGGGATCCGTTCGAGGCCGAGGTCTACCACGTCAACCCGACCTGCGGCGACGAGGTGACCCTGCGCGTCCACCTGGTCGGTGCGGGCGAGGATGCCCGGGTCGAGGACGTGTCGTACGAAAGCATGGGCTGCTCGATCAGCCAGGCGGCCACGTCGGTCATGCACGACCTGCTGCTGGGCAAGAGCGTCAAGGAAGCCTTGCATCTGCACGACGAGTTCCTCGCCCTCATGCAGTCCAAGGGGCAGGCCGAGCCCGACGAGGACGTACTCGAGGACGGCATCGCGTTCGCGGGCGTCTCGAAGTACCCCGCCCGGATCAAGTGCGCGCTGCTGTCCTGGATGGCCTGGAAGGACGCGACGCTGCAGGCGCAGGCACGGGGTGACGGCGAGGTGTCCTCCAACGATGGAGCGGCCGAGTCCGCGCAGGACCACCGCAACGAGAAGGGAGTCGGCTGATGGCCGACGCTGTGAAGACGAGTGAGGACGACCTCCTCGAGGCGCTGAAGGACGTCGTCGACCCCGAACTGGGCATCAACGTCGTCGACCTCGGTCTCGTCTACGGCGTGGTGTTGGACGAAGACAACGTCGCCACCATCGACATGACCCTCACCTCCGCCGCCTGCCCGCTCACCGACGTGATCGAGGACCAGACGCAGGTCGCCCTCGACGGGATCGTGGAGGCCTTCCGGATCAACTGGGTCTGGATGCCGCCGTGGGGGCCGGACAAGATCACCGACGAAGGCCGTGAGCAGCTCCGTGCCCTCGGCTTCAACGTCTGAGCCGGAGCGCACGGAGCGGGACCTGACGGTCGGGCCGGAACGGCTCGACCGTTGGCTTGCCGGCTTCTTCGAGCGGCATGGCGGCGCCGCCGAGGTGGGCGAGCACACCGGAGGCGACGCCGTGCGAGCGAGCGCGGAGACGGTGACGTTCGTCGCCGCCGACGGCGCCCGGGCCGAGTGCACCGTGCCCTTCCCGCCGTTGCGGGCGAATCCCGCGCTGCCCGACGCCGGTCTGGTCGGCCACGCCACCCGTGACCGGCGCGTCGGGGTGCTGTTGGTCCGGATGGGTGGCTACGCCGCGGGTGTCTTCGTCGGGCGGCGACTCGAGGTGTCGAAGGTCGGCGCACGCCTGGTGCAGGGCCGTACCGCGGCTGGCGGCTGGTCCCAGCAGCGCTTCGCCCGGCGCCGCGAGAAGCAGGCCCGCGAAGCCTTCGAGGCCGCGGCGGACGTGGTGGCGCGCGTACTCCTGCCGCACGCGGCCGACCTCGACGCGATGGTGGTCGGCGGCGACCGGCGAGCCGTGGCGCAGGTGCTCGAGGACGCCCGGCTCGCTCCGCTACGGACGCTGGTCACCGGCCCACACCTGCACGTGCCCGACCCGAAGCTGGCCGTGCTCCGGAACACCCCGGAGGAGTTCCGCGCGGTGCGGATCAGGCTGACCCAGCCAGCCTGAGCAGGTGGGCCGAGTGCGTTCGTCCGCGCGGCTGCTCAGGCACCCGCGCGGTAGCGGGCGTAGCCGTCCGCGATCACGCTCACTGTCGCCGCGTCGGACGGGTCCGGTCGGCAGATGAGCTCCGAGACTCCCTCCGCCGCCCAGGCGGCGAACGCGGCCGCGATCCGCGCCGGGTCGGCGGGGACGACGCGCTGGTCGCCTTCGTCGTCCCCCGACGGCGTGCCGACCAGGATGCCCGCGGTGCGCGCCAGGGTGGCCGGGTCGCGGTCGATCTTGCGGCACGCCTCGTCGAGCGCGGCGTTGGCCTCCCGGAAGCGGTCGTTCGGCAGGCCGTACCACGCTAGGTTCCAGACGTCGGCGTACTGCGCGGTCAGGTCCAGCATCCGCGGCCGGACACCGGCGACGAGGATCGGCGGCACGGGACGGTCGGGACGCTCCCGCACCGGCGCGTTCTCCACCTGGTGATACTCACCGCGCAGCGTGGCCCGGCCCTCGCGGAGCATCGTGGCGATGATCTCGAGCGCTTCGGAGAACCGCCCGACCCGGTGGTCGAAGGGCAGGTGGAACGCGTCGAACTCGGGCTGGTGCCAGCCGGCGCCGAGGCCGAGAACCAGCCGCCCGCCGCTGACCTCCTGCAGGGAGTCGGCCATCCGGGCGAGGACGCCCGCGGGCCGGAACGCCGTGCACAGGACGAGCGCCCCGAGGCTCACGGTCGAGGTGGCCTCCGCCAGCGCGCTGAGGACGGTCCATGCCTCCCACGGGGAGCTGCCCGCGTCCTCGACCGAGTCGCCGAGTAGATGGTCGTAGACCCAGACCGCGTCCAGGCCGGCGGACTCCGCGTGGACCGCGAGGTCTCGGATGTCGGAGTAGCCGCGCGGCACGCCGGGCTCGACCTCGTCACCGATCGGGAGCATCACACCTACGCGCACGCCCGTCTCCTCTCGCCGTCCCCGGGCAGGTTCCCGGAGTCCCGCGGCAGGGTATCGGGTGGGATGTCGGCGTGCCCAGTGGAACGCCGGTCGCGTTCCCCGACGTTGAATGCGCATGATTCAGGAGCACGTGGCCGTGGCTCGTGGCTTCGCCGACCTGCGTGGCTCCGCCGTCGACGAGCTGCGCTTTCCCGCGCATGCCCTGGTGCTCCTCATCGGCGTCCCGGGCGCCGGGAAGACCACGTTGTTGCGCCGGCTGTACGCCGACGGTGCCCGCCCGACCCTGCCACCACGCACGGGTGGCATCCAGATCCTCGACTCCGAGCAGACGCGTGCCGCGTGGCGGACAGTGCTCCAGCCGGTGCCGTACCGGTTCTGGCGCCCGCTCGTCCACGCCTCCCACTACGTGCGGCTGTGGGCGGCGATCCGGCGGGGAGGCCCCGTCCTCGCCCACGACTGCGGCACCCGCCCGTTGGTGCGCCGGCTCGCCGGTCGTTGGGCGGGCCGACACGGCCTGGAAGTACACCTGCTGCTGCTCGACGTCTCACCCGAGCAGGCCCGGGCTGGGCAGCTGGCCCGGGGGCGGTCGATTCCGCCGGGCCGCTTCGACCTGCACTGCCGCCGCTGGTCCGCGTTGTTGGACGAGGCGGCGCAGAGGCCCGACCTGTTGGTGCCCGGCGCGCGGTCCGCCCTGGTGCTGGACCGGCGTACGGCGGACCAGTTGCGGTCGGTGCGGTTCGGCCCCGAGCCCGGTGCTGGCCCAGCCGACCGCGGTTCGGCCGACCGCGGTTCGGCCGACTCAGCTCCCACCGAACCGCAGCGGCCGGTCGAGCGCCAGGTCGACGATGTGCTCGGCGATCGCGAGGGATGACGTGGCCCCGGGCGAGGGGGCGTTGCGGACGCACACCACGGGTCCGCGCCGGTGGATACGGAAGTCGTCGACCAGGACGCCGTCCCGGTCGAGGGCCTGGGCGCGGATCCCGGCCGGCCCCGGCAGGACGTCCTCGGGCCGGAGGACAGGCACGTAGCGCTGGACCGCCGCCACGAACGCCCGGTGGCTGAACGAGCTCCGCAGTTGGGTGAGCCCGGTCCGCCAGTGCTGGCGCGCGAACGCGCGGAAGCCCGGGTGCAGGAGAGTCGAGCGCACCTGTGGCCACGACGCCGTACCCCTCGCGTATCCCTCGCGGGCGAGGGCGAGGACCGCGTTCGGCCCGACCATGACCTCGCCGTCGACGCGCGGGGTCAGGTGGACACCCAGAAAGGGGAACCGCGGGTCGGGGACGGGGTAGACGAGGCCGTGTACCAGCGAGCGGCGTTCGGGCCGTAGCAGGTGATACTCGCCCCGGAACGGCACGATCACCGGATCGGGCTCGTCGCCGGCGAGGACCGACACCTGGTCGGCCTGCAGTCCCGCGCAGACGACCACCAGGTCGAACGCCGCGTCGTACCCGTGCGCCCCCGTCACCACCACCTCGGCACCGCGGTGGCGGAACCCCGTGACCTCGACGCCGGTCCGTACACTCGCGCCGGCGGCCGTCGCGTCGGCCGCGAGCGCTCCGGTGACCCGCACGAAGTCGACGATGGCCGTCGTGGGGGAGTGCAGCCCCGCGACGCCGTGCGCGTGCGGCTCGATCCGCCGGATCCCGTCCGCGTCCAGCAGCCGGATGCCAGGCACGCCGTTGGCGACCGCGCGGTCGCGGATCTCGAGCAGGCGTCGGCGTTCGACCTCGTCGAGAGCCACGAGCACCTGGCCGCACTCGACGTAGGGGACGTCGTGGGCGGCGCACAGGTCTCGCAGGAGTCCCACGCCGCGCCGGCACAGCAGCGCCTTCAGCGATCCCGGCGGGTAGTAGAGCCCGGCGTGGACGACGCCGCTGTTGTGGCCGGTCTGGTGCCGGGCGAGTTCGGGCTCCTTCTCCAGGACGGTGACGCTCGCCGTGGGCTCGACCTGCAGCAACCGCCGGGCGACGGCGACGCCGAGAATGCCACCTCCGACCACGGCGCACCGACGCGTCCTCCCGGGACCCGCGCCGGCGGGCGTCACGTGTCGGTCCCCTGCGTTCGTCAGTCGAAGTGGGGTTCGCGCTTGTCGAGGAACGCGCGCACGCCCTCGGCGTAGTCGGCGGTGTCGAAGGAGGAGTTGCGCAGATCCGTCGTGAACTCGTCCTCGGCGATCTGGCCCGCGACGATCCTGTTGACGATCTGCTTGGCGGCCCGGACGCTGTACTGCGCCCGCGTGGTGAGCAGCCGCGCGAAGTCGTAGGTGTGCGCCTCGAGGTTCTCGACGGGCTGCAGGTCGTCGAGGAGACCGAGGCGGTGGGCTTCGTGCGCGTCCATCTGCTCACCGGACATGAGGATCCACTTGGCCCGCGAGGGACCGACCAGATCGACGAGCCGCCTGGTGGAGTCGAGGCTGTAGACGAGCCCGAGCTTGGCCGGGGTGATGGCCATCCGGGTGCGGGTGTCGCCGAAGCGGAGGTCGGCGGCGAGAGCGAGGCCGCAGCCGCCACCGATGCAGTAGCCGTGGATCATCGCGATCGTGGGCTTGGTGAGGTCTCGGAGGGCCTGCTCAGCCACCGCCACGTCATCGTTGTAGACCCGCGCGCTCGCGGCGTCGCCGCGCACCTCCTCGAACTCCGCGATGTCGGCGCCGGAGGCGAAGGCCCGCCGTCCCGCGCCACGGAGCACGACCACCTTGAGCGTGTCGTCGGCGTCGAGTTCGGCGAGGACGGTCGGGAGTTCCCTGAACATGTCGAGGGTGATCGCGTTGTGACGCTCCGGCCGGTTCAGGGTGAGCGTCGCCACCGCGCCGGAACGGCTGAGCAGCAGCTGGTCGGTCACCGGACGGCCTCGATCGTGGCCCGAAGAGGCGGTGTAACCCTGCGCAGCATCGCCAGTGGTTCCTTACGTGAATGCCACCAAGTGGGATAATCTCTCGCAATTCGAAACCCTAGGCACAGGGGAAGGGTGAGGTCAACGAATCCCCAGGATCCGCACCACGAGCCGCCTGACCTCGCCGAACGTCGCCGCGGCGTTCAGTCCATCGACCGCGCCGTCGCCATCCTGCGGTGTTTCGACGCCCTGCACCCCGAGCTCGGAATCAGCGACATCTCCCGGCAGACCGGGCTGTCGACCAGTACGACCCACCGCCTGCTCAGTGCGCTGCAGGACAACGGCGTCGTCCGCCAGACCCGCGAACGCCGCTACGCCCTCGGTCCGCTGCTGATGCGGCTCGCCCGCGGCGGAGTTCTGCCCTCCGCCGTGCACGAGGTGGCCCGGCCGACCATGACCAGACTGCGCGACGAGGTCGACGAGACGATCGGCCTGCATGTTCTCCTGCCGACCCAGGAGCGGGCGGTCATCGACCAGGTGGAGACCCGGCAGCCACTGCGCCGCACCTACACCGAGTTCGGCGTTCCCATCCCGTTGCCGCTCGGTGCTCCCGGCAAGGTCCTGCTCGCCCACCTCGCGCACGACGTCCAGGAGGTGGTGCTCGCCCGGCCCATCCCGGCCGCCACCCCGACCACGCCGACCGACCCGGACCTTCTGCGCAAGCAACTCGCCGACATCCGGGCGGGCAACGTCGCGTTCTCCTTCTCCGAACGCATCGCCGGGATCCGCACGATCGCCTCGGCGATCTTCGACGCGGCCGACCTCCCGGTCGCCTCGATCAGCATCTCCGCGCCGACCAGCCGGATGCCCGAGGAGCGCATGGAGCGGATGGCTCCGCTGCTCGCCGCCGCCGCGTGGAGCGTCTCCCAGGGTCTCGGCGCCACCCGTGAGGGTGTGCGGGCCCAGGTTCTGGCGGCGAGTCCCGCACCCTCCTGAGCGGCGATCAGTCGTCGAGCCCCCGGGCCGAGAGCGCCTCGCCGATGGCGTCCGCCTTCTTCAGCAGCCGGATGACGAGGGGGACGACGAGGGCGACCGGGCTGCGTTCGAGGCCGCGGGCGCGTTGGGCCTCCCGGGTCTCGGCGTACGTCTGCGCGACCATCGGCACACAGCGGACCGTGAGGGCGAGCACGAGGGCGACCCGGGACGGGCTGACGCCGATCCGACGCAGTGGGCCAAGCGCCACCTCGAACGCGTCCAGCATCGCCGACACCCGGGTCGTCAGGGTCACCAGTGCAGCCAGGGAGACGAGCACCACCAACTGGCCGACCACCATGAACGCGCGGTGCTGGCCCGCCGTCACCCACTGGAAGACCAGCAGGGGAAGGGCGAACCAGCAGACGGGCAGCAGCTGGGCGAGCCAGACCCGCCACGGCAGCCCCGCCAGGGCCGCGGCGGCCAGGGTGGCGCCGAAGACCATGCCGAGGGTGGTGACCGCGGTGATCCGCAGGACACCCACCGCGAGCAACGCCAGCCCGGCGAGCTTCGCGCCGGCCGGGGCGCGGTGCAGCAGCGAAGCGCCCGGTTGGTAGAGCCCCAGTGCCGGAGTCAACGCTCCGCTCATGCCAGCAGCTCCTCGTAGGCGGCGACCGCGCTGGCCGGATCGGTGTCGGCGACGAGCCGGCCCTCGTGCAGGACGAGTACCCGGTCGAACCCGGTCAGGAGCTGGAGGTGGTGGGTGACGAGGATCACCTGTTGCCGCAGCTTGGCGAGGAGTTGGGTGACCATCCGCGCGTTGCGCAGGTCGAGCAGGGTGGTGGGCTCGTCGCACACCAGCGTCGCCGGCTCGGTGACGAGGACGCCCGCCAGCGCGAGGAGCTGGGTCTGGCCGCCGGAGAGCAGGTGCGCGGGATGGTCGGCGTACTCCGCGAGTCCGTAGGCGCGCAAGGCCTCCTCCACCCGACGGGCGATCTCCTCCCGCGGCAGGCCCGAGCGGCGCAGCCCGAAGGCGACGTCCTCGCCGACCGTGGGCATCACGACCTGGGCGTCGGGGTCAGTGAAGACGAAGCCGACGCGGCGGCGTACCTCCCGGCCGGCCGTTCGCGTGTCGAAGCCGTCCACGAGGACCTGCCCCTCGGTAGGAACCACCAGGCCGTTGAGCAGGCGCGCGAAGGTGGACTTGCCCGAGCCGTTGGCGCCGACCACGCCGATACGCCGTTCGGACAGGCGCAGGTCGAGACGGGAGAGGACGACGCGGGAGCCGTACTGGTGGGTGACGTCCCGGAGTTCGATCATGGTCTGGTCACTGCTCGATCACTGCTCGTTCTCCGGAGTCGGTCCCGTGCCCGGCGTATCGCCGGGTGTGTCAGTGCCTGGTTCTGGGCCTGGTTCTGGGCCTGGTTCTGGGCCGGGTCCTGGGCCGACCCGCGTCACGAGCGCCGCGAGGCCCATGCCGCCACCGATGGCGACGGCGGCGAGGCCGAGGGCGGGTCCGTCCGCGCGGACCATCCGGGAGAACAGGCGGACGAGCAGGACGGCTCCGCTCGCGCCCCACGGATGGCCGAGGGCCAGGGCGCCGCCTTCGGGGCAGATCCGCACAGGATCGAGGTCGAGGGCGTCGGCGCAGGCGAGGACCTGGCCGGCGAAAGCCTCGACGAACTCGATCGCGCCCACGTCGTCGAGGCCGAGGTCGTTTCGAGCCAGCAGCGCGCGGACCGCGGGTACGGGACCGAGTCCGGGTCGGGCGGGATCGGATCCGGCGCACTCCCAGTCGAGGAGCCGCAGCCCCGGCCAGCCGTGCCGGGCCCGCACGCGTTCGGAGACGACGGCGACGGCGGCCGCGCCGTCGTTGACGCCGCAGGAGTTGCCCGCGGTGACGGTCCCGCCCTCCGTCTCGGGGACGAACGCCGGAGGCAGCCGCGAGAGCCGGCGCACGTCCAGCCCGGCGCGGGGACGCTCGTCGTGGTCGAGTCCGTCCAGCGGAACGAGTTCGTCGGCGAAGGCCTTCGCCTCCGTCGCCGCGATCGCCCGGGCGTGGCTGCGGGCGGCGTAGGCGTCCTGACGGGCCCGGCTGACCCCGGCCTCCCGGGCCACCAGGTCAGCGGCCTCGCCCATCTCCGGGTCGGCGTAGGGCGGGGGAGCGAACGGCGCGCGTTCGTAGACGCGGGGCTCCTCGCCCTCGGTGGTCGGCCGCCAGGCCCGGATCGGCGCGGTGGACGCGCTTTCCACCCCGCCGGCGAGGTACAGGTCGCCGCGGCGCGCACGGACCTGGCTGGCGGCCAGCGTCACGGCCTCCAGCCCACTTCCGCACTGGCGGTCGACCGTCACGCCGGGCACACGAGTCCCGAGACCGGCCGCCAGCGCCGCGACCCGGGCGAGGTTGCCGCCAGGTCCCATCGTGTTGCCCAGGAGTACGTCGGCCACCTGGTCGGAATCGACGCCGAGGTCGGCGAGCAGAGCGCTGAGGACGGGCGCGGCGAGCCGCTCGGCGGAACGCTGGGCCAGGCCGTGTCCGGCGGTCGCGATCGGCGTCCGCCGCGCCGCGACGATCACAGGTTCGAAGGGGTCGGTCGTCGGGGGGTGCCAGTCGGCGCCCGCGTTCTGGTGAGTTCCCGCGCTCATGCGAGCACCCGGGCCCCGAGCGAGCCGTCCCGCAGCCCGGCACCGACGAGGGCTCGGGCGACCTTGCCGCTGCCGGTGCGCGGAAGCTGGTCCACGGCGTACCAGACGCGGGGACGCTGCGCGGGGGGAAGTTGCTCGGTCGCCGTGGAACGCAGGACGGGCAGCGACAGTGGGTGGTCGGGTCGGACCTCGACGACCGCGACGACGACCTGACCGAGGCGTGGGTGTGGCGAGCCGACGACAGCGACGTCCTGGACACCGGGCGCCGTGCGCAGAACGCCCTCGACCGCCTCCGGCGCGATCGTGGCACCACCGCTCGTGATCGCCGCGTCGCCCCTACCGAGAACGGTCAACGTGCCGTCGTCATGGCGTACGCCGTGGTCGCCGACGCCGGCGAAGCCCTCGGCGTCCTGGTCGACGCCGAGCGCGAGGTAGGGACTCCGCGCCCAGATCGCGCCGTCCCGCACGTCGACCTCCACCTCGGGGAAGACGCGGAGCCGGCCCGGCGCCAGCCCAGGCCGGCGGATGGCGACGAAGGAGAGTTCGGCGGCGCCGTAGTAGTCGATGACCTGCACCCCCGCCGAGCGCGCGGCGGATTCCACCGGCTGGTCCAGGTGCGCGCCGGCGCACACCGCCACCCGGAGTCGGCTGGCCGCGGGGTCGATCCGCTCGATGAGGCTGGCCAGCATCGTGGGCACCAGGTGGACGGCCGTGGTGGACGCGGCCGCCTCGGCGGCGAGGCCCAGTGACCAGGTCGGCAGCAGATGCACCGCGGCACCCATCGTCAGCGCGTGCAGCGCGCCGTAGAGGAAGAGACTGCCGGACAGCCGACCGGGGATGAGCACCGTGTCGTCGGCGCCGATGCCGGTGAGGGCGGAGAAGGTCGGAAAGCTGAACGTCCAGGAACGCCGGGTGCGCGCGATCGGGTGCGGCAGCCCCGTACTCCCGGAACTGAACACCACCAGCGACGCGGCCTTGCCGTGTTGGTCGACCAGCGCACGGGCGGCGGTGACGGCGGCGTCGGCGACCGCGTCGGGCCAGGCCGGCTCGGTGACGATGGCGGCGGCGCCGAGGAGGTCGGCGGCGACCAGCGAGACGAGGACGGCGCTCGGATCCTCCTCGGCGCAGACCACGCCCTGACCGGCGACCACCCCGGAGTCGGCGAGTGCCTCCGCCCGTCGTCGCGCACGCTCGCCCAACTCACCGAAACTGACCGGACCACAGGGGCCGACCACGGCGGGCCGATCGGGATCGGCGGCCGCGCGTCTCATCACGTCTCGGGAGATGGGCATCGTGGCGAACGGTACCTCTCCCCGGCCTGGACAGGTCCCTCCTGCCCAGGTCGGGGAGGCGCTCAGCGGCCGGATCGGATCCGGCTGGGGGGCTCCGTGCGGTCGGAGCCGAGGGTCGGGTAGCCCGCGTGCACCCCCTTGGCGATGACGGTCGCCACCACCGCCTTGATCAGGTCGCCCGGCAGGAACACGGCGGAGGCCACGAGCGTCGCGACCACGCCGGAGGTGTCGGTACGCCAGGCCTGGACCGGGATGCCGATGGCGTACACGACGGCGATCCCGCCGACGATGTTGGCGATCAGGCCGACCGGGACCGTGTAGCGCGGCAGCATCTTCTCCGTCAGCCAGCCGGTGACCCAGGCACCCAACGGGAATCCCACGAAGTAGCCGGCGGAGGCGCTGGCCAGGACGGCGAGCCCACCCCGTCCACCGGCCAGCAGGGGAAGTCCGGCAAGGACGAGGGCGCAGAACGTGAGCACCGCGAGCAGGCCCCGCTTCGCGCCGAGGATCGCTCCGCACAGCATGATGCCGAGGCTCTGTGCGGTGATGGGGACGGCGTTGCCGAACAGGGAGAACGACCCGGGCAGGCCGAGTACGGCGATGAGGGCGGCGAACAGCGCGATCAGCGCGAGGTCCCTGGTAGGCAGGCGGCGGGCTGGCGGCATGGGGGAGAACTCCGTTCCGGTACTGCGGGGGGCCGTGTCCGTGCGGGCCGTTTTCGAGGGTATGCGCCACCTCGTCACCTCCGACGATGGCCACCACGCCAACGTCTGTGCGTCCCTCTTGGCCTGATCCCACAACTCGGCCTGATCTCACAACTCGGCCTGGTCCCAGGACCGCGACGCCCGGGCTCGCGAGGGGACCGGTGAGGAGTCGCGACACGCACGAGACAAAGCACCCGTCCGAGCCCACTTCGGCGCTCGTGGGTGATCCCCTCTACACTGGGCGCATGCTCATCCGGACTGCATGACTGGACACTCCGCTGCCCTTGTGTCCCCTGTGTCCGATCGACTCCGGAGAGTTTCCTCGTGATCACCGCCAGCAATCTCGAACTCCGCGCAGGCGCCCGTCTTCTGCTGTCCGACCTGTCGTTCCGTGTCTCCGCCGGCGACAAGGTTGGACTCGTCGGCCGTAACGGGGCCGGCAAGACCACCCTCACCCGCGTCCTCGCCGGTGAGGGTCAGCCGGCCGCCGGCAGCGTCGCCCACGCTGGTTCGGTGGGCTACCTTCCCCAGGACCCGCGCACCGGCGACCTCGACGTCACCGCCCGCAACCGGGTCCTCTCCGCACGAGACCTCGACCAGGTGGTCGGTGACCTGCGTGCCGCCGAAGTCGAGATGGCCTCGGTGGGCGGCGACCGCCGCGACAAGGCGATGCGGAAGTACGCCCGGGCAGAGGAGGAGTTCCTCGCCAGGGGCGGCTACGCGGCCGAGTCGGAGGCCGCGCAGGTCACAGCCAGCCTTGGCCTGCCCGACCGGGTTCTCGCCCAGCCCCTGCGCACCCTCTCCGGCGGTCAGCGCCGCCGTGTCGAGCTCGCCCGGATCCTGTTCTCCGGAGCCGACACACTGCTGCTCGACGAGCCGACCAACCACCTCGACGCCGACTCCATCGGATGGCTGCGGGAGTTCCTGCGTGCGTTCAAGGGCGGTCTGGTCGTCATCAGCCACGACGTCGGCCTGCTCGAGGCGACCGTCAACCGGGTCTTCCACCTCGACGCCAACCGCGCCGAACTCGACGTCTACAACATCGGCTGGCGTGCCTACCTCGCCCAGCGGGAGACCGACGACCGGCGACGCAAGCGCGAACGCTCCAACGCCGAGCGCAAGGCCAACGCCCTGATGGCCCAGGCGGACAAGATGCGGGCGAAGGCCACCAAGGCGGTCGCCGCGAAGAACATGGCGCGCCGCGCCGACCGACTGATGTCCGGTCTGGAGGCCGAACGCCAGGCCGACCGGGTCGCCAAGATCCGGTTGCCCGAACCCGCTCCGTGCGGCAAGACGCCGTTGACGGCCTCGGAGCTGTCGAAGTCCTATGGGTCGCTCGAGGTCTTCACCGACGTCGACCTGGCGATCGACAAGGGCAGTCGGGTCGTCATTCTCGGCCTGAACGGTGCCGGCAAGACGACCCTGCTGCGGGTGCTGTCGGGTGTCGAGCAGGCGGACACCGGCCAGGTCGAACCCGGTCACGGGCTCAGGCTCGGCTACTACGCGCAGGAACACGAGACGCTCGACACGGAGCGCACCGTCCGGGAGAACATGCTCGCGGAGGCCCCCCACCTCACCGACACCGAGGCGCGGCGGGTGCTGGGCTCGTTCCTGTTCACCGGCGACGACGTGGACAAGCCGGCGGGCGTTCTCTCCGGTGGGGAGAAGACCCGGCTCGCCCTGGCCCGGCTGGTCTGCTCCAGCGCGAACGTGCTGTTGCTGGACGAGCCGACCAACAACCTCGACCCGGTGTCCCGTCAGGAGATCCTCGGAGCGATCCGTTCCTACAAGGGCGCCATCGTCCTCGTCACCCACGACGAGGGTGCGGTGGAGGCTCTGGAGCCGGAGCGTGTCCTGCTCCTGCCCGACGGCGTCGAGGATCTCTGGAACGCCGACTATGCGGACCTTGTCTCGCTTGCCTGATTTCCGGATTTTCACCGGATAGTGGTGGGATTCGTTGCCGTAACGAGATCTCGCTGATTTTTCGTTGGCAACATCACCGATCTTTCGCCGGTTGCCGCGCATGGGTCGGCGGATCTTGGGGCATTGGTGAGTTGATCGAAGGCTTCGGCTCCCGTTCAGGTGAGCCGAACGCGACCATCAACTCGTCAGTGGGAGGCAGGCGTGGTCGAGACCCTGAAGAAAGGCGTCCGGGTCACCGGTACGCAGCGTGACAAGCTCGCCGCAGACCTGAGAAGGAAGTACGACGGCGGGAAAAGCATCCGCACCATCGCCGCGGAGACCGGGCGATCCTACGGATTCGTGCACCGGCTCCTGAGCGAGTCCGGTGTGAGACTCCGGAGTAGAGGCGGGGCCACCCGGGCCAAGAAGGCGCGTCCATAAGGCCGCCGAGGTACGTATCTGGAGTTCCAGGGGCTCTAGGTTCCTAGAGCCCTGGGGGCGCGGGGGTCTCCAGGGCAGGCGGGCCGGTTCACCATGACAACGAAGAGACGAACCCCCCGGTCGGGAAGACGTTCCCCGGCCGGGGGGTTCCGTTGCGCAGGAGACTCTCCTTGAGTCTGCAGGGCGGCTTCGGTGGCTGGGGCGCGATGCGCTCGTTCACCCGGGACCGGTCGGCGACCAGGCAACACCTCGCGCCCGGCACCACGAAGCGGATCGTCTCCTTCGCGCGCCCGTACACGTCGTTCGTGGTCACCCTCACGGCTCTGCTCGCCGTCGACGCCGCACTCGGCGCGACCACCCCCCTGCTGTTCCGCGAGATCATCAACCACGGCGTTCTCGGCAGGGACGCCGTGCGCGTCGTCACCCTGGCACTGGTGGTCGGTGGGATCGCAGTCGTGACGGCGGGTCTCGGCCTGGTCGAGCGGTACTGCGGATCCCGGATCGGCGAGGGCCTCATCTTCGACATGCGCTCCCAGGTCTTCGCCCATCTTCAGCGGATGCCGCTCGCGTTCTTCACCCGCACCCAGACCGGGGCGCTGGTGTCCCGACTCAACAACGACGTCCTCGGCGCCCAGCAGGCGTTCACCTCCACGCTGTCCAACGTCGTCAGCAATCTGTTGACCGCCGTCTTCACCCTCGCCGCGATGGTCGTGCTCTCCTGGCGGATCACCCTCGTCGCGCTGGTCATGCTGCCGCTGTTCCTCCTTCCGGCCCGGTGGGTCGGTCGCAGGCTGCAGGCCATCACCCGAGAGTCCTACGACCTGAACGCGCAGATGAACGCCATGCTG
Organism: Actinopolymorpha pittospori; assembly: GCF_014873875.1. GTDB lineage: Bacteria > Actinomycetota > Actinomycetes > Propionibacteriales > Actinopolymorphaceae > Actinopolymorpha > Actinopolymorpha pittospori. The sequence goes on along the minus strand of NZ_JADBEM010000001.1, from coordinate 8,171,886 downwards.
ACCGAACGGCTCGGCGTCTCCGGCGCACTGCTGGTCAAGCTGTTCGGCCGGCACGAGCGGGAGGACCAGGCCTTCCAGGGGCGGGCGGCGCGCGTCCGTGACATCGGCGTCACCCAGGCGATGTACAGCCGGGTCTTCTTCCTGCTCCTGGTGGCCTCGCTGTCGGTCGCGCTGGTCTATGGATGGGGCGGTCTGCAGGCCGTGGCCGGGACCCTCAGCGTCGGCAGCCTGGTGGCGTTGACCGCCTACCTGACCCGCCTGTACGGACCCCTCACCGCCCTGTCCAACGTGCACGTCGATGTCATGACGGCCCTGGTGAGCTTCGAGCGGGTCTTCGAGGTGCTCGACCTCGAGCCGCTCGTGAGGGAGCACCCGGACGCGCGGGACCTGCCGGACGACGCGCCCGCGAGCGTGGAGTTCGACCGGGTGACCTTCTCCTACCCGCGTGCCGAGGAGGTCTCGCTCGCGTCCCTGGAGACCGTCGCGGTACTGGACCAGACCACGCCCGCGCAGGTGCTCCACGAGGTGTCGGCGCGCGCGGAGGCGGGCCGACTGGTCGCGCTGGTCGGTCCGTCCGGCGCCGGAAAGACCACGATGACCAACCTGGTCACCCGGATGTACGACGTGACGGGCGGCGCCATCCGGATCGGCGGCATCGATGTCCGCGACCTGTCTCTCACGTCCCTGCGTGACGCGATCGGTGTGGTGACCCAGGACCCGCACATGTTCCATGACACGATCCGGGCCAACCTGCGCTATGCCAGACCCGACGCCACCGACGAGGAGATCGTCCAGGCACTGCGGGCCGCCCAGATCTGGAGTCTCGTCGAGAGGCTCGGCGACGGGCTGGACACGGTGGTGGGCGAACGCGGTTACCGGCTCTCCGGTGGGGAGAAGCAGCGCCTCGCGATCGCCCGGTTGCTACTCAAGGCGCCCCGCGTCGTCATCCTCGACGAGGCGACCGCCCACCTGGACTCCGAGTCGGAGGTGGCGGTGCAGAAGGCGCTCGCCACCGCGCTGCGCGGGCGTACGTCCCTCGTCATCGCGCACCGGCTCTCGACCGTCCGCGACGCGGACCTCATCGTGGTGCTCGACGGCGGTCGGGTCGCCGAGACCGGTGCCCACGAGGAGCTCCTGGCGCGGGCCGGGTTGTACGCCGAGCTGTACCGGACGCAGTTCCGCCCACAGCAGGAGGCGGAGGGAAGCCCGGCGGACAGCCGCCGGGGTCCAGGATCCTAGATGGCGCGCAGCGCTCCACCGTCGACGGCGACAGTGGTACCGGTCATGTACGACGCGACCGGCGACAGGATGAAGGCGGCCACCCGGCCGAACTCGGGCGGTGACCCGTAACGCCGCATCGGGATCTCGGCCTCCCGGCGACGCCGGTATGCCTCGGGATCGGCGTTGTGCGCGGCGATCTCCCGGGTGCGTTCGGTGTCGAAGCTTCCCGGTAGGAGGCCGTTGACCCGGACACCGGCCGGCCCGAGCTCGTCGGCGAGGGTCTTGGCCAGGCCGGCGAGGCCGGGCCGCAGACCGTTGGAGATGGCGAGCCCGGGGATGGGCGAGCGGACGGAACTCGACAGGACGAACGCGATGGAGCCGCCGTCCCGACAGGCGGCCGCGACCGCGCGGGCGAGCCGTAGTCCGCCCATGAAGACCGAGTCGAACGCGGCGCGCCAGTGTTCCTCGGGGGAGTCGAGCGCGGAGCCCGGTGCCGGTCCACCGACGCTGATCAGCGCGCCGTCGAGGCGTCCCCACTTGGCCATCGCCGTCGCGACGAGGCGTTCGGCGGCGGCGGGTTCGGCGTTGTCAGCCGCCACCCCGACAGCACGCGCGGTGCCGAGGCTCGCGGCGGCGCGTTGGACGCCGTCCTCGCCCCGCGCCGAGATCACGACGTAGGCGCCTTCGGCCACCAGGACCTCGGCGGTAGCCCGGCCTAACCCTCTACTTGCTCCACTGAGAAGGAACACTCGGTCCCGCACGCCAAGATCCACGCTGCCTCATCTTTCCCCATGGTGGTCACGCTGCGCATGCGGACACGACTGCCCTTCCGACATTTACTGACGTCTCGTGCGGCCGGTTGCGAACATCGTCGCAGTGCGATGGATCCTCGAAGGGTAATCGCCGTCCGATGGCGACGGGCGGTCGAGGGGCGGCCGCCGAACTCGCGTACGGTCGGTGTCATGTCCGACCAACTCGGCGAGCAGGGCTCCCGGGTCAGCGCCTGGCTGCGCGCGGCCAAGGCAGTCACTGTACTCACCGGAGCCGGGATCTCGACGGATTCTGGTATCCCCGACTTTCGTGGCCCGAACGGCGTGTGGACCCGCGACCCGTCGGCCGAACGGCTGTCGACCCTGCAGGACTATCTCGCCGACCCGCTGGTCCGCGTCGAATCGTGGCAACGACGCCGGGAGCACCCGGCGTGGACCGCGTCGCCGAACGCCGGCCACCAGGCCCTGGTGCGGCTCGAGGACGCCGGGATCGTACGAGCGATCATCACCCAGAACATCGACGGCCTGCACCAGCGAGCCGGGTCACGGCAGGTCATCGAGATTCACGGCACGGTGTGGTGGGCCGTCTGTGTGTCCTGCGACCTGCGTACCCCGATGCGGGAGGTGCTGGCCCGGGTGGAGGCCGGCGAGGCGGACCCCCTGTGCCCACACTGCGGCGGCATCCAGAAGTCCGCGACGATCTCCTTCGGCCAGGCTCTGGACCGGCAGGTCCTCGCCGCGGCCGAACGGGCCGCCGCCGGCTGCGACCTGATGCTCGCGGTCGGCACGTCGCTCCAGGTGCATCCGGCGGCGGGACTCTGCGACGTCGCGCGGCGGTGCGGCGCCCGCCTGGTCGTCGTCAACGCCCAGCCGACGCCCTACGACGAGGTGGCCTCGGCTGTCCTCCACGAACCCATCGGCGAAGTGCTCCCGCGCCTCGCCGACGCCGCCACCCGCCAGGAGGCAGGATGACCAGCGACGACCCGACGACACCGGCCTCCCATCGCCCCACGGCCGAACAGCTCGCCTGGCAGCGGGCCGGCTTCGGGATGTTCTGCCACTTCGGCGTCAACACCTTCCACGACAAGGAGTGGAGCGACGGGACGCTTCCCGCCGCGGGCTTCGCGCCCTCGGACCTGGACGCCCGGCAGTGGGCGGCGACCGCGGTCGACGCGGGCATGAAGTACGTCGTTCTCACGGCCAAGCACCACGACGGCTTCTGTCTCTGGCCGACCGATACCACCGACTACTCGGTCCGTTCGTCCCTGTGGCGCTCGGGCCGCGGCGACGTGGTCGAGGAGTTGGCGCTGGCCTGTCAGGACGCCGGTCTCGGTCTCGGGCTCTATCTGTCTCCCTGGGACCGGAACGCGCGCTGCTACGACGATCCGGCGGCCTACGACGACTTCTACGTACGGCAGCTCACGGAGTTGTGCACGAGGTACGGCCCGCTGTTCGAGGTGTGGTTCGACGGGGCGGGCTCGGAGGGTCGGGTCTATGACTGGAACCGCATCATGGGCGTCGTCCAGGAGCACCAGCCGGGCGCGATGGTCTTCAACATGGGGCGGCCGACGATCCGCTGGGTGGGCAACGAGGACGGTCTGGCCGCAGATCCCTGCACCTACGTCGTCGACGCGACGCGAGGCGACACCGACGGCGGTGACCGGACCTGGCTCGCCGGTGGACGCTACCTCCCGCCGGAGTGCGACGTCGCGATCCGGCGGCACTGGTTCTGGCAGTCCGACGACCTCGACACCCTGAAGAGCCTGGAACACCTGCTCGCCATCTACTACCGCTCCGTCGGCCTCGGTGCGGGTCTGCTGCTCAACGTTCCGCCGGATCGGCGCGGGCTCCTCGACGACCACGACCGCGTGCGGTTGGAGGGGTTGGGGCGGGAGCTGCGCCGCCGGTTCGGGTCCGGCCACGCCGGCAGCTGCACGGCCGAGTCCGGCGGCGAGGCCGTCCGCGTGCGCTTCGACGGCCCGACCACCTTCGACCACCTGATGCTGTCGGAGGACCTCACGGACGGCCAGCACGTGAGCGGCCACGAGGTGGTCGTGGACGGTGTCGTGGTCGCGTCGGGAGGGACCGTCGGCGTCCGCCGGATCCACGCGTTCGCGCCGGTCAGCGCGGAGCGGATCGAGATCCGGCTGCGTGGCGCCGGCGCCCGCCTCGCCTGCGTGACCGCGCACCACACCGGGCGGTCGGAGGCTCCCTCCCTGGAGGAGCAGCCGGCGTTCCGTGCCGACAAGGTCGACTCCGTGGACTCCGTGGACGAGCCCGCGCACTGAAACCCGGTGGTGCGGTTCCGTCGAGGCCCGGCATACTGGCCCGGACGACGAATCCGTGAAGGAGACGCGACTCATGTCGGTGGGACAGCGAGCTACGTGCGCCGAGCCGGGCGCCGAGATCCGTCACCACTGACCCCTCTGCCGGCCCCCTCGGTCCGGCTCGGCGTGTGCAGTGACAGCTGCGATCCCTGTCATCGCAGTGACCTCCTGTCCGCGACGCCGTTCCGCTGAGAGGCTCCCGTGCGCTCCGTCGACATCCGTCGTACCTTCCTCGACTTCTTCCGACAGCACGGCCACCTGGTCGTGCCGTCCTCCTCCCTGATCCCCGACGACGCCACCATGCTGCTCACCACCGCCGGCATGGTGCAGTTCAAGCCGTACTTCCTGGGCACGTCCGCGCCGCCGCGGGCGCGGCTGACCTCGGCGCAGAAATGCGTCCGCACCGGTGACATCGAAAGCGTCGGGCGTACCGACCGGCACACGACGTTCTTCGAGATGCTCGGCAACTTCTCCTTCGGCGACTACGGCCCCAGCGAAGTGGTGCCGTGGGCGTATGAGCTCCTCACCGAGCATCTCGGCATGGACCCGGACCGGCTGTGGGCGACGGTCTACCGTGACGACGACGAGACCCCGGCGCTGTGGCAGGAGCTGGGCATCCCGGCCGAACGCATCCAGCGGCTGGGCATGGCCGACAACTTCTGGTCCACCCGCGGGCCTGGTCCGTGCGGGCCGTGCTCGGAGATCTTCTACGATCGCGGGCCGGAGTTCGGGCGCGAGGGCGGCCCGGCCATCGACACCGACCGGTACCTCGAGGTGTGGAACCTCGTCTTCATGCGGCACATCCGCGGTGCGGGTCCCGAGCTGGAGGACTACCCCCTGATCGGTGACCTGCCCCAATCCTGCGTCGAGTCCGGCCTGGGCGTCGAGCGGGCGGCGGTGGTCCTACAGGACGTCCCCCACATCCACCGCACCGACGCGCTGCTGCCCGTCCTGGAGCGGTTGGCGCGGCACGTCGGTCTCGACGGACCCGACGAGCTGGACGGCGCCGACCGTGAGCTGTCCGCGCGCGTGGTCGTCGACCATGTGCGGGCGGCAGCGTTCCTGCTCGCCGACGGGGTGCTTCCGGCGCACGACGGTCGCGGATACGTCCTGCGGCGGCTGATCCGCCGCGCGGTCCGGCACACGCGGCTGCTCGGCGCGACCGAGCCGGTCCTCGCCGACCTCGGCGGCGACGTGATCGACTCGCACGAGGAGGCGTGGCCCGAGCTCACCGGCCAGCGGGACCTGGTCCGCCAGGCGCTCGCGCACGAGGAGGACGCGTTCGACCGCACGCTGGCGCAGGGCACGAGGCTGCTCGACACGGCGATCCGGCGTACTCGCGAGCGCCGCGAACCCACGCTGTCCGGCCGGACGGCGTTCGAACTGCACGACACCTACGGCTTCCCGGTCGACCTCACGGTCGAGGTCGCGCAGGAGGCCGGTCTCGACGTCGACACCGAACGCTTCGCGACGCTGATGGACGCGCAACGACGACGGGCGCAGCGTGCGCGGGCGCCCCGGGAGGCGGACTCCGGTCGGGACGACACGTACCGGCGCCTCGTCACCCGGCACGGCCCGACCAGCTTCGTCGGCTATGCCCACTCCACCGCGGAGGGCACCGTGCTCGGGCTGGTGCGAGACGGCCTCGAGGTGGTCTCGGCGAGCGAGGGTGAACGCGTCGAACTCCTCCTCGACCGCACCCCGATGTACGCCGAGTCCGGCGGCCAGGTGGGCGACACGGGCATCGTGCGGACGGCGTCGGGCGCGGAGGTGCGCGTGCTCGACACCCAGCGTGGCGGGGACGGGCTGCACGTCCACGCCGTCGAGGTGACGCGGGGGGCGATCGGCGTCGGCGAACTCGTCCAGAGCGTCGTCGACCAGGACCGGCGGGAGGCCACCGCCCGCTCGCACAGTTCCACTCATGTGCTGCACGCGGTGCTCCGCTCGACGCTCGGCGACCACGCGCGCCAGCAGGGATCGCTGGTGGCGCCCGGGCGACTGCGGTTCGACTTCGCCCACTTCGGCGCGCTCGACTCCGAGGTGCTCGCGAGGATCCAGGAGGACGTCAACCAGCGCCTGCTCGCCGACCCGGAGGTACGCGTGTGGGAGGCGAGCCGGGCGGAGGCGCAGACCGCGGGTGCGATCGCGTTGTTCGGCGAGACCTACGGCGAGGTCGTCCGGGTGGTCGACATCGGTGACTTCTCCCGCGAGCTGTGTGGCGGAACCCACGTCGCGCACGGGAGCTCCGCGGGCCCGGTGCGGATCGTCGCGGAGGGCTCGGTCGGGTCCGGCGTACGGCGGATCGAGGCGCTGACCGGGCTCGACGCGTTGCGCTACGCCGACCACGAACGCCGGTTGCTCGAGCAGGTCGAGGCGTTGCTCGGCGACAGCCCGACCGACCAGGTTCTCGACCGGCTCCGGAACCGGCTCGGTGCGTTGGCGGACGCGGAGCGGGAACTCGCGGAGTCGCGCCGGGTCGAGCTCGCGTCGTGGGCGCGGGAACTCGCGGGGAGGCGCCGGGACGTCCCGGGCGGCTGGCTGGTCGCGGTGCGCGTCGACGGGTCCGACGGCGGCGGGGGTGGGAGCGAGCGACGCCGGGCCGGTGGAGCGGAGCTACGGGAGTTGGTCGAGGCGGTCCTCGCGGCCGGGCCGGGCGAACGGCCCGGCGGAGTGGTCCTTGGTCGGGTCCACGACGGCAAGGCCCAGCTCGTCCTCGTCGTCAACGAGCCGTTGGCGCGAACCGGCGTACGAGCGCGTGACCTGCTCACGCCGGCGGGCCGCGGCATCGGCGGGGGTGCGGGCGGGGTCGGGCGGCTCGCGCACGCGGGTGGTCGTGACGCCGAACGGCTCGACGCGGCGCTCGCACTCGCGGCCGAAGAGCTCGCGTCCAGCATCGCCGATCCCCGCCGGTGAAGCTCGGCCGTTGAAGCTCGGTCGTTGAAGCTCGGCCGGTGCGAGGGAGGACCGGGCCGCCGCACGTCAGTCGACGGGCGTGCCCTGGTCCTTCGCCGGCGCGTCGGCGGGCGTCTTCCGGTCGCGTGCCGCCTCGGTTTCGCGCGCTGGCTGCGCGGGCCGGGGCGTTCCGGTCGGGCGGGGCGTTCCGGTGCCGCGTGACCCGGTGCCGCCTGACCCGGCGGTCCGGGACGTGGAGCCGGCACGCCCGGCGACCGCCCGCGCGCTCGGCTCGACCCGGGTGGAGCGCAGCCGGTCGCGGAGTTGGCCGGCGTGTGCCTCGTCGTAGGCGAGCACGCCCACACCACCGACGCCGATCACCGCGAAGAGGAACCACTGGAACGCGTAGGCGAGGTGAGGTCCTTCGGACAGCTCCGGCGGCGGGAGGAGGTGCGGTTGGCCGCCGCCGTCGGCCGGCTCCGGTACCCCGCCGGCGAGTTCGACGTAGCCGCCGACGACCGGGTAGGGGAGGATCGCGGCGATCGCCGACACGTCGATGAAGCGGGTCTGCCCGTTGCCCAGGCCCGGGTTGCCCGCGCCGGCCTCGCTCTGGCGTACCCGGCCGATCATGGTGACCTCGCCACCGGCCGGCGCGGGCGGCGTCGGCGCTCCGGTCGACCTCAGGCTCGGGATCCAGCCCCGGTTGACCAGGACCGCCTCGCCGCCGGGACTCCCGGCGATCCGGAACGGCGTGAGCACGTTGAAGCCGGGCTCGCCCTCCAATGGGCGGTATCGCACCAGAATCTGGTGCTTCGCGTCGTAGGTGCCGCGTGCCTTGACCGTCTGCCACTCCTGCTTGGCGCCAACCTCGCGGCCGGGAGCGAGTACGTCGTCGGCCGGGCGCGCGGTCACCCCGCTGTTGCTCGTGATGATGGCGTTGTTCGCACGGCGTTGGTCCAGGCGGTGGAGCTGCCACTGGCCCAGGAGACCGAACACCGTCACGAGCAGTGCGACCCCGACCATGAAACCGATCCAGCGTGGCCGCAGCAGAAAGCGGTACACGAGCAGTGACGCTAACCGACAGACCTGTGCGAGCCTCCCATCGGGGTCCGTGGCGCACCTGTCGGGGGCCGGGCGGCGGAGCCGACCGGGACCGGAAACGATCTTCGCCGACCCTCGCTTCGACCGCTGTCACGATCACCCGCTCCCGGGGAGACATGGCCTAGGGTTGAGGGATGGCTGCGCGGCTGATGGACGGCTACTCCCGGGTGGCGACCGACCTGCGGGTCTCGCTGACCGACCGGTGCAACCTGCGGTGCAGCTACTGCATGCCCCCTGAGGGGCTGCCATGGTTGCCGGCGCCGGAGGTGCTCACCGACGACGAGGTCCTCCGGTTGGTCGACGTGGCGGTCTCTCTGCTCGGCGTGCGTGACGTGCGCTTCACCGGGGGCGAGCCGCTGATCCGGCGCGGTCTGGTCGACATCGTGGCTCGCACGGCGCGGTTGGCGCCGCGTCCGGAGATCTCCCTGACGACCAACGGCATCGGACTCACCCGGTTGGCGCAGCCACTGAAAGACGCGGGCCTCGACCGGATCAACGTCTCTTTCGACACCCTGCGGCCGGAGACGTTCGCGGAGCTGACCCGACGCAACCGGTGGTCCGACGTCGTCGCCGGACTCGCGGCAGCCGAGGGGGCCGGCCTGACGCCGGTCAAGGTCAACGCCGTCCTGATGCGGGGGGTCAACGAGTTCGAGGCCGCCGACCTGTTGTCCTGGTGCCTCGAGCGCGGCTACGAGCTGCGCTTCATCGAGCAGATGCCCCTCGACGCGCTGCACAAGTGGAGCCGCGACACGATGGTGACCGCCGATGAGGTCCTCGCGCAGCTGCAGGAGTCTTTCGTCCTGACACCGGACGACCCGCGCCAGCGCGGCAGCGCACCGGCCGAGACGTTCGTCGTCGACGGCGGACCGGGTCGGGTGGGCATCATCGCGTCGGTGACCAGGCCGTTCTGCGGTGACTGCGACCGGGTGCGGCTCACCGCCGACGGACAGGTGCGCAACTGCCTGTTCGCCCGCGAGGAGTCCGACCTGCGCACCGCGCTGCGGGCCGGGGCCGACGACGCCGAACTCGCGCGGCGGTGGCAGGCGGCGGTCGCCACCAAGCGGCCCGGTCACGGCATCGACGATCCGAGCTTTCTCCAACCGGCCCGGCCGATGTCCGCGATCGGCGGCTAGGTCGCGCCGGCAAGTCTCACCGGCCAGCTGGGAGTCGAGGGCACCCGCGACGTGACGCGGGTCACTCCCGCGGTTGATCGCCCTGGAACGGTTCGACGTCGCGGAGGAAGCTTCGCGCCGACAGGAAGTCGGAGAGTTGACGCCGATGCTCGTCGCAGGCGAGCCAGGTCTTGCGCCGGTCAGGGGTGTGGATGCGCGGGTTGTTCCACAACAGCGCCCACGTGGCTGTTCGAGTGCAGCCCTTCGCGGAGCAGATGGCATCCGGTGCCGCGGTTGGTTCGGTCATGAGTACCTCTGGGCAACCGCGAGAGAGAGCGGCGAAGTGCCCTATTCGATAGGGAATTGCCGTGAAGCGTCCCCAGTATAGAGCGGACCCGACTTCGAAGAGTGTTGGGGAAAAGCCGCAATTCGCGCATTCGAATGCGCTGCGTAACGGGTGAGTTTCTGTAGACAACAAAAGAAGCGATGCCGGGCAGCCACGGGGGAAGCCGCCCGGCATCGCATCACGTCGCACTCCGACGGGGGAAGCGGAGCGCGCAGAAAGAGTCTGGCACGAAGGGGCCAGCCAGGTCTAGCCGGTCCCCGCGTTATTTTGCGGCGGCCTGGCGTGATTGGGAGCGGGTGGAAGCTCCCCGGCATGGTCGGGGAGGAAGGCCGGTGGCGCGCTGTTGCGGCGCTCACGTCCGGCGTTGGCGATTACGACCGCGATATACGGCAGGAGGAAGGCGGCCACGATGAGCAGCCACCGAAGAATGCCGTGCGTGACGAAGGCCCCGATGAAGCACGCGGTTCGCACACCCATCGAGATCAGGTAGCGGACTTCACGGGAACGCACGTCAGCCTTGAGGCTTCGCGGGGCCCCCGAGATCCGGAAGACCGGCTGGTCCGACTTCTGGTTCATCCCACCTCCCGCGTCGCATGCCACGTTACGCCCAGTACGACGGTGCTGCCGCCGCGGATGTGACCTGGGGGCAGGAACTTACGGGTCCCTTGTGACAGATGTCATGGCGAGGTCACGATTGCCGGCGCAGGTCCACGTTCGGCCGGTCGACGATCGTGGTCCACGTGAACACACCAACAGCCACCACGACGGGGATGGCGGTCCGCCTGACCGGTCTGGTGAAGAGTTACGGGACCGTCCAGGCCGTCCGTGGCGTGGACCTCGACATCGCACCCGGTGAGGTCGTGGCGCTGCTCGGCCCGAACGGCGCCGGCAAGTCGACGACGATCGACATGCTGCTCGGCCTGGCCCGACCGGACCAGGGCAACGTCACAGTGTTCGACGTCGAACCGCACCGGGCCGTCGCGCAGGGCTACGTCGGCGCGATGCTGCAGTCCGGCACCCTCCTTCCGGACGCGACCGTGGGCGAACTGGTCGAGATGTTCGCCGCATTGCACCGCGACTCCCTCCCGGTCCAGGAAGCGCTCGAGCAGGCCGGTATCGCCGACCTCGCCCAGCGACCGACCGCGAAGCTGTCCGGTGGTCAGGCCCAGCGCGTTCGGTTCGCGCTGGCCGTCGTACCGAACCCCGACCTCCTCGTCCTGGACGAGCCGACGGTGGGCATGGACGTGGAGTCCCGCCGGGCATTCTGGGCGGCGATGCACAAGCTCACGGCCGCCGGCCGGACGGTGCTCTTCGCCACGCACTACCTCGACGAGGCCGACTCGTACGCCGACCGGGTGGTGCTGATGCGGGGCGGCCGGGTCATCGCCGACGGCACCTCGGCCGCGATCAAGAGCCAGGTCGCCGGCCGCAGCATCACCGCCACACTCCCGGGCGCCGACCGCGCGCGACTGGCCGGCCTGCCCGGCGTCACGGAGGTCGAGACGCGCGGCGACCAGGTGGTGCTGCGCTGCAAGGACTCCGACGCCGCGCTGCGGTCCCTGCTCGCGACGTACACCGACGCCCGCGACGTCGAGGTCCGAAGTGTCGACCTCGAGGACGCGGTTGTCGCCCTCACCTCAGACGCGGCCGAACCCTCCGGCGCGCTCAGCCAATCCACCCAGGACACCAGGAGCCTGTCGTGACCTCGCGCTACCTCCTCCTCGAGGCGCGCCGCGCCTACCGCAACAAGCGGTTCCTCTTCTTCACCGTGGCGATGCCGGTCGCGCTCTTCCTCATCTACGTCCAGTTGTACGGCGAGGAGCAGGGCATCAACGGCGTCAGCGCCCGCGCGTACCTCATGGTCAGCATGGCGGCGTTCGGCGCGATGAGCGGCTCGATGTCGGCCGGCAGCAGGATCGCGCTCGAACGTCAGAGCGGCTGGAACCGCCAATTGCGGCTGACCCCGCTCCGCCCCCTGTCCTACCTGCTCGCCAAGGGCAGCGTCGGCATGCTGGTCGCGTTGCCGGCGATCATCCTCGTCTACGCCGCCGGCGCCCTCATCGAGCACGTCCACCTCTCGGCCTGGGAGTGGGCGGTGTCCGGGGTCGGGCTCTGGCTCGCGCTGATCCCGTTCGCGGCGCTCGGGATCCTGATCGGCTACGTCGCCTCGCCCGACAGCGCGCAGGCGATCTTCCCGGCGACCTTCATGACCCTGTCGCTGTTCGGCGGGATCTTCATCCCCGTCGAGGTCATGCCCAAGGTGATGGCCAACATCGCGCAGGTGCTCCCGTCGTACTGGCTCGGCATCATCGGGCGCAGTCCGCTCGGTCTGGCCGGATTCGAGTGGAAAGCCATCCCTGTCCTGCTCGGGTGGGCTCTGGTCATCGCGCTGATCGTGGCGCGGCGATACCGCATCGACACCGCCCGGGCCTGAGCGGCTTAGAGTCGGTCCCCGTGAGCATGCCCGAGACGCAAGTCCCCGGCCGCAAACGCGGCCGGGGACTGATCTTCGGAGCCGTCTGGCTGATCTTCCTGGCCAGCCCGGTGTCCGAGGCCCTGCAACGGCACCCCGACGTTGGCATGCGGGCCGTCGTGATCGCCGTGACGTCCGTCTTCTGCCTGCTGTACATCGCGATCTTCCCGCTGCTCGCGGCGACCGCTCCGGCCAGGTGGGTCGGTCCGGCCCTGCTCGCCGGGCTCGCGCTCACGGCCGGAGGGTTCTGCCTCCTCGCGGGCGAGGACGGCATCTTCAGCTTCGTCTTCCTGGGTGCCGCGGGAGGGGTCGTACTCTCCGAGCGCCAGTCCGCCCTGTGGACCGGGACGTGGGTCGGGCTCACCGTCCTGCTGCCCCTGGTCGTCCCCGGCTGGACGATCGAGCCGTCGGGCACGATGTCGGTGCTGCTGGGCGCGATGGCGGCCTCTGGGTTCGTGCAACTGCTGCGCCGCAACTGGGAGCTTCGCGAGGCGCAGAGCGAGATCGCCCGGCTCGCGGTGGCCGACGAGCGCCTGCGCTTCTCGCGCGACCTGCACGACATCCTCGGACACAGCCTCACCGTGATCACCGTCAAGTCGGAGCTAGCAGGCCGGTTGGTCGAGGGCAACCCCGACCGCGCGGCGACCGAGATCGCCGACGTCGAGCGGCTCGCGCGGGAGGCGCTGTCCGACGTTCGCGCGACGGTGGCCGGCTACCGCGCGAGCAGCCTCGCGGCCGAGGTCAGCCAGGCCCGGCGCTCCCTCGAGGCGGCCGGCATCACCGCCGTGCTTCCCAGCGCCGTGGACGAGGTCACCGGCCCCCATCGCGACCTGTTCGGCTGGGTGGTGCGGGAGGGCATCACCAACGTCGTACGCCACAGCAGGGCGACGTCGTGCAGCGTCCGGTTGACGCCGACCAGCGTGGAGGTCGTCGACGACGGGGTCGGTGTCGGCGCGGGAGCGCCCTTCGACCTCGAGCACTGCCCGGACGCCTCCCACCACGGGAACGGCCTCACCGGACTGCGGGAGCGCGTGGTCGCGGTCGGCGGCACCCTGCTGGCGGGCCCACGAGCCGAAGGCGGTTTCCGACTCCGTGCGGAGGTACCCCAGTGAGTGAGGCGATCAGGATCCTGCTCGCTGACGACCAGCACCTCGTGCGCGGTGCGCTGGCGGCGTTGCTGTCCCTCGAACCCGACATCGAGGTCGTGGGCGAGGTGGGCAGGGGCGACGAGGTACTCGCGAAGGCCCGCGAGACCCGGCCCGACGTGGCGCTGCTCGACGTGGAGATGCCGGGCGGCGACGGGATCACCGCCACGCGCGAGTTGCGGGTGGGGCTGCCGGCGTGTCGGGTGCTCGTGGTCACGACGTTCGGGCGGCCGGGCTACCTGCGCCGGGCGCTCGAGGCGGGGGCGAGCGGCTTCGTGGTGAAGGACACCCCGGCCTCGCAACTCGCCGACAGCATCCGCCGGGTCCACCAGGGACTGCGGGTCGTGGACCCGACGCTGGCCGTGGAGTCGCTGGCGTCCGGGGACAGCCCGCTGACCCGGCGGGAGCGCGACGTACTCCAGGAGACCCGCGGTGGCGGCACCGTTGCCGACATCGCGCGGGCGCTGTCGCTGTCGGAGGGGACGGTGCGCAACCATCTCTCGAGCGCGATCGGGAAGACGGGTGCGCGTACCCGGGCCGAGGCCGTGCGGATCGCCGACTCCCAGGGCTGGCTTTGACGTTCCGCCCTCCCTTCCCGCGATCACCAGGGGCGGGGGTCAGGCGTCGGCCGCGCCGCTCTCGGTCCGGCCGCGTTCGGCGAGCCGGCCACTGATCCGGACCAGCGTGCGGGTCTGGCCGGCGTCGTCCGCGAGCGTCAGGAAGTCGACGATCGCGTCCTTGGACGGACCCTGGACGCTGCGGAACCTGCGGGCACCGACCGGCTCGAGCACCAGCGCGGGCTGTTCGCTCTCCTCGGCGTTCTCCTCGTCGATCTCGGTCACCTCGACGGTCAGTCGCCCGGTGCCCTGCTCCGGCGCGATCACGAACCGACCGTCATGACGCTCGTAGACGCCGGCGAACGCGCCGAGGTCGCCCTCCGACAGCCGGACGACGCCCACCTCGGGCCGTTTCGCGAGCCCGCGGTAGTGCCGGAGCGCCCACGCCTCGATCTGCGCCATCGCCTGGGTACCGGACTCGCCGTTCGTAAGCTGGGCGAGCGCGAAGCCGCGTTCGGGCACCACGGTGAGCTGGGCCCGGAAGCCGCGGGTGGCACCACCGTGGTCGACGATGCGGACAGCGTTCCCCTCGCCGTCGGCGACGTCCCAGACGGACCAGCCGATGCCGTAGGACCGGCCGAAGTTCCCGGCCTCCACGAACGGCTCGCGCATCGCCTGGGCCGACGCGGCGCGCAGCAGCCGCTGCCCGTCGACCTCGCCGTCGCCGATGTGCAGGGCGGCGAAGCGCAGGAGTTCGCCGACGGAGCTGACGATGCCGCCCGCGGGGTTGACGTGGCGCGGGAAGGAGTACGGCCGGGCGACCTGGTGGCTCGCGGCGGGACTCTTCAGGTGGTGCCCGACCGCATGCGGCCAGGTGATCGCCTCCTCGGCGAAGTAGACGGTGCGTTCGAGCCCGAGCGGTTCGAACAACCTGGTCCTGATGGCGCCCTCGAACGTCTCCTTCGTCACCGCCTCGACGACCCGCCCCACCAGGGAGAAGCCGGCGTTGCTGTAGGTCCACAACGTGCCGGGCGCGGCCCACTGACGCAGCGTGGAGTACGTCGCGACCGCGTTGGCGAGACCGTCGTCACCTCGTCCGTAGTCGATGAATCGATCGCCCTCCAGTCCGCTCGCGTGGGCGAGCAACTGGCGCAGCGTGATCGACCGACGCGCGGTCGCGTCGGCGAGCACGAGGTCGGGGAGGTACTCCACCACGGGAGTGTCGAGATCCAACAGCCCGTCCTCGACCAGCCGCATGACGAGGGTCGCGGTGACGACCTTGGAGATCGAGCCCACCTGGAAGATCGTGTCGGGTGTCACCGGCTGGCGGGTCTCCACGCTCGTGACGCCGTACGCAAGGGTCTCGAGGTGACCGTCCTGCAGGACGCCGACCGCGACACCGGGCACGTTCCAGCGGCCCGCCTCGCCTCCCACACAGGCGGCGAGCGACTCGTAGTCGGGTCGGACGGCGGGCCACTCCGGCGCGCTGGTTCGGGTCATCGAAGGCTCCCGGCGTAGGTGGGCAGGACGATGCGGGACGTCGCGCGACCTCCGTGACGGACGGTCTGGTCGGCGGCGGGGGAGAGGTCGAAGCGGGGGTAGTTGGAGGAGGCGATCTCGATCCGGACGCGGTGCCCGGCGGCGAACGTCATCGCGGTCGAGCCGACCTCGACCTCCACCTCGCTCGTCGATCCCGGTGTCGCCCGGACTCGCCGGATCGAGTCGACGACGAGCATGGCGGCGCCGTCAGGGTGGACGTCGACGAGTTTCACCGTGACGTCGGTGACGGGGGCGCTCGAGGCGAAGGTGAGCTGGGCGCGAACCGTGCCGAGCACGGTGAGGTCGGCCGGGAGCACCTCACCGGTGTAGACGAGGACGTCGCGGCGTTCCTCCACGGCTCGCTGGTCGCGCGGACCTGCCTCGGGCAGGACGGGATGCAGGGTGCGACCGCCGCTGGTCGGCACCGGGTCGGTCGGGTCGTGCCGGTAGTGGTCGGCGCCGGTCGTCTGCGGGGGCGAGGACTCCAGCCGGCCGTCGGCCGCCAGGTGCAGGGTGACGGTGTCCCGCGTGGGTGGCCACGCGTCCAGGTCGAGCCAACGGTTGGCGCCCATGACGTAGACCCGCACGCCGTGGGGCACGTCGCCGCCAGCCATCCCGGCGGCGGCGAAGGCGACCTGTTCCTCCACGAGCCCGTTGAAGTCGCCCTGTGCGGTCACGCCGAAGTCGAGTTGCCCGGTCGTACGTCGCAGCATCGTCGCGTGTGACCAGGGACCGACAACGAGTCGCTGGCGCTTCGCGGTCTGCTCCTCGGCGCCCGCGAGCAGGGTGTAGCCCCGGATCGTGCTTTCGCAGAACAGGTCGTGCCACCCGGCGAGGTGGTAGCCGGCCACGTCGGTCCCGCCGGCCAACGCGGGCGTCGCGTCGAGTGGTCCCCACAGGTCGGCATCGGCGAACGCGGCGCCGTCAACGCCGTCAACGCCGTCGGCGCCGACTGCTCCGTCGGACGCGCGTCGGCCGGCCGCGCCGTCGGGGTTCGCGCCGGGTGCGCCCGCGAGGACGGCACCGCTCGGGCCGCTCCCGTCCGGGCTGAGCCAGCGGCCCCAGTTCGGGCTGATCCGGGCCAGGACGTCGTGGTCGTGGTCGATGGAGGCCGGCCAGGTGTCCAGCGCGCCGATCGAGGCGCGGCGGATGTCGCCGTCGAGGTTGCTGCCGAGGGCGCCGATCCCGAGCGTCCAGGACGAGAAGACCCCGAGTTGCAGGGCCCCACCCTCATACACCGCGGAACGGATGTCTGGTCCCGCGACGCTCGGCGCGACCACCCGAAGGGCGGCGGGTCGCTCCGCGAGGGCGAGCCACTGGGTGAAGCCGTTGTAGGAGGCGCCCGCCATCGCGACCGCGCCGTTCGACCAGGGCTGGGAAGCGCACCAGTCGACCGTGTGGGCGCCGTCGGCGCGCTCGCTCTGGAACGGCGAGAAGGCTCCGCCGGAGTCCCAGCGGCCGCGGACGTCCTGGGTGACGACCGCGAAGCCGAGCCGGGCGAGGCCGATGGCGTCGTGCATCCCTCGGACGGAGGCCCGTCCGTACGGCGTACGGATCAGCAGGACGGGATGGCGTTGGCCGTCGTCGGCGACGGTGACGTCAGTCGCGAGTGCTGCGCCGTCAGGCGTCGTGACGGTGGTGTCGAGACTCAGGATGCGCGCGGCTCGGTTCACCCTCGGAGCCTACGTTTCCGCGCCGGCGCGGACGGCGCGCCGTCCGCTGGGCTGTCCTTCCTCGGTCACCCCGGACTCCGGCGACACAGTACGACGGCAGAACGACATCGTCTTCCCGTTGACTAGACGTCTTGATGACGCCATTATGCCGTCATGCGTTCTCCGGTATCCGCCCAAACCGACCAGGCCAACCGCCCCGACGGGATCGCCCGCCGGTCCGGATCGGGTGCGGTCCGTTCCCTCCTGCGACGGTGGACGCATTCGGCGTCCATCCAGGGGATCGTGGCCCTGCTTCGGCTGCTGCCCCGGGTGAGTCGGCGCAAGCCCGCCCTGCTCGCCGTCGGGGTGGCGATCGCGGCGGCGCTCCCGGTCGCGACCGCCGTCCTGACCGGGTTGCTGATCGGGTCGATCCCGACGGCGGTCCGCGCCGGACTGGACTCCCCGAGCGGACGGACGACGCTCTGGTTGCTCGGAGGGGTGGGCGGCCTCATCGTCGTCACGCGCGTGGTCGCGCCGCTGCTGAGCGCCCTCACCGTCACCCTCGGCCGGGAGACCGACCGCTACCTCCAGGAACGCGTCATCGCCGCGGTCGGCCGGCCCAGCGGGATCGCCCATCTGGAGGACCCGGCAGTCCTGTCCGAGGTCCGGCTGGTCAGGGGACTGGGAGTCGACGCCAACCGGCCCGGCCTCGCCGTCGAGGCGCTGGCCTATGTGCTGCCGTCCTGGCTGCAGGCCCTGGGCTCGGCGGTGGTGCTGCTGTTCTTCTCGTGGTGGGTCGGCCTTGCCTGGTTGGTGGTCTGGCCGCTCGTGGTGTTCGTGATGCAGCGAGAGTACCTCCGGGTGGGCGAGGTCGGTTACGGCCGCAGCGACGCGCTGCGCCGTGCGGAGTACCTCCGCGACCTGGCACTCAACCCGCCGGCCGGCAAGGAGGTGCGGGTGTGGGGAATGCTGGGCTGGCTGATCGCGGCGTTCGAACAGGCCTGGCGATCCGCGATGGGGCCGGTGTGGGAGGTACGCCAGCCTCGTGCGCGGGTGGTGTTCGGCGCGAGCGGTGCCGTGCTGGTGATCAATCTCGCGTCCTTCGTGGTGCTGGTGTGGGCGGCGATCCGGGGCGACCTCGGGCTCGCGGCGCTGGCCGTCTACACCCGGGCGCTCGCCGGGGTGAACTCCTACACCGCCTTCGACGACCACAACGCCCACCTGTCCTTCGGCGCCGTGTCGGTCCCCAAGATCCTCGCGCTCGACGCCCGCCTGACTGAGACGCCCGGTACCGACGTGACGGACGCCCGGACGACAGCGGCGACGGGCGTCGCGACGACCCGCCCGCGCACCGCGACGCCCGACGTCGCGCTTCCACCGGACGCGCCACGGACGCGGATCCGGTTCGAGGACGTCACCTTCCGGTATCCACGCAGCGAGCGCTCCGCCCTCGCGGGTCTCGACCTGACGATCCCGGCCGGACGCTCGCTCGCGATCGTGGGGGAGAACGGCGCCGGCAAGACCTCACTGGTCAAGCTGCTCTGCGGCCTCTACCCGCCCACGAGCGGCCGGCTTCGCGTCGACGGCCACAACCTGGCCGACCTGGACGAACGCGCCTGGCGGGATCGCGTGGCGGTGCTGTTCCAGGACTTCGCCCGCTATCACCTGCCGGTCCGGGACAACATCGGGCTCGGTGCTCCGGCGTACGCCCACGACGAGGAGCGGCTGCGTGCCGCCGCCGAGAAGGCGGGAGTCCTCGACCTGATCGAGTCGCTGCCGCGCGGATGGGACACGGTGCTGTCCCGGGAGTACACCGGCGGCGTCGACCTCTCCGGCGGCCAGTGGCAACGCGTCGCGCTCGCCCGCGCGATGTTCGCCGTCGGCGCCGGGGCCCGGCTGCTCATCCTCGACGAGCCGACCGCGGCGCTCGACGTCCGCGCCGAGGCGCAGCTGTACGACCGCTTCCTCGAACTCACCGAGGGCCTCACCACGTGCCTGATCTCGCACCGCTTCTCGACCGTCCGACGGGCCGACCGGATCGTCGTCCTCTCCGACGGTGGCGTGGTCGAGGACGGTACCCACGAGGAGCTCCTCGACCTGGACGGTCGCTACGCACGGATGTTCACCCTGCAGGCGGCCCGCTTCCTCGACGACGCGACCTCGACCTCGACCTCGCGCGGGTCCTCCCACGCCCAGCACGCAGAAGGGACCGACCGCCATGCGTGAGACGTTGCGCGCCTACCGGATGCTGATCCGGATCGGCTTCCGTGCCGCGCCCTGGCAGGCGACGTTCCAGCTGGTGACCGGAGTGATCATGTCGCTCGGTGCTCCGGTCGCCGCCTACGGCGGGAAGCTGCTGATCGACGCCGTGGTCGCCCACGACCTGCGGCTGGGGGTCCTCGCGGGCGTCCTCGTCGCCGTGATGGTGGCGGTCAACCTCGTCACCGTCTTCTACTACGTCGACTGTGCCTTCGGAGTGATGGAGCGCGCCCGGGCATACGCCGACCGCCGGCTGATGGAGCTGATGGGCGGCGTCGACGGGCTCGCCCACCACGAACGACCGGAGTACCTCGACCAGGTTCAGCGCATCCGCGAGGAGAGCGGCGCGCTCGGTTCGATGACCAACGCCACCGCCGGCATCCTCCGCGCGGTGGTCTCGCTGGGCGCGGCAGGGGTTCTCCTCGCGCAGATCCATCCGGTCCTGCTGGCGCTGCCGTTCGTCGCCGTGGTCTCCATCGCGGTCGGCAAGCGGGCCAGGGACCTCGACGTCACCGCGCAGGAGCTCACCACCGAACCGGAGCGGCTGCGGCGGCACATCTTCGACATCGCCACCTCCGCGCCGTCCGGCAAGGAACTCCGGGTCTTCGGGCTCACTGGCGAACTGCTGGACCGGCACCACGCCGTCGCGCGGAAGGTGATCGACGAACGCAACCGCGCGACCTGGCAGGGAGCGGCACTCGGCGTGGTCGACGCGCTGGTGTTCGCGCTGGCCTACGTCGCGGCGATCGCGTTCGTCCTCCTACGGGCCGTTCGTGGGCAGGCGAGCCCCGGTGACGTGGTCCTCGCGATCGGGCTGGCCGCGCAGCTCACCGGCATCGTCTACAGCGCCGTCATGTACGGCACGCACTTCATGTGGGTACTCCGGATCGGCGTTCGGCTGGTGTGGCTGGAGGACTACGCGCGGGACACGGCGTACGTGCCGAGCGACCCGGCGGACGTGCCGGACCGGCTGACCCAGGGGATCGAACTGCGGGACGTCTCCTTCGGCTACCCGGACACCTCGCGCACCGTGCTCGACCGGCTGTCGCTGCACCTGCCGGCCGGCACGGTCGTCGCGCTCGTCGGCGAGAACGGCGCCGGAAAGACGACGCTGGTGAAGATGCTCTGCGACTTCTACCGCCCCGACACAGGGCAGATCCTGGTCGACGGCACGCCGCTCGCGCGGATTCCGGTCGAGCGGTGGCGGGCGCGGGTGAGCGCGGCGTTCCAGGACCATGTGGCCTTCGAGTTCCTCGCCCGGGAGACGGTCGGGGTCGCCGACCAGCCGCGGATCGGCGACGACGCGGCCGTCCTCGCCGGGCTGGAACGCGCCGGGGCGAGCGGCGTCCTCACCGCGTTGCCGAACGGACTCGAGACCCAACTCGGCAAGTCCTGGGACGGTGGCGTCGACCTGTCCGGTGGCCAGTGGCAGCGCCTCGCCCTCGGGCGCGGGTTGATGCGGTCCGACCCGCTGCTGGTCGTCTTCGACGAACCCACGGCCGCTCTGGACGCGCAGACGGAGCACGCGATGTTCGAGCGCTTCGCGCAGGCGGCGCGCACCGGAGCCGGCCGCGGTGCGGTGACGCTGCTGGTCTCGCACCGCTTCTCGACTGTCCGGATGGCCGACCTGATCGTCGTCCTGTCGAAGGGACGGGTGCTCGAGCAGGGCAGCCACGCCGAGCTGATGGAGCACGGCGGGCTGTACGCGGAGCTGTACGACCTGCAGTCCAAGGCGTACCGCTAGCTCACGTCGGGACGCTCACGGGTGGAGGAGGTCCGGTGCCACCTCCGCGACGGTGCGGCAGCCGGCCAGCGCCATGGCCTCCTCGAGTTCGGCCCGCAGTGAGACCAGGAGGTCGTGCACCCCGGCGGCGCCTTCGGTCGCGAGGGCCCACACGGCCGGGCGGCCGACGAAGGTCGCCGTGGCGCCGAGCGCCAGCGCCCGCAGGACGTCGCGACCGGTGCGGAGGCCGCCGTCGACGTAGACCTCAACCTCCTCGGGCACCGCGGCGCGTACCTCCGCCAGCGCGGTCGCGGTCGGTACGACGCCGTCCAGTTGGCGGCCACCGTGGTTGGAGACCCAGATCGCGGCGGCGCCCGCGTCGACGCACGCGCGTGCCTCGTCCCCACGCAGGACGCCCTTGACGACGAGCGGCAGGCCGGAGATCTCTGCCAGCCAGGCGAGGTCCGCGACCGTCACGCCCGGGTCCTGCCAGACCCCCTTGTCGTCGCGGGCCTGGAGTTCGGGCACCAGCACCGGCGAGACGACGTCCGGCGGGAACGGCGTCCGCCGGGCCTTGCGCGCGACGTAGGGCGTGTCGACGGTCAGCACCAGCGCCCTCGCCCCCGCCGCGGCGGCACGCTGCACGATCGTCTCGGTGAGGCCGCGGTCGCGCAGGATGTAAAGCTGCAGCCACCAGGGTCCGGACACCTCCACCAGCTCCTCGAAGGTCACGGTGGCCCGTGTCGACAGCGTCAGCAGGGATCCCGCCCGCGCCGAACCGGCGGCCATGCCGACCTCGCCCTCGGGGTGGACGAGCCGCTGGTAGCCGGTCGGGGCGACCAGCACCGGCGCCGAGACCGGCGTGCCGAGCACCGTCGTCGAGGTGTCGACGGTCGTCACGTCGCGCAGGACGCGCGGCCGCAGGAGGAGGTCTCGCCAGGCCGCCTCGTTCGCCGCGAGGGTTTCCTCCACACCTGAGCCGGTGGCGATGTAGTCGTACACGTGCCCCGACATCGCCGACCGGGCCGCCGCTTCGAGCCTCGCTGGTCCGGTTGGCCCGAGTGACCCAAGATTCGTCATCGGGGCATTGTCGTGGACCGACCTGGTGCCGCGGCAGCCCGGCGTCCGGACCAGGTCGGCCGCCCACGCCGCCCGCCAGGTCGAGTCCACGTATCAGGGCACGGATCGAGGACGAAACGGGCGCGCCGCCGGCCGGAAGCGGTCAGCTCCGTGGTACGACGGGACGAAGGCAGCGGACCCCGGTCCGACAAGCCTCAGGACGGATGATCGACAGCACGGCTGCTAGCGTTCCGTGACCAGAGAACAGACCGGACGACGGGGCCAGAACGGGGCCGTCGACACGGCCGGACCGGATCGTAGGGCCCGGCGAACGGGCCGGACAGAGCTAAGGCCGGGTGGCAGGACCGCGCCCCCGGCACAGGACCAGGGAGGCGTTCGTGGGTCGATCGGTGCTGGTGACTGGCGGCACCCGGGGCATCGGGTTGGCGACCGCGCAGGCGTTCCGGGAGGCGGGCGACGACGTGGCCGTCACCTACCGTGGCGGCGAGCCACCGGAGGGCTTCCTCGCGGTGAAGTGCGACGTGACCGAGCCCGACACCGTCGAGGCCGCGTTCGCGGAGATCGAGGAGAAGCAGGGGCCGGTCGAGGTCCTGGTCGCCAACGCCGGCATCACCCGCGACACCCTGCTGCTGCGGATGAGCGAGGAGGACTGGTCGAGCGTCATCGAGACCAACCTCTCCGGCGCGTTCCGGGTCGCGAAGCGGGCCGCCAAGGGGATGCTGCGGCTGCGTCGCGGCCGGATCGTCCTGGTGTCGTCCGTCGTCGGACTCTTCGGCGGCGCCGGCCAGGTCAACTACGCGGCCAGCAAGGCCGGGATGGTCGGGATGGCCCGTTCGATCGCCCGTGAGCTCGGTTCGAGGGGCATTACCGCCAACGTCGTGGCACCTGGTTTTGTGGAAACCGCCCTGACCGAGGTGCTGTCGGAGGAGCTACAAAAGCAGTACCTCAAGCAGATTCCGCTGGCCAGGTACACCAGCACCGAAGAAGTGGCGCGGGTGATCCGGTGGGTGGCAAGCGATGAGGCGGCATACATCACCGGGGCCGTCATCCCGGTTGACGGCGGACTAGGGATGGGGCACTGACAATGGGCGGGATTCTCGAGGGCAAGCGCATCCTGGTCGCGGGCGTGACCATGGACTCCTCGCTCGGCTTCGCGGCGGCGAGGGTCGCACAGGAGCAGGGCGCGCAGGTCGTCATCACCAACTTCGGCCGGGCGCTGTCGATCACGCGCCGGATCGCGAAGCGGCTGCCGGTCGAGCCGGCGGTGCTCGAGCTCGACGTCACGAACGACGAACACCTCGCCGGGCTCGCCGACTCCCTGCGGGCACACGTCGACGGTCTCGACGGCGTGGTGCACTCGATCGCCTTCGCCCCGCAGGAGGCGCTCGGCGGCAACTTCCTCGACACCAGCTGGCCCGACGCGGCCACCGCGCTGCAGGTGTCGGCGTACTCGCTGAAGTCGCTGACGACGGCCGTGCTGCCGCTGCTGAGCGAGGGTTCCTCGGTCGTCGGACTCACCTTCGACGCCTCGGTGGCCTGGCCGTCCTATGACTGGATGGGCGTGGCGAAGGCCGGCCTGGAGTCGTGCGCGCGCTACCTCGCCCGTGACCTCGGTCCGAGGGGGATCCGGGTCAACCTGGTCTCGGCGGGTTACACCAAGACCATCGCGGCCGGTGGCATCCCCGGCATCGAACGGGTCGAGAACATCTGGAGCGAGCGGGCGCCGCTCGGCTGGGACACGACCGACAGCGACGCCACCGGGCGCGCGGTCGTCGCGCTCCTGTCGGACTTCTTCCCGAAGACGACGGGGGAGATCGTGCACGTCGACGGTGGCTATCACGCGATGGGCGCCTGACCCCCGGTTGTCCCCGAGCACACCCGAGTTCGCCTCCGTCGGTCTCCTGCGGACTCAGGAGACCAGACGGGAGGCGAGCTCCCACAGCCGTTCGGCGTTGCCGGGGTCCAGCGCGTAGGGCGCGACACCGCCCCTGAACCCCGCCGGCCGTTCGGTCACGACCTCGGCCTCGGCGCAGTCCTCGAAGTAGCGCCCCCCGACTCCGGCCAGGAGTGGTGAGGCGGCCAACAGCACCGACGTCGCCGCGCCCTGCGCGACGGTCTTACGGCGTTCGGGCGGTGTCTGCAGGCCGCCGGTGTGCTTCTGGAGGTTGGTGGCGATGGCTCCGGGGTTGACGGCGTTCGCCAGGATGCCGTCATCCGCCCATCGCCGGGTGGCGCCGACCGCCAGCAGCGCCGTCGCCGTCTTCGATTCGGCGTAGGCACCCACCGGGTGGTAGGGCCGGAAGCGGTAGTCGACGTCGTCGAGGACCGGCGGACCGGCCAGGTGGGCGCTGGAGCTGAGGGACACGACGCGTGCGCCGTCCGCCCGGGCGAGGGCGTCGTGCAGGCCGACGGCGAGGACGAAATGTCCCAGGAAGTTCACCGCGAACTGCATCTCCCGGCCCTCGGGGGTACGGGTAAGCTCCGGCAGCGCCATGATCCCCGCGTTGGTGACGAGCATGTGCAGCGGTCCCCGCCAGGTGCCGACGAACGCGCGGACCGAGGCCAGGTCGGCGAGGTCGATGCGACCGACACCGACCTCCTGGTTGCCGGTCGACGCCGAGATCCCGGCGGCGGTCTTCGAACCCGCGTCGACATCGCGGACGCCGAGTACGACCGTGGCACCCGCGGCGGCGAGGGCACGGGCGGTCTCGGTGCCGATGCCCGACGTGGCGCCGGTGACGAGCGCTCGGGTGCCGGACAGGTCCACCCCGGCGAGGACGTCGTCGGCGGTCGAGGCGAATCCGAACGGCGTACCAGGAACGTGAAGATCAGTCATGGATCGATCGTGCGGCCGCTCATCACCGACAGTAAGACCCTGTTGACACTAGTACTCGCGGGGGCAGGTTGCGCGTCCGGCCGCCTCCTACGCTGGGGACCATGGCGACGGGCAGCAGACTGGGCGACTACCTGCGGGTTCGCCGCGAACGTCTGCGCCCGGAGGAGGTCGGGCTGCCCCCCGGAGGCCGCCGTCGGGTGCCAGGGCTGCGCCGGGAGGAGGTCGCTCTCCTGGCCGGCATCAGCGTGGAGTACTACCTGCGCCTGGAGCAGGGCCGCGACCAGCACCCCTCCGACCAGGTCCTCGACGCCATCGCAGGGGCCATGCGACTCGATCCGGACGCGGAGACCTACCTGCGCGACCTCGCCCGCCCGGCGCGATCCGCCCGCCACCGCCCCGCCCGGTCGGAGCGGGTCAGCGCCAGCGTCCAGACCCTGATCGACAACTGGACCACCACGCCGGCGATGGTCCAGAGCCGCTACCTCACGACTCTGGCCGCGAACTCCCTGGCCGTCGCGCTCAGCCCGTACTTCGCGCCGGGCACCAACACCCTGCGAGCGGCCTTCCTCGAGCCGGAGATGCGGGAGTTCTACCGCGACTGGGGCGAAATGACCGCGAAGGCGGTGGCCTACCTGCGGTCGATCATCGGCGGCGGGCTCGACGATCCCGGGCTGGTGGAACTCGTCGGCGAACTCAGCCTGCGCAGCGAGCGGTTCCGGACGCTGTGGGCTCGCCAGGACGTCCGCCAGCAGACCAGTGGGCTCACCCGCCTCCTGCACCCGCAGGTCGGTCCGCTCGACCTCCAGTACGAGAAGCTCGCCCTGCCCGGTACGCATGGCCAGATGCTCGTCACCTACCACGCCGAGCGAGGGACGGAGTCCCATGAGCGGCTGCTCCTGCTCGCCCACCTGGCGGAGGAATCCCGGTCTGGCGAGGGCGGGACGCACCGCCAGGTTCATCGGCCGCGCATCTGACCGCCGTCCGGCCACGCCGCGGCTGGTTACGGTCGCCACCCTTGACCGGCCCGGAGGCCACTGCTTGCCTGGTCGGGCAGTCGCATGTCGCTTCCAGCTCTGGTGGGAGCCAGCCCTCGGTTCGCCTACGGCGTGAGGTTTCGACATGAATGCTGACCTGTCCGCGCGCGGACTCCCGCTGTCCCGGCGCACGCTCCTCGCGGCCACAGCGGTGGGTGCCGCGAGTGTCCTCGCCGGCCGGGAGGGCACAGCGCAGGCGTCCCCTGTCCCCACGTCCGCACCCGGGGTCGCGTCGGGCGCGGGCCCGACGCCGAGCTTTGCCTACCAGGGACCGCCTCGCTACGGGCCCACCGGAATGCCAACGTACGGCGCGTGGACGCACACGTTCCTCGGCGCGGGCGGTTACGTCACCGGGATCCACACCACGCCGGCGAACCCGGACGTCGTCTACCTCCGCAACGACGCCAGCGGGACCTACCGCAGCGACGACCGCGGCGCGTACTGGTACATGGTCGACGACGGTCAGCCGGCGCGTTCGCTGAGCGTCGACCCGCGCGACGCGCAGACGCTGGTCCTCGTCAAGCAGGACGGCATCTACCACTCGACGCGGGTGACCGCGCAGTACCGCGACCCCGACCTCACCCTCGATGATGTCTGGAGTCATCCGGTCGAACGGCGGAACTTCGCGGAGACCAACGGCACCTTCCGCGGCCGGGGGAGTGTCATCGACCGTGACCCGACGAACCCCGACGTCCTGGTCGCGGGCACTCTCGCCGACGCCGGCGGGAAACCCTGCCTGTACCGCTCGACCGACGGCGGTGCCACCTGGACGCTGCTGGCGACCAGCCCGGCCGGCATCCAGACCGCCGACGTGCACTTCGACCCGCACCACCCCGGCACGGTGTACGTCGTGTCCCAGCCGCAGGACCGCAGCTCCGGCCGGACCTTCGTACCGGGCCTGTGGCGCAGCACCGACCGGGGTGACACCTGGACCAAGCTCACGCAGGAGTACCCCTCGGAGTTCCGGTTCGATCCCGACCACGCGGACGTGCTCTACGGCTACTTCGATCCCGACATCGGCATGGGCGTGGGCCCCACGGTCAAGCGCTCCACCGACGGCGGACGGACCTGGGCGCCGTTCATGGCGGGACTGCCGCAGACCAACTTCCAGCTGATCGAGACCCGGCCCGGTGAGGTCCTGCTGTTCAGCGGCGAGCCCGACTACGGCGTGAGCATCTGGCGGCTTCCCGCCGGCGGGTCGACGTGGGAGGCCTACAGCGACGGGAACCAGAGCACGGTCGACGACGACGCCTGGTGGGAGGAGACCCGCCGGCCGACGATCGACGACGTGTCCGCGGTGGCGTTCAACCCCGCCGACCCGGACGAGTGGTACCTCACGTCCACCTACGCGACGTACCGGAGCACCGACGCCGGTCGGCAGTGGACGTACTCCAGCATGGGCCTGGAGGAGATGGTGACCATGGAGGTCGTCCAGGATCCGGCACCCGGTAGCGACCTCGTGCACGCGGCGACCGCGGACTGGATGTACTTCCGGTTGGGTGACCAGGGTGAACGCTACGAGTTCCACCGCTACCCCGACATCCACATCCTCAACACCCTCGCGGTGAGCCCGGCGGACCCGAACCGGATCTACGCCGCGTCGGCCAACTACAACACCGAGCCTCCGGTCGGCCGGATCTGCGTCAGTACCGACAAGGGCGTGACGTGGACGTCGGTCGACGCCGCGAAGGGCGGCCTGCCCGCGGTGGAGTTGAACGAGTCGCTCGCGTGGTACGAGGACTTCTACGGCCCCAGTGACGGCGACCCCAACCCGGTGTCGCCGGCGGTGATGGGTCTCGCCGTGCACCCCAAGGACGCGGAGTACGTCGTGGCGGCCATCGGGGGCACCTACGAGCAGTACACCGGCACCAGTTGGGGCGGTTTCCCGGAAGGCACCGGTCGTCAAGGAGGTGTTGGCGTCTACCGCTCGACCGATGGTGGTGCCACCTGGGCGGAACTGCCGGGTACTCTCACCGGCTCGGTTCCCGCGCAGACCTTCTCCTACAACGACCCGCTCGCGATGTCCGGCGACGGCACGATCGTCCTCGCGCCCTGGTATGACGGCCCGCTCCAGTGCTGGGACGCCCGGACCGGCGAGTGGTTCGTTCCCGAGGTCGACTTCGGTGGCGAGGCCTACCAGGTGACCGCGGACCCGAGCACCGACGGACGGTTCCTGGTCGCGATCTCCTCCGGACAGGGCGGCGCGTGGGAGACCCTGGACGGCGGTCGTACGTGGCGAAAGCTCGTCGACGCGCGGGTCAACGCGGTGGCCTACGACGCGCACCATCCGGAGCGGATCGCGGTCGCCCTCGAGGACGAACCCCACGTGCTCTACAGCGACGACCGAGGAACGACGTTCGAGGCGCTGGAGCGGATCAACGACCAGAACTTCGCGTTCAACATGGCCTTCGTGCGGGACCGGCTCGTCGTGGGGCCCGGTGGGAGCAGTTACTTCTTCACCGATCTCCCTGTCCTGGTGGACGTGGAGGTGACGTCGACGGTCCGCGGCGACGGGCACGGCCTGGTGGAGGTGGTGGTCGGCCGCAGGAACGGGTTCGACCCGACGACCTCGGTGGACGTGGCGTCGCTGCGTTTCGGGTCGGCCGACTACGCGACCGGGACACGTGGCGCGCGACCGGTGGGCCGGGGACGAGTGCGGGACGGCAGCCTCGTGCTGCGGTTCCGGGTCGACGGGACGCGTTTCCAGACCGGCGAGCAGACCGCTCGGCTGGTCGGTGAGACGCGCGACGGCACGCCGCTGCTCGGCACCACCACCGTCCACGTGAAGTGAGGTCGGGAGGACGACAACGCCGCCAGCGTGGATGCGGGACGTCGCGACCCTCAGTCGCCTTTGACGTTGACTATCTGGTGGAGGGTGTGCTGGATCTCCACCAGGTCGGCGGCGTCGGCCATCACCTGGTCGATGTCCTTGTACGCCTGGGGAATCTCGTCGAGGAACGCGGGGGTGTCGCGGTACTCGATGCCCTTCATCGCCGCCCGCAACTGCTCGCGGGTGAAGGTCTTGCGCGCCGCCCGGCGGGAGTAGGCGCGGCCGGCTCCGTGCGGTGAGGAGTTCAGCGCGACCGAATTGCCCTTCCCGGTCACGACGTAGCTCGCGGTGCCCATCGAGCCCGGGATCAACCCGGGCTTGCCCAAGGTCGCCTCGATCGCTCCTTTGCGGCTGAGCCAGACCTGCCTGCCGAAGTGTGTCTCCCGCTGGGTGAAGTTGTGGTGGCAGTTGATGCGCTCCACCTCCTCGATCGGCGTACCCATCCAACGCTCGAAGCGGTCGACCAGCCGGTCCATCATCTCCTCGCGGTTCAGCAACGCGAACTCCTGTGCCCAGCGAAGGTCCCGGATGTAGGTGTCGAACTCCTTCGTACCTTCCTGGAGGTACGCGAGGTCGGGGTCGGGCAACTGGACGTGCTGCCTGCTCAGTTGGGTCCTCGCCACGTCGATGTGCCGGGTGGCGAGCTTGTTGCCGATGCCGCGGGAGCCGGAGTGGAGGAAGAGCCAGACCCGGCGTTCCTCGTCCACACTGACCTCGATGAAGTGGTTGCCGGATCCGAGCGAACCGAGCTGCGACCGCCAGGTGCGGGACACGTCGTCGTAGTCGACCTCGGCCAGGTCCTCGAGGTGGGCGATCCGCTTGCGGGCGGTGTCGGTGAGCGCCTTGTTGTGGTGTCCCGCCGACAGGGGGACGGCACGTTCGATCGAGTGCCGTAACACCTTCCGGTCGCGGTCACCGAGGTCGTCGACGTCGAACCGCGTGCGGACGGCGATCATGCCGCACCCGATGTCGACGCCGACCGCGGCGGGGATGATCGCGCCCAACGTCGGGATCACCGAGCCGACCGTCGCCCCCTTGCCGAGGTGCGCGTCGGGCATCAGTGCCATATGCGGGTAGATGAACGGCATGCCCGCCGTCGTCTCGGCCTGCTGCCTGGTCCTCGGTTCCAGGACCGAGGCCCAGCTCAGGAGCCGTTCGCTGATCTTCTCCATGGAGACTCCCTGGCGGGCACCCGCCCGCGGCGGCGTCTCAGGTCGTCGCCTCGAGCCAGGAGCCGGCGATGAGTGCGTGTCCTTCCATGGTGGGGTGTACGCCGTCGCCCGCGAGTTCGGCGGCGTCGCGGTTTGCGGCGGCCGCCGTGACGATCGTGTCGAGTGGCACCAGGGTGGCGGCGTACTCCCGGGCCAGCCGGCGGACGACGGCGATCTTGGGGTCGAGGTCCTCCCGCCAGGAGTCCTGGCCCGGGCGGACCGGGAGCAGGAAGGGCTCGACCAGAACCAGCCGGGCGGTGAGCCGGTCCGTGGTGAGCGCGAGGATCCGCTCGTAGTCGGCGGCGAAGTCCTCGGCCGAGGTGGCGTCCGCGCGGTCGTAGCGCCGCCAGGTGTCGTTGATGCCGATCATGACCGACACCACGTCGGGGGCGAGATCCAGACAGTCGGGCTCCCAGCGGGCGCGCAGGTCGCGGACCCGGTTGCCGCTGATGCCCCGGTTGAGGAACCGGACCCCGTCTCCTGGGTGGGCCTCGGCGTAGGTGGCGGCGACCAGGCGCGGGTAGCCGCGACCGAGATCGTCGGGATCGGTGCGGTCCCGGCCGGCGTCGGTGATGCTGTCGCCGATGAAGAGCACCTTCGACTGTGGTTTCAGCACGCTCACACTCCGAACCTAGGCGGTCCGGGCCCTTGGTCGCGCGGTCGGGTCCGGGACCGGACACGCCCGCGCCGCGCGCCCTGCCAACCTGCCCTTGACAGGCCAGACCGGACATTGGTCGACGTCCGGTCTGGCCGTCAGGGCAGGAGCAGGTTGACGTCGCCGAACTCGTGCCACAGGTAGCCCGCGTCGACCGCGGCCGCGTAGCAGCGGCGGACCAGCTCCGGCCCGGCCATCGCCTCGAGCATCAGCAGGTGCGAGGCCCGTGGCTCGTGGAAGCCGGTCAGCAGCCCCGAGACGACCGAGACGCCGCGTTCGGGGGTGATCACCAGATCCGTCCATCCCTGTCCGGCGACCACCGCGCCGCCGGCGCCGGCCGACTCCAGTGCCCGGACCACCGTCGTGCCGACCGCGACGACCCGGGCGCCCCGCACGGTCGCGTCGTTCACCACGCGTGCGGTCGCCTCGGGCACCTCGAACCATTCGGCGTACGGCGGTTCGTGGAACTCCGGTGACGCCACTCCGGTGTGCAGGGTCACCGGTACGACGAGGACACCGTTCGCGACCAGCCTGGTCACGATCTCCGGAGTGAACGGACGACCCGCGCTCGGCATCTCCGCGCTGCCCGGCACGGTGGCGAAGGCGGTCTGGTAGGCGTCGAGCGGCCACGACCGCGCGACGTAGCCGTAACGGATCGGCCGGCCGTTGCGGGCGAGATAGCCGGGTACGTCGGGGAAGGTCGGTACGGCGTGCCACAGACGTCCGGAGACGTGCCGCTCCCGCAGGACGAGTGCGGCGTCCTCGGGCAGCGCGATCCGCTCGCCGGGCCGACCGCCGGGATCGGGTCTCTCGCCCCGTCGAAGCTCGACGAGCCATGTCCCGTCGGGAGCCAGGGTGGAGAAGTGGACCGATCGATCGCCCGCGCTGTCGCGGTCCAGGTCCACGGCCGCGGGGATGGTTCCGGAGCGGTTCACGACCAGGACGTCACCGGGTGCGAGCAGGTCGGCCAGGTCGGCGAACCGGTGGTGGCTCACCCGCGTCTGCTTCCCGTCCTGTGCGCCGAGCAGCAGGCGCACGCCGTCCCGGGTCAGGCCGCGTGCCTCCGGTGGTTCGTGTGCCTCGAGCTCGGGCGGGAGCACGAAGTCGAGCGAGGGCCCGGGAAGCTCGCCCGGCTGCCCGGCCGCCCGGGGAAGGGCGGCCTCGCGCGGGTGCTGGAGTGCGGAACGCGGGTGCTGGGTGGTCAGGGTCATGCCGGGGCTCCCGTCAGGATGTCGGCGGCGCGGTGGCGGCCGCTCGCGGGGCGTTCGGCGGCGAGCCGTCGGAACGCCGCTGCCACCGTGTCGGGCAGGGGGCGGTCGGAGATGTCCTCGCCAGGGAAGGCGTCCTGGTGCATCTCGGTGCGGAGGTCGCCTGGATCGACCCACCAGACGCGCACGTCCTCGCCGGACTCGGCGAGCTCGACGGAGAGGACCCGCGACCACTGCTCCAGCGCGGCCTTGGCCGAGCCGTACCCACCCCAGCCGGCGTAGGCCTCGACCGCGGCGTCACTGGTCACGTTGACGATCGCGCCGTGGTGGCGCCGGAGCGACGGGAGGGCGAGCTGGGTCAGGCTGAGCGGCGCCACGACACCGATCTCGAGGATCTCGCGGTACGCCGCGGCGCCGAGGACGGACAGTCCGGGCAGTGGGCTCGGCCCGAGAATGCCCGCGTTGTTGACCAGAAGGTCGAGGCCGCCGAGGTCGTCGGCGGCCGCCACCAGGTCGGCGCGGTGGTCTGCGTCGGCGACGGAACCCGCCAGGGCGATGATCTGCTGCCGCGAGCCGGCACGGGACCTGAGTTCGGCTTCGGCGTCCCGCAGCGGTGCGGCGTTTCGGGCGTCGACGACGAGAGACCAGCCGTGGTCGGCGAGGTCGGCGGCGACGGCGAGTCCGAGGCCGCGCGAGGCGCCGGTGACGATGGCGACGGGCATAAGTTCCTCCCAGGCTGTGAAGGTGAAGCTCCTGCGTCGATGTGATCGAACGTAGTGACGCGAGCTCTCTCGGCCATCGGTCCGCCGCTCGGTGGCGCCTCCGCCCTTAGGCCTAGGTCCCGCTACCGAGTGAGGTCCGGCCGAACGGCAGGTCCCGTGCCGGCCGCGAACGGGTAGCGTTCGGTGGATGGCCCAGCCTGATCCCACGGTCTGCCGAGACGATCTCGACGCGCTGTCCCGCGCCCTGCTCGCCGTCACCGAGCAGACCGCCACGCGCGAGGTCATGCAGATGATCGTGGAGTCGGCACGCACCCTGGTCCGGTCCGACTACTCCGCCCTCGGGCTCCCCGACGAACGCGGTCGGTTCGCGGAGTTCTACGCCAGCGGGGTGAGCGACGAGCAGTGGCGTGAGATCGGCCCGGTGCCCCGCGCGCACGGGCTGCTGAGCGTGATGATGCGGGAGGCGGCGCCCTACCGCACGTCCGACGTCAAGACCGACGAGCGGTTCTCCGGCTGGCCCTCGGCACATCCAGACATGCGGGGCTTTCTCGGCGTCCCGATCGTCGACCGGGGCGAGATCCTCGGCGCGGTCTACGTCGCCAACGGGCCGGACGCGCCGGAGTTCAGCGCCGACGACGAACGCCTCCTCGGCATCCTCGCCGCACACGCGGCGATCGCGTTGACCCGCGCGCGGATGTTCGAACGCGACCGCGAACTCACTCTCGCCGAGGAGCGCTCCCGGATCGCCCGGGACCTGCACGACGCCGTCGCGCAGAAGCTCTTCAGTCTCCGGCTCACCGTGGGTGCCGCCGAAGCCCTGGCCCTGAAGGGCGATCCCGAACGCGCACGGGAGCAGTTCACCCGGGTGAAGGAACTCGCCGGGTCCGCCCTCGACGAACTCCGCGCGGTCGTCACCGAACTCCGGCCACCCGCCGTGCGCGAGGACGGGCTCGTCCCCGCCCTGCGCAAGCACGTCGCGGTCATCTCTCGTGCCCACACGGTCGCCGTGCGTTTCGACTCCGACTGCGACGGCCGGTGCGAACTCGGGAGCGCGGTGGAGGACGCGGTCTTCCGGGTCGCGCAGGAGGCGCTCCACAACGCGCTCCGGCACGCCGATGCCACCACCGTCGACATCACCCTGCGGACTCCGGAGGAGGCGGTCGTGCTCGAGGTCGCCGACGACGGCAAGGGGTTCGTCGCCGATCCCGCCAAGGCCGGCGGGCACCACCTCGGGATCACCTCGATGCGGGAGCGGGCCCGGCAGGCCGGTGGCCGGTTGCGGGTGGAGTCGGACACGGGCGCGGGAACGACGATCAGGTTGGAGATCCCGCGTGACTGACAGCGTGACCGACGGTGGGGTGGACGAGGTGGCAGCACACGTGGCGGACGGACGCGAGACCAACGAGCGCAGCGGTCCGATCCGGGTGCTCGTGGTCGACGACCACCAGGTGGTCCGGCACGGGCTGCGGACGTTCCTGGACATCCAGGACGACATCGAGGTCGTGGGCGAGGCCGGTGACGGTGAGGCGGCGGTGGCCAGGGTCGAGGAGTTGCGGCCCGACGTGATGTTGCTCGACCTGCAACTGCCGGGCATCGACGGCGTGGAGGCACTGCGCATCCTTCGTGACCGCGGCACCACGACGCGGGTGCTCGTCCTCACGTCGTTCACCGAGCCGGCCACGGTCGTTCCCGCGCTGCGCGCCGGTGCCGCGGGTTACCTCTTCAAGGACGTGGACCCGGACGCGCTGGCCCAGGCGATCCGCGCCGTCCACTCCGGTCAGATCCTGCTCGAGCCGGAGGTCGCCGGAGCGTTGCTGCGCGGCGAGAACGCCGACGAACGTACCGACGCGCTCACCGACCGTGAACGCGAGGTTCTGGTCGAGATCGCCCATGGCCGCTCAAACCGGGAGATCGCACGCGCACTGGTGCTGTCGGAGAAGACCGTGAAGACGCACGTGTCCTCGATCCTCGCGAAGCTCAACCTGGCCGACCGGACCCAGGCCGCGTTGTACGCCGTGCGTTCCGGCCTCGCCTGAGCCCGCGGCCAGGCCTTTCGCCGTTGGCGCCGCGGCCCGGGAGGGGTGGATCAGCTACTCACCCAACGATCCTCGTTCGTGGCACAGGCCCTAGTCTTGAGCCCGTCCACGCACCATCGAACTTCGATCCCAGGAACCCAACCCGCATGAAGACGTTCGAGGAGTTGTTTGCCGAGCTGGCCGCGAAGGCCGTGACGCGTCCGGAGGGCTCGGGCACCGTCGCGGAGCTGGACGCGGGCGTCCATGCCATCGGCAAGAAGCTCGTCGAGGAGGCGGCCGAGGCATGGATGGCGGCCGAACACGAGTCACGGGAACGGGCCGCCGAGGAGATCTCCCAGTTGCTCTACCACGCCCAGGTGCTGATGCTCGCTTGCGATCTCGACCTCGACGACGTGTACGCGCATCTGTAAGGGTGAGTGACCCTCACCCCTGATCGACGTACGAATCCCGTCCAGGCTGAGGAAATGAGTCGAAACCCAATGTTGCGTGTCGCCATTCCGAACAAGGGTGCTCTCGCCGAACCCGCCACCCAGATGTTGCGCGAGGCCGGTTATCGCCAGCGCGGCAGCTCCAAAGAACTGGTCCTGATCGATCCCGAGAACCAGATCGAGTTCTACTACCTGCGCCCGAAGGACATCGCGATCTACGTCGGTGAGGGCACTCTCGACGTCGGCGTCACCGGTCGCGACCTGCTGCTCGACGCCGGGGCGCCGGCGAAGGAGCTTCTCACCCTCGGCTTCGCCCGCTCGACGTTCCGGCTCGCGAGCAGGCCGGGCACGGCGGCATCCGTTGCCGACCTCGAGGGCATGCGGGTGGCCACGTCCTACACCGGTCTGGTCACGAAGTACCTCGCCGACCACAACGTCAACGCGCACGTGACCCACCTGGACGGCGCC
The DNA here is from genome assembly GCF_014873875.1 of Actinopolymorpha pittospori. Lineage (GTDB taxonomy): Bacteria > Actinomycetota > Actinomycetes > Propionibacteriales > Actinopolymorphaceae > Actinopolymorpha > Actinopolymorpha pittospori. Next base: position 8,136,261 of record NZ_JADBEM010000001.1, on the reverse strand, counting down.
GTCGAGACGGCCATCCAGCTCGGGGTGGCCGACGTGATCGCCGACGTGGTGGAGACCGGCGCGACGCTGCGGCAGGCGGGCCTGGTCCTGTTCGGGGACCCGATCCTTCAGTCCGAGGCGGTCCTCGTCAAGCGGGACGGCACCGCCGACCCCGCCGGGCTCGAGCTGCTGCTCCGTCGGTTGCAGGGCGTTCTGGTCGCGCGCGACTACGTGTTGATGGACTTCGACATCGCCGCGGACCGGGTGGACGAGGCGTCGGCGATCGCGCCCGGACTCGAAGGGCCGACCGTGTCGCCGCTGCATCGGGCCGGCTGGGTCGCGGTGCGCGTGATGGTGCCCCGGAAGGACGCCCAGCGATTGATGGACGAGCTGTGGGAGATCGGGGCTCGTGCCATTCTGGTGACGAGTATCCACGCCTGCCGACTCTGATCGGTGCGTCCATGTCATCACGTGAGCCCGGGTCCGCTCCCGAGCCGACCGGCCCCGCCGAGTCTGCCGGCGTGCCGGCGCTGCCGCACACCTGGCGGCCCCGCCTGGGTCCGGCCGTCGCCGTCGTGATGGGGGTGGTGCTCGCCGCCGCGGCCGCCGCGATGTGGATCGCCTTTCCCGCTGAGGTGCGCGCCCAGTTCAACCTGCTCCAGACGGTGACACTGCTCCTCGTGTTGCTCGCCATCCTGTTCGGCCTGCAAAGGGTCGCCCGGATGCGGGTCTGCGCCGACGAGCGGGGACTCACCGTGGTCAACCTGACCAGGACCCGCACGTTGGAATGGGCCCAGGTCGTACGGGTCGGCCTGCGCTCGGGTGATCCCTGGGTCCAACTCGATCTTGACGACGGCACGACCGTGTCGGTGATGGCGATCCAGTCCGCCGACGGGCCGCGTGCCCGTGCCGCGGTTCGGGAGCTGGCACGGCTCGTCGCCGTTCAGACCCGCACCACTCGCGACGACTGACGGAGAACGCTCGCACACCCCTCGCAGCGACCGCGCGGGGCGTGGGCGTCCGGCTGTCCGCATCCTGGTCGGCACTTGCGTTCGAACACGCGTTCGATAGTCTTTTGTTCATTGGGCATGGGGAGGTCATCTGGTGAGCGAGCGATTCGTCGTACGACAGACCGACTATGGTTACGGCATCTGGGACGCGGACAACGACGACTGGTGGATTCCACGCCTCGACATGACGAGGCGTGACGCCGAGCAGATCGTCTCCGAACTACGCCGCGGACAGTCCCAGATCTGACCGCGGGGCCGCGGGCGTCTGAGGGGGTGTGGGTGTGGCGCAGGTCGTCTCGACCGTGTCGCCCACGCCGCCCCCGACCCGCAGCCCACGCAGGCGCAGCCCGGCCGCCGTCGCGGCTCTTGCGCTTCCGGTGCTCTGCGCGCTCGTTCTCCATCTCTGGCGGATCGGGACTCCGGCACTCTGGCTGGACGAGGCGGCGACCGCACAGGACACCGACCGCTCACTCGGCAGCCTGATCGACTTCCTCTCCCATCGAGACGCCGGCCTCGGCGCCTACTATCTCCTGCTGCACGGGTGGACCCGTCTCGGCGAGGGTGAGGCCTGGCTACGGTTGCCGTCGGCGCTCGCGATGGTCGCGGCGGTGGCGCTGGTCGCCGACCTCGCCCGCCGCTGGTGGGGCAACTCCAGTGCCGTCGCGAGCGGCCTCCTGCTCGCCCTCTCACCGATGGCTTCGCGGTACGCACAGGAGGCCCGGCCCTACGCGCTGGCGTTGTTCCTCGCGGTCGCGGCGGTCTGGTGTCTGTGGCGCGCCGGCACGCGCCCTGGTCGGGTCGGCTGGGTTGGCCGAGTCGGCTGGATCGGCTACGCCGTGGCGGTCGCCCTGCTCGGTGTCGTCCACGTCTTCGCGCTGCTCACGCTCGTGGCGCATCCCCTCCTGGTGGCCGCCCGGCGTGCCGACGGAGCCGGCGGGACACGGCCGTGGAAGGCCTGGCTCATCGCCGTGGCCGCCGGCCTCGTCGCGCCGGCGTTGGTGGGAGCCGCGGCGTTCCGACAGCGTGCGACCATCTCCTGGATCGAGCCCCCGAGCCTGTCCACGCTTGGCGATGCCTTCACCGCGATGGCCGGAACGACCGCCTTCCTGGTGCTGCTCGCAACGCTCGCGGTGCTCGGCCTGCGCCGCGATCGGCTGAGCGTCGCGCTGGTCGCGTGGTTCGGCCTACCTCCGCTTCTTCTCGCGATCCTCGGCCTGCTGACTCCGGCGTTCCTGCCGCGTTACCTGCTCGTGTGCGCGCCGGCGCTGGCCCTGCTGGCGGGCGCGGCGTTCCGGCGCTTCGGCTCCTGGCAGGCCGGACTCGTCGGCCTGCTCGCCCTCGCGGTCGCCTGGGTACCGCTCACGCAGATGCGCGGGCCGGCCGGCCATGGTCCGGACTACCGTTCGGCGGCGCGGATGATCGCCGCCGACTGCCGTGCGGACGACGCCGTCCAGGAGACGCTGGACACCGTGCGCGCGCTGCGCTATTACCTCCGGGACGGCTCCTGCCAGCCGCGACGCGTGAGCGGCGCCCTGCCGGCAAGCGTCCACCGCGTCTGGGTGCTGCAGCCGGACTGGCAGCGGACGAAGCCGTCCGGCGTGACCGGGCTGCGCCAGCTCCGCACGCAGACCTTCGCGGGTCTGCGAGTGAGCCTGTGGACGCGCGCACGCACCGGTGCGCCCGGGTCTGGCTGACCAACCGGCTCACGGGCCGCATGAACGGGACGGCGTCCGCGTACCGCGGCGCCCGGCCGCTCAGGCGGCGTCGACGAGGGTCAGGATCTCCGCACCGGAGTCGGTCACCAGGATCGTGTGCTCGAACTGCGCCGAGGCTCGGCGATCCTTGGTCAGCACGGTCCAGCCGTCCTCCCACATGTCCCACTCGTGGGTGCCGAGGGTGAGCATCGGCTCGATGGTGAACGTCATGCCGGCCTCGATCACCGTGTCGAAGCGTGGCTCGTCGTAGTGCGGAATGATCAGGCCGGAGTGGAACGACGTACCGATGCCGTGTCCGGTGAACTCCTCCACCACGCCGTACCCGAAGCGCTTGGCGTACGACGCGATCACCCGGCCGATCACGTTGACCTCACGACCGGGGCGTACGGCCTTGATGCCGCGCATCATCGCCTCGTGCGTGCGCTCGACCAGCAGCCGGCGGTCCTCCGCGACCTCGCCCGCGAGGAAGGTGGCGTTGGTGTCGCCGTGCACCCCGCCGATGAAGGCGGTGATGTCGATGTTGACGAGGTCGCCGTCCTCCAGCGGCCGCGCGTCGGGGATGCCGTGACAGATGACCTCGTTGACCGAGGTGCACAGCGACTTCGGGAAGCCGCGATAACCGAGGGTGGAGGGATAGGCGCCGGCGTCGGTGAGGAACTCGTGCCCGATCCGGTCGAGTTCGTCCGTGGTCACCCCGGGCGCCACGTGCCGGCCGACCTCCTGCAGGGCCTGCGCCGCGAGCCGCCCCGCGCCCCGCATCCGGGCGATCGTGTCAGCGTCCTTGACCTCGGTCCCGGTGAACCTGGACGGACCAGGCTTGTCGACGTACTCCGGACGCTCGATGGTGTGCGGAACCTTGCGGCGGGGGGAGATGGTCGCCGGAACGAGAGTGCCCATGATTCCCGGATTCTACGGTGCGACCCGCGCGGCGCCGTCAGGAGTTGCCGCGGCCGCCGTGCTGGGGAAAGCTCATGGGCATGAGCATGGAGCAGCCGGAATGGTTCTTTTGTCTCCGTCATCACACGGTCGAGCCGCGGGAGGGCTGTAAGGCCGCGGACCGGCTCGGCCCCTACCCGAGCCGGGCCGAAGCCGAACGCGCCCTCGACAAGGTCGCCGAGCGCAACGAAACGTGGGACCACGACCCGCGGTGGTCCGACGATGAGGACGAAGCCAGTCGCTGACGTGGACCGGCGCGTGGGCGCAGGCCGCCGTCGTGCGGCGGCCCGCAGGCCCGTGCACCGGTGAGCACGGTGACGCGTGGGTGTGGTGACGTGCCAGCAGTCACGCCTCCACACCCAGGCAGCGCGGCTACCGCTTCCGCGTGGACCGCCGGGGCGAGGGACGAGCCATTGCCATGGTGGAGTCCACCATCGCCATCGCCGTGTCCACCAACGCCGGCCGGGTCCGCCGGCCCGCCGTCAGCTTCCGCGCGGTCTTCCGGGCGGTGGTCTTCTTCGCGGTCGTCCGCTTGGCGGTCGACTTCTTCGCCGTCGTGCGCTTCGCCGCGGCCTTCTTGGCGGGGGCGCGCTTGGCGGTCGACTTCTTGGTCGGAGCGCGCTTGGCGGCCTTCTTCGCCGTCCGCTTCGCGGTGGTCTTCTTGGCGGCCGCCTTCTTGGTGGTCTTCTTGGCGGCCGCCTTCTTGGTGGTCTTCTTCGCCGCCGCCTTCTTGGTGGTCTTCTTGGCGGCTCTCTTCGCGGTCGCGCGCTTCGCGGGGGTCTTCTTGGCCGTGGCGCGCTTCGCGGTGGTCCTCTTGGCCGTGGCGCGCTTGGCGGTCGTCCGCTTCGCGGTGGTTCGCTTGGCGGTCGTCCGCTTCGCCGTCGTCCTTTTTCCAGCCACAGCCTTCGTGGCCTTTCGAGCGACCTTCTTCGCGGTCTTTTTTGCTGCTGATGTCACTGATGTGGGCACCGCACTGCCTCCCTCTGCGGGGACATCCGGTATTTACCGGACCGTTGCTGTGGCAAGGACGTAGCCCCGCCATCTCAGTGGATCTTGCGACATTCGGCGGTCTCGTAAACCCTTGACAGCGAAGCATTTCCTTGATCAGTGCGGGGTTTGGCGGATTTCTCTGGTCGGGCAATTCTTCGAGCCGGGGCGAATTAGTGACAACTATTCAATCGAGGAATTCAGGACCAAGACAGCCCACTCGGGCGCTTCAGGCATCCGGCCCGGAGATGGCGTCGAGCAGTCGGGCGAGCCTGGATCGCAATCCTTTCGGCATCCCTGGCTCGGCTTCCGCGGCCGCGAGGCTCAGCAGGTGTTGTGCTCCCTCGAAGGAGATCGCCGGACCGGCGGCCGGGTGCTCGACCAGAGGATCGGTCCGTGCGGCATTGCCTGCCGGAACCACTCCGGTGTCGACGGAGAGGACCTCGTGCGCGATGCCCGCGAGTTCTGTGTGACCCGTGTCGAGAGCGAAGATGGTCGCCCCGCCGCGGCGTACGTCGTGGACGCGCTCGAGCAGCGCTTCCGGTGCCGTCTCCGCCACCACGAGCACTGACTCGCCGCGCTTGGCGGTCGACAGGCGCTCGAGCCCGACCGCGAGTTGGCTTGGCGCACCGCGTGGTGGATCCCAGCGCACCAGGGTCGGAGACATCTCGGGGAGCCCGGCGAAGCGGGCCTCGTCATCGAGATGGGCGGTGAGATGCCAGGGCTCGGCGGCGGGTGGACCGATCAGGAGCAGGCCACCCGGGGTCCTGGTGGAGGTTCGAAGGGCGCGACCGAACGCGCGGGTGCGGTCCCACCACGCCGTGTCCGAGAGAACGTCGCGGAGCATTCTCGCCTGCTGAAGGTCCATCGCCCCTAGCGTGCCAGACTGACGGTGGCGTACACGCAGCTCTTCACAGCTGCGAAGCGAGAGGGGAGCTTGAGTGAAATACGGCTACAAGGCCTCGGCGGAGCAGTTCGGCACCCGTGAGCTTCTTGACTACGCGCTCCTGGCCGAACGACTCGGGTTCGAGATCGTCGCGGTGTCCGACCACTTCCAGCCCTGGCGCCACCACGGAGGTCACGCACCACTGGTCTTCAGCTGGCTTGGTGCGCTCGCGCACGCGTCGGAGCGTCTCACCATCGGTACGAGCGTGCTGACACCGATGCTTCGTTACCACCCGTCCGTTGTCGCCCAGGGTTTCGGCACCATCGAGAAGCTGGCGCCGGGCCGGGTCTACCTCGGCGTGGGTACCGGTGAGGCGATGAACGAGGTGCCGGCGACCGGCACCGCCTGGCCCGGCGGGAAAGAACGCCGCGCGCGCCTGGCGGAGGCCGTGACGCTGATCCGCGAGCTGTGGACGCGGGAGCGGGTGACCTTCGACGGCACCTACTACCGGACCGACAAGGCGACCGTGTACGAGCGTCCCGACGTGCTCGTGCCCATCTACCTCGCCGCCTCCGGGCCGCTGGCGGGCAAGCTCGCCGGTCGGATCGGTGACGGCGTTATCCAGACCAGCGGCAAGGCACCCGAGCTGTACGAGAGCGTGCTCGGCAAGGTCGCTGAGGGCGCGCAGGCCGCGGGCAAGGACCCGGCGAAGCTCCCGAACCAGATCGAGATCAAGGTGTCGTACGACACCGACCTGCAGGCCGCGAAGGAGGCCTGCACCTGGTGGGCCGCGCTCGGTCTGAGCCCGGAGCAGAAGCAGGGCGTCGACGACCCGTTGGAGCTCGAACGCCTGGCCGACGCCGACCCGCTCGTCGGCGCCAAGCGGTTCATCGTGTCCGACGACCCTGACGAGGTGGTCGAGAAGATCGCGCCGTACGTCGACCTGGGATTCACCGAACTCGTGTTCCACGGTCCGGGCAACGACCAGGCGCGGTTCCTCGAGCTCTTCGCCCGCGACGTACTGCCCAAACTGCGGGACCGCTTCTCCTGACCGGACTCCTCGCGGGCCTTCGGGCCCGCCCAGGCGGTCCGTCGTCGGCCGCTGTCCTCGCCACCAGGTGCGCCGACCGAGTGCTTCGGTCGGCGCATCTGCGCGTCCGGCGCCCGCACGACCGACACCCGGGTGTTTCCTCGCCACGGAGCCGTCTCACGGTCCGTGTGCGCGCGGCGGCACAACGAACTTATCTTGAGTTGTTCCAGAAAAGCTGCTTGGATGGCCGCGTGAGTTCGGCAGCACCGCACCTGTCCGCCGAGGAGGTCGCCGTGGCCGTGCGTGAGCAGGACGAGCGTCGGGTGGGCGACAACGTGTGCCCCGAGTGCCAGGTGGCATCGGCCGATCCCACCAGCCAGGCCCCCACCAGCGAAGGAGCGAGTACGCCCGAAGGCCTGTAAGACATCAGGTTCAGCGACCATCCGGACCCGTGAGCACGCAACGAAGGAGTCGAAGCCGTGACCGACACCGCCCCGTCCGCCGGCCGGCCCTCCCGGTCCACCAACGAGGCCGGCGCACCTGCGCCCAGTGACGAACACTCGCTGACACTCGGACCCAACGGCCCGATCCTGCTCCATGACCATCACTTCATCCAGCAGATGGCGAACTTCAACCGGGAGCGCATCCCCGAACGCAACGTGCATGCCAAGGGCGGCGGCGCGTTCGGTGTGCTGGAGATCACCGAGGACCTGAGCGAGTTCACCCGCGCGGCGTTGTTCCAGCCCGGCGTGCGGACCGAGATGCTGGCCCGCTTCTCCACGGTGGCAGGGGAGTTGGGCTCGGCCGACACCCAGCGCGACCCGCGCGGGTTCGCGCTGAAGTTCTACACCTCCGAAGGCAACTACGACCTGGTGGGCAACAACACGCCGGTCTTCTTCATCCGGGACCCGATGAAGTTCCCGCACTTCATCCGTTCCCAGAAACGGCTGCCGCGCCGCCACGTCCGCGACAACAACATGCAGTGGGACTTCTGGACCCGCAACCCGGAGTCGGCGCACCAGGTGACCTGGCTGATGGGCGACCGGGGCCTGCCAAGGACGTGGCGCAACATGGACGGCTTCAGCTCCCACACGTACATGTGGGTGAACGCGGCCGGTGCGCGGTTCTGGGTCAAGTACCACTTCAAGACCGACCAGGGCGTGGAGTTCCTCACCGAGTCGGAGGCGCGGACCATCCGCGGCGATGACCCGGACTACCATCTGCGCGACCTGTACGACGCTATCGAGCGCGGCGACGCCCCGAGTTGGACGCTCTCGGTGCAGGTGATGCCGTACGCCGACGCGCACGACTACCGGTTCAACCCGTTCGACCTGACCAAGGTGTGGCCGCACAGCGACTACCCGCTGATCAGGGTCGGCCGGATGACCCTGAACCGCAACCCGGAGAACTTCTTCGCCCAGATCGAGCAGGCGGCCTTCGAACCGAGCAACCTGGTGCCTGGAATCGGTGTGTCCCCGGACAAGATGCTGCTCGGCCGGATCTTCGCCTACGCCGACACCCACCGCTACCGGATCGGCGCCAACTACGCGCAGCTTCCGGTCAACCAACCCAGGGTGCCGGTCAACAGCTACGTGTTCGACGGCCCGATGGCCTACCAGCACAGCGGTGACAGCCCGGTCTACGCGCCGAACTCCTACAGCGGACCGAGCGTGCCGGACGATCCCTTCGCCGACCACGTGTGGGAGACCGACGGCGACATGGTGCGGTCGGCCTACACCCTGCGCAGGGACGACGACGACTTCGGACAGCCGGGGACCCTCGTCCGGGAGGTCATGGACGACGCGGCCCGCGAGCGGCTGGCGTCGAACATCATCGGCCACGTCTCCAACGGCGTGACGCCGGAGATCAGGGCCCGGGTCGTCGCCTACTGGCGCGGCGTGGACAAGAACCTCGGCGACAAGGTGGCCACCGGGGTCGGTGTCGAGTAGGGGCACCGACAGGACGACGGCGGGCACCCAGGTGCGGGGGTGCCCGCCGTTTCCTGTGCCCTGCGCTCGCATGGGAGCATTCACATCATCGCGTGACCTTCGCCAGGTACTCCCGTCCAGAGATCCCGGGAACCTTCGGCGTGGGTGGCTCGGGATGTCCTGGGCGGCTTGGACGCGACCGGTGAGAGAGCACGGAGTGGTCCATTGCGGTGGAGGCGGGTCCTGGTGGTGCTCACCGCGGCGGCGTTCCTCGTCAGCGCCTGCGGCGGTGGGGATGAGGAACCCGCGCGCCCCAAGGCCAGCGTGACGCCACACAAGGCGGCCAGCCCGCGGCCGGTCCTGACGCCCACTCCGGGAGGACCGACCACTCCGGCCAACTACCGCGAGTCGTGCTCGCTGCAACCGCAGATCTGCCGGGCCCGACCGGGTGCCGTACCCGTTCAACTCCGGCGTCCGCTGCACTTCCCCAGCACCGGACAGAAATGCCCCGTCACCGGCGGTCGGCGGCTACCGGACGGACTGCCCTTCGGCGGGGTCGCGGTCGGATCGGGGCCGGTGCGCGGCGTCCTCCTGCAGCACGACGCGAAGGCCGCTGTCGCCGGAACACTGCAGCTGGAGGTCCAGCCCCGGCAGGGCTGGTACGGCGGGAAGACGCTGTGGTTCTCCGCGCCGTCCTACACCGGGCCGGTGCTCCTGCGCGGCACCCGCCTGGACCAGCCCGGTGAGGTCGCCTTCGGCGCGGGTCGCCCGCATGCCCTCGCCGTGCAGATCCCGCCCGGCCGTGGCGTCAACGTCGTGGACGGCTACCGTGCGTGGACCGGTCTGACGTGGTTTCGCGAGCCGGGGTGTTACGGCATCCAGGTCGACGGTACGACCTTTTCCACCTCCATCGTCATCCAGGTTCAGTTCCGACCGTGAGTGAGCGCCACGGCCCTGCTGGACAATCGCCTCATGTCGTTCATCGCCGCGTACGAGCCGGATCGGGAAGGCGGGACGGCGCCGGCGGCCGAGATCCGCACCGCCACCAGGTCCGACGCGACCGTGCTGGCACTGCTCGAGCAGGGCGTCCGCCCCGGTGACGTGGACGCCCGGATCGCCAGCCTGTGCGACGCGGTCGAGGACCCCGAGCACCTGGTCGTCCTGGCCTCGGTCGACTCCGAACCCGTGGGCTACGGCCGGGTCGCCTACCTCGCGAGAGACGTGGACGACGCGCCCGCTGGCTACTACCTGGCCGGAGTGACCGTGGCGCGGCGCTGGCGACGTCGCGGGCTGGCGGCGGATCTGACGGCGGCGCGGCTGGCCTGGATCTGGCGGCGTTCGGAGGTGGCGTGGTACTTCAGCAACGTCCAGAACCTCGCGTCGCTCGCGCTCCACGAGACCTTCGGGTTCGTAGAGGCCGACCGCAGCCCGTCGTTCCAGGGCATCACGTTCGCCGGTGGGGTCGGGGTGCTGCTGCGCGCCGGCCGTCCGGTCTCCGACGAGGTCAGCGCTCGGCGCGGTTCACCCGACGGATGAGGTGGACGGACAGCGCCACAGCGAGGACGAGCGCGATGTCGAGTGCCGCCGACCGGACCATGCCGGCGGAGTAGCCGGTCGTGCCTGGATGGGCGTCGGTGGTGGCCAGGAAGACCGTTCCGAGCAATGCGACGCCGGCCGCGCTCGCGAACTGCTGGGCCGTGGTGAGCACCCCGGCCGCCGCGCCGGCGTGGTGGGCCTGGACCTTGGTCAGCGCGGCGCCGATGAGGGACGGCAGAACGAGGCCGTTCCCGAGGCTCGCGATCGCCGCGCACACGGAGACCCACACCGCCGAGGTCGTGGGACCGGTCCCGAGCATGAAGGCGGTCAGCAGGGCGAGGCCGGTGATGATCAGGGCGCAGCCCGCGAGCATCACCCGGGTGCCGTACCGGTGAAGCAACGGTCGGGCGGCCAGCGCGCTCGAGGCGAAGGCGATCCCCGCGGGGGCGAAGGCCAGCCCGGCGGTGAACGGCGTCAGCCGCAGCCCCGCCTGCAGGAGCAGGGTGAGGGTGAACATGAAGCTCGCGAAGTAGAGCATGAACGCGCCGTTGGCCACCAGGCCGGCGCGGAAGGCCGGCTCACGCACCAGCGTCAGGTCCAGGACGGGGGTTCCACCGCGGCGGTGCAGGTGGTGCTGCCAGCGGATCGTGACGACTCCGACGGGTACGGCGAGGGCCATGCTGAGCCAGGTCCACAGGGGCCAGCCCGCGGTGCGTCCGAGGGTGAGGGGTACCAGCACCAGGGCGAGGGTGACCGCGATCCCCAGCGCGCCGAGGGGATCCACGGCCGCGCGTGACCTCGCGCCGCCAGCAGGCAGCATGCGACGGGCGAGCAGCGCGGCGACGAGGCCGACGGGAACGTTCACCAGGAAGATCAGCCGCCAGCCGAGGCCGCCGAGGTCGCTCGACACCAGCAATCCGCCGAGTACCTGTCCGGCCACGGAGCCGACGCCGCCGGCCACGCCGTACCACGCCAGGGCCCGACTCCGCTCGGCCGGCGGAAAGGTCGCCGTGATGAGCGCCAGCACCTGCGGGAGCATCGCCGCGGCCGCCAGCCCCTGGGCGAGGCGGGCGGCGACGAGGGTGCCCGGGCTCGTCGCGAGGCCACACAGCAGGGACGTCACGGCGAACGCGAGCATGCCGGTGACGAACACGCGCCGGTGGCCAAGCAGGTCGCCCAGCCGGCCGCCGGAGATCAGCGCGGCCGCGTAGGCGAAGGCGTAACCGCCGACGATCAGCTCCAGCGCGGCGTCTCCCGCGCCGAGGGCCTGCCGCAGGGACGGAGCGGCGACGTTGACCACGAAGAAGTCGAACTGTCCCATGAACGTCGCTGACAACAACACGGCGAGGACGCGTCCCCGCGGCAGCTGGAGCGTCGCTTCGCGGCTTGCCGCCGTCGCGACCGGCTGTCTCGTACCGTCCGACACGTGGCGTCCTTCCGAGCGACCGGAATTTGTGGTGATTGTATGTCCACATTATCTACGTTTAGGATCGGGGTGTGAAGCTGTCGCAAGGCGTGGAGTGGGGACTGCACTGCACGGCGCTGGTCGCGCAGGCGCCGGACGGGATCGCTGTCTCGCGTCGGCTGCTGTCCGAGCACTACGGGCTGCCCGAGGCCTACCTCGCCAAGCACCTGCAGGCGTTGGTCCGGGCCGGCGTCCTCACGGCGACGCCCGGCCCGCGAGGTGGGTTCCGGCTCGCCCGGCCCGACGAGCAGATCACCGCGCTGGAGATCCTGGAGGCCATCGAGGGCACAGCGCCGGCCTTTCTGTGCCAGGAGATTCGCCAGCGCGGCACCGGCGCCGTCCCGCCGGAGGACTGCACCCGGCCCTGCGGGGTCAGCGTCGTCATGGCCAAGGCCGACGAGGCGTGGCGTGGCTCTCTCGCCTCGGTGACGGTCGCCGATCTGGTCGCGCTCGTGCCCTCACACACCCGTAAGCGCAACCGGGCGCGGTTGACGGGGGAGCCGACCGGCGATCGGTGACCCTCAGACGAACCCGGCGACGTCGAGCAGCCAGCCGTTCTCCGCGCAGGTGTCGCAGGGCTCGTGGACCAGCCCCGTCCCGGTTCGCGTCCCGGACAACTCGATCGCCGCCCGCTCCGCCGTGACGATGCCGCTGCCGCCGCACCTCGGACAGACGATCTTCATCGCTTCGCCCTCCGGGAGAGGCCGGCCGCAGCCTCGGGGGGATCGGCGGGTGGCAGCGACGGCACGGACGACGCCGGCCCGTCACGCTCACCCCGCCGGGGTCCGCCGGCAGAACGGGTTGCGCCGGCGCTGGCCACCACGACCAGCCCGATCGCGAGAAGCTGCCACGTGGTGAGCCGCTGGTGGAGGATGAGGAGGCCGACGAGGACGGCCACCACGGGCTCGAGGCTCATCAGGACGCCGAAGGTACGCGCGGGGATCCGGCGCAGTGCCGCGAGTTCCATCGAGTACGGCAGTGCCGAGGAGAGCACGGCGACGCCGAGTCCGAGCGCCAAGGTGACCGGCTCGAACAGGTTCGGCCCGCTGGTGAACGCCGCCGCCGGAACGATCGCGATGCTCGCGACCGCGAGCGCGACGGCGAGGGCGTTGGCCCCCGACAGCCGGCGGCCGGCCTGCGCGCCCAGCAGGATGTAGCCCGCCCAGCACAGTCCGGCGCCGAGCGCGAACGCGACGCCGGTCGGGTTCAGCCGTTCGAAGCCCGTCTCGCTCAGCAGAATCACGCCGAGACCCGCGACCCCGACCCAGACCAGGTCCCGGATCCTGCGGGAGGTCACCACGGCCAGGCCGAGTGGCCCGAGGAACTCAAGCGTCACCGCCGCGCCGAGTGGCAGCCTCGCCACGGCGGAGTAGAAGCAGAAGTTCATCAACGCGAGCGTCAGCCCGAACGCGACACCGATCGCGAGATCCCGTCGGCCGTAGCCGCGCAACCGGGGTCGAACCACCGTGAGAACCAGGATCGCCGCGAGCACCATCCGCAGCGTGACGGCTCCGACCGGCCCCACCCGGTCCAGCAGGAGCACGGCGAAGGCGGCACCGCACTGCAGGGAGACGGCGCTGGCGAGGACCAGGACGACCGCATGTCCCTCGCGGTCGTTCCTTCGGGGTATTACTGATCTGGGTACTGCTGACATGCTCCAGGCCGTGGTCAGGTCCGAGGTCCCTCACCGGGCGGTGCGGTCCGAGGCGGGGCGACCGGGTGGTGACCCTGCATCGTCGCCTCGCGCCACCCGTTGGTGATCGGCAGCCTGCGGTCACGCCCGAACGCCTTGAAGCTGATCTTCGGACCCGGCGGGTACTGCCGACGCTTGAACTCCGCCGCGTCGACCATCCGGATCACGCGCTCGACGAGGTCGGGGTCGAACCCGGCCGCGATGAGGTCGCCCGCGCCGGCGTCCTCCTCGACGTAGTCCTCGAGCATCTGGTCGAGGAGGTCGTAGGGCGGTAGAGAGTCGATGTCGAGCTGGCCGGGGCGGAGCTCCGCCGACGGCTCCTTGGTGATGGAGTTCTCCGGGATCGGCGGGGTCTCGCCGAGGTCGAGCGCGGCCTGGTTGCGCCAACGGGCGAGCGCCCACACCTTGGTCTTGGGCAGGTCCTTCAACGGCGCGAACGCACCGACCGCGTCGCCGTACATCGTGGAGTAGCCGACGGCGAGTTCGCTCTTGTTGCCGGTCGCGATGACCAGATGGCCTTCCTGGTTGGCGATTCCCATCCAGATCATGCCGCGGATCCGGGCCTGGAGGTTCTCCTCGGCGACCCCTGTCAAGGGGACGTTGTCGAGGAAGGTCGACACGATCGGCTCGATCGGGATCACGCGGTAGTTGAGACCGGTGCGCTCGGCGAGGTCGGCGGCGTCGTCCTTGGAGTGGTCGGTGGAGTACTTGCTCGGGTTGGAGATGGCGTAGACGTTCTCCGGGCCGAGGGCGTCACAGGCGATGGTCGCCGCGAGCGCGGAGTCGATGCCGCCGGAGAGGCCGAGGGCGACGCTGTGGTAGCCGTTCTTGTGGACGTAGTCGCGCAGGCCGGTCACCACGGCCGTGTAGATCTCGGCCTCCTCCTCCAGGCGCGGTGCGACGCCCGAACGGGTGGCGGTGTAGGCAGGGACCGGGGTGTCGCTGACTACCGTGCGCTCGACCCGGATTCCGGCGTACTCGTCCGCGCCGTGGGTGGTGGTGGCGAGGTCGAGGTCGACCGTGAGCAGGCCCTCGGTGAACTGTGGTGCCCGCGTCAGAACCTTGCCGACCTCGTCCACGACGAGGGAGTCGCCGTCGAAGACGAGCTCGTCCTGGCCGCCGACCGTGTTGACGTAGGCGAGCGGGCACATGGCCTCGCGGGCGCGACGGGTGACGAGGTTGAGCCGCTCGTCGTCCTTCGCGCGTTCGTACGGCGACGCGTTGATGGTGAGGAGGAGGCCGGCGCCGGCCGCGCGAGCCGCCCGCACGGGGCCGCCCTCCTGCCAGAGGTCCTCACAGATCACGAGGGCGATGTCGACGCCGTGGACGGTGAGGATCTGGAGAGTGTCGCCCGGCACGAAGTAGCGGAACTCGTCGAAGACGCCGTAGTTGGGCAAGTGGTGCTTGACGGCACGGGCGACCACCTGGCCCCGGTGCAGCACCGCGGCGGCGTTCTGCGGCGATCCCTTCGGCCCGGCGCCGTGGGCGAAGGTGCTCTCGTCTCGGTCGAGGTAGCCACAGATCACCACCAGGTGTCCGAGGCCGGCCGCGGCGAGCTTCGCCGCGAGCTCCTCGATCGCCGCGCGGCTCGCCTCGACGAAGGAAGAACGCAGGGCGAGGTCCTCGACCGGGTAGCCGGTCAGCGCCATCTCCGGGAAGGCGACGACGTGGGCACCGCGGTCGGCGGCATGCTGTGCCCACCTCTGGATGGCCTCGGCGTTCCCGGCGATGTCTCCGACCGTGACGTTGAGCTGCGCGAGCGCAAGGCGGATTTGTGCCACGTCCTGAGCGTAGTGGGTGAGAGCGGGGCGGCAGGAGCCGACCGGACGTCGGATTTCGCCCGCTCGATCACGGTCTGCGCCCGCGCGGTGGCACTGTGCGCGGGTTCGCGTCGACCGGCGCGGAGACGCACGTCGACAACATGTCGGCGAGGGACTGGAGCACGGTGTGGGGGACGGGTTCGGTCATAGGTTTCCGGGACGGCCTCGAAGGCCCGCCGAAACGGTGTCGAACGGTGTCGAAGCAGCGCCGAACCAGCGCTGAACCCTGGGGCGAACCACGGGCGAGCCAGGTCCGTGACCTGCCCTGCCACGAGGCGGGCGTCGGACCGCGCGGCGAGTGCGCTTCCGGGCGGTAACGTGCTAGAAACGCGGCCGGACAAGGATGGGCGTCGGTCGGCAGCGTGCTACCCGAGCGGAGATGGGACCAGTGGACAAACAAGAAGAGTTCGTACTCCGCACTCTCGAGGAGCGAGACGTGCGGTTCGTCCGACTGTGGTTCACCGACGTGCTCGGTTTCCTCAAGTCGGTCGCCATCGCACCGGCCGAACTCGAGGGCGCCTTCGCCGAGGGCATCGGGTTCGACGGGTCGGCGATCGAGGGGTTCGCGCGCGTCTACGAGGCCGACATGGTGGCCCGTCCCGACCCCTCGACCTTCCAGGTCCTGCCGTGGCGCGGCAGTCCGCCGGCCACGGCCCGGATGTTCTGCGACATCCTGATGCCGGACGGCTCACCGTCGTACGCCGATCCCCGCTACGTCCTCAAGCGGACCCTCGGGAAGGCGGCCGATCTCGGCTTCACCTTCTACACCCACCCCGAGATCGAGTTCTTCCTGTTCGAGGACCGGCACGAGAACGGCCGTACGCCGATTCCGGTCGACCGGAGCGGCTACTTCGACCACACCGCCCACGGCATGAGCCAGGACTTCCGCCGCGAGGCGATCACGATGCTCGAGGCGATGGGCATCTCGGTCGAGTTCAGCCACCACGAGGGGGCGCCCGGCCAGCAGGAGATCGACCTCCGCTACGCCGACGCGCTGGCGACCGCCGACAACGTCATGACGTTCCGGGTGGTGGTCAAGGAGGTCGCGCTCGGTCAGGGGATCTCGGCGTCGTTCATGCCGAAGCCGTTCACCGAGTGGCCGGGTTCGGGGATGCACACGCACATGTCGCTGTTCGAGGGCGACCGCAACGCCTTCTTCGAGTCCGGAGCCGAGTACCACCTGTCCAAGGTCGCCAGGTCCTTCATCGCCGGGCTGCTGCGTCACGCCGGTGAGATCACCGCCGTCACCAACCAGTGGGTCAACTCCTACAAGCGGCTCTGGGGCGGCGGCGAGGCACCGGCCTACGTCTGCTGGGGCCACAACAACCGGTCTGCGCTGGTGCGCGTGCCCATGTACAAGCCGGACAAGGGACAGTCGACCCGGATCGAGTTCCGTTCCCTGGACTCCGCCGCAAACCCCTACCTCGCCTACGCCGTCCTGCTCGCCGCCGGACTGAAGGGCGTCGAGGAGGGGTACGAGCTGCCTCCGGGCGCGGAGGACGACGTGTGGTCGCTGACCGAGGGCGAGCGTCGGGCGCTCGGCATCGATCCGCTGCCGCAGAGCCTCGACGAGGCGATCCGGATCATGGAGAACAGCGAGCTGGTCGCCGAGACCCTCGGCGAGCACGTCTTCGACTTCTTCCTGCGCAACAAGCAGGCCGAGTGGGAGGAATACCGCCAGCAGGTGACCGCCTTCGAACGCGACCGGCTGCTGCCAGTGATTTAGGCGCAGGTCAGAGCGGGTTTCCCGCTGATTCGGCATGGGGCCAACGGTCGTGGACCGGTGGCCCCATCGCGTCTCACTGCCCCTGGGCCGTCTCTGGGCCGTCCGGCGCCGGATCGGTGCCCTCGTACAGGCTGTCCACGGCCTTCCGGGCTGAGGGCGTGCATGCCGTGCTCGCGGGCGGCCTGGTAACGCTCGCCTCGCTTCGGCGCGGGGATGACTCCTGCCGCGACGAGAGCGGGCTTCCACGCGCGGTCATTGAAGTCGGTCCGCCGAATCGCTCCCGCACCCTCGAGGCGGGCGAACAGCAGCCGCCTCGTGACAAGCGGACCGTCCGGCCGGAGCCACAGCAGGGTGACCTCTACCGGCGGTTCATCCGATGCACGGTGAGCCGGGTATGCGGCACACCACCGATCGTCTGCCCGCAGTACGCCGGCGGCCGCCCCTTCCCCGAGTACGCGATCCGGCGTGAGTAGCCGGGGAACTGGCACAGCAGGTACCGCTCGTCGCCCTGAGCGTCGCGGGCGTGGTCGTCTCCGGTCCTGGTGTGTCCGATAATTACGAAGTAATACGAAATAACATTATGAGCTTTTTGGCTCGGCCCTCCCGTCATGTCATTCTTTATAGGACCTTGAGAACAATTCCGGCGCCCTTTTTTGACAAGGCCTGAAGAGATCGGCAAACTCTGTCGATGCCTGCGAATACCTCACAGGTAGTTAGGGCAGCACTAATTTCACTATCGGCAGCAAGATCGGAAGAGCCTAGACGATGCGGGATAAAGTTATGAAAGCTGGCGTATGGGGTGTCAGCCTCATTGCAGGAATCGGCTTACTGGTCGGTTGCTCCGAGGCGCCTTTGAAGGAACTGTCCCAGAACGCGTCCGCGCCACGCCAACTCCATGACCGTCCGGCACGTACCGCGTCGGGGGCCCTACCCGAGCGTTTGTACGCCGATCCCACCCAGCAGTCCGCTCTGTGGGCCAAGAAGAATCCTTCCGACGAGCGCGCCAAGACCATCGAGGAAACCATCGCCAACGAGCCCGCGGCGCGCTGGTTCGGCGACTGGAACAAGGACATCACGGCGGAGACGAGCGAGTACGTCGAGGCGGCCGCCGACGCCAGCAGCCTCCCGGTACTCGTCGCCTACAACATCTATGGGCGCGACTGCGGGTCGTACAGTGCCGGTGGCGTCAAGAGCCCGGACGACTACCGCACCTGGATCACGTCGTTCGCCAAGGGCATCGGATCGAACCCCGTGGTGGTCATCCTCGAGCCCGACACGCTGGCGCAGATCGACTGCATTCCCGACGAGGCCGGCAAGAAGACCCGGCTCGATCTCATCAAGTACGGCGTGGACCAGCTGGCCGAGCACGCGCCCCATGCAATGACGTACATCGATGGCGGCAACGCCAATTGGATCCCGCCCGCGACGATGGCCGATCGGCTGGCCGCAGCGGGTGTGGCCAAGGCCCGCGGCTTTAGTGTCAACGTCTCCAACTTCTACTCGACGGCCGAGAGCGACACCTACGGCGGAGCGATCCGTAAGGCCCTGGCATCCAAGTACGGCCTCACCAAGTCGTACGTCGTCGACACGAGCCGGAACGGCAACGGCTCAGCGAACGGCGAATGGTGCAACCCCGCCGGCCGCAAGCTAGGCACCCCGCCCCGGCTGGTCGGCCTCGGCGAACCCAAGGAGTTCGAGCTCTGGATCAAGGCGCCGGGTGAGTCCGACGGCACGTGTGGTGCCGGCGCCACGACGACGGCCGGGGAGTTTTCTCCGGACCTGGCGGTCGGCCTGATCCAGGGTCGCTAACCGGCGGTCCACCGTCGAGCCGACGTGACCGGTCGGGGTCTCCGGGCGACGCGGCCCGGGCCCCGGCCGGTCCGTGTCTGGCGCCGTTCGCTCCGGGTCACCAACCCCACTCAGATCGGCTCCCAGCCGTCGCCGTCCGGCCCGGTGAGAACAGGCTGACGTCTGGGAAGGACAACTCCTTCGCAAACACGGCCCCGGTCACAGGTAGCCAAAGCTTCAATCTAAGTTGGCACCGGGCCGTTCGTGGGCCGTGGGAGGTCAGCCAACGGTGACCGACAACGACCAATGACGACCGCTCCGCCCGCAGGTCAGCGAGTAGTGCACGCGCGGCGCCGCACCTGGTAGACGCGGCACAACAGTTCCTGCGCAACAAGCAGGCCGAGTGGGAGGAATACCGCCAGCGATGACCGCCTTCGAACGTGACCGGCTGCTGGTGGTCCAGCACGAGGACGACTGCCCGCTCGGGTGGTTCGGACCGTGGCTCGCCGAAGGCGGGATCGCCGTCGACGTCGTACGCCCCTACGCGGGCGATCCGCTGCCCGGCCTGGACGGCCACGCCGGACTCCTCGTGCTGGGTGGGTCCATGGGGGCCTACGACGACGCGACGTGCCCATGGCTCGGTCCCGTCAAGGCTCTGTTGCGCGAGGCGGTGGCGCGGAGGCTGCCGACCCTCGGCATCTGCCTCGGACACCAGCTCCTCGCCGTCGCCTGCGGCGGACGGGTCGACCGTAATCCCGACGGGCGGACGATCGGCCTTGTCAAGCTGAGCTTGGCAGACGCCGCGCACGGCGACCCGATGTTCGGTCAGGTCGCGGACGGTGCTGCCGCGGTGCGCTGGAACCAGGACATCGTCGTCGACCTCCCACCGAAGGCGAGCCTGCTGGCGACCGACGACAGGGGCACGCCGTACGCCGTCTGCGTCGGCGAGCGTGCGTGGGGCGTGCAGTTCCACCCCGAGGCTGGACCCGGCCCGCACCTGGCGTTCGTTCGCGCTGGACTTCGCCGGCCAGGTCCGCGCCGCCGCGGCGACCTCGGCCTGATCACCGCGTCGCGACAGACCGGGGTCCCCAGCCGAGCTGGTCGGTCGGCCACCGGCCGGCCCGCCAGCCGAGGGGACGAGCGGGAGGAGCTCGCCCGACAAACCGCACCGAAGCGCCCCGGTCGCCGGGCTCCCACCGTGGTTGACGCCACCGCTCCGGTCGGGGAGGACCTCGCCGGCGCGACCCGCCGCCTCGCATAGGGTGAATCGGTGACGGAACACGGGACGCTTCCCAGCATGGGCACGCTGGTGCGGTGGGGCTTCACCGAGCCGGAGGCCGCGCTATGGCGGATCGAGGAGCTGCGCGGCGACCCGCTGCCGTGCCTCGAGAGCGCCGGGCAGGCCGCCGATCCCGACCAGGCGTTCGCGCTCCTTCTCGACCTGCTGGCGGCGAGCCCCGACCCTGAGGAGCTGGAAGCCGGGCTGCGCGCGGATCCGCTGCTACGCGGGCGACTCCTACGGGTACTCGGCGCCAGCACCGGCCTGGCCGAGCATCTGATCCGTCATCCGGAGAACGTCCAGGAGTTGGCCGACCCCGACCTCGCCGCGGTCCGACCGGCGGCCTGGGCACTGCGTGCCACCCTGGTCGAATCCGTGGGCGCCGATCCCCGGGCGAGTGAGCCGGTGGCCGCCTCCGCCGAGCCGGACGTGGCCGACGCCCTCCGGGTCGCCTACCACCGGCTGCTGCTCCGGCTGGCCGTCCGCGACCTCAGCAATGAGATCCGGGTCGACGACGTGGCTGCCGAGCTCGCGGACCTCGCCGCCGGCACCCTGGAGGCGGCGCTCGCGATCGCCCGCGCGCGACTGCCGGAGAAGTCCACCCCCTGCCGCCTCGCCATCATCGGCATGGGAAAGGCCGGTGGTCACGAGCTCAACTACGTGAGCGACGTCGACGTACTCTTCGTGGCCGAGCCGGCCGAGCCGGCCGAGCCGGCCGACACCGACACCGACGCCGAGGCGGACGCGCTGCGGACGGCGACCCGGCTCGCGTCCCAGGTCATCCGGATCTGCTCCGACCACACCCGTGAGGGGACGCTGTGGCCGGTGGACGCGGCGCTTCGGCCGGAGGGAAAGAACGGTCCGCTGGTCCGTTCACTCGCCAGCTACGAGGCCTACTACCAGCGCTGGGCGAAGACCTGGGAGTTCCAGGCCCTGCTGAAGGCACGCCCCGTGGCCGGCGACCGGGACCTCGGGGCGGGGTTCATCGCTCTGGTGGACCCACTGGTGTGGAAGGCGGCCGAGCGGACGGGGTTCGTGGAGGACGTCCAGGCGATGCGCCGGCGGATCGTCGACCACATCCCGGCCGACCAGCTCAACCGGCAGCTCAAGCTCGGCCCGGGCGGCCTGCGGGACGTGGAGTTCGCCGTCCAGCTGCTCCAGCTGGTCCACGGACGCACCGACCCGAACCTGCGCAGCCCGTCCACCCTGAAGGCACTGGACGCGCTGACCGCAGGCGGCTACGTCGGTCGCCCCGACGGCGCCGAACTGGCCGAGGCCTATCGCTTCCTGCGTACCCTCGAACACCGCATCCAGCTGGCCCGACTGCGGCGTACCCACCTCCTGCCCGACGACGTCGGTGATCTCCGCGCGCTCGGTCGCTCGCTCCACCTGTGGTCGGAGCCGGTGAACGAGCTCACCCTGGCCTGGCGACGGCACGCCCGTGAGGTGCGCCGGCTGCACGAGAAGCTGTTCTACCGGCCGCTCCTGGCCGCCGTGGCCAGAATCCCCTCCGAGGAGGCGCGGCTCACGCCGGAGGCGGCGCGGGCGCGGTTGACCGCACTCGGCTACACCGACTCCAGCGCCGCCCTCCGACACATCGAGGCACTGGTCGCCGGTGTCTCCCGCCGGGCCGCGATCCAGCGCACGCTGCTGCCGGTGATGCTCGAATGGTTCGCCGACGCCCCCGACCCGGACGCGGGGCTGCTGGCCTTCCGTCAGGTGTCGGACGAGCTCGGCTCCACGCCGTGGTACCTCCGGCTGCTGCGCGACGAGGGGATCACCGCCGAGCGGATGGCCAAGGTCCTCGCGTCCAGCAAGTTCGTCGTCGACCTGCTCCGCCGGGCGCCGGAGGCCGTCGCCATGCTCGGCCACGACGAGGAACTCCAGCCGCGCGGCCGGGAGCAGCTCGAGACCGAGATGCTGGCGACCGTCCGCCGCGGCGCGGACCCGGAGGCGGCCGTGGCCGCGATCCGCGGGATCCGGCGCCGCGAACTCTTCCGGGTCGCCACCGCCGACGTCCTCGAGCTCATCGACATCGACGTGGTGGGCGAGGCACTCACCGACATCGCGATCGCGACGCTCACCGCTGGCCTGGCCGCCGCCGTCCGCAGCGTCGCCGCACAGGGCCGGCCCACCCTCCCGACCCGGCTGGCGATCGTGGCGATGGGGCGGTTCGGGGGCCACGAGATGAGCTACGGCAGCGACGCCGACGTGATCTTCGTGCACGAACCCTTCGAGGGCGCCGGCGAGGAGCAGGCCGCCGAGATCGCGACCGCCGTCGTGACCGAGATGCGCAGACTGCTGGCCGTCCCGGCGCCGGACCCGCCGGTCACGGTCGACGCGAGCCTTCGACCGGAGGGTCGGCAGGGACAGCTCGTCCGGACGCTCGCGTCCTACACCGCCTACTACCAGCGCTGGTCGCACGTCTGGGAGGCGCAGGCACTCCTGCGCGCCGACGTGGTGTGTGGCGAGGACGGGCTGAGGCAGCGGTTCGTGGAGCTCATCGACCGGTACCGCTGGCCCGAGGCCGGCGTGTCCGCCGCGGACGTACGCGAGATCCGCCGCATCAAGGCCCGGGTGGACGCGGAGCGGCTCCCGCGTGGCGCCGACCCCACCACCCACACCAAGCTCGGCCGAGGCGGCCTCGCCGACGTGGAGTGGACGGTGCAGTTGCTCCAACTGCGGCACGCCGCGAGTGTGCCGGCGCTGCGGACGACCCGCACGGTGCGCGCGCTGAGTGCCGCCGCCGACGCGGACCTGCTGACCCGCGCCGACGCGGACGCGCTGATCGCCGCATGGCGACTCGCGACGCGGGCGCGGAACGCCATGATGCTGGTCCGAGCCAGGCCGTCGGACTCGCTGCCGCGCGACCCGCGCGAGCTCGCCGCGGTCTCCCGGCTGCTCGGCTACGCACCGCACGAGTCGGGACTCTTCCTGGAGGACTACCGCCGCATCACCCGGCACGCGCGCGCGGTCGTGGAGCGCGTCTTCTGGGAGTGACCCGGCCGCGCGGCTACGCGGACGTTCGCTGGTCGACCGCCTGCCGGCCCTGCCGCAGGTCGGCCAGGTCGGCCGCCACCCGCCCCGCGGCCCAACCGGAGGGGTTGGAGACGGAGACCGCGTGGGTCCTCGTACGCGGGAACAGTTCGGCGAAGAGGTGCTCGACCTGCTGTTCGCGCGCGGCGAGGACGGGCAGCAGGCGGGCGGATTGGTCCTCGTCCAGCGTGGCCTGGGACGCCGCGCCGGCTTCGGTCAGCCGCTCTCCGATCCTCGTCGCGTAGGAGACCAGGAACGACTGCCGCCAGGACCGGGTTCGCGAGGCGCCCCGGCCGTCGACCTGGCGGCCGTGGCCGAGCATGGCGCGGTTGGCCTGCAGGAGCAGGGAGGTGGTGAGGATCTCGACCAGTTCGAGGTCGAGGTCGGCGCCGACGATGTTGACGTAACCGATCCGGTCGTCGGAGACGGCGCGGCACCGGTTGGCGCGGGCGACGACGTGGGCCAGCAGGGCCTTGGCGCCGACGTACGGCGCGGTCAGCCAGATCCGACGGACACCTGCCGCGGCGGTGTGAGCTCGCGCGGACCCGGCGGACTCCAGGAGCGCGTCGTCGAGGGAGAACCTCGTCATCAGCATCTGCGCCTTGGCGGACAGTGCCTCGGCCTCTTCGGGGAACTCCGTCGACTCGGCCTTGGCGAGCAGGGCACGGATGCGCCCGAGAATCTTCACCTCGACCGCGTTGCCACGCGTGCCGCGGACACCGGGAGCGCCGGCGCCACCAGGTGGCGGGAGGATCGGCGTCAACGCCGGGGCGGCCGCGAGCAGCCCGAGGACACTCACCACCATCTCGAGAGCGCTCGGACGGTCGAGCCGCCGCCGGGACGACCACCGGGACAGGACGACGTCGTCCGCGGACGTGGGTGGGGTCGGGGCGAGCTCGTCGAGTTGTGCCTGCCAGCGCGGATCACGGCCCTCCCGCGGGTGGTGCCGATCTGCCCGCGCCACCATCGCGTCGAGCAGGTACGCGCGCGCCACGGGCGACAGGCGGCGGGCGTACTCGGCGACGTCGCGCGGCTGCCACCCGCACTCCCACAACCCGCGGAGGCCGTGGTCGAGCAGCGTGCCGACACCGCCGTCGAGGAGAGCTCCCGTCGCGTCGCCGAGCCGCGGGTCGGCGAGGGTGCGTGCCCTTGCCGCGGCCGCCTCGGTCGCACCCGAGGCGGCCGCGTCGACGGCCGCGCGCAGGATGCCGAAGAGGAGTCCGGCATCCTGCGAATCGCTACTTCTTCCCGACGTGCCGGTGGGCTTGTTCCCCACGGGACCTCCCTGTGACGGCTGGGCGACCGTGTCGAGGTTCCCAGAGATCACCGACAGGGCGGGGGAGGCTGCTCACCACGCGTGGACGCCGGGCCACCCGGTCAGCGGGTCCGGCGGGTACGAACCGCGGCAGCGAGCTCTCGCAGCACCTCGGCCGTCGGCTCCCAGCCCATGCAGGCGTCGGTGATGCTCTGGCCGTAGCGCAGCTGGTCGGCCTGGCCCTCGACGAGGTTCTGCCGGCCGGGCTCGAGGAAGCTCTCCAGCATCATGCCGATGACTCCGTGCTGTCCGCCCGCGACCTGGTTCGCGACGTCCGTCACGACGAGGGGCTGGCGCAGGTGGTCCTTGCCACTGTTGCCGTGGCTCGCGTCGACGACCACGTGTTCGGGCAGGTCGGCCTTGGCGAGGCGGCCCAGGGCGTCCGCCACGCTGGCCGCGTCGTAGTTGGGCCCGGCCTGGCCACCGCGCAGGATCACGTGGCAGTCGGGGTTGCCTCGGGTGGTGAGGATCGCGGCGACGCCGTCCTCGGTCACTCCGGTGAACACGTGGCTCACCGCGGCCGCCCCGATGGCGTCGATGGCACCCTGCACGTCGCCGCCCGTGGAGTTCTTGAAGCCGACCGGCATCGACAGGCCGCTCGCGAGGTGACGGTGCACCTGGCTCTCCGCCGTCCGCGCACCGATCGCGCCCCAGCTCACCGTGTCGGCGATGTACTGGGGAGTGATCGGGTCGAGGAACTCACAGCCCGCCGGAAGTCCGAGCTCCAGGACGTCGAGCAGGACCTTGCGCGCGGTCCGCAGCCCCTTGTTGACGTTGAAGCTGCCGTCGAGGTCGGGGTCGTTGATCAGACCCTTCCAGCCGAGCGTCGTACGAGGCTTCTCGAAGTAGACCCGCATCACGACGCACAGGTCGTCCGCGAGTTCGGGGACGATTCCGGCGAGGTGGTGGGCGTAGTCCAGCGCAGCGGCCGGGTCGTGGATCGAACAGGGTCCCACGACCACGAGCAACCGGTCGTCGTCACCGGCGAGGATGCGCGTGACGTCCTCGCGGCCCCGAACGACCACGGCGGCGGCCTCGTCGCTCAGCGGCAGTTCCTCCCGCAGCAGGGCCGGGGACAGCAGCGGACGGGACTGACTGATCCGGAGGTCGCGCACGGTCCGCGTGGATGAGGGAGGGGGAGTGGATGACACGGTCGGAGGTCCTTTCCTCTGGGGAACCGCCCCGTGGCACCACCCGGGCCGGCCCCCTCTTCGGGGCATGAAAAAAGGCAGAGTCCCCGTGGACGCTGCCTTGCCGGCTCTGGGTGGGGGTGGGATCAGCGGATGCTCGCGCTGCCGGGCCCACCCAGGGCCGGCTCGCTAAACCAATAGCACCGCTGCATGGCCGCTACCTTAGCGGCCGTCACCGAGCCCCGGCAACGCGGCGTCAGGAAAGTCTTGACATACGGTCCGGGACGATTCGGGAACAGTTGGCAACCATCCGGCAGACAGCCGAAATCGGTACCGGGGACAGGTCAGCCGTCGGCCAGGACGGGGTCGGGTCCCGGTGCCGAGGGCGCCCCCGCGATGCGGTCGACCCGGCTGGGCCGCTCGAGATACCGGTGGGACGGGGGAGGGCCGAAGCCGCGTACAGTCCGTGGGCGTCGGCGGTGTGCAGCATCCAGCGGAAGTCGGCGCCCGGTCCGTCCTCGATCATCGCCGCGACGAGGCGCTTGCCCAGGCCCCTGCCCCGGACCGAGGGGGAGACGTAGACGTCGGCGAGGTAGGCGATGGCCACGCCGTCGGAGACAGCCCGCGCGAAGCCGACCATGTGCCCACTCGCACGCTCGTAGACGCCGACCACCCGCCAGACCGAGTCGAGCTGCCGTCGTACGTCGTCGCGGGTGCGCCACCGACCCCAGTAGGCCTGCGTCGAGAGGAACTCCCAGAGCGCGTCCAGGTCGATGCGACCGGGTCGGTCGTCGAACTCGAAATCGTCGTCCACGCTGGCCATGACTGGACAAGGTACCGGAGTGGACTCGCTGGTCTGTGCAGCTCGCGGCGGTAGTGCTCGTGGAACAGATGACTGTGTCCGATGACTGTGTCCGAAGGATGCACGTTCGGATAGAACCAACAGAACACGATGCGTGGCGAGCTACCCTCCTGCCTGTGGCAGGTAACCGGCGAAGAAGCTGGGGCCGGCATGCCGCTGGCCGAGAGCCAGTCGCTCCGGAACGCGAACGTCCATTGGACGAAGCGGTCGTTGCCGCGCGCGAGGAGGGACAGGCGGAGTACGCCGCGCGCTCCTCGAAGTGGCTTCGCCACCCGAACACCATCGATCAGGTCGCCGCCCTGCTCTACGAGGCTCGCACCGGACGCCGCTGGCTCTCGGCGGAGGAGATCGACCGCATCGCCTACATCGCCAATGCCCGCGCCATCGTCGAGTTTCTCGTCAGAGAGAACCCGTCCTGACGTCTACGCGGAAGAAAGACTACTAGCCGGCTTGTCGCTGTTGATCACCGGATGCCCGTTTGACCGCGGCCACCCGCCGCCGGACACCCGGGGGACCGCGATGGCCGCGGCGGTGCGGGCCGTGAATCGTCGGGATCCAGGTGGCGAACGCATGTCTACGCGGTCATGAATTCCCGAGGTCCGTGCGGCGAAGAATGCGGGGCCGAGCGGCAACGATGCCATGACCAGATCGTGAATGGACGCCGAGTCCGTTAAGAGCAAGGCACCTAGTCCGTGAAGAAACAGAACGGGTGGCCGTCGGGGTCGGTGTAGACGCGGACCGAGACCTGCGGCTGCCAGGGCGTCGGTGTGGCACCTACCGCGAGCGCGTGTGCGTGTGCCGCGTCGAGGTCGCCGACCTGGAAGTCCAGGTGCAGCATCATCTGCTGGTGAGTTCGCGCCGACGGCCAGGTCGGTGGCTGGTAGGCCGGCTCGAGCTGGAACGACAGGTGCGTTCCGCCGTCCGGACCGTGCAGCGTCACCCAGGTGTCCTCCTCCGAACCGATCGTCCAACCGAGCAGCAGGCGGTAGAAGTCCGCAACGCCCGCGGCTTGGGGGAGTCGAGGACGACGCCGGTCAGGGACACACCGACCGGCACGGTCGTGGCCTGTTCGTTCATGGTGCCTCCGGAGTTCGTGACTGTGCCGCTACCGTGGCAGCCGTCTCGGACATCCGCTGTCATATTCGTCGGAGGGAGTTCGGTGTGCGCGCGGAACGCCTTCTGCAGATCGTGTTGCTGCTCCAGTCGCGCGGCCAGGCGACCGCTGGTGCGCTCGCTCGCGACCTGGACGTGTCGACGCGGACCATCCAGCGCGACATGGAGGCCCTGAGCGGGGCCGGCATCCCGGTCTACTCCACCCGCGGCGGTGGCGGGGGTTGGTCGCTGGTCGACTCCTACCGGAACCGGCTCACCTCGCTGACCACGACGGAGGCGTTGTCACTGGTCGTCGGCCAGACCGGCGGGGTGATGGCCGACCTCGGCCTGGACGACCCGGGTGAGGGTCCGATCCTCAAGTTGTTGGCCGCGGTGGCACCCACCGCCCGCGACCGGGCCGAGCACGCCCGGCAACGCGTGCACGTGGATCGCAGTCCGTGGGGCGAGGCGGCGTCGTCCGATCCGGCGCTTCCGTCGTTGCAGCAGGCGGTCTTCGCCGACCACCTGGTCCGGCTGAGATACGGCACCTCGAGGTCGACTGTCGTGCTCGCGCCGCTCGGTCTCGTCTGCAAGGGGACCAACTGGTATCTCGTCGCCCTCCGCGGCACCGACTACCGCACGTACCGCGTGGCTCGCGTCCACGACGTCACGGTCACCGACCAGGCGTTCGAGCGTCCCGCGGACTTCGATCTGGCTTCACACTGGCGGGAGACGTCGGTGCGCTACGCCTCGGCCTTTCCCCGTACCGTCGTCCGGCTTCGGTTGCGCGGCGACGCCGTCCAGCGCGCCTGGTGGGTGCAGGCGCGGGAGCGAACGATCGGCGAACCGGACCCGGACGGCTGGGTCGACGTCGAACTCGTGCTGGAGGACGAGGACCATGCCCTGGGCGTGATCAGGCTGCTCGGCGGCGACGACGTCATCGTGGTGAGCCCCGACGGTCTCCGCGACCAGGCGGTACGGATCGCCCGCGCGTTCGCCGAGGCCAACGCCATTCACGCCGGCCGTCGAGCGCCGCCGTGACGACCACGCCGACCCTGCTGACCACGCTGACTTGCCGACCACCCGCACGGACGGAGCGAGGGGGTGACGCGTCACGACAGCAGCGGAAAACGAGCGGCCCACGAGCCCAGCAGGTCGCGGTCGGCCGGGTCGAGGGCGCGGCGCCCGGTGCCTCGGGCGAACAGGTCGGCGTCGGTCCAGCGCAGGGCGGCCGGTGGCTCACCACCCAGCAGCGAGACGAACACCGGTCGCATGATGGCGAGCGCGGTCTCCGTCGTCCACGGCGCACGACCGAGGCTCACCGCGAGGTCGAGGCCGTGCGCGGCGTGGGAGATCACCCGGGTCACGATGTAGTCGCGGAGCCTGGTCACACCCCCTCGCGAGGTCACCAGCCGGTCGAGGTCGCGTGCCGTCCACTCCGCGAGTGACGTACGCCAGCGCTGCGTGAGGAACGCCGCCGCGGCGGCTCCGTCGGCGAGCCCGACGGCGAAGTCCTGCGTCCTCTTCACGATGTCGTCGCGGTAGCCGGTCGTACCGCGTTCGAGGCGGCGGTAGTAGTCGGCGGGCTCCCTGAGGTCGGGGTCGCCCGGAGGCGCGTCGCCGAGTGCTCCCGGCGTCGGCAGCACGACCCCGACGTGGACGACCAACTCCTTGACGTTCCACGGTGGACAGTTGGTCGCTTTGGCGAAGTCGTCCTCGGTCAGATCGCAGAGGACCGCGTCGAAGGTACGGGCCTCGTCCTCGAACGCCAGCAGTGAGTCGTCGCGCATTCCACTGATCCTGCCCGTCCCATCGCCCGCGTCAAGCGGCTTCGCGGATCAGCCGCCCCAGACGCGGTCCAGCGCCGCCTTCGCCGCGAGGGCGAGGACGACGCTGGACAAGAGACCGCTGGACAGGCGGGTGGTCGACCTAGATGTCGAAGTAGAGCCTAGAAAGTGCCTTTGGCCTGGGGAGACGCTTGCTCTTCAGCGGCTGGGTACACCTCCGTTACACCGAGGACAGCATCGATCGCGCGGCGAGTTCGCTCGTCACTCGAGGGCATCAGGTGGGTGTACGTCCTCAGCGTGAAGCCTGGGTCGGAGTGGCCCAGATGGGCGCTGACGGCCTTGATCGACTCGCCGGCGTCGAGGAGCGCGCTTGCGTAGAAGTGCCGCAACGCATGGCACCCGTTCTCGCGTGACGGGTCGACCCCTGTCTCGCGAAGTGCCTTCTTCCAGACGTACGTGTTGAAGTAGTTGCGATTGATCGCCTTCGACTCGCGACTCGTAACGACTAATGACACCGTGTGTTCCTCGCCGCCGGGGTGCAACCAAGGCAACGTGACCGCCTTCACCGGATGCTGCGTCAAGTACGCGGCAAGCTCGTCTCGGACTGAGGCCGGCAACGGAAGCGTTCGAGTCTTGCGGCCCTTGGGCAGCGCGAAGACCTGACGGTTCCTACTGAAGAGCTTCACCTGCCGGACGATCTTGACCTGGCCCCGCAGGAAGTCCACGTCGACGGGGGAGAGCCCGAACACCTCGCCCTGGCGCAGCCCGAGCCCAGCCGCGAGCGTCGCAACGATGCCGTACCGGTCGGGCAGAGCCGCACGCACAGCGAGTACCTGATCTCGCGACCAAGGAACCACGCTGGCACGCTCCGCCCTCGGCCTGCGTACAGACGGCGCCCGGCAGGGATTCTTGGTCAGCAGCTCGTCATCAACTGCCGCAGTGAAGATCGTCGATACGTTGGCGTAGATCACTTTGCGGTAGGTCGGTGCCAAGTGCTCAAGGCCACGAATCCAGGACTGGATGGTCGATGGTCTGACCTGCCTGAGGGCCATTGACCCCAGGGTGGGCAAGGCGTGCAGCCGCAGGCGCGACTCTACTGCCTCAGCCGTCGATGCATCGAAGGTCTGCGCCGCCAGCCACGCCAACGCGTACGGTCCGAAGGCTTCGCTACCCGCGTCAGGGTCGCGGTAGTGACCGCGAACTAGGTCGGCTGCGACCGTGCTACGGAACCGGTCTGCATCTACACGACGGGCGAACGATCTCGTGCGCTGCCGGCCGTCAGGATCACGCCAGCGAGCGAGCCAAGAGACGCGACCATCTCGGACCCTACGTTCAACACTTGCCATGGCTAGGCCGCCTCACTTTCGAGCCATTGCCGAACGACGTCGGGGTCATACCGCAGGTGCCGACCGACGCGGTAGGCACGCGGTCCTACGCCCCTATGCCGCCACTGGTAGAGCGTTGCTACCGGCACGCCGAGGTATCTCGATACCGTCTCGACAGTCCACAACGGGACGACATCACCCGCATCGTTCCTCCTCCGTGACATCAAATTGTCCCCTCTCGTCATGCCGCGTCATCGGTTGCCGAATCGCTGTGTGGGTTGGGACTGGCGCGTTCCTTGGCCGCTTCGTATTGGGTGCGCCAGCGTTGTCGTTCGGTGACGGTTTGGGCGATGACTTCGGTGTAGGTGGGGAGGTCTTCGATGTCGATGGCCTGCCAGATGTAGCGGGGCCGCCCGGTCTCGTCGAGGGTGGTTGCTGAACAGCGGTCGACGTCGGGGGCGTCGATGCCCGCGGCTTCCAACACCGCGCGGACAGCGTGGAGTCGGTCGGCCTTGTGGCCGCTGAGGGTCTTGCCGGTCCACTTGCGGGAGACCAGGACGCGGCGGCCACCGCAGCCGAGGTGTTCCCGGTCATGGGCCTTGGAGGGGCACGCTCCGGGCGCGGCACCGTCGGCGGCGTCCTTGGGCTGGATGCCGTAGGCCAGCCAGTTCCAGCAGCGCGGCGAACACGGCAACCACCGCACCTGCGCATGTAGCCGGTCGATGTGGGCCTCCCTCGCCGGCGAAACGGCCCCGTTCTCCTGGTCGTCGAGGGGGTCGACGATGGCCTTGGTGAGGTACTTCGTCAGGTACCCGACCCGACGGTCCGCCTTGTCGGTGCCGCCGACCAGTCCTTGCATGTCGGACTGGCGGCCGAACCGCACCACATGGGCCGGCTCGGCGGTCTCGTCGGCGTCCAGGTCGTCCAGCGCCTGGTCCCAGGTGGCCAGCGGTTGGTGGGTGTGCGGGTCGACGTAGCCGCCCGTGTCGCTGTCCCAGACGGGGATGTGGTCACCGCGGTAGACGATGCGGTCGTGCCGGGGCCACCAGACGGAGGCGTAGGTGGCGGCGATGACCTGCCGCAGGATCTCCCGGGGGATCGCACCCCGGATCGCGGCGTGGATGTGCGGCGCGAGCCGCTTCTGGGGTTCGATGGCGGCGAAGTACTGCACCTCCCAGCCCACGGCACGGCGCAGGTTCTGGGTGAGGCGGTCCCACAGCTTCGACAGGTGCAGGGCGTCGAGGGCGGCGCGGCGGTAGTCGTAGCGGGCCGGGTCCAGCGGTGTGCCGTCGGAGTGGACGGGTCCGTAGGAGCCCATGGTGAAGGTGACGAACATCGAGGGCCGCCACGTCTTCCCGTCCCGGCCGGTGAACGTACGCCCGAGGGTGCGGTCCTCCACCTTCAACCGAGGCAGCTCGGGCACGTCGTCCCGACGCCGGGTGGACCGCTTCCGCCGCTCGGTGTTGGCGCGGAGTGCGGCGGCGACGGTGGCGACCAGGGCGACGGCGCCGAACACCTCCGGATGTGCCAGCCACCACAACGGCGAGGTCCGGTGCGGGGGTTCGGGTTCGTGCTCGAGGTGCCAGCCCTCCCGGCACTGCTGCATCCGTAGCCGGCGCGCCTTGTCCGCGCACGGCGGGCACTGGGAGGCGAGGGTGGACTGGCACGGGATCGGCACCAGGCGCACGTCCCCTGTCTGGGTGTCGACGAGCTGGCGGACGATCGGGCGGACACACACCCCGGCCTGCACCGCACCCGCCCGCACCGTCGCCTCCGCCAGATGGGGAACCCTCGACCGGTTCAAGCTCGAAGCCCTCACAACCCCTCCTCGGTCGTCTCGTGGTGGTGGCGGGCGGTCGCGGCGAGCATCGCCAGATACTCGGCGAACCGGTCCGGCTGGCAGGCCGGGCACGGGCCGAGGTTCGCGAGGTCGGTGAACCCGAGGCACAGCCAGCACCGCTCCACCACCAGGTCCTCCGCCTGGTCCTCGTCGTGAGGGTGGTTCATGCCGTCACCTCCTCGGTGTCGGTATGGCTGGCATGTGCGGGGATGCGCAGCCCAGCCGCCTGCTTCGCGCCGGGTGCATACAGGGAGCACATGGTGTGGATCTCGTCGTCGTCGATGTAGGCGAACCGGACGCGGATGGGTTCGGGGTTGGTCTCCACCCGGACGTAGCCGACGCCGGGCAGGGCGGTGGGGATCTCTTCACAGCGGGCCCCCCGGTCCCGGGAGCCGGTGCCGAGCACCATGTCCGCCTCGTCGGCCTCGTTGAGCCGGAGAGCGACCCGGGTGGGGAACAGCCCGCGCATCGCGACGACTTCTTTGCGGGCGTCCTGGCCGGCACCCACGACGACGACACCGACCGCCCGACCCTGGGACAGCAGCAGGTTCAAAGCGGCCTCGATCCGCTTCTTGGCGTCGCGGTCGGTGACGTAGGCGGTGAGGGAGGCGATCTCGTCGATGAGGATCACCAGCAGCGGGTCTCCGGGTGCGGGGCGGTGCATCCGGAAGATCCCCCGCAGCCGCCGCTGCCGTTCCCGTAGCTTGGCCACCGCGGCTTCGAGGAATTCGGCGTAGGTCAGCTCGAAGGACCGCTTCGCGTCGGTGTTGGTGGTGTCGTCGTCGCCGTAGCAGTAGCGGGCACACAGGGACTGGCCTGCGGCGAACTCCATCCCGCCTTTGGGGTCGACCACCCACAACTCGACCAGCCCGACCCGGATCCCATGCCCCAGCGATCGCACCAGGGACCACAGCACCGACCCTTTGCCGGCGCCGGTCGCGCCGATGATCAGCAGGTGGTTCGCCAGCAGCCGCAGGTTCCATGTGAGGCCGTCCTCGCCGACGGCCAGGCCGAGTGCTTTCAGGTTCGGGCGGTCCGGGACGGCGAACATCGGGGTCGGGGTGTTGAGGGGGTCCTCGACCAGGAACCACAGCTCCAGCACCCGGGACGGGCGCGGGGCGGGCGGTTCGACGATGCGGCCGGTGGCGCGTTTGATCCGGAAGACCAGCATCCTCAGCACCTGCGGGCGGTGGATGGAGCGGACGCGGCAGTCGATGGCCTGGAAGGTAGTGGCGAACCGGTCCGCGTTCTTCGCGAAGTCCGCGAGCACCTGGCCGGGCAGCATCCGCACCCGCACCTTGTCCACCGTGGCTGTCGACCGGACGCGCAGCAGCTCCGGCACGAGCAGCTCGTCCCCGCTGTCCTTGGCCGTGAGTTTGAGGGTGGTCATGAGGGGTTGCCAGTCGCTCCGGTAGACGGTGACGCGCCGCCACCACGACCGCACCGGCCAGGCGACCACACCCCGGAACGACCCGGGCGAGGTGACCCGCCAGGCGATGAGGGACAGCACCAGGACCACGGCCACGCCCACCAGGACCAGCGGCCCGGAACCGGTCCACAGCCGCCACGCCACATACCAGGAGACGGCCGCGACCCACAGCGCCGGCTGGCGGACCAGCCACCACACCGCACCACCGAGATGCCGCCCCAGCCAGAGGAGGAGGACGGTGGCGAAGCCGATCTTGAACGCCTCGGTACGGACCTTCGGATCCATGCCTGTGCGGCCCATCAGGCACACCACCGCATCGCCCGCATCGCCGTCTTCACCTGCGCCGGCGACACCTTCCGAGGCGTGCCCTTATGCACCGGCCGCGCCGACGTCTTCGCCGCCGCCTTTGTCCTCGTCGTCCTGGCCGTGGTCTTCGAGGCCGCCTTGGTGGTTGCGGTGGTGCGGCGGCGGGTCGCCTTCCGCACCGGAACCGGCGCACACGACGAACACAGCCCGCCCGCCTCGGCCACGTCCGCGCCGTTGCACAGCCCGCACGGATACATCCAGTGCGCCACGCCAGCGGCGCCCGAGTCGTGCTTGGTCAGATGGAACAGCCCCAGCTGTCCGGGGACGTTACGCTCGCCCATACCACTCCACTCCGTTCCAGGGGTCGGGTTGGAAGGCGCGGGAGCGGCGGGTGTCCAGCCTGCGCCGCTCCCGCGCCGGCTCATCGGTTACTTGGGTGGTTGCGCCCAGTCGGGGCGTAGTTCGTAGTGGGGGCAGCGGCCCAGGTCGTGCCGGGGGCCGCCGCAGAACGGGCAGGGGCCGGACAGGTTGCCGCCGTCGTTGAGTCCGCACCAGCCGATCGGACCCCACTTGGTGCCGGTGTGCACGACCAGCGCCGGGCGCCCGCAGGTGCACACCTCACCCGGATGCGCGGCCCGCTCACGAATCGCCACAGGTCAGTCCTCCTCCACGACGCCGGTCGGGGTGGGAAGGCGCGGGAGCAGCCGGGGGGATGGGCCGGGGGTGCTGCTCCTGCGCCGGCTCATCAGGCGGCCGCCTCGTCCTTGGCGGCCTTCGAGGCTGGGCCACGCGCCGCGCTCTTGGGCTGCGGCGCCACGATCCCCGACGCACGCCAGGACCACGCGAGCCGCGACCGACACCGGTGCGGACCCGGGCCGTTACCGGTGCAGCGCTGGCTGTCGACATACGGGGTGCCGGTCAGCCCTTCGAACTCCACCGGCCGGAACGGGAACCCCGCCGGAGCATCCGGCAACGTCGGCTGAAGCTTGGACAGGATCCGCACCGTGATCGCCGCGTTCTTCCCCTCCGCGTTCGGGTCCGCGTCCAACACGTCGAAGGTCCACACCGGCAACTCGGTGTCCCGGTCGATCATCTGCACCGTGTTCTCCCGCGTCGACTTCTCAAAGTCCCGCGCCACCTTCACCTCAGTCGAGGCGAACGCGTACACCCCGTGCGGGAACGCCTCCTCCATCGGCACCGAAAACCGCGTCTCCATAGCCATGTCGGCTACTCCTCACGTTGGTCCTGTAGTCCTGTAGAGGAGTATGCACAAAATGATGACTCCTCTACAGGAGTGGGACGCAACGGCGATTCGCGGCGCGCCGCGAGCAAAGGGCGCACACCTGGGAGTCGACCAGGTGATCAGGTCGCGGGCAGCTCGTAACTCAGGACGTACAGCTCGGCCGACATCACGGTGTCGCACACCTCCACCGCCAGGTCGTCCACGTCGTACGCGGTGCGGACGAGCCCGATCACTGGCGATCCAGGTGCAAGACGAAGCGCCGTCACCTCGTCCGGCGTAGGCATCCTCGCAGTGACCTCTTCGGCGAAGCGGCCGAGTCTGTGGCCGCTCTCCTCGATCCGGGCATAGATGCCTCCCGGTCCGGGGTTGGTCTCCACCATGGGCGTGCCCTTGGCCAGATCCCAGGGAATGTAGGAGGTCGCAGTCTCGGTGGGTTGGCCATCGCTGAGGTATCGCCGGCTACGAACGAGCACCTTGGCGCCCTTACGCAGGCCAAGACGCCTCGCGATCTCGTCCTTCGCCTTGTCGGGGTAGACCCGGATCGAATCGACCAAGGCGGTTACCTTCTCCGCCTCGGCCTCGGCATCGTAAGCGGACTTACCGGCCTCGCGGTGCCGGCGTGCGAACCGGTCATGCGCTAGACGACGCAACCGAGGACGCGCACGCACGAACACTCCACGGCCGTGCTCCGCGACGACCACGCCCTCGCTACGGAGCAGGCCAACCGCCTGGCGCACCGTGCCCTGCGCCACGCCGTACCGCTTCATCAACTCGGTCTCGCTCGGCAGGCGTTCGCCGGGACCCAGGTCTCCACGCTCGATCGCGGATCGCAGCAGGTCGGCGATCTGTTTGTACACAGGCCGGTCACTGGCCGTATCCACCCCGCCCTCGACCATGCCGCCTCCTGCACTCCTCTACCTGAGTTCGTACACTCAGGGTCACTGTAGCCCCGAGGAGTTCCCATGTCCCCAGCCCCGCTCCACTCGGTCAGCGTCGCTGCGGCCGTCATCGATGACGACGGGCGGATCCTGGCGATCCGGCGCCGTGACAACAGCCACTGGGAGCCACCAGGCGGTGTCATAGAGCTAGGCGAGACTATCCACGACGGCCTACGCCGGGAAGTGAACGAAGAGACTGGGCTGGTTGTCGAGCCTGATGCCCTGACCGGGGTCTACAAGAACATGAACCGCGGGATCGTCGCCCTCGTCTTCCGCTGCTACCTCGTCGGTGGATCTGAACACACGAGCTCTGAGACCGATCGCGTCGCCTGGCTCACCCCTGACGAGGTCCGGAACCGCATGAGTGAGGCCTACGCGGTTCGCCTCCTTGATGCTCTCCCAACAGACGAACCGCGACCCGCTATTCGCACCCACGACGGAGAGCACGTCAAGCCCTAGCTCGGGATCATCTCTGGCGCGCGAGTGTCGCGCATCAGGTGGCACTCGACGCGCGGCCGACCTCTGCGTTGCTGTGTTGACCTCTTGGAAGTCAAGGCGCGCCGCAAGCGGCGCGCACCGCCCCGTCCTCGTCCTGCGGGCGGCCTGGCGGCCGTCCTCGGACGGGCCGGCGCGGCCACTGACGGTTCGCATGGCTGCTTGAGGTCATCTCAAGCTGAGGTCTTTCCAGGGGCGCTGCCCCCTGACCCCCGGTCCTCCTCGGGGAGTGGAGCGCCGGGTTCTTCTCCCGCCGGTCGGCCACCGCAGGCGGCGTACCCGGAACCTGCACAGGGTCGCCAGGCCAAGCCGCAAGCGGTCGACGAGCGAGCCTGGCGACCCTGCGCAGAACCCGGGTGCGGACAAGCTGTCCGACTGACGGGAGAAGAACCCTCAGCGGGAGATATGGGCGTGGATTTGCAGCTGGCGCTCCCTTTGAAGGGAACCTAGTTCACAAGGCTGAGGGCCCTCTCGAGGTTGGACTCAGCGATGCCAATCATTCCCTCACGGTGAGGGAAGTCGCTGTCAAGGATGGACAGCGGCTTCGCCACGAGCGAGATGTGCATCGCGAACTGATAGAGCCTCAGTCGCCGCTCGTCGAGATCATTTCTGCCTAGCAGCGGGTACTGGTCGTTGTAGCGGTGCCGTAGGAACACGTGCTCCCACTCGACGTCGAAGTACATGAGGCCCTCGATGTCGATGATGACGGGATGACCCTGGTGGTCGACCAGCACGTGCTCGGGTCCGAGCTCGCCGTGAATGAGGCGGTAGTGCGAGCGCGGTTGCACTGCGGCGGCCAGCTCGTGGAGAGCGTTAGCCAACCGGTCGCGGGCATGGGCGACACGCGGATCGCGCGGAGCGGCGTCAGCGAGATCAGCGAGCGCGGCCTCCAGCACGATCTGCTCACACGAGCTCCCGCGCGAGGTGCCGCCGCTGTCGATTAAGGCGACCTTGCCGAACCTGGATGCCTCGTGCAGATGCATCTTCTCGAGGGCATCCGAAAGCTGCGCCAGCACCATCGTGGCTGCCCGCGGGTCTTCATCAAGCAGCATGGCCAGGGTGCCACCCGCTACGTCCTCGACCACCGCGACCTCGGCCGGGAACGTGTCCTTGCTCTGGTCTGCCAGGTAGATGTGGGGCGTTCGGATCCCGAGAGCGCTCAGGCGTGCATGGGCGGCCTCGAAGAGGTCGAAGCCTGAGGCGTGGGAGAACGGATCCGTATGGTCATCCAGCTTGTCGGCGGGTCCGGATGGCCAGTAGTTCTCGGCTGGGTCCCAGCTGTAAACGATCGCGGTGGACGCGTCGTCGAAGGTGAGGCGGTACACACCCTTCTTGGTGCCGCCCTCCACTCGCTTCACGTCGGCCACGCGGCGCTGAGGTCCAAAGGCCGCACGGGCGATATCCGCCAAGTGGTCACGCTCGGCGACTGTGCGCTTCGTAGTCATCCGCCGAATCATCCTCGTCGTAACCATGGGCGTCGAACGGGTTAGCGCGTGCGGGGGGACCGGGCCATCCCATGCTACGGATCGGCGTCAGCGGCCCGCCTGCGCGCGAGAATCCCCACTTGTATGCGTAACTCCCACTGACCCCAGCCTGACCCCAACGAGCTGCAACACCGGGCGACGATGAGCACCAGGCCGACGACCTCCACGGCGCGGACGAGCAGCTCGTGATCACGGTGCCCGTTCCTACGGATAAGAGGGTCGGCGCGTGCCATCCACGTGCCATTAGCGCGGGCCAGAGAGGGCTCATCCTGGTCACTCCAGGCCACTGATCCACGCCACCGGCCAGCCTAGGCGGCGTGATCCCTACGTTTCCCAAGCTGTTAGTCCCTGAGGGCGTCGGTACACATCCGGTACACATGATCATGGAAAACGGCGGCAGACCGTGAGAGACGCCGAGAGGCGTTTCCGCAGGCCAGCCGCCGTTTTCGTCGGGCTGATGCAGGTCAGGGACCCGCGTGGATCAGATGTCGAAGTAGAGCTCGAACTCGTGCGGGTGCGGACGCAGACGCACGGGGTCGATCTCGTTGGTGCGCTTCCAGTCGATCCAGGTCTCGATCAGGTCGGGGGTGAACACGCCACCTTCGAGGAGGTAGTCATGGTCGACCTCGAGCCGGTCGAGCACCGCCGGGAGCGAGCCCGGCACCTGGTTGACGGCGGCGTGCTCGTCGGGCGGAAGCTCGTAGAGGTCCTTGTCGATCGGCTCCGGCGGCTCGATCTTGTTGCGGATGCCGTCGACGCCGGCCATCAGCATCGCGGCGAACGCGAGGTAGGGGTTACAGGACGGGTCCGGCACCCGGAACTCGATCCGCTTGGCCTTGGGGCTCGTCCCGGTGACCGGGATCCGCACCGCGGCCGAACGGTTGCGCTGGCTGTAGACGAGGTTGACCGGAGCCTCGTAGCCCGGGACCAGACGGTGGTAGGAGTTGACCGTCGGGTTGGTGAACGCCAGCAGGCTTGGTGCGTGCTTGAGCAGACCACCGATGTACCACCGGCCGAGGTCGGAAAGGCCGCCGTAGCCGAGCTCGTCGTAGAAGAGCGGCTGGCCGTCCTTCCACAGGCTCTGGTGGCAGTGCATGCCGGAACCGTTGTCGCCGAAGAGCGGCTTCGGCATGAAGGTGGCCGTGTGGCCGGCCTGCCAGGCGACGTTCTTGATGATGTACTTGAACAGCATCAGCTGGTCGCCCGCGTGCAGCAGCGAGTCGAACTTGTAGTTGATCTCCGCCTGGCCGGCCGTGCCCACCTCGTGGTGGGACCGCTCGACCTGGATGCCGGACTCGAGCAGCTGGGCGACCATCTGGTCGCGCAGGTCGGCGAAGTGGTCGTTGGGGGAGACCGGGAAGTAGCCGCCCTTGTAGCGCGGCTTGTAGCCCTTGTTGCCGCCGACCTGCTCGGCGCCGGTGTTCCAGGCGCCCTCGATGGAGTCGATGAAGTAGTAGCCGGCGTTCTGCTTGGTCTCGAACCGCACGTCGTCGAAGACGTAGAACTCCGCCTCCGGCCCGAAGTAGGCGGTGTCGGCGATGTTGCTGCTCTTGAGGTAGGCCTCGGCCTTGGCGGCGACGTTACGCGGGTCGCGGCTGTAGGCCTCGTCGGTGAAGGGGTCGACGATCGAGAAGTTCAGGGCGATCGTCTTGCGCTCTCGGAAGGGGTCGACGAACGCCGTCGTGGGGTCCGGGACCAGCTTCATGTCCGACTCGTGGATTGCCTGGAAGCCGCGGATCGAGGATCCGTCGAACATCAGTCCGTTGGCGATGTCGTCCTCGGTGAACGAGGCGGCTGGCACGTTGAAGTGCTGTATGACGCCCGGCAGGTCGCAGAAGCGAACGTCGATGAACTCGACGCCCTCGTCACGTACGAAAGCCAACAGCTCGTCGGCGCTTCGGAACATTCGGCCCTCCTCCGTCTCTTGGCAGGCGACGCTAGGAGCTGGCCGTTTCCCTGCCGTATCACCGGTGTTGCGCCCGTGTTACGACCAGTCTGACGGAGGTGGCCTCGGGCGTTGACGCCGACCCGCGCACTGGCGTGTCCCGCGAAGGATAGCCTCATGGGGTGACCGAGCAGGAGGAGCGCGGAGAGGCCGGCGCCGCGCGGGACGGCAGCGGCGATCGGGAGCGGTACGCCGGCTACCGGCTCGGCCTGCCCGAGACCGGGCGCGGGGCGATGGCGACCTGGGGGCCGCGGATCGCCGCCCTGGTGATCGACTGGCTGCTGGCCAACCTCGTGGCGTTCGCGCTCGTCCGCGACCCGACGATCTGGCAGGCGCCGGTCACCGGCCGTGACTATCTGCCGCTCGCGGTGTTCGGGATCGAGAGCTGGCTTATGACCGCTTTTGTCGGGGCGAGCATCGGGCACCGCCTCCGACACCTCGTGGTGGCCCGGCTGGACGGACAGCCGGTGGGCCTGCTCCGCGGCCTGGTACGGGCGGCGCTGATCCTCCTGGTGATTCCCGTCCTGATCGTGGACGGCGACGGGCGAGGCCTGCACGACCGGCTGGCCGGCACTGTGCTCGTCCACGCCCGCTGAGACCTGGGTACGCGCACCGAGTCCCTTGCGCCGCATCCCCCTGGCGCCACCCGTGCTGATCCCCGCGACACCGCGGGGATCAGCCTTCTTCGGAGGCCAGTCGGGTCGAACGGCTCAACGGGGGCGCGACGCGCCCGGCGGGAGCTTGGCGTTCTTGGGCAGCGGACCCTTGGGGATCGGCAACTGCTGACGGTTGGCGGACAGCGCCTTGAGCCGGTTGAGGACCTCGGTGACCTCCGCCGGACGGAGGTTGCGGGGGAGCTTCATGACGTGGCCGGACAGCCGGCGCAGCGGGACCTGGCCCTCGCCGTCGCCGACGACCACGTCGTAGATCGGCGTGTCGGGTGCGACCCGGGAGTGCTTGCGCTTCTCGTTGGCCAGCAGGTTGCTGATCCGGTTGGGCGCACCCTCGCCGACGAGCACGATGCCGGGACGTCCGACGACGCGGTGCACGACGTCCTGGTTTCGGGTCACCGCGATCGCGGGGTCGACCTTCCAGCCCCGGCGCAGCGTCGACAGAGCGTTGGCGCCCGCTCCGAGCTGCCCTTCGAGGCGGGAGTAGGCGGCCTTCTCCACCCGGCGCCCGAAGATGATCACGGTGAGGAGCACACCGAACGGGATGCCCGTGACACCCCAGAGGATCGGGTTGTCGAGAATGAACCCGACCGCGACGAAGATCACGATCACGCCGAGGAAGATCCCCAGCAGGATCAGCCCGATCAGCGGCTGGACTTCCTTGGTGATCGAGTAAGCGGCCCGGATCTGGGCAACCCGCCCGGGCTTGTTCTCGGGGCTGTCGTCGCGCTTGGCCATGGTCGGCGGCTGCGTTCCTTCCTCAGGAGCTGTGCGGAATCCGGGTCACATCGAGACAGCGCGAACCGATCGGGTCAGTTCGGTCAGTTCGTGGGCGCTGCCGGAAGCTTCCGCGACTCCAGCGCCTGGCGGTAGAGCCGGCCGGCGCGGTAGGAGGAGCGGACGAGCGGTCCGGACATCACTCCCGCAAAGCCTAGTCCAAGTGCCTCCTCGCGCAGTTCCACGAACTCCTCCGGCTTGACCCACCGCTCGACCGGGTGGTGCCGCACCGAGGGACGGAGGTACTGCGTGATCGTCAGCAGCTCACAGCCCGCGTCGAGCAGGTGGCGCATCGCCTGGCTGATCTCCTCGCGTTCCTCGCCCATGCCGAGGATGAGGTTGGACTTCGTGACCAGGCCGAAGGACCGCGCCTGGCGCAGGACGTCGAGGGAGCGCTCGTAACGGAAACCGGGGCGGATCCGGCGGAAGATCCGCGGGACGGTCTCGACGTTGTGGGCGAAGACCTCGGGCCGCGCCTCGAAGATCTGGTTGAGCAGCTCGGGACGGCCGGAGAAGTCGGGGGCGAGGAGCTCGACGCCCACACCGTCGTTCAGGGCGTGGATCTCCCGGACGGTCTCGGCGTAGATCCAGGCGCCCTCGTCCTCGAGATCGTCCCGGCAGACGCCGGTGACGGTGGCGTAGCGCAGGCCCATCGTGCGTACGCTCTCGGCCACCCGGCGGGGCTCGTCGCGGTCGAGGTCGACCGGCTTGCCGGTTTCGATCTGGCAGAAGTCGCAGCGCCGGGTGCACTGGTCCCCACCGATGAGGAACGTCGCCTCGCGGTCCTCCCAACACTCGTAGATGTTGGGGCAGCCGGCCTCCTGGCACACCGTGTGCAGCTGCTCACGTTTGACCAGTGCGCGGAGTTCGGTGTATTCGGGGCCCATCTTCGCCCGGGTCTTGATCCACTCGGGCTTCTTCTCGATCGGGGTCTGGCTGTTGCGCACCTCGATGCGCAGCAGCTTGCGTCCCTCCGGAACCACCACAGTCACTCCCTCAGCGTACGTTGCCGCGCGCGGACGGGGTGAACTGGCGTACCGGCGGCCAAACCGCCGATGTCGGGTCGTCCGGCGCCGTCGTCCGGCGCCGTCGATCAGGGTCCGCGAGTCTGTCTTCGGGCCTCGTCGCGGCCGGTAGCGGGCCGGTCCAGGTGACTTCGTACCCATCCGTCCGGTCCGGGGGCGGACGGTGGCGTGGGGCCTGGGGCCACCGCGGGTTAGGTTGTGCGTCGTGTCCATACGTGTAGCTATCGCTTCGGGAAACCCGGTCAAGCGCCGCGCCACGCTCGAAGCCGTCCGGGTCGCGCTCGGTCATGACGACGTCGAGGCGATCGTGGTGGACGTCGATTCGGGTGTCCCCGACCAGCCGGTCGGTGACGAGGAGACGCTGCGTGGGGCCCGCAACCGCGTCGACGCCGCGCGGACGGTGCTGCCGGAGGCCGACTTCTGGGTCGGCCTCGAGGGCGGCGTGCTCGAACGCGACGGAAACCTCGAGTGCATGGCCTGGATCGTCGTGCTCGGGCGCTGCGGTCCGGACGCCCAGCTGACCAGGGGCGAGAGCCGGACGGCGACGTTCGCGCTGCCGTCGGAGATCGCCGACCTGGTACGCCGGGGTGTCGAACTCGGCGAGGCGACCGACGCGATCATGGGCGGGAAGGACACCAAGTCGAGCACCGGTACGGTCGGTCCGCTCACGGGCGGTGTCATCGACCGGGTTGCCTACTACGCCCACGCGATGGTGCTCGCCCTGGTGCCGTTCCGCAACGCCGGGCTCAGCTTCCCGCCGGCTCCCGAGCCGGCCGCGGGATCGGCCAACTAGGGTGCGTCTCCCACCTCCCGCCTGACTCGCGATACCCCTGCATCCACGCTGGTCACGTTGTCCTCCTCGCCTCTCGGCGCCGACGACAACGCCGCCGGCCGGGATGCCGGAACGCGTGGGGTGAGCGGGTCGCCCGCGCCCGGTTGGCAAGGCGGAGGAGAAGCCGAT
The DNA here is from genome assembly GCF_014873875.1 of Actinopolymorpha pittospori. Taxonomy (GTDB): domain Bacteria; phylum Actinomycetota; class Actinomycetes; order Propionibacteriales; family Actinopolymorphaceae; genus Actinopolymorpha; species Actinopolymorpha pittospori. The sequence continues at coordinate 8,092,822 of NZ_JADBEM010000001.1, read as the reverse complement.
AGCGGTGTTCTCTCGGCGCCGACGACAACGCCGCCGGCCGGGATGCGGAGGCCCGCTCAGGCGACCTGGGCGGAGGAGTGGTCGAGTACCTCGCTGATTCGGCGTTCGGTGATCTCGAGCACGTCGTCGACGCTCACGCGGTGTCGGAGTTCTGTCGTGAGTGACGTGACGCCGGCGTCGGCGAGGCCGCACGGCACGAACAGGCCGTAGGCGGAAAGGTCACAGTCGCAGTTGAGCGCGAAGCCGTGCATCGTCACGCCCTGGGCGACGCGGAGCCCGATCGCGGCGACCTTACGGGCAGGGCCCCGCTCGTCGGCGGGAACCCAGACGCCGCTACGGCCCTCGATGCGGGTCGTCGCGAGTCCGACGTCGGAGCAGACGTTCATCAACGCCTGCTCAAGGTCGCGGACGAACGCCACGACGTCGATCGGCTCGGGCAGCTTGACGATGGGGTAGCCGACCAACTGCCCGGGTCCGTGCCAGGTCAGCTTGCCGCCGCGGTCGACGTCGATGACCGGGGTGCCGTCCATCGGTCGCTCGTGCGGCTCGGTGCGCTTACCGGCCGTGAACACGGCCTGGTGTTCGAGAAGAAGCACGGTGTCGGGCGCCTCACCGGCCACCCGCGCGGCGTGGAGTTCGCGCTGTCGCGCCCACGCCACCTCGTAGTCCAGGGCGCGGGGTCCGAACCCAGCCCTGAGAAACCGCAGTGAACCCATATCCTGCAGCTTAGAACGTGTGGCGTCGTGGGCATCGCAAGGCATCGGCGAGCAGTGTTCGGCCCGCGAAGTATCGCCGCCGGCGCTGACGTGGTCGCTCCTTGTCGTCGTGGCCGGCACCCGCTGAGATCGTATTGTCGCCCAAGGTCTGAAAGGCTTGGATACGTGCGGAGCGATTTCGACGTTGACGGGTACGAGATCGAGGGGCTGCTTAGTGCCGGGCCCATCGGGGAGACGTGGCTCGCCCGCGATGAGGCGAACGGTGAGCAGGTGGCCCTGCGGCGGATCCGGCCGCGGGACGCGACGGCTGTCGACCAGGCCCGTCGGCTGGTCGAGCGGCTGGACGCGCTCGGGCATCCTCGCCTGCGTCGGGTCAAGGAGCTCCTGCCCTACGACGGGGAACTCGTCCTGGTCGTCGACCATGCCGAAGGCGGCAGTGTCGAGCAGTTGCTGCTGGTGCGCGGAGTGCTCGACCCCGGTGAGGTCGTCACGATCGCGAGCACCGTGGCCCGGGCGCTCGCGGCGGCCCACGAACGCGGCCTCGTGCACGGGTACCTCACACCCGACAGCATCCTCTTCAGCGCGGACGGCCAGCCGGTGCTCGCCGACCTCGGCCTGGCGAAGCTGGCCGCGCCCGACGACGAACCGTCCGACGCGTACGCCGACCCAGCCGAGGCGGGGGAGTCCGAACCAAGCCCGGCCGGCGACGTCTACAGCCTCGCCGCCATCTGCTACACCGCCCTCACCGGGCTCCTCCCGCCTGCGGGCGAGCGGCACCGGCCGATCCACCAGGTCTCACCCGGTGTGCCCCCCGGTCTCGCCCACGCGATCGAGGCCGGCATGCAACGCGCCTGGGACATGCGGCCGCACATGAGTCAGTTCGGCACCCTGCTCACGACGTCGTGTCCCGCGGTACCCGTCCGGTTGCCCGACTCGACACCAGTGGCCGAGCCCACGGCGCCCGACTTCACCAGGCTCGGCGGTGACGCCCGGCACACCGACGAGGGCGGCGCCGGGGCCGGCGGACTTCGGGTTGGCGGCGCCCCGGGCGGTGAGGCACACCAGGGCCCACCCGGTCCCTCTCGCGACGGGTCGCCGAGCGACCGTCCGCACCAGCAACGCACCCCGGTCCGCGAGGGTCCGGGTGTCGGTGGCCAGGTAGTCGGTGGCCAGGTTGCCGGTGGCCAGGTAGTCGGTGGTCCGGGCATCGCTGGCTCAGGTGTCGGAGGGAGGCCGGGCGCTCCAGCCGGACAGCCGTGGTTGCCTGGGCGCGGTCCGGGCCTGCCGCCGTCGTCGGGTCCGGATCCGCACGCTGCTCGACCGGTCGGCCCGCCCCCACCGGGAGCGCCTCCGCGACGAACGTCCGGGCCACCGGGCCGACCCTCCGGAGACCCCGACTCCGCCGAACGCGGCGACTCCCGGAGGCCGCCGTACGTCCTGATCGGTGGTGTGGTTCTGCTCGTGGTCGCCGTGATCGTCGGTGTCGTCATCTGGCGGTCGTCGGCCGGGACGACGCCGGTCGCCGATCCCACTGCCACACCCACCCGGACCGCGACGGCGAAGCCCACGCCGACGCCGAGCGTGACCGTCCCGACCGATCCGCTCACCAAGCAGTGGTTCGAGACGTTCAAGGTCTTCGACCAGCGGCGCTCCAACGCGTTCGCGCACCGCGATCCGGACCTCCTGCTGCAGCTCTACGCGCCCCATTCGCCGTCCTACCAGGAGAACCACCAGTACATGGCGGCGATGGCGACGAACAAGGCGGCGCGGGTGATCGGTCTGAGCCGCCCCATTCTTCGGCTGACGCTGGTCTCGAAGACGCCGACGGCGATCAGGTTCGAGGCCCTCCGCCAGGAGCAGCCCTACACCATGGTGATGCGGGACGGCCGTCGCCTGCAGTGCCCGGGCGGGCCCGTCAAGACCGTGCGGATCGAGGCCGTCCCGCTCAAGGGGACGACCGCGTGGCGGATCTCGAAGGAGTGGCAGGTCGGCGGTGAGGTCTCACCGGAACTCCAGGTGTGTCAGGCGGGCAGCTCGAGCCGCTGACGTTCGGGTGTGACGTGCCGCTGCCAAGCCACCGAGATCCGGTGTGACCCGGCGGAACCGCGGATCCGCGTTCTGGAAGGCTGAGCGACCATGCAGGGCGACTTCCACGTCGAGGGATACGACATCGAAGGGCTGCTGGGCGCGGGCCTGGCGGGCGAGGTGTGGCTTGCCCGTGAGCAGTCCTCGGGTGCCCACGCGGCGCTGAAGCGCGTCCGCCCCCGCGACACCGACGCGCAGGACGAGGCGCGCCGGATCGTCGCTGCGCTGGAGTCCCTCGCACACCCGCACCTGGTGCGGATCCGGGAGATGCTGCCGTACGGCGGTGAGCTGGTCTTCGTTCTCGACTACGCCGAGGGCGGCAGCCTCGGCCAACTGCTGCTCGCCCGGGCGACCCTTGATCCTGGCGAGGTCGTCACGGTCGCCACCGCGCTTGCCGGCGCGCTCGACGTACTCCACCGCCGCGGCGTCACCCACGCCGACGTCACACCGGAGAACGTCCTCTTCACCGCCGACGCCCGTCCACTGCTGGCCGACGCCGGCCTGCTGGCCCTGGTGGAGGGAGGCGAGTCCGGAACCGTCGGTTACACCGATCCAGCCGGCCAGGACGGCTCACCGGCCTCGCCCGCGGGCGACGTCTACGGTCTCGCCGCCGTCTGCTACACCGCCCTGACCGGCGCGCCTCCGGAGCCGGGGTACGGCCACCGGCCGCTCCACCAGGTGGCACCAGGGGTTCCGTCCGCACTCGCGCACATCGTCGAGGCCGGCCTGCAGAGCAAGCCCAACCTGCGCCCGAACGCCGCACAGTTCGGGGCACAGCTCGCCGCCGCCTGTCCGAGTGCGCCAGTCCGCTTTCCCTCCATGCCGACGACTCTCGGCGACTCCTCCTCGCCGTTCGCGGGAGATCTGGGTACTGGGTCCTCGTCGCCGTTCGGGGAGCAGGATCCCTTCGTCATCGGAGGAGGGGGCCCCGCACCAGAACGAGGATCAGGACCCGCGCCCGGTCCCCGTTCTGGTGCGGGACCTGGCCCGGGTCCAGGTCCGGGTCCGGGTCCCATGGCCGACCCGCGTTCGGATGGTGACCCCGCGACGTCCGGCCTGCCGGAGGGTTTCCCAGGCCCGCCGCCCAGCTTTCCGGCCCCCCACCAGGGCGTGCCTTCAGGTGGCGGCGACGGGCGGAACGCCCGCGACGACCGGGATCGTGACGAAGGCGACGACGAGGAGACGTCCCGGCGCCCCCGCCTCCTGCTGCTGGCGATCGGTGTTCCGGTCCTGCTCGTCGCGGTCGGGGCTGCCGGGGTCTTCGGATGGCGAGCGCTGAGCGACGACGCGCCGCCGGATCCGACACCGACGCCGACGCCGACGTCGCAGGCGCGGACGACGCCGAGCGTTCCGGCTCCACCGCCGCAGCCACCGGTGCCGAGCAGTACCCCACGCAATGCCGCGGAGGCGCGCTGGACCGCCGTCCTCGACCAGCTCGACCAGAAGCGCGCCGAGGCCTACCGGACATGGGACCAGAAGGTACTCAGCGAGGTCTACAAACCGGGTTCGGACGCACTGGGGGAGGACCTCGACAACATGCGCGACTACGCGCAGCAGAACGTCACGAGTGTCGTCAACCTGCGCACCCCGATCCTGTCGTTGGACGTGGTCTCGCAAAGCCCCGGTCGGGTGGTGGTCGACGCCGTGAGCCAGCTGCAGCCCTATCGCCTCGAGATCGGTGGCAACCTGTACCCGCACGACGGCGGAACGGCGAAGCGGTTCCGCATGACTCTCGAGCCGAACGGATCGGGCGGATGGCTGATAGCGGCGAGCAGACAGATCGGCCCGGCGCCAACGGAACCGGCGAGGTGAGGGTGCCCACGCCGACGACGTCGCTCAGCGCTGGAGACCGCGTCGGGGACGACGCGGTCGCTCGTCCGACCGCGGTCTGAGAGGCTTGGCGATCATGCGGGGGGAGTTCCGGGTCCAGGGCTACGACATCGACGCGCTCGTGAGCGCGGGCGCCACCGGCGAGGTCTGGCTCGCCCGCCGGCACGGCTCCGGGGCGCCGGTCGCCCTCAAGCGACTAAGCCCCCGCGACCAGGGAGCGCGCGACGAGGTGCGGCGGCTGGTGTCACTGCTCGACATCCTCAGACATCCACACCTGTTGCGGATCCAGGACTCCTTGCCCTTCGGCGACGAACTCGTCCTCGTCCTGGACCACGCCGACGGAGGCAGTCTCGACCAGCTCCTGAACGGCCGAGGTGCGCTCGATCCCGGCGAGGTGGTCACGGCCGTGGCACCGTTGGCGGAGGCCCTGGCCGCCGCCCACGAACGCGGGCTCGTGCACGGCGACGTGACGCCGGAGCACATCCTCTTCACCGCGGACGGCCGGCCGCTGCTCGCCGACCTCGGCCTGCTCGGCCTGATCGAAGGTGGCGAGGCGCTCGGCACGCTCGGCTACGCCGATCCGAGTGCCGGTCCGGGCGGACGGACCCCGGCGGGTGACGTCTTCGGCCTCGCCGCCGTCTGCTACACCGCCCTCACCGGGATCCCGCCTCGCCCGGGACAGCCCCGCCCGCCGCTTCCCGAGGCGGTGCCGGACGTGCCCCAGGGGCTTGCCCACGCCGTCGCTGTCGGCTTGCAGCCGGTCGCCGCGCGGCGACCCACGGCCGCCCAGTTCGCCGACCTGCTCTACGGCGCGTGTCCCCCGGCTCCCGTACGCTTCCCGATCGGCCTGGTGCTGAGTGACGCGGACGTCGCCTCGGCGATCGCGGCCGCCTCCCGCGACACCCCGAAGCCGGCCCCACCCGCCGGCCCAGCGGACCGGGAAACGCCCCCGGCCGGCAACCAGCCAGGCCCAGGTGGAACGACCGGCGCCGGGGCCGGTGCCGCGGCCGACCCGCTGACGAGCCCGAGCGCCCAACGCGTTCCGGTCGGTCCGCGCGTGGTCGAGACGGCCGATGCCGACGTCGACGACGATGAGCCCCGTCGACGCGTCGGCCTGATCATCACCGTCGTGGTCGCGATCGTCGTGGTCGCGGGTGGTGTCGTCGGCGGCGTCGTCTGGGCCGGCCGGTCGAGGCCGGAGCCACCTCCGGTCGCCTCCGACGACGCGACGCCTGAGGGCACCCGCAGCCCCCGCCCCAGTGCCGCGCCGACGTCAGGGCAGGAGCGGGGCCCGTCGACGCCTCCGGCCACCGCCAACCCCAGCGCGCCGAGCGGGACGACCTCGCCGCCGCGACCGCCTGCCCCCGATGCCCAGGAGGCGAGATGGCGAGGGGTGCTGGCCGACCTCGACCAGCGGCGGGCACAGGCCTTCGCCGCCTCCGACCCGACGCTGCTGGGCACTGTCTACACGCCAGGTTCGGACCTCGTGGCCAAGGACACCACGCAGATCGAGAAGTGCATACCCAGCGGGTGCCACCTGGAAGGGCTGCGGTTCGCGGTCAGGACGCTCGACGTGGTCAGTGCGGGGCGGAACCAGACGGTGCTACGGGTGGTCGACCAGTTGCAGGCGTACACCGTGGTGGGCGCTGACGGGGAGCGCGTGTCGCAGCCCGCGGGCGAGCCGAAGACCCGTGAGATCACGCTCGCCCGTGCCGGGACCGGTGGTTGGCTGATCTCCCGTATCGACGAGCGCTGAGGTCAGACGGCCCAGCGGTCCGCGGTGACTGTCACGCCGTCGCTCTATGACCGGTGCAGTGCGGCGGTGACCATGCTCGTGACGTCCGGGGCGGAGAAGGAGAACCCAGCCTCGAGGAGGCGTCGCGGCACCAGCCGTCGGCTGCCGGCGAGTTCGGCGGAGAACTCGCCGAGACCTGTCCGCAGCGCGAGGCCGGGCACGGGGAGAAGCGTCGGCCGGTGGAAGGCGGCCCCGAGCGCGGAGGTGAGTTCGGCGTTGGTCGCCGGGTGGGGGAGCGTCACGTTGTAGGAGCCCTGGGCGTCGGCACGGTCGACCGTGAAGCGCACCGCCGCCAACCAGTCGTCCAGGGAGACCATCGGCATGTACTGCCGGCCGGATCCGAGCCGGCCGCCGACGCCGAGCCGGAAGGGGACCTGCAACAGCCGAAGGACACCGCCGGACTGGTCGAAGACGGCTGAGGTACGAAGCTTCACGACGCGAGCACCGGCCTTGGCGGCCGGTTCGGTGGCTGCCTCCCAGTCGCGGGCGAGCCCGGCCAGGAACCCGTCACCGGACGGCGAATCCTCGTCGAGTTCCTCCGCACCACGGTCCATGCCGTAGTAGCCGGTCGCGCTCTGGGAGACGAAGACCGGCGGCTCCGACATGGCGGCGAGAGCCGTGGCCAGTGTCGTCGTCGGACCGATCCGGCTCTCGCGCAGGGTGCGGCGATAGCCGCTGGTCCAGGGGACCCGCCCGACGGTGGCGCCGGAGAGGTTGATGACCGCTCCGGCGCCGGTGAGGACTCCGGCCTCGAGTTGGCCCCGGGCCGGGTCCCACCACATCTGGTCGGGCGACTGCGGTGCGCGGCGCACGAGTTGGGTCACCTCGTGACCCTCACTGATGAGCCGCTCCCGCAGCGCACGACCCAGGAATCCGGATGCTCCCGCGAGGACGTATCTCATGACGGCAGCATGCCCGATCCTCGTGAGGTCAGCCAGTGAACTCCGCTGCGACGCTGCCGTCCTCGAGGCGGCTCTTCACCGCACCGAGGAACCGGGCCGCGTCGGCACCGTCGATCAGGCGGTGGTCGTAGCTCAGCGCGAGGTAGACCATGTGCCGGATGGCGATCGTCTCGCCGAGCGGCGTGTCGACCACGACCGCACGCTTCACGACCGAGCCGGTGCCGAGAATCGCGACCTGAGGCTCGAAGAAGATCGGCGTGTCGAACAGCGCGCCACGGCTCCCGGTGTTGGTGAGCGTGAAGGTCCCACCGGAGATCTCGTTCGGCGTGATCTTGTTGGTCCGGGTGCGCTCCGCGAGGTCGGTGATCCGCTTCGCGAGCCCGGTGACGCTGAGGTCGCTGGCGTCGTGGATGACCGGCACCATCAGGCCGCGCTCGGTGTCGACCGCGATCGTGAGGTGCTCGCTGCCGTGGTAGGTGACCTCGCCCTTCTCGATGTCGAGCGTGGCGTTGAGCTTCGGGTGCTCCTTGAGCGCCTCGAGCGCGGCCTTCGCGAAGAACGGCAGGAACGACAGCTTGACGCCCTCGCGCTGCTGGAACGACCGCTTCACACGGTCGCGGATCTGGGCGATGGCGGTCACGTCGACCTCGACCACCGTGGTCAGCTGCGCGGTGTCCTGCAGCGACTGGTGGACGCGCTGGGCGATCACCCGGCGGGCGCGGCTGAGCTTCTCCGTGGTCCCGCGGAGCGGGCTCGGCGCGGCGGGAGCCGTCGCCTGCACCGCGGGCGCGGCCGTGGGGGCGGGTGCGGCCGGCTGCGCAGCGGCGCGCTCGGCCTCTTCGCGGGCCTTGGCCGCGTCGAGGACGTCCTGCTTGCGGATGCGACCACCGACGCCGGTGCCGGTCACGGCCGACAGGTCGACGTTGTTGTCGGCGGCCAGCTTGCGGACGAGCGGGGTGACGTACTGCGGCGCCCCGTCGGCGGCCGGCTGGGCGGCGGGCTGCGGTGTCGGCGCGGCGGGCTGGGCCGGCTGTGCGGGCGGTGCCGGCTGTGCGGGCGGTGCCGGCTGTGCGGGCGGTGCCGGCTGTGCGGGCGGTGCCGGCTGCGCGGCGGGCTGCGGTGTCGGCGCCGGTGCGGCGGGCTGCTGCGCCTGCTCCTTCGCGGGCTCGCTCGGAGCGGGCGCCGCGTGCCGGGCAGTCGCCGCGGCACCGCTCGCGATGATGCCGAGTTCGGCGCCGACCTCGACGGTCTCGTCCTCGCCCACGGTGATCTGGACGAGGGTGCCAGCGCTCGGCGAGGGGATCTCGGTGTCGACCTTGTCGGTGGAGACCTCGAGCAGCGGCTCGTCGGCCTCGACCGAGTCGCCCACCTGCTTCAGCCAGCGGGTGACGGTTCCTTCCGTGACGCTCTCCCCGAGGGCGGGCAGGGTCACCGAGGTGCCTTCACCGGAACCGTTGGCGGAGGCGTTGGCCGGCACGGGCTCAGGCTCGGGAGTCGCCTGGGGCGCCTCCTGCACGGGCTCCGGCTCGGGCGCCGGCGCGGCGGGCTCGGGCTGGGACTCCGCGGGCTCCTGCGCCTGCGGTTGGCCGGCGTCACCCGCCTCGGGCTGCTCGCCCTCCGAACCGATGACGGCGAGTTCGGCGCCGACCTCGACGGTCTCGTCCTCGCCGACGGTGATCTGTAGCAGAACGCCCGTGGCCGGTGCCGGGATCTCCGTGTCGACCTTGTCGGTAGAAACCTCGAGCAGCGGCTCGTCAGCCTGGACGGTTTCGCCCACCTGCTTCAGCCACCGCGTGACGGTTCCCTCAGTGACGCTCTCCCCGAGTGCGGGGAGGGTGACGGAGACCGGCATCCTTGCTCCTTGTCCTGGTTCCGAGCCGTAGGTGATGGCGAGACGGTCAGCCGTGCACGTGCAGCGGCTTGCCGGCGAGTGCGAGGTGTGCCTCGCCGATCGCCTCGCTCTGGGTTGGGTGCATGTGGATCAGCTGGGCGACGTCCTCAGGGAACGCCTCCCAGTTGTAGATGAGCTGGGCCTCACCGACGAGTTCCCCAACGCGGGCGCCCACCATGTGGATTCCGACGACGGGGCCGTCCTTGGCCCGGACGAGCTTGACGAAGCCCTGGGTCTTCAGGATCTGGCTCTTGGGGTTGCCGGCGAGGTCGTAGGTGAAGGTCTCGATGCCGTCGGCGCCGTACCTCTCCGTGGCGGCGGCCTCGGTGAGCCCCATGGAGGCGACCTCGGGATCACAGTAGGTCACCCGCGGAATCCCGCTCTCGTCGATCACCGCGGGGTCGAGCCCGGCGATGTCCTCGGCGATGAAGATGCCCTGCTGGAAGCCGCGGTGCGCGAGCTGGAGTCCGGCCACGATGTCGCCGGCGGCGCGAACGCCCTCGACGCTGGTGCGCAGGCGCTCGTCGGTGCGGACGAAGCCGCGCTCCGTCGCGACACCCACCTCCTCAAGCCCGAGGCCCGTGGTGCTCGGGCCGCGGCCCACCGCCACGAGGAGGAGGTCGGCCTCGAACGTCTCGCCGGACTCGACGGTCAACCGGACGCCGTTCTCGGTCCGCTCGACGCTCTTGTACGGGGTGTTGGTCTTGTAGTTGATCCCGCGGCGTCGGAAGACGCGCTCGACGATCTTGGAGGAGGCCTCGTCCTCCACGGCGAGCAGCCGGGGGAGGGCCTCGATGAGGGTGACCTCGGCGCCGAAGGAACGCCAGACGCTGGCGAACTCCACCCCGATCACGCCACCGCCGAGCACGATGACCGACCTGGGAACGTCGCCGAGCTGGAGCGCGTGCTCGCTGGTGATGATCCGCTCGCCGTCGATGTCGAGGCCGGGCAGCGACCTGGAGTAGGAGCCGGTGGCGAGCAGGATGTTGGGCGCCTCGTAGCGGGTGCCGTTGACCTGGACCGCGTTGGGGGCGACGAGCCGGCCCTCGCCCTCGACGATGGTGATGCGCCGGCTCTTGATCAGCCCGGTCACCCCTCGGAAGGCGCGGTTGACGACCCCGTCCTTGTACTTGTTGACCCCGGCCATGTCGACGCCTTCCAGCGTCGTGCGGATGCCGAAGTCGGCGCCGTCACGGGCGTTGTCGGCGATCTCGCCGGCATGCAGCAGGGCTTTGGTGGGAATGCACCCACGGTGGAGGCACGTGCCGCCCAGCTTGTCCTTTTCGATGAGCGCGACCCGAAGATCGAGCTCGGACGCGCGCAGGGCACACGCGTATCCGCCGCTGCCTCCACCAAGGATCACCAGGTCGAACGAGGTGCCGGCGTTGTCCGCCACGGGGTCCTCCGTGCCGTTGATCGAGAACGTTGTGTCGACGATCTCGTGCCAGCACGAGGTCGTCACGTCACCGTCATCTTTCCACCCTCCGCGCGTAAGTGCCCAAAGGGTCCTCCTCGCGCGGGTCGATGCACGATATGCGCCGCCGATTGGTACCGGTTGGTGGCGGTATGAGGGCGCTCCGGCGACGGGTCGGACGTGCCCGGGCCGCACGGTGGCGACCCACTTTCTGAGGTTCAGGAACCTACGGCACACTCGGCGCGTTTGCTCATGCAGCGATCAGTCCGTCACAAGGTGCCGCTTCGCAAGGAGGTCGGCGGATGCTGCGGTGGTTCCGGCGCCGTTCGCGCGCTGGTGATGCCCGGTCGGATGTGCGTCGGCAGCGGGCCAGCGAGGATCTTGCGCACCTCACCGAGTTCGCGCGTACCCGCCGCGGGGTGGAGGGATTCGTGGAACCCCGGACGACCGTGACGGAGACCACACTGTTGCTGGTCGCCCACGACGGTGAATGGACCCGGCGCCGCGTGCCGAGCGCGGCCAAGGCGCACGAGTTCGCCAACAAGCACGGCATCCCGAGCTACGACGCGCAGGTCGTCGGCTATCCGCAGCGCATGCGGGCGTGGAACGCCCGACGCGCCGAAGCGGAGAAGAACCGCCTCGGACCGACGACACCCGGGGAAAAGGGCAGCTGACCCGCCCGGACCGCGCGACCGGCGTGCGCACGAGCCGTGCGCACGGGGCGTGGCGAGCCGCGTGAATGTGAGTGGAGCCCCCTGACCTCGGTCAGGGGGCTCCACTACCGTCTCGCGCAGGCTCCCGAGCTCACGTCACGGCTCGGTGCGAGACATTCCTAGAGTTCGCCCGCGACGGCCGCCTCGGCGAGCCCGACCAGCGTGCGCACGCTGCTGCCGGTGCCGCCGACCGGGGTGTAGCCCCACGGCGAGGAGTCGTTGTACGCCGGACCCGCGATGTCGAGGTGCGCCCACCGGATCCCGTCGGCCACGAAGTCCTGCAGGAACGCCGCGGCGACGAGCGCGCCGCCGTAGCGCCCGCTCGCGACGTTGGCGAGGTCGGCGACCTTGGAGTCGAGGCGCTCACGGGTGCCCTCGGGGATCGGGAGCGTCCAGCCGGTCTCACCGGCCCGCTCCGCGGTCTCCCGGACCTTGTTCTGGAACTCCTCGTCGTTGCCCATGATCCCGAAGACGCGGTTTCCGAGCGCGACCACGCAGGCGCCGGTGAGCGTCGCGACGTCGATCAGGATGTCGGGCTTCTCCTCGGCGGCGCGCACCATTCCGTCGGCGAGCACCAGTCGGCCCTCGGCGTCGGTGTTGAGGACCTCCACCGTCTTGCCGCCGTAGATGTTCAGGACGTCGGAGGGACGCTGTGCCGACCCCGACGGCATGTTCTCGGCCAGGGGCGCCCACGCGTCGACCGCCACCGGGAGTTCGAGTTCGGCGATCGCGGTCACCGCGGCGAGGACGGCCGCCGCGCCGGCCATGTCGCACTTCATCGTGATCATGCCTTCGTTCGGCTTGAGCGAGATGCCGCCCGTGTCGAACGTGATGCCCTTTCCGACGAACGCCAGGTGACGCTTGGCCTTGCTCGGGCGGTAGCTGTACCGCACCAGCCGCGGCTCCCGCTCCGAGCCCTGGCCGACGCCGATGATCCCGCCGTACCCGCCGGCGAGGAGCGCCTTCTTGTCGAGCACCTCGACCTTCAGCCCGGCGCGCTTGCCCTCGGCCTTGGCCTCCTCGGCGAAGACCGCCGGGTAGAGGTCGGAAGGAGCGGTGTTGACCCAGTCGCGGGTGAGGTTGACGGCGCGGGCGACGGCCTCCGCTCGCGCCAGGGCCGTCTTGACGTTCTTGTCGCGGGCGTTGCCGGTGACGAGCGTGAACGCCGAGATGGCCTTGGGCTGCTTGTCCGACTGGGTGCGGTAGCGATGGAAGGAGTACCCGCCCAGCAGCGCGCCCTCGGCGAGAGCGCCGAGGTGTGCGGCCTCGCCGTCGCCGAGCGCGAACGCCACGGACTCGGCCCGGCCGGTGAGCCGCCGTACGACGGCACCGCCGGCCCGGCGCAGCGTCTCCGTGGTCGGCTCGCCGCCGCCCAGCCCGACCGCGGCGACGATCGTGGCGCTCACGGCACCGCCGGAGGGCACGAGCGTGACCTCCTCGGCCTTGCCCTTGGCGCCGAGGGCGCCGAGGGTCTCCGCGAGCTTGCCGCCGAACGCCTTGTCGATGTCCTCGGCGCCAGGGGCGAGCGTCACACCCTTCTCGCCCGGGGACACGCCGACCACCAGCGCGTCGACCTTGGCCGAGGGTGCCGCCGTCTTGCGTGCGGAGATGCTGGGACTTGTGACACTCACGCTTGATCGTCTCCTTTGGGCCAACTGATGTGGGCCGGTACCTGATGGCTGGCTGGTGGCCAGAATCTGGCCGTCGAACATACGGGGGGCGACGGCGGCGCATACCGGCGGTCGGAGGATGCCGGCGCGCGTCCGTTGCTCGGCGGATGCTACGCCGTCAACGCCTGGCGGGGGAGGTAGGTTCGCGGTCATGAAGCGCTCGCCACTCCATGATCGCCACCTGGCCCGCGGTGCGAAGTTCGCCGAGTTCGGGGGCTGGGAGATGCCGCTCGAGTACGCCGGAGGTGGGGTGCTCAAGGAGCACGCGGCCGTTCGTAGCGCCGTCGGGATCTTCGACGTGAGCCACCTCGGCAAGGCGCGGGTGAGCGGCCCGGGGGCGGCGGACTACATCGACGCGACGCTGAGTAACTCCCTCGCCAAGATCGGTCCGGGCCGCTCGCAGTACACGCTGTGCTGTGACGACGCGACGGGCGGCATCGTCGACGACCTGATCGCCTACCACCGGGGTCCGGAGGAGATCTTCCTCGTCCCCAACGCCGCCAACACCGCTGAGGTCGTGCGCCGGCTCGCCGCGCGCGCTCCGGCCGGCGTCGACGTCGTCGACCTGCACGAGGAGTACGCCATCCTCGCCGTCCAGGGACCGCGCAGTGACGAGCTGCTCACGGGTGCCGGACTGCCGGCCGGTCACGGGTACATGTCGTTCGTCGACACCGACTGGCGCGGGGTGTCGGTGACCATCTGTCGTACCGGCTACACCGGCGAGCGGGGATACGAGCTCGTGGCGCCCGTGTCGGCGGCGGGAGAACTCTGGGACGCGTTGTTCGAGGCTGGCGCGGGCCTCGACGTCGCGGCGTGCGGACTCGGCGCCCGCGACACGCTTCGCACCGAGATGGGTTACCCCCTGCACGGGCAGGACATCTCGCTGGACGTCACGCCGGTGCAGGCCCGGATCGGATGGGCGGTCGGCTGGAAGAAGCCGGCGTTCTGGGGGCGCACGGTCCTGTCGGCCGAACGGGAGGCCGGTCCGGCGCGGCGGCTGCTCGGACTGGAGGCCCGCGGGCGGGGCATCCCGCGGCCCGGTATGACCGTCGTCGACGCTGCCGGCACTCCGGTCGGCACGGTGACGAGCGGGACGTTCTCGCCGACCCGGCGGCTCGGTGTCGGCCTGGCCCTGCTCGACGCGGGGGTGGCCGAGGAGAGCGAGGTCGCGGTCGACGTACGTGGGCGCCGGGAGCTCTTCGAGGTCGTGCGTCCGCCGTTCGTGAAGTCCTCGCCCACGGGCTGAGCGCTTCCTCGGCGGCTATCTCATTTTCGAGATAGCGTTTCCGGTATGGCGACCGAGTCGAGGCGTCCGGACCCCGCGCGGGAGGTCTCCGACGACCTGCCGGTGATGCCCGGCTTCCGGGAGATGGCGATCAGGCGGCGGGAGCTCGCCGCGACGTTGGTCGAGCTACGCCGGGAGTCCGGACTGTCCCAGACCCAGGTCGCCGCGCGGATGGGTACGTCCCAGTCGGCGGTGGCCCGGCTGGAGGCCGGTGAGGTGGACGTGCGCCTGTCGACCCTGGAGCGGTACGCCGCCGCGGTCGGTCATCACCTCGACGTCCGGCTCGGTGGTCGAGTTCCGACCCGAGGCAGCGAGGAGTGAAGATGAGGGACGACCGGATGACGTTCGACACCTACATTCAGGAACAGCTCTTCGAACGCCGGATCGTGGTGGCGCAAGGATTTCTTGACGACGAGTGCGCGACCCGGACCGCCGCGCGGTTGCTCACCCTGGAAGCGATGGACGGGAGCCCGATCCGGCTCCACCTGTCCTGCCCGGGCGGGACGTTCGGCGCGGCGCTGAGTCTGGCCGACACGCTTCGCGTCCTGCGGGCCGAGCTGACCGCCGTCGCCGTTGGCGAGGTGAGCGGCGCGGCTGTCGGCGCGCTGGCGGCCGCTCCCCGACGCACCGCCTATCCGCACGCGCGCTTCCAGCTCAGCGAACCGAAGGTGGCCGAGATCAAGGCGACGGCGAGCGAGGTGGACACCTACGCGAAGGAGCACCTCCGGCAGCGGGACGCCCTCGTCGAACTGCTCTCCGAAGCGACCGGCCGTCAGGGCGAGGCGGTCCTGCGGGACCTGCGGGCGGGGCGTTTCCTCACGGCGCAGGAGGCGGTCGGCTACGGGCTCGTCCAGGAAGTGGTGTCCGGCCGCCCCGTCACCTGAGGCCCCGCTCCACCATGCCGTTCCGGATCACCAGCGTCCTCCTCCGGGCTGGGCTCACGGAGGCGGGGCGCGCCACGAGACGTCGTGGGTGCGTCGAAGGACGTGGTGGCCGCGAACGCCGCCCGCCGTGCCGCCCGTCGCAGGGTCGCCAGCACCACCCGTCCCGCGACCAGCACGAGGACGGCGTTCACGAGCGCTCGTACGCAGTCCCACCCGAACGACGTCGTGACGTAAAAGGCCGCGTAGTGGCGCAGGTTCGCGGCCGTCGAGTCGCCGGGCACGTACGCCATCGCCTCCGGCAGTGAGCGGGAGAAGGGCCAGAACGACAGGTTGAGCAGGGCGCCGTAACCGAAGCCGGCGACCCCGGCGTACACCGCGAGCAGCACGCGTTCGGCCCGGCCCGTGACGACCGGCAGGAGTCCCGCGAGCAGGCCGACCCAGGCCAGGCCGACCATCTGGAACGGCATCCACGGACCCACGCCCGCGGTCACCAGCGAGCTCGCCAGGATCACGGTCGTCCCCAGCGCGTAGCCGAACCCCGCCCCGAAGACGCGCCCCGCCACCACGACGAGGAACAGCGTGGGTTCGAGCCCGCCGGTCCCCGGGCTGAGTGCACGCAGGGCGGTCCCGGCCGCGGCGAGGACACCGAGCATGGCGACGGCCTTGGCGTCCATCCCGCCCTCGCTGAGCTCGGCCAGGACGACCCCGACCACCAGGGGCAGCAGAAGCAGGAAGAGGTACGGCGAGTCCGCGGAGTGGCCGGCGAGCGTGCTCGTGGCGCCGGTGAGGAACGGCCACCCGAAGCCGACCAGACCCACCACCGACGCGAGGAACAGCGCGAGCGCGGACCTGGGCCGCAGCGCGAGGACGCTCGTCACGGCACCGACCGAGGGACCGCGACCGCCCGGCTCACGACGCGTGCTCCAGGGCGGCCGCCACGTCGGCGACGGTGAGCCAGGGCAGGGGGCGGAGGATCTTCGCGACCTGCGGGGCGAACGTCGGAGAGGCCGCGATCACGGCGCCGACCGGTCCGTCGGCCACGACCTCGCCCTCGGCGAGGACGACCACCCGGCTCGCGATCTCGGCGACGAGTTCGACGTCGTGGGTCGCGAACACGACTCCACGGCCCTCCGCCACGAGGTCCTCGACGATCCGGGCGAGTCGGGCCTTGGCGAGGTAGTCGAGACCACGGGTGGGTTCGTCGAGGAGGAGCAGGGGTGGGCGTCCGGTGAGGACGACGGCGAGGGCCAGACACAGCCGCTGGCCCTCCGAGAGATCCCGGGGATGCCGGTCGTCGGGTACGCCCGGCGCGAGGCGCGCGAGGATCTCGGCGCAGCGTCCCGGCTCGGCGCCGAAGTCGCGGTCGGCCTGGCGGCACTCCTGCGCGACGGTCTCGGCGTACAGCAGTGCGCCCGGGTCCTGCGGCACCAGACCCACGGCCCGCGCGATCTCCCGCGGCTTGTGCCGCGTGGGGTCGATGCCCGCGACGCGCAGCGTGCCGGCGGTGGGGCGCACCAGCCCGACGAGCGCGTTCAGCAGGGTCGACTTGCCCGCGCCGTTGCGACCCATCAACGCGACCACCTCACCCGGCGCGACGTCGAGGTCGAGGTCGCGCAGGGCCGGGCGCCGCCCGGAGCGTGCCGTCCGGCCGCCGCCGTACGTCACGATGAGGCCGCGCGCCGACGCGACGGCAGGCGGATCCCCGTCGGTCCCGTGCGTACGGTCGATCCCGTGATTGCCGTCGCGACCACGGACCGGCGGCGGGATCGCGGCGAGGCGCTCGCGCAGGGGTCCGGCCAGCCGGCGGGCGTCGCGGACGCTCAGCGGAAGCGGATCCCAGCCGGCCAGCCGGCCGAGCTCGACGACCGGCGGCGCGACCGAGGAGGAGGCCAGGACCTGGGCCGGTGGGCCGACCTCGAGCGCCCGCCCGTCCCCTGGAACGAGAACGACGCGATCGGCGTACTCCACCACGCGTTCCAGCCGGTGCTCGGCCAGGACGACGGTCACGCCGAGGTCGTGGACCAGGCGTTGCAGCGCGGCCAGGACCTCCTCGGCGGCCTGCGGGTCGAGCGCCGAGGTGGGTTCGTCCAGGACGAGCACCCGGGGGTGCGTGGTGAGGACGGCGCCGATCGCGACCCGCTGCTGCTGCCCGCCGGAGAGGGTCGCGATCGGCCGACCGCGCACGCCGGCCAGGCCGAGCAGGTCGAGGGTCTCCTCCACCCGGGTCCGCATCACGTCGGGCGGGAGGCCGAGCGACTCCATGCCGTAGGCGAGCTCGTCCTCGACGGTGTCGGTGACGAAGTTCGCGAGCGGGTCCTGTCCGACCAGGCCGACCACGTCGGCGAGATCACGGGGGCGATGAGTCCGGGTGTCGCGGCCGTCCACGAGTACCCGCCCGCTCAGGGTGCCGCCGGTGAAGTGCGGCACGAGGCCGTTGATCGCCCGGAGCAACGTCGTCTTCCCGGTGCCGGTCTGCCCGACCACCAGGCACAGCTCACCCTCCGGAATCTCGAAGGTGGCGTCGTGCAGGACGGGGTTCGTACTGTCCGGGTACCGCATCGACACCGACTCGAACCTGATCACGCGAGCACCTCCGTCGCGGGGCTGGGGACGGACCTCGGTGGCGGCGGCGCGAGCCAGGCCGGGAGCAGCGCCACCAGGACCCCACCGGCGGGAAGGAGCGGAAGTGTGGGGACGCCGAGCGGCACCGTGGGGACGACGAGACCGTCGACTCCGGTCGACGCGGACCAGACGAACGCGGCCGCGACGGCGGCGCCGCTCGCCGCGACCAGCCACTCCGGAAGCGCCCACGGATCGGGGCGGTACTTCGTGCGGATGGCGCGCCGGCCGCCCAGCGCGAGGCCGGCCACGGCGGCGAGCGCGCCGGCCACCAGGACCGGTAGCCCGAACAACGGTCCGCCGCTCGCGTCGAGCAGTCCGTAGGTGCCGGCGCAGACTCCCACCAGGCCGCCGATTACGAGGATGCCCGTCACGAGCCGGGTACGGCGCGAGACCGTGCCGAGCCGGCCGTAGCCGCGCGAGTCCATCGCCGCCGCCAGCGCGAGCGAGCGCTCGAGCGCTCCCTCCAGCAGCGGAACCGCCGTGGACCGCAGCATCCGTGGACCGCGGTCGACCTGGCCGCGCAGCCGCCGCGCGGAGCGGATTCTTGTGGCGTCGGTGACGAGTTGCGGCGCGAACGTCATCGCCACGACGACCGCCACGCCGAGCTCGTACAACGCGCCGGGCATCGTGGCCAGCAGCCGCTTGGGGTTGGCGAGGGCGTTGGCCGCGCCGACACACGCGAGGACCGTGGCGAGCCGCAGGCCGTCGTACGCCGAGGACGCCAGCGCCTCCGCCGTGACCGCCCCGCCGAGCCGGATCCCCTCCATCCACCCCGGCAGCGGCACCTGCGGGATGGTGAAGAGGACGACGCGTCCGGTCACGGCGGCGCCGAACAGGCACTGGAAGACCACCCGGATTGCGATCACGACCAGGCCGAGTTTGAGGAACGCCGTGTAGGAACGGGCCCAGGGAGCCGAACTCCTGCGGGCCGTGACGACGTAGCCGGCGACGGCGAGCACCAGAACCAGCAACAGCGGGTTGGTGGTGCGGCTCGCCGCGGTCGCGAGGCCGAGCGCCCACAGCCACCAGGCTCCCGGATGCAGGTTTCGCGGGAGCGTGGGGCGGTGGACGGAACGCATCTGGTCAGCTGTCCTGCTCGGCCGCGCGATGCCGGCGTACGGCCACACCGCCCGCCACCAGCACGATCACCAGGACCACGGCGAGGACGGGGAGGATCGGGAAGCTGTCGCCGTCGGAGTCGGACGCGGCGCTCGGGGTGGCCCCGTCGGGTCTCTGGTCGGCGGCGTTGCGGGCGGTCGCGGTCGGGCTCGGTGTCGCGGCCGCGGGCAGGACCAACTGCACCGTCGGCTCCGGCGAGGGCACCGCGGGCACCTTGTCGACCGGGTCGCCGCATCCGGTCGACGGGAAGGAGTCGATCGCGCAGATGATGCCCTTCTGCTCCCGGACCTCGGCGACCGCGGCGACGACCTGGGCGGACGTCGCCTTCGGGTCGACGACGGCGCAGGCGCCGCGCGGCTTCGGTGCGGACTCACCGGACGGCGCGTCCGCAGCGAGGCCGGCGTCGACCACGAGGGCGACGCGCTTGTGGCCGGCCTGGGCAGGGGTGCTCCCGCAGATCTGCCCGAAGTCGCCGGCTGCCCGGGGGACGCGAGGGGCGCTGTTCTCGGGCGAGACGGCGAAACGCCAACCCTCGACGGCGCCGTCCGCGGGGGTCACCGACGCCGGACCGACGCTCGCGAGGGTCCAGGCGCCGTCCTTCCACTGGAAGTAGCCCCAGTAGCGGTAGGCCGCCGCCTGCGCGACGCCGGCGCCGACGGTCGTGGTGAGCAGGCCCACGGCGAGTGCCAGGGTCAGCGTGGTCAGGAGCGCGGTGGAGAGAGGGCCGGCGATGCGGCCCGTCCGGGCCGTGCTGCTCCGCCTCATCGGGTGTCCTCCCAGGTGTTCGGTCACGGCCGAGCGAAGGGGGACCGGACACGAGAACGCCCCCGGCTGAAACGGCGGGGAACGCCGCAGCCGAGGGCAGGGCTCGGGTGCCTGACCCGCGCTCCGCCCGTAGACCTCGACGGGTGTCGTGGAGCCGGTCGTCACCGCCAAGTGCTCCGGCTCGCCGCGCGCAAACCCGGGTCTGATCGAACGCCGGGCACGCGGCCTACGGTTGCGGGTCAGCGCCGGACTTCGACCGGCTTCCCCTGGAGCGAGGCCGTGGCCTCGACCGATGACGTCGTGCAGGACGGACGGTCTCACGGCAGGGTCTGGAAGTCAAAGCTGATCGCGCGTCGCGCGGGCACCGCTACCAATGGGGGACCTGACCGTCCTGCCGCGCCGGAGGCGGGCGGCCGGGCCCGGTCGGCGTCGGCCCTCGTGGACCGCGCAGCCTCTAAGCTCGGCTTTCATGACGTGGACGTGGCGACTCGAAGACACCGAGGGCAATCCTGTCGACGCCGGCGAGCTCGCCCGCAGCGAGTTCCCATCCCAAAGCGACGCCGAGAGCTGGATCGGCGAGATCTGGCGCGACCTGGTCCAAACCGGCGTCGACCAGGTGACTCTGCTCGAGGCCGGACGTGAGGTCTACGGCCCGATGAGCCTGCACCCGCAGGAGTGAGATCCGTACCGGCGGCATCCCGGTCGGGAGCCGGACGGTTGCGCGTCCGGCCCGCGTCCGTGCTCAGTCCTTGTTCATCGGCTTGCCACCCGGCCTGACCTGCGGCTTGGGCAGGCGCAGCCGGCGGATCTGGGTCGACCGCATGACGCCGTAGGAGACCGCCCCGCGGTGGCTCTCGTTGGGGAACTCCTCGCGCAGCTGCTTCTTCAGTCGACGAGACAGGAAGATCAGGTCGAGCGGGACGACGATGATCGCGACCAGCCAGAGGTAGGTCGCGATGACCCGGACCGACGGGATCGGCAGCGTCATGAAGATGAAGATCACGAGGAAGTAGGGCAGGAGGTATTCCGCCGGGGTGCGCCGCGAGTCGACGAAGTCGCGGACGAACCGGCGGACGGGCCCCTTGTCACGGGCAGGCAGGTAACGGTCGTCGCCCGTTGCCATGGCCTGCTGCATCTTGGAGCGCTCCGCGCGGGACTTGTCCCGTTGCTGCCGCATCGCTTCCTTGCGGTCGCGCGGCGCGCTGACCCGGGTCTTGCGGGCCTGCTCGGCCTCTCGGCGCTTGGGAGTCGGTCGTCCCTTGCCACCCACCCTGTCGGAGGGCGCGGGCTCGGTGACCGTCTCGGCGGGGGCCGGCTCAGTGGTCGTACGGCGTCGGAACACGTTCCACAGAGTAACGGCTTGGCAAAGGTATGAACGCCCCCTCCCTGGCCGGGAAGGGTCCTGGTGTTACCTTCCCCGTACAGAGAGGGTCCTGCGACCCTCCCGGGGGCCGGGCCGGCGAGGGACGCTTGCTTTTCGTGCCTCCACGGAGTCCCCTTGATAACGGACGTCGGCGAAGGCGTCCAGCATTACCGGTATCTCCTGGGTATGCCCGGGGAGGCGGGGTCGCCCTCGTTCGTTCTCCGGAATAGGGTGATCGCACACACGACGCCGTCCCGTGCCGACCGGCACGGGGAGCACGACCGGCCTGGAGACGAAGGGGGCGGCCGACCTCGATGGGTATTCTCAACCGCTTCGCGATGATCTTCCGCGCGAAAGCCAACAAGGCGTTGGACCGTGCCGAGGACCCGCGCGAGACTCTCGACTACTCGTACCAGAAGCAGCTGGAGATGCTCCAGAAGGTTCGGCGTGGTGTCGCTGACGTCGCGACCAGCCGCAAGCGTCTCGAGCTCCAGATGAACCAGCTGCACCAGCAGAGCTCGAAGTTGAAGGACCAGGCGCAGAAGGCCCTGTCCATGGGCCGTGAGGACCTCGCCCGCGAGGCACTCACCCGCCGCTCCGGGGTCGAGCAGCAGGTCACCGACCTGAGCACCCAGCACGCGACCCTGCAGGGTGAAGAGGAGAAGCTCACCCTCGCGGCACAGCGCCTGCAGACCAAGGTGGAGGCCTTCCGCACCAAGAAGGAAACCATCAAGGCGACCTACACGGCCGCCGAGGCGCAGACCCGGGTCGGCGAGGCGTTCACCGGCATCTCCGAGGAGATGAGCGATGTCGGCCTCGCGGTCCAACGCGCCGAGGACAAGACGGCCGAGCTGCAGGCCCGCTCCGGTGCGATCGACGAGCTGCTCGCCTCGGGCGCTCTGGACGACGTGACCGGAACGAGCAAGGACGACATTTCGCTCGAACTCGAGCGGATGGCGTCTGGCAACGACGTCGAAAGCGAGTTGGCCGCGATGAAGGCGCAGCTCGGCGGCGGCAGCACCGAGGCGCCGAGGCAGATCGAGGGTCAGGGCACCCCCGGTCAGGCCACGCCGTCCACGTCGCAGCAGTCGACTCAGCCCGCGCCGGAGCAGCCGCAGAGGCAAGGTGAGGGATCGTGATCGTCCGGATTCTCGGCGAAGGGCAGCTCAAGGTCGCCAACGAGCACCTCGACTCCCTGAACGAACTCGACGGTCGCCTCGAGTCCGCGGTCAACGCGGGTGACGAGGAGGCCTTCCGGGCCGCCCTGGCGGCTCTGCTCGCCCAGGTTCGCGCGGTCGGCAGCAAGCTGCCGGACGACTCCCTGGAGGAGTCCGATCTGTTCCTTCCGCCGGAGGACGCCACGGTCGAGCAGGTGAAGGAAATCCTGGGCGAAGAGGGACTAATCCCCGGTTAGAGCCCAACCGGGGCCACGGCGGGTGGTCGAAGTCATACCTCCAAACGCGCGAGCGCCGGGAACATTTGGGCGCTCGCGCGTCGTCGTATGGAGTGACTCTTCAAGGAGCGGTGAAGCAACATGGCTAGCACTCGATTCCAACCCGACCGAGGTCTGACCTCTCGCATGGTCCTGGTGATGTTCTTCCTGGGCCTGCTCTACGTCGTGGCCATCGGCGCGGTGATCGCCGCGGGAGTGGCCATCGCCTGGGTGATCATCATCGCTGGCGGCTTCCTGATCGCTCAGTGGTTCTTCTCGGACAAGATCGCGCTGGCCGCGATGCGGGCGCGGGTGGTGTCTCCGGAGGAGGCGCCGGACCTGCACGCCATCGTCGACCGGCTGTGCGCGCTCGCCGACATGCCGAAACCTCGGGTGGCGGTCGCCGACATGGCGCTGCCCAACGCCTTCGCGACCGGGCGTAACCAGAAGAACTCCGTTCTGTGCGTCACCACGGGTCTGCTCCGCAGGCTCGACCAGAACGAACTCGAGGGTGTGCTCGCCCACGAGCTCTCCCACATCGCGCACCGCGACGTCGCGGTGATGACCATCGCGTCGTTCCTGGGTGTCCTGGCCGGACTGATCGCGCGGTTCGGGATGTACTCCGGCATCGGCCGCAGTCGCGACAACAACGCTGCGCTGGTCTTCGCCGTGGTCTGGTTGTCCAGCATCGTGGTCTACGTGATCAGCTTCCTGCTCACCCGGGCGCTGTCCCGCTACCGTGAGCTCGCCGCTGACCGGGCGGCCGCGCACCTCACCGGCCAGCCGTCGGCGCTGGCGTCGGCCCTGACCCGGATCTCCGACGACATGCAGCAGATCCCCCAGCAGGACCTGCGACGTGCCCAGCCGGCACAGGCGTTCTTCTTCGCCCCGGCCGCGGTCGGCAAGTCGCTCGGCCGGCTCTTCTCGACCCACCCGTCGACCGAGGTCCGACTGGCTCAGCTGGCCAAGATCAGCGCCGAACTCGGCAAGCCGATGGTCTGAGGCCGAAACCCCCTCGATCCGAAAGGCTGCCCCCCGTATGAAATTCCTCGACGTGCTCCTCGGGCGAACCCAGCCGAAGAAGCCGAACCTCGACCAGCTGTTCGGCTTGCCGCAGGCGGCCCTGACGCTCGAGGCGGCGTCGGCGTATCGGCCCACCGGGGTGGGGTCGGTGTGTTATCGGGCGGCGGAGGGTGGTGCCTTCGCGAGCACCCAGGCCGACATCCAGGAGTTGTTGGACGCCGACGAGGGACCCAAGGTCGAGCGCACCCAGGACTCCTACGGCTACACCTGGCTCGTCCTCCAGCACGACCCGTCGGACACGACCGGACTGGTCACGGACCTGCACGCGGTCAACTCCTCACTGGAGGCGGCTGGGTTCGGACCGTCCCTACTGTGCTCGCTGGTTGCCTTCCGGGACCTGGACGGGCGGCGGCTCGCGCTCGTCTACCTCTACAAGCGCGGGTCGTTCTACCCGTTCGCCCCCGTTGCCCACGAGCGGCGCGACAACGCCCAGGAGCTTCAGGTCCGCGGGCTCGTCACCAACGACCTTCGCCTCGAGGACGACCTGTCGCGCTGGTTCCCCGTCTGGGGTGCTCCCGGCCTCTAGGCCGTGCCCTGGGCCGCGGCTGGTGAATCCTGCAGCCGGCGGCCAGGGTCTCCGGGGTGTCCAGGGTCTGGCGTCAGGTCTGGGTGTCAGAGAAAGGCGCCGGACGGCAGATAGGGCGCCGGGGGACGCATGTGGCGAAGGCAGACGTAGCCCTCGGTACGCAGTGAGAGCCCGGCCGCCAGCGCCACGTCGACAGCCCACTCCTGGTCGGAGGTGAGGTAGTCGATCCGGACCGTGGACTCTTCGGGTGCGCTGGCTAGCGCCGTCCAGAGCAGCCGCTGGGCGACCTTGCGGTTGGTGGCGGCGAGCAGGACGGGCGAACCGGTCCGGTCGACGAAGCAGTAGCCGCTGCCGGTCAGCGTGTCACACACGAGCAGGCCGTACTCCGCGCAGAGAAACTCGTGGTCGACGCCGTGGGCCGCTCCCCGGGTCCGGCGGTCGATCGAGTCGCACAGGTCGCGGTCTCCGACCCCACCCTCGCGTACCGCCTCGACCAGGGGGAGCGCCGAGCGCCGGACGGTTCCGGAGATCCGGATCGTGGGGTGCAGGGTGAAACCCGCCAGCCGGTAGCGGCGAGCCGCGCGCGGGTCGCTGGTCGAGATGATGATGCCGCGCAGGCAGCCCTGGCTGTAGGTGAGGACCGCGTCGAGGAGAGCGGCGCCGATGCCCGCACCCTGGCTGGTCGGCCGGACGAAGAACGCGGACAGCGCCCAGAGCTTCTCGCGGCGCAACGCCATCCCGACACCGGCCACCGCACCATCGAGCTCAGCCACCCAACAACCGTCCGGATCGTGTCGGAGCAGGTGTTTCGCCCGGCGTTCCCACAGCGAGCTCCACTCCGGAGTGGCGGGACCAGGTGGCGGGCCGGGGACACCCGCCGGACGCGTGGTCGCCCGGACGAGCTCCATGGCTTCGTGGGTGAGGCCGCGAGCCGCGTCGATGTCGTCGTCATGCATGGGCCTGATCAGCACGTTGTGACCTTAGCCATGTCGTACGGATTCCGGTCGTCCCACGACGCGACGTACCCCAGAGCGGCCGGCCAGTGACGTACGCGGGAGGATGTCGATCGTGCATGTGCTGATCGCCCCAGACAAGTTCGCCGGCACCCTCAGCGCCGTGGAGGCAGCCGAAGCGATGGCCGCCGGATGGCGCCAGCAGGCGCCCGACGACGAGGTGGTCACCGTTCCCATGTCCGACGGCGGGCCCGGCTTCGTCGACGTCCTGCACGCGGCACTCGGCGGCGAACTCCTGGCGGTGACGGTCAGCGGACCGTTCGGTGAGCCCACGCCCGCGACGCTGCTGATGCACGAGGAAACGGCCTATATCGAGTCCGCGCAGGCCTGCGGTCTGACGCTGGTGCCCGAGAAGGAGCGGGACCCCGAGCGCGCCACCACCTACGGCGTCGGGGAGTTGGTGGCGGCGGCGTTGGACGCCGGTGCGCGCAAGCTGGTGATCGGACTCGGTGGCAGCGGGACCAACGACGCCGGTGCGGGCATGCTGGCGGCCCTCGGAGCGACGGCGAAGCCGGAGGGCGCGCTCCGTTCCGGAGGCGCCGCGCTCGCCGACCTGACCGAGGTCGACCTGACCGCCGCGCGGGCACGCCTTGCCGGCGTCGAGGTGCTGGCCGCGACCGATGTCGACAACCCGCTGCTCGGACTGCGGGGGGCAACCAACATCTTCGGCCCACAAAAAGGTGTCCAGGACGACCGCAGGGTAGTGCTGGACGCGGCCCTCGAACGCTTCGCCGACCTGTCCGATCGGCCGCTGGCTGACGCCAAGGGCGCCGGAGCGGCCGGCGGTCTCGGCTACGTGCTGCTGCTGCTCGGTGGCGAACGCGTACCCGGAATCGAGACGATCATCGACGCGGTGGATCTGAACGCACACGCGCGGCGGGCCGACCTGGTCCTCACCGGCGAGGGCGCCTTCGACTTCCAGTCCGCGAGCGGCAAGGTGGTCTCCGGAGTCGCCGCGACGGCCGGTGAGGCGATCCGGCCCTGCGTCGTCCTGGCCGGGAGGGTGCTGGTCGGAATCCGGGAAATGCGGACGATGGGGGTCGAATCCGCCTATTCCCTGGTGGATCTCGTCGGTGCCGACCGTGCGATGGGGCAGCCTCGGGAGAGCCTGGTCGCGCTGGGTGCCAGAGTCGCGCGGACCTGGTCCCGCTGAGCTTCGGAGCGCCCGAACTATGCAACCATGGAGCGGTGCATCGGAATGTCGGTGCCGCCACAGGCGTTGAGCCTGCGACATGTACTGATACAGGACGACCTTGGGAGTCCGACGGATGACCATTCAGAGCGACGTGACCCAGCAGGCCCAGACTGACGGCGTGTCCCTCACCGACGCGGCGGCGGCGAAGGTCAAGAGCCTCCTCGATCAGGAGGGGCGCGACGACCTCCGGCTGCGCTTGGCCGTGCAGCCTGGCGGCTGTTCGGGTCTGCGCTACCAGCTCTTCTTCGACGAGCGCGAGCTTGACGGCGACAGCGTTCGGGAGTTCGGCGGGGTCGGCGTGGTCGTCGACCGGATGAGCACTCCCTACCTGCAGGGCGCCGTGATCGACTTCGTTGACACGATCGAGAAGCAGGGCTTCACGATCGACAACCCGAGCGCGACCAGCTCCTGCGCCTGCGGCGACTCCTTCCACTGAGCCACCGTCAGCGCCCCTAGCGCCGACGACCCCTCGGGCCGGACCTCTTCACTGGTCCGGCCCGGGGGCCGCCGGCGCTTCGTGCTGTCTGGACCGGTTGTCGGTATCGCGCGTGTTGTCGGGCCCGTCCCAGGCCCCAGACCCGGGCCGGTGCCGGTCAGCTGGCCTGTGGGTCGAGGAAGATCGGGTTGGTGAACGCCGCCATCCCCTCGAACACCGTCGGCTGCGGCGGGGTGTGACGCACCTCGACCCGGACGTACTTCGAGACGGCCGCGGTGGTGGTCCAGCTGACGGCCCCCTCGCCACCCACCGGCAGCGGCAACTGCGCCAGCGATCCCTCGTCGGTCACGAACCGGACGAAACCGTCGGGAACGCCGCGGACGTGCACCACACACTCCACGGTCACGTCGGGAGCGACCGCGAGGCGTTCGCCGATCCGGGCCGTACGCGCGTTCGCCCGCGCCTCGAACGTGACCTCCACCGCGGCGGACTCGGCGACGTAGCTGCGTCCGGCTCGGACCCCGGAGAGGATCGCCTCCGGACTGAGATCGTCCGCCCACACCACCGTCTGGCCGAGACCGGGCGCGTCGCTGTGGTCGTGGGAGTCGCTGCTCCCGACGGCCGGCAGCCACCTGCGGTCCGACGCGACCAGGGCCGCGTCCCACTGGCGCAGTGACATCTCGTCGTCAGGCGTCCACGGGCCGTTCCACACCTCGACGGCGTCCACCTCGGCGAAGCCGAACTTCCACGCGCAGCCGACGTCGGGGCAGAAGGGATGCGCGGCGATGGCGAGCGCACCGTGCTCGTGCAACTCGCCGACGACGCGGGGGAGGACCCCGTCCACGGCGCGGAAGCGCCAGTCGATCCACGTCCCGGCCGGTAGTCCGGCGGCGATGAGGTGGCCGTTGCGGGTGGTCACCTCCTCGCCGTTGATGATCAGCAGATCCTCCGGTGCGTGGTGGCCCCAGATCCCGGTGGAGGAGGGGGTGTTGTGATCGGTGGAGACCATGAAGTCGAGCCCGGCCGAGCGGGCGGCGGCGACGAGTTCGGCCGGCTCGCGGCGTCCGTCGGAGTGCACGGTGTGCAGGTGGAGGTCACCGCGGTACCAGGCCGGGCCCCGGCCGGTCGCGCGCGTCGGCGCCGGTCGCGGTGTGAACGCCGGACCGGGCGCGCCCCGGCGCAGTGTCACCTCGAGCCGGTACGCCAGGCCCCGCGGCGCGACGGTGTAGGGGCCGACCACGATGTGCCAGGTGCCCGCGCGGATCGGCCCGGGCAGGTAGCCGGGCGTCGCCTCGGTGTCGTTCAGGAAGAAGGAGTCGCGGGCCCCGCCGGACCAGCCGCGGAAGCCCTTGGCCTGGCGGGGTTCGTGGCCGCGCGGGTCGAAGATGCCGATGTCGAGGGCGTTGCCGGGCACGCCGATGGTCGGCTCGGGCTGGTCGTAGCTGTAGCGGACGCCGATCTCGGCCACGCCGGGAGGGACGTCGACGG
Source organism: Actinopolymorpha pittospori (assembly GCF_014873875.1). GTDB lineage: Bacteria > Actinomycetota > Actinomycetes > Propionibacteriales > Actinopolymorphaceae > Actinopolymorpha > Actinopolymorpha pittospori. The sequence goes on along the minus strand of NZ_JADBEM010000001.1, from coordinate 8,064,595 downwards.
GTATGTACACCCAGTCCGGTGCTCCCGGCTCCAGACGGCCCTCGATGATCCTGGTCTCCACCGCGGTGTGGTCGTCGGCATGGTCTGCGGATGTGAACGTCACGGCACCGAGTATGGCCGCCTCACGGTGTGGCCCGGCCGAAGACTGCGAGCAGTCGGGCGACGAGGCCCCTCGGGCGCTCGGTCCACGACGGTCCGGACTCCGCCGGGAGTTCCTCGGCCTCACTCTCGGTCGGTGACGGTGGCAGGTCCGCCGGTGTCGTGACGGCCACCCGACGAGCGCGCGTGCGCGCCCGATCGAGATACGTCTGGGCCACCTCGGAGACCGGGCCCGTCCGCAACCGTTGGCTGCGCTCCAGCCAGGCGAGCGCGTGTTGGACGGCCGCGGCCTCGTCGTGTGGTCGCCGACGCTCGTCGAGGACCAGCCCGGTGAGCTCCGGGGCGACGAGGACGGCCGACCCGAGGTGTTGCAGGCAGCGCGCCTGTCCCTGTCGGTCGGCCAGCCGGTTGAACGCCGTCAGCGCCCGCTGCCACAGGACCACGGCGGCTGAGGAGCGGCCCTGCATCCAGGCGGCGACGCCGCGGAGTTCCGCGACCTGTGCCAGCCCGCACGGGTCCGGGCCCTCGGCGGCCCGGGACTCGGCGATGTCGAGCCGCTCCAGGGCAGAGTCCGGTACGCCCTGGCGGAGGAAGACCTCGGCCATCGTCAACAGCGTGGTCACATGGCCGTGGAGGTCCTTGGCAGGGAGCGCGTTCCAGGCCAGCTGGAGCTCGTCCTCGGCACGCCGGAGGAGGTCGCCGGCAGCGGTGGGATCATCGGTGGTGCCGGCGAGTGCGACGTAGTTGAGCGCGGTCTCGTGGTGCCGCCGAGCCCGAAGGGCGTTGGTGCAGTTGCGACGCCAGTGCCGCCACGGGGGCCAGCGACGCCAGAAGCGCAGGGGAGTGGCCGGTGTTCGGGCGAGGGCACCGTCGGCGTCGGCCGGTCGGCCCGCCTCGCGCAGAGCCGTGGCCGCACGGATCGCGGCGAGCTGCTCGAGCTCTGGGCGCCTGGCCTGGCGGTCGGTGTCCAGGAACGCCACGGGTGGTTCACCCATCGGCATCGGGCGCGAGGCGCGGCTCCGCCACCGGTCGAGGGCGTCGGTGAGGAGGCACAGGTCGTCGACCAGGCGGTCCCGTGCGTCGCCGAGGAGCCTGCGCCGCTCATCGAACGTCGCGTCGCCCGCGACGGTGTCCGCGTCCTCCGCCACGTAGGTCTTCGCGTCGGAGGCCGCATCCCACACCGTGGCGTTGGCATCCGCCGCCCCGGACAGGAGCGCCTGCAGCAACGGCTCCGTCGTGTGGAACCACCGTGCCGCGGCGGCGGCTTCCTCCGGTGTGTCGAGGGCGAACATCCACGTCCGCGCCAGTCCGGCGTAGTGGCGAACGAGCGCCTGCATCCCCATCAGCGCACTGGCCCGACTCTGCGCGGAAGGGCCGGGGGCTTGGACCACCGATCGGATCTCCTGTGGCAGCCGGTAGCGTCCGGACGCGGTCTGCCTGATCAGCCGACGGTCGAGAAGTTCGGCGATCGGATCCGCGGGTGGGGGGTCCGCTGACCCCGCGTCGGCGGACCCCACGTCCCGCTCGCGGATCCGGATCAGCTCGTCGAGGCTGCCGCGCACGGCCTCGATCGCTTCCACGGTGAGCTCGGTGACCGGCAGCTCGGCCAGCTCCTCGAGGAGCAACGTGCCCCGACGCGAGAGGCTGTCGGTGGTGCGTTCGAGGATGGCGGTCCACACCGCGGCCATGGTGGGGCCGGTCACGAACGTCCTCGCGAGGGGATCCACGAGGTCGTCCGGGGTCAGCAGGGCGCCGGCCCGGGTGAACTCCCGGGCCAGGTCATGGACGGCTTTCGGGAGTCCGGCGCAGTAGTGGATCACGGCCGCGAGAAAACGCTCGTCAAACGACCAGGGTGCGGACCACCCGGCTCTGGCGGCGTCGTCCAGTCGCTTGGCCCAGATCGAGCGCAGGTCGTGGTCGGGGAGCGGGCCGAGGTGCACATGATCCCGGTGGCCGAAGGCCTCCACGAGGGTGGGCCGCCCCACGACCAGAAGAGTCGGCTGAGGAATCGACGCGCCCGCGAGTGGTCGCGCCAGCCCTCGTACCAGCCAGTCGATCTGACTCGGCTCCGCGAGGTTGTCCAGCACCAGCAGCACACGCTGGTTGACGAGCGTGTTCCCCAATCGCTCGCCGGCGTGGGCGAGCTCCTCCTCGGTGACGGGGGCGGTGAGCCCGAACGCAGGCAGCAGATGGCTCGCCAGGGTGAGCGCGCTGTCCGGCTCCCACGCCCAGCCCCGCAGGTCGAAGGGCGCGACCTTGGCGGCGGAGATGCCGTCCTCGATGAGCCTGTCGACGACCGCCGCGGCGACCGCCGAGGAGCCGGTACCGGGTGGACCGACGACGGCAGCGGCGCCGCGGAGCTTCAGGTGGTTGGCCCCCAGCTGGACGGCATCGTCGCGACCGTGCAGCTTTCGCGACTCGCGAAACCACGTAGGCCGGATGGGCGTGTCGGGAGCCACCAGGCCGAGGTCCTGGGTCCGGCGCTGCCGGTACCGGCGCCAGCGGTCCCAGAGGGCGACGATCATGACCAGCAGCAGTGGAGCCCCGAGCAGCACCGCGCTGCGCGAGGCGCCGGTCATGATCTCGCTCACGATGTTGATGACCACGCCGCCGACGAGGCCCATCGCGCCCGCGCCCATCCATCGCACCACGCGCAGGACCGGGCCCGAGCGGGGCTCCCGCAGCAGCGGGGCATCAGACGCCGTGCCACCTGCCGGATCGGGGCGCTGCGACGGGGACGAGGCAGAACCAGGCTGGCCGACACCAGGTTGCGTCCCGGGCGCTCTCCCGGTGGGTTGGTTCGGGCGGCGTTCGCTCACCGGCGGAGTGCTCACCGGAACACCCCGCCCGTGAGGCCTGGGACCACCCAACGCCGCCAGGTCCCCATCAGGAGTCCTGCCGGAACCAGCGCGGAGAGCACTGCCGCGGCGGCCACCGGCCCGGTCGAGATCCCGAACTGGCGGGCCTCACCCCACAGGACCAGGGTGAGTGGACTGGACCCTGGACCGCTCACCAGGAAGCTCACGATGAAGTCGTCCCACACGAGGACGAACTCCAGGACCGCCACCGCGACCAGGGCCCGGCCAGTCGTACGCCAGAGGTGGCGGGCGGCGTCGGTGCGAGAACCTGCTCGCCTTCCGAGCGTGTCGCCGGCACGGCTCTCGGCCGCCGAGGCCAGCGCTCCGCGCAGCAGCAGGATGGCGAACGGCAGACCGGCCGCCGCGTGCATCAGGATGAGGGGAATCGTTCGTCCGCTCAGTCCCCAGCCGTCGATCAGTTGCCGCAGAGGTCCGACGTACATCTGAACGGGGAGCACCGCGAGGATGCTGAGCACGATGGTCAGGGCGGTCACCAGTGCGCGGTGCCGCGCGGCGGCCAGGGCGTAGGCGGGAACGAGCGCGGCGCTCGCCACGATGAGGGCGGACCCGCCGGCGACGATGAGCGTGGACCAGAGGGCGCCGGGCAGGCCGGCGCCCAGGACCTCGGCCAGCGACGCGGTGCTCAGGAGCGCCGTGGCCGGTCGCCACCAGCCGACCGCACCAGCGTCGTCCGGGCTGCGGACGGCGGTCACCACGAGCACGAACATCGGGAACGCCCAGAGCAGGCTGACGGCGAGCCCGATCACGGTGCTCAGCAAGGGCACACCTCGCCGGGGCCAATGACGGAGCGGCCGGCGCGGCGGTTGCGGGACGACCGAGTGTGGCTGGCGCATCATCTTGCGGCAGAGCAGGGCGACGCCGGCGACCCCGGCGAGGAGGACGACGGCGACCGCCGCGGACGGCCCCTGGTCGGCCGAGGAGGTGGCGAGCCGCCACCAGTGCACCGAGACGACGTTCACCTCGTCCTGCATCGGACCGGGCGCGACGATGAGGACCAGGTCGAAGATCCGGGCGGCGGCGACGCACAGCGTGAGAAGGACGACCCAGGTCACCGGCCGGAGGAGTCGCCACTGCAGGTTCAACATGCCGCGCAGCCAGCCGCCGGACCCCTGGGCGCGGGCGCGGCGGATGTGTTCCCGCGGGATGGCCTCCAGGCCGGCACGATAGAGCGAGACGACGAAGCCGAGCCAGGTCCAGGCGAACGCCGAGATGAGGACCAACCAGATCAGGTTGGGACCGAGCCAGACCGGGCTCGAGCCGGTGAGCAGGGTCGTGAGCGCGGTCGCCGAACCCCGCTCGGGTGCGGGGTCGAAGATGATCCGGAACGCCGCGCCCGAGGCGAGGGCGGACAGGCCGAACGGAAGCATCATGACGTTGACGAACGCCGCTGACCAGCGTCCGAAGTGCTGCTGGCTGAGTACCGCCAGCCCGAATCCCACCACCAGCATCAGGCCCGCGATGAGCAGCCAGATACCGGTGTGGAGGAACGCGCGCAGGGACCCAGGATCGGTGAAGACGCTCGCGAAGTGAGCGAGGGAGGGCCGGCCGTTCTCGCTGAAGGCCAGGACCCCGGTCCACACGGTCGGTACGACGAGGAGCACCAGCATCAGCGTCACCGCCGTGACGAGCAGGGCGCCGTACAGCTTCATGTTGGGCCGCCCGCCCGGCACGAGCGGCCCGGACATCCGTCGGCTGGTGACCTCGAGTCGCAGCCCTCGGTGGGTCTCAACCGGCATCGGTGCCTCCGCGATCGTCGCCGGCTTCGCTCTCGCGTTCCTCGATCGCGATCATGTGAGCGACGAAGCGGTCGGCCGCCGACTCCACCGATCCCGCCGACTCCGCCGAGCCACCGATGTCGACGAGGAAGTTCCGCAGCGCCCGCCACATCCCGTCCCGGCCGCCGACCGCGCCGAGTTGGTCGGACAGGTCGAAACGGAACGTCGAGGGCGAGGGCATCATCGGGCTGGCGAGGGCCTCGGCCTGCTTCGTGTAGGACCTGACGGGGGTCTCGCGGTTGGCGGCGAGGAAGCCGCCCGGTGACTCGATCCACGGTAGGGGTGCGAGCGGATGCGCGAGCCGCCGCACGAGGTCCTTCGCGTCCTCTCGCGAGGGCGAGGTGAGGACGGCGACGTCGCCACCGGCCACGAGTGGCGCGGGACGGCGCTCCGCGATCGTGGGGAACGGGAAGGTGGCGATGTCGTGCTCGCGGCGCGCCCCGTCGGCGTGGTGGAACCGGCGCGCGTAGGGCTCGGCGAAGTCGGGGGCGACCGCCATGGCCGCGCGGCGGTAGCGGAACACCTCGAGCACCGCGTCCGGGAACTGTCGGACCAGCGAGCCCTTCACGCCGCCCGCCAGCACGTCGCGCGCGCCCCACAGTTGGGCGAGCCGCCGCAACGCCGTCCGCACCGTCTCGCCACTCCACAGCGGTTGGCGGTCGGCTTCGGTGGTGAGCCAGTCGTAGGTATCGGGTGAGGTGCCGAGCAGGACGTTCTCGAAGAAGTCGGTCAGCGCCCATCCGTCCGCAGCGCCCAGTGCGAGCGGGGTGATCCGGCGCTTGACCAGGGTGCGGTTGAGTGCGAGCCAGTCGTCCCAGGTATCGGGTGGTCTGAGGGAGTGCTTCTCGAACAGGTCCCGGCTGTACCACACGCAGGACTTGTTGGAGAGCTTGAACGGAACGCCGTACGGCACGCGCGGTCCTGCCTCGCTCCTCGCTCCCGGCGCCGGCTCGAACAGCAGGTCATGCCAGAGGCTGGTGTACGTCTTCGAGTCCTTCGGCCAGGGGGCGATCGGGGCCGGTGCCAGGATGTCCCGATACCGCCGCAGCTCGCCGAGCACCGGCAACATCACGACGTCGAGTCGACCGGCCCCGCGCGCGGCCAGCGCGGTCGAGATGTCGTCGCCGAACGGAACCGGCTGCACGTCGTAGGCCATCGGTTCGAAGCCGCGAAGGGCGCCAAGGCCGGCCAGTACCTTGCGGAACGCGGCGAGCTCGCCACCACTCCAGCTGACGGCGACGCGGACCGGAGGCCTGCCGAAGATGCCGCATCCCGCGACGACGGGCGCGAGCGGTGCGAGGGCCGCGGCGCGCAGGAGAGCTCGCCGACGGAGGGCCGGCATCGGCGTGGTACCGGTCTCCGCGGCCGAACTACCCATGCGCGCCCCCGCGCGCCTCGTCCGGTGGGTCGACCCCGACCGGATCCGGATCGAGATGCCGGACGCGGGCCGGGTCGGTGGTGATCACGAGGGTCGACACCTCCGCGAGCAGTTCGGCGGTGTCCGGCACGGTCTGGTCGAGCCAGCGACGCTCGATCTCCAGCGCGTCGTCCCAGGTCGGTCGCTCCGGCGAGTCCTCCAGCACGATCGCGCACGGCCGCCAGCACAGGGCGATGGCCAGCCCCGCGAGTTGGCGCTGGCGCGTGGTCAGATTCTGCGGATAGCGGTGGAGGAGACCACGCAGGCCGAGTGGGGAAGCGGTCTCCCGAGCCCGCCTTGTCGCCGTGGACTTGGAGACCTGGCTCGTCCGGCACGGGCCGCCCGCGAGGTTCTGCTCGAGGGTGAGGAAGGGGAGGAGGCCACCCGAGGCCGAGACCTCGCGTACCCAGCACTGGTCGTCGTGACTGCCTGCTCGGTGCCGACGACGTTCGTCGTGGTCCTCCTTCTGCTCACGGACGTCGACGCCCTGGACGAGCACCCGCCCGCCCTTGGGGTCCTGCAGCCCCACCAGCACATCGACCAACTGGCGGACGGACTGCTGGTCGCGTACGACCACCGCGCGGACCCTGCCGACGTCGACGTCGAGAGACACCGACGTGCACACGCCAGCAACCGTGAGGTCGTCCAGCCTCAAGCCGACCATGCCGCTCCCGCGGGGAAGGGCCCCGTTGCCATTCCGATCCCGACTCGGTATCCGGTGTCGTAGGTCGTTCCTGGCCCGTGTTCGCGGTCGCCTTGCCGGCCCGTGTTGCTGGCTCGTATTGCTGGCCGCGCCCCGAACGCGTGGTGTCACAGCACCGGACAGACAGCCCACCTTAGGTGACGATGGGTGCTTTGCCGAACCCACCCGCCCTACGGAGCCGTGATCAAAGACCTCTATCGGCCGAAGATCACCGGGGTGAGGTCCGGGTCGGTGAAGTCGTCCTGCGGGTGAACCGGGCGGACGACGTGCTGATAGTCGAGCCGGAGCAGGTCCTGGTCGACGCCACCTGGTGTGAGCGCGAGCACCCAGCCCTTCGCGGCCTGGTAGAGGTCGGGCTGGAGGTAGCCGATCTTCACCGCGGTGATGTCGACCGCCGCCGGGTCGAGTCCGAGAGCTTCCAGGTCCTTGACGTAGTGGTAGGCCCGCCGCCGGCTGGTGAGGACCGCGAAGACACCTCCGGACCGTACGACGGCGATGTCGCCGCCCCGGTCGCCCGAGGTGAGGTGGGTGACCTCGCCGTGCAGCGCCACCGGGTCGCCGCCGCCGAACACGCCACCGACCTCGACGTCGACCTCGCCTCCGACGCCGGCCTGGACGCAGGTGCGGACGGCGTCCGGTGCGACACAGCTGGCCCAGATGGCCGTGCGCTCACCGGAGGCGAGGGCAGGAGTGGCGAGCAGGTGGCCGAGTAGCCAGGCGACGTCGTTGGAACCGCCGGCCGTGGGGTTGTCGCCGGAGTCGCTGATGAAGAACGGCCGCTGGCTGGACTCGAAGGCCTGGGCGACGCACCAGTCGGCCTGGCCCGCGGGCGCGCAGAACTCGAAGTCGTGCCGGGCGTCCCACCACGCGCGGGCGATGCGTTCGGCCTCGGCGCGCACGGTGTCGGTGTCAGTGCCCGAGACCAGGACCGTGGCCGCCGAACGCGGCTCGTCGGCCCAGGCGTAGCCGACCCACAGCGAGGCGTCGAGCACCCCGGGCAGGCGCTCGGTCGGCTCCAGCGTGGCGTAGATCGACTGGGCGGGCTCGACCCGGGTGCTGGTCTTCTCACCCGGCAGCAGCACGGGTACGCGCACCCAGGCCCGCACCGGCGTGATGTCCTCGACCAGGCAACGGACGAGGTTGCGGACCGCGCGTTCGCGGGTCTCGACGTAGTCGATGTGCGGAGCCGTCCGGTAGGCCGTCAGCAGGTCGACGTTGCCGGCGAGGTCGGCCGACACCTGGCCGTGCAGGTCCATCGACGCCGAGATCAGGCAGTCCGGTCCGACCAGCTCGCGGATCCTGGCGGCGAGACCAGCCTCGGCGTCGCGGCGCCCCGCGACCGCCATCGCGCCGTGGATGTCGAAGTAGAAGCCGGCGAGGCTCCCCTCCGCCAGCGCCGCGCGCAGGCGCTCCAGGATCTCGGCCTCGATCGTGTCGTACACCTCGGGCAACACCTGGCCGCCCGGCATGGCCGACGCCTGGAGCAGTGGGACGAACTCGATGTCCGGGTGCTCCGGAAGGCGCCAGTCGACGAGGAACGGGTAGCGGTCGGCGAGCTCCTCGCCCCGGCCGATCCTGAAGTCGTCGAGACCGGTCCGGTGCGGGGCGAAGGTGCTCGACTCCGTGGACATGCCGGCAATGGCGATGCGGTAAGTCATGGGGGAAGGTTCTACACCAGGCCGTGCGCGATCCAATGCCCAGTCCGGTGGTCAGTCCAGGGCGTAGACCCGACGGGCTGTCCGGCCGAAGACGTCGGCGCGTTCGTCTGCTCCCAGGCCGGCGGTGAGCTCGGCCGCGGCCTCCACCCACTCGGCGTACGACGAGGCCAGCAGGCAGACCGGCCAGTCGGACCCGAACATCACCCGCTCGGGACCGAAAGCGGACAGCACGACCTCGACGTAGGGACGCAGGGTCGCGACGTCCCATGTCGCCCAGTCGGCCTCGGTCACCAGACCCGACAGCTTGCAGGTGACGTTCGGACGGGCGGCGAGCTCACGGATCGGTGCCGCCCAGGGGTCGAGCTCGTCCCGCGCGATCACCGGCTTGGAGCAGTGGTCGAGCACGAACGGGAGGTCCGGCAGCGCGGCGACGGTGTCCACCGCGGCGGGCAGCTGCACCGGAATCGTCAACAGCTCGTAGCGCAGTCCTGCATCGGCCACCGCGGCGAGACCGCGGCGTACGTCCGGCCGGCACAACCACGCCGGGTCCTCCTCGCTCTGCACGCCGTGCCGGATGGCGCGGAGGAACCCACCGCCGGGCGCCTCCCGCAGGGCGGCGAGGTCGTCGGCGACCGACGGCGAGGTGAGGTCGACCCAGCCGGTGACCGCGCCGACGAGGTCGCCCTCGGCGGCCAGGGCGAGGAAGTCACGGGTCTCCGCGAGGTCCGGCAGCGTCTGTACCAGCACCGTGCTGGTGACGCCCGCCGCCTTCGCGTGGGGCGCGAGGTCGACGAGCCCGAACGTACGGTTGATCGGCGCCATCTCCGCGCCGGTGATCCAGGGTTCGGGCCGTACGGCGAGGTCCCACACGTGGTGGTGTGCGTCGACCGCGCCGGCCTCCAGGCCGGGCAGGGAGAGCGGCCGCGAGCCGGTGAGCGACTCCGGCTCAGACGCCATAGCGCCTGGCTCCGACCGCGGCGAGATCCTCCCAGAGCGCGTCGGGAACGTCGTACTCCAGCATCGCGAGGTTCTCGTCCAGCTCCGCCACGGTGCGGGCGCCGGTGAGGATCGTCGCCACGGCCGGGTGGGTCAGCGGGAACTGGATGGCGGCCGCCTTGAGGGGGACGTCGTGCCGCGCACAGATCTCGCCGAGCTCCTGGGCGCGCGCCACCAGGTCGGCCGGCGCCTCGACGTAGTTGTACGTCGAACCCGGGCGGGGGTCGGCGAGCAGACCGGAGTTGTAGACGCCGCCGATCACGATCGAGGTGCCCCGCTCGAGGCAGGCGGGCAGCAGGTCGGCGTTGCCGGACTGGTCGAGCAGCGTGTAGCGGCCGGCGAGCAGGACGGCGTCGACCTCGGTCTCGCGGACGAACCTGGTCGGGATGCGGGACTGGTTCATGCCGACACCGATCGCGCGGACGATCCCCTGGTCGCGCAGCTCCCGGACCGCCGGGTAGGCGACGGTGAGCGCCTCGTCCTCGTAGTCGTCGGGGTCGTGGATGTAGAGGACGTCGACGGCGTCGAGTCCGAGCCGCTCCAGACTGTCGGTCACCGAGCGGAGGATGCCGTCCCGGGAGTAGTCGAAGAGTGCCTCGGACGGCGGGGCGTCGGCGTAGCCATCAGCCTCGGCGCCGGGCTTGTCGACGATGAGCCGGCCCACCTTGGTGGACAGAACGTAGGAGGAGCGGCCGGCACCGGTCAGGGCCGACCCGACGCGTCGCTCCGCGACACCGTGCCCGTACAACGGCGCCGTGTCGACGTAGTTGAGGCCCGCGGCCAGCGCCGCCCTGACCACGGCGGTCGCCGTGTCGTCCTCGACGTGGGTGAACAGCCCGCCCAGGGGCGCCGTGCCCAGGCTCAGCCTGGTGACCTCGACGTCGCTTCGGCCCAGTTTGTGTCGTTGCGTCGCACGCTTGCCCATGCCCTGCCTCGCTCTGCTCACCGCGCGCGACGGGGATGCGCGCTGTCCGAAGGTGCGCTCGCCGCGATCGGTCGGCCGGTCCCTCCCAGCCTCGTGGCAAGCTGACACCGGATCCTAGTAGTCATCAGATGGGTCGGCGGCTGCCCAGGTGCTGGCCGGCTCCGGTAGGCCACCCGGCCCGGGCTCGGAAAAGGAGACCCTGTGACGAAGCTGGTTGCGGTCGACGTCCACGACGTGCGGTTCCCCACCTCGGTCGGATTGCACGGCTCGGACGCCATGAACCCCGACCCCGACTACTCCGCCGCCTACGTCGTCCTGCGCACCAGCGACGGCCCGGACGGCCACGGCTTCGCCTTCACCATCGGCCGGGGCAACGAGGTCCAGTGCGCCGCCATCGAGGCGCTCGCGCCCGCTCTTGTCGGGCGGGACGTCGAGGAGATGTGCGCCGACCTCGGCCGGGTCTACCACGAGCTGGTTGACGACTCGCAGTTCCGCTGGCTCGGGCCCGAGAAGGGCCTCATGCACATGGCGATCGGCGCCGTCGTCAACGCCGTGTGGGATCTCGCCGGCAAGCGCGCCGGCAAGCCCGTCTGGAAGTTGCTGTCCGACATGACCCCGGAACAGCTGGTCGACCTGGTCGACTGGCGCTACCTCTCCGACGCGCTCACCCGGGCCGAGGCGCTCGACCTGCTCCGCGAGGCCGAACCCGGCCGCGCGGCGCGCGAGGAACACCTCCGCGAACGAGGGCTCGCCGCCTACACCACGACGCCCGGCTGGCTCGGCTACGACGACGAGACCGTCGCCCGCCTGTCCAAGGAGGCGGTCGACGAGGGCTTCCGGCAGATCAAGCTCAAGGTCGGCCGCGACGTCGAGGACGACCGGCGCCGGCTCGCCATCGCTCGCGCGTCCGTCGGTGCCGACATCCGGGTCGCCGTCGACGCCAACCAGATCTGGGACGTCGGCAGCGCGGTGGCCTGGATCGACCGGCTGCGGGAGTTCGACCTGTGGTGGGTGGAGGAGCCCACCTCACCCGACGACATCCTCGGCCACGCCGCGATCCGGCAGGCGATCGCGCCAGTGAAGGTCGCGACCGGCGAGCACGCCCAGAACCGCATCGTCGTCAAGCAGCTCCTGCAGGCGCGGGCGATCGACGTCCTCCAGCTCGACGCGGCCCGGGTCGGCGGCGTCAACGAGAACGTCGCGATCCTGCTGCTGGCCGCGAAGTTCGGCGTTCCCGTCTGCCCGCACGCCGGCGGCGTCGGGCTGTGCGAGCTGGTCCAGCACCTCGCGATGTTCGACGAGGTCGCGGTCTCGGGCCACCATCCGGACCGGGTGGTGGAGTATGTCGACCACCTGCACGAGCACTTCGTCGACCCGGTCCGCCTGGTCGGCGGGGCCTACGCGGCGCCGACCGCGCCCGGCATGTCCGCCGAGCTGCGTCCGGAGACGCTCGCGCACTACCGCTTCCCCGACGGCCCCGCCTGGGCGGTCAGCGCCCGAGCTTGACCTCCCTGCCGGAGGAGCCGTCCACGACCGGACGGTCGCCGATCGGTGCGTCGAGCTGGACGTCGACGGTGCGGCGGTTGATCACCTGGGCGCAGATGCCGCCCTTCTGCGTGCCGGACGGCATCCGCCGCAGGGTGACCACCACGGCGTCCCGGCGTTCTGTGACCTCGGCACGGCGCAGGCCGGGCGCGCAGGGGGTCGGCAGCGTGAAATGGACCGTCACCGTGCGAGTCGCCGGCGTGGCCTGCGCCGAGTCGACACGGATGAGCGGGGACCAGGTGTCGTCCGCCGGCGTCGCGGGCGGCATGCCGGGCACGTCCTTCCCGGGCGTCGAGGGCGTCGAGGGCGTGGAGGGGGAGGGCGTCGGGGACGGCGCCCCGGAGGGCGGCGCCGGCGAGGCCGTGGTCGGTGCGGCGGGCTCGCCGGAGGAGGTGCCCGTCGTGGTGGATCCGCACGACGCGGTCAGGGCGGTCAGTGCGGTCACGGTGACCAGAGCGGCGGCGTGAGTGGGTGTGATGCGAAGCCTCATGTGGTCCCCCGGGGCGATCAACGGCGTAGCTGACGTGCGTTCACCTGGTGAGACGTCGCCCTCGGTGAGCGGGTTCCGACACCGTGCGCTGTGCCGGTCCAGGAGGCGCGCGCTGGGTATCGTGGCACGCGGCCAGCCAGGTCCCGAACACGAACGAAGTGGAGCCCTCCGTGCGAATCGCGGTTACCGGGTCTATCGCCACCGACCACCTCATGACCTTTGACGGCAGGTTCCGCGATTCGCTCGTGGTCGAGCAGCTCGACAAGATCTCGGTGTCGTTCCTGGTGGAGGACCTCGAGGTGCGCCGAGGCGGCGTCGCCGCCAACATCGCCTTCGGCCTGGCCTGCCTCGGGCTGCGCCCGGTGCTGGTCGGCGCCGTCGGTCGCGACTTCGGCGACTACCGGGCGTGGCTCGAGCGACACGGTGTCGACTGCGACTCGATCCACACCAGTGAGCTGCGGCACACCGCGCGGTTCGTGTGTACGACCGACAAGTCCCACGCCCAGATCGCGAGCTTCTACGCGGGCGCCATGACCGAGGCGCGCCAGATCGAGCTCTCGCCCGTCGCCGGCCGGCTCGACGGGCTCGACCTGGTCCTGATCGGTGCCAACGACCCGGAGGCGATGCGGAGGCACACCGACGAGTGCCGTGACCGGGGCTACGCGTTCGCCGCCGACCCCTCCCAGCAGCTCGCCTGGTCCGACGGAGAGATGATCCGTTCCCTCATCGACGGTGCCACCTACCTCTTCTCCAACGAGTACGAAGCCGCGCTCACCGAGCAGAAGACCGGCTGGAGCACCGAGAAGATCCTGTCCCGGGTGCAGGTTCTCGTCACCACACTCGGTGACCAGGGCGTTCGGATCCATCGAAAGGGCGAGGAGACCATTCACGTCCCGTGCGCGCCCGAGCGCAGCAAGACCGACCCGACCGGCGTCGGCGACGGCTTCCGGGCGGGATTCCTGGCCGGAATCGGTTGGGGACTGAGCGTGGAGCGTTCGGCCCAGGTCGGCTGCCTACTCGCCGCGCATGTGATCGAGACCACAGGCCCGCAGGAGTACCACCTGACGCACCGCGACTTCGTCACCCGGATGGCGCAGGCGTACGGCGACGAGGCCGCCGCCGACGTGGAGCCGATCGTCCGCTGTGCCCAGGAGGAGATCACCCGGGCGTGACCCAGCCCTCCGCCCGGGGCGGAGGGTGCGTCGCAGTGCCGACAGGCCCAGCGAGTAGGGTTCTGTCGCTGATACGAGGTTGCGCCGCTGTGCATCGGGCTGTTCCAGGTTCGCCGATGCGGAGGGCCAGAGGGAGAAAGGCACCCCGTGACGTCGAAAGCTGACGAACGTGCGCCGCGCCGAATCCTGCGTAGGGCGTCCGTAGCGTCGCTGGTGGGCGCGGTGATACTCGTCGCAAGCGGGTGCTCCACCGATCAAGTCGCCACCTTCAAACGCCTCGGTATGCCGGCTCCGGCAAGCGACCGGGCTACGCACACGCTGAGCCTGTGGCAGGGCGCGTGGATCGCCGCCTTCGCGGTCGGTGCTCTCGTGTGGGGCCTCATCATCTGGGCGGTCATCGCCTACCGCCGCCGGGACAACTCGATTCCGCCGCAGACGCGCTACCACCTGCCGATCGAGATTCTGTATTCCGCGGTGCCGTTCGTGATCGTCGCGGTGCTGTTCTTCTTCACCGTCCGGGACCAGAACGCCATCCTGAAGGTCGACAAGAACGACCCGCCGACCAACGTCGTCAACGTCATTGGTCAGCAGTGGAGCTGGACGTTCAACTACGTCGACAACCCCGACGTCGGGACGGTCTGGGAGGGCGGTACGCCGGAGAAGCTGCCGACGCTCTACCTGCCCGTGGGGGAGAAGGTCGGCTTCCGGCTCAACTCCCCGGACGTGATCCACTCGTTCTTCATCCCGGCGTTCCTCTTCAAGATGGACGTCATCCCGGGCAAGACCAACTACTTCGAGCTGACCCCCACCAAGGAGGGTGAGTTCACCGGCAAGTGCGCCGAGCTCTGCGGCGTCTACCACGCGCGGATGCTCTTCACGGTTCACGTCGTGAGCCGGGAGGACTACGACGCCCACCTCAGGGCGCTCAGGGCGAAGGGCCAGACCGGCGAAGCGACAGGCGGCGCCATCACCAGGACCCAGGCGGGCCTGGGAAGCGGAGAGGGCGGTACTGAGGAAGTGGCCAAGTGACGATTCTCAGTGAACGCCAGCAGGCGGCAAACGTAACCGCGCCACCGGAGCGGAAGCGCAGCACCGGCAAGATCGTGGTGTCGTGGCTCACGACCACCGACCACAAGGTGATCGGCCAGCTCTACCTCATCACGTCGTTCGCGTTCTTCCTGATCGGCGGCGTTCTGGCGCTCGTCATGAGGTCGGAGCTCGCTCGACCGGGCATGCAGGTGCTCAGCGCCCGCAACGGCGAAGAGGTGTTCAACCAGCTCTTCACCATGCACGGCACGATCATGCTGCTGCTCTTCGCGACGCCGCTGTTCGTCGGTTTCGCCAACGTGATCATGCCGCTGCAGATCGGTTCGCCCGACGTGGCGTTCCCGCGGATGAACATGTTCAGCTACTGGCTGTTCCTGTTCGGCGGGCTGATCGTGCTCTCCGGCTTCCTCGCCCCGGGCGGTGCCGCCGACTTCGGCTGGACGGCCTACACGCCGCTGTCAGACGCCGTACGTTCACCGAACGTCGGTGGCGACCTGTGGGTGATGGGTCTCTACATCGCCGGTCTCGGCACGATCCTTGGTGCCGTCAACTTCGTCGTCACCATCTTCTGCATGCGTGCACCGGGCCTGACGATGTTCCGGATGCCGATCTTCACCTGGAACATCCTGGTGACGAGCATCCTCGCGCTGATCGCGTTCCCGATCCTCGCCGGCGCGCTGCTGATGCTCGAGGCGGACCGCAGATTCGGCGCCCACGTGTTCGACCCGGCCAGTGGCGGGCCGCTGCTCTGGCAACACCTGTTCTGGTTCTTCGGTCACCCAGAGGTCTACATCATCGCGTTGCCGTTCTTCGGCATCATCACCGAGATCCTGCCGGTCTTCAGTCGTAAGCCGCTGTTCGGCTACGTCGGCATGGTCCTCGCGACCATGGGGATCGCCGCGCTCTCGGTGGCGGTGTGGGCGCACCACATGTTCGTCACCGGCAACGTCAACCTGCCGTTCTTCTCGTTCATGACGTTCCTGATCGCCGTACCGACAGGTATGAAGTTCTTCAACTGGATCGGGACGATGTGGCGAGGGTCGATCAGTTTCGACACGCCTATGTTGTGGGCGGTCGGCTTCCTCGTGACGTTCCTGTTCGGTGGCCTCACCGGCGTGATCCTGGCCGCGCCGCCGCTGGACTTCCACGTCAGTGACACCTACTTCGTGGTGGCCCACTTCCACTACGTCGTGTTCGGCACCGTGGTCTTCGCGATGTTCGCGGGCTTCTACTTCTGGTGGCCGAAGATGACCGGCCGGATGCTGAACGAACGGCTCGGAAAGATCCACTTCTGGACCCTGTTCTTCGGCTTCCACCTGACCTTCCTGATCCAGCACTGGCTGGGCGTGGAGGGTATGCCGCGCCGGATCGCCGACTACCCGGTCGAGGACGGCTTCACCGTTCTCAACTCGGTCTCCACGGTCGGTGCCTTCCTGCTCGGCATGTCGACCCTGCCGTTCATCCTCAACGTCATCCAGTCGCGCCGGTCGCCGCGCGTCCTGGTGGACGACCCGTGGGGCTGGGGCCGGTCGCTGGAGTGGGCGACCTCCTGCCCGCCGCCGCGGCACAACTTCACCTCGATCCCGCGGATCCGGTCCGAGAGCCCGGCCTTCGACCTGCGCCACCCTGAGATCGCGCTGCTCGAACTCCACGAGAACGACGACCACGGTCTCGCCGACCTGCCCGAGCACGGTGGCCGGGCCGGTCTCCTCCACGACAACACCCAGCAGAGCCGGAAGGACCGTTCGTGAAGGCCGAGGGGTTCATCTTCGCGATCCTGGCTGTGTTCTTCGCAGTCATCACGCCGATCTACTGGTTCATGTCGCATGACCCCACCGGCACCAGCGCGCTCGTCCTGACGACGCTCCTCGCGCTCCTGGTGGGCTTCTACGCCCTGCTCACGGCTCGGCGGATCGGGCCCCGTCCCGAAGACCGCAAGGATGCCGAGATCGAGGAAGGAGCCGGCGAGCTCGGCTTCTTCAGCCCGCACAGCTGGTGGCCGCTCTTCTGCGCGTTGTCGCTGTCGGTCGTCGTGCTCGGCATCGTCTTCGGTTGGTGGCTGTTCATCATCGGTGTCGGCTTCGGCATCGTCTCGGTACTCGGCTTCGTCTTCGAGTACTACCGAGGCGAGCACGCCCACTGAGGACCGGTTACTCCGAGAGAGAGCACGCTCACCGAGCGTCCGGCGCGGCGAGCGATTCAGTACTCTTTCACGTGATAGGGGCCGGCATGCAACTTGTCGGGGCCACAGGGCGTCATTCCACCGGAGGTCCCTTTCGTTAGGGGCCGCACACGCCTGTAGGTCGCCGGCACAAGGAGTGCACATGAGGAAGCGGGGGCGCACGCGGTCAGCGGTGCGCGGGGTCGGGGCTTTGGTGGTGATGCTGGCCATGGTGTTGATGGCCGGTTGCCAGGCCGACTCGGGGTCGGGCTCTCCGATCCAGGCGAACGCCAACCCGGGCAAGGGGGCGGCGACGCCGAAGAAGACCGTGGCTCCGACCAAGGTCACCGTCTCGCCCGCGGACCGGGCGGAGAACGTGGCGGTGGACGCCCCGGTGACGGTGACGGCCGGCGGCGGAAGTCTGACCCAGGTAGAGGTCACCAACGACGGCAAGCCTGTCGAGGGGACTCTCAACACGGCCAAGACCTCATGGTCGGTGGCGCAGGGCAGTCTCCTCCCGGACCGGGTCTACCAGGTCCACGCCGTCGCGAAGAACGCCGACGGGCAGGAGACCCAGACCAACCAGACCTTCACCACGGCGAAGCCGGCGAAGGTGCTCGGCACCAGCATCGAACCGCTGGATGGCAGCACGGTCGGCGTGGGCATGCCGATCGTCATCAAGTTCACCGTTCCGGTGAAGGACCGAGCTGAAGTCGAGAAGCGGCTGGTGGTCGAGACCTCCAAGCCGGTCGAGGGGGCCTGGCACTGGTTCAGCTCGGAGGAGATCCACTACCGTCCGAAGACGTACTGGCCGGCCCACACCGACGTCACGCTGAGGATCAACACCAAGGACGTCAACGCTGGCGACGGTGCGTGGGGCATCAAGGACAAGGTGCGGCACTTCACCATCGCCAACTCGGTGGTGACCAAGGTCGACCTGGACAACTCCCACAAGGCGCGCGTCTACATCAACGGCGACCTGGCCCGTTCGATCCCGGTGACCGGAGGAAAGTCCGGTTGGGAGACGCGGAACGGCACCAAGGTGGTCCTGGAGAAGCGTCAGAACGTCGACTTCACGAACGAAGCCATCGGGGCTCCGGAGCACTACCGGCTGACCGGCCGGTGGGCACTTCGGGTGACCTGGAGCGGTGAGTTCCTGCACTCGGCGCCCTGGTCGGTGGGGTCCCAGGGATACTCCAACACCAGCCACGGCTGCGTCGGCATGAGCCTCAGCAACTCCGACTGGCTCTGGCAGGTCTCCCACGTCGGCGACCCGGTCGAGGTGGTCAGCAGCAGTGGTGCCCAGATGCCGGCCACCGGCAACGGTTACGGCGACTGGAACGTGTCCTGGAACGAATGGAAGGCCGGCAGCGCGCTGAGCTGACTCTCTCGCCGGCCCGCAGCGGCCCGCGCGTCGTTCCTGAAGCGGCCCCGCATCTGTGACAGATGCGGGGCCGCTCGCATGCTCGACCAGCGCAGGACCGCGGTGGCGCCTTCAGCGGCGAGTAGCTGGCGCACGGTTGCCACGCGACGGCTTGCATCACTGCTGCCGGCCGTGCGCCTTGACGAGGTGCCGCACGCAGCGAGGGGGCTGCAGGCGAGCAACCGCGCGCGGTAGGGGCCCGCTCAGGAGCTCGATGGAGGGTACGGACAGGACGGTGACCAGCCGCACCTCCCGAGTCGGTCCGGCGGGCACCCAGCGCGGCGTGGGAGCGCGTCGGAGGGCCAGTCCAGTGCAGGGGTGACCGGGTCCATGCCGGCCGCGGTGTGGAGCCAGGGGAGAGCCTCCTCGGGGACGAAGCCGCGTACGTCCACCCAGCCCGCGAGATCGGCTCGTACACGGGCCAACTGCTGGTCCATCTCCGCTCCTGCCAGGCTCGTCCCACGTGCGCCCCGCCAGAGGGCGATCCCAGTGCTCCCGGAGCGGCGACGCCTGGGGGCGGGAGGCCGCGATCCAGGCCGGCGCGAAACGTTTCGTCCAGGCCCTGCGGGCCATGGTGATCGCTACCTGTGAAGAGGTCGACTACCTCCCACCCTCGGGCCCGGCCGGGCTGTCCCTGGAGCCGCGCGGCCGACGACGCCCGCACGTGGAGCTAGGGAGCCGGCACCGACTGGGTGCTCGAGATCAGCGGTCGGCTCGTCGACCTCGCCGGTGGGTTCCCCGGCGTACGCCGTCGCAGCCGCTGGGTCGTCCTCCGGCAGCCTCCCGGGGCTGGATCCCTGGCCCCTGACCGGGCCAGAGCGGGGGAGCCGATGTGCATCCTTCGATCAGAACGCCTCGGCGCCTCTCACCGGGCCCTGGAAGGCCTCTGTCCGGCCCCTGAAAAGCACTGTGCCGCGGCCACCAGTGGTGGCCGCGGCACAGTGCTGACGTAACGCCGAGGGTCAGTGCTCGGAGCGGGACTTCGAGCTTCCTGCACCGACCCCCTTCACCTCGTGGCCGTTGCCGTTGCTGAGCGCCTCGTGGCTGCCGTCGGTGAGCTGCTCGTGGCCGTTGCTGCCCGCGAGCTCCTCGTGGCCGTGACCGTGGCTGTGCGCGTCCTCGATCTCCTCCCGCGTCGGCTTCTGCACGTCGTCGCCGAAGTAGAACCGGGAGGCGCGGGCCCGCAGCTTCCGAACGCGGTGCGTGGGATCCACGACGCCGTTGGCGTCCACCCCGTCGCCGACCGCGAGCGGCTCCTGCCGGTCGTGCTGGGAGATCGTGTACGCCTCCTCGGTGTCGATCGGCGCGTGGACCTCCGTGAACTCGCCGTTGGGAGCGCGCATGACGATGCCTGTCTCCCGGCCGTGCAGCAGCCGGTCGCGATCGCGTCGCTGCAACCCGATGCAGATCCGCTTGGTCACCAGGAACGCGATGACCGGGCCGATGAAGATCGCGAACCGCAGGAACCAGGTGATGTCGTTGATGGCCAGGTGGAACGTGGTGGCGAGGATGTCGTTTCCACCGCCGACCCACAGCAGGCCGTAGAACGTCATCCCGGCGACGCCGAACGCCGTACGGGTCGGCTGGTTGCGCGGGCGGTCCAGCAGGTGGTGCTCGCGGTTGTCACCGGTCACCCAGCGCTCGATGAACGGGTACAACCCGAGCACGATCGCGAGCAGACCCAGGAGGCCGAAGCCTGGAATGAAGATGTTCCAACTGATGGTGAAGCCGGCGATATGGCTTTCCCAGTTGGGCATGAGGCGCAGACCGCCCTCGACCCAACCCATGTACCAGTCAGGCTGGGTGCCGGCACCGACCTCGGAGGGGTTGTAGGGGCCGTAGACCCAGACCGGGTTGAGCTGGAACAGCGCACCCATGAGGGCGGTGACGCCGAACACGATGAAGAAGAAGCCACCGGCCTTGGCCATGTAGACCGGCATCAGCGGGTAGCCGACGACGTTCTTGTTGGTCCGTCCGGGACCGGCCCACTGGGTGTGCTTGTGGTAGACGACCAACCCGATGTGGGCCGCGACCATCGCGAGGATCAGGCCGGGCAGCAACAGGATGTGGACGCCGTACAGGCGCGGAACGATCGTGTCGCCGGGGAACGCCCCGCCGAAGACGAAGTACGAGACGTAGGTGCCGACCACCGGGATCGCCCGGACCAGACCCTCGATGAAGCGCAGACCGGTGCCGGACAGCAGGTCGTCGGGGAGCGAGTAGCCGGTGAAGCCCTCGATCAGACCGAGCTGCAGCAGGATCGTGCCGATCAGCCAGTTGATCTCGCGCGGCTTGCGGAACGCCCCGGTGAAGAAGACCCGCAGCATGTGGATGGTCATCGCGCCGATGAACAGCATCGCCGCCCAGTGGTGGATCTGCCGCATGAGCAGACCGCCGCGGACGTCGAAGGAGATGTGCAGCGTGGAGGCGAAGGCCTCCGACATGTGCACGCCCTGCAGCGGGCCGTAGGGGCCGCTGTAGACGACCTCCTGCATGCTCGGCTTGAACCACAGCGTCAGGAACGTCCCCGACAGCAACAGGATGATGAAGCTGTAGAGGGCGATCTCACCCAGCAGGAACGACCAGTGGTCGGGGAAGACCTTGCGAAGGTTCTTCTTGACGAGTTTGGCGAGTCCCACACGTTCGTCGAGGAACTCCAGCGGTTTGGCGACCGCGTTTGGTGTGGCGCTGCTCATCCGCGCTCCCAGTAGCTCGGCCCGACCGGCTCGGTGAAGTCGCTCTGGGCGACGAGGTATCCCTCGGAGTCGACCATGATCGGCAGCTGCGGCAGTGACCGCGCGGCCGGGCCGAAGACGACCCGTCCGCCGTTCGCGAGATCGAACGTCGACTGGTGGCAGGGACACAGGACGTGGTGGGTCTGCTGCTCGTACAGGTTGACCGGGCAGCCGACGTGGGTGCAGACCTTGGAGTAGCAGAGGATGCCGGAGACGCCCCATTCGCGCCGGTTCGGCACGGTCCGGATGTCGTTCTCCTCCATCCGGACCAGGAGGACGGCGGACTTGGCGCGGGCGCTCTGACGCTCGGCGCCTTCCGGCTGGTCTTCCAGGCTCGCCGGAACGGCGTTGACGAGCTGGCCCAGCTCGAGGTCCTCCGGGCGCAGGGGCTTGAAGGTCACGTCGTTGGCGATGCGGGTGCCGCGCCGCCAGATCGTGTGGGCGGACCCGTTGCCCGGCAGCGGTCCCAGGTCGCGCAGGAGCACGACGACCGGGAGGCCGAGCACCGCGAGGGCGCCGATCAGGGAGTTACGGATCAGCTTCCGGCGCCCGATCCCGCTCTCCTCGGCACCGAGCCGGACGGCGGCGATCGCCTCAGCCCGGTCCTCGTCGGAGGAGCTCGCGGAGTGGCGTTCCTCCACGATCTCGTGGTCGCTCATCAGCTTGCGCGCCCACTGGACCGCGCCGATGCCGATCAGGAGGAGGGCGAGGCCCAGCGTGCCGCCCAGCGCGAAGTTGGAGGCGCCGAAGCCCAGGAAGGACGCGTCGCGGGGGACCGCGAAGTAGGAGACCACGAAGCCGAGGCCGAGCAGGGTGGCCACGCCGAACATCGTGGCCACCTGGCGCTCCGCCCGCTTGGCGGCGGCCTCGTCGATGTCAGTCGGACGGGGCTCGTGCGGAGGGAGCCCCGGGTCGGGGTACGGGTCGCCGGTGTCGGTCGACCGGGTGACCGCGACCTCGCCGCGAGATTCGGTCATGTCGCTCATTTACCTATGCTCGCTTTCCCTTGGCGGTCCTCGCCGCGATCCAGACCGCGATGATCACCAGTCCGGCGATTCCGACGAGCCACGCCGCGAGGCCCTCGGTCACCGGTCCGAGTCCGCCGAGGGCGAACCCACCGTGACTTGGTTCCTCGCGGAGGGTCTCCAGGTAGCCGATGATCTGCCGCTTGTTCTCGGGCGTGATCACGGCGTCGGAGAAGACCGGCATCTGCTGCGGGCCCGTGAGCATGGCCTCGTAGATGTGCCGCGAGGAGGTGTTGTCGAGGTTCGGCGCGAACTTGCCCCAGGTGAGGGCGCCGCCCTTGCCCGCGACGTTGTGGCAGGAGGCGCAGTTGGTGCGGAAGAGCTCACCGCCCTCGGCGATCTCCGCGTCGGAGAGACCCTCCGAGCTGGTGTCCGCCGGAATCGCGGGCCCGGGCCCGAGCGAGGCGACGTACGCCGCGAGCGCCGAGATCTCCTCGTCGGAGAAGGCGACCTTCTTCTGGGGGATCTGCGGACCGGGCTGCTGGGCCGGCATGCGGCCGGTGCCGACCTGGAAGTCGACCGCGGCGGCACCGACGCCGATGAGCGGCGGCCCCGCGTTGGTGCCCTGCGCGTTCAGGCCGTGGCAGGAGGAGCAGCTCACGGAGAAGAGCTTCTTGCCCTGCTCGATCTGCGTCGACTGCGCCGCGTCGGCGGAGGCCTGCGACGACGGGGAAGCGAGCGCGTAGATACCGCCGAAGGCCGCGAGGGCCATCAGCACGACCACAGGGCCCGCGAAACGGTGCCGGCGCCGAGCGCCCAGGATGGTGCTCAACCGGGGACGAGCCCGAAACCCGACAGTGTGGAACCGGGGCCGACCCCGGACGCCGAAAGGCACGTCTGCCTGCTCCGTCCTACTTAATGAGATAGATGGTCGCGAACAGGCCAATCCACACGACGTCGACGAAGTGCCAGTAGTAGGACACCACGATCGCGCTCACGGCCTGCTCGTGCGTGAAGCGGTTCGCCATGAAGGTGCGGCCGAGGACCAGCAGGAAGGCGATCAAGCCGCCCGTCACGTGCAGGCCGTGGAAGCCGGTGGTGAGGTAGAAGACCGAGCCGTAGGCCGACGAGGAGAGCGTGACGCCCTCGTGGATCAGCTCGGCGTACTCATAGGTCTGGCCACCGATGAAGAACGAGCCCATCACGTAGGTGAGGACGAACCACTCACGCAGCCCCCACCTGGAGACGTCGAAGAGTCGGCCCGTACGGCCCGGCTGGCCCCGCTCCGCCGCGAAAACGCCCATCTGGCAGGTCACCGACGACAGCACCAGGATGGTCGTGTTGACGAACGCGAAGGGAACGTTGAGCAGCTTCGTTTCCTGCGCCCAGAGTTCGGGGGAAACCGCCCGAATCGTGAAATATGCCGCGAAGAGGGCGGCGAAGAACATCAGCTCGCTCGCGAGCCACACGATCGTCCCGACACTGACCATTGAAGGCCGGTTGGGATGGCCGTGGAAGCGGGCGGTCGGTTCTACGGTTGCTGTCGCCACGTCGGCCATTATGTCGGTCGATCTGCGCAGCCTTTGGCCGACCCCCAAAGGCAGGCGTGCCGGCCGGAAATGTCGGCCGGCACCGCGGTGCGCCCCGGGCGGTCCTGAGGATACGGCTTCTGGCCGGTCCGGCGGCGCACGGCCGAGGGCAGCGGTGGGACGGCCGCCGGGTAACATCACGCCGTACGCCGTTCATGTCAATGACGAACTCTCACGCCAGAGGACACCTCGATGAGCGTTGAAGCCGCCGCGTCCCACTCCGGATCGGACTCGGGATCCGCCCCGCGTTCGGTGCGTGTCCTTGTCTACTCCGACGACCGCACCACCCGCGACAAGGTCAAGTTCGGGATCGGCAAGCGGCCGGAGCGCGACCTTCCGCCGTTCGAGTTCGTCGAGTGCGCCACGCAGTACGCCGTGCTCAAGACCCTCGACGCCGGCGGCATCGACGTGGTGATCCTGGACGGCGAGGCGGTGCCCGCCGGCGGCATGGGCGTCGCCCGCCAGTTGAAGGACGAGATCTACCAGTGCCCTCCGGTGCTCGTGCTCACCGGACGGGTGCAGGACGCCTGGCTCGCCACCTGGTCGCGGGCCGAGGCGGCGGTGCCCTACCCGATCGACCCGGTGGCGCTGTGCCGGACGACCGTCCAGCTCGCCCGCCAGCGGCTCGCCGCCACCACCGACTGACCAGGCGACTCCCTCCGCCCGACTCCGGAGCTGACATGGCAGATCAGCCGGCCCTGGTGTGGCCACAACTGCTTTCCCTCCTGCTCCGCGGCGAGAACCTCACCCCGCAGCAGGCGTCCTGGGCGATGGGCGAGATCCTCGCCGGCCAGGTCACTCCCGTCCAGGTCGCTGGCTTCGCGGTCGCCCTCCGAGTGAAGGGCGAGACCGTCGAAGAGGTCGACGGGATGGTCCAGGCGATGTACGACCACGCGACCACCATCGAGGTGCCGGGTCGTGCCGTCGACGTGGTGGGCACCGGAGGTGACGGAGCCCACACCGTCAACATCTCGACGATGGCGGCGCTGGTCGCCGCGGGCGCGGGCGCCCGGGTCGCCAAGCACGGCAGCCGCAGCGCCTCGTCCCTGTGCGGCGCCGCCGACCTGATCGAGTCTCTCGGCATCCCACTCGACCTGCCGCCCCAGCGGGTCTCGGAGATCGCTACCGAGGTGGGGATCACGTTCTGCTTCGCCCCGCAGTTCCACGCCGCGATGCGGCACGCGGCGCAGACGCGGCGCGAGCTCGGGGTGCCGACGACGTTCAACATCCTCGGCCCCATGTCCAACCCCGCCCGGCCGGAGGCGCAGGCGGTCGGCGTGGCCGACGCGCGGATGGCCGGAATCGTCGCCGGCGTGTTCGCCGCCCGCGGCGTGGACGCGTTCGTGTTCCGCGGGGACGACGGCCTGGACGAGCTCACCACCACGACCACCTCGGCCGTCTGGGTGGTCCAGAACGGCACGGTGAGCCAGGAGCACTTCGACCCCGCCGAACTCGACATTCCGCCCGCCCCGCCCGGGGCGTTGCGAGGCGGCGACGTCGCCTTCAACACCGACGTCTGCCGACGGGTGCTGGCCGGGGAGTCCGGCCCCGTCCGCGAGGCGGTCCTGCTCAACGCGGCCGCGGCGCTCGCGGTCCACGAGCCATCCGAGGCTCCGCTGGCGGAGCGGATTCGCAAGGCCTACGCGCGAGCGGTCTCGTCGGTCGACGAAGGGCGCGCCGCGGCGATCCTCGACCGCTGGGTCGAGGCGGCACGTCGGTAGGTCCGTCCGATCGGCGGAGGGCGGCGGGCCACCCCCGCAACGCTTCTCCTCCTCGGCGATGTCGCTTCGTCACGATCTGCCGCGTCCGGGTACCGGTCCGCGGCAGATCGCCGAAGCGAAACGGCGGGACCGTCCTCAGTCGACGACCCGCAGCGAGCTGATCGCCTTCTCCGCGTCCTGCCTGAGCTCGGGGTTGGTGTCGGGGATCGAGGCGACGAGGATGCCGGCCTTGTCCGCGCCCAGGTCGACGACCACGATGGAGACCGTCTCGCCCTGCGACCGCAGCTGCGGAATGCGATAGGTGAAGTGCTGTCGCAGGAGATGCGCGTTGTGCCCGTCCACCTGCAGTGAACGGTTCGTCTGGGTGGCCCGGTCGACGTTGGGCGTGGGGAAGCCGGCCCTCGCGAACCACGTCGCGGCGCGTTCGGCGTTGGCCGCGAGTGAGTCCGAGGGGGAGTACCAGTCGGGACTCGCGGCGCCGGTGCCGATGAACGCGACCCAGTTCTCCTCGCCGTCGTAGCGCTCCTCGGTGACCTGGGTCTGGGCCACGCCCTGGAGGAGGATCATGGCCGCCCCGTCGTCCCTGGTCCACGGGTTGGGCAACGGAGCGAACACCAGGCGGGAGCTCACACTCGGGTCGGGTTCACCCGCGGTGACCGACGGAGTGGGCGTGCCGGACGGCGACGCCGGGGCGGTCGGCGACGGCGTGGCAGGCGGTGTCGTGGGCTCGTCGGACGGCAGTGGTTCGATGGCCGGCGGCGTGGCTGGCTGGGTCGGGATCGGGGTGGGGCTCGCGGCCGCGTCGACGGCAGGGTCGTCACCACGAACGAACGTGAGGTAGCTCACGACGGCGGCGACCACGGCGACGATCGCCACGCCGACGAGGATGACTCCCACCCGGCGGGAGGTCGGATCGGCCCCGTGGGTGAGGACCTCGGTCGGGCCGCCGGGCGCCGAGGGGCCGGCCGGGCCGCCCTGGCGTTCGCCCCACGGCGGGAGGTAACCCGGTCCGGGCGCGCCCGCGGGCGGCGGGACCGCCGGACCTCGGGACGGTGCGCCGTACGCGGAGAGGCCGTGCGACGGGGCGCCGTACGCCGGGGTTCCGTGCGGTGGAAACCCGGCTCCCTGTGGCGTGGAGGGGGCGGCGGCGCCGAACTGGTCCGGTTGGTTGGACCCGGGCGGGACGGATGAGTCGGGTCCCGTGGGACCGGACGACGAACCGGTGCCGGGTCGGGCTTCCCGCGTGTCCTGCTGTCCGGTGCCGGGTGGCACGACAGGCGGGGCGGAGGCCGGCGGCGGTGCCTGCTGGTCCTCGCTGATCGCCTGTGTCCATTGGCGTCCGTCCCACCAGCGAAACGCTCGCGGTATGCCGGACGGGTCGGTGTACCAGCCGGGCGCCTTCTCCGTCATGCGCAAAGATTAAAGGGTCCTGATCACATGAGGGAGACGGGCCGTCGAACGGATCCGGACCACAGGTCGGCGCCTCCGCGAGCACGCGCAGCGCGGTGCGGAGCGGACGTCGGGCCGATCCGCCACCGTGGCGTGCGGCCGTGCGTCACCCGTCGGCAGCGCTGAGGGTCAGTCCTCGATGCCGAGGCTGAAGGCGGCCTCGAGGTCGTGGCGGGAGTAGGCCCGGAAGGCGATGTGCGTCTCGGTCGCGGTGACCCCGGGCACCTTGTTGAGTCGGTCGGCCACCACGTCGGCGATCTCGTCGTGCTCGCGCACCCGGACCAGCGCGATCAGGTCGATCTCGCCGGTCACGGAGTAGACCTCGCTCACACCGTCGAGTTCGGCGATCTGCTGCGCGACCTCAGGGATGCGGTCGACGTCTGCCTGGACGAACACGATGGCCGTGATCACGGGTGCCTCCTCGGGCGCCTGCTGGATGCTGGGCGGACGGTGCCGCGGACGGATGGGTGGCTCATCGCGCCGGTCGGTGCACCGGTCGCAGACGCCTGCGGTCCTCGCAGAGTACGACGTCGTCGCGAGCGGCGTACGCGGTGTCCAGCCACTCCAGCCGCGACTGCGCGCCACCGACGGGACAGCTCCACTCACCCGAGAGTTCGACCAGTCGGACGCCTGGCAGCTCGAGCCAGGCCAGCACGCGTTCGGTCTCCTCGGCGGTGGCCGCGGGGGCCGGGGGTGGCGGCGGCTCGACGGTCTCCGCAGCACTGACGATGACGTCGATCGCCGCCCGTGCCGGCGTACCCCGTGGGACGACGCCCGCCGCGGCCAGCCGGCCGTGGCGCACCACGTGGGCCTCCCAGCCGCCCTCGGGAGTTCGCCGGGCCGCGACCACCTCCGGACAGCGGGCCAGTGCGCTCATGCGTTGGGTGCGGGCAGCGGCTCGCACGAAGGCGGCCATCCGGTCGCGGTGCACGGCTGCCTCCTCGAACCGGGTCTCGACCACCAGGGTTCCGATCCGCCGGCTGGCCGCCTCCACGACGCGCGCGGGGTCCGCGGCGATGGCGGCCTGCACGTCGGCGACGTGGGCGGCGTAGGTCTCCATGTCGACGGCGCCCACACACGGAGCCACACACCTGCCCATCTCGGCGAGGACGCAGGCCGAGCCCGACCGGGGGAAGCGGGAGAGCCGTTGGGTGCACTGCCGGATGGGGAACGCCTCGTGGATCGCGGCGACCGCCTGCTCGGCGACCCGGCGGGAGCCGAACGGTCCGAGGTAGGTGCCGGAGTCGGCCTTCACCTCCCGGACCAGGGACAGCCTCGGGAAGGGCTCGACCGTGACCTTCAACCAGGTGGCTCGCTCGGGGAACCGCGAACGGCGGTTGTAGCGGGGCTTGTGCGCCGCGATCAGCCGGAGCTCGCGGACCTCGGCCTC
The DNA here is from genome assembly GCF_014873875.1 of Actinopolymorpha pittospori. Classification (GTDB taxonomy): domain Bacteria; phylum Actinomycetota; class Actinomycetes; order Propionibacteriales; family Actinopolymorphaceae; genus Actinopolymorpha; species Actinopolymorpha pittospori. The sequence goes on along the minus strand of NZ_JADBEM010000001.1, from coordinate 8,036,456 downwards.
CAGCGGCGTGGCGCACTCGATGCCGGTCACCTTGCTCGCGAGGCCGACCATCTCACCCATCCGCGAGCGCGTCTCGGAGGCGGTGAAGTAGGTGCGGACGCGGGCGCGCAGGTCCTTGGACTTGCCGACGTAGAGCACCCGGCCGCGGTCGTCGGTGAAGATGTAGACGCCAGGGGCGTGCGGGAGGTGGTCGGCGAGGTGCCGCTTGCGGCGTTGGGCGGGGGAGACCCGGGAGCTGAACGCCGACAGCTCCTCGAGCGTGTGCACGCCCAGTGGCCCGAGGCGTTCGAACAGGCCGTGGAGAACGTCGACGGTGGCGCGCGCGTCACCGAGTGCGCGGTGCTTCGGAGTGGTGCCCGAGCGGAAGTATCGGGCCAGGGTGGCGAGCTTGCAGTCGGGCGCGTCGTCGCGGGTGAGCACGCGCCGGGCGAGCCGGGCGGTGTCGAGCACCTCGAACGACGGCCAGCGCTGGCTGTGCGCGTGTGCCGCGGCCCGGAGGAACCCCACGTCGAAGGGTGCGTTGTGGGCCACCAGCACGCAGCCCTCGGCGAACTGCAGGAACGCCGGAAGAGCCGAGGAGAGCCCGGGCGCCGAGGCCACCATGGCGTCGGTGATGCCGGTCAGGACCGCGATGAACGGTGGGATGGAGTTGCCCGGGTTGACCAGGGTCTGGAACTCGCCGAGGATCTCGCCGGCCCGGACCTTCACGGCCCCGATCTCGGTGATCTCCGCGGACTGCGGCGACCCGCCGGTCGTCTCGAGGTCGACCACGCAGAAGGTGACGTCGCGCAGCGGGGTGCCGAGCTCGTCGAAGCTCGCCTGGACGCCGACCGGGACCGGTCTCGGGGCCGAGGTGAGGCTCGCCTGGGGCGCCACCTGATGCATCGCCGGGGACCTTGCCGGGACAGGCGCCGGCGCTTGGGCGTACGGCGTGCCGGCGGCGGGCCAGGAAGTCTCCTCGGCGGTCATGTCTCAGAAGCTACGGGCGCCCACCGACATGTCGGAGCAGCGACTCGCCCCGGCGGGGACGCCCTGGTGTGACGACGACAACACCGCACCGGCGGGCGGTCCGGGCCTCGGCCGGGTGCGGTCGTCGACCTCAGCCGTGGGTGATGCGGATCTTGGACTGGCCGTGCGGGCGCGTCTCCCAGTCGTCCATGAACTGTCCGCGCAGGCCGTACCGCTCGGCGAGCTTCACCAGCGTCTCGGTGCGGTAGTAGAAGTCCTCGTGCAGTACCTGGTGCTCGCGTCCCTCGGTGCGGTCGAAGGTGAAGTCGAAGAAGCCGCCGGGAGCCAGCACCCGGCCGATGTGCGCGAAGCACTCCTCGATGACGTGCAGGGGTGAGTGGGAGAACACGCTGTGGGCGTGCGCGACGGTGAAGTGGGCGTCGGGCAGGAACGCGAACGTCAGGTCACGGGTGGGGGTGAGATGGGGGAGTTTGTCCTGGAGCCCCTGGGTGGCGAGCGTCTGCTGGGCGGCGATGAGGATGTCGGGGGAGATGTCGATGCCGTAGTAGTTGCCGGCGTCGAGGTAGTCGATGAACAGCCGTCCGGCACGCAGGTTGCCGCAGCCGATCTCGAGCATCCGGTCGGTGGGCTTGAGGCCGTGTTCGACGAGGTAGTCGAACTGCATCGTGCCGAGAGCGAGCCAGCGGTCGTGTGACTTGCTGCCCACGGCCGCCTCGGCACTGCGCGCAGTGTCGGACTTCATCACGGCGCGGTAGTAGCTCACGTGGTCGCGGGCGCGGACCCGTAGGACGAGGTCGCGGGCCAGACGCCGGGCGTATGGCGCCACTTTGCCCGGATTTCGTACGGCGTACTGGATCTGGTAGAGCGGGTTGGCCCGGTTCTTCGTCGTCACGCTGCGGAAGTTAACCACGCTTCCAGCTGCCGGACACGTTCACCTCACCTGGGTCGCGCTCGTTCGGACCGGCGTTCCCACTGGTCAGCGGCCGTGTCACCGGGCTCCACGTGGCGACCGCCGGCGGGCAATTACGCTCGCAGCCGTGAGCAACGGAGCCGGGTCCGACGACGATCGGACCGACGACCTCGCCCGGCCACTGCCCGAGCCGGTGCGCCAACGGGTCGTCGGGTTGGCGTCGGACACCCTCGGCGGCCTGGCGGCCGAGGAGGTGCCGGCCCCGCTGCGACCGTTCGCGCGGTTCGCCCCGGCCCGACGCGCCCGGCTCGCGGCGATACCGATCGCGGCCGCCGTGGACGCGGACGCCGACTTCCGGGCCCGGGTCGCCGACCGGGTGCGGGCACTGGTGCCCGAGCTCGCCGCGGCGCTGGACGAGGGCCGCCGGCCCGCCGCGGTCGATCCGCTCGACGTCGCGGCCACGGCCTACCTCCTGCGCCCGAGTGGGTGGACGTCGGTCGTCGGTGAGGTCCTCGACCTGCTCGACCGGGAGTCGGCGGTGCTCGCGGGAGGCCGCGAGGCCGAGTCGGTCACCCGCCTGCGCGATCAGGTCACCGAGGCGCGGGCGAGCGCTCGTCAGGAACGTGAGCGTCGTCGAGCCGAGCTGGCCGCGCTGAAGGAGGAGAACACCACCCTGCGCCGGACGCTCCGACAGGCCCGCGACCGGGCCAAGGCAGCCGAGGAGGAGGCCGAGCGCCAGGCCGGCCTGGCCGCGCTGGCCAGGGACCAGGCGGCGGCCGACAGCGCGCGGGCGGATGCCGAGCTGCGGCGGTTACGGGCTCGGATCGCCGACGCCGAGGCGGCGATCGAGGCGAGCCGACGCTCCAGCCGTGAGGATCGCGACGTGGCGAGCGTCCGGCTGCGTCTCCTCCTCGACACACTGGTCGACGCCGCGCAGGGACTCCGGCGGGAGCTCGCGCTGCCACCCGCCCTGTCCCGCCCCGCCGACACCGTCCTGGCGCGTGAGCCGGCCGCGGGTGGCTCCATCTCCGGTCCGGAGGACGTGGTCTCCCTGGAGACGCTGGTCGCGCTCCCGCAGGTCCACCTCGTCGTGGACGGCTACAACGTGACCAAGACCGCGTGGCCGGTGCTGCCGCTGGAGACGCAGCGGACCCGCCTCGTGACGATGCTGGGCGGGCTCGCGGCGCGCACCGGAGCCGAGATCACCTGCGTGTTCGACGGCGCCAAGCTGCCCGCTCCACCGCCGGTGTCGGCGCCGCGCGGAGTGCGGGTCCGCTTCAGCCCGGCCGGCGTCAGCGCGGACGACGTGATCCGCCAGTTGGTGGCCGCGGAGCCGGTCGGACGGCCGGTGGTGGTGGTCTCGAGCGACCGGGAGATCGCCGACGGGATCCGGCGTTCGGGGGCCCGGCCGGTCCCCGCCGAGGCGCTCGTCCGACTGCTCGCGCGCTGAGACCGCTCCGGGGCTGTCGGTGGTCGTGTCTAACGTCCTACGCACCGCAACAGTCGGGCACGACGGGAGGCAGGCAGCATGCGCATCGATTGCGACCACTGCGCGGCGCGGGGGCGACACTGCGGCGACTGCGTGGTGACGGTCATCCTCGGCGCACCGCCGGTCGGGGCGGGTCTGGACGAGGCCGATCGCAGGGCACTTCGGGTGTTGGCCGAGGCCGGCCTCTGGTCACCGGACAATCCCCCGACAGTGGTGATCGAACCCCACATTTCGGACGTGATGCCGATCGCACAGTAAAGGTATTCTCACGTTCGGCCAGGAAGCTGTCACGATTCGTACGGAATGTCGTGGCAAATCCGACGATGTGTCGACGCGGTTCCTTCAACTTTGCACGCAACACGCCGTGGGGATTTGAAAGATCACGATGTGATCACTAGAGTCCCGCGCCAAGTGTCTGTTTTGTGTGAGCCGTCCACCGGGCCGGCGGCAGACGCTTCGCTTAGTCCTCGTCGGAGACCACCGACGGGGAGCCGGGGACCCAAACAATCCCGGGGTGAATCGGGGTTGGTCGGCCACCAAGCCGGCAAACCTTCCGTAGGGCGACTTCCCGGCCCGAACCCGTCAGCTGACCCGGTATGCGTCTGAGGAAGGAAGGGGCTCACTGCCCGTGTCGAACCGCCGCAAGTGCCCTCCAGGGCGTGCGTTGCTAGCAGTCGGCACGGCCACGATCGCCATGGTCGCGGCCATCCCCGGGTCGAGCTATGCCGAGCCCACCCGGAGCATTGACGAGGTGCGTCAGCAGGTTGACGACCTCTACGCGAAGGCCGAGAAGGTCACCGAGCAGGCCAATGAGCTGAGAGCTCAGATGCAGACCATCGACCGTCGCGTCCGCAAGCTGAACACCGACATCGGTCGGCAGCAGGGGCGGCTCGACGCGCTCCGCACCAGCATCGGCGAGTTCGCGGCGGCCGAATACCGCACCGGTGGTGTCGACACCACCGTGCAGCTGCTCGTCGCCGACGACCCCAAGGAATTCCTCGCCCAGATGAGCACCGCGCAGGCGTTCGCGGGCCAACAGGGCGACCTGCTCCGTCAGTTGCAGTCGGAGCAGAAGCGACTCTCGGAGCAGCGGGCCGCGCGCGAGGCCGAGCTGACCCGCTACCGCGAGGCCAGGGACGCGGCGACCGCGCGCAAGAAGGCCGCCGACACCAGCGCGGCCAAGGCGAAGGCCGTACTCGACCGCCTCACCGCAGCCGAGCGGGCCCGCCTGCAGGCCGCGGAGGAGCGGGAGCGGGCCAGAAACCGCACGACCCGCGGCGACGAGCGTATTCCGCCGCCGCCCTCCGGCAGTGGCCGCGGCGCGATCGCCCTCAACTTCGCGCGCGCTCAGCTCGGCGAGCCCTACGTCTTCGCGGCGGCCGGCCCCAACAGCTGGGACTGCTCGGGTCTCACGATGATGGCCTGGCGCGAGGCCGGTGTGTCCCTTCCGCACTCGTCCCGCCAGCAGTACGCCGTTTCCGCCAAGGTGTCCCGCTCGCAGCTGCAGCCCGGCGACCTGGTGATTTTCTACAGCGACATGCACCACGTCGGCATTTACGCCGGCGACGGCATGGTGATCCACGCGCCGCGCCCCGGTAAGAGCGTGGAATACATCCAGATGAAGTACATGCCTTTCGCGGGAGCGGTGCGACCGGGTTAGTGTTCGACACTTCACACATAGTGACGCACACTCCGCCTCTCCCCGTTTCATGGGGAGAGGCGGAGTCGTTCTTCCGTACGATGCGGGGGTGATCGGCGACCCTCCGCAGCGCGTCCGACGTCACGCCGCCACGCGCCGGCGGGCGGTGGTCCGGATTCTCGCCGTCCTGGCCTGTGGGGGTCTGGCGCTGTCTGGCGCCGTGGCCCTGACTATCCCCGCACTCGGTCCCGCCCAGGTGCCCTCCGCGGCGAACATGCGTTCGGCGGGGGTGGCCGGACTGGACCGGTCAGCCGGCGCGGCCGACGGCGCGCCGATGATCTCCGGGCCCACCGCGGACCTCGCCGCCGAGCGCGTGACCCTCGCCGGGAAGGTCCTCGGCCGGCAGGCCGCGGCGGTCCGTGCGGGTGACCGAGCCAGCTACCTCGCGACCATCGACCCGGCCTCGCCGGACTTCGCGGCCGTCGCCGCCCGCACCTACGACAACCTCGCGCGGATGCAGGTCGTCCAGGTCCGGTTCGGCACGCCGTCCCTCGACGACGGCGCGCTGACGGCGGACCGGCGAAGCGCTCTCGGCCCCACGGCCTGGGCCGCCGACGTCGAGATGACGTTCCGGCTGCGGCAGGGCGACACGCAACTGTGGAAGACGAGCCTGCGGATGGCCTTCGTCCAACGTGGTGGACGGACCTACGTCGCGGGCGACCGGGAGAACCAGGCCGCGACCGATCCGATGCCGCTGTGGCTGATCGACAAGGTCGACGTCGTACGCGGCAAGCACAGCCTCGTGGTCGGTGTCGGCTCCCGCACGCGACTGGAGCGGTACGCCCTCACCACCGACCGCTCCGTCCCACGGGTGACCTCGGTCTGGGGCCGGAACTGGGACCAGTACGTCGTGGTGCTCGTGCCCGCCACCCAGGGCCAGATGGAACGCCTCATCGGCGCCGACAGCGACAGCCAGGCGGCGGTGGCCGCCGTGACGACCTCGGTGGGGCGTTCCGATCCGAACCTCGCCTCGCACATCGTCATCAACCCGCGGACGTTCGACCAGATCGGCAGCCTGGGCCGGCTCGTCGTCCTCACCCACGAGGCGACCCACGTCGCCGCGAACGCCACCATGAGCAGCATGCCCGTCTGGTTGTCGGAGGGCTTCGCCGACTATGTCGGATTCCGGGGATCCGGCCTCGCGAGTTCGGTCATCGCGGAGGAGTTCCTCCAGCAGGTACGCCAGGGCGGCGCTCCGGACGCGCTCCCGGGCGGCCCGCAGTTCGATCCGCAGGCCAAGGCGCTCGACGAGGCCTACGAATCAGCCTGGACCGCGTGCAGCTACGTCGCCGCCCGGTGGAGTCAGGCCAAGCTGGTCGAGTTTTACGTCGCGATGGATCGCGCGGCCTCGGCGGCTGACCAGGCCGATGTCTATCGCCGGGTTCTCCGTACCACCGAGCAAGACTTCGTGCAGGGTTGGAGGGAGTACGTCGAGGCGCGGAGCAAGGACGGGTAACGCGTGCGCCAACGGGGGATCGATCGGCGGGGGGCGGCCATCACCTTGCTGGTGGTGTCTGTCTGCTTGGTGCTGCTCATCCTCCTCACGACCCCCTGGAACCCCTGGGGCCGCCACGTCGCCGGGGCCTTCGGGGCGCCGGCCCCGCTGACCGAGGACTTCGCCCCGGCCGAGATCGCCAGCAGCGTGGCGTTCCAGCAGGTCGTGCGCATGCCGATCTACGTCGCCAGTGGGGTGGGCCTGCTCGCGGCGCTATGGCTTGGCTTCACCCGGGTCGGCGCCCGACTGAGCGCACGGATTCTGCCCCGCGTAAGCCCGTGGTGGGCCCGGGTACTCCTCGGGACCTTCGCGGTGACGCTCGCGGTCCGGATCGCCGTCCTGCCCTTCGACCTGTGGCTCGAGCTCGCGCGCCGGCGAAGCGGCGTGTCGACCCAGAGCCTGGGCGGTTGGGCGGCCGACCTCGCGATGACGTACGCCGTGACCTTCCTCGTCACCGCCACGCTCGTACTCGTCATGATGGCGCTGATCCGGCGATATCCGCGGCGGTGGTGGATGGCGGGATCGGCCGTCGCCGCGCTCACGGTCATGGTCGGCTCGTCGATCTATCCGGTGCTCGTCGAGCCGATCTACAACCAGTTCACCCCGATGCCGGCCGGTCAGCTGCGTTCGTCGTTGCTCCAGCTCGCACAGCGCGACCGCGTGCCCGTCGAGGACGTCCTGGTCGCCGACGCGTCCCGGCGAACGACGCGGTTGAACGCCTACGTCTCTGGTTTCGGTCCGACGCGGCGCATCGTCGTCTACGACACTCTGCTGGCGGAGGCCACCCCCGGACAGGTCCAGCTGATCGTCGCCCACGAACTCGGTCACGCCAAGCACGGGGACGTGTTGCGCGGCACCGTGGTCGGCGCGGTGGGGGCGGGCGCCGCCGTCATCGCGCTCGCGCTACTGCTCGACACCGCCTGGATCCGGCGGCGCGCCGGGGTGAGGTCGGCCGCCGACCCGCGCGTGGTCGCGCTCGTGCTCGCGCTGACCGCGCTCGGCGTGCAGGTGAGCATGCCGCTACAGAACATGATCTCCCGCCGGGTCGAGGCGCGCGCCGACGTGCACGCACTGGACCTCAGCCACGACCCGACCGGCTACGCGCAGACCCAGCGCTGGCTCGCCGTGGCCAACCGGAGCGACCTCACGCCTGCTCCGGTGTGGTTCGCGTTGTTCTCGACCCACCCGACCGCGCCGCAGCGCATCGCGCTCGCCCGCTCCTGGTCCCACCGACAGGGCCTGCCGAGGATTCCGGCGATGGCGGCCCGTTGAGACGGGTCGCCGGCGGGAGCCGAACACGGCGCGGGTGCAGGTGCCCCTGGCCGGGTGTCGCGCGCCGGATAGGGTCACCGTGTGGCGCGCACACTCGTTGTGACCAACGACTTCCCGACCCGTCAGGGTGGTATCGAGGCATTCGTGCTCGCACTCTGCCAGCGGATGCCACCGGCCGAGATCGTGGTCTACACCGCCTCGATGGAGGGCGACCGCGAGTACGACGCGACCCTGCCGTTCCCGGTGGTCCGGGATCCCTCCGGCACCCTGCTGCCCACTCCGCAGGTGGCCCGGCGGACGAGTGAGGTTCTGCGGGCGGAAGGCTGTGACCGGGTGGTCTTCGGGGCCGCCGCGCCGCTCGGCCTGCTCGCGCCCGCGCTCCGTAAGGCCGGCGCGCGGCGGATCGTCGGGCTGACCCACGGTCACGAGACCTGGTGGGCGCGGGTTCCGGGGCCGAAGGGTCTGCTGCGCCGGATCGGCCGCTCCACCGACGCCCTCACCTACCTGGGCGACTACACCCGGTCGATGATCGCGAAGGCGCTCGCGCCGCAGGACGCCGCCCGGATGGCCCAGCTCACTCCCGGTGTCGACATCAGGGCGTTCCGGCCCGGTACGGGAGGCGAGGTCGTCCGCAAGCAGCTCGGCATCGCCTCCGACGCACCCGTCGTGGTGTGTGTGGCCCGGCTCACCGAGCGTAAGGGCCAGGACATCCTGATCCGCTCCTTCCCGCACGTCCTGCGGGACGTACCCGACGCCACCCTGCTCATCGTCGGCGACGGTCCGCATCGCGCGACGCTGGAGAAGCTGGCCGAGGAGACTGGAGTGCGCGGCCAGGTGGTGTTCGCCGGTGCGATTCCATGGACCGACATCCCGCCGTACTTCGACGCCGGGGACGTCTTCGCGATGCCGTGTCGGACCCGGCTCGGCGGGCTCGAACCAGAGGCGCTCGGCATCGTGTTCCTCGAGGCCCAGGCGAGTGGCCTCCCGGTGATCGTCGGTGATTCGGGCGGGGCACCGGACGCTGTCCTGCACGAGGAGACCGGGTACGTCGTCGACCCGTACAACCCTGTCGCGGTCGCCGCGAAGATCGTTCCGCTGCTCCAGAACCCGGAGCGGGCGCGGGTGATGGGGGAGCGCGGCCGGGCCTGGGTCCGGGAGAACTGGACCTGGGAGGCCTCCGTCGCGAAGCTGCGGGCGCTCCTCGACTACCCCGCGGTGAGCAGGGACTGACCGGGCTGCCCGCTCGGCGCCTCCCTACCGCGGCGAACCAGTAGGCCCTTCCGGTCCGGACGGGCGCTCGTCACTGCCGGCTACGCCCGCGGGAGCTGGCTCGTCGGTCAGATCAGCCGGATCGGGCGGATCAGCCGGATCGGTCGGACGCGGGCCGCTCCCGGGCTGATCACTTCGGGCCGGGTCTTTCTGGGCCGGGTCCTGCTGCGCCGGGTCTTTCTGGGGCTGGTCGGCGCTGGGCGTGGCCGGGCGTCCCGCCCGCCGGAGAGCGAGCAGCTTCGATCCGGCGGCGACGACGACCGCGACCGCCAGGGCGCCGAACAGCACCGGGCTGCCGAGGACGGGAACGGCGTAGCCGACCAGTGCGCCGAGGAGCGCACCGAGCACGGCCAAGCCGGTCGTGCGGGCGGGATCGGCAGGGGGCAGCCGCCGGCCGAGCCTGCGGGCGACCGGCCCACCGACCGCGATGAGCAGGATCGCGCCGAGGAGCAGCAGGGCGAGAGCGACGGAACGTACGTTCCAGGTCGAGCCGAACCGGAGGGACGCGGCGCTGAGCGCCCAGAGTCCGACCAGCCAGGCCGCGGCTCCGGTGCCGAGGCCGGCCAGGCGCGGTTGCCTCCGGACGCCGCGCCGGCCGCCGAGGACGACCGCGACGAGCAGGACCGCGACGGCGAACCCGAGCAGTGCGGCGACCGTCTCCGTCGACCACGGCCAGCCGTGCCGGCTCAGCGCCGCCTGATCGTCGGTGACCGGGACGTCGTACAACTCGTTGAGCATGGCCGCTCTCAGGGCGCAGTCGCGCGACGCGAGTGGAACCGTCGGGGCGGTCCGCGCCATGCCGGCGCTCGGGGCGACCAGCGTGGTCGTTCGCTCGCCAGACAAGGTGCAGGCCGGACCGATGGCCGCCACCACGGTCAACTCGAGCCGGCGTACCACCCACCCAGATCCTTCGTAGATCACCGCCACCGCGCCGTTCGGGTCGAGGAGCGTGCGCGCGCGGGCGAACGCCTCCGTGGTGAGGGCGTAGGACGAGCCGGGTGTGCTGGTACCGGGTAGGCCGAGCCGGGCGACCTCGGGGGTGAAGATGATCAGGTCCCAGCGGTCCGTCGCCCCGTTGAGGAACGCCCGGGCGTCAGCCACGTGCACGCTCACCCGGGAGTCGGCGTAGGGATGGTCGGGATGCCGGCGCGCCCCGAGGTCGACCAGGGCCGGGTCGACCTCCACCGCGTCGACGTGCTCGGCGCCCCGGGCCAGGGCGAGCGCGGTGTCGTTGCCGGTCCCGGCGCCGAGCACCAGAACCCGCCGCGGATGCCCGCCTGGTACCCAGTCGAACGGCGCCAGCGACGTCGGCTCGTCCCGCGCGAGTTCCGCAGCGGCGCGTGGGGCCGGCAGCGGTAGGCCGTCCCGCCTGACGGTCGTCTGGCCGTCGATCGGTGTCCGCTCGGTGACGAGGCCGTACGGCGACCAGGTCGCCCCCACGGTCATCCCTCGTACGCCGAGGACGAGCGGCGGCAGCGCGAGGACCACGACCAGCCCGATCGGCAGCCCGGGCCGCGGCCACAGAATGGCCGAACCCACGGCGAGGAGCACCGCCCAGCCGACCGGGGGCACGCCGGCGAACGTCAGCAGCATGTCCAGCAGGACCCCGCCGAGCGCGCCGAGGGCGAGCAGCACGAGGGCGCCGGTCGTGGTGAGCACCGCCGGGCGACGAGGCCGGGAGCTTCGCCCGCCCGTCTCGTGCAGCACGCGTCCAGCGAACTCGGCGTACCCCGCCATCGCCACCGCCCCCGCCAGCGCCACGACCGGCACCATGACCCGGACCGACGGCAGCGGCAGGAACGTGAGTGCGAGGACCAGGACGGCGAGCACGGTCGGGCCGTACGCCACCCGTCTGGTCGTTCGGGTCGATCGCAGCAGCCCGACACCCGCACCGAGCAGGGCGGCCAGGGTGACCGCGGTCGGGAGGCGTTCGAGCAGGAGTCCGTGCGAGGTGACCCAGCGGGGAAGGGAGAGCAGGAGCAGGGTGACCTGGGCGCCGGCGAGCGTGATCCGGACCCCGGCCCTCATGGTCCCTCCTCCGGCGCGGGGGGCCGGGACCCGGCGTCCCTGGCCCGCGCGTGCGGTTGAATCTATCCGCACGGTCCGGGTGATGGGGAGGTGAGCGAGGTGCCGGAGGTGGACCTCGCCGACGACACGTTCGTCGTCGCGCCGGCCGAGGAGCTGGCGGCCAGGCTCGCCGGCCTGGCCTTCTGGCGTACGTGCTGGCCGGCGATCGAGCTCAGTCCCTACCACGACCGTGGTGCGGAGGGCATGCGGTGGTACGCCGGCGGCGCCCTCTCCGGGACCGCCGAGCTGTGGCTCGAGCCCTACCGCGACGGCACGGTCGTGCACGTCTTCCTGCGGGCGGATCCGGCGCGGGGAACCTCACCTCCGCGCCGGCTGGCCCGGCTACGGCGGGACTACGCCGTGTCGCTGAAGACGGCGTTGTTCGCACTGAAGGACGAGATGGAGTCCGGCCGCGCCGTGGGTACGAGCCGGATTCCGATCCCGGCCAGGCCTTCGACCAGGGGTCCGGACGAACTCCACATCCCTGCCGCGACCGGCGCCGAGGCCCCTGCCGAGGTCCACACCGAGGTCACTACCGAGGTCCGGATCGACGAGCGCCCGGACGCGGCCGGCGCGGCCCCTGATACCGGCCGCGCCGCGAAGACCGCTCAGGTCGCCGAGGCGGGTCAGGACAGAGACTCCGCGGCGACCCGCAGATCGGCGACGAGGCCCGCGTAGGCCTCGTCCCGGTCGAGTGCGCGCAGCACCGCCGACGGGTGGATCGTGGCCAGGATCGCGGAGGGCACGTGCTCGCCTGCCTCCGACTGCCCGGCCATGAGTTCCTCTTCCGGTGGTGGCAGGAGCACGCCCCGCCGCTCGGTCAGTTTGAACGCCGGCCCGAACACCGCCTTCGACGCGGTGGCACCGAGGCAGACCAGGAGTTCTGGTCGAACCGCGGCCAGTTCGGCGCTCAGCCAGGGCCGGCAGGCCACGATCTCGGTCCGGCCAGGTGTCTTGTGCAGCCGGCGCTTGCCGCGCTCGGCAGGGACGAACTTGAAGTGCTTCACGGCGTTGGTGACGTACGTTCCGACCCGGTCGATACCGGCGTCGGCCATGGCCCGGTCGAGGACGCCGCCCGCGGGACCGACGAAGGGCTCGCCCCGCCGGTCCTCCACGTCGCCTGGTTGCTCTCCGACGAGCACCACCCTGGCGTTCGGGTCGCCCGCGCCGAACACCGTCTGGGTCGCATCGCGATACAGGTCGCAACCCTGGCACGACCCGGCCGCCTCGCGCAGCGCGGTCAGGTCGGTGCGCTCCGGCAGGAAGTCGGCGGCGGTACGGGCTGGCTTTCGGGCCACCCCACTGGCTTACCCGCCCGACCCGCGGTCACGCGAGTGGGGCCGGCCCGATCAGGAGACCGCTCGACGGGGGCGAGATCGGCGGATGCCACAGACCGATCGGGGACAGCCACGGCCGTGGGCTCGGGCCTGGTCGATCCGCGCCGCTAGCCTGACGGGGACCGTGGTGGCGAAGTGGTGGACGAAGCGGGTGGAGGACCGATGGCCGGATCCCAGGCGGGCGCGGCGGCGCGGATGACAGAGGCGGCGACGACGTTCCTGGCGGCGCTGAGCGCGGAGCAGCGGGCGGCCGCGACCGCGCCGTTCGACACCGGCGACCACCGGGACTGGACCTACCTGCCCGGTTCGCGGCCGGGGCTTCCGCTCGCGGACATGGACGACGCCCAGCAGGGCCTCGCCATGGAGCTCCTCGCCACGGGTCTGAGCGCGGCTGGTACCGACCGGGCGGGCGCGATCATGGCGCTGGACGCCGTCCTCCGGGAGCTCGAGCGGGAGGCCGGCGTGAGCAACTGGGAGCGGCGGGACGCCAAGCGCTACTGGTTCCGGGTCCTCGGCGACCCGGGCGGTGACGCGCCCTGGGCCTGGCGGGTCAACGGCCACCATCTCGCCGTGCACCTCACGGTGGTGGGTGACCGGGTGGCCGGGACGCCGCAGTTCTTCGGCGCGAACCCCGCCCTCGTCCCCTCCGGCCCGCACGCCGGGCTCCGGACCCTGCCGGAGTCGGAGGACCTGGCCCGGGTACTGCTCGGCTCCCTCGACGCCGACCGGCGGGCCGTCGCGATCGTCGACCCGATCGCGCCGGGCGACATCCTCACGCGGCACGACCCGGTGGCCGACATCGGCCGGGTCCCACGCGGACTGGCGTACGCCGACATGACCGAGCCGCAGCAGGGTCACCTGACCACGCTGTTGCGGCACTACCTCGACCGGTTGACTCCCGAGGTCGCGGAGGAGTCCTGGCAGGAACTCGTGGTGGCCGGGCTGGAACAGGTGACGTTCTGCTGGGCGGGTTCGGAGCAGCGCGGACTCGGCCACTACTACGCCCTGACCGCCCCGCCCTTCCTGCTCGAGTACGACAACACCCAGAACGACAACAACCACATCCACACCGTTTGGCGGGACCTTCGCCACGACTGGGGCGAGGATCTCCTGGCCGCCCACTACGCGCGCCAGCACTGAGCGCGCCACCCGCGGTCGCCGGCTCCCGATCCGACGTACCGCGGCCGGTGCACTCCCGCGGTTGGGCGTGCGCCCGGGCGGCCCCCGGCCAGCCGGTCGGGACGATCACGCTCGCCCGGTCGTGGACGACGGATCTCGGGCCGCACCGGCCGCGTGCGATCCCGGTGGTTCGGCCCGGTGGTTAGGCGCGGTGGTTAGGCGCGGTGGTTCGGCCCGGTAATGCGGCGGTGGGACGACTCGAGGGCCGGTGTCCGACCACGCGCGTGCCAGTGTGGGGTGTGAAGCACGCGTTTTCGATAACCTGCCTGGGCGGGACACACTTCTTGGTGGGCGGAAGGGTAGGGCAGTGGCAGAGCACACGAGCTCGAGCGTCACCATCAAGGCGACGCCGGCGGACATCATGTCCGTCATCGCCGATTTCGATTCCTATCCGAGCTGGGCCGCGGCGGTGAAGGAGGTCCAGGTCGTCACCGTCGACGACCGGACCGGACGACCCGACCACGTGCACTTCGTCCTCAACGCCGGCGCGATCAAGGACGACTACACCCTGGCCTACACCTGGGAGGGCGACCGCGAGGTCCGCTGGACCCTGGTGGAGGCGAAGGTGGTCAAGTCCCTGGACGGCGCCTACACCCTGCGCGACCGGGGTCGAGGCAACACCGAGGTCACCTACCGCCTCGCGGTCGACGTGACCTTTCCCATGATCGGCCTGATCAAGCGCAAGGCCGAGAAGGTGATCATCGACACCGCCCTGAAGGAACTCAGGAAGAAGGTCGAGCAGGGCTGACCGGTACGGCCGGCCGGGGGCCGTGGGCGCTCGGTCGCGGCGTGCGTGCGACCCGGTACCCTCTGCCGGAGTTCGGGTCCGCCGCTGGTGCCCGGGTGTCGGCAGGACAGCGGCGTGCGTCAGCATCGGCAGCAGAGGGTGAGAAGGGCAGGGCGGCGTGACAGATGTGCCTGAGGCTGCTCACGGGGACGTGACGGCTGGTGAGACCGCCGCTGCGATGCGGGTCGGCGGGTCCACAGGACTGACGATCGGAGTCGATGTCGGCGGCACCAAGATCGCCGGTGGCGTCGTCGACGAGTCCGGTCGGATCGTCGGCGAGGCACGGCGCGAGACACCCGCCACCAGCCCTCCCGAGATCGTCGCCGCCATCGCCGACGTGGTGAAGGACCTCCGCTCGGAGTTCGATGCCGAGGCGATCGGTGTCGGCGCCGCGGGCTTCGTCGACGCCAACCGCGCCGACGTCCTCTTCGCCCCCAACCTCGCCTGGCGCCAGGAACCGCTCAAGCGTGAGGTCGAGGCCCGCACCGGCCTGCCGACCGTGGTCGAGAACGACGCGAACGCCGCGGCGTGGGCGGAGTTCCAGTTCGGAGCCGGGCGCGACGTCGACGACATGATCCTGCTCACCATCGGAACCGGCCTCGGTGGCGGCCTGGTGCTGAACGGCGAGCTCTACCGCGGCGCGTTCGGCGTCGGCGGCGAGGTCGGCCACCTGCGCGTGGTCCCCAACGGTCACCTCTGCGGGTGCGGCAACCGCGGCTGCTGGGAGCAGTACGCCAGCGGCCGGGCGCTCGTTCGGGAGGCCCGGGAGTTCGTGAAGTCCAGCCCGTCCCAGGCCGAGGCGCTCCTCGAACGGGCCGGCGGTGACTGGACCATGGTCGAGGGACCGATGGTGACCGAGGCCGCGGCCGCCGGCGACACCGCCGCCGTGGAGCTGCTGGAGGACCTCGGCCGCTGGCTCGGTGAGGGCATCGCGACCCTCGCCGCGGTGCTCGACCCGGCCGTGGTCGTGATCGGCGGCGGAGTCTCCGAGGCCGCCGACCTGCTCCTCCAGCCGGCACGCGCGGCGTTCGCACGGCAGCTCACCGCCCGTGGACACCGGCCCGTCCTGCAGATCCGACCCGCCCTGCTCGGCAACGAGGCCGGCATCATCGGAGCGGCCGACCTGGCCCGGCGGCGCTGATGGCGT
This sequence comes from Actinopolymorpha pittospori, assembly GCF_014873875.1. GTDB lineage: Bacteria > Actinomycetota > Actinomycetes > Propionibacteriales > Actinopolymorphaceae > Actinopolymorpha > Actinopolymorpha pittospori. Next base: position 8,020,836 of record NZ_JADBEM010000001.1, on the reverse strand, counting down.
TCATCCAGGCACTGACGGTCGGCGTCGACATCGGCGGGACGAAGGTCGCCGCCGGCGTGGTCGACCCCGAAGGGCACGTCCTCGAACGCCTCCGCCGGGACACCCCCTCGACCAGCCCGCAGGCGACCGAGGACACGATCGCCGACGTGGTGGCCGAGCTGCGTAGCCGATACGAAGTCACCGCGGTCGGTATCGGCGCCGCCGGCTGGATCGACGTCACGGGGTCCTCCGTCCTCTTCTCACCCCACCTCGCCTGGCGGCACGAGCCCCTTCGGGACGCCGTCCGCCGCCGGGTCCGGCTCCCCGTGATCATCGAGAACGACGCGAACGCCGCGGCCTGGGCCGAGTGGCGGTTCGGCGCCGGCCAGGGGGAGAGCCACCTCGTCTGCGTCACACTCGGCACCGGGATCGGTGGCGCGGTGATCACCGACGGGGTCATGCTGCGCGGGAAGTACGGCGTGGCGGGTGAGTTCGGCCACATGACCGTCGTACCCGGCGGACACCGCTGCGAGTGCGGCAACCGCGGCTGCTGGGAGCAGTACGCCAGCGGCAACTCCCTCGTCCGCGAGGCGCGCGAGCTCGCGGCCTCCGGCTCGCCGGTGGCGCAGAACCTGCTCGACCGGGTGGGCGGCGACCCGGGCCGGATCACCGGCCCTTCGGTCACCGAGGCGGCCAAGGACGGCGACCCGGTCGCGGTCGAGCTGCTCGAGGAGGTCGGCCGCTGGCTCGGAGTCGGCCTGGCCAACCTCGCCGCGGCCTTCGACCCGGGAACGTTCGTCGTCGGCGGTGGCGTCTCCGAGGCGGGTGACCTCTTCCTCGGGCCGGCACGTGAGACGTTCAAGCGGTCACTCACCGGTCGGGGGTTCCGGCCGGAGGCGCAGATCCTGCGGGCGGCGCTCGGCAACGAGGCCGGTCTCGTGGGCGCCGCCGACCTCGCCCGGGAGAACATCCGGCTGTTCCGCCGGCGCCGTCGTCGTCGCCGTCCCGCCACCGAGCGGTTGCGGGAGCGTGTCGACCGGCTCGCCGACCTCTGACCCACCACCCTGGTCGGGGTGGCGGTCGGGACTGGTCAGGTTCGGGTCAGCTTCGGATCAGGTTCGGTCAGCCCGGGTCAGCGCTCGATCAGGGTGAGCTCGAAGGAGTAGCGCGACGCCCGGTAGACGTGCGAGCCGTACTCGACGGCACGTCCCACGTCGTCGTACGCCGTTCGGGTCATGGTGAGCAGGGCCGCGCCCTTGGCCTCGTGCAGGTCCTTCGCCTGGCTCGCAGTCGCCGTGCAGGCCCCGATCGTCTGCCGCGCGACCCGGAGCTGGACGCCCGCCGACCGCAGCAGGCCGTAGAGCCCGTGCTCCTCGAGCTGCTCGGTGGTGAGGTCGAGCAGACCGGTGGGCAGGTAGTTGGTCATGAGGGCGAGCGGCTCGTTCTGGGCGCAGCGCAACCGCCGGACCCGCAGCAGGTCGGAGCCGACCGGAACGCCGAGCGCGCCGGCGGCGTCCTCGGGCGCGGGGCAGACCCGCAGGTCCCGGACGATGGTGCTCGGGTGCTGCCCGGCACGGGTGAGGTCGTCGTAGAGGCTGGACAGCTCGATCGAGCGGCGCACCTGCGACTGGACGACCTGGGTGCCGACTCCGCGCTTGCGCACGAGCAGGCCCTTGTCGACGAGGTACTGGATGGCCTGCCGCATCGTGGGCCGGGACAGCGTGAGCTGGTCGGCGAGAACGATCTCGTTGGGCAGCCGGGTGCCCGGGGCGAGGGCGCCGGAGATGATCTCCCGCTCGATCTGCTCGGCCACCTGGAAGTAGAGCGGCACGGGACTTCGACGGTCCACCGTCACGGCGAGTGGTGTCACGCTCGCTCCTCGGTGAATAGTGGGAAGGGTCGGGTGTCAGTGCCCGCCGTCGGATGCGTACCAGTGTGCCGTACGCCGACGAGGAAAGCCTAACGTCAGAATGTCCTTACAAACTATTGACACCCCAGAAGCACGGCGGAAAACTCGACCGGGGGAAACGCACGGAGGGTGGAATGCGGATCGGACTCATCGGCGTCGGGCGGATCGGCGCCATGCATGCGGCGAATCTTCGTGATCTGCCGGGTATCGACGACCTGTACATCGCGGACGCCGACGTGGAGCTCGCTCGCGCGAGCGCCGACAAGCTCGGCGTGTCGAGCGCCGGGAGCGTCCAGGAGCTCCTCGCGAGCAAACCCGATGGGGTCGTGATCGCGGCACCCACCAACACCCACGCGGACCTGGTCGCGGCGGTCGCCCAGGCCGGTGTCGCGGTCTTCTGTGAGAAGCCGCTCGCGATCGACGTCCCGGGCACCCGGGCCGCGGTGACGCGGGTCGCCGCCACGGGTACGCCGTTGCAGATGGGCTTCCAGCGCCGCTTCGACCCCGGCTACCGCACCGCGCGGGAGCGGCTGCGCTCGGGCGAGCTCGGCTGGCTGCACTCGATCCTCGCCTGCACCCTGGACTCCGAACCTCCGCCGGCGTCCTACATTCCGGGCTCGGGGGGAATCTTCCGGGACTGCAGCGTCCACGACTTCGACGCGATCCGCTGGCTGACCGGCGCGGAGGTCGTCGAGGTGCGCGCGGTCGGAGCCAACCGGGGTGCGAGCTTCTTCACCGAGGCCGGCGACGTCGACACCGGACAGGCCCTGTTGACCCTCGGCGACGGGACACTCGTCACCACCGTCGCGACCCGGTACAACGGCGGCGGACACGACGTCCGTACCGAACTGCACGGGTCCCGCGGGACCGCGGTCATCGGCCTGTCCGACCGGACTCCGATGACCTCGACCGAGCGCGACGTGACCTGGCCGTCCGACTCGCCCTACGTCGGGTTCGCCGACCGGTTCAAGGAGGCCTACGTCGCCGAGCTCAGGGCGTTCCTCGAGGTTGCCGCCGGGCGGGCGCCCTCGCCGTGCGGGGGAGAGGACGCGCTGGAGGCGTTGTACGTCGCGGAGGCGTGCGAGTTGTCTCGCCGGGACGGACGTCCCGTGCGGATCGAGGAGGTACGCGGGTGAACTTCGACCTGATCACGATGGGCCGGGTGAGCGTCGACATCTATCCGAACGACATCGGGGTCCGACTTCCCGACGTGACGTCGTTCGCCAAGTTCCTCGGCGGCAGCGCGACCAACGTCGCGGTGGCCGCGGCCCGACACGGTCGACGTTCGGCGGTGATCACCCGGACCGGGGCCGACCCCTTCGGCGACTACATCCACCAGGCGCTGTGTGGTTTCGGGGTCGACGACAGGTACGTCACACCCGTCGCGGGACTTCCGACACCCGTGGTGTTCTGCGAGATCTTCCCGCCCGACGACTTCCCGCTCTACTTCTACCGGTACCCGAAGGCGCCCGACCTCGAGATCCACGAGGCCGAACTGGACTTCGAGGCCATCACCGCGGCGCGGATCTTCTGGGTGACCGGCACCGGTCTGTCGGAGGAGCCGAGCAGGTCCACGACGATGGCGGCGCTGCGGGCTCGCGCGCACCAGGCGCACACCGTGCTCGACCTGGACTACCGCCCGATGTTCTGGTCCGAGCCCGACGAGGCCCGGTCCGTGATCGGCGCCGCGGTCGAGCACGCCACCGTGGCGGTGGGAAACCTCGACGAGTGCGAGATCGCCGTGGGCACCCGGGATCCCGACAAGGCGGCGCGGGCACTGCTCGACCGGGGCGTCGAACTGGCCGTGGTGAAGCAGGGACCGAAGGGCGTTCTCGCGCGTACCCGCACCGAGGAGACCGTCGTGCCCCCCGTCATGGTGGAGGTCGTCAACGGACTCGGTGCGGGGGACGCGTTCGGGGGTGCGCTGTGCCACGGCCTGCTGTCCGGCTGGGACCTGCACCGGATCATGCGCTTCGCCAACGCGGCGGGTGCCTACGTCGCGGCTCGCCTCGCCTGCGCCGACGCGATGCCGAACGACGCCGAGGTCGAGGAGTTGCTGGCGGAGGCGTCGGATGGCTGATCCAGGTCCCATGGTGGACGTCGCCCGGTTGGCCGAGACGCGGTTCCGCGATCCCGCCGCCGTGGGCGACGCCTACGCCGCGCGCCGTCGCCGGCCGATCGTCGGGCCCAGTGGCCGGCTGATGATCATCGCGGCAGATCACCCGGCCCGTGGCTCCCTGGCCGCGGGCGACCGGGTCCACGCGATGGCGGACCGGGCCGAACTCCTCGCGCGCCTCCTGGTCGCCCTCGACCGACCCGGCGTCGACGGGGTCCTCGCGGCGCCCGACGTGATCGAGGACCTGCTGCTGCTCGGCGCGCTGGAGGGCAAGGTCGTCATCGGCTCGATGAACCGGGGTGGGCTGCCCGGTGCGGCGTTCGAGGTCGACGACCGGTTCACGGCGTACGACGCGGACAGCATCGACCGGTTCGGCCTGGACGCCGGCAAGATGCTGGTGCGGATCGACTACGCCGATTCCGCGACCGCGGCGACGATCGAGAGTTGCGCCCGCGCGGTTAGCGCTCTCGCGCGGCGTGGCCGGATCGCCGTGGTCGAGCCGTTCGTGTCCCGCCGGGTCGACGGCCGGCTCGGCAACGACCTGAGCGCCGACGCCGTGATCCGCTCGGCGGTGATCGCCGCAGGGCTGGGCGCCACCAGTGCCTACACCTGGCTGAAGCTGCCGGTGGTCGCGGACGCGACCGAGATGGAGCGGGTGGCGGCCGCGACGACGCTCCCGATCGTGCTGCTCGGCGGCGAGGTCTCCCGGGACCCCGACGAGTCCTACGCCCGGTGGGAGAAGGCGCTCGCGCTGCCCACCGTCCGTGGCCTCGTGGTGGGCCGGACGCTGCTCTACCCGCCTGACGACGACGTGGCGGCGGCGGTCGACACCGCGGTGAGCCTGCTGCCGACGGAAGGGGAATCGTGAAGCACCACCTGCCGGCCGGATCGCTGGCCGAGGGTGACTGGAGCCTGCGGCTCACGCCGGATCGGGCGGGCTGGGCCTACAGCGGGCTGCGGGTCCTGGAGCTCGCGCCGGGCGGTTCGCTCACCTTCGCGACCGGCGAGGAGGAGATGGTCGTCCTCCCGCTCTCCGGTGAGGGCGTGGGAGTCGAGTGCGACGGCACGTCGTTCGAGTTGGCCGGCCGCTGCGACGTCTTCTCCGGCGTCACCGACTTCGCCTACGTCCCGCGGGACGCCGAGGTCAGCGTGTCCGCTCCGGGCGGTGCCAAGATCGCCCTGCCATCGGCGCGATGCAACCGGCGCTTGACGGCGCGGTACGGTCCGGCCGAGAAGGTGCCCGTCGAGCTGCGCGGCACCGGCCAGTGCAGCCGGGAGGTGCACAACTTCGCGGCCGCGGGAGTCTTCGACGCCGACAAGCTGATCGCGGTGGAGGTACTGACACCGGGCGGGAACTGGTCGTCGTACCCACCGCACAAGCACGACGAGGATCGCCCGGGCGAGGAGTGCCCGCTCGAGGAGGTCTACTACTTCGAGGTCGCCGAAGGCCCCGCCGGCCCCGGCGTCGCCTACCAGCGCGTGTACGGCACGGTGGATCGTCCGATCGACGTGCTGGCCGAAGTCCGCAGCGGCGATGTGGTCACGATTCCACACGGCTGGCACGGCCCGTCGATGGCGGTGCCGGGTTACGACCTGTACTACCTCAACGTCATGGCCGGGCCCAGTCCGGACCGGGCCTGGCTCATCCGCGACGACCCGGCGCACGGCTGGATCCGTGACACCTGGGACGACCAGTCGGTCGACCCGCGACTGCCGATGACGAGCACAGGAGGAGAGCGATGAGCGCAGGCGAGTCCTCGGTCCGGTTGACGGTGGGGCAGGCCCTCGTCAGGTTCCTGGCCCAGCAGTGGGCCGAACGCGACGGCGTCGAGCAACGGTTCTTCGCCGGCTGCTTCGGGATCTTCGGACACGGCAACGTCGCGGGGTTCGGGCAGGCGCTCGCGGAGTCGGCCCACCGTGACCCCGCCGAACTGCCCTACTTCCAGGCCCGCAACGAGCAGGCGATGGTGCACGCGGCCGTCGGCTACGCCCGGATGAAGAACCGCCTGCGGGCGTTCGCGTGCACGACCTCCATCGGCCCGGGCGCCACCAACCTCGTGACCGGCGCGGCCCTCGCGACGATCAACCGCATCCCGGTGCTGTTGCTGCCCGGCGACATCTTCTCCACCCGCGTCGCCAACCCGGTCCTGCAGGAACTGGAGGACCCGCGCTCCTACGACGTCTCCGTCAACGACACCTTGCGTCCGGTGTCGAGGTACTGGGACCGCATCAACCGGCCGGAGCAGCTGATCCCGGCCGCCCTCGCGGCGATGCGCGTGCTCACCGACCCGGCGGACACCGGCGCGGTGACCCTGGCACTGCCGCAGGACGTCCAGGCCGAGAGTTTCGACTGGCCGAAGGAGTTCTTCGCCCGTCGGGTGTGGCACGTGGGACGCCCCGTCCCGGAGCCGGGCGCTCTGGACCGGGCCGTCGAGGTGATCCGCACGGCCCAGCGACCGCTGGTGGTCGCGGGTGGCGGTGTGATCTACTCCGAGGCCACCGAGCAGCTGCGGGAGTTCGCCGAGCTGACCGGCGTACCTGTCGCGGAGACCCAGGCCGGCAAGGGCTCGTTGCCGTGGAACCACCCCTCCAGCGTCGGTGCGATCGGCGCCACCGGAACGACCGCGGCCAACGAGCTCGCCCGCGAGGCGGACGTGGTGATCGGCATCGGCACCCGCTACAGCGACTTCACGACCGCGTCCCGGACGATCTTCGCCCGGCCCGACGTCCGGTTCGTCAACATCAACGTGACCGGCTTCGACGCGGCCAAGCAGGCGGGCGAGTCCGTGGTCGCCGACGCCCGGGCCGCGCTCACCGCGCTGTCCGGACGTCTTGCGGGTTGGGCCGTCGATCCCGCCTACCGCACGCGGGCCACCGAACTGTCGGCGCGCTGGCAGGAGACGGTCGACGAGGCGTACGGCATCGGCCGCGAGGCCGCGAAGGCCGCGAAGCCCGGTCAGTTGCTGGCCCAGACCGAGGTGCTCGGCGCGGTCAACGACGCGGCCGGTGAGCGCGGCGTCGTCATCAACGCCGCCGGGAGCATGCCCGGCGAGCTGCACAAGCTGTTCCGCACCCGCGACCCGAAGCAGTACCACGTCGAGTACGGCTACTCCTGCATGGGTTACGAGATCGCGGCCGGTCTCGGCGTCAAGATGGCCGACCCCGACCGCGAGGTCATCGTGCTCGTCGGCGACGGTTCCTACCTCATGCTCGCGCAGGAGATCGTCACCGCCGTCCAGGAGGGTGTGAAGCTCACCATCGTGTTGGTGCAGAACCACGGGTACGCCTCGATCGGCTCGCTGTCGGAGTCGGTCGGCTCGGAACGGTTCGCGACCAGCTACCGCTACCGCAACCCGAAGACCGGCGCGCTGGACGGCGACGTCCTGCCCGTCGACCTGGCGGCCAACGCCGCGAGCCTAGGTGCCGACGTCATCCGGGCGGGCACCATCGACGAGCTCCGCTCGGCGCTGGACAAGGCCCGCGAGGCGACCCGAACCACCCTCGTGCACGTCGAGACCGACCCGCTGGGGGAGGCCCCGTCCTCACAGGCGTGGTGGGACGTTCCGGTCGCCAGCGTCTCCACCCTCGAGGCGACCCGCCGCGCCCGCGAGGAGTACGACGAGCACAAGCCCGCCCAGCGGCACTACCTGTAGACAACGATCACGAGAAAAGGTTTTGACCATGTCCACCAACCAGTCCGCGAGCACCGGCTCCGCGACCGACGCGACGAGCGCCGCGGGTGTCGCGACCGCCAACACGAGCCCCGGCACCGCCGACGGTGCGCGAGGCCTGGTCGAACACTGGATCGCCGGATCCCCGACGCCTGGTTCCTCGACCAGGCGGGGTCCGGTATGGAACCCCGCCACCGGCGAACGCCAGGCCGAGGTGGTCCTCGGCAGCCGCGCTGACGTCGATCTCGCCGTCCAGACCGCGGCCAAGGCGTTCGAGTCCTGGCGGGAGGTGTCGGTCACCCGGAGGGCGAAGATCCTCTTCGCGTTCCGCGAACTCGTCGACCGGCACGTCGACGACCTCGCCCGGATCGTCACGGCCGAGCACGGCAAGGTGCTCTCCGACGCCCGTGGCGAGGTGCTGCGGGGTCTTGAGGTCGTGGAGTTCGCCTGCGGCATTCCGCAACTGCTGAAGGGCGAGTTCTCCGACCAGGTGTCCACCGGCGTCGACGCCTACTCCTTCCGGCAGCCGCTCGGCGTCGTCGCGGGCATCACGCCGTTCAACTTCCCGGTCATGGTGCCGATGTGGATGCACCCGATCGCGATCGCCTGCGGCAACGCCTTCGTGCTCAAGCCGTCCGAGCGGGACCCCTCCGCGTCCCGGCTGGTCGCCGAACTGTGGCAGCAGGCCGGCCTGCCCGACGGGGTGTTCAACGTCGTGAACGGCGACAAGGAAGCCGTCGACGGACTGCTCGAGCATCCAGACGTGGCCGCCGTTTCGTTCGTCGGTTCGACGCCGATCGCGAAGTACGTCCACGAGACCGCCACCAGGACCGGCAAGCGCGTCCAGGCGCTCGGCGGGGCGAAGAACCACGCCGTGGTGCTCCCGGACGCCGACCTCGACTTCGCTGCCGACCACATCACCGCGGCGGGGTACGGCTCGGCCGGCCAGCGCTGCATGGCGATCTCGGCCGTCGTGACGGTCGGGTCCGCGGGCGACACCCTGGTGGAGAAGCTGCGTCAACGCGCCATTGACGTCCGGGTCGGGGTCGGAACGGACGACAGCGCCGAGATGGGGCCGGTCGTCACCGACCAGGCGCGGGAACGCATCGTCGCCGCCATCCAGAACGGCCAGTCCGAGGGCGCCGCGCTCGTCGTCGACGGGCGCGGGCTGCGGGTCGAGGGCCACGAGAGCGGCTTCTTCGTCGGGCCGAGCCTGCTCGACAAGGTGACGCCGGCGATGCGCGTCTACCAGGACGAGATCTTCGGGCCGGTGCTCGTGGTCCTGCGCGCCGACACCCTCGCGGAGGCGATCGAGATCGTCAACGCCAACCCGTTCGGCAACGGCACCGCGATCTTCACCGGTAGCGGTGAGGCAGCCCGGACCTTCCAGCGGAAGGTCACCGTCGGGATGATCGGGATCAACGTGCCGATCCCGGTGCCGATGGCGTTCTACAGCTTCGGTGGCTGGAAGGACTCGCTCTTCGGTGACCGGCACGTGCATGGTCCTGAGGGCGTCGGCTTCTACACCCGCGCCAAGGCCGTCACGTCCCGGTGGCCGCACGTCGAGGGCCTCTCCGACGCGGCGTTCCACTTTCCGAGCTCGGGCTGAGCCACCGAGCCGAAGCGACGAGTCCCGTTCGAATCCTCCGAGCGGGCGGTGCGACCGGGTCTCGCGGACCCCGACCCGGCCAGAAGTACGCAACAAGGAGTTGACACGTGATGGACCTGGGACCCCTGACCGGCCGGGTGGCCGGTGCACCGATCTCCTGGGGGGTGTCGGAGGCGCCGGACTGGGGCCATGAACTCCCCGCACCGGTCGTCCTGGCGCAGATGGCCGAAGTCGGCTTGGCAGCTACCGAACTCGGGCCGACCGGCTACCTCGGCGCCACACCGGACGCGGTCCGCGCGGCCCTGGAAAGCCACGACCTCAGCCTGATCGGTGGCTTCCTTCCGGTGACCCTGCACCTGGACGCCGACGTCGACCTCGCCGCGGCCGAAGCGGCGATCCGCACGCTCGCGGCGGCCGGCTCGGAGGTCGTCGTCCTCGCGGCCGACGCCGGTCCGTCCGGCTACGACAGCAAGGTCGAACTCGACGACGACCAGTGGCGCCACCTGCTGCGGAACCTGGCACGGGTACGCGCGCTCGTCGCCGATCTGGGCCTGCGTACGACCCTGCATCCACACGTCGGTACGGCGATCGAGTCGGCCGAGACCGTGCGGCGGCTCCTCCACGACAGCGACGTCCCTCTCTGCCTGGACACCGGGCACCTCGCCATCGGCGGGACGGACCCGGTGGACCTTGCGAGGTCCGCGCCGGAACGGGTGGGACACGTCCATCTCAAGGACGTCCGCGCCGACGTCGCCACCTCGGTGGAGAAGGGCGCGGTGAGCTGGGTCGACGGCGTACGCGGCGGCCTGTTCGCCCCCCTGGGTGACGGCGATCTCGACATCGCCGGCGTCGTCCTCGCGCTGGAGGAGACGGGCTACCACGGCTGGTACGTCCTCGAGCAGGACACCGCGCTGCCCGGCATTCCGGCGGCCGGGCAGGGACCGATCCTCGACGTGCGCCGCAGCATCGACTTCCTGCGCGACACCGTCGTGCCGGCCCTCGCGGCGGGGAGGCGGGCATGACCGTTCGGGTGGGTGTGATCGGCACCGGGATCATGGGTGCCGACCACGTACGCACGCTCACAACTTCCGTCGCCGGCGTGCGGGTGAGTGCGATCAGCGACCTGGACGAGCAGCGCGCGCAGGCCGTGGCGGTCGAGGTCCCTGGTGCGCGGGTGCTGTCCGACCCGTTGGCGCTGGTGCACGACGCCGGGGTGGACGCCGTACTCGTGGCCTCCGCCGACTCGACCCACGAGGAACTCGTCCTCGCCTGCCTGGAGGCCGGCAAGCCCGTCCTGTGCGAGAAGCCGTTGGCGCCCACGTCCGACGGCGCGCTGCGGATCGTCGAGACCGAGGTACGAGGCGGCCGCCGGCTGGTGAGCGTCGGTTTCATGCGCCGGTACGACCCGGGCTACGTCGACGTCAAGGCCGGGTTGCGGGACAAGGTGATCGGCGCTCCGCTGATGCTGCACTGCGTTCACCGCAACGGCTTCTCGGCTCCTGGGACGGCGACCTCCGGGCTGATCACCGGGTCCGCGGTGCACGAGTTCGACGTCGTGCGCTGGCTCCTCGAGGAGGAGATCACCCGGGTGACGGTGCACCGTCCGCGGTCCTCCTCGCTGGTCGTGGGCGGGACGAGCGACCCGCTCTTCGTCCTGGTGGAGACGACCAGTGGCCTGCTCGCAGACGTCGAGGTCTTCGTCAACGCGCAGTACGGCTACGAGGTTCGCTGCGAGCTCGTCGGTGAGTACGGCACGCTGCTGCTGGACGAGCCGGAGCAGGTGCGCCGGCGGAGTTCCCGGAGCCGGTCCAGCCGGGTGTCGCTGGACTGGCGGGACCGGTTCGCCGAGGCCTACCGGCGGGAGCTCCAGGACTGGGTGAGCGGCGTGGCCGCCGCGGAGCAGCGCGGCGCGAGCGCCTGGGACGGATACGCGGCGACGGTGGCCGCGACGGCCGGGGTGGCGGCGCTGGAGAGCGCTGGTCCGGTCCCGGTCGACCTGGAGAAGCGTCCGGACCTGTACGAGTCGCGCTGACCCGCTGTGACCCCGGGGCGCGTGTGCCGCCCCAGGGTCACTTCGTCGATCGTTCCTCTGCTCGCCCGGCGTCAGTTCCCCCGTGGGTCGCCCGTGGCGGCGAGGGCGTCGTCCGCCGCCAGCCCGTCGTCATCGCCGTCATCGGGATCCTTGGCGCTCGCGCTCCTCGCCGCCCGCGACCGGGAGCGTGAGTGCAGGTGACGTACGCTCTCGACGACGACGGTGAGCGCCACCGCGAGGCCGACGCCGAGCAGCACGCCCTTGATCGGGTCGTTCTCGAACGCGATGCCGCCGATGTACCCCATCAGCGCGGAGTAGACGGCCCAGGAGACGGCGGCGATCGCGTCGAAGATCGCGAACGACCGGCGCGGGTACCCGACGGCGCCCATGGTCAGCGTGGCGGCGGTCCTCCCGCCGGGGATGTAGCGCGCGACCACCAGCAGCAGGCCGCCGCGTTCGGTGAGGGTGCGCGCCGCCCAGTCGAAGGCGCGGTGTCGCCGGGTGCCGGGCCGGACCCGGGCGAGCAGTCGGGCGCCGGCGGTCCGCCCGATCGCGTAGGAGATGTGGTCGCCGACGAACGCTCCGAGCGCGGCGCACACGATGACGAGGAACAGGTCCGGGGCTCCGCTGGCGGCGAAGACGCCCGCGGTGATCACGGCGCTCTCACTGGGGAACGCGGGCACGAAAGCGTCGAAGGCGGCGAGCAGGAACAGGATGAGGTAGATCCACGGGGAACCCATCACGTCGTGGGCGACGTGCAGGATGGCCTCGGTCATCGCCGTCTCCGAAGGAGGCGGTGCGGTGTCGTCTTCTCCATGGGACGACCCTGGCCGACCACCCCCTGGTCACGCGTCGGCCGACAGTCGCTTCGCGACCTGCTACTTAGGTAGCGGGTCGGTAGTCGATGGTCGCACGCGTGTGGTGGCGGGCTCGCCTACGCTCCTGAGGGTGGACAGCATCGGGGCGTCGCCACTGGGTGGCCGGCTGTGGGGCTGGGCCGGCCGGGCCTACGACCGGGCCGCGCCCTGGTTGGTCGGGGTCGCGTCGTTCCTGGTGCCGCTGGGCCTGGTGCGGAACTGGGTGACCCCACTGGTCCTGACCCTCGCGACGGCCTCCGGGGTCGCCGCGTGGATGGCCCGCCGCAGGCGCTGGCCGATCTACGTCGTGGCCGTCGTAGGTTTCCTCCTGGCGGCCCTGTGGCCCGCCGGCCTCGTCGCCGCCTACTACGCCGGCACGAGCTCACGCCGCCGCGCCGAACTCCTCGCGTTCGCGGTGGCGTGCTGCGCTGTCGTGCTCCCGCCGTACGGTCTCCTCCTCGACCTTGGATCCGACCTCGCCGGATGTAGCGAGTACTGCCTCGGCACCGGCATGGACGTCATGGCCAACCGGGTGCTGCTCCTTTCCTGCCTCGCCTTCGCACTCATGTCGGGCCTGTGGGTGCGGGCTCGTCGTGAGGTGTTGGTGGGGTTGCGGGAGCGGGCGGCGCGGTTGGAGCGGGAGCAGGTGGTGGAGGCTGAGCGGGCGCGGGCTCAGGAGCGGGAGCGGATTGCGCGTGAGATGCATGATGTGGTGGCGCATCGGGTGTCGTTGATGGTTTTGCATGCGGGTGCGTTGGAGGTGAATGCGCCGGATGAGGCGACGGCTCGGGCTGCGGATTTGATTCGTGGTACGGGTCGGGAGGCGTTGGAGAATTTGCGGGATGTGTTGGGGGTGTTGCGCTCGCCTGAGGGTGGGGTTTTGTTGCGGCCGCAGGCGGGGGTGGGGGATCTTGGGCGGTTGTTGGATCAGTCGCGGGCGGCTGGTGTGGTGGTGGGGTCGCGGGTGGTGGGTGGGGTTCGGTCGTTGCCGTTGATGGTGGAGAGTACGGCGTTTCGGGTTGTGCAGGAGGCGTTGACGAATGTGCACAAGCATGCGGGTGGGGCGCCGACCGACGTGGTGCTGACCTATCGACCCGACGACCTCGAGATCACCATCCGCAACGCACCACCCGGGACCGGAGGCGGGAGGAGATCTGCTCCGGGTTCTGGTGCGGTGGATCAGGGGCTGGGCGCCGGCGCCGGACTGCCTGGCGCCGGGCTGCCTGGCGGCGGGTTCGGTCTGCTCGGACTTCGGGAACGCGTGGAGATCCTCGGCGGCTGGTTCCGTGCCGGCACTGATCCAGATGGTGGCTTCACCGTCACCGCACACCTACCCACCGAGCACGGTGAGCTCCCGCCCGAGGGTGGGGTCGAGCCGCGCGGCCGCGGGGCTGACGCGCCTTCGCCGGCCGTCGGTCCCTGAGCCTGCGACTTAGGTAGGGGGTCGGTAGTCGATGGTCGCAGGCGCCCGGTGGAGGGCTCACCTAGGCTCCGAGGGTGGACAGCATCGGGGCGTCGCTGCTGGGTGGCCGGCTGTGGGGCTGGGCCGAGCGGGCCTATGACCGGGCCGCGCCCTGGTTGCTGGGCGTCATGGTCATCACGCTGTCCGTGGTCTCGGTCCAGGTCTGGTGGACGCCACTGGTGGTGAGCGTCGCCTGCGTGTCCGGGGTCGCGGCGTGGATGGCCCGTCGCAGGCGCTGGCCGATCTTCGCGGCGGCGGCGGTCAGCGTGTTGTCGCTCGGCCTGTGGCCGGCGGCCCTGGTCGCCGCCTACTACGCCGGCACGACCCTGCGTCGACGACGCGAGCTGCTCCTGTTCGGCGTCGCGACACTCGCTGTCGTGATTCCGGCGTACACCGTCGTCGCCAACCTCGATGTCGACCGGATCGGCTGTAATCAACCGTGTGTTGGCACCGCCCCGGAGATGGACGGACTCGCGAACAAGGGCTCAGTGCTGCTCTTCATCGGGCTGGGGCTGGTCGTGGGCCTGTGGGTGCGGGCTCGTCGTGAGGTGTTGGTGGGGTTGCGGGAGCGGGCGGCGCGGTTGGAGCGGGAGCAGGTGGTGGAGGCTGAGCGGGCGCGGGCTCAGGAGCGGGAGCGGATTGCGCGTGAGATGCATGATGTGGTGGCGCATCGGGTGTCGTTGATGGTTTTGCATGCGGGTGCGTTGGAGGTGAATGCGCCGGATGAGGCGACGGCTCGGGCTGCGGATTTGATTCGTGGTACGGGTCGGGAGGCGTTGGAGAATTTGCGGGATGTGTTGGGGGTGTTGCGCTCGCCTGAGGGTGGGGTTTTGTTGCGGCCGCAGGCGGGGGTGGGGGATCTTGGGCGGTTGTTGGATCAGTCGCGGGCGGCTGGTGTGGTGGTGGGGTCGCGGGTGGTGGGTGGGGTTCGGTCGTTGCCGTTGATGGTGGAGAGTACGGCGTTTCGGGTTGTGCAGGAGGCGTTGACGAATGTGCACAAGCATGCGGGTGGGGCGCCGACCGAGGTGGTGTTGACCTATGGTCGGGATGTTTTGGAGGTGACCGTCCGAAACGCCCCGCTGGGTGGTGCCGCTGGCGGGGCTTCGGGGACCGCGACCGGGAGCGACCTGCCGGCCAGTGGCTTCGGCCTGGTGGGGTTGCGCGAGCGGGTCGTCCTGCTGGGTGGGGAGTTCCGGGCCGGCGCCGATCCCGACGGCGGGTTCACGGTGACCGCGCGCCTGCCCGCCGAACATCGGGACGCACCTCCCGAGCCCGCGGCCGAGCCGTCCGAGCAGGAGCCGCCGCGGGTGCCCGCGGGGAGCGCGGCGGACCAGACCGCCACCAAGCCGGCGGAGGAAACGACGGGAGAAGCGCCGTGATCCGGGTACTGGTCGTCGACGACGAAGAGCTGGTCCGCTCCGGTCTCCGGATGATCCTCGAGGTCGCGTCCGACATCGTGGTCGCGGCCGAGGCGCGCGACGGGACGGAGGCGCTGGCCGCGGTGGCGCGGCACCGCCCGGACGTGGTGTTGATGGACGTCCGGATGCCAGGCATGGACGGCCTCAGCGCGGCCGTGGAGATGAGTCGGATGGCGGAGCCGCCGAAGGTCGTGATGCTGACGACGTTCGACCTCGACGAGTACGTCCACACCGCGCTGCGGGCGGGGGCGGTCGGCTTCCTGCTCAAGGACACTCCGCCGCGCGACCTGGTGGCCGCCGTCCACACCGTCGCCGCCGGTAACGCCATGCTGGCGCCGGCCGTCACCAAGCGGCTGATCAGCTCCTTCGCCGAACGCGGGCCCACCCGCTCCGAACACGCACGCAAGCGGTTGACCGAACTCACCGCGCGGGAGTACGAGGTGGTCTGCGCCATCGCCCGCGGCCTGTCCAACGCCGAGATCGGTCGTGAGCTGACGATGAGTGAGGCGACGGTGAAGGCGCACGTCAGCAGGTCGCTGGCGAAGCTGGGGTTGGACAACCGTGTCCAGGCGGCGATCCTCGTCCACGACGCCGATCTCCTGTAGCACCGGGCCGCCACCTCGCCGCGTTGCGCCGGGCCGGTCGAAGGCATCCGGACCAGCCCGGATAACGTCCTCTCGTGTCGAAGGTGCGGGTGCTCAGCTACAACGTTCGAGGTCTGCGCGACGACGTGCGTGCCCTCACCGAGGTCGTGCGCCGGTGTCACCCGGACGTCCTCCTCGTCCAGGAGGCGCCGATCCTGCTGCGCTGGCGGTCCCGGTGCGCGGCGTTGGCCCGGGAGTGTGGCCTCGTCTACGTGGCCGGTGGTCGGACGGCGGGCGGCAACCTGCTGCTGGTGAACCAGCGCGTGAGCGTTCACGGCGTGGGAGAGCACCGGATCCGGCAGCCGCTGCGCGACCCCGTCCGCGGCGTCGTCTCAGCGACCCTCGGCGTCGGCCGGACGCGCTTCGGTGTGGTGGGCATGCACCTGAGCCTGTCGACAGCCGGCCGGGAACGCGAGATCCGGGAGGTGCTCGCGGTCGTCCGCTCCTTCGCCGGGCTGCCGGTCGTCGTGGCCGGAGACCTGAACGAGGAGCCGGGCGGGCCGTCCTGGCGGGCCCTCGCCGAAGCCGGCCTGCGGGACCTCGGTGGCGACCAGGGGGCCGAGTCCACCTTCCCGGCGGGCGATCCTCGCTCCCGGATCGACGCGGTGTTCGCGACCGACGGCCGGATGCGCGGCACGGAGTACGGCGTTCCGGGCGATCCCGCCCTGCGAGTCGACCTGGTGCGGGCGACCGACCACCTTCCCGTACTGGCCGGGCTCGACCTCGGCTGAGCAGCGGCCTCCCAGGACCGTCGTCCGTCCCGACCGTTCTCCGCGCCACCCTCGCCGCGTTCCCACACAGCCCGCCGCGTTCCCACACAGCCTGTCGGCGACGTTATCCACCGCCTGGGTTCATGCGATTCGTATGGGTGTTATCCGCCAGCAGAATAATGTCGGCCTTTCCTTGACCATGATCCGCCGGCGCGCCGAGTATTCCTCCTGATGTCAGGAGGAACGAATGTCGGTCAATCACGTCGAATCAACCTCTCCGGCAGCACGGCGGGTTTCCCGTCGAGACGTCCTGCGCGGTGGGGCGGTAAGTGGATTGGCGCTCGGAATCCCAGCTCTGGTGGGCTGCTCCGACGGCGGTGGCGGCGGTGGCGGCAAGGCAACGGTCCGCGTGTGGACCTGGTACGGCGAACAACGTGACCAGTGGCCCACCCTGATCAAGGAGTTCCAGGACACCCACAAGAACATCACCATCCAGAACCGTGTCTTCGGTGACTCCGACAGCTATCTCCCGGCGTTGCAGGCCAGCGTCTCCGGTGGTGATCCGCCCGAGATCTACGCGCCGCACGTGCTCGCCATCGAATACGGCAAGGCCGGGATCGCGCTCGACCTCAAGGAAGCTCTCGGCGCCGATTTCCTGAAGGGTTTCTTTCCCTCCACGAACGACGAGTACAGCGATGCCGGAAAGCAGTACGCCCTGGGCTGGATGGCGCAGACCTTCGGCATCTTCTACAACCCGAAGATCTTCGACCAGGCCGGGGTCGAGCCGCCTGAGACGTGGGACGACCTCGTCACCGTCGCGGACGCGATCCGGTCCAAGGCCGGCCTGGTGCCCTGTTCGTTGTCGAACAACCCGGGGCCGAGCGGCCTCGACTTCATGCTCCCGCTCATCACCCAGGCGACCGACAACCCCAAGCTGGTTCTCGACCTCGACATGCAACGCGGCGGCGCCTCGTGGGACAGCGCTCCCGTGGTCCAGTCGCTGGAGATGGTCAAGCGGCTGGTCGACGCTCAGGTCTTCCAGCCCGGGATCAACGGCGTGACCGGCGACCAGGCGAGCAGCGCGTTCTACACGGGCAAGGCGGCCATGCTCTACTCCGGCTCCTGGACCCCGCAGGGGATGCTGCAAAACGCGCCGAAGGAGTTCGTCGACACCTACAAGGTGATGGAGACACCGGCGTGGAAGGCCGGGGCGAAGCACTGGTGCGCCAACCAGGCCGGCGCGGGACTCGCGGTGAGCGCCGCGAGCAAGAACTCCGAGGCGGCGGTGGAGTTCCTCAAGTGGCTCTATGAGAGTGAACGCTACGCGAAGGTGATGAACGACTCTCACAGCATGCCGTCGACGGTGGCCGCCGCCGAGCGGATCAGCGACCCGTTCATGAAGACGATGACGTCCTGGCTGGTGCAGGGCAACGGGTGCCCCCACATCCTGTTCGGCAAGGGCTCCTCCGACGCCGCGGCCAACCAGCTCGCCGCCGTGATCGCGGGTGATACCGCGCCCACCGAGGCCGCGGCAGGCATCCAGCAGGCGGTGGAGAAGGCGCAGGCGCGGTGAACGCCACCGTAGGGTCCCCGCGTCTTCGAGCCGACCGGTCCGGCCCTGGCGGGCCCGTCCGGAGCGGGCGGGCCAGCCGGCTCGCCCGCTACGCCGTCGGCTACGCGTTCGTGGCTCCGATCGTGGCGTTCTTCCTGACGTTCGTGCTGTATCCGTTCCTGCGGTCGTTCTACATCAGCCTGACGCAGTGGTCCGGGTTCGGCGTCCCGCGGTTCGTCGGCCTGATGAACTTCGCGAACCTGCTCGACGACGAGATCTTCTGGCAGTCGTTGCGCACCACCTTGGTGTTCACCGTCGTGTCCACCGTGCTGCAGACGGTGCTCCCGATGGCGCTCGCGATCCTGCTCGCTGCGGGCTGGCGGGGGAGCGTGGTGTTCCGCACGGTGTTCTTCATGCCGCAGGTCGTCTCGCTGGTGGTGAGTGGCCTGCTGTGGCAGATGATGTACGACGGCAACTTCGGTCTCGTCAATCGCATGTTGACATCCGTCGGGCTGGGCGGCCTGGCCCACAACTGGCTCGCCGATCCCGGGACCGTGCTCCCGGCGATCCTGGTGGTGTCGCTGTGGCAGTCTGCCGGCTTCTACATGCTGGTGTTCTTCGCCGGCCTACAGGGAATCGACCAGACCCTGTACGAGGCCGCTCGGGTGGACGGTGCCAGCAAGATCCAGGAGATCCTCCGGATCACGGTGCCGATGCTGGCCCCGGTGACGGGCGTGGTGGTGACCCTGAACGTCCTCGGTGGAGTGAAGGTGTTCGAACTCATCTACGTGATGACCGGCGGTGGACCCAACCATGCCTCGGAGGTACTCGGCACCTACCTGTACGGGCTCGCGTTCGGCTCGACGGCCGGTTCGACGCCGGCGGTCGGTTACGCGACGGCCGTCAGCGTGGTCGTGTTCGTCCTCGGCATGGCCGCGGTGGGGCTGCAGTTCGCGATGACGAGGCGGGCCCGCGATGTCTAGCCCGATGTCCGGTCCGACGTCCAGCCCGATGTCCGGCCCGACGTCCAGCCCGATGTCCGGTCGGAGGAGCGGGCCTTCGGTGCCAGGCGCCGTGCGCACCCGCCGGATGGTGGTCCGTACGGCCGGCTACCTCGTCCTGACCGGCCTGTCGGTGGTGACGGCGTTCCCGTTCGTCTGGATGCTGCTGACCTCGCTCCGGCCGGGAAACACGGTCTTCACCGAGGGCGTGATCCCGCGCACCCTCACCTTCGAGGCGTACGAGCAGGTGTGGCACGGCGTCGACCTGCCGCGGCACTTCCTGATCAGCCTGCTCATCACCGCGGCGACCGTGGCGGCGGTCGTGTTCCTCGCGACGCTCGCGGGCTACAGCTTCGCCCATCTGGACTTCCCGGCGAAGAAGACCATCTACCTCACGCTGCTCAGCACGATGATGCTGCCGGGTACGGCGGTGATCGTCCCGCTCTTCCTCGAGCTGAAGCAGTTCAACCTGCTCGACACCGCCACCGGACTCGTGCTCGTCTACGTCGGGACCAACCTGCCGTTCGCGATGTTCTTGATGCGGGCGTTCTTCGAGACGCTGCCGAAGGAGCTGCGCGACAGCGCCCGGGTCGACGGCGCGAACGAGTTCCGGATCTTCTGGAGCGTGATGGTCCCGCTGGTCGGTCCAGGGGTGGCCACCCTGGTGATCTTCCAGTTCATGTTCACCTGGAACGAGTTCATCCTCGCCAACACGCTGTTGCAGACGCCGGAGAAGCTGCCGCTGCAGCCGGTGTTGTTCGCGATGCAGGGGCAGTACTCCACGAACTGGCCGGTTCTGACCGCCGCGCTCGTCATCTCCGTCCTGCCGATCGTCATCGTCTACGTTCGCATGCAGCGGCAGTTCGTCGCGGGCCTCATGATGGGTGCGCTGAAGACGTGAGCCGGCAGTGGAGAGCGTCAGGACAGAAGGGACCACAGCAGGTGGGAACGATGCCAGGAATGTCGTACGTCGAGATCGGCGTGTCCGATCTCGGACGTTCGGAGGAGTTCTACGGCGAGCTGCTCGGGCTCGGCGCCGGGTCGGACGCCGATGACACCGACGGGCACCGCGCCAGGTGGCTCGGCGGCGCCGAGCACGGCCGGGTGAAGCTGGTCGAGGTGGGCCCGGATGGCCGCCCCAGTGGGTGGGACCGGGACGACCTGCAGCGCGGGATCCGGCACTTCGGTCTCAAGGTGCGCGGGGTCGACGCCTGGATCGACCGGTTGAAGGCGGCCGGTGTGGAGGTTGCCGCCGGTCCCTTCGACGCCTTCGGCGGCGTCCGGATCGCGTTCTTCTTCGACCCCGACGGTGCCTACCTCGAGTTCGTCGAGGGGTACGTGCAGCACAACGAGCTGTGGTCGGCCGAGCTCGCGCAGGCGGAGGTTGACACCTACGAGGGATGGGACGGCACGCCGCGCTTCGACCATGTGGCGGTCACCGTTCCAGACCTCGACGAGGCGCTCGGCTACTACCGCGACCGTCTCGACTTCGGGGTCGTCGGCCAACTGGTGCGTCCGGAGGATCCGCGCGGCTTCCTCATCACCAACCTGCGCGCCGGCCACGGCACACTGGAGGTCTTCACCTACACCCCACAGACCTACGCCCGGGAGAGCGTGGGTGGATCGGACCGGTTGGGCATCCGCGCGGTCGGCGTGGGTGTCGGGGAAGGTGTCGAGCCCGGCACCGCGCTCGGGCCAGGTGACGTCCCGTTGCACCTCCGCACCGTCGCCGGAACGACCGGGCAGGGGGCCGCGTGAGCGCGCTCGAACTCCGGACGCTCGGGTCGACCGGGCTGCGGGTGACCCCGGTCTGCCTCGGCTGCGGCGTCCTGGGTGGGATGTCCGCGATCTTCGGCTACGACGTGTCCGCCGACCAGGGTGTCGCGACCGTACGCCGGGCTCTCGACAGCCCGGTCAACTTCCTCGACACCTCCGCGGGCTACAGCAACGGGGAGAGCGAACGCCGCGTGGGCGCCGCCGTCCGCGCGCGGGGTGGACTGCCGGAGGGCTTCGTCCTCGCGACCAAGGTCGACCCCGACCCGGTGACCCGCGACTACTCCGGCGCCCAGGTGCTCCGAAGTGCCGAGCAGAGCATCGAACGCCTGGGCATGGACAGCTTCCCGCTGCTCTACCTCCACGACCCGGAGGTAATCGGCTTCGAGGCGGCGATGGCACCCGGTGGTGCTGTCGAGGCACTGGTCAGGCTGAAGAAGGAGGGCGTCGCGGAGCACCTCGGCGTGGCCGGTGGACCCGTCGACATGCTGGAACGCTTCGTCGGCACCGGCGTCTTCGAGGTCGTCCTGACCCACAACCGCTACACGCTGGTGGACCAGTCCGCGCGGGGCCTGCTCCGCACGGCGCACCAGGCGGGCGTGGCGGTGGTCAACGCCGCGCCGTTCGGTGGCGGGATGCTGGCGAAGGGCCCCGACGTCTCGCGGAAGTACGCCTACCGCGAGGCCGACGCCGCGCTGATGGAACGCGTCCGCCGGATGGCGGAGCGCTGCGCCGCCTACGACGTACCCCTCGGCGCCGCGGCACTGCAGTTCTCGATCCGCGAACCCCTGATCGCCTCCACGGTGGTCGGGATCTCCGCGCCGGAGCGCGTCGACCAGACCGTGCGCTGGGCCACCTGGCCGATTCCGGACGAGCTGTGGGCCGAGCTCACCGACCTCGCGGGCGTCAGCGCCGACCCGACCGACCCGACCGACCCCACCGGCCCAACGGACCAGCACGCCCCGCACAGACGAGGAAATGAGCGATGAGCGAGAGCACCGACGCGGCGGCCACCGTGGCGTTCCCCAACGGCTTCGTGTGGGGAGTGGCGACCGCGAGCTACCAGATCGAGGGCGCGGTCGCGGAGCACGGCCGGGCACCCTCCGTCTGGGACACCTTCGCCCACACGCCCGGGAAGATCTCCGACGGCGCCACCGGGGACGTGGCCTGCGACCACTACCACCGCTACGCCGAGGACGTCGGTCTGCTCGCGGACCTCGGTGTCTCGCACTACCGCTTCTCCCTCGCCTGGCCGCGGCTGCAGCCGTCCGGCCGCGGACCGCTCAACCAGGCCGGCGTGGACTTCTACCTGCGGCTGCTGGACGCGCTGCAGGAGAAGGGCGTCCGGCCCTGGGTGACGCTCTACCACTGGGACCTCCCGCAGGCGCTGGAGGACGAGGGCGGCTGGCCCGCCCGGGACACGGCGTACCGGTTCGCCGACTACGCCGTCGCGGTCTATGAGCGGCTGCACGACCGGATCGGCGACTGGACGACGCTCAACGAGCCCTGGTGCTCGGCGTACCTCGGCTACGGCAACGGCCAGCACGCTCCCGGCGTGCGTGACGAACGCGCCGCCCTGCACGCCGCCCACCACCTGCTGCTCGGCCACGGCCTCGCGGTGCGGGGCATGCGGGCAGCGGTGCCCGACTCCGACAACCGGATCGGGATCACGCTGAACCTCTGGCCGGTCACCCCGGTCACCCAGGAGCCGGCAGACGTCGAGGCGGCCCGCCGGGTGGACGGCATCAACAACCGGGCCTTCCTCGATCCGGTGCTCAAGGGTGGCTACCCGGCCGACGTGCTCGCCGACGTCGCCCACATCACCGACACGGCCCACGTCAAGCCCGGCGACGAGGAGACCATCGCCGCGCCGATCGACCTGCTCGGCGTCAACTACTACAGCCCGAGCTACGTCCGCGCCGGTGCGAAGAAGGTCGGCGGCGCCTCGCCGTGGATCGGCTGTGACGACGTGGAGTCGGTGCCGCAGGGCTTCCCCCGCACCGACATGGGCTGGGAGGTCGAGCCGGACGGCCTGCACCGGTTGCTGGTGCGGCTGCGGCAGGACTACCGGCCGCTGCCGATCTACGTCACCGAGAACGGCATGGCACTCCGCGACACCGTGGACGCCGACGGACGGGTCGAGGACCCGGACCGGATCGCCTACATCGACGCACACCTGCGTGCCTGCCGGCAGGCCATCGACGAGGGCGTCGACCTGCGCGGCTACTTCGTCTGGACGCTCACCGACAACTTCGAGTGGTCGTTCGGGTTCAGCAAGAGGTTCGGCCTGGTGCACCTCGACGCCGAGACCCAGGTGCGCACACCCAAGTCGAGTGCGAGCTGGTACGCCCAGGTCGCCCGGACCGGTCAGCTGCCGTAGACCGGCAGGAGAGGGGACGTTCGCGTGCAGGCGGACAGCAGTGCGAGCTCATCGGATCCAAAGCCGTACGACGGCCGCGAGGTCGTGGTCGTCGGCGGCACCGGAGGCATCGGTGGCGCCATCGCCGAACACTTCGGCCGGCTCGGCGCCCGGGTGACGGTGGCCGGGTTACCCGCCCGGGAACCCCTGCCGGCCTCGACCAGCGTCGCCGAGGTGGTCGAGGTCGATGTGTCCCGTTCGGAGGAGCTGGACTCGCTTCTCGCGCGGCAGGAGCGGCTCGACGTCCTCGTGAACAGCGCGGGGATGATCCGGCGGCGGGAGGAGTTCCAGGTCGAGGTCTTCACCCAGGTCCTCGACGTCAACCTCACCGGGACGATGCGGGCGTGCGTGGCGGCGCGTCCGCTCCTTGCCGAGAGCGGGGGCTGCATCGTCAACGTGGCCTCGATGTTGAGCTACTTCGGTGGCCCGCTGGTACCCGCCTACACCGCGAGCAAGGGCGGGGTCGTCGGCCTCACGAGGTCGCTCGCGGTGGCCTTCGCCGAGGACGGGATCCGGGTCAACGCGGTCGCGCCCGGCTGGATCCGCACCGATCTCACCGCCGAGATCCGCGAGGACCCCGACGCCGAACGCCGGATCCTCGACCGCACGCCGCTGCGTCGGTGGGGAACCCCCGACGACGTCGCCGGAGTCGTGACGTTCCTCGCCTCGCCGCAGGCGGCGTTCATGACCGGTGCGGTCGTACCGGTTGACGGGGGCTACCTCGCGGCGTGACCGTCGTCCCGTCCGTTTCGCCGTACCCCAGAAAGGACACACGACATGACCGAGGCCAACGCCCGCGACCTGGTGTTCGGGAAGGTGACCGAGTCCGAGGGCGTCCTTTCGGAGATCGCCGTCGCGGCGATTCCGGAGGACGATCGGGTCTGGGTGGAGCAGGAGCCGAACGTGTGGTTCCGGCCGCTGATGTTCAACACCGTCGTGGGCCAGTGGTGCAACCTGCTGCGGGTCACCCGCTCCGGCGTCGTCTCCCGCCACCGCCACCCCGCGGCCGTCTACGGCTACGTGATCAAGGGCAAGTGGCACTACTACGAGCACCCGTGGATGGCCGAGGCCGGACACTTCGTGTACGAGCCGCCGGGTGAGATCCACACGCTGACCGTGCCCGAGGACTGCCAGGAGATGGTGACCTTCTTCAACATCACCGGCGCGATGATCTACCTCGACCAGGAAGGTCGCCAGGTCGGCTACGAGGACGTCTGGACCAAGATCGAACTCTGCCGCAACCACTACGCCAAGGTCGGCCTGGGCGCCGATTTCGTGGACCAGTTCATCCGGTGAGCCGCCATGGACCTGTCCCAGATCCACCGGTTCCGGCTGGACTGGATCACGAGCTTCGTCGCGGTGGCGCGCCACGGTGGCTTCTCGGCCGCCGCGGCCGCGCTCTACCGCTCGCAGCCGCGGATCAGCATCCACGTCGCGGAACTCGAGCGCGTGTTGGGCGTACGACTCTTCGACCGGTCGGTTCATCCGATCGTGCTCACCCCCGAGGGGCGGGCGCTCCTTCCGCACGCGGAGGCGGTGCTGCTGCACGTCCAGCAGTTGTGCGGCGGGACGCCTGAGGGGAGCGCCAGGGGAGAGGTACGCCTGGCGATCTACCCCAGCGCGGCCGCCTTCCTGTTGCCCGACCTGCTGGTCCAGCTCGGCCGGCTCCACCCGCAGGTCAAGCTCGGGTTGCGGGAGGGCCCGACGGTCCTCCTGGACGAACTCGTGCTGGGGGGTGCCGCCGACCTCGCCGTACGCCCGGTGCTTCCTCCCGTGGAGGGCGGGAAGCTGGACCACAGCGTGTTGTGGCACGAGCCACTCGTGGCCGTCGTCCGGGCCCGCGACCCGCTGGCCCGGCAGGCCTGTGTGGAGCTGACCGAGCTGGCCGGCCTGCGGCTGATCACGATCGGTGAGGGCGAGGAGGAGGCGAGCTCGCAGTTCGAGACCAACCTCGCCTTCGACCAGGCCGGACTGTCACCGCAGGTGGTCTTCCGCAGCAACCAGCCACAGACGCTGGTCGCGTTGGTGCGCCGGGGGCTCGGCATCGGCGTCACCAACGCGCTGGCGATGACGACGTCGAACCTGGAGGGCGTGGGGCTGGTCCCGATCGCTGACGCGCACTACCAGCGCGACGTGGCCCTGTGGTGGCGTTCGGACCAGCCGCCCTCACCGGCGGTCGACGCCGTGCGGGAGCTGATCCGGGCGCTGCCCAGGCCGCGGCCACCCGCTCAGACGATCGCGCCGTCCTCGTCGTCGGGCGGGCCACCCTTCATTCGCAGGACCAGGGTGAGGAACCCGGCGATGAAGGCCACCACGCCGAGCGCGGTGAACCAGCTCGGCACGTAGGAGCTCGCGACGGCGGCGAGCAGGAGCAGCACCGGGCCGCCGAGCAGGGCGGCCCAGCCGACCCTCGCCACCGTGTCGAGCTGGGGCAGCGGCGGCGGCGGGGGCGGAACGAAACGGTCCTCTGTGCCGGCCGGTGGCTTCTCGCGGGTGTCCTCGCCGCCCCCGGACTCAGGGTCGTCACCCGTCGCGCCGGAGTCGCGGCGACGCGCTCCGCCGCCGGAGCCGTCGGCGTCGTTCGAGCCGGCGCGACCGCGGCCCGCGGCGTCGTCCTCGCCGATGTCCTCCAGCGCCGGCCAGCGGGGCACCGCGTCGTCAGGGGTGCGGTCGTAGCCGGCCACGATGTCGGCCCACGCGCGTTCCTCGTCGAAGGTCGCCATCCGCGACGGGTCGGCGTCGGCCTCGGGGGTGCCGGCCGCGGCGTCGGAGGTGTCGCGGTCCGGCTCGACACCGTCGGTCCGGCCGTCGGGGTCGCCCTCGAGGGCCTCGACGGTCTCGACGCGGATCTCGAAGTCGGCGGACCCGTCCGGCTCGGTGTCGGCGATCTCGCCGCGCAGCCGTGGCAGTTGCTCGTTGAGGAGCGCACGGGCCCGGTCCTCCGCCCGCTCGTCGACGTAGAGCCGGTCACAGGGCGTCGCCGGAACCCGGATCTCCAGACACGGCCCGGTCACCGGTTGGCACGGGTCGGCGTACGCGGCCACCTCGGCGCCGGCGAGGATGACCAGCATGGCGTCGGCCACCTCGGGATCGAGGTCGGCGATCGCGACGTACGACTCGGCCTGCAGACCGTTGTCTCGCATCGCTACCTCCCGGAGTTGGTCCTGTCCACCAGTGTCCGGCACAGGCGTTCGACGAAGCCGGCAGTCTCCTCGAAGATGGTCTGCGCGTCATAGTCGAGCGTGGCGACATGGTAGCTGTCGGGCAGGGTGTGTTCCTCGATCTCCCTGGACCCGATTCGAGCACGTAACAGACGCAGGCTCGAACCGTCCAGGACGTGATCCTGCGGCGAGTGGAAGATGACGAGCGGCTGTTCCACCCGGTCCAGGTCGGCGGCGACGACGCGCCAGAGCCGGGTGAGGGAGTACAGCGCCGACAGGGGAGTCCGGTCATAGGACGCCTCGTGCTGGCCGGGCTTGTGGATGTCCCCGCCGACCGCCGCGAGCGAGGGGACGAACCGGTGCAGGACCGGCAGGGCCAGCAGGCGCGGATCACGACTCCAGAGGGCGGGGTTGACGAGGACCACGCCGTCGACGGCCGGGCCGTGGACCTGCGCCAGCCGCAGGGCGAGGCAGCCGCCCATCGACTGGCCACCGACGACCACCACGTCGCAGTGTTCCCGCAGGCCGAGGAACGCCCGCTCCAGGGCGGCGTACCAGTCCTGCCAGCCGGTCCGGTTGAGGTCCTGCCAGCGGGTGCCGTGGCCCGGCAGGCGAGGCGCGGCGACCCGGAAGCCGTTCGCCGCGAGGTACTCGCCCCAGGGCCGGACCGAGGCCGGTGATCCCGTCAGGCCGTGACAGAGCAGGACACCGGTTCGGCCGGTACCGGCGTCCAGGGGCTCGGCATACGACTGGACTCGCACAGGCACGCTCCTAGGACGTTTTTCCTGGTGGCTCGCGCGGAGGAGGAGGAGACACGCCGAGTATCGGTCGCGGGCCTCGCCGATGCCGCACCGGGCCCGGTCTCCGGGCGGATCGGGGCGCACGAGATCCTCGGGGTCGGCTCCCGAGGGCTTTCGGTGAGCACCAACGGGCGCGGCGCTGACGATGCGGCCACCGATACGCGACATCCTGGTGAACAGGGTCGCCGTTGCCCTGGGGTCTTTCGAGGCCTAGGGTCATCGGGCAGAGACGGAGGTGGGGTTTGTTCTATTGGTTCCTCAAGGTCTTCGCCCTGGGCCCGTTGCTCAAGACGGTTTTTCGGCCCTGGGTGGAAGGTCTGGAGAACGTCCCCCGCGAGGGTCCAGCCATCCTCGTGAGCAACCACCTGTCCTTTTCCGACTCGGTGTGGCTGCCGCTGGTCGTACCCCGCCGGATCACCTTCCCGGCGAAGATCGAGTACTTCATCGGCACCGGCATCAAGGGTCGGCTGACGGCGCTGTTCTTCCGCGGCATCGGCCAGGTCCCGATCGACCGCGCCGGCGGCCGGGCCAGCCAGATCGCGCTCGACGCCGGGCTGCGCATCCTCCAGCGTGGTGACCTGTTCGGGATCTACCCCGAGGGCACCCGCTCGCCCGACGGCCGCCTCTACAAGGGCAAGACCGGAGTGGCCCGGCTCGCGCTGGCCTCCGGGGCGCCGGTCCTCCCGGTCGCCATGATCGGCACCGACAAGATGCAGCCGCCCGGCAAGGCGCTGCCCAAGCTGATGCGGCCGGGTGTCCGGATCGGCAAGCCGCTCGACTTCTCCCGGTACGAAGGCATGGAGGACGACAGGTTCGTGCTCCGCTCGGTCACCGATGAGATCATGTACGAGCTGATGGAACTGTCCGGCCAGGAATACGTCGACATCTACGCCCAGCGGTCCAAGGAGGACAGTCAGGCAAAGCGGCGCGCGGTCGAGTCGGGTGACCGACCGGCGTCCGGCTCGGGTAGCGGTGATGCAACGACCACCGACCGGCCCGAGGAGCCTGGCTCCGCCGTCCGCAAAGCGAGCTGAGGGGCTGGCCCCGAGGTCCCGCTCGACCGACTCGGGGTGAGGTCCGCGACGTGGCTGCCGTGAGGAGGGCCCCGCTGATGTCGGCGACCACCGCGGTCGCGCCGGACGCCACCGCGTCGCTGTGGAAGGCGCTAGCCGTCCTGCGTTTCATCCTGCTGGCGCACGCGCTCACGGTCAACGTGCTGCGCTGGCAGCGCTTCGACCACCCCCTGACCGGGTGGCTCGTCCTCACCTGCATCGCCGCCTGGACCCTGATCGTCACCTGGATCTACGACTCGCCCGACCGGCGCCGCTGGCCGGTGCTCGTCGCCGACCTCGCGGTCGCCATCGGCGCGATCCTGATCACGCCGTACGTCCTCAGCGCCGAGATGCTGAACCGGCACGACTTCACGCTGCCGACCTACTGGATCACCGCCGCGGTGATCGCCTGGTCGATCCACAAGGGCTGGATCGGCGGCGTCTGCGCGGCCCTGCTCGTCTGCCCGTTCGACATCGCGAGCCGGGCACACGTCAACACCACGACGTTCAGCAACATCTTCCTGCTGATCCTCGCGGCCGCGGTCGTGGGCTACGCGTCGTCGTTGGTCCGCCAAGCCGCCGCCGACCGGGCCCGGGCCACCGAGCTGGCCGCCCGCACCGCCGAACGCGAACGCCTCGCCCGGGTCGTCCACGACGGCGTCCTCCAGGTTCTCGCCTACGTCGAGCGCCGCGGCAGCGAGCTGGGCGGCGAGGCGGCCGACCTCGCCCGGGCGGCCGGCGAACAGGGCGAGCGGCTGCGCGTCCTCATCAACGGCCGGCACTCCGACGTGACCAGCCGCTCCGACGGCCAGGTCGACATCGGGCGGGAGCTCGCCGGGTTCGCCGCGTCCGGGATCTCGGTCGCGACCCCGGCCGATCCCGTGCCGATGCCACAGGCGGCCGCCGCGGAGTTGGTGGCCGCGGTCGGGGCCGCCCTGGACAACGCCGCGCGGCACGCGCCCGGGGCCCGGGTCTACATCCTGTTGGAGGACGACGGCGAGGCCGTGACGGTGAGCGTCCGTGACAACGGCCCGGGGATCCCCGACGGCCGACTGGCCGAGGCCGTCGCGGCCGGCCGGATGGGCGTGAGCCGGTCGATCGTCGGTCGGATCGAGGAGCTCGGCGGCGCCGCCGCGCTGGTCAGCGGCGTGGGCAAGGGCACCGAGTGGGAGCTTCGGGTGCCTTCGGCCCGAACCAAAGCGGATATCAGGTGACGAAACCACCAGATGGTTGCGTAGGGTCGTCTCATGATCCGCGTGATGGTCGTCGACGACCACCCGATGTGGCGCAGCGCCGTCGCCGGTGACCTCCAGCAGGCCGGTTTCGAGGTGGTCGCCGAGGCGGGTGCGGGCGACGAAGCGCTCCGCCGCGCCGAGGCGAGCCGCCCCCAGGTCGTCGTGCTCGACCTGCAGATTCCCGTGCTCGGGGGGGTCGAGGTGACCCGCCGACTGGTGGAGACGGACCCGGGTGTCCGAGTGCTCATCCTGTCCGCGAGCGCGGAGCAGGTGGACGTCCTCGCCGCGGTCAAGGCGGGTGCCGCCGGCTACCTCGTGAAGTCGGCCTCGCGGGAGGATCTCTTCGACGCCGTAGGCCGCACCGCCGACGGCGACGCCGTCTTCACACCCGGGCTGGCCGGCCTGGTGCTGGGGGAGTTCCGGCGCCTGTCGGGCGGTTCCTCCCGGGTCGAGGAGCCTGTCGCGCCCCAGCTCACCGACCGCGAGACCGAGGTGCTCCGGCTCGTCGCCAAGGGACTGAGCTACAAGGACATCGCGGAGCGGCTCGTGCTCTCCCACCGCACGGTCCAGAACCACGTCCAGAACACCCTCCGCAAGCTCCAGCTGCACAACCGTGTGGAACTCGTCCGCTATGCCCTCGAGAGCGGCCTCGACGACGCCGAGGAGACCTGAGCGAAACGCGTCCTGGTGCCTACGCTGAAGGGGGACGCCGGTAGTCGCCCGGTTGGGGATCTGCCGGCGGGTTCCGGGTCGGTTCCCCGGTGCGGGACGGACGAATGGGCACGATAGGCCCCGGGCCTCGGCCCTCTGGGATGATCCGAACCTGCCGGGACTAGGCTCGACAGGACCTGTTCTTGCAGTCTTGGAAAGGACTGTCAATGCGCGTTGGTGTGCTCACTGGTGGTGGCGACTGCCCCGGACTGAATGCGGTCATCCGGGCCGTCGTCCGCAAGGGCGTGGGCGAGTACGGCTATGAGTTCCTGGGTTTCCGGGACGGCTGGAAGGGCCCGCTCGAGAACGTCACCTGCGAACTCGGTATCCCCCAGGTCCGGGGCATTCTTCCGCGCGGCGGCACCATTCTGGGCTCGTCGCGGACCAACCCCTTCAAGGTCGAGGGCGGCGTCGAGCGGATCAAGGAAAACCTCGCCAGCAACGGCGTCGACGCACTGGTCGCCATCGGCGGCGAGGACACTCTCGGCGTCGCGACCAAGCTGTCCGAGCTGGACGTCAAGGTCGTCGGCGTTCCCAAGACGATCGACAACGACCTCGGCGCCACCGACTTCACCTTCGGCTTCGACACGGCGGTCAACATCGCCACGGAGGCGATCGACCGGCTGCACACGACGGCCGAGTCGCACCACCGGATCGTGGTCGTGGAGGTCATGGGCCGGCACGCGGGCTGGATCGCCCTGCACTCCGGTCTCGCCGGCGGCGCGAACGTCATCCTCATCCCCGAGGTGCCCTTCGACATCGAGAAGATCGTCGAGCACGTCGAGAGCCGCTTCCGCACCAACTACTCGCCGATCATCGTGGTCGCCGAGGGCGCGACGCCCAAGGAGGGCACCTACGCCCTGCACAACGAGGAGCTCGACTCCTTCGGGCACGTCCGCCTCGGCGGGGTGGGCGACATGATCGCCCAGGAGCTGGAGAAGCGGACCGGCAAGGAGGCCCGGGCGGTCGTCCTCGGCCACACCCAGCGCGGCGGCACGCCCACGGCGTTCGACCGTTGGCTCGCCACCCGCTTCGGTCTGCACGCGATCGAGGCCGTGCACGACGGCGACTTCGGCCAGATGGTCGCGCTCCGTGGCACCGACATCGTGCGCGCGCCGCTGGCCGAGGCCACCCGCGAGCTGAAGGTCGTCACCCCGGAGCTGTACGCCGAGGCCGGCGTCCTCTTCGGCTGAGCCGATCCACGTCCGAACCGGGTACTGGGGTCCCGCCGCTCCCGGCGGCGGGTGACCCCGGGCCCGGGAGCGGCCGGCGGTGCTGCGCGGGCGGGCCGGCCCGAATCGAGGCCGCTCGCGGTGGCCCGACGCACGACCTCGCACCGGCGCCACCTACTCTCTTGGCGTGAACTCACTCCAGGCCTGGCGTGCCCTCCCAGCCGCCCAACAGCCGGAATGGCCCGACCAGAGTGCGGTCGAGGCCGCCGCCACCGAGCTGCGGACCTTCCCGCCCCTCGTGTTCGCTGGTGAATGCGACTCGCTCAAGGCGCGGATCGCCGACGTCGCGGTGGGGAAGGCGTTCTTCCTCCAGGGCGGCGACTGCGCGGAGACGTTCAACGGTGTCGGCGCCGACGCGCTGCGCAACAAGCTCCGCACGATCCTGCAGATGTCGGTGGTGCTCACCTACGCCGGCAGCGTGCCGGTGGTGAAGGTGGGCCGGATCGCGGGACAGTACGCCAAGCCGCGGTCGAAGCCGACCGAGGTCCGCGAGGGCGTCGAGCTGCCGGCCTACCGCGGCGACGCGGTGAACGGCTTCGCGTTCACGCCCGAGGAGCGCGTGCCCGATCCGGCTCGGCTGGTCCGGATGTACCACTCCTCCGCGGCCACCCTCAACCTCGCCCGCGCGTTCGTCATCGGCGGTGAGGCCGACCTGCGCCAGGTGCACGCGTGGAACACCGACTTCGTGCGTGACAGCCCGGTGGGGGAGCGCTACGACCGGATGGCCCGTGACATCGACCGGGCCATCGCGTTCATGCACGCGTGCGGCGCCGACCCGGCAGAGTTCCACTCGGTCGACTTCTACGCGAGCCACGAGGCGCTGCTCCTCGACTACGAGGAGGCGATGACGCGCATCGACTCCCGCACCGGCCTGCCCTACGACACCTCCGGCCACTTCCTGTGGGTCGGCGAGCGGACCCGTCAGCTGGACGGTGCCCACCTCGAGTTCGTTCGGCACGTCCGCAACCCGATCGGCGTCAAGCTCGGGCCGGCCACGACCGCCCAGGACGCGCTGACCCTGATCGAGAAGCTCGATCCCGACCGCGAACCCGGCCGGCTGACGTTCATCACGCGGATGGGCGCGAAGAAGATCCGGGACGCCCTGCCGGAGCTGGTGGAGAAGGTCACCGCGAGCGGGGCGACCGTCGCGTGGGTGTGCGACCCGATGCACGGCAACACCTTCGAGACCCCGAGCGGCTACAAGACCCGCCGGTTCGACGACGTTCTGGAGGAGGTGGAGGGCTTCTTCGAGGTCCACCGCTCCCTCGGGACCGTCCCGGGGGGCCTGCACGTCGAGCTGACCGGTGACGCCGTGACGGAGTGCGTCGGCGGCGGTCACGAGCTGGCCGAGGCCGACCTGGTGCACCGCTACGAGACGGTGTGCGACCCGCGCCTCAACCGGGAGCAGTCGCTCGAACTCGCCTTTCTCCTCGCCGAGATGTTGCACCGCTCCTGACTCACCTGACTCGACGAAAACGCCGAAACGCCGACACCGGCCGCTCCGCAGGAGACCCGCGGAGCGGCCGGTGTCGTGTCAGGGATGTCCCTGGGAGCGCGTGCTAACTCCAGAGCCGGTCCCGGCGGTGCTCGGTGTCCCAACTCTCCGTCGACTCGAAGAAACCGGGGTCGGCGGGGTCGAGGTGCTCGCGGAAGAGTTCCTCGTTGATGTCGTCGAACCCCAGCCCCGGCTTGTCCGGGACGGTCAGGTGACCGTCCTCGATCAACGGGCTGGGCAGGCCCGTCACGAGATCGCTCCACCACGGCACGTCGACCGCGTGGTGCTCCAGCGCCAGGAAGTTGTGCGTGGCGGCGGCGATGTGCGCGCTCGCGAGGGTGGCGATCGGTGTGGCGGCCATGTGCAGGGCCATCGCCACACCGTGCTCCTCGGCGAGGTCACCCACCCGCTTGGTCTCCAGGATGCCGCCCGAGGTCGCCGGGTCAGGGTGGATGATCCGGACGGCCTCGGCCTCGAGCAGCGGACGGAAGTTCTCCGCCAGGTAGATGTCCTCACCGGTGCAGGTCGGCGTCGCGAGCGCGGTGGTGAGCTCCCGCCACTGCGCGGTGAACTGCCACGGGATCATGTCCTCGAGCCAGGCGAGGGTGAAGGGCTCGAGAGCGCGGCCGAGGCGGATGCAGGAGTCGATGCCGATGTGGCCGAAGTGGTCGACCGCGAGAGGCACGTCGTACCCGACCGTGTCCCGGACGACCGCCACGTGCTCGACGAGGTGGGCGATGCCCTTGTCGGTGATCCGGATCCCGGTGAACGGGTGCATCACGTCGGTCGTGCCCCGTGCGCCGGGCGGCGTGATCAGCGCACCCGGGACGTCCCACAGCAGGTCGATGCCGAGGTCCATCTTGAGGAACTGGTAGCCGGCCTTGCGCCGACCGAGCAGCCGCTCGGCCAGGACGTGCGGGTCGGGCGAGCGCGGGGTGTCGGCGTAGCAGAGGATCCGGTCGCGGAACTTGCCGCCGGCCAGCGCGTACGCCGGAACGCCGTAGGCCTTGCCCGCGAGGTCCATCAGCGCCATCTCGACACCGCACACGCCGCCGCCCTGCCGGCCGTGGTGGCCGAACTGCTTGATCAGGCGGAACAGCTTGTCGATGTTGCACGGGTTCTCGCCGACGATCCGGCTCTTGAGCAGCAGGGCGAACGTCTTGCTCGCCCCGTCGCGGACCTCACCGTAGCCGGTGATGCCCTGGTTGGTGTCGATCCGGATGATGCTGGATCGGAACGGTACGCCTACCAGCGTCGCGATCCGCAGGTCGGTGATCCGCAGGTCGCTCGGCCGGGAGTGGGTGTTGACCCGATCCAGCAGTTCCTCGCTCACGCGTTCTCCTTCCGCCACCGCTGGAAGTCCTCCTCGATGTGCGAGGCCCAGGTGCCGACGTCGATCTCCGCGCTGGTGTAGATCTGCTCGGAGAGTCGGAGCTTGCCGAACACGTCGCGGACGCGGATGTCCGCGCTTCGTTCGGCGACCCTGGCGGCCAGGTGCGGCGGGATGAAGATCAGCCCGCTCGGGGTGCCGAGGACGACGTCGCCGGGCAGGACGGTCGCCTCGCCGATCTTGACCGGGATGTTGATGCCGGCGAGAGTCACGTCGCGGATCGCCGTGGGGTGGGCGTCGCGGAAGAAGAAGTTGACACCGCCGCCGAGCTGCTCGATGCCCTGAAGGTCGCGGACGCCGCCGTGGATCACCGCGCCGACACCGGTGCGGGCCGCGACCGCGGTGCTGAGGTTGTCACCGACGACCGTGCCGTCGCGGACCTTGCCGAAGATGTCGGTGACCATCACGTCGCCGGGCTGCAGCGTCGCGATGATCCAGGAGTTCTGCTTGTCGGGCTCGCGGTGTCCCTCACGGGCGCCGGCCGCGACGGTGGCGGCGTTGTAGTCGGGCCGGTGCGGGAGGAACTGCGAGGTCACCGCCCGGCCGACCAGGATGGTGCCGGGGTGGGTCTCGCGCCACTCACCGGAGAACTGGCGGTCGTATCCCTCCCTGCGGAGTACGCCCCACGCCTCTTCGGTGGTGGCCAGTCGTAGTTGTTCGAGTACGTCGTCGGGAACCCGGGGCCGACCGTCAGGAAAACGCTCGCCATCCCAGGAGGCGGTGAGCTCGACCAGGGCGTCGGGAGTGGGTTGGATGCGCATGGGTGAAAAGGACCTCCGCACTGTCGATAAACCCGCCGGAATTGGTCGGGAAATGTTCGGCGGCGTTTGGCCGGAAGGCGTTCTCCGGATATTACGAGTGGCCCCAACACGAACACAACGTCGGCACCAGATCTGGCCGCCGGAAACGAGAAGTCCCAGTGCCACAGGGACTCCACGTCCGACATCGGACGGGAATTGCGGCCACGGACTTCAGGGATCGCCGGCGCCTTTTCCATGGACGCCATCCATGGCCGTCGGTCGAGATTGCCGGATCAACGCGGCGAGGACGACGTCGACGTTCCTGACCAATCCGACGTTCCCCGCCCTTCACCGCTGGGTTGCCGAACGCGTACGTCTGCGGCGGCGTTCGGCCCGAGGAACGCGGTGAGCGGGCGCCCGGGCTCCAGGTGACCGGCCGTCGCGGTCGATCGGTTACCGTGCCCTGGTGGCCAGCTCTCAGCACGATGATCTTGTCGACCTGCGCAGCGACACCGTGACCGCACCGACCGAGGGCATGCGCG
Source organism: Actinopolymorpha pittospori (assembly GCF_014873875.1). Taxonomy (GTDB): domain Bacteria; phylum Actinomycetota; class Actinomycetes; order Propionibacteriales; family Actinopolymorphaceae; genus Actinopolymorpha; species Actinopolymorpha pittospori. The sequence continues at coordinate 7,985,326 of NZ_JADBEM010000001.1, read as the reverse complement.
CCGCGATGGCGCGGGCCGAGGTCGGTGACGACGTCTACGCCGAGGACCCGACCTGCCGCGCCCTGGAGGAGCGGGTCGCCGGCATGCTCGGCAAGGAGGCCGCCCTCTTCACCGCGACGGGATCTCTCGCCAACCTGCTCGGCGTCCGGGCCCTGGTCTCGCCAGGGTCGGAGGTGCTGTGTGAGTCCCGGGCCCACATCGCGCGGGCCGAACTCGGTGCGCACGCCGCGATCTTCGGCGTCACCACCCGCACCTGGGCACACCCACGTGGACTGATCGACCTGGACGCGGTGCACAGCCTGCTGGCACCCGACGCGGGACCCTACTTCGTGTCGACTGCCGCGGTCTCGATCGAGAACACCCACAACTTCGGTGGCGGCAGCGTGCAGCCGCTGGACTCGATGCGCAAGCTGCGGGAGATCGTGGCGCCGGTCGGCGTCGGGGTGCACCTGGACGGTGCCCGGTTGTGGAACGCCAGCGCGGCCACCGGAATCACACCGGGGGAGTACGCCGAGTTCGCCGACACCGCCTCGGTCTGCCTGTCGAAGGGCCTCGGCGCCCCGGTGGGCTCGCTGGTGGCGGGGACGGCGGCCCAGATCGAGGAGGCCCGCGTCTGGCGCAAGCGGCTCGGTGGGGGCTGGCGGCAGGCCGGCGTTCTCGCCGCGGCCGGGCTGTACGCACTCGACCACCACGTGCAGCGGGTGACCGAGGACCACGCGCACGCGCGGCTCCTCGCGGAACGCTTGGCGCAGACCGCGCCGGGGATCGTCGATCCGGCCACGGCGGAGACCAACATCGTCGTCCTCGACCTGGCCGCGGCCGGTGTGGGCCCGGACGCGGGCGAGGTGGCGAGCCGGGCGCGGGAGGCGGGCGTTCTGGTGTCCGTGCTGGGCCCGCGTGCCCTGCGGCTGGTGACGCACCTCGACGTGGACGAGGCGGGCTGCCGGCGGGCGGCCGACGTCCTCGCGGCAGCGCTGTCCTGACGCTGGTCCGAAACAGCACCACGGCCCGGGACACCCCTGGGTCGCGGGCCGTTCGGTCCAGTGCCTGGCCCAGGCAGGTCGGTTCGGGCGGGTCCGCTCAGCTCAGGGTCTGACTCGCCATCTGGCCGCATGGCTGCGCGGGCAGCCGGCCCATCAGCGGCGGCAACTGGCGCACGGCGGAGGCGAGCTCACGTAGCTCGGCGCCGGCGAGTGCCTGCGGGCCGTCGACGAGCGCGTTCTCCGGGTCGGGGTGCACGTCGACGAGCAGACCGTCGGCTCCGGCGGCGATCGCCGCGCGGGCGAGCGGGACGATCAGGTCGCGACGGCCGGCGCAGTGCGTCGGGTCGACCACGACCGGAAGGTGGGAGAGTCGCTGGACGAGCGGGATCGCGGAGAGGTCGAGGGTGGCCTTGGTCGCGGTCTCGAACGTGCGGATTCCGCGTTCGCACAAGACGATCTGGCAGTTGCCGCGCTGGGCGACGTACTCGGCGGCGAGCAGCCACTCGTCGACCGTCGCCTGCATGCCCCGCTTGAGCATGACCGGCTTGCCGCGCCGCCCCACACTGTCCAGGAGGGCGAAGTTCTGCATGTTGGTCGCGCCGATGAGGATCATGTCGGCGTAGGACGCCACGAGATCGACGTCGGCGGGGTCGATCACCTCGCTCACGACGTAGAGCCCGGTGGCCTCGCGTACGTCGGCGAGGATCTTCAACGCGTCCTCGCCCATGCCCTGGAAGGACAACGGTGACGTCCGCGGCTTGTAGGCCCCACCGCGGAGCAGGGTCGCACCCGCGCCCGCGGCGAGTCGGGCCGCCCCGAGGGTCTGCAGCGCACTCTCGACGGCGCACGGCCCGGCGACGAGGGTGAAGGTGCCCGGACCGATCGGGACCGCCCGGCCCTCCGGGCCCACCCACACGGTGGACCGCTCGGCCTGGGCCTGGCTGCTGACCAGCTTGTACGGCGCGGACACCTGCAGCACGGTCGAGACACCCGGCATGCCGGACAGGTTGAGCTCGGTGCGCAGCGAGGGCTCGCCGATGACACCGATGATGGTGCGGGCGAGCCCACGGCTGACGAAGGCCTGGGCGCCCGCCGACTCGATCCGGGCCACCACGGCGTCGAGCTGCGCCTGGGGTGCGCCGGGGTTCATGACGACGACCATGTGAGGCGAACCTCCGATCCTCGCGGCTACGCGAGCGGGCCGTCGAGATGGTGAGCGTAACCGGTCCGCTGCGTGGACCTGACAGGTGCGTCCGGGATCTGGACGTCAATGATCACCTGGTGGGCGGTCCGGCCTTCGGCAGACTCGAACCAGACCGAGCACCAGACCGAGCACCAGACCGAGCACCAGACCGAGCACCGGACCGGGAACCGGACCGCGGTCCGGCCATCCGGGGAGGCGCTCACGCGGGACCCTCGCCCGCCTCCTCCTGGTAGGAGTACCTCGCTCCGGACCATGGGTCACCGATGTTGTGGTAACCGCGTTCCTCCCAGAAGCCGCGCCGGTCCTCGGTGAGGTACTCGATCGCGCGGAGCCACTTCGGCCCCTTCCAGGCGTACAGATGGGGTAGGACGAGACGCAGCGGGCCCCCGCGTTCGGGTGTGAGCGCGGCGCCGTCGACGCCGGTGGCGAGCAGGGTGCTCTCGACCCGCAGGTCGGACAGCCGCAGGTTGGCGGAGTAGCCGTACTCCGCCCAGGCCATGACGTGAGACACGTCCGCGCGTGGGGGCACCAGGTCGAGCAGGGCGGTCGTCGGGACACCGGTCCACGACAGGCCGAACATGCTGAAGCCGTTGACGCAGTGCAGGTCGCCCCGAACGGTCACGTGGGGCAGCCGGTCGAGCGTGGCGCGATCGAGGACGTGTTCCTCGCCGCTCGCCGTCGCACCGGTCACCCGGAAGTCCCACAACTGCGGATCGGTGCGCCTGGGAACCGGCCCGTAGTGCACGACCTTCCACGTCTCGGCGCGGCGTTGTCCGGCCGGGACACCGTGGCGGGCGTCGATCTCGGCCCCGGTGGCCGTGGTGACGCGGGTCCGCATGCGGCGGCTCTGCACGCTTGTCATGGTCGCAGATGTCACAGCGGGACGCGCGACGAGGTGGGAATCGGCGACGACCGGAAGGCCGGACCCGGTGACTGACCCGGGCCCGGCCTTCCCACCGGAGGTGTCCTGCGACCTTCGCAGGTTCGGTTGTCCGGGTGCTACTCGGTGTGCGTCGGGAGCGTGAACGGACAGAACTGACCCATCTGCGGCCCGGCCCGGTCCTGTGCCTTGGCCAGCGCGTTCGCCGGCGTCTCCTCGCCGATGAGCACACCGGACTGCGCGGCGTCCATCGAGTCGGAGATCTGGGCGCCGACGGGCAACGGCGGCCGGGAGGTGGTGAACTGCACCATGCTGGGGAAGATGCCCTGGTCGCCTGTCACGCTCTTGTCGTCGACCAGGCTCTGCCAGGTCGGGATCTTGCTCGCTGCCTTCGCGTAGAGGCGTTGACCGGGCTCGCCGGCCATGAACTTCATGAACTTCCAGGTGAGTTCCTGGTTCGGGGCACCCTTCGGCATGGTCAGCGCGAAGCCGCCGGCCCAGGTCACGGGGTCGTCACCCTCCTTCGGCACCGGGAGGTAGGTCACGCCGTAGTCGAGCTTGGGTGCGTACTGCTTGATGTTGCCGAGGTTCCAGTTGCCGTCGATCGCCATGCCGATCCGGCCGGTGAACAGCGGCGACTGGGTGGGCGGCTGGTTGGGCGGGCGGTACTTCGCCAGGAACGCCTGCACGCGTTGGTAGTCGAACTCCTTCGACCAGGTGGAGAACTCCTGCATGGTGGTCAGCCAGCCCGGGCTGTCGAGAGTGAGCGCGCAGTCGTCGTTGTCGAACCACTCGGCCTTGTTGATGATCGCCCAGGTGGCGTGGAAGCCCTGCCCGTCCCAGGGGATGAAGCCCATCCGGGTGTAGTTGCCCCGGCTGTCCTTCTGGTCGATCTTCTTGGCCATGGCGATGAGCTCGTCGACCGTCGGCGGGCCGTTCTTCGGGTCGAGCACCTCCGGGTCGATGCCGGCGTCGCGCAGAACCGCCTTGTTGTAGTAGAGACCGCGCACGTCGGTGTCGAACGGCAGCGCGTACATGTCGCCCTTGTACGTCGCTTCGTCGGCGGCGTAGGGCAGGTACTTGCTCCGGAGGTTCTCGCCGTCCGCGTCAATCTTTGGTTGCAGATCCTCGAAGAGTCCCACCGAGGCGGCCTGGGCGGTGGTGAACCTGTCGATGATGTAGACGTTGGGCGGTGTCTCGCCGCGGACCGCCGCGATCAGGGCCGCGGAGTCCCCGGTGAACTGTCCGGCCTTGGGCACGATCTGCACCTCGACGCCCGGGTTCGCCTTCTCGAAGGCGTCGATGATCAACTTTTGTGCGGCGAGTTCGCGCTCGCCGCCGAGTTGGGTCCAGACGAGAAGGTGTTGGTTGGAGTTGCTTCCCGAACACGCCCCGGCGGTCCCGGCCACCAGCAGCATGGCGAGCAGTGCGAGCAGGACCCGCCGACCGCGGCTCGATGACAGCCTCATGTGTGCACGTCCTCTCGACGCCCGGCCCCTCACTTGAAGCTCCCGAGGGTGATGCCGCTGATGAAGTACTTCTGCGCGGCGAAGAACAGGATCACCAGCGGAGCGAGGATCATCAGCGACGCGGCCATCAGCAGGCTGAACTGCACGTCGTGGGTGCTCCGGAACGCCTGGATGCCGATCGCCAGCGTCTGCTTGGCCTCGTCCTGGAGATAGAGCAGTGGACCGAGGAAGTCGTTCCATGCCCCTACGGCGGTGAAGATGGCCACCGCGGCGACGGCGGGTCGTGCCATGGGGAACACGACCTGCCAGAGGATGCGCCACTCGCTGGCGCCGTCGATGCGTGCTGCGTCGAGGTGCTCACGGGGGATCTGCAACAGGAACTGTCGCAGCAGGAAGATGAAGAACGCGCTGCCCAGGAAGTGCGGAACGACCAGCGGCAGGAAGGTGTTGATCCAGTGCAGCCAGGCGAACAGGTCGAACGTCGGGATCAGCGCGATCGGGAACGGGATGAACAGCGTGGCCAGGACGATGTAGAAGACCCGGTCGCGTCCACGCCAGTCCAGGCAGGCGAAACCGTAGGCGACGATCAGGTTGGAGACGATCGACCCGATCACACTCAGCACGGTGATGAGGAGTGAGTTGCCGAAGTACGTCGCGAACGGAAATGCCTGGAAAGCCTCTACGTAGTTTCCCCACTGGATATTGTGCGGAAATATTGTCGCGGGTGTGATACCGAGTTCTTCGTTGGATTTCAACGAAGTGATGAGCATCCAGTAGATCGGCAGGAGGAAGAGCGCCGACATCGCGATGAGGAAGATGCGTACGCCAATGCGGTCCCAGAGAACGCGGAGGTTCTGCGCTCCTGTCGACATCACCGGGCCGGTGTCCCCGCTACGAGCGGTGGGTGTCTCGGTTTGCGTAGCCATGGTGGGTCCTTCGCAGCTTCAGTGTCGTGGCCGGATGTACTCGTTTCTCAGGAGGCGACTTCGTAATTAACGAAACGTCGCGAGACCTGGTAGACGAGCAGTGCCAGGACGACGCCGACGAGGAAGAGGACGACAGCGAGTGCGGACGCATAACCGAGATCCGCATAGCTGAACGCGTTGCGGTAGAGGTAGAGCATGTAGAACATCGTGCCGTTGTTGGGTCCGCCGTTGGTCATGATGTAGGCCTGGGTGAAGACCTGCAGACCCGCGCTGATCCCGGTGATGAGGTTGAACAGGATCGACGGCGTGAGCAACGGCATGGTGATCCGGAAGAACGACTGGGCCGCACTGGCGCCGTCGATACGGGCCGCCTCGTAGAGAGTCCTCGGGATGTTGTTGAGTCCCGCGAGGAAGATCAGGGCCGCGTTTCCTGCCCCGAGCTGGGCCATCGCCACGATGACGAGTTTGGCACTGGTCGCGTTACCGGTCAGGAAGTCGCGTTCCTGGCCACCAAAGAGCGTGATGACCTGGTTGACGATGCCGGTGCCCGGATTGACCAGCACGAGAAAGATGAACGACAGTGCGAAGACCGGGGCCAGCGACGGGAGGTAGAGGATGGTGCGGTAGGCCGCGACCTCACGGACGTTGCGGTTCATCGCGAGGGCGAGGAGCAGGGAGACCACCAGGCCTACCGGAACCGCCCAACCCGAATAGAAGAGCGTGTTGAAGATGGATGTCCAGGCCAGTGGGTCCTGGAACATCCGGGTGTAGTTGGCGAGACCCTGCCACTGCGGCGACTGCATGCCGCTGTATTTCGTCAGGCTGATGATCGCCGAGTAGAAGATGGGGAACACGACAAAGGCGAGCGTGCCGAGGATCCACGGACTGATGAACAACAGGCCCTTGGTGAGGTTGGCCTTTTCGCGTGGACTCCAGGTCCCACGCCGCGACGGTGCCTGCCGGACTGCGGTGGTCCCCGTCGCGTCTTGCGTTGTTGCAGTCAAAGTCATTCCTCCGGTGAGTCGGGTGCGTCTTGGGGACCTGCCCTCCTTCCGTGTGGACTCTTCGCCTACGCAGGGAGCCTGGGAGCGATTCCAGGGTCGTTCGATTGGGGCATCTTCCTCGTACAACGTGGGAATTGGCAGGCGCTTACCGATCTTGGCCCCTGCGGACCCGCACCGGATGGGCTCGTGCCGTGGTGACGACAAGTCGGCTGCCCCGACCCGACGGTCAGGGAAGCTTCCGTTGACGTCCGTGCGACAGAGAATGACGGGCAACCGGGCTTGAATCAACCCCGGCAACTAGCGGTAGCCGATGTGGAACGCTTTGTGTAAAAGGCAGGTCGGCTACACCGGGAGGTGCGGAGTTTCGTCCTCGAGCCGGCGTCGTGGAGCGAGTTCGGCCGTGTACATGGCGGCAAGAATGAGTCCGCCTCCGGCCACCATCCGGAAGGTGAGGAGTTCGCCGCCGAACAGGACGGCGAAGAACGACGCCCAGACCGGCTCCATGCACATGATGACCGCGGCGCGGGTCGGCGGGAGGTGCGCCTGCGCCCAGGTCTGCATGACCAGCGCGAACGCGCCGGCCACCAGCGCCATGTACAGCACCGCAAGCCAGTCGCCTGCCCGGTGCGGTACGGTCATTCCTCCGGGTAGTGCCGCGAGCACGCAGACGCACGCGATGACCGCGATCTGGACGACCGAGAGCCCGAAGGCGTCCCGATGGTTCGTCCAGGCGCCGACGCCCACGATGTGGAGCGCGTAGAGGGCGGCGGACAGCAACGTCAGCGTCTCGCCGAAGCCGAACGACAGCCCGCGCAGGGCGAGGACGGCGAGCCCGGCGGTTGCGAGGGCCACCGCGAGCCAGGTGAAGCGGCCGATCCGTTGTCGGAGGAGGAGACCGGCGAGCACCGGCGTGAGGACGACGTACATCCCGGTGACGAAGCCCGACACCGACGCGGAGGTGTGTGCGAGCCCTTCCGTCTGCAGGATCTGGGCGAGGCCGTAGACGAGGCCGAGCGCGATGCCGCGCCTGCGCGCGGTCGGGCTCAGGCGGCGAACGGAGGGGAACGCGAAGACCAGCAGGACCACCGCGGCAACCGCGAACCGCAGCGCGAGGAAGTCCAGCACCGGCACCCGCGTGACCAGGTCCTTGATGAGGAAGAACGTCGAGCCCCACACGGCGGTGACCGCCAGGAGCCCGAAGACGGCCATCAGGGCGGGCCCTCGGACCGTGGCAGGGTGCTCGGGGGATCCGGAGTGCGTGGAACGCGGCTGTCCCGCCTGCCCGGCGCTCACCGGTCCCTCGACCACTTGAGCAGCGCGAGGTCCTCCCGCGACGCCTGGTCGCCGCCAGGGGTCTCCAGGACGATCGGCACGCCGCTCATCGCCGGGTGGCGGACGAGTGCGTCGAACGCGGGGACGCCGATGTGGCCCTGGCCGATGCGCTCGTGCCGGTCCCGGAGGCTGCCACGCGGGTCCTTGGAGTCGTTGGCGTGGACCAGTCGCAGCCGGCCCGGGCCGACGAGGTCCACCAGTCGGTCGAGCGTCCGCGCCATCCCGTCGGGCTCGTCGAGCGGTGCCCCCGCGGCGAACACGTGGCAGGTGTCCAGGCAGACGCCGAGCATGGGGTGCCCGTCGAGCGCGTCGAAGTAGGCGGGCAGATCCTCCAGTCCGGCGCACAGCGACCGGCCCTGACCGGCCGTGGGTTCGAGGAGCAGCGGGGGAGCGCCGTCGGGGAGCGCGTCCAGCAGTGGCAGGACCGCCTCCCGGACCTGCCGCATCGCCTGGTCGTAGCCGCCTTCCGCCACACAGGAGCCGGTGTGGACCACGACACCTCGTGCGCCGATCGTCTGGGCGCGGGCGAGGTTGTGCGCCACGACGTCGATGGAGCGCCGCAGTGTGTCCGGCGTGGGGGAGCCGAAGTTCACGAGGTACGGCGTGTGCACGAACGCCGGCACGCCCGCCTCCTCGCACAGCGAGCGGAACCTCTCGTCCTCGGCGGGGTCGCCGGCCGCGATGGCCCAGCCGCGCGGATTGCCGACGAACACCTGCAGCGTCTCGGCGCCGATCTCGCCCGCCTTGCGGAAGGCACCCTTGGCGAGGCCGCCCGAGACGGCCACGTGGCAGCCGACGGGTGGATCCAGGCGGCGGGCGGTACGTGGCGCGGACGCGTCGTCACCAGCGGTGGTGGGAGCCGCCTGCCTGGCCCGCGTCCGGGCGGGCGCCGGCGTGGACTTCGAGGTGGACTTCGGCCGCGCGGCCTTGGTCGACCGACCCGTGCGCGTCGGCTTGGCGGCCTTGCTGGGTTGGGCGGTCCGGGCGGTCCGGGCGGTCCGGGCGGAGGGCGGGGACGGCGACACCACCCCACCCTCTCAGATGCCCGCTGGAGCGCGTGGACGCGGAGGTGCCTGGCGGCGCGACCGCCGGCTCAGACGATCTCGATGACGATGGTGGAGCCGACCCGCGCCATGGATCCAGGGTTGGGCGCCTGGCTCACGACCACCCGCAGCCCGACGAAGACGGCGTTCTGGCGAACCTCCACCTGGAACCCGGCGTCGGTGAGGGTCTGGCGGGCCTGGTCCTCGGGCATCCGCGCGACGTCGGGGACCTGGGCGAACTCCGGCCCCTTGGAGACGACCAGCGCGATGTTGTCGCCACGGAAGACCTGGCTCGGGACTGGCTGCTGGCTGATGACCTGACCGGACGGAACCGTGTCGGAGAAGGTCTCGGAGTTCGTCACCGTCAGTCCGAGCCCCATGAGGGTCTGCCTCGCCTGGTCGAACGGCGTGTTGACGACGGAGGGCAGGTCGATGGGTTGGCGTCCCTTGCTGATGACGAGTGACACCCCGCTGTTGCGGCGCAGCGGTGTGTCCGCGCTGGGGGAGGTGGAGATGATCCGGCCCTCGGCGACGCTGTCACTGAACGACTCCTGGATGCCCTGGACCCGCAACCGGGCTTCGGTGAGGAGGTCACGGGCCCGTTCCTCGGAGACGCCGACGAGCTTGGGGACGTCGTGGAGCTCCGGTCCGAGTGACACCCAGACCTGGACCGGACCGCCCCGCCAGGTCCGCTCGTGCTGCGTGGGCACGCTGCGGACGACGTGTCCCTTCTCGACCTTCTCGTCGAAGACCTGACCGGCGACGACGAACCGGACGCCGGCCTGCTCGCCGAGCGCGCGGAGCCGACCCTGGGCGAAGTCGACCACCGGAGGCACCCTCGTGAAGGGGCCGACGGCGGTGAGGAAGGCGCCGCCTCCGGCCGCCAGGAACAGCAGCACGACCAGGCCGCCGATGGCCGGCGTCCGCTGCCACCAGGGACGGCGCCGCCGGGGCTCGGGCGGGACCTCGGAGTCGGAGGTGTCGTCCGGGTCCGGCCGGTCGGGGTTGAGGACGGTCGAGGATCCGGGCGCCACCGACGCCGCCCGGAGCTGCTCCAGCGGAGCGATCAGCGTGTGTTCGTGCGTCGGCTGTCGGCGGAAGACCGTGAGGTCCTGGGTCAGCTCGGGGTCGTCGACTCCCTCTCGCAACGCGGTGCGGGCGCGGCGGAGGTGGTGGAGAAAGACCCTCGCGTCCGCCGGGCGTACCGCCGGGTCGCGCGCCGTGGCGCGGAGCACCAGCGCATCGATGAAGGCCGGGATGCCGGGGGCGGACCTGGAGGGTTCGGGCACGTCCTCGTTGACATGCTTGTAGGCCACCTGGATCGGTGACTCCCCCTCGTGCGGCTTCGCGCCGACGAGCATCTCGTAGAGCATGATGCCGGCCGCGTAGACGTCGGCCCGGGCGTCGGCGACACCGTGGGTGACCTGCTCGGGAGCGAGGTAGGACACGGTGCCGATGAGCAGGCCCTGGGTGGCCGTGCTGGTGGCTGTCGACACCGCCCGCGCCAGGCCGAAGTCGGCGACCTTCACGGAGTTGTCGAGGCTGAGCAGGACGTTCTCGGGCTTGACGTCGCGGTGGACGAGTCCGGCCTCGTGTGCCACCGCCAGGGCCTGCAGGACCTCGTCCAGGAACCCGAGCGCGCGCGAGGGCGACATCGGGCCCTCGTCGCTCAGCGCCTGGCGCAGCGTCCGGCCGGGGACGTACTCCATCGTGAGGTACGGCGTGCCGTCGTCCTCGCCCTGGTCGAACACCGCCACCACGTTCGGATGGGAGAGGCGGGCGGCGGATCGGGCCTCACGTTGGAAGCGGCGTAGGAAGTCGGCGTCCTCGACCAGTCCTGCGTGCAGCACCTTGACCGCGACCGTGCGGTCGAGCCGGGTGTCGAGAGCCTCGTAGACCGTGGCCATGCCGCCGCGCGCGACGCGGCGCCCCACGCGGTACCTGCCGTCGAGCAGGCGACCAACCAGGGGATCGCTCACCGTCACTTCCACGCGAGTCCTCGCTGAGTTTTCGGTTCGGACCTCACGAGTGTAGAGACACCACGTGAGAACGTCGGGAGGCCGCGCCGACCACGGGCCCGCACTGTCACCCGGCGTAGGGGCGTCCGATGCCGGCGTGACCCTGGCGGCGGTTCAGGGACGGGGTCCAGTCGACGTCAACCGGGGTGTGCGACGGAGTTCAGGGGACTGGCTCGGGGAGCTGGTTCAGGGGACTGGTTCAGGGGACTGGTTCAGGCGGCGGCGAGGAGAATACCGGTGTGCGCGGTCAGCCGGAAGGCGCCGGTGCGATCGATGTCGGCCCGGATGCGGCGTTCGGCGGCTGAGAGATAGTCGGCCCAGGTCAGGCCGGTGGGCAGGGCGCGGGCGTGGTGGCCCCTGGTGCTGTGCAGATAGGCGAGCACCGGCTCCGCGTCGGGTACGACGAGCTCGGACCGGCGTTCGACGACCGTGCAGGCACCGAACACCTCCCGCACCAGCTCGGCGCCGTCCTCCAGGGTGAACCGCTCGTCGACCTTCGGGTATGGCGGCGGGTCCGCGACGCCGAGGTCACGCAGGGCGGCGGCCCGCAGGTCCGCCCACTCGGGCTTGTCGGCGCGCCCGTTGGTGCTGGCGAGGAACCGCCCGCCGGGCCGGAGCACCCGTCGTAGTTCGCGGACCGCGGCACGGACGTCGGTCGCGTAGTAGAGCATGTGCATCGCGAGAGTCGCGCCGGCACGACCGTCGGCGAACGGCAGCCGGTCCACCTCGCCGACGACCTCCGGTGCCAGACCGGCCGCGAGGTCGACCGGGATCACCCACACCTCCGGCCGCGCCGCCCGCAGCGCCCCGGTGTAGCCGCCGGCGCCCCAGCCCACGTCGAGGACGGGCCCGTCGACCTCTCCCAGCCGGTCGAGGGCGAGCTGGACCAGATCGACGCGAGGACGCTGCCAGGCATAGATCGCGATCCGCGCCGAGAGCCGGGAACCGTCGGCGTACTCCTGCCCGGTGAGCACCGCGTGATCCACGGTCATCGTCGCAGGATAGGGCGTTCCCGATCGATCCTGAGCCAGGACGGACAGCGTGATCCAGGAGGAACGGGGAGGATCGGCCACGGTCTAGGGTGCGAGTCGTGGAACGAGTTGTCGTGGTGGGTGCCGGCCTGGCCGGCCTGCGGACGGTCATCGCCCTGCGGGACCTGGGTTACGCAGGCGAGCTGACCATGCTGGGAGCCGAGCCGTACGCGCCCTACGACCGGCCGCCGCTGTCGAAGGCCATCCTGGTGGGGAAGAGCGACGGTTCGTCACTGCCGTTCGATCCCGCCGGTCTCAAGGTCGACTTCCGCGCCGCCGTCCGTGCGACCGGCCTGCGCGAGGGCACGCTCGAGACCGACGCCGGCGACCTCGGATACGACGGCCTGATCCTCGCCACCGGCGCCGAACCCGTCCGCCTCCCCGGCGAGGGCGCCCGCTACCTGCGAACGCGCGACGACGCCCTCGCTCTTCGCGCCGCGCTGGTACCCGACGCGTCCGTCGTGATCGTCGGCGCGGGCTGGATTGGAGCGGAGGTCGCCACCGCGGCGCGCGGGCACGGCTGCCGGGTGACGGTGGTCGAACAGGCCTCGACCCCCGTCTCCCACGCCCTTCCACCCGAGGTCGCCCGGCACCTCGCGCCCTGGTATGCCGAGGCGGGAGCGGAGCTGCTCCTCGGCGAGCGGGTCGCCGCCGTCCATCCGGACGCGGTCGATCTCGCCGACGGGCGCCGGCTCGCCGCCGACGTCGTGGTCGTCGGGGTGGGAGTCCGCCCGGCGACCGGCTGGCTCACCGGTTCGGGGCTCGACCTCGCGGGCGGTGTCGCCGTCGGAGCGGATCTGCGTGCGAGCCTGCCCGGCGTCCTCGCCGTCGGTGACGTCGCCGCGCGCTGGTCTCCCCGGTACGACGCCCGGATCCGGGGCGAGCACTGGGACGACGCGCTGAGAGGACCCCTCGTCGCCGCCACCAACCTGGCCGGCGGGGACGCGACCTACGACCCGGTGCCGTACGTCTGGAGTGAGCAGTTCGGGCGGATGGTCCAGTACGCCGGGCTCTCGGCCGCCGGGGCGCGGTGGGTCTGGCGCGGCGACCCCTCCGCTGACGCCCGCTGGTCTGTGTTCTCGCTCACGCTCGACAACCGGATCGCGGCGCTGTTGGCGGTCGATCAACCGCGTGACTTCGTTCAGGGCCGCCGCTTGGCGGACTCCGGCGCCGTGATCGACCCCGTACTCCTCGCGAACCCAACGGTTAGCGTGAAGATGTCCGTGGCAGGCTCTGCAGAGTGAGCAAGAACGAACCAACAACGCCGACGATGCCGACTGACCTCGATGCCCTCGTACCGGAGTGGCTGACGGTGCCCGAGGTGGCCGAACGCCTCGGGGTCAACGTCAGCCGGGTTCGCCAGCTGCTGCGTGAGGGAGAGCTTCTCGCCGTACCCCACGGTGAGCGGGGCGCTCCGCACGTCCCGGCCGCGTTCCTCACCGAGGACCGGGTGCTCAAGGGACTCACCGGCACCATCACCGTCCTCCACGACGCCGGCTTCGGGCCGGTCGAGGCGGTCCGCTGGCTGTTCATGCCCGACGACGGTCTGGAGACCACGCCGATCGACGCGCTGGTCGGCAACCGCATCAAGGAAGTACGCCGGCAGGCCCAGGTGCTCGCCTTCTAGGACAGGTCCGGCCACGTCCCCGGACCTGCCCCGGTAGGCGCCACACGAACACACCCCCGACACGGCCGGGCCCTGCGAAGGACCAGCCCCGGCCTGCCGCGGATCGGGACCGAGAGGCGGGTGGGTCGATCGTGCCCGCGCCGCTTCCTCGGCCCGGAACGCTCGAAAGGAGTCGGCGATGTCGCAGCTCGACATGCTGCTCGCCGGTGAACGCACACCGGGTGTCTACCAGTGGCTCTCGGCGCCGATCGCCGGGAAGGTGAAGGCGGTGGTGGAGGACGCCTCCTGGCGCTTCGTCGCCATGGACACCACCACGGTCGTCGACAAGGCGGGCCTGCTCGACGCGGTCGCGAAGACGTTCGGTTTCCCGGCCTACTACGGACGGAACTTCGACGTCTTCGCCGACTCCCTCTCCGACGTCCACGACGACGACGGCGTGCTCGTCTGGTGGGAGGGGTGGGCCGGGTTGGCCGCGCTCAACCCCCAGGCGACGGCCATGGCGCTGGAGGCGTTCGCCGCCCGTGCGGCGGACGTCGAGGCGAGCACCTTCGTCGTGATCCTCGCCGGAACAGGACCCGAACTCGACGTTCCGACGTTCGACTAGGACAGCCTGGGCGGCGGCGCCCGGTCTCAGCCGGTCCGGTCGGTGGCGGCGCGGGCCAGACGCGCGAGCGCGTCCCGAGCGCCCTCGTCAGCGAGGGGTGCCCGGGCCAGGGCCTGCGACGCCTGCGCGGTGAGGTCGGAGATCATGCGTTCGACGGCCGCCAGCGCGCCGGAGGCGACGATGATCTCGCGTAGCTCGGCCACGCCCTGGGAGCCGGTGGCGGGGTCGCCGAACCACCGTTCGAACCTGCGTACCTGCGCGGGTGTGGCGGCCTCCAGCGCCTCGGCGGCGAGCACCGTCCGCTTGCCCTCCCGCAGGTCGTCACCGGCGGGCTTGCCGGTCACCGTCGGGTCACCGAAGACGCCGAGGATGTCGTCGCGTAGCTGGAACGCCTCACCGAGAGGCAGACCGTAGGCGGAGTACGCCGAGAGCAGGTCTGGTCTGGCACCGGCGAGCGCCCCACCGAGGTGCAGTGGGCGTTCGACGGTGTACTTCGCGCTCTTGTACCTCACCACCCGCATCGCGCGCGGCAGCGAGGTGCTCCCGGACGCCTGGGTCACCAGGTCGAGGTACTGCCCCGCCATCACCTCGGTGCGCATCGTGTCGAAGTAGCCGAACGCCGGAAGCAGGCGGTCCGGCGGCAGCCCGCAACCGCGGAGCATCTCGTCGGACCAGCACAGGCACAGGTCACCGAGCAGCAGCGCGCCGCCGAGCCCGAACCGCTCCGCCGGCCCTTCCCAGCCCCGTTCGCCGTGTAACGTCGCGAACCGCTTGTGGACGGCCGGCCGGCCGCGACGGGTGTCGGAGTCGTCCATCACGTCGTCGTGGACGAGCGCCGCGGCCTGGAGCAGCTCCAGCGCGGCGGCGGCCACGATCATGCGCGTGTCGTCGGGCTCACCGCCGGCACCCCGCCAGCCCCAGTAGGCGAACGCGGGCCGCAGCCGCTTGCCCCCGGAGATCAGGTCGACCACGAAGTCGAGCTGGACCACGAGGTCCTCGTCGATGGTCGCCAGCTCGGTGGCCCGCTGCCGGAGGAAGTCCTCCAACGCCCGGTCGACGTCGGTCCGCAGTCCGGGGAGATCCAGACCGGGTACGGCGGGCTCGGGGTCCTCACGATGCGTGTGCGTCTTTTCCTGCACGCGCGTCAGCCTAGACGGGGCCACATCCCGGACCGATAGCCTGGGCGCATGGCTCTTGGACCGCCGTCCACCAGTCCCCGCGCGTCCACGACGATCCGTGAGCTGCTCTCAGGGGGCGATCTTTCCTATTCGTTCGAGTTCTTCCCGCCCAAGACCGACCAGGGCGAGGTCCAGCTGTGGCGGGCGATCCGCGAGCTGGAGCCGTTGGCGCCAACGTTCGTCTCGGTGACCTACGGCGCCGGAGGCTCCACCCGCGACCGCACGGTCCGGATCATCGGCCGGATCGCCGCCGACACGACCCTGACCCCCGTCGCCCACCTCACCTGCGTGGGGCACTCACGGGCCGAACTCCGTTCGGTGATCGGCGCCTACGCCGACGCCGGCGTTCGCAACATCCTGGCGCTGCGCGGTGACCCCGAAGGGGGTCCCGGGATGCCGTGGGTCCGGCACCCGGAGGGCTTCGACCATGCCGACGAGCTGGTCTCCCTGGTCCGCGAACTCGGCGACTTCTGCGTCGGCGTCGCGGCGTTCCCGGAGGGACATCCGGAGGCGGTCAGCCTGGACGCGGACGCGGAGTTCCTGGCCCGCAAGGCCACCTCGGGCGCCGACTTCGCCGTGACGCAGTTCTTCTTCGACGCCGACGACTACTTCGCGCTGCTCGAACGCGCCGACCGGTTCGCCTGCGAGATCCCGATCATCCCGGGCATCATGCCGGTCACCAACGTCAAGCAGATCCAGCGGTTCGCCGCCCTGTCGGGCGCGGCTTTCCCGACCGACCTGGCCGACCGGCTGATGGCGGTCGAGGACGACCCGGCCGCCGTCCGCGCGATCGGGGTCGAGGTGGCCACCGACCTGTGTCTCAAGCTGCTGGCCGGGGGAGCACCGGGCCTGCACTTCTACACCCTCAACCGGTCGACCGCGACGCGGGAGATCTACGCCAACGTGGCGGGGGCTCCGCGGTCCCGGGGCGTCTCCTAGCGTCCGGCTCGCCAGGCGGTTCGCCGTCCGCGCTAGGCCTTGCCGACCTGCTCGGCGACCGCGGCGGCACCGAGGAAGACGTACGGCACGCCCGGCCCCGGATGTGCCGTCGCCCCCACCACGAACAACCCACGCACCGCGGTCCGGTTCGTGGGGACGCCGAGACCGCGCCACGCGCCTCGCCAGCGGGGACCGTACGACGTTGCCGGACCCTCGACCCGGACGGTGATCCGGCTGCGTAGGTCCAGGCCACGTCCGGCGAGCACCTCGACAGGGTCGCGTCCGCCGAGGTCGCCCCGCACGCTCACGGTCACCGCGCGGTGACCGGCCGGTGCGGCCGAGGGGTCCTCGGGTGCTCGGACGACCAGGGCCGGGTCGCCGGACCCGGGCGACCCGTGCAGGACCGTCTCGGCCGGCATCGGGTCGCCTCCGGAGTCCCGTAGCCCCAGCAGGACGGGGAAGGCCGCGGGCGCGAGCCGGATCCGGCGTGTCTGCTTCCGCAGCGGCCCGGGAGGGCGGGGCAGCAGCGTGTCGGTAAGGGCGCGGAGGTCGACGTCGGTGACGACGACGTCCGCCGCCACCTCCTCGCCGTTCGCGAGTCGGACGCCGGTGACCCTGTCCACCTCGGTGGTCACCTCGACGACCTCCGCGCCGAGCCGCACCGCGACGCCGCGTTCGGCGAGTCTCGTACCGAGAGCCCGGGCCAGCCCGGCGAAGCCGCCCGGGCAGCTCCACAGGCCGAAGGTGCGTTCGACGTAGGCCGCCACCGCGGTGAAGGCCGGCGCCCGCGCCGGGTCGGAACCCTCCGGCAACGCGGCGTACTCCAGGATCTGCACGGCACGCGGATCGGACAGCCGCGCCCGGCCGAAGGAGCGCAGCGAGCGCGGGAGGCCGAGCGCCCGCAGCCCGCCGATGCCGAGATCGCGGGCGCCGCCGAACGGCACCTCCAACGCCTGGGTTCGCAGCAGCTCCCAGGTCTGGGTGAGGCCGTCGACGGTGGCCTCCCAGGAGGCCGCCGCGGCGGGTCCGAGGTGCTCCTCCAGGGCCTGCCGCTGACCGGCCCGGCTCGCCACCGGGAGGTCGAGCACCGTGCCGTCGGCGAAGACGTGGCGGCGCGGACTGGTCACCGGCGTGAGGTCGAGGACGCGTTCGAGTGGACGGCCGGACTTGCGGAACAGGTCGCGGACCGTGGCGGGCAGGGTCATGGCGGCGGGTCCCGCGTCCCAGCGGAACCCGTCCTGGGTCACGTCGCGGACGGCTCCGCCGAGGTGCGGTGACGACTCGTAGAGGCTGACGTCGTGGCCAAGCTTCGCGAGGCGGGCCGCCGCCGCGAGCCCGCCGAGTCCACCACCGACCACCACCACCCGCGCCACAACCGCTGGAGCCTAGCGTTCCCGTGGGTCCGGAGCCGTCAGGGCTGCTCGAGTGCCTGGTGGCGGCGTTCCCGCCAACGGCGATACCCGCGTCGGACCCGGCGGGTCAGCAGCAGGGTGAGGAGGGCGCCGCCGCCGAGGAGCCCCGCCGCGATGCCGAACGCCGTCCACGGCTGGAGCACCGCGAGCGTCACGGCGCCGGCCACCGAGAAGTCCTCCGCGAGGCTGACGACGATGTTGCTCGCGGGCTCCGGTGAGGTGTTGACGGCGAGGCGCAGCCCGGACTTGACGGCGTGACTTCCCAGGGCGGTCGTCCCCGCGATGGTCGCCGACAGGGCCTGCTCGAGGCTGGAGGCATCGCCCGCGAGCAGCAGGCCGAGGATCGCTCCGACCGTTGGCCGGATCGCGGTGGAGATGGCGTCCCAACCGGAGTCGACGTAGGGGATCTTGTCGGCCACGAACTCCAGCGCGAACAACCCGCCGGCGGCGATCAGGACGTCGGTGCGCTGCAGGGCGGCCGGCATGCCGTCGATGCCGCCGAACCGGCCGAGGAGACCGAGCAGCAGGACGGTCGCGTAGGCGTTGACCCCGCTCGCCCAACCACTCGTGAAGACCAGCGGAAGAAGATCCACTCCGGCCTCCTCTCGGTCGGGTCGCGCCGTGCTTCCTCTCGGGTGTCAGTGTCGCCCACCGGGTCGTACGGCAACCGGCCCGGCCCGGTTCGCCGGAGCGCCTTGAGTGGTGTCGCACGGTAGGTGTTCCAGGTGCTCAGGAAGTCCCGGTCGCGAGGAGTCACGGGTACCTAGCTGGGAATGAGTAGGACGCCGGATGCTCGGCCGGCCCCTCACGGGCCAGGATTTCTTCATCGCGTTCGCGGCCTGGCCAGCCGGTGGACGCCAGACCGCGACGGTAGTCCTGGCCCGGACGTGCCGTCGTGGAGCAACGCCGGTCCGGGTGGGCCCCCACGGGGGTGGGGCCCACCCGAGCGGCGTTCATTCGATTCTCGGGCCCCTTGCGCTGATCGGTCGTCGATCAGTCGCTGCCCGGTCGATGATCAGCCGATGGCCGTACGCCGACCCGATCCGTCCGACTCCGCGGTGTGGCGGGTTGATCGCCGTCTCCTCGCCGAAGTGGGCCGGCCGGTACGCCGCGGCGAAGGTCGTTCGGTACGCGGCTCCGCGCGTGTCGGTTCCCGCCCCTCCTGCGTCTCGACCGGCCCAGCGTCCCGGACGAGCGACTGCCCGGACGTCGGCGACTCCGTGCTGACGGGGCCCGGTTTCGGCCGGGACGAGGCCGGAGCTCCGGACTGTCGCTCCCCGTGCGATCGAGAACGCCTCCCACGCCGGCCGTGGGGAGATCCGAGCCAGGCGACCGCGCACACGGCGACGCTGGCGGCCACGCCCGAGCAGACGAGGACCGTCCGGATCGAGGCGGCCTCGGCGACCACGCCGGCCAGGAGCAGCGCGAGAGCCTGGCCGACCTGGAGGAGGGTGTTGGCGAACCCGATCACCCGACCGCGCGCCTCCTGGGCGACCACCCCGACGATCGTGGCCTGCAGATGGGCGACGTGCCCCATCGCCACACCGGCCAGGACCAGCTCCGCGATCACCAGCATGGGGACCGGCGCGAGGCCCACGGCGGCGACGCAGACGCCGACGCCGACCGAGAACGGGATGAGGATGCGCTCCCGGCGGTGCTCCGACATCCGGCCGACGACGAGGAGGCCGACCGCACTGCCGAGCGGGGCCGCGGCCAGGAACACCCCCGCGGCTTGGTGACCGAGTCCGAGATCCTCGGCCAGCGGGATGGCGAGCCCTTCCGCGGTGGCGAGGACGGTCGGCCCGAGGAACAACAACCAGAGCAGCGTCGGCAGCCGGTCGGTGTCGCGGACGACGCGGAGTCCCTCCCACGTGTCCCGGATGAGGTGGGGCCGGTGGCCACCGGTCTTCGCGGGCGCCGGTCGGCGAACGACGAACGTCACGAGCAACGCGGCGGAGAGTGCGTACGTCACGGCGTTCAGGAGAAGCGAGGGCTGCGCCCCGACGGAGGCGACGACGAAGCCACCCACGACGAACCCGGCGACCTGGACGACCTGCTGGCTGGTGGCGACCAGTGCGTTGCCGGCCGCGAACCGGTCGCCGGGCAGGACGTCGGCGAGGATCGCCATCCGCGCGGCGCCGAACGGCACCCGGAAGAACTCCACTAGGAGCAGCAGGCCGAGGGCGACCTCGACCCGTGGGTGCCCGAGCGCGATGGCCGCGGTGAGAACCCCGCGGGCGATGTCACAGGCGATCAGCAGCTGGCGGCGAGGTAGGCGGTCGGCCAGCGTGGAGAGGAACGGTCCTCCCAGGACGCCGGGCAGGTAGGAGACCGCGAAGGTCGCGGCCGCGAGGGCCGGAGAGTTGGTCTGGTCGTAGACGAGGGCCGCGAGGGCGAACCTCCCGAGCTGGCTGCCGGTGCGCGACAGGACGTCCGCGACGAAGAGCCCGGTGAACTCCCGGTCTCGGAACACACCGCGGTAGCCCGTGCTGGGGGACCCGTCGGTGGGCTTCACAAACCGCATCATGCCGCAACTTAGACACGATGGGTGGCGTAATCGTCACAGAAAATCACCAACGGTCGACGGTTGGTCGCTCGGAGCGCCTTCTGGCCATGCCTTCTCCTTGCCGCCTCTTCGCCGGCCGGGCTTCCGTCTCCTCGTCCCGAACCGTCGCCCCGAACCGTCCCCCCGAACCGTCGTCACGGTCGAGTGTCGGTGGTGGCCGAGACACTGGGAGGCGTGATCGAGAACGACGTGATCGCCGTGGTCCCAGTCGCCGCCTGGGGCGGCGTACGGGGCGACGTGCGGTTGGTCGCGGCGGTCCGCGGCGAGCTCGCACCGGGCCGGGCTCCGTCCACGTCGGAGCCTCGCTGGCGGGTGGCCCTTCGCGGATCGGCGATCACGAAAACGGTCCATGTGGCCATGGGGCGGGGTGTGTTGACGTCCGCGAGTCGCTCGACTAGCTTGTCCCGTAGCTCGAACATATGTTCGAGGCTCGCTCGAGTGGGGTGGTCCGGTCCCACGCCTCGGGTGGCCAGTCTGGCGAGGCAGCTCGTCCCTGTCGCGCCGGATTGCCGTGGGCTCCGGGCGGGATGCGCAGGGGCAGGGGAAGGCATCCCGCCCGGTCCGGCATCAGGACTCGGCCATGGCTCGGCGGCATCGCCGACGCCCGGGTCGATCGAGGGAAGTTCGTTCACAGGACGGTTGAGACAAGGCGAGCGAGGTGATCCGATGACCTGCCGATCGAGTCGAGGCACCGCGGTGGCGGCCACAGCCGCTCCGGGGGAGGAGTGGCGCGCCCGGCTCTGGCTCGCGGGCGATGGTTTCACCTGCTGGGTCGAGGTGGGCAGCTGTTGGCCGGCGCTGCGCGGGCGGCACCGCTGGCCGGGTGCGAATGCTCGTTGGCGCGTCGGCGAAGCCGACGTCGCCGGCTCCCCGGCCGGTTCCATGGCCACCACCATGGCCGGGGTTTCCGCGGGAGCCCAGCGCACCCGGGTCGTCGCAGTCCCGGCACCGGTCGAGGTGCCCTGAGCCAACCGGAAGGACTTTCTCATGCGGACACAACGGAGCACGTCGTTCCAGGCGCCCCTCGGGCCGAGCGTCTTCGTGTCTCTCGAGCGCGCTCGGGCCTCGCTCGCCGAGGCGCGGATGGCCGCAACGCCTGCCGAACGCTACGCGGCAGCGCATGTCGCCGCGCTCCGCACCGCGGCAGCTGTGCTCGCCGCGCGGGCGCGACCGTCGCCGCGTCGTGGGCAGCGCGACGCCTGGACCCTCCTGACGCGGGTGGCGCCAGAGCTTGGGGAGTGGTCGGCGTTCTTCGCGGCGGGCGCGGGCAAGCGGGCCGCCGCTGAGGCCGGCCTGTCCGGAGCGGTGACCGTTCGCGAAGCCGACGACCTGCTGCGGGACGCCGACCGCTTCCTCGTGGTGGTCGAAGCCCTGCTGGAGCTCCCTCACCAACAGGCCCTCCCGCACCACAGTGACCCGGGCGAGCACGGCCACCCCGGTTACGACGCTCTGCGCTCCCGGGACCCCGGCGCCGCCGCCTGACGTCGGCGACCGCGCCGGGGGAGGGCCGGGCGAAGGCTCCGCCGGCACTGGCACCGGCCTTTCCGGCACCGGCACGGGTCACGCCCTAGGCTGGGCCCGTCAACCAGCCCTGAGGAGGCCGTCCGTGCCGGAGCGCAGCCTGAGCGCCGCAGGTCCACCCGGAGGTTCGTCCAACGAGCCGACGAGTGGAGCGGTGGGCGGACACCGACGGTCCGTGCGCAGCGAGGTGCTCTGGCGCCTGGTGCGCGGAGCCCTCGACGACCAGGCGGCGGCTTCCGAGCATGCCGCTCTCGAGGTCGTCGACGCCGGCGGCGGCACCGGTCACCTCGCTGTACCCATCGCCCTGCTGGGGCACCGGGTGACTGTCGTCGACCCGAGCCCGGACTCCCTGGCCGCCCTCGAACGCCGGGCGGCCGAGGCGCAGGTCACCCACCGCGTTCGCGCGATCCAGGGCGACGCCGTGGGGCTGCGGGAGATCGTGGGGGAGGCCTCGACGGACGTCGTCCTGTGCCACAGCGTCCTGGAGGTCGTCGACGACCCGCTGGTCGCGATGCAGGCGATGGCGGCCGTGCTGCGCCCCGGTGGCGCGCTCAGTCTGGTCGCGGCCAATCGCTACGCGGCCGTCCTGGCCAAGGTGCTCGGCGGGCACCTCGACCAGGCGCGTGCGGCGTTGGACGAGCCAGAGGGCCTTCCGGCCCCCGACCAGACCCCGCGCCGGTTCACGGCCGAGCAGCTCAGGCAGTTGGCCGAAGACGTCGGGCTCGTGGTGGTCGCCGAACGTGGTGTCCGCGTTTTTGCCGATTTGGTCCCATCGGCGCTGGCTGACGAACCTGGGGCCGCCGCCGCCCTACTCGACCTGGAAGCGCGTGCATCGGTGCATCCGAAGTTTCGTGCGCTGTCGACCCAGATTCACCTCTTGGCCCGTCATCCCTGACCGTCTGAGAGGCTTGCTCGGCAATCTCAGGTACGGTGTCTTTCGGGAAGCATCGTTTCGAACGTTGCCATGCGGACAGAGGTCGTCTCAGCCGACTTTTGGAGGCCGGTAACGTCGAACGTGCAAGGTCGGCTACCGTGCCGTTCCCAGCCTGCCTAGACTGCAGCTAGGCCGTTTAGAGATCGAAACACGGCAGTGTCCCGTTGGAGGTCAGGTGCCTCTCTCCGACCACGAGCAGCGACTGCTCGAGCAGATGGAGCGGGCCCTTGCCGCCGAGGACCCGAAGCTGGCCTCGGCGTTGCGGGGGGTCGATCTGCGCACCCGGCAGCGCCGTCGCGCTGTCATCGGCGCCGCCGTGTTCATTGTGGGCATGGTGATGATGCTCGGCGGCGCGATCATGATGACGACCGGGCAGAGCGTCGGCGGCTACATCGCCGTCAGCGTGCTCGGTTTCCTCGTCATGCTGGTGTCCGCTTACTACGTCGCGACCAGCTTGCGGCATATGCCAGCCGCCGGCGAAGCGCCCAAGGTGGTCCCCTTACGTGGCCGGACCCCTGCGCGCGGGGGTCCGCGGCCCAGAGCAAGAAACAAGACCAAACCCAGCGGCACCTTCATGCAGCGCATGGAAGAGCGCTGGCGGCGCCGGCGCGAGACCGGCTTCTAGGTCGCGCCCCCGACCGTTCGTGGTTCGACGACCGCGGGTCCCTCGTTCCGAGTGACCCGCGGTGTTCGTTGTCTGACGGGCGTACGCACCCGCGTGGAACGAGCACCGCACTCCCGTACTCCCTCCCCGTCGCAGCGGTCCTGGGTGGCCCCTGGCGCGGTTGGTAGGGCACCGGGTAGGGGCGGACGACAGGACGGCGTCGCGCACCGAGACGCTTCCGAGGAACGCATGTCGATGAGCGGGGGCCGCTGAAGTCCTTCGCGTAAGCCGTCGACGAGCTGGCCGGCAGACCGAAACGACGAGCTGGCCGACAGACCGACAGGGCCCTCGACCGCGTGAGGTCGAGGGCCCTGACGTGTGGTTTTCAGCGGCCGCCGGCGACGCGTTCCCGACGCATCCGCTGGGTCAGCCGCGGACCCACGCCGTTGGCGCGGTCGAGCAGGTCCGCGACCGGCGACCAGAGCATGGGCAGCCGCCGCCACAGCGAGGCCGGGAGTACCCACGCGAGGATCCGCCGCGCACGTGACGCACGCGCACGCAGGGCCTTGGTCACGGTGTCGACGAAGGCGTGTACCTCGGTGACGTCGCCCGGGTCGGGGGCGTAACGGTTTCGCTCCACGGTGTCGACGAGTTGCCGCAGAGCGGGTTGTGCCGACTCCGGAAGTCGTGCGCCGAGTCTCGCGCCGGCGGCCCGGGGAGTCGTCGCGTTGTCCCAGCTCACGCCGAGGTCGGTCGTCACGTCGGACAGCTCGCGCCAGGCGGCTTCGACCAGGCGACCCGGATCACGCTGCGACAACCGCCTTCTGCGGATGCCCACCCGGACCAGACACGGCACCAGCGCGAGGAGCAGGATGACGCCGACGGTGATGAACGGGATGGGGTTGAAGCCCGAGCCGACCGGAGTCTGGGTGGCGGGACCGAGCGGGTCCATCTGGCCCGGGATCGGAGCCGGCGACGAGGACTGCTGGCGGTTCTGCTGCGGGTCCTGGGGGTTGTCACGCTGGTCGGGTATCGGCACGGTCGGCGTGGTCGAGTCCGGCACCGTCCAGGCCGGTGCGACACCCGTCTGGGACTGTGGTGTGGGCTCAAAGCGCACCCAGCCGTAGCCCGCGAAGTACAGCTCCGGCCACGCGTGCGAGTCGTGCGCGGTGACGAGCCAGCGACCGTCGGGCTGTCGCGTCCCCGGCATGTAGCCGACGCCGACCCGGGCCGGGATGCCGAGGGAGCGCGCCATGATGGCCATCGTGGCGGCGAACTGCTCGCAGTAGCCCCGCTTGTCGGCGAGGAACTCCAACATGGCCGACCCGCCGTGGCCCGGCTGGACGTTGAGGTCGTAGATGAAGTCGTTGCGAAACCACCGCTGCAACGCCACGGCCTTGTCGTAGGCGTTGGTCGCCTTGGACGTTTCCGACCGGGCGAGGCTGATCACCTGGCGGGGAATGTCTGGAGGCAGCTTGGTGTAGCGGTCGAAGACGGCGGCCGGCGCGGGTCCGGCGGCCTGGAGCTCGGTGGGGGTGAGTCCGACCTCGAGGCTCGTGACGTCGAAGTCCAGGCCGGCCGAGCTCTGGCCACGGATCACGATGTCGAGGGTCTCGGGGTCGTAGCCCCAGTCGACCGGTGTCTTCACCGCGCTGGCGGGATACGGCGTGGGCAGCCAGCGTGACTGCAGCGCGTCGGTCACCTCGAACTGCGAGGTCACCCGCGTGCGAGGAACGTTCGGCTGGAGTCCGGGCGGGTTGGGCAGCCGGGCGAAGTCCGAGCGGGAGCTCGTGACGTTGCTGACGCTGCGCGGAGAGGGCCGCCAGTACTCCCCGTCGAAGTCATCGAGGGTCACGAGCTTGATGTAGTCGGGCGTGTTGGTGTCCGTGCGGTAGCTCATGACCGGCACGTCCTGCGGCAGCTTCAGGTCGCGTTTCAGGTCGACGATCGGGTTGTCCACCTTGATCGTGCGTCCCGCGGTGCCGATGCCGTTGCCCTCGCCCTGGCCGAGGACGCTCTCCGGCAGTGCGGGCAGCAGGGCGGGTACGACGACCGCGAGACCGATCACCGCGGCGCTCACCCGCCGGCCCGTCTGTCCGACGACGGAGGTACCGGGGGACTCCTGCGGCCCGGCCACGTCGTCGGCGATACCGATGACCCGACCCCAGCGGCCGAGGCGGTCTCGTCCCTCGCTGACGAGGAGTACGACGTAACCGACGGCGGCGGGGATGAACGCGAGGGCGGAGACTCCGCCGGAGACCGTCGTGGCGGGGATGCTGTAGAGCAGGAGCAGCGGCAGTCCGGCCCACGGTGTCAGCCGGAACGTCGCCGCGAGGGTGTCGACGGCAATTGCCACCAGGCCGATACCGAGGGCGGTGACCATCACGAGGTCGGCGTCGTAGGGGACTGGCGCGGCGTAGCGCACGACGATGAGCAGACCGTCGTTGATCCGCTCGATGAGCGCCTGCACCGACTCCCCGCTCGGCAGGACGCCGAACCGCAGGTCCTGGTTGGCGTAGACCAGGACGAAGGCCCAGCCGAGGGCGGCCAACTGCCCGACCGGGACCAGGAGCCGTGGGGTGCCGAGTCGCCGCAGGGTGAAGCCGACGATCGCGGTGAAGAGGATCACCAGGGCGGTCGAGCTCAACCATTCCTGGCCGTTGTAGGCGGGGATCAGCGCGAGCGAGGCGAGGAACGTGGCGAGGAGCCCGGCGATGGTCCTTCGCAGTGCTCCGCTCACGAGGCTCGACCTCCAAGGAACTCGTCGTCTGGTACGGACGCGCTGGTGTCCGGGGGCCGCGTCGACGCGGCGAAGCCGTTGGGTGACTCGGCGCCGGGGCTGAGGTCGGCGGACGGATCTCGGCCCGACGGTGCCGCTCCGGCCGCCACCGGAGTGCCCCCGGCCGCGCCGGCCGCTCCGTCGCCGAGCATGAGCTGGGCCCAGACGGAGGGAAC
This sequence comes from Actinopolymorpha pittospori, assembly GCF_014873875.1. GTDB lineage: Bacteria > Actinomycetota > Actinomycetes > Propionibacteriales > Actinopolymorphaceae > Actinopolymorpha > Actinopolymorpha pittospori. The sequence goes on along the minus strand of NZ_JADBEM010000001.1, from coordinate 7,959,096 downwards.
GGAGGCGCCCGCCTTGGCGACGGCCACCTTCCACCCGCCACGCCGCAGCATCTGGACGCTCTCCGCGAGCTGGTCGGCGATCTCCTGCGGGGAGCGCTCCTTGCTCATGGCCCACGACGGCGAGTCGAGGACGATGGCGAGGCCGGTCGTGGAGCGCTGGCGAAGCCGCACCAGGGCCTGCGCCTCGGCCGGGCTGAGAACGCCGAGCACCGCGATGAGCAGTCCGTGCGAACCATCGTGGGAGAGGGTCAGGGAAGCGTGGGTCAGCTGTCCGACGGAGGAGGGTCCGACGACCGCGAGGGCGTCGAGCAGCAGACCCTCGGCGTCGACCGACGCTCCGGACTCGCGAGCCGTCGCCGTGACCGCCGCGCCCGCGTCGGTCACGAGCCGGACGGAGAACCCGCGTCGCAACACGTGGGCGCCGATCGAGGCGGTGCCACTCACCGCCCACTCGAACGAAGAAGCCGGACCGCTGCCACGATGGCCGATCCGGCGGGTGTCGAGGAACAGCGTCGCCCGACTCTGCCAGGGCTGTTCCTCGCGCCGCACCATCAACTCTCCACGGCGGGCGCTGGACCGCCAGTGCACCCGGCGCAGGTCGTCACCGTCACGGTATTCGCGGACAGTGACGTCCTCCTCGCCGTCGGCGGAGACGGCGCGTGAGCTGTGTTCGCCGCTCGTCGCCCATTCCCCGCCCACCCTGGTCGAGGGGAGCGCGTGTACCTCCGGCGTGACCAGCAGGGCGTCCTGCGCCCGAAAGGACCGGGTGAGTTCGACGAGCCCGAACGGGTCGGTGACGCGCAGTGTCAGTGGGCCGATCGGAAAACGTCCGCGGACGTCGGACCGCACCGGGTACTCGACGTCGCGCCGCCAGCGCGCGGACATGCGGTCGAGGACGAAACGTGGCCTGGTGCCGAGGAGGTAGGGCACCTGGTCCTCGAGCAGAAGGAGGCCGGTGGGCATGCGGCCGACATTCTCCAGGCGCAGCCGCACCACGGCGGGCTGGCCGACCGGCACCCGCACCGGGTGGATGGACCGGGACGCCGCGATGCGGTAGCGGGTGCGGGTGACGACGAGCGCGGTGACGATCGGGAGGGCGACGAGGAACACCGCCACCCTGAGCAGGTCCTTCTGCCCGAGGGCGAGGGCGCAGACCGCCGCGGCGACACCCGCGGCCAGGAATGCACGGCCGCGGGTGGTGAGGGATGAGAGCCGCCCTCGCATCCGGGTCACCGGTTGCGGCGCTGCGGGTCGGGTACCGGCACGGTGCGGACCAGGTCGGCGACGACCTGTTCTGCCGTACGACGTGCGATCTGCGCCTCGGCGGCGGGGAGCAGCCGGTGGGCGAGGACGGGGATGGCCAGCGCCTGCAGGTCGTCGGGGAGCACGTACTCACGGTCGTCGAGCGCCGCTGCCGCCCGCGCCGCGCGGATCAGGTGCAGGGTGGCGCGGGGCGAGGCGCCGAGGCGGAGGTCGGGTGAGTGTCGCGTCGCGGTGACGAGGGCGATGGCGTACTCCTTCACCGCGGGTGCGACGTAAACCCCCTGGACGATGTCGACCAGCTTGGCGACCTCGCGGGAGTCGGTGACGGGCTCGAGGTCGTCCAGGGGCGAGCTGGCGCCGTGGCTGTCGAGCATCTCGAGTTCGGCCTGCGCGCTCGGGTAGCCCATCGAGACCCGGGCCATGAACCGGTCGCGCTGCGCCTCCGGCAGCGGGTAGGTGCCCTCCATCTCGATGGGGTTCTGCGTCGCGATGACCATGAACGGCGCTTCGAGGGGGTACGTCGTGCCGTCGACGGTGACCTGGCGCTCCTCCATGCACTCGAGGAGGGCGGACTGGGTCTTGGGCGATGCCCGGTTGATCTCGTCGCCGACCACGATGTTGGCGAAGATGCCGCCCGGCCGGAACTCGAAGTCGTGCGTCTCCTGGTTGTAAACAGAGACGCCGGTCACATCGCTCGGGAGCAGGTCCGGCGTGAACTGCACGCGACGGACGGTGCAGTCGATCGAACGCGCCAGTGCCTTGGCGAGCATCGTCTTGCCGACGCCGGGCACGTCCTCGATGAGGAGGTGACCTTCCGCGAGCAGGACTGTCAGCGCGACCCTGACGACGTCGGCCTTGCCCTCAATCACGCTCTGGACGGCGTCGCGCACGCGGGCGGCCGTCTGGGCGAGATAAGGAAAATCAGCCGCCGGAGCCCACCGCTCCTCTGGTCGCCTTGTCGGCTCGGTTGTCGGGCCGGTCGACACCATGGCCTCCCTCACCACCAGGGCCGCTGCTGCCGAAGCGGCGTGTTGGGTCTGAGTCTCTCAGGTTCGAGCAGTGCACGGGATGGTGGTTCGCAACAGCTGACCAGGGCCGCGTCGCGTCCTCCCGCCAGACGCGGACACGGGTCCCAGATCATGTCGTCCTTACCGCCGCAGGGGATGGCCGGGTGTCTCACATATGACGACGAGCGCGAGCCGAGCGCAAGACCGACTGTGAAACATCGTCAGCAACGACCGTACGTGCACGCCGGGGCGGCGTCCTCGTTCGGTGACAAATTACTCGTCCGCCTGCGGCAGTCGGTTCATCGGACAGGAAACGTTTCGCTCCCACGAGGCGTGCCGAGGGGGCTCACCACTTTCCCCCACGGATTCCCGAGCAGGTGTCGCCCACCTCTTGACGACCTCGGGTCGGACCGCTCCGAGGCCGGGCCGGAGGCGTTCGGCGGTGCTGGACCCGACCCCGCCGCCCCAGGGCGCTCCACCGGGCCCCCCGCTGTGCTCCCTTTCGCTCCACCCCCTCTGACCTGCGGCGTTGTCCATGTGACCGAGAAGGTCGAGGGAGCGCTTCGGGCAAGAATGGGTTGACGGTGGAGGGATGTGGGGTAAAGTGGCGGACAGTGGTGGAGAGCGGCACCCAGGGGGCTTCACGGGGAGGTGGCGGCCACGTTTCTCGGCACCCACACCCCGCGCCTCGATGAGAAGGGGCGGCTCTTCCTCCCAGCGAAGTTTCGGGACGAGCTGGCGGAGGGGCTTGTGGTCACGCGGGGGCAGGAGCGTTGTCTCTATGTCTGGCCGCTGGAGGAGTTCGGTCGGCTGACCGAACAGATGCGCCAGGCGCCGGTGACCAACAAGGCCGCCCGTGACTATCTGCGGATGCTCTTCGCCGGGGCGTCGGACGAGAAGCCAGACAAGCAGGGGCGGATCACGTTGCCGCCGATGCTGCGGCAGTACGCCGGGCTCGACCGTGACTGTGTCGTCATCGGCGCGATGAACCGGGTGGAGATCTGGGACGCCGAGGCCTGGGCCAGTTACTCCAGTGCCCAGGAGCAGGTGTTCTCCGAACTCAGCGAGGAGGTGCTACCGGGGATCCTCTGATCCTCCGACCTACACGCGACCCGCCGGCCGATCGGCCCAGAGATCGACCGGGAAACCGGCCCGGACCCGCGTGGCCCAGGCCCCGACGAAGCAGCAAACCGGTCAGCCCGGCTGACCGTAGGAACTTCCACCGAGCGATGTGGTCGTGCGGCGAGGTCTCCAGTCCGCTCTCCGCGCCTTCTGACGCACCTTCCCCGGCGCCAGACGGCGGTTTCCCCGGCGGGCGGGCGGGGACCTGGCCGCACGACGACGAACATGCAGTAAGGGGTCGACGTGAACCAACCGGCTCACGGCTACGACGGTGACCACGGAGGTCACCTGTCGTCAGGACCCCCACGCCCCCTGTCCGTCGAGAGTGGGCCCGCGCCGCTACGCGCCGAACTGTCCGCGCGCCTCGCCGTGATCGGCTTCACCCTCGCGGCCTGCACGGCGGTGTCCGTCATGCTCTCGGCCCTGCTGGTTCTTCCAGGCTGAGAGAGCGAACCCATGAATGCTGCTGCCGACGACTCCATCCATGTCTCGGTCCTCGCCGAACGCGTCGTCGCCCTGCTCGCTCCCGCCCTGTCCGATCCCGGCTCCGTCGTCGTCGACACCACGCTCGGGCTCGGTGGTCATGCCGAGGCCCTGCTCGACGCGTGTCCGGAGGCCAGGCTGGTCGGACTCGACCGCGACCCGCAGGCGCTCGCGGCCGCCGGTGAGCGGCTGGCGAGGTTCGGTGAGCGCGCGACCCTGGTCCACGCGGTGTACGACGAACTGCCGACGATCCTGGACCGGCTCGGGCACCACCAGGTGCGCGGCGTTCTCTTCGACCTCGGTGTCTCCTCCCTGCAGCTCGACGAGCCCTCCCGCGGCTTCGCCTACAGCCGTGACACCCCGCTCGACATGCGGATGGACCCGACGCAGGGACCCACGGCGGCGGACGTACTCAACACCTACCCGGCGGCGGAGCTGGCCCGGATCCTGCGGGTCTACGGCGAGGAGCGCTACGCCAGGCGGATCGCCGACGCCGTCGTACGCGAACGCACCCGGCAGCCGCTGACGACGAGCGGGCGCCTGGTCGACCTGCTGCGCGCGGCGATCCCCGCCTCGAACCGCCAGGTGGGGGGACATCCGGCCAAGCGCACGTTCCAGGCGCTGCGGATCGAGGTCAACGGTGAGCTCGCGGCCCTGGAGGGGGCGCTGCCGGCCGCCGTGGACCGCCTGGCCGTGGGCGGGCGGGTGGTGGTCCTGTCGTACCACTCGCTCGAGGACCGGTTGGTGAAGCGGACGTTGAGCGCCCTGGCGCAGCCCGACGTGCCGCCGGCCGTACCGGTCGTCCCAGCTGGTCACGAGGAGGTGCTGCGACTCCTCACGCGCGGCGCCGAGAAGCCCACGGCGGCGGAGGTGGAGTCGAACCCACGCGCGCAGTCGGCGCGGATGAGAGCAGCGGAACGGATTCGTGAGGGTCGCCTGTCGTCCAGCGGAGGGGGAGCTGTATGAGCGTCCTGGAGAGTCTTACGCGGCAGCAACCGCAGCGGGAGGTCAAGCCGCGAGAACGCTGGCTGCGGGTGGTCCCACGGCCGGAGGGGCAGCCGTCCCGGGCTCCGTTCGTCATCCTGGTCGTGGTGATCCTGAGCGCCGGCCTGATCGGACTGCTGCTGCTCAACACCACGGTGCAGCAGGGTGCGTTCACGATGCACGACCTGAAGTCGCGTACGACGATGCTGGAGGAACGCCAGGCGGCCCTCGAGCAACGCGTCGCCGCGCTCCGGGCGCCGGACAACCTCGCCAACCGCGCCGGAAAGCTCGGCATGGTTCCCAACACCAACCCGGTGTTCCTTCGGCTCAGCGACGGCGCGGTCCTCGGCGACGCCGTACCCGCGAAGGCCCCGGAGACGCCAAAGCCCCCGAAGGTCCCGCCGACCACCGGGGTGCCGGGCCAGCCTGGGACGGACCAGCCCGGGACGGACCAGACGGCCGGACAGCCCACGGGACAGACCCAGGACCAGGCGCCGGACGCGCCCACGGGGCAGACCGGCCAGTCGGGCGACCAGACGCCGACCGGTGACCAGGCGCCGACCGGTGACCAGGCGCCGACCGGTGACCAGGCGCCGACCGGTGACCAGGCGCCGGCGGGAGGTCAGCCATGACCGCGGCCGGCCCCCCGAAGCGCCCCGGACAGGGAGACGCCGCCGGCGGGGAGCGGCGTCAGGTGCCACGCAAGAAGCCGTCGCCCACTCGCCGGACCGACCCACCCGAGCCGCGCGCCCGCAAGGCCGGCGAGCGGGGGAGTGAGCCGACGTCGCGGCGAGGCACGGGCGACCGTCAGGCCGCGGGCCGGGCGGGCAGCGGCCGGGCCGGCAAGCCGCGGTCCGCCACGTCCGGCTCAGGTACGTCGCGATCCAAGCTCACCGCGTCGGCGTCCCCACGCGCCTCGCGTCGGCGTCCGCCGGACCCCGCGGGACTGGCCGGCCTGCGTCCCCGACCGGCCCGGGAGGCCCGGGTGGTCCGCCCCTCGCCCCGCCGGCCGGGACGGACGTTCCGACTCGGTGGATCCGACCGTCGACTGCGGGTCGGCTTCATCGTGGTGGCTTTCGTGATGTCGGTCTTCGCCGGCCGGCTGGTGCAGTTGCAGGGTTTCGACGGAGCCCAGTACGCCCACGCGGCGGTCCAGGAACGCATCAGCAAGGTCACCCTGCACGCGACCCGGGGGGAGATCACCGACGCCGCCGGCGTACCGCTCGCGACGACGGTGGACACCCTCGCGGTGACCGCTGACCCGAAGCTCACCCGGCCCAACGCCGTCCAGATCGCCGAGACCCTCGCGCCCGTGCTCAAGGTCGACTCCGCGGATCTGGTGCCGAAGCTGCGGACGCCGAACAGCCGGTTCGTCTACCTCGCCCGGAAGGTCCCGGCGGCGACCTGGAAGAAGGCGCGGGAGGCCCTTCGGACCGAAGGCCTCTCCGGCGGTGTCCTGACCGAGCCCGACCCGCTCCGGACCTACCCCTCCGGTGCGGTGGCCGCCAACATCGTGGGCTTCGTCGGGTCGGAGGGTAAGGGCCTGTCCGGCCTGGAGTACGCGCTCGACGACAAGCTGGCCGGCAAGGACGGCCACATGGTCTACGAGCGTGGCCTGAACGGCCAGCAGATCCCGCTCGCCAACAGCACCGAGCAGGATCCCGTGCCCGGCGCCAACGTCCGCCTCACGATCAACCGGGACGTTCAGTGGGCCGCCCAGAAGGCGATCACCGAACAGGTCCGGCGTACCAAGTCCAGGAGCGGCGACGCGATCGTGATCGACACCCGGACGGGTGAGGTGGTCGCGGCCGCGACGGCGCCGACGTTCAACCCGAACGCACCCACGAAGTCCACCGCGTTCGACCGCGTCAACCGTCCCCTGCAGGAGATGTACGAGCCCGGGAGCGTGGAGAAGGTGCTCACGGCCGCGTCCCTGATCGACGCGGGGTACGTGACGCCGGAGACCAGGATCCGCGTGCCGGGTAGCCTCGTCCGGGACGGGCGGCGGATCGGTGACTACTGGGACCACGGGACGATCAACCTGACGTTCGCCGGCGCGCTCGCGAAGTCCAGCAACGTCGGAACGATCCTGGCCGCCGAGCGGATGCCGATGCAGCTCCAGGAGGACTACCTGCGCAAGTTCGGGATCGGTCAGCCCACGGGCATCGGCCTCCCGGGTGAGGCCAAGGGGCTGCTCGCCGACGCCAAGGACTGGAACTCCCTGCGACGGGCGACGATCTCCTTCGGCCAGGGCCTGTCGGTGAACGCCATCCAGATGGCCTCGGCGGTGGCGACGGTGGCCAACGGCGGTGTACGGGTCGAGCCGAGCCTGGTGAAGGGCTTCGTCGACGACGAGGGGAAGCTGACGCCGAACCCCGCACCCAAGCGGACGCGGGTCGTGAGCGCCAAGGCGGCCAGCACGGTCGCCCAGATGATGGAGCAGGTCGTGCAGGGCGAGGACGCGCTGTCGAAGAAGGCGGCGATCCCCGGATACCGCATCGCCGGTAAGACCGGGACCGCGCAGCGTGCGGACTCCGACTGCGGTTGCTACCGCGGTTACACAGCGTCGTTCGCGGGTTTCGCTCCGGCGGACGCCCCGCGCTTCGTGGTCTATGTGGCCCTGCAGGATCCCAAGGGTGGCGACAACAGCGGAAGTGGTCTCGCCGCCCCCGTGTTCCACGACATCATGGCCTTCACCCTGCAGAAGTACGGCGTTCCCCCCACTGGGGCAACATCGCCCACGATGCCCCTCACCTGGTGAACCGGTCGGAGGCGATTTCTCTGTGTGACCGCTGTACTCTCACGCCCCAGACAGTCGTGCAAGGGGGACGCCGCTCCCGGTCATCCGGGCAGTAGCCGAGGTTCGCCGAAGGCCAGATACCGCGCGAAAGCTGATGGAGAGGGAGGAAGACGTCGTGGCCGTCCCCGCCACAGGTTCGACGACCCCGCGTCCGACGCATCCCCTTCGCCGGTCGCTGTCCGAGGTCGCGTCGCTGCTCGCCGTCGGGACGTCCGTCGATCGGCCCGACATCGCCGTCACGGGTGTCAGTCAGGACTCGCGGGCGGTCGTGCGGGGAGACCTGTACGTCGCCCGGCCAGGTGGGTCCTCCCACGGCGCCGCCTACGCCCAGACCGCGGCCCGGTCCGGCGCCGTCGCGGCCCTGACGGACCCGGCCGGTCGCGCGCCCTGCGAGGCGGCCGGCCTGCCGACGCTGGTGGTACCCGACCCCCATGCCGTACTGGGTGGGCTGTCGGCGTGGATCTACGGCTATCCCGCCCGCGACCTGCTGATGCTCGGGATCACCGGGACCAACGGCAAGACCACCACCGCACACCTCCTGGACGCGGCGCTGCGCCACGCCGGCCGGCACACGGGCCTGCTGGGGACGGTCGGCACCCGCATCGGCGACGAGCGGCTCGCGAGCGTACGCACCACGCCCGAGGCTCCCGACCTGCAGGCGCTCCTCGCGGTGATGCGCGAGCGTGGCGTCGACGCGGTGTCGATGGAGGTGTCCAGCCATGCCCTCGCCTACGGCCGGGTGGACGGGATCGGCTACGACGTGGCCGGCTTCACCAACCTCACCCAGGACCACCTCGAACTCCACGGTGACCTGGAGTCGTACTTCGCCGCGAAGGCCTCGCTCTTCACCCCGGAACGCGCCCGCGTCGGCGTGGTCAACCTCGACGACCCCTACGGCGTGCGACTCGCCGAGCACGCTCCGATCGAGGTCTCGACGTTCTCGGCCGCCGGTGCCGCCCAGGCCGACTGGCGGGCGGTGGGAGTCGAGCCGACGTCGGAGGGTGGCAGTCGCTTCCGGGTACTCGGACCGGGCGGCGTCGACGCCGAAGTCACCGTCGGCCTGCCCGGCGACTTCAACGTCGCGAACGCGCTGCTCGCCACCGCTGTCCTCGCCACGGCCGGTGTCCCACTCGACGAGTTCCTCCCCGCCTTCGCCTCCGCCAGCCTGCCGGGCCGGATGGAGCGCGTGCCCGGCGGCCAGGACTTCGTGGTGATCGTCGACTACGCGCACACCCCCGACGCCATCGCCGGAGTGCTCGACGCGTCCCGGCCGGCGACTCGTGGCCGGCTGATCGCGGTCATCGGCTGCGGCGGACAGCGCGACACCGGCAAGCGCCCCCTGATGGGTGCCGCCGCGGCCCGGCACGCCGACGTCGTGGTGATCACGGACGACAACCCGCGCTCGGAGGATCCGGGCGCGATCCGGGCCGCCGCCCTCGCCGGCGCCCACACCGTTCCCGCCGCGGAACGCGGGGAGATCGCCGAGATCGGTGACCGGCGGGAGGCCATTCGGCACGCCGTCCGGTCCGCCCGGCCCGGCGATACGGTGCTGGTCCTGGGCAAAGGCCACGAGCAGGGGCAGGAGATAGCCGGGGTGGTCCACCCATTCGACGACCGGATCGTCGTGCAGGAGGTGCTTGCGGAGATGTCCGACACGATGGCGGCTGCCGAACGGAAGGGTGCCGACTGTTGATCGGGATGACACTCGCGCAGATCGCGGAAGCGGTCGGCGGTGAGCTGTACGAAGCGGCGGCAGACGCGATGGTCACGAGGCCCGTGGTCGCCGACTCGCGGGCGGCCGAGCCCGGCGGGCTGTTCGTCGCCGACGGCGCCGGCCACGACTTCGCCGCGGACGCCGTGGGCAGGGGAGCGGTCGCGGTGCTCGCCAGCCGCCCGTTGCCGGGCCTGCCGTGCGTCGTGGCGCCCGCGGCCGAGGGCGGCGCACGCCGGGTGGACGCCTCCGTGGTGGCCCTGGGCCGGCTGGCCCACGCGGTGCTCGAGCGGCTGACCGATGTCACCGTCGTGGCCGTCACCGGCTCACAGGGCAAGACGACGACCAAGGACCTGCTCGCACAGGTGCTCTCGGCCGCCGGGGAGACCGTGGCGCCGAAGGGCTCGCTGAACGACGAACTCGGCATGCCGCTCACGGCCCTGCGAGCCGACGAACAGACCCGCTTCCTGGTGCTGGAGATGGGCGCCAAGGGCCTGGGCCACATCCGCTACCTCACCGAGATCGCTCGGCCGGACATCTCCGTCGTCCTCAACGTCGGCCTCGCCCACCTCGGCGGGTTCGGCGGCAAGGAGGTGACGGCCCGGGCCAAGGGCGAGCTGGTGGAGGCCCTGCTCGACGACGGCGTCGCGGTTCTGAACGCCGACGACCCGCTGGTCGCGGCGATGGTGACCCGCACCACCGCGCGGACGGTCCTCGTGGGCGAGTCCGCCGCGGCGACCGTACGCGCCGAGAAGGTGCGGCTCGACGGTGCCGGTCGGGCGACGTTCGAGCTGGTGACCCCGGACGGCACGGCCGAGGTCGCGCTCGGCCTCGTCGGCCGCCACCACGTGGCCAACGCCCTGTCGGTGGCCGCCGTCGGACTCGCGGTGGGCATGGACCTCGCGACGGTGGCCGGCCGGCTCTCGAGCGCGGTCGCGCTGTCCCGGTGGCGGATGGAGGTCACGGAGCGTCCTGACGGCGTGACGATCGTCAACGACGCCTACAACGCCAACCCCGACTCGATGCGGGCCGCCCTCGAGACCCTGCCGGTGCTCGCTCGTGGCCGGCGTTCCTGGGCCGTTCTCGGCGAGATGCTCGAGTTGGGGGAGGCGTCGGCGGAGGAGCACGAGGGGATCGGCAGACTTGCGGTGCGGCAGGGCGTGTCCCGGCTGCTGGTGGTGGGTGAGGGTGCCCGCGCGATCGAGCGTGGCGCCCGCAGCGAAGGACTGTCTGGAGAGGAGTCGGTCTTCGTGCCGGACGCCGATCATGCGCTCGCGCTCCTGGAGCGGGAGCTTCGTGCCGGTGACGTGGTGTTGGTGAAGTCGTCGAGGGACGCCGGGCTGCGCCACCTCGGCGACGCGCTGCGCCAGGAAGCCCGGACGGTGGAGGGCGGCGCGTGAAGGCCATCCTCCTCGCGGGCGGGGTCTCCCTGCTGATCGCACTTCTCGGTACGCCGGTGGCGATCCGGATTCTTGCCGCACGGGGGTACGGCCAGATCATTCGCGACGACGGTCCGACCTCGCACCACACGAAGCGGGGCACGCCCACCATGGGCGGCGTCGTGATCATCGTGGCGGCAGTCCTCGGCTACGTCGCCGCGCACCTGTTCACCTGGCGGCTGCCGTCGGCGTCAGGGGCGCTGGTACTCCTGCTGATGGTCGGCCTCGGCCTGGTCGGGTTCCTCGACGACTACCTCAAGGTCTCCCGGCAGCGCAGCCTCGGCCTGCGGGCCAAGACCAAACTCGCCGGTCAGACGTCGGTCGCGGTGATCTTCGGCATCCTGGCCCTGCAGTTCCCCGACAACCGAGGGGTCACGCCGGGTTCGCCGTTCATCTCCTTCATCCGCGACATCAAGATCGAGTGGCTCGAACTCGGCTCGATCGCGTTCGTGGTGTGGGTGCTCTTCCTCATCGCCGCGACGTCGAACGGCGTGAACCTCACCGACGGGCTGGACGGCCTCGCCACCGGTGCGTCCGTGATGGTGTTCGCGGCCTACACCCTGATCTGCGTCTGGCAGTTCAACCAGGCCTGCTTCAACCAGCCGACGGCCAAGTGTTACGAGGTGCGCGACCCGTACGACCTCGCCGTGGTGGCGTTCGCGGTCACCGCGGCCTGTTTCGGCTTCCTGTGGTGGAACGCCTCACCAGCCAAGATCATCATGGGTGACACGGGCGCCCTCGCCCTCGGTGGCGGGGTGGCCGCCTTCGCGATCGTCACCCGCACCGAGCTCCTGCTCATCGCCATCGGCGGGCTGTTCCTCATCGAGGTGGCCTCGGTGATGCTGCAGACCGGCTTCTTCAAGTTCACCCGATGGCGCACCGGCACGCCCCGACGGATCTTCCGGATGGCACCGATCCACCACCACTTCGAGCTCAAGGGGTGGAACGAGGTCACGATCGTGATCCGGTTCTGGATCATCTGTGGCATCTGCGTGGCGGGCGCGATCGGAATCTTCTACGCCGAATGGGTGGCGGGCACATGAGCACTCCCGACTGGCTGGAAACAGCGAACCGGCACTCGCCCTGGCCGAGCCTCGACGCGCTCGTCACCGGGATCGGGGTCTCCGGATACTCCGCCGCGGCCGGCCTGCTCAGCGTGGGCGCCCAGGTCACCGTGGTCGACGAGCGTGACGGCGACGCCGAACGCGAGAAGGCGACCATCCTCGAGACGCTCGGCGCCGACGTCCGCCTCGGGCCCGGGGCGAGCGCCGCGACACCCCGCCCGGTCGACGTCGTGGTGACCTCGCCGGGCTGGCGGCCGGACGCGCCGATCCTCGCGGAGGCCGCGGCGACCGGCGTCCCGATCTTCAGCGAGATCGACCTGGCGCTGCGACTGCGCGACCCGGAGCGTCCCGCTCCCTGGCTCGCCCTGACCGGCACCAACGGCAAGACCACGACCGTGGGGATGCTCGCCTCGATCCTGCGGGCGGGCGGCCTGCGGGCCGCCGCGGTGGGCAACATCGGTGAGCCGGTCGTCGATGCCGTCCTCGACCCGGATCCCTACGACGTCCTGGCCGTCGAGCTGTCGAGCTTCCAGCTGCACTGGTCCAGGCGGCTGTCGCCACGCGCCGCGGCGGTGCTCAACGTCGCCCCCGACCACCTGGACTGGCACGCCTCACTCGCGGAGTACGCCGCCGACAAGGGCAAGATCTACGAGGGTTGCGAGATCGCCTGCGTCTACAACGTCGCCGACGCCGCCACCGAGGAGCTCGTGCGGGAGGCCGACGTCGTCGAGGGCTGCCGGGCGGTCGGCTTCACCGCCGGTATCCCCGCGGTGGGCATGCTCGGTGTGGTCGACGGGGTACTCGCCGACCGGGCCTTCGTCGAGCAACGCCAGACCTCCGCCGCGGAGCTGTGCACTGTCGCGGACCTGCCGTCGTCGGCCCCGCACAACGTGGCCAACGCGCTCGCCGCGGCGGCTCTCGCCCGTGCCCACGGCGTCCGCCCGGGCGCGGTGCGCGCGGGTCTGATGGGCTTCGCGCTGGAGCCGCACCGGATCCAGCAGGTGGCCGAGATCGACGGCGCCACCTACGTCGACGACTCCAAGGCGACGAACGCCCACGCCGCCCTCGCCTCCCTCATGGCCTACGACCCCGTCGTCTGGATCGCCGGCGGGCTCGCCAAGGGCCAGGACTTCGACGATCTCGTACACGCCGTCAAGGACCGACTGCGGGGCGTGGTGCTGCTCGGTCGCGACCGCCAACTGATCTCCGACGCACTCGCGCGACACGCGCCCGAGGTCCCCGTCATGGAGGTCGCCGACGGCGAGACTGAGGTGATGGATCGCGTCGTGGCGCACGCGCGTCAGCTGGCCAGGCCAGGCGACACCGTGCTGCTCGCGCCCGGCTGCGCATCCTTCGACCTCTTCGCGAGCTACGGCGCTCGTGGCGACGCGTTCGCCGCGGCGGCGCGACGGCTTGCCAGGGGGTGACCCGCAGCGGCTGACGGGAGGGCCCGCTCTTGCGTACACCCACGGACGTCTCGTGACCACCGCCACACCGGGGGCACAGGACCGCGAAGGTGGGCTCGACAGGTCCGGCTGGCTGGCCGAGCTACGCAGATCGCTGGACCGGCCGCTCACGTCGTACCACCTGATCATCGGCGTCAGCGGCCTGCTGCTGGCACTCGGCGTGGCCATGGTGCTCTCGGCGTCGAGCTACGACTCGCTGGAGACCTACGGCAACTCCTACACGATGGCCCTGCGCCAGTTGTTGTGGGTCGCGGCCGGCGTTCCGCTCGCCTTCCTCGCGACCAGGCTGCCGCTTCGGTTGCTCCGCGCCTGCACGTACCCGATGATGATCGTCGCCTTCGTGCTGCTCGCACTCACCTTCACACCGCTCGGGGTGGAGGTCAGCGGCAACCGCAACTGGCTGTCCTTCGGCGGTCCGTTCATGCTGCAGCCGAGTGAGGCGGCGAAGCTGGCGCTGGTCCTGTGGGGCGCCGACGTGCTCGCCCGCAAGGAGAAACTGCTCGAGCAGTGGAAGCACCTCGTCGTGCCGTTCGTGCCCGGCTCGGCGCTCGTCCTCGCGCTGGTGCTCGGCCAGCGTGACCTCGGCACCTCGCTGGTGTTGTTCTCCCTCGTCCTGGTGTTGCTCTTCGTGGTCGGGATGCCACTGCGTTTCTTCGGGATCTTCGTCGCGGGGGTCGGCCTGCTCGTCACCTACCTGGCCGTGACCAGTTCGGTCCGGATGAACCGCCTCACGAGCTTCCTTGACCCGTTCGCCGACTACCGGAACACCGGCTGGCAGGCGGCGCACTCGCTGTTCGGGCTCGGTACCGGCGGCTGGTGGGGGGTCGGGATCGGGAACAGCAGGGAGAAATGGGGCTGGCTGCCGGAGGCCCACACCGACTTCATCTACGCCGTGATCGGGGAGGAACTCGGCCTGGTCGGCACGTTGATCGTGCTCGGCCTGTTCCTCACCCTCGCCTACGTCGGGATTCGGGTGGCGCTGCGGACGCGGGACACTTTCACCCGATTGGCCACCGCGGGAATCGTCGGCTGGCTGACCGCCCAGGCACTGGTCAACATGGGCGCGGTCCTGGGTCTGCTGCCCATCACCGGTATCCCGCTGCCCCTCGTGTCATACGGTGGGTCCGCCATGCTTCCGACCCTGTTCGCGCTCGGCCTGCTCGTTTCGTTCGCGCGGAACGAGCCAGGGGCCCGTGCCGCGCTCGCCGAGCGGGCCGCGTCCAGGGCGGCCGCCAGGGCCAGGAGCACCAAGGGTCGCAGCAAAGAAGGGTGAGCTAGTGCACGTCGTTCTCGCCGGCGGGGGCAGTGCCGGCCATGTCAGTCCGGCTCTCGCCCTCGCCGCCGCGCTACGTAGGGCCGACCCGGAGGTCGGCCTGACCTTCCTCGGCACCGAGGAGGGCCTGGAGTCGAGGTTGGTCCCGGCCGCGGGTTACGAGCTGGCGCTGATTCCGCGGGTGCCACTGCCCCGCGACCTCACCCCCCGCCTCCTCACCGTGCCTGGTCGGCTCGCGGGCGCGGTGCGCGCCGCCGCGACCGTCATCCAGCGGGTGAACGCGGACGTGGTGGTGGGGCTCGGCGGTTACGTCGCCATGCCCGCCTACCTCGCGGCGCGCCGGCTGAAGGTTCCCGTGGTCGTGCACGAGCAGAACGCCCGGCCCGGCATCGCCAACCGGTTCGCGGCCAGGTTCGTCACCTCCGAGGTGGCGGTGAGCTTCCCCGCGACTCCGCTGCGCCACGCCAACTTCGTCGGGCTGCCGATCCGTCGGGAGATCGCGACACTGGACCGGCTCGCCCGACGCCAGGAGGCTCGGGCGGCCTTCGGGCTCGATCCCGAGCGTCCGTGTCTCCTCGTGACCGGGGGCTCTCAGGGCGCCCTGCGCCTCAACCAGGCGGTCTCCGCCGCCGCGGCGGCCCTCGCGCAGGCCGGAGTCCAGGTGCTTCACGCCACCGGTCCCCGCAACGTCGTCGAACCCGAGCGACCGGAGGGCGCGCCGCCCTACGTCGCGGTCCCCTACATCGATCGAATGGACCTGGCCTATGCTGCCGCCGACCTCGCGATCGTCCGGGCCGGCGCCAACACGGTGACCGAGCTCGCGGCGGTCGGGCTGCCGGCCGTCTTCGTGCCCTACCCGGTCGGAAACGGCGAGCAGCGCTTCAACGCGCAACCCGTGGTCGACGCCGGAGGCGGGCTCCTCGTCGACGACGCGGCACTCACTCCCGAGTGGGTGCGCGAGCACGTCGTCGGGCTGGTCACGGATGCTGACCGGCTCGCCACGATGGCCAAGGTCGCTTCCGATCTGATGCCCGCGGATGCCGACGACCGGCTCGCCGAGCTGGTCCGTTCGGTCGCCACCAGCACTCGAGGGAACGCCGGAAAGGGTGCCCGATGATCGTTCCTCCCCCGTCGGAGCTGATCCCCGCGGAGAAGCTCGGCCATGTCCACTTCGTCGGTATCGGCGGCGCGGGCCTGTCCGGCATCGCCCGGATCATGGTCGCCCGCGGGATCACCGTGAGTGGCAGTGACGCCAAGGACTCCCGCACCATCACCGCGCTCCGCGCACTCGGCGCCACCTGCTACGTCGGGCACGACCCCGCGCAGGTCAACGGCGCGGACACGGTGGTCGTGTCGACCGCGATCAAGGAGACCAACCCCGAGGTGGTCGAGGCCCGCCAGCGCGGGTTGCTGCTCTACTCCCGCGCGGCCGCGCTGTCCTCGATCATGGACGGCCGCCGGGTGGCCGCGGTCTCCGGCGCGCACGGCAAGACGACCACGTCCTCGATGCTCGCCGTGGCGCTCCAGCACTGCGGCGCCGACCCGTCGTTCGCGATCGGCGGCAACTTCAACGACACCGGTACGAACGCCCACGACGGCACCGGCAGCATCTTCGTGGTCGAGGCCGACGAGTCCGACCGGGCGTTCCTGCAGTACTCGCCGGAGGTGGCGGTCGTCACCAACGTCGACCCCGACCACCTCGACATGTACGACTCGCCCGCCGACTACCACCAGGCCTTCGACGCCTTCGTGGACCGGATCGTCCCGGGCGGCTGCCTGGTCGCGTGCATCGACGATCCCGGTGCCCGCCGGCTCGCCGCCGACTCCCGCGCCCGCGGTGTCGACGTGCACACCTACGGCGAGGCGGAGGACGCCGACGTACGCATCGACGCCGTTTCGGTGCAGCCGCTCAGCTCGAGCTTCGAGGTCGTGGTGCACGGTCGCCGGCAGGGCCGCATCGACGTGCACGTGGCCGGACGACACCACACGTGGAACGCCGCGGCCGCCTACGCCGCCGGACTCGCGCTCGGGTTCCCCTCCAGCGAGCTGCGCGAGGGTCTTTCGAGCTACACCGGTACCCGGCGCAGGTTCGAGTACAAGGGCGCGGCGGGCGGCGTACGCGTCTACGACGACTACGGCCACCACCCGACCGAGATGCTGGTCAACCTCCGAGCCGCCCGCGGGGCGGTGGGAGACGGTCGGGTCATCGTGTGCTTCCGGCCGCTGCGTCACACCCGGACGCAGTTCTTCTTCCGTGAGCTCGGTGAGGCCCTCGGCCTGGCCGACGAGGTGATCCTGATGGATCCCACCGGCGACGACCCCATCCCGGGCGTCACCGGCGCGTTGATCATCCCGCACATCCCGCTGCCACCCGAACGCATCGTCTACGAGCGTTCCTGGTCGGCGGCTCCGGTCCGGGTGGCCGAACGCGTTCGCCCTGGCGACCTGGTGCTCACCCTCGGCGCGCCTGACGTGGCCCTGGTCGGTCCGGAGGTGCTGGAGTTGATCGGTGACCAGCTCGAGTCGGAGAGCGAGTCGGGTGCGGTCGGATGACCACGGGGGTCTCACCGTCCTCGGCGCGTAGGTTCGAGCGCCGGCGGCGGTCGGGTCGACTGCTCCGGATGCGTCCGCTGTTGGTGCTCGCCGGACTCGTCGTGCTGGTCGGTGTCGGTGTGTGGGTCGTGGGGTTCTCCAGCCTGCTCGACACCCGGACGGTGGCGGTCCAGGGCGTGACGACGGCCTCGGGCCTGACCGTCGCGCAGGTGCGGGCAGCCGCGGAGGTCCCCCTTCGTCGCCCGCTCGCGCGCCTCGACCTCGACGCCGTGCGGACCCGGATCGTCGCCCAGCTTCCGCCGGTGAAGGACGCCACCGTGACCCGGTCCTGGCCGCACGAGGTGCGGGTCACGGTCACCGAACGCAAGGGTGTCGCGGTGTGGCGCGACGGCGCGACGTACCGGCTGCTCGACGCCGAAGGTGTCGCGTTCCGCACTCTTGCCAGTGCGGGGCGCGCGCTACCGGTGGTCCAGTTGCCGGCGACGCCGACGAGCCCGGCCCGGGCGGAGGAACTCCGCGTCTCCGGTGCGACGGTGTCGGCCGCGCTGCCGAAGAAGCTCGTCGCCCGGCTCCGAACGGTGCAGGTGGCGACGCCGGACTCCATCAGCCTGCGGCTGGCCGACGGCGTGACGGTGTTCTGGGGGAGTGCGGAGGAGTCGAAGGCCAAGGCGCGTGTTCTCGACGCGCTGCTGCCGCGGAAGGCGAGGGTCTACGACGTGAGCGTTCCGACCTTCCCGACGACCCGGGCGTGAGGACGCGAACCAAGGAACGCCGCGGCTCCGGCGTGTTGCGTTGAATCACCCGCGGCGCCTTCCGTACCTTGCATCTCAGGCCGAGGTTGACATAACTATAACCCTTTACTTGAGGATGAGGGTTAAGTTCGTCGCCTTCCATGGTCGAGAGAAATGTCTACCGAGAGGCGAGCGTCGTGGCGGCACCGCAGAACTACCTCGCGGTCATCAAGGTCGTCGGAATCGGCGGCGGAGGTGTCAACGCGGTCAATCGGATGATCGAGGTCGGCCTCAAGGGCGTCGAGTTCATCGCGATCAACACCGACGCGCAGGCGCTCCTCATGAGCGACGCCGACGTGAAGCTCGACATCGGCCGGGAACTCACCCGGGGGCTTGGCGCGGGCGCCAACCCCGATGTCGGCAACAAGGCGGCCGAGGACCACTCGGAGGACATCGAGGAGGTGCTCAAGGGCGCTGACATGGTGTTCGTGACCGCCGGCGAGGGTGGCGGCACCGGCACCGGTGGCGCGCCCGTCGTCGCGCGCATCGCGCGCTCCCTCGGTGCCCTCACGATCGGCGTGGTGACGCGGCCCTTCGCGTTCGAGGGCAGGAAGCGCGCCGGCCAGGCCGAGGAGGGCATCAACGCCCTCCGCGACGAGGTCGACACCCTCATCGTCATCCCCAACGATCGGCTGCTGTCGATCAGCGACCGTCAGGTCAGCGTGCTCGACGCGTTCAAGCAGGCCGACCAGGTGCTTCTCCAAGGTGTGTCCGGCATCACCGATCTCATCACCACCCCGGGGCTGATCAACCTCGACTTCGCCGACGTCAAGAGCGTGATGTCCAACGCCGGCTCGGCCCTGATGGGCATCGGCTCGGCCCGCGGGGAGAACCGCTCCGTGGCCGCGGCGGAGATGGCGATCTCGAGCCCGCTGCTCGAGGCCTCCATCGACGGTGCCCACGGCGTACTCCTGTCCATCGCCGGCGGATCCGACCTGGGCCTGTTCGAGATCAACGAGGCGGCCCAGCTCGTCTCCGGAGCCGCACACGCCGACTCCAACATCATCTTCGGCGCGGTGATCGACGACGGCCTCGGAGACGAGGTGCGCGTCACGGTCATCGCGGCCGGCTTCGACGGCGGGATGCCGCGGCGCCGGCAGGCCGAGGCGACCAGCGCCGGTGGGCAGGCGCCCGCGAGCAGCCCGAGCTCCCCGGGTGTGCCGGTGACGCCCCCGGGGCGTCGACCGGGCGAGCTGAGCCGCCCGCAGCCGGTCCCCCCGCCGGCACAGCCCACGCCCCAGCCCGTCTCGGAGGCGTCGCGGACCGCGCCGACACACTCGCAGCCCGAGGCCCAGCCGACCCGCGAGCCGGTCTCCAACGGAAACCACCCGGCCGCGTCGGCCTCCTCGCCCAGCACCCCGGCCAGCCGGCCGTCCTCCGGGCAGTCCGACCTCGCGGCGCAGACCCAGGAGCTACGTCAGCGGCTGCTCGGCAACTCCGCGGGGCGACCGGGTGACAGCAGGCCGGGTGAGCGGACGCAGCGTTCCGACTCCAACGGCTCGGGCTCCTACCAGTTCCCGACCGTGACCCCGCGGCCGGCGCGGCGCCCCTCCGACGAGGGCGACGACCTCGACATCCCCGACTTCCTCAAGTAAGGGATGCCCTGCCCTGACGTGTACTCCGACGCCTCGCGGCCGTCGGAGCCCGACGCCGGGAGCGCCGAACATCGGCGCTCCCAACTGGCGGCGAACCTCACCGTCGTGCGGGACCGGATCCAGCGGGCCTGTGAACGGGTAGGCCGCGATCCCGGCGAGGTCTCCCTCGTCGGGGTCACCAAGACGTTCCCTGCCTCCGACGTACGGCTTCTCGCCGGGCTCGGTGTGCGGGACATCGGCGAGAACCGCCACCAGGAGGCCGAGGCGAAGGCGGCGGCGTGCGCCGACCTCGACCTCACCTGGCACTTCGTCGGGCAACTCCAGGTCAACAAGGCGCGTGCCGTGGTGCGGTACGCCTCGGTGATCCACTCCGTCGACCGGCTTCGTCTGGTCACCGCCCTGGGGCGCGCCGCGACCGACCTCGAGCGGTCGGTGCGCTGCCTGGTCCAGGTCGACCTCGCGGGCGAGACCGGCCGCGGCGGTGTCGGGCCGGCGGAAGCGGTCGAGATGGCTGACGTCGTGAGCGTGACACCCGGGCTCGAACTCGCCGGAGTGATGGCCGTGGCACCGCTCGGTGTTCCGCCCGGACCCGCGTTCGCCCGGCTGGCGGAGGTCGCCGCCGCGGTCCGAGCCCGACACGCCGAAGCGACGTGGATCTCTGCGGGGATGAGCGGAGACCTGGAGGCAGCGGTCGAACACGGCGCGACACACGTACGGGTTGGGCGTCGCTTACTAGGTGAGCGCCCCAGCAACCGGTAGCGTCGGCGCCGGACGGGGAAACTCAAATGGCTCGGCCCGTCGCAGCTGACAGCGGAAGGCGAGAGGTCACATGGCCGGCGCTATGCGCAAAGTCGCGGTGTACCTCGGTCTCGTAGAAGACCAGGGCCGCTACGACGACGAGTACGACGGTGCCTACGAGGGCGACTTCGAGGCTGAGGACGGCTACCCCACCACCCGGCCCGCCCCGCAGCAACAGCAGCCCGCGCAGGAGGAGCGCGCCGCCAACGTCGCGGCGTTCCCTGACCGGCGTCGGGTCCAGGTGGCGCCGGAGGTCTCGGAGATGTCCCGCATCACGACGCTGCATCCGCGTACCTACAACGACGCACGGCTCATCGGCGAACACTTCCGCGACGGCACGCCGGTCATCATGAACCTCACCGGCATGGACGACTCCGACGCCAAGCGGCTGGTCGACTTCGCCGCCGGGCTGATCTTCGGGCTGCGGGGGAGCATCGAGCGCGTCACCGCCAAGGTGTTCCTTCTCTCGCCCGCCAACGTCGTCGTTCGGGCCGAGGACAAGGAACGCATGGCCGAAGCCGGCTTCTTCAACCAGAGCTGACTGCTTGCGGAGACGGCCTGCTGTGGCCGGTTCCCACATCGCCGGTGACGCGCCTCAGGTCGTCAACGCGGTTTCCTGTGCCCTTTTCGCTGGGAGGCTGGCCGCACTCGGCCTTACCTGGTTACGCGGGGGATAGGCTCAGAGTCTCGAGGTAAAGGCCATCCCAAGGAGTGCGTGTGCAGATCATTGGCCAGCTACTCTACGTGCTGCTGTGGATCTTCCTGGTCCTGTTGTTTGTCCGGTTGGTCGTGGATTGGGTGCAGTTCTTCGCGCGTTCCTGGGAGCCTCGCGGGATCCTTCTGGTCGCTCTCGAGGGCGTCTACACCGTCACGGATCCGCCGCTGAAGGCGCTGCGCAAGGTCATCCCACCGTTGCGATTGGGCGGTTTCGCCCTCGACCTGTCCTTCCTGTTGCTGATCGTCATCATCTACGTGCTCCAGGCACTTGTGCTGACCCTGTTTGGATAGGTCCAAAGACCTAGTTTTCGGAGCCGGGTCGGCCTTTGCCACCCAAACCGGGTACGGTTGCTCCGATATCCGTTGTCGAGCCCCTGCGAGCCTGAGGTGAGGTCATGCCGTTGACACCCGAGGACGTGCGCAACAAGCGCTTCACGCCCGTCCGTTTGCGGGAGGGTTACGACATGGGCGAGGTGGACCAGTTCCTCGACGAAGTCGAATCCGAACTTGAGCGCCTCAACCACGAGAACGAGGACCTTCGGCAGAAGCTGGCGGCCGCGCAGCGTGGTGACGGCGGGGGATACGCCAAGCAGCCCGTCGTCGAGCAGCACGAGCCCGTGCCGGCCCCCATCCGGCAGGCGCCTCCACCCGGCCCGTCGAGCGTCGCGGAAGCCTCCAGCGCCGCGGCGCGGTTGCTGGAGATCGCGACCCAGAACGCCGACCAGCTCGTTGCCGAGAGCAAGGAGCAGGCCAACCGCATCCTGGGCGACGCCCGTGCCCGAGCCGAGCGGCTCGAGAACGAAGCGCGTGGCCTTGCGAGCCGGCTCGAGTCCGAGGCGCGTGCCAAGGCCGAGCAGCTCGACCGCGACACGGCCGAGAAGCGCAACCAGCTGTTTGGACAGCTCGAGAAGGAGAAGTCGCGGCTGCAGCGTGAGGTCGACGAGCTCCGCACCTACGAGCGCCAGTACCGCAGCCGCCTGAAGGCCTACTTCGAGGGTCAGCTGCGTGTTCTGAACGGCCAGGGCGGCATGGACAACGGCATGTCCTCCGAGCCCACGAGCGGCCCACGCCCGATCAACTCCCACAAGCCGGCCGCGCTCGCCGCGGGTGGCGGGGGTGAGCGGATCGAGCGTGGTGGCGAGCGGATGAGTTCCGGTGCCGGCACGCCGCGCCTGAACGCTCTGCTCGACGACGACGACGAGTCCTCGCTGTAACCACCGCAAGCACATCGAGTGCCCCGAGCCGCATTCCAGCGGCCCGGGGCACTCGTGTGTTCGGAGGGGGTGAGGGGCGTGCCAGCCCCGCCGACGGTGTTCGGCCAGGTGGATTCTGTTCGAGACGGGTTCAGTGGACCGGCTGACTGCGGGTGGTGACCTGGTGAGCCCCGGCCGGGAGTGGCCAGGGCTCTGGTCAGTGGGCTGGGTCAGCCGGCCAGGATCCAGAACCGGAGTGCCAACTCGGCCGCCGTGACCTCATGCGGCTCGCTCCCGGTCGATGTCGGCTTTCCCTCGCTGATCTGGGTCGCCAGCGTTTCGTCGGCGACGAAGCTCCCGTGTTCGCGGAGGGCGGCCGTGGTGTCCGGGTCGTCGGCGGACCACCACAGGGTGATCCGGTCGCTCACCTCGAGCCCGGCGTTCTTGCGGGCGTCCTGCACGAGCCGCACCACCTCGCGGGCGAGGCCCGCGCGACGCAGGTTGTCGGTGATGGTGAGGTCGAGCGCGACGGTCTCGCCCTGGGCGTTGGCGACGGCCCAGCCCTCACGAGGTCGCTCCGACACCACCAGCTCCTCCGATCGGAGCGTCACGACGGCACCGTCGATGTCGACGCTGGACTCGCCGGACTCACGGAGGGCGGCGACGAGGGCGGCCGGGTCGATCGCGGAGACGGCGGCCGCGATCCGGGGGGTGTCCTTGCCGAACCGCTTGCCGAGGGCCCGGAAGTTGGGCTTGACGGCGTAGTCGACGAGGTCGTCGCCAGCCTCCGCGAGCCCGCGGACCTCGAGGACGTTCAGTTCCTCGGCGACCTCGCGGCGCAGCTCCTCCGGCAGCTCGCCCCAGCCGCCGGCGCCGACCAGTGCCCGACCGAGCGGCTGGCGGGTGCGAACCTTCGCCTCGGCTCGGGCGGCACGCCCCAACTCGACGACCCGGCGAGCGAGCGTGACCTGTGTGGCCAGGTCGGGGTCGAGGGCGGAACGGTCCGCCTTCGGCCAGGGCGCGAGATGCACCGACTCGGGTGCGTCGGGGGTCACCGGGCGCACGACGTGCTGCCAGACGCGTTCGGTGACGAACGGCGTGAGCGGTGCGAGCACACCGGTGAGGATCCGCAGCGTCTCGTGCAGCGTCGCGAAGGCGGCGGTGTCACCCGCCCAGAACCGGCGCCGCGACCGGCGGACGTACCAGTTGGACAGGTCGTCGATGAACTGCGACAGCACCTGGCCGAGGCGTTGGGTGTCGTAGCTCTCATAGGCCTCCTCGACGTCGACGAGGAGGCGATGGGTCTCCGAACGCAGCCACCGGTCGAGAGCGCTGGGCTCCGCGACCTGCCGCGAGTCGGGGGTCCAGCCGGCGAGCCGGGCGTACAACGTGTGGAACGCGACGGTGTTCCAGTACGTGAGGATGACCTTGCGAACGATCTCCTGCAACGTCGCGTCACCGACCCGCCGCGCCGACCAGGGCGAACCCGCGCAGGCCATGAACCACCGCACCGCGTCCGCGCCGTGCCGGTCCAACAGCGGGATGGGCTCGAGGATGTTGCCGAGATGCTTGCTCATCTTGCGGCCGTCCTCGGCGAGGATGAGGCCGAGGCAGACGACGTTCTCATACGACGAGCGGTCGAAGGTCAGCGTGCCGACGGCCATCAGCGAGTAGAAC
Source organism: Actinopolymorpha pittospori (assembly GCF_014873875.1). Taxonomy (GTDB): domain Bacteria; phylum Actinomycetota; class Actinomycetes; order Propionibacteriales; family Actinopolymorphaceae; genus Actinopolymorpha; species Actinopolymorpha pittospori. The sequence goes on along the minus strand of NZ_JADBEM010000001.1, from coordinate 7,935,160 downwards.
CAGCCGCGGGTCTGGTCGATCGCCTCGCAGATGAACTGCGCCGGATAGGCGGCGTCCAGGAGTTCCTTCGACCCGGGAACGTGCGGGTAGCCCCACTGCGCGAACGGCATCGCACCGGAGTCGTACCACGCGTCGATCACCTGCGGGACCCGCCGTGCGGTCTGGCCGCAGGCAGCGCGGTCACCGGCCACCGCGCTTCCGGTGGACGCCGGCTGCGGGCAGGCGAAGGTGACGTCGTCGACGTAGGGGCGGTGCGGGTCGAGCGCGCTCAGGTCGGAGCCCGCGAGCCGGCCGAGCTCGGCGAGGGATCCGACGCAGGTGAAGTGGCCGTCCGGGCACTCCCAGATCGGTAGGGGTGTGCCCCAGTAGCGGTCCCGGGACAACGACCAGTCGACGTTGTTGCGCAGCCACTCGCCGTACCGCCCGTCCTTGATGGTCGGGGGATACCACTGGGTGCGGGCGTTCTCGGCGAGCAGTTGGTCCTTGATCGCGGTCGTCCGGATGAACCACGACGGCAGGGCGTAGTAGAGCAGCGGGGTGCCGCAGCGCCAGCAGTGCGGGTAGCTGTGCTCGTAGGCCTCGCCGCGGAAGAGGAGTCCACGGGCGTCCAGGTCGGCGACCAGCTGTGGGTCGGCCTCCTTGAAGAACAGTCCGCCGACCAGAGGCACCGAGGGTTCGAAGGTGCCGTCGCGTCGAACGGGGTTCAGCACCGCCAGGCCGTAGCTCTGCCCCACCCGGTAGTCGTCGGCGCCGAAGGCGGGAGCCTGGTGCACGAGGCCGGTGCCGTCCTCGGTCGAGACGTAGTCGTCGACCACGACGTACCACGCGGGCGTGCTCGCGCCGTCGGCGTCGGTCGGTGGGTCGATGAGATCGAACGGGCGGGTGTAGGTCCACCGCTCCATCTCCGCGCCCCGCATCGATGCGGTGACCCGCCAACCCTCGCCGAGGACGCCGAGCAGGTCGGCGGCGACGACCAGGGTCTCGTCGCCGTCGCCGTCGGTGGCCGCGACGTACTCGACGTCGGGATGGACGGCGACCGCGGTGTTGGAGACGAGCGTCCACGGCGTGGTGGTCCACACGAGCAACGCCGCGCGGGAGCCGTCGGCGACGAGCGGTCCGGAGGTCAGCGGGAAGCGCACGAAGACCGACGGGTCGGAGACGGTCTGGTAGACGTCGGGCTGGCCGAGCTCGTGGTCGGACAGGCCGGTGCCGCACCGCGGGCAGTAGGGGCTGATGCGATAGTCGCGAACCAGCAGGCCGTGGTCGAAGACCCGCTGCAGGGACCACCACACGCTCTCGATGTAGGCCGGGTCCATCGTGCGGTAGGCCTTGGACATGTCGACCCAGTAGCCCATCCGCTCGGTGAGCTCGGTGAACGCGTCGACGTGCCGCTCGACCGAGGCGCGGCAGGCCGCGTTGAAGTTGGCGACGCCGTACTCCTCGATCTGCCGCTTGCCGGAGATGCCGAGCTCACGCTCCACCGCGACCTCGACGGCCAGGCCGTGGCAGTCCCAGCCGGCCTTGCGGACCACGTGGTGTCCACGCATGGTCTGGAAGCGAGGGAAGACGTCCTTGAACACCCGTGCCTCGACGTGGTGGGCACCCGGGCGCCCGTTGGCCGTCGGCGGCCCCTCGTAGAACGTCCATGGAGCGGCGCCGGCGGTGGCCTCGAGGGTCCTGGCAAAAATGTCGCGCTCGTGCCACCACGCGAGGATCTCGTGGTCCAGCGAGGGAAGGTCGACGTTGCTGTCGACCAGACGGTATGCGCGGTCGTCGTTGGTTGTCACCGGTCGCTCCGGACGTCGTGATGGGTCCATCTCGCGGCGTCATCCTAGGCGTACTGCCCGACGACCCTCGGGACTGTCTACATGCCGGTTCGTCGCCGGTGCGACCACGTGACGGCGGTGCCGCCAGGTGAGCCGACGGTGAGTGGGCGGTAACCCGTGGAGACCGGGACGGGAGGCCCACGGGGCGATCCGAGGCATCCGCGAGGTTCGTTCCGGCCGCGTGGTCGGGCCTGCGACAGGGGGGTTGCAGTGGTGTGCACACTGGCATGGTGCGGACGGGTAGGCGGATCGCGGTGCGGGTCAAGCCAGGCGCCCGGCGGCCCCGCGTGGGCGGTCGGTACGAAGGCCGGAACGGCGTCGCGCTGGTCGTCGCGGTCGGCGCCCCGCCGGTGGACGGCCGGGCTACCGCCGCCGTGGTGAGTGCCCTCGCCACGGCGTTCGGCGTATCGGGCGCGGATGTGTCCCTGGTCACCGGCGCGCACAGCCGGGACAAGGTGTTCGACATCGACGCACCCGACGTCGACGAGCGGCTCGCGTGCCTGCTCGCCGACCAGGACGAGCCGCTTCCCCGCTCGGCGGGTGGAGTCGGACCGCGACAGGACACGTCAGACACGTCAGACACGTCAGACAGGACAGACAGGACAGCCCGGGACCGCGCGCGACAGTGGGGCTGAGCCGAGCCGGAGGCGAGGGTGGCGGAACAGACAGACGGAGCGGATCGGACGTCCGTGACGAGTGAGCGGCGCGCCACGACCAGGAAGTCCACCGCGACCCGGAAGACGGCGCCGGCCAGGAAGCGTGCCTCCGTGAAGGCCGCGGGCGCGAAGACGAGTGACGCCTCGCCGGGTACGCGGGGGCGCGCTCAGGAGCAGAAGGGCTCGCCCGACAGGGGCGGCCAGGTGAAGGGGGACTCTTCGGTGAAGAGAGATGGGGTGGAGAAGACGCAGCCGGCCAGGAAGCGGACGTCGACCAGGCGGTCGACGGCGGAGGGGACGTCGGGCAGGCAGGCACCGACGAAGCGGGCGACGACCAAGCGGGCGTCGAGCAGGCAGACCGCGGCCGAACAGGCCGCCGGTGCCGAATCGACCGGACAGGCGACGCCGACCCAGGCGGAGGAGCGGCCGAACGCGGCCACGGACCTGGCGGAGAGTGCTCGGCTGCTGGTCGTCCGCCCGGAGGAGGAGCCGTGGACGCCGGAGGAGCTCGCGGAGGTCTACCACGAGCTCGCGGACGACGTGTCCCGGTTGAAGGCCGAGCTCCATTCGGCCACCGACGAGCTGGCCGACCTGCTCCGCGACAGCGGCGACGGAGCGGGGGACGACCAGGCCGATGCCGGCTCGAAGACCTTCGAGCGTGAGCACGAGATGTCACTCGCCAACAACACCCGGGAGATGCTCGAACAGACCGAGCGGGCGGTGGCCAGAATCCGCAACGGGACCTACGGCGTGTGCGAAGGCTGCGCGAACCCCATCGGCAAGGCTCGGTTACTGGCATTCCCACGTGCGACACTGTGCGTGTCATGCAAACAGAAGGAAGAGCGTCGCTGAACGACGCCACCGAAGCCGACGACAGCCGTCGACGCCGCCAGCTCGGACTCTTCGCGGCGGTGGCGATCGTCGTCCTCGCGATCGATGTCACGACCAAGATCGCGGCGATGGCGTACCTGTCCGATCGCGATCCCGTCCCCCTCGCCGGCGGCCTGCTGACCCTCCGGCTGATCCGCAACTCAGGTGCGGCGTTCAGTCTCGCCGAGGGCTACACCCTCGGCCTGTCGATCGTCGCGCTCGGTCTCGTGATCGTCGTCCTGAGGCTTTCGCGGAAGCTGCGCAGTACCCCCTGGGCGATCGCGCTCGGCCTGCTGCTGGGCGGCGCGATGGGCAACCTCTCCGACCGGATCTTCCGCGAGCCGGGATTCCTGCGCGGGCACGTGGTCGACTTCCTGGAGCTGCCGAACTGGCCGGTCTTCAACGTCGCCGACATGTCGGTCTGCGCGGCGGCGGCCCTGATCATCCTGATGGCGCTGCGCGGTCGGCGTTGGGACGGCACGATCGAGGGTTCCTCGCGCACGCCGAAGGAGACGTCGACGTCCCAGGACGACCACGACGGCAGCGCCCGCGAGGTCACCCGGGGCGCACCGGAGTCCACCGACGGTCGGTCAGTCGGGACGTCGGAGTGAGCGCGGCGCCCGCCACCGGAGCGGGAGACCGGCGAAGCCTTCCCGTCCCCGACGGCCTCGAGGGCGAACGCCTCGACGCGGCGTTGGCCCGACTCTTCGGACTTTCCCGGACGAAGGCAGCCGAACTCGTCGAGCAGGGCCAGGTCCTCCTCGACGGCTCGTCGGCGATGAAGTCCGAGCGCGTGAGCGCCGGCTCCTGGCTCGAGGTCGAGCTGCCCCGGCCGCAGGAGCCGATCGCTCCCGTACGCGTGGAGGGCATGCGGATCGTCCACGACGACCCCGACATCGTGGTCGTCGACAAGCCGGTCGGAGTGGCCGCGCACCCGAGTCCCGGCTGGCGCGGGCCGACCGTCATCGGACACCTCGCCGCCGCCGGCTTCCGGGTCTCGACCTCGGGTGCCGCCGAACGTCAGGGCGTGGTCCACCGGCTCGACGTCGGGACCAGCGGTCTGATGGTCGTGGCGAAATCCGAACGCGCCTACTCCGCGCTCAAGCGCGCCTTCAAGGAGCGCGAGGTCGACAAGATCTACCACGCGCTCGTCCAGGGGCACCCCGACCCGAGCCGCGGCACCGTGGACGCACCGATCGACCGGCATCCCACCCACGACTACAAGTGGGCCGTCGTCGCCCACGGCAAGCCGTCGGTGACGCATTACGAGACGCTGGAGGCCCTGCGGCACGCGTCGTTGCTCGAGGTCCGGCTGGAGACCGGCCGTACCCACCAGATCCGGGTGCACATGAGCGCGATCAAGCACCCGTGCGTGGGTGACCTGACCTACGGCGCCGACCCGGTTCTCGCCAACCGGCTCGAGCTCACTCGCCAGTGGTTGCACGCGGCCCGGCTGGGATTCGCGCATCCGGACACGGGGGAGTGGGTCTCGTTCACCTCGCGCTATCCCGACGACCTCACCCACGCGCTCGAACGCGCCCGGATGGACACCGACCGGTCCAGCTGACGAGACGACGATCTCGAAATGTTGTACGCCCGTCAGCCGTGTGCCTAGCGTGGCAGGCGGACCGGGCCACCTCGCGCGTCCGGCCATCCGGGGAGAGGAGCACCTGGTGCCTGAGGCCTCAGCCGCCGTGCACACGTCGATCGCCAGCCTGATCGCGCGTCCCCATCCCGCGACAGTCAGCGGCTGCCGGGCGGCGATCGACGAGATCGACGCCGTACTCGCCGCCCTGCTCGAGTACCGGGCCGGCCTCACCGAGCGTGTCCAGCAGTTGAAGCCTGTCGGCGGTCACGCCGGCCGGGACGCCGGCCGGGAGGCCGAGATCGTCGCGGGCATGGCCCGCCGGGCACCACGGCTCGGGCCGGAGCGCCTCACCAGAATCATGACCACCGTCATCGAGGAGAGCCTCGACCTCGCCGAGAGCAGCGCCTCCCGGCGCTAGCCCGAGGCACCCGACGGTGGAGCAACGACCCGGGGAAGGCTCTGCTGGCTTGGAAAACAGGCCCTAGCAGGACTTGATCACAAGCTCATCGGCGGGGCGACTTTTGGTCCTACGGCCGCGGCTCTAAAGTCGGACCCCTACCTGGTTGGCGACAGCGCCGCCGCCCTTCCCCCGGTCGGCGCCCCAACGCCTTGCGCGGCGGCGGAACAGGAGGCGCTTTCCCCACATGTCGGACTCGTTCGTCCACCTGCACGTCCACACCGAATACTCCATGCTCGACGGCGCGGCGAAGCTCAAGGACATGTTCGCCGAAGCCCAGCGGCTGGAGATGCCCGCCGTGGCGATCACCGACCACGGCAACCTGCACGGCGCCTACGACTTCTTCACCAAGGCCAAGTCGGCCGGCGTCACACCGATCATCGGCCTCGAGGCCTACGTCGCGCCCGAGTCGCGCTTCCACAAGGCGCCGGTCCGGTGGGGACAGCAGCACCAGAAGGGCGACGACGTCTCCGGTGGCGGCGCCTTCACCCACATGACGATCTGGGCGCGCGACGCGGTCGGCCTGCACAACCTCTTCAAGCTGCAGACCAGGGCGTCGATGGAGGGCTTCTTCCGGAAGCCGCGCATCGACCGGGAGCTGCTCTCGGAGTTCTCCACCGGCCTGATGGCGACGACCGGCTGCCCGTCCGGGGAGGTCTCGACGAAGATCCGGCTCGGCATGGAGAAGGAGGCGTTGGACGCCGCGGCGGACTTCGGTGACATCTTCGGCCGCGAAAACTACTTCGTCGAGCTGATGGACCACGGGATCGACATCGACAGGCGGGCGCGTGCCGGCCTGGAGAAGGTCGCCCAGGAGCTTGGCCTGCAGTACGTCGTGACGAACGACTCCCATTACACCTACGAGCACGAGTCCGCCGCGCACTCCGCGCTGCTGTGCGTCCAGACCGCGTCCACCCTCGCCGCTCCGACGTTCCAGTTCGAGGGGTCGGGCTACTACCTCAAGTCGGCCGAGGAGATGCGGCGACTCGACGACTCCGACGTCTGGCAGGCCGGCTGCCGCACCACTCTCGCGATCGCCGAGCGGGTCGACACGACGGGGATGTTCGAGTTCCGCAACCTGATGCCGCGCTTCGACGTGCCGGAGGGTCACACCGAGGAGTCGTGGTTCCGCGAAGAGGCGTGGCGGGGGATGGACCGCCGCTACCCGAACGGTTACGACGAGACCTATCGCGCGCAGGTCGAGTACGAGATCGGGATCATCCTGCAGATGGGTTTCCCGTCGTACTTCCTGGTCACGGCGGACTTCATCATGTGGGCCAAGAAGAACGGCATCGCCGTTGGTCCCGGTCGAGGATCGGCGGCAGGAAGCCTGGTCGCGTACGCGCTCGGCATCACCGACGTCGACCCCCTTGAGCACGGACTGCTGTTCGAGCGGTTCCTCAACCCCGAACGCGTCTCGATGCCCGACATCGACATCGACTTCGACGAACGTCGGCGCGGTGAGGTGATCCGTTACGTCACCGAGAAGTACGGCGAGGACAAGGTCGCGCAGATCGCGACGTTCGGCACGATCAAGGCGAAGGCCGCGATCAAGGACTCCTCGCGGGTGCTGGGCTACCCGTACGCGCTCGGCGACAAGATCACCAAGGCCATGCCTCCGGCGGTGATGGGCAAGGACATCCCGCTCACCGGGATCTTCGACTCGAGCCATCCCCGTCACAACGAGGCGGGCGAGGTCCGGGCGCTGTACGAGCAGGACCCGGACGTCAAGAAGGTCATCGACACCGCGAAGGGTCTCGAGGGCCTGATCCGCCAGACCGGTGTGCACGCGGCCGGCGTGATCATGTCAGCCGAACCGCTGGCCGACCACATCCCGTTGATGAAGCGGGAGGCCGACGGCGCCGTCATCACGCAGTTCGACTATCCGACGTGCGAGACGCTCGGGCTGCTCAAGATGGACTTCCTGGGGTTGCGCAACCTCACCATCATGGACGACGCGGTCAAGAACATCGAGATCAGCCGCGGCGAGAAGATCGACCTGCTGTCGTTGCCGCTGGACGACAGGCCGACCTACGAACTCCTCGCCCGCGGCGACACGCTCGGCATCTTCCAGATGGACGGTGCCGGCATGCGGTCGCTGCTGCGGCTGATGAAGCCGGACAACTTCGAGGACATCTCCGCGGTCAGCGCGCTCTACCGGCCGGGTCCGATGGGCGCCAACTCCCACACCAACTACGCGCTGCGCAAGACCGGCCAGCAGGAGATCACGCCGATCCACCCCGAGCTGAAGGACGCCTGTGAGGAGATCCTCGGCCCGACGTACGGCCTGATCGTCTACCAGGAGCAGGTGCAGCGGCTCGCGCAGAAGCTCGCCGACTACTCCCTCGGCCAGGCCGACCTGCTCCGGCGGGCGATGGGCAAGAAGAAGAAGGAGGTCCTCGACAAGGAGTTCGTCCCCTTCAGCGAGGGCATGCGCAAGAACGGCTACTCCGACGCGGCGATCAAGACGGTGTGGGACATCCTGGTCCCCTTCTCCGACTACGCGTTCAACAAGTCCCACACCGCCGCGTACGGCCTGGTGTCGTACTGGACGGCCTACCTCAAGGCCAACTACCCGGCCGAATACATGGCCGCGCTCCTCACCAGCGTCCAGGACGACAAGGACAAGATGGCGGTCTACCTCAACGCCTGCCGTCGTTCCGGCATCAAGGTGCTGCCACCCGACGTCAACGAGTCCGCGTCCAACTTCACTCCGGTCGGCACCGACATCAGGTTCGGTCTGACCGCGATCCGCAACGTCGGCACCAACGTCGTCGACGCCATCGTCGCGGCGCGGGGGGCCAAGGGGCGGTTCAACGACGCGAGCGACTTCATGGCGAAGGTGCCTGCCCCGGTCTGTAACAAGCGGGTGCTCGAGTCGTTGGCGAAGGCCGGTGCGTTCGACTCGCTCGGACACCGCCGCCGCGCGCTGGTGCAGTGGCACGAGGACGCCGTCGAGTACTTCATCGACCAGAAGCGCCAGGAGGCGATCGGTCAGGACTCGCTGTTCGGGTTCGGCGGTGACGACTCGACCGACGAGGCGCTCATGTCCCCGCAGGTGCCCGACATCAGCGAGTGGGACAAGCAGACCCTGCTGGCGCACGAGCGGGAGATGCTCGGGCTCTACGTCTCCGACCATCCGCTCTTCGGCATCGAGCACGTCCTGTCGAACGCGTCCGACTGCACCATCGGGTCGCTGCTGACCGGGGAGGACCGACCGGACGGCTCGGTCGTCACCGTCGGCGGCCTCATCACCGCGATCAACCGCAAGATGACGAAGCGGGGTGACCCGTGGGCCATCATCACCCTGGAGGACCTCGAGGGTGGCATCGACGTGATGTTCTTCCCCTCCACCTACCAGCTCACCGCGCTCCAGCTCACCGAGGACGCGGTGGTGGTGGTGAAGGGGCGCCTCGACCGACGCGACGACGTACCCCAGCTGATCGCGATGGAGCTGTCGGTCCCCGACATCACCACCGACCAGCAGTCGGGACCCTTCGCCATCTCCTTGAACCGCGAGCGGTGCACCCCGCCCGTGGTCGACCGGCTGAAGGAGATCTTCGCCACCCACCCGGGCATGACGCAGATCCACCTTCACCTGCGCTCGGAGAGCAAGACGCTGGTCATGCGCTTGGAGGATCGCTGGCGGGTCACCCCCTCGACCGCGCTGATGGGCGATCTCAAGGCGCTGCTCGGGCCTGGCTGCGTCCGCTCCTGAGGCGGCAGACCCAGGATCGGCTCCGGGGAAGGGTGCGTAGGATCTGGGGCGGTGAACACGACGACCCCGCCTGATTCGGCGACACCCTCGCCCGGAACCCCGCCGATGCGCGCGTCGCGTGCGTCCGTGCCCGGGCGCGCACGTGCCTTCCTGGTGATCGTGGCCGTGATGGTGGTGGCGGGCGTCGTCGTCGGCCTCGTCTGGACGCGCCTCAATCCCCACGTCGCCATGACGATGACCGACCTGGGCCCCTTCCCCAACACCGAGCTCGAGGCGGCGCGCCAGGTGTCGATGGACGCGTGGTACGCCGCCCTCGGTGCCGTCGCCGGCCTGCTTCTGGGTGCGGTCCTCGCGACCGTCTATCTCCGGCACGGCGTCCTGGTCGTCGTGGCACTGCTGGTCGGAGCCGTCCTCGCCGCCGTGGTGGCGTTCGTGACCGGGAGCCTGGTGGCCAACGGTGCCGTGGTCCTGACCTGGCACCCACAGGCCACGCCGGGAAGCCCGCTCACCGCACCGCTCGGCCTGCACGCTTACGGCGTCCTGTTCAGTTGGCCGATCGGCGCCCTGGCTCCCGTCATTCCGCTGGTCTGGCTCGGGTGGAGCCGCGACGAGGAGTAGGCGCGAAAGTTATCCACAGGTCAGTTGGGTGGGCCTGGGAGCTGTCTCCGCGATGCGCTAATTTGTGGCGACACATTCCGTTGCTTCGGGGGTGCCTCTTGTCTGACGATCGCACACCAAACGAATCGGGGCGGTTCGGCGCGCCACCGCCGGGCGGTGGGCACCGCCAGGGACCGCCCATGGGCCGACCGCAGGGTCAGCCGCCGGGTGGCCAGCCCTATGGGCAGCAGCCGGGCGGACCGGCGGGTCCTCCGCCGCACCACGGTCGCCCTGGTCAGCCAGGAGGAACGCAGCCGCAGGGCGGCTACGGACAGGCTCCGCAAGGGGGCTACGGACAGCCGCAGGGTGGTTACGGCCAGCCCCCGCAGGGTGGTTACGGGCAGGCTCCGCAGGGTGGTTACGGCCAGCCTTCGCAGGGCGGCTACGGCGCCCAGCAGCAGGGCGGCTACGGCCAGCCGACCGGCCAGGGCGAGCAGGGTGGCGGACAGTGGACGCCTGGTGGCGGCCAGCCCGCCGGCCCCGGCTTCTACGCCGAGGAGCCCAAGCGCAAGGGCCCGCGCTGGTTGATCGTCGCGCTCGCCGCCGTTCTGGTGGTAGCGGTCGGCGGCGGGGCCTGGGCGGCGATCACCACGCTGAGTGGTGGCGGCGCGCAGCCTGCCGACGTGCTACCGGCCAACGCCTTCGCATACTTCCGGATCGACCTCGACCCCTCTGCCGAGCAGAAGGCCGCGATCTTCAGCGTCGCGCGGAAGTTCCCCGACGCCAGCAAGCGCCTCGGTGAGGGCGACGACCTCCGCGAGGCGGTCTTCGAGGCCATCAAGCAGACCGATCCCGAGCTCAAGAACGTCGACTACACCAAGGACATCGACACCTGGCTCGGCGACCGCGCCGGTGTCGCGGTGGTGCCCGGCACCGACGGCAAGGAGCCCGAGGCCGTTCTCGCGGCGCAGATGACCGATGAGGACAAGGCCCGCGCCGGGTTGCAGAAGCTCGGTGCGAAGAACTTCGCCTTCACCGGCGACTACGTGATCTTCGCCGACTCCCAGGCCCGCGCCGACGACCTCGCCAAGACGGTCTCGGACAACTCGCTGGCCAAGAACGAGACGTTCACCGACGACATGGGGTCCGTCGACGAAGGCGTCATGTCCTTCTGGGCCGACCTGCCGAAGCTGGCTGAGCTCTCCGGAACGGGGAGCGGCATGGCACCGGCACAGGTCGCCGCCCAGGGGCGAGTGGTCGGTGGTCTGAGCTTCACCAGCAACTCCGTCCAGTTGGTCGCCAAGGCTCGCGGCGCGAAGATCCCCGCTCTCAAGCAGAGCGGAATCAAGCTCGGCGAACTCCCCAACACGACCGCGGCGGCGATCTCGGTCGCGGGTGCGGGACCAGCCTTCGCCCAGTCCTGGCCCGAGATTCGCAAGACCCTCGAGTCGGCAGGGGCGACCGCGCAGCTGGACTCCTTCCTGCAGGCCGCTGAGCAGCAGTTCGGGATCAAGGTTCCCGACGACGTCAGCACCCTGTTGGGCACGGACACCACCATCGCGGTGGACGAGCGTGGCCTCGACACGATGATGCAGGCGAGCGGTTCCGGTGCTCCGCAGCTCCCGCTGGTCGGCATCCGTTCGACCACCGACGAGGCCAAGGCCAAGGCGCTGCTGCCGAAGCTCGACCAGCTGGTCGGCGGGCTCGGGCTCGACTTCCAGCTCGGCAAGGCGACCGGGTCCGGCGCGATGGTGCTCGCGTCCACCCAGGCCTACGCGGACGAGCTGGTGAAGGGCGGAGACCTCGCGAGCAGTGACACGTTCAAGCAGGCTGTGGACCAGGCCGACAAGGCGCAGTTCGGGCTGTTCGTCGACCTGAACAAGCTGGAGAAGCTCTACGCGAGTCAGCTTCCGGCCGACAGCAAGGCCGACGTCGCGGCGCTGAAGGCGATCGGGATGTCCGGGACGACCGACGAGACCGGCGGGACGTTCACGATCCGGGTGTTGCTCGACTGACACGCGTCGGTCGCATCGAGCCGCGGTGGGGCGGTGTTGGGCTCAGGCCCGGCACCGCCCCACCTGCCGTCTCGGTGGGTCCGCCACCGCTGTCCTGCCGGTCAGAACGAGTGCCGGTCAGAACGAGTGCCGGTCAGGTCGAGTGCCGGTCAGGTCGAGTGCCGGTCAGGTCGAGTGCCGGTCAGGCCGAGATGGCGGCCGCGGTCGCCTCACACAGCCGGATGAGGTCCTGGGGCGCCAGCTCGACCTGGAGGCCGCGCCGGCCAGCCGACACGTAGACGGTGGGGTGGCCGAGCGCGCTGTCGTCGACGACGGTGGGGAGCCGGCGGCGCTGGCCGAGTGGGCTGATCCCGCCCACGACGTAGCCGGTCGTCTTCTCGGCGACCGTCGGATCGGCCAGCTGGGCGCGCTTGCCACCGACCGCGGCGGCGAACGCCTTGAGGTCGAGGGAGGAGCTGACCGGTACGACCCCGACAGCGAGCTGGCCGTCGACCTGGGCGAGCAGAGTCTTGAAGAGCTGGTCGGGTGGGACACCGAGGGCCTGCGCGGCCTCCAGCCCGTAGTTGGGCCGCTCGCCTGCGCTGGGCGCCTCGTGGTCGTAGGGATGCAGGGTGTGGGAAACGTCGGCGTCCTGGAGAACCAGCACAGCCGGTGTCCCCTGGGAGGCTCGCTTCTTCGCCCCGTCCTTCTTCGCCACGTCGCTCAGCCTGTCACGTCCCGCACCTGGTGAGGACGGCTGGCCTCACTCCGTTCCCCGACCTGGCGCGGCGGGCGTGGCGGGGGAGGTCGCCCCGGCGTCGGCGGCGGAGGTCGACCGAGGCCCGGGTGTGGTCGAAGGCGGCCGAACGCTCAGGAGTCCGGCGTACTCGTCGAGTTGACGGAGAACCTCGGCGGGTTCCTCGGCCGACACCCCGAGCAGGGCTCGGGCGACGCCGAGTGCCGTGAACTCCTCCAGCAGCGCCCGGTTCGGTGAGAACGAGGTCGCGGTGACGGGCAGTCGGCCACGGCCGGCCTCCTCGGCCAGCGCCTCGAGCGATCGCATCCCCGGGCCGAGTTCCGCCACCGGAAGGTCGAACGGCGCGAGCCAACCATCGGCGTGGTCGACCAAGCGCGCGTGCGTCGTACGTCCCCAACCGCCCAGCAGGATCGGCGGATGTGGACGTTGGAGCGGCTTGGGCCAGGAGAAGATTGGATCGAAGTCCACGAACTCGCCGTGGAAGGACGCCTGGTCCCTGGTCCAGATCTCCTTCATGGCGAGGAGGCGTTCGCGCAGGACCCGGGTCCGGGTGCGCGGATCGGTGCCGTGGTTGCGCATCTCCTCGCGGTTCCAACCCGCGCCCGCCCCGACCTCGATCCGGCCGCCGGAGATCAGGTCCAGGGTCGCGATCTGCTTGGCCAGGATGATCGGGTCGTGCTGAGCCACCAGGCTCATCGCGGTACCCAGCCGCAGGGAGGTCGTCGCGGTCGCGGCCGCGGCCAGGGTCGCGATCGGGTCCAGCACGCGGTAGTAGGGGCGGGGGAGCTCGCCGCCTCCCTCGTACGGTGTCTCACGCGAGGCGGGGATGTGGGTGTGCTCGGGTACGAAGAGCGACTCGAAACCGCGCTCCTCGACCGCTGCCGCGAGCGCTGCCGGCCGGATTGTTTCGTCGGTCCTTCCGATGAAGATCCCGATGTGCATGGGCCGACGCTAAAGCTTCACATAGGTGTCAGAGTCAAGGGCGGAACGAAGCGCGACCAGCGGTCGAAACCCCCGCATCTCGGGCGCCGCCTCGGGAATCGACTGCGCGGGCGGGCGCGACGGGCGCCCCTCTAGACTCGGTGGGGTGATCCGTCGTATCGACCTGCGCGGACGCCGCGCATCCGAGCCCGCCCTGGACTACCGCGCCGTGGTGCCGCGTGCGCCGTTCGACGTGGAGGCTGCCGTCGACGCCGTACGCCCGACTCTGGACGACGTCCGCCATCGTGGCGCGGTGGCCCTGCGCGAGTACGCCTCCCGCTGGGACGGTGTGGAACTCACCGACATCCGGGTCCCGGTCGAGGCGATGGCGAGGGCGCTGCATGAGCTCGACCCCGACGTCCGGGCGGCGTTCGAGGAGTCGATCCGACGGCTCCGCGCGGTCAGCGAGGCCGAACTCGAGACCGACACCGAGGTCCGGGTGGTGCCCGGCGGCACCGTCACGCAGCGGCTGGTGCCCTACCGGCGGGCCGGCGTCTACATCCCCGGCGGGGTCGCGCCGCTCGCGTCGAGTGTCGTCATGAACGTCGTGCCCGCGCAGGTGGCCGGCGTCGAGTCGATCGCGCTCGCGTCCTCGCCGCAGAAGGAGTACGGCGGGCTCCCGCACCCGACGATCCTCGCGGTGTGCGCGCTCCTCGGCGTCGACGAGGTCTACGCCGCTGGTGGCGCGGGTGCCATCGCGATGTTCGCCTACGGCGCCAGGGCCGGCGAAGGCCCCGACACGGAGGTGCTCTGCCAGCCGGTCGACTTCGTCGCCGGTCCGGGCCGGATCACGACCGTGGCCGCCAAGCGCCTGGTCAAGGGGATCGTCGGCATCGACTCCGAAGCGGGTCCGACCGAGATCGCCATCCTCGCCGACGACACCGCCGACCCCAGCTACGTCGCCGCCGACCTGATCAGCCAGGCCGAGCACGACCCGATGGCGGCGAGCGTCCTCGTCACACCCAGCGTCGAGCTCGCGACGGCGGTCGAGGCTGAGCTCGAGCGGCAGGTCCCGGCCACCAAGCACGTGCAGCGAATCGGCGAGGCACTGCGCGGGGAGCAGTCGGGCGTCGTGTTGGTGGACGACCTCGAACAGGGCCTCGCCGTGGTCGACGCCTACGCCGCCGAGCACCTGGAGATCCACACCACGGACGCCGCGCGCTGGGCCGCCAGGGTCCGCAACGCCGGGGCGATCTTCGTCGGGCCGTGGTCGCCGGTCTCCCTCGGCGACTACGCCGCGGGCTCCAACCACGTCCTGCCCACCGGAGGGTGCGCCTGCCACTCCTCCGGGCTGTCGGTCCGCAGCTATCTGAAGGCTGTCCACGTCGTCGACTACGACCAGGCCGCTCTGCGTGACGTCGCCAAGCACGTCGTCGCGCTGGCCGAGGCCGAGGATCTCCCGGCACACGGGCAGGCCGTCCAGGTGCGCTTCGGTCCCGGCACCGATGGGTATGCCTGATGGCCCGCAGCCGCATGCGCGGGGCCTCGGCGACCGCTCCGAACGAAATGAGTCAGTCATGACCAGACCGGTGCACAACGGCAACTCCTACGACTCCCAAAGCGTCGACCAGGATCTGCGCGACCTCGCGCTCGCCGCCGCGCACGCCGGCTCCCACGCGATTCTTCGGGAGGTGCGCGGCGGAGCGCTGCAGGTGTCCACCAAGGCGCATCCCGCCGATTTCGTCACGACTGCCGACAAGGCCGCCGAGGCGGCGATCCTGCGCCTGGTCTCGGCCGCTCGTCCGCGAGACGCCGTTCTCGCGGAGGAGTCGGGGGTCCACGACGGTGACAGTGGAGTGCGCTGGCTGGTCGATCCGCTCGACGGGACGATGAACTTCGTGCACCGCCGCCGCGACTACGCCGTCTCGGTGGGTGTGGAGCGCGACGGCCAGATCGTCGCGGGTGCGATCGTGCGTCCGGCCGACGGCGACTGGGCGGCGGCCGGCGGACCGGAGGCGTTCGCCCGGGAGGGCACGCCGCAGGTCTCCGACGCCGTCGACCTCGCCGACTCCCTCGTCGGGATCGGCCTGCCGACCCCGATGGACCAACGCGTGCGCGTGCACGCGTTCGTGGGTGAGCTGATGCGTCAGGCGCGCGACTACCGGCGCACCGGATCCTCGGCCTGCGAGCTGCTGTCCGTCGCGCTCGGTGCGCAGGAGGGTTACCTCGGCTTCGGGGTCAACATCTGGGACGTCGCGGCCGGCATCGCCCTCGTCGAGGCTGCCGGCGGCGAGGCGGAGTGGGTCACGACAGCGACCGGGCTCGAGGTTCTGGTCGCCGGCACCCCAGAGGTCACCAAGACCTTGGTCGGAATGGTCAAGGTGATCTGATGGGCCAGACGCTGGCCGACCTGCCGCTGCGCGACGATCTTCGTGGTGAGGAGCCGTACGGCGCACCCCAGCTCGACGTTCCGGTCGTGCTGAACGTCAACGAGAACCCCTACCCGCCCTCGGAGGAGGTGGTGGCCGACATCGCCACCGCCGTCGCCGAGGCGGCACGGACGCTCAACCGCTACCCCGAACGCGAGGCCCTGGAGCTGCGGAAGGACCTCGCGGCCTACCTCGGCCACGACCTCACCGCCGCGCAGGTGTGGGCCGCCAACGGGTCCAACGAGGTGATGCTGCAGATCCTGCTGGCCTTTGGTGGACCGGGCCGGACGGCGCTGTCGTTCGCGCCGACGTACTCCATGTATCCGGAGTACGCGCGGGACAGCTGCACCACCTGGGTGACCGGCCGGCGCGCCGAGGACTTCACCCTCGACGTCACCCACGCCCTCGAGCAGATCGCGGCGCACCAGCCGTCGGTGGTCCTGCTCGCCTCCCCGAACAACCCGACCGGGACCGCGCTGCCGCTCGATGTGGTGGAGCGGATCTGCGAGGCCGCGCCCGGGATCGTGGTGGTCGACGAGGCCTACGGCGAGTTCCGTCGGGACGGTACGCCGAGCGCGCTGACGCTCCTCCCGCGCTACCCGCGGCTGGTGGTCAGCCGCACCATGTCGAAGGCGTTCGCCTTCGCGGGGGGCCGGCTCGGTTATCTCGCGGCCGACGCGGCGATCGTCGACGCGCTGCGGATCGTGCGGCTGCCGTACCACCTGTCGGCCGTGACCCAGGCGGTCGCGCGGATCGCCCTGAAGCACGCCGACGCGCTGCTCGCCCGCGTCCACGAGCTGCGGGGACGGCGGGACGAGACGGTCGAGTGGCTGCGCGGCCAGGGACATCAGGTCGCCGACTCCGATGCCAACTTCGTCCTGTTCGGGACGTTCCCGGACCGGCACACGGTGTGGCAGGGGCTGTTGGACCGGGGTGTGTTGATCCGGGAGACCGGGCCGGACGGATGGCTGCGGGTCTCGATCGGGACCGCGCAGGAGATGGCGGCCTTCCGGGCCGCGTTGCAGGAGGTACTGGCACAGTGAGCGGACCGGAGCGGGAGCTGGGCGGATCGGGAAGCCGGGCCGTTCGGATCGAGCGGGAAACCAAGGAGAGCAAGATCGTCGTCGAGTTGGACCTCGACGGGAGCGGGCGCGTCGACGTCTCGACGGGTGTGCCGTTCTACGACCACATGCTCGACCAGCTCGGCCGGCACGGACTGTTCGACCTCATGGTGCGTGCGCAAGGCGACGTTGACATCGACGTCCACCACACGGTCGAGGACACCGCCATCGTGCTCGGGCAGGCGTTCCGGCAGGCACTCGGCGACAAGCGGGGGATCCGCAGGTTCGCCGACGCCACCGTTCCGCTGGACGAGTCGTTGGTGCACGTCGTCGTCGACGTCGCCGGGCGGCCCTACTGCGTCCACACCGGTGAGCCGGAGGGTCAGGCCTACGCCATGATCGGCGGCCACTTCACCGGGTCGTTGACGAGGCACGTCCTGGAGACGCTGGCCTTCCACGCCGCGATCTGCCTGCACGTTCGCGTGCTGGCCGGCCGCGACCCGCACCACATCGTGGAGGCGCAGTTCAAGGCCCTCGCCCGCGCACTGCGTGACGCGGTGGCCCTGGACCCGCGGGAGAGCGGCGTACCCAGCACAAAGGGAGCGTTGTAGTGGAGTATCTCTACTTCGCCCTGGCCGGGATCCTGGTGGGCGGAGGAATCGCGACCCGGCAACAGAAGCGGCCGATCTGGGCGACCGTGGTCGTACTTCTGCTCGCGGTCCTGTTCCTCGTGGCCGGGCTGCGGGAGACGACCCGATGAGTCCGACCAAGCCCAGCGTCGCCGTCCTCGACTACGGCACCGGCAACCTGCGCTCGGCCGAACGCGCCCTGGTCCGCGCCGGCGCGCAGGTGGAGGTGACCTCCGACTACGACGCCGCCACCGAGGCGGACGGGCTCGTCGTGCCCGGAGTCGGCGCGTTCGAGGCCTGCATGACAGGTCTGCGTGGCGTCCGCGGCGATCGGCTGATCGGCCGGCGCCTCGCCGGCGGCCGCCCCGTGCTCGGCATCTGCGTCGGCATGCAGATCCTCTTCGACCGCGGCGTCGAGCACGGTGTCGAGACCGAGGGCTGCGCCGAGTGGCCGGGCACGGTCGAGCGTCTCAAGGCGCCGATCGTTCCGCACATGGGGTGGAACGTCGTCGAGGTCCCCGAAGGCTCGACGCTGTTCGCCGGGGTCGAGGACGAGCGGTTCTACTTCGTCCACTCCTACGCCGTGCGGGAGTGGGAGTTGCACGCCACCGGCGGGTTCCGG
Source organism: Actinopolymorpha pittospori (assembly GCF_014873875.1). Taxonomy (GTDB): domain Bacteria; phylum Actinomycetota; class Actinomycetes; order Propionibacteriales; family Actinopolymorphaceae; genus Actinopolymorpha; species Actinopolymorpha pittospori. Next base: position 7,917,035 of record NZ_JADBEM010000001.1, on the reverse strand, counting down.
CAGCCGGCCGTGACCTGGACGCCGTACGACGGCGACCGGTTCGTCGCCGCCGTCGAGAACGGCCCACTGTGCGCCACGCAGTTCCACCCGGAGAAGTCCGGCGACGCCGGCGCGCACCTGCTGGCCAACTGGGTCGGCTCGCTCCGGTAGCGCCAGGGTGTCTGGGCGACGGTCGCGGCGGGGGAGTTAACGTCGCAACGTGACCGTTGCCGCGACCGACTCACTCGACCTCGCCCTGGACCCCCGCCGTACCGCGCTCGTCCTCATCGACCTGCAGCCCGCTGTCGTAGGGCTCCCGACCGCGCCGCGGACCCCGCCGAGGTGGTCGCGGTGGCCCGGCGGCTCGTCGACGGCTTCCGGGCGGCCGGTGCGCTCGTGGTGCCGGTGGTGGCCGTCCGGTCGAAGCCCGGGCAGGCGCTCGAGCCGGGTGATCCGGACCAGTTGCCCGTCCCGGAGGTCGGTACGCGACCGGACGACCCGCTGATCGTGAAGCACACCTGGGGCGCCTTCCACGAGACGCCGCTGGAGGAGGTGCTGCGTTCGCGTGCCGTCGACACGATCGTTCTCGCGGGTATCGCCACCAACATGGGCGTCGAGTCGACGGCCCGGGCCGCCGACGAGCGCGACTACCGCCTGGTCCTGGTCGAGGACGCGATGAGCGGGCTCGCGGCGCACGAGCACGAGTTCGCCGTGGCCAGCATCTTCCCCCGCCTCGGCACGGTGACCTCGAGTGCGGCGGTCCTCGCTGCGCTCGACCCGCGGGGCCGACGGTAATCTCGGCGACCATGAGCCTCACGCTGCTTCCCGCGGTCGATGTCGTCGATGGCCAGGCCGTCCAGTTGGTACAGGGCCGGGCCGGTACCGGCGGGCAGTACGGCAGTCCGCTCGAGGCGGCCCTCGCCTGGCAGCGAGCCGGGGCGGACTGGGTCCACCTGGTCGACCTGGACGCGGCGTTCGGGCGCGGCGACAACCGGACGTTGCTCGCCGACATCATCGACCGCCTCGACGTCAAGGTGGAGTTGTCAGGTGGTCTCCGCGACGACGACGCGCTGGACTGGGCGATGAGCACCGGCTGCGCCCGGGTCAACATCGGTACCGCGGCGCTGGAGAACCCCGAATGGTGCGCCCGCGCGATCGCGAAGTACGGCGACCGCGTCGCTGTGGGTCTGGACGTTCGAGGACGCACGCTGGCGGCACGCGGCTGGACCCGGGAGGGCGGCGACCTCTTCGAGACGCTTGCCCGGCTCGACTCCGAAGGCTGCGCGCGTTACGTCGTCACCGACGTCAACAAGGACGGCATGCTGCAGGGGCCCAACGTCGAGTTGCTCCGTTCCGTCTGCGCGGCGACAGACCGGCCGGTGATCGCGTCCGGAGGTGTGTCGACCCTGTCCGACCTGCGTGCCATCGCCGCCCTGGTGCCGCTCGGCGTGGAGGGCGCGATCGTCGGTACGGCGTTGTACGCCGGGGCCTTCACGCTCGAAGAGGCGCTGGCCACCACCCGCGACTGACCGCCGGGGCAGATAGCGTCGGCGATCCGGTCCGTGCCCTCCACCCGGCACCGGCCGGGCGCGACGTGATGCCCGGCCGGACGACGCCGAGGCGACCACTGCGTAACCAGACGATCACACGGTGAGTTACGGACGGGTTCGCCCGATGACGGAGGGCATCCGGATAGGGTGTGCGAACCAGGTCAGGGGGGGAGTCCCGTCCATAGTGTCCACAGAGGGGGAGCGCTTGAAGCTCAGGGAGCGACTCGAGGGGAAGCGGATGCTTCTCACCGGGGTCACCGGCTTCGTCGGCGAAGCCCTGCTGCACCGCATTCTCCGCGACCTTCCCGACACCCACGTCGTGGCACTGGTGCGTCGGAAGGGATCGCTCAGCGGGCGCTCGCGGATGGAGCAGGTGCTCAACAAGCCGATCTTCGAGCAGGTACGCGAGAGGTACGCCGGCGACTTGTCCGCGCTCCTCGACGCCCGCGTCACCGTGCTCGAGGGTGACCTGTCCGACGTGCCGGCGCTGCCGAACGACCTGGACATCGTGATCCACTGCGCGGGCGACGTCTCGTTCGACCCGCCGATCAACCAGGCGTTCCAGACCAACGTGCTCGGCACCGAGCAACTGCTCCGGCGCATCCTGGACAGCGGCAGCAACGCCCACTACGTCCACGTCTCGACGGCCTACGTCTCCGGTCGACGCCGCGGCGCGATCCCGGAGGGCCCGGTCGAGCACGACGCCGACTGGCGCACCGAAGCCCACTGGGGCCTCGCCATGCGCGACCGCATCGAGGAGACGTCACGTGCGCCGGGCGTGCTGGCGAAGCTTCGTCGCGCGGCCGAGCGTGACCACCTGCGGGCCGGGCCGATCACCTCGGCCCAGGACACCGAGCGCCGGCGCAAGGAGTGGGTCGACAAGAAGCTCGTCGAGGCCGGCGGCGAACGCGCGCGTTCGCTTGGCTGGACCGACGTCTACACCTTCACCAAGGCGCTGGGCGAGCGGGTCGTCGAGGAGGTCGGCGCGCCGCTGCCGGTCACCATCATGCGGCCCAGCATCATCGAGAGCGCGCTCGAGACGCCCTTCCCGGGTTGGATCGAGGGCTTCAAGATGGCCGAGCCGCTGATCCTGGCCTACGGTCGCGGCGAGCTGCCGGAGTTCCCCGCGAGCCCCGACTCCCAGTGCGACGTCGTGCCGGTCGACCACGTGGTCAACGCGACGCTCGCCGCCGCCTCGGTCCTCCCCGAGCCGGGCACTCCGGCGTACTTCCAGGTCACCTCCGGCGCGCGCAACCCGCTGATCTTCGCGCGGCTGTTCGACCTCATCCGGGAGTACTTCGACAAGAACCCGTTCGACATGGGCGAACGCGGTGCGGTCCGGCTGCCCATCTGGCGTTTCCCGGGCGGCGAACGCGTCGAGCGGACACTCGTCCTCGGTGAGCGTGCGCACAAGGCCGCCGACTTCCTCGTCACGCACGCGCCGCGCGGTGACCGGGTGCGCAAGCTGGCGCGCGAGCTCGACCAGCAGCAACGCCGGCTGGACTTCCTGCGCCGCTACCACGACCTCTACCGCGCCTACCTCGAGACCGAGCTCGTCTTCACCGACGACAACACCTGGGCGCTCTTCCATGGCCTCGACCCCGAGGACCAGCGGGAGTTCTCCTTCGACATCACGACGTTCGACTGGCACTACTACCTGGTCGAGCTGCACTGTCCCGCCGTCACGGAGTCGATGCGCAAGTACGACGTGATCCGGCGCCGGCGCGGTCGTTCCGCCCCCCAGGTCGCGAAGCAGCTGCCGCAGGGCGAGGGCATCGTCGCGGCGTTCGACATGGACGGCACGTTGCTGTCCTCCAACGTCGTCGAGACCTACCTCTGGCTGCGGATGCCCGAGCTGGACGGACAGGGCCGGGCGCGCGAGGTCGGCGCGCTGCTGCGCCGGATGCCCGGATTCCTCAACGCCGAACGCAAGGACCGCGGGCGGTTCCTGCGTGCGGTCTACCGCAGGTACGCCGGCGCCGACTTCCAGGAGCTGGAGCGCCTGGTCGACGACTCGCTGTCCCAGCACGTGCTCGAACGCGTGTCCGCGGCGGCGCTGCGTCGCGTCCGGGAGCACCGTGCGGCGGGTCACCGGACCGTCCTCATCACCGGTGCGATCCGGCCACTGACGCGCCCGTTGGAGCCGTTGTTCGACGAGATCATCGCGGCCGACCTGGCGATCGACGACCGCGGCCGGTGCACCGGGTTCCTCACCCGTCCGCCGCTGGTGGGCGAGGCACGGGCGGCCTGGCTTCGGCGCTTCGCGCTCCAGAACGACTTCGACCTCGCCAAGTCCTACGCCTACGCCGACAGCCACTCCGACCTGCCGATGCTGCGGGCCGTCGGGCGTCCGGTCGCGGTGAGCCCGGACGTCACCCTGTGGCGCGAGGCGCGCAAGGGCCGGTGGCCGGTGGAGGACTGGAAGACCTCCAGCTCGGTCTCCCGGCTCACCCTTCCGGGCGCTAACGGTGGGAGCAGCTCATGATGCTGGCGTTGGAGATGTACCGCTCGCTGCCCCGCTACATCGCGGCGCGCGCGGTCGGCGGCCGGATCCCCGGCATCCTGACCGGGCCGGCCGCGCCGGTCCGGCTGGTGAACCGCGAGGAGCCGCGTACGAGTGGTCCGGGCTGGGCCAGGGTCAAGCCGATCCTGTCCGGGATCTGCGGGTCCGACCTCGGCGCGTTGTTCGGCCAGACCAGCCTGTACTTCTCGGCCCTGGTCTCGATGCCGTTCGTCCCTGGCCACGAGGTGGTCGGCGAACTCCTCGACGACTGCGAGGACCTGCCCGCCGGCACCCGCGTCGTCCTCGACCCGGTGTTGTCCTGTGCGGCTCGCGGCGTCGAGCGCTGCGAGTCCTGCGCGAGCGGCCACACCAACCGGTGTGACCGCATCACGGTCGGGCACGTCTCGCCCGGCCTGCAGACCGGGTACTGCGCCGACACCGGCGGTGGGTGGGGCGGCCAGCTGATGGCCCACCGCAGCCAGCTGCACGCCGTACCCGACGGCCTCTCCGACGAGCGCGCGGTGCTGGTGGAGCCGCTCGCGTGCGCCGTGCACACCGCGAAGCGCGCGCAGGTGCCCGACGGAGGTTCGGTCCTGGTGTCCGGTGCGGGCGCGGTTGGCCTCTTCGCGACGCTCGCGCTGCGCGAACTGACCGGAGCCGGTCGGATCAGCGTGGTCGCCAAGCACCCCCGTCAACGTGAGCTTGCGAAGGCGTTCGGCGCGACCGACGTGATCGCGCCGGACGAGGTGCCCGCACGGGTCCGGCGCGCGACCCAGGCGTTCCGGCTGGTGCCCGAGCGCACCGGGGAGTTCCTGCTCGGCGGGGTCGACGTCGCGGTCGACGCCGTGGGCAGCAAGGACTCCCTCAGCACCGCGCTGCGGGTCACCCGCGCCGGCGGTCGGGTCGTGCTGTCCGGCATGCCCTCCGCGGGCGCGGATCTTTCCCCGGTCTGGTTCCGTGAACTCGAGGTCGCCGGCACCTACGCCACACAGGGCCGGGACGCCTTCCAGAAGGCGTTCGAGTTGGCCGCCGCCGCACCCCTCGACGGGGTCGTCGGCGGACGTTATCCGCTCTACCGTTGGCGGGAAGCCCTCGACCACGCCCACTCGGCCGGCCGACTGGGAACCGTCAAAGTGGCGTTCGATCTAAGGAGCAGCAGGTGAGCCGACCAGGATTCGTACTCGAGGTCGACGACCGTACGCCACCCCTCGTCGTGCACAACGGCGAGGGATTCCGGCTGGAGAAGTTCCCCCTCGGCACCCGCGTGGTCTACTCGCCGGAGTCGCTGCCTGGGCTCCGCGACGTCGACGGTGCCATCCGGCACGCACTGGAGCAGCCGGAGAACTCCGAGCCGCTTCGCGCGCTGCTGCGCCCCGGCATGAAGCTCACGATCGCCTTCGACGACGTGTCGCTGCCCCTGCCGCCGATGAAGCGGCCGGACATCCGGCAGCGGGTCATCGAGCAGGTGCTCACGATGGCGGCCGAGGCCGGTGTCGACGACGTGCAGATCATCGCGGCGCTCGCGCTGCACCGACGGATGATGCCGAGCGAGTTGCAGCACGCGCTGGGCGAGCGGGTCTACCGCTCGTTCGCGCCCGATGGCCTGCTCTACAACCACGACGCCGAGGACCCCGACAACCTGGCGTTCATCGGGACGACCGACCACGGCGAAGAGGTCGAGATCAACAAGCGGGCGGCCGAGTCCGACCTGCTGGTCTACGTCAACATCAACATCGTCCCGATGGACGGTGGCCACAAGTCGGTGCCGATCGGGCTCGCGTCCTACCGCTCGCTGCGCCATCACCACAACACGCACACGATGGTGAACTCGCGCTCGTTCATGGACCACAAGAAGTCCGCGATGCACCACTCCGCCTGGCGGATGGGCCGGCTGCTCAAGGACCACGTCAAGATCTTCACCATCGAGACGACGCTGAACAACGACGTCTTCCCCTCGCCCTTCGACTTCCTCAACAAGCGCGAGTGGGAGTGGAGTCTCAAGGACCAGGCGTCCATGCTGGCCGCGCGGCGCGGTCTGGCCGTCTCGCCGTCGAGGCTCACGCGGAAGATCTTCCAGAACGTCCAGGCGCCCTACGGCATCACCGGCGTCCATGCTGGTGAGACCGAGGCCGTGCACGAGAAGACCCTGGCCAACGTCTTCCGCCAGCAGGCCGTCGAGGTGCAGGGACAGTCCGACGTTCTGATCATGGGCGTGCCCTACCTCGGCCCCTACAACGTCAACGCCCCGATGAATCCCATCCTCGCGACGTGCATGGGCCTCGGCTACTTCTTCAACTCCTACCGCGGCAAGCCGGTGGTGCGTCAGGGCGGGGCGGTCATCCTCTACCACCCGGTGCCCTACGAGTTCAGCCAGCTGCACCACCCGAGCTACGTCGACTTCTTCGAGGAGGTGCTCGCGGAGTCGACCGACCCCGCGGTCATCGAGCAGCGCTTCGAGAAGCAGTACGCCACCGACCCGTGGTACATCCACCTCTACCGCACGTCCTACGCCTACCACGGCGTCCACCCGTTCTACATGTGGTACTGGGCGGCGCACGCGATGGACCACGTGGGCGACGTCGTGTGGGTGGGTGCCGACCGCCGATCGGTGGAGCGGATGGGCTTCCGGGCCGCCTCGACCCTCGCCGACGCGCTGGAGATGGTCAGCGGAACGGTTGGACGTTCGCCGTCCATCACCTACACCCACAACCCGCCGCACCTCATCTCGGATGTGCGGTGAGCGTGGCATGAGCGAGAAGAACCCGGTGCGGTTCGTCAGGGAGACCGCGCAGGAAGTACGCATGGTCGCACGCGGTTGGCGCTGGGGTCGCCGACCGCTGGTGCCGGGGAGCGCGGAGCCGTTCCAGCCGCCCAAGCAGCAGTCTGTCTTCCCGACCGCGTGGGCCCGGACACCCACGGCCAACGCCGTGCGCGACGCGGTGCAGCGTTTCGGCCTCGGGCCGCTGCTGCGTTCGACCGTCACGCCGCAGGCGGCTGGCCTGGACGTGCTGACCCGGGTGAAGCCGCCGGTGTTGTTCGTGGCCAACCACACCTCGCACCTCGACACCCCGCTCATCCTCTGCTCGCTTCCCGACGAGTGGCGGCGGCAGACCGCCGTCGCTGCCGCCGCCGACTACTTCTTCGACACCTGGTGGCGGGCGAGCGGTTCGGCGATGGTGTTCAACACCTTCCCGATCGAACGCCGCGGCGGCACCATGTCGACGACACCGGGCGACCTGCTCGACCAGGGCTGGAACGTCGTGGTCTTCCCCGAAGGCACCCGCTCGGTCGACGGCTGGGCCGGACGTTTCCGCCTGGGGGCCTCGTGGCTCGCCGTCGAGCACGGTGTACCGGTCATCCCGATCGGGATCCGTGGCTCCTACGCCGCCATGCCCAGGGGCCGCGGTTGGCCCCGGCCGGGGCGGCTGCCGGTCCGGGTCCGGTTCGGTGAGCCGATCTGGCCGGCCGAGGGTGAGGCGCCGCGGACCTTCGCACCGCGCATCCAACAGGGCGTGGCCAGGCTCCTCGACGAGGACGCGACGACCTGGTGGGACGCCGCCCGGCGCGCGGCCCGAGGTGAGACCCCCGACCCGTCCGGACCCCCGGTGGCGTCGTGGCGGCGCATCTGGGCGCAGACGGCTCCTCCGGAGGAAGGCCAGCGGCGGGGCGCCTGGAAGTAGCCGTTGACCAGGAGCATCCAGGCAGGGTCGCTACTCTCGCTGCTGGGGATGTGCTGTCGACTCACCTCACAGGGCTGGAGGATTCATGACCGAGGCGAAGAGGCCTGCCGGTTTCGACCCGTACGACGCGTTGCCGAAGGTGCCGGAGTTCGTCCTGACGAGCAGGGACATCGCGGCGGGCGAGACGCTGAGCACGCCGCAGTTGTCCGGGCTGTTCGGCGCGGGCGGGACCGACACCTCACCCCAGCTGGCGTGGACGGGCTTTCCCGAGCAGACGCGTAGCTTCGCCGTCACGGTCTACGACCCGGACGCCCCGACCGCGAGCGGGTTCTGGCACTGGGCCGTCTACAACCTCCCGGTGACGGTCACCGACCTGCCGACCGGTGCGGGTGACCCGGGCAGTTCCGCGCTGCCGTCGCAGGCGGTCACCCTGGCCAACGACGGTGGCGTGCGCCAGTACATCGGCGCGGCCCCGCCGGCCGGGCACGGTCCGCACCGGTACTTCTTCGTCGTCCACGCGCTCGACGTGGCCGAACTCGAGCTTCCCGAGGGCGCGAGCCCGGCGTTGCTCGGCTTCAACCTCTTCGGGCACACGCTCGCGCGGGCCACGCTGACCGCCATCTACGAGGCCTGAGCCGCACCTGTCGCGAACGTCGTCGGGGCCGCCGTGCGGCGGCCCCGACGAGAAGCGTCGAGCTCAGTGCTCCAGCCCGGTGTCCTTGCAGGCATTCGGAACCGACACCGGGTTGCACCGAACCGGCACGTTGCCGGGAAGCTCGGCCACCAGGTCGCTGTCGTACCGCGCGGCCATCCCGACTGTCGGGAAGTCCGTCGTCACCAGCTGCGCCCCACTGTCGAGGGCGATCGGCACCCGGCTGTACTCGCGGTTCTTCACCGTGCTGAGCGGTTCGTCGGACCGGGTCCGCACGATGTAGCCCTTGCGTACGAGGTCTTGGATCACGGCCTGGTTGGCGCCGCGCGGGTCGTTCACCTGGGTGATCGCGGCGTCCGGTGCGCCCTCGGGACCGCGGGTGAAGACCGCACGCCCCTCGAGGTTGGGGCGGTGCGCGATGTACATGTCGCGGATGTCGGCGGCGTTGTCGAAGAAGACCATGAACTTGCCGCGCGCCCAGGAAAGCTTGGGCCAGCCGTGGGTGAGGATCGACTGCTCCAACGTCATGCCGGGCCGGCGTAGGTCGTCGGCGGTGATCAGCTCGTCCTCGGTGAAGACGGAGCGGATCTCGGTGTCGATGTCGTTCAGCAGCTCCGGAGTCCAGGGCGGGCTCACGGCGCCGCCGAGCTTCTCCCACCGGTCGTCGGTCTGCTTGAGCTCGATCTGCAGGAAGACCGGTACGTGCCCAGGGTTGGCGCGGGACCAGGTGCGCACCTGCTCCATGCAGCGCACGAAGGTCCGGCAGGTCGAGTTGTAGTCCTGGTCGGCGACATGGATGACCTTCATGCCCGGCTGGGCCATGTCCGGGTCCTCGATCGGACCGAGCCCGGCGCGCTGACGGGCCAGCGGGTTGCGGTAGAGGCCGCCGTCCGGGTCGGGCAGCAGGTCGAACTCGAGGGCGCGGACGTTCTGCCGCTCGAGCAGGTCGCCGACGGAGGCGTGGGAGTAGAAGCCCCACTGGGGATAGCCGGGGTCGATCTTGATCGACTCCGCGAGCTCGGCACCCTGCATCTCCCGGTGGAAGGCGTTGTGGGCGCCGATGATCTGGATCTGGTTCATCCGAACGTCGTTCGGCCGGACGACGGGAGGTGCGGCGGCGGAGATGTCGGCGGCCGGGGCGGTGGGAGCCGGGTCGGCTGCCCGGACGGCCGGGATGACCGCGGAGACGGCGACGGTCGCGGCGGCGGCAAGCGCCGCGACACCAAAGCGGGCGGGTGCGCGCATGTCACTCCTTCTGGGATCGATCGAGCGCCAAGGTTGGCCTGCCGTCGCGGCCGCCGGGTGAACAGCGGACGGCGACCTGATGGGATCTTGGGCTCCACCTTGGGTATCCGGTCGCTGCCAGGCCGTGGTCAGAGCGTGCATGTCCGGGCCTGGCCAGCGGGATCGGGCGCCAGTCGGATCGGGCGCCGGTGGGATCGGCTAGTCGGATCGGGCGCCGGGGCGGCCAGGGTCATGCGGACCCGCGAGCGCGGGCGCCGCGCGTCACTGTCGAGCGGGTGGTCGCTAGGGTCTCGGCATGAGCAACAGCCTCGCGGTCCGGGTGATCCCCTGCCTCGACGTCGACGCCGGACGGGTGGTGAAGGGCGTCAACTTCGCCGACCTGCGCGATGCGGGCGACCCGGTGGAGATGGCGACGATCTACGACGCCGAAGGTGCCGACGAGCTCACGTTCCTCGACGTGTCGGCCTCGGCGGAGGGTCGGGCGACGACCCATGACGTCGTACGCCGGACCGCCGAACAGGTCTTCATCCCGCTCACGGTCGGCGGTGGCGTCCGGTCCGTCGAGGACGTCGACCGGCTGCTGCGGGCCGGTGCGGACAAGGTGGGCGTCAACACAGCGGCGATCGCCCGGCCGGAGCTTCTGGCCGAGATCGCCAAACGGTTCGGCTCGCAGGTGCTGGTGCTGTCCGTCGACGCGCGCCGGGCACCGAACATGCCCTCCGGCTTCGAGGTCACCACACACGGCGGACGCCGCGGGGCCGACCTCGACGCGGTGGAGTGGGCGGCCCGTGGAGCGGAGTTGGGCGCTGGGGAGATCCTGCTCAACTCCATGGACGCGGACGGCACCAAGACGGGTTACGACATCACGATGATCGAGGCGATTCGCAAGGTCGTGGATGTCCCGCTGATCGCCAGCGGGGGAGCGGGCACCCCGGCCGACTTCCCGCCGGCGATCGAGGCCGGTGCGGACGCCGTACTCGCCGCCAGCGTCTTCCACTTCGGCGACCTGCGCATCCGCGACGTCAAGACGGCCCTGCGCGACGCGGGGCACATCGTCCGCTGACGCCCGAGTCGAGGCGAATCGAACCCAACTGACCCTTTCGGGAGAGCTTGCCCATCTGGCGCCGTAATACGCCATTCTCGTGTGACGATTTCGGTACTGTCCACAACTCCGAAGTCGTTCCGAGGTACCGCTATGCGCCTTCGTCGGTTTCTCCTCACGGGTGGGCTCGCCGCGGGCCTGGTGTGCTCGGCGGTGCTGGCCGCGCCGCCCACCCCGGCCTCGGCCGCGCCACCGGCACTGCCGGCGGACTTCGACGGTGACGGGAACGCCGACCTGGCGATCGGGATGCCCGCCTTCCTCGGCGACCGGCCGTTCGCCGGGATGGTCGGGGTCGTCTACGGCGCCGGCGACCTTCTCACCCCCTCCCACCGCCAGCGCATCACGCAGGACCTGTCCTGGGTGCCGGGTGGAGCGGCGAGCGAAGAAGGGTTCGGGGGCTCGCTCGCCTCCGCCGACTTCAACGCCGACGGATACGCCGACCTCGCCGTCTGCACGCCGATGGAGAGTGAGCCGGGCTTCAAGTTCGTGGGCTCGCTCACGGTGCTGTTCGGAAGTGCCGTGGGACTCAACCGTGGCGTACGCGTGGTGGCGAACTGTCATGAGGTCGGCGCGGGCGACTTCGACAAGGACGGCTATCCCGACCTCGCGATCCTCGGATGGGAACAGGCCTACGTGATGTACGGCAGGGCAGGCTTCGCCGCGCCCATCCTGCACCCCTTCGGTCCGACGGGACTGGACCTGAACGGCAGGCGCGTACTCGCTGTCGGTGACGTCACCGGAGACGGCTATGACGACGTCTTCTTCACCGTCCAGCTCATCAACCAGACCACCCGACTGCTGCTCTACCGCGGAGGTCCGGACGGCATCGACACGACGCTGTTCCAGAAGATCTCGACAGAGACGACCGACGCCGCGGCGATCGGCGACATCGACGGCGACGGGTATGCCGACGTCGCGATCGGCAACCCACGTTCGACCGTCAGCGGCCGGACCGAAGCGGGCCGGGTCCGCGTCTGGTTCGGTTCGAGTACCGGACTCGACGTGCGCCGCGGACCGACGGGACTGAGCCAGGACACGGCCGGGATTCCCGCCGTGGCGGAGGAGGACGACCTCTTCGGCCTGAGCGTCGCGCTCGGCGACGTCGAGGGTGACGGGAAGGCCGACCTCGCCGTGGGAGTCCCGTACGAAGACGTCGGGACCAGGGAGGACGCCGGCCTGGTCACCGTTGTCCGGGGAAGTGCGGCGGGACTCGATCTCACCCGGGTGCAGGAGATCACGCAGGACACCGCCGGCGTGCCCGACTCGGCCGAGGCCGCGGACCTGTTCGGGTCGCCGGCGGCCTTCCGTGACTTCAACCGCAACCGTCGGGCGGAGCTGATCGTCTCCGCCGACAACGAGGACGCCGGACGCGGCTCGGTCACGATTCTGACCGGGACGAGCCAGGGCGTCGGGGGCCCCGGTCTGTTCTCGGTGCTGCGTCCCCAGTCGATCGGGATCCCCACCGACGATCTCGTGTTCTTCGGCAGGGCGCTCGGCTGAACCACGCTTCCAGGCCGTCCACACCGTCCGAGCCGGTAGCCTGACCCGTCATGACCCACGCGTTGGCGCCAGAGGTGCTCGCGAGCGTCGACCTTCCACCGGACACGCCCGTGGAGTTGGCGGGCGGAGCGACCGGAGAGATGTGGAAGGTGCGCACGCCCGACGGTCTGCTCGCCCTGCGGTGCGCACCGGCGGGCGCCGGAACGACGGCCCTGGTGGCCGCGATGGTCGCGGCCGGGCGTGCCGGGCTGCCGGTGGGGGAGATCCTCCGACGCGCCCAGCACGGTGGATCGGACATCCTGCTGTCGAGTTGGCTGCCCGGGACGACCGTGCTCGAGGCGCTCCGCCTGGAGCCGGGCCGAGCTCACCGGCTCGGCGAGCTGATGGGTGAGGCCCAGCGTGCCCTCCACGAGGTGCCCGCGCCTGCCGGTCTGCCCGGCGTACCCGTCTGGCACGGCCACGCCCTCGATGCTCGAGCGTCCGGGGGAGCGGTCACGTCGGACCGCCTCGGCCCACCCGTGGGCAGCGCGTTGGTGCATCTCGACTGGCATCCCCTGAACATCCTGGTCGACGGGGACAAGGTGAGCGGCGTCGTCGACTGGGTCAACGCGCGTGCGGGTCATCCACTGCTCGATGTCGCCCGGACGCACGCGCTGATGACGATCAACCCGATGCTCGCGATGCTGACCGCGCAGGAGCGTGCGTTCCTCGACGAGCTGACCCGGGGCTGGATCGCCGGCTACGGCCCGCAGGCGGCCTCGATTCCGCCTGCCTGCCACCGGTGGGCGGGCGAGATGATGCTGGCCGACCTGTCCGCGCGCTATGCCGCGGATCCCGAAGGCCTCGAGCCGCTACGTCGATGGACGATGCGGTGGACGCTCGACTGACCACGCCGACGGAACCGCGCCTGGAAACCCACCGGGTCGAGCTGACCGGGTTCTGCTACCGTATGCTCGGCTCGGGCTTCGAGGCCGAGGACGCCGTACAGGAGACGCTGCTCCGGGCCTGGCGAAGCTTCGGCCGCTACGACGAGAGCCGAGCGTCCCTGCGGACGTGGCTGTTCACCATCGCGACCCGCGTCTGTCTCGACATGCTGCGCAGCACCCAACGTCGGGCCCGGGCGATGGACCTCGGTCCCGCATCGCCCGTCGGGGCAGCGCTCGGCGTACCGCTGTCGGAGAACGTCTGGATCCAGCCGGTCCCCGACAGCCTGGTCATCGGGCCGGCGGAGGGCGGCGATCCGGCCGACCTCGTGGCGCGCCGCGAGACGATCCGGCTGGCGTTCGTCGCGGCGCTCCAACACCTTCCACCCCGGCAGCGGGTGGTGCTCATCCTGCGCGACGTGCTGTGCTGGACGGCGGCCGAGACAGCGGGGCTCTTGGAGAGCACCGTCGCCTCCGTCAACAGTGCCTTGCAGCGGGCACGGTCCACCATGGAGGGCGTCGATCTCGCGCCCGCCGATACGTTCCGGCCGATGGGCGCCGACCAGCGGCGGCTCCTGAGCCGTTACTGCGAGGCCTTCGAGCACTACGACGTCGCGACCCTCGTCTCGCTTCTGCACGAAGACGCCACGATGTCGATGCCGCCGTTCGTGTGGTGGCTTCGCGGCCGCGCGGACATCCGCCGGACGCTGATCGCGGCCGGAAACCCGTGCGAGGGCGCGCGCCTGCTGCCGTGCGTGGCGAACGGCGCTCCGGCGTTCGCGCAGTACCGCCCGGGCGGCCCGGACGGACGCTACATGCCGTTCGCCCTCCTCGTTCTCGAGGTCGCCGATGGGCTGATCACCGAGACCACGACCTGTCTCGACGCCGAGCGACTGTTCCCGCTCTTCGGCCTGCCCACCGGCATCGACAGGCCCTGGGCCCGGACTGATGAGTTTCTTGCCCGGTGAGCGATGAGTTCCGTCGCCCCGCCCCGTAGGAGCAGGTGAGCGCACGACCGACCGGCGTGCGACCTACCTCACGAGATCACGAGGGCGACAGATGGCGGACTACGTACGGGTGAACGGCGTGTCCATGTGGTACGACGATCGCGGCGCGGGCGAGCCCGTTGTGCTCCTGCACGGCGGTCTCAGCGACGCGAGGGACTTCGCGGGAAACCTCGACACCCTGGCCGGCGGGTTCCGGCTCCTCCTTCCCGAATGCCGAGCCCACGGCCATACCGCCGATGTGCCCGGACCGCTCAGTCTTGCCGTGATGGCACAGGACATCGTCGCCTTCCTGGAGCGCGTGGTCGGCGGGCCTGCGCGCCTCGTCGGCTACAGCGCGGGTGCGGGCGTGGCGCTCCGGGTGGCGCTTGACCGGCCGGACCTGGTCGAGCGCCTCGTCCTTGTCAGTGGTGCCTTCCACACCGACGGGTTGATCCTGCGGCCAAGCGCGGAAGGGGAACCGCCACCGCTGCTCGTCGCGGCCTACGCCGAGGTGTCGCCGGACGGCGCCGGACACTTCCCTGCGGTGATCGCGAAGGTGGTGGACGCGGTGGCCGAGGAGGACGGACTCGAGCCCGCCGACCTGGCCGGTGTGAACTGCCGCACCCTGGTCATGGCCGGCGACGATGATCTCGTGCGGCTGGAGCACACCGTGGCGCTGTACCACGCACTGCCGGACGCCCAACTGGCGATCGTGCCAGGAACCTCACACCTGCTGCTGCTCGGGCGCCCCGACGAGTGCGTTCGGTTGGTCTCCGATTTCCTGACCAGCGAAGCTCGACCCACGCTGATGCCGATCCGGAGAGCGGGCATTCATGTCGGCTGAGCGGAACCAGCGCGGCGGCGAGGATCTGCCGGCCGCACTCTCCCAACCCGCCCGCCGCGCTCTCATCGCGGCTGGCTACAGCCGCATCGAGCACCTCACCGGGGTCAGCGAGCAGGAGTTGCTGCGCCTGCACGGCGTGGGGCCGAAGGCGATCCGACAGCTTCGGCAGGCTCTCGCTGAGATCGGCATGGCGTTCGCCGGGAGCTGAGGACTCGACCGCCGCTGGCAGCCCGGCCGCCGGTCGGTCGGGCGTGCCGGGCGGCGGCCGCCTCTTTGTCAGGTCCTCGTGGTGTCGTCGGGACCTCTTACCACATGGCGCCGACAGGTGGGCGGTTGCTCATGGTGGGCTGTTTTGCCTTGTGGATAAGGGGTTTCTGGTTCGCGTCGGGCCTTCGTCGCCGGTAGGATCGAACGTATGGGCGAGTCTGGTGGTGTGTCGGTGCGGGTGTCTCCGCTGCCTGCTGGGTTCGCTGAGATGCTGCCGGGTCCTGGGTTGTTGTCGGCTTTGTTGGCGGTGTCGCGGGGGGACTGTAACGGGGTTGAGTTGGAGGAGTTGGTTCGTGCGCGGCGGCGGTTGATTTGTTGGTTGGAGGAGGGGTGTCTGGGTGAGGTGGTGGAGTTGGCGCACACCCCGCCCGGTCTGATCGACGACCCGGCGGTGCGGGTGGGGTCGGTTGATCCGCATACGCCTGCGGTGTTGGAGCCGTTGTTGGGGTGGACTGCTTATCACGCTGACTGGTACGTCGCGTTGGCTCTGACCTTGTCCGAGTTGCCGCGCACGCGGGCTGCTCTTGCTCGGGGTGAGCTTGAGGTCGGCGAGGTCCGGGTGATCGCCGAACGTCTCGCCGAACTGAAGACTGGGGCGGAGAGGCGTCGGGTGGAGGACGCTCTGTTCCCGGATGTGTTGGGGTTGCGGGCTGGGTTGCTTCGCATGCGGGTGGAGGCGGAGGTCATCAAGGTCGACCCCGATGCCGCCCTGGCGCGGCATCGACGTCGGGTGCGTGATCGGGAGGTGGAGATCTATCCCGCGATCGATGGTGCCGCGGATCTGGCGGTGCGTGGTGTGCCGGCTGATCAGGCGGCGGAGGCGTTCGGGTATGTGGATGCGATCGCTCGCACCATGAAACAGTCAGGCGATCCTCGTCGGCTTGGGCAGCTCCGCGCGGACATCGCCACCAGCCTGCTGTCGGGTCGCAGCCACATCCACAACCCCAACCCGGGTGACGGCGACAGGGCCGCTGGCGAATCGAGTGAGCAGGCTCGCCGTGGTGTGGTGAAGGTCCCCGCACCGCGTGCACCGCAACCAACCGCAGCCGCCTCCGAACCCGCAGTCGATCCGTCGACGACGGCTGATGCAGCCGCGAGTGTGGAGCAAGGGAGTGGTCTGGCCAGGGTGGGGGTGCGGGCGCGGATCCAGTTGAACGTTCCGCTGACCACGCTGATGGGACTGTCGCAGCGGCCAGGTGAACTCGGCGGGTTCGGTCCGATCGTCACCGAGGTCGCCCGCCGACTGACCCTCAACCAGCTCACCAACCCCGACGCCCGCTACACCGTCGGCGTCACACACCCCATCACCGGACAACTACTGCACCTACACCCACTACCCCAACGGTTCCCACGCGGACTACAAGCAGAACTCGTCCACGCCCTCAACCAACGCTGCATCTGGCCCACCTGTCGAAGACCCGCCCCCACCTGCGACCTCGACCACAACACCCCCCACGCGGACGGCGGACCCACCACACCCACGAACACCGCACCCCTGTGCCCCCACCACCATTCAGTGAAGACCGAGTCAGCCTGGACCCTCCACCAAACAACCCCAGGCCACTACACCCTCACCGACCCACACGGCAGACACCACCACACCCACCCACCCGACCTCACCGACCCCGCACCACCACAACCCGCACCACCACCCGCACCACCACCCGCACCACCACCCGCACCACCAACGCCGCCGCGTCCAACGACGACACAGGCCCGCCGCCCTTCTGAGAAGGACGAACGCGCCGAGGTGAAGCGTCCGCGCCGAAGCCACGTGACGGGGCGCGAATGGGGGAGGAGCGCCAACGGATGGCAGGCGGATGGACCACCGCGGTCCGCGTTCACCGTGACCCCTACGGCGAAGCCTCGAGCCTCGCCTTGTCGCCGGTCAGGTCATGCACGGTCGTGCCCGAGAGAGCTCTCGAGACGCTGGGGACCGCCGCGATCAGCCGTTGGGTGTAGGGGTGTTCCGGCGCGGTGAAGATCCGCTCGGTCGGCCCGAGTTCGACCACCCGTCCCTCGTGCAGGACGGCCACCGTGTCGCAGACCTGGCGAACCACCGACAGGTCGTGAGAGACGAAGACCAGGGTGAGTTCGAAGGTGTCGGCGAGGGACGCGAGCAGGTCGAGGATCTGCGCGCGCACGGAGGCGTCGAGGGCGCTCACGGGTTCGTCCGCGACCAGGACCTTCGGAGCGGGGGCGAGAGCACGTGCCAGCGAGATGCGTTGGCGCTGGCCGCCGGAGAACTGGTGCGGATAGCGTTCGGCGGCGTCGGCGGGCAGGCCCACCGCGGCGAGGAGTTCGTCGACGCGGGTTCGATGGGAACGCTGGGTGCGCCGCAGCCGCGAGTCGCGCATCGCGACCAGCGGCTCCGCCACGATGTCACCCACCCGCATCCTTGGGTCAAGGGAGCCGCTCGGGTCCTGGAACACCAACTGCAGGTCCTCGCGCAGGAACCGCAGCCGGCGTTCCGGTACGCCGTCGACGCGGCGTCCGGCGAACCGGACCGATCCCGCGGTCGGCTGGTCCAGACCGGCGAGCAGGCGTACGAGCGTCGACTTGCCGGACCCGGACTCGCCGACGATGCCGAACCGCTGCCCGGAGGCGATGTCGAAGCTGACGTCGCGCAGCGCGGGTACCGAGCTGGGTGCCGAACGCAACGAGGTGCGGGGTCGCCGGTAGACGCGAGAGAGGTCACGGAGTTCGATGACGGGCGCCGGCCCCGGGTGCGGTGCCGGCTCCGCCGGCTCCACTGCGGAATCCAGGCCGTCTGGATCAGGTCGACGCGTCCCGTCCGGCCGCGTCCCGTCCGGTCGCGTCCCGTCCGGCCGCGTCCCGTCCGGCCGCGTCCCGTCCGGTCGCGGCGTCGGATCGGGCTGTGTCGGGCTGGGGCGCTGCGTCGGATTCAGGTGCCGGGTGGGTGCCGGGCTGCTGGGTTCCGCGGCGTCGAGCAGTGCTCGCGTGTACGGGTGGCGCGGCTGCCGGAAGACGTCGGAGACCGGTCCGTTCTCGACCAGGACACCGTCGTGCATCACCAGCACCCGGCTGCACACGGTGGCCACCACGGCGAGGTCGTGGGTGATGAACAGCAGGCCCGTGTTGGAGCGCGACGTGGCGGCCACGATCAGGTCGAGGACCTGCGCCTGCACCGTGACGTCCAGCGCGCTGGTGGGTTCGTCGCAGATCAGCAGGTCCGGGTCGTTGGCGAGGGCGATCGCGATCACGACCCGCTGACGCTGGCCGCCGGAGAGCTGGTGCGGATAGGCGCGGGCCGCGCGGGCGGGATCGGGGAGGCGGACCTTCGCCAGAAGATC
This sequence comes from Actinopolymorpha pittospori, assembly GCF_014873875.1. Classification (GTDB taxonomy): domain Bacteria; phylum Actinomycetota; class Actinomycetes; order Propionibacteriales; family Actinopolymorphaceae; genus Actinopolymorpha; species Actinopolymorpha pittospori. The sequence continues at coordinate 7,898,490 of NZ_JADBEM010000001.1, read as the reverse complement.
GACCGCCCGTGACCGGGACGCCGCCCGGTGCAGGCCTGGCTGGTGGATCCGCAGCACCTCGGCCACCTGGTCGCCGACCCGCATGACCGGGTTGAGCGCGGACATCGGCTCCTGGAAGACCATGCTCATCGCCTGGCCCCGCAGCTTCGACAGCGCGCGCTCGTCCGCCCCTAGCAGGTCCGTCGACTCCTCCGCGAGCCGGACCGAGCCCTGCGCGACCAACCCTTCGGGCAACAGGCCCATCACGGCGAGTGCGGTCAACGACTTGCCGGATCCAGACTCGCCCACCAGGCCGACGCGTTCGCCCGGGTCGATGGTGAAGCTCACGTCGTCGACGAGTGGGCCGCCACCGGCCCGGACGCCGAGGCCGGCCACTGTCAAGGTCGGGTTGCTCACCGTCGCTCCAGCCTCGGGTCGTAGCGGTCGCGCAGGCCGTCGCCGAAGAGGTTGAAGCCGAGGACGGCGATCATGATCGCGGCGCCCGGCCACACCGCCAGCAGCGGATGGGTGAACAGCAGTTCCTGTGACTCCTGCAGCATCCGGCCCCACGAGGGCGTCGGCGGCGCGGTGCCGAAGCCGAGGAACGACAGCCCCGCCTCGGCCAGGACGGCGATCGCGAAGGACACCGAGCCCTGCACGATCACCAGTCCGGCGACGTTCGGGAGTACGTGCCGCAGCGCGATCCCGAGCCGACACCGGCCCGCCGCGCGGGCGGCCAGAACGTATTCCGTGCTCATCACGGCGAGCGTGCCGGCGCGGACGATGCGGACGTACGCCGGCACCGTGGCGAGACCGATCGCGATCATCGCGGTGAGCGTGCTGGCCCCGAACACCGCACCGAACATGATCGCGAGCAGCAGCGCCGGGAACGCCATCGCGAGGTCGGTGGCCCGCGAGAGCAGTCCGCCGCGCCACCCCCGGGCCATGCCGGCGAGGATGCCGAGTGGCGTCCCGAGGACGGCGGCGACACCGACCGCGACGACACCGACGAACAACGTGGTCCGGGCGCCGACCATGAGCCGGCTGGTGATGTCGCGGCCGAACTTGTCGGTGCCCAGCCAGAAGGACCCGTCGGGTCCGAGCAGCCGGTGGGCGCTGTCGACGCGGTCCGGGTCGTGTGGCGTCCACAGGAACGACACCAGGGCGAGCAGGACGACCAGGCCGACGAGGACGCCGCCGGCGAGCAGGGACGGGTTGACAGACCTGTGGCGTGCGCTCACGTCGCCCTCCGCAGCCGCGGGTCGAGGACGGCGTAGAGGAGGTCGACGAGGTAGTTGACCACCAGGACGGCGACCACCAACACCATGACGACGCCCTGGACGAGCAGCAGGTCGCGATTGGCCACGCCGTCCAGAAGCAGGCTGCCAAGGCCCGGGATCACGAAGACCCGCTCGACCACGATGGCTCCGACGAGCAGGGTGGCGAGCTGGAGACCGAGCACCGTGCTGATCGGGATGGCGGCGTTGCGCAGGCCGTGCCGCACCAGTGCCCGGGTGAGGGTCAGGCCCTTGGCGCGGGCCGTGCGCAGGTAGTCCTCGCGCAGCACGTCGAGGACGGCGGTCCGGACGTAGCGCGCGAGGATCGCCGCCTGCGCCAGCCCGAGCGCCCCCGCCGGGAGGACGAGCTGGCGCAGGAACATGACCGGGTCCTGCGCGGGAGGGGTGTAGCCGCCGGCCGGCAGCCACCCCAGGTGGACGGCGAACAACGCGACCGCGAGCACGCCGGTGAGGAACGCCGGCACCGCGATCCCGAACTGACTGAGCGCGGACAGTGCCAGCCCACTGGGCCGCCGGTGTCGTACGGCCATCACCGTGCCGATGGGGACGGCGACGAGGACGGCCACCACCATCGCCGCGCCCACCAGCCACAGTGTCACGCCCAGCCGGTCGAGCACCTGCGGGCCGATGGCCGCGCGGGTGACGTAGGACTCGCCGAAGTCCCCGACGAGCAGGCCGCGGGCCCAGTCGGCGTACTGGGCGAGCATCGGCCGGTCGGTGCCGAACTCCCGCCGCAGTTGGGCGACGGCCGCCGGGGTGGCGTTGACCCCGAGCGCGATCCGGGCGGGGTCACCCGGCAGGACGGCCATGAAGCCGAACACGACGACGCTCGCCGCCGCGACGCTGCCGACGAACACGCCGGTGCGGGTGAGGAAGCGGAGCAGCACGGTGGTCAGGACCGGGCGACGGAGACGGCGGTGAGGTCGAACGCCTCGGAGACGACGTTGGTCGGCAGACCCCTCACCCCCGGGTCGGCAACCATGAGGTTGGGCAGCAGGAAGAGCCAGTCGGCGGCGGCGTCCTCGGCGAGGGTGCGGGCGACCTGCTTCATCCGGTCGACCTGCTGCTGCGCGGTGCCGGAGTCGGCCTGCGCCAGCAACTGCTGGACCCGCGGGTTGTCGTAGCGCCAGTAGTAGTCGGGATTGCCCCACGAGGTGATGTCACGGGGTTCGACGTGGGAGATGATCGACATGTCGTAGTCGGCCTTGGTGTAGACCTCGTCCAGCCAGCGTGCGGGAAACTCCAGCACGTCGATCCGCGCGGTGACACCGACCTGCGCGAGCTGGCTCTTGACGACCTGGGCGCTCGCCACGGCGTAGGGGAGGTTGGGGATCCGCAGCCGCAGTGTGAGGGTGGGGTGGCCGGCCTGGGCGAGGAGTTGCCGGGCCTTGGCCGGGTCGTACGGATAGGTCTGCGAGAGATCCTCGTACCACGGGTCGGTCGGGGGCACCATGGAACCGATCAGCGTGCCGTGCCCGGCCCACGCGGTGTCAAGGACGGCTTTGCGGTCGATGGCGTACGACAGCGCCTGCCGCACCCGGCGGTCTGTCAATGGCGGCTTGCTGTTGTTGTACGACAGCACGACCTCGCCGTTGCTGGTGCCCTCGATGACGTGGTACTTCGAGGTGTCACTGAACTCCGGCAGGCTTTCCGGCGCCTGTACGGTACTGATCACGTCGATGCCGCCCGTGCGCATGGCGTTGTTCATGGCGGTCGGATCCTTGAAGTACCGCAGGGTGATCCGTTGCACGGCAGGTGCCTTGCCCCAGTAGCCGTCGCGGGCGGTCAGCACCATCGAGTCGCCGCGGGTCCACTTCTCGACGACGAAGGGGCCGGTCCCGATCGGTTTGGTGGCGAGGTCGGCCACGCCGGTGCGGGAGAACATCGCGCCGATCCGGGTGGTCATCGCGAACAGCCAGGAGTTGCTCGGCCGTTTCAGGGTGACCTTCAGCGTCGTTGCCGACACCGGCTCGGCCCGGGCCACGACGTCCATCCCCGTCTTGAGCGAGGTCGTCCAGCTCGTCTTGACGCGATCGATGCTGAACGCCGCGTCCTGCGCGGTGAAGGGCTTGCCGTCGCTGAAGGTCACGCCGTCCCGCAGTGTGAAGGTGTAGGTCCGGCGGTCGGGGCTGACCTGCCAGCTCTTCGCCAACAGCGGGACGATCCGGCCTTCGGCGTCGAGCTTGACCAGGCCTTCGTAGACATTGACCAGCAGGGCCTGCGGAATCGCCGCCCCGTCGTTGCGGGTGAAGTCGAGACTCGCGGGTTCGGCGATGAAACCGACGTCGAGGCTCGTGTCCGACCCGGCCGTCTCGCCGGTGGTTCCGCTGCCGGCTGAGCATGCGGCGGTGAGGGCGAGTACGGCGAGGGTGAGAAGAATCGCGAAGCGTCGGGGGAGACTCCCCATCGCTACCTCCTGTGGGTGTGCCCTGCATGCCTGATGGTCACGCGGGCGAGCTACCCCGATCATGCCGCTCCGGCCACCCCGATGGTGAGAGCGTCACCGTCAACCTCGACGCGGAGGTTCTGTAGGTCCTCGACAACGACGTCGGCATCGAGTTCGGCCGGCTGGTGGTGCGTCGTGACGGCGATGGACCGCATGCCGGCAGCGGCCGCGGCGGCGAGACCGGCCGGGGCGTCCTCGATCACGAGGCAGCGTTCCGGCGCCATCCCGAGCAGCTTGGCACCGAGCAGGAAGGGCTCGGGGTCGGGCTTGCCGCGGTGTACGTCGTCGGCGCTGACCAGGGTGTCCGGCATCGGTAGCCCGGCGGCACGGATACGCGCGGTCGCCACCGCTCGGTTACCGGACGTGACGATCGCCCAGCGTCCGGCCGGCAACGCGGAGAGGAACGCCTGAACACCCGGCAGCGCGGTGACGTCCTCGACGTCGGCGACCTCGAGATCGCTGATCCGCTGCTGCGCGGCGGCAACCCGCTCGGCGGGCAGGTCCGAGGGCAGCAGCGCCGCGATGAGCGCGGAGGCGGTGAGGCCGTGGCCGCCCGCGACCCGGGCGAACTGCTCGCTGGTCACGCCGTGCTCGCCGACCCAGCGGGTCCAGGCGCGGGTGAGGGCGGGGGTGGAGTTGACCAGGGTGCCGTCGAGGTCGAGGAGGACGGCGTCGGCGCGCAGGAGCGTGGCCGCCTCGGGGCGGAGATCGGCTTGTGAGGTGTCTGTCACGCTGACCGACCGTACCTGGTGTGGGTGACCAGCCCGGCGGGCCGGCCGGTGGCCGGGGCTTCCCCGGGCTTGCGCGCCGCGGCCGGGTAGGCCACTGTCGCGGGGAGCGATCGAACGACGACGGGATGGGAGCGGCCACGCATGACCAGTACACCGGTCGGGACAGGGACCGAGCACGGTCCGGAGACCGTGTTCACCTGGGGTGGGCCGGCGCTGAAGTTCGGCGTCGACGCGGTGGACGAGATCGGGTACGACGTCGCCCAACTCGGCGCGAGCCGGGTCCTGGTGGTCACCGATCCGGGCGTGGCCGCGACCGGGCTGCCACACCGGGTGGTCGAGACGCTCCGGAAGGCCGGTCTGAACGCCGAACTGTTCGCCGGCGTCCACGTCGAACCGACCGACGCCAGCATGAAGGAGGCCGTCGAATTCGCGCAGGGCGGTGACTGGGACGGCTTCGTGGCGGTCGGGGGTGGCTCGTCCATCGACACGGCCAAGGCCGTCAACCTGATGACGTCGTACCCGGCCGACCTCTACGACTACATCAACGCCCCGATCGGCTTGGGCAAGGCGCCCGCGGGACCGGTCAAGCCGCTGGTGGCCGTCCCCACGACAGCGGGTACGGGGGCCGAGAGCACCACCGTGTGCATCATGGACCTGCTCGACCTGCGGGTGAAGACCGGTATCAGCCACCCGCGGCTGCGTCCTGTGCTCGCCGTCGTCGACCCACGGGTGACCCTCAGCCTGCCGCCCGGCGTCACCGCCGCGACGGGCTTCGACATCCTGTGCCACGCGCTGGAGTCCTACACCGCCCGGCCCTACGACTCCTACCCGAAGCGACGCCCGGAGGAGCGGGTGGCCTACTGCGGCGCGAACCCCGTCTCCGACGTGTGGATCCAGCACACGCTTCCGCTGCTCGCCCGGTCGTTCCGCACGGCCTACCGTGACGGCGACGACCTCGCCGCCCGCACCGACATGCTCCAGGCGGCGCTGTTCGCCGGCCTTGGCTTCGGGAACGCCGGGGTGCACATCCCGCACGCCTGCGCCTATCCGATCGCTGGTCGGGTGCGCGGATTCCATCCGGTCGACTACCCCGACGAGGAGCCGATGGTGCCGCACGGCATGTCCGTCGTGCTCACCGCGCCCGCGGCGTTCCGGCACACCTTCGACGCCAACCCGGAGCGGCACCTGTGGGCGGCACACGCTCTCGACCCCGCGACCGACGATCTGGGCGAGGAGCGGGAGCGGCTGCCCGAGGCGATCAGCCGACTGATGCGCGACACCGGCATGCCCAACGGTCTGTCCGGCGTCGGGTACGCCGCGGACGACGTGGCCGACCTGATCGGTGGCGCCCTGCAGCAGCAGCGGTTGCTCACGATCGCGCCCGTCGACGTCAACGCCGAACTCCTCGAGGGGATCTTCACCGAGGCGCTCAGGGTGTGGTGAGGGTGGCGCCTCGGTCAGCGGGGTGAGCGTGCGGTCTGCTCAGTGCACCTGGTAGACCTCGACCACGCGGTCCCTGCTGTTGAAGACACGCCTCCAGGAACTGGGCGGGGTGACCGGACGACCGAGTATGGCCTCGGCCTGGAGCCGGCACTGTCCACACACGTGGGAGTAGGCGCTGTAGACGACGACGTGGTCGCCGGTCGCCGGCGCTCCGCTGGTCTTCGACCAGGTGCGCAGCCGCCCCTGCCAGAAGTCTCCGCCGGCCGGTCCCTGGACGAAGAGGGCGAGGGGGCGGATGGTCCGCCGGTCGGCCCAGATCGTGTGCACACCGTCGGCGTGGGTGGACAGCCAGGACCGGAACTCCTCCAACTGCGTGCCACCGTTCGCCGCGTACGTCGCGTTGATCGGGTCGGCGAGGTCGGTGCTCCGCGCGTACTGCGCGACGCCGGACGGTACGGCGGCGGCCAACACGGCGGCCACGCCCGCGAGCACCGTGGCGCGGCGGCGCAGGAACGCCAACTCCCGCGCCCGGTGCCGGACCAGGAGCCACACCCCGCCGATGGCCGCGAGCGTCAACGCCGGTACGAGGGGGAGCCAGTAGCGCTCCTTCAGGATCCGCAGGCTCGGCGCCTCGGGGTTGAGCAACCCGCCCAACGTCACGATCGGCACATAGAACAGCGCGGCCCAGACCAGCAGGAACGCGAGTCGGCGGGAGAAGAAGGCGCCGAGGACGGTGCCCGCCAGGGCGAGCTTGAGCCAGATGCCCTCCGGAGTCGTGCCCAACACCACCAGGATTCGGGTGACGTACCAGCGTGGACTGCGGTTGAGGTAGTCGGTGACCGGAGGGGCTCCGCCGGACCCGTGCTCGGCCGAGGCGTGGAGCCGAGCCAGCGGGTCATGCCAGATGAGGGCGTTCAGCACGCTCTCGCCGAGCCCCACGACGGCGAGTGGTGCCAGGATCCACAGCATCCGGCGCAGCGGCACCCGGCGCAGGAGCAGCAGGCCGACCAGTGGCCAGCAGAAGACGATGTACTCGCGGGTGAGGTAGCTCCAGCCGAGCAGTGCCCCGATCGCGAGCAGCGCGAGGACCTGCCGTCGCGTGGTCGCCGACACGAAGCGCCGGCGCTGCCGGAGTGCGAGCGCGAGGACGAGCGCGGCGGTCAGCAGGGCGGTCGCCATCAGGTCGGGTAGTGGAACGGTGAGGTCGGGGAAGACCAACGTGTTGGCGAGGGTCAGGGTCGCCGCCGCCACCCCGACTGCCCGGTGGAAGAGCATGGTGCCGAGTGCGTAGACGCACATGACCAGAGCGAACCCGGCCAGCATCGGGACGATGAGGTAGGCGACCTGGGAGTAGCCGAAGACCTCCTGCGCCAGCCGGAGCGGCAGGGTGAGGCCGATGCGCAGGAACTGGTGCATCCCGGCGTACGTCGGAGCGGCGGGAAAGTCACGCGCGGCGTCGAAGTAGTTGAGTTGGTCGGAGGGGAACGGCGGGATGCGGTAGAGCAGCAGGACCACGGCAACCGAGGCCGCGAGCAGGCCGTCGAGGAGGAGGGCGACGCGACGCCGTTCCGGCAACCTCCGAACGGCCTCCTGGACACGCCGGATGGGGCCGGGCACCCGGGCGCGGCGCTCCCGCTGGGGAGTGTGCCGCCCGCGGCCATTCTTGCCGGTGCCGTCGGTGGGTACCGTCACCAACGGCTTGGTCTTGGGGTCGGAGACTGTCACCGGTCAGTTCGTTCTGGATCGCACGATCAGGTCGGCGAGCAGCGCGAGCGAGGCGATGATCAGCCCGGTCAGCAGGATCAGCAGGGTGTTGCTGGCCAGCCGGACGGGCTGACTGATGACGTCGTAGGCGGCCTTGCCGGTGCCGACGGCGAGCAGGGCCAACGACGGCGGCATCAGCACCTTCAGCGGATTGAAGTACATCACCATGCGCAGCACCTGGAGGATGTATCGGTAGGCGTCCTTCACGAAATGGAACTTCGAGGTGCCGGATCGTTTGGCGTAGCCGATCGGCATGTAGTGGATCGCGTGTTGATTGTGCAGGAACGCCATGGTGATGGTGGTGACGCAGGAGAAACCGGCCGGCAGTAACCGCAGGTACGGCAGGGAAACCTCGCGGCGGAAAGCGCGTAGACCGGAGTTCAGGTCGGGAATCTTGGTGTTGGTCAACCGCTCGGCGATCTTGCGGATGACCCATTTGGCCGGAACCCGGAGAACCTTGTGGGTGCCCTGCTCACTGGTGCGGGCACCCACCACTTGGTCGATGTTCTCGTCCTTGTCGAGAATCTCGACGAGTTCGGGGATTCGGTCATTCGGATACGACATGTCGGCGTCGGTCCAGACCACGATCTGACCGCGCGCCTGCTGGGTGCCGATCCGCCGAGCGGTGCCGGAACCACCGTTGTTGGCGAACGCGAGCACCCGCAGGTGCGGGAAACGGGCCTCGGCCTGACGGAGAATCTCCAGCGTCTCGTCGGTCGACGCGTCGTCGATGGCGAGCACCTCGTAGGGGTAGACGCTCGCGTCCATCGCCGACGTGATGCGTTCGATCTCGGCGAGGACGTGCTCCTGCTCGTTGTAGCAGGGCAGGACGATCGAGACCTCCACCGTCCCCTGGTCGCCCTCGGTGAGGTGCGACGTCGCGGGACGGGTCTGATGCCGCTGCGTTGCGGCGCGGGTGTTCTTGTTGGCCCGGCCATGCCGGACAGTTGTGTCCACGGTTGTCATTCCCCGGCAGTAAGTCGGACCGCCATCGCCGCGCCCATGCGCAGGGCGCAGACGATCATCGTTGTCCGAATGCGCATATCGCTGCGAAGTCTGTCCGGAATCATCCCGTGGCAAACCAGAGGATTTCGGGGGAGCCGTCCCGAAGCGCTAGATCCGCCAGATTCGTCCCGAGCAGCGGTGGCCGAGCCAGGCGAACTGGCCGAACGACGTCACGCTGATGCCGAACCGGTCGAACGCCGGATGGTCCTGCTCCTCCCACCACTTGTAGGCGGCCTCGACCTCCCGCCACAGCAGCCGGGGTCCGTGCTGCTCGACCTGGATCTCACCGGAGGGAAGGTTCCGCGCACACGCACAGGACGCCTCGTCGTGGATCCAGTAGCGCAACGGGCCCGAACCCGTGCGGTCGTCCTTGGCGCTCGGCGGTGTCGAGTCCGCCATGGTGTCGTGGACGTCGCTCGAGGCGTCGGCCCGTGCGACGTCGGTTCGGGGGGAGCCGACGTAGCTGGAACCGGTCTGTGCCCACCGCAGCCGGGGCAACCTGATCCCGAGCGCGAACAGCGCCGCGGGGTCGGACCAGACGGCGTGCGGGTCGAGGCTGGTCGTGGTGCGATACCACGGCACCGCGCTCTCCGCCTCGGTGATGACGCCCGCGTGCTCGTCGCCCTCGGGGCATCCGGTCCACTCGACGAAGTTGCCGGCCGCGCGGCCGTCCTCGCTGACCGACAGGCGGGCGCGTACGGGGCCGGCGAAGGGATTGCGCCAGGACACCACGAGCTCGCCGCCCGGCCGTACCAACTGGACCCAGCTATAGGGGATCTCGCGCACTGGCTCGGTCGCGACGACCTGGTCGTACACACCGTTGGCGACGTCGGGCGGGAGGGTCTGGGTGGGGGTGATCCGGAGCGTGGCGGGTTGCGCGGCGGTGGCGGCCGGTGCCTCGCCGTGGGTGGTGGCGGTGGGGATGGGACGGTCCTCCTGCTCGATGGTGCTCGGTGCGTCGTCGAATGGCGGCGCGGACATTAGGGGGCCTCCTCGCTGAGGTGCTCGCGGCGGTTGTGTCCGTGGGCGGACAGTTGGGCGTGTGCCCAGGCGGCGGGTGGGCACAGCCAGGCGCGGCCGCAGAACACGCAACGCGGTTCTTCGAGGCCGGGCCAGGGCAGCACCCCCCAACGACGGCGCCAGCGGAGCGGGTCTTGGTCCGGCCGGTGAATTGTCGCCAGGTCCTGTGCGCGACGATCGAGTTCGGTTTCCGGCCACGCGGGCCGGTCATGGTGGGGTATGAAGAACCTGGCATCGGTGGGCAATGCCGCCCTTCTCCCCGTAACCCACGCAACTGTGGGTGTCATGGTTGCCATCGCACGAACCTCCCCGTCAATGTGATGGCGTGCTGCGCGATCCTGAGCCGACCGTAATCCTGAGCAAGTCCTTCTACAACACGAATGCGTAAATTTGCACTTGTGTCGTGCAGTACCCGGTTCAGTCAATCTTGGTGCGAGAAGCGCTCACTTCCCCCAAGATCAGAGGTCCAAACATCTTCGGACGTGGAAGAAGCATGCCGAGTACCAAACCCCCAACGATTCAACGCCGTCGACTCGCGGCGGAGCTACGGCTGTTCCGCGAGCGGGCACAGGTCACCCTGGAAGAGGTCGCCGCGCGCCTCGGCTGGTCGGTCGCCAAGATCAGCCGGATCGAGACCGCGATCGTCGGCGTCAACTCCAAGGACCTCAATCTCCTGCTCGACCTGTACGGCGTCGAAGGCGAACGCCGCACCGCGATCCTGAGCAAGACCCGCACCGCCCGGACCAAGGGTTGGTGGGACGCCTATGCGGAGTTCGTGCCGAGCGACTACATCGACTACATCGAACTCGAAGCGCAACTTGCCGGGATGCGTTCCTACAACGCCCACGTGATCCACGGTTTGATGCAGACCGAGAGCTACGCGCGCGACATCATCCGCGGCGCCACGATGGGACTTTCCTCGCCGGCCGAGATCGACCGGCGGGTCGAGGTCCGCATGACCCGGCAGCGGCTGCTCACCCGCGAGCGGGACCCACTTCGGTTCTGGTTGGTGATCGCCGAGCCGGCGTTGAGCTGGGTCGTCGGATCTCCCAAGATCATGGCCGAGCAGTACGACAAGCTCCGGGAGTACGCCGAGCGCGACAATGTGACCGTCCAGGTCCTTCCCGCGTCCGCCGGCGCCCATCCGGCGAGCGCCGGCTCGTTCGACATCTTGGAATTTCCTAATCCTCATGAACCGGATGCGGTTTATGTCGAGACCATGACCGCCAATCGGTATGTCGAAAGCCATGCCGAGATCTACCGGTATACGTTGGCTTTCGACCACCTGCGGGCCATGGCGCTGAGTCCAGCTGATTCGGTCGACTTTCTCACGCAGGCGGCGGAAAAGATCATGAGTAGATCCGAGGAGAGATAGATGCGGACGCTCGAAATGGGCCCGGCGGGCCTGGCGTGGCGGACGAGCAGCTACTGCGGCAACGGCTCGAGTTGTGTGGAGGTCGCCGCCTGGCGTGCCCACGACCGTGGTGGTGACAGGCGGATCGAGCGCGGCGCGCTCGGGCGCGTCGCGGTCCGCGACTCCAAGGACCGCGGCGGGCCGGTCCTGGCGTTCAGCGCCGGAGCCTGGAAGAACTTCGTCGGCGGTGTCCGGGCCGGCGAGTTCGAACTGAACTGATTCCAATGGTGGGTGGCGGCGCGACCTGGCGATGACCTACTGCCAACGCACGGGTCGCGCCGCCACCCTTTCCGTTCGTTTCTCCTGCTGGTGCTATCCGGCCGTGGCGTTCTTGGTCGCGTCGGCGCCCACGAGGAACGGTGTGAGCAGGCCGGGTACGGCCTGGTCGGCGAGCCGCAGGCCGGTCGCCATCTCCACGTCCTGGATGTCGTAGTGCTGGCGTCCCGCGGCGGTGGTCGCGGTGAGCGTCATCAACCCGGCCCGGCGCTGGAAGTACGAGCGATGCATGTTCCACCCGATGACGCCGTCGCAGGCGAGCACGCTGCGGCGGCGGATGAGCGAACCCAACCGGCACACGAGCGCCCCGTCGGCCAGCGCGTGGCCGAGACTGCGGGACCGGTCACCGGCGACGAGAGCGGCGCAGGGGAGGAGCAGCAGGGACGTCTCCCACGCCCACGAGGGCAGTCCGACCAGCGAGTGGAGCACCGCCAGCACCGCGACGAACACCGCGGTTCCGCCGAGGGCACGGGTGTAGCGCCGGCGTCGGGCAACGCTCCCGTGTGGCGTGAGCGCTCGGGTGAAGGGTTCGGTCCGGCCGAACACGTCACCGGCGACCTTGACGGCGACCCCGCGGGGAGCCGGCGGAAGCAGCAGCGAGCCACCGCGTTCGGCGCCACGCCCGACCCGTAGGCCGGTCGCGATCGCGATGCAGCGCGCGCCACCGGCGGCGCGCAGCAGCAACGGCTCGCTCAACTCCACCCCGCGCATCCGGCGTTCCTCGATGCTCGTCGCGCGGGTCGTGATGAGGCCGCGGTTGACGTGCAGGCTGCCGCCGACGTGCCGGGAGAGCCGGAAGTTCCAGAACGCCAGGACGTAGGCGAGGGTCGAGGCGACCGCCGTGAGGACGACGAGGACAGCCAGGACCTCCAGGCCCGCGACGACCCAGCCGACCCGCTGCAGGTGGGTCAGCAGAAGGTGCACGGGGCCGAACTCCTGCGGGTCGATCCGCGCTTCCGACAGGGCTCGGCCGCCGAAGCCGACGAGGACGCCGATGGTGATCAGGCCGGACAGCGTGAACGGGCCGTACCTGATCCAACTCGGTCGGAGAGTGGCCAGTCGGGTCTCCGGCGACGTGCCGGCCGGACGTGGGTCTGCGTGGGCGCGCGAGGGGAGCGGCCCGGCCACCGTGGTGCCTGTGCCTGTGCCGGTGGATTGGGCTGTGACGTGGGTGGCGACGGGCGCGGTGTCCACGTGGAGGGCGCGATGCAGGAGTTCCTCGCGCAGCCGGTGGGCGTCGGGTGCGGCCAGAGCGTCGAGCTTCAGGCCGTCCTCGCCCTTGCGGTCGGAGCGGCCGGTGCCGATCACGACGCGGGCGAGCCCGACGAGCCGGTGCATGGCGTTCGCGGTGACGTCGACCGTGCGGACGCGGTCCCGTGGGACGGTGAGGACGCGGCGACGTAGCAGGCCGCGGCGTACCTGCACCTGGTCCGGAGTGATCCGGTAGGTCGTGGTGAACCACCGCAGCGTGCCGAGGACGATCACCGCCGCCAGGCCGATCAGGCTCCACAGCGATCCGTGGCCGCTGCTGCTGCCGGCGATGAGGAGGCCGATCAGGGCGGGGAAGGTCCGGACCAGTTCCTGGACGGGGTGGACGGCGAGCATCCGGCCACTGAGCCGCCGCCAGCCGTGGGTGTCGGTCGTCGGCTCGTTCCCGGCGTCTGTGTGAGGCGGTGCGGAGTCGGCCGCGGGGGTCGGGTCGGCGGCGGGGGTCGGGTCGGCGGAGTGGGTCGGGTCGGAGTGGGTGGGGTCGGACCGGCTCATGTCGCGTCACCGTGCGTGGCCTGGGTGGTGCTCGTGAGGTCGTCGACCAGGCGCTGTGCGGTGTCCCGGTCGAGTCCGTTGATCTTCAACGGCCCGGCCGCCGACGCCGTCGTGACCGTGACGTTGGAGAGGCCGAAGATCTGCTCCAGCGGTCCGCGTTCGCTGTCGACCGTCTGGATCCGGGAGATCGGGGCGATCCTGCGCTCCTGGTCGAACCAGCCTGACTGCGTGTAGACGGCCTCCGCCGTCGACTCCCAGCGGTGCACGGCGTAGCGCCAGCGCGGCATCACCATGACGTGCGCGGCGCCGAGGACCAGGGTGGCCACCAGGATCGGGATGCGCCAGCCCAGGTGGTCCCGGCCGAGGACTAGCCACACCACCTGGACTGCGGTCAGGACGAGCCAACCGAGGAGGGCCCGAGTCGTCCAGTACCTGATGGCGGCGGAGGAGACGCGGTGGCGCGGTGGCCGAAGCTCTAGGGGGAGCTCGCCCGTTTCGGGGTGCTCTGGGTGCTTCTGCGGGATCTGCTGCGAAGTCACCGCCCCAGTGTCCCGAAGCCGCGACGACGTCGCCATGGGGGATCGTCGGACCCGTCGATGACAAATGTCAGGGGACCATGCCACGAACGTGGGTGCGCGCCCGAGGATTCCGCGACGAAAGTCGTGCCGTCCACTCCCGGAACAGGCGCTGCGAGCACCGCCGCCACCTGATCCCGCCGCTCACCAGAACAGGAAGCGCCAGGTACCGAGCGCGAGGCTCGCCAGGGTGGCGCCGACGACCGCGGCACACGTCCCGACGAGGAAGAGCCAGTCCGAACGCCTCAGCGGCCGCGGTCGGGCGAGGGTCCGGTCGGGACGGTCGGTGAAGCCGCGCGACTCCATCGCCGTCGCCAGCCGTACGCCGCGCCGGATGGCACCGACCAGGAGGGCGAACACCCCGGAGGCGAACAGCCGCACCCGTCGTAGCGGCGAGCGGCCGGCGTCGATGCCACGCGCCCGGCGGGCGAGCAGCAACGTCCGCCACTCGTCACCGAGCACCGGGAGGAGCCGGAACGCCGCGAGCGCGCCGAACGTGAAGCGTGGGGGAGCGTGGAGGTGCTCCACCAGTGCGTCCGCGAACTCCGTCGGGTCGGTCGAGGCGAACGCCACGACACCGGGAAGGCTGATCGCGAGTACGCGCAGCACGATCGCGGTCGCGGCCAGCAGGCTGCCGGTCGTGACGTGGACCGGTCCGGCGGAAAGCCACAGGGTGCCGGTGTCGCGGTCGGTGAAGAGCAGCGTCGACAGGCCGATCCCCGCGGTGGTGAGGAACAGCAACCAGATGCGGCGGAGGAACACGCCCCACCGCAGGCCGGCCATCGAGATCGCGACGAGTTCGATCGCAAGGACCAGGGCGGGGGTCACCGCGTCCCCGGTGAGAAGCAGCCCGATCATCACCGCGAACGCCGCGACGAGCTTCGTCACCGGGTTCAGTCGGGCGACCGGAGCGTGGGGATTCCCGACGATGGGCTCGGCGAGGATGCTCATTAGAGGACCATCCCTTCTGCAGCCCTCACGGGTAGGGTTGTGACCTCTCGGTCCCGGTGGGTGCATGGCCAGTAATGCGAGCTGTTCGACGGCCAGCATGAGTTCCGCCAGCCCCGCCGGGCCGAGGTCGTCTGATCGGCTTCAGGGACACGCCCCGCAGAGGGCCGATTAATGAGCTCCCGGCAGACGACCTCACCACCGGGCAGGTGCTCCTCGAACCGCCTTGGAGTACGACGCACGTGTTCATCGGATGGGATTGGGCGAGCGAAACCCATGACGTGACCGTCATGGACGACACCGGCAAGCGCATCGACCGGTGGGAACTGGCCCACACCGAGGAAGGGTTCGCCAAGACCCTGGCCCGACTGCGCAAGCACGGCAACCCGGCCGGCCTGCCCGTGGCCATTGAGACCACCCGGGGCCTGGCCGTCGACCGGCTGCTGGCCGCCGGGCACCCGGTCGTGCCGGTCCACCCGAACGCCTTCCACGCGATGCGGGCGCGCTGGGGCGCTTCGAAGGCCAAGACAGATGCCGGCGACAGCATGAAGCTCGCCGATTACCTGCGCACCGACGGCCACCTGCTGCCGAGGCTGGAGCCCACCGAGCAGGCCACCCTCGACCTGCAGGCCCTCGCGCGTCAGCGGGCCGACCACGTCGAGGCCAAGGTCGCCGCCGTCAACCAGCTCGCCGCGCTGCTGGACGAGCATTGGCCCGGCGGCAAGACGGTCTTCGCCAGCCTGGACAGCGACATCGCCATGGCCTTCCTGGAGCGGTACCCCACCCCGGCCTCGGCCGCCACGCTCACCGCGGGGCGCCTGGAAGCCTGGTGCAAGCGCCGCGGCTACTCCGGCAAGAAGCCCGGAAGCGTCCTGATCGAACGTCTGCGCGCCACGCCGAAGGCGGCCTCGCGTCTCAGCGAGGCGATAACCGGGCAGCTGGTCCGCGTTCAGGTCCAGCTCGTGCAGGGCATCCGCGGAACCATCCGCACACTGGACAAGACCATCGCCGAGGCCACCAAAGCCCACCCCTACGCGCCGCTGTTCGCCACCATGCCGCGCATCGGCAAGGTCAGCCTCGGGCAGGTCATCGGGGAGATCGGCCCGATCCTGGAACGCGCTCAGACCTGCGAACAGCTCATCGCCGAGGCCGGTGTCGTCCCCCTCACCCGCGCCTCGGGCAAGTCCCGCACGGTCGCCTTCCGCTTCGCGACGAACCGCCGAGCCCGCGTCGCGCTGACCACCTTCGCCGACAACAGCCGCCACGGCAGTACCTGGGCAGCGAAGATCTACAACGACGCCAGAGCCCGCAAGAAGCGACACCCCCACGCGATCCGCATCCTGGCCCGCACCTGGCTGCGGGTGATGTGGGCCTGCTGGCGCGACGGCACCTGCTACGACCCCGCCACCCACCAGGCCAACAGGAAGATCAACACGCCCGCGGATAAGCCTCTCGCGACATAGGGGTTGACTCAGGAAACTCATGCGGCCAGCCGTCCCGAGCGGACGGGAAGCTCCCGGTCGGCCAGCGCGGAGATGAACTCCCGGTCGTGGCTCACGTAGCACAGGGCGTGCCCGGCCGAGCGGAGCTCGGCGAGCAGGTCCAGCAGCTCCTGCCAGGTGCGCCGGTCCTGCCCGAAGGTCGGTTCGTCGAGCACGAGTACGCGCGGCCCGGTCGCGAGGGCGGTGGCCACCGACAGGCGGCGTTTCTCTCCGCCGGACAGGGTGAACGGGTTCGCTTCGGCCAGCTTCTCCAGGGCGAGTCGCTGCAGGAGCTCCTCGACCCGGCGTTTCGTCTGCTCGGCGGACAGACCGGCGAGACGGGGACCGAGCGCGAGTTCGGCGCGGACGCTCGAGGTGAGGAACTGGTGCTCGGGGTCCTGGAAGACGGTGCCGACGGCCCGGACGAGCTCGTTCGCCCGCCAGCGGTGCAGCGGCCGGGCGGCGGTCCTGCGTCGGCGGCGTCGGCGCGGGAGGTCCGTGACATCGGGGTCCGCGCCGTCGGCCACGCTGACCTGGCCCGAGGACGGCGCGAGCAGGCCGGCGAGGAGCATCGCGAGGGTCGACTTGCCGGAACCGTTCGTGCCGGTGATCGCGACCGCCTCGCCTTCCCGCAGGACGAGCGAGGCGTCGGCGAGGGCCGGCCGGTCGGTGCCGGGATAGCGGTAGGCCAGGGTCTCGGCGGTGAGCCAAGGCTCGGAGCGGGTGGTCGCGGGTCGTGAACGGTTCGGCAGCTCGCCTCCCGGTATCCACACACCGGCCGCGGCCAGGGCGTCCTGCTCGGTCGTGAACACCTTCTCCGGGGTTCCGTCGGCGAGGACGCCGCCGCCGCCGGCGCCGACGACCACGACCCGGTCGACCTGGGGCAGCCAGTCCTCCACCCGGTGGTCGACCACCACGAGGGTGGCGCCGGTGGCCTCGACGACCTGGCCGACAGCCCCGCGAACGAGAGCCGCGCCCTCGGGGTCGAGGTTCGCGGTCGGTTCGTCGAGGAGCAGCAGGTCGGGCCGCAGGGCGACCACGCCGGCCAGGACCAGGCGCTGCTTCTCTCCGCCGGAGAGCCGACCGGTCGGATGCTCCCGGTCGTACGGGAAACCCGCGAGCGCCAGCGCTTCGTCGACCCGCGACCAGATCGCTTCGGTGGGTACGGCACGGTTCTCCAGGCCGAACGCCACGTCGTCACCTGCCCGCGCCATCACCAGCTGGGTCTCGGGATCCTGGAACGCCATGCCGATCCGGTCCCGGACCTCTACCGGGGGCAGGCCGCCCACCTCCAGCGCCCCTTCGGACTCACCGGCCTGGTCGGTGTCGAGCAGTCCGGCCAGGCCGGTGAGCAAGGTGCTCTTGCCCCCACCGGACGGGCCGGCGAGCAGCACCCGTTCGCCGGGTTCGATCGCGAGGTCGAGGCCGCGCACCGCCCACGCCAGGCGTCCGGCATACCGGAACCCGAAGCCGCGGGCGCGGATCGACAGTGCCGAGCCGCTCACGTGCGGGACTGCTCGCGACCGGAGGCGAACGGCGCCAGCACCCCGGTCTGGGCGAGGGCGCGGATCAACGCGTATCCGCCGGCCCCGGCCATCACGATCGAGCTGATCACGACGAGGACGCCGTAGGAGACCATCCAGGCCGGCGCCCACGCGGCGTTGTAGAGGATGTTGTCCAGAACGGCGGGCACCAGCCCGGCGACGGCGCCGGCGAGCAGTGCCACCGGCAGCCGCCAGGAGCGGTACCGGTAGGCCGCGAAGATCACCTCCGCGCCGAGGCCCTGCACCAGGCCGTAGAAGATGATCGCGACGGGGTTCGGGATACCGAGGAACACCGAGACGGTCGCGGCCACGATCTCGACGAAGGTGGCGGCACCCGGCTTACGGATGAGCAGGCCGCCGACCACGCCGGGGACCAGCCACATGCCGTACATGAAGGCCTGCGCGGGTGGGAACGCCGCGAAGGCGGGCAGGGTGAAGTTCCAGAGCGCGCCCCATGCGGCGAAGACGACGCCGAACGCCACGGCCACCACGGCCGCCACGACGATGTCGACCGTACGCCAGCGGGCCGAGCTCTTGCCGCCCTTCCTGGCGGACGAGGTGACGTCCTGGGTCATCGGATGGCCTCCCTGCGGGACGAGGGCAGCCGAGGGCCGAGCGTCATGTGCCGGCAGGCCGACCATGACGACGCACCTGTGCCCGATGTCGGATCGGTACAGGTGCGCCGCACGGTGACGTGACGGTCAGACCGACTTCCTGCGCTGGAATTACCCAGATCAGGTTCGAGGGTCTGCGGGCTGTGCCAACGTGTGGCAGCCCCGCACTCTCAGCGCTCGCGCGCTCCCCTGTCGTCTGCTGTTGTCTGTCGAGTCTTCGCTGACTGTGGTGGTGCTTGTCTGTGTCGCGTCGGCACCGGACCACGCGCGAACACGCGTCCGGGCCATCGCCGAGGCTAACACGCCGGGCGTCCCGTGCGACGGGCGTCCGGCGTGAGGGGACCCTAGACCCCGAGCGGCGCGTGGACGAGTGACTCCACGGCCGCCGCCGGCCCGCGGAGATCGACCTGCGCGACGCCCTTTCGTCCGAACATGTAGAGCATCAGCTCACTCGGTGGCCCCTCGAGCACCGCGGTCGGCTCGCCCCGGCGTACCCGGACCGTCTCACCCTCGGGGCGGCTGACCAGCACGCCGACCGCGGCCCGACGGAACAGGAAGCGGCCACCGCTGGTGACCCGCCGCCAGAAGAAGTCCTCGAGCGCGGCGGGGAGCTGGCGGCGCTCCCAGTCGGGCTGCGCCCGGCGGACGTCCTCGTGGTGGACGAAGAACTCGCCGGTGTTGGCCGCCCGGTCGACGGCACCGAACCGGACCGGCGACCAGCTCGGCGGACCCTGCCGGAACCGATCGACCAGCCGGTCGTAGCCCAGTCGCTCGATCAGGGCGTCCATCCGGGCCCGGGTCCGTCCGGCCAGTGGCGTGATCATGATCCCCGCCGCACCCAACGGGTCACTCTCGCGGATCACCAGGTGGGCCGCGAGGTCAGCAGTCGACCAGCCGGCGCACAGCGTGGGTGCGTCTGGGCCCACGCTGTCGAGCAGGTCGGCGAGTGCTCGGCGTTCGGTGCGGGCGGTGACCTCCAGCTGATCTGTCATTCCCTGATCGTAAGCCGAAGAGCCAGGAGTTCGACCTGCGCGAGCGCGGCGATCTCACCCGAGCCGGAACCGAGGTCGAGCCGGTACCGCCCGTAGCTGCCCGGCGTGGCGACCCGGAAGGGCCGGGTCTGGCGTGGCCACTCGAACTCCTCGCCGGTTCGGGGGTCGAGGACGGTCCAGTCCGTCCCGTCGTTCGATCCCGACAGCACCCAGGAGGTGGCGGCGGATCCCTGCGCGGCGGAGGTGAGGGTGTAGAACTCCACCCGCGCCGGGCCGTCAAGGTCGAATTGCACCCAGCGTTCGGTACCCGCGAACGTCACCGAGGTCGCCGAGGTGTCGTCGAACAGCACCGCCGCGTCGACATCGCCCGAGGCGTGCGGCGTCCCGAGCCCGGGCCCGGTGACGTCGACCAGCGGCGCGGGAGCGGTGCCGGCCGGGGTGACCGAGGGCGGCTCACTGCCGGGAGCGGTGCCCCAGGTCGACGGACGCGGACCCATCGCGAACTCCAGCACGCCACCCGCGGCGAGCAGGCCGTGCGGGAGCCAGGTCCGGTCGTAGGCCGCGCCGTTCACCGTGAGCCCCTGGACGTAGACGTTCTCGGGGCTGTTGTCCGGTGCGTTGATCACCAGGTCGGCGCCGGACTCGAGGTGGATGGTGGCACGGGTGAACAGCGGCGAGCCGACGGCGTAGCGCGGGCTGCCCATCTGCAGCGGATAG
Source organism: Actinopolymorpha pittospori (assembly GCF_014873875.1). Lineage (GTDB taxonomy): Bacteria > Actinomycetota > Actinomycetes > Propionibacteriales > Actinopolymorphaceae > Actinopolymorpha > Actinopolymorpha pittospori. The sequence goes on along the minus strand of NZ_JADBEM010000001.1, from coordinate 7,878,479 downwards.
TAGCCGAGCGCGCTGAACACCTGCCAGGCCGACATTTCGCCGTTGTCCTCGTCGCCCGGGTAGCCCTGCCCGATCTCGCTGCCGAGGTAGAGCCGGGCGAGGACGTCGCGCACCTTCTCCTGCGTCTTCGCCGGCTGGCCGACGTAGTTGTACATGTAGAGGATGTGGTGGGACGGCTGGTTGCTGTGGCCGTACATCCCCATCCGGACGTCGCGCGCCTCGGTCATCTCGTGGATGACGGAGGAGTAGGAGCCCCTGAACGCCTCCTCGCCGGTCTCCGGCGTCGCGAAGAACTCGTCGAGCTTGGCCGCGAGCCCCGCCCGGCCGCCGTACAGCGCGGCGAGTCCCGCTCCGTCGTGAGGTACGTGGAACGCCATGTTCCAGGCGTTGGTCTCGGTGTAGTCGTGGCCCCAGACCCGCGGGTCGAACTCACTCGGCGGCAGCCGCCGGCTCCCGTCGGCGTGCCGTCCCTGGAAGAAACCGACCGACGGGTCGAAGAGGTGGACGTAGCCCAGCGAACGACGCAGGAAGTACTCCTGCTCCTCGCGGTAGCGGGCGTAGCGCTGGTCCTCCGGTCCGACGATCTCGGCGAGCCGGCCGGCCATCATGGCGATCCCGAAGTCGTTGATGTAGCCGTCCAGCGCCCACGACATCGCCTCCTCGGTCGCCTCGGCCGCGGTGTAGCCGAGGAAGACGGCCGTGTCGAAGCCCTTCCGGCCCACATGGTCGTCGGGCGGTCGTACGGTCGCGTTCTTCACCGCCGCGCGGTAGGCCGTCTCCGGGTCGAACCCCTCGACGTCCTTCAGGAACGCGTCGGCGAACGCGACGTCGGAGCTGGTGCCGACCATCAGGTTGGTGTACCCCGGCGAGGACCAGCGGGCCACCCAGCCGCCGTCGCGGTACTGCTGCAGGAAGCCGTCCACGAGCTCGCCGGCGAGTCGCGGGGTCAGCAGGGCGTACGCCGGCCAGGTGGTGCGATAGGTGTCCCAGAAGCCGTTGTTGACGTAGACCTTGCCGGGGACGATGGCGGCGCCCGTCCGGGTCGGCGAGCTCGGGGGAGTCGTCGTGGCGGACTGGACGGCGTGGACGTGCACCGGCTCCGCGACGGTCCCGGTGTTCTCGTGGGCCGCGTTCGGATACAGGAACAGCCGGTAGAGGTTGGAGTAGAACGTCCGCAGCTGGTCCTCGCCGGCGCCCTCGACCTCGATCACCCCGAGTGTCTCGTCCCAGCGCTGCTGGGCGCGCTCCCGGACGTCCTCGAAGCTGTCCTCGGCGGCGATCTCCAGCCGCAGGTTGCGTTCGGCCTGCTCGACGCCGAGCAGGGAGGTCGCGATCCGCATCGTGACGGTGCGGTGGGCCGTGGTCGGGTCGAACCGGACGTACGCCGCGGCCTCGGTCCGGTCCTCGGCGCCCTCGGGACGACCGGCTTCGACCACCGGCTGGTCGAACTCCGCGTACACGAACATCCGGGTGGCGCCGTTGGAGAGCCGGCTGCGTACGTCGGAGAATCCGGTCACCACGCCGGTGTCCGGGTCGACTGTCAAGGACGCGTTGGCATTGACGTTGTCGAAGAGCAGCGTGGAACTCGGGCCGGTGAAGGTGAAGCGGAAGATCGCCGCGTGGTCCGTCGGTGCGATCTCGGTGCTGATGCCGTTCTCGAAGGTCACCGCGTAGTAGTGGGGCCGGGCGGTCTCGTTCTCGTGCCGGAACGGCAGGGCCCGGGTGGCTCGGTCGGCGTCGGGCGTACCCGTCGCGTCGCTCGGCAGCACCTGGAACGTCTGCCGGTCGCCCATCCACGGGCTGGTCTGGTGGCTGACCGCGAAGGCCTGGAGCTCCGCCAGGTTGTCGGCGTTGTTCGCGCGGTGGTACTCGTACACCCAACTGGTGGACCCGGCGTCGGTGACGGGGATCCAGAAGTTGAACCCGAGCGGCAACGCGGTCGCGGGGATGTTGTTGCCCCGTGAGAAGGCGCCACTGGAGTGGGTGCCGCGGGTGGTGATCACGAGGTCGGACAGTCGGGTCGGACCCGCCGGTGCGGGCCGGTCGAGGATCGCGACGTCGTCGATCCACCCGCGGAAGTCGGCCGGACCGTTCGGATTGTCGTAGCCGAGCCGGATGCCGGTGATCGTCCGACCGGCGGCGACCTCGCCGAGCGCCGCCCGCCGGAGGTTCCACTGGTCGGCCGACAGCGAGCGGGACGCGCCCTGCCCGGACGGGGTGAGGGGGAAGCCGTGCTGGTCGCGGACGCCGAGCTCACTCAGGTGGCTGCCGTCGGCGAACTCCAGGTCGATCGCCGCGTAGGTCGCGGGGTAGCCGAGGTCGCCGGCGGTGAACTCCGGGAAGAGGACGTAGGAGAGTTCGGTGTCGGCGTTCACCTCGATCCGCACGTCGAAGAGCCGGACCCGCGCGTGGGCCGAACCCGCGTCCGCCGCCCGGCCGGCGTAGGCGAGCGCTGATCCTCCACTGAACCCGACCTGCGCCTTGGCGGCCGGAGCGTGGTCCGGTCCGGCGCCGACACTGGTCGTCACGCCGGAGCCGGTCCCGTCCTGGCCGTCGCTTCGCGGACGCGGATCGCCCGGCTCGAACGACGAGAAGAAGTGGACCGTGGTCCCGTCCGAGCCGCCAGGAACGATCCCGGCCGGAGCGGCCACAGAAGCGGCTGCCGGAGCACCCGGAGCGGACCCGTTTCCAGGTCCGGCGTGCGCGGTGAAGGAATTCGCCATGACGCGCACACTGCCACGCCGCCTCCCGCGCGGCCAGGGGCCCCCTGTGCGCCGACCAGAAGGACGCGAACCGGAGCTAGCGGGCGAGGAAGTGCCAGCCCAGCCAGGCCCAGATCAGCAGAACCAGGACGCGGTATCGCGCCGGTCCGGTCACGTGGGTGAGCGCGTCGTGGAAGCGTGCGAAGCGTTCGGGCCGCAGCCACGACCAGAAAATCGCGACGCCACCGATCCCGAACAGCAGGACGAAGCCGACGATCGTGACGATGCGGCTGGTCATGGTCGGGCCATCCGGAGTCCCGCCCAGATCCACAACACCCAGCCGACGAACTTGGCGCTGCGGAACTCGAAGACCGGGTGGAGAAGCTCGGAGAGGGTGGGGTGCTCCCAGCTGCCGACGAGGATGCTGGGCTGGTGGAAGAAGGCGTAGGCCTCCCAGATCAGTCCGGCCGTGAGCAGGACGCTCCAGAACACCACGCTGCGGCGGAGCGGGTGCTCGGTCTCGACCATGCCGGGGACCGGGCCGACCGGTCGCCGGAAGGAGAGCAGGCCCACGGGGATCACCACCGCGAGCACGATGAGGGTGGGTGGCCAGGTCTGGTCCTCGAGCCCGGACCCGATCCACGCGACGGCGAGAACGCACACCCCGATGGCGGCCCGCCGCAGGGTCAGGACAGCCCGGCCGCTCGGCGTCGACTCGACGGTCACGCCTTCCATTTTCCCCGCCACGGCCATGATCGCCGTGGCGGCACGACGAAGATGGGGGTTTTGTCCCCGGCCAGCGGTCCCGGATGACGGACCTCGATCCGGGAGCGCGCACCCGACCGGACGGAGGGCTCACCCGACCGGGAAGAATGGCGCGCATGCCCAGTGCCGAGACCGCACTCGCCCCCGAGATCGCCGCGCGCCTGAAGCGGGACGACCATGGGCTGGTGACCGCGGTGATCCAGCAGTACGACACCGGCGAGGTCCTCATGGTCGGCTGGATGGACGACGAGGCGCTCCACCGGACGCTCACCACGGGGCGTTCGACGTTCTGGAGCCGGAGCCGGCGCTCCTACTGGGTCAAGGGCGAGACGTCGGGAAACCGGCAGTGGGTCAAGGAAGTACGCCTGGACTGCGACGGCGACACCCTCCTGGTCCAGGTCGACCAGGAAGGCGCGGCCTGCCACACCGGTGACCGGACCTGCTTCGACGCGGGCCTGCTGCCGGCGGCTGTCGGGGCCCCGGAGAACGAGGAGGCCGGCCGGTGACGATCCTGGACACCAACCCCATCGGGGCCACGGCCCCCGACCTCGAGGAGTTCCGGCGGCTGGCCCCCGGCCGCCGGGTGATCCCGGTGACCCGCAAGTTGCTCGCCGACGCGGAGACACCGCTCGGTGTCTACGCCAAGCTCGCCCGCGACGAACCAGGCACCTTCCTGTTCGAGTCCGCCGAACACGGCGGGGTGTGGGGAAGGTACTCCTTCGTCGGCGTGCGCTCGGCCGCGGTGCTCACCGAACGCGGCGGGCAGGCGCACTGGCTCGGCACGCCCCCGGTCGGTCTGCCCTCCGGGGGCGACCCGCTGGCCGCCGTCCAGGAGACGGTGGCGCGGCTGCGCACGCCGCGGCTGCCGGGACTCCCACCACTCACCGGGGGCCTGGTCGGCTACATCGGTTACGACGCCGTACGCCGACTCGAGCGGTTGCCCGACCTGACCGAGGACGACCTCCGGTTGCCTGAGCTCGCTCTCATGCTGGCCACCGACCTCGCGGTCCTCGACCACGTGGACGGCACCCTCCTGCTGATCGCCAACGCCGTCAACTGGGACGACTCGGGCGAACGCGTCGACCAGGCCTGGGCGGACGCGGTCGAACGCCTGGACACGATGACGAAGGCGCTCGCCGAGCCGACGCCGTCCTTCGTGGCGGCGGCCGACCTGCGCGCCGCGCCGGAGTACGAACGCCGGCGCAGCGCGGAAGAACACATGGCCGCGGTGGAGCAGGCCAAGGAGGAGATCCACGCCGGCGAGGCGTTCCAGGTCGTCGTGTCGCAGCGGTTCGAGCGCCGGACCACCGCGCGCGCCTTCGACATCTACCGGGTGCTGCGCTTCTCCAACCCCTCGCCGTACATGTACCTCCTGCGCTACGGCGACTTCGACATCGTGGGATCCAGCCCGGAGGCGCTCGTCACGGTGACGGGTGACCGCGCGCTGACCCACCCGATCGCGGGTACCCGGCCGCGTGGCGCCACCCCGGAGGAGGACCACGAACTCGAGCGCGAACTCCTCTCCGACGAGAAGGAGCGCGCCGAACACCTGATGCTGGTCGACCTCGGTCGCAACGACCTCGGCAGGGTGTGCGCGCCGGGCACCGTCGAGGTCGTCGACTTCATGACCGTGCGCCGCTACAGCCACGTCATGCACCTGGAGTCGACGGTGGTCGGCCGGCTGGCCCCGGAACGGTCGGCGTTCGACGCGCTGTGCGCCTGTTTCCCGGCCGGAACGCTCTCCGGGGCCCCGAAACCGCGCGCGATGGAGATCATCGAGAAGCTCGAACCCACTCGGCGCGGGCTGTACGGCGGCGTTGTCGGTTACCTCGACTTCGCCGGCGACCTCGACGCCGCGATCGCCATCCGGACCGCCCTGCTGCGCGACGGCGTGGCCTACGTCCAGGCGGGCGGTGGCATCGTGGCCGACTCCGACCCGGTCGCCGAGGACGCCGAGACCCGCAACAAGGCGGCCGCCGCGCTACGTGCCGTTGCGGTTGCCGAGACGTTCAGGCAACCGTGACGTCCCGCAGGCAGATGTTCCTCACCCTGGCCCTGGTGCTGGTCGGTGCGGCCCTCGTGCTCCTCGCCGCGAGTCGCACCTGGGTCACCGCCGCCCTGTCCATCCCCGACTACCCGTCGGTGAGCGTGGCGGTCAGCGGTGGGGACGCGGCACCCCTGGCTCGGGCCGCCGGCTTCGTCGGCCTCGCGGGCGTCCTCGCGCTGGTCGCCACCCGGGGGATCGGTCGCCGGATCGCGGGGGCCCTCGTCGGACTCGCCGGACTGGCCTCCGTCGTCGCGGTCGTCCTCTTCTGGTCCCGGACCGGCTCGGTCGCCGACGACGCCCTCCGCCGCGCGGCGGCCGGGGTCGGCGGCGGCACGCACGCGACGGAGGTCGCGAGCACCAGCTGGCCGGTGCTCGCCCTCGCGGGTGGTGTTCTGGTCACCGTGGGTGGCCTGCTCGCCGCCGCCGGGAGCCATCGCTGGCCGTCGATGGGAGCGAAGTACGACGCACCGACCACCCGGCGAAAGTCGGACACAGACCCCTGGGCGGCACTCGACCGGGGCGAGGACCCGACGACACGGGACTGAGCGGCACGAGGCCAGGACCGACCCAGGTGTCTGGCCGGTCCGGTATCACGACACAATGGGCGTCGGGACGGAAGGAGAGGCCTGCACATGGCGGACAAGCAGGGCCAGGAGCGCATTCACACCGATCATCACGGAAACAGCCCAGCGGCGTGGACCGCGGTCGGGATCATCCTGATCGCCTCCGTCATCGCCGGTCTCTCCGTGGTCATGGGAGCGTGGGTGCTGTTCTTCATCAGCGCCATCGGGCTGCCACTCGTCGGCCTCATCATCGCCAAGATCATGGCCAGCCAGGGCCTTGGCAGCACTCCCGCCCGTCGGCACACGCAGGCCGAGGCCGAGGAGCGGGCCGCTCTGGAGGCGCGCGAGCAGGGCGTCAAGACGTCCTGACGCGGCGGGTCCGGCGGGCCGGCCGTCGCCTCATCCGGCCGTCGTCGTGGCGAGGTACGCCGCGAAGTGGTCGGCGACCAGGGTCGCGACCTGTTCGGCGTCCCGCGAGCCGTCCACCCACAACACCCGGATGCTGTGTCGTCTTGCCGCTGCCTCCACGTCGGCCGCGATCAGCCGATCCCGCTCGACGCGGTTGCGCTGGCCGTGTTCAGGGTCGCTCACCTGATAGTGGTGCGCCCTCGCCCGCGGCAGGTCGCGTAGTTGCCGCTGCCGGAACTCCTCGGTCGGCACCATCACGATCATCCGGCGTGGCGAGTCGAGCAGCGGCGCGACCAGGTCGGGTCGCAGACCCCAGCCCTCGGCGAGGATCGGCCGGCCGGCGACGAGGGCGCGCAGGTCGTCCAGTGCCCACTCGAAGCGCACCGAGAAGTCGTCAAGGGCGTGTTGCGCCATCCAGGGCGGCGAGTGGCGTACCCACATCTCCTCGGGGTCGGGACCAGCGATCGGCTCACCCACCTCCGCCCGGCGCGCGACGCGGCGGTCGTTGTGGCCGCGGGCGTCGTGGTAGTCGTAGTGGTAGGCGGTGACGCCGAAGCGGCGGGCGAGGATACGTGCCACCGTGGACTTTCCGGCCCACTGCGCCCCACCGATCCACAGCGCGTTCGCGATCGTGCCGAACGATCCCAGGTTGCTTCGGCCGAGGCCGTGCGGGTCGTGCTCGAGGTCCTCATGGTGGTCGATTCTGCGGTCTCGTTCGCCGAAACTGCAGTCTTGTTCTGGACCCGCCCGGGCTGGTTTATTGGCGGTAAGGGGGAAGCGTGCCGTTGGCCGCGGCCCGGCACCATGCGGCGAGCGCCTCCACGTCGACGGCCGCGGTCGTGTCGACCCGGCACACGGGCCCCAGGCCGAGCGGCTCCGCGGTCTCGACCATCCGGGTCCACTCCGCATCGGTCATGAGGGCGCCGTGAATCCCATGGCGGCCCTGGTGTCGTGCGTGGTCCCGGGCACGGGCCACACCGGCGGGGACCTCGCACCACACCTCCGCCACGTGCTCCACCCCGGCCCGGGCGAGCCCCTCCGCGACCAACGGGCGTACGTCGGAGCGCCAGGAGCTCTCCAGCACCGCACCAAGCGGCGCGTGCGCCAGGAGCGCCCACATCGTCTCACTCGCCGCCGCGCCGAGCGCCCTGTTCCAGTCCCGCTGCGACCGGCCGTCGGGTGCCAGCGGGCCGAGCAGGTCGGCGTGCGTCTCCTTGATGATGTCCTTGCTGAGGAGCGGCAGGCCGAGGGTGCGCGCCAGCGGCGGGGCTAGTGTCGACTTTCCGGCCGCGGGGAGACCGTTGACGAGGATGGTGGTGCGAGCATCGTTCACGGCCGTGGAGTCTAGGGCGGACACCCCGCCGGTCGCGGTGGTCCGGGTAGGCATGATCGAGATGGTTCGGACGGTACGGCTCGATGATCCGACCGGGACGGACGAGGCTGGTCCCACGACCTGCGGAAGGGAAGTGCGACGGTGCGCCTGGACCCACTCGACGAACAGATCGTGGCCCGGTTGCTCGACGACGGTCGGGCGAGCTTCGCCGACATCGGTGCCCAGGTCGGCCTGTCCGCACCCGCGGTCAAGCGTCGCGTCGACCGGCTGCGCCAGGCAGGAGCGATCACCGGGTTCACCGCCAAGGTCGACCCGCGCGCGCTCGGCTGGACCACCGAGGCCTACGTGGAGCTGTACTGCCAGGGCAAGACGTCCCCGGCGACGATCCGGGACGGAATCGCCCGGTTTCCCGAGGTCGTGTCGGCGTGCACGCTGACCGGCGAGGCGGACGCGCTCGTCCACGTCCTCGCCGCCGACATCGGGCATTTCGAGCGCGTCCTGGAACGGATGAACGCCGAGCCGTACGTCGTCCGGACGAAGAGTTCGCTGGTGCTCTCCCGACTGCTGGAGCGTCCCGGACTCACCTGCCTGGGGTGACCCCGGCCACACCCGGAAACGTTCGGGGGTGCTCGCGCAACGATTCGCCGGACAGCCCACGAACTACGCAACGAACTGCCGCGAGAGCGCATCTTCGACGCATGGTTGGTGGGTAGGCCGTTTCCTAGGCTCGATGGTGAGCGCGGTGCTGTCAGCACCTTTCGCGTCATCTCTCGCGTTGATCGTCCTCGGAGGTCTCGATGGCCACGGCCGCCACCCGCCGGCACTACCTGATGTGCCGCCCCACGTACTTCACCGTTTCGTACGCTATCAACCCCTGGATGCATCCGGACGTGGCGGTCGACACCGACCTCGCGGTCGCCCAGTGGGAGAACCTGCGCCGGATCTACCTCGACCTCGGCCACGAGGTGAGCCTGATCGACCCGGTGCCCGGACTGCCCGACATGGTGTTCGCGGCCAACGGCGCGGTCGTCGTCGACGGCCTGGCGTTCGGCGCGCGGTTCCGGCACCTGGAGCGGATGCCGGAGTCCACCCGCTACCTCGAGTGGTTCAAGACCCACGGCGTCGAGGTCGGCGTCCGCGACGCCTACCTCCCGCTCGCGGTCGCCGAGGGGGAGGGCGACCTCCTCACCACACCGGCACGGATCCTCGCCGGCACCGGCTTCCGGACCGACCCGGCGGCGCACCGAGAGCTGGAGGAGTACGTCGGACGGGAGGTCGTCTCGCTGGAACTCGTCGACCCGCGGTTCTACCACCTGGACACCGCGCTCGCGGTCCTGGACGACGAGACGATCGTCTACTACCCGGCGGCATTCTCCGCGGGGAGCCGACAGGTCCTGGGGGAGCTCTACCCCGACGCGCTCCTCGCCGAGGACGCCGATGCGGTCGTCCTCGGCCTGAACGCCGTTTCCGACGGTCGCCACGTCGTCCTGCCCGTGCAGGCGACCGGGCTCGCCCGGCAGCTCGCCGAACGCGGATTCGAGCCGGTCACGGTCGACCTGTCCGAGCTGCGCAAGTCCGGCGGCGGCCCGAAGTGCTGCACCCTGGAGATCCGGCCCGAGATCCGGCCGGAGGTCCGCTCAGGAGCGGGGAGGTCCTCCGATGCTCGGTGACGTGACCTCACCGGCCGCCGCCCAGATCGCGCTCGCCGAGCGGTACGCGGCCCACAACTACCACCCACTGCCCGTGGTCGTCGCCGAGGCCGAAGGCGCCTGGGTGACCGGTGTCGACGGGCGGCGTTACCTCGACTGCCTGGCCGGCTACTCGGCCCTGAACTTCGGCCACCGGCACCCCGCCGTCATCCAGGCGGCGCGGGAACAACTCGACCGGCTCACCCTGATCAGCCGGGCCTTCCACCACGACCAGTTCGGTGCGTTCTGCGCGGAGCTGGCGGCCTTGGTGGCCGCCTCGCGGCCGGCGGACCCGACGCTGGGGCGCCTCGGCGACCGGGACGGCCGCTCCACCGAGACGATGGTGCTGCCGATGAACACCGGCGCCGAGGCGGTCGAGACCGCCCTGAAGGTGGCCCGCAAGTGGGGCTACGAGGTCAAGGGAGTGCCCGACGGTCGGGCCACCATCGTGGTGGCGAGCGGCAACTTCCACGGCCGCACGATCAGCATCGTGAGCTTCTCTGACGACCCGGACGCGCACGACCACTACGGTCCCTACACGCCCGGCTTCGTGACCGTGCCCTACGGCGACGCCGACGCGATCGCGGCGGCGATCGACGAGACGACCGTGGCGGTGCTCATCGAACCCGTCCAGGGCGAGGCCGGTGTGATCGTGCCACCGGACGGCTACCTGCGCGACGTCCGCCGCGTGTGCGGCGAGAACGACGTCCTTCTCCTGGCCGACGAGATCCAGTCCGGTCTCGGTCGGACCGGGACGACGTTCGCCTGCGACCGCGAGGGCGTCGTGCCCGACCTGTACATCCTCGGCAAGGCGCTCGGCGGCGGGGTGGTTCCGGTGTCCGCCGTCGTCGGCTCGGTCGACGTCCTCGGTGTCGTCAGGCCCGGCCAGCACGGGAGCACCTTCGGCGGCAACCCGCTCGCCTGCGCGGTCGGGCGGTCCGTGGTCGCCCTGCTCCGCGACGGCAGCTACCAGGAGCGGGCCCGCGACCTGGGACTCGTGCTCCGCCGCCGGCTCGACCAGCTCGTCGGGAAGGGGCTCGTGTCGGTGCGTTGTGTCGGACTCTGGGCCGGCATCGACGTGGATCCGGCGCTCGGCTCCGGGCGCGACATCTGTGCCGCGCTGGCCGATCGCGGCGTCCTGGCGAAGGACACCCACGGGTCGACGATCCGGATCGCTCCGCCACTGGTGATCGAGCAGGCCGACCTCGAGTGGGCGGTCGACCAGCTCGCCGACGTTCTCGCGAGCAGGTAGCGCCTCACGGCCTGCACTGGCCAGCGATCTTGTTCGAGCATGTCCCACCGGTCACAATCGGGTGCGCGTTCCCTTTCCCCAGTGCGCGGAGAGCGCTTACCGCGCGCCTACCCGAACGGGCGGTGCCAGGCCATGACACGGAGCAGGGACTTCTCACGTCGTACGTTCGGGCGGTTCGTCGCGGCCGGGATCGGTGTAGCGGCGGTCCCGAACGCGATGTCCGTGGCCACCGCCGCCACCGCGGCGGCAGCGCCAGGGGCGGATGCCGCTTCCACCGCGAGTGACGCTCCGGGGATCAGTTGGCCGAAGAACCAGGCACTGCCGACGTTCGCCCAGATCCAGTCGCTCGACGTGGTGGACATCACCGGACTCTCCGGCGATGAGAAGTTGCTGCTCGGCACGCTGCAGGGCGTGGTCAACCGCAACCGCCCGCGGATCTACCTGATCGGTGACGACGCGACGAGCGGGGAGGGTCGTCGGACCTGGCTGGACGAACTCGGTGTCCCCACCACCACGCACGACGATGCCTGGGACCTCGTGACGAAGTACCGGTCCGCTGTCCACGGCAGCGTCGTCTTCGATCCCGACGTCCCTGACTCCATCAACGTCGCCACCACCCTGTCTGGGCTGCGGAACCTCGTCGTGGCGAGCCCGGCGTTGGCCGACCGGCTCGCCACGACCTACCGGATTCCGGTGCTCGACGACCTGCGCGGGCGGTTCACCGACCGGATCCACGCCTACCAGTGGCAGTACGACCAACTCTGGGCGAAGACCACGCACCGCATGTTGGTCGGACTGCCACCGCAGCGCGACGTCACCCTGCCGCCCGGGGTCCCCGCCATCTACACCACGCTCGCGAAGGTCGACACCCACCTGCACGACGCCTCGAACCGGGAGGTTCTCGAGTTCGACCTGTCCGACCATCTCGGCGGGGATGGCGTCTGGGTCCGCTTCGACGACTCCTTCACCAACGACGGTTGGGGTCCGGCCGTCCACCAGGTCAGCCTGCACGCCGACGACCAGACCGTCGTGGACTTCGTCCCGGGGACGGACGCGGAGGAGCCCTACCTCTTCGACAGCGGCAACTCCCAAACCAGTCTCGGACCGCCGCAGCACCGCTTCGCCGACGGCGGCAACTACTTCGTCTACGGGTTCACGCCGCCCTCGGGTACGACGAAGCTCACCCTGTCGGTCGAGATGTGGAACGAATACACCATCTCGGTGAGCGCGACCGAGCCGGACCGCCCGAGCAAGGTGGGCTACGCCTACCTGCGCGACTACGCGGTCGCCAACCGTGCGATGACCTTCTGGCTGGACCCCAACATCGACGCCGAGCGGGCGTTGTTCGAGCAGATCATGTCCGACGTACGCCCGAACACGCCCTACCTCGGCTGGTTCGCGCAGGACATCGCCGGCGAGTTCGGCGGTACCGAACTCGCCTCCCGCCACGGTGTGTACGTGCTCGCGGCGGACTGGTTCGAGAACCTCACCGTCCACTCCGGTGCCCGGGCGCCGATCTCGGACCGGCAGCCGTCCGCGCCGGACCTGCCGCTGGAGGACAGGATCTACGTCACCTTCACCATGTCGGAGGGCGACAACCTGCAGTACAACGAGCACCGCCTCCGGGTCCTCTGGGACAACCCCGGTCGGGGCAGCGTGCCCGTCAACTGGACGACCAGCCCGTTGTTGAAGGACGCGGCACCGAACTTCCTCAGCCACTTCCAGCGCACCGCCACCGCCAACGACCTGCTGGTGGCGGGCCCCTCCGGCGCGGGGTACATCTACCCGACACCGTGGCCGCAGGAGACCTTCGAGGTCTTCACCCGCCAGACCGGGCGGTACATGCGGGCCACCGGCATGGACATCATCTACGTCCTCAACCGCGTCGACGGCAGGGACGTGGACCTGCCGGACGCGAAGGCAGCGGCCTACGTCGAGGACGTCGAGCCGCGCGGAGTGTTCCTCAACTGGGGTGGTACCAGCGAGACGTCGCTCGTGCGGGACCAGACGCCGCTGTCGACGATCCTGGGCGTGGCGGGGGTGGAGGAGACGCGGCAGGCGATCACCCGGATGGCGGCGAGCTGGGACCACGCGTCGCCGCGCTTCGTGTCCATCGGGGTGAACGCTTGGGCGATGACGCCGCAGGACCTCGCCGAGGTCACCGCGTCGCTCGGCCCGGACTATCGGGTGGTGCGAGGCGACCAGTACTTCGACCTCGTGCGGCGCGCGTTGGGGTGACGACCGGTGTTCCGTGATGATCTCCGCGGCTACCGGTGCAAGGCTTCCTTGACGGTACGGGGAGGGGCGAATCGCGTTGTGGGGAAGGGGGAACGGCACCGCAACCGCGTCAGGCGCTCTGGAACCGACCGGTGGGACGTCAGGCGTAGAGGGCGGCGAACGGCGACCAGGGCAGATTGCGCACCACCATGAAGACCAGGCCCAGCGTCACCAGGACCGGTATCAGGGCGGCCCTCGACCGGGCGCTCAGCGAGGGGCGCGGTAGGAGGCGTACGCCGAACCTCTCGAGCACCCAGCTCAGCCAGAGGTAACCGACGACCACGCCGCCGAGGAGGACCGGCGCGTTGTAGCGCAGTGCGCCGGTCAGGTCGCCGTGCAGGAGGGCGGCGACCATCCGGGTGGTGCCGCACAGAGGACAGTCCAACCCCGTCGTGGCGTGCAGCAGGCAGGGCACTCCGAGCCTGCCGCCGGACAGGGTGTTGACCGCGCCGAGCAGCAGGCCGCCGACACCGAGTGCGGCGATGCCGGCGAGGGTGCCGTCGGACGGTAGGTGGGTCGACCGGACGAGCGGGCGTGCACGGACGGGGGAGTGGTTCGCCACGCCTCCAAGGTAGCTGGACGGCACCACTTCGCGGAGCGCTCACGCCCGGCCGGACGCTCGGATCGGGGCGGTTTTCGGCGTGCCGTCCCATCGGCTCGCCGCGACTGGTTCCCACTCGCAGCCGCGATCGCTACCCTGCTCCCGTTCATTCGACCTCCAGAACGGAGACGGTTGTGAGTACGCCGACCCCGCCTTCGGGCTCGGACCCGCGGGAGCAACCTCACGACGAGGGCCAGTACGGCGAGCAACACTACGGCCAGGCCCAACGTGGTCAGCACGGTCAGCGCGGTCCGTACGGCCAGGGCGGTCAGCACGGTCAGTACGACCAGGGGCAGCACTACGGCGGGCAGCAGCCGGGCCAGCAGCAGTACGGCCAGGGCCAGCAGGGCGGCCAGGGCCAGCAGTATGGGCAGGGTCAGCAGGGCGGCCAGTCGTATGGCCCGGGTCAGGGCCAGCAGTACGGCCAGCAGCAGTACGGCCAGGGCCAGCAGTATGGGCAGCAGCAGTACAGCCAGGGACAGGGCCAGCAGTATGGCCAGCAGTACGGGCAGTCCTACGGCCAGCAGTACGGCCAGTCCTACCCCCAAGATGGTCAGGACTACGGCCAGCAGTACGGCCAGGGCCAGTACGGCCAGGGTCAGCAGTACGGCCAGGGTCAGCAGGGCGGCCAGCAGTATGGCCAGGGCCAGTACGGCCAGTCCTACCCGCAGGGCGGCCAGGACTACGCGCAGTACGCCCAGGGCCAGTACACCCAGGGGCAGTACGGCTACGACGCGGCGCCGGTCGGCCAGGACCAGTTCGCGCCCTGGCTCCACCGCGTGGGCGCGACCCTCATCGACATCCTGCTCGTCATGGTCCCGGTCGGCGTCGGGTACGCCCTCCTCCTGCCGTCGCTCGCCGACGGCGCCCCGAACCCCGCGTTGCTCAGCATCGCGAGCCTGCTCTACCTCGTCGGGCTCGGCGTCTCGATCTGGAACATCGTCTTCCGGCAGGGGCGCAGCGGCCAGTCCCTCGGCAAGCAGGTACTCAACATCCGGCTGGTCCGAGAATCCGACGGGCAGCCGCTGGGTCCGGGTATGACGTTCGTCCGGCAGTTCGCCCACGTCCTCGATGGCGTGGCCTGCTACGTGGGCTTTCTCTGGCCCCTGTGGGACCAGAAGCGTCAGACCTTTGCCGACAAGCTCATGTCCAGCCTGGTTATCAAGGCGTGACCTGGCGGTCCACGGCCTCGGCGACATGGTGGTCGCCGAGGCCCGACCGCGATCGCCTACCGGGCTGGTCGGGATCGCCCGCGGGAATGCCGTGAAAGCCTGCTGAGATCGGCCGGAACGCACGCGGGTTCGACCGGAATCGCCCAGGGGAGCGTCCCTCGAGCCGGGAGGTAACGGACCCTGTTCACAGGGTCGGTGCCCCCGCACGCCACCTGGTTGAACCCCGCGGCCCGCTGTCCACATACCGGCCGGTGTCAGGGTGGGTTGGGGCCGTCGTTACTCTGAGCAGGTCCCTGGAAGCGAGAGCGCGTCGTCCCGACGGTTCGCGCCTGCGCTTAAGCCGCTCAGGAAGGATCGACTGCGTGAGTGTTCTCGACGAGATCCTCGACGGGGTCCGTGCCGACCTTGCGGAGCGGCAGGCGAGAGTCTCGATCGACGATCTCAAGGCGCGGGTCGCACAGCTGCCGTACGCGATCGACCCGATTCCGGCCCTCCGCGGTGATGGCGTCGCCGTCATCGCCGAGGTGAAGCGCTCGAGCCCGAGCAAGGGTGCGCTCGCCGCGATCGCCGATCCCGCTGGACTCGCTGTCGAGTACCAAGCCGGTGGCGCCACCGTGATCAGCGTGCTGACCGAGCGTCGGCGGTTCGGTGGGACGATCGACGACCTGCGCGCGGTGCGGTCCGCGGTGGAGGTTCCGCTTCTCCGCAAGGACTTCGTGCTCACCAGCTACCAGCTGTGGGAGGCCCGCGCACACGGTGCCGACCTGATCCTGCTCATCGTCGCCGCCCTGGAGCAGAACGCCCTCGT
The DNA here is from genome assembly GCF_014873875.1 of Actinopolymorpha pittospori. GTDB lineage: Bacteria > Actinomycetota > Actinomycetes > Propionibacteriales > Actinopolymorphaceae > Actinopolymorpha > Actinopolymorpha pittospori. The sequence goes on along the minus strand of NZ_JADBEM010000001.1, from coordinate 7,862,863 downwards.
CTCCCTGATCGAGCGGGCCGAGTCGATCGGGCTCACCCCGCTGGTGGAGTGCCACACCGAGGAGGAGGCCGCCCGGGCGGTCGACGCCGGCGCGAAGCTCATCGGGGTCAACGCACGTGACCTCCGGACCCTCGAGGTCGACCGGAGCGCCTTCGCCCGCCTGTCTCCGACGATTCCCGACGGCATCGTCAAGGTCGCCGAATCCGGCGTACGCGGACCGCACGACGTGATCGAGTACGCCCGCGCCGGTGCGCACGCGGTGCTGGTCGGCGAGAGTCTCGTGACCGGCAAGGATCCCAGGTCGGCGGTCGCCGACCTGGTGGCCGCAGGCGCCCACCCCGCCCTCCACCACGACTGAGTGACCTGATGACTGACCTTGCCGCCCAGACCGATCCCTCGGCCACCCGCCCGGACCCGCGAGGCCACTTCGGGCGGTTCGGGGGCCGGTTCACCCCGGAGGCGCTCAGCGCCGCTCTCGACGAGCTCACCGTCGCCTACACCGACGCGCTGGCCGACCGGGAGTTCACGAGTGAGCTGCAGCGGATGTTCCGGGAGTACGCCGGCCTGCCGAGCCTCCTCTACGACGCCACCCGGCTCTCGGAGGTCGCGGGCGCCCGGATCCTGCTGAAGCGCGAGGATCTCAACCACACCGGCGCCCACAAGATCCGCAACGTCCTCGGGCAGGCGCTCCTGGCCGCCCGGATGGGCAAGACGCGGGTGATCGCGGAGACCGGCGCCGGTCAGCATGGTGTGGCCACCGCGACCGCCTGCGCCTACCTCGGCCTGGGCTGCGTGATCTACATGGGCGAGGAGGACACCCGGCGGCAGGCGCTCAACGTCGCCCGGATGGATCTTCTGGGCGCGGAGGTGATCCCGGTCCGCTCCGGGAGCCGCACGCTCAAGGACGCGATCAACGAGGCGCTGCGCGACTGGGTGGCCACCGTCGAGACGACGCACTACCTGCTCGGCACGGCCGCGGGGCCGCACCCGTTCCCGGCGATGGTGCGCGACTTCTGCCGCGGCATCGGCGACGAGGCGCGGGCGCAGGTCCTCGAACTCACCGGCGCCCTGCCCGACGCGGTGTGCGCATGCGTCGGTGGCGGCTCCAACGCGATCGGGATCTTCACCGCGTTCGTGCCCGACGACGGCGTACGCCTCTACGGCTTCGAGGCCGGGGGAGACGGCGTGGAGACCGGCCGGCACGCCGCGACGATCACCTCCGGCCAGGTCGGCGTCCTGCACGGTACCCGGTCCTACCTGCTTCAGGACGAAGACGGACAGACCATCGAAAGCCACTCCATCTCCGCCGGCCTGGACTACCCGGGCGTCGGCCCCGAGCACGCCTGGCTGCACGACACCGGACGGGCGAACTACCAGCCCGTCACCGACGCGGAGGCGATGTCCGCGCTCCGGCTGCTCACCAGGACCGAGGGGATCATCCCGGCGATCGAGTCGGCGCATGCGGTCGCGGGCGCTCTACGAGTGGCGAAGGAACTCGGCCCGGACGCGACCATCGTGGTCTGCCTGTCCGGCCGGGGTGACAAGGACGTCGACACCGCCGCGCACTGGTTCGGCCTGCTCGACGGGGCCGAAGGCGGCGAGGAGGAACCCGCGTGAACGCGTCCACGGGCGTCGGCCCGATCTTCGCGAAGGCGAAGGGCGAAGGCAGGGGCGTGCTCATCGCCTACCTCCCGGCCGGCTTTCCGAGCCACGACGGCGCGCTGGCCGCGTTCGACGCGATGGCCGAGGCTGGCGTCGACATCATCGAGGTCGGCCTCCCGTACTCCGACCCCACGATGGACGGCCCGACGATCCAGGCCGCGGCCGAACACGCGCTGCGGGGTGGTACCCGCACCAAGGACGTCCTGCGCACCGTCGAGGCGGCCGCCTCGCACGGGATCACGCCCCTTGTGATGACGTACTGGAACCCGGTCGAGCGCTACGGCGTCGACCGGTTCGCCCGAGACCTCGCCTCGGCCGGCGGCGCTGGGCTCATCACCCCCGACCTCATCCCCGAGGAGGCCGAGGAGTGGATCGCCGCGAGCGACGCCACCGGCCTCGACCGGATCTTCCTCGTCGCGCTGTCCTCCACGAAGGAGCGGCTGCGGCTGACCACCCAGGTCTGCCGTGGCTTTGTCTACGCGGCGTCGATCATGGGCGTGACCGGTGCGCGGGACCAGATCAACTCGCAGGCTCCGAAGCTCGTCACCAGGCTCCGTGAGGTCACCGACCTGCCGGTCGGCGTCGGGCTCGGGGTGTCCAACGGCGACCAGGCCGCCGAGGTCGTGGAGTCCGCCGACGCCGTGATCGTGGGATCCGCCTTCGTCCGTCGCCTGCTGGACGCGCCCGACGAGCGCGCCGGTGTGGCCGCGGTCGGTGAACTCGCCCGTGACCTCGCGGCGGGGGTACGCCGGTCGGTGCGTTAGGGCCCACGCCTTGACGTTCGCGTTCGATCTCCGCCGCCCGATCCTCCCGACCGGGAACTCCCGCGATGTCGGGGTGGGTTCACCTTCCGTGATCCGGAGAATCTCGCTGTTCGCCGTGACGGTCACTGCGGACATCCGTGACATCCGTTGCGTCGCCGGCGAAGTCGCTCGCGGCGGCCTCTCCCGCGCTCCGGAGCCGGGATGACCCCCGTGGTGCCGCCGGGTCCGGACCGGGCACGGACCGCCGGCGGGGACCCGGGTGATGTGCCTCTCAGCTACGGCCCTCATGCTGGTGTCTGTCCACGGTGGCGCGAGGCTGCCGGGCATGGGACCTCCGACGACTCCGGATGCCCGTCCCCCGCAGGGCCGGCGCCGGAACACGGCGGTACCGGACCGGGTACCCGGCTCGCGCCGGACCCTCGACGTACCTCACGAGATCCGAAGCGACGTCGAACCGATGATCGCGCTGGCCGGACCGGCCGTCGCGGGCCACGGTCGGCACGCCCTCGACCAGTTGTCCCGACCGCCGTGGTGGCGGCGGGAGACCACACGATGCGGAGAGCGGGATGAGCAAGAAGTCGGCCCGGGAGGAGCTGCGCGCGCAGCGTGCTCGGGAGGCCGCGGCGGCCAAGCGACGCGAGAATATGATGCGGATCGGCATCGCCGTTGTCGTCGCCGTCGTCATCGTCGCCATCGCGGGCGTCGTCCAGTGGCAGCGCTCGCAGGTGGACACCGACGCGGCCTTCCCGGCCGGCGTCGTCCAGCCCTACACCGCGACCTCGAAGAGCAACCCCGCACCGGTGCAGACCAAGGCCGGCGGCGTGGGCAGTGGGGTCGGGGTCGGCAAGGCCAACGCACCGGTCGTCGTCGAGATGTTCGAGGACTTCGCCTGCCCGCACTGCAAGGAGTTCGAGAACGACGCCGAGCAGACGCTGAACCAGCAGGTGGACGCGGGCAAGGCCCGGGTCATCTACTACCCGCTCACCCTCACGGAGTTCGGCCGGCCCACGCAGCTCGCCGCCAACGCGTTCGCCTGTGCCGCCAACGACGGCAAGGCACGTGAGATGCACGACGCGCTGTACGCCAACTACAGCCAGACCTGGACCAACGCCCAGCTCGTCGACCTGGGCAAGTCGATCGGGCTCAACTCCGGCACGTTCAGGTCCTGTGTCAACGGGGACAGTTTCAGCAGCTGGGTGCAGTCGATCGGCGAGACCGGAAACAAGCGAGGTGTGCAGGGAACGCCGACGATCTTCGTGAACGGCAAGCAGCTCGACCCGCAGGACACGAGTGCGACGGGCCTCAAGCTCGCGATCGACTCCGCCGCGGCCCAGAACAACAAGTCGTGACCCGATAGAGTCCGTCCGGTAACCCATAGTCCGGAGGAGCCCACCCGCCCATGCAGATCCTGGCGTCCATCCCCAGCCCGTCCCAGGGCGTGTGGCATCTCGGACCCGTGCCGATCAGGGCATACGCCCTGTGCATCATCCTGGGCGTGATCGTCGCTGCCTGGTTGGGCAGCCGCCGCTGGATCGCCCGCGGCGGCCAGCCCGGCACGGTCGCGGATGTCGTCGTGTGGGCCACACCGTTCGGTCTGGTCGGTGCACGGCTCTACCACGTCATCACCGACTACCAGCTCTACTTCGGTCCTGGCCGCGATCCGTGGCGGGCGTTCGCGGTGTGGGAGGGCGGCCTCGGCATCTGGGGAGCCATCGCCTTCGGCGCGCTCGGCGCCTGGATCGCGTGCCGGCGGCGGGGGATTCCGCTCCCGGCGATGGCCGACGCGGCGGCGCCGGCCATCGTGATCGCCCAGGCGATCGGTCGGTTGGGCAACTGGTTCAACCAGGAGCTCTTCGGTGGCCCGACCACGGTCGCGTGGGGCCTGCAGATCGACTCCGCGCACCGTCCGGTCGGGTACGAGCAGTACGCCACGTTCCACCCGACCTTCCTCTACGAGTTCATCTGGGACTTCGGAGTGGCGGGGCTCGTCATCTGGGCCGACCGGCGGTTCAAGCTCGGCCACGGCCGGGCGTTCGCGGTCTACGTGATGGGCTACACCCTCGGGCGGGCGTGGATCGAGTATCTCCGCATCGACCCGGTCAACCACGTCCTCGGCCTGCGGCTCAACGTGTGGACCTCCGTCCTCGTCTTCCTGCTGGCGGCGCTCTACTTCGTCATCTCGGCCAAGCTCCGCCCCGGACGCGAGGAGGTCGTCGAGCCCGTGCCCGCGGGAGCGTCCTCAGCGAGCGACCAGGGCGAGGTCGGGCAGGGGCGGACCGAGGCGACCGCGACCGGTGCGACCCCGACCGGGGCGACACCGACCGGGGCGACACCGACCGATGCGGGAGGCTCCGATGCGGCCGCGGCCAGTGCGGACGCCGGCAAGGCTGAGGCCGGTGCGTCGGGCGCGGCCAGGGTGGATGTCGTGACCTCGGCTGAGAGTGAGACGGATCACGGCGCAAGCGGCCGTTCGGAGGAGTCCGGGTCGGCGAAGCCGAACGGCTCCGACACCCGGTCGACGTCCGGGCAACCAGTGGGAGAAGACTCGCCGACGCAGGAGCGGCGCTCCGGGGACGGCCGGTGACCAGTGGACGAGAAGTTCTGGCTCGGGTGATATCCGGCAGACCAACAGTGAGTGTCTCGAAGGAGAGATATCTCGCAGATCAGCCGTGTGACGCCGCTCGGAAAGGGCGGTTCGCCTGGCCTTCGAAGCGGTCGGAGCAGCCCGGCGCTGTCCGAGGGGCGAACGCCCAGGCCGCAAATTTGCGCGAGGATGCACAATGACGGAGGGGACGCGAAGCGCACTGGCCGGCTGAGACAGGTCCTCGCGCGAAAACTTGGGCCTCGCCGTATCCTGTCGCGACCAGTGGCGGATCTGGTGGCCGCCCGACACATCGCGCCAGAGGCGGGTGGGTGTGGCCTCGCGCCAGGGACCATCGTCCCTGGGGTGAGTCCGGATCTGTCCGCTACCCTGCATGCAACCGCCGGGGCCAACGTCGTCCCTTGAGCGTGTCCCAACGCGAAAATTGACGACGGGAGTATCCACATGCTCGGAACGCCCCCGCCGCCGCACGGCCTGTACGACCCTCGGTTCGAGCACGACGCGTGCGGTGTGGCGTTCGTGGCCACCCTGAGCGGCGAGCCCAGCCACCAGATCGTCGAGCACGCCCTCACGGCCCTCCGCAACCTCGACCACCGCGGCGCCTCCGGGAGCGAGCCAGACTCCGGCGACGGTGCCGGCATGTTGCTCCAGGTTCCCGATGCCTTCCTGCGCGCGGTTGTCGACATCAGCCTCCCCGGTCCGGGCGAGTACGCCGTCGGTACGGCGTTCCTGGCCGACGACGACGAGGCTGAGGCCGCTGCCATACGCCGAACCGCGGAGATCGCCGCGGAAGAGGGACTCGACGTCCTGGGTTGGCGTGAGGTTCCGGTGGTGCCCGACCTGCTGGGCAAGACGTCCCGCGCGGTCATGCCGCGCTTCCGCCAGCTCTTCGTCGCCGGACAGGACGCCGCGGGCAACCAGCTGAACGGCCTTGCCCTGGACCGGCGCGCCTTCGCCCTGCGCAAGCGGGCCGAGCGCGAGGCCGACGTCTACTTCCCCTCCCTGTCCTCGCGGACCCTGGTCTACAAGGGCATGCTCACGACCGAGCAGTTGGAGCCGTTCTTCCCGGACCTCTCCGACCGCCGGATGGCGAGCGCCATCGCCCTGGTGCACTCGCGCTTCTCGACCAACACGTTCCCGAGCTGGCCGTTGGCGCACCCGTACCGCTACGTCGCCCACAACGGTGAGATCAACACCGTCATGGGCAACGAGAACTGGATGCGAGCCCGCGAGGCGTTGCTGCGCAGCGCCCTGCTCGCCCCGCCCGGAGTTGGCGGGGTGGCTGATCTCGAGGGCAGGTTGGACCGGCTCTACCCGATCTGCACGCCTGGAGCGAGCGACTCGGCCCGGTTCGACGAGGTGCTCGAGCTGCTGCAGATGGGCGGCCGGTCGCTGCCGCACGCGGTCTTGATGATGATTCCGGAGGCGTGGGAGAACCACGCCGAGATGGACCCCGCCCGTCGGGCGTTCTATGAGTTCCACTCCTGCCTGATGGAGCCGTGGGACGGCCCTGCCTGCGTCACCTTCACCGACGGCACCCAGGTCGGCGCCGTGCTGGACCGTAACGGTCTGCGCCCCAGCCGTTACTGGGTCACCGACGACGGTCTGGTCGTCCTGGCCTCGGAAGTCGGCGTCCTCGACATCGACCCGAAGTCCGTTGTCCGCAAGGGCCGGCTGGAGCCGGGCCGGATGTTCCTCGTCGACACCGAGGAGCACCGCATCATCGAGGACGAGGAGATCAAGGGTCGCCTCGCCGCGGAGCACCCGTACGAGGAGTGGCTGCACGCCGGGCTGATCCGGCTGGAGAACCTCCCGCCGCGTGAGCACGTCGTCCACACGCACAAGTCGGTGACTCGTCGGCAGCAGACGTTCGGCTACACCGAGGAGGAGCTCCGCGTCATCCTCGCGCCGATGGCCCGCGCCGGTACGGAGCCGATCGGCTCGATGGGCAGCGACACCCCCGTCGCGGTCCTCTCCGACCGGTCGCGACTGCTCTTCGACTACTTCTCCCAGCTGTTCGCCCAGGTGACCAACCCACCGCTGGACGCCATCCGCGAGGAGCTCGTCACCTCGCTGGCCGGGACCATCGGCCCGGAGGGAAACCTGCTGGAGCCGGGTGCGGCGTCGTGTCGACAGATCGTGCTGCCGTTCCCCGTGCTCGACAACGACGAGCTGGCGAAGATCCAGCACGTCAACCGCGACGGTGACTTCCCCGGTTACGCGACGCACTCGGTCCAGGGGCTCTACCGCGTCGACGGTGGCGGCCCCGAGCTCGCCCGCCGGCTCGACGAGATCTGCGCGGAGGTGTCGGCGGCGATCGCCGAGGGAGCGCGCATCATCGTGCTCTCCGACCGCCACTCCAACGCCGAGCTCGCGCCGATCCCGTCGCTACTGCTCACCGGTGCGGTCCACCACCACCTGATCCGGGAGAAGATCCGCTCGCAGGTGGGGCTCGTGGTCGAGGCCGGCGACGTTCGCGAGGTGCACCACGTCGCCCTGCTGATCGGGTACGGCGCGGCTGCCGTCAACCCGTACTTGGCGATGGAGAGCGTCGAGGACCTCGCCCGCGAGGGCATCTTCCTCGAGGGGATCGAGCCTGAGAAGGCCGTACGCCAGTTGGTCAAGGCGCTCGGCAAGGGCGTCCTCAAGGTCATGAGCAAGATGGGCGTCTCCACCGTCGCCTCCTACACCGGCGCGCAGATCTTCGAAGCGGTCGGCCTCGGGCAAGACGTCATTGACAAGTACTTCGCGGGTACGACGTCGCGGCTCGGCGGTGTCGGCCTCAACGTCATCGCCGCGGAGGTTCGCCGCCGGCACGAGACGGCATACCCGCGAGACGGCATCGCGCCGGCGCACCGCAGGCTGCCGATCGGGGGCGAGTACCAGTGGCGGCGCGAGGGTGAGCCGCACCTGTTCGACCCCGAGACCGTCTTCCGGCTGCAGCACTCCACCCGGGGCCAGCGCTACGACATCTTCAAGCAGTACACCGACCGGGTCGACCAACAGTCGAAGCGGCTGATGACCCTGCGTGGCCTGTTCACCATGAAGCACGGCCAGCGTCCCCCGATTCCGATCGAGGACGTCGAGCCGGTCGAGAGCATCGTCAAGCGCTTCTCGACAGGTGCCATGTCGTACGGCTCCATCTCGGCGGAAGCGCACGAGACGCTCGCCATCGCGATGAACCGGCTGGGTGCGCGGTCCAACACCGGCGAGGGCGGCGAGGACTCCGACCGGCTCTACGACCCCGAGCGCCGCAGTGCGATCAAGCAGGTCGCGAGCGGGCGGTTCGGTGTGACGTCGGAGTACCTCACGCACGCCACCGACCTGCAGATCAAGATGGCGCAGGGTGCCAAGCCCGGTGAGGGTGGCCAGCTTCCCGGCAACAAGGTCTACCCGTGGATCGCGCGGACCCGGCACTCCACGCCGGGCGTCGGGCTGATCTCACCGCCGCCGCACCACGACATCTACTCCATCGAGGACCTCGCGCAGCTCATCCACGACCTGAAGAACTCCAACCCCGCTTCGCGTGTCCACGTGAAGCTGGTCGCGGAGGTCGGGGTCGGCACGGTGGCAGCCGGGGTGTCGAAGGCGCACGCCGACGTGGTCCTCATCTCGGGCCACGACGGAGGCACCGGCGCGGCTCCGCTGACCTCGCTGAAGCACGCGGGCGCTCCGTGGGAGCTCGGCCTCGCCGAGACCCAGCAGACGCTGCTGCTCAACGGTCTGCGCGACCGGATCGTCGTCCAGGCCGACGGGCAGCTCAAGACGGGCCGCGACGTCGTGATCGCGGCCCTGCTCGGCGCGGAGGAGTTCGGTTTCGCGACCGCTCCGCTCGTGGTGTCCGGCTGCGTGATGATGCGCGTCTGCCACCTGGACACCTGTCCGGTGGGTGTCGCCACGCAGAACCCCGAGCTGCGCAAGCGGTTCAGCGGCAAGCCGGAGTTCGTCGTCACCTTCTTCGAGTACATCGCCCAGGAGGTGCGCGAGTACCTCGCCGAACTGGGGTTCGCGAGCATCGAGGAAGCGATCGGGCACGCCGAGATGCTGGACGTCACCGATGCCGTCGAGCACTGGAAGGCCGCCGGGCTGGACCTCAGCCCGATCCTCATGGTTCCCGACCTGCCCGACGACGTGGCCCGGCGTAGCGTGACGACGCAGGACCACGGTCTGCAGAAGGCACTCGACAACCACCTGATCGAACTGGCTCGGGACGCCCTGGACAAGCAGGAGCCGGTCCGCGCACAGCTGCCGATCCGCAACGTCAACCGCACCGTGGGGACGATGCTCGGCCACGAGCTGACCAAGCGGTACGGCGGACAGGGCCTGCCCGACGGGACGATCGACCTGACCCTGATGGGTTCGGCCGGCCAGTCCATGGGCGCGTTCCTGCCGCGCGGGATCACGTTGCGGCTGGAGGGCGACGCCAACGACTACCTCGCCAAGGGGCTGTCGGGCGGGCGGATCGTCGTACGCCCCGACCGCTCGGCGACGCTGGTGGCCGAGGACAACATCATCGCCGGCAACGTGATCGCCTACGGCGCCACGAGCGGGCACCTGTTCATCCGCGGCAAGGTGGGTGAGCGGTTCTGCGTCCGTAACTCCGGCGTGAGCGCGGTCGTCGAGGGTGTCGGCGACCACGGATGCGAGTACATGACCGGCGGGACGGTCGTCGTCCTCGGCGCGACCGGCCGCAACTTCGCGGCCGGGATGTCGGGCGGGATCGCCTTCCTCCTCGACGCCGACGAGCGCCGGATCAACAAGGAGATGGTCGAGCTCGAGCCGCTCACCGAGGAGGACCGCACTCTCCTGCACACACTGGTGACCGCGCATGTCGAGGAGACCGGATCCTCGGTCGCCGAGGCACTGCTGGCCGACTGGAACGCCGCGCTCGAACGGTTCGTGAAGGTCATGCCGACTGACTACAAACGCGTCCTCAAGGCCCGGGCCCGTGCCATGGCCGACGGGCGTGATGTCGACGACGCGATCATGGAGGCCGCACATGGCTGACCCGAAGGGCTTCCTGACCACGCCGCGCGAGGGTGCGCAGCGTCGCCCCGTCGAAGAGCGCCTGGGCGACTGGAGCGAGGTCTACCCAGGCGACGGCATCGGACGCGCTCTGCTGCCCATCATCACCAAGCAGGCCGGACGATGCATGGACTGCGGCATCCCGTTCTGCCACCAGGGTTGCCCGCTCGGCAACCTCATCCCGGAGTGGAACGACCTGGTGTGGCGCGACGACTGGCGCGCCGCGATCGAACGACTGCACGCGACGAACAACTTCCCGGAGTTCACCGGGCGGCTCTGTCCGGCGCCGTGTGAGACCGCCTGCGTCCTCGCGATCAACGAGAACGTCTCCGGCGGAGCGGTCACGATCAAGAACGTCGAGGTCTCGATCATCGACCGCGCCTGGTCGGAGGGTTGGGTCCGGCCCCAGCCGCCGGACTGGCTGACCGGTCACCGGATCGCCGTCGTCGGCTCGGGCCCGTCCGGACTCGCCGCCGCCCAGCAGCTCACCCGGGCCGGGCACACCGTCGCGGTCTACGAGCGCGCGGACAAGATCGGTGGCCTGCTGCGCTACGGCATTCCCGAGTTCAAGATGGAGAAGCGGATCCTCGACCGCCGACTCGACCAGATGTCGCGCGAAGGGACCATCTTCCGCGCCGGCGTCAACGTCGGCGTCGAGGTGACGGGGCATGACCTGCGGGCCCGCTACGACGCGGTCGTGCTGGCCACGGGTTCGACCATCCCGCGTGACCTGAAGATGCCGGGGCGCGAGCTGGCCGGGATCCACCAGGCGATGGACTACCTCCCGCAGGCCAACCGGACCGCTCACGGTGAGGAGGTGCCGGGGCAGATCACCGCCGGGGGCAAGCATGTCGTCATCATCGGCGGTGGCGACACCGGGGCCGACTGCCTGGGTACGGCGCACCGGCAGGGTGCGGCCAGTGTCGTCCAGCTGGAGATCATGCCGCAGCCAACGGAGAGCCGGCCGCTGCACCAGCCGTGGCCGACGTACCCGATGCTGTTCCGCGTCTCGAGCGCGCACGAGGAGGGCGGCGAGCGGAAGTACGCCGTCTCCACCACGGAGTTCCTCGGAGACGAGCAGGGACACGTGCGGGCCCTGAAGCTCGTCGAGGTGATCTTCAAGGACGGCAGGTTCGAGCCCGTCCCTGACACCGAGGTGGAGATCCCGGCCGACCTGGTGCTGTTCGCGATGGGGTTCGTCGGGCCCGAACCCGGCGGGCTTCTGGAACAGCTCGGCGTGGAGTTGGACGAGCGCGGCAACATCAAGCGCGACGCGTCCTACGCCACGAACGTCGAAGGTGTCTTCGTCGCCGGTGACGCGGGACGCGGCCAGTCACTGATCGTCTGGGCCATCGCGGAAGGACGGGCCTGCGCGGCCGGCGTCGACGCGTGGCTCCGCGACGGGCGGACCGCGCTGCCCTCGCCGATCCTCCCGACCGAGCGACCGCTCGTGGTGTGAGCAGGTAGCAGCGACTCGAAGGGCCCCTGGCACGGCAGACACCGCGCCAGGGGCCCTTTGGCGTGTTCTGGGGCCGAGAAAGCGGAGCTTGCGGTCGCCCTGCGGTGCCCGCCTCCTGCGGCGCCTCATCGCGTCGCCGGCATCAGCCGTCCGCATGCCCGGAACTGGCCGTCAACGGCCGCCGGACGCGTATCCGTCGGCCACCCTGTGGATTGATCAGACCCGGGGAGCGACTCCTTCGCTACCGTATGCGAACTATGAGGAATGTGCGTGTTGCGCCGGTTCGGCGGCGTCGTCTCGTTCTGGCCGCTACTGCCGCGGTCGCTGTGATGGTGGTCCCTGCCTGCACCCAGAACGCGGAGCCTCCGCCGTTGGTGGAGTCGACCGCTTCGCCGAGTAGCGCTTCCCCGTCGCCTACACCCACACCCACGCCCACGCCCGCACTCACGCCGACCCCGACCCCGACAGGCGCACCGACATCGACCTTCCCGCCGGGCTCGCTGGAGGACCAGCTCTACAAGGCCACGGTCAACTTCTACGCCGCTATCAACCAGTCCTATCGGACGCTAGACACCGAGCCTGTCGCAGATCACCTGGTGCCTGGATCCAACGCCGCCAGCAGTTATACCAGCTATGTCGAGAAGGTTAGGTCACAGGGACACCATTTCGAAGGCCTCGGCGAGTACCAGGTCACGAACTTCAGAGTCAAGCTTGATGGATCGAATGGCAATACCCGACGCGTCGAATTCACTCTGTCTATCTCAGGCGGCCGCGAAGTCGATGCGAACGGAAAAGCTGTTGAAACGTACGAGGCAGAGACATGGAGGGATGCGTGGATCACGTTCACGGGGAAGGACGGTCAGTGGCTAATTGTTGGCCAGGCCGTAGGAGAATCAAGCAACTAATCTTGATGATTGCAATAGTTCTTGTCTGTGGCACAGTCTCTTCGCCCGCTGCATGGGCGTGCCTTGGATGCAATCCGACCCCGCCATCACCTCTACCTGATCCTCCCACGGGTGACCCGGAACCGCTTCACGGGTCAGGCGGCGATATTCACGAAGGACGGGTCAGTGATCGACTCCGGTGCTGGCTCGTCCTGCGTGGACTGCGAATGGCGCATAAGCCCGGCCTGTGAAATCGGTGGGAAGGCTACATGTCGGATGGCCTTACGCTGTGAAACGTCGGACGACGGTACTGTGCGCTATTACTACGATGTTTACCTGCGTCGCACTGGAACCGGCTGGGGATTGCGCGGAATTGGTCTGCATCGGTGACGACAGCGACGTGGTCACGACGGCAGACATAGGGGAGGAGTTGCGTCGAGACTGGGAGGTGTGGGTTCCGAAACAGCGAGCCTCGCTGCAGCCGGTCAACGGGAAGACACTGGTCGATCTGCCGACGTACTTCGACTCCGGTCAACCGCAACGGATGCCGGCGACGTCCGTGCGGGTCTTTGACACTGAGGTGATCCTTACCGCTGAGGGTGAGTGGGAGTGGACGTTCGAGCCCGGCGTGAAGAGAAACTTCGACGTCCCGGGAAGCAAGTACGACGATCCGAACCCACAGGTGGCCTACACCTACGAGACGGCCGGGCCTCGCGTCGTCGAGTTGACCACGACCTGGTGGGGACGATTCCGAGTAGGCGGCTTTGGACCCTATGACATCGAGAATCCCGCTACTCAGGGCCCGCAACGTCTGGATCTGCAGGTTGTCGAATCTGGACCCGTTCTGGGCCGCTGACTTGGCTTGGTCACGTTGAACGCGACCTTGGAGAACTATGCGCGGCCGAGATGCCGCGTCGACGCGGCGGCACTGGTTGGTCATGGTTGCCGTCATGGCGTTGGCCACGGTTTCGATCGCGGCGTGTGGTGCGAATGCCGAATCCGCGTCGATAGTAGAACCCAGGGCTTCGACCGACACCTACTCTCCCGCAGTGAGACCAACACCAACACCAACACCCACACCAACACCGACGCCGAGTCCCGCTGATGCGTTCACCTTCCCGCCAGGCTCGCGTGAGGACCAGCTGTACAAGGCCACGCTCGGCTTCTACTCGGCTGTCACCGAGGCTTACCGAGTGATGGACGCCGACCTGATCAAGTCTGTGACAGTCCCGGGGACCGTTGCGGGCGGCGGTTATGTGAGTGACATTCAAGAGCTCGAGGAGGAGAAGCGCACGGTGATCCCCGTTCCCACCTTCAGGATCAGCGACTTCACGGTGGCGCCCGACGCCTCAGGTGAGAAGGCTGAGGTGCGTTTCGCCCTTGAAGGGGTGGGAGGTAGGGAAGTCGACGCGACTGGCAGGACAGTGGTGTCCTACCCCACCGGGAGTGCCGACGCCGTGATCATTTTCCATCGGCGCGGAGGAAAATGGCTCGTCTTCTCACAGCAAATCGATGAATGATGCTCCGTGTCGCAGCAGAGCAGTCGTACGCGTCACAGGGAGTAGAGCCGTCGGGCGTTCTCCGATCCGACCTGGCGAGCGAATCGCTCGGCGTCCTTCGCCGACATGGCGCCTTCGTGCCGCCAGGTCGACAACAGGGCGCCGAAGGCGTGCCGGAACTGCGCGACCCCGACGGCGTACAGCTCCGGCAGCCGGTAGGCGTCGGTGGAGAAGAGCAGTTTTCCGAACGGCGCCAGCTCACAGAACTCCGCCAGTACGGCCTGGGCGCGCGCGCCGACGTGGGAGACGGTGAGGCCGACGTCGACGTACACGTTCGGGTAGACGGCAGCGAGCCAGCCGGCCTGTCGCTGGTACGGATAGCAGTGCAGCAGGACGATCGGCGTGCCGGTCGGCTCGACCGCCTCGAGGAAGGGCTGGAGTAGGGCGGGGTTGACGCGGGGGAGGCGGAGGTCGCGGTCTCCGAACCCGGTGTGGACCTGGACCGGAAGGCCGCGGTCGACACCACACCACAGGACGAATCGAAGGAGCACAGGGTCGTCAAGCCGAACCTGACGCCCCGCTCCGGCAGCGGCGTCGGCCGCCGCGTCCGGGCTGCGCAGGGAGTCGAGCCAACCTCGGGCGGCGAGCGTCACCTCGTCGGAGGAGGGGCGGGACAGGTCGATCTCGAAGCCGTACCGGTAGGCCAGGATCGACTTCACCCCGACCGCTTCACGGGTGGCCGCGCGCAACGCCTCGACGTAGGCCTGAGCGAAGTCGTCCGCGTCCACACCGGAGTCCACCAGCCGCTCCGCGACGGACTCGAGCCGTACGACCTCCCGAACGTCCGCGGAGGACGCCGCCGCGAGTGTGGCCAGCGACCAGAACCCACCGCCCTCGCCCGGGCCTGCCCGACCTGCGTCGTTCCCCAGGCCAGTGTCCACGAGCAGATGGGACAATCCGGCCGCCCCGAGCAGTCTGCGCCCCACCTCCTCCGGCCCGAGCGATTCCCGCCGGGCCAGATAGTCGTCCAGTCCCGTGCCGGGGGAGAGGTCGAGGATCGGAGCGCACCAACGTCTGACAGCGAGCCCCAGCAGGCTGTCGGCGTACGACACGCCCTCGGGGGCCGGCCGGTCCGCCTCGCCCAGCATCAGCTCGAACGCTGCCCGGTCGGGGGAGTCCGCGACGACGGTGTGGCAGTGCGCGTCGACCAGGGGCAGGTCGAGTCGCATCAGTACCGCCAGCGGGTCGCGGCCACGACCTCTTCCGCGGTGGAGGTGGAGAACAGCGCGGCCTCCCCGCGGCGTACGGCGACGAACGCACCGAACAGCGCCTCGCCCAGTGCGTTCCGCAGAACCTCGTCCTCCTCCAGGCAGGCGACCGACTCCGGAAGCGACAGCGGCAGTCGCGGCGGCTGCCGGTCCTCCGGCAAACTCGCCGGGTCGACGGTGACCTCCGGCGGAAGAATCCGCCCGGCGTCGACGCCCTCCAACGCGAGGGCGAGGACGGCACCGATGACGAGGTAGGGGTTCGCGCTGCCGTCCACGCACTTGATCTCCGCGTTCGCCGCGGCGTCCTCGAGACCTCGGGTTCCGGTCACGAGTCGCAGTCCCGCCTCGCGGTTCTCCCGGCCCCAGCACTGGTACGGCGCCGCCCACCGCTGCGGCATCAGGCGCAGGTAACTGGCGACGCTCGGCGCCGAGATCGCGCACAGCGCGCGCATTCGGGCGACAATCTCGGCGAGCATCGACTGGCCGCGTGCGGTGAGTCCGTGCGGCCCGTCGCCACCCGCGAAGAGGTTGCGCCCCTCCGCACGCGCGGAGAAGTGCAGGTGCGGTCCGTTGCCGACCGAACCCGCCTGGACCATGGGCGCGAACGACGCCCGCAGCCCGAAGGCGTGCGACACCGCGCGGATCGTTTCGCGGACCAGGACCAGCCGGTCGGCGGCCGCCACCGGATCTGTGGCGGCGACGGAGATCTCCAGCTGGCCCGGCGCGTACTCAGGGTGGAACTGCTCCACCGGAACGCCCTGGGTCTGCAGCGCCTCGAGGACCTCGTGGGCGTAGTCGGCGACCTCGGTGATCCGGCTCATGCCGTACGCCGGACCGGTGGTGGCGGGCTCGATGCCGAGCGGGTCGTCCACGGCGTCGTCGCCCACGAACCACTCCACCTCGAACGCGAACTGGAACGACAGCCCGCGCTCGGTCGCGGCCGCCGCCATCCGGCGCGCGAAGCCCCGCTGACAGGCCGGATAGGGATCACCCTCCTGGGTCAACCGGTCGACCGGAGCCCACGCCCAACCGTGATGGGCGGACAGCACCGTGAGCCGGTCCAGGTCCGGATAAAGACGCAGATCACCGACAGGTCCGCCCGCATCCGGGCTGGTGGTGATCGAGTCGTCCACCAGGAAGACGTCGAAGACGGGGGACATGCCCACCCCCCACGCGGTGACGTCGGGCAGGCGGATCGTCGGGACGGTCTTGACCCGGGTGATGCCGGCGTTGTCGACCCAGGTCAACGCGATGGCCGTCACGTGGTTGAGGGCGAGGTGGGAGGCGAGTTCCTTGGCCCGGTCGACCCGCTCGTCGCGGGACGCACCGGTACGGGAGGCCGGTTCCATGCCAGGATCCTTCCCGCCGGGTTCACGCGCGACAAGGTTCACAGACCGTTCTGATAGAAACCCGATGTGCGACTGGACAATGTGCACGCAAGGTACGCGCGGCGCGCCGACTGGGTGCTACGTGGCGTGAACGCCGAGGTCAAGGCCGGTGAGGTCGTGGTCCTCACCGGCCGCAACGGCGCCGGGAAGTCGACCCTGCTCCGGGTGATCGCGGGCATGATCCCGGTCGGGCGGGGAGAGCTGCGCGATCGGCCGCGGGTGGTCAGTTGGCTGCCCGACCGTTTTCCGACCGCTCAGCCGTTCACCGTCCGGTCCTACCTTCGTGCGATGGGCCGGGTCCGTGGCCTGGACCAGTCGACGACGGACGCGGCGGCCGGCGCGCTGGCCGACCGGCTCCACCTCACGCCGTTCATGTCCACCCGGCTGGCGGAGCTCTCCCAGGGCACCGGCCGCAAGGTGGGGCTCGTCCTGGCGCTCCTGACAGCGCCGGGACTCCTGGTGATGGACGAGCCGTGGGAGGGCCTCGACGCGCAGAGTCAGGCGGAGCTTCCGGTGCTCGTCGACGAGGTGACCGCCCAGGGCGGGATCTGCGTCCTGACCGATCACCGTGGCCGCTCCGGCGACCTGGGGACGGTCCGACACTGGAGCATGCGGGACGGCGTGGTCCAGGAGGAGGACGCCCCGGCCCCGGCGCCACGGACGCGGCACGTGATCGAGGTGGTCGTCGACGCGCACGATCCGGCGACCGAGGTGGCCCGGCTGCGCGCGGCGGGATACGACGTACGACGGGTGCGTGGTGAGGCATGAGCCGCACGATCGCGTTGAGCCGGATGCGTCTGGTGTCGTACGTCGCGGCGCAGCGTGCCTGGGCGCCCTGGCTCACCGCACTGGCGCTGATCTTCATCGCGCACGCGGGCGGTCAGGCCCGCCCCAACCAGGCCTACGCGTTCTCCGCGACGATCCTCTTCGCGGTGTTCGGCTGGCAGGCGAAACTCGTGCTCGACACCGAGCCCGACGAACAGCGGATGCTGAGCCGGGTGACGGTCGGTTCACCGGCGCGGGAACTCGTGTCCGGGCTGCTGGCCGCGGCCGTGTCCGGGCTGCCCGCGCTGGTGCTGGGCGTCTTCGTTCCGCTCGCGGTCGGCGCGCTCGACCTCCGTGGACCGGTGTGGGGGTGGCTCGCCTTCGGAGTGTGGATCCACCTGCTCGCCATCGTGTGCGGCGTTGGTGTGGGCGCACTCGCGAGCCGGGCGCTGGTACGTCCGACCGGGTGGGCCAGCCTCATCCTCGTGGCGGCCCCGGTGCTGGTGCTGGTCCTGGGATCCCGCGACGCTGTGATCGCTCGGTTACTCGTTCCGCCGCTCTTCGGCGCCGCGGACCTGGAACCCCCCGCCGACCTGGGGGCGATGGCGGTGGTGTCGCTGCAGGCGCTCGCCTGGGCCGGGGTGTTGATCGCGGTGTACGCGGCCCTGAGGCATAGGCGTTCATGAAGCGGGAATAAGCTCACCCCCGTGCGTCGAGCAAAAATAGTCTGCACCTTCGGTCCCGCTACATCCACACCCGAGCGGATTCGAGAGCTGGTCGACGCCGGCCTCGACGTCGCCCGGCTCAATCTGAGCCACGGCACCTATACCGAGCACGAACGGATCTATCGAATGATCCGGGAGGCTGCGGAAGAGGCCGGTCGAGCCGTCGGGGTCCTGGTCGACCTTCAGGGTCCCAAGATCCGGCTCGGAAAGTTCGCCGAGGGGTCGGCCAACCTCGTCTACGGCGACCGCTTCACGATCACCACCCAGGAGTGCCCCGGCGACGCGTCGCGGGCCTCCACGACCTACGACGGCCTGCCCGGCGACGTCGGTCCGGGTGACCGCATCCTGGTCGACGACGGCCGCCTCACGCTCGAGGTCGAGGAGGTCACCGAGACCGACGTGGTGACCCGGGTGGTCATCGGCGGCAAGGTGTCCGACCACAAGGGTCTGAACCTCCCCGGCGTGGGACTTTCCGTCCCGGCGATGTCGGAGAAGGACCACGAGGACCTGCGGTGGGGTCTCCACCTGCGGGCCGACATGATCGCGTTGTCCTTCGTCCGCAGCGCGCGCGACGTCGAGGACGTGCGCCGCGTGATGGCCGAGGAGCACGTCCGGCTGCCCGTCATCGCCAAGATCGAGAAGCCGCAGGCGGTCCAGAACCTCGAGGAGATCATCGACGCCTTCGACGGCTTCATGGTGGCCCGCGGTGACCTCGGCGTGGAGATGCCGCTGGAGGACGTGCCGCTGGTCCAGAAGCGCATCGTCGAGTTGGCGCGCACCAACGCCAAGCCGGTGATCGTCGCGACCCAGATGCTCGAGTCGATGGTCAACGCCGCCCGCCCGACCCGCGCGGAGGCCTCCGACGTCGCCAACGCGGTGCTCGACGGCACCGACGCGGTGATGCTCTCGGGAGAGACCAGCGTCGGCATCTACCCCATCGAGGCCGTACGCACGATGGCCCGCATCGTCGAGACCACCGAGGAACACGGCCTCGACCGGATGGCCGGCATCGACTGGACGCCGCGCACCAAGGGCGGCGTGATCGCCAAGGCGGCGGCCGAGGTGGCCGAGCGCCTGGGCGCGAAGTACCTCGTGGCGTTCACCCACTCCGGTGACACCGCGCGCCGCCTGGCCCGTTACCGCTCGCGGGTCCCGCTCCTCGCGTTCACCCCCGTCGAGGACACCCGGCACCAGTTGGCGCTCACCTGGGGCGTCGAGACCTTCCTGGTCCCGACCGTCTCCCACACCGACGAGATGGTGAAGCAGGTCGACCGCGCCCTGCTCGCGGGCGGTCACTGCCGTCGCGGCGACAGCGTGGTGATCGTGGCGGGCAGCCCGCCCGGAATCCCCGGCTCCACCAACGCCCTGCGTGTGCACCGCATCGGTGACGCCGTGGCGGAGGCCGCACCGGCCTACCGGGTCTGACCCGGATCGCCGTCGACGGGGCCCGGCTGCCGTTCGTCGAGGAACCTCGCCAGGAGGCCGCGGATCACGGTCGCCATCGCGAAGCCGTGCTCCTGGCACCAGGCGCGAAGGCGGGCATGCTGGTCGGTGGGCAGCCGAACCGGCACCATCTGCAGGCCTCCGCGCGAGGTCTCGGACAACTGGGCCCCGGCGAGCGCGGCGCGCACGGCGTCCTCCTCGCCTTCCCGCAACGTGGCGGCGGTCGGGGAGGGCGGTAGGCCTTCCATCCCGGTGATGGAGGCCAAACCGGTGAGCGCTCGGGGGACGCGTTCGAGTAGCCACCCGAGGACCTGCCGTCGCTCCTCCTCCTGGAGGCTGTCGAGGGCGCGCAACAGGAGCACGGCGGCGGTATCGGTCCTCGCCGGCGCCTGGGTCGAGGACTCGGTTGGCGACTCTGCCGGCGGAAGGTCGGTGGGGTCGGAAGGCTCGTTTGGCACGTTGACCTCTTTCGGACTCGACGCACGGGCGGCGATATCGGGGATGATATCGCCGCCGCCCGAGAGTCCGCGGCCATCGCGAGACGGCCCCTTCGGGCAACCCGTCGGTCGGAGCGGGAGAGCGTCGGGCGGAATCAGCCGGAACGCCGTGGCCGTGTCGTCGTACAGAATTCACGGCGAAGAAGAACAAGGTCGCGGGTGAAGTCCGCGAAAACATCAGCTTGTGCCGGGTGTGGGATTCGAACCCACACGCCCTTTCGGACAATGGCTTTTGAGGCCATCATGTCTACCATTCCATCAACCCGGCGGGTCGCGGCATGAATCTTACCCGGTCCCGCCGGAGCATCAGCGACACCCGGGGACGAGTACGCTGGCGGCGCTCGCAGCCCCAATCCGCCGCAGGAGGACCTCCCCGTGACCAACCCCACCGAGCGCCAGCAACGCCGGGTCGTCGTGGCCGAGGACGAGGCGCTCATCCGACTGGACCTCGCCGAGATGCTTGGTGAGGAGGGGTACGACGTCGTGGGGCAGGCGGCCAATGGTGAGACCGCGCTCGAAATGGTCCGGGAGTTGCGTCCCGATCTCGCGATCCTGGACGTCAAGATGCCCCGACTGGACGGCATCAGCGTGGCCGAGGTGATCGGCAACGAGAGCATCTGCCCGGTCATCATCCTGACCGCGTTCAGTCAACGCGACCTGGTCACCCGCGCGAGCGAGGCCGGCGCGATGGCCTACCTGGTCAAGCCGTTCACGAAGGCCGACCTGGTGCCGGCCATCGAGATCGCCGTGTCCAGGTTCGCCGAGCGCACCCAGCTCGAGAGCGAGGTCTCCGGCCTGACCGAGCGCCTCGAAACCCGCAAGCTGGTGGAGCGCGCGAAGTCGATCCTGCAGCAGAAGTTCGGCCTGAGTGAGCCCGACGCCTTCCGGTGGATCCAGAAGACCGCCATGGACAAGCGGGTGCCGATGCGGCGGGTCGCCCAACTCGTCGTGGACGAAAGTGATGATGTTGCCACGCAAAGTGGCGACGCGCCCGTGGAGGGCGACTCCACCCAGGGGTGATTTACCCGACATAGCCGCCTTCTGAGTTACGAGACGGTAAGAGGCATGCGTGGTCGGTTCACCGAAGGGTCACGGTACGGCTAGTCTCTGCACACCGCAGACCAGCCGCGGGTCCGCGGGCGGATCGGTTCCAACCCCGAGCACCGCGGCCACTTGTGGCCGTCCGGAATCCGAGCAGGTTGCGGCACTGGCGGACACGGCCAGTTCGGCGTGGCTGCCGCGACACCATGACGCGTGGTTTGGCTATGGAGGACATCCGTGTACAGAGCACGACTCGTGCGGGTCCTGGCGTTGACGGCGGCACTGTCGCTTGGCGTCGCCGGATGTGCACAGAACACCGACCCGAACACCGAGAACAACTCCGACGACGGGCAGGCGGGGGCCCCATCCATCCAGGCCGACCCCGCTCCGCCGCCGCCGCCCGACGCCGCCCTCCCGGCAGGTGACGGCAAGGGCAAGTGCGCCAAGGTCTCGATCGCCTACATCGGGACCATCGCCGGCGCCAGCGCCGCGCTGGGCCTCAACATCCTCAACGGCGTCAAGCTCGCGGTGGACGAGCACAACGAAGCCAACCCGGGCTGCCAGGTGACGCTGAAGCAGTTCGATTCCGAGGGAAGCCCCGACAAGGCTCCCGCCGTCGTGACCCAGGCCATCAGCGACGAGTCCATCCTCGGCGTGGTCGGGCTAGCGTTTTCCGGTGAGTCGAAGGCGGTCGGCAAGTCGTTCAACGACGCCGGGCTGGTCACCGTCACCCCGTCGGCCACCAACCCCGACCTCACCAAGAACGGCTGGAAGACCTTCTTCCGCGGCCTGGGCAACGACGCGGTGCAGGCACCGGCCGTGTCGGCGTTCATCGAGAACGAGCTCAAGGCCAAGAAGGTCTGTGTCGTACGCGACGACTCCGAGTACGGCATCGGGCTCGCTGATCTCACGGCGAAGGCGCTGGGCGACAAGGTGGCCTGCGACGAGCAGGTCAAGACCGGGCAGAAGGAGTTCTCCGCGGTCGTCGGCGCGATCGACTCGGCCTCCCCGGACGCGGTCTTCTACGCCGGCTACTACCCGGAGGCCGCGCCGTTCGTCCAGCAGCTTCGGGACAACGGTTTCGAGGGTTCTGTGGTGGCCCCCGACGGTGTCCGTGACGACGAGTTCGTCAAGAACGCCGGCGACGCGGCCGAGGGCGTCTACCTCAGCTGCCCGTGCCTGCCGTCCGCGGGCTTCACGGAGTTCTCCAAGGCCTACAAGGCGAAGTCCGACCGTGATCCCTCGACGTACTCGCCCGAGGGATACGACGCGACCACCATCCTGCTGAGCGGCATCGACCGCGGCCTCAACACCAGGGCCGCGCTGCTCAACTGGGTGAAGAACTACAAGGGGCAGGGCCTCACCAAGCAGTTCCAGTGGAACGCCGACGGCGAGCTCACCCAGACCCCCGTCTGGATGTACCAGGTCAAGGGCGGGAAGATCGTGCAGCTGAAGGACATGAGCAAGTCCTGACCATCCGGCTGGTGCGTACTCCGGGCGCGCGGTCGGTGTTGGCGACAACGCCGGCGGCGCGCCTGGAGAACGCGCGGAAGTCCACAAGGGCCGCGCTCCCGCCGGACGCGCCGAAGGAAGACAGGTCGACTCCTTGACGTCTCATCTCGTGCTCAGCCTCGCCCAGTCCGGGAGCCACTGGATCGACTTCAACGTCGGTCTACTGGCGGACAGGTTCTGGGCGAACACCATCGACGGACTCGCGTACGGCAGCATCTACGCCCTGGTGGCCATCGGCTACACCCTCGTCTATGGCGTTCTGCGGCTGATCAACTTCGCCCACTCCGAGGTCTTCGTCGTCGGCGCCTTCGGCGCCTACTTCACGTTCGTGGCGCTCGGCTACCAGCCCGGGCCCACCTCCCAGACCGGACTGGGCGCGCTGATCGCCAACCTCGCGCTCGCGTTGGCGGTCGCGATGATCGCCTCGGGCGCGATCGCGTTGCTCCTCGAACGGGTCGCCTATCGACCGCTCCGCAAGCGAAACGCCCCGCGCCTGGTCTTCCTCATCACCGCGATCGGGGCGTCGTTCGCGATCCAGCAGGGCCTCTACCTGTGGCGGGGCGCGAACCCCGAGCCCGCCATCCGGCTGGTCCGGCCCGAGCCGGTGTTCGAGTTCGGAAACACCCGGATCACCAACATCCAGATCACCGTCTTCGTGGCCTCGATCGTGCTCCTGATCGTCGCGGACCTCTTCGTCGGTCGGACCCGACTCGGTCGCGGGATCCGGGCCGTCGCGCAGGACCCTGACACCGCCGCGCTGATGGGCGTCAACAAGGAACGCGTGATCATGTTGACGTTCGTGATCGGCGGCCTGCTCGCGGGCGCGGCGGCGCTGTTCTACGTCATGCAGATCCCGCAGGGTGTCCTCTACAACGGCGGATTCCTGCTCGGCATCAAGGCCTTCACCGCCGCCGTCCTCGGCGGCATCGGCAACCTGCGCGGCGCCCTGCTGGGCGGCCTGCTGTTGGGGGTCGTGGAAAACTACGGCCAGTCGCTGTTCGGCGGCGAGTGGCGTGACGTCGTGGCGTTCGTCCTCCTCATCGGCATCCTGATGGTCCGACCGACCGGAATCCTCGGTGAGTCCCTCGGGAGGGCGCGCGTATGAGCCTCGACGTACGCACGAGCAGCCCGACGAGCAGCAAGGGGCGGCCGCCGTTCGGCCAGCGGATCCGCGACTGGTGGAACTCCCGCAGCCGCGTCGAGCAGTGGATGATGATCATCCCGGTCGTCGTGTTCGTCTATCTTCTGCCGTTCCTGAACTTCTTCCCACTCTCCACCGAGCCGTGGACCGACTACGAGCTCGCGTTGTTCAACGCCGCGCGGATTGCCCTGATCGCGATCGGGCTGAACGTCGTCCTGGGCCAGGCGGGTCTGCTCGACCTCGGCTACGTCGGCTTCTTCGCCATCGGCGCCTACGTGGCGGCGATCATGACCAGCCGCGACTCCTTTCTGACCGACCCGGCCTACTCCTGGGTCATCGTCGTCCCGGTCGCGATGCTGATCACGATGGTCTCCGGCGTGTTGATCGGTACGCCCACGCTGCGATTACGAGGCGACTACCTCGCGATCGTGACCCTCGGCTTCGGCGAGATGGTGCGGCTGCTCGCCGACAACCTCGAACCCCTGCGCGGCAACCGCGGGTTCCAGGACGTCGGCCGGCCACCGGGCACCCATGCCGACGGATCACCGATCTTCACCCAGACCGACGGGAAGCCGTGGTTCTGGCTCACGGTGACGTTCATCATCATCATCTTGTTGCTGGTCGGAAACCTCGAGCGGAGCCGGGTCGGCCGGGCCTGGGTCGCGATCCGCGAGGACGAGGACGTCGCGGAGTTGATGGGCATTCCCACGTTCCGCTTCAAAATCTGGGCGTTCGTGATCGGTGCCGGCATCGGTGGACTCTCCGGCGTCCTGTACGCCGGGCAGGTCGGCTTCGTCAACAACCAGCGCTTCGACGTGGTCACCTCGATCCTGTTCGTCGCGGCGGTGGTGCTCGGCGGTTCCGGGAACAAGGTGGGCGTCGTGCTGGGCGCCCTCGTGATCTCCTACATCCCCGACCGGTTCCAGCTCGCTCCGGAGTTCCGCTTCCTGGCCTTCGGCGTCGCGCTGATCGTGTTGATGATCTTCCGTCCGCAGGGCCTGCTCGGTGCCCGTCAACGTCTCCTTGCGCGAGGGAGACAGGCGTACCAGCGTCTCGTCGGTGGTCCGGAGCCGGTCTCCGCTGACAGTGCTCTCACCGACTCGGGCAAGGGGAAGGACTCATGAGCGACACCCGGCCCGAGCCCGAGGAGGGTCTCGCCGCCGAAGTGCGGGACATGACCGAGGAAGAACGCGCCGAACACTTCGCCCAGGTCACCGAAGCGGTCGCCCCCGACCGGGAGATCGGCGTCCCGGTCGGCGACACGCTGCTCGAAGTCGCCGACGTCTCCCTGCGGTTCGGTGGTCTGCTGGCGCTCGACAGCGTGTCGTTCGACCTCAAGCGGGGAGAGATCCTCGGCCTGATCGGTCCGAACGGCGCCGGCAAGACCACCTGCTTCAACGTGATCACCGGCGTCTACCGGCCGACCGCGGGTGAGGTCCGGCTGGAGGGGCGCGGCCTCGGCCGGCTGAAGCGGCACGCGATCACCCGCCACGGCATCGCCCGGACGTTCCAGAACATCCGGTTGTTCGACGAGATGACGGCCCTGGAGAACGTCGTCGTCGGCACCGACGCCCGGCACCGCACGAGCGTGGTCGGCGCGCTGTGTCGACTTCCCCGGCACTGGCGGGAGGAACGCGAGGGCGTGGAGCGCGCCATGGCGTTGCTGGAGTTCGTCGGGATCGCCGACCGGGCCGCCGACCGCGCGAAGAACCTTCCCTACGGCTACCAGCGTCGGCTGGAGATCGCCCGGGCGCTGGCCACGGAGCCGAAGCTGCTCTGCCTCGACGAGCCCGCCGCCGGCTTCAACCCCGCGGAGAAGGACGGGCTGATGTCCCTCATCCGCAAGATCCGTGACGACGGGTACACCGTCCTGCTGATCGAGCACGACATGCGGGTGGTGATGGGTGTGACCGACCGGATCGTCGTCCTCGAGTTCGGCAAGAAGATCGCGGACGGGACGCCGGCCCACGTGCGTGAGGACCCGGCGGTCATCGCCGCCTACCTGGGGGTGCCCGACGATGGCGCTGCTTGAGCTCAAGGACGTGTCGGTCCGGTACGGCCGGATCGAGGCGCTGCGCGACGTCTCCCTCACCGTCGAGGAAGGCGAGATCGTCACGCTGATCGGCGCGAACGGCGCCGGCAAGACCACGACCATGAAGGCGGTCTCCGGTCTGATCCCACTCGCGAGCGGGAGCGTCCACTTCGACGGCGAGGACATCTCCAAGCTCAGGGCGGATCTTCGGGTCCGGCGCGGGATCTGCCAGTCGCCGGAGGGTCGCGGTGTCTTTCCCGGCATGACCGTGCGGGAGAACCTCGAGATGGGCTGCTACACCCGCAAGGACCGCCAGGCCATCGCCGCGGACTTCGAGCGGGTCTTCCAGCTGTTCCCGCGGCTCGAGGAGCGCGCGACCCAGGCGGGCGGCACGCTCTCCGGCGGTGAGCAGCAGATGGTCGCGATCGGGCGGGCGCTGATGGCCCGGCCGCGTCTGCTCCTGCTGGACGAGCCGTCGATGGGCCTCGCACCGCAGTTCATCCAGCAGATCTTCGCCATCATCACCGAGATCAACAAGCAGGGCACCACCGTGCTCCTGGTCGAGCAGAACGCCCAGCAGGCGTTGAGCCGCGCGGATCGAGGTTATGTGCTCGAGACCGGCTCGGTGACGAAGACCAGCACGGGCGGTGACCTGCTCGCCGACCCGGCGGTGAAGGAAGCGTACTTGGGTATGGCCTGACCGAACGATCCGCAAAGAATCCGGATGGCCTATCCCGACGGGGACGGGCCGGAACACACCCGACCATCGGATAACCCGCCAGCCGCGGGCCGGCCGTGTCGAGCCGGTCTGGCCCAACCAGGCAAAGGCACCTGGGAGCGCCCCGGGACGCTGGAGACTGGTGGGCATGGAGTGTCGGACCAAGCGGCTGCTCATCCGGGACTTCGTCGAAACCGACCGCGAGGCGGTGCGAGGCTGGCGATCAGATCCCGACGTCACGCGCTATCTCGACCAGCCGCTCGGGGCCAACCCGGACGGCTGGTTCGACGCGGTCCTGCGTTACAACGCGCAGACCCCACGCACCTCCCACGACGCGGCGATCGTGGTCCGCTCGACCGGCCAGGTGATCGGCTGGATCGGGGTCAGCAGGTCCTTCGACCCGGCCAGTGGCGACCTCGTGATCGGGTACGCGCTGGACCAGTCGGCGTGGGGCAACAACTACATGACCGAGGCGCTGATCGCGGTCCTGTCGTTCGGCTTCGGCAAACTCGGCGCGCGCCGGATCACCGCCCAGTGCTACGTCGCCAACCCGGCGTCGGCCCGGGTGATGGAGAAGGCCGGCATGAAGCACGCGGGCGCCGCCCTTTCGGCCGACCCCGCACTTGGTCACAGCGTGCGCTACATGGCCCTTCGCGAGGAGTGGCGGCGACCTGGCCGGCGCCGGCTCGGCCTGGCTCTCGTCCTGACGCTGCTCGCTCTCGTCGCGTTCCCGCTCGGGATCAACACACTGCTGCACGCGTTACAGCGGCCCGAGGCTCCCACCGACGCCCGGCTGCTGCCCTGGGCCCCGCGGGGTGACCTGGCGGAGGACCAGAAGTTCATCGCGGAGGCCACCGCCGTCTGGCGGCACGGGACCGGAGGTGGCATGCCCGGACGCCTCACCAAGGTCTACGCCGTGTGGGCCGGGACGGTCGGCGGCGGTCGGGTCGCCCTCCTGCAGGGCATCGGCGCGGACCGTAACGCGTTGCTGGCACAGGTCTCCGACCACGGCAGCCCATCGAGGCTCCGGTTCGACCGACAGCAGCCGCTGGTGCTCGAGCCGCGCCCGGCGGCGCTGGTCATCACCTACGCCGGTGATCGTGGGGCGGCGGCCAGCCGGTCCACACCGCGCTCCGCACGTGTTCAGTTGGTGCTCTCACCCACGGACTACGCGGCCTCCACGGACCACCGGGCGCGGGCGGACGGCTCCGGAGCCGACCGGGGGCGCCTCACGCTGTGGCGGCGGACCCACGAGGCGCCGCTGGGCACCGACTCGGAGTGGGAGGAGCTCCGACCAGGGAAGGACGGCCTCACCACGACCTGGGCGCACCAGGACCAGCGGTCGCCGTACGGCAGCATCGTCGTCTTCGCGCGTTCGGAGGGTGCCGCCGAGTCGGTGAGCACGGTCGCCGCCGCACCGGACCGGTTGATCGCGGTGCGACCACCGATCCGGCTGGCCGACCCGACGTGGGGCCCGCGACGACTCGACCTCGACTCCTACGACGACGGGCGGGCCGTCCTCGCGAGTTCGGCGGATCTGACGGCCCGGCAGGGGCTCGAGGTCGCCCTTCTCGCCTCCGAGCGGGACCCGGAGGGCCGCCTCGCCATGCTGGAGGTCCGAAGCGCGGGCACCCGGAAGGTCGCGCTGGTCGCGTGGAGCGGGGGCCGGGTCGAGTGCGTCACCACGCACGACTACCCCGATGTCCCCAGCCGGGCGGCCGCCGCGTTGGGCTGCCTCGACCCCCTGACCGGAACACTCGTCATCGGAGCGGTCCCGGGACCGGGCGCGGGACGCGTGGTGCTCCGCGACGCCGCGGGAAAACGCGTCATGCCCGAACCGGAGACGGAGCCCCGGCTGGGCCGACTCGTCGCCGCCTCGCTGCGGATGCCGGTGATCTGGTCGGTCTTCGACCATCACGGTGTGGGCGCCGGCCGGGAGGTCCTGGCAGTCAGCGAAACGCTGCGACCACCAAGGTGAGGATCGGCGCGAGGACGAGTGCGGGAAGCAGGTCGCCCACGGGCAGTTGGCGGATCCGGAGCAGCCGCAGCGCGACGCCGACGAGGAGCAGGCCGCCGGTGGCGGTGAGCGCGGAGACCTGAGCCGAGGAGAGGAAGGTTCCGGCGAGGGCGCCGACGACGGTGAGGGCTCCCTGGATCACGAGGACGGCCAGGGCGGCCGCGGCCACCCCCCATCCGAACGACGCGGCGAAGGCCACCGCCGCGATCCCGTCCAGCGTTGCCTTCAGGGCGAGCTGTTCGGACCCGCGCCCGAGCCCGTCGGAGATCGAACCCAACACGGTGAGCGGCCCGACGCAGAAGAGCAGGGACGCCGAGACGAACCCCTCCACGAAGCGACGGCGCTCCGCCGAGGCCGAATCCCCGGCGAGCAGCCGTTGCAGCCCGTCGCCCACCCCCTCCAGGCGGGACTCGAGGCGCAGCAGCGAACCGATCACGCCCCCGACCACGAGGGAGCCCAGCACGATCAGCATCGGCGCGTTCGAACCTACCGCCCGGACCAGCGCCTCGTCCCGGACGGCGAACGTGGAGAACGCCGCGATCAGCAGGGTCACCAGGCCGATCGCGTCGGTGACGACGTCGCGGGTGCGGGTGGGGAGCCGATGGCCGAGCAGGACGCCGAGTCCGGTCCCGGCGAGGACGGTGACGACGTTGAGGATGGTGCCGAACCCGCGAAACACGCCCGGAGACTAGCGGACCCCACGCGGACGCCAGCCCAAGCGCTCCCGACCGCCGGGGACGCCGGTAAAACGTTGGCCCCCGCCGGTACGCTGAGCGGTACAGGCTTCGACCCGGCCATCACCGGTGAGCCTCCGGAAGAACAGAACCCGCACCGGGTTCCCAGTAGAACCGGACGGGTTCGGCCCGTCACAGCCGGCCAACGAGCGGGTCCGAGCCGCGACATTTCGGTCGCAACCCGGACCAAGCGGGGTGGTACCGCGGACGCACGCCGCCGACGGCGTGCCGTTCGTCCTCGCACGGCACCAGCAGGTTGCGACCCGAGGACGAGCACGACATGAGCTATCCGCGCCACCGTGACGACGCGAAGGTTCCCGCTTCCCCGTCGTTCCCCGATCTCGAACGCGAGGTGCTCGACCACTGGGAGGCCGACAAGACCTTCCAGGCGAGCATCGACCAGCGCGAGGCCGGCGAGCGGGGCTCCAACGAGTTCGTGTTCTACGACGGCCCGCCCTTCGCCAACGGCCTGCCGCACTACGGCCACCTCCTGACCGGCTACGTGAAGGACCTGGTCCCGCGCTACCAGACGATGCGCGGGCGCCGCGTCGAACGCCGCTTCGGCTGGGACTGCCACGGGCTGCCGGCGGAGGTCGAGGCCGAACGCGAGCTCGGCATCACCGCCAAGCGGGAGATCATGGAACTCGGGCTCGCCCGCTTCAACGAGGTCTGCCGTACGTCCGTGCTGCGCTACACCAGCGAGTGGGAGCGCTACGTCAACCGGCAGGCCCGCTGGGTCGACTTCGCCAACGACTACAAGACGCTCGACATCACCTACATGGAGAGTGTGATGTGGGCGTTTCGGACCCTCTACGACAAGGGCCTGGTCTACGAGGGCTTCCGCGTGCTGCCCTACTGCTGGCGCTGCGAGACCCCGCTGTCCAACACCGAGACCCGCATGGACGACGTCTACCGTGACCGGCACGACCCGGCGGTGACGGTCGCGTTCGAGCTGGAGACGGGGGAGCGGCTGCTCGTCTGGACGACCACGCCGTGGACGCTGCCGTCCAACCTCGCGGTGGCGGTCGGTCCCGACATCGACTACGCCGTGGTCGAGAAGGACGGCGTTCGCTACGTCATCGGTGAGGCCCGGCTCGCGGCGTACGAGAAGGAACTCGGCGAGGCCGAGCGCGTCGGCACCCTGCGGGGCAGCGAGCTGCTCGGGCGCCGCTACACGCCGCTGTTCCCGTTCCTCGCGGAGACGCCGAACGCCTTCCAGGTGCTGCCCGGAGAGTTCGTCACGACCGAGGGCGGCACCGGGATCGTCCACATGGCGCCGGCGTTCGGTGAGGACGACCAGACCACCTGTGAGGCAGCCGGCATCCCGACCGTCGTCACGGTGGACGAGCACACCAGGTTCACCTCGCTGGTGCCGGCGTACGAGGGGCTGCAGGTCTTCGAGTCCAACAAGCCGATCATCGCCGACCTCAAGCAGCGCGGCGTCCTGCTCCGGCACGACACCTACACCCACAGCTACCCCCACTGTTGGCGTTGCGACACCCCGCTCGTCTACAAGGCGGTGTCGAGCTGGTTCGTCGAGGTGACGAAGTTCCGGGACCGGATGGTCGCCCTGAACCAGGAGATCGACTGGGTTCCCGACCACGTCAAGGACGGCTCGTTCGGCAAGTGGCTCGCGAACGCCCGCGACTGGTCGATCAGCCGGAACCGCTTCTGGGGGTCGCCGATCCCGGTGTGGAAGTCCGACGACCCCGCCTACCCGCGGGTCGACGTCTACGGCTCGCTGGAGGAGATCGAGCGCGACTTCGGCGTCCGTCCGACCGACCTGCACCGGCCCTATGTCGACGAGCTGACCCGGCCGAACCCCGACGACCCGACGGGCCGCTCGACCATGCGCCGGGTGCCGGAGGTGCTGGACTGCTGGTTCGAGTCGGGGTCGATGCCGTTCGCGCAGGTGCACTACCCCTTCGAGAACGCCGACTGGTTCGAGAACCACTACCCGGGCGACTTCATCGTGGAGTACGTCCCGCAGACCCGTGGGTGGTTCTACACCCTGCACGTGCTCGCGACGGCGCTGTTCGACCGGCCGGCGTTCCGTAACTGCGTGGTCCACGGCACGGTCCTCGGCGACGACGGCCGCAAGATGAGCAAGAGCCTGCGCAACTACCCCGACCCGGTGTCGATGTTCGACGCCTACGGGTCGGACGCCATGCGGTGGGCGCTGATGGCCTCGCCCGTCGTCCGAGGCGGCGATCTCGCCGTCAGCGAGCCGCTGATCAGGGACAGCGTGCGGCAGGCACTCCACCCGCTGTGGAACGCCTACTACTTCTTCACCCTCTACACCAACGCCGAGCAGGCGGTGGCGCGCTGGCGGACCGACTCTCCGCACGTTCTGGACCGGTACGTCCTCGCCAAGCTGCACGACACGGTGGCGAGCACGACCGACGCTCTCGACGCCTACGACATCTCCGGCGCCTGTGCGGCGGTCCGTTCGTTCCTCGACGTGCTGACCAACTGGTACGTCCGGCGTTCCCGCGAGCGCTTCTGGTCCGGCGACCAGGACGCGTTCGACACGCTCCACACCGTGCTCGAGGTGCTCTCCCGGCTCGCGGCGCCGCTGCTGCCGCTGGTCACCGAGGAGGTCTGGCGCGGGCTCACCGGTGAGCGTTCGGTGCACCTCGCCGACTGGCCAGCCGCCGATGATCTGCCGGCGGACCCGGATCTCGTGGCGGCGATGGACAGCGTTCGGTCCGTGTGCTCGGCCGCTCTCGCGTTGCGCAAGGCGAAGGGGCTGCGGGTGCGGTTGCCGCTCGCGTCGCTGACGGTCGCCGCGCCGGACGCGGAACGGCTGGCGCCGTTCGCCGACCTGGTGCGCGAGGAGGTCAACGTCAAGGAGGTCCGGCTCGACTCCGACGTCGCGGCGCACTGCCAGCGGGTCCTCTCGGTGGTCCCGCGCGCGCTCGGGCCGCGGCTCGGCAAGGACGTCCAGCGCGTGATCCGAGCCGTCAAGGCCGGGGACTGGTCAGTGTCGGAGGACGGCGTGGCCGCCGGCGGCGTCGTGCTCGCCGAGGGGGAGTACGAGCTGCGCCTCGTCCCCACCGACGCGGAATCCTCGGCCGCGCTGCCCGGAGACGTCGGTGTGGTGGTCCTCGACACGGAGGTGACCCCGGAGCTCGCTGCCGAGGGCGTCGCCCGCGACGTGATCCGGGCCGTGCAGCAGGCCCGCCGCGACGCCGGCCTGGACGTCTCCGACCGGATCCGGCTGAGCGTGGAGTCCGACGACAGCGACGTACGGAACGCCGTGGAGGCCCACCGGGAGCTGGTCACCGGCGAGACCCTCACGGCCGAGCTCGCCGTCACCGGCGTGACGAGCGAGGCGGCGGCCGTCGAGGTCGGCGACGGTGGCAGTGTCCGGGTGACCGTCGCGAAGGTCGGCTGAGCGCGGGGGCGGCGCCGGCCAAGGGGGTAGGGAGCGCTACGACGTCGCCGGCCGCAGGTAGCAGGTGAGGCGGGCGGTGCACACCCGCCGCTCCTGCTCGTCGGTGATGACCACGTCGTACGTCGCGGTCGACTGGCCGCGGTGGACGGGGGTCGCCACGCCGGTGACGATGCCGGAGCGGACCCCGCGGTGGTGGGTCGCGTTGATGTCGACGCCCACGGCCACCCGGTCCGGCTGGGCGTACAACATCGCGGCGATCGACGCGAGGCTCTCGGCGAGGACGCAGGAGGCGCCTCCGTGGAGCAGCCCGAACGGCTGGGTGTTGCCCTCGACCGGGAGCGTCCCGACGCAGCGGTCGGCGGAGGCCGAGACGATCGTGATCCCGAGGCGCTCGTGGATCGGCGCGGAAGGAGGGGCGGCGGCGAAGTCGGGCATACGCCCCAGTGGATCACGAGCCCTTCCGCCCAGCGCGGCGGCGGTCCGGCATGTCGGTGCGGACGGCTAAAGTCACGTGCGTGGTAGCCGACGCCCCTCACACCGACCGTCCCCGCCTGCTGCTCCTCGATGGCCACTCACTGGCCTACCGGGCGTGGTTCGCCCTGCCGGCGGAAAACTTCTCCACCAAGACCGGGCAGACGACCAACGCGGTCTACGGCTTCACCTCCATGTTGATCAACATGCTCCGCGACGAGCAGCCGACGCACATCGCGGTCGCGTTCGACGTCGGCCGGCAAACCTTCCGGAGCGAGACATACGCCGAATACAAGGCCGGCCGGGCGAAGACGCCGGACGAGTTCCGGAGCCAGCTGCCGTTGATCAAGGAGGTTCTCGACGCGCTGCGGATCCCCTTCGCCGAGGTCGAGGGCTTCGAGGCCGACGACGTGATCGCGACGCTCGCCACGCAGGCGGCCGAGCTGGGGCACGAGGTCCTGGTGGTGTCCGGCGACCGTGACACCTTCCAGCTCGTCACCGACCAGCTCACCGTGATCTACCCGACCCGTGGGGTCTCCGAGGTCACCCGGATCACCCCGGCCGAGGTCGAGAAGCGCTACGCCATCGCTCCGGAGCGTTACCCCGACCTCGCGGCCCTCGTCGGCGAGACGAGCGACAACCTGCCGGGTGTGCCCGGAGTCGGGCCGAAGACGGCGGCGAAGTGGCTCAACCAGTACGGCTCCCTCGACGACCTGGTGGCACAGGTCGACCAGGTGAAGGGCAAGGCGGGCGAGTCCCTGCGGGCCCACCTCGGCCAGGTGCTGCAGAACCGCCAGCTCAACGAACTGGTCCGGGACGTCGCGGTGCCGCTCCAGCCAGGCGACCTCGCCCTGCAGCCGTGGGACCGCGACGCCGTCCACCAGGTCTTCGACGCCCTGGAGTTCCGGGTCCTGCGCGACCGGCTGTTCGCCACCCTGCAGGCGCCCGAGCCGGAGGCGGAGGAAGGCTTCGAGGTCGTCGGCGTGAAGCTCGGCGCCGGTGAGCTCGCGTCCTGGCTCGACGAGCACGCGAAGGGGCAGGCCGGCGCCGTTCGTACCGGCCTGCACGTCCAGGGCAGTTGGGGCCGGGGCACCGGCGACGTCGCCGGCGTGGCACTCGCGTCCTCCGACGGCGCCGCGGCCTGGGTCGACCCGACGGAGCTGTCGCCAGAAGACGAGAAGGTCCTGGCCGACTGGCTGGGCGACGCGACCCACGAGAAGGCGCTGCACGACGCCAAGGGCCCGATCCTCGCCCTCGCCGCGCGTGGCTGGACCCTGCGCGGCGTCACCAACGACACCGCCCTGTCGGCCTACCTCGTCCGCCCCGACCAGCGCTCCTACGACCTCGCCGACCTGACGTTGCGCTACCTCCGGCGCGAGCTGCGCACCGAGGAGCCGAGCGACGGCCAGCTCAGCCTGGAGGGCATCGACGAGACCGGCGGGATCCCCGACCGGGCGATGGTGGCGGCGCGCGCCGTCATCGACCTCGCCGCCAAACTCGACGAGGAGCTGTCCGCCCGCGGTGGCGCCCGGCTGCTCGGCGAGGTCGAGTTGCCGCTCGTGAGCGTGCTCGCCCGGATGGAGCAGGTGGGTATCGCCGTCGACGTCGACCGGCTCTCCGAGCTGGAGGCGCACTTCGCCGGCCAGGTCAAGCAGGCCGCCGACGAGGCCTACCGCGTGATCGGCGAGGAGATCAACCTCGGATCGCCCAAGCAGCTGCAGGTGGTCCTCTTCGAGCAGCTCGGGATGCCCAAGACCAAGCGCACCAAGACCGGCTACACCACCGACGCCGAGGCGCTGCAGCAACTGTTCGCGCAGACCGAGCACCCGTTCCTCGCCCACCTGCTGGCCCACCGCGACGCGTCCAAGCTGCGGTCGACGGTGGAAGGACTGCTCAAGACGGTCGCCGACGACGGTCGGATCCACACGACGTTCAACCAGATGATCGCGGCGACGGGCCGGCTGTCCTCCACCGACCCCAACCTGCAGAACATCCCGATCCGCACCGAGGAGGGCCGCCGGATCCGCGAGGCGTTCGTCGTGGGGCCGAGCTACGACTGCCTCCTGACCGCCGACTACAGCCAGATCGAGATGCGCATCATGGCGCACCTGTCGGTCGACTCCGGGCTGATCGAGGCGTTCCACTCCGGCGAGGACTTCCACGCCGCCACCGCGTCCAGGGTGTTCGCCGTGCCGGCGGCCGAGGTGACCACCGAGATGCGGGCCAAGATCAAGGCGATGAACTACGGCCTCGCCTACGGTCTGTCGGCCTATGGCCTGTCCCAGCAGCTGCGCATCGACGTCGCCGAGGCGCGCGGGCTGATGGACGAGTACTTCGAGCGCTTCGGCGGGGTGCGCGACTACCTCCGCGGGGTGGTGGAGGAGGCCCGCAAGACCGGCTACACCGAGACCATCCTGGGGCGCCGGCGCTACCTCCCCGACCTCACCAGCGACAACCGGCAGCGCCGTGAGATGGCCGAGCGGATGGCCCTCAACGCACCCATCCAGGGGTCGGCGGCCGACCTGATCAAGGTCGCGATGCTCGGTGTCGACCGTGCGCTGCGGGAGGCCAGGCTCAGCTCCCGCGTCCTGCTCCAGGTCCACGACGAGCTCGTGCTGGAGGTCGCCTCCGGCGAGCGCGAGCAGGTGGCCGAGCTCGTACGACAGGAGATGGGCGGCGCCGCGGAGGTGACCGTCCCACTCGACGTCTCCCTGGGCGAGGGCCGCACCTGGCACGAAGCCGGCCACTGAGGCTTCGGGCCAGGCGCGAGCACTACGCCACGGCGGTCACCGTGGCTTGTGGGCCTCGATCAGGAACCGCGTGGCGTAGGCGACGAACGGCCCTTCGGCCTGGATGCGCCGGTGCAGCGCGGCCAGCTCGTCGCGGTAGCGCTCGACGGTGAAGCCCGGGACGATCCAGATGACCTTCCGCAGGAAGTGCACGACCGCGGCGACGTCGTTGAACTCCGTCCGGAGCCGTTCGTGGCGCAGGTCGACCACCTCGAGCCCGGCCGACCGCGCCTGCGCGACGGCCCGCTCGGTGCTGCGCGCCTGGCCGACCGGCTGCGGTCCCATCAGCGCCTCGGTGAGCTCGTGGACCGAGCCCGTGCCCACCTGTTGGGAGAAGTACGTGCCGCCGGGCATGAGGACCCGGGCGATCTCGTCCCAGCGGGTGATCACCGGGTGCCGGCTGACCACCAGGTCGAACGACGCGTCGGGAAACGGCAAGTCCGCGTCGTCGGCGACGGCGGCCACGGTGGCGCCCAGCGCCTGGAGCCTCCGGCTGGCGAGCTCGACGTTCGGCGGCCACGACTCGGTGGCGGCGAGCACCTTCGGAGGTCTGGTGACCTGCGCCAACACCTCGCCGCCGCCGGTCTGGATGTCGAGCGCGGCGGTGGCCCTGGCCATCCGTTCCACCATCAGTTGGGCGTAGCCCCAGGACGGGCGCTGCTCGCTGGCCCGGCCCTCGAACCAGGAGAAGTCCCAGCCCTCGACCGGAACCCCGGCACCTTCGGCGAGCAGCTCTTCGAACGTCGGTACGGCGGTCATGCGGGCCAGTGTCGAGGTCGCCGCCACGGGCACGCAACGTGTTTCCTGCCCGCCGCCCGCCGCCCGCCGAGTCCCGGCTGACGTCCGGGCCTACTTCTTGGCTTACTTCCTGGCGGAGTGCGGCGGACTCAGCGCGCCGCCCCGTTCACACCGAAAGATCGCCGTGCCGGGCAGCAGCCGACCCCGACGAGGACTCCAGCCGCCCCAGCTGCGCTCGTGTCCGGCCGGCCACTCGGGTTCGACCAGCTCCCGGAGGACGAAGCCGGCCCTGGTGAGTGCACCCACCCAGTCCCCGAGCGTCCGGTGGTACTCCGCGTACTTCGCCCGCCCGGCCCGGTCGGTCTCGACGTAGGGCGTCCGGTCGAAGTAGGAGTGCTCCACCACCAGCCCGGCGGGACCGGGATCGTCGGGGAAGGCCCAACGGATCGGATGGCTGACGCTGAAAACCCACCGCCCGCCATCCCTCAGCACCCGGGCCACCTCGGCCAACACGGCGTCGACGTCCGCGACGAACGGCAGCGCACCATAGGCCGAGCACGCCACGTCGAACGTCGCGGTCCGAAACGGCAGGGCCGCCGCGTCGGCGGTGGCGGCGGGTACCGTGACGCCCGTCGTCTGGTCGATCCGGCGGGCGTGCTGCAGCTGCCGGAAGGACAGGTCGACCCCCACGGCATGTGCGCCCTCGGCCCGCAACCAGCGCGCGCACTGCCCGGCGCCGCACCCCACCTCGAGCACCTGCCTCCCCCGGACGTCCCCGAGCAGCCGGGCCGTGGACTCCTCCAGCCCCTCCGGTCCCCAGACGAAACCGACGTCGCGGAGGAACTCACCGTGTTCGCTCTGGTACTCGTCTGCCTGACTGTCCCACCACCCGCGGTTGGCCGCGGCGACAGCGTGTGCGCGAGGGAGGTCGGTGGCACCCGGCATGGGCGTTCCTCCGTGATCGTCGGGAAGGGGGGACACGCCTCGCCCTCCACGCTCGCAGGGCTGCGGCGGCCCGGACACTCGGGCCCACCCTAGGGTCCGTGGACCGGCTCCCCGCGACGGTGCCCGAGGGAGTGCGTCGTGAGCCGTCCAGGGTGCGGATGACCTGCTCACTGGTCGGCCACGATCCGTGGCGCACCCCCTAGGATTCTCCGCATGTGCGCCTCATCGATCGCCGACACCGACCGGAGTTCTGCGGACTACGCCGAGGCCGACGGCCTCTGCACCTTCATCGACGCGGCGACGTCCCCGTTCCACGCCTGTGTGGAGTCGGCCGCGCGCCTGGAGGCCGCGGGTTTCGCGGCCGTGGAGGAGACGGCGCGGTGGCCCCGGGAGCCGGGCCGCTACTACATGGTGCGGGGCGGTTCGCTGGTCGCCTGGAGCACCGAGAACGCCGCGGGCCCGACGACCGCGTTCCGGATCGTGGGCGCCCACACCGACAGCCCCAACCTGCGGATCAAGCCGCATCCCGACACCGCGCGGGCCGGCTGGCAGGTGCTCGCCGCCGAGCCCTACGGCGGCCCGCTGCTCAACTCCTGGCTCGACCGTGACCTCGGCCTGTCCGGGCGGGTCAGCGTCCGGACGCCCGGCGGCGCCGAGGAACGCCTGCTCAAGATCGACCGGCCGATCCTGCGCGTCCCGCAGCTCGCGATCCACCTCGACCGGGAGGTTCGCGAGACCGGTGTGAAGCTCAACCCCCAGCAGCACGTCTTTCCGGTCTGGGGCGTGGGTGCGTCGACCGGCGACTTCACCGACTTCGTGGCGGAGGAGCTCAAGGTCGAGTCCGGTGACGTCCTCGCGTGGGAGCTGATGACCCACGACCTCGCCCCATCCGCCCGGATCGGCCGCGACGGCGACCTGGTGAGTGCGCCGCGCCTGGACAACCTCGGCACCACCTACGCCGGGGTCCGTGCTCTCCTGCGTGCGGTGGAGGCACCGGCAGCGGAGCCGCTGGTGCCGGTCCTGGTGCTCTTCGACCACGAGGAGGTCGGGAGCGTGTCCGAGCGCGGTGCCGCCTCCAACCTGCTCCCTGCCGTACTCGAGCGCATCGTGTTGGCGGCGGGCGGTGACCGGGAGGACCTCCTGCGGGCACTCGCCGGCTCCATCTGCGCCTCCGGCGACATGGCGCACGCGACCCACCCCAACTACGCCGAGCGACACGAGCCGCACCACCAGATCGCGGTCAACGGCGGGCCCGTGCTCAAGATCAACGTCAATCTCCGCTACGCCACCGACGCACGGGGGACCGGTGCCTTCGTGCAGGCCTGTGACCAGGCGGAGGTCCCCCTGCAGCGGTTCGTCAACCGGGCCGACCTGCCGTGCGGGTCCACGGTCGGACCGATCACGGCGGCTGGTGTGGGAGTGACCACGGCCGACGTGGGCGCGCCGCAGTTGGCGATGCACTCCGCCCGCGAGCTCTGCGGCGCCGCTGACCCCGGCATGTACGTCGCCGCACTGGCCGCGTTCCTCGCGCCGGCGGCATGACCAACGGCGGCGACCAGCCGGTCGGATCGGGAGCGGCTCGGGGTCCGGTGACCTCGGCGGCCCGGGCGTTGCTCGGCGCCGAGGCGCGACCTCTGGCGGGCGGCTACAGCGGGGAGACCTTCCTGGTCGGCGGGGCGGGGGAGGAGGCCGTCCTCCGGCTCTACCTGCGCGATCCGGAACGCGCCGCGGTCGACGCCGCACTGCTGTCCCTGGTCCGTGACCTGGTGCCCGTGCCGCGCGTCCTCGAGTCCCGCACCCAGGCGTCCCCGGACACGCCCGCGTTCATCCTGATGGAGCGGCTGCCCGGAATCCGGCTGGACCTGTGGCTGGCCGAGGCCGGGGCGGAGGAGCGGCAGGCGTCGGCCGTGAGCGTGGCGGCGGTCCTCACCCGGCTGTCGGGCATGCCGTTCCTGCGGCCGGGCCAGTTCGTGGGTGCCGATCTTCGGGTCGAGCCCTGGACCGGGTCGGCGGCCGGGGTGGAGTCCTGGGTGCAGGCCCACCGTGGCTCAGGCGCCCTCGCCCGGTGGTCCGACGAGGACTTCGCCGCCCTTCTGGAGGTCGCCGCCGAGGCGCAGGACCTGGTTGACGGCGTACGCCGGGTGTGCCTGTGCCACAGCGACTTCAACCCGAAGAACCTCCTGGTGGACCCCGAGTCGGGCACCGTGACCGGGCTCCTGGACTGGGAGTACGCCCATGCGGGCTCGCCGTACACCGACATCGGCAACCTGCTGAGGTTCGAGTCCGACGAGGTCTTCGGCGGCGCCCTTGCCAGCGCCTTCGCCGCGCAGGCACCCGGCGTGCCCGCCGACCTCCTGGGCCTCGCCCGGGCCTCCGACCTGGTGGCCCTGGTCGACCTGGCCGCCCGCGCCGGGGATCACCCGATCGCCGACCGGGCCCACCAGGTCCTGCTGGACACGGCCCGATGTCGTAATCTGTCCGCTGGCCGGCCAACTTTCGGCCTCGACGTGAGCGGTGGAGCGGCTTGAGCCGGACCCAGGCGGAACCCATGCCGGGATCCTCACGTTTGGGATGGCCCTAGTATGCGGGGTTGCGTTGACCCTGCTTGCGGCGCACCCGTATCCTGACATGAGCGTTGTGGGCCTGTGCGACCTCGGACGGAGCAGGCTTGCGCTCGCGTTCTTGTCGAAATCATCCGGTTCCGGCCCTGGACGGCGGCCGAACTTCTCGGCAATGCGATCAAATGGTCCACACGCGCACGTGACGACGAACACGCCATATCGGAGCCATCAACCAGATGACGAGCAGCATCGAGGCCCCGCTGACTGATTCAGCACCGGCCCAGCAGAAGACGCCGCAGGTAGCGGTGAACGACGTGGGCTCGGAGGAGGCCTTCCTCGCCGCGATCGACGAGACAATCAAGTATTTCAATGACGGTGACATCGTCGAGGGCACCGTCGTCAAGGTCGACAGGGATGAAGTCCTGCTCGACATCGGTTACAAGACCGAAGGCGTGATCCCCGCTCGCGAACTGTCGATCAAGCATGACGTCGACCCCAGCGAAGTGGTCAAGGTCGGTGATCATGTCGAGGCGCTCGTCCTCCAGAAGGAGGACAAGGAAGGCCGGCTGATCCTGTCCAAGAAGCGGGCTCAGTACGAGCGCGCCTGGGGCACGATCGAGCAGATCAAGGAGGAGGACGGCGTCGTCACCGGCACCGTCATCGAGGTCGTCAAGGGTGGTCTCATCCTCGACATCGGCCTCCGCGGCTTCCTCCCGGCCTCCCTGGTCGAGATGCGGCGTGTCCGCGACCTGCAGCCTTACGTCGGGCGCGAGCTCGAGGCCAAGATCATCGAGCTGGACAAGAACCGCAACAACGTGGTCCTGTCCCGCCGTGCCTGGCTCGAGCAGACCCAGTCCGAGGTTCGCCAGAACTTCCTGCACCAGCTGCAGAAGGGGCAGATCCGCAAGGGCGTCGTCTCGAGCATCGTCAACTTCGGTGCGTTCGTCGACCTCGGTGGGGTCGACGGCCTCGTGCACGTCTCCGAGCTCTCCTGGAAGCACATCGACCACCCGAGCGAGGTCGTCGAGGTGGGCCAGGAGGTCACCGTCGAGGTGCTCGACGTCGACCTCGACCGCGAGCGGGTCTCGCTGTCGCTCAAGTCGACGCAGGAGGACCCGTGGCAGCAGTTCGCCCGGATCCACCAGATCGGCCAGATCGTGCCCGGCAAGGTCACCAAGCTGGTGCCGTTCGGTGCGTTCGTGCGGGTCGACGACGGCATCGAGGGCCTGGTCCACATCTCCGAGCTGGCCGAGCGCCACGTGGAGGTTCCGGAGCAGGTCGTCCAGGTCGGCAACGATGTGATGGTCAAGATCATCGACATCGACCTCGAGCGTCGGCGGATCTCGCTGTCCCTCAAGCAGGCCAACGAGGGCGCCGAGGGGATCGGGGAGCACTTCGACCCGACGCTCTACGGCATGGCGGCCGAGTACGACGAGCAGGGGAACTACAAGTACCCCGAGGGCTTCGACCCCGAGACTGGCGAGTGGCTCGAGGGCTTCGAGAAGCAGCGTGACCAGTGGGAGCGGGAGTACGCCGAGGCCCACCAGCGCTGGGAAGCTCACAAGAAGCAGATCGAGGCGGCGCAGGCGGCTGAGCTCGAGGAGACCGACGACACCGCGGTGTCCAGCTCGGGCACCTCGTCCTACAGCTCGAACGACACCGCCCGTCCGGCGGAGGGCACCCTCGCCTCCGACGAGGCGCTCGCGGCCCTGCGGGAGAAGCTGACCGGCAACGGCTGAGTGATCCACCCGCTCAGGTAGTGCACCCGAGGCCCCGTCCATCAGGACGGGGCCTCGTGCGTGTCACGGCATCTCGCCCACGAATTCTGGCAGCAGGGGTGGCGGGGACGACAACGCGGCGAGCCAGGATGCGGTCGCACGCGAACCGGACGTGATCCGCCGGACGCGATCCGCCGGACGCGATCCGCGGCGCGTCCTAGTCGCGGCGGAAGCGGCCGGCGCCGTAGAGGAAGTTGACCAGCACGATCCCGATCCAGGTGATCAACATGCCGGCCATGCCGCCCTCATGCGCGGCGATCGCGGTCATCGGGATCGCGACACCGAGGGAGACGATGGCGAGCGCGAGGACATGGTCGTCGTTCTTGGGCTTGGCCGGCTTCACGCCCTTCAGGGCCTGCTCGACCCGCGCGTCGACCCGCGCCTCGATGGTCGCGTCGATGCGCTCGACGAAAGACTCGACAAGCGCGGGCTCGTAGTCCTCACCCAGCTGCTTTCGAGCGTTGAGGGTGGCCTCGGCCTCCTCGCGAGAGATCTTGGGCTCAGGCACCTCTCCGTTATACGGCATGTCCGGATCCGGCGGACCAGCTTGGACAAGATCGGTCGAGTCGGGCAGACCCGGCGGCCGTCGGATCATGCCTGCAGGGCCCTCGAGGCATCGGGACATATCCGACAAGAAGTGATCGGTCTCCCTCGGGACCGCCCTCCGGCTTCGAGCGGGACTCACGCCTGGGCTCGACGAGACCACGGCACGTCTTCGGTCGGGCCCTGTCCGGATCTCTTTCTGTCGGCAACACTGGAGTGGTGCACGAGCTCGGATGGCAACCGGCGGGAGTGGGGCTGTTCGTCCCGGGACGGCGGGACGACGCGCTCGTCACCGAGGTGCGCCAGGTCGTGAGGCGGCTCGACGGTCTGCAGGACCCCGTCGTCCGCCGCTGTTCGCCGATGACCTCTCTCGCGCTCCTCGACGCCGACCCGATCGAGGTCGTCGTGGACGGTTCGGCGTTCGAACGTCCCTATACCGACGAGAAGGCGGCCTTCCTCCTCGGCGACCGCCTCCGCGAGCTGCTCGTGGCGCTCGCGGTGACCCTCCGTCCGCTGTACGCGTCGGTGGTGCTGGAAGCGCCGTTCCTGTCCCCGAAGGACCTGCTCGTCACGCCGGAGCCCGACCTTTTCCTGGACGCCTGGTTCGACCTCACCCGGCTGCACTCCGGCATCGCTCAGGCCTACACCGGCGCCCACATGGAGCAGGTCAGTGGCGGGCTCTACGTCTCCACCAGGGCACCCTTCAACCCGGCCCGGTTCGACGAGCCGCTCGCCGCGAGCCTGGAGCGGGCCCGGCGGGCGATGGCACAGGTCGTCGCACACGGCTGACCGGGCCGACCGACCTCGCGCGGGAACGATCGCGCGTCGCCGAACCACCTCAGCTCGGCCAGGCTCGCGCTGGTCTGTCCATACTTCTGTCCGTACCGACGTCCGTGGCGAGGTATCGTCCGCGGTGTGCTGCGTGTGGGACTGACGGGCGGAATCGGATCGGGCAAGAGTGAGGTCGCCCGCAGGCTCGCCTCCTACGGCGCGATGATCATCGACGCCGACCGGCTCGCCCGCGAGGTGGTCGAACCCGGCACCGATGGCCTGGCCGCCGTCGTCGACGCCTTCGGCGAGGAGGTGGTGGCCGCGGACGGCTCGCTCGACCGGCCGGCGCTCGGCCGCATCGTCTTCGGGGACGAGGCGGCGCGGCGGCGCCTGGAGGCGATCATCCATCCGCGGGTACGAGCCCGGGCCGCTGAGCTCGAGAAGGCCGCGGCGGCCGCCGACCCGGACGTCATCGTTGTTCACGACATCCCCCTCCTGGTGGAGACGGGGCAGGCCGCGGGCTTCGACGCGGTGGTCGTCGTCGACGTGCCCGAGGAGGTCCAGATCGACCGGCTCACCCGGGTCCGGGGGATCAGCCCCGAGGACGCCAGGGCCCGGGTCGCCGCCCAGGTGAGCCGGGCCGAGCGGCGTTCGGCGGCGACCGTCGTCCTGGACAACTCCGGGGCCCTCACGGCCCTCGACGCGCAGGTCAAGCGGCTGTGGGAGTGGTTGCGGGCGGACGCCACGTGAGGCCCGCTGAGGCGTCACGGATGGTGAGGATTCGGGCGGGTTCGTCCGTGCTGACCACGGCAGGGCCGATGCGTTCGGGGCTTGTCGGTGCTCGGGCGTACGGTTGGCGTCATGCGTCCGGTTACTGACATCGTCCGCAAGGTCGCGCCGTTCAAGGTCGTCTCGGACTTCGCCCCGTCCGGCGACCAGCCGGACGCTATCGAGGACATCGCCCGCCGCATCGAGGCGGGCGAACCCGACATCGTCCTGTTGGGGGCGACCGGCACGGGCAAGACGGCGACCATCGCCTGGGCGGTGGAGAAGCTCCAACGG
The DNA here is from genome assembly GCF_014873875.1 of Actinopolymorpha pittospori. GTDB lineage: Bacteria > Actinomycetota > Actinomycetes > Propionibacteriales > Actinopolymorphaceae > Actinopolymorpha > Actinopolymorpha pittospori. Next base: position 7,818,632 of record NZ_JADBEM010000001.1, on the reverse strand, counting down.
CCCACGCTGGTGATGGCACCCAACAAGACCCTGGCCGCTCAGTTCGCCAACGAGCTGCGGCACTTCTTCCCCGACAACGCCGTCGAGTACTTCGTCTCCTACTACGACTACTACCAGCCCGAGGCCTACGTCCCGCAGTCCGACACCTACATCGAGAAGGACTCCTCGATCAACGAGGAGGTCGAGCGGCTACGGCACTCGGCGACCAACTCGCTGCTGACCCGACGCGACACGATCGTGGTCGCCAGCGTGTCGAGCATCTACGGTCTGGGCACTCCGCAGGAGTACGTCGACCGCATGGTGAAGATGCGGGTCGGCGACGAGATCGAGCGCGACCGGGTGCTCCGCAAGCTGGTCGAGATGCAGTACGCCCGCAACGACGCCGCCGGCACCCGCGGCACCTTCCGGGTCCGTGGCGACACCCTCGAGGTGTTCCCGGTCTATGAGGAGATGGCCGTCCGGATCGAGTTCTTCGGCGACGAGATCGAGCGGCTGTCCACCCTGCACCCGGTGACCGGCGAGATCATCACCGAAGACCAGGAGCTCTACATCTTCCCGGCGTCGCACTACGTGGCCGGCGTCGAACGCATGGAGCGGGCGATCGGCGACATCGAGGCGGAGCTGGAGGAGCGACTGGCTGAGCTCCAGCGCCAGGGCAAGCTGCTCGAGGAGCAGCGGCTGCGCATGCGCACCACCTACGACATCGAGATGATGCGGCAGATCGGCACCTGTTCGGGGATCGAAAACTACTCGCGGCACATCGACGGCCGTGGTCCGGGCACGGCGCCGCACTGCCTGCTCGACTACTTCCCCGAAGACTTCCTACTGGTCATCGACGAGTCCCATGTCACGGTCCCGCAGATCGGCGGGATGTACGAGGGCGACATGTCCCGGAAGCGGACCCTGGTCGAGCACGGCTTCCGGCTGCCGTCGGCGATGGACAACCGTCCGCTGCGCTGGGAGGAGTTCCTGGAGCGGATCGGGCAGACCGTCTACCTCTCCGCGACGCCGGGGCCCTACGAGCTGAGCAAGTCCAAGGGCGTGGTCGAGCAGATCATCCGACCGACCGGCCTGGTCGACCCCGAGATCGTGGTGAAGAACACCAAGGGTCAGATCGACGACCTCATCCACGAGATCCGCGAACGCGAGGTCAAGCAGGAGCGGGTGCTCGTCACCACGCTGACCAAGAAGATGGCCGAGGACCTCACCGACTACCTCCTCGAGCAGGGCATCCAGGTGCGCTACCTCCACAGCGAGGTCGACACCCTGCGGCGAATCGAGCTGCTGCGCGAGTTGCGGATGGGGGACTACGACGTCCTGGTCGGCATCAACCTTCTGCGAGAAGGACTCGACCTGCCCGAGGTCTCCCTGGTGGCCATCCTCGACGCGGACAAGGAAGGCTTCCTGCGGTCGGGGACCAGCCTGATCCAGACGATCGGCCGGGCCGCCCGTAACGTCTCCGGCCAGGTGATCATGTACGCCGATTCGATCACCCCGTCCATGAAGATGGCGATCGACGAGACCAACCGTCGGCGGGAGAAGCAGGTCGCCTACAACCGCGAGAAGGGCATCGACCCGACTCCGCTGCGTAAGCGCATCGCCGACATCACCGACATGCTGGCGCGTGAAGACGCTGACACCCAGAAGCTGCTCGGTGGAGCGGGTCGGCAGCAGAGCCGGGGAAAGGCGCCCGTGCCGGAGCTGTCCAGCCTGGGCGAGAGCGGCCGACACGCGAAGGACCTCGCCGCGCTGCCCGCGTCCGACCTCGCCGACCTGATCCAGGAGCTCAACCAGCAGATGAACAGCGCGGCCGAGCAGCTCCAGTTCGAGCTCGCCGCGCGGTTGCGCGACGAGATCAGCGAGTTGAAGCGCGAGCTTCGCGGGATGCACGAGGCCGGCGTCAAGTGAGGCAGGGCGCGGGGGTGGCGCCCCCGCGCCGTCCCCCGGACGCCGGTCGTCGGTTGTCGCGAGGACACGTCCGAGGCCACAGGAGCGGGGGAGTGATGAGCGTCGACGACGACCTGGTTTCCTACTGCCTCGCCAAGCCCGGCGCGGAGGAGGCCTATCCGTGGGGTGAGTTGGTCGTGAAGGTCGGTGGCAAGGCGTTCGCGTTCGTCGGCGAGACCTCCGGGAGCGTCGGCGTGAAGGCCGGCCGGACCGCGGAGGAAGCGGCCGGAGAGCGGTGCGCCCGCTATCCGAATGTCGTGACGCCGAGTGCCTACATCGGTCGGTACGGCTGGATCAGGGTGCCCCTCGACGGGGCCGTCCCTGACGATGAGGTGCGTGAGCTGGTCGACACTTCCTACGCCGACGTCGTCGCCCGACTGCCGAAGAAGCGCCGTCCTGCCAGTGCCTGACCGCACATGGAGGTTTCCCGCGTGACCTTTGCCGACGAACTGGCCACGACCCTCGAGTTGGCGCGGTGGGCGACCCACCGGATGACAGTGCGGCCAACCTCGGTGACGACCAAGGCCAACGCCGCCGATCTGGTCACCGAGACCGATCGTGAGATCGAACGCCACGTTTGCGCCGTCCTCGCCGATCGGTTCCCGGACCATGCCGTGGTCGGGGAGGAGTACGGCGGCGAGCCCGCCGTCGACGGCGCGCCGACGTGGTACCTCGACCCGGTCGACGGGACGACCAACTACGCCAGTGGGCTGCCGTGGTGCTGTTTCAGCCTCGCCCTGGTCGACGCGGACGGTCCGGCTCTCGGCGTGGTCGCGGATCCCTTTCGGGGCGAGGTGTTCAGCGCCGTACGCGGCGGTCCTGCCCTCTGCAACGGCGCGCCGATCCAGTGCCGGGAGGCGAACACCCTCGCCGGTGAGGTGGTGGTGACCGAGTGGGCCGCCTACCGTCCCTGGCCCGGCATGACCACCCTGCTGGAGCGGCTCGCCGCTGACCTGTGCACCACCAGGATCATGGGCTCCTCGGCGTTGTCCCTGGTCAGCGTCGCCGCGGGGCGCGCCGCGGCCGGAGTGATCGGGGAGTTCAACACGATCGACCTGATGGCGGCGGTGTTCATCGCCGACCAGGCCGGAGCCGACGTGCGTGGACAGGACGGGGAGCCGACCCTGTTTCCCGCCAGCGGCGGCATCCTGGTCGCCGCGCCCGGCGTCGCCGAGCGGGTCTGGCGGGCCTGGACCGCGCCGGCCTGAGGCCGCGGCCGGTGCTCACGCCCGCGACACGTGCCGCCGCCACTCGGCTCCCGGCCTCACCTCAGGCGACTCGACCAACGGCGAGGAGAGCGGCGGTCGGCAGACTCAACAGGCCGTCCTCGTCCCGGTAGTCCACGATGAGGCGGTCGTAGTGCTGCCTGAGACGGACGATCATCTCCGGGGTCTGGCTGGCGACGACGAGCCCGACGGACGCGACACCGTTGGCCGGGCCGGACCACCAGTCTTCAGGGTCGGCCCGATGACTCCACTCGAGTCGTCGGCAGGTGACGTCGGCCAGCCCCGACTCGCGGAGCAGGCTGGACAGTCCGTCGGAGTTCCGCTCGAAGTCGAGTTCTGGATGCAGGGACGGCATGGTCGCGGGGCGTTCGGCTCCGGCAGCCTCGAGCACACGCCCCCACAACTGATGGAGGGGTGAGGCTGGATGCGGCCAGATCGTCACCGCGACCCGGCCACCTGAGCGGGTGACGCGACGGAGTTCGGTGACGGCCGCGCGGGGATCACCCACATGGTTGACCACGAAGTTGGCCACGGTCGCGTCGAAGGCCCCGGCGGCGAACGCCAGATCGGGCAGGGTGCCGAGGTGGAGGTCCGCACCCGGGGCGTTTCCACGAGCGAGGTCGAGCATGCTTGGGTCCGCGTCCACGGCGGTGACGCGGGCACCCCGGGCGACGGCCAGGCCCGCGACGGTTCCCGTTCCGGTTCCGACATCCAACACCCGCGTCCCGGCGTCGACCTCGGGGGCGACTCCGGCCGCGTCGAGCAACGCCCCGGCCGGGTGAGCACACAGTTTCGCGAAACTTCGTGCGTAGGCGTCTGCGCGACCGGCCCACATGCGGCGTTCGTGGTCGTCGAAGGAACGTGTCGCGATGGCTCGCTCCGAGGTGCGGATGCTGGCCCTCCTGGGTGTGGCCTGGTGCGGGTGGTGTGGCCCGTCCGGGGTGTTCCGGTGCGGGCCCGGTTGTCGTTGTGCGGGCCCGGCCGGGTGGTGGACCGGCCGGGCGCACGGCGAGACCTACGGTTTCTTCCGGGGGACGATCATGCCGCACCGACGCCGGCACGGGATCGGGGTACGCGCGGAGGGGATGGGCGGACCGGTTCTGGTCGGGATCGAGGCGTCCCGCGCCGGCCGGGCGAGTGATGTCTTCGAGGGCGCGGGTCTCGTCGGCGAAGGTTGTCGCTGGGCGAGGCGGTCACGCGGTGGCCGCCGCGGGTGCCGGCCGCAGGGAGGCGGCGGGGTACCAGCTCGCCGCGCCAGTGGCGTCGAGAGTGGCCCGGCCGTACCACCCGTCGGTCTCGTGCACCCACCAGTCCAGGTGCCCAGGCCACCAGCGGCCGTCGACGAGCACGAGAACCGGCTTGGCGGGTACGACCTTGCGGGACGTCGTATCGGTGCTTGTCTGCTGCGCGGCATGGCCGACGTTCATGGTCTTCGCCAGCTCCGTGGCGGCGGGTTCGCTGAGATCCTGCCTGCTGTGCCAGCCGTTGACGGCCGCGTCCCAAACGCCGTGGCCTTGAGGGGTCGTGCGTACCGCGAAGCGGTCGGTCATCTGTGTCCTCCGTCCGGTCACCTGGGCAGGGGATCGAACTGATGTTCGAACGATAACCCATGGCCGCCACCGCGTGAAATCGATCATGGTGGCCGCTCTCGGCAGGCTTTCGCAGACCCGGACCAATGGTCGGAAAGCGGCGCCGCGGCGGGCCGAGAGGCCGGTCCTGCCTCGGGTGCCGCACCGAACGCCCAGGAACGGGCACCAGGACGGAGCACCAGGACGGAGCACCAGGACGGAGCACCAGGACGGAGCACCAGGAACGCGAGCACAGGAACGCGAGTGCCAGGAACGGGCACCGGGACGGAGCGGATCGTAGGCCCGACAGTGGGGCGTCGACCCGGGGTGCAACGCCGGAGGCCCGCTGGAAGTGATGGGAGAGATTCGCTCCCGGTTTACGGCACGACTACGATCTCCGCGTCGAGATCATGTCGCCTCGGGAGGCGGCATCCTCGCGGACGCCGCCGACTTCCCTCGCCGTGTCAGCCTCCTGGCTGCGAAGGTCGCCATCGGCCGGCACGTGGGCGACCGGCTTGAGGAGCTGACTGCATTGGGTTTTGTGGAGGACTGGAAGAAGTGGCACGAGCAGCGGCAGGTCTCGGCGAGCGGGCCGTATGCCGTGCTCGCCCTCGTCGGGACCTTCTGGATTGCAGACGCAACCACTGTTCCCGAGGTTCCCGGTACTTGGAGCGTCGAGAACGACGTCGTCACCGTGAAGAGCCGCTCCGCCGACGGCCTGGTGGTCGACGGTGAGATCGTCGACGGCGTCGCGCATCCTCGTTCCGACCTCGACCCCAGGCCCTCGACGATCTCCCACGGCGACTGGAAGCTCGCTCTGATCCAGCGTGCGGGCAAGTACGCCGTCCGCGTCTACGACCCGCACGCGAAGGCCCGTAAGTCGTTCCTCGGCATCGACACCTTCAGTCCCGACGAAGAGTGGTCGCGGCCCGCGACGTTCGTCGGTTACGACGCCGACCGGCTGGTGAAGGTCCCGAACGCCGACGGCTACGACCGTGACCTCGCCCTGTCCGGAGTGGTGTCGTTCACCGTGCACGGCGAGGAACACACGCTGCGGGTGAGCGCCCGCGAGACGGGTCTGCACGCGATCTTCTCCGACCAGACCAACGGGCGGGACACCTTCGGCTTCCGGTTCATCCAGTTGCCGCCGCCGCGCGGTGACGGCAGCACGGTGCTCGACTTCAACCGCGCCTACCTGCCGCCGTGCGCCTTCACCGACCACTACCTGTGCCCGTTCCCACCGGAGGGCAACGTACTGCCCTTCGCCGTCACGGCCGGCGAGAAGAGCGTCCGGCGGCGGTCCTAGGCGTTCGCGCCCGACGTCGTCGGGCCGGCGTCGTCATGCCGGCATGGGACTGCCGGCATGGGAGCGCTGGCATAGGAACGCTGGCGTGGTCGTCCGGCCGAACAGTGCCCCGCCCGGCCGGACGACCGTCGCGCCGGTCAGCGCTTGTCGTACTTGTCCGGAATGACGAGGCTCAGGAAGAAGCTCACCACCGCGACGATGATGGCGCCCCAGAAACCGGCCCAGAAGCCGTCCACCGAGAACGCCAGGCCGACCTGCTGGGCGAGCCAGCCCACCAGCAGGAACAGCAGCGCGTTGACGACGACGGCGATCAGGCCGAGCGTCAGGAGATAGAAGCCGCAGCCGATCACCTTGATGATCGGCTTGAGGACAGCGTTGACGATGCCGAAGATGACGGCGACCGCCACCAGGGTCCCGATCTTGCCTCCGGTGGAGCTGCTACCGAGCTCGATGCCGGGCACCAGCGTGGCGGCCAGGAGCGCGAGAGCGTTGATGGCGACGCGTACGACGATGGGGATCACGGCGTCGATCATTCCACGAATGGTCAAGTCCGGCTTGCGGCCGGCCGGTGCTCCCTCGTCGCGCCCCGTCCATGTCGCGGCCTAGACTTGTGCGGTTGTCCAGCCGGGCAGCGTCACGCCCGCTCCACAGGCAGGGGGAACGCGTCGGTGGAGCCTTCCACCTCGATCGAGCAAGCCGAGATCAACCGCGAACAGGCCTACGTCGACCGCGTCTACGCGCGTCTCGCAGCCATGGTCGAGAGCGCCACCGCGGTGCGCCAGGAGGGTCGGGAGCGTGGTCTGCTCGACTACACCGGCCAGATCAAGGAAGAGGACTACCGCAGCCTCTTCGAACGGGACGTCCTGGTCGACCACGCCGTTCGCCGGCTCGCAGTGCTCGACGCCCAGCGTGAGGGACTCGTGTTCGGGCGCCTCGACCACCGCGGTGGCGTGGTCCGTTATGTCGGGCGGATCGGTGTCCGTGACGCCGAGCACGAGCCGCTGGTGATCGACTGGCGGGCGCCGGCGGCGGCCGTCTTCTACCAGGCCACCGCGGCCGAGCCGCAGGGCGTCGTACGCCGGCGCGTCCTGCGGTCCCAGGGCCAGCGCGTGGTCGGTGTCGAGGACGACCTGCTGGACGCCGAGGCGGCGCCCGCCGACCTCCACGTCGTCGGTGACGGTGCGCTGATGGCCGCGTTGACCGCGGCCCGCGGCGGCCGGATGCGCGACATCGTGGCGACCATCCAGCAGGAGCAGGACCGGGTCATCCGGGCGCCCGCGCCCGGCGTCACCCTGATCAGCGGTGGTCCCGGCACCGGGAAGACCGTGGTCGCCCTGCACCGTGCGGCGTACCTGCTCTACACCGAACGCCGACGGATCCAGGGTGGCGGCGTTCTCGTCGTCGGACCGTCCCCCGTCTTCATGAACTACATCGAGCGGGTCCTGCCCGCGCTCGGCGAGCACGAGGCGACGCTGCGTTCACTCGGTGAGGTGGTCGACGGCGTCGTGGCCGACCGCACAGATCCGTACCCCGTCGCGGTGATCAAGGGGTCGGACCGGATGCGCAGGGTGCTGTCCCGCGCCGCCCGCGGCCCCGTACCAGGCGAGCCCCAGGAGCTTCGCCTGTACGCCGGGGGCCGGATGCTGAGCCTGGACGCACGCGAACTCGCGGCGGTCCGAACGGACGTGCTCCGTCGCGGAGCCCAGCGCAACCGGGCCCGGGCCGAGGCCGTCCGGACGTTGGTCGGCGCCCTGCACAAGAAGGTGGGCGGAGGGATGTCCCGCGCCGAGTTCGACGCGGACGTGCGCGAGCGCGACGCGTTCGTCGACTTCGTGGACCTGTGGTGGTCGACACTCACACCCGCGCAGGTACTCAGCTGGCTCGCCGACCGCGACCACCTCGCCGGCGCGGCCAGGGGAGTGCTGGGCCCGGCCGAGGTCGACCAGCTCGCGGCGTCCTGGGTGGGCGTCTCGGGCCACTCCGTCGACGACGTTCCGCTGTTGGACGAGCTGGACTCCCTGCTCGGAGAGCCACCGATGCCGGCGCCGACCCGCGACGAGTTCGACTACGACGGCGTGCAGGAGGTCACCACGTCGGTCGACCGGGACTACACCGGTCGTCGTGGAGACACCACTCCGCAGTACGACGGATACGCCCACGTGCTGGTCGACGAGGCGCAGGACCTCTCGCCGATGCAGTGGCGGATGCTGGGCCGACGCGGGCGCCAGGCGAGCTGGACGATCGTCGGCGATCCCGCGCAGAGCTCCTGGCCCGACGTCGCCGAGGCCGAGTCGGCGCGCGACTCGGCTCTCGGCAACCGCAACCGGCGTACGTTCCATCTCGCCACCAACTACCGCAACTCGGCGGAGATCTTCGACCTGGCCGCCGACGTCATCAGCGCGGAGCTTCCCGACGTACCCCTGCCGCGCGCGGTCCGGGAGACGGGCCAGCTGCCCGAGCACCGCCTGGCCGGGGAGGCTGAGCGACCCGAGGCCGTCACGACCGCCGTGCGAGAGCTGCTCGACGTCGTGGAGGGCACGGTCGGCGTGATCGTGCCGCGGGAACGTGTCCGCGAGACGCTCGACTGGGTCGCCCCATTCGGGGACGAAGCGGGCCAGCGGGTCGTTGTCACCACAGGGTTGGCGAGCAAGGGCCTTGAGTACGACGCGGTCGTCGTGGTCGAACCCGCCGAGATCGCCGCGGAAAGTCCCGTCGGTGTCCGCACGTTGTACGTCGTTCTGACCCGTGCGACCCAGCGGCTGGTCACAGTCGGGACTGACAGCGGCTGGCTCGACCGGCTGCGTGACCGTTCGAGGGTCGCCGCGTCGGCCGGCTGACCGACGTGGGGGGCAGGGGCTGATCGATGTGACCGTACGGACTGACGTCCGCACGGACGGCCGGACGCTATGGCCGGCCGCGCGGCGAACGGCTCTGCGAGCTGCCCGGGTAATACTGTTTCAGCAGGACCTTTTGTGGGGCCCCGGAGGGGGATCTTTTGGTGGCGGAGCCGGTCGATATGCGTGAGGACACCCGGGTACTCACCCTGCCCAACGTCCTGAGCTTCGCCAGACTCGCGGGCGTCCCGTTGTTCCTCTGGCTCGTGCTCGGGCCCCGGGCCGACGGTTGGGCCATCATCGTGCTCGCCGTCTCCGGATTCACCGACTGGCTCGACGGCCAGCTCGCCCGTCGGCTGCACCAGACGAGCACCCTCGGCAAGCTTCTCGACCCGTTCGCGGACCGTCTCTACATCCTCGCGGTCCTGTTCGGGCTCGCCGCCCGCGACGTGATCCCGATCCCGCTCGCCGTCGCGCTGCCCGCGCGTGACGTCCTGCTCGCGATCCTGCTCCTCTTCCTCCGCTCGCGTGGCCACGGACCGCTGCCCGTGCACTTCCTGGGCAAGGCGGCGACGTTCTGCCTGCTCTACGCCTTCCCGCTGCTGTTCCTCGGCGAGGGCTCCGGCACGTGGGCCTCGGTCGCCCAGATCGTCGGGTGGGCCTTCGCGGTGTGGGGCACCGGACTTTACTGGTGGGCGGGAGTTCTCTACGCCTACCAGGCTCGTCAGCTCCTCCGGGGCACGAGGACGGCACCACCGGCACGAGAAGAAGGTTCGGCTCCACACCTGAGGTGATCCCTCGCGGTGCGGGCTGGCGGAGAGGAGCCACGTGAGAGCCGTCGTGATGGCCGGCGGCGAAGGCACCCGCCTTCGTCCGATGACCACGAGCATGCCGAAGCCGCTGTTGCCGGTCGTCAACCGCCCGATCATGGAGCACGTCCTTCGCCTGCTGCGCCGGCACGAGCTGAACGAGACGGTCGTCACCGTCCACTTCCTCGGCTCGATGGTGCGGTCCTACTTCGGCGACGGTGAGGACCTCGGCATGGACCTCACCTACGCCACCGAGGAGAAGCCGCTCGGTACGGCGGGAAGCGTCAAGAACGCCGCAGCCGCGCTGTCCGACGACACGTTCGTCGTGATCTCCGGTGACGCCCTCACCGACATCGACCTGACCGCGCTGGTCGAACACCACCGGAGCACCGGTGCGCTCGCCACGGTCTGCTTGACCCGGGTCCCCGACCCGTTGGAGTTCGGCATCACCATCCTCGGGGAGGACGGCCGCGTCGAGCGTTTCCTGGAGAAGCCGACCTGGGGCCAGGTCTTCTCCGACACCATCAACACCGGCATCTACGTGATGGAGCCGGAGATCCTCGACCACGTGGGCGAGGCGGAGAACGTCGACTGGTCCAGTGACGTGTTTCCCCGGTTGCTTGCGAAGGGTGCCCCGCTCTACGGCTACGTCGCGGAGGGCTACTGGGAGGACGTCGGCACCCACCGCAGCTACCTCAAGGCCAACTACGACGCGCTCGACGGTCAGCTGCAGATCGACATCGACGGCTTCGAGGTGTCCAACGGGGTCTGGGTCGGTGAGGGCGCCGACGTCGACCCGGACGCCATCCTGAAGGGGCCGACCTACGTCGGGGCCTACGCCAAGCTCGAAGGCGGTGCGGAGGTCCGCGACCACACGGTCGTCGGCGACAACGTCGTGGTCCGCAGTGGCGCGTTCCTGCACCGCGCGGTCGTTCACGACAACGCCTACATCGGCGGGCACACCAACCTGCGTGGCTGCGTCGTCGGCAAGAACACCGACGTCATGCGCGGCGCACGGATCGAGGACGGCGCGGTGGTCGGCGACGACTGCGTGATCGAGGAGGAGGCCGTCCTCCACCCCGAGATCAAGGTCTATCCGAGCAAGACCATCGAGGCGGGCGCGGTCGTCAACCAGAGCGTCATCTGGGAGTCGCAGGGCCGGCAGGCGCTCTTCGGGGCGCGCGGCCTGAGTGGCATCGTCAACGTCGAGATCACCCCCGAACTCGTCGTCCGGCTGGCCAGCGCCTTCGCCACTACCCTGCGCAAGGGCTCCACCGTGCTCACCGCTCGGGACACGTCGCGCTCCGCCCGTGCGCTCAAGCGGGCGGCCATCGCGGCGTTCACCTCCAGCGCCCTCAACGTCTGCGACCTCGAGGTCGCGCCCAATCCGGTCGCCAGGCTGGAGACGGCCCGCAGCAGCGTCGGCGGCGGGCTGCTCATCCGGACCACACCCAACCGCCCGGACTCGGTCGACCTGATCTTCCTCGACGAACGTGGCGCCGACCTCTCCCTGGTCGCCCAGCGCAAGGTGGAGCGGGTGCTCGGCCGGCAGGAGTTCCGGCGGGCCTTCCCCGGCGAGATCGGCGACCTGAGCTTCCCGTCCCGGGTCGCCGAGAACTACGTCCACGACCTGCTGCAGAACGTCGACACGTCCAACGTCGCGGAGGCCCGGCTCAAGGTCGTCGTGGACGCCGGCCGCGGCACTGCCGGCCAACTGCTGCCGAACCTCCTCGGTCGCCTCGACATCGACGCGTTCCTGGTCAACGCCGGACTCGACGACCGGAGCCCGACCGAGACGACCGAGCAGCGGACGGCCGCCGTCGCCAACCTCGCCGAACTCGTGGCGTCGTCCCGCGCCGCGCTCGGCGTGCGCTTCGACCCCCTCGGTGAGCGCATCTCCCTGGTCGACGAGACCGGCAACGTCATCGCCGACGAACGCGCGCTGCTCGTCTTCGTCGACCTGGTGGCCGCGGAGGCACCCGGCGGTGGCCACGTCGCGGTCCCGGTGACCACGACCAGGGTCGCCGAGCAGGTGGCGGCCTACCACGGTGTGGGCATTCGCTGGACCACGACGGCACCGGACGCGCTGGCCACGGCGTCGGCCGCTGATGGCCTGCTCCTCGCCGGCGACGGCCGGGGCGGCTTCATCGTGCCGGAGTTCTCCAACGCCGTCGACGGCTTCGCCGCGTTCGTCCGACTGGTCGGCGTCGTCGCCCGCACCGGCCTGCGGTTGTCGGAGATCAACGCCCGGATCCCGCGTGCCCATGTCGTCCACCTGGCGGTGCCGACACCGTGGGCGAGCAAGGGCGCGGTCATGCGCGCGGCCGTGGAGGCCGCCGACGGTCGGTCGCTCGACACCACCGACGGCGTACGCGTCGTCGAGAACGACGGCTCCTGGGCGCTGGTGCTCCCGGACCCGACCGAGGCGGTGACCAGGGTCTGGGCCGAGGCCGCCAGCACCGAGCGGGCGACCGCGCTGGCCCACCGCTGGGCCGACCTGGTGACCCGCGCCGGGCGCTGATCCGGTCCGCGGGCGCCTCACCCGCCCGGAGCGGTGACCACGGCGTGTGGCCGGAAGGCGGACACGCCGTACCCCACTGATCACCGCGCGGGTTGAGACTCGGGCGAGCATGACACGATGTGCGCATGGCTCGAGGGGAGTCGGACACGACGACCGCGCGCAGCGAGCGTTCCGCCGCCAAACCGAAGCGCCCGCCGGTCCGGCAGGGCGTCTGGCCTGGTGCCTATCCGGAGTATCGCCGCGACGACTCCATGTCGTTGATGCGCGAACTGGTGACGCACGCGCTCGACGACGGCTACGCCGCGGCCGCCGCCCGGCGCGGCTCCAACCGAACCCGCAGCAGGCGAGGCATGGGCGCGACGGTGCTCGTACTCCTCGTCCTCGGGCTGCTTCTCACGATGGCCGCGCTCCAGACCCGGCACTCCGCTCCCGCGGTCGCCAAGGAGAAGGCCGAGCTCGTCGTCCGCATCCGCAACGAGGCCGAGCGCAACGACACCACCCGTGCCCAGGCCAACAGCCTGCAGGAGGAAGTGACCCGGCTGCAGAACGACCTGCTCGCGAGCACTGTGAGCGGTCAGGATCTGCGCGAGCGGCTCGACGCTCTCGACGTCCTGGCGGGCACCGGCCGGGTGGAGGGGCCCGGCCTGCGGCTCCTCATCGACGACGCGCCCACCGACGACGTGGCCGGCGCCCAGAGCGGGGACGGCCGGATCCTCGACATCGACCTCCAGCAGGTCGTCAACGGCCTGTGGGCAGCGGGTGCGGAGGCGATCACCGTCAACGGCCAGCGGCTCACCGCCCTCACCGCGATCCGCGGCGCCGACAAGTCGATCACCGTCGACTACCGTCCGTTGGCGCGACCCTACGTCGTGGAGGCGATCGGGAATCCCGACTCTCTCGAAGCGAGGTTTACCGAGAGTCCGGGTGGCGAGTGGCTCTTCAACCTCAAGGCAGTGCACCATATACGTCTTGAGACCAAGGCGGTCGACAAGTTGACCTTGCCGGCCGACTCAGGAAGCAATCTTCGTTACGCGCGGACGGAAGGCGCCCAGTGATCGCGACGATCGGCCTCCTCGTCGGCATCATCGCGGGGCTCCTCCTCCAGCCCTCGGTGCCGCTGGCACTGCAGCCCTATCTCCCGATCGCCGTCGTGGCGGCGCTCGACGCCGTCTTCGGTGGAGTCCGGGCGCTGGTCGACGGCATCTTCGACGACCGGGTCTTCGTGGTGTCGTTCATCGGCAACGTCCTGGTCGCCGCGGTGATGGTCTACCTCGGCGACCAGCTCGGGGTCGGCGCGCAGCTGTCGACCGGCGTGGTCGTGGTGCTCGGCATCCGGATCTTCTCCAACATGGCAGCGATTCGACGGCGCCTCTTCAAGGCGTGACGGACGTGACGATGGCCGAGAAGTCGGAGAAGCTCGAAGCGGCACGGCGCGAGCAGGCCGGGGCGCGCGAGGAGTCCACTGGCACCGGGTCCGGCGCGAAGTCGCCCGCGGCCGAGCCCAGGCCGAAGGCTGCCGGCGCGAAGCAGCGCAACATCGCGTGGCGTCGGCTGGGCGGCGCCTTCCGCCCCTATGTCTCCCGCGCCCAGATCGCCGGCGCCACCCTGCTCGCCGTCCTCGGCTTCGCCGCGACGATCCAGGTGCAGGCCCTCCGCACCACCGACGAGTTCTCGACCGCCGACCAGTCCCAGCTGGTGCAGATCCTGGACGGCCTGCAGCAACGGACCCGTCGCCTGGAGTCCGACATCAGTGAGCTGCAGCAGGCGAAGTCGGACCTGGTCTCCGGCGCCGACCGCAGCCGTACGGCGGTGGAGCAGGCTCAGGCCAGGGCGCAGACGCTCGGCATCCTCGCCGGCACCCTCCCCGCGACCGGTCCGGGCATCCGGCTCACGATCTCCGACAACCAGGCGGCGGTCGACGCGTCGCTGGTGCTCAACACGATCGAGGAGCTTCGCGACGCGGGCGCGGAGTCGATCGAGGTCAACGATCGCGTCCGGGTGGTGGCGGCGAGCTACTTCCTGAACGGCCAGGGCGGGATCATCATCGACAACAAGCTCATCCCACCGCCCTATACCATCGACGCGATCGGCGACACCCGGACGCTGGCGACCGCCATGCGCATCCCGGGCGGCGTGGTGGACGAGGTCAGTCAGAAGGGCGGTCTCGTCACCGTTCTCGAGCGACAGACCGTGCAGATCAATTCCTTGCACAACGTCACGTCCCCCCGCTACGCTCGCCCGGCTCCGGAGAAGACCTCTGGAGCGACCAAATGAGGCACCGAGGAAAGTAGGAGAAGCAGGTGTTCCCGGACGACCTCAGTTACACCGCTGAGCACGAGTGGATTCGCAACCCCGGCCAGACCGAGGGGAGCGTACGTATCGGCATCACCGACTACGCCCAGGACGCGCTCGGCGACATCGTCTACGTCAATCTCCCCGACGTCGGTGCGGAGCTCGACGCCAACGCGGCGTGCGGTGAGCTCGAGTCCACCAAGAGCGTGAGCGACCTCTACGCGCCGATCAAGGGCACCGTGGTGGCGCGCAACGAAGCGCTGGACGAGCGTCCCGAACTGGTCAACAGCGACCCCTACGGCGAGGGCTGGATGATCGAGGTCCGTCCCGCCGACCCCGCCGACCTCGGCGCTCTCCTCGACGCGGCCGGCTACCAGGCCCAGCTCGACCAGTCCTGAGGGCCCACGACCCCCCGGCCGGGGCGTCCTGGCCGTTCGCCCCCTGAACCGAGGGTGAGCTCGGTCCGCCGGACCGTCTGGCCGGTGGACCGCTCGCGGGTCAACTCTGGCCCGGTTATCGTCCGACCTGCCCACCTCGACCCCACATCAAGGGTTAGGGTGTGTGCGGTGGAAGTGTCCAACAAGATTTACGTCGAATTCCGCCACGGGAGGGTCGCCGATGCCTTTCTGCACACAGTGCGGGCATGAAAACGCCGAAGGCAGCAGGTTCTGTTCGCAGTGTGGCAAGGCGCTGGGGAGCGAGCGGTCGGTCGAACAGACCGCCACGATCTCACTCGCTGGACTGGAGCCGGAGGAGCGCGCCGAAGCCGAGCTGCGGCCTCATGAGCAGGCGGCCGTCGATGCGCTGCCCTACGACAGCGCGCTGCTCATCGTCCAGCGCGGCCCGAGCGCGGGGAGCAGGTTCCTGCTCGACTCCGACGTCGTGACGGTGGGACGGCATCCCGAAAGCGACATCTTCCTCGACGACGTGACCGTTTCTCGCCGGCATGCGGAGTTCTACCGTCAGCCACAAGGTTTCGCCGTCCGTGACGTGGGCAGCCTGAACGGCACCTACGTCAACCGGGACCGTATCGACGAGGTGATGCTGGTCGGCGGTGACGAGGTGCAGATCGGCAAGTTCCGCCTCGTGTACTTCGCCAGCCAGCGCGGCTTCGGACGCCAGGACCTGGGCGAGCGCAGTGCCGCTGGCGTGGACGGAGGGCCCGAGGAGGAGACAGGGTGAACGCCGGTGTTCGCCGGGCAGGTAGGGCGCTCGACCAGCGAGGGCGCCCCCTGTGAACGGTGCGGCCTCCGCGCGATCTGGCAGTTTCTCCATCGGCGAAGTGCTGGCCAGGCTGCGCCCTGAGTTTCCCGACGTCACCATCTCCAAGATCAGGTTCCTCGAGGCCGAGGGACTGATCGAGCCCCAGCGCGCCCCCTCCGGTTACCGGAAGTTCGGGCACGAGGACGTCGAACGCCTGCGTTTCGTCCTGACCGCTCAGCGTGACCACTACCTGCCGCTGCGGGTCATCAAGGATCACCTCGACGCCATCGACCAGGGCCTGCCGCCACCCGCGTTGCCCGGCGGTGGCCACGCGTCGACGCCGCCTCCTCAAATCGTGGGCGAGGACGGGCAACTCGCCCCCTCGGCGTTCCAGCAGAGTGGCTCAGACCTGCGACTCAACCGCGCCGAGCTCATCGAGGCCGGCGACATCAAGGCCGAGTTGCTGGAGCAGCTCGAGTCCTACGGCCTGATAACTCCGCGACACGGCCGGGACCACTTCGACGAGGACGCGCTGGAGATCGCCAGGATCGCGGGGGAGCTCGCGGGGTTTGGCCTCGAACCCCGCCACCTGCGTGCCTTCCGTACGGCCGCCGACCGCGAGGTCGGTCTGATCGAGCAGGTGGTCGCTCCACTGATCCGGCAACGCGGACTCGACTCCCGTGCGCGGGCGGAGGAACGGACCCGGGAGCTGGCCGCACTCTCCGTACGCCTGCACGCGCTACTGGTGAAGTCAGGGCTGCATCGCTAGGGCCTGCCGGGTCCCGTCGCGTCCAGGTATGGAGCGTCACCTGACCGGCCGGGCGCGGACCGGGGTACTGTGGACGAGTGCGCGAGCTCGACGTCGTTGGTGTCCGGGTAGAGATGCCTTCGAACCAGCCGATAGTCCTGCTCCGGGAGGTCGACGGAGAACGCTTCCTGCCCATCTGGGTAGGCCCCGCGGAAGCCAGTGCGATCGCCCATGCCCAGCAGGGCATCGTCCCAGCCAGGCCCCTCACTCATGACCTCTTCCGCGATGTTCTCATCGCGATTGGTCAGGAGTTGAGCGAGGTTCGTATCACCGATCTGCGCGACGGGGTGTTCTACGGCATCCTCGCGTTCGCCAGTGGCGTGGAGGTGAGTGCGCGTCCCTCGGACTCGATCGCGCTCGCCCTGCGGCTCGGCGTTCGCATCGTGTGCGCGGACGAGGTCCTCGAGGAGGCAGGCATCGCGATTCCGGACGAGCAGGAGGCGGAGGTCCAGAAGTTCAGGGAGTTCCTGGACCAGGTCACGCCGGAGGATTTCGACACACCAGGCTGAAAACCCGGTCACCTGGGAAGCTCTCTACCTCAGGTTGAGGTTTCGGTGCGACACGCCGTGCGGCGCGTTGACCCCCACCCTGCCCGGGCCTACCGTGACGACCAAACCTCGTTGATGTAACTCCATCTTCCGCAGGTTCCAGCACGCGGTTTCGTCCGCGTGGCCATAGACGTCGACCAGACGGGGAATGGGCGGGGTCAAGAGGGCGTCGTAGTCCTGCGACGTCGTAGACGTGGAGGCGGCCGTGACGAGCACGGGTGACCAGCCGGGGGGCGGCGCTGCTGGTAGCGCTGCCGCGAGTGAAGGTCGCGAACGCGCGGAGGCTCGGCGTTCCGCGGGCGAGCAGGGCTTGTTGTTCGGGCCGGCTGACGGTGTTCCGGAGCCGCCACGCGACGATCTCGGCTACCGGGGCCCCACGGCATGTGCCGCGGCGGGCATCACCTACCGGCAGCTCGACTACTGGGCTCGCACCGGCTTGGTCGAGCCGACGATCCGCCCGGCGTCCGGTTCGGGCACCCAGCGGCTCTACTCCTTCCGGGACATCCTGCTCCTCAAGGTCATCAAGCGGCTCCTCGACGCCGGCGTCTCCCTCCAGCAGATCCGGACCGCGGTCAACCACCTGCGCGAACGCGGCACCAGCGACCTCACCGAGGTCACCTTGATGAGCGACGGTGCGAGCGTCTACGAATGCACCTCGCCCGACGAGGTGATTGATCTGCTCCAGGGTGGGCAGGGCGTCTTCGGAATCGCGCTCGGCCGGGTGTCGCGCGAGGTCGAGGGCACTCTCGCCGAACTCCCCGGTGAGCGGATCGACGGCATGACGACCGGCGACCACCCCGGCGACGAGCTCGCGCTGCGCCGCCAGGCCCGGATGACCGGTTGACGGCACCCGTCTGACGGCGAGTCCGGACGAACCGGCATCCGCCCTCCGAACGGACATCCCGGGCACCTCGGCGCCGCGTCACGCCTTCCGTGGCGCGGCGCTGGTACCGTGTGGGGAGCTGACAAACCCGCGTGGGAGAGTCCTGCCGGCAGCTGGCACCGCTCCAGGTGCTGGCCGGTGGGCGCCGAAGGGGCAAGTTCTCCCCGGAACCTCTCAGGCCAACGGACCGCGCGGGCGAGGCGACTCTGAAGCGTCGAGAACGACGTGACAGAGGGGGACCGACCGACAGGCGACACCGCCTCGACCGGGGAGCCCCCACCATGAACGCCAGGACCTCCGCAGCCGCCGGTACCTCTCAGGCTTCGCGCCTGAGTACTCTCGCCAGTTCGGCAGGCGTCTTCGCCGACCGCCACATCGGGCCATCCGCCGAGGACCGCGCCAAGATGCTCGCCGCCTGCGGCTTCGGATCACTCGAGGAACTCGTCACCGCCGCCGTCCCGGGCGCGATCCGCACCGACACGGCACTGCGGTTGCCCGCGCCGGCGACCGAGGCCCAGGCCCAGGCCGAACTCCGGAAGCTCGCGGCGAAGAACCGCCCGATGGTGTCGATGATCGGGCTCGGTTACTCCGACACCCTCACCCCACCCGTCATCCGCAGGAACGTCCTCGAGGACCCCGCCTGGTACACCGCCTACACGCCGTACCAGCCGGAGATCAGCCAGGGTCGCCTCGAGGCGCTGGTGAACTTCCAGACCGTGGTGGGCGACCTGACCGGGCTGCCGGTTTCGGGAGCCTCCCTCCTCGACGAGGCGACCGCGGCCGCCGAGGCGATGACCCTCGTACGCCGCACCAACCGACGTGCCACCAGCGCCCGGTTCCTGGTCGACGCCGACTGCCTTCCGCAGACGATCGCCGTCGTGTCGACCCGGGCCGAGGCGCTCGGCATCGAGGTGGACGTGGTCGACCTGACCTCCGGGCTTCCGGACGGTGAGTTCTTCGGGGTGCTGCTGCAGTACCCAGGCGTCACCGGTGCACTTCGTGACCACGGACAGCTCATCGAGGCCGTCCACGACCGTGGTGCGCAGGCGGTCGTCGCGGCCGACCTGCTGGCACTGACACTGGTGCGTCCGCCGGGAGAGATCGGCGCCGACGTCGTGGTCGGCAGCGCGCAGCGTCTCGGCGTGCCGCTGATGTACGGCGGACCGCACGCCGGCTACATGGCGGTCCGCAAGGGTCTGGAGCGCTCGCTGCCGGGCCGTCTGGTGGGCGTCTCGGTCGACGCCGCCGGACGACCCGCCTACCGGCTGGCGTTGCAGACCCGGGAGCAGCACATCCGGCGCGAGAAGGCGACCAGCAACATCTGCACGGCCCAGGTGCTCCTCGCCGTCATCGCCGGAATGTATGCCGTCCACCACGGTGCCGACGGCCTGCGGGCCATCGCGGCCCGCACCCACCGCAGTGGCGTCGTCCTCGCCGAGGGGCTGCGGCGCGGTGGCGTCGAGATCGTGCACGAGCACTTCTTCGACACGGTGCTGGCCCACGTGCCCGGCCGGTCCCGGGAGGTCGTCGCGGCCGCCCGCGAGCGGGGAGTCAACCTCCGGTTGGCCGACGCCAACCACGTGAGCATCGCCTGCGACGAGGTGACCACCCCCGAGCACCTGGCCCTGGTGTGGGAGGCGTTCGGGGTCGGCCCCTACGACCAGGCCGCGCTGGACGAGGAGACCCCCGACGCCATTCCGGCCGGACTGGTCCGCACGTCGGCGTTCCTCACGCACCCGGTGTTCGAGCAGCACCGTTCCGAGACGGCCATGCTCCGCTACCTGCGCGGCCTCGCCGACGACGACTTCGCGCTCGACCGCGGCATGATCCCGCTCGGCTCCTGCACGATGAAGCTCAATCCGACCGCGGCGATGGAGCCGATCAGCTGGCCGGAGTTCGCCGGCATCCACCCGTTCGCACCGGTCGAGGACGCGCAGGGATACCTCGAGCTGATCCACCAGCTGGAGACCTGGCTGGCCGAGGTCACCGGCTACGCCGCCGTCTCCCTCCAGCCCAACGCCGGTTCGCAGGGAGAGCTGGCCGGGCTGCTCGCGATCCGCGCCTACCACCGGGCGCTCGGCGACGCCGAACGCGACGTCTGCCTGATCCCGTCCTCCGCGCACGGCACCAACGCCGCGTCCGCGGTCATGGCCGGCATGCGGGTCGTGGTGGTGGGCGCGGCCGAGGACGGCACCGTCGACCTGGCCGACCTGCGGGAGAAGATCGCCGCGCACCGCGAGCGACTCGCCGCCATCATGGTGACCTACCCGTCCACCCACGGTGTGTACGAAGAGGACATCGCCGAGCTCTGCTCCCTGGTGCACGAGGCCGGCGGGCAGGTCTACGTCGACGGCGCGAACCTCAACGCCCTGCTCGGCCTCGCCCGGATCGGTGAGTTCGGTGGCGACGTCTCCCACCTCAACCTGCACAAGACGTTCTGCATCCCGCACGGTGGCGGCGGACCTGGCGTGGGGCCGATCGCGGTGCGCGAACACCTCGCGCCCTACCTCCCCAACCACCCGCTCCTTCCGGAGGCGGGCCCGGCGACCGGTGTGGGGCCGGTGTCGGCGGCGCCGTTCGGTTCGGCCGGCATCCTGCCGATCTCGTGGGCGTACGTCCGGATGATGGGTGAGCCCGGACTCCGGCTCGCCACCGAGTCCGCCGTCCTCGCCGCCAACTACGTCGCGACCCGGCTGGCGCCGCACTACCAGGTGCTCTACAGCGGCCGGAACTCCCTGGTCGCCCACGAGTGCATCGTCGACCTCCGCCCCATCGCGAAGGAGGCCGGCATCAGCGTCGACGACGTCGCCAAGCGGCTCATTGACTACGGCTTCCACGCGCCGACGATGAGCTTCCCGGTGGCCGGGACCTTCATGGTCGAGCCGACCGAGTCGGAGAACATGGAGGAGCTCGACCGGTTCTGCGACGCCATGATCGCGATCAGGGGCGAGATCGGCCGGGTCGCGGGAGGCGAGTGGCCGGCCGATGACAACCCGCTGGTCAACGCGCCGCACACCATCGAGATGCTGGCCGGTGCGTGGGAGCACCCGTACTCCCGCGAGGACGCGGCGTACCCGATGGCGACCCTGCGGCGGCGGAAGTACTGGTCGCCGGTCCGCCGAATCGACCAGGCCTACGGCGACCGCAACCTCGTCTGCGTCTGCCCGCCGCCGGACGCGTTCGCCGAGTGAGCACACGAGAGCGGTGAAGGAGCCCAAGCTCCTTCACCGCTCTTTCGCATGCGCCGCCGCGCTCGACTCACGGTGCGTGCGCAGCCCCCGGCGTGGATGCGGGCCCCCCGACTCGCGGTGGATCCGTGCCGCGCCGGCAAGGCGGAGGAGGAAGCGCGTAGTGGTGTCCTACGTGGCACGACGACAACGCCGCCGGCGTGGATGCGGGCCGCCGCGAGTCAGCGAGTCAGTCCTGTCGGGCCTGGATGCCGGCGAGGTGTTCGATCGCCTTGACCAGTGCGTGGTTGCCCTCGCCGCCGAGGCCCTCGCGCTGCAGGGTGCGGTAGAGGTGGGAGATCGTCGCCGTGGTGATGGCGGGCACGCCGAGCTCGTCCGCGGCCTCGAGTACCAGTCGGAGGTCCTTCTGCTGCAGGTCGATCGTGAAGCCGGGACGCCAGTCGTCCGCGATCACCTGCGGCCCGCGGTTGGCGAGCATCCACGAACCCGCGGCGCCACCCTTGACCGCGGCGATCGTCTTGTCCAGGTCGAGGCCGCCCGCCTTGGCGAACACCAGCGCCTCCGCGACGCCGAGCATGGACACCACGACCAGGATCTGGTTGACGAGCTTGCAGGTCTGTCCGGCGCCGACCGGGCCGACATGGGTGATGGTGGCGCCCATCGCGTCCAGGAAGGGGCGGGCGCGCTCGACCGTCGCGGCCTCGCCACCGACCATGATCGACAAGGTGCCCTTGGCGGCGCCCTCGCTGCCGCCGGACACCGGTGCGTCGAGGAACGCCACGTCGCTGCCGGCCAGACGCTCCGCCCACTCCCGGGTCGCCTGCGGGCTCACGGTGCTGGCGTCGACGACGAGGGAGCCGGCCCGAAGGCCTTCGGCGAGCCCGTCAGGTCCGAACAGCACCTGCTCCACGTCGGGTGTGTCGCTCACACAGGTGAAGACCACGTCGCAGCGCTCGGCGAGCTCACGGGGAGACGCCGCGGCCTGCGCTCCCTTGGCCACCAGCGGTTCGGCCCGGGCAGCGGTCCGGTTGTGGACCACGACGTCGAACCCGGCGCGCAGCAGGTTGGCGGCCATGCCAGCGCCCATGATGCCGAGCCCGACGAAACCGACCCGCTCGCTCATTCCGTGTCCTCCTTGATGTTCGTTACGGTGCCAGTGACGCCGTCGCCCTTCGCGAGATGGTGGGCCAGGAAGGCCAGTGCGGCGGGGTAGGCGTCCAGCTGGTTGGCCTTCTTGGCCAGGCCGTGGCCCTCGTCGGCGTAGACCCGCAGCTCACAGGGCACGCCCCGGTCGGTCAGCGCGGCGACGATCTGTTCGGCCTCCGACAAGGGGACCCGCGGGTCGTTGGCGCCGTGGATGACGAACAGCGGTGCCCGCATCGCCTCGACCCGGGTGAGCGGGCTGGCCTCGTGCAGGAACTCGCGGTCGGCGGCGAGGGAGCCGTACTCGCGTTCGCGGTGGGAGCGGCGGTAGTCGGAGGTGTTCTCCAGGAACGTCACGAGCGAGGCGATCCCCACGATGTCGACGCCGGCCGCCCAGCGTGCGGGCTGGAAGGCGAGACCGGCGAGGACCATGTAGCCGCCGTAGGAACCGCCGTACAACGCGGCCCGGTCGGGATCGAGTCCGAGCGAGGGCAGCCAGTCGTGCAGGGCCGCGAGGTCGGCCACCGAGTCCAGGCGCAGGCGTACGTCGTCGAGGGAGTACCACCGGCGGCCGTATCCGGTGGACCCACGGACGTTGGGGACCAGCACCGTGTGGCCCTGGGCCACCAGGCCGGCGACGATCGGGTTCCACTGCCGTAGCGACTGGCTCTCCGGCCCGCCGTGGACGACCAGGACGACCGAGCCGTCGCCACCGTCTGCCGGGCGGAAGACGAAGGTCGGGATCTGCTCGCCGTCCGGCGTGGGGACCCGGTGGGACTCGGGCTGGACCAGGCCGGGCGGAAACGCCGGCGCGCCGGGCGTACGCAGGGCGGACAGGGAGCCGCTCGCGAGGTCGTAGCGGACGGCGTACAGCGGCTCGACCGGGGAGCTGAAGGTGAGGGCGAGGGCGCGTCCGCTCGCCGACCAGACCGGGTCGGGGTGGCGGTTCAGCGCCGCGCAGCCGCCGGGCGGTACGTCGATCGGGCGCGGGTCGCCGGCACCGTCCAGCGGGTGGACGGCGACGCCGACCGCGCCGTCGTCGTTGGTCGCGACGAGGAGGTGCTCGCCGCTGGGCGACACCCAGCCGACCAGGTCGTGTTCGTCGTCGGCGACCAGCGAGGTCCAGGCGCGGCTGTCGAGGTCGAAGCGGACGACGGCGGTGAACTCACGCCCGGCGTTGCTCGACACCACGAAGCCCGAGGAGTCGGGCAGCCAGGACGGCGTGGACTGGTGGGTGTGCTCCGCCCAGGCGGTCAGCTCCTCCACCTGCCCGTCGAGGGTGGAGACCAGCAGCAACTGCATCGAGTTGGCCGGCGCGTTGGGTCGGGTGAGCACCACCCAGTGCCCGTCGGGGGAGGCCTCGACCTCGCCGACGTAACCGCCACCGTCGTACAGCACGGTCTCCACACCGGTGCCGAGCTCACGGCTCACCAGGTCGAAGTCGACGCCGTTGCGTCGGTTGGTGAGGTACAGCACGCGGTCCTGGCGGACGCCGGCGAGGCGGTGGACGAAAGCCGGATCGTGGACCAAGGGGGACAACGGCGGCAGTACGTCGGGGCCGGCGTCCTCCGACATGTCGATCAGGGAGAGCTGGCCGCGCTCGTTGCCGCCGGCGTCGTGCTGGACGATCACCGCCCGGCGGCCCGGCAGGTAACGACCGGCGGCGACACCGTCCAGGTCGGTCAGCCGGCGCCACGTCCCGTCCGGTCCCACTTCGTGCAGCTGGGACGAGCCGGTGACGTCGTTGCTGACCAGGGTTCGGCCTTCGTCGTCGACGTCGCGCGCGGCGACCGCCGGGACCCGCAGGAGGGAGACCAGAAACTCGTTCATGGACGTGGCGGGAGTGGGCATGGGACAGACCGTAACAGCGTCGTGATCGCCTCGGCGCACGGTGGCCAGACCAGACCAACCGGCGAGACTGCGGGTCCGGTTCGCCTCCGCGTCAGGGAGAATTGGCGGCAGGTCCATGACCGACAGAAGGAGTGGTCGCAGATGGCGGAACCCACGTTCGAAGGCGTCGGGATCGCGCTGCTCACGCAGTTCACACAAGACGGTGCCGTCGACGTCGCCGGAACCATCGACCACGCCCGGCGGCTGACCGACGCCGGCGCGCGCTCCATCCTGGTCGCGGGCACGACGGGCGAGGCCGAGACCCTCGACGACGACGAGCGGGTCGCGCTCATCGCCGCCGCACGAGAGGGCCTGCCGGACGACGTGACCGTGATCGCGGGCGCGAGCGGCTCCTGGCCGCGCGGGTTGGCCGTCCGTGCCGCGGCCGCGCGCAAGGCCGGCGCCGACGCGGTGCTCGTCAGTCCGTCCCGCGGCGGGATCCCCCAGGCCGACGTGTTCGGCGCGGCCAGCGAGGCCGTGGGAGGGGCGGAGCGGCTGATCGGCTACCACAACCCTGGTCCGCTCGGCGTCCCCGGCATCGAGGTGGACTCGCTGTCCAAGCTCCCGTTCGGCGCGATCAAGGACTCCTCCGCCGACCCGGTCCGGTTGCTGCAGGAGCTCGCGAGCTGGGACGGCCGGATCTACGTCGGGTCGGCTGCGCTCCTCGCGCTGGCCGGGCCACTGGGAGCGACGGGCGCGCTGTTGGCGTTCGCCAACGTCGAGCCGGAGACCTGCATCAAGGCGTGGGATGGCGACGCGAAGGCTCAGCGCTCACTCACCGACATCATGCTCGCCGTCCGCAAGCACGGCCTGCGGGCGCTGAAGGAGGCCACGGCGGAGAAGTACGGCACGTCGCCGGTGTGCCGGCTCGGCCTGCGCTGACGCGGCGGCGTCGCGCCCAGGACGAGCCACCGCCACGAACCACCGACACCCCGACGCGGAGTCCGCGTCGGGGTGTCGTCGTCTGGTCGGGGGTAGGGGTCGAGGGGTCGAGGTGCGGCGTTCAGCTCGCCTGGCTGACGCTCGACATGTTGAAGTCGGGCACCCGCAGCGCCGGCATCGCGACCCGCGGGAAGTAGTCGCCCCACTCGCGGGAGAAGGCCGGCACCGTCGCACCGGTCTGGGCGAAGCGGCCGAGCAGGTCGACCGGACTCTCGTTGAACCGGAAGTTGTTGACCTCACCGACCACCTCGCCGCCCTCGACGAGGTAGACACCGTCCCGGGTCAGCCCGGTGAGGAGCAGCGTCTGCGGGTCGACCTCGCGGATGTACCACAGGCAGGTCAGGAGCAGCCCGCGCTCGGTGTTCGCCACCAGGTCGTCGATCGAGGCCGGCCCGTCGGGAACATCGAGGATGAGGTTGTCGACGTAGGGCGTCACCGGTAGCCCGGTGAGGCCGGCGGAGTGGCGGGTGGTGGCGAGAGCGGAGAGTTCGCCGTCGCGAATCCAGTCGGTCGTGCCGAGTGACAGTCCGTTGTCGAACACGCTCTGCGCGCTCGAGGACGCGTGCGCCACGACGAACGGCGCGCACTCCAGGCCGGGGTAGGTGGGGTCGGAACGCAGGTTCAGCGGGGTCTGGGACAGACGCTCGCCGACCCGCGTACCACCGCCACCGGGCTTGGAGAAGACGGTCTGCCCGTCCTGGGCGTCGCGAGCCGACATGGTCCAGTACGCGTAGATCATCAGGTCGGCGACCGCCGTGGGCGGCATGAGCGTCTCGTAACGGCCGGCGGGGAGCTCGATCCTGCGCTTCGACCATCCAAGCCGCCGGTCGAGTTCGGCGCCGAGGGCGGTGGCATCGACGTCGGCGAAGTCCCGGGTCGCCTGACCGACCCACGCCGAACGGGTCAGGTCGGCGGACTTCCCGGTCATCGTGACGTAACCGGTCGGCTGGACGTGCCGCAGCCGGAGTCCGGTCGAGGAGCCGAGGTAGGTGGTGGTGAGGTTGTGCTCGACGAACCCGTAGTGATGGGTGCCGTCGCCGCGGGCGCGTCCGAACACGTCGCCGAGCGCGGGCGCGAACGTGTCGAAGAGCCGGATGGAGGTCTGTGCCGGTGGCTCGGCCCAGTCGGCGGCCGCGTCTCCCTCGATGAGCGGGCGGGCGTCCTCGGCCGAGACGTTGTCGCGGGCGGCGTCCTCCGCGGCCTGAACCACCGCGTCGATCTCGTCGCTCGTGGTCACGCTGCGGGTGATGACGCCGGAGGACACACCGCTGCCGCCCGCCACGCTCGCGACCACGGTCAGGGACCGGGTGAGCATGACGCCGTTGGTGGTGAGGGTGTTGTTGGCCCAGCGTAGGTTGGCACTGGACGACTCGGTGGCGATGACGACGCACCCGTCGGCCTTGGACCGGGCCAGCGCGCGCTCGACGGTCTCCTGAAGAGTCAGCTCACTGCTCAAGGGACTGGTCACCGTCCTGATTCCTGCGTCGTGTTGAGAATGCGGACACCTCGAAACAGTGCCGAGGGGCAGCCGTGACTCACCGGTGCGACCTGGCCGGGCTGGGCCTTGCCGCAGTTGAAGGCGCCGCCGAGCACCCAGGTCTGCGGGCCGCCCACCGCCTCCATCGAACCCCAGAAGTCGGTCGTGGTCGCCTGGTAGGCGACGTCTCGCAGCTGTCCGGCGAGCCGGCCGTTCTCGATCCGGTAGAAGCGCTGGCCGGTGAACTGGAAGTTGTAGCGCTGCATGTCGATGGACCAGGACCGGTCGCCGACGACGTAGATGCCGCGCTCGACACCCGCGATCAGCTCCTCCGTCGACGGGCCGTTCTCCGCCGGGGCGAGCGAGACGTTCGCCATCCGCTGCACCGGGATGTGGGAGGAGGAGTCGGCGAACGCACAGCCGTTGGAGTGTTCGTAGCCGAAGGAGCGGGCGATCCGGCGGTCGAGTTGGTAGCCGACGAGGACGCCGTCCTTCACGATGTCCCACGACTGGCTCGCGACGCCCTCGTCGTCCCAGCCGATGGAGGCCAGGCCGTGCTCGACCGTGCGGTCACCGGTGATGTGCATGCACTCCGAGCCGTACTTCAGGGTGCCGAGCTTGTCGGGCGTGGCGAACGACGTACCCGCGTAGTTGGCCTCGTAGCCGAGCGCACGGTCGAGCTCGGTCGCGTGACCGATCGACTCGTGGATGGTGAGCCAGAGGTTGGACGGATCGACGACCAGGTCGTAGGTGCCCGCCTCCACCGTCGGCGCCTTCAGCTTGGCGACCAGGAGCTCGGGCAGTTCGGCGAGCTTGTTGTCCCACTCGTAGCCGGGATCGCTGAGGTATTCCCAACCCCGACCGACCGGGGGAGCGAGGACCCGCATCGAGTCGAACCGGCCCGACTCGGGATCGCTGCCGTAGGCCTCGACGTCGGGGTTGAGCCGGACCCGCTGCTGGGTCGTCACCGTGCCGTGGCTGTCGGCGTAGAACTTCTGCTCCTTGACCTGACGGAGCGTGGCGCCGACGTGGGCAACGCCGTCGCCCGCGAGCAGTCGCCGGCTCCACTCGGCGAGGCGCTCGACCTTCTCGGCCTCACCGACCGAAAACGGGTCCACCTCGTAGGGCGACACCCACGTCACGTTGTCGTAGACCGGCTCGTCGGCGAGTTCGATGCGCTCGGCGTTCATCCCGGCCGCGACGCGCGCCACCTCGACGGCCCGCTCGGCGACCCGCGCGGCCTCCTCCGGGGTGAGGACGACGCTCGCGGCGAATCCCCAGGTACCGGCGTGGATGACCCGGACGGCGAAGCCGGTGTCCTCGCCGTCGTGACTGCCCTCCAACCTGGCGTCGCGGAGGGAGAGGTTCTGCACCCGGATGCGCTCGAGCCGGAAGTCTGCGTGCTCGGCACCGAGCTCACGCGCCCGGGCGAGTGCGGCGTCGGCAAGTGTGCGGAGCGGGAGGCTGAGGAAGTCCTGATCGATCTTCTGCGGCACGGGCCCGAGCCTAGCGGGCGCCGGTCCGCACACGTCGCGTATTTTGCCAACGCCGGGGCGAAGGAGAACACACCGCGGCCGGCACTACGTCGTAGGGTCCAGCCGGGCGACACCGATCCGCGCGTCCGCCATGCCGTAGAACACGTAGGCCTGGCCGTGGACACGTTCGATCGCGGTCGGGAACACGACGTTGGCGACCGTGCCGGTGCGCTCGTCGTCGGTCTCTGGCACCAGGACAGGTTCGGACGTGCGGGCCAGCACCCGGGTGACGTCGAGTGGGTCGAGCAGCATCGCGCCCGCGCCGTAGGTCACCTGTTGGGTTCGCGGGTCCCACCCCGGCGGGATGTGGCCGCTCACCCCGTGGTGGATCAGCAGCCAGCCCTCGTCGACCCGCAGGGGAGGAGGGCCCGCGCCGATCTTCAGCTCCTCGAACGGGTACGCCGACAGCGCGACGAGTTGATGGTCGTGCAGATGGACGAGAGCCCGGAGGTCGCGATCGACCGAGGCCACCGGCACGTAGGAGACCCAGATACCCGGCCGCTCGTCCTCCAGACCCGCGGGGAGGTGGACGCCCTCGCCGGGGCGGAACCAACCGAGGTCCCACATCGGTCGGTGCAGCATGGCGTATGCCGGCTCACCGTCCGGACCGGGTACGGCTTCGGGAAAGAAGACCGCGTCCTTGTTGGGGAAGAGGTTCAGGTCGGTGTCGAGGTCGGGTTGGTACTCGAAGTGCAGCGGCCCCATCCGGTGCCAGGTGAGCAGGTCGTCGGACACCGCGAGGGCGAGCTTGGGACCGAGGGGGCCGTAGGCGACGTAGGTCATCAGGTGCAGGCCGAGGCTCGGTACCCAGGTGACGCGCGGATCCTCCACGCCGGCGTTGTTCAGGCCGCGTTCCCACCCCTCGTCGGGGGAGAGCGCGATGCCCCGGCGGACGACACCGTGGGGTACGCCGTCGGCGTAGGTGACCTCGGCGAGCCCGACGCGGGAGACGTTGCCCTGTGCGACCAGCCGGGGCAGTAGGTGCAGGCGGCCGTCCTGGGTGCGTCCGCTGGCCGGATTGAGGACGCCCTCGGTCTCGAACTCGTTGTCGGGCTCTGGCGACATGATGACGCCGAGCCGGGTGAGTGCGTAGGGGACGGAGGTCCCGGCCTGCGTCGTCAACGGATCAACAACCCTTCCGGATCTGTCCCGCGTACTGAGCCGGGCCGGGACTCGACGGGTTCGGCATCGGTTCGGAACTGTGTCGCTTCGCCACTGTCAATGTCAGCACGCCGCGGATCTCGACGCCAGAGAGATCGCGAAACACGGACGGCGAAACGTCGACATCTCATTCTGCGTGCCGGGACACCTGACCGCGCAGAGGTCGACGTGCGACTCGGGCCCAGGTCCGCGAAGTCGGTGGGGGAGTCGTATCCGGACGTGGTCGTCCGTGGACACGAAAGCGCCCCACCTGTGCGCACAGGTGGGGCGCTTCCTCGTCGCTGACGGGGGGGGGGAACGGTCAGCTCAGACGGATCTTCTCGTTGGGGAAGATGAGGTTGGGGTTGCCGCCGACCAGGCTGCGGTTGAGCTTCCACAGCGCTCGCCAGCCACCCTCGACGTTCTGGGCCTGGGCGATCGTGGACAGCGAGTCGCCGGCCCGGATGATGTAGGTCGCACCCGCGGCGACCTTCCGGTTCGTCGTCTTGGTGCTCACGGTCTTGAGCTTCGGCCGCTCCGAACCGCGGGTGGCGCGTGAGCTCGAGTCGTCACGCTGGCGCTCCTGCGTGCGGCTCGGCGGCGAACCGGGGTCGCCGCCCTTGTCGTTCGAACCGAGGCCGAGCTTGCTCGAGCAGGCCGGCCAGGCACCCCAGCCCTGACCGTCGAGCACCTTCTCGGCGATCGCGATCTGCTCGGACTTGGTGGCGTAGTCGGCGCGGGAGGCGTACTTCAGGCCGCCGAACGCGCGCCAGGTCGACCGGGTGAACTGCAGTCCGCCGTAGAAGCCGTTGCCGGTGTTGATGCTCCAGTTGCCGCTGCTCTCACACTGGGCGAGACGCTCCCAGGTGTCGACTGTGGCGGCGTTGGCCGTGGCGGTGAGCCCGACGACGGGAACCGCGGCCGCGACACCGGTGACCGCCGCGGTCTGGGTGACTCGCTTGGCGACAGCGCGGGATCGACTCTTCCCTCGATGCTTTGCCTTGTAGGGCATGCTGATCCGTTCCCTCTCGTCGCCTGCGGAGTGAGCTGTCGGATTCGGGCGAGAGGATTGCCCGGCCGCCGTAGCGGCTTCACCCCAGGACCCCATGCAGGGGGATCCGTAAGTGGTTCCTCCGTCTCCGCCCGAACGAAGTTTTCGGCTGTGACGACAACCGCCGGGCGGAGTTAGGCGAAGCGGGTCGTAGCCGCCCCCATCTCGGCGCGACCGGGACTGACTGTACGACGTGATCGTTTCGTTAACAACTGGATCGCAACGATTCGTCAATCTCGCGATGGCCGTTTGATGACCGTGGCAGGGCCTACCGGTGTTTCGATCCGTGGACGAGCCGCGGCCGCACTTATGTGCGACCGTCGTTCTCCTGCGCGTCGAACAGCGTTCGTGTCCGCACCTGGTTTGCCGCTCCGTCGTCGCGGCCCCAGGTGGCTTCGAAGACGGGGAATCCGGCCTCCCTGGCCGCCGCGCAGACCGCGGGATCGTCGTCGACGATGACGACCACGTCGTGTCTGTCGGCGAGCCGAGACAGCTCACCGAGCTTCGTCCGGCGGGCCGGACGACGGTCGCCGTCACGTCGCAGGATCAGCTTGCCCACGGGGGCGTCGTACCTGGTCAGCCAGCGTTCGGTGGCGGCGCGGCAGCGCTCGGGCCGCCCCGACAGGTAGACCACCTGGTGGCGTTCGGCGAGTTCGCGGGCGACCGCGAAGCCCTCCGCCAGCGGTGGGTCCGACTCCGCCCGCGCGAAGAACGCGGCCCAGTCCTTGGGATGGCGTTGGAGGTGGTGGAGGCGGTGGCGTACGTCGGCCAGCACACCGTCGAGGTCGACGACGGCGATCGTGGTGCGACCGTTCGTCGCGTCACGGTCCGGTGTGCGGGTGGTGGGACCGTCCGGCTCTGGCATGGCCCAAGTTTCCCAGGACCGAGATCACCAGTCGTGGGCGTGGCGGCGAGTCGGGTGTCGGCGGCCCCCGCTAGCGTGCTGATCACCATGGTCGTGACGTCCACCACGAGTGTTCCCCACCCGCCGGCAGGTGCGGGGGTCAGGTTTCTGCATTCCGGTGACTGGCAGCTCGGGATGATGCGTCGCTTTCTCGGCCCGGAGGCCCAGGCCCGTTACGGGCAGGCGCGGCTTGACGCGATCGAACGCATCGGCGCGGTCGCTGCCCGGACCGGAGCGGCCTTCGTCGTGGTCGCCGGCGACGTTTTCGACGCCAACCAGGTCGACCGCCAGGTCGTCCTGCGTGCCTGTGAGGCGCTGCGAGGCATCGCGTGCCCGGTCTATCTGTTACCGGGCAACCACGACTCGCTCGAGCCGGGATCGGTGTGGACGAGCCCGACCCTGGCCGCCCACCTGCCCAAGCATGTCGACGTGCTCCGCGACACCACCCCGCGGCGACCGGTCGACGGCGTGGAGGTGGTGGGCGCTCCGTGGCGTACCCGCAGGCCACTGGCCGACCCGCTGGCCGAGGTCGCGTCCGACCCACCGGCTCCGGGTGTGCTGCGGGTTGTCGTCGGACACGGCCAGGTCGACTCGCTCGCGCCCGACCTCGACGAGCCCGCGCTGATCCGACGTGAGGCGCTGGAGCGGGCCATCGCCGAGGGGCGGATCCACTACGCCGCCCTCGGGGACCGGCACTCCCTCACCTCCGTGGGCGACTCGGGCCGGATCTGGTACGCCGGGACGCCGGAGCCCACGCGGCCCGAGGAGGACCATCCCGGCGAGGTGCTGGTGGTGGAGCTTCGCCATGGCACGGACGCCTCGGCCCGCACCGTCACCCCCGAACGCGTCGGCACCTGGCGGCTGCTGTCCCGCGTCGTCGAGGTCGACGGCGACGAGTCCCTCGACAGCCTCGCCTCCTGGCTCGGTGAGCAGCCCGACAAGACCCGGACCGTCGTACGCCTCGGCGTCCGCGGCACCCTCTCGGTCTCCGGCCTGACCCGGCTGGAGATGCTGGTCGACGCCCAGCAGGAGGTCTACGCCGCGATCCAGCGCTGGAACCGGCACTGGGACGTCGGGGTGACCCCCGATGACGCGGCGCTCGACCATCTACCCGTGAGCGGTCCCGCCCGGGCGGCGATGGAGGAGCTTCGCCTCGCGGTGGCGAGCGGCACCGACGACGCCGCCAGCGCGGCCGACGCGCTCGCGCTCCTGCACCGGCTGGCCGGGGGAGCGGCGTGAGACTGCACCGGCTGGCGATGCGCGACTTCCGTGGCGTCGTCGAGCGGGAGCTCACCTTCGACGAGACCGGCGTCACCGTCGTGGTGGGCGACAACGAGACCGGCAAGTCCAGCCTGCTGGAGGCGCTCGCCCTGCTCTTCGAGCTGCCGGACGACTCCAAGGCGGCGAAGCTGCGGTCGGTCCAGCCGGTCGGGCGTGACGTCGGCAGTGAGGTCGAGGCGGAGGTCACCCTCGGCGAGACCAGGGTCCACTATCGCAAGCAGTGGTTCCGGCAGCGCGCCACCGAGCTGCGGACGGAGCCGGACGGGCGCACCTGGACCGGTCGTGAGGCCCATGACGAGGCCGTCCGACTCTTCCGCGAGCACGTCGACCAGACCCTGTGGACCGCCCTCGTGGTCGGCCAGGAGCATGCCCTCGCGGTGCCCGCGGCCGGATCCGTCGCGGCCGTGCTCACCGCCCTGGACGAGGCCGCCGGTGGAGAGGTCGACCATGGCGCGTCCGTCCCGCTCGTGACGGCGGTCGAGACCGAGTACCTCCGCTACTTCACCCGCACCGGCCGGCCGACCGGAGACTACGCGGAGGCCGTGACCCGCAGGGACGAGCAGCAGGCCCGCCTCGAGGAGGCCACGGCCGGGCTGGCCGAGGTCGAACAGGACGTCACCCGGGCGGAGCGGCTCGGTCGGGACCGCGGCACGCTGGCCACCCGGCTCGCCGAGCAACGGCTGCGCGTCGCCGAACTCGAGAGCCGGCGGCACGCCGCGGACGAGCTCATCGGTCAGGTCGAACGCCTCCGCCGCGACTCCGAGCTCGCGACCCAGCACCTCGACGCGGCCGGTGGCGAACGCGAACGCCGCGAGACGTTGGTCGGGGAGGTGCGCCAGCGGGAGGAGGCGGCCACCACCGCCCTCGAGGCGGCCCGCCGCGCCCGCCTCACCCTGCACACCGCCGAGCGGGAATGGCAGGCAGCCACGACCCGGCTGCACGCCGCGCGGCAGGAGCACGCCACCCAGCGGGCCGTCGTACGCAGCCTCGACGTGCACCTCACCCGACTGCGCGACCGGTCCGACCTGACCGAACTCGAGGCGCGGCTCGCCGCTGTCGAGGACGCGCGGTCCCAGGAACACCAGGCCGCGGCCGCGTTGCAACGCTCCCCGGTCGACGCGGTGGCCGTGGAGGCGGCGGAGGCCGCCCACCTGGAGGTCCTCGCGGCCCAGGCGGCGCTGACCGCTGGATCGCCCACGCTCGTCGTACGCCGGCTCGGCCCCGGTGAGATCGAGGTGGCCGGCGAGCCACTCGACGGGCTCACCGAGTCCGCCGAGTCTCCCGCCGAGGTCGTCGTCGAACGCGACACGACCGTACGCGTGGGTGATCTGGTGGAGCTGACCGTGCGTCCTGGCGCGGGGGCCGCCGAACTCGCCGCGGCGTGTGCGCGGGCCGAGCACACGGAGAGCCGGCTCCTCGCCGAACTCGGCCAGGCCGACATCGCGGCTGTCCGCCGGGCCGGTCGCGCCCGCGTCGAGGCCGAACGAGCCCTCGCCGGTGCGCGCGAGACGCTGACCCGACGCCTCGACGGGCGCACGTTCGAGGAGCTGATCGCCGAACGCGACGTCCTGGCGGCACGCGTCGCCGGGGCCGTCGAACCCGTGAGCGCGGCGGGGGACCCCGCCGAGGACACGGCGGAGGATGCGGCCGGGGACGCGATGGTCGAGCCGCCGGTGCCCGACACCATCGAGGCCACCCGTACCGCACTCGTCCGCGCCCAGGAGGAGGAGTCCGCGGCGACCCAGGTGTCGACCGATGCCGAGACCGCCGAGGCCGCCGTTCGCAAGGAGTTCGAAGCCGCGCGGGAGGAGGCGACCGAGACCCGGGTCCGTGCCGAGCAGGCGGTCGAGCGTTGTGACGACGCTCGCACGAGCCTGCTGCTCGCCCGCGAGGAGCGCGCCGACGACACCCTCGCCGAGGCGGTCCGCAAGGCCGCGGCCGAGGCCGAGGGAATCGCGACCGAACTCGCGCAGGCCGCCGACGCCATGTCCGCGAGCGGCGTCGACCTGCTCGACGAACGGTTGATCGAGGCGACGCGGCTGCGCGAACAGCTCGCCGGCCAGGTCGAGGAACTCCA
The DNA here is from genome assembly GCF_014873875.1 of Actinopolymorpha pittospori. GTDB lineage: Bacteria > Actinomycetota > Actinomycetes > Propionibacteriales > Actinopolymorphaceae > Actinopolymorpha > Actinopolymorpha pittospori. Next base: position 7,784,059 of record NZ_JADBEM010000001.1, on the reverse strand, counting down.
GGACGAGCTCCGACTGGTCGAGGGCAGGCTGGAGATGGCCGGTGCCCAGGGTCTCGCCTCCGCCGTGGAGCGGGCGAACGCCGATCTCGCCCACGCCCAGCAACACCACGACACCCTGGCCCGCCGGGCGGCCGCCGCGAGTCGCCTCCGGGACACACTCGAGCGGCACCGGGCAGAGTCTCGCCGTCGCTACGCCGCTCCACTGCGCGCGCGGATCGACGCCCTGGGTCGGGTGGTGCACGGTTCGTCCTTCGGAGTGGCACTCGGGGACGACCTGGAGGTCGAGGCCCGGGTCATCGACGGGCTACGCCTTCCGGTGTCGTCGTTGTCGACGGGAGCGCGCGAACAGCTCGCGACGATCGTCCGGCTCGCCATCGCCGGGCTGACCGCGGTGGACGGCAGCGGTGTTCCGGTGGTGCTCGACGACGCGCTCGGCTGGTCCGACCCGGCCCGGCTCGAGGCGATGGGCGCGCTGCTCGCCCGGGCCGGGACCACCGGGCAGGTGATCCTGCTGACCTGTGCACCCGACCGGTACGTCGGCACGGTTCCCGGTGCCCGCGTCGTCCGGATCTAGGGTCCGTTTCACCGGTCCCGCCTGACTCGCGGTCCATCCGGGGGTGACATGCCCCGGGTGTCTGCGCTCGCGGCTCGCCCTAAAGTGGCTGAGTGAGCGATGTCGTCGCGCTGGTCCGGGTCACCGACAGGCACAAGCCCGTGCTCGCGAACCTGCTGCAGTTCTACCTCCACGACTTCAGCGAGTTCTGTGAGCTGGAGCTCTCCCCGCATGGCACCTACACCTACAACTACCTCGACCACTACTTCGTCGAGGTCGGCCACGAGCCGCTGTTCGTCACGGCCGGTGGGCAGATCGCTGGCTTCGCCCTGATGAGGCACCACGCCGACGACAGGATGAACCAGGTGGCGGAGTTCTTCGTCCTGCGCGCGCACCGGCGCCGGGGAGTCGGACGCGCGGCCGCACACGCCCTGCTCCGGCGCTACCCGGGCGCGTGGCGGCTGGAGTTCTTCGATCGGAACGCGCCGGCACGGCGGTTCTGGCCGCAGGTGGTCGCGGAGGTGGCCACCGGGCCGGTCGAGGTTCGACAGCTCCGCCCGCGGCAGGTCGACCAGACGTGCACGCAGCTGCTCTTCCGGGTCGGCCCACCGGTACCCCTGGAGGCCGTGGGGACTCAGTCGGAGAGTCGGTCGGGTCGGGTGTAGACGACGTAACGTTCGCCGCGGAGGAAGCCCACCAGCGTCATCCCGAACGTCGCCGCCAGGTCGACCGCGAGACTCGACGGCGCCCCGACCGCAGCGACGAACGGGATCCCGGCGGCCAGCGCCTTCTGGCAGATCTCGTACCCCGCCCGACCGCTCGTCACCAGCACGTGGTCGGTCAGGGGGAGCCTGCGTTCCAGCAGCGCCCAGCCCACCACCTTGTCGACGGCGTTGTGGCGTCCGACGTCCTCCCGCGCCCGCAGCAACTGACCGTCCGCGCTGAACAGACCGGCCGCGTGCAGCCCGCCGGTACGGCTGAACAGGTCCTGGGCGGCTCGAAGCCGGTCGGGCAGGGCGCACAACGTGGCCGGATCGAGAACCGGGCCCGGCGGGAGCGGGTGGCATCCGCGGAGCTCTAGCTCGTCCAGGCTCTCCTTGCCACACACGCCGCACGCGCTGGTCGCCGCGCCGTAGCGCGCCGTGGGGTGCTCGCGGAGCGGACGGGCCAGGTCGACGGTCACGACGTTGTAGCGCTGTTCGGCGCGCAACGTCGGGTCGGAGCAGTAGGCGAGGCGTACGACGTCGTCCGCGGAAGGGAGCAGGCCCTCGGAGCTGAGGAAACCCGCGGCGAGCTCGAAGTCCGCACCCGGGGTCCGCATGGTGACGACCAACGACCGAGGGGGCGTACCCGGCCAGCCGACCCGGATCTCCAGTGGCTCCTCGGTCGCCACCACGTCGTCGCGGTGGCGGACGGAGCGGCCGTCCACCTCCTGCACGCGCACGCGTACGGTGCTGCCCGGTCGCCGGGCGGAGAGACTCATGTCCCTATCTTCACCGCCGACCTCACCGGTCGAAAACCGGGTGACCCGACCGGCGGAGGCGCTCTAGGGTCTGCGGCATGGAGCTTCGGCGAGGGTAGCTGCCTGACCCTGGCAGGTCAGGTGCGACACCACCACGCCCGGCGGCGCACTGGCGCCCGCCGGTGCTGTGCACAACCCTCGCGTCCTCCGGTCGCCGTGCCCATCGCATGCAGCGACCCCTCCCGCTGGGAGTCCCGTCATGGCCTCGCAACGTGTCGGACTGCATCATCCCCGGGTCCGCCAGGTCCTCTCCCTCGCCAGGAACGGCGCCGCGGACGACCACCTGCTCGTCGCCGAAGGAGTGTGGGCGCACGAGATGCTCGCCCGGGCCGGCACCCTCGTCGAGACCTTCCTGTGGTGCCCGGACATCTGCCGAAGTGACCGCGTCCGGGACTGTGCCGAACGGATGTCGGCGATGGCCGAGACGGCGTACGAGATCTCACCGAAGGTTCTCGCCAGGCTCACCGCGCGCGCCAGGCCCGACGGCCTGATCTCGGTCGCCCGGCTGCCACGGTGGGACGCGGCGGACGTGCCGGTCGACGAGTCCTCGCTGGTGCTGGTGGTCGACGGGATCGAGTACGCCGGCAACCTCGGTACCCTCATCCGCACCGCCGACGCGTGTCACGCGGACTGCCTGCTGGTGACCAGCCGGCAGGTGCGGTTGACCCATCCGCGAGTGTTCGTCGCGAGCCGGGGGACCGTGCTGACCACACCGATCGTGGAGTTCCCCGGGTCGGCACAGGCCGCGGAGTGGCTGGAGAGCCGCGGCTTCGAGATCTTCCTGGCCGATCCGCAGGCGACACTCACCTACCGGGCGTGCGGATTTCGCCGTGGGCCGACGGCGGTCGTGGTGGGTTCGGAGGGCCAGGGCCTCCCGCCGCAGTGGTACGACCGGAAGGTCACCGCGGTCTCGATCCCGATGCTCGGGACCGCCGACTCGCTCAACGTCTCGGTCTCCGCGGCGATCCTGCTGTACGAGGCGCGCGCGGCCAAGGCCGGTTGGTAGAGGGGTGGCTTCGGCGCCGACCGCGGTGCGGCTCGGCGCCGAAGTCCCGGTCAGCTACACGCGCTGCCGCACTGCCGGCGCAGCAGCGCGTCGATGATGATGTCCTCCATGTCGGTGGCGTTCTTCGCGCGGTAGGCGCGGCCACCGGTGGTGTTGGCGATCTGCTGCAGAGCGGCGAGGTCGGCCTCCGGTCCGATACCGACCAGGATCACCGCGATGGGTCGGGCGGCGTCGGCCTCCGTCTTCAGCGTGCTGATGAGCTGGTTCATCGAGATGCCGGCACTGTCCTCGTCCCGGCCGTCGGTCAGCAGCACCAGGCTGTTGACCCGGCTGGAGTCGAAGCCGCTCTGGGCGGTCCGGTAGGCGGCGAGGAAGGTGTCGTAGAGGCCGGTGCCGCCTCGGATCTGGCCGGGCAGCTTGTCGAGCGCGTTCTTCAGCTCCCCACGGTGCTTCGGCGTGAGCGCCCCGGTGGGAGAGAGCTGGACGTAGTCACGGTTGCCGTTGCGGTTCTCCGAGAACGCCCACAGGCCGACCTCTCCCTTGTCAGGGAAGTAGGAGAACGCTGTCCCGGCCGCGTCGCGGGCGAGTTCGATGCGGTTGCGGCTTCCGGCCGCGGCGGCCATCGAGCCCGAGACGTCGACCACCGCCAGGAGCCTGGACTCCAGGCTCATCGCCGCCCAGCTGCGGAGTACGTCGTCGGCGTCCTGCAGGGTGACCGGTGGGAGCGCCTTCACCTCGCCGACGCCCTCGCCCTGGCTCGCGGGCGCGAGGTCGCGGTAGTCCCGGAACCCGGCCTTGCGGAACGCCGCGCGCCCCTTCGCGTCGTCGACGTAGCGCATGAGGGTGGCGCCGGCCTCGATGATCCGCGGTGCGCGAGCCTTGTCCTGTACGACCGCGACCAGGGGATAGTCGAGGAGGACGGTGCCGTTCTTCGGTGCCACCGGAACCAGGTCGGCCCCGGCGTTCTCCTTGGTGTAGCTGAGTACCTGCTGCTCGGTCGCGGGCACGCCATGCCGCAGACCGTTCTCGCGGCTGGCCTGGTCGAGCTCGACGTCGAGGTCGTCGACCCGGTCCTTGTTGAGCCGGAGCAGGATCGTGCCGAGCGTGGACCGGGCCTCCTCGGGCGTGCCGGAAAGCGATCGCCGAATGCCGAGAAGAGCGCTCAGCGCGACGCCGGACTTCTCCGCGTCGGCGAGCGCCATGTTGCCGGCGGTGGCGAGCGTGGACCAGTTGTCGGCGTTCTTGCCGAGGTTCTCGGCGTCGCTCTGGGTCGTCGCGAGGACGAGCGGCGAGCTCGCGACCGACGGGCTCAGGGAGAGCAGTCGGTCCTGCGCGATGCCGGTACGGGACACCCACTCCCAGGTGTCTGGCACCCACAGGTCAGGGATGTCGGTGGAGTCGCCACCGGACAACCGGGTGAAGACGTCACGGGGGCTCTCCGCGCTGACGTCGAACGCCACGCAGGCTCCGTCAACCGAGACCTTCGCCTGGTCGACGCGTTCGACGATGCTCTTCAGCGAACCGGCGATCTCGGGCGCCGCCGAGACGTGGATGCGCAAGGAGCCTTGACAGGAAGCGGCCTGCTCAGCCGCGGCGGGACCGAACTCCCGAATACCGATGTAGGCAGCCGTAGGCACGAGAAGTGCCAAGACGACGGCGAGGATGACGAGACTACGGCCGCGGCGACGAGGACGCGCCTCAGCGGCAGCATGACGTCCAGGCATTCTGCTGCTCCTCCCCACCCCCCAAGTGCAGCGGAGAATACATCAGGGCCAGGGTTCGGTTGTTCGTGATCCGTCCGCCTTTCACCAATGGTCACGAATGGTAGGACAACGCCCGCTCTGCGCAGTCGGCTTGATCAACTGTCGGACACCCAACCCGCCGCAAGTGCGTGTTGACGACGGCGGCGGGCCGTCCACCTCGGGTTTCGCGGGCGCGCACGCACGTCCTCGAAACCCGACGACCAGCTCCGGACAGTGCGCCCGTGCTCGGAGCCTCCGTGCGCCTCAGCCACGTCGACGAGGTTTCGGGATGCGCGGTCAGACGGAGCTTGACGCGTACATCCGGGCGATCACCGACTCGATCGCGGGTTCCTGAATGGACAGGTCGGCGAGTGGATAGCGGTCGGCGATGGCGGCGACGAGTGGTGCCGCGCTCGCGGCCGCCGGGAAGGCGAGCCACTGACGTGGACCGTCGACCCGCACGACGGTGGCGCCCGCGACCTCGATCGCCGGCTGTGGTTCGGCGAGGTCGACGACCAACGTGCGCTCGCTCTCGCCGATGCTGTGCAGGCCGTCGAGACTCCCGTCGTACATGACGCGACCGTGGTCGATGACCATCACCCGCGAGCACAGCTGTTCGATGTCGGTCAGGTCGTGTGTGGTGAGCAGGATCGTCGTTCCCCGTGTCCGGTTGAGGTCACGCAGGAACTCCCGCACCTTCACCTTGCTCACGATGTCGAGACCGATCGTCGGCTCGTCCAGGTAGAGCACGTCCGGGTCGTGGAGGAGGGCGGCGGCGATGTCGCCCCGCATCCGCTGGCCCAGCGAGAGTTGCCGGACCGGTACCTCGAGCAGCGGGCCGAGGTCGAGCAGGTCGACGAAACGGTCGAGGTTCTCGCGGAAGCGGGCGTCGGGAATCTTGTAGATACGGCGCAGCAACCCGAAACTGTCGCGCAGCGGAAGGTCCCACCACAGCGTCGTCCGCTGGCCGAAGACGACACCGATCCGGCGGGCGAGCCGGAGCCGCTCGCGGGCGGGTTCGACACCGGCGACCCGCAGTACGCCGCCGCTCGGAACGAGGATGCCGGTCAGCATCTTGATGGTGGTGGACTTGCCGGCGCCGTTCGGACCGATGTAGCCGACCATCTCGCCGTGGCCGACCTGGAACGTCAGCCCCGCCACGGCACGGACCTCCGTGCGCGCGCGCCGGAAGCGACCCACCCGGCGACGTACGACGAAGGTCTTCTCGACGTCCCGAAGTTCGATCACCGGCGCGCCGTCGGTGGAGCCGAAGGGGCCGGGGCGGGCAGCATCGGGGTGGGCAACGGCGGGGTGGGCAACGGCGGGGCTGGCAACGGCGGGGCGGACAGAGTTGGAGGCGTCCGTCGGGACAGCGTCTGGATGGACAGCGTCGCGGTCGATGGGTGTCATGGTCAGCTCCCTGTGCTGCGGTAACTGCGGAGTCCGAGCCGCCAGGCGAGACCGGCGGCGAGAGCGATGAGGAGAGCCGCGACCGGCGAGGCGAACTGGAACGCCTTCGGCAGGCCGAGCGGGTCGGCGTGGTCGAGGATGTGCAGGGCCGGCAGCCAGTTGACGAACGCGAGCGGCACGACGAACGTGGCCGCCCGCACCAGGTCCTTCGCGAAGATGGTCGGCGGAAACTGCGTGAGGAAGTTGCCGCCGTAGGTGAAGGCGTTCGTGACCTCGGCCGCGTCGGAGGCGACGAACTGGAACGCCGCGCCGAGCACGAAGATGGCGCAGAAGATGACGGTGCCGCACGCGAGCATGACCGGGACGAGGAGCACCCGGTCCCACGTCCAGTGCAGGTCGAGCGCGGCGATCGCCCAGCCGAAGACCAGGACGCTCTGGGTGATCCGCCCGAGCCGGCGGAGCGCGAAGTCGTCCGCGGCCGCCTGGACGAACGCGGGTACGGGGCGGATCAGCATCACGTCGAGGGAGCCGTCCCGGATCCGGCGGCCCAGGCGCTCGGTGGTCCCGACCAGGAGGTCGGCGAGCCCCATGGAGATGCCGGACGTGGCGTAGAGGAACGCGACCTCCGGGAGGCTGAACCCGCCGAGTTCGCTGGTGTGGGCGAACATGATGAAGATGGCCACGAAGTCCAGCCCGGTGACGACGAACTGGCCGGCCGTCAGCATGAGGAACGACGCGCGGTAGACCATCGTGGAGCGGATCCACATCGCGGCGATGAGGAGATACGCGCGCAGGCCGTCAGCCACCCTGGACCACCACCTGACGGGTCGCGAGCCTGGTGAGCAGCCGTCCGGCGAGCCACAGCACCAGGGCCCACGTCGCCTGGAACGCGAACGCCTGGAGGAGGTCCAGCCCGCGGTGCTTGCCGAGGAAGATGTCGGCGGGGATCTGCAGCGCGGACGACCAGGGGAGCACCCTCGCGATGTCGCCGAGCCAGCCGGGAAAGATGTTGAGCGGGAGCAGCATGCCGGACATGAACATGGCCAGCACCCCGGCCAGTTGGTGCACTCCGCGGGTGTCCATCAGCCAGAAGCCGCAGAGCGTGAAGAGGTAGTTGATCGAGAAGCAGACGACCGCGCCGAGCAGGACGGAGAGCAGGAACGCCGCCCAGGTCAGCGGATCCGCGGGCAGGTGCAGCGAGAAGGCGAACGCGCCGATCAGGGTGGGCGGGATGCCCCGACCGAGCAGGTGGAACGCCGCGCGGCCGAGATCGCTCGCCAGCCACCACGCCTGCAGGTCGACCGGCCGGTACAGGTCGACGGCGATGTCGCCGCTGCGGATGCGTTCGGCGAGTTCCTCCTTGAACCCGCCGCCCCAGAGCGCGCCGATCATCCCGAGCGACTGGCCGAGGAAGACGTAGGTGACGGCGTCCTGGACGTCGTAGCCACCGAGGTTCGGTCTGGCCTTCCACAAGGCGATGTAGGTGAACGCCATGATGAAGCCGAAGACCGTGTTGGTGAAGACTCCCGCGACGGTGGCGGCACGGTAGGTCGAGAAGCGTCGGAAGGTACGCCACGCGATCGCGGCATAGACCCTCATGTGGAGTCGGCTCCTTTCGTGCGGGCGTGCCGGACAGGGCCCAGGGCGAAGACAGGGCCAAGGGCTGGGACCGAGCCAGGGACCGAGCCAGGGACTGAGGCAGGAACTGAGGCAGGAACTGAGGGAGGAACTGAGGGAGGGCAGAGGCGCGGGGGTGCGCGTCTTGGGCACGAGTGAGCAGCGAAGGCATCGAAGGCCCTCGCTTGGTGCGGGCACGCGAAGATCCCCCGAAGTCAGTGATGACCGGGGGTAGGCGGCGTCGATGTCACGGATATGACCCCGGCGGGTGCGGATCCGGGGGGTTTTGTCAGCCCGCCATCGTAACCGCGGCCGCCGCACCGGGGAAAGGGATTTTCCGCGCCACCCGCAGGCCGACACGGTCGGCGGACACGGCCCGCCACGGGAGGCCGGGGACGGGTTGCCCGTGACAGTCGTGATATGCAGGCGGGGTCCCCTGACGGTCGCGCCAGATCACGAGGTTCGTCCCATGCCGTTGCTGAAGGCCTACCGGGTCATGTCGTACGTCACCGGTGTCGTCCTCCTCACGCTCGTGCTCATCGCGATGCCGCTGAAGTACTTCGGTGACACACCGGGGCCGACCATGATCGTCGGGCAGCTGCACGGCTACCTCTACATGGCATACGTCGTGATTGTCCTGCTTCTCGGCTTCTCCCTGCGGTGGCGGCCGGTGCGGATCGTCCTGGTGATGCTGGCCGGCACGGTCCCCTTCGCGGCGTTCTTCGCCGAGCGCCGGATCATCGCCAACGTGCGCGAGGAGCAGGGCGGCGGCCGACAGGGCAGGGACGAGAAGGTCCCCGCGGGTGAGTGAACGTCTGGACCTGCTGGCCGTAGCCCGGGTCCACGCGCGCGAACTCTCCACCGTCGAGGGTGTGGTCGGCGTCGTCCTGGGCGGGAGCCATGCCCGCGGTACGGCCGACGCGCTCTCCGACCTCGACCTCGGCGTCTACTACCGCGGGCCGCTCGACGTCGAGGCACTCCGAACCCTGGCCACCCGGATGACCGGTCGGCCCACCGAGGTCGCCGAACCAGGTGGGTGGGGCCCGTGGGTCAACGGTGGCGCGTGGCTCGACACCGAGGTCGGTCCCGTCGACTGGATCCTGCGCGACCTCACGCGGGTGGAGCACGAGTGGGACCGGGCGCGCCGCGGCGAGTTCTCCCTGCACCACCAGGCCGGCCATCCGTTCGGCTTCCTCACTACGGCCTACGTCGGTGAGGTCGCGATGGGGACGATCCTCGCCGACCCGCGCGGGGAGATCGGCCGGCTCAAGGACGCGGCCGCGAGCTATCCCGAACCCCTGCGCGAGGCCTTCCTTCGCTGGCTGTGGGAGGCGGGCTTCAGCCTCGCCGTCGGTCGTAAGGCCGCGGCACGAGGCGACGCGGCGTACATCGCGATGTGCGTCGTCCACGCCGTCGGAATCATGGCCCACGCCCTGCACGCCCGGGCCGGCCGCTGGGTGACCAACGAGAAGGGGCTCGTCGCGAGCGCCGCCCGGCTGTCCGGTGCTCCGCCGGACTTCGCCGTGCGGGCGGGGGCACTGTGTGCCGGTCAGGCCGCGAGCCTGGGGTTGTCCGAATGGTTGGCGGAGGCCGAGGCCCTGCTCGCCGACGTACGGACCACCGAAGAGCGGCGCGTGCTGTCGACCGAGTGAGTGGTGCGGTCGCCGGGCCCTCCGCTGCCGGCCCGGATCGGGCCGGTGTAGGTCACATCCGGGAACGGGTAGGGACGGGGTACTAGTTTTCAAGGCGGCACGGACGCCGAGCGGTTTGGAAACTTCCCTGCTGCCAGGAGGTCGTCATGGAACCTCGTCCACCCGGTGTGCCCACCCACGACGTCGGCGAGTCACTCGGCCACTCCAGCCTGACCCGGCGCGGCCTGATGACCCTGGCCGGCGCTGGCATGGCCCTCGGCGCCCTCGGCGAGAGCACCGCACAGGCCGCCACCCAGCCGAGGTCCGAGGGGGGCGCGGCGATGCCGCGGACGTCTGGAGGCGCGAGCGGTGCCGACCGGGCGTCGACGGTGACGCCACGGATCCTGTCCGGGGACCGCTACCCGATCGGCATGTGGTGGCCGCCGCATCCCTTCGCCACCAACGACGCCCGCTACCGCGAGATCGCCGAGGCCGGCTTCACCTTCGTGCTCGGCGGCAACTACCTGAACGACGTCCCCATCAGCCAGTGGGCGCTGGCGGCGGCGGAGCGGGCCGGGCTCGACTTCATCCCGGTGGACTCCGAACTCAGCGTCCTCACCCACACCTTCGACGCGGGCGGCGCACCCGACGCGCCGTTCATGCTGAGCGACGCCGAAGCGCGCGAGGGGGTACGCCGGGCACTGCCGCGCTACCCGGGCCCCGCCTTCGCCGGGATCAACCTGTTCGACGAGCCGAGCAGCCCGAAGTTCGCGACGCTCGCGAAGTACGTCGCGGCGATGCGGGAGCTTGCCCCGGAGGCACTGCCCTACGTCAACCTGTTGCCGTCCAACGACATCACCTACGCACGGGAGTTCGTCCGCGTCGTCGCGCCGTCCATGGTGTCCTTCGACCGCTACCCCCTGCTGCTGGGCGGCGACGACCCGAACTGGTTCGACAACCTCCAGGACGTCCGCACGGTAGGACTGGAGGCCGGCATTCCGTACTGGGTCTTCATCCAGAGCATCAAGTACGCCGGCCACCGGATGCCGACGGCGGCGGAGTTGCGCTGGCAGGTCGGGATCTGTCTCGCCTACGGCTACAAGGGAATCCAGTACTTCACCTACTGGACGCCCGACCCGGCCCGAGGCGAGGCGTTCGAGCCGGCGCTCGTCACGGTCGAGGGCGAGCGGACGTCGCTGTGGTACGCCGCGAAGGACGTCAACCGCGCCCTGCAGGCGGCGGGCACCCAGATCCTGCCCCTGACCAGCCAGTCCGTCGGCGTCACCGCGGTGCCGAGCCCACCGGCCGGCCTGCCGGCGTTCGTGCCGGACACCTGGGTCCAGGCGGCGACCGGAGCGCCGGTGGTGATCGGCCAGTTCGCGGCGGAGCCCGACGCCGCGACCCGCACGCTGATCGTCACCAACTACAGCCACGACGCCCCCGCCCACGCCACCCTGACGTTCGGCGCCGACGTGACCCGGATCGAGCTGACGGAACTGCCCGGGAGGCGTCCGCCCCGCACCGTCTCCAACCCCAGCCGGATCCGGCTGGCGGCCGGCGGTTTCGTCGTGGTGAGGCTGACCCGGGGCTGAGGTCGCGTCGTGCCGAGGGCCGACACTTGGTCCATGAGCTCACCCCAGGACCCGGCCGACGGCTACCTCGTCCAGGACCGGTTGGACCGTGCGTTCCGTTCGGCGTTCGACGCCGATCCGAGGATCCGGGCGGCGCTGACGTACGGATCGCGGCCCGCGGGGGCGGGGGATGCCTGGTCCGACGTGGAGTACTGGGCGTTCGTCGACGACGCCACGCTACCGGGACTGGACCCGCGCGCCTGGATCGCGGCGGTGGCGGAGCCGGACCTTCTGGTCCACAACGAGTTCGGCGCCTGGGTCGCGGTGTATGACGACCTGGTGCGTCTCGAACTGCACTTCTGGCCCGCCTCCGACGTCGACGTCGTACGCGGGTGGCCGAGCCGAGGCGCCCCGCTCGAGCGGATGGTGCTGCTCGACCACGACGGAACGCTCGTCCCGGCGCTCGCGGCGCTGCCAGAACGCGCTCCGGTGCCGACCTCGGCCGCCGAGGTGGCGGAGGTCTGCGGTCGGTTCGCGAACTGGTGGGTGCTCGGGCACAACGTGCTCCGCCGCGGTGAGTACGAACGCGCGCAGGACGCGTTGTCGCACGTACGCCGGTACCTGTTGTGGATGGCCCGGCTGCGGGAGGGGGCGACGGAACGCTGGCTCACGCCGTCCCGGTGCGCGGAGGCGGACCTGTCCGCTGAGCTGGTCGCCGCGATCGGTGCGCTCGGCGTGCCGTCCGAGCCGACCGCGCTGACGGCCGCCTACCGGGCGGCGTGGGACCTGGGCGGACAGCTGTGGCGAGAGCTCGCCGCGGCCTGGGGTTTCGACGTACCGACCCGCCTGCTCGCGAGGGCCGTGTCGTGATCGCGGTCACGGTCACGACACGGCCACCGTCATGCGCGCGAGCGGCTCACCAGCTGCCGACCGTGCCGTCCACCTTGCGGCTGACCGGCAGGTAGCTGCGGCTGTACTCGTAGCGGCTCGCGAGCTCCTCGTCGATGTCGACCCCGAGCCCCGGCGCCTCACCGGGGTGCAGGTAGCCGTCGGAGAAGGACCAGGCGTGTGGGAAGACCGCGTGGGTCTCCTCGCTGTGGTGTCCGTACTCCTGGATCGCCGCGTTGTGGGTCGAGATGCCGAAGTGCAGCGCCGCCGCCATCGACACCGGGGACAGGTCGCCCGCGCCGTGGCAGCCGGTGCGCACGTGGTAGGGCTCGGCGAAGTTGGCGAGCTTGCGCAGGTGCGTGATGCCACCGGCGTGGACGACGGTCGCCCGGACGTAGTCGATGAGCTGCTCGCGGATCAGCTGGTGGCAGTCCATGAGGGAGTTGAAGACCTCACCCACGGCGAGCGGTGTCGTGGTGTGCTGGCGGATCAGCCGGAAGCTCTCCTGGAGTTCGGCGGGTACGGCGTCCTCCAGCCAGAACAGCTGGAAGTCCTCGAGACGCTTGCCGAGCCAGCCGGCCTCGATCGGGGTCAGCCGGTGGTGCGCGTCGTGCAGCAGGTGGACGTCGTAGCCGATGGCGTCGCGGACCTCGGCGAACAGCTGGGGAGCGAAGCGGAGGTACTTCTCGGTGGCCCAGCCGTCCTCCACGAAGGGCAGGTCGGGCCGCTGGCCGGCCGTCTCACCGCGCGGGGTGCCATACATGTTGTCGATGCCGGGGACGACACACTGGACCCGGATCGCGCGGTACCCCTTCTCCTGCAGGCTCTGCACCTTCTCGATGGCATCCGGGATGGTGCGCCCGGAGGCGTGGCCGTAGCAGAGCACTCCTGTGCGGGACCGTCCGCCGAGCAGGTTGTAGACGGGGGTGTCCAGCGCCTTGCCCTTGATGTCCCACAGGGCCATGTCCACGGCCGCGATGGCCGCCATCGTCACCGGACCGCGCCGCCAGTAGGCACCCTTGTAGAGCAGCTGCCAGGTGTCCTCGATGTCGGCCGGGTCGCGCCCCTCGAGCATCGGGACGACGTGCTCGGCGAGGTAGGCGGCGACGGCGAGTTCACGGCCGTTGAGGGTGGCGTCGCCGATGCCGTGGATGCCCTCGTCGGTCTCGATCTTGAGGGTGACGAAGTTGCGGCCGGGGGAGGTCACGATCACGGAGGCACGGGAGATCTTCACGTACACGAACCCTTCTCACGCGGGTGCGAGGGACGGCGATGTGGTGAACGGGCACAAGGGCCTGGTGCCGGCAGGAGCCGGCACCAGGCCCGTCGTGGTGTCGCGCGGCGCGAAGTCGACCTACCAGGGGTCGACGCCGAGCAGCTTGCGGCCGAGCGGACCGGCCGCGTCGAGCTGGCGCTTGCCGTAACGCCCGGGCGCCGGCGCCTTGCCCGCACCGTGCGACTGGTCCTCGCGGACCCAGCGCAGGAACTGCGCCACCCGCGGGATCGGCCGCCGGTTGTGGGACGCCCCGTGCGGCATCAGGTGGTGCAGCAGCGCGAAGTCGCCGGCCTCACCGGTGACCTCGACGCTCTCCAGGTGGGTGATGCGCTTCCAGTCCTGGTGCAGGTGCCGGCCCTGTGGGTGGGCGCGGGACTCCTCCTCGACGATCTTGTGCCCGCCGGGGACCACGTGGATGCCGCCACCGTCGGGTAGAACGTCGGTGAAGTAGTAGCAGCCGCCGACCTGCAGCTCCTCCGGCGTGAAGAGGAAGTTGTCGACGTCCCTCGGCACCGACGCGTCGATGTGCAGCGTCTGGCTGAGCGCGCGGTCTCGGTCGCTGTCGTTGCGCAGGGTGATCCCGAGCGAGCCGTCCATGGCGCGCAACCGGGTGGACTGCAGCAGTTGGGCAGCGACGTGGTAAAGCTTCTCGTTCGCCCACAGCGGCAGCAGCTCGGGCGTGTCGAACGTGTGGTCGCCCTCGGGCCGCATCGGCTTGATCCGCCCGGAGGAGGCGTGCCAGTGCTCAGGAATCTCGAGGCTGCGCGGGATGAGATCGAGAATGTGGTCCCGGTAGTAGGCGGCCTCCTCCTTGGAGATCGCCCCCTTCACCAGGACATAGCCCTGCTCCCAGAACTGCGTGATCTCTGCGTCACTCAGAACCTGGGGTACGTCTACAACGGTGGTCACGGTGCCTCCCTGGCAGCGTTCGATAACCCGCCAGTCCACGGTACGAACCCTGCCCGTCAAGGCCCAGCGACTTGCCAGGATTGGTCAGATGACGCGCGCGTGAAGGAAGCGGAAAGCGTTCCCGACCGGTGACGGTCGAGCTGCGCGGCCCGCGGCTGGACCGGATCGTCCTGGACGGTGCGTTCAACGCGAGCGCGCGACGCGTCGGTCTGCGCCGGCGCCCGGTCCTCACCCTCGGTGTGCCGTTGTGGAACATCCTCGACCCGCAGGAGCGGGTCGACCTCCGGCGGGCCGAAGACCGCCAGCTGCGGATCGACGAGACGCACCCGCCGACGCATCTGCGGTGGAAGCTGGTCGCGGAGCGCCCACGGCACGTGAGCGCCCGGGTGGTGCTCGGCGCCGCGGAGTCGCGGGCCATCGACGCCGAACTCGCCCCTGGCTACGCCGAGATCGCCCAGCAGGTCAGGGCGCAGGTGTTGGACCGTCTCGGCCGAGCCTCGTCGGTCGATGGGGCCGGTCAGGGCCGCGGATCGCCGAGCAGGTGCCGAACACGGTCCGGGCCGAGCGCCAGCACCAGGGTCGGCAGTCTCGGTCCGCGTTCGGCGCCGACCAGCAGGCGGTAGAGCAGCCGGAAGAACTCCCGCTGCGCCCGCTTCAGCTCCGGTGTCGGCGGCGCGTCGTCGGCCAGGCCGAGTATCTGCTTGGGAACGCCGTAGAGGAGGTGGGTCAGGCCCTCCATCGTCCAGTCGGCGTCCAGCCGGTCCGCCAGCATCCGCAGGGACGCGCGTTCGAGGTCGGACAGACCGGCGATCAGCTCGACGTCGGGCTCCACCCGTACCTGGGTCCGCTCCTGAGCCGGCAGCTGCTCCTCGACCCAGGTACGCGCGAGGGACAGGCGCGGCTCGACGTCCTCGACGGTCACGCCCTCACTGGCGGAGTCGAGGGTGCCGAGAATCCGCCGCACCTGACCGACGTCCCCGGCGGTCACGTCGAGGAGCGACGCGAGCACCCGGAACGAGACCCGCCGCCGCGGCTCGGGCAGCTTGCCGCGCCTCGTCGTCGTGGAGCGTTCGAGCACCATCTGCTCCCACGGCTCGGCCTCGCCTTCGAGTACCCGCGTGTGCAGGCGGTCCCACTCGTCGTAGAGCCGGCCCACCTCGGCGCCGAAGTCGATGGTGAACGCCTGGCTGGGCAGCCGGCGGGTGTAGAGCCAGCGGAGTACGGCGGGTTCGAGGATGCGCAGGCCGTCGCCCGGGGTCGGCACGCCTCCCGCGGAGCTGGACATCTTGGCCATGCCGCGGATCCCGACGAAGGAGTACGCGAGGTAGACCGGAGGCTGCGCGTGGAAGACGTCCCGCACGACCTCCGAGCCGACGGTGAACGACGAGCCGGGGGAGGAGTGGTCGGCCCCGGCCGGCTCGAACGTCACGCCCTCGTAGGCCCACCGCATCGGCCAGTCGACCTTCCAGACCAGCTTGCCGCTGTTGCTCTCCCGCAGGTGGACGCGGCCGCGGTGGTCGCAGGCGGCGCACGCGTAGTCGACCTCGGCCGCCGGTCCGTCGTACGACGTGACCTGGGTGGTGTCGCGGCCGCAACGCTCGCAGTAGGGCTTGTAGGGGTAGTAGAGGCGTCCGGCCGGATCGGCGATCGGGTCGGTCGTGAGCGGCGCGTCCGGGTCGGGTGCCTGCTCACGGGTGCGGTAGCGGGCGAGGATGGCGTCGATGCGGGCCCGGGCGTCCAGGGCCGCGAGGATCCGGTCGGCGTACGCGCCGGAGGTGTACATCTGGGTCTGGCTGACCTCGCGTACGTCCACACCGAGCGCGTCGAGGGCGGCCCGTAGCGGTGCCTTGAACCGCTCGGCCCAACTCGGGTACGCACCGGACGGGTCGGGTACGGCGGACAGCGGGCGGCCGACGTGCTCGGCGAAGGCCGTCGGAAGGCCGGCCGGCACCCGGCGCAGCCGGTCGTAGTCGTCGAAGGACAGCAGGTGGACGCACTCCCGGCCGCGCCGCCGGATCTCGTCGGCGACCAGGTGCGGCACCATGATCTCGCGCAGGTTGCCGAGGTGGACCGGTCCGGAAGGACTGATCCCGGACGCGCAGACGATCGGCCGGCCCGGCGCGCGCCGGTCGGCCTCGACGATCACCTCGTCGGCGGTGCGGCCCACCCAGTCGACGGTCTCGGGACTGGTCATGCGGCCGCCTCCGTGGCGAGTTCGCTGTTCACCCAGGCGGCGACGCCGGCGGCCACGGCATCCGGTCCCATTCCGTGGGTGTCGAACCCGTGCGCCGCCTCGGCGCGGAGCACGGCGGCCCAGCGCACCTGCTCGGCGATCCACTCCGTCGTGGAGCCGCGCCACGTCGGCCGCGCGGACAGCCGCCGGACGAGTTCGTGGTCGGGACAGTCGAGGACGGCCTCGTGGACCGGGCCCACCAGCATCCGAGCGGGCAGCCCGGCCAACTGTGCCGCGGTCACCGATCCGCACAACAACGTCGCCTGACCGTTCATGCCGACGGCGTGCGCGAGCTGCAACCAGGTGTTGCGCCACACGTCCCAGCCCAGCGCGGCCACGTGCAGGGTGAGGTCGACGTCGAACACCGCACAGCCCTCGAGGCGCCCCGCGAGCGACTCGGCGATCGTGGTCTTGCCCGCCCCGCTCGCGCCGGTGAGGACGAAGACGGGACGGCGGGCGAGAGGACGTTCCCAGCCACACCGCGGACAGCACGCGACCCGGTCGTTCGTTCCGCTGTGGAGGCCGGTGTCGGGACCGCACTCCATGCAGAACTCCTCGCCGGGCCGGCCCACAGGGTTCATAGCTCCGGGACGCTATCGACGGCGCCCCGGGGGTGTCACCAGGTTTTGTCCGGGCGACCGGGCGAACCGGGCGACCGGGTGGCCGGGTGGCCGGGTGGCCGGGTGGCCGGGTGTGCTGGTGTCCAGGGATGTCGGGAGGGTTGGCATACGATCCTGACGTGCGCCCCGACTATCCGCTGGAGACCGCCCGGCTGTCCCTGCGGCCCTACCGTCTCGACGACCTCGACGCCCTGCACGCGCTCCAGTCCCAGCCGGAGGTGACTCGCTACCTGCTGTGGGACGTCCGCGACCGCGACGGGGCACGTAGGTCGCTGGAGCGGAAGATGGACGAGACAGCCCTGACCAAGGACGGGCATGCCATCGTGTGCGCTGTCGAGTGCCGGGAGACCGGCCTCGTGGTCGGCGAGGTCAACCTCATCCTGGTCAGCCGCGAGCACCGGACCGGGGAGATCGGCTACGTCTTCAACCCGAAGTGGGGCGGCCGCGGTTACGCGACCGAGGCGGCGGAAAGGATGCTGCGGCTCGGTTTCGAGACGTTCGGCCTACGCCGGATGATCGGTCGACTGGACGGCCGCAACGCCGCCTCGGCCCGGTTGCTCGAGCGCCTCGGCATGCGCCGCGAGGCACACTTCGTCGAGAACGAGCGCGTCAAGGGCGTCTGGACGGACGAGGTCGTCTACGCGATGCTCGCGCGCGAATGGAAGGAGCGGGCCGCCTCGACGTAGGCCGCTCGCCGATGACACACGGTGATGCAGGAGACACGAGTGTGACCGAGACACCAGGAAGCAAGCCCCAAGCTGGGCTCCCGTCACGGGGCGGTGCATCCGCTCGGCCGTTCCCGCTGGAACCGACGCCGATCCACGTCGCCGACGACGTCCTCACCGACCTGCGGCGACGCCTGGAGCTGACCCGCTTCCCGGTCGACGCGGGCAACGAGGACTGGCACTACGGCGTCAACCGCGACTACCTGGCCGAGCTCGTCGACTACTGGCGTACCGACTACGACTGGCGCGCGGCAGAGGCGGCGATCAACGCCTATGAGCACTACCGCGTCGAGGTCGACGGCGTGCCCGTGCACTTCATGCGCAGGGCCGGAGTCGGCCCGAACCCGACGCCGTTGATCCTCACCCACGGGTGGCCGTGGACGTTCTGGCACTGGGCCAAGGTGGTCGACCCCCTCCGCCGACCCGGGCGCCTACGGCGCTGATCCCGAGGAAGCCTTCGACGTGATCGTCCCGTCGTTCCCGGGGTTCGGTTTCTCCACCCCGTTGCCGAACAACCCGGACATGAACTTCTGGAAGGTCGCCGACCTCTGGCACGCCCTGATGACGCGGACGCTCGGACACGCGAAGTACGCCGCCGCCGGCTGCGACGTCGGCGCGCTGGTCACCGGCCAACTGGGTCACAAGTACGCCGACGAACTGTATGCCATCCACATCGGCTCCGGCCTGAAACTCTCCTTGTTCAACGGCGACCGCGGCTGGGACTTCAGTGGCGGCCGTCCGATCCCCGAGGGCCTCCCCGCCGACGTCCACGCCCAGGTCGTAGCCCTGGACAGGAAGTTCGCCGTCCACCTCGCAGCACACGTGCTGGACTCGAGCACCCTCGCCTACGGACTGTCCGACTCACCCGCCGGGATGCTCGCCTGGATCCTCCAACGCTGGGTGAGCTGGAGCGACAACGGTGGGGACATCGAGCGCGTGTTCAGCAGGGACGACCTGCTCACCCACGCCATGATCTTCTGGGTGAACAACGCGATCGGCACCTCGATCCGCACCTACGCCAACAACAACCGCTACCCGTGGACGCCGTCCCACGACCGACAGCCGGTCGTCGAGGCGCCGACCGGAATCACCTTCG
Source organism: Actinopolymorpha pittospori (assembly GCF_014873875.1). Taxonomy (GTDB): domain Bacteria; phylum Actinomycetota; class Actinomycetes; order Propionibacteriales; family Actinopolymorphaceae; genus Actinopolymorpha; species Actinopolymorpha pittospori. The sequence goes on along the minus strand of NZ_JADBEM010000001.1, from coordinate 7,765,260 downwards.
TCGGTTACGAGAACCCACCCGGCGTGACCACCGACCAGCGCGTCCAGAGCTTCCTCGACGGCGACCGCGCCGGCTGGTACAACCACGTCAACCTCACCGTGCACGACCGGGGCGGTCACTTCATCCCCTGGGAGATTCCCGACCAGTGGGTCGAGGACCTGCGTCGCACCTTCCGCGGCCGCCGCTAGGCGGGAGCTTGGCGTCAAGGACCCTCGGGGCTCAGGGGAGCTTGGCTTGAACGGAGCACGGGTTCAGGAGGCTTCAGTAGAGCCGACCCGACCGAGCCGGTCGCCGGCGAGCGCCAGCAACTTCTGCAGGGGCATCGCGTCGATGGACGGCAACACGACGTCCGCATCGTCAAGGTTGAGTTGACGAGTCATCGGATTCGGTACGGCGACGCGGAACAGACCGGCAGCCTTCGCCGCGGCCAGACCGTTCGGCGAGTCCTCGAACGCGATCGCCTCGTCCGGCCGTACGCCGAGCGCCTCCACGGCCAGTCGGTACAGGGCCGGATCGGGCTTGGTGCGTGCGACGTCGTCGGAGGTGCGCAGGACGTCGAAGTGCTGCAGCAACCCGTAGTCGCGCAGGTGTCCACTCACCCACTCCAGGTTGGAGCTCGACGCGAGCCCGATCCGTAGGCCGAGTTGCTGGGCCTGACGCAGGACGTTCTCGACACCGGGCCGGACCGGCTGCTCCCGCATGAGCGTCTGAATGCGCGCTCGGCGTTCGGCTCGCACCGCCGCGCGATCGACCTGGTGGCCGGAGCCGGCCTCCAGTGCGGCGTACGGATCCCAGCCGTGGTCCGCCGTTCCGATGCAGCGGACCCAGGTCTGCAGGGGCAACGTCGTTCCGTGCGCGGTGAAGATCTCCTGCCAGGCTTGGTACTCCGGTGTCTCGGTGTCGATGATGAGGCCGTCGAAGTCGAAGACGAGGGCACGGATGCGTGGGGCTGGTGCGGTAGTGGCAGACACCGGGCACACGGTAATGCCGGCGTGCTGGAGTCGCGGCAGCGGGAGTCGTTCAGGCCGCGCGCACGAGTTCTTTGAACCGTCGACCACGCTCGGTGAAGTTCCGGAACATCCCGTAGCTCGCGCAGGCGGGGGAGAGCAGCACGTTGTCGCCCGGACGGGCCGCCGTACGGGCCATCGCGACGGCCTCCTCGAAGGACGTCGCCCGGCGTACGCTCGCGTCAGCCCCTCCCGCACCACCGGGACGGATCGCCTCCTCCAGGGCGTCTGCCGTCTGTCCGAACAGCACGACCTCCCGGCACCGCTCCCGCACCTTCGCGCCAAGCTCGGCGAACGACAGTCCCTTGTCGTAACCTCCGAGCAGCAGCACGATCGGGCCACTCAACGTGTCGAGGGCCGCGAGCGTGCGTTCGGGCGTTGTCGCGATCGAGTCGTCGTAGTACGCCACACCCCCTGACTCGGCGACCAACTCCAGTCGGTGCTCGACGCCGGCGAAGGAGACGAGGACGTCCTCGGCCGCCTTCGTCCAGCCGGGAAACGCCTCCGCGACGGCCGCAGTGGCCGCGGCCATGTTGTGCAGGTTGAACACTCCGGGCAGGCGTCGTCCACGTACGTCCAGGACCCGTCCGCCGTGCTCGAGCCGCTCCGGAAGAACCCTCGTACCCTCCCGTAGTGCGTCGTGGCCGAACCACCGCGTCCGGGCGCCGGCGAACGTGCGGACGGTCGGGTCGTCGGCGTTCAGGATCCGCAGGTCGTGCTCGCCCTGGTGACGCACGATGGCCCGCTTCGCCTCGACGTAGCGTTCGGCCGAACCATGGCGGTCGAGGTGGTTCGGGGTGATGTTCAGCACGACCGACACCTGAGGGCTCCACCCGATGGAGTCCAGGTGTTGCAGTTGGAAGCTCGAGAGTTCGAGAACGACGATGTCGTCGGGGCTGATCTCGTCGATCACCTCCAGCAGAGATACGCCGAGGTTGCCACCGACCCACACCCGCCGAGGTCCTCGCCGCAGAATCTCCCCGACGAGCGTGGTCGTGGTGGTCTTGCCGTTGGAGCCGGTGATGCCGTAGACAGTCCGAGCTGGACAGAGCTTGGCGAAGAGGTTCATCTCCGTGTCGAGTTCGCGAGCGAAGTCAAGCCACGGGGAGTCCTCGGGCACCGCCGGGCTCACCACCACGAGGTCGGCGGACTGGAAGTCCTCCTCACGATGCTGACCGAGCTGAAACTCCACCGGCCAGCCGGAAAGCTCCGACACGGACTCCCGAAGCCGCTCGGCGTCGTTCAGGTCGGTGACCGTGACGTGCGCACCCGCCCGGCAGAGGAACTTCGTGACCCCGACACCCGCTCCGAAGAGCCCGAGGCCCATGACCGTGACCCGGGCACCGTGAAGGTCCGGAACGTCGGTACGCATACCCACCATCATGCCGTGCGTGCGCGCGGCGGCAGGGCTCGGTCGGCCGCTGTGCGTGGCAGGGCAGGGCAGGTGGTTGCGCGCCCGCGCTCACCACGGCAGCAGGGCGGCCCTCCGGGACTGTGCGGTCTAGCGGCGGAGGGGGTGTTGTGTGGGGTCGGTCCATGGGGGTGGGATGTATTCGGGTGGCCGTGGGTGCTCATCCTGACCTGCCAGTTGTCGTGGTGGATCATTTCGTGGTGGGTGGGGCAGAGAAGTACCCCGTTTCTCACATCGGTGGGCCCTCCGTCTGCCCAGTGAACGATGTGATGGGCGGGGAGGATCTCGGCGTCGCAGGCCAGCATGCGCAGCCACCGCGCGGAGACCGCGATCCCGCCCGGGACCTTCCCGAACGTCCCGACCTTCGGACCGTCACCGTCTTCTGCGTCCCCGCACCCGGTGACGCAGCCCTCGCAGCCGACCGCGTGCTCTCCGCACCCGGAGTCGTGCTCGCCGCAGCCGCCCGCGCTGTCCCCACATCTGGTCTCGGGGCTGGTGGGGTTGAGGGTTGCGGTGGCTTGGAGGGTGGTGTGGATGACGCCGTGCCCGTGCAGGTCACGCAGGTATTGGAAGGGGATCGTCGCGGTGAGGCGCGGCCTCGTCCCACCCCGGGTGGGTGCGTTGCCGGCGGCTTGGGCGAGCCCGATCCATTCGATGGCGGCGTCGGCCAGGCGCCGGTCGTAGGGGCGGGTGTCCCTGCCGTGGGGTCCGGGGCGGGGTTTGGCGAGGGCGTCGAGCATGCCGTGGAGTTGGGTCATGTACGCGCGTTCGAACCGCATGGTGACGGTGCCGATGCCCGGCGCTGCGGTGCCGAAGTAGACGGTCCTGCTCGCCGCGGCCTTCTTTTCTTCCCGTGCGAGTTGTTCACCGATCCGCCGGTCGGCGTCGTCAGGGGCCACCACCTGGTACAACCGTTCCCCCAACGCTCGCAGCTCTTGGGGGTCGAAGGTCTGTGCCTGGTCGACGAGGGCGGCCTCGCCCTGGGCCTTGATCTCGGTCGATGTCGGCGGGGAGTTTCCCCATGGCGAGGTGGATCTCCTGCGCGTGCCGTAGCGAGACTCTTCCCTCAGCCAGTGCCTTCTTCGTGGTGTGCAGGGTGGTGTCGAGGGCTTTGGCCAGCTTCACCGCGCCACCGGCTTCGGACCGGCTCATCCGGGTCTGCTGCCGGACCCACACCGCCGAGCTCGCCGCACCCGTGCCGGTGTGGACCGCGTTCACATCGGCCTGTCGCACGAGATCCAGGATCAGGGCGTCCAGACGCGCCCGCTCCTTTGTGAGCGCGGCGAGTATCGGGCCCAACTCGGCATCCGGGAGCGACCACACGGGACACGACGCCACCTCGTCGAGACAGTCGCGGACACCATCGACCACCGCACGAAGCGGATGGGTGGAGGTGGTGTCGGTGTCCATGACCAAACCCTAGACCCGACCACCGACAACAACCTTGTAAACAAGGCGATCCGAGCCACCCAGCCAAGAATATTCAGAACAGTTCCTGGTCAGGAACGAGACCCCACTCGGCAGTGACGAGGCGCGGAACACCAGAACCAACAACGGAAGGCGCCATCAGGCTGGCAGCTGTCAACCTGTCCTTGCCGGTCAGACGATCGACTCCCGGTCGGCCGTGTGGCATGCGTGCCGACGAGAGAGCCGCTGAGAAGGGCCCACCTTACAGCCGGGACCGGTAGGAACCTATCTCCTGCTGGATTTCCGACCACCGCTCCCGCAGCCGTTCGATCTGCCGCCCGACCCGTTCGTGGTGTACTTCCAGCAAGGAGATCCGATCGGGAATGCTCTCCTCGCCGCGCCGACACAGTTCGGCGAACCTCAGCATGTCCGTGAGCGGCATCTCCGTGTCACGCAGGCAGCGCAGGAGGTGGAGCCAGTTGAGGTCGTCGTCGTTGAAACGGCGCTGACCAGACGCGCTGCGGCCAACTGGATCGAGCAGCCCGATCCGCTCGTAGTAGCGGAGGGTGTCGATGCTGAAGCCGGTCTTGTCCGCGGCCTGGCCAGAGGAGTACGAGTTCACGGATCCGAGGATGGCACCGCCAGGGTGGTCATGGTCAAGGACTTTCGTCCTGAGCGTCCCATTTTCCGCCGATTCGTACGATCTCTGGATCTTGGTTGGGGGCTCGTCGCGGGCCTCAGCAGCCGCACGCGACAGCGCCGACGGGTGCGGTGAGTGGATCGGCCGGCCTCGCCGAGCGTCCGGTCGCCGTCTCGACGCCGAACCCTTCGCGGACCCAGTACTCGTACCCGCCGATCATCTCCTTGACCTGGTACCCGAGCCGAGCGAAGGCGAGCGCGGCCCGGGTGGCGCCGTTGCAGCCGGGGCCCCAGCAGTACGTCACCACGACGCGGCCCCGCGGAACCAGCGCGGCGGCCTCGGCCTCGATCCTGGACGTCGGCAGGTGGAGCGCGTGGGGGATGTGGCCCTGCTCCCATGACTCCGTCGAGCGGGAGTCGACGAGGACGAAGCCCCCGAGACCGGCCTCGAGGTCGGCGTGCACGTCGCTCACGTCGGCTTCGAACGCGAGTCTGCCCGCGAAGTGGGTGAGCGCGGCGCTGGGCGGTGCGGGTGGCGTGGACAGGACGGCGCTCGCGAGCGGGGCGTGCACAGCAGCCGTGGGCGGAGCGCTGGCTGTGGGGGAGGTTTCGGATCCGGCCGTGACGAGTCCGGCCGGTGTCGAAGATGCGGTCATGGGTCGATCCTGCGCCGGGGTGGCCGTCCGGGACAGTGGCGCTAATGCCGCGCTCCGCTAACATCACGCCATGCCGCACCCCACAGCGCCGATCGCCGTGGCCTCACCGTCCGTGCCGGGAACCGCCGGGATCACGTCGGAGGGCCGGATCACGTCGGAGGGCCGAGTCACGACGGGTGGACACCGCGTCGCGGTGGTCGCCTACGACGGCATGTCCGCGTTCGAGACGGGGATCGTCACCGAGGTCTTCGGATTGCCGCGGCCGGAGTTCGACGTGGAGTGGTACGACCTGCGCGTCTGCGTGGAGGGTGGCGGCCCGATTCGGCTCGTCGGCGGGGCGTCGATGACGACTCCGTTCGGCCTGGAGGCGCTGGCCGACGCCGAGACGGTGATCGTTCCGGGAGTCAGCGACGTCCACGCCGACTGTTCCGCCGAACTCGTCGCGGCCTTGCGCGCCGCCCACAGCCGCGGCGCCCGGGTGGTGTCCATCTGCTCCGGTGCCTTCGCCCTTGCCGCCGCGGGCCTGCTCGACGACCAGCGGGCGACCACGCACTGGCGGTACGCGTCGCTGTTGCGCCAACGATTCCCCGCGGTCCGTGTGGACGCCGACGTGCTGTACGTCGACAACGGCGACGTCCTCACGAGTGCGGGCAGCGCCGCCGGGCTGGACCTGTGCCTGCACCTGGTTCGGCAGGACTTCGGAGCGAGCATCGCCAACGCGGTCGCGAGGCGGCTGGTCGTGCCACCTCACCGAGACGGCGGTCAGGCGCAGTACATCGAGACTCCGGTACCCGCCGACCTGGACGACGACCGGATCGTGGCGAGCATGACCTGGGCGATGGCCCACCTCGACGAGGAGATCACGGTAGGATCCCTCGCCACGCAGGCCCACATGTCACGGCGCAGCTACCTCCGGCACTTCGCGCGCTCCAGCGGTACCAGCCCGATCCGCTGGCTGATCTCGCAACGGATACAGGCGAGCCTGCCGCTGCTGGAGAACGGCAACGCGTCGGTGGAGGAGATCGCGGCGAAGGTCGGCTTCGCCAGCACGGTCACCTACCGCCACCATTTCGCCAAGGAGATGCGGACGTCCCCGTCGGCATACCGGCGGGCCTTCCGTGCCGCGACCGGCGACGCACGCCGGTGAGCCTTCTGTCGTTGTACGGTGCCGTTCATACGGGTGGAACGCGGACGGGTGGTGGTGGCCGATGACAGCCGAGCAGCCGAAGATCGTTTTGCCGCGCTGGCTGAAACCCATGAACAAGGTGATCGTGGCGTTGCAGCGGCTCGGCCTCTCCCTCGGTGCGATGCACACCTTGACCGTGACGGGCCGGCGAAGCGGCCGATCTCGCACCACGCCCGTCACCCCGTTCACCTTCGAGGGAGCCCGCTACGTCGTCGGTGGCTATCCGGGTGCGGACTGGGTGGCGAACGTACGGGCCGCTGGTCACGGCACGCTCGCGACCGGTCGGAGGCGGGAGCGGGTGGCGTTCGTGGAACTGCCGGTCGAGGAAGCCGGGAAGGTGCTCGCGGCCTTTCCGGTGGAGGTTCCGACCGGTGTGCCGATGATGGCGCGCGCCGGTGTGGTGAAGGACGGCACGCCGGAGGAGTTCGCGACACTGGCGGGTCGCTGCGCGGTGTTCCGCATCGACCGCCTGGACGGCGACGCGGCCCCGACGCGCTGAGCCGAAGGCCCCTGCGGAGACGTCCGGATCGCCCGTATGCCTACGATGCCGGGCATGGCTGTCGAGGTGATCGTGTTGAACGGCGGATCCAGCGCGGGGAAGTCCTCGATCGCGCGCTGCCTGCAGGAGGTGCTGCCGGGCGCCTGGCTGACGTTCGGAGTCGACACGCTCGTCGAGGCGATGCCGCTGTCGTTGCAGAACTCCGCCGACGGGATCGAGTTCGGCCCGAACGGCGAGGTCAGCGCCGGACCGGAGTTCAGTCTGCTGGACGCCGCCTGGAGCGCCGGCATCGCGGCCATGGTGCGGGCCGGGGCCCGGGTGGTCATCGACGAGGTGTTCCTGGGTGGCCCGGCCTCCCAGGAACGCTGGTACAAGGTGCTGCGTGGTCTCCCGGTGCTGTGGGTGGGCGTGCGGTGTGATCCGGCCGTCGCCGCCGCACGCGAGGCCGCGCGCCGTGACCGGGTGGTCGGCATGGCGGAGTCGCAGGCGCGGATCGTGCACGAGGGTGTGACGTACGACCTCGAGGTCGACACCACCTCCTCCACACCGGCCGACTGCGCGCGACTCATCGCCGCGCGGGCCCACTGATCCAGCGGCCGGGCCCGCGTCAACCACGCCTTGCGTACGCGGAACGACCGGCGTCGACCGGCGCGCCCCGTGCGCGTCAGGCCCGGCCCGCGGCCCCCGTCGACTCGTCGTCGAAGGAGCTGAAGACCAGGCAGTAGTCGTTGGTGTACCAGTCCTCCGGGTCGTCCCAGTCGAGGATGATCTCCTGCTCGAAGCGGAGCACCCGGGAGACCGCCGCGCCGACGTCCCACGCGAGCGGCGAGACGGTCCCGCCGGTTCGCAGGTTCGACACGTTGATGACGGCCTTCGCCCCGGGCGTGAGCAGTTGGCCGATGGCGCCGTAGACCACGGTGAGCTCGTCGAGGTAGCGGCCGTAGTCGCCGTCGAGGGTCTGGTATCCGGTGAGGGGATTCTCCGGGTGGTCGGTCCTCGTCATGTACGGCGGCGAGGTCAGGGTGAAGTCGATCGGCGGAAGGTCGAGGGTGGCCAGCCGGCGGGCGTCGGCCTCGATCACCGTCGACGGGTCGGAGACCCGAGCCCGGATGTGCTCGACCCGCTCGGGGAGGATCTCCAGGCCGAGCGTTCGGCGTCCCATCCGTTCGGCCACGACGAGGGTCGTCCCGAATCCGGCGAACGGGTCCAGGACCAGGTCGCCGGGGCGGGTGTAGGCCTCGAGGAACGCCTCGACGAGCTGGTCGGAGAAACGGTCGTCGTCATCACCGTCCTCCGGGCTGTCCGTCCGTGGCACCCGTGCGGGCAGTGACAACACCGGCTTCATGCCTCTCACACTCTCATCGTGCTCGCCGGCTGGGGCGGACGGGCCCGGCAGTCGGGGCCCGGCAGTCGGGGCCCGGCAGTCGGGGCCCGGTCAGTCGGCCAGCGCGAGGAGGCGCTCGGCGCGCTCACCCGCACCGGGCAGCAGCCCCGGGTGTTCGCTCGCCCAGGCGAGCCCGGCGAGCACCCGGTGCGCGAGGCAGGCCGCGACGACGTCGGGGCCGCTGAGCTCGACCGCCCGGTCGAGTACCACCCGCTGGTCGGCCGGGTCGGTGAGCCCCGACAGCAGCGAGACCAGATCGATGGCGACCGTCCCGGCGCCGAAGCCTTCGAGGTCGATGACGGCGCGCAGGTCGGAGCCGTCGAACAGGGTGTTACGGAAGGTGAGGTCCCCGTGCACCAGGTCGCCGGTCGGCAGGCTGGGTACCGGCTTCGGCACCAGCGCGAGAGCACGCCTCGTGTACGCCGCGAGCGACGGATGGAACTCGTGCTCACTGATCCCACCGTTGAGGAACTGCGTCACCATCGCCGACCAGTCCCGCTCCGGCGGCGGATGCACCTCCCGGTGCAGCTCGGCCGCGGCGAGCAGTGCGTCCAGTTGGGCACGGTTCGCGGGATCGGGGGAGGCGCCGGAGGACCACGCGGTCATCAGGAAGGAACGCTCAGCCGTGAGCGGTCCCGCGCCCAGCACCTCCGGCGTGGGGTAGCCGAGCGCGCGGAGTTTCGTGACGACCGGCAGCAGGCGGTCGAGCTGGTCGGGCCAGCCCTCGCCGGTCTTGATCTTGAGGACGGCCCGAACGGCCCCCCGGCCCAGCAGGAACGTGTCGTCGGAGAACCCGCCGGCGAGCCGGCCGAGGACGGTCCAGCTGACGCCGGTTCGCGCGGTGACCGCGGCCAGGTCCTCCTCGGCGAGTGGGGCGGGTGGCGTACCCGGCGTGGTGACCCGCAGCAGGCGGTAGCCCTGCTTGGACGCCACGCGCCTGGTCGGGAAGCTGTGGGAGTCGAGCCAGGTCTGCAGGGAGTCGGCGCCCATCGCCTGCTTGACCACCAACCACGCGGGCGAGCCGGGCAGCAACCGCGCGAGCCAACTCACCAGCAGGTCGTGCAGGGCCTGCTTGCCGATCTTGATGGGCGGATTGCTGTACAGCCCGTCGAACCTGACCGCCGGCGGCACCTCGGCGGGTTCGGCGACCAGCAGGTTGTCCAGACCGGCGGGGTGGACGGAACCGGGGTGGACGGAACCGGGGTGGAGCGGACCCGCGGACTGCCCGAGGTGCGCGGCGTTGGCCAGGGTGAGGGCGAGCGCCCGGCGGTTGACGTCGACCGCCCACACGCCGGCATGAGGTTGCCGGAGCGCGGTCGCGAGTGCGATCGGGCCGTAACCGGTACCGAGATCGAGGACGCTGGTCCGGGGTGCCGGGACGGGAGCCCGCCGCAGCAGGAGGTGGGTGCCGCGATCGACACCGGAACGCGCGAAGACACCGTGATCGGTGGCGAGGTCGAGGTCGAGATCGGGCAGGGTGAGGCGCACGGTGCCGGGCCTGGACGGCCCGGACGGCTCGGTCTCCCAGTAGCTCCCACCCATCGAGTCCATGATGCGCGCCGGACCCGCTGACAGGGAAGTCGTTTTCGAGGGGCAGACTGAAGGCGTGTCGTCGTTCGTGCGCGTGGAAACACCAGCGGATCCACGGCTGCGCGACTACGCCGATCTCAAGGACGTGACCCTGCGCAGGAGCCTGGAGGCCGCGGAGGGCCTCTTCCTCGCCGAGGGGGAGAAGGTGATCCGGCGGGCCGTCGAGGCGGGCTACCCGGTCCGGTCCTTCCTGATGAGCGAACGCTGGCTGGAGGGGCTGCGCGACGTCGTGGCCGCGAGCGGGGCGCCGTGCTATGTGATGGCGCCCGAGCGGCTGGAGGAGGTCACCGGCTTCGCCGTCCACCGGGGTGCGCTCGCCTCGATGCTCCGGTTGCCGTTGCCGCCGGTGGAGAAGGTGGTCGCCGGCGCCCGGCGCGTCGTCGTCCTCGAGGACATCGTCGACCACACGAACGTCGGGGCGATCTTTCGCAGTGCGGCCGCCTTCGCGGTGGACGCGGTGGTCCTCGCGCCCCGGTGCGCGGACCCGCTGTACCGCCGCGCCGTGAAGGTGTCGATGGGCACGGTGTTCGCGGTGCCGTACGCCCGGATGGACAACTGGTACGACGGGCTCGCCGGACTCCGGGCGGCCGGCTTCCGGCTGCTCGCCCTGACCCCGGCGGCGGACGCGGTCGACCTGGACGCCTGCGCGGGTGGACCGGACCGGCTCGCCCTCCTGCTCGGCACCGAGGGTGACGGGTTGTCCGCCCGCTGGCAGGACCAGGCCGACCTGCGCGCCCGGATCCCGATCAGCCCGGCCGTCGACTCGCTGAACGTCGCGGCCGCGGCAGCGGTCGCCTGCTACGTCCTCACGCGGGACCAGTCGCCGGCCTAGCGTCCGTCCGGTCGTCGCCGAGACGCGACGACTCAGGTGTCGGCGTCGAAGTCCCCGCGGATCCAGCCGATGTAGCGGTCGGCGGAGCGGCGTACGGCGGCCTTCGCGTCCGCGCTCACGACGCGTCCGAAGTTTCCGTAGAGCCGGTCGTAGGCGTAGGGCTCGAGCCGGCCGACGACCTGCTCGACAGCCGCCGGGGAGAGTGGAATGGAGTTCGGGTAGCTCCGCATGAACGTCACCCAGCCCTGGTCGGCCACCGGCGCGATCGTGTCGCCGGCGAGGATGACTCCGCGGTCGTCCGCGCCCGTCCAGTGCGCGACGGCGCTGCCGCGGAAGTGCCCGCCCGCCTGGACGAACGTCAGGCCCGGAAGGGGTTCGAACGTGCCGGACCAGAAGCGCACCACCTCGTCGGTGCGGCCGATCCAGTCCTTGTCCGCCTCGTTGACGTAGACGGGGACGCCACCGAACGCGCGGCTCCACTCGACCTGGACTCCGAACATGTGCGGGTGGCTCGCGGCGATCGCGGCGAGGCCACCGAGTTCGCGGATCTGGTCGACAGCGGCCTGGTCGAGGAATCCGGTCGGGTCCCAGAGCAGGTTGCCGGCCGGGGTCTGGGCGAGGAGCGCACGCTGGCCGATGCCCACCTCCGGTTCGACGGTCACGCCGTACAGGCCCGCTTCGACCTCGGCCACGTGCGTGCGGTGTCCGGCCGCGGCGAGGTCTCGCACGGTCGTCCACCGCTGCCCGGTCGCGGGCACGTACTGCCGCTCGTCGGCGCAGATGTGGCAGACATCGGGCGGCTGCGGTGTGTCGGGGTACTCGACCGCGCAGGTGCTGCAGATCCAGAGCGTCATGGCGTCCTTCCGGTGAGGTCTCGGCCCAACCCTTCGGCACTCCGAACTCTAGGAGCAGTCGGTGGGGCTGGGATCGGACCAGCCGACGACCTCCGCTCCGTCCATGGTCCTACGCCTGGGGCGTTGGGCTGGCCGGCAGGCGCGTGGACGGCCGGTGGTCCGCCGCCGACCCGATGATTCCACTCTTTCCTTTGTTTCCGGCAAAGCCGACAAAGCGTTCTTCTTCGGCAATGGCAGGTCGAGGCAAAGGAGAAAGCTGACGTGTCGGCGCATTTCGCGGGCCCACCGCAACTGCGTGTTCCGCGCAATAATTGAACGAGGGATTGCGTGAAACACGCTGGAACGGTTGTCCCGCCTGGTCTTTCGGGCACGATCCGGCGCTTCGGCATGAAGGAGCACAAAGGAGAGTGCCAATGACCGGCAGCAGTGGCGGGTACGAGTTCAGCATTCTGATCCAGGGATTTCCGGGCCGGAGCACCCATCACGGCGGCCTCGGCTGGAGTACCGTCCCGCTGCTGCGTGGGCACGGCGAGACGATGCTCGTCGACACCGGGGGATACGGCTACCGCATCCCGCTGCTCGAGGCCTTCGAGGCCTACGGCGTCGCCCCCGAAGACGTCACGACCGTCCTCCTCACCCACTGCCACTGGGACCACGCCGCCAACTTCCCCCTGTTCCCCAACGCACGGGTGGTCGTGCCACGACCGGAGCTGGAGTGGGCGGCCGCGCAACCGGTCGGCACCTGGGAGCTTCCCGAGTTCCACGTCGCCGAACTCGCCAGGGCCGCGAACGTCACCAGGATCGAGGACGGTGACGAGCCCCTTCCGCGGGTACGGGCGATCGCGACGCCCGGGCACACGCCCGGGCACTTCTCCTACCAGGTCGCCGGGACCGAGGGTCCGCTCGTCTTCGGTGGGGACGCCGTGAAGAACGAGGTCGAACTCCTGACCGCTCAGGCCGACATGACGCTCGACCCGGCACAGAGCAGCCTGAGCATCAAGAAGATCCGGGACCTGCTGGCGAGTGACCCGTCCACGATCCTGGTCTGCGGCCACGACCGGTTGCTCAGTCTGCGCGACGACAAGGTGATCGCCCGATCCGAACTCCACGCCGGCATCAAGGTCTGGCGAGCGACGAGCGCCGGGCCGACGATCGTCGACCTGTCGGGCGCGGGGACGCTCACCTCATGAGGGCGCCGCGACGTCGGTGGTGGGTCTACGCACTGCTCTTCCTGCTCGTCACGATCAACTACATGGACCGGTCGGCGCTGTCGGTCGCGGCCAACCCGATCGCGCACGAGTTCGGGCTCTCGCCCGGCGAAGTGGGCCTGCTGCTGTCGGTCTTCCTCTGGTCCTACATCGTCTGTCTGATCCCCAGCGGGATCATGGCCGACCGGCTGGGTTCCAGACGTACCAACGCCATCAGCATCGTGGTGTGGTCGGCGGCTCTCATGCTCGTCGGTGTCCTGCGCGGGTTCGGGGGACTGCTGGCGGCGCGGTTGTTGATGGGTGCCGGTGAGTCCCCGTCGTACCCCGCCTCCGGGAAGGTCCTGCAGGAGTGGGCACCGGCCGGCGAACGCGGCCGCGTCACAGCGACCTACAACTCCGGTGCGTACGCCGGACCCGCGATCGGGGCGGTCGCCGCGGCGGCACTGGTCACGAGCTTCAGCTGGCGCACGATGTTCGTCGTCCTCGGCGCCGTCGGGTTCGTCTGGCTCGTGGCGTGGCTGATCTGGTTCCGCGATCCCACTCAGGCGAGATGGCTGAGTGAGGAGGAGCGGGCGAAGATCCTGCGCGAACGCGGGCTCGCCCAGGAACGCCCCGCTCCGGTCGGGGAGCCCGGGGTGGGTGTCCTGTCCCTGCTGCGGTACCGGAGCATGTGGGGCGTGGCGCTGGTGCAGTCGGCCGCGGTCTACACGCAGTACCTCTTCCTCACCTGGCTGCCCGGCTATCTCGAGCAGGCGCACGGCCTGTCCATCCTGCGGTCGGGAACGTTCACCGCGATTCCCTACGTCGTCGCGACGGTTCTCGGGATCGTCCTGGGCGTGGTGTTCGACCGCACCCTCGACGCCGACGCGCGTGCCTCCGGTCGCCGGCGCGTCACGGTGGCCGGGTGTCTGCTGGTGTCCTCGGTGGTCCTGCTCACGCCCTTCGTCGGCTCGGTCGCGTTGATCCTCGTGCTCGTGAGCGTCTCACTCACGTGCGTGTCCACGGCCGTGTCGATGAACCTCGCGTTGCTGGGCGACCTGTTGCGCTCGCCGCGGTTGGCGGGCCGCGCGAACAGCATCGCGATGATGGGCGGCAACCTGTTCGGGTTGGCCGCTCCGATCGTGACCGGGTTCGTCGTCCAGTTGACCCACAGCTACACGACCGCCTTCGTCGTGGCCGGCGCCTTCCTGCTGGCCGGCACGAGCGTCGCCCTGACGCTCACCCGCAAGCCCATCGGAACCTCCACGAACACCCGCGAGCTCGCGGCCGCCTAGCGCACCCGTGGGTGGCAGGCCTTGGGTGGCGCGCATGCCCGAACGACGGCGGCCCTATGTCGGTCCCGGGTGACACCCTGACCGGACGCCAACGTGGGCCAGCCGACGGGAGCGGGTGAACATGACCGACATCAGCGCGTCCGACATCAACGCCTCGAGGATCAGCTCGTCCGGGATCAGCGAGTTCCGCGTCGACGTGCCCGAGGAGGACCTCGACGATCTGCGGCGCCGACTGGAGCGCACCCGTTGGCCAACGGAGATCCCGGGCATCGGGTGGGAGCGGGGCGTGCCGGTCGACTACCTGAAGGGCCTGGTCGACCACTGGCTTCACCGCTACGACTGGCGGGCACACGAGGAGGAGCTGAACCGCCTCCCGCAGTACGTCACGCGTATCGACGGGCAGCGTGTCCACTTCCTGCACGTACGCTCGCCCGAGCCGGCCGCGATCCCACTGATCCTCACGCACGGGTGGCCGGGCTCGGTCGCGGAGTTCCAGCAGGTCATCGGGCCGCTGACCGACCCTCGCGGCCACGGCGGCGAACCCGCCGACGCCTTCCACGTGGTGGCACCGTCGCTGCCGGGCTTCGGGTTCTCGGTTCCGCTGTCGGGTCCCGGCTGGAACCACGCGCGCATCGCCCGAGCCTGGGCCGAGCTCATGCGCCGCCTCGGCTATCAGCGCTACGGCGCGCAGGGCGGCGACACGGGTCACGAGGTCTCACCGGAGCTGGGGCGTGTCGCGCCCGGTCAGGTCCTCGGCGTCCACATCAACGGTGGTCTCGCCTACCCGACCGGAGCCGACGAACTCGACGGGCTCACCGAGGCCGAGCAGACCCGGTTGGCCGCGGCCCGCCGGCTTCGGGCGGTCGGCACCGGATACGCCGACCTCCAGTCGACGCGACCACGGAGCGTCGGCTACGGCCTGCACGACTCTCCGGTGGGGCAGCTCGCCTGGATCGTCGAGAAGTTCTGGGAGTGGACCGACCCCGCCCGCGAACTTCCCGACGAGGCCGTTGACCGAGACCACCTGCTGACCAACGTCATGCTCTACTGGCTCACCGGCGCGGGTGCCTCATCCGGGCACCTGTACTACGAGAACCGGATCGCGCCGAGGCCGGCGAACGCGCCGTCCGGTGTGCCGACGGGGATCGCGGTCTTTCCCACCGATCCGGCCATCCGCCGCCTCGCCGAACGCGAGCATCACGTCGTGCACTGGTCGGAGTTCGAGCGCGGCGGTCACTTCGCCGCCATGGAGGCGCCCGACCTGCTGGTCGACGACGTTCGCGCGTTCTTTCGCCAGCTGCGCTGAGGGCTGGTGTCGCGGGTCAGGAGGACCTGGCCGGCTTGGCGCGCAGGGGAGCGCCGACGTCGTGCAGGTGCCGGAGCGCCTGGGTGTAGGAGCCGATCACCCCGGACTCGAGGTAGGGAATCCCCAGTTCCGCGCAGTAGCCACGCACGATCGGTTGGGCCCGGCGCAGGTGCGGCGACGGCATGTTCGGGAAGAGGTGGTGCTCGATCTGGAAGTTGAGCCCGCCGAGCGCGGCATTGACCAGCCAGCCGCCCCGCACGTTGCGCGAGGTGAGGACCTGGCGGCGCAGGAAGTCGAGCTCGTCCGCCTCGGTCAGGGTCGGCATGCCCTTGTGGTTCGGCGCGAAGGTCGAGCCGAGGTAGAGACCGAAGACCATCTGGTGCACCAGCAGGAAGACCACTGCCTTGCCGGGGGAGAGGACGAGGAAGAGCCCCGCGAGGTAGCCGAGGATGTGCGCGGCGAACAACGCGGCTTCGAGCTTGCGGGCCTTCAGCCCGGGCCGGACCAAGGCGCGGATGCCGGCGACGTGCAGGTTGAAGCCTTCGAGGGTGAGCAGCGGGAAGAAGAGGAACGCCTGCCAACGGCCGAGGAAGCGCGGCAGGCCCGTGCTCCGCTCGGCCTGCTCGGTCGACCACACCAGGATGTTGGGTGACACGTCCGGATCGAGGTCCTCGTGGTTGGGGTTGGCGTGGTGGCGGGTGTGCTTGTCCATCCACCAGCCGTAGCTCATCCCGATGCCCAGGTTGCCGACGATCCGGCCGACGATCTCGCTGGGCCGGCGGGTCCGGAAGATCTGCCGGTGCGCGAGGTCGTGCGCGACCAGGGCGACCTGGGCGAAGACCACGCCGAGGACGACCGCGACGACCAGCTGCCACCAGGAGTCGCCGAGCAGGAAGAACGCCGCCCAGGCGCCGCCGAACGCCGCGGCGACGACACTGATCCGGGCGGCGTAGTAGCCGGGCCGACGTTCGAGTAGGCCCGCCTCGGTCACCCGCCGTCGCAGCGTCGCGAAGTCACTGCCGGTCGACCGTGCGGGCGGTGGAGCTGGAAGGAGTACGCCGTTGGTGGTCACGCCGTCGAGTCTGTGGGCCGCCCGTTCGAAGGCACATCCCGCCTTCCCCCGGGGTCATAGGGGGGTTAGCCCTACCCTGGCGGCATCCGGAAGGGGAGTTCCCGAGGGCCGGTCCCGGCCACCCGGACGCAACCCTGACAAATACGTCGGTCCCGCCCCTAGGGCAGGTCGGACAGGCTCTGGAATCCTGTGCGGGGCAGCTCCTGGATTCCCGCAGCATGCCATCCCACGGCGATCTGCTCAGCGCGGGAGGAGCGCACAGTCGCCGCAGAAACCTCCACCCGGAACGCGGTAGTAGAGGCAGCAGGTGCTCCGAACGAATCGCGCCGGTGCGTCGTCGCCGGCAGGGTCGAGCGTCCCCGTCCCGGCGAGCGGGGGCAGTCCGAGCAGCGCCGCCGCCAGCGCGGCGGCCGGCGCGGCGAGCGCGGGTCGGGCCTGGCCAAGGACGCCGAGCGTCCCGAGGAGCGCGGACGCGGCGTTTCCCCACAGGAGGGCGTCGGGCAACCGGACCTCGCGTCGTACGGCGTCGAGCAGCGGCGCCAGGTGTGCCGTGACGGTGGCGTCGGCGACCTCGTGCGCGAGCGCCGCGATGTCGGGTGATCGGCCGCGTTCGGCGGCGGAGGCGCCGGCCGTCCGCAGGGGCACACCGGGGGCGGCCAGATCCGGCCAGGTCAGGCCGGCGTCGAGGACGAGCACCCGTCGGTCGAGGAGCGCCACCGCGAGGGCCGGTGACCACAGGCGCGCCGCCATGCCCTGGAAGAAGATCGACCCGGCCACGCGGAGCTCGGAGGTTCCCAGCCGCTCGGCCACCCGCGCGAGGTGCGCGCGCAGGGCCGGATGTCCCGCGTACAGCTGGGCGAGCGAGGGATCCTCCGACTCGTCGCGATTCTCGACGGTGAGAGCGAAGTAGGGGCCGATCTCCGCGATCGCCGAGAGGAGCTCGCGGGCCTCAGACCGCTCGGCCATGGCGGGATCTCGACCCACGGTCCACAACAGGGACATCGAGGCGGTATGCGACAGGGAGGACGGGCATGCCCCGATTCCACCACGCTGACCTCCGCCGGGATCGGATCCGTGGTGCCGTGGTCGTGTCGGCGCGCAGGAGCCCCGCCTCGCACCCGCCCCCGATCCCGGGGCGGCCGGGGGAGAATTGGGCTCATGACCACGCTGCCCGCGACCATGCGTGCCTGGGTCGTCCCCTCCCGCGGCCGGTTGGAAGCCGTCGAGCTCCCGGTCCCGACGCCGGCACCGGATGAGCTCCTCGTCCGGGTACGCGCCTGCGGGGTGTGTCGTACCGATCTGCACGTCCGCGACGGCGACCTGCCACCGCACAAGTCACCGGTGGTGCCCGGCCACGAGGTGGTCGGAGAGGTGGTCGGGCGAGGGGACGCGGTGCCCGCCGACCTTCCCCTCGGGCTTCGGGTCGGCGTTCCGTGGCTGCGCCACACCGACGAGGTGTGCCGCTACTGCACCCGCGGTCAGGAGAACCTCTGCCCGCACTCCCGCTACACCGGGTGGGACGCCGACGGCGGCTACGCCGAGTACCTCACGGTGCCCGCGGCCTACGCCTACCCCCTGCCGGAGGACCGCTTCGCCGCCTACGCCGAGGAGGAGTTGGCCCCGCTCCTGTGCGCCGGGATCATCGGTTACCGCGCCCTGCGTCGGGCCGACCTCCCGCCCGGCGGCCGGCTGGGCATCTACGGGTTCGGCGGCTCGGCGCACCTGACCGCCCAGGTCGCGATCGCCCAGGGCGCGACCGTGCACGTGATGACGCGTTCGTTGGCCGCCCAGAAGCTCGCCCTCGAGCTCGGCGCCGCGTCCGCCACCGGCGGGTACGACGCACCACCGGAACCCCTCGACTCGGCCATCCTCTTCGCCCCGGCCGGCGATCTCGTCCCCGTCGCGCTGTCCGCGCTCGACAGTGGCGGCACCCTCAGCATCGCCGGGATCTACCTCAGCGCCATTCCCGCGCTCGACTACGAGCGGCATCTGTTCCGGGAGCGGACGGTCCGCAGCGTCACCGCCAACACCCGCGACGACGGGCGGGCGTTCCTGAACACCGTCGCCGAGCACCGGATCCGGATCGCGGTGACCCCCTATCCGCTGGACCGGGCCGACCACGCCCTGGACGACCTCGCGGCCGACCGGGTCAACGGCGTAGCGGTCCTCGTCCCCTGAGGAAGCGCGCGGCAGGGTCCGCCTCGAACGTCGCCGTCAGGGGATGATCCGCCGCCGGCGGAAGCCGTCGAAGATGTCGCGGAACATCGCCTCGGTGTCGACGAAGTCGTGGAACCCGAACCTGCGGGCCTTGCTGCCGTCGGCGAACATGTCGTAGTCCCAGGAGAAGACGAAGTCTCCGAAGCGCCAGGAGGAGACCTCCTGGTAGCTGTGCGGCGCGAGGTCGTACTTCTCCACCATCGCGTTCCACACCGGCTCCTTGTCAGCCATCACGACCTCCAGCGACATCGGCAGCGGTGGAGCCACCTCGAGGCCGAACGAGGCGGCGATCTTCGGCCACATCTCGCTCCAACGGAAGAGGTCGCCGTTGTTGATGTTGAACGCCTGGTTGGCGCAGCGTTCGTCGGTCGCCGCCCACACCGTCGCGCGGGCGAGCAGCCCCGCGTCCGTCATCTCCAGCAGGCTGTCGTAGGCACCCGGTCGGCCGGGGAAGCGCAGGGGCAGCCCCAGCTCCTTGCTGATCGCGGCGTACACCGCGATCACCATCGTGAGGTTCATCGGGTTGCCGAGCGCGTACCCGCACACCACCGACGGCCGCAACGCCGACCAGCTCCACGCCTTGCCGCGCTGCCGCCGCTCCAGGAACTCCTGCTGGTCGACGTTGAACTCCGGAGGCATGTGGGGTGGATCGCTCTCCCGCGCCGGGGTCTTGAACGGGCCGAGATGGGCGCCGTACACCTTGTATCCCTGCATCAGGCTGACGTGTCGCAGTCCGGTCGCGACCGGCTCGACCGCCTCGACGACGTTGACCAGCATCGCGAGGTTGGGCGGGACCAGCTCGGCCCAGGTCGGGCGGTCCTGGTAGGCCGCGTAGAAGATGTGGGTCACCTCGCGGAGGTCGCCGAGCCGACGGCGGCAGTCCTCGGGGTCGAGGAGGTCGACGGCGACGTACCTCACCCTGCCCACGTCGGTGCCGCCGCGCCGGGAGAGGCCGATGACGTCCCACTCGCCGAGTTCGCTCAGGTGGCCGATGAGGTTGGACCCGATCACGCCGTGTGCCCCGACGACCAACGCCACCTTGCGTTCGCCGCTGTTCTGCCCGCTCATCCCGAATCTCCTCCTCGCAGGGGTTGTCGAGACGATGGTGCTCCACCAGGCGTGGATGAGTCCAAGGCATCTTTTCATCCGCACCCATAAGCTTTGCTCATGGTGACGCTGCGGCAGCTGGAGTATCTCGTGACGATCGTGGACGAAGGTTCGTTCACCCGCGCGGCCGAACTCCTCCACGTCACCCAGCCCGCGCTCTCCCATCAGGTGCGCGCCCTCGAACGCGCTGTCGGCGGTCCGCTCCTCGAGCGCCTCCCACGGGCGGTGCGGCTCACCTCGATGGGGCGGGCGATGGTGCCGTACGCGCGGGCCACCCTCGCCGACGCCGACCGTGCCGTCACGGCGGCACGACAGGTCGGCGGCCTCGCCTCCGGCGAGATCAGGCTGGCCACGCTGTACTCCGTGACCCTCGGAGTCCTGCCGCCGGCGCTGCGGACCTGGCGCCGCTCGCACGGAGGCGTCGAGATCCGGCTGTTCGAGCACCGGCACGCCGACGAACTCCGCGCGGCGATGACGGCCGGTCAGGCCGACCTCGCCGTCGGACCGCCGCCGGCCGACTGGTACGGAACGGTCCGATCCCTCGGGCAGGAGGAGTTCGTCGTGGTCCTTGCCGCCGACGACCCCCTCGCCGATCGGACCGACGTGAACCTCCGATCGCTCGCCGACCGTGCCTGGGTGCACTACGCGCCGGGCAACGGGCTGGCCGACATCCTCGACCAGACGTGCGCGGAGGCGGGATTCCAGCCACGTGCCGCCGTACGGACCGAGCAGACCGCCGCCGCGCCGATGCTCGCGGCCGCCGGACTCGGTCCGACCCTCGTCCCGGCCAACGTCATCCCGCCGAGGTTCGCCGGTCGGGTGCTGCGGCCCGACCCTCCCGTGCGCCGGGAGTTGGCCGCCTACACCCGCGCCGAGCCCGACCCACTGACCGCGGCGTTCATCGAGGCGTTGGTCGCCCGGGCACGGGTGCATCCCCGGCACCTACCGAGGGCGGAGGCCGGGGACTCCTGACCAGGGTCGGCCCGGTGCCGGTCAGGAGGCCCGGTCAGAGCCCCGGTCGGGAGCCCTGGTCGGGTCAGGCGCCGAGCAGGCGAATCGTCTCCTCCCACAGGCGCTCGGCCTGCTCCTGGTCGAGGGCGTAGGCAGCGACACCACTCATGTGTGCGCCGGGTTCGGTGACCACGGCCTCGTTGCAGTCGTCGAAGTAGTGACCGCTGACGCCCTCGACGAGGGGGGAGGCGGCGAGCAGGACCGAGGTGGCCGCTCCCTGTTCGGGAGTCTTCCAGCCGGGCGGGACCTCGAGGCGCTCGCCGCTGTCACTGAGGGCGCCGGCGAACCGCAGTTGTTCCTCGTCGAGGTGCCGCTGGAGGTTGGTCATGATGCCGCCGGGGTGCAGCGCGTTGGCGGTGATGTTGTCGGCGGCCCACCTCGTCGCCAGCGCCACGGTGAACAGGATGGTCGCGGTCTTGGACTGGCCGTAGGCGGACCACGCTTCGTACGGCCGGTTCGCGAAGTGGATGTCGTCGAAGACGACGGGGGACATCAGGTGCGCGGAGGAGGCGACGGTGACGACGCGGGCGCCGCGGGCACTGGCCAGGGCGCCGTGCAGGCCCAGGGTGAGGGCCGCGTGGCCGAGGTGGTTGATGGCGAACTGTGCCTCGAACCCCTGCGGGGTGAGGGTGCGTTCGGGCAGGGCCATCACGCCCGCGTTGTTGACGAGGATGTGCAGCGGGCCAGTCCACGCGCCCGCGAGGGCGTCGATGCTGGAGCGGTCGGTCAGATCGAGGTGGGTGACGTCGACCGCGTGGCCGGTCGCCGCTTCGATCGCGGCGGCGGCGCGTTCGCCGGCGGCCGTGTCCCGGACGGCGAGGGTCACCTGGGCGCCGGCCTGGGCCAGCGTCTGGGCGGTCACCAGGCCGATGCCGGAGGAACCGCCGGTGAGGAGGGCACGCCTGCCGCTGAGGTCGACCCCGGCGATCACCTCCCCGGCGGTCGAACGGGCGTCGAAGGGCGTGGTGATACGAGACATCGCGGTACTCCATGATTCTGGTTCGGGCGCCGGGTCTTGGGTGGGCCACGGCGAAAAGGGGTCGGCTCTGGGACGGCCGGCCGTCGGATCGGCCGCCCGCTTGTGCCGGGCCGGCCGTGAGTGAACCCGCGGCGGTCAGCCGCTGGTACGAGTCAGAAGCCTGACGGCGCGTCGGACCCGGTCGCGGAACTCCGACCGGGTGGCTGCCGACTGCTTCCAGGTGAGAGTGGCGGAGAAGAGAACGTCGGTGACGCTGTCCGCGTTCAACTCCTCGGTGAGGACGCTGGCCGGGGCAAGTCGGTCGATCTGCGCGCTGAGCGTCGCCTTGGCCTTCTCCTGGTAGTCACCGAACATCGAGCCGAGCTGCGGCTCGCTGTTCTCCAGCAGTTCGCCCAGGTCCCGGGCCACCTCGCTGCCGACGTAGGGCCCCATCAGCGCGTCGAGCCCGGCGACGACCCGGTCCTCGAAGCTCCGCGTCTCGTCGGCGAACGCGGCCTCCAGGCCCTGCTGGGCGCGCTCCATCAGTGCGCGCATCGTCACGCGGTACAGCTCCTCCTTGTTCGGGAACTGCAGGTACAGGCCCGGTCGGGAGATGCCGGCCGCTCGGGCGACCTCCTCCATGGACGTCTTCTTGAACCCGTAGCGGTTGAACACCCCCAGAGCTGCCGCGAGGAGGGCAGCCCGCTTCGGGTCGTCGTCGATCTCTGGGTTCCGCACCGTTGACACGTTAGACAATCTGACGAAATTTGTCTAGCGTGCAGGAACGTAGTCGATCCGGCACGGTCGGTGGCTCACCGAACCAGCGTGGTGAGGCGAGCAGATCTGGTCGAAGTCGAAGTCGAGGGTCGTCGAAGTCGGGTCGTCGACGGCCTACGTGGCGTCCGAACGCACGAGGAGCGCGACGGGAAGGCGGGCGAGCAGGGCGTCCAGCCGGACCTTGCCGCCGTCCACCCGCGCGCCGGTGAGCAGGTCGGTCCAGGATCCGGGTGGGACCTCGACCGTGCCGGCTCCCCAGCCGTTCGCCGCGAGTCCGGCCGGCCGGCAACCTGGTCACCACCGTCGCGACCGAGCCCGAGCGCAGGAAGCCGACCGCGTGCGGGCTCGTGGTCTCCAGCGCCTCGTAGCTCGCGTCCGGGCCGACGAACCACTGCGGATGTGCGGCCCGGCAGCGCAGCGCGGTCGTGGTGACGAGCAACTTCTCCGCGTCGAGGTCGGCCGGCTGCGTACCCGCGTCCAGCCGGTCCAGCAGGTCGAGCCGCGCGGCGTAGTCGACGAGGCGGCGGTTGTCAGGGTCGACGAGACTGAGTTGCCGGAGTTCGGTCCCCTGGTAGACGTCGGGTACTCCGCCGCAGGTGAGCTGGACGAGCTTCTGACCGAGGACGTTCGCACGTTCGTACGGCGCGAGGGTCTCGACGAAGCTCGCGACGACCTCGGCGACGGCCGGATCGGCGAGCACGTCCCGCGCGAACCCGGTCACCGCCTCGTCGTAGGCCGCGTCCGGCTGGGTCCAGGAGGTGTGGCGTTTGGCCTCGCGTGTCGCCTTGGTGAGGAACTCCACCAGCCGCTCCGCCTCGATCGGCCAGGCGCCGAGGAGGATCTGCCACAGGAGGTACTCCGTGGCGCGGTCGAGCAGCTCGGGACGGCGAGCGGCGGTGAGGTCGTGCAGGCTGACGACCATCCGCTCCCACGCCCGCGGCATCTCCGAGAGCAGGCACAACCGGGCGCGGACGTCCTCGGAGCGCTTGGTGTCGTGGGTGGACAGCGTTGTCATGCCGGCGGGATGGCGTGCGCCGGCGCGGGCCGCCCAGACGTGGAACTCCTCCGGCGCCAGTCCGAACCGGTCAGCCGGCGCGCCCACCTCGCACAGCGCCGCGAGCGGGAACCAACGGTAGAACGCGGTGTCCTCGACGCCCTTGGCCATGACTGGTCCGGTGGTCTGCTGGAAACGTACGCAGAACTCGTCGTCCAGTGCCTCCGAGCCGTGCGCGCCGAGGGCCGCGTCGGTGAGGAAGGCGATCTCGTCGGCCAGGTCGGGCGTGGTGTGGGTGGCCCGCTCCGCCACGGCCCGCAGCGTCTCCACGGCCGTCGCGTCCGGCGGCTCACCCGGGTGGACGTAGGCGCGGTAGACGTCGAAGGCCACCAGCAGTTCGGTCAGGGCGCGGGTCAACCGGCGGCGGGTGAAGTCTCGCAGCGAGATGTCGTGCTCGCCGATCGTGGTCACCAGCTCCACCAGCCGGACCACCTCGGCGGCGAGCACCTCGTCGACGATGTAGCGCTTCGCCTCCTCCACTACCGGCCCGAGGTGATCCGGCTCGCCCGTACGGGAGGTCCACACGTGCAGCAGCGGAGCGGCGCCGTCGGGATCGACGAACAGGCCCTGGATCCGCCAGAGCGCGTCGTAGCCCGTCGTTCCGGCGCACGGCCAGTCGCCCGGCAGCTCCTCCTCGGACTCGAGGATCTTCTCCGCGGCCACCCACGCGCCGTCGGTCGCCCGGGCCAGCCGGCGGAAGTAGCCACGCGGGTCGGCGAGCCCGTCGGGGTGGTCGATCCGGAAGCCGTCGACCTTGCCGTCGCGGTGGAAGCGGATCAGCAGGTCGTGGCTGGCGGCGAAGACCGCCGGGTCCTCCACCCGGATCGCGGCCAGGGTGTCGATGTCGAAGAAGCGCCGGTAGTTGAGCTCCTCGTCGGCGATCCGCCAGTACGCCAGTCGGTAGAACTGGTGGTCGAGAAGCTCCGGCAGTGGCAGGTCCTGGGTGTCGGGGCGGATCGGGTAGAGGTGATCGTGGTAGCGCAGGACCGGCGCGCCGGCATGGTGGTCGACCTCGATCTCGCCGCGTTCGAGGCAGCATCCGATCCGGTCGCCGAGCACTGGCATCAGCAGCGCACCGTGGCCCGTGCCCGACTGCATGGACCAGTCGACGTCGAACCACCGGGCGTAGGGGGAGTGCGGCCCGTCGCGCAGCACCGCCCACAGCTTGGCGTTGAGATGGGCCGGCGTCGGCACCGCCATGTGGTTGGGAACGACGTCGACGATGATCCCGAGCCCGGCCGCGTGTGCGGCGTCGACCAACCGGTCGAACGCGGGCTGGCCGCCCAGGTCGGCGGAGACACGGGTGTGGTCGACGACGTCGTAGCCGTGCGTCGAGCCCGGAGTCGCCTGCAGGATCGGTGAGAGGTAGAGGTGGGTGACGCCGAGCCGGGCGAGGTAGGGCACCGTCGCCGCCGCGTCGTCGAGGCCGAACCCGGGCTGGAGCTGGAGCCGGTACGTCGAGACGACCTGGCGGTGGCCCCGGTCCGCTTCGTTGTCCTTCGCCGGGCCGCTCAACGCGCCAGCCCGAGAATCGCGAGGGAGTGGGCGGGAAGTTCGATCCGGTCGGTGTCAGGTGGTGGCGTTCGTGGATGCCAGGCGAGCAGGACACCGTTGTGGCCGACGGAGCGGTCGATCGAGCCGTCGAGTGGGACCTGCGCGGGCCGGTCGGCGAGGTTGGCGACGACACCGACCGCGCCGCGCCGGATCGAGAGCCACCGCGCGTCCTCGTCGTAGCTCACCCCGACACGGTACAGCCGGGGGTCGGCGAGATCGGGGAGTTCGCGGCGCAGCCTGACCAGCGCGGTGTACCAGCGGAGCAGCCGGGCGGCGCCCTCCTTCTCCGGCTCCGCCCAGTCGAGCTTGGACGCCTCGAAGGTCGCCGGATCCTGCGGATCGGGTACGTCGGCCGGATTCCACCCGTAGGCGGCGAACTCGGCCCGCCGACCCTGGCGTACGGCGTCGGCGAGTGCGGGCTCCTCGAAGTCGGTGAAGAACCGCCAGGGGGTGCGGGCGCCCCACTCCTCGCCCATGAACAGCATCGGGGTGAACGGCGACGTCAGCAGCAGGCCCGCGCCGACGGCGAGCAGGTCGTCGGAGAGGGTCGCGGAGATGCGGTCGCCGGCCGCCCGGTTGCCCACCTGGTCGTGGTTCTGCAGGGCCACGACGAACCGCCAGGCGGGGGTGCGTTCGACGTCGACCTGGCGCCCATGGGTCCGGCCGCGGAACGAGGACCAGGTGCCGTCGTGGAAGAAGGCCCGGGTGAGCGTCTTCGCGAGGGCGGCCAGGCTGCCGAAGTCGGCGTAGTAGCCTTCGCGCTCCCCGGTCAGCAGGGCGTGCAGGGCGTGGTGGACGTCGTCGTCCCACTGTGCGTGGACACCGAAGCCGCCGGCCTCGCGTGGCGTCACCGTGCGCGGGTCGTTGCGGTCGCTCTCGGCGATCAGCCACAGGGGCCGGCCCAGCGTCGTGCTCGCCGCGTCGACCTCGTCGGAGAGCACCTCCAGAATGTGGACGGCGCGCTCGTCGTGCAGGGCGTGCACCGCGTCGACACGGAGCGCGTCGAGGTGGAAGTCGCGGAACCAGCCGATCGCGTTGTCGACCACGAACCGCCGCACCTCATCCGACCCGGCGTCGTCGAGGTTGACGGCCCTGCCCCAGGGGGTCGCGTACTTGTCGGTGAAGTAGGGCCCGAACTCACTCAGGTAGTTGTGCGCCGGGCCAAGGTGGTTGTAGACGACGTCGAGGCAGACACCGAGACCGCGGGAGTGGCAGGCGTCGACGAACGCCTTCAGCCCGTCGGGCCCGCCGTAGGCCTCGTGGACCGCGTACAGGCCAACGCCGTCGTAGCCCCAGCCGTGCTGCCCGCCGAAGGCGGCGACCGGCATCACCTCGACGAAGGTCACGCCGAGTGCGGCCAGATGGTCGAGGCGCTGGATCGCGGCCGCGAAGGTGCCTTCCGGCGTGAAAGTGCCGACATGGAGCTCGTAGCCGACCGCGCCGGCGAGTGGGGTGCCTCGCCAGTGCCCGTCGCCCCACTCGAACCGGTCATGGTCGTAGACCGCGCTGGGACCGGCGACACCGGCCGGCTGCCAGCGGGATCTCGGGTCGGCGCGGGGCTCGCCGCCGTCGAGGCGGAAGGAGTACGCCGTGCCGTGCCCGGCGCCGGGCACTCGCGCGGTCCACCACCCACCCGCGCTGCGCTCCATCGGCACCGTCGAGTGGGTCAACTCGACCTCGACCCGCTCCCGGGCGAAGGGCGCCCAGACCTGGAACGTCGCCATGCGCGCATTGTGCCTGAGGTTGGCCCTCGTCGCTCGGCCGTCGCTCGGCCGTAGTTCGCGGCGGGGACAGGCGCGCCGACCCGGACCGGGGTCGGTGGGGAGGGTCGGCGAGGCGCCTCAGTCCCAGGTCAGAGCGCCGCCGCTCTGGTACTCGATCACGCGGGTCTCGAAGAAGTTCTTCTCCTTCTTCAGGTCCATCAGCTCCGACATCCACGGGAACGGGTTCTCGTTGTCACCGAACACCGGGGCCAGTCCGATCTGGACACAACGCCGGTTGGTGATGAACCGCATGTACTTCTCGCACAGCCCGGCATTGAGGCCGAGCATCCCGTGCGGCAGGGTGTCGCGCCCGTAGGCCACCTCGAGCTCGCACGCCTCCGCCAGCATCCCGCGTACCTGCGCCTGGAAGTCCTCGTTCCACAGGTGCGGGTTCTCGATCTTGATCTGGTTGATGGCGTCGATCCCGAAGTTCAGGTGGATCGACTCGTCGCGAAGGATGTACTGGTACTGCTCGGCGATGCCCACCATCTTGTTGCGGCGTCCAAGGGAGAGGATCTGCGCGAAGCCGGTGTAGAACCACATCCCCTCGAAGACGACGTAGAACGCCACCAGGTCGCGCAGGAACGCCTGGTCCAGCTCCGGCGTGCCGGTCCGAAACGACGGGTCCTCCAGATGCCGGGTGTACTCCAGCGCCCACGCGGCCTTGTCGGTGATCGAGGGCACCTCGCGGTACATGTTGAACAGCTCGCCCTCGTCCAGGCCGAGGCTCTCACAGATGTACTCGAAGGTGTGGGTGTGCACAGCCTCCTCGAAGGCCTGGCGCAGGAGGTACTGCCGACACTCGGGATTGGTCAGGTGCTGGTAGACCGCGAGGATGATGTTGTTGGCGACGAGCGACTCCGACGTGGCGAAGAAGCCGAGGTTGCGCTTGATCATCCGGCGTTCGTCGTCGGTCAGGACGTCCGGCGCCTTCCACAGCGCGATGTCGGCCTGCATCGACACCTCGGTCGGCATCCAGTGGTTGTTGCAACCCGCGAGGTACTTCTCCCAGGCCCAGTGGTACTTCAGGGGCAGGAGCTGGTTGACATCGGCCCGCGAGTTGATCATCGCCTTGTCGTCCACGCGCACCCGGGCGGCGTGCCGGTCGATCCGGCCGAGCCCGGTCATGGCTGGGTCGGCGCCATCGTGGTTGGGATTCATGGTTTCGGTCTCCACCTCACGGTCCTCACGGGACGCCTACTGGCAGGCTTCGCAGTCGGGGTCATTGATCACGCAGAACGAGCTGTCGGAGGCCGGCGGGACGGTCGAGGTCGGGGCCACCGACAGGCCCGCGGCTCCGGGACCCGTGGTCAGGGGCTGCCCGACCGGGGCGTACCCGCTCGCGTGTCCCGCCGTCGACCCGCCGTTGCCGGGTTGGCCGTTGCCGGGCTGTCCGTTGCCAGGTTGGCCGTTGGGTTGGCCGTTGGGTTGGCCGGTCGTCGCCACCGGTGAGACCGCGTTCAGCTTGCCGTCCGTACCCCGCAGCGTGCTCTTCTCCACGTGCGTGGCGCTTTGGGAGCGCAGGTAGTACGTCGTCTTCAGGCCGCGCCGCCAGGCCAGCCGGTAGAGCGCGTCCAGCTGTAGTCCGCTCGGTGTGGCGACGTAGAGGTCCAG
The DNA here is from genome assembly GCF_014873875.1 of Actinopolymorpha pittospori. GTDB lineage: Bacteria > Actinomycetota > Actinomycetes > Propionibacteriales > Actinopolymorphaceae > Actinopolymorpha > Actinopolymorpha pittospori. The sequence goes on along the minus strand of NZ_JADBEM010000001.1, from coordinate 7,736,880 downwards.
CGCCTGCGCCTGGTCGAGCCACTTCTGCCGCCGGGCGGCGGCCTCCACCAGCCAGGACGGGTCGATCTCGAACGCCGTCGCGTACAGCGCCTTGAGGTCCGCCGGCACCCGGTCGATCGGCGCGACGCTCCCGTCGAAGTACTTCAGGTCGCTCACCATCACCTCGTCCCACAGCCCGCGTGCCTTCAGGTCACGGACGAGGTGGGGGTTGATCGCGGTGAAGTCGCCGGACATGTTCGACTTCACGAACAGGTTCCGGAAGAGCGGCTCGATGGACTGGCCGACCCCGCAGATGTTGGAGATCGTCGCCGTGGGCGCGATCGCCATGACGTTGGAGTTGCGCATCCCGACCGTGCGGACCTGTCGGCGCAGGCTGTCCCAGTCCAGTCGGCTGGAGCGGTCCAGGTCGAGCTTGCCGTCCCGGGCCTCCGCGAGCAGGGCGAGTGAGTCGATCGGAAGGATGCCGCGACTCCACAGCGATCCCTCGAACGTCTCGTAGCTGCCGCGCTCGGCGGCGAGGTCGCTCGACGCGGCGATGGCGTGGTAGCTGAACACCTCCATCGTGGTGTCGGCGAACTCCACGGCCCGCTCGGAGGCGACCGGGATCCGCAGGGTGAACAGCGCGTCCTGGACACCCATCAGACCGAGCCCGACCGGGCGGTGCCGGCGGTTGGAGCTGCCGGCCGAGTCGATCGTGTAGAAGTTGACGTCGATCACGTTGTCGAGCACCCGCACCGCGGTCCGCACGGTCCGGGCGAGGTGGTCGTGGTCGATGCCGTTCTCGTCGACGTGGTTCACCAGGTTGATCGACCCGAGGTTGCACACCGCCACCTCGTCGATCGTGGTGTTCAACGTGATCTCGGTACACAGGTTGGAGGAGTGCACCACACCCACGTGCTGCTGCGGCGAGCGCAGGTTGCACGGGTCCTTGAAGGTGATCCAGGGGTGCCCGGTCTCGAAGAGCATCGTCAGCATCCGCCGCCACAGCTCCACCGCGCGGAGCCGCCGGAACACCTTGATCTCACCGCGCTCGACCCGCGCCTCGTGCTCCTCGTAGCGCTCGGCGAACGCGCGGCCGTAGAGGTCGTGCAGGTCCGGCACCTCGTCGGGGGAGAAGAGCGTCCACTGCGCGTCGGCCTCGACCCGCTGCAGGAACAAATCCGGTATCCAGTTCGCGGTGTTCATGTCGTGCGTACGCCGACGGTCGTCGCCGGTGTTCTTGCGCAGGTCGAGGAACTCCTCGATGTCGATGTGCCAGGTCTCGAGATAGGCACATGCCGCGCCCTTGCGCTTGCCGCCCTGGTTGACCGCGACCGCGGTGTCGTTGGCGATCTTGAGGAACGGCACGACGCCCTGGGACTGCCCGTTGGTCCCCTTGATGTAGGCGCCCATCCCGCGCACGGGCGTCCAGTCGTTGCCGAGCCCGCCCGCGTACTTCGACAGCAGCGCGTTGTTCCGGATGCTGGAGAAGATGCCGTCCAGGTCGTCGGCGACGGTGGTGAGGAAGCAGGACGACAGCTGTGGCCGCGTCGTACCCGCGTTGAACAGTGTCGGCGTCGAGCACATGAAGTCGAAGGACGACATCAGTTCGTAGAACTCGATCGCCCGCCGCTCCCGGTCGTCCTCACGCAGGGCCAGTCCCATCGCGACCCGCATGAAGAAGGCCTGCGGCAGCTCGAACCTCGTCCCGTCGCTGTGCAGGAAGTACCGGTCGTAGAGGGTCTGCAGGCCGACGAACTGGAACGCCAGGTCGCGCTCGGGACGCAGCGCGGCTCCCAGCCGGGACAGGTCGAACCTCGCGAGCTCGGGGTCGAGGAGTTCGAGCCCGACCGCGGTCTCGATGTACTCCCGGAAGTAGCGCGGGTAGCGGAGCGCCATCTCCTCCTGGCTCGCCTCGTCGGGGAGTCCGCCGACGAACGACAGCGACTCCCGGCGCAGCTTGTCCAGCAGCAGCCGGGCGCTGACCAGCGAGTACGCGGGATCGGTCTCCACGAACGTACGCGCGGACATGACCAGGGCGAGCTCCAGCTCCTGCTGGGTCATCCCGTCGTAGAGGTTGTGGTGCACCTCGCCGAGCACCGACACCGGCGACACCTCCGCCAGGCCGGCGCAGGACTCCTCGACCACGCGGGTGAGCCGGGCGAGGTCGAGCGGGCGTAGCTCGCCGTCGGGCCCCTTCACCTGCAGCGCGGACTCCGGCTGCTCGGACGGGGTGGCGCGTTCCCGTTCCAGGCGGGCACGGGTGTGCTCCTCCCGGTAGAGGACGTACGCCCGCGCGACCCGGTGATGTCCCGCCCGCATCAGGGCGAGCTCCACCTGGTCCTGGATGTCCTCGATGTGGAAGATCCGGCCGAGGTCGGGGTGCCTGGTGAGGGACGCCACGACCTGACGGGTCAGCTCCTGCACGGTCTGGTGGACGCGGGACGAGGCGCCGGCGCCGCGACCCTCCACCGCGAGGAACGCCTTCGACATGGCGACGGCGATCTTGGTCGGATCGAAGGGCGACGTACTTCCGTCCCGCCGGACCACCTGACGTTCGCCGCCGGTGGGTGGGTTCGGCTGCCCCGTCGGCGGCTGGGCCGACAGATCGGCGCCGGAGTGTGGAGACTGCGGAGACTCGGCGTGCGGGGTGCCGGAGTGTGGGGACTCGGCGTGCGGGTGTGCTGACACGGGCTCTCTCTTCTCGCGAGCGGGGTGACGTCGGCCGTCGGCCGCGAAGGTGGGCAGGGTCGGATCGGCGCCGGTGGGTACGGCGCCGGACACCCTGGCCTTGGAGAGGTCACGTGCACGGGGGGACGTCGGGGCTCACAGCGCCCGTACCCCTGTGGAGCGAACCTCTACCCTCGGGCCGCCGGGTCGGCACGCGCCGGGGTGGCGGTGCGCCGGATGGCAGGTCTTCGGTGATGGCTGGTCGGGCTCCCGGGCGGGCCCGTCGGCCCGCGTGCCGGGGATGCGTCCATCCCCGCTGCCTGACCACCGGAGCCGGCACGTTCGCGACCGTGCGGAACCGGCGGTGACGGCGCTCGCTCCCGTTCACCGCTGCGGCGGATCCCGGAACGGCACCGGGCGTCCGGTAGTGGGCGCTGGATGCGCCCGCTACGACCACCAGCGCGGTTGAGACTACATGTTGTGCCTGCGATGAAGAAGGACCCCAACATTCGGTGTGTCGCGGCTTGGCCTCGACCGAGATGGGACGAACAGTGGTGGGGCTTCTCGACCGCTCACTACTGTGCGGACGAACTTCGGGACGGACAGCGACGAAGGGACGTGTGCCATGGGCCGGGCGGACTTTTCGATGTCCAGGCGGCAGGCGCTTGGTGGGTTGGCGGTGGCGGCCGGCCTGGGTGCGGCCGGCTGGACCGCCGCCGATCTCGCCATGCCGCGGGCCGCGAGCGCGGCGCCCACGAGCCTGTTCCCCAAGGGTGTTCGGCCGACCCGCCTGCACGTGGTCGCGGAGTCCGCGCTGAGCCAGCCGGAGCGGATCCTGGTCGCGACCCTGCAGGGTCAACTCGCCCGGCGCAGGCCGACCGGCGGTGAGGTCCCGGGCATCTACGTCGACGTGCCCGGTGTCGGCTACGAGGTCTGGCTGGCCGATCTCGCCGACCGCTACGGGATCGACCTGGTGGAGGCGGACGGCGCGTGGGACCTCGTCGACCTGTTCCGCCAGAACGGTGCGCACGGCGAACCCGTCGACTCCTTCGTGGTCTACCGCCAGAACGAGGCTTCGGCGAACGTCGCCACCACCCTCGCCGGGCTGACCGGCGCGGTCGCCGTCGAGGAGACGCTCGAGCCGGTCGCGCTCCAGCACGGACTGCGCAGGCTCCTCGACGTCCGTGGCCGGGACGACCGGTGGGTGATGGAGAACTACTGGGACGACCTGCGGCACGGGGTGGCGATCGAGCAGAAGCCGGACTTCGACAACCGGCTCCGCGACTACGCCACGATGGCCGGCGCGTTCATGTTCTTCGACGGCAACTCCGACTTCCGGGCGGAGGTCGTGGGCGCTCTCGACCCGGACGCCGCGGTGGTCGGCTGGGGCGACGCCGCCCAGGGCGAGAACGCCTTCGTGTCGGTGTCCTCGCGAGCGGGCGTCCGCACGATTCCCGCCGACCACGCCCGAAACCTCGCCCCGTTGTCCGGGATCACGCTGAACCGGGTGCGCCAGCGGCCCGCGGCCCACCCGCCCAGGCCGGAGGCCGGCACGCACCACGTCGCCTTCCTCATCACCGACGGCGACAACGTGCAGTGGATGCTCGGCGACTTCCAGAGCAGCGCGAACTGGTTCGGCGCTCCGCTGCGTGGATCACTCGACCTGGGCTGGGGCGTCTCGCCCGCGCTGATCGACCTCGCACCGTCGGTCCTTCGGTGGTACTACGACAACGCCGCGCACGGCGCCCATCGCGACCGGTTCGTGGCCGGTCCCTCCGGTGGCGGCTACCTCTATCCGAGCATGTATCCCCGTGCCGAACTCGACCTGCACACCGAACGGTTGGCCGACTCGATGCGGCGCTCCGACCTCGGCGTCGCGCAGATCATCGACTTCGACTCCCTGGACGACACCGACCTGTGGGCGACCTACCTGAAGCGGCGGCAGATCGAGGGGCTGATCTATCTCGAGTACTCCCGCTACGACGCCGGCCGGGGCCGGATCGTGTGGGCGAACGACAAGCCGGTGATCTCCGCCCGCACGATGTTGTGGGAAGGCCTCTCCGGTGCTGACGAGGCGAGTGTGACGGCCACCCTCAACGACGCAGGGCGCGACCCCTCGAGCGCGGACGGATACTCCGTCGTCGTCTGGCACGCGTGGAGCAAGACCGTCGCCAACGTCAAGGCGGTCGTCGACAATCTCGCTCCGCACGTGAAGGTCGTGACGCCGGACGTGCTGGTCCGGGCAGTCGCCAAGAACGTGACCCGCTGACCGAAAGCGGTACCAGGCCTGGTAAGTGCGCGGAAGCCGTTGCGCGCCGACCACGCCTATAGGATCGTGGATCGACGATCAGGGAAATCTCCTCCCGGCGCTCGATCTCTTGCTGACAAGAGAGGCCACATGGGCACACGCGCGAACGTCTCGGTGAATGGGCGACACGGACGTGTCGCGCTGCCCCGCAGACAAAACCTCGCCGACGGTGTCTACGACGTCCTCAAAGAAATGATCATGGACGGCGTCTTCTCCGAAGGTGCCCGTATCAACATCGACGAGGTCGCTCGGCAACTCGAGGTCTCGCAGTCGCCGCTGCGGGAGGCGCTTGTTCGGCTGGAATCCGAAGGGCTGGTCATCAAACAGCCTTTCCGCGGTTACTCCACCGCGCCCCTGCTCGGCAAGGAGGAGTTCGAGGACCTCTTCGAGTTCCGGTTCCTGGTCGAGCCGTGGGCTGCCGGTCGGGCCGCGGCCGGCGTGACGGCGGAGGGCATCCGTCTTCTGACCGAGGAGATGGAGAGCATTCCGAGCGCGCCTGTCGGTACGACCTACCAGGACTACCAGCGGCTCGCCTCCCACGACACCAGGTTGCACGACCTCGTGCAACACCTTGGCGGCAACACCCACATGCGCATGGCTTTCCAGCGCACGCACTGCCACCTGCACATCATCCGGCTCACCTATCGGGGCGACATGGGTTCGGCGGCTCTTCGCGAACACCACCATGTCGTCGAGGCCATCGCGAGCGGTGATCCCGACGCGGCCGCCGGGGCGATGCGGGCGCACCTCGAGGAGTCGCGCGCACGACTGCGTCCCCTCTATGACCATGCCGACGGCGAAGGGGGCGGGCCGGTATGACGATGGTGCCCGCGTCCGGTTTTCGCCGAAGACTCATGGTCCGCACCTTTTGTGACAAGCATTTAGTTTGCGAACGGTAACCGCTTTCCTTCTTTGCTCAAAGTACATCCGACATCATCGCAACGGGGGCCTCGCAACCCAATCCGAGGTGGCCGACAAGGTGTCGCCTCGGGCTTCTCACCGGCTCGGGTTTTCCGGACGAGTCGGGAAAGCCGCTTCATGCGCGCCCGGCACCGTCTCGGTGCTTCGCGCGAACGTTTCCTGGCGTAGAGGAGTAAGAGCAATGGCGGTAGAAGAAACTCCCCAGGCAGACATCAGGGGTCCGTGGTCGGCGCTCTCCCGGCGGCAGTTCGTCACCAGGGCACTCGGCATCGGACTCACCGCGACCACCGCCGGCTCCATCCTCGCCGGGTGTAGCGGAGGCGGTGACCCCGAAGGCGCCGCAGTCAACGACCCGCTGGCGGTCAAGGGCGGGCCGAAGACGACGCCGACCGCGGGTGTCATCTACCCGGAAGGATATGTCGGACCGCACGCGGCGAAGCGGGCCACGCTGGTCAAGGAGAAGGTCACCCTGCGTGTGGTGGTGCCCCAGGACGTCCGGGTCGGCGACTGGGCCAAGAACACCTTCACCGGTTGGTACGAGCAGGCGACCAACGTGCACATCGACTGGCAGGTCGTCGCGGGCGGGGACGACGCGATGACGAAGGTCAACGCGATGATCGCCTCGGGGGACATCCCCGACGTCTTCATGAACATCGCGTTCAGCAACGCCCAGCAGTTGTTGTACGGCTCCCAGGGCCTGTTCGTCCCGCTCAACAAGCTCATCGACGACTACGGGGTCGAGGTCAAGCGGATCTTCAAGGACTACCCGGACGCCAAGTCGACCTTGACGGCGACCGACGGCAACATCTACTCGATGCCGTCGGTGAACGACTGCTTCCACTGTGCCTGCGGAAACCAGCGGATGTGGATCTACCAGCCGTGGCTGGAGAAGCTCGGTCTGGACATGCCCACCAACCTCGACGAACTCGAGGAGGTGCTGAAGGCGTTCAAGACCGGTGACCCGAACGGCAACGGCAAGGCCGACGAGGTGCCGTTGATGTCCACCATCGACGACCCACTCGACACCTTCTTCATGAGCTCGTTCATGTACAACCCCGGCGAGCCGTGGCTGGTCCTCGACAACGACAAGGTCGACGTCGCATTCAACAAGCCGGAATGGCGGGAGGGGCTGCGCTACCTCAACCGGCTCTACCAGCAGGGGCTGCTCGCCAAGCAGAGCTTCACCCAGGACGGCGACCAGCTCCGACGCATTGGTGACCGGAAGGGCGAACCTATCCTCGGCGCGGCGCGGGTCTTCTACTGGGGCACGTTCCTCACCCTGAACGACGACGACCCGAACGCCAGATGGCGCGACTACGTCGCGGTGCCCACCCTGGCGGGCCCGGACGGGAAGCGCTTCGCGAACTGGAACTACTACGGCGCCGTCAGCACCGGGAACTTCGTCGTCACCAACGCGTGCAAGAACCCCGCCGTCGCCGTGCAGTGGGGCGACGGCCAGTACGAGCTGGAGACGATCCTGCGCGCCTACAGCGGCGACTTCGACAAGGGCTGGCGCTGGGCCAAGGACGGCGAGGTCGGCATCAACGGCAAGCAGGCGCTGTGGACGACGCTGGGTACCTGGCCCCCGCCGGACGGGCAGTGGTGGAACCAGCTCGGCCTCGGGTACCGATCCAGCGACTTCCGCCTTGGTGAGGTCGCCGATCCGGAGCACCCGACCTTCGAGAAGCCGCTGTATGAGCAGAGTCGTTCGGCGTACTTCCCGAACAAGATCGACAAGGCTCTCCAGGTTCCGCCGCTCTACCTCGACGCGGACCAGGCGGCGCAGAGCGGCGAGCTGAGCCTCACCATCGCCAACTACGTCAAGCAGTCGTTGTCGAAGTTCACCCTCGGCCAGCTCGACCCCAACGACGGGGGCGCCTGGAAGACCTACGTCGAGACCCTGGACCAGATGGGCGCCTCCACTCTCGTCGAGCTCAACCAGAAGGCCTACGACGCGAAGTACAAGTGATCGGTCCGCGGACACACGGTGAGGGGACCGGGCCGGGCGAGGGCTCCACGCGGGCCGCCCGGTCCGGTCCCCGGGCAAGCTTTCGCGATCAGGAACCAGGGAGGCAATCGGGATGGCGGCGACGACCCTGAAGGAGACCCGGTCCGACCGGATCTTCAACGTCTGCAACTACGCGGTGCTCGCGGTGTTCCTGCTGGCGGTGCTGTATCCGCTCGTCTACATCTTCAGCGCCTCGTTCAGCTCCGCGCAGGCCGTGAGTTCGGGACGCGTCTGGTTGTGGCCGGTCGAGCTCAACCTCGAGGGCTACAAGGCGATCTTCGAGTACAAGTCGATCGTCTCCGGCTTCCTCAACTCCGTCTTCTACGCCGTGGCGGGCACGCTCATCAACGTCACACTGACCCTGCTGGCGGCGTATCCGTTGTCCAGGCGGGACCTGTTCGGCCGCAACCCCCTCATGTTCCTCTTCGTCTTCACCATGTTGTTCAGCGGCGGAATGATTCCCACCTACCTGGTGGTGCACCAGCTCGGCCTGCTCAACACGCGCTGGGCGCTGATCCTGCCCACCGCGATGGCGGTGTGGAACATGATCATCACCCGGACCTACTACCAGGTGACGATCCCGCACGAACTGCTGGAGGCGGCTCGCATCGACGGCTGCGACGACTTCAAGTTCTTCACCCGGATCGTGCTGCCGCTGTCGAAGCCGATCATCGCCGTCAACGCGTTGCTCTACGCCGTCGGCCACTGGAACCAGTTCTTCAACGCACTGATCTATCTCACCGACGAGTCGCTCTTCCCGCTGCAGTTGGTGCTGCGAAGCATCCTCGTGCAGAACTCCCTGGACCCTGCCCAGCTACCGGACGCCTCGGAGCTGCTGCGCGTGCAGGAGCTACGGGACCTGCTCAAGTATTCGCTGATCGTGATCGCGAGCGTGCCGCCGCTCCTGGCGTACCCGTTCGTCCAACGTCACTTCGTGAAGGGCGTGATGATCGGCTCGATCAAGGGCTGACCGGTTCGCAGGCATTCGAGAGCCAACTGTTCGAGGGCTAACGGTTCGAGGGCACGGACGGGAGAACGAAGCGATGGACACGCTCGCACGCGGCGAGGCAGCCGAGACGATCAGCTCCGAGCAGGCTCCGCGACGGCGGCGCCGGTCCCGCTGGTCTGACGCGCGTCGACAGATCAGACACGGGTGGCAGCTCTACCTCATGCTGCTGCTGCCGGTGGCGTACGTTCTGGTGTTCCAGTACTGGCCGATGTTCGGCGTGCAGATCGCGTTCCGCAACTACAACGTCGTCCAGGGCATCACCGGCAGCCCGTGGGTGGGCCTGCAGAACTTCGAGCGGTTCATCGACTCGTACATGTTCTGGCCCGTCATCCGCAACACGATCGTCCTGCAGGGCTACGAGCTCGTGGCGACGTTCCCACTGCCGATCGTCCTGGCGCTCGCCCTCAACTACGTGCGGCTGCGATGGTTCAAACGATCGGTGCAGATGATCACCTATGCACCGCACTTCATCTCGACCGTCGTGATCGTCGGCATGCTCTTCGTCCTCCTCGACCCGCGTACGGGCCTGCTGAACAACCTGCTCGGGCTCGTCGGCATCGATGCGATCGACTTCATGGGCAACCCCGACTACTTCCGCCACCTCTACGTCTGGTCGGGCGTGTGGCAGAGTCTCGGCTTCAACGCGATCATCTACCTGGCCGCGTTGGCCGGCATCGACCCGGAACTCCACGAGGCGGCGATCGTCGACGGTGCGACCAAGATCAAGCGGATCTGGCACATCGACCTTCCCGGCATCGCGCCGATCGCGGTGATCCTGCTGATCCTCAACATCGGCTCCATCCTGAGCATCGGCTTCGAGAAGGCGTTGCTGATGCAGAACCCGCTCAACCTCGCGACCTCCGAAGTGATCGACACCTACGTCTACAAGGTCGGTCTCGCCTCCGACGTGCCGCAGTTCTCCTACGCCGCGGCGATCGGGCTCTTCCGGTCGGTGGTCGGGTTGCTCCTGCTGGTACTCGCCAACCAGCTCGCCCGCAGGTTCGCGAAGTCGAGCCTGTGGTAGGCCCGTCCCGCCATAGGTCCCCAGTCGACAGACATTCGGCCCTATCCGCCCCGCGCCCGGGAGGCTGACCCTGACGGTGCAGGTCGTGCCGAGCGCGGGAGGGTTTCGATGCGGTATAAGCGTGCCCACCGGGGCGCTGAGTCGGACGAGGTGGCGGTCAACCCGCTCTTCGCCCGGCGCGGCGAGGAGCGCGTACCCCGCTTCTCACTGCCCACGGAGGAGATGCTTCCGGAGACGGCGTACCAACTGATCCACGACGAGCTGCTCCTGGACGGCAACGCCCGGCAGAACCTCGCGTCCTTCGTGACGACGTGGATGGAGCGGGAGGCTGACGACCTCTACCGCGAGGCGGCGGACAAGAACCTCGTCGACCGGGACGAGTATCCGCTCACGGCGGCGGTCGAGGAGCGGTGCGTCCACATCATCGCCGGGCTGTGGCACGCACCGGACACCCAGCAGGCGATGGGTGTCTCGACCGTGGGCTCCTCCGAGGCCTGCATGCTGGCCGGGCTCGCGCTCAAGCGTCACTGGCAGCGGGCGCGTCGGGAGGCCGGCAAACCCAGCGACCGACCGAACATCGTTCTCAGCTCCGCCGTGCAGGTGGTGTGGGAGAAGTTCGCCAACTACTGGGGTGTGGAGGCGCGACAAGTGCCGGTCACCGCCGAGCACCCGCACCTCACGGCCGCGGGCGTGCTCGACGCGGTGGACGAGAACACCATCGGGGTGGTGCCCGTCCTCGGTCTCAACTTCACCGGTTGCTACGAGCCGGTGGCCGAGATCGCCTCGGCGCTGGACGACCTCTCAGACCGTACGGGGCTCGACATCCCGATCCACGTCGACGCGGCCTCAGGTGGGTTCTTCGCACCGTTCCTGCATCCGGAGGTGCGGTGGGACTTCCGGTTGAACCGCGTCCATTCGATCAACGCCTCCGGCCACAAGTACGGCCTGGTGTATCCCGGCGTCGGCTGGGTGGTGTGGAGGCTGCGCGAACATGTGCCTGACGAGCTGGTGTTCGACGTCTCCTACCTCGGTGGGGACATCGCGACGTACGGTCTGAACTTCTCCCGTCCGGGGGCGCAGGTGCTGTTGCAGTACTTCAACTTCCTCCGGCTCGGCAGGCGCGGTTTCACCCGCGTCCACCAGGTGTGCCAGGACGTCGCGGTGCACATAGCCGGGGAGCTCGACAAGAGCGACGCGTTCGAGGTCATCTCCGCCGGGACCGATCTGCCGGTGGTCTGCTGGCGACTGGCCGACGGCCGGCGCAGGAACTGGGACCTCTACGACCTGTCGAACCGGCTCCGTGACCGGGGCTGGATGGTGCCGGCGTACCCGATGCCGAAGGACATCCAGGACATGGTGGTGATGCGGATCGTGGTCCGCAACGGCTTCTCCATCGACCTGGCCCACCTGCTGCTCGACGACGTCCGGGAGGCGGTCGACTACCTGAACCACCTCGAGGCTCCGCTCCCACGCGACGTGCGCGAGACGAAGTCCTTCCACCACTGAGGCCGTTGCGCACGGGGCGCACGGCACCGAGGCCGGCACCACGGGAAACGTGGGAGCCGGCCGCGTGCGGGAGCAGACCAGGAGGTGACGGCAAGGGTGAGGTCTCCGTCCGAACGGATCAACGGGGCGGTCAGTGCGCTGCCCTCTCTCGTGACGCGCGTGGTACCGACCGGCGGCTTCCTTCCGTCGATGCCACTGCGTCGGGGTCGGATGCCCCGGCGCTGGTGGGTCGGCCGTGGGCACGCCCACATCGAGGTGCGCGGCGCCGACCGCCCCAGGGCCGGGCGACTTGTCGCCGACGTCGAGACGGCGCTGCTCGCCCTGTCCGGCGTCCGTCGCGCCGAGGTGAACGGCATCCTCGGGCGGGTGTTCGTGGAGTACGACGAGGACGAGCTCGAACCGGACGATTTCCTCCTCGTTGTGGACGCGATCGAGAAGCGGCACGGCCTGGAGGACCAACCCTTCCCGGTGGACCGCCCGTCCCATCCCGGAGATCCCGAACCCCGCCAGCGCCAGTTGGTCGCGTTGGGCGCGGGGGTCGCGGCGTTGGGCTTCAGCGCCGTGGGCCGGGTGTTTCACCTCGGACGACTGCCGGCCGAGGTGAACGCCGTGGTCGGTCTGGTCGATTCGACGCCTCGGCTGCGTCGGGCGGGGGAGCGGCTGCTCGGCCGAGCGGCCGCGGATCTCACGCTGGGCGTCGCCAACGCCGCCGCCCAGGGACTCGGGCACGGACAGCTCGGCCTGCTCGTGGACGCCTCCTCGCGGGTGCTGCTGGCCCGCGAGGCCGCCGCGCGGGAACGGGCCTGGAAGGAGCGGGAGACGCAGCTGTGTTCGGGTCCGGCCCACGGCCGGGTTCCTGCCCTGGACCTGCCGCCGCGGCCCGCGCCGCTCCCACCCGGCCCGATCGAGAAGTACGGCGACCTGGTCGGCGGATCGGCCGTGCTCGCCACCGGAGCCGCCCTCGCCGCGACCCGCAACATCCGCAGGTCCTTCGCCATGCTCGCCGCGGGCACGCCCAAGGCTGGCCGGATGGCCCGCGAGGGGTTCGCCGCCGAACTCGGGCGGACGCTGAGCTCCAGGGGAGTGGTCGCGCTCGACATCGGTGCGCTGCGTCGGCTGGACCGGGTGGACACGGTGGTGATCGACGCCCGCGTCCTGCTGACGGGACGCTTCGTCATCGGACGACTGACCACCCTGAACGGCGTGGGTACGTCGAACGGGAAGCCGGCCGGACGTGGCACGGGCAGGGCGATGGTCGCGGACGAAGGCCGGCTCCGGCTCAAGGCGGACAGCCTGCTCGACCCGGAGGAACCCCACGAGGTACGCCGGCAACGCGAGTGGACCCTCGGCCCGTTCACGCAGGTGGTGGGTGAGCCGTCCCCCCAGGCACGAGCCGCCGCCGGCGAACTCGCGGGCCGCGGCACGGTGGTGCTCGGCCTGCTCCGCCAGGGGCAGCTGCTGGCGGTCCTCGCTGCCGAACCCGAGCGCGCACCGCTCACCGACGCGCTCGTCACGGCCGCCTCAGAAGTCGGTGAGGTCGTACTCGCGGGGCGCGGCAGCGAGATCACCGCCCGGATCGCGACCGAGCGGACGCTGCCCGGCGGCAGCCACCTGCCCGCGGCGATCCGGGAGCTGCAGGCGGAGGGCCGGGTGGTCGCGCTCGTGGCGGAGGGTCCGGGCACCGCACTGGCCGCCGCGGACTGCGGGATCGGCATCCTGCGGCCGGGTCGACGGACGCCCTGGGCCGCGCATCTGCTCTGTGGCCCGGAGCTCACCGAGGTGCGCTTCCTGCTCGACGGCGCGGCCGCGGCGAAGGCCGTGTCGCGGCGCGGCGCCCTGCTCTCGGCGTACGGGTCGGTCACCGCGGCGCTGCTCGCGCTGATGGGCCCGCCGCGCGGATCGACCGCACGTGCGCTGGTCGGCGTCAACCTGGCCGCGGGCGCCGGGCTGGCGACCGGTGCCTGGACCGCGCACGCGTTGGCCCGGCGCCCCGAACCGATCCGGACCGACGCCAACCACTGGCACGCCCAGAAGGCCGAGACCGTCCTCGAACGCCTGCGCAGCGACCCGGACGGTCTCACCGCGGCCGAGGCGCGCGCCCGGCTGGCCGCGATGCCACCCGACGGCAGGCAGCGGGCACCAGGGTTCGTCCGCGCCGTCGTGGACGAGCTCGCCAACCCGCTCACCCCGACGCTGGCCGCGGGGGGAGGCGTGGCGGCGGCCAGCGGATCGCCGTCCGACGCCGTCCTGATCGGAACGGTGATGGCGTTGAACGCCGTGATCGGCGGTGCCCAACGCATCGGTACCGAGCGGGCCGTCCGCAGGCTCGCCGACGTGAGCGCGGCACGGGTGCGGGTGCGCCGGGACGGGACCGAAGGCGAGGTGACCGCCGACACTCTGGTGCCCGGTGACGTGATCGTGCTCCAGGCCGGCGACGCCGTTCCGGCCGACGCTCGGATCCTGGACGCGAGCGGCCTCGAGATCGACGAGTCGAGCCTCACCGGCGAGTCGCAGTTGGTCGGCAAGAGCGCCGAGCCGAGCGGTGCCGCACACGTCGCCGACCGCACGAGCATGGTGTACGACGGGACCGACGTCGCGGCCGGCCGCGTCTCGGCGGTCGTCGTCGCGGCCGGTCCGGAGACCGAGGCGGGTCGGGGCATGAGGGCGATGGTGGGGCCCACACCCTCCGGTGGTGTGGAGGCCCGGCTCGGCGGCCTGGTGCGGGCGACGATCCCGGTGGCGCTCGGCAGCGGCGCGGCGCTCGTCGCCGCCGGCCTGCTGCGCCGCCTTCCGTTGCGCGACACACTCGGACCCGCGGTGAGCCTCGCCGTGGCCGCGGTTCCGGAAGGGTTGCCGGTGGTCGCGACGGTCGCCCAGCTGGCCTCGGCGCGCCGCCTGTCCAACCGGAACGCACTGGTCCGCCACCCGCCGACGGTGGAGACCATCGGCCGGGTGACGACGCTGCTGATCGACAAGACCGGCACCCTCACCGAGGGCAGCATTCATCTCAAGCGGATCTCCGACGGGATGTTCAACGAGCCGACGGACCGGTTGAGCGAGACGTGCGCCTCCGTCCTCGCGGCCGGCCTGCGCGCCAGTCCGGAGCACGTCGCCGGTGAGGTGCCGCCACACCCGACCGACCGGGCGGTGGTGGCCGCTGCGGAGCGGGTCGGCGTCCGTTCCTCCACCGGCGCACCGGACTGGGCGCTCGTCGACGACGTTCCCTTCGAGTCCGGTCGGGGTTACCACGCGGCCCTTGGCCGGACCTCGAACGGGCAGCGGCTCGTGGTGAAGGGCGCGCCGGAGATCGTGCTGCCGAAGTGCATCGGCTGGCGGCGCGGCAACGACGTCCAGACACTGGACGAGCCGGACCGCGCGAAGGTGGAGACCGAGATCCAGCGACTGGCCGGGCAGGGCTACCGCGTTCTCGCCGTCGCCGAGCGAGGGGCGTCGAGCCGACAGGACCTGACCGAGGACCGGGTGGAGCGGCTGGAGTTCCTCGGGCTGCTGGCCTTCGCCGACGAGGTGCGGCCCACCTCCGCGCAGGCGGTCTCGACGCTGCGCCGGGCCGGGGTCGAGGTGGTGATGCTCACCGGTGACCACCCGACGACAGCCCAGTCGATCGCCGACGAACTCGGGATCCTCGACGGGCAGCGGGTGCTGACCGGTGCGGAGATGGACGAGATGGACGACGCCGCGCTCAGCGCCGCCCTCCCCGGTGTCTCCGTCCTCGCCCGGGTCACACCCGCCCAGAAGGTGCGGGTCGTCCAGGGCTACCAGGAGACCGGCCGTACGGTCGCGATGGTCGGTGACGGCACGAACGACGCACCGGCGATCCGGGTGGCGGACGTCGGTGTGGCGCTCGGCAGGCACGGGACGAACGCCGCCCGCGAAGCATCCGACCTGGTGGTGACCGACGACCGGCTGGAGACGATCACCGACGCCATGGTCGAGGGACGCGCGATGTGGGCGTCCGTACGCGACGCGGTGGCGCTGCTGGTCGGTGGAAACCTGGGCGAGATCGTCTTCACGCTGGGGGCGGGACTCCTCTCGCCGGGCGGCTCGCCCCTGAACGCGCGTCAACTGCTGCTGGTCAACCTCTTCACCGACATCCTGCCGGCGATGGCCCTCGCGATCCGGCCGCCGGCGCGCGTGACACCGGAGGATCTGCTGCACGAGGGGCCCGACGCCTCCCTCGGCGTCTCCCTGACCCGGGACGTGCTGGTCCGCGCCGGTGCGACGGCCGCGTCCGCCACGGGCGCGTGGGTCGTCGGACGTATGACGGGTACGCCGGAGCGGGCGAGCACCGTCGCCCTGGTCGCGCTGGTCGGTGCGCAGCTCGGCCAGACGGTGGTGGCCGGCTGGCGGAGTCCGTTGGTCGTCGGTGCGAGTGCGGCGTCCGGGTTGGCGTTGGGCACCGTCGTACAGGTTCCCGGCCTGAGCCAGTTCTTCGGCTGCCGGCCGCTCGGCCCGGTCGGTTGGGGCACCGCGCTGACCGCGGCGGCCGCGGGAACGGCGGCGTCGGTCGCGCTGCCCAGGGCGGGTGAGCTGGTCCGCGGAGTTCGCGCGCTCGGTGCGCGCGCCGGAGGTCTGGGGCTACCGCTGTGACGCGCGCACCGGCCGGGTCCGGCCAAGCACCTCGGGTCCCGCGAGCACGGCCTGGGAGCCGAAGTCGTGCTGGAGTTCGAGGAGGCGGTTCCACTTGGCGGTGCGCTCGGAGCGCATCGTCGAACCGACCTTGATCTGACCGGCCCGCCAGCCGACCGCGAGATCGGCGAGCCAGGTGTCCTCGGTGTCGCCGGAACGGGCGCTCACCACGGTCGCGAGGCCCGCCCGATGCGCCACCCGCACCACTCGTTCGGCCCGAGTGAGCGTGCCGGCCTGGTTGGGCTTGACCAGGACCGCGTTCGCGGCCCGCCGCTGGATGCCCTCGCCGACCCGGTGGCGGTCGGTGGCGAACAGGTCGTCGCCGAGGAGTTGACACGCGGCGGGCAGGATCGCCGAGGCCGCCGTCCAGCCGTCCCAGTCGTCCTCGTGCAGGACGTCCTCCAACGAGGCGATCGGGTAGCGCTCACACCACCGGCGCAGTTCCTCGAGCCAGGCGTCCCGGTCGAGGACCCGGTCCTCGGACCGCAGGTCGTACCGGCCCTCGGCGGTGCCGAACTGGCTGGCCGCCAGGTCGACGGCCACCGACACGTCGACACCGGGACGGAGACCCGCGACCTCGATGCCTTCGGTGACCAGGGCCACCGCGGCCTCGTTGCTGGGAAGGGGCGCGGACAGGCCGCCCTCGTCGGCGACCAGCGCGGAGCACCCGTGTCGCTGCTCCAGCAGGCGGGCCGTCGCGGCGCGGACCCGGGCGACGAGCTCCAGCGCGTGGGCGAAGCTTCGCGCGCCGAGGGGAACGGCGAGGACGTCCTGGATGTCGATGGCCCCGGCGGCGTGCGCGCCACCGGAGAAGATGTTGACCATCGGCATGGGGAGCAGCGGCGTCGGGCTGGTAGCAGCGGTCCCGTCGCTGTCGGCGAGGGCCTGCCACAGGGGCCGGCCGAGTGCCTCCGCACCGGCGAGGGCGGCGGCGAGGGAGACCGCGAGGACGGCGTTGGCGCCGGTGCGCGCGAGATCGGGCGTACCGTCGACGTCCTCGAGCCGGGCGTCGACCCGGGCCCGGTTGGTGGCGTCCAGGCCCGACACCGCGGGCCCGAGTTCGTTGACGACCGCGGCGACCGCGTCGCGGACGCCCCATCCGTCGTAGCGTGCGCCGCCGTCCCGGCGTTCGACCGCCTCGTGTGCACCGGTGGAGGCGCCGGAGGGCACCACGGCACGTCCGACCGCACCGCCACTGAGTTGGACACGACAGGCCACCGTCGGCCGTCCACGGGAGTCGAGGGCCTCCCAGGCCACGACATTGGTGATCGCCGTCGTCGGGCGTTCTCTCACGTGAGTTCCTCTCGTGCGTCTGCCTGACGGTGACGACCCGGAGATCTGGCAAGCCGCGCTCCCGCCACGTCTGGGGAGAGTACGTACCTTAGTCAGCTCCGGCGTACGTCCCGGCCGATCCGACGGCGACGCGCGGACGCGATGGCACGGTGCGAACAGCGGCCGCGACGGCCAGCGGCCACCGCCTGGCCGCGAGGACTCCCGGCGACCAGCCCCGGAGCGTTTCGACCGCTTCGTCCCGAAACAGGGGGCAGCCGACAGGGGCTGGATCCGGCGGGGACCGGCGCCCGGCAACCGCGGTCGAGCGCCTGTGGAAACGACAACGGCGAGAGCCGGAGATGGCCCTCGCCGTTCAGTGAACCGTGTGTCCGAGGGGGGACTCGAACCCCCAAGCCCTTGCGGGCACTAGCACCTCAAGCTAGCGCGTCTACCTATTCCGCCACCCGGACGTGCACACGTCGTTGCCGTTGTGCGCGGCGCTCACTGTAGCAAACCGGCCGGGGGTGGTCGTCCCGGACCACCCTTCGAGCAAAACGGGCACGTAACCGGCAGGATAAGGGAATGAGCGACGCCACCTCCCGGCGGAACGAAGCCTCCGAAGCCGCCGCCGACCGGACCAGCCCGGACGCCGAAGTCGTCGAGATCTGTCGCGACCTGATCCGGATCGACACCTCCAACTACGGCGACGCGCAGGGCCCCGGCGAACGCGGGGCCGCCGAATACGTCGCCCAGCTGCTGGCCGAGGCGGGCCTGGAGCCGCAGCTCTACGAGTCGGAGCCACAGCGGACCAGCGTCGTGGCCCGCTGGGAGGGCGCCGACCCCTCCGCACCGCCGTTGCTCGTGCACGGCCACCTCGATGTCGTGCCCGCGGTCGCCGCCGACTGGAGCGTCGACCCCTTCGGTGGCGAGATCAAGGACGGCTGTGTCTGGGGACGTGGCGCGGTCGACATGAAGGACTTCGACGCGATGGTCCTTTCCGTCCTGCGGGCACGTGCCCGGGGCGGTCGGCCGCCGCGCCGCCCGGTGGTGCTGGTGTTCACCGCCGACGAGGAGGCGGGCGGCCGCAAGGGCGCTCACTGGCTGGTCGAGAAGCACCCTGAGGTGCTGGAGGGCTGCACCGAGGCGATCGGCGAGGTCGGCGGATACTCCGTCACGGTTCGCGACGACCTGCGGCTCTATCTCGTCCAGACCGCCGAGCGCGGCATGGCCTGGATGCGTCTGAAGGCCAAGGGAACCGCCGGCCACGGCTCGCTGCGCAACCCCGACAACGCCGTGACCGAGCTCGCCGAGGCGGTGTCCCGGATCGGTCGTCACGAGTGGCCGCTTCGCATCACCCCGAGCGTCCAGGCGTTCCTCGACGAGGCGTCGGAGGCGCTCGGGGTCGACCTCGACCCGAACGCCGGCGACATCGAGCAGAACCTCGCCCGGCTCGGCACGATCGCCCGGATGATCGGTGCGACGCTGCGCAATACCGCCAACCCGACGATGCTCGACGCGGGCTACAAGGTCAACGTCATCCCCGGTGAGGCGACCGCGGCGGTCGACGGGCGGTTCGTCCCAGGTGGAGAGGAGGAGTTCCTCGCCACCATCGACGAGCTGATCGGCGACAAGATCACCCGCGAGATGATCAACTTCGACGCGGCGCCGGAGACGGAGTTCGCCGGAGCACTGGTCGAGGCGATGAAGTCCTCACTGGTGGCCGAGGACCCGGGCGCCCGGGCGGTGCCCTACCTCATGTTCGGTGGCACCGACGCCAAGGCCTGGGACAGGCTCGGCATCACGTGCTTCGGGTTCGCGCCCCTGCGGCTGCCACCAGACCTCGACTTCGTGGGGATGTTCCACGGGATCGACGAACGGGTCCCCACGGAGTCCCTGAAGTTCGGCGCGCGGGTGCTCGACCACTTCCTCGACCAGGCCTGAGAGCTTCGACCACTCCTTCGGGTCAGCGCCGACGATGTACGGTCGCCGGCCCTGACCCGAAGGACTGGTGTCTCGGGACTGGTGTCGCATGATCCGCTGGCTGTCGCGAACCACGGGGCTGCGGGTCGCTGGTGCGGCGTCAGAGCGGGAGACCTCCCGGCACGGGACCGGTCCGCGTGACCCGGATGATCCGGCGTCGGAGCGTGACCGTACGCCGGCCGTCGGGGTAGACGCGTACCCGTGAGAGTTCCCAGCCGCCGTACTCGGCGCGCTCGACAAGGAACTGCCGCACCACCCTGCGGGACAGGGTGCGCGACAGCTGCACCTGGTGGGTTTCGTACTCCGCCATCAGTCCATGGTGACATGGCCCACCCCCGAAGGGGACGCGGTCCGCGGCGCCGAACTGGCGTCGGTGCCGAACCCGTCTCAGTCCTGTTCGGGATGGCCGAGGGGCGGCGCGGAGACGTCGTCCAGCGCGAGGGTGATCTCCGGTGGCAGTTCGACGTCCTCGACGGTCAGCGAACCACGAAGCTGCGCCGAGGTCCGGGCGCCGACGACCGGCGCGGTCACACCAGGGCGGTCGCGGACCCACGCCAGCGCGACCTCCAGCGGTGCCAACCCGAGTCCGTCCGCGGCGCGGCAGACGGCGTCGACGATCCGCTGGCTGCGCTTGTCGAGATAGATGCCGACGAAGCGTTCGAAATGGGGGGAGGCGGCGCGGGAGTCGGCGGGTGTGCCGAAACGGTACTTGCCGGTGAGCACACCCCGGCCGAGGGGAGACCAGGGGAGTACGCCGAGACCGAGCATCTCCGCGGCGGGCAGGACCTCGCGCTCCACGCCGCGTTGCAGGAGGGAGTACTCCACCTGGGTGGAGGCGACCGGTGCCCGGCCTGGCCAGGCACGCTGGTGGGTGGCCGCCATCGCGGTCTGCCAGCTGGTGTAGTTGGAGACTCCGACGTACCTCGCCCGTCCACTCGTGACCGCGAAGTCGAGGGCGGACAGTGTCTCCTCGAAGGGGACCGTGGCGCTCCAGGTGTGCACCTGCCACAGGTCGATCGCGTCGACGTCGAGACGTCGCAGGGACGCGTCCAGCTCCGCGAGGAGGGTGCGCCGGGAGACGTCGACGACACGCTGGCCGGTATGCCGGGAGACGCCGGCCTTGGTGGCGAGTACGAGTTCGTCGCGGCGGACGACTTTGCCGAGCAACCGGCCGAGCACCCGCTCACTGTCGCCGTCGGCGTAGCCCGCGGCGGTGTCGACGAGAGTTCCACCCGCCTCGACGAACGCGGTCAGCTGGTCACGGGCCTCATGTTCGTCGGTGTCGCGTCCCCACGTCATGGTGCCGAGCGCCAGTCGGGAGACCTTCAGGCCGGTTCGACCGAGGTGGCGCTGCTCCATCGACGGTTTCCATCCTTCCCCCGAGGACGAGCCTCCGCCGCCGTCCCAACCGGTGACCGACCCTGATGGCCTGCACCGGCGCCACACTTCGGGCCACACCCTAGTCGAAGCGCGCCCGCCTGCCGCGTGTCGCCCCGGCCCGGGCCAGTAAGCTCGCACGGCCGTCGGTCCGATTCCGGCGGCGGCGGACCAGTCAGCAGCCGGACGGGAAGGGCGGTGCCGCGTGCGACTGGGACTCACTCTCAGTGCCTGGGACGCCGGCGATCTCGCGGGCACCATCGCTCTCGCCGAGGAGGCCGAGCGGCTCGGTTACTCCGTGTGCTGGGTGCCGGAGGCCTACGGCCTGGACGCGCCCACGCTCCTCGCGACCGTGGCCGCGCGGACCAGCCGGATGGACGTCGGCTCGGCCATCATGCAGATCCCCGCCCGGGCGCCCGCGATGACCGCGATGACCGCCGCGTCGCTGGACGCCCTGTCCGGTGGTCGCTTCCGGCTCGGTCTCGGCGTGTCCGGTCCACAGGTCTCCGAAGGGTGGTATGGCGCACCCTTCGACCACCCGCTCGGCCGCACCCGCGAGTACGTCCAGATCGTGCGGACGGTGCTGCGCCGGGAGCGGCTCGAGTTCGCGGGCGAGCACTACACGCTGCCGCTGCCCGACGGACCCGGCAAGGCGCTCCGGCTCGCCGCCCGACCGCCCCGTGCCGACCTGCCCGTCTACCTCGCCGCCGTGGGGCCGCGCAACCTCGAGCTGACCGGTGAGATCGCCGACGGCTGGCTGGGCGTCTTCGTGGCGCCGGAGTTCCTGCCCGACACCCTCGCCCACCTGCGAAAGGGGCGCGAGCGTGCCAGAGCCGGGGGAGCCGGGGGAGCCGGGGGAGCCGCGGGGTCCGCGGACCTCACCGGCTTCGACGTCGTGGCCAGCGCGCCTGTCGTCGTCGGACCGGACGTCGAGGCGTGTGCGGACCAGGTGCGTGGCTTCGCCGCTCTCTACCTCGGCGGCATGGGCAGCCGGCGGATGAACTTCTACAACGCCCTCGCGGTGCGGATGGGGTACGCCGAGGAGGCGGCCCGGGTGCAGGACCTCTACCTCGCCCGCCAGCACCGCGACGCGGCCGCCGCCGTACCCCTCGACTTCGTCGACACCACGTCGCTGCTCGGTCCGGCCGACCGGATCGCGGAGCGGATCCGTGCCTATGCCGACGCGGGTGTCACCACCCTGGCCGTGCTGCCCTTCGGCACCACGACCGACGACCGGATCGCGACCTTGCAGACGATGGCGGACGCGTTCGCCGCCTCAGGTACGGGGGAGTAGTAGCACGTGGAACACAGTGTCGGTTGGCTCGCAGCCCTCGTCTTCGGCGTCCTGCAGGGACTCACGGAGTTCCTGCCCATCTCCTCCAGCGCACACATCCGGATCGTCGGTGGGCTGGTTCCCGGATGGGGCGACCCAGGAGCGGCGTTCACGGCGGTGATCCAGCTCGGCACCGAGAGCGCGGTCGTCCTCTACTTCCGCAAGGAGATCTGGGCGATCATCAAGACCTGGACACTCGCGCTCTTCCAGCCCCGACTGCGCCGGCACCCCGACGCCCGCATGGGGTGGTACATCATCGTCGGGACGCTGCCGATCGCGATCCTCGGCTTCCTCTTCCAGAACACCATCGAGACCGCTCTGCGTTCCCTGGTGTTCGTGGGCGTCTCGCTGATCGTGTTCGGCGTCATCCTGGGCCTGGCCGACTCGTTCGCGAGCAACCGCAAGTCGCTCACCCGGCTCAACCTCCCCGAGGCGGTCGCCTTCGGGTTCGCCCAGGCGCTCGCCCTGATTCCCGGCGTCTCCCGGTCCGGCGGCACGATCACCGCCGGTCTCCTGATGGGCTACACCCGTGAGGCGGCCGCTAAGTACTCCTTCCTCCTCGCCATCCCCGCCGTCTTCGCCTCCGGCATCCTCGAACTCCTCGACATCGGGGACGACGGTGCGCCCGCGTGGGGCCCGACGATCCTCGCGACCCTGGTGAGTTTCTTGATCGGGTACGTCGTGATCGTGTACTTCATGCGCTACATCTCCCAGCACGACTTCCGGCCGTTCGTGGTCTACCGAGCGGTGCTGGGCGCGCTGGTCCTGGTGTTGCTGGCGTTCGGCGTCCTCACGCCCTACGTCTAGGACACCTCCTGGGCAGCGGCCGGCCCGCGGCCCAGGTGTTCGGCGCGGCGACGGCGTGAGCAGCAGCAGCTCACCGCAGCCGTGGGCCGATCCGGTCGCGGCGTAGTGCCCGTGCGCCGAGCAGGGCGAGTGCGGCACACAGCGCCCACAGGCAGGCTCCGACTCCGAGGAGCAGCCATGGACCGAGGAACAGCAGCCCCGAGAACTGTCCGGCGATCATGAAGATCAGTGGGAGTACGGCGATGCCGGCGATCTGCTGGGCGCCCTGGACCGTGCGTGACAGGGCGGAGACGAGGACCGCGAGGGCGAGCCCGGCGGCGCAGAGCGCCGGACCCAGCCAGCAGACCAGCAGCAGCCAGGTCAGGTTCGGCAGCAACGACCGCCGACCACGGGCCACATGGTCGCGTTCACCACGGTGGCGTAGACGAGCGCCTCGGTGAGGCCGACCGCGAGCGCGGCGAGGAACGGCCCGGCCAGCTTCGCGACGAACAGGTCCCGGTCGCTCATCGGGGCCAGCAGGAGGCCCTCCAGAGTGCCGCGCTCACGTTCGCCCGCGACGGCGTCCGTCGCGAGGACCATCACCACGACGACCGGTACGACCAGCGTGAGCGGTGGCAGCAGGTAACCGAGCAGGGCGGAGGCAAGTCGGCTGCCCGAGCCGCCCGGCAGTTGGTCGAGGACCCCCGCCGGGACGATCCGCAGCAGAACGTCGAGGTTCTCCCGGGGAACCTCGACGCGGGCGATCAGGCTCGCGAACACCGGCAGGATCACGACGAAGACGGTGGGGAGCACCACCAGCGGCGCCACCACGGCACGGTTGGTCCGCGCGACACCGAGGTCGCGCCGGATGATGGCCCGGATCGCCCGCCAGCGCATCCGGCCGCGTCCGCTCACCGGCGGACCGACAGGTCAGGCGCGGGCGACCGGCGCTCGGCCGGATCGGGTCGGGGGGTGTGCGGGCGGTCGCGATGGGCGAGGAGGGCGACGTAGACGTCCTCCAGGCTCGGCTCGTGCGGCCGGATGCCGTAGACCTCCACGCCGGCGCCGGTGAGGTCCCGCACCAGGCCGGGCAGTTGGGCGCGGGTGAGACCGGTCGTGCGGAGAACGACGGTCCCGGCTCCGGCCGGGCCGGGAAGCTCCTGCAGCACCGGACGGCGGTCCGCGGCCGTCGCCGCGTCGCGAGGCGCTGGGGCGTACCGGTCCAGGACCGCCCGCGCCCGTGGCACACCAGGACCGCCCACCTCGACCTCCACGGCGCCGGCGGCGAGGTCCGCGGCGAGCCGCGCGGGCGCTCCTTCGGCCAGGATCGTGCCGTGGTCGAGCACGATCACGCGGTCGCACAGGAGTTGCGCCTCGGTCAGGTCGTGCGTGCAGAGGACGACGGTGCGCCCGTCCTCGCGGGACAGGCGACCGATCAGGCTCCGCACCAGCCGGACGGCGAGCGGGTCGAGCTGAGCGGTCGGTTCGTCGAGCAACAGGATCCGCGGCGACGGGAGCAGGACGCGAGCGAGTGCGAGCCGCTGCCGCATACCGGCGCTGAAACCGTCCACCCGGTCGTCGGCGCGGTCGGACAGCTCGAACTCCGCCAGCGAACGGGTGACCAGGTCCGCCAGCCCGTCCCGCGGCAGGTCGAACAGCTCGGCGGCGAACTCGAGGTTGCGCCGCGCGGTGAGCCGGCCGTCGACGAACGACACGGTCGGCAGGACACCGAGCGAACGCCGGACCGTCACCCCGTCGGTGAGCGGGTCCAGGCCGCAGACCCGGATCCGACCAGCGGTGGGGGCGAGCAGGCCCGCGAGCAGCCGGACGAGAGTGGTCTTGCCGGCACCGTTGTGTCCGAGCAGCCCGACCACCTCGCCGGGTCCGACTGACAGGGAGATCCGATCGATCGCGGGGACGCCGCCGAAGTCGCGCCGCAGGTCGCTCACCTCGATGACCCGCTCGCCGCCCGTCGGGGTCGTCACAACCAGCCCGCGCGCTTGAAGCCGCGATAGAGCAGGAGGCAGAAGACCGCCATGATCCCGAGCAGGCCGAAGTAGCCCCAGGTCCAGTTGAGCTCGGGCATGTTGCGGAAGTTCATGCCGTAGATACCGGCCAGCAGCGTGGGCACGGCGGCTATCGCCACCCACGCGGAGATCCGGCGCATGTCGTCGTTCTGTTGGACGCCGACCCGGGCGAGGTGGGCGCTCAGCACCGAGCTCAGCAGGTCGTCGAGCGAGTCGACCTGCTCCGACAGCCGCAGCACGTGGTCGGCGACGTTGCGGAAGAACGGCCGGACCTTGGCGTCCTTGATCGCCTCGACACGTCCCGCCGCGATCGGGGCCAGCTCGCCGCTGAGCGGACGGACCGCCTTGCGGAACGCCACGGCGTGCCGCTTGAGCCGGTAGGTCGCCTCGGCGTCGCTGGTGCGTTCGGAGGAGAAGACGGACTGCTCGATGTCGTCCACCGCTGAGTCGAGCTGGTCGACGACATCGGCGTACCGGTCGACCACCTGGTCACAGATCGCGTAGAGGACGGCGGCCGGGCCGTGGCCGAGCAGGCTCGTCCGGTGCTCGAGCTTGTGTCGGGCCTCCTGCAGGTCGAGGCTCTCGCCGTGCCGTACCGTGACCACGAACCTGCGCCCGACGAAGATGTTGATCTCCCCGATCCGCAGCGCGGAGGAGACAGACGGCCAGGTCACGGTCTTGAGGGCGACGAAGAGGACCTCGCCGTAGACCTCGACCTTGGGACGCTGGTGCGCCTTGAAGGCGTCCTCGACGGCGAGCGGATGGAGGCCGAACGCCTGCGCCGCGTCGTTGAGTTCGTCCTCGCTCGGTTCCTTCAGGCCAAGCCAGCAGAAGGTGTCCTCACGGGTGCCGAGCTCCTCGACGGCAGCGTCGATGTCGGACGGGCTCCCGATCCGATGCCCCGCCCGGTAGATTCCGCAGTCGACGATCATCGCCCTCCATTGTCGCCCCTACCTCCGCCGGCACCGGTCCAGAGGGCCACCGAAGGGGCGGGCGAGTCGGTGCCCGCCCGCCAGAGGTGTCGTGCGGTACCTCGTAGGCTCGACCCCATGGCGACCCTCTTTCTGGTCCGGCACGGACGTACCCAGGCCAACGTCGACGGCATCCTCGCCGGTTGGACGCCGGGAGTAGGCCTCGACGAGCTGGGTCGCCAGCAGGCCGAGCGGCTTGGCGCCCGGCTCGAGGGGATCCCGGTGACGGGGGTGGTGACCAGCCCACTGGACCGCTGCCAGCAGACCGCGGCCGCTGTCACCGCACTGGACGGCATTCCCGCGGCCGTCGTGGATCCGCGTCTCGGCGAGGTCCGCTACGGCGACTGGGAGGGACAGGAGCTGAAGAAGCTCGCGAAGGAGGCGCTGTGGAAGGTCGTCCAGCAGCACCCGAGCGGCGTCCTGTTCCCTGGTGACGGCGGAGAGTCCCTGCGCTCGATGGCCGACCGCGCGGTCGGAGCGATCCGGGAATGGGACGCCCGGATCGAGGCGGAGCACGGCCCCGACGCCATCTGGGTGGCGGTGAGTCACGGCGACGTGATCAAGGCGATCCTGGCCGACGCGTTGAGCCTCCACCTCGACCAGTTCCAGCGGATCATCGTCGACCCCTGCTCGGTGTCGGTGGTGCGATACACGCCGTTGCGCTCGTTCGTGGTCCGGGCCAACGACACCGGAGGTGATCTCGGGTCCCTGGTGCCACCCAAACGACGCCGGCGCCGGCTACGGCGGGGAGACGACAGCGACGCGGTCGTCGGCGGCGGAGCGGGCACCGACGCCAAGCGGTGACCACGAGTGACCAGGCGCGAGGCGGGACGACAGGTGGAAAGCTGCGGGGATCTGTCCCGATCGGCGCCGATGGTGCGGGCCGCTCGGCACCGGCCCGGACGGCGGGCCTACACGTGATCGGCGCGGATCCCGGCCGACCGCCCGGCGGTGGGGCAGCCGTGAGTACCCGCGACGCGGTGAGCGCGTAGGGTCTGGGGTTATGGCCCGTGTCGTTCATCTTCACGACGCTCCTGAGCGCTTCGTCGCTGGCACGGTCGGACAGCCCGGCCAGCGAAGCTTCTTCCTTCAGGCCCGCTCGCCGGACCTGCTCACCACCGTGGCACTGGAAAAGGAACAGGTCACGGTGCTGGCCGAACGCGTCGACGCGATGCTCGACGAGGTGCTCCGCCTTTCCGGCGGCACCGCCGTCATCCCAGCCATCGCACCGAGCGAACTCTCCGACGACGAACCCCTCGAGCAACCGATCGTGGAGGAGTTCCGAGTCGGCACCCTGCGACTCGCCTGGGACACCGAGCAGGAGCGGGTGGTCATCGAGGCCTACGAGGTGACCGAGGAGGAGGCCGACCCGCCGCCGCCGGTCGACGAGGAGCCCGAAGCGGAGGGTCCGGAGACACTCGTCGTCCGGATCACCGGTGCGCAGGCACGCGCGTTCGTCCAACGAGCTCTCGCGGTCGTCTCGCAGGGACGTCCGCCCTGCCCGTTCTGCGGAAACCCGCTCGACCCGGACGGACACCTCTGCCCGCGTCTCAACGGCTACCGGCGGTCGGCCTGAGCCGTGGAGCGCACACGCGGACACGACGTCCCGCCCCCGGAGCAGGGGGTCGAGACACTCAAGCTCCTTCGGGAGGGCCGGCTGGAGGTCGAGGGGCGCCTCGTCCAGGCCTCGAACGCGACGTTCTACTGCTCGGTCGAACTCGACGGCGTCAGCGCGGCCGGGGTCTACAAGCCGGTCCGGGGTGAGCGTCCCCTGTGGGACTTCCCGGACGGCAGCCTCGCCAGCCGGGAGGCCGCGACGTACCTCCTCTCCGTCGCGACGGGCTGGGATCTCGTCCCTCCCACCGTGGTGCGGGAGGGTCCCTTCGGCGAGGGCATGTTCCAGCTGTGGGTCGACCACGACCCCGACGACGGCATGATCGACATCGTGCCGCGCCGGCAGGTGCCCGACGGTTGGCGCATCGTCCTGGACGCCTACGACGGTGACGGCGACGAGGTGAGTCTCGTCCACGCCGACGACGAGCAGTTGCGCCGCCTGGCGCTCTTCGACACGGTGGTCAACAACGCCGACCGCAAGGGCGGACACATCCTGGTCAGCACCTCCGGCCAGGTACTCGGCGTCGACCACGGGCTCTGCTTCCACGAGGACGACAAGCTCCGCACCGTCTTGTGGGGCTGGGCCGGTGAGCCTCTCCCCGACGACTACCTCGAGGTCCTCGAACGCCTCCACCACGACCTCGACGCCGAGTTCGGACGAGCACTGGCCACCCTGCTGTCGTCGGAGGAGATCGTCGCCCTGCGCATCCGGCTGGCGCGGCTCCGACACGGCCGGACGTTCCCCGAACCCGGTGAGGGCTGGCCCTCGGTGCCATGGCCGGTCTTTTGATCGTCGCCTCGCTACGGCTCGCCGAAGACGACCGCTAGGCTCGAACACCATGAAGGCCTGGTCGGCTCCCGAGGTTCCCCAACTGCCCGGACTCGGGCAGGTCCCTCTCGTCCATGACCATGCGAGCGGCGAGCGCCGGGTCAGCGCACGGGGCGAGACAGCGCGCATGTACGTCTGTGGCATCACCCCCTACGATGCGACCCATATCGGCCATTCGGCGACTTATGTCGCGTTCGACCTGCTCGGCAGGGCCTGGCGGGATGCGGGGCTGGATGTCCACTACGTACAGAACGTCACCGACGTCGACGATCCGTTGCTGGAGCGGGCGGAGGCCAACGGCGAGTCCTGGGAGGAGCTGGCCGTTCGCCAGACCCACCTGTTCCGGGACGACATGGCCGCCTTGCGGGTGATCCCGCCGGCGCAGTTCATCGGCGCGGTCGAGGCGATCCCGCTCGTCGTGTCCGTGATCGAGAAGCTGCGTGAGCGGGGCGGGGCCTACGACGTCGACGGCGACATCTACTTCCCGGTCGCCTCCGACCCGGCGTTCGGCCAGGTCTCGAACCTTCCCACGGAGCAGATGCTGGCGCTGTTCGCCGAGCGTGGCGGCGACCCTGACCGGGCCGGCAAGGGTGACCCGCTGGACTCCCTCATGTGGCGGCACGAGCGTCCGGGCGAACCCGCGTGGGACTCCACCCTCGGCCGCGGCAGGCCCGGCTGGCACGTGGAGTGCACGGCGATCGCGCTGGAACACCTCGGCATGAGCATCGACGTCCAGGGTGGCGGGTCCGATCTCGTCTTCCCGCACCACGAGCACTGTGCCTCCGGCGCCCAGGTGCTGACCGGGCAGGCGCCGTTCGCCCACTCCTACGTCTACCAGGGCATGGTCGCGCTCGACGGCGAGAAGATGTCGAAGTCCAAGGGCAACCTGGTCTTCTCCTCACGGCTTCGAGGCGAGGGTGTCGACCCCGGAGCGATCCGGCTGGCCGTGCTCGCTCACCACTACCGCGACGACTGGGAGTGGACGACCGAGGGGTTGCGAGCCGCGCAGACACGCCTGGACCGGTGGCGTACGGCGGTCGCGAGGCCGGCCGGTGCCCACGCCGGCAAGGTTCTCGACGGTGTCCGTGACGCGCTGGCCGGGGACCTGGACGCGCCGGCGGCGCTGGCCGTGGTCGACGCGTGGGCCGACGCGACTCTCGCCGACACCGGGCCTGACTCCAGTGGTCCGGAGCTTGTGCGCGACGTCGTCGACGCACTGCTCGGCGTCCGCCTCTGACCTCAGGACTCCGGCATGCAGGCCGGGCCGACCGGCTCGCCGGCGTCTCGGTCCGCCTGGAGAAAGTCGGCCAGGAGACCGGTGAGCCGGCCCGGCGCGTCCTCCTGCACCAGGTGGCCGGCGTCCTCGACCCACCCCAGCCGGGCCCGCGGGATCAGTGCGGCGAGCCGGTCCGCGTGCGTGGCCGGCAACCACTGGTCGTCCCTGCCCCACACGACGAGGACCGGCATGTCGAGGTCGCCGAGGCGGTCCTCGATCTCCTCGGTGAAGCGTTCGTCCGCCTGCGCGATCTGGCGGTAGAACGCCGCCTGGCCGGTTTCGCCGAGCCAGGGTTCCACCAGGGCGTCGAGCACCCGCGGGTGCAGCCCACGATGGCTGGCGGTGGAGACGTACTCGCGTACCAGTGCCTCGTGCAGGTGCCCGGGGAGTTGCTCGAACACCTCGCTGTGGTGGCGTACGAGCCGGAAGAACTCGCTGCCCCACGGACGCAGGCTCACCGCGTCCACCAGAGCCAGCCGGTCGAACCGCACGCCGGTCAGCAGTGCCGTGCGCAGCGCCACGGCGCCGCCGAAGTCGTGTGCGACCACCGCGGGCCGGTCCAGTCCCCAGTGCGTGAGGAGTTCGGCGAAGACGGTGGTCTGCGCCGCGAGTGACACGTCCTGTCCGTCCTTCATCTGCGAGCGTCCGTAGCCCGGCATGTCCCAGACGTAGACGGTGTGCCGGTCCGCGAGTGCGGCGGCGACGTCGCGCCAGACGTAGGAGGAGAACGGCGTTCCGTGTGACAGGACGACCGGGGAGCCCTGTCCGAGTCGCCGCCACCGCACCAGGCCGTGTGACGTGTCGTGCTGTTCGGTCAGGTTCCACCCGGGCATGGCCACTCCCGTATCCTTCGGCTGTGTTACCGGTATGTGCCTTTCGACGGTAACAGGCGGCGTTACCGGCAACGGCCTGCCGGGGGTAATCTCTGCCCGGTGGAACCCGCCCGCCTGCCGGCTCCCGGCGCACTCGCGCTGATCGAGGACTTCTGCAACTCCGCGCGCTTCCTGCGTGGAGAGGACGACCTCGCCACCCTGCCGGATGCACGCGCCTGGTTACGGACGCGTGGACGGCGTGGTGCCGCCCGCGCGCTCGACGACGAAGGGCTGGCCGATCTCCTCGGCCTGCGGGAAGCCATCCGGAGCCACCTCGGGGGCGACGCGTCGGCGGCGGCCCGGGCGACGCTGAACGCACATGCCGGCGTCACCCTCGGATCCCCGCGCTGGACGACGTCCGGCCGCCCCCAGCTCCCGCCGGCCGGGGCGTCGGAGGTCGGCGACTTCGTTGGCGGCTTGCTCGCGGCCCTCGCGGTGGAGGAGTTGGCCGGACGCCGGGAGCGGCTCAAGGTCTGCCAGGCGCCGGAGTGCGGGTGGGTCTTCTACGACCGTTCGCCGGGCAACAACGGAGTGTGGTGCAGCATGAGCGTCTGCGGGGCGCGGCACAAGATGCGCGCCTACCGCGATCGCTGCGCCGACGCCGCGGGGCGCGTTCGCGGCTGACGTCACGGTCACCTCGGCTCGCGCCCTGGAGACCGCACCCGGACGTGAGGAGGGGCCCTGTCCAACGACAGGGCCCCTCCTCGACAGGTCAGTCCTACTCGCCGCCCCGGTCGGGTCGCCGGCGCAGGTAACGCTCGAACTCCCGCGCGATCGCCTCACCGGTCGCCTCGGGCAGGTCCGCGGCGTCGCGGGCCTGTTCGAGGGACTGGACGTATTCGGAGACCTCGGTGTCGTCGCGGGCCAGGTCGTCGACGCCGCGCTCCCAGGCGCGCGCGTCCTCCGGCAGGTCGCCGAGCGGCACCGTGAGGTCGAGCAGGTCCTCGACCTTGCGGAGCAACGCGAGGGTCGCCTTGGGACACGGGGTCGAGGCGACGTAGTGGGGTACGGCGGCCCAGAACGACACGGCCGGCAGGTTGGCCCGCTGGCAGGCTTCCTGGAGGATGCCGACGATGCCGGTCGGACCTTCGTACTTCGGCGCCTCCAGCCCGAGCGCCGAGGCGAGGTCGGGGTCGGTGGCGCTCGCGGTGACCGGGATCGGTCGGGTGTGCGGGCTGTCGGCGAGCAGTGCGCCGAGCAGCACGGTCATCTCCGCGCCGAGCGCGTCGGCCACGCCCATGATCTCGTCACAGAACGGCCGCCAGCGCATGTTGGGCTCGATGCCGCGCACCAGGATGATGTCGCGTGGCGCGTCCGGTGGCGTGGCCACCATGACCCGCGTCGTCGGCCAGATGATGTCGCGGACACCCTCGTCACCGGTCGTCACCGTGGGTCGGTTGACCTGGTAGTCGTAATAGTCGTCGGAGTCCATTTGGCCTACCGGCCGGGCCTTCCAGACCTTCGCCAGATGGTCGAGCGCCGCGCTCGCCGCGTCGGCCGCGTCGTTCCATCCCTCGAAGGCTGCGAGGAGCACCGGGTCTTCCAGTTCCAGCGAGCCTTCGAGCTCGATCACCTAGATCGTCCTCCCTTTGTCTGATGCCCGTCGGTGTACTTTGCCGGACGCCGGCCGGACACCACCTCCGCTAGCCTACGTGCCTGGTACCCCACGCCGCCCGCGACGTGCCGTAGGTGCCAGTGGCCGTGATCTCGGTGCGCAAGAACCCGGTCCGGTGGTTGGAACGCCTGAGTACGCTGAATGCTTCCGTCATCGGACACAGGAGCGCCTATCGTGACTCGCACTGCCGCCGCATTCCGTCGGGCGCTCCGGGAGCGCGTGCTCGTGGCGGACGGTGCGATGGGCACGATGCTCCAGGCCAAGGACCCGACCCTCGACGACTTCGAGGGGCACGAGGGCTGCAACGAGATCCTCAGCCTGACCAGGCCCGACATCGTGAGCTCGGTGCACGACGCATACTTCGCGGTCGGTGTCGACTGCGTCGAGACCAACACGTTCGGCGCCAACTTCACCGCTCTCAGCGAGTACGGCATCGCGGACCGCGTCCACGAGATCTCCCTCGTGAGCGCCCGGCTGGCCCGTGAGGTCGCCGACGGTCACTCCAGCGCCGCCCACCCCCGCTGGGTGTTGGGGTCGATGGGGCCGGGCACCAAGCTGCCGACCCTGGGCCACGTGCCCTACACCGTGGTGCGCGACGCCTACGAGCAGAACGCCGCCGGCCTGATCGAGGGCGGCGTCGACGCGTTGATCGTCGAGACCGCCCAGGACCTGCTGCAGGCCAAGGCCGCCATCCTGGGCGCCAAGCGAGCCATGGCCGCGCTCGGTGTCGATGTTGCGATCATCGCGTCGGTGACGGTGGAGGCCACGGGCGCGATGTTGCTCGGCTCGGAGATCGGGGCCGCGCTCACCGCGCTCGAACCCCTCGGCATCGACGTGATCGGCCTCAACTGCGCGACCGGCCCGGCGGAGATGAGTGAGCACCTCCGCTACCTCGCCCGGCACGCCCGCGTCCCCCTGTCGTGCATGCCCAACGCCGGGCTCCCTGAGCTCACCTCCGACGGCGCGTCCTACCCGCTCACGCCGGCCGAGTTGGCCGACGCCCACGACAGCTTCACCGGGGAGTACGGCCTGTCCCTGGTCGGCGGCTGCTGTGGCACCACGCCCGAGCATCTGCGTCAGGTCGTCGAGCGGGTACGTGGGCGGGAGGTCACGCCTCGCCGGCCGCGCCCGGAACCGGGCGCCGCGAGCCTCTACCAGCACGTGCCGTTCCGGCAGGACACGTCCTATCTCGCGATCGGCGAACGCACCAACGCCAACGGCAGCAAGGCGTTCCGCGAGGCGATGATCGCAGGGCGCTGGGACGACTGCGTCGACATCGCCCGGGCCCAGATCAGGGACGGGTCGCACATCCTCGACCTGTGCGTCGACTACGTCGGCCGCGACGGTGTGGCCGACATGCGGGAGATCGCGTCCAGGCTCGCCACGGCGTCCACGCTGCCGATCATGCTCGACTCCACCGAGCCGCCGGTGCTGCGGGCCGGACTCGAGGCGCTGGGCGGCCGCTGCGTGATCAACTCCGTCAACTTCGAGGACGGCGAGGGACCCGAGAGCAGGTTCGCCGCGATCATGCCGCTGGTGCGCGAGTACGGCGCCGCCGTCGTCGCCCTGACCATCGACGAGGAGGGCCAGGCCCGCACCGCCGACCACAAGCTCGCCATCGCCGAACGCCTGATCTCCACCCTCACAGGGGAGTGGGGCATGGCGGAGTCCGACATCCTGATCGACTGCCTGACCTTCACCCTCGCCACCGGGCAGGAGGACAGTCGTCGGGACGGCATCGAGACGATCGAGGCGATCCGGCGGCTCAAGGCGGCGCACCCCGACGTGCAGACCGTGCTCGGCCTGTCCAACATCTCCTTCGGGCTCAACCCCGCCGCCCGGCAGGTACTCAACTCCGTGTTCCTGCACGAGTGCGTCAAGGCGGGCCTGGACTCCGCGATCGTTCACGCCAGCAAGATCCTGCCCGTCTCCCGTATCCCCGACGAGCAGCGTGAGGTGGCCCTCGACCTCGTCCACGACCGGCGCCGGCAGGGTTACGACCCCCTGCAGCGGCTGCTGGAGATGTTCGCCGACGTGAAGACGTCCGACACCCGGGCGAGCCGCGCGGAGGAACTCGCCGCCCTGCCACTCGACGAGCGGCTGCGCCGCCGGATCATCGACGGCGAGGCCAACGGGCTCGAGGCCGACCTGCAAGAAGCGCTTGATGGCGGGCGCCCGGCACTGGAGATCGTCAACGACGAACTGCTCGCAGGCATGAAGGTGGTCGGCGAACTCTTCGGCAGCGGCGAGATGCAGCTGCCGTTCGTGCTCCAGTCGGCCGAGGTGATGAAGACCGCGGTCGCGTTCCTCGAACCCCACATGGAAAAGACCGACGACGACGGCAGGGGCACGATCGTGCTCGCCACCGTCAAGGGCGACGTGCACGACATCGGCAAGAACCTCGTCGACATCATCTTGTCCAACAACGGCTACAACGTCGTCAACCTCGGCATCAAGCAGCCGGTCAACCTCATTCTGGAGGCCGCCGAGCAGCACCGCGCCGACGCGATCGGCATGTCTGGTCTGCTCGTCAAGAGCACCGTGATCATGAAGGAGAACCTCCAGGAGATCAACACCCGCGGGAAGGCGGGGGAGTGGCCGGTACTGCTTGGCGGCGCCGCGTTGACCCGCACCTACGTCGAACAGGATCTCGCCGAGATCTACGACGGAGAGGTCCGCTACGCCCGGGACGCCTTCGAGGGGCTGCGGCTGATGGACGCCGTCATGAACGTCAAGCGCGGCGTGCCCGGCGCAGAACTTCCCGCGCTGCGCAAGCGGCGGGTCAGCAACGTCAAGGTGCGCGAGACGCCACCGGAGGAGATGCCGAGCCGCTCCGACGTCCCCTTCGACAACCCTGTCCCGGTGCCCCCGTTCTGGGGCGACCGGGTGGTGAAGGGCATCCAGCTCGCCGACTACTCCTCGATGCTCGACGAGCGGGCGCTCTTCCTCGGCCAGTGGGGACTCAAGCCGGGCAGAGGAAGCGACGGCCAGTCCTACGACGAGCTCGTGGAGACCGAGGGGCGGCCGCGGCTGCGTGCCCTGCTCGAGCGCGTCCAGACCGACGGGCTTCTCGAGGCCGCGGTGGTCTACGGCTACTACCCGTGCGTGGCGAAGGGCGACGACCTGGTGGTCCTCGACGGCGCCGGGACGGAGCGCTGCCGCTTCACGTTCCCCCGCCAGCGACGTGACCGCCACCTCTGCCTCGCCGACTTCTTCCGGCCGGAGGAGTCGGGTGAGACCGACGTCGTGGGCTTCACGGTCGTCACGATCGGCTCCCGCATCGGCGAGGAGACCGCGCAGCTGTTCGCCGGCAACCACTACCGCGAATACCTCGAGCTGCACGGCCTGTCGGTCCAGTTGGCGGAGGCACTCGCGGAGTACTGGCACGCCCGGATCCGGGCGGAGCTCGGCTTCGGTGGTGATGACCGGGACGACGACGTACAGGACATGATCCACAAGCTCGGCTACCGCGGCGCGCGCTTCTCCCTCGGCTACGGCGCCTGCCCCGACCTCGAGGACCGCGCCAAGATCGTCGACCTGCTGCGGCCGGACCGGATCGGGGTCACCCTGTCGGAGGAGTTCCAGCTGCATCCCGAGCAGTCCACCGACGCCATCGTCGTCCACCACCCGGACGCGAAGTACTTCAACGCCTGACGAGGGCGGTCCGCGCCTCCTCAGGTCGTTCCTGCGCGGGTCCCGTCCGAGGCTGGCCGCGCTCGGCGACGTCGCTCGGCCCGCCTTCGCGCTCCGCTGTCCTCGACTACGTCCGGTGTTGGCACGTTCAACCACCCCTCATCCGGGTGATCATGTCTCGTCATCCGTGCACGTGACCCTTTGACGTCCCGTCAGCACCCGAAGGAGTGAACGCCTTGGCGACAACCTCAAGGCTTCGTGTTGCCACCGCCGGTGTAGCACTCGGTGTGGCCGCGCTGTCCGTGGGCCTCTCGGCGCCCGCCGTGCAGGCCCAACCGCTGCCGCCCGTCGACGTCCAACTGCTCGACATCACCGACTTCCACGGCTACATCACCCCGCAGAACGACGCCAGCAACGGCACCGTCCCGCTGCCCGACGGCTCCAGCCTGGTGGTCGGCGGCGCGCCGTACCTCGCGACCCACCTGAAGCAACTCGCCGCCGGTCACCGCAACTCGATCCTCTTCAGCACCGGCGACGCGTTCAGCGGCTGGCCCACCGAGGTGGCCTACCACGCCGACGAACCCACGGTGGAGTTCTTCAACCAGATCGGCGTGGAGTTCAGCGCGATCGGCAACCACGAACTCGACATCTCCCCGAGCTTCGTGAAGGACCACATGGCGAAGGGGAAGTGCTTCGGCGAGGTCGACCTGGACAGCTGCTTCACCGACTCGACGGGCAAGCGCTTCCACGGATCGGACTTCACCTACACCTCCGCCAACATCACCGAGAAGGGCTCGCGGACGCCGATCTTCGAGCCGTACGTCATCAAGCGGGTGAGTGACGGTCGCGGTGGTTCGATCCCGATCGGCTTCATCAGCCTCACCACCGAGACCACCGTCGCGGGCTCGACGTCCTACCAGCCCGACCTGGACAACCGGCCCCTGGTCGAGACCGCCAACCGGTACGCCGCCGAACTCAAGCGCAGGGGCGTCCGCGCCATCGTCGCCAACGTCCACGAGGGCGGGTCCGCGGGCGGCCAGTTCAACGGGTGCTCCAACCCGACCGGCCCGGTCGTCGACTTCGCGCGGCAGGCGACCCCGGACATCGACGTCATCATCACCGGGCACTGGCACGCACTCTTCAACTGCACGATCGACGACCCGGCCGGCAACCCGCGCCCGGTGGTCGAGGCGGGCTTCCACGGGAAGCTGATCAGCGAGACCAACCTGCGGCTGGATCGGCGTACGAGGGACGTGATCCGCGACGACACGGATTCCGTCGTCCACCCGGTCACCCGCGACGTGCCGCCCGACCCGGACGCGGCCGCCCTGGTCGACTACTGGCAGCGGCGGGGCGGGGAGACCGCGGCCCGCCCGGTGGCCGAGATCACCGGCGACCTCACCCGGGTCGCCGACCCCACCGGCCAGAGCACGCTCGGCAACGCCATCGCGGACGCGACGTACGAGGACTCCCAGCGGACCAACGCCGGTGCGGGCCGGGCCGATCTCGCCCTCGTCGTGACGAAGCCGCACTCCGGCTCCAACTCGCTGCGGGGCGACCTGCCCTACGCGCCCGGGTCGAACCCGGCGGACGCGCCGGGTCGGGTCCTGTTCGGCGAGGCCTGGGCAGCGTACGGCTACGCGAACCCGGTCCTCACGGTCAGCGTCACCGGCGCCCAGATCCACCAGGCGCTGGAGGACCAGTGGCGTACGCAGGCCGACGGCTCGGTCCGCTTCGCGCCGTTCGGCGTCTCCCAGAACGTCCACTACTCCTACGACGCCGGCAGGCCGGTCGGCGACCGCGTCGACCCGGCCGACGTCCTCATCGACGGGCAGCCGCTGGAGCCGACCCGCACCTACCGGCTCGCCGCGCTCGCCTACACGCTGATCGCGGGCGACGGTACGACGGCGTTCGCCGGCTTCGCCGACGCCGTGCGCGGCACCCGGGACTACGAGGCGTTCCGCGGTTACCTCACCCGGCACAGCCCGCTGGCGCCCCCGGCGCTGGACCGGGTCGTCTCGGCCGGCTGATCCCACGGCCGGCTGATCGAGGGCACGGGCGGCGGGCCGACATCTGGCCCGCCGCCTTCGCGTTCGCGCTCACCTTCGCGCCCGCGGGAAGGCGCCGTCACGTCGTGCCGCGACGTGCTGACCGTACGCGACTCACCGCGTGCGCGCCGTCAGAAATGCGGTCAGAACGGCCGAACCGAGGCGTCGCATGGAGGACTGGCGCCGTACATTCGGGCGTTTCCACGATTTGTTGTGCAATCGCGACGCCAACCGGGGCGTTCTGACGTTCCGTAGCCGGTCACGGATGGCTATCGTGCGGGACGGGCCGCAACCGGCCTTCCCCAGACGACTGAGGTGGAACATGCGACCAAGCACCAGCCGGAAGGTTCTGGCGCTCGCGGCAGGCGGCACGTTGGCCCTTGCTCTCGCAGCGTGTGGCGGACAGACCGACGATGCCGGCCAGAGCGGCGGCGACCAGGACGCCGGCAAGGCGCCTCTCGTGTTCGGGACCACCGACGCGTTCGGCACGGTCGACCCGGCAGGCTCCTACGACAACCCTGGTTGGGAAGTCCTCTACAACTCCGCGCAGACGCTGCTGTCGATCCCGCCAGGCGGCAGCGAGCCCAAGCCGGACGCCGCGCAGACATGTGAGTTCACCGACCCCAAGACCTACACCTGTACGTTGCGGAAGGACCTGACCTTCTCCGACGGCAGCGCGCTCACCAGCAAGGACGTGAAGTTCTCGTTCGACCGGATGCTCAAGATCGCCGATCCGAACGGGCCGTCCAGCATCTTCGCCGACCAGCTCGACTCCACCGAGGCGAAGGACGAACTCACCGCCGTCTTCCACCTGAAGTTCGCCGACGCGACCTGGCCCTACCGCCTCACCACCGCGGCCGCCTCGATCGTGCCGGACGAGAAGTACCCGGCCGACAAGCTGCAACCGATGAGCGACAAGAACATCATCGGGTCCGGCCCCTACAAGGTGACGAAGTACGACCCGTCGCAGCAGATCGTCCTCGACCCCAACGAGAACTACACCGGCGACAAGAAGCTCGCCAACGGCCAGGTCCTCGTTCAGATCTACAAGGACGAGAAGAGCCTGAAGGCCGCGGTCGAGAGTGGAGAGGTGCAGGTCGCCTACCGCACGCTCACCCCGACCCTGCTGAAGGACCTCGAGGACAACGGCGCCAGCAAGAAGGTCAAGGTCGTCAGGGGTGACGGGACCGGCATCCAGTACGTCGCCTTCAACACCCAGAAGGGCCCGTTCGCCAAGAAGGAAGTACGCCAGGCGGCGGCCGCCCTGCTCGACCGCAAGACCATCGCGAGCCAGGTCTACAACGACACGGTGAGCCCGCTCTACACCATGGTCCCCAAGGGCCTGCCCGGCCACGTCGAGAACTTCAAGACGGTCTTCGGTGAGCAGCCCGACCTCACCAAGGCGAAGAGCCTGGTGCAGCAGGCCGGTGTGACCACCCCGATCAGCGCCCAGCTGTGGTACAGCCCCGACCACTACGGCGAGGCGTCCGCCGACATGTTCGCCGAGATCAAGCGGCAGCTCGAGGACGGCGGACTGTTCAAGATCGAGCTCAAGTCGGCGTCGTGGGAGCAGTACAAGAAGGACTACGCCGTCGGCGCCTACGACGGCTGGCAGCTCGGGTGGTACCCCGACTTCCCTGACACCGACAACTACCTCTCACCCTTCTACGCCAAGAACAACTTCATCGGTGAGGGCTACGGCTACTCCAACCCGAAGATGGACGAGCTCCTGACGCAGGAGAAGTCCGCCACCACCAAGGACGAGCGGCAGAAGGCGTTCGAGGAGATCCAGACGATCGCCGCCGACGACGTCCCGGTGATCCCGCTGTGGCAGGACAGCATGATCGCCGCTGTTCGTGACGGCGTGACCGGTGTCGAGGACACCTTCGACCCGCTCTACACCTTCCGGTTCTGGCTGGTCGACACGAGCAAGGCGCAGTAGCGCCCCGACCCGTGCACGGGCTCCGCGACCGTCCCGACGCCAGGGACGATCGCGGAGCCCGCTCAGGTCTGTCCGGCACGCGGGCCCCTTTCGCGAAGCACCCTCCGTGTGCCAGGGTTCGCCGTCGTACGCGACGCGCGGAGCGGTCCCGCCCGCGCGCGGATCAGGAAGGTGGCTCGGCATGGCTGGCCGGTCAGGCTCGTTGCGGCGCTACGTCGCCGTACGCCTGTTGCTGGTGATCCCCAACGTGTTCGTCCTCTTGACGCTCGTGTTCCTGCTGTTGCGGGTGGCCCCCGGTGACCCTGTCTCGGCGGCGCTCGGCGGCCGGCTCCCAGCGGCGGAGCTGGCCCGGCGCAGAGCGGCGGGCGGTTACGACGACCCGATCATCGTGCAGTACTGGAACTACCTGAGCCACGTCGTCCGGGGCGACCTCGGGACGACGCTCAGTGACAACCGATCCCTGTCCAGCATCTTGTTGGTCAACGGTTCGGCGACCCTGAGCCTCACCGTCGGCGCGCTCCTCGTGGCGTTGGTGCTCGGCGTGCCGCTCGGCCTGCTCGCCGCGCGGTACCGCGACTCCGCGCTCGACGTCGCCATCCGGGTGTTCGGCGTGCTCACCTACGCCGCTCCGGTGTTCTTCGTCGGCGTCGTGGCGATCACCGTCTTCACCGGGGCGCTCGGCTGGCTCCCGTCCGGGCAGCAGGCCAGCCCCATCGCCCAGTTGACGGTCGAGCCCGTCACCCACATCTTCCTGCTCGACGCCCTCATCGCCGGTGACACGAAGTCGTTCGTCGACGGGGTCGAACACCTGATCATGCCGGCCGTCACGCTCGGTCTGCTCGTGACGGGGGTCTTCATCCGGCTCATCCGCGTCAACGTCGCGCAGACGCTCCGCGACGACTACGTCGAGGCGGCGCGGGCGCGGGGTATCGCGGAGCGCCGGGTCGTCTTCTCGCACGCGTTCCGCAACGCGATGGTGCCCTTCGTCACGGTGCTCGGTCTGCAGGTGGCGCTCTCGCTCGGCGGCGCGATCCTCACCGAGACGACGTTCAGCTGGCCCGGCCTCGGATCGCAGCTGGTGCAGTACATCAACGCCCGTGACTACGTGGCGGTGCAGGGGATCATGACCATCTTCGCGCTGGTGGTGGTCGGGATCAGCCTGCTCATCGACCTTGTCAACGCGGCCATCGACCCGAGGGTGAGGTACTGATGGCGATCACCCCCACCGTCCGGACGGGCGGCCCGCTGAAGACCTCCGGCAGACGCCGAGCCCTGCCGATCCGCTTCCTGGCGCTCGTCGCGACGCCCTACCGGCAGTCGACCGGGATCGCCCGGGTGATGCTCGTCGTCGGGACGGCGCTCACCCTTCTCGTCGCGCTCGTCGCGCTCTTCGCCCCGCTGATCGCGCCGTACTCCTTCGACCAGGTGAGCGCGGACGGTGCGCGTTTCCCCAAGCAGGCGGGGCCTTCCGGCGAGCACTGGTTCGGGACCAACGTCCAGACCTTCGACGTCTTCTCCCGGGTGGTGTGGGGAGCGCGCACGGAGCTCAAGGTCGTCGTCCTGTCCCTGCTTCTCAGCATCGTCATCGGGGTCGTGCTCGGACTCGTCGCGGGGTTCGTGGGTGGTTGGCTCGACCGGCTGCTGGTGCTGATCATGGACGCGCTGTTCGCGTTTCCCTATCTGCTGTTGGCGATCGTCGTCGCGTTCCTGCTCTCCGACACCCTCGGCGGCGGCGTGACGACAGCGGCCGCCGCGATCACTGCGGTCTACATACCGCAGTACTTCCGGGTGGTCCGCAACAGCACGGTCAGCGCGAAGGAGGCCACCTACGTCGAGGCCGCCCGCGCGCTGGGCGCGCCGCCGCGCACGATCATGTCCCGTTACCTGTTCACCAACGTGGTCCAGAGCGTTCCGGTGATCGCGACCCTCAACGCCGCCGACGCGGTCGGTACCCTCGCGGCGTTGGGGTTCCTCGGCTACGGCATCCAGCCGACCGAGGCGGCCGAGTGGGGCTACGACCTCAACCGCGCGATGGACGACGCCACCTCGGGGATCTGGTGGACCAGCATCTTCCCCGGCCTCGCGATCGTCCTGCTGGTGATGGGCCTGACCTTCATGGGCGAAGGGCTGAACGAGACGCTCAACCCGACGTTGCGCGTCCGGAGGCTGCTTCCGGTCGTGCTTCCGCCCCGCGACCCGTCCCGCTCCTCGCCCGACCGGCACGAAAGTCCCGACGCGAAGGCAGCCGAGGAGGGTGGCCGATGACGTCCATGCCAGCACCGGTGCTGTCCGTGCGCGATCTGCGGGTCTGGTACGGCACCGACCGCGGGTCCGTCCGTGCGGTCGACGGTGTCTCCTTCGAACTGCGGCCCGGCGAGACGCTCGGCCTGGTCGGCGAGTCCGGCTGCGGCAAGTCCACGCTGGGCCGTGGGGTGCTCGGCCTGCTCCCGGCGGGCGCGAAGTCCGACGGTGAGATCCTCTTCGACGGCCGCGACCTGCTCACCGCGGGGAGGCGCGACCTGGAACGGTTGCGTGGCCCCGAACTCGGCATGATCTTCCAGGAGCCACTCACCCGGCTCAACCCGCTGATGCGGATCTCCGAGCACTTCGAGGAGACGCTGCGCACGCACGAACCCAGGCTCGGCAAGGTGGAGATCCGCCGGCGTTCGATCGACACACTGCGCCGGATGGGCATCCCGCCGACCCGCTACCGTGCCTACCCGCACGAGTTCTCCGGCGGCATGCGGCAGCGCATCATGATCGCGCTGGCGCTGGTGCTGCGGCCGGCGTTCGTGGTCGCCGACGAGCCGACCACCGCGCTCGACGTTCTCGTCGAGGCGCAGATCATCGGCATCCTGGCCGACCTGCGGCGCAACTTCGACACGGCACTGCTGCTCATCACCCACAATCTCGGCATCGTGGCCGAGGCGTGTGATCGGGTGGCGGTGATGTACGCCGGGCACATCGCGGAGGAGGGCGACGCCCGCGAGGTCTTCCGCGAGCCCCGCCATCCCTACACCCGGGAGTTGCTGCGCTCCACGATCTCCCTGGAGACGACCGGCCTCCACTACATCCCGGGTGCGCCGCCGGACCTGGTCGAGCCGCCGACGGGCTGCACGTTCCACCCGCGTTGTCCGGACGCGATGGTCGCGTGCGCGCGCCAGGACCCGGTGGAGGTCCGTACGCCGCAGCACACGCGCGTCGCGTGCTGGCTGCACGGTCCGACCGAGCTGCTGACCGAGGACGGGACCAAGCCCCTGGTGCGGGAGGAGATCAGCGTTGCCGACGAAGCCTGAGTCGCCGGAGGCACCGGTCGGTGTCGCACCCCCGGTGACCGACCAGGACGAACGGGCCACGACGCCGCGGCCCGCCGGTGAACGGGAGGTCCTCCTCGACGTAGCTGACCTGGAGGTCCACTTCGCCCTCCGGGGCAGCTCGCTGGGCCGGATGTTCGGCGGCGGAGGCGAGGTCGTCCGTGCGGTCGATGGCGTCAACTTCTCCTTGCGCAAGGGCGAGGTGCTCG
The DNA here is from genome assembly GCF_014873875.1 of Actinopolymorpha pittospori. Classification (GTDB taxonomy): domain Bacteria; phylum Actinomycetota; class Actinomycetes; order Propionibacteriales; family Actinopolymorphaceae; genus Actinopolymorpha; species Actinopolymorpha pittospori. Next base: position 7,693,710 of record NZ_JADBEM010000001.1, on the reverse strand, counting down.
GCCTGGTGGGGGAGTCGGGCAGCGGCAAGACCACGCTCGGTCGCGCGCTGCTCGGTCTCGTCCGGCCGACGGCGGGGGAGATCCGTTACCGAGGACAGGATCTCGCCCAGCTGTCCGAGCGCCGCCTGCGCCCGCTGCGTCGCGCCCTGCAGATGGTGTTCCAGGACCCGAGCGCGGCGCTCAACCCGTCGATGGACATCGAGACGGCGGTTGGCGATCCCCTGCGGATCCACAAACTCGCCGTCGGTCGGGCCGAGCGCCACGACCGCGTGGTCGAGGCGCTCGAGCAGGTCGGGCTCACACCGGTGGAGCGGTTCCTCACGAAGTACCCGAGCGACCTGTCCGGTGGCCAGAAGCAGCGTGCGGTGATGGCGCGGGCGATCATCCTCGGCCCCGAACTCCTCATCGCCGACGAGCCCATCTCCATGCTCGACATGAGTGTCCGGGCCAAGATCCTCGAACTCATGCTGAAGCTCAAGCAGCGGCTTGACCTGACCTACGTCTACATCACCCACGACCTCGCGACCGCGAAGTTCTTCTGCGACCGGGTGGCGATCATGTACCTCGGCCGGATCGTGGAGATCGGGCCCACCGAGGAGATCTTCGCCGATCCCAAGCACCCCTACACCAAGGCGCTGTTGCGGGCCGTGCCCGAGCCGGACCCGAGCCGGACGGTCCCGCGCGACCTCCCGCGCGGCGAGATCCCCGACGCGGCCGCTCCGCCGTTAGGGTGTTCGTTCCACCCCCGCTGCCCGGTCGCCTTCGAGTCCTGCGGCTGGGAGTCCCGCGACCTGCGGGCACTGCTGGAGCAGCGGTGGCTCGACCTGGACGAGGAGAGCTACGCGGGTGAGCAGGCGACGATCGGCAACCTCGACGTCCTGGACACGCCGGCGCACTCCGTGGTTCTGCGGCCCGCTCGGGGGAGCGGCCCGGAGGACGTCAACGGCCTGTTGACGCGGTTGCGCGACGCCGACCCGAACGAGCCCTTGTGGCGTGGCGTCCGGCGACTCGAGGTGGAAGGCGACGGCGTCGTCGTGGATTTCCACGAAGGTGCGGACCCACTGCTTCGCGCGGCCGGGGGCGTCCAGGCTGCCTGCCACCTCTACCCACCGATGCACGCGTCCCCGCGGTCCGACGGCGGCCAGCCCGGCGGCGACCAGCCCGGCGGCGCGGCGTAGTCGCCGGCTGTCGGTCCTCGCCGAACCGGAGACTAGCTCTGTGCGCTCATTGGGTGCCCGGACGGATCAGGCCACTCTCGTAGGCGAAGACGACCGCCTGGACCCGGTCGCGGAGCCCGAGCTTGGCCAGCACGTTGCCGACGTGGGTCTTGACCGTCGTCTCCGAGACGAAGAGTTCGGCGGCGATCTCGGCGTTGGACATGCCCCGCGACATCAGGCGAAGCACCTCCCGCTCGCGGTCGGTCAGTCGCTGCAAGTCCTGCGCCGACTCCCGGGTCGCGGACGGCAGGTCGGTCGCGAACCGGTCGAGCAGCCGCCGGGTCACGGTGGGCGCGACCACGGCGTCGCCGCGGGCCACGATGCGGATGGCGTCCACCAGGTCATCGGGCGGGACGTCCTTCAACAAGAAGCCGGACGCGCCCGCGCGCAACGCCTCCACGATGTACTCGTCGAGGTCGAAGGTGGTGAGGACGAGCACCTTCACGCCCCCGGCCCGGACCGAACCGGTGATGAGGCGGGTGGCCTCCACACCGTCCATCCGCGGCATCCGGATGTCCATCAGCACCACGTCCGGTTGCAGGATCCGCGCCTCGGCGACGGCCTTCTCGCCATCTCCTGCCTCACCGACGACCGCGATGTCGGGCTCAGACTCGAGAATCATCCGGAAGCCGGTCCGCAACAGAGGTTGGTCGTCGACGAGCAGGACCCGGACAGGGCAGGCGGCGGTAGGCGCCTCTGGTGTCGAGCTCATGTGACGGCTCCGTTCAGTGGCAGGGTTGCGAGTACCTCGAACCCGCCCACCGCTCGTGATCCGGTGCGCAGGGTTCCTCCGTTCAATGTGACGCGTTCGCGCATGCCGACCAGGCCGTGGCCCAGCCGGTCGGGGATGACGGTCCGTGTTGTGATCATGGATCGTTTCCGGTTGCCGTCGTCGGTGACGCCGACGACGACTGCCTCGGGTTCGTAGCGCAGGAGGACGGCGGCTCGGGTGGGGCCGGCGTGTTTGAGGGTGTTGGTCAGTGACTCCTGGACGACCCGGTAGATGGCCAGGTCGAGGCTGGAGGGCAGTGGCCGTGGTTCGCCGACCACGGTGAGTTCCACCTCCAGGCCGGCTTCGCGGGCGCGGTCGAGCAGTGGGGCGAGTTCGGCGACACCGGCCTGGGGTGAGAGTTGCCCGGCCGACTGGGCGTCGCTCTGGTCGACGCTGCGTAGGGCTCCGACGATGCGGCGCATTTCGTCGAGTGCGGCCCGCCCGGTCTCCTCGACAGCCTGCATGGCCTCGACGCTGCGTTCGGGCGCCCGAGGGAGCATCCGTCGGGCGGCGGCGGCCTGGACGGTCATCACACTTACGTGGTGGGCGACCACGTCGTGGAGCTCGCGGGCCATCCGGGCACGCTCCTCCGCGAGGGCGGCGCGGACCTCGGCGGATGCCGCGCGTTCCAGTCGCGCCGCCCGGTCCTCCAGATCGCCGACGTAGAGCCGGCGGGCGCGGACCGTGCGAGCGAAGCTCCAGAGCCCGAGGATGAGGACCACCTGCGAGCCGGCGCCCCAGGCGTCGAAGCGCACGTCGACGGCGGAGAACATGTCCTGCTTGACGGCGAGGTAGGCCAGCGATCCGGCCAGAGTGGCGAGCGTGACGAGCAGGCCACGCACGACCGTGCTGTGCACGCCCACGGTGTAGACCAGGATCATGGTCGTCAACGAGCCGAGGACGCTGCTGAAGTCGAAGAAGCCGAGGGCCATGAAGGCCCCGATGGCGACCACCGAGACGGTCACCGGATAGCGGCGACGTACGGCGAGGGGCGCCGTGGACAGCACGGCGAGGATGACGCCCCAGACGTTCGGCACGCGGAACACCGCGCCGGCGAAGTCGCGGTACTCCAGGCCTGCGACGCTGGCCACGGTCAGCAGGGCGGCGACGACACCATCGATCAGGTCGAGGTGGGATCGCAGCCACGCCTTCACGCTCACGCCGAATCGCACGGTCTGAGGGTAGGCGGCCGGTGCCCTCCCGTGACCATGGGACCTGCGTAACCCGGCGCGTTGGCCGGAACCAGGCCGCTGCCCTGGCCACCGCCCAGCACGTCCTCGGCGCCTACCGATCTTGTGAGCACCGGGCCCAACTCTCGCCCGGCGCCGCTCACAGGTCGATGGCTGAGCTGTGCGGCGACGGTGCCTCGGAGGTCGCCGCCTCCGCAGCGCTCGGATCGGGGTCGCTCGTCGTCGTGGGCAGCGGGGGAGGGGTGCCGCCCCAGGCGGGACACCGGACCTTGTGGTCGCACCAGTCGCAGAGCGGGCCAGGGCTCGCCCGCCACTCACCGGTCTCGTACGCGCGCTCGATCGCGGCCCACAGGGCCTGGAGCTTGCGTTCGGTCGCCCGTAGGTCGGCCTCGTCGGGCGCGTAGCGCAGCAGGTCGCCGCTGCCGAGATAGACGAGTTGGAGAAGCCGGGGGACGACGCCGCGCAGCCGCCACAGCATCAGCGCGTAGAAGCGCATCTGGAACATCGCCCGCTGTTCGTATCCCGCCCCCGGGGCCCGGCCGGTCTTGTAGTCGACCACCCGCAGGGCCCCGTCGGGTGCCACGTCGAGCCGGTCGATGTAGCCGCGCAGCCGGAGTCCGGACTCGAGCTCGCACTCGACGTACATCTCGCGCTCGGCCGGCTCCAGACGGGTCGGGTCCTCCAGCGTGAAGTAGCGGTCGAGCAGCAGCCGCGCACCCGCGAGGAACTCCTCGAGGCGCTCCGGTTGGAACGTGCCGTCCTCGGCACCGAACAACGTGGCCAGGTCGGGCTCGGCCTCGACGAGTGCCTGCCACCGTGGCTCGAGCAGAGTGACCGCCTGCTCGATCGTCCGGCCGTCGGAGGGAAGGTCGTAGAGACGCTCGAGAACGGCGTGCACCACCGTGCCGCGCACCGCCTCCCGGCTCGGCTGCTCGGGGATCCGGTCGATGACCCGGAAGCGGTAACGCAGCGGACAGGTGAGGAAGTCGCTCGCCCGGGAGGGCGACAGGACTCGGAGGGGGATGGTGGGCCGCCCGCCGGTGTCGCTGGCGTCGCGCTGGTGGTGTCGTCCCGGGCCGGTCTTGCGGTCCGTCTCCGCGCCGGGGCGCACGTCGGTCTCCGCACCGCGCACGTCGGTCTCCGCGTCAGACCGCGCGTCCGGCTCCGTGGCTCCCCGGTCAGCGGTCCGGCCGCCGTCGGTGGTGGAGTCGGACTCGAACGTCGTCGCGTCGAACCTCATTGCCGCCATGACGTGCAAGCCTAGGCCTGGCCACCGACACCGCCTGGGATGCCCGGCTTGCCGGGCATGCCCGGACTGCCACGGGCGCTTCGGGCGGTAGCGTGTGCCCTTTCTCATGGGCTCTCGGCCATACGTCCGCACGCCCTCGGCGGGACGCGCGACCGGGGTCGGGAACACCAAGCGTGACCTGGTCGTTCGCCGAACGTCGAGTCCACGTATGCGATGGAACCGCGATCGAACCGCGATGGAAGCAGGCATGAGGCACGCGATGGTGCACGACGTGGAGCACACCGCCGTACGGCATCCCGCCCGCGGGCGCCGTGCCGCGCCCAGACCGGACCGCACAGCGAACGGGGCCACACGGTGAGCGAGCCTTCCTCCGACAACCGGCCACGCCAGGTTTCCCAGCGGCGACCCGGTTCGATCCAGATCGCCCGTATTGCCGGGGTTCCCGTCTACGTCAACCTGTCCTGGATCCTCGTCGCGTTCCTGATCGCCTTCTATCTGCGGGGGACGTTCGAGAACCAGGTGCCCGGCCTCGGCGGCTGGTCGTTCGTGGTGGCCTTCGTCTTCGCCGTGCTGCTCTACGCCTCGGTCCTCGTACACGAGATCGCGCACGTCGTGGTGGCCCGCAAGTTCGGCCTGCCGGTGCGCGCGATCACGCTGCAGTTCCTGGGCGGGTTGTCCGAGATCGAGGAGGAGCCCCAGACGCCGTGGCGGGAGTTCGCCGTCGCGGTCGTCGGCCCGTTGACCTCGATCGCGCTCGGCGCCATCGGCTGGGTCGGCTACACCGCCGTGTCCGGTCCACCGCTGCTCGAGGTTCTTCTCTACCAGCTCGCCGTCGCAAACGTGCTGGTCGGCGCGTTCAACCTGCTGCCCGGACTGCCCCTGGACGGGGGTCGGATCCTGCGCGCCGGCGTCTGGGCGGTCAGCAAGCGCCCGCACCTCGGCACGACCGTCGCGGGCTGGGCCGGCCGTGGGGTCGCCGTCCTCGTGGTGCTCCTGCCCTGGACGCTGCTCACCACCAGCGTGGGTTCGCCGAACCTTCTCTACGTCGTCTGGAGCGTCTTCCTCGCGGTCTTCCTCTGGGCAGGGTCGAGCCAGGCGCTCATGTCCGCGCGGATCCGCCGCAAGCTTCCCGCCGTCCAGGCCCGCACCCTCGCCCGGCGCGGCGTGCCCGTCCCGTCGGAGCTTCCGCTGTCGGAGGCCATCCGGCGGGCCCAGCAGACCCATGCTGGTTCGCTGGTCGTGGTCGACACCGACGGCCGGCCGACCGGGCTGGTCAGCGAGGCGGCGGTGCTCGCGACACCGGAGCACCGGCGGCCCTGGATCGCCGTCGGCGACGTTGCCCGCCGGATCGAGCCCGGCCTGGTCCTCAACGTCGATCTGACCGGCGAAGCTCTGGTGCGGGCGATGGGCGGGACCCCGGCGACCGAGTACCTCCTGGTCGAGCCCAACGGCCAGGTCTTCGGCGTGCTGGCCACGGCCGACGTCGACGGCGCGCTGGCCCGCTCCTGAGCCCGCCGCCGCGACCCGCCGCGCGCGTTCCCGGAACCGCACCTGAGCCCGCCGGACCACCTCTCGTTACGCTTCCGGTCATGCCGCCGACAGACCCCTACGAGGGGGAGCAGCCGCCTGTCCCGCCGCCCGCCGACGACGCCGGGGAACGCGACGACGCGGCCGGGGAACGCCCGGTCGTGCCGCCCGCCGACACCGCACGGGACCCCTCGGCCGAGGCCGAGGCGGGCGATGGCCCAGCTGAGGACCGGGCCGAGGACCGGGCCGACGACCTGGTCGGCGAGCTGGCCGAGGAGGACGCCCGTCCGCTGCGGGCCGGTGAGCAGGTACGCCTGGAGGACCCGAAGGGCCGCCGCCACATGGTCACCCTCGAGCCGGGCAAGACCTTCCACACGCACCGCGGCGGCCTGCTGCTGGACGAACTGATCGGCCGGCCCGAGGGCATCGTGGTGAAGACGAGCGGCGGCGTACCCTATCTCGCCCTTCGTCCCCTCCTGTCCGACTACGTGCTGTCCATGCCGCGTGGTGCGGCGGTCGTCTACCCCAAGGACGCCGCCCAGATCCTGGTGGCCGCCGACATCTTCCCGGGCGCCCACGTGATCGAGGCCGGCGCCGGCTCGGGCTCGCTGACCTGTGCCCTGCTGCGGGCGGTCGGGCCGGACGGACGAGTCTCCTCCTACGAGCGCCGGGAGGACTTCGCCGCGATCGCCCGCCGCAACGTCGAACGGTTCTTCGGCGGCCCGCGGGACGACTGGGAGCTCACGGTCGGTGATGTCGTCACCGCGCCGACCCGCCCGCGGGTCGACCGTGTCGTCCTCGACATGCTCGCCCCCTGGGACTGCGTGACCTGGGCGGCGGAGGCGTTGGTGCCCGGCGGCGTCCTGTGTTGCTACGTCGCCACCACCACCCAACTCGGCCGGGTCGTGGAGACCGCCCGCGCCTTCGGTGGCTTCACCGAGCCGATCGCGACCGAGACCCTGCTGCGCACCTGGCACGTCGAGGGACTCGCGATCCGGCCCGACCACCGGATGATCGGCCACACCGGCTTCCTGATGACCACCCGTCGACTGGCCCCGGGCGTCAGCGCGCCTCGGCGGCAACGCCGCCCGGCGCCGGGGGCCTACGGCGAGAACTACGACGGCCCGCGGCCCGCCGGCGAGATCTTCTGATCCACCGAGTCGAACCCACGCCACCCCGAAGCCGAGGTCCACGTCCCCGGACCGCCTCCGCCGAAGTCGCCCGGGCCACTCCACCCGGCCACTCCACCCTGCGCGGGTGGGTTGGCCGGGTGCCGTTCGCGGGTGGGTGGTCCGCCGGAACGGGACGCCGGGAACCTTCTGGCGCGGATCGGCGTTTGTCGTCGAAACCGTTCTTCGCGAGAGTGACGACGCCTACGCGGGGAAGTGCCTCGTTCGGGCGACCGTGGGGCAACCCCAGACCCCCGAATTCTCCTCGGCCACGTATACGGAGCATTCGCGAAGTTCGGATCCGACCAGGTCGGAGCGCGCAAGCCGGCGGGACGACCCGTGCTGGAAGGGTGGCGCATGCGGCCAAGGACCGTAGTGTTGAAGGCCGTAGGCCCCTGCCATGTAAGAAAGGGCCACAATTCGCCATCACAATGTGACGTTCTGACTTGTGGGCGTGACCTGTCGGCGGTGGGGAGATATAAGGTCAGAGGCGTCGGCGCAGTGGCTCGGCGTTGAGACACCAGCGGGACTCAACCATGGAAGTCCATGGAAGGGACTGGGGAGGTGAGGGACGTGCCCGCACAGGATGACCGACGTGCGGCGCGCTCGCCGGACGAGCTCGCCAGCCAGATCACCTACCTCGAGGAAGAGGTCGCAGCGCTCAGGCGACGCCTCGCGGAACAGCCAAGAGACAGCCGCCAACTCGAGCAGCGACTCGCCGAGGCGCAAGCGATGCTGGCCAATGTCACGGCCCAGAACGAACGTCTGGCCGCGACTCTGCGCGAGGCCCGGGAGCAGATCGTCACCTTGAAGGAAGAGGTGGACCGGCTGGCCCAGCCACCGGCGAGCTTCGGGATCTTCATCAGCCGTAACGACGACGACAGCGCGGACGTCTACACCGGCGGCCGCAAGCTTCGCGTCACGGTGAGTCCGAGCATCGACCTCGAGACGTTGCGGCCTGGCCAGGAGGTCATGCTCAACGAGTCGTTCAACGTCGTCCGCGCTCTCTCCTACGAGACGGTCGGCGAAGTCGTCATGCTCAAGGAGCTCCTCGAGGACGGCGATCGCGCGTTGGTGATCGGCCACACCGATGACGAACGCATCGCCCGGCTCGCCGAACCCCTGCGTGACACGCCCATCCGGGCCGGTGACTCGCTGCTGTTCGAGCCCCGCTCCGGTTACGTCTACGAGCGCATCCCCAAGACCGAGGTCGAGGAGCTGATCCTCGAAGAGGTCCCGGACATCCGCTACGAGGACATCGGCGGGCTCCGCGGGCAGATCGAGCAGATCCGCGACGCGGTGGAGCTGCCCTACCTGCACGCCGACCTGTTCCGTGAGCACGAGCTGAAGGCTCCGAAGGGCGTACTGCTCTACGGTCCCCCCGGCTGTGGAAAGACCCTCATCGCCAAGGCCGTCGCCAACTCCCTCGCCAAGCAGGTGGCGGTGCGCGACGCCAAGACCGAGGGCAAGAGCTACTTCCTCAACATCAAGGGCCCCGAGCTGCTGAACAAATACGTCGGTGAGACCGAGCGGCACATCCGCCTGGTCTTCCAGCGTGCGCGGGAGAAGGCCAGCGAGGGCACGCCCGTCATCGTGTTCTTCGACGAGATGGACTCGCTGTTCCGCACCCGCGGTTCCGGTGTCTCCTCCGACGTCGAGAACACCATCGTCCCGCAGTTGCTGTCGGAGATCGACGGCGTGGAAGGCCTCGAGAACGTCATCGTCATCGGCGCCTCCAACCGCGAGGACATGATCGACCCGGCGATCCTGCGTCCGGGCCGACTCGACGTGAAGATCAAGATCGAGCGTCCCGACGCCGAGGCCGCTCGCGACATCTTCGCGAAGTACCTCACCGCCGGCCTGCCTCTGCACGGCGACGACCTCACCGAGTTCGCCGGCAGCGCCAGCGCCTGCGTCAGCGGAATGATCCAGCGCACGGTCGAGCGGATGTACGCCGAGCTGGAGGAAAACCGCTTCCTGGAGGTCACCTACGCCAACGGTGACAAGGAAGTCCTCTACTTCAAGGACTTCAACTCCGGCGCGATGATCGAGAACATCGTCAACCGGGCCAAGAAGATGGCGATCAAGGACTTCCTCGAGCAGCAGCAGAAGGGCATCCGGATCCAGCACCTGCTGCAGGCCTGCGTCGACGAGTTCAAGGAGAACGAGGACCTGCCCAACACGACCAACCCGGACGACTGGGCGCGGATCTCGGGCAAGAAGGGCGAGCGGATCGTCTTCATCCGCACGCTCATCCAGGGCAAGGAGGGTTCGGAGGCCGGACGTTCGATCGACACGGTCGCCAACACCGGTCAGTACCTCTGAGCCGCTCCCATCACCCCCTTCGAAGGGGCCTCGACTCCACTGCGGGTCGAGGCCCCTTCGACATCTGCGAGGGGACCGGCCCACGGTGCGACCCGCGTGCGTCGGCCCGTGCCGTTCGGGTGCGGGGCGACGAAACACGCCCGAGCGTGCCGATGGCCGCTGACGGCCACGAACCAGGTCAGGCTCGGGTCAGAGCATGAGCTTCCGGCATTCACCGCAGGTGGGCCCACACCCGGCCGGTCTCGGCGAGGTGGAAGCGGTGGTGACCGATGTCCTGAGGCCGCCTCGCGACCCTGCTCTCTTCCCCGATAATCGACTAACCCAGCGCTACTCAGGTGGTCTGTCCGCGTACGCTCGATAGTGAGTCGGACGGCACCTGAGTCGATCGGCTCGCCGACGCGGGTGGACCTCCCTGGCGACGGCCAGCACTGCCGACGAGGAGTCTCATGAGCGTGCACCGGGTTATGGGCGTGGAGACCGAATACGGCATCTCCGTCGCCGGACAACCAACCGTCAACCCGATGCTTTCGTCATCCCAGGTGGTCAACGCGTACGCGGGCAAAGTGATTCGGGCCCGCCGGGCCCGCTGGGACTTCGAGGAAGAGAACCCGCTTCGCGACGCCCGAGGGTTCGACCTGGCACGGGACGTCGCCGATGACAGCCAACTCACCGACGAGGAGGTCGGCCTCGCCAACGCCATCCTCACCAACGGTGCCCGCCTCTACGTCGACCACGCCCACCCGGAGTACTCCTCCCCGGAGGTGACGAACCCGCGCGATCTGGTCCTCTGGGACAAGGCGGGCGAGCGGGTCATGTTGGAGGCCTCGCGTCGGGCCGGCGAACCGCCGCTGTCGACGTCGATCCTGCTCTACAAGAACAACACCGACAACAAGGGCGCCTCCTACGGCTGCCACGAAAACTACCTGATGGCGCGCTCGACGCCGTTCGCCGACATCGTGCGCAACCTCACGCCCTTCTTCGTGAGCAGGCAGGTCGTGTGCGGAGCCGGTCGGGTCGGGCTCGGCCAGGACGGCAGCCGGCACGGCTTCCAGATCAGCCAGCGCGCCGACTTCTTCGAGGTCGAGGTCGGGCTGGAGACGACGCTCAAGCGCCCGATCATCAACACCCGCGACGAGCCGCACGCCGACGCCGACAAGTACCGGCGGCTGCACGTCATCATCGGTGACGCGAACCTCTCGGAGATGGCGACCTACCTCAAGGCCGGCACCACGGCGCTGGTGCTCGCGATGATCGAGGACGACTTCCTCACCGTCGACCTCAGCGTCGAGCACCCCGTCACCTCCCTGCACGAGGTCTCCCACGACCCGGGCCTCAAGCACCTGCTGACCCTCAAGAGCGGGCGCAAGCTCACGGCGGTGCAGCTGCAGATGGAGTACCTCGAGAACGCCCGGAAGTACGTCGAGGACCGCACGGGAGCCGACACCGACCCACAGACGCGTGACGTCCTGGACAAGTGGGAGTCGGTCCTGACCCGACTCGAGTCCAACCCGATGTCACTGTCCCGCGAGCTCGACTGGGTGGCGAAGCTGTCGGTCCTCAACCAGTACCGCGAGCGCGACAACCTCGACTGGAGCCACCCGAAGCTGCAGCTGGTCGACCTGCAGTACGCCGACCTGCGTCCCGAGCGCGGCCTCTACCCCCGTTTCGCCGAGCGCGGCCGGATGGAACGCCTCCTCACCGAGGAGGAGATCGCCCGGGCCGTCCAGCAGCCTCCCGAGGACACCCGGGCGTACTTCCGTGGCCGGTGCCTCGCGCAGTACGCCGAGCACGTCGCGGCGGCGTCCTGGGACTCCGTGATCTTCGACCTGCCCGGCAACGAGTCGCTGCAGCGGGTCCCCACGCTGGAGCCGCTCCGGGGAACCAAGAAGCACGTCGGCGACCTCCTCGACCGGTGTCGTACGGCGGAGGAGCTGGTTCGCACCATTACCGGAGGGTAGCTTCCCGTTTTCGCCATCTGAGCGGCGGTTTGTGTCCGACAAACCCGGTTGTGTGTCGAGTCGAGTGCCCTGGGTACCTGCCCCACGTCGGTATGCGCTTGTAGGGTCCAAGTAGGCGTTACCAAGGCAACCCCTGCGAGAGCAGTCGGGGAGGGCGGAGATGGCGACACGAGACGGTAGCGGAGGCGGCCAGCAGCACCGGACGACGCGCAAGGACTCCGAAGAGGAGGAGCTGACCGACGTCCAGGCTGACGAGGCCACGAAGGAACGCAAGGACCAGATGGACGAGGACGTCGACTCGATCCTCGACGAAATCGACGAGGTGCTCGAGGAGAACGCCGAGGACTTCGTGCGGAGCTTCGTGCAGAAGGGCGGCGAGTAGGGGCCCCGTGCCCCGAATCCGCCGTGTGGACGCGCGAGCGAACCTGCGGAAGCCGCGCCGGACGAAGGCCGCCGACCAGGCGGTCTTCGTTCGCGCGACGACAACAGGTCGGCGATGTCCGGCGTCCTGCGTTCCACGTTCGGCGGCGCCCCGGTAAGTTCACGATGAATCCGTTGACAGTCCGCTGGGCTGCGCACGATCTGGAAGGAGATGCGTGGGCACCGAACAAGCAGGAGCCGAACGTCTTCCTCATGCTCTCTTCGTCCCGGGCAATTCGTCGTTCACCGACTTCCTGGGCGCACACGCCCCGCAGCTGTTGCCCGGCAACCTCACGCCACCTGGAACCCCGGTGACCGACGAGGCCCCGCACGGAACGACCATCGTCGCCACCACCTATGCCGACGGTGTGGTGATGGCGGGCGACCGGCGGGCCACCGCTGGCCACCTCATCGCCGTCCGCGACGTGGAGAAGGTCTTCCAGGCCGACGAGCACTCCGTCGTCGGCTTCGCCGGCAGCGCGGGGATGGGCGCGGAGCTGATCAAGTTGTTCCAGGTGGAGCTGGAGCACTACGAGAAGCTCGAGGGCACCGTGCTCTCGATCGAGGGCAAGGCCAACCGGCTCGGAATGCTGCTGCGATCCAACCTCGGGCTCGCGATGCAGGGGCTCGCCGTCGTACCCCTCTTCGCCGGCTACGACCTCGAGACCAACCACGGCCGCATCTATTCCTACGACGTCACCGGCGGGCGCTACGAAGAGCGCGACTTCCACTCGATCGGCTCGGGCTCGCCGTTCGCCCGGGGCGCGCTGAAGAAGCTCTTCCGCGTCGGCGCTCCACAGGAGGACGCCGTGGCCGCCTGCCTGCAGGCGCTGTACGACGCGGCTGACGACGACTCCGCCACCGGCGGACCCGACGTCACCCGTCGCATCTACCCCCTGGTCGCCACGGTGAGCGAGGCCGGCTTCCACCGGCTGCCCGAGAGCGAGGTCGCGGCGCTCGTCGAGCGACTTCTCACGGGCCGGATGCATAGCCCCGACGGACCCACCGCCCCCGTCCTTCCCGAGCCTGAGAGCGGTGCCGCCTCATGACGATGCCGTTCTACGTCTCACCCGAGCAGCAGATGAAGGACCGGGCCGACTTCGCCCGGAAGAACATCTCCCGCGGCCGCGGAGTGGCCGTGCTGCAGTACGACAACGGCATCGTTCTGGTTGCCGAAAACCGTTCCCCGGCCCTGCACAAGATCAGCGAGGTCTACGACCGGATCGTGTTCGCGGCGGTCGGCCGCTACAACGAGTTCGAGAACCTCCGGGTGGCCGGCGTGCGCAGCGCCGACATGCGGGGATACTCCTACGACCGACGCGACGTCACCGCTCGTGGGCTCGCCAACTTCTACGCCCAGGTGCTCGGCACGATCTTCTCCAGCGTGACCGAGAAGCCCTACGAGGTGGAGCTGTTCGTGGCCGAGGTCGGCGCAACCGCCGACCAGGACCAGATCTACCGCCTCACCTACGACGGTTCCGTCGCCGACGAGCGCGGATTCGCCGTGATGGGTGGTTCGACCGAGCAGATCAACGCCTACCTCGAGCAGCGCTACCAGCCCGGCCAGCCCCTCTCGGCCGCCCTGGCGCTCGCGGTCGAGGCGCTCGGCCAGGACGGCGACGCGACACGTCAGCTCGGGGCCACCCAACTCGAGGTCGCCGTCCTCGACCGGACTCGGACGCAGAAGCGAAAGTTCCGTCGTCTCGTCGGCCCCGCGCTGGAGCGGCTCCTCGCGTCAGGGGAGTCGACGATCGCTACGAGCGCGGAGCCGGGTGGCGCGCCCGAGGGCGGCACCGCGAACCCACCCCCGGACCCCGCGTAGCCGCATCGTGACCAGATCGACTTCGCTTGCTTCACCCCCAGGCACTTCCGACGACATAGTGTGGTGACCATGGACCGCCGCATCTTTGGCCTCGAGAACGAGTACGGCGTCACCTGTACCTTCCGCGGTCAGCGGCGGTTGTCGCCGGACGAGGTGGCGCGCTACCTCTTCCGGCGGGTGGTGTCCTGGGGGCGGAGCAGCAACGTCTTTCTACGCAACGGCGCCCGGCTCTACCTCGACGTGGGCAGTCACCCCGAATACGCCACGCCCGAGTGCGACTCGATCACCGACCTGGTGACGCACGACAAGGCGGGCGAACGCATCCTCGAGGGGCTCCTCGTCGACGCCGAGCGGAGGCTGCGCGAGGAGGGCATCGCTGGCGATGTCTACCTCTTCAAGAACAATACGGACTCGGCCGGAAACTCCTACGGCTGCCACGAAAACTACCTCGTCAGCCGGCATGGGGAGTTCTCTCGGCTGGCTGACGTGCTCATCCCGTTCCTGGTCTCCCGGCAGATCATCTGCGGTGCCGGCAAGGTCCTGCAGACACCGCGGGGCGCCGTCTACGCCGTGAGCCAGCGGGCCGAGCACATCTGGGAGGGCGTCTCCTCGGCGACGACCCGCTCCCGGCCCATCATCAACACGCGGGACGAGCCACACGCCGACGCCGAGCGTTACCGCCGCCTCCACGTGATCGTCGGCGACTCGAACATGTCCGAGGCGACGACGCTGCTCAAGGTCGGCGCGACCGACCTGGTGCTGCGGATGATCGAGTCCGGCCTGGTCCTGCGCGACCTCACGCTGGAGAACCCGATCCGGGCCATCCGGGAGATCTCGCACGACATCACCGGTCGCCGCAAGGTTCGCCTCGCCAACGGCCGGGAGGCGAGCGCCCTGGAGATCCAGGAGGAGTACTTCACGAAGGCACGCGACTTCGTCGAACGCCGCGAACTCGCCACGCCCATCGTGACCAAGGTGCTCGATCTGTGGGAGCGGACCCTGAAGGCCGTCGACTCCGGCGACCTCTCGCTGGTCGAACGCGAGATCGACTGGGTGGCGAAGTACCGCCTCATCAACCGCTACCGCACCAAGCACGGGCTGTCGCTGAACAGCCCGCGGGTGGCCCAGCTCGACCTCGCCTACCACGACATCCACCGCGATCGTGGCCTCTACTACCTTCTCGAGCGCCGCGGCTCGGTCACCAGACTGACCAACGACCTGCAGGTCTTCGAGGCGAAGTCGGTGCCTCCGCAGACGACCCGGGCCCGGCTGCGCGGAGAGTTCATCAAGCGGGCGCAGGAGCGTCGACGTGACTTCACCGTCGACTGGGTGCACCTGAAGCTCAACGACCAGGCCCAGCGCACGGTCCTGTGCAAGGACCCGTTCCGCAGCGTCGACGAGCGTGTGGAAAAACTCATTCAAAGCATGTAAATCCGCGCGCTCCCTCGAAAACGGTTACGTTCTGTGCATCGATGGGTCGCTCAGGGACGTCTAAGGTTCGAGGTCTAGGGTGAGCCACTGTTCCCTGTCGGCCGTCTTCTTGAGGTGTGTTCTTGTGCGTCGTGGACTCCTAGCCGTACTCCTGACGTCCTTGCTCCTGGTGGCGGCAGCCTGCGGGTCGTCCGCCGATAGCGGCAGTAAGACGTCCAACGCCTCACCGAGCGCGACGGCCAAGACCAGCAGCTCCATCGAGGCGGTCAAGGTCACCGGCGATCAGGGCAAGAAGCCCGCGGTGTCGTTCCCGAAGCCCTTCAAGGCGACCAACACCCAGTCGAAGGTGCTGAAGGCAGGCACTGGGGAGAAGATCACCGAGGGCCAGCAGGTCGTCGTCGACTACGTCGGCATCAACGGACGCGACAGCAAGGAGTTCGACTCCTCCTGGCAGCGCGGCCAACCCGCCACCTTCGGCCTCGCCAAGGGTCAGCTCATCAACGGTTTCGTCACCGGCCTGGTCGGCAAGACCGTCGGTAGCCGGGTGCTCATCACGATCCCGCCGAAGGACGGCTACGGAACGGCCGGCCAGCCGCAGGCCGGCATCCAGGGCACCGACAGCCTCATCTTCGTCATCGACGTGAAGAGCGCCTACAAGCCCCTCAGCCAGGCCAAGGGTGAAGCTGTCACGCCCCCCGCGAACCTGCCGGTGGTCAAGACCGACGCGAAGGGTGTCCCGACCACCATCACGATCCCGAAGGGCGCGGCCGCTCCCAAGGAGCTCGTCACCCAGCCGCTCATCAAGGGCGAGGGCGCCAAGGTGAAGGCGACCCAGACCATCAACTTCCACTACGTCGCCGTCAACTGGCGGACCGGCAAGGAGTTCGACAACTCCTGGAAGCGCGGCAACTTCGAGAACCTCCCGCTCGGACAGACCACCGTGAAGGGTCTGACCGAGGGACTCACCGGCCAGCCCGTCGGTAGCCGTGTGCTGCTCATCGTGCCGCCGAGCAAGGGCTTTGGTCAGGACCTCCCCAACACCGACGTGAAGAAGACCGACACGGTCGTCTTCGTGGTGGACGTCCTCGGAGCGCAGTAGTTCACCTGTCGCTGACCGGGGCCGCACCGCGGGCCCGCTCAGCGACACGGGACGACCCCGGACTCGCCGAACCGAGACCGACGCCGCCCGGCCCCTCACCGATGGTCGAGGAGCCGGGCGGCGTGGCGTCCGGCCGCAGCACAGCCGACGAAGTAGGCGTGGTCACGCGCGAGGTTTCGGCCCATGGACGAGAGCGTGACGGGACACAGGCGCAGAGCCGCGTCCAGGCCCCTGGTCGGCACCTCGACGAGGCGGTGGCGTTCGCCCAGCGGCCCGACCGCCTTGCGTACGCGTTCGCCGAACGTTCCGGGAAGTTCGGGGACCACCACGTCGGCGGCGGCCAGCGCGACCCGGCCGTAGGCCGTCAGACTGTGGTGCGAGACGCCCTGGTGCCTGGTGCGCGGATCGGCCTCGGAGACGCGCAGAGCAGCGACGGGCCGGCCGCGCAGGACCGCGACCGCGTTGACCGCCTCGCCGGCCGCGACACCGGTGAAGCCCCACCGGGTGCCGGTGCCGAGGTTGCCCGGCCCCTGCGTCACCACCACGACCTCCGCCCCGAGCACGAGCCGGGCCGCGAGCAGACCCGTGTGCAGGGTGGCGGCCTCCAGGTCCCCGCCGAAGGCCTGCCCGACCGTGACCGTTCCGGCACCCAGCCAGCCGGCGTCCACCAGCCCAGCGACGGTCCGTGACAGCGCCAGGGGGAGGGCGGCACCGTCGGTCATCACGTAGGCGACGGTCGTGCCGGGCCGGGCGTCGTACAGGCCGGCGAGAACGGCGGGGAGGGCCGAGTGCAGGTCGGCGATCACGACCGGCATCCCGGCCAGGTCGTCCGCGTCCTGCAAAATCCCGTGGGCGGGGGAGTCCTGCTCGTCGATGCCGAGCACCGTCGCCTGCAGCGGCGAGTAGCGGGCCTTGACGAGATGTCCGGGTCCGTCCTGGTCCGGCGGCAGCCGGTCGGGAAGCGCCACGACCAGGGCGAACCCGCCCGTGCCGAGGCCGAGGGCGTAGGCCGTGGTGTTGAGCAGGACCCGGTCGCCGGGCTCGGGCCGGCCGACGAGATCGACGTAGGCCAGGGCCGGGACCAGGCCCTCCGTGGTCTGGACGTCGAGCTCGACCGCCCCCGCCCACGACCGGCGTATCTGGCCCGCCACGCCTTCCCGCCATCGGATCACAGCTCGCGAGGCTACCGGCTGGTCCTGGTTTGCCTGGGATATCCGGCATGGCCGCGCTTTCCGGCCGTGTCGCCGCTCCGCGTGCGGTAGCCTCACGCCGATGGTCGCTACTCTGTTCGAGTGGATCCCGCCGCGCGGAAGGGGGTGAGCGCGCGTGGTGCCCCGCAAGTCCGAGCGACTGATGAACCTCGTGATCTGCCTGCTCGTCTCCCGCCACTTCGTGCCCAAGGCCAAGCTGCGCCAGCTGGTGGAGGACTACCGCGAGCAGACTCCGGACGCCTTCGAGAAGATGTTCGAGCGCGACAAGGAAGAGCTCCGCGATCTCGGCATCCCGATCGAGGTCGGCGCCGTTGCCACCGGCTTCGACGACGAGGTGGGCTACCGCATCCGGCGCAGTGAGTTCGAGCTGCCGCCCCTGACGTTCACCGCCCAGGAGACTGCCGTCCTCGGCCTCGCCGCCCGGGTCTGGCAGAACGCCGGCCTGGCCGAGGCCACCTCCCGCGCGGTTCTGAAACTCGGAGCCGAAGGCGTCGAGACCGATCCCGGTGCGCTCTCCGACCTCGAACCCCGGCTACCGGCCAGCGAGCCGGCGTTCGAGCCCCTGTGGCGTGCTGTCCAGGCTCGGAGCGTCGTGTCCTTCGACTACCGGCGGCCGGGCACCGGGGGACCCCAGCACCGGACGCTGGAGCCGTGGGGCATCCTCAACTGGCGCAGCCGCTGGTACGTCGTCGGCCACGACCGTGACCGGGACGCGACCCGAATGTTCCGGTTGTCCCGGATCGTCGGGCAGGTCCAGTTGGTCAGCAGGCCGCGCGCGTTCACCGTTCCCGACGGGGTCGACATCCGCGCCGAGGCGGCGAGCCTGTCGCCTCCGGAGGACCCGGGACGCACGGCCCGCATCCGCGTACGCTCCGGCGCCGGCAACGGACTCCGTCGTCGCGCCGCCGCCGTCACACCCGACGGCGAGGGCTGGGACATCGTGGACGTCGCCTTCCAGGACGCGATGTCGCTCGCGGAGGAGGTCGCCGGTTACGCGGCCGACGCGGTCGCTCTCGAGCCGCCCGACCTGCGTGAGGCGGTCATCCGGCATCTGAAGGACCTGCTTGTGGAGGTGGCACGTGGCACCTGAGTTCGCCCGTACGCCCGGCCCGGGCGGTGCCAAGGAACAGGTACGCCGCCTGCTCGCGCTGCTGCCCTACCTCCTTGCCCATCCCGGTGCCCGGGTCGCCGACGTCGCGCGGGTCTTCGGGATCACCGAGAAACAGCTCGTCTCCGACCTCGGGGTGCTGTGGTTCTGCGGTCTGCCCGGGATGATGCCGGGCGACTACATCGAGGTCGACATGGACGCCGTGGAGGGCGAAGGCGTCATCCACGTGTCCAACGCCGACTTCCTCGCCCGACCCCTGCGCCTGTCGGCCGACGAGGCGCTGGGACTGCTCGTGGCGCTGCGCGTCCTTCGCGAGACCGGCGCCGAGGCGGAGCGATGCCTGCTCGACCCGGTGATCAGCCGGTTGGAGGAGGCCGCCGGGCAGGTCAACAGCGGCGTCGACAAGGTCGCCGTCCGAGTCGACACCTTCGAGGACCCGGAGGTTCGGGCCACGGTGAAGGAAGCCCTCGACCACGACCGGCGGCTGCATCTGCGGTACTGGGTGCCCTCGCGCGATGAGACCACCGACCGCGACGTCGACCCGATGCGACTCGTGCAGGCCGACGGGTTCACCTATCTCGAGGGTTGGTGCCACCGGGCCCAGGACGTCCGGCTGTTCCGGCTCGACCGTGTCACCTCTGCGCGGGTGCTCGACGAGCCCTCCGCGCCTCCGCCGCAGGCGCGGCCACGCGACCTGACCGAAGGCGTGTTCCAGCCTTCGCCCGACCACGCCGTGGTCACCCTCGAGCTCGATCCACCAGTCGCCTGGGTGGCGGAGTACTACCCCTGCGAACAGGTCACCGAGTTGCCCGACGGATCCCTGCGGGTGCGCATGCGGGTGGCCGATCCGCGGTGGCTCCGCCGGCTCGCGCTCCGGCTCGGGGGAGCGGCCCGGGTGGTCGAACCGGCCGAGATGGCGGAGTCCGTCCGTCGGGACGCGGTAGAGGCGTTGGCCGCCTACGAGACGACCGGCGCGGCCGGCTGACCGGCGTCAACCCCCGTTCTCCGGTCCTGGTCATCCTGGATGTCGCCAAGGGGCAACCCTGAGGACACTTGCGGGCGGGTGCGGCGGAAGCTTCGGGCCGCTAGTGTGCTGCCCGTGAGGTGGGTCCTGATCTTCGGCGGAATCGCCGTCTTCGCGGTGGTTCTGTACGCCCTGCTCGGCGCGTGGCTGTGGCGTCGGGCGAAGGGACTCTTCGCCGAGATCGAGGCAGCCGAGCGGAAGCTGCAGGTGGTGGCAGGTGGCCCGGCGGGTCACCATGAGGTCGAACCGGACGCGTCGGCTGATCGCGCGACTCATCCGGGCAAGCGAGGCCGCCACCTGAAGGCCGGGGCCGGTCATCACAGCTGAACCAAGCCCTCGCCGCAAACTTGCCGTCAGGGCGTACCATCAAGCGAGAATCGCTGACTGAGAGGCTAATCATGGGATCTCTTGGACCGACCGAGCTGATCATCATCGGCGTCGTCCTCGTGTTGCTCTTCGGTGCGACGCGACTCCCGCAGACCGCCAAGGGCCTCGGCCAGGCGCTCAAGATCTTCAAGAAGGAAGTCCGCGACGAGGACAAGCCTCAGGACGTCGCCGCGCAGGCGCCGGTCCAGTCGCCGGCGATCCAGCCGAACGTCAACGGCGTCAACGGCACCCCGGTCGTCCGTCAGACCGCTGAGGACGCTGAGCACACCAACCGGTGACGCCCGCCTCAATGGCGAGCAACACCATGCAGTGAAGTCCGATCTACCGGTGACGTGAAGGTCCTTGCCACCAGGTCCCCCTGACGTGAGTGGCGCGAACTTGGGGGTGTCGTGAGCCTGTCCCTCGGCCGGATGAAGGTCCGGCGCACGCCGAAGCCGCCGCCGGACCCTGAGGGTCGGATGGCGCTCGTCGAGCACCTGCGCGAGTTGCGTTCGCGCCTTTTCAAGGCTGTCGGCGCGATGGTCATCGGTGGGATCCTGGGTTGGATTTTCTACAGCCAGCTGTTCGACCTGCTCAAGCACCCACTCGATGACGCGATCGCCAACCTGAACGCGAAGCGCGCTCTCGATGCCAAGCTGACGTTCAACAACGTCGCCGGCCCCTTGATGATGCAGCTGAAAGTCTCGCTGATCGCGGGACTGGTGCTCTCGTCGCCGGTCTGGCTGTACCAGCTGTGGGCGTTCATCGTTCCTGGGTTGCACCGGAACGAGCGCAAGTGGACGATGGTGTTCATGGGCTCGGCCGCGCCGCTGTTCATCGGCGGCATCCTGGTCGGTTACCTCGCGCTGCCCAAGGGCCTCAACGTCCTGATCGACTTCACCCCGATCGGGGTGGCGAACTACGCCAGCGTGGACGTCTATCTGTCGTTCGTCCTGCGGCTGCTCCTGGTCTTCGGCGTCGCGTTCGAGATTCCGGTGTTCGTCGTCCTGCTCAACCTGGTCGGCATCCTGTCGGTGGCGCGGCTGAGCCGGATGCGTGCCTGGATCATCTTCGGCATCTTCGTCTTCGCCGCGATCGCGACGCCTTCGACGGACCCGATCACGATGCTCCTGCTCGCCGCCCCGATGACGGTGCTCTTCCTCCTGTCGGAACTCATCGCGCGGTTCACCGAGCGGCGCCGCCGGGCACGGCTGATCGCCCAGGGCATCGATCTGGACGACATCGAGCGCGCCGGTCGCCTCGACGACGACTGAGCCAAGGACCTGTGAAGGGGGGCCGGCCCATGGGTCGGCCCCCTTCGCCATCTCCCGGCACGGCCAGCGCACCAGTGCACCCGGAATGCCCGGGCGCCCCGCCTGGACGAATCGGTGACGCTCCGCTGTGAGTTTGAGACCGCGGTGAGCAGACAGCCGTCCAGGGCGCTACGCTCGCCGCGTGGCCCGTGAGATCGCCGTCCTCGTCAACCCCACGTCCGGCCGTGGCCGTGGCGCGCGGCTCGCCGATCCCGTCACCAAGCGGTTGGGCGAAGCCGGTCTGCGTGCCCGCTGGGAAGCCGGACGGGACGCCTCCGAAGCCCTCGACATGGCGCGTCGTGCCGTGGCACGTGGAGTCGACGGACTGGTCGTGATCGGCGGTGACGGCATGGTGCACCTCGCCCTGCAGGCCGTCGCCGAGACCACGACGCCGTTGGCCGTGATCCCGGCCGGCACCGGCAACGATCTCGCCCGTGCTCTGGGCCTCCCACTCCGCGATCCACTCGCCGCCGTCGACGTCGTCGTCGCGGGGTTCACGCGTTCCCAGGACCTCGGCAAGGTCGGCTCCGAGTGGTTCGCGACGGTGCTCGGTGCGGGCTTCGACTCCAAGGTCGCCGAACGCGTCGGGAAGATCAGCTGGCCGCGCGGTCGGATGCGCTACGACATGGCGGTCGTGGCGGAGCTGAGGTCGTTCAAGCCGCAGCACTTCGTCATCGAGCTCGACGACGAGGAAGAGCATGCCGAGGCGCTCCTGGTGGCGGTCGGCATCACGAACTCCTACGGCGGCGGACTCCGCATCTGTGAGGGTGCCGACCCGACCGACGGGCTGCTCGAGGTCGCGGTGATCGGTGCACTGCCCCTGCACGAGTTGGTGCCACTCTTCCCGAAACTGTCCAAAGGCACGCATGTGGGGCATCCCGCGGTGACGATGTACCGCGCGAAGCGCGTGAGCCTCGCCTCGGCCGGGCTCACCGCCTACGCCGACGGCGAGCGGGTCGGCCCGCTGCCGGTCACGGTGCAGTGTGTGCCCGGAGCGCTCCGGGTCTTCGCGCCGCCGCCCCGCTAGGCGATCGCGGACACGCCGTCGCGCGCGGACATCCCGGGAAGCCACCCGCGTCGCCGACGCCGGCCCGCGCAGGCCGTAGCCTGTAGCCATGAGCTCCCCGGCGGAGCGGTACGCCCGGTTCCAGGACGGCAACGGCACCTCGCTCCAGGCGTTTCGACAGCTCTACGACTTCGACTTCGATCCGTTCCAGGTCACCGCCTGTCGCGCTCTGGAGGAGGGCAGAGGCGTTCTGGTGGCCGCACCGACCGGCTCCGGAAAGACCGTGGTGGGCGAGTTCGCCGTCCACCGCGCGCTGGAAACCGGCGGTAAGTGTTTCTACACGACCCCGATCAAGGCTCTGTCCAACCAGAAGTTCGCCGAACTCGCCCAGCGATACGGCTCCGACCAGGTGGGTCTGCTCACCGGCGACAACACGATCAACGGTGAGGCGCCGGTCGTCGTGATGACGACCGAGGTGCTGCGCAACATGCTGTACGCCGGCTCCTCGACCCTGCGTGGTCTGTCCTACGTCGTCATGGACGAGGTGCACTACCTCGCCGACCCGTTCCGCGGTGCCACCTGGGAGGAAGTGATCATCCATCTCCCGGAGTCGGTGCAACTCGTCTCGTTGTCCGCCACCGTCTCCAACGCCGAGGAGTTCGGCGAGTGGCTCGCGACCGTACGCGGTCACACCGAGATCGTGGTCGAGGAACGTCGCCCGGTGCCGCTCTTCCAGCACGTGATGGTGGGCCGGCGGATGTACGACCTGTTCGCCGACACCGGTCGCCCGGACGCGCCCGCGAAGGTCAACCCGGAGCTGGCGCGGATCGTGCGCGACCATTGGCGGTTCGCCAAGCGCGACGACCGTGGACCGCGTCGGACGCGGCAGCCGCGGGGCGGCAACCGGATCGCGTTCACTCCGAGCCGGGCCCAGGTCGCTGAGAAGCTCGAAGGCGAAGGGCTGCTTCCGGCGATCGTGTTCATCTTCAGCCGACAGGCCTGCGACGCGGCGGTCCTGCAGTGCATGTACGCCGGTATCCGGCTCACCCGCCCCGACCAGGCGGCCGAGATCCGGGCCTATGTCGAGTCCCGAACCGCCGACCTGCCAGCCGACGACCTCGCCGTACTCGGTTACTACGAATGGCTGGAGGGCCTCGAACGCGGGATCGCCGCGCACCACGCCGGCATGCTTCCGACGTTCAAGGAAGTTGTCGAGGTGCTCTTCGCCCGAGGCCTGGTCAAGCTGGTCTTCGCCACCGAGACACTCGCGCTCGGCATCAACATGCCCGCGCGCTCGGTGGTTTTGGAGAAGCTCGTCAAGTGGAACGGCCAGACGCACGCCGACGTCACGCCGGGGGAGTACACCCAGCTCACCGGACGCGCCGGCCGCCGCGGCATCGACGTCGAGGGACATGGCGTGGTGCTCTGGCAGCCAGGGCTCGACCCCGGGTCGGTGGCGGGTCTGGCGTCGACCCGCACCTATCCGCTCCGGTCCAGCTTCCGGCCCTCGTACAACATGGCCGTCAACCTGGTCCGGCAGGTCGGCCGTGAACGCGCCCGCGAACTGCTCGAGTCGTCGTTCGCCCAGTTCCAGGCCGACCGTGCGGTCGTGGGTCTCGTTCGTCAGGTACGGCGTAGCGAGGAGGCGCTCGAGGGGTATCGCGAGGCGATGCAGTGCCATCTCGGCGACTTCCTGGAGTACGCCACGATCCGGCGGAAGATCAAGGAGCGGGAGAACCAGCTGTCCCGGCGCAACCGGGCCGACCGGCGGGCCGAGGTCGTGGACTCGCTCGGACGGCTCCGCTCGGGTGACGTCATCCAGGTCCCGGCAGGTCGGCAGGCCGGCATCGCCGTCGTTCTCGACCCGGGCCACGCCGCGGGTGGCGACGGTCCGCGACCGACCGTCCTGACGGAGGACCACCGGGTACGCCGGCTGTCGTTGGTCGACTTCCCGCTTCCGGTGGAGGCCCTGACCCGGATGCGGCTGCCGCGCTCGTTCAACCCACGCAACGCCCAGCAACGGCGTGACCTGGCCTCGACGTTACGCCAGAAGGCTCCCGAAGAGCTGCCACCGATGCGTCGGCGGCGCGGAGGCTCGCCGGCGGAGGAGGACCAGACCCTGCAGGATCTGCGCGCGGCGATGCGGGCGCATCCCTGCCACGGGTGCGACGAGCGGGAGGACCATGCCCGCTGGTCGGAGCGGTACCTCCGGCTGGAGCGGGAGACCGAAGGCCTGCAACGCCGCGTCGACGCCCGGTCCAACACGATCGCGCGCCAGTTCGACCGGGTGTGCGAGGTGCTGGACGAACTCGGTTATCTCAAGGGCGACCGCACCACCGAGGCGGGCGACCGACTGTCCCGGATCTACACCGAACTGGACCTCGTGGCGGCCGAGGCCCTCCGGCAGGGGACCTGGGACAAGCTGACCCCGCCCGAACTGGCGGCGTCGCTGTCGGCGCTGGCGTATGAGTCCCGTACGCCGGACGACGTCGGACCACCCAAGCTGCCCGGCGGCGCGGCCAAGGAGGCGCTCGGCTCCCTGGTCCGGATCTGGGGCGACCTGGAGGCGCTCGAACGCGACTTCCACGTCGACTTCCTACGGGAGCCCGATCTCGGCTTCGCCTGGGCGGCCTACCGCTGGGCGTCCGGGATGTCGTTGGCCAACGTGCTCGACGAGACCGGGTTCGCCGCGGGCGACTTCGTACGCTGGATCAAGCAGATCCTCGACCTGGCCGACCAGGTGGCCGACGCGGCGGGCGCGGGCCCGTTGCGCACCACCGCCCGGGCGACGGTGGAGGCCCTGCGGCGCGGTGTCGTCGCCTACGCCTCCGTCGGTTCCGACGCCACCTGAGCGGTTCCCGTGACGGAGGTCCAGACCGAGCTGGTGCGCTCCGCGCCGCGGCCGCCGCTGCGGTCGCTGGTGGCCGGCTACCACGGCTACCGCGCCCGCTCAGCGGCCGGGACGCATCGCGGGCTGCCGTCGCGGCACCTGACGTTCGTCGTGACGATCGAGGGCACGGTCGACCTGGTGGGTCCCACCGGCTCGGTCCGGTCGTTCGACCGGATCGTGGGAGGTCTGCGCGACGTACCGGTCTCGATCGCCCACGACGGCCACCAGTACGGCATCCAGGCAGACCTCACGCCGCTCGGTGCGCGGATCCTGTTCGGGCTGCCCGCCGGCGAGCTGGCGGGCACCGACGTCGACCTGGAGACCCTGCTCGGTCGCCGTACGGGTGAGTTCGTCGACCGGGTGCGTACCGCGACCACCTGGGGGCAGCGGTTCGCCCACCTCGACACGGCGTTCGAGCGGCTCGCCGCGTCGGCACCGGAGTCGGCGCCCGCGCCCGAGGTTGGCTGGGTGTGGCGGCGGCTCGCCGAGTCGGCGGGCGGGGTCGAGGTCGCGGCGCTCGCGGCCGAGGTGGGGTGGAGCCGCCAGCACCTGCGGACGTCGTTCCGGGCGGAGTACGGCCTGACCCCGAAGGTCGCCGCCCGGCTGATGCGGTTCGAGGCGGCACGGCGGCTCGTGGCCGGGCCGGAACGCATGAGCCTGGCGCAGGTCGCGGTCCGCTGCGGGTATGCCGACCAGGCCCATCTGCACCGGGACTGGACCGCGTTCGCCGGCTGCACCCCGACGACCTGGATCGCGGAGGAGCTTCCATTTGTCCAAGACGGGTCAGGCGGCGCCGTGGAATCGTGACCGCCATGACCACGACAACACCCACACCCACCGTCTGGGCTGGCCTGAGCTACGTCGACGCGCCGGCCGCGATCCGGTTCCTGGTCGACGTGCTCGGTTTCACCGAGACCCTGGTGGTGCCCGGTGAGAACGGACGCGAGATCGTCCACGCCGAGCTGCGCTGGCCCGAGGGCGGCGGCGTGATGCTCGGCAGCCACGACGAGGCCAACGAGCTGATGCCGACCAAGCCGGGGATGAGCTCGGTGTACGTCGTCACCGACGACCCCGACCGGGTCCACGAACGCTGTGTCGCCGCCGGAGCGGAGATCGCCCGCGAGATGCGGGAGGAGGACTACGGCTCGCGCGGTTTCGTCGTCCGGGACCCCGAGGGCGGCGTCTGGAGCTTCGGCACCTACCGGGGCGCGCCCGAACCCGCCGCCGAGTAGGCGTCCGAGACGATCAGGCGAGCTGACCGCGCAGGATGGCCCAGCTGTCCGGGAACGGTGTGAAGCCGGGCCCGGCCGCCCGCAGGAACACCCGCAGCCGGTTCTCGCCACGCAGGTAGATGGTCTCGTGCAGCCACGGCGCGTGCAGCCGGGAGAATCCGTACCTCGCGGCCGCCGCGTCGAGTTGCTCCGACGTCAACTCGAGCAGCGTGCGATATCCGGCGAGGAACGCCGTACAGAGCGCGGGCCGCAGCTGGAAGGACAGGTCCCACGTCCGTACGACCTCCTCGGCCCGGCAGTGGTGGCGGGCCCGGTCCCAGTCGATGACGGCGACGATGCGCTCACCCTCGAAGAACAGGTTGGTCTCCTGGAAGTCGCCGTGGATCGGCTGCGTGGTGTCGGCGCCCGGCGGGTCGGGCAACCGTGGCCCCGCGTTCGCCTCCCACCAGGCCACCCACCCGCGCAGTTGCCCGGCCGCCAGGCGTTCGTCCGGACCCTGCTCGCGACGTTCGACCTCGGCGAGCAGGTCACGCAGTCGCCGAAGCGTCGCGGCTCGGGTGGGCACCGGAACCCTGGCCGCAGTCGCCGGTGAGGCAGCCGACGGTTCCGAGTGGGCCGCGGCGCCGCTGTCGAAGTCGGCGAGCACGAGATGGAGTCGCGCCAGCATGGTGCCCATGGCGTGCGCGTGCGGGGGAGTGAGCTCGGCCTTGGTGACCTGGGTCCCCGGAGCGTGCGCGAACAGCGAGTAGAACCGTCCGCCGTGCTCGACGAGCCGTTCCCCGGCCGCCGTCACGAGGATCGCAGGGACGGGGAGGCCCCGCCCGATGGCGTGCGCGATGACCTGGTGCTCGTGCTCTATCTCGCGGCGGTCGGTGCGCTGATGGCGCCGGAGTACGACAGGCCCCGTCGCGGTCGGAACGAGGAACGTCTCGTTCATGGTGCCGGAGGTGGCCCGCGCGATCGGAGCGATGGGCCGGACCCGCCAACTGTCCAGTACCGAGTCGAGGTCGTCGGACATGACCTCGATGATCCCAACCGGCCCGATCCGCGGCACCCGCGGGGCGAGGCTGTCAGCGGTGACCGACTGGGGCCGAGGGCCGACTGGGCCCGCTGGCGCTGGCGCGCGACTGAGCCGACTGTGGCCGGTACCCGCGCTGACCAGCCTGGCCATGATCCCGCGGCCCGCTCGCGCCCGACCTCCGGATTCGCTTGGCTGGCGTAGGCAAGCAGACCTTGACATACGTCGCATGTAGGAGGGACGTTGTCCAACTTCAACGGCCTCGGGCTGCACCTCGGCAACCTGAGTCGACTCTCGTCCGCACAGACACGCTCGATCAGCGCGGAGAACCCCGACGGCGCACGGGCCGGCGGTGCGCGTGCCACGGAGGGCCTGGACGCGGCCCGCGAACTCGGCCAGGGCTGGAAGGTGCGGCCGTGCATCGACCTCGACGGGGAGTCGGTGGTGACCCTTGCGGACATCGAGGGTCCCGGTGCGATCCAGCACATGTGGATCACGGTGACCTCGGCGGCGTGGCGGCGTCTTGTGTTGCGGTGTTACTGGGATGGCGAGGAGAGCCCGTCGATCGAGGTGCCGCTCGGCGACTTCTTCTGCCACGGCTGGGGGAGCTTCGCGCAGGTCAACTCGCTGCCCGTGGCGGTCAACCCGACGGGCGGCTTCAACTCCTACTGGGAGATGCCGTTCCGCCAGCATGCTCGCGTCACCATCGAGAACCTCGACCCGGAGCCGGTGCGGGGCTTCTTCTACCAGATCACCTACGCGCTCACCGAGGTCGAGGAGGATCGCGCCTACCTGCATGCGCAGTGGCGGCGTAACGATCCCCTTCCGCACGGCGAGGTGCACACGCTGCTCGACGGTGTTCGTGGGCAGGGCCACTACGTGGGCACCTATCTCGCCTGGGAGGTCCACCACGACGGCTGGTGGGGCGAGGGCGAGCTGAAGTTCTACCTCGACGGCGACCAGGAGTTTCCGACGATCTGTGGCACCGGCACGGAGGACTACTTCGGCGGTGCGTGGGCGTTCGAGCACCCCAAGGGTGCGTACGCCGAGTTCAGCACGCCGTACCTCGGGATGCCGCAGATCCTGCTCCCCGACGGCTTCATGCGCACCCAGCAGCGGTTCGGCCTCTACCGCTGGCACGTGCAGGATCCGATCCGTTTCACCAGCGACCTGAAGGTGACGGTCCAGGCGCTCGGCTTCAAGTCCCCGCTGAACGGGAAGGGGCGGTTCCGGCCACTGGAGGACGACATCGCCTCGACCGCGTTCTGGTACCAGACCGAACCCCACGCGCCCTTCCCGACGCTGCCGGAACGTGACCTGCTGGAGCCGTGAGGACGTCGCCGGTCAGCCGGCGACCCGTGGTGGCGACAGCGAGGCCGGCGATCGCGGGCGCGCGGGTCAGCCGTTGCCCGCGTTGCCCGCGTTGGCGGCGAGAGCGGCGGTGACGCGTTCGGCCGACCCGCCGAGACCGAGGCGCCGGACCAGCTCGGCCCAGCGGTCGGGGTCGGCCGGTGCCTTCGGGACCGTCGCGTCGACCTCGGGAAGCTCCGCGTCGGGAAGGACCCTCACGACGGCGCGGGCAGCGGTGAGGTAGTCGGCCGCCTGCCGAAGCTTGAGGCGGAGCGCCGGTGCGAGACCGCTCCCCTCGTCGGCGGCGGCGGCGATCACTTCGTCGAGGCTCGCGTACTTCGAGATCAGTCCGGCCGCCGTCTTGTCGCCGACGCCGGGGACGCCGGGCAGGCCGTCGGAGGGGTCGCCGCGCAGCACCGCGAAGTCGGCGTAGGAACGGCCGGGGATGGCGTACTTCTTCTCGACCCACGCCTCGTCCACGACGTCGAGCCGGCCGACGCCCCGGGCGGTGTAGAGGACGCGGACGACACGCGCGTCGTCGACCAGTTGGAAGAGGTCGCGGTCACCCGTCACGACGTCGACCGGTCGCGGCGAGCGGGCGGTCAGCGTGCCGATGACGTCGTCGGCCTCGCAGCCCGGCGCGCCCACGACGGCGATCCCGAGCGCGGCGAGGGCGGCACGGATCATCGGCACCTGGGTCTCCAGGGCGTCCGGCGCCTCCTCGACGTCGGGACCGCCGGGCACCTCCTCGGCGACGCGGTGCGACTTGTAGGTCGGCAGCAGGTCGACCCGCCACTGCGGTCGCCAGTCGTCGTCCCAGCAGGCGACCAGGTGGGTCGGCCGGTGGTCGCTCACCAGCCGGGCGATGAAGTCCAGCAGGCCCCGCACGGCGTTGACCGGCGTGCCGTCGGGTGCGCGGACGGAGTCGGGCACGCCGAAGAAGGCTCGGAAGTAGAGCGAGGCGGTGTCGAGGAGCAGCGTCTTCTCACCAGCGGTGGGGCTCGGCATGCCGAACAACCTAGACGAGAGTGCCGACGACCGCCCGACGACACCGCGTCGCGCGACCCGTGCCGGCGAGCCTCAGGCGCTCAGCTCCTTCTCCAGCGGTGTTCGGAACCTCGGGATCACGCGGGCCGTTCCGATCCACTTGGCGACCTCGCCCGCGCTCGACTCCACCGCCTGGGCGCACGCGCGGCCGACGTCCTCGAGCAACCGGTAGGTGATCTCCCCGTCGGCCCGTTGTGCCCAGCCGCCGATGATGCGGCCGTCGCTCCACACCGTCGGTCCGACGTTGCCGGAACGGTCGAAGAGCGCGGCGCGGTGGTCGCCGAGGTACCACTCCCGACGCGACCAGCCCATCGCCGTCGGGTCGAGGGCCGGCAGGAAGGCGACCCACGGCTCCGGTTCGGGCACGGGCTCGTGGTCGCCGGGCAGGACCAGACCGGGCTCGCCGTCGAGGTCGACCTCCACCGGGTCGAGCTCTGTCAGGGCCTGCTTGACGTGGCGGGCGGTCCACCCGGTCCACCACCGCAGATCCTCCACGGTGGCGGGACCGTAGGCGGCGAGCCAGCGGCGCGCCAGCTCGACCCGGGCCGTCTCCGCCGCGAGCCGGGGCATCCCGGCGGGCAGCCAGGACTCGATCGGCGACCAGCGCCACTGGGTGCTCGTCCAGGAACCTCGCGGCCGCCCGCGCACGATCCGCCCGTCGGCGGCGAGCAGGAGCAGCACCCAGGTGGTGATGTTCTGCGACCGGCCGTAGGACTTGCCCTCCGCCATCGACACCTGGGAACGCAGCCGCGGTTCGTCGGTGGACAGCTCGGCGCCGGTCGCCTCGCCCCGGGCGGCGAGGGCGCGGGCGGTGGAGTCCTCGACGTCCCTCAGCCAGGCGCCGTCGCCCAGGCCCGCGCCCTCGATGAACTGGGTGTACTTGCGGCGCTGGGTCGCGGCGATCGCGTCGGAGCTGGCGGCCTGGACCACCGGTGCCGAGTCGGTGGGCACCACGAACATCGTGCGGCGCATGGCGAGCATCCGCAGCAGCGTGCGCTCGTCGTAGAGCGCGCGCTCGATGGCCTCCACGTCGACCGAGGCGACCCTCGCGCGAACGGACAGGAACACGGTGGCGGGATCGGTCGCGTGCAGCGCGACGACCGAGGCGGCGGCCGTGACCGGCGTGGGTGCGGCAAGGGCCAACCGGTGGCGGACCCCGAGCCGGGCCCGGCGTTCGTCGACTCCGATGCGTCTCACAGCGAGGGTTCTACCAGCCGCCGGGGACACCCGAGCCTCCCGGGCTCGGGGGCTCAGGGGCTCACATGGGCGGGCTGGCCGCCGGTGAGCCGGACCAACTCGGCGAAGCTGGTCGGGAACATGCTCAGGTGGTCGCCGGCGCCGGCCCAGACGACGTCGTACTTCTCCAGCCAGACGTCGACGACGGTCCGCAGCGGGGCCGGGTGACCCACCGGCGCGACGCCTCCGACCTGCTGTCCGGTGGCCTCGAGTACCCGCTCGGGGGAGGCTCGGCGGATCTTCGCGACGCCGAGCAGCCGGGCGAGATGTCCGGTGTCGACCCGATGTGCTCCACTCGTCAGGACCAGGAGCGGCTCGTCACCGGCCACGAAGACCAGGCTGTTGGCGATCGCGCCCACGTCGCAGCCAAGCCGCTCGGCGGCGGCCGCGGCGGTGGGCACCTCCTGATCGAACGTCCTGACGGTGCCGGCGGCACCGAGTCGGCGGAGGACGGCCTCCACCTGGTCACTTTGCGCACTCATGACTGGTGAACCTAACCGAGCGCCGGTAGCCAGGGCACCGGGATTTCCCGCGCGAGCCGGGCCGTCGCCATGTCCTCGACACGCTCTAGAGTGATCCGGTGACCTCCACTCCGCCTTCGGCCGACCTCAGGCACCGGCTCGACCGTGCCCGGACGTCGGCCGCCGCCGCGGGCGTCGACGCCCTCCTGGTATCGCCCGGATCCGATCTTCGCTACCTCACCGGCTACGACGCGAAGCCGCTCGAGCGGCTCACCTGCCTGATCCTGCCGGCGGAGGGCGTCCCGACGCTGGTCGTACCCGGTCTCGAGCGCCCCGCGGCCACGGCCTCGGGTGTCGGCGACCTCGGGCTCGAGATCGTCCCGTGGCAGGAGACCGACGACCCCTACGCCCTCGTCGCGAAGCTGTTGCCGGCCGACGTACGCCGGGTCGCCCTCGACAACCACATGTGGGCGGAGAAGGTCCTCGCGTTCCGCGCCTCGCTGCCGGGGGTCGAGCAGACCCTCGCCGGAGAGATCCTGCGTGAGCTGCGGATGCGCAAGACGCCTGCCGAGATCGAGGCGCTGCGGGCCGCCGGCGCCGCGATCGACCGGGTCCACGCACGGATCGGTGAGTGGCTGCGGCCCGGCCGCACCGAGGCCGAGGTCGGTCGCGACATCTACGACGCGATCATTGCCGAGGGCCATGTCCAGGTCGACTTCGTGATCGTCGGCTCGGGCCCCAACAGCGCCTCGCCCCACCACGAGGTCTCCGACCGGGTGATCCAGGCCGGCGAGCCGGTCGTCGTCGACATCGGCGGCACCAACGCGGCCGGTTACTGCTCCGACGAGACCCGCACCTACGCCGTCGGCGGACCCGTGCCGGAGGAGTTCACCCGGTTCTACGACGTCCTCCAACGTGCCCAGGAGGCCGCCTGCGCCCACGTCCGGCCCGGCGTCACCGCCGAGTCGGTGGATGCCGTCGCGCGCGACATCATCACCGAGGCCGGATACGGCGACGCCTTCATCCACCGCACCGGCCACGGCATCGGCATGGAGGGCCACGAAGATCCCTACATCGTGGCCGGCAACGCCCTTCCGCTGGAGCCGGGCATGGCCTTTTCCGTGGAGCCGGGCATCTACTTCGAAGGACGTCACGGCGCCCGGATCGAGGACATCGTGGTGGTCACCGAGACCGGGGTCGAAGCCCTCAACCTTCGGCCCCACGATCTACGGCTCATCGATGGCTGACCTGCCCCGTTCCGGCGCGGTACGGTGACCCGCGTGGAGCAGATCGATCGCCAGATCGTCCGGTTGCTCGCCTCCAACGGGCGGATGTCCTACACCGACCTCGGCAAGATGACCGGCCTCTCGACGTCCGCCGTGCACCAGCGCGTACGCCGGTTGGAGCAGCGCGGCATCATCCGGGGCTATGCCGCCGTGGTCGACTACGAGGCGCTCGAGCTCCCGCTCACGGCGTTCATCTCGATCAAGCCGATCGATCCGAGCCAGCCCGACGACTCACCCGACCTCCTGATGGACGTCCCCGAGATCGAGGACTGCCACTCGGTCGCGGGCGACGAGAACTACCTCCTCAAGGTGCGCGTCGCGAGCCCTGGCGCGCTGGAGGAGTTGCTGGCCCGGATCCGGTCCAAGGCCAACGTCTCCACCCGTTCACTGATCGTGCTGTCCACGCCCTACGAGCACCGCCCGCCGGCCATCTGAGTCCTCTCCCACACCCTGGACGCCGGCCGGCTCACAGGTCAGCTCGCCACCCGCTCCGGCTCGGTCCAGGCGAAGGGTTCGAGCTGCTCGTCCAAAGGTGCCTCGACCATCCGGTTGGCAAGCGTCGAGGTGGTGTAGGCGCCGATACCGAGGACGACCTCGAGTGCGTTCTGGGCGGTGTAGCCGGCGGCGATGAACTCCCGTATCCGGCTGGTGCCGACCGCGCCGGCGCTCGCGAGGACGTCGAGGGTGAAGGAGCGGATGGCTTCCAACCGCTCCTGCGCCAGGGGCTCCTGCGTTCGCAGCGCCGCGATGAGGTCGGCGTCCGCGCCGAGCGCGGTCAGCTTCGCGGTGTGCATGGCGACGCAGACGTGGCAGCGATTGCGCGTCGCCATGGTCAGAATCACGACCTCACGCGCGAGTGGCTCCAAGGTGGTGGCCTCGAAGAGTCCGCTGAGCTTCAGGAATCCGTTCAGGAGCGCGGGTGAGGTGGCCAGCCGCCCGGCAGGCGCGGGCAGGTAGCCGAGATTTCGGACCATCGCCTCCATCGAGCGGCGGGCGGCGGGGGGTGCGGACTCGAGAGTGTGGTCGGGGAACGTGCCTTCGGACACGGCTGGTCCTCCTGTCAAGGAATCCTTGCGTATGGGTGATCTGTTGCCAGCGGGCGGAACCCGCCCGCTAAAATTGACAACGTGGTTGACGAAACCGTAAACCGGGTTGTCGAGTTTGGCAATGCCTGACTCCCGCGGACGAGAGGGCGGTCCGGCCTTCGAGTTGCCCCTGTTGCTGCTCGCCGGCTTCCGCTCGCTCATCGACGAACTTCACGCCGAGTTGGCCCGGCAGGGGCATCCCGAGGTACGCCCGGTGTACGGCTTCGCGATGCAGGCGATCGGCCTTGACGGGGCAACCGCCACCGAGGTGGGTCGTCGGCTCGGGGTGTCGAAGCAGGCCGCCGGCAAGACTGTCGATCGCCTCGAGCATCTCGGCTACGCAGAGCGGGTCGACGACCCGACTGACGCGCGTCGCAAGCTGATCAGGCTCACCCCGCGCGGGATGGACTCCCTCGCCCGGTCGGCGGTGATCTTCGAGGACCTGCGCGAGCGCTGGGCGGACGCGCTCGGCGCGCGGAGGCTGGGCGAACTCGAGGCCGACCTGCGAACCGTCGTACCGGCGGAGGCGTTCCGGCTCGACGTGGCCGGTTGGTTCGGCGGCTGAGTCGGGCGCGGAGTCGCGCGCCGAGTCGCGCCCGGGCGAGCTCGACGTCGGAGAGGGGATGTTGGCGGACTGAGCGGTCGGTGGCCAATCGCCATGGGGCTTGAGGGAGCCGCCGTCGCGGCTATGATGAGCCGGACAACGTTAGCCAGCTAATAAGGAGTGCTTCGTTGCGTACGAGCATGTCGATCGCCGACTTCTCCTGGCCGGACGGGCCAGAGCGCATCGGGTCCCACGTCGGTCGCCTCGCGCGGATCGCGGACCAGGCCGGATTCCACTCCCTGTGGGTCATGGACCACTTCTTCCAGATCGGGATGAACGGCCCGCCGGAGGATCCGATGCTCGAGGGCTACACCGCGCTCGCGTTCGTGGCCGGCCAGACCGAGCGGATCCGGCTCGGCACCCTGGTGACCGGCGCGCCATACCGCCATCCCGGCGTCCTGCTCAAGACCGTGACCAGTCTCGACGTCCTCTCCGGCGGCCGGGCCTGGCTCGGGATCGGAGCGGCCTGGAACGCGGTCGAGTCCGCCGGTCTGGGCATCCCGTTCCCCCCGATGGCCGAGCGGTTCGAACGGCTGGAGGAGACCCTGCGGATCGCGCACCAGATGTGGGCGGGTGACCGTTCGGCGTTCGAGGGAACCCACTACCACCTGGGCGATCCGCTGAACTCGCCGAACGCGCTGCAGCACCCGCGCCCGCCGATCCTGATCGGTGGAATGGGGGAGAAGAAGACGCTGCGGTTCGTCGCGAAGTATGCCGACGCCTGCAACCTGTTCGACATCCTCCACACTCCGGATGGCGAGACCGTCCTGAAGCACAAGCTCGCCGTCCTGCGTGACCACTGCGCGGAGCAGGGGCGGTCCTATGACGAGATCGAGAAGACGGTGACCGGAAGCGTCTCGCTGTCCGGGGAAGGGAAGGGCGGCACCGAGAGCAGGGAGCAGCTGCTCGACCGGTTCGGACGACTCGCCGCGCTCGGATTCGAGCACGTGATCCTGGCCCCGTCCGGCCCGTGGAGTGAGGCGATGCTCGAGGCGCTCGGCGAGATCCTGCCGGCCATCGAGGCGATCGTTCCCGCCGGTCGCTGAGGCCGCTGGGTCGCTGAGGCGGCCGCTGGGCCGCTGAGGCCCGCCAGCACACCGCCTGGGCCGGCCCGGGCCCCAGCGGCCTCGGCCGGCCACGGGCGCGCGCGCCCCACGTGCTCCTGGTGTCTCCTGTGCTGGCCCGAGGTAGGGCCAGTAGGCGCTCGTCGCCGGTCCTCCGACGTCGGAACGCTTGCCAGCGCCCACTCGCTCGACTAGCCTCACGCCATAGTGCAAGTTGCAATAAAGACTTCTGCAACTCGGAGGCTGCGCCATCCTACCTGCTCGTCGACCCGATCCGCGAGGAGCGTCGACGGCCGTACGACGGTGGCGGGGACAGGAAGAGGCTCGACATGGTTCGGAAGCCGTCCGGCGACCTGGTCGGGCTCACCGTGCTCGCCCTGCTGCTACAGGGCCCGCGCCATCCCTACGAGCTCCACCGGTTCATCGTCGACACCCACAAGGACTACGTCACCGGGCTCCCGCGCAGCCTCTACCACGCCGTCGACCGGCTCGCCCGCGACGAGCTGATCACCCCGGTCGAGACGAGCCGGGAAGGTCGTCGACCCGAGCGGACGGTCTACGAGATCACTCCGGAAGGCCGGGCCGAACTCGCGGCCCGACTGCGCCGACTGCTGGAGCGGCCGGAGCGGGAGAACCCGACGTTCACCGCGGCCATCTCGATGCTCGGCTGCCTGCCTCCGGAGGACGTCCAACGCAGCCTGGGCACCCGCATCGCCTCGCTGGAGGGAGGCATCGCCACGCTCGACGGTGTTGCCGCGAGCCTGCGCGAGGGCGGCCTGCCACGGCTGCTGGTCCTGGAACTCGAGTACGAGCGCGCCCTGCTGGCGGCCGAACTCGACTGGGTCCGCGGCGTCCTCGCCGACGTGCGGTCGGGGGAGTTGCGGTGGTCGGCACCACTCCAGGGTGACGATCTCGGGATACATCACGAGACCTTCTGGAAGGGGGAGCGTCCGCACCCAGGGCGAGCGGACCAGCAGGACCCAACGTGACACAGCGGGCCGGCACGACCGTGAGCCGGCCCGAGCATGGCCCGACACGACCTCGGCCGGGTGCGTCAACACCCGGCCGAGTCGACCCAACCGACTCCGCACCCGCGGGCGCGGCCTCGTTCAGGGCAGTGCACCCACGAGGATATCCACCTGCGGCTTCGCGGAGCAGGCGTCGTCGACGACGCCTGACCATCCGATGGTGCTCGACCGGGCTTGATCGCTCGAGCGGGCATGACCGACAGGAGTACGCAGATGTCCGACCAGACCGCTGTCCGCGCCCTCATGGGCCGACTGGCCGACGCGTGGAACGACGGGGACGCGCACGCGTTCGCGCAGGTGTTCACCGAGGACGCCGACTACATCACCTTCTTCGGCCTGCACAGCCAGGGCCGTGCCGCCATCGAGGAGGTCCACCGGCCGTTGTTCGCCGGTCCGCTGAAGGGTTCCCGTCTCACCGGTGGTTCGACAGGTGACGATGGCGTCCAGATCCGCTTTCTCCGCCCGGACGTGGCCCTCGTGGTCGCGACCGGTGGCTCCACCCTGCAGGGCGCGTCAGCACCGGATCCGAGCCGGGACTCCATCCTGACCTTCGTCGCCGTGCGCGAGGACGGCGAGTGGAGCTTCGCGTCGTTCCAGAACACCCGCCGTTCGACGCCTCCGGGCCTCGGCGGCGTCGGCGACGGTGTCGGCGTGGGGGCGGGGGAGCGGCCATGACCTCGCCCTCGCCGGCGCCCGCGAACGACGCGGCCAGGGCGCTGGACCCCCTGCGTACCTCGCGCGTCGCCCTGCTCACGACGTACCGCCGCGACGGGCGCGGTGTGGACACGCCGGTGGGCATTCAGGTGGGCAGGGACCAGGCGTTCTTCACCACCCGCGCGAAGACCTGGAAGGTCCGCCGACTGGCCCGAAGCCCGCGCGTGCGGGTGGCTCCGTGTACGAGGCGGGGACGCGTGACCGGCGCGTGGGTGGAGTGCACGGCCCACCGACTCGACGGTGGGGAGGCCCGATCGTTCGAGGCCAGGTTCTGGGTGTTCGTCTACCGGGTGATCTACCGCGACACTCCCGTCCGCTACGAGCTTCGACCCGTCGTGGCCGCCGACCCGGGCCTGGCCGAAGTCCCGGTCGGACCCCCGTCGGGGGGATGAGGGCGCCCTGACGGGGAGCCCCGACGGAGGGAGCGTGCGGGCCCAGGCGGGTGCGGGCCCGCACGGTCCCGGCTGGATCGCTAGGCTTGCCGACTTATGGCAGACCGGTCAGGCACGCGATCGGTCGAGCGCTCCGGGCCGAGCTCTGGTCCCGCCCGCTCGACGACCCGAATGTTCGTTCTCGCTGCTCCCGGCCTCGCTCCGCTGGTCCGGCGGGAGCTCTCGGACCTACCCGGCGTCGAGGTCAGCGACGTCGGCAACGACGGCCGCGCCGACGTCCTCCTCTGCGAGGTCGCCGCCGGGCGCGAACGCGCCCTGCTCGGTCTGCGCAGCGTCGAGGACGTGTTCGCCGAGCTGGGCCGGACCTTCCGCTCCGAGGGGGACAAGCCCCCATGGATCGTCCGCAGGTTGTTGCGCCCAGGGCGACTGGCCGCCGGTCTCCAGCTGTGGCGGGGGAACAGGGCCGGTTCGGGCCGGCGCGGTGGTCGTCAGCCCCGGCTGACCTACCGGGCCGTGGTGCGCGTCCTGCAGGAACGCACCTGGAAGCGCACCGAGCTCCGCCGTGCCCTGGACGCCGGGGTGGCGGCGGCCGAGCCCGGGTGGCGCCCGGCCGATCCGGCCCAGCTCGAGGTGTGGGCGCTCGAGTACACCAAGGGACGGTTCGTCGCGGGACTCCGCCTCACCACCGCCCAGATGCGCCAGCACGGTGGCCGAGGCACTGAGCGACCAGGCGCACTGCGTCCCCCGATCGCGGCGGCGATGGTCGCGCTGGCCGGTCGACCCGACGTCGACGGCCCGCGCGGCGCGCCCGGCACGCTCCTGGACCCGTGCTGCGGATCGGGAACGATCCTGGTGGAGGCCAAGGCGATGGGCTGGGCGGTCGAGGGGCGCGACATCGACTCGAGCGCCGTCTCGAGCAGCCGCCGCAACGCCGACACCTCCCACGTCCACGACGGGGACGCTCGCGACCTCGACCTCGACGACGCGTCCGTCGACGCGTGCGTGTCCAACCTCCCGTTCGGCCGGCAGTACTCCGTGCAGGGCGACCCCCGGGTCTGGATCAAGGACGTGATGGCCGAGTTTGCCCGCGTGACCCGACCCGGCGGTCGGGTCGTCCTGCTCGTTCCGGAGCTTCCGAAGGAGGCCGTGCCGCCCACCTTGCGGCTGCGGGACCGGCACCAGGTCAGGCTGCTCGGGATGACCAGCACCATCTGGGCCTACGAACGACGATGATCGGGGCATGACCGACGTCCTCGGGCTGCCCCACATCGCGCCCATGCTGGCGACGGCAGGTCGCATGCCGGCCGAGCGCGAGCAGGACCGGTGGTCCTTCGAGATGAAGTGGGACGGTGTCCGGGCGGTCGCCTACGTCGCGTCCGGCGAGGTCGTCCTGTTGGGCCGGTCCGGGCGCGACTTCACGCGTACGTATCCGGAGGTCTCCGCCGTGGGCGCCGCGTTGCCGGGGCGCCCGTGCGTGCTGGACGGTGAGGTGGTGGCGCTGGACGAGCAGGGCCGGCCGAGCTTCGAGCTGCTCCAGTCACGCATGCACGGTCTGGGCGCGGGTCGGGGTCGGCGCCGCCCGCCGGGGCGGGAGCCGGTGGCGCCCCCCGGGGTGGTCTACCTCGTGTTCGACGTCCTCCATCTGGACGGCGTATCGCTGCTGCGGGAGCCCTACGCCGCCCGTCGGCAGACGCTGGAGGGTCTCGGACTCGCCGGCCCTCAGTACCAGGTGCCGCCGGCGTTCGAGGGCTCCGGTGAGGCGGCCCTGCGGACCAGCGCGGCCCAGCTCCTGGAGGGAGTCGTCGCGAAGCGGCTGGACTCCAGCTACGAACCCGGCCGGCGCGCGGGTACCTGGCTCAAGGTCAAGCACCTGCGGACGCAGGACGTCGTCCTCGGTGGCTGGCGGGTCGGGGAGGGCTCCCGGGCCGGGACGTTCGGCGCGCTGCTGTGCGGTGTCTACGAGGGAGGGCGACTCCGGTACGCGGGCCGGGTCGGAACGGGGTTCACGCAGGAGCGGCTGGTCGAGCTGATGGCCCGGCTGGCCCCGCTGGAGCAGCCGGTCTCGGCGTTCGACGAACCCCTCCCGAGGCCGGACGCCCGCGGCGCCCACTGGGTACGCCCGGTGCTGGTGGGCGAGGTCGCGTTCACCGAGTGGACCAGGGAGGGCCGGCTGCGCAACCCCGCCTGGCGCGGCCTGCGGGCCGACCGCGACCCCGCCGAGGTGACGCGGGAGCCGTAGGGGTGCGCGTGCCCCCGAACCACTGCTCGACCACGAGCCCGGGGCACGACCTAACTGGCGGTCTCCTTAGCCCCGGTCTCCTTAGCCCCGGTCTCCTTAGCCCCGGTCTCCTTAGCTCCAGTTTCCTGACCTCCACTTTCCTGACCTCCAGATTTCTGAGCTCCGGCCTCCCGACCCGCGGTGTCCGCGCGACCACGCCGGGACCGACCGGCGCCCTCCCGCAACAGGCGCGTGCCGGGGGGGAGCGCTCCCGCGTCCGCCGCCCGGGTGAGGTAGTCGACCAGGACCCGGCGCAGCTCGCGGGCCGCCCGCGGCGGCTCGACGTCGTTGCGGTGCGCCAGCCCGATCGTCCGGTGCACCTCCGATCCGGCGAACGAGGTCACGCGTACGGTGTCGCGCCGGTCGGCCACCATCCGGGGAACCACGGCGATGCCGAGCCCGGCCTCGACGAACCCGAGCACGGCGTCCATCTCACCGCCCTCGACGGCGAACGTCGGCTCGAAGCCGGCCGCGCGGCAGGCGCCGAGGGTGAACTCCCGAAGGTCGTAGCCGCGACGGAACATCACCAGCGGCTGGTCCCGCAGGTCCTCGATCCGCAGTGATCCTCCCTCCCATCGGGCCGGCTCGGCGGCGGAGGAGACCACCACCAGGTCCTCCCGGAGCAGCTCGGTGGTCGCGAGGGCGGGGTCGTGGCTCTGTAGGGGCAGGATCACCAGGGCCAGGTCGAGGTTGCCGGTCGCGAGCTCACGAATGAGATCCCGCGCCCCGGCCTCCTCCACCTGCAGCTGGATCCCGGGGTACTGCAGGTGATAGGCGCGGAGTACGTCGGGGAGCAGGCCCGTGCACAGGCTCGGAGTTGCGCCCAGGCGGACCCGGCCGCGCCGGAGCTGGACGAGCTCCTGCACCTCGAGGCGGGCGGTGTCGGTGTCGGCGAGGATGCGGCGGGCAAGGGGAAGCAGCGTCTCACCGGCGTCCGTCAAGGCGATGTTGCCCCTGGCCCGGCGGAAGAGTTCCGCACCGAGTTCGCGCTCCAGCGCCCGGATCTGCTGCGAAAGCGAAGGTTGCGCTACGTGCACACGCTCGGCGGCACGGGTGAAATGCCGGAGTTCGGCGACTGCTACGAAGTAGGCCAACTGCTGCAACTGCACACGTCCCAGGATAGCGAGCAGCTATTGAAACCAGGCGGATCATGTCTTAGACCTGTGGCTGCCTGGGCCCTACCGTGAGGAATCATGGCACTGGCGACTGGGACGGCTCGACCGTCCGCCGTACGCACTCTGTGGGCGTCGACTCTAGGCAAGAAAGCGGTCATGGCCGGCACCGGCGTGATCATGCTGCTCTTCCTGGTCGTGCACATGCTCGGCAATCTCAAGATCTTCTTCGGTGCGGCCGAGTTCAACTCCTACGCCGGTTGGTTGCGCACGATCGGTGAACCGGTCCTGCACAATTCGTGGTACCTCTGGGTGCAGCGTTTCGTCCTGGTGGTGTGTGTCGTACTTCACGCGAT
This sequence comes from Actinopolymorpha pittospori, assembly GCF_014873875.1. GTDB lineage: Bacteria > Actinomycetota > Actinomycetes > Propionibacteriales > Actinopolymorphaceae > Actinopolymorpha > Actinopolymorpha pittospori. Next base: position 7,652,350 of record NZ_JADBEM010000001.1, on the reverse strand, counting down.
CACCGCCTACCAGCTCAGTCGGCGTGACCGCGCCGCCCGTCCCCAGCGCTACCAGCACCGGCCGCCGGCGCGCGCGAGCTACGCCACTCACACCATGCGCTGGGGTGGCGTCATCCTCGGCCTCTTCATCATCTGGCACATCCTCGACCTGACGACGCTCACCGTGAATCCGCTCGGCCAGGCCCACCACCCCTACGAGAACGTCGTCGCGGACTTCCGGGTCTGGTGGGTCAACATCATCTACATCGTCGCCATGCTCGCCCTGGGCCTGCACATTCGGCACGGCTTCTGGAGTGCCGCACAGACAATCGGCGCCAACAACCGTGGTCGCGACCGCAGCCTGAAGGTCGTGGCGAACGTCCTGGCGGTCGCCCTCACCGCCGGTTTCATCGTCGTACCGGTCGCAGTCATGACCGGAGTTGTGAGCTGACATGACCTCCTATCTCTCCTACGAGGTCGGCGAACCCGTCGTCGACCGCAAGGCACCCGACGGGCCGATCGCCGAGCGGTGGAACCGCCGCAGGTTCGAGGCGAAGCTGGTCAACCCCGCCAACCGCCGTAAGCACACGGTGATCGTCGTGGGAACAGGTCTCGCGGGCGGCTCGGCCGGCGCGACCCTCGCCGAGCAGGGCTACCGGGTCGTGCAGTTCTGCTACCAGGACTCGCCGCGCCGCGCCCACTCGATCGCCGCGCAGGGTGGCATCAACGCCGCCAAGAACTACCGCAACGACGGCGACTCGGTGCACCGGCTCTTCTACGACACGGTGAAGGGCGGCGACTTCCGCTCCCGCGAGTCCAACGTCCACCGGCTCGCCGAGGCGTCGGTCGAGATCATCGACCAGTGCGTGGCGCAGGGCGTGCCGTTCGCCCGGGAGTACGGCGGCCTGCTCGACACCCGCTCCTTCGGCGGGGTCCAGGTCTCCCGCACGTTCTACGCCCGCGGCCAAACGGGTCAGCAGCTGCTGCTCGGCGCCTACCAGGCGCTGTCCCGGCAGATCGACGCGGGCAACGTGGAGTTGCATGCGCGTACGGAGATGCTCGACCTGATCGTGGTCGACGGACGTGCGCGCGGCATCGTCGCGCGCGACCTCGTGACGGGTGAGATCTCGGTCCACCTCGCCGACGCGGTCGTGCTTGCCTCCGGCGGGTACGGCAACGTCTTCTACCTCTCCACCAACGCGAAGGGCTCCAACGCCACCGCGATCTGGCGGGCCCACCGGCGTGGTGCGTACTTCGGCAACCCCTGCTTCACCCAGATCCACCCGACCTGCATCCCCCGTTCGGGCGACCACCAGTCCAAGCTCACGCTGATGAGCGAGTCGCTTCGTAACGACGGCCGGATCTGGGTGCCGAAGGCCAAGGGCGACACCAGGCCACCGAACGAGATTCCCGAGGACGAGCGCGACTACTACCTCGAGCGGATCTACCCGGCGTTCGGCAACCTGGTCCCGCGCGACATCGCCTCCCGCGCCGCGAAAAACGTCTGCGACTCCGGGCACGGTGTCGGGCCCGGCGGCCAGGGCGTCTACCTCGACTTCGCCGACGCGATCGCCCGGATGGGGCGGGACAAGGTGGCGGAGAAGTACGGCAACCTGTTCGAGATGTACGAGCGCATCACCGCCGAGGACCCCTACACCCGGCCGATGCGCATCTACCCCGCCGTTCACTACACGATGGGCGGACTCTGGGTCGACTACGACCTCTCCACCTCCGTCCCGGGTCTGTTCGCCATCGGGGAGGCCAACTTCTCCGACCACGGCGCCAACCGGCTCGGTGCGAGCGCGCTGATGCAGGGCCTCGCGGACGGCTACTTCGTCCTCCCGGCGACCATCAACGACTATCTCGCGACGGCAAAGCTCGCTTCGGTGGAGCGGAGTCACCCGGCGGTCGACGCCGCGGTCAGCGAGGTCGACGACCGACTGCGCAGGCTGCTCGCCGTCGACGGTGACCGGACGCCGGACTCCTTCCACCGCGAACTCGGTGAGCTGATGTGGGACCTGTGCGGCATGGCCCGAACCGACGCCGGGCTGCGCAAGGCGCTCGGTCGCATCCCCGAACTGCGCGAGGAGTTCTGGCGCCGGGTGAAGGTGCCCGGCACCGGCGCGGAGCTCAACCAGTCGCTGGAGAAGGCGAACCGGGTCGCCGACTTCCTGGAGCTCGCCGAACTGATGTGCCTCGACGCTCTGCACCGCGCGGAGTCCTGCGGTGGTCACTTCCGTGAGGAGAGCCAGAGCGCCGACGGCGAGGCCGTTCGCGACGACGAGAACTTCTCCTACGTCGCCGCCTGGGAGTTCACCAGTGCGGGCTCGGCGCCCGTTCTGCACAAGGAAGATCTGAGCTTCGAGTACGTCCACCCCACCCAGCGGAGCTACGCATGAACCTCACCCTGCGCATCTGGCGCCAGCGCTCGCCCGAGGACAAGGGCTCCATGGTCACCTACCGGGTCGAGGACGTCAGTCCGGAGATGTCCTTCCTCGAGATGCTCGACGTCCTGAACGAGGACCTCATCCTGCGTGGGGAGGAGCCGGTCGCGTTCGACCACGACTGCCGCGAGGGGATCTGTGGGGCGTGCGGCATGGTCATCAACGGCCAGGCACACGGACCCGAACGCACCACCACCTGTCAGCTGCACATGCGGCACTTCTCCGACGGGGACACCATCGACATCGAGCCCTGGCGGGCCTCGGCGTTCCCTGTCGTGAAGGACCTCGTTGTCGACCGCTCGGCGTTCGACCGGGTGATCCAGGCCGGCGGCTACATCACCGCACCCACGGGCAGTGCCCCGGACGCGCACGCCACCGCGGTCCCCAAGGCCGCGGCGGACTACGCCTTCGAGCACGCCGAGTGCATCGGGTGCGGCGCCTGTGTGGCGGCCTGCCCGAACGGCTCGGCGATGCTGTTCACCAGCGCGAAGATCAACCACCTCAACGTCCTGCCGCAGGGAGCGCCCGAACGCGAGAGCCGCGTGCTGGACATGGTCTCCGCGATGGACGAGGAGGGGTTCGGCGGCTGCACCAACACCGGTGAGTGCACGCTGGCCTGCCCGAAGGGCATTCCCCTGCAGAGCATCGCCGACATGAACCGCGAGTTCCTCCGGGCGAGCACCAAGCGCGGTCGCTGAGCCGCAGCCGTGCGCCCACGGTTACGGGCGCACGGCTGTCCTCGGCAGCCTCGCGTCAGGGTTTCGTTGACGCGTAGTGCCGGGTGAGTTCCTCGGTCCGGCCCTCCGGCCAGCACCGGCCCTCGCCTCGAAGCCAGCCGGCCAGCAGCTCCACGTGGGTGTGCCAGGCGGCCAACACCGCCGGCACCCGGTCGACGAACGCCGTCGGCACCGACTGGGTGAGGAGGAGCCGGGACCCTCCCGGCCCGGGCGCGAGTTCCCAGCGCACTTTGCCGGCCTCCACGTCGTCCGCCAGCCAGGCGTACTCCAGGACGTTCGGCGGCTCGAGTACGGTGACCGACCCGGCGGGCGCCTGGTCGTTGCGGAAACTGACCGGCGGTAGGGCGCCACGTTGGGGTCGTGTGGCGGGCGGACGATCAGTCGACGTGGCGGACGTGGCCGACGCGTCGGCTGCCGCGGGTGGCTCGGCCGCACCGGTCAGGAAGTCCCAGACCTGCTCGACCGGGCGGATCAGCTGGCGTTCGAACCGCACTTCGTACCCGCCGCCGGTCTCGCGCAGGACACCCTCGTCGAGGCCGAGGTCGACGACGTACCTCTCGTGCAGGTCACCGAGACCCGTGGGCCAGTCCATGGTCTGGCCCACGAGCCGGGCCGCGAGCCCGTCGAGGCAGTGGTGCCAGCCGGAGGCGAAGCTCGACGCGCCGTACTTGTCGTCGAAGGCGTGGGTGAAGACGAGGCTGCAGCCGCCCGGCTCCGGATGCAGCTCGAACCGGAGCATGTCGGCGTCCCAGCTGAACGCGAAGACGCGGTGGAGGGTGAGTTCGAGGATCTCTCCGGTCGTCGCCGCGGCGCCCTGGGTGAAGCGGATCTTCCCGCCGCTGTGGAACTCGATCTCCACCTCGGCCGGGAACCAGTGGCGGAGTTCGTCGGGTTCGGTGATCGCCCGCCACACCTTCTCCACGGGGTGGGTGAGGTGGCGTTCGAAGCGCAGGACGCAGCGGCCGTCCGCCGTGCGCAAGGTGCCGTCCATCTGGTCAGTCCGTCCTTCGTTGGCGTCGGTGCGCGGCCGGAGAGTCGGGGGAGTCGGGCAGGTCGGGGGAGTCGGGCATGGTGTCGAGGTGACGTTCGAGGGCGTCCAGCCGGTTCTCCCACAGCCGCCGGTAGGGCGCGAGCCAGGCGTCCACCTCGGCGAGCGGCTCGGGGCGCAGCTCGTACCAGCGGCGCTGCGCGTCCTGGCGCACCCGGACGAAGCCACTCTCGCGGAGCACCCGCAGGTGCTTGGACGTGCCCGGCTGGCTGAGCTGGAGTTGGTCGACGAGCTCTCCCACCGAACGTGGTCGCTCCAGCAGGAGGTCCAGGATGCGCCGGCGGGTGGGCTCGGCCAGCACCTCGAAGTGGGTCGCCATGACGTCATATAACCACGACGGCATATACGACGCAACCCACGTCGCGCGACGCACCCGGGTGGGCAGAACTCCGGCGTGCCAGCATGAGGGCACCCGACGAAGGAGTGGTGAGCAGTCGTGACCGACGTCCCCGACCAGCGCATCCGCCGCGTCCGCGAGTCCGACGTGGACGCCGTGGTGGGGCTGGTGCACGAACTCGCGGCCTACGAACGCGCGCCGCAGGAGTGCGAGCTGACCGCCGACCAGCTCCGGGACGCCCTGTTTCGCCCATCACCAGCGGTGTTCGGCCACGTCGCCGAGGTGGGCGGGCAGGTCGTCGGCTGCGCACTGTGGTTCCTCAACTTCTCGACCTGGCGGGGGACGCACGGCATCTACCTCGAGGACCTCTACGTCCAGCCCGAGCACCGGGGTGCCGGGCTGGGCAAGGCGCTGTTGACAGCACTCGCCGAGGAGTGCGTACGCCACGGATACTCCCGGCTGGAGTGGTCGGTCCTGGACTGGAACGCGCCCTCCATCGGCTTCTACCGCTCGCTCGGCGCGGTCCCCATGGACGAGTGGACGGTGTTCCGGCTCGCCGACGACCCACTGGCCGCGCTCGGTGGTGGGCTGAGCGCGACTCGTGGATGAAGCTCAGCGAGCGGCGCGGGTGGGCCATGCGGTGTCGTCGACTGCCAGGAACGGCTCGTCGACCACGGTTCCGGGGGTCACTCCGGTGAACGCCACGACGTCGCGATGCAGGTGGGACTGGTCGGCATAACCGCCGTCGGCCGCGACGCGGGCCGCGCCTTCACCCGCGACCAGGCGGTGGACGGCATGGTCGAAGCGGACCAGCTTCGCGGCGAGCTTGGGCTGCATACCAAGCTGCGAACGGAACCGGGACCACAGTCGCTTACGGCTCCATCCGAGCTCGGTCGCCAGGGCGTCGATCCGGACCAGGCCACGGCCGGCGAGGATCCGGTGCCAGGCCCAGGACACCTCCGCGTCGATGGCCGACGCCGCCTCGTTCCGGCGGGCGAGCAACGCGTCGGTCAACGCGAAGCGCTCCTCCCACGAGGAGACCTCGCCCAGTCGCTCCCGGATCCGCGCCGCCTCCCGGCCCCACAGATCGTCGAGGGAGACCACCGCGCCGTCCAGGTCGGCGGGGGAGACACCCAGAACCGCACGTGCGATCGCCGGGGAGAGGCGCACCTGCACACACTCGACGTTCTCACCCCGCACCAGGACCGCCCCCCCGAACCCGAACCCGAGTCCGGCGACGAGACTTCCCCACGGCCGTGGCCCGGCGACGTCGTCCACGATGGGCTGACCGGCGCCGAACTCCAGAACCAGTGTCAGGCCAGGGTGGGGGACCATCCGAAGGGGCGCCGTGATGCTATGGACGCCGAACCCGGCCATGGTGACACCGGCCACCCGGCTGGGTCGCTCGGGGGATGCGACGTCCCACGCAGCCACAACGTCACGTGCGTGCACCGTGGACCACACGCTCACATGCTATGCGAGCCAGCTGTGGGGCACCTTCGGCCAAACCGCTGGCGCGCACCGGACCGAACGGCACGCTCGCCACGCTCAGAAAGGGCCGGAGTGGATCCGGCGATAGCTGCCCGGTGGAACGCCGCACGCCGTGGTGAAACAGGAGTAGAACCTGCTCTGTGAGCCGAACCCGGATGCGTGGGCGATCTCTCCCATCGTCGCGCTCGTGGTGAGCAGGAGCCGTTGGGCCTCGGCGACACGGCACTGCGTGAGGTAGGCGCCGAGCGTCGTGCCGACCACCTCGCGAAAGACGCCCATCGCGTAGTGCGGATGGAGATGGACGCTCGCCGCGATCTCGCCGACGCTGATCGGGTCCCGGAAGCGTACGGCGATGAACCGCGCCATCCCGGCGGCGCGACCCACGGTCGTACCGTCGGAGTCGGAAGTCGTGCCGCCTCCGGCCGCGGAGACGTCGTCCATCGGTGCGGCGTGCCGACCCAGCCGCCGGATCCAGGCCTGGATCTCCAGCGAGGCGATCCCACGCAGGTCCGGGTCACCGGTCGCGAGGTCGTCCGCCCAGCGCCCGAAGGGACTCGCGTCGAGGCTCCCCGACTCCGTACGCGCCAGCAGCGGCTGCCCCTGGAGCAGCCGACCGACCAGGGCGCCGGTGAGGCCCCAGCGCAGGAAGCGACCGAGCGGGATCGTGATCCAGTGCACCCGGGCGTGCGCGGGCGCGCGGATGAGCTGGTGCGGAATGGCGGCCCAGAAGGCCGCCGCGGTCCCCGACGCGATCTCGACCGGGACGCCTCCGAAGAGGTAGGTCAGCTCACCGCCCTCGGCGAGGTTGACCTCGATGTCGTCATGCCGGTGCGCGCACTCCATCAACCGTGACCGGCCGCTCCAGCAGGCCAGGCCGAACTGGTCGTCGACGGGCGCACGGAGCGTGGACGGCGCGCTCCGGCGCCCGGCGACTGTCGGAGCCAACGTCGTCATCGGACCGCCCGCGAAGATCGACTGGTGTCGCCTTCGCGACCACCGAAGAACTCACGCTAACGCGCCCGCGGCGTGCGGTGGAGACTCCTACTTGACCGCTCCGGCCAACATTCCCGCGATGAAGTGTCGCTGCAGGAAGAGGTAGACGATCACGACAGGGAAGGCGACGATGGTCGCTCCGGCCGCGAGGAGCGCGAACTGCGAGGTGTGCTGTCCCTGGAAGAACGCGAGGCCGAGCGGTGCGGTCCGGAGGTTCTCGTTGGTGATCATCACCAACGGCATCAGGAACTCGTTCCACGTCCACATGAAGATGAGCATCGCCATCGTCAGCAACGCGGGACGGCTGATGGGGACGAGGATCCGCCACAGGACCGACCAGCGGGTGGCGCCGTCGAGCTTGGCCGCCTCGATGAGGCTGTTCGGGACACCGCGGAAGAACGACCGCATCCAGAACGTGCAGAACGCGAGCGACTGCGCGACCTGCGGGAAGATGAGCGACCAGTAGGTGTCGGTGAGCCCGACACCGCGCAGGTCGTAGTACAGCGGGATGATCAGCGCCTCGCTCGGCACCATCAGGCCGAGCAGCAGGATGTAGAAGAGCACCGACCGACCGGGAAAACGCATGGTGGCGAAGGCGTACCCGGCGAGGATCGCGAGCACGCCGGCGATGACGACGACGCTCACCGTCACGATGACGCTGGAGCGCATGTAGGTGCCGAAGTGCCCCTCGTTCCACGCCGTCGCGAAGTTGGCGAAGTGGGGAGACGAGGGGAACGACAGCGACGCGCCCGACTGCGACGGGTCGGTCAGCGCGGAGGACAGCACCCCGAGGAGCGGGAAGAGCGCGATGATCGCGAAGACCCCGAGGATGAGGTAGTTGAGAGCGGCTTCCCGCTTGGAGATCATGCTTGCTCTCCAGGGTCGATCCGGTTGATCAGCGTGGTGACGATGAGGATCACCACCGTCAGCAGGATGCCGACGGCGCACGCCGAGCCGACCTGGTTGAGGTCGAAGGCCCGGTGGTAGACCTCGAAGCCGGGCACGGTGGTGGACGTGCCCGGGCCACCTCGTGTCGCGACGAAGATCAGGTCGAAGCTGCGCAGGCCCGCGATCACGGTGAGGGTCAGTGCCACGGCGATCTGGGGACGCAGGCCCGGCAGCGTCACGGCGAAGAACTCCCGCACCGGACCAGCACCGTCGAGGCGGGCGGCCTCGTAGAGCTCGGGGTTGATCTGCGACACCCCGGCCAGGAAGAGCACCAGGCACAGACCGATCTCGAGCCAGGTGCCGATCAGGCCGACGGCCGGGAGGGCCAGGCCGAAGTCGCCGAGCCACGGCCTGGCGATGACCTCCAGCCCGACGGCCGACAGCACGTTGTTGAGGACGCCGTCCGGTGCGTAGATCGCCGTCCAGGTGGTCGCCACCACGACCGAGGCGACCACCTGCGGCAGGAAGATGACCACCCGGAAGAACGACAGGTGGCGCAACTTCGTCGCGTGGGTCATCACGCCCGTGAGCATCAGCGCGAGCAGGATCGGGAGGACGGCGTAGAAGAGGATGAGCACGGCGGAGTGCGCGAACGCCGTCCGCAGGGCCGGGTCACCGAGGGCGTCGGTGTAGTTGCCGAGCCCGACCCAGGTGGCGGGCGTCAGGCCGTCCCAGTCGTACAGCGAGATCCACAGCCCGTGGAGCAGGGGGTAGAGCAGGAACGCCCCGAACACCACGAACGCCGGGAGGAGGTAGAGGTAGGCGACCCGGTCCGAGCCGCGCCTCGACCTCTTCTTCTTGGAGGTGGGCGCCGTCCGGGCGCCCACCTCCGCCGCGGTAGTCATCTGCGAGGACACCGACACAAAAGCGGTCCTTACTTCGACGTCTTGAACGCGTCTTGGTCAGCGTCGAGGTTCCCGGTGAACTGCTTGACCGGGAGCTTCCCGCCGATCAACTGCTGAAGGTTGGACGTCAGCGTGTCGTAGAACGTCGGGGTCGCGTAGTCGAGGTACGGCGTCAGTCCGTCGTTCTCGCTGATGCTCTTCCAGGCGCTGAACACGTCGGCGCTCAGCGTTCCGGCCGGGGGCTGGTAGTTCTTCGGAGCCACCGCGGGAACGTTGCCCGTCTGGGCGAGGACGTCGTCGGCGTGCGCGTTCGTGATGAAGTTGAGGTAGGCGCCGGCCACGTCGGGGTTCTTGCTCTTGGAGGTGATCGACCAAGCAAGACCGACCCCGCCCTCGGTGACGCTCTGTCCACCGGCCCTGACAGGGGGAGGAGTCATGAACCCGACGTTCTTGCCCATGGCCTTCTCGAGTTCGGCGAGCCGCCACGTGCCGTCGATCCGGAAGACGCCCTGACCCTTGGTGAAGTTCGAGGAGGCGCCGTCACCGCTGAGGCCGTTGGCGCCGGCTGTCAGGTAGCCCTTGGCAGCCCAGTCCTTGACCTTCTGGGCCGCCTGCGTGGTGCCCGGATCGCTCCAGGTGGCGTCGCCGCTGGAGGTCACGAGGTCACGGACGGCCTGCTTGCCCGCGGTCGCCGCCTGGACGACGCCGAACAGGTGAATGGCCGGCGACTTGTCGGAGGTGCCGAACTGGATCGGCAGCAGGCCATCAGCCTTGATCTTGGGCAGGTCGGACTCGAACTCCGCGAAGGTCTTCGGCGGCTCCAGACCGGCCTGCTGCAGCAGCTTCTTGTTGTAGAAGATGCCGACGATCTCACCGGTCTGGGAGACGCCGTAGAGGCTGCCGGACTGCCAGGTCTTGCCGTCCGTCGAGAACTTGTTGAGGTCGAGCAGCTGCTTGGGGAACTTCTGGTCCCACTTGTAGACCTTGTCGTACTGGTCGAGCGGGGTGAGCAGGCCGGCCTTGACGAAGGCGCCCATGTCCGGGTAGCCCTGGTTGGCCTGCACGACGTCGGGTGGGTTGTCGCCCGAGAGCGCCAGCTTCAGTGTGGTCTTGGTGTCGTTCAGCGTCCGGGAGACCCGGTTGATCTTGACGTTCGGGTACTTCTTCTCGAACTCGTCGTTGAGCTTGATCATCGCGTCGTTGGCGCCGCCGGACGTGTTGATGTCCCACACCGTCAAGCTGACCTTGCCAGCCTTGGCGGGATCGGTCGCGATCTCGCTGGAGGGCTTGCTCGTCGGCCCGCTGGTGCTGGTGCCGCCGGGCGCGCAGGCCGCCACGAAAACGAACGGTACGGCGGCCAGGCCGACGCCGACCCGAGCGAGGACCGTCCTTCGTCTACTGCTCATCAAGACACCTTCTTGCTGGATTGTTGTCGCGGGTTCGAGCGGCGCCGGGCCAACTCGGGTCCCAGAAAGCTGAAGGCAGCGGCTTCTTGTTCCCTGGATTCGAGCCAGGCGGCAATGTCGTCCCAGCCCGGTGCGCTGACCGCGCCGCCCAGGCCGCGGACCGACTGGCCAGCACACAGGTTCGCAAAGAGTAGCCGTTCTCGCAGCGGCCATTCGGCGAGGGTGCCGAACAGGAAGGCCGCGAAGAAGGCGTCACCGGCTCCGGTCGGATCGACGGCCCGGACCGGAATGGCCGGTACGTTGACGAACTCGCCGGTCATGCCGTCGACCGCCAGGGCACCATGGTCACCGTCGGTGATGGCCACCACGGCGACGCGTTCGCCGAGCTGGCGCAGCGCGGCGACCGGGGTGTCGGTGCGCGTGTAGGCCATCGCTTCGCCGGTGTTGAGCACGAAGGCGTCGAAGTGCGTCAGGTCGTCCAGCACCTGTGTCGACCAGCGGCCCGACGGGTCCCACCCGACGCCACCGAAGAGCCTCGTGCCCTCCGAGCGCAGGTGTTTGGCCCACTCGGGAACGCCCGCCTCGAGACCGACCTGGGCCGCCCTGGCCCGCGGCAGCCGCGCGAGGTCGAGCGCGGCCTCGCCCGGCCAGGTGGGTTCGCCGTGACTGAGGAAACGGCGATCGCCACCGTGTGCGACCGACACGGTCAAGGTGGTCTGGACATCGGGGGAGCGGGACGCCCACCGCAAGTCCAGGTTGTCGACCTCGCCCAGCGTCTGCCACAGGTGGTCGCCGAAGAGATCGGTGCCGACCTGGCCGGCGAGACCGGTGTGCAGCCCCAACCGGGCGGCGGCGACGGCCCGGTTGGCCACACCACCAGGGGAAACGGCGCGTTGACGGGCCCAGACCTCGGCGCCCGCCTCGGGCATGGCGTCAAGGCCGGCTAGCACCAGGTCGAAGAACAACGTGCCGACCAGGAAGACGTCGACCTGTGGTCGTTCCGTCGCCGGTGCCGCGGAAACGCTGCGCCTCGACACCGATAGTCCTCCCAATCGCTCACTGCTGTTCACGGAGTCTGCAAGAGTTGAGCGACTTTGACAAGCAGTGGATGACCCTGCATGAATTTTTCTGTAACATCGCCGCGTGCTGCAGCGCGAGAGGGACCGACGCATCGTCCGTGCTCTGCGCGCCAAGGGCACGGCCTCAGCGGCGGAGCTGGCCAGACACCTCGGTGTCAGCACGGCCACGATCCGTCGCGATCTCCAGCGCCTCGACCGCGGTGGCGAACTCACCAGGGTCTACGGCGGCGCCGTCCTCGACGACGAAGGCAGCGTCGAGATGCCCTTCGCCGTCACCGACGACGCGGAGGGCGAGACGAAGGACGCTCTCGCCGCACGCGCGGTCAAGCTCGTCAACGACGGTGACGTCCTGCTCCTCGACATCGGAACCACCACCCTGCGGGTGGCGCGACACCTGCGCGGTCGCGAGGTCACCGTCATCACCAGCAACATCGCGGTCTTCGACGAGCTTCGCGACGATCCGGTGGTCGAGCTGGTCCTGCTGGGTGGCGTCGTCCGGCGCCACTACCGTTCGCTGGTCGGATCCCTCACCGAGGAGGCGCTGCGGCAGGTGCATGCCGACCGGCTCTTCCTTTCCTGTACTGGGATCCGGCGTGACGGTCAGGTGCTCGACAACATGCAGGTCGAGGCGTCCGCCAAGCGGGCGATGCTCGCCGCGGCCGAGTCGGTGGTGCTCGTCGCGCATCCCGCGAAGTTCCCGGGCAAGGGTTCCTTGCGCATCTGCGGCCTCGCGGACATCGACGTTCTCGTGACCACCGAGGACGCCGACAACGAAACACTGGAGATCTGCCGGCAGGCAGGTGGAGAGGTACTCACATCGTGAAACTGGCAATTCTTGGCGGTGGGGGCTTCCGCGTTCCGCTGGTCTACAAGGCACTCCTGCAGGACACCGGCTCGCCCCGGGTCGACAAGGTGGCGCTCTACGACCAGTCCCCGGAGCGGCTCTCGGTCATCACCGCGGTCCTCTCCCAGCTGGCCGCGGGCAGGGACCACGCTCCGCGCGTCGAGGCGACCCTCGACCTGGACAAGGCACTCGAAGGCGCCGACTTCATCTTCTCCGCGATCCGCGTCGGCGGACTGGAAGGCCGCACCCGCGACGAGCGGGTGGCCCTGGATCTCGGCGTGCTCGGCCAGGAGACGACCGGACCGGGCGGCATCGCCTACGGCCTGCGGACCATCCCCGTGATGCTCGACATCGCGAGGCGGGTGAAGGCTCTTGCCCCCAAGGCGTTCTTCATCAACTTCACCAACCCGGCCGGCATGATCACCGAGGCGTTGCAGCAGGTGCTCGGAAACCGGGTCATCGGCATCTGCGACACCCCGGGCGGCCTCGGCCGCCGGATCGCGGGTTCCCTCGGGCTGGACGCCGGGCGGATCCAGGTCGACTACGTGGGCCTCAACCACCTCGGCTGGCTACGTCGGCTGATCAGCGACGGTGAGGACCACCTGCCGCGCTTCCTGGCCGACGAGCAGGCCCTCGCCACCCTCGAGGAGGGCTCCATCTTCGGCCCGTCCTGGATCCAGGCGATGGGCGTGGTCCCCAACGAGTACCTCTACTACTACTACTTCAACCGCGACGCCGTGCGTTCCATCGTGGAGCAGCCGACCACCCGTGGTGAGTTCCTCGTCGCGCAGCAGGGCGACTTCTACGCCGCGGCCGGAAAGGACCCCGACCGCGCGTTCGAGCTGTGGCAGCGCACCATCGCCGAACGCAAGGCGCTCTACATGGCCGAGGCCAAGGGAAAGCGCCACGACGACTCGCCGGAGGCCGAGCCCTTCGACCTGGAGAGCGAGGGCGGCTACGAACTGGTCGCGCTCGCGGTGATGGCGGCGATCGCGAGGGACGAGAAGTCCACGATCATCCTCAACGTCCGCAACGGCGGCACGCTGGCCGGCCTGGACGCCGACGCGGTGATCGAGGTCCCGTCGCTGGTCGACGCGAACGGCGCGCACCCGCTCGCCACGTCGGCGCCCGACCTGCACCAGCTCGGCCTGATGCAACAGGTCAAGGCGGTCGACCGGCTCGCGATCGAGGCGGCCACGACAGGGTCGGAGGAGGCCGCGCTCAAGGCGTTCGCCCTCCATCCGCTGGTCGACTCGGTGACTGTGGCCCGGTCCCTGCTGCGAGGCTACGTCGACGCGATTCCCGAGGTCGCGCGGGCACTCCACCGCTGACGCTGACGCGAGCCGTCGCCCCCTCCCCGGCGGAGGTGGCGACGGCTCGCGGCTCAGTGGGTCGGACCAGCGGCGTCGGATCAGTGAGCGTCTGATCAGTGGGCGTCTGATCAGTGGGTGTCGATCAGCAGTTGACGTCGTGACGCCGACCGGGACTCGGCGGCCCGCTGCTCGGCGACGGCCAGGTGCGCCCCGCCGTGTTCGCGCCACCAGGCCTGGCCCCGTTCGGGCAGGCTGTCGATCGGGTCGTAGTACTCGTAGGTCCGCTCCAGGGCGTCGTCACCTGGATGCTCGATGCCGGTGCGGTAGTTCTTCCGCCAGTAGCTGATGCCAAGGGTCTCGTCGTACTCCGCGACCTGGTGCACCCAGCGCTTGCCGACGTAGGGCACGTCGCAGACGATGCGCGGCGTCGCGAATCCCGGCAGATAGCCGAGGATGCCGTGCTGAAGTTGCTGTGCCTCGCGCACGGAGACCCGCCAGTGTTCGCTGAACGGGATCATGTCGCACATGTAGAAGTAGTACGGCGTGATCGTCGCGCCGTCGAGCAGGGCGAAGCACAGGTCGAGCAGTTGCGTCGTGGAGTCGTTGACGCCCCGCATCAGCACGCCCTGGTTGCGGACGTCGCGGATGCCGGTGGCGAGCATCGCCTTCGCGGCCCTGGCCACCAGCGGTGTGACCGACTGGGCGGCGTTGACGTGGGTGTGGATGGCGATCATCACGCCGCGGGCGCGCGCGACCCGGGCGAGCCGCTCCATTCCGGCCTGGATGTCGTCCTGGAGCCAGTGCTGGGGAAGGCCCATCAGCGCCTTGGTCGCGAGCCGGATGTCGCGGATGTTGTCGATCTCCAGCAGGGCCGAGAGGAACGCCTCCAGGCGCGGCCAGGGCAGGTTGGCCACGTCGCCGCCGGAGACGACCACGTCGCGGACGCCTCGGTGGGTGCGCAGGTATTCGAGCATGCCGTCAAGGCGCCCTTGCGGTTTGAGCGCGAACTTCAGCTTGTCGACCTGGGGCGTGGAGTTTCCGACGAGGTCCATCCGGGTGCAGTGTCCGCAGTACTGCGGACAGGTCGGCAACAGTTCGGCGAGCACCTTGGTGGGGTAGCGGTGGGTCAGCCCCTCGGCGACCCACATCTCGTGCTCGTGCAGCGAGTCGCGCGTCGCGCGTGGATGGGACGGCCAGTCGGTGCGCCGGTCGGAGAACACCGGCAGCATGTAGCGCCGCACCGGATCGGCATAGAACGCCTCGGTCGTCGGCACCTCGTCCGGAACCATCGTGTTGAGCATCTGCGGCGGCAGCAGCATCGACATGGTGGCGCGTTCGGCCTGGTCACGCTCGAGGTCGGCGTAGAACTCCTCGTCGAGTAGGTCACCCATGACCGATCTGAGCTGTTTGAGGTTCTTCACGCAGTGTGCGCGTTGCCACTGGGCAGACTCCCAGTCGGCCACATCGATGTCGCGCCAGCCGGGCAGACGCCTCCAGTCGGGCTCGACCAGTGCCCGACCGCGGTAGTCGTACGGCTGTTCCTGAACTTCCAGCGGCACCGAAAACACCTCCGACCAAGCGGCCATTTCACGGATGTCGTACTGTCGAGTCCGAATCGCACAGGATAATTTCTGTCAGAATTGACTGTAGCCCGCAGGATCTCCGAGGGGAGACGGTTCCCGTGCTCGAGACCCCGCCCCTACCCGGTTCGCCGATCGGGCTGCATCGTGTGTGCGAACCCGCCGGCGCCCTGCCCCAGGCGGCGGCCCGCCTCGACACCCGGAAGGGGCTGTGGCCCGACGAGGTGCGGGTCCGGGTCGAGCGGCTCAACCTCGATGCCGCGTCCTACCGCCAGCTGTGGTCCGCCCATGGCGGTGACGGCGCCGTCGTACGGCGCGCGGTGGCGGACATCATCGCGAGCCGGGGCAAGATGCAGAATCCGGTCACCGGGTCCGGCGGCATGCTGGTCGGCACCGTCGAGGAGGTCGGCCCCGCCTCACCGCTCGGCCTCGTTCCGGGCGACCGCGTCGCCACGCTCGTCTCACTCACCCTGACGCCGCTCGTGATCGAGGACGAGTTGGCCGGCTGGGACGGGCGCTCGGAGCAGGTGCCCTGTCGCGGATCCGCCATCCTGTTCGGCCGTTCGATCGCCGCCCGGCTTCCCACCGACGTGCCGTCACCGCTCGCGCTCGCGGTGCTGGACGTCTGTGGAGCACCGGCGCTGACCCACCGGGTCGTGTCGGGCCGTGCCGCCCCGACCGTCTGTGTCCTCGGCGGCGCCGGCAAGTCGGGCTCGCTCGCCCTGGCCGCCGCCCGGCGGGCGGGTGCCGGACGCACCATCGGCGTGGTACCCAACGAAACCGAGGCGCGGGCGTTGGAGCGCGCCGCGCTGGCCGACGTCGTCGCGCTCGCCGACGCCAGGAACCCGGTCGGGCTCGCCGACGCGGTGGAGAAGGCGGGCGGGCCGGCCGACGTGACGGTCGTCTGTGTCGACGTACCTGCCTGCGAGGGCGGTGCGATTCTCGCCACGGCGCCGGGCGGGACGGTGATCTTCTTCTCCATGGCGACGTCCTTCAGCGCGGCCGCCCTCGGCGCGGAGGGCCTGGCCGCGGACGTCACGATGTTGATCGGCAACGGTTACGTTCCGGGGCACGCGGAGTACGCGCTCGATCTCGTGCGCGCCGAGGAGGGCGTACGGCGGCTCTTCGAGGCCAGGATGGAGCCATGACCTCCTCCCACCGCGTGCTCCTTCGGGGCGGCACCATCCTCACCGGCGACGACCGGGCCGACGGCCCGACGCACCACCTGGCCCACCCGGACGGGCCGGGACCCCGTTCGCGCCCGACCTCGACGGCGATGGCGGTCGAGGGTCACGTGATCAGCTGGATCGGGGACGAGGGGGAGGCCGACGCGTACGCCGACGGAGCCGACGAGGTGCTCCACCTCGCCGGCGGGTTGGTCACCCCGGCGTTCGTCGACGCGCACGTCCACACCTCGCAGACCGGGCTGCGGCTCGGCGGGCTGGACCTGGCCGCGGCCACCAGTGCGCACGACCTGCTCGACCGGCTCGCGAGGTACGCCCGCGGCTACCCCGACGCCGTGATCCTCGGCTTCGGCTGGGACGAGACGCGCTGGACCGATCCACGGCTCCCGTCCGCGGCCGAGATCGACCGGGCCGCACCCGGTCGACCCGTGTACCTCTCGCGGGTGGACGTCCACTCCGGATTGGTCTCCGGCGCGCTGTACGAGCGGGCGCCGGCCATGGCGACGCGGCCAGGCTGGGACGGGACCGCCCGGGTCGAGCGGGAGGCCCATCACGTCGCCCGGGACGCGGCGTCCGCGCTGGTCACCCGCACTCAGCGACGGACGGCCATTGCCGTGGCGCTCGCGGCCGCCGCGGCGAACGGCGTCGCTTCGGTGCACGAGATGGCCGCACCCCACGTCAACCCGGCCGACGACCTCGCGCTCATCGCGGAGATCGCTGCGGAGCGCCCGGTCGTGGAGGTGGTGCCTTACTGGGGCGAGCTCGCCACGACCGGTGGTGTCGAGCGGGCCCGCGCCCTGGGTGCCCGCGGCGCCGCGGGAGACCTCTGCGCGGACGGCGCCTTCGGCTCCCGCACGGCCGCGCTGACGGCGCACTACGTCGACCGCCCCGACCACGCGGGACGGACCTACCTCGATGCGGAGGAGGTGGCCGAGCACGTGGTTGCCTGTACGCGTGCCGGCCTGCAGGCGGGCTTCCACTGCATCGGAGACGCCGCCACGGCGGCGGTCGTCGACGGCTTCCGCCGGGCCGAGAAGCGGCTCGGCGCCGACCGGCTGACCGCGGCCCGGCACCGGCTCGAACACGTCGAACTCATCGCAGCGGAGGACGTGGCCGATCTCGCCCGGTGGGGCGTCGTGGTCAGCGGTCAGCCCGCGTTCGACGCCGCCTGGGGTGGTGCCGACGGCATGTACGCCACCCGGCTCGGTGTCGAGCGGGCCCTCGCGGCCAACCCCTGGGCGACGATGCGTCGCGCCGGGGTACGGCTCGCGTTCGGCTCGGACACGCCGGTGACGCCGTTCGATCCCTGGGGCGGTGTCCGTGCGGCCGCGTGGCACCACAACGCGGACGAGCGGATCAGCGTCGCCGACGCGTTCGCCGCGCACACCGGAGGCGGTCGGTGGGCCGCGCTGGACGACCACGACGGCGCCCTCCGGCCGGGCGCGGAGGCGACCTACGCGGTGTGGGATCTCGAGGGTTCCGAACTGCCGGGGCTCCCGAGCCTCGCGCCGGGTACGCCGTCTCCGACCTGCGTCCGCACCGTCGCGGGCGGCCGGATTCTGTTCGACCGGGGCGATGACCGGGGCGACGACCGGCACAACGACCGGGAGCACACATGAGTACGACGGCGTTCCGGCGCCACCTGGACCTCGACCCGGCGACGGTCCGCCAGGCACGTACCCTCGCCCGCCGCGCGGGCCGGCCCATCGTGAAACTCGCCCGGGCGCACACCACCGTCTCCGTCGAGCGCGCGGTCCTGCGGCTCGCGGGACTTCGCGGCGCCGACCCGGACGGCACCCCCTGGGTCAACCGACTCGTCGACGCGGTCCGGGCGGAGGTCGGACTCGAGCACGGTGTGGCCCTTCCCGTCTGGTCCGCACTCGCGCGCGGTGACGCGGAGGACCTCGCCGCGCTGGCGCAGAAGGCGTCGGCCGGCTCCGTCCGTTTCCACCTGCCCGAGGGGGCGGCGGCCCGCCAGGCGGCCCGGTCGGCACGCCGGGCGGTCGGTGCCGGCGTGAAGGCCGTCGACGCCCGCCGGCGCGAACGCGAGCGGCTGGTCCGGCGGTGGGGCGACCCGAGGCAACAGCCCTGGATCTACCTCATCGTGGCGACCGGCGACATCCACGAGGACATCCCGCAGGCGCAGGCGGCCGCTCGCGAGGGCGCCGACGTGATCGCCGTGATCCGCTCGACCGGGCAGTCGCTGCTCGACTTCGTACCCGAGGGCGCGACGCGCGAGGGGTATGCCGGCACCTACGCCACGCAGGAGAACTTCCGGCTGATGCGGGCGGCCCTCGACGACGTGAGCAAGGAGCTTCGGCGTTACGTACGGCTCACGAACTACGCCTCCGGCCTGTGCATGCCCGAGATCGCCACGCTCGCGGGTCTAGAACGCCTGGACATGATGCTCAACGACTCGATGTACGGCATCCTCTTCCGCGACATCAACCCGATCCGCACGTTCGTCGACCAGCGGTTCAGCCGGCAGGTGCATGCCCGGGCCGGCATCATCATCAACACCGGTGAGGACAACTACCTCACCACCGCCGACGCCGTGGACGCGGCGCACACGGTCACCGTCTCCCAGCTGCTGAACGAGTACTTCGGCAAGGAGGCCGGCCTGCGGGACTGGCAACTGGGGCTCGGCCACGCGTTCGAGATCGACCCGGAGCGGCCGGAGTCGTTCCGGCTCGAACTCGCCCACGCACTGCTCGCCCGGGAGCTCTTCCCGAAGGCGCCGTTGAAGTGGATGCCCCCGACGAGACACATGGACGGCGACGTCTTCCGCGGCTACCTGCTGGACGGCTTCTTCAACCTGGCCGGCGTGCTCACCGGGCAACAGATCCTGCTGGTCGGGATGATGACGGAGGCGGTGGTCACCCCGTGGCTGTCCGACCGCGACCTCGCCCTACGGAACGTGCGCTACGTCCGTTCCGCGTGCGGAAACCTGCACGAGGACTTCCGGCCCGCACCGGACGGCTTCATCGCCCAGCGGGCCCGGCAGGTGCTCGGCGAGGCGGTCGACCTGCTCACCCGGATCGGGGACGACGGCCTGCTCGACGCCATCGCCGACGGCACGTTCGGGCTGATGCGCCGACCCGCGGCCGGAGGCAAGGGGCTCGACGGGGTCGCGAGGAAGTCGTCGCTGTACTACAACCCCGCGACCGACCTGCTGGAGGAGGTGCCGGCATGAGTGGTCCGGTCGTACGGCCGTACGGCGACACCACCGGGGACGGCATGGTCCAGGTGTCGTTCACGTTGCCGGTCGCGCACGACCGGCGGGCGGAGGGCGCGGCCCTCCAACTCGCGGGAAAGATGGGCCTGGACCCGGCCATGGTGGTGCACGCCAAGGCGATGGGGCCCGACTTCACCTTCTTCATCGTCTACGGCCGGGTCAGCCACCTGGTCGACCTGGCCGCGGTCGAGATCGTCGAGCGCGAGTACCCGCTGCTCGGTCCCAAGGAGGTCAACCTCGCCATCCGCTCGGGGCTGCGCCGGCGACTGGTGGTGGTCGGTGCCTGCATCGGCAGCGACGCGCACACGGTCGGCATCGACGCCATCCTCAACGTCAAGGGTTTCGCGGGGGAGAAGGGGCTCGAGTACTACCGCGAGATCAAGGTGGTCAACCTCGGCGCACAGGTCGCGGTGCCCGACCTCGTCTCCCGGTCCCTCACCGAGCGGGCCGATGCCATCCTGGTCTCCCAGGTCGTGACCCAGCGGGACGCGCACGTCCACGGCACCAAGGAGATGGCCGCGGCGTTCCGGGAGGCCTACGACGAGGAGCACCGCCCGTTGCTCGTCGTCGGCGGGCCGCGCTTCCACGAGTCGATGACAACGGACCTCGGCGTCGACCGGGTGTTCGGCAGAGGGACGACGCCGGGTGAGGTCGCGAGCTATCTCGTCCACGCGAGGGTGCCCGCGCCCCGCACGACCTCCGCGACGTCGCGGACCGTGACCAGCGTGAGCCCCGGGAGGACAGCATGAGCGACCCCACCGACCAGGCCCCGGGAGCCGCGACGGCGACGGAGGTCACGGACGCCAGGCTCGGCCTCGCGGTGACCCACCGCCGGTACGTCTCCTACGCCGAGGCGCACTACGCCGGCAACCTCGTGGCCGGCGGCTACGTACTCGGCCTGTTCGGCGACGTCGCCACCGAGGTGTGCATCCGCACCGACGGTGACGAGGGTCTGCTCGCCTCCTACGCCGAAGTGCGCTTCCTCGCGCCCGTCCACGCCGGCGACGTCCTCGAGGTCCACGCCACCGTCGTCCGAGTGGGCAACCGGAGTCGGGACCTCGAGTTGGAAGCCCGGGTGGTGGCACGTGGCGAGTCGGGCCGTGGTGAGTCGGCGGCGGGCCTGCTCGAGCCGCCGCTCGTCGCGGTGATCGGGCGCGCCACCGTGGTGGTACCCGCCAACTCCTGACACCTCACCTGCGATAACCTTCGTGACCGGCGCGCTTACCAAGATCGCCAGACGACACGCCGGGGTGTCGACACGCCGTCCACAAGACAAAATCTCGGCATCGCAGGAGTTGCCCGCAGATGGCGCTGACCTGCGCCTTTTTGTCGTCTTCGCAGGTCAGTGGGTGGTTGACACCGCGGTGTCCGGATCGCCATCGTCGTCTTCTGTCCACCGCAGGCCGACTCGGTTCGGACCGTCGTCCGGGCTGAAGCGTGAGGAGTCCGAAGCCAGTTCTCTTGTCACGCGGCAGCCGGCTCTCGGTCCGCGCGGTGGGGTGGCCACGGAGCGGTCCGCCGCCCAGTAGACAACGGCCACGTGGCACGCAGCCTGCGTGTCGCGGGTCGGTCCGAAGGGCGAGCGGACCGTTCCGTCTTCTTCGCCGGTTCCGCAGCTTCCGTACGCCGGTTCGCTACGCCGGATCTCGTCGCCTACGTCCACACTCGTCCGGGCTGGTTCCGGGTGAGCCCGGGCACCCCCGTACCCGGCCACGCGTTGTACCGTCCTGACATCCAGTGATGCCGGCCCGTCCACGTGCGCCCTCGGCGCTCGTGACCGGCGCCCCGCCGGCGAAGTCCGCTTACCTCGCAAAGGACGGTGGCGTTGAGGCTCGAGGACGGCACCGTGGTGCGCTCCGAGGCGCCCACGACCACCATCGCGGAGCCGGCTGGAGAAGGCACTCCGGGCTGGCTCCGGCTCGTCCTGGCCGTCGCGTCCGGAGTGGCGCTGGCGCTCGCATTCCCGCCGTTCGGATGGGAGTGGACGACTCCGCTCGCCGTCGCCACCCTCACCCTCGCCTGCCGGGGCGCCCGGCCGCGGATGGGTGCACTTCTCGGGCTCGTCTTCGGCCTGGGCTTCCTGCTCCTGCTCCTGCAGTGGGTCCGGGTGATCGGGGTCGACGCGTGGCTCGCGCTGAGCCTGATCGAGGCGCTGTTCATCGCGGTGCTCGGAGCCGCCCTCACCCTCGTCACCCGCCTGCGGTGGTGGCCGTTGTGGGCCGCCGCGCTCTGGGTGGGGGTGGAGTTCGCCCGCGCGTCGTTCCCCCTCGGTGGCTTCCCGTGGGGCCGGCTCGCCTATGCCCTCGACGACACGCCCATGGCGGCTCTCGCCAGCCTGGGTGGCGTGCCCCTGGTCACCTTCGTCGTGGCGCTCGCGGGCAACGTCCTGCTCTGGGCGGTCGTCGCGAGCAGGCGCGGACCGGTGCCGCGGATCTTCGCGGTCGCGGTGGCCGGCGCCCTCGCGTTCGGCGGGCTGTTGGTGCCGCTGCCGACGGAGGGCATCGGGTTCGCGACCGTCGCGATCGTCCAGGGGAACGTGCCGTCCAAGGGCCTGGAGTTCCTCGGGCGGGCTCGCACCGTGACGCGGAACCACCTCGAGGCGACCGAGCAGCTCATGCGCGAGGTCCGGGCCGGCAAACTCCCGAAACCCGACTTCGTCCTCTGGCCGGAGAACTCCACCGACATCGACCCGTTCACCGACGCGCAGACCCGGTCCATCGTCGAGCAGGCCGTCCAGACGGCCGGGGTCCCGGTGTTGGTGGGGGCGGTTCTCGACGGGCCCGGCCCCAACTACCGGCGTACCACCGGTGTGGTCTGGGACCCGACGACCGGGCCCGGTCAGATCTACGCCAAGCAGCACCCGGTGCCCTTCGGCGAGTACATCCCGTTCCGGCGGCAGTTGCTGCCCTACATCGACCGGCTCCAGCTGGTCGGGCGCGACACCTACGCGGGCACCGAGCCCGGCAAGATGCGGATCGCGGGCTACCGGGTCGGCGAGGTGATCTGCTTCGAGGTCGCCTACGACGGGATCGTGCGGGAGGTCGCCGCGGGCAACAACTCCCAGTTCCTCACCGTCCAAACCAACAACGCGACCTACACCGACACCGGACAACCGCAGCAGCAGTTCGCGATCACCCGTTTGCGATCGATCGAGTACGGCAAGGCCACCCTCGTGGCTTCACCCAACGGCATCAGCGGCGCCATCGCGCCCGACGGAAAGATCGTCGCGCAGTCCAAGGAGGCCACCCGCCAGGTCTACGTCGAACGCGTCCCCCTCCGCACGACGCCGACGCTGGCGGCTCGGCTCGGTCCGGTACCCGAGTGGGTGCTCTCCCTCGCCGGGCTGGCCGCGATCGTGGCCGCCCTCATCCGCCGCCGGCGGCCATCCGCCGGCGCCGGGCCAGCGGGGCCGAAGGCCCAGCCGACAGGAGGGGGCAGCGAGTGAGCGACCGGGTGAGCAATTCCGCAGAGAACACCTACGCCGGACTCGGTTCGATCCTCGTCGTCCTGCCGACCTACAACGAGGCCGAGAACATCGAGCGCACGGTCACCCGCCTGCGCAAGGCGGTTCCCGGAGCTGACCTGCTGGTGACCGACGACGCCTCACCGGACGGAACCGGGCAGATCGCCGACCGGCTGGCCGCCGCCGACCCGCACATCCACGTGTTGCACCGTGCCGCCAAGGACGGGCTCGGCACCGCCTACCGCGAAAGCTTCGACTGGGGACTCGACCGCGGGTACGACGTCCTGTGCGAGATGGACGCCGACGGCTCACACCAGCCCGAGGAACTCGTCAAACTGCTGCAGGGTCTGCTCGGAGCCGACCTCGTGATCGGTTCGCGCTGGATCCCCGGCGGTCGGGTGGAGAACTGGTCCCACCTACGGGAGGTCCTCTCCCGCGGCGCGAACCTGTATGCCCGGATCGCCCTGGGTGTCCCACTGAGGGACGCGACGGCCGGATTCCGGGCCTTCCGTCGAGCTACCCTGGAGGGCATCGGGCTCCACGACGTGGAGTCCCTTGGTTACTGCTTCCAGATCGACCTGGCCTGGCGGGCATACCGGGCCGGCTACCGGGTCACCGAGGTGCCGATTGTGTTCCTCGAGCGCGAGTACGGAACCAGCAAGATGAACCTCCAGGTCATGACCGAGTCCCTTCGGCGAGTCACGGTCTGGGGTCTGCAGCACCGTCTCCGCCAGGCCCGGGAAGTGACCGCGGGAAGACGGCTGGCATCGGACCGGCGAAGGTGAGGCCCTGATCGTGTTGCCGTTCCTCCTCGCGTTGATCGCGGTACCGGCCCTGGAGATCTACGTCATCATCACCGTCGCCCACCTCATCGGTGGCTGGCTGACGGTCGGCCTGCTGCTCGCCGTCAGCGCCAGCGGTTACTGGCTGATCAAGCGGGAGGGCCGGCGGACCTTCCGCGCCCTACGCGAAGCGGTCGAAGGCGGACGTGCACCCGACCGCGAGGTCGTCGACGCCAGCCTGGTCTTCGTGGGTGGCGCCCTGGTCGTCGTCCCCGGCTTCGTCACCGACGTGGTGGGACTGCTGCTGGCGGCGCCCTTCACCCGGCGGCTCACGCGGCGCCTGCTGACCTGGGCGATGGCCCGGCACGCCGCCCGCCGAATGGCGATGATGCAGCGCCATGGCGGCCTGCCCGGGCCCGGCGGACCTGGATCCGGCCCCACCGGCCCGGTCATCCAGGGGGAGATCATTCAGAAGACCGATCAGAAGACCGACCACCCCTCCTCCTAGGCTCGCAGGCCCCCGCATCCACGCTGGCGGCGTGTCGTCGTCGCGCGTTGATACGCCGCTCAGGGTGTGTGTCGGTGTCCGGACAGCGTCGAACCGCGCCGCCGGGGGGTGCGACGCGGTTCGAGGTAGCTTCGGTCAGGCGCTCTTGCGCTGACGCGGCGGTTTGGGCGTCTTGGGATCACTACCCTCACGGTGCAGGTGATCCGGTCCGATCTGGCCCGAGCGGAGCAACTCCAGACGCTCCGAGAGGAGCTGCTCGAGCTCGTCGATGCTGCGTCGTTCGAGCAGCATGTCCCAGTGTGTGCGCGGCGGCTTCACGTGCTTGGCCTCGGGACGGTCGCCGTCGACACGGACGGCCTCGCCCCCGCAGCGCGGGCATTCCCAAACGGACGGTACTTCGGCATCAGCGGCGAAGGGTAGGTCAAAGTGGTGGGAATGCGGGCAGTCATATCCAACCAGCTGGCGCGGCGCGGGAGCGATCTCCCGGTCATCCTCGTAGCTTGCCGCTCCAAGCCTGGAGCCTCGTAGTGCTCGCTCCGACATAAAGCTCTCCATCCCCCTCCATCGTGTATGGACCTCGATGGGCCTAACGTCTGGGCCCCCGCCCAGGATTCCCCAGGGGCGCACAAGTGAATCTTCATCCGCCCGGGTCCGGCCTCAGTCAAACATCCTCCCCCATCCGGGGGCCACCTGGGTGGGGAGGCTGTATGGTTCGTTACCCAAGTAATGAACCAAGGCACCCAGGGGCGCGATGTTCGACGACCAGAGCCCGATCTATCGGCAGATCGCCGACCGGATCAAGTCCGACGTCGTGCGCGGCGTCCTCGGCGGCGACGAGCAGGTCATGTCCACCAACCAGTACGCCGCGTTCTACCGGATCAATCCGGCGACGGCGGGGAAAGCCTTCGCGCAACTGGTCGACGAGGGCGTCCTCTACAAGAGACGGGGGATCGGGATGTTCGTGAGCCCGGACGCGCGCGAGGTCCTGCGGGCGAAGCGCCGGGAAGCGTTCTTCACCACCGTCGTCGACCCGATGGTGGCCGAGGCGCGGACGATCGGAATTCCGCTGCCCGACGTCATCGCGAGGCTCCAGCAACTGGCAGGCCCAGGTGGCCCGACCGACAAGGACCACCAATGACCCTGCGCATCGACGTGGACAGACTGCCCCTGAGCTACGACGACACCACCGCACTCGACGACGTCACCTTCTCCCTGCCCGGCGGCCGGATCTACGGACTGCTCGGACGGACCGGTTCGGGAAGACCAGCCTGCTCTCGGTGCTCGCGGCGTTCCGGAAGGCATCGGCCGGGACCGTGCTGATCGACGGGCAGCCGGTGTTCGAGAACGCGGCCATCACCAGCCAGGTCTGTCTCGTCCGGGAGACCGGCGACGCGGCGGATCGAAGTGAGAAGGTGAACGAGGCGCTGCGGATCGCGCGCCGGCTGCGGCCGGACTGGGACGAGAACTACGCCGCCACGCTGCTCGACCGCTTCAGCCTTCCGCTGGACAAGCGGATCGGTGACCTGTCACGCGGCCAGCGTTCGGCGTTCGGGATCGTCGTCGGCCTGGCCAGCAGAGTACCGGTGACGATGTTCGATGAGTCCCACCTCGGCATGGACGCGCCGTCCCGGACGGCCTTTCACGACGCACTGCTCGAGGACCTCATGGCCCGTCCCCGCACGGTCGTCATCTCCACGCATCTGATCGAGGAGATGAGCCCGTTGTTCGAGGAGGTCCTGATCGCCCTGCTGGCGCTGGGGATCTGTGCCGGCAGCCTGCTGCTCGGTGGCGGGCTGACCTGGGGCCTGGTGCGGAGCATCCCGCTCCGCACCAAGGCCGGATGAGGCTCGGTCAGATGACTGTGGGGGGTTCGTTGCCGGCGTCGCGGATGGCGCGGTGGGGATCGACCCGGGCGAGGAGCACGAACCCCACCACGAAGAACGCGATGAGCGCGATGATCGCCGGGCGATAGGAGTGCGTCAGCTGGTGCACCACGCCGAAGACGAGGGTGCCGAGCCAGCTGGTGCCGCGTTCGCAGGTCTGGTACAGGCTGAAGTACTCCGCCTCCCGTCCGCGCGGGACGAACTGGCTGTAGAGCGACCGGGACAGCGCCTGCGTCCCGCCGAGGACGAGGCCGATGGCGACGCCGAGCAGGAGGACCGGCGCCACCTGGCGGGCGGGCAGGAAGTAGGCGGCGACCACCACCGCCACCCACACCCACAGCGCGACCAGGATGGTGTGGCGGCTGCCGAACCGTCCGGCGATCCGGCCGAAGAGCAACGCACCTCCGAAGGCGACGAACTGGACCAGCAGAATCGTCGCGATGAGAACGGTCTGCCCGAGGCCCAACTGGCTCGCGATGTAGACGGAGGAGGCGTAGATGACGGTCTGCACGCCGTCGTTGAAGAAGAGGTACGCCGCGAGGAACAGCAGCGTCATCGGGTAGGCGCGGGCCTCTCGCAGCGTCGTGAGCAGCTGACCCACACTCTGGCGGACGAACCGGCCATGCTCCGGAACCACCGCGACGGGTGGCCGGTTGCGCAGCCCGAGGAACGGGATGAGCGTGAAGGCTCCCCACCACAGGCCGGCCGAGAGCAGGCTGATCCGGACCGCGGTGTCGGTGGAGAGGCCGAGCACGGCATGTCCCTGCACGAGGCCGAGGTTGACGACCAGCAGCAGGCCGCCGCCGAGGTAGCCGAGCGCCCAGCCGCGTGAGGACACGCGGTCGCGCTCGTCGGCGGTGGCGATCTCACACAGGATCGCGTCGTAGACCACGAGCGAGGACGCGAGACAGACGTTGCCCACGAACAGCAGGGCGACGCCGAGCTGCCAGTTCGTGCCCGCGACGAACACCATCGAGGCCGCGGCGGCCGCCCCCACCCAGGCGAAGCCGCCGAGGACGTGCTTCTTGTGGTGGGAGCGGTCGGCGATCGCGCCGACGACCGGCAGGAACAGCGCGGACAGCAGGGTGGTCGCCGTGATGACGTACAGCGGCAGCGAGCCGGGCGAGAGCGGAAGGCCGAGGACGCGGAGGTTCGTCGTGCACGGGTTCTCCGGCGTTCCCGGCGCGCCACAGGCGGCGGTCTCGGCGATGGAGGCGAGGTAGGGACTGAACAGCACCGTGAGGACGGTGGTGACGTACGCCGAGTTGGCCCAGTCGTAGAAGTACCAGGCGCGTTGCTCCCGAAGCCGTGCGGCCGAGTCGGGATGCGACGCCGTTGTCGCGGTCATGGGGACGATCATGACGCCCATTGGGCACGGGCGACGAGCACTTCGCGGAGTGTGTCGATGCGGTCACTGATCAGGCCGTCGACGCCCTGGTCGAGCAGGTCGACCATCACCTCCGCCTCGTCGACCGTCCACACGTGGACCTGCTTGCCGAGCCCGTGCGCGCGCTCGACGAAACCCGGGGTGACCAGGCGGAAGCCGCGGTAGCTGGCCGGGACCTGGACGCAGGGCGCGTCGCTGGTGAGGAGCCCGGCGAGCACGCGGGGAAGCGGCAGTTTGACGAAGACGATGCCCACGGGGGACAGGCCGGTCGCGACCCGTGGGCCGAGGATCCGCCGTACGGCGTGGACCCGACTGCTGGAGAAGGACGACACGCAGACCCGATCGTGCGCGGCGGTCCGGACGATCGTCTCGGCCAGCGGGCGGATGGCGTTCTCGTGCTTGACGTCGATGTTGACCCGCGCCTGTGGCCAGGTGCCGAGGATCTCCTCGAGCGTCGGGATGGGCTCGCGGCCACCGATACGGGCCTGCGCGACCTCGGTGTAGGGCAGCTCGGCGATGCGTCCGGTGCGGTCGGTCACCCGGTCGAGGTCCTCGTCGTGGAACGCCACGAGGACGCCGTCGGACGTGGCGTGCACGTCGGTCTCGAGGTACTGGTAGCCGAGCTCGATCGCGTTCGCGAAGGCTCGCATGGAGTTCTCGATGCCGAGGTTGGGCTCGTAGAGGGCGCCGCCTCGGTGCGCGAAGGCGAGCGGACCGTCGTGGTCGAGGAACGGGTAGTGACGTTTTTGTGACGTACCGGGCACGCCGGAAGTATGCCCTGTTCGCTGCACTGACGCTGAGGCGACGCAACCCGGATGACCATCAACCTAGGGTTGACTCTTGATCTTGGGTCAACCTAGGGTTGACTCATGACACCCGCACCCAGCCTTCAGGACCTCATCGAGATCGTCCGGCGGGATGCCGGCGCCGACGACGTGCTCGAGCAGTTGGCCACCGCACGCGCGATGGTCAGCGAGCTCAACGACACCGGCGACGCCCTCCTCGGGCACTACGTCGACCGCGCCCGCGGCAGCGGCCGGTCCTGGACCGAGATCAGCAACGTTCTCGGCGTCACCAAACAGGCCGTTCACAAGCGCTTCGCGGGCAACTTCCCCCTCGGCGAGGAGGCGCCCACCCTCCAGCGGTTCACCGACCGGGCACGTCACACGCTCGAGGCCGCCAAGCCCGCGGCGGCCGCGCTCGGGCACAACTACGTCGGGACCGAACACCTCCTGCTCGGCCTCTACGCCGAGCCCGAGAGCGTCGCGACCGGGGTTCTGCTCGCCGCGTCGGCCACCCGCGACCTGGTCGAGGCCGCGGTGGTCGCCCGGGTCGGGCAGGGTTCCGCGCCCGCCGAGAGCCACCGGTCCTTCACACCGCGGGCGGCGGCCGTCCTGACACTCGCCCTGAGCGAGGCGTTGAAGCTCGGGCACAACTACATCGGCACCGAGCATCTACTGCTGGCGATGTACCGCGACCCGGAATCGATTGCGGCGCAGATCCTCGCCGCGCTCGGGCTCGACCGGGAGACCGGGCGCGCCCGCGTGCTCGAGGTGCTGGCCGCCTGGCAGCAGGATCAGCCCGGCGGCACCGAGAAGGCCTGAACAAGCGGGCGGGCCCGCCCGGGTGGACCGGCCTGAGCCGGGCGGCGCCCGAACCGGGCGGCGGCGCGGGCCTTCGAGCGGGCCGGCCAGTACGGGTCAGGGCGTCGCGACGACGGCGCGGGAGCGGTCGGCGGCGATCCGGATCGCCAGCGCGGCGAGAACCGTGCCCATCACGTACCGCTGCACGCGCAGCCAGGTGGGCCGCCGGGAGAGGAAGGCCGCGATGGAGCCCGCCGTCAGCACGATCACGGCGTTCACGGTCAGCGCGACCACGATCTGGGTGACACCCAGGGTCAGGCTCTGGGCCGCGACGTGTCCGCGGGCCGGGTCGACGAACTGCGGCAGCAGCGAGACGTAGAGGATCGCGATCTTGGGGTTCAACAGGTTGGTGACCAGCCCCATGGCGAACAGCTTGCGAGGCGGGTCGGCCGGCAGCGCCTTGGGGGAGAACGCCGAGTCCCCACCCGGTCGCACGGCCTTCCAGGCGAGCCAGAGCAGGTACGCCGCCCCGGCCAGCTTGAGGGCCGTGTAGACGGCGGGGACGAGGGAGAAGATCGTCGCGATCCCGGCGGTCGCGGCCACGAGGTAGACCAGGAACCCGGCCGCCACACCGGCCAGGGAGATCATGCCGGCGCGGCGTCCCTGCGTCACCGACCTGGAGACGAGGTAGATCATGTTCGGTCCGGGGGTGAGCACGAGGCCGATGGCGACGGCGGCGATTCCGAGGAAGGCGTGCAGGCTGATCGTCACAACCGTGGCAAGAGGCGGTGTTGGCCTCGTTATTCCCGTCCCGTTCCGTGCCGGCGTGTCGCGTCAGCGGCGCAGGAAGACCCCGAGCGCGTCGTAGACGTGCCAGGAGCCGTCGTACTTGTCGAGGGTGAGCACGTTCTCCCCGCTCACCAGCGCCTGGGTGGGCAGGGCGAGTTCGACGTACGACGGACGCAGCGGGCTGCCGGGCAGGTTGGCGTCACCCTCCAACGACCCGCGGGTCGCGCCGGGCTCGAAGACGATGTCGCGCACGGCGGTGCCGTTCAGGGCGAGCCTCGCCCGTCCCGGAATCGTCGCGTGGGTGTCGATCAACCACATCGCGAGCCACAGCTCACCGGTCGGGACCGCCGAGAGTGGGAAACGGAACGTCGCCCGGTGCTCCTTGCGGCCCGCCCACGCGTCGGCCGGCCCTGGGTGGATGTAGGACCAGTCGGTCTTCGGGTCGTCGACGCCGGCGGTGAGGTCCACGTCGTTCGGGAAGCGCGTGGGGTACTGCGCGGATCCGTTCGGCGCGAGCGCGAACTCCAGGCTCCGGTGGTCGAACGTGCCGACGGTGGCGACCGGCTCGCCGGAGAACGCCACCGACGCGATGCTACTGCCGGCGACCTCCGTCGAGGGGCCACTCCTTCTCCCGGACGCGGCGACCACGACGACCCGGTAGTGCCACGCCTGCGCCTGCCCGCCGAGCCTGTCGTGGCGGAACGTCGTGTAGACGGTCTTGGCGAGCAGGTTCTCGGCGCTCGGAGTGAAGCCCGGCGTCCGCGAGGCGTGGACGGCGTAGTGGTCGATCTGGGGGTCGTAGGAGTGCGGGTGTTCGAAGCTGACCTCGATCCGGCCGATACCGCCGGAGGCGGTGAGGCGGCGAACCGGGGCCGGCTGCTCACCCAGGCCGAGGGCGGAACGCCTCGTGAAGGTGGTCATGTCCGTCCTCCTGGTCACGCGGGGTTCAGGCCGGGGCGACCGGCTTCGGTGACGAAGCGGGCGAGGGAGTTGATCGGCGCGCCCTGCCGCTGGACGTACGGCACGACGCGGAAGTCGGAGGTCAGCTCCGTCGGTGTCATCGTGCAGCTCACGTAGCCGCGCCGGGCGTTGTAGAGCTTGACGTGCGGGTTGGACAGCCAGATCGGACCCAGGCTGTCGGTGTCGGTGCCGTCGCCGTTGGAGCCGATCGAGGAGGCGATGAGCTCGGTGCCGACGGTCGCCGAGTCGGGGTCGGTCCAGTCCGCCTTCAGCTCCGCGGCGACACTGCGGTGGATGTCGCCGGTGAGGACCACCGGGTTGGCGACCCGACGTTGCTGGATCACGTCGAAGAGCCGGTCTCGGCAGGCGGTGAAGCCGTCCCACTGATCGAAGCTGTAGGACGTTCCGGCCCCGATGGTCCGGTCGATCGAGGCCATCACCACCTGCTGGGTGAGGACGTTCCACGTCGTGTCCGAGGCGCCGAGACCGTCGAACAACCAACGCTCCTGGTCCGGCCCGAGGATCGAGCGGTTCGGGTCGTTCGCCTCGTCGCAGGTACCGGTCGCCGCGCCGTCACAGGGGTAGTCGTCGCGGTACTGGCGGGTGTCGAGGACGTGCAGTGCCGCGAGGCGGCCGTAGCGCAGCCGACGGTAGAGCGGCATCGCCGGTCCGCTGGGCAGCAGGGCCGCGCGCAGCGGGAGGTTCTCGTAGTAGGCGCGGTAGGCGACCGAACGGCGGCGCAGGAAGTCCTCGGGGGAGACGTCGTACTGCGGGAAGTCGGCGGCGTAGTTGTTGACGACCTCGTGGTCGTCGCTGGTCACGATCCACGGCACCCGAGCGTGGAGCCGCTGCAGGTCGGGGTCGGACTTGAACAGGGCGTACCGCAGGCGGTACTGCTCCAGCGTCAGCACGTCCGCGTTGTGGGCCGCGGCGACGCTGACACCCTCCCGCCACAGGTTGGACGCGTTGATGGCGTACTCGTAGATGTAGTCGCCGAGGAAGAAGACCACGTCGAGGTCCTCCTCCGCCATGTGCCGGTAGGCGGTGAAGTATCCGTGGTACCAGGCCTGGCAGGACGCGGCCGCGAAGCGGAACGCCGCGGGCGACGCGTCGGCCGCGGGAGCGGTCTTCGTCCGCCCGACCGGGCTGATGTCGCGGCCGGCCCGGAACCGGTAGAAGTACTCCCGCGCGGGGGCGAGCCCCCGGACCTCCACGTGGATCGAGTGGCCGAGCTCCGGTGTCGCGAGGGCGGCTCCGCGGGCGGCGATCCGGGTGAAGCGTTCGTCCTCGGCCACTTCGTACTGCACGCTCGTCGGGCGGAGCGGCATCCCGCCGTGGCCGTCCTCGGCGAGGGGGTCCGGAGCGAGTCGGGTCCACAACACCACGCCGTCAGGCTCGGGCTCTCCGGAGGCGACGCCGAGCTGGAACGGGTCGGCCGGTACGCCGGTCGTCCGGTCGTCCGCCACCGCCCGCCCGGTTCCGAGCGCGAACGCCGCGGCACTCACCCCACTCAGGGCGAGGAACGATCGGCGCCGGTGGCCTGGCGGTGCTGGCGGCAACGGATCAGGTCGCGCGGGCATGCGGGCACTCCGTCCCTCGAGTGTCGGGGTGTCGATCGCCGAGAAGACCGCGCGAGTCGAACGCGCGAGTTGATCATGGCAGGCCGTCGGGCCCGCTGCCACGAAGTTGCGCGGAGTCGCCCAAAACTGGTGGGAAGTTGCGGAGCCGTTCGTTCGGGGTTGTCGCCGGAGGGCTTGCCGGGAGGCGCTCAGTCCGTGAGGCTCCACACGGTGGTCTGCTTCACGTCGGCGTCCTCGAGCGCGGCGGCCATGGGCATCGTGTAGGTCGCCACCGACTCGAACCGCTCGCGCGGAAGGTAGGCGCGGCCGGGGTCACCGACCAGGACGAGCGCGCCGCCGGCATGCGCCCGCTGGAGGAACGGCAGAACGCGTTCGGCCGTGTGCCGCTCGTAGAAGATGTCGCCGGCGAGCACCACGTCGGCGTCCACGCTGGTCTCCCCGAGCAGGTCACCGAGATACGGCTTGACCGTGACGGCGTTCGCCTCGGCGTTCAGCTCGATCGCCGCCGCGGCCAGCGGCTCGAGGTCGTTCGCCGTGACGGACGTCGCACCCGCCTTGGCCGCCGCGACCGCCACCAGCCCACAGCCCGCGGCGAGATCCAGCACGCGCGCTCCCGCGAGGCGCTGCGGATGGTCGAGGACGTAGCGGGCGAGCGCCTGACCGCCGGCCCACGCGAAGGCCCAGAACGGCGGTGGTGTGTCGTCCAGCCCGAAGGCCGCCTCGACCTCCTGCCACAGCTCGATCGCGTCGTCGGCCAAGTGAAGCGAGATCTCCGGTACGCCGGGGACCGGGCGCAGCTCGGTGTGGGCGCGGACGAACGCGCCGGCCTGGGGAGCCAGGTCTGCTGTCACGGCTGTGTCCTCACCGCGCGTACCGCCTGTCCGCTAGCCGTTGTCCACCGGGAGGATTCAGTCCACCACGCTGCCGGCGTTCCTCGTCGGAGGCGCGGTTGGGACATTTCCGGCGGCCGCGCCGACCTGGCCACCGCCGGGGGCGGGCCAGAGGGCGCCGCGGTCCGCCGTCCGATCAGGCGGAGCAGGCTATCCGCCGGCGCGCTCCTCCGCTACTCGACCGCGGACGGACCGGGCTACCGGCGGAGCTACAGGCTGCGCTACAGCTGTGCCGCGGTCCGCGCTACCCAGTCCTCGAAGCGGCCGTACTCGAGGCGGGACGCGGGGGTGCTGGGCTCGGGGAGGTCGACGATTCCGTCCGAGGCGTCGAGCAGGTCCCAGTACGGGTGGTGCGCGTCGGGTGCGCCCGCGGCCCGGTAGAGCGCGAGGAAGTGGTCGGCCACCTCCGCGCCGTACCGGCCGGCCAGGTTGAGCCGCATCCGGGCCAGGTCGATCCCGCGCGGACCGAGGCAGCCGGTCGTCCAGTCGACGACGCCGATGAGGCGGTCGCCCTCCCAGAGGGTCTGGCCCGGGTGGTAGTCGCGGTGGATGAAGCCGAGGTTGGCGGTCGGTGGCCCGGCCAGGAGGATCTCGAAGACGCGGTTCCACAGCCCCGGGTTGGAGGACCAGGTGGGCGGTCGCCGGTGGCCGTCGAGTTGCGGGTCGTAGTAGGGCCGGTACGGCGGGAGCGCGCGGACGACGGGGAGGTCGACGCGGTGGATGCCCGCGAGGGTCTCCGCGAGCGCGGCCAGGACGACCGGCTCCGCCGACGTCGGCGGGGTACCGGGTAGGCGGGTGGTGAGCAGCGTCGGCAGGTCACACATGGTCGCCGCCGTGTCCGCGGCGACGAGTCGTGGCGCGGGCACCTCCGTGCTGCCCAACAGTCCGAGCACGGTGGCTTCGTTCGCGGGCACGTACCACGGGTCGGTGCGCAGCCGGTCGGCTCGATGGAAACGGCGCAGCGTGAGTTGGTGGATCACTCCGGTGGGTCCCAGGACGTCGACCGCGTGGAGGGTCGTCGAATCGACGCTCATCAGACGCACGGAAGCGATCAGACTGCCCGCACCCATGACCTCGCGTACCCACTGCAGCGTTGCGCCGGACGGTGGGGGTGTTCCGTTCGGCCGCGGATCAGCACTCATCGCGTTCGGCAAGATTACTCGGCGGCCTCCGGGGCATGATCTGATCCCATGCCTCACACCTGGGGTAGCTCCAGAGTTCCTCGGTGGAGCGCTCGCCGTCGCCGACGAACCGCGCCCGAGAGCGGACGCCGTCAGGGAGGATGGCGAGGAGGCGCGGGAGAGTCCGGCCGACGCGCGACAGCACTACCAGCATTACGGTCCGGACTGTAATACCCTCAGTGCACGGGCTCCGGACGGTCACGCCCCGACCGGAGCCCGGCCAACGCGCCCGGACCAGAGCGAAACCTGCATGGAGGCCCAGTTGAGACGGCGTGTCGGGTTGGTCGGCCTGGGCAGCATCGGCGTCACCCACGCCCGCGTCCTCGCGCTCCTGCGTGACGAGGTGGATCTCGTCGTCGTGAGCGGGGGATCCGGTGTCGATCTCGCCGAACTCGGTTGGCCCGAGGCCGCACGCGCGAGGCCCGAGGAGATCGTCGGCCGTGACGACCTCGACATCGTGGTGCTCTGTGGCCCGACGCCCACACACGCGCCGCAGACCGTCGCCGCCCTCGCGGCCGGCAGCAACATCGTCGTGGAGAAGCCGCTCGCGCTGGACGTCGCCGCCGCGCAGGAGGTCGCCTGGGCCGCGGCGAGAGCCGGCCGACAGGTCTCGGTGATGGCGCAGCGGCGGCTCGAACCCCACCACCGCCACGTCAAACGGCTGCTCGACGCCGGAAAGCTCGGCAGGCCGATCCTCGGGGAGACCTTCGTCCACTGGCACCGGGACGACGCCTACTACACGGAGTCGCCGTGGCGGGCGCGGATGGAGTCCGGCGGCGGCTCGGTGATGAACCAGGCGGTCCACAACATCGACCTGCTGCAATGGTTCCTGGGCGTGCCGGTGGAGGTGACGGCGCAGTACGACACCCTCGGCCACGACCGTGACCTGCTGCGGGCCGAGGACACCGCGGTGGCGACGGTGCGCTTCGCGTCCGGCGCCCTCGCGCTGGTGGCCTCCTCGACGGCGATCCGGCCCGGCGATCCGGCCCGGCTCGCGCTCTTCACGAGCCGCGGCTCGATCGAACTCCAGGGTGTCGAGGTGACCCGCTGGGACGTGCCCGGCGTACCACCACCTCCTCCCGCGACCGGTCCGGCGAGCGGTGCCCAGGACCCCGCGGCGATCGGGCTGGACGGGCACGTCGCGCAGTGGCGCGACGTCCTCGACGCGCTGCGCGAGGGTCGGCCGCCGGCCATCGACGTGACCGAGGGGGTCCGGACCGTACGCCTGCTCTGCGCGATCTACGCCGCGGGCGCCACCGGACAGGCCGTACGGCTGCATCCCGAGCCCCCTGGGTGAACCGCGACGCGCGCGCGGGCTCGGGCCCCTGATCGGCGTTCAATCGGCGCGGACCGGATAGCCTCCTGACGAGTCCGCCATCCGACGGACGTGGCCAGGCTGACGGAGCGAGGTGCGAGTGAGCGGCTACGACATCCTCCTGACCGGCGGCACGGTCGTGGACGGCACCGGAGCCGGGGTCTACCCCGCCGACCTCGCGATCAGCAACGGCCGGATCGCCGCTGTGGGCCGGCTCGGCGACGACGTACCCGCCCGCACCGTCATGGACGTCACCGGCCGCCTCGTGATGCCGGGGTTCGTCGACTCCCACGTGCACGCCGACACCGTCCTCGTCCGCCCCGACGTCCAGGAGGCGATGCTGCGGCAGGGCATCACCTCGGTCGTTCTCGGCCAGGACGGGCTGTCCTTCGCGCCGTCCTCGGCGGCGACCGCGGCCTACGTCGGGCGCTACTTCGCCGCCGTCGACGGACCGCCGCCTCCCGAGCTGGCCGAGGGCTGCACCGTGGCGGGCCTGCTCTCCTACTACGACCGCCGTACGCCGATCAACGTCGCCTACCTCGTCCCGCTCGGCACGGTGCGGCACGAGGTGCTCGGCCCCGACGACCACGACGCGGGTCCCGCCCGGCTGCCGGAGATGGTCCGGCTGGTCGAGCAGGCCATCGAGGAGGGAGCGGTCGGCGTGTCCACCGGGCTGGAGTACGTCCCGGGGATCTTCGCCGACTTCGACGAACTCGCCGCGCTGTGCCGGGTCGCCGCCGCGGCCGGCGTCCCTTACGTCAGCCACCTGCGCAGCTACGACGGCGGCACCGCGCCGGGGATGCTGGAGGCCCGCGAGCTCGGCCGGGCGACGGGCGTGCCGATCCACGTGTCCCACCTGCGCGGCCGCGCCGAACCCCTCCTCGCCCACCTCGAGGACTGCGCCGCCGACGGGGTGGACGCGACGTTCGACGCTTACCCGCACATCTACGGCAACACGATCCTCGCGATGAAGGCGCTGCCGGCACGGATCCAGGCCGGCGGTGTCGACGCGACGATGCGCCGTCTCGCCGACCCACGGGTGCGGGCGGAGCTGCAGGCCGACTGGTTTCCCAGGATCGAGGCCGAGGTCGCGACCGCGATCCTCGGCAACGTCGCGGGGGAGAAGTTCCGCTGGGCCGAGGGGGCCACGGTCGCGCAGGCCTGCGAGAAGTCCAAGCTCAGCTTCGCTGACCTGCTCTGCGACATGCTGCTCGACAGCGACCTCGCCGTCGGCGTCATCATCCCGGCGCCCGGCGGCGACGAGTCCGACATGCGCGAGATGATCCGCGACGACCGGCACCTGGCCTGCTCCGACGCCATCTACCTCGGCGGCCACCCGCATCCACGCGGATGGGGAGCCTTCGCGCGCTTCCTCGGCCACCACACCCGCGACCTCGGGGACTGGTCCTGGTCCCAGGCCGCCTGGCACCTCGCCGGGCACCCGGCGCGGCGGTTCCAGCTGGCCGACCGGGGCCGGCTGGTCGAGGGGGGCGTCGCCGACATCGTGGTCGTCGACCCCGAGACCGTCGCCGACCGCGCGACCTACGACGATCCGCGCCAGCTCGCCGACGGGGTACGTGACGTACTCGTGGCCGGCGAGATCGTGCTGGCCCGCGGCGAACTCACCGGCGCGACACCCGGTCGCGCCCTGCGACGAGGAGAACCTGGACGATGACTGCGGCGTACGACGCGAAGGCCCTCGAGTCCGCCCTGGAGGCGCTGCGCCAGCGCCCGGTCGATCCCGCGGACAAGGGTTTCACCATGCTCGCTCCGATCACCTCCGCTGAACTGGTCGACCGCAAGACCAGCCTGCACGGGGGCGAGCTGGCGTTTCCCCTGATGGTGCTGCGGGAGAGCAGGCTCGCGGGCAACGTCGCCACCATGGCGGCCTGGTGCGCCGACCAGGGTGTCGTCATCGCGCCCCACGGCAAGACGTCCATGTCGCCCGAGGTCACCGCCCGGCAGCTGCGCGCCGGTGCCTGGGGGATCACCGCGGCGACGATCAGCCAGGTCCGCGCCTATGCAGAGGTCGGCGTACGCCGGATCCTGCTGGCCAACCAGCTCGTCGACCCGGCCGGCATCGCCTGGCTGGCCGCCGCGACGAACGCCGACCCGGACCTCACCGTGCTGGTGTGTGTCGACGGCCCGGAGAACGTCGACCTGCTCGACCGCGCGCTGGCGGCGCACGGAGCCACCAGGAAGCTGCCCGTCCTGGTGGAGATCGGCGTTCCCGGCCGGCGTACCGGTGCGCGCGGCCACGAGGCGGCACTGGAGGTGGCGCGGGCGGCCGCCGCGGCGGAGACCCTGATGGTCGTCGGCGCGACCGGCTACGAGGGAGTGCTCGGCCACGGCCGGACCGACGCCGACCTCGAGGCGGCGGCGGAGTTCTGCCGGCAGATCCGCGGACTCGGACTCGCGCTGCGCGACGAAGGGCTGCTCCAGTCGCCCGACGGTGAGCTCCTGCTGTCCGCGGGCGGCAGCACCTACTTCGACGTCGTCGCCCAGGAGTTCGCCGGCGTGCCGGGCTCGACCGCGGTCATCCGCAGCGGCGGCTACGTCACCCACGACGAGGGCCTCTACGGCCACGCCACCCCGTTGCCCACCGGTGGCGAGCCGTACGAGCTGCGTGCCGCCCTGGAGGTCTGGGGTTACGTGCTGTCCCGGCCGGAGCCGACCCGGGCCCTGGTCGGCGCGGGTCGGCGCGACATCGCCTTCGACGTCGCCATGCCCATCGTCGAGGAGATCGTGGCCCCGGACGGCAGCCGGCGTGCGGACCCTGGTTCGGTCACCGTCTCGATGCTCAACGACCAGCACGCCTTCCTCGATCTCCCGGCCGATTCCGGTCTCGCCGTCGGCGATCTGGTGCGCATGGGGATTTCCCACCCCTGTACGGCGTTCGACAAGTGGCGGCTGATCCCGGTCGTCGACGAGGACGACCGCATCGTCGAGGTCGCCCACACGCTGTTCTGAGCGTCCCAGCCGGTCCCGAACCCTCGGAGGCACGATGTCGGCAACGGGGGAGGGGACACCGTCCCCACCTGGCATCACGAGGTTCGAGGTGCACCGGGTCGAGCCGGTGGCCTTCGGCGGCCGGACCTTCGGCGAGCGCGGCACCTACCGCAAGATCGTGGCGACCGCCCACGGTGAGGTCGACCCGGCCCATCCCGGCAGCGCGCTCGTCACCGACCTCGCATTGGCCCCGACCAACGCGCGGGGCCGGGTCGAGTACGCCTCCGACGTGGTGCTGCTCACCCCGACCGACCCGGCTCACGCGAGCGGCCTGCTGTTCTGCGACATCCCCAACCGGGGCAACCGCACCCTGCTCGACACGCTGAACCACGGCGTCGAGGACGTGAACGACCCCCGCGACGTGGGCGACGGGTTCGCGATGGAGCAGGGATACACCCTCCTCGCCCACGGCTGGCAGGGCGACGTGCTACCCGGTGAGGACCGTC
Organism: Actinopolymorpha pittospori; assembly: GCF_014873875.1. Taxonomy (GTDB): domain Bacteria; phylum Actinomycetota; class Actinomycetes; order Propionibacteriales; family Actinopolymorphaceae; genus Actinopolymorpha; species Actinopolymorpha pittospori. The sequence continues at coordinate 7,613,111 of NZ_JADBEM010000001.1, read as the reverse complement.
TTCGGCTGCGGGTGCCGGTCGCACGGTGGGCCGACGGGACGCCGATCACCGGGCTGGTGCGGACGGAGTACGTCGTGTCCGAGCCGGCACCGAGCCTGACGTTGTCGAGTGGGGCCTTCGTCGACTCCGGAACGCACGCCAGCTATGCCACCGTCGACCTCGACCCACAGGCGGCGAAGCTGACCCGGCGGTCCCGGGAGTCCGACGTCCGGGTGGAACTACCGCCCACCGAGTGGGCCTTCGCGGACTGCACCGACACGCCCTGGCCGGGTCGGCCGAGCCCCGTCCACCTCGCGGTGCGGGACGGGTTCGAACCCGGCGCCATCTACGAGCTCCTCTACACCGCGCGGGACCCGCTCGTCCTGGGGCTCGGATACGTGGCCACCCGCGACCTCGTGTCGTTCCTGCGCTACGCCGACAGCGACGCGCGCGGCACGCCCAACCCGGTCGCCGGCGTGATCACCTCCACCGCCGCCTTCGGGTCCTCGCAGAGCGGGCGCTTCATCCGCGGCTTCCTGCACCTGGGGTACAACGCCGACCTGCGCGGACGTCGCGTGTGGGACGGCGTGGCTCCCCACGTCGCGACCGGCCGTTCCACGATCAACCTCCGCTTCGGCCAGCCGGGCCGTGGATACGGCCAGCACGAGGACCACCTGTTCCCGCAGGCCGAGTCGCCCACCACCTGGGCGACGGCGTTGGGGTACGACGGCCGGGTCGGCTCCCTGCTCGACCGCTGCACCGAGACCGACACGCGTCCGCTGGTCGTCCAGACCGTGTCCTCGACGGAGTACTGGCAGGGCCGGATGTCCCTCACCACCACCGACCTCGCTGGAACGTTCGACCTGCCGATCCCGCCGGACGTCCGCGTCTACTTCCTCACCGGCACCCAGCACGGTCCGGCGGAGGAGCCGCTGCTCGAGGTGGGCCGGCACCCGCTCAACCCGACCCCGTACTTCGAGACGCTGCGGGCGTTGCTGGTCGCCCTCGCCGAGTGGGTCTGTGACGGGACGGCGCCGCCACCGTCGGCGTTCCCGAGGCTCGCGGACCAGACACTCGTCCCGCCCGACCCGGCCACCTTCGGCTGGCCCTCCATCCCGGGCGCGACCTACTCCGGTCTTGTCAACCGTCCCTTGCGTCTGGAGACCGGCCCGGGCTTCCACGGCCGCGACCTGGTCGGCGTGGTGTCCGTCGAGCCGCCGGTACCGTCGGAGGTGCCCGAGGCGCGGATCCTGGTGCCCCGGATCGATGCCGACGGGAACGAGATCGCCGGCGTCCGGTCGACCAACCACGCCGTACCCCTCGCGACCACCACGGGCTGGAACATCCGCGCGACCGACCCGGGAGCCGGCGACCTCGCCGGACTGCGCGGGAGCTGGCTGGCGTTCCCTGTGACGACGGCGCAACGTCTCACGCGGGGGGATCCACGTCCCTCCCTGGAGGAACGCTACGGCGACCACGAGGGGTACGTCGCCGCGGTCCGCGACGTGGCCACCCGCCTTGTCAAGGAACGCTTGCTGCTCGCTCGGGACGCCGAGCGACTGGTCGCCGAGGCCGAGGGCGGTGACGTTCTCCTCCCACCCGACGACGAAGAGGGGCGTGGCGGCCACACCACCAAGGGCTGACGAGCACGGTCGGCAGCTTCAGCGCCGCGAACTCGTGGACCCGTCCGCCCGGGCGTGTCCAAGGCCGTCGAGCGCGGCGGGGGAGAGGGTCGCGTCGTCCAGCATGGCCAACGGCAGCCAGGCGACCTCAGCCGTCGTCCCGTCGACCTCGCTGACGAACGGTACGCCGGCGTCTCGCAGGGTGGCGACGTAGAAGAGCGCCACCAGATGCCAGCTCACGCCCAGTCGGTGCGCGGCGTAGCTCCGCGCGTCGACGAGCCGAGCCGCTCGGAGTTCGAGGCCGGTCTCCTCCAGGAGTTCGCGGGCCAGCGCGTCCACCGGCTGTTCACCCGGGTCGATCCCGCCGCCCGGCAGATGCCACAACCCCGGCTCGAAGATGGGTGAGGTGGCCGACAGTCGGGTCAGCAACACGCGCTCCGAGTCGACCGCGACCGCGTACGCCGAGACGCGGGTGCGCACCGAGCCGGCCGCAGGACCTGCCATCGGGCCTGTCATCGGCCAGCCTCCGTCCCTGCCACGGTCTCTCCTTCGGTGAGGACACGCGAACCGGTTTCACCCTAGCCTTCACGGCCCACTCCACCCGAACCCCGCGAAGCGCGTTGTCCTCGCACAACGCCCGCATCGGGTCGAAGCCGGGTAGGAAGGCTCAGATGCTGGAACTCCTCGGCGACGAAGGGGTTCCTGCTCGCCGGGATCGGCTAAGTTGCGGTGCAGGAGCGGACCGCCGCCGCTTCGGCGGTGGTCGGTCGGACCACACGCACCGGAGGTCGAATCCGACGATGAGGCCGGCGCAGGCGCACACCCGGATCTGGGCCAGCGAGACGTGGCGTTCGGGCGCCATGGACTGGGTGGCGCGTGCGCTCCACGATCTCGGCCTGCATCCGACGGGTCCGCTCGCACAGACCCACCTGCGCCCCTGGTCGACGGTCCTCGAGCTACCCACCACCGACGGCTCGGTGTGGATGAAGGCCAACGGACCCGGCACGGCGTACGAGCCACGGCTGCTGGCGGCGCTCCGGCGCTCGGCCAGCACCCACGTCCTGATGCCGCTGGCGATCGACGTCGACCGCGCCTGGACCCTGCTACCCGACGCCGGTACGTCGCTGCGTTCCTTGTTGTACGTCGATCCTGACGTGAGCCGCTGGCTGGACGTGCTTCCGGCGTACGCCGAACTCCAACGCTCACTGGCGCCGCGGGCGCACGAACTGATCGCCCTCGGCGTTCCGGACCTGCGTCCGGCCACGATCCCGGGCCACTTCGCGCGACTGCTCGCCGACACCGCCTGGCTACGACTCGGCGCCAGGGACGGACTCGCGGTCGAGCACTATCACCGGCTGCGCGCACTCGGTCCCCAGGTCGTCGTCTGGGCGCAGTGCCTCGACGCGGTAGGAATCGGTGCCTCGCTGCAACACGACGACTTCCACGACGGCAACGTGTTCGTCCGGCTGGCGGCCGGCGGACCGGCCTACGTCTTTCTCGACTGGGGCGACGCCTCCGTGGCGCATCCGTTCGGCACCCTGGTCGGGACGCTCCGCAACGTCGCCCAACGTCTCGATCTGGCACCCGACGCGCCCGAACTCCTCAAGCTTCGCGACGCCTACCTCGAGCCCTGGAGCGCGGAGTACGACCGCGCCGATCTGCTGGACGCCATGCGGTGGGCCACCCAGCTGGCCAAGATCGGTCGGGCGCTCGCCTGGCAGCGAGCACTCACCGGGGCGAACGCCACCGAGCGTGCGACCTACGCGGAGTACGTGCCGCGGTGGCTGGCCGAACTCCTGTCCACCGACAGCTGGTGACTCCTCGCGGGTGGCGTTCCCCGTTCCTTCCGGACCGGCCGTCTCCGACCGGTGCCCCCTCGAGTGTGATTATGCGGTGCCCGTGCGCTTGCGTCGGGTGATGCGCTTCTGGGCAGTGCGCTCCGCACCGACGGCCGCCTGCTTGGCCACCTCGGCGCGTAGGTCGTCGTAGCTGACCCCAGCATCGGCGAGCGCCTGCCCCGCCGCGGACGAAGGGTCGCTCACCAGCGCCAGGAGTTCGTGCTCGGTCCCGACCTCACCGCGTCCGAGGCGAAGTGCCTCACGTGCGGCGACGTCGAGTGCCTTCACCGCCGACCGGCCAAGCGGCGGGTTCTTCGCCGACCGACGAGGACCGTCGGCCCCGAGGTGGGTGCGGGCAGCCTTGCGTACGTCGGCGGTCTTGCGGCCAAGACCGCGCATCGCGCCGATCGCCCCACCGCTGCGGTTGTCGAGGAGAACGAGGAGCAGGTGCACGTCCTCGACGCTGCGGTGGTGATGCTCCGTGGCGAGCTCCCGCGCGGCCAGCAACGCCGCGGAAGCACGCGAGGTGTAGGAGAGTGCGGGTTTGTTCACCGCCGCGTCGACGTCGACGCCCTCGGCCGGGACGAAGCGTTGTTGCGCGGCCTGGCGGGTGACGCCCAGTGCGGTGCCGATGTCGGTCCAGGAAGCACCGTCGTGACGGGCTTGGTCGACGAAGTGCGCGACCACGTGCTGCGCAAGGGCCTCCAGGCGCGACGCGGTCTCCCGTGCCGCGCTCACCCGGTCCAGTGGTCCGCCCTCCGCCTGCCCCGCCTCGACGGTGGCGATGATCTTGTCAAGGTCCAAGTCGTTGACAGCCATGCAACACAGAGTGGTTCGATGATCAAGGCTTGTCAAGCGATAGTTGACAAGATTGTCGGCCGGTCCTGCTCACCCGCCGGATGCGACCACGTCCACGTCGTCGGCGAGGACGTAGGCAACTCGGTGGCCGAACTGCACCTGGTAGTAGCGCAGAGCGCCCTTGACCACCTGGTGGTCGGCCGGGTCGAACGTCACCGCCCGGTAGTACTCCGCCGCCGCGGGCAATCCGACGACGTAGGCCTGTCCGGCCGGCCAGGTGTACTGCAACGGCGCCAGCGCCTGGACCGGGACGCCGGGCGGGTAGGCCGCCGGCTCGGGGTAGGCCCGGCCATAGACCTGGACAGACGCCTTCCCTGGCTTGGGTTTCGCGACCATCCCGGTCGACCAGAGGGCTCTCGGCGCGCTCCGCGGGTTGTAGAACCAGCCCTTCTGGCCGAGGTACCAGAGTGCGGTCCAGTCACCACGTACCTCCGCGACGGCGTACTGCTGTCCGGTGGAGACGCGGCTGCCGATGTCCGCCACGTGCGTCGTGCTGGTGCCGGTGGGCGGGTTGCTGCCCACGTCGCGGAGCAGCGGTGCGTCCTCCCGAGGCTCGGTGTGCAGGATGATGGCCGAGGACGGCCATGCCTGGCAGCGGCGCGGCCGGCCCTCCGCAGGCGGTCCCGGGTTGTCCTCGCAGCCGTGGAAGACCGGACGGTTGGTGGCGAAGGTGGGCCGGATCGTCACCATGCCGCTCGTGGCCGTTCCCGTCGCCGTGAACGGCGCACCGAGGAGTTCGAAGTAGTGCGCCCAGTCCCAGTAGGGCCCTGGGTCCCAGTGCATGCCCGACACGAGTTCGGGAGTGACGCCCGGCACGTTGTCGTGGCCGAGGACGTGCTGCCGGTCCAGCGGGATGTCGTACCTGTCCGCGAGGTAACGCACCAGCGTCGCCGAGTTGCGGTACATCACCTCGGTGTACCACGTGCCGCGCGCGGCGTAGCCCTCGTGCTCGAGGCCGATCGACTTCGCGTTGACGTACCAGTTGCCGGCGTGCCAGGCGACGTCCTTGGTCGGAACATGCTGGGCGATGTGGCCGTCGCTGTCCCGGAGCGTGTAGTGCCAACTGACGTAGGTCGGATCCTGGACGAGGTTGACGGTGCCGGCGTAGCTGCCCTCGGTGGAGTGGATGACGATGTACTTCACCTGCTGGTCGTTCGGGCGGTCGGCCAGGTCGTGGTTGCCGTAGTCGCCGCCACCGATCTCCTCGTAGGGGGCGGGGATCCACTCACACCCAAGGCTCGCCGGGCACTCCGCGGTCCCATCCGCCGGCTTGGGCAGCCCGAGCCTGCCGATCCAGGCGCGGTTGCCGGTCACCGGGCTCGCCGCCAGCGTGACGGTCTGACCGTCATCGGTCGTCCGGCTGGCACCGGTGCGGATCAGCGCGTACACCTCGTCGGCGAACGAGCGCGCCCCCGCCTGGTCGACCGCCCCGCTGTAGCGGGCGACCGCGCCGTACCAGTCGGCGACCCGAGTGGCGCCGGGTCCGCCCAGGCGCCGTTGGTACTCCGCGAGCACGGCAGCGCCGCCACGGATGTTGACGGTCGGATCGTTGCGCAAGGCTGCCTTGTCAAGGCCGGTGAGTCGCGCGGCGAGATCGACCGTCTGGAACGCCGGCCCGCGCGGGACCGTCCCGGCGCCCGGGCGCGCCGGGTCTCCACGGCGTTCCCCGGCCTCCGGGGCGTTCGCGGTCGCGAGGTCGGTGAGGTGCATCGGGCCGTAACCGCCGGCACGTGAGGGCTTGCCCCGATGCGTGTCCCAGCGGGTCTGCAGGTAGGAGACGGCCAACAGGACCCGAACGGGGACGCCGTACTCGCGTGCGGCTCGTTCGTAGACCTGCTGCCGGGCAATCGGTTGGTGCGCCGCGGCACTCGCGACCGGATCGGCCCGCGACGGCGGTGGTGCCGCCTGCGCACCGGCACCGGAAACGGCACCCAGCGTGAGCGCGGCCGTCACACCCACGACCAGCCCACCGCGCAGCAGCACCGTCCTGACCTGAGATCGACGCATCGCAGACCTCCGCTCCACCCCGCACCACACGCCCACCGCTCGCGTGCCCCTCCGCGCCCAGGGTCGTCCCGCATCACGTCGTGGTCAACAGGTCACGCGTTGCCATGAGCGGCCGATTGTTCGCGCGCGTGGACGTTGTTCGTCGACCTGACGTCTGGTCGTGGACGTGTCTCGCGTCGCCGCCCGTGCGTGGCTACCGTGACCGTATGAAGGCGACGATGGTGGTCCCGGGTGTCTACCGGATCCTGCAGGGCTTCGTCAGCGCCTACGTCGTCGAGGCCGACGACGGGCTCGTCCTGGTCGACTGCGGTGAGCCGAAGGGCGACGAGCAGATCGCCGCGGGACTCCTGCGGATGGGTCGTCAGGCCGCGGAGATCCGGCACATTCTCGTCACCCACCATCACCCCGACCACGTGGGCGGTCTGGCCGCGATGGTTCGGCGCACCGGCGCGCCCGTCTACGTCCACCCCGTCGACGCGGCGGCGGTGAGCGGCGCACGCGCGCGGATGCGTCCGAGCTGGAACAGCGTGGTGGCCCGCATCCTCGGTCCGGTCGTGGCCCGCGCCAACTCGACGCCGCCCGAGCCGGCCACCGTCGACGTCGAGCTCGCCGACGGAGCGCAACTCCCGATGGCCGGCGGGATCCGGGTCGTGCACACGCCGGGCCACACCCTTGGACACGTGTCGTTCTTGCTCGAGCGCGATGGCGGCACCCTGATCGTGGGTGACGCCGCGCTCAACATCGCCGGTATCCGCCCGGCCACCGGGCGGATGGCGGAGATCGTCGGTGAGGACGTGACGGCAGCTGGGGAGAGCTTCCGCCGCCTCGCCGAACTCGAGTTCGACAACGCCGTCTTCGGGCACGGCGGCCCGATCCGCTCCGGCGCGTCCGAGCGGTTCCGGCAGGCCGCGGCACGCCGGCTGCGCTGACGCGTGAACCGGCACCGCCCCGCGCTGGCTGGAGGTCACCAGCCAATTGGTCTGTCCTGCCGGGCGCGCAGTGGTCCGCCTTGGCAGGCCGTTCTGGCCATAGGGTCCGTGGCGACGGCATCCGAACGCGTGCCGTCCCGACAGTGAGGGAGACCCATGGAGTACCTCTACCTCGGCAGGACCGGCCTGCGGGTCAGTGAGCTCTGCCTGGGAGCCATGTCGTTCGGCGGGGATTCCGACGAGCAGACCAGCGTGCGGATGCTGGACCGCTTCGTCGAGGCCGGCGGCACCTTCATCGACACCGCCGACGTCTACAATGCCGGCGCGTCGGAGGAGATCCTCGGCCGCTGGCTCAAAACCCAGCGGCGCGACGACCTCGTCGTGGCCACCAAGGTGTACGGCGACATGGGCCCCGGCCCCAACGACGGCGGCACCAGCCGCAAGCACATCTTGACAGCGGTCGAGGCCAGCCTGCGCCGGCTCGGCACCGACTACATCGACCTCTACCAGGTCCATGTATTCGACGACGGCACGCCGCTGGAGGAGACGCTCGCCACGCTCGACAAGCTGGTCAGCTCCGGCAAGGTCCGCTACCTCGGTGCCAGCAACTACGCCGGATGGCAGCTGCAGAAGTCGGTCGACGTCGCCCGGCACCTGGGGCTCGAGCCCTACGCCTGCCTGCAGCCGCTGTACAACCTGCTCGACCGGGACGTCGAACAGGAACTCGTCCCCGTGTGCGAGCGGGAGGGCCTCGGGCTGATCGCCTGGAGCCCGTTGCGGGGCGGTTGGTTGTCGGGCAAGTACCGCCGCGGCGCGACCGGTGCCATCCCCGGCACCCGCATCGACGAGGCCAGCCGGCAGGACTGGAGCGAGGCCTGGGGCGCGTACGACAACGAACACACGTGGGGCGTCATCGACACCCTGCACGCGGTCGCGGAGGAGGCCGGCAGGTCACCAGCACAGGTGGCGCTGCGCTGGGTCGCCCAGCGGCCGGGGGTGACCGCACCGATCATCGGCGCGCGCACGTTGCAGCACTTCGAGGACAACCTCGGTGCGGCGGGCTGGCGTCTCGACGCGGACCAGATGGCCCGACTCGACGCGGCGAGCGAGCGTCCCCTGCGCTATCCGTACGACGTGTTGAGGAAGTTCGTCCGCCGGCCGGCCTGATCAGGGTGGACCAACACCGGACCAACCGATCGGGATCACCTGACTCCGGACGGCCGGCCCACCCGTCGCGCCAGACCGGGATAGTCGACCACCAGGCCGTCCCGGTCGAAGACGATCTCGGCCCGGAAGTCCTCGTCCTCGTAGCGGACCACGCTCACGTCGTCGGACTTGCGGACCGGCGTGTAGCGCTGGGCGCTCGGGTGGACGGCGAGGTCGGGGACCGAGACCCACACCATCTGGAAGTCGACGGGGTCGCCAGCGTCGAGCAGGCCGTGCCGCAGGACGGGCATCGTGTTGGTGAGTGGGCACAACGCGAGGTCGCAGTCGAGCGCGTCCCGGTAGAGCGTGGCGTCCCCGCCGGGAGGTGGCGCGTCGAGGAGACCTTCGGCGTCGCCGAGGATCTGCCAGGTTCCGTCACCGTCGCGGCGAAGCTCCAGCGTCCGGGCCCATCCCGCCCCGGCGGTGTGCACCCGCAGGGAGGAGGTCGTGAAGTCGTCCCCGGTGACGAGGATGTACTCCAGGCGGTAGGGCAGCGGGTCGGCCCCGATGGCCGAGCCGGTGGCGGAGAGGCGGCCGCGGGCGAGCTTGACCTCGGCAAGCTCCGCGCCGGCCTCCTTCAACCAGACCAGTGACCGGTGTACGTCGGCGTCCATCGTTCGTCCTCTCCGGAACCTCCCGGAACTCGCGGCGAGAGTACCCCGCCGGTGCCTCGTGGTGGGCCGGTTCGCGGTGTCGCGGCCTACCTCGGTCGCCGGCACGTCGCGCGAGCGCGTCCGCGGAGGTCCCGGCCGGGATGGTCGTGACTGGCCCGGATCCGTTGCACCGCTACGCTGAGTCCCCCCTGGGTGTGGAACGTGTCACGGAGGGGTGCGCATCGGTGGAACCTGCCCTGAGCTACCGGCTGCTCGGACCACTGGAGGTCCGCCGCGGCGACCAGCATGTGGTCGTCAGCGCCGGTAAGCAGCGCACCCTGTTGGTCTCCCTGCTGGTCTCGGCCAACCGGCTGGTCTCCGTCGACGAGTTGTGCGAGCGGCTGTGGGGGAACGCCGCACCCGCCACGGCCCGCGCCACCCTGGCGACCTACGTCATGCGGCTGCGCCGCAACCTCGGCCAGGGGATCGATCCCGGTGCCGACGTTCCGATCCGGACCCGTCCCGAGGGCTACCTCATCGAGGTGGAGCCCGGGCGGATCGACCTCGACCGGTTCACCGACCTGCTCGCGCAGGCCGACCGCCACCCCGGCGACGTGGCGACGGCCCGCGCGCTCCTGCGCGAGGCGCTCGAGTTGTGGCGTGGCCCGGCGCTGGTGGACATCCCGTCGGAGTCGCTGCACCGCGATCTCGTACCACGCCTGGAGGAGCAGCGGCGGCTGCTCACCGTCGAACGCCGGATCGACGCCGAACTCATCCTCGGCGAGCATGCCGAACTCGTCGGAGAGCTCACGGCGTTGACGATGGAGCACCCGCTTCGGGAACGCTTCTGGTACCAGCTGATGCTGGCGCTCTACTCCTCCCACCGACAGTCCGACGCGCTCGATGCCTACGGCCGGTTGCGTACGCTCCTCGTCGACGAGATGGGACTGGAGCCGAGCCCGGAGATCCGCCTGCTGCACCAGCGGATCCTGGCCGAGGATCCCTCCCTGCATCAGGCCGCTGCGGGCACCGCGCCCGGCGCGGCGCCGGCGTCGTGGGTGTCCCTGTGCCAGCTCCCTCCGGACATCGCCGACTTCGTCGGCCGCGCCGACCTGCTCGAAGCGCTGGAGGAGCGGCTGCGTACCGGCTCGGACAGAACGACGGTGCTGGTCCTCAGCCTGACCGGCCCTCCGGGCACCGGCAAGAGCACGGTCGCCGTGCGGGCCGCCCACCGACTGCGGACGCGCTTCCCGGACGGTCAGCTCTTCGTCCGGTTGACCGGTGCCAACGGCGTGCCCCGGGACCCGGCGGAGGTCCTCGGTGAGCTGCTCACCGCGAGCGGTGTCGGTCGGGACGCGCTCCCGGACGGCGTCGACGCGCGTGCCTCCGCGTTCCGGGCCCGGCTGGCCGACCGCGCCGTACTCCTGCTGCTGGACGACGCCGCGAGCGCCCGGCAGGTCCTTCCGCTGGTACCGGGCACACCGGGCAGCGTGGTTCTGGTCACCGGGCGCCGGCTCCTGGGCGGGGTGCCCGGCGGGCACGCGTTCCGGCTGGGTTCTCTCACGGAGGAGGACTCCCTGGATCTGCTCGCGACCCTGGTCGGGACCGACCGGGTGAACGCCGAGCCGGCCGCGGCCCGGGCGATCGTCGCGGCCTGCGGCGGCCTACCTCTGGCGCTGCGCATCGTCGGCGCCAGGTTGGCCGCCCGTCCCTCGACCGGTCTGGCCGGGCTCGCCGAGCGGTTGGCCGACGAGCAACGTCGCCTTGACGAGTTGCGGACGACCGACCTGGAGGTGCGGGCCGGCCTGGCCCTCAGCTACTCCGCACTGTCCCCGGTCGGCGCGACCGCGTTCCGTCGCCTGGGCCTGCTCGGTACGACCGGCGTCGCGGCGTGGACCCTCGGCGTCCTGGCCGACCAACCCGACGGGGAGCGGTTGGCCGAGGAACTCGTGGAGGCGAGCCTGCTCACCGAGACCGGGCGCGATCCGACCGGCGAGCCCCGCTACCGCGCCCACGACCTGCTTGCCGTCTACGCCGCCGAACTCGCCCGCGCCGACGACCCGACCGCCAACGAGGCGGCGTTGCGGCGACTGGTCGACACCTTCCTCGCGCTCGCCGACGCGGCCCACCGCTCCCTCGCGACGGTGTCGTTCGACGAGGCGCCCGTCGACCCGATCCGTCCGGCGCCGTACCTGCCCGAGCGCGACGTCACCCGGCTCACCGCCGACGGTGAGGCCTGGATGCTCGCCGAGCAGCTCCAGCTCGGCTGGGTGATCCGGCGCTGTGCGCAGGTGGGCTGGTACGCCGACGCCGCCCACCTGGCCGAGCGGGTCCTCGCCCGTCTGGACGTCCAGCTCCCGCACACCGAGGTACTGGAACTGTGGGTCCTCATCCGCGCCGCGGCTTCGGAGGCCGGGGACGAGCGGGTCGCCTGGCGGTCGGCGTGGCAACACGCGATGCAGGCCGCCACTCGTGGTCTGACCGACGACGTCCTGACGACTCTCGCCGAGTCCGCCGCGGTCTTCGAACGCCTCGACGCCCCACTCGACCTCGCCTACTCCCTGGCCGCCCTGGCACATTTCCGGGACGAGCGGCAACAGGGCGGTGAGGCGCTCGCGCTGGCCGAGCGGGCGGCAGCGGCGGCGCGTGCCAGCGGCTACCGGCCGGCCTACGCCTCCGCCGTACGGGAGTTCGCCTCCCTGCTCGCCCAGCACGGGCGCTACGCCGAGGCGATTCCGTTGTTCGACGAGACCCTTGATCTCGCACGTGAGCTCGGTGGGCCGGTGGACGAGGCCCTCGTCCTGCACCGCATCACCCGCTACGCGCTGGAGAACGGCGACCTGGACCGCGCGGCGGAGGCGTCTCGGGCGAGTCTGGCGGTGATCGAGGGCGTGCACGAGCTGCGCGCCCGCGCCTACGTCACCGCGATGGCCGCACGGGTTGCCTCGGCCCGCGGCGAGGGTGCGGAGGCGGTCGAGCTGGCCGGGCGGGCGCACGCGGCGCTCGCCAGCCTCGCCGAGGCCTATCTCGAGGTGGGCCGCGTCGCCGACGTGATCGGTCTCGTCAAGGCCACCTTGCCGGCGTACGCCGACGTCGGAGCGGCCCGACATGAACAACGCCTCCGGGACGCGCTGGCCGCCGCGGAGGCCGGGCCCGCGGGCGTCAGCGAGACGTCATCGCGGTGATAGCAGGACGGAGCAAAGTGTCTACGCCCCTTCGGCGGAGTCGCTGCGCCCGCCTGCCGGCCCACAGTGGGAGGGCGGGGCCGGAAGCCGGACCGGACACGCTGCTCGCACGGGGGAGCAGCGTGTCCTTTCGGCTCCCGGGCTCGCTCCGTCACCCTTCGTTCTGCTGCGATTTCGAGGTGTGTCCTTCGTCCGGACGGTCCACACCGCCCACGGCGTCGAGGATGAACGCGTGCACCTGCGCCTCGTCCTTCCACGCGTCGTAGCGCCCGGAGGGTCCGCCATGACCGGCGCCGAGTTCGGTCTTCAGGAGCACCGGTCCGCCGCCTGTCATCCGGTCACGCAGACGCGCGACCCACTTCGCCGGCTCCCAGTAGCTCACCCGGGGGTCGTTCAGTCCGGCGGTGGCATAGATCGCGGGGTAGTGGCTCCGGGACACGTTGTCGTAGGGGGCGTACGCCTTCATCGCGGCGTAGACCTCGGGGTCGGCCACCGGGTTGCCCCATTCGTCCCACTCCCGCACCGTCAGGGGCAGCGACGGGTCGAGGATGGTGGTGAGCGCGTCGACGAAGGGCACCTCGGCGACCGCGGCCGCGCACAGATCGGGACGCAGGTTGAGGACCGCGCCGATGAGCAGGCCGCCGGCCGAACCACCACGGATGGCCAGACCCTCGCGAGTCGTCCAGCCGTTGTCGACGAGGTAGTCGGCCACCGCTACGAAGTCGGTGAAGGTGTTGGCCTTCTCGAGCTTCTTTCCGTGGTCGTACCAGGCCCGGCCCATCTCGCCGCCACCGCGGACATGGGCGATGGCGAAGGCGACACCGCGGTCGAGCAGGGACAGCCGCAGGGTGGAGAACCACGGGTCCATCGAGTGTTCGTAGGAGCCGTAGCCGTAGAGCAGCAGTGGGGCACCCGCGGGTCGGTCCTCGCGCCAGACGATCGAGATCGGCACCTTCGTCCCGTCGGGTGCGGTGGCCCACTCCCGTGCCGACCGGTAGCGGCCGAGGTCGACGTTCAGCACGGGTTGACGCTTGCGCAGCTCTCGCTTGTCAGTGTCCAGCTCGACGTCGATGGTGGACTCGGGCGTGGTGAGCGAGGTGTAGCCGATACGGACGGTGCCGGTGTCGAACTCGCGGTTGGTGCCGAGGTCGACCGAGTAGATGGGTTCGTCGAAGGTGAGTCGGCGCCGCTGGTCGTCGTCGACCGAGATCACGTCGAGCTCGGTGCGACCGTCCTCGCGCAGCGACACGACCAGGTGCCGGGTGAACGCGTCGACGGAAACGATCCGGACGCCCTGCTGGTGGGCGATGACGTCGACCCATCGCTCCGGCCCCGGGTCGTCAACCGGGGCTTGCGCGAGCCGGAAGTCGGGTCCCTGGTCGTTGGTGACGAAGAGGAACCGCTCGCCGTGATGCTCGATGCCGTACTCCACGCCGGGCCGGCGCGCGGCGACGAGCCGCCAGTCGCCCTCGGGATCGTCGGCGCGCAGGACGTGCACCTCGCTGGACTCCGTTGCGTGGAGTCCGAGCACCAGCCACTCCCGTGAGCGGGTCCGCCCGACCCCGAGATAGAACGACTCGTCCTCCTCGGTGAACAGGAGCACGTCCGCGGCCGGGTCGGTGCCGAGCCGGTGGCGCCACAGCTTCCACGGCCGATGGGCGGGGTCGAGCGTGGTGTAGAAGACGAACTGCTCGTCGGCCGACCACACCGCGCCGTAGCCGGTGGGGGAGATGACGTCGGGCAGGTGCTCGCCGGTCTGGAGATCCTTCACCCGGAGCTGGAACTCCTCGCTGCCGTCGGTGTCGACGGAGTAGGCGAGCAGCCGACCACTCGGGGAGACGGCGAAGGCACCGAGCGCGAAGTAGTCGGTGCCCTCGGCCGCCTGGTTGCAGTCGAGGAGGGTCTGCTCCTCACCGCCACCGACCGGGTGGCGGACGAACAGTGGATACTGCTTGCCCTCCTGGGTCCGGGTGAAGTACTCCCAGGCGCCGTCTCGCGCGGGGACGTCCTCGTCGGTTTCCTTGATCCGCGAGCGGTACTCCTCGAAGAGTTCCGTCCGCAGCCCGCCCAGGTGGGCGAGGGACTCCTCGGTGAAGGCGTTCTCCGCCTCCAGGTGGGTGCGGACCGCGGGGTCCTCGCGATCCCGCAGCCAGGCGTACTCGTCGATCCGCTCGTCGCCGTGGTGGCGATGGACGAACGGGCGTTGCTCGGTGCGCGGTGCAGTCGGCATGTCGCCGACACTACCCGCGTCGCCGTCGCGGCTGCGTGGGTTGGCACCCGTGCGGCCAGGGGCGGACGACGCGGGGGCGGTGCGCGATGGTACGGCCGGCCCGCCGGCGTCAAGCATCGCTTGCGAGCGGCCCTCGACGCCGCGGCCAGGCGGTCGTCGGGGGCCCTGCGACTCGGCTACCGCCCGGCCAGGCCCGGCACCGTGAGGGGCGCGTCCTCGGCCGAGCCGGGGTCGAACTGGGTGCGGTAGAGCTCGGCGTAACGCCCCTCGAGGGCGAGCAGGTCGAGGTGGGTCCCGCGTTCGACGACGCTGCCGTCCTCGACCACGAGGATCAGGTCGGCGGCGCGGACGGTGGAGAGGCGGTGGGCGATGACGACCGCGGTACGGTCCGCGAGGGCTTCCCCCAGTGCGGCCTGCACGGCCGCCTCGGACGTGGAGTCCAGGTGGGCGGTCGCCTCGTCCAGGATGACCACGCGGGGCTGCGCGAGCAGCAGGCGGGCGATCGTCAGTCGCTGGCGTTCGCCACCGGAGAGGCGGTAGCCGCGCTCGCCGACGACGGTGTCCAGGCCGTCCGGCAGGGAGGCCACGAGTTCGTCCAGCCGGGCACGCCGAAGCGCCTCCCACAGGTCGTCCTCGTCGGCCTCGGGCCGGGCCAGGGTCAGGTTGGCCCGGATCGTCTCGTGGAAGAGGTGGCCGTCCTGGGTCACCATGCCGAGCGCGTCCCGGATCGAGTCGAAGGACAGGTCGCGCACGTCGACACCGGACAGCCGTACGGCGCCCTCGTCCACGTCGTACAACCGGGGGATCAGCTGCGCGATGGTCGACTTCCCCGCACCAGAGGATCCCACCAGCGCCACCATCTGGCCCGGCTCGGCGCGGAACGACACCCCGTGCAGGACCTCCACGCCGCCCCGGGTGTCGAGCTTGGCCACCTCCTCCAGCGACGCGAGGGACACCTTGTCCGCCGCCGGGTAACCGAAGTGGACGTTGTCGAACTCCACCGCGACCGGCCCGGCCGGCACGACGGTGGCCGTCGCCTTCTCCGCGATCAGGGGCTGCAGGTCGAGCACCTCGAAGACCCGCTCGAAGCTGACCAGCGCGCTCATCACCTCCACCCGCGCGCTGGCGAGGGCGGTGAGCGGCGCATACAGGCGGGTCAGGAGCAGGGCGAGCGCCACGACGTCACCCGGGTCCAGCTGCCCGGCGAGGGCGTAGAAGCCGCCGAGGCCGTAGACGAGGGAGAGGGCGAGCGCGGAGACGAGGGTCAGCGCGGCGATGAAGATCCACTGCACCATCGCCGCACGGACTCCGATGTCTCGGACCCGGCGGGCCCGGAGGGCGAACTCCGCCGACTCGTGCGCGGGACGCCCGAACAGCTTGACCAACGTCGCGCCGGGAGCGGAGAACCGCTCGGTCATCTGCGTGCTCATGGCGGCGTTGTGGTTGGCGGCCTCGCGTTCCATCCGGGCCAGCCGGCTGCCCATCCGGCGCGCCGGCAGGACGAACATCGGCAGCAGGACCAACGCCAGCACGGTGACCTGCCAGGACAGCTGGATCATGACGACCAGCGTCAGGACCAGCATGACGAGGTTGCTGACGACGCCTGAGAGCGTGTCGCTGAACGCCCGTTGGGCGCCCAGGACGTCGTTGTTCAGGCGACTCACCAGGGCGCCGGTCCGAGTGCGTGTGAAGAAGGCGATCGGCATCCGCTGGACGTGGTCGAACACCGCGGTGCGCAGATCGAGGATGAGGCCTTCGCCGATGCGTGCGGACAGCCACCGGTTCCAGACGCCGATAGCAGTCTCAGCCACTGCGATGGCCGCGATCAGGACCGCGAGCCAGACCACGACGTGCAGATCGTCGCGGCTCACGATGGCGTCCACCACCCGGCCGGCGAGAACGGGTGTCGCCACGGCGAGGACCGCCGTCACGACACTGAGCAGCAGGAACCTGAGCAGCAGGGCGCGATGCGGGCGTGCGAAACCCGCGATGCGCCGCAGGGTCGCCCGGGAGAACGGCCTGCGCTCCTCCTCGGCGTTCATCGCGTGGTACAGCGAGTTCCACGCGGTGGTCTCCATGCTCATGTGACTCTTCCAATCGGGAGCGTCGAGGTCGGGTCGAGGTCGAGGTCGGGCAGAGGGACTAGGGGAGGGTGATCGGGGAAGCGTCCCGAACGTCCTGGGGACGAACGTAGAACCTCAAGCAATGTTGAGGTCAAACTGCGATCGATCCGGGGTGGCGCCGGACCCGGCGGGTGCGTTCGACGTCCGAGCAGTCGTCACAGTCTGCCTTCCCAGCGAAGTCCCAGGCTCCGTTCAGGCGATTCCCAGGAAGTTGTCTGAGAGTAGGCCGCCAGCGGGTGCTTTCCCGGCACGTGCCGAAGAGGCTCGGGGGACGACGCGAGAGGCCGTCCGAGGACGGCAGAAGGGAGAACGCCATGCGCCCAGGTGGGCGAGGTGTCGGACGGACGACGGTGGTCGGTGTCGCGGCCGCCGCAGCGACGGTCTCGGCGCTGGCGGTCGGGGGGATCGCCCTGGCCGACAGCCAGTTCTCGAAGGGGGACGGCGCCGCGGTAACGGGGGCCGCCCCGACGCCGACGGCGGAGCCGACAGGCAAGCCAACGGACAAGGCCATGCCGAAGGACAAGGCCATGCCGAAGGAGAAGCGGGCGGGTGTCCGCCCTGGCCATCCGGGTGGTCCGGCCCGGCTCGGCCTTGCCGGCGGGGCTCTGCACGGGGAGTTCGTCGTACCGAAGAAGGGCGGCGGCTACCAGACGGTGGCGAGCCAGCGCGGCACGGTCGAGTCGATCAGTTCGAGCGCCGTGACGGTGCGGAGCGAGGACGGCTACCACCGGGCCTACGCCATCGACGACACGACGATGGTCGCCGGCGGCCGTGCGGGCGTCGGCTCGATCAAGGAAGGCTCCACGGTGGCGGTGGTCGCGACCGTGAGCGGGGACAAGGCGACCGCCGTGCGGGTGGTGGACGTCTCCCGGCAGAAGGCCGCGTGGAAGGACCTGCGGCCCGGCCACGTCAAGCCCGGCCACGTCAAGCCCGGCCGCGAGCCCGGCGCCGGCCAGGAGAACGGTGGGCGCTGAGCCCACCCCCGAGACTCCGACCGCTCACAGCCTCCGCGGTCGGGGTGGTGCGAAATGACAGGAGACCGGAGGGGGTCACCGACCAAGCTGGTCGGTGACCCCCTCCGGTGGACGGACGACCCGCTCACCACTCGACCACGATCCGTGGAAACGCCCTAGGCTGAGCGGGATCTCTCAGTTCGTCCCGCCCATGGGGCACGGCACCCGCGGAGGCCGCCCGTGACCGCTCCGGATCGCGAAGTGCTGACCTGGCAGACGTTCGGGGTCGCGTCGCGTGAGCTCGCCGGACAGGTCGCGGCCAGCGGATACCGGCCGGACATCATCCTGGCGATCGCGCGCGGCGGGCTCTTCACGGCCGGGGCCCTCGGCTACGCGCTGGACGTGAAGAACCTCCACCTGGCGAACGTCGTCTACTACACCGGCGTCGACGAACGCCTGCCCCTGCCGGTCATGCTGCCGCCGGTGCCGAACATGGTCGACCTGTCGGGCGCGCGGGTCCTGGTCGCCGACGACGTCGCCGACACCGGTGCGACCCTGAAGCTGATCCGGGACTTCTGTGCCGGTCAGGTCGCCGACGTCCGGTGCGCGGTGCTCTACGAGAAGGCGAGGAGCACCGTCCGATGCGAGTTCGTCTGGCGCCGGACGGACCGTTGGATCGAGTTCCCCTGGTCCGCCCAACCGCCGGTGACCCAGCGCTCCGACCCGCGTTGACGCCGGTGCGCGCGACGTCACGCGCCGCTGCCGCGATCGTCCAGCAGCAGCGGGGCGCGACCGTCGACGCTGTAGCGGACGTGCGTGACGTCGGGGGTGTGGACCACCCGGGTCGGGATCAGTTCGATCCCCTCCTTGTCGCCGAGGCCGAGGTCGGCGTCGAGGAGCCGCATCCCGGTCCCGAGCACAACCGGCACGATGTGTAGTTCCAGTTCGTCGAGCAGACCCGCGGCGAGCACCTGTCGCAGCAGGGTGCCGCCACCAGCGACGGCGACGTTCTTGCCCCCGGCCGCGGCCTTCGCCTGCTCCACGGCACTGTGGATGCCGTCGGTGACATAGGTGAAGCTCGTTCCTCCCTGGCGCGCCAGGATCGGCCGTGGCCGGTGGGTCACGACGAACACCGGGGCGCGGAACGGCGGTTCGTCGCCCCACGGCACCTCACCGCCGTCGGCCATGCGCCGCCCCATCACATACGCTCCGGCGGCCTCGAACGTCTCGGCCATGATGTCGGAGTTGACGTCCTGCTCTCCGCCGGCGAAGCCCTGCCGCTCGCGCCACGCCATCGCGTTGATCACCCAGCGGGTGACGCGGAAGAACTTGGCGGACTCCGCGGACTGCAACCAGTCCCCGTCACCGTCGTGCCGCGGCCCGGCGTAGAAGCCGTCGAGGGACACCGACATCTGCGCGGTCACCTTGGTCATCGTGCTGTGTTCCTTCCTCCCGGCGATGCCCGGCGGGCTCGCTCAGGAGGGGATCGGAACCGAGGACGAGATTTCTACCTCGACACGACAGGATTTTTCTTGCGCTTACGACCTCACCCGGCGCACCGCTTGGCGCGCAGCATCAGGAACCGCTGCTCGGGCACACTGCCGGCCAGGCGGGCCGCCTGGCCGAACGCCTCGCTCGCGGCGGCGCGGTCCCCAGCCTTCTCGAGCAGGTGGGCGCGCACGGCGAGCACCCGGTGGTTACCGGCCAGCACGCCCTGTTCCAGCTCTCGCACGACATCCAGGGCGGCGTGCGGTCCATGGACCTCCCCGAGGGCGACAGCCCGGTTCAGGGCGCTGACCGGACTGGGCGCCAGCTGCTCCAGCACGTCGTACAGCGCCAGGATCTGGGGCCAGTCGGTGTCGGCGACCGTGGTCGCCTCGCTGTGTACGGCGGCGATCGCCGCCTGGACCTGGTAGGGGCCGATGGGGCGGGTCCGCAGGCTGCGGGTCACCAGCTCGACGCCCGCCGCGATCGCCGCCTGGTCCCACCGGGACCGGTCCTGCTCGGCCAACGGCACGAGGATGCCGTCGGGTCCGGTGCGGGCAGCGCTGCGCGCCTCGGTGAGCAGCATCAACGCCAGCAGCCCGGTGGTCTCACCGGAGTCGGGTAGCCGGAGGTGCAGTTGGCGGGTCAGCTGGACCGCCTGCGCGGTGAGGTCAGGGCGGCGCAGCCGCGGTCCCGCGCTGGCGCTGTAGCCCTCGTTGAAGAGGAGGTACAGCACGTGCAGCACGACCCGCAGGCGAGGCCCGCGTTCCGGCTCGGGCGGAAGTTCGAACCGGGCACCCGCCTCCCGCAGCCGTTGCTTGGCGCGGGAGATCCGCTGGCCCATCGTCTTGTCCGGCACCAGGAACGCCGCGGCGATCTCGGTGGTGGTCAGACCGGCGACCGCCCGCAGCGTGAGCGCCATCTGCGAAGACGGCGTCAGCGCGGGGTGGCAACACAGGAACAGCAGTTCCAGTACGTCGTCGCGCCCCGGTTCGAGGTCCGGCGGCGCGGCGAGCAGTTCGTCGCGCGGTACGGCGTCGAACAGCGCCTGCTCCCGGCGTTCCCGCGCGGCGTCGGAGCGCACCTGGTCCACGTAGCGACGTGCGGCGACCGTGGTGAGCCACCCCAGCGGATGCTCCGGGACGCCGCTGTCCGACCACGTGTACACGGCATCGATCAGCGCCTCCTGGACGGCGTCCTCGCAGCGGGCGAAGTCGCCGTGACGTCGCACCAGGATGCCCAGCACCCGCGGCGCGAAGGTGCGCAGCTGGTCCTCGACCTCGCCGACGGTCAAAGGTCGCCGCCGCCGTGGTCCATCAACGGCCACACCTCGATCCCGCCGCCGATGCCCCGGCTGTAACGCAGCGCCGGATAGGACCGCGCGATCTCCAGCGCGCGCTGTTCGGTCTCGACGTCGACCACGAAGTAGGAGCCGACGTACTCCTTGGCCTCGAGGTACGGGCCGTCGGTGACCACCGGCGCGTTCTCGACGGAGCGCACCGACCGTGGGCGCGACACCAGCCCCTGAGCGTCGACGAACTCACCGGAGTCCCGCAGAGCCGCGTTGAACGCGTCCACCTCACCGACCAGCTTCGCGAACTCCTCGGCGTCGACGCTGTTCCATACCTGCTCGTTGCCGTAGATCAGCATCAAGTACTTCACCGCGAGCCCTCTCAGCCGTGCCGTTGGAGCCTCGATCTTGCCAGCCCGGCCGCGGCTGGGGAGTCATAGGACACGATGGCCGTCGCTGTCCCGAATGCTCCGCGTCCGCGGCAAACGTCACCGGACCGCGACAGTCCCGGTGCTTGCGATTTTCGCAACCTCGACGTAGCGTCGAGCTCATGGCCGAAGACGTGACCGCCGCCCGGGTGCGGGCGCTGATCGAGTCCAGTGGGCTGACGCAGGCGGACTTCGCTGCCAAGGCCGGGCTGGACGCGTCGAAGATCTCCAAGTCGCTGAAGGGCGTCCGTCGTTTCACCTCCCTCGACCTCGCCCGGATCGCCGAGCTCGGAGGGGTCAGTGTCGACTGGCTCCTCGGCGTGGAAGGGGCGCCGGCCGTGGCCGCCCGTGCCCTCGGCGCCGAGCCCAGCGCCGTCGAGGTCGCCGTCCGAGAGGCGACCCGGTTCGCGCAGGCCCGCGCCGACCTCGCGTTCCTCGGCTATCCCCGGCCTCCCCGCCCGGCCCCGGTGGTGCCCACCGACGGCTCCCTCGTCGAGCAGGGGATACGTCTCGCCGAGGCCGCGGTGGCCGGGCTCCGCGAGGCGGGCGGCGATCCGCTGGCGCACGACCTCGCTCCCGTCGTCGAGGAACACTTCGGAGTGGATCTCGCCGTGGTCGAGATGCCCGACGGGTGCGACGGCCTGGCCTGGAGCGACGAACACGCCCACCTCATCCTCGTGGGGAGCACCGAATACCCCACCCGGCAGCGATTCACCATCGCCCACGAGCTCGGCCACCTGCTCGCCGCCGACGACCAGGGCCTGCACATGGACGAGGACGTCATGGATCCCGACCGCCGCCGCCAACCGTCGGAGACGAGGGCCAACGCCTTCGCCGCCGCGTTCCTGTTACCGGCCGACGACCTGCGCGAAGCCGTCGGTTCCGAAGGTCGATCCCTCACCGTCGACGCGTTCGCCGCCCTGGTGCTGCGCTTCATGGTGTCGCCCAGCACGCTCGCCTACCGGTTGGACGGCCTCGGGCTGATCTCCGCCGAGCAACGAGAGAAGTTCCGCGAGTTGACCACGGCCGCGTGCGCGGCCCGCACCGGCGCCACCGGACGGTTCGCCGAATGGATCGAGTCCAGCCGTCAGTCCCGCCTGCCGAGTGCCCTGGTGCGAGACACCTTCACCGCCTACGTCGAGGGCAGGTCCACGCTGCGCCCCTTCGCCAACCTGGTCGGGCTGGACGTCGAGTCCCTGCGACGGGCTCTGGACGCCTCCGCCGAACCCGCCGCGGGAGGCGACGAGCCCGAGTTCGCGCCGTGACGATCTACCTCTTCCCCGACAACACGGTCCTGTGCAACTTCGCCTCCGTCGACGCCCTTCCGCTGCTGGAGAAGGTCCTCGAGGGACGCGGGCGCTGGGTCGAGGCGATCGCCTTCGAGGCACACCGGTCGGCCCGCGTCCTGCCCGCACTCGCGCGGATCCCGCTGGAGGGATGGCTCGGCGAGCCGATCGAGGTGAGCGAGCCGCACGATGTCGAGCAGATCGAACGCGTGCGCCGGGCGGTCTTCGGCGGCCGGGCGGACGAACCCCTCCGACACCTCGGCGAGGCACAGACCTGCCACGTCATCCAGCGCTGGCCGGAGTTCGAGGGGTCGCTCTGGCTCAGCGACGACCGCGAGGCGCTGCGTTTCGCGCGCCACGCGGGCATCCCGACGCGTGACACGACCGACCTCGTGGGCGAGGCGGTCACGGGTGGTTACGTCCAGCGCCGGGACGGTTACCTGCTCCTGCAGTTGATGCGGGTCGCCGGCCGGCACGTCCGACTCCCGTCGCACCAGGCGCGGCTGTGAGGGCTGGAAGGCGCCTGGCTGAACGGGGCCGACCAAGCGCTCGGTCGCTCCGCGGTCACCAGCCGCGGGCCCGCCACTCCCCAAGGTGCGGCCGCTCGGCACCCAGCGTGGTGTCGGCGCCGTGGCCTGGATAGACCCAGGTCTCGTCCGGCAGCCGGTCGAAGAGCTTGTGCTCGACGTCGTTGATCAGGCTGGTGAAGTCCTTCTTCGACCCGTGGGTGTTGCCGACACCGCCGGGGAAGAGGCTGTCGCCGGTGAAGATGTGCGGGCGTCCACCGGGTTCGTCGTACAGCAGGGTGATCGAGCCCGGCGTGTGCCCGACCAGGTGGATCACCTCCAGCGTGCAGGTGCCGACCTCCACCCGGTCGCCTTCGCGCAGGGGCTGCGCGGTGGGCACCTCGATGCCGGCCACGTCGTCGACGTGGGCGGCGGTCACCGCGCCGGTCCGCTCGACCACCGCGGCGAGAGCCTGCCAGTGATCACCGTGCCGGTGGGTGGTGACCACGCGGGCGAGCGGGGCCTCGTCCAGCAGTCCGAGCAGGGTCGACGCGTCGTTCGCGGCGTCGATGAGGACCTGGTCTCCGGTGTCGCGGCAGGTCAGCAGGTAGGCGTTGTTGTCCATCGGGCCCACCGCGACCTTCGTCAGCGTCAGCCCCGTCAGCTCGCGGACCGCGGGAGCGCCACCAACCGTCACATTTCCGTCGTACGCCATGGTTCGTCACGCTAGCGCACGCGCCACCGGACCGCCGGACGCAAACAACTGGACCGGCCGTGAGATCCTTACTTGTTGTGACGGACCTTCCCCAGCTGCTCTCCGACAGACTGGCCCGCGCCTTCGCCGAAGTCGCGGGCGAACCCACCGATCCCGCCGTGCGGCGCTCCGACCGTGCCGACTACCAGGCGGACGGTGCGCTGCGTCTGGCGAAGCAGCTGCGACGCCCGCCCAGGGAGGTCGCCGCGGAGGTCCTCGAGCGCGCGGACCTCGGTGATCTTGTCGCGAACGCGGAGATCGCCGGGCCGGGGTTCCTCAACCTCACCGTCGCCGACAGCGCCCTCGCCGGACTCCTGGAGGCGATGGCCGCGGACCAGGCCCGGCTCGGCGTCGGGCTGACCCCCGACCCCGAACGCGTCCTCGTCGACTACTCCGGTCCCAACGTCGCCAAGGAGATGCACGTCGGCCACCTGCGCTCGACGATCATCGGCGACGCGCTCGTCCGGCTCCTCGACTACCTCGGCAACGACGTCGTACGCCAGAACCACATCGGTGACTGGGGCACGAACTTCGGCATGCTGATCGAGCACATGATCGACCTGGGAACCGACGAGACGAACGCCGAACTCTCGGTCGGCGACCTCGGCGCGTTCTACCAGGACGCCCGCAAGGCCTTCGACGCCAACGAGGACTTCGCGACGCGGTCCCGGCGGCGGGTGGTTGCGCTGCAGGGCGGCGATTCGGAGACCCTCGCCCTGTGGCGGCAGCTGGTCGAGCTGTCCGCGCACTACTTCGACACCGTCTACGAACGGCTGGAGGTCCTGCTCCGGCCGGAGGACACCGCCGGCGAGTCCAGCTACAACGACCAGCTCAACCCGGTGATCGAGGAACTCCTGGAAGTCGGGCTCGCCCGGGAGAGCGAAGGCGCGCTGTGCGTCTTCCCGGAGGGCTTCACCGGCCGCGACGGCGGGCCACTCCCGCTCATCCTGCGCAAGAGCGACGGCGGGTTCGGTTACGACACGACCGACCTGGCCGCGTTGCGCCATCGCGTCCGCGACCTGAAGGCCCGGCGGCTGGTCTACATCACCGACCTCGGCCAGCGGCTCCACTTCGAGATGGTCTTCGAGGTCGGCCGGGAGGCCGGTTGGCTCGGAGCGGAGGCACAGGCGGAGTTCCAGGGGTTCGGCATCGTCCTCGGCGCCGACCGGAAGCGGCTGCGCACCCGGGCCGGCGACTCGATCAAGCTCATCGACCTGATCGACGAGGCCGTCCGGCGGGCCGCCGCGGTGGTCGCGGAGAAGGCGCCGCACCTGTCGGAGCAGGAGCAGAACGACGTCGCCCGGATGGTCGGGATCGGTGCGCTGAAGTACGCCGACCTGTCCAACGACCGGGTCAAGGACTACATCTTCGACTGGGACCGCATGCTGTCCTTCGACGGCAACACCGCGCCCTACCTGCAGTACGCCCACGCCCGCATCCAGTCCGTCTTCCGGCGCGGTGAGGTCGACCCGGCCACCCTGCGGGGCACGAAGCTGGCCCTGGCCGATCCGGCCGAGCACGCCCTCGCACTGCGGCTCGCGGAGTTCGAGGGGCTGCTGTACAAGGCCGCCGAAGGTGTGGAGCTGCACCGCATCACGGGCTACCTCTTCGACCTGGCCCAGGCGTTCACGGCGTTCTACGAGCGGTGTCCGGTGCTGCGCGCGGAGAACCCCGAGACCAGGGCCAGTCGCCTGGTGCTGTGCGACGTCACCGCCCGTGTCCTCGCCACCGGCCTGTCCCTGCTGGGGATTGCCGCGCCGTCCCGCATGTAGGAGGCTGCCCGAAAGGGGCGGCGCGACCAACCGGCGCGGCTTGGAGCCGGCCGCTCCAGCCGGCGTGGAAGGATAACCGCCATGAGTGAGTCCGCGAGCGCGACGCAGGAACTCCGCGCGGCGATCGACCGCAGTGGCTACTACCCGGATGTCGTCGCTGACGCGTTGGAAACCTGTCTCGCCGGTGAACGGGTCGTCTCCTACTTCGTGCATCACGAGCCGACCTTCTACTCCGAGGAAGTACGCCGTCACATCACGGTGCTGGTGCTCACGCCGAGCCGGCTCATCCTCGGCCACACCGACGAGCACCCCGCCGACGAGACGTTGCCGACGCCCTACGCGACGGCCTCGACCGAGGCGGTCCCGATCGACCGGGTGAGTTCGATCGTGGTGAGCCGGGTGGTCGCCAACCCGGCGGCCTACGAGCCGGGCGGTCCCGTCCACGAGGCCATCCTCACCATCGGCTGGGGCGCGATGGGGCGGCTCGACCTGGAGCCGGCCGCGTGCTCGGACCCCAACTGTGAGGCCGATCACGGATATACCGGCACCTTCTCCTCCGACGACCTCACCCTGCGGGTGAGCTCCGCGGCGGAGGGCGGCGACGCGGTTGGCCGCCTGCTCGGGTTCGCCCAGGAACTCTCCGTGCTGACACGAAGGCCACCCCAGATTCGATGACGCTCTCGTCGCGGAGCCCGGCGGGGGAGACACCAGTGCCAGACGGGTTGGTGCTTCCCCGCTACGGCTCGGGTGCGCTGTGCGACGTGGTCCCGTCGATCCTCGGAGCGCTGGGCCTGGAGGGCGAGCGCAACGTCCTGGGATTGCCGGAGGCCAACAGGTACGTCGTTCTGCTGATCGACGGGCTCGGCTGGAACCTCCTGCATCGCCACGCCGCCGACGCGCCTTACCTCTCCTCGCTGGCTGCCACCCGCGATCCGGTGACGGTGGGCGTCCCCTCGACCACGTCGACCAGTCTGGTGAGCCTCGGCACCGGGCTGCCACCTGGTGTGCACGGTGTGGTCGGCTACACGATCGCCATACCGGGCACCGACCGGCTGCTCAACACGCTTCGTTGGGACACCACCGTCGAACCCCTGCTGTGGCAGCCCTATCCGACTGCCTTCGAACGTGCCGAGAACGCGGGTGTCGCGGTCAGCATGGTCGCACGGAAGGCCTTCCGCGGATCAGGCGTCACCGTCGCCGGGCTTCGTGGCGGCGACTACGTGCCCGCCGACTCCGCCGGGCAGTTGACCGCGGGTGCGGTGGAAGCGAGCCAGCGGGGATCGCGCAGCCTGGTCTACGCGTACGAGGGCGACCTCGACTGGACCGGCCATCGTGAGGGCGTGAACGGGCCGGCCTGGCGGCACCAACTCGCGGCGATCGACCACCTCGCCCAACGGCTTCGCGGCGCGCTGCCCGCCGACGCCGTTCTGGTGTTGACCGGTGACCACGGGATGGTGGACGTGCCCCTTGGCCGCCGTGTCGACGTCGACTCCGATCCAGCCCTTCGGTCCGGGGTCTACCTCGTCGGTGGCGACCCGCGGCTGCGTTACCTCTACACCGAAGCGGGCGCGACCGACGATGTCGTCGCCGCGTGGCGGAACCGGGTCGGTGACGACGCCATCGTGGTGCCCCGTGACGACGCCGTCGAGCGCGGCTGGTTCGGAACCGTGGAGGATCGCGTCCTTCCCCGGCTCGGCGATGTGATCATCGCGTCGCGGGAGGACTTCGCCGTCGAGTGCGCGCGGGAGTTCCCGATGGAGTCGACGATGCTCGGCTGGCACGGGTCGCTCACCGCCGACGAGATGCTCGTTCCCCTCCTGGTCGCCGACTGAGTCCCGGCGTTCCTCGCGGTGGATGGCGGGCCGGTGGGCCCGGGCTCGGCGAGAACGCGCGGGCCCGGACCCACCCAGCCTGGAGTGCTAGAACTCCCTGGGGTAGTGGGAGTGCAAGGGCTGGTGGTTCTCGACCGCCAGTGCGGCGTTGAGCACGTCGACGTCGGCAAAGCGGCGTCCGACGATCTGCATCCCGACGGGCATCTTGCCGGCGAACCCGGCGGGCACGCTGACCACCAGGTGCCCGGTGAAGTTGAACGGGTACGTCATGGTCCATCTGATGGTGCGCTCGGTCGGCACCCCGTTGACAGACGCCGGGCCCATCGTGTTGCGGTCGGTGGCGTTGGGTACGGACACCGTGGTCACCGTGGGGCACACGATGTAGTCGAAGCCCTGGGCGAACACGGCCTCGACCGCGTCGTTGACCGCGATCTCCAGGAACTCCCCGTGCTTGTACTGCATGACGTTCATGGCGGCCGCCCGCTCCAGCATGGCCCGGAACTGGGGATTCAGCTTGCCGGCGTGCGGCTCCGGCGCGGTCCATGGGACCCGACTCGGCGGCGAGGGGACCACCCGGATGACGGAGGGCACGGTGCGTGCGCGTGGCGTGATGCGCAAAGATGGGGCGCCGTGGCCGAACTCGTCTTCTTCACCGGGACCATGGACTGCGGCAAATCCACGCTCGCCCTCCAGATGGACCACAACGCTCGTCAACGTGGCCTTGCGGGGCGGATCTTGACCTGTCACGACCGGGCTGGGACGGCGACGCTGTCCAGCCGGTTGGGGCTGACGGTGCCGGCGTTGGAGGTCAGGCCGGACCTCGACCTGCAACAGTTCGTGGTCTCGGAGATGACCTCCGGCGCGCGCATCGACTACCTGATCTGTGACGAGGCGCAGTTCTACTCCGCCGAACAGATCGAGCAACTGGGCCGGATCGTCGACGAGTTGAGCGTCGAGGTCTACGCGTTCGGCATTCTCACCGACCTGCGGACCCGCCTGTTCGAAGGAAGCCGTCGTCTCGTCGAACTCGCGGACCGGGTGGAAACCCTGCAGGTGCAGGCGTTGTGCTGGTGCGGGCAGCGCGCCACCCACAACGCCCGCACCGTCGGCGGGGTGATGGTGACCGAAGGGGAGCAGGTGGTCGTCGGCGACACCGAGGACCACGCCCTCGAGGTGGGGTACGAGGTGCTGTGCCGGCGCCATCACCGCAGGCGGGTGACCGCCCGGGTGGCCAACGCCGGCTCCCTGTCGCCGGACGTGCTGCCGTTCGGCGCCGTGTCCTGACCGGCCTACGGGGCCGGCGCCGAGTCGACGGCGGTCGACGGCGTTCAGACCTCGCGGAGGAACCTGTCCAGTACGCGGGCGCCGAAGCGCAGGCCGTCCACCGGTACGCGCTCGTCGACGCCGTGCGCCCTGCCGCGGAAGTCAGCCGGCAACCGCAGCGGCGAGAAGCCGTAGCCGGCGATTCCCAACCTGGCGAAGGCCTTCGCGTCGGTCCCACCGCCCATGCAGAACGGCACCACCACGGCCTTGGGGTCCTCGGCCCGCAGCGCGGCGGCCATCGCTTCGAACCAGGGTGAGTCGATCGGCGACGAGACGGCCTCGGTGTAGCTGAGGTTCTCCCGCTCGATGTCGGGCCCGAGCAAGGAGTCGATGGTGTCCAGGAACTCCTGTTCGGTGCCTGGGAGCGCGCGCCCGTCGAGGTTCGCGTGGGCGACGCCCGGGATGACGTTGATCTTGTAACCGGCCTCGAGCATCGTGGGCGTCACCGTGGCCCGGACCGTTCGGCTCGCGAGCTCGCCGGCCCGACCCAGCCGCTCGATCGTGGCATCGACGTCGTTGAGGTCGACCTCGACGCCGAGTGCCGCGCCGGTGCGCTCGAGGAAGGCCTGCACCGTCGGTGTGAGGCGGACCGGCCATTCGTACGCCGCGATCCGGGAGACCGCGTGGACGAGCTTGAGCACCGCGTTGTCGGGGTTGGGCCGGGAACCGTGCCCGGATCGGCCGTGCGCCGTCAGCCGGAACTGGATGGTGCCGCGTTCGGCGGTGGCGATGGGATACAGGCGTACGTCGTCGACCTCGAAGGTGTGCCCACCGGACTCGCTGATCCCGATCGCGCACCCGGCGAAGAAGTCTGGATGGTTGTCGACCAGCCACTGGGCTCCGAAGTCGCCGTGCGCCTCCTCGTCGGCGACGAACGCCACGACGATGTCCCGCCTCGGGCGCTCGCCACGCACGGTCCAGGAACGCAGGACGGCGAGCACCATGGCGCACATGTCCTTCATGTCGGTCGCGCCGCGCCCCCAGACGTAGCCGTCGCGGATCTCACCGGAGAACGGCGGCACCGACCACTGGGAGGGTTCGGCGGGTACGACGTCGAGGTGAGCGTGCACCAGCACCGCCTCGGCCTCCGGGTCGGTCCCCGGCACCCGGAGGACGACGTTCGCCCGCCCTGGTGCGGACTCCAGGATCGTCGGGGAGTAGCCCGCGTCGGTCAGCACCGAGGCGACGTAGTCCGCCGCCTCCCGCTCGCCGACCGAGTCACCGGGTCCGTTGTTGGTGGTGTCGAACTGGATCAGGCGTGCACAGAACTCTTCCACGCCCGCCTCGGGGCGGCCGTCGCGATCAGCGTTCACGTGTCAACAGTCCCTTGTCGAAGAACGATGCGTCGTTCGTGGCTCATGGGGTATCGGGTCAGGGGGCCAGCGCCGGCTCGGTGAGAACCAACTCCGCGGTGCCGGTCGTCGGGTCGGACACCAGCTCGACCTCGGTTCCGAGGGGAACGGCGAGTTGGCCCGCGCAGTGACCGAAGCCGAGCTCCCAGACGATCGGGACACCGAGTCCGCCCAGCCGGTCGACCAGGACGGCCCGGACGTCGGCGAGATCGCCACACTCCGACCACGAACCGAGCGCGATGCCGGCCACGTGGTCGAACCAGCCGGCGCGAAGCAGGTGCGTCACGAAGTGGTCGATGCGGTACGGCTCCTCGGTGACGTCCTCGAGCAGCGCGATGGAGCCGGGAGCCGGCGGTTGGACGTCGGGCACACCACGACCGGAGACGACCAGGCTGAGGTTGCCGCCGACCGTCCGGCCGCGAGCCCGCCCGGGTACGAGCGGTTCGGCCGCCGCGCTGGTGAGCACGAGGCCGTCGTCGGGTTCGAAGAGCATGCGGCGCAGGTTCTCCTGCGCGACCGGGTCGTCGACGAAGGGGCTGGTCGCCACCATCGCCCCGAACACCGTGGGGACGCCGAGCCGGGAGCCGAGCACCTGGTGGAGCGCGGTGACGTCGCTGGATCCGGTGAGCACCTTCGGCTCGGCGGCGGCCATCGCGTCCCAGTCGAGCAGGTCGAGCAGGCGCAGCGACCCGTAGCCGCCCCGGCCGCAGAACACCGCGGCGACCTCCGGGTCGCACCAGGCGTCCTGCAGGTCGCGAGCCCGGTCGGCGTCGGTCCCGGCGAGGTAGCTGAACGTCGGGTGCCGGTCCTGTGCGTGCGGCGCCACCGCGACGTCCAGGCCCCACGACGTGAGGATGGCGAGGCCCTTGTCGAGAACCTCCGGGACCGCAGGTCCGGCCGGCGCGACGATGACGGCGCGGTCGCCCGCGCGCAACCGGCGCGGTGGCCGTGCTGCGGTGGGCCGAAGCGGGGACGCTGACATCGGGGTTCGTTCCTCCTCGGCTCGTCCGCTTGGGATAGACTGCGCTGGACGGACCGTGCTGGGCAACGGCTTTCCTGACGACGAGTGTCGTCGGCGGGCCGTCGTCGGCCGAAACGTCCAAGTCCGCGGGGCAGCTTCTCAGATCGACGGTGCCGGTCGATCATCGGGACCGGTCCGAACGGGCCACCTCCGCGACACCAGGGGTGCCCCGGCCCTGCCTCGGCCACGCGGCCCGTTCGGCTGGGATACTGCGCTCATGAGTGCGCTCGTCACGGCCCAGGACCTGGTCCAGCTGCTCGACTCGCCGACGCCTCCGGTCGTGCTCGACGTCCGGTGGACGTTGACCGGGCCGCCAGGCCGCGAGGCCTACGACGCGGGCCACGTTCCGAACGCCCGCTATGTCGACCTCGACACGGAGCTGGCCGACCCGACCCACACGACCGGCGGTGGCAGGCATCCCCTGCCGGAGCCGGACGCGTTCGCCGCGGCCATGCGGCGTGCCGGGGTGAACGCCGACTCCGAGGTCGTGGTCTACGGCGCTCCCGACGGGTTCGGCGCCGCTCGGGCCTGGTGGTGCCTGCGCTACTTCGGGCATCAGGCGGTGCGGGTGTTGGATGGCGGCTACGCCGCCTGGGTCGAGGCGGGCCTGCCGGTCGAGACCACGCAGCCACGACCCGCTCCCGGCGACTTCGTCGCCCGGCCTGGCGGGATGCCGCGCCTCGAGGTGGAGGAGGCGGCGCGGCTCGCCCGGGACGGCGTCCTGCTCGATGCCCGGGCGGGGGAGCGCTACCGGGGCGAGGTGGAGCCGATGGATCCGGTGGCCGGTCACATCCCCGGTGCCCACAACCTTCCGACTGCGGCCAACCTCGACGAGAACGGCAGGTTCCGCCCGGCCGAGGAGCTTCGCGACCGGTTCGCGGCGGCCGGCGTCGATGGCGGGCAGGAGGTCGGCGCCTACTGCGGATCCGGCGTGAGCGCCGCTCAGGAGGTGCTGGCGCTGGAGCTGGCCGGTATTCCCGCCGCGCTGTACGTCGGTTCCTGGTCCGACTGGGTGTCCGACCGGGACCGCCCGGTCGCCACCGGACCTGACCGCGGGTGACCCGAAGCCGACCTGGATGGGACGCCGAGGTCGGCGAGGAGGTCGTCGAACATCGGTGCCGCTTCGGCGACGCTGAGTAGCCCGGCCTCGTGTCCCCGCCAGCCGCTGACCCGCGCACCGTCGAAGGACGCGACGTCGACGGGACGCGCGCTGGTACGAAGCACGAGACGCGGCGGTGTCTGCGGTGCCGCCAGCCGCCGGCCGCATCCGCAGTCGCAGTGCCCTACCGGGTTGGCGAACAGGACGTCGTCCTCGGCGTACCGCTCGAGCCGCACCGTCGTTCCCTGGCAACGGAAGTGCAGCAGGTCACCGGCGGGAAGCAACGCCCAGATCCGAACCGGAGCGGCGTGGCTGGGTGGGACGACACGGAACCCTCGGACATGGAGGGCACGGGTCCAGGCGGCGAAATCCATCGCGAAATCCTCGAAGCTGGTTGATGCGGTGGCTCACAGGAGCCGGTGACCTGGTGGGTCAGCAGCAACAACAGCGACAGAGGACGCGGAAGGACATGGTGGGAGTCTGCCAGCTACGTACAGGACGTGAACACGCCGTCCAGAATGCGGACACGTGGCGGAGTGGACGATCCAGCAACTTCTTCGGACTCTGTCGCATTGATCGTCCAGGGATCGGCTGCATAGCGTCGATGCAGAGTCAGGGGGCAGGACGGAAGGGACCAAAACGTGCAGTACGAACGACTTGGGTTGACCGGCGCCTTCGTGTCGCGCATCGCGCTGGGCACGATGACGTTCGGTGGCAAGGGCACCGCGCCGTGGGACCAGATCGGCGCGCTGGACCTCAAGGCCGCCGACGAACTGGTGGGCATGGCCCTGGACGCCGGGGTCAACCTCATCGACACCGCCGACATGTACGCGGCGGGAGATTCGGAGGAGTTCCTCGGCCGCATCCTGGCCGGCCGCCGCCGGGAGGTGATGCTGGCGACCAAGCTGCACGCACGGATGGGGCGCGGCCCGAACGACGTCGGACAGTCCCGCATCCACATCATGGACGCGCTGGACGACAGCCTGCGTCGGCTGCGTACCGACCACGTGGACCTGTACCAGATCCACAGCTTCGACCCGCTGACCCCGATCGAGGAGACGCTGAGAGCGCTCGACGATGCGGTCCGCGCGGGCAAGGTCCGCTATATCGGCGCCTCCAACCTGGCGGCGTGGCAACTGGCCAAGGCTCTCGGTGTCTCCGACCGGCTCGGCCTGTCCCGATTCGTGTCGCTGCAGTCGTACTACTCGCTGGTCGGGCGTGACCTCGACCGCGAGATCCTGCCGCTCGTCCGAGACCAGGGAGTTGGACTGCTCGTCTACAGCCCGCTGGCCGGCGGCTTCCTGTCCGGCAAGTTCGACCGTGACGGCACCACCGAACCGGGCGCGCGGCGGGCGCGGGCGCAGAACCCACCCGTCGACCTGGATCGTGGCTACGCCGTCATCGACGCACTGCGTGTCGTCGCCGGACGGAACGACGCGACGGTGGCCCAGACCGCTCTGGCCTGGGTGCTCGCTCAGCCCGGCGTCACCAGCGTCATCGTCGGCGCCCGCCGCCCGGACCAGCTCGCCGGCAACCTGGCCGCCTCCGAGCTGACCCTCACCCCGGACGACCTCGCCGAACTCGACGCTGTGTCCACGCTCCCGCCGGCCTATCCCGAGTGGGTCCTGGCCGGCGACCTCCCACACCGAACTCCGACGGGAGCCTGACCCGGCGTCTCGAGCCTCCAGGCTCCAGGTCGGCGCGGCGCCTCGTGTGGAACGGGCCCTAGTCCTGTCCGCCCCGACTTCCGCCGAAGAGGATGTCGTCCCAGCTGGGGACGTTGCCTCGCCCCTTGCCGGAGCGGGCCCGCTTGCGTCGGGCGTCGGCGGGCGGCCGGGGACGGCGCGGGGCCTGCTTGGGCTCGACGCGTTCGGAGGCGTAGGACTCCTCCTCGGCGTCCTGCTCGGGCGTCTCCTCGACCTCGGCGGCGGCCGGTGCGGTAGCCGCCGCCGAGGCGGGGGCTGGGGTCGCCGCCTCGCGGGTGGTTGCGGAGGGCGCGTCTGCCGGAGCGGTGCCGGCGGTGGGGGAGGCAGTGGCGGCGGAGGCCGCGGGAGTCGGGGGCGCGGCGGGCTCGTCCGCCGGCGCTTCGTCCAGGTCGGGCACCTCGTCCGGCGCGAGGTCGGCCGGTCCGGGGACCTCGGGTCCGGGCGGCCGCATCGGGCGCGGACGTTGACCGCCGGCCTGCGCGACCTGGGCGTACTGCTGAGCGACCTGACCAACGCTGTGCGAGAGGTCGATCGTGTCCTCGGTGTCGGGCGCGGTGTCCAGTGGCGGCGGTGCGAGCCGGAGTCGGTGCGCGTCGCGGAGTGGGCGGGGTTGGTTCTCCCCGCGGTCGTCCTCTGACTCGGCGACAGCCTTCGGTGCCGGCTGCAGGTTGGCGGTGGCCGAGGTCACGACCTCGCCGACCAACGCTCGGGCGGTGTCGTCGGCGCTCGTGACGACACGACCGAGCGGGTCGTAGTGGAAGCTCGCGCGGTGCTCTTCATCCTCGAAGGTGAACGTGGCAGCGACGGACCAGCGCCCCTCGGGAGTGCGCCAGGCATCCCAGGTCGCGTTGTCACCACCGACGCCGAGGTCGTCGAGTCGGCTGGTCACGGCCTCGTCGAGGATCTGGGCCGGGCCTTCGCGCCCGTTCCGGCGCAATGCGCAACGGCGGGCCTGGTCGGCGATGTATTCGCGCTCGGCCAGCACCGGGCCGGCGTAGCGGAGGATCTTCTCGATCGGCACTTCGGCCGCCAGGGCGACGGACTCCGAGGACTCGCCCGCTCGCAGTCGAGCCTGGATCTCCTTGGGACGCAACAGGCTCTGCTTCTCCAGCGGAGCCAAGCCAAGACGCGCGCGGTCACTCACCACTGCTCCCCGTAGCCGATCGTCCACGCGTAGCGCGAACTCCTCCCCCGTGCCCTCATGCGTCAGGACGAGATGAGTGCCGTCATCGCTGAGACTGACCAGCTTGACGTCGCGCATCCGTGTGCCTCCCCACATCTCGAGCCTGTTCAGTGTCGCCTGTCGAGGTGCGCAGATGCCAGGCACCGCGCCGGGGACACCGGAGGTCGTTGAAAACGGACGCGTACGCCCGGCTGCGGCCAGGATCGTCGATCAGTGCGCTCCGGTCAGCTCGGTCGCGTCGTCGGACGGCGACGCTACGGCGCTGTCCGGCCTGGACGGGGCTCGGCCGGCGAACGCGACCAGCGCTGTGAGCAGGCCCGCT
The DNA here is from genome assembly GCF_014873875.1 of Actinopolymorpha pittospori. Classification (GTDB taxonomy): domain Bacteria; phylum Actinomycetota; class Actinomycetes; order Propionibacteriales; family Actinopolymorphaceae; genus Actinopolymorpha; species Actinopolymorpha pittospori. The sequence goes on along the minus strand of NZ_JADBEM010000001.1, from coordinate 7,578,228 downwards.
GCGAGCGGGACGTAGAAGCCGGCCCGTCCACCGGCCGCATCGATGACCTGACCCGCCACGGCCGCGCCCGCCGCCACACCGGCGGCCATGCCGGTCGTGGTCCAGGCCATTCCCTCGGTCAGCCGGGACGGCGGCACGGTGCGCTGCACCACCGCCATGCTGGCGACCAGCGTCGGCGAGATGGCGAAGCCGGCGAGGAAGAGGACCGGGCCGAGGACGCCGAGCTCGCTGATGAACGGCAGCGGCAGCATCGTGGCGGCCATCACCGCCGCGCCGATCCGGAAGCGGTTCATGGGTGGCATCCGCAGCCGCATCGCCCCGGTGATCAGGGCCGACAGCATGCTGCCGGTCGCCCATCCGGCGAGCAGGAGCCCGCTGGCCGAGCGGTGACCCGCCTCGGACGCGACAGCGACCACGACCACCTCGGCGCTTCCGAACAGGACGCCGAGTCCGGCGCAGGCGACGACGACGGGTCCGAGGGTCGCCCAGCCGAGCGCGGGTTTGGTACCAGAACCCGCGCGGTGGGCGTGGACGGGCGGCTGGGTCCGGCGCTGTGCGGCCAGCATCAGCGACCCGACGAGGCCGGCGACCATCGCGGTCAGCAGACCGGCGACGGGACTCACGGTGGTCGCGAGCACCGTCACGAGCGGTGGGCCGACCATGAAGACGACCTCGTCGAGCAGCGCCTCCAGGGCGAACGCCGTCTGCAGCTCCGGGCGGCCCTCGAGCCTGTGGGTCCAGCGGGCCCGCACGTAGGAGCCGACGAGCGGGCTGGACGCCCCGACGACGGCCGCGAGCACCTGCGGCACGGGTGTGGGTATCCCGGCGTGGACGACGACCACGAGACCACCGAGCGTCGCCGCGTTGACACCGGCGAGGATCGGCAGCATCACGTGCTGTCCACGCCGCTCGACCAGCCGGGCCTGGAACGGTGCCGTGACGGCGGACGCGACGACGGAGGCGGCCGAGACCGAGCCGGCCAGGGCGTAGGAGCCGGTGCTGGACGATACGAGCAGAACAAGGCCCAGGCCGACCATCGAGATGGGCAGCCGGGCGAACCAGCCCGTCGCCGAGAACGCCATGGTTCCTGGCTGGCTGAGGATCGTCCGATACGGGGTGAACATTGGCAGCGCGGCTCACGAGTGTGGGTGTGGACAGGTCGGCGGTCGGCGTCCGGGAGGTGCCTGAGCGTCAAATCGTCGGGCCGACCGCACTCACCCTAACGACCGGCGCCGACGTAACACCTGTCAATATCGGCGTATGCCCGCAGCGCCCATCGATGCCCTCCTGCTCGTCTCCTTCGGCGGACCGGAGAAACCCGACGATGTGGTGCCTTTCCTCGAAAACGTGACGCGCGGTCGGGGCATCCCACGGGAGCGGCTGGCCGAGGTCGGCCAGCACTACTACCTGTTCGGCGGGCGGAGTCCGATCAACGACCAGTGCCGGGCACTGAAGAAGGCGATCGAGGACGACTTCGCCGCGCACGACCTGGATCTCCCGGTCTACTGGGGCAACCGCAACTGGGACCCCTACCTCGCCGACGCGTTGCGGGAGATGCGGGACGCGGGAGTACGCCGGGCCGCCTGTCTGTTCACGAGCGCCTACGCGTCGTACTCCGGTTGCCGTCAGTACCGCGAGAACCTCGCGGCCGCGCTGGAGGAGGTCGGCCCCGGTGCTCCGGAGCTGACCCGGCTCCCGCACTACTTCGACCGGCCCGGCTTCGTGGAGCCCTTCGTCGACGGGACCGTCGCGGCACTCGAGGGGCTCCCCGAGGGGTCGCGGATCGTCTTCGTGACCCACTCGGTACCCGAGGCGATGAACGCCACCAGCGGCCCGAGCGGCGGACGCTACGTCGCCGAGCACCTCGACGCCGCCGGAGTCGCGGCGGCCGCGGCGAACACGGCGAACACTGCGAACACGGCGAACACGGCGAACACTGCGAACACGGCGAACACGGCGAACACTGCGAACACGGTGGCCGAACGCCGGGGCACGCCGACCGCGTGGGACCTCGTCTACTGCAGCCGGTCCGGGCCGCCCAGCCAGGCCTGGTTGGAACCCGACGTCAACGACCACCTGGAGGCGCTCGCCGCGCAGGGAGTTCCGGGCGTCGCCGTCGTACCCGTCGGCTTCGTCTCCGACCACATGGAAGTTCTGTACGACCTGGACACCGAGGCGAAGGCGACGGCGGATCGACTCGGCCTGGCGTTCGCCCGGGTGCCGACGCCGGGAGTCGACCCGAGGTTCGTCGGCACGGTCCGCGAACTCGTCGTCGAGCGCATGGCCGCCGAGCGGGGCGAGGCGGCCCAGTCCAGCCGCACCGGACGGCTCGGTCCGGTGTGGGCCGACTGTCCGGCCGGTTGCTGCCCGAACGCACGCGGTCACCGGCCGGCGGTCTGCGGCGCGGACTGACGAGGGCCGGCAGGTCGGCGACAGACCCTAAGCTGATCCATATGACATCGGAGACGACGGGCGAGCGCGCGGCCGACGACAGCTCCATCGAGCCGGCGACGCCGTTTTACGACCTGGACCACTACGTCGCGCTACGCCGCCTGGCGGGCCTGTGGCTGGCGCCCGACGGAAGCCGGCTGGTGGCAGCGGCCCAGCAGCTCGCACCAGACCGCAAGAAGTACGTCACATCCCTGTGGGAGATCGACCCCACCGGCGTCGACCCGGCCCGGCGCCTGACCCGGGGTGCGACCGGGGAGGCCGGTCCCGCGTTCCTGCCCGACGGCTCGCTGCTCTTCGTCTCCCGTCGGCCCGACGCCGAGGCCGAGGACAAGAAGGACGACAAGCCGGCGCTCTGGCTGTTGCCGGCCGCGGGCGGCGAGGCCCGCCAGGTCGCCGCCCGCCCGGGCGGGATCGCCGGCGTCGCGGTCGCGGCGACGGCCGGTACGACCGTCGTGCTCGCGCCCACCCTCCCGGCGGCGCAGACCACGGAGGAGGACGCCGAACTCCGCAAGGCACGTTCCGACGGTGCGGTCTCGGCGATCCTGCACGAGGGCTATCCGATCCGTTACTGGGACCACGACCTCGGCCCGGACGAGCTGCGCCTGTTCGCGGCGGACGTCCCGGCGGTCGAGGACGGCAGGCTCGAGCTGCGTGACCTGACACCCGAACCCGGCCGAGCACTCGACGAGGGTGGCTACGACGTGAGTGCCGACGGCACGACGGTCGTGAGCACGTGGCAGGTACCGACGAGTGGTGGCGACTCACGTGAGGACCTCGTCGCGATCGACACCGCCTCCGGCGAACGCCGTACTCTCGCCTCCGACCCGGCCTACGACTTCGCGGCACCCCGCATCTCGCCCGACGGGCGTTGGGTCGTTTGCGTCAGGGACCTGCGGAGCACCACCGAGGAGCCCCCGGACTCGACCCTGTGGCTGATACCTCTCGAGGGAGGCCAGGGCCGTGACCTGACGTCCGGGCTCGACCTGTGGCCGCACGAGCCGAGGTGGGCGCCCGATGCTCGCACCGTCTACTTCACCGCGGACGAGCTCGGCCACAGCCCGGCCTTCGCGGTCGACGTCGAGACCGGTGGCGTGCGCCGTCTCACCGCGAGCGGCGCCTACGCGGCGCTGCAACCCGCACCGGACGGGCGTTCCCTGTACGCCCTGCGGGCCGGGATCGAATCGCCGCTCGCGGCCGTACGGCTCGCGGTCCACGCCGTCGACCAGGAGCCGGTCGTCCTCCGCGGACCGGACGCGGCGCCGGCCGTGCCCGGCACGGTCACCGAGGTGACGACGACCGCGGCCGACGGGAGCGCCCTGCGTTCCTGGCTGGTCCTGCCCGAGGGTGCCTCCGCGACCACGCCGGCTCCACTGCTGTTGTGGATCCATGGCGGCCCGTTGTCCTCGTGGAACGCCTGGAGCTGGCGATGGAACCCGTGGCTGATGGTGGCCCAGGGCTACGCCGTGCTCCTTCCCGACCCGGCCCTGTCGACCGGCTACGGGCGTGACTTCATCCAGCGCGGTTGGGGCCGCTGGGGAGCCGAGCCCTTCACCGACCTGATGGCGGTCACCGACGAGGCGCTTCGGCGCGACGACATCGACACCGAACGGGTCGCCGCGATGGGCGGCTCCTTCGGCGGCTACATGGCCAACTGGGTGGCGGGACACACCGACCGGTTCAGAGCGATCGTCACGCACGCGAGCCTGTGGGCGCTCGACCAGTTCGGACCGACGACGGACGCGGCGTCCTACTGGTTCCGGGAGCTCACTCCCGAACGCGCGCTCGCCAACTCTCCGCACCTGTCGGCCGACCGCATCACCACACCCATGCTGGTGATTCACGGCGACCGTGACTACCGCGTGCCGATCGGTGAGGGTCTGCGGCTGTGGTGGGAGCTCAACCGCCTGCACAAGGGCGATCCGGCGGATCTGCCGCACCGCTTCCTCTACTTCCCGGACGAGAACCACTGGGTGCTCACGCCCAACCACGCGAAGGTCTGGTACCAGACGGTGTTCGCGTTCCTCGCGTGGCATGTCGAGGGACAGGTGTGGGAACGCCCGGAGCTCGTGTGAGTACGCCCGGAGCCAGTCCGGCGACGCGTGGAACTAGTGTGAGTGAGTGAGTCGGTGGGACGTGTGAGCATGGACGTGGGTTCGCCATCGGGGCCGGACGTCGACGTGGACGAGTTGTTGGCGCTGGCGGAGCGGACGGCGCGGGAGGCGGCCGAGCTCCTGCTGTCCGGGCGGCGAACCAGCGTCATCACCGTCGACCACACGAAGTCCACTCCGACCGACGTGGTCACGGCCATGGACACCGCGGCCGAGGAGCTCATCCGTGACCGCCTGTCCAGCGCCCGGCCGGACGACACGATCCTTGGCGAGGAAGGCGGAAGCGTACCCGGCGACTCAGGCGTCCGCTGGATCGTCGACCCGCTGGACGGCACCGTCAACTATCTCTACGGCCTGCCCGCGTACGCCGTCAGCATCGCCGCGGAGGTGGACGGCGAGGTGGTCGCCGGCGCGGTGACCTGCCCGCCGACGGGGGAGATGTGGACCGCTCGGCGAGGTAAGGGCGCGTGGCTCGACGGCACGCCGTTGCGGGTCAACCCGGTGAGTGAACTCGACCAGGCGTTGGTCGGAACGGGTTTCTGGTACGACGCCGGGCTGCGTGCGCGGCAGGCGGAGTTGCTGCGTCACGTCCTGCCGCGGGTGCGCGACGTACGCCGGATCGGTTCGGCTTCGCTCGACCTGTGCGCCGTGGCGACCGGCCGCCTGGATGCCTTCTACGAAACGGGCCTGCATCCGTGGGACTGGTCCGCCGGCATCCTCGTGGCGGAGGAGGCGGGCGCCCGCGCCGGCGGCCTGCCCGGCCGGCCGCCCGAGCGCCGACTGACGGTCACGGCGGCACCGGACATTTTCGACGCGCTGCGTGACCTGGTGCTGACGCATGGCATCGAAGTGGTCGAAAGCCCTGTGGTGGCTGGGGAGCCGGTGCGGCCGGAGCGCTAGGGTCCCGGATGCCTGATCACGGCCGGCGTCGGATTACCCTCCGGCGCGGCCGTGAGACCGGGGCCGATGCCGTCCCCGGCGCGGGTCGCCGGCGTCGCATCACGTGACCAGACGTTGCTGCTGCGGAGTCGTCGTCCCCACCTGCTGGTCGCGCGTTGTGGAACCGATTCCAGCACGCACGGTCACGCAGCGCTCATGGCGCTCCGGAGGTGCGTCCCGCCGACTCTGGCTATATGGGGCGAAAACGGACATCGATCGTGGTCAACTGCGCAAAACAGGCGTCATAAGGCCGTGAGTGTGCAGCTTTCAGCAACAAATTCCGGTTACAAGTTGACTGATGCTGTTCCATTCCCCGGGGTCGAAGGTATACGTTCCGGGTCAGTCAAGTTCCCTGTGCGGCATGGTGCGGGGAGCGCATTCCACGAACCTGAGCATCGCCGCATGGACAGTGACGAAGCGACTGCGTAGCGCAGTCGTGGGGAAAGCGCTGCCCGTCCGGTATGCACGAAAGGCCGGGAGGTGAAGGTGGCTGCGACAGAACGCCTGGACACGCCGATCGAGCAGGAGAAGGGCTCGAAAACGTCCGGCCGGAGATCCACGACCAGATACATCATTGGTCGGATCGTCAAGGCGCTCTTGACCATCTACGTCGTCGCCACTGCGATCTTCTTCCTGGTGAGGCTGTTGCCCGGTAACCCGGTCGACGTCTACATCAACCAGCAGATCGCGCAGTACGGCATGAGCTACACGGAGGCCGCCAACCAGGCCGCCGGGCTCTTCGCGTTCGACCCGAACGAGTCCAAGCTCATGCAGTACCTCCACTACCTTGGCGGACTCGTGCAGGGCGACCTCGGCACGTCGCTCCTCTCGCCGGGCTCCTCGGTGGCGGAGCAGATCGGCGCCTATCTGCCGTGGACGCTGTTCAGCGTCGGCATCGCCCTCATCATCAGCTTCGTGCTCGGCATCGGCATCGGCATGATGATGGCCTACCGTCGCGGCGGCATCTTCGACCACGCGATGACGCTGTTCGCGTCGGTGACGCACTCGATCCCCAACTTCCTCCTCGCGATGATGATCATCGTGTTCTTCGGCGTCCAGATGGAGCTGCTGCCCATCGCGGAGATGCGGGGCGCCTACTCCCCAGGGGTGAAGCCGGAGTTCAGCATCTACTTCCTCTCCGACGCGCTCTACCACGCGGCGCTGCCGATGTTCGTCTACGTCCTCACCTCACTCGGCGGCTGGATGTTGGTGATGAAGTCCTCCACCGTCGAGACGCTGGGGGAGGACTACGTGACCGTCGCGCGAGCCCGGGGCCTGACGGACCGGCGTATCCAGTTCCAGTACGTCGGGCGCAACGCGATGCTGCCGCTGTTCACGAGCTTCGTTCTCTCGTTGGGCTTCGTGGTCGGCGGATCCATCCTCGTGGAGCAGGTCACGCAGTACCAGGGAATCGGCTTCCTGCTCTACGAAGCCGTCCAGCGCCGTGACTATCCCGTGCTCCAGGGCATCCTGCTGATCGTCACCGTCTCGGTCGTGCTGGCCAACCTGGTGGCAGACCTGCTCTACAGCCGGGTCGACCCGCGGATCCGTATCACCAGCGAGGAGGGCTAACCGTGAGCCAGATCGTCGACGCCGGCACCACGGAACTCCAGCAGCTCCCGCCACCCGAGGGCAAGGACGCGGGCGCGTTCCGTACCTTCATGCGCGCGCTGATGCGCTCCAGGACAGGCTTCATCGGCTTCCTCGTGTTCGTCGGCATGGTGCTGGTCTGCCTGATCGGCCCGTTGTTCACGCCGGACAACCTGCCGACCGACACGAGCCTCATCTATGGTCCGGCGAGCCTGACCCACCCGTTCGGGTACGACTCCGAGGGTCGTGACGTCTTCATCCAGCTGATCGACGGCGGCCGCGCGGTCATCCTGGTGGGCTTTCTCGCCGCGCTGCTCTCGACCGTCATCGCGGTCGTCTTCGGCGCGCTGGCCGCCTACCTCGGCGGTCGCGTCGACGCGATCATCGTCGCGGCCACCGACATCGTGCTGACCGTTCCGAGCATCATCCTGTTGGCCGTCCTCGCCGCTTTCTACCGCGTGGGAAGCGCTATCACGCTCGCGATCATTCTCGGCGTGCTCGGCTGGCCGGGCCTGCTCCGCGCGGTTCGCGCGCAGGTCTTCTCGCTACGACAACGCGAATACATCGAGGCGGCACGGCTGCTCGATCTCGGCACCACCCGGATCGTCATCCGCGAGATCCTGCCCAACATGGCGAGCTTCATCCTGATGAACTTCGTCATCGGCATGACCAACGCCATCTACGCGATGGCCGGTCTCTACCTCCTCGGTCTCGCGCCCATGCAGGGCGGCAACTGGGGCATCATGATCAACTTCGCCTGGACCCGGGGTGCGATCTTCTTCGACGGCAGCCTCGGCTACATCCTCGGGCCGGTGCTGGCGATCTGCATCCTCCAGCTGTCTCTCGTCACGATGGCGAGGTCGTTCGAGGAGATCCTCAACCCGCGACTGCGGCACAACTAGCGGCATTACTTGGAGGACGCTGTGGGTGCTATGGACGCTGCGGACGCAGGAGGAGAAGGCGTGGTCGAGGATTCCACTCCGAAGCCGACCACCGGGCCGAGCGGGTTCGAGGGTGTCGAACCCGTCCTGTCGGTCCGCGACCTCGTGGTCGAGTACAAGACAGGTCAGGGTCTCAACGACGCGGCTCACCGCGCCGTGAACGAGGTCAGCTTCGACCTCTTTCCCGGCGAGAGCATCGCGCTGATCGGTGAGAGCGGATGCGGCAAGACCACCCTGGGTCTCGCACTGTTGCGACTGCTGCCCAAGCTTGGTCTCATCCCCTCCGGGGAGGTGACCTACCGCAAGCGGGACGGTTCGTTGGTCGACCTGCTCGCACTCGACGACCAACAGTTGCGGAGGTTCCGCTGGTCGGAGTGCGCGATGGTCTTCCAGGGCGCGATGAACTCCTTCAACCCGGTCCTGAAGATCTGGGACCAGATGCTCGACACCGTGCGGTCGCACGACCGGTCCATGTCCAAGCACGACGTTCACGACCGCAGTGCCGAGGTGCTGCGCGACGTCGAGCTCGACCCCGACCGGGTGTTGAAGTCCTATCCGCACGAGCTGTCCGGCGGTATGCGGCAGCGGGTGCTCATCGCCATGAGCATGCTGTTGCGACCGCAGATGCTGATCCTGGACGAGCCGACGACGGCGCTGGACATCCTGACCCAGCGGGCGATCGTCGACCTGATCCACGACCTGCACGAACGCCTGGACTTCGCGATGATCTTCGTCTCCCACGACCTCGCGGTGGCGGCCGAGCTCGCGACCCGGGTGGCGACGATGTACGACGGCAAGATCGTCGAGATGGGCGACGTCCGCGACATCTTCTACCGCCCGCAACACGAATACACGAAGAGCCTCATCAACGCCGTCCCGACGGTGACCGAGGAACGCCCGGAGGTGCCGTCCCATGGCTGACGAACACACCAACGGCCCGCTGCTGGAGCTCGACGGCATCACGCAGGTCTTCCGGACCCGACGCGGCGAGGTCAGAGCCGTCGACAACGTGAGCATGAAGCTCGGCGTCGGCGAGGTGGTCTGCCTGGTGGGGCAGAGCGGCTCCGGCAAGAGCACGGCCGCGAAGATCGCCTCCGGCCTCCTGCATCCGACGCACGGCGCGGTGCGCTTCGAGGGCGAGGCGATCAACGGCCGTGGCCGTGGCCATCGGGCGAGCTTCAAGAAGTTCCGCAGAGCCGTGCAGTACGTCCACCAGGATCCCTATGCTTCCCTCAACCCGATCCAGGACGTCTACACGACCCTGTCGGCGCCCCTGCGCCGGCACGGGTTGGTGAAGTCCCGTTCTCAGGCGCGTGAGCGAGTCTCAGAGCTCCTGACCCAGGTCGGCCTCACCCCGGCCGACACGTTCCTCCCGAAGTTCCCCCACCAGATGTCTGGTGGACAGCGGCAACGCGTGGCAGTCGCACGCGCTCTCAGCCTCGAACCGCGGTTGATCATCGCGGACGAGGCGACCTCGATGCTCGACGTGTCGATCCGGATCGGCCTGCTCCGCATGCTGACCAAGCTCCGGACCGAGCTCGGCGTCGGATTCCTCTTCATCACCCACGACCTGGCGATGGCGAAGTACTTCGGTCGAGAGGGTGACATCGCGGTGATGCACGAAGGGCGGATCGTCGAGTACGGTCCCACCCTGCAGGTCATCACCAACCCGGAGGACGCCTACACACAGGCGCTTCTCGAAGCGGTTCCTGAACCCGACCCCGACCTGGCCAAGCGCAAGCGCGCGGCTCGTAACGCGGCGAGGGGGGCGGGACAGCCCAGCGGGGTGCCAGCAGCATGATCAGCACCGGCGCCGGGCAGGTGGCCTTCCGCTGGGCGGTCACCATCGTCATCTTCGCGGGCCTGCTCTTGCTGATGGTCGATCCAGGCACCCCGCAGTTCGTCATCACGCTGTTCATGATGGTCGTGGGCGCGCTGTTCGCGGCCGCGGTCTTCGTTCTCGTTCGTATCAAGAAACGCTAGGCAGATCTCTGCCAGCGCGGCACGATCCCTCGATGGGGAGGAACTGATGAATGCAACACCAGGCCCGTTCGGGCCGGAGCTGTCCCGGCGACGGGTGCTCGAGATCTTCGGCCTCGGTGCCGCGGGGGCCGCTGTTCTCGCCGCTTGTGGTGGCGGGAGCGGTACTGGTGGGAACGGTGCCGGCGGGGGCGGGGGCGGAGGGGGAGGCGGCCAGGGCGGCGGCGAGTTCCGCGGCGCCTACCCGTACCAGGTGCCACCGAAGGGGCACTTCAACCTGATGAGCGGCGTGACCGACTCGATTCTCGGCGGCACGCCCTACCAGGACCTCGTTCTCATTCCCGGCGGTATGTACCGCTGGAAGGAGAAGAAGTGGGAACCCATGCTGGCGGAGAAGTGGGAGTTCGACTCCGCCGCCAAGACCTTCACCTACCACGTGCGTCAGGGCGTCACCTGGTCCGACGGTAAGCCCGTCACGAGCAAGGACGTCGTGACGACGTTCTGGTGCCGGCGGATCATGCGTCAGGTGGAGTGGGATCTCATCGACGACGTGAAGGCCACCGACGAGCAGACCGTGGTCTTCTCGATGAAGGCGCCGTCGACGGTGCTCGAGCGCTACGCCATCCGGCAGGCGATCTTCAGCGACGCGACGTACGGCACCTTCGCCCAGCGCGGCCAGGAGCTGTTCAGTTCGGGCAAGGACCTCGACAGCCCCGAGGGCAAGAAGCTCAACGAGGAGCTGCAGGCCTACCGTCCGAAGAACCCCGAGAACGACTTCATCTCCAACGGTCCCTACCGGTTCGACTTCAACAGCATCACCAACGCGCAGCTCACGCTGGTGAAGAACGACAAGGGCTTCGCCGCGGACAAGGTCGCCTTCGACCGCGTCGTCCTCTACAACGGCGAGGTCCCGACCATCACTCCGCTCGTCGTCGGCAAGCAGGTCGACTACGCCACCCACGGCTTCCCGGTGGCGACCGAGAAGGAGATGGTCAAGAAGGGTCTACGGATCATCCGTCCGCCGGTCTACTCCGGCCCGGCGATCTTCTTCAACATGGCCAAGCACCCGGAGTTCAAGGACGCACGGGTACGCCAGGCCATCGCCCACGCGATCAACCGTGACGACAACGGTACGTTCGCGCTCGCCGACTCCGGCAAGGGCGTGAAGTTCATGACCGGCTTCTCCGACAACCAGGTCGCCGACTGGTTGACCGACGAGGAGCAGGCCAAGCTCGACAAGTACGAGCTCGACCCGGCGAAGGCGACCCAGCTGCTCACCGAGGCGGGCTGGAAGAAGCAGGGCAATTCCTGGCTCAAGCCCGACGGCAAGCCGGCGAGCTACGAGATCACGTTCCCCGCCGAGTACGCCGACTGGTCCGCGTCCGGCGACAACGCCGCCAAGCAGCTCACGGCGTTCGGCATCCAGGTGCAGGGTCGCGGCGTGACCTTCACCCAGCAGCCGATCGACGTGGACAAGGGTGCGTTCTCGATGGCCATCCAGGGTTGGGGTACCTCCACCCAGCCGCACCCGCACTTCGCGTTCGTGGCGGACCTGTTCACCCACAACATCCCGATCGCCGCCAACCAGGGTGGCAAGGGGATGGCGTTCGAGCTGAAGCAGACCACCAAGGCGCTGGGTCCGGTCGACCTCGAGGAGCTCGTGACCGCCTCCGCGCAGGGTCTGGACGAGGCCGAGCAGAAGGCCAACGTCGCCAAGGTGGCGGTGGCGTTCAACGAGTTGCTGCCGGTCGTTCCGCTCTTCGAGCGGTACGGCAACAACCCGGCGCTCGAGGGCGTCCGGGTCGGCAAGTGGCCGGCCGACTCCGACCCGCTGCTGCAGAACTCGCCGTACGCCGACAACTTCACCATCATGCTCATCCTGTCCGGTGACCTGAAGCCGGCCTGAGCATCGCGACACCCGCGATAGCGCCTGAGCGCGACGAAGGGCCCCGCTCCGATCGGAGCGGGGCCCTTCGTGGTTCGGGGAGTCCGCGGGAAGCCAGGAGACTGCCCGGGAAACGCCCTCAGGAGGAGGTCACCTCGGCCGGTACCGCGGGCCGACGCCGGGTTCCGCGCCAGGCGTCCAGCAGCGAGATCTTGGCGCCCATGCGGAGGATGGCGCCTTCGTAGATCCGCGCCCCCATGATGATCAGCACGCCGATGGCCGCGAGCATCAGGACCAGCGCCAGGCCGATCTCCCAGGCCGGGGCGTCGCCGCTCGCCATCCGGATGGGGGCGCACAGCGCCGAGAACGGCGGGATGATCGAGAGCAGCCGGGCGATGAGCGTGTCGGGGTTGCTGTTGACGTAGAACGTCGCGAAGAAGGACACCATGATCAGCATGTTGGCCGGGCCGATGACGTTCTGCAGCTCCTCCTGGCGGGAGACCCGGGCGGCGCTGGCGGCGAAGACCGAGCTGTAGAACCCGTAGCCGAGGATGAACCACAAGAACACGAACGCCACGGGCACGAGCAGGTCGGCGTTCACGTCGAGCATCCCGGTCGTGTTGCCCACCGCGAGGCCGAACGCCGCGATCAGCAACAGCTGCAGGAAGCCCAGCAGGCCGATCCCGATGATCTTCCCGGCCAGCAGGGCTCTGGTCGGGATGGCCGACAGGATGAGCTCCACCACCCGGCTCGCCTTCTCCTCCACGACGCCGAAGGCGACCCACATGCAGTAGCCGATGAGCTGCCCGTAGAGGACGATGCTGCCGACGAACGCGATCTGGCCGCGCTGCTCGGCTCGGGGGTCGGCCGGGTCGAGTGCGTCGACCTGCAGCGGTGCGACGGTCTGGGCGGCCTGCACCGCCGTCGGGTCCAGTCCCGCCTGTTGCAGTCGCTCGGTGGCGGTGAGGTCGCGGTGAGCCCCCTGCACCGCCACGGCGAGCTGGTCGTCGAGCTTCTCCTTGACCACGACCGAGTCGGCGGTGACGTAGGCGTCGAGGTCGCCGTCGCTGACGGCGGCCCTGGCCGCGGCCTCGTCGGAGTAGTTGGTGCGCTCGAGCTTGACGTTAAGCTCGTCCGCGCGCGTCTGGACGGCGGTCGCCACCGCGTCGGCGTTGGTACCGGCATAGGCGACCTTGAAGGTGCTGTCACCGCCGATGATCTTGGGCAGGAACAGCACGACACCGAGGATGACGAGGGTGATGACGGTCGAGACCCAGAACGACTTGTCGCGCAACCGCTCGGTCAGCTCGCGGCGTGCGACGGTCCGGGTCGCCTCGGGAAAGGACAGGGCGGCACTCATGCCGGGATCTCCTCGGGGGACAGCTGGTGGGCGCCGGTGGATGCCGGCACGGTCTCGGAGACGACCTCGCGGAACAGGTCGACCAAGGTGGGGGTGAGGGGCCGGAACTCGTGGACCGCGCCGACGGCGCGGGCCGAGTCGAGGAGTCGCTGCTCGTCCGCGTCGGTGGCGAGCTCGAGCGTGGTCCGGGTGACGCCCTGGACGGTGTCCTCGGTGATCACGTGGACACCGGGGACCTGCTCGGACCATCCGGTCGGAGCGGTCACCGCCACCACGTAGCGGCGTGGACGGTCCTGGGAGCGCAGCTCCTGGACCGTGCCGGCGGCGACGATGTGGCCGGCCCGGATGATGCCGATCGCGTCACAGAGTCGTTCGACCAGGTCCAGCTGGTGGCTGGAGAAGAGGACACCCACGCCGCGGCGTACGCGCTGGGCGAGGATCTCCGCCAGGGAGTCGACTCCCACCGGGTCCAAGCCGGAGAAGGGCTCGTCCAGGACCAGGAAAGCCGGATCGTGCACCAGCGCGGCGGCGAGCTGCACCCGCTGCTGGTTACCGAGTGAGAGCGCCTCGACGCGGTCCTCGGACCGGTCGGACAGCCCGAACTCGGCGAGCAGGTCCCGAACGGCGTTCGCGGCGACGTCGGCCGGCGTCCCGCGGAGGCGGGCCAGGTAGACGAGTTGTTCGCGGATCCGCATCTTGGGGTAGAGCCCGCGCTCTTCGGGCATATACCCGAAGCTTCGGCGCGCGTCGGCGTCGGCGGGTCTGCCGTTCCACATGACGACCCCGGCGTCCTGCTCGAGTACTCCCATGAGGATGCGCATCGTGGTGGTCTTGCCGGCGCCGTTGGTCCCGACAAATCCGAACATCTGACCCGGTTCGACCGACAAGGAGAGATTGTCGACGGCGACGCGATCGCCGTACCGCTTTGTGACGCCTCGTAGTTCCAGCACGAAACCCAGACTTCCAGGCGTTCGTGGTAAACCAGGTCATCCTCGGGAACGGTTTTACCTCGACCCGGGGTAGGATCCGGGCGCCGCGCATGTCGGAGTCCGGTGAGACGAGCTCCGAGATCGCATCGCGACACCCCGTTTCCGGTACAACCACTCCGGGAGCGGATAGGGCAGAATCTGCGCCCCGGATCGGGCACAAGTTCAGCCCGTCGAGCGTTACGTGCTCGACAAAGCAGAATGGGCCTGCTGCTGGGGGCGGCGTTACCCAAGGGGTCCAGCTACACAACGCGCACAACGACGTGCGTACCGCATGACCCGCTGAGCCAGGGGGAAGAGGGACGATGGCCACCGACTACGACGCGCCACGCAAGACGGACGAGGAGCTCTCTGAAGACAGTATCGAGGAGCTCAAGGCGCGGCGCATGGACAAGAACTCCGGGAAGGTCGACGTCGACGAGGCCGAAGTGGCCGAGACGTTCGAGCTGCCCGGCGCAGACCTTTCCAACGAGGAACTCTCCGTGCGGGTGTTGCCCCGCCAGGCGGACGAGTTCACCTGCTCGAACTGCTTCCTGGTCCACCACCGGAGCCAGCTCGCGTTCGAGAAGAGCGGACAGCCGGTCTGCCGAGACTGCGCCGCCTGACGGATCGAGGAGATCCGACCGGGTGACAGTCTGAAGGTGGCCGCCGGTGCGGAGCGCGAGGCCTCGGCCCGCGTGATGCCTGGGCTTGGATGGTCGCCAAGACACGCGTCCGGGGGTGCGTCACCGCCACGTGCGGTGATGAACCTCCGGACGCGTTGCTGTGTCCGGGACGATTCTCTCCGTGCCTCGTCGCCGACGGTGACGGGGCGGACAGGTCAGTCAGCCACGACTCGGGGGTAGTTCACCGGTCCACTTGCGCCACAGCTGGGCGGCCTGTCGCGTGGCGAAGAGTCGGGCGATGGCGATGCCGACCCCGCTCGCGAGCGCCCACGTGACGGCTTCTTTCCAGGTGAGATCCGGATCCTCAGGATCGGTGGGCGGCTCGTTGCCGGTCACGAATCGCCAGCCGGTGTCGACAGCCTTTCGGGTCACCGCGACGGCGGCGAAGGTGGTGGCTCCGCGGACAAGAGTCCAGCCAAGCTTCGACCCGTTCATGGACAACCTCCCTCTTTCTCCCGAGTCTCGCACGTCCGGTGGGTTTCTCGCGCGGACTACGAACGCGGACCCATCGAGGCGGACTAGGAACGCCGGGGGTCGCGGGCCGCGTCGAGAGCGGCGGCGAGCACTTCCGGGCGCCGGCTGGCGACGTACCAGTACGGCGTGGGGTCCTGGGGGTCGGTGACCTCGACTCGCACGCCACGGGAGATGTAGGGGCGCAGGAACATCCGCGCGGTCGCGTCGGCGGCCGGGCCACGAAGGGCGGCGGCCTGACCGGCGGACAGGGGGAGTACCGAACCGATCGCGGCCACCGGAAGCCGGGCGGTGCCGACGTCGAGGCCGCCTTCGGTGACGCTCACCCGGAGCCTGCTGTAGACGAGCAGGCCGATCACGCAGAGGACGGACACGGCCAGGCCGATGAGGTGACCGGCGGGGCCGCGGATCGCGGCGGCGACCGCGATCCAGAACGATCCGGCCATCACGAGGACGAAGGCCCACCATCCCACCGGGGCCCACCAGCGCTCGGAGTAGCGCGCGGGGCGGTTCCCGCTCACCGATCCGGCTTCGCGTTCGGATTGCGCGTTCACGCGGGCAAGCCTCCCACCGAGACGGCGTCTTGATGCCGGTAGGGTCGGGCACCGTGACCAGCGCGGACGACATACCGGTACTCATCCGACGTCTCGACCCCGACGTCAGGATTCCGGCCTATGCTCATCCAGGTGACGCCGGCGCCGATCTCGCCACCACCGTCGATGTCACCCTCGAGCCGGGTGAGCGCGCGGTGGTTCCGACCGGTGTGGCCATCGCACTTCCAGCGGGCTACGCGGCGTTCGTGCATCCCCGCTCCGGCCTCGCCGCCCGACTCGGGGTGTCGATCGTGAACACACCGGGCACAGTGGACGCGGGCTACCGGGGGGAGATCCTCGTCGTACTGGTCAATCTCGACCCGTTCCAGCAGGTCAGGTTCCGGCGCGGCGACCGGATCGCGCAGTTGGTGGTCCAGAAGGTGGAGCGTGCTCGTTTCGTCGAGGTCGACACCCTTCCGGGTTCGATCCGAGGCGATGGTGGGCACGGCTCGACCGGAGGCTTTACCCAGGCGGGCGAGGCCCGCGGCGAAGGGAACTGACGTGATCTTCCGAAAGGCGAACCCGTCGCACACCGACTCAGACCTCGACTCGAGGGACCGTAGGCGTCGTGGTCGCAGGCGGGACGACGACGTGCCCACCTGGCCGCAGGAGGACGTCGCGGAGGAGGCGCCGAGAGCACCCTCGTCCGGATCCGCCGACGCGGAGCGCGGGCACGGCCCCTACGACGCCAGCGAGGTGGAGTCGGTCGACGAGCCCTTCGAGGTGGGTCGCATCGACCTCGGCGGCCTGCAGGTCCACCCGGTCGAAGGGATCGAACTGCGGCTCCAGGTCGACGAGGCGTCCCAGACGGTCGTGGCGGCCCTGCTGGTCCAGGAGGACTCCGCGCTGGAGCTGCGGGCCTTCGCGGCACCGCGTAGCGGCGGCCTGTGGGACGACATCCGGCGCGAGATCGCCTCCGAGACCACCCGCCGGGGCGGGATCGTGACAGAGGCGACCGGGCCGTTCGGCGACGAGATCAAGGTGATGGTCCCGACCAGGCTGCCCGACGGTCAGCAGGCGACGCAGGCCTCCCGCATCGTCGGCGTGGACGGCCCCCGGTGGCTGCTGCGAGGCACCCTGATCGGGCGCGCGGCGAACGAGCCCGAGGCCGCCGGCCCGCTCCTCGCGGCGATGGCGCAGGTGGTCGTCGTCCGCGGCCGCAACCCGATGGCGCCCCGTGACATGATCCCGTTGCGACTGCCCGACGCGGCTCGCCAGCTCGGCTCCGACGGCGCGGACCTGCGGTGATCCACCGCCTCGAAGGCACCCCTACGCCGAGCCGTCGCCGCGCTGCTGCCAGACGAGTACGCTGCGACGCATGAGCAGCGACACCACCCGGTCGACACGCCCCGGTATGTGGCGGCGTGCGCTCTCCATGCTCACCAGCAGCCAGCACGACATCGAGGCGGCGGAGCTACAGGAAGACGTCCTCGAGTCTGGTTTCGACCCGATCCACGGCTGCGCCGACCGCGAGCTGGTCCAGCTCCGCGGCACCATCCGGACCGTCACGCTGCGGCCGCGGGCGGGCACGCCCGCGCTGGAGGCGGAGCTCTACGACGGATCCGGAACCGTCGCACTGGTGTGGTTGGGTCGGCGCCGGATCGCCGGAATCGAGCCAGGTAGGGGCATCGTCGTCAGGGGGCGCATCGCCGTCCACGACGATCGCCGGGTCATGTACAACCCGCGTTACGAGCTCCTCCCCCTAGGAGAGTAGTGGTGACTGACGGACCGCGAAGCCCGGAGGACGTCCCGACCGTGGCCGGGACACAACCGGAGCCGCCGTCGAAGGCCACCAAGGAGGAGGGCTTCTCCCTGCTCTCGGCGTTCGGCGGCTGGGGCGGGCTCCTGGACGCGGGCCTTCCCGGCCTCGCGTTCGTCCTCGTCTTCACACTCTTCGACCAGCAGTTGCGCCCCGCGCTGATGGTCGCCATCGGACTCGGCGTGGTCTTCGCGGTCATCCGGTTGGTCCGCCGCGACCCGCTGCAGAACGTCGTCGGTGGCTTCATCGGGATCGCGATCGCCGCCGTCATCGCCAACGCGACCGGCAACGCCGCCGACTTCTACCTGCCCGGCCTCTTCATCAACGGTGCCTACGCGCTCGGCTACCTCATCGCCAACGTCCTTCGCTGGCCCCTGATCGGCCTGGTCGTCGGACTGGCCGCGGGCTGGGGCACGGCATGGCGTCAGGATCCCGTGCTGCTGCGTGCCTTCCAGCGAGCCGGTTGGCTCTGGGTGGGCTTCTTCGTTCTCAAGCTCCTCGTCCAGCTGCCGCTCTACCTCGCCGACCAGGTGGTCGCGCTCGGTGTGGCGCGGGTCGTCATGGGTTGGCCGCTGTGGCTGGTGCTGATGTGGTTGACCTACCTGGTGGTGAAGGCATCCGTTCCGGCCGACCGCTGGTCGGCGGTCAAGCAGGCAGCCGAACAGCTCGCCGCGCGTCAGAACGGCAAGAGCGAACGCGAATAGCCGGTCCCCCCAGATTCGGGGGACCGGCTCACATGCCGGGTTCTCTTCCTGGGGTTCACTTGCTGGGGTTCACTTCAGGGGGTTCGAGCGGACCCCGCTCACTTCTTGGCGTGCGGGCAGAGCAGTTCCTGAAGCTCCTTCTCGCGCTCGGTGATCGCGACGAAGAGCAGCTCGTCGTGCGCCTCGAGCGGCGTGTCGCCGGTCGGCACCAGGACCCGCCCCTCCCGGACGATCGTCACGAGGGTCGTGTCGGGCGGCCAGGAAACGTCCTGGACCCGGTGTCCGATGCAGGCCGACTCGCCGGGGAGCGTCAGCTCGACGAGGTTTGCCTCGCCCTGGCGGAAGGTGAACAGCCGGACGAGATCGCCGACGGTCACCGCCTCCTCGACCAGGGCGGCCATGATCCGTGGCGTGGACACCGCGACGTCGACACCCCACGACTCGTTGAACATCCACTCGTTCTTCGGGTGGTTGACCCGGGCGACCACCCGAGGAACCCCGAACTCCGTCTTCGCAAGCAGCGAGACGACCAGGTTGACCTTGTCGTCACCGGTCGCGGCGATCGCGACCTGGCAGCGGTGCAGCGCGGCCTCGTCGAGGGTGGAGAGTTCGCAGGCGTCGGCAAGCAGCCATTCGGCGTTGGGGACCGACTCGGCCTTGGTGGCGCGAGGGTCCCGGTCGATGAGGAGCACCTCGTGGTTGTTCTCGAGAAGCTCGGCGGCGATGGAGCGGCCGACGTTGCCGGCGCCGGCGATCACGACACGCATCAGACTTCCTCCGGTCCAGCGGCGAAGGCGGCCTCGACCTTCTCGGTCGTGCCCTCGCGCATGATCACGTGGACGAGGTCACCGTCCTGGATCACAGTCTCTCGCTCTGGAAGGATTCCCTCACCCAGTCGGGTGAGGAAGGCGACCCGGGCGCCCGAGGCGGCCTCGAGATCGCGCACCCGGTGGCCCACCCAGTCGGTGCTGATGTGCACCTCGGCCAGGCGGACAGTGCCGGTCGCGTCGCGCCACTCGGGCTCGGAGCCCTCCGGGAGCAGCCGGCGGATGATCTGGTGCGTGGTCCACGGGATCGTCGCGACGGTCGGGATGCCGAGCCGCTGGTAGACCTCGGCCCGGCCGGGGTCGTAGATGCGTGCGACGACGTTGTCGATCCGGAAGATCTCCCGGGCGATCCGCGCCGCGAGGACGTTGGAGTTGTCACCGCTCGAGACCGCGGCGAACGCGCCGGCCTCCTCGATACCGGCCTCGATCAGGACGTCCCGGTCAAAGCCGACTCCGGTGATGGTACGGCCGGCGAAGTTGGGGCCGAGCCGACGGAAGGCCTCGGCCGCCCGGTCGACGATGGCGATGCTGTGGCCACGGTCCTCGAGGCTGTGTGCGAGGGTGGAACCGACCCGGCCGCAGCCCATGATCACGATGTGCACAGTCTTCTCCGCACGGTCCTTGTCAGGGCAATCCCGAACGCTACACCGGGTGGCCAGGTGATGGCCCGCGGGCGGCCTTCGGGTTCTGACCGCACCTTGGACAATACGTTTGGTCATATTCTCAACCAGATCGAGGGGCGGATCCAGGTCTCCTGGGTGGACGTGTGAGACCGGTGACCGTGCGCCCGCCGCGCCGGCTCGATCGTGTGCCTCTAGCATCCTTGCCGTGGGATTCGGAGATCTGGGCAAACGCCTGCTGGTCGGACGCAAGCTCCGCAGCACCCAGCTGCACGAGACCCTCCTGCCGAAACGCATCGCCCTACCGGTCTTCGCGAGCGACGCGCTCTCGTCGGTCGGCTACGCGCCGGACGAAATCTTCATCACCCTCTCGGCGGCCGGGCTCGCCGCCTACGCCTTCTCCTGGAAGATCGGCATCGCGGTCGCGATCGTCATGCTCGCGGTGGTGGCGTCCTACCGCCAGACGGTCCAGGCCTACCAGTCGGGTGGGGGCGACTACGAGGTCGCGACGGTCAACCTGGGCCGCCCCGCCGGACTCACGGTCGCGAGCGCGCTGCTCGTCGACTACGTACTCACGGTAGCTGTGTCGATCTCCTCCGCGACCCAGTACGCCGCCACCGCCATCGCTCCGCTGCAGGGACACCAGACGATCGTCGCTGTGCTCGCGACGTTGTTCGTGATGACCATGAACCTCCGGGGCATCCGGGAGTCCGGCACGGCTTTCGCCATCCCGACGTACCTCTTCATGGCCGCGATCCTGGGCATGGCCGCCTGGGGGTTCCTGCGGTACTTCCTCGGCGACCTACCGCAGGCGGAGACCGCCAACCTGCACCTCGCCTCCGAGCCCACCTTCAGTGGTGGCCTCGCCGGCGTCGCCGCGGTGTTCCTGATCCTGCGTGCCTTCGCCTCCGGTAGTGCCGCCCTCACCGGTGTCGAGGCGATCAGCAACGGCGTGCCGGCGTTTCGCAAGCCGAAGGGGCGCAACGCGGCGACGACGCTCCTCCTGCTCGGAGCCGTCGCGCTCGTCATGGGGCTCGCCGTCAACGTTCTCGCCAACCTGATGCACGTGCGGATGGCGGAGTCTCCCGCCACCCAGCTGCTCCGGCCGGACGGCACCCCGGTGGGGCCCTCCTACCACCAGGCGCCGGTGATCAGCCAGCTCGCCGCGGGGATCTTCGACCACTTCCCGGCCGGCTTCTACCTCGTCGCCGCGGTCACCGGCATCATCCTGGTCCTCGCTGCCAACACCGCGTTCAACGGTTTTCCCGTTCTCGGCTCGATCCTCGGCCGGGACGGGTTCCTGCCTCGCCAGCTGCACACACGCGGCGACCGGCTCGCCTACTCCAACGGCATCATCTTGCTGGCCGGCTTCGCGATCGTGTTGATCGTGGCGTTCCAGGCCGACGTCACCCGGCTGGTCCAGCTCTACATCGTCGGTGTGTTCGTGTCCTTCACCGTCAGCCAGACCGGCATGCTCCGACACTGGACCCGCCTGCTGCGCACCGAGCAGGATCCGGCGGCCCGCGCCCGGATGCACCGCAGCCGGCTGGTCAACGCGTTCGGCCTGTGCGTGACCGGGCTGGTGCTGATCGTCGTGCTCATCACGAAGTTCACCCACGGTGCGTGGATCGCGATCGCGGCGATGGCGGTGCTCTTCATCCTCATGCGTGCGATCCGGGGGCACTACGACCGGGTGGCGGCCGAGATCGCGGTGGACTCCGAGGACGACTTCATGTTGCCATCCAAGGTGCACGCCGTGGTCCTTGTGTCCAAGCTGCACCGGCCCGCGCTGCGCGCCCTCTCCTTCGCCCGGGCCTCCCGCCCGAACGTGCTCGAAGCGGTGACCGTCGACGTCGATTCGGAGGAGACGAAGAGGCTCGTCGAGGAGTGGGACCAGCACGGCATCCCGGTGCCGCTGAAGGTGCTCGCCTCTCCCTACCGCGAGATCACCCGGCCGATCCTCGACTACGTCCGCAGCATCCGCCGGGCGAGCCCGCGCGACATCGTCATGGTCTACATCCCGGAGTACGTCGTCGGGCGCTGGTGGGAGCAGTTGCTGCACAACCACAGCGCGCTGCGGCTGAAGGGGCGCCTGCTGTTCACCCCGGGCGTCCTGGTCACGAGCGTTCCCTACCAGCTCCGCTCCTCCCGGATCGCCGCCCGGCGCGCGGAGCGGCCCTGGCGGGCGCCCGGGTCCATCCGGCGCGGTGGTCCCCGGCGTACCGAGGAACAACGCACCGGTACCCGGCGCTGAGTCCGGCCCGGCCGCGTCGCGCCGACCCCGCCGTACACGGCAGCGCACGAGCGGCGGAGGCCCCCAGGATTGGATCCAGCCGGATTCGGGAGGATGCGGGTATGGATCTGCGCATTTTCACCGAACCCCAGCAGGGTGCCTCCCACGACGAACTGCTCCGCCTCGCGCAGCTGACGGAGGAGTGCGGGTACGACGCGTTCTTCCGGTCCGACCACCTGATGGCCGCCGAGGGCATGTACACGCACCAGGCCGGGGGCGTGCCCGGTCCGACGGACGCCTGGAGCCAGCTGACGGCGCTGGCACGGGAGACCAGCCGGGTGCGGCTCGGCACGCTGGTGTCCCCGGTGACGTTCCGTGCGCCGGGCCTGCTCGCCATCCAGGTCGCGCAGGCCGACCAGATGTCGGGTGGCCGGGTGGAGCTGGGGCTCGGCGCCGGCTGGTACGAGGCCGAACACCGTGCCTACGGCATCCCGTTCCCGCCGCGGCGGTTCGACCTGCTGGAGGAGCAGCTCGCGATCATCACCGGCCTGTGGTCGACCCCGGTCGGGAAGCGGTTCAGTTTCACCGGCGAGCACTACCAGCTCGAGGACTCCCCGGCGCTGCCGAAGCCGGTGCAGTCGCCGTACCCGCCGATCATCGTGGGCGGCGGAGGGCCGCGCCGGACACCGGTCCTCGCCGCGACGTACGCCGCGGAGTTCAACGCCGGCTTCGCCGGGCCGGCGGAGCTGGCGCCGAGGTTCGAGCGGGTCCGGGAGGTGTGCGCCGAGGTCGGCCGCGATCCGACCACACTGCGGCTCTCGGCCGCGCTGACGGTGTGCTGCGGCCGGGACGACGCGGAGGTCGCCCGCCGCGCGGAGCTGATCGGTCGGGACCCCGCGGATCTGCGGTCGAGCGGGCTCGCGGGTACGCCCGCGGAGGTCGTGGCGCGGATCGGAGAGTTCGCCGCCCTGGGTGTCTCCCGGATCTACCTCCAGCTGCTGGACATCGCCGACTTCGACCAGGTGGAGCTCGTCGCGGCGGAGGTCGCGCCGCAGCTCGGCTAGGGGGTCGTCTCCCGAATCGAGCCGGTGCAGCGAGCGGTGGGTCCGCGCCGCGGTGGCGAGGACAACGTGGCCAGCGTGGATGCGGGGTATCGCGAGTCAGGCGGGATGTGGGAGACGCACCTAGATCACGAGCGGGGAAGCGTGGGTACGGGGGAGGCCATGGGCCAGATGCGGATCGGCGCTGTCGAGGTGGATCGGGCGGTGGAGTGGTACGGCCCGCTTCGCACGGTCGGGGACATGTTCCCCGGCTCGCCCGAGGACGTGTGGCGGGACAACGCGGACTGGCTCAGCCCGGACTTCTGGAACCCCGTCACCGGCCGCTACAACGGGGCCGTGCAGACCTGGGTGCTCCGCGGCGGGGGCCGCACCATCCTGGTCGACACCGGCGTCGGCAACGACCGGGACCGACCGCAGGCCCCCGCGCTCGACCACCTGGCGACGGACTTCCTCGACCGGCTCGCGGCCGCCGGGGTCCGGCCGTCCGACGTGGACGTCGTGGTCAACACCCACATCCACTACGACCACGTCGGCTGGAACACCCACCTGGACGGCGGGACCTGGACGCCGACGTTCCCGAACGCCACCTACCTCGTGCCCCGCGCCGACTACGACTACTTCCACCCGGCGAACGCGCACCGGATGCGACCTCCGCGAACCGACGACGAGCGGGCCCGGTTCGAGGGGATCCGGCTGGTGTTCGCGGACAGCATCGAGCCGGTCGAGCGGTCCGGCCAGCTCAGGTTGTGGGAGAACGAGCACCGCGTCGACGAGACGATCCGGCTGGAGGCCGCGCCGGGTCACACTCCGGGTTCTTCCGTCCTGTGGGTGGAGTCCGCTCACTCCTGCGGGGTGTTCGTCGGCGACCTGCTGCACAGCCCCGTGCAGATCCTGCACCCGGAGGTCGCGTGCACCTTCGACCTCGACGCCGACCAGGCCCGGGTCTCGCGCCGCAGGGTGCTCGACCGGGCGGCGTCGATGCGGGCCACCGTGTTTCCCGGGCACTTCGGTGGCGCCGGAGCCGCGTCGATCGTGGCCGCGGCGCTGCCGGACGGATTCACGATCGCCGGTTGGGCACCCTTCCCGGCGCCGCCGCGGGTGCGCTGAGCGCCGTACTCAGGCGCCGCGCGCGCGGTGGTCGGCGACCCGAACGCGGTTCGCGCAGCGCAGGGAGCAGAACCTCCGCCGGCCGTTGCGTGAGGTGTCGAGGAACACCGTCTCGCAGTCGTCTCGATCGCAGCGGCCCAGCCGCCCTCCGCCCGCCTCACAGACGACGTGCGCGAGGCCCGCTGCCGTCTGCGCCCGGACCCGGGTCACCGCGTCGGGGTCCTCGGGGAAGTAGTGCAGGTGCGGCGCGCGTCCACCGTGCCGGCTCACGAACGGCCGGCTCGCCCCCCGCTCGAGGAGCACGTTGACGGTGTGAATCTGGCGTTCCGGGTCGGTCTCGCCGTAGACCGGTCGGAGCTGGTCCGCCCATCCGGCGAGGTCGGCTCCCTGCTCCGCGCTCAGCGGTCCGGACACGATGCCGTGCTCGTGGAGGACGGCACGCAGTCGGGCGAGATCCTGCCGCCCGCTCGGCTCGCGGCAGAGGTTGACCAGCGCCGTCGCGAGCTGCGCGGCGGACCCGCCGTAATGGTTGAAATGCACAAACGCATGACACCACACTGTCGGAATGCCTGACAACAAGCCGGGCCGCCCGGGCTGCCCCTCCTGCGGCTGGCCGGTCGACCCGCCCGGCGACCGGGAGCATGGGCGTCCCGACGTCCCGACATCGACCACGCACGGTGAGACCCTGTCCACGCATCACAGCGCCGAAGGGACCGTGGAGTACCGCAGGTGTGTCTGCGGCCATCTCCTCGTCCTGCTGGCCGGCACGGTGGTCGGGGGAGCGGGGCCGCGCTGGGGCGCCGATCCCAGCCTCGCCCCGGCAGGCGGACGCCTGTCCTACGACCGGCCGTAGGACATGGCCTAGACTGCGATCTGTCCACCTGGCGTTGAGCGAAGAGGACCGGCTGTGAGCAATCCCGGTAGTGGCCTGCTGCGGATCAGCCGCGGCGGTCTGCTCGCCGTCTGCTGCACCGCCTTGGCGCTCCTCGGGCACGTCTCCAGTGGCGGTGGACGGCCACCGGTGCCCGCGCTCCTCGCCGTCACCGTGGTTGTCGGCTCCGCGTTCGCGGTCCTCGCCGACCGGCGCCGCGCCTTCGGCCAGATCCTGGTGGGCGCGCTCGTGGCCCAGGTGGCGTTCCACACCGCGTTCACCCTGTCCATGCCCGGTCACCATCACGTCTCGGGTGTCGCGGTGTCCCATGGATCGACCGAGCTGTTCTTCGGGCTGAAGAGCGGCATACCGATGCTGCTGGGCCACCTCGTGGCCGCTGTCCTGGTCGCCGTCCTCGCCGCCTCCGGCGAAGCGCTGGTCTGGGCGCTCTACCACCTGCTCGGGCTGGTCCGACTGCCCGACCTCGCGAAGCCCCTGCCCTCCGGTCCGTCGAGCCCGCCGCCGAACGACGTCGCCGCCCTTCCGGCCGCCGCCGAGTGGCTGGGCGGGCGAGCCCACCCACGGCGAGGACCGCCGCGGCTGGTCCACGCCTGACCTTTCTCCCACCGGTCTCTCCCCGGCGAGCCGTGCCCGTGCGGGCCGCCGCCGGACGACGTGGCGAGGAACGTCGTGGTCCTACCCGCTCGCCCGTCATCCCCACGCGCTCGCCGCGTCGGGCGCCCCGTGTGTGGCGCAGTCGCGGCGGTGTGGCGCGTCAGGCTCGAGAGGTCGTTCCATGCTTCGCCGATCCCTTCGCCGTTCCACCCTGGTCGTCGGCGCGACCGCCGGGGCGCTGGTCCTGTTCGCCGGGGCCGCCTCCGCTCACGTCACGGTTGATCCGTCGCAGGCCAACCGGGGCGACTACGCCAAGCTCACGTTCCGCGTTCCGGACGAGTCCGACACCGCCTCGACCATCCGGGTGCGGGTGATGTTCCCGCCGATCCCCTCGGTGCGGGTCAAGCCGCACCCGGGGTGGACCGTGTCGGTCCAGAAGTCGAAACTCCCCAAGCCCGTCGACGTGGGCGACTTCACGCTCGAGGAGGCGGTGACCTCGATCACCTGGACCGTGGCCGAGGGCGGGGGAATCGCACCAGGAGAGTTCGACGAGTTCGACGTGTCCGTCGGCCCGCTCCCGGACAAGCCGTCCCTGTCCTTCCCCACCGACCAGACCTACGACGACAACAAGGTCGTCCGTTGGAACCAGATCCCGACGGCCGGTGCCGCCGAGCCGGAGTCCCCGGCCCCGACGCTCACGCTGGCGGCCGCCGCCGCGGGCGGACACCACGGCACCGACCCGGCCACCTCGGCGGCGCCGACTCCGACCAGCCCGTCGGTCGGTGCGGAGCAGGCGAGTGCCGAGGGCGGTTCCGGTGCCCGCGTGACGCCGGCCGCGTCGGCGTCCGACTCGACCGCCCGCGCGCTCGGTGCCGCCGGGCTCGCCGTCGGTGTCCTCGGGCTCGCCAGCGCCGGATATGCCGCTCTCGTCCTGCGCCGCCGGGAGTCCCGGTGAGGCGTCGGTACGTCACCGCGCCGGCCGGCTCGACCCCCTCGCGGGTGCGGGCCGGCCGGGGGCCGGTCGCGCCTCTCCTCGTCGCTGCCGTCATCCTGATGGGATGTCTCGGTGCCCAGGTCGTCTCGTCGGCTCCGGCGTGGGCCCACGACAGCCTGGTCGCCAGCGATCCCAAGGACGGTGCCGTGCTCGACCGTGCACCGTCCGCCATCGTCCTGCGGTTCGACCAACCGGTCGGCCGGAGGTTCGGGCAGGTCGTGGTGAGCGGACCCGACGGGTCGACCTACCAGGACGGCCAGGTGCAGGTGTCCGGCTCCACGGTTCGGCAGGCCCTGCGGGCCCTCGGGCCGGCGGGCACCTACCGGATCGCCTGGCGGGTGGTGTCCGCCGACGGGCACCCGGTGTCCGACACGCTGGCGTTCCGGCTGGCCTCGGCCGGCGCCGGAGCGGGCGCGACACCCACGACGACACCCGGCACGACCTCCGACTCGACACCGTCGGTGACGGCTTCGGCCACGTCGCCGGCCGCGGGCGGCGATACGGGCTCGGGCGGGTCGGGCCTGCCCTGGACACCGATCGTCCTGGTCGTCGTCCTGGTGGGTCTGCTCGCCGCCGGGATCGGCGTGATGGCGCGGCGCGGACGAAAGACCTCGAGGTGAGGAACAAGCGATGGTGACCGAGAGCCAGCAGAGCGGCATGCGTTCGCGCGGTCTCCCCTCGTGGTGGATCGCGGTCGGCGGGTGCCTTCTCGCCGCGGTGGCGGTGCTGGTCATCGCCCTGCTCGTGGGCGGTGGCCGGCCGAAGCCGGCGCCGCCGGGCCTGCCCGATCCCGGCATGCTGACCGGCTGGGGCCTCCCGGTCGCCAAACTGGCGATGGACGTCGCGGGTGTCGGCGTCGTCGGCTCGTTGCTCTTCAGCGTGCTCTCGCCCGCGAAGGGCGGTGCGTTGCAGCCGGCCGCCGAACGCGCAGTCCGCGGTGCCGCCGCCTTCGCCTGGGT
Organism: Actinopolymorpha pittospori; assembly: GCF_014873875.1. GTDB lineage: Bacteria > Actinomycetota > Actinomycetes > Propionibacteriales > Actinopolymorphaceae > Actinopolymorpha > Actinopolymorpha pittospori. Next base: position 7,550,509 of record NZ_JADBEM010000001.1, on the reverse strand, counting down.
GTGGGCCGTCGCCGCCGCCCTGACGCTGGTGTTCACCCTGTCGGACTTCCTCGGAGTTCCGGCGATGAGGCTCGACTACCAGGAGAACCTCGCCGGCTTCATCGCCGAGGTGTCCCAGGGCCGCTCGCTCGCCCTCGTCCTCCTCCTCACCGTCATCCTCGCCGCGGCCGCCCGCGGGGTCCGTACGCTCAACGGCGCCGCCCTGCTCCTCGTCCTCGGCGTCACCGCCACGCTGCCCCCCGCGCTGACCGGACACTCGGCGAGCGCCGCCGACCACGACGTGGCCACCTCGAGCCTGCTGGTGCACGTCGTCGTGGTGACGCTGTGGATCGGCGGCCTGCTCGCGCTCGCGGTCTACGGACGGCGGGCGACGACGAAGGTGCTCGCCGGAAGCGCCCGGCGCTTCAGCACGCTGGCATTGTGGTGCTACGTCGCCGCCGCGTTCTCCGGGCTGGTCAACGCCTGGATCCGGCTCGGCGGCATCGCCCCGCTGGTCAGCTCCTCCTACGGCTGGCTGGTGCTCGGGAAGTTGGCCGCCATCGTGGTTCTCGGTTGGCTCGGCTGGTGGCACCGGAAGCGCACCCTGCCCGCGCTGGACAAGGGAACGCCGGGCGTCTTCCGGCGCTTCGCGGCGGTCGAGGCGGCCGTCATGCTGGCCACGGTCGGGCTGGCCGTCGCCCTGTCCAGGACGCCCACCCCGGTGCCCGACGAGGTGAAGACGACCTCGACCGCGGAGGCCCTGATCGGCTACCCGGTTCCGCCGTTCTCCGGTTCCGCGCTGTTGTCGAGCTGGCGGCTGGACACGCTGGTCGTCCTGTTCGCCGCGACCGGTGTCTACCTCTACCTGCGCGGCGTGTTCCGGTTGCGCTCGAAGGGCGTGCACTGGCCGGTCGGCCGTACGTTCGCCTGGCTCGGCGGTGTGGCCGTCGTGGTGTTCGTCCTCTGCTCCGGCGTCGCGACGTACGCCCCGGCGATGTTCAGCGTCCACATGGTCCAGCACATGTCGCTGAGCATGCTTGCGCCGATCCTGTTGGCCATGGGCGCGCCGGTGACGCTCGCCCTACGGGCCCTGCCGGCCGTCCGGCGGGAGGGCTCCGACGGTCCGGGGGAGCGCTCCGGTGACCGTGGCGCGCGGGAGTGGATCCTCGTGCTCCTGCACAGCCGGATCGTCCGCGTGCTGACCCACCCCGTGGTCGCGCTCGCGATCTACGTCGTGAGCCTGTACGCGTTCTACTTCTCGCCGCTGCTCAGCGCCGCGATGCGCAACCACACCGGCCATCTGCTGATGTCCGTCCACTTCCTGCTGGTCGGGTCGCTGTACTTCTGGCCGATCATCGGACTGGACCCGATACCACGGCTGCTCCCGCCCCTCGGCCGGATGCTCATGCTGTTCGCGTCCATGCCGTTCCACGCGTTCTTCGGCGTCATCGTCATGACCAGCACGACCGTGATCGGCGGCGACTGGTTCTCCGCTTTGAGGCTGCCCTGGATCGATCCGCTCGCCGACCAGAACGTCGGTGGTGGCATCGCCTGGGCCACCGCGGAGATCCCCGTCCTCATCGTGTTGGGGGTGGTCTTCGCTCAGTGGGTACGCGCGGACCACCGTGAGGCCCGCCGGATCGACCGACGCGCCGACGCGGGCAAGGACGACCAGCTCGCGAGCTACAACGCGATGCTCGCCCGGCTCGCCGCCCACGACGAGAGCAAGAGCTGACGCGGCCAGGCCCCATCTGGGCTGGCCGATCTTCACCCTCGGGGTCGCTTGGCTCCCACCCTCGTCCGCGTGTATCTTGATATCGAGATAATCCGGTGCGCCGCTCCGGAAACGAGACCGCACCGTCAAAACCGACGACTGGTGCGCTGCCCGCACACTTAGGTCACCCTGGCCGGTGCGGCCGGGCGCCTCGCGGGCAGGATGGCGGCGGACCGACACCCAGACCACGGACAAGGGGAGAGGGCGATGGCGAGCGTCGACAGCTTCGGAGCCAAGGGGCAGCTCGAGGTCGGTGAGGCGTCGTACGAGATCTTCCGGCTCGCCGCCGTCGAGGGCGCCGACCGCCTTCCGTACAGCCTGAAGATCCTGCTCGAGAACCTTCTGCGCACCGAGGACGGTGCCAACATCACGGCCGACGACATCCGCGCGCTCGCCGGCTGGGACGCGAAGGCCGAGCCGAGCAAGGAAATACAGTTCACCCCCGCGCGGGTCATCATGCAGGACTTCACCGGTGTACCGGCCGTGGTCGACCTGGCCACGATGCGCGAGGCCGTGCGTGCGCTCGGCGGCGACCCGGCCAGCATCAACCCGCTCTCGCCGGCCGAGCTGGTCATCGACCACTCCGTGATCGCCGACGTCTTCGGCACGCCGGACTCCTTCTCCCGCAACGTGGAGATCGAGTACGACCGCAACAAGGAGCGCTACCAGTTCCTGCGCTGGGGACAGGGCGCGTTCGACGACTTCCGCGTGGTGCCGCCGGGCACCGGCATCGTCCACCAGGTCAACATCGAGCACCTGGCGCGGGTCGTCTTCCAGCGCGAGGTCGACGGGGCGCCGCAGGCCTATCCGGACACCTGTGTCGGCACCGACTCCCACACCACGATGGTCAACGGCCTCGGCGTCGTCGGCTGGGGCGTGGGCGGCATCGAGGCCGAGGCGGCGATGCTCGGTCAGCCGGTCAGCATGCTCATCCCGCGGGTCGTGGGCTTCAAGCTCGCCGGCGAGCTCCCCGAGGGCGCGACGGCGACCGACCTCGTACTCACCATCACCGAGAAGCTGCGCCAGCACGGCGTGGTCGGGAAGTTCGTGGAGTTCTACGGCCCCGGCGTGAGCGCGGTGCCGCTGGCCAACCGGGCGACGATCGGCAACATGTCCCCGGAGTACGGCTCCACCATCGCGGTCTTCCCGATCGACGAGGAGACCGTCCGCTACCTCCAGCTGACGGGCCGTCCGGCCGAGCAGGTCGCGCTGGTCGAGGCCTACGCCAAGGAGCAGGGCCTCTGGCACGACCCCAACCGCGAGTCCGACTACTCCGAGTACCTCGAGCTCGACCTGGCGACCGTCGTCCCCTCCATCGCCGGCCCGAAGCGGCCGCAGGACCGGGTGAGCCTGAGCGACGCCAAGCAGGTCTTCCGCGGCGTCCTCTCCGACTACGTGCAGGAGATCGCGCCCGAGGAGGAGAAGGGGTACGACGAGGCGGCGGCCGAGTCCTTCCCGGCGAGCGACGCTCCGGCGTTCCACGGTGACAACCACGCCGACGCGCCCCACGGCTACGCGAGTGCGGCGCACGGCGCCGACGGACGGCCGAGTTCGCCCACCCGCGTCACGCTGTCGGACGGCATCACCTGCGAGCTCGACCACGGTGCCGTCGCGATCGCGGCGATCACGTCCTGCACCAACACCTCCAACCCCTCGGTCATGGTGGGCGCCGCCCTGGTGGCCAAGAAGGCCGTGGAGCGTGGCCTCACCCGCAAGCCCTGGGTCAAGACGACGCTGGCACCCGGCTCGAAGGTCGTCATGGACTACTACGAGCGTGCCGGCCTCACGCCCTACCTCGACAAGCTCGGCTTCAACCTGGTCGGTTACGGCTGCACCACCTGCATCGGCAACTCCGGCCCGCTCATCCCCGAGGTGAGCCAGGCGGTCAACGACGCCGACCTCGCGGTCGTCTCGGTCCTGTCCGGCAACCGAAACTTCGAGGGCCGGATCAACCCCGACGTGAAGATGAACTACCTCGCCTCGCCGCCCCTCGTGGTGGCCTACGCGCTCGCGGGCACCATGGATCTCGACCTGTCGACCGAGCCGCTCGGCAAGGACAGCGAGGGCAACGACGTGTTCCTCGCCGACATCTGGCCGACCGAGCAGGAGATCGAGACGATCGTCGCGAGCGCGATCGCCAGCGAGATGTTCACCCGCGACTACGCCGACGTCTTCGCGGGCGACGAGCAGTGGCGGGCGCTGCCCACACCCGAGGGCGACCTCTTCGCGTGGGACAGCTCCTCGACCTACGTCCGTAAGCCGCCGTACTTCGAGGGGATGCCGGCGCAGCCCGCACCGGTCTCCGACATCTCCGGCGCGCGCGTCCTCGCCAAGCTCGGCGACTCGGTCACGACCGACCACATCTCCCCGGCCGGCTCGATCAAGAAGGACAGCCCCGCCGGCGCGTACCTGCTGGAGCACGGCGTCGCCCAGCGCGACTTCAACTCCTACGGCTCGCGGCGCGGCAACCACGAGGTGATGATCCGGGGCACGTTCGCCAACATCCGGCTGCGCAACCAGCTCGCCCCGGGCACCGAGGGCGGCTTCACCCGCGACTTCACCGCCGGCGGCGACGTGACCACGATCTACGACGCCTCGGTCAACTACCAGGCCGCGGGTGTGCCGCTGGTGATCCTCGCCGGCAAGGAGTACGGCTCCGGATCCTCCCGCGACTGGGCCGCCAAGGGAACCGCGCTACTCGGCGTCAAGGCTGTCGTCGCGGAGTCCTACGAGCGGATCCACCGCTCGAACCTGATCGGCATGGGGGTCCTGCCCCTGCAGTACGCCCAGGGCGAGTCGGCGGAGTCGCTCGGCCTCAGCGGCGAGGAGACCTTCGAGATCGTCGGGATCGAGGAGCTCAACAACGGCACGACGCCGCGGGAGCTGACCGTTCGGGCCGACGGCAAGGAGTTCCGGGCCGTCGTCCGGATCGACACCCCGGGTGAGGCCGACTACTTCCGGCACGGCGGGATCATGCAGTACGTCCTGCGTTCGCTGCTGTCGCGCTGAGTCCAGGAGTAGCACCGCTTCAGCTGGTCGCGGCCCGTCCCGTGGTGGTCTCACCACGGGACGGGCCGCGACGGCGTCTGGGCGGCGCGGCTACTGGCTGCCCTTGAGCTGGGCGAGGTAGTCGTCGCTCTCGTCCTCCTCCGCCGACTCCTCCGCGTCGGCCGGCCTGCGACGGCGCAGCGCGGAGGCGCCGATCACGAGGAGCAGCAGGCCGCCGAGACTGACCCAGGCACCGGGTTGGATGTCGTTGACCTGGATCTCGGCGACGTCGAACGCCGTCTCCGTCGCCCAGAGGGCGACCGTCACGAGGCCGACCAGGAACGACAGCCAGACGAGGAGTCGGACGAGCAGGAGGGTCCCGAGAACCCCGATCGCTCCCGCGACCGCTAGCGGGGCTGCCATCGACAGCCAGTAGGACGTCGCCTGGCCGTTGGTGTCTGGTTGCATCAGGAGTTGTTCGAGGCGAATCTGGCGCGGTGAGTTGTCTCCGAACCAGTCGAAGTAGGCGCTGCTGGCGACCCCGAGCGCGCCAATGGTGGCGAGGACGGCTGCCCGCGGACGGATGTCTGTCATGACCGGACCTCCCGACGGTGACTTCCCCCGCTGGGCTTCTCCCGTTGGATCTCGCTCAGACGTGCAACCTACCCGAACGGCTCCCTCCGCGCGCCGGTCCGATTGTCCGGGCGCGTCGCCGGTGTGCACCTGCGACCAGGTCTTGGAGGTCTACCGTGCCGCCGCTCAGCTGGTCGGGGGAGCCTCCAGGCCGTCGCGCAGCCGGGCGGCGTACGCCTCGGCCTCCTCGTCGTCGGCGTAGCGGTGCCGCGGCCAGAGGAACCCCCGCAGCCCGTCCCCCTTCGTCCGTGGGATCACGTGGGCGTGCAGGTGCGGCACGCTCTGGCTGACTCGGTTGTTGACGGCGACGAAGGAGCCCTGCGCACCCAGCGCCCCCTCCATTGCCTGGGCGAGGCGCTGGAGGGCCTCCAGGAACGGGTCCCGCAGCTCCGCCGGTAGGTCGGGGAGGGTCTCGACGTGCTCGCGGGGGACGAGCAGCGTGTGCCCCTTGAAGACCGGCCGTACGTCGAGGAAGGCCAGAAGGTCCGGCTCGTCCAGGACGACGAACGCCGGCGCGCCGGCGACGATCGCGCAGAAGCCGCAGGACTGCATGGTCGAAGCGTAGGCCGCTCCCGGCCGGTTGCCGGTTACGGCAACCCTTCAGAGGTGGCAAGCTCTTGACGATCAGATGACGTGCGAGTTTCCTTTGGCGCGTGACGCTCCGGCCTGGTTCGCAGGCGTCGCTACGTGCGGCCAACGTACGTCGAGTGCTGGCAGCGGTCCGAGCACACGGCGTCCTCAGTCAAGCCGAAATTGCCCGACTCACCGGACTCTCTCCGGCGTCGGTCTCCAACATCGTGCACCAGCTGGCCGACTCCAACGCGGTCGAGCTCTCGCCGGGCATCCGGGGTGGGCGGCGGGCGCAGGAGGTCCGGGTCCGCTCCGACGACGGCCTGGTGGTCGGCCTCGACTTCGGGCACCGGCACATCCGGGTGGCGGTGGCCGACCTGCGCTTCGCGGTGCGGGCCGAACGCCGGCACGAGTGCGACGTCGGCGCGTCCGCCGTCTCGGCCCTGGCCAGTGCCGAGAAGCTCGTCGACGAGCTCCTCGACCAGATCGGTGAGCGCCGCTGCTCGGTCCGGGCGGTCGGGATGGGCCTGCCAGCGCCGATGGGGCCGAACGGCGGCACCGTGGCGGCGTGGCCGATCCTGCCCGGCTGGGAGACGATCGACCCGGCCCGCGACCTCGCCGAGCGACTCGAGACCCCCGTCTTCGCCGACAACGACGCCAACCTCGGTGCGCGGGGCGAGCTGTACTTCGGGGCTGGGCGCGGGGTGGCCGACCTCGCCTACATCAAGGCCGCGACCGGCCTGGGTGCCGGCCTGGTGGTCGACGGTTGTGTCTACCGCGGCTTCGCCGGCTCCGCGGGGGAGATCGGTCACCTCACCATCGACGAGATGGGCCCGGTGTGTTCCTGCGGCAACCGGGGGTGCCTGGAGACCATGGTGGGCGCGCCGTACCTGCTGGAACTGATCCGCCACAGTCACCCGGAGCTCCGTACGGTGGACGAGCTCGTCAGCCGGGCGCTGGAGGGCGACGGCGGGTGCCGCCGGGTGATCGCCGACGCCGGCCGGCACATCGGGTTCGTCGCGGCCAACCTGTGCAATGTGGTCAATCCGGAACGCGTGGTGGTCGGAGGCGATCTCGCGGCGGCCGGCGACCTGTTGCTGGAGCCGTTGCGAGCGGCCATGCCCCGTTACGCTGTGTGCTCAGTCGCCTCGACGCCCGTGGTGGCGGCGCTGACCGGGGAACGCGCGGAGGTTCTCGGTGCCCTCGTCCTCGCGGTCGAGGAGTTCCGCAGGCGTAACGAGACGCCCGTCCACGACACGCTGGCCGGCGCCGCCCCGGCGTAGGGCGCGGCCGCAATCACCCGATTCGTAGCGTTAGGGTCGCGTTATGGTGCGATCCGTATCCGTTGTGTCGCAAGTAACGGCCGGGTGTGACGTGGCGAACCTTACGGCGCGAATCGACGTCCGAGGTGATGATTGCGGTGCACTCTAGACTCGACGAGCCGGCGACAGGCGGCGGCAGCTGAGGAGGGATCACGTATGGGTGTGCTCGAGAAGGTCACGGAGCCTTCCCACCTCCGCGCACTGTCGGAGCAGGAACTCACCGACCTCGCCCGCGAGATCCGCGACTTCCTCGTGGCGAAGGTCTCCCGCACCGGTGGCCACCTGGGTCCCAACCTCGGGATCGTGGAGCTCACCCTCGCCCTGCACCGGGTGTTCGACTCGCCGCACGACCGGATCCTCTTCGACGTCGGGCACCAGGCCTACGTCCACAAGATCCTCACCGGCCGGCAGGGCGGCTTCGACGTCCTGCGGCAGCGCGGCGGCCTGTCGGGCTACCCGAGCCGCGCGGAGTCCGAGCACGACCTGATCGAGAACTCCCACGCCTCGACCTCGCTGTCCTACGCCGACGGGCTGGCGAAGGCCTACCGGCTGCGGGGGGAGGACCGCCACGTGGTGGCCGTCATCGGTGACGGTGCCCTGACCGGCGGGATGGCCTGGGAGGCCCTCAACAACATCGCCTCGGTCAAGGATCGGCCGCTCATCATCGTCGTCAACGACAACGGCCGCTCCTACACACCCACCGTCGGCGGCATCGCCGACCACCTCAACGCGCTGCGCACCGACCCCCGCTACGAGCGTGTCCTCGATCTCGTCAAGCGCTCGCTCAGCCGCGCGCCGCTGGTCGGCTCCCCGCTGTACGACGTCCTGCACGGCATCAAGCGCGGCCTGAAGGACGTGATGGCGCCCCAGGGCCTGTTCGAGGACCTCGGACTCAAGTACGTCGGCCCGATCGACGGACACGACCGCCCCCAGATCGAGCAGGCCCTCGACCAGGCCAAGGGGTTCGGCGGGCCGGTCATCGTGCACTGCGTCACCCGTAAGGGAAACGGCTACGAGATCGCCGAGCAGGACGAGGCCGACTGCTTCCACAGCCCCTCCGGAGCCTTCGACCCGCTCACCGGAACGCCCGTCGCGGCGCCGGCCCTCAAGTGGACCAACGTCTTCCGGGACGAGCTCGTCGAGATCGGCCGGGAACGTTCGGACGTCGTGGCGATCACCGCCGCCATGCGGCATCCGACCGGACTCGACGCCTTCGCCGACGAGTTCCCCGACCGGTTCTTCGACGTCGGGATCGCCGAACAGCACGCGGTGACCTCCGCCGCCGGGCTCGCGTTGGGCGGGCTCCATCCGGTGGTCGCGATCTACTCGACGTTCCTCAACCGCGCCTTCGACCAGATGTTGATGGACGTCGCTCTGCACCGCTGCGCGGGGACGTACGTGCTCGACCGGGCAGGTGTCACCGGCGAGGACGGGCCCAGCCACAACGGCATGTGGGACCTTTCGATCCTCCAGGTCGTCCCCGGCCTGCGCATCGCGGCCCCACGCGACGGCGCGCGGCTGCGGGAGCTCCTGCGGGAGGCGGTGGCGGTTCAGGACGGACCGACCGTTCTCCGGTTCCCGAAGGGCGCGGTGCCGGCCGACCTTCCGGCGGTGGAGCGGCAGGACGGCGTTGACGTGCTCGTCCGTGAGGGTGAGCATGACGTCCTCCTCGTCTGCGTCGGCGCGATGGCGCAGACCGGCGTCGACGTCGCGGCCCGGCTGACCGAGCAGGGGATCGGCGTGACGGTGGTCGACCCGCGCTGGGTCAAGCCCGTCAACCCGGTCCTGCTCGATCTCGCCCGTACCCACCGGCTGGTCGTCTCCGTCGAGGACAGCGGCCGCGTCGGCGGCTGTGGTGCGGCCCTGGGCGTCGCGCTCGCCGATGCCGGCATCACCGTCCCTCTGCAGGTCAAGGGAATCGAGCAGCGTTTCCTCGACCACGACAGTCGAGCCGCACTGCTCGCCGAGTTGGGACTCGGTGCACAGGACCTCGCGCGCGACATCGTCGAGCGGGTCGCCCGAATCGACGATGCTCCCTTGGTGACCGGCGACCACGACCCGCTGCCGCGTAGCTGACGCCGCCGGACCCGGTCCGGCGGGTCCCGACCTGCCAGCCCGGTGCCCCGGCCGGGCTGGGGAAAGGGCGCCATGAGTGTGCTCCGGACAAAGGACGTGGAAGCGGCCGTCTCCGCGACGGACGAACCAGAGCATCGGCTGAAGAAGAACCTCGGTCCGCTCGACCTCACGGTCTTCGGGGTCGGCGTCACCATCGGTGGCGGGCTGTTCGTCCTCACCGGTACCGCCGCGGCCAGTTACGCCGGTCCGGCGGTCGCCGTGTCGTTCGCCTTCGCCGCGATCGCATGCGGTCTCGCCGCGCTCTGCTACGCGGAGTTCGCCTCGACCGTGCCGGTCGCGGGATCCGCGTACACCTTCTCCTACGCCACGCTGGGTGAGCTGATCGCCTGGATCATCGGCTGGGACCTCATCCTGGAGTTCTTCGTCGGGGCGGCCGCGGTCGCGAGCGGATGGTCCGGCTATCTCGCCACCGCGCTGGAGGGCACGCCGCTCGCCATCCCCGCAGCGGTCGCCAACACCACCGACGGCTTCATGAACCTTCCCGCCGGCCTGCTCATCCTGGCGTTGACCGCCATCCTCGTGCTCGGCATCCGGCTCTCCAGCCGGATCAACCAGGTCGCCGTCGCGATCAAGGTCGGCGTGGCGTTGCTGTTCGTCATCGCCGGGTCCTTCTTCGTCAAGGCGACCAACCTCGTCCCGTTCGTACCGCCAAGCCGGCCGACCGAGGCGGCGACCGGCCTGACCCAGCCGTTGATCCAGGCGGTCGGCGGGTTGGAGCCGTCGATGTTCGGGTGGGGCGGCGTGGTCGGCGGTGCCGCCGTGGTCTTCTTCGCCTTCATCGGATTCGACGTGGTGGCGACCACGGCCGAGGAGACCCGCCGGCCGCAACGCGACATGCCCATCGGGATCATGGGCTCGTTGGCGGTCTGCACCCTGCTCTACGTCACGGTCAGCCTGGTCGTCACCGGAATCCAGAACTACCGGCGGATCGACCCTTCCGACGCGGCGCCGCTCGCCACCGCGATGGCGCACGCGGGCCACCCCGCGCTGGCCCGGATCATCGCCATCGGCGCGGCCGTCGGCATCATCGTCGTGGTGATGATCCTGCTGCTGGGGCAGAGCCGGGTCGCCTTCGCGATGGCCCGCGACGGGTTGTTGCCGCCGGTGTTCGCCAAGGTCCACCCGCGGTATCGGACGCCCTACGTCGTGACCATCCTGGTCGGCGTCCTCGCCGCCCTCCTCGCGGCGTTCACCTCCATCGACGTGCTGGCCGAACTCGTCAACGTCGGCACCCTCGCGGCCTTCATCCTGGTGAGCATCGGTGTGCTGGTGCTGCGCCGGACGCGACCTGATCTCGAGCGCGGCTTCCGGACGCCGTTCGTCCCGGTGCTGCCGATCGTGTCCGCCGTCGTCTGCTTCTACTTGATGCTCAACCTGGCCATCGAGACCTGGATCCGGTTCGTCGTCTGGATGGCGATCGGCCTCGTGATCTATCTCCTCTACGGCCGCAGCCACTCTCGTCTCGCCCGACCCGCCATCACGCGGAGCGACCAGGGCTAGCTACGGTGCGTCCTGCGGCGACGAGGCCTGCCCGGCGCGGGGGATCGGGCTCGACGCTGAGAGCCCCCAGCCGAGCCCCCGCTGTGCCCAGGGGCTCAGGGGCTCAGACCGGCAGGCTGGCGACTCCGCGCGGTAGGAAACGGCGGCCGCAGACCCGCTCGGCGACGCCGCTGCGGTCGAGGTAGGGCGTGATCCCGCCGAGGTGGAAGGGCCAGCCCGTCCCGAGCAGCATGGCGAGGTCGATGTCCGGGGCCTCGGCGACGACACCCTCGTCGATCACCCGCCGCGCCTCGTCGGCGACCGCGGCCATCGCCCGCTCCCGCACCTCCTCCTCGGTGGAGGGGCGGTCGCCCTGCTCCAGCAGGGCTTTGGTGTCCTCGTCAAGGTAGGGCTGCCCCTGCGCGTCCCACGACCACAGGCCCGGCTTGTTGGCGGCGACGAGACGCTGCAAGCTGGGGGAGACGTAGAACCTGTCCGGGAAGGCCTCGTGCAGTGTCTCGGTGACGTGCAGTCCGACGGCCGGGCCGACGAGTTGCAGCAGCACGAACGGCGACATCGGCAGGCCGAGTGGCAACACGGCCCGGTCCGCGACGTCGACAGGGGTGCCTTCGTCGACGCACTTGGTGACCTCGCTCAGGAACCTCGTCAGGATGCGGTTGACGACGAACGCAGGTGCGTCCTTCACCAGGATCGCGTTCTTGCGCAGGCCCTTGGCGATGGCGAAGGCCGTGGCGAGGCTCGCGTCGTCCGTACGCTCGGCGCGGATGACCTCCAGCAGCGGCAGGATCGCGACCGGGTTGAAGAAGTGGAACCCGACCACGCGTTCGGGGTGGGCGAGCTTGGACGCCATCGTGGTCACCGACAGCGAGGACGTGTTGGTGGCGAGGACACACTCGGGTGAGACGATGCGCTCCAGTTCGGAGAACACCTGCTGCTTGACCTTCATCTCCTCAAAGACCGCCTCGAGGACGAACTCGCAGTCGGCGTAGATCTGCTTGTCCGTCGAACCGGTGACCGACGCCTTCAGCCGGTTGGCCTGGTCGGCACTGATCCGGCCCTTGCCGGCGAGCTTGTCGACCTCGGAGCGGACGTAGGAAAGTCCCTTCTCCACCCGTTCGTCGTCGATGTCGGTGAGCACGACCGGCACCATGAGCCGCCGGGCGAAGAGCAACGCCAGTTGGCTCGCCATCAGTCCGGCGCCGACGATTCCGACCTTGGTGACCGGACGCGCGAGGGACTTGTCGGGGACGCCGACCGGCCGCTTGGCCCGGCGCTGCACCAGATCGAAGGCGTAGAGGCCGGCGCGGAACTCCTCGGTCATCAGCAGGTCGGCCAGGGCGTCGTCCTCCAGGGCGAAGCCTTCCGCCTTCGAGCACGTCCGCGCCGCCGCGATGATGTCGAGAGCGCGGTTCGGTGCGGGTGCAGCGCCGTGCAGTTTCGCCTCGACGAAGGCGCGCCCGCGCGCCACCGCGGCGTCCCAGGCCTCCCCGCGGTCGATCTCGGGCCGATCGACCCGCACGCGTCCGCTGAGCACCTGCCCGGCCCAGTCGAGGGAGCGCTCGAGGAAGTCGGCGCCCTCGAACGTCGCGTCGGCGATGCCGAGCGGCTGGACCTCGGGTCCGCGCAGCATGCGGTTGTTGTTGAGGGCGTTCTCCACGATCACCCTGACGGCGCCGTCGGCACCGATCAGGTTCGGCAGCAGCCAGGTGCCGCCCCACCCCGGCAGGATGCCGAGGAAACACTCACTGAACGCCACCGCCGGCGCGGACGCGATCACGGTGCGGTAGGTGCAGTTGAGCGCGATCTCCAGGCCGCCACCGATCGCGAGCCCGTTGATGAAGCCGAAGGACGGCTTCCGCCCGTCGTCCAGCTTGGCGAAGACCTCGTGGCCGTAGCGGGCGATCTCCTTGGCCTGCTCGCGCATCGTGATGCGCGGCATGCCGGTGATGTCAGCCCCGGCGGCGAGGATGAACGGCTTGCCGGTGATGCCGACCGCGGCGATGTCGTCCCGGGCGAGCACCGTGTCGAGAACGGCGTCGAGCTCGGCCAGCCCCTTCGGGCCGAACGAGCTGGGCCGGGTGTGGTCGAGCCCGTTGTCGAGCGTGATCAGCGCCATGGTGCCGGCGCTGTAGGGCAGCGGGACGTCGCGCACGTGGGCGTGCGTCACCACCTCGTCGGGGAAGATCTCGGCGAAGTCGTGTGTCAGGTTCTGGCTCACTTTGCGCCCTCCCAGTGGGGGTTCTCCCAGATCACGCTGCCGCCCATGCCGATGCCGACGCACAAGGTGGTCAGGCCGTAGCGCACCTCGGGCCGGTCTTCGAACTCCCGGGCGAGCTGCAGCATCAGCCGCACGCCGCTGGAGGCGAGCGGGTGGCCAAGAGCGATGGCCCCGCCGTAGGGGTTGATCCGCGGGTCGTCGTCGCGCAGACCGAAGTGGTCGCAGAACGCGAGAACCTGAACGGCGAAGGCCTCGTTGATCTCGATCGCTCCGATGTCGTCCATCGTCAGGCCCGCCTTGCCGAGGACCTTCTCGGTGGCCGGAATCGGCCCGACGCCCATGACCTCCGGCTCGACCCCGACGAAGGAGTAGGCCACCAGTCGCATCTTGGGCGCGAGTCCGAGCTCCTTCGCGACGTCCTCCGCGGCGAGCAGGCACGCGGTGGCGCCGTCGTTCAGCCCGGCGGAGTTGCCTGCGGTCACCCGACCGTGCGGTCGGAACGGAGTCCGCAGCCCGGCCAGGGCCTCGACCGTGGTGTCCGGGCGAGGTGGTTCGTCGAAGGTGGCGAGCCCCCAGCCCTCCTCGGCGCTGCGCGTCGCGACCGGGACGAGGTCGGGCTGGATGACGTTGTCCGCGTAGGCCTTGGCGAGCTTGCGTTGGCTCGCGGCGGCGTAGGCGTCGGCACGCTCCCTGGTGACGTTGGGGAAGCGGTCGTGAAGGTTCTCCGCCGTCTGACCCATCACGAGGGCGGATGGGTCGACGAGCTTCTCGGAGAGGATCCTGGGGTTGGGATCGACGCCCTCGCCCATCGGGTGGTGACCCATGTGCTCGACCCCGCCGGCGATCGCGACGTCGTAGGCGCCGAAGGCGATCCCGGAAGCTGTGGTGGTCACGGCCGTCATCGCGCCGGCACACATCCGGTCGATGGCGAAGCCGGGAACAGTGCGGGGGAGGCCGGCGAGCAACGCGGCGGTGCGACCGATGGTCAGCCCCTGGTCGCCGGTCTGGGTGGTGGCGGCGATGGCGACGTCGTCGACCCGGTCCGCGGGGAGGCTCGCGTTGCGGCGGAGCAGCTCGCGGATGCACTTGATCACCAGGTCGTCGGCGCGGGTCTCGGTGTACATCCCGCCTGCCTTGCCGAAGGGTGTGCGAACGCCGTCTACGAAGACCACGTCGCGGAGCTCACGGGGCACGTCGCCCTCCTCGTCCTCATCCGTCGGAGCTGACACTCCGAATGCTACTCACTGGTAACAAGAACGTGCCGGATCCGGGGCAAGTCAGTGGGAGGCTTCGCCTGCCCCGGCCGGACCATCTGCTTCACCCCGGAGATTCTTCACGGCCTCCCTGCGAGAGAGCGGGGCAAGCCGGTCGAAGTGGGTCGCGACGTACGTGCGTACCCAGTCCGGGTCGGTCTTGGCGTACTCCCGCAAAGCCCAGCCGATGCCCTTGCGGAGGAAGAACTCCGGGCGACCAAGGCTTGGTTCGACGCACAGCCGGAGGAGTTCGGTGTCGGTCCTGCTCTTGGCCTTGAGCTGGGCCAGGATCGCCACCCGGCGCCGCCAGATGTCGTCGTCGGACGCCCAGCGCAGCAGCAGCGGACCGACCCCGCCCGGGTCGGCCGCGAGGATCGGGCCGACCCGGTTCGCGGCGATCTCGTCGACGAAGTCCCACCACGCCCCGGTCACCGTCAGGTGGTCGTACAGCGACAGGGCCGCCACGTCCTGCCAGGCTCGGTAGAGGCGATGGCCGGTGAGGGCGAGTGCGGCGTAGCGCTCCTCCCGGTAGGCCGCGTCGTCCCAGAGCGCGAGGACGGTGGCCTCCCAGTCACCTCGCCGGGCGATCGGGTGCGCGGGCAGCAGGTGCCGGCACACACTCTTGAGCTCCGGGGACGGTACGCCGCGGAAGGGCATCGCCGACTTCATGTAGGCCCGCATCGGCTCGGCGCGAGCAGGATCCGCGACCGTCGCCAGCCCCACGCGGACGGCGACGAGGAGTTCGTGGTTCGGCTTGCCCTCGGACACCTGCCGAACGTACCGCCGCGTGACGCCGGGCCCTGTGCGCCCTAGGACTCCTCCGGGGAGGAGTCGTCGCCGGACCGGCCGGGCTGGTGCGTGACGAGTACCTCGGCCAACGCGGTGGCGGTCAGCCCGATCTGCCACTCGCGGGCGCCTCGGGCCCGCAGGGCCTCGGCCACCGCCTCGGGTGTCGGCTCCGCGGGCGGATCCCAGGTGAGGCGGCGTACGGAGTCGGGCGCGAGGAGGTTCTCGACCGGGAGGTTGTGGGCCTCGGCGAGTTCGTGCAGGGCGGTCCGGCAACTGGAGAGCCGGGCGGCCGCGGACGGATCGCGATCGGCCCAGGCGCGGGCCGGCGGCGGCCCGTCGTAGGGCGTGGTGTTGTCGGGTAGCTCGCTGTCCGGCAGGCTCCGGGCGTGCTGGACCGCCGACCACCACAGGTCGAGGTCGCGGCGCGCGGTGCGGTTGTCGTAGGGACCGAGCGCGGCGAGCTGGCTACGGTCGGCGGGCTTGGCGCTCGCCGCCGCGATGATCGCCTGGTCGCTGAGGACCCGGCCGGGAGACAGGTCGCGACGCCGGGCGGTGTTGTCGCGCGCCGACCAGAGGGCTCGTACGTAGGCGAGCTCACGCCGGTTGCGGATCCGGTGGATGCCGGAGGTACGTCGCCACGGGTCGGGCCGGGACTCTCGCGGCTGGTGTTGGACCAGCGCGGCGAACTCCTCGGCTGCCCAGTCCCGCTTGCCGGCCTGGTCGAGCCCCTCGGCCAGGGAGTCGCGCAGCTCGACGAGCAGCTCGACGTCGAGTGCGGCGTAGATGAGCCAGGGTTCGGGCAGTGGCCGAGTCGACCAGTCGACGGCCGAGTGACCCTTTTCCAGGGTGAAGCCGAGCAGCTCCTCGACCAGGGCGCCGAGCCCGACCTTGGGGAAGGACATCAGTCGCCCGGCGAGCTCGGTGTCGAACAGCGCGCGCGGTCGGAAGCCGAGTTCGGCGAGGCAGGGCAGATCCTGGGTGGCCGCGTGCAGCACCCACTCGGTGTCGGCCAGCGCGGCGTCGAGCTCGCTCAGGTCGGGGCAGCGGATGGGGTCGATCAACGCGGTGCCGGAGCCCGCGCGCCGCAGCTGCACGAGGTAGGCCCGATGGGAGTAGCGGTAGCCGGAGGCTCGTTCGGCGTCGACGGCGACCGGGCCGGTGCCGGCGGCGAAGGCCTCGACCGCGGCCGCCAGCGCCTCAGGGGTCTCGATGACGGGTGGTAGGCCGTCATTCGGGGCCAGCAGCGGTACAGACGCACCCTTCGTGGGTCCAGACGACGGGGCGGATTTGGTCACCGGCTCCTCACTCGCCGGCCCGGGATAGGAACGACGCCGGCCGGCACTGAGGGAAGGCCGGCCGAGGTGCACAGCAGCCGACCCCAGGCCAGGGCATGTCGACCGAGCGCGTCGTCGGTGGGTGTCCAGGAAGCACGGATCTCGATCTCCGCGCGGGCGGGTTCCTCGTCCATGCCCCCGAAGCTCTCCGAAGCGACCCGGGTGACCGTACCGCTCGGTGCCGTGTAGGCGGCGTCCTCGGTGTCGAGTGCCTCGATCAGCCAGGACCAGCCGACGGCGCCGAGGAGAGCGTCGGTGACCATCTCCGCCTCGATCTCGGCCCGGACGTAGGCGACGCAGCGGAACGTGCCGTTCCACGCCTCGTGGCCATCGGGGTTGTGGAGGAGGACGAGCCGACCGGTGGCGAGTTCGACGTCGTCGACCACGACGTCAGCGCTGATCGCGGCGGAGTAGGGCGCGACCCGCTGAGGCGCCGGCACCTCCTCGGCGATGACCTCCGACCGGAAGGGGGCGGCACGTATGTCGCTCAGCGCCCGCTGGAAGATCTCGGGCGGGGCATTTGGATCCGTGCGCGCGGCCACGCGGGAGAGAATACGTCTGCCGACCCCCAGGTGCGGGGCTGCGACGCGCCGAGAACGGCTTGTCTGACGTTTAAACCTGGGAAAAATGTCATAAACCCGTCCAACCGGTGGCCGGTCGCGGACACCAGACGGCCCCGAACCCCGCGACGTTCACCTCGGGACCAGGAGCCTAGGCTCTCGAAGCTGTGGAGACGACGATCCAGACCAACGACGCGAACCATCCCGGCGGTGCCGCGGCGGCAGCGCACGACTCGGCCTTCCTACGGGCCTGCCGAGGCGAGCCGGTGCCGTACACCCCGGTGTGGTTCATGCGACAGGCGGGACGTGCGCTCCCCGAGTACCGCGCGCTTCGCGAGGGCACTCCGATGCTCGAGACGTGCACCCGTCCGGAGCAGGTGGTGGAGATCACCATGCAGCCGGTCCGGAGATATGGCGTGGACGCCGCCATCCTCTACTCCGACATCATGGTCCCGCTCAAGGCGATCGGGGTCGATCTCGACATCGTCCCGGGCACCGGACCGGTCGTCGCCCACCGGGTGCGTGAGCTCTCCGACCTCGACCAACTGCGACCACTCGAAGCCGCGGACGTCCCTTACGTCTCGGCCGCGGTCGGTGAGGTGGTGCGCACGCTCGGCAGCACCCCGCTGATCGGCTTCACCGGCGCACCGTTCACCCTGGCCTCCTACCTCGTCGAGGGCGGTCCCAGTCGTGACCACACGGCGACGAAGGCGCTGATGTACGGCGCGCCGGACGTGTGGCACGAACTACTCGCCCGGCTCGCCAGGATCTCGGCGAACTTCCTCCGCGTCCAGGTGGAGGCCGGCGCGAGTGCCGTCCAGCTGTTCGACTCCTGGGCGGGCAGCCTCGCCCCCGCCGACTACGACGCGTACGTCCGGCCCCACTCCGAGGCCGTGCTCGCGGAGGTGGGCACGCTCGGCGTCCCCCGGATCCACTTCGGTGTGGGCACCGGTGAGCTGCTCGGTTCGATGGCCGCGGCCGGCGCGGACGTCGTCGGTGTCGACTGGCGGGTGCCGCTGCGCGACGGGATCGAACGGGTCGCCGGTCGCGCGGTCCAGGGAAACCTCGACCCGGCCCTGGTCTTCGCGCCCTGGGAGATCATCGCGGACAAGTCCCGGTCGATCCTGGCCGCCGGACGGTCGGCGCCCGGGCACATCTTCAACCTCGGGCACGGCGTTCTCCCGACGACCGATCCGGACGTGCTCACCCGCCTGGTCGACTTCGTGCACGCCGAGTCCGCCCGCTGACCGCCACCCGCTGACCGCCGCCCGCTGACCGCCGCCCGCTGACCGCGAACGCCCGCCTCGGCGGCAGCGGTCGGGATCACGCCTCGGGAGCAGGCCCCGCGGCCGGTGCGTGGCGTCGGCGGGTCCGGGCCCGGTAGATCCGCCAGGCCGGTACGCCGAGGAGCGCGAGCAGGACGAGGAACGGCGCCATCGCACCGAGGGCCGTGAGCAGTCCCATCCCGACCGCCGTGAACGCGTTCCATCCGGCGCTCAGACCGGCCAGGAATCCGCGCTCGCCCGCCGCCTCGACCACGGCGGCGGTCGGTACCTCGAAACTCACCCGGATGGTGGACAGGGCGGCCTGCGCGCCGAGCGTCGCCGACCGGGCCTGGAGCGCCTCGAGGTCGGCCTCGCGCGTGGCGAGCTCGGACTCGACCTGCATCACCTCGCCGACCGTGTCGGCCTGCGACAGCAGGGAACGCAGCCGTTCGATGCTCTTGCGCTGGCTTGAGAGCCTGCTCTCCACGTCGACCACCTCGTCGGTGACGTCGACCGCCTCCTGCTTGTCGGCGTAGACGGTGCCGAGCCGGCGGAGCTCCCGGACCACCCGGTCGAACTCCTCGACCGGAACCCGCAGCACGAGGCTGACACCGCTCACCTCCTCGGCGCGGACACTCCCGTCCGTCGTCGACTGCTGGTTGGCGACATAGCCCTCGGCGCCCTCCGCCAGCGAGGTGGCCCGTCCGGCGGCACCGCGGACGTCCTTCGTGCGGACGTTCAGGTCCGCGGTGCGCACGATGGACCGCGTCCGGACTTCGACGCGGGGCCGATCTGTCTGCGCGGGTACCTTCTGCCCACCCGCCCTCTGCTCACCTTGCTTGGCTTCCTGTGGTGCCTGGCCCGCGGCTCCCTTCGATCCGGTGTCCTGGGCGCTGACGGCGCCGCCCCCCGCCGCCGAGCGAGCGGCCGCGTCAGTGGGCGATTCGGAGCAGCCGGCGAGGGTGAGGGCGCCGACCATCAGACCGGCGAGGGGGAACAGGGAGAGGCAGGAGAGGGACCGGCGTAGGACTGGGCCGTTCATGGCGGACCTCCGCGAAGGATGACCCGGGTGTCGCCCGACGAGTTCGATGATCACCCGGCGTGTGCTGTCACGACGCCCGACGGGTGGGGGACGTTGCCCGCAGGTCCGTCTGCGAAGGTGGACGCATGCGTCAGGTGGTGGTGGTAGGCGGTGGGATCGCGGGAGCGTCGGCCGCGTGGTTCCTCACTCGGGCCGGGCGGACCGACATCGAGGTCACGGTCCTGGAGGGCGCGCCGAGCCTGGGCGGCAAGCTGCGAACGGTCGAGCTGGCCGGCATACCCGTCGACACCGGCGCGGAGGCGATGCTCAACCGGCGGCCCGAAGCGGTCGAGCTCGCCCGCGAGGTGGGTCTCGCCGAGGCGGTCAGGTATCCCGCCACCACCTCCGCCGCCGTCTGGTCGCGGGCAGCGATCCGTCCACTTCCCGGCGGCACCGTGATGGGCATCCCTGCCGAGCGCGCCCTGGTCGAGCCGAGCGGTGTGCTGAGCGACGAGGCGCTCGCCCGGATCGCCACCGAACCCGAGGTGCCCGGCAGCGGACTCGACGACGACGTGTCGATCGGACGCTACGCGACGCAGCGGCTCGGCCGGGAGATCGTGGACCGGCTGATCGAACCCCTGCTCGGCGGGGTGTACGCGGGCCACGCCGACGACCTGTCCCTGCAGGCGACCGTCCCGCAGCTGATGCCCTACCTGCGCGAGGACCCGTCCCTGGTGCACGCCGCGGTCAGGGCCCGGGCGGCGGCACCCAGCTCCGACGTTCCGGTGTTCGCCGGCCTGGACGGTGGCGTCGGCCAGCTCGTCCCGGCGGTGGCACGAGCCTCCGGAGCCCGGATCCGCACCGACACGACCGTCCGCGAACTCCGTCGGACGACCACCGGGTGGGAGCTGGTCACCGGCCCGACGCGGGCCCCCGAACTCGTGCGGGCCGACGCGGTGGTGCTCGCCTGCCCGGCGCGACCCACCGGACGCCTCCTCGGGTCGATCGCACCCTCCGTGGCGGCCGACCTGGCCGGGATCGAGTACGCCAGCATGGCGACGATCGCGCTGGCGTTCCCCGCCGATGCGTTCCCGGGGCGGCTGGCCGGGTCGGGCTTCCTCGTCCCGCCGGTCGAGGGCCGGGTGATCAAGGCGGCGACGTACTCCTCCCAGAAGTGGGGCTGGCTCGGCGAACGCGGGGCCGGAACCGTGATCGTGCGCTGCTCCGTCGGCCGTCACCGCGAGGAGGCCGATCTGCAGCGCGACGACGACGAACTGGTCCAGGCCGCCCGCGCCGACCTCGCGGCCGCGGTCGGTGTCAGCGGCCCGCCGATCGCCGCGCACGTACAGCGCTGGGGCGGCGCGCTCCCGCAGTACGCCGTCGGCCACCGTGAGCGCGTGGCCCGGATCCGCGCGGGCGTCGCCGCCCATCCCGGGCTGGCCCTCGCCGGCGCCGCCTACGACGGGCTCGGCATTCCCGCCTGCGTCGCCAGCGCCCGGCAGGCTGCGACCCAGGTGCTCGCCGCGCTACCGACCCCGGGGACAATGACGGCATGACCGCTCCACACCAGTCGGACGATCGCCCGGCCCGCCCGAAGGCGCGAGACCTCAACCAGACGATCCGCTACACCATGTGGTCGGTGTTCCGGCTGCGTGACCCGCTCGGCTCGGGTGGGCGCGGGCTCGCGACCGAGGTCGAGGAGTTGTTCGGCCAGCTCGCGGAGAAGGACGTCGTGGTGCGGGGCACCTACGACGTGTCCGGGCTGCGGGCCGACGCCGACCTGCTCGTCTGGTGGCACGCGCCGAGTTCGGACGACCTGCAGGACGCCTACAACCGCTTCCGGCGTACGGACCTCGGTCGTCATCTCGAGCCGGTCTGGTCCCAGCTCGCGCTGCACCGCCCGGCAGAGTTCAACAAGAGCCACATTCCGGCCTTCCTCGCCGAGGAGGAGCCGAAGCGGTACGTCAGCGTCTATCCCTTTGTGCGTTCCTACGAGTGGTATCTCCTGCCAGACGAAGAACGCCGGGCCTTGCTCGCGGAGCATGGAAAGATGGCCCGCGACTATCCGGACGTACGCGCCAACACGGTGGCGTCGTTCGCGCTCGGCGACTACGAATGGATCCTGGCGTTCGAGGCGGACGAGCTGCACCGCATCACCGACCTGATGCGCCACCTGCGTGGCGCCAAGGCCCGCCTGCACACCCGCGAGGAGGTGCCCTTCTTCGCCGGGCGACGCAGGTCGATCGCCGACATCGTGGCGCTGCTGCCGTAACTTCGACGACCCTGTCGACATGAGGGTGAACGTGAGGGAGGACCGGGTGTGAGCTGGCTGCGGAAGGTCTTCGGCGGGAAGGACGATCTGGCACCGTCGGCGCCGCTGGACCTCGACGTCGAGCAGCGCAAGGAGCAGCTGCTGCGGCTCGAGGGTGTGCTCGACCGACTCGTCGAGGTGATGAAGGACAACCAGACGCGGATGGCCAACCCCGCCTGGAAGGAGCGCATGGCGGAGTACCGCCGGCTCTCGGGGGAGTCCTACCGGCTGCGGGCGGGCGGCTTCACCCGCGAGCAGCTGCTCGACCTGGCGTTCGAGATCCGTCCGGTGTTCGGTGGTGAGCTGCCCGAGGACGTTCGCGTCGTCGAACCCCTCCAGACCCAGCTGCTCGAGGCGGCGGCCGAGATCCAGGGAGTGCTGCCGGGCGAACGTCCCGGGGGCTGAGCCGGTCGCGACGTCGACCCGACGATCAGCTCTCGTCGGGTTCGAGCGTCAGCGAGATCGAGTTGATGCAGTAGCGCTGGTCGGTGGGCGTACCGTAGCCCTCGCCCTCGAAGACGTGGCCGAGGTGGGAATCGCAGCTCCCGCAGCGCACCTCGGTGCGGACCGTGCCGAACGACCTGTCCTCGAGGAGACGGATCCGGTCCTCGGCCAACGGCGACCAGAACGAGGGCCAGCCGCAGTGGCTGTCGAACTTCGTGTCGCTGCGGAACAGCTCGGCTCCACAGGCCCGGCAGCGGTAGACGCCGGTGGTCTTGGTCTCGACGTACTCCCCGCTCCAGGGACGCTCCGTGCCGGCCTGCCGGAGCACGGCGAACTCCTGCGGCGAGAGTTCGGCGCGCCATTCTTCGTCGGTCTTCTGCACTTTCTGCGGCATGACTCGACCTTACGCCCGCCGGGCGGCCGGACGTTCGGGGGAAGATCCCGCGATGCTGCTCACAACGGCCACATTCTGACCTGAATTCGCGGCATCCTGAGCGCATGGCCAACACGAGCTCCCGGACGCTGCGGCTTCTTTCGCTGCTCCAGACGCACCGGTTCTGGCCCGGCGGCGAGCTGGCCGAACGCCTGGGGGTCTCGGTGCGCACACTGCGCCGCGACGTCGACCGGCTGCGTGAGCTGGGATACCCGGTCGACGCCCACCGCGGTGTCGACGGCGGTTACCAGCTCGCCGCCGGCGCGGCACTTCCACCGCTCGTGGTCGACGACGAGGAGGCGGTGGCCCTCGCCATCGGGCTGCGAACGGCCGCCCAGGGGGCGATCGCGGGCATCGAGGAGTCCTCGGTGCGGGCACTCGCCAAGGTCGTCCAGGTCATGCCACCTCGGCTGCGCCGCCGGGTCGACGCGCTGCGCACCGCCACCGTTCCCGCCGTCTGGGGCAACGGGCCGACGGTCGACGCCGAGGTGCTGACCACGCTCGCGCAGGCCTGCCGCGACGAGGAGCAGTTGCGCTTCTCCTACACCGCGGCACGTGGTGAGCAGACGGACCGACACGTCGAGCCTCACCGCCTGGTCTCGCTCGGCCGCCGCTGGTACCTCGTCGCCTACGACCTGCTCCGACACGACTGGCGCAGTTTCCGCCTCGACCGGCTCAGCGACCCGCACAACACGGGCGTTCGGTTCCGTCCGCGGAAGTTACCCGCCGAGGACGCCGCGGCGTACGTGCGGGCGGGCATGGACGGCACCTCCGCGGCGTCGCACACCGTCGAGGCGATCGTCCATGCCCCCGCGGAGAAGGTGCGCGCCCTGATCGGTCAGTGGGCGACCGTGGAGGAGATCGACGAGGGACGCTGTCGGTTCCTGATGACGACGGACCAGCTCGACTGGCCCGCCTTCGCTCTGGGCGGGGTGGGCGCGGAGTTCGAGGTGCTCCAGCCGCCGGAGCTGGTCGAGCACATCCGGGAGTGGGGCACCAGGTTCCTCCGCGCCACCGGCGAGGCTACGGGGTGATCCGCACCACCTGGGGGTCGTGGTCGCTCACCTGGTCGGCGAACTCCGCGTTGACGTGCACGATGTCGTAGCCGCGCACCCGTCCGGACAGCCCGGCCGACCTCTTGCCCACGAGCGCCGGGCTCACCAGGATCTGGTCGAGAACCTGGGAGTTGCCGTCGAACACGTAGGAGTAGCGCTCCTGCTCCGGCAGCAGCGTCGGCAGGCTCACCAACGTCCCGTCCTCGCGCAGCAGCGAGCTGGTCTGTGAGAACTCGAAGTCGTTGAGGTCGCCGGCGACGATCACCCTGGCGTCCTTCTGCACCGCGAGGATGTCGGCCACGAAGTCGTGGACGAGCACGGCCTGCTGGTGTCGCTGCTGCTCGGAGGAGCGGGTCGGCGGCTGCCAGCGACCCATGATGGGCTCGTCGCCGCCCTTGGAGTTGAAGTGGTTGGCGATCACGAAGACCGTCCGGCCGTGATAGCTGAACTCACCGGCGAGCGGCTTGCGGGAGTTGGCCCAGGCATCGTCGGTCGGGGCGATCCGGCCGGGGGAGAGCGTCAGGGCCGCCTTGCCGTCGATGTTCTGGACGCCTGTCGGCGTCGTCGCGTCGCCACCGGGTCGGTCGACGAATTGGACGCCACGGTCGGGGCGGAAGAGGAAGGCCACCCGGATGTTGCCGGTCGGCTCGCCGCCGTCGGTGAGGTTCTGCGGGGAGATCTCGCGCCACTGGTACGCCGGGCCACCGGCCGCGGTGATCGCCTCGGTCAGCATCCGCAGCGTCTGGTCGGCCGTGACCACGCCGTCCGGCGTACAGGTCGGGCTCGGTCCGTCCGGGCACTCGGCGCCGGTGTCGTCCTGGACCTCCTCCAGCGCGAGCACGTCGGGAGCGGCGAGGTTGTGCACGATCGTCGAGGCCAGCTGGTCGACCTTCTCCGCCGGGTCGGTCGGGTCGAGGTTCTCGACGTTGAACGACGCGATCGCCAGCTCGTTGTGGTTCGGCGCGGCCGTGACCTCCTTGGCCAGGCCACCCGAGCGCACCTGCGGCACCTGCGCGGGATAGATGCGGAACATGCCGAAGTCGTAGGACAGCGGCCCGCTCACCAAGCCCGGCAGCGTGTCACCGACGTTCGCGCTCGGCATCCGCTGGTAGATGATCTCGTCGTCCACGGTGATGCGCTGGGTGTTGGGGGTGTCGTACGCCGCGTAACGCACGCCGCCGGCGCGGGTGCGGGGGAGGTCGGTGCCGCCCGGCACCACCACCATCTCGCCGTAGCTGTTCGTCGGTCCGACCACTTCCGCGTCGCGCACCTCGACGCGCATGCTCTCCAGCGCCTCGTAGAAGTCGACGGCGTCCCGGTCGGGCCGGAACTCGCCCGCAGTCTCGACGTCGACCCGGCCGGCGCCACCGCTGTCAGGGTTCTGAGCGGGAGCCACCCGGCCGCCAGGCCCGATCAGGACGGGCGCCGGCATCGGCAGCGCCTCCGGCAGGACGGCGAACTTGGCGTTCTCGATCTCGGTGAGCGCGAGGTTGGGACCGCTCGCCGAGCTCGGGCGATATTCGGTGACCGTGCCGGTGACCGTCACGGCCTGGCCGACGGTCGGCTTCGCGCCGGTCGCGGTCGCGAACACGTAGATGCCGTCGGAGGTGTCGTCGTCGCCATCGCCGGTGGCGTCCTGCACCCAGTAGCCGTCGAACTTCGACGCGGTGACCACACCTGTGGTCTCGACGCGCTTGCCGGCGAAGGGTGAGCGGTGGCCACCGCCCTGGATGGCGGGGATCCGGGCCTTCTCCGGCTCGGGCTCGGGACCGCCGCCGCCGGTCTCGCCGGCAGCGTTGCGCGGAGTCGGGGCGCCGGTCGTGAAGTCGGCCGCGTTGTCGTCGGTGTCCGCGCCGGTGCCGCGCGTGGAGGACGTGGCGTTGGCCGTGGCGGGGGCGGGGTGGCCCTCGAAGTCGTTGGCGGCGCCGTAGCCGAGGAAGTCGACGATGGCCGGGTCGGCCGCGCAGGTCGACCCACAGGCCAGGACGTTGGTGCCACGTACCAGCGCGACCTTTCCGGTGCTGCCGGACAGGTTGAGCGTGGTGCTCGCGAGGTCGGGCGTGGGGAGTGCCTCGCCATTGCCCGAACCAGGCGCGAGCTGCACCAGGAAGGTGCCGCCAGGAGCGACGGTGCCGTGCAGGTCGACCTTCAGGTTGCCGGATCCAGGCGTCGAGCCACCGCCGAGGTTGCCGGTGGAGGAGCCGTACTGCAGGGACAACCCGGCCAGCTCGACCGGGGCGTCACCGCGGTTGGCGAGCTCGACGAAGTCGTGGGTGAAGGTGGCTCCGGTGTTTCCTCCGCCGCCGTAGACCTCGTTGAGTACGAGGTCGACGGAGGCCGCGGACGCCGGGACGGTCAGGAAGGTGAGGCCGCCGAGACCGAGTGCGAGCGTGGAGCCCGCTGCCAGCATCGTGCGGAGGCGATGACGCGCCATCGGGAGGGCTCCTGGAGACGTAGGGACCTTCTCGTGAGTTCCTACCATCGCGACAAGGATCGCGGGAGTCCGTACGGTGAACACCTTCGACTTCGTCGGTTATCCACAGCCGGTGCGGACGCGCGTGCGCGCGGATACCTGGTTCGCGTAACGTCGTCCAGGCGCATGTGTTGCGCGGTGTTCTCGCCGTGGTGACGGGCGGCGGCGAGGTTGGTTTCGGATGGCTCACACACGAGGACGGTGGCCGGTAATGGGGACGAACGTCGAGCCGGGGGCGCTGGATTCCTTCGCGAAGTACGTCGACGAGCTCGCCGACGGATGGAACGACAAGTCGACCTCCTATGCGGTGAGGATGTCCCAGTCCAAGGAAGGCGACGCCCACTACCCCCGCCTGGGCGACTTCGGCGGCGCGAAGACATTGACGGCGACGTACGAGCAGAAGCGCGGCGCCACGGCCACCTCGTGTGGCGAGCTGTACGACGCGCTGCGTGGCCTGGCGGAGGCGACCCGGCAGATCGCGAAGAAGTATCGGTCGAACGAAGCGCTCAACCACGCGAGCGTCGCCGAGGTCGACAAGATCCTCAGCGAGAACGTCCAGCCGACCGGCGCCCCGGGTGATCCGAACAACCCGACCAACCCGCCCACGAACCCGCCGACCAATCCGCCGGCGTGAGCTCTGCCAGTGACAGACATCCACCAGGTCGACTACTAGGGAGAGTTCACGATGAACGACTTTCCGACCGATGAGTTCGAGAAGACCGAGCACGCCAAGATCCTTGGGAAGCTCGTGAACTGGTGGTCCAACGTCCCCGAGACCGAGACCGACACCGAGACCACCCCCAGCCAGAGCAGCACCTACTCCACCAAGACTCTCTGGCAGAACGTCGGGACCCAGGCCGACACACTCGCCCAGGACCTGTCCAGCGGGTTGAAGACCCTTCTCGATGGCGGCGACGGGAGCTGGGAGGGCGACGCGTCGGAGGAGTTCCGCAAGACGGTCGAGCAGATCGTCCGCTTCACCCGCGAGATCGCCCACACGGCCGACAGCAAGTACCCGAAGCCCACGGGTGGCGCCGAGGAGAGCGACAGCAACTTCCAGTCGGGGACGTCGACGAAGAGCTTCGCGCAGGTCTTCACCGACGTCGACGACCAGTTGACGGCCACCCTGAAGGAAGAGGCGCTTCCCGCCCCGCCCTTCTACGAGACGCCGTACTGGCCGAAGTGGTGGTGGGATTTCGACAACATCAGCTACGAGATCCGCAAGGGGACTGGCGATGGGTCGGTCATCACCCCACCCGGCCGAAGTGCCGAGATGGACTACGACGAGTTCGCCGGCGGCGACAGTGGAACGGGCGGCGTCTACGGCGAGGCGCAAGTCCAGGTCGAGAAGGACTGGGACGGCATATTCTTTGGCTTCCTGCCGAAGAACGACGCCGAGAACAACAAGCTGATGACGTTCTTGAAGTTCAACAAGGACGAGGAGGCGACCTGTCGGGAGTCGGCCAAGACCCTGCTGGAGAAGTACGGCGACGCCAACCAGAACATGCCGACCCCTCCCACCGGGTTGAAGCTGACCTTCCAGAGCGGTGACCAAGGGGCGTTTGGTGGTGGCGGTGGCGGCGCCGGGATGCCGGACATGCCGACCGGTGACGGCGCCAAGAAGCCCGAACTGCCGGACGGCGGCCTGCCCGACCGCGACGGCGACGGTATCCCTGACAGCCAGGACAAGTACCCCGACGACCCGACGCGCGGCGGCGGCGACCCCAAGCTGCCGGAGAACCCGAACGACCCGAACGACCTTCCCAAGGTGCCGAACGACCGCGACGGCGACGGTATCCCTGACAGCCAGGACAAGTACCCCGAGGACCCCGACAACGGCGGCAACAGCTTCCCCGATCTGCCCACTCGTGACTCTGACGGTGACGGGATCCCGGACACCAGCGACCCCTTCCCCGACGACCCGACGCGCGGCGGAGGCGGTAGCGGCGGGCTCCCCGGCGACATCGACACCGGCACCAGCACCGCACGCGCGGGTGG
Organism: Actinopolymorpha pittospori; assembly: GCF_014873875.1. Taxonomy (GTDB): domain Bacteria; phylum Actinomycetota; class Actinomycetes; order Propionibacteriales; family Actinopolymorphaceae; genus Actinopolymorpha; species Actinopolymorpha pittospori. The sequence continues at coordinate 7,522,453 of NZ_JADBEM010000001.1, read as the reverse complement.
CGGTGGCGGAGGTATCGGAAGCCTTCCGGGCGGAATGGGGGGAGGACCTCCTGCCGGTGGTGGCATTCCAGGCGGTGGTGGACTCGCCGGCGGCGCGGTTCCACTCGGCCTTCCGCCCGGCTCCATCAACGCCGGTGGGGTCGGAACAGGTGGCGTCAACGGCATCGGTGGTGCGGCTGCCGGTCCAGGTGCCATGCGCGGTGGCATGGGCGGCATGATGCCGCCCATGGGCGGCGGTGGCGGTATGGCTGCCCAGGACGGCGAGGAGCAGGGGCGGACCACCTGGCTCGACGAGGACGAAGATGTCTGGGGCGGCAACGACGACGATGCACCCCCGCCCGTCCTCGGTGGCGGCTTCTGATCGTTCTTGACGGTGTGGTCTGAGGTTCGACCGCGCCCGAGACTGTGAGAGGGGCGAGGCCAGGTGGCCTCGCCCCTCTGCGTTCGACTGAATCGGCTTTGTCGAGCGACTCGGTGGTGTCGAGGGACTCAGCGGTCAGGAACCCATCGGTGCCATGACTCAGCGAGCGAGGACTGGCCTCACCACAAGTTGACCGTCGCCCGCGGGCGTACGAAACACGGCAAGGTGCAGACCACCGACGTCTGCCTGGTCGAAGCCGTTCGGCGGGGCAAGGTGGGCTTGCATCCACTGTGTCGCGGCCGGAAGGTTCTTCGCGTCCACCACCGACCGGAGCAGTGCGGAGTAATGCTTCCTGAGCTTCGCGTCCGTCACCTTCGGCTTGCCGTCATAGCGGACCGCGCTCACGCTGACCTCGTCGGTGGACAGTCTCGCCTTGACGTCGTAGGTCGAGCCCTCACCCACACAGCTGGAGGCGTCGCAGACGTAGCCGGCTCCGGCCAACGCGGCCGAGACGGCCGAGGGTGCCTTCGGGAGGTCGGTGCCACGCGGCATGGTCGGCGCGTCCGACCTGGTGAACACGGCGTTCCCGGCCTCAGGGTGCACGGTGAACGAGACGATTCCCCAGCTCAGCCGCACGGACTGGTTGGGGCCGCTGTCGAGACTTGGTATCTGACCCGCGGCGGAGCCGAGGAGCGCCTGGCCGATGACCGGGATGAGTTCCTTCATCGGCGTCATCGCGTCGCCCGGCGGAAGGGCGGTACTGCGAAGGCCAGCGGGCGGCTCGGCGTTCAACTCGACCAGTGCGGCTGCGTCCTGGTCGTCCGCGGCGACGCGTACGGTCAGCTGGGTGCCGTCGGACTCGGTCCGGTAGCAGGAGCGCACTCGAGGAGGCCCCGGCTGCGTGTCGTAGCAACTGAACCGCTCGTCCTTGAGCGCGGTGACCAGAGTGTCCGCGGGGACCGGAGCGGCCGTGGGACCCACCAGCGGTTCATGAGGTGCCGATCCGCCGACGCCCCCGTCACTACGAGCCAGGCTGAGCAGGTAGCTTCCGACGCCGACGACCGCGACCAGGGCGACGACGCCCACGACGATGAGGACGACCTTTCCGCGCCGGTTCCCGGGGGACGGAGGGCGGGTGGGTGGCGGTGCCGGTGGGGATCCCCAACCGGGCGGTGGCCCCTGCGGGTGCGGCCCGAGTCGTCCGGTGGCCGGGTGCGGCGGAGTCGAAGCGCCAGTGGGAACGGGCGGCCCGTACGGCCTCGGCGGTCCGCCGCTCGACTGCCCTCGCGGAGGTCGCGGCGGAGGTCCGGGCGGCAGTTGGCTCATGGTCGATCAGTATGCCCGCCGGACCGAGCGCGGGTCCGCTGCCGCGGTCGTGTCTTTGACAACCGCACGACGGCCCGGAGAAGGTATCGGTATGTCCGGAATCGTGCTTCTCCTCGCCGGCGTGTTGGTACTGCTCGTCGTGCTGGGGCTCGTCGCCTTAGTCGTCCTCGTGACCCGCTCCAAGTCGGGCCCGCGTGGTCCGCAGCAGGGCTGGGGCGGCCCGTCACAGGTCCGGGGTCGTCCGTCGCAGGGGCAGGCTGGTCCACCGCAGGGTTGGAACGGCCCGCCGCAGGGGCAGGGTGATCAACCCCAGGGTTGGAACAGCCCGCCGCAAGGACAGGGTGGACCGCCGCAGGGGCAGGGTGATCAACCCCAGGGTTGGAACAGCCCGCCGCAAGGACAGGGTGGACCGCCGCAGGGGCAGGGTGGACCGCCGCAGGGGTGGAGTGGTCCGTCGCAGGGACAGGGCGGCCCGCCGCAGGGGTGGAGTGGACCGCCGCAGGGCAGCTGACGAGCCCACGCGGGCGCGTGTCCGACGAACCACGGGGGAAGGCAGGACCCAGTGTCGCAACCACCAGGACGGTCTCGCGATGAGTCGCGTCCGTCGCGCAGACCGGCGGCAGCAGGTCCCGTCCGCCCGCCGTCCGCAGCACAGGGGCACCGGGGAGAAGGACCGGCGCGACCGGGCACTCCGGTGGGACCGGGCACTCCAGCGGGACAAGGTTCACCGGCCCCCGGGGCCGCACCGCCTCCCCACGGAGCACCACCAGGAGAGTCGCGGGGTCGGGTTCCATCGGGACCCCCACCACGCGAGGGGCGGTCCTACGGTCCTGGTGGCCCGTACGGTCCCGGTGGCCCGTACGGTCCTGGTGGGCCAAGCCCCGACAGCCGCTCGCAACAGCCTGATCCGACTGGCAAGCGACGAGGCGCCCGAACCCGCCTGGTGCTCGCGATCGTCGGCGTCGTCGTCCTGGTGCTCGCGGTCGGTGGTGGAGCCGCGTGGCTCGGCTCGAACTGGAACCGGAGTTCGACGTCGGAGGTGTCGGGCGACTACTACGGCAGGTCGGTCGACAAGCCACGGCCGAGTCCGACCTACCAGGAGCCTGGTGGAACCGGCGGAAGCATGGGCGTGGGCCTGGCCACCAGCCTCACGGCCTCGGGGTACTCCTGCACCCGCACGGTCGGTGAGAGGTCGGCGGTGCTCACCTGCTTCCAGACCACCGAGAAACCAGTGCCCACCCTCGCGTCGGTGACCGCCCTGATCGGCGGTGACCAGGTTGTCGACGTCAAGGCGGAGGTCGCCGTGGACCCGGCCTGGACCAGGCTCGACGCCGGCACCGGCAACAACTTCGACCGTTACGCGCCTGACGTCAGCGCGGCCGCGACACGTGCGTTCGGCATCGTTGCACTGGCGACGATTCCCGACGGTGAGCGGCCGCCGCTCGACAAGGCGATGCGAACCTCCGGCATCGAACAGAGCACGGAGAACGTCGAGACCTCCGTCGGGACGGTGACCGTGGCGATCCGCAGGGCGGGTAGTTCGACGTTCGCCCTGGAGCGGGACGAGGACAACGCGACCAGGCTCGACTACTCGCCTGGTCTCAGCCTGGTCACACCGGCGCAGATCGAGTCGGCGGTCGAGGCGGCCGGTCTCAGCTGCGATCGCGCGGCCGACTCGATGACCTGCACGAAGGGCACCGTCCGGCTCCAGGCGTCCTACCCTCGCCCGACCATGAAGGGCACCGATCACACGATCACCAGCGTGACCGTGCGCGGAGAGGCCCCGGACGGGAGGGCGGAGCAGGGGCTTGTCGACGCCGCGAAGGCCGTCACCGGAGTCGTGGTCGGCACCTTCGGGGGTGACATGCCGGTGCGGGCCTGGGCGGGCAACTGCTTCGCGAGGACGACGGTGCGGACCGTGGCCGGTGCCAGCACGCTCACCTGCACCCCGGAGTTCGAGGGAACGGCACGTTCGCCGCGGGTGGCGGCGTACGAGTTCTCCGTCAAGGCCGTGGACTACTGAGCGGGGGCGGGGCCTGGCGTTTCGCCGACCCTCTCACCGCGGCGCGGGAGTTTTACTCAGAGTGAACGTTTCCCGGGCGCCTGGGAGCGCGGCGGGGGAGTGAGGCGCTACCGTGCCCCCATGGCGACGCCGTACGAAGAGATCCAGGTCGGTGAGCGCACCGTGCGCCTCAGCAACCCCGACAAGGTGTACTTCCCTGAGCGGGGGTTCACCAAGCGAGACGTCGTGCACTACTTCCTCTCCGTCGGCGACGGGATCCTGGGCGCGCTCCACGAGCGCCCCACCACGCTCGAACGCTGGCCCAGTGGGGTGTTCGAGGGCGCCAAGCTCTCGACGCGGGGCGACAACCGTGGCGACGCGTTCTACCAGAAGCGGGTCCCCAAGGGCGCCCCGGAATGGGTGGAGACCGCCCAGATCACCTTCCCGAGTGGCCGGAACGCCGACGAGGTGTGCCCGACCGAGCCGGCCGTCGTCGCCTGGGCCGCCAACCTCGGCACGCTGACCTTCCACCCGTGGCCCGTACGCCGCAAGGACGTCGACCACCCCGACCAGATCCGCATCGACCTCGACCCGCAGCCCGGCACCGACTTCACCGACGCCGTCCGGGTGGCGCCGGAGGTGCGGGCCCTCCTGCACGAGATCGGGATGGAGGGCTGGCCGAAGACCTCCGGCGGCCGTGGCCTGCACATCTACGTCCCTATCGAGCCCCGCTGGACCTTCGTCGAGGCGCGTCGCGCGGTAATCGCGCTCGGGCGGGAGATGGAGCGCCGCCTGCCCGACCAGGTCACGATGTCCTGGTGGAAGGAGGAGCGTGGCCAGCGGGTGTTCATCGACTTCAACCAGGTGGCCCGGGACCGGACCATCGCCTCGGCCTACTCCGTCCGGCCCAACCCACAGGCCACGGTCTCCGCGCCGCTGCGCTGGGAGGAGCTCGAGAGCGTGCGGCCACAGGACTTCGACGTCGCGACGATGCCGGAGCGCTTCGCCCAGGTCGGCGACCTGCACGCCCCGGTCAGCGAGCAAGCTTTCGGAATCGAGCCGCTGCTGGAATGGGCCGAACGCGACGATCGGGACCACGGGCTGGGCGACATGCCGTATCCGCCCGACTATCCGAAGATGCCGGGTGAGCCGATGCGGGTCCAGCCCAGCCGGGCGAAGAAGGTCTGAGCGAACGTTCACGGCCGGAGCTGTCGATCCGGGGGTCCGCCGTTCGTCATCGGGATGACCCGCGTCCGCGAACCAACCGAGGAGGTCCCACGTGCGATTCCTGTTTCTGCTCTACGGCGACGAGCAGGCGGAGGCGGCCCTGAGCCCCGCCGAACGCCGGATGATCGTCGAACACCACATGGTCCTGTCCGAGCGGCTCGCGCAGGAGGGCCGCGTGCAGTCCGGTGAGGTGCTCCAGGCAAGCACGACGGCGACGACCCTCGACCGGACGTCCGGCTGCGTCACCGACGGGCCGTACGCCGAGACCAAGGAGCAACTCGGCGGCTTCTACGTCCTGGACTGCGCGGACATGGACGACGCCCTCGCGTTGGCGCGAGAGATTCCGGACAGTCCCGGCCTGCGGATCGAGATCCGTCCCGTCGACACAGCGTGAACGACCTGGCGGCAGTGGCGTGAACGACGTGGCGGCAGTGGCGTGAACGACGTGGCGGCAGTGGCGTGAACGACGTGGCGGCGGATGCCGCGAAGCAGGCGGTCGAGCGGGTGTTCTCCGAACACTGGGGCCGCCTGCTCGCCCTGCTCACGGGTCAGCTGCGCAGCCTGGAGATCGCCGAGGAGTCGCTGGCCGACGCGTTCGAGCAGGCTGTCCGCCACTGGGAGCGGGACGGCGTTCCCGACCGTCCGAAGGCGTGGCTGCTCACCACGGCCAGGCGGCGCGGGCTGGATCGGCTCCGGCGTGAGGCGACCCTCGCGCGCAAGCTTCCGCTCCTCGTCGTCGACACCGAGCCGGAGCGGGGCGCGGACGCCGCCCTGGTCGGGGAGGAGGCCGACGCGGCCGCGATTCCCGACGAGCGGCTCCGGTTGCTCTTCACCTGCTGCCACCCGGCGCTCGCGTCGGAAGCCCGCGTCGCGTTGACGCTTCGGATGGTCGGTGGACTCACGACGGCGGAGATCGCCCGGGCCTTCCTCGTCTCCGAGCCGACCATGGCCGCCCGGATCACCCGGGCCAAGAAGAAGGTCGCGACGGCCGGCATCCCCTACCGTGTTCCCACTGACGCCGACCTCCCCGACCGGCTCGGCGGCGTGCTCGCCGTCCTGTATCTCGTCTTCACCGAAGGCCACTCGGCGACGTCGGGGGCGAGCCCGGTGCGCGCGGCCTTGTGTGAGGAGGCGATCCGGCTCACCCGCGTGGTCAGCGACCTGTTGCCGACCGAGCCGGAGCCGGCCGCGCTGCTCGCCCTGATGCTGCTCCACCACTCCCGGCGCGACGCGCGGACCGACGACGAGGGTCAGCTCGTGCTCCTCGCCGACCAGGACCGCTCCCGGTGGAACCGCGCCGAGATCGAGGAGGGGGTGGCCTTCGTCGAGCACGCCGCGTCGTTCCGGCGAGTGTCGGCCTACCTGCTCCAGGCGGCGATCGCGGCCGAGCACGCCTCCGCGCGGAGCGCCGCCGAGACCGACTGGGCCGCCATCGTCGCGCTGTACGAGCGACTCGAACGGCTGACCGGCTCACCGGTGGTGCGACTCAACAGAGCTGTCGCGGTGGCCGAGAGGGAGGGCCCGGATCGCGGCTTCGCCCTCCTCGCCGGCCTCGACGAAGTCCTGGGCGACTATCAGCCGTTGCGGCTCGCCCGAGCGGACTTCCTGCGCCGGATGGGGGAGCGCGCCGCGGCGCGGCTGGAGTATGCCCGGGCTCGCGACCTCGCCGGCAACGACGCCGAACGGGCGTTCCTCTCCCGGCGGCTCGCTGAGCTCGACGCCGACTGACCCTACGGGGCGTCCTGGTGTTTCCCGCCGTCGACGACCGGGTGGTCGACGGTGGTCGGGTCGACCTCCGCCGGATCCTTGTGCTCGATGAGGTGCAGGCAGGGTACGCCGAGCCGGCGGCGGGCCTTGGACGTCCAGTCGACGTGGAAGAACTCCGCGACCAGGTGTGGACGGGTGAGGATCACCACCTCGGCTGCCTGGCGCTGCCGGACGGCGCCCGCGAGTGCCTCGACCGGCTCGGCGGAGGTGATCTCGCCGTCGGCCGTGCAACCCTGAGCGGCGAGGGCGGCCAGGCTCTGGTCGAGAGCGGCCTGGCTGCGCTGGACGATCTCCTCCTGGATCTTCGCGAGATCGACGTCGGGGAAGTTCAGCGCGGAGGTGGCGAGCACCTCGCTCGCCGCGATCGATCCGAGCGCGGACTCGACCCGCGCGGACGCGTCCTCCACAGGGAGAAGCACATGGATGTGGGTGTGCGCGGGGTGCGCTTTCACGGCGTAGAGTTCCGCGATCTGGCCTGCGTCTGTGTTGGACAGGGGCTGCTCGATCAGTAGCACGACCTCATACATCGGACACCTCCTCCTCGCTCAGGTTCATCGTCCCGCGTGGACGGTATGGAGCAAAACTGGCGGCCCTTCGGCGTGGTCGACGCCGAGGAACGGCATGGCATGACTGGCGGTCACTTCAGTCCCAGGATGTCCGCGAGGTCGAAGCGTACCGGTTCCTCGAGCTGGGCATAGCCACACGAACTCGGATCCCGGTCGGGGCGCCAGCGCACGAACTGCGCCGTGTGGCGGAACCGCACGCCCTCCATGTGGTCGTAGCGGACCTCCACCACGCGTTCGGGGCGCAGCGGGACGAAGGACAGGTCCTTCCCGGCGCTCCATCTGCTCTGCTCGGCGTTGCGCGGCGTACGGCTGCCGGCCTCCTGCCTGGCCCAGGCCCAGGGGTGGTCGTCGAACGTCGTGACCAACGGCTGGAGTTCGTCGAACAGCTCTTGCCGTCGGGCCAGTGGGAACGCGCCGATCACGCCGACGCTCGCGAGGTCGCCGTCGTCGTTGTAGAGCCCGAGCAGCAGCGAGCCGATCCGGTCCGGTCCGCTCTTGTGCAGGCGGTAGCCCGCGACCACACAGTCGGCGGTGCGTTCGTGCTTGACCTTGAACATCACCCGTTTGTCCGGCACGTACGCCTCGGCCAGTGGCTTCGCGATCACACCGTCGAGACCGGCGCCCTCGAACTGGTGGAACCACCGCTCGGCGAGGTTCTTGTCGGTGGTCGCCGGGGTCAGGTGGATCGGAGCGGCGGCCTTGGCCAGGGCGTCGACGAGAGCGGCCCGGCGCACGGAGAACGGCTCAGCGGTGAGATCCCGGTCGTCGAGGGCGAGCAGGTCGAATGCCACGAAATGGGCAGGCGTCTGCTCCGACAGCAGACGTACGCGGCTCGCCGCCGGGTGGATCCGCTGCTGGAGGGCCTCGAAGTCCAGCCGGCCCTGCTCGGGGTCCGGGATCACGATCTCCCCGTCGACCACACAGCGCCGCGGCAGGTGCGCCTTGACGGCCTCGACGACCTCGGGGAAGTAGCGGGTCATCGGCCGCTCGTTGCGGCTGCCGATCTCGACCTCGTCGCCGTCACGGAAGATGATCGACCGGAAGCCGTCCCACTTGGGCTCGTAGCTGTGCTCGCCGTGCGGGATGTGCTTCACCGGCTTGGCGAGCATCGGCGAGACGGGTGGCATGACGGGGAGCTGCATCTGACCAGTCTGGCCGACCCGGCGCCAAGATGCTCCCCCCGACCCACGCCGGATCTGTGAGAGCCGCCTCGGAGAGTTCAGGAACCGGTGGCGGGACCGGTGGCTGGACCGGTGGCGGGACCGGTGAGCCAGCGCTCGAAGAGGAAGCCGTCCTCCTCCAGGACAGAGGCGAGGGAGAGCCGGGTGGGCTCGGCGAGTTCGGGGCCGTGCGTGATCCGCAGCGCCGGTCCGGCGAGCAGCGTCGGCGACACCGTGAGGCACAGCTCGTCGACCAGGCCGCGGGCGAGCAGGCCCGCGAACAGCGTCGGCCCGCCCTCGCTCAGGATGCGCCGGTGGCCGCGGGCGACCAGAGCCGCCACCACCTCGTCCATGTCGACTCCGTCCTCCCCGACGACGGCGACGTCGACGAGCCCGCCAAGGCGCTCCCGCCGGTCCGCGGGCGCCCGTCCTGAGGTCAGCACGATCGTGCGGGGATCGCCGAGCAGCTTCTCGGGCACGTCGAGGGACTCCGTCACCACCGCGATCGGCGGGGTGGGTGGCAGGCCGAGGCGCTCCCGGATGCCCGCGAACGCCGACCGGACTCCGGCGGGGCCATAGCTTTCCGCGCGCGCCGTGCCGGCACCGACGAGGACGACGTCGGCCAGTGCTCGCAGCAGCGCGAGGACCCGCCGGTCGGGACTACCCGAAATGGAACCGGATCGGCCGTCGGGTCCCTGGGCCGCGCCGTCGAGGGAGGAGATGAAGTTCACCCGCAGCCAGCGACCCTCCGCGGGGTAGGCGTAGACCTCGGCCAGCGCTTCGTCGTCGAGGTCGCCGCCCAGGGGGACCTCGGCGAGGTGGGCAACGGAGTCCGACGTGGAGGGCATGGTCCGCTGCGAGGTCAGGATGCGCACGTGGTGATCCCATCAGACCAGTACGGCGCCGGACACGTTGGGTACCAACCGCCCGCCCGCGGACGGGCCGGGGGAGACTGGACCACACCACAGCGCGCGATGGGAGCGGAGATGGCGAAGCGGTTTGGGGACAGGCTGCGTCTTCGGCAGGGCCCGGTAAGCCTGGCCGACCTGGAGACCGCCAGCACACCCGGTTTCAAGAGCAACAAGGCCGCGGGCAGGGAGCTGCTCACCGAACTCGCACCCGCTCTGTCCGATCTGCAGGAACGCCTCTTCGCGGAGGGACGCACCGGCGGGAACCGCAGCCTCCTGCTTGTCCTGCAGGGAATGGACACCTCGGGCAAGGGCGGCACGCTCCGCCACTCGGTGGGCCTCATGGACCCGCAGGGCGTTCGCATCACGTCGTTCAAGGCGCCGACCGTGGAGGAGCGCAAGCACGACTTTCTCTGGCGGATCCGACGCGGCCTTCCCGAGCCGGGCTACATCGGCATCTTCGACCGGTCTCACTACGAGGACGTTCTCGTCGCCCGGGTGCACAACCTCGTACCGCGATCGACCTGGATGCGTCGGTACGCGACGATCAACCGGTTCGAGCAGCAGCTCGTCGAGCGCGGCACCGTCATCGTCAAGTGCTTCTTGCACATCTCCAAGGACGAGCAGCGCAAGCGGCTGAACGCGAGGTTGGAGGATCCGACCAAGCACTGGAAGTTCAACACCGCCGACATCGACGAGCGCGCGCTCTGGGACGACTACCAGGCCGCCTACGAAGCCGCCCTGGAGAAGACCAACACCGACGAGGCACCGTGGTACGTCGTCCCGGGTGACCACAAGTGGTATCGCAACCTCGCGATCACCCGGTTGCTCGTCGAGTGGCTGGAGGATCTCGATCCGCGCTGGCCGGCGGGCGACTTCGACGTACAGGCGCAGAAGGCACGGTTGCGCCAGGGCTAGGTCGGGTCCTGGGACCCGCCGCGCCGAAGCTGGGACGGTCCCGCGTACGCCTGAGAAACCGCCGCCGCGAACCGCTCAGGTGTCGTCCTCGACCAGGATCTCCAGCGCCGGCAGGGCAGCAAGCAGCGCGGCGTAGTGCTCGGGTGTGAGGCGTTCGAGTCGGGTCTGCAGTGCCTGGGACCGCACCGAACGCAGTCCCTGCGCGACCTGCCGGCCCTCCTCGGTCGCCGCGACGATGCTCGCGCGCCGATCCTGCGGATCGGCCTTGCGCACGGCATAGCCCGCCTGCTCCAGTGAGGCCACCACCCGCGACAGCGTGGGTGGCGCGACCTGCTCGCGGACGGCGAGGTCACCGAGTCGCATCGGTCCGGCGTTCGTCAGCGTGGCCAAGGCCGACATGCCGCCGTGCCCGAGGTCGCCGCGCTGCGACGCGCCCTGGCGCCGTAACCAGCGGGATAACCGGGCGATCGCGAGATAGAGCCGGGTCGCGTCCTCTCGCTGGATGGGGCCGCCGGTTTGGGTCGTCGCCGGTGTGTTCATGTGGCGGCTCCCTCTTCCTCACTGGTCGGACTTTCACCATGAACGTAGCGCTGACCACGCAACAGCGAGGCGAACGCTCCGATGACAGTCATGATGGCAGCAGCCAGGAAGACAATCACCAACCCATGGTGGAAAGGTGCGGAGATCAGTTGGGGAAAGAACTCCTTGCCGGTGAGAGTAGCGACGTTCGCCGCCGGCAGGTGGTTGAGCGCCCCGGTCGGCCCGAGCAGTTGGGCGATCGGGTTGTAGCCGAGGAACGCCGCGAACAGGCTCCCGACCGGCGGCAGGTGACCAACCTGGCTGGCGACCCCGGGGGAGACCCCCTGCTGCTCCAGACCACGGGTGAGCGAGGCCGGCAGGGAGTTCGCGAGGCCGATGATCATCAGCGAGAAGAAGATTCCAATCGAAAGGGACGTTCCGGAATTGAAGAACGTCGCTCGCATACCGGACGCCGAACCGCGCTGGCGAGCCGGCACGCTGTTCATGATCGCGGAGGTGTTCGGCGAGGAGAACAGCCCGGAGCCGATGCCGTTCACCGCGATCAGCGCGGCGAAGGCCCAGTAGGGGAAGTCCACCGGCAGGAGCAGCAGGCCGACGAACGTCGCGGCGACCACGAGAAGCCCGCCGGTCGCGAAGGCCCGGGCGCCGTGGCGGTCGGAGAGGTAACCGGAGATCGGTCCGGCCAGCAGGAACCCGATGGTCAACGGGACCAGGTAGATGCCGGCCCACAGCGGTGTTCGGGCGTAGTCGAATCCGTGCAGCGGTAGCCAGATCCCCTGCAGCCAGATGATCAGCATGAACTGCATCCCGCCGCGACCGATCGAGGCGAGCAGACCGGCCAGGTTGCCGGCACCGAACGCGCGGTTGCGGAACAGGCTGAGGTGGAACATCGGGTCCGCCACCCGCGACTCGACCACGCAGAACACGACGAGCAGGACGGCGCCGCCGATCAGGCCGCCGAGAACGGCCGGGTTCGTCCAGCCCATGGTGTGTCCGCCGTAGGGCTGGATGCCGTAGGTGATGGCCGCCAGGATGGCGGTGAGGCCGAGCGCGAACGTCACGTTCCCGGCGATGTCGACCTTGCCGCGGTGACGCTGGCCGAGTTCGTGCAGGGAGCGATAGGACCAGATGGTTCCGAGGATGCCGATCGGCACGCTCACCCAGAACACCGCACGCCAGTCCACCTCGGCGAGGACGCCACCGATGAGCAGTCCGAGGAAGGACCCGGCGATCGCCGCGACCTGGTTGATCCCGAGCGCCATGCCTCTTCGGTTGGAGGGGAAGGCGTCGGTGAGGATCGCCGTGGAGTTCGCGAAGAGCATGGCGCCGCCCACGCCTTGGACGAGACGCCAGCCGATCAGCCATAGAGCACCGGAACTTTGTCGGAACGGATCGATGGCGAGCAGGATCGAGGCGATGGTGAAGACGACGAAGCCGAAGCTGTAGATGCGCACTCGGCCGTACATGTCGCCGAGTCGCCCGAGGGAGACCACGAGGACCGCGGAGACCAGCAGGAACCCCATGATCATCCAGAGCAGGTAGCTCACGTTGCCCGGTGCCAGTGGGTTGAGGTGGATCCCACGGAAGATCGCCGGCAACGAAATGATCACGATCGAGGAGTTGATCGTGGCCATCAGAACACCGAGCGTGGTGTTCGACAAGGCCACCCAGCGGTAGCGAGGATGGTCCTTCTCGTACCGGAATCGACGAGTCGTGGTGGAAGACGTGGGTTGGTCGGCCTCGTGGGAGTTCGCACTCACCGGCAACGGATCAGACCTCCGCGATGGCATATGGATAGTTGCTTCAGCTAACTAACCTTAACCAACGCGCGGCTGGGTGTGTTCCCGTGCCCCCTTGCGATGGCGGAACGTCCGCGAGATCCCGCATCGTGTCGGGCGGGACGTGACTACGACCGTATGTATGAGCCGTATTGCCCGTACCGGTCCGGTCGAGCCTCCGGTCAGGCTCTGCGCAGCACCAGCAGGGAGCGGGAGACCAGCTTGAGCTGCTCACCGGCCATCGCGACACTGCGCTCCCGTAGGTCGTCGTCGGCGGTGTCGAGCACCGGCTCCCACGCCGAGCCGTACTTCTCCGACGGGATCGAGAACTCCAGGTCCTCCTCGGAGGCGTTGAACAGGAGCAGGAAGCAGTCGTCGACGATCCGCTCGCCCTGGCTGCCGGGCTCCTGGATCGCCTCGCCGTTGAGGAACACCATCAGCGACTTGGCGAAGCCCGCCGTCCAGTCCCGGCCGGTCATGTCGGTGCCGTCCGGCTTGAGCCAGGCGACGTCGCCGAGTTGCTCGCCACTGCCGAGGCCGTCGAAGAACCGGCGACGCCGGAACACCGGGTGCGCGGCGCGGAGCTCGCTCACCGCACGGGTGAAGGCGAGCAGGTCGGAGTCGGTGTTGGCCCAGTCGACCCAGGAGACCTCGTTGTCCTGGGAGTAGGCGTTGTTGTTGCCGCCCTGGGTGCGTCCGAACTCGTCGCCGTGCAGGATCATCGGCACGCCCTGGGAGAGGAAGAGCGTGGCGAGGAAGTTGCGCTGCTGGCGCCGCCGCAGAGCGAGGACGCCCGGGTCGTCCGTCTCGCCCTCCGCGCCGGAGTTCCAGGACCGGTTGTCGCTCGTGCCGTCGGCGTTGTTCTCGCCGTTGGCCTCGTTGTGCTTGTTGTTGTACGACACGAGGTCGCGCAGGGTGAAGCCGTCGTGGGCGGTGATGAAGTTGATCGAGGCGTACGGCTTGCGGCCGTCGTCCTCGTAGAGGTCGGAGGAGCCGGTGAGCCGCATGGCGAACTCGCCCAGCGTCGCGGGCTGGCCCCGCCAGAAGTCGCGCACGCAGTCGCGGTACTTGCCGTTCCACTCGGTCCACACCGGCGGGAAGTTGCCGACCTGGTAACCACCGGGACCCACGTCCCAGGGCTCGGCGATGAGCTTCACCTGCGAGACGACCGGGTCCTGTTGGACCAGGTCGAAGAACGCCGAGAGGCGGTCGACCTCGTGGAACTGCCGGGCGAGCGTGGCCGCGAGGTCGAACCGGAAGCCGTCGACGTGCATCTCGGTCACCCAGTGGCGCAGCGAGTCCATGATCAGCTGCAGGACGTGCGGGTGGCGCATGAGCAGGCTGTTGCCGGTGCCCGTCGTGTCGGTGTAGTAGCGCTTGTCGTGGTCGACCAGGCGGTAGTAGGCGGCGTTGTCGATGCCCCGGAACGCGAGCGTCGGTCCCTGCTGGTTGCCCTCGGCCGTGTGGTTGTAGACGACGTCGAGGATGACCTCGATCTCCGCCCGGTGCAGGGCCCGCACCATCGCCTTGAACTCCAGCACCTGCTGGCCGAGCTGGCCGGTCGAGGAGTAGGCGTTGTGCGGCGCGAAGTATCCGATCGTGTTGTAGCCCCAGTAGTTGCGCAGGCCCTTCTGGAGCAACAGGTCGTCATGCACGAACTGGTGGACGGGCATGAGTTCGACGGCGGTGACACCGAGGGAGCGCAGGTGCTCGATCATCGCGGGTGAGGCGAGCCCCGCGTAGGTACCGCGGATCTCCTCCGGGATCTCCGGGTGGTCGATGGTGAGGCCGCGTACGTGCGCCTCGTAGATGACCGTCTCGTGGTAGGGCCGCCGGGGCGGCCGGTCGTCCTGCCAGTCGAAGTACGGGTTGACCACGACCGACTTCATCATGTGCGGGCCGGAGTCGAGGGTGTTGAGCGTCTCGGGGTTTTCGAAGCGGTAGGAGAAGAGCGCCTCGTCCCAGTCGATCTCGCCCTCTACGGCCTTCGCGTAGGGGTCGAGCAGCAGTTTCGCCGGGTTGCAGCGTTGGCCCTTGCTGGGTGCGTAGGGACCGTGGACGCGGTAGCCGTATCGCTGCCCCGGACCGACCCGGGCCACGTAGCCGTGCCAGACCGAGGCCTCTCGCTCGCTGAGCGAGAGCCGGGTCTCTGTGCCGTCGGCGTCGAAGAGACAGAGTTCGACGGCCTCGGCCACCTCGCTGAACAGGGCGAAGTTGGTCCCCGCACCGTCGAACGTCGCGCCCAGGGGGTACGGCGTTCCCGGCCAGACCTCGACCATCAGCGTTCCTTTCCTCGTCCTCTTGCGCGAATACTGCCAGGTCCGCTGGCGGGCGATACGTCGCCTCTGTCCAGTTTGGAGGGATCCCTTCCAGCCGGTGGCTCCACCGTCCTGGAAGGCCCTGGACCCATAGGAGAGCAGAGCACGCAATGTCCAATCAGGGCAGGGTTTTCCGACATTCTTGGTGCGGGTGCACCGCCGTGCTGGGACCTCGCTGACCGGGAGACTGGGATCGTCGCGCCCGAGCGCTCCCGCCGGCGCGTGGCGATCGTGCCAGGAGCCCAGGAAAACACCCTACGGTCTGGCTCGGGCGACGCCCAGATGGCGTCGGCAACGTCCGCGTGCCGGTGCGAAACGACGCGGTCACCAACGGAGGGAGGGCGTCGGCGGGATCCGGATCGTCGAGGGCGGCTGCCCGCCTCGAGGCCCCCGACCGGGCCGGACGGCCGGAAATATCGGCGTCTCGCGGAACCCGCCACGCCGCTCCGGCGCGCTGGAGCGGCGCCGTCGACTCCGACCGAGATCCGACGCCTGGCGCGCCTTCGGGCCGGTCAGGTCAGGCCGGACCAGTTGGGCCGGATCTGTCCCGGTCCGGGCGGACCTGGTCGGATCAGATCCGGTCGGATCAGATCTGGTCGGATCAGATCTGGTCGGGACAGGCCAGTCGCGCGCGGTCGACGACGATGTGCGCGACCTCGGGGCAGGCGCCCAGCGGCTCGCTGACGGCGACGGCTCCCGCGGCCAAGGCGGCGTCCCGGATCTGGTCGGCGAAGAAGCCGGGAGCGAGCAGGTAGGTCGCGACCGCGACACGCGCCGAACCGCAGCTGCGGAACTGCTCGACGGCCGTGGCGACCGTGGGCGTCGCCGCCGACGCGAAAGCACACAGAGCGGGTAAACCAAGACGGGCGCCCAGATCGGTGGCGACCCGTCCGACCGTGCGGTTGGCCGAGACGTCGCTCGACCCGGCCGCGGCGAGCACCACCGCGTCGACCTCGGCTCCGCCCAGAGCCTCCTCCAGCCGCGTACCCAGTGCGTCGAGGAGTCTTGGGTCCGGCCCGAGCACCTGACCCAACCGGGCGGTCCAGCCGCGGGCGCGGGCGAGATCGGCGACGGCCGGCAGGTCCACCCTGGAGTGGTAGGCGTCGCTCAGCAGATAGGGCACGACGGCGACGTCCTCGACCCCGCTGTCCGCCAGTTGGTCGAGTGCCTCCGTCGGGGAGGGAGCGCAGAGTTCGAGGAACGCGGCCGCCGTCGCCACTCCTGGGAGTTGGGCGGCCACGTCGGCCGCGACGCGCCGAGCCACCGGTGCCGCACGCGGGTCCCGGCTCCCGTGTGCGACCACCAGCACTCCGGTGCTCACGTCATGGCCTCCGTACGACGGTGGCGAGTTCCTCGGCCACCGTGACCACCTCGCCCACGATGATCACGGCGGGGGAGCGGACCCCCCGCTCGGTGGCGGTGGCCACGATCGTCTCCAGCGTTCCGGTCGTGGTGCGCTGGTCGGCGAGGGTGCCCCGCTCGATGACGGCCACCGGCGTCGCCGGAGACCGTCCATGAGCGCGGAGTCCCTCGACTACGAGGGGAAGCTGGCTCACTCCCATCAGGAAGACCAGTGTGCCCTCGACCGCCGCGAGGGACGCCCAGTCGGGTCCCTCGCCGGGGTGGGCGGAGTGGGCCGAGATGACGGTGAACTGCCGGGTGACGCCCCGATGGGTCACCGGGATGCCGGCGGCCGCGGGTACGGCCACCGCGCTGGTCACGCCCGGAACGACCTCGCAGGGGATGCCGGCCTCAGCGCACGCGAGGGCCTCCTCCGCGCCTCGGCCGAACACGAAGGGGTCGCCACCCTTGAGCCGGACGACCCGTTGACCGGCGCGGGCACGCTCGACGAGCAGGTCGTTGATCTCCAGCTGGGACAGCGTGTGAGCCTGTGGTCCCTTGCCCGCCTCGATGACCTCGACCTCGGGGTCGAGTTCGTCGAGCAGGGCGCGGGGAGCGAGCCGGTCCACGACCACGACGTCGGCGTCGGCCAGCAGCCGGCGACCTCGCGTGGTGATGAGCCCGGGGTCGCCCGGGCCCCCGCCGACCAGCGCGACGTGGCCGGTGCGCTTGCGGCGTACCCGCCGCAGGGGCAACTCCCCGGTCTGCAGCTTGACGGCGATCCGGTCCTTCACCGCTCGGGCGCGACGCGGGTCACGGCTCGCCGAGACGGCGACCGTGATGTCGTCGACCCGCGCCGTGGCCGGCGTCCAGGCCGCCGAGGTGCGGGCGTCGTCGGCGCGTACGCACCAGATGCCGGCCCGCTCGGCGTCGGCGGCCACCGTGGCGTTGACCTCCGCGTCCGCGGTGGCGGCCTGGACAAGCCAGGCGCCGGCGAGATCGCCCTCCGCGTACTCGCGGGGGAGCCAGGTGAGGCGGCCGTCGTCGACCAGGACGGCGAGGTCCTCGCACAGGGCGGGGGCGACCACCGTGACGATGGCGCCGGCCTCCAACAGGCCGGTCGTGCGGCGAGCCCCGACCGGGCCGCCGCCCACGACCACCGCACGCCGGCCGTCCAGGTCGAGGACCAGCGGATACGTCGGGCTCATGTATTGATGCCGCACTCGGTCTTCGTGCGACCGGCCCAACGCCCCGCCCGCGGGTCCTCGCCCTCGGCGACCCGTCGGGTGCACGGCCAGCAGCCGATCGAGGGGTAGCCGTCGTCGAGCAGCGGGTTGGTGAGGAGCCCGTTGTCGGTGATGTAGCGGTCGACGTCCTCCTGTCTCCAGGAGGCGAGTGGGGCGATCCTGACCTTTCCCCGACGCTCGTTCCAGCTGACGACGGGGGTGTCGGCCCGGGTCTGGCTCTCGTCCCGGCGGACGCCGGTCGCCCAGGCGTCGTAGGACGTCAGCGCGCGCTCGAGCGGTGCCACCTTGCGGAGCTGGCAGCACAGCTCGGGGTTACGCCGGTACAGCTCCGGCCCGAGGGTCGCGTCCTGCTCCGCCACGGTCTGGCGTGGGCGCACGGTGACGAGGTTGATCGGGATGACGACCGACGCCGCGTCCGCCGTCCCGAGGGTCTCGGCGAAGTGGTAGCCGGTGTCGAGGAACACCACGTCGACGCCCGGTGCGACGCTCGAGGCGAGGTGGGAGAGCACCGTGTCCTGCATGGAGGACGTCACGCAGAAGCGCGCACCGAACGTGTCCGCCGCCCAGGCGAGGATCTCGGCCGCGGACGCGTCCGCCAGCTCATGTCCGGCCTTCGTGGCGAGCGCCTCGAGCTCGTCGCGGCAGCGGTCGGGTGCCTCCATCGCGAGACTCATGAGTGCACCACCATGCCGATGAACTTCACCGAGAACACGCGGGTGCAGCCGCGGCACTCCCAGGCTCCGTGCTGGTCCGCCGCGGGACGGAGGTCCTCGTCCGCGCAGTAAGGGCAGTAGAAGGGTGTGGCGCGCTCGGTCATGAGAGGGCCTCCTCCGGGGCTCGGGTGACCCACTGCGCGAAGCGTTCCTCAGCCTCGCGCTGGTCGAGATAGTGGCGTACGACGCGTTCGACGTAGTCGGGCAGCTCCTCCGCGGTGACCTTCAGGCCGCGAAGCTTGCGGCCGAACCCGGCATCCAGGCCGAGGCCGCCGCCGAGGTGGACCTGGTATCCCTCGACCTGTCGGCCCTCGGTGTCGAGGACGATCTGGCCCTTCAGGCCGATGTCGGCCACCTGGATGCGGGCGCAGGAGTTGGGGCAGCCGTTGAGGTTGACGGTGATCGGGACGTCGAGTTCGGGGATGCGACGCTCCATCTCCTCGATCAGCCAGTGGGCCCTGGCCTTGGTCTCGACGATCGCGAGCTTGCAGTACTCCAGGCCGGTGCACGCCATCGTGTTCCGGCGCCAGCCCGAGGGCCGGGCGTGCAGACCGAGGTCGGCCAGGGTGGCCACCAGCGGCTCGACCTGGTCCTGTTCGACGTCGAGCACGAGCAGCTTCTGGTGCGCCGTGGTCCGGATCCGGTCCGATCCGTGCGCCTCGACCGCGTCGGCGAGCTTGCCGAGCAGGGTGCCCGACACCCGGCCGACCACGGGCGCGACGCCGACGAAGTAGCGACCGTCCTTCTGCTGGTGGATGCCCACGTGGTCACCTGGAACAGCCGGGATCTCCGGGGCGGGGCCGTCGGCCAGCTTTCGCTTGAGGTATTCGTTCTCGAGTACGTCGCGGAACTTCTCCGGACCCCAGTCGGCCATCAAGAACTTGATCCGGGCGCGGTGCCGCAGTCGCCGGTAGCCGTAGTCGCGGAAGATGCTGGTGACGCCCCACCAGACGTCCGGCGCCTCCTCGAGCGACACCCACACGCCGAGCCGCTTGGCGAGCATCGGGTTGGTGGAGAGTCCGCCGCCGACCCAGACGTCGAAGCCCGGCCCGTGTTCGGGGTGCACGACACCGACGAAGGCGATGTCGTTGACCTCCGGCGCGACGTCGTGGTTGGGGTGACCGGTGAGCGCCGTCTTGTACTTGCGCGGCAGGTTGGAGAAGTCCGGGCTGCCGATGTAGCGCCGGGCGATCTCCTCCAGGGCCGGTGTCGGGTCGATGATCTCCTCGGCGGCGATCCCGGCGACCGGGCTGGCGATGATCACCCGGGGGCAGTCACCGCACGCCTCCTGGGTCTGCAGCCCGACCGCCTCGAGGCGCTCCCAGATGGCGGGAACGTCCTCGATCCGGATCCAGTGCAGCTGGATGTTCTGTCGGTCGGTCACGTCGGCGCTGTCGCGCGCGTAGGTCGTGGACACCTCGGCGATGGCGCGGAGCTGGGCGACCGTGAGCTGGCCACCGTCGATGCGCACCCGGAGCATGAAGTGGGTGTCGTCGAGCTCCTCCGGCTCCAAGGTGGCGGTGCGGCCGCCGTCGATGCCCGGCTTGCGCTGGGTGTAGAGGCCCCACCAGCGGAAGCGTCCGCGCAGGTCGCTCGGGTCGATGGAGTCGAACCCGCGGTGCGCGTAGATGTTCTCGATCCTGGCCCGGACGTTCAGGGCATCGTCGTCCTTCTTGAACTGCTCGTTCTTGTTGAGCGGCTCGCGGTAGCCGAGCGCCCACTGTCCCTCACCGCGCTTGGGTCGCGGCTTCCGGGGAGCGGCGGGACGCTGCGCGCGGTCGGAGGACTGGGACGCAATGGCCATGGAGTGCATTCCTCGCTGAGAGAGCATGATCGCGGCTGCGACCATGGGCGTGAACGAGCTTCAGCGGGGCCGGCGCGACCGGGCGCCCTGGACCCGCTGGCAGGATCTTCCTGCGGGCGGAGAAGGGCGCGTCAGCGCGCCTGAAGACAGAGCATGCTGCGCATGCGACCAAAATCGAGATGGCGCCGCCCGACGAGTAAGGGGCAGACAGGCGCACTCATGGGATCAGCCTGCGGTATTCGGACGTGGTGTGGCAACCAGAATGACCGGGATTCGAGACGAGCGTCTCGAATCCCGATCGTCTGAGTAGGGAATCAGGCGCGCGCCGCGACCGCCCTGGCCCGCCGCCGCGCCCGGTTGCCGCGCTGCAGCCACCACTCTGCCACGAGCAGGTTGACGACCCAGCTCAACCAGATGCTGACCAGGGTCGCGTCGTGGATCAGGGCGTCCATGTCGCCGACGTAGGTGGTGTCCAGGCTGGGCGTGAGGATCACGATCCAGAGCACCATCCACACGCGGTTCAGCACGATCGAGGTGGTCAACGCGAAGCTACGGATCATCCACTTACGGTGCTCGCCGTACCGGCGCTGCCGGGCGGCCCGGTAACCCGCGATCGTGATCGGCAGCCACAGCACCGCGAGCATCGTGTTGCCCACCGCGCCGACCAGGCCGGTGCTGCTCATCGGGGCGACGACGAGAACCGCCAGGCCGGCCGGGAGGCACCCGGCGAAGAAGTAGAGCCGCCCGCTCCAGCGGTGCACCCGCGGGTGTCGTTGCCGCAGCCAGGGCCACATCTGCAGGCAGCCGGTCAGAAGTGCGACCGAACCGCAGAAGATGTGTGTCACCAACAGGACGTAGTAGGGCGGAAAGCTCTCGTGGACCGGCAGTCGGGACTGGGTCGGGTCCAGACCCAGATAGGGCGGCAACGAGTAGGCCAGGAACCCGACCATGACGATCAGCAGCGGGACCACCCAGAACAACTGCCGCCGGGTGCCAGGTCGCCCTCCGGGGCGCTCAGGGCGTCGTTCGCGGCTCGTCTCCTCAGGTCCGCGGCCCGCCGTGTCGGTCGCGATGGTCATGGTGATCCCCCTGTCCGGGTCAGCAGTTGCTTCGCGTTTGACGCTGACTGTACGAGCGTCTCATACGTTTGTCTACAACATTTGTCCAAGACGAACGTGCGCTGACGCGGAAGCGAAGCTAAGGTCATTGCCATGGGAAATCGCGAGGCCCTGCTGGCCGGAGCTCAGCGCTGCCTGTTCGCGAAGGGGTACGCGCGGACGACGGCGCGTGACATCGCCACGGCGTCCGGCGTCAGCCTCGCCGCGATCGGCTACCACTTCGGCTCCACCCAGGCGCTCCTGCGCGCTGCCCTCCTGGAGGCGACCAACGAGTGGGGCGACGAGCTGGAGCACGCGCTGGCCGGTGCCGCCGAAGCGGATGCCGACTCCGAAGCGGACGCCGATCCCGGGGCGCGCGATCCGATCGAGCGCTTCGAGCTGACCTGGACGCGTCTCGTCGAGTCGTTCACCGCCC
This sequence comes from Actinopolymorpha pittospori, assembly GCF_014873875.1. Classification (GTDB taxonomy): domain Bacteria; phylum Actinomycetota; class Actinomycetes; order Propionibacteriales; family Actinopolymorphaceae; genus Actinopolymorpha; species Actinopolymorpha pittospori. The sequence goes on along the minus strand of NZ_JADBEM010000001.1, from coordinate 7,500,944 downwards.
GCCGGCAGCTGTGGGCCACGCAGTTCGAGCTCTTCGCCCAGCTGGAGCACGATCCCGAGGTGCGCCAGTTCTTCGCCGACGCGCTGGAGCGGGCCCGGTTCGGGCTGGCGGCCATGCTGCAGGGCCTCGACCCGGACGCCGACCGGCACGCCGCGAAGGCGGCCGGCGGGTTCCACCAGGCGCTGCTGAGCGGGATGCTCCTGCAGTGGTTGGCCGACCCCGAGCGCGCGCCGACGGGTCGGGATCTCGCCGACGCCCTACGACTGCTCGTGACCCACGCGCGGCCGGAGTCGGCCTTGGCTCCGGCAGGGGACGGGATCGCGTCGAGGCAGGAGTTCGCGTCGATCCGGCCGCGGCAGTGGTCCGAGACCGACCTGGCGGAACTCCCCGACGACGGCCACCGCTACGAGATCCTCGACGGAAACCTGCTCGCCACCGCGCCGGCTCACGGCGAGCACCAACGTGTCGTCGAGGCACTGCTGGTGACGTTGCGTGCCGCGACGCCGACCGGGTGGCGAATCGGCGCGGGCGAGGGTGTGCGGGTCCCTGGCGGGAGTCTGCGTCCCGACCTCGCCGCGTTCGCCCCCGGCGCGGTGACGGACGCAGGATGGACCACCTCCGGCGTCGGCCTGGTGGTGGAGGTCGAGACCGACCAGAGCCGAGACCTCGACCGGGGGAGCAAGGCGATCAAGTACGCCCGGGCCGGAGTTCCCGCCTACTGGCGGGTCGATGTCGGAGGGACCCTCTTCGTGGAGGCGCTCGTGGCACCCGAGCGGTACGGCATCGTCGCGGAGGTGAAGCGGGGTGAGAAGTTCGAGGCGACGGTGCCATTCGCCGTCACCATCCAGTGAACCGCCTCCCCGGTGTCCACGCCGGCGGGCCGGCGCGCCGGGGTCAGTTCGGCCAGCCGGGGATCGGGAAGGCTCGGGTGAAGTCGCGGACCTGACCGGCGATGGCGTCCAGGGCCTCACCGTCGTCCTTCTTCGCCGCCTCGATCGCGTCGTCCATCCAGGCCGCGATCTGGGCCATGTGCTCGGGCCGCATCCCGCGGGTCGTGACGGCGGGGGTTCCGATCCGGATTCCCGACGGTGACCAGGGCTTGCGCGGGTCGAAGGGCACCGTGTTGAAGTTGAGTTCGATCCCGGCCCGGTCAAGCGCCTTCGCCGCCGGCTTGCCGGCGATCTCCCGGGTCGCCAGGTCGATCAGGATCAGGTGGTTGTCCGTACCACCGGACACGAGTGAGAAGCCGCGCTCGGTGAGCGCCTCGGCGAGCGCCTTCGCGTTCGCGACGATCTGGGCGGCGTAGCGCCGGAACTCCTCCGTCGCGGCCTCACGCAGCGCGACCGCGATGGCGGCCGTGGTGTGGTTGTGCGGTCCGCCCTGCAGGCCGGGGAAGACGGCCTTGTCGATGGCCTTCGCGTGCTCCTCGGTGCTCATCAGCATCGCGCCGCGCGGGCCCCGGAGCGTCTTGTGGGTGGTCGTCGAGATCACCTCGGCGTGCCCGACCGGCGAGGGGTGGACGCCGCCCGCGACGAGCCCCGCGATGTGCGCGATGTCGGCCACGAGGAGCGCGCCCACCTCGTTCGCCACCCGCGCGAACGCCTCGAAGTCGATCAGCCGGGGGATCGCGGTCCCACCACAGAAGATCAGCTTCGGACGTTCGCGGAGGGCGATGTCGCGCACCTGGTCCATGTCGACCCGGCCGGTCTCCCGGTCGACGCCGTAGTGGACCGGCCGGAACCAGATGCCGGTGGCGGAGACCGGTGAACCGTGGGTGAGGTGGCCTCCGTGGGACAGTTCGAGGGAGAGGAAGGTGTCGCCGGGCCGCAGGAACGCCAGGTAGATGGCGAGATTGGCCGGTGAGCCGGAGTACGGCTGGACGTTGGCGTGGTCGACGCCGAAGAGTGACCGCGCCCGGGCGACGGCGAGGTCCTCCACCTCGTCGATGAGTTGCTGACCCTCGTAGTAGCGCCGGTGCGCGTAGCCCTCGGAGTACTTGTTGGTCAGCACCGTGGCCGTGGCCTCCAGCACCGCGCGGGAGACGTAGTTCTCGCTCGGGATGAGCCGGATCTTCTCGAACTGGCGGCGGCCCTCCGCCTCGACGAGTTCGGCGACGCGCGGATCGGCCTGCGCGAGGTGGGCGGTCAGGTCCAACGGGCCGGTGGGTTCGGTCATGATCTCCTCCTGGGGCGAAGCTAGGGCCGATCGCGGCGACCGGGGTCGGAGCGGGCGAGGATCGCCGCGGCGTCGAGGCCGCCGGGCAGGGTGCCGAGGGTCGAGGAACCGTCCGGGCCGAGGCGGGACGCGCAGAAGGCGTCGGCGACCTCGGCGGGCGCGTACCGAAGGAGGAGCGCGCCCTGCAGGACCAGCGTCAGGCGTTCGGCCAGCCGCCGGGCGCCGTACTCGGGTTCGGTCAGGTCGGCCAGGGAGTTCAGCAGTCCTTCGACGGCGCGGTCGAAGCGGGGATCGGCGCCCTGGGCCGGCGCGACCTCACCGAGCCAGGCCTCGAGTGCGCCGGGTTCGCGCTGGAGGGCGCGCAGGACGTCGAGCGCCTGAACCGAACCCGACCCCTCCCAGATCGAGTTGAGCGGCGCCTCGCGGTAGAGCATCGGCAGGCCGGACTCCTCGACGTAGCCGTTCCCGCCGAGACATTCGAGGGCCTCGGCGGCGACCGCGGACGCCCGCTTGCAGACGAAGTACTTCGCGGCGGGCAGGGCGATCCGCAGCAACGCGCGTTCGGCCGGGTCGGCGGAGGCGTCCACGGCCGCCGCGAGACGCATCGCGAGCGTCGTGGCCGCCTCCTGCTCCAGCGCGAGGTCGGCCAGGACGTTCACCATCGCCGGCTGGTCGGCGAGGAGCCGGCCGAAGGCCTCCCGATGGGTGGCGTGCCAGACCGCCTCGGTGACCGCCCGCCGCATCAGGGCGGCCGAGGTCAGTACGCAGTCGAGCCGGGTGGCGGCCACCATCGCGATGATGGCCGGTACGCCGCGTCCCTCCTCACCGAGCCGCTGGCCCCACGTCGAGTCGAACTCCACCTCCGCGGAGGCGTTGGACCGGTTCCCGAGCTTGTCCTTGAGCCGCATCAGCCGGAAGGTGTTGCGGGTGCCGTCGGGCAGGACCCGCGGGACGACGAAGCAGGTGAGGCCGCCCGGTGCCTGCGCGAGGACGAGGAAGACGTCACACATCGGAGCGGAGCAGAACCACTTGTGGCCGGTCAGGGCGTACTCGCCCGGCGGGCCGGCCGGCTCGGCCCGGGTCGTGTTGGCACGGACGTCGGAGCCGCCCTGCTTCTCCGTCATCGCCATTCCGGCGAGCGCGCCGCGCTTGGCTCCGACCGGACGAAGCCCGGGGTCGTACGACGTACTCGAAAGCGCGGGCGTCCAGGCGGCGGCCAGGTCGCCGTCGGCGCGCAGGGCCGGCACCGCGGCGTACGTCATCGAGATCGGGCACCCGTTCCCCGCCTCCGCCTGACTCCACAGGTAGAAGCCCGCCGCCCGGGTGAGGTGGGGCGCGGGCTCCGGCGAGGACCACGGCGTGGCGTGCAGGCCCCAACCGACGGCCCGGTCGACCAACCGGTGCCAGGACGGATGGAACTCCACCTCGTCGACCCGCGCGCCGTACCGGTCGTGGGTGAGCAGCCGCGGCGGATGCCGGTGCGCGTCGAAGGCCCAGTCGCGCACGGCCGCCGAACCGGCCGCGATCCCGATCTCGGCGAGCCGGGAGCCGGCCGTGGCGTCAAGTGCGGGTTGCGCCCAGCGCGCGAGCGCCTCTCGCAGTGGCGCGTCCGCGGCATAGGCGTCGTACGGCTGCAGCGGCGGTGGTTGGTTGACCACGACATGGGTCGCGGACGACGCGCGCTGGCCGTTGTGGAGGTAGGTCGCGGGGCGCGAGGACTCCATGTCGTTACCGTATGCCTCATGGAAGCGGGGCCATCCGGGGCGCGACCGGGAATCGGGACACACCAGAAGATCCGCGCTTCCGTGGCCTGGCGCCTGGCTCGCGGAACGATCAGGGTCTGTCTGCGCTACCGCGTGACCGGCCTCGCCGCCGAAGGTGCATTCTTCGCCATCCTCTCCCTACCACCGCTGGTGTTCGGTCTGGCCGGTTCGGTGGGGTACGTCGTCGGGGGTTTCGGCCCCCAGGCGATCGAGACCGTCAAGCGGGAGCTCGTCGAGCTCGCCCGGCGGGCACTGACCGAGCAGAGCGTCCAGAGCGTGATCGTCCCGACCGTGGACGCCGTCCTCGAACGCGGCCGGGCGGAGGTCATCTCCATCGGCTTCGTGCTCGCGCTGTGGTCGGGTTCGCGCGCACTCAACGTCTTCATCGACACCATCACGATCATGTACGGCATGGGCGGCAGGCGCGGGATCGTCCGGACCCGGATCCTGTCGTTCACGATGTACGTCATCGCCCTCGCGATCGGCATCGTGGTCATCCCGTTGGTGCTCGCGGGTCCGACGCTGGTCGACGCCCTCCTGCCGAGCCGACTGGACTTCCTGGCCACGCTCTACTGGCCGATCGTCATGGTGGTGTCGACGGCGTTCCTCACCACGCTCTACCACCTGGCACTTCCCGAGCGGACGCCGTGGCTGCACGATCTCGGCGGTGCGGTGCTCGCGATGCTGCTGTGGTTGCTCGGCAGTTTCCTGTTGCGCACGGTCCTGAGCAACACGGTCGGCAGCACCTCGATCTACGGCCCGCTCGCCGCGCCGATCGCGGTGCTGCTCTGGTTGTACGTGATCGTGATCTCGCTCCTCGTCGGCGCGGCGTTCAACGCGACCCTGCACGGTCACCTCGAACAGCGCGCCGAGCGGCGTGCGGAAGCGGAGCGCGAGCAGGGACCCGCGGCGAAGCACCCGGTGGAGGGACCCGCCGTCGGCGACCAGGCCACCGCGCGGACGGACTCCGAGCCTGCCTCCGAGCCCGTCCCCGGGCCCGTCTCCGGGCCAGCCTCCGAGTCCGCCTCCGAACCCGCGGCGGACGAGCGAACCGGCACCGACGAGAGCCACGACGCGGACGAGGGGACCGGCACCGACGAGAGCCACGACGCGGAGCGGACGGCGGAGGGAGCCACCGAACCCGAGCCGGACCGGCCGGGTCCGCCACCCGATCAGGCTCCGACGTCGGAGGGGACCACCCCGTCACCGGGATCCGGGTCGCGTCCGGAGGAACGGGAGGCGACGCCGGAACACCCGGCAGTCACGACCCCGCGCGGATCCGGCGTACGCGCGCACCTGCCCCGGCCGGGCCGGCCGGAACCGCCCGGACCAGCCAGAGGACACAGTGGTCACCCGAAGGCGAAGTAGCGCAGCCAGACGTATGGCCAGGCGAGCGACACCGTCACGGCGGTGACGACGGCGCCGTACTTCGTGAACTTCCAGAAGCTGATCGGCTCGCCGTTGCGGGCCGCGATGCCGATGACGACGACGTTGGCGCTCGCGGCGACCGCCGTGGCGTTCCCTCCGAGGTCGGCGCCGAGCGCGAACGCCCACCACAGCGCGCCGCCCTGCTCGGCATCGGGTGCCGCCTCGACGAGGTCTTGCACGATCGGCGCCATCGTCGCGACGTACGGGATGTTGTCGACGAACGCGCCGAGGACGGCCGAGCCGAACAGCAGGCCGGCCGCCGCGAGGACGTAGTCGCCGCCGACGGCGGAGATCGCCGCCTCACCCAACCGCTCGATGACCCCCGCCCGCACCAGGCCGCCGACCAGGATGAACAGGCCCATGAAGAACACCAGCGTCGGCCACTCGACCTCCTCCAGGAACTCCTGCGGCCTCGCGTCGGAGACGACCACCATCGCCCCGGCGCCGAGCAGCGCGATGATCGAGGGTTCGAGGTGCAGGACGGAGTGCAGACCGAACGCCACCACGACCATGCCGAGCACGACGAGACAGCGGACCAGCCGCTTCGGATCGGTGATCGCCTCCCGTTCGTCGAGGTCCATGAGGTCGGCCGGATGCTCGGGCCGCAGCCGCAGGGTGTCGCGGAAGAGGTACCTGCACAACAGGATGAACACCGCCATCAGGACGACGACGATGGGGGCGAGGTTCAGCAGGAAGTCGTTGAACGACAGGTTCGCCCGGGCCCCGATGATGATGTTAGGCGGGTCGCCGATGAGCGTGGCGGTGCCACCGATGTTGGAGGCCAGTGCCTCCGCGATGAGGTACGGCGCGACCGGTAGGCCGAGCCGGCGACACACCAGCACCGTCACCGGGGCGACCAACAACACGGTGGTGACGTTGTCCAGCACCGGGGACAGGAGCGCGGTGAGCAGGATCAGCAGCACCATCAGCCGGTAGGGCCGGCCGCGGGCGCGCTTGGCCGCCCAGATGGCGAGGTACTGGAACAGCCCGGTCTGTTTCAGGATGCTGACGATGATCATCATGCCGAGCAGCAGGAAGATGACGTTCCACTCGACACCGGTCTCCTCGGCGAATAACGCCGAGTGGGCGTCGACGATCCCGGCGACCGCCATCAGGGCGGCACCACCAAGCGCGGCCGCCACCCGGTGGATCCGCTCGGTGGCGATGAGGACGTAGGCGAGTACGAAGATCGAGATGGCAAGGGCGGCGGTCATCGCGGCTCCGTCCTTGGTCGTGGGCGGGCGGCGCGCGGCGCGCGGGCCGGGGCGCGGCGGGAGGGCGGTGTCGTCGTCTGGCAGTTGGGGTCAGAGTTGGGCGGGTTCCTCCTCGGGACCGGCGGGCGGGACGTCGTGGGGTTCGGGGGACGCTGAGGGGCGGTCACGGCGAGGGTGGCGTCGTTCGAGTGGACCGTACGGAACGCGGTCGTGGGCGGCCCGACATGGGACCAGGGATGGTGCGCCACCGTGCCGTGGACCGCGCGGACGCGGTTCACGGTCAGACCTCCGGAAGGTTTCGCGCGCTGGGCACGCGGAGAACGCAGGCGGACGGGTCGGTCGACTGGCCCTGAACGCTCGGCTCAGGTGTGCGCTGTCGACTCAGGCACGCGAGGGCGACGGTGGCGCGCGGCTCGCACAGGTGCCGGAGGTGGCGGCGTGGATGCCCGCGGAAAAGCTGGGTTCGGGTGGAGTCGGCGGGTTCGCCTGGACCAGCGGTGCGGGTTCGGGTGGCGTCGCGGCCAGTCCGAGCGGAGTGGTGCCGACGGGTGAGCCGGGGACGACGGCTGGCGCGTCTCCGGACGGCGCGGACGGAGCCGTGGGACGGGCCCGCGGCACAGCGCTGGCGTCGTCCGTGTCCGTGTGAGCGGAGGCGGCGGCACTTCGACCAGGGTCGACAGATCCGAGCGGCGACGGATGGGAGAGCGCCGACCCGCGTGCGAACAGCGCGGCGAGCAGGACCAGCAGGGGACCGCCGTGACAACGGGGACACAGTGCCGCGGGGCGGGGGAGGGTCGCATCGGAGTGCGCACCTCCTCGCGGGTCGCTTTACCCTTTTCTTAACCTTATCGGGCGTACGCAAGCCGCAGCGCCGCACGGTCGTCTAGCGGACGGGCTCGCACCTTGCAACCGGACTCCGAGGTCCGGTAGCGCCGAGGCGGATCCCGACGAGGCCTTCCGCCGCTATCTCCTGTACGGGGCGGCCCTTCTGGGCGGCCCTGGTGTCGTGCCTCACCCTGAACGTGCGACGACGGCCGCGTCCAGGGGGCCGAGCGACGGGAAACCGTCGCTGGCCGCGCCCCGAACTGCGGCCGCCGTCAGCGTGGAAAACCGCGAGACGTTCCTGCCGGGTGTGGCCGTGCGGTCAGATAAGGCGCCACACCTCTTCCTTGCTCAGGCAGGAACGATGTTTTCCGCCTGCGGGCCCTTCTGGCCCTGGGTGATGTCGAACTGGACCTTCTGGCCCTCCTGCAGCTCACGGAATCCCTGAGCGACGATGTTGGAGAAGTGGGCGAAGACGTCGGGCCCTCCGCCATCCTGCTCGATGAAGCCGAAGCCCTTGTCTGAGTTGAACCACTTCACGGTGCCGGTTGCCATACCTGGATCCTTCTGTGCGATGGCGGATCCCGCTTCCTGCGAGTCCGTCGGTTGTGACTCTGTCCGGATGGGCCGGCCGGCACAATAAATGCGCCCGGGGTGGGAAACCGGCAGGCGCAGATCGAGTCTGTGAAACCTGGGTGCATTGTTTGCCGTGAAGCTATCACGGGACTTTGGGGCACGTCGCGAATCGCCGATCCGTCGCACCGGTGTGACGATATCCTCATCCGTCGCTCCGCCATTTGTGCGATGAACCGGCCGCGAGGGGATTCGGATGAACGTTTCACGATCCCTTTTCGAACCCGCGAATGCGAACGGGTGTCCGAGGATTCCGGGGGTGACCGCTGAGGAGTCGGCCCCAGGTTGGGCGCGGCATCGGTGCGCGCCCGCTGGGCCGCCACCAGACGTCGCGTGTCGCTGGCGGCCCCAGCGAAGGAGGCGGTGGACGACAGCGAAGGAGGCGGTGGACGACAGCGAAGGAGGCGGTGGACGACAGCGAAGGAGGCGGTGGACGACAGCGAAGGAGGCGGTGGACGCCGCTGCCGGGCGACACGTCGCAAGCAGAGCTCCGGCGATATCCAACGGCGCGGCCGTGTCGTCCAGGCGAATCAACGGGACCGACGAACTGGCGGGCTCGGCTGGCCCGCGAAACGGCCCGCGGCGGCGAAGACCCCGCCGGCCGAGGGGGCGCCGCGGCAGCGACGCCGGCGCTGGGACCAGTGGGCAGGGGCGGGGCAAACAAAAACCCGGCCCACGAGGATCGGGGGCCGGGTCACCGGGTCGTCCGGCCAGGGAAGGTGTCCCTGACCTGCACAAACCTGGTGGGCGATACTGGGATTGAACCAGTGACCTCTACCGTGTCAAGGTAGCGCTCTCCCACTGAGCTAATCGCCCGCACCAACAAAGGGTGAGAGGTGGAGACGGGATTTGAACCCGTGTACACGGCTTTGCAGGCCGTTGCCTCGCCTCTCGGCCACTCCACCAACGACAGGCCCGCGCCGCCGTGCTGACCTGGGTGTACACCCAAGCCCCAGGCCCGCTCCGAGCGGACGACGGGATTCGAACCCGCGACCCTCACCTTGGCAAGGTGATGCGCTACCAGCTGCGCTACGTCCGCATGTGCCCCGAGCTGTTTCCTCGACGCGTGGAGAACATTATCCGATCCGTCGGCCACCTCAAACTGGGGGTCCCTTCTGGGGTCGGCGGGACTACATCGACGCGTCTGTCCCGGCTTGCCCCGCTTGGCCGGATGGTCGTCCGACGCGCGGGCGAAGCGCGGCCGACGTCCAGGGGACGTCGCGGCGACGCGGTGCCGACGTCGCTGCGAAGACTGGGCGAAGACGCCGCGACCGGCTCGCGGCCACCACGTGAAGAGTGGAGCGGCGGACCGGGGGAGCGTGCGGCCGGGGTGCGTTCGGGAGAGTGACCGGCCGCCATAGGCTGGCCAGACCGGTGCGGGACGGCCGCAATCGCCTCCGCGCAGTCACGGGAAGGAACGCCGCCAGCATGAGGCTCTGGGTCAATGGCCACATCGTCGAGGATCCGTACGCGCCGGCCCTGGCGCCCCTCGACCACGGCGTGACGGTCGGAGACGGTGTCTTCGAGACGGTGAAGGTCGTCGACGGCCGTCCGTTCGCAATCACGCGGCACCTGGAGCGGCTGCTTCGGTCCGCTCGAGGTCTCGGGCTCCCCGAGCCCGATCTCGACGACGTGCGCCGCGGCGTGACCGCGGTCCTCGGCGCGTGGGACCAGCCCACCGGACGGCTCCGGATCACCGTGACCGGTGGACCGGCACCGCTCGGTTCGGAACGGGGCGACAAGGGACTGACGGTGGTGGTCGCGCTCGCCGAGCTCGCCGGCCGACTGGAGTCGACGGCTGTCACGACGGTCCCGTGGCCGCGCAACGAGCGCGGGGCGCTGGCCGGCCTGAAGACGACGTCGTACGCCGAGAACGTCCTCGCGCTCGCCTACGCGCAGGAACGCGGTTCGACCGAGGCGCTGTTCGCCAACACGGTCGGCAACCTGTGCGAGGGCACCGGCTCGAACGTCTTCGTCGTCCTCGGCGGCGACCTCTACACGCCCCCGCTGTCGGCCGGCTGTCTGGCCGGGGTGACACGCGCACTTGTCCTCGAGTGGTGCGGGGGTCAGGAGAAGGACCTGCCGATGAGCGTGCTCGACGAGGCCGAGGAGGTCTTCCTCACCTCGACCACGCGTGACGTCCAGGCCGTGCACACGGCCGATGGCCGGGCATGGAGGACTCCAGGGCCGGTGACCGCGCGAACGATGGCGGCGTTCGCGCGGTCGGCCGCTGAACTGATCGATCCCTGATCGTCCCTGTCGGGGCGGTCGGTCCCTGTTGGCGAGGTACTGGGCTACAGGGCGGGGCCGGAGCTGCGGCGGAGTTCCTCGACCAGCAGGTCGAGGTCCACGTGACCGCTCTCCTCACCCGGGGAGATGATCGAATATGTGCTCTGGAGGAAGGTGGCCAGGCCCTCTGCCGGAGCATGGAGCACCGCTTCCCCGTCGGGGGAGCGCAGCTCGATGAGGACGATGGCACGGCCGTTCTCGTCCACGAGGGGCGAGACGTGCACGTCACCTTCACCGGTGGGCCTGAACAGACCCTCGGACAGGAGTTCTCGGGCGAACACCCAGCGGACTCCGCGGGGTTCACCGGTATGGAACACCGCGTCGACCGCGTAGGGGTCGGCGGCGTCATATCTCAGTTCGGCTGTCAGTCTCAGCGCGGCGCCCGTTCCGTCGATGAGGCGGAGCGGGAGGGCGTGAGTCACCGAAGCGGGAAGTGCATCCATCGGGGGGCGGGGGCCTTTCCGTGGGTGGTGCGGGACCGGCGGTAGGGCCATAGCGCGGAAGTCTGCTACTCGAAAGTCCCAACCATCAAACCCGACCGGCTGGTGCGTCCCGGTCTGGTCGATTCGCCCCACCAAACTTCTCACTATGCGAGACAAGATCGCGGCTTTCGAATGCGCTGGACGGTCCACCTGTCGGAGTAGGCTCTGCGGCGAAACGAACGGCAGCGGGGACTTGTCTCCGACCCGGCGCACAAACGTTATCCGAAGTCGCGTTGGGAAAGTCTCAGGAGGATTTGTGCCCGACGACCGACGTTCCGATCGTGAGGTCGGCGCCACTGACGTCAGCGAGGTCGCCGACACGATGCCCAGACCTGACGATCCGGGCCAACAGGCGCGACCCGGCGCCGCGGAGAACTCCAAGCCCCGTCTACGTCATCGGGTACGTCGCGTACGCCGACGCATCCGACGAAACCGCACACTCGACGCGACCTGGCGGGTCGGCGTCTTCGTCGTCGGCGCGTTCTTCGTCATCGCCGGCCTGGTCATGTTCGTCGCACCGGGACCCGGCTGGCTGACGGTGATCCTCGGGCTCGCGATCCTGTCCACCGAGTTCGAGTGGGCGCACCGGCTGCTCCACTGGACGAAGGAGAAGGCCCAGGCCGCGAGCGCCAAGGCACTCGACCCGGCGGTCCGCAAGCGCAACCTGCTGATCGGCGCCGCGGTGCTCGTCGTCGTGGTCGCCGTGTGCTGGTGGTGGGTAGCGGCGTACGGGCTGCCCGGGCCGGTCGCGTCGTTCTGGGAGTGGGTGCGGTCCTTGCGCTGATCCGGGATGCGCTAGGGTTTCTGTCGCCCGGTTCGGGCGAGCTGAGTGGGGCGATTAGCTCAGCGGGAGAGCGCTTCGTTCACACCGAAGAGGTCACTGGTTCGATCCCAGTATCGCCCACCAGACAGCAGGTCCATCCCCGGACGAGGACAGTGCGTCCGGGGAGCAAAACCGGGGAGCCCGACGAGGCCGATGCTGGCGCGTTCGGCGTTGGCGCCGCGGAGCAGGACCGGGCCGTAGGACCCTTCCAGACGAACTCCAACCAGGTCCCTGCTCTCGCCGCTGCCGGGTCAGCGCAGGAGTTCGACCAGGCGCTCCAGGCCCGCTCTGATCAGCTGCCCGTACTCGTCATCGCCGAGCGCCCCGATCCTGACCTGCGCCTGCTGAAGGTGTTCACGAGCACGGTCGAGATCGCCCAGTTTGCGGTAGCACTCGCTCAGGTTCAGGTGCAACGACGGGTACAACCCCGCCACCGGAAGCGTCACCCCGGCCTGAGCCACCCGCGCGTCGGTGAGAAGGTCGGCAGCCGCCAGCGCTCGCTGGTCCCAGACCAACTCCTGGCGCACGTCGTCCTGCGCATCGGCCATCGCGTGCGCGAGTGTGCAACGGTGCAGGGGGTCGCCTTGCTCGCCGCCGATCTCGTCCCAGATATCTGTGAACAGGAGGCGAGCGGCTTCCCGCTCGCCCTGATGGTTGCGCTGCACCGCCTCGCCGATCCGCAGGAGCGTTGAGTCCGTGATCACGGGTGGATTCCTTCCCGGTCCCGTTTCGTCGTACGCCTGTACGCCGGGTGGCACGTCCGCGACGAGCCGACAACGCGGCCGCACCACAGATGCGGACGATCCTCGTGGACAGGGCGAGGCTGCGACAAGGGCGGCCTGGTCGCGGTGGACCAGCGTGCCCGGTGCTGAAGTCTCAGGAAGCTGTCAGCGTGCGGGTCGGCTGCCGTTCGTGGCTCCCTGCCGTCCCCGTCCTGGCTGCCGTCCCCGTCCTGGCTGCCGTACCCGTCGTGACCGTCGTACCCGTCGTGACCGTCGTGGCGGCGGGTGCCGGAACCACGTCGTGGTGCTGTGGCTGGCCGTCGCTGACCGGCGCGAGGAGCATGGTCGCGTCGACCTGGATCCCGGTGACGCCGATCTCGGCGAGCTGGCACCGCAGGAAGTTCTCGTGCACGATGATCCGGCCGTGGTCGGGGCCAAGGAGCTCCGCCATGGTCTCCTCGCAGGTGAAGGCCAGGCCGACCCGCTCGCCGGTCGGGAGCTTCGCGACGAGGGGCGTGACGGTTCCGTACGCGCTGGTCCGAACCGGCACCAGCAGCCGTTGTGATGACTTCATGACGGCGACGCTAAGTCGGTCACCCACCGGTGCCGCTCCCGTTGTCGCCCCCTTGACGGGGAGGCCGGCCACCTTGACGTTCCGCTGACAGTCCTCACAGCGACGACACGGCACGGGTACACCGCGTGCTGGCGATCCGTGCGGATTCGGGCACCGACACTCTCACGCGCGATACCTGGCGGACAGCCACACGACGAGACACCCGCGTCGAGGACGGCGCCGCATGGGTGTCAGGCGGCCGTCAAGATGATCGCGGCGGACGTAGGGAGTCCGTCAAAGCGTCACCAGCGCCCACCAGGTCGGCTCCTACCGTCGTTCTGTGTCCCGGCAGCGACCAAGGAGCTCGGCATGACGACGACCGTTCCACCCGAAGCCAGGATCACCGGCCCCTCACCTCGGCGGCTGGGTTCCCCGTGGCCCCTCACGGCCCGGCAGGGCGTCGGCGGCGACCTCGTCGTCGGCGGGGTGAGCCTGGTCGAGCTGGCCGGCCGGTACGGCACCCCCACCTACGTCGTGGACGAGGTCGACGTCCGCACCCGATGCCGAACCTTCCGCGGCGCCTTCCCCGACGTCGAGGTCGCCTACGCCGGGAAGGCGTTCCTGTCCCGGGCGATGGCGACCTGGATGGCCGAGGAGGGCATGTCACTCGACCTGTGCTCGGCGGGCGAGGTCGGCGTGGCGGAGTCGGTCGGGTTCCCGGCCGAACGCACGATCCTGCACGGCAACGCCAAGACCGTCGCCGACCTGGAGGTCGCCCTGTCGTACGGCGTCGGGCGGATCGTGCTCGACTCCGCCAGCGAGGTGGCCCGGGTGTCGGTGCTCGCCCAGCGACCCCAGCGGGTTCTCATCCGGGTGATCCCGGGCGTCGACGCCCACACCCACCCCGCCATCGCCACCGGATCCGAGGACCAGAAGTTCGGCCTGCGCCCCGGCGGGGTCCGCGAGGCCGTACGCCGCGTGCTCGAACAGCCCCAGCTCGTCTACGCCGGGCTGCACTGCCACATCGGCTCACAGGTCGGTGACCCCAGCGACTTCCTTCTCGCGGCGCGGCGGGTGCTGGAACTCGCCCGGGCCCTACGCGACGAACTCGGGGTCGAGACGACCGACCTCGACCTGGGCGGGGGATACCCCGTCCCGTACGTCGTCGGCGACATCGCCTTCGACGTCGCCCCCTTCGCCGACCAGCTGCGACGTACCGTGCAGGACACCTGCGCGCGGTTGCGGCTGCCCGTCCCGCGTCTCACCATCGAGCCCGGCCGGGCCATCGCCGCGCGGGCCGGGGTGACGCTCTACCGGGTCGTCAGCGTGAAGCGGAGCGCCGGTGGCCGCACCTTCGTGGCGGTCGACGGCGGCTTCGGCGACAACCCCCGCGCCGAGATGTACGGCGCGCGCTACACCGTGCGCTCCGTCGGCCGTCCGGCCTCCTCGCGGCACGAGATCGTGACCATCGTCGGCCGCTACTGCGAGGCCGGCGACGTGCTCGCGGAGGACATCCTGCTGCCGGCGGACATCCACCCCGGCGACCTGCTCGCCGTCGCCTGCACCGGTGCCTACCACCACTCCATGGCGTCGTCGTACAACCTCGTGCCGCGCCCGCCCGTCGTCGCGGTCCGCGACGAGACCTCCCGGCTCCTCGTCCGGCGCGAGACCGACGTCGACATGCGTTGCCGGGACGTCGGCCTGTGAACCTCCGTCCACACAGCCCGCGCCGGCGGGTCGCCCAGTCCGGCGCCGTCGGCGGAGCCCTTCGGTGCTCCGGGAAGCTGGGCAGCGTCGCACCCTCCCGGCGCTGCCCGGCCCAGCCCCGCGGTGTCGAGCGCGGCCTGCGCTGCGCGCCGGCGCTTCGGAGTCGGCCGGTCACCCGGCCACGGCGGTGCCGCGACTGACCCGCGACTGACCGCCGACTCAGGTCTCGGTGACGACGACGTCGAGGCGCCACGGCCGTGCAGCCGCGGGGGGCTCGGTCTCGACGGAGTAGCCGAGGCCGCGCAGGACGTCCACCAGGTCGGCGGGTCGGCGCGGCCGCGCCCCGTCGCGCAGCAGGTCGCGCACCAGCCGTCCCTTGGTGGCCTTGTTGAAGTGGCTGACGACCGTGCGGGACACGACCCCGCCGACCTCCCGCTCGTGCAGGACCCGGACCGTCGCGGTCCGGGCGGCGAGGTCACCCTGCGGCACCCACGCGGCGGCGTACGTCGTGGAGCGCAGGTCGAGCACCAGACCGGCTCCGGCGGCGGTGGTGACCGTGTCCTGCATGGTCGTGCGCTGCGCCAGTGGGCGCCGAGCCCGCCGATCCCCGGGAGCCGCACCGCCATCGAGCAGCGGTACGCCGGGATCCGGTCGCGGAGCCGCACCGCTCCCCACAGTCCGGAGAACACGAGGAGCGCCCGGTCGGCGCGTCGGCGCGCGGCCGGATCCAGGGACGCGAGGTCCAGCGCGTCGTACAGCACGCCGGTGTAGAGCCGGCCGGCCGGCAACGTCGGCGCGTCCCACAGCCGGGCGTTGTGTTCCACCTCGGCGGCCTGACCCTCGCTCAGGCCGAGCACCGCCCGGGCGTTCGCGCTGTCGGCCCCCGCACACAGGTCGACGAGTGCGTCGAGAACCCGTGCGCGGGTGGGATTCAGCTCCGGAAGTGAGAGCCGGTCGAGGTCGACCGGGCGACCCGACTTCGGGACGGCCTTGCCCTCCGACGGCGGCAACAGGACGAGCATTCGGCCCAGGCTAGGGCCTCCCTCGACGGTCGGACGCGAGGGGTGAGTGGGGTTCATGTGCGGCCCGATCCGACTTCGCCCGGACGGCGACCGTCGTCCGGCGGCCAGTCGTCGAGGCGGGCGAGCCAGCCGTCGGGATGGCGAAACGCCGCGAAGGTGAGGCTTCGGCTACGTTGTGTGGGTCGGTGCAGGTGCGCGGAAGGACGGACACGTGGGCCACACCATCGGGATCGACCTCGGCACGACCTACTCCGCCGCCGCGCGGGTCAACGAACTCGGCAAGCCCGAGATCATCGTCAACCGGGACGGCGAGCGCCTCACGCCCTCCGTCGTGCTCTTCCAGGACGAGCTCCCGATCGTCGGGACGATGGCGAAGCGCTCGGCGGTGACGGCACCGCTCGACGTCGTGCAGTTCGTGAAGCGCTCGATGGGTGACGCGAGCTGGAAGTTCGAGACCACCGGCGGCACGTCGTACCGGCCGGAGGAGATCTCCGCGATCATCCTCCGCCGGATCAAGGACGACGTCGAACTCGCACTCGGCGAGCCGGTGACCGACGCGGTCGTCACGGTCCCGGCCTACTTCGACGACGCACCGAGGCGCGCCACCATCGACGCGGGCCGGATCGCAGGTCTCAACGTCGCGCGCGTCCTCAACGAGCCGACCGCGGCCGCGCTCGCCTATGGCGTGGAGACCGCGGTCGACGGGACGGTGCTCGTCTACGACCTCGGCGGCGGGACGTTCGACGTGACCGTGATGCGGGTCGAGGGTGGCGACTTCGACGTCCTCGCGACCCATGGTGACCGCAACCTCGGCGGCTTCGATTTCGACAACCTGCTGATGCGGCTGCTCGACGAGCGTTTCCAGGCCGCGGGCGGGCCGTCCCTGCTCGACGGCGCGGAGGCCGAGGCCGACCTGCGGGAGAAGGCCGAGATCGCCAAGCGCAGCCTCACCACCGTCGAACAGACCAGGGTGGTGCTCTCCGCCGGCGGGGTCTCCAAGGTGCTGCCGCTCACCCGGGCGGAGTTCGAGGACGTGACGTCGAGCCTGCTCAGCCGGACCCGCGACATCGCCGAGATCGTGGTCGGCGACGCTGGGCTGGACTGGGGCCGCATCGACCACCTCCTGCTCGCCGGTGGCTCGACCCGGATGCCGATGGTGCGCGCCATGATCACGAAGGTCTCCGGCACCGAGCCCAGCCGCTCGGTCAATCCCGACGAGGTGGTCGCCCTGGGCGCGGCCATCCAGGCGCACCTGGTCGACGTCGAGTCCGCCACCGACGGTGGCTCGGCCCACCTGCCGGTGCTCGCGTCCGCGGTCACGATGCCGCGGGTCCGCGACGTCACCTCGCAGGGACTCGGGGCGCTCGCGGTCCGGCGCGGCGCCGCCTCGCCCGACGACGTGGAGAACGTCGTGATCATCCCCGCCAACACCAAGATCCCCGCCAAGCGCGGTCAGGTGTTCCAGACCATCGCCGCCGACCAGACGAAGCTCAAGGTCGAGGTGACCCAGGGGGACGACGACGATCCCGCCTACGTCCGTGCGATCGGGGAGCAGACCTTCGACATCCCGGCCTACCCCGTGGGCGCACCGTTCGAGATCGTCTACGCCTACGACATCGACCAGACCGTCTTCATCGAGGTGCACGACAAGACCTCGGGTGCGCAGATCGGCACCTTCCAGGTCGACAACGTCGCGACCATGGACGAAGGCGAGGTCGCCACGGCGACCGACCGGATGCGTCTGCTCGACATCAGCTGAGCCGCGGCCATGAGCGTCGACTACTACGAGATCCTCGAGGTCTCGCCCGGTGCGCAGGAGGAGCAGATCCGGGCGGCGATCACCGCGCAGCGCCGGATCTGGGTGCGCCGCCAGTCCAGCCCCGACCCGGACCGTCGAGCCCATGCCGAGCAGCGGGTGCGCGACATCGACGCGGCGGAGAAGGCGCTGCTCGACCCGGCGGCGCGCCTCGCCTACAACAAGGAACGCGAACGCCTCCTGCGTACCCGTGGTGGCGGCACGGGCGGCGCCACCAACGGAGGCGGCTCCGCGAACGCCAACGGCGCGGGCGGCCGGGGCGGGCCGGGTCGACGGGAGGTGCCAACGCCCCCGAGTACCGGAAGCCCCGCGCCTCGCACCGGTCCACGTCAGGACGCCGACCTCGACAGTCACCTGGCCCGAGGCGACCGCTACCTCCAGCAGGGCCGGTGGCGGCTCGCCCAGGCGGAGTTCGAGTACGTCCGCGAACGCGCGCCGGAGGACCTTCGCGCCCTGACCGGGCTCGGCGCCGTGCACGTCGGCGCGGGCCGCGTCAAGGACGGCTTGGCGATCCTCGAACGCGCCGCCGTCGAGCACCCCGACGACGAGCACGTCAAGATCGCCTTGGCGACGGCGCTCTACGAGGTGGCGATCGCGGGCATGGCCGACGTCGGTGACGGGCCCGGCCGGGAACGCCCGATGATCATCTCCCGCCGCCAGCTCGGGCTGGCCAAAAGGAACCTCCGCCGGATCCAGCGCCTCGAGCTCTCCGACTGGAACGTCTCGATGCACGTGGAGGAGCTCAAGGACCTGGTCGCCGAAGCGCGCGCGCCGATCTGGAGCCGCGGCCACAACCTGCGCTTCTACTTCATTCCGCTCGTCGGCGCCGTTCTGGTGACCGCGTTGCCCAACGTCGAGAGCCTGCGCGTGGTCGGCGCGTTCTGGATCGTGGTGATCGTCGCGACCTACGTGTTCCGGCATCGCCAACCGGCCTGGAAACACCATCGCCGGGAGCTCGGGCGGGGCCGAAGGCCGTCGAGCTTCGGCGAAACCTTCCGGAAGGGGATCTAGGGATGGCGGAGGACGCGGTCGAGGTCGCGAGGTTGGCGCAGGAGGTGGCCGCGCTGCGGGACCTGTTCCAGCGCCGGCTGCTCGAGGACCAGTCGCGACAGCGGATGTACGACGAGCTCTACCGTCAACTCCGGTTCGCCCAGCAGGGACTCGCCGAGCAGTTCGTGGCGCCGATGGCACGGGAGATCCTGCTCGTGGTGGACCGGATCGACGCGATCGCCGGCCAGCTGGCGGGGGAGAGCGCCGAACCGCTGGTCTCGGTACGCGAGGAGCTGCTGGAGGTCCTCAACCGGCGCGGCCTGCGCGAGGTCGGGGCCGACGGAGAGTTCGACCCGCGGGTGCACGAGGCGGTCGCGCGGGTGCCGGTGGAGCGGGCCGATCAGGCGGGCCGGGTCGTGGAGGTACGCCGCCCCGGCTACGCCCTGGAGGATCGCTTGCTGCGCCCCGCCCAGGTGGGTGTCGGCTACCTGGCCGAGAGCCGGGCGGAGGAGCCCGCCGACGGCTCGGTCCGGTAGGTCCCGGCTGGCCAGGCTTGCCCAGCCGGCTCGTCGCGCTCTGGATAGCGCTCTCCAGTCGGGCCTATGGTGAAAAGCAGGACACGAGCCGAACGGGAGGACCCCATGCCGGCAGCGGCGCGGACGACGTTCGACCACGGTGGTGCGGCGTACCCCGATGATCTCTACCGCACCGCCCGGATCGCGGAGGCCCTCGACGGCCTGGCCACGATCGGTGCCGAGGAGGTCCGTCGCTATCGCGCCGACGGCTTCCTCCCGGTCGCCGGCGCGGTGGCGAAGGCGCAGGTGGACGCCGCCCTCGCCGGTCTGGCCTCGCTGGCCAGGCCGGACTCGCCGGCCGACATCCAGTACGAGAGCTGGGCGCAGGACAGGATCGACCGGCTCTCGCCGGAGGAGCGCATGGACGCCACCCGGAAGTTCATGGCGTTCGCGCGCCACGACGACCGGCTCGCGGCCCTCGCCCACGACGCCGGCATCCTCGCGGTGGTGGCCGAACTGCTCGGCGGCACGCCGCGGATGTTCCAGGACATGGCGCTGCTCAAGCCGCCAGGCGGCGGCAGGGAGAAGCCCTGGCACCAGGACAACGCCTACTTCCACCTCGTACCCGGCACGCCGATCGTCGGGGTCTGGCTCGCACTGGACGACGCGACCCTCGACAACGGCTGCATGCGGGTCGTTCCGGGCTCCCACCGGGAGGGGCCGACCCGGCACGCGTTCCTGCGCGACCTGCAGATCTGCGACGGTGACGTCCCGGTCGACCGCGGCGTCGCCGTGCCGCTGCCGGCCGGTGGACTGATGTTCTTCGACGGGCTACTCCAGCACGGCACGCCGGCAAATTTCACCGATACCCGGCGTCGGGCCGTCCAGTTCCACTACACCGTGGACACAGCTCCGGCGACCTCGGAGGAGGAGCACCGCGCGACATTCGGGTGGGTCGACGGAGCGGAGTGCTGAGGCGCTCGGGTGCGCCACGGGTGACCGCATAGGATCGGCGGGTAGTCCGACCCGACATCCGCGTTGAGGAGCCCGAAGTGTCCGAGATCAACGTCACCGTCGTCCGCACCGGCGAGCGTGCCGAGGCCGAGGTGACGACGGGCACGACGGCAGGCGAGGCGCTCGGGGAGGACCGGGCGGTGATCGCCGCGCGGGTCAACGGTGAGCTCCGCGACCTCGCCTGGCCCCTGTCCGCGGGCGACGGGGTGGAGCCCATCGCGATCGACACCGAGGACGGCCGGGCCATCCTGCGGCACTCGACCGCGCACGTCATGGCCCAGGCGGTGCAGGAGCTGTTCCCCGAGGCGAAGCTCGGCATCGGCCCGCCGATCGAGAACGGCTTCTACTACGACTTCGACGTCCCCCAGCCGTTCACTCCTGACGACCTGTCGCGGATCGAGACCCGGATGCGGCAGATCGTGAAGGAACGCCAGCGGTTCTCCCGCCGGGCGGTCACCGACGAGCAGGCCCGCGCCGAGCTCGCCGACGAACCCTACAAACTGGAACTCATCGGGCTGAAGGGGTCGGCCGGAGGTGGCGCCGAGGGCGCCAACGTCGAGGTCGGCGGCGGCGAGCTGACGATCTATGACAACCTGCGCGGCGAGGAGCTGGCCTGGAAGGACCTCTGTCGCGGCCCGCATCTGCCCACCACCCGGCACATCCCGGCGTTCAAGCTGATGCGCGTCGCGGCCGCCTACTGGCGCGGCAGCGAGAACAACCCGCAGCTCCAGCGCATCTACGGCACCGCGTGGGAGACCAAGGACGCGCTGAAGGCGCACCTGGACATGCTCGCCGAGGCCGAACGCCGCGACCACCGCCGGCTCGGCGTCGAGCTCGACCTGTTCAGCTTTCCGGAGGAGATCGGCCCCGGACTCGCCGTCTGGCATCCGAAGGGCGGAACCATCCGCCGGGTGATGGAGGACTACTCGCGCCGCCGGCACGAGGAGGCGGGGTACGAGTTCGTCTACACCCCGCACATCACCAAGGAGAACCTCTTCAAGACCTCCGGGCACCTCGACTGGTACGCCGACGGCATGTACCCCCCGATGGAGCTCGACCAGGGGCAGAACTACTACCTCAAGCCGATGAACTGCCCCATGCACCTCACCATCTTCAAGTCCCGCGGTCGGTCCTACCGCGAGCTGCCGTTGCGGATGTTCGAGTTCGGCAACGTCTACCGGTACGAGAAGTCCGGCGTCGTGCACGGCCTCACCCGGGCGCGCGGCTTCACCCAGGACGACGCCCACATCTTCGTCACCCCCGACCAGCTCCAGGACGAGCTCGCCTCGCTGCTGGCGTTCGTGGTCGGGCTGCTGCGTGACTACGGGCTCAGCGACTTCACCGCCGACCTGTCGACCCGGCCGGACAAGTTCGTCGGCGAGATCGAGGAGTGGAACACCGCCGAGGCCGCCCTCGAGGAGGCGCTCAAGCGGGCCGAGATCCCCTACACGATCGCCGAGGGGGAGGGCGCGTTCTACGCGCCGAAGATCGACGTCCACGTACGCGACGCCATCGGCCGCAAGTGGCAGTTGTCGACGCTGCAGGTCGACTTCCAGCTGCCGCAGCGGTTCGACATCGAGTACCAGGCGGCCGACGGTAGCCGGCAGCGGCCCTACATGATCCACCGGGCGCTGTTCGGTTCGGAGGAACGCTTCTTCGGCATCCTGCTCGAGCACTACGCCGGCGCGTTCCCTCCCTGGCTGGCGCCGGTGCAGGTGGTCGCCATCCCGATCGCGGAGCGGCACGAGGAGTACCTCCAGCAGGTGGCGGCCAAGCTGCGCGAGCACGGCATCCGGGTCGAGGTCGACCGTTCCGACGACCGGATGCAGAAGAAGATCCGCAACGCGCAGACCCACAAGATCCCCTACATGTTGCTGGCCGGCGACCGTGACGTCGAGGAGGGCGCGGTGTCGTTCCGCTACCGCTCCGGTGAGCAGAACAACGGCGTTCCGGTCGACGACGCGGTGGCCGAGATCGTCGACGCCGTACGCCGCCGGGTGCAGGTCTAGCCCGGCGACGCGTCACGCGGCGGAGGATGCCATGGCGCGGATCGCCGTGATCGGTCACACCAACATCGAGACGGCGGTCCACGCCGACCACCTCGAGGGCACCGACTCCGACGAGTTCGCCGCGTATGCACTGTCGACGAGCGTGTCCGGCGTCGGTGTCAACGTCGCCTTGGCGCTGAAGGGTCTCGGCGCCGACGTACGTCTCGCCACCGTCGTGGGGCGGGACGTCCTGGGCGGGGTATGCGTCCAGGAACTCACCGAACGGGGACTGGATCCGGCCTACCTCGTCCGTGGCACACCGGCGACCGCGCAGTCCCTCAGCCGGCACGCGAGCGACGGGTCGCGCCGCAACCTCGTCGATCTCAAGGACGTGCAGGGGGCCACCTACCCCGACGACCTGGCCCCGTGCCTGCTCGACGACGTCGCGGTCGCGGTCGTGTGCAACATCGCCTACGCACGCCCGATGCTGCGCCGAGCCCGGGAGCGCCACATCCCGATCGCGAGCGACGTCCATGCCGTGACCGGGCTGGACGACGCCTACAACCACGACTGGATCGCCTGCGCCGACGTACTCTTCGCCTCCCACGAACGCCTCGACGTGGCACCGTCGATGTTCGCCCGGACGGTTCTGCGTGAGCATCGGGCCGCCGTGGTCGTGGTGGGGATGGGCGCCGACGGGGCACTGCTCGGCGTTCGCGGCGAGGACGTCACCTGCGTCCCGGCGGTCCGCACCCGCCCTGTCGTCAGCACCGTCGGCGCCGGTGACGCGCTCTTCAGCGCGTTCGTCGACGGCTGGGTCGCCGGCATGGCGCCACTCGACGCGCTCCGACGAGCGACTTTCTTCGCGTCCTGGAAGATCGGGGCGTCCGGGGGAGCGGCCGGCCTGCTCGACCGGGCGGGGCTGGCGGCTGTGGCCGGGACGTGGCCGGGATCACCGGATGCGGGCGGGCCGGGTTGATCCACACCGTGGTCTACTGACGGAGCAGGACGGGGACGCCGGCGCCCGCTCGTGTCAGGAGCACGCATGTACGACTACGACCTACTCGTCATCGGCTCGGGGCCCGGCGGGCAGAAGGCAGCGATCGCCGGCGCGAAGCTCGGCCGGCGCACGGCCGTGGTCGAGAAGCGGCACATGCTCGGCGGGGTCAGCATCAACACCGGAACCATCCCGTCCAAGACGCTGCGTGAGGCGATCCTCTACCTCACCGGTATCAACCAGCGGGAGATGTACGGCGCGTCGTACCGGCTCAAGAACACCATCACGGTCGGCGACCTCTCGGCCCGCACCCAGCACGTGATCGGCCGCGAGATCGACGTGATCCGCAGTCAACTGTCCCGCAACCGGGTCGAGACGCTGGTCGGGGTGGCTCGTTTCGTCGACGACCACACGATCGGCGTCAGCGAGCCGGACGGCGGCGTTCGGACGGTGACGGCCGAGCACATCGTGATCGCGGTCGGTACCCGTCCGGCGCGACCGGAGTCGGTGGCCTTCGACGGGCGGAACATCGTCGACTCCGACCAGATTCTCGCGCTGGAGGAACTCCCGTCGTCCATGGTCGTGGTGGGAGCGGGCGTGATCGGCATCGAGTACGCCTCGATGTTCGCTGCGCTCGGCACCAAGGTGACCGTCGTCGAACGCCGCGAGCGGATGCTCGACTTCTGCGACGTGGAGATCGTCGAGGCGCTGAAGTACCAGCTGCGCGACCTGGCCGTCACCTTCCGCTTCCGCGAGTCCGTTTCCCGGGTCGAACGCCACGACGGCGGCACCCTCACCGTGCTGGCGAGCGGCAAGCGGATCCCCGCCGACACGGTGATGTACTCCGCCGGCAGGCAGGGCCTGACCGACGACCTCGACCTCGCCAACGCCGGCCTGACCGCCGACGCCCGAGGCCGGATCGAGGTGAACGACGACTACCAGACCACGGTGCCGCACATCTACGCGGTCGGCGACGTCATCGGCTTCCCCGCGCTGGCGGCGACGTCGATGGAGCAGGGTCGTCGGGCCGCCTACCACGCGTTCGGTGAACCGGTGCGCGGGTCACTGGGCGCCCTCCAGCCGATCGGCATCTACACCATCCCCGAGGTCAGCTACGTCGGGCGTACCGAGGACGAGCTCACCGAGGCCAACGTGCCGTTCGAGGTAGGCATCTCCCGCTACCGCGAACTCGCCCGCGGCGCGATCCTCGGCGACTCCTACGGCATGCTCAAGCTCCTGGTGCACGCCGAGAACGGCACCCTGCTCGGCGTCCACGTCTTCGGCACCGGGGCGACCGAGCTGATCCACATCGGGCAGACCGTCATGGGCTGCGGCGCCACCGTCGACTACCTCGTGGACGCCGTCTTCAACTACCCCACGCTCGCGGAGTCGTACAAGGTCGCGGCCCTCGACGCGGTCAACAAGATGCGGGCGGTCAAGCGGTTCCTCGGCTGATCACCTGGCCAGCCGAGGAAGGGTGGCGCCGGTCACGTCGCCGTGTCGCGCGCGCCGTCCGTAAGATCAGGCGGGTGGACGAGCCGGTACGCCAGGAAGGCGTCGGAACCCCCGACGCGTTCGAACGCCTGTGGACCCCGCACCGGATGGCCTACATCCTCGGGGAGAGCAGGCCGAGCGGGGACGGTCCGGGTGACGGCTGTCCGTTCTGCGACATACCGCGGCGTTCCGACGAGGAAGGCCTGGTCGTGACCCGGGGAAAGTACGCGTACGCCCTCCTCAACCTCTATCCGTACAACCCGGGCCACCTGATGGTCTGCCCCTTCCGCCACGTCGCCGACTACACCGACCTCACGGCGGAGGAGACGGTGGAGCTCGCGGACCTGACGAAGCAGGCGATGCGGGCGCTGCGGGCGGCGTCGGGAGCGCAGGGCTTCAACATCGGGATGAACCAGGGTCCGGTCGCCGGCGCCGGCATCGCCGCCCACCTCCACCAGCACGTGGTGCCGCGGTGGGGTGGCGACACCAACTTCATGCCGGTCGTCGGGCGGACGAAGGTGCTGCCCGCGCTGTTGCGCGACACCCGAGGGCTGCTCGCGCAGGCCTGGCCGGAGGACTGAGCCGACCCGGGCCGGGCCGGCCTGGGAGTCGCGGACCCCGGATCGAACCGGAGACGCCGACAACCGTGGGAGTCGACGCCTCCGGTCCAGGGGCTGGGGTTCGGACCGTCGGTCAGAGTTCGGACAGGTACGTGAAGATCGTGTCGCCGTGGCCCGGCAGGCCCTCGTGCTTGTAGTCCGGGTAGATCCGCAGCGCCTTCGCGCTGGTGATCTTGTTGTACGCCGCGAACTGCGTGGACGGCGGGCACACGGTGTCGCCCAGGCCGACGCCCATCAGCACGTCTGCCTGGATCCGGGGCGCG
Organism: Actinopolymorpha pittospori; assembly: GCF_014873875.1. Classification (GTDB taxonomy): domain Bacteria; phylum Actinomycetota; class Actinomycetes; order Propionibacteriales; family Actinopolymorphaceae; genus Actinopolymorpha; species Actinopolymorpha pittospori. The sequence continues at coordinate 7,475,614 of NZ_JADBEM010000001.1, read as the reverse complement.
AGGTGCTGGACGTCGATGTAGCCCAGGGTGGTGAAGATCTCGTCCTCCCGCTCGTGCAGCGGGTCGAAGCGGCGGAACCACTCCTGCAGTTCGGCGTAGGCGTCCTTGGCGAGGTCGAGGTCCCACACCCGGCGGTAGTCGGTCAGGAACGGGTAGACCGGGGCGGCCCGCTTGATCCGCGGCTCGAGCGCCGCGCAGGCGAGGGTGAGTCCACCGCCCTGGCTTCCGCCGGTCGCGCCGACCCGCGACTCGTCGACGTCGTCCATGCCCATGACGATGCGGGCGAGCAGGGCGGTGTCCAGGAAGACGTGGCGGTAGTAGAGCTTCTCCGGGTCACCGCCGAGTCCGCGGACGATGTGGCCCCGCAGGGTCCATCCGGTCACCCCGCCGACGTCCTCGGAGAGCCCGCCCTGGCCACGGCAGTCCAGGGCCGCGACGGTGAAGCCGAGGGCGACGTGGCCGAGCAGGTCCGACCAGTCGGCCGAGCGGCCGGAGTAGCCGTGGAAGTGGACGACGCCGGGGTGGGGCTCAGTGGCGTTCCTGGGGCGGAGCAGCTTGGCGTGGACCCGGGCGCCTCCGGTGCCCGTGAACCACAGGTGGGAGCACTCCGCGAAGGCGGTCTGGAAGTCGGCCGGCTCGATCTCGACCTTAGGGTCGAGGGTGTCGAGTTCGGCGAGTCCGGCGGTCCAGTAGTCGTCGAAGTCCGCGGGTCGGGGGTTGGTGCCCACGTAGCTGTCGAGCTTCTCCCGCGACATGTCGAACGTCAGGGGCATGAACGATCCTTCCTGGGGGCGACCTCGGTCCGGTTGGCCCGGCTCAGTCGGCGGTGAGCTTGGCGGCGGCGGCGGCGATGGCCGCGGGGTCACCCTGGGCCGGAACCCAGGGCAGCCGCAGCGGGTCGCCGTCGTAACGCGGGATCACATGCAGGTGCAGATGGAACACGGTCTGCCACGCGACCGCGCCCGAACTCTGGACGAGGTTGACGCCGGTCGCCCCCAGGCGTTCGCGGACGAGCCGCGCCATCGCCTGAGCGAGCAGGACACAGGCACTGAGATCGGCCGGCTCGGCACTGAGCAGGTCAGGGGTGTGGTTTCGGGGGACGACGAGCAGATGGCCGTCGGTGGCCGGGTTGACGTCCATGAACGCCACGGCCCGGTCGTTCTCGGCGATCATGGTGCTGGGCAGCTCACCCGCCAGGATCCGGCAGAAGACGCACTCGCTCGTCGGCACCCCCGCAGCGTAGCCAGCGTGGCTCGGCGGTCATCGGGTGGATTCCTCACCCGGCCAGAGACATTCTCCGGCGCGCGAGCCAGGTGCTCGCGGTAGCGGGATGTGTCGGGTGATCTCGCTGGACGCCGGAGCCTCCTGACTCAGGCGGGACGACGCCGCGGCCGTGCCCGGTGGGGGCACGGCCGCGGCGTGTTCGGGTTCGGGTTCCGGTTGGATTCGGATCGGACGCACGGGCTCAGCCGGTCTCAGAACTCCTCCGCCTGTTCCTGTACCAGCTTCGAGGCGATCTGGGCGGGCATGGGTTCGTACCTCACGAACTCCCGCGCGAACGTCCCCGACCCGTGCGACATCGAGCGCAGGTCGGTGGCGTAGCGCGTCACCTCGGTCTGCGGCACCTCCGCCTTGACCAGGGTGCGGCCCTGGCCGACCGGTTCGGTGCCGAGGACCCGGCCCCGCCGGCTGGACAGGTCTCCCATCACGGTGCCGACATAGTCGTCGTCGACGAGCACGGACAGAAGGTCGACGGGTTCGAGCAGGTTCACCGCCGTCGCCTTGGCCGCCTCGCGCAGGGCGAGCGCCCCCGCCGTCTGGAACGCCATGTCGGAGGAGTCGACGCTGTGTGACTTCCCGTCGTGCAGCGTCACCCGGATGTCGACGAGGGGGTACCCCGCGGAGATCCCGCGTTCCATCTGGGCGCGGAGCCCCTTCTCCACGCTCGGGATGAACTGCCGCGGGACCGACCCGCCGACGACCTTGTCGACGAACTCGAACCCCGCGCCCTGCGCGAGCGGCTCGACCTCGATCTCGCAGACGGCGTACTGGCCATGGCCGCCACTCTGCTTCACGTGCCGGCCCCTGCCACTCGCCCGGCCGGCGAAGGTCTCCCGGAGCGGGACGCGCAGCGGAACCTGGTCGACCTGGACGCCGTAGCGGTTGGCGAGCCGATCGAGTACGACGTCGGCGTGCGCTTCGCCCATGCACCACAGGACCAGCTGGTGCGTCTCGGCGTTGTGCTCGATCCGCAGGGTCGGGTCCTCGGCACCGAGGCGGGTGAGTCCGACGGAGAGCTTGTCCTCGTCGGCCTTGGCGTGCGCCGTGATCGCGATCGGCAGCAGTGGCTCCGGCATCGACCAGGGCCGCATCAGCAGGGGCTCTTCCTTCGCCGACAGCGTGTCGCCGGTCTCGGCCCGGGTCAGCTTGCCGATGGCGCAGATGTCCCCGGCCACGCAGTGGTTCAGCGTCCGCTGGTGCTTGCCGAGCGGCGAGGACAGGGACCCGACCTTCTCGTCCTCGTCGTGGTCCTCATGCCCGCGGGCCTCTCCGAAGAACGCCGACAGGTGCCCCGAGACGTGCAGGGCCGAGTCGGGACGCACCGTCCCGGAGAACACCCGTACGAGGCTGATCCGGCCGACGTAGGGGTCGGAGGACGTCTTCACCACCTCGGCGAGGAGCGGGCCGTTCGGGTCGCAGCTGATCCGACCGACCGACTTGCCGATCGGGGTGTAGACCTCGGGCTGCGGGTGCTCGAGTGGCGAGGGGAACGCGCTGGTCATCAGTTCGAGGAGTTCGACCATCCCGATCCCGGTCGCCGAGCACACCGGGAGGACCGGGAAGAAGGACGCCTGGGCGACCGACTTCTCGAGGTCGTCGATGAGCACCTTCGCGTCGATCCGCTCGCCGCTCAGGTAGCGGTCCATGAGGGTCTCGTCCTCGGACTCCTCGATGACGCCCTCGATGAGTCCACCGCGGGCCTCGGCCACCTGGTCGGCGTACGCCTGCGGCGGCGTGCCCTCCGCCCGCGCCCCGGAGGAGTAGTCGAACAGCTTCTCCGACAGCAGGCCGACCAGGCCCGTCACCTGCTGCTGCCCGTCGACCGGGAGGTAGACGGGCAGGGTCTTCTCCCCGAACACCGCCCGCGCCTCCTCCAACACGTTCGGGTAGTCGGCCCGGTGGTGGTCCAGCTTGGTGATCACCACCGCCCTGGGCATCCCGACCGAGGCGCACTCCTGCCACAGGGCCTGGGTGGGCCCGTCGACGCCCTCGTTCGCGGCGATCACGAACAGCGCGCAGTCGGCGGCTCGCAGGCCGGCGCGGAGCTCACCCACGAAATCGGCGTAACCGGGTGTGTCGAGCAGGTTGACCTTGACACCGTTGTGGACCACCGGAGCGAGCGACAGGCCGATCGAGCGCCCTTGTCGGTGTTCCACCTCGTCGAAGTCACTCACCGTGGACCCGTCCTCCACCCGGCCGGAGCGCGGGATCGTGCCGGTGGCGACGAGGAGTGCCTCGACGAGCGTCGTCTTTCCGGATCCGGATGGGCCGACCAGGGCGATGTTGCGAACGGCAGCGGGCCGGTCGGCCGTGGGTGCCTTGACCGCAGCTCCACCGAGGTTGCTCTGTTTGTCCGTCATGGGCGTCGCCTCCTTGCGCGCGCGGTGCAGACCAGCCGGACGCGCCCAAGTCGCCGGTGGCCGCCGACCGTGGCGGCGCCCTGACATGTGGTTTTCCACCTTTCACCCGGCCCGCCCGGCACACAAGCCCTACGCGCTGAGTAGCATCGGCGCGTCTTTGAAGTGACGCCCCGACCCCGGCCTCCGAGCGAGCGGCTACGACCACATGTTGCGAAGGTTCCACCAATTCTGGATACGGCTGCTGACCCCAGTTGCGCGCTTCTTCCTGCGTGTCGGCATCGGTCCCGACATCGTGACGCTGGTCGGGACGCTCGGAGTCTGCGTCGGCGCGCTGGCGTTCTACCCGCGCGGAGTGCTCTTCTGGGGCACGATCGTCATCACCGCGTTCGTGTTCTCCGACATGGTCGACGGCCTGATGGCGCGGATGTCCAACCGCTCCTCGAAGTGGGGCGCGTTCCTGGACTCCACACTCGACCGGGTCGGTGACGCGGCGGTCTTCGGCGGCCTCGCCCTGTGGTTCGCCGGCGGCGGAAACAGCTTCCTTCTGGCCTGCGTCGCGTTGTACGACCTTGTCATGGGCAGTGTGACGTCCTACGCGAAGGCGCGTGCGGAGAGCCTCGGCATGACCGCCAACGTCGGGGTCGCCGAGCGGGCCGACCGGCTGGTCGCGGTGCTCGTGGCGACCGGCCTGGCCGGGCTTGGCGTGCCGTTCCTGCTGCCGGCGGTGCTGTGGCTGCTCGCCGTGGCGAGCACGGTGACGGTGATCCAGCGGATCCTCGCCGTCCGTAAGCAGGCTCTGGTGATCGATGCGGCCGCGGGCGGCCCCGGCGGATCCGCGCGTGTCGCGGGGAACTCGGAGAAGGAGTCGCGGTGACTCCGGACGGACGGTCGTCCGACCCGCGGAGCGGTGCCGGAGCGCCGCGGCCGACACGGCCACCGATCACCCAGCGGATGAAGTACGCCGCCATCTACGCGGCCTACTCCGCGGCTTGGGCGATCCTGCGCAAACTGCCCGAACACGCGGCGTTGGGGGCCCTCGAGCGCATCGCCGACGTGGTCTGGCGGCGGGAGGCCCGGGGCGTGCGCCAACTGGAGCGCAACCTGGCCCGGGTCCGCCCCGACCTGGGTGCCGGTGAGATCCGCGTGCTCAGCCGGGCCGGTATGCGGTCGTACTTCCGCTACTGGTGCGAGGCGTTCCGGCTGCCCGACCTGCGCGCCGACGACATCAGGTCCCGGGTCGTCACCCACGGCGAGGACGTCTTCTGGAAGGCGCTCAAGGCCGGGCACGGAGTCGTCGTCCCGCTGCCGCACATGGGCAACTGGGACTTCGCGGGCGCCTGGGCGGCCGCCGTCGGCGCGCCGGTGACGAGCGTGGCCGAACGCCTGCGGCCGGAGCGGCTCTACGACCGGTTCGTCACCTACCGCGCCGACCTCGGGATCGAGATCCTGCCCGCGACCGGAGGGCCGGACCCCATGCGCATCCTCTCCGACCGGTTGTACGCCGGCGGCCTGGTCTGCCTCGTCTCCGACCGCGACCTGTCCGCGCGTGGCGTCGAGGTGAGCTTCTTCGGCGAGCCGACCCGAATGCCGGCCGGTCCGGCCGCGCTCGCTCTGCGCACCGGCGCGACCCTCCTGCCGGTCACGCTGTGGTACGACGGTCCGCAGATGCACATCCAGTTCCATCCAGTCGAGCGGCCCGAGGGGACCCGGCAGGGCATTCGCGCCCTGACCCAGCAGATCGCCGACGTCTTCGCGGAGGGCATCGCCGAGCATCCCCAGGACTGGCACATGCTGCAGCGGCTGTGGGTGGCCGACCTCGACGCCGGCCACCGGGCCGCGCTCGAACGCACCGGTCCGGTGCGGTGAGGGTCGGCGCCTGATGGGGGTCGCGGTCTGATGGGGGTCGGAATCTGATGAGGGTCGGAATCGTCTGCCCCTACTCGATGGACGCGCCCGGCGGGGTACAGAACCACGTCCGCGACCTGGCCGAGGTGCTCCTGGCCGCGGGCCACTCGGTGTCGGTCCTCGCGCCAGCCGACGACGACACCCCGGTCCCGCCCTACGTCGTCTCCGCCGGCCGCGCCGTCCCGGTGCCCTACAACGGCTCCATCGCCCGGCTGGCGTTCGGCCCGGTGTCGGCGACACGGGTACGCCGCTGGATCCGGGACGGCCAGTTCGACGTCCTGCACATCCACGAGCCGGCCACCCCCTCCCTCTCGCTCCTGGCGCTGTGGGCGGCCGTCGGGCCGATCGTCGGCACGTTCCACTCCGCGATGCCGCGCTCCCGGGCGATGAGCGCGATGTCGGCGATCCTGCGCCCCGCCCTGGAGAAGATCAGCGCCCGGATCGCGGTGAGTGAGCCCGCCCGCGCGACCCTCGTGCAGCACCTGGGCGGTGAGCCCGTGGTGATCCCGAACGGCCTGTTCGTGGACCGGCTAGCCCGGGCGGTCCCGCGCCCGGAGTGGCGTGGCGAGGGCGGAACGCTCTGCTTCCTGGGCCGGCTGGACGAGCCTCGCAAGGGGCTCGCCGTACTCCTGCGGGCGTTCCCCACGATCTGGGCGGCACATCCCGGCGTTCGCCTGCTCGTCGCCGGCCCGGGTGACGTCGAGGAGGCCCGCGCCATGCTCCCGCAGGAGTGCCGTGCCGCCGTGACCTTCCTCGGCATGGTCGACGACGTGGGCAAGGCGGACATGTTCGCGACCTCCGACGTCTACGTCGCCCCACAGACCGGCGGTGAGTCGTTCGGCATCGTGCTCGTCGAGGCGATGGCGGCGGGAGCGCCGGTCCTCGCGAGCGGTCTGGACGCCTTCCGCCTCGTGGTGGACGGAGGAAAGCTCGGCCGACTGTTCGAGGTGGGCGACAGCGCCGACCTCGCCGCGGGCGCGCTGGAACTGCTGGCCGATCCGCAGCTTCGGGACCGGCTGCGCGACTCGGCGCGGATCGCGGTCCGCCGCTACGACTGGGGGAGCGTGGCGAAGGAGATCGTGTCGGTCTACGAGATGGTCACCGAGGGCGTCCCGGGGGTCGGCGAGGCCGCCGAGGAGGGGCGTCTGTCGCACCCGGGCGGGCTCACATGAGCTGGCTGATCCTCGCGTTCGTCGTCCTCGCCGTCGCGGGGGTGTACCTGTCCTGGACCGCGGGCCGGATCGACCGGCTGCACACCCGGCTCGACGCCGCTCGGGCAGCGCTGGAGGCGCAACTGTTCCGCCGGGCGGCGGTGGCGCTCGAACTCGCGACGTCGGGGATTCTCGACCCGGCCACCTCGCTCCTCGTGGTGGACGCGGCACAGCGTTCCCGGTCGGCCGAGGACGAGGAGCGCGAGATCGCTGGTTCGGACCTGTCGAAGGCGCTCGCCGTGGTCTTCCCGGACGTGGAGACGAGTCAGGAGCTCGCCCGCCAACCCGGCGCCGCGGAGCTGCTGGCCGAACTCGGCGGCGCCTGCCGGCGGGTGGAGATGGCCAGGCGGTTCTACAACGACACTGTGGCCAGTACGCGTGCGCTGCGGACGCGGCGTCTGGTGCGGTGGTTCCGGCTGGCCGGGCGGGCCAGGATGCCGACGACGGTGGAGATGGACGTCGTGCCTCCGGCGGGGCTCGTCCCCTGACCGAGGATCCTCCGGGTCCCCAGGGGTGTGGGCGAGGGCGTGAGCGAGGTGCGTGACCCGCGGAGTTGACAGACCGTTGACGACGCGGTGACCGATATGGGTGGACCTCGCCAGCACGACGCCCGGCCTCACGCCTACCATGGAGGTGCCTTCCCAAGCCCCCCTTCTCGCGAGGTAGACCGTGACCGCACCGCAGTCCACGCCCCCCACGCCCGACGCCACGCCCATCGGCGGCTCCGCCGCTCCCGTCACCGGCACCGGTCGGGTGAAGCGCGGCATGGCGGAGATGCTCAAGGGCGGCGTGATCATGGACGTGGTCACGCCCGAGCAGGCCAAGATCGCCGAGGACGCCGGCGCGGTCGCCGTGATGGCCCTCGAACGCGTGCCGGCCGACATCCGCGTGCAGGGCGGCGTGGCCCGGATGAGTGACCCCGACATGATCGACGGGATCATCGAGGCGGTCTCGATCCCCGTCATGGCCAAGGCCCGGATCGGGCACTTCGTCGAGGCCCAGGTGCTCCAGGCGATCGGTGTCGACTACGTCGACGAGTCCGAGGTCCTCACCCCGGCCGACGAGGCGCACCACATCGACAAGTGGGCGTTCACGGTGCCGTTCGTGTGCGGTGCCACCAACCTCGGCGAGGCGCTGCGACGGATCTCCGAGGGCGCGGCGATGATCCGCTCCAAGGGCGAGGCCGGCACCGGCAACGTCGTGGAGGCCACCCGCCACATGCGTCAGATCCGCGCCGACATCCGGCGGCTGTCCACGCTGGGCGAGGAGGAGCTGTACGCCGCGGCCAAGGAGCTGCGCGCGCCCCACGACCTGGTCAAGGAGGTCGCCCAGGCCGGCAAGCTCCCCGTCGTCCTCTTCACGGCGGGCGGCCTCGCGACCCCCGCTGACGCGGCCATGATGATGCAGCTCGGCGCCGAGGGTGTGTTCGTCGGGTCCGGCATCTTCAAGTCCGGCGACCCCGCCAAGCGGGCCGAGGCGATCGTCAAGGCGACGACCTTCTACGACGACCCCGACGTGATCGCCAAGGTGTCCCGCGGCCTCGGTGAGGCGATGGTCGGTCTCAACGTCACCGACCTCCCCGAGAGCCAGCGGCTCGCCACCCGCGGCTGGTGACTTCCGGGCACCAGCACCCCTGAGCTTCCGGACGGATCCGGAGCGCCGGCACATCGCCACGATGCCCGAATGCCGGCGCACCGGACACAATGTCACCAGCCCGTCCCGAAGGGACAGGCTCGCCTTTCGAGGACAGTGGTCTGTCCCTCGTAAACTGGGGCTTTGCCCCGAACCCGCAAGGAAACTCTGTGACCAACCCCAGGATCGGGATCCTCGCCCTGCAGGGCGACGTCCGCGAACACCACCGGATGCTCGCCGAGTGCGACGCGACGCCGGTGAGTGTGCGTCGTCCCGAGGAGCTCCTGGCCGTCGACGCGCTCGTCGTCCCAGGCGGTGAGTCGACCACGATGTTCAAGCTGGCCGCGGCGTTCGACCTGCTGGAGCCGCTTCGCAAGCAGGTCGCCGCCGGGATGCCGACGTTCGGCACCTGCGCCGGGATGATCATGTTGGCCGACCATCTCCGCGACGGTGTCGAGGGGCAACAGACGATCGGCGGCATCGACATGACGGTCCGCCGTAACGCGTTCGGGCGTCAGGTGGACTCCTTCGAGGCCGACGTGTCGCTTGACCGGATCGACGCCAGGGCCGACGCGCCTCCCTTCCATGCCGTGTTCATCCGGGCACCCTGGGTGGAGGGCGTGGGGGAGAGCGCCGAGGTCATCGCCCGGATCGCCTCGGGCCCCGCCGCCGGTAGGATCGTCGCCGTTCGCCAGGGGGACCTGCTCGCGACGGCCTTCCATCCCGAGATCGCCGGCGACACCCGTATCCACCGCTACTTCGTCGAACTCGTGAAGGGGGCGTAGCCGACATGTCCGGCCACTCCAAGTGGGCGACCACGAAGCACAAGAAAGCCGTCATCGACGCCAAGCGCGGCAAGCTCTTCGCGAAGCTGATCAAGAACGTCGAGGTCGCGGCCCGGGTGGGCGGCGGTGACCCCGCGGGCAACCCGACGCTCTACGACGCCATCCAGAAGGCGAAGAAGTCCTCGGTTCCCAACGAGAACATCGACCGTGCCATGAAGCGCGGTGCGGGCCTGGAAGCCGGCGGCGCCGATTACCAGACGATCATGTATGAAGGCTACGGCCCGGCCGGCGTCGCGATCCTGATCGAGTGCCTCACCGACAACCGCAACCGCGCGGCTGGCGACGTTCGCACCGCGGCGACCCGCAACGGCGGCACGATGGCCGACGCGGGCAGCGTCTCCTACCTGTTCAGCCGTCGGGGAGTGGTCGTGGTCCCGCGCGAGCAGGAGGGCCGGGAGCTGGGCGAGGACGACGTGCTCGGCGCGGTTCTGGACGCGGGAGCCGAGGAGGTCAACGACCTCGGCGAGGCGTTCGAGGTGATCTCCGAGCCCACCGACCTGGTCGCCGTCCGGACCGCGCTGCAGGACGCAGGGATCGACTACGAGTCGGCCGACGCCAGCTTCGTGCCGAGCGTCACCGTCCCGCTCGACGAGGTGACCGCTCCGAAGGTCTTCCGCCTGGTCGAGGCCCTCGAGGACTGCGACGACGTTCAGAACGTCTACGCCAACTTCGACGTCTCCGACGAGATCATGGAGAAGGTCGGCTGAGACCCACCCGACGCGCCCGGAGAGCCGGCGACCAGTCGCGCTCTCAGGGCGTGTTCGTCCTGGTGTGGGCAGCGGTCCGGGCATGGTCACGACCGCATGATCCCGCGGGTCGGCTGTACCAGAATCCGCCCCTTCGCCCGGTCCATCCGGGCCACCGACACGGGCGGTGGCACGCTTGTGACCGACATTCCTCGCGTACGCCGGTTACGGTGTTGACGTGCAGGGGGACCTGGCCGAGAACGCCGCGACCGTCGAGTTGACCAGACTCGGCGGTTATGTGCTTCGGGAGCGGATCGGCGAAGGCGGCATGGGCGTGGTCCATCGCGCCACCGACGTACGCGGTCGAGTTGTCGCGGTGAAGGTGCTTCGCCCGCACGTCGCCGGGGACGCCGAGTCCAGGGCGCGCTTCGCCCGGGAGGCCCGGGTCCTCGCTCGGGTCCGCGGGCGACACATCGCCCAGGTGCTCGACACCGACGTGGCGGCGGCCATGCCCTACCTCGTCACCGAGTTCGTCGACGGTCCACCGCTCTACGAGGTCGTCGAGGACGAGGGACCGCTGGAGGGCCCCGACCTCGCCGACCTGGCCGGCGACCTCGCCGACGCGCTCTGCTCGATCCACGGTGCGGGCGTCGTCCATCGCGACCTCAAGCCCGGAAACGTGCTGATCGAGGACGGTATCGCCGTCGTGATCGACTTCGGCATCGCCCAGATCGCCGACGACACCCGGATGACCATGCCGGGCATGGTCTACGGCACCCCGGGCTACGTCGCGCCGGAGATCCTCAGCGGGGCGGAGATCACCCCGGCCGCCGACGTCCACGCGTGGGCCGCGACGGTCACCTACGCGGCGACCGGTCGGGCGCCGTTCGGCAAGGGTCCGCTGGAGGCGGTGGCCTACCGCGTCCTGCACGACGAGCCGGACCTGTCCGGCTGCCCGCCGTGGCTCGCACCGGTGCTCGCCCGATGCTTCGCCAAGGATCCCGGCGCGCGCCCGACCGCGCCCCACCTGCTGCGCTGGCTGGAGACCGGCGAGGAGCCGCCGCCGGTCGCTGGCGGCACGCGCCCGAGCGGTGCCTCGGCCGAACCAGCCGAGGAGGAGGCCACCGGATGGTTCGGGGCGGGTGCACCGCGGCCGGCGTCCCGGCCGCCGGCCGCGGACCCATATCCGACGGAGGTCCGCGACGACGCCGAGGACGGGTACCCGACCGAGACCTACGGGCGTTCCGCCGAGGACGCGTACCCGACCGAGACCTACGGGCGTGCCGCCGAGACCTACCCCTACGAACACGCGGCGCACGCCTACGACGAGACCGTCGCGGACGGCAGGTACGACGCGGATCACCGCGCTGGCCCGGTCGACCCGGCGCCGACGAGGGTCGAGGAGTCGCCGGAGGAGCAGGCGACCGTCCCGGCCCAGCCGGCCGTCGCGCCCCGTACCTCCCATCGGCTGGTGACCGCGCTCGCGTTCGGCGTGCTCGGCACGCTGGCAGCGGTCCTGCCGGCAGGCGCCGCCATCGGGCTCGTCGGGTGGCTGCTCCTGGCCCGTACGGTCGACCGTTCGGCGGAGTTCGTCGAGGGCCGCCGAGCCCAGCGTGGACGACGCCGCACGGACGGCGTGGTCGCTACCCTGGCGCTGCCCTGGCACCTGCTGCGATCGACCGTCGTCACCGCGCTCACCCTGCCGATCGCGGCTGTCGGGGCCGGGCTCCTGGTCGCGATCGTCGCCCTGTTCTTCTACGTCGGCGGGATCAGCCCTCGCTGGGACATCATGTGCGGCGCCGCAGGACTCGCGATGGCCCTGCTGGCCTGGTGGGGAGTCCGGGGCCAGGCCGTCCAGCAGGGGACGGAGCGCGTTCTGCACCGCGTGGTCGGCCGGCGCCGTTGGGTCGCGGTCGGCGCCGGTGCCGCCCTCGCCGTCTTCCTCCTGCTCCTGGTGACGATCGCGACCGGTGAGCCGGTGTACTGGTGGCCCTCCCAGGGGCAGCCGCTGCCCCGGTTCGACTGGGCCAGCTGACTCACCCGCGACTGATCGTCCGTCGGCGCGTCGTACCGGTCCGACGATCACCTCACCGCTAGGCTCCGAACAGGTGTTCGGGACGGCGAGTCCAGGACCCTGCCCCGAGGGGTGGGTCCGAGGTCTGGAGCGGAGGGTCGGCAGGGTGCGCGTGCTCGGAGTCGACCCCGGCCTCACGCGGTGCGGACTCGGCCTGGTGCAGGGCCGGCATCCACGCCAGCTCGAGCTCCTCGCCGTCGACGTCGTCCGCACCGGACCCGACACCGACCTGGGTGAACGGCTGCTCGCGGTCGACGTGGCCGTCAGCCGCTGGCTCGACGAGCACACACCTGATGCCGTCGCGCTCGAGCGGGTGTTCAGCCAGCACAACGTCCGCACCGTGATGGGCACCGCCCAGGTGAGCGGGGTGATCCTCGCCGCCGCGGCCCGCCGTGGCATCCCCGTCGCCCTCCACACGCCGAGTGAGGTGAAGGCGGCTGTCACCGGCAGCGGCCGGGCCGACAAGGAGCAGGTGACCAACATGGTCACCCGGATCCTGTCGTTGAGCAGCAAGCCGAGGCCGGCCGACGCCGCCGACGCGCTCGCCCTCGCCATCTGCCATCTGTGGCGGGGCCCAGCGGCGGCCAGGATCGAGGCGGCGAAGCTCAAGGTGGCCGCCGCCGTCGCCGGCCGGGCGGCACCCACCCGCTGGCAGCCCCCGCGGCGCGCTACCGACCCACCGAGGAGTTCGAAGTGATCGCATTCGTTCGTGGCAACGTCGCCTCCGTCGGTCTCGACACCGCGGTCGTCGAGGTCGCTGGCGTCGGTTTCGAGGTCCGGGCGACCCCCGGGACGCTGGCCGACCTGCGGGTGGGTGAGCCCGCGACGCTGCCGACCAGTCTCGTGGTCCGGGAGGACTCACTGACGCTCTACGGCTTCGCCGACGACGACGAACGCACTGTCTTCGAACTCCTGCAGACCGCGAGTGGCGTCGGCCCCAGGCTCGCGCAGGCCATGCTCGCCGTCCACCGCCCCGACGACCTTCGGCGCGCCGTCGCAACCGACGACCTGGTGGCCCTCACGAAGGTGCCGGGCATCGGCAAGAAGGGCGCCCAGCGGATCGTGCTGGAGCTCAAGGACCGGCTCGGCGCGCCGACCGGCGGACGGCCGGTCGGGGGAGCGGCACCGGTGGTGGGCGTCGCCGCGGGAGCGGAGTGGCGGGAGCAGGTGCGGGGCGCGCTCCTCGGGCTGGGCTGGTCCACCAGGGAGGCCGAGTCCGCGCTGGACACCGTGGCCCCGGTCGCGGAGGAGCAGGCGAAGGACTCCGTGCCCGACGTGGCGGCGCTGCTGCGCGCGGCCCTCCGTACGCTGTCCAAGGCCTGATCTCGGCTGGTTCCGCGTGTTCGGTGCCGGTTCGCGCCGGTGGTCGGGTACGCGTACTTCCAGGTGGCGAGCCCTGATGCCTGATCTGCCCAACGACCCACTCGTCGAGGAGTTGCCCGCATGACGTCCCACGACGACAGCGGCGGCACGTACCCCGCCGGCCGTGCTCTGGTGGCCGCGGAGGCAGCCGGCGACGAGATGACGGTCGAGGGGGCCCTGCGACCGCGCACCCTCGACGAGCTGATCGGGCAGTCGCGGGTGCGCGACCAACTGGGTCTCGTCCTCGAGGCCGCGCGCAGTCGTGGACGGCCGCCCGACCACGTGCTGCTCGCCGGTCCACCCGGGCTGGGCAAGACCACCTTGGCGATGATCATCGCGGCGGAGCTCAGTGCCCCTCTCCGGGTGACGAGCGGTCCCGCCATCCAGCACGCCGGAGATCTGGCGGCGATCCTCTCCTCCCTCGCCGAGGGTGAGGTGCTGTTCCTGGACGAGATCCACCGGATGAGCCGGCCCGCCGAAGAGATGCTCTACATGGCGATGGAGGACTTCCGGGTCGACGTCGTGGTGGGCAAGGGGCCGGGCGCGACCGCCATTCCGCTCGAGATTCCGCCGTTCACGTTGGTCGGTGCGACGACGCGGTCGGGTCTGCTGCCGGGACCGTTGCGCGACCGGTTCGGGTTCACCGGGCACCTGGAGTACTACGAGGTCGACGAACTCGACGAGATCGTTCGGCGGTCGGCGCGGCTGCTCGAGGTCCAGATCACCGACACCGGCGCCCGGGAGGTGGCGAGCCGGTCGAGGGGGACACCTCGCATCGCCAACCGGCTGTTGCGTCGGGTCCGCGACTACGCACAGGTCCGTGCCGATGGTGTCGTACGGCAGGACATCGCCCAGGCGGCACTCAACCTGTACGAAGTGGACGAAGAGGGGCTGGACCGTCTCGACCGGGCCGTCCTGGACGCGCTGTGCCGCCGGTTCGGTGGCGGACCGGTCGGTGTGTCGACCCTGGCTGTCGCGGTCGGAGAGGAACGCGAGACCGTTGAGGAGGTGGCCGAGCCCTTCCTGGTCCGCCGCGGGTATCTCGCCCGGACTCCCAGGGGGAGGGTGGCTACACCGGCCGCGTGGCGCCAACTAGGGTTGGCGCCGCCGACCGACGTGGCGTTCGGCCAAGCACCGAGCCTGTTCGACGACGACTGCGGCGCGGGCGAGGGCAACGCGGGCTGACACGCCACGGACAAGGTCCGCACGCGTCTGCCCAGGCTGGCGCCGCTAGAATCCGCCGGTGGCCGTGCGTGACATGGCCGTGGCCGACGATCGGCCGTTGTCTCGACGACGCCCAGGGAAGGGAAACGACTCCCCATGCTCCTCAGCCAGGCTGCGACCGGGGCCAATCTCTGGACGCTGCTGCTTCCGATCCTTTTGTTGGTGTTGTTCTGGGTCGTCGCGATTCGACCCCAGCGCCGCCGGCAGCGGGAGACGTCGGAGATGCAGAACAAGCTTCATCCCGGACAGCAGGTCATGACCGGCGCCGGCATGATGGCGACCGTCCACGCGGTGGAGGACGACAGCGTTCTGCTCGAGATCGCCCCCGGCGTCTACGCCCGCCACGTCCGGCAGGCCATCGTCCGGATCATCGACCAGCCGGCGCTCCCGCAGGACGAGAGCACCACGAAGTCGACCGACGGTCCAGACGGACCGGTGGCATGACGGTCCGTTCACGGGGAGAGTGAGACGACGTGGCGACGAAGAGGCCGCACCCGTGGCGCTCTCTGGGAGCGCTTCTCCTGGTTCTGGTCGTGGGCTTCGGCACGATGATCGCGATCGGTACGCTGACGCCGCGGCTCGGTCTCGACCTGCGTGGCGGCACCTCCATCACCCTGACCGCCCGCCCGTCGGCCGGCCAGGGACCGGTGACCCCGGAGAAGCTTGCCGAGGCTGTCGACATCATCCGTAACCGCGTCGGCTCCGTCGCCGAGGCGGAGGTGACCACTCAGGGCAACGACCACATCGTCGTCGAGGTCCCCGGTGTGGGGCAGGACGAGATCGTCCGGTTGGTGGGTTCGACCGCCGAGCTGAGGTTCCGGCAGGTCCTCGCGGTGGCCCCCGCGGCCGCTGCGGCGCCGGCTCCGACACCCACGCCGTCGGGAAGTCCCAGCCCGTCCACCACTCCCACACCCACGCCGACGGGTTCGCCGTCCGCGAGCGTCACGCCGCACGACCGTGGTCGCGCCGTTCCGCAGTCCCTCAAGGCTGCCGCGCCGACTCCCACACCGTCGGCGACGAGCACGCCCTCGCCGACGAACCAGCCGAACCCGCCCGCGCCCGACAACGGCAAGGTCCAGGTGTCGACCACGGGCGCCAGCGCCGCGCAGCTCGCGGCACTGGACAAGTTCAAGTGCGAGCAGTTCACGCCGGCCAAGGACAACTCCCGCAACCCCCTGCTCACCTGTGACCGGGAGAGCGCCACGAAGTTCGTCCTCGGCCCCGCCCTCATCCTCGGCTCGGAGATCTCCGACGCGAGCGCCCAGCTGCCGCAGAACCAGCTGTCCTGGCAGGTCGGCCTCCAGCTGAAGGGTGCCGGCAAGAGCAAGTTCGCGCAGGCGAGCACGCAGATGTACCAGCTGCAGCAGCCGCTCAGTCAGTTCGCGATCGTCCTCGACGGGAAGGTCGTCTCCTTCCCCGTGATCGAGGGGCCGATCACTGACGGCCAGGCGAGCATCACTGGTCAGTTCTCCCAGCAGCAGGCCACCGACCTGGCCAACACGCTGAAGTACGGCGCGCTGCCGCTGACCTTCGAGACCAGCCAGGTCTCCACCGTGTCGCCGACGCTCGGCAGTGACCAGCTCCGCGGTGGCCTCATCGCCGGCGCCATCGGTCTCGCCCTCGTCGTCCTGTACTCGTTCTTCTACTACCGCGGCCTCGGCCTGGTGGTGGTCCTGTCCCTGGCCGCCGCCGCGGCGGTCGTCTACGCGGCGGTGTCGCTGCTCGGCCCGCAGGGCTTCACCCTCACCCTCGCCGGCATCGCGGGCCTGATCGTCGCGATCGGTATCACCGCCGACTCCTTCGTCGTCTACTTCGAACGCCTCCGCGACGAAGTGCGCGAAGGGCGAAGTCTGCGAACCGCCGTGGAGACGGGCTGGGTACGTGCCCGACGTACGATCCTCGCCGCCGACTCGGTGTCGCTCCTGGCCGCGGTGGTCCTCTACACGTTGTCCGTGGGCAACGTCCGAGGCTTCGCCTACGCGCTCGGACTGACGACGGTCGTCGACATCATCATCGTGTTCGTCTTCACCAAGCCATTGCTCACGCTGCTCTCCCGCACCCGCTTCTTCGGTGAGGGGCATCGTTTCTCCGGACTCGATCCGTCCCGGCTCGGCGTGCCCCGAGAGCGGCTGGCGCCGCGCACGGTCAAGCGCTCCGCGACGAAGGGAGCCTGACATGTCCCGCCTCGGTTCCGTCGGGCACAGGCTCTACACCGGTGAGTTGTCGCTCAACTTCATCGGTCGGCGACGGGTCTGGTACGCCGCGTCGGCCATCGTGGTGCTGATCGCGCTCGGCGCCATCCTGCTGCGCGGACTCAACTTCTCCATCGAGTTCCGTGGCGGTGTGGACTTCCAGGCACCGGTCTCGGCCGGCTCCGCGCAGGCGGCCATTCCGGACGTGCGGTCCGCCGTCGTCGACACCGGGGTGCTGAAGGGCGCGGAGCCCACCGTCACCTCGATCGGAACCGACCAGATCCGCGCGGAGACGCCGCCGCTGACTCCCGAGCAGATCGCCACCGCGCGCAAGGCGATCGCCAACGAGCTCCGGATCAGCGAGAGCCAGATCGACTACTCCAGCATCGGGCCGACCTGGGGCCAGCAGATCACCAGCAAGGCCATCCTGAGTCTCGGGGTGTTCCTCGTCCTCGTGATGGTGGTGATCTGGCTCTACTTCCGCGAGTGGCGAATGTCGGTGTCCGGGCTCGTCGCGCTGTTGCACGACGTGTTCATCACCGTCGGCATCTACGCACTGGTGGGCTTCGACGTCACGCCGGCGACGATCATCGGCCTGCTGACGATCCTCGGATACTCCCTGTACGACACCGTGGTCGTCTTCGACAAGGTGCGTGAAAACACCCGGAACATCTCCGCCTCGAGTCGCTGGACCTACAGCGAGGCCGCCAACCTCGCCGTCAACCAGACGCTGGTGCGCTCGATCAACACCTCGCTCATCGCGCTGCTCCCGGTCGCGGGCATCCTGTTCGTCGGCGCCGGACTCCTCGGAGCCGGCACGCTGAAGGACCTGTCGCTGGCGCTGTTCATCGGTATCGCGGTCGGTACGTACTCCTCGATCTTCATCGCCACCCCGTTGCTGTGTGACCTGAAGGAGCGCGAGCCCGCGATGCGGGCCCTGGCCCGAAGGGTGGCGCAGCGGCGTGCCGCCGCGGAGAAGGGTACGGCCGGGGATCAGGCCGATGCCGGCGCCGGGGCGTCCCAACGCGAGTCCGTCTCGACATCGGCCCGTGGCAGCACGCAGGCCCGTCCGGTCGAACGCACCCAGGCCGCCGGGCGTGCCCAACCCCAACGCAAGCCCAGGTCCCGCCGCTCCAAGGGCCAGGGCCGATGAGGAGCCCGCGCCGATGAGCGAGGTCCGCGGCATCGACGAGCTGATCAACGGCCTGGTCCGAGACGTTCCCGACTACCCCAAGCCCGGCATCGTCTTCAAGGACATCACCCCGCTTCTCGCCGACGCGAGCGCCTTCGCCCGCACGATCGACGCGCTGTGCGCACCGTGGATCGACGCCGATCCGCGGGTCGACAAAGTGGTCGGCATCGAGGCGCGCGGTTTCATCCTGGCCGCGCCGGTGGCGCTGGCTCTGGGTGCCGGTTTCGTACCGGTCCGCAAGCAGGGGAAGCTGCCCGGGCTGACCCACTCCCAGACCTACGCGCTCGAGTACGGCCAGGAGACCCTCGAGATCCATCAGGACGCGATCGCGGCGGGGGAGCGGGTGCTGGTCATCGACGACGTTCTCGCGACCGGTGGGACGGTCGAGGCGACCGTCGGCCTCATCCGGGCCGGTGGCGCGGAGATCGTGGGCGTGTCCGTTCTGCTCGAGCTCGGCTTCCTCAGGGGACGCGAACGGGTGGCCGAACTCGCCGCGCTGCGGTCCCTCGCCCAGATCTGAAGATTGGTCCAGTTGATCCGACCCTCGCCTGCGGTCCTGAGACGACTCGGCTCCGATCTCGGACGAATGGTGCCGAACCGATCCGGACGGACCGCCGCCAGCGCGGTGAAAGTCGACCAGTCTGGCGAAGTCCACGTCGCAGGACAGTCAGGGGCATCCGCGGCGGACGGTGACCGTCGGCGGCAAGGACCCAGCTGGACACCCAAGCACCATCTGGTGGACAGTGCCGACGGTAACCCGTCTCGTTGCCCGTAAACTGGTGCCTTGCCGCCCCAGAGGAGACCGCTGTGGCCGAGGAGATCGCTTCGACTGCGCCGGCGCGCGGTGATGTGCCCCGTGCGCCGCAACGTTCGGTAAGCGTGTCCGCGGTCCGTGCGGCAGCCGCCGCCGCGTTGGCGGCGCCGACCAGCACCGAGCCGGTCAAGGCCCCCGCACCCGCCGAGCGTGGCGCGTCGGGTCGCCGAGGCGCCGGCCAGGGGCCCGGCGGGCCGTTCTCCGGGTCCTCCCGGCGGATGCGCCAGCGGTTGGCCCGACTGGGGCGTTCGCCGCAGGGCAACCCGGTCCTGGAGCCGCTTTTCCGGATCGTCCGGACGACTCACCCCAAAGCCGACCTGACCCTCATCGAGCGGGCCTACCACACCGCCGAGCGCTACCACCGGGGCCAGTCCCGCAAGAGCGGTGACCCGTTCATCACCCACCCCGTCGCCGTCGCGACGATCCTCGCCGAGCTGGGCATGACACCGCCCACCCTCTGCGCGGCGCTCCTGCACGACACGGTCGAGGACACGCCCTACACGCTGACCGAGCTGCGCAACGACTTCGGCGACGAGATCGCCCTCCTCGTCGACGGCGTGACCAAGCTCGACAAGGTCAAGTACGGCGAGAGCGCGCAGGCCGAGACCATCCGCAAGATGGTCATCGCGATGGCCAAGGACATCCGGGTCCTGGTCATCAAGCTCGCGGACCGGCTGCACAACATGCGCACGCTGCGTTACGTCAAGCAGGCGACGCAGGAGCGCACCGCACGCGAGACCCTCGAGATCTACGCCTCGCTCGCCCACCGGCTAGGGATGAACACCCTCAAGTGGGAGATCGAGGACCTCGCCTTCGCGACCCTGCATCCGAAGCTCTACGACGAGATCGTGCGGCTGGTCGCCGAGCGTGCGCCGTCCCGCGACGAATACCTCGCGAAGGTCATCGACCGGGTGCAGTCCGACCTGCGCGACGCGAAGGTCAAGGCCACCGTCACCGGACGCCCGAAGCACTACTACTCGATCTACCAGAAGATGATCGTCCGCGGCCGGGAGTTCGGCGACATCTACGACCTGGTCGGCATCCGGGTCCTGACCGACTCCGTACGCGACTGTTACGCCGCACTCGGCGTCATCCACGCGCGATGGAACCCCGTACCCGGGCGGTTCAAGGACTACATCGCGATGCCGAAGTTCAACATGTACCAGTCGCTGCACACCTCGGTGATGGGGCCCGAGGGCAAGCCGGTGGAGCTGCAGCTGCGCACGTTCTCCATGCACCGGCGGGCCGAATACGGTGTCGCCGCGCACTGGAAGTACAAGGAGGACCCCAACGCCGGTCGGGAGACCGACCGCGGCGGCGGCCCCAACGACATGGCGTGGCTGCGCCAGCTTCTCGACTGGCAGCGCGAGACCGAGGACCCGGGGGAGTTCCTCGAGTCGCTGCGGTTCGAGATCAACTCCACCCAGGTCTACGTCTTCACCCCGCGCGGCGACGTCATCGCGCTGCCGGCCGGATCCACACCGGTCGACTTCGCCTACGCGATCCACACCGAGGTGGGGCACCGCTGTATCGGCGCCCGGGTCAACGGCCGGCTCGTGCCGCTCGAGAGCCAACTCGAGAACGGCGACCTGGTGGAGGTCTTCACCTCCAAGGCCGACGGCGCCGCACCGAGTCGTGACTGGCTGACGTTCGTCCGCAGCCCGCGTGCCCGCAACAAGATCCGGCACTGGTTCACCAAGGAGCGGCGCGAGGAGGCCATCGACCAGGGCAAGGACCAACTGGCCCGCATGGTCCGCAAGGAGGGCATGTCGCTGCAGCGCATGCTCACCCACGAGTCACTCGCCGCGATCGCTCAGGACCTCCGCTACCCCGACGTCTCCTCGCTCTACGCCGCGGTGGGGGAGGGCACCGTCACCGCACAGTCCGTCGTCCGGCGTCTCATGCAGACCGTCGGCGCGGGCGAGGAGGAGGCCGAGGACGCGTCGGAGGCCATCGTCATCTCGCCCGACACAGGGCGGCGGGAGCGGCTACCCCGCGGCGACTCCGGTGTCGTCGTCAAGGGTGTCACCGACGTCTGGGTGAAGCTGGCGAAGTGCTGTACGCCCGTGCCGGGAGACGCGATCGTCGGCTTCGTCACCCGCGGCGCGGGGGTGTCGGTCCACCGGGGAGACTGCATCAACATCCACCACCTGACCACCCAGCCCGAGCGGATGGTCGAGGTCGAGTGGGCGCCGACGGCGCAGAGCCTCTTCCTCGTGCAGATCCAGGTCGAGGCCCTCGACCGGGCCCGGCTGCTCAGCGACATCACCCGGATCCTGTCCGACCAGCACGTCAACATCCTGTCGGCGTCGGTGACGACCACCCGCGACCGGGTGGCGAAGAGTCGCTTCACCTTCGAGATGGGCGACCCCAAGCATCTTGGGCACGTCCTTCGCGCCGTACGCAGCGTCGACGGCGTCTTCGACGCCTACCGCGTCACCAACTGATCGCGACAGAACGAGTCCGGGTGGGCGTACGCCTCACCCGGACTCCAGGGACCCTCAGATTCAGCTGGAGAACTCGTCGAGCGTCTTCTCGACCTCGGCCAGCCAGGCACGGCGGGCGTTGAGGGCCTCCTCCGCCTGGCGTACTCCGGCCGCGTTGCCCGTCTCCTGCTGCTTGGCAAGCTCGCGTTCGAGGTCGGCGATCGAGTTGCGCAGCTGCGTCAAGGTGTCGTTGGCGCGGGCCCGGGTCTCGGGGTTGGTCCGCCGCCACTCGTTGCTCTCAGCGGAGCGGATGGCGTCCTCGACCTTGCGAAGTCGGCCCTCCACCGCGCGCACGGAGGCGCGGGGCACGCGGCCGATCTCGTCCCACCGCTGCAACAGACCGCGGTAAGCCTCGCGCGCCACCCGGTGATCGCGTACGGGCAGCAGTGCCTCCGCCTCGACGAGCAAGGCTTCCTTCTGCTCCAGGTTGACCTGGAACTCGGCCTCCTGCTCGGCGTAGGTCGCGTTGCGGGCGTTGAAGAACCGGTCCTGGGCGGCCCGGAACCGCTTCCAGAGCTGGTCCTCGACGTCACGGGCCGCGGGTCCGGCCGCCTTCCAGCGCTGCATGAGCTCGCGGTACTGCGTGGTCCCCCGGCCCCAGTCGGTCGAGTCGGCGAGGGACTCCGCCTCCGCGGCGATCTCCTCCTTCGCCTGCCGGGCGTCCTCGCGGCGAACGTTGAGCTCGGAGAAGTGCTGCTTGCGGCGGCGGGTGTAGGCGGTCCGGGCGCTGGAGAAGCGGCGCCACAGCTCGTCGTCGGTCGCCTTGTCGAGCCGGGGCAGCGCCTTCCACTGGTCGAGCAGCTCGCGGAACCGGCCGACGCCGTGCCGCCAGTCAGAGCCCGCCGAGAGGGTCTCGGCCTCCGCCGCGATGGCGGCCTTGGCCTCGCGGGCCTCCTCCACCTGGCGCTTGCGCTCGACTCGACGCTCCGCGCGCCGGTCGGCGATCACCGCCTCGAGGGCGTCGAGGCGGGCGGCCAGGGCCGCCAGGTCTCCGATCGCCTGCGCGTTCTCGAGGTTGCGCCGCTCACGACGGAGGGCGCTCTGCGCCTCGTCGGGAGCGAGGATGCCGCTCTCGACCCGCGAGGCGAGCAGGTCGACCTCCAGCGCGATCGCGTCGTACTTGCGGCGGAAGAACGTGAGCGCTCCCTCGGGGTCGCCCACCTGCCAGGACCCGATGGCGCGCTCGCCGGTGTCGGTGCGGACATAGACCGTGCCGTCGTCCGCCACCCTGCCCCAGGGATCTTCTGCCGTTCCGTTCACTGCACGCTCCCGGTCGGTGATCACGTCGTCGTGACCTTGACATCTTCGATGATGACCGATGTTGCCGGTCGGCCGAGCCCCTGTGTCCCGGAGTCGGGAGCGAGGCCGGCCTTGGCCGCCCTTGATACGCCGTCGAGCCTGTAGCTGACCTTCCCGAACGCCGTCGCGGGGTGATCGATCGTGAAGGGGTCACCGTACGTGATGACAAATCCGCTGTCATTACGGTTTTCACCATCGGCCGCGACCATCCTGCCCGGCGCACCCGCCATGACCATCCTGCCCGGCGTCGCGCCCGGATCGTGGTCCGCCGGCGTGAGGACGGCGGCGGCATGGGCCGGCCGGTCGTCGCGCAGGAGGAGGAAGAGACCGACGCCGCCCGCGATCACGGCGATCACCGCGACGACCGTGCCGATGATGATGCCGTTGCGGCGCGCGCGATGGCGGTGCTCGACCTGGCGGGTCCGCTGGCGTTCCCACTTCTGCCGGGCGAGCTGGCGTTGACGCTGCTTCTTCGTGACCACCGAGGACCGTCTCTCCGCTCTGGTGTCCGACGACCGGTGAGTCAGTCTAGATGGCACACCCCTCGCGCGCGCCCGGGTAATCCCCAGCTTTCACCACCGAACGGGGCGCTTCGGCTGGCCGGGTGGTGCATCCGGCCGGGGGTCGCCCGTCGCGGGAACGCCGGTCATGCGGTTCGCGGGGCCGACCGGGCCGCCGGTAGTCTTCGAAGGTCGAGAAGCTTTTCCCCGCCGTACGACCCCAAGAGGACTACGCAGTGTTCGTCGCCGGCTTCCCCACCGGAGTGTTCGCCGCGAACTGCTACGTCGTGGCAGCCGAGGCGGGCGCGGAGTGCGTGGTCGTCGACCCCGGGCAGGACGCCGCCCCGGCGGTGGCCGAGGTGGTCCGCGAGCACGGGCTCAGGCCGATCGCCGTCCTCCTGACCCACGGTCACCTTGACCACATGTGGTCGGTGCTGCCCGTCTGCGGCAGCTACGACGCGGTGTGCTGGGTCCACCCAGCCGATCGGCGCCTGCTCGCCGACCCGCTGAACGGGCTTCCGCCGGAGTGGGCCGGCGCCCTGCTCGGCGGGGGCGAGACCTTCGCCGAGCCCGACGAGGTGCGGGAACTCGCCGACGGCGCCACCGTCGAGGTCGCCGGGCTGAACCTCACAGTCGACCACACACCAGGCCATACCAGCGGGTCGGTGACGTTTCGGACCCCGTACAGTCCGGGGGCCGGGCGCCGTGGCAGCACGGCGTGGACGGAGCCGGCGGCAGACGCACCGGAGCTGATGTTCGGGGGCGACCTGCTCTTCGCCGGATCCATCGGACGCACCGACCTGCCGGGCGGAGATCATCCGACGATGCTGCGCAGCCTTGCCGACAAGGTGCTGCCGCTCGACGACCGGATCGTCGTTCTGCCCGGCCACGGTGACCAGACGACCATCGGCCGGGAACGCCAGAACAATCCCTTCCTGAAGGGGCTCGTGCCCGGCCCGGCACGGAGCGGGTGAAGATTCCTCATGAGTTTCCAGGCGCCCAAGGGCACCTACGACATCGTTCCTCCGCGGTCGGCGACGTGGCTCGCCGTCCGGGAGGCACTGAGCCGGCAACCCAGGCTGGCCGGGTACGACTACGTCGAGACCCCGATGTTCGAGGACACCGGGCTCTTCGTCCGGGGGGTCGGTGAGTCGACCGACGTCGTGACCAAGGAGATGTACACCTTCGAGGACCGCGGCGGGCGTTCGCTGACGTTGCGACCGGAGGGGACGGCCGGCGTCCTGCGTGCCATCGCCGAGCACGGCCTGCACCGCGGCCAACTGCCGGTGAAGGTGTGGTACGTCGGACCCAACTTCCGTTACGAGCAGCCGCAGTCCGGCCGCTACCGCCAGCACACCCAGGTGGGCGTGGAGACGATCGGCGGTGACGACCCCGCGCTCGACGCCGAGGTCGTCTGGCTGGCCGCGGAGGCCATGCGCTCGCTCGGGCTCACCGGGACCCGCCTGCTGCTCAACAGCCTCGGGTGTCGAGAGTGCCGGCCGGCCTACCGCGAGCTGCTCCAGGACTTCCTGCGCGGGCTCGACCTCGACGACGACACCCGCCGGCGCGCGGAGATCAACCCGATGCGGGTGCTGGACGACAAGCGCGCGGAGGTCCAGGCCCAGCTCACCGACGCGCCGCTGATCACCGATCACCTCTGCGGAGCCTGCAAGGAGCACCACGAGCAGGTGCGCTCCTATCTCACCGATCTCGGGGTGGAGTACGAGGACACGCCCCGCCTCGTCCGTGGGCTGGACTACTACGTCCGGACCACGTTCGAGATCGTGCACGGCGGTCTCGGCGCGCAGTCCGCGCTCGGCGGAGGTGGTCGCTACGACGGCCTCCTCGCGACCATCGGTGGCCCCGACCTCGGCGGCGTGGGCTTCGGGCTCGGCGTCGACCGCACGATCCTGGCCGTCGACGCCGAAGGGCTCGAGGTCGGCGACCGGAGCCGCTGCGACGTCTTCGTCGTCCCGCTCGGGGCGGCGGCGCGGCGCCGTACGGTCACGTTGCTGCGCGACCTCCGGCGTGCCGGTCTCCGCTCCGACACGACCTACGGCGGGCAGGGCCTCAAGGGCGCGATGAAGGCCGCCGACCGGTCCGGGGCGGCGTTCGCGCTCGTTCTCGGTGATCGGGACCTCGAGCAGCACGTCGTCCAGCTGAAGGACCTGCGCAGCGGCGAGCAGACGTCGGTTCCGCTCGACGACCTCGTCGCCGCCATCGTCGCGAGCACCGGACAGTGACGGCCGGCAGCGCCGAGGATATGACGCGAGACATCACGCACGACACGACGAAGGAGACGTTCGGGTGATCCGCACGCACGAGGCCGGCACGCTACGCGCCGACCACGTCGACCAGACCGTGACCCTGGCCGGGTGGGTGGCCAGGCGACGAGACCACGGTGGCGTGGCATTCATCGACCTGCGGGACGCCTCGGGCACCGTGCAGGTGGTGATCCGTGACGAGGCCGCGGCGCGTGACCTGCGCCAGGAGCACTGCATCCGGATCGTGGGCGACGTACGCCCGCGGCCGGAGGGCAACGCCAACCCCAACCTCCCGACGGGTGAGGTCGAGGTCGTCACCTCCGAGGTGGAGGTGCTGAGCACCGCCGAGGCGTTGCCGTTCCCGGTGGAGGAGCACCACCAGACGCCGGTCAACGAGGAGGTGCGGTTGCGTCACCGCTACCTCGACCTGCGCCGTCCGGAGATGGCGGAGAAGCTGCGCACCCGTTCCCGGGTGACCCACCTGATCCGCGACGTGATGGACCAGAGCGGCTTCGTCGACGTCGAGACGCCCTACCTCACCCGCTCGACTCCGGAGGGCGCCCGCGACTTCGTCGTGCCGGTCCGGCTCCAGCCGGGTAGCTGGTACGCCCTGCCGCAGTCGCCGCAGCTGTTCAAGCAGCTGCTGATGGTGGCGGGCCTCGAGCGCTACTACCAGATCGCGCGCTGCTTCCGGGACGAGGACTTCCGTGCCGACCGGCAGCCGGAGTTCACCCAGCTCGACGTCGAGATGTCGTTCTGCTCCGTCGACGACGTCATCGCCCTCACCGAGCAGGTGCTCGCCCGGGTCTGGAAGGACGTCCTCGGCTACGAGATCCCCCAGCCGATCCCGCGGATGACCTACGCGGAGGCCATGCGCCGGTTCGGGATCGACCGACCGGACCTGCGGTTCGGCAACGAGCTCGTCGACTTCACCGACTACTTCGCTCACACGCCGTTCCGGGTGTTCCAGGCGAAGGGCGACGACTTCCACGTCGGCGCGGTCGTGATGCCCGGCGGGGCCGGGCAGGCCCGCAAGGAGCTCGACGCCTGGCAGGAGTGGGCGCGCTCGCGCGGCGCGAAGGGTCTCGCCTACGTCCTGGTGGGGGAGAACGGCGAACTCGCCGGCCCCGTGGCGAAGAACCTCTCCGAGGAGGAGCGGGCCGGCCTCGCGGCACACGCCGGCGCCAAACCGGGCGACTGTGTGTTCTTCGCGGCCGGACCGCGTTCGGAGGCGCTCGGCCTCCTGGCCGCGGTCCGCCTCGAGGTGGGGGAGCGCTGTGGCCTGATCGACCACTCCCGTTGGGAGTTCTGCTGGGTGGTCGACGCGCCGATGTTCGAGCCGGTCGAGAACTTCGACGGAAGTCGCGGCTGGACCGCCATCCACCACCCCTTCACCGCGCCGACCCCGGAGTGGGCAGACCGGTTCCAGGAGGACCCCGGTCAGGCGCTCTCCCAGGCCTACGACATCGTGCTGAACGGCACCGAGATCGGTGGCGGCTCCATCCGTATTCACCGCGCCGAAATGCAGCAGCGGGTGTTCGACGTGATCGGACTCAGCAGGCCGGAGGCCGAGAGCCAGTTCGGCTTCCTGCTGGAGGCATTCCGCTACGGACCTCCGCCGCACGGCGGCATCGCTCTCGGCATGGACCGGCTGGTCGCGCTGCTGACCGGTGTGGAGTCGATCCGCGACGTCATCGCCTTCCCGAAGACCGCTTCGGGATCCGATCCGTTGACCGGCGCGCCCACCCCCATCACGCCCGCGCAGCGCCGAGAGGCCGGGATCGACACCAAGCAGACCAAGCAGGAGCGGCCGGTAGCGGACGCGAACGCGAGCACCGGCGGGCCGAGCGAGGCCCGGTAGACACCTCCGTCACCTGAATCGACCACGTGCGGCCGGCCCACTAGGGCCGGCCGCACTTTGTGTTTTCACCGAGTGTTATGCGAACAGTGGCTTGATGTATACGCAGTGTAATGTCAAGAGTTTACAAATCGTGATCTCAACGGCAGTGTGATCGGGCGATCCGGTCGTCTATCGTCAGGCGTTGCAATCTTCGAACACAGCGCGTTGCGGACAAGCTCTGTGTGGCGTTCCTACTTCTGGAAGGCTTACGACGATCTATGGCGGATCCGACCCTGCTCGAGACCGGTAGCAGCACGCCGGTCGCGCCCCCCGCAGCTCCGGTGAGGAGCAAGTCTCCGACCCAGATCGCGCTGGAGCGGCTGCGCAAAGACAAGGTCGCGATCATCTGCGCGGTCGTCGTTCTCTTCTTCATCCTGATTGCGATATTCGCCGACGTCATCACCGCGGTAACCAACACCGATCCCAACACGCTCCACCAGGATCTCGTCGACGAATACGGCTTTCCCACCGTCAATCCCAGCGCCGCCCACCCCTTCGGGTTGGAGCCGCGGCTCGGCCGGGACCTCTTCGCCCGGTGGATTCAGGGCAGCCGTCCCTCGCTGATCGTCGCGGTCAGCGCCGCCGCCATCTCGACGGTGATCGGAACCGCGATGGGTCTGCTCTCGGGCTTCCTCGGTGGACGTGTCGACCGGGCAATCTCCTGGCTGATCGACCTGATGTTGTCGATGCCGCTCATTCTCTTCGTCTTCGCCATCGTCCCGGTCGTCCAGAGCTGGTTTCCTACGGATGGGAATACGGTCTCCCAAGTTCGCCTCTGGTCGCTGGTGGCTATCTTCGCGCTGTTCGGATGGACCGGTCTTGGCCGGCTGATCCGGGCCCAGGTGCTGTCCTTGCGTGAACGGGAGTTCGTGCAGGCCGCTCGTGCGATCGGCGTACCGACCCGGCAGATTCTCTTCCGCGAGCTGCTACCCAACCTGACCGGCCAGATCATCGTCTTTCTCTCCCTGGCGGTGCCCAGCTACATCGCTTCGGAAGCTGGTCTCTCCTATCTCGGCATCGGTCTGACCGAACCAACACCCTCGTGGGGCCGCACGATCAACTCCGCGCTGTCCTACTACGAGACATACCCGATCTATTTCTGGCAGCCGGCACTGGCGATCCTCGTGCTCGTCCTGGCTCTCAACCTTCTCGGGGACGCGATTCGCGACGCATTCGACCCGAAAACCCGTCGGTAGCAACCGCCGGGGACCAGTCCTCAAGGAAGGCAAGGTAAGAACGTATGCATTGGAGAAGGTTGGTAGCGGCGGCCGGCGTGCTGGCCCTCGGCGCTGCCGCCTGCGGTGGGGGTGCATCGCCCTCCGAGCGGGCACAGGAGCAGAAGAAGGAGTCCCCGTCGGCGGCGCCGACGGGCGGCGGCTTCCAGGTCGTGCAGGACGCGGCGGCGGTCGGCCCGGCCAAGGACATCGCGGGTTCCCAGAAGGGCGGCACGGTCACCGTTTTGACGGTGAACGCGCCGGAGACCTTCGACCCCACCCGGGCCTACTACATCGACACCCTCGCGGTGCTGCGGTTGACGGCCCGCACGCTCACGGCGCTCGAACTGCGTGAGGACGGGAAGTACTACCTGATCCCCGACCTGGCGACGGACCTCGGTACGCCGAACGACGACTTCACCGAGTGGACCTTCAAGCTGAAGGACGGGATCAAGTACGAGGACGGCTCGCCGGTCACGGCGCAGGACCTCGCCTACTCGGTGAAGCGGTCCTTCGCGACCGAAGAGCTCACCGGTGGTCCGACCTACCAGCAGAGCTACTTCGTCGACGGCACCACCTACAAGGGCCCGTTCAAGCCGGCGGCCCAGAACGGCGGTCTCGACTACGCCGGTGTGGAGACGCCGGACGACAAGACGCTGGTCCTGAAGATGGCCAAGCCGTTCCCGGACCTGCCCTACTACACGACGTTCCCGGTGTTCACACCGATCCCGCAGGCCAAGGACACCCAGGGCAACTACGGCAACCACCCGCTCGCGACCGGGCCGTACAAGTTCGAGACGTACCAGAAGGGCAAGCGGCTCGTCCTGACCAAGAACGAGCAGTGGGACCCCGCGACCGACGCCGGTCGGCACCAGTACGTCGACAAGTACGACTTCAAGTTCAGCCAGAACCCGATCAAGCTGCAGGAGCAGCTGATCAACGACAACGGTCCGGACCAGACCGCGATCACCTACGACAGCGTCGACTCCTCCCTGCTGCCCAAGATCCAGGGCAAGGAGCCCGAGGAGCGGATGCTGACCGGTGACGGCACCTGCACCAACTTCATCTACCTCGACACCCGCAAGATGCCGCTCGAGGTGCGCAAGGCGCTCGCGGTGGCGTGGCCGTACGACTCGCTGCACAAGGCGGCCGGCGACAACCCGTTCACCTACAAGGCAGCGACCACGATCCTGCCGAAGGTGACCCCGGGCTTCGTCAACTACGACGTGTTCGGCAACGGCGCGAAGGGTGACGGCGACCCGGCCGAGGCGAAGAAGATGCTCGAAGCGGCGGGCAAGCTGGGCTTCGAGGTCGTCTGGGTCTACGCCAACGACGACGACATCGCCGCGCAGGTCTCGGCGGTGCGCGAGCAGAAGCTGAAGGCCGCGGGCTTCAAGACCAAGGCCATCCCGATGCCGCGCGACCAGGTGCGCGCCGAACTCGGCAACCCCAAGTCGCAGATCAACATCCGGGCCAACGGTTGGTGCCTGGACTGGCCGTCGGCGACCACGGTCTTCCCGGCCATCTTCGACGGCCGGCTGATCGCCCTGAACCCGAACGCCGCGCCGAACAAGTCCTTCCTCAACGAGGAGGACGTCAACACTGAGATCGACCGGATCTCGGCCCTGCCCCTGGACCAGCAGCCGGCTGAGTGGGCCAAGCTCGACAAGACGATGACCGAGAAGTACCTCCCGGTCATCCCGGTCAGCTACAGCACGGCCAACTTCCTGTTCGGCTCCAAGGTCGGCGGTGTCGTTCTGGACGCCTTCGCCGGCGGTCCCGACTTCACCAAGTTGTTCGTGAAGCAGTAGGCCACCCGGCGGGTGGGAAGGGCCGTTGGCTCTTCCCACCCACCGCGTCCGGTCACCCACTCTGGCTGCCGAGGTTGGTCAACGATGTTCGGATATGTGGTTCGGCGCATTGTCGCGGGTCTCGCGGTGGTGCTCGTCGTCATGGTGTTGTCGTTCTTCTTGTTCTTCCTCGGTCCGTCCAGGCCCGAGTACGCCATCTGTGGCGACCGCAACTGCACTCCCGACCGGCTCGCGGACATTCGTACGAGCCTCTCGCTGGACAAGCCCGTACCCGAACAGTTCATCGAGTACTTCACGGGAATCGCGACGGGGCGGGAGATCCATTCGGGTGGCTTCGTCAAGCCGTGCCCGGCACCGTGTCTTGGCTATTCCTTCGTCGCCGACGAACCCGTCACCCAGATGATCATCACGCGAATACCCGTCACGATCTCGGTGGCCCTCGGGGCGATGGTCATCTTCTCCATCGTGGGTGTGACGACAGGTGCCTTCGCGGCCATTCATCGCGGAACCATCTGGGACAAGACGCTCGTCAGTGGTTCACTGATGCTGACGTCGTTCCCCTATTACCTCGTGGCCCTGCTCGCCGCCATCTATCTGACCATCCAGTACTCGATATTTCCTCGCAGTAGCTATACGCCCCTGACCGAGAATCCGTTCGAGTGGTTCAAGGGGCTGTTACTTCCCTGGGTGGTCCTCGGCGCGGTCTACGCGACGGCCTACGCCCGCTACACCAGGGCGGCTATGGTCGAGGCGTTGGGCGAGGACTTCGTACGCACCGCGCGGGCCAAGGGACTCAGCGTCCGGCGAGTCCACTTCCGGCACGCGTTACGCGCGGGACTGACCTCGGTGGTCACGATCCTCGGCCTGGACCTCGCGGGCCTCCTCACCGGCACGGTCTTCACCGAGCAGATCTTCAACGTTCAGGGGCTCGGCCTCCTCGCGCTCAACGCCGTCGGGACCGGCGACCTGCCCGTCATCATGGGATCGGTGATGTACGCGTCGTTCCTGCTGGTGGCGTTGAACATCGTCGTCGACATCGTCTACAGCTTCCTCGACCCACGGGTGCGACTCGGATGAGCACGAACGAAACCTCCAGGCCCCAGCAGCCGTTCCTGTCCGTGGAGGACCTCACGGTCCAGTTCCCCACGCCCGACGGTGTGGTGAACGCCGTCACCGGCCTTTCCTACGACGTCCAACTCGGTCGCACGCTCGGGATTGTCGGTGAGTCCGGCTCCGGCAAGAGCGTGTCCAGCATGGCGATCATGGGCCTGCACGACCGGCGGCGTACGAAGATCTCCGGAAGCATCCGCCTGCAGGGCACCGACCTGGTCGGCGTCGACGACGAGCGCATGCGGAAGATCCGCGGCAACGCGGTCTCGATGATCTTCCAGGACCCGCTCTCCGCGCTGCACCCGTTCTTCAGCATCGGCGACCAGATCTCCGAGGCGTATCTCGCCCACCACAAGGCGCCGAAGGCGCAGGTCCGCAAGCGGGCCATCGAGATGCTCGACCGGGTTGGGATTCCGCAGGCGAGCCGTCGTATCGACGACTATCCCCACCAGTTCTCCGGCGGTATGCGGCAGCGAGCGATGATCGCGATGGCGTTGGTCAACGACCCGCAGCTGCTGATCGCCGACGAGCCGACCACGGCGCTGGACGTGACCGTCCAGGCCCAGATCCTCGACCTGCTGCAGGATCTGCAGCGGGAGTTCGGTTCGGCGATCATCCTGATCACCCACGACCTCGGCGTCGTCGCCGAGGTCGCCGACGACGTCCTGGTGATGTACGGCGGTCGGTGCGTCGAGTACGGCGCCTGCAAGCAGATCCTCACCCACCCTGAGCACCCCTACACCTGGGGCCTGCTCTCCAGCGCCCCGCACCTGACCGGCGACCCCGAGCAGCGCCTCAACCCGATCAAGGGCATGCCACCGAGCCTCATCAACCTCCCGAGCGGATGTTCGTTCCACCCGCGTTGCCCCTACGCCTCGCGGCTGCCGGACGACCGCTGCGTCGAGACCCTTCCGGAGCTGCGTCCGGGCGGGCGCGGTAGCGACCATCTCGTGCGGTGCCACCTGCCGAATCCGGACGAGATCTTCGTCGAAGAAGTCCAGCCGCGGATCGGCTGAGGGAGACAGGCCATGACAGAGACCACGACAGGGACCACACCGACCGCGGAGCGGACGTGGGGTGGCGGCACCGGGACCCCGCTGCTGGAGGTCAAGGACCTCGTCAAGCACTTTCCGGTCCGTTCGACCGGCGTGATCCGCCGAGTCGTCGGCCAGGTACAGGCAGTCGATGGGGTGTCCTTCTCCGTGGGCCGGGGCGAGTCGCTCGGGCTGGTGGGGGAGTCCGGGTGCGGGAAGTCGACGACCGGCCGGCTCATCACCCGGCTGCTGGACCCCACCAGTGGCGAGGTGCGGTTCGAGGGCACCGACATCGGCTCGCTCTCCCCGCGCAAGATGTTGCCTTTCCGGCGCGAGATCCAGATCATCTTCCAGGACCCGTACTCCTCGCTGAACCCGCGGCACACGGTCGGCTCGATCATCGGTACGCCGCTGCGGGTGCACAACATCGTGCCGAAGAAGGACGTTCTGTCCCGCGTCCAGGAGCTGCTCGAGGTGGTCGGGCTCAACCCCGAGCACTACAACCGCTATCCGGGGGAGTTCTCCGGCGGCCAGCGGCAGCGGATCGGTATCGCCCGGGCGTTGGCGGTGCGACCCAAGCTGATCGTGGCCGACGAGCCGGTCAGCGCCCTGGACGTCTCGATCCAGGCCCAGGTCGTCAACCTGCTGGCGGACCTGCAGAAGGAGTTCGGCATCTCCTTCGTCTTCATCGCCCACGACCTGGCCATCGTCCGGCACTTCTGCCCGAAGATCGCCGTGATGTACCTCGGCAAGATCGTGGAGGTGGCCGACCGGGAGCGGCTCTACACCCAGCCGCACCACCCCTACACCCAGGCGCTGCTGTCGGCTGTTCCCGACGTGGGGCAGGCGGCGGTGGGCGGCCGCCGGGAGCGGATCCGGCTGTTCGGCGACGTGCCGAGCCCGATCGACCCGCCGTCGGGCTGCCGCTTCCGTACCCGCTGCTGGAAGGCGCAGGACATCTGCGCGTCCCAGGAGCCGCCGTTGCGGACGCTGGTGGGCGGCCACCAGGTGGCGTGCCACTTCGCGGCCCCGCCCTCGGCCGCGGACGCGCAGGCGAGCCAGGCGGCCGTGGCCGCCGCCGTCGACGGTGACGGCGAGGTCCCGCTGGGCCGCTGACCTGGCCCGTACCCGCGCGGCCGGCACAGGCGCTGGCCGCGCCGGAGGTGGGGGAGCAGCCGGATAGTCTCGATCCGTGACCGACGAGGCGTTGTTCGAGGTGGCGGGGCAGCCGAGTGCCCCGGCCGGAGCCCGGGGTTCGGGCAGCCTGGCCGACACCGACCACCGGGCAGCGCCCCTCGCGGTGCGGATGCGGCCGCAGAGCCTCGACGATCTCGTCGGGCAGCGCCAGCTCCTCGCCCCCGGCGCGCCGCTGCGTCGGTTGATCGAGGGCGATCAGCCGATGTCGCTCCTGCTGTGGGGACCGCCCGGGTCGGGCAAGACCACGATCGCCGCGATCGTCAGCAGGCAGACCAACCGGACGTTCGTCGAGGTCTCCGCCGTCGCGGCCGGGGTCAAGGAGGTCCGCGCGGTGATCGACTCCGCGCGTCGTGACCTCGGCCGGGGTCGGGAGACGGTGCTCTTCGTCGACGAGGTGCACCGGTTCAGCAAGGCCCAGCAGGACGCGCTCCTGCCGGGCGTGGAAAACCGTTGGATCACCCTCGTCGCGGCAACCACCGAAAACCCCTTCTTCTCGGTCATCTCGCCGCTGCTGTCCCGGTCGCTGCTGCTGCGTCTGGAGCCCCTCTCCGACGAGGACATCGCCGGGCTGATCGACCGGGCACTCGCCGACGAGCGCGGCCTGGCCGGTGCGGTCACACTCGCCGGACCGGCCCGGGAGCACCTTGTCCGGATGGCCGGCGGCGACGCGCGGCGTGCTCTCACCTACCTCGAGGCCGGCGCGGGTGCCGCGATGGCCAACGGCGCCGCCGAGATCGACCTGGAGACGCTGGAGACGGCGGTCGACCGGGCCGCGGTGCGTTACGACCGTGACGGCGACCAGCATTACGACGTCGCCAGCGCGTTGATCAAGTCGATCCGCGGCAGTGACGTCGACGCCGCCCTGCACTACCTCGCCCGGATGATCGAGGCGGGCGAGGATCCCCGGTTCATCGCCCGCCGGCTGGTGATCTCGGCCAGTGAGGACATCGGCATGGCCGACCCGACGGCCCTCGGCGTCGCCGTCGCCGCCCACCAGGCCGCGCAGTTCGTCGGCCTGCCCGAGGCGGCGATCAACCTCGCCCACGCGACCATCCACCTGACCCTGGCGCCGAAGTCCAACGCCGTGGTCACCGCGATAGGCGCGGCACTGTCAGACGTACGGGCCGGGAAGATCGGCCCCGTTCCGGCGCACCTGCGCGACGCCCACTACAGCGGGGCGAAGAAGCTCGGCCACGGCGCTTCCTACCGCTACGCCCACGACGACCCGCGCGGGATCGTCGCCCAGCAGTACGCACCTGACGAGGTGGCCGGCCGGACCTACTACACGCCCACCAGCCGTGGCGCCGAGCAGGCGGCGGCGCAGCGACTGGAACGCATCCGCCGCATCCTCGCCGGCGAGGAGTGAGCCCGCGGCACGTCTCCCACCTTCCCGGCCAAAAGGGATGGTTCACGCCTGGGCGACCAGACGCAGGTCATCGCCACGACACGGCCCGTAGGGGCGGCGCACGACTTGTGCCTGACCGTTATAGGTTTGGTCGCCATGACTGCCGGTGAAATCGCGGGGCTGATCGCGGCCGCGGCACTGCTGCTGCTGGTGGGGCTCCTCGCGTACCCGATCCTCAAGCTCGGCAAGGTGCTCGACGAGACGCGCCTGCTGGTGCGGGGAGTGTCCGACGAGAGCGTACCGTTGCTGGGTGAGGTGACCACGACCGTGACGACGACCAACGCCCAGTTGGCGCGGGTCGACACGATCACTGCCCGTGCCCAGACCGTCTCGGACAACGTCGCCGGCCTGACCTCGCTGTTCGCGGCCACCCTCGGTGGTCCGCTGGTCAAGGTGGCCGCGTTCTCCTACGGCGTCCGCCGTGCGCTGGTCGCGCACAACCGGCGTGACGTGGAGCGCAGGGTCCGAAGCGAGATGAAGGCGGGCCGCCGCCGGAAGGGTGCGGACGCCTGATGAAGCGAGTGTTCTGGGTGGTCGTGGGTGCCACCGTCGGGGTTCTCGTGGTCCGCAAGCTCTCACAGAAGGCGGACCAGTTCACCCCACAGGGGATCGCCAAGCAGCTGAGCGGCCTCGGTGACGCCGTTCGCGCCTTCGGTGAGGAGGTGCGCGCCGGCATGGAGGCACGCGAGGAGGAGTTGCGCGACGCCCTTGCGCTCGACTCACCGCAGACCAACGGACACTCGGGCCTCGACGCAGACGCCGCCGCGCGTCTGGCCCGGGACCCCAACTCGACCTGGAGGGACGGTCGCTGATGGATACGGCGGAAGTTCGTCGGCGGTATCTACGTTTCTTCGGCGAGCGCGGCCACACGGTCGTGCCGTCGGCGTCGCTGTTGCTCGACGACCCCAACCTGTTGTTCGTCAACGCCGGGATGGTGCCGTTCAAGCCCTACCTCCTGGGCCAGCAGACGCCGCCCTACCCGCGCGCCACGAGCGTGCAGAAGTGCGTACGCACCGGCGACATCGAAGAGGTCGGCAAGACCACCCGGCACGGCACGTTCTTCCAGATGAACGGCAACTTCTCCTTCGGCGACTATTTCAAGGAACGCGCGATCGAGCTGGGGTGGGAGTTGATCACCCGCCCGGTCTCCGAGGGTGGCTTCGGCCTGCCGGAGTCCCGGATCTGGGTGACCGTCTACCACGAGGACGACGAGGCGGCGGGGATCTGGCAGAACCGGATCGGGCTGCCGGCCGAGCGCATCGTGCGCCGCGGCATGGCCGACAACCTGTGGTCCATGGGCGTGCCCGGACCCTGTGGACCGTGCAGCGAGCTCTACATCGACCGCGGCCCGGCCTACGGCCCCGAAGGTGGTCCGGAGGTCGACGAGGACCGCTACCTCGAGTTCTGGAACCTCGTCTTCATGCAGTACGAGCGTGGTGAGGGCCCCGCCAAGGAGGGCTACCCGATCCTCGGCGAGCTGCCCGCGAAGAACATCGACACCGGCATGGGCCTGGAGCGCATGGCGGCGCTGTTGCAGGGCGTCGACAACATCTACGAGAACGACGAGATCCGGCCGGTGCTGGACCGGGCGACCGAGCTCAGCGGCCGCCGCTACGGCGCGGACCACGCCAGCGACGTACGGCTGCGGGTCGTCGCCGACCACGTGCGCTCGGCGATGATGATCGTCAGCGACGGCGTCACGCCGAGCAACGAGGGCCGCGGCTACGTGCTCCGCCGGATCATCCGGCGCGCCGTCAACCAGATGCGGCTCCTCGGCGTCGACGAGAGCACCATGCCGACGCTGCTGCCGGTGAGCCAGGCCCGGATGAAGCTGTCTTACCCCGAGCTGGAGCAGGACTGGCAGCGGATCAGCTCGGTGATCTACGCCGAGGAGGAGACCTTCCTCGGCACCCTGAAGACCGGCGCGCAGATCTTCGACCTGGCCGCGGAGGAGACGAAGCGGTCCGGCGCCGCGACGCTGGCCGGGGCCAAGGCCTTCCAGCTGCACGACACCTACGGCTTCCCGATCGACCTCACCCTGGAGATGGCGGCCGAGCGTGGCCTGTCCGTCGATGAGGAGGGCTTCCGCCGGCTGATGGCGGAGCAGCGGACACGGGCCAAGGAGGACGCGGCCGCCCGCAAGTCGGCCCACGCCGACCTGTCGGCCTACCGTGGGGTCGCCGACCAGCTGGGTCGCTCGGTCGAGTTCACCGGCTACGACGAGGTGGTCTCCGAGGCACGGGTCGCCGGCCTCCTGATCGGCGGTGAGCCGGCCGGCTCGGCCCGCGAGGGCGACACCATCGAACTGGTCCTCGACCGGACGCCGTTCTACGCCGAGGGCGGTGGCCAGCTCGCCGACGAGGGCGTGATCGAACTCGCCAACGGTGCCCGCGTGGTCGTCCACGACGTGCAGTCGCCGCTCAGCGGCCTGATCGTCCACCAGGCGAAGGTGCTCGAGGGCGAGGTCGTTCCCGGCGTCGTCGCCCAGGCGCTCGTCGACATCGAACGCCGGCGGGCCATCTCCCGCGCCCACACGGCCACCCACATGGTGCACAAGGCGTTCCGTGAGGCGCTCGGCGAGACCGCCGCGCAGGCGGGCTCGGAGAACGCGCCGGGCCGGTTCCGGTTCGACTTCACCGCGACCGGTCCCGTGCCGGAGAGCGTGCTCGCCGAGTCGGAGGAGCGGGTCAACGAGCTCCTCCTCGCCGACCTTCCGGTCAGCGCGATGGTGATGCCGATCGCCGAGGCGCGGTCCTCGGGCGCGATGGCGCTGTTCGGTGAGAAGTACGGCGATGAGGTCCGGGTCATCTCGGTCGGTGACTGGGCCCGGGAGCTGTGTGGCGGTACCCACGCCAGCCGGTCCGGGCAGCTCGGAGTCGTCAAGCTGCTCTCGGAGTCCTCGATCGGTGCCGGCGTCCGGCGCGTCGAGGCGCTGGTGGGCGCCGACGCTTACCGCTTCCTCGCCCGTGAGCACGTGATCCTCGGCCAGCTCGCCGAGGCGATCAAGGCCAGGCCGGAGGAGCTTCCCGACCGCGTGGCCGGGATCCTCGATCGGCTGCGGGTGGCCGAGAAGGAACTCGAGCGGGTCCGTGTCGAGCAGGTGCTCGCGGCGGCGGGTCAGCTGGCGGCGAGCCCGAAGGACGTCTACGGCGTGGCACTCGTGGCGCACCAGGTGCCCGACGGCGCGTCGGCGGGCGACCTGCGCAAGCTCGCCCTCGACGTACGCGGCCGGATGCCTCGCGAACGCCCCGCTGTCGTGGCGGTGGTCGGCACCGCGGGCGGTCGCCCGTCGGTGGTGGTCGCGATCAACGAGGAGGCACGCACCTGGCGGCTCTCGGCCGGTGAGCTGGTCAGGATCGCCGCGGGTGTCCTCGGCGGCGGTGGCGGCGGCAAGGACGACGTCGCGCAGGGCGGTGGCACCGACCCGTCCAAGGCGGAAGACGCTCTGCGTCAAGTCGAGTACGCCGTCGGCACCCGGGTCACGAGTAGCTGACGGCGGGCGGACGATGCGCGGCGGGGTTCGGCTGGGTATCGACGTCGGCGACGTCCGGATCGGAGTGGCTCGGTCGGACCCTTCCGGTCTGCTGGCGGTGCCTGTGGAGACCGTCGCTCGAGGCGAAGGTGACCTCGACCGGATCGCCGCGCTCGTCGCTGAGTCCGAGGCCGTCGAGGTCGTCGTAGGGCTGCCCGTCTCGCTGTCCGGAGGCGAGGGCCCGGCGGCCCAGAAGGCACGGGAGTTCGCCCGGGCGCTCGCGGAGCGCCTGGGCGGGACCATCTCGGTCCGGCTCTTCGACGAGCGACTCTCGACGGTCAGTGCCCAGCAGGGCTTTCATGCCCAGGGGCTGCGCACCAAGAGCACGCGTGCGCGGATCGACCAGGCCGCTGCTGCCATCATCCTCCAGAGCGCACTCGACACCGAACGCTCGACCGGTAGCCCGCCGGGGTCAGCCGCCACCGGCGACTCCGCGCGGCGCGAGCGCAAGCGACAGCGAAGGGGAAGGGCCTCCAGTGAGTGAGCTAGGGTTCCGCACCTCCGGGCGCGTGCGCCACCGCAGAGGGCGAGGATGCATCGCGGTCCTCCTGGCGTTCGTCGTCCTCGGTGGCGCCCTCGGCTTCGTGGCCATCAAGGGCCGGACGTTCCTGACCGAGGCCTTCACGGTGCCCGACTACTCCGGCACCGGCGAGGGAGAGATCGTCGTCCAGGTGGAGAAGGGTGCCTCCAGCCGGGACATCGCCGCGACCCTGGAGGAGAAGGACGTGGTGAAGAGCGCCGAGGCGTTCACCCGCGCCGCGCGCAAGGACTCCCGTGCGCTGTCCATCCAGCCGGGCTACTACCGGCTGCGGGCGCAGATGGCGGCCTCGAGCGCCCTCAGCCTGATCCTCGACCCGAACAGCAGGATCCTCGAGCGGGTCACAGTGCCTGAGGGCCGCCGGATGACGCAGGCCGTGAAGATCATGTCGGAGAAGACGAACATCCCCGAGTCGGAGTTCATGGCGGTGTTGAAGGACCCGGCGTCGCTGGGGCTACCGTCCTACGCCAAGGGCAAGCCGGAGGGCATGCTCTTCCCCGCGACGTACGACGTCGACCCCGGAACCACCGCGGCCACCCTGCTCCAGGACATGACCGCGCGCTACCGCGACGTGGCCGACGACATCGGCCTGGAGAACGGCGCCGCCGACCTCGGGCAGAGCCCACTGGAGGTCGTGACGGTCGCCAGCCTGGTGGAGGCGGAGGCGCGGCGTCCGGAGGACTTCCCGAAGGTCGCGCGGGTGATCTACAACCGGCTCGCGGAGGGGCAACAGCTCCAGCTCGACTCCACGGTCCACTACGCCATCAACCGCTACACCCGGGTGTCGACCACGGCCGCCGAGCGGGCCAACAAGTCGCCGTACAACACCTACGTCCACGCCGGGCTGCCGCCGGGGCCGATCAACGCGCCCGGCGAGCGGGCTCTGCAGGCGGCACTGCACCCGGCGCCGGGGCAGTGGATGTACTTCGTGACCGTCAACCCCGACACCGGCGCGACGAAGTTCGCCCGCACCTACGCCGAGCACGAGGCCTACGTGGGCGAGTTCCAGCAGTGGTGTCGCGCTCACTCGGACCGATGCTGAGCGCGGTGGAGGCGGTCGGGTCGGCCCGAACCCGATCCCGCCGCTGCGCCGTCCTCGGATCCCCGATCGCGCATTCGCTCTCACCGGTACTCCACCGGACCGCCTACGCCGAGTTGGGCCTGGACTGGAGCTACGACGCCTTCGAGGTCGGCGAGGCCACCCTGGCCGGCTTCCTCGCCGACCTGGACCCGTCCTGGCGAGGCCTGTCGCTCACCATGCCGCTCAAGAGCGTGGTGATCCCGATGTGCGACGAGGTGTCGGAGGTCGCCCGCCTGGTCGGCGCGGTCAACACCGTGCTCTTCACCGACGGACGGCGTCTCGGTACCAACACCGACGTGCCCGGACTGGTGGCGGCGCTCGCCGAACGCGGGGTCACGCGGGCACGAAGCGGCCTGCTGCTCGGCGTCGGGGCGACGGCACGTTCGGCGCTGGCCGCTCTCGCCCAAACGGGGATCGTCGAGGTGTACGCGATCGCTCGCAATCCCGCCCGGGCGGATGAGCTACGAGCGCTGGCAGGCCAGGTGGGAGTCACTCTCACCGTCGTTTCGTGGGACCAGGTGGAGTCGGTTCCGCCGGTCGACGTGCTGGTGTCGACGGTTCCCGAGGAGGCGGCGGCAGCCGTGGCGGACCTCGTGGTCGAACGGACCGCGGTGGTGTTCGACGTCCTCTACCACCCGTGGCCGACCCGACTCGCCGCCGCCGCGCGGGCACAGGGCAGGACGGTCGTGGGCGGGCTCGACCTCCTCGTCCACCAGGCCGCGGTCCAGGTGGAGCTGATGACGGGGGAGTCCCCCGCCCCGGTGGTCGCGATGCGTACGGCGGGCGAGACGGCGTTGCGGGCCAGAGGGGCCTAGGGTGCGTCTCCCTCCCACCGTGACCACGGGTGGGACGGCGATGACAGGCGGAGGCGAGGAGGCGATCCGGCCGCTAGGCTCACCGCTCGTGACGGGGTCGGAGATCGCGCTGATGCTTGGCGGCGTCGCGCTGGGAGGGCTGGCCGGCCTGCTGGTTCCCGCCTGGGTGGCACGCCTGCCGCCCCCCGTCGCCGAGGAGGGCGAGGAGGAGATCTCCTACGCCGAGCTGGCCCGCTGGCCCGCGCTTCCGGCCGTGGCGGCGGTCACGACGGCGGTCTGCTGGGGCCTTGTGACCTGGCGGCTCGGCGCCGACGTGGCGCTGCCCGCCGTTCTCTATCTGCTCCTGGCCGGGACCCTGCTGGGCTACGTCGACCTGCGGGTCCGGCTGCTGCCCAACGCCGTGGTGCTCCCGTCCTACGCCGTGGTGGTGGTCCTGCTCGGCGCGGCCGCATTGGTGGCGGGTGCCTGGACCCAGTTGGCCTGGGCGCTGGTCGGCGGGGCCGCTCTGTGGGCCTTCCTCGCCTTCCTGGGCCTGCTCGCGCCGTCCGGCATGGGCTTCGGAGACGTGAAGCTCGCGGGGGTCCTCGGTATCGGCCTGGGCTGGTTCGGGTTGCCCTACGTCCTCCTCGGCACTTTTGTCGCGTTCGTCCTAGGGGGACTTGTCAGCCTCATCCTGGTGCTGGCCGGTCGGGCGCACCGCAAGTCGGCGATCCCGTTCGGGCCGTTCCTGCTGCTCGGTTTCCTGATCACCGTGATGTACGGCGACCAGGTGGTGGGCTGGTACCTCGCGCGCTGAGGATCCGGCGTCCGTGAAAGACTCTCGGTCATGCTCCGCTGGCTCACCGCGGGGGAGTCGCATGGCCCCGCCCTCGTCGCAATTCTCGAAGGACTGCCCGCCGGCGTCCAGATCACCTCGGCGGACGTCGCCCAGCAGTTGGCCCGGCGCCGACTCGGCTACGGCCGTGGTGCCCGCATGTCGTTCGAACGGGACGAGCTCGAGTTCGCGGGCGGTGTCCGGCACGGCCGCACCCTCGGCAGCCCGATCGCGGTTCGGGTCGGCAACAGCGAGTGGCCGAAGTGGGAGAAGGTCATGGCGGCCGATCCGGTCGACCCGGACGAGCTGGCGTCCCTGGCCCGCAACGCCCCACTCACCCGACCGCGGCCCGGCCACGCCGACCTGGTCGGCATGCAGAAGTACGACTTCGACGAGGCCCGTCCGGTGCTCGAACGCGCCAGCGCTCGCGAGACCGCGGCACGGGTCGCCCTGGGTTCCATCGCGTCCGCGTTCCTCCGGCAGGCGCTGGGCGTGGCCGTGCTGAGCCACGTGGTCGAGCTCGGCACAGTCCAGGCACCCGCCGGCACGCTGCCGACGGCCGCTGACCTCGAACGCATCGACGCCGACCCGGTGCGCTGCCTCGACCCGGCGACCAGCCAGGCGATGGTCGCGGAGGTCGACACCGCGCACAAGGAGGGCGACACCCTCGGCGGCGTCGTCGAGGTCGTGGTCTGGGGACTCCCGCCCGGACTTGGCAGTCACGTCCACTGGGACCGCCGGCTCGACGCGAAGCTCGCCGCGGCCCTGATGGGAATCCAGGCGATCAAGGGCGTCGAGGTGGGCGACGGGTTCGAGCTGGCCCGTACCCGCGGCTCCGCCGCGCAGGACGAGATCGAGCGCGGACCGGAAGGCATCCGCCGTACGTCCGGCCGTTCGGGTGGCACCGAAGGCGGCATGAGCACCGGCGAGGTGCTCCGGGTCCGCGCGGCGATGAAGCCGATCTCGACAGTTCCGCGAGCGCTTCGCACCGTCGACGTCGCCACCGGCGAGGAGGCGCGTGCCCACCACCAACGCTCCGACGTCTGCGCCGTACCCGCCGCCGGCGTGGTCGCCGAGGCGATGGTCGCGCTGGTCCTCGCGGAGGTGGCGCTGGAGAAGTTCGGCGGCGACTCGGTGGCCGAGACGCGGCGCAACGCGCAGTCCTACCTCGACCAGTTGAGGATCCGATGACAGCACCCAAGGTGATCCTGATCGGCCCGCCGGGCGCGGGTAAGACCACCGTGGGCGAGCTCGTGGCCCAGCGCCTCGGCGTGACGTTCCGCGACACCGACACCGACGTCGAGACCGAGGCCGGCAGCGTGATCGCCGACATCTTCGTCGAACGCGGCGAGGCCGCGTTCCGGCAGCTGGAGCGAGCCGCGGTGGTCCGCGCGATCGCCGAGCACGACGGCGTCCTCGCCCTCGGCGGCGGCGCGATCCTCGACGCAGAGACCCGCAAGGACCTGTGCAGCCAGCGGGTCGTCTTCCTCGACGTCTCCTTGGCCGACGCCGCGCACCGGGTTGGTCTGGACACCTCCAGGCCGTTGCTGCTCGGCAACGTGCGGGGCCAGCTGAAGCAGCTCATGGACGCGAGGCGCCCGCTCTACGGCGAGGTGGCCTCGACGGTCGTCTCCACCGACGGCCGGGATCCCTCCGACATCGCCGACGAGGTTCTGGGAGCCCTACGGTGACGGCACCGGTCCGGATCCACGTCGCGAGCGGCCGACCCTACGACGTCGTCATCGGCACGGGCCTCGCGCACGAGATCGCGCCGATGCTCGGCACCGGGGTCCAGCGCGTCGCGATCGTCCACCAGAGCGCACTGGCGGCCGCCGGCGAGGCCATCCGAAAGGAACTCGCCGGGCACGGCTACGAGGCTCACCTGCTCGAGGTCCCCGACGCCGAACAGTCCAAGACGGCCGAGGTCGCGGCCCGGTGTTGGTCCGCGCTCGGCGGATGGGGCTTCACCCGTTCCGACGCTGTCGTGGGCGTCGGTGGGGGAGCGACCACCGACCTGGCCGGCTTCGTGGCGGCGACCTGGCTGCGCGGTGTCCGGGTCGTCCAGGTGCCGACCACCCTGTTGGGGATGGTCGACGCGGCCGTGGGCGGCAAGACCGGGATCAACACCGCGGAGGGCAAGAACCTCGTCGGTGCCTTCCACGAGCCGGCGGGCGTCGTGTGTGATCTGGCCACGCTCCACACGCTTCCCGCCGCCGACTACGTGAGCGGTCTCGCCGAGGTCGTGAAGTGCGGTTTCATCGCCGACCGGGTGATTCTCGACCTGATCGAGTCCGATCCGGGCGCCGCCCGGACGCCGGAGGGCGGCCGTACCCTCGAACTCGTCGAGCGGTCGATCCGGATCAAGGCGGCCGTCGTCGCGGACGACCTCACCGAGACCTCGGCCACCGGCGGGGGAGGCATCGGCCGCGAGGTGCTCAACTACGGGCACACCTTCGCACACGCCCTGGAACGGGCGGAGCACTATCGCTGGCGGCACGGGGCCGCCGTGTCGGTGGGCCTCGTCTACGTCGCGGAGCTGGCGCGTCGAGCCGGCCGGTTGGACGAGCACACGGCCCGTCGTCATCGCGACGTGCTCGAGTCGCTCGGGCTGCCGACGTCCTACTCCGGTGCCGACTGGCCGACTCTCCTGGCCGGGATGCGCCTGGACAAGAAGGCGCGTGGCGACCTGCTGCGTTTCGTGGTGCTCGACGGTCTGGCCAAGCCGGGGTTGCTGGAAGGACCCGATGCCGACCTGTTGCTGG
Organism: Actinopolymorpha pittospori; assembly: GCF_014873875.1. Classification (GTDB taxonomy): domain Bacteria; phylum Actinomycetota; class Actinomycetes; order Propionibacteriales; family Actinopolymorphaceae; genus Actinopolymorpha; species Actinopolymorpha pittospori. The sequence goes on along the minus strand of NZ_JADBEM010000001.1, from coordinate 7,431,074 downwards.
CGGCCTACGACTCGGTCACGCCGTAGTACGGCGGGTCCCCGTCTCCCCGGGCCGGCGGAAGCTCAGCCGGGACGGACGCCGGCCGTGTCCTTGATGTCGCGGCCGGCCGCGGCGCCGGAGCCCCGCGCGCAGTGGGCGCAGCAGAAGAACCGGCCGTCGACCTCCACACCGTGGCCGATGATCCGGCACCTGCACTGCTCGCACACCGGTGCCAGCCGCTGTACGGCGCACTCGAACGAGTCGAACGTGTGCACCGCACCTGTCGCGGTGTGCACCTCGAACGCCATCCAGTAGTCGTTGCCGCAGACCTCGCAGGCTCTCATGCCACGAAGGCTTCCCGGTGATGAGGACGCACACACGCGCGCCAGGTCTCACATAATTCCCGCGGTGCTGTGTAGCCCCGGAAACATCGGAGTGAGCACTCACTTCTTATTGACGGAGTGAGTACTCACTCCGTAGTCTCGTGGCATGACTGACACCCCTACCCGGCGCCGAGCGCCCGGGATGAGCCCGGAGCGGCGCCGGGAGATGATCATCGCCGCGGCCCTGCCACTGGTCGCGGAGTTCGGTGCCGCCGTGACCACCAGCCAGATCGCCCGTGCCGCGGGGATCGGCGAAGCGACGATCTTCCGCGCTTTCCGCGACAAGGAAGAACTCATGGACGCCTGCCTGGCCGAAGCCGTACGTCCGGATCACGCCGTCACCGAGATCGCGTCGATCCCCCTCGATCAGCCCCTCACCGACCGGCTGGTGGAGGCGGCGCAGGCGCTCAGCGCGCACCTGGACCGGATGGGTGCGACCATCGGCGCCCTGCACACGTCCGGGCATCGGTCAGGGGAGCGCCGTCGCGAACGCCCCGTGGTAGGTGCGGATGAGTCAGCACCGGGAGCGAGTCGGGAGGCGTCGATCACCGCGATCCGGGAAGCCGTCACCGACCTCTTCGAACCCGACCGGGAGACGCTGAGGCTGCCGGCGGAGGAGGCAGCGGCGATCTTCCTCGGCCTGCTCTTCATGCGGCCGCGCTCCGGTGCGTCGCCGCAGCCGAGCACGGAGGCCATCGTCGAGGTGTTCCTGTACGGCGCGCTCGCCGATGGGACGGGTGCCGCGACGACCACGACCACGGCCACGGGCGGCGACCAGGCGCCCGGGGGCCGCTGATGAGGGCGGGAGCGGCGGCGGCGCCTGTTCCGGCGGCCGGACCGGCCGCACGTATCCGCGTCCGGGCCCTCGTGACCCTGATTGCCGTGGCCGCACCGGCGATCGTCTGGTTGGCCGCCGTACCGCTGCTCGGGGTTCGACTGCTCGTGCCCGGCCGCCCGGGTCAGCCGACGTTGGAGATCGGCCTGGCCGTGGTCGTCGTGGTGGCACTGATCCCCAGCCTGGGCGGCTGGCTCCTGCTCGCGGCGCTGGAGCGGATCACGCGGCGGGCGCGAATGATCTGGACGGTCGTCGCCCTGGCCGTCCTCGCCCTGTCGTTCGGGTTGTTGACCGGCCCGATGGCGATCGCCACCCGCCTCACGCTGGGCCTGATGCACCTGGTGGTCGGCGCGGTGCTCGTCACGGGACTGCCGCGCAGGTCACGGCGCGGCCAGCGCCCGGTGGCCCGTCAGCCCAGAGCGCGGACGAACTTCTGGGCGTCGAGGATCCCCATGCCCGTCTCGTCGCAGACCAGGCGGATCGCGTCGACCTCGCGCCCCTGGGCGCGAAGGGAGCGGGCCCGGTCGGCAAGGTCGGTCCCGCCGGGGGCGACGGCCGGCGCGGTGGGACGGGTGACGTCGACGGCCTCGCCACGCAGGACCACCGACGGCGGACGGTGACCCGTCTGGATCGCCTCGACGAGGGCCTTGGCGTCGGCGAGCCCGAGGTTGGTGGCATCGCGGAGCTGCTTGATGGCCTGGATCTTCTTGTTCTGCCCGAGCAGAGTCACGATCGCGGCCATCACCATCGGGTCGACCGGGTGGTTCATCAGGTGTTCGGCGGCGGTCTTGATCGGCTTGCGAACGCCGGCCGCGACCGGCTGGTCGGGGTCCCGGCGCCGGAAGAGCATGAGCAGGGCGAGGATGGCGATCCCCACGACAACCACCCACATAACGTCGGCCACGCCACGATGGTAATGGCGAGTGGTCACCGCGTCAGCAGCCGCGTCGGCCATGGTCGCCGCTCGATCAGTGGGGCGGACCTGCTGGACCGCCCCAGCGATGGAGTACCGGTTCGCGACCCGCTCACCCCTCGACCCTGATCGGCAGGGCAGACCCTAGGCTTACCCTGTGCGTGTTCTCGTGCTGAACGGCCCCAACCTGGCTCGCCTGGGTACGCGTGAGCCGGACGTCTACGGCTCCACGTCCTTCGCCGACCTGGTTGCCGCCTGCGCCAAGTACGGCGCCGAGCTCGGCCTGGAGGTGGAGGTTCGGCAGACCGACCAGGAGGCCGAACTCGTCGGCTGGCTGCACGAGGCGGCCGACAGCGCGACGCCGGTGGTGCTCAATCCCGCGGCCTTCACCCACTACTCCTATGCCGTTCGCGACGCGTGCGCGCAGGTGGGTGCCCCGCTGATCGAGGTGCACCTCACCAATCCGGCCCGTCGGGAGACGTTCCGGCACACCAGCGTCGTGGCAGGGGTGGCGACCGGGACGGTCGCGGGCTTCGGCCTGGACTCCTACCGGCTGGCGTTGTCGGCCGTGGCGGCGCTCGCCACCGGCTGAGGTCCACAGCACCGGCACCACCCGTTTTCTTCGCCCTCGCCCCGGTCGAGCGAGGCCGTCCGGGAAGTCACCGGCGACCCCGCCTGACCAGGCCCGGGCAGCCGGACTTGCCGAGAGCACTCCGGAACGGAAGGCTTGCGGGTGTGCCCGACATTCACGCCGCCCGCAGAGACCGCCTGCGCGCCGTCCTCGCCGCGAGGGACATCCCGGCCGTCCTGATCAGCCGGCTCGTCAACGTTCGCTACCTGTCCGGTTTCACCGGTTCGAACGGCGCCCTCCTGGTGGGTGCCCACGGCAGTGCGGTCCTGGCCACTGACGGGCGCTACGGCGACCAGGCCGCCGCACAGGCACCCGACCTGGAGTGCGTCATCGACCGCCAGCTGCTGACGGTGCTCGCGCGGCGCGCGGTCGAGACGGGCAACACCCGCCTCGGGGTCGAAACCCACTCACTCACCGTCGATGCTCTCGAATCCGTCCGGACCGCCCAGGCCGCGCTCGCACCTGTCTCGGTGGGTCGGGTCGTGGAGGGCCTTCGCGTCGACAAGGACGACACCGAGCTCGACCACCTGCGCGAGGCCTGCGCCGTGTCGACCCGGGCGCTGGAGGGTCTGTTCGGGACCCGGCTGGTCGGGCGGACGGAGCGCGGGATCGCCCGCGACCTGGAGGCGCGGATGTTCGACGAGGGCGCGGAGGCGGTGGCGTTCGACACGATCGTCGCCGGTGGTGAGCACTCGGCGATCCCGCACCACCGGCCGACCGAGCGGCCACTCGCGCCCGGTGACTTCCTGAAGATCGACTTCGGTGCCCGGATCGCCGGATATCACGCTGACTGCACCAGAACGGTCGTCGTGGGTGCCGAGCCGCAGACCTGGCAGCAGGAGCTCCACGACGTGGTGCGCACGGCGCAGCGGGCGGGTCGGCACGCTCTGCGCCCCGGCGTCGACCTCGCCGCCGTGGACGCCGCGGCACGCGACGTGATCACGTCGGCCGGATTCGGTGACCGGTTCACCCACGGCCTGGGCCACGGTGTCGGACTGGAGATCCATGAGGACCCGTTCTTCGCGAAAACTGCGGACGGTAAACTAGGCGATCGCACTCCTGTCACCATCGAGCCCGGCGTCTATCTCTCCGGTAGAGGTGGTGTACGCATCGAGGACACCGGGATCGTCCACGATGGCGAGGTGGAGCTGCTCACTCGGGCCAGCAAAGACCTCCTCGTCCTGGACTGACGGGCGAGTGGCTTCGGCGGCTTCGTCCCAGCTTGGGTCGAAGCGACACAGAACGCGAAAGCTGAGAGGCAGAAGACTGCGGTGGCAACCACAAACGACCTCAAGAACGGCATGGTGCTCAACCTCGACGGGCAGCTCTGGAGCGTCGTGTGGTTCCAGCACCACAAGCCCGGCAAGGGTGGCGCGGTCGTGCGCACCAAACTCAAGAACGTCCTGTCCGGCAAGGTCGTCGACAAGACGTTCAACGCCGATGTGAAGGTCGACATCGCGACGGTCGACAAGCGGGACATGACCTACCTCTACAACGACGGCGAGGCGTACGTCTTCATGGACGCGACGACCTTCGACCAGATGCCCATCCCGCCCGACGTGGTGGGCGAGGCGTCGCACTTCATGCTGGAGAACCAGGACGCGACGGTCGCGATCCACGAGGGCATCCCGCTCTACGTCGAGCTTCCCGCCTCGGTCGAGCTGACGATCGACTACACCGAGCCGGGCCTGCAGGGTGACCGTTCGACCGGTGGCACCAAGCCGGCGCGGCTGGAGACGGGCTACGAGATCGCCGTCCCGCTCTTCATCACCACCGGCGAGAAGGTCAAGGTCGACACCCGGTCCGGCGACTATCTCGGACGCGTCTAGTGCCTGCCCGTGCCCGGGCGCGTAAACGGGCGGTCGACATTCTCTACGAGTCGGAGCTTCGCGGCCGACCTCGACGGACGACGCTCGCGGAGCGTGTCGAGGCCGCCGACCCGCCGGTGCCCGACTACACCGCACGGCTCGTGGAGGGCGTCGAGGAGCACTCCGAGCGGCTCGACGAGCTGTTGTCCGCCTACTCCCAGGGATGGACGCTGGAGCGGATGGCGCCGGTCGACCGCAACATCCTGCGGATCGGCGCCTTCGAGCTGCTCTACGCCGACGAGGTACCCGACGCGGTGGCGATCAGCGAGGCCGTCCGGTTGGCTCGTGAGCTCGCGAGCGACGAGTCGCCGGCGTTCGTGAACGGACTCCTCGCGCGGCTGATGGAGCTCAAACCGACCCTGCTCTCCTAGCGGATCGCCGCTCGACCAGAAGTGCCGCACAGCGCACCACAGCACCACCCAGTGCCCCGGTTCCCGCCCAGGTCAGACGACCGTGGGCGGGCCCGGGGCCTTGTTGTCTGTGACCGCTCGATCACACATGCGGCATTTGTCCTACCCGCGAATCTCCGATAGGAAGGTTCCCGACCCGCGGTCATGCCGGTGCCCAAGGTATGGCTGTGCCGAGCGCCAGGAGAGCGCCCCGGGCCGGGTGGTGATCCCGCTCCGGTAAGCCCAAACCCGTGGGGGAGGAGACCGGTGGATGAGTTTGTGGGACTTCCTCGTTGATCGTCGAGAGGTCCTTGTCTTCCAGGGATTTCAACACGCCTCGATGGTGGCGCAGAGTGTCGTACTCGCCGCGGTTCTCGCGGTCGTCGTCGCCGCGCTCGTGCATCGCGACCAGCGAGCCGTCGGTATGGCGACGGCGGCCAGCGCGGTCGGGCTGACGATCCCGTCGTTCGCGCTGCTCGGCCTCCTGATCGCCCCGTTGGGCATCGGGGTCGCCCCGGCGGTCACGGCGCTGGTGTTCTACGCGAGCCTTCCCATCCTGCGTAACGCCGTCGTCGGCCTGGCAGGCGTGGACACCGCACTCGTCGACGCCGCGCGCGGCATGGGCATGAGCCGGCTTCGCACCCTGCTGCGGATCGAACTCCCGCTCGCCTGGCCGGTCATCCTGGCCGGCATCCGGGTGTCGACCCAGATGGTGATGGGGATCGGCGCCATCGCGGCCTACGTCTCCGGTCCCGGTCTGGGTGGACTCATCTTCACCGGGTTGGCCCGACTGGGCGGCGCCAACTCCGTCAACTCCGCCTTGGCAGGCACGCTCGGCGTCGTCGTCCTCGCGTTGGTCTTCGACGGTTTCCTCGTGCTCCTCGGCAAACTCACGACCCCGAGGGGGATCCGTGTCTGACCACGCCTTGCTCGAAGACAGTCGCGACCGGCGGACGCCCGAGGTCGAGGGCCACGGCGTGCCCATCGACCTCGTGGACGTCACCAAGCGCTATCCCGGTCAGCAGGCACCGGCCGTGGAGAACGTCAACCTGCGGATCCCGGCGGGGGAGATCGTCGTCCTCGTCGGACCGTCGGGGTGCGGCAAGACCACGACGATGAAGATGATCAACCGGCTGATCGAACCGACCAGCGGGCAGATCCTGCTCGGTGGGGAGGACGTGACCCGAAAGGACGCCGACCAACTGCGCCGTGGCATCGGTTACGTCATCCAGTCCGGCGGTCTCTTTCCTCACCTCACGGTCGGGGCCAACGTGGGCATCGTCCCGGGTCTCCTGCGCTGGAAGCGATCCCGAACCTCCGAACGCGTGGACGAACTGCTCGAGCTCGTCGGTCTCGACCCGGCCCGCTACCGCGACCGCCACCCGCGCGAACTGTCGGGCGGGCAACAACAGCGCGTCGGCGTCGCCCGGGCACTGGCAGCCGACCCACCGGTGCTCCTGATGGACGAGCCGTTCGGCGCGCTCGACCCGATCACTCGCCAGCGGCTCCAGGACGAGCTGCTGCGGATCCAGGAGGAGCTGCGCAAGACCATCGTCTTCGTCACCCACGACTTCGACGAGGCGGTCAAGCTCGGCGACCGGATCGCGGTGCTCGCCGACCGGTCGCGGATCGTCCAGTACGACACCCCGGCGGAGGTCCTCGCCAACCCGGCGGATGAGTCGGTGGAGGGGTTCGTCGGCGCGGGAGCCGCGCTGAAGCAACTCACGCTGCGGCGTGTCGGCAGTGTCGACCTCGACCAGGCGGTCACGGCGACGCCGGGGGAGCGGACCGAGGAGGTCGTGGCCCGGACGCGGGCGGCCGGACGCCAGCACTGCATCGTGCTCGACGAGCGCAACCGGCCCTTGCGCTGGATGTCACTGCGCGACCTGCACCGGCAGACCGCGACGCTCGCGCCCTGCGCCCGTGACGACGGCCTGGACGTCGTCGGTGTCCAGTCGACGCTGAACGACGCCCTCGACACGATGCTCACCTCGAGCCACGGTGTGGTGGTCGTGACCGGCCGTCGCGACACCTATCAGGGAGTGGTGCGGGTCGAGACGATCATGCACGCGATCCAGGAGTTGCACGGCGACCCCTCGGTGGAGGAGGGGGCGCGACGGTGAGCCGTACGACGTTGGACCGGGACGCGATCGCCCTCGAAGCCGAGAGGGCCCGCGGACGATCGCGCCGGCGTTGGATCGCCCAGCCCGCGGCCGTCCTCCTCGCCCTGCTCGGCGTGGCCGCCTACATCGCGGTCGCCGACCTCGACCCGGTGGCACGTCGCCAGCTCGACTGGTCCGCGCTCCTCGCCCACACCTGGGAGCACGTCGAACTCGCCGCGGTGTCGACCGTCGTCGTCCTCGTCGTCGCGCTGCCGCTCGGTGTCCTGCTCACCCGCGGCCGGGCGAAGGCGGTGGCGCCCCTCGTGGTGACGGTGGCCAACATCGGACAGGCCGCGCCGGCGATCGGCATGCTCGTGCTGTTGGCGCTGTGGCTCGGCCTCGGCTTCCGCACCAGCGTGGTCGCGCTGGCCGCCTACGCGATCCTGCCGGTGCTCCGCAACACGATCACCGGCATCCAGGGAGTCGATCCGCGGCTCGTCGAGGCCGGGCGCGGGATGGGTATGTCCGCCACGTCCGTGCTGGTCCGGATCGAGTTGGTGCTGGCCGTCCCGGTCATCCTGGCGGGCGTGCGGGTGGCCCTGGTGCTGCTCGTCGGTACGGCCACCCTCGCGACGTTCGTCGACGGAGGCGGGCTCGGCACCCTGATCACCACCGGCATCAAGCTGCAGCGGACCGGCGTGCTGGTGGTCGGGGCCGTCCTGGTCGCCGCTCTCGCGCTCCTCATCGACTGGGCGGGACGGATCGTCGAGGACATCGCCCGGCCCAAGGGCGTCTGAAGGGAGTCGGGTCAGATGACGAGGGAACGCCAGAACCGGGTTGCCGGGCGCCGAGCGCTGCGTGCCGCCGCCCTCATGCTCGTGGGGCTGGCGCTGGCGAGCGGGTGCGGTCTGAAGGGCGCCTCGCAGTTCGCGCCCGACGCCGAACCCGGCTCGGTCCGGCCGGAGCCGGATCTGAAGGACGTCCGGATCGTCGTCGGTTCGAAGGACTTCACCGAACAACTGATCCTCGGCAAGATGGCCGTGATCATGCTGAGGGTGGCGGGAGCCGACGTCGTCGACCAGACCGGCATCTCCGGCAGTGTCGCGGTCCGGCAGGCCCTGGAGCGCGGCTCGGTCGACGCCAACTGGGAATACACCGGCACGGCGTGGGTCAGCTACTTCGCCAAGCCGAAGCCGGTGCCCGGCCGCGAGGCGCAGTGGCAGGCCGTCCGTCAATACGATCTTGCCCACCACCAGCTGGAGTGGTTCGCACCCGCGCCGATGAACAACACCTACGCCTTCGCCGTCCGATCCGAGGACGCGAAGAAGCTCGGCGTGTCCAAGATGTCCGATCTCGCACGGTTACCGAAGGACGACCTGACCTTCTGCGTGGAGTCGGAGTTCGCGAGTCGGGACGACGGGTTCGAGCCGATGCTCAAGGCCTACGGCATCCCGCTCGGAAGCAAGGTTCCGCGCGGCAACGTCCGCACCATGGACACCGGTGTGATCTACGACGCCACGGACAAGGGGCGCTGCCATTTCGGTGAGGTCTTCACGACCGACGGCCGGATCAAGGCGCTCGGCTTGACCGTCCTGGAGGACGACAGGCACTTCCTGCCCAACTACAACGTCGCGTTCAACCTGCGCGAGGAACTTGCCCGGGCGCACCCGAGGCTGCGTGCCGTCATGGAGCCGTTGACGGCCAAGCTCACCACGCAGGCGATGCTCGACCTCAACGCCAAGGTCGACGTCGACGGTGAGGACCCCGGGTTGGTGGCCCGGGACTGGCTCCGTTCACAGGGTTTCGTGCGGTGAGACGAACCGACCACCTCAGCACCCGGGACGCCCCGTCGAACGGGTACACCCCGGTGTGTGGCCGACCCGTCTCAACCGCCGACCTGCTGACGGATGTGAGAAACACAACGTCGGAGGCCGGTCGGCCCGGAAGCTCGCTCCGAGCCGACCGACCCGCGGGATCACACCTACCGGCCGGTGGCCGGAGCGGTCAGCTCTCGTCGTCGGAGACCGCGTCGGCGGCCTCGGCGTTGAGCACACCCCACGCGACGAGTCGGTCGGCGAGCACGCTCGGCCGTTCGTCGTAAATCACCGCAAGTGTCCGCATATCTTCCTTGCGGATCGACAAAACCTTGCCGTTGTAGTCACCACGCTGCGCCTGGATCGTCGCCGCGTAACGCGCGAGCGGCGCGACCTCGACCCCTTCCAGCTCACCGAGACGCTCGAGGTCGAGCACGAGCTTCGGGGGTGGCTCAGCGGCCGCACCAATCGGCCCAACGCCGGGAAGAAGCTCAGTGATGGGAACGCCGTAGAACTCGGCTAGTTCCGAAAGCTTCTGCACGGTGACGGCACGGTCCCCGCGTTCGTAGGAACCGACCACCACCGCCTTCCAGCGACCCTTCGATTTCTGTTCCACCCCGTGGAGAGAAAGTCCCTGCTGCTGCCTGATTGCGCGGAGTTTCGCGCCCAGGGACCTTGCGTAGTCACTCGGCATCCGTGCTCACTCATCCTTGGTATACGAGGGACACGGAGAGCGCCGCGCCCAAAATAGTCACGGAGCGTGACGGTAACTCGGCGCGACCCCCACGTCAAGCTGACCTTGGCCGGAACTTGTCCGGCGGTGGTGTTCGATCTCTCCGGACGGCGTGGCCGACGTGGGTCTTCCCAGCTCCGGCTGCTACTGTCGGGTGCGATTCGGGAGGGGCTGCGCGGGATCGCGCGGCAAATCTCGACACCATTTCATGATCACTGATTCGACCGACAGTTGGTCGGGTGTGATCAGGTTCAGACGTCCTTTAACGGCCCGTCCAGAGAGGCGGGGAAGGAGGTCCGGTAGATGTCTGCTGCCCGCGATCCGGAGCGGGAGCCGAAGAATGGCGTTCCCGCGTCGAAGTCTTCCGCCGACGGCGACCTGCGCCGCGCGGTCCTCGATCAGGCCGATATCACCCGTGCGCTGACCCGCATCGCGCACGAGATTCTCGAGCGCAACAAGGGCGCCGCCGACGTCGTACTCCTCGGCGTGCCCACCAGGGGCGTCGAACTCGCCCGTCGCATCGGCGAGCGGATCGCCTCGGTCGAGGGCGGCTTCGGTGCCGTTGGGGCGCTCGACGTGACCATGTATCGCGACGACCTGCGCCTGCGGCCCACCCGCGCGCTCGGCCACACCGACATTCCTGACGGCGGGATCGACGGCAAGATCGTCGTCCTCGTCGACGACGTGCTTTTCTCCGGCCGCACGATCCGAGCCGCGCTCACGGCGCTGGACGACCTCGGCCGACCCCGGGCGGTCCAGTTGGCGGTCCTCGTCGACCGCGGCCACCGGGAGCTACCCATCCGGGCCGACTTCGTGGGCAAGAACCTCCCCACGTCGGCCGACGAGCGGGTCGCGGTGTACCTCCACGAGTCCGACGGCCGGGAGGCCGTGGTGATCGCGAAGGGACCCGCGACGGAGGGCGGTGCCTCATGAAACACCTACTGTCCGCCGGCGACCTCGACCGGGACGAGGCGCTGCTGGTCCTCGACACCGCGGAGAAGCTCCGCGAACTCGCCGACCGGCCCATCAAGAAACTCCCGACCCTGCGCGGCCGCACCGTGGTCAACCTCTTCTTCGAGGACTCGACCCGTACCCGCATCTCCTTCGAGGCCGCGGCCAAGCGACTGTCCGCCGACGTGATCAACTTCTCCGCCAAGGGATCGAGCGTGGAGAAGGGCGAGAGCCTCAAGGACACCGCACTCACCCTGGCCGCCATGGGCGCCGACGCGGTGGTCGTCCGGCACCCGGCAAGCGGCGCTCCCCACCGGCTGGCCGCCTCGGACTGGATCAGCGCGAGCGTGCTGAACGCCGGCGACGGTACGCACGAACACCCGACGCAAGCGCTCCTTGACGCCTTCACGATGCGCCGCCACCTGGGCGAGCTGGAAGGGCGCCGGATCGCGATCGTGGGTGACGTCCTGCACAGCCGGGTCGCGCGTTCCAACGTGTTGTTACTGCAGACCCTCGGCGCCGACGTCACCCTGGTCGGCCCGCCGACGCTGCTTCCCGTCGGGGTGGAGCAGTGGTCTGTCGCGACCTCCTACGACCTCGACTCGGTGCTTCCGAAGACCGACGTCGTGATGATGCTGCGGGTGCAGCGCGAACGCATGAACGCCGCGTTCTTCCCGAGCGCCCGCGAGTACAGCCGCCGCTACGGCCTCGACGCCGTACGGATGGCCGCCCTGCCCGACCACGCCCTGGTCATGCACCCGGGCCCGATGAACCGCGGCATGGAGATCTCCGCCGACGTCGCGGACTCCACCCGCTCGGTGATCGTGGAGCAGGTCACCAATGGTGTCGCGGTCCGGATGGCCGCGCTCTACCTCCTCCTGGCCGGCGCCGGCTCGGCCGTCGACGACGCCGTACCCGAACAACGCAGTAGGGAGACGCCATGAGTGAGAGCTACCTCCTGCGAGGTGCCAAGCCCCTGGGCGGTGAGCCGGCGGACGTTCTCGTCCGTGACGGCGCGGTCGCCGCGATCGGACCGAAGGTGCCGGCGAAGGGAGCCGAGGTGGTGGACGCGGACGGGCTCGTCCTGCTTCCCGGCCTCGTCGACCTGCACACCCACCTGCGCGAGCCCGGCCGCGAGGACGCCGAGACCGTCGAGAGTGGCACGGTCGCGGCGACCCTCGGCGGCTACACCGCCGTGTGCGCGATGCCCAACACCGACCCGGCCACCGACACGGCCGGCGTCGTCGAGCAGGTCTACCGGCTCGGTCAGGAGGCCGGACGTTGCGACGTCCAGCCGATCGGCGCGGTGACGGTCGGCCGCGCTGGTACCCAACTGGCCGAGCTCGGCGCGATGGCCGACTCCGCCGCGCAGGTACGCATGTTCAGCGACGACGGCGACTGTGTGTCCGACGCCGTTTTGATGCGGCGGGCACTCGAGTACGTCAAGGCGTTCGACGGTGTGATCGCCCAGCACGCACAGGAGCCGCGCCTCACCGAGGGCGCGCAGATGAACGAAGGCGCCCTGTCCGGCGTGCTCGGACTGCGCGGCTGGCCCGCCGTCGCCGAGGAGGCGATCATCGCGCGCGACGTGCTGCTCGCCGCGCACGTGGGTTCGCGGGTGCACATCTGTCACGTCTCGACCGCCGGTTCGGTCGAGATCCTGCGCTGGGCCAAGAGCCGTGGCTACCCGGTGACCGCCGAGGTGACGCCGCACCACCTGCTGCTCACCGAGGACCTCGTGGCGAGCTACGACCCGATCTACAAGGTCAACCCGCCCTTGCGCTCCGAGGACGACGTGGCGGCGCTGCGCGCGGCGCTCGCCGACGGGACCATCGACGCGGTCGCGACCGACCATGCGCCGCACCCCGTCGAGGACAAGGAGTGCGAGTGGCTCGCGGCGGCGATGGGCATGACTGGCCTGGAGACGGCCCTGCCGGTCGTCCAGCAAGCGATGGTTGACACCGGCCTGCTCGACTGGGCGGGCGTCGCGGACCGGATGTCCGTGTGGCCGGCCCGGATCGGGCGGCTCGCCGGCCACGGCCACGCTCCCGAGGTCGGCGCCCCGGCCAACCTCACCCTTTACGACCCGTCCACCCCGTGGACCGTCGACCCGGCCGACACGGCCAGCCGATCCCGTAACACGCCCTACGCCGGACGCACCCTCCCCGGGCGCGTGGTGGCGACGTTCCTGCGCGGTCGCGCCACGGTCCTTTCCGGGAAGCCCCAGTGACCACATCCCAGCACACACCAGGAAGCGGAGGACGGTTGTCGAGCAGTACCCGGAGCAGCGCCCTGTTGGTCCTCGAGGACGGGCGGGCCTTCCGCGGCCAGTCCTACGGAGCCGAGGGTGAGACCTTCGGCGAAGCGGTCTTCTCGACCGGGATGACGGGCTACCAGGAGACCCTGACCGATCCGTCCTACCACCGTCAGGTCGTGGTCCAGACCTCGCCGCACATCGGCAACACCGGCATGAACGACGAGGACCCCGAGTCCCGCCGTATCTGGGTGGCCGGCTACGTCGTCCGCGATCCCGCCCGCCGCACGTCCAACTGGCGCTCGCGGATCGGACTGGAGGAGGCGCTTCGCGCCGACGGCGTGGTCGGGATCAGCGGCATCGACACCAGGGCGCTCACCCGGCACCTGCGTGAGCGCGGAGCCATGCGGGTCGGGATCTCGAGCACCGAGACCGACCCACAGGCCCTGCTCGCACGTGTCCTCGCCGCGCCGCGGATGGAGGGCGCGGACCTCGCCGAGGAGGTGAGCGTCAGCGAGCGTTACGTCGTACCCGCGATCGGCACCAAGCGGTTCACCGTCGCCGCCGTCGACCTCGGCATCAAGGCGATGACACCGCACCGCCTCGCCGAACGCGGGGTCGAGGTGCACGTCCTGCCGGCGACCTCCACACTCGCCGACGTGCTCGCGGTCGACCCCGACGGCGTGTTCATGTCCAACGGTCCCGGTGACCCGGACACCGCCGACCACCCGGTCGAGGTGCTGAAGGGCGTGCTCGGTCAGGCGATCCCGTTCTTCGGCATCTGCTTCGGCAACCAGGTCTTCGGCCGGGCGCTCGGCCTGCGCACCTACAAGCTGCGATACGGCCACCGCGGCATCAACCAGCCGGTCCAGGACCTCACCACCGGCAAGGTCGAGGTGACCGCGCACAACCACGGCTTCGCGGTCGCCTGGCCAGGTCAGGAGAACGACGGGGCCGACGGCGCGACCGACCACCGGGACCGCGTGGTCGAGACGGAGTTCGGGCGCGCTCAGGTGTCCCACGTCTGCCTCAACGACGGTGTGGTCGAGGGACTGCAGCTCACCGACGGAGACGGCGCGCTCTCAGCCTTCTCCGTCCAGTACCACCCAGAGGCCGCGGCCGGACCCCACGACGCGGCATACCTCTTCGACCGCTTCGTCGGCCTGATGGCGCAGCGGGGCGGAGACTCCACGGGGACCCACTCGGACCCGGAAGGAGCCGCCTGATGCCCAAGCGGACCGACATCTCCTCGGTGCTGGTGATCGGGTCCGGCCCGATCGTGATCGGCCAGGCCTGTGAGTTCGACTACTCCGGCACCCAGGCGTGCCGGGTGCTGCGCGAGGAGGGCCTGCGGGTCATCCTCGTCAACTCCAACCCGGCCACGATCATGACCGACCCGGAGTTCGCCGACGCGACCTACGTCGAGCCGATCACCCCCGAACACGTCGAGAAGGTCATCGCGCTCGAACGCCCCGACGCGCTCCTCGCCACCCTGGGCGGCCAGACGGCCCTGAACGCCGCCGTCGCGCTGCACGAGTCCGGCGTGCTCGAGAAGTACGGCGTCGAACTGATCGGTGCCTCCATCGAGGCGATCCAGCGCGGCGAGAACCGCGAGTCGTTCAAGAAGATCGTCGAGGAACTCGGGGCCGAGTCCGCTCGCAGCCTCATCTGCCACACCCTGCAGGAGTGCCTCGACGCGGCCACCGAACTCCACTACCCGGTCGTCGTGCGTCCGTCGTTCACGATGGGCGGCGCCGGGTCGGGAATGGCCTACGACGAGGACGACCTGCGTCGCATCGCGGGCACCGGCCTGCAGGCCAGCCCCACCACCGAGGTGCTGCTCGAGGAGTCGGTGCTCGGCTGGAAGGAGTACGAGCTCGAGGTCATGCGTGACCGCGCCGACAACGTGGTCATCGTGTGCTCGATCGAGAACCTCGACCCGATGGGTGTGCACACCGGCGACTCCATCACCGTCGCCCCGGCGATGACGCTCACCGACCGCGAGTACCAGAAGATGCGCGACGTCGCGATCGGTGTGATCCGCTCCGTCGGCGTCGACACCGGTGGGTGCAACATCCAGTTCGCGGTCAACCCGCGCGACGGTCGCTTGATCGTGATCGAGATGAACCCGCGGGTTTCCCGGTCCAGTGCGCTGGCCTCGAAGGCGACCGGCTTCCCGATCGCCAAGATCGCCGCCAAGGTCGCGCTCGGATACACCCTGGACGAGATCCCGAACGACATCACCGCCGAGACCCCCGCGTCCTTCGAACCAACGCTGGACTACGTGGTGGTGAAGGTGCCGCGGTTCGCGTTCGAGAAGTTCCCGCACGCCGACCCGACCCTCACCACGCACATGAAGAGCGTCGGCGAGGCGATGGCGATCGGACGCAACTTCACCGAGGCGCTGCACAAGGCGCTGCGCTCGATCGAGAAGTCCGACGCGCTGTTCGCGTGGTCGGGGGAGCCCCGCGCCAAGGACGACCTGCTCGCCATCGTCGCCACCCCCCACGACGGCCGGCTGCGCGCGGTCGTCGAGGCGATCCGGGCCGGCGCGACGCTGGACGAGCTGTTCGCCGCGACGGCGATCGACCCCTGGTTCCTCGACCAGCTCTACCTGCTGCACGAGGTGGCGGGCGAACTCGAGTCCGCGCCGGAGCTCACCCCCGAACTGCTGCGACTCGCCAAGCGGCACGGCTTCGCCGACGCCCAGATCGCCGCGATCCGCGGGATGCGGGAGGACGTCGTACGCGGAGTGCGGTGGGCGCTCGGGATCCGGCCGGTCTTCAAGACGGTCGACACCTGCGCGGCGGAGTTCGCGGCGAAGACGCCGTACCACTACTCGAGCTACGACGAGGAGACCGAGGTCGGCCCGCGCGAGCGGCCCGCGGTCATCATCCTGGGCTCGGGTCCGAACCGCATCGGACAGGGCATCGAGTTCGACTACTCCTGCGTGCACGCCGCCCTCGCCCTGCACGACGCGGGCTATGAGACCGTGATGGTCAACTGCAACCCCGAGACCGTCTCCACCGACTACGACACCAGCGACCGGCTCTACTTCGAGCCGCTCACGCTGGAGGACGTCCTGGAGATCGTGCACGCCGAGCAGCAGGCCGGACCGGTGGTGGGCGTCGTGTGCCAGCTCGGTGGGCAGACCCCGCTCGGCCTGGCCCGCGGCCTGGAAGAGGCCGGCGTCCCCATCGTCGGAACCTCACCGGAGGCGATCCACCTCGCCGAGGAACGCGGCGCCTTCGGTCGGGTCCTCGACCGGGCCGGGCTGCCCGCACCCAAGCACGGCACGGCCACGTCGTACGCCGAGGCGAAGTTGATCGCCGACGAGATCGGCTACCCCGTCCTGGTGCGGCCCTCGTACGTGCTCGGCGGCCGGGGGATGGAGATCGTCTACGACGACACGGCCCTCGAGGGCTACATCGCCCGGGCGACGGCCATCTCACCCGAACACCCGGTGCTGGTCGACCGCTTCCTCGACGACGCGGTGGAGATCGACGTCGACGCTTTGTACGACGGACAGGAACTCTTCCTCGGCGGGGTCATGGAACACATCGAGGAGGCCGGCATCCACTCCGGCGACTCGGCGTGTGCCCTCCCACCGATCACGCTCGGTCGGGAGGAGATCGAGCGGATCCGCCAATCGACCGAGGCCATCGCCAGGGGCGTCGGGGTCCGCGGCCTGCTCAACGTGCAGTACGCGCTGGCCGGCGACGTCCTCTACGTCCTCGAGGCCAACCCGCGGGCGTCCCGTACCGTGCCGTTCGTCTCCAAGGCCACCGCGACGCCGCTCGCCAAGGCCGCGGCCCGGGTGATGCTCGGTACGTCGGTCGCCGACCTGCGGTCCGAGGGCCTGCTCCCGGCGAGCGGTGACGGTGGCGACCGCCCGCCGACCGCTCCGGTCGCGGTGAAGGAGGCGGTCATGCCGTTCAACCGTTTCCGCACCGGCGACGGACGCGTCGTCGACACGCTGCTCGGGCCGGAGATGCGCTCCACCGGTGAGGTGATGGGCATCGACGCAGGCTTCGGTGTCGCCTTCGCGAAGTCGCAGGCGGGCGCCTACGGCGGCGCCCTCCCGACGAAGGGCCGGGTCTTCGTCTCGGTCGCCAACAAGGACAAGCGGCACATGGTCTTCCCGGTCAAGCGGCTGGCGGACCTCGGTTTCGAGATCCTCGCCACCGAGGGCACGGCGATGGTGCTGCGCCGCAACGGAGTGGTGGCGACCGTCGTCCGCAAGGCGACGCAGGGCCCGGGCCCGCAGGGTGAGCCGACGATCGTCAGCCGCATCGGCGCCGGCGAGGTCGACCTGATCGTCAACACACCTCGCGGCACGACCTCCGGTGGCAGCCCGCGCGTGGACGGCTACGAGATCCGCACCGCGGCCGTCATGGCCAACATCCCCTGCATCACGACGGTGCAGGGTCTCGCGGCCGCCGTCCAGGGCATCGAGGCGCTACGCGACGGCGAGGTCAACGTACGGTCGCTGCAGTCGTGGGCGCGCGAGGACGACCCGGCGTAGTCGGCCACGCCGAAGCGGACACCGGTGGCCAGCACGCAGAGAACCGCCGGTGTCCTGCCGGCGACAGGACTCTCACAACGGAAAGAAGGTGGCGGCGTGGCGACTTTCGGCGCCCGGTACCGCGCGGCGTTGGACCAGCGCGGACCCCTGTGCGGGGGGATCGACCCGCACGCCTCACTGCTGGCGGCGTGGGGGCTTCCCGACGACGCGAGCGGCCTGGAGCGTTTCGCGCTGACCGCGGTCGAGGCGCTCGCGCCGCGCCTCGCCGTGGTGAAGCCGCAGTCGGCGTTCTTCGAGCGGTTCGGCAGCCGCGGTGTGGCGGTGCTGGAGCAGGTGATCGCCACCGCGCGGGAGGCCGGGGCGCTGGTACTGCTGGACGTGAAGCGCGGAGACATCGGATCGACGGTGCAGGCCTACGCCGACGCCTACCTCGATCCGGCGTCACCGCTGCGCGCGGACGCGATCACCGCGAGCCCCTTCCTCGGATTCGGCTCGCTGCAACCGCTCCTTGGCACGGCCGCGAAGTTCGACGGCGGTGTCTTCGTCCTCGCGCAGACGTCCAACCCCGAGGGTCCGCAGGTGCAGCAGGCGCGCACCGAGGCGGGTCGCACCGTGGCGGGCGACATCCTCGACCGCATCGCGGCCGTCAACGCGGGGGAGTCGCCGCTCGGCTCGGTCGGCGCCGTGGTCGGCGCGACCGTCGAGTCCACCGGCGAGAACTTCGCCGCCGTCAACGGTCCCTTGCTCGCGCCCGGGATCGGTACGCAGGGCGGCACGGCCGCGGACCTGCGAACGGTGTTCGGTGAGGCACTGCGCAACGTCCTGCCCTCCTCCTCCCGGGAGATCCTGCGGGCCGGCCCGTCGGTCCAGGCGCTCCGGGACGCCGCCGACCGCACGCTGGAGTCGGTCCGAGCGATCCTCACCCAGTCCTGACCGTCCGTCCACGGCGTTCCTCCCGTCCCGCGTCGCGGCGGACCGTGCCGAACCCGGTGCGAACCCGGGAGAGCCGGGCGAGGATGGTCCCACGGTGGGTCCTGTCCCGCGGCGGGAGGAGCCGAGGTGAAGGCGGTTCGGCTGCACGAGTACGGCCGGCCCCCGATGGTCGAGGACGTTCCCGAGCCTCGGATCGAGGGGCCGTGGGACGTCCTGGTGCAGATCGGCGGCGCCGGCCTGTGCCGGACGGACCTGCACGTCGTCGAGGGACAGTGGCGGGAGAAGTCCGGCGTCACCCTGCCCTACACGCTGGGGCACGAGAACGCCGGCTGGGTCCGGGAGACAGGCTCGGCGGTCACCCACGTCGAGCCGGGCGACCCGGTGATCCTGCACCCCCTCGTGACCTGCGGCCTGTGCCGGGCCTGCCGGGCCGGCGATGACGTCCACTGCACAGCGTCGCGGTTTCCCGGCATCGACGCCGACGGCGGCATGGCCGAACTCCTCCGCACCGGCGCCCGCTCGGTGCTAAGGCTGGACCCGGCGCTGCGCCCCGCCGACGTGGCCGCGCTCGCCGACGCCGGTCTCACCGCCTACCACGCCGTACGCAAGGCGGCGCCGCTCCTGCGTCCGGGCAGCCACGTCGTGGTGATCGGCGCCGGAGGTCTCGGCCACATCGGCGTGCAGGTCCTGGTGGCGCTCACCGCCGCCGAGATCATCGTGGTCGACCGGTCGCGGGCCGCGCTCGACCTCGTGCTCGAGTACGGCGCGCACCACGTCGTGGACACGCGTTCGGCCGACCCGGTGGCCGCCGTCCTGGAGGTGACCAGCGGCGCCGGGTCGCACGGTGCTCACGGTGCGCACGTCGTCCTGGACTTCGTGGGGGAGCGGGGCACCGAGGCGCAGGGAATCGCGATGCTGCGGCCGGCCGGATCGTACTTCAGCATCGGCTACGGCGGCCACGTCGACGTCCCGACCATCGATCTGGTCTCGAAGGAGATCAACGTGGTCGGCAACCTGGTCGGCAGCTACAACGACCTCGACGAACTCATGAACCTCACGGCCCGCGGCCTGGTCCGGCTGCGCACCCGCACCTACGCCCTGGACGCCGTCCACGAGGCGATCGACGACCTCGAGTCGGGCCGGCTGGTGGGTCGCGCGATCCTCGTACCCGGACAGTCGCGGCCCGGTGACCACGCGCCCGGCCCGGTGGCTCTGCCAGCATAGGGGCCATGTCTCCCGCATCCCCTGTCGAAGCCAGCCTCGTCGCCCACGTCCGCACCCTCGCCGAGGCTGCTGGAGCCGCGATCCTCGAGGTCTACGCCGCCGACGACCCGGGCGCCCGCGAGAAGGCCGACCGGACCCCGGTCACCGAGGCCGACCTGCGCGCGGAGGCGGTGATCCTGCGCGGCCTCGCCGAGGCGACCCCGGACATCCCGGTGGTCGCGGAGGAGAGCGTGGCCGCCGGCGAGGCGCCGACGGTGACCGAGGGCGGGCCGTTCTGGCTGGTCGACCCGCTGGACGGCACCAAGGAGTTCCTCTCCCGTAACGGCGAGTTCACGGTCAACATCGCCCTGGTCGAGGACGGAGTCCCCACCCTGGGCGTCGTCCACCTGCCGGCGATCGGCGTCACCTACGTCGGTGCCCCCGGCCGCGCCGAACGGATCGAGGGCGCCCTGACCCGGCCGCTCGGCGTCGTGCCCGCTCCGGACGACGGCTTCCGCGCCCTGGTGAGCCGTAGCCACCTCGACCCCGACACCGAGCGGTGGCTCGAGGCGGTGCCGGTCGGCTCGTTCGTGCAGGCCGGGAGCTCGCTGAAGTTCTGCCGCATCTCCGAAGGCGCCGCGGACCTGTACCCGAGGTTCGGCCGGACCATGGAGTGGGACACCGCAGCCGGGCACGCCGTCCTGCGGGCCGCCGGCGGGTCGGTGCTCACGCCCGACGGCACGCCGTTCCGCTACGGCAAGCCCGGGTTCGAGAACTCCCCGTTCATCGCGTTCGGCGCCACCAAGCCGCCGTTCGGGCGGTCGTGAGCGCACCGCGTCCGGGCGGGCGCCGAGCGTGTTCACCTCCGAGCCTCGCGAACGGGGCGCCGAGGGGAACGAACGATGCCCGTGTATCTGTCGGGGTACCCCCCTGTTTGCCCCATCGATGCCACCTGGATAGGTTCGCGTCCGAATCGTGGGTGTTCGTGGTGCACGGACGGTTTCGGGACCCCGGCCTCCAGGCGCCTGAACGACCGAGCAAGAATCGCTGCACCCAGACCCGTCGTACAGCCTCGAGGTGACCGTCCGTGCCGCTACCTCACCTGACTCCTGAAGCTCGTCAAGCCGCGCTCGAGAAGGCCGCGCAGGCCCGCCGCGAGCGCGCTGAGGTCAAGAACAGACTCAAGAACTCCGGTGCCTCGCTCGGCGAGATCGTCAAAGTCGGGCGTGACGACAACGAAGTGATCGGAAAGATGCGGGTGGTGGACCTGCTCTGCGCCATGCCAGGCGTCGGCAAGGTTCGCGCCAAGCAGATCATGGAACGCATCGGAATCTCCGAGAGCCGCCGCGTGCGAGGGCTCGGAGACAACCAAGTGGCTGCGCTGAAGCGTGAGTTCGGCGAATCCTGAGATTGTGTACGACCGCACCGCCGCCGCCGGGGAGCCCGAGCGACGTGTGGCCCGGTTGACCGTGCTCGCCGGGCCGACCGCCGTCGGTAAGGGCACCGTCGCGGCGGCGATCCGTCGTGACCACCCCGACGTCTGGATCTCGGTGTCGGCGACGACCCGCCGCCCGCGCCCGGGCGAGATCCACGGGGTGCACTACTGGTTCGTCTCCGACGAGGAGTTCGACCGGATGATCGCGGCGGACGAGCTGCTCGAGTGGGCGGTGGTCCACGGGGCCAACCGCTACGGCACCCCGCGTGGCGCCGTGCTCGACAAGCTCACCGAAGGCCGGCCGGCCCTGCTGGAGATCGATCTCCAGGGTGCCCGGCAGGTCCGGCAGACCATGCCGGAGGCGCTGTTCGTCTTCCTGTCCCCGCCCGACTGGGACGAGCTCGTACGCCGCCTGCTCGGCCGTGGCACCGAGTCTCCGGAGGAGCAGGAACGCCGCCTGGAGACCGCTCGGATGGAACTTGCGGCCGAAAAGGAGTTCGATGTGACAATTGTCAACACCGAAGTACGCGCCGCCGCGGACGAGTTGGTAGCCTTAATGCGCTCCTACCCCGACTCTCCGGAGGCCTGAGCTTGTCCGGCACCCAGCCCGCCGCCGAAGGCATCACCCACCCGCCTATCGACGATCTGCTCGAGAAGAGCGACTCGAAGTACAAGCTCGTCTTGTTCTCCGCGAAGCGTGCGCGTCAGATCAACGCCTACTACGCCCAGCTCGGCGAGGGGCTGCTCGAATACGTCGGCCCACTCGTCGACACCCACGTCCAGGAGAAGCCGCTGTCGATCGCCCTGCGGGAGATCAACGAGGGCCTGCTGACCGTTGAGGACATCGAGCCCACCGACGAGGGTCGCCCCGCCGCGTCCTGACCGGCGCCCACCGTCCCTCCCCTGAGTTCGGAGCGCACCGATGCCGGGTCCCTCGTCGCCGCGGGTCGTGCTCGGCGTCACCGGCGGCATCGCCGCCTACAAGGCATGTTCCCTGCTTCGACTGCTCGTCGAGGCGGGTAACGCCGTCCGGGTCGTCCCCACCGAGAGCGCGCTGCACTTCGTGGGGGAGGCGACCTGGGCGGCGTTGTCGCATCAGCCGGTGCACACCCAGGTCTGGGACGACGTGCACGAGGTGCCCCACGTCCGGCTCGGTCAGCGGGCCGACCTGGTGGTGGTCGCTCCCGCCACGGCCGACGTCCTGGCCAAGGCCGCCAACGGCCTGGCCGACGATCTGCTGACGTCGACACTTCTCACCGCCCGGTGCCCGGTCGTGTTCGTTCCCGCCATGCACACCGAGATGTGGGAGCACCCCGCGACCCGCGCCAACGTCGCCACGCTGCGTGAGCGTGGAGCTCTGGTGCTCGAGCCCGCCGAAGGTCGACTCACCGGCGCCGACACGGGCAAGGGCCGATTTCCCGAGCCCGAGCAGATCTTCGAGGTGTGCCGCGACATCCTCGCCCGCGGCTCCCAGCCACTTCTGCAGGATCTCGCCGGCCGGCGGGTCGTGGTCAGCGCCGGCGGCACCCGGGAGTTTCTCGACCCCGTTCGGTTCATCGGCAACCGTTCGTCGGGCCGGCAGGGATACGCCCTCGCCCGCGCCGCCGTCGTCCGGGGTGCGAGCGTCACCCTGATCGCCGCCAACGTCACCCTGCCGGCCCCGGCCGGTGTCACGGTGACGTCGGTCGTGTCGACCCGCGACCTGCGAGACGCGGTGCTCGAGGCCGCCCAGCACGCCGACGCGGTGGTGATGGCCGCGGCGCCGGCAGACTTCCGGCCACGCACCTACACCGACCACAAGATCAAGAAGACCGACGACCGTTCGGCACCCACGGTCGAACTCGTCCAGAACCCCGACATCCTCGCCGAGCTGTCCCACGACCGCCCCCGCAAGGACCTCGTCGTGGCCGGCTTCG
Organism: Actinopolymorpha pittospori; assembly: GCF_014873875.1. Lineage (GTDB taxonomy): Bacteria > Actinomycetota > Actinomycetes > Propionibacteriales > Actinopolymorphaceae > Actinopolymorpha > Actinopolymorpha pittospori. Next base: position 7,408,210 of record NZ_JADBEM010000001.1, on the reverse strand, counting down.
CGGCGGAGACGGGTGACGCCGAGGGCAGCGTTCTCACCCACGGGCGGACCAAGCTCGCCAGGAAGGGCTGCGACCTTCTCGTGGTCAACGAGGTGGGCGCCGACAAGGGCTTCGAGTCGACCGACAACGAGGCGGTCATCCTCGGGACGGACGGCTCGGAGACCGTCGTCCCCCACGGATCCAAGGACGCCCTCGCCCACCGCATCTGGGACCTCGTCGCCGAACGCTGGTAACACCGACCGGCGCGCCCCGGGCACCGCGGCCTGGAGATCGAACGAATGTTCGATACACTGCCCGGGTGCGATGGGATGGACTGCGGCTCGGCGATCGGGAGGACGGCGGTGCCCCCGGCGAGCTGACACTGTTCGGGATGGAGTCGTGCGCCCGCACCTTCGACACGCCCGAGTTCCGCGGAATGACCTTCTACGAGATCCGCGCTCGGTCGATCATCAACAAGGTTCCGGCGCCGGCGCGAGTCCCCTTCCAGTGGACGATCAACCCCTACAGGGGGTGTAGCCACGCCTGCGTCTACTGCTTCGCCCGGCGCACCCACGAATACCTCGATCTCGACGCGGGCCACGACTTCGACAGCAAGGTGATCGTCAAGGTCAACGCGGGGGAGCTGCTGCGCCGGGAGCTGGCCCGGCCCAGCTGGCAGGGCGAGGCGATCGCGATGGGCACCAACGTCGACTGCTACCAGCGGGCCGAGGGCCGCTACACGCTGATGCCAGGGATCATCAGCGCGTTGCGCGACGCCCACAACCCGTTCTCGATTCTCACCAAGGGCACCCTGATCCTGCGCGACCTCGACCTGCTGCGCGAGGCCGCACAGGTCACCACGGTGGGGATCAGCCTGTCGATCGGCTCGGTCGACGCCGCGCTGTGGCGGTCTGTGGAGCCCGGCACGCCGAGCCCGTCCGCCCGGCTGCGTGTGTGCCGGACGCTCACCGAGGCCGGCTTCCGGGTCGGCGTCCTGATGGCACCGATCCTGCCGTTCCTGAGCGACAGCCCCGACCAGCTCGATGAGACGGTGCGCGCGATCGCCGATGCCGGCGCCACGAGCATCACGCCGATCGTCCTGCACCTGCGGTCGGGTGCGCGGGAGTGGTACCAACGCTGGCTGCGACGCGACCACCCCGAGCTCGTGCCGGAATATCGCCGCCTGTACGCCAGTGGTACCTATGCGCCTTCGGCCTACCAGCGACGAATAGCCGAGGAGGTCGACAAACTGTCCGAGCGTTACGGTGTGGGAACAAGACGCAATTCTCACCGAAACGCGACCCATCGGTACGCCACGCCCGGCTGACATCGTTACGCTTGCGGTCACGCGCAATTACATGAGAGCTATTTCTTCGCGACACCGCGAGGGCCGGCACGCCGCTGACAACGTGCCCGAGGCCTCGCGCAGAAAGGATGGCCGTGTCCCGACGACTGTTCACGTCCGAGTCGGTCACGGAGGGCCACCCGGACAAGATCGCTGACCAGATCAGCGATTCGGTGCTCGACGCCCTCCTCAAGGACGACCCGCACAGCCGGGTCGCGGTCGAGACCCTGGTCACCACCGGGCTGGTCGTGGTGGCCGGTGAGGTCACCACCAACACCTACGCCGACATCGCGAGCCTGGTGCGCGGGCGCATCCTCGACATCGGCTACGACTCCTCCGCGAAGGGCTTCGACGGCGCGTCCTGCGGCGTCACCGTCTCTCTCGGTTCGCAGTCCCCGGACATCGCGCAGGGCGTCGACGAGGCCTACGAAGGCCGCACCGACGGCTCGGTCGACCCGATCGACCGGCAGGGCGCGGGCGACCAGGGCATGATGTTCGGCTTCGCCTGCGACGAGACGCCTGAGCTGATGCCGGTCCCGATCACGGTGGCGCACAAGCTCTCCAAGCGCCTCGCCGAGGTGCGCAAGGACGGCACACTGCCCTACCTCCGTCCGGACGGCAAGACGCAGGTCACGATCGAGTACGACGGTGACCGCCCCGTCCGCGTCGACGCGGTGGTGGTGTCGACCCAGCACGCGGCCAACATCGATCTCGACAACATGCTCGCGCCCGACATCCGCAACCACGTCGTCGATCCCGTGGTCGGCAGCCTCGGCATCGACACCGACGGCTACCGGCTCTTCGTCAACCCGACGGGCCGGTTCGAGGTCGGCGGTCCCATGGGTGACGCCGGGCTCACCGGCCGGAAGATCATCGTCGACACCTACGGCGGCTACGCCCGGCACGGTGGCGGCGCCTTCAGCGGCAAGGACCCGACAAAGGTCGACCGGTCCGCCGCCTACGCGATGCGCTGGGTGGCCAAGAACATCGTCGCCGCCGGGCTCGCCAAGCGCTGCGAGTGCCAGGTCGCCTACGCGATCGGCAAAGCACAGCCGGTCGGCTTCTACGTCGACTGCTCCGGCACCGAGGTGGCGCCGGTCGACGTGATCGAGAAGGCCGTGCAGCAGGTGTTCGACCTACGTCCGGCCGCGATCATCCGCGACCTCGACCTGCGTCGGCCGATCTACACCGCCACCGCGGCCTACGGCCACTTCGGCCGGGACGAACCCGACTTCACCTGGGAGCGGACCGACCGCGCCGACGACCTGCGCAGCGCCGCCGGCCTCAGCTGAGGCTCGACGGGCGGGTCCTGTCGACCATGCCTGACTCATGTGACGCCCTCGTGGGGCAGGCCACCGAGATGTCGGTGGCCTGCCCTAGCCTGCCAAGGTGACGGAGGAGGACGCGGGCCAGCTGGCGCTGGTGCGAGCCCGCGTGCGGCGACCCCGTCCCACCTCCCCGCAGGCACCCGCGCCGGAGTTACCCGTCGCGCGCGTCCTGGTCGACGTGCCGCTCGCCCATCTCGACCGGCCCTTCGACTACCTCGTGCCCGAGAAGCTGCACGAGACCTGTGTGCCCGGCTGCCGGGTGCGGGTCCGGTTCGCCGGTCAGGACCTCGACGGCTACGTCCTGGAGCGGGTGGCGGAGTCCGACCACCGGGGCCGGCTCGCCCCACTACGCCGGGTCGTGTCGGCCGAGCCCGTCCTCACAGCCGAGATCGCCCAGCTCGCCCGGCGGGTCGCCGACCGCTACGCGGGGACGCTCGCCGACGTCCTGCGCCTGGCGGTTCCGCCCCGGCACGCGCGGGTCGAAGGTGAGGCGGCATCGGACCCCGCACCCCCGCTGGAGATCCCTCCCGCCGCCGGGCCGTGGGATTCCTACGACACCGGCGCCGCGTTCCTGGACGCCCTGCGCCGGGGTGACGCGCCGCGCGCCGTCTGGACCGCGCTGCCGGGGGAGAACTGGCCGCTTGCTCTGGCCCACGCCGCCGCGGCGACGCTCGCCAGCGGCCGTGGCGTCCTCGCCGTCGTACCCGACCACCGTGACGCCTCCCGGCTGGACACCGCGTTCACCGAGGTGCTCGGTCCCGACCAACACGTCACCCTGACCGCCGAGCTCGGCCCGGCCGAGCGCTACCGCCGGTTCCTCGCCGTACGCAGAGGTGCGGTGCGCTGCGTCGTCGGCACCCGCTCCGCGGCGTTCGCGCCGGTCGCCGACCTTGGTCTGGTCCTCTGCTGGGATGACGGCGACGACCTGCACGCCGAACCACGCGCTCCCTACCCGCACGTCCGCGAGGTGCTGCTGCTTCGTGCCCACGAGGTGAGGGGCGCGGCCCTGGTGGGTGGATTCGCGTGCACCGCCGAAGGCGCCCAGCTGTTGGCCAGCGGATGGGCACGGCCACTCGCCGGGTCCCGGGCCACGGTCCGGGCCCGCGGACCCAGGGTGCAGGTGACCGGGGAGACCGAGTCCGAACTCGCCCGCGACCCGGCCGCCCGCGCGGTCCGGCTTCCGCACCGCGCCTTCGAACAGGCCCGCGCGGCCCTGGCGCTCGGACCGGTCCTGGTCCAGGTTCCCCGCGCCGGCTACCTCCCCGCGCTGGTCTGCCAGAACTGCCGGGGGCCGGCCCGCTGTGGCACCTGTTCCGGCCCGCTCCAGCTCGGCCCCTCCGGGCCGCCTCCCGCGTGCGGCTGGTGTGGCCGCCCGGCGGCGGCCTGGCGCTGCCCCACCTGCGGGGGCGGCCGGCTGCGCGCCCCGGTCGTCGGTGCCAGGCGTACGGCGGAGGAACTCGGCCGCGCCTTCCCGCGCGTCCCGGTCCGCACCTCCGGCGGCAACCGCGTCCTCGACACGGTCGGCGCCGAGCCCGCGCTCGTCGTCGCGACACCGGGAGCCGAACCCGTCGCGGAGGAGGGTTACGCCGGCGCGCTCCTGCTCGACACCTGGCTCGCGCTCGCGAGGGCCGACCTGCGGTCGGCCGAGGAGACGCTACGGCGCTGGTTCAACGCCGCCGCCCTGGTCCGCCCGGCCGAGCGGGGCGGCACCATCGTGGTCGTGGGCGAGCCTGGGATCCCGGCCGTGCAGGCGCTGGTCCGGTGGAGCCCCGCGGCCCAGGCCGAACGCGAACTCGCCGAACGCCAGGCGGCCGGCTTCCCGCCCGCGCTGCGGCTCGTCGCCCTGGAAGGGCCGCCCGCGGCGGTGCACGACCTCGCCGCGCTGGTCTCGCTCCCAGAGGGCGCGGAGGTGCTCGGCCCGGTGCCACTCGACGGCGCGGACGAGACCGTCCGGCTGGTCCTGCGCGTTCCGCGTCCGGCAGGGGCCCAGCTGTCCGCGGCGCTCAAGGCGGCCCAGGGTGTCCGTAGTGCGCGCAAGGCGCCCGGCGCGGTCCGTGTCCAGGTCGACCCGGTCGTGTTGGGCTGAGGGTTCCTCGCGGCTTGGGCGAGATGTCCCGAACGCGCGGGAAGCCGACGACGCACGCCTGCTCGCTGGTCGGCGCCGGTAGGGTCGGCTGTCGTGACGACCTCCCACGCCAGTTCCCGCCCCGGCTCGAACCCTGCTTCGAACAGTGCTTCGAACACGTGGACGAAGCCAACCGCCACCGTGGACGCGGTGGTCTTCGACGTCGGCGGCGTCCTGCTCGACTGGAACCCCCGCTACCTCTACCGCACGCTCCTCGCCGACGACGACGCGGTGGAGGAGTTCCTCACGCGGGTCTGCACAGCGGAGTGGAACGCCGCGCAGGACGCGGGGCGAACCTGGGCGGAGGGCGTGGCCGAGCTCACCAGCCGGTTCCCCGAGCACGCCGAGCTGATCCGGGCCTACGACGAGCGCTGGGCCGAGATGGTCGGGGGCACGCTGGAGGAGACGGTGGCGATCCTGGGGCGACTGCGCGCCGAGGGCGTCCCGACCTACGCGCTCACGAACTTCTCCGCCGAGAAGTGGACGGTCGCGCTGGAGCGCTGGCCCTTCCTCGCCGAACTCGACGGCGCCGTCGTCTCCGGCGTCGAACGTGTCTCCAAGCCCAGTCCGGCGATCTACCAGCTGCTCCTCGACCGCCATCGACTGACCGCGGACGCGACGTTCTACACCGACGACCTGCCGGTGAACGTCGACGCGGCCCGGGCCGTCGGCATTCGGGCCGAGGTGTTCGTCGACGGGCCGACCCTGCGCGGCCAGCTGGCCGGTGCCGGGCTGCCTGTGTGAGCGAGGGTCAGGCCCGCCCGTCCAGCTCACCGGCCCCGTCCAGCTGACCAAGGGCGAGGGCGTAGAGCACCGCGGTGAGTGACAGGCCGTCCCGCATCTCGCCGCGCGAGACGATGTGGCGTACCTCCGGCAGCGGCACCCACGCGATCCGCTCGGACTCACTCGGGTCGCTCGGTGCGCCGACGTGGGTCGCGCCCGCGGCGAGGAACAGGTGGAACCGCTGGTCCGCGATGCCGTTGCTCGGGTGGTAGGTGGTGAGTGCGCGGAGCGGCCCAGGTCGCCAGCCGGTCTCCTCCACGACCTCGCGCGCCGCACCCTGTTCGGGGGTCTCGCCGGGTTCGACCGCGCCGGCGGGAACCTCCCAGCCCCAGGTGTCGGTGATGAACCGGTGCCGGTAGAGCAGGAGGAGCCCCCGGTCCGGATCGTGGACGACGGTGCCGGCCGCGGGCAACGGCATCCGGAGTACGTGGTGGTCGAAGCGGCGCAGGCCCGGCACCTCCACGTCGGCGAGCGCGAGCCGCACCCATCGGCTGTCGTAGATCGCCCGCTCGCTGTGAACCGTCCATCGCACGTGCCGACTCTAGGCCGTGTCGTCCGGTTGCTACCGTCCGCACATGCCGAGCCGCGACATCTACATCAGTGCCGACATCGAGGCCGACGGTCCGATTCCCGGTCCGTACTCCATGCTGAGCTTCGGGTTGGCCGTCGCGGGAACCTCCGACGGCGCCCAGTTCGTCGCGGCCGACCCGGCGAAGTCCACGTTCTACGCCGAGCTGCGCCCCATCTCCTCCCAGTACGATCCCGGCGCGCTGGGCGTGAGCGGCCTGGACCGGGACCGGCTGCTCCGTGAGGGCCGCGACCCCGCCGCCGCGATGGACGCCGCTGGGTCCTGGGTCCGCGACGTCGCGGGCACGGACCTGACCCCGGTGTTCGTCGCGTTTCCGCTCAGTTACGACTGGATGTGGATGTACTGGTACTTCGTGCGCTACGCCCGGGAGGGGTCACCCTTCGGACACTCCCGATGTCTCGACCTGAAGACGACGTACGCCGTGAAGGCCGGCGTGCCGATCGCCGCGGCGAGCAAGTCCCGCCTCCCGAGGTGGCTGGTCTCGCGGCGGCCGCACACCCACCATGCCCTCGACGACGCGATCGAGCAGGCCGAACTCGTCGCCGCCCTGTTCACCTGGAGCGCCCCGGGTGGCGCAGGCGAGTCGCCTCCCGGCCGGTCCTCCGTAAACTGACGGCAACGCACCCGAACTGATCGAGGAGACCCGCGTGGCCGTCCAGCCCATCCGCCTGTTCGGTGATCCGGTGTTGAGGACGCCGGCCGAGCCTGTGAGGGACTTCGACAAGGAGTTGCGCAAGCTCGTCGCGGACCTCACCGAGACGATGCTCGACGCGCCCGGCAGCGGCCTCGCCGCCCCTCAGATCGGAGTCGGGCTGCGGGTCTTCACCTACAACGTCGACGACGTGGTGGGGCATCTGATCAACCCGCGGCTCGACCTGTCGGAGGAGGAGCAGTTCGGGCCGGAGGGCTGCCTTTCCATCCCGGGCTTCTCCTTCGACTGCCGCCGCGCGCTGCGGGTGGTGGCGAAGGGCTACAACATGCACGGCGACCCGGTGACCCTGGAGGGCTCGGAGCTCCTCGCCCGCTGCATCCAGCACGAGACCGACCACCTGGACGGCGTCCTGTTCGTCGACCGGCTCGACCGTGAGGCACGCAAGGCCGCCTTGCGAGCGATCCGTGAGACCGAGTGGGGCAACGCCGGTCCACCCGAGGTGCGCGTGTCCCCGCACGCGACGCTCGGTCGGGCGCTGTAGTGGTGGGTGTCCTCGCGATGGGCGCGCTCGCGACTGGTGTCGTCGTGGTTGCCGCCGTGACGGCGCCGGCTCTCGCAGGTCCTGCGCCCGTGGCCGCGGCCCGACTCGATCCGCTGGAGGTCTGCTAAGTGCGGCTGTTGTTCGCGGGCACGCCCGAGCCGGCCCTGCCGGCGCTGGAGACGATTCTGGGCAGCGACCACGACGTCGTGGCGGTGCTGACCCGACCGGACGCCCCGTCCGGTCGCGGGCGCAGGCTGCATCCGTCGCCGGTCGCCGAACGCGCCCAGGCCGAGGGCATCGAGGTCCTCAAGCCGAAGTCGGCCAGGTCGCCAGAGTTCCTGGAACGCCTCCGGGAGATCGCTCCTGACGCCTGCCCGGTCGTCGCCTACGGCGCTCTGCTGCCCAATCCGGTGCTGGAGGTGCCGCGGCACGGGTGGATCAACCTGCACTTCTCGGTGCTGCCCGCGTGGCGCGGGGCGGCTCCGGTCCAGCACGCGGTCAGGGCCGGGGACGACGTGACGGGCGCCTCGACCTTCCAGATCGTGCAGGAACTCGACGCCGGCCCCGTCTTCGGCGTCCTGACCGAGCCGATCGGTCCCACCGACACCGCGGGTGACCTGCTCACCCGGCTCGCCCGAAGCGGCGCCAGGCTGTTGCTGGACACCCTCGACGGCATCGCGGCCGGGACGCTCGAGGCGCGACCGCAACCCGCCGACGGGGTGAGCTATGCCCCCAAGGTCGACGTCGACGACGTACGTGTCGACTGGAGCGCGCCCGCCTTCGCGGTCGACCGGTTGGTGCGCTCCGGTACGCCCGCGCCCGGCGCGTGGACCGTCTTCCGGGATGAGCGGCTCAAGCTCGGACCGGTCAGCGTGGTCACCCCGGCCGCTGACGCCGACTCGCTGGCGCCGGGCCAGATCGTCGCGGAGAAGCACCGCGTACTGGTGGGCACCGGCAGCGGTCCGGTCGCGCTCGGAGAGGTCCGGCCGCACGGAAAGCGCCCGATGCTCGCGGCCGACTGGGCGCGCGGCGTCCGACCCGACAGCGGGGAGCGCCTCACCTGATGCCTCCCACCACCCACCACACGGCCCGACGCGACCGAGACCGACCCGACCGAGACCGACGTGACCAAGGCCGACGTGACCAAGGCCGACGTGACCAGGGAGGTCGCCGCCGCGGCGGTGTCGACCCGGCGCGGCTCGCCGCCTACGACGTCGTTCACGCCGTCTCGACGCGAGACGCCTACGCCAACCTGGCGTTGCCCGCCGCGCTCCGCGAGCGCGGGCTGTCCGGACGTGACGCCGCGTTCGCGACCGAGCTCACCCACGGCGCCCTCCGCCGGGGCGGCTACGACGACGTACTCAGCCGCTGCGTCAACCGCCCCTTGCCCGAACTCGACAGCGAGGTGCTGGACGTCCTACGCCTCGGCGCGCACCAGCTGCTCGGCATGCGGGTCCCTTCCCATGCCGCGGTGGCGACCAGCGTCGACCTGGCCCGGCGGGTGGCCGGCGTCGGTCCGTCGAAGTTCGTCAACGCCGTCCTGCGCAAGGTCGCGGCCCGCGACCTGGCCGGTTGGCTCGCTGAGATCGCACCAGACCCCAGCCTCGATCCGGTCGGGCACCTCGCCAGCGTGCACGCCCACCCGCGGTGGGTGGTCGAGGCGTTTCGCGACGCCCTGGGCGGTTCCCTCGAGGAGACAGCCGCCGTGCTCGCCGCCGACAACGAACCGCCTCGCGTGACACTCGCCGCCTGGCCGGGGCGCTCCAGCGTGGAGGACCTGTGCACGGAGGGCAGCGCCCGGCGGGGGAGTTGGTCGCCGTACGCCGCGATCCTCGCCGAAGGCGACCCACACCGGGTGCGGGCCGTCGCGCAGGGCCGCGCGGGAGTGCAGGACGAGGGCAGCCAACTGGTGGCGCTCGCCCTGGCGCGAGCACCCCTGGACGGCCCCGACGAGCGGTGGCTGGACCTGTGCGCCGGCCCCGGTGGCAAGGCCGCGTTGCTCGCCGGCCTGGCCGGACAGCGTTCGGCCGGCCTGCTCGCCGTCGAACGCCAGCCGCACCGAGCCGGCCTGGTGGCCCGTACCCTCGTCCCGCGGCGGGACCGCCCTACCCGTGGCGTTCTCGGCACCCTCGTCGCCGACGGCACCGTGTCGGCCTGGCGTCCGGGAAGCTTCGACCGCGTCCTCGTCGATGTTCCGTGCACCGGTCTCGGTGCGTTGCGGCGCCGTCCCGAGGCGCGCTGGCGGCGTGCGGCCTCCGACGTGGCCGGCCTGCGTCCCCTCCAGGAGCGGCTGCTCGCCAGTGCGCTGGAGGCCGTGCGGGTCGGCGGCATCGTCGCCTACGCGACGTGCTCGCCGCACCTCGCGGAGACCCAGGACGTCGTGGCGGCCGTCCTCGCCGGAAGGGACGACGTGGAGCGGGTGGACGCCCGTCCGTCGCTTCCCGGCGTGCCCGATCTGGGCGAGGGCCCGGAGATCCAGCTGTGGCCGCACCGCCATGGGACCGACGCGATGTTCCTGGCACTGCTGCGACGGACCGGCTGAGGACCTTCAGTAGAGTCACGACACGATGGCCGTTCAGATAGCACCGAGCATCCTCTCCGCCGACTTCGCCCGGCTCGCCGAGGCCGCCGACGCGGTCTCCGCCGCCGACTGGCTGCACGTCGACGTGATGGACAACCACTTCGTCCCGAACCTCACCATCGGGCTGCCGGTGGTGGAGTCCCTCCTCGCGGCGACCCGACTGCCGATCGACTGCCACCTCATGATCAACGACCCCGACCGGTGGGCGCCGGCCTACGCCGAGGCGGGCGCGAAGAGCGTGACGTTCCACGTCGAGGCGGCGCACGCGCCCATCCGGCTCGCCCGCGAGCTGCGGGGCAAGGGTGCCCGGGCCGGGATGGCGCTCAAGCCGGCCACACCCGTCGAACCCTACGAGGATCTGCTCGGCGAGCTGGACATGCTGCTGGTCATGACCGTGGAGCCGGGCTTCGGCGGGCAGAAATTCCTCGACGTCTGCCTGCCGAAGATCCGGCGCTGTCGCGAGCTCATCGGCCGGCACGGGCTCGACCTGTGGCTGCAGGTCGACGGGGGAGTCTCGGCGGAGACCATCGAACGCTGCGCCGAAGCCGGTGCCGACGTGTTCGTCGCGGGCTCCGCGGTGTTCGGTGCCGATGATCCGTCCCGGGTGGTGGAGGAGCTGCGCCGGATGGCCCAGTCCGCCGGCTCAGCCTGACCTCACTCGCGGATACCGGCGGCTCGTAGCGCGCGGCGTACCGGCTCCCACTCCGGTTCCACGATCAGCGTGGTGTGGGCGGGTGGCTGGGCGGCGACGGAGCGGTCCTTGAACCCGCTGGACGTCGAGACACACACCACAGGCCCGTCGATCTCTCCCACGCTCCGCAGTCCGGCCAACCCCGCGGCGCTGGACAGCTCCGTCCACAGTCCGGCGCGAGCCAGCTCGGCTTGGGCGGCACGCAACCGCTCGTCGGTCAGGAGGAGCGCGCGGCCGCCGCTCTCCCGTACGACGACGACACCGCGGTATCCGCTGACGGCGGAGACGATCGAGTACGCGTCGGTGACGCCCACCTCGACGTGCGCGGCCGGTAGGCCCTGACGCACGGCCGCGGCAAGGGGTGCTGCCGCGGCCGGTTCGCAGGCGAAGATCCGGGGCACGCGGTCGCTGTGCCCGAGCCGGCGGAGTTCGGCGAAGCCCTTCCAGACGCCGAAGAGGAGCTCGCCGTACCCGGTCGGCAGAAGACGGCCTCCGGAACGCCGATCTCGGTGAAGATTTCGTACGCGACGCTCTTGTACCCCTCGGGGCCGAAGGGGTGACCGGTGTGGGTGGTGGTGAGGTTGCTCACCGGGTGCAGCCCCATCCGCTCGACCACCAGCCGCATCAGCGGCCAGCGCGCCTTCCACGGCACCGGCAACACGATCGCGTCGTAGGCATGCAGGAAGGCGTCCACCGCCGGCGGCATCTCCAACGAGGCGAACACCACGCAGCGCAGCCCGGCACGTGCCGCGAACGCCGCCGCCGACGCGCCGTGGTTTCCGGAGGAGGCGACGACGATGCCCGGTGCGCAGACACCGACCGCCGCGCTGGTCGTGCAGCGGTTGAGCCGGTCCTTGTGGCTCCAGGTGGGGTTGCGGGACTCGTCCTTGACGTAGACGCCGGGCTCGAGTTCGACCAGCGGCGTGCAGCCCTCACCGAGGCCAGGCGCAGCGAGCGGCGGAAGCAGCGGCGCCCACCGGTCCAGCCCCACGCCACGGGCCGGCCGGGCAGCGAAGAGGTCCCTCGGCACCTGGTCGTAGGCGTAGTCGACCTCGAGCGGGTAGGCGACGTCCTCCGTACTGGTCGTCGGGCATCCGCTGGTCAGGGGCGGCCACAGTGGATACGTGACGTCCGGGTTGCCCAGTGACCGCTGGAGCGTTGCCAAGGAGGCGTCTGCCACGTCCGCCGAGCTTACGTTCGCGCCGACAGGCCTCCCGGACCAGGGCGCCGCCCGCGAGCTAGTCTCGAGCGGCAGACGGGGATGGACCACACACCTACGGCTGAGGGATGACGGCGTGGCTTCGTTGGAACGGATCGATCTGGGCGAGGTCCCCTACACCGAGGCCATGGAGCAGATGAGTGACTGGGTCCGCCAGCGCCAGGAGGGGCTAATCCGCGACCGGCTGGTCCTGCTCTCCCATCCCGCGGTGATCACCTACGGTGTCCGGACGCCGCCCAGCGACCTGCCCGTGAACTCCACGATCCCGTTGGTGGAGGTCGACCGCGGCGGGCAGGCGACCTACCACGGGCCGGGCCAGCTCGTCGGCTACCTCGTCGTCAACCTCCGCGAACGCGGACCGAGCGACGTCGTGCGCTGGGTCGAGAACGCTCTGATCCGGGCGCTGGACACACTCGGCTTCCCGGCGCTGCGCCGTGACACGCCGCCGCAGGCCCAGAGCCTGGTGGGGGTGTGGACGCCGGAGCACGAGAAGGTCGCCTCGATCGGAATGCGGATCCGGCGCGGGGTCACCAGCCACGGGTTCGCGCTGAACATCGAGCCGGACCTCGAGGTCTACTCGGCGTTCACCGCGTGCGGGCTGCCGGACACACCCATGACATCCCTCGCCAGGATGGCCGCCGCGCGCGGGCGGGCCGTGCCCGGCGAGGACGAGGTACGCGCCGCGGTCGCCTCGGCGTTGGACGCCGACTGACCGGACGGTGCCTGTCCGGACAGCGCTCGGACCAACCGTCACTTCGCACTTTGTCGGAAGCATGTCCTGTGGGGGAGGAGTGTCCGAACTCGACACTATGGTCGTCACTGGCCGACCTGGATCGCCCGTTCAACGAAGGGACCGCAATGTCGAAGGTGTCGACGGCCGACAACGACCCCGCTCTGTTGACCGACTGGCGGCAGCAGGCATGGAAGCTCGAGAAGGCGGAGCAATGAGCTATCCCGAGCCCCGCTACCTCGGTGACGGCGGCGAGGTCAGCGCCACCCACCGTCGGGCCGACCACAGGCCCGAACTGACCTACCCGAGCGGCAACACCGCGCACTACCTCGCCACCGGTGCGACGACGAACGGCCAGTTCGGTCTCTACCGGTGGGAGATGGGCCCGGAGCCGAGTGGTCCGCAACCGCACTTCCACCGATCCATCTCGGAGTCGTTCTACGTCCTCACCGGCACGGTGCGGATCTATGACGGCACCCGCTGGATCGACACGAAGCCGGGCGACTTCGTGCACGTGCCCGAGGGCGGCGTGCACGGGTTCCGCAACGAGTCCGGGGAGCCGGCCTCGATGCTGCTGCACTTCGCGCCCGGTGCGCCACGCGAGGGCTACTTCGAAGGCATCGTCGACCTGGCCGAGATGACCGAGGACGAGCGGGCGGAGTTCTACCTCCGGCACGACACCTTCTGGGTGTGACCGGTTTCACGCCTGGGGATCACGGGTCGATCCGTGCCCGAAACCGGCCGGACCGGTCGGCTGGATGAGTCATTGTTCGCACCCAGATGTCCGGCATCGTCCCTGGTGAGCGCGGTGTCGAAAGGTTCCGGGCAGCAGGTGGCACGTCGGGCTGACGTCGTAAGGTGACCATCTCGTGACACGCCGTCGCTCGGGACTTGCCCGCTGGTTGCCCGTCATTGGGCGGTGCGTGCCACACTGAATGTCGTACGAGCAAAAGCTCGCGCGTGCTCCGGGGTCGGTGAAACTCCGAACCGGCGGTGACAGTCCGCGACCCGGTCGAAGTCGGTACGCCGACCTCGACCGGTTGACCAGGTGGAATTCCTGGACCGACGGTTAAAGTCCGGATGGGAGGCAGCACGCGGGCCCGCGTTCCGTACCCGCGTGACGCGCCCATCCTTGGCGCGCGCTCGGGTTCTGGTGCCGCGCGACCCTCGATCCCCGGTGCCCGCCGAGCGGGACCGGAAGGCGAGGGAGTTGCCGGTGTTCACCGGGATAGTCGAAGAACGCGGCGAGGTCGTCGACCTCGAACGCCTGGGTGATTCCGCACAGCTGACCGTACGCGGCCCCTTGGTCGCGAGTGACGCGCGTCGTGGCGACTCGATCGCCGTCAACGGCTGCTGCCTCACGGTCATCGGGCTGGCGGCGGAGGACGGACTCTTCACCGCCGACGTGATGGCCGAAACGCTGTCCCGCACGGCGTTGGGTGCGGTCACGCCGGGTCAGCTGGTCAACCTCGAACGATCCGTGCCGGCGACCGGTCGGCTCGGCGGCCACATCGTGCAGGGCCACGTCGACGGCACCGGCCGCGTTCTGCGCCGGGACTCCACGCCGCAGTGGGATCTCGTCGAGTTCGCCCTGCCGGCGACGCTGGCTCGGTATGTCGCGGAGAAGGGCTCGATCGCGGTCGACGGTGTGTCGCTGACGGTCGTCGACGTGCGCGACCTGCCCGAGCCCGCGTTCACCGTGGCGCTGATCCCCACCACGCTGGACGGCACGACGCTGGGCCACAAGCGCGTCGGCGACGAGGTCAACCTCGAGGTGGACGTGATCGCGAAGTACCTCGAACGGCTCGGCACGGCCGCGTCCGCGCAGGCCCCGCGGCAGGGGGCACCGGCGTGAACTGGCTCAACGAACTCGTGAGTGCGGAACTCCACATCGGCGGCTCGACGATCCTGTGGCGGGAGATCGTCGGCAACGGCTTCGGACTGGCCAGCGCGATCCTCGGTATGCGCCGGCGAGTCGGCGCGTGGCCGGTCGGGATGATCGGCAACGTCGTGCTCTTCACCGTCTTCCTCGGCGGAGTTTTCCACGCACCGCAGGAGAAGGACCTGTGGGGACAGGCGGCACGGCAGGTCTTCTTCTTCGCGGTGAGCCTCTACGGCTGGTGGCGCTGGCGGCAGGCCCGCAACGGCGACGGTGGCGCGATCGCACCGCGCTGGGCGACCTGGCGGGAGCGGGTCGGCCTGCTCGTCGCGGCCGCGGTCGGTGTCGTCGTCTTCACCTACGTCCTCGGCCTGCTCGGGTCGTGGGGTCCGCTCTCCGACGCGTGGATCCTGACCGGCAGCATCCTCGCGACCTACGGCATGGCCCGCGGGTGGGTGGAGTTCTGGCTGATCTGGGTGGCGGTCGACGCGGTGGGCGTACCCCTGCTGTTCAGCGCGGGCTTCTACCCCTCCGCGATCCTCTACATCATCTACGGCGGGTTCTGTGTGGCCGGCTTCGTGACCTGGCTCAGGCTCGAGCGGCGGATCCCCGCGATGCCCCGCCCCGCCGACGTCGTAGCCGCGGGAGACCCCTCATGAACCCCGCCTGGACCGATTCGATCGAGCGGGCGGTCGCCGACCTGGCCGCCGGGCGTCCGGTGGTGGTCGTCGACGACGAGGACCGCGAGAACGAGGGCGACCTCATCTTCCCCGCCGCCGCGGTGACCCCGGAGCTGGTGGCCTTCCTGGTCCGCTACTCCAGTGGAGTGCTCTGCGTCTCGATGGAGGGGAGCGAGCTGGACCGTCGTGGCATCGGAGCGATGACGACGCAGAACAAGGAGTCCATGCGGACGGCCTTCGCGGTCAGCGTGGACGCCGCGCAGGGCGTCACGACCGGCATCTCCGCGGCCGACCGGGCCCGCACCATCCAGGTGCTCGCCGACCCGAACGCCCACCCGGACGACCTCGTCCAGCCGGGCCACGTCTTTCCCCTGCGCTACCGCCCGGGCGGCGTGCTCGTCCGGCCCGGCCACACGGAGGCGGCCGTCGACCTCGCCCGGCTGGCCGGCTGGGCGCCGGTGGGCGTGCTGGCCGAACTCGTCGACGACGACGGGTCGATGCTGCGCGGGAAGCGCCTGCGCGCCTTCGCCGACGAACACAACCTCGCCCTGATCTCGATCGCCGAGCTGATCCGGTACCGCCGCCAGCACGACCGGCTGGTGGAGCGCGTCGTGGAGACGCGGCTGCCCACGGCCCACGGCGACTTCCGCGCCATCGGGTACCGCTCGTTGGTCGACGGCTCCGAACACGTCGCCCTCGTCCGGGGCGACGTCGCCGCGGCGGCGGGCTCCGACGTACTGGTCAGGCTGCACTCGGAGTGCCTCACCGGTGACGCGTTCGGGTCGCTGCGCTGTGACTGCGGACCGCAGCTGGACCAGTCGCTCGCCGCGGTCGCCACCGCCGGCACCGGTGTCGTCGTCTACCTGCGCGGCCACGAGGGGCGTGGCATCGGGCTGGTCGCCAAGCTCTCGGCGTACGCACTGCAGGACGTCGGGCACGACACCGTGGAGGCCAACCTCGCCCTCGGCCTTCCCGCCGACGCCCGCGACTACTGGATCGGCGCGCAGATTCTCGCCGATCTCAAGGTGAGCCACGTGCGGCTCCTCACCAACAACCCGGCCAAACGGGTGGGACTCGAACGCTACGGCGTGACGGTGAGCGACACCCTGCCGCTGATGGTCCCCCCGAACGGCGAGAACGCCCGCTACCTCGCGACGAAGCGTGATCGCCTCGGCCATGTCCTGCCCGCGGAGTTCGGGCAGTCCGTACAGCAACTACCCGGGAGGGCTTCATGAGTGGGAAGGGTTCGCCGACCGCGCAGTCGATCCGTGCCGAAGGGCTTCGGGTCGGGGTCGTCGCCGCCTCGTGGCACGAGCGAGTGATGAACGGCCTGCTGGACGGCGCCCAGCGGGCGCTGGCCGACGCGGGCGTCGTCGACCCGGTCGTGGTCCGGGTCGCCGGGTCCTTCGAGCTCTCCGTGGTGGCCGCGCACCTGGCCCGCTCCGGGTACGACGCGGTGGTCGCGCTCGGCACGGTGATCCGTGGGGGCACGCCGCACTTCGACTACGTCTGCCAGTCGGCGACGGCCGGCCTGACCCAGGTCAGCGTCGACACCGGCGTCCCGGTAGGGTTCGGCGTTCTCACCTGCGACACGGACGAGCAGGCGCTTGACCGGGCCGGTCTGCCGGGTTCGTCGGAGGACCGCGGCTACGAGGTGACGCACGCGGCGCTCGCGACCGCGGTGACCCTTCGGGACCTGCATGCCGCCGGTCAGGTCGCGCCGACCTTCGAGGCCGCGCCGGCCGTGTCCGCGGCCGGCTTCAGCCCGTCGGTCTAGCCGAGTGCGGTGAGCCGCACCAGACTGGGAGGGTGGGTACCGTGATCCGACGGTTGCTGCTGCTGCGCCACGGCAAGGCCGACACACCGCTGGGCGTCACCGACCGCGACCGCCCGCTGGCCGGTCGGGGCCACCGGCAGGCGGAGTACGCCGGCGCGCAGGTGCGGGCACAGGGCACGATGCCCGACCTCGCGGTCGTCTCGCCGGCTCTGCGCACCCGGGAAACGTGGGAGGCGTTCGCCGCCGCCCTGCCGACCCCGCCGAAGCTGGACATCGACCAGCGGCTCTACGCCAACACCGTCGACGACCTGCTGGAGGTCATCACCGGCGTCCCCGAGGACGTCGGCACGCTCCTCGTCGTCGGGCACAACCCCTCGATCGGTGGTCTCGCGAGCACGCTGGACGACGACCCGCCTCCGTCCCTTCATCGCGCGCTCGACGACGGCTACCCGACAGGGACGCTCGCGGAGTTCACCCTGAACGTGCCCTGGCCAGACGTGGCGCCCGGCGCCGGTCAACTGCGGGCCGTCATCCGCAGGCCCTGATCCCGTCGTGGTGAGTGGCCCGCGCCGACCGGACGCGGGCCACTCATCGTTCTCGTGATCGGTTCCGGCCGGCGCCGGCCGGAAACGGCCTCAGACCGAGCGGACTCAGACCGAGCGCTGGTAGCTGCGGAACGCGCGGGTCGCCAGCCAGCCGAGCACGACGGTCAGCGCGAGCAGGAGTGCCAGCCTGCCGCTGACCAGGCTCCAGTCCGGATGTGTCGACAGCACCGAGCGACTCGCCACCGCGGCCCAGTTGACCGGGTTGACGGTGGCGGCGTCGCTGACCCACCCGGGCATCAGCGCCGGCGCCATCATCACCGACGACAGGAAGCTCAGCGGCAGCGTCAGGAACTGTGACACTCCGATGAGTGCCTCGTGCTGCCGGACCAGCAGCGCGACCGTGTCCGACAGGGCGGCGAAGGCGACCCCGAGCAGCGTCGCGCAGAGCACCACCACGGCGACACCGCGGACTCCGCCGGCATAGCGCGCACCTATCGCGAAGCCGACGGCGAAGACGATCAGTGACTGGATGACGCTCGTCACGGCCTGGTAGGCCAGGGAGCCGGTGATGAGCGCGCCGCGGCTGACCGGGGAGCTCAGGTTGCGGTCCATGACGCCGCGTTCCATGTCGGAGACGAACGTCGTGCCGGCCCAGGCGCCGGAGAACATCGCCGTCATGACGATCACGCCGGGCGTGAGGTACTCGAGGTAGGAACCCGAGCCGAAGCCGGGCAGTTGGGCGACGTTCTTGAACAGCTGACCGAACAGCAGCAGCCAGATCATCGGCTGCACCAGGGCGAACGCGAGATAGACCGGCTGGCGCGTCAGGGTGCGCAGGGACCGCAGGGTGAGCTGGCCGGAATGGGTGAGGAAGGCCGGGAAGGCTGCGGGGCGGGAGAACGTGAGAGTGCTCATCGCGCCACCTCCTTGGCCTGGTCGGGACGCTGGGAGTCGGTGTCGGCCCGCTGGAAGGACCGGCCGGCGTAGCGCAGGTAGACGTCGTCGAGGGAGGGGCGGGCGACGGTCACCGCGGCGAGTCCGACGCCGGCGTCGTCCAGGGCGGACAGGAGGGCCGGCAGGGCGGCCGCTCCGTTGCTGACCCGCGCGCGCAGGGTGGTCGCCTCGACCGAGACCTCCCGTACGCCTGGGATCGAGGCCAGCAGGGACCGCGCTCGTCCGTCGACGTCGGAGTCCGTCAGCTCGACCTGGACCGTGTCCCCGTCCAGCTGGCTCTTCAGTTCCCCCGGCGTACCGGCCGCGACGATGGCGCCCCGGTCGATGATCACCAGCTGGTCGGCGAGCCGGTCAGCCTCCTCGAGGTAGTGCGTGGTGAGCAGGACCGTGAGGCCGTCGTCCTGGGTGAGCCGGGAGATCTCGGTCCACATGTCGGCGCGGGCCTCAGGGTCGAGGCCGGTCGTCGGTTCGTCGAGGAAGAGCACCCGCGGCCGGTGGATCAGCCCCATGGCGACGTCGAGCTTGCGCTGCATGCCGCCGGACCACTTCCCGACGAGCCGGTTGGCGGCCTCAGCCAGGCCGAAGCGGGCGAGCAACTCGTCGGCGCGCTGCCTGGCGGCGGTGCCGGACAGGCCGTAGATCCGTCCGGTGAGAATGAGGTTCTCCCGGCCGGTTCCCATCGGGTCGAAGCCGGCCCGTTGCGACACGAAGCCGATCGCGCGGCGGACGAGGGCGGGCTGCCGGTCGACGTCGATGCCGGCGACGCTCGCCGTGCCGGCGTCGGCACGCGAGAGTGTGGTGAGGATCTTGACGGTCGTGGACTTGCCGGCGCCGTTCGGGCCGAGCAGTCCGAACACCGCGCCGGCGGGGACGTCGAAGCTGACGCCGGACAGTGCCCGGACCGCCTTGTCGCCCCGGCCGTAGGTCTTGGCCAGGTCCTTCGCCTCGATGGCGTACGCCCCGGCCCCGGTCGCGGGTCCGCGGTCGGGCACGAGCGCGGGCGGCGGATGGGCGGGCAGATGAGCGGGCATGGTGCTCCTTCCAGAGCATGGGTGGATGGAAGGAGTCGGCGCCGCGCGGTCGTGGATATCCTCGGTGGTGCAGGCCTTGGGGTCCACGCCCTCACGCGGGGCTCGACTCGGAGGTTTCGACGGCCCCCGGCCGCGGTGTTGCAGCACCGCCATCCGGGGGCCGTTTTTTCACGGGGCGTCCCAGTCGAGGGATATTTCGTTGCGGAACTCCTCCTCCAGGATCTCGTTGACCTTCGCGGGTGGCAGGTCGGTCGCGCGTAGCTCGTGCATGCGTCGCCAGAACGTGAAGCCGCTGAGTCGCTCCGCCCGCATGTCGTCGATCAGGTCGCGTACGAACGTGATCTCCGCGTTGAGCAGGGCGGTCGTGAACTCGAACTCGATGATGAAGATGCGGGGGACCCCGGGCGACGCGGCCATGACGGCCTCGCCCGCGCGGCGGTGCATCTCCAGGCTGGCGAGCCGCAGTTCGAGCAGCCGGATCGCCTCCTGCGGCTCCAGGGCTCCGAGCAGTGACAGCGCCGCCTCGAAGCGCGTGTACTCCTTCGTCGGCACGCTGACCAGCTCGGTGAGCCAGTCGATCATCGCGGTCTTGCCGTCCTCGGTGATCGCGTAGATCGTGCGCTCGGGTCGGTTGCCTTCGCGGACGGTCTCGACGACCTCGATCAGACCGTTCTTCTGCAGGGACGCGACGACGGAGTACAGCGAGCCGTAGTTGAGCTTGATGCTGTCTTCCTTGTGCCGCTCACGCAGGGTCGTGGAGATCTCGTAGGGGTGCATCGGCCGCTCGTAGAGAAGGACGAGCACGGCGAGTGCCAGCGGGTTGGACGGTCGCGCGGCGGCCACTCGCGGCTCCCCTCGAGATGCTCTGGCTCGTTTATCCGAATCAGAGTATTTCGGTTCGGGTAGGAGTCGTCAAGTGTGGAGACGTGGCCTCCGGTGCGCCGCAGGAGATGGTCGGCGGCGCACCGACGGTCAGGTGGTCGCTCCCGCCCTCAGCGGAACTGGTCGGCGTTGCGGGCGGCCCACTCCGCGAACGTGGTGGCCGGTCGCCGGGTGACCTCGGCGACGGTGGCGACCGCCGCCTGCGGATGCTCCATGAGCCCGGCCCAGCCGGACACGTACCACTCGGCGAACTCGCCCATGCTCGGGGTGAGGAGTTCGACCGCCTGTTCGTGGCTCACCGCCACGAACGGGATCTCGCGGCCGAGGGCCGCGCCGATGCGGCTGAGCAGGTCGGTGCGGCTCAGGGTCTCCGGGCCCGTCAGCTCGTAGGCCCGTCCCAGGTGGCCGTCCTCGAGCAGCACGGTGGCGGCGACGGCGGCGATGTCGTCCATGGCGATCGGGGCGTTGGCCGCGTCGGGGTAGGCGTCGCGGACCATGCCGGTCCTACGGATCTGGTCGGCCCAGATCGTGGTGTTCTCCATGAACTCGCCGGCGTCCAGGTGCGTCCACGCGACGCCGGACTCCTCCACCGCGATCTCGATGGAGTGCCACCAGTTCCCCTCCGGCCCCGCGAGGTCGACGATGTGCTGGACGCCCGCGGCCTTGGCCATGGCGGCCACCTCACGGGCGGTCTCGGTCAGGGGTGCGAGATACATCCGCTCGACACCTACGAGTGCCGGCGGGAGCGTCTCGGGCTTGCCGATGTAACCCTCGACGACCTCGACTTCGGCGGGCAGTGCCGCCTTGACGGGGTTCTTGGTCAACGCTCGAACGTCGGTCGCGCCCGCCGCGAGGAGGTGATCGACCACGAGTCGGCCCACACTGCCCGTCGCTCCAGTCACCAGGATGGTCACAGTCCGCCGCCTTCCGATTTCTCGTATTAGTTACGGAAACTCTGGACCGAGATTAGCGTAGGGCGTACGAGAATGTAGGCTCGCCGCTGTGACAGTCGAGTACAGCGGTGCCGGGGGAGACCCGGACCGGCTCCTTCGGATGCTGTGGCGGCGGACCAGGCCGGAGACCGAAGCCGCTGACCGACCGGCCCGTGGACGCAGGCCGAAACTCACCCTGGACGCCGTCGTGACCGCGGCCATCGCGCTCGCGGACGAGGAAGGGCTCCCGGCCATGTCGATGAGCCGGGTCGCCGCGGCCCTTGGCGTGGCGACGATGACCCTCTACACCTACGTGCCGTCCAAGGCGGAGCTCATCGACCTGATGGTCGACGAGGTGTTCGAGGAACGCGCGTTGCCGGCACCCGGCGAGCCCCGTCCGGCCGGCTGGCGGGCCCAGGTCGAGCTCTTCGCCGAACGCACCCGGACCATGCACCGCCGCCATCCCTGGCTGCGGCACATCTCCGCGGTACGGCCACCGATCGGGCCTGGCATGCTCGCCGAACGCGAGTACGTCCTGTCCAGCCTCGCCGGCACCGGCCTGACCGGGCAGCAGATCGACGTCGCGGCGATCGCGGTCACCACGTTCGTCCACGCCACGGCCGGCATCGAGGTGGAAAGTGCTCACGTCGAGCACGACACGCAGCAGTCCCACGAGGCGTGGTGGCAGGAACGCGAGAGCCTGTGGGAGGACTACTTCGACGTCGAGCGCTATCCCACGATGACGCGGATCTGGAACAGCGGAGGTTTCGACAAGGGCATCTCCGAGTCCACCCGGGCCGCGCACGCGTTCGGCTTCGACCGGTTGCTGGACGGCATCCAGGTGAGCATCGACCAGGCCGGCGGCGCAGCCTCGCGCTGACCTGGACGGATCAGTTCCTGTCCCCCCAGCCCTGGTCCAGGGGGTTCTGGTCCGCCGCGTTCTGGGCCGCCTCGGCGTCGGCCGCCTCGACCTCCTCGCGGGTGATGCCCAGCAGGTAGAGGATGGCGTCGAGGTAGGGCACCGTGACGGCGGTGTCGGCCGCGGCGCGCACGACCGGCTTGGCGTTGAAGGCCACCCCGAGACCGGCGGCCGCGAGCATGTCGAGATC
Organism: Actinopolymorpha pittospori; assembly: GCF_014873875.1. Classification (GTDB taxonomy): domain Bacteria; phylum Actinomycetota; class Actinomycetes; order Propionibacteriales; family Actinopolymorphaceae; genus Actinopolymorpha; species Actinopolymorpha pittospori. The sequence continues at coordinate 7,385,858 of NZ_JADBEM010000001.1, read as the reverse complement.
GTTGGCGCCGTCGCCGATCGCCACGGTCTGGGAGAGGGGTACGCCCGCCACGCCGGCGAAGGAACGCAGCGACTCCGCCTTGCCCGGACGGTCCACGATCGGACCGACGACGCGGCCGGTGAGGTGACCGTCGGCCACCTCGAGCTCGTTGGCCGCCACGAACTCGATCCCCAGCTCCGCGGCGAGGGGCTCGACCACCTGGGTGAACCCGCCACTGACCACGCCGAGCTGGTATCCGAGCCTGCGGAGGGTGCGGGTCAGGGTGCGCGCCCCGGGGGTCAGCTTGACCTCCCGGCGTACCTCGTCCAGCGCGGTCGCCGGGACGCCGGCAAGGAGCGCCACCCGCTGGCGCAGCGACTCGGCGAAGTCCAGCTCGCCGCGCATCGCCGCGGCGGTCACCCGTGCGACCTCTTCGAGATAGCCGGCGTGCGCGGCGAGCATCTCGATGACCTCACCCTGGATGAGGGTCGAGTCGACGTCGAGGACCACGAGTCGCTTGGCCCGCCGGTAGAGGCCGGCCGCCTGGACGGCCACGTCCACCTGTTGGGCCGCGGCCTCGACCGCCAGCGCCTGCCGCAGCTGGACCGGGTCGACACCCGAGACGTCCAGCTCGATCGCCACCACCGGGTAACGGGCGATCCGGACGATGCGGTCGATATTGGCGCCCGTGTCGGAGACGCGCCCGGCGATCGCGGAGATCGCTCTGGGGTGCAGCGGCTGCCCCAGCACGGTGACATGGCTGCGCCCGGTCCCTCGTGGCCGGTTGTCGCCCGCACCGTCCTCGATCTCGACGTCCATCCCGAGATTGCGGGCGACCTTCTCCACGGCGTGGCGCACGCGGGCGTCGTCGCGCGGAGCGGTGACGAGGATCCCGAGGACGAGCCGGCCCCGCAGGACGACCTGCTCGACGTCGAGCACCTCGACGGGGAAGGCGGCGAGGGCGTCGAAGACGGCGGAGGTCACGCCTGGCCGGTCGCGCCCGGTCAGCGTCACCAGCAGGGTCGAGACGGGCTGTCGATCTGCGGGCACGTCCGCAACGTTAGTGGGGCAAGGTGCCGGTGCCCGCCACGGGTTGCCCACGGGGTTGTCAGACAACTTCTCAGGCCGGTCGCCGGTGCGGTGGTGGTTCCGGTCGCGGGTGCGGTGGTCGGTCCGGTGCTCAGCCGCGCCCGACGAACGGCATTCCGGTGGCCATCACGGTCATGTTCGGCACGTTGGCGTCCAGCGGCAGGCCGGCCATGTAGACGACCGCCCGGGCGACGTGGGTGACGTCCATCGTGGGCTCGACCCGGGTGGACCCGTCGGGCTGCTGCACCCCCTGCGACATGCGGGCGGTCATCGGGGTCTGCGCGTTCCCGATGTCGATCTGGCCGCAGGCGATGTCGAAGGGGCGGCCGTCCAGGGCGGTCGACTTGGTGAGCCCGGTGATCGCGTGCTTGGTGGCGGTGTAGGCCACCGAGTGCGGGCGGGGAGTGTACGCGGACAGGGACCCGTTGTTGATGATCCGGCCGCCACGTGGCCGCTGCTGCTTCATCAGCCGGACGGCGTGCTGGGTGCACAGGAACGCGCCGGTCAGGTTGACGTCGACCACGGCCTGCCACTCCGCGACCGGCAGCTCCTCCATGGGGACGGCGACGGCGTTGCGGCCGGCGTTGTTGAACAGCACGTCCAACCGGCCGTACGTCGCCCGAACCGTCTCGAAGAGCGCGTCGACCGAGGTGGGGACCCCCACGTCGGTGGGCACCGCGAAGGCGGCCGGGCCGACCGCGGCGCACTGGTCGGCGACGGCCCGCAACTGCTCGGCGCGGCGGCCGGCGAGGACGAGGGTGTAGCCCGCCGCGGCGAGGGCGACGGCGGCCGCCTGGCCGACTCCGGACCCGGCACCTGTGACGAGCGCGACCTTGCGGTCCAGCTCCGCCATGTCGGACCTGTCCTCGACGCTGTCGGCCTTCATCGCCATGCTCGGTCGGTCCCCTCAGTCTGGGTGGTGCCTGTGCGGGTGGTCGGCGTCCGGGCAGCGTTCGGCACCGGCAGGAGGCATGTGGATCACCACGGTAGCGGCCACCCGCGGCGGGGACGTTCTCGCGTGGCCGGACCGCTCGGCGTTGGGGCAGGAAGGCAGCGTTCCCGACCTTCCGGGTGGATGGGGCGGGACGGGTGGGGCCGAAATTCCCTCGGCGCGCACCGTGTTGACAACGCTATGACAGCAACGACGAGCACAACGCGAGGACGCGTTCGGATCGAACCGGGCGCCAAGCGGATCAGGACCTATCTGGGCGGTGTCCCGGTGGCCGACACGGTGCATCCGATGCTGGTCTGGGAGTCGCCGCACTACCCGGCGTACTACCTGCCGGTGAGCGACGTCCGCACCGACCTGCTGGTGCCGGACGGAGAGATCGTCCACTCACCTAGCCGGGGCGACGGGCACACCTACACGGTCAGGGCGGGCGGCAAGGAGGCGCCGGGCGCGGCCGTACGCTACGTCGACTCGCCGATGGAGGAGCTGCGCGACCTGGTGCGGTTCGACTGGGCGGCGATGGATGCGTGGTTCGAGGAGGACGAGGAGGTCTTCACCCATCCGCGCAGTCCGTACACCCGGGTCGACATCCTCCCGAGCTCCCGCCACGTACGCGTCGAGGTCGACGGGGTGACGGTGGCGGAGTCCGACCACCCGAGGCTGCTGTTCGAGACCGGGTTGCCCGTCCGCTACTACCTGCCGAAGACGGACGTGCGGATGGACCTGCTGACTCCGACCCGGTCGCAGACCTCCTGCCCCTACAAGGGGGACGCGGAGTACTGGTCGGTCCGCGGCGGCGACACCGTCCACGAGGACCTCGCCTGGTCCTACCGAGCGCCACTGCCGGAGAGCCAGAAGGTCGCCGGACTCGTCTCCTTCTACAACGAGAAGGTCGACATCTACGTCGACGGCGTACGCGAGGAACTGCCGAGCCGCTGACGAGGCGCCATCGATCCGCCGCGCCCGCCCGTCGCGGTGGCTGGGCCGAGTGCCGAACTCCGACCCTGGGTCCGCCGTGGTCACGTCGCCAGCCTCGTGTGTCCCGGTCCGCCCGGGCTGACCACCGGCGGGGACGCTGACCGCTAGTGGACGAGTGACGAAGACCGCCTTGTCGAGTCATCTGATCTGTGCGGACGCTGGTCGCATGACAACCCGAATCGCGATGCTCGGTGCCGGATCCCTCGGCTTCACCCGTCGCCTCGTGCGTGACATCCTCGCCGTACCCGAACTCGCCGACACGACGTTCGCGTTCTACGACATCAACGAACGCAACCTCGACATGGTGACCAGGCTGTGTCGCCGCGACATCGAGGCCAGCAACCTGCCCGCGACGATCGAGCCGAGCCTGGACCGGCGCCGGTCGCTGGAGGGTGCGGACTACGTCTTCTCGGTGATCCGGCAAGGCGGTCTTGACGCGTTCCGGACCGACATCGAGATTCCGCTGAAGTACGGCGTCGACCAGTGCGTGGGCGACACGCTGTGCGCGGGCGGCGTGATGTACGCCCAGCGCACCATCCCGGCGCTGCTCGACTTCTGCGCCGACATCCGCGAGGTCGCCAAGTCCGACGTGCTGTTCCTGAACTACTCCAACCCGATGGCCATGAACACCTGGGCCTGCAACGAGTACGGCGGGGTGGCCACGGTCGGGCTGTGCCACGGCGTTCAGGGCGGTCACTGGCAGATCACCCGCTGCATCGAGCACTGGGCGCGGGGAGAGGGCCTGATCGGTCCGGAGGAGACACTGCACCGCCGCGAGGTCGACATCGTGGCCGCCGGCATCAACCACCAGACGTGGTACATCAAGGCGCAGTGGCGCGGGATCGACATGATCTCGAAGATGCTGGAGCTGTTCGAGGGGCACCCGACCTACCCCCAGACCGAGAAGGTCCGTATCGACGTACTCCGGCGCTTCGGCTACTACAGCACCGAGTCCAACGGCCACCTGTCGGAGTACCTCCCGTGGTACCGCAAGCGGGTGGAGGAGATCCCGGACTGGATCGACCTGTCCAGCTGGATCAACGGCGAGACCGGCGGCTACCTGCGGGTCTGCACCGAGGGCCGCAACTGGGCCGAGACGGACTTCCCGAACTGGATGAAGGAGGACCCCAAGCCGATCACCGCCGACGGGCGCAGTGAGGAGCACGGGTCCTACATCATCGAGGCGCTGGAGACCGGCCGGACCTACCGCGGCCACTTCAACGTGTGCAACGACGGCGTGATCACCAACCTGCCGCAGGGCAGCGTGATCGAGGTGCCGGGGTACGTCGACCGCAACGGCATCAACATCCCCGTCATCGGTGAGCTGCCACTCGCCCCCGCCGCCACCTGCGCCGCGAGCATCCGCGTCCAGGAGATGGGCAAGGAGGCCGCCGTCCACGCCGACGTCACGCTGCTCAAGCAGGCCATGCTGCACGACCCGCTGGTCGGCGCCGTCTGCAACCCCGAAGAGGTCTGGCAGATGACCGACGAGATGCTCGTCGAGCAGGCCCAGTGGCTGCCGCAGTTCGCCGAGGAGATCCCGGCCGCCCGGGAACGCCTGGAGCTCGCCGAGAAGAACGGCACCCGGGTCCGCACCGTGGCGACCGAGGGGGCGGCCCGCCTGCACACCAAGACCGTGGAGGAGATGACCCGCGACCGCGAGGCGGCCCGCTCGAACGCGGGGGCGGCCGACAAGGCGGGCATGACCAGCTGAACCCTGGAGGACCGGGGTCCCCTCTCCGGCGAGTCACGGCCGTTCCGCGGCCGGTTGTCGGTGGTGTCGACTAGTAGTTGGCCTGCGCGGTCACCCGTGCAGGCACCGCCCACGACCGGCCCGCGGCCGGGACAGCCGTTTCTCCCACGCTCCGGAGGCACCGATGCCCGACCTCGACCCAGCTCGCCGGGTGTCCCTGCTGGTCGGCACGACCGTGGGTGCCTTCGTGGTCAGCTCCGATCCCGAACGCCGGACCTGGCGCACTCGCGGACCGCTGCTGCCGGAGTGGCAGGTCTATGACCTGATGGCACTACCGGGCACCGGCCGGTTGCTCGCCGCGACCAACCGGCCGGCCGACTCGCCGGCCACCGAGGCGGTCGTCCACGCGAGCGACGACCACGGCGTGACCTGGCGGCGCCTGCCGGGCAGCCCTCGCTACCCCTCCGGGGGTCCGCGCGGTGTCCGGGAGATCTGGCGGTTCGGCGAGCCGGACTCCGCCCCCGACTCGCGCCTGTACGCCGGTGTCGCCGACGCGGGGCTGTTCACCAGCGTCGACGAGGGGGAGTCCTGGACCCTCGTGACGGGCCTCGACAGCCACCCCACCCGGCCGTTCTGGGACACCCCGGCGACCGCCGGCTGCCTGCACAGCATCGTCGTCCATCCCACCGACCGGCGCCGGATCTGGGTGGCTGTCGCCGGGGCCGGGGTCTTCGGCTCCGACGACGGGGGACTCAGCTGGGAACCCCGTAACTCCGGCCTGCCACCCGCGCCGCCGGATCATCCGTGCCCGGCGGTCGGCCGGCACGTGCACAAGCTCGCCCTCGACCCGCGCCCGCCCTACCCGCTCTACCTTCAGCACCGTGGAAACGTCTCGGTCTCGACCGACCGCGGCAGGTCCTGGCAACCCGTCGCCGGAAGCCTGCCGGGCGCGTTCGGCTTCCCGCTCGTGGTCGACAGGTGCGGAACCCTCTACGTCGCTCCGCTCGCCGGTCCCGGGCGGCGCACCATGCCGGACGGTCGCCTCGCGCTGTACCGCTCCGCCGACGGTGGCGCCTCGTGGACGGAGTGCAGGAAGGGCCTCCCGGAGGCGCCGCGACATGTCTCGGTGCTCCGCGACTCGATCTCCGTCGACGACAGCGACCCGGTTGGGGTCTACTTCGGCACCACGTCGGGTGAGCTCTTCGCCTCACCCGACGGAGGCGACAGCTGGCGCCAGATCCCTGGGGACTTCACCCGGATCACCAGCCTGCGGACCCGCGTCGACGACAACGCCGCCAGCGCGGATGCGGGGCCTGGCTCAACGTGGGGGAGCGCAGGCGGCGAGCAGGGCCCGCCGGGCGGCGTGGTCGAGCCGGCGTAGTGCCCGTCGCCGCGACTCCGCCTCGTACGCGGTCGCCGAGCCGCCGTCGTCGGCCAGGGCGAGCTCACACACGAGCAGGCACCGGCGTGCCCTGGTGACGAGCTCCTCCGCCCGCGGGGCGTACCCGGGTGGGAGCCCGTCGTGGGTTCGGCTCCCTACGGCGCGCAGGTCGATGAGCGCCTCGGCAACCTCTGGCCGCCAGCGGGCTACGTCGAGTCCCGCGAGTGCGTCAATGACCTCTTGCAGGGTGTGGGCGAGCTCCAGCGAGGCGTCACCGAACGACTCCGGCACGGCCGGCTTCGCGTCATACACCTGCCACTGCACCCCGGCACCGATCACGTGCGGGACGAGTCCGAGCCCGGCGCCCTCACACACGACCGCCTCACCCAGCTCGATGGCCGCCTCGGTGAACTCCCGCGGACCCGCGAGTCCGAGTGGGTCACCCGGCACCGGCAGGGCGAGGGAGAGCGCACGCGTGCCCAGGTTGCGCAGCGTGCCGAGGGAGAGCAACAGCGGAACGGGCTCCGGCTGACCCGGCAGACCGATGACGTGGTGCGCGGTGTCGCGCGCCCGGATGGCGTCGTCGGCCTCGTCGAGGCTGGTAGCACCGATCAACCAGGCGTTCGTCCACGTCACGAAGCGGGCCGCGCGGGGCAAGGTCGACATGAATCTCAGCCTAGGCGGTTCTCACCCGACGCTCGGCGGACGTGGTGGGGTCTTCGGCGTGCCACCCCGTCCGGGCCGACGGGGAACGTGCCGTAAGTTGTTCACCCATGGGCCCCGTTCTCGAGCTCACCGATGTGACGATCACACGCAACGGCAACACGCTGCTCGACCGGGTGAGCTGGTCAGTGGACGAGTCCGACCGGTGGGTCGTCCTCGGTCCCAACGGCGCCGGCAAGACGACTCTGTTGCAGATCGCGTCGGCCCGGATGCACCCGACCAGTGGGACGGCCGCCATCCTGGGGGAGACCCTCGGTGCCGTCGACGTGTTCGAACTCCGTCCCCGCATCGGCCTGGCCAGCGCTGCGATCGCCGACCGGATTCCGCGCCACGAACGCGTCGACGACGTGGTCATCTCCGCGTCCTACGCCGTCCTCGGGCGGTGGCGGGAGACCTACGACACCCTCGACCACGACCGGGCGCACAAGCTGCTCACCTGGCTCGGCGTCGGTGACTACGCCGACCGCACGTTCGGCACCCTCTCGGAGGGGGAGCGCAAGCGGGTCCAGATCGCTCGCGCACTGATGACGGACCCCGAGCTGCTGCTGATGGACGAGCCCGCCGCGGGTCTCGACCTCGCCGGCCGGGAGGGACTGGTCCGCACCCTCGACGAGATCGCGAACGACGGGCTCGCTCCGGCCACGGTGTTGGTCACCCACCACGTGGAGGAGATCCCGCCGAGCTTCACCCACGTTCTGCTCCTTCGGAACGGCGGCGTCGTGGCCGCCGGGCCGATCAGGGAGACGCTCAGCTCCGCCTCGCTGTCGGAGACGTTCGGCATGTCACTCAAGCTGGTGCGTTCCGGACAGCGATGGACGGCCCGGGCAAGCCGGTGACGTGCGAAGTATCCACAATTTCGCTGTTCAGGCATCCCGGAGCGAGCCCGTGATCACATAGGTTTTGACCATGGGCAACCTCCTGGCCTGGATCAACGATCACCTCTGGGTGGCCTGGACCGTGCTCGCGGTTGCGCTGGCCGCGGTCGAGCTGCTGACCCTTGATCTGCTCTTCCTGATGATCGCGGCCGGCGCCCTGGCGGGCGCGGTCGCCGCGCTGGTCGGCGGCGGTCCGGCGATCTCGATCATCGTGGCCATCGTGGTCGCCCTGGGGATGCTGGCGGCGGTCCGACCGGTGGCGCTTCGGCACCTGCGGGAGGCGCCGACGATCCGTACGGGTATATCCGCACTAGTGGGCAAGACGGGTGTGGTCGTGGAACAGGTCCACTCTCATGGTGGGAGAGTGAAGATCGGGGGTGAGATCTGGTCAGCTCGTCCCTACGACGAGCATTCGACGATCGAACCCGGCAAGTCCGTCGACGTCCTCTCTATCGAGGGCGTCACCGCGTTTGTTCATGAATCGGAGCAGCCGTGGCAACTGTGATTGTTTTCCTAGTTCTGGCGATATTCGCCGTGATAGTTCTGGCCCGGTCCGTTCGGATCGTCCCGCAGGCCCGGGCCGGCATCGTGGAGCGGTTGGGGCGCTACGCGCGCAGCCTTGGACCCGGCCTCTCGATCATCGTTCCGTTCGTGGACAAGGTGCGCTACACCATCGACCTGCGTGAGCAGGTGGTCTCCTTCCCACCGCAGCCGGTGATCACCGAGGACAACCTGGTCGTCTCGATCGACACGGTCATCTACTTCCAGGTGACCAACCCGGTGGCGGCGACCTATGAGATCGCCAACTACATCCAGGCGATCGAGCAGCTCACCATGACCACGTTGCGCAACATCGTCGGTGGGATGGATCTCGAGAAGACCCTGACAAGCCGCGAGCAGATCAACACCGAGCTGCGCGGCGTCCTCGACGAGGCCACCGGCAAGTGGGGAGTCCGGGTCAACCGCGTCGAGCTGAAGGGCATCGACCCGCCGCCCTCCATCCAGGACTCGATGGAGAAGCAGATGCGCGCCGACCGCGACAAGCGCGCCGCGGTCCTCACCGCCGAAGGTGTGCGTCAGTCGGCGATCCTCACCGCGGAAGGTGAGAAGCAGTCGGCGATCCTCACCGCCGAGGGTGAGAAGCAGTCCCAGATCCTGCGGGCCCAGGCTCAGCGCGAGTCGCAGATCCTGCGCGCACAGGGTGAGGCACAGGCGATCGAGACGGTCTTCAACGCGATCCACGAGGGCCAACCCGACCAGAGCCTGCTGTCCTACCAGTACCTCCAGATGCTGCCGAAGATCGCCCAGGGCGACGCCAACAAGCTGTGGATCGTCCCGAGCGAGATCGGCAAGGCCCTGGAGGGCATCGGTTCCATGGTCGGGAAGCTCGGTGAGGATGGCACACCGCCTGCGCCTCGCCCGGTGACCAACCGCACCACGCGTACGCCTGTCTCGGTGGGGGATGCCGAGCAGCAGACCGACCACGCCCTGCAGTCGGCGGAGTCCGAGGTGGCCGCGGCCATCGCGGCCGCTGAGGACGCTGCCAAGGGCGGGCTCGGCACCAAGCGCACCAGCAGTGAAATGTCAGTGTCGGACGGGGAGTCAGCGGGACCGGCGCAGCCGGCCGCACAGGAGCCTCGTTCGTAGTGAGTGGATTCGAATACATCGCCGTCTTCCTCGCCGGAGTCGGCGCCGGCACCATCAACGCCGTCGTCGGCTCCGGCACATTGATCACCTTCCCCACCCTGGTGGCATTCGGCCTTCCGCCGGTGACCGCCACCATCTCCAACACCGTCGGCCTCGCTCCCGGGGCGATCTCGGGAGCCTGGGGCTATCGGCGTGAGCTCGTCGGTCAGAAGTCCCGGCTGATCCGGCTCGGGTCCGCGTCCGTCATCGGCGCACTCATCGGTGTGGCCCTTCTGCTGGGCCTGCCCGACTCCGCGTTCCACGCCATCGTCCCGGTCCTCGTCGGCCTCGGCTGTGTGCTGGTGATCATCCAGCCCTGGCTGTCGCGCAAGGTCGCGCACCGGCGCTCCCAGAAACAGCACGGTGGCGGCGCGGTGTGGACCTTCGTCGGTCTCGCCGGCATCTACGGCGGCTATTTCGCCGCCGCGCAGGGAGTCCTGCTCACCGGGATCCTCGGCATCGGGCTGAACGAGTCGCTGCAGCGGGTCAACGCCGCCAAGAACGTCCTCACCAGTCTGGTCAACACCGTCGCCGCGGTGTGTTTCATGATCGTCGCCGACGTGTCCTGGGTGCACGCCGGACTGATCGCCCTGGGCTCCGTCGTCGGTGGCCAGGTGGGAGCACACGTGGGTCGGCGACTGCCACCCCTGCTGCTGCGGGCGATCATCGTGACCGTCGGCGTCATCGCGATCTACATGCTGCTGCGCTGAGTCGTCGCCACGGCGTGGCGGCCGACAACTCAGGTCGCTCGACGACCGTTATAGGGATAGCGTTCTCTGAGCGAGCACACGAGCGGATGGGGGAGTTCTCATGAGCGAAACCGAAGACCGGCCAGCGCGTGCCAGGATCACGCTCACCGGTGTCAGTTCCCGGGCCTGGGAGCACCCGGCTGACCGGGGAGCGTTGGTCGCCGTACGCCAGCTCAAGGGCTTCGACGTCGTTCTTCGCAAGCTGTCCGGTCTGATCAACGAGCGGGCGCTGCGGCTGGTCTTCCTCGGCTCGGCCGTGCGTGCGGGCGATCGACAGTTCCCCAAGGTGCACCGGGTCTTCGCCGAGGCCGCGGCCACCCTCGACGTTCGTGAGTTGCCCGAGCTGTACGTCATGACGGGCCCCATGCCCAACGCCATGTGCATCGGCCTGGACAAGCCGTTCATCGTGGTCAACAGCGGACTCATCGACCTGCTCGACGAGGAGGAGCTGCGGTTCGTGCTCGGCCACGAGCTGGGCCACGCCCAGAGCGGACACGCGCTCTACCAGTCGGTGCTGCTCTTCCTGATCCGGCTGAGCAACGTCATCGCCTGGATGCCACTGGGCGTGCTCGGCATCCGGGCCATCATCGCGGCCCTGATGGAGTGGTCGCGCAAGGCGGAGTTGTCAGGGGACCGGGCCGGCCTGCTGGCCTGCCAGGACCCGGCCGCCGCCCTGCGTACCCACATGAAGCTCGCCTCGGGCGGTCACCTCGACGACGTCGACGCGACGGCGTTCCTCGCCCAGGCGGCGGAGTACGACGCGGCCGGCGACCTTCGTGACAGCGTGCTGAAGCTGCTGCTGCTGGAGGCCCGCAGCCACCCGTTCCTCGCGATCCGTGCGGCCGAACTCCGGCACTGGGTCGACCAGGGCGACTACGGCCGGATGCTCGCCGGCGACTACCCCCGCCGCGAGGACGACGGCAGCGCCTCCATGAGCGCGGAGGCGCGGAACGCCGCCGACTCCTACAAGGAGGCGTTCGCCCGGTCCCAGGACCCGCTCGCGAAGATCCTGTCCGACCTCGGCGGCACCGTCGACGGCGTACGCGACAAGGTCACCGGGTGGTTCGGCAACCGCTCCGGCTCCTCGCGTAACTGAGCACACCCCAACCTCCTCGAGCTCCATGGCGCAGGCCCGGTCACGTCCACCGCTGGCGGAACTCCTCGACCTCTCTCCACATCCAGAGGGCGGGTGGTTCCGCCAGACGTGGACGGCTCCGCAGTCGTTCACCCCGGACGGATACCCCGGGCCACGGCAGGCGGCCAGCGCGATCTACTTCGTCCTGCATCCCGGCGAGGAGTCCCGCTGGCACCGGGTCCGCTCCGACGAGGTCTGGTTGTGGCATCGCGGCGGTTCCCTGCGGGTGCGGCTCGGCGGCTCGGGTGAGGAGCCCGCCGAGCGGGCGGAGGAGTTGCTGCTCGGTCCCGGGGTGGAGGCGGGCGAACGCCCGCAGGTCCTCGTGCCAGGCGGCGTGTGGCAGGCCGAGGCACCGGCCGGAACCGAACCCGTCCTCGTCACCTGCGTGGTCGCCCCGGGCTTCGACTTCGACGACTTCCGGATGCTCTGACCTCCACCACGCGCCCCGAGACGTACCGTGGTGATGTTTCTCGCCGCGTTCCCGCGGGCGCTTCAGGCCGTCGGAACCGCGAGGCCCTCGACAACCTCGGCGCCCGGCAGCAGGGTCAGCGAACGGCCGGGCACCAGCAACTTCGACCGGCGCAGCCCGCTGCCGACGACGACCGCCTGCGAGTCGGCCACCCGCTCGTCGATCAGGATGGGCCAGTCGGCCGGCAACCCGAACGGCGTGATCCCGCCGTACTCCATCCCTGTCATGGCGACGGCGTCGTCCATCGGCGCGAACGATGCCTTGCGTGCGTCCAGGCGACGGCGTACGACGCCGTTGACGTCGGCCCGGGTGGTGGCCAACACCAGGCATGCGGCGTACCGGCTCTCACCGCCTCGACGGCCCGCGATGATCACGCAGTTGGCGGAGATCTCGAGCGGGATGTCGTACGCCTCGCAGAAGGCGGCCGTGTCGGCGAGTTCGGGATCGATCTCGGCGACCTGAAGCTCCGGTGCGCTTGAGGGATCCCATCCCCGCACGGCGTCGGCGACCGGCGCCGCGAGCAGGTCGGGCCGCTCCGAGGCGGCCTGGGCTTTCAGAGTGCCGAAGGCGGGAAGCTCGCTCACCGCTCCCATTGTGCACGGGTGCGTCCGGGCCGGTTCGGCGGCGTGCCCCACTCCACTACGCCCTTCCCCGCACTAGTAGCCGACGGTGAAGTGCTGGTGTTCGCAGGGGGTCTCGAGTTCGTCGAGGACAGCCACCGCGAGGTCCTCGGCGGAGATGCGGGACGTTCCGTCAGCACTCGCGATGAGGGTGGTGGTGCCACGTCGGTACGTTCCGGTGCGAGGTCCGGGTTCGAGGACGGCGGGTGGACTGAGATAGACCCAGTTGGCCGGGTGTGCTCGGCAGGCGTCCAGTTGCGCGGCGCTCGTGGCGGCGAGGGTGCGCCATTCCTGCGGCACGTACTCCGGGCTGTCGAGGACGAGCCGGTCGGGGCGTCCCGGGATCTGGAGGGGAGCGGCGCCGCCCACCACGAGGATGCGGGCCTGGGCGGTCGCGGTCGCGTCGAGCAGCGCGGTCGTGGTCCTGACAGCCTTGTGCTCCTGCCCTGGCGCGGGTCGGGTCGCGGCCACGATCGCGTCGAAGCCGTGGAACAGTCCGCTCATGTGGTCGGGGTCGTCCGCGTCGCCCTTGACGGCGGTCACTCCCGGCGGCAGGGAGGTTGGCCGTGTCGTCCGGACGATCGCGATGAGGTCGTGGCCTCGGCTCGCGGCTTCGTTGACGACACGCGAGCCGACCATGCCAGCGGCTCCGACGACGGCGATCTTCATCGAGTGGTCCCTTCGAGGGTGGGTGTTGAGGTGGAGGCGGGTGAGCGGGTGGGTGGACGAAGCTGTCCCGCGACGATCGCGGCGAGGGAGAGCCCGAACCCGAGGAGTTGGATCGGGCCGAGTGTCTGGCCGAGCAGGACGGCGCCGAGAACGGCGGCGACCAGCGGCGAGAGCAGGCCGAGGACAGCGACGGAGGTGACGGGCAACGAGGTGATGCCGCGGAACCACAGGGCGTAGGTGATCAGACCGCCGACCAGACCCAGCCACAGGTAGCCGAGCCCGGCCGTCGGGTCGATTACGGGAGGCGCGCCCTCGACAAGGAACGTGAGGGGCAGAAGGAACAGGCCTCCCGCGCTTAGTTGCCAGCCGGCGAAAGCGGTGGGACTGACACCGTCAGGGCGTCCCCAGCGTTTGGTGAGCGTCACCCCGAGACCCATCGTGGCCGCGCCGGCAAGGCCCGCCACGACCCCGACGATGTCGAGTGCCGCGTTCGGCCCGATCACCACCAGACCGACGCCGACGACTCCCGTCACCCCCCAGAACAGCCGCCAGGGGGAGAGGCGTTCGTGGAGCACGGTGACGGCCAGGACGGCGACGACGAGTGGTTGGGCGGCGCCCAGGGTCGCGGCGACCCCGCCCGGCAGGCGTTCGGCCGCGATGAACAGCAGCGGGAGGAAGAGCCCGATGTTCAGTACGCCGAGCGCCGCGGCCTTCCCCCACCAGGCTCCGCGCGGGAGCGTCCGGGTGATCGCCAGCGCGATCAGGCCGGCGGGCAACGCACGTAGGAGTCCCGCGAACAGTGGGTGTCCCTGCGGGAGAAGTTCGGTGGTGACGATGTACGTCGTGCCCCACACCAAGGGAGCGAGCGCCGTCAGGGCGGTGCGCGGCAGATTCCCGTGGGCGACTCCGCCGGCTGTGCCGGAAGCCCTCTGCGTGGCGTGACTTGTCATGTCACGCAGTCTCACCCGGCAACGATCAATGAGTCCAACACATGTTTGTCACTTCATCGATCTCGATCCAAGATGGATCCATGGAGCTTCAGCAGATGCGCTACGTCGTCGCGGTCGCCGAGACGAACAGCTTCACCCGGGCCGCCGAACGATGCCTGGTCGTCCAGTCCGCCCTCAGTCACCAGGTCGCGCGCCTGGAACGCGAACTCGGCGCGCGACTCTTCGAGCGCACCAGCCGCCGGGTGCAGCTCACGCCGGCAGGTGAGGCGTTCCTCCCCGCCGCCCGCCAGTGTCTGGACGCCGCCGAACGCGCCGCCGCCGAGGTCGCCGCGGCGGTCGGGGAGGTACGCGGACGGCTCGCCGTCGGACTGATCCCCACCGTCGCCGCCGTCGACATCCCGAGCACGCTGCGTGACTACCGCCGGCAGTACCCACAGGTGCGCATCAGCCTGCGTGTCGGCTCCAGCGACGACCTCATCGAACACGTCAAGCAAGGAGCCCTTGACGTCGCTTTCCTTGGACTGCCGACCACCGCGCACCCGCAGGGTGTCGCCGCTCGGGAACTCGCCCGTGGGCGACTCGTCGCCGTGGTCGCGCCGGACCATCCCCTCGCCGAGGAGTCAGTGGTCAGCCTGCGCAGGCTCTCCACCGAGACCTTCGTGGACTTTCCGGCCGGGACAGCCGGACGTATCCAGTCCGACCAGGCCTTCGCAGCCGCCGGTCTCGACCGCGAGGTCGCCTTCGAGGTGACCAACGCGGACTTCCTGGCTCGACTCGTCGGGCAGGACCTCGGCGTGGCCATGCTCCCCGCCGCCTACGCGCCCCAGCTCACCGGCGTCACCACCATCGAGGTCACCGACGCACCGGCTCGCGTCGAGTACGTCATCTGGAGCCGCTTCAGCCACACGCCGGCGGCGACCGCGTTCCTCGCCGCCCTCGACATCACGGCGCAGGATCAACGCGACTCGTGAAGCGTCCCCGACGCTGCCGTCGCCGGTCCACGCTGCCCGTGTAAGTCCGGATACGCGACGGAGTGGGATGGTTCGGTTCGTCCGCCACCCTGGCACCGCGGTGGCCGGATCGGCTCTGTACAGGCTGTACAGAGCGTACAGTTTCGGGCGCGCTCCGCATCCGTGTCGGCGATTCCGGATCATCTACACGCCGACGACCATGCACGTTGTGGTGATGCACATCGGCCATCGCCGTGACGTCTACAAGCACTGACCCGCCGGGGCTTCCGCTTGCTGTGGCCCGGGTATGCGGGGCGCCGATGCTTTGCCGGGTAGCGCCGCGGCGATATCGCTGCCGGACGCGTCCTTCGATGCCGTGGTGACCGTCAACGCTATGCACTGGTGGGAAGCATCAATCGCCCAGTGGGCACCTGCAGGATCGGAGAAGACGACTGTCCGACGTCGATAGCGAACTCCACCTGCACGGGATCCAAGTGCTCCGGGTGGCTGACGGCTCCATCATGCGGTCCATCGTGACCGGCTCCCCCAGCCCGACCGTCTACGGGCTCGCCGAACGGGCAGCAGAGCTGACCGCATCCTGACGTCCACGCCACAGCCCCCAAGCACGCCGGGCCGCCGCCCCCAGGTGAGGGGACGACGGCCCGCGTACGCAGGATCAGTTGGAGGCAGCGCGTCGCAGCCGCAGCGTACGGATCTGGAAGGGACGCAGCGAAAGCTCCACCGCCGATCCGTCAGAGGTCAGGTCCAGCTGACGTTCCGGGTTCTCCAGCAGATCACACTCGTCCACACCCGCCAGCGGGAACGACGCGGACAGGGCAGCGACCGCCCGGCCACCGAAGGCCTCGTACAGCCGCACGATCACATCCCCGCTGCGGTCATCGGCCAGCTTCACCGACTCGACCACGACGTCGGAGTTGTCGACCGCGACCAACGGAGCGCCACCCGAGCCAGCCGGCCGCAGCGGCAGGTTGATGGCGTAGCCACCGGCCACGGCCTCCTCGATCCCCGCGCCCACGATCAGCCCGTAGGTGAAGGAGTGCGCGCCCCGGTCGGCCTGGGGGTCGGGACTGTGCGGCGCACGCAGCAGCGACAGGCGCACCGTCGTGGTCGTGCCACCGTCCGGCCTCGTGTCGCGGCCGACGTCGTGCCCGTAGGTGGAGTCGTTGACAACGGCCGCACCCCAGCCGCGCTCACCGACGTGCACCCAGCGGTGCGCCCACAGCTCGAACCGTGCGGCGTCCCAACTGGTGTTCTCGTGCGTGGGTCGCTGCACATGCCCGAACTGGATCTCCGCGCTCTCCCGCTCCGCGTGGATGTCGAGCGGCCAGGCCGCCTTCAACACCGCGTCGCGTTCCTGCCAGTCGATGTCGGTTCGAACGGTCACCTGCCTGCTCTCGGCGGCGAGTTCGAGGTGCTGGACGATGCGGGAGTCCCCGAAGACCCGCTCGACGCGGACCGAGGCGAGCAACGGCCCGTCCTCGCTCAACGTCACCGACGTCGCGTCGCTCAGGTCCCGCACCACGTCGCGGTAGAAGCGGTCGATGTTCCAGGCGCTGTAGATGTTCGGGTCGTCCGGGTGGATCTGCAGCAGGTTCCCGGCCGCGCCCGGAGCGATCGCCTCCCGCCTCGCGCCGTGGTCGTACACCGACCTGACCAGACCCGCAGCGTCGATCCGCACCGACACCAGGCCGTTGCTCAGCAGGAAGCCGTCGCCCTCGGCCCGGGCGGAGACGGGCGCCGTCGACTCGCTGACCGTGCCACCAGCGCCCAGGGCGGGAGCCTCCACCACCACCGCACGCCGACCATCCGACAGCACCTGCGCGCCCGCCGCCTCGGGCCCCTGCGCGGGAAGCACCGCCACCTCACGGCGCGGGTACGGCCCAGCGTTCAACAGGGACAGACCCTCGGCTGAGGCCAGCTGGCCCGCCGCCTCACCGATGATCTCCTCCAGCTCCGCCCGCAGCTCGCCATAGACCTGCTCGGCCTGCTGGTGCACCCAGGCGATGGAGGACCCGGGCAGGATGTCGTGGAACTGGTTCAGCAGCACCCGCCGCCAGATCCCCTCCAGCCGCTCGTACGGATACGCGGCACCCGCCTGGACAGACGCGGTCGCCGCCCACAACTCGGCCTCACGCAACAGCGACTCACTACGCCGGTTGCCACGCTTGGTGCGCGCCTGGCTGGTGTAGGTGCCGCGGTGGGTCTCCAGATACAGCTCACCCCGCCACACCGGCACGTCCTCATACTCCGCGCGCGCCGCGGCGAAGAACTCACTCGGACTGGTGACCTCCACCTTCGGCGAGCCTTCGAGGTCACGCATCCGGCGCGCCTTCTCCAGCATCGAGCGGGTGGGACCACCGCCGCCGTCGCCGTAGCCGAACGGCGCCAGCGAACGCGTGGCCGCGCCCTTGTCCGCGAAGTTCGCCTCGGCGTGGGCGATCTCGCTGCCCTTCAACTGAGCGTTGTAGGTGTCGATCGGCGGGAAGTGGGTGAAGATCCGGGTCCCGTCGATGCCCTCCCAGTCGAAGGTGTGGTGCGGCAACCGGTTCGTCTCGTTCCAGGACAGCTTCTGCGTCAGGAACCACTTCGCACCAGCCAGCCGCGCCAGCTGTGGGTACGCGGCGGTGTAGCCGAAGGAATCGGGCAGCCACACCCCGTCCTGGTCGATGCCGAACTCCTGCGCGAAGAACCGCCGCCCGTACACCAGCTGCCGGGACAACGCCTCCCCACCGGGCAGGTTGCCGTCGGCCTCCACCCACATACCGCCGACCGGCACCCAGTTACCGGCTGCCGCGGCCTTCTGCATCCGGTCGAAGACCTCCGGCCACCGCTCCTTGATCCAGGCGTACTGCTGCGCCGAGGAGCAGGCGAACACCAGCTCGGGATACTCCTGTGCCAGCGTCGTCATGTTGGTGAAGGTCCGCGCGCACTTGCGCATCGTCTCCCGGACGGGCCACAGCCAGGCGGAGTCGATGTGGGCGTGCCCGACGGCGGTGATGGTGTGGGCGGAGGCGTGCGCGGGACGCGACAGCACCTCGGCCAGCTGGTCGCGGCCGGCCTGAGCGGTGCCCGCCACGTCGCGGGGGTCGACGGCGTCGACCGCACGGTTCAGGGCGCGCAGGATCTCGTGGCGGCGCGATGACGTCTCGGGGAGCTCGTGCATCAGCTCATCCAGCACCTCCATGTCATGGATGAGCTGCCAGACGGCCTCTTCCCGTACGGCGAGCTCGGCCGTCCTGAGCACGTACAGGTGCTCCTGCCCGGCCGTCTCCTTCGACCCGAACTGGGTCCCGATCGCCTGGCTCCCGGAGATGGTGGGGTTGGCGGCCAGCTCGACCAGCAGGTGCACCGTCTGCCCACCGCTCGCGTCGGCGGCCAGCAGCACGCTGCGGTTGTGCGGGTGCAGCCCCTGGATCGGGGAGCCGTTGACGTCGTGCACCAGCCCCTCGGCCTGCCCGCCAGGACCGCGGGTCAGGTCGAAGCCGAGGTCGAAGACCGCCTCGACGCGCCGGCCCGCCCACTCCGCCGGGATCTCCCCGGTGACTCGGAGCCAGGTGGTGGCCCACGGGCCGCCCCAGCTCTCACCGAGCCGCATCGGGACGTAGGAGGCGGTCAGCGCCTCGGTGACCGGGACAGGTTCCCCGGGTACGTGCCAGGCCTCGAGGGTGAGGGCGCGGGTGTCGCTGTAGAGCGCGGGGGACAGGTGCCTTCGCCGGAACTTGCTGATCCGACCTTCGACGATTCGGCGGTCGTCATGCATGGGGCGGTTACCTCCACAGGTGGTCGGCGCTGGTGGGCGCCGGAAGCCGGACGGCATCGCGGGTGCCGTACGGCCAGGTCACGTCGGCCACGGCATCGGGGCCTTCGAAGCGGTGATCGGACGCGGTACGCCGATCCGCGGCGGGAGCGCGGGTCACCCGTGCATACTCTCCCAGCTCCCTGACAACCGCTTTCCCGGTGCGGTGGCGCGACGGTTTGCGGTGTGCAGGCCCGCTGGCGCGGACCGCATGGTGGTCGGGCTCGACGACGATGACGAGAACGACGACAGCTGAGTCGCCTCAGGCGGCCGCCAAGGCGACCAGGGCTCCGAGCACGGCCAGGATCGCGTTGACACCAATGGTCACCCAGACATTCAGGAGCGCGCCGAGGGACTGAAGCAGAACGGCCACCGTGGGGTTGGCCCAGGCCGTCGCCACCAACGCGAGCATCACGGCGAGCTGTGTCATGGCGAAGGCGAAGACAATCCCGTGCAGATCGTTGAGACTGACGACGACAGTGTCGAGGGAGGACGCCATCTGCTCGGCCTGATCCACAAGTGCCGTCCCGTCGGACATGAACGCGTCCAACCGCCGCTCGGCAGCAGTGCTTGCCTTCCCGGTCCACTCCGGGAACATCGACAGGCGGATCGCAGGCATCCACTCGTGGAAGATCGTCCGTGCTCCGGCCGCGACGCCGTGCCAGGACCCGATCGCCCTGTCGATCAGGTCGTCCGCCATGACCAACGCCTCGACGGTCCACATCATGGATGCGGCGGTGGCGGCGATGTTGAACCCGCGGGTCGCTTTCAGGACGGCCTCGGTCCGTTGGCTCAGCTCAGCGATCCTGGAGATCCTGTCCTCGGCATCTATCTGTTTCAGGAGCTTCTCGCCGACGGGAGGGTCCATCATGTCCTTCCCGAAGTCCTTGTACCAGGACTCCGCGGCCTTCTCCATCTGCTCCTTCCAGACCGCTGTCGCCGCCTTGAGTATGTCGTCGACTTCGCCGCTCACAGAGTCCATGTGGGCAGCCGCCTCTGCCATTTGTCTTTGCAGCGCCTTGTGTAATCCGAGCCTGGCCAACCAGGAGGCGGACAAGAAGCCGCCAGCCGCATCACTGGCTACGCGTCCGATGTACGGGACGCCTGCGGAGTCCGCCGACTCCGCAGCCTGTTCGATCGCCTGCAGGTTGGCGACCTCGGCCGAGACGTATCCGACCGCGGCTTTTCCCATCCCTTCGGCGATGGTGACGGCTTCCGTCCGCAGGGCGTTCACCTTCGCGTCAACGTCGTCACAGCCACCGTTGTAGCGGCCGCAGGCGAAGATCCCTACGCCACCCAGTGCCAGGGCGGGCAGTCGGCAGTCCTGGTCGATCAGCTTTCGGAGCTCGGCTAGCTGCTCGGCGACGACGTCCATGGTGACCCCCGTCTTGAGGAGGCTCTTCGAACTCACCTGCACCGGTCTGTCAGGCATGCTGTGCCTCCAGGACGCTTGTCTCGCCATCGCCTCGGCACGCTATCGCGCGAACGTGACCGAGACGACGCACCTACTCATGCCCGACAGCCGTTCAGCCAGGTGGCCGGTGGGCGCGTTCAGCGACTACTCCGTCGGTCGTGCTGCTCGGACCTGTCCCACCCGCACACTGGGGCGCCGGATCGTCGACAGCACAAGGTGTTGTGGCGGCGCGGTTGGCGACCCGCACGGTGACACGGTCGATCGCAGCTGCTACGGCTGCTCCCTTCTGAGGTGGAGTGACACGTACGCACTGAAGCCGGCGCGGCGCGCGAAGCGGAGCGGGCGTCGCCGGTACTCGGTGAAGCCGAGCTTGCGATAGAGACCGAGTGCGGGCGCGTTGGTGTCTTTGATCTCGCGCAGGATGAACTCGTCGTAGCCGGGAAGACCGACGATGTGCTGCATGAGCGCGGTCGCCACGCCACGTCCCTGGTGGGCGGGCGAGGTCGTGACGAATCCGATCTCGGCCAGTCCGTCCCGTGCCTCGTCGGGGGCGCCGAGGAACTGCGAGCGCACCACCAGGTAGCTGATGGTCCCGTGAAGGAGCCCAAGATGGTGGCGGAACTCCCGCAGTCGCGGAGCGAAGCACTCCTGGTCGCCGGAGGTGACCGACGCGATGGCCGCGGGTTCACCTTGGGCCAGCGCCACGAAGAAGCGTTCCGTGAGGAGCATGTGCTCGAACGTGGCGGCCAGTTGCTCCGGGTCGGAGGAGAAGAAGGCGAAGTCCTCGGCGAAGCCGCGGGCCAGCACCTCGGTGATCTGTCTGCGGTGACCTTCACCGAGTTCGTCACCACGCTTGATCACGATCATCACGTCCGTCCTTCCGTCAGCAGTCTGAGCAGGACGTCAACGTCCGGAGCCGTGAACTCGGGCCCGAGAGCGACCCGGATCGAGGTGAGACCGCCGAGCGTGGCGAAGTAGCAGGTCGTGAGCTGAGCCGGATCACCGTCACCGAGCTCACCGACCTCCTGACCCCGGCGGATCAGATCCTCGAAGGCGCGCCACATCGAGCGATGGGCGCCGAAGGCTCGGTCGGCCTCTCCGGCCTGGACCCGGGCCGTCAATCCCTGGTTGATGACGACCACGAACTCGGCGGCACCATCATCGGCGGTGAGGTCGGAGAGGTAGCGAGTCGTGAAATCCCGGATCAGCTCGACCGGGCGGCCCGGCCCGGACAGTTCCTCGGCCAGGGCGACGAGGCCAGTCAGCGCCTGATCGAGCAGGTTGGCGTACAGGGCTTCCTTGGTCGGATAGTGGCGATAGATTGTGCCGACGCTCACGCCCGCCTCGGCAGCGATGTCACGGATGGACGAAGCGGCATACCCGCGACGCGCGAAGACGCGCACTGCCGCGGTCTGAACCGCGTCCCGCGTTGCCGCGGACAGGTTGGCATTCTGCTCGGCGGTACGTGCCACGTTCTCTCCCGCCCATAAAATGAACTGATGTTCATCCTATAGGGAGCCGCTGCACGACGTGGTGGCGGGCAGTCGCGTGCACTGCCGGGACGACGCTCAGCCGGCGCCGACGCGACGTGCCTGTCAGCGGTTCGGGCTTCGGTGGCCGGTCTCCCAGGCCCAGGCGGCGATCCCCACCCGGTTGCGCACGCCAAGCTTGCGCTGGATATGGGTGAGATGCGTCTTGACGGTGCCGGCGGTGATGAAGAGTTCGGCGCCGATCTCCGGATTGGTACGGCCCTCGGCTACCAGAGCCGCGATGTCGAGCTCCCGGTCCGTCAGTGGCTGCGCCGCCTCCGACACGTCGCGCACGCTCGACAGCTCCCGCAACAGTCGTACCGTCACCGCGGGGCTGATCAGCGAGTCGCCGACCATCGCAGCACGCACTGCCTCGACCAGCAGACTCGAGCCGGAGTGCTTCAGCAGAAAACCGCATGCCCCGTGCCGCAGCGCGGTGTGCACGTAAGCATCCAAGTCGAAGGTGGTGACGACGACGACCCGCACGGGCGTGGGCGCGTTGGGAGCGCAGAGGATTCGGGTGAGCTCAAGCCCGTCCATCCGCGGCATCCGGATGTCGGCGATCACAACATCCGGACGTAGCTGCCGGACCCGCTCGAGAGCCTCCAGCCCGTCGGCCGCCTGGCCGACCACCGCAACGTCCGGCACCGAACCGAGGATCGTGCGGAACCCGAACCGGACCGCCTCCTGGTCGTCCGCGATGAGTACTCGGATGGTCATCGCGCCGGCTCCAGGAGATCGCGCGGAAGGGTCGCGCGGACCCGCCAGCCCGCCGGGGGCAAGGGGCCCGCGGTGAACGTGCCTCCGAGCGCCTCGACCCGCTCGGCGAGTCCAGCAAGTCCGACTCCACTGCGACGCTGGCCAAGGGGCTCGGCTTGGACCCGGTGGTCGGGCTGGGCCTGGTCGGTCACGGTGAGCACGACCCCGCGGGCGGATCTCGCGAGGCTGACGGTGACCACGGCGCCGACGCTGGCGTGTCGGCGTACGTTGGTCAGCGCCTCGACCACCACTCGGTACACGGTGGTGCCCGCCTCCCGGTGGAGCGCCATGACAAGCTCGGGCTCGACGTGCAGCTCGATCGGACCCTCGCCGGAACCGGCGTACCGCTCGACCAGTTCGGGGAGGTCGGCCGCTCCGGGCAACGTGGTGTGGGAGGTGGTGGTGCCATGGTCCAGGTCGCGCAGCATCCGGATGGTCCGATCCATCGAGGCGAGGGCACGGGTGCCGTCGGCCTCGATCCGACTCAGCACCTGCTCCACCGCGTCGGGATCGCTGCGCAGCAACACCGCCGCGGCCTGCGCCTGGATGACCATCGCGCTGACGTCGTGGGCGCGCCTGGCGTCCAGCCAGCGCAGGTACACGCCCGCACCTGCGCCCACGAGCGCCGCCAGCGACCAGAACATGCAGACCGCGACTGGATCCCACCATGAGCGCATCGCGCCTTCGCCGCTGCCATGTGGCAGGGCAGTGATCGGGATCCCCAGCACCGCCTCGGCGAGTACGGTCGACCCGGCGACGACGACGGCGAACCAGCCTCGCGACCACCGGCAGACGAACGCGACCAGGAACATCAGCGCGACGGTGTGCAGCAGGGGCCACGGACCGCCGCCGGCGGCGGTCGGTCCAGTGATCCAGGCCATGGTGCCGGTCAGCGAGACCACGGACACCGCGCCGGTGGCGGGTGCGACGATCCGGCGGGTACGCGGCCAACCGCCGCCCACCACCGCGAGCACGCCGAGTGTGAGCGCGGCCGGCACCGCAAGGAGCGGGCTCCCGGTTGGTTCCACTGCAGCTGCCGCGGTGAGGACGAGCACCAAAGCCCCCGCGGCCAGGAGTGCCCGGGCAGCAAGGCGCCGGGCGTGGCTCCGCGCAGTCTCAACAGGTACGCCGGTGGGCGACATGTCCCCAAACTAGATCGGACCTGGGCCGGGTCGCCTCTGCCGATCGGGAGATACCCAGCCGCGGAGTGGGCGCGAATGCTCGTTGTTGCCGACGCTCATCCGGGGCGAGGCACAACCTGAGGAGCATCCATGATCTGCTCGAATCGGCCGTCGCGTCGCCGCGCCACCTCACGCGTCACGCTGGTCGGACTCGCCGCGCTCGCGCTGCTCGGCGCCGCCCTCCCCGCATCGGCGAGTCGCGCCGAGCCCGCTCCGCGAGTTGTGCCGTCGATCGGGCGCGCGGAGCCCACGGAGATGCGTCTTGTGGGAGCTGCCGACCTCAAGACGATCCCGGGTGCGCGTCTTCACTTCGCGTTCGACGCCCGCGCGGTGCGTGACCACGCGAAAGACGCGACCGGCACGTTCCGGTTCGAGCACACCGAGGGCGAGGTGGACTTCTGGGCGACGGGAAGGATCACGTGCCTGAACGTCGGCGGCCCGGTCGCCGTCGCCAGCGGGACGGTCACCGAGTCCAACTACGCGGAAATGGACGGCTGGGAGGTCGGTTTCACGGTCTATGACCACGGCCGCCACGACCGGTTCAACGCCACCTGGGACATGGGCTTCAACGGCACCCCACCACCCTGCATGAGCACCGCACCGGTCGCTGAGATCCAGAACGGCAACTTCGTCGTCCGCGGCTGAGGCAGTCGCCCGGCCGTGGCGCGGGAAACCGAGCCCGCGCCGGGCGCGCGGACGTACACCGGTGTGGCCCCCGAACTCCTTGGGGGCTACACCGGCCGCCGTGAACGGTGCGCGGCGCTACGCCGAGGGCCGTCGACGGCGATGAAGTCCTCGGCTAGAAGAGAACCTCTGGCTCGCTGTCGGCCTGTGGTTCGAACGATTCGGTGTCGATGTGCTCGGCGAGCCGTACCAGGAGCCGGGCGCACACGAGCGCGTCCCACGTCGCGCGGTGCGGTGCGAGCCCGTCGGGGAGCCCTTCGGCCAGGCCGAAGTCCTCGGCCAGGTCACCGAGCTTGTAGGACTGGCGGCCCGGGAGCGCCTGCCTGGCCAACTTCAGCGTGTCGACGACATGGGTGGGCTCGAAACCCGGTAGCTCCCTGGTCAGGACCCCCAGGTCGATCGGGGCGTTGTGCGCCGAGAAGACCGCACCGTCGAGGAACCCGCGTATCTGCTCCGCCAGCTGGGCGATGGTCGGCGCGGTGGCAACGTCGGAGTCGCTGATGCGGTGGAAGCGGCGCGCCATCGGCGTGATCGGCCGGGGCGGGTGCACCAGCCAGGACGTCGCGGGCCCGATCGTTCCCTCGTCGATCGGGACAACGGCCACCTCCACCAGGTCCGGAGGGCGCTGGCCGTTGCCCTCGACGTCGACCGCGACGTAGCGCAGGTCGGACCACTTCTCACCCATCGACGTTCTCCCATCCAACCTCGGCCCGCGCGTGTCGTCGGGGCCCGTGCTGGTGACCCGCATCATGCACCGGTCGCCCCTCGTTCGGACGCGTCTCGCGCCGTCGTCGTCGCGGGGCGCACGGTCGGGTTCACGACGCGTCATCCGTCCACCCGCCGGTCACGTCATCGCAAGGTGCCTTTAGATGCTCTTTAACTCTTTTACTTAGTTTTGCCGGAATTTTGACTTTGACGGGGATGGTCATCGTGGCCGGCCCGAGGGGGCCGGCTGGACCTTGACAGGGGAGGAACCACTAGATGTCGCCTTCTCAGGCCATACCCCGGCGCGGGCGTGCCGTCGTCACGGCACTCGGCGCGATGGCCCTCACCGCATCCAGCGTCACCGTCCTCACCGCACCGAGTGCGACCGCCGCACCCGCACCCAAGGCCGCGGACTGGGACGCCACCGCCTACCGGGGCCAGGTCGAGGTGATTCCGAGCAACGACAACGACCAGTCGGTCCTCAAGGGCCGGGTGTTCGTCGACCGGGACCGCGACAGCCGCACCGACGCAGGCGAGCGCGGCCTGTCCGGCGTCGTGGTGTCCAACGGCCGTGAGGTCGTCAAGACCGACCGGCAGGGCAACTACGAGCTGCCCGCGTACGACAACATGACCGTCTTCATCACCCAGCCCGCCGGCTACCAGGTGCCCGTCGACGAGTTCAACATCGCGCAGTTCCACTACAACCACCTGCCCGAAGGCTCGCCCGAGCTCCGCTACGGCGGCATCGAGCCGACCGGACCGCTGCCTTCGGCGGTCAACTTCCCGCTGACGCAGAGCCGAGAGACCAAGGACGCCGAGCAGAACTGCGTCATCGCCGGCGACCTGCAGTTCTACAACATGCGCGAGGTTGGCTACGCCCGCGACGGCGCCATCGCCGACCTCGCCAAGCGCGACGACTACCAGGGCTGCGGCCCGCTGTTCATCGGCGACGTGGTGGGCGACGACCTCTCGCTCTACTCCGAGGTCAAGGACCTGTCCAGGCAGCTCAACGGCCCCGTGCGGTTCCTGCCCGGCAACCACGACCTGGACTTCGACGCCGAGACCGCCGAGCACTCCTTCGACACCTTCCGCGAGCAGCTCGCCCCGGCGTACTTCTCCTACGACGTCGGCAAGACCCACGTCATCGCCCTCAACACCGTCCGCTACCCCTGCACCCCCGACGTCGACAACGCCGACGGCCAGCACCCCAACTGCAATGACCCGGTGAACCGCCCCGCCTACAACGGCCGCCTCGGTGAGGACCAGCTCGCCTGGCTGGAGCGCGACATCGCCACCACCCCCTCGGACAAGCTGATCGTCGTCGCGAGCCACATCCCGCTGCTGACCTTCGCCGACGAGGGCAGCCCCGTGCACCAGGTCGACCAGGTGAACGAGGTCCACGAGCTGCTCGAGGGCCGCAAGGCCGTCGCTGTGGCCGGTCACACCCACACGATCGAGAACATGAAGACCGGCGACCTGTTCAAGGGCTGGAACGACATCTTCGGCATCGAAGGCCTGCCGTTCCCGCACATCGTCGCGGGCGCCATCTCCGGCGACTGGTACTCCGGTGCGCTGACCGAGGACGGCTACCCGATCGCCACCGGTCGCGACGGCGCCCGACCCGGCGTTCTCACCCTCAACATCAAGGGCAACACCTTCAAGGAACGCTTCACCGTCACCGGGGAGTCCGACGACTTCCAGATGCAGCTCGGCATCAACTCTCCGCACTACCGCGACTGGTACGTCGCCCGCCAGGCGTGGAACCGGGACGAGGAGGGCGAGGCGCCGCAGCTTGGTGACGGCCGTGTCGTCAGCAAGGCCGACCTGGCCGGCACCACCTGGTTGACCACGAACTTCTGGATGGGCGCGACCGGATCCAAGGTCAAGGTCAGCATCGACGGTGGCAAGGCGCAGAACGCAGTCCGTACCCAGGAAGCACGCGGCGAGGGGCAGCTGGTCGGTCCGGAGTTCTCCGACCCGCACGCGATCGCCCAGCAGCTGGTCAACGGTGGCAGCCTGGCCGACCGGGCGATCCACCTGTGGCGGTTGAAGCTGCCCACCGACCTCAAGGCGGGCACCCACCGCGCCACGGTCACCGCGACCGACTCCTACGGCCGCGAGTTCACCGAGTCGATGATCTTCAAGGTCGTCGACGAACGCTGAGAGCTGCGCGCGCTTCGTGAACTGTAGAAGTGAAAACGGGGGAGCCGGGGTCGCCACGGATGCGGTGGCCCCGGCTCTTTGCTGTCAACGTGGGTGAGCCCCGGTGTGGGCCGGTGTGCGGGAGGCTCTTGCAGACCCGCCCGTCGGCGATGACGCGACCAGCTGCTCTTCGAGCCGCAGGCGGGCCGAAGGCCTGAGCATCCAGAGGATGGGCTGGGGTAGCCTGCCGCTATGACCTGTCCAGGAGCCGATGCCGCGTAAGCGCCCAGCACGGCTGCGCCGTGTGCAGGAAATTGCTCCAGTAGTCAGGATTCCCGGCGTCAGCCCGCGCGTGGCCCGAGCCTTGGACCGTCTTGAGCTCCCGGAGCTCAACTCGCAGGAAATCGCCGTCGCATACCGCCAGTGGATCACGGTGTGTCAGCAGCCGAGAAGAACCCTGAGCAGGGAGCACAACGACTGGTCCGGGTTGATCGGGCCCGTGGCACGGGACCAACTCGAACGGGCCATCCAGGCTCTCCCACCGCAGCTGAGCCGCCAGCTGCAAGCAGCGCTGACGCCGTGGGATCAGAGGTTCCTCGAGAAGACGTTGCCGGATCCGACACGTAATCCCTCCGGGCCATGGTGGTGGCAGCGCCAAGGTGTTCGATGACTGCGCGAGCGCTGAGCATCGCAGCAATCGGGCGGCTCACCGAACTCGGCGTGGCGCGCGGACTCTCGGTACACCACCCCCACCTCGCCATCCGGGGGCAGATGACCCCTCACCACTTGACCATGATCCGCAGGACGACCTAGTGCCAAGACAGTGACAGGTAGTCCTCCTGGTGTTCCTGCACCAGGGCGATGGTGGCGTAGTCACAGATGCCGTGGACGATCAGCGCGGCCTGCCAGCGGGCGTTGAAGGCGAGGATCCAGGCGGCCGCAGCGGCAGCCGTACGGCGTTCACGCGTGGAGAACGGCTGCCCCCGTACCTCCTCGTAGTTGTGTAGGAAGTCAGCGACCTCTTCTGGGGTTGACAGGCCGCCACCGGTGGTCGCGCTCGAGGCGTAGGACGATGCCGTGAAGCCGGCGATGACTGCTTCGGTATCGGCGACGAGCTCCCAGTCGAAGGTTCCGACGAGCTGACCCTCGACCACTGCGGTGTTCCCGGCGTACCAGTCGGCGTGTCCCACGACGGTCTTCTCAGCTTCGCGGTTGTTGAGGATCTGGTCCGCGGCTCGTTGGCCGAACGCGTCCAGCCACTCGAAGCCGGCAAGGGTCGCTCGGAAGTCGACGATCGTGTCGTGGGGAACCGGCCACGGTCCGCTCTGGTAGTGGCACCACGACGGTCCGGAACCCGCGCGTTGGAGGAGGTCGGGCCTGGCGCGCAGCATCTCGATGTGGCGGGAGAGCCCGTCGGCGAGGAGCCGCCGGACGGCCGGGTCTCGGCCGTCGGGGCTTGCGCCGACGATCAGGGTTTCCGCCGTCAGCACACGGCCTTCAACCTCCTCGGGTCCTGCCAGCGGAACCGGGCAGGGAAAGCCTGCTGCCGCCAGCGCGCGCTGGGCGTCGACAGTGGCCTGAGCAGCGTCGAGGTCTGCCGGGGTCCGATGCGCCTTGATGACGGCGGCACGACCGTCCTGCAGCTCGACTCCCCAGACCGCGTCGATGCGGCCGGCGCGGAAGCGCACCTCGGCGATCGCGCTGCCCAACCGGTCCTGGGCCCACGCGTCCAAGAATCTGTGCAGCTCGGGTAACGTCACGGCACCGTGAACGGCCCGTTCGGTGTCGCTGATTTCCTCGAACGACTCAGGCCCGCGGTCCGCTTCCATGACAAGAGCATGGGCCTTCCGGTGGCATGCGTCGAGGCCATACCGCTGGATGCCGATGGTCGCGGTCGAGGAGTAGGTCGGTTGGGCGGCACACGGCCTCGTGCAGCTTGACCCGATACCCCGAGCATCGAAACCGGACACCGGGCCTCCCCGTACGCGCCGCTGACGACAGCGCAGCCTCAAGCGCTGGGCAGGCAAGGAAGACTTTAGAATCTTGGCGACACGGTGGTGATCGGCCACGGCGCCATCGAGAACCGCAGTGCAAGCGTGCGGACGATGGCTGGGTGGCCCTGCCTTCGACTTGGCCCCGCAGGGAACCTGAGATGCCGAAGAGCGACGAGGAGTGCTGGTGAGCGCCTGGATCATCAGAGCAGGACGAAACGGTGAACGTGAGCAGTGGGCACTGGACAAGGGAGTCTCAGGCGGTGGTTTCCGTGCGGTCTTCGACCTGACGCCGTGCACGAGCAAGGAACGTGTGCGGGCGACTGTGGACGCGGGGTTCCCCACCGACTCCCTTGGGCGGCGCGCCAACTTCGCCGGTCAGTTGTGGGCGCTGCGCGACACCATCAAACCGGGCGACCTCATCCTGATGCCGATGAAGACCAGCAAGAAAATCGTCTTCGGCGTCTGCACGTCCGGATACAAGTACCGCGGCGACGAGCCGGATCTGTCCCGGCGCCACACCATTGGTGTGGAGTGGTCGACAACCGAAGTCTCCCGCGCTGGCATCAAGGATGACCTGCTCAACACCATCAACGGTGCAATGACGATCTTCCAGGCGTCGAAGAACAACGCCGAAGCGCGTCTGCGTATCGTCATGAAGACCGGTGTCGACCCGGGTAACGGTAGCGGGGCGACACCGACGCTCGGTCAGCTGACTTCCGGCACGGCGACCGGCGGTGACGACAATGTGGTCGACCCCACCTCTGTGCCGACTCTTGAAGTGATCCGCGACCGGGTCCGAACCCATCTCGTCGAGCACTTCGGTCAGCACAAACTCACTCACCTGATCGCTGACATCCTCCGGGTTCAGGGCTACACCTGCGACGTGGCGCCCCCAGGCCCGGACTTCGGTGTCGACATCATCGCTGGATGCGGACCCCTCGGCCTCGACCCACCCACGCTCATCGTGGAGGTCAAATCCGAAGCCGGATCCATTGGTGCGCCGATCGTCCGCGGACTCAGGGGAGCCATGGTTGCTCACAAGGCCGACCAGGGTCTACTGGTCGCCTGGGGCGGCTTGAGTAAAGCCGCGACCGACGAGATCCGCACTGCTCGCCTGTCCATTCGGGTCTGGGACGCGGAAGACGTTCTTGACCACCTCTTCGGCGTCTACGACCACCTGCCCGACGAGACTCGCGCCCGTGTCCCCCTCAAGCGCATCTGGGTGTTGGACGAGGAGACTGGGTGAGCGATGGAAATTGGTTCCGCGACGCCGCTTGCCAGTCAGACGTCTACGGAGCGCTGCTAGGGTCCCGCCGTGGTGACGAGCACGGCGAACTGGATCGCGGCCGTTAGAGCACGGGAAACCCGTAGGCACGACCGGTTGTTCGCCGATCCCCTCGCGGAGGCGCTGGCCGGCGAGCACGGTGCGGCGATGATGGCCCGCTCAGAACAGGCCAGCGGCGGCGAGAACCGGTTCATACCGGTGCGGGTGCGCTGGTTCGACGATGCAACCGCTGCTGCGACGGCCGCTGGCATCCGGCAGGTCGTACTACTCGGCGCGGGCCTGGATACCCGGCCCTACCGTCTGGACCTGCCAGCCGATGTTGACTGGTACGAACTGGACCGGCCAGAGATCCTCGCCCACAAGGATCCGGTACTGGCGACCACAGTGCCGCACTGCCGCCGCCACACCGTCGCCGCCGACCTGGCCGGCGACTGGGGTACGCCGCTGCGCGCGTCCGGCTTCGACTCAACTCGGTGCACACTGTGGCTGGCCGAGGGCCTGTTCTTCTACCTGGCCGAGGAGTCGGTACTCGGGCTCCTACGCCAGACCGCGACGCTGTGTCCACCCGACAGCCTGTTCCTTGCCGACGTCATGGGTGCGGCTGGTCTTCATGCCCCTGCCATGCGCGCCTACCGTGACCACTGCGTACGCAACAACCTCCCACTCCCGTTCGGTAGTGATGACCCGGCCACCTTGTTCACCACCGGCGGCTGGGCACCAGAGCGGATCACCGCGGCCGGCGCTCCTGACGCCAATTACGGACGACTTCCAGAGATCGGCAGTGGTCCACACCCCGGTTGGCCACATCTGGTAACTGCTCGACTGGCACAGGCCGATCGTTGACTGGCCCAGGTCACTTCGGTGGCCCGCCCCGGGATGGAAAGACGGCCCTGGCAGCCGACCTCGCTCGAGTCGCATCTCAGGCGGCGAAGGACGCCCTGTTCGTCTCGCTGGAAGTGACCGAGAAGGAAATCGGCCAGGGCCTGGTCGCCGCCGGGCGCAAGGTGGGCTTGACGCACCAGCGGCAGTTGGCCCAGACCGACTCTGACTCGCAGCGCATCGGCAGGACGTCGACGTCGTGATCCTGCTGCACCGGGATGACCAAGCCCACCGTGGGAATCTCACCCCCGGTGGGCTCAGTGTCAGTCGTCGAGTGCTTGGTAGAGCGTGGTCCAGAAGTCGTTCATCAGGTGCGCCGGGCTCGGAACGGTGTAGCCGAGCTGGCAGAGCAGGAGACCGGTGAGCTGGTTGGCTGGATCGGCGTAGGCCGAGGTGCCGCTGCCGCCGTCCCAGCCGAACTGGCCGATCGGCGCGTAGTCGCCCCGGTAGGTGCGCACCGCCATGCCGAGGCCCCAGCCGCCCTGCTGGCCCTGACCGAAGGAGATATGGACGTTGCCGGTGGCCAGGGCGGTGCGGGCGGCGTTCTGCTCGGGCGTGAGCCGGTTAGTGGTCATCAGCTCGACCGCGGCCCGGGACAGGATCCGCTTGCCCTGGTGGGTGCCGCCGTTGAGCAGCATCTGGAAGTAGGCGTGGTAGTCATCGGCGGTGGAGACCAGCCCGCCGCCGCCGCCCTGGAACGCCGGCGGCTGGCTCCACCGTCCGGCCTTGGGCTCGTCCCACGCGAGGAACTCGCCGGTGGCCGGGTCGGGGGCGTACAGGGTGGGCAGCCGGTCGATCTTGTCGGCGGGCACGTGGAAGCCGGTGTCCTTCATGCCCAGCGGCTCGAAGATGCGCTCGCGCAGGAACTCCTCGAACGACTGGCCACTGACGCGGGCCACGAGCACGCCTACCAGGTCGCTGCTGATGTGGTACTGCCACTGCTCTCCGGGCTGGTACATCAGCGGCAGCTCGCCCAGGCGGCGCATCCACTCATCCGGCTCGGGCACCTCCACCGGCAGGTTGGGCGTGAGCCCCTGCTCGAAGACCGCGTTCATGATCGGCCTGCCCAGCGCCGTGAAGTCTATGCCGAGCCCGAAGGTGGAGGTCAGCACGTCCCGTACGGTGATCGGCCGCCGCGCCGGCACGGTGTCGTCCAGCGGGCCGTCGGGCCGCGTCAGCACCTGCCGGTTGGCGAGCTCGGGCAGCCACGGCTCGACCACGTCGTCCAGCCGCAGCCGGCACTCATCCAGCAACACCATCGCCGCCGCCATTGACAGCGGCTTGGACGTCGAGGCCATCCGGAAGATCGTGTCCCGGCGCATCGGCGCGCCACCGTCATGGCGCATCGTCCCGATTGCTTCGACGTGGGTCTGGCCGTTCCGGCTGACCAGCGCGACGAGCCCGGGGATCTTTCCGGAATCGACATGCCGGGCCAGCACCTCGCGCAGTCTGCGCAGCCCGGCTTCAGAGAAGCCGCTGCGCTGCTCGGTGAGGGTGATGGACATGGTTGTGTGCTCCTTCTGATTGAACGGACGACGGGAGAGCGGACTGTCAGCAGCCGAGCCGGTCGGCGATCACATCCAGCACTTGTCGCAGATCGCGTGCCATGCGGGTACGCAGGTCGATCTCGGCGATCCCGGCCGCGAACCCCGGATGGTCGGGGAGGACCCGGTGGACGCGATGGGTCACCCTGGTGCCCGAGGGGCAGGCGGTGGCGGCATACACCCCGGCGTACCAGCTCTGCACCGCCACCCTGGATCGGGCCCGGTCCACCTGGATCTCCACCGGCTCGACCGACCCGGCGAGCTCGGCGCGGTAGGCGCCATCGCCGGACCCGGCCACGACGGTCATCGCCCCCTGCCGTGCCGCCGAAGCCCTGGCCAGTACCAGCAGGTTGTCATCGCCGACCCGCCCCTCGGCGACGGTCAGCAGCAGCGCGGCGACCGCTGCGACGGGCGCGTCGAGGGTTCCTTGCACTTCCCAACGGGCGGGCAGCACGTCCAGTTCGGCGAGCAGGGAAGGCGTCGTGTGCATGGCGAAGAGCCTCGGCGCGGCGGCCTGTCCGGGACAACCCGTGCCGCGCCCTCCGGGACCCGCGACGCTCCACCGGTACCCGGCTGACCTGCGCTGTTACTTCAGCGGGCGAGTGTCGCGCCGGTGTCCCGGGACGGGACGGGACACCGGCACCACCCCTGGGACGGGCTCAGGACGCCTGGGCCAGACCCGTACGCGCCGCCGACACCAGATAGGTGAGGCCGTGCGCGGTGGCGAGCTGCAGCGCCGCCTGGAAGTGCCCCGCCGCGGTGTCCCGATCGCCCGCGGCCAGGCATGCCTGCGCGTAGGGGAGGAGGCCGCGCACCATCCGATGCGGCTCACCGGCCCGTTCGAGAATCCGCATGACCTCGGCGTGCGTGGCCGTTGCCTCCTCGGCGCGACCGAGGCGGCGCAGGGCGACGGCGGCGTCGGTGAGGCTGGTCGCCTCGAAGATCGGGTGGCGTGTCGCCCGGCTGAGTGCGACGGCCTGCTCGGAGAGGTCGAGGGCGGTCTGGGCGTCACCCAGGCCGAGTGCCGCCCGGCCGAGCACGTCCAGGCACATGCGCTCCTTCTGTCGGTCCAGCCCGCGCGCGGCCTCGATCACCTCCGAGACGATCTCGCGAGCCTCTTCGTACTCCTCCAGCTGCACCAGAGCCTGGCCGAGGCCGGTGCACACAGCCACGCGGGCGGCGGCCTC
The DNA here is from genome assembly GCF_014873875.1 of Actinopolymorpha pittospori. Classification (GTDB taxonomy): domain Bacteria; phylum Actinomycetota; class Actinomycetes; order Propionibacteriales; family Actinopolymorphaceae; genus Actinopolymorpha; species Actinopolymorpha pittospori. The sequence continues at coordinate 7,351,843 of NZ_JADBEM010000001.1, read as the reverse complement.
GGCGGGTGGCAGCAGCGCGGTCGCCTGACGCAGGAGGTCAGCGGCGCCCGCGGCGTCGCCGGCGTACAGCCGGATCTCCGCCAGCTGTTCGAGGGTGATGGCCTGGCCGACGATGTCGCCTTCCGCGGCCATCAGCACACGGGCCGCCTCGAGCTCTGGCATCGCCTCCTCCAGTCGGCCGATGCGCATCAGCGCGGCGCCCAGCAGGTACCGGTGCGTGGCGAGCATGCGCGGCTCCCCGAGCCGTTCAGCGGCGGGCATGCTGACCTCGAGCCCGCGGCGCAGCTGCGCCGTGCCGCCGCGTCGCGCGTGAGCGATCAGGGCGAGCTGTCCGAGACCGACCGCCGGTGCGTCGATGCGCAGCTCCACGGCAAGGGAGAACGTCGCGGTGAGGTTGGCCCACTCGGTGTCCATCCAGTCCACGGCCGTGTCGTGGTCGGCGAGGTCGGGAAGCGCGGGAGGGGGCTGCGGCACGATGACCGGCATGGAGATGACGATCTCGACCAGTTTCTTCACGGCCAGCATGCCCCTGAGGTAGTAGTCGCCCAGCCGGGCAATCGCCGGTACGGGGTCGGCCGCGGCGGCGCCGGCGCGGGCGGCCTGCCTCAGCAGGTCGTGCATCCGGTAGCGACCCGCCGCCGGCTCCTGGACCAGATGGACGTCGACCAGGTCCTCCAGCAGGGAACGGGCGTTGGCCAGCGGGATCCCGGCCAGGGCGGCCGCGCCGTACCCGTCGATGTCCTCGCCCGGCACCAGCCCCAGCAGCCCGAACATCCGCCGCTGGGCGGGGTCGAGCTGCCGCAGCGACATCTCGAACACGTCCGACACCGCCAGCTCGCCCTCGCGCAGCCGTTCCACCAGGGTGTCGAGCGTCCACGCGGGCCGGTGCCGCAGCCGCGCGGCGGCCACCCGGATGGCCAGCGGCAGGTTCCCGCATCGGCGCAGGACCTCGCCGACGTCACCGGGCCGTGCCCCGCCCGCGGATGTGACGAACAGCTGCGCCGCCTCCTGGGTCGACAGGACGTCCAACGAGATCGGCTGGACGCCGTCCAGCTCCACCATCCGCCGGCGGCTGGTGATCACCACGAAGCTCTGGCCGGCGCCGGGCAGCAGATCGCGCACGTGATCGGCGTCGGCGGCGTTGTCCAGTAGCACAATCACCCGCCGCGTCGCCAGCTCCGACCGCCACAGCGCGGCCCGCTCCGCGACGCCGTCGGGAATCCTGCCGGGTGGCAACCCGAGCGCGGCCAGCAGCACACGCAGCGCCTCCGCGGGCTCGACCCGCTCCCGGCCAGGCGTGAACCCATGCAGGTCCAGGTAGAGCTGACCACCGGGGAAGTCGGCGGTCAGCAGATGCGCGGCGTGTACGGCCAACGCGGACTTACCCACCCCGCCCATGCCGTCGATCGCGACCACCGACGTGCTCCGCGCGGCGCCGAGGAGGGCGTCCAACTCCGCCCGGCGACCGGTGAAGGCGGTGATGTCATGTGGCAGATCGTTACGCACTGGCGCAGTGACAGCCGTGCTCGTCTGGGGCCCCTCCTTGGCCTGCTCCCACACCTCGCGCAGCGGCCTGGGGTCACGACCGGCTGTCCTGCACAGCGCCACCACCGTCGGCCAGGGTGGAACGGCCTGGCCGGCGAAGTAGCGCGACAACGAGGAGCTGCTGCCGTGGACGTCGCGGGCGAGCTCGCGCAGGCTCCGTCCGGTCAGGTCACGCAGCTGCCGTAGCCTCCACGCCAACTCCTCGCTCACCCTTGCCAGTCCTTCTCCAACTTCACGCGCTGATCCTAGGATCCACGCGCGCGACGCCGAAGCCGTGGCCGAGTACGAGGAGATGTTGACCTCTGCCGTCGGTCACGCAAAGTAGTCCCTGGTGCGTCGCCGAGCAACTAGCAACTGGTGAACGGCGGCAGACTGGCCGACCGGATGATCCACCTGCGGGGCTGAAGCTCCCACCGACCTCGAGGCGGGCACGCACCGCGCGACCGTGAAGGCCACCAGCTCCTACGGTCGCCAGTTCACCGAATAGATGATCTTCAAGGTCGTCGACGAACGCTGAGATCCGTGGCGTCAACGTCGTCCTGACGCCGCGCAGCGCCTGTGATCGTTCACGCGATGGCTACACCAACTGCGGACACTTCGGCCGGTAGTGACCGACCTCGCGGCAGTGTCCGCAGCGTCGCTGCTTAGTCGGGCGGGGCGTGCTGGCAGGGTTCGGGCCATGCGCAGACGCTGCATGTTGGGCTTGAGTCGTGTCGTGGGGATGCAGGTCGTCGAAGTAGTCGGGTGCCCCCAGCGCCTTTGCCGCGTTACGGAGCTCACGCAACTCGGTGACGGTCAAGACCTGGTCGTCGAGGGCAGCTTCACGCATAGCTTCGAGATAGCGCTCGTTGAGTGCGGCAACCTGGGCTGCACCCAGGCCGGCCGAGCCTGCGAGTCGAGCGAGTGACTTCGCCTCGTCCCCAATGATCTTTCCGTCCTCGAGTACGACGGACAGTGCGTCCAGATAGGCCGCGGCGTCGACGTCAGAGACGTCGGCACCGCTCATCGGTAGCCGAGCGACCAACGACGCCATCCATCCCTCAGTGCCTCTACGCATGGCCACCGCACGCGTGCGCGGGCGGACGATTCCTCGGGGCCAAGCCGTCAGCTGGGCACCGATGAGCGGACCGCAGCCATAAATAAGGGGAGTGCGGTGACGAGACAACATGTCCGGTAGCAGACCTGCCACAGCTCGCACGTCCCCAAGTGCCGCATGTGCGTCGGCCAACGGGATATTCCGATGTCTGGCGAGAGTGGCGAGCTTGTAGTTCGGCATGGCCAATGTGCGTTGCGCCAGCCACAGCGTGCACAACGCGGGAACCGGTCCCGTCTTGATGCCCGCGCGAGCGAACTCGGCGGCGAGGAAGCGCTCCTCGAAGATGGCGTTGTGAGCGACCAGGACGGCACCCTCCAGGCGAGCCAGGATGTCCCCGGCGACATCGCGGAAGGTAGGTGCGTCTCGTACGGACTCGTTGCTGATGCCATGGACGAACACGGGGCCGGTGTCTCGGCCTTCCGGACTGAGCAGCGTCGCATACTCGTCCTCGATCCGGCCGAAGGCGTCGACGCGAGCGATCGCGATCTCAATGACCCTGTCGCCACGGTTCGGAGAGAACCCGGTGGTCTCCACATCGACGATGGCGTAGGGGCCGTCATGTCGATAGCCCGGCGCACCAGCCGCTGGACCCCCATACATGAACAGCGGCCCCCGCATTCCCGGAACCGCGAACCTCGGGCCCTCCGAGCGCGGTGGTGAGGCAGCAAAATCGGGCCGCGCGATCGTCCTGGTAGGCGGACGGCGGGCCACTGTCTTCTCAGACGAAGTGGAAAGCGCCTTACCCTTCCGTGCACGGTGCCGCCACCACAGCCAGCCCAGCAATACCAAGGCGAGCAGGCCAACAACTACTTCCATGCAGTCCCCCCCGGGTCTGTGGATCAGCCCGTCGACCTCGCGTCGAGGGGCGTGCGGAGGGAATGTACTGGAAGCCACCGACAAAATGATCAAGGGGCGGACCGTGCTCAGGTCACCGGGTGCCCGGTGGCCCTGAGCAGCTCGAACACGCTGGAGAAGCTGTCGTGGCCGTGGCCGTCGGCCGAACGGCGGTCGAGCAGGGCCTTCAGGGGTTCGTGGACGTCGGTGGCGATGCCGTGGGCGCGGCTGAGTCCGACAAGGCTGTCGACCCCGGCCCTGTTCAGGTCGATGGTGGAGACGCCCTCGGTGTACGTACGCGCTCCCGCCTCGGCCGCCAGCTGGGGCAGGAAGTCGGCCATCCCGTACAGCCACCGTGCCGCCAGCGGGGCGAAGACCTGCGGGGCAGTGCCGACCGAGTCCAGCAGGGCGGCGGCGTGCAGGAAACCGGTGAGGGCGGCGTATCCGGTGCCGAGCAGGGCGAGGTCGTGGATCTCGGCCGCGCCGGGGTCGGTCCCGAAGTAGTGCGCCGGCGCCATCACCTCCAGCTCGGACCGGTAGGCGGTGAACGCCCGCTCGGAACCGCTGTAGAGGAAGAACCCGTCCGGGGTGGCGACGGTTCTCGGCAGGGCCATCATGGCGCCGTCGAGGTAGTCGGCGCCGTGCCCGGCCGCCCAGGCGGCCAGGTCGCGGGCCTGGCCGGCGCTGGTGTTGGCGACGTTGACCAGGGTCCGGCCGCGCAGCGCTTCGGTGGCCGGCTCCAGGGCCTGCCGTACGGCGTCGTGGTCGAGCAGCGGGGCGATGACCAGCGGCGCGGCCCGCACCGCCTCTGCCGCGGTGGTCGCGCGGGCGGCGCCCCGCGCGACGAGCGCGTCGGCCTTCTCCGCGCTGCGGTTCCACACGGTCGTGGCGTATCCGGCGTCGAGGAAGGCGGTGGCGATCGGCACCCCCATCCGGCCGAGGCCGACGACCGTCACCTGCGGCTTCTCCCGCTCAGACATGCTGCTTCCCCTTGGTGATCGTCTCGATGACACTGGCGATCCCGTCGGCGCCGTGCCCGCCGACGGCGGCCCGCTCCAGCAGGGCGGAGATCAGTTCCGGCACCTCGGTGCCGATGCCCTGGGACCTGCCGGCCTCCACGAGGTGCCCCATCGCCGCCGCGTGCACCTCCACGGTGCCGTCGTCGTCGGGGAAGCGGGCGCCCTCGATCTGACGGGCGTGGTCGGCCATCAGCGAGGTGACGAACGGCATGTGCCCGGTGGCCACCGCAGCGAAGGCGGACGGCTCGACGCCGGCCGCCCCAACCAGGGCGACCGCGTGGTAGAAGCCGGCCAGCGCGCCCCAGGCCAGGCCGAACAGCGCGGTGTCATATACCGAGGCCAGGGCCGGGTCGGCGCCCAGGTGCATGGCCTTGCCCAGGCTCGCCAGGACCTCGCGGTGCGTGGTGAAGGCGTGCGGGGAACCGCTGAAAACGAACAGCGCCTCGGGCCGCCCGACCAGCCGGGTGCCGCTCATCGCTGCTCCGTCGAGGTAGTCGGCGCCGTTGGCGGCGGCCCATTCGGAGGTCTGCGAGGCCTCTTCGGGCGTGCCGGAGGTCAGGTTCACCAGGACCCGGTCGCGCAGGCCCTCGGCCAGCGGGTCGAGCAGCTCCCGCACCGTGGCGTAGTCCGGCAGGCAGACCACGACCAGCGGGCTCGCCGCGATCGCCGCCTCGGCGCTCGCCGCACGGACGGCGCCCTGGGCGACAAGCGCGTCAGCCTTCGCGCCGCTGCGGTTCCATACGGTCGTGCGGTGTCCGGTGGCGAGGAACGCCCGGGCGAGCCTGGACCCCATCTGGCCAAGGCCGATCACCGACACCGTGGACCGCCTGTGGTTCTCGTTCTCCGGCATGTTCGTGCTCCCGTATCTCTCGGCCGCTGAGCCCGTGCGCTCGGCGTGATCCTCACTGTGTCGATCGCGGCTGGCGGGATGCTGTCGAGCCGCTGTCGGTTCGTAGGCGGACCCGGTGCGGCGGGGCGGATACCGTGCACCCATGTATTTCTCCGTGCTCGGGCCGCTCACGGCCTCGACAGCCGAAGGGCGGCCGGTCGAGGTTCCCGAGGCGAAGGTCCGCGCACTGCTGGCCGCGCTGCTCGTCCACGAGGGGCGCCCGGTCTCGGTCGACCGGCTGGTGGACGACCTGTGGGGCGACCGGCTCCCCGCCAACCCGGCCGGTGCGCTGCAGACGAAGGTCTCCCGGCTGCGTCGCGCGCTGGCCCTGGCCGAACCTGGAGCCGAGGCGCTGGTGGAGTCGCGGGCGCCGGGATACCTGCTGCGGGCCGCCCGCCAGGACGTGGACGTCCACCGGTTCGCCGATCTGACAGCGGCGGCACACCGCACCGAGGACCTCAGGGTCAGGGCGGAGCTGCTGACCGAGGCCCTGGCGCTGTGGAAGGGCGACGCCTTCGCCGATGTGGGCGACGCGGAGTCGATCAGGACCGCGGCCGAGCGGCTCGCCGAGCAGCGGCTGAGCGCGCTCGAAGCGCTCGCCGAGACCCGTCTCGACCTGGGCGAGCACCATGCTCTGATCGGTGAGCTCGGCGAGCTGGCGGTCCGCCACCCGCTGCGCGAGCGGCTGCGCGCCCTGCAGTTGCGCGCGCTGTACCTGGCCGGCCGCCAGTCCGAGGCGCTGGCTGCCTACACGGAGCTGCGCCGACGGCTGGCCGACGAGCTGGGAGTGGATCCCGGGCCGGAGCTGACCGCCCTCCACCAGGCGATCCTCGAACACGACACGGCGCTGGCGGCGGCCTCGGCCCCGCCCAGGCGGAGCCAGGGAAATCTCACCCGTCCGCTCACCGACCTGGTCGGCAGGACGGAGGCGGTGGCGGCGGTGCGCGAGCTCCTCACCACCCACCGGCTGGTGACGCTCACCGGCCCGGCCGGGGTCGGCAAGACCCGGCTCGCGGAGGAGGCGGCCGGTCAGGCGGCCGGCGCCTACCCCGACGGTGTCCGGGTGGTTGGCCTTGCCGGGTCGGCGGAGGTGGCCGAGCAGCTGAGCGCCGCGCTGGGCATTCGCGAGGAGGCATCGGTCGGGCTTGAGGACGCACTGCGTCCCCGGAGGCTGCTGCTGGTGTTGGACAACTGCGAGCACGTCATCGAGTCGGCGGCCGACGTCGTAGGGCGGTTGTTGGCCACGGCTCCAGGCCTGAGTGTCCTGGCCACCAGCAGAGAGCCACTCGGGCTGGCCGGTGAGACCGTGTGGACAGTGCCGCCGCTGCCGCAGGCTGACGCCGAGCGCCTGTTCGAGTTGCGCGCGTCCGCGGCCGTGCCGGGATTCTCCGTCTCCGAGGAGAACGCGGCGGCCGTCGCGACGGTCTGCCGCCGCCTGGACCGCATCCCACTGGCGCTGGAGCTCGCCGCCACCCGGGTCCGCGCACTGGGCGTGCACGAGCTGTCGGCCCGGCTCGACGACAGGTTCCGGCTGCTGGCCGGGGGAAACCGCGGTGTGCCGCCGCGGCAGCGGACCCTGCGCGCGATGATCGACTGGAGCTGGGAGCTGCTCGGCGACGACGAGCGGATGGTGCTGCGCCGGCTGGCCGTCTTCGCCGACGGCTGCACCCTGGACGCGGCCGAGGCGGTGTGCGGCGGCCACGACGTATTGGACCCGTTGATTCGACTGGTGGACCGCTCACTGGTCACCGTGGCCGAAGGCCCCCGGTACCGCCTGCCGGAGTCAGTCGCCGCCTACGCGGTGGAGCGGCTGGCCGAGGCGGGCGAGTCCGACGCGCTGCGGCTACGGCACCGCGCCCACTACGCCGAGCTGGCCGAGCGGTCGGCGGCGGCGCTGCACGGCCCCGACCAGCAGGACCGGCTGACCCGTCTCGACCAGGAGAGCGCCAATCTGCGCACCGCCCTGGAGCAGGCCGTGCGTGACGGGGACGGCGCCGGAGCGCTGCGGATGGCACTCGACCTGACCTGGTACTGGTTCCTGCGCGGACGGCTGGCCGAGGCCCGGCGGTCGCTGGACGAGACCCTGCTCATCACCGGTGACGACCACGGTTCCCCGCATGCGCAGGCCGTCCGCTGGCGCGACGGGTTCACCCTGCTGGCCGGAGCGGGAGCCGGAGCCGGGGGCGGCGGTCGGTTCCCCGCCGCCGAGGAGGCCGCTGACGACCGCGCCGGTCTCGCCCGGGCCAGGTGGTTCCTCGGCTACGCCTTGCTGAGCGCAGGTGAGGACCTGGCCCGTAGCGAGAGCCTGGTGGAGCGCGCACTCGCCGACTTGCGCGCGGACGGCGACCGCTGGGGCACCGCAGCGGCACAGAGCACCCGCGCGACGCAGGCGCTGCTCCGCGGCGACCTCGCGTCGGCCCGTGCCAGCGCCGCCGACGGCCACGCACTGTTCGAAGCGCTCGGCGACCGCTGGGGCCGGCTGCAGACCGCCTATCCGCTGGCGGCGCTGGCCACGATCGCCGGCGACTACCCACACGCCGCGCGACTGCACCAGAGCGGTCTCGACCTGGCCGAGGAGCTGGGCTTCTGGACCGACGCCGCCGACCGGCTCACCGCGCTCGGCAGGGTCGCCCTGCTGACCGGCGACCTCGCAGGCGCCGCCGAACTGCATCGCAGGGCGATGACCATGGCCGCCGAGCACGGTTACCCGGCCGGCAAGGTCCATGCCGAGATCGGCCTCGCGCTCGGCGCGCGGCGCCAGGGGGACTTCGACCTGGCCGAGCGGCACCTACGCGCGACCCTGGCCTGGCACCGCGAGGTCGAGTTCGGCCCAGGACCCGCGCTGCTGCTCGCCGAACTCGGCTTCCTGGCCGAGCAGCGCGGCGACGCCGCCGGCGCCCTCGCCCTGCACCACCAGGGCGCCGAGGCCGCCCGCGCCACCGGGGACCCGCGCGCGGTGGCCCTCGCCGAGGAAGGGCTGGCAGGTGCCTATGCCCTGATGGAAGAGCCGGTACGGGCCGCCCGCCTGCTGGGCGCCGCCACCCGCGCCCGCGAATCCGTCGGCGCTCCGCTGCCGGAGGCCGAACGCGGCGACGTGGACCGCATCTCCGCGAGGGCACGAGGGGCACTGGGCGCGGAGGCGTTCGCCGCGGCGTTCTCAGCGGGTGCCGACGAGCGCTCCTGACCTCGACGGCGGCCCTGTCCAGGGCACTGTGATCGCCAGGGGCGGGGGATCGCCCTCTCCTGCGGCGCCGGCGCCCTGGGAACAGCCCCGGTAGGAGCCCTGCCGCCAATCGGCGTCCACGGCCTAGGTGAAGGCGAGATCGACCTTGTCGGACCCGGGTTTTCGAGTCACTCTCGATCTAGGACAAGGGGGGTCGGCATGGACGACGATTCGTCTCAGGTGAGTCGCGCTTCAGGAGCGCCGCAGGGCAGGGAATCGCAGGGGGCAACGCAACGCAACGCGGAGTCGGTGGCGCTGCTGAAGCAGCTCGCCGTCCCCAAGATCGCAGACGGACCGGCGATCGCGGTCCAGAAGAAGCTCGTCGAGGACCTCGAGAAGCTCTTCCAGAGCGAGGCCTCGACTGAGATCAACCTCGGCGGCATCCTGATCGAGCGTCTCCCTGACCGATACGACGGGAACGACGATCTCTTCACCAAAGCGGTCCAGCAGGCGAAGCTCGTGCAGCTACCGGGGACGATCCTGGGGGCCCGCTCCGGCGGAAGCGAACGGGCGGGTCTGGTCATCCAGGCCGGACTCGGCCCGGCGTTGATCGAGAACACCCTGAAGACCATGATCGACGCGAAGCAGCTCGAGTACCTGCGCCTCGTCGGACTGCCCAACGGCGAATGGAAGATCCTTGTCGAGGTGCACTACATCCGCTCGCGTCCCAAGGACGCGACGGGGCTCCACAAGGACACCAAAGGCGAGACGCTCTTCGTGAACCTGAACTACCACGTCGGCGACAACAAGGTGATGGGCCCGGAGTACGTGCTCAACCCAGCCCCATCCCCGGAGCACGACGCGCTGATCAAGGGCACCGACGGGAAGCCGGGCACGCTGCCCAAGGTGTTCACAGACGACCTCGACGAGATCCGTCGGACGCTGGGGAAGCCGACGGAGATCAGGACCGGGATCGTGAACCCGTACGGATACGTCGCGTTCGTCGACGAGGCGATCCATCACGCGACGCCCCTCTACGGGCATCGCTTCATCACAGGCAAGGAGTTCAGGGCGTACCTGGCGCAGAAGTACCCCGCCGAGCTCGCGGAGATCACTCGGGCCGACAAGGAGTACCAGGCCTCCCGCTGGCCGGCCGCCTTGTATGCGTACTCGACGTACGTGAACAAGACGATCATCGCCGAGGGCGAGATCGCGAAGTGGCTGAACTGGCTGGGGATGACCGGCGACGCCAACCTGTACACGCGCGTGCATTTCGCGGCGACGATGACGTCCGACGAGATCGATCTCATGCTCCACACGGTCGGCTCGTGGCCGGGCGCCCAGCGCAGGGGCGTCGGAGGGTTCTACGCGGCGAGCATCCCCCAGGCGCCGACCCTCTCCCCGGTCAACGAACCGGGAAGCCCGCCGCTCAAGCGACAGGCGAGCACCGCGGACTTCAAGAAGGACCAGCCGCCGCCGCTGCCCGACGACGTACCGCGCAGGTTCCTCCGCAGTTGGATTCGCGTCGTGCCCGAGTCGATGGCCACCAGGCTGCGGGAGTACAGGCCGACCCAGGGTCAATGAGATCGCGGTCAAGAAACAGGAGAAGGGCGAGGGTCGCCCTCTCGCTGAACCTCCGCAGGCCCCGATTGGTGTGCTGACCAGTTCGAACACGATGAAGGTCTCCAGCCTCGGCGACGCTGTTGTGCTGGAGGCCTTCGCATTTTCCGGGGGCTCGGCCAGTCAGTGCAGCCCGGGCGATCTCGACGCCTGGCCCGCCGCAGGCGGTTCGACAGGCATCGAGCTGTTATAGACACCTGGGAGAAGTCGGCCATCCAGAAGTGTTTCTACCGTCAGAGCCTGAAGTCTACGATCAGACGCGGCAGGACGTTGAGGAGCCTTCGCCTTCGAAGAGCGCTACCTCGAGGTTGGGAGCTGGCCGGTCGTCACGGTCGTACGCCGGCATCGTCCGGACGGACTGCTGGTACTGAGCCACGGTCTGGTCGTTTACCGTGCCGAACAAGAGGAGTCCATCGTGGTGCGGCGAGTTCTGTTCAGCTTCATCGTGACGCTTTTCGCGTGGGTACTGACGGGCTTGGCCAGTACTGGCGCGATGGCCGGTACGTCGACTCACGCCGACTCGGCGGTCTTGTTACCGGCAGGGTATCTGAGCACTGCGGGCAATCAGCTCGTGCCGCAGGGCCGGCGAGAGCCATCAGTGCGAATCGCCGCGGTCGGTTGGGACATGGGAGAGATCGCTCCGTTCCAGACCCGTGCGCGGAACGTCGCGGAGATGCGGCGGGCCGGGTTCAACACGATCACGATTGGCTGGTACAACCGTGACCTGGACCGTGATCCGGCGACGTTTTGGCGGCAACTGGACGCCGTGGTGCGGGCCGCCGGCAACACCGGCATGAAGGTCATCCTGAATCATCACGCCGACGAGGGGCTCGCCGGTAACGGCAACTGTCTTGCGCAGCAGGCGAACGGGTTGTGGTTCGACTCTGGTCCGGGCACCGACGGCACCGACGGGTGTGGAAATCCGGGCACCGTTACCCAGGAGGTGTTCCGCGCCGACTGGGAGCAGATCGCCCTCCACTACGCCGGAAATACCACGGTCATCGGGTTCGACCTGCACAACGAGCCGCTCGCCTACCCTGGGATGAGCACCTGGGGCGACGGCAGCGTCACTGACATTCAAGCGATGTACTCCACGGTTGGCAGCGCTTTGGAGGCGATCGACCCTGGGGTATTGATCATCTGCGAGGGACCGCAAAACTACGGCGGCAACTTCGCGGGTAAGCCCGGCATCACAACGCCCGAGGGCGACCTGACCGCGGTCGCTTCGAAGCCGGTCACGTTGACCGTCAACGGACACCGGGTTGTGGACAAGGTCGTCTACTCGGTGCACGAGTACCCGAACGAGATCAGCGGCGTCGACCCCGACAGCGGTCCAGCTGCGGTCGCTCGCTTCAACGGAGCCTGGGGCTACGTCGTCACCAAGAACCTTGCACCAGTGTGGATCGGTGAGGCCGGCTCATCGATGCAGAACAACCCCGACGACACGAACTGGGCAACAACCCTCACCGATTACGTCAACGGCAACGACGGCGCGTTGGGTGGGCCAACCTTCGCTCGCAACCAGCAGGGGATCAGCACAACCTGGTGGCGATGGGGATACCGGCCAGGCCAAGGGCCAGATGGCACACTCGACAGTGACGGCTCCCTGAAAGCAGACCAGTTCGCCGTCTACTGCGATTGGCAGCCGATCCACCTGCCTTCATGCAGGTGAGAACCCTCACCCCGGATCAAGCTGCACTTCACCCGAACCCGCGATCCAGGTGTTCGTCGACGGCTGGAACGAGCAGGACGCCGACGTCGTGATCCTGCTGCACCGGGATGACTACGACAGCGCCGAGGAACGTCCAGGCCCGCGTCAGTGGGCCGGGACAGCGGCGCCTCGGGTGGAGGTGAAGAAGTGGTTCGCGGAGGGGAGGTACATGGCAACGGAGGCGGTGAGCACGCAGGCGATGTGGAGGAGTCGGACGCTGACGAAGGCCCAGCCGAGCCTGCCACTGTCGCCGAGTGCCGCGACGACGCTCTGCCCGTCGGCGAGTCCGCGACCGCTGGTACCACCAGAGTGCCAAGGCCGATGAAGCTCAGCAACACGGTCAGCGCGAGCCGGGCCCAGCGGCGGCCCCGGTTGAACTGCACGACAAGCAGCATCGCCAACGCGTACACGACGGCACGCAGGCCGATGTTCGCCCATTCGCCGGCGGTGAGCTGGCCGTGCGCGACGATCTGAGCCACGGCGAGCGCCGATTCGACCACGCCCGCGCCGACCGCCACCGACCATCCGACGGTGGCCACGCGTACTGAAGAGGGAGGCATATCCCAGACGATGCCAGCGCCACAGCGGGCGAACCATCACGCCAGCTCCTCGGTAGGGGGTGTGGCTCCCCCCCGTACCCTTTTGATCGTCCCAGCCGGAGAGTCCTCGGTGCCGGCCGTACGTCTGGCGTGAAGTCTTCGTTCGGCTGCCCAGACCTACCGGCGCTGGTCGCCGTGCTGACGTGCACTCCTGGGCTCCTGGTGCCATCGAGAGGTGTCCGTTATCTCCCGATGTGGCGGCCCGCCACGTGAACGTACTCCCGCAGGAGTACGCGGACCGTGGCGCCTCGACCATACGGTTGCTGTCGTGGAACGCACTCCAGCGAGATTGGTCGACGTGGTGGTCGCGGTTGCGGTCGCCGTGCCCACCTGCCTGGACGCGTGGTGGAACGTGGCTGGGACCCGGCAGGCAGATGCACCCTCCTACGCGCTGGTGCTGGTCCCCGCCGTGGCGTTGCTGGTTCGTCGGCGCTTCCCGGTCGCAGTCGCCGTTGTCTGCGCGGCGGCGCTGGCCACCTGGTACGCGGTGGGTCACCGCGGTGAGCTGACCGGGCTGCCCACGATGGTCGCGCTCTACACGATCGCGGTCCAGGGCGACCGGCGTCGCACTCTGCTGGCCGGGGCCTGCACGGTCGTCTTCTTCGGGGCGCTGGCGATCGCTGTCGGCGACGCCGGCCTGCCGGTGACCGAAGTCGCGCTCCCCGCAGCCGCGCTCCTGCTCGGTGAGACCGTACGCGGGCGGCGGGAACTGGTAGCCGAACAGGCGAGGCGAGCCGAACAGGAGCGAGCCGAGCGGGAAGCCGAGGCCCAACGCCGCGCACAACACGAACGCCTGCACGTCGCACGGGAACTCCACGACGTGGTCGCGCACACCGTTGCCGCCATGACCGTGCAGGCGAGCGTCGCGGCAGAGGCGTTCGACCGACGCCCCGACGTCGCCCGCGAAGCGCTGGCCCAGGCCCGCATGCTGGGCCGTGGCGCGGTCGCGGAGCTGCGCGGCATGGTGGCCGTCCTACGTGACGGGCACACCGGTGTCTCCACCGCCCCGGCGCCCGGCCTGGCCGACCTCGCCCGTCTCGTGGACAGCGTCCGCGACAGCGGCCTGTCGGCCGTCCTGCATCACGATGCCGCAACCACCACTGTGTTACCCGGGGTCGAGCTGGCCGCGTACCGAATCGTGCAGGAGTCGCTCACCAACGTCATCCGCCACGCGGATGCCCGCCGCGTGGAGATCCGGGTACGCCAGGACGGTCACCGTCTCCTCGTCGAGGTCACCGACGACGGCCGCGGTACCGGTACCGGTGCGGGCGGATTCGGGTTGACCGGGATCACCGAGCGCGCGGCCAGTGTCGGCGGCACAGCGGAGTACGGACGAACCGCGCAAGGCGGCTTCCGGGTACGCGCGATCCTGCCCACGAACGGGATGGACGCGGTGGCGGGGAGCACGGTGTGACAGTCAGGGTCGTACTGGCCGACGACCAGACGGTGGTCCGGGCCGGATTCCGGGCGCTGCTCGAGTTGACCGACGATCTCGTCGTCGTCGCCGAAGCGAGGAACGGCGAGGAGGCCGTGGCGCACGCCCGCCGAACCCGACCCGACGTCGTACTCATGGACATCCGGATGCCCGGCATGGACGGGCTGGAGGCGACCCGGCAGATCGCGGCCGACCCGGACCTGGCCGACGTACGCGTGCTGGTCCTGACGACCTTCGAGATCGACGAGTACGTGTTCCAGGCGCTGCGCAGCGGCGCGAGCGGCTTCCTCCTCAAGGACGTGGAACCCGATGACCTGCGTACGGCGCTGCGCCTCGTCGCCGCCGGCCAGGCGCTGCTGTCGCCGACCGTCACCCGCACGGTCGTCACCGAGTTCACCCGGCTCAGCGGGCAGGTCCTCGGCGCAGACCGGCTCCATGTGCTGACCGACCGGGAACGTGACGTGGTCAGGCTCGTCGCCGCGGGACTGTCCAACCAGGAGATAGCCGCACGACTGTTCATGAGCCCGCTGACCGCCAAGACCCATGTCAGCCGCTCGATGATCAAACTCGGCATGCGGGACCGCGCCCAGCTGGTCGTCCTGGCCTACGAGACCGGACTGGCCCGCGCGGGCGATACTCCCGACTGAGTACGAGCCAACTCCTCGCGGCGGATGCCCAACACCGCCGTCCTTCCTAGGTTGGCCACATGATCGAGGTGAACGAGCTCTCCAAGACCTACGGCCGCACGGTCGCGGTCGACCGCCTGTCGTTCCAGGTCAAACCCGGGCGGGTGACAGGATTCCTCGGCCCCAACGGAGCCGGCAAGTCCACCACCATGCGGCTGATCCTCGGCCTGGACACCCCCGACTCCGGCACCGCCACCGTCGGTGGCCTCGCCTACGCCTCCCTGACCGACCCCATGCGGCAGGTCGGCTGCCTCCTCGACGCCCGCGCGGTCCACGGCGGCCGCAGCGGCTACCACCACCTGCTGTGGCTCGCCCAGAGCAACCGCATCACCCGGAGCCGAGTCGCCCGTGTCCTCGAACTCGTCGGACTCGCCGACGTCGCCCACCGCCCGGCACGGCAGTTCTCGCTCGGCATGGCCCAACGCCTCGGCGTCGCGGCGGCACTGCTCGGCGACCCGGCGGTGCTGATCCTCGACGAGCCGGCCAACGGCCTGGACACTGACGGCATCCGATGGATCCGCGACCTCATGCGCGGACTCGCCCGCGAGGGCCGCACCGTCCTCCTGTCGAGCCACCTGATGAGCGAGATGGAACTCACCGCGGACCATCTCGTCGTGATCGGACAGGGCAGGCTGCTCGCCGACGCACCAATGACCGACTTCATCGAGGTCAACTCCCCGTCGGCCACCCTCATCCGCTCACCCCAGGCAGCCATCCTGATCCAGCAGCTGGCGCAGGCCGGCGCCACCGTAGGACCGGGCGTGGACGGGGAATTTGAGATCCGCGGACTTCCTCGGGCCGAGATCGGCGACATCGCCGCCGCCCACCAGATCACGCTGCACAAACTCAGCACCAGACGCTCCACCCTGGAGGAGGTGTACCTGCGGATGACCGAAGCGAGCGTCGAGTTCCGCGGGGAGCAGCGATGATGAGCGTGCTGGCCAGCGAATGGACCAAACTGCGCACGGTTTCGGCGACGCGGTGGGCCCCGGTGGCCGCCTTCACGGCCGTACCGGCCCTCGCCGCGCTCGTGGCGCTCACCCGAAGCCTGCAACCAGACGACACGATCCTCGGCGGCGCCCTGACCGGAGCCGTCGTCGGGCAACTCGGCGCGGCGTCCTCGGTGTCCTGATGATGTCGGGGGAGTACAGCACCGGCCTGATCCGCACCACCCTCACCGCCACACCGCGCCGCCTGACCGTGCTCGGCGCGAAGGCCACCGTGGTCGTGACCCTGACGTACGTCGGAGGCCTTCTCGCCGGCACGCTCGGGTACGCGACTGGTCGCGTCCTGCTCGCCGAGGAGGGCTACCGCCCGGGCGAACCGGTGCCGGCCCTGTTCGGAATAGCGCTGACCTTCTCCGCCACCGGCCTGCTGGGACTCACCGCCGCGGTGATCCTCAGGCACACCGCGGGCGCCCTCACCGTTGCGATCGGCGTCGTCCTGCTGCCGGCGATACTCGGACCGATCCTGGGCGCCTGGGGTCGGTGGGTCGTCGCCGCCGCACCGACGACCGCGCTGCAGAAGCTCGCCCAGAGCTCAGACGCGACAGCCGAGACGATGGGAGGCATCGGCGCCTGGCCCACGCTCGCGCTGGTGTGCGGGTACACGATCATCGCCCTGGGGATCGCAGGGTGGCTACTGCGCTCCCGCGACGCCTAGGGCAACAGGTACCCGGTGCCGAGGCGTGACCGATGATCATCAGAGTGGGTCGAGGCGGGTCCTGAGCAGGCAGAACTCATTGCCTTCGGGGTCGGCCAGGACATGCCATGACTCCTGCCCCGTCTGGCCGATGTCGACCGGGCGCGCACCAAGCTTCAGAAGGCGTTCGAGCTCGGCGTCCTGATCGCGGTCGGTGGCGTTGACGTCGATGTGCAGCCGGGACTTTCCCTTCTCCGGCTCATCCCTGCGACTGAGGATGATCGTCGGCTGCGGACCACCGAACCCTTCGCGCGGCCCGATCTCCAGCGTGCCGTCGTCCTCGCGATCGAGCACGACGAAGTCCAGGACCTCGCACCAGAACCGCGCCAGCACCTCGGGGTCGCGGCAACCGAGCACGAGCTCACTGATACGACATGCCATAACGAAACCTGCTCTCAGTCTGGAACTGCCGGTGCCACACGCGAACCTCATGGGCTCCCAGCAGTGAAGACAACCCGGCGACCGTACCCGACGAGGCGAGCACGGCCGAAATGAGGTCAGCGCCGACCCTGTCCGGGGAGCCGGGGTCATCATCCGATGGGGCGACCCGGCTCCCGTGCCCCGTCGCGTTGGGTCTGCTGGTCAGACGCGGACCCCGTAGTGGAGGTGAACGACACCGCTTCGGAAGCGGTGCTCGTCCAGGAGTTCGAGCTGGACGGCAACGTCATCCGGCAGTGCGCGCGTCCCACCACCGATGACAATCGGGTTGAGGAACAGGTGGCATTCGTCGACCAGGCCCGCGGCCAGTGCCTGGCCAGCGAGTTCCGCGCCGCCAATCGAGATGTCGCGGGTCGAGGACTCCTTGAGCTGCTTGATCGCCGCCGGATCGAAATCGCGCTCGATCCGGGTCCGCGCACTCGACGGCGTCTGGAGCGTCCGCGAGTACACGATCTTTTCGGCCGCTCGCCAGATCTGCGCGAAGTCCCTGCTCACCGCCGAGTCGTCGTCTCCGGTGCCCTCGGTCTCCCAGTACACCATGATGTCGTACATCCGACGCCCGTTGAGGGACGTGCCGATCGGCCGCTCGAGGTCGTTGACGAACGCGTGCACCTCCTCATCGGGCGCCGCCCAGTCGAAGTTGCCGCTCTTGTCCGCGACGTATCCGTCCAGAGACGCGAGAGCAGAGTAGATCAGCTTGGCCACGTCAGAACCTCCACCGTCATTGAGCTCTGGCCGCTCGTTGGGCATCGTGCAGCCATGACTGCACACACTACGAGGCCGCGCCGACAGGGTCACGCGTCAAACGGGGCTTGCGGGCAGGTTCGCTCAGCGAGTCGGGCGCAACACGATCTTGTCGTGAGGGTCGACGGCCGCGCGCGCCGGGTCGGCGCTGCGCCACAGCGCGACGGCGAACACGATCAAGCCGACCGCCATCAGTACACCGTGTGCGATCCGTACCGGCGCGGGTGTGAAGAACTGCGGCAGGAACAGGGCGAGCCCGGCCGCGAACAGGATGCCGCTCCATCGGGGAAGCACACCCGAGTGCCACACGGCGACCGCCGCCACGATCGCGCCGATCGCGAGCAGGATGAGGCCGGTGCCGAAGATGGTGACCGCCACCGGCTGGTAGCGAACGGCGTCGATGAGGTCGAGCACGTGCGACGGGCTGCCCTTCGGACCCGCGATCGCGTGCAGTCCGAAGTCCTCGGCGCCGTAGTACGGCAGCGTGAGCCCGGCGCCGATCCAGGTGATCACGGTCGCGAC
The DNA here is from genome assembly GCF_014873875.1 of Actinopolymorpha pittospori. Classification (GTDB taxonomy): domain Bacteria; phylum Actinomycetota; class Actinomycetes; order Propionibacteriales; family Actinopolymorphaceae; genus Actinopolymorpha; species Actinopolymorpha pittospori. The sequence continues at coordinate 7,333,841 of NZ_JADBEM010000001.1, read as the reverse complement.
CAGCGCCAGGCGCTGCGACCTCGTCGTCGCGACGACGCCGAGCAGTGCGAGAAGGCCCAGCGGCAGCAGGATGAAGCCGATCATCGCGAACAGGTGAGCGGCCACCCAGGCAGCCGAACTCAGGGCCGCCGTCGCGCCGCTGACGGTGGCCTCGTCGTGCCAGGGCCGCAGGGCGGGGTAGGCGAGGAAGAGCACGCCGGCGACCGCCAGCGCGACCGCCCCGAGACGGGTGCGGGCATGGAACGTGGACATCGGGTCCTCCCGTGGTGGGTGGGTACGGCGCTTCAGCGCCGGTGGAGGTATGCGAGGTACATCTGGATGAGGTCCTCGTAGGTGTCCGCCGGGTCCTCGGCCATGCCGAAGCTGCCGCCGGATTCGATGGCAGCGAAGCCGTAGACGATGACGCGCAGGCATCGCGTCGCGTGCACCGCGGCCGGACCTTCGAGCTCGTAGCCGCGCAACACGGCGAGGAACACCTCGACGAGGCAGGTGGCCGGCTGCACCAGCGCCGGATCGTGGAGGGGATCGGACGGCACCGACGCGTACCGGGCCGGGTGCTCCACCGCGTACGCCCGCATCCGCCGCATCAGCGCGGCGACCGCGGCGTCGCCGCTCAGGCCGAGCACCGCGCTCGTGGCGATCTCTGTCATCTCCGACAGCACCCGCGCGGCGATCCGCGAGCGCAACAGCGCGAGGCTGCCGACGTGCCGATACAGCGACGGTGTCGCGACGCCGGCCCGGGCGGCCACGTCGGACAGCGTCAGGGCGTCTGCGCCGCACTCGTCGACGACCTCGAGCGCGACCCCGACAACCGCTTCGGTGCCGAGTCCCGCTCTAGGCACGAAGGGACCGCCGAGGATGGTTAATTAACATAGCTGCAAAGCTAATAGGCGTAGCTTCGCATGTCAACCGGCCGCGGCCCCTTGATGCGCGTCCGGCGGCGCGGTGCGTGCGTTGTGTCAGCCGACCCCGAGTATCAGGAACTGCTGCCGACTGACCCAGTCCGGATAGCGGTCCACCAGGGCGTCGAACAGTTCCTCGTCGGACAGGGCTGCCTCGCGTAGTTGCCCGTAGTACTCGAGGTAGCCGCGGGACTCGGCCAGCACGCTGGGCGGGTTGCCTTGGGTTGGGTCCTTGTGCCCGCAGACGACGGAGTCGGGGTTGAGTGCGGCCAGTTGGTCGAGCGCGGCGATCCACTCGGCCCGGCCGTCGGCCGTGGTGTCCCCGACGTACATGTGGCAGTGGTTGTAGGCGACGTCGCCGGAGACGATCAGGCCAAGGTCAGGCGCGTGCAGCGAGGTCGTGTCCACGGTGTCGGTGTGACCGGTCTCAATCACCCTGATGACCGAACCCTCAAGCGGGATTTCTCGCGATTCGAGCGGTTCGGGTAGGGGAACATCGCCGGCGACCTGATCGAGGAACAGCGCTCTGATCGAGTTCTCCGGCGGGAAGTTGTCCTGCTGTTGCATGTGCTGCACCGTCCCGGGGGCGGCAGCCACCTGCGCGTCCGGGAACCGTTCGAGGACTACCGGCAGGCCGAGATAGTGGTCACCGTGCCCGTGCGTGATGTAGATCGTGGTGAGGTTGCGGTCGTGCAGCGCTACCCACTGTGCCAGCGCGGTTGCCTCCGCGACGGTCATCAGCGGGTCCACCAGCACAGCATCGCGGTCGCCGAAGATCAACGTCGATGTCGTCGGGTCCCACGCGGGCGGATCTCCGACTTTGGATGGCGGGGCGCGGAACGGCTTTTCTGGCGCGGTGAACACGTCGTAGCTCAGCGCCGATCGGGTGGCGGGCATGGGTTCCTCCTATCGTGGCGGCCGGCGCGACCAAGTGATCGTGGTCGTCTCACCCTCGCGAGGGCTCCCTTCGGCGGACAACACGAGTGTGTCCGGGTCAGGGAAGCGGACCTGCCGGATCTGCGTCGTGCCCTTCCAACTCGGTATGACCCACACCTGCACGTGATGGGTCACGGTCTGGTTGGCCTGGTCGACGTCGTATGGCCCTGAATAGGCGACGTAGTAGGCATCCGGCTTGTCGTCATCTTCGTAGGGTCCCGGCCGGGCCAACTGGGCAGACATGTAGCCGTCCGGCGTGTACAGGATCGCCCCCAACGGGTCGTCGCCCAGCGGGTGCTCGGGCTTGCCGTCGGCGGTCTCCTCGTACCCTGTCAGTCGCCAACCCCCTATCAGGCGGTCGCGAATCTTCGGCTCAGCCATCGGTACTCCCGTTGATCACGAGATGGGCGCGGTACGAGCGCTACTCATCGGCTTGTTCGCTGACCCGGCTGTGCGCCCCGGTGTCCCCGGTGTCGCCGTTCTCTCTCATTCTCTGCCCCCTGCTGTAACACGTGCAGGTTGCATACCTGAGAGAGTCGGTCACCTGGTCGGTGCGGTCGAGTTCGCCTTGGTGGTGCACTTCGCAACAGGGCTGGTGACTCATGGGGGATGGTCGGCTACTGGGCCGCTCGCCATCGTAGTGGTGGTCCTCGCGTCACCTCGACCAGCGGTCGACGCGCAATCAATGCGTATTCAACGTTTTGGAGACCAAATGACCCAATCAGTGCAGGACAGGGTGAGGAGCGTCCCCCACGAGGTGAACCGCCTCGAGGTTGCGGTCGGCGAACCTTTCGACGTCTTCTGCGCTCGATACGAAAGTGCCGTGCCTGAATTCGACGCCAAACGTTTCGCGCAACTCGCCAAGGACAAGGCCGACTGGGACACAGTCCTCCAAGCGACGAGTGAGAACGCCCCGCACGACTTCATCATCTATTGGAGCCAAGACTTTGGTCCGGTCATGCGGCTTGCCGGTGATGAGCGGCGTTGCAAGGAGTACCTGATGGGAAACCACACGATCGCACAGCGAATGTTCCACCACAACCCCGCGATCCTGCTTTACGCCCCGCTCCGCACGGCCATCTACGACGACACACAAGGCGGGACCTGGTTCACCGTAGACCAGCCAAGCACCCGGTTCTCCAGCTTCGGCGATCCCAACATCGCCAAGGTCGGAATCGAACTCGACCAGAAACTCGCCGCCCTGCTGGAGTACCTCGACCTGCCGGTACCGGAAGCACTGACCTCCCACAACGCATGACGTCGAACACCCGACCGGGGACGTGTTCGAACCTGTCAGCACACGCGACGCGATGTCATGCTCGCGGCCACACTGTTCCGTCGCAGGTCGTCCCGGACACGCGGCTGGTCGGCGATCACGCTGAGTCCTTCTCGGGATTTCTTGTTCACCCAGCGACTCAGAGACTGGTCGAGCGCTCGGCTGCGGCGAATGCGATGTCCCGGTCAGCTCAGCTCGGGTGGGAGTATCCCGGTGAGCCAGGCGAGTTCGTTGTCTCGAATGAATATCGAGGCACTCGCTGCACGATCCACTGGCCAGGGGTGGAAGGTCTCTAGTGCCTGCACGTATGCGTCAGCGCTTTCTCGGCTGGGTTGGGTGATGAGCTGTCGAGCGAGGTCACTGTATCCGTCCGGTATTCGGTCCAGCGTGGCGAGCGTGGCGTCGAGATACCTCGGTCCGCGAAAGAGCGTCCGATTCAACGCGAGTAGGGCCCGCCCGCCGGCGTTCACCGTATGTACCGCGGCGTGATGCAGCAGGAACGTGTTGTCCAAGGCGAGAGCTTGTGGCAGAAAATCGGTTCCGTGCCACCAAACCTCGGACATGAACGAGATCGCTCGGCTTTCCCAGATCTTCGGCGGAAGCACGGGGATCGCTGCGACCCGCCCAGCGATGTCGTAGCCATCGCGGACCCAGGCTACCCGGGCGTCTTCGAACGATGCGCGAACAGGATCGTCCCCACGCTCGGCGGCAGCATCCAGAAACGTGACGGTGGCGAGCCTGACGTCGACATAGCCGCCTGGATACGTCGCGTCGGAGCGCTCTTCGACGATCACACGATGAGCGGCAATGGCCGAATCGAATACGTCGTCGGGGACGACCAGGTAGACGTCGACGTCCGAGTCGGGTCGTTCCGTGCCACGAGCTACCGATCCGACGAGGATGACCGCGATCGCGTCAGGGTCGTCCTTCACCCTTCGGACGTATGTGTCCAGCGAATCCTGATGATGCTGCATGGAGGGTCAAGGTATCCAGGTTGCCGCTCCCGGTACAGGATCCGGGCACACAACCTGATCCAGTCGGTCCGGCCGAACCCTGGACCAAATCGATTGGGCTGCACCCAGGCGCTTGAGCGCTTCTCCCCGCAAAGGGCGGAGCGCTCAGTCGGTTGTCGTCGGGTGCGAACCGCACGCCCGAAGTTCTCGCCCGGAGGGCCACCGAGCGATGAGTTTCGGGTCGTCGGTCGGTCTGCTGGGGTACCACCGAGCAGAGGGAGTACGACATGAGCGCACCGACGGTCGTGATGGAGGGTGTCGTGTTCGGCGAGTCGCCGCGCTGGCACGACGGGCGGCTCTGGTTCTCCGACTGGGGCGCCAACCAGGTCATCGCCGTGAACGCCGACGGGAGCCACGAGGTGGTCGCGAGTGTCCCGTCGTTCCCGATGTGCATCGACTTCCTGCCCGACGGGCGGCTGCTGGTGGTGGACTCCGCTCAGCGGCGGCTGCTGCGCCGCGACCGGGACGGGTCGCTGGTCCCGCACGCCGACCTGGCCAAGGTGTCGGAGAAGCCGTGGAACGACATCGTCGTCGACGACCACGGCAACGCCTACGTCAACTGCATCGGCTTCGACTTCCCCGGCGGTGACTTCGCGCCCGGCCTGGTCGTCTGCGTCACCCCCGAGGGGGACGTCCGCCAGGTCGCCGACGAGCTCGCGTTCCCCAACGGCATGGCCATCACGGCAGACGGCGCGACGTTGATCGTCGCCGAGTCCTACGCCAACCGGCTCACCGGCTACGACATCGCCGCCAACGGTGACCTGGGAGATCCCCGGGTGTGGGCGGAAACTCCGGGCGACCACCCGGACGGGATCTGCGTGGATGCCGAGGGTGCGGTCTGGTACGCCGACGTCGCCCACCAGCACTGCGTACGGGTTCGGGAGGGCGGCGAGGTCCTCGACACCGTCAAATCAGACCGGGGCGCGTTCGCCTGCGCACTCAGCCGCGGAGACGACCCGCACCTCTACGTCGTGGGCCAGAACTACGGCGGACCCGAGCAGACGCAACCCAGCGGGCAGGTGGTGGCGTTCCCGGCACCCGCGCCCGGCGCCGGGAGGCCGTAGGCCCGGGCCGCTGCCCAACGAGATACGGCGAAGGGTCGTGCCCCCACCGAAGGGGGCACGACCCTCGAGGTACCGCGACGTCGCCGTCACGCCGAAGTGAGCCGGCCGATCAGGACGAGCCCGGCGATGCGAGCGACCCGGCGGGTCAGAACATGCTGTCGCTCCACTGGATCTCCCGGATACCGGGCTTGGCGCTGTCGAACCGGACCACGTGCGTGTTGCGCTCGGACAGGAACAGGCTGAGGCTGTAGGTGTCGCCGGTCTCGTCGACGAACTTCAGCCACAGCATGCCGGAGAACGGGCCGCTCGGTCCCTTGCCGTCGGCCTGGACGATGAAGTCGTAGTACGCGGCGGTGGTGTCCATCGTGAGGGAGTAGATGCAGGCGCGGCTGTTCCCGACGATGACCCTGCTCAGGTCCGTGGACCCGTTGATCATCACCGTGTCGCCGGGGAACAGGGAGCCGGCCTTGGCCACGGCCCTGCCCCGGATCGTCCCGGCGTCCTGGGTGGTGAACTCCACCACCGACGCGTTCGTGGGAACGAGGTGGTAGATGTTGCCGAGCCCGTTGGCGACCCAGGGGATTCCGTCGGGGCCGACCGCGACCCTGGTCGCCGCGCCGCTGGTCATGTCCCAGCCCTCGCCGTTCCACGCCCAGATGGTGTTGCCGCCGTCGTTGATCTTCGTGTCACCGAGGCACCACGCCGTGGGCATCACCCCGGTGGAGACGCCGACGTCGATCGCCTTGCCGGGGAGGCGTTCCCATCCGGTGCCGAGGGTGGCACCGGACTTCATCCGGTACACGGAGTTCTGGTCGTTGGTCACCCACGGCAGCCCGTTGGGGGCGACCGAGATCGAGACCGCGGCTCCGGTGGGGGACTGTTCCCACTTCTGGCCGTTCCAGCGGTAGATCAGGTGGCCGCCTACGACGGCCGTCCTGCCGAGAACCCAGACCGTTCCGTCCGTGCCCACCCCGATGTCGCTCGCGCCGCTCACGTCCTGGCCGGCTGTGTTCTTCCCGCTGAGGATCCCGTCGCCGGCGACGCGTTCCCACTTGCCGCCGACCCGGCGGTAGATCGCGCCCACGTCGTTGACGACCCACGGGGTTCCGGCGCCGTCCACAGCGATGCGGGTGGCGCCGCCGTCGACGGGTGTCCAGGTGCTGCCCTGCAGCTTCTTGATGGTGTAGCCGCCCGCCACCTTGGTGGTGGTGATGATCCACGCCGAGCCGTCACCGCCGACGGCGATGTCGTTGGCGCTCGCACCGGTCACCTGCTGCCAGCCCCAACCACCGGTGACGTCGATGGAGATCTTGCCGATGCGCTGGACGAGGCCGCGGGCGGCGGCGATCTTCGGGCTGGGGAACAGCGAGATCGCGGTGTCGCGCCGGGTCTCGTTCCACTCCTGCAGCGAGAGCAGTTCCTCCGCCGCGCCGGCTCTTCTCGCGCCCCGGACGCGGGTGGGGAACCGGTTGAAGATCTGCTGGGTGGTGATGCTGGTGGTGCCACGCGCGAGGAGGTCGTTGAGGGCGGCCTGCGACATCTGCGCCGTCTCGGCGGCGACCCGTACGCCGTCACCGCCGTTCATCATCGTGCAGTCGCCAAAGATCTGGAACGCCGTCGGGTGGTCGACGGAGGCGACGTAGAGACCTTCCTCGGTGTAGTGGTCGTGCAGGATCCCGCCGGACAGCTGGACGCCCGCGTTGTTGATCAGCCGCAGGTAGTGCTTGTAGGCGTCGACGTCACTCCTGAAGTCCGCGCGCCGCACCCCGGAGACGGTGATCCGCCGCTCCAGCGCCCACTGCTCCTCGGCGGTCTGCGGGTCGCGGACGACGCCACGCTTGGCCGGGTCGGCGAAACCGTCGTAGAGGGCACGGGCCGCGAGCCCGTCCTGGTCGGCGGTGGTCATCATCCGCCGGACCATCTGCCAGTCGGCGACGGGCATGGCGTTGCCGAGAATCCCGGTGTTGGCCCACTCGAGGAACCACTGCATGATCAGGGTCTTGTTGACCAGGTGCCCGGAGGCGAAGGAATCCTGCAGGAAGTGGTCGGCGTAGCCGTGGTTGATCCACGCCAGGTGGGTCAGCTTCTCCTTCGCCGAACCTGTTGAGTGGTACGCCTGCGTCGCGTAGTCACGGGCGATCAGATGGGACTGCTCCCACCGGTACCAGGAGAACGGCGCGAAGTGGCACGCGTTGCGCCCCACGAGCGCGCTGTAGTGGTCGATCCCCTTCCACCCGACGTTCACGGTGAGGTTGTCGATGGCCTTCGTCTCGGTCAGCAGGTCGAGGAACTCCCAACCGATGTTGGAGACCACGGAGTTCCTGAACTTCCCCGCCGCCCCGCTCACGTCGGTCCCGAGCAGCTTGTTGACCCAGTAGAACGACTCCTGCCGCACCGACTGCAGGATCGGTTCGAGGATCGCCCTGGGCTGGCTGTCGAGGGCGGCCGGGGTGGCGAGGTAGTCGGCCAGCGTGTTGAGCTCGCCGTAGGTCACGAGCAGCCCGCTCGTCCCGAGCTGAACCGTCCGGATGGTCGGGTACCTGGCCTTGATCCGGTCGGGGGTGACGCTGTCGGGGTTGTCCTTCCACATGGCCAGGAAGTCCCGGAGCTGCTGCAGCTTCAGGATCCGGTCCTGACCCCGCGTGGTGGTGAGCACGTTCAGGTCGGCGGGCGGCGCGTCGCCGAGCAGCCGGTGTTCCCAGGAGGCGTGCCGCTGCAGGACCAGCCGCTCGTCGTCTGCGAGGGGACGGACACGCGACGCGGACGGGGTCACAGCCGTCCCTCGCAGGAACGCCGCGGCACGCGTACGCGCGTCCGCCTCACAGGCGTCGCCGGGCTCCGATACGGTCGCGCCCGCCGCTGCGGGCAGACGGACGCCGCCCTGGTCGACGGCGTGCGCGATCTCGTGCGCGAGTAGTTCGAGGCCCGCGGGTGCGTGCGGGGCGTAGGCGCCCGCAGCGAAGAAGATGTCCGAGCCGACGGTGAACGCCTCGGCCGCGAAGCTGCGGCAGAGGGCGTTGGCCCGCTCGTCGGTGTGGATCCGGATGGCGGACAGGTCTGTTCCGTACGCGCGCTCGAACCCCGCCCGCAGGCGCGCGTCGAGCATGTCGCCGCCACCCAGCAGGCCGCGAATGTGGTTCTCAGTCATATGGCTGGACCTTCCCGAAACACCTAGCAGTGCCGAAGGTGCGGAAACTGCTGGCGCGGGGGAGTGCACGGGTCCGCCGTTGACCTTGGTCGTCGAAGGTGCGGACTGGCCAGCACGCCCCCGTGCCACCGCCGGGCGCCGGCACCACCGCCCGGACCTCGTCGTCGTGCTTGACGAGTCACGAGACCCCGGGCCGGGTGCCGCGCCGCTTTCCGCTATTTGAGTTCGTCACCGAGAGGCTGTCGTGGTCCGCACGTACGACCGAACGGGCAGGGTTCGCCGCCCAGGAGGGCAGCAGTGGCGCCGACTCTCACGACGTACTGGTCGGTGTGGGATGCGCGACGACGGCCGCGTGCACACGGGCCACCGCGCCACTTAGCACCCCGAGCAGGTCCTCAGTCGGCACGGTGCGGGCACTCTCCTCACTGATGACGAGCGGCGCACCGAAGACGACGACGCCCGCGCCGATGGCGGGGCATCCCACCGCCTGCTCGATGCTCAGGCCACCCACGGCCTGGACGGGGACGGTCGTCGCCGCCACCACGTCGGGCAGGGTGGTCAGCGGCGACAGGTTCAGATGCCGGTTCACCGAGCGGTGATCGTGGCCGAGGTGATGGATGACCATCCCGACCCCGAGCGACTCGACGCGACGGGCTTCGGCCGCGTGGTCGGTGGAGCCCATGTCGTCGGCCATCACGAGTAGGTCGTACTCCTCACCGGCCGCGCACGCGCGCTCGATGGTCGCGTCATGGGCGCGGGCCATGACCACGACCGCGTTGGCGCCGGCGTCGCCGTACATTCTCGACTCGCCGTAGCCGCCGTCCATGATCTTCAGGTCGGCGACGAGGGGATGGTCGGGGAACTCCTTGCGCAGGGCACGTACGGCGCGGGTACCTTCGGCCAGTGCCAGCGGGGTCCCCACCTCGAGCCAGTCCACGCCGGCCTCCACCGCGATCGCGGCCGTCCGTAGCGCTTCGTCGATCGTGGTCAGGTCGAGTGAGACCTGCACCAGCCCGTGAGTGAGCTGTTCGCGACTCAGGCCTCGTATCTTCGTGCCGCTCATCTGTCTTCCCTTCGGTGGGCTCGGGGACCGACTGCGGAGCCGACATGTCCGGACGCGCACGGACCGCTCGTCGACCGGCTTCCTCGCATCGAATCACCGTGGCCTGGATCGGTGCGAACGGTGGCGGCGCCCTCGGCCTCATCTGGCCAGTCGTGCACTGACTGACCGAACCAAGCTCGAGCTGAGCAGGCCCTGGTGCTTGGAGCCGCGTCGGGGTGTGCTCACCGTAGCCCGTTCTCCAGCACGTCGAAGGCGCGGTCGAGGGCGGCGATGTGGTCGCGGGTGACCCCGGCGGCATCGTCGCCGGTGAGTATCCGGGCCATGCCGGTTACATAGACGCTGCGGTAGGCGGCCAGTGCCAGGGCCGCGGTCAGACGGGGGTGGGGGTCGTCGCTGTGCGCGGCCAGCAGGGCGGCGAGGTGGGCTTCCAGCTCCTCGACTGCTTCCCGGGCGCGAGAGCGCAGGGCGGGGGAGTCCTGCACGGTCCGCCAGAAGTGCGCGTAGGTCTCCCGGAAGCCGCCGAGCGGGTGGTGCTGTTGTGCGAGGTCCAGCAGGAGCCGGCGCAACGCCCGCAGCGGTGACTGGTCGGGCGTGCGGTCGCGGATGGCCGCGGTGAGCAGTTGCTCGGCCTGGGGCGCGCGGTCGAAGAAGATGTCCTCCTTGCGGGGGAAGTAGTTGAAGATCGTCACCTTCGACACCTCCGCCGCCTCGGCGATCTCACTGATCGTGACGTTGTCGAAGCCGCGTTGGAGGAACAGGACGGTGGCCACGTCGGCGATGCGCTGGCGGGTGGCTGCCTTCTTCCGCTCCCGTAGAGAATCCATGGGCCTACTTTACCTAACTAAAAATTGAGTCGAGTAAAGTGAACGGCATGGACTACGACGTGATCATTTGTGGGGGCGGTCCGGTCGGCCTCATGCTCGCCTGCGAGCTGCGGCTGCGCGGGGTCGCGGTGGCCGTCCTCGAACGGCTCGCCGAGCCTGACCTGACCATCAAGGCAGGATCGATCAACCTGCCCACACTCGAGGCGCTCTACCGCCGCGGCCTGTTGTCGAAGGTCAACCAGGCACAGCAGGAGATGCTGAAGGCATTCGGTGGCTCCCTGCCAGAGGGCCCGAAGCCCGTCGGTCACTTCGCCGGGATCTTCATGTGGAGCGACAAGCTGGACGAGACCGTCTTCGCCATCGAGGGTCCCGCGGCCGGCCTCGGCATCGTCTCCCAACAGCAGGTCGAGGCGATCCTCGCCGAGCGCGCCGGCGAGCTTGGCGTTCACCTGCGCCGCGGCGTCGAGGTGACGGGCTTCGAAACCGACGACGACAGCATCACCGTGCATGCCGGCGACCTCAGGCTTCGAGCGGGATGGCTGGTCGGTTGCGACGGTGGCCGCAGTCTGGTGCGCAAGCTGGCGGGGTTCGCGTTCCCCGGAACCGACCCCGAGATCACCGGCCACCAGGCGGTGGTGGACATGGAGGGCTCGGACCAGCTGGGGAGAGGTTGGAACACCACCCCGACCGGGACGTACGCCCACGGTCCGGGCCCGGCCGCATCCTCACCGTGGAGTTCGACGGCCCTCCGATCGACCGTGACGCACCCATCACGCGCGAGGAGCTGGAGAAGAGCCTGCGCCACGTCTCCGGCGCCGACGTGCGGATCACGGCGGTCAGGTCCGCCACGCGCTTCACCGACAACGCCCGCCAGGCCACCACCTACCGTCTGGGCCGCGTACTTCTTGCCGGTGACGCGGCACACGTGCACTCCCCGTTCGGTGGCCAGGGACTCAACCTCGGCATCGGTGACGCCATGAACCTCGGATGGAAACTCGCGGCCGCCGTCCAGGGCTGGTCATCCGACGGGCTGCTCGACACCTACACCAGCGAACGTCACCCGATCGGCGCGTGGGTGTTGAACTGGACCAGCGCCCAGGTCGCCCTGATGCGCACCGATCCGCGCAGCCGCGCCCTCCGCGACATCGTCTCCGACCTCCTGGACACCACGACCGGAACCACCTACATGGCCAGGAAGATCTCCGGCTACTGGCAGGGCTACGGCGACGACCCGGTCATCGGCCGGACCGCTCCAGACCTGGTACTCGCTGACGGCACCCGACTCGGCGAGCACCTCCACGACGGCAAGGGGCTCCTGGTCAGCGCCGAGGTGGACGGATACGCCGACCGCGTCGACAGCGTGAAGGCCGACCATTCCGGCATGCTCGTACGTCCGGACGGCATCGTCGCCTGGGCCGGCAGCGACGGACTCGAGGACGCCCTCACGACCTGGTTCGGAGCTGCGTCGTAACCAGTGGGGCATTCCCCGGTCCCACGGCAGCGGTGTCCCACATCGGCTTCTACGCAGGGAACGCGCCAATGGCCTCCGACGTCGCCATGGTGGAAGCGCAACACACACATCACCCGCCGCGTGGCCGGCGCTCGCGGCCTCTTCCGGCCAGGCGTCCGCATCCTGACCGAATAGTCACAGCGCTGTTTCTTTCCTCACGGACCCGTCGTTACATTGACCGCACGTCCCCCCGATGCAAGGGAGATCGAGCTATGACCGGCATCTCAGAAGAGGACTACCAGCACTGGCGCCGGCACGGGTACGTGATCGTGCGCCTGCTCGACGATGACCAGGTCCGTGCGACCGTCGAGAACATCCACGAGTACATGCCACCCTGGGAGGAGTACGTCCGCCACCCGCGGTGGTACGCCGACTCCGTCGCCTACCGCGGACGCCGCTCGCGTACTCGTGCCACGTTCCCCTTCGTCGGGGACGCGTTGAACGCGTCGACGCTGCATCCGGAGCTGATCGCCTTCGCCGAACGGGTCATCGGCACCGACCGGCTCATGCTCAGCCACGGCCAGCTCGGCGGGAAGTATGCCGGCACCCGTGACTTCGAACAGCGACTGCACCTGGACTACGGCAACAACACCCTGGTCTGCCCCAAGCCGGACGAGGAGATCGTCGACCTGCCGGCGATCATCTACTACACCGACGTGACGGTTGACCTGAGCCCGACCTACGTCGTGTCCCAGGAGTACACCCGCGACGAACCGCGGGAGCCGCGCCATCGCAGCCGGGAGGACCACCCCGAGCTCTACGCACACGAGTTCCCCGTCGTCGTCCCCGCCGGCTCGGTGCTGATCTACTCCATGAACACCTTCCACCGGGGGTCGGCACTGAAGGCGTCGGAGGGGCTTCGGTACGCCCAGAACATCGGCTTCAAGCGGGTCGACACATCCTGGGCCGGTCAGGAGACCTTCCAGCACGACGGTGGCAGCGCCGAGATGAACCACTTCCTGGAGAACGCCACTCCCCGCGAACGCGAGTTCGTCGGCTTCCCGCGCGTCGGTGACCCCTACTGGGACAAGGACACCATCGCCAACGTCGGACTCCGCTACCCGGGCATGGACATGAGCCCCTACCAGGACAAGCTCTGACCTCCTGGCCCGACGGGGATCACCAGGCCGCTGACTCATGACGTGACGCTGGTGCGCGGGGGTGCCGGTGCGATTCGACGAAGCAGGTGCTCGAGGCATTTCCTGACAAGCCGCCGCGCAGTCACCGAGCAATCGAGGGCGCAGCACGGCACCCACGCGCGAGAGGTGTCCAAGCATGCCAGCAGGGACGGGAATGTCACGCAGTTTCGTGTCACGGCGGAGGATTCTGCAGGCCGGCGCCGGAGGCCTCGCCGCGGTCTCGGCGTGGTCGCTCACCGGCTGCGACCTGCTCTCGACCGACCCTTCGAAGGAGAGCGGCGAGCAGGCCACCACCGAGGAGAAGGAAGCACCGGCGCTGGCAGCACAGGTCAAGGCCGGCAAGCTGCCACCCCTCAAGGACCGCCTTCCCGCCAAGCCGGTCGTGGTCCAGACCCTGGAGCGACCCGGAACCTACGGTGGCTCCTGGACCCTGTTCGAGGAGAACCCGCCGATCAACGCGGCACGTGAGTGCGGCTACGACTACCTGGTCCGCTGGAGCCCGGACTGGACGAAGATCCTCCCCAACCTCGCCGAGTCCTGGGAGATCGGCAACGGCGGCCGCGAGTACACCTTCCACCTACGCGAGGGCGTGAGGTGGTCCGACGGTGAACCGTTCACCGCCGACGACCTGAAGTTCGCCTTCGACGATGTCGTGATGAACAAGGAGCTCTTCCCGGTTCCCCCGTCGCTGTACACCTCCGGAGGCAAGCCGGGACGGCTGGACAAGATCGACGACCACACCGTCCGGTTCGTGTTCGACACCCCGCACGGGCTGTTCCTCACGCTCCTCGCTTCGGCCGGCGCACACGAACTCCTCTCGGCCGCCAAGCACCACTTCTCCCAGTTCCATCCGAAGTACAACCCCGACGTCGAAGCCCTTGCCAAGAAGGAAGGCTTCGCCAGCTGGGTGGAGATGTTCCCCGCCAAGGGCGCGGGCAGCATCTCCAGTACCGACTTCTGGCAGCCAGAGGTTCCCAACCTGTTCGCGTGGCGCACCGCCCGAGTGGCCGAGCAGGGCCAGCGGCTCGTGCTCGAGCGCAACCCGTACTACTGGAAGACCGACCCGGACGGCCGCCAGCTGCCCTACCTGGACGGCGTCACCTTCGTCGCGGTCACCAACCTGGAGACCGCGCTCCTGCAGTCGACCGACGGCCAGTTCGATCTGCTCGTCCCCACGTTCACCGGCGGCATCTGCACGGTCCGCAACAAGCCCGTCCTGGCGCGCAGCCGAGAGTCCGGCGACTACCGCTTCATCGAGGGCGTGTCCTCCTCCATGAACTACGCGGTCATCGCGTTCAACCTGGCGCACAAGGACCAGAACCTGCGCCAGGTGTTCCAGAACAAGGACTTCAGGATCGGGTTGTCCCACGCCATCAACCGCCAGGAGATCATCAAGACGGTCTTCCAGCGCCAGGGCGAACCGTGGCAGGCCGCTCCCCGCAAGGAGTCCGACCTGTACTCGGAGAAGCTGGCCAAGCAGTACACCGCCTACGACCCGGCCACGGCGAACGAGCACCTCGACAAGGCCGGCCTGACCCGACGTGACAGCGAGGGTTTCCGCCTCCGTCCGGACGGCAAACGCCTCTTCTTCCAGGTGGACGTCGTCACCCAGGAGCCCAATCAGATCAGCACCGTCGAGCTGATCAAGGGGTACTGGAAGGCGGTCGGCATCGACATCAACGTCAACACGATGGACCGCGACCTCTTCTACACCCGCAAGGCGAGCTACGAGCCGGACGCGAGCGTGTGGACCGGAGACGGCGGCCTGGCCGACGCCCTCATCGACCCACGCTGGTACGTCCCGGTGACCAGCGAGTCGAACTACGCGATCGCCTGGTCGGACTGGTACAACTCCGACGGCACGGCAGGACAGGAGCCGCCCGAGGACGCCCAGCGCCAGATGGCGATCTACGACCAGATCAGGGTGGAGCCCGACCCGGACAAGCAGCGGACACTGCTCGTGCAGCTCCTGGAGTCGGCCGCCGAACACTTCTGGGTCATCGGTGTCGCCCTCCCCGTCGGAACCTTCGGCCTGGTGAAGAACGACTTCCACAACGTGCCGAAGTCGATGATCGCGTCCTACCGCTACCTGACACCCGGTCCGACGCATCCGGAGCAGTACTTCACCAGCGCGACCTGAGACCACCTCGCGGCAGGCATGGTGCCTCGCCCTGGTCACGGCTGCGCGGCGTCAGCCGTACCGGACTGCGCGGTGACCGCGGCTGTCGACCGAACACGCGCGACACATGACCTATGCCTGTCTCGGCCTCGGTAACCTTCCCGAGAAAGTAGCCGACGGTTAGAGTCGCCCAGGGCGGCCTACTTCCCCCTACCTTCCTTCGAAGGAGCGTTCATGAAGTTCGCTCGTCTACGCCGCGCCTCACTCGTCGGGGCACTGGCCGTCGCGCTCGCCCTCGCGAGTGCCGCCTGCGGCGGCAGCGACTCGGAGAAGTCCGCCAACGGGCTGGAGAAGAGAACCCTCAACGTCGGCGTCATGCCCATCATCGAGGGCGCCGCGGTCCAGATCGCCATCACCAAGGGCTACTTCAAGGCCGAGGGACTGACCGTCAACCTCAAGCAGATAACCGGTGGCGCCGCGGCCATCCCGCAGCTGAAGAGCGGGCAGCTCGACATCAGCCAGGGCGGGCACGTGGGCTGGCTGCTGGCGGCGGACCGCGGCACGCTGAAGCCGAAGATCGTCGCTGAGGCCTCCTCGATGACGAAGAACCTCAACGCGATCCTCGTCGCCAAGGACTCCACCATCACCAGCCCGAAGGACCTGGTCGGCAAGAAGATCGCCACCAACGCCAAGCACGACCAGATCGCCCTGCTCGTCCGCTCCGCCCTCGCGCCCTACGGGGTCCAGATCGATGAGGACAAGGACTTTCAGATCATCCCGTTTCCCAACCAGGAGGCGGCGCTGAAGGAGAAGAAGGTCGACGCCGTCGTCGTCCCGGAGCCCTTCGTCACCCAGATCCAGCAGAACCTCGGCGCGCGGCTGCTGACCGACTTCTCCACCGGTGCCACCAAGGACATCCCGATCACCGGCTACGCGGCCACCGAGGACTTCGTCAAGGAGAACCCCAAGACGGTGGCGGCCTTCCAGCGCGCGATCGTCAAGGCCCAGGCCGACGCCGCCGACCGCGCCGTTCTCCAGGAGGTCGTGCCCAAGTACACCAAGCTCCCACCGGCCGTCATCAGCGTCGTCACGCTGAACAACTTCCCCACGTCGACGAGCGCCTCCCGGATCCAACGGGTCGCGGACGTGATGAAACAGTTCGACTACCTGGAGAACGACGTCGACGTGAAGTCGATGGTCCTGCCGAACGGATGATGAACCGGGCGCGAATCGCCCGTGGCGCGATCGGGGTCGCGGGAGTGGTCGCGGTCGCCGAGCTGGTCTCCAGGGCCGGGCTCGCCGACCCCACCACGCTGCCACCCGCGTCCACCGTGCTGCTGCGGGCCGCGGAGTTCTTCGGCGACACCGAGTTCCTCACCGCCGTGGCGAGCACTCTTCAGGCATGGGTCCTCGGGCTGCTGCTCGCCACCGTGGCGGCGGTGGCGGTCGGGATCGCACTCAGCACCACGCCCTGGCTGAACCGCGCCACCCGCGTGCTGGTCGAGTTCATGCGGCCGATCCCGTCGGTGGCGTTGATCCCGCTGGCCATCGTGAGCTTCAGCTCGATCACCGGGTCGAAGGTCTCGTTGGTGTTCTACTCGGCCTGCTGGCCGATCTTGATCAACACCCTCTACGCTCTGCGCGACGTCGACCCCCTGGCCAAGGAGACGCTGCGCAGCTTTCGGCTTCGGCAAGGCGGCCATCCTGCTGCGGGTCAGCCTGCCGAGCGCCGCGCCGTTCGTGGCCACCGGCGTCCGGATCTCCGCCGTGGTGGGCCTGGTCGTGGTCGTCAGCTTCGAACTCGTCGCGGGCAACGGCGAAGGGATCGGCGGCTACCTGTTGCAGACCCAGTCCGGGGGCGGCCGCCGCGACCTGATGCTGGCCGGCGCGGTCTGGGCGGGCGTGCTGGGCGCACTCATCAACGTCGGGCTCGTCGCGCTGGAACGCCGGGCGTTCCGGTGGCACACGGTCCGGACCGAGGCGTCGGCATGACCAGGCGGGAGAACAGCGTGCCGGGCCTGCGGATCCTCACCGGCGGCGTGGCCCGGCTGTGGCTGGTCGCGCTGCTGGTCGGCTGCTGGGAGATCCTCACCCGGATCAAGCAGGACGCCTACTTCCCCCCGCCGTCCACGATCGTGCGGGTCTTCCACGAGCTGTGGTTCTCCGGGCCGGCCACGCACCTGTTCCTCACCGACAAGGCGCTCGACGACTTCGCGCCGAGCTTTGTCAACCTGTTCTGTGGTTGGGCGCTCGCCGCGGTCGTCGGCCTCGCGCTCGGCGTCCTGCTCGGCCGCTCACGCGTGGCGCGCGAGATCCTGGACCCGGTGCTCCAGTTCGGCCGGTCCGTCCCGCCGCCCACCCTGATCCCGTTCTTCATCGTCGTGTTCGACTTCGGCGCCCAGATGCAGATCTCGACGATCGCCTTCGGCGTGCTCTGGCCGGTGCTGCTCAACACCGCCGACGGGGTGAGCACTGTGGAGAAGCTGCAGCTCGAGACGGCCGAGGTGTTCGGCATCACCGGCGCCGTCCGACTGCGCCGAATCATCCTGCCCGCCGCCGCCCCCAAGATCTTCGCGGGCCTGCGGGTCAGCCTCGGGTTCGCCCTGATCCTGATGGTCATCTCCGAGCTCATCGGCAGCACCACCGGAATCGGCGCGCACCTGATCAGCTCCCAACAGGGCATGGAGCTGCCGGAGATGTGGGCGGGCATCCTGCTGCTCGGCATCCTCGGATGCCTGTTCAACGCGGCATTCGTCCTGGTGGAGCGCCGCCTTCTGTCCTGGCACAGCAGTGCCCGCGGACTCGACGCGTGAGGGTGGTCTGAGTGCTCGAGGTGGAGAACCTGACCCACGCCTACGGCGATGCGCCCCCCGTCCTCTCCGGCATCGACCTGAAGGTCAAGCCGGGCGAGCTGGTCAGCATCGTGGGCCCCTCCGGCTGCGGAAAGTCGACCCTTCTGCGTTGCGTCGCCGGGCTGCAGGCACCCACCGGGGGACAGGTCCGGCTGGACGGGAAGCCCGTCGCCCGGGTCCCGGACAACCTCGCCGTGGTCTTCCAGGACTACAGCCGTTCGCTGTTCCCATGGATGTCGGTGCGCGACAACGTCGCGCTGCCGCTCCGCCGCCGCGGCATGAACCGGGCGCAGCGCCAGGAGAACGCCCTGAAGGCGCTCGAATCGGTCGGGCTGCCCGACGCCGCGGCGAAGTATCCCTGGCAGCTGTCCGGCGGTATGCAGCAACGCGTGGCGATCGCCCGCGCCCTGGCCTACGGACCGGAGTTCCTGATCATGGACGAGCCGTTCGGCTCCGTGGACGCGCAGACCCGCGAGGACCTCGAGGACCTGCTGCTGCGGGTGCGCGGGAACAGCGGCATGACGATCCTGCTGGTCACCCACGACATCGACGAGAGCGTCTATGTCGGCGACCGGGTCGTCGTCCTCAGCAAGGGGCCGGCACGCATCCGCGCGGACCTGTCCGTCGCGCTGCCCACGGCGCGCGACCAGATCACCACCCGTGAGCTGCCCGAGTTCGTCCACCTGCGCGCCGAGGTGGGCCGACTGGTACGCGGCCGCGAAGCGGTCGACGAGCCGACGTCCTGACACCGCACCGCCGCACCGCCGCACCGCCCGTCCCCGGGCCGCACCTCCGACCGTTCCGGCGGCCGCGGCCCCTCCGATCGATGAGAGGTCCGCCACCATGCGAGTGCTGATCGTGGGCGCCGGGATCGGAGGGCTCGCCACCGCCCTCAGCCTGCACGCCGCCGGAGTCGACGTCGAGGTGGTGGACTCCGTCCGGGAGTTGCGCCCGCTCGGCGTGGGCATCAATCTGCTCCCGCACGCCACCCGGGAGCTCATCGAACTCGGCCTGGGCGACGCGCTCGCCGAGACGGGCCTGCCCGTGGAGTCGTTCGCGCACTTCGACCGGCACGGGAACCGGGTCTGGGGCGAGCCGCGCGGGCTCACCCTCGGCTACCGGTGGCCGCAGTACAGCATCCACCGCGGCGAACTCCAGATGCTCCTGCTGGCGACAGTGCGGGAGCGGCTGGGCCATGACGCGGTGCGGACCGGCACCGCGTTCGTCCGGTTCACCGACGGACCCGACCAGCTCACCGCCACGCTGCGGGACCAGGCCACCGGCGAAGAGTTCGTCGAGACGGCCGCCGCCCTCGTCGGCGCGGACGGGTTGTACTCCGCGGTGCGCGCCCAGTTGCATCCTGGCGAGGGCCTTCCGCTGTGGAACGGCGTTCGGCTGTGGCGCGGCGTCACCGAGGCCGACGCGTTCCTCGACGGCCACACGATGGCCATCCTCGGCACCAGGTTCCTGGCAAAGTTCGTCGTCTATCCGATCTCCCGGCCGGACGAGCGAGCCCGGGCCTCGCTGAACTGGCTGGGCGAGGTCCAATCAGCCACCGGGCCGCTCACCGAGATGCCCGACTGGAACCGAGCCGGCCGGCTCGAGGACGTGCTCCCGCACTTCGCGGACTGGAACGTCGGCTGGCTCGACGTGCCCGGGCTGATCAGCGGCGCCGAAGAGATCCTCGAGTACCCGATGGTGGACCGGGACCCGCTGCCGTTCTGGAGCCGGGGCCGGGTCACCGTGCTGGGCGACGCAGCGCACCCGATGTACCCGGTCGGCTCCAACGGCGGATCCCAGGCGATCCTCGACGCCCGGGCGCTCGCCTACGAGCTCACCCGGGCGGACTCCCCGGCCGCCGGGCTCGCGGCCTACGAGGCGGTACGGCGCACGACGGTGAACGCGATCGTGCTGGCCAACCGCACCAACCGCGGCGACACCATCATGGAGACCGTCGCGCGGCGGGCGCCCGACGGCTTCGACCGCGTGGACGAGGTGCTGTCGGAGCAGGAACTCGCCACGCTGGCCGACGGCTACCTGTCGATCTCCCACACCGACGGTCTGAACCTGCCCTCGCCGTGGACACCGGTGCCCCGCGAGTCAGGCGGGATGTGGGAGACGCACCCTAGCCCTTGACCAGGAGGGCGAACCCGTCGAGGTGACGCTGCAGCCCGTACTCGAACAAGCCGTCCAGGTCGATCGCCACCTCGGCAGACAGCTGCCCCAGCACCGGAAACCGCCCGACCAGCTCGGCGGACGTGTGTTCCTGGCTCAACCACCAGTGCTCGAAGGACAGCCCGCTCTCCGCACCGGCCTCGACCTCGGCGGCGTTCGTCATCGCCACGGTCGTGACGAAGGCCGCCAGGGTGATCGCCTCCTGCAACATCGTCTCCGGCGGGAGGCCGAGCCCCTCCAGCGCACGCAGCGTCCACCCGGTGTGCGCCACAGCGTTCGGCATCATCAACGGCCGGGTGAAGGAGATCGCCCTGGGCAGCCACAGATGCCGCTTGCACAGCTGCCACTGCACCCGCGAGACCAGCTCCAGCTTGGCCCGCCACCCATCCGGGCCGGGCTCAGGCAACGCCCCCTGGCCGAACACCTCGTCAGCCATCTGCCGGACCAGGTCGTCCTTGCCGTCGACGTATCGGTACAACGTCATCGACCCGGCACCAAGCTCCGCGGCGAGGCGGCGCATCGACACCGCGTCCAGGCCTTCGGCGTCGGCGATCGCGATCGCCGCGGACAGCACCTGCTCCCGGCCCAACGGTGGCTGCACCACCGCCGGTGACCGCACGGTCCGCGTTCCCACGCGGGCGCTGACCACCGTGCCCGCGCCGACCCGCGCCTGCACCAGACCCTCGTCGCGCAGGGTCGCCATCGCTCGGGTGGCGGTGGCGATCGCCACTCCGTACTCCTCGGCGATCCGCCGGATCGACGGGACCGGGTCACCTGGCCGTAGCTCGCCGGCGGCGATCCGGTCGCGGAGTTCGGCGGCGATGCGGAGGTAGGGCGCGGTCATGGGCCGAAGTGTACTAGTCCACTGTCGCCGTGTTCTAGTGCGTCCTCAGGGGGAACCCTGAGAGATACCCCTTGTTTGGTTGGCGTCATTGCCGCAGGTGTACTGACCTGCATACGGTGTACGCGTGATGAGAACGGTGTATGAGATGGACCGTCATCGGGAACGTTCCGCCGTATCGGACGTCCTCGCCGCGGCCTTCCAGGAAGACCCCATCGTCGGCTGGATGTTTCCCGACCCGACCGAGCGCCCCCGACTACAGCGCGCCTACTACACGGCCCTCCTCCGACAACCGAACGCGCAGGCGTACCTGAACGCAACGGGCGACGCCGCCGCCATCTGGCTGGACCTACCAGCTGGCCAGGCGCCCTTGGAGGACCCGCAGGGCGCTGACGCCGGGGGACCGGACCCCCTGGCGGTGTTCGGCCCGCATGCCGAACGCCTGGGCCACCTCGGCGGGCTCCTCGCCCAGCACCACCCACACAGCGAGCATCACCTCTACCTCGCCTGCCTCGGCGTACGCCCAGACCGGCAAGGCGGCGGCCTGGGCTCAGCGCTCCTGCGCCACTGCCTCACCGAAGCCGACGCCGAGGGACTTCCGGCCTACCTCGAGGCCAGCTCACCACGAAGCCGCGACCTCTACCTGCGGCACGGCTTCCAGGACCTCGGCACACCCGTCCAGCCATCCGGCGACCTGCTCATCTGGCCGATGTGGCGCCCGAAGACCCTCACCTCCTGAGGAGACACCACCATGACGACGACGCACCGCGAAACCGTGGCCGGCGGCCCCGACGCCTTCATGACCGTCGACCACCTCAGCGTTCACGGCAGCCAGGCAGAGATCGGCCGGACGCTCGCCCAGGAGGCCATGGACCGCTACGGCTGGCGACCCACACCCGCCGATCCCGTCATGAGCCGCGCCCGTCGCGCCTGGTTCGAACGCAACTGGCCCCAGCACCACGCCCGGATGACCGGCGCCGCCGAAGCCGCGGGCGTCGACCCGCGCAACGACGCCGTCCACCTGGACGGCCTGACGGGCGTCCCGGACGGCTCGGCCTGCTCGGCGACCTGGTCCGCGCCGTCGGCGACCGCCGAAGGGCACGCCCTGGTCGGACGCAACTACGACTTCTTCACCGTCGGCTGGCAGCAGCTGTTCGCGCTGCTGGCCGGCGAGGATTCGCCCGCGCAGGAGCCGCCGGCGGCATCCCGCCCCTACGTCATCAACAGCCGCCCCGACGACGGCTTCGCCACGACCCTCATCACGATGAACGACCTGGACGGGTGCATGGAAGGGATCAACGAGCACGGCCTCGCGGTGATGCTCCTGCTCGCCGACGTCGAGTCAGCAGGTGCACCCGTCGACGCCGGTCCGCAGGTCGGGCTGAGCTCGCTGCAGCTGCCCCGATTCGTCCTCGACACCTGCACGGACGTCGAGCAGGCCAAGCAGGCGCTGCTCGGCGCCAAGCAGTACGACCTCGGCGTACCGCTGCACTACCTGATCGCCGACCGGAACGGGCGGGCGTTCGTCTGGGAGCACAGCCGCGGCGGAGTCGACCACGTCATCGAGGCCGACGGTGAGGCGTTGTGTGTGACCAACCACATGCTGCACCCGCCGACCGACCCAGCGAATCCGCCACGGGACAACGCGGAGACCATGCTGACCTACCAGCGGCACGAACACCTGCGCGAACAGGCCAAGGCTGGGCCCATGTCAGCCACACGGCTGCGCGAGGCGCTCGACGACGTGCGCTTCGACGCGCGACAGGCGGGCGCGCTTCCGATGCGTACGTTGTGGCGGACAGTTTTCGACCTGGACGAGCTGACGATGGCCACGCACTTCTACCTCGGCGACGCCCCCGATGGGGGGCTGGTCTACAGCCCGGAGCTCACGTTCCGGCCCGTCGAGCACTGTCGTTCGTGATCCGGCTGCCCGCCTCGTGAGCCTCGCCGGCCTTCTTCTTGTCGCTTCTACCGTCGTTCTTCTTGTCGTCGCCGTCTGAGTGGTCGGCCACCGAGCGCGTCGACTGCTGCACGGTGGTGGCCTCCGGTGCCAGCTTGCCGACACCCTCCACAACCGCGCCAAGCGCGATCACACCCGCCGCTGCTACGCCAATCAATCCGACCAGACTGCAGACGGCAGCCAGGTAGCAGCGTCTCTTTCTGCGCTGTGAATCCAAGCCCATCGGTCGCCCCCCGACATCCGAGATACGCCAAGGCTATGAAGCGCGATGAATCAACTCAAAGGGAATCCTCGGATCGATGAATCCAAAGCCGGACGAAGAACGCGCGGCCGGTACGACAATTTCCTCGACGTGTGGTCGTCGCGACTCCGAATCTCGTGCGCCCCGGGACCGAACAGCAGGTTCGGTCCCGGGGCGACCTGGATGAGCCCCACGTTGTCGTGGTGTCCACCACTATTGGAGTTGGCGCGGACTGGTCGGGGGTCAGCCGAAGCAGTTCGGGATCACGACTCCGGGAGGGTTGCCCTGGCAGTTGGTCGGCCGGTTCTTGATGATCACCGAGTCGTCGTCCACGGTGACCTGGCTGACCCGGCTGAAGATTCCACCGGGCGGGTTCGTCGTGAGGTTCTCGATCACCTCGGACCTGGTCAGGCTGACGCTCGCGTGGTTGAAGTTGGCGATTCCGCCACCCTGCGAGTCCGCGCCAGCGCCGACCGCCCTGTTCTTGTTGATCTCGGTGCGACGGACCACAACCTCGGCGTCGTCGTTCGCGATGCCGGCGAGATTGCGCCCGGTGTGCAGGGGGACGATCTCGACGACGCTGTTTGCGATGCCGCCGCCGAAGGCGCGGCTGGTGTTGTCGTTGACCTTGCTGTCCTCGACCACCGCCAGGCCGCTGACGTTGCTGATGCCGCCACCGTCACTGTCGGCCGTGTTGTGGCGGAGGTTGGTGTGCTGCACATACAGGGTGGCTCCGAAGTTTCCGATGCCGCCACCGGCACCGCCGCTGGTGTTGTTGTTCACCCTGCTGTCCTTGACCCGCGTGATGGCGCTCCCCTCGGCCTCGATGCCGCCGCTGTCGTTCGCCGAGACGTTGTGGTCGATGCGGGCACTGGTGATGTTGGTGACGCCACCGCTGTTCTTGAGTCCCGCTCCGAAGAATTCGGCGGTGTTGTAGCTCAGGCGGCTCCTCTCCACAGTCAGGGACCCGGTGCTGTAGATTCCGCCGCCCGCCCCTGCGGAGTTGTTCCTGACCTGGCTGCCCGTCCCACGAGCGTCACTGTCCTTGCCGTGGCCGTCGCCCAGGACCTTGGTGATGCCGTGGTTGGCGATGGCGCCGCCGAAGGACGCGGACCGGTTCAGCGTGAGTGTGGTGTCCACGAGCGTTGCCCTGCCACCTTCCTGAACCAGGAGAGCGCCGCCACCCGCGTCAGTCTGCGAGTCGCCTCCCTTGACCGTAAGGTCGCGCAGTTCCAGGTCTCCGCCGGAGGCGACGTTGAAGATGCGGAACGCCTCTGCGTTTGCCGCCCGGACGATTGTCGCACCGTTTCCCTCGATGCTGATCCGTTGTGTGATTACCGGGAGTCCGTTGTCGTCCTGGAACGCGGTGAGGGTGTACCTACACTTTGGTTCGAGTTTCAGTCTGGCGCCCCGGTTCGCGTTGGCGTGAACGATCGCCGCGATCAACTCGTCCGGGTCGCAAGGAACCTCCGCCTCCTTTGGCTGCTTCTCATCCTTCCCATTGTCATCTGCGCTCTTGCTTCCGGCGGTCGCCTGCTGCGCCGCGGCCGCCGTGCCTGCGAGCTTGGGCAGGGCCACCGGAGAACCGTTCACGAGCAAGCCCACCGCGGCAAGAGTGGTCACGCCGGCCAGGCCGCCGGCGGCCAGGTACCTGCGCCTACTCCTAGGTTTCGAATCAAGATCCATCGGACGCCCCCCCGATTTGGAAAACATGCAAAGGGAGGCTATTAAGCATCGGAAATCAACTCAAAGAGAATCGTACTTCCAGTGAATTTGAATGCCGTCCTGAAAAGGGTAGGGCGGGGCTTTATGGATTCACAGAAAGAAGCTGTTGCGCAGTGGGGATCGTGCCACGAAAATAGGCTCGGGATCGGCGGTACCTCTCCTGCGAGAACGAGGAAGAGGCTCCTGGGTCAGAGATGTTCGACCGTGTGGGCCCCGACGAACTCGGGATCGATCTCCACGCCGAGCCCGGTTCCGTCAGGCACGGCGACGGTCCCGTCGGAGGCCAGCGTCAAGGAGCCCTGCACGACACCGGCGCTCAGGTCGCTTTGGGCGACGTTGAACTCCACCCACCGCGCCTGCGGCAGCGTGGAAAGGAACTGCAGGCTGTAGGCGTGCAGCAGGTCGGTCAGCCAGGAGTGGGTGACGATCTCCACCCCGGCGGCCTCGGTGTCAACCACCAGTTGCGTGGCCACGGTGAGGCCGCCGCAACGGGACAGGTCGGGTTGGACGACGGCGATCCCGTGGTCGCGGACCAGCCGCCGCAGCTCCCAGATCGTCGCCTGCTGCTCACCTGCCGCGAACCGCAGGTGCGGGAACTCACCCGCCAGCACGGCGTACTGCTCGGTGCATTCGGGGTGGACGATGTCCTCCACCCAGTACGGGTCGATGCCGCTCAACGTCTCCAGCATCGTCATCGTCTCCGCCATGGTCCGCACCCGCGGCCGCCCGGCGTCCTCGACGTACCAGCCGGGGTCGACCATCAGCGAACGATCGGGTCCGAGCGTCTCCCGCAGCGCGACGACGTTGTCCCGGTCCGCGCCCGGGTCGATCCCGAACCCGCCCCACCCGAACTTCATCCCGGTGAAGCCGAGGTCCAGATAGCGCTGGGCCGCTGCGGCGTTCTCCTCCGGTGTCGAGCGGAACAGCGTGGACGCGTACGCCGGCAGCCGGTCCCGTTGTCGTCCACCGAGCGCCTGTGCCAGCGACACCCCGGCCGCCTGGGCCCGGATGGACCACAGGCAGTTGTCCACGGCGGACATGCAGTGCATGGCGACACCACGCCGCCCGTAGTAGGCGGTCGCGACGTACAGCTCGTCCCAGATCGCCTCCACGTCGGCAGGGTCGCGGCCGAGGAGCTGTTCGTGGATGGTGCGGAAGCCCAGCGCGCTCATGCCGTTGCCCTGCAGGACCCGGGCGGCGACCGGGCCCATGGTCTCGACGTCGGACCAGCCCTCCAGCCCCTCGTCGGTGCGGACCCGTACCAGCAGCAGCCAGTCGCCCTGGTCGGTCGCCTCGGCCTCACCGGCGTGGGAGCCGTAGGTCTGGGAGCCGCGCAGCAGGAACGGCGTGACGTCGGTGATCTTCATCGGTGCGCCTCCACATCGGCCCAGCGCTCAGGGGCGGTCGGATCGGTCGGTCAGCTGGTGGTGAGTCGTCCGGGCAGGTCGGAGGGCCAGGGGATACGCCGTTCGGCCAGGCACGGTCGGAACCCCTCGGCGTGCGCGGTCATCAGCCGGGCGCCGGTGACGCGGTCCAGGTCGGCCATCTCGTCGGCGTAGTCGTGGCCGCGCAGGTGCCGCATCACGTCCATCTGGCTGGCGTGGACGCGGATCAGCTCGGCCTTCCGAGCGGCGTGGTTGGGGGTGAGTTCGACGAAGTGGGTGGCCTCGAACCCGTACCCGGCGCCGGTGTCGACGTGGAAGATCCGTGGCACGTGGTCGTTGGCCGGCACCTGCGGTTCGAAGGAGGCGAGGTTGGTCCACAGCGCCGTGTCGGTCACGGCCTTGGCGGTGACCACGTGGTCGGCGTTGTAGTCGTTGGTCCAGTGGGTGAAGATCACGTCGGGGTTGACCTGGCGCAGGGTCGCGATCAGGTCGTGCCGCAGCGACTCATCGTCGTAGAGGAACCCGTCCTCACGCCCCAGGCACAGGTAGGTGGCGTCGAACGCCTTCGCCACGGTCTGGATCTCCACCTCCCGCACCGCCACGGCCCGCTCGTGGGAGTCCGGCCCGGAGAACGGCAGGCCCTTGTCGCCGCCGGTCAGGGTGACGAACGCGATCTCGTGGCCCTGCTCGTGCAGCCGCAGCAGCGTTCCCAGGCAGCGCATCTCGTCGTCAGGATGCGCGAACACACAGGCGTACCTCATCAGGCTTCTCCCTCCGGCAGTCGGGCAAGGGACACGGACAACGCGCCGTCGACGGTCAGGAACGACCCGGAGACGTAGTCGGCGGCGGGGGAGGACAGGAACGCCACGGCCGCCGCGACCTGGCCGACGTCGCCCATCGTGCCGAACGGCAGCGCACGACCGGCCCGCGCCAGGTGCTCCTCGCCGTAGAGGACGACTTCGCCCGGGGTGGCGATCCACCCGGGTACGACGGCATTGACCCGGATCCGCCGGCTCGCCCACTCGTGCGCGAGCGTCCGCACCACCTGGCCGAGCGCGCCGTGCGCGGCGTTGTAGCCGAGGCAGCGGGCGAACGCGTGCGTCTCGTGCAGGGAGCCGATCGCGGTGAACGCCGCACCCGCCGCGAGGCCGGGGCTGGTCGCGAGGGCGCGGAACAGCCCGAACGCGGCGAGCGGGCTGACGGTGAAGCTCAGCCGTACCGAGTCCAGCCCCAGCTCGAGGGCGGGGGTGTGTTCCTCGTGGGCGATCGCGTGCACGGCGCAGCGGACCCGCCCGGCCGCGATCGCGGCGGCCGCCACCTGTTCCCCGAACTCCGGGTCGGCGGCATCAGCCGCGACCGCCACCCCGGAACCGCCGGCCTTCCCGATCTCGGCGGCGGTCTCCTCCGCCCGGTCGAGATCTCGGTCGACGCAGACCACCCGGTCGTGGGAGTCCGCCAGTGCGCGGGCACACGCACCGCCGATGCCGCCGCCCGCACCGGTCACCACCGCCACGCGCGGCACATCGGCCGCCGCGTCAGCCGGGAGGCCGGCCTCGGCCAAGGGGTCAGTCATGGGCGACCGCCTCGCGCAGCAGGGCCTCCAGCCGGTCGATCTCGGCGTACATCCGCTCGTCCACACCACCGTCGACCGGGCCCCGCATCGCCGCGCTGGGGAAGATGCCCTGCCGCATCAGCAGGTACTTCTCGATCGCGACGAAGCTGTCCAGGCTGGTCTGCAGCGACACCATCTGCGCCAGCGGCCCGGCGATCCGGTACGCGGTCGCGAAGTCGCCGGCGTTCAACGCCCGCCACAACGGGACCAGCGCCCACACCAGGTCACCGGCCGGCATGGAGCCGATCGCGCCGCGGCGGAAGCTGTCGATGAGATACATGCCGCCGGTACCCTCGAGCACCCGCGCCTTCCCGCCGGTCGCCTCCAGCAGTTGGGTCAGCTTCGGCCCGATCGGATGCGCCTCCGGCTTGAACAGCACCCGGTCCGGCAACTCCGCGTGCAGCCGCGCCTGCAGGTCGATCGACAGCGCCGACCCGACGTACCCGCTGGCGTCCTGCACGATGACCGGCACCTGCGCCGCCTCGGCGATCGCGCTGAAGTAGGCGAACAGTTCGTCGTCACCGGCCCGGCTCAGCGCCGGCGGGGTCGCCATCACCGCGTCCGCGCCGACCGCGTTCGCGTGCCGCGCATACCGAACGGCGGTGTGGGTGGACTCCGCGCCCACACTGACCACGGCAGCCCCACGCCCGGCGGCGGCCCCGCACATCAGCGCCGCGACCTCCTCGCGTTCGGAGGTGGACAGCCGCAGCACCTCCGACACCATCCCGATCGCCACACCGTCCGTGCCGTTGTCGAACAGCCACTCCACCTGGCGCACGAAGGTGTCCGCGTCGACGGAACCGTCGTCCAGGAACGGCGTCTGCACCACGCACACGACACCGGCCACCTCGACCCCGGTCACGACGCGACCGTCCCGCCCAGCGCCTGCGCGCCGCCCCGGGAACCGTCCAGCCCGAGCAGGGCCAGGGAGTCCCGTTCACAGATCTGCTTCACGTCGGAGTTGGTGACATCGGCCATGCCGAGCGTGCGGCACAGGCCGGCGGCCTCCCGCAAACCGGCGACGGTGCGTTCCACAGTGGAGAACGGATAGTCGGTGCCGAACAGGATCCGGTCGAACACGCGATACTCCTTCGCCGCCGTCAGCGCCTGCGCCAGCTGCCAGGGCCTGGTGTCGAGTGCGGACACGTCGATGTAGAAGTGCTCGTGGCGGCGGATCACGCTCAGCGCCTCCTCGGCCCAGGGGTGCCCGAAGTGGGCGATCCACATCCGCAGGTCCGGGAACCTGCGTGCCACCTTGTCCAGTTGCAGCGGTCGTGCGTAGTCGACGATCGCGGCCGGGGTGAACGTCGTTCCCTGGTGCCAGATCACCGGGATCTGGTGGTGCTCGGCGACCTCCAGCAGGTCGAAGCACGCAGGGTCGTGCGGATGGAAGTGCTGGTAGCAGGGGCCGAGCTTCAACCCCCGCAGCCCCAGTGTGCGGATGGCGTCGTCGAGCCGCTGCGCCGCGTCGGGCCGGGTCGGGTTGACGCTGGCGAACCCGATCAGGTTGTTGTGGCCCGCGACCGTCGCCGCGACGTAGTCGTTGGGTACGTACACCCCGACCGGTTCGGCGTCGAACGCCAACACGATGGAGGTGCCGGCCGACTCCGCGGCCCGGCGGTGCTCCTCCGGGCTCACGTCCCAACTCACCTTCCCCCAGGCCCTGATCTCGTCGCCGGCCAGGGGATCACACACGTGGGCGCCGTGCTGACCCAGGTGCGTGTGCACGTCAACGGCTACTTGCACCTTCTTCATCTATCGAATCCCGTCTCGTTCGGACAGCGTGGCCAGCGCCACGGTGTGCGCCGGCAGGAGGATCTGGTGTTCGAACCTGTCACCGGTGGCGACGACGCGTTCCTCCAACGGCTGTTGGGCAAGGGTGTCCGGACACCAGCGCCGGTCGTCGTCGATCCGGTACAGGGTCAGCTTCTTCGGGCCCGGCACCAGGCCGGAGTACCGCAGGGTGATGATCCGGTCCCGGCAGGCCGCGCGGTCCAGGTTGGTGTTGACCACCAGCGCCGACACCGACCCAGGGCCGGTCGCGGCGTAGGCGTGCAGGTCGCCGTTGGACACCTCGTGACCGACCTGGGTGTCACCGAGCATCCCGAGTAGCTGGTAGACGAAGTACTGCGGCCGCACGTCACCGCGTTCCCCGAACAGGCCGAACCGGTGCGGCACCTCGTTCCAGTGCCGCAGCATGTGCTCGACACCCTTCGCGGAGAAGAAGGGCGCGAACTCGTCCGGATCACACACCTGGTCCCACAGGTGGTAGTAGAACGACCAGACCGGACTCGCCGTGTCGCTGGCCGCTTCCATCGCCAGGATCGAGGCCGCCACCAGCGCGGCCCGGCGCGGGTCGTAGGCCTGCTCGACGACCGAGACCGCCTCGAACGACGTACTCCACTCGGTCACCATCAGCTCCGGCCGCGGCTCCGGGAAGTCCGCCACCAGCCGCCCACCCTCGACCACCCCGGCGGCATGCCGCGACCAGTCGTCGTTGTAGATGTGCCAGGAGACGAAGTCGAGCGGGACGTCGTTCTTGCGGCAGTGCGCCACGAACCCCGGCAACGGCTCGTTGCTCACCCAGCAGGCGGCCGTTCCACCGACCTTGACGTGCGGTGCCGCGGCACGGATCACCGGGGCGGTCAGGTGGTAGAACGCCGCGTAGTCGTCCGGGTCGGGGATGAGGTACGGCGAACCGCCGTCCTCACCGATGTCGGTCTCGTTCCCGATCTCCCAGTGGGTGACCAGATCACGTTCGACGGAGTAGCGGCGGACCAGGGCGGAGACGACCCGCTGCCACTCGCCCACGTCGTTCGGCATCCACGCCGCGTGGTCAACCTGGTCGAAGAGCGGGCCGGGCTTGAGACAGATCGCCGCGACGACCTTCGCGCCGGTGGCGGCGAGGGAGTCCATGTAGGGGTCCAGCCGGCTCCAGTCGAACCGGCCGTGCTCGGGGTAGATGTCGAAGAACTGCTGCATGAAGATCCGGACCAGCCGGGGACGCAGCGCCGCGGCACCCGCGACCACACGTGGCGGCAACGGTGAGGTGTTGATCCCGCCGACCCCCAGCGTGTGGCGCCACAGCTCGACCGGTCCGCGGTGCTCGCCGACGTCGACGTGCACGGTCTCCCGGTCGAGCAGGGAGTAGTCAGGGGCGACCATCGGGGCCTCCTGGGCCTCGTCGGGGGCAAGGACGGGTTGACGACACGCGCGGTGCCGCGGTGACACGGCCATCAGCGCTTCCAGCCGCACAGTCGGGAGATCTGGTCGGCGGCGTGGCGGACGGCCTCGGTGATCTCGGGCAGCCGGGCCTCACTGACCCGGTCGACCGGCCCGGACAGGCTGATGGCGCCGACCACGGCCCCGCCGGCGGCGCGCACTGGTGCGCCGACACAGCGCAGCCCCTCCAGGGACTCCTGGTCGTCGAGGGCGAAGCCCTGCGCGCGCACCCGGGCGAGTTCGGCCTCGAACGCCGCCGGGGTGGTGATCGTGCGTTCGGACACGGCCGGCAGTCCCGGCCCGGCCAGCAGCGCCTCGAGTGCGTCCGGTCCTTCCCAGGCGATGAGGCACTTGCCGAGCGCGGAGACGTGGACGAGGGTGCGTTCGCCGACCTCCGAGGCCATCTTCAACGGGTGTGTGCTCGGGATGACCGCGATGTGCACGACCTCGTTGTCCATCACGACGCCGAGGTGGACCGTCTCGTTGAAGCTCGTGCTCAGGATGGCCATCGCGTCGTGGGCGACCCGCGGCAGCTGCAGGTTGGTCCGGGCGTGGAAGCCGAGGTCGAGCAGCCGGTAGCCCAGCGAGTACCGCTTGGTGTTCGGGTCCTGGGTGACGTAGCCGCGCCGGGCCAGCACCTTCAGGTGCCGAAACACCGTCGCCTTGCTCAGCCCGACCGCTGCCGACAACTCGACCAGCGACATGTCGGTCGCCTCGGCGAGCTTCTCCAACACGTCCAGCGCACGGTCGAGCGGACCCACCTCATATGTGGTGGCCTGCCGCGGGCTGGGCTGGCCGCCGGAGGGAGCCTCGGCCTCGGTTGGTACGGACATGGTCACCGACCCCCGACCTGGGTGGCCCGGCCGTCGATCCGGTACGACGACCCCGCGAGGCTGGTACCGGCGTCGTCGAAGGGCTTCTCACCGGCGTTGACGACGACCTCGGTCCCGTCGGCGTAGGTGGTGCGGCTGACCGTGCCCGCGTCGTCGAGATAGGCGTGCGACAGCATCGGATGCAGCGCTGTCTGTTGGTGCAGGCGGGCCACGGGCAGCGCCTCCCTCAGCAGTCGCTGCGTCTCGGTGTCCTCCCAGGTCACCCAGGACGAGGCGACCGCACCCTCGCCGGCGCCGATCACCGGGAAGTAGCCGAGCACCGGCGACACGGTGGGCGGGTTGCCGCACATCACGTCGTCGAGGATCTTCACCCGGGACCAGTCACCGCCCCAGTAGCTCTTGTTGTACGGGTCGTACTCCCAGCCGTAGGACACGACCGAGTCGTGGTAGACGAGGCCCTGCAGCGGGATGTGCCGGGCGGGTGCGGGGAAGTTGGTCTGCACGCCACGGCGCGGGTTGTTGGAGCAGAAGTCCATGACGTCGAACGCCCAGTCGCACCCGCCTTCCGAGCCGATCAGGTGCCCCCACCCGGCGACCTCGCCCAGCCACGCCCGTCGGGCCTCCCGATCCGCCGAGCGGCTCATCGGATGATCCGGCGACCAGCACTCGCTCAACGCCTTGCAGGTGGTGGTGTCGAAGTGCAGGGCGGCGAAGGTGCCGGCCCGCTCCCGCAGCCGTCGCCCGTGCTCGGCCAGCACCGCATCACATACCCGCGCGTAGCGGTAGTCACGGTTGACCCAGCCCTGCGGCACGCTCCCGTCCCGGTCGACGGCGAGCATCGCCGGGTCGTAGCTCGGGTCGAAGTCGAGGATGTCCTCCAGATAGAACCACGCGAACGGCGTGAAGCCCGCCTCGGTGATCGGTGCCGCGAAGTCCGGGGCGCTGATGAAGGGCTGGTAGTCGTTCAGCCAGGGCCCGGCGTCCCACTGCAGGAAGTCGATCGGCCCCAGCAGCCCGCTGCGGTAGCCGATGTCGCGCAGCCCCGTGAGCACCTGGAGGAGCTTGCGGCGGGAGAACGGCAGATAGCCGGTGCTGAAGTACGGCGCGCCGATGATCCTGCCCACGACGGGACGTTCGGCGATCTTGTCGGCCAGTGACCGGAACCGCCCGGCCGCGACCACGGCCCGCCGGTAGGTCAGGGCGGCCGCGACGTAGCCGGGCTCCTCCAGCAAGGTGTGGGTGACGCGGCGGGGGTAGCGCAGGGTGCCGAGCGAGTCGCGCCAGCCGACGGCGACGTCCACCCCGGTGTCGGTGTCGCTGGTGACGCTGAGCTCGACGTCGTCCTGGTCGACGAAGGTCGACAGCAGCCCGCCGCCGGTCGTGCTGGTCGACCAGAACGGCATCGACAACCCGGTGATGTTGCCGCCCGCGGCGTCGAAGGTGAAGTCGAGTTCGTCGCCGGGCGCGGGGTGGTAGGCGATGCCGTTCGTCGTCTTGATGGGCAGGGCGAGCTCGACCACGCGCGCGTCGGCCGGTCGCAGCGGCGGCGGATACCGCAACGGCGTCGCCACCTCGGCGTCGGTCAACGGCGTGAGCGTGAACGCCACGGTCGCGGGAGTCTGGGCAAGCGCTATCTCGAGGCTGACGACGAGCGCACCGAGCCGCAGTACGGCCCGGCAGCCGCGTTCGAGGGACTCGCACGACTCCAGCCGCACCGGCCCGTCCCCGCCGTTCGCGGCGATCGTCTCCACGCCGGCGAAGGTCCAGCGGTTCGAACCGGACGGGCTCTCGACACTGCCGAGAAGCGTGCCCGGGTCCACGCTGAGGACCACACCCGGCCCGTGCCAGCGCCAGGGGGCGCCGTCATCCCTTGAAAGCACCGGCCGTGATTCCCTTCATGAAGAAGCGCTGGAAGCTCACGAACAGGACCAGCATCGGCAGCAGGCTCAGCACCGCCTGCGCGGTGATGCTCCCGAGATTCTGCTGGAACTGGAGGTTCTGCGTCGCGATCCCGACGGTCAATGTCTTCATCTGGTCGGTCTGGGCGATCAACAGGGGCCACAGGAAGCTGTTCCAGCTGCCGACGAAGGTGAACACCGCCAGCACCGCCATCGGCTGGACGCACAGCGGAGCCACGATCTGCAGGAACGTCCGCAGCGTCGACGCCCCGTCGATCCGGGCCGCCTCCAACAGCGCGTCGGGGATGCCGCGGATGAACTGCCGCATCAGGTAGACACCCAGTGGCCCGGACAACGCCGGCAGGATCATCCCCGCGTAGGTGTCGACCAGGCCGTAGCGGGCGACCAGCAGGTACGTCGGGACGAGCGTGATCGAGAACGGCAGCATCATCGTGCTGATCAGCAACACGAACAGCACACCGCGGCCACGGAACCGCAGCTTGGCGAAGGCGAACCCGGCCAGCAGGTCCACGACCACCGTCAACGCCGTCACCGCGATCCCGATCACGACGCTGTTGAACACCCACCGCGGCAGCTGCGAACCGGTCGCCAGCAACCGGCTGTAGTTGTCCAGCGTCCAGCCGCCCGAGGTGAGGCTGAGGCTCGTGAACGACGAGATGTCCTTCAACGACGCGAGCACCACGATCAGCACCGGGCCCGCGCACACCAGCGACACCACGATCGCGACCAGGTGCAGGCCCGCGGTCCGGGCGATCCCGCGCCCTCCCGGTGCGCGCCCGCTCGGGCGCCGCGCGGAGGTCGACGCGTCGTCCTCGTGGCCGGCCGCCTGGGCGGAGGTGAGGGAAGCCGCGCTCAGATCAGTCATAGGTGGAGTCGTCCGTTCGGGTCAGACGCATGTAGAACCCGGAGATCACCAGGCCGACCAGCAACATGACGACACCCATGGTGGCGGCGTAGCCGACGGATCCTCCGCCGAAGACGTTCTGGTAGATGTACCACATCACCGTGTAGGTGGAGGTTCCCGGACCGCCCTGGGTCATCACGTAGATCATGTCGAACACCTGGATCGACGCGATCGTCGCGAGGACGAGCACGATCTGGATGACCGGCTTCAGCAGCGGCAGCGTGATGGAGAAGAACGACCGGACCGGACCCGCGCCGTCGATGCTCGCCGCCTCGTACAACTCCTGCGGAATGTCGTTGATCCCGGCCATGAAGATGATCGAGTGGAAACCGATCCCGCTCCACACACTGATCACCGCGATCAGCACGATCGCCGACGTACCGGTACTCAACCACGGCAGGTCCCAGCCGAGCATCCGGTTGAAGAACCCGTACAGCGGGCCGATGTCGGGGTCGATCAGCACCTTCCAGATCAGGCCCGTCGCCACGATCGACAGCAGGGAAGGGATGTAGATCAGCGACCGGTAGACCCGCATCCCCGGCAGCGCCGAACTGATCAGCACGCCCACCAACAGCGGGACCACGATGTTGAGCGGCACGGCGACCACGAGGTAGAGCGCGGTGTTCTTCATCGTGTGCCAGAACAGGTCGTCGCCCAGCAGCGACCGGACGTTGTCCAGGCCGACGAAGGTGAACCCACGCAGCAGCGTGCCCCGCTGGAACGCCAGCAGGAACGTGTAGACGAAAGGCACTGCCACAAACGCCAGGAACAACAACACCTTCGGCGCCAGGAAGGCCGCGGCGGCACCGTTGCTCTGCCGCCGCGGCCCGCGACGCCGGTCCGGGAGAACCGGCATCACATGCCCGCGTTCTTGGCCATCGTCCCGATCTGCTTCGACGCCGCCTCGATCATCGAGTCCAGATCCTTCTGACCTGACACGTAGTTGGCGATCTCGCCGGCGAGGTACTGCTCCGCGTTGTAGGGCAACGGACGCGTCAACCGCATCGAGGCACCCTGCGGCAGGCTGTCGTTCAGGAACGTCCGCACCCGCTCGTCGGTGACCGTCGAGAACGCCTCCCCGGAGATGCTGTCCTTCACCGGGAACAACAGCGTCTGCTGGAGGTACTTCGTGGTGTTCTCGTCGTTGGCGACGAACTTGATGAAGTCCAACGCCGTCTGCGGGTTCTCACACTTCGACGACACGCACAGGTAGCCCACCCCGCCGACCACGAACGTGCCGGCCGGGCCCGAGGGCAGGTCGAGCACCTTCAACCGGGTCTTCGGATTCGCCTTGAACGAGTCGACCGTCGGCGGAGCCATCCACTGCACACCCGCCCGACCGGTCATGATCAGGTCGCCCCACTTCTGCGGGTCGGCGTACAACGACATCGGCGTGGACGCACCGGACTCCTGCACCTGGCGCATCAACGTCAGCGCCTCCCGGCCCTCCGGGGTGTCGAAGCCGATGTCCTTGCCGTCCTCGGAGACGTAGTCGGCGCCGTAGGCCCACAGGTAGTTCCACAGGTAGTTGGCCTGGATCTCGTAGGCACCCGGCCAGGCCAGCCCGTAGGTCGCGATGTTCTTGGCGTCGAACCCGCTCTGGCCCAGGACGCGTCCGCCCTTGTCGAAGGTGAGCTTCTTGACGAACTCCGCGAGGTCGGCGTAAGTCTTCGGCAACTCCGGCTTGCCCGCCTTCTCCCACACCGCCTCGTTCATCGCCAGCACCCAGCGACTGGAGTAGTAGGGCAGGCCGTACAACTCGTTGTCGGGACCGCGCGCCGAACCCACCGCGCTCTCGTTGTAGCCGCTGAGCGTGGAGTCGAGGTTCTTGTCGATCTCGTTCAGCGGCGTGAGCGCACCGGCGGAGCCGAACTGGTTCAGCCACAGCAGAATCAGGTAGGACACGTCCGGCGCCGTGCCACCGCCGAACGCCGCGGTGAACTTCGTGAACGCGTCGTTCCACGGCACCAACAGGTGCTTGACCTTGTCGCCGTCGTGTTGGGAGCCGAAGGCCTTGGCCAGGTCGGCGTAGAACTTGTTCTCCCCCTCGGGAAGCTGGCCGGGCGGCTTCCAGAACGTCAGCGACACCGGCGCACCGCCGCTGTCCGCGTCCGTCTTGGGCCCGGCAGGCTGGGCGACGGGACTGCACGCCGCTGCCGCGGCCCCGAGCGCGGCCATCGTGAGCAGCTTCCGTCGTGAGACCTCTGACAACCGCTTCGTCGAATCCATCGTGACCGCCTCACGACCAAGAAGTTTCGTGACATGAAACGCCGTCGTGCTGGATGAAATGATCCGGAAGCGTAGACACAGTCCCGGCCGACGACAAGACCTGAATTCGACGCGATTCTGGCGGCAGGGTCGCGCCCCGCTCACAGAGAGCCGTTCGACACCAAGACGTAACCCGGCCAGCTCCCACTCGGCCGCGATGGAGCGCTGCCTCACCCGGCCGGAGGACTTGCGCCCACCTTGCCGTAGGGCAGCCGCAATGCTGCGAAGGTCGCCCCGATCGGCTCCGTCAACTGGGCTCGGCGGGAGGGTCGTCGCTGCTGGTGATGTTTGTCTGGACCCACGCGACGTCGTGCCATGCTCCGTGCTTCCAGCCGATGCGTCGGTAGGTTCCGACGGGTTCGAAGCCCATGGCGTGATGGAGACCGACACTCGCGTCGTTCGGCAATGTCATTCCGGCGACCGCGGTACGGAATCCTCGCTCCGCCAGCCGGGCGAACAGTGCCTCGTAGAGGGCGCGGCCGGCACCCGTGCGGCGTCGACCGGGCTCCAGGTAGATGCTCAAGGCGCACGACCAGCGGTAGGCCGGACGAGGCCTGAACGGACTGCCGTAGGCGTAGCCGACGACCCGGCCGTGCTCTTCGAGGACGAGCCAGGCGTGGGTGCGGAGCGCGGAGGCGATGCGCTGTGCCATGTCTGCCGGTGTGGGCGGTTCCATCTCGAACGTGATCGCGGTGTCCCTGACGTACGGTGCATAGATCGCCGCGCATGCCTGCGCGTCGTCCGTCGAGGCGTCTCGCACCTTGAGGTCTCCCGTCGGTACGCCGTCCCTGCTCACTGATTGCCATCCTTTCCCTCGGGGTCCTGCCTGGGGACTACTGGGTTCGCCGCGGCGCGTACGCTCACTGGAGGACGACCAACACGGTGTACCGGACCGGATTCGGGCCCGGGTTGCGGAACCGTGAACGCCCCCAGAGGCGAAACCGCAGGACGTCGCCGGTCTGGAGTTCGTGCACGTCACCGTCCAGGGTGATCTCCAGAACGCCGGCCAGTACCCAGATGTGCTGCTCCTGTCCCGGCACGGGCGGTCGGTCGTAGGAGATGTCGGCCCCCGGCTGCAGGAGCCCTTCCATGACCTCGCCGCGCAGTCCCGGGTGGGGTGGGGACACGGACCGTCGGGTGAAGCCGGACGGTCCGTCTCGCCAGACCAACTGCTGGCTGGCTCGCACGAGCTGTGGCGACTCCGACTCCACCTCGGCGAGCAGTTGGGACATCGTTCTCCCGTACGCCGTGCACAGCTTGCCCAGCATGGCCGCCGTCGGGCTGATCTCCGCGCGTTCCAGCCGTGACAGGGTCGACCTGCTGATGCCTGTTCGTCGCGCCAGTTCGTCCAGCGACCAGCCGCGTTCGACCCGCAGTGCGGCGAGTCGGCCCGCCAGACGGTCCTCCACCTGCTCGGGGTCGGAGCTTTGTGCTGCGGCTGTCCACGCCTCGGTCTCGTTCATATCTGGGACTGTATCCCGAATCTGGGACAGCTTGCTAGTAGTACTTTGTTAGGTGTGTCGTTTCGTGTTCTGTGGTTGATGTTCTGACATGGTCGGTGCATGACTCCTGATCAGATAGCGGAGTTGCGGCCGAGGCTTGGCGAGTTCGCAGCCGACATGCTGGGTTGTCTTGCGCGTTCGGATCAGCGTGCCACGGGTGAGTTGTATCTGCGTGGCCTGTTGACTGATGGTCGGCGTAAGTCGATGCAGCCGATGGCGGAGCGGCTGGGTGTGGATCATCAGCGGTTGCAGCAGTTCGTCACTTCCTCGACATGGGATTTCACCGCGGTGCGGCGCAGGTTGAGCTCGTGGGCTGCGCAGGCGATTGGGCCGCGGGCATACGTGATCGACGACACCGGATTCCCCAAGGACGGGCCTGCCTCGGCGTGTGTGGCCTGGCAGTATTCCGGGACGTTGGGCAAGACCGCCAACTGCCAGATCGGGGTGAGTGTTCACGCGGTCAACGACACCTGCTCGGCGGCGGTTGACTGGCGGTTGTTCTGCCCGGAAAGCTGGGACGACAAGGCCTGTGATGATCCCGAGCAGGCCGAGAAGGTCCGCCGGAAGCGAGCCGAATCCAAAGTCCCTGACGACGTGAGGCATGTCGAGAAGTGGCGGCTCGCGCTGGACATGCTTGATGAGCAGACCGAATGGGGGTCGCCGAGGCTTCCCGTCGTTGCCGATGCCGGATATGGGGATTGCACCAGGTTCCGGCTCGGCGTGGAAGAACGTGGCCTGGACTATGTGGTCGCACTCAAAGCCGGCACCAGCGCCCACCCCGGCGAAGCGGAGCCGGTGACACCGCCACCCACCGGTGGTCCTGGCAGACGTCCCAAGCCCCACTACCCGAAGCCGGCATCGAGTCTGCGCGAGATCGCCATGGCGGCCGGCCGCGATGCCTACCAGGAGGTGGCGTGGCGGCAGGGGACCAGAAAAACGAAAGGTAATCCGAGTGCTGCCATGACCTCGAAGTTCGCGGTGTTCGTGGTACGTCCGGCCAACCGCGACATCCCTCGCGCAGACGATGGGACCTTGCCGGCGAAGCTGCTGCTGGTCGAATGGCCCGATGAGGCGAACGAGCCTACCGACTACTGGCTTTCTAACCTGCCTGCCGACACACCGATCGATCAGCTCGTCGACCTGGCAAAGATCCGGTGGCGGATCGAACATGACTACCGCGAACTGAAAACCGGGCTCGGCCTCGACCACTTCGAAGGACGCTCCTGGACCGGCTGGAACCGCCACGTCACACTCGTCGCGATCGCCCAAGCTTTCTGCACCATGGTCAGACTCGACCCAAAACAGGATGCGCCGGCCTGAGCTTGTACGCAGTCGTACACGAGCTACAAATCGTGCTCGCCCTCATCGCCGGCGCATGCCCCACCTGCCGACAAGAAGTCACCATCGACCACATCGAAACACTCGCCCCACCATGATCGACATGACAAAGTCCTACTAGGCTCCGCATGAGCAGTGATCTGCGACCCACCGTGAAACGGATCGCCGTGTTCACCGGATCCACGAGTGGAACCTCACCGGTCTTCGCCAAGTTGGCCTACAGCGTTG
This sequence comes from Actinopolymorpha pittospori, assembly GCF_014873875.1. Lineage (GTDB taxonomy): Bacteria > Actinomycetota > Actinomycetes > Propionibacteriales > Actinopolymorphaceae > Actinopolymorpha > Actinopolymorpha pittospori. Next base: position 7,293,842 of record NZ_JADBEM010000001.1, on the reverse strand, counting down.
GCGAAGAGTTGGCAGCAAATGGCATCGGACTCGTGTACGGCGGTGGGCGGGCCGGATTGATGGGTGCCCTGTCCCAGGGAGCGTTGGACGCCGGCGGCGAGGTGATCGGCGTGATCCCGCAGGCGATGGTCGAACGTGAGTGGGCACGAACAGATGTGACGGTCCTGCGCGTCTGCGACTCGATGCACGAACGCAAGGCCATAATGGCCGGCTACGCCGACGCGTTCGTCGCGATGCCCGGAGGCCTCGGCACATTGGAGGAGATCTTCGAGGTGTGGACCTGGCGGCAGCTCGGCTTCCACCGCAAGCCCGTCGGGTTTTTGAATGAGGAGTTCTGGCAACCCCTGTTCAACACGCTGCAGGGAATCGCGACCGCCGGGTTTCTGTCCAAGGCGACCCTGGACGACGTGATTGTCCACGACAATCTGTGCGACATCCTCGAGGAACTCTCCCGGAGAGTGGGCACCTGACGTCGCGTCTCTGTGCCGGCCGCTGTTCGTCGTGCTGTCTGGTGGAGTGGACGTGGTTCGGCCTCACATACCGACCCGGGACCCGGTGAGGACGGGGTGTCGTCCGCACCGCCCAGGACGAGATCCCGGACGGTGCGGACACGAATGGTGCAGCGCCGACGCTCAGGGTTGTCGGAGCTCGGCTCGATAGCACTCTGTCACGTAGGGCATGCCACTTGGACGTTCTGTGTCCAGGAGTGCGCGGACCCGCCCCAGCAGTTCCTCGCGGATCGCGGGCTCCAGAGTGATCACGTAGCTGCGGGAGGCGACCATGTCCATGGCGTCATCAGCCGTCATCGGGTAACGCCAGCGGAAGTCCTGCCGCTCGACTGGCCCGAACGGCGCGCCCACGCGCTCCACCTGTCGGTCTTCCGTCGGAGCCGCGGCGTAGTCGCGCAGGATCCGGTCCAGCTCCGCGACCCAGGGCACCGACACGTCGCGGAGATTCCACACCAGGCCCAGCCACCCGCCCGGGCGCAGCACCCGGCCAACTTCTGGAACCGCCCGCTCCGGGTCCACCCAGTGCCACGCCTGCGCGCAGACCAGGGCATCCGCGCTCCTGTCCGGAAGTGGGATCGACTCTCCAGTCCCTTCCAGTACCGGCACATCAGGAAGCACCTGCGAGAACCGCTCGCGCATGCCGGCAGAAGGCTCCACCGCGACGACCTCCCGGCCCGGGGCACGCAGCGCGCGGGTCAGCTTGCCGGTACCCGCACCGAGATCGACGACGATCTTCGCGTGCTCGGGCACCAACCAGGTCACTGCCTCCGGCGGGTAGGGCGGGCGGCCACGCTCGTAGGCCTCCGCCGCGGTTCCGAACGAGCCCGCCTGAGCGTTCTTCCTCCGCTCCTCAGGTGTTGTCATACGCGACATCCTGCCAGGCGGCCGCTCGGTGCAGCCGTGTGAAGGGGCGCCTGTTTCACAAGCCTGGCTCGGGTTCGTCGACTGTCCTTCGCCGCGCCTCGGCAAGCCGGTCGCCGATGGCCGAGTCCCACGCGCCACGTCCGACCAGTATCCAATCCACAGACCTTGACATAGGATTCTGGTCCGGACCGGTATTCCCGTCGCTTGCGGAGGCACATCATGGACCGTCGTTCCGTACTCCGTGCGGCCGCGCTTGCCGCCGTACCCGCGATCGGCGGCACCGGCCTGGCGGTCTCCGGCTCCACCGCGGCGTTCGGGGCCCCAGCGGCAACGGTCGACCTCGGCCCCGCCGCACTCGCATGCAACACGCTCAGCGGGGGATTCGTCGGCGACCAGCCCTACATCGTGTCCCATCTGATGCTGCCCGCGCGGCTGGGAATCTTCGACGCGGCTGCCGAGCACGCCGTCAACCTGACCGAGCTGCCCACCGGTGGAGGTGCCTGGGCCAGCCTGGCCGACGACACCACGATCTACATCGGCACGCACACGGTCGCCGACCTGTATCGGTTCGACACCGAGACGATGGCGCTCGACCGGCTCGGCAACCTGCCCGGCGCGACGTACGTGTGGGACATGTGCCGCACGCCGGACGGGAAGATCTACCTCGGCACCTACCCCGACGGCAAGGTGTGGGAACTCGACCCGGCCACAGGAGCGGTGCGCGCGGTCGCGGTCGCTCTGCCCGGACAGACCTACGTACGCAGCATCATCGCTGACGCCGACACCATCTATGCCGGCGTGGGCGCGCAGGCGCACCTCGTCGCGATCGACCGTGCGAGCGGCACCGCGAAGGACATCACGCCACCGGAACTCGCCGGCGAGGCCTTCGTCTACCAGCTCGCCCAGACGAGCACCCACGTCATCGCGGGTACGCACGGAACCGGTCAGATCGCGATCGTCGACAAGAGCGACCCGACTTCGTACCGGATCGTCCATCCCGACGGCGTCATCACCATCGGGAAGATGGCGACAGACGGCAACGACGTCTACTTCGGTGCGGGCTACGCGTTGTGGCACCTCGACCTCGTCACGGGCACGACGACCCAGCTTGCCACGACGGCCGACGGTGACTTTGTCACCGCGGTGCACGTCCGGGGCGGGAAGGTGGTCGTCTTCACCAACTCGGCCACGATGTGGACGTACGACATCGCCACGGCAGCCATGACCATGGCCGACCTCCAGGCCGCGGGCATGCCAACGGCGCCCGAACTGCCGCAGTCGGTGCACAGCATGTTCGGCCGGCAGGCGTACGTTGGCGGGCACGGCGGCGTGGAAGTGCACGAGCCCGCCCGCCCGGAGGCCACCAGCCGAATCCGGATCGCCGGGGAGGCCAAGGCCATGACCCACGTGGGCCGCTTCCTCTACATCGCGACGTACCCATCGGCGTCGATCGTCCGCCACGACCCGGCAACCGGGCAGACGACGGTGGTCGCGATGATCGGCAACGAGCAGAACCGTCCCGGGGACATCGCCGCCCACGCACGCCGCAACCTCCTGCTGGTAGCCAGCAGCCCCGACTACGGCAAGGTCGGCGGAGCGCTGTCGATCCTCCAACTCGACACCAGCGAGCTCAACGTCTACCGCAATCTCGTCGAGGGCCACGCCCACGTGTCCACGGCCGCGCACCCCTCGCGAGACATCGGCTACGTCGGCACCGAACGACCCTCGGGCGCGACGGCATCGGCGACGGTCGTGTCGTTCGACCTGGCGACACGCCGCAGGATCGCCGAGATCGTCCCGGTGTCGGGTGCGGTCTCGATTCTGAGCCTGGCGGTGCTCGGCGACGTCCTCTACGGGACCACCAACGCGGGCGTGCTGTTCGCGGTCGACGCCCGGTCCGGCGCTGTGCTGGGTACGGCCACGATCGCGACCGCCCGGACGGGCCTGGTGGTGGCGGACGACCGACTGTTCGCCGTGAGCCACCAGCGCCTGGTGCGGGTCACGCCAGGCAGCCTGGCAACCGAGGTCGTCGTCGACGGGCTCACGGCCGATCCCACGAGCTTCCCGATGCTCGCCTACGACCACGGCAAGCTGTTCACCATCACCGGCCGCAACCTGCTCGAGGTCCGACCTTCGTGACGGTGCGGCTCGGCGGCGGTCAGCGACGGTCGCCGGTCATCGGCCGGTTTCGCAGGGCGAAGTCGAGCGTCTCCAGGACCCAGGCCCATGAGGCGTCCGCCTCGCGCGCGGTGTGGCCGAAGCCGCCCACCATCTCCAGGCTCACGTACCCGTGGAACGTGGCGTGCAGGAAGCGCACCGCGTCGGTCTGGTCCGGCTCGGGCAGGTCGTAGCCGTGCAGGATCGCCCGGGTCAACTGCGAGTGCCTGGGCGCGGCGCTGTTGAGTGCCGTGTCCTTGTCGAGCTCGGACTGGGCCGCGGCGTACCGGCCGGGATGCTTCCTGGCGTAGTCGCGGTAGGTGTTGGCGAACGCCACCAGCGCGTCCTTGCCCGCGCGCCCGGCCAGCGCCGCGGCGGCCGCGTCGGCCAACTCCTCCAGGGCGAGCAGCGACACCAGCGTCCTCAGCTGCCGGACGTTGCGGATGTGCGCGTACAGGCTCGGGTCCTTGACGCCGAGCCTGCGCGCGACCGCCGAGACGGTCAGGTTGTCGAAGCCGATCTCGTCCGCCAGCTCCGCCGCCGTCTGGGTGAGGCGCTCGGGGGTGATGCCCGTGCGTGCCACGCGGACCTCCGTCGACTAATTGAATTAAGGTTTTGCCTAATCATATTAGGCGAGCTAGCCTCCCTGCACATGAGACACCTCACGGAGGCGGAGATCCGCGCATCGTTCGTCAACTGTTCCAAGGGCGAGGCCAAGCGTCTGGCCGTCCCCAGGGACCTCGACGAGCGCCCGTGGGACGACCTCGACTTCCTCGGCTGGCGAGATCCCGGCGCCCCCGAACGCGCCTACCTGGTCGCGGAACACGACGGCGACCTCCTCGGACTCACGTTCCGTGCGGTGAAGGCGACCGCACGTGGCTTCACCACCCGCAGCATGTGCTCGCTGTGCCTGACCACCCACGCTGGTGGCGGCGTGGCGCTGATGACCGCGCGCCGCACCGGGGAGGCCGGCCGCCAGGGCAACACGGTGGGGCAGTATCTGTGTACGGACCTCGCCTGCTCCCTGTATGCCCGCAGCATCCAGCACCCGGCGTCGGGGAGTGGCTACGACGAGACGATCTCCGTGGAGGACAAGATCGCCCGCACGCAGACCAACCTGACGGTCTTCATCAACAAGGTCATGACGTGACCTCTCCCGACGACACGTTCTGGCAGGAACGCCGGGTGTGCTTCCTGTCCACGCCGCGCCTCGACGGAACCACCCACCTCGTACCTGTCGGCGCCACCTACGACCCGAACACTCGCATCGCCCGGGTCATCGCCAGCGCCGGCAGCAAGAAGGTCCGCAACCTGCGCGCGGCCGGCCCCGGTGCCCGCGTCGCGCTCAGCCAGGCGGAAGGCCGCCGCTGGTGCACCATCGAGGGCACGGCCGTGGTCAGGGACGACCCCGAATCCGTCGCCGACGCCGAGCGCCGGTACGCCGAGCGCTACAAGCCCCCGCGCGTGAACCCGAACCGTGTCGTCATCGAGATCACGGTCACCCGCGCCATGGGAACGGTCAAACCGCCCGGCTGGTGACGTCCCACCGACGAACGCCGCGCCGACAGGTTCTCCGTCCCTGACAAGGATGTGCGGCCGCCAGGCCTGTGTCCGACTGCGCACCGACGTGGCGGACTCCGGCGAAGTCACGATCGCTCTCGACGCGTTGGCAGCGCCTCGCGAGGGCGCCCGACCGTTCGGCCTCGGCACCCTTGTCGTCCGCTTCACGCGTGACGACAAGGGCTGGACACTCGTCGGGCCACCCGCGCAGATCGCCCAGTAGTGGTTGCGCCGGACCTGCCTGAAGACGTTTGGGCCGGGAAGCGGGAACGCCTTTGCAAGGTAGGAGGAGTAGACGGCGTGTAGCCCGCGTGCAAAAGGCAGGCGGACGAACCCGGACCGTGATGGACATCCGAGCGACGTCGGTGCCGTTCCGGAGCGTGATCGAGCGAGGCTGGACTGATCTGGACGGGTGACGATGGGTTCCTCACCCGTATGTCGCGCGAGCTGCGTTGACGCCCACTCCTGCTGGGGTGACCGCTGGAGGCGGGCGACGGCCCGCTCTGCTTATCCCATGCTTCGCACCAGCTCCGCGATGTCCGTGGGCCGTTCTACGTGTACGTCGTGATCGGCGTCAACCGAGACCGAGCGAAGGTTCCGTCGCGTCGCGAGCCGGTGTAATGCATTGTGAAACGGGCCCGTGTTGCGTTCGGCGAGCACGAGGGTGACTGGACAAGCGATCGCGTCGTACGGTTCGCTGATCACGGTCTGCCAGCCCTGCTCGAGCAGCAGGCGGTCAGTGATGGAAGGTCTGACCCAGAACAGGTCACCACTCTGTTTGGTGACGTTTCGGCGGACCATCGGGCCGTAGGCGCTCCACGGCTGTAGCCCAGGGGCGCACTTCGCCTTGAGCATGAGGTGATCAACTTCAGCTTGGGTGTACCCCTGGGTCAAGAGCGGATCCTCAGCAAGTTGGGCCAGTCGCTCCTCGCGGGCTGTAGGCCGGTAGGTTGCCTGCCAGGTCGGATCGTCGACGGCGATGGCCTGGTCCAGGCACACCACGCCGACAACGTTGGACTCGGACGCCGCGTATGTCAGCACGTCCCAGGAACCGACCGAGTGGCCCACCAGTAGCGGTCGGACGAGGTTGATCCCGTCGACAACTGCGCCGACATCGCTGGCCAGGTCGTCGATGGCGTAGCTGTCGGCGCTAGATGAGTGGCCGTGGCCACGGCGGTCGTATGCGACGACGGTGAAGTGGTCTTCAAGTCTGGGGACCAGGGGGAGCCAAGACAGCAGGTTTGTCCCATACCCGTGCACCAGGACGACACAGCTGGCCCCTCGGCCAAATACACGGACCGCCAGTTGGACCGGGCCGTTGCGAACCACGAGGTCACGCACCGTGCAAGTATCCACCGCAGGCTCGACACCGGCGAGGCCTCTGGCGGCGTGCCCCGATGGCGACGATGAGCACTACCGCGGCGCCCGGCCGGAGCCAGGAGTCACCAGGGCAGGACTCCGGCCCGGTCGGAGAACGTGCCGACAGGCCCGTCCGGGCTGATGGTCGCGAGCCGCACGATCATCTCGGCGCCCTCCTCGACGCTCTGGATGCCGGCCCCACTCATGCCGTGCAGGTCGGTCGCACTGAACCCGGGTTCGACGGCGTTGGTACGCAGCTCAGGAAAGGCCTTGGCGTACTGCACGGTGAGCATGTTCACCGCCGCCTTCGAGGACGCGTAGATCGGGAGGGCGAAGCCGTACTCGTGGCGATCCGGATCGGTCACCACCCCGAACGAACCGAGTCCGCTGCTGACGTTGACGACCACAGGTGAGTCCGACGTACGCAACAAAGGCAGGAATGCATGCGTCACCCGCACCAGGCCGAAGACGTTCACCTCATAGATCCGACGCATGTCGGCCGCCGTGACATCCTCGGGCTTCACCATGCCTTCGAAGATTCCCGCGTTGTTGATCAGCACATCGAGGCGACCCTCCCGGCGGGTGAGTTCCGCCACGGCCGCATCGACGGAGGCGTCGTCGGTGACGTCGAGGAGCAGCAGCCGTGCGCCGAGCTCGTCTGCCGCCGCGTGGCCGCGGCCCGCGTCGCGGGCGCCGATGTAGACGGTGTGGCCGGCTTCGATGAGGCGCCGAGCCGTCTCGTGGCCGAGTCCCTTGTTGCCGCCGGTGACGAGCGTGATGGTCATGAGCATCCCTTGGTCGCGAACAGTCTTCGCACTCGAGGATCGGCGAAGAACGGCTCACGTCGGTACGCCCCGCTCATCCTGGGAACGGCAGGGACAGTCACGGCAGGGGCCAAGGTGCTCGGTCTCCGCGGCGCCGACCAACGCCGCGTTCTAGATCGGCAGGGACGCGGCGTCGTCGTGGCCGTCGGCGGTGACGACGCGGAGGACCTTCCCGGCTCTTCTGGCGAGCTGGATCACCTCGACCTGCGCCTGTGGCGAGGTCGCCTCGATCCAGGACCGTGCGGCCACGGTGGCCGCGTCGGGGGAGTCGAAGGTGTCGGGTGGCTCCCAGTCCGGTGCCCTGCGCTCGTATGCGTCCTGCGTAGTGAAGCCGGCCAGGACGAACGTCGTCTCCGTGTCTGCGCCACGACGAAGGAGCGGCATGGGGCGAGCCTACTGTCGAGCGGTGCATCAGCCGACCGAGACCGACGGCCTCATGGATCACATGAGGCGGCGGGTGGGGACCAGGCGCGGCGCCGATGACTCGAGTCGCTTACCTGGCCCCGGGCAAGGGCTCGCCGAGCTACTCCGTGATACCGTATAGTGGTACTCGGTGCTACGCAGTACTGGAGGATCGAAGAGGAGACCCCGCGATGGACGACCTGACGGAGATGTTGAAGGGCACGCTCGAGGGCTGCGTGCTCGAAATCATCGGCAGCGAGGAGACCTATGGGTACGCCATCACGCGTCGGCTGAACGAACTCGGCTTCGCCGACGTCATCGAGGGGACGGTCTACACCATCTTGCTGCGGCTGGAGAAGAACGGGCTCGTTCAGGTGACGAAGCGACCATCCGGGATGGGTCCGCCGCGCAAGTTCTATGCGCTCAACAATGCGGGGCGCCAAGAACTCGCGAGGTTCTGGGCGAAGTGGGAGTACCTCTCATCACGAATCGACAAGCTCAGGGAGGGCGGGAGATGAATTTCTGGGAGACCATTACCGGCAGCGACCTCACCAGGGAATGGAAGGCGTTCGAAGCCCGGGCCGCGGTATTGCCGGCCGATTTCCGGGGGGGGTGGGAACAGATCAAGTTTCACCTCTCCGCCTATGGAGACTTCAGCGGTCGCAACCTGATGCCGATCCTCGACGGTGCCCTAGGTCTGCTCGAAGAAACGGCGGCGGGTGGGCAGAGCATTCACGAGGTGCTGGGCGACGACGTCGGGGGCTTCTGCGCGGCGCTGGCCGGCGGGGAAGGGGCTCGGAGCTTTCGCGATCGGTGGCGCGAGCAGTTGAACCGGAACGTCGCAAGGAAACTGGGCCAGCTAGGAGGCTGACGTGGGCATCCAGGACATCATCGAGGGAAAGAAGCAGTGGCGAGCGCACATGGCGCGGGTCAAGGCGCTCCCGCCGGATTATCAGATCGTCTACAAGGAGATTCAGAAGTACCTTTTCAAGATCGGACCGGTCGACCTCACTAACGGGAACCTACTCTCAGGGATTGTCGATTTCTTCGAGGAGGGCGCCGCTGCCGGCAAGGGAGTCCTGGAACTCATCGGCAACGACGTCGCTGCCTTCTGCGACGACCTGGTCAAGGACTCGCGCACCTACGCCGACATCTATCAGGAGTCCATCAGCGGGAAACCCGGCACCGCCGAGAAGTAGGACCGAGCGGCGGCGAGGTGGACGTAGAAGTCCACAACCTCGCCGCTCCTCGCGCGGGCGACCGGGCAGATCGTGACCCGCGGTGCCTCGTCAGTGTCCGGGGCTCGTGCCTACGGCCTCAGTTGATGAACTCTTCCTGAGCCGGCTGCGGTAGGCGCGCATCGACATCTGCGAGCCGCAGGCCGGGCTGCAGTACTGACCCACGGAGTTGCGGGTCTTGTCGAAGAACCCCCCGTAGCAGGAGGTGTTCTTGCAGATCTTCAGGCGTGACCACGCACCGCGGGCGGCGAGATCGGTCGCGGCGGCCAGCAGCGCGCCGAACGCCCCCGGGACGCCGGTCTGGGCCGGGACAAGGGTGTAGCCATCGGCGCTGATCCTGGACACCAGCGGGTAGCGCAGCCCGATGTCCCGCAGATAGGCCTCTGCCTCGTCGACCGGGGCGTCCGCGCACCCGCAATGGGACCGGAACAGGCTCACGAACGCGGCGCGCAACTCCTGAGCTGCCAGAGCGTCACCGTTGGTGACCGAGACCCCGTCATCGACGAGCCCGTTGGTCGTCAGCCAGCGCGCGAGCCCCGCCCCGTCGCCGAGCAGCTCGACGCGCCCACTCTCGCTGGCGCGAGTGTTCACCAGGGCCACCAGGAGATCCGAGCTGCGGCACAGGTCTGACGCTTGCTGGTCCGCGTCGGTCGGGCCTTGCGGCACCGCGTTGGTCGCCACCGTGACCCCTCTCACAACGAACGTTAGGCGCTAACCCTACACGTAGGTAACGCCTCACCGGAACTCGGCTCGTCAGGACGATGGTTGGCGCTCACAAACGCGTTTGCGAGAAGAGAAGATCAATGTCATCGGTACTGATCGTGCTGAGCGCTGCCCGGGTATGGACCCAGCTGGATGGGACGCAGCACCCGACCGGGTTCTGGGCCGAGGAATTCACCGTGCCGCACCGCGTCCTCAGCGAAGCCGGCGTCAATATCACCATCGCCACCCCCGGCGGCAAGATCCCGGTAGCCGACGCCAGAAGCCTGACCATCGAGGCCAACTTCGGTGACGCGGAGAAGGTAGCCGAGATCACGTCCCACCTGGAGAAGACCAAGGACCTGCTGGCCACACCGGTTCGCCTCGAGGACGTGAATCCAGAGGACTTCGACGCCGTGCTGATCCCCGGCGGCCACGGCCCAATGCAGGACCTCGCGGTCAACCCCGACATGGGCCGCGTCCTGGAACGGCTGCTGCCTGATTCGACCAAGGTCGTCGCCGCGCTCTGTCACGGCCAGGCCAGCTTCCTCTCCGCCGGAAACCCCGACGGCAGCTGGCTGTTCAAGGGACGCAAACTGACCGCCTTCACCGACGAGGAGGAGCGGCAAGCCGGCCTTGCAGACAACGCGCCATGGCTCCTCGAACACCGCCTGCGTACCGCCGGCGCACAGCACGAAGCCGGCCCGGCCTGGGGGTCCTACGTCGTCGTCGACGACAACCTGGTCACCGGCCAGAACCCGGGATCGGGCGAGGCGGCTGCCGACGCTGTCCTCAAGGCGCTCGCCGCCCGGGCGAACTGACCGTGATCCCGCGCGGGCCGCGGCAGCCCCTGCCGTGGCCCGCGCACGGAATCCGCCCCCCGGCCTTGCCATACGTGACTTCCGCGCTGCCAGCTATGCCGCCGATCCTGGTAGGCCGTGGACGCGTGCGGGGCCTCGGTCCAGCACCGGCGTCTGGTCGCGGGTTCGCAGTGCCCAGTCGGCGATCTCGTCCTTGCGGGCGAACCACACGTCGGACTTGCTCCGCGCGTAGGTCAGGAAGCGGCTGAGTACCCGCACGCGGTTGGCGTGGCCGGAGATGCGGTCATGCAGGCTGATCACCATCAGCCGGCGGCGGGTGGCGCCTTCCTCGTACAACTGGTCGAACTCGTCCCTGAGAGCCTGTTCATAGGCAGCGGGGTTCCAACCAGTGAAGGGGAAGGAGACGATGTCGTTCATGTGGAAGGTGTAGGGAACGGTCACGAAGTCCCCGCCTCGCAGCGGCAGGATGAACGGTTCGTCCCGGCTCGGTTCGTCAAGATGGTAAGTGATCCGAGCCCCTGAAGGATGTCGAGCGTGTTCACGCTGTTGCGCACCCAGTACGCGCTCCATCCCTTGGGCGTCTGCCCGGTAGCCCGTTCGATGCTGGCTACGTCGTCGGCGATGAAGCGGCGTTCGGCATCAGCATCCAGGACGTAGCTCGGCTCCCAGGTCCGGCCGTGCGCAGCTGCTTCGTGCCCGCGTCGAACGACCTCCTGCGCCAGGTCCGGCGCCTTGTCGACCGCCTGGCCGACCATGAAGGCACTCAACTTGACGTTGTGAGTGTCCATGAGATCGAGGAGGCGTGGTATGCCCTCGTAGATGCCGTACTGGAAGACACCGTTGGTCGGCATGTCGGGCAAGTTGTCCTTGACAGGGTCGGGAATCACGCCACCGGCACCGGATATGGGCTGTCCGCCGCCTTCGAACATCAACGAGAAGCTCACAGCCAAGCGGGCGTTGTTCGGCCAGAGGGGGAGCTCGTTGGCCATGGTTCACTCCGGTTCGAGATCGGCAAGGCCCCCCGGTGGCGGCGCGCGGCAACCATTCGTGCCCTGGTGATGAGTGGGGCAACTTGGCCGATCTGGATGGCAACGGACCGGCCGTCGCTTGTGCGTGGCGCTGTCTCGCGCCGCCCCCGCTCTTCAGCGGAAGCTACCACAACACCTCGGCCGGGACGTGTTACTCGCGCGACGCCCACTCGCTCGTCCCGGGTCGTTTGGCCTCACTGGTGACATCAGTCGGCTTGGGAGTACGCGGAGGGCGGCGAGCTTGTTATCCGTAGCCGCGGGCATCGTGATCACAAGCGACTCGTCTGCGTTCAGGAGGTCGGACCGGCGGAGAGGGGGTGATCGCTGAGAGCGAGACGTGGCTGCCCTTCGACGCAGCCATCAGCGGACCAGTTGACTCTCAGGTCACCTGAGACAGCAAGATGTCATCGTGCCGGACGAACTGGTAACCATTGGGACCTTCTCGATGCTGACGGGGCTGTCGATCCCGACGCTTCGTCATTACGACGACATCGGTCTGTTGCGTCCGGCTGATGTCGACTCGCGGACAGGTTATCGGCGTTACAGCAGCACCCAGCTCGACGCCGCACGGCGGATCCGACTCCTGCGTGAGGCGGAACTGTCCACCGAGGACATCGCCAGGGTGCTCAATGGTGACGCTTTCGATGCACGCGAGGTTCTTACGCGGCAACGCGCCGCGCTCCAGGAACGCGCTGGGCGCGTTGAGGCGCTGTTGGACCAACTGGCACACGACGTCGAAGGGATCGCAAGAACGATGAAGAAGGCGACGGATTTTCGGCTGGTCGCGGTGAATATCGGGGTGGACTCCGATTCCGCACTTGAGGCCGCGAGCGCGTTCTGGGGCGGGGTACTGGGCACACAGCTCGAGAACTGGGGCGGCACAAGCCGGCAGGTTGTCCTCGGTGAGGGAGATGCCATTGGCTTCCTGAACATCAGGGTGCGATCCTCCGAGGAGCCCCACTGCGGGCATACCTCGGCGTTCGGTCTGGGTGTCGTCGGACTCGACGAAACTCACCAGCGCGCGCTCGCCGCCGGAGCGTCCGAGCACTATCCACCGACGGACGGCGAGAACATGCCCCGGCACTCACTGATCGCAGATCCAGTGGGTAACCGGGTCGTCCTGTGGGAGAGCTCGAAGTGATCTTGGCTCCGAGGATGAGTCAGCGGGTCGCGCGTCACTTTCGACGTGCGCCACGCGCAAGCAGTACGTCGGGACTGTCCACCTGGCCCGTTCGACGAACCGGATGTCCGCCCTGCGCCGTCTCGCCGGGCTGAACCACGCGGGCAGACCGCCCGTTCGCGCTGCCGGACTCCCACGAAAGACCCGGCCACCCGGCAGACCAAGGTCCCTTCGCCCGGTACGACGACCAGGTCGATGCTCGGGGGATGAGACGTCTCGCGGTGGCCAGCGCGCTTGCGATCCTCGTGCTCGCGACGTTGCCGGTTCTCGCCGGCCAGGCATTCGCCGCCGCGCCAGCGGGCACCGCCACACCGGCGCGCGCTGCCGCGGCACCCGACCCACCCGTCCTCGTCAGCGAGACGTTCGAACCGGCCGACTCCGGGGCCAGCGCGCTGACCTACAACCAGCGCCTCGTTCCGGTCGGCGCCCGCGTCACCGTCGCGTCGGTGTCGGCCCAGCACGCGACGGCGACCCTGCTCGCCGTCAACGGACTCGTCCCCGACCGCCACTACGGCGCGCACGTCCACATGAACAGGTGCGGCCGCGCACCCGACGACTCCGGCCCGCACACCCAGTGGCGCGCCGATCCCGTGCAACCGTCGGTCAACCCGAAGTACGCCAACCCGCACAACGAGATCTGGCTCGACTTCACCACCGACCGCGACGGCAACGCCGTGGCAGCCAGTGAGGTGCGCTGGCCGGTCGAGAAGAAGATGGCCCGGTCGGTGGTGATCCACGACCACGGCACGAGCTCCGCGCCCGGCCACGCCGGCGAGGCGGGGAACCGGCTCGCCTGCGTCGACGTCGACTTCTCCCACGCGGGCGGACAGGTCCCCGGCGTCACCATGCGGTAACGCGCCCGGTGGTGTAGGCGAGGCGATGCCCGGGGTATGACCCGCCTCGTGATGTCTACAGCGCTGTCCGTCATGCTGCTCGCGACGTCGCCGTTCCTGCTCAGCCCGGCAGTTGGCGGCCAACCGGTCGGTACGACGTCCGCGAACCAAGCCGTGACCAGTCAGGCGGCGGCCCTGCTCTCCCCTGAGCGGCCCGTCCTGCGAAGCTTCGGTCGCCCGATCTTCACCAGCCGAACCTTCGAACCGGCGGACTCCGGAGCCACCGCACTGACCTACGACGAGACGCTCGTTCCGGTCGGCTCCCGGGCCACGGTCGCCGCGGTCTCGTCCCCGCACGGCACCGCCACGCTCCTGGTCGTGAACGGCCTGGTGCCCCGCCGCCACTACGGCGCACACGTCCACGTGAACCGGTGCGGCGAGGATCCGGCCGACGCGGGCCCGCACGTGCAATGGCGGCGTGATCCCGTCCAGCCCTCGACGGACCCGGACTACGCCAACCCGCGCAACGAGATCTGGCTCGACTTCACGACCGGCCGTACCGGTACCGGTATCGCGACGAGTCTGGTGCCGTGGCCGATCAGCGAGCGGCAGGCCAGATCGGTGGTGATCCATGAGCACCACACCAGTACGGAGCCGGGCCACGCCGGGACGGCCGGCGCTCGACTCGCCTGCGTCGACGTCGACTTCGCCGGTGGCATCCAGATGAGCGACGGCTCGTCGCGGTAGCGAAAGCGCCGCCTCAGACCGTGAAGCTGGCCGAGTAGTCGACTCCTAGGTCGTCCTGGACAACGCGGAGCGTGCATGCACCGGCCAGCTCGTCTGGTTCCAAGATGGCGACACGTGTCGCGTGACCGAACTTGCGACTGGCGGCCTCTCCTCCCATCCGCAGCCGCTTCTCTCGGTGGCCGGAGTCGATCGAGAGCCAAACCTCGGGCTTGAGAGGCGTGTGATCATCCAGGAAGGTGGCCGGTCCGGCAGTGCAGTCCACGATGAGTTCGATCGCCACCACCGTTCTCGAGGCCACCAACCCGCTGTGCCAAACCTCTCCGATTCGGGAGTCCAGCAGCTGTGGCGCAACGAGGACCCGGAGCTCGCCACCTGCACTGATGTGATCGCCGCCTGCTGTCGTCATGTGGGGAGTGTGCCCACCTTGTCCACGCTGATGGGCCCATCTCTCCGGACCCAGCAACGAGCCTTCCGGTGTCAGTCGAAGTTTGACAGCCCAGGCGGTGGACGGGGGTCCGGTAGAACCAGTTATCCCATTGATCGTGAGGTTGTCCTCGATCAGGATGTTCGAGGACTCGCCATGATCGGTCGGGGCGTCAGCCTCGCCGCGACCGGACGAAAGGACTGAGGGCACCTGTGAGCGCACCCACCACGATCGGAATCTTCCTCTTCGAAGGCGTCGAGGAACTCGACGCGGTCGGCCCGTGGGAGGTGCTCGCGTTCTGGGCACGCAACCATCCCGAAGACGGCTGGCAGGTCGTGACGGTCGCCGAGTCGACCGCACCCGTGACATGTGCGAAGGGGCTACGCATCATCCCCGACCACACCCTCGCGGACTCGCCCGAACTCGGCGTCCTGATCTATCCCGGCGGTCGCGGTACGCGCCCGCATCTCGAGGATCCGGCCCGGCTGTCCTGGGTCAGGGAGCAGCGTGCGCGTGTGCCACTGATGGCGAGCGTCTGCACCGGATCCCTCGTCTACGCCGCCGCCGGCATCCTCGCCGGGCGACCGGCCACCACGCACTGGGGCTCCATCGACAGGCTCGCCGAACTCGACCCCACCATCAAGGTCAGGGCGGATGACCGGTTCGTCGACGACGGGGACATCGTCACGTCCGCGGGCGTCTCCGCCGGAATCGACATGGCCCTCCACCTGGTCGCCAGGCTGGCTGGAGCGGACCGAGCCCGCGAGGTCCGCCGCGGCATCCAGTACGACCCTGAACCCCCGGTCTAGGGCGCAAGCTCACCCGGACTCCTCGGCGCAAACCTGGCCACGTCGAACCTCGCTCACTCACTACAGCAGATCTCGCGACAGGAGCTCTGTCAGCGCGGCGAACGACAGGGCGGTGAAGGTGTCCGGATGCTCACGTAGGGCGCCCTTCAGCTCAGAGAGGTCCATGAAGTTGGCGTCGCGTGCGCCATCACCTTCTGCGGCCGGTTCCTCGTCGGAGTAGCCGGCGTACACCACCAGGACCGAGGGGGCCGACCCGATGAGCATCTGAACCACCAGCGTCGGCGAAGACGTCTCGACCCGCTGGCCCAGGTGCTCGTGCTGCGCGAACAAGCCCTCGATCGAGGCGACCTCGATGCCGCACTCTTCCTGCAGTTCGCGCCGCAAGCAGTCCTGTGCCGACTCACCGGCACGCCACTTGCCGCCTGGCAGCTCCCACTTGCCGAGGTTGCCAGGGTCTGTCTGTGGCTTCCACCGTCGCTGGATCAGCACACCACCTCCATCGCGACGCTTGATCAAGCCGTACACGTTGGGCAGCACGAAGATCTCACCTGGCAAGCCGTCCTCCATCATCCGCAGCGGTCGATCCGCCCCCCAGCTTCGCACGGTTCAGCACGTGGACGCGGGGTCGAACCCGCACGCTGCGCGGTCAGCTCACGGCCGCGGTCCGCGTACCTGCTACTCGCCGGACGCCTTACCGCAGCGGGCGAGCACGGTCGGAACGCCCGGACCGGTGAGGTCGTCGCAGTAGTCGCGGCGGCCGGCCATCGCCATGGTCAGCGCCACCGTCGTTCCGCTGACCAGCGGACCCTCCCCGCTCGCGAAGGGGCCATCGGTCGCCTCGAGCCGGAGCCCCTTGATCGTGCTCTGGCTCTCCACGGTGAAGTCACGACGGGCGTAGAAGTAGGCCACCGCGGTGACGGCCTCGACCGCGGGTGTGCGGGGGAGTCCGAGGGGACGGCGGATGTCCTGGGCGTGCACGATCACCTCGCCAAGCCAGGCCGCAGTGGGTCCGGGTGCCGACTTGGTGTTGGTGACGGATCGACGAAACCGCTCGAGGGTCTGCGCCGGACCAGCTCCCCGGTACTCCGCGAGCCGCCGATCGTTGTGCAGGTCGAAGTCGAACCGCGCGCCCAGCACGCTGGCGAACCAGCGGACGGCGCTGACGTTCGCCGCCGCGGTGAGGTGGGCGACGACCTCCTCGATCGTCCATCGCCCGCACAGCGACCGTTGAGCCCACTGCGCCTCGGTCAGCTCCGCGAGATCCTCGGCCAGGGTGGCGCGCTCGGCGTGCGCAGCCGACCACAGCGCTTTGCGGGACGGTGCATCGGACACGTGGACCTCCGGGGGAGTAGATGGCGGACGAAGCAGTGACTCCCCAAGACGGGCGGGATCATCGCTTCGGCCACATCCAACGTTCAGAAAGTACGGACAACCGTCCGCGCGTGAGTCGGAGCCGTGCCGACAGGCCCTGTGCCCGTGTCGCTCACGACGGCGTCACGGCGGAGACGGAACGCTGGTAACGGCCCGGAGTCTCCCCGACGTGCGCGGTGAAGATGTCGATGAACGCACTCGGGTTCGCCCACCCGCACGCCAGCGCGGTGTCGATGACGCTGAGACCGTCGGCGAGCAGGATGAGCGCCCGGTGGATCCTCAGCTGGGTCCGCCACTGCCGAAAGCTCATGCCGGTCTCGGCGTGGAACAGCCGGCTGAGGGTGCGTTCGCTCGCCCCGACGCGCCGCCCCAGGTCGGCGAGCGTGTCCGGGCTGGACATGTCGTCCTCGACCAGCCGCGTCAGCGCGCGCAGCCGGTCGTCGTGGGGTTCGGGCAGGTGCAGCGGCTGCTCGGGGGCCGCGACGATGTCGTCGATGATCACTCGACGCAGCCGGGCCCGGACCGGTGCCGTACGTCGTTCCGGTCCGGTCAAGGCGAGGGTCGCCTCCCGGGCGAGGGAGGTCATCGCCAGCACCGCCGGGTGCGCAGGCAGCAACGTCGCCATCGCCGGTGGCATGAACACGACCCGCATGTCGGTCGCGCCGTGGGCGCGGTGCCGATGCGCGTAACCCGCGGGAATCCACACGATCCGGTTCGACGGGGCGATCCACGAACCTTCCGAGGTGACCAGCGCCAGCACACCCCGCGCCGGGTAGACCAGGTGACCGCGCGGGTGGGAGTGGGTGGGCGTCCGCTCGTCGTGACCCAGCAGGTGGACCTGCTCGGCCTCCAACGATGTGTGGCGGGTTTCAGTCATTTACCGGCAGCATACCTGTGGTAGCAGGGCGGTTACGAGGTGTCGAACAGCGCTTCGGCACCGTCGCGGCCCAGGTCACCTGACTTACGACGTACGACGGACAGGGCTGTCTTGGACCTTGGCGAGTTTCGGGCATAACAGGACCCGTTATCGGTGGGATACCGGCCGGTCGACCGGTGAACTGGGGGCATGCATCGCCCGGACCTGCCCCCGCTGCGCCCCGAACACGCTCCGGCCAGCCTTGACCACGCCAGCTCTGACCACGCCAGCTCTGACCACGCCAGCTCTGACCACGCCGGCCCGGACGACCTCGGCACGCGGGGACACCTCAGGTGACCGTGACCTCGGCGACCCGCACAGCCGCCACCAGCACCCCCGTCAAGATCGCCTTGCTGGCCGTCGGTCTCCTGCTGATCGGACTGAACCTGCGCATCGGGGTCGCCTCCGTCGGCCCGCTCCTGGGCCCGATCCGGGAGGACCTGCGAGTCTCCTCGAGCACGGTCAGCCTGCTCACCACCATCCCGGTCGTGGCGTTCGGCGCGTTCGCCTTCGTGACCCCCCGCCTGACCCGCGCGATCGGGATGCACCGGCTACTCGGCGTCGCCATGCTGGCCCTCGGCGCGGGCATCGCCCTGCGCCTCCAGCCGAGCCTGACCAGCCTGTTCGCCGGCACGCTCATCGTCGGAGCCGCGATCGCCGTCGCCAACGTGCTGATGCCGGCGGCGATCAAGAACGACTTCGCCCACCGGGCTGGCCTGATGATGGGCCTGTACTCCACGACGCTGTTCGTCGGAGCCGCCCTGGGTTCGGGGCTGACCGTGCCGCTCCAGTCGGTCACCGGCGGCCACTGGCGGACGACGCTGGCGTTGTGGGCGATCCCCGCGCTGGTCGCGTTCGTGGTCTGGCTGCCGCAGACCCTGCGCGCTCCCGGACACCAACCGAGGGGACACGACGTCGCCGACGCGCCGTCGACGGCAGGCGAGCCGTCGCTCCGCGCGCTCCTCACCGACCGGGTCGCGCTCGCGGTCACCGCCTTGATGGGGACGCAGAGCCTGGCCTACTACGCCACGCTCACCTGGGTCCCCACCCTGCTTCAGGACCACGGCATGAGCGCCCACGACGCCGGCCTGATGCTGTCCTACTCCAGCTTCCCCGGCATCCTCGCGTCCCTGGTGACACCGGCACTGGCCAGGCGGATGCGCCCGACCTGGCTCCCGGTCGCCGTCTCGGTCACCCTGTGCGCACTTGCCTACCTGGGACTCGCGATCGCCCCGGTCTCGTTGGCGTACCTGTGGATGACTCTTCTGGGGCTCGGGCAGGGCGCGGCCATCAGCCTCGCCCTGAGCTACATCGTCTGGCGCTCGCCCGACACCCACCACACCGGGCAGGTGTCGACGATGGCGCAGGGGTTCGGCTACCTGTTCGCCGGTCTCGGCCCGATCGGCCTCGGCGCGCTGCACACCCTCACCCACGGATGGGGTGTTCCCCTGCTCGGCCTGGGTGCGCTGATGGTCCTCCAGTTGGTCGTCGGGATACCGGCCAGCCGGGACCGCCACGTGCTCGCCGCACCTGGTGACTAGGTCGTGTCCTAGCGTCGAACGCCTTGTGCCGGGGCCGGGCTTGGCGTGCCAGGCTTGGGCGCCATGGACGCACCCGATCACGACCCGCGGCTCGCCGAACCTCCGCAACGACCTCGGTTCGGTCCGCTCCGGTCGAGCCCACCCGAGCAGGTACTGGAGGGTCTGTCCGGCGCCGCGTCGGACACCGGATGGGTGGTCGAACGGTTCGGCCACGACAGCGGTTTTCCCAACGGAGGCATCTGGACCGTCACGGCCGACCGGGCAGGCGGTTCAGGTCCGCGCAGCGCCTGGGTGAAACGGACCGGTGCCGGCTACCTCGGTACCAGCGACGTGTGGCGGTGCCAGGTCGCGCCGGAGGACCCGCAGTGGTGGGGGCGCGAGGCGGCGTTCTACGACTCCGACCTCGCCACGTCCGGGTGGGGCGCCGGCGTACGGGCGGCGCGCTGCTACGCCATCGACGACCACGACGAGTGCCGCGACCTGTGGCTGGAGTCCGTCGACGTCCCCGCTGACCTGCCCGTCTGCGAACGCGCAGTGCGGGGGCTCGCGCACTGGCAGGTCGCCCACATCGACACCAAACACAGCTGGCTGTCCGATGACTGGATCCCCACCCACGTACGCCGCCGCGGGCTGGACAACGAGCGCACGCTCGCCCATCCCGCCTGGCCGATCGCGATCGAACGGGGCCTGGACCCGGCGCTGCGGGACCTCGTCGCGGCCCGCGTCACCGACCCGATACGGATCCGGCACCAACTCCGGGACCTCCCGCGGGTCCTGACCCACTACGACTTCCACCAATCCAACATCGGCACGGTCGGGGAGGAGGTCGTCATCATCGACTGGGCGTACGTGGGCTGGGGTCCGGTCGGGCACGACGTCGGCCATCTCGCCCTGGACAGCGTCGGCCCGGGCACCTCACCGAGCGAGATCTGGCGGGCCCTGCGGTCGGCGTACTGCGACGCCCTGACCGCGGCCGGCTGGAACGGCGACCTCGACGTGGTGCGGCGCTCGATGGTGACCTCCAACGTCCTCCGCCTCGGCTGGACCATCGACCACGTCCTCAGCGTCGTCGACCAGGTACCCGACGACGTCTTCGCCGCGATGGCGGCCCGGCTGAACTTCTTCGCCGACCTCCACTGACATCCGGGGCGAAGTTCCTCGAAGAAGCGGATGCAACAGTTGCGGGGGGTTCGGCGTCTCGGGCGTAGAAAGGGACGCCGTGGATGACGAGATAGGTAGCTACGAGGTGTTCGTGGCAACCCGGGCGCAGGCGTTGCTTCGCTACGGATACGTGCTGACCGGGAACCCCCACGATGCCGCCGACCTGATGCAGGAGGCGCTCGTACGGCTGCGTACGTCCTGGCACCGGGTCCACAACAAACGTGAACCCGAAGCGTTCGTACGCACGACGATGGCCAGACTCCACGTCAGCATCTGGCGGCGCAGGCGACGCGAGAAGCTCGTCGCCGCCACGCCCGAGCAGGCCTACGTTGACAACTCCGGCGAGACGGTCGAGCTACGCGATGCCATGTGGGAAGCGTTGACCGCGCTGCCGCGACGACAGCGTGCCGTCGTGGTGTTGCGCTACTACGAATGCCTCACTGACGAGGAGATCGCGGGGATCCTCAACATCTCCCGCGGAACGGTACGCAGCCAGGCGGCCCGCGCCCTGGAGAAGCTGCGGTTCCGCTTCCTGGAGACCGCCGAACTCGCCGACGCCGGCATGAAGGAGGGACAGCTCCGATGACACGACAGGTCGAACACCAACTTGTCCGGACACTCGAGGCGGCGGCCGGCCGCGCGCCGACACCCGAACCCGGACTCCTCGACCAGCTGGAACGCCGGAGCCGCCGTCGCCGGCAGCGCGCGCAGGTCGCCCTCGCGGGTGCGGCCGTCCTCGCGGTGGTGGCCGGTTCGGCGGTCGCGCTCGGACTGAGCCAGCCGTCCGGACAGAGCGCGACGCTGGCGCCGGCCGGCCCGTCCACCGAGCGTTCCACGGAGCCCGGTCCGAAGGGTGTTGGCGTGCCCGTCGAGCCGATCGAGAAGCTCTGGCCCGACGCCGTGCACAACATCCCCAACCGTCTTCCGGGCGGTGAGAAGTTCCGCCCGCAGACCATGGCCGACGACCACACGGTGCTGGTCTCGATCGACGCCGGCTTCGAGAACGCCGGCGAACTCTGGGCCTACGACCTCACCGACAAGACCGCCCGCAAGGTCACCACGGTGCGTAAGTCGAAGAACACGACGATCTTCGCGTCGAACTTCACCGTCGGCGAGGGCCATGTGGTGTGGTGGACCTCCGGTGTCGACGAGGGCAAGCCGGTCACCGAGGTCTGGGGGGCTCCGCTCGCGGGCGGTGCCGCCTACCGCGTCGGCAAGGTGAACTCCGGCAGTGGTGTGCAACAGATGGCGATCGCGATCAGCGGTCAGAAGGTCTTCTGGTCTCTCAGGGACGGCGGTGTCTACCAGGCGCCCCTGTCCGGTGGGGAGGCGAAACTGATCGACGGGACCCAGAAGTTCGGCCTCGTGCAGTATCCATGGGTGGGCAGCCCGGTCCCGAAGCTCGAGTCCTACTCCGGCGAGGCGCCCGACGCGCTCGACTACCGCACCCTGCGGAACCTGGAGACCGGGGAGGAACGAACTGCCGCCGCGCGTGACGGAAGTTGGACCTGCCGCGTGCAGTGGTGCGTCGGTTCCATGAACGACAGCGGCTTCGTGCAACGCCGCGACGGCACGGGCCGGCGCGAGATCGGCGGAATGATCGGCTCGACGGAGTACGGCATCCAGCCGACCCGGGATCGTTTAGCCTCGATCCGTGGACTGATGGCTGATCGTCGGCGGGTCGGAGTAGAAGAAATGCCTTCTGGATCGGGAGAATCTGGAGTGTCTAGGTCCTGATCCAACCCGATCCAAAAGGCACTGAGAGTGAAACTACCGTACGGGTGGTCGCGAGCCACGCCGGTGTTCGATGATCAGAACCTGGTGTCGTGTGCGGGCCTGGTGCCGGTGATGGCGTTGGCCGAGCGGGCGGGCCTGTCGGAGCTGGTGGACGAGCGGGTCGCGATCCGGACCACGACGGTGAGGTCGGCAGCGGCCAACCCGGCGGGCAAGCTCACCTCGATCATCGCGGGGATGGCTGCCGGCGCGGACTGTATCGATGATCTGGATGTGATCCGCTCTGGTGGGATGCGCCGGCTGTTCGGCGGGGTGTATGCGCCGGCGACGCTTGGCCAGTTTCTGCGGGAGTTCACCCACGGCCACTGCATGCAGTTGGCGTCGGTCGCGCGGGCTCATCTGGTCAACCTTGTCCAGGCCAGCGGGCTGCTGCCCGGCATCGAGACCCAGGCGTTCATCGACATCGACTCACTCCTACGCCCGGTCTATGGGCACGCCAAGCAGGGCGCGAGCTTCGGGCACACCAAGATCGCCGGCCGGCAGGTGCTGCGCCGGGGCTTGTCACCGCTGGCGACCACGATCAGCACCAGCCAGGGCGCGCCGGTGGTGGCCGGGATCCGGCTCCGCGCCGGACGGGCCGGGTCTGGGAAAGGTGCGGCGAGCATGGTGGCCGAAGCGATCGCCACCACCCGCGCCGCCGGGGCGGCCGGCGAAATCCTGATGCGGGGCGACTCGGCGTATGGCAACCACGCCGTGGTCGCCGCGTGTGTGAAAGCAGGGGCGCGGTTCTCGGTGGTGCTGACCAAGAACCCGGCAGTGACCGCTGCGATCGCCTCCATCCCCGACGACGCCTGGACCCCGGTGCACTACCCCGGCGCGGTCACCGATCCCGACACCGGTGAGTTGATCTCCGACGCCGAGGTCGCCGAGACGGAGTTCACCGCGTTCACCTCCACCAAACACCCGGTCACCGCCCGGCTGGTCGTGCGCAGGGTCCGGGACCGAGCCCACGACCAGGCCGGCGATCAGGAGCTGTTCCCGGTATGGCGTCACCACCCGTTCTTCACCAACAACACCGAACCCACCGCGCAGGCTGACATCACCCACCGCCGGCACGCGATCATCGAAACCGTGTTCGCCGACCTGATCGACGGACCCTTGGCTCACCTACCCTCAGGCCGGTTCGCCGCCAACAGCGCCTGGGCGATCTGCGCAGCCATCACCCACAACCTGCTCCGCGCCGCCGGCACCCTCACCAGCCCCCGCCACGCCGCCGCCCGCGGCGCGACGCTGCGCCGTCAGATCGTCACCGTCCCCGCCAGAATCGCCCACCCACAGCGCCGCACCGTCCTACACCTGCCCGAGCACTGGCCCTGGGCGGAACAGTGGAACACCCTCTGGCACAACGTGTTCCGCCCCGCAACCGGGCCACCACACGTCGCCTAAAACTAGCCACCCGCCACCAAGGCCCGACCGGAGACCAAAGGAAAGCTGGGCAGACCAGCAATCCCGGCCTGCCCACCCACCACCAACCACGACCCACCCAAAACCAAGACCATCAACTCAGCGGGTCCACGGATCGAGGTTTAGTCCATCTCGAGGACAGGACGAGGTCCATCATCTACGACATCGAGAGCGGGAAAGCCGGTCGAGTCGCCGCCCTGGACGGAGGCGGCTTCCGGCTGATGGGCGACGAGCGGCTCTACTACGTCGAGACCAAAGCTGGTTACCAGCTGGTCGACCTGGCCGCGATCGAGGCGTCGGACCAGCCCGGATAACCCCCGGCGTCAGCCTTCAGGCTGTGAGGTGTCAGCTGTCGCTGGGAGGCGGGGTGTCCGCCTCCCAGCGATGGTGTTCAGGCGCGGTGTTCCCGTCCTTGAAGCCGCGCGGGGCGGTGATCTTCGCGCCGCCCGCTGCGGGAGCGTCGCGGAGTGCTTCGCCACGATGGCCGTTGCCGGGTCGCGGCCCTGTCCAGATGTGAGTGATTCCTGGCCGGACGAGGGCGGCGCCGCACGCCGATCGGTGGGAAGCATGGAAGTCGGACCCACGGTCCACAGCGACACACTTCCCGGAACGACTCATCGGAGATGCAGTGAAACTCGGACTTCGTCTGCCCCAGCGACTGGGAGTGGACCTGCGACACGACCTGGTCGAAGCAGCCAGAACGGCCGAAGCGGCCGGGTATGCCAGTTTGTGGACGTACGAACGGTTGCTCTTCCCGGAGACGCCCGTCGAGTCCTACGCCGATCTGCCGAACGTGCCGTGGCCGGAAACCTCGCGGCAGGCCGCCGACCCTCTGGCCGTCCTCACGGCAGCGGCGGTGGTGACCGAACAGGTGCGCCTGGGTACCGCCGTTCTGATCGCCGCACTCCACACACCCGTCCAGCTGGCGAAGCAGCTGGCCACGATCGACCAGATCAGCGGCGGCCGGATGATCGCAGGTGTAAGCACCGGCTGGGCCACCGACGAACTCCAGGCCACTGGCGCCACCCGAGCGGACCGCGGCCGCTTCCTCGACGAGACGCTGGACGTCTTCGAGGCCGTGTGGGGGCCGGACCCGGTGAACTTCCGCAGTCCTCGCGTCATCATCGACAACGCCACGGTCCTTCCCAAGCCCGTTTCGAAAATCCCCGTGGTGCTGGCCGGCGGTGGCATCAACGTGGGCCGCGGCAGTTCCAAGGCCGTCGAACGCGTTGCCAAACGCGCGGACGGTTGGATGCCGCTCCTCACCACGCCCGGGCCGGCCGGAGCCGCAGAACTGCGCGCGAACTGGGACCGTATCCGGGAAATGGCTTCTGAGTACGGCCGGGACGCGAGCCGGATGGAGATGGTCGTGGTGGGAAACGTCACCTTCACCGACCGTCCGGCTGGAGCTGACCGGTCGGCGTTCATCGGCACTCTCGACCAGATCATGGACGACATCCACACGGCGGCGGAGTCGGGCGCGGACGAGCTGATTGTGGATCTGAATCTGCAGGACTGGTTTGTCAGCACTCGGCAGATGCTTGAGACGGCGGTGGAGATACGGGCGCGGGCCGAAGCTGCCGGTGTGTGACCCCTGCGCGCAAAAGTAAACGGCCACCGGTCCCTTTAGAGGGGATGGTGGCCGTTCGCTGAGACAAAGCTAATGAGCGGCGGTGAACAGCGGTCAAAGCGACCGTGGCCAGCGCGGTCCGGCCGGTCGACGGTTCCAAGAACTGAGTACAGGGGACAGAGCTGCGTGACTACTAATCCGCTGTGACGCCCTCCGCCCACATCCCGCCGCGGGGTCCGATCAGCACGGGGTTGGTGTAGTAGCACCAGATCACGAACGCGTCCAGCTCCCGTCGGTTCAGTGGCAAACTGTTGCGGCCAAGCGCACGGCTAGCCTGGTCTGACGGAGGTTCGGCCATGGGCACGACAGGTGGGACCGCGGGCTACCGCGTGGGTGACGAGGAGCGTCACCACTGTGCCGAACTGCTGCGTGAGCACTACGCGTACGGCCGGCTCACCGAGGACGAGTTCACTGAGCGCCTGGGCGCAGCACTGACTGCCCGCAGGACAGGCGACCTCGGTCGTCTACTTGCTGATCTCCCCAGCCACACCAGCGGAGGGAACCCAGGCACATCGACGCATCAAGCGGCCGCGAGGAAGCCATGGACGGTCCGGATCGACCTACGGGACCTGGCTCGGTCCAGCGCACCGTGGGCAACTGTCGTCATCGCCTCGCTCATAGCAATGGCAATCACGGAAGGACAGGACCACCAGGCTATTGCGCTGGTCCTGATCTTCTCGCTCATCGTCGGTGCGATCGGCGTGATCGCCGGCCGTCTCAGCTCTCGGCATGACATTCACGGGCGCCGCCGCCTGACACGCCGATCCACAGGCCACCGATGAGTTCGACCGGCACGCGGAGTCAGTTACAGCACAACGAACCTAGGTGAAGGACAATCCAATGACCGAGCTGAACGCGGACCATGCCCGGCGAGCGATCGTCGAACACACCCGACACCTGGCGGAATCAGCCGCCGCGGCCGGACCTGACGCCGCCGTGCCGACAACCCCGAAGTGGACCATCACCGACCTGGTCGAGCACGTGGGCCAGACCCAGCACTGGGTCGCGGAGATCATCGAGCGGCGCATCACCGACCCCACACAGCTGCCCACGGAGATGGCCGTACTCCCCACCGACCCCCGCGAGTGGCAAGCGTGGCTGTCGGAGTCTGCGCAGCGGGTCGCGAGCGCCTGCTCCGATGACGCGCTCGACGCGCCGGTGTTCAACGCCGCGGGGGACGAGCGGTCCGGGACGCGATTCTGGATGACCAGCGTCCTCAACGAGACGGTCGTCCACGGCTTTGACGCAGCCATCGCGGCGGACCGACCGGCCGACGTCGACGCCGACATCGCGGCCGCGCTCATCAGCAACCACCTCGCGATGCTCACCTCCCCCACGTGGGAGATGCTGCGGTCGGAGTCCGCCCACGCCATCCGGGGCACCGGGCAGACCCTGCAGTGGCTGGCCACCGACACCGCGGACGACGCGGGCGCTTGGCTCGTCGAACGGCGGCCTGACGGAGCGACGTGGCAGCCGGGAACCCAGCAGGCCGATGTGACGGTGACCGGCCCGGCACGATCGCTGCTGCTGGCCCTGACCCGACGACTCCCTCTCACCGACCGCGAAGCCACCAACATCAGCGTCGACGGCGACACCGACCTCGCCCAGCACTGGCTCGACAACACCGCCCATGTCAGCGACTGACCGGCACCGAGGCGCCCACCGCCACGACGAAGGGAACGTTCGGCCGCAAAAGTAAACGGCCGCCGGTCCCTTTGGAGGGGATGGTGGCCGTTCGCTGAGATGAAGCTGGTGAGCGGCGGTGAACAGCGGTCAAAGCGACCGTGGCCGGCATGGTCCGGCCGGTCGACGGTTCCAAGAACGGAGCGACGGTTCGGACGCAGACTGCCGGACGCCGGACGCTCAGGAGTGGAAGGAGTTCACGCGCTGGCGGGCCAGGTCCTCGGGCCAGTGCCGGTGCACACCGTTGGCGTCGAGGTAGCGGGCGAACGCCGTCCAGCGACCCGACAACGCCCGCGGTTCGACGTTCTCCCGCAACGCGAACGCCAGGGCATGTCCGGCCGCCTCGCCGACACTCCACTCGACCGGGTGGTAGCGGTAGCTGCCATTGGCTAGGTACGTGGTGCCGATGTTCTTCGCGCCGGCGAGGAGGTTGTGCAGGCCGCGGGGGAGCAGGGCGCGGAACGGGATCTCGAACGGGTACGTCGCCTCGAACAGCCCGATCGGGTGCGCCTTGGTGGGATGGACGTCGAGCGGCCCGGCACCGGTGCCCACCGAGTCGGTGTACCGCGTCCCCGTCCTGGCGCTCGGGTGGCTGCGTTCGCGGGCGGCCACCCCGATGTCGTCCTCGGTGATGGCCAGCGCCGTCTTCGCGCGGCGTGACTCGCGGACGTAGGGGTGCGCGGCGATCCCGGTCGAGGTGCCGAGGACGTCGGGTACGAGGTGGATCCCCGGCCAGCCGCGCCCGGTTCCGTCGGCGTGCTGGTAGTCCCGCTGGAAGTACTGGACGAGGCCGCGGGTCTGCTCCGTTCCCCGTGCAAATCCGAGCCTGAACGCGAGGCTGTCAAGCCGTCCGTCCGGCCGGATCAGCAGCCGATCCGCGTGGTCGTTCTCGGCCTGGTTGAGCAGCGTGATGTCGCCGAGGAACGGGTCGCGCAGGTAGCCCTGGTAGCGGACCCGGCGATACTCCCAGAAGTTGCGGCCGTCCTTCCACGCCCAGCTCCGGCTGGGGTCGAAGACGTCCCGCCCGTCGGCGCCGAACTTCCTGTACCCCGCGACGAAGTCGTCGTAGAAGGGCGTGGTCACCCGTGCGCCGGGCCGGTTCGGCGTGTAGCCGAGCGCGGCGACCACCGTGAACGGTTGCTGACAGGTCGGGTCGGCGAAGGTCTGGTCGTTGTGGAGCTCACCGGTGCCACCACCCGCGCGTGACCCGCCCTTCTCCCGCCCGACCGCGAAGGGTGCCCCGGTCATGGGGAGCAGCTCGCCGAGCTCGGTCGCGTCGATCACGTACCGCGGCTGGACCCGGACGTCACCGTCGGGCGTACGAAACCGCACCGCCTGGACGACACCACTGCGCACCAGCGCGCCCACCGGCGTCGCCTGGGTCAGCAGACGCAACCGGTCGCTCGACTCGTACGGCGCGAGCGCCGCGCGTAGCTCGGCATGCCAGATGGCCGGCTCGGCGCACAACAGGGCGGTCCACGCCTTCCCCGGGTCGAGTCGCTGCGACCGTCGGGCGGCGTCGGTGAGCGGGTAGGTCCGCCGTACGTGCGCGCGGACGGCCTCGCGAAGCTCCAGGTAGCTGCGGGTCGCCCCGAGTCCTTCCTGCTCGATCCAGGAGTGCTCGTCCGGGGGTACGCCCTGGCTGGTCAGCTGACCGCCCACCCAGGTCGTGGGTTCGGTGAGGACGACGCTGCGGTGGGCGCGCAGCAGCGCGAGCGCCGCGGCGACGCCGCCCACTCCCGCGCCGGCGATGAGGACGTCCGGTTGGAGGATCGGGGTCGTGGGGGACGGGCTGGTGCTCGGTGACTTCGGTGAGGTCCGGCCGGTCGGGGTCGGCGTCGGATCGGCCTCCGCCCGCGCGGCGGTCGCCCGTGACACCCCGGCCGCGACGCCGGCTCCGACGGCGACGCCCGCGAGACCCGCCACCCCCGCGCCCAGGACCGAACGGCGCGTCATGCCCATGCTGCACTGCTCTCGATTCGAAGTACGCCCGACCGTGGCCCCGTCGGCGCCACGGACTCTAGCCCGCACCCGAGGGGTTCGATCCGGCGGACATCCCACCGTGCGGGACGTCGAGGGTGTTAACGGCCGCCGAGCCGATCGCGCCGCACGGGTGTCCGGATTCGGACAACTACTGCTATGGTCCACGCGCCCGGCCCCGCACGGTGCCGATGTCGGCCACCCCAGGCGGCCGGAAGTAACACTGGATTACTTGTGCAGGTGTCGCGGCGTTACTAACGTCCCTGCGCATGGCCCAGCAGAGCGCGAACGCCCCGCTGCTTCGCCGCATGAACGCCCGGACCGTCTTCGACGCGATCTGGCGAGGCCACCCCATCTCCCGCGCCGAGATCGCACGTCACGTGGGCATGGCCAAGCCGACGGTCTCCCACGTGCTCCAGGACCTCGGCGCCGCCGGCCTGGTCCGCGAGAGTCCAGCACCCGACGGCGTCGTACGGCAGCGCAACATCACCTTCGAACCCGTACCCCGCTCGGCCTACGTTCTCGGCATCGACGTCGGCGGCCGCTTCCTCCGCGCTGCCCTGGCCAGCCTGGACGGGGAGACCACCGCACGGGAGGACCTGACCCACACCGACCTCGACGCCGCCGCGCTGCCCTGGCTCGCCCTGCGCCTACGCGACCGACTCCTCGACCAGGCCGGCGTCAGCCTCGACCGGCTCGAGGAGATCGTCGTCGGGATGCCCGGCATCATCCACCCGGCCACCGGGAAGATCCGCAAGGTCAACCCCTCCCGCATCGACGGATACCCGATCGTCGAAGCCCTGTCGGTCTCCCTCGAACACCCGGTGACGGTGGAGAACGACATCAACCTCGCCGCGCTCGGCGAGCGGTGGCGCGGGCTCGGCCAGGGCGTCGACGACTTCGCGTTCCTCTCCGTCGGCACCGGCGTCGGCGCCGGGCTGGTACTGCGCGGCCACCTCTACCGAGGCCACTCCGGCGCCGCCGGTGAGATCGACCTCCCCGGCGACGCGGACAGCCCTGCCGCGCACGCGATCAGCGCGTTCGCGCACCGCCTCTACGGGCACACCCCGCCCTCCGTCCCGGAGATCTTCGCGACCGCGCAGGACGACCCGACCGCCCGGCTGGTGCTTCACGAGGAGGCCCGCCGCATCGCCTGCGCCATCGCGCCGATCGCCCGCGTCAACGACGTCGAACTGGTCGTCCTCGGCGGCGGCATCGGATCGCACTGCGGCCCCCTCCTCGAGGAGGTACGCGCCGAACTGTCCTCCCGCGTGCAATCCCCGCCGCGGATCGAGATCTCCGCACTCGGCGACGCCCCCGTCCTCATCGGGGCGCTCGCGCTCGGCACCGAAACCTGCAAGGCGGAGATCGTGACCAGAAGGTTCAACGACTCGTAGCGGAAAGGGACAACGATGACGACGGTGCCACTGGCCCGGGCGATCAGCCGGGCCGCGACACCACGCAGAGCCCTCGCGGCCCTGCTGAGCGGCCTGCTGTTCCTCACAGTGAGCGTGACGACGCGGCCAGCCGCGGCCGCGCCCCAGGACACGCCACCGCAAGCACCTACCGTCCTGCCCGCGTTCCAGCAGTGGACGGACGCACCAGGCCAGGCCTCCTACCGGTTCCTCCCCGGCTCGCGGATCGTGGTCGACCCCGCGGCGGCCGAGGAGCTCACCGACACCGCCCACCTCCTCGCTGACGACCTGTACGCCCTCACCGGCACTCGCGTCGCCGTCATCACCGGCGCCTACCAGTCCACCCGGACCCGGCGCGGCGACATCCACATGCGGCTGGCCACACCTGAGGGCCTCGACAACCAGCAGGGCTACGAACTCCAGGTCGCCGACGTCCTGCTCATCAGCGCCCCCACCTCGACCGGGGTGTTCTACGGCACCCGCTCGGTCCTCCAACTCCTGCGGCAGGGCGTCACCATCGCGAAGGGCACGGCTCGGGACTGGCCCGCCTACGCCGAACGCTCCTTCATGGTGGACACCGCACGCCAGTTCTACTCCGTCGACTGGCTCCGCGACCGGATCAGGCTGCTGTCGTACTACAAGTACAACGTCCTGCATCTCCACCTCAGCGACGACCAGGCGTTCCGGCTGGAAAGCGACCGGCACCCCGAGATCGTCTCCGACCTCCACTACACCAAGGCGCAGATCCGCGACCTCGTCGCGTACGCGGCCGCCCGCCACATCACCGTCATCCCCGAGATCGACATGCCCGGCCACATGACGCAGATCCTCGACAGCCACCCGGACCTGCGCCTGGTCGGTGCCGACGGGACAGTGAAGCCCGGTGCACTCGACCTGAGCAAGGACGGCGCCTACAGCCTCGCCCGCGACCTCATCGAGGAGTACCTCCCGCTGTTCCCCGGACCGTACTGGCACCTCGGAGCCGACGAGTGGCTACCCGAGAGCCAGATCGCGAACTTCCCCGACCTGCGCGACTACGCGCGGCAGAAGTACGGGCCGGAGGCCCGTGCCCGTGACGCCTTCTACGGCTTCATCAACTGGGCCAACGATCTGGTCAAGCAGCACGGCAAAACCCTGCGCATCTGGAACGACCAACTCGTCGCCGGCTACCTCGTCCCCGTCGACCAGGACGTGACCATCGACTACTGGTACGGCTCGGACTTCCTCGACATCAACGGTGTCCTCGAACGCGGCCACCAGGTCGTCAACTCCAACTGGCACGAGCTCTACTACATCGTCGGCGTCAGCCGACCCGACTCCGCCGCCATCTACGAGGACTTCCAACCCCACGTGTTCCCGGTCGATCCGCAAGGCAGCATTGACATCGACCCGAACAGCCCCCAACTGCGCGGGACCCAGCTCACCCTGTGGGGAGAACCCGGCGTCGAGGAACCCGAACCCAGCGTCGCCGGGCACCTACGCGCTCCCATGGCCGCACTGGCCCAGGTCACCTGGGGTTCGCCCAAACCCGTGTCGTCGTTCGTGTCGTTCGTGCCGATCATCAAGCAGGTCGGACTGCCGCCGGACTACGAAGGTGTCGACGAACCCTGGGACGTCCCGCCCACACCGACCTCCACCCTGCCCGCCGCGGCCGGCCATCCGCTGGAGAACATCCTCGACGACGACCCGTCCACCTACTTCGCGAGCGACCGCTCCCTACGCCGCGACGACTAGGTCACCCTCGACCTGAACGGCGTGAAGCAGCTCGGCGGGGTCACACTGAGCATGGGATCACCCGACCAGCCGGACGCCTACCCGCGGCAGGCGATCCTGGAGATCTCCACCGACGGCTCGTCCTGGCAGCGGGTCGCCGACCTGACCGGCCAGGCCGACGTCGAGGCGGTGTTGCCGGTCGGCACCTCGGCAGGCTTCCTCCGGCTGCGCGCGACCCGCGCACAGCCTGGGACCAGCCTGGTGATCCGCGAGTTCGGCGTCACCCCGACCGTCTCCTCGGCGGGCCACATCCGCTCGTCGCTGCCGACGTACCAGACCTACACGATCGACCGTGCCACCGACGGTGACCTGTCGACGTACTTCTGGGGCAGCAAGGGCGCCCGGGTCGGCGACTACCTGCTCCTGGACCTCGGCGCGGTCCGCGACCTCACCGGCGTCCACCTGCAGATGAGCGAGCCCGGCGTACGCCCGGACGACTACCTGCGCCAGGGCGTCCTCGAGGTCTCCGCCGACGGCATGACCTGGGAGCGGCTCGGGGAGTTCGCCGACCAGCCCGAGATCAAGGTCACGACGACAACCTCCGCGCGCTACGTCCGCTACCGGGTCACCGCGAACCAGAGTGACTGGGCCATCATCCGCGAGTTCGGCGCGACGACCGCCGACTGACGCACGACCCGAGGTGAGGCGGGGCTGACACCGGGAGCAGCCCCGCCTTGGGCCGGAAGGGTTCCTCCTCCGGCAGTGGTCGGTCCGCGTCCGGAGTGGCGCCACGCGCCGGCTCGGCGAACGCTGTAAGTACTTCAGTAATCTCAGGGCACGAGGCAGCGCCAGGGGTGGAAAAGGGGGCAGCGCGATGCATCGGCACGCTCGCGCGCTGGTGACGATCGGAGTGGTCACCGCGCTGGCCGGGGTCGCGGGAGCGGTCGCTGTCACAGCGGACCTGTCCGGCGGGGAGAGGGACTTCGCGGCCGTGTCCGCACCCGTCCAGAGCCTGCTGTCGGTGGGTGTTCCCTTCTGTGGCGCCGTCATGACCTACGACCTCCACCTGCATGGCCGCCGCCGAAAGTTGCCTTCAACGCTTGGCTGGGCGGTCGGAGTCGCCGTTGGTTTCGCGCCGTTCGGGGCGATCGTGTCGGCTGCCGTGGTGGCGGCGTTCCCGTCGCATTCGCCGCACCCGTGGGGGAGTGCGGTGGAGCTCGTGCTCGGCAGCGTCGTGGCGCAGGTCGTTGCTCAGCTCACTGGTACAGGTTTCGGGCTCCTGCTTCGTCGCGCTGTCCTGGCATGCCTGGCGACGATCGTGTGCCCCGCTGGGTCTGTGGCTGGTGCTGGGTGCGATCGCTCCATCGTCACGCGCGTGGCTGACGCCCTTCGAATCGGCCAGACACCTTCTGGCGGGCACCATGACGACCGCCTCGTGGCTGCCCTTCCTCGTCATGGTCAGCCTGTGGGGTATCGCCCTCAATCTGGCCGGGATCCAGAGGTTCAGGTCCCACCGAACGACAGGCGGATCACTGCCAACGCTGGATCAGTCGTCAGCCTGAGCCTGAGGTCGATCCAGAACGCGCCGGAGCCCTCGTGGCGCGAGGAGCGGGTTCATGACACCTCGCCCACACGACTCGACCTGGAACTGGTGGAGCACCGGACGCTGGACGGTCACATCCAGGAGCTCACCTACCGACCCACCCTTCATTGACCGCGTTTCCTGCGTCGTCTGGGCGACATCACGTAGTCAGCTTTGGCAGCGAGTGTCCCGAGCACTCGTGACCAGGAGACGAACACGCCGGAGGGCGGCCAACCTCGTATCCCTTGCGCCAGCGCTCGCGGACTGACCACGTACAGGCCGTCCGCCTTCGGACCTCGCACCACTGCCCGTTCCTGCGTGGCGCGCCTAGACTCCGTGGGTCGTTCAGCGCGAACGCCGGTCGCCGGTCAGCATCCGCGTCGGAGTTCGCCACGCGGGGAGTTCGGCGCAACGGAGAGAGGCCGTCATGCGAGCCAGAGGTGGAACCATCCGGAGCGGAACGCTGGTCCTGGCCGTGCTGGCCTGCGTACTCCTGGCTCTCAACGCGCAGCACCTGACCGTCGCCTCGGCCAGCACCCACCCCGCCGACGCGGGCACGGCAGGGAAGCCGGGGAAGAAGTCCGGTGTCCTCAATCCCAATC
Source organism: Actinopolymorpha pittospori (assembly GCF_014873875.1). Lineage (GTDB taxonomy): Bacteria > Actinomycetota > Actinomycetes > Propionibacteriales > Actinopolymorphaceae > Actinopolymorpha > Actinopolymorpha pittospori. The sequence goes on along the minus strand of NZ_JADBEM010000001.1, from coordinate 7,259,596 downwards.
CCGGCTTCGAAACCGGTTCCCTCGCCCCGTGGGACAACACCAACGACGCCACCGTGGTGGCGAACAACGCGCACTCCGGCACTTACGCGGTCAACCTCGGAACGGTGTTCACCGGCGTCTCCCAGACCGTCACCGGCCTGACCCCGAACACCTCCTACACCCTGACCGGATGGGTGATGACCCAGTCCGACCTCGTCTACCTCGGGGTGAAGAACTACGCCGGTGAGGGGACCGAGGTCAACACGCACACGACCGCCACCGCCTACACCAACCTCAGCGTGTCGTTCATCACCGGACCGGCCAGCACCAGCGCGTTCATCTTCCTCTACAAGAACGACAACAGCGGTCTCAGCTTCGCCGACGATGTGGAGCTGACCGCCAACCCGAACCGCACCTACAGCGGCGAGGACCTCGGCTTCAACACCCAGGACCCCTACTTCCAGACCCAGGACAGCCTCGACGCCCTCTACGACCAGGTAGCCGCCACCGGCACCACATGGGTGCGGGCGACCCTGTTCTGGGATCTGATGGAACCCACCAGGGGAACCATCGACTGGACCCAGGCCGACATGATCTTCGACACGATCAAGGCCCACGGCCTGAAGTACAACCTGGTCATCAGGTCCGCCCCCTCCTGGGCGGCCGACGGCGCCGACACCCGTGACCACAACTACGCGCCGACCGACAACGCCTCCTATGGGCAGATCGCGTACCAGATCGCCAAGCGCTACCTGAACCGCGGCGTCACCATCACCTTCGAACTCGGCAACGAGCAGAACATGAAGTTCTTCAACATGCCCGCCGTCGACCCCGCGCAGTACACCCACAACATGCTGATCCCCGGCACGACCGGCATCCGCCGCGCGGCCCGGGAACTCCGCGTACCCGCACCGACCGTGCTGGTCGGCGGTTTCGCGCCGGTCGACCCGATCTACGTGCCGGACAGCATGAAACCGATCGACTTCATGACCGCGATCTACGCCAACGGCGGCAAGGGCTACTTCGACAGCATCGCCTACCACACCTACACCTACGTGTCGGCGCCCGGCGACGACCAGTGGACCTTCCAGGAACTCGAGCGCGTCATCGCGTTGATGAACTCCCACGGTGACACGAACCGCAAGATCTGGGCCACCGAGGTCGGCTGGGCGACCGGCACCGGAGAGGGCGAGATCAGTGAGGCGAACCAGGCCGCCTGGACGGCCCAGGAGTTCGACTACTGGTTCTCCCTGCCCTACGCCGGACCGATGATCTGGTACGAACTCGTCGACAACCAGTCCCACGACAACGCCAACCGCGAGAACACCTTCGGCCTGATGTACAGCACGCAGCCGTGGACGCCGAAACCCGCCTACGACGCGTTCCTGTCCAAGGTCAGCCCGGCCGGAGGGTCACACCACGGCGGCCGCGGTCACTACGGCCGCTAGGGTGCGTCATCGCGGGTGGGCGTCGGCACGTGGATCCGCGCCCAACCGCGCTGGGAAGATGGGGGCATGGCGACAGGCAACTCACCGGACCAGCTCAGGAGCGTCCCGGCCAACGAAGCGTCCTGGGACGACCTGCAGGCAGTCTTCAGCGCGGGCGAAGGCCACGACTGCCAGTGCCAGTTCTTCAAGCTGAACAACGAGGAGTGGCGCACCTCGGTGCGACCGCCGGAGCGCGCCGAACGACTCCACGAGCAGACCAACTGCGGAGACTCGCGGGCCTCCTCGACCACTGGCCTGATCGCATACTGCGAAGGTGAGCCGGCCGGCTGGTGCGCCGTCGAACCCCGCACCGCCTACCCACGGCTGCTGAGGATGCGCGTTCCCTGGACCGGACGCGACGAGAACAAGGCCGACGACGGCGTCTGGGCCGTGACGTGCTTCGTCGTCCGCAAGGCATACCGCCGCCGCGGAATCGCATCCGCCCTGGCACACGCCGCGATCGACTTCGCCCGCGAACGCGGCGCCCGCGCGGTGGAGGCATACCCGAAGATCACGCGGGCAGGAGAGGACGCCGGTGCCGCCGCGCTGTATGTGGGGAGCCGGAGCCTCTTCGCCGCCGCGGGCTACAGCGAGGTCAGCACGCCGACACCACGACGCGCGGTGATGCGCGTCGACTTCTGACCGGAGACCAGAAGGGGAGGCCGATCTCCAGCCCTCCCAGACCGACGGTCCTACACCAGCAGGCGTCGGACGGGTGCCGCGTCGTGCGCCTCGCGGTCCTGCAGCAGCGCCGGGAGGTGGTCCCTGCTCCACGCGCGGGCGGCCGCGACGAGGGTGAGCAGGCTGCGTCCCAGCGGAGTCAGCTCGTACTCGACCCGGGGTGGGTTCTCGTCGTAGGCGGTCCGGGTCACCAGGCCGTCACGTTCCATCGCTCGCAGCGTCTGGGTCAGCACCTTCGGTGTGATGCCACGAAGGGGAGCCTTCAACTCGCTGAACCGTCGTGGGCCACCTTCGAGGCAGAGCACGACCATCCCGGTCCACTTGTCCCCGATCTGGATCGGCATGGCGCTGGAGGGGCACAGGGGATCGAACATGTCCGGGTCCAGGGGCGTGGTCATGAGTGCGAGGCTAACCCTCGCCGTAGATCCGGTACCCGGGCGCGGTCGGTACCGAGGAACATCCGCAGGCCAAACGCTGCGTACCAGGCGTAGTGCCAGGCGAAGTCGGTTCGTTCGAGCAGCCCACCGAGCCGCAGCGTGTGAAGTGGGGAACGCGGCATCAACAGCGCATACCCCGCGACAACCAGCATGACCGCCACTGCCGCGGCTGTCAGCGAATAGGTTCCCCATCGGCGCCACTGCGGCTGCCGCCGCAAACCGATCCCGACGACGATGGAGACGACCAATGACACGACAGCCAAGTGTCGCTCCGATCGAATGCAGGACAACTGTCGAGGGTCCCGAGGTGAAGACGCTGGCCGTGAGCGTCCCAACACCGTCGACCAGCACACACCCGACGGCGAGATTGCGCGCACCCGTGCGTAGCACCCCACGCATGAGGACGGCGAAGGCCACGGCGAACGCCATCAAGCTCACGCTCAGCAGAACCCTTGTCGTGTTGATGATCCAGCCCTGCGGCCCGGTGCCGAGAGCACTGATCGCCTGGTGCACCGGTGAGTAGCCAGAGCGCACGACCCCGGCGACCGTGAACATCACGACCGCGGCGAGTACTCGACCGATGGGCCGCCCGGCGTCGCCCCCAGAGAACCCGTCCAGCGCCTGTTGGGTGCCCACCGGAAGTCCCGAGAGCCCTAGTTTCGTTGAGGTAACCGGTACCTGCTGGATTACTGTCCTGGTTCTGGTGGCGAGACACGCCTCCAGAACGGAGCGACATGACCAGCATCGCCATCTTCGGAGCGGGCGGCAGGGCCGGACGAGCCCTCACGGCCGAGGCACGCACGCGTGGGCATCAGGTCACCGCCGTCGTCCGGGACCCGAACCGGCACGCTGGCATCGAGGCGGTCGGGGTCACGGTAGTGCGGGGGAACGTCACCGACACCGAACACATCCCCGCGATCGTGCGTGGCCACGACGCCGTGGTGCACGCGGTGAGCCCCTTCAGCGGACCCGATCAGGGCTTCGCCGACCTCGACCCGCACTTCTTCGTCAAGGCTGCTGACGCCCTGCTGGACGGCATGGCCGGCGCGGGCGTTCCACGGCTCCTCGTGGTCGGCCTGTTCGCGACTCTCACCACCACCGACGGGCGGATGGTGATGGATGATCCGTCCATGTTCCCGGCGCAGATCCGGCCGTTCGCCGCCGCGCACGCCGCCGGCCTGGACCGGCTGAAGTCGCGGCGTACCAGCGTCGACTGGCTCACGCTCACCCCGCCCGCACTCCTGCGGGCGGACGGCCCCAGGACCGGCCACTACCGGATCGGGGGCGAGACGGCAGCACCGGCATCGGCGTACCTGTCCTACGCGGACCTCGCGGTGGCGATGATCGACGAGATCGAGGAGCCACGGCACCACCGCACCCGGGTGTCGGTGTTCAACTGAGATCAACCTGAAACCAGCGACCGTCACCAGCGCAAGGGAGCGTTGACGTCCGCCATCCGCAGGCTGACGCGTCGCTGGTCAGCGGGCGGCCGCCGATGGCGGCAGTTCGCTGCCGTTCTGAAGGACGGCCAGCACCTCGCCGTTGGTCGCGTCCACGATCGCGGTGCCGTGCACGCGCCTCGCCTCGGAGGTTGTCGAGGGTCGGGAACGGCTGTGCACTTTGTCCCAGTCCAGGATCCACAGCAGGCGGTCGGCGAAGGACACCGCGAAGCTCATCCCCGGCCCGGGTTCGAAGAAGAAACTGCCGTTGCGACCAAGCATCAGCTCAGCCTCGGGCGGACCGTACTCGCGCCAACGCTCCCCCCAGAGCGCCTCGAACGCCCACACAGCCCGCTCCACGGTCAAATCGGGCACGGCGTCAAGCGGCGCCGGCGTCAGCTCGAGACCGATGGCCTCGAACCGCCGGCCCCCTGGCGGAGTCTGAGCGGGTGGCTGCACAGACGGGACCGCAGGAACGATCTTCGCCCACTCTGGCCCTGGCATGACATCAGTCTGCGCTCGTCCGCGTTCGGCCCTCAGGGGAACCCCACAAGCAACTCCGAAAGGGGCATCGCGGTGACCTGGCCTTGCGGTGACCCGGTGAACCCGCGACGTGGTGAGGCGTTCCCCGGTGGTGTGGGTCGCCTACGCCGGCGTATGCGCGGGCAGGCGAGCCTGGGCGTAGGCGACCCTCGGGGCTGAGCGTGCTGTGGCCCCTTCGGAAGCCTTCCCCCGATGAGGGTTCGTTAACACTGACGACGACCAACTGACCTGGGAGTCGGGGGAGATGCCCGCGGCAGCGAGTGCGACCCCGGCCCATGCTCAGCGGTTCCGCGGGTCTTCGGTGTGCCAGGCACGCATCTTGTCGTACGAATCCTGGACGGCCTTCAGCTCCTTCTCGGTGGGCAGTTCCTGCACGTAGCCGACCACGGCGGTCGCGAATCGCTCGTCAAAGCGCTCCGGCGGATCCGTGCAGGCCTTGAGCGCGACCAGGGCGGACAGGTAGCCGTGGTTGATGCGTCGCAGTTCCTCGATGAGTACGTCGCGAACGACCTCGGGGCTCGCGAGTTCCTCGATGTACCCGTCGACGGAGTCGGCTCCGCCCTTGCGAGTGACGACCTGCTCGGCTTCGTTCCCCCGCCGTTCCACGTTCATGGCGCGTCTCCTTCACGATCAGCCCGCAGAGTTGAATCGCATTCACCGTGGTGACGATCCTGCCGCACCTGTCGCTTTTCGCGAGGCGAATCCGCGTACGCGATCCCCGCACCGTTGACACGCGAGATGACACCGCACTCACGAGGCCGTGCGCCGGCGGGCAGGTGGCATCGGTGAGGACATGCTCACGACTGCTGACGTTCGGCGCTGTGGCGCAGTCCGTCGACGAGCAGCGCGACCATGCGTTGGCTGTAGGCGGGACCATCGTCGCTCACGGGCATGCAGAGGTTGGCGACGGCGTACAGGAGGTCCTTGGGGCTGATGTCGGCTCGAATCTCGCCACTGGCTATCGCGGCTTCGAGCAGTGACCCGAGGGTGGGTCCGAGTCGCTGCATGAAGTAGCCGGGCAGGGCGTCGAACGCCGGATCGCCTGAGTGAAGGGCTGTGGCGAGTCCTCGTTTGGTCGCGACGAACTCGGTGTAGCGGTGGAGCCACTTCGCGAGTGCGACCCCTGGCTCGTGCGCTGCGCTCAGCGCCGGGGCCGCATCGGCGCACGCGTCCACCTCGCGCTGGAACACGGCCTTGACCAGGTCCGAGCGCTGCGGGAAGTGCCGGTACAGCGTTCCGACCCCGACGCCGGCCAGATCGGCGATCTCCTTCGCGGGCGCGTCCACGCCTGATGTGGCGAAGACCGCCTTCGCCGCTTCGAGTAAGGAGTCGATGTTGCGCTGCGCGTCGGCGCGTACCCGACGCTTCGAGCCGGTCGCCTCGACTCCGGTCGGCGCTGCGTCTCCTGCCACGACACTCCTCCCACTTGCTAACCGGAAAGTCCTTCCGTATAGTTCCGGAAAGGCGTTCCGTTTCATCCATCATAGGTCATCCAGCGAGCGGCCATCCCACCTCGACCCCACAGGAGAGACGCATGCACTACCGCACCCTCGGCCGGACCGGCATCAAGGTCAGTCCCTACGCGCTCGGCGCGATGATGTTCGGCGCCGGCGGCAACCCCGACCACGAGGACTCGATCAAGATCATCCACAGAGCGCTGGACGCGGGGATCAACTTCGTTGACACCGCGGACAGGTACTCAGGCGGCGAGTCCGAGGAGATCGTCGGGAAGGCGCTCAAGGGGCGCCGCGACGACGTCATCCTCGCGACCAAGGTGAATGGCCCGATGAGTGATGATCCCAATCAGCGAGGCAACTCGAGGCGCTGGATCATGACCGAGGTCGAGAACTCGCTGCGTCGCTTGCAGACCGACCACATCGACCTTTACCAGATTCATCGGCCTGACCCGGACACCGACATCGAGGAAACGCTGTCGGCGCTGTCGGACCTGATCCACAGCGGCAAAGTCCGCGCGATCGGGTCCTCCACCATGCCCGCCTCTGACATCGTCGAAGCCCAGTGGGTGGCCGAGCGGCGCGGCCTGGAACGCTTCCGCACCGAACAACCGCCCTACTCGATCCTCAACCGCGGCATCGAAACCGAGGTGCTGCCCGTCGCCCAACGCTACGGGATGGGCACGCTGGTCTGGAGCCCGCTCGCGAAGGGAATGCTCACCGGGCGCATCCGCAAGGGTCAGCAGACCGACCTCCGTCGCGCCGCCATCTTCACGAGCTTCAGTGACGAGCGTCGACTCGATGCCGTCGAACAGATCATTCCGCTCGCCCACGAGGCGGGCTTGCCGATGACGCACCTCGCGATGGCGTTCGCGATCGCTCATCCTGGCGTGACCAGCGCGATCATCGGGCCGCGCACGATGGACCAGCTCGACGACCTGCTCGCCGGCGTCGACGTCACCCTCACCGACGAGATCCTCAACCGGATCGACGAGATCGTTCCGCCCGGCACCGATGTCGGCACGCCCGACCAGTCCGCCTACGTGCCCCCGGCCGTCCAGCGCTCGAGCCTGCGCCGCCGACCCGTCGACGAGCGCGCCGCCGCCTGACCCCCACCCCCTACCGCTCTCGCACAGCCGGCGCATCCGAAGCGTCCGCCGTGCCCCGGGCTCAGAACAGGACTCGGCCAACCCGTCACGAAAGGACTGGTCTCCGGCTACGACGGTCACCTCGCCTACGCCCAGTCCAAGACCGCCAACGTGCTGTTCGCCGTCGAGCTGGACCGCCGATGCGCCGAGGACGGCATCCGCGGCTACGCCGTGCACCCAGGCGTCATCGTCGGCACGAACCTGAACAGCTCGGCGGGCCAGGACCAGCTGCGGGCCATGGGCCTCATCGACGACTCCGGTCGGCCGATCATCGACCCCGACCGCGGTAGGAGGACCCCGCAGCAGGGGGCCGCCACCATCGTGTTCGCGGCGACCAGTCCGCTGCTCGCCGACATCGGTGGTGTCTACCTCAAGGACAACAACATCTCACCGCTGGACCATGACCCGAAGCCCGTCACCTTCGGTGCCGAGCACGACATCCCGTCCGGCATCGCGCCGCACGCCATCGACCCGCTGTCCGCCCAGCGGCTCTGGGAGCTGAGCGAGCAGCTGATCAAGGCGTGACGTGCCGCTGCGGCATGGGTTCAGATTCATAGCCGGCTCGTGCCTCGAGGTGGTCAGGCTCCGTCGCCCACGTCGTGTCGGCGTAGGGCGACGAAGGAGCCGAGGGGTGAGACGCCGTCGCGTCCCCTGTCAAGGCGGCCCATCGCGTCGACCAGCTGGCAGCGGGCGGCCTCGATCTCCCATTGCGCGTTGTTGCGTTGGGTGATGATCACGGCGAGCAGGAGCGCGCTCAGTGCCGTGGCGCCGTTGAACACCTGCAGGGTGATCAGTGTGGTGTAGAGGTGCCCGCCGGCGAACGGGCCGGTGCCGCCGGCCGCGGCGGCGAGCACGACCCCCATCGCCACCGCCACGGAGGGCGCGGTCCCGGCGAGCTGGAACCGTAGTGCGGCCCAGATCAGGAACGGAAAGACGAGGAACACAACGTCGAAGGAGGTCGTCGATCCGACCCAGGCCGCCAAGAAAGTACCCGCCAACAGGGCGCCTGCTTCCAGCCACCGGCGCCTGTCGATGCGTTGGGGCAGCCGTGCGCGCCGGACTACGAGCAGTAACGGAACGACGACCAGAACGGCCATCGCATCACCCGTCCAGGCCAGCAACCAGATGCCCAAGAAGTGCGTGGACAGCCCGAAACTACTGAGCACGAAGCCGACCGACACCCCCTCGATCAACGTCCCGGCGAAGGCGCCGAGGAACACCAGCGCGATCGCGTCGCGAAGGCGATCAATGTCGAGGCGAAATCCGGCGCGGCGCATCAGCGTATATCCGGACAATGGGGTCAGGACGTTTACTATCGCGACTGCGGCTGCCGCCAAGGGCGGAAGTCCGATCAAGAGGTTCGCGACCAAGCCGGCGAGGAGGATACCCGGCCATCCACGCACACCTATGAGAAGCATGCAGCCCAGGGCGATTGCGGTCGGAATACCTGCCAGGATGCTTGCCAGGCCGGCCAGACCTATGTGGTTGTGACTGATCACCTCACCCAGCAGGCCCGTTGCGGCCATTAGGCGGGTGGCCACCGCGACGACCAGGTAGACGGCGCTGGCCGTGAAATAGGGCCAACTCGTCCTGGCCCAATGCCACGGAGAGCCCGAGAGTGCGACCACGAAGCGGATCGTACGGATCTCTTACCTTGTTTGCACATCGACATTCGTCGAGCTCGCCGCATCGGCCGATCCGCGAGGATGATGCGGAATTCCTGTCATTGAGCAATCCGTCCCGTCCTCCGAATGCGCACCATGACCAGCCGCGCGCTCGCCGTCTGGCATCTCCTGTTCGACGCCGGTGATCGGTGCCGCGCGGATCGGCGGCCGGAGAGATCGGCGGCCGGAGTAGGCCGCACTGAGGAGGATGCGGGGCTGTCGTTCCAGCGCACAACGGGAACAGGATGAGTCGTGATCACTATCGAAGGCGCCATCGACCTGCACGTGCACGCCGGTCCTGAACTGTTCGTCCGCCGCGGTGACGCACTCGACTTCGCCGAGCGGGCGCGGGCGGCCGGCATGGCCGGCATCCTCCTCAAAGCCCACCACGAGGCCACGACGAGCCGGGCACAACTGGCGAGCCGCCTCGTCCCCGAGGTCGAGGTCTACGGCTCCATCACCCTGAACAGATACGTCGGAGGCTTCAACCCCTACGCCGTCGGAGCCGCGCTCGCCCTGGGCGCGCGGGCGGTGTTCATGCCCACGTTCCACTCCAGGGAGCACATCGCCGAGTTCGGCGCCGGGACGTACGGCATCGCCGCGATGACGGTCCCGGACCACCTGAGTGGAAGCGGCGCCGGTCTCAGCGTCCTCGACGACGGTGGCGAACTGCTCCCCGAAGTCCGCCAGATCGTGCGGCTCGTCGCCGAACACGGCGCGTTCCTCGCGACCGCCCATCTGTCGACGACCGAGATCGAGACACTGGTCGAGGAGTGCGCGTCGGTGGGGACACGCTGCCTGATCACCCACGCCTTCCACGTCCCTCGCGGAGACGAGGACTTCTACCGGCGGATGGCGCGGCGGGGCGCCTACGTGGAGATTGCCGCGAACATCGCCTACCCCATCGCCGTGCACCAGGGACACGCCATGACCCTGCAGCAGGCCGCCGACCTGATCGCCTCGGTCGGCCCGGAGCGCACGGTCATCTCCACCGACGGCGGACAGCCCTTCGCCCCGTGGCCGCCCGACCTGCTGGAGGCGTTCGTGAACTCCCTCGCCAACGTCGGCGTCGCCGAGGCCGACCTGCGCCGGATGATCTGTACGACACCGCGCGAGGTGCTCGGGTTGCCGGCCGACAGCGCGCCTCCGGAAGGCGACACGACGACCGGCTGATGCGGGGTGACCGTCTCGTCAACGCGATCTTGCTGTAGTGACGGTGGGCGCCGTGACCGTGATGGTCGCCGTGGTCGCGTGGTGTGCCGCCGGGCCGTGCCAGTGGTGGAGTGCCTGACCGAGACCGTCGACGGAGTCGTGATCCGTGGTGCCCACCCAGGCGGTGTGGCCGTCCGGCCGTACGAGCACGGCGCGGAGTTCGGGACGAGCGGGACAGCTCGCCGCGACGATGTCGACCCGGTCGGCCCAGCCTGCGGCCGCCTCACCGACGACGTCTGCGCCGGTCAGGTCGAGCAGAACGCCGCGGCCGGCGGTCTGCAGCGTGGCGAGATCGGTGCGACCGGCGCGGGTGTCCAGCGTGAGGTTGGGAGCGAGACGACCAAGCCAGGGATGGTCGACGTCGGAGTACATGTCGTAGCGGGTGTCCAGGCCGGTGATGGTCTCGGCGAAGGCGCGGTTGCCCGCGGAGTGGCCGGCGACGCGGGTGAGCAGGTCGGTGAGCGGTCCGAGCCGCTCGCCGGCCTCGCTGAGCAGCACCTGGGCCTGGGTGTTGGCCAGCACCTGCGCGCCTGCCTGGTGGCGTTCGGAGTGGTAGCTGTCGAGCAGGTGCGCCGGAGCGTCCCCGCGTACGGTGGCGGCGAGTTTCCAGCCCAGGTTGAACGCGTCGTCCAGGGCGACGTTGACGCCGATCGCCCCGGCCGGCGGATGAATGTGCGCGGCGTCCCCGGCCAGGACGACCCTGCCCCGGACGTAGGCGGCAGCCTGCCGGGCAGCGTCGCCGAACCGGGTCAGCCAGCGCGGCGCGCGCAGCTCGACGTGCCGCCCGAGCACCTCGTCCACGGTGGCCTGGAGCAGGTCCAGACTGACCGGGGCGTCCTTGTCCGCGGGAGGGTTCAGGTCGGCGGTGACGATCCTGACGTAGCCGGGTCGGGGAATGACGAACACCGCCCCGCCAGGGCCCGCGGTCACGCCGAAGGGCAACGCCTCGGGTTCGGCGAGTTCGACGTCACCGAGCAGGGTGAAGCGGGTCGACGCGGTGCCGGGGAAGTCGATGCCGGCCTGTTTGCGGACCGTGCTGCGGCCACCGTCGCAGCCCACCACATAGGCGGCCCGCAGACGGTAGTCACCGTCGCTGGTGCCCACGGTGACGGTGACCGACTCGGCATCCTGGTCCAGGGCGCGGAACTCGTGTCCGCGCCGGATGTCGGCCCCCAGGTCGAGGGCGTGGCCCTCGAGGAACTCCTCCACCCGGGTCTGCGGGATGCCCAAGGAGTACGGGTGGTCGGTGTGGGTGCCGGCAAGGCCGAGCGTCACCGGAAGACCGGAGAACGCCGCCTGCGGGGCCTGCCAGCCCTCGGCGATCAGCTGCTCGGCGAGGCTGCGTCGCGCCAACAGGTCCAGGGCGCGGGCGTTGAGGTTGAAGCCGCGGCAGAAGTCGGGGCGGCGGGAGTGGCGTTCGAGTACGACGGCGTCGATGCCGGTGAGGCGGAGTTCGCCGGCGAGCAGGAGCCCGGCCGGACCGGCTCCGACGATCACCACGTCGGTCATGTCGCTCCTCGCTGTTCCGTGTCGGGGGACCAGGTCCATCCCTGGTCGGTTTCCTGCAGCTGGGGCCAGGGCAGGCTGCCGTCGCGGATCTCGGCGATGGTCTGCTCGGTCCAGGCCCGTTCGGCTTCCCAGGCGTGCAACGCGCACTCGACCTCGATCATGTAGAGCCTGGGGATCTGACCGGAGCCGACCGTGTCGGCCAGGACGTTCCTGGTCTCCGCGATCCGCCGGCCCAGCTGGTCCGCTCGTTCGGTCAGCGCGTCCACCGCACCGTCCGGCCCGAGCGCGCCGAGGTAGGACACGGCGGCCATGAACTTCGGGTGCTCCGCCACGGGGGTGCGGATGAGCTCGTCGACCCAGCGAACGAACTCGCCCTGGCCGAGCTCGGTGGGTGCGTACACGGTCCGCTCCGGGCGCCTGCCCTCGCGGCCCGTCGTCACCGGCTCGATCCAGCCGTGCCGGACCAGGGCCTCCACCGTGTCGTAGAGCGACCCGGAGTTGATCTTGAACGCGGTGTCCTTGTACCGCTCGCGCAGCGTCGAGGCCATCTCGTACGGATGCATCGACTTCTCCTGCAGCAGGCCGAGCACGGCCAACGCCAACGTGTTGGAGACCTTCCGCTTCGCCATCTCACCTCACCGGTTCCTAATAGCCGGAACCTACTATACGGAGGCGGCTACCGCCAGTAGCGCGAGCACCTGAGCGCGGACGTGCCCATGGGGAGGTGTGGAGGTGAAACGGGGCTGACGGACGATGCGGGACGGGCCCGCATGTCGGCCGGTTCGAAAGACAATCCTGAGGTATTAATGGCTGGCATCGAGCCGCGATGAACTGTCGCGGGTCCATCGTCGGTTCTGACGATGGGACAAAGAAGTCGAGGCACGAGCATGGATATGAGACTCGAAGTCGTGGTGCTGCCCGTCTCGGACGTGGACCGGGCCAAGGACTTCTACGCCGACCGCATGGGCTTCCGCCTTGATGCCGATCTTGCCAGCGCCGACAACTACCGGGTGGTACAGGTGACGCCCCCCGGCTCAGGATGCTCAGTCATTTTCGGAACCGGCGTCACGACCGCGAAGCCAGGTTCGGTCCAGGGACTGCACCTGGTCGCTTCCGACATCGAGCAGGCCAGGGCGGAGCTGGTATCTCGAGGCGTCGACGTGGGCGAGGTGTTCCACGATGCCGGTGGCGTTTTCCACCACGCGGGTGAGGTGGACCGGGTGTCGGGCCCGGACCCGCAGCGGACGAGTTACGCCTCGTTCGCCTCGTTCACGGACCCGGACGGCAACGGCTGGGTACTCCAGGAGATCACGGAGCGGCTGCCCGGACGCTGAGTCGGTCTCGGCCTCCTTCGGGATGCTGTCCCGTCGATGGCGAACTCCATCACCTGGCGGCCTGCCCGGGCGTGCCGTGACACGTTCCGCCGGGATCCGTGGTGGTAGAGCCGGGCAGATGTGGAGGACATGAGATGAACGACGCTCCCCGCACGTACGACGTCGTCGTGATCGGCGCCGGTCCGGTCGGCGAGAACGTCGCCGACCGCACCCGCGCCGCAGGTCTGAGCACCGTCATCATCGAGAGTGAACTGATCGGCGGCGAGTGCTCATTCTGGGCCTGCGAGCCGAGCAAGGCTTTGCTGAGGCCGGTGCTGGTACGCGCCGACGCGCGCCGGGTCGTGGGCCTGGACCCGGGGATGGGCGGAGCACTGGACGCCGCCGCCGTACTCGCACACCGCGACGAGATCGTCTCGAACTGGACCGACGACGATCAGGTCGACTGGCTGACCTCGGTCGGCGTTGACCTGGTGCGCGGACACGGCCGCATGGAAGGACCCCGGCACGTGGCGGTCCGCACGCCGGACGGCGCCACCGTTCGTCTGGAGGCCCGTCAGGCCGTAGCCGTGTGCACCGGTAGCCGCGCCGCGCTGCCGGACCTGCCCGGACTGGACACTCTGCGCCCCTGGACCAGCCGGAACGCGACCAGCGCACACGAGGTTCCCGGACGGCTCGCCGTGGTCGGGGGAGGCGTGGTGGCGGTCGAGATGGCCACCGCCTGGCAGGGGCTCGGTGCCCAGGTGACCCTGCTGGTTCGCGGCACGGGACTGCTGTCCCGCATGGAACCCTTCGCGGGTGAGATGGTCGCCGATAGCCTGCGCGAGGCGGGTGTCGACGTGCGGTTCGATACCACTGTCGCCTCCGCGGTACGGGAGGACGGCCCCGGCAGTGAGGTGCGGATCACCCTCGCTGACGGCGGGCAGATGGTCGCAGACGAGATACTCTTCGCCACCGGCCGGGCTCCGCGCACCGACGACATCGGCCTGGAAAGCATCGGGCTCACCCCGGGCTCGTGGCTGACCGTGGACGACACCGGCGTGGTGCCGGAGGTTCCCGGCGGCTGGCTCTATGCCGCCGGGGACGTCAACCGCCGCGCCCTGCTCACCCATCAGGGCAAGTATCAGGCTCGGATCACCGGCGCCGTGATTGCCGCCCGCGCCAACGGTGAATCGCTGGACGAGCGCCCGTGGGGCGCCCATCAGACGACCGCTGACACCGCGGCCGTACCGCAGGTCGTCTTCACCCACCCCGAGATCGCTTCCGTCGGCTTGACCACTACGGAGGCGCGGCGCACCGGCCGCCATGTCGATGTGATCGACTACGAGATCGGCAGTGTGGCCGGCGCGGTCCAGTACGCGAAGGGCTACCAGGGCAAAGCCCGGATGCTGGTCGATCCGGACCGCTCCACCGTTGTCGGCGTCACCTTCGCGGGCCCGGGAGTTGCCGAGCTTCTGCACTCCGCCACTGTCGTCGTGGCGGGGGAGACGCCCGTGGAGAGGTTGTGGCACGCAGTGCCTGCCTTCCCCACCATCAGTGAGGTGTGGCTGCGCCTCCTCGAGACCTACCGAGGGTGATAGGCGCCGCCGGCACCCCGCCTGGAACACATGCCCCGCCTCGGCGCGCCACCGTCTCAGCGGCCGCGGCGAGCGGTGAGGACCCGGCCGAACTGGCCTTCGCGCAGACCCTCGCTGGTGAGGGCGTGGTAGGCGATCATGACGACGATCAGTGCCAGCCGCAGCGGCGGGACGAACCAGCCCGCGAGGGCGCTCACCGCGTACAGCCCGATCCCGGTGATCGGGCGGGCCCGCTGGGTGCCCGGACAGGCAGGATCGACGCCGGTCTCCAGCAGGTACGGCCTGCTGCGCAGGTAGCTGAAGGCAGCCACCAGGGAGCCGACATGACGGCGACGACCAGGGCGTAGAACACCACGGCGACCTGTTCGTCGTGCCGGCCGCCTTCGGCGAGCGCGTCCGAGAGCACAGCGGTGGGGAAGGGCACGCGCGACACTCCCCGAGCCCCCGGCGGGTAGAGAGGAGGCTCCACCCGCCGAGAGCACCTCGCGTTCGAGGGACGGAACGACGTTCCGGCATCTCCCGCCAGAGAGCGCCGGCGGCTCCGTGCCACTCGGCCACGGTCCCGAAGGGCATATCGGTGGCGGGAGCGGAATCGTTACGCGGCGTCCGCATCCGGTCAACGGCCTGGTGGCCGCACTTGAGCGGTCAAGGAAAGCGCAACGGCATGGTGGCTGCGGCAGGATTGGCGGGTGACACGACTGCCGCAGGGAGCCGATCGCCCGTCGCCGCCGAGCGAGGTGCTGGCCCGGTGGGCGTTGCGGGTGGAGGGCTACCTGGGCGGGCGCGCGAACCTGCACTGGCGGGTGTCTCGGGACGGTCGCCCACTGGTGCTGCGGCGCTACCAGGACAAGCCCCTGGGCGACATCGGGTACGAGCTACAGGTGCTCCAGCGTCTGGATGCGCTGGGCTGGCCCGTTCCGGTGGCGGTCGACGGGCCGCTGGTGGTTGATGGCCGCACGTGGTGCCTGTTCGCACGGCTCCCCGGGGCACCTCCCGTAGTTACCGAATCGCCGTCGGAGCTACGTGCGGTCGGTCGGCTCCTCGCGCGGCTGCATGCCGATCTGGAGACGCTCGCCGACCTGGGGCAACGACCGGGGTGCGAGCGCGCCGAACGGATCGTGGCGGACCCCGTGCTGACGCGTCGGCTTCGTGAGTACGAGCGGTTCTTTCCCGAGTCTGCCCGCATCCTGCGTTGGCACGCCGACCGCGCGCGCGAAGCCTTCGACGCCCTGGATCTTCGCGACCGGCTGCTCATGGTCATCCACGGCGACTTCGGCCTCCCCAACCTGCTCTGCCGGGACGGCAGGTTGACCGGCGTCGTCGACTTCGAGGCAACGCACCTCAACCATCGCGTGTCCGACTTCGCGCTGGCCTGGCGTGCGAAGCGGGACGAGGTCGTCCGTGGGTACGACGGGGTGCGACCCCTCGACGAACTCGACTGGGCATTGATCACTCCCGCCCTGTGGTCGTGGGTGTTCCTCGGTGTCGCGGACGAGATCCACGAGATGGCCGTCGGCTCGATCCAGCCACACGGGTTCGAGTGGCAGGTCGGTGTGTTGCGGCGCAGGACTCCGCTCATGGGGATGGCTGGAGCCACCTGTCCCGACTTTCCAGGTTGATGGGCGAGCCAGGTTGACCGCGAGGCATGGTCTCGGCAGGATGTGCGGCGGCGTGGCCTACGCCTGACCTTCGGTGACCGTCCCCAGCGCGGTCCGTCGCGGAGGTAAAGGGGCTCTCGTTCTCAGGCTGTTGTCATGGTCCGATCGTCTCGGGCGTGGTCGCTGGGGGACCGGCGTTCGAGGCGTGGAAGGCCAGATGACAGCGAACAGGAATCTCAAACGCAGGGTGCGTGCCCGCGCCGCCAAGACGGGCGAGTCCTACACGACTGCCCTCCGGCACTTCCGATCCACTCTCACAGGAGACGTGATGCCGGAGTCCAGAAGCCTGCGGTTCGCGGTGGCCCAGACCACCGTCCGCGAAGACCCCACCAGCAGCGCCGAACTGCGCGAGAGCGGTGCCGAGCTGCGCCGCATGATGCGTGAGGCCCACCAGGCCGGCGCGAGGATCGTGCACTTCACCGAGGGAGCCACCTGCTTCCCCAGCAAGTTCGTCATGTCCTCGCAGGGCCCGGACCAGGTGGGCCCCTCGGACTGGAGCAGGTTCGAATGGGACGTGCTGCGGCGAGAGCTTGCCGCGACGACCGACCTGGGCAGGGAGCTCGGGATCTGGACGGTCCTCGGTTCGGTGCACCAGCTCTCCGGGCAGGACCGCCCGCACAACAGCATGTACGTCATCTCCGACCAGGGTGACGTGGTCGCCCGCTACGACGAACGCACCCTGTCGACCACGAAGATCACCTACATGTACACCCCCGGCGCGGCCCCGGTCACCTTCGACGTCGACGGTCTGCGGTTCGGTTGCGCGTTGGGGATGGACTCCCACTTCCCTGAGCTGTTCATGGAGTACGAACGACTCGACGTCGACGTCGTCCTGATCTCCACGACCGGAAGTGTGCCCTTCAGCACGATGGTGGCCAACGAGGCGCTCGCCCACGCGGCCACCAACAGCTACTGGGCAAGCCTCGCCGTCCCCGCCCAGCACAGCCCGGTCGCGCCGTCGGGGGTGGTCCCGCCGGACGGCGAATGGGTCGCGCAGTGCGATCAGGACGGTTCGGCGTCCCTGGCAGTCGTCGACCTGGGTCACTCCACGCCGGACAACGTCACCAACCTGGCCCGGACCTGGCGCCGCCGGACCAGGACCGCCCTGCTGGAACGCGCACCAGCGCTCGACGCGACCAGCTGACAGCCGATCCACCCACGTCCGGGTCCGGCGCCTCCGGTGCGGAGGTGCCGGGCTCGGGCACAGGTGTTGCGGACTTACTCCATGATCTTCGAGTGCTCAGTGCTCGGTTGCGCCATTTCTTGAAGTAGCCAGGCGTCGAGTATGCCCGGGCGCCTTTCCTTCTCTGCCGCATTGCAGCCGTTCCGTCGGAAACGGTCGGACCGGTAATGGCCAGTCGAGGGCGTAGCGGCGCGACGCCGCTCCGCGCATGCTGAGTTGGCGGGGAAGCCTTCTCCTGAAGGAGCCTTCAATGTCCGCTGGTGACTCAGCCGGTACGAAGTCAGCTTCGGTGGTGCTGCACGAGACCGTTGACGACGCGTTGATCGAGCAGATTCGCGAGGACGGGTTCGGGGTGTTGAAGAACGCCCTGACGCCCGATGAGGTGGCGGAGATCAACCTCGAGGGGGTGCGGTTGTGCCGTGGCGACCTGGGGGAGATCCGCGACGGGTTCCAGGCCAGCGCCGAGGAGTCGGACGACGATGTGATGCGGCGCTATCTGTGCATCCATTTCCCGAACAAACTGTCGCAGGTCATCGCCCGATCCTTCCACCATCCGCGGATCGTGGACGTCCTCACCCGGCTGATCGGCCCGAACGTCAAGGCCATGCAGTCGATGCTGTTCGTGAAGGCCGAAGGAAAACCGGGTCAGGCCTGGCACCAGGACGAGTTCTTCATCCCGACCCGTGACCGCTCCCTCACCGCGGCCTGGATCGCGTTGGACGACGCGACGATCGAGAACGGTTGCCTGTGGGTGCTCCCGGGTTCGCACCGCCGCGGTGTCCTCTACCCCGACCGTGAGCAGGACGACGAGCGGTTCGACTGCGCGGTGGAGTTGTACGACTTCCCCTACCAGGACGAGGACGCCGTCCCGGTGGAGATCCCGGCGGGCGCGGCGGTGATCTTCAACGGCTACCTGTTGCACCGGTCGCTGCCGAACTCCGGCCGCCACGGCTTCCGCCGCGCGCTGGCCAACCACTACATGAGCGCCGAGTCGCTGCTGCCGTGGCGCCGTGTGCCAGACGATGTGCACGTCGCCAAGTGGGACTACCGCGACGTCGTGCTGGTCGCCGGGCAGGACCCCTATGCCTACAAGGGAACGATCGACGTGGGCCCGGCCCTACGTGCGGCCCACCGGTGAAGGCGGCTGCGACCGCTGACCGCACGGGCCCAGGCATGCTGCCCGGCGCAGAAGTCGAGGAGGCGCAGAAGCTCATGGAACGGCGTGCGGGGATGACCAGACGCGGCTTCATCGGGGCTGCCGGGATAGGCACAGTTGCCGCCGCGGCCTCCGGGTGTGGCGTTCTACCCGACGGGACCATCGAGGGCTTCGTCCCGGCGACGAGCAAGCACACCAGGATCCGCCTGTCGGTCTGGGGTGACGTCTCCGACGCGGCGATCTACGAGAAGATCCTCAACGCGTGGCACCAGTCCCAGGACACCTACCGAGCCAAGGCCGAGCAGTACACCGGCGACTACTACGCGAAGGTGCTGGCGAACTTCGCCGGGGGAATCCCGGCGGACGTGATGTACATCCAGGGCTGGATGTGGCAGCCGTACGCGGAAAGCAGGGTCCTGCACCCCCTCGACGAGTTCATCGAACGGGACGGCGTGCGCGAGCGGTGGCCGAACATCGAGAACTTCACCTGGAACACCAGGTGGAAGAACCAGACCTACATGGCGCCGGTCGATGGTGGGTCGCTCGTCATGTACTACAACAAGGACCTCTTCGACAAACGTCGCGTGCCCTATCCCCGCCCAGGCTGGACCTGGGAGGAGTTCCAGCAGATGGTCCCGGAACTCACCTTCACCGAGGGCGGCAAGAAGTACTACGGCTGGGCGCAGGCGGGTGGCTTCCTGGGCGCCTACGGGCGAGCGGTGCCGTTCATGCGCCGCAACGGTGAGGTCGAGTGGGACCGGGTGGTCGAGCCGACCAAGGCGATGTGGAACCAGCCCGACATCGTCTCGGCCCTGCAGTTCACGCTGTGCGACGCGATCTCGAAGGGATGGTCACCCGGCCCCTCGGCCATCCAGGGCGGCGGCATCAGTTTCGCGACCGGACGCGTGGCCATGGTGCTCGAGGGCCCGTGGTATCTCCCCAACCTCTACGGGCCGCTCGCGACCACCAAGGCGGGCATCAACTACGACGTGGTTCCGCCCCCGGCCGGCACCGGCGGCGGCAACTACAGCTACGCCCACATCCACGGCCACGTGATGGCGGCACAGTCCACCCACAAGGAGGGCGCGTGGGAGCTGATCAAGTTCATCACCGGTGACGTGGGGCAGCGCATCATCGCCGAGGGCGCCCGGATGTGCGCCACGCCCACGAACGTGGAGCGGATCTGGGCGCCGATCGCCGGGCGGGACTTCCGCTTCCACAACACCGACGCGTTCGTGGTGAGCCAGCGGGAGGGCACCACGCCGCTGGTGATGGGAGAAGGGTCCCCCATCAACGCCTACGGGGGTGAACCGTTGGACTCGATGTGGACCGCCCTGCAGTCCGGCCAGCGAAGCGCGGCGGAGATCGTCGAGCAGTACCAGCCGGCTCTGCAACGCGTACTTGACAGGTACTGGGCCGAACGCGAACCGTCGGGCAACTGACTCGCCGCGCGACCAGGAGGCATTCGATGGCCACCACCCTCGCAGTGAAGTCCCAGGTCGACGTGCGGCCGGGAGCACGTCGACGAAGGGCCCTGCGCGACGGTCTGCTCTACTCCAGTCCGCTCCTACTCGGAATCCTGATCTTCTGGCTCGGCCCCATGGTGTACGCGCTGTTCCTCACCAGCCAGGACTGGAACCTCATCACCTCGCCCCGCTTCGTGGGGTTCGACAACATCCGGCAGGCCGCTCACGACGCGGATCTGTGGAAGTCGCTCGGCGTCACCGCCTACTACACCTTCGTCGGTGTGCCGCTCCAGCTCGTCGTCGCGCTGTCTCTCGCGCTGATGCTGAACCAGAAGATCCGGGGCCTCGCCCTGTACCGGCTGATGTTCTATCTGCCCTCGATCACACCGATCGTCGCCAGTGCCGTGGTGTTCAGCCAACTCTTCAACACCGAGTTCGGTGTCCTGAACCACGTCCTGGGATGGTTCGGGATCGGACCCGTCAACTGGCTCTTCGACACGAAATGGGCGGTACCGGCGCTCATCCTCATGAGCCTGTGGTTCGTCGGCCCACAGATGATCATCTTCCTCGCCGGCCTTCAGGGCGTGCCGCAGTCCCTGGTCGAGGCGGCCACGATCGACGGTGCCAACGCCTGGCAACGGTTCCGGTCGATCACGGTCCCGATGATCTCGCCGACGATCCTGTTCAACATGGTGGTCGGGATCATCGGAAGCTTCCAGGTCTTCGCCCAGGCGCTCATCATGACCAACGGTGGTCCCGAAGGCGCCACGCGCTTCCTCGTTCTGTACATCTACCAGAACGGTTTCCAGTACTTCAACATGGGCTACGCGGCCACCCTGTCGTGGCTTTTGTTCTTCATCGTCGTGGCGCTGACCTTGCTGCAGTTCCTGGTCTCGCGTCGGTGGGTCTACTACGAGGGCGCGCTCTAGCCTCCTCGCGGGCCGCGCAACGGGAAGGTGAGTCGATGGATGCCATCCGGACCGCAGGAGAGGACAGGTCGACGGGCTCGGCGGCCGCCCGGGTGCCAGACCGCGCCGGGCGCGACACCCGATGGGTCGTCGGGTCGCGACGCCTGCTCCTGCACATCGTCCTGATCGTGTTGGGCATCACGTTCCTGATGCCGTTGTTGTGGGTGGCGAGTACGTCGCTCAAGGCCCCCGGCCAGGTCTTCGAGGTGCCGGTGGACTGGATCCCGAACCAACCGCGCTGGAGCAACTACGGCGAGGTCTTCACCCGCCTGCCGTTCGCGACCTTCATCGTCAACACCCTCGTCGTGACTGTCCTGGGAACCGTCGGCTCGGTGCTCAGCGCGATCACGGCGGCCTACGCGCTGGCACGCCTGGGCTGGGCCGGCCGCCGCCTCATCTTCGGTGCGATGCTGGCGACGATGATGCTGCCGCCGGTGGTGACCCTGGTGCCGATGTTCGTGATCTTCAAGCAGTTGCACCTCATCGACACGTTCTACCCGCTGTGGTTGCCCGCGTGGTTCGCGCCGGCCTTCTACGTCTTCCTGCTCCGCCAGTACATGATGACCATCCCGAAGGAGTTCGACGAGGCGGCGAAGGTCGACGGCGCCTCGAACTTCCGGATCCTCTGGCAGGTCATCGTCCCCCAGTGCCGCCCGGCGGTGGCGACCGTCGCGATCTTCGCCGGCCTGTCGCACTACAACGACTTCATGGGCCCGCTGATCTACCTGTCGCAGAACGAGAAGTACACCGTCCCGCTCGGCCTCATGTGGTTCCAGGGCAGGTTCGGGCAGTTCTGGCACCTCGTGATGGCGGCGACGATGATCACGATCATTCCGTTGCTCGTCCTCTTCCTCCTCGCCCAGAAGCACTTCGTCCGCGGCATCACGCTGACCGGACTCGCGGGACGCTGACGCGGGCGAGCGTCCTTGGGGGGCACACGTCGCGGGGCAGGACCAATGACAGGACCTGATGTCCAGCCCTGGACGCGCGACGTGACCGTCCGGAGGCCACCGGCGACGGTCCGTAACGTGGCAACTTTCTGTCCCAACGCGGAAGGGGTGCGCCGATGACCCGCCCACCTGCCTCAGCGAACGTGCCAACAAGACGTCTTGTGCTGACCACCGCACTCCTCGCCTCCACGGCATCCTTGACCGGGTGCGACCTGTTGTCCACTGACCCGTCAGGCGATGGGAAGCAGAACCCGTCAGGCGGTGGACACCAAAATCCTGGGCCCGGAACTGAGCGACAGGCCCCTGGCCTGGCGGACATGGTCCGGAAGGGTGACCTGCCGCCGCTGGCGGAGCGGTTGCCGAAGAACCCACTTGTGGTCACGCCCGTCGAGCGAACCGGCACCTATGGCGGGACCCTGAATGCGGTCATTCAGAGTCCACAGGACGGCTGGATGAACGCGACAGCGGGATACGACCAGATCCTTCGCTGGGACCCGACCTTCACGAAGACCTTCCCCGACATCGCGGAGTCGTACGACATCGACGAGTCCGGCAAGGAGCACCGATTCCACCTTCGCGAGGGCATGCGGTGGTCGGACGGGCATCCATTCACGGCCGACGACCTGCTCTTCGCGTACAACGACGTACTCCTGAACGAGGAGCTGTACCCGGCTGCACCGGCGTACCTGGCGCCTACGGGCGCGCCCGCGAAGATCCGGAAGATCGACAACCACACGGTGGCGTTCACGTTCGACCTCCCCAACGGCATCTTCCCCATGTGGCTCGCGAGTTCTGAGGGACTGTCGTTGGTCACGCTGCCACGTCACTACCTCAGCCGGTTCCACCCGAAGTTCAACGCGGATGCGGAGGACTCCGCGAGACAGCAGGGATTCTCGCAGTGGAGCCAGCTCCTGCTCGCGAAGACCGATCGTTGGGGTAACCCGGACCTTCCCACGTTGTCCGCGTGGAAACCGGCCGCGGCTTCGACCAGTCGGATCGTCCTCGAGCGGAACCCCTACTACTGGAAGGTCGACACCGACGGCAACCAACTGCCCTACATCGACAGGATTGCGTACCATCTCATGAGCGATCCGCAGGTAATCCTGTTGAAGGTATCCAACGGTGAGATCGACTTCGACATGTGGCGGGTCGGCACCCCCGCGTTCAAGCCGGTACTTGCTTCCAAACGAGAGCAGGGAAGGTTCCACTTCTTCGACTGCAACTGGTCCTTCAACAACAACATGAACATCGCGTTCAACCTCTGTCACAAGGATCCAGCTCTTCGAGCAGTCTTCCAGAACAAGGACTTCCGTGTCGGCATGTCGTACGCCATCGATCGGAAGGAGATCATCACAGGAGTCCTCCAGCGTCAGGGCAGACCGTGGCAGGCGGCTCCCCGGCCGGAGTCGGTGTTCTACGACGAGGAGTTCGCCACCCAGTACACCGAGCACGACCTGGCGAAGGCCAACGAACATCTCGACCGTGCAGGACTGGGCCAACGTGACGGGAACGGTTTTCGGCTCCGGCCGGACGGACGCCGACTGTTCTTCTCGGTCATGGTCCCGTCCACCAACGGCGACCCGACGTTCGCACCCACGATGGACCTCGTCCGGGGATACTGGCGGGCTGTCGGTGTTGACGTGAACATCCAGTCCCTGGACATCACCCTGTACACCAGCCGCACGAACGGCAACGACTTCGACGCGCAGGTGTACCAAGGCGACGGCGGCCTGAACGCGATGCTCATTCCCCAGTGGTATCTGCCCACAGGAGCGGGCTCACGGTTTGCCGTTCCGTGGGGCGAGTGGTACGAGTCGCGAGGCAGAGCTGGTGAGCGGCCTCCGGCGCGGGTGAGAGAGCAACTGGCTCTCTACGACGAGGCGCAGCAAACCGTTGACCTCAAGGAGCAGAAGAGGCTCTTCATGGAGGTACTGAGGATCTCGAAGGAGCAGTTCTATGCGATTGGAACGTCGCTTGCGCCGCGGACGTTCGGAGTCGCGACAGACCGGTTGCACAACGTTCCGAAGAACATAGTCCGGCTCTATCCAAACCCGGGGGCCACCAACCTGCCGCAGTTCTTCATCGAAGACTGATCATCACAAGGTCAACTCGTCGGTTCGGAGGGCTCTGGGGCCCGGGCCGCGGCGGCGATCCGCTCCAGGGCCGCGGCATGGCGCCGGAACGCCTCCCGCCCCTGCGGGGTGAGTCGCACCAAGGTGCGCCGCGCGCCCAGGCCCTTCTGCTTCTGGATGTCGACATATCCCTGGGCGGCGAGGGCGGAGAGCTGCTTGGAGAGTGCCGAGTCGCTGGTGTCGACCGCCTCCCGAACGAAACCGAAATCCGTCCAGCTCGCCGGCGCCAGCAGCGCGACGATCGCCAGCCGCGCGGGGACGTGCAGGAACTCGTCGAAGTCGTTGTCCATCAGCGCCTTCAACGCCCGTCCGTGCCTCGTACCCGCGCTACGAGGGTGTCCCGCACCCGGTCGGCGACCAGCAGACTCACCACGCTGAGCGCGGCGGCCACGACCGTGTGCGGGACCGGGACGCCGCCCGCCTGCGCTGCCGCCGACAGTCCCCTGAACAGCCCCACCAGGGCAATCCCGGCGGCCGCCGCGAGCAGGGCCTCCCCGGAGGTCATTGGTCTGCGCACGGTCGCCCGGCGCAGGCAGACCGTCAGCATGCCCACCAGCAGCACCACCGCCGGGAACAGCACCGCCCCACCCCATGGATTCGGCAGGTCGAAGGAGGCGAAGGAGATGAACAGGAGCAGGGCCGAGACCAGGAGATAGGGGCGGGAGAACCCGTACCGCAGGTACTCGGCCCGGGACTGGGCGCCGCGACGGCGTACATCGTCCAGCGCGGCCTGTGCCTCTTCAGGTCTCATGCGATTCCTGTCCTTCCTGCCAGCCGCACTTTCCTGTGAGGAAAGTAGCAGGTTCTTTCCTGAGAGGAAAGTACCGGGCGTTGTCGACGAGGCCGCCGAACCGGCGTGGTCAGTCGACATCGGCGGCAGGACCGCCGATGCCCACGCCGCAGCCGGTTGGGCGGATGTCGTTCTAGGCTGGTGACGGTGAGTAGTGTCGACATGGCAACGCCGGGAACGCCCCGAATGCGCGCCGCGGGGAGCGACTCCGGGGTCTCGTCGGTCCTGATGGCTAGGGTGGCCGCCGTGGTCGAGCAGTGGAGCAGGGATCAGGTGCTGGCAATGGCATCGGATGCCTCCTCCCACCTCGCCGCGCAGAGCATCGCCACCGCCGAGCGCTGGTCACGCACCGGCTGGTCCTCGCCGGCCGGCGAGGACGAGGACACCGGCCCGGTCGTGTGGGGGGAGTACCACGGCTCCGGCGCCCGGCCCTACCGCACCTGTGCCGAGTTGTCCGAACCCGCCTTCTCCTGTTCCTGCCCGAGCCGGAAACTCCCCTGCAAGCACGCCTTGGCACTGCTGCTGTTGTGGTCCGACGGCACCGTCGGCACGACCGGCGACCGGCCGGACTGGGTCGCCGAGTGGGCCGCCAAGAGAGCCGAACGCGCCGAACGCAAGGCCGGCCGCGGGCCTGACGCCCCGATCGCCGACCCGGCCGCGGCGCAGCGCCGAGCCCGGCAGCGGGAGGACCGCGTCGCCGCGGGGTTGGAGGAGTTCGACCGGTGGCTGCGCGACCAGGTACGCGGAGGTCTGGCCGGCGCCGCCCGCGCCAGCTACCGCGACTGGGACACCGTCGCCGCCCGGCTGGTCGACTCCCAGGCCGGCAGTGTCGGGGCGTGGGTGAGTCGGCTGGCCGCGGTCCCCGCCTCGGGGGAGGGCTGGCCGGGCCGGCTGCTGGAGGAGTACGCGCTGCTGCGACTCCTCACCGTCGCCTACCGGCGGCTCCCGCAGTTCGAGGAGCCGATGCGCGCCACCGTCCGGACCCGGGTCGGGTTCACGATCCGGCAGGAGGAGATCAGGTCCGGCGTACCGGTCCGCGACCACTGGCAGGTCCTGGGCGTCCACCAGATCGACCTGGACCGGCTGGTCACCAGGCGCACCTGGCTGCGCGGCGCCAGCACCGAAACGATGGCGTTGCTGCTGGCCTTCGCCCCACCCGGCCAGCCGATGGAGGTCCCGCTGGTGGTGGGGACGACCATCGACGCCGACCTCGTGTTCTACCCGGGCGCGCTGCCGCTGCGGGCGGTGATCACCGAGCGGTACGCCATGCCCGCACCCACTCGCCCGCCTGGCCACACCGTGACCGGCGCCCTCACCTCCTACGCCGACGCGCTCGCCCGCGATCCCTGGCTGGACACCTGGCCCGTCGTCCTCGCCGACGTCGTACCCACGCGGTCCCCGACCTGGGCGCTCGCCGACCCCACCGGCGCCGCGCTCGAACTCCACCCCGCCGTGGAGGACCCCTGGCCCCTGGTCGGGCTGTCCGGCGGCCACCCCGTCACCGTCGCCGCCGAATGGACCCCGCGCGGGCTCACCCCGCTCACCGCCTGGAGCGCCGAGGGAGAGGTGGTCTCGCTTTGACGTCCTCCCTCGGCTGAAAGCCGGGGGATTCCAACCCATCGCTCTACACGGAGAGGAGGATAGGTTGAGGTTCGCGGTTCGCAGGCTCGCCCCACGGCGGGCCTCCCCGTGCAGTCACGGCACGCCCTGCCGCGATGTTTCTAGCCGCATTGACGTCAGCGTTCTCGGTGTGTCCGCAGGACCGGCATGCAAAGCGCGCTTGGCTCTCACGCGCTTCACGGTCGACGTTCATGCACGCCGAGCACGTCTGGGACGTGTACGCGGGGTGGACCTTCTGGACCCTCCCGGGTGCCTTGTGTTCGAGCCGTTGGACCAGTTGCCCCCAGCCGGACGCGAGGATCGAACGGTTGAGCCCGGCTTTCTGCCGGACGTTCCTGCCGGGGTTCTCGATAGTGCCCCGAGCCGAACGTGTCATGCTCTGGATGCGCAGGTCTTCGACACGGATCAAGTCGAAGCGGCGGGCCAGAGCGGTGCTGGTCTTTTCGACCCAGTCCTTGCGTCGGTTGGCTTCTGCGGCCTTGATTCTGGCGATCGCGGTCTTGACTCGGCTGCGCCGGTTGGATCCGCGCTTCGCGCGGGCGAGCCGGCGCTGGAGGCGAAGCAGACGGGACGCCTCGCGCGCGGTCATTGGGGGCAGGCGGAGAAGGTCACCGGTCGACAGTGCAGCCGAGACGGCTACACCCCGATCGACACCGACGATCTCACCGTTGTGGGGTGCGGGGATAGGGCCGGGTACCACAGCGAACGCGATGTGCCAGCGGCCGGCCCAGTCCCGGGTGATGCGGTAGGACCTTGCGATGGCGGGGACGGGCCGGGAGAGCCGGAACCGCACCCAGCCGACCTTCGGAACAATGACTTCGGCCCAACGGCGGTTCAGTTTTCGCACCCGGCGGGCTTGGGCGCCGACGATCCGGAAGCCCTCATTCCTGCCTGCCTTGCGCCAGGTCGGCCGGCGGTGTGTGCCAGCGTAGAAGTTCTGCCACGCCCGATCAAGGTCACGAAGCGCTTGTTGCTGCACGGTAGACGACCCAGCGGCCAGCCACGGCTCGGTGGCGCGCGCCTCGGTCAGCTGGCGGCCCTGTTCCGCGTAGCCGGGCGGGCTTGCACGCCGGTCGGGCCGCCACATGAGCCGCTGTTCCAGACCGAGGTTCCACACGTACCGTGCATGTCGGCAGTGCTCTACCAGCCCTGCCTCCTGGGCAGGCGTGGGGACCACACGAAACCGAGATATCACACTAAACCTAAAGGAGAGGACCGACAGGAAGTGTCTGCTGCAGAGGGCTTCCTCCCCGCAGTGAAGGGCGGGGCCTCCACCCCAGATGCCCTGTGAGCCAGTGGGACGCCCTCGTGTCGGCTGCCCTGGTCGGGACCGAACGCCGCCCCGTACCCGACACCGACCTCCACGAACTGGACGGACTGGACGGGACCAGCGCCGCGGCGGCCGACGACGCCGACCCCGCCGCGCTGCTGCTCGACCGCGCGGCCCTGCTCGTGGCGCGGCGCCGCGCCGGGTTCCAGCCCGCCCAGCGCGACCTGCCCGCACCGAGCCGGCCCGACGACAGGCCGGCCGTGAGCCGTGCCGCCGCCCACCGGCTGGCCAGGATCCTCGCCGGCGAACACCCCGGCACCCTGCCCGAGTGGCTCACCGCCGCCGCCGACCGAGGGCTCCGCGTACCCGGGCATCTGCTGCCCGCCCTGCTCGACCGCGCCCGCGGCAACCCCCGCATCCGCGGCCTGGTCAGCACCGTCGGAGGCCACCGGGCCCGCTGGCTCGCCGGACTCAACCCCGACTGGGCGTACCTGCTCGACCAGGCTCACACCGCCGATACCTCCGACACCGCCGACGGTGCCGAAATCGACCCCGACATCTGGGAGTACGGCGACCCCGGCGGCCGCCGCGGCTACCTCGCCCACCTGCGCGCCAGGCACCCCGACCGGGCCCGCGACCTCCTCGCGGGGACCTGGGCGCAGGAGACCCCGCAGGACCGCATCGCGTTCCTCACCTCCTTCGGCGCCGACCTCACCCCGGGCGACGAACCGTTCCTCGAGACGGCCCTCGACGACCCCCGCCGCGAGGTACGCCAGACCGCCGCCGACCTGCTCGCCCGAATCCCCGGCAGCGCCCTGTCCGCTCGGATGGCCCGCCGCGCCACACCGTGCCTCACCCTCGGACCACACGCGGGCCAGCTCCTCGTCGACCCACCGACCAGCTGCGACGCCCGCGCCCAACGCGACGGCGTCCAGCTCCGCCCACCCGACGTCGCCGGCGAACGCGCCTGGTGGCTGGAGGAACTCCTCGCCCGAACCCCGCTCTCCACCTGGACGGGCCGGCTCGGCACCACCCCCGCGCAGATCGTCGCCCTCGACGCGGGCGACTGGCACCAGCCCGTCATCACCGGCTGGGCACGGGCCGCGATCACCCAACGTGACCCCACCTGGGCCAGAGCCCTTCTCGGCGAGGGCATTCTGGCCGGCCGGCTCCTCGCCGTCCTCCCACTTGAGGAACGCGCTGCGCACGCCGCCGGCATCGTCACCAATGCCGCGCTCGGCGTCGAACTGGTCGAGTTGCTCACCGAGATCGCGGGGCCCTGGTCGGAGGAGCTGGCCGCCGCGGCCCTGACCAGGATCGTGCAGGCCGGCAGGCAGTACACCGGACTCGGGGAGCGACTCTGCGCCGTCGCGGCGCTGCGGCTGCCGCCCGAGCTGCACGAGCGCGCCGAGGACCTGGCCGAGCACCCGTGGCCGGCGCTGCGGCGCCTGGCCACCACCCTGCGCTTCCGCCACGACATGTTGAGGGAACTCCGTTGACCGACACCACGCCACCCGACGCCGCGACCGGCTCGCCTGACGCACCCGGCACGCCCAACCCGACCGGCACGCCCAACCCGACCGGCACGCCCAACCCGACCGGCTCGCCCGACCCCGCCGGCCTGCCCGGCCTGCCCGAAGGAGTCCTGCGCGCCCACGCCGAGCAGCAGTACGCCGCCGAACTTGCCGCCATCGCCGCCCACGACGACCGGCCTCGCCCACCCGGCTGGCACCTCTCACCCTGGGCCGTGACGACGTACCTGCACGGAGGGGAGGTCGACGGCACCCCCATCACCCCCAAGTACGTCGGCAACCGGCGCATCGTCGAGGTCGCCGTCGCCACCCTCGCCACCGACCGGGCCCTGCTCCTGCTCGGCGTCCCCGGCACCGCCAAGACGTGGTTGTCAGAACACCTCGCCGCCGCGATCTCCGGTGACTCCACCCTGCTCGTCCAGGGCACCGCCGGCACCGTCGAGGAGGCGATCAGGTACGGCTGGAACTACGCCCGCCTGCTCACCGAGGGCCCCACCGACAAGGCGCTGGTGGCGAGCCCGGTGATGCGGGCGATGACCGAGGGCCGGCTGGTCCGGGTCGAGGAGCTCACCCGGATGCCCTCCGACGTCCAGGACGCCCTCATCACCGTCCTGTCGGAGAAGACCATGCCGATCCCCGAACTCGGCAGCCAGGTCCAGGCCCGCAAGGGCTTCAACGTCATCGCCACCGCCAACGACCGCGACCGCGGCGTCAACGAACTCTCCAGCGCGCTGCGCCGCCGGTTCAACACCGTCGTCCTGCCCGTCCCCGCCACCGCCGATGAGGAGGTCGAGATCGTCCACCGCCGCGTCACCGAACTCGGCCGCGCCCTCGAACTCCCCGAACTCCCGCCCGGCCTGGACGAGATCCGCCGGGTCGTCACCGTCTTCCGCGAACTCCGCGAAGGCGTCACCAGCGACGGCCGTACCAGGGTCAAGTCACCCAGCGCCACCCTGAGCCCCGCCGAGGCCATCTCCGTCGTCACCAGCGGCATCGCCCTCGCCGCCCACTTCGGCGACGGCACCCTGCGCCCCGCCGACATCGCCGCCGGCATCACCGGCGCCGTCATCCAGGACCCCGTCTCCGACCGGGTGGTCTGGCAGGAGTACCTCGAGGCGGTGGTCCGCGAACGCCGCGACTGGGCCGACTTCTACCGAGCCTGCCGCGAGGTATCCGGTTGACCACACCCACCACGTCGCGGTTGTCGGCCGATCAGGCTGGCGCCGTCACCGTGCTCGGCGTACGCCACCACGGCCCGGGCACGGCACGCGCGTTGCGGGCGGCGCTGGCCGACCTGCGCCCCGACGTGGTCCTCATCGAGGGACCACCCGAGGCGGACGCGCTGGTGCCGCTGGCCGCCGACCCGGAGATGGAGCCGCCGGTCGCGTTGCTGGCCTACGTTCCGGGCGAACCGAACCGGTCGGCGTTCTGGCCGTTCGCGTCGTTCTCCCCGGAGTGGCAGGCCATCCAGTACGCCCTGAACGCCGGCATCCCGGTGCGGTTCTGCGACCTGCCCGCCGCGAACGTCCTCGCCACACCCCGCCACACCGGCCGCCGCCGACGCGGCTCCGCCGAGGCCGGAGTCCGCATCGACCCGCTCGGCTGGCTCGCCGAGACCGCCGGCTACGACGACGCCGAACGCTGGTGGGACGACGTCATCGAACACCGCCGCGACGGCGAACCCGCACCGTTCGCCGCGATCGCCGAGGCGATGACGGCGCTGCGCGAACACGCCCCGGCCCAGCCCGCCGGCGAGCAGGAGGAGGAGGCACGCCGCGAGGCGTACATGCGCACCGTGCTCCGCCGCACCCTCGCCGACGGGTACACCAGGATCGCCGTCGTCTGCGGCGCCTGGCACGTCCCCGCGCTGCTGGACCTCCCCACCGCCGCCGCCGACAACCGGGTGCTGAAGGGCCGGACCAAGACCAAGGTCGCCATGACCTGGGTGCCCTGGACCCACAGCCGCCTCGCGTACTGGAGCGGCTACGGCGCCGGCGTGGAGTCGCCCGGCTGGTACCACCACCTCTTCGAGACCACCGACCGTCCCATCGAACGCTGGCTCACCGAAACCGCCAGGATCCTGCGCGACAACGGCCTGCCCGTCTCCTCCGCCCACGTCATCGAGGGCGTCCGGCTGGCCGAGACCCTCGCCTCCCTGCGCGGCCGGCCGCTGCCCGGGCTCGCGGAGGTGACCGAGGCGACCCGCGCCGTCCTGTGCGAGGGCGCCGACCTGCCCGTCGAACTCGTCCAGCGCAAACTCGTCGTCGGTGAACGCCTCGGCCAGGTACCCGCCGCGACCCCGATGGTGCCCCTCCAACAGGACCTGCGCGCCGCGCAACGACGGCTCCGCCTCAAACCCGAGGCACTCGACCGCGACCTCGACCTGGACCTGCGCAAACCCACCGACCTCGAACGCAGCCGCCTCCTGCACCGGCTCCGCCTGCTCGACGTCGAGTGGGGCGAACCCGGCGAGATCGCCGGCTCCCGCGGCACCTTCCACGAACTGTGGACGCTGGCCTGGCGACCCGAACTCGACCTCGCCCTGATCGAGGCGAGCATGTGGGGCAACACCGTCGCGGACGCGGCGATCGCCCGCGCCACCGCCAACGCCCGCGACGCCGCCTCCCTGTCCGAGCTGAGCACCCTCACCGAACACTGCCTGCTCGCCGACCTGCCCGACGCCCTGCCCGCGGTCCTGGCCGCGGTCGGGGAACGCGCCGCCCTCGACGGGGACGTCACCCACCTGATGGCCGCCCTGCCCGCCCTGGTCCGCTCCGTCCGCTACGGCGACGTCCGCGGCACCGACGTCGGCAGCCTCCGCGCCGTCATCGCCGAGATCGTCGTCCGCATGTGCGTCGACCTTCCACCCGCCATCTCCGCCCTCGACGAGGACGCCGAACGCGAACTCCTCGACCACATCGAGGCCGTCCACTCCGCCGTCAACCTGCTCGCCGACCGCGAACACCGGCAACGCTGGGAGACCACCCTCGCCAGCATCGCCACCCGCGACGACCTGCCCGGCCTGATCGAGGGCCGCCTGGTGCGGCTGCTGCTGGACGCCGAACGCCTCGACGCCGACGCCGCCGGCGTCCGGATGGCCCGCGCGGTCTCCGTCGGCGCCGCCCCCGCGCACGTGGCCGCCTGGGTGGAGGGATTCCTGTCCGGCGGTGGGCTGCTCCTCGTCCACGACGACCGGCTGCTCCACCTCATCGACGCCTGGCTTGCGGATCTACCCGCCGACACCTTCGACGACGTACTCCCGCTGCTGCGGCGCACGTTCGGCACCTTCGACGCACCCGAGCGCCGCGCCATCGGCGACCGCATGCGCCGCCACACCAGCGACCCACACGCCGGCGACCAGCGCGCGAACCGCCCCGAGGACGACGACCTCGACCACGCCCGCGCCGAACCCGCCGTCCGCGCGGTCGCCGCCATCCTCGGCCTGACAGGGAGGCAGCCGTGAGCGAACCAACCGAGGAACGCCTGCGCCGCTGGCGACTCGTCCTCGGCGGCAGCGACGACGGCACCGGCGCCGACCTGTCCGGCGACGACGCCAAGGTCGACGCCGCCCTGGCCGCCCTCTACGACTCCGACCAGCGCCCCCGTACCGGCGACCCCAAACGCGCCGGGAACCTCGCCGCCTCCGCACCGCGGGTGGCCCGCTGGCTCGGCGACATCCGCACCTACTTCCCGGCCAGCGTCGTCCAGGTCATGCAGAAGGACGCCATCGAACGGCTCAACCTCACCCGGCTCCTGCTCGAACCCGAACTCCTCGAGGCGATCGAACCCGACGTCCACCTGGTCGGCACCCTGCTCTCCCTGAACGACGTGATGCCCGAGGCGACCCGCGACACCGCACGCGCGGTCGTCGCGAAGGTCGTCGACCAGCTCGAGGCGCGCCTGTCCCAACGCACCCGCTCAGCCATCACCGGCGCCCTCAACCGGGCCGCCCGCACCTCCCGGCCACGCAGGCAGGCCGACATCGACTGGCAGCGCACCATCCACGCCAACCTGCGCCACTACCAACCCCAGCAGCGCACCATCGTCCCCGAACGCCTGATCGGCTACGGCCGCCGCCAGCAGGCGGTCCAACGCGACGTCGTCCTGTGCATCGACCAGAGCGGATCGATGGCGTCCTCGGTGGTCTACTCCGCGGTGTTCGGCGCGGTGCTCGCCTCCATGGCGTCCCTGCGCACGTCCCTGGTCGTCTTCGACACCGCCGTCGTCGACCTCACCGACCACCTCGCCGACCCGGTCGACCTGCTGTTCGGCACCCAGCTCGGCGGCGGCACCGACATCAACCGTGCCCTCGCCTACGGCCAGCAACTCATCGCCCGCCCGAACAACACGATCCTCGTCCTCATCAGCGACCTGTTCGAGGGCGGGATCGAGGAGGAGATGCTGCGCCGGATCGGTGCGCTCACCAACGCCGGCGTCCAGGTGATCGTGCTGCTCGCGTTGTCCGACGACGGCGCGCCCGCCTACGACCACCACAACGCCGCCGCGCTCGCCGGCATGGGGATCCCCGCGTTCGCCTGCACGCCCGACGCGTTCCCCGACCTCATGGCCACCGCGATCGAACGCCGCGACATCGGCGAATGGGCGCAACGCCACCTTGCCCCGCCGGGCTGAACCGGTCGCGGCGGGCGGACGCGGCCGCTCAGGTCGAGGGCCGCAGATGGGTGCGCTGTCCGTCGTGGTCGAGGATGCACAGCACCTCCGCCGGGCCCGCGTGAGCCCCGAAGGCGTGGGGAATCATGGTCGAGAACTCCGCCGCCTCGCCGGCCTCGACCAGGATGGTCCGCTCTCCCAGCAGGAGCACGATCGTTCCGGACAGGACGGTGAACCAGTCCCTGCCCGGATGGACCCGCAGTTCCTCGGCGCCGCGTACGGGTGCCGGCCTGGTGATCCGCATCTTGGCGACAGTGACGCCGTTCGGCCCGGGCTCCCGGCTCAGCACCCAGGTGGTGGTCCCTCGGGCCACGTCGCGGTGCGGTCTGATCACCACGTCGTCGTCACTGACGGAGGTCACCAGCTCATCGAGGGTGGTTCCCAGGGCGCGGGCGATCGGGGCCAGCTGGTCCAGGGCGATGCGTCGGTGGCCCGTCTCGATGCGGCTCAGGGTGGAGGGGCTCAGGTAGCAACGGGCAGCCAGGTCGTCCAGCGACCAACCCCGGGCCAGCCGCAGCCCTCTGATCCGCTTGCGGACCAGACCGTCCAGATCGCCGTCTTGCGTCATACGCAAGAGCCTATGTCGGGGGCGCAAACTCCGCGTACGGTCAAGGCATGGCAGACCACCACCACTCGAACCACCACGGGCATCACCACCACGGCGCGGGCCAGGACGACGAGGCGGCCATGGCCGAACTCCTGGACCTGGACGCCGAAGTACTCCAGTCCTACCTGTCCGACGTGACCGCCTGGATCCACGAGCTGACCGCCGACCTGCCCGCGCGCCGGATTCTCGACCTGGGCGCCGGGACCGGTGCCGGCGCCCTCGCCCTGCTCCAGCGCTTCGAGGGGGCCGAGGTGATCGCAATGGACATGTCCGCCTCCCACCTGCGCCACCTCGAGGGCAAGGCCCGCGCTCTCGGCGTGGCCGAGCGGATCCGCACCGTCCAGGCGGACCTGGACGCGGCGTGGCCGGCCGTCGACACCGTCGAGCTGGCCTGGGCGTCCAACTCCCTCCACCACATGGCAGACCCCGACCGCGTCCTCGCCAACGTCTTCGCCGCGCTTCGCCCCGGCGGGCGCCTCGTCGCGGTCGAGCTGGACTCCTTTCCGCGCTTCCTGCCCCACGACCTGGGCCTGGGCCGGCCCGGCCTCGAAGAGCGCTGCCACGCCGTCATGGACGAACGACGGGCCGCGGAGTTGCCGCACATCGGCTCCGACTGGGGCGCACGCCTTGCCAAGGCGGGCTTCACCGTCCAAGCCGAGAAGACGTTCGTGATCGAGCTGACGCCCCCGCTTCCCACCGCCACCGGCCGCTACGCCCAGGCGTCCCTGCGACGCCTCCGCTCCGGTCTGGACGGCCGGCTGAGCGCGGAGGATCTGGCCACCCTCGACACCCTCGTCGACAGCGACGGGCCCGACAGCGTCCTGCGACGCGACGACCTCACCGTCCGCGCCGTGCGGACCGCATGGGTGGCCAGACGGCCCTGAGGCGAAGGCGCCGCCGTCCGCGGGCACATCGGGTGAGCGGGCAAGGTGGGGTTGACGACGCGTCGACCCGCCGGTCAGTCCCGCACGACCAGCACGGTCTTGCCCGGGTGGCGTCTGCGGACGGCGCCGCTCTCGTAGGCGGCGCGGCCCTCGGCCAACGGGAACGTCGCGGCGACGTTGGACTTCAGCCTGCCGGTGTCGATCATGTCGGCCAGCTGGATCAGGCAGTCCTGGTTCGCCGCCACGATGAAGAAGAGAGCCGTGACGCCGTACCTGTCGGCCAACTCCTGTGCGGGGGGCTCCTGCAGAGTGATCAGGTGTCCGCCGCGGTGGAGCGCCGCGAACAGGCCTTCGGGTGTGTCCTGCCCGACCGCGTCGACCACGGCGTCGAAGACGCCCTTCTCCGCGTCGAGGGACTCCGCGTCGATCACACGCTCGGCGCCTAGGCCGAGAACGTATGCGACGTCGGGGGAGTGCGCGGTGCACGTGACCCTCGCGCCCAGCGCGACCGCCAACTGGGTCACGAAGGAGCCGACACCGCCGGCGCCTCCGTGCACCAGCACGCGCTGGCCCCGTTTCACTGCCGCATGCTCGACGAGGGCCTCCCACGCGGTCAGCGCCGGCAGCGCGGCGGCCGCCGCGGCGACGTGGGACACCGTGCGGGGCCGGGCGGCCACGCTCGTCACCGGTGTGCTGACATACTCCGCCGCGGCGCCGTCCCGGTCGAAGGGGGCCAGCCCGTACACCTCGTCACCGGCGGACAGCCCGGTGACGCCCTCGCCGACCTCGGCCACGACCCCGGAGAACTCGTGGGAGGGGATGATGGGCGTCCGGTCGGCACCGCCGGAGGTCCACGTCTCGGGCCAGGTCAGTTCGGCGAACGTGATCGCCGCCGCGTGGACGGCGACCAGCGCGTCGCCGCTGCCCGGGGCGGGTCGTGGCGCGGACTCATAGACCAGGACTTCCGGGCCGCCCCGGGTGTGCGCTCGTAACGCCATCATCGTTTCCATGGAACGAGCCCCCTGCGTGTCTACGGATCGCCCTCTCCGGGTAACCCCTCCATCCACCGTATGGCGGCTTCGGCGTCAAAGGGACACGGCTTTGTCGGGAGTGTGACCATCGCCCGGAAGTGGGCCCGTTCGGGGCAACCATCCCTTGCGCCACCCCTGCGACACCTCGGGCCTCCCGGCGGGAGTGAGTGCCCTGGCGGCGCGGCCGCACAGAGCTAGCGTGGTCGTATGCCTGTTGTTGACTCCCACATGACGCAGAAGGACCTGTTGGAGGTCGAGCCGCCGTTCATCCCGCAGGGTGCGTTCGCGATGGTCCGACGCCTCGACCTGCCGCCGGGGGACCCCGGCATCGCTCCGCACCGTCACTCCGGCCCCGTCTTCGGCTTCATGCTCGAAGGGGAGATGCTGTTCGAGCTCGAAGGTGAGGCTCCTTATCCGATCAAGGCCGGAGAGGCATTCTGGGAACCAGGCGGCGATGTCATCCACTACACCGTCTCGAACCTGCTCGCGGACAGCTGGAGCCGGTTCGTCGTGGTCATGTTGTGTACCCCCGGCGTCGAGATGATCACACTCGTCGATGACGAGGAGCTCGCGGCCAAACAAGCCGAACGGATTCCCGCGCAGAGATCTGCTGGTTCCTAAAAGCCTCGGTCCGCCGAGCTGACCAGCCCGACCCTGCAGGTTGGCCTGCACACCGTGCAACACCAACCCGACACCCGGCCGAGGCTCAACCGTCTGTCGGCCGAAGGTCAGCGTGGCGATGTGCCCGGTGTCGGAACCCACTGCCGTACGACGCTTCCTGCCAACGACGACGAGACTGGGCGGCGAGCGGGCGCGGCGACCGTCGTGTGGTGATGCGAGGCCCGCACGGGGGAGGCGCACATGGTCGAGCAGGCCGACAGGCCGATCGCCGCGATCGGAGAGCAGCACCGCCGGCTGCGGCGGTCGTTGCCATTCGGTGATGAGCGCGATCGTGAGGATGCGCGTCGCGGCTTCGTGGTCGCGCTGGAGCCGGGGGTGATCACCGGTGAAGGCGGCAGGGTTGTGTGGGACAACGACTCCTACGCGTTCATCTCCGGCGAAGCGCCCGACACGGTGAACCCCAGCCTGTGGCGCCAGTCAGGGTTGACAGCGCTGCAGGGGCTCTTCGAGGTGGTGCCGGGGATCTACCAGGTGCGCGGCCTGGACCTGTCGAACGTGTCGTTCGTCGAGGGCGACCGCGGCGTGATCGTCGTCGATCCGCTCATCTCGACCGAGACGGCCGCCGCCGCGCTCGCCCTGTACCGCCGGCACCGGGGTGAGCGGCCGGTGACCGGCGTGATCTACACACACGGCCACGTCGACCACTTCGGCGGGGTGAAGGGGGTGACGACGCAGCAGGACGTCGATGCCGGCACCTGTCCTGTGCTCGCGCCCGAGGGATTTCTCGAGCATGCGGTCGCGGAGAACGTCTACACCGGAACGGCCATGGGGCGACGCTCGGGCTACATGTACGGTGCCGTGCTTCCGCGAGGGGTGCACGGCCAGGTCGGTGCGGGCCTCGGCCAGACCACCTCGACGGGCACGGTGACCCTGATCCCGCCCACCGTCGACATCACCCGCACCGGTCAGCAGGAGACCGTCGACGGTGTGCGCATGGAGTTCCAGCTGGCGCCCGGTACCGAGGCGCCGGCCGAGATGCACTTCTTCTTCCCGCGCCACGCGGCGTTGTGCATGGCGGAGAACGCGACACACACGCTGCACAACCTCCTCACGCTGCGCGGCGCACTGGTGCGTGATCCGCACGTGTGGTCGCAGTACCTGACCGAGGCCATCGACCTGTTCACGAGTCGCGCGGATGTCGTGTTCGCGTCGCATCACTGGCCCACGTGGGGGCGTGCCCGGGTCCGCGAGTTCCTGTCCCTGCAGCGGGATCTGTACGCCTACCTGCACGACCAGACGGTGCGGATGCTCAACCGTGGCCACACCGGTAGCGAGATCGCCGAGCTCATCCAGCTGCCGCCGGCGCTGGAGGCGGCATGGCACACGCACGGCTACTACGGATCGCTGAGCCACAACGTCAAGGCGATCTACCAGCGATACATGGGGTGGTACGACGGCAATCCCGCACACCTGTGGGCCCATCCGCCGGCGGAGGCCGGCCGACGGTACGTGGAGTGCATGGGTGGTGCCGAAGCGGTGGTCGCCGCCGCCCGCAGGTCCTACGACAAGGGAGACCTGCGCTGGGCCGCTGAGATCCTCAGCCACGTGGTGTTCGCCGAGCCAGAACATACAGCGGCCAAGGCACTGCTCGCCGACACGTTCGAGCAGCTCGGCTACGGCGCCGAGAACGGCACCTGGCGCAACTCCTACCTGTCCGGGGCGTACGAGCTGCGGCACGGCAACTTCGGCACCCCCACGGTGACCGCCGCGCCCGACGTGCTCGCCCAGCTCAGCGTGCCGCAGCTGTTCGACTCACTCGCCATCAGGGTCGACGCGCCACGCTGCTTCGACCTCCAGCTGTCCGTCGACTGGGACGTCACCGACACCGGAGACCGCTACCGGCTGACGCTCAACAACGGTGTCCTCGTCCACACCTGCCGACCTCAGCCGGACACCGCCGACGCCACCATCGTCTCGCCCAAGGCGACCCTGCTGGGCGCCCTCACCGGCCACATCACCTCCGACACGCTCAGCGCGCACGGCGCGGAAGTCACCGGCGACGCCACCGTGCTCGCCCGTCTCCTGGCCGTGCTGGAACCGCCCGACCCGAACTTCGCCATCGTCACCCCCGACTGAACGGCGGGCAGCGAGTTGCTGAGGCCGGAAGCGCGGGTGCTGTCGATCCTGAAATCCAGCACCCGCGCAGCATCCCGGCACCGAACCGCTGGCCGCCTTCGGCGCCGGTAGGCGGGAGTACGTTCAGAGCACTCGACGGACGCCGGGGATCCGGCGGATCGGGCCGGCGAGCAGGAAGCAGACCGGCAGCACCACGACAGCG
Organism: Actinopolymorpha pittospori; assembly: GCF_014873875.1. Lineage (GTDB taxonomy): Bacteria > Actinomycetota > Actinomycetes > Propionibacteriales > Actinopolymorphaceae > Actinopolymorpha > Actinopolymorpha pittospori. Next base: position 7,220,258 of record NZ_JADBEM010000001.1, on the reverse strand, counting down.
CCGATCGCGAACTTCGCCAGGGTCGGTAGGTCGACCACGCTGAGCGCGTACCCCGCCGCCGTCACCACGAACGCGTGGATCACGTACACGGTGAACACGTTGCGGGACAGGTTCCGGCGCAGCGGTCCCTGGGAGTTGAGCCTGCGGCGGAAGAAGCTGAGCACTGCGAGGACGATGCCGACCGCGAAGGTGGAGTCCCACAGCGCGTAGAACAGCGAGCTCAGGGTGCCGTGCCCCACGAACGCCTCGATCCCGCCGACCAACGCGAGCGGGAGGAACACCAGGGTGGCGCCGATGGCCATGCGGCTGCTCGTTGTAGTACCACATCGGGATCCCGCTGTAGGTGACCGCGATGTGGTGCAGGATCACCAGCGAGGTCAGCAGGATCCGCAGGTTGTCCACGAACCACAGCCGCGCTGCGGACGCGGCTGGCTGCTGGTTTCGATGTCTTGCTTCTACCGTCGTGTCGGCTGTCATGGACCACGACGTTAGGCAGCGCGCGGGGCGCCCGGTATGGGCGTGGACCTAAGGATGGGTGGGTCCAGACCCACCGTCCACGGGGTCTGCAGGGATGTCAGGCGACCGTCGGCCGACCGTAGCTTCTCCGGTGTCGACCGGACGACTCCAGATCGCCCGGAGAATCGGAGAAACAACGATGATCCTGCTCTTCCTGCACCGTCTCAGCCCCCGCGTCCGGCTGATCGCCGGCATGGCCCTGGTGGTCGCCGGGCTCGCGTTGGTCGCGCTGTCCACCGTCTATGTCGGCCTGCTCAACCACGGGATAGGCCTCGCCGTGATCGGCGCCGTGATGTGCGTCAGCGGCGCGGTGGGCCGTCGCCGCGCCCGACGGGCCGCCGCCCAGCCGAGCGTCGATGGCGAGGTGACCCATGCTGGCAGTGCCCGTGACCGGTGAGGAGAACCAGCTCGAAGATTCGACTGGCACAATGGCCCGCGGCGAAAGGGGCAGGCGGATGAAAGTGCCTACAGGAGGCGGTCCCCTGCACTGGTGCTCGCAGATCGTGGTCGGGTTGTACCGATCTGTCGTCCTGGCCGCACTCACCGTTGTGATGCCAGCGATCGGCGTGGCCGTTGGATGGGGCGGCTCGATCTTCACCCGTTCCTGGTCCGATGACCTGACCGCATCCTGGCCGATCGAGGCGCTGGTCGCTCTCGGCGAGACGTTGATGGTGATGCTGTGGGTCTCCGCGGCGCTGTGGATGACGCACCTGCTGACCAGCAAGGCACTGACCAAGGCCGCGCGCCGGCTCGCCGAACGCTGGCTCGGACTGCGCATCGAGGTGACCTACCGCACCGCCCAGCCGGTCACCCGGATGGCCACCGGCTTCTGGTGGGACGGCTACGAGTACCACAAGTCCGAACGTGAGGCGCGCCGCCGGGCCAAGCTGAACGCCCGATCCCATGATCCGCAACTGCACTGGGACGGTCTGTGGACCGTGATCGCCGGGGTGAGCGTGCTCCCGGTCGCGGCCCTGCCGCTGCTCGGCCTGGTCGGCGGCGCCTACCTGACGGTGACTCCCGGTCTGCGCGGATACGGTGTCGCCATGATCGTCGCCGGCCTGGTCGCCGCCCCGTTCGCGTGGAGGATCCTCGGGCCCCTGGCCGTCCGGTTTCTCGGGTCAGCACCACGCTTCCGGCTGGGCAGGAGGGTGGAGGAGCTGGAAGCCATTCGAGCAGACCTGACCCAGACACAGTCCGCCGAACTCGAACGCATCGAGCGGAACCTGCACGACGGAGCCCAGGCCAGGCTGGTCGCCATGGGCATGTCGATGCAGGCCGCCGAACACCTCGTCGACGCCAATCCCGCCGCCGCGAAGGAGATCCTCGCCGAGGCCCGTGCCTCCTCGGCAGCGGCGCTCGCCGAGCTGCGCTCCCTGGTCCGCGGCATCAACCCGCCGGTGCTCTCCGAACGTGGCCTGGTCGACGCCGTACGGGCCATGGCACTCGACGCCCCGGTCGAGGTCACCGTCACCAGCACGGTGCCCTCCCGCCCCGAACGTCCGGTCGAGGCGGCGGTCTACTTCGCGGTCGCCGAACTCCTCGCGAACGTCGCCAAGCACGCCCATGCCCACTCGGTGAGCGTCGAACTCGCCTACGCGGCGCGGACGCTCACCGCGACCGTGACCGACGACGGGATCGGTGGCGCCGCCGCGGCCGAAGGGTCCGGGCTGGCCGGGATCGAGCGTCGGATGACGGCCTTCGACGGCCGCCTGGACATCGACAGCCCGCCCGGAGGTCCCACCCGCGTCACCGTGGCGGTGCCATGCGCGTTGTCATAGCCGAGGACCTCTTCCTGCTCCGCGACGGGCTGGTCCGCCTCGTCGAGGCGTACGGGCACTCGGTGGTCGCGGCGGTCGACACGGGCCCGGCCACCCTCGACGCGCTGCTCACCACGCGGCCGGACGTGGCGATCGTGGACGTCCGGTTGCCACCGACGTTCTCCGACGAAGGACTCCAGGCCGCGCTCACCGCCCGCCGGGAGGTCCCCGGGCTGCCCGTGCTCATCCTCTCCCAGCACGTCGAACAGCTCTACGCCCGCGAACTCCTCGCCGACGGGAACGGCGGCGTCGGCTACCAGCTCAAGGACCGCGTCCTGGACGCCGGCCAGTTCCTGGACGCGGTCGAGCGCGTCGCCGGTGGCGGTACGGCACTCGACCCGACTGTCGTCGCGAAACTGCTGGGCCGACCCGAGCGCGCCGACCCGCTCGCCACCCTCACCGAACGCGAACGCGCGGTACTCGCGCTGATGGCCGAGGGCCTCTCCAACGCCGCGATCGCGGGCCGGCTGTTCCTCAGCGAGGGCGCCATCAGCAAGTACACGACTACGATCTTCGCCAAGCTCGGCCTGGCCGCCGACGACGACACCAACCGCCGGGTCCGGGCCGTCCTCACCTATCTCGGCGCGGCCGGACCACACGATCAGTGACGAGGTGCGGGGAATGAGTTTCCGGCTGGCGGCCTACGCCGTGTGCATCCAGGACGGGCGGGCGCTCCTCGCCCAACACGTCTCGACGAACTGGACGCTTCCGGGCGGCCGCGTCGAACACGCGGAGGATCCCTTCGACGCGGTGATCCGGGAGGTCGCCGAGGAGACCGGCCTCGACGCGGTGGTCGAACGCCTGCTGGGTGTGGACTCCAGAGTGATCCCCGCGGCCGAACGCCCCTCGCCCGGCCTACCCGAGCACCAGAACGTCGGCGTCTTCTACCAGGTCCGCATCACCGGCGGCCACCTCCGGCCCGAGCCGAACGGCGACACCCTCGAGGTGGTCTGGACCCCGATCCCCGACGTCGCGCTCCTCCGCCGGTCCTCGCTGGTCGACATCGGCCTCGCCCTCGCGCAGATCCGTCCGGCAACCGGCCACGTCACTCCCGTCCCGGTCGGCGGCCTGATCCAGCACTGAGGGCGCCCCACCACGATGGCCATGATCGGCCATCCTCTGCCCGCACATGACGGAGCAGGACCGAACGATTTATGGTCAACCTGCTGGCTGGCCATGTGGGCGTAGATGCGTGTCGGTGTGAAGAATGGTGCCGGGTTGAAACCGTTCAGGAAATCTTCCAGGTGTGCCAGGTAGGCGCTTCATAGAGATGCCCGGCCGAGATCGGCTGGACTTTCGCCAGCCACGACAAAGAACCGTTGCCAGCCACGACAAAAATCTGTGTCATCGGTGTCGCTGAATTCTGGCCAGGAGACCGAACGGAAGAGGTGGCCGGTGAAAGTTTACCTATCGTGCGGCATGGAAGGCGTGGCGGGCGTCGTCGATTCGAAGCAATGCTCTGGTCCGGGTGCCGAGTACGACCAGGCGCGGGAACTGCTGCTCGGGGAAGTGAACGCGGCCATAGAAGGGGCGCTGGCGGGGGGAGCCACCAGCATCGTGGTGAACGATGCACATGGCGACATGAACAATCTTGATCCCGCCAGACTGGCGGGCGAGGCCACCTATATCTCCGGTAGGGGCAAGCCGCACTCCATCATGGAGGGCCTGACCGAGGACGTCGGCGTTGTGTTCTTCGTCGCCTATCATGGGTCCGCGGTGAGTCCTGGCGTTCTGGCGCACACCTACAACCCGGACGCGATCGATGAGGTGAGGGTCATGGGGCGGGTGTCCGGTGAGGCCGGGATCAATACGATCGTCGCCGCGGCTCATGATATTCCGGTTGGCCTCGCCACGGGTGACCAGTACGTCCACAGCGAATTTCTTCCCCTCTGTCCCGCCGCGGAATATGTAGAGGTCAAGCGGTCGATCACGCGGACCTCGGCCGAGAATCTGCATCCGACCGTTGCCCGCAACCAGATTCGAGCAGCTGCCGAAAGGGCTGTGCTGAACACGCTGCGCGGCAGACCTTGGCCCAGAACAATCACCGAGCCGGCCGACCTGAGCGTAGAGCTCAGGACCAGGGACCTTGCCGAACGAGCCCTCAAAGCTGTGGCGATCCCAGCTCAACTCAGCATCAAGTCCGTAAGAGTCCGCGCCCCTCGGATGGATGTCTTTCAGGCGTTCCTCGACATCGTGGCCGAGACGCGACGCGTCGACTGAACGACCAAGGTCTGCCGATCAGCGGGCCGCCTGACCGGGGCGGCGGGCGGTCGGAGTGACCAGGCCGGTCTCGTAGGCGAGAACGACCGCCTGCACCCGGTCACGCAGCTGGAGCTTGGTCAGGATGCGAGTGATGTGGGTCTTTACCGTCGCCTCGCTGAGCTGGAGCGCGGCGGCCAGTTCGGTGTTGCTCAGGCCGCCGGCGAGCAACTCGAGTACCTCCCGCTCGCGGGGCGTGAGCGCGGTCAGGTCGCGGTGCAGCACGGCGCGACCGGGGTCGGCGTGGGCGAAGCGCTCCACGAGCCGGCGGGTGATCGTCGGGGCGAGCAACGCGTCGCCTTCCTGGACCAGCCGTACCGCGTGCACGAGATGGTCCGGGGTCACGTCCTTGAGCAGGAAGCCGCTGGCCCCGGCGGTGAGCGCGGCGTAGACGTACTGGTCCAGGTCGAACGTGGTCAACATGACCACCCTGACCGCCAGGCCGTCGGCGGTGGTGGGCGCCTCGGCCAGGATCCGTCGCGTGGCTTCGAGTCCGTCCAGCTCGGGCATCCGGATGTCCATCAGCACCACGTCGGGACGGAGCCGGCGGGTTTCCGCCAACGCCTCGTACCCGTTGGCGGCCTGGCCCACGACCTCGATACCGGCGGCGGTCAGGATCATCGTGAACCCGGTGCGGACCAACGCCTGGTCGTCCGCGATCACGACCCTGGTCATAGCGCTCCCAGCGGGTTGTCCAGCTCGTTGCGCGAGGCCCGCGGCTCCAGGGGCATCCGGGCCCGCACCCGGAATCCGCCACCGAGGCGCCGGCCACTCTCCAGCGTTCCACCGTAGAGGCGGAGCCGTTCGGCCAACCCGAGCAGCCCTCTCCCTGTACCGCCGTGCCCACTCCCGCCGGACCGGGCGTCGGGCGGCGCCTCGTCGTTGACCACCTCGATCACCAGGTCACTCCGACGATCCGGCGGAAGGGGATCCGGCGGAAGAGGATCCAGGGGAGAAGCTCCGTTGGTGGGCGCGGGCGAGGGTTCGGTGGTGATGGCGACCTCGGTAGGCGCCCCCGGTGCGTAGCGCAGCGCGTTGGTCAACGCCTCCTGCACCACCCGGTAGGCCGTCAGGTCCACGCCACGTGGCAGCGCCGCCGACGTTCGGCGTACCGACACCGGCTGCCCCGCCCTGCGCACGTTCTCGACCAGCGCGTCGAGCTGCTCCAGACCCGGCTGCGGGTGCAGCAGATCGTCCTCGCTCGGGCCGGGGGTGAGGACACCCAGCAGGTGACGCAGCTCCGTCATCGTCTCCCGGCCGCTGGCCTCGATGGCCGACATGGCACCGCGGGCGAGCTCAGGGTCGGCGTCGAGGACCTTCCCGGCGGCACCGGCCTGAATAGTCATCACGCTGACATGGTGGCTGACGACGTCGTGCAGCTCCCGCGCGATACGGGCCCGCTCCTGGGCGACGGCCAGGCTGGTGGCGGCCTCCTGCTCCCGCTCCAGGGCCTCGGCCCGCTGGTGGGAGGCCCGCGCCTGGCCTCGGGCGGCGCGGATCGCGACACCGAACAGTCCGATCGGCAGCAACAGCGCGAACGCACCGGACCAGCCAGGCAGCGACGGCCAGGTCTCCTCCTTGACGGCGGCCGTGACAGCTCCGACGACGAGCAACGTGCTCATCGACACCAGCGCCGAACGCCCGTGAACCGCGAGGGAGAAGGCGCCGATCAGCAGCGCCGCGAGGGTCGCCGGGGTGACAGGAATGTCGAACGGCAACATGCCGGCGAACTGCACGATCAGACACACCAACGGCCAGCGCCGTCTCCCGACCAGCGGCACCGTGATGAGCAGGGTCATCAGCACGTCACGGCCGACCGGCTCGCCGGGTGGCGTCAGGCGCGGGTACGGAACGTTCGGCACCGGCACGGGCCAGAACTCGGGCTGCCTCGGCACGTCCACCTTCACGTCCACGTCGCTGCCCGAGGGCTCCGCCGCGAGGATGGTCAGCCACACCGCGGCGAGGCTGAGCGCCGCGGCGAGGGCGACGTCCGGCCACAGCGTGGGTTCCCAGGCGCGCCACAGACGCCGCAGACGGGGGAGCGGGGACGACGACACACCCTCCATTCTGGGGGTCGGCGCCGCCCGGCACGTCCATCGCGATGTGTACGTCGCACGGATGACCCGACGCGCCGATCAGCTCAGCGAGGTAGGGCCGACCAATCCCGCGCCCGATGTCCGCGCCGCCCTCCCGTTCCTACGGTGCTCGCGACGAACCACCCACGGACGGAAAGGGCACCACCATGAGCGAGCTGGTACGGCTGCGAGCGGCCGGCAAACGGTACGAGACGGCCGGCCCGCCGGCACTGGACGGCGTCGACCTGACCATCGCCGACGGTGAGGCGGTGGCCATCATGGGACCGTCGGGAAGCGGCAAGTCGACCCTGCTCAACCTGGTCGCCGGCCTCGACCGACCCACCGACGGCCAGGTCGAGGTCGGCGGCACCGAACTGAACCGGCTGTCGGAAAAGGCCCTGGCCAGGTTCCGGCGTACCCACATCGGCATCGTCTTCCAGTTCTTCCATCTCCTCGACGACCTGACCGCCCGCGACAACGTGCTGCTGCCCGCGCAGCTGGCCGGAACTCCCCGGCGCGCCGCCTCCGCCCGTGCCGACGAACTGCTGGACGCCCTCGGCCTCACCGCCCGCGCCAACGCCTACCCGGCGCGCATGTCCGGCGGCGAACGGCAGCGCGTGACCGTCGCCCGCGCGCTCATCAACCGTCCGCCCCTGCTGCTGGCCGACGAACCGACCGGCGCGGTCGACGCGAAGACCGGGGCACAGGTCATGGAACTCCTGCGCGACCTGAACCGCGGCGGCCAGACCGTCCTGCTGGTCACCCACGACCCGGCCCTGGCCAAAGGATGCGCCACCCGGGTCGTGCAGGTGCGCGACGGCAGGCTCACCCAGCCTGCCGGCGTCGAGGAGGTGACGGCATGAGAACGGTCCTCCGGGTCGGGTGGGCCGCCGTAGGCCGGCGCCGGCTGCAGAGCCTGGTCATCGCGGCCGTCGTCCTGCTGTCCAGCTGTACCGCGATGGTCGCCCTCGGCCTGCTGGTGGCCTCGAACGCACCGTTCGACCACGCCTTCGCCCGTCAGCACGGCGCACACACCACAGCCAGCTTCGACCCGGCCAAGGCGAGCGCCGCCGACCTGACGGCGACCGCGGACCGGCCAGGCGTCACCGCCACCGCCGGGCCCTTCGACGCCGTCACGGCACGACTGCTCGCCACCACACCGCACGGGACGCGGCCCGGACCCGACGGACTGATCGTGGGCCGCGCCGAGACCGCCACCCCGGTGGACCGGCTCGAACTCACCGACGGCACCTGGCTGACCGGGCCGGGCCAGATCGTCCTGTCCCGCGACTCCTACGGCACCGGCGACTTGGCATGGCGGGTCGGCACCGAGATCACTGTCGACGTGCCCGGCAAACCCACCCTGCGCGTCGTCGGCATCGCCGACTCGATCACCGGGACGGCCGACGCTTGGGTGTGGCCGACGCAGACGAACGTGCTGCGCGCCGAGGACGCCGTGGCCAGCCGGCAGATGCTCTACCGGTTCGACTCCTCCCGCAGCGACACGGCCATCCGGACCAGCCTGTCGGCGGCCACCGCCGCGCTCCCCGACGGCGCGCTCACCGGCTCCTCCGCCTACCTCGCCGTGAAGCTGCGCGCCGAGGGGAACCTCAAACCGATGGTGCCGTTCGTGGTCACCTTCGCCGTCGTCGGTCTGGTGATCTCGGCGCTGATCGTGGTCAACGTGGTCTCCGGCGCGGTCGTCGCCGGATTCCGCACCATCGGCGTGCAGAAGACGCTGGGATTCACGCCCGGCCAGGTGGTGGGCGTGTACGTCGGCCAGATCCTCGCGGTGGGTGTGCCCGCCTGCCTGCTGGGCGTGCTGCTCGGCCGGCTGCTGGCCACCCCGCTGCTCGCCCAGACCGCCGAGGCGTACGCGCTCTCCAGCCCGGCGACGATCCCCGCCTGGGTCGACCTGCTGGTACTGCTGGGCGTCCCGGTGATGGTCGGCCTGGCCGCCATCGTCCCGGCGGCACGAGCCGGACGGCTCTCCGCGGTGCAGGCGATCACGGTCGGCCGCGCCCCCAGCAGCGGCCGCGGCTTCCGGATCCGGCGCGCGCTCGCCGCCACCGGACTGCCCAGACCGGTCAGCTTCGGCCTGGGTACACCGTTCGCCCGGCCCGCCCGCGCCGCGGTGACCGTGGTCGCCGTCCTGCTCGGCGCCACGACCGTCGTGTTCGCCACCGGGCTCGCGACCTCCCTGTCGGAGGTGGCCGCCGCCTTCAACCGGACCGCCGCCGTACCCGTCACCGTCGAGCTCATCGCAGCGCACGTCGGCCCCGGCCCGGCCGGAGGCAACGTGCCGGCACCCAGGAACGGAGGAGGAAACGGAGGAGGACCCCCGCAGCCCGCCGACCCGGCCGCCGTCCGCGCCATCATCCAGGCCCAGCCCGGCACGGCCCGGCTGGTGGCGACGAGCGAGCAGGAGGTCGACCTCGCCGGATCCACCGAGCCGCTGTCGGTCAGGGCCTACGACGGTGACCCGTCCTGGGTCGGCTACCCGCTGATCTCCGGACGCTGGTACGACGGCCCGGATGAGGCGGTCGCGGGCTCACGGATGCTGCGGCTCACCGGCACCAAGGTGGGCGACCACATCACCATCCGCACCAGCCTCGGCGAGCGCCGCGTCCACGTCGTCGGGGAAGCGTTCAGCAACGTCGGCGAGGCCACCCTCATCATGGGGACGGAGGGGCTCGACGGCCTCGTCGAACACCTGACCCCGAACCGCTTCGAGATCGGCCTGACCCAAGGCACCGAGCCACACGCTTACGCCGACGCGCTGTTGGCGGACCTGCGCGACGTCGCCGCCGTCCCGCAGGTCACCGCCGACACCCAGGAGAACGAGACCATCCAGGTCATGCTGGCCCTGATCGCCACCCTGAGCCTGCTCCTGGTCGGTGTGGCCGCACTCGGTGTCTTCAACACCGTCGTGCTCAACACCCGGGAACGCGTCCACGAGATCGGCGTACTCAGGTCCGTCGGGATGACCCCTGGGCAGGTCCGGTGGATGGTGGTGACGTCGATGGTGACGATCGGCCTGGTCGGCGGGGCCCTCGCCGTCCCGCTCGGCTACGCCCTGCACCGGTGGATCCTGCACGCGATCGGCGAAGCGGCCGGCACCGATGTTCCCCACAGCGTCGTCGCGGTCTACGGCCCGTTGGAACTGGTCGGACTCGGCGCCTGCGGCATCGTCCTCGCCGTGCTCGGCGCCCTGATCCCGGCCGGTTGGGCGGCCGGCACCCGCGTCGCCACCGCCCTCCACGCCGAATAGCGAGGTGCGACAAGGCGTCGGACTCGATCCTGCGCCCCGACGGGCGATCGTCGTCGGGGCGCAGGATCGACCTGCGGGGTTCAGCCGAGCGAGCCCGCCACCTGCCGGGTCGCGACGTTGAGCCGGTTCCAGACGTTCACCGTGGCGATCGAGACGAGCAACGTACTCAGCTGCGACTCGTCGTAGTGTCTGGCGGCCTCCTCCCACACCTCGTCGTGCACCGGGTCCGCCCGCTCGCTGAGCCGGGTGACCGCCTCGGTGAGGGCCAGCGCGGCGCGTTCGGCGTCGGTGAAGTACGGCGCGTCCCGCCAGGCGGCCACCGCCAGGACCCGCGCGATGCCCCGCTCGTCCGCCTCGTCGGGCCTCTTGAAGACGCGGGCGTGCATGTCGACGCACGCGCTGCAACCGTTGACCTGGCTCGCACGCAGGTGGACCAGCTCCAGCGTCTCCGCCGCCACGCCGGCCTCCTTGGTGGATTCGCCCAGCGCGATCAGGGCCTTCATGGCGCCGGGCACCGTCATCGCGGGGTGGTTCATCCGTGCTTGCATGCTGCTTTCCTCCATGGATCGTCGCTGCTCACCGATCGGCGCCGACCTGTCATATCGGCGCTTCGGGGTTCGTCAGTGCTATGACGGATGTCGACGGAGGAACCTGACGTGCACGACGAAGAATGGCTGGCGGACCAGTTCGAGAGCCACCGCGCTCACCTGCGTGCCGTGGCGTACCGGATGCTCGGTTCGCGCAGCGATGCGGACGACGCGGTGCAGGAAGCCTGGCTGCGACTGGCCCGTACGGACACCAGCGAGGTGCACAACCTCGGCGGCTGGCTGACGACCGTGGTGGCCCGGGTGTGTCTGGACCTGCTGCGCTCGCGCAGGTCACGGCGGGAGGAGCCGATCGAGGCGCGCCTGCCGGACCCCATCCTCAGCCGCGAGGACCGAGACGATCCCGAGTACGCGGCGCTGCGGGCCGACTCGGTCGGGCTGGCGCTCCTGGTGGTGCTGGACACCCTCACCCCCGTCGAGCGGCTCGCGTTCGTGCTGCACGACATGTTCGGGGTTCCCTTCACCGAGATCGCGCCCATCGTGGGGCGCTCCCCGGGCACCGCCACCCAGTTGGCGAGCCGGGCACGCCGCCGAGTGCGGGGCGCCGCCCCGGCATCAGACGTCGATCTCGTCCAGCAGCGGAGGCTGGTCGAGGCCTTCCTCGCGGCCGCACGCGACGGTGACCTCGACGGCCTCGTCGCGGTGCTCGACCCGGACGTGGTGCTGCGGATCGACTCCGGTGCCGCGGGCGGCCTGAGGCAGGTGCGCGGCGTCAGGACCGTCGCGGAGGGCGCTCTGACCTTCTCGCGGGTGGCGGCCCACGCGGAGCCGGTGATCGTCAACGGTGTCGCCGGGGTCCTCACGACGACGCCCGAGGGGACGCCGGTCTCGGTGACGGGCTGCACGGTGCGGGAGGGGCGGATCGTCGCGATCGACATCCTCGCCGACGCCGAGCGACTCCGCGCCCTCGACCTGTCCTGACCGGCGCCCCGAAGAGATGTCAGTGGCCGGGCGACCCGCCAACGGTCAGGACGATCTTGCCTGTGACGCGGCCGGTCGCGCTGAGTTCGTGCGCCTTGGCCGCCTCTTCCAGGGGGAACGTCTGGTCGACCACGACGTGCAGGGCGCCGCGTTCCACCAGAAGGTCGATGGCTTCGAGATCAGAGCCGGATGGGCTGAATCCGAACTCGACGTAGCGCAGACCACGTGCGTGGGCCTGTTCCCTGACCCCATCGCGATCCGGTCCGGTGCCTCGGATGTCGAGAAGGATCCCGTCAGGCGCGAGTGTGTCCAGTGATCGCAGTGCGTACTCGCCGCTGATCGGATCCAGTACCACGTCGATGTCCCGCGCCGTCGCCGCGAAGTCGGTGGTGGTGTAGTCAATCAGCTCGTCGGCGCCCAGGCTTCGTAGGAAGTCGTGTTTGTCCGGTCGGGCGGTGCCGATGACGTACGCCCCGCGTGACTTGGCGATCTGCACCGCGAGGTGTCCGATGCCACCTGCTGCCGCATGGACGAGTACCCGTTGACCGGCGTGGACGCCGGCGACGTGCACGAGCGGCTGCCACGCTGTGAGCGCGGCGGTCGGGAGTGCTGCGGCGTGCACGTGATCCAGGCTCGGCGGGACGAGTGCCAGCGAGCTCTCCGGCACGGCGACGAACTCGGCGTAGGCGCCGTGGGGTGGCAGGACGGCCCCGTGCACGGCATCGCCGGGCTGGAACCGTCTCGCCTGGTCACCCGTCGCCTCCACCACCCCGGACAGGTCCAGCCCGAGGGTGAAGGGCGGTTCGCCTAACCTCCGCACGAGTCCGGAGCGTCTCTTCCAGTCAGCTGGGTTGACCCCAGGGGCATGGATTCCTACCAGCACCTCGCCAGGACCAGGCGCCGGCCGGTCGACCTCGACGACCTCCAAGACCTCCGGTCCGCCCAAGGTGCGCTGGCTGATCGCCCGCATCCGGCCCGTCATCTCATCACCCTTTTCCTTCGACACGGATGGCCGCTCGGCCACGGACCCATCCTCGAAGGGGGAGGTATCTGTTGTGAAGTAGGCACCTGTTTGATATCTAGGTACCTCATGGGTACTACTTCGCGTGCGAGCGTCGGCAGGACACTCGTCTACCGCCACGACTGTCCGTCGCGCACCGTGATCGAGGTGCTCGCCAGCAAGTGGGCGCTGTATGTCCTGGCCGCCCTGCGCGAGCGCGATCGGCCGATGCGGTTCAACGAGTTGCGGCGGGTCCTCGAGGGCATCACGCAGAAGATGCTGACCCAGACGCTGCGGGCCCTGGAACGTGATGGCCTCATCACTCGAACCGTCTATCCGACCGTCCCACCGCGAGTGGAGTACGGCCTGACCACTCTCGGGAGTGAGGCTGGGAGGCTGACCAGCGCGATCGCCGAATGGTCCATGGAACATGCCCAGGAGATCCTGAAGGCTCGCGGTGAGTTCGACGACTCGATCACCGAGGACCCACGCCCGATAACGCGATCTGGCGACCCGGTGTGATGTGTGGCCACGGGCGCAGGCGGTCATGCGTCGCCGGAGCTGACCAGGGCGAGCTCCGCGGCGACTCTGAGGCCGCGGTCCGAAGCGCCGCGTGAGCCGACTACCGACACCGCGCGGTCGTTGGGTACCAGCTCGCCCCGCCTGAACATGATGGGCGGGACCTGGTGGATGTCGCGGAGCGGGGCGGGATCGTCGCTGTCGAGGACCGTGGCGACGGTAATGCCCCCATCGCGCCATCGAGCCAGCTCCAGCTCGGCCTGCTTCAGGGGTCAGGAGCGCCAGCTAGCTCCAACAGCGTCGGCGGCGAAGCGAGCCCACGCCTGACCTGATCGCCTGCTCACACACCGTCACGGCGCGGCCGCGCCGAACGCGGGCTGAGCTGGCGACATGCCGCGAACTCCCTCTGAGGGCAGGGAATCCGCGCGGTCGAGCTGACCCTGGAGGGTGACTCTACGCGACTGGAAGTCTCTTGCATACGGCTGTGCACTGCTGTATACAACTGCATGCAACGTGACGAAAGGCGGCGCATGCGACTTCGGGTACCGGGACCAACTCCAGTCCCGCCACGGGTGCTTCAGGCACTGGGCCAGCAGGTGATCTACCACCGCGGCTCGGAGTTCAAGGAGCTCCTCAACGACACGGCGGCGATGCTCCAGCCGCTGTTCGGGACTCAGACGGCCAGCCCGATCGTGCTCACGTCCTCGGGGACCGGCGCTCTGGAAGCCGTGCTCGCCAACAGCCTGCGACCCGGTGACCGCGTTCTCACCCTCGACAACGGCCACTGGGGCGCACGCTTCGGACGTCTCGCGACCTCCCTCGGCGCGTCGGTGGAAGCGCTCTCCTCCCCGTGGGGTGGCGGCGCCGACGCGGACGCGCTCCGCCGCCGCCTCTCCGCCCCGGACGGCGGGGAGTTCGTCGCCGTCCTGGCCGCCCACAACGACACGTTCACCGGCGCGGTCACCGACCTGGCCGCGATCGGCGACGTCGTACGCGACACGTCCGCCCTGCTGGTGGTCGACGCCGTGTCAAGCCTCGGTTGCCTCCCGATCGAGACCGACGCCTGGGGGCTGGACCTGGTCGTCTCCGCCTCCCAGAAGGGCCTGATGTGCCCGCCCGGGCTCGCCCTGGTGACCGCCTCGGACAAGGCCTGGACGCGGATCGACCAGGTGGCTGCGCGAGGTGAGTACTTCGACCTGCGCAAAGCGCGAGAGATGGCAGCCCAGGGGCAGGCGAGCTTCACCCCCGCCGTCAACCTCGTCCGCGCCCTGCACGAGGCGCTGAGGATGGTGCACGAGGCCGGCATCGCCGAGACCTTCGCGCGGCAGGCACGACTGGGCCGGGCGCTCGCGGCGGGTGCCGCCCACCTCGGTCTGTCGCTGTACCCCGACGCCGACGTCGCGTCCCCCTGTGTCAGCGTCCTCCGCACGCCGAAAGGGATCGACGCCGCCAAGATCGTCGCCACCATGCGCGACCGCTACGGCACCCAGATCGCCGGCGCCCGCCGTTCACCGCTCGACGGAACCGTCATCCGCGTAGGGACGATGGGCTACTGCCAACCCGACGACATCCGCCTCGACGTCTGGCAGCTCGCCGGCTCGGTCCAGGAGCAGGGCCAGGACGTGGACGTGGCCGCGGCCATCGCCACCACCGAACGCGAACTCGAAGGGGTGCCCGCATGAGCGGATCACCGGGATTCCGCATCGCGTCGGGCTGGACCCGACCCGATGCCGCCACCATCGCCGCCTTCGCCGGGGTGCCCTCGCCCAACGTCGGCGACGCCATGAACCGGCTCGGAGTCGTCGACCCGCACATCCAGGCCGTCTGGCCAGGCGCGCGATGCGTCGGCTCCGCCCTCCCGGTCTGGGTTCGGGCCGGCGACAACCTGATGATCCACAAGGCGATCGACATGGCCGAGCCAGGTGACGTGATCATCGTCAACGGCCAGGGCGACCTGACCCGCGCCCTCTTCGGGGAGCTGATGGCCCAGAGCGCCGCCGCGCTCGGAGTGGGCGGCCTGGTCTTCGACGGGGTCGTCCGCGACGTGGCATCGCTGGCAGAGCTGCGCCTGCCCGTGTTCGCCCGGGGCGTGAGTCCTGCCGGGCCGTTCAAGCAGGGACCCGGCGAGATCGGGCGGCCGGTCGCGATCGGCGGCGTGGTGTGCGCCCCCGGCGATCTCGTCGTGGCCGACGCCGACGGCGTGGTCATCGTCCCCCGCCACGACGCCGACGTCGTGCTCGCCGAAGCCCAGGCGATCCAGGAGCGGGAGGCCAAGCGCATCCAGGAGATCCGCGGCGGCTCACCCCGACGGGCCGGCATCGACGAGGAACTGATCCGCCGCGGCGTCATCTGGGAGGCATCGTGAACCAGAACCCAGCACTCGCCTCGGTCCTGGCGAGCCTGTCCGCCGGCACGGTCTACGACCTCGCCCAGACCCTGCAGACCGGCATGGCGTGCTCACCCAACCACCCCGGCTTCCGGCTGGCGCTGCAACGCCGTCACGGTGACCAGAACCGCGCCGACGGCACCTCCTCGGCCAGCGAACTCATCATCACCGGCGGGCATGTCGGCACCCACATCGACGCGCTCTCACACTTCTCCGACGGCGGATGCCTGCACGGAGGAGTCGACGCGGCGGCCGCCCAGCAGACCGGACGGTTCACGACCCACGGCGCCGAGACCATCCCACCGTTCCTGTGCCGAGGAGTGCTGCTGGACGTCGCGGCGAACGCCGGCGTCGAGGTCCTCGACCCCGGAGCACCGGTCGACGCCGCGAGCCTGCAAGCAGCGGCCGCCTCCTCCGGCGTCGAGGTACGCGCCGGCGACGTCGTCGTCATCCGCACCGGCTGGTCCCGCTTCTTCAGCGACCCGCAGCGGTTCCTCGGCCTGCACGACGGCGTACCCGGCATCACCACCGACGCGGCCACCTGGCTCGCCGACAGCGGCGTGGTGGCCGTGGGCGGCGACACCACATCGGTCGAGCAGATCCCCGCCGGGCAAGGCCACTCACTGCTTCCCGTGCACCGGCTGCTCCTCGTCGAACGCGGCATCTACCTCCTGGAGATGCTCGACCTCGAAAAGCTCGCGGCCGACAAGGTCGCGGAGTTCTTGTTCGTCGCGATTCCGCTGAAGATCCTCGGCGGCACGGGATCGCCCCTGCGTCCACTGGCGGTGACCGCACAATGACCTCCGACGCGCAACCCATCGCGCACCTGCTCGCACGCTTCGCCGTAGACCAGCGCGCGGACCCGACGCTGGTCGAGCGGTTCGGCGAGGACATCCGGGGCCGGATCGTCGACGTCCTCGGCAACTCACTCGCGGCCACCACCACCGCCGTCTTTCCGGTGACCTCGACCGTGGTGCGCACCTGGGGCGGTGCCCCGCGCGCCACCGCGATCGGGCTCGACGACGGAGTGCCGACTGCCTCGGCGGCCTTCCACAACGGAACCCTCGCCCACGCCCTCGACTTCGACGACACCCACCTGCCGTCGGTTCTGCACCCCAGCGCCTCGGTCATTCCGGCGGTGCTCGCCACCGCGGAGGCGGTGGGAGCCTCCTACGAGGCCGTCGTGGCGGCGGCCGTGGTCGGGATCGAGATCACCAACCGCCTCGGGATGGCGGGCTACGACGACGCACTGGGCAACTCCGTCTTCTTCGAACGCGGCCTGCACGCCACCTCGATCTGCGGCACCCTGGGATCCGCCGTGGCGGTGGCCATGCTGCTCGGCGGTGACCAGGACGTCATCGGGCACTCGATCGGGATCGCGGCCAGCATGGGCGCCGGCCTGCTGGAGGCCAACCGCACCGGCGGCACGGTCAAGAAGGTGCACTGCGGCTGGGCCGCCCACTCCGGCACGGTCGCGGCCGAACTCGCCGTGGCCGGCCTCACCGGTCCGCCCACCGTGCTCGAAGGCCGGTTCGGGTTCCTGCAGGCCCACTGCGGAGACCGGGTCGACCTCCGCGCGCTGACCGACAACCTGGGCACCGACTGGACGCTGGGCGCCGTCGGCTTCAAGCCCTACCCCTGCAACATCTACACCCACCCGGTGATCGACGCGGCGCTCCAGCTTCGCGAGCGTGGCATCACCGCCGACCAGCTGGACTGGGTCGAGGCCGGAGTCGCCAAGCCCACCCTGCGGACCATCGCCGAACCGCCGGCGAAGAAGGCCAGCCCGGAGACGGGCTACGAGGCCCAGTTCAGCGGCCCGTACGCGTTCGCGGCCGCGATGCTCGGGGGCGGTGGGCTCGGTGTGAGCCTCGAGGACTTCACCGACGCCGCCGCGGTCGAGCCGCGGCGGCGGGCACTGGCGGCACGCGTCCGCATGGTCGACGCGGAGTCCGCCACCGCCGCGTTCCCCCGAAGGATCTCCTGCGTCCTGCGTTACTGCACCCAGCAGGGGGAGGAGGGGGAGATCACCATCCCCGTCAACCGTGGATTCGGCGCCCGCACGCTGACCGCCGACGAGCACCTCACGAAGTTCCGCACCAACGCCTCGACGGCACTGCCTGCTCAGCAGGTGGAGGCGCTCGAAAAGGCTCTCCAGCGGCTCCCACACCTGTCGATGACCGACCTCATGTCGGGCCTTCGCCAGCTTGCCCCCACCCACGGGTCACCGGAAAGAAAAGGTTCCTGATGCTGAGGCAGCGTTCCACCCGTACTCACTCCATCGCCGCGGCGACCCTGGCCAGCGCCGCCCTGCTCCTCGGAGCGGCCGCCTGCGGATCCTCCGGCGCGACCACCGATGCGAGCTCCACCGGGGCACCCAGTCCCGCGAGCACCCTGCTGCCCAAGAGTGTCCAGGAAGCGGGGACCCTGACCATCGCCACGGACGCCCAACTTCCGCCCAACAACTTCATCGGCCCCGACGGCAAGACCATCATCGGCGTGAGCGTCGACATGGGCAACGCCCTGGCCAAGGAACTCGGCGTGAAGGCGGAGTTCGTCAACACGAAGTTCGCCTCCCTGATCTCGGGCCTGCAGGCCGGCCGCTACGACATCGCGATGTCGGGGATCACCGACACCGCCGAGCGGCAGAAGCAGGTCGACTTCGTCGACTTCATCGAGTCGGGTCAGGTCTTCATCGTTCCGAAGGGCAACCCCGGCAAGGTCGACTCCCAGGACGCCATGTGCGGGAAGACCCTCAGCCTGGTCACGGGCACCATCTCCGTCGACCTCGCCGAGGCCCAGTCGGCCAAGTGCACCGGGGCCGGACAGAAGCCGGTAGAGATCCTGAAGTTCCCGACCGTCGCCGACGCCCTGTTGCAGCTGACGAACGGGCGGGCTGATGCCAACATCGCCAACCTCGGCAAGGCCGCCTACCAGGCGAAGGAGTCCGGCGGCAAGCTCGAGGTCGCCGGAACCCCGTTCGCGTCCTCCTACGACGCGGTCGCGGTCAAGAAGGGCGACAAGGAGATGATCGCGGCCCTGCAGTACGGCTTCGGACAGATGCTCGAGGACGGCACCTACCAGAAGATCCTGGAGAAGTGGGACGTCGAGGCGAGCGCCGTGGACAAGGTCGTCGTCAACGAGGGCGACTCGCTGGAGAGCAGCGGCTGACCATGACTTCCCAGAGTGAGATCCGCGCGCAACCCGTCCCACGGCCCGGACTGTGGGCGCTGACGGTGGTCGCCGTGCTCGTCGCGGCGTTCCTCGTCTGGACGTTCGCCACGAGTCCCAACGTGCACTGGAACGTCATCGCGAAGTACCAGTTCTCCCACGCAATCCTGCAGGGCCTGCTGGTGACGGTGAAGCTGGCGGTGATCTGTGAGATCACCGGCCTGCTGCTCGGCATCGTGCTGGCCGTCATGCGGCTGTCGAGCAGTCGGGTCCTGACCTGGCTGAGCGGACTCTACATCTGGGGTTTTCGTAGCGTCCCCCTGCTCGTGCAGCTCATCCTGTGGTTCAACCTCGCGCTGCTGTTTCCCCACATCGGGATCCCCGGCACGTCGTTCGTCGTCCAGACCAACGACCTCATCACCGGATTCGTCGCCGCCCTGTTGGGGCTGACACTGCACGAGGCCGCCTACAACGCCGAGATCGTCCGCGGCGGCATCGCCGCGGTCGACCGCGGCCAGGTGGAGGCCGCGCAGGCGCTCGGCATGAGCCGTGGCCTTCTGCTGCGCCGGGTGGTGCTGCCCCAGGCACTTCGGGTCATCGTGCCGCCCGCCGGCAACCAGTTCATCTCCCTGCTCAAGAACACCTCGCTCGTGGCGTTCATCTCCGGAGGGGATCTGCTCTCGACCGCGCAGAACATCTACTCCGGCAACTTCGAGGTCATCGCTCTCCTCGTCGTCGCGAGCCTGTGGTACCTCCTGCTGGTCTCGATCACCTCGGTCCTGCAGGGCCGCCTGGAACGCCACTTCGGGCGGTCATCGGAGCGGTCGACCAAGCCCCAGCGGGACGAACCCGCGCCGGCCGCGGTGGCCGGTGCCTGACCAGTGGAGACGACGTTGACGACCGAAACAGCATCGTCGAGCCTGTCGGGCTCCCTGATGGTCCGCGCCGAAGGTGTACGCAAGTCCTTCGGCCGGGTCGAGGTTCTGAAGGGGATCTCTCTGGAGGTGGCGCGCGGCGAGGTCACCTGCGTGATCGGACCGTCCGGCTCGGGCAAGTCGACGTTCCTGCGCTGCATCAACCACCTGGAGAAGATCCAGGCCGGTCGCATCTGGGTCGACGGTGAGCTTGTCGGCTACCGCCAGGTCGGCGACAAGCTCCACGAACTGCGTGACCGGGAGGTGTGCCGGCAGCGCGCCGAGGTGGGGATGGTCTTCCAGCAGTGGAACCTCTTCCCCCATCTGACCGTTCTCGGCAACTGCCTGGAGGCCGCCATCCGGGTCAAGAAGGACCCACGGCCGGTGGCGACCGAACGCGCCCGCCGGCTGCTGGATCGGGTGGGACTGGCCAACAAGGCAGACGCCTACCCCCGCCAGCTCTCCGGTGGCCAGCAGCAGCGGGTGGCCATCGCGCGGGCCCTGATGATGGAACCCAAGCTGATGCTCTTCGACGAACCCACCAGTGCGCTCGACCCGGAACTCGTCGGCGAGGTTCTCGACGTGATGAAGTCCCTGGCGGCCGAGGGCATGACCATGGTCGTCGTCACCCACGAGATGGGGTTCGCGCGGGAGGTCGCCGACACGGTCGTGTTCATGGACGACGGGATGGTCGTCGAGCACGGCGACCCGCAGCAGGTTCTGCTCCGTCCGGAAAATGCCCGTACGCAATCGTTCCTGTCCAAGGTGCTATAAACGACGATGGTGTCGCACACCGTAATGACGATCGGCTCTCCTTCGGAGCTGGATTTCTTGGCTCGCGTTGAGCAAGACAGGCGCGTAGGAGGGAATGAGAGTTGACCAACGGTCCGAGGGAGTTGGCCCCCGACGTCTACGCGCGACTGCGCGACGACATCATCAGCGGCGACCTGGAGGCTGGGTCACCACTGGTCGTGACGACGCTGGCGACCAGGCTGGGAGTCAGCCGCACACCCGTGCGGGAAGCACTACGTCTGCTCACCCGAGACGGCCTCGTCGAGTCCTCCGAGCGGCAACTTCGCGTTGCGGGTCGAAGCGCCCAGGCTCTGTTCGACATCTACGAGGTGCGCATCCCGTTGGAGGCCGCGGCCGCCCGTGGGGCGGCCGAACGGCACACGAGCATCGACCGGATGCAACTCACCCGGCTGCACGAGACCCTGCGAGAGGTCGCGCCCGATGACGTCACCGCACTCAACGCGGCGAACCGGAACTTCCACGAAGCCATCTGGGCGGCCACGCACAACAGTGCCCTCATCGACTTCCTGAAGCACCTCGACCTCTACCTCCGTCGATATCCTGCGACGGCCCTGCACCACGCCGGGAGATACCAGGCCTCCCGGGACGAGCACGAAGCGCTGCTGGCGGCGATCCTGGTCCGTGACGTCGACGCCGCGGGCGAACTCGCCAACGCCCACTTCAAGGCGGCCCGCGACGTTCGCCTGCGCTTCTACGACTCAGCCGACCCCGCGTTCCTGGGCAACGACGCCAGGACCTGAGCGCGCCCGCGCCCACCTGAGGAGACAACCTTCCCCAGGTGGGCGCGGTGCTGTTCGCGGCCTCTGCCGACTACTCCCACCCGACCTGCGCTAGGAGACGGTTTCGGCTTCGTAGGAGCCGAAGGAGTCGAACAGGTCGTACGCCTCCCGCAGACACGACTCGGCCCGCTCACCCGTCAGCGCCTCGTCAGGGCACTCGCGCAGGGCGAGCCCGAGGGCCTTGAGCGCGCGGGCCTTCCCAAGGTGATGGTCGGTCCGCCGATGGACGGCGACCGCGGCCTCCGCCCGCGACACCGCGGCGGCCGGGTTGCCACGATGACGCTCCACGGTGGCGAGAACGGTCAGCGCGTCCCCCTCGATGATCCCGGCTCCGGACCGTTCGGCGAGAGCCAACGCGGCCCCCGCGTGCTCGGCGGCGGCCCGTGATCTTCGGGCCGAACGTGACCTCCGGTACGCCGGGAAGGTCCCCTGGACAAGCGTGTGCTGGCGAACGAACCGCTGCTCGAGGTCGCGCTGAGGGCCTGGGCGTCCCGGTCGTAGACGGCTTCCATCCGCGCCAGGCCGACCAACGCCTTCATGGTGAAGTACTGGTCCTTACTGGCGGTCGCGACCTCGACCGCGCGCGCATGGTCGCGGCAGGCTCGTACCTCGTCCCCGAGCCGATGTCGCAGGTCCCCGCGTGCGGCGCATGCCCGGGCAACCAACTCCGGGTCCTCGGTGCCCTCGGCCGCCACGACCAGGCCTGCCACCTCCGCCTCGGCCGCGTCGAGGCGGCCCAGTTCGGTCAGCACCGCGGCTCGCTCGATCCGAGCCTCGACGATCCGGTGGCTGCCAGAGGCCCGGGCCAGGGCCACCGCCCGGTCGAGCAGTGTCAGTGCATCCTCCGCGTCGCCCAGGGCATGCCTCACCTCGGCCAGTGTGATGAGGGCGTACGCCTGACTGCGCTCGGCACCGACTTCCTCGTAGGCGCGAGCGGCTTCCCTGAGGGAGGCCGCACCCTCGCGAAGGTCCCCTCGGATGGCGGCGAGGAGGCCGAAGTTGGAGAGCGTCATCGCCGGATCACGTCCCGGGCTCTCCGAGCGCCTGGTCTGCACCATCGACCGGCGCAGAAGAGAGTGGGCGCTCCCGTAGTCCCCGAGTCTGACGTGGATGCCGGCGAGGTCGTTGAGCGTGGACGCGAGCCAGAGCGGGTCGGCGGCGCGCTCGGCGTGCCCGATCGCCGCGGTGAGCACGTCACGAGCCCCCACCGGGTCATGCCTGGTCAGCGTGTTGGCGTGCCCGAGGTAGGCGGAGGACAGCGCGGCAGCGTCACCACAGTGTTCGGCGGCGACGACAGCCGCCTTCGTGACCCTCTCGTGGGTCACCCGATCGCCGATGGTGGTGAGGTGGTGGCGTTCGAACTCCGCGATCAGCCACACCCACCGGTGCGGCCCGTGCTCCGCGCACTGGGTGAGAGCGGACCGCAGGTTCGCATCCTCGTCCGCGAACCAGTGCAGTGCCGCGTCGGTGTCGCCCTCCGGGATGGCGGCGGGGATCCCGTCCGGAACCTCCGCCTGAGGGAGGCGGACCAGCGTGGGGGACAGGCACACGTCCGCGTGCCGGGCGTTGAGGTAGTACCACGCCATGAGGCGTTCGAAGGCGTCGGCGCGATCCCCGGTCGGCTCGTCGCCTCGGCCCTGCCTCTGGCGTACTCGCGGAGCAGGTCGTGCAGCATGAAGCGCCCCGGCACGTGCTCGGTGAGCAGATGTGACGCGCAGAGCCGGGACAGCTGCCGGCCCGCGTCGGCCACCGGGATCGCGGCGAGTGCGGCCGCGGCGCCCGGGGTGACGTCCGGGCCGGGGACCAGTCCCAGGAGCCGGAACATGCGGCGTTCGGGATCGGAGAGACGCTGGTAGGACAGGTCGAACGTGGCGCGGATCGCGGCGTCGTCGTCGCCGTCGACCGTGAGCGCGTCGAGCAGGTCGCCCTGCTGAAGCTGCTCGACGTACGCCCGTACCGTGTGCGCCGGATTGTCGGTGAGGAAGCCGGCCGCGATGCGCAGCGCCAACGGAAGCCGTCCGCACACCTTCGCTAGCGCCGTGACAGCCTCCGTCTCGGCGGCGGCGCGCGTCGGGCCGAGCAGCCTCTCGAGGAGGTCGATCGCCTCCTCCGTCGTCAGGGTGTCCAGGGCCAGCCGGTCGGCGCCGTCCCGGGCGACCAGACCGGAGAGCCGGTCCCGGCTCGTGACCAGGGTGAGGCAGCCCGGCGCGGCGGGGAGAAGTGGGCGGACCTGTGCGGGATCCGCCGCGTTGTCCAGCACCACCAGCAGCGACCGCCCTGCCAGAGCGGTCCGGTAGGCGGCGGTGGCGGCGTCGAGGTCGTGGGGGATTCTCGCGGGCTCGAACCCGAGACCAAGCAGGAAATGGGCGAGGGCCTCGATCGGGCGTACGGCGGGAACGGCGGCGTGCCCGCGAAGGTCCAGATAGAGCTGGCCGTCCGGGAACCGGTCGGCGACCTGGTGTGCCCAGTGCAGCGTCAACGCGGTCTTTCCCAGCCCGCCCATCCCGGACACGACGACGAGCCGAGACGCAGCGGCGTCCTCCGTCCCGGCTGTGACGTACCGGTCGAGGTCGCGGAGCTGGGCGCGGCGGCCGGTGAATCCCGACACCGCGGGCGGGAGCTGCGCGGGCGGTGTCAGCGTCCGCGCCGGGTTGTCGGGCTCACCCGCCGCGGCGTCGGTCGCGGGCTCCGGTTTCGGGACACTCCCAGCCCCCTCGACCCTGCCAGTGTTGGTGTGGTGCGGTGGCCTGACCAGGAGGCTCGGATCGTCCCGCAGGATCGCGAGTTCGAGGTCACGGAGTTCGATGCCGGGGTCGATGCCGAGCTCGCCGGCCAGGAGTTCCCGCGTCTGCCGGGCGACCTCCAGGGCCCGGGCGGTCTGGCCACAGCGGTGGAGTCCGAGCATCAGCTGGCCGACGAGTCGTTCGCGGGTGGGATGCGTCCGCACCAGGTCGGTGAGCTCGTCGAGGACGCTCGCGTGGTGGCCGAGCCGCAGTTCCGCGTCGAGACAGTCCTCGACGGCGACCAGGCGGGCCTCCTCGAGCCCGTGGCTGAGCTGGAGCCGAACCGCCTCCGCTGCCGCGCCGGCGAGCGGCTCACCCGACCACAGGCTGAGTGCCTGCCGGAACAACGCGACAGCCCGGTCGTCGGCACCGTCCTCCACCGCCCCACGGGCCGCGCTCACCCGGGCCCGGAAGCGGTGGGCGTCGACAGCCAGCGGGTCGATCCGGATCCGGTAACCCGCACCCTCGCTCACGACCGGAACGGACGCGCCGAGCAGACTTCGCAGGCGGGAGATCCGCACCTGGATCGACTGCCGAGCACTGCGAGGCGGGTCGTCGGGCCACAGCAGCCCCACCAGCCTGGTGGCCGGTACGACGTGGTTGGCCTCCAGCAGCAGGACAGCAAGCACGAACCGCTGCTGCCGCGCGCCGAGGTCGAGTCGCCGTCCTTCGTCGTCCCGCGCCTCGACCGGACCCAGTAGCCGGAACTCCACGGTCGGACACCCCCGTACGAGCCCAATCCCCGCGAGTGGGCTGTGAGTGATCGGTGTGTTCGCTCAGCACCATTGTCGGGCCCGAGTCCACTCGTGTCGCCGCTGGGGCGGCCACCACGCGGCCATCACGGCGCCGGGTCGCGCGCCAGGGCGGTAAAGAAGCGGTAAGCGAACGGTAAGGCACCCCGACCATCGTGAACCCCGCACCGGGAACGCACCCGGCGGCACCGCGAGATCCACACGGATCTCAGCATCGAAAGGAACGGGGAACATGCGTACCAGGAAGTTTGCGGCCGTTGCCGCTGCCACCGCCGTCGCAGCCGGCATCGCCGTCACCGGAACCGCACTGCCCGCGAGCGCGGCGAGCGAGAACGGCGTGTGCGAATACCGCGAGGCGTGCCTGCACTACGCGGGCAACCTGACCGGATCGTTCAGGGACTACTACAGCAACGTTCCCGACTTCGCGGGGGACACGTTCCTGTCCGCGGGGTCCGGACACGGGCAGCGGGTCAAGAACAACAGCGCGTCGGTCAGGAACCTGGACCCGTATCTGTTCGCACGCGTCTACTACAACGAGAACTACTCCGGGCCCTACGACCAGGTCAACAAGAACTCCTGGCGGAACCTCGTCAACGCCTGGAACGACAACGCCTCCCTGCAGTGGGTTGGCTGAGCACAGACGGTCCCTCACGTCGTGAGGGACGCCGCTAACGGGGGTACGCCGGCCGGACCGGTCTCGCCGGGACCGGTCCGGCCGGCGTGAGTTCCCCACCCTCCTCGATCACGGAGGACCTCTCCCATGATCTCGTCTCGTCCGCGTCGACCCTTCCGTCGCCGCGCCTGGACAGCCGTCCCCGTCCTCCTCGCGCTCGGCGCGGCAGCGGCCTGTTCGGCTCCGGCTTCCGGCGAAGAACCGGCCCCGCAGGTGAGCGTCACACCCGTCGACATCAAGCAGCCAACGAGTACCCCGACGCTGAACGCGACGCCCGTGGTCCTCGACAGCACGCACCTGACGCTGCCGCTCGACGCGTACCTGTTGTCGGACCGAGAGCGGGCCGACCTCACCACCGCCCAGGACATGCTCGTGACCAGATGTGCCGCCAGGTACGGCGTCACCCTGCCCCCACCACCTCGCCACCAACAGCTCGGTCCCCGCACCTACACCGAACGCCGATACGGTCTGACCGACCCCGTACTGGCCGCCGCGGACGGCTACCACCTGGGTGCGCGTGACCCACGAAACGCCGGCAAGCCGCCCACCCCGGACCTCTCACCCACCCAGGCCCTCGTGCTGACCGGCACGCGAGTAACCACCGACACACCAGGGACACCGGACGCACCTGTCCAACCGGTGCCCGCCGGTGGCTGTCTTGGTGAGGCTGACCGGAAACTCGGAGGTTCGTGGGACAACACCGACCTCGTCGAGGCGATCGACAACAACAGCGTCATCGACGCGACGAAGAACCCTCAGGTGCTCGCGACCTTCCGCGCCTGGTCGGACTGTATGAAGGCGAAGGGTCACCACTACGCCGCTCCCTGGGACGCCGGCAACGACCCACGCTTTCGGGGTCCGCGCTCCACTCCGACGGAGGTCGCCGTCGCGGTGGCCGACGTGACCTGCAAGGAGAAAACCAACGTGGTGGGCGTGTGGTACGCCGTCGACGCGGCCTACCAGAAAGCGTTCATCGCGGCGAACAAGGCGGCCCTGGAGCGGGCGAGGAAGGACAAGGCCACCCACCTGCGCCTGGCTCACCGTGCTCGCGAAAGGCCATGACCTGCCCGACCTGACATCTACCCTCGCTGACAAGCGTGTCTTGACAGGACCCTCATTTCACGTTCCCTCGGTCCGACCGGCGTTTCGTTTCGTGTGCTGTGCCGCGCCGCTACTGTCCTGGGTACGGGGAACCGCCCGGTCCGGGAACCAGACCTTAGGCGGGCAAGGGAAATCACGGGGGAAGGTGGGGACATGACCGGGCGGGCCGCGTTCGACAGGCGACGATTTCTCACCATGGCAGGGATGGCGGGCGTCACCGCCGGTGCTGCCACGATGTTCGGCAGGTCGGTGGCCGTGGCGGCGGGCACGCCGGCTGTGGCCGACACCAGGCCACCCGTGACGGGTCTGCCGGCCGGCATACCGTCGCTGCACGGCTACGACTCGGCGGCGATCAAGACCTGGAGCCCGGCGACCGATCCGTTCGCGAAGTACTTCCGGTCGCGGGTGCCGCTGGCGAAGCGGATCAAGACGTTCGCGCCGACCCAGGCCAACCCCAGCCTCTCGGCCAGTCCGCGGCTGTTGTCGTTGTCCAACGACTACGTGGAGCCCAACAATGTGCGGGTCATGCATCCCTACGGCTACATCTTCGAGGCATACGCCCTGCGATTCTGGCAGTACCTCGACTACTTCGGCGCCTGGCACGGGCTCCCGGTGTTCGGTCAGATCAACGCACCCGACCCGGCCTACGGTGTGATCAACCCGCCCAACCCGGCCTGGACCGACGCGGCGCACCGCAACGGTGTGCTCAGTCTCGGCTGCTGGTTCTGGCCGCGGCCCCCGGACCAGTTCGCCGCGCTCGTCGAGCAGCGGCCGGACGGGTCGTTCCCGGTGGCGGACAAGCTGATCGAGATGGCGGAGTACTTCGGCTTCGACGGGTACTTCATCAACCAGGAAGGTGACATCGAGCCCGAGCAGGCACTCCTGCTGCAGGAGATGCTCGGCTATCTCACCCGCACCGCGCCCAAGGGGTTCTACGTCCAGTGGTACGACTCCCTCACTCTCGCGGGCCAGGTCGACTACGAGAACGAGTTCAACGCCACGAACTCGCCGTGGATCACCGACGACGGCAAGCGCTACTGCGACAGCATCTTCCTCAACTACGACTGGACACCTGAGCTCATACAGAATTCCCACGACTACGCGATCTCGCTCGGTCTTGATCCCCAGCGGGTCGTCTATCCGGGCACCGAGCTGTCCCTGAACCAGTTCGCCCCGCCGGAGGATCCGCGCTGGATCTTCCCCGAAGGTGAACGGGCCCTCACCAGCTGGGCCCTGTTCGGCACCGACTTCCCCTGGAGCCTCGCCCCCAGCGACAAGTCCAGCGTCGAGGGCCAGCGTCAGGTCTACGTCTATGAACGCCAACTGTGGTCCGGGCCGCGCCAGGACCCCGCCCACGCGGCTCGGCTGGTGCCACCGACCGGGGACGGCACCAACCCTGCTGGGTGGGACGGTGTCGCGTACCACATCGTGGAGAAGTCGACCATCGGCTGCTATCCGTTCCTCACCCGGTTCAACGCCGGCACCGGCGAGCGTTTCTTCGTCAAGGGTCGGTTGGCAAGTGAGCAGCCGTGGTTCAACATCGCGATCCAGGACCTGCTGCCCACCTGGCAGTGGTGGCTGCGGAAGGCCGACGGTTCGACCTACGACGGGCTGAAGGTCGACTACGACTACAACCTCGCCTACGACGGCGGTACGTCCCTGGTCCTCACCGGTTCCCTGCCAGCAGATGAGGCCGTGGAGCTGAGACTGTTCAAGACCGAGCTTCCGGTCCACGACGACGTCTGCCTCGACCTCACCTACACCCTGGGCAGGGCGTGCGCGGCGAGCAACCTCCGCGTCGGCCTCACCTTCGAAGACGAACCGAGCAAGGTCACCTGGCTGGAGGTGGGCAAGGCCGGATCGCCCGTCTGGAACCGCAGGTCCTGGTCGCTGAAGCCCTACGCCGGCCGGACGGTCGCCGCGCTGAGCCTGGGCTTCCGGTCCGACACCGTCGTCGAGGAGTACACGGTCCACATCGGAGCGCTGGGCCTGCGACGTAAGGGCGGGCAGGAGGCCCCGCCGAAGCCGCGCGGGTTCACCGTCGACGGGACGAGCCTGGACGCCGGAGTCGCGACCGCCTACCTGTCCTGGGAGCTCGCCCACGAGGGCGTCTGGTACTACGACCTGTTCCGGCTGTCACCGGGCAACGGAGCCGGCATGTCGAACGGTGGCGCCGGCGTTCCTGCCCCCGAGGCGGCCAACGGGAAATCCACCGACAAGGAGTGGATCGGCCGGATCTTCGCCGACGCCTACGTCGTGCCCGGCCTGCAGCGTCGCGGCAGCGAGGGCGAGACCTGCCTCGAACTCTTCGCCGTCTCGCCCACCGGCGTGGCGAGCCGACCTGCCCGGACGAGCTTCAGCTGGACAGGCTGACCCGGCACGGACGTGCGCTTCTCAGCGCCCCTGCGGCACGGCAGGAGCCGAGGGGCGCACGTCCGTACCCGTCCCCTCGTGAGTCGAGGCCGCGCCCGAACCCGTTGGCCAGGAGTGCAGGTGTTAATCCCTTGTCGGTCACCACGCGCATCCCCGATGATGCGGCCATGGCCACCACGCGACGAGCCGACATGTTCACCGCGGACGGCAAGCCGTCTGAGGACGACCCACGTGAGAACGGACCAACGTTGGCCGACGAGCGCACCACGCTGGTCGAAGCCGTGCGCACCGCACGCCTCACGTTGGAGATGAAGTGCGCGGGTCTCGATGCGGAGGCCATGGCGCGGCGTTCCGTCGAGCCGTCGACGATGTCGCTTCTGGGACTGGTGCGGCACCTGGCCGAGGTGGAGCGTGCGACCTTCCGGGTGCTGATGGCCGGACAGGACGTGCCCAAGCTGTACTGCTCCGAGACCAACCGTGACGGCGACTTCGATGATGCCGTGGCCGACCCGCAGATGGTGGCGCAGGCGTGGGAGGCATGGCGTGCGGAGGTGGACTTCGCCACGCGCTACGTGGCCGAGGCGCCCAGTCTCGACATCACCGGCGACGATCCCCTGAACCTCCATGGCAGCGGTGGCGGGCAGATGTCGCTGCGTGACGTACTGGTCGGAATGGTCTGGGAGTACGGCCGCCACATGGGTCACGTCGACCTGCTGCGCGAGCGGATCGACGGACGCATAGGCCAGTAGGCCGTTCCCGCCTCACGGCTCCCGGCACCGGTCGACCAGATGGTGCTGGTCGATCGGGTGGTACCGCCCACTCAGGTGGCTGACGGGACGCTGGAGCGTTTGCGTGCGCGGTAGGCGGCGGCCTTCATCCTGTTGCCGCATGTCGCCATCGCGCACCATTCGCGTCGTCCGGACCGTGAGTGGTCCAGGTAGACCTGGGTGCACTCGGGACGACCGCATTCCTTGAGGTGGGCGGCCTGCGGGCCGCCGAGGATGCCGATCGCGTCCCGCGCCACCGACGACATCGCCTGGGGCGCCGTGGCCTCGGCGCGACGCCCGTCGTGGGCGAGCCGGGGGATCACCGGCGGCGCGTCGGCCGCGTGGTTCACCAGCGCCAGCGCATCGTCGTCGTACCCCCGCTTGCCCATCCGCGCGAGGACGAGCGCGTAGATCGCCTCGCGGAGCGTGATCGCGGCGTCGAGATCGGCAGCGCTGGCCCTGGGTTCGACGTCGACGAGACCGGACTCCCGAAACCACGCGCCCAGGCTTCGCGGGGACACCAGGACCTCGGTCGGCTCCGGGTTGCGGCGTGCCTGCAGCGTGCCCACGAAGTCGAGGGCAGGTTGCCGCAGGGGAACGAGTGCTCCATGTCACCAGTCGAACGGGTGACGCCGGGCACGGTCTCTCGCCTGGATCACCGCAGGAAGGACCGGATGATGGATCTCAAGCTCGAAGTTCTGACCCTGCCCGTCTCCGACGTCGACCGGGCCAAGGCCTTCTACGAGGGTCTCGACTTCCGATTGGACGCCGACTTCGTCGTGAGCGACGACTACCGCGTCGTACAGCTCACACCACCCGGATCCGAAGCCTCGATCATCATCGGCAGCGGCGTCACCACGGCCCAGCCCGGCTCTGCCCAGGGCCTGCACCTCGTCGTCACCGACATCGTGGCCGCCCGGGCCGAACTCGCCGCTCGTGGCATCGCCATCAGCGAGGTGTTCCACGACGAGGAGGGCGTGTTCCACCATGGCGGCACCGCCGGACGGGTGGCCGGCCCCGACCCGGACCGCAACAGCTACGGCTCGTTCGCCTCCTTCGAGGACCCCGATGGCAACGGCTGGGTGCTCCAGGAAGTCGTCACCCGCGCACCGGGCCGCTGAACCCACCCCGACCCGCGCACGACGCACCGCACGCCGACGATCCTCACGCGGGCGGCTCGGGAGCCGGCGCCAGGCCGGTGCAGGAGCGCAGGTCGGCGAAGTCCTCCCGCATCTCCTCCGCCTTGTCGCCCTCGGCGAAGTGCGGCAACCCGTCGGACTTGATCCTGGCCGGCGACCACCGCGTCGCGACCGTCGTACGACCCTTCATGGTGAGGGTGAGAACGCCGGTGGTCGTGGTGGCCTCGTTGGTCTGGTTGGGCCACACGAAATTTCCCAGCCCGTAGTGGACGTAGGTCCGGCCGAGCATGCCCGAGCCGAGCAGCACGTGCGCATGGGTGCCGACCACGACGTCCGCGCCCGCGTCGGACAGCATCCGCGCGAGGTCCTTCTGCTCGCTGATCGGACACTGGTTGAGTTCCTCGCCCCAGTGCAGGAAGACGACCACGACGTCACTGCTACGCCGGGCCTGCGCGACCGCGGCGACCAGCCGCTGCGGGTCGACGGTGGCCGCGACCCCCGCCCGGCCCGCACCGGCCGGGAAGTTGCGGGCGGTCGGATCGTCCACCTGGGTGGCACCGATCACCGCCACCCTCGTACCCCGGATCGTCGCCACGTGCGGAGCGAACGCCTGCTCGGCGTCCCGGCCGATCCCGACGCCGGCGAGCGGTGCATCCTTGATGGCCGCCAGCGTGTCCGACAGACCCTGCGGCCCGTAGTCGACGCCGTGGTTGTTGCCCATGCTCGCCACGTCGATCCCAGCCGACGCCAGCGCCTCGAACGCGGACGAGGGCGCCCGGAAAGTGAAGTCCTTACGTTCGGGTTCACCGCGCGTCGTGACGGCGGTCTCGAGGTTGGCGACGGTGAGGTCGGCCGCCGCGAGTTCGGAGCGGATCGGTGCCAGCGCCGTCTCCGGGTCGTCGAGCAACGGACGTAGCTGGCTGCTCCAGCGAATGTCGCCGGCGAAAGCGAGCGTGAACGTCCCCTTCTCCTGCGTCCTCGGTACCGGTGCCGCCGCGTTCGTCGGACCATTCGACACAGGCGGTGTTTTCGTCGCACCCGTTGGAGTCGACGAAGATGCCGACGTGGGAGACGTGCGCTCCCTGGCCTGATTGCCCGTGCCGGCACACGCGCCGGCCACGACACACACGAGGACAGCGAGGACGAGAAGCCTGTATCGAAACGCTCGCGGCATATCGACAAACTAACCGCGAGGGGCACACCGATCAGGTAAAAGCCAACACTCTTGGATTAGCGCTCTGCCGCAAACGGTGCCGACCCGGATGTGTCGCGCACTGCTCCCGCGATTCTCAACGACACAAGGGCGTCCGGGCGGGCTACGACGAAATGTGGGTGACTGCCTCTGGTCGTGCGGCGTTGGTTCAGCTCCTGGAGACCACGGAGAGTATGGCCTGGGGGCCCTGTGGTGAGAGCAGGATGTCCTGGACGGCGCTGGTGGTAGTGACGGCCTCCTCCATCCGCGCCAGCATTCCGGCCTCGTAGCGGGCGACCGCAGTGTCCACGTCTCGGTGCTCGGGGGAGCAGAGCGCGGTGACGAGCTCCAGAGCATCGAGCAAGCCCATGTTGACGCCTTGGCCGGTGAACGGCGGCATGACGTGTGCCGCGTCGCCGACCAGGGTCAGGCCCGACCGTTCGCGCCAGACCTGCCGAGCGGGGACGGTGTAGAGCGGCCACCAGAAGAAGTCGGTCTCCACCTCCTGGAGGATCCCGCGCATCCGAGGTGACCAGTCCTGGAACTCGCGGTCGAGCTCGCCTCGAATGACGTCGACGTCCTGGAACGAAGTTCCCGCGCAACGGCTCGGGTCCTCGGCGCGGCGCTGGGCGAAGTAGACGCGGATGGAGCCGTCCCCGTTGCGTTGGCACAGGAACGCCCGGTCGTGTCCGATCACCAGTCCGGCGCCCTCACCCACCACCTCGGCGGCGTAGGAGCCGGGAAGCGGTCGCGCGATCTCGCCGGCGATGAAGGTGACCCCGGTGTAGGCAGGAGCCTGGTCGGTGAGGAGTGGCCGGGCCCTGGAGCGGATGCCGTCCGCGCCGATCACCAGGTCCGCCTCGATCGCGGCCCCGCTCTCGAACCCAACTCGCCAGCGACTCCCGCGCGGCTGGACCGAGACGACGGCGTGGCCCCACCGCACCGCGCCGTCGGGCAGGGAGTCCAGCAGTAGCGAGCGGAGTTCGCGCCGGTCGATCTCCGGCCGCGTCTCCTCCTCGTCGGAGGCGTCGGTCGACAACAACAAGGTGCCGTCGGTGTCGAAGTAGCTGGTGTGTTGACCTTGCGGTCGGGCCACCTCGTCGAACGCGCTGGTCAGTCCGGCGGCGGCGAGCGCCCGCAGTCCGGTGGCCCCGCCGAGGTCGAGGGATCCGCCCTGGGTCCGCGCGGTTCGGTCGGCGTCCCGCTCGTAGACCCTCGCCCGCACACCTCGCAGGTGAAGCAGTCGCGCGGTGGCCAGGCCGGCCGGGCCGGCACCGAGGATCGCGATGTCGAGGTCCGCGAGCGCGTGTGGCGTGGGCATGATGGTGGTCCTTTCCCGAAGTAGTAAGTCACTGCTGAAGGTAAGTCGCTTACCTAAGTTGTGACAGGGGATGTGAGGTAAGTCATGCCCAGAAGGTGAGTGCGTTACCTTTTGGGGTAGGTTGGCGACATGACACGGGACGTCGAACCAGCCGGGCTGCCGCTGCGTGAACGCAAGAAGGCGTTGACGCGACAGGCGATCCTCGACGCGGCCGGACGACTGTTCGCCGCGCGGGGGTACGACGCCGTCACCGTCGCTGAGATCGCCGACGCCGCGAACGTCTCGGTGAAGACACTGTTCGTCTACTTCCGTTCGAAAGAGGACCTGGTCTTCGCCGACACCGACCTCATCGACACCCTCCTGCGACGGTTCGCCACACGCGCCGAGGGCACATCCCACGCGCAGGTCCTCGTCGACGTGCTCGTCGAGGCGGCCCGCGACCAGGCTGGGGTGGGCAGCCTGGAGTCCGACCACCGCGCCTACGGTGACTCACCCGCCCTGCGCTCCCGGCTGCTGCGCATGTGGGCGGAGTTCGAGGACCGCATCACCGACCAGCTGGCACGCGAAAGCGGTGGTCCCGCGACCACGGCGATGCGCCTGCACGCGATCCAACTCGTCGGGATCATCCGCACCACGACCTCGCGAGAACTGCGAGCGGCGATCGACCCTGCCGATCCGCGCGCCGTCGACGAACTCGAGCGGTGGCTACGAACCGCGGCTCGGACTATCGAATCCTCCACGAGCTGAAAGCAGTTCCGAAAGACCCCTTCAACACGGCGCACGCGAGTGTCCATGCAGGTTGCGCCCGCTCTGGCTGCCCGGACGGGCACCGCCGATTCCCCTTCGCGTACGGCACCGACGGGCCGCGGACATCGCTGACAGATTCGATCGTGATCGGCCAATTCGCAGGACAAGGTGATCTCCGTAGGTGATCATGAGTCTGCGGTTGACGCACCGAAACGAACTGGGGGCTTTGGTGACGCTGGAAGACGACCCGTAACCGGCTGACGCATATCCGATGCTCGGCCCGCCGTCCAGCCTTCCAGGCAAGGACGATGAGCGCGTCGACTCCACGACGCGCTAGTACTCAGCTGGGTGACCCAGCTGCCCACGAACAGTCCATCGGACTCGCTTCGACGCACTCCGCACGTCCGGATGCGTGACTGTTCTTTTCCTGTTCCGGTGAACGCGAACACGCTGTGCGCTGTGCCCGGAACAAAAGGGATCGCGTATTTCCGTACGGCAAATGCCCGATCTCGAATGTGACCCGAGGGATGCGGCCTCGCCTACCGCGTTCGCGCATCCCGGCAACCGATCAAGCGCCTGACCGAGCAGTGGGGGTTGGTTCCGTGACCGAGACGATCATTCCAGGGACATACATCGACGTGCGCGCGGAAGGTCTGATCTCCGCCGGGCGCATCGCGACCGGGGTGCTGGGCATCGTGGGAACGGCGTCGAACGGGCCGGTGGGCCAGCCCGTGACGCTGGCGCTGCCGAGCCAGGCGCGGACACGGTTCGGCCTCGCCGACGACCCGCGCAACCCCACCGACGGCGCGAACCCGCTGACCCTCGTCCGCGCGGTGGAACTCGCCTACGCCAACGGCGCGTCCACCGTCGTTGCGGTACGGGTCGCCGGCACCGGCAAGACGTCCGCGTCCTACACCCTGCGCAACGACTCCGGCCAGCAGATCGCGGCGCTCACGACGCGGGTCCCGGGCAGCTGGGGCAACGCCGTCGAGGTGAGTCTGCAGGACTCGGAGGAGGACTGCCTGGTCGAGCGGGAGAACGTCGAGTCGCCCTTCAACGGGGTCCGCTACGCACCCGTCGTCCCGTCCCCCCGCACCAGGGTCCGCGTCGTGCGCGGTGCCACCGGGCAGGCCGAAGGGTTCGATGTCGTCTACCGCCGGCTGCAGTCGGAGGAGCAGGTCCGTCCCACCGCGGCGGGGCGGTTCTTCCTCGACGCGACCCCGGTCGAGGCGGGTGTGCCGGCGGCGCGGATCAGCGTCCGCAAACCTGGCGGCGTGCTGGTCGACTACACCGGCGACGCCATCGTCTATGAGACCGGCGTCCCGGCCGCGGGCACGGTCCGCATCGACCCGGCGAGCGGTGAGCTGACCTTCGCCGCCGAGGAGGTCCCGGCCGCCGGCGCACAGGTGACCGCGACCTACGGCGTGGGCCACGCCCTCCCGACGACTGGTCAGGTGCTGCTGACCACCTGGAGCGGCGATCTCGACTTCGCCGATGGTGAGGCGCCCGTCCAGGGCGACACCGTCGAGGTCACCTACCTCCTGGACCGGGACAGCTGTGTCCAGGTCACCCTCACCAACGCGGGAACGGTCGAGAGGTTCGTCGGCCCGGACGCGGACTTCCTCTCCGCACGGATCAACGCCGCCTCCCAGCTCGTCTCCGCCGAACCCGACGACCTCCTCGGCAACCAGCGCCCGGTCAACGACGAGGGCCTCATGGGCAGCGGAAGCAACGTGCACGGCGCCGACGGCGCCAACGCCGGCCGGGACGAATACGCCGCGGGCCTTGCCGCCCTGGAGAACCAGCTCGTCAACATCGTCGTCCTCGCCGGACAGCACGCCACCACCCACGGCGACGTCCTGGCCGCGCACCTCGCGCTCACCGCGAACTCCGAGCACGAACGGATCGGCGTGATCGGCGCCGCAGGCAGCAGCGTCGAGGACATCAACGCCCACGGCATGGCCGACGGACGTGTCGTGGTCGTCGCCCCGGGCATCCGCTACCCCGACGGGATCACGCTGGCCTCCGGCCACACCGCCGCCGCCGTCGCCGGCCTGGTCGCCTCGGTGAGCCCGCAGACCAGCCTCACCAACAAGCCACTCAACATTCCCGACGTCGACCAGGACTTCAACCGGGGCCAGCAGGCCCAACTCATCGGCGGCAACGTCTTGACCATCGTGCGCAAGGGCGGCTTCCGGGTCCTGCGCGGCGTCACCTCCGAGGGGGAGGGAATGCCGTACTCCGCCATCCCCACCAGGCGGATCGTCGACTACGCCCGTTACGGCGTCCGCTCGGCGGCCGACCCCTACATCGGGCGCCTCAACAACGTGCGCGTCCGCGACGCCCTCAAGTCCAGCCTCGACGGCTTCCTCACCCGGATGGTCGACGAGGAGGCACTGACCGGATACGAGCTCGACGTCTTCGCCGACCGCTCCCAGGAGATCCGTGGCGAGGTGAGCGTGGTGATGACGCTCCAACCGACGTTCAGCATCGAGTTCGTCCTCGTGACCATGTTCCTCCGCTGAACGGTCCTGCGCTGACCGTGTTCACCGCCCGGCGGCGTTCCCGCGCCGCCGGCCAAGTCTTCGCTGGCTCACGTTTGTTCGCGAGCTGCCGTCCACCCGTTGTTCTGAGTCCTTGGAGTTCACATGCCGACCGAGGTCTTCCGTGCTACCGACGCGACGCTGGTGCTCGCCGCGGACGACAGCCAGTCCGCGGAGGGAACCGCGGCAGGCGCACTGATCATGCAGTACGACCTGAGCAATGCCGTCGGGCGTCTGTCCAACGTGCGCCTGGCCGTCACCAGTGACGTCCAGCCGTTCTACGAGATCGGCCGCAGGTATCCCGCCGCGTTGCGGCCGGGCCTGGTCGCCGTGACCGGATCCGCCGAACGTGCCCACATCAACGGCGCCCTGCTGCGGCTCCTGCTGGGTGAGGGCGCCTCCAGCCCGCCGGCGACTCCGGTGTTCGCGCAACCGGCCTTCAACGCCGTCGCCACCCTGCGCGACGTCGCCCAACCCGACGCCTTCGCCAAGGTCACCGCCTTCGGCGTCCGGTTCGACTCCTGGTCCTACAACCTCGGAGTCGCCGGCGACTTCGTCCTGGAGTCGGTGACGTTCCAGGCGATGCGGTTGACCTACGAGGAGGCGTGATGCGCACCCTCACCGCGGACGACCTGCTCGCGGGCACGTCCGTGGTGCACGACGTCGAGCTGCCGCAACGGCTGCTCGACCCGCTGTCGGGCAAGGACCTCCCGGCCGGGGTGGTGCGGCTGCGGCCGCTCACCGTCCAGACGCTGGTGCTGGTCTCCCGCGCGGCCCGTGACGACCCCGGTCTGGTCCCGGTCCTGATGGTGAAGGAGGCCCTGGTCGAGCCCCGGCTGTCGCTGGAGCAGGTGCGGGCGCTGAGCATCGGCCTCCTGCACTTCCTGGTCGCGGCCGTGAACACCGCCTCGGGCCTGGCCGCCGACGGTGAGGTGCTGGACGGGCCGATGAGCTCACCGATGGCCGACGTCCATGTCCTGCTGGCCACGCACTTCGGCTGGTCACCCGACCAGGTCGCCCAGCTGACGCCCGGCCAGGTGGCTGTCTACCTCGCGGGAGTCGAACGGCTCCAGGAACAGACGGCAGGTGCGCGTTGACAGGCATCTTCGAGGCCGGGACGCCCCCCGCGCGGATCCCCGCCGTCGCGGCACTGCTCGCCGTCGAGGGGCGCATCACCCGCCTTACCGGGCGGTTGACCCGTCTCGAGCCGGTGGGCATGACCGCCGCGCCCGCGACGGCCATGCTCGACGACCCGCTGCGGGGGCTGGACGCCGTACTGCCACACCGCGAGGGAGGTCGGGGCGGTCCGACCCACGGCGAGGAGGAGACGGGGGAGGAGGCGACGGGGAAGGTGACCGGCGCGATGCCTGACCGCCCGGGGGTCGGGACGCGGAGACATCCGCGTCCCCAGGGCACGCAGTGGGCCGCTCCAGGGATCGGGAGGGAAACCCTGGAGCGGCCGGCCACCGGCGCCTTCGACAATTCCGGGTGGCCGGGCCCGCGCGCACGGACCGGTGAGGTGTTCGCCGACGCCCTCGAGGGGACGGCCCACCCGGGTGCGCCGACTCCGGACCGGGTTGAGTATCCGGCCGGCACCGCGGCACCGGCCGCGCCGACACGCTCCGCCGATCCCGATCCCGATCCCGAGCCCCGGCCCGGGAACGGTCGGCTCGCGGACGCCGGCCCGGATCCGGCCTCCACGCCCACCGGTGCCAGGGCCGAGAAACCCGTTGGAGGACAGGGATCCTCCGACCTTCGTCCCACGGGGCCGGCCGTTGAGGACGGCGCGGACCGGGTGAACGGCGCGGCGGTCACACGCAGGGGAGGGTTGCGGGTGGGCACCGATCCGCTCGCCGCGCTCACCGTCCTGCGCGCCAACGTCACCGGCTCCGGCGACGGCACCCCGCCCCAGCCCGGCGTCACGAGGGCTGACGCCGGACCGGGACCCGACACCGCCCACCCAGTACGGCCCGCGGCTCCCCTGACGTCGGCCGGACCGAACACCGAGCAGTCCCACGACGAGGCGGCCGCCCGTCCAGCCGACACCCGCGAGCCAGGCAACGAGATCCCCGCCCCGCACCCCAGCGCGGAGCCGAGCGAGGAGTTGGTCGAGACCCTGCTCGACGCGATGACCGACCGGCTGCGCGTGGACATGCTCCGCAGCTACGGAAGCGCGGAGGAGTAGGCGATGGCTGTCCAACTCGGGCCGGTCACCCTCGACCACCTGACCGACGTGCGGGTCCGCGACCGGGCCCGCGTCGCCCGGCACGCCGTACCCGCCCTGGCCGGCGACCTGGTTCAGCAACTCGGTCGGTCCTCGGTCGAGCTGTCCCTGACCGGGTCCTTCTTCGGACCGGACGCCGCCGCGCACCTCGCGGCGCTGCGGGAGGCCTTCCGCTCCGAGCAGCAGCTCGACCTGCTCGCCGACGCGGCAGCCGACGGGTACGTCGCCAACGTCGTCCTGACGAGCCTGGACGTCAGCCAACAGGCGGGGCACGTGGACCGGTTCGACTACCGCATCGAGCTCGTCGAGTACGTCCGCCCACCCGACCCGGCCCCCCTGGACGCCCTCCAGGGCATCGACCAGGGCCTCGCGCAGGAGGCGGCCGGCTACATCGACGACGTGCAGGACGGACTTGCCCAGGTGTCGCAGCTGGTCGCCCTGACCCAGATCGCCGGCTTCGGCGATCCGACCGCCAAGGCCCCAGCCATGGTCACCAACTACGAGGAAGCAGGCGGCGGCAGTACCGAACCCGCGACCGCGATCCGTGACCTGCTGTCAAGTGAGGGTTGACATGAGCGGTGCACTGACCCAACTGCCCGATTCCACCAGGATGGGCACGATCTCCGAAACGGCGCAGGCGACCTGCGGCACCTCGGCACAGGCACACGCCGGCCTCGGCGCCGACCAGCCCGATTCGGCGCTGGCCCCGGCCACCGAGGCGGTGGCGACCGTACGTGCCAACGCCACTCTCGACCTGGGCGGCCTCGGCGACGCGCTGGGTTCGACCCTGCGCACCGTCACCGGCGCCGTGCCGGCCGCCGTCACCGAACACGTCGGTGCCCTCGACGCCGCCTACCAGCAGGCGCAGGGGATCCTGGCGGGCAACCCGATCCTGTCGCTGCTGCCCGAGGGCAGCGCCATCCAGGACGTCGTCGCCCAGATCATCGACCAGACCGTCGCCCTGTTCGAACGCCGTGTCGACGAGCTCGCCAACCGGCTGCTGGACGCCGAGGAGGTGGCCGAACTCGTCGAGGCGTTCCAGGTCATGACGCGACTGGCGACCGACTTCGAGGCACACAAGGGCGACCTTCCCGGCTTCGTCACCTCGACCCTGCTCGGCTTCTCTCCGCAGGTGCTCGGCCCGGTCCGGGTGCACGTCGCGGCCACCGACCACGTCGTCGTCTCCTTGGACCCGCAGGCCCTCGCCGACCTCGCCGACCCGCTCAAGGCCGCGGCCGCGAACGCGATCACCACCCTCACCCAGACCGTCGAAACCCTCGACGCCACCACCGCCGAGGGCTACGCCACGCTGGTGGCGGCCCTCGACGCGGCGGAGGACGCCGTCACGGCAGCCGCGGCCGCGCTCACCCCGCTCTACCAGGGCCTGGACCAGGCCGTCGCCGCGCACCCCTTCGACGCCCTGCTGGCGGGCTACCTCAGACTCCTGCCCACCCAGGAGCTGCGCCCACGCGACCTGGTCGACGACGTACTGGGCTCCACCGTCGAGCTGTTCGACGACCTCATCGAGCGGCTGCAGGCAGCCATCGCCGCCGGCGACCTCCGCGCCCGCGTCGAGCAGTTCGGGGCCGGACTGCACCAGGCGATCGCCGGCAGCGGGATCGGGATGGTCCGGCAGCGGATCCTGGACTTCCTGGAGGAGATCCGCGCCACGGTGGCGAGTGTGCCGTTCGCCGAAGCCCGCCAGGCGGTCGCCGACATGCTCGCCCGGGTCGGCCAGGAGATCTCCGACCTCGGGGTGGACCAGCTCGCCACCCAGATCGAGTCCGGACTCGCGGACCTGTCCAGCACCGCCACCACGGCGGCCGGCCAGGCCGGCCAGGCCGTGCGCGAGGGACTGCAGCAGCTGATGGCCGTCATCGACGACCTGCCGGCCGGTGAACTCCTCAGCGCCCTGCAGGACGCCGTACGCCAACTCGGGCAGGTCGTCGACGACCTCCACGACGGCGCGGTCGGAGCGATCGAGGACCTCGAGGAACAGCTGGCCGGCCTGGAGAAGCTGAGCTTCCGGCCCGTGTCCGACGAGGTGATCGCGGAGATCGAGGAGGTACGAACCCGGCTGCGGGAGATGAACCCCGACGCCCTGTCGGAGGAGAGCAAACTCGCCATCCGCGCCGCCCTCGCCGTTCTGGAGGCCCTCGACGTCGAAGACCGGGTCGTCACCGTCCTGACCGAGGAGTTCAAGGACCTGCAGGGCCACGTGGTGGCCGTCCTGGACGACGTCGCGGCCGCACTGGAACGCATCCGCGGCTCGGTCGGCGAACTGTCACCGACCGCCGTGCTGAGCCCGCTCACCGGCGCCCTCTCCGATCTCGGTGCGAGCCTGGACCATCTCAACGCCGCCGCCCTCACCGCGCCGCTGCGCACCGAGCTCGCCGCCCTCGAACAGTGGCTGGCCAGCCTCAACCCCGCCACCCTCCTCTCCCCGCTGCAGGGCCCCTACGACGACGCGCTCGCCGCCGTCCGCACACTCGACCCGGCGCTGTGGGGTTCCACCCTGACCAACCTGTACGCCGACCTGGCGGCGACCGTGGCCCGGCTGGACCTGTCCCCGCTCTTCGACGAACTCGACCAACGCCGCCGCGACCTGCTCGTCTCGTTCCGCGACTCGCTGTCCCTCGCCGTCCACGACCTCGGCCTGCCGCAACCGCTGGCCGGCTGGCTGGAACGGGTCTGGCCGCTGCTGGAGGGCATCACC
The DNA here is from genome assembly GCF_014873875.1 of Actinopolymorpha pittospori. GTDB lineage: Bacteria > Actinomycetota > Actinomycetes > Propionibacteriales > Actinopolymorphaceae > Actinopolymorpha > Actinopolymorpha pittospori. The sequence goes on along the minus strand of NZ_JADBEM010000001.1, from coordinate 7,178,878 downwards.
GACGTCCTCACCCTCGACCCCGCCGCCGGCATGGCGCAGCTCAGCAGCCGCGTGCACGAGGGATTCACCCCGGCCACGCTGTACGAGCCGCTGGAAGAGGTCTTCGACCAGGCGGTCGCGACCCTGAACGCCGTACCCGCCGCCGACCTGGTCGCGGCGGCGACGGCGGCCCGCGACGGGGTCGTCACCGCCATGGACGAGCTCGACCCGCGCCGCCTGGTCGCGCGGCTGCGTGCCGCGCACCGCCGGCTCGTGGACGTCGCACCCACCACCCTGGTGCCGCCCCTGTCCGGGGTGCGGGAACTGCGCGTCGCCTTCCACCTCAAGGTGGACGCCGCCGTGAGCACCCCGGCCGGCAAGGTCGCCGAGGTGGACGCGAAGTTCGACGCGCTCCTCACGCTGCTGGACGGCGGCGTCGCCGCCTCCGCCATCAGCACGCTCAACGCCGCGCACGACAAGACGATGACCGCCCTGAACCGAGCCGTCGACGGCCTGGACGTCACCGAGGCCGCCGCCGCGTTCGACCGGCTGAAGGCCAGCGTGGACGCGTTCGTCCCGGCCAACCTGCCACGCACCGGCGACCTCACCGCTGCGCAGGTGATCGCCGCCTGCGAGAGCTGGCGGCCCTCCGGACGGGCCACGGTGCTCGACACCAAGCTCCACACGTTCCTGGAGCTGCTGGTGCCGGTCGCCGACCAGCTCGAAACCGCCTTCGACACCTTCGCTGCCGACCTGCGGGCGGCCGCCGAACTCATCGACCCACTCGCCCTGGACCAGGCGGTGGCGGCCATCTTCGAAGCCGTCCGGGCCCAGGTCGAGGAACTCGACCCCGCCGACCTGCTGGACCAGCTACGCGCCGAGGTGTACGTCCCGGTCCTCACCGCCGTCGAAGGGCTCAACCCCGCCGCGCTGGCGGGCCACCTCGACGGCGCCTACCAGGCCACCCGCGAGGCCGTCACCGGTGAACTCGACCGCCTCGTCGCCGACGTCCACAAGGCCCTGGAGGACCACCTCAACGCCGCACGAGCAGCCGTGCAAGCCGTCATCGGCGAGTTGACGACCGCGCTCCACACGGGCGCCGCGGACCTGGAGGACATCATCACCCGCATCGGTGACCTCGTCTTCGTCGGCCTGATCCAACGACTACGGACGGTACTGGGCAACCTCGCCGTCAGCTTCGAAGCCGAACTACAACGTGTCCGGCTGGCGTTCGACACCATGCTCGACGCCATCCCGGCCGGTGACCGCATCCACCCGCGCACCCAGGCGGTGGCGTCATGACCATCCCCACCACGTCCCCGACCGCTGTCCCCACCCGTGCCGCCGTTCGAAAGGCCACGGGCACACCGGCTCCGGCCACGCTCACCCCGACCCAGCAGGAGCTGGTCCGTCGGCTGGAGGGCTGCCTGTCCGCTCTGTCGGCGCGGGTGGACCACGACGAGGCCGGCCGCGTCCGGGCCACCCGCGACACGACCGGCGACACGACCGGCGACACGACCGGCGAGGACACGACCGCCGGCTGGCGCTACCACTACGACGACCAGGGCGACCTGGTTCGCATCGTTGACCCCGACGGCGTCTCGACCCGCTACAGCTACGACACCGACCGGCGGCTCGAACTCGTCCAGCGCGACGACGGCCGTCGCACCCGCTACCGCTACGACGACCGCGACCGCCTGGTGCGGATCGAGGAAGGCGCCCGCCGCCGCGCGATCGACTTCGACGACCGCGACCGCATCGTCGCCGTACGGCACAGCCAGGAACTGCTGTGGACCTACCGCTACGACGACGCCGACCGGGTCGTCCAGGCCGGTTCGGGGGCGATCCGCACCCGGCACCGCTACGACGACTCCGGTCAGGTCAGCCGCGTCGAGCAGGTCCTCGACGGCGTGTGCGTGGCGGTCGAACTCACCCACGACGAGCACGGCCGGCTGGCCGGTCTCCGGCTCGACGGCGGACCCTCGCTCGGCTACGCCTACGACGACGCCGGCCGCCCGTCGACCGTGATGCTGGACGGGAAAACCCTTGTGGCGTTCGACTTCGACGACACCTCCCGCCGGGTGAGCACGACGCTGGCCAACGGGGTCGTTGAGGAGACCGCCGCCGACCGGCTGGACGGCAGACCCCTGACGCGGACGGTGCGCCGGGAGGGTGTCGAGCTGATGTCCCGCCGCTACAACTACGACTCCGCGGGCCGTGTCGTCGACGACGGCCGCCGCGGCTTCCGCTACGACGAGCAGGGCCGGCTCGCCGAGGTCGCCGAGGCGGCCGGACGCCGCTGGACCTACGGCTTCGACGACTACGGAAACCTGACCCGCGTCGACGGCCAGGACACCGGCGAGGAGCCGCTGCTGCTCGGCTACGACGGCGACCGGCTGGTCTCGGCCACGACCGGCGCCGGCCCGGGATCGGTGGTGACCAACGACGCCTACGGAGCCGTCGTGGCGTTCATCCGCGGGGGCCACGCATGGGCCTACCGCTACGACGCGGCAGGGCACCTGGTGCAGGTGCGGCGCGACGGGTACGTCACCGCCCGGATGAGCTACGACCACAAGGGCCGGCTGGTGCTGCTGCGCGCCGAAGGGCGCACCGAGCGGTACGTCTACGGCCTCGGCGACGAACTGCTGGCGGTCACCGACGCGACCGGTGTGCTGGTGCGGCTGCCCGTCCGCACCCCACTCGGCGTGCACGCCCATGTCGTCCCCGCACCCGGGGGGCTGGCGGTTCACTTCCTGCACCACGACGACCGTGGCACGCTCTGGCTCGCGACCGACGCGCGGGGGGAACCGCTCGCCCGCTACGATTACGACGCATACGGCCTTCCCCTGGGAGAGCCTGACCAGACGAGCGGGGGCGCGTCTGGTGGCGTGCCGACGCCGGTCTTCGCGGGCCGTCCACTGGTCCCCGGAACCGACATGTACTGCTTCGGCGCCCGCTGGCACCACCCCTGGTTGCGCCGCTTCCTCAGCCCGGACTCCTGGACCGCGGCACCCGACGACGAGCGGCTCGTCCACCCCGCCTTCCCCGGCCGGCGGCAGGCCCTGGCCCGCGCCGAGCAGGTGCCGGACTGGCTGGGTCGGCCCTGGCTGCGGCAGCGCTACGCCTACTGCGGCCACGACCCGGTCAACCGGGCGGACCCGAACGGCCACTGGTCCTTCGGCGGCGTCGTCCTGAGCCTCCTCGGCGCGCTGTGGACCCTGCCGAACACGCTGTTCGGCCTGGTCGTCGAACTGTCCAACCTCGTCGGGGAGGTCCTGCGCTGGTTCGCGTGGGCGATCAGCCTCGGCAGGGTGAGTTGGGAACCGCTGGGTTTCGACGTCGCAGCATCGGGACGGCTCAACGCCTTCGCCCTGGTCTTCCGCGGCGGCTGGCTCGGCTCGTTCCCCTCCCTGCTCGGCATCACCTTCGGGAACGTGTTCTTCGTCTACGGCAAGTGGGAGGACCACCCGGACTACGTCGGTCCCGAGGACCTCCTGCCCACCGCCTACCAGGGCAAGGTCAGGTTGCCACGGTCGAAGTCGCTGTACGAACACGAACTCCGCCACACCAACCAGTACGGCTGGCTGGGACCGTTCTTCCACCTCGGCATGCCGCTGTTCGGGTTCTACGAGTGGGACGCCATCCTGCACGGCTACCGAGACGCCTGGACCGAACGCGACGCCCGCGCCCACAGCGAGGGTCCGACGGCCCCGGTCGAGGTGACCGCGGCCAACGCGGGCGGCGTCGCCGTTCCGCAACTGGGACGCGCCTGGGTGTACTGGCGAGACGCCGGCACCACCAAGGTGCTGCGCACCCGGCCCGACGGGCTGCTGCGCGCCAGCCTTGTCCAGGGCTCCGACCGCCCCGCCGACTACACCGAGCCGTTCACGGCGGTCCCCGGCACCATGGTCGACGTGGCCGCCAGCCGCGGCGCGAGACCACTCCCCGCCGACGTGCTCGCCACCCCGGGCCTGTTCACCAACCACGAGGTCCTCCCGAGCAGCGGTATCGCCGGGACCATCGAGATCGCCCCACCCACGATGGCGCTGGAGTCCCCGAGCGAACTCAGCCTGTGGCCGCTGCTGGGGGAGCTGCCCACACCTGGCTACGCCACCGCGGGACTTCCGCAGGGCGAGGCCCTGTGGAACCCGCCCGACGGCCCCGGCTCCCTCACCGTCACCGAGGGCGCCCCCGCACCGAACCCCGGCACGGCCCGCCCCGGCACCCGCTGGCTGCGCGTCAGCGGCCGGGTCGACGCGGCCACCACAGCCGGACGCGTCCGGCTGATCAACGCAACCGGCAAGCGGATCCAGCTGGCACCGGCACCACCGCCCGGCGGAATCACCGGCGGAACACCCGGCGGAGAGGTGGCGCTCGCCCTCGGCGTGCCGTCACGCGGCGGCGATGGCCTGAGCAAGGCCACCGGCCCGCGGATCCGGCCGGCGCCGACGCCGACGCCGGGACCAGCGCCGGCACCTGCACCCGGCGGGACAACCGGGGGAACAACCGGGGGAACAACCGGCGGGACGCTCGGCGGGACACCGGTCGACGAGGTGGCGATCACCCTCGGTCCGCCGTCAACGAGCGGCGACCGTTCGTTCGAGGTGCTCCTCAAGCCGGTCGATCCGGCGACCGCCTTCGGCCCGGTGCAGGTCGCCGTGCTGGCCGACACCCCGACCGGACCGGTCGCCGACGCGTTCACCGTGCACCTGTGCGGCCTGCAACTCGGACTCGTGGACGACGTGACCCCCACCCAGCCCGGCCCGGTGCGGGGCGAGGCCGACGAGGCCGTGGTCGTCGACTTCGACGCCAGCCCGCAGGCCATCCTGCGCAACCTGTCCGGACAGACCCGCGCCCGGCGGATGGTGCGATACCCGATCGCCAACGAACAACGCGTCCTGGCCGCGGGCGGAACCCCCGTGCTGCGCCCCCGGATGCCGCTGTGGATGGGCGAACTGCAACTCCTCGGCGTTGCCCGCCCCGACCTCGAGGACCTGCTGGGCCGCCGCGCCGAACGCAAGAACGTCCAGGCCGGCACCCCGAGCGGCCCGCAGACCACCCGCATCTCCTTCGACTGGCGACTACGCCTGGGCTGGGACGGACCGGACGCGAACTCCGCCATCTTCGGGGCGCCGTTCCCACGACCCACCCAGCGCCACGCCTCCACCTTCCCGCCGCCGCCCCCCACACCCACCCTGACCACGGCCGTCCTTTCCTACGACAGCCGTGGCCGCCTCACCGACGCCACCGGCGCCGCCGCACCACCCGACCGAGCCGGCACCCTCGACCCGGCGCCCACCCAGGCCCCCTTCCCGCTCGCCAACCGCCGCCTCCCAACGGTCCGGCTCGGGCAACAGCGCACCTGGGGCCGCGCCACCGGCGCCACCTCGCTACCGGCACTGGTCGTGGAGTTCCAGCCGCTGGTCACCAACCCCGCCGGCGCGGAGATCCTGCGTGGCGGCGACGGAGAGCTGGAGATCGTCGCGTTGCGCCTGGACGGAACACCGATCGACCCGGGCATGCTCGACGTCCCCACCGGCTCGCCGCTCCCGGCTCCGGCCACCCCCACCCTCGCCCTACCCCGCTTCCGGGTGGTTGGCCAGAACGCACCGGCCGCCGACGTCGAGGCCACGATCCGCGCCCTCGTCACCGAGTACGTCACCGGCAACGCCACCGCCGCGCACATCCGGCCCCTGACCCGGCAGTGCTGGGAGACGACGGTGCTGGCGATCCTGCGCCACGAAAGTGGCGGCCAGTACCGCCAGTTCGACGACCGAGGCGCCGGCCGGCGCAGGTTCACCCGGCAGGGCGGCTCCTGGTACTTCGGCACCGAACAGGACATGCCGCTGTTCGGACCCCCGCACGGCTACGGCATCGGCCAACTCGACCTCATCGACAGCCCACCGCGCGGCGCCACCGACGAGGAAGTCTGGAACTGGGTGGAGAACCTCCGCGCCGCCGTCAGGGTCGTCCTCGCCGAGAAGGCCGCCAGCGCCTGGGCCCTCATCGGCCAGCACGTAACCACCCCGCTGGACCGCTTCACCCGCGCGGTGTTCCAACGCGAGGTCGTCCGCCGCTACAACGGTGGCACGGAGTTCGCCTGGTCCGGCACGACCTGGGGAGTGAGTCCGTCGCTGCGGTGGGCCGACAGCTCCGACCACAGTCAGGGTCCCCACGTCAACCTGCTCTACCCGAACCAGGTGCTCGGCACCGGCCTCGTCTACTACCGCGACGCCGCCGGCCAGGCCAACCGGCCCGACGGCGCCAACACCCAGTTCAACTATCCGATCACCTTCGACGCCTCGCACTTCACCCCGGAGACGGCATGACCACGCTGACCGGATTCGTGACGGAGGGAACCAGCGAGACCGTACTGGCGGGCGCGCTGGTGCGCGGCTACCGGACCCTGCTGCGCACCACCCGGGCGCTGCGCGTCTACGCCACCGCCGACACCACCTCCACACTCCTCGCCACCGTCCCGGCCGCCGACTACCCCGCGCTGGAGATCCGCACCGGAACCGCCAAGGGCTCGGACTACGTCCTGGTCGCCTCGGGCGGCATCCCCGGCGGGCAGGGCTGGATCTGCTCGCGCTGGCGCACCTCCCACTACGCCATGCCCCACGACGAGCCGCTGCCCGGCGCCGGTGTGCGGACCGGCACGGACGGGCGTTTCTCACTGGACGTGCCCAACGGCGCCCCGGCCGAAGAGGTCTACCGGCTACGCGCCGGCGCCGACGGGCACCTGGACGGGGAGAGCGCGCGCGGCTACGCCGCCCTGCCGTTCACCGTGCCGCTACCCGCCGCGACCAACCCGGTCTCCGAGGCGCGCCTGGTCAGCCTCCTGCACCACTTCAAGGGCTGGTACTACACACCCAAGCGGCCCGGCCTGGCCACCCGGTTCACCCCGCAGTACCCCTACGACATCGGCATCACCGTCGCCCTGGAAACCGGCCACCCCACACCGCCGACCTACAACGACTGCTGCAGCTTCGTCGAGGCGCTGCTCGTGCGCGGCTGGAAGGACGCCGCCGTCCCGGGCTTCACCTGGAATCTCACCAAACACAAGCGCTCCATGATCACGGACCCGACCCACATCTACTCCTCGGTGGAGGTGCTCGAGGACTCCGGCGTCGCCGACCACATCGACGGGGACGCCCTGCCACCGCCGTGGACCGTGATGCAGGGATGGCGCAACCCGAACAACCTCGGCAGCGGCGGCCACACCTTCCTCATCGTCGACACCCACCGCGAGACCGGGCGGGTCCTGACGCTGGAGAGCAACCTCACCTACGGCCTCAACGGCCCCGGCATGCGGATGCTCGGCAACGTCGGGGACTTCATGGGGCGGCAGTTCCTCTGCCCCACCGACGGCTACGTCTACGACCCCGCCGTCGGTGACCCCGCCCACGGAGTGCCGCCGGATACGCCGTTCCGCGCCCCCACCATGTGGGACCTCGTACGCGGCAACGCCATCCCACCGACCTGGGTGTGCCCGGGCTGCGGCACCAGCCAACTGCTGTTCGTGCCCTACTGCCGGCCACCACGCGACTGGTGGAAGCACGACTACCTCAAGACCTGGGACGACATCCGCTCCTACTACACCGGACGCCGGCTGGCCCGGCTGCGGGTGCGCGACCTGGCGTGGGTGCGGTGAAGGGGTGCGACCGTGAAACCGACGTTCCAGCTCGCCCTCGGCCTGCTCCGATCCACCGACACCGCGCCGGTGGGCGGACCGACCGCCGTCACCGTCGACCGTGCGATCGACGTCCCCCTCGACGTCGCCCACATCCGGTTCGGCACCCGCCAGGACCTCGCCGTCGGCGCCACCGTCAGCGTGCGACTGGGGCTCGGCGCCGCACCCAGCGACGTCTTCACCGGCACGGTCGGCGAGGTCCGCACCACCCTCACCGCCACCTCGGTCCTCGCCGTCGGCGCGATGCGCACACTGCTCGACCTGCGGGTGGCCGCGGCCTACTCCGACGTCACCATCGGCACCATAACCCGCGACCTGGCCAGCCGCGCGGGCCTCGTCGTCGGCGACGTGCACGACGGGCCGATGCTGCCCCGCTTCGCCGTCGACGTGTTCCGCAGCGGCCACGAACACCTGCGCGACCTCGCCGACAGCTTCGGACTGGACCTGTACGCCGACCGGCAGGGCCACCTGGTCCTCCGCCCGGTCCCCGGCGGCACGCCCGGCCTGACCTCGGCGCTCGGAGCCACCTCCGCGGGCCTGGCCGGACCGGGGCCCGCCCGCTACGGCGCCGACGTCATCGCGGCCGAGGGCGCCCGCCGCGCCGCCACCTTCGACGCCGTCACCGTCGGCGGGCAGAGCCCGGCATCGACCCGGGGCAACACCGCCGCGTCCTGGCTCACCACCGACGAACAGGTCACCCGCGCCGACGCCGGATCTGGTGACCGGCGAGTGGTGGTGGTCGCCCCGCTCGCCAGGACCAAGGACCTCGCCAACGACATCGCGCAGGGACGCCTGCGTCACGCCGGTCGGTCCGCCCACCTGGTCGAGGTCACCGTGCCGGGCCGGCCAGACCTCGACCTCGGCGACACCCTCGCCGTCACGGGAATGCCGGAGAACGCACCGGGCGGGACCGGTCAGGTCCGTGCGCTGCGACACCAGTTCACCGCCGACCGCGGGTTCACCACCCGCCTGCGGATCGCCCCGCCAACCCCGGAGGTGCGGCCATGACCTCGATGGTCGAACTCATCCGAGCCGTCGTACGCCGAGAACTCGCGGCGCTGCGCCCACCGGCCCTCGGCGTCGTGACCGGCGTCCACCCCCACAGCGGGGACGGCGACGAGTTCAACGACGAGGTGGACGTCCGGCTGCAGCACGAAGGGCTCACGCTGGCTCGCGTCCCGGTCGCCGTCGCCCAGCCGGGCACCGTGGCGCCGTTGAAGAACGGCGACCTCGTCCTGGTCCAGTTCCTCGCCGGCAGCCTCGCCCAGCCGCTGGTCACCGCCTGCTTCCACCACGCCGACGACCGCCCGCCGCTCCACGCTGAGGGGGACCTGGTGATCGAGCACCGGGTGCCTGGCGACGACACCCGCAACCAACTCCGGTTCGCAGCCGACGGGACGATCCGGATCGACCGCGACCTCGGCGCGAACGGAACGGCCAAGGCCAGCGTGGTCCTCACCAAGGACGGCGACGTCGAGGTCACCTGCGGGACCCTCCGAGTGAAGGGCAACGTCGTCGTCGAGGAGGACGGCGACCTGACCGTGAGCAAGGGCGTCTTCCGCGCGTCCGATGGCGGCAAGACCACCGAGATCTCGGGCACCACCATCACGGGCAAGCCCGGAGGTCCCAGTGCCTGACCTCGAGCTCAAAGGCCCGCTGGACCTGAACGGCAACCTGAACCTCGTCCCACCCGATGGAGGCAAGGTTCTTGTCAACGGCGCCGAGGCGCTCGTGGAGGGGAAGGCGGAAGGGACGGCGCCGGTGGTGGCGATACCGCCACCACCGTCCGCCCCGGCCGACAGCGGCACGAAGGTGGTCGTGGTCAGCAGCCTCGGCAAGACCGTCACCGTGAACAACGAAGCGCTCGTGACCACCGGCATGGTGCTGCAGGGGAACACCTGGCCCGGCATGGTGCTGCCGAGCACCCGGAACACCGGCGCGACCGTGGTGAACGCGAACGTGCTCCCGGTGAACGTCGTCGGCGACCGCGTCGCCATCTTCCCCAACGGGGGCAGCGCGACCATCGGCAAGAGCGGGCAGGGGTGAGGCGCACGATGGGACCGATCACGATGTCCATCGAGGAACCCGCGCACAACAGCTCGTTCCTCGGCCGCACCGAGGGGATCCACTTCCACGGCCGGATCGACGCCATGGACCCCGCACCGGGGCAACTCTGGACACGCTGGTACTCCAGCCTTCCTGCCGTCGCCGGCAGGCCACCCGAGCTGCAGGTCCCTGTCGACCTGGACAAGGTGGCCATCAGCCCGGCCGGGGGAGCGCTGTCCTTCGACAGGGACCTGTGGATCGGGTCCCACGCCATCACCTTCACCGTGAAGGACGTCGCGGGCGACGACAAGGACGCCTTGACAGACGTTCGGTATGCCGGCATGGCCGGGGGCGCCCCCGCTCCAGGTAAACCTGCCTCAGGCGAATCGGTCCCGGCCCAACCCAAGCCCTGCGTCATTCACGTCCTCATCGCGGAGCCCACCCGACTGCCACCACTTGGCTCGGACGGACGTACACCAATCACCCGCGCGGGCGGCGTGTGGGCGGAGGCACCGGTTGCCTGGCCCGATCCGGCCTACCAGGCAGTGAACAGGCTGACGTACCGCTGGGTCTTCGCGACTCCTTCAAACACGCCGGTCGCCCACCTGGGACCGGGCGACCTGTCGTTCGCGCAGCGCACCGAGGACCATCCGCCGTGCGTGGGTGTGGCTCCGCTCCCGGCGTCGGTTCCCGCCGGCCAGTACGAACTCACACTGCAGGTGGGCTTGTGGGACAAGGACACCGCGAAGTTCACCCGCTACGACGAGAAGACCGTGGCGATCACGGTCACGGGCTGACATTCGGCAAGGGGGGAAGCGAATGAGCGACGTGGACGAGCGGGACTTCGGAGTCGACCTGCTCCTGCGCCCGTCAGGTAACGAGGTACGCGACTTGCGGGTCGCCGGCAGCGGCCGGCTCGAGACCGCCAGTGGTGTCGACGCGGTCGTCCAGGCACTCACCATGCGCCTGCTGGTGCGCAGGGGAGAGCTGGAACCACTTGGCTGGCCCGACTACGGGTCCCGCCTCCACGAACTCATCGGCCAACCCGACCTACCCCGCACCAGGTTGTGGCTGGCGCAGTACGCGCGCGAGGCGGTGGGCGCCGACCCACGCGTCCGCGAGATCGAGGACGTCACCGTCACCACCGACCGTTTCGAGGCACGCATCGAGATGCGGCTCCTGCTCAAGGGCCGCACGGAACCCGTCCAGCTGGAAGTCGCCGTTCCCTTGGAGGCGCCGTGATCGATCCTGGCAACCCGTTCCTCGTGGGGCACGACTTCCCCAGTGTCGTCGCCGCCCTGGAAGATGGCCTGCACCTGGGTGTGGAGCAACAGGAGTCCTACCGGTTCGTCTTCGACCCGGCCGTCCTTGTCTACGACCTGCCCCGCGAGTCCGCCTCCGTCGTCCGGGTCACCGGCCTGTCCGGTGGACACTTCACCATCTTCGAGGCGGGCCGTGACTACGACGCCAGCTCCTCCCGCGTGGTGTGGCGAAAGGCGGTCGGGGACGCGGCCACCGCTGTACACAGGCCGGACCCGCGTACACCCGTGGAGGTGACCTACACCTACCGCGACCTGCCATCCGGGATCACCGACTTCGCGCCCGGAAGCGTGGCGGGCACGATCGTCCGCGCGGTGGGGCGGGAGGTGGCGCTGCTCTACCACCAGATGAACGAGGCCTATCGCCGCGGGTTCCTGGACACCGCGAACGGTGTCGCTCTCGACAGCGTCGTGGCGTTGCTCGGCATCGTGCGCAACCCGGCGCAGAAGGCCACCGGAACCGTCCTCTTCACCCGGAAACCAGGTCCGCGGGTCATCGTCCCGGTCGGGACGGCGGTGGAGGACCCGGCGGGACGCCGCTTCCTCACCACCACGGCCGCCCTGCTGGACGAGGGCGCGACCGAAGGCGAAGCGGCGGTCGAGGCCGTCGAGCCCGGCGTCGCGGGCAACGTCGGCGCGAACGCCGTGACCGTGATGCCGACGCCACCCGGCGGGGTGGACTCAGTCACCAACCCGGCACCGATCATCGGCGGGCAGGAGCCCGAACCCGACGACGCGCTGCGCGAGCGGGCACGGAACGCACTCGAACGCGCCGGCAACGCCACCATGGGCGCGATGGAGTTCGCCGTCCGCGACGTCGACGGCGTCGAGGACGTGGCGGTCATCGACCACAGCGTCGACCTCGACGTGCCCCTCGGCCAGGTACGCGTGCGCTACTCGGTCGCGGCGGGCAGCGAGGAACGCCAGGCCGAGATCGACGACGCGGTGGCCGCGGTGGTGGATCGCACCCGGGCCGCGGGGGTGATGGCCGTGCCGGAACGCGTGCGGCTGGTCACCATCACAGGCCAGTTCGTGCTGCTGCCCTCGGAAATCGAGGATGTGGCCGCCGCCACCACCTACGTCGACACGGCGGCGCAGGCGATCCGCACCCTCTCCATCGGCGAGGCGCTGTCCCTGCGCCGGCTCACTTCGCTGGTCTACCAGGTGCCAGGGCTCGCCGACGTCGCCGAGGCCCAACTGAACTTCGCCCGCGAGTCGGCCCGGCCCGGGCTGCCCACCAGCGGCGAGGTCGGCGACCTGCTGCCGGTGCACCGTTCCGAGCAGGCCGCACCAGGGGCTCTCACGGCCGTGGTGGTCAACGGCATCGGCGCGGAGGCTGCTCCCGGACCAGGGAAGCTGTCGATCCGCCTCCTGCGCGGCACCACTCCCGTCGGGTTCCGGCAGGTGACCCTGCAGGTCCGCCTCCAGGTCAAGGCCGGCCTGGTGAGCTCCCCGACCCTGCCCCCCGCACTGATCGCCGACGTCGTGAAGCCGATCGTCCTCACCGGAAACAGCAGCGGCACGGCGACGATCACCGGTGCCGACCTCACCGGCTACCGCGAGGGCGAGCACAGCCTGGACGCGGAGGTCACCCTGACCCTGGCCGGGTATCCCGGGGTGGCCGCGGCGACCACTCCGCTGAACCTGACAGGGGTGGTGTAGCCGTGGCCACGAAAACCCAGCGCCTGGCCGCTCTCCTCCCCGAGGTCTACGCGGCCCGCTACGGCGACGGAACCCTGCACCACCTGCTCGACGCCGTCGGCGCCGAGTTGACCCGAGCCGACGCGGCTGTCAAGCGGCTGTTGTCATCGCATTGGATCGACTACGCCGAAGGGCAGGGACTCGACGGCCTCGCCGCGACCTTCGGTGAACGGCGAAGGATCCTCCGGGACGGCAACGCCGAAACCGACGAGGCGCTTCGGCAGCGGCTGAAGTCGCTGGTCGCCCGCTTCACCGGAGGAGGGACGGTCGAGGCCGTCAAGGGCGCCGTTCGCTCGGCGCTCGGCCTGCCCTTCGACCTGAGGGACCTGCCGCTGCCACCGACGGCCGGCGGGTTGCGGGACGCGATCGCGGCACTGGTGGATCTCACCGAGTTCGCCCCCGACCCGACCCGCATGCGGGCTCCCGCCTCGGAGGGGAAGGAGGAGGGTGACCTCTGGCGCCTCGACCTTGACGTCGATCTGCCGTCCGTGGGGACCGACCAACCGGTGGTCCAGCTGCGGGCCACGCGCGGCGTCGCCCGCAACATCTCCGTCGAGGTCGCCGGCACGGGGGAAGGCGTGCGGGCCCACCCGCAGCTGGCCCTGCAGACGGGGGAGACCCTGGTGCTGGAGACCGACACCCAGGGCGGCTTCTTCGCCCGGGTACTCGGCGCGGATGGACAGCGCAGCGTCGGTCACCTGTTCCTCGCCTGGGACGGAACGTCTCCGCCCACGGTGCCAGAGGTGCCCACCGGCACCAGTACGTGGATCTTCCGGGCCGGCAGTGGTTTCGCCGCGGACCAGTGGAGCGCCTTCGACGAGGACACCTTCGACCTTCCCGCCTTCGAGGCGGAGCTGAGCTGGACGCGCTACCAGCCGTTGACGTTCGATCTCACGGTTCCCTACTTCCTCAAGGACGCCGTTCAGCGGCTCTGCGACGACTACGGCTACACCGGGCCGGTCTTCGCCTACGAGGGCCTGCCGTTGACGCGGATCCAGGAGGTGGTGGACGCCACCCGAGCGGCCGGCGTGCGCGGGCGGGTCAACTTCTCTCTCAACCTGCCCGTCGACGGAGCCGACCGACACGAGACGAGCGAGGAACTGGCCGGCGTTGTGCTGGCGCGCAGTACGGAGGACACGAAGCTCAGCGAGGCGCTCTCCGTCGGCAGCATCAACGCGCTCATCCTGAGCCACGACCAGGAGGAGAGCCTGCGCATCGGCGGCACCTTCGACATCTCCACCTTTGACGACAGCCACCAGGTCTTCCTGGACTGAGCACGAGAAGAGGATCGACGTGAGAGATCACATGGACATGGCCGGGCGGCTGACCATCCTGGTGCACGACCGCGCCGGCCAGCTGGTGCTGGACCAGCGGCAGCACAACCGGATCGTGACGAGCGGACGCCGGCTGGTCGCGGAGATGTTCGGCGGCACCACGGGAACGCCGCGCACCCCGATCAGCTCGATCGCCGTCGGCACCGGCAACACGGCTCCGGCTGACATCGACACCGCCCTGGTGGCCAGGCGCGGTGACCCCAAGGCCATCACCAAGGTCGAGTACTCCAACTTCACCGACACCCAGGGTGTGGCCCGGGTGCGGGTGCAGGTCACCGCCCAGTTCGACTTCGGCGAGGCCAACGATCCGAGCACGCCGCTACGCGAGGCAGGGCTCCTCAACAAGGACGGCGTCCTCTACAGCCGCGTGGTGTTCAAGGACGTCACCAAGACCGACACATTCCAGCTCACCCTGCTGTGGGACATCATCTTCTAGGAGGATCCAGTGGCGTACGCACCGAAGTCCCCGTACCCCAAGGCCGCGGGCAACCCGATCCGGTCCGTCGACTGGAACGAGCTGGTCGACGAAACCAAGCGGCTCGAGACCGCGAAGCTGAACCAGACCGGCGGCACGGTCTCGGGGTCCCTCACCGTGGGCCAGAACCTCACCGTCAACGGCACCAGCACCCTCATCGGCAACGCCGACCTGCGCGGCGCCCTGGACGTCACCAACACGGCGAACCTGCGCGCGAGTGTCACCGTCGGGGGAGCGATCTCGGTGGCGGGCACCTCCAGCTTCACCGGCGCCGCGACGTTCGGCAACGTGCGGATGGGCGCCGGGACGGGCGCGCCCGCGGACAACCTGGAGGTCAAGGGAAACGCGAGGTTCGGGGCCAACCCGGTCCGCGTCACCTCGGTCTACAGCAACTTCGCCAACGCGACCAATGCCGAGATCTGCAACGACTCCACGCAGTACAAGTCGCTGATGATCCTCGGTAACAACTCCTCCGGCGTGCGCAAGGTCGCCGTGTGGGACCGGCTCGAGGTGAACGGCCCTTCGTGTGCGACGTCGTTCTGCAACATCTCCGACCGGCGGTTGAAGACCGGTATCGTGGCCATCACCGACGCCCTGGAACGGGTGTCCCGGCTGCGCGGCGTGTCGTTCCGGTGGCGTACGGACCAGCCGGCGACCAGCCCGGCGGCCACCGCCCCAGCCGGCCCGCAGCTGGGGGTCGTGGCGCAGGAGGTCGCCGAGGTCTTCCCCGAACTGGTTTCGTCCACGGGCCTTGACGACCAGCACCTGAGTGTCGACTACTCGGGCCTGACCGCTGTCCTGCTGGAGGCCGTCAAGGAACTCAAGGCCGACAACGAACGGCTCCGGCAGCGGGTCGACGCGTTGGAGGGCGTGGTGTCCTCAGCCTCCTCCGTCGACGCGGCGTAGCGGAGCCTTCGCCAGCGAGGCCCGGGTCCGTCGGAGCAGGCCGAGGACGAGGCGTTCGGTGCTGGGCGTGACGCCGAGGCGGTTTCCGTTCAGGTGCACGAAACTGTGCGCCAGAGCGCTCACCGGGAGGGTGCATCGACCCTCCCGGTGCAGCCGCTCCAGCCTCGCCCCCAGCTCGCCAAGCGCGTCGGTCCGGCGGTCAAACACCGCGCGGATCTGTTGGTGGGAGGGGCCGAGAACATCGGCTTCACCGGCCAGCAGCGCCCGCAACCTGTCCTTGCGCTCACGGTAGGCCGCACCGGACTCCCGCGGCGGGGCGGGGTTCTCGGCGTACCACGCGGTGCGGGCGGCCTCGTCCAACCCCAACCCAGCCAGCAGGGTGTCGAAGCTCAACGCAGCGAGTTCCAACGGCTCCACCGGAGCGTCGCGACCCGCGGTGAGCCCGAGCAGCTCCGCGGTCGCCGCACTGTCGACCGCGAACACCTGCTCGCAGACCTCCATCGCCTCCGGGCCGCCGTAGCGTTCCAGCTCCCGCTCGTAGACCTCCAGCCCGATCCGCGTGAGCTTCCCGGCCGCGACCAGGCCGGCCGCCCATGTGGTGACCCGCGGCAGCGCCCGCGCCGTCAACACCTCCGGCGACCCGTGCAGCCGCAGCCGCAGATGTCGGCCGGGGTCGGAGTAGCGGAGGAAGAACCAGCGGTCCGCGTCACCGTCACCGACCAGGCGTTCGGTGAACTCGCGTACGTGCCCGGCCAACAGGACGTCCTCCCCGGTAGCGGGTCCGTACAGCGTGAGGTAGAGCCAGTCGGTGCCGGGTGGGCGCAGCCGGTGCACGTCGTCGACGCGCGCGGGCAGCGGCTCGCGCGATGGCGCCTTGGTCGCCGGGGGTGGGGAGGACCGGCGCAGCAGCGGAACGACGAGCTCGCTGGCGTACCGCCCACCGGGTCCCGGCAGCCAGGCCGTGTCCGGTCCGGGCAGCGCCTCCTGCAGGACCAGGTCCGACCCGCGTTCCCTGCGCAGCATCTCCCGGATCTGGTCCGCGTGTGCGGCGTCGTCCAGGTCCAGCAGGAGCCGGTTGTCGCCGACGGTGAGGTAGACGTGACGGGGGACCAGCCACTCCTCCCGCCACCGCTTCAGGGCGACGGCGAAGCCGACCGCATCGTCCACCCGCAGCGCGTCGGCGGCGCGTCGACGAGGCCATCGCCACTCCGCGGGCCGGAGCACCACCCGACCCGACCGCACCCGCGGCACGAACGGCAGGCCGTTCGCGGGTCCCCAGTCGAACGGCATCAGGGCGGCCATCGCGTCGCCTCCGACGTCGTGGAGGAAGCGGCACACCTGCGGCGCCGAAGCGGTGTTGAGCATGTGTCCGGCGGACACGTGGACCTCGGTGTCGCCGGCCGGCCACCACAGGGCGAGCCGGCCGGCGCGGACCATCACCTCCAACTCGTCCGGCGGGATCACGCGGTCCGGGTCGACCCCGGGCGCGACACCCACCGGAATCTCGAAGTGACGAACCCGCGGCCGGACCGCGACGTTGGCCGAACGATGCCGGGCCGGGAGGTAGACGAGCTCCGCGGTCACTCCCGCCTCGAGCGTCTCCTCGGCCCGCGCGATCTCGACCAGCCGCTCCTGTGCCGGCTCGCCGAGCAGGCCCGCGAAGCGTCCCAGCCCGCGCCCCGCGGCCTGTCCGCCGAGGTTCGGGCCCACCACCAGCAGGTAGTCGCCTTGGTCCAGCGCCGCGACGGACGGGGCGAGCAGGAACGCGCTCAGCTCCAGGGAGGCGGGCAGCCGGTCGGGCTCAGGCGTCCAGGTGGAGAGCTTCTCGACGTCCTCCTCGTCCAGGACGACCTCGAGGGATCCGGTGCGCAGCGCTGTGGTCGCGAGTTCCATGAGCAGCTGGGACCGCTGCTGGCTTGCCATCTGGTTCGCGTCGTGGGAGTGGGCCGAGGTCGGCGGGCCCAGACCGAACCGCGGGTCGAGAAGCTCCAGCAACGGGACCCGACGGTCGTGTCCGTACCGGCTCAGGAACGCGGCGCGGTAGTTCGCCAGGTGGCTGGGACCGTGGGGGCGAGGGTGCATCCGCAACAGGAGTTCGGCCGCCCGCGCGACCTCCGCGGCGACCGAGCGCGACACCTCCCGCCCCGCCAACGGCAGCGCGGAGTCCACCTGCAGCAGCTCCTGCTCGCCGGGGTCGTGGAGGGACCGCAGCCGGTCCCGGAGCCCGGCCAGTGAGCGCGTCGTGTCAGCGGTCGGGTCGGCGTCGTCCCTGGCCGTCTCGGTCGCGGTGGTATCGATGGCGGTGGTGTCGATCGCGGTGGCGTCGGCGACCAGGCTCGCCAGCTCCTCCCCGGCGTCGCGGTGGGCCGGTATCGCGGTCAGCCGGGTGACGGCGTGCCGCACCGGGTCACCGGCCAGCGGTGGCCGCAGGTCCGACAGCAACAGGTCCTGGCGGAGCAGTTCCGCGAGCAGCCCGTGCACCTTGGTCTCGGTCTCCCGCGTCGCTCCCGGTGTGCTCGCGAGAACCTGGTGGACCAGCTCGTCGTACGCGACGGCGGTGCGGGCGAGGGACAGCACCCGGCGGACCACCGGGGTGGCACGCACCGACACATCCGGCAGGCCTGTCCGCCCGCCGGTCGAGCGGTCGGTCAGATGCAGGCGCCCGTCGCGTTCGAAGGCGCAGGTGTTGGCGGCCAGGCGCAGGAAGGGGCGTACGTCAGGGTCGGCCTCGAGCGCCAGCATCCAGCCGGTCAGCCAGCCCATGTCGGGGCGGGTGTGGGTGGGCCGGGATGTGGACGCTATCTCCAGGTTGGTCCGCTCACCCCAGTTGCCGATCCCGACTCCGGCGAACAACCCGTACGGCGTCGGACGGGTCGACATCCGGATCAGGTACCGCAGCAACGCCGAACGGGCCGACTGATCGGTCTTCGCGCGCCCCTCACCGGCCCGTGGGTCCAGGGCGTGGAGCAGCGCCGGGCTCGCCACCTCGACGGCACGCCGAACGAGAGGATCCGCGACCGGCGACGCCTCGCCGGGCGGCTCCGTGGACAGCAGTTCGTACCTGTCGACGGGCAGCAGGGGAGCGCGGACGACGAACCATTCCAACGGCTCGTACGACCGGTGGGTGCGAGGCGACGCGGACCTGGGCGACATGAATGTGCGGACCTGCTTCAGGAGAGAAGGAAGAGCCGGTCCCAGACCGGCTCGTCGTGGGTGCCCGCGGCGAGCAGGGCCAGTGCCACACCCGGTGCGCCGTCGAGCAGACCGGGGTGGTCCACCCCCACGTCGCCGGGCTCGACGTTGCGGTAGCCGAGCACGCTGTCGGGTTCGTACGCGTCCAGCAGGTCCCGAAGCAACTCGGTGGTGCCCGCGACGAACTCGGGGAGTCCGGTGTCCAGCGCGAACCGCCGGACGATGTGCAGCAGGCCGGCGGTGCCGTGGCAGAACGTCGGGCTGGTGATCCCGCGACGATCAGGTGGGCGCGCCAGCACCGCCCGCATCGCCTCGACCGCGAGGTCGCGGTAGCGGTCGGCGTTCAGAGCGGTCCCGGCCAGCCACAGGGCACGGGCGACGCCAGGCGAGCCGTAGCACCAGGTTGCCCGGCCATGGGCCAGCGCGGTTCCATCCGGTTGGCTTCCGCGGCTGGGCGGGAGCGGTACGGCGTTGGGCCAGGTCGGCCCCCACTCGTCCGCCAGCGCGTGCTCGGCGAGCCAGGCCGCGGCTGTGTCGACCGCCACCTCCGCGCCCGCGACCTCCACACCCGCACGGATCGCGATCGCCAACAGGGCAAGGGGTCCCGGAACGCCGTGGGCGAGGCCACAGTTGTGGTTGCCGTCCGGGTAGGCGCTGCTCATCGCGTGACCGACGAGGTCGGCGGGGGTGTGCCAGCGACGGGGCTCGCCCTTGTCCGCAAGGAGTGTGCTCAGGCAGCGGAGAATCTCGCGCAGTGTCTCCGCTGCCTCCGCTGACCCGCGGCGGCGCAGGAGGTAGGCGCCCACACCACTGAGGCCGGAGATGAGGTCGAACTCCCCAACCCCGCAGCCGTGTGTGGACTCCAGCCGTTGAACGGCCCGGTGGACCTGCGTGGCGACCTCCCGGTCGACCGCGTCCAGCAACCGGGCATAACGATTCCGGCCGCGCGCGAGGCTCGTGGCCGCGAAACCGATTCCTGACCAACCGGCGAACAACGATGCCCCTACGGATGCCCTTTCGGACATTGACGTGACGGCCTGCGTCAACACGTGATGGCCGAGCCGGTCCCAGCCCTCGTCAGGTTGGTGGACGTCGAAGGCGGCGAACACCACCGCCAAGCCGGGGTTGCCCGCAGCGATCGACGTCGGCCGCCAGCCCACCGAGGTGGGAAAAGTGGTCTGCTCGGCGGCCGCCGCGACGGCCCGTTCCAGCGTGGGCGGGTGGGCGAGCCGGGTCGCGACCGTGCGCGCTGTCTCGACTGCCCTTGTGTCGTAGGCCAGATCGGCTGCTGCCTCGGGTGTTGTCAAAGGTTGCATCGGCAGGTGAAGCAGTGGGTCTGCGCCTCGGTGGGGCACACGCCGCAGGTGTCCTCGCAGGTGTTGGCACACGTCGCCTGGCAGGTGTTGCCACAGGTGTTGGCACACGTGGCGTGACACGTGTTGGGGCAGGTGGCCGCGCATGTGGCCGCACAGGTGTTGCCGCACTGCGTCTGCGGGCAGGTGTTGAGGCCCGCACAGGTGCCCTGGCAGGTGTTGTCGGCGGTGTTGCAGGTGCCGCCGGCTCCCTTGCCACCGGTAGGAAGACAGCCATCCCCGTCGGTCTGGGCGTCCTGTGGAAGCCGGGGCGACGGTGCCGCGTAACCGCCGGTGATCTCGCCGAACCGTACGTCGATGTCGAACTCGTCCACCTCGGGTGGCTCGAGCGTCAACAACGCGTTCCGGAACGGTGGTGCGGGAAAGTACTGGCCTCCGGCTGAGTTCTGCTGGTCTTCGGACATGACGAAGCCTCCGCCCCCCAACTTGGCTTGCCCCACGA
Source organism: Actinopolymorpha pittospori (assembly GCF_014873875.1). Classification (GTDB taxonomy): domain Bacteria; phylum Actinomycetota; class Actinomycetes; order Propionibacteriales; family Actinopolymorphaceae; genus Actinopolymorpha; species Actinopolymorpha pittospori. The sequence continues at coordinate 7,158,418 of NZ_JADBEM010000001.1, read as the reverse complement.
ATTTGATCTCCAGCGAGGTGCGCTCAGACTACACTCGCGACAACGAGGAACCGGTGGGATTCGGGATGGTCGTTGATCATTCTTCGGTGCCCGCCGGTTCGCCATCAGAGGGGGATTTGGATGGCGCAACAGTTGCCCACCGGCGACCTCACCACAGTTCTACGGACTTTCCTCGGCGAGGTGTCGCCCGACCTCTTCGGCGGGACACCTCCGGCGGTCGACATCCACACGGCCGTTGACTCCCTGACCTTCCTGACCAGCCCGCGCCACCACGAGGCCGGCCCCCACCGGGAGTCGCGCACCGAAGTGCTCGCGCTGGACCCGGACAACCCGGTCGGCCCCTACGAACTCGCGGGCACGGCGAGCACCGGCCCCCGCACGATCCGCCTGCGCAGTAACGAGGCGGTCGTCACCGTCCTGCACCCCGACGAGGTGGTGTGGGACGGAACCGAGGCCGGTCCCGCGTTCACCCTCAGCCCGCGGCGCCACCGAACCTTCGACGGCATCACCCATCTCCAGGTCACCTACGGAGCCACCGCGGTGGCGACGACGATGGGCGGCCGCGACGACGTGACGCTGGAGCTGTCCGGTCAACAGGGCCCGCTCGCACGTGCCCGGGCGCTGCTGATCGCCGTCCTCGGTGTCGAGAACGACCGGATCCTCTCCAGCGTCATGCTGACCACCGTCGAGGGCGATTACCAGACCACGGTGCGGGCGAAGTCCCTCAGTGTCACCAGCATGAACGACACCGCCGCCACAGATGGTGTCCGCACCCTCCAGGTGGCGGTCACGATGGACGTCGACATCGACGTACGCCGGACTCTTCGGCCCGACGAGGGGACCCCGATCGCGCGGATCGCGACTCCCGATTCGGAGGGCACAGGCGCGGTCAGCGTCGATCCGCTGGTCGACGCCTGACTCTCTCGGGTAGCCGGAAAACCTCACCTGGATGGACGAAATCGCCGGACACGCGTTCGCGCCGTAGGTGATCATGATCCCTACGTTCATGATCCACAGAAAGCTCGGGGGGGGGCTTGTGGTGGCGGTGTCGACGACGTGTGGGCGCGCTGCTCGAACTCCTGAGACCGGAGTTCACCTGCGTTGTCCGCGAGTGACCGTGCGGCGATCGTCCAACTGAAACACCTCAATCCTCATTCGGCTCGCCCGAGGTTTCAAGGCGGCCGCCCTCACCGGGAGCGTCCTCGTCGCGAGGACGTTTCGTGCGTGGTTTTTCGGCGCCCCGGGGTTTCGGCGACCGCCCAATGACCAACAGGAGCTGTGCCATGGCCCGTTATCCGCATGCGGACTGGGACCCGATTCCGGAGACGGAGTCCCAACCCCGGACGAAACCGTGGGGTGTCGTCCTGCACACCGCGGTATCCAACTCCAAGAACATCAAGAACGTCTGGCTGGGCTCCTCGGTGGAGAGCCACTTCTATGTCGCCGAGGACGGCAACGTCCTGCAGTACGTCGACACCGAACGCGTCGCCCACTGTCAGATGGACGGCAACTACTTCAGCGGCGGCAAAGGGCACATCAGCATCGAGACCTGGGACGGCGCCGGCCGGGTGTGGGACGGTCGCGACGTCAAACGGCTACCACGCTGGAACGCCGCCCAGATCGCCTCCTTCGCCACCCTGCTGGCGTGGTTGAACAAGTCCCACGGTGTTCCGCTCGTCAAACTGCCGTCGGTCTTCGGTCGTGGAATCGGCTGGCACGCGCAGTACACCGGTCGTGACTACCCACGCTTCAACGAGTCCCACGCCTGCCCCGCACCTGCTCGTATCGCGCAGGTCGAGGAGGTCATCGCCGCGGCCGTCCGCCAGGCGAAGGCCGCCACCCCGCAGTCCAAGCCACCGTCGAAGCCGCAGTCCAAGCCGCCGTCGAAACCCGCCAAGCCACTGGTCAGTGTCTTCGCGCTCGCCAAGGCGGCGAAGAGCGATCCCAAGCGTGCGCAGGGCGGAGTGACCTCTGGTGCTGCGGACGACGTGAAGGTGGTGGAGAACGCTCTGAAGGCCGAAGGCCTGCTCCCCACCCGATACGCCGGCGACGGATCCTTCGGCAGCCTCACCATCGAGGCGTACGCGAAGTGGCAGCGTCGCTGCGGCTACACCGGAAAGGACGCCGACGGCATTCCCGGCACGTCGAGCGTGAAGAAACTCGGAGACAAACATGGATTTCGTGTCGGTGCCTGACCTGGCCCGCGAGCCCCTGGTGAAACGCGCCGTGGTGGCCGCGTCGGTCCACGCGCTCTCGGCGCTCCTGGCCTCCTCCGCCCGCAGGACCTGCGGCGATCGCTCCGCGAGGGTCGTCGGCGCGTTCTGTGTGGCCGTGCCGACCGCGGCGTGGACCTGGGCGGTCCTCACCTCCAGGGCACGGGTCACACCGGTCGAACGTCCCACCGACTACGCCGGCAACACCCTCGTCCCGGCAGGGCTACGCCTCGACGTCGGGGACACCGACGAACTCCTCGACACCGAGGAGCCTGTCGGCACCAGCGGGCACCACTGACGCCGTGGGGCATCGCTGATTTCGGGGACGCGCGGGTCTACGCGTAACCGGTCTGGAGCCGCGCGTTCTCGATGACCCTGATCTGGCGCCGCACACTGGCCGGTGTCACGAACACCGCCGCCCCGTCGCGCAACGTCGACTCGAGCCGGTCGTAGTAGCGCAGGGCCTGCGACCGGTTTCCCCGGCCGAGCGTGCGGACCTCCTGCTGCCAGTCGATCGTCTCACCGTTGCCGTAGCGCCGCCCGACCGCTGGGCCCTCGTGGAGTTCCAAGCTGACAAGGGAGTTCGGGTCGAACCAGCGCAGGGTGAACGTCGTGCCGTCGCCGACCAGCGCACCCGTCGTACCGGAGATCTGCCATGCGGGCTGGGGAATCGCCATGCCCAGGCTGGACTCGATCTCCGCCAACGGCCCACCCTCGGCGCGCAAGCACAGCTTGACGTGATCCTCGGCGTCGCCGAGCCCGACCGTGTGCCGCAGGTCGGCGAACAGGTCGTTCGGCTCCTCACCCAGCAACAGGAGCACCTGGTCCAGCAGGTGCGGAACCGTGTTGGACAGCTCACCGCCGTCGTACTTGCGCAGCGTCTGCCAGTCCGAGCGCCGGGTGAAGCGGTGCGACGTGCGGCGCAGCAGCATGATCTCGCCCAGCCGGCCGGAGGCGAGCACTTCCTGCACGAACGCGAAGTCCGGGTCGAGCCGGCGTGGTTGGTAGCAGGTGAGCACCCGTCCGGCCTGCTCGGCGGCGGCGACCATGTCGTCCATCTCCGCCACCGACGCGGCCATCGGCTTCTCCGCGACCACGTGCCGGCCCGCCTGGAGAGCCTTGATCGTCAACGGGACGTGGGTGTGGGAGGGTGTCGCCACCACGACCACGTCCACGTCCGCGGACTCCAGGAGCGCTTCCGCGTCCGCGAAGGTCTCGCAGCCGAATCGCTCCCGCGCCTCCTGGCGGCGTTCCTCCACCGGATCGGCCACCGCGGTCACGGCGAACCCGTCGTGGTCGGCGAGGGCGTTGGCGTGGATGTCCCACCCACTGCGACCCAGGCCGAAGATGCCGACTGCAAGCCGACCGTCCGACATCACAGATTCCCTTCCGCGAGGCTTCCTGTCCGCCACCCTGCCCTGTTTCGGTGGCTTCGTCCAAGTACGCCGACCAGTCACGGCCAACCGGATCCCGCCCGCACTGCTGAGCCGGTCCTGCGGGACCTCGAAGGAGCCAGATGCCCGCAGCCTGCCGCCACCTACGGGTGGCACGAAAGCTGAAGTACCCCGACCACGTCCAGGCCCACTGGGTGGAGACCGTGCTGGGCGAGGACGAGTGCGGCCAGTGGGCGGTCCTGGCCGCGGGCTCGCCGGTGCGCCGACGGAGCGGGAACGTGATGCGCTTCCACTCCCACCATCTGTACTGCTACCCCCGCGACCGTTGGTGGGTGGCGCACTTCTGGGGGTGCGGACCTGACCTACGACGTGGAGCATCCGGACGGGACCGTGGTCGTCGGCGAAGTGGCGGAGCGGGAGTACGTCGACATCTCGACCCCGCCGATCGTCTCCGCGACCGGCATGGCGTTCGTCGACCTGACCCTCGACGTCGGGCGCCGTGTGGACGGCTCGATCGTGATCCTCGACGAGGACGAGGTGGAGCGTGACCGAGTGAGGTGGTCTGTTCCTGGCCCGCTCGTCGAGAGCGCGCGGACATCATGCTCGGAGGTCTTCGCGATGATGCGGGCCGGCGATCCGCCGTTCGACGAGAAGGTCCCGAAGCAGTGGTTGGACGTCTGGACCGCCTAGCGCCCGGCCCGCTGGGCCCGGAGCCCGTCGAGAGCCATGCCCAGGACGCGTTCGAGCTGTCCCTGCTCGACGAAGTGGATCATGGTGATCCCACTGACGAGGCGCATCATGTCGTCGAAGCTGATGTCGGGGCGGGCGGCACCTGCGTCCTGGGCCCGCCGCAGCAGTGGTTCACCGGTGGCGTAGATGGCCGCGCGGCAGCCGCGGAACAGTTCGGAGTCGTGGTTGAGCGCCTCGGCCAGTGCCCGCTTCGTCGCCGTGTAGCTGACGAACCGGTGCACCCACGCCACGAGCGCGTCCCAGGGCGCCAGGTCGGCGAGGTCGTTCGCCGTGGCACACAGCGCCTCCACCTCGTCCACGTAGACACTCTCGAACAGGTCCTGGCGGGTGGGGAAGTGGCGGTACAGCGTGCCGATCCCGACCTGTGCGCGCCTGGCGATGTCCTCCAGCGACGCGGAGGTCCCCGCTTCGGCGAAGGCGTCTCGCGCCGCGGCGATCAGCGCCTCGTAGTTTCGCCGTGCGTCGGCCCGTTTGGGGCGACGTGCGAAGACGTCAGAAACCTGCTCCGCGCTCGACATGCGCGTCTCTCCCACCAGCGATGACGGACTCGTCCACCCGAGGATTTCGGAGGGCCTCCTCCACTTTACCGACTGCCCGGGTCGACGCACCGAGGCCTACGGTGGAGATGTAAGCCCTACGTCGCTCCCCGTGACCGACGGCATGACCTACGACGCGGCCGTCCCGGCACGGCGTCGTGGACACCGTGGCTTGCTATGCGGAGGATACCCTCCGTATAGTGACCGGAGGTAGGCCTCCTCTTAGCTGTACCGCCCGGTCTGCGCGACGGAACGAGAAGCGGGACCAACGGGCGTGGAAGCGACAGTGGAGCGAGACGACGAAGGAACGACTCTCATGACCAGGACCTGGTTCATCACCGGTAGCTCCCGCGGATTCGGACGGGAGATCGCCAAGGCCGCGCTCGACAAGGGAGACCGGGTGGTCGCGACCGCCCGCCGGCCGGAACAGCTCGAGGACCTCGTACGCGAGTACGGCGAGCGGGTACTCACCCTCGCACTCGACGTCACCGACACCGACGCCATCCAGGCCGCCATCGGGAAGGCGCTCGAGCGGTTCGGCACGCTCGACGTCGTGGTGAACAACGCGGGGTACGCGACGTCCACCGCCATCGAGGAGACCTCCGAGGAGGACTTCCGAGCCCAGATCGAGACGAACCTGTACGGCGTCATCAACGTGACCAGGGCCGCTCTGCCGATCCTGCGGAAGCAGCGCGGGGGCCACTTCATCCAGTTCTCCTCGATCGGTGGCCGGGTCGGGGGCACGCCGGGGATGGGCGCGTACCAGACCGCGAAGTGGGGCGTCGAAGGCTTCTCGGAGGTGCTCCACAACGAGGTCAAGCCCTTCGGGGTGAAGGTGACCATCATCGAGCCCGGCGCGTTCCGCACCGACTGGTCCGGTACGTCCCTGCCGACGGCGGGGGCCGGCGACGACTACGACCAGACCGTCGGCGCGATGAACCGCTACCGCGAATCCACCCTCGGAACGTGGCCGGGTGACCCTGCCCGAGGGGCCAGGATCATCACCGACATCGTCGAACTCGACGAGCCGCCCCTGCGCCTCCTGCTCGGTGCCGGCGCAGTCGAGTCAGCGGCGAAGGCGTCCAAGGAACGCGCCGCCGAGGCCGAGAAATGGGCGCCGGTCAGCCGGTCCGCCGACTTCGGCGCCGAGGAGACCGTGGACATGTTCTGAGATGGGGGCGGCGAGAACGAACCTACCGGGCTTCCGCGAGCCGATGGTTGTGCAGCCGTAGGGCCAGGGTGGCCGCCGCGATCGACGGAACGGCGACGCCGAGCTCGTCCGCCCGTCGGGCGAGGTCGCCCAGGACCGCCTCGACCTCGGTCGGTCGCCCGGCGAGCAGGTCTCGGGACAGCGAGGATGTGGTGGTCGACCCCGGGGCGGTCAGCGCCGACCTGGTGGCCGTCACGCGGGCGTCGGCGACAGGGTGACCGGCGGCGCGGGCGACGGCCGTCGCCTCGTCCAGAACGGTTTCCGCGAACGCGCGTCCTCCGGGCATCGCCACGATGTGGCCGATCGAGTCGCGCATCAAGCCGGTGACCGCACCGATACTGGCGATGAAGACCCACTTCTCCCACATCGCGTCGACGATGTCGTCGCGTGCGTGAACGGAGAAGCCGGGGATCGTGAGCGCGTCGACGGCTCGGTGCAGCCGGGGGCTTGGTCCGCCGTCCAGTTCGCCGATCTCCATCTCGACGCTTGGCGCGAGTTGTGCGACGTCGCCCTGCTCGTTCAGCTGACTGACCACCTTGAGGGTGCCGCCGAGCAGCGCCTTGTCGAATCGGCTCGCCAGGACGTCCATATGGGCCATTCCGTTGAGGAACGGGACCAGGCAGGTGTCGGGTCCGACGGCTGGGGCCAGGTCATCGAGCACCCCGGCGATGGCGTCCGCCTTCACTGACAGGAGGATCAGGTCGTACGGGTGGGTCAGTTGCGCCGCGGTGACGGGGCGGACCGGAATCACCTCCGTCCGACCGGCGGCGACGATCCGCAGACCACGGTCACTCAGCCGCTTGGCCCGCCCGGGCCGGACGAGGAAAGCAACGTCACGGCCGTGTTGGACAAGCCTGCCGCCGAGCAGACCGCCGACCGCGCCAGCCCCGACGACGAGGATGCGTGCCGCCGTACCCACCGCCGTCCCTACCCCCTCGACGATCTGACTTGCTGTTCGCAAGTAGAAGCAACCAGGCTAGTCACCAGACTTTCATGCTGCAAGCCAGGTAGATCGCGATCGCAGCGCGGAGGGATCGAGCGGCAGGGGAAGTTCGATCAGCCAGAGCCGACGACGGTCGCACCGGTCGCGGACTCTCGCCGGGCTGCGGCGGCTGTCGGAGCGGCGAGGCGGACGGGGGCGGGCGAGTGCCATGGCCTGATCCAGGCCTCCTCCTCGCGTCCGACCTTTGCGCCGCAGCGGGTGCACTGGTTGTCGGGTCGAAGGTCGCCGCCACAGTCGACGTGGACGGCACGCATCGGTGCCGCCTCCTCGGCGCCGCCGGTGTGCCGGTGTCCCCAGTCGGCGAGGGCTCGGAGTACTGGTGCGAGGTCGGCGCCGGCCTCGGTGAGTCGGTACTCCTCACGTATCCGATTGCCGTCCTGGTAAGGCGTCTTGACCAGCAGGCCGGCCTCGACCATCCGGCGCAACCTGCCGGCGAGGATGTTGTCGGCAATGCCCAGATGCCCGCGGAACTCGTCGAAGCGGCGCAGGCCGAGCATGGCGTCCCGCAGGATCAACAGAACCCACCGCTCGCCCAGGAGGCTCCCTGCCCGCCCGATCGGGCACGGCCCCTGGTCGTGGCCGATCTTCGTGTCGTTCACGGGACCTCCTCGCCTCACTTGCGATCAGCAAGTCTACGTCCGGTGCGAAACGCGGAGGGATTCACTCCTGCGGCCCGCGATGGCGATGGTCCCCGAGGATCTGCGCGAGGGTGTAGACGGAGGAGCTGTCGAGCTTGTGGCGGTGCGCGTCGTAGTGGTCCCGGGTCGTGCGGATGTCGGCGTGGCCGAGCAGGTCCTGCACCTTCTGTACCGGCACGCCGTGGGCGAGGAGCACGGTGCCGGCGGTTCGGCGGGCGGTGTGCGGGGAGATGGAGTTCGCCGCCGTCAGCCCGGCCTGCGCCGCCAGCCGGCGCAACGTTTGCCACACGTCCCGCTGTGTCAGCGGCTTCCCCCCGGGCTTGGACCGGTCATGGGCGTGCGGCGCGGTCGCCAACAGGGGACCGGTCAGTCGCGCCCGTGGGACCCCGCGGTTGCGGGCACGCGTCTCGAGGTAGTCGTGCAGCGGCGCGAGTGCGGGCGGCGGGAGCGGGAGGAAGTCGCGGTGCCCACCCTTGGCGAGATAGCGCAGGATCGTGTGCCCCGCGTCCTGGTCGAGGTCACGCACGGTCGCGGTGGTGATCCCCGAAACCCGCAGCCCCGTGTAGAACAGCAGACCGGTCAGGGCCGCGTCACGCCGGGCCGCCTCGGTGCCGAGCCGGTTCGCTCGGTGCTCGGCGTGGTCCAGTAGCGCGGCCACAGCGCGTTCGTCGAGGGCGGAGCGCGGCGCGGAACGGGCGGCGGCCCTGGGGCGGGTGACCGCGGTGACGGGGTTGCGGTCGGCCGCGTCGTTGGACTCGAGGTAGCGGTACCAACTCGAAAGACCGGCCAGCATGCGGGCCACGGTGGACGGGGCCGCCGGCCGGGGGAGTCCGTCTCGGCCGGTGACGGTGATGGTGGCCTTGAACGCGTCGACGTCGGCGCGCCGCGCGGCCAGTGGGTCGAGGCCGGAACGCGAACACCAGGTGAGCCACGCCGCCAGATCGGCGTAGTAGGCGCGTCGCGTGTGCGGCGTCTTGTCCGCCTCCAGCCAGAGCACGGTCAGGTACCGCACCGTGTAGCGGTCGGTCGGATCCGCCGGCGCGAGCGCGGGGAGCAGGTCGACCGCGTCCGCCAGCGCCGCGCGCACCTCGAGCGCGCTGGCGCCTGATCGCGGCTCGCCCGCGAGGCGGCCGACCTCGGTCCGAGCGGCTTCGCCCCGACCGATCTCGTCGATCTCGGATCCGTCGGGCCGAGCGGGGTACTCCGTCATAACTGTGATTATCACGGGTACTCTCCCGCGTTCGTATTTCGCGTATCGCGTGTCGCAGAACGAATAACGCGCTAGACACACGCGAAATGATCTACGGTGTGGCCGTGACCGACGACGAGAACGTGGCCAACCCAGACGCGTCCGATGCCCTCGATGAGTTCCCTGCTGAGTTCTCCGGCGAGGTCTCCGGCGACGAGGCCACGAGTGGCGTTGGGGTGTGCTCCCTCGACGGCTGCGACAACCCGCTGCCGCCGCGGTCGACGACGTCGGATGGGCGGCGCCGCAGTGGCCGGCCAGCCGCCTACTGCTGCAAGGCCCACGCGGACGCCGCCTCCCGCGCCCGCAGATCCGCCCAGACCGCGGCGATCGTCGACCCGCTGGTGGAAGCACAACGGTTGGCGGAGCTCTTCGACCCGGCCGCGCAGGCGTTGGCCGCGACGCTGGGGGAGATGCGGGAACGGCTCGCGCGGGCGGACACCGGTGCTCTGGGGCGGGTGCGCGCGGCGGAGTCGGAGGCCGCCGAAGCGCACCAGGACGCCGAGGCCGCCGAGCGTGCCGCGCAGGCGGCTGAGGCCGCACGGGTGAAGGTGGTGGCCGCGGCCCGCGACGACCGCCAGGCGCGACAGGTGGCCGAACGCAGCGCCGAGCGTGCCGAACGCGCCGCTGAGGATGTCCGCCGACGCTCCTGGGAACAGGTGGCCCAGCACGAGCGGGCCCGTGGTGCCGCCGAGGCGGCACAGGCCGCGGCCCAGCGTTCACGTGACGAGCTCGTGCTGGAGGTACGCGCGCTGCGGTCGGACTACGCCGAGCTTCGCTCGGTCCACCGTGCCGCGCAACGGGACCTTGCCGATCGCGACACGGCACTGGCCCGTGCCGAGGCGACGCGGGCGGCCCTGGCGGCGCAGCTGGAAGCCGCCGAGGAACGCCTGGTCAAGGTGGGAAACGACCATGACGCCGCACGCCAGGAGCTGCACGGTGCACGGGGTGAGCTGCACGCCGTTCGCGTCGAGCTGGACGGACTGCGGGAGGAGGCGCGGCAGCTTCGCGAGCGGTCCGCGGCCGAGCACACGGCACGCCGGCTCGCGGAGTCTCACGCGAACGCGCTGGACAAGGAGTTGTCCGGCGTTCGGGAGGAACTCAGCGCCACCCACGCACGCTTCGACCGGCTGCTCGCCGGCCGCGACCAGCCCGCCGATCCCCAGCCGGGGGAGGACTCTCGAGGCGAGGACCCCACGGCGTAGGCGCTGAAGTGTCGAGCACGGCCCTGGGGATGTGTCAGGAGCTCAGGCCGGCGCTGATCAGCCAGATGTGTTCGCAGGTCGAAGACGCCTTCTGCAGCTTCTCGCGGGACTCCTGCGAGGCGTGGTAGAAGGTCCGCTCGATCATCCAGCACAGGGCGCGTGCCATCGCTGAGGCCTGTTCTGGTTCGGTGCCGGCCTCCACGCCGGCTCGTTCCAGGACAGCGGTGATGGCCGTGATGAACAGGTCAGCTGTACGGCTCCACAGCTCCCCGATCTCCGGCACGGTCAACGACAGGTCGATCGCCGTCCGCATGACCAGGCCGTGCTCGTTCCACAGTTCGACCGTGCGCTGCATGGCCGCCGCGATGGCCTGGCGCGGGTCCTCGGTCTCCGCGGTGACCCGGGACCGCTCCCACAGGTGCTCGACGGTCCGGGCCACGAGTGCCGTGACGACTTCCTTCTTGGAGCCGAAGTAGAAGTACAGCGCGCCGCGGGTGATACCGGCGCCCTGGGCGATGTCGCCGACGGCCATGGCGTCGTAGCCCTTTTGTGCGAGCAGAGCTTCGCAGGTGTCCAGAATGGCCCGCTCCCGGACATCGCCCTTGCGTTCGGCGGTGCGTCGACTCCGCGCGGAGTGGTGGCCGGCCATCAGAGCTGAGCGCCCTGGGCGAAGTCGGTCGTACGGGAGAGCGTCTCCCACGCGCGGATCTCCTCGTCCACGGCCGTGCGCGCGGCGGTGACCAGGCGCAGCGCGTCCGAGCCCAGGACGAGGTGGGCAGGCGGCTGGTCGATCGACGTGATGTGCACGACGGCGTCCCCTGCCTTGGCCGGATTGCCGAGCTGGTTCCCGTTTGCCTTCTGCCGCGCCGCACGGATGGGGGTGAACAACTCGTCGTAGTCGTCGATGGACTGCGCGGCGCGTGTCATGGACCGTCCGGCCCAGTTGGTACGGAAGGAACCGGGCTCGATCGCCGTCACGTGGATCCCGAACTGTGCGACCTCCTTGCCCAGTGCCTCCAGGATGCCTTCCACGGCGAACTTGCTGCCGCAGTAGGCGGACATGCCGGGCACGGCCATGAGCCCGCCCATGGAGGTGACGGCCCTCAGGTGTCCGCGGCGGCGCCGACGCATGTGGGGCAGTGCCGCCTGCAGGGTGGCCACGGTGCCGAACACGTTGACCTCGAACTGCCGCCGCACCTCGGCCAGCGGGGTTTCCTCGAAGGTGCCCTCCAGGCCGTAGCCGGCGTTGGCGACGACGACCTCCACCGGGCCGAGGTTCTGCTCCACCTCCGCGACCACACTCGAGACGGCGTCACTGTCGGTCATATCCAGGATGCGGCCGTGGGCGTACCCGGGCGCGACCCCTTCGAAGGCCCTCAGGTCCTCCTCGGAGCGGACTGTTCCCACGACGGTGTGCCCGGCGGCCAGGGCGGCTTGGGCGATGGCGCGCCCGAGGCCCGTGCTGACGCCGGTGATGAGCCACTTCTGCTTCTGCACTGCTCCTCCAGAGAGGACTTGAAAGGCATCCCTGGAGTTTGAATGTCAAGCCGCAACCGCAGCTTCCTCTGGTTTGGCCGAGCGGTGAGCCCAGGCGGTTTCCTCGTTGTAGAGGGTGCGGGTCTTGAGGCAGCCGTGCAGGATGCCGACGAGCCGGTTGGCGACGTGTCTGCATGCTGCGAAGTGGTCGGTGCCGCGGGCTCGCAGCTCGTCGTAGAGGGCTCGCGCACCGGGCGAGGCGGTCATGGCGGGGACGACCTGGCTGAGCAGGGCGTCGATGAGCCTGTCGTTGTGAACGTAGCGGGCGGCGACGACCTTCTTCTTGCCCGAGGCGCGGGTGATGGGGCTGGTGCCGGCATAGTTCTTGCGGGCTTTGGCGCTGGTGTAGCGGTGCTGGTCGTCGCCGAACTCGGCGAGCACCCGGGCACCGAGAATGGGCCCCAGGCCCGGCTGAGACAGGACGATCTCAGCGTCCGGGTGTTGGCCAAAATGTTGCTCCACCTGCCCTTGCAGGGTCTTGATCTGCTCGTTCAGTGTGGCCAGCACGGCAGTGGCAGCGCGGATGGTGGTCGCGTACGCCTGTGCCACCACGGCGGGCTGGCCGAGGTGCTCGGCGCGCAGGGCGGCCTGGATCTTGCCCGCTTTGGTGTCGATGTCGCCGCGTCGACGTGCTCGTTTCAGCGCCGTGCGGATCTGGGTGAGCGTCAGCTTCGCCGCCGACGCGGGGTCTGGTGCCTTGGCCAAAAGTTCCAGCGCATCGGGCGTGGTCAGCTCTTCGAACGCCTCGAGCGCAGCCGGGAAGTAGTCCCGCAGGGCGTGCCGCAGCCGCTGCATGTGCCGGGTCCGCTCCCAGATCATGCTCTTGTGGGCACGAGACACCACCTTGATCGCTGCCGCCTCGGCACTGTCGCCGGCCACCGGGCGCAGCTGGTGGGAATCGGTGCGTACCATGTCGGCCAGCATGTGCGCATCGGCGCCGTCGCTTTTGGCGCCAGACATCCCGTACCGTTCCCGGTACCTGGAAGCCTGCAAGGGATTCACCGCACACACCCGGTACCCGGCAGCGATCAACGCCTGCACCCATGGGCCCTTATCGGTCTCGATCCCGATCACCACCTGCTCGGCGGTCTCGTCGGCGTCTTCACCGAGCTGCTCGCCGATCAGCGCGTGCAGCCGGGCCATCCCGGCCACGCCCTCGGGCAGCCGCGCTCTGGCAAGCCGCCTGCCAGAGGCATCCATCAGCTCGATGTCGTGGTGGTCTTCGGCCCAGTCATCTCCTACGAACAGCAACGCGCCTCCCAGGCTCGATGTTGGTCATGGTCAACATCGGCGGCCGTACGAGAGAACCATCGGCAACCTAATGAACCAGTGCTCACGCCCACCAGGGACAGGCACGACATCCCATCAGCGATCAACTCTCTCGGTCACCGGCGGGGGCACGATCTTTCATCGGAACTCCCACAGGGGTTCAGGAGCAACAAGTGCTCACCCGCCGGCAGCCACCAAACCCGAAGTCTGCCCGAACCCGGGCCGACCCCGTTAACAACCATTAGGAGCGGGACTGCTCCCGGACCACAAACTCTACACCGCGTCGATTTTTATCGTCGTCGTGAAGATTCTTGCCAGGCCTGCCGGCTCCGTCGACCGCCCCATGGCGACATCTCGGAGCGAGAGCGGCCGGGGGCGCTCCCCGCCGTTCAATTCTTGGGGGCGATTTACGCGCTCGTTCTGCGCAATGACAGAAATCTTCCGCACCTTCTTCGCGTCGCGTTCCCGCAGAGGACCGGCATGAACGACGTGGCCGTGAACGACACCACCGCTCGGGCCGACCTGCCCGTCGATGGCCCCGCCTTCGTCACGGGAGCCGCGGCGTCCGCGCCGGATTCGGTAGGTCGGCCAAGCCGATTAGCCGTCGCGGCTCGCGCGGGTGAGCCGGTTGGCCAGTGCCCGGATGTGGTCCTTCAGCTCGGGCGGGGCGAGGACCTCGAAGTCGACGCCCTTGAGCGCGACGAAGAGGGCGATCTTGTCGAGGGAGTCGCCGCCGGCGTGGAAGAGGCAACTGTCGGCGTCGCGGGGTTCGAGACGCCCGGCGGTGGGTGAGGTGTGTTCGGCGACGATGTCGAGCGGTGCGTGGAACAGGACGGTCGCCTGGTACCGGTACGGGGACGCGGTGAGGGCGTTGGAGATGTAGGTGTGGAGCCCCTCGGCGGGTTCGGGTCGGGGCGTGAAGCGCGGCCCGGGTTGCGGGTCGGAGTCCAGGCGGTCGACGCGGAAGGTGCGCCAGTCGTCGCGTTCGAGGTCGAAGGCGAGCAGGTACCAGCGCCGGCCGGTGTGGACGAGGCGGTAGGGCTCGACGCGGCGGGTGCGTTGCTGGTAGCCGAAGCGGATGCCTTCGTGGGCGCGGCAGGCTGCGGCCAGGGCGGTGAGCAGGTCGGGGTCCACGGTCGGTCCGGGGCCGGTCAGCGGCAGGATGGCTGACTGCATCGCGTCCACGCGGTGGCGCAGCCGGGAGGGCAGGACCTGTTCGAGCTTGGCGAGAGCGCGCAGCGAGGTCTCCTCGATTCCGGTGACCGTGCCCGTGGCGGCGGCGCGCAGGCCGACGGCCACTGCGACGGCCTCGTCGTCGTCGAGCAGCAGCGGCGGCAGCGCGGCGCCGACCCCGAGCCGGTATCCGCCGGTGGTGCCGGTGGCGGACTCGACGGGGTAGCCGAGGTCGCGGAGCCGGTCGACGTCGCGGCGGACGGTGCGGGTGGTGACGCCGAGGTGCTCGGCCAGTTCGGCGCCGGGCCAGTCGCGGCGGGACTGCAGTAGGGACAGCATCCGCAGCAGCCGTGCCGAGGTCTCCAGCATCCGCGCGCAACTCCCTTCGACTTGAGGACCGAAGCTGTCCTCAAGGGTCTCGTGCTGCTGTCCTCCGGCGGGGTCGACGACGACGCGCAGGCTCCCAGGACGGGCCGATCGCCACCTACCACGCCGAGATCGAGCAGGCCCTGCGCGGCTCCGGTCTGGCGTGGACGTTGCTGCGCCCGGACGTGTTCGCCGCCAACAGCCTGATGTGGGCCGGGCAGACCAGGTCCGGCGACGTGATCCGCGGTGCCTACGCCGAGGCGGCATCCGCGCCGGTGCACGAGGCCGACATCGCCGCGGTCGCCGTGGCCGCGCTGACCGAGGACGGGCACGCCGGCCAGGCCTACCGGCCGACCGGGCCGCAGTCGCTCAGCCATGCCGACCAGGCCGCCATCCTCGGCCGGGCGCTCGGCCGGCCCATCCGCTACGTCGAACTCCCCGCCGAGACCGTGCGCCAGGCGATGAGCGCCCACGTGCCCGGCCCCATCCTCGACAACATTCTCACCACCTGGGCCGCCTCCGTCGACCGCACCGCACCCACCACCACCGACATCGAGAAGGTCACCGGTCGTCCCGCGCGCAGCTACCACGACTGGGTCCTCCACCACGCCACCGCCTTCTAGTCCCCCACCACTGCCCGGCGTCGAGGAGTAACCGAGAGATGACCCGCGTCTATCTGGAAAAGGGCCGAACGAAAATCGTCGCCTGCGCGCTGGACTGGCCCGGTTGGGCGCGCATCGGCACCACCGAGGACCGCGCCGTGGCCACGCTGAACGCCTACGCCGACCGGTACCGCCTCATAACCGCCACTGCCGGGCAGTCGTTCGACCCCGGCCCGATCGAGATCGTCGACACGGTGACCGGGGTCAACACCACCGACTGGGGCGCGCCCGGCGTCCCCGTCGCCGAGGACAGCCGGCCCTACAACGCCGCGGCGGCGCAGCGTACCGCCACGGTCCTGCAGTCCGCGTGGCGTGCCCTCGACGACCTCGCCCAGTCCGCCCCGCCGACCCTCCGCAAAGGGCCCCGCGGCGGCGGACGCGACCGCGACGAGATTGTCGCCCACGTCGTCGACAACGAACGCGTCTATGCCCGCAAGATCGGCATCCGGCACCGACCGTTCGGCGCGAACGACCGGACCGCCCTGGCCACGCTGCGTGCCGCGATCCTCGCTGTCCTGGGCAACCCGGCCGATGGTGCACCGCTCACCGGCGGCGGCTGGCCACCGGCCTACGCCGCCCGCCAGTTCGCCTGGCACGTCCTCGACCACGTCTGGGAGATCCAGGACAAGTCCTGATCGCCGAACGAGTTCCACGGCCAAGCCCGTCACCGTCCACCAGCGACGATGGCGGGCTCGTTCCGTTCGGTCAGGCCCGCCGACGCCGCGAGCGGCACGGACGGCTGGTCCACCCCTAGTACCGCTGATCCACCCGTAGCACCCCAGAGCCAGCTCGAATGTGGCTTCCCAGCGGGACGCCCACCACGGCAGGTGATCCCTAACTTCGGTCCGCACGTACGGAATCCCTTGTACGGAAGGACCTTCTGGTATGGCGTCCCGCCTGTTCAGCCGCCTGCGCCACACCCTGCTGGCGGCACTCGTCGCCGGCTCGGTGGCTGTGCCCGTCTCGGGCATGGCTCGCCCCGCGTCGGTACCCGCTCCCGCACCGACGCAGGTCACCCCGTTGCGCGCCGCGACCGTGGCCGCTCTCGCCGAGCGCTACGACGTCGCCCGCGAGGACATCCGGGCGGCGGAGCGGACAGCCACCGCCGACGATGACCCGGCCCGGGCAGCCGCGTTGCGCGCCATGGAGGATCCGGCGCGCCACTTCCTCACCTTCGACGGCCGTGACGGTGGCCGGACCGCCGAGGTCGTCGGTGACCTCGCCACCGCGGACCACGTCGCCGTGCTGGTTCCGGGGGCGGACACCAGCCTGGACACCTACGAACGGTTCCGGGCCGGTGCGGTCGCGCTCCAGCATCAGCTGGGAGCGAGGGCCGCGGTCGTTGCCTGGCTCGGTTACGAGACGCCAGGCACCGTCAGCGTCGAGATCCTGACCTCGGGCCGTGCCGTCGACGCGGCCCCCGGGCTGCGCCGGTTCGTGACCGAGATCGCCGCCGCCAGGCCCAGCGCGACGATCTCGCTCCTGTGCCACTCCTACGGCACGGTGGTCTGCGCCCGGGCGGTGTCTGGTCTGCGGGTCGGCAACGTCGCCGACGTCGTGCTCTTCGGCAGTCCTGGCACCGGCTACGACGACGTGGCCGCCCTGCACACCTCGGCGGAGGTCTGGGCCGGCAGGGGCGCGAGCGACTGGATCGCCGACGTCCCGCACGTCCAACTCTTCGGCACGCTCGGATTCGGCGCGGACCCGGTATCGCGTGGGTTCGGAGCCCGGATCTTCCCGGCAGGTGAGGGCGGGCACGGCGACTACCTCACTCCCGGCTCGACGTCCCTGCGCAACCTCGCCCGGATCGTCGCCGGGCAGACCCCGGCAGCGGGACCGGTCAGTGCGGGAGGTCCTCGTGCGTGAGTTCGCGAGGCACATCCAGGCCGCGACTCCGGCCGGCCGCGACCGCGCCGCCGATGCCCTCCGCGCGCTCGCGATCCTCGGGGTCGTCCTCGGCCACTGGTTGGTGACCGCGCTGGTCGCCGACAGCGGGGCTCTCCGCGATGTCAGCCCGCTCCGCTACCTTCCCCAGCTGACGCCGGTCTCCTGGATGTTCCAGACCCTGGCCGTCTTCTTCCTGGTGGGTGGACAGATGGGCGCGCGCGGTTACGCGTCCGCACGGGCTCGGGGAGTGACGTACGGGCAGTGGCTCGGCTCGAGGATGGCCAGGCTCGTGAGACCGGTACCTGTCCTGCTCGCGACCTGGAGCGTCGTGGCGGCCATCATGCTCGCCTCCGGAGTGGGCGCGCCCACCGTCCGCATGCTTGTCATGTTGGTCCTGTCGCCGCTGTGGTTCCTCCTGGTTCTGACGCTTCTCACGGCGCTGACCCCGCTGGCCGCGCGGCTGCACCCGGTGTGGCCCTTCGCCGTAGTCCTGTCCGTCGACGTGGTCCGCTTCGTCCTGGACGGGCCGGCCTGGCTCGGCTGGATCAACGTGGCGGCGGGTTGGCTCGTGCCGTACTGCCTGGGCGCGGCCTGGTCCCGGGGTCGACTGTGCGGACGTCGGACCGGTTGGGCGCTGCTGCTGGGCGGCGCCGCCGCGACGGCCGGTCTTGTCGGCTGGGCCGGCTATCCCGCCTCGATGGTCGGTGTCCCCGGGGCCGCGATCTCCAACCTCAACCCGCCCACCCTGGCCGCCGTGTGTTTCGGCCTGGCCCAGTGCGGTGCGGCCCTGCTGCTGCGCGAACCACTGCGGCGGCTGCTCACCCGACCCGGCGCCTGGGCCGTGGTCGTCCTGGTCAACCTCTCCGCGATGACCATCTTCTTGTGGCACCAGACCGCGATGATGGCGGTCACGGGGATCGGTCTGCTGGCGGGCCGAGTGCTGCCGGGCCTGACGAGCGTTCCGGACGGTCCCGGCTGGGTGCTCGCCAGGCTGGCCTGGCTGCCCGTGTTCGCAGTGATGCTCTCGATCTGCTGGTCGGCGTTTCGTACCCACGAACGACGGTGGGGTGGGACCACGACCAGACGGATCGGCGAGGGTCGCGAGCCGGACCGCATCGCGCAGGAGGACGCCAGCGCCGCCCACGTCGCGAAGCTGCCCGGTTAACCTACCGAGTCGTGACGCCGCTCGCGGACCGGTTCGAGGAGCACCGCGGCCACCTGCGCGCGGTCGCCTATCGGATGCTCGGTTCGCTGAGCGACGCCGAGGACGCGGTCCAGGAGACGTGGCTACGGCTCGACCGCACCGACGTCGCACAGGTGACCAACCTCACCGGCTGGCTGACCACGGTCGTCTCACGGATCTGCCTGGACATGCTTCGTTCCCGCGGGTCCCGGCGGGAGGAACCGCTCGAGCAGCGGCTGAGCGAGGCCGCCTGGGGTGCGCGGGACGGCGCCGACCCCGAACGCGAAGCGGTCCTGGCGGACTCGGTGGGCCGCGCCCTGCTCGTCGTCCTGGACCGGTTGGCTCCGGCCGAACGGATCGCCCTCGTCCTGCACGACATGTTCGCCGTGCCCTTCGAGGAGATCGCACCCATCCTCGACCGCTCGCAGGTCGCCACGAAGAAGCTGGCCAGCAGGGCGCGCCAGCGGGTGCGGGGGAGCGCGGCTGTCTCCAGCGCCGATCTCGCCCGGCACCGCCAGGTCGTCGAGGCGTTCCTGCCGCCATCCGGGCCGGTGACCTGGAGGGGCTGCTCGCGGTTCTCGACCCAGACGTCGTACGGCGCGCCGACGCCGCCGCGCTACGGCCAGGGATGCCGACGCGGACCCAGGGGGCGCGGAACGTGGCGGAGGAGTCGGTGCTCCTCGCGAGCAGGTCCCGCTTCGCCGAACCGGCCCTGGTCGACGGAGCGGTCGGCATCGTCGTGGCGCCGCGCGGCCGGCTGCTGGTCGTTCTCACGCTCACCATCGAGGACGGGAAGATCGCCGCGTACGACGTGATCGCCGAGCCCGCGCGGCTTCGCGAACTCGCCCTGGCCGTCCTCGACGACCAAGGCCCTGGGGACGCTCAGATCCCGACGTAGTTCTCGGCGAAGAAGTCCTGGTAGGACCGTGAGGTCCGCAGGCTCTCCAGCCGGGCGTGTTGCAGGCCCCGCAGGAAGACGGCCTCGTCGTCATCGCCCATCGGCCCGTGCAGCAGGTTGATCATCCAGTGGGAGAACTCCTGGGCCCGCCAGACGCGGGGCAGGCAGGCGGCGGAGTAGCCCCGCAGCTGTTGCTCGTCGTCGCCCTTCAGGTGGGCGACCAGCCCCTTGCCGAGCACGTCGGCCTCCATGACGGCGAGGTTGGCGCCCTTCGCCGCCGAGGGGCTGATCAGGCTGGCCGCGTCGCCGACCAGGAAGAGCCGGCCGTACTGGATCGGGTCCATGACGTAGGAGGACATGTCGACGACGCCGCGTTCGAGGATCTGCCCCTCGCGCAGCCGCCCGTGCAGCTCGCCGCGCATGCGCAGGTGGAGTTCCTCCCAGATGCGTTCGTGGGACCAACTGGCCGGGTCGTGGCCGCGGGGGCACTGGAGGTAGTAGCGGGTGATGGAGGGGCTGCGTGCCATGTGGCCGGCGAAGCCGTTGGCGTGCACGGCGTATGCGACCGCCGCCATGCTCTGCGGTGCCTGCGCCAACAGCGCCAGCCAGGAGACTCCGTGGTCGCGCCGGTAACGCTGGGCCGCGTCGGCTGGTACGGCGCCCCGGGAGATGCCGTGCTGGCCATCACATCCGGCGACGTACTCGCAGGACCACTGGTGGACTTCGCCGTCCGCGCTCTCGCAGGTGACCCACGGCTGTTTGGTGTCGACGTCGTTGAGATCGCGGACGCGCGTCTCGAACCGGATGTCGCCGCTGCGGTCGAGGTACTCAGCGATCAGGTCCCGCACGAGGTCCTGTTGCGGGTAGACGGTGTGGACCTCGCCACGGCCGCGCGAGCCGTACCTGAGCTCGAAGGAGCCGTGGTCGGTGCGGAACATGCACGTGTCGTGCTGCTGGCCGTTTCGGAGCAGCCCCGCGGCGAGGCCGTTGTCGGTGAGGATGCGGACGGTGTTCGCGGCGAGATAGCCGGCCCGGGCGCGGTGTTCGACGTGCGCGCGGCTTTGGCGTTCGAGTATCAGGCAGTCGATGTCCGCGGCGCGCAGCAGATTGCCGAGGACGAGCCCGGCTGGTCCCGCGCCGACGATCAGGATGGTTGGACGATTTTCTGAGGCTGGACGATTCCTCGTGATCTGTCCCACGCGGCGCATTCTAGGTTTGTTTCCCCAGTCCTGCCTTATCGGTCGCCCTCCCTCTCGGCTGGAGTCCCACCAGCAGTGCGTCGAGGGCGAACGCGAAGCGGTCCTGGTGATCCTCAGGTGTTCCGAGGCCGGCCGTGAGGGCCTGGGTCAGGACGGGATGACGCGTGGGATCGAGGTCGGGCTCGGGCTCTGGTTCGTCATGGCCCGGGGTGCGGCGTGCCTCGGCGAGGACCTGGCCGATCACGAACGTGGCGAGGGTGGTGATGACGTGGAGCGCTTCGGAGGCGCTGAACCCTTCCTCGACCAGGGCCTGGGCCGCGTGTTCGGCCGTGTCGAGCCCACCGGATGTGGTGACGGGCCGGGTGGCCACCAGGGGCAGCAGGCCGGGATGGGCGAGCAGCGCTGAGCGGAACGACGTGGCGAACTGTTGCGCCCACGCGCGCCACGGGCCCTCCGGACGCAGGTCGACGTCGGTGAGGGTGCGCTCGATGAGGCCGTCGAGCACTGCGTCCTTGTTCGGCACGTAGTAGTAGAGCGTCATCGCCTCGACGCCGAGTTCGCGCCCGAGTCTGCGCATGGACAGCGCGGCCACCCCCTCCCGATCCACCAGGTCGAGTGCGGCCCGCAGCACCTTGTCGGTTGACAATCCAGCCCGTTTCATACACTGTAAGATAACAGTCTTACGGTGTAAGAGAGGAATGACAGTGAAGACCGTGGTCCGCGACTTCTTCGCCGCCGTGAACGAACGCCGCCTGGCCGACCTGCACACATGCGTGGCCGCCGACGTCATCGATCACAACAAGATCATCTTCGGCGAGGCCGACGAACCAGGCGCCGCCTTCGAAGGCATCCGGATGCAGCTCGACGCGTTCGATCCGTTCCACCTGTCGGTCGAGGAACTGCTCGAGGAAGGCGATCGGGTGGTGGCGCGGGTCCTGATGACCGGCGAGCACACCGGCTGGCACCCGCGCATGCCCCAACCCACCATGAAGAACTTCACCGTCGAGGTGATCTTCGTCTTCACCATGAAGGATGCAAAGATCAGCGAGATCCGCGCCGTCAGTGACCGCCTGGGCCTGTTCTTCCAGCTGGGTTGGGACTGGCCAGAGGTCGACTGAGCCCTGCGGTCGGCCGGGTGCGGACCGCCGCCGCTGCGCTTCCAAGGGTCGGCGCCGCCCCGGCCGCCGTGTCGTGGCGGTCAGGGTCGCGCCCTTCATTGCGGGTGTCTACTGCGTGGCGTTCCAGTCCACGAGTTGGACGATGACGCCGTTGGGGTCGCGGACCTGGAAGGCGCGCTCGCCCCACTCCTCCTCGGTGAGGGGCATGGTGATGGTCACACCTTCGGCCTGGAGCCGGGCGAGTTCGCCCTCGAGGTCGTCGACGACGAAGGCGAGGATGAGTCCGGACGCGTGGTCGTCGCGCTGGTCGGCGGGCAGGGTCTCCAGGCCGCGGCGTAGGAAGACGACGTTCATGCCGGCGTCGTCGCGGGTCAGGGAGGCGAAGCCTGGTGCCGCCATCTCCTCGCGGAAGCCGAAGTGCCTGGTCAGGAAACCGCTCGAGGCGGCGACGTCGTCGACGTTGAGCGAGACCGCGGACGAGGTGATCTTCACGTGGGTGCTCCCGGTAGGGGTTGGGGACGAGGCAGCGACACCGTACAGTGTACGCCGTACGTTGTACAGCGTACGGGTACTACGATGCCTTCGTGCCGATCGAACGGACCAGTGCCGGCGACCCCGCCCGCACCCTCGCGTTGCTCTGGCGTGACCCCTCAGCCGTGCCGCGCCGAGGACCCCAACGCGGCCTCGGCCTGGACGCCGTGGTGGACGCCGCCATCGAACTCGCCGATCGCGACGGCCTGGACGCGCTGACCATGCGGCGGGTGGCGCAGGCGCTCGGGGTCGCCCCAATGACGCTGTACACCTACGTGCCGGGCAAGGCGGAACTCCTCGACCTGATGCTGGACGCGGCGTACGCGCGGATGCCGCGGGTCGACACCACCGGACGCCCGTGGCGGGAGCGGCTGAGCGCGGTCGCGGAGCAGAACCGCGCGCTCTTCGACGCCCACCCCTGGGCGGCCACCGTCGTCACGCTCCGGCCACCGCTCGGCCCCGGCCAGATGGCGAAGTACGAGCACGAACTGTCGGCGCTGGAGGGTCTCGGCCTCACCGACGTCGAGATGGACGACTGCCTGACCTACCTGCTGGCCTTCGTCCAGGCGAGTGCCCGCGCGCTCATCGACGCCCGGGTCACCAAGCAGGCCAGCGCGATGAACGACGAGCAGTGGTGGGCCGCCGCGGGCCCGTTGCTCGCGCGGGTCCTCGACGAGCGGACCTATCCGCTCGCGAGCCGGGTGGGTAGCGCCGCGGGCAGTGCGCACGGGAGCGCGCACGACCCCGACCACGCCTACCGGTTCGGGCTCGAGCGCGTGCTCGACGGACTCGCGTACCTCATCGACCGCTGAGGCCCCTCCTGCCTGCCCCGACCGACTGTCCTGGTCGAGGCCGACCCGACCGGCGCCCTCGCCGTCCCAGCCGGCTACTTCCGCAGCAGCCAACTGCCCACCGACGCCACGATCGTCGACCTGGCCGTCGCCCACCGGCAGGGCACCCTCGCCGAGGACCTGCCGCGCATGGTGATGCGCATCCCCGCCACGCACGTCCTCCTCTCTGCGGGCCCCTGCGACACAACCAGGCCCGAGCTCTGGACAGCCTGTGGGGGCCACTAGCAAGCGTATTCAAGGGCCTGGAACGCAACGGTCAGGACGTCATCGTCGACGCCGGGCGACTCGGCCTGGAGGGCTCCCCGTTCAAGCCCACCGCCGCAGCCGACCTGGCCCTGCTGGTCACCCAGTCCACCCTGCCCGCTCTGGTGGCTGCCAGCTCGTGGGCGCCGACCCTGCGCGACGCCTTCACCCGAGCCGGCGCCGAGTCCAGCCTCGGCGACCTGCTCGTCGGCCAGGGGATGCCCTGCCGCCCGAGCGAGGTCGCCAAGGTCCTGCAGATGCCCGTCGTGGGCAGCCTCGCGTGGGATCCAGCCTCGGCCGAGGTCTTCTCCCGCGGCACGAAAGCGCCCCGAAAGTTCGAGAAGTCCAACCTCAGCAAGTCCCTGCGTGCAGGCCATCAGGCCGACGTTGTCCGCATCCCGCGCAAACCTCGGCCTGATGTCGGGAGAGTGGAGCTAGCGATGTCCGACCTCCCGACCGACCCCGCAGACCCCACCAACCTGCCGATCTTCGGCGGCCGGCCGGATCGAGTCCCGCCAGCAGCCCCACGTGCAGCGGCGTCCGTACGCGCCCGCCCAGCCATTCGTCCCCACCCGCACCAACGGGCAGCAGCCGTCCCCGTCGACGCTCCCACCGACCTACCTGAATCTGCCCGGCCTAGACCTGCAAACCCGGCCTCCATCACCTGCCCCACAGCGGCCCACCACCGGCGCCGGCATCGACTGGCACCAGGTGGCGCTGCTTCGGTCCCAGGCCTCCGACCAGCTGACAGCTGCCCTGGGCGAGGAGCGGGGCATGGACCCCGAGACCGAGAAGGAGCTGGGCCGGGCGATCATCCAGGAGCTGCTGCAGACCACGGCGCCGACCGGCTCCACGACGGCGAGAGCGCCTGGACCCTGGAGGAGCAGGACACCCTCGCCGAAGCGGTCTTCAACGCTCTGTTCGGGCTTGGCCGCCTTCAGCCCTTGGTCGACGACGATTCGGTGGAGAACATAATCATCACCGGCGCGGACAACGTTTGGCTGGAGAAGATCGACGGCACCCTCGTCAAGGCCGCCCCCGTCGCCGACTCCGACCAGGAGCTGTCCTTCGTCGCCTCCCGCAGCGAGGTCAACGCTCGCAGCTTCTCCTCGGCGACCCCGCGGCTGCACATGCGCCTTGACGGCGGCTCCCGCCTGGCTGCCGCGGCGTGGGTGACCGCCCACCCCTCGGTCGTGATCCGCCGGCACCGGCTGCGCAGGGTCACCCTCGACGACCTCGTCGAGCGCGACATGCTCACCCATACCCAGGCGACGTTCCTGCGCGCCGCGATCAAAGCCCGCAAGTCCGTGGTCGTCGCCGGAGGCCAGGGAGCGGGGAAAACGACAGTGGTCCGCGCGCTGTGCGCAGTTGTAGATCCGTGGGAAGCAATCGGCACCTTCGAAACCGAGTTCGAGCTGCACCTGCACGAGCTGAAGGACATTCACCCCATCGTCCACGCCTGGGAAGCCCGGCCCGGGTCCGGTGGGATCGGCCCCGACGGCAAGCAAGCGGGGGAGTTCACCCTCGACGAGGCCCTCTACGACAGCTTCCGGTTCAACCTCTCCCGCCAGATCGTCGGAGAGGTCCGTGGCCGCGAGGTGTGGGCCATGATCAAAGCCATGGAGTCCGGCGCCGGCTCCATCTCCACGACACACGCGGCCAGCGGTGAGGCAGCCATCCGCAAGCTGGTCACCTGCGCCATGGAGGCCGGGCCCCACGTCACCAAGGAACTCGCGACATCCAAGCTCGCCGAGACGATCGACATCATCGTCCAGGTCCACCTCGAGACCGTCCCCCTCGACGGTGGCGACAAGTGGCGCCGCTCCCGGTGGGTCTCCGAGATCATCCACGTCGCACCCGGCGAGGCCGTCAAGGGCTACGCCACCACCCACGTGTTCCGGCCCAACCCCGCCGGCGGGCCAGCCATCCCCGGCACCATGCCCGACGAGCTGCGCTCCCTCGAGCGCTACGGGTTCGACCTGAGCGCCTACCTCGCCGAGGACGGCCGCGAGGAGGACACGCTGTGACTCCCCTCATCCCCGCGCTGGGTGGTGCCCTTGCCGTCGCCGGTGTGATCGGCGTGATCGTCGGTCTGCGGCGCACGCCCCCGCCGCCGCCCGCACCGCTACGCCGGCCACAGTCTCGGCTGACCTCCCGGCTTACCAGCATGGACAAGCGCACCAAGATGCTGGCACTGGCCGGCGTAGCGGCAGGGTTCCTCATCTGGCTGCTCACAGGGTGGGCGATCGCCGTCGCCCTCGCCCCGCTGGCCGTCGTGGGACTGCCGACGCTGCTCGCCGCACCCCCATCCGCGGCCCGCATCGACAAGCTCGAGGCGCTTGAGGAATGGACCCGGGCCCTCGCCAGTGTCCTGACCGTCGGCGTCGGCTTGGAGGAGGCACTGCGAGCCACTCTGCGCTCCACCCCAGAAGCGATCCGACCCGAGGTCACCCTCCTCATCGCCCGCCTACGCGCCCGCATCGGCACCGAGGAGGCACTACGCGCCTTCGCCGACGACCTCAACGACGCCACCGGGGACCTCGTGGCCTCCTACCTGATCCTCGGCGCGCGCCGCCGCGGCCAGGGCCTGGCCTCGGTCCTGGAGTCGCTGGCCGAGTCCGTTGCAGCCGACGTGCGCGCCCGCCGCGCCATCGAAGCCGACCGTGCCAAGCCCCGCACCACCGCCCGGTGGGTCACGATCATCACCGTCTGCGTCCTCGGCTTCCTCGCCCTCACCGGGGACTACATCGCCCCCTACGGCACCCCGCTGGGTCAGGTCCTGCTCGTCATGCTCCTGTCGGCCTACGTCGCTCTCCTTGTGTGGATGCGCAACATGGCCAAGGGTCAGCCCCTGCCGCGATTCCTCGGCGCCGCCGCACGCGAAGGAGGAGCCCGTCGATGACCACCGGTCTACAGCTCGCCATCCTCGGCGGCGCCCTCGTGGGCGTGGGTATCGCTCTGCTGGTCTGGCGCCTCATGCCGGCCCATCCCGAACTTGCCGACGTCGTGCGCCGCTACTCCGCCGAGGGTGTCAAGGCCCGCGCGGCTGCCCGGTCAACAGTCCCCGCGACCGGCACCCCGGACCGCCTCGGCATCTGGGCGATGAAGCGCTTCCCCAGCTCCTGGTGGGGCAAGACCCCCACGCAGGAGCTCGCGCTGCTGCGCATCCCGGTGCATCGCCACTACGGCAAGAAGATCCTCTATGCGATCACCGGCCTGGTCATCGCCCCGGTCCTGACCTACTTCTTGGTTGTCCTCGGCTGGTCGATCCCGATCTTCATCCCGGCCGCGGGCTCGATCGGCATGGCCGTCGTGTTGTTCTTCATGCCCGACGTCGATGTGCGCACCGACGCCCGCCATGCCCGCGCAGAGTTCGCTCGCGCGTTGGGCGCCTATACCGACCTCGTCGCGCTGGAGCGCCTTGGCGGCTCCGGCTCACGCCAGGCCATGGAACTGGCTGCGGGGGTGGGTGACAGCTGGATCTTCCAACGCATCAGCGAAGAGCTGGCGCGGTCGCGCTGGTCCGGTCTTGCCCCGTGGGACTCCCTGCATGCCCTGTCTGAGGAGCTTGGCTTGCCCGAGCTCGACGACCTGGCCGACATCATGCGCCTGAGCCAGGAGGGCACGCAGGTCTACAGCAACCTGCGTGCCCGCTCCAGCGCCTTGCGCGCGGCCATGCTCAACGAGGAGCTGGCCAAGGCCAACGCGACGGGGGAGCGGATGAGTATGCCGATGTCACTGCTGGGTGTGGTGTTCATGGTCATCCTCGTCGCCCCGAGCCTCCTGCGAGTGATGGGGGGCTCCTGACCAGCGGAAACAGTGCTGGTCAGCGGGCCCGGGCCGCGGCCGCGGAAGCGGTCAGATTGGTTGTCCGGCGCTTGTCACAGAATGGGCCGAGCTGACACCTTCCTTGGGTGCCACTGTCCTCACCACTAGACCTTGACCAAGCGTGTCGGCTGGGCTGGATGGCCGTTTTCATAGGCAAAGGCCTTATCTTGCTGGGTTAGCGCTCACAACGCAGTCCGGCAAGAAAAGGCCTTTGTGGTGAAGAAGATATCGCATGTTCAGAGTCGGCGGAACGCGGCGCGTCGACGACGCCGGGTTGCGGCGCGTCACGGGTTGGCGGGGCACTGGGGCGAACAGCCGTCCCCGATGCTGGGCTCGGGGACTGTGTCCTATGAGGTCGGCGGGAACCTCGACGCGACTTGTTTCGGCGGGATCGCCGCGGTGCACCGGCTGGTGACCAAGCTGGGCCTGGTTGACCAGATCAACGAGGGTCTGCACCTGTTGAAGGTGCACCTGCCCTACCACGAGTCCGACCATGTGCTGAACCTGACCTACAACGTGATGTGTGGCGGCACCCGCCTGGAAGACATCGAAGGCCTCCGGCACGACACCGCCTACATGAACGCCTTAGGCGCGGACCTGATCCCAGACCCCACCACGGCCGGGGACTTCTGCCGCCGCTTCGCCGAGACCGATGTGGTGGAGTTGATGGAAGCGATCAACGCGGTCCGCCCACAGTTGTGGACGGGTCGGGGAGGCGACCTGCTCGGCCCGGTCGCCTACATCGACGCCGATGGCACGATCGTCCCCACCTCCGGGCGCCGTAAGGCCGGCATGGACATGTCCTACAACCGGATCTGGGGGTATGCGCCGCTGATCGTGTCGCTGGCCAACACCAAGGAAGTGCTCTACCTGGTCAACCGGCCCGGCAACGCCCCCAGCCACCAGGACGCGGCGACCTGGATCGACAAGGCCATCGACCTCGTGCAACCGCACGCACCACGGGTGTGTCTGCGCGGTGACACCGACTTCTCCCTGACCGCCCACTTCGACCGCTGGGCGGCCCGGGTCGACTTCGTCTTCGGCATGGACAACAACCACGCGCTACGGTCCCGTGCCGAGGCGCTGGCCGAGACCTGCTGGACCCGGCTGCATCGAGACGCCACCGCCCAGAACGCCACCGGCCAGAACGCCGCCGGCCAGAACGCCGCCGGCCAGATCCGGGCTCGCCGGGACAACCACAAGCAGGCCATCGTGGCCGAACGCGGCTACCTCAACCTGGAGCTCAACTACGAAGACGTCGCCTGCTTTGACTACCAGCCCGGCAAGTGCGACCGCTCCTACCGGGTGGTCGCGCTGCGCAAGAACATCAGCCGCAGCCGCGGTGAGCAGGTGCTCATCGATGAGGTCCGCTACTTCTTCTACATCACCACCCGCACCGACCTGAGCGCCGAACAGGTCGTGGCCTGCGCCAACCAGCGCTGCGACCAGGAGAACATCATCGCAAGCCTCAAGTCCGGCGTCGGCGCACTGCGGGTGCCGCTGCACGACCTGGTCTCCAACTGGGCCTACATGGTCATCGCCGCGCTCGCCTGGAACATCAAGTCCTGGTTCGCGATGATGATGCACCGCAAAGCTGACCGCCGCGACTACATCCGCATGGAATTCCGGCGCTTCTTCAACACCATCATCCTCATCCCCGCCATGGTGACCCGCCGAGCCCGCGCCATCACCATCCGACTCATCGGCTACAACCCCGCCCTGGACCGGCTCTTCAGCGCCTGGAACACCACCGAACGAACCCGCTTCGGCTGACCCACCCCAACCCCCACCCCCGGCCCGACAGCGCCTCACACCGCCGACCACCACCGGCGGCGACCACGCCTGCCCAGACACCAAAAACCGGCGCCGAACACCCCCACACAGCCCCCGACCAGGCCACTCCGACCCCCCACCGACACCCTCAGACGTCCCACCGACATGCCCGACACGACAGCCGACATGATCAAATCGCCTTCGGCCACCGCCATCGAGCCGACTCGCTTATTTGAGGACTAGACCCAAAGAGGGGACTCACGTGCTTCACCTCGCCGTCACTCTTTACACGCTCGGTGTACGCCTGGCAGACCAGGCGCGTACCAAGCTGACGACCGAGCCCGAGCGTGGTTCGGAGACCATCGAGAAGGTTCTGTGGGCGGTCGCGGTCATCGCGATCGTCGCCATCGTGGTCACCGTCATCAAGAACTACGTCACCAGCGAGGCGGGCAAAATCAAATGATCGCTCGGCCCGCACTCGCACTACGTCGTCTCGCCCAACGGGTGGTGGCGCGGCGCGAGCGTGGGTCCTCGACCATCCAACTGGTCGTCCTCCTGCCCGCCCTGTTCTCCCTGATGTTCCTCGGTGTGCAGGCCGCGGTGATGTACCAGGGCCGCACCATTGCCCTGGCCGCCGCGCAGGAGGGCGCCCGCGAGGCCGCCGGAGAGCAAGGCACCGCCGCCTCGGGCATCTCGGCGGCGCACACCTTCGTCTCCTCCACCACCGCGGGCCTGAAAGGCACCAGCGTCAGCGGCTACCGCAACGCCGACGAGGCGCGGATCACCGTGACCACCCACACCGTCAGCGTGATCCCGGCCTGGAAGCCCACCATCACCCAGTCCGCGTCAATGCCGGTGGAGAAGGTGACGACAGGATGAGGCGCCGACTTGTTGCCCGCCGCGACCGAGAGCGGGGTTCTGAGGCCATCGAGGCAGCCATCGGCGTGCCTGCCTTCCTGCTGTTCATTGCCATGATCATCGCCGCCGGACGGTTCGCCATCGCCCACCAGGCCGTCCAGGCCGCCGCGGCTGACGCCGCCCGCGCGGCGTCCATCTCCCGCACCCAAGGCGCAGCTGACTCGGCGGCAACCTCCGGGGCGAGCTCGAGCCTGGCAAACCAGAAGCTCCAATGTGTTTCGAAGAAGGTCAGCGTCGACACCAGCGGGTTCGCCGCCCCGGTCGGAACCCCAGCCACCGTGACCGCCACCGTGACCTGCGTGGTCAACCTGTCCGACGTCGCCATCCCGGGCCTGCCCGGACACCAGACCATCAGCGCGACCATGGCCAGTCCGCTCGACACCTACCGGGAACGCTGATGCGTGCCCCCTCCGCCGTCACTGGCCGCCGATCCGACCGCGGGTCGGTGACCCTTTGGCTGGCGCTGTCCTCCTTCGTCATGGTCGTCCTCGTGGGCCTGGCGGTGGACCTGACCGGCCAGGTGCATGCGCAGCAGCGAGCCCGCGACGTCGCCGCCCAGGCCGCACGCGTCGGGGGGCAGCAGCTCAACGCATCCCAGGCCGTTCGGGGCCTCGGCGCGCAGGCCAGCCCTACCCAGGCTGTTCGGGCCGCTCAGCTGTACCTGAACGCTTCTGATGTCTCCGGCACGGTCGGCGTCGTCAACGGCACCACCCTTGTCGTGTCGACCACCGACATCTACCAGCCCAAGTTCTTGTCCATCGTCGGCCTGGGCAACATGCGCGTGAGCGGCAAAGCCGAGGCCCGCCTTGTCCGTGCCGTAGGAGGAGTCGAGCGGTGACCACCCTGCGCCGGCGCGTTGCCGGCCTCTTCGCGATGCTGACCATCCTCGGCATCATCATTGGCTTACCCGCTGTCCTCCTCGCTGTTGGAGCGAACCCTTTCTCCGGCGACCTGTCCTTCCTCGAGGCTGTCAAGAACGCCCTGACCTCCCCTGATGACGGCACCCTCGCCATCGGCGTGATCAAGCTCATCGCCTGGGCCTCATGGGCGTTCCTGACCCTGTCGATCCTGGTCGAGGTCATCTCCCGAGCCCGCGGCGTACGCGTGCCCCGACTGCCGGGCCTTCGGGTCCCACAGCATGCCGCCAACGGCCTGGTCGGCACTGCGATGATGCTCTTCGTCACCTTGCCGAGCGTCGCCCACGCGGCCCCTGGGGTATCGGCGCCGCCTGTGGTGGCCTCCCAGACTGTTGTCACGGCAACGCCGCAGGCCATTCAGGTCACGGACACTGCGACGACGGCCGGCCAGCCCCAGACCGCCGCGCCTGCGCCGGCCCGAAAGGCCGCCGCGGTCAAGCACACGGTCCAGCGTGGGGAGACGCTGTGGTCGATCGCAGCGGAGCACCTCGGCGATGGCCGCCGCTACCGCGAGATCGTCGAGCTCAACGAGGACCTCCTGGACGGCAAGGACACCTTCATCAAGGCGGGTTGGGAGCTCGATATCCCCGCACCGGTACTCGAGGAGAGTCCCGGCGGCACCGTCGTGGTCGAGAAGGGCGACACCCTCTCCGAGATCGCGCTCAAGGAGGTCGGCGACGCCGACCGGTACCCGGAGATCTTCGAGGCGTCCCGCGGGATCACCCAGCCGGGGGGTGAGCATCTGAGCGACCCTGACGTCATCGACGTCGGCTGGACCCTCAAGCTCCCCGACCCGGCCACGGCGGCGAAGCCCGCGCAGAACCCCAGCAACGACGCACCCAGGAACGCCCCTCGGCCGCGCCCTGCCTCCGAGACGTCGCAGGACACTCCTGCCGAGCAGCAGCCGGACGTCCCCGAGGTGACCCAGGAAGCTCCCGCCCAGCAGCAGCCGGCCCCGTCGCAGTCCTCGACACAGCAGGCCCCGGACGCCTCCGCGGACGAGGAGCACCTGCAGGAGAACTCGGACTGGATGGTCCGCAGCAGCTTCGGTGTCGGTGCGCTCCTGGCTGCGGGTGTGCTCGCCCTGCTTGCCACCCGTCGGCGAACCCAGCAGCGCCGGCGCCGTCCCGGCCAGCGGATACCGATGCCATCCGGCCACACCGCCGAGGTCGAGCAGGAGCTCCGGGCGACCGCCGACTCCCTTTCTGTCGAGACCGTCGACGTGGCTCTACGCTCACTCGCGCGGACCTGCTCCGAGAGTGGCTCCGCGCTGCCCGTCGTCCGTGCCGCCCGTCTCACGGCCACCCAATTCGACCTCTACCTCGCCGAGCCCGCGCAGCTGCCCGCTCCGTGGACTGGCACCGCCGACACCACGGTGTGGACCCTCGATGTCGACAACACCGGAAAACTCGAGGGCATCGACGTCAGCGATGTGCCCGCCCCCTACCCGGCGCTGGTCACCATCGGCCACGATGAAGAGGCCGGCCACGTCTTCCTCGACCTGGAGTACCTGGGCAACCTCGGCGTCGCCGGGGAAGGCTCCGCCACCCGCGAGATCCTCGCCGCACTGGCGATCGAGCTGGCCACCTCCACCTGGGCGGACGACCTGCAGGTGACCCTCGTCGGTGCCTTCCCCGAACTTGAGGACACCCTGCAGACCGGGCGGATCCGTTACCTGCCCTCTGTGGGCCGGGTCCTTGATGACCTGCTGCACCGCGCGGAGGAGGATCGCCGTGCCATGGCGGATGCCGGCGTGGCGGGCCTGCACACCGCCCGCGTTACCGGTGCCGCACCCGATGCATGGTCTCCGGAGATCGTCCTGATCGCCGGCGAGGTCACCGACCGCCAGCGCAACCAGCTCGAGCAGCTGGTTGACGATCTACCTCGAGTCGCCCTGGCCACCGTCACCAGCGGTGTCGGCGTGGGGGAGTGGGTCCTCGACCTCGCCGCCGGCGCCGACCCCGACGTCGCGGTCCTCGCTCCGATCGGGTTGCAGCTGCAACCGCAGCGGCTGCCCGCCGAGCAGTACGGCCACCTCCTCCACATTGCCTCCATGGCCGACGTCGAGGAGCTCGACGGCGCCGCCGCCCCCGAGCTGTCACTGGTAGACATCGAGTCGATCACTCCCGTCGACGAGCCCAGCTACCCGGCCTCGGCCATGCCCGAGATCACCCTGGAGGTCCTGGAAGCCGCGGCCGAGCGCGAGGAGGAGCAGCCCTCGGAGCAGCCCTCCGAGACAGCCACCGCAGATACAGCCTCCGCCGCCGTGCAGGTGCCCTTCACCGGAGTGCCGCTCCTGGAGGCGGCCCGCCCTGCCGTCCAGGCCACGGACCCCGCTGCGGGAGAACCCCAGACACAAGCTCCGGCCGCTGCCGTCGAAGGGGAGGAGTCGACCCCATCCGACCCGGTGCACCCGCAGGCGGCTTCGCAAGCCCCGACAGAGGGTGCCCCCATCCCCGGGGAACTCGAGATCCCGACCGAAGCGGAGACCGCAAACGAGGAGGTTGCGCTCGTGCCGCCCATGCCGTTCCCCGCACCGAGGGTGCTCGTCCTCGGCCCGGTCGACATGATCAACACTGGCGGCAAGGTCGAGCCGAGCAAGCGGGCCCGCCTGCTCGAGTTCGCGGCCTACCTCGCACTCCACCCCGGGGCGACCCACACAGCCATCGACAACGCGATCTGGCCCGACCGCAAGACCGAGGACAACCTCAACACCCGCAACCCCGCCACGTCCAAGCTGCGCCGATGGGTCGGGACCGACCCCGACGGGCAGGAGTACCTGCCCCGCCACCAGGCAGGCGAGGGATATGCCTTCCTGCCGTCAGTCACCACCGATGTCGGCGACTGGGACCGCCTACTTCAGCACGACCCCCTCAACGCCCCCACCGAGAACCTCGAGGCCGCACTGCAACTCGTCCGCGGAATCCCATTCGAAGGCACCCACCGCAAGCGGTACGCCTGGGCTGAGCCCATCAAACAGCGCCTCATCAGCGAGCTCGTCGACGCCTCCTACGAACTCACGCGCCGCCGACTCCTAGAGGGCCGGTGGCGCGCCGCGGAGCAGGCCGTCGTCGTGGGCCTGCGGATCGAGCCGGCGCAGGAGAACCTCTGGCGCCTGCGAATCCTTGCCGCGCACGAGAGCCGGAGCCCCGCCGCCGAAGCGGAAGCGATCGAACGGCTGCTGACCATCACCGAACAGCTCGAGTGCGACCTCGAGCCCGAGACCGAGCGGCTCCTGGCCGCGCTGAAGAGCCCCGGCACCAACTTCGACCAGCTCATGGCCAACGCCCTCTAGAAGGAGACGAACTCATGTCCCGCCCCACCCGAACTCTCGCCGCCGTTGCCGTCGTGGCCGCGCTGGCCACGACGGCCACGACGGCCACAGCCTGCGACGGTGACGGCAAGGCGGACCCGACCCCGACCCCCACGACGTCGCGCGCAGTCACCAGCACCAGTCCGACTCCCACAACAACACCGAGCCCGACGTCGACCAAGACACCAGACGAAGTGGGTGCTGAGCAGGCCGTAGTGGCGTTCTGGGCAAAGCTCGACGAGAAGGCGTCCGACCCGTACACGAGCCTGACCGACCTGTCGGCCGTAGCTCGCGACCAAGCGCGCCTCCAGTGGCAGCGCAACCTGACGGTGAGGCGCGGAAAAGGCTGGAAGCAGATCGGCTCCACGATCGTCAGGTCACCAGACGCCTCGTACAGCAAGAAGGACGTCTGGGACGTGAGTACGTGCATCGACGTGACCAAGGTGAACATCGTCGACAAGGATGGAAAGTCCGTGGTCGCGGCAAACCGTCTCCCGC
Organism: Actinopolymorpha pittospori; assembly: GCF_014873875.1. Classification (GTDB taxonomy): domain Bacteria; phylum Actinomycetota; class Actinomycetes; order Propionibacteriales; family Actinopolymorphaceae; genus Actinopolymorpha; species Actinopolymorpha pittospori. The sequence goes on along the minus strand of NZ_JADBEM010000001.1, from coordinate 7,124,060 downwards.
GTGTCCAGTCCGTATACGAAGTGACCAAGGACAACGGGAAGTTCTACGTCACACGAGATGCCCAACGGAAGGTGCGGCCATGTTGAGAGCGGCACTTCTCGCTCTCGCTTCTCTGTCGCTGCTTCTTGGTGCACCTGCACCTATGGCAGCTGCAGAAGATCCGCCGGTGACATGCCCGCCGGGCCAGGTCTACGACCCAAGTCAAGGAGTCTGTGTGATCGTCGTGACGGGACCTGGCGACCCCGACGATCCTGGTGATCCTGGCGACCCCGATGACGGTGATGGAGGTCCGGCGCCCCAGAAGTGCATGTGGGCTGGCGAAGAGATCCCATGCAAGGGCGAGGACGGCTACTGGAGCAACGAGATGATGTGCTACATCAGCCCGAGCCCAGCGGACTACCCGCCCGACGACCCGATCTGGGAAGGGCACTACCCCGAGGGCGCGATTTACCTCTGCTACAACCCCTACATCGCGGGCAGCCGAGCGGTCTCCTTCTGGTCGCGGAACCCTCCCGCCGGCCCGGCTGCACCGCCGGATCCACGTGTGCTCGCCCAGCGGGCGATCGCGGCGATGAACCTCCAGGCCGTGATGATTGGCATCGTGCCTGAGGACGCACCTGGCCGAGTTGGCGTCATCGGCATGCCGACATGGATGTGGGCTGCCAACCCGACGCAGAGCACGATCGGACCGATCACTCGGTCGGCATCTGCCGGCGGGGTCACCGTGACCGCGACGGCGAAGGTCGACAAGGTTGTGTGGGACATGGGTGACGGTAAGTCCGTGACGTGCACCGGGCCTGGGACGCCGTACGCCGACAGCTACGGCAAACAGTCGAGCCCGAGCTGCGGCCACACCTACACCCGCGAAGGCCGGTACACCGTGACGGCGACGTCGTACTGGACGGTCGACTGGGCTGGCCTCGGCCAGAGAGGCACGATCCCGCTGCAGTTCTCCCGCTCGACGGCAATCACGATGGGCGAGGTCCAGGTCCTCGTCAGGTAGCACCTCGGCCGCATGTGGGCGCCCTTTCCCGTAGGGCCTCACATGCGCATCTACCGCCCCGCGGAGTTGGGTGACAGGCGCGACCGAGACGAGGAGACACGCCGCAGCTGGCAAGAGAAACCAAGCCTCACCCGCCCGCCCGGGTCGATCAGCACAACGTACTGACCACCAGCAACTTAAGGAGAGAATCCCTCAGTTCCCTCTTTGGTTCACCTAATGAGTTCTGGGAGTGAGCCATCCGGCAGACTCCTGGTGGGTAGGTAGCCGCCGGCAGACGAGCACTCGCGTTCCCTGGACGCTGGGTCCTACTGAAAGATCGTGCCGCTGCCGGTCGGTGTGGAGAGTTGATCGCTGATGGGATGTCGTGCCCGCCCGGTTGTGGCGTGAGCACTGCTTCATTAGCGCCGATTCTCGTGTCTAGCGGTGGCGCGTCGGTGGCTCCAGGATGTTGGGCGGCTCCGGGCTGCTTTCGCCTATGGGCATGTGATTGTGATGGTCGTTGCGCCCGAAGCGGGTGATCGGTCAGGGTCGATCTGACTGCCTGTTGTGGCGGGTTTCGGATTGTCGTCCGACCCGGATGTGATGAGCGAGCACGATCTCACTTGGAGTACGACGGCGGGAGAGACGCAGCGATGGCTGCCGTTGCGCTCTGTCGCCGCCAGTGATCGGCGTGTCACGTTGACCGCGATCGTGTCGCTTGCTGTAGTTGAATCGTGGAACAAGCAGCGATATCCACCCCCGAAGCGGCCCGTCGGGGCAGTGAGTACTTCGCCGCCCCAGCAGCGGCGAACCAGCGTCGTTACGAGGCACTGCGCGCGTACCTGTTCGAGGGAGTCTCAGCGGCGGAGGCGGCGACCCGCTTCGGCTACACCCTGACGACGCTGCAGTCGCTGGTGCGGGACTTCCGGGCCGGACGCTGCGAGTTCTTCCAGAGCTCGCGTCCGGGCCCGAAGACGGCCCCGGCCAAGGAAGCGGCCCGCACCAGGATCATCGAGCTGCGCCGGTTGGGCCACTCGGCCCACGAGATCGCTGCCGCGCTCGCCGAGGAGGACACTCCGCTCAACCGCACCGGGGTCGCCGAAGTCCTGGCCGAGGAAGGGTTCCCACGCTTGTGGCCCCGTCCGCACGCCGAGCGCGGCCTACCCCGACGCGAATCCCAGCCCCGCACCAAGGTGATCGACTTCGCCGTCCTGCCCGCCCACGCCGACACCCGGATGGCCGGGCTACTGCTGACCATCCCCGATCTGGTGGCACTGGACCTGCCCGGCCTGGTGCGGGCCGCGGGCTATCCCGGCACGTCTGTGATCCCGGCGATCAGCTCGATCCTGTCGCTGCTGGCGATCAAACTCACCACCACCCGCCGCGTCTCCCACATCGACGACATCGCCACCGACCCCGGTGCGGCGTTGTTCGCCGGGCTGACCAGCCTGCCCAAGGCCACCGCGCTGACCACCTACTCCTACCGGCTCGACCACACCCGGCAACAACGATTCCTTGCCGCACTGGACAAAGCCAGCCTCGCCGCAGGGCTCGCGCACGGCGAGGCGATCAACCTCGACTTCCACGCCGTCATGCACTGGGGCGCCGACCCCGCGTTGGAAAAACACTACGTGCCCAGACGTTCGCAACGCACCCGCTCAGTGTTGACCTTCTTCGCCGAAGACGCGGCCACCCACACCCTGCTCTACGCCAACGCCGACCTCGCCAAAGCCAACCAGAACAACGAAATCCTCGCCTTCGCCGACCACTGGCGCACAACCTCCGGAGCGGACCCGAAACTGTTGATCTTCGATTCCAAGGTCACCACCCAGGCCCAGCTCGCCGACCTCGACGCCCGCGGCATCGCCTTCATCACCCTGCGCGCCCGCACCCCGAAACTCACCGAACACCTACATGCCTTGCCCGCCAAGGACTGGACACCACTCACCATCGCCCGAGCGGGCGGGAAAACCCGCCGTGTCCGCGTGATCGAAGACCCCGCCGCCACACTCTCGGCCTACCCCAGCACGCTACGCCAACTCGCCATCACCGGACTCGGGCACGACGAACCCACCATCCTGATCACCAACAATCGCACCACCCCGACCAAACACGTGATCGAGGCCTACGCCAGGCGGATGAACATCGAACAACGCCTCGCCGAAGCCATCCGCTCCTTCGGCCTGGACGCCCTCGCCGGCGCGGTCCCCCTCAACATCGACCTCGACGTCGTGCTCTCCGTACTCGCCCACACCATCTGCGCCGCGCTCCGCCGACGCCTCCCCGGCTACGCCACCGCCACACCCGACACCCTGCAACGCCGATTCCTCTCCACCGGCGGCACAATCGAAAACCGCGATAACGAAACCATCGTCCGCCTCGACCGACGCGCCTACTCACCCGTCCTCCGCCACGCCGACCTCCCCACCACCGAAGTCCCCTGGTGGGGCGGACGACACCTCCGCTACGAATACGAGTGATCAAACTGGGGTTGAATCCGCTGCGCGAGAATCAGCGTTAGGTCGCTGATGGTTCTCCTCCTGGCTACCGAAGGTGATCGATTCGATAGGCGGGAGACGTGTTGCTGTTCGTGGGAGATGACTGGTCGGAGGACCATCACGACGTTGAGGTGATGGACGCTTCCGGCCGCCGGCTGGCCAAGGCCCGCCTGCCCGAGGGTGTCGCGGGTATGACGCGGTTGCACGTGATGATCGGCCAATGGCTCGGCGACGACGCGACCGACATCGAGGACGTCGCTGCGCGGGTGAAGATCGGTATCGAGACCGATCGGGGGCCCTGGGTCCAGGTGCTGGTCGCCGCCGGGTACACGGTGTACGCGGTCAATCCGTTGCAGGCGGCCCGTTACCGGGAACGCCTTGTGTTGTCCGGGGCGAAGAGCGACGCCGCCGACGCGCACATGCTCGCCGACATGGTGCGCACCGACTCCCACCAGTTGCGCCCGGTCGCTGGAGACAGCGTCGAGGCCGAGGCGGTCAAGGTCGTTACCCGGATGCACAAGACACTGGTCTGGGAACGGACCCGCGCCGGCCAGCGGCTGCCGCGGGCCGTACCACGCCAGAACCAGAAGGCGCGGGCCTTCGGCCCGCCTCCATAGGGTCCACCAACGAGCGCCGCCCGCAGGGCCGCCGGGGCGGTTGCGCCGCGTCAGCGGCGCCTTGATCTAAAGAGAGAGGGCTATTCGGCAATCGGCCGAGTTCGCTGGTGTCCGGTAAGGGGAATCCCATACGGACACGGCCCCGGTCGGAACGCTGCTCCTCTGATGCGTCATCGCGGTGCTCGGGCGCCGTTCGTCCGGTGGTGGGCGTCTCATGGAGCGTAGGACGACGCTTCGCTCAGCGGAGCTGATCGGAGATCTCGGGCCGCCTGGCGGGGCCACGGATCAGAGCCCGCGGCGGTCGAGCCACTCCCCGCCGACCTGAATTCCGGAAGATCCACGCTGGCGACCGCGAAGCGGATCCTCGCCGCGATCGAAGAGTTTGCCGAGGACCCGCGCAGCCCGTCGCTGGACGTCAAACCTCTTCACGGGGTGCTGGTAGTAATCAGCAAGAAAACAACGATTCCGTTGATCTTGGTCAGAGCGGCAGGAGCTCGCGCATCTTGCCCCGGACGCGGGGACCGCTGGCCGCCGAGGCGCAGGCTGAGGGTGGGGAAGCGTTCGGCGATCTCGACGGCGGTGAGGGGCTGGGTGCCAGCGGTCGTCGTCGTGCCAGCGGCCGTTCGGGTCGATACCGCGGATGCGGGCGATGGGAGAGGGGGCCCTACTCCGAGGCGCCCGCTAACCTGTAGCGCCAGCCCAACAGAACGGGCCCGACCCCAACGACGGGGGGCGGGCCTGTTCTGCTGTCTACGGCCGGTGCAGCGCGCGGAGAAACTGCACGACTGTGAATCACACGTGGGACGCCAACCCACGAGACGCGCCACGAGCGACGCCAAGGGCGAGCCGGGGAGGACACCCGGGGGCGACTCTGCAATCCAGCGCGGCTGGCTCAACCCCGACCACCAGCTCTTCGGACAAGTCACTTCCCCGGCCCACCAACCGCGATACTACGACGCCCCAACCCGCGGGTGGACAAACACAGTGCGGGACATGAGCCGGAGTCTGATGCCAACCCACGAGACGCGCCAACAACCAGCGGCTACCGCGTGACGTCAGTGCTCCCGAGTACCCGGCATCGGAGGCAAGAGGTGGAAGACCTGGGCCCACTCGTCTACGCCCTGTCCGAACTCCACCTTGACGATGATCTGGGCCCACTGAAGCGTCGCGACGTAGAGGCAGGGCGCCTTCCGCGAGCCGGCCTTGAAGTTGGCGAGGGTGAGGACCTTCTCCTCCGCGCCGGGGGTATCGACCCAAGGACAACAGCGGGTTGTTCGGGCTCGTCAGCGTGATCTGCACCAGGTCCAGGTCGGCCGGGCCGTTGTTCGTCACCCAGTACTGGGCGATCGCGCTCGGAGTCACCCACCCAGCGGGGGTGATGGGCGATCTCAGACCTGCTTGCCTCCAGGTCGCGGCGAGCCTCGGCGTCGACGGTCCGCGCGGATATCTCGTTGGCACGAACCGCCGCGCGGGCCTGCTGCCTTCCGTAGGCGACGCTCGCGCCGCTCATAAGGAGCGCGGCAACCGCGATTCCAGACGAGATCCAGTCGCCGCCGTCCATCAGGGCACATTCCTCGGCCGTCCCGGGCTTGCGCTTCCAGTTGGCCGGCCAACCCACGAGTTGTGAACCTTCCAGGTCAACGTAGGGAAGTTGTGAACCCATCGGCTACCACCAGCGCCACCACCACCGGCGACGCAGGTGGCCGCGCAGCAGCCGGGCCGCCTCCTCCAGGCACTCGTCGCAGATCATCGCCCCGGTGTCGTCGCTGGCGACCAGGCCCCGCACGAGCCCGCGCGGGAGCAGGCAGAACGAGCAGCGCGGCTGGTGGTCGTCTGGCGGGTCGCTGGGCGGTGACGGGCTGCGGCCGGTGCCGGCTGGTAGGTGAGGCGGGGCGGGTGATCTGGCGCGGCGGTCATGCGGCGGACGCTTACAGGCTGGCCATACCACCCCCGGTGCGAGAGGATCGCCGGCATTGCACCCACCAACTTCGCCGAGCTCGAGGCCCGGGTTCGCGGGCTGGAGTCGCGAGTCCAGCGGACTGAGGAAGACGCCGCCGCGATCATCACCACGGTTTCGGAGACTCGCGAGGACGTGCGGTGGTTGAAGCGGGCGGTGCAGGTGCTGCTGGAGGATCGGGGGCGGGCTGTCCCGCCCGAGGACGACGAGTAGGACCCCGGTGTGAGCTGCGCTACAGGCCGGCGACTTCCGGCACTGCTGGCCGGTCACCGGAATCCAGCCTCCTCGTCAGGCGGCCGGAGCGTGACCTGAGTCGCGTCGCCAGCCGACGATGAGCACTCCGAGGGTCTTGCCTGCCGCGATGAGGGGGAGGTACATGCCAAGACCGACGGTGGCCTGTGCCTGGACCGCCGCGCCGCGTCGGGCCGACTAGGTCGATCTTCATGTTGACCGTCATCGACCACCCCACCTCAGGTCTGACCACGCACACCCCACTTGGCGCGCCAACGCCCTTGGCACGTACCGCTTCTGGCGTGGCATCGGCTATGCCGCCGGCGCCCTCGTCGCCGGTGTACTCGCAGACGCCATCAACCTCAACGCCACCGTGATCGCCGCAGCGGTCCTGACCGCTGCATCAGGACTACTCGCCGCCGTGTGGCTGAGAGAACAGCCAACCAGCGCCACGAGGCCCGGCAACTAGCCCTCGATCGGTACGCCGGGCTTTACCGCATAAATGCGCTCGACAGTGCCCGCCTTCGACCGGGAGGTCTCCACGATCTCCAGACCGGCCGAGCGCACCAGGGGAAGCTGCCTGCGGGTGAAATGCTCGCCAGCAAGCTGAATCGTCAGGCGTTCGGCGAGCCACTGCAGTGCGTAGACCGGCGGCCAACTGCTGCCGATGTGGTCGAGCAGGAGCAGGCGCCCGCCAGGGGCCAAAGCGCGGTGCATCTCCGCGATCGCCCGTCGGGGATCGGGAATGGTGCACAGAGACAAGGCGCACACAACGGTGTCGAACGACCCATCCTCGATCGGCAGGTTCGCCGCATCGCCTTGCCGAAGGTCGGCTGAGATGTCGAGCTCGGTGGCACGTTGACGGGCGATGGCGAGCATCTCGGGGCTCAGCTCGATGCCGGTCAGCTCGATGTCCTTGGCGTAGAAGGGCAGGTTGCGGCCGGTGCCGACGGCAACCTCCAGTACTCGTCCCTGGGCGCGCTCGGCCAGCCACTCGCGCCCGCCTGCGAACTGGACGCGTTCGAAGAATGCCATTTGCTTGTCGTAGCTCGGCGCTGCCTTGTCCCAGACGCGCTGCTGTTTCGCGGTCGGCGTCTCGCACGCCTTCGGCTTGGTGTCGGTCAATGACTGTGGTCCCCTCGATAATGGTGGTGGCAGATGGCAGTCCGCGACCGCCCCGCCGCTGGCCTCGATCACGCCTATGATGTCGGAGCGGAACTTCTCAATCCGGTCCTTGAACTCCGGTTCACGCAGAGCATGCATGAACAGCAAGCGGAACCCCGCCGGCGACTCGATCGCAGCCTCGAGAAGACCGTCGACGCCGGTCGCGGCCTGCGGGTCGGCGTCGACGAGACCAAGGCGCGGGTCCGGGCGGCGATCGACGAGCTCATGGACGCTGCCGAGCTCGACGCCGACGCCAAGGCGGTCCGGGCGTCTCCGTGACGCTCGAGGAATGGCGTAAGGAGTACGAAGTGCGGCGCGGCTTCATCCTCGAGGAACACGCCAAGCTCAACTGAGCGACGGCGTGGATCGCACTTACATTGGCTCTGACAGAACGGAACGGCCCCCGAGCGAGGCTGACGTCCAGGATTCTTGTCTGAGAGCCGTTCAGAGCCTAGCTCGGGCCTGGGGGTGGTCGGTCGCATCATCGGGACCGGTGCGCCTGGTCCTGATACATCCTGGACGGGGGGCGGGGCTTCCGTCAGGCGCACCGCCAAGCTCTACGAGCCACCCGCCACGATCGACGCCCACCTGTACGCCGCGTGCGCGTCCAGCTTGCGGCGGCCTCGGTCGTAGCGTCGCGTGGTGGCGGGGGAGGCATGACCGAGCATGTCCTGCACGTCGACGATCGGCACACCCGCGTCCAGCAGTCCGGTGGCCACCGTCGTCCGGGACATGTGCGGGGTGAGCTTCTCTACCTTCACGCCGGCAGCCTTCGCCGCACGACGGAGCGCGGTTACCGCCCGCCAGCGATCCCATGGGCGCCCGTCCTCACGGCACAGCAGCGGCTCACTCGCCCGGCGGGGGTCCAGGAGGGGCTCGACCAGGACGAACGCCTGCGGCGGGACCGGGAACCGTGTTCGCCTTGCCGCCCTTGCGGATCACCCGCAGGACACAGTGCCCGGCGGTGGTCTGCACCGAGCCGACGGTGAGGCTCACGAGCTCGCCGACGCGGATGGCGCAGCATAGGAGCAGCGCAACCGCAGCAGCATCGGGTGGCCTCTCGCCGGCGAGGCCTCGGACGCCGTCCATCAGCGCCGCGGCGTCCTCGATCGTGAGTTCAGCGCCATGAGCACCACCGAGGTCCGGCTGTTCTACGTGGACGACTCCGGGGCAGCCGCGACCGGCTGGGTCGTCTACTCCTGGATCGAGTGCCGCGTGGACGACTGGCGGGCAGGGCTCCGCAAGTGGCTTGACCTACGGAAACAGCTCTACGCCGAACACCACATACCGCCGGCGTACGAACTCCACGCCACCAAGTTCGTCAACGGCCGGGGCAACCCGTCCACGAACACTGCTTGGAACCGGAGCAAGCACCTACGAGGCGAGGTCGCCGAGCTGGCGCTGTCGACCATAGGAGAGTGCGGCGAGCTGCAGGTGGGGACGGTTTACCGCCACACCGAGACCCGAGGCACGGCCTACGCGAGGCAGCAGGCCGAGGTCTACCGCGCCATGGTGGACCACCTGGACCGACGGCTCGCGGCCACCAACGGTCTCGGCCTGCTCCTGGTCGACGGTGACGGCACGGACCCCGCGTACCAGGCAGCCCACCGAGACCTGAAGCTGGCGACACGGCACGTGATCGAGGACCCGCTGTTCCAGCCGGCGCACCGCTCACAGTGGATCCAGATGGCCGACTTCGCCGCGTACTGCGCCTACCAGAGCCTGCTCCGGATCCCGGCCAAAAACTTCTCATGGGACTGGTACGAGGCGCACCTACGCCCTTGCGACGTCAACGGGGCCCACTGCAAGTCTGAAACTGGAGGCCCAAAAAGAAGCTAGACCCGCTGGTCTGCGTGTGCAGGGCGGGTCCGCACGAGAAGCATACGGGTCGCCCGGCGCCTGTGGCAAGAATCGGCAAGGTGGCGTCGCGTCTCGCGTTTGTCGCCTTAGAGGCGGGGCTACAGCGCCCAACGGTTTTCGTCCCACGGCTCGGGTGTGGGTGTCTCTGGCTGCGGCTGGCCCGTGCACAGCTCGCGGCCGCGCTTGACCGCTTCGTCGGCGGCCGCCGTCCAAGGGGCAGCCGGCAGCCCGAGATACTCGCGCAATCCTTGCCCGTGAGCGGCGAGCATCCGCGGGTGCAGCCGGCCGTCGGCCACCGCCTTCAGCACCAGGTCCACGGTGTCGTCGACACGGGACACCGGCACTGGCTCGACCAAGCCCGCGCCAATCGCCGCGTACAGCACCTCCGCGATCCCAGCCCGCGTAACCATGCGGGGGCTGGCGTAGTGCCGCGACCGGTAAAGCCGGTCCCGGATGTCCTCGCGGCTCTCCTCGGGGCTCGCGGCCAGGATTGTGTCCGCCCCGTCGACCCGCTCACCACGACGAACCCGGTCCGACCCCTGCAGCATCGGCGCCAGCAGCCGATCGTCGACGTCGCCGCGCCACCGCCCGTCGCCGCCGTAGATCCCCGCACGCCCGGTCCGACTCCTGAGTGCCGATGAGAGGTTGGCGCTGCTGGCGCACGAGCGTTCCCACCTTGGGCACCGGCACAGCTGGTGGATCCTGATCATGGATGCGACCGCGGCCGCGAATCCGCTGCTTGCCACAACGGCACGGGTGGTGCGCCTCACGACGGAGCGGTGGGCCGACGAGGACGCGGCGGCGGAGCTGGGTGACCGGCCACTGGTTGCCCGCGCCCTGGCCCGCGCCGCGCTCGCGCGCTCCTCCTACAAGGCCCACGCCGAGGCCGGGACGACTGCGGCCACAGGCGGTGACGTGCCGAGTCGGGTCCAGTCGCTGCTGCACCCGCCCGTCTTCCACATGCGCAGGGGACTTGCCGTTCTCGCATCCTTGTTGATGTTGGTGTCGGCTGGGAGTGTCACCGTCGAACGGCAGGGCGAGCATCTGTTCGAGAGTGCCGGCGCACCCTCCGCCCAAGACAGGTTCGGCACCCCCGGCACTCGGCTGCTGAGTGAGCGCGCCCATATCGCGACGAACCAGCCCGGAAAGGCAGGACGTCCGTGACATGGTTCAAGCCACACGACTGGCTCGATCGGACGTTCGAGGTCGGCATCATCCTCAAAGGACGGGCACGACGTCCTACGGCCGCCAGCCGATGCGCGGCGTGTGGGAGCGGGCGGTGCATCGGCATGAGGAGCACGGCCAGGCACTGGCCGGGATCCGATGAAGTCCGCGCGACCCGCCTCGGCCCGGAAGGGCGGCCGAACTCCTGTGCCCGACCACGAACCTGTGGTGTGGTTTAGAGGGAGGAGACAGGTCGAGGACCCGGAGGCGGTGTCATGGATGCGGACAAACCGCTCCGCCGCGTGGTGATCATCGGTGGCGGATTCGCGGGGCTGTACGCCGCTCGCGCGCTGCGTCGCGCGCCGGTGTCGGTGATCCTGGTCGACCGGGCCGCCCACCACCTGTTCCAGCCGCTGCTCTACCAGTGCGCGACGGGCATCCTGTCCGAGGGACAGATCGCCTCGCCGCTGCGCGAGGTGCTCCGCCGGCACCACAACGTCGAGACACTCCTGGCCGAGGTGGTCGACGTGGACCCCGTCCGCCGACTGGTCATCGCGCTACGGCCGGGCGGGAGCCGGCTGGAGATCCCCTACGACGACCTGGTGGTGACCGCCGGCGTCCGCCAGTCGTACTTCGGCCACGACGAGTTCGCGGCGCACGCGCCCGGTATGAAGACGATCGGGGACGCCCTCGCCATCCGGCAACGGGTGTTCGGTGCGTTCGAGATGGCCGAGACGGCCGCCACCGTGGAGGAGCGCCGCAGGTACCTCACCTTCGCCCTCGTCGGTGCCGGGCCCACCGGTGTCGAGCTGGCCGGTCAGATCCGCGAGCTCGCTACGCACACGCTGCGCAAGGAGTTCCACCGCAGTACGCCCGAGGACGCGCGGGTGCTGTTGTTCAACGGCGGACCCGACCCGCTCGCGTCGTTCGGACCGACGCTCTCGACCCGGGCCGCGGCGGCTCTCACGCACCTCGGTGTCGAGTTGCACATGAACTCACTCGTCACCAACGTGGACGAGGCGGGCCTGACGGCACGACGGGCCGATGGCGGCGAGGAACACCACGAGGCGGCCACGGTCCTGTGGACGGCCGGCGTGGCCGCACCGCCGCTGGCCCAGGCGATCGCGCGTGCCTGCGGAGTGGAGCAGGACCGGTCCGGCCGGATCAAGGTCGGCCCGGACCTCACGGTCCCCGGACATCCGGACATCTCGGTGGCCGGCGACCTGATGAGCGTGGACCGGCTCCCCGGTGTCGCCGAGGTGGCCATGCAGTCCGGGCGCTACACCGGCACCCGGATCCGCCGGGCGGTCCAGGGACACCGCCCGCCGGGGCCCTTCAAGTACCGCGACCTCGGCTCGGCCGCCTACGTGGCCCGAGGGCGGGCGGTGGTCACCCTGGGCAGAGTGCGGCTGAGCGGTTTCGTCGGCTGGCTGGCCTGGCTCCTTCTACACATCGCGTTCCTCACCGGGTTCCGTAACCGCCTGTTCGCCGTCGCGACGTGGCTGGTCGCCTTCACGCGGGAGATACGTCCCGAACGCGCGTTCACCGCGCGGGAGTTCGAGACGGCCCGCGACGTCTACGCCGCCATCAAGGGCGGGGAGGCGGCAAAGCACGCGGTGACCCGGCTTCCCGGAGCGGGCGCCGTTCCGCGGCAGACCGGCGAGCGCGAGCAGCCAGGCGCGGAGTCGGCCCGCGCCACGAGGCCGGAAGGACGCCGCGGGGTTCAGGGACCTCCGGAGTCGCCGGGACCACGAGACTCGGGTGCGTCGGGCGGCTCCTGAGTGGCGGCGCGGTCGGTGGAACGGCCGGCTGCCCCGACCAGTCGCGTCTCCACGTCCCGTACGTATCTCAGCTGCTGGCTGGCCCAGATCTGGTGGTGGGATCTGAGCTGTCCGGTGTTTGTGAGTAGACGTGATCGGACATGTGTTCGTGTTAGGGGCGTGACTCGGCTGGCTGGGCGGGAATGCGAGGTGTGCGCCACAAGCGGCGTATCGGTGGTTCGGTGAGGGCCGGATGCCGGTGCCTGCTCGGCGGTCGGGGTCGGGCACGACCTGGGTCGATGTCTCTGAGACGGGCTCGAATGGTCGGGTGGTGGTGTATTAGGCCCGGTGTCCTCGCATGACCAGCGTTCTGAGTTGGGTCGGCAGGTAGCCCGGCTTACCGAGGGGGCCACGTCGAACGGTCACGTGGTCGCGGAGGTTGTCACCGAGGTCGGGACTGGATGGGAAGCGACCGAAGTTGGGGCGCATCCTGTCGGACCCGTCTGTCAGAGTGGTGGCCGTGGAGCATCGTGACTGGCTCGCCAGCTTTGGTGTGGAGCATCTGGGGGCGGCCCTTTCTGCGCAGCTTCGTCGGGTCGTGGTGGCCGATCTCGGTGAGTCCACTGATGATGGTGAGACCCCCGGTGATCTGGTGGCCGACATGTGTTGCCCGCCACGCTGGATGAGGACGCCGGCGACGCTGTAGGTGATGACGGAGAGGGTCGCAGCGACACCGTTTGTGAGGATGAGTGGTGCTCACGGTGTCGGGCTTATGGTCATGGTGTCGGGCTTATGGTCATGGTGTCGCCGCCGCCTGGGCATGGTTGTGTGGCGGCGGGCTGGTGATCAGCCGCTGGGCAGTGGGGTGAGCAGTTGGCCGCGGGTGAGGACGGCGATGGTCTGCCACGGGGAACCGAGCCGGCCGAGCCGCCGCACAGCCGCGGCCGCGCCCGTGCTGAGCGCGTCGAGCGCGTCACCCAGAGCCGAACCGGTCGGTGGCATCGGGCCAGGCTCGGAGTCGAGCCGGTGAGCCCACACGGCGACTAGGGCTGTTCCCTCCTCTGTAGGTCCAGGTCGCATGGCACCTGTTCGGGTGCCACGTCCAGGACCCTCAGGTAGCGGGCGGCATGACGGAAGCGTCGACCGCGGTCGGTGGCGAGGTCCGCGCTGATCTCCACCACGATGCCGGGTTCCACTCCTAGGTAGGGGGTCGATGCGGTGCGCCAGCTGGTGGCGAGCTTGTCCGGCCAGGGGTGGTGGCCGGTGGCGGGCAGGAGGAGCGGTGTGATCTCGGAGGCGGCGCGGTCGCTGATCCGGGTCGTCGTGCCGACGACGCGGAGCCTGCCGGTCTTGGAGTCGTAGCGGCCGAGGACCAGCTGGCGCGGTTGGGTGAGACTGCCGGTGACACCCCCGATGATCGCCTCGGTGGTGGCTTTGGTCTTGAGCTTGAGCCACAGGCGCTGGCCCGGCTCGTATCTGCTCTGCGCCGGCTTGATGATCAGGCCCTCGACCCCGATCTCGGACAGATCATCGAACCAGCGGTTGGCCACATAGAAGTCGGCGGTCTGCATGCTCAGGGTGAGCGGTGAACCGGGCGGGGCCCGTAGAAACAGTGCCTCCAATGCGTGGCGGCGGATCGTCCAGGGTCTTTGTCGAAGGTCGCGGCAAGCCAGCTCGAGAACGTCAAAGACGATCAGGTGCGCTGGTTCACTTCGTGCGAGCGCCCGGGCGTAGCGTCGGCACGCGTAGCGGCGCTGAAGGGCATGAAAGTCAAGCTTGCCGCCCCTCCAACACACGATCTCTCCGTCGACAGCGGTTCCCCGGGGCAGGATCGCGGCCAGCGCCCCAGCGATCTCAGGAAACACCCGAGTGAGATCAGTGCCGTTCCTGCTGACGATCCGAACTTTCCCGTCCCCATATACGAGACAGATCGCCCGGTAACCGTCCCACTTCGGCTCCATCAGCCACCGGCCACACCCGACCCCGGGATCGGGTAGCTGATCGGTGCTCCGGGCGAGCATCGGCTCCAACGGCAACCGAACGTGCACCCTCCCACACTGCTCCACCACCCGACACTCCCACAGACGCGGGTTCATCACCGGTTGAGCTTGAGCAAAGCGAGGGCCACGAATCGGTGGCGGTACCGGTGCGGCTTGGCACTACCACCGAAGTCGGCACTACCTACTGAAAGGGGCGCCCGCGTATGACCAACGTCGTCGGGGTATTGCATCCTTTGTCGCGCGTCACACGATAGGCGGCGGCCAAGGCAGTTGCAGTCTGAACAAGGGGAAATGCGGGATGGCTGGGGATGGTGTCGCCGGTACTGCGCTGTCGGAACAGGCGGTGGCCACGGCGGCCGGCACCGCTCGCACCGTGATGGGTTGGCTGGTAGGCGGCCTCACCGGTCTCAGCCTCGACAGCACCGCTGAGCACAACACGTGGGAGGCGACATGCGCCGACCTACAACGCCGCACCACCGCAGCGCCGTGAACCCGACGATGCGCTCCGGCGCCAGGCGAGGAACAACCCTTCCGCTGGATGGATGGATGATGCAGGACTTGCACGAGGCGATCCGGGAGCGGGAACGCGCACACGCCCAGCTGCGCCAAACCACCGCGCAGCTCCTCCAGCAACCCGCCGAGAATGACCTACGCGCCGCCGTCGCGACCGCGATGATCAGAGAACTGGTCAGCCGGGTCCGCTACGCCGCAGCGTTGAAGGCCCTCGGGTGGCCCGTGCCCGACCACCTCCTCATCGACAGTCGGGTGGCCCCGAGGGGTTTCACCCCGGGGCTCCCACAGAACGGAGCGTGAACCTCTCGGCTCACTCCGCTCTTCTCATCGATACCCAGACGACATGCGCTCCCATGACCAGTGCCTGAACAGCCCCGGATCTCGATCGACGATCCCGGACCACCAGCGCCACAGGCGTTTCCAGGCACGCAACCGCTTGTACTTCCGTCGCGCCCATCGCATCAGGTAGGTGTTGATGCGTCGTAGCAGGGGATATATCTCCGACCTGTTGTATCGGCCGTAGTAGTTCATCCAGCCCGCCACGATCGGGTTGATCTGTTTGGCCAGTTCGTTCAGGTCTGTTCCTGTGCGCAGGTGGAGCCGCCAAGAGCGGACCACCCCTCCCATTGCCTTGAGAGCTTTCGGGCTGACCGCAGGCGTGAATCTGACGTGCATTCGCCCGTCCTTGCCTTTCAACGATCGTGCCCGGAACTCGTACCCCAGAAAGACGAACGAGGTGTGTTCATGATCGCCTCGCCGACTCTCGTCCTTGCAGTACGCAATCTTGGTCTTGTCCGGATGCAGCCGGACGCCGACCTGTTCCGTCCGCTCTTTCAGCGCGGCCAGGACCGTTTCGGCCTGCCGCTTGGTGGCACAGTGCACGATTGCGTCGTCGGCATAACGTTCGAACTCCACCGTCGGGAATTCGCGCGCCAGCCACGTGTCGAATGCATAGTGCATGAACAGATTGGCGAGCACCGGCGAGACCGCTGACCCTTGCGGGGTTCCTCGGTCTCGCTCGATCACGGCTCCGTCGTGGGTCTGCATCGGCGCGGCCACCCACCGCTGCTCCTGGGTGATGTTGGCCCGCACCGCCTTGACCATCAGTTCCCACGGCACCGTATCGAAGAATTTCTGAAGATCGAGGTCGATCACCCAGCTTTTCTTCCAGCACCGTTGGCGGCACGCGGCCACCGCATCCAGCGCCGACTTACCCGGCCGGTACCCGTATGAGTCGTTCACAAAGATCGACTCGGTTCGGGGCTCCAGCGTCATCGCGACCACCGTCTGCGCCACCCGGTCGGCCACCGTCGGCAACCCGAGGGTCCGGGTCCCACCGTCGGCTTTGGGGATGTCCACCTGAAGCACCGGTGGCGGAAAGTAGGTCCCCGACGACATTCGATTCCAGATCCTGTAGAGGTTGTTCCGCAGGTCCTTCTCGAAGTCCTCGATCGACTGCCCATCCACCCCGGCGGCGCCTTTGTTCGCCGCGACCCTTCGATACGCCTCCCACACTCGCTGCTTGGGAATCACAAACGACTTGCCGTCCGAACCTGACATGCCCTCTCTCGTCCTCCCGGCCCAGACAGACCACCCGGTCTGCCCTGCCAGTTGCTCAAGCGACAGGTCAACGATGAGCCGGCCCCTTCGCTCCACCCCCATTACAGGGGCTTCTCCACTACTACGAGCCGGTCCGCCAGCCAGCGCCGCAACGGTACTCAGCATCTTCCAGCGGCAGCCTTGGATGCACTCCCTCTCGCCGCCTCCCACCGCTGTGGCGGCAGGTTGCGGACGGTTTCGGCGCTCGCTCTCCCACGTTCCATGCAGAAGCCGCAGACCAGGATCACGCCGCCTTCACACCGGACACCGCCTGGCCAATACTCGGGCTCCCGCCAGGCTCATCCCGAAGCTGGGACACTGCCTCGGTTTCGATGTCATCCTTGTCTTTCGGTGCCTCGTCAGCGGTTCACTCACGTTCGTCTTCCTGGTCCCCGCCTTACCCGTTTGCTCGGGCCTTTTCCTCACCGCTCACCACGATGGTCTTCAGCCAACGCAGCGTGAGGTGGCTTGACGTCTCTCCCCGAAAAGCGACGCCGGAGGGCCAGCAATCCTCCATCTCCTGCACAGCACCACATCAAGCAGCCCTGCCTACATCAGAGCCCCTCTCCGCGCTCGTGGCGCACTGCCCCAAGAACACCACCCCTCCTGAACCGCCGCTGACGCACACACGTCCTGTATGTAGCTGACGCACACACGTCCTGTATGTATCTGAGAGCAACGCCCGCCCGGCGCTCCGACAGGGATCGATCACCCTGTCGATCCCTGCCCCCCAGCCAGTTCTGCCCCGAGACCGACGTGACAGGTGAGCAGACCTGGCGAGCAGGGCCGGTGGGGTGCCTGAGACGGGTTCCGCGGTGGGCGAGGCATGCTGGCCGTGAAGACCTGGGCCATGGCCCCGGCCGCCTTGCGCCGCCTCGGCGCCAATCGGCTGGAGACGTGGTTGCGCAACCGCAAGGTCCGCGGCGCGAAGGCCCTGGCCACTGCGGCGGTGGACGCCGCCGGGCGCCAGCACACGGCTGTCGTCGGCGAGAAGGTCATCGCGAAGATGGTCCACACCCTCGCGAAGGAGGTGATGGCCCTCAACGAGAAGATCGCCGAGACCGACAAGCTCATCGAGGGCCGGTTTCGCGAGCACGAACTGGCCGACGTGATCACCAGCATGCCCGGCATCGGACCCCTGCTCGGCGGCGAGTTCATCGCCTCCACCGGCGGCGATCTGGAAGCGTTCCCCACCCCAGACCGCCTCGCCGCCTTCGCCGGCCTGGCTCCCACACCGCACGACTCCGGCAAGTCCAGCGGCAACCTGCACCGACCGCAGCGCTACCACCGGCGCCTGCAACGGGTCTTCTACACCTCCGCGCTCACCAGCATCCAGCGCGACCCCAACTCGCGACGCTTCTACGACCGCAAGCGAGCCGAAGGGAAGCGACACACCCAAGCCGTCCTCGCCCTCCCACGCCGACGCGTCAACGTCATCTGGGCACTCATCCGCGACCGACGGTGCTACCAAGTCGAACCCCCAGTCACCCTCGCCGCTTGACAAGAGCATTAGGAAGCCAGATACAAACAGCGCCGACTCCCGCCCAACAACAAGCGTCTCGTCGAGGACGCTGGGTTGCCTGCGCCCGGCTCAACGCAAGCCTGACGCAGGCAACTCGAGGAGGCGGTGCCCCTCAGCAATCCACGACATGTCTTCAACGATCCTCGTGGATCGGCCAGTCATGACCGAGCACCGAACCGATGATCCGGCTCTGATCCCGGAGCTGGCGAAGGCGTCGCGGAAGATCAACAACTTGACCGTCCTGCAGTAATGCAGTGACGCAGACAGCCCAGCATGGGGCGGCGTCCTTCACGTCGGTCAGGTGCGTGGTGCGGCCCGTGTCGCGGTAGGCGATCACGGTGTCCTCGGTGACCGGGAACAGGTCGGTACGCACCACGCCACCCGGCGCCTCACCCGCAGGTGGCGGGCCAACCCGCCTGCAGGAACCCGACCCAGCCGGGGCCAGTTCAGGTGATCACACGCACACGCGGCAGCCTGTAGGACGTGGACGCGACGGCCGGTGTAGCCCACCTCCGAGTTACACCGGCCGCTGCTGTGGGTGCGGGCGCCGCATTGTCGAAAGCACCCTGATGGACTGTTACGCCGCGCACCTCGTCAAACCATAGGCACCACAGCTGGCTGCGTACCCGCCTCGATGGGCCCCGCCGAGGTGGGACTTACGCCCCACGCATGAGCTCGCCGGAGGTTTATGCGTGATCGCGGACACCGCCGACGTTAGCGGGCGGCCCTCATCCTCGGGCAGACTCCGTGAGGGGCCAACCAAGCTTTGCGCCCCGAAGGGTCGCCTACGTCATGTGCCCGCGCGGCGCTTGCTCGGCGTAGGCGACCCGCACCACATGAGCAGATCCTCACCGACTTGTGAGCGCCCCTCTTCCACGAGAAGGCCTGCACCAGCTCGCCCTTCACGCCCTGGTGCAGGCCTTCCCCCTCTCCCTGCGCATGGCCCACTCACACGGCGGGAAGACCCCAGATCAGGGGACCTGTCTAGTGTTCCCCGCCGGAAATTCGTATGTTAAATCGGTATGATGGTGTCCGTGGCTCGTACTGGGCGGCCGAAGGCCGAGTTGGTGTTGTCTGCTGGTGAGCGGGAGCAGTTGGTTCGTTGGTCGCGTCGGGCGAAGTCGTCGCAGGCGTTGGCGTTGCGGTCGCGGATCGTGTTGGCGTGTGCGGTGCCGGGGGCGGTGAACAAGCAGGTGGCGGCCGACTTGGGGGTGTCGCCGAACACGGTGAACAAGTGGCGTCGGCGGTTTGTGGCCAAGCGGTTGGACGGTTTGGTCGATGAGCCGCGGCCGGGTCGTCCACCGTCGATCTTGTTGGACAAGGTGGAGGAGGTGGTGGTTGCGACGCTGGAGGAGACGCCGGTGAGTGCGACGCACTGGTCGCGGAGGTCGATGGCGGCGCGTTCGGGTTTGTCTGAGTCGACGATTGGGCGGATCTGGGCGAAGTTCGAGTTGAAACCGCATCGCAGTGATGGGTTCAAGCTCTCCACGGATCCGTTGTTCGTGGAGAAGGTGGTCGATGTGGTCGGGCTGTACCACAACCCGCCGGAGCGGGCGGTGGTGTTGTGTGTGGATGAGAAGTCGGGCATGCAGGCGTTGGACCGCTCCCAGCCGGTGCTGCCGGCCATGCCCGGGATGCCGGAGCGGCGCAGCCACGATTACGTCCGCCACGGTGTGACCAGCCTGTTCGCCGCGTTCAACATTGCCGATGGCACGGTGATCTCCCAGACCCACCGACGACGCCGCGCCCTGGAGTTCAAGAAGTTCCTGATCGCGATCGACAAAGCGGTCCCTGCCCAACTCGACGTCTACCTCGTCTGCGACAACCTTTCCACTCACAAGACCCCCGCCATCAACGACTGGCTCGCCCGCCATCCGCGCTTCCACATGCACTTCACCCCGACCGGGGCCTCCTGGCTCAACCAGGTGGAACGCTGGTTCGCCTTCCTCACCGACCAACTCCTACGCCGCGGCGTCCACAAAAGCGTCCAGGCGTTGGAGAAAGACGTCCGCGAATGGATCAAGAACTGGAACACCGACCCGAAACCGTTCGTCTGGAAGAAGACAGCCGAAGAAATCCTCGACTCCCTCGCCCGATATATCGCACGAATTTCCGGCGGGGAACACTAGCAGCAGAGACCCAGCGACACAGAGAGTGACCTGCGAATGGCTTCCCCACTCGTGCCAGCAGGGACAGTTCAACTTCAATGAAGTGGGCGAGCTTGCGGAAGTCGCGCCTCTTGGCGGCGATGATCGCCGGATCATGGTGCCTCTCGTGGTCGTGGGAGAGCCCCTCTCTGTCAACCTCTGTTGAGACACCTCGTCCGGTAGGAATTACTGACTGATGAGGGCGAGATCTGGAGAGAGGTTCGATGACGGTCACGACGGCGGTGCCGCCAGTGCGCAATGCTGTGCGGGTGGAGGAAGTGCCTGATCCGCAGGTGCCCGAGCGGGCCACGCGTAGGACGTACACGGCGAAGTACAAGGCCGGGATCCTGGCAGAGTACGACCGGCTGGACCGTGATGGGCGGGGCGCGTTGATGCGCCGGGAGGGCTTGTACTCCTCGCTGATCAGCGAGTGGCGCAAGCAGCGTGACAAGGGTGCGCTGGAGGCGCTGGGTAAGACTCGTGGCCGGCCCCCGGTCGACCCGGTGGAGGCAGACAACGCGGCGCTGCGCGCCCAGGTCGCCAAGTTGCAGGCCGAGCTGGAGACGTCTCGGCGGGTCATCGAGGTGCAGGGAAAGCTCTCCGCGCTGCTGGAACAGCTCGCCACTGGCAGCGGGACCGAGGAGGACCCGGCGAGATGAGCACGGCCATCGCGGCCGCGGTCGATGATGCGGTGGGCGAGTTGGTGTCTCTGGTCGGCGCCAAGGCAGGCTGTGCGGCGGTCGGTGTGGCGCGGGCGTCCTTCTACCGAGCTCGCCCGGCTAGTAAGGCCAGGGCTGCGCCGAGACCGGAACCCGAGCAGGTGCGGGCACCACAGGTGCAGCCGCGTGCGCTGTCGGGCGCGGAGCGGGCCGCGGTGTTGGAGGTGTTGCACTCCGAGCGGTTCGCCGACGCCGCACCGGCCACCGTCTACGCCACGCTGCTGGACGAAGGGACCTACCTGGCCAGTGAGTCCACGATGTACCGGCTGCTGCGCGAGCGGGGCGAGACCGGGGACCGGCGTCGGCATGCCACCCATCCGGCGAAGGTGAAACCCGAGCTCGTCGCGGCCAGCCCGAACCAGGTGTGGAGTTGGGACAGTGCGCCACGAGCGCGGAGAGGGGCTCTGATGTAGGCAGGGCTGCTTGATGTGGTGCTGTGCAGGAGATGGAGGATTGCTGGCCCTCCGGCGTCGCTTTTCGGGGAGAGATGTCAAGCCACCTCACGCTGCGTTGGCTGAAGACCATCGTGGTGAGCGGTGAGGAAAAGGCCCGAGTAAACGGGTAAGGCGGGGACCAGGAAGACGAACGTGAGTGAACCGCTGACGAGGCACCGAAAGACAAGGATGACATCGAAACCGAGGCAGTGTCCCAGCTTCGGGATGAGCCTGGCGGGAGCCCGAGTATTGGCCAGGCGGTGTCCGGTGTGAAGGCGGCGTGATCCTGGTCTGCGGCTTCTGCATGGAACGTGGGAGAGCGAGCGCCGAAACCGTCCGCAACCTGCCGCCACAGCGGTGGGAGGCGGCGAGAGGGAGTGCATCCAAGGCTGCCGCTGGAAGATGCTGAGTACCGTTGCGGCGCTGGCTGGCGGACCGGCTCGTAGTAGTGGAGAAGCCCCTGTAATGGGGGTGGAGCGAAGGGGCCGGCTCATCGTTGACCTGTCGCTTGAGCAACTGGCAGGGCAGACCGGGTGGTCTGTCTGGGCCGGGAGGACGAGAGAGGGCATGTCAGGTTCGGACGGCAAGTCGTTTGTGATTCCCAAGCAGCGAGTGTGGGAGGCGTATCGAAGGGTCGCGGCGAACAAAGGCGCCGCCGGGGTGGATGGGCAGTCGATCGAGGACTTCGAGAAGGACCTGCGGAACAACCTCTACAGGATCTGGAATCGAATGTCGTCGGGGACCTACTTTCCGCCACCGGTGCTTCAGGTGGACATCCCCAAAGCCGACGGTGGGACCCGGACCCTCGGGTTGCCGACGGTGGCCGACCGGGTGGCGCAGACGGTGGTCGCGATGACGCTGGAGCCCCGAACCGAGTCGATCTTTGTGAACGACTCATACGGGTACCGGCCGGGTAAGTCGGCGCTGGATGCGGTGGCCGCGTGCCGCCAACGGTGCTGGAAGAAAAGCTGGGTGATCGACCTCGATCTTCAGAAATTCTTCGATACGGTGCCGTGGGAACTGATGGTCAAGGCGGTGCGGGCCAACATCACCCAGGAGCAGCGGTGGGTGGCCGCGCCGATGCAGACCCACGACGGAGCCGTGATCGAGCGAGACCGAGGAACCCCGCAAGGGTCAGCGGTCTCGCCGGTGCTCGCCAATCTGTTCATGCACTATGCATTCGACACGTGGCTGGCGCGCGAATTCCCGACGGTGGAGTTCGAACGTTATGCCGACGACGCAATCGTGCACTGTGCCACCAAGCGGCAGGCCGAAACGGTCCTGGCCGCGCTGAAAGAGCGGACGGAACAGGTCGGCGTCCGGCTGCATCCGGACAAGACCAAGATTGCGTACTGCAAGGACGAGAGTCGGCGAGGCGATCATGAACACACCTCGTTCGTCTTTCTGGGGTACGAGTTCCGGGCACGATCGTTGAAAGGCAAGGACGGGCGAATGCACGTCAGATTCACGCCTGCGGTCAGCCCGAAAGCTCTCAAGGCAATGGGAGGGGTGGTCCGCTCTTGGCGGCTCCACCTGCGCACAGGAACAGACCTGAACGAACTGGCCAAACAGATCAACCCGATCGTGGCGGGCTGGATGAACTACTACGGCCGATACAACAGGTCGGAGATATATCCCCTGCTACGACGCATCAACACCTACCTGATGCGATGGGCGCGACGGAAGTACAAGCGGTTGCGTGCCTGGAAACGCCTGTGGCGCTGGTGGTCCGGGATCGTCGATCGAGATCCGGGGCTGTTCAGGCACTGGTCATGGGAGCGCATGTCGTCTGGGTATCGATGAGAAGAGCGGAGTGAGCCGAGAGGTTCACGCTCCGTTCTGTGGGAGCCCCGGGGTGAAACTCCTCGGGGCCACCCGACTCACCAAGCTGGCAGGCCCGGCGAAGTGGACCTACTACTACCTGTACGTGATCCTGGACATCTTCTCCCGCTACCCGGTCGGCTGGATGGTGGCCTCCGCAGAGTCCGCGACCCTGGCCGAGCGGCTGATCGCCGAGACGGTCCGCAAGCAGCAGGTCGACCGCAACCAGCTCACCTTGCACGCCGACCGGGGCCCCTCGATGGCCTCCAAACCGGTCGCGTTCCTGCTCGCCGACCTGGGGGTCACCAAGAGCCACAGCCGGCCACACTGCTCCAACGACAACCCCTACTCCGAGGCGCAGTTCAAGACCCTGAAGTACCGGCCCGACTTCCCCGACCGGTTCGGCTGCATCGAGGACGCCCGCGTGTTCTGTGACCGGTTCTTCGGCTGGTACGCCCACGAACACCGCCACTCCGGGATCGGCCTACACACCCCCGCAGACGTCCACCACGGCCGTGCTCACACCGTCCGCGAGGCCCGCAGTCGGGTCCTCGATGCCGCCCACGCAGCACACCCCGAACGATTCGTCCGCAAGCCACCCCAGCCACCGAAACTGCCCGCCGCGGCATGGATCAACAAACCCCAGGACAAGGAAGAACCGACTCAGTAATTGCTTCAAGAACGTGTCTCAGAAAGGTTGACAGGTTCCGAGCTGGTTGAAGGCGGCCTGGCGGTCTGGTTCGGACTTGGTGTCCATGGCCATTGACACTTGGCCTCCAGCACAGCGCGGTACCACGCGCAGCGTCCAGTGCCACTTCGCGACCTGGCGGCCCATTCCGGGTAGCGTCCATGTTGGGGCCTGCCGGTAGCCGATCTGACAGCCGGACAGCCCGATCCGGTGCCTGCGTTGGGGGTCACGGTGGAGACACTCCATGAGTGCGGCAGCGGCACTGCGCCGCCACACGAGCGGCAGCTGCCCGCGGCGCGGGCCACCGGAGTATTGGCAATACCGCTGAATGCTATAGATCAAATTCTTTGTCCACCTAATGCATAAAGGGGGACGGATTGGCCATGGCTCGAATCGAACAGCTGGCCAGGACGACGGAACACCCGGTGGCTACTGCCGGCCGGTATCTCGTCAGGTACACGCTGGTTGTCGTGATCGCCTGGATCGGTGCGCAAAAGTTCACGGGGTACGAAGCCGCCGCCATACAGCCGCTCATCGCGAACAGCCCGATCTTCAGCTGGCTTTACAGCATCCTCAGCGTGCGTACCTTCGCCGCCGTGCTCGGCAGCCTGGAGATCGTCGCCGCGCTGCTCATCGCCATCCGGCCGCTGTGGCCGCGGATCTCGATCATCGGCAGCGTGATGGGCGTGCTGCTGTTCCTCAGCACGCTGAGCTTCCTGTTCACCACGCCCGGAGTGACCGTGCCGTCCGGACTCCTCGTGCTTTCGGTAGTGCCCGGCCAGTTCCTGCTCAAGGACCTTGTGCTGATAAGCGCCTCGCTGTGGACACTAGGCGACTCCCTCGGAGCCGCACTGCGGAGGCGCGGCGCGCACGGCGACGGGGAACGCAGGTGATCGAGGGTTCCCGGTCCGTACATCACACCAGCTCCGTCGGGACCCTTGCCAGAGAATGGCTCTTCCAGGTGCGTAGCGCCTGCCGGTAGCTTCCACTTCGCCGCCTCTTCGACTAGCCGGCGGGCCGCCGCGTCCTCAGCTTGCGAACTATGCGAACTATGCGAACTTGCGAACTAACTGGCCTGACCTGCGGTTCGCCCTCGACTTAGTTCGCAGGGCTGCGAACTATACCCAAGTGGGCGTCGGAGCAAACCCTTCTCGTGAAAGAGGGGGCGCCCACACTTCTCAACCAGCTCGGCGTGGCGGATCGGGCGTGCGATCGCACACCGACTTGTCCCTTCAGACGTCCTGGTTGTCGGCCAGGAGTGCGGTGACGGTGTAGGTGGCGTGGCGGTCGAGGTTGTGGCGGGAGCGGTCGTAGCGGCGGGTGGTGCGCGGGTCGGCGTGACCGAGGGCGTCTTGGACGTCGCGGAGTTCGACGCCGGCATCGAGGGCGGCGGTGGCGAAGCTGTGCCGCAGGCTGTGGGGGGAGATGGCGTCGGCGGCGGGGATCTCGGCCTGGCGAGCCAGGCGACCGATGATCCGGTACGCGGCGTGCCGGTCGAGGCGGCGGCCGCTGGTGGTGATGAAGATGGGGCCGGTGGTGCGGCCGGCAAGGTAGTGCTCGATGGCCCTGGCGGTGGGCGGGGCGAGTGGGGCCCGGGTGATGAGGCCGCCTTTGCGGGTCAGTTGGAGGGTGCGGTGGCCGCGGTCCCAGCTGAGTTGGTCGGCGTCGGCGGCGAGCGCCTCGGTGATGCGGAGTCCGTTGGCGAGTAGCAGCTGGATCAGCGCGGCGGAGCGGGGGCCATCAGCGATCGCCGCGGCGCGGAGGCGGCGCATCTCGGCCTTGTCCAGTCCGATGGTCGGGGAGTCCTTGGGTGGCTTGGGGCGGGCGACGCCGAGGAATGGGGATTCGGTGAGTATGCGGGTTTCGACGGCGTAGCGGTAGAAGCTTGAGGCGGCGGAGAGTTTGCGCTGCACGGTACTGGGGGCGAGGGGTCGGCCGCTGGGCTGCGGGGTTTCTTTGAGGTGGAGGGCGTAGGCGTCGGCGTGGTCGAGCTTGGCGTGTAGGGGTTGGGCGCCGAGGGCGCGGCAGAAGGTGAACCACTCGGTCAGGTCGGTGGCGTAGACGCGGCGGGTGCCTTTGGGGTGGCGGAGGAGGAACCGGGCCGCGAGCGCGGCCGCGGGATCGTCGGCGTGGAGCACCTCCGCGGACACGCGCATCGGCCGCGCGCCGACCAGTGGCGACACGACCGCAGGCTCCGCGCCCTCGACACCGACCACCGGCTCGAGCTCGCCGGCTGCCGGCGCTTCCTCACCGTGGCCGGCGGCCGGCTCTGCGGGACTGTACAAATAACGGCTGATCGACCGATCAGACGATGGAGACCACTTCGGAGCAGGAGCCGGCCGGTGGGTCGGTGGGTAGTGCGGTCACGGATGAGCAGTTGATTGCGATGCTGGTCGATCGGGCTCGTGGTGACGGGCTGAAGCTGACCGGCGAGGGTGGGCTGCTGCAGCAGCTGACGAAGCGGGTCCTGGAGTCCGCGCTGGATGGTGAGATCACCGACCACGTCGGCTATGACAAGCACGATCCGGCTGGTCGTGGCAACGGGAACACGCGTAACGGCAGCCGGACCAAGACGGTGCTGACCGATGTCGGCCCGGTTGAGGTTCGGGTTCCGCGAGACGCGGTGGGCACGTTCGAGCCGCAGATCGTACGTAAGCGGCAGCGGCGCCTGACGGGGGTCGACGACATGGTGTTGTCGTTGTCGGCCAAGGGCCTGACCCACGGCGAGATCGCTGCGCACCTGGCTGAGGTCTACGGGGCTGAGGTGTCGAAGCAGACGATCTCCACCATCACCGACAAGGTGATGGACGGCATGGCCGAGTGGCAGAACCGGCCGCTGGACCGGGTGTATCCGGTCGTGTTCATCGATGCTATCAACGTCAAGATCAGGGACGGGCAGGTCGCGAACCGGCCCGCCTGCCCTGACCACGCCTGCCCTGACTACCGCGGCCTTGCCCCGCTGGCGTCGTGCGTACTCCGTTGTGGTGGCGTTCCAGCAGGGGAGTGCCGCCCGCGCGGTCGAGTGAGGCGACCTGGCGGGACACCGCCGACTGGGTGTAGCCGAGCGAGGCGTCGCCGAGCCATTACTCTTACGCATACCTGGTCTGACGAACTCTTGCTGGCCACGGAGCGCCTGGCCTTCCTAGCCTGGGATGAAGGCGGTGCCTCCGGATTTCAGGTGCTGTCGTCCAATCGCCCCCTCAACGCCCACGAGGCCCTGCTCGACCCGCGTAACGAAACTCCCGGGTCCAGTAGCTCAGTATGGGCTCGCGTGGATGTCGTGTGAGATCGGTCGCTCCGCCGTGTCGATCTCGGCCATAAGTCCTTCTCGCGGAGGTCCTATCCTCACCTGTCGCGCACGGGTGCCGGAGGCCTATGGTGTGGGTGAGGACAGAACCCCTCGGTGGATCCAGAGACGGCTGATCTGGGCGCTCCCCTTGGCGTGAGCGTTGTATGGAGCCAGGTCAGTCCGCAAGCGGTGCGGACTCGTCCGACGCGCCTGGGCTTGTTGACCCCCTAGCGCATCCCGCACCGTTTCGTAGGCGGCCGGTGTGCGCGTCCTCCAAGACAGCGACGCACACCGGCCGCCACCATTGGCTGAAGTCGGGCGTGGTCGGTGGGTAGCCTGACAGGTGTCCACGTGAGAAGGGATGCCCCGGTCTCCTCGGTTGAGGAGACCGGGGCATCCTTCTTTGTGCGCGACAGGAGACGACGGGGGGTCGGCCACCTGCGCAGGCGTGGGCCCTCAAGCGGAGTGACAGACGCTCGAGGGTCCGGTGGGGCAGAGGGCGCCCGCCGCCAACGCTGGCAGAGGCGGGCGCTTCTGCCCACACAGGGCGCTTTTGCCCACGATGCCGGCGGCCTCACCTAAACACCCGTGAGCGTGTCTTCACACACTCCGTCGGTTACTCCACCACGCAGACGGCCCCGAGCGCTGGTGGTATGGACGGATGATCCAGGAGATCCGGCAGACGTTCGTCCTGGAACCGCTGGTTGCCCCCTTGCCGGCGAAGACGATCGTGTCAGCGCTGTCAACACGCTCACCACGGTGCACCCGGTCCGGACCCCTGCAGCATCGGCGCCAGCAGCTTGTCCCCCGCCTAGCCCTTGCTGCCTACGGGTTGAGGTGACAGGTGGTTGCCTCGGGTTGTGTTGTTAGGCGGCAGTCTTGCGCATTGTTCGTTTGGTCTGTCGGAGGGTTTGGGCTGGGGTGCGCCCGTTCATGTAGTGGCCGTGGTTGGGTCGGTGGCGGTTGTAGTCATCCACCCATGCCTGGAGCCCGGTGTCGAGGTCGGCCAAGCGGTCGATGCGGGCGCGGTGGAAGAACGGTCGGTAGAACTCGGCCAGGACGGTGCCTTGGAACCGTTCGCAGACCGCGTTGTGGTTCGGGGATCGGGGCGGGATGCGGTGATGGTGGATGTTCAGCCCGGCGAGGTGGTCACGGAAGGCGACGCCGGTGAACTCGGGCCCGTTGTCGGTGAGCACCCCGTCCAATCTCACTCCGACCTTGCGCAGGGCGGTGCGGAGGTGGTCGATGAACGCCTTGGTGGCCTGGGTGTTCTTGTCACCGACGATCAACGCCACGACGGCCCAGCGGGTGGCGACATCGACCGCGGTGAGCTGCCAGATCGCGCCGACGCCTTTGAGTTTGCCGACGTAGAAGGTGTCCAGCGCCACGACCTGGCCGGGGCGGGAGGCGTACTGGCAGAAGCCGAACGGGCCGTCCTTGGCGGCGTCGGTGACCAGCCCGGTCGTGGCGGCGGTGATCGATGCCAGCGCGGCGACCCGCTGGCGTCGGGTGGCCAGATGGTGGCGGGCCAGCACTTTCTGCACCCCTGAGGCGGAGCGGTGCACACCCTGGGCGGCCAGGTGCCGCAGCGGCTGCCGTGCGCCCAGGGTCGGGTGGGCCACCGCCACCGCGAGGATGGCCGAGACTTCCTGGGCGGACATCGCGTTCGGTTGCAGTGGGGAGCGGCGGGGCTTGGGCATCAACGCGGCCAGGCCGTACTGCTCGGCCCGGCGCACCC
Source organism: Actinopolymorpha pittospori (assembly GCF_014873875.1). Lineage (GTDB taxonomy): Bacteria > Actinomycetota > Actinomycetes > Propionibacteriales > Actinopolymorphaceae > Actinopolymorpha > Actinopolymorpha pittospori. The sequence goes on along the minus strand of NZ_JADBEM010000001.1, from coordinate 7,095,357 downwards.
ACCGGTAGTAGGTCTGGCGAGACACACCAAACACCCGACACGCCTGAGCCACGCCGACCTGGGCGGCGTACTCGATCAACCGCACACGGCGACCATGGATGATATGAGCAGGGGTCACGGGATGAGGGATCCTTCCTGGTCGAAGAGAGCAACCAGAGGCTCCCACCCGTGACCCCGCCCAGACCAGCGAGGTGTCACCTCAACCCGTGAACAGCAAGGGCCTAGCCACGCCACTGCCCGTCCCCGGAGTAGATCCCCGCCCGGCCGGTCTGGCACATGTCCTCGCAGATCGCCTGCACGGCGTCCTCCAGCGCCTCGCGCTGCCCGAGGTTCGAAAGCTCGTAGCCGTCGATCCCGTGACTATGCCTGCGTTGCTGTCCCACATCCGCATTGTGGCTCGAACGCGTGTTCGATGGAAGTGGCGCGGCCCCGGGTGCGTCTCAAACCGGGGCCGCCAACACGAACGTACCAACGGTCGTCGGGCAAGTCACGGCGTGGCGGCTCAGGCCTCCAGATCCAGGCAGGCGCTTCACTTCGTACGGGACAAATGCAGCCGCAGCCGCAGCATCCGTACCGCATGCTCGACGCTGGGGGAGTGGCTCGAGCTGCATGGCGTCGAGCCCGGCCCACTGTTCCTATCGGTGTCGATGCTCGATGGGGAACGGGTCTGCGCCAGCCCCGGGCCGCTCAGGGGCTTGTCTTCATGTCGAACCACCTGTGTGGTGCCTCGACGGCACTACCGTCGGCGGGTGGGCAACGTAGTCCAGGTCCTGGGGATCGCCGTCGTAGCAGCAATCATCACTGCGGTCGGCGCTGTCCTGGCCGAGCTGTTGACGCTGTCCAACTGGGTCGTGAGTGGCGCGCTGCAACTCGCCGGGGGCGTGCTGACCGCCATCGTCGCCGTCGAGCTGCTGCCGCCGGCAGCCATTGCCCTGCCCCTCATCCGGGGTCGTCCTCGCGTTCTGGGGTTCCCGTAGTTCTGGCGGAAAAACGCCTTGGAACTGCCCGACCGAGATGAGCACGTTCACCAGCATGGTGGTGGTGGTCGCGTCGGTGGCGGCCAGGTCGGTGATGTTTTGACAGGGCACCGGACAGCACCCGCAGTTTCACCTCGTGCTGCTGGCACCAGGCTCGGACGGCGAGGATGTCGGCCAGGTCCCGGCACAGCCGGTACAGCTCGGAGACGGTGAGCCGGTCGTTGGGCCAGGTGAAGCGGGAAAGCTCCCGGAAAACCGGCACGCTCCAGCGCCGGGGTCTTCGAGGAGGTTGCCGGGTCGCAGAAGAACCGCACGCCCGCAGTGCCGTCGGTGAGCCCGGCCTCAGAAAGTAGGTGAGTCTGCCGCTGGCTGCTCTGCTCGTCGGGTGGAGATCCGCGTGTAGACCAGATCCGCCATGACCGTGGCTGTCTCCCTTCATCCGTTGATCGCCGACATCCGCGGGTTTACCTGTCGTCAAACCCTGTCGTCAACTCTGATCGGCTCGCATTAGATCGGCGGACCGGGTTCCTGTCGGCAAAGGACCATTTGACGACAGGATCAGATGTGTGAGTCGAAGCCCCAGGCCAGTTCGGCCAAGGCCGCCAGCGACCAAAGGGCGGCAGATGGCTGATTCGACAGAAGAATTTGTTATCTCGACGACAAGCCCGTGGACACCTACCGCCAAGGCGAGAACTGGGTCGAGCCGCCAGGTACCCACCACGTCCTCACCGAGAACGCGTCGCAGGGAGTCATCAGGTCGGCCAGCGCTGCCCGTTCGACGGACCGCTCGATCGATCGCGGGAGTCTCGCGACCCTGCAAAGACCCCACGGAGATGGGTGCTCCGGCGCGACGCGACGGGCTGCGGACAACCTCCGGCGCCGTCTCGCTGACCTGGAACTGGCTCATGAGGTCCTACCTTCTAGCAACGGTTGCTCTGGTCCTTCGTACGATCGGAGAGCCCAGGGGCTCCGGGCATGGCTAGTTGTTGACGCTGGGTGGGGTGTGAGGGAGGGGTAGATCGCCTGGCGGCAGGATGAGAAGTGCGACCAACCCGTCCTGTTGCTGAAAGACATCCCTGGAGCTTGAATGTCAAGCGGCAGCCGCAGAGGTCTCTGGTTTTGGCGATCGGTGTGACCAGGCGGTTTTCTCGTTGTAGAGGGTGCGGGTTTTGAGGCAGCCGTGCAGGATGCCGACGAGGCGGTTGGCGAGGTGTCGGCAGGCTGTGAAGTGGTCGATGTCGCGGGCTCGCAGTTCGTCGTAGAGTGCTCGCACACCGGGCGAGACGACCATGGCGGGGACGACCTGGCTGACCAGCGCGTCGACGAGCCTGTCGTTGTGGACGTAGCGGGCGGCGACGACCTCCTTCTTGCCCGAGGCGCGGGTGATAGGGCTGGTGCCGGCGTAGTTCTTGCGTGCCTTGGCACTGGCGTAGCGGTGCTGGTCGTCGCCGAACTCGGCGAGCACCCGGGCGCCGAGAATCGGTCCTAGTCCGGGCTCGCCAAAATGTTCCTCCACCTGCCCTTGCAGGGTCTTGATCTGCTCATTCAGCGTGCCCAGGACAGCCACGGCGGCGCGGACGGTGGCCGCGTAGGCCTGTGCCACCACGGCGGGCTGGGCGAGGTGCTCGACGCGCAGGGCGGCCTGGATCTTATTCGCCTTGGCGTCGATGTCGCCGCGGCGACCGGCCCGCTTGAGCGCCGCCCGGATCTGGGTGAGCGACAGTTTCGCCGCCGACGCGGGGTCTGGTGCCTTGGCAAGGAGTTCCAGCGCATCGAGCGCGGTCAACTCTTCGAACGCCTCCAGTGCTGCCGGGAAGTAGTCCCGCAGGGCGTGCCGCAGCCGCTGCATGTGCCGGGTCCGTTCCCAGATCATGTTCTTGTGGGCACGGGCCACCACCTTGATCGCCGCCGCCTGGGCCGAGTCGCCGGCCACCGGACGCAGCTGATGGGAATCGGTGCGCACCATGTCCGCCAGCATGTGCGCGTCAGCCCCGTCGCTTTTGGCGCCGGAGACCCCGTGCCGTTCTCGGTACCTGGAAGCCTGCAACGGATTCACCGCATACACCCGGTACCCGGCCGCGATCAGCGCCTGCACCCACGGGCCCCGGTCGGTCTCGATCCCGATCACCACCTGCTCGAGGGACTCCTCGGCGTCCTCCCCGACCCGCTCGCCGATCATCGCGTGCAGCCGCGCCATCCCGGCCACTCCTTCGGGCAGCCGCGCCTTGGCGAGGCGCCTGCCGGACCCATCCATGAGCTCCACGTCGTGGTGGGGTCGGCATGGAGCGCGGTTCCGGGATTACTCCCGGTGAAGTTCCCCCCGCGGAGTGGACACTCAACTTCTACGCGGCAAGGGTTGTGTGTGGACTGTATCTGAGGCGTGCTTCGAGCGGTGTGACGTAGCCCAGTTCGGGGTCCTTGCGGAGCCTTCGGCGGTTGTAGTTCACCTCGATGAAGGTGAACACGTCGGCGCGGGCAGCTTCCTTGCTGAGCCAGACCTCGGTCCCGATCTCTGCTTTCAGGAGTGCGAAGAAACTCTCGGCGGCAGCGTTGGTGTGTCCTGAAGGGAGCTGAGGGTTTCTGTTGTAGAAGGCAGAATGATCGGCAGTGACCATGCTGTTGCAGAGATGAAGGTAGGTCCTTCGGTATCGGTATACAGGTACTGGTGCCAAACCGCCACGAGCTGCTGTGGTGAATGAGTCATGGTGGTGAACGTCCGTGGAAAAGCCGTCGTGAGAGGCGGCAGGTATGAGCCAAGAAGGCGAACGAGAGTGAACCATCGACGACGTGTCGTTAAGCCAGGTGGCATCAAAACTAGGGCCTTAATGCTGTCCTGGGATAAGTCAGAGGGAAACCTGTCTACTGCTCTGGCGGTGCCCGGCATGAAGATGGCGCGAGTTTGGCTTGGGCTCTGCAACGGAACAGGAGAACTCCTCGGCACGACACGGGTTCCAGCGGATTGGAGCAGGAACCCACCGGGAGATCGGCAAGCGGCTAATCCGCGAGCCGCAGAGTACCGGGCACGTGCCAGGAGGGCGGAACGTCTCGTAGTAGTGATGAAGCGCCCGTAATGGGCGCGGAGCGAAGGAGACGTGTCGTCGAGTGTCGTCCAGCGATCAACCAAGCACGGGAGGAATTGCGTGGGCGAGACAAGATCAGCAGGTAAGTCGTTTGACATTCCGAGAACGCTGATATGGAAAGCATACCTGAAAGTCAGTGACAACAAGGGTGTGGCAGGGGTCGACGGGCAGTCGTTGGCAGAGTTTGAAGAGGACCTTCAAAACAATCTGTTCAAGCTCTGGAACAGGATGTCGTCGGGGAGTTATTTCCCAGCGCCGGTAAAGGCCGTTCCCAGCCCGAAGCCGGATGGTGGCACACGGATCCTCGGAGTGCCCATTATCGCCGACCGGATAGCGCAGACGGCCGTGGCGATGATCCTGGAGCCGGACGTGGGCCCCGTGTTCAACTCCGATTCCTACGGTTATCGTCCAGGGAAGTCTGCGCTGGACGCGGTGGAGGTGTGCAAGCAGCGGTGCTGGAGACGCCCATGGGTGGTCGATCTGGACATCCAGGGTTTCTTCGACAACGTTCCGCACGCCCAGATCGTCGCCGCGGTGGAGAAACACATCGACCTGCCGTGGGTTGTGCTGTATGTGAAACGGTGGCTTGTCGCGCCGGTTCAGCAGCCAGACGGTAGTCGTGTCGTTCCCGTCAAGGGAACTCCACAAGGATCGGCAATCTCACCATTGTTGTCGAATCTCTTCCTGCACTACGCGTTGGACTCCTGGCTGGCCAGGAAGTATCCGGTGGTGCGGTTCGAGAGGTACTGCGACGACGTTGTCCTGCACTGTTACAGCCAGCGGCAAGCGAAGTTCATTCGCCATGTTGTTGCCGAACGGTTGCTGGAGTTCGGGTTGGTCTGTCACCCGGACAAGACCCGCATCGTCTACTGCAAGCAGGAGGGGCGAGATGAGGAGTACCCGGTGACGAGCTTCACGTTCCTGGGCTTCGATTTTCGTCGCGCCCCTATCCGTCGCCGTGACGGCGTACTGATGTGCGGGTTCGTCCCGCTCGTCGGCAAGGCTGCGTTGAAGTCGATGGCGCGGGTCATCCGGCAGTGGAAGCTGGGTCGCAGGACCAGTCTGAGTTTTCGGGGCCTCGCCGCGATGGTCAATCCCATCGTATCGGGGTGGATCAACTACTATGGGCGCTTCTACAAGTCCAGGTTGATGCACTTCCTAGAGCAGCAGATCAATCCCTTCCTCGTGAAGTGGGCGATGCGGAAATACAAGCGACTGCGCCGTGCCAAGGGTAAAACTCGCCGGAAACTGGCCGAGATAGCGTCAGCCTTCCCGGCGATGTTCGCTTACTGGAAACACGGCGCGATGCCTACTGGTTCGACGATGGGAGCCCGGTGACGGGAGACTGTCACGCCGGGTTCTGAGAGCAGCGGCGGGTGAAACTCCCGCCGCTGACTCACCTCGTAGCACGATCCGACTCGACCCATGCTCTGGCGCATGGTCAGCTTGTCTATCTCGCTGCGGAACTCGCGCGAGGTGTACTCGGCGGATTCCAGTGGTCGTCGCAACACACCTCGGAGAGGGTCTGTCAAGTTAACGGCTGATCTTGGTTGTTGAGGTGGTCAGTCGTTGGCCGGGGCGAGCCGGCCTTCAAAGGCGATCTGGAAGGCGTTTAGGGGTGCCTTCCAGCGCATGGTCCAGCGCCGGCGGCGGTCGGGTCGAGGCTCATCAACGCCATGTAGACGCACTTGAGCGCAGCGGCCTCGTTCGGAAAGTGGCCACGAGCTCGCACGGCTTTGCGGATGCGGGCGTTGACGGACTCGATCGCGTTCGTGGAGCAGATGACCTTGCGGATCTCGACATCGAAGGCCAGGAACGGGGCGAACTCAGCCCAGGCGTCCTCCCACAGCTTCACGATCGCCGGATACTTCTTGCCCCATGTCTCGGCGAACTCCAAGAACCGCTCGGTCGCCGCGTCCTCCGTGGCCGCGGTGTAGACAGGTCGCAGCGCTTTGGCGATCTTGTCCCAGTCCTGCCTCGCGGCATAGCGGAACGAGTTGCGCAGCAGATGCACCACACACGTCTGCACGATCGTGCGCGGCCACACCGTCTCGACCGCCTCGGGCAGGCCCTTGAGCCCGTCACAGACCAGCATCAGCACGTCCTGGACGCCGCGGTTCTTCAGCTCGGTCAGCACGTGAAGCCAGTGCTTCGCACCTTCGCCGCCGTCGCCGGCCCAGATGCCGAGGATGTCGCGGTGGCCATCGACGGTGACCGCCATCGCGAGGTAGATCGGCCGGTTCGCGACCTGCCCGTCCCTGATCTTGACGTTGATAGCATCGATGAACACGACCGGATACACCCGGTCCAGCGGCCGGTTCTGCCACTCGGCCATGCCGTCCATCACCTTGTCGGTGATGGTGGAGATCGTCTGCTTCGACACCTCAGCCCCGTAGACCTCAGCCAGGTGCGCAGCGATCTCGCCGTGGGTCAGGCCCTTGGCCGACAACGACAACACCATGTCGTCGACCCCCGTCAGGCGCCGCTGCCGCTTACGTACGATCTGCGGCTCGAACGTGCCCACCGCGTCTCGCGGAACCCGAACCTCAACCGGGCCGACATCGGTCAGCACCGTCTTGGTCCGGCTGCCGTTACGCGTGTTCCCGTTGCCACGACCAGCCGGATCGTGCTTGTCATAGCCGACGTGGTCGGTGATCTCACCATCCAGCGCGGACTCCAGGACCCGCTTCGTCAGCTGCTGCAGCAGCCCACCCTCGCCGGTCAGCTTCAGCCCGTCACCACGAGCCCGATCGACCAGCATCGCAATCAACTGCTCATCCGTGACCGCACTACCCACCGACCCACCGGCCGGCTCCTGCTCCGAAGTGGTCTCCATCGTCATCTGGCCTCTCTCCCTTGATCGGTCGATCAGCCGTTATTTGTATAGTCCCTCGTAAGTTCGTCGGGGGTTGGTCAGGCTGCCTCGGTGAGGGCTGGTTCGGCTGCCTGGTGCCGGTCGATTCTGGTGAGTAGATCGTCGAGGTCGTTTCTGGTGAACTTCCATCGGAATGGCCTGGCGGTGGCGTTGTAGCGTTTTTCGAATGTCAGTAGGCGGTCTTCGACTTCGGCCAGGTCGGTGAAGTCGTTGGGTGTGACGACTTTGCGTTGTACGACAGAGAAGTAGATCTCGATCTGGTTCAGCCATGAGGCGTGTACTGGGGTGTGCACCATGACCGCGTTGGAGAACCGTTTCGTCAGCCGTTCGATCGCTTTCTTGCCGCGGTGAGAGGAGCCGTTGTCGACAACCCAGAACACCCTCTTCGCCGACACGTACGGTTCCTGGGTCATCACCTGCTCAACCAGCACCATGAACGGTTCGATCCCGGTCGAGGGTTCGCAGCGGCCAAACACGCGTGCCCCCTCGATGTCGTAAGCGGCCAGATAGGCCAGTGCCCCGCCGCGTTCGTAGTCGTGGTTGATGCGCATCATGCGGGCCGTTCCCGGTGGCAGGCTGGGGTGGCAGCGGCAGCGGGCCTGGATCGAGGTCTTCTCATCAGAAGAGATCACATACTCGTCCACGCCCAATGACTCGCCTTCCCAGATGCCGGCGTACAGGTCGAGCACCCGGCCCGCCTTGGCCGCAAAATCGGGGTCGCGGGGGAAGATCCACGACCTGTACTGCCAGGGTTTGATCGCATCAGCCCTAAGCCAGCGCCGCAGGGTCGAGGTCGAGATCGACTCCACGACACCGGCGGCGACGACGTGGCGGGCCAGCTCCGGACAGCTCCACCGGGCCAGCGGCACATCAGCATCAGCGGGTATCTGGCAGGCGAGTGCTTTGACCTCGACAACCTGCACCGGCGTGAACGAGGGTGGACGACCCGAGCGTGGCAGGTCCTTCAACCCTTCCAGCCTGTCCGCCGCGAACCGGCCACGCCACTTGCGTACCGTGTCCTCCACCACCCCGCACCTGTGGGCGATGACAGTATTGGGTAGCCCTCGGGCAGCATCCAACACGATCTGGGCGCGCAGCTTCTCCCTGACCGGGCTCCTATGGCCACGCGCGATCTTCCTCAACCGTTTACGTTCTGAGGCGGACAGCCGGATCTGCACGGCCTGGGAAACACCCACGATGAGGAGCCACTTCGTGATCGACAACAGAATTCGTCGATCATGTTGCAGGGACGGGTGCGTGAGCTGGTACGACACGCCGGGCACGACGAAACAAGCGGCTACGGCACGATAGATCCCATGCCGACACCGCCGGAATCGACCAAAGCGTCACTGTCCTACCGGGTCCACGCCCGTGCCCGTGAACGCTGGCCCGCCCTCACAAGCGTCGATGTCCGCTTCCACGGCAGTTTCGCCTACATCACCGGCCAACTCCCCGACGGCACCACCCAGCCGCTATGCAGGCTCCGCTACGGCGGCTACGCCAACCAGTGGGGCTTCGCCATCTACCTTGCCAGCAAAGACAAATACGAAGACTCGTTCCTGCCCACCGGCAACTCTGCCGGCACCGCAGAAGAAGCCCTCGACTGCGCCTGCGGCCTCTACCTCAACGACCCGACCGCCTGGACCACCGACTAACCCCCGACGAACTTACGACGTCGACCACTTAGTTTCCTAGGACGGTGTTGCTACGACCCCTTGAACCTAAGCTCACTGCCGCGATCGCTGTGGAAGATACAGTCCTCCTCCAAGTCGCCGCGGGCGTGGGCCATGCGCAGGGCGTCGATGACCAGATCGGCGCGGTGGTGGTCAGCCATGGACCAGCCGAGCACCTCGCGGGTCGCCAGGTCGATGGCGGTGGCGAGGTAGTACCAGCCCTGGGCGGTGGGCAGGTAGGTGATGTCGCCGACCAGTCTCGTGCCGGGCCGCTTCGCGGTGAAGTCGCGGGCGATCAGGTCCGGCGCCGGCGCAGCCGTGGTGTCGGCCTTGGTCAGGCTGCGGCGCCGACGCCGTGTGATGCCGCGGATCCGGCGTTCTCGCATGATCCGCTCCACCTTCTTGCGATTGACCGCCCGCCCGCTGCGGCGCAGGGTGGCGTGCACCCGCGGGACACCGTAGGCCCCCATGGAGTCGCGGTGGATCTCGGCGATCTCCCCGGCCAGGACGTCCTCCTCCCGGGCGCGGGCCTCGGCGGCAGGCCTACCCGCCCGCCACGCATAGAAGGAGGAGCGGGAGATCTCCAGCACTCGACAGATCCGCTTGACGCCCCAGGCATCGTGGTGATCCTCAACGAAACGGAAGCGGATCACCGTATCGTCTCCGTGGCGAAATAGGCGGCCGCCTTGCGGAGGATCTCGATCGTCTTCTGCTGCTCGGCGGTCTGCTTGCGCAGTCGCTTCAGCTCCTCACGTTCGGTGCTGGTCAGTTCCCCAGGCCGGCCCTCGCCCCGGTCGGCCCCATCGCGGTTGACCCAACCGCGCAGCCCTTCCGGGCTGACCCCGAGCTCCCGCGCGATCTCGGTGACGGTCCGCTCCGGCGAGGAGCGCACCAGCGCGACCGCGTCCCGCTTGAACTCCTCGGTATACCGCTTAGCCTCGGCTATTCACGTGGGTCGGCGGCACGGGGTCTAAATGCGGCGGAGTGCCTTGCCTGTAAGGAAGAATCGGTGTTTGAGGACAACGATCTTTCTCGCAGAAAGGCACTCCGTAGGTGAAGCGTAGCAAGGGTTCGTCGGGTGGGAAGAAGGCACGCCGAGGCAAGGATGGTTCGGCTGGCGGCAGGGGTGGCGTGGCTGGGCCGCGGCTTCGGGTCAGCTCGGATGGGCACGGGTTGGCCTCGCATGCGGGTGTGTCGATGCTGCGCGAGCTCGCTGAGTTCGTGGGTCTGACCAGGTTCGTCACCCAGGCGTTGGCTGACACGTATCGGGGCCCGTGGCTTCACTCCCCGGGGCAGGTGTTCGCTGATCAGGCGTGTGCGATCGCCGATGGGGCGACGTCGACGTCGGGGATCGCGGTGTTGCGGGACCGCCCGCAACTGCACGGGGCGGTGGCCAGTCAGCCGACCGTGTGGCGGCTGGTCGACAGGATCGATGAACAGCATCTGGGGCTGGTGCGCCAGGCGCGGGCGAAGGCGCGTGAGCGGGCCTGGCAGGCGGGAGCGGCCCCGGACCTGGAGGCCACCGGTGGGTATCTGCACATCGACTTCGATGCCACGATCACCATCGCTCACAGCGAGAAGTCCGGCGCTGCACCGACCTGGAAGAAGAGCTTCGGGTTCCATCCGCTGCACTCCTATCTGGACCGGCCCGAGATCTCCGGCGGGGAGTCGCTGGCTGGGATCCTTCGGCCCGGAAACGCCGGGTCGAACACCATCGCCGACCACAAGACACTGCTGGACCTGACCCTTGAAGCGCTCCCGGAGTCCTACCGGCCTGGCGTCGACGGTGCGCCGGAGATCCTGATCCGGGCCGATGCGGCCGGGGCGACCTACGACTTCGCCGCCTACTGCCGGCAGAAACACTGCGAGTTCAGCTTCTCCACCGAGTCGACCCCCACCTATGTGGGGATCGCCGACGCGGTGGACGAGCAGCTGTGAGCGACCGCGATCGAAGACGACGGGATCCGTGACGGTGCCATGGTGTTCGAAGCCACACACTGTGTGGATCTGTCGAAGTGGCCGCAAGGCACCCGGCTGATCCTACGCAAGGAACGCCCGCATCCGGGCGCCCAACTCCAACTGCACAACACCACCAGTGACGGGATGCGGCTGACCGCGTTCATCACCGACACCCCGGCCCGTGTAGTCCCCCACCAGATCCAGGGACTGGAGCTACGACACCGCCAGCACGCCCACGTCGAAGCACGGATCAAAGACTCCGGCCACCTCGGCCTGGGCAACCTGCCGCTGGACGCGTTCTGCCACAACCAGGCCTGGTTCGAGATAGCGCTCGCCGCCGCGGATCTGATCAGCTGGGCGAAACTGCTCGGCTTCAAAGACCACCCCGGGATCGCCAAAGCCACACCCGAAACCTTCCGCTACAAAGTCCTACACGTCGCCGGAAAAATCGTCTCCACCGCCCGACAGCTGTATCTGAAACTGGACTCTTCCTGGACCCCCAGCCCCGCGATCGAGAAAGGCTGGCCGCGCATCCGTACGGCCTTCGGCTAACACCCGCCGTCCCTGACCACCTCGCGAGCCGCAGAAACGGAGACCCGCAAACCCCCACTGAACAACAACAACCGGCGCCCAGCCGCCGGGCGCGCCAGCCTACCCGCAAGCAGCTTTCACAACCACGCAAGCCCAAACAAGAATCCATCACCACTAGATCAATTTCCGTGAATAGTTGAGGTTAGGGGGCGTCCGTAAATTACATGGGCGCGACTCTTTCATGATCTACTCGTTGTGAGGGCATGGTTACAGAACGGGGTCTTGCCGAGAAGCTTGCCGTGCTCAAGCCGCACCTGGACGAGCGGCAGTGGCGGTTGCTGCTGGGGGCTGAGGCGGAGGCGATCGGTTGGGGCGGGATCGCGTTGGTGGCGCGGCTTTCTGGTGCGTCGCGTTCGACGGTTCAGGCTGGGGTGAACGAGGTCCGTGCCGGTGCCGAGCCTGATGCGCGTGTGCGTGCGCCTGGTGCGGGGCGCCCGGCGACTGAGGATGCCCAGCCTGGCGTTGCCGAGGCGTTGGAGGAGCTTGTCGCGCCGGAGACCCGTGGGGATCCTTCCTCTGTGCTGCGGTGGACGACGAAGTCGGCAGCCCAGTTGGTGAAAGGCTTGACCGCCAACGGTTTCACGGTGGGCAGGACGACCGTGACCAGGCTGCTCAAAAAGCCGGGTACCGGCTGCAGTCGACGTTCAAAACCAAAGAAGGCGCCTCGCATCCGGACCGGGATGCCCAGTTCCGGCACATCAATGACACCGCGGCCGAGTCTCTGGCTGCTGGTGACCCGGTCATCAGTGTGGACACCAAGAAGAAGGAGTTGGTGGGTGAGTATGCCAACAACGGTCGGGAGTGGGCCCCGGCCGGACAACCCGTGAAGGTCAACGGTCATGACTTTCCCACCGGTGTGCCCAAAGCGATCCCCTACGGTATCTACGACCTCGGCGCAGATGACGGTTTCGTGTCCGTGGGCGTTGACCATGACACGGCAGGGTTCGCGGTCAACGCGATCCGCACCTGGTGGGAACACGTCGGCCGCGAACGCTACCCCAAGGCCAGCAGGCTGATGCTGACCGCTGACGCGGGCGGTTCCAACGGCTACCGGCTGCGAGGGTGGAAAGTCGAGCTGGTGAAACTGGCGGCCGAGATCGGCTTGGACATCTGGGTGTGCCACTTCCCGCCCGGCACGTCGAAGTGGAACAAGGTCGAAGATCGGCTGTTCTCGTTCATCTCGATCAACTGGCGTGGCCGGCCGTTGACCGACTATCAGGTCATCGTGGAGACGATCGGTGCCACAACCACCAAGACCGGGTTCAGAGTCGAGGCGATCCTGGACACCAACACATACCCGACCGGAGAAAAGATCACCAACGCCCAGATGAAGACCGTCCCGATCACCCACAACGACTTCCACGGCGAATGGAACTACACCATCCACTCTCGACCAATCCCGGAAGCCCTTCAAAACAACGAAGCCCGCCACGGAACGACCAAGTAATACTTGGACGTCCCCTTACTCATGTTGCTCTTGGTTCCCACCTGGCACTACTTCCTCTGGGCTCACACGTCCCAGTCTCCAGGTGTCCACTCCGCGGGGGGAACCTCATCACCAACAGTAGCGCCTCACGGAATTTGGGCCAGATCCGAATTACGTGATCGTCGACACATTGACGTCGAACGCGATCACACGAGCCATCAACGCCTCATAGGCGGTGGAAGTGGAACCTTGTCCTGCTGAGGCCTATCAAAGTGTCGATTGAAGACGTAACGGACTGCCCTTGGCAGGCACGGCGGATGAGAAAGCCGACGAAAGCCACTCCGCCCGCCTGGCCCTGCGGTCTCGACCACGCGAGCCCGGCGGTTGGTAAGAACCCCGTCTCGAGCGACACGGATGTGGTGACGGATTGTTCCAATCCGGCGAGCACTGAGAACGGAGGGATCGATGTCCCTGAGTGGAAGGACAGCCCTGGTGACGGGCGCGGGCCGCGGTATCGGGCGTGCCATCGCGGTACAGCTCGCGGATGCCGGGGTCAGGTCGGCTGTGGTGGCGCGCACGGAAGCAGAGCTCGACGAGACCGTCCGACTGGTGAACAGGCGGGGTGGCACAGCGGTGGCAATCTCGGCCGATCTCAGCGCGCACGGCAGTGCTGCCGAGGTTGTGGACAGGGCGGTCGATGCGCTGGGACCGGTGGACATCCTGGTCAACAACGCGGCCGTGGTGCAGCCGCTGGGCTCGACCGCTGAACTCGATATCGCGACCTGGTCCGCGGCGTTCGACGTCAACGTGTTCGCGGCTGTGGCCCTCGCGCTCGCCGTCGTTCCCAAGATGGTCGAGGGCGGCTGGGGGCGTGTCGCGAACGTCTCCAGCGGCGTCGTCGCCCGGCCGGGCTTCATGGTGGGCGGCAATGCCTACGCGGCGACGAAAGCCGCCTTGGAGGCACACACCCTCAACCTCGCTGAGGAGGTCAGGGACACCGGAGTCACCGTCAACGTGTACCGCCCCGGCACCGTCGACACAGGCATGCAGGCGTGGATCCGCGAACACGGTGAGGGTCGCCTCAGCGTCGCGACGTACACACGTTTCGTCGACTACCACGCGAACAGCAGCCTCATCAGCCCCGAGCACTCGGCCGGCTCCCTCCTGACCCGGCTCGCCGACTCAGCGACAGGCCAGGTTTGGGATGTGAACGACCAGCTCTGAACCCTGTTCGACCAAGAACTCCTATCGAGAGAGGAACCCCATGGCACTGCTCAACGCAGGTTCTGCGTTTCCCGACCTGACGCTCGACCTCACCGACGGCCGCCGCGTGTCCGTCCGAGAGGAACTGGCCGGCAACTTCGGCGTGGTCCTGATCTACCGAGGCTCCTGGTGCCCCTACTGCAACGCCCAGCTCCGGGCGTTTCAACGTGCGCAGGACAGCCTTGCCACGCTCGGGGTCAAGGTGGTGGCACTGTCCGTGGACGACGAAGCCACCACCAAGGGCCTGGTGGACAAGCTTCGCCTCACCTTCGCGGTCGGCCACAGCGCGGACGCACACGCGGTGGCCGAAGCAACCGGCGCCTTCGTCAACCCCGATCCGGTGTACCTACAGTCGACCGGGTTCGTCTTGGACCCGACCGGGACCATCGTGGTGTCGGTGTACTCCAGCGGTGCCATCGGGCGGCTCGTCCCGGAGGACGTCGTCGGCCTGGTCAAGTACGTCAAGGAGCATGCCAGAACCTAAGCCTGGATCCGGAAGTTCTTGGTTGGCCCGGGAGGGCTGGGCGTGGCTAAGCCTTGATCGCGCTTCACGGCTCCGATGAATTGGCCGCCCGACTCTTCCTTGGACGCCTTGACTACCGATCGAGATGCGCGTTCTGGTCGCTGTTTGCGGATCTGTCTGCGGGGTGCACCTCTGGACCAAGAGCCGTGGCGGCGGTGGCTCTCCGGATCGGCCGGCGCCGGAGGCCTGAGGAGTGGTACCTCCCAGAACATCACCGTCCCGCCGTCTACTCCGGTCGGACGTAGCATGAGCCGTCGCAAACGATTGACTTACGAGAATGAACGAGCATTCCTGACTGCCGCCGGTGGTACGACGTCATGCCCGTGTGGGCATGCATGGCCTCGTCAGCCCAACGTCTCCATGCGGTCGGCGATGGCCCGCCCGATCTCGTCCGGCGAGTCTTCCTGGACGAAGTCGATCCCGAGACGGTCACCTCTGTCTGTGCTGGCCATGCGCGGACGAAGTCGACTAGCCAGTCGCTGGCGAGGATCGCACCGGGCTCGGCCTTCAGGAACAGCTTGGGCACACTGCTGGTCGCCAGCCAGTCCGCGTAGGCGGCGGCGATCGTAGCCACGTCGGCGGGTTCGCCGTCGATGGGGATCTCCCGCGGCCACGTCAGCGTCGGCCGTCGCCCCTCGCCGGGGTCGGTGAACGGCCGTCGGTACGCCGCCATCTCCTGATCGGTGAGGGTGCGTAGGACGGCCTCCGGCAGCGCCTGCTCGACGAAGTAGTTGTCTCGCAGGACCATCGTCTCGCCGGCGTCGGTGCGCAGCGCCTCGTCGGACAAGTCACTCCCGAACCCGCCAGCCGCCACCATACAACCACCGACACAAGATCAACTTGACACAGAGAGGCGCCGTTAATCCCAGTGGCAGGTTTGATGGGTCAGGCGGGTTCGTTCCACCTGTTTGTTGCCCTGCGGTGGCTACTGTCTGTAGTGCGTCGGACCCATGACGACCGGCCGGCGTGGCTTAAGAGGAGCGTGGCATCGCTCCCCGACTGGGATGTGCCCACCGACCGGTCCGTGTTCCCCGTTCGAGTGAAGGAGAACACGGCACCCATGGTGATTCTTGGTATCGACGCGCACAAGCGCAGCCACACCGTCGTCGCGATCGACGAACACGGCCCCCACCTGGCAAGCAGGACCGTCGGCACGACAACCGGAGACCACCTTCGGATGCTGCGCTGGGTCGACCAGCTCGGCCCAGACCGGCGATGGGCGGTGGAAGACTGCCGCCACCTGTCCCGGCGCCTGGAGCGGGACCTGCTCGCCGCGGGCGAAACAATCACACGCGTGCCGGCGAAGCTGATGGCTCATGTCCGAGACTCCGCCCGCACCTATGGCAAGTCCGACCCAATAGACGCGCTCGCGGTTGCACGAGCAGTGTTACGCGAACCAGACCTGCCCACAGCGCGGCTGGACGGTCCAGACCGGGACGTGCGGCTCCTCTCCGATCACCGAGAAGCGCTCGTTTGTGAGCGCACAAGGGTCGTGAACCGGCTGCGTTGGCACCTGCACGAGCTCGGCCCGAGCTGGGACCCGCGAGCACGTTCCCTTGACCGCGCCAGTGCCTACGACGCCATCGAGGAACGTCTACGTCCCTTCGACGACCTGGTGGCTGGACTTGCCTAACGTCTGGTCAACCACGCCCGTCGCCTCACTGCCGAGATCGACGAACTCACCGCTGAGATCACCAGCAGAGTCGAGGCGATCGCGCCATCGCTGCTGGCCATTCCCGGCTGTGGAGTCCTGACCGCCGCCAAGATCGTTGGCGAGACCGCCGGTGTCAGGCGCTTCCGCTCCAAGGAGGCATACGCCCGCCACAACGGCACCGCACCGCTGCCAGTCTGGTCCTCCAACCGGGCCAGGCACCGGCTCCTCGCGCACCGGCAACCGCCAACTCAACGCCGCGCTCCACCGCGTCGCGCTCACCCAAGCGCGCTGGCATCCCGACACGAAAGCCATGATCGCTAGACGAGTCGCTTCAGGTGACAGCGGCCGGGAAGCCATGCGGATCCTCAAACGCCGACTCTCCGACGTCGTCTACAGAGCGCTACAAGCCGACATGCTACTGGCGACCTGGGCAGCCATCGTCTATGACGTGGCGTCGTCCGTGCCAGGGCTCCGTCTTGTCGCGATCGGTGCGGATTGGTCATGTGAGGCGCCCCGCAGGGGTTTCCCGTTCGCCGCGACCGCCGGTCTCGGCGGACGCGGGCGGGACAGGGATGGCGACTGTGTGTCGAGCTCGACGACGTACGGGGCGTTGGCACGAGCGATGGGCCAGCCGCCTATGGTCGCATCCAGTGCGTCTCGCTCCTTCAGAAACCGGTGCCCCGCGGTAGCCGTCGATAGGCTGGAGCACCCGGCGCATAGTCGCCTCACTCGGCGCCCGATGGGGCTGGTCCGGATCGTGCAGCGCGGCCCCACAGCACGACAGCGGCCGGCCAGAGGCGGCAGCGGCCCACTCGGCGATCGCGGTGAGGGACTTCGCTCCGGCCAAGACCGCGCAAGCGGCCGCGGCCAGGACTTACGGCGGCGGATGACGGCGACCCCGGTGGCTGGCGTGGGTCAGTCAGGCAGGCCAGCCGGCCAGCAAGTCGGGTAGTTCGTCTGGGCGTCGAAGGGCCTGTGGTGGCGCCGAGGGTAACCGCTCGACCCCACCGAGCGCGTGCGGGCGACTCCGAAAGGCGCGTTCGGCGATCAGGCCGCCATCTCCAAGTTCACACCGTCAGGGAGGTGTGCAAGGGCCATCCGGTGTGATTACGACGTGTGGGCGCGCGACTGCAACGGCCCACGCGGCGAGCACTCGCCGCGCCGGCGGTTCTCGCGGCCGAGCATCCGCAGCAGGTCGCCCTGACCTGGTTGGTGACCAGGGAGCCCGCGACCTTCAGCATGTCCTGCCAGTGCATGATCATCTTGTTCAGGTTGACGCGGTTGCGGGCCAGGTCCTCCAGCGCGCCCGTACGTGCTCGTCTCGACGCCGGGCAGGATTGCGCGCCAGAACCGCTGCCCGTCCAGGCCGCGAAAGCGCGGGGAGAAGTTGTAGCCGAGGATCTTGAACAGGCCGAACACCATGTCGGAGTACGAGGCGTTGTCGGTAGCCACCATCTCCGGCGTCACCCCACCGTCCAGGTTCAGCAAGGCGTCAAGGATGTGCGGGGAGTCGCGCGGGGTGCCGGGAACGACCATCTGCCCGATGCCCGCGACCTGACCGTTGACGGCGTTGAGCCAGGTGATGCCGCGCTTGAAGCCGAAGTACTTCGGCGACGGCGCCGCGTTGACGGTGCGGACAGGGACGACGAACCGCAGTCCGTCGACCGAGGCGAGCAGGCACTCCTGCGCGAGCTCGCGGCGAGGGCCGACACCTGAGCGAAGTCGTAACCCGAGGAAGCCGAATGCCTCCCGCCAGCAGCGTCGCTGGGGGAGGCCTTCATCGTGCCCGGACTGGTCAGCAGGCCGATCCCGCGCGCCTGAGCTGCGCACGAGTGTTCCGGTGACTGCGCCACTCAGACGGCGTACCGCCGCTGACCACGACCGCGCCATGGGGAGCAGAGCCGCATGTGACCAGCCGCGGTGAACCGACAGCGACCAGCCGGACTCCCGCCAGACGTACAGCGCCGCCATGTCGCCGGCCAGCCGGGCGTAGTCGAGGATCTGGAATGGCGTCAGGGACTCGCCGAGATTGCCCCAGCGGTCTCCAGGTCCCGCGGGCAAGCTCCATCCGCCTTTGGCATTGCCGATGGTTATCCGCATAGTGCGTCAAGCTGCCGTGGCGCCATGCTGTCGCGCTACGACCGGCCGAAGGACGAGGAGAGATTGTCAACGACGGCTGAATTTTTGACCCCCCCGGCGTCGCTTGGGTTCTAGTGCTTCTCGCAACACCACCTGGTAGATCGAGGGTCGTGTTGATGGTGAGGCGAGGACGCAAACGTCGGCTGGAGATGGAGTCGGAGTACTGGCGGCTGGTGCTGTCGGGAGTGGGGACGGTCGAGGCGTGCAGGATCGTGGGGATCGGCCGGAAGACCGGCTACCGGTGGCGGGCGGAGAACGGCGGCGTGCCATCGGTGCGACCGTCCTAGACCGCGCGGTCGAACCGGTACCTGTCCCTGTTGGAGCGCCAACGGATCGCCACCCTGCGCGGGCAAGGGCTGAGTATCCGCACGGTCGCGGCGAGGCTGGGGCGGTGCTCGTAGACTTCGCGGCGGTGTGCGATCCGGACGACCCGGATCCCGTGGGTGCCCACCTCGCACACGATCCGATAGTCGCCGACGCGGATCCGCATCATGCCGACGCCTTACCCGCGCACGGCCTTCCTGTCGGGCCGGTGCGTACGGATACTCAGCGAGGTCCCCGATGGCCGCGACAATCCGCGTAGCGAGCGTCTGGTCCGAGCGGTTGATCCGCTCCAGGGCTTTCTCAGCCGCCCCGTCGAGGGTGACGTCGTGCACCATGTCATAGCCCGAGCCGGGACTTCAGGTCACCCAGACACCCTTCACGCCCGCCTGGCGTTCGGCCCGAGACGCCCTGACCGCCTTGGCATCGGCGTCGAGCTCAGCGGCGTCCATGAGTTCGTCGATCGCCGCTCGCACCTGCGCCTTGGTCTCGTCGTCGGAGTCCTCCACCGCGCGCCACAGCCTCTCGCAGAGGTCGGCCACGAGTGCCTCCCGGGCCTCGGGTTCGTTGGCCTCGGCGCGGGCGAAAGCGCCTGGATGTAGCTGACCGGGAGCTGTTCCGCCGCGCCGTTCGTGAGTTCAGGGGTGGCCTGTCGAGCGGGCGCGGGTTCCGGAGAGGGCTTCGGGTCAAGCGTGTGCAGGGTGCGCCGGGAGAGGTGTGGGAGATATCGTTTGCCCCGATTGGTCGGGCTACCTGGCAGTACGGTCCTGAGTTCCATCAAGGTGAGCCTCACGTGATCTGGCGTCGGATCGGTACGCACGACATCTTCAGGAAGCCGTGAGGATTCGGACGCCTCGCCGGCCCGTGCGACGTTGCACTGCTTCGGCGCCACCAGCTTCCGGTGGGTCTGCTCGTAGCGGCGCAGCGCCCCAGCGACGTCGCCGGGCGTCGCGGCCAGCGACTCCGCGAGCGTCACCGCGCCGGCCGTCGGTCCTCCCTCGACCATCCAATGGATTTCCGTGCGGACCAGGCGGTCCCAGCAGGGCAGTGCGTTCGTCTGGCCTGAGCGTGCCCACGAAGTCGGACGCGACCGACATGCACGATCCCGACACCCAACGCCGCGCGGCGATGGTGTCGACGTTCTTCCTGTAGGCGCCTCGCGGAGCCTGGGCCATTAGTGGGTCCGTGGGGTCACCGACATGAGGTGTCCTTCCGTTCGTGAGGTGAGCGGTGCTCAACACCGGATCATCGCGGGAGGTTCCGACACTTCCGGGCGGTCAGAGGCCGGCGGAGGATTCGTCGAGGAGCTGGATCAGGCGGCCGGAGAGGGCAGCGTCTCGGCGTACGGAGTTCGCGCGTTCGTAGTAGCCCATGGTGGTCTTGGGTTGTTCGTGGGCGGCCCACCTTTGGACCTGGTGCACGGGCGCGGCGGAGTTGAGGAGCGCGGTGATCGCGGACGCGCGGAGTACGTGTGGGGTGACCTTGGCGGGGTTGGCGACTCCGCCCCGGTTCGCGAGCCGGCGACAGACGCGTACGGGGTCGAACCGGTCGGTGGCGACGTCCTGGTCGTCGAGCAGGAGAGGACCCTCGGTGCGGCCGGCGAGGTAGTCCTCCAGGTGCTCGCACGTGATGGGGGAGAGGGGGACGGTCGTCCACTTCCCTCGCTTGCGCTAGACCGTGAGGGTGTAGGGGTCCGCGATGCCCTTCCACGGGCACGGCGAATGAGACCTGCTCTTGGTGACGTACTCCAGGTGCAGCGACTCGGGCGGGAAGTAGTGGTTTCCCTCAACCGCGATCGTGCGGTCGGTTTCGGCGAGCACCACGCCGTTCCAGACGGTTCTCATCCTCATGCCGAGCCTCCTTTCAGTCGCCGGACTCCGCGGCGATACCGTCGGGGTCGATCAGCGTGATCCGGCCCCGCCCGAGGCGCACCAGCCCGCGTTCGGCGAGGTCGTTGAGGGCCTTGGTGGCGGTCTCTCGGGAGGTTCCCACGAGTGCGGCGAGCTGTTCGTGGGTTAGCATCACCACCGGCGCGGTCGGGGTCAGGCTGACCCTGCGGCCCGGCCCGGCGAGCATCGTGAGCGTCGATGCCAGCCGTTGCGGAACGTTCTTGAACACGGTGTCGCACAGGCGGCGTTCCATCTCCGTCAGCCGGGCACCTAGGATCTGGGTGATCCTGGCGGCGATCCGCGGGTCGCCGAGTAGGAACCGCTGCACGTCGGCGCGGCTCATCACACACACCACGGCCGGTTCCAGGGCCTCGGCGAAGTTGCCGTACATCTGCTGACCGAGCAGCACCATGTCCCCGAACACGGTGCCAGGCTGCAAGATCGCGGTGGTCAAGGCTCGGCCGTCCGCCGCGACTCGAAAGATCCGCACCCTGCCAGACTTCAGAATGAACAACCGCTCATCCGAGGATCCCGGGGTGTAGAGGAGCTCACCGGCCGCGGAGGTCTTCTTCGGTGCCGCCTCGGCGATCGCGGCCATCTCCTGCGCGGACAGGTCGCAGAAGATGTCCACCTCGGACAGGCACCACTGCTTGTCCTGGTAGGCGCCGTTACGTTCCATCTGCACGGTCCCCTCGGCTCGCCCGGGCGCCCATGGCGGGGGGCCCGATCCGGCCGGACGGCCAAGTGCCGCCAACCCTTCGATCAGACAGTACGACGACTCCAGCCTCACATTAAGGGTCGCCTGTCTCCCGGGGGCCCATCTCAGTGCCGCTCGAGCCGTGCCTGGGTGAGCGCGTAGACCACGCCGAGGATCAGCCCATAGATCAGATGACCTACCAGACTCTGCAAAGCCGTCGCGTTGATGGCGAAGATCATCTCGTTCAGGCCAAGCCAGGCGGGCATGATCACCAAGGCGCCGAGCACCCACCACACCACCCCACCAGCCACGCCGGCGGCGAGGCGGGTCGCCACAGCGGTACACGAAAGTGGAGGTGTCGTCGTCCCGCCTCTAGTCGTCGTACCACGAGACGAACGTAAGACTCGGGCAACCGCAAGTTCGGTGACCGAGCACACAGTTCCATCAGCTCGGCACCTGCTTGTTCGTGGAGTTCACCAAGTCGATCTGCCCGTTGTGCAAGACGCCGATTGACGCGCAGGTCAACATCCGCAAGAACAAGGTCTATCTGCGTAAACGCTGCCGGGATCACGGTGGGTTCGAGGCCCTGGTGTACGGGGACGCCGAGGAGTACCTGTCCTCAGCCCGGTTCAACAAGCCCGGCACGATCCCGCTGACGTTCCAGACCGACGTGCGCGACGGCTGCCCGAGCGACTGCGGGCTGTGTCCGGAGCACAAGCAGCACGCCTGCCTGGGCATCATCGAGGTCAACACCGGCTGCAACCTGGACTGGCCGATCTGCTTCGCCGACTCCGGCCACCACAGCGACGGCTACTCCATCACCCACGAGCAGTGCGCGCGGATGCTCGACGCCTTCGTGGCGTGCGAGGGCGAGGCGGAGGTGGTGATGTTCTCCGGCGGCGAGCCCACCATCCACAAGCACATCTGGACTTCATCGACCTAGCCCAGGCCCGCCCGATCAAGAACGTCAACCTCAACGCCAACGGCATCCGCCTGGCCACCGACCGGAACTTCGTCGCCGAGCTCGGCAGGCGCAACGAGGTGCCGGGCAAGTCGGTGAACATCTACCTCCAGTTCGACGGCTTCGACGAGCGCACCCATCTGGAGATCCGGGGCTGGGACCTGCGTATGTTCAAACAGCGGGGCCTGGACCACTGTGCGGAGGCCGGGCTGACCGTCACCCTGGTCGCGGCCGTCGAACGAGGCCTGAACGAGCACGAGCTCGGGGCGATCATCGAGGAGAAACTGCGGGCAACCGCCGAGGCACTGGACTGCGCGGACGCCTGCCGGATCGACCTGCCCCAGGCCGTGAAGGACCTGAACGACAAGGCGTTCATGATCGGCGTACAGGACTTCCAGGACCCCTACACCCTCAACGTCAAGCAGCTGATGAAGTGCTGCGTCGAGGAGATCACCCCCGAACCAGACAAGGCCCAGGCCGCATCCGAGTTCGCCCGGGTCCTGAAATCCGGCGGCCGCCTCGGCATCACCGACGTCACCGCCGCCCCCGACCGGCTCCCACCGGAACTGACCACGCTCGCCGCGCGGATCGCCTGCATCGCCGACGCCTGCCCGGTCGCCGAATACACCGCGATCCTGGCCGCCGGTGGCCTGCACACCGTCCGCACCGAGCGCCACGATGCTGCCATGATCCGCATGATCGACCAGATCGAGGCTCGGCTGAACCTGCTGCGCATGACTGCCGCGAACCGGCTCGACGACGTTGGGTTGGACCTGGATGCGGCCCCGGCCGTGTTGGCCGCGGCCCGCGCCGCCGTCACCGACGGCAACCTCGGCTACGCCCTGCTGATCGCCGAGAAGCTCCCGACGGTCCGCGTGATCTACCGGCCCGTACGTAAGCGCGCTCACATACCTGCACGGCCACCGCTCCTAGCATCAGGACCATAGCCAAGGATCTTTGAGCAGGAGAGGACTTACTGTCCATGGTCGCCGGTCTCCTCGTCAACCTGCAGACCAACGCCGAACGCCTCGGCGGCAGCTGCCAACTCCGACCAGACCACCCCGCCACACCATCCTCGAATGGCAAGTCCCCTGATGGGGGTCCTCCCGTGCCCGACCATGAACGCCATCAGGAGTGGCTGCGAGCTGCCCAAAAGATGACCCAGCTACTTGTCTCCGGCATCGACGCCGAGGAGGCATTGCGAATCGTTGTCGCAGAGCTACGTTCTGTCTCCGGAGCGGCCGGTGCGGTGATCTTGTTAGTCGACTCGGCATACCAAGATGAGACCGGAACCTTCGCAGCAGTCGACGGTCTAGGCCTGGAGCCCCTACGCGGAACCACTGTGCCCCTGCAGGGCCTGGCCCTCACCGCCATCAACTCCGGCCGGGCCATCGTCAGCGAAGACATGACTCTCGAAGACGACCTCCCACCTCAGGTGGTCCAGGCACAGGTCACCCTCGGTCTTGGTATGTACCTCCCCCTCATCGCGGCAGGCAAGACCCTCGGCGTGCTCATCGTCGGCTGGCGACGCGACTCCGTCCATGAACACATCGCGGCAAAGGAACTGTCCCTCGTGGAGATCTTCGCCGGCCAGGCAGCACTAGCTATCCGACAGGCCCACGAGCGCGGACTCATCGTCGCCGACCGGGCGAGAGTCGCCACCATTCTGCGGGAGCAGACGATCGCACGAATCCAAGCGCTCGATACCCACCTACGCGGCGCCCTCACTCGCACCGAACATGAGTCGGCCGTCGCGCGCCAACAGTTGCAGACCGTCATCGAGGAACTCGACGAGGCCACCCACCAGATCCGCTCCGCAATCTTCATGCTGGATCCGTCCCGCCGGTCGGAAACAGAGAGCCGTGAGTGACAAGATCCTCGACGAGCGATCATCGTTGCTACCTTTCGGAGCCTAATGAGAGTTACCGGGTCAGCCGCTGGCAGACTCGGTGCCCGGTAGCCGTCGGCAGGTGAGCACTCTCGGAGCCAGGACATGAAGTCCTATTGACAGATCGTGCCCCTGCCGGTGGTCGGGAGGATGGACCGCTGATGGGATGTCGTGCCCGCCGTCGTGTGGCGTGAGCACTTGATCATTAGGTTGCGGAGGTTCTCCCGCGGGCTGCTGATGGTGGCTGTCGAGGACGGGAGAACAGGTGCTGTTCGTCGGGGACGACTGGGCTGAGGATCATCACGACGTCGAATTGCAGGACGTGCAGGGGCGAGGGCTGGCCAAGGCCCGGCTGGAGGAGGGCATTGCTGGGATCGCACGGCTGCACGAGTTGATCGGGCGGCAGTTGGATGAGAACGCCGAGGCCGACCAGGTCGTGATCGGGATCGAGACCGACAGGGGCCCGTGGGTGCAGGCGCTGATCGCGGCCGGCTACCGGGTTTATGCGATCAACCCGCTGCAGGTTGCCCGGTTCCGGGAGAGTACGTCGGTGTCGGGGGCCAAGAGCGATCCCGCCGATGCCCACACCATCGCCGACATGGTGCGCCTGCAGCATCACCAGCTACGGCCGGTTGCCGGGGACACCGCTGAGGCCGAGGCGATCAAGGTGGTCGCCCGGGCGCACAAGACGTTGATCTGGGAACGTAACCGTCACATGCTGCGGCTGCGGCACGCGCTGCGGGAGTTCTTTCCCTCTGCCCTGGCCGCGTTCGGTGATCTGGCCGGAGCTGATGCTCTCGAACTGCTGGCCAAGGCGCCCGACCCGGACTCGGCGGCCCGGTTGACGACCGCCCAGATCACCGCGGCGCTCAAGCGGGCCCGTCGCCACCATGTGGCCGACAAGGCCCAGAAGATCCGGGCGGCGCTGCGCGCCGAGCAGCTCGGTCAGCCGGCCATCGTGACGTCGGCCTACTCAGCCACCGTCCGCGCCCAAGCGGCCATCCTGACCACGCTGAATGAGCAGATCAAGAGCATGCAGGAGCAGGTGGAAGCACATTTTGGGCGGCACCCGGACGCTGAGATCATCGTGTCTCAGCCCGGTCTGGGCATGATCCTCGGTGCCCGGGTGCTTGCCGAGTTCGGTGACGACCCCGACCGCTACGCCAGCGCCAAAGCCCGCAAGAACTACGCCGGGACCAGCCCGATCACCCGCGCCTCCGGCAGGAAGCATGTCGTCACGGCCAGATACGTCCACAACGACCGCCTCATCGACGCGCTCGGCCGCCAGGCCTACGCCGCGATGATCTGCTCGCCCGGTTCCCGCGCCTACTACGACCAGCAGCGAGCCCGCGGCCTCGGCCACCACGCCGCCGTCCGCCAGCTCGCCAACCGGCTGGTCGGCATCCTGCACGGCTGCCTCAGGACCGGCACCACGTACGACGAAGCGACCGCATGGTCACATCGCACGGAACAAGTCGCTGCTTGACAACTTTCGACTTGGGATGTCTGTCAACCTTTCTGAGACACGTTCTTGAAGCAATTACTGAGTCGGTTCTTCCTTGTCCTGGGGTTTGTTGATCCATGCCGCGGCGGGCAGTTTCGGTGGCTGGGGTGGCTTGCGGACGAACCGTTCGGGGTGTGCTGCGTGGGCGGCATCGAGGACCCGACTGCGGGCCTCGCGGACGGTGTGAGCACGGCCGTGGTGGACGTCTGCGGGGGTATGTAGACCGATCCCGGAGTGGCGGTGGTCGTGGGCGTACCAGCCGAAGAACCGGTCACAGAACACGCGGGCGTCCTCGATGCAGCCGAACCGGTCGGGGAAGTCGGGCCGGTACTTCAGGGTCTTGAACTGCGCCTCGGAGTAGGGGTTGTCGTTGGAGCAGTGCGGCCGGCTGTGGCTCTTGGTGACCCCCAGGTCGGCGAGCAGGAACGCGACCGGTTTGGAGGCCATCGAGGCGCCCCGGTCGGCGTGCAAGGTGAGCTGGTTGCGGTCGACCTGCTGCTTGCGGACCGTCTCGGCGATCAGCCGCTCGGCCAGGGTCGCGGACTCTGCGGAGGCCACCATCCAGCCGACCGGGTAGCGGGAGAAGATGTCCAGGATCACGTACAGGTAGTAGTAGGTCCACTTCGCCGGGCCTGCCAGCTTGGTGAGTCGGGTGGCCCCGAGGAGTTTCACCCCGGGGCTCCCACAGAACGGAGCGTGAACCTCTCGGCTCACTCCGCTCTTCTCATCGATACCCAGACGACATGCGCTCCCATGACCAGTGCCTGAACAGCCCCGGATCTCGATCGACGATCCCGGACCACCAGCGCCACAGGCGTTTCCAGGCACGCAACCGCTTGTACTTCCGTCGCGCCCATCGCATCAGGTAGGTGTTGATGCGTCGTAGCAGGGGATATATCTCCGACCTGTTGTATCGGCCGTAGTAGTTCATCCAGCCCGCCACGATCGGGTTGATCTGTTTGGCCAGTTCGTTCAGGTCTGTTCCTGTGCGCAGGTGGAGCCGCCAAGAGCGGACCACCCCTCCCATTGCCTTGAGAGCTTTCGGGCTGACCGCAGGCGTGAATCTGACGTGCATTCGCCCGTCCTTGCCTTTCAACGATCGTGCCCGGAACTCGTACCCCAGAAAGACGAACGAGGTGTGTTCATGATCGCCTCGCCGACTCTCGTCCTTGCAGTACGCAATCTTGGTCTTGTCCGGATGCAGCCGGACGCCGACCTGTTCCGTCCGCTCTTTCAGCGCGGCCAGGACCGTTTCGGCCTGCCGCTTGGTGGCACAGTGCACGATTGCGTCGTCGGCATAACGTTCGAACTCCACCGTCGGGAATTCGCGCGCCAGCCACGTGTCGAATGCATAGTGCATGAACAGATTGGCGAGCACCGGCGAGACCGCTGACCCTTGCGGGGTTCCTCGGTCTCGCTCGATCACGGCTCCGTCGTGGGTCTGCATCGGCGCGGCCACCCACCGCTGCTCCTGGGTGATGTTGGCCCGCACCGCCTTGACCATCAGTTCCCACGGCACCGTATCGAAGAATTTCTGAAGATCGAGGTCGATCACCCAGCTTTTCTTCCAGCACCGTTGGCGGCACGCGGCCACCGCATCCAGCGCCGACTTACCCGGCCGGTACCCGTATGAGTCGTTCACAAAGATCGACTCGGTTCGGGGCTCCAGCGTCATCGCGACCACCGTCTGCGCCACCCGGTCGGCCACCGTCGGCAACCCGAGGGTCCGGGTCCCACCGTCGGCTTTGGGGATGTCCACCTGAAGCACCGGTGGCGGAAAGTAGGTCCCCGACGACATTCGATTCCAGATCCTGTAGAGGTTGTTCCGCAGGTCCTTCTCGAAGTCCTCGATCGACTGCCCATCCACCCCGGCGGCGCCTTTGTTCGCCGCGACCCTTCGATACGCCTCCCACACTCGCTGCTTGGGAATCACAAACGACTTGCCGTCCGAACCTGACATGCCCTCTCTCGTCCTCCCGGCCCAGACAGACCACCCGGTCTGCCCTGCCAGTTGCTCAAGCGACAGGTCAACGATGAGCCGGCCCCTTCGCTCCACCCCCATTACAGGGGCTTCTCCACCAAGAGCCGGTCCGCCAGCCAGCGCCGCAACGGTACTCAGCATCTTCCAGCGGCAGCCTTGGATGCACTCCCTCTCGCCGCCTCCCACCGCTGTGGCGGCAGGTTGCGGACGGTTTCGGCGCTCGCTCTCCCACGTTCCATGCAGAAGCCGCAGACCAGGATCACGCCGCCTTCACACCGGACACCGCCTGGCCAATACTCGGGCTCCCGCCAGGCTCATCCCGAAGCTGGGACACTGCCTCGGTTTCGATGTCATCCTTGTCTTTCGGTGCCTCGTCAGCGGTTCACTCACGTTCGTCTTCCTGGTCCCCGCCTTACCCGTTTACTCGGGCCTTTTCCTCACCGCTCACCACGATGGTCTTCAGCCAACGCAGCGTGAGGTGGCTTGACATCTCTCCCCGAAAAGCGACGCCGGAGGGCCAGCAATCCTCCATCTCCTGCACAGCACCACATCAAGCAGCCCTGCCTACATCAGAGCCCCTCTCCGCGCTCGTGGCGCACTGTCCCAACTCCACGCCTGGTTCGGGCTGGCCGCGACGAGCTCGGGTTTCACCTTCGCCGGATGGGTGGCATGCCGACGCCGGTCCCCGGTCTCGCCCCGCTCGCGCAGCAGCCGGTACATCGTGGACTCACTGGCCAGGTAGGTCCCTTCGTCCAGCAGCGTGGCGTAGACGGTGGCCGGTGCGGCGTCGGCGAACCGCTCGGAGTGCAACACCTCCAACACCGCGGCCCGCTCCGCGCCCGACAGCGCACGCGGCTGCACCTGTGGTGCCCGCACCTGCTCGGGTTCCGGTCTCGGCGCAGCCCTGGCCTTACTAGCCGGGCGAGCTCGGTAGAAGGACGCCCGCGCCACACCGACCGCCGCACAGCCTGCCTTGGCGCCGACCAGAGACACCAACTCGCCCACCGCATCATCGACCGCGGCCGCGATGGCCGTGCTCATCTCGCCGGGTCCTCCTCGGTCCCGCTGCCAGTGGCGAGCTGTTCCAGCAGCGCGGAGAGCTTTCCCTGCACCTCGATGACCCGCCGAGACGTCTCCAGCTCGGCCTGCAACTTGGCGACCTGGGCGCGCAGCGCCGCGTTGTCTGCCTCCACCGGGTCGACCGGGGGCCGGCCACGAGTCTTACCCAGCGCCTCCAGCGCACCCTTGTCACGCTGCTTGCGCCACTCGCTGATCAGCGAGGAGTACAAGCCCTCCCGGCGCATCAACGCGCCCCGCCCATCACGGTCCAGCCGGTCGTACTCTGCCAGGATCCCGGCCTTGTACTTCGCCGTGTACGTCCTACGCGTGGCCCGCTCGGGCACCTGCGGATCAGGCACTTCCTCCACCCCCACAGCATTGCGCACTGGCGGCACCGCCGTCGTGACCGTCATCGAACCTCTCTCCAGATCTCGCCCTCATCAGTCAGTAATTCCTACCGGACGAGGTGTCTCAACAGAGGTTGGCAGAGAGGGGAACGAGTCGACGGCGCAGACACCATCCTCGCCGCCAGCCCAGACGAGACCCGCGACGCCATCCAGGACCGGCTGTACCGGGATCGGCGCGGCGCGAGGTGCAGCATGGCGCGGCCGAGGCCGCGAATCGTCACCCGGACAAGGCGGCGGGATTGGGAGTGACCGGTGACGAGATCGCCGCATGGGCACGGGCCGCCGACGCGATGTTCGTACCCTACGACGACAAGCTCGGCGTACATCCACAGGCGGAGCTGTTCACCGACCTCGCGGTCTGGGACTTCGCGCAGACCCGCCCCGACCAGTACCCGCTGATGCTGCACTTCCCATACCTGCAGCTGTACCGCAAGCAGGTGGTCAAGCAGGCCGACCTGGTAATGGCGCTGCACAAGCGCGGCGACGGCTTCACCGCCGACGAGAAGACCCGCGACTTCGCGTACTACGAGCCGCTGACCGTGCGCGACTCGTCGCTGTCGGCCTGCATCCAGGCGGTGATCGCCGCCCAGGTCGGTCACCTCGATCTCGCCTACGACTACCTGGGCGAACGCGAGGGGCGCCACGAACACCACCGACTGCAGGAGGTAACAGGTCATCAAGCGCCGGCCGACGGCCTCGATTGCGGTCGTCGTCGGATTTCGGCGGTCGGCCACGGCGACGCGACCAACCGATCACGCTGCCCAGGATCCCGCCGGCGTATCCTGCGACGGCGTGTGGCAGCGGTGATCGACGCAGCCGAGACGGTGTTGAGCACCGTAGCTTCTCACAACTCGCGCTGGCTACCGGGCGATGCTGGTCTGGATCGCCGAGTTCGGTGACCTGGCTCGGGTCGGCATCGAGGGCACTGACTCCTACGGCGCGGGCTCGAGCGCCACCTGGCCAAGAACGACGTCACGATCCTGGAGGTCGATCGGCCGGATCATTCGGACCGACGCCGCATGGGCAAAGACGACGCGCACTGCGTCGCCGACGGTCGATCCTGTCGCCAGGACTTGAGTACCGCGGCAAGCTCCGTGATAGTCTGAGCAGTCACGTCGGGAGCGTCTCCGATAGTATCGAATGGACCGCCGGAGCGGTTTACCCATGCCGTTCGCATTCCAGCGGCACTGGCCCCGACGATGTCGAACGCATTGCAGGAGACCAGACACATCTCCGACATCGAGCATCCGAGCTTACCCGCTGCAAATCGATACACGGTACGATCCGGCTTGAAGGCCCTCATCGGGTCCGCACTCAGCAATTCGACAAAGTATTCTGCTAAGCCACTGTTTTCGATGCAGCTCCTGATCATCTTCGGGGTGCCGTTCGAGAGTACGACCATCTCATATCCGGCTTCAGCCAGGAGTTTTAGGCCGGTTGCCGCGTCGGGAAAAGGATGAAGTGAATCGTACTTCTCGACCAGACTCTCGCGAACGGTAGCGTCAAGGGAGTGGCCGGAGGTCGCCAACGCAAATTCAAGGCCGCGCATGGTAATGTATTCGAAGTTCTCGTAACGATCCATCATCGTCACCCGGAATGAATATTCGATCTGCTTCTGCCGCCAGAGCTGTGCCACCCTGTTCGCATCCTCGATATTCAGCAGAGTTGCCAGCTCTTGAGATATTGCGATGGGATCGACCAGGGTGCCATAAAGATCGAAGGCGAGAACTTCGTGGTTGAGTGCAGACACTATCAAGCTCCTTGTTCCGCTGAGGGGGTTGAATTAATGGCTAATGCCCAGATAGTGGATCCGGTTGTACAACGTCGTGACCGATTCCTAGTTCCTTTGCGGCTTGGGCCTTGTTTCCTTCATGTGCGCGCAGAATGCGGACGATTGTGTCGTGTTCGGCCTGCTCCAGTGGAGTGAGCCGGCGCACCTCTCTATTCGCACGATAAGACGCCGGAAGATCCTCCACCGTACGGGTGGTTGCACGTTGTCCGAGGTGATTCACGAGCTCCCCCAGGCGATCAGCTCGTTCTCGGTGACCTGCACTATCACCTCGACGGGCGCGCGTGGGTCGCCCTTCGCGACGGCGAGCGGCGATCACCGAGCGGAATCGCAGGCGTGTGGAGACGGAGGAAACCTGCACGCGGGCTCGGCGGCCTCGTCTGGAAGATGGTGTCCCGCATCGCCTGGATGGAGCTGTCGACCGCCTCGATCGCCGTGTCGACGCGGTGCCGGACCTCCGCCTGCCTGCTGAGACCAGCCGCGCTCTGCAGATCCAGCTCTGCCGCGGAGAGGGAGCCGATCACGCTGTCGCGAAGGTCGGACGCGATCCGGTCGCGTTCCTCCAGAACCAGTAGCTGTGCGCGTTGCTCCTCGGTCCTCAGGTGCTGGAGCGCGAGCGCGGCCTGGTGGGCGAACGCACACACCATGCTCCGCTGCTCCACGGCCTTGCGAGCGTTCGGGACGTTCGAGGACTCTCAACGCCCCCGAGCCGCGTCCGACCGCCTCTCGTGGCGGGTCTGTCAGCGGCCGGCCCGCCTTCTCACCCCCGACTGGATGGGCGGAAGGTTCCGCGTAGCCCGCGCCTGAAAGCCGCGTTGGCGACGACACGCCGCCTTCCGCGCCCGGTTTCGGCTTGCCGCAACTTGGCGATGATCCCCTTGCATGCCTCCATGAGGTTCGCGAGCGCTTCCGAACACCCCACACACCCGGGCGGTTGCCTGCCCGCCACCCCGGTGTGGTCTGGGTGGCCGGCATAGCCCGATATGGATGACAACCCAGAGACGGGAGAGGGTCGTGGTCGAGGCTGCCCGCACGATCATCGGAATCGTTCGCAAGACACCACGGCTGCTCGCGGCCATCGTGGTAGGGGTCGGAGCAGGAGTGGCCCCACGTCCTCGACGTACCCGACACCGAAGATGACCACCTCGAGCCCGACCGCCCGAGCCGCCCGGCACAATGTGACACATTCTCGCCGCGTGGCAAGGACGCTGTAGACCTCGTCCTTCCCGCCCGAGCTCCGAACGCCCCGGCCCGGCGGGATGCCCCGACCAGAGACCTCTTGCTGCTGCCCGTCAAGGTTTGCCACCCATCGATCCCTGACGAGAAGGCCTACTCCTCCTCGGCAGGTGTCTCCTCGGCAGGTGTCTCCTCGGCAGGTGTCTCCTCGGCAGGTGTCTCCTCGGCAGGTGTCTCCTCGGCAGGTGTCTCCTCGGCAGGTGTCTCCTCGGCAGGTGTCTCCTCGGCAGGTGTCTCCTCGGCAGGTGTCTCCTCGGCAGGTGTCTCCTCGGCAGGTGTCTCCTCGGCAGGTGTCTCCTCGGCAGGTGTCTCCTCCGCAGGTGTCTCCTCGGCAGGTGTCTCCTCGGCAGGTGTCTCCTCGGCAGGTGTCTCCTCCGCAGGTGTCTCCTCCGCAGGTGTCTCCTCCGCAGGTGTCTCCTCCGCAGGTGCCTCCTCGGGTGTCGGTTCGGCTTCGGACTCGCTGCTGGCCGCTGCGGCGCCGGGTTCACCTTCGACAGGGGCTTCCGGCTGGCTCACCTCGGGCGAGGGCTCCTGGGCGTCGGCGACGGGCTGCTCAACTTCGGTCTGCTGGGGCTTGGGTTCCTCCTGAACTTCGCTCACAATGTCACCTCCCTTCCCCGGCTCATGGTCTATGGGGGAAGCTCTGGCAACACGGGAACTGGCACGGATGGGCGACCAGCCGATCCAGCCTGTGACGGTGATCTCGACGTGGTGTTGGAGTCACACCATCAGTCGAGTCCGCCGGGGAACTGCTGCGGCAGGCCGGGCGAGGGCTCATGTGGCCTGGAAGCGGCGGTGACGAGCAGCTCCGGTGAGCGGATCACGTGCGTGGCCGTTGTCCGTATCTGATTCGACGGAGAACACCGAGGGAGGACGAAGGGCGCCGCCCCGGCGCATCGAGACCGTGGTGGGCATGATCCGGCGCCGCCAGCACACGGCACCCGGTGGCAGGGGTCGAAGCCGGGGATCAGCTAGGCCGGCTCCCGGCAGCGTCCTTGATCTCCGCGGCGTGCGGCAGCCCGGAGGGGCACTGCCCGCACCGTGGTGGGTTGCTGGTGGGCGGCCTGACCGGTTTCACGGTCGAGGGCACAGCGGAGCGCAACGCGTGGGAAGCGACATGCGCCGACCTGCAACGCCGCACCAGCGCAGCGCCGTGAACCCCGACGATGCGCTCCGGCGCGCAGGCTACTGCCGTCAACATCCCTGCTATCCGAGCGATCGGATTCCGCAAAGTTGCCAGGCAAGTGCCGATCCTGCACACCAAGTTGTTCATCGTGGGTCATCTGTGGTGGCTTGAGGATGAAGAGGCTATGGACGAGATCCAGCGGTTCTCACCTGCCCGAGTGTGGGTCGGCAGCGCGAACGGAACGGCATCCTCACGCCACAGCCTGGAGATGGGCCTCTGGCTCGACGAACCAGTGCTGCTTCGTGCTGCGACCGACTTCATAGTGAAGGTGATGAGGCACTCCGAGACCATCTACCCAGAGCAGGGCCTCTTCGTACCGGACCTCGCCGAGGTCGACTACGACGGCGATGCGTTCGCCGAGCTCGCCGCCGAATTTAGGTACTGGGGCGGCGAGGATGACGAGGACGAGTGAGACGACTAACGGCTACCCACCCCCGGTTCGGGTGTGGGTAGCCGCTCGCGGTGTCGACGACACGTGAAAACTGACCCCCTGGCGTCGGACGAAAACTGACCCCTTGTCGAGACCCTGGCTCAAGTCGAGCTGGGGGAGGAAGCAGGTGTTGTCAGTGGAAGATTGGGCTGAGATCCGCCGGTTGTCTCGGGCGGAGAAGATGCCGATCAAGGCGATCGCGCGGGTGATGGGGATCTCGAGGAACACGGTCAGGCGGGCGTTGGCTGCTGATGGCCCGCCGCGGTACCAGCGTGCGGGGCGGGGGTCGATCGTGGATGCGGTCGAGCCGCGGATCCGGGAGCTGCTGGCGGCGTGGCCGGACATGCCGGCCACGGTGATCGCGGAACGGATCGGCTGGGACCGGTCGATCACGGTGTTGAAGGATCGGGTGCGGGAGTTGCGGCCGGTGTATCTACCGCCGGACCCGGCCTCGCGCACGGCCTATGATCCGGGCGAGATCGCCCAGTGCGACTTCTGGTTCCCCGACGTCGAAATCCCTGTCGGGCATGGGCAAACGCGTAGCGCCAAGCAGCTGCCGGTGCTGGTGATGATCACCGGCTACGCACGTTGGTTGTGTGTCCATGGCCATGAAAAAGTCCCCACTGGTGGCCAGTTCTAGGTCCCCACTGGTGGCCAGGTAGAAGTCCCCATCCTCGCTGCTAGTCCCGCGTGTCGGCCGGGGGTTGTGGCCCTGAGCGGTGACGGTGGCGGTGTCTAGCCAGTCACCGCACCGCTCAGGGAGCTCCCCAGTGATTTCTGCGAGGGAACGTATGGACATCATCGCTGCCTACCGTGAGGTAGGCACGTATCGGGGCGCGGCCGCGATGTGCGGCGTGTCTCACAAGACCGTGAAACGGGTGATCGAGCGGCAGGAGGCCGGCGGGGACGTGGCCTCGGAGCGCGAGCCGCGCGGGCACAACTATGACGAGGTCGCTGACCTGGTGGCCGCACGGGTGGAGGCCACGAGCGGGAGGATCTCGGCCAAGCGGCTGTTACCGGTGGCGGTCGCGGCCGGGTATGCCGGGTCGGCGCGGAACTTCCGGCGTCTGGTGGCGGATGCGAAAGGCCAATGGCGTAAGGACAATCACCGTGGACGCAGGCCCGGGGTATGGGCGCCGGGCCAGCATCTGCTGATCGACTGGGGAGTCGAGCTCGGGGTGCACGTGTTCTGCGCGGTCCTGGCGTGGTCGAGGTTCCGGTTCGTCCGGTTCGCGTCCAACGAGCGGGCCGAGACCACGTTGGGGTTGTTGGCCGAGTGCTTTGAGACCGTTGGTGGCGTGCCTACGGTGGTGCTCGCGGACCGGATGGGGTGCCTGCGCGCCGGCATCGTCGCGAACGTCGTGGTGCCAACGGCTGAGTATGTGCGGTTCGCCGGCCACTACCGGTTCCGCCCGGACTTTTGCGAGGCCGCGGATCCACAGTCCAAGGGCATGGTGGAGAGGCTGGTCGGCTACGCCAAGACCGATCTGCTGCTTCCGCAGGCACCGTTAGGCGACCTGTCCGCGGCGAACGCCGCCGCGGCCCAGTGGTGCCAGGAGGTCAACTCTGTACGGCATTCAGAGATCTGGGCTGTGCCGGCGGAGCGGCTTGGCATCGAGCGCGGGCAGCTGGGCGAGCTGCCTTCGCTGCGCCCGCGGCTGGGCTCTGCGATCTGCCGGAAGGTCGACCGGCTCTCCTGCGTGCGGTTCGGCTCGGCCCGGTACTCAGTGCCAACATCGATGATCGGCGCAACCGTGGAGGTGGTGACCGACACCAGCCCCGCCGCGAGCCAGACCGGCGGGGGCAGGCTGGTGATCCTCCACCCCGGCACCGGGCAGGTCCTGGCCGAGCACCGGCTCGTGGCACCGGGCGAGGCCAGCATCATCGACGACCACTACGGCGGCCCCCGGCCCAACGTCCCGGCGCGCGCGGTGAGAGCCAAGACCCAAGCAGAGAAGGACTTCTGCGCACTCGGTGAGCCCGCGCAGGCGTTCATCAAAGGCGCCGCGGCGTCCGGGAACTCCCGCCTGCAGGGCGAGCTCGCCGACATCGCCGCGCTGCAGGCCGCCCACGGCCGCGACGCCGTGCTGGACGCATTGAGGCGAGCCGTCGCGTTCGGCCGATTCAAGTCCAGCGATGTCCGCTCGATCCTGGCCGCCGGGCCAGGCACACCACAGCCAGCCGAACCGGGCGAGGCCCTTGTGCTGGACTTCCCGCCGGTCCCGACCCGTTCTCTGGCCGACTACGCGATCACACCCACCACCCCCCACAACCAACCCACCACCAATCCTGCAAAGGAGATGAGCTCATGACCGCGGCGACCCCGCCCGCCCTACCAGCGGACCTGACCGACGGGCTGCGCCGGCTGAAGCTGGCCGCGATGCGCACGCTCGCCCCCGAACTGCTCCGCACGGCCAAGACCCAACGCTGGACGCCGGAGGAGCTGCTCCGCACTCTCGTCGAGGCCGAGATCACCGCCAGGGAGGACTCCAACGCCCGCAACCGTCTCAAGGCCGCGACATTCCCGGTCATGAAGACTCTGGACGAGTACGACCTGAGCGTCTCCTCCGTCCCACAACCAACCTTCGACTACCTCACCTCCCTGGAGTGGATCCCGGCCAGGGAGAACCTCTGCCTGATCGGCCCGGCCGGCACAGGAAAGTCCCACCTACTCGTCGCGCTCGGCGTCACCGCCGTCCAAGCCGGCCACAGGGTCCGCTACACATGCGCCGCCGACCTCGTCGAAACCCTCTACCGAGGACTCGCCGACAACTCCGTCGGCAAGACCATCGAAACCCTGCTCCGAAACGACCTCGTCATCATCGACGAACTCGGCTTCGCGCCCTTGGACAACACCGGCACCCAACTCCTCTTCCGGTTCATCGCCGCCGCCTACGAACGCCGAGCCCTCGGCGTGGCCTCCCACTGGCCCTTCGAACAATGGGGCCGGTTCCTACCCGAACACACCACCGCCGTCAGCCTCCTCGACCGGCTCCTCCACCACTGCAACACCGTGGTCACCGACGGGGAGAGCTACCGCATGCGACAAGCCCGAACCCGAGGAGGCAACCACCCCACAACAAGCTGATCACGACAAGGAACGGGGACTTTTAGATGGCCACCAGCGGGGACACGCACTTGGCCATTGACATTGTGCGCGATGCTGGTCCCGAGCAGGGCCGGGGAAGATCTGTTCGTCGGCTGGTGGCGGCTCCTGTCGGGCTTGGGCGGCGTGCCACGCACGCTGGTGTGGGACGGTGAGGGAGCGGTCGGCCGGTGGCGGCGCGGGGCCAGCGAGCTCACTGCCGAGGCCCAGGCGTTCCGGGGAACCCTGGGCACGAAGGTGCTCATCTGCAGACCGGCCGATCCTGAGGCCAAGGGGCTGGTGGAGCGGGCGAACGGCTACCTGGAGACCTCGTTCCTGCCCGGCCGCAGCTTCAGTTGCCCAGCCGACTTCAACACCCAACTGGCCGGGTGGCTGGGGCTGGCCAACGGTCGGCATCGCCGCGCACTTGGCTGCGCGGCCACCGACCGGATCGGCGCTGACCGGGCAGCGATGCTGGCCTTGCCACCGGTAGCCCCGGCCACAGGCTGGCGGGCATCGACCAGGCTCGCGCGTGACCACTACCTCCGCCTGGACGGCAACGACTACTCCGTCCACCCGGGCGTGATCGGCCGCCGGGTCGAGGTCGTCGCTGATCTGGACCGGGTGCGTGTGCTGTGTGAGGGACGCATCGTCGCCGACCACGAACGCTGCTGGGCCAAGCATCAGACCCTCACCGATCCCGACCACCGTGCCGCCGCGGCGGCCCTGCGCTCGGCGAGGTTGACCCTGGCTCGCGAGCCTGCCGGAGCGCAGATGGTGGAGCAGCGGCAACTCACCGACTACGACGCCATCTTCGGCCTCGACGATCCCGGGGCAGCTGCGCAAGGCTTGGTTGACACCCCAGAGGTGGTGGCCTGATGAGTGCGACCACCAGCAAGACCGGTCGGGACCTGACCGCTGAAATCGCCTACGCCACAAGGGCATTGAAGGCGCCGACACTCCGCGAGGCGGTGCCGCGCCTAGCCGAGCGGGCCCGGGCAGAGAACTGGTCACATGAGGAGTTCCTCGCTGCCTGCCTGGCCCGCGAAGTTGCGGCACGAGAAGCCCACGGCGCCGAGGGACGCATCCGCGCCGCACGCTTCCCGGCACGCAAGTCCCTGGAGGAGTTCGACTTCGACCATGCCCGTGGCCTCAGACGTGAACAGATCGCGCACCTGGGCACCCTCGACTTCGTGACCGCACGAGACAACATCGTCCTGCTCGGACCGCCCGGCACCGGCAAGACCCATCTCGCCGTCGGCCTGGCGATCCGAGCCTGTCAAGCAGGCCACCGAGTCGCCTTCGCGACCGCCGCCCAGTGGGTCACCACACTCGCCGAAGCACACACCGCCGGCCGGCTCCAGGCCGAGCTGATCCGCCTCGGCCGCTACCCGCTGCTCGTCATCGATGAGGTCGGCTACATCCCCTTCGAAGCCGAGGCGGCGAACCTGTTCTTCCAACTCGTCTCCGCCCGCTACGAACGCGCGTCCTTGATCGTCACGTCCAACAAGCCGTTCGGCCGATGGGGCGAAGTCTTCAGCGACGACACCGTCGCCGCAGCCATGATCGACCGACTCGTCCACCACGCCGACGTCATCGCCCTCAAAGGCGACAGCTACAGACTCAAGAACCGAGACCTCGGCCGCGTCCCCGCGGCCACCAACGACCAACCATAACCACCCCAAAGGGGGTCAACATTCAACCGACGCCAGGGGGTCAAACTTCAGCCGTCGTTGACACGCGGCGCGGGGACGGCGCTAGGGGGGTGGTAGGTCGACCGACCGCAGCCTGCCGCCCCGGCACGGGCGGCGACTTGAGCTGATCGGGCTGCACTCGGGCGCTCACTCGGTGAGAACGTTTGCGTTCGTTGCTGCTGGTCCTGGCCTGACCCGTGTTCGGGTAGTACCCGCCCCTGGAGCTCAACTCCGTTCCGGGGTGATCTCGACGTGGCGGTAGGCGGCGGTGCCGGCGTGGTTGCGTAGGGCCACCATGCCTGTGGGGAACGACAGGTACGGGTCGTTCGCCGTGACGCTTGTGGGCAGTCTCCCGTCTGACGGGGTGAGGGCCGCGGTGAGGTGGCCGCCGCGAACTGTGAAGGACAGGCGGTACCACGTGTTGGAGCGCAGTCCGCCGGGCACCGGCACGCTGGCCAGCGGTTGGTAGGCGTGGTCCTGGCGCGCGATGGTGAGGGTGTCTTGTCCGAGGTCGAAGAAGGCGAGGTAACCCTGGTGGGAATCGGCCCCCACGGACGGGTCGCTGAGCCGGGCCACGATGCCGGCGTCTCCGGTGGGGGAGGTGACCATGACCTCGGCGGCGACGGTGTAGTCCGACCATCCGGTGGATCCGGTGAGCGCCTTCGGGCCGACCGCGGGATCGGTCCCACAGCTTTCCACGTACGTGTCTCCCTGCACGCTCCAGCAGCCACCGTAGTCCGCCCAGCCGGCCTGCCCGGCTTCGGCGAACCGGTCCTGGTAGGGCAGGGTGCCGATCTGGGCCGTGCCCGTGCCCTCACTGCATGGCCCGGAGTCACCGACGCTGGTCGGTGCGGTGAGGCGCAGCTGGCCTGACGGACCGGGGAGCAGGTGTGGGCTGTAGTTGGCGTTGCAGCCAGGGGAGGTGTTCGACACGCGCCACGGCGCGGGCGCCCACGACCACAGCCCTCGTCCGTCGTCGGCCCGGAGGAGGACCGCGCGATAGTCCTCGCCGCTCGGCTCGTCTCCCACCACGGAGTAGACACGTTGGGCCGCGAGCACCAGGTCCCCGCTGTCCTCGCCGGTCGGCATCCAGGTGATGTAGGGGCTGTGGCCGAGGTAGCGGCCGTCCGTCGTCACCGCCCACTCACCCAGATCCTCGGCCCACCCCCATCGGGTGCCGTCAGGGGAGTACTTGATGCGAACCTCGCAGTTCGCCCGACTGCACACCTCGAAGCTCAGCACATACTTTCCATGGTCACCGATCCGGGTGAGCGTGGGCATGCCGGGCCGGTCCGCCGGTACGGCGCTGGCGACGACACGCGTTACGGGGCCCCAGGTCTGACCCCCGTCGGTCGAGACGATCTGCACCAGCATCTGGCTGTGTGCGGGTGAGTCGCGTTCGTCGGAGAAGTGCATGACGAGTCGTCCGCGCGCGTCCAGTATGAGGAACGGCTCCCAGATGCCCTTGCCGAAGGTGCCTCCGCGTTGGACCGGGCCGACCGGTGTCCAGGTTCGCCCGTGGTCCTGCGAGCGCCAACTGTAGAACTGCGTGAACGACCCGTCGGCCGGAACGGTGTTGCCCACAAGTAGCAGGGTGCCGGCAGGCTGATCGCCAAGCCGGCGCGGGAACTCGAAGAGAGCGGGCTGCCACATGCGGGAGACCGGATGTCCCGGCCCGGTCTGCGGGTCGCTCACCGTGGCAAGTGTCGACCAGTTCGCCCCGTCGTCGTCGCTGCTGCGGATGACGAACTGCGCGGGAGTGCCGTCGTCGTGGTGCCGTTCGAAGGTACCCAGCAGCCTGCCGTTGACAGGGCCGGCGTGCTGGAGTCGGATCACGCGGGCGTAGATGTTCGCCTCGTTCGTGGACTGCGCCCGGTACATGACCTCACCGCCCGAGTCGGCGACCGCCGGTCGTGAGCCGGTCAGGCCCGCCGTGGCGGACACCAGTCCGAGCAGGAGAGCGAGCATGACCGGAAACCTTCTCGGCATGGGGAACCTCCAGGGACGGCCCGGGCCGACGTGACGGCCGTTCACGCGTCCGTGTTCACGGATGGAGAAGCGATTCGTCGTCAGCAACGCTGGCAGCGTGGGGTACCGACCGCAAGTGATCATGCCTCGATGTCAGAAGGCGGCCGAGACCGAACGGCCACGTGTCGGTCCATCGGCGCGGCGGGTTTGGTGCGCGGTGTGCGCAGAAGTCGTGCGGTCGCGGTCAGGGGGCGGCGATGGTGAGCACCACGAAGCGCCGCGCCACGGTGTCGCCGACGTCGGGTTCGACGGCGAGAGTGGTGGTGGAGACGGTGACGAGGAGAGTGCGGCGGGCGTAGGCGCGGCCGAGTCCGAGGGGTTGCCCGCACACGGAGATGACGCCGGTGGGGTCGGCCAGCCGCTGCCCTCGCGCGGGGGTTCGTGTGAGCAGATCGTGCTGGAGGCCGCGCTCGACTCGTACAGGCTCGACCACAGGCCGTGGCGGTGCCCGGCTGGGCGCAGACCGCGGAGGCGGAGGACCTGGGCGCGCGGCACTGGAGTCGGTGAGCGCACTATCGCGGGAAGCTTGCCAGTTCGGCGATCGCCTGGTCGAGGGCGTCCGGGATGCCTTGGCGGAGCAGTCGGCTGAAGGCCTCGTCTCCTGAGGCGGCGAGGTCGCGGATGCTGTCGGTGTGGGCTTTGACGCGCGCTTCGACCACATCGAGGAATTCTCCGGCTGTTGCTGACCAGCCGTAGGTACGGAGGAACCGGTGGAGGCGGCGGGGCCTGGCCGCGAGGTCTGTGAACCCCTCGGCGGCGACAACGTGGCGGGAGTGCAGGGGGACCCAGCTGAAGGCGGCGAGGGCCAGGTCCCACTCCGGCGTGGCGGGCCCGGCGAAGTCCCAGTCGAAGAACCCGGTGAGCTTGCCCTGGTGCCAGGCGGCGTTGTAGGTGGCAGCGTCGTTGTGGGCGATGATCAGGTCCGGTGACCAGGTTCCGCTCCCGCGCCAGACGGCGCCGGGCGGCGGGATGAAGTCGGCGACGGCTTCGTGGTAGGCGCGCATCCATTGGGCGACCTGATCAAGGGTGTCCTCGGCGTGCACCCAGGCTGGCCGCGGCCTGCGGCTTCCGACCGTCTCGCCCTCCAGAAAGGTGAGCACCTCGCGACCCTGCTCATCGAACCCGAGGGGTCGCGGGGCGCCGGTGAACCCCTTGTCCACCAAATGCGCGAGCAGCGCGTGCACGGCCGGCGTCCAGGGACCGACCGAGCGGCGAACCGTGTCTCCTGCCCGCACTGCACCGCCCATGTTCCCGCCCTCAAGCCGCTCCTCAGCCATGGTCCTCCTCGAAGAGTGGAGAGCCGGTTTCTCCCGCCGCAACTTAAGGAGAGAAGCCCTCAGGCAAGCAAGTTCGCTGGCCGCGCTGCGCAGCCCGTCCAGCCCTTGATCCACCCATCCTTCGCTAAGCGACTCCGTGCCACGCATCGCGGGCTTGTCGACGAGGTGGAACCGAAGGTTGAAGACCCCGCTGACGACGCGGAACCACGGGAGTGCGACAAGATCGGCTCCTCTCAGACCTCGTACCTCGGTGTAGCCGGCGGCGAAGGCGTCCCAATGCGGTGTCGCTGAGACACCGTAGAGGTCGGCTATGCGCCACCGCTCGCCAGCCTGATCGAAGTCGCCGGACCGCTGGGCTGCCTATTGGATTGGTGCACCGGTCGCGGATGCGGCATGGTCGGCGGCATGCGGGGATCGCGGATGCGGGCGTGGTGGGCAGACTTCGACAGGCCGACGGCGGGGCAGCCGGGTGTGCGTGGATTGGTCGAGGTGGTGGCTCGCGGCTCGACGGTCACGGATCTCGGCGGTTGTCTGAGCCTTAACCTGTGGCTGCGTCCCGTCGATCTCGTGTTGCGGGTTCATCAGCCCTTCGTGTCGCACCGGCGGCTTCTTGCCCTGCAGAGCCTGCGGCATCGCCTCACTGACGATGGCTTGGTCGTTGCAGAGCCACGCGCCATCGGTAGCAGGCAGCTCCAACGGTGTGGGAACGGGTGGGCGGAGCTGGAAACCTACATCCGCCACGAGGACGTCGCTCCGACATGGGAGTCCTACGTCTGGATGGTGCGCAGCATGGGCCGACTCCACCGGGCACTGGCCGCGGTGGACGTCCCGGTCCCGAAACCCGTCATCTCCACCTATGCCCCGCCAGGCTCACTGCGCCGGTGGATGGCCGCCACCGAGGAGGCCGT
Organism: Actinopolymorpha pittospori; assembly: GCF_014873875.1. Lineage (GTDB taxonomy): Bacteria > Actinomycetota > Actinomycetes > Propionibacteriales > Actinopolymorphaceae > Actinopolymorpha > Actinopolymorpha pittospori. Next base: position 7,052,857 of record NZ_JADBEM010000001.1, on the reverse strand, counting down.
GCGGCACGACAGCTACGCACGAGGCGTCGCCCGGTCCGCCCGCGGACTGCTCGGCCCACTCACGGCGCAGTGGATCCCGGCGGCCGCGCTGCCCAACCAGCTCATCCATGGTGACGGGAAGCTGAGCAACATCCGGCCCACAGCAACCGGTGCAGCTACCTACCTTGACTTCGGGTTCACAGCGGTCAGACCACGGATCCACGATCTGGCACACTCCCTGGCCTGGATGGTGCTACGGCCAGACGACAGCGGTAGCGCCGAGGCATTCCCATGGGAGAAGGTGCCGGACCTCCTCGGCGAGTACGAGGACGCAGCGCATACGACCCTGACGGAGCTGGAACGCCGAGCACTGCCGGCCTACATAGCAGCCGTGCCACTGTACGAACCAGCCATCGCTGGCTACGCGCGCAACCCGGTCAAGAAACTCCATGACCAGGCACTCACCCGCTTTCTCCGCATCGCCGCGTGGGTCCTGGCCAACCCAAGCGCCGTGCTGGTCACGCGGTGATGGTCGCGGACCGCGCACCCTCACAACCCCGAGGAGGTCGAGGCGGCACGACCTTTGTCCGTGACCCTGCGAGTCACCCGGCCAAGCCCCGAGGGCGGCGCCGGGGGCGCCGTTCCGGGCTCGCCGGGCAGATGGCCGCGACGGATGGTGGTGTCAGTTCGCTGGACGCTGCCGGTGCCGTCCGACAGGTGACCGACGACGAGGTGCTTTCAGACAGGTCCGACAGGCCCGTCCTTCGCATCGGGGCGACAGTCCGGCACCCGATCCAGCCCTGGACACCAGCCGTGCACGCGCTCCTGAACTATCTGCAGGAGGCCGGCTTTCCCTACTCGCCACGGGTGGTTGGCATCGAAGACGGTACGGAGATCCTCAGCTACATCGAGGGATACTCCGGCGCTGAGGGTTGGTCCAGCGTCGCCGATGGGAAAGGACTAGCGGCAGCGGCCAGGATGATGCGGGCCTACCACGACACGGTTGCGCTGTGGAGACCGGAACGGCCGCCGGTCTGGTTCAACGGGGTAGCCGGGACGGGTGGACCAGGGGAGGTTGTCTGCCACGGCGACTTCGCCCCATGGAACATCGTCTGGCAAGGAACCCAACCGGTCGGGCTCCTGGACTGGGAGTACGCCAGTCCGGGCCCACCACAACGCGATGTCGCCTACGCCTTGGAATGTATGGCGCCGTTCCGCACCGATGCCGACTGTGTCAAGGCACTCCGCTACCAAGGACCGCCTGACAGACACCGCCGCATCGAACTGTTCGCGGAGGCCTACGGCCTGACGTCCACTGACTGGCTCGTCGACGCCGTGATCGCGAACCAACTGGGCGCCATAGAGACTGTCCGCAGGCTCGCCACAGAGGGCTACGAGCGCCAGATCGCGATGGTGGCAGACCGGTATCCCGAGCAGCTCGAACAGCACATCAGGTGGATAGAACAGAACAGGAACCTCTTCGGCTGACCGGGCGCCTCTGGCGTCGGCGGTCGGCACGGGTCCCGTCCTCCTCGCATGCCAGTCTCCGGCCTCCACTCCGGCCAGGTCGTCAGCTGGTCGCTGCGAGGCTTCTCAGACTGTTGAGCTCTCGCTCAAAGAGGCTGCCGTCCAGCGCCTCCGTGCCGCGAAACGACGGACCCTCCACCAGAAGGAACGCGAGGTTGGAGATCAGTCCGGTGACCGCGAGCCAGGGAACGGCACGAAGATCAGCGGGGGTGAGGTCAGCGACCGCCGTGTACCCGGCAAGGAACGCCTCCCAATGCAAGGAGGAGCGGGGGCCGGTGAACACGCCAGTGAGGTCGGCCGCCCGCCAACCCATGCCGGCGAGGTCGAAGTCGTGCAGCACCATCCCGGAATCGGTGAGGTGGAGGTTGTCCATACTGGCGTCGCCGTGTCGGACCCCCCAGCTTAAGCCTTGCTCAGCCAGGTCGGTGATCTGCCGTCGCGCGTCGTCGCCGAGGTCGGCGACCAGCTTCTGATCGGCCGGCCGGTTCATCAGCCGGGGAAGCACGGACTGAAGGGGCTCTTCCAGCGTGGTCCGCAGATCGAATGGCCGGCGGGGGCGCCTGGTACGAAATCCGTCGCCGGCTTTATGGAACCCAGCGATCAGGGCACCGAACTCGCGATAGAGGCCGTCGGTCCATGGCGGCTGCGGTTTACGCCCCTCGACGAAGACCGACAGTGCGAAGGGGCGATCACCTTCGGGTGCCTGGACCTCGCCGACAACCGTCCGTCGACCAGGGGAACGGGCTCGGCGACGGCCACCCCGGAAGCGGCGACGTGTGCCACCAGTTCCTGCTCCCATCTCACTTCCTCGGGCGACCAGCCGCCGTGGTGATAGACCTTCAACACGTACCGCAGACGGTCCCCGGCTCTCACCTCGTACACGTCGTTGACGAACGACCGAACGAGGAGGCAGTCCATCACGTCGATGCGGTACTGGCGGCCGATCAGCTCGGCCACCGCAGCTGTGGTCGGCACGGATCGCAGACACCCGATCATCCCGCGGATGATACGCAGACGTCGGCCAGGCCGCGATTCTGTTTCGCCGCGGCCGAGGAAGTAGCGAGGTTCTACCTCGCGACGAGCTGCACCCGCTGCACAGGTGGCATGGCCAAGCCTGGGCCGAGGGACCAACGATGCCCCTGAGGTGCCCCCGAACGACCCTCAGCAGCCCACACGCACAGGGAGCAGCCACGGCCAGCGATGCCGGAATCAGCGGGCCCGGCGTATGTTCAGACGTCTAATGGCGCAGACTCGTGATCCGGGGCGCGGACGGCGCTGGTCGGATGGTTCGGGGGAGTGGGTCTCATGGGGTTGCCGAGTGTGCTGTGGATCGGTGGACCGGCTGGGGCCGGTAAGACGACGGCTGCCCGGTTCCTGGCGCGACGTCACGGCCTGCGCCGGTACAGCTCCGACACCCAGACGTGGGTGCATCGAGACCGGGCACTTGCGGCTGGCGTCGACCTACCGGCCCGTGGTCCGGGTGCCGACTATTACGACCGCCGGCAGATGATCATGGAGGATCTGCGCTCGCTCCCGGCGGGTCCGCTGATCGTGGCCGAGGGAGGACTGATTACCCCGGCGATGGCGAGGCCTGAAAATCAGGCCGTCTGGCTGTTCCCGTCGAGGGATGTCCAGGTCGCGAGGCTGCGGGTCCGGCACCGCGGCGAAGTCCCCTGGTCTTACCTGCAGGCCATGGAACCGACGATCGAGCAGCTCGCGGAAACCGGCATCGCCACCATCGCCGTCGATCATCTGTCCGTGGAAGAGGCGATCGCTGAGATCGAACGGGTCTTCGCGCCTCGTATCGGCAAAGGCCCTACAGCGACGACCGTCGAGGAGAGGCGAAGTCTTATCCGGCAAGCGAACCAGGCGCTCGTCAACCAGTACGCCAGCCCATCCTCGCGCCCACTGACGACCGTCGATCCGGATAGCGTGATCCGCACGTTCGACTGTGAATGTGCCCTGCCGGAGTGCACCGCTCTCGTCGAGCTGACGATCAGTGACGCGGCGGCGGCGAGCGCGGCGCCGCCCCCTTCCATCTTGGCTATCGAGCACTAGCCGCCCAACGCTACAGGGGATCGAACGGCCACGGGCCCTCCCTGTACCCCAGACCGGAGCCGACCAGGGTACTCAGCGGTCAATGTCGGTCATGACAACGACCCTCGCGCGACGGCTTGGGGTCAGCTGGATCGGGTCTGGCCGGACACGCCGCGACAGGCCATGGGCCTGCGTATGCATGGGAATCCCTACGATGTCCGCAGCCGGATGTCAGCCGGTGCTGGATCGGGGCGAACCTGGTATCGTCCGGCGGCAGGTCGTAGTCCGGTTGGAGGTGGTTCCCGTGTCTGGTTCGACATCTGCGGTGCTGCCTCGCCGAAACCGATAGCGCGCTCGACCGTTCGGGGCCCACCGCATCAGCTCTCTTCGCGGAGGTCACTGATGCGTCTTTGTTCTGTCTTGCCCAGCTTTCCTCGTCGTCGACTTTGCTCGACCCTGCTCGCGGGGGGCTGTTGATGTTGACTGTTCTTGCGTACGGATACCGTGTCGCACCCGGCCTCTTGCTCCTGGCCCTGGGGTCCGCTGTGCTCAGTTCACTCAGCTGGGTGGCGATGCTCCCGCTTGCGGGACTCGTGATCGGGTCCGGGGGTCGGTTCGCCTCCGGGAGCGGCGGTGCGGCCACACAGTTCGTCGTCCTGGTGTGTCTGCTTGTCGCCACGTTCCTGGCGAGCTCGGCATTGCCGCTAGTGATGGACCACCTGAAGACTGCCCTACGCACCACGACAGAGGCGGAGACCGAGGACGCGCGGTTGATGCCGTTCGTTCGGCCACGCGGTGTCGCCCACCTTGACGACCCGATCGTGCACAACCTGCACTCGGCTTCGGCAGGTGTTGGTTGGACGTCGATCAGCCTTGCTGTCACGTCCCAGATCGGCTTGGCGGCCATCCACACGTCATTACTGGGGACGTGTGCGGTGATCGGATCGATCCTCGGCTGGTGGTATGCGGGCTTGCTGGTCGGGATCACCCTGCTGGTGGAGGTGTGGCTCGCTCATCTGCGCAGGACGGAGAGCGCGGTGTGGGCGAGTGACACCGAAGGGCAGCGTCGGGCCGAGTACGTCTTCGACCTTGCGATGGGCCGCTCCGCAAAGGAGTTGCGGGTGTTCGGGTTGTCGTCCTGGCTGACGGATCGTTACGTGGCGCTGTGGAAGTCCACCATGGCGACGGTCTGGACAGCTCGCAGACGCACGGCCCTGATCACCGCCGCGGCCATCGCGGTCTACGCGGCCGCTCTGCTGGTCGGGATCGTGTACGCCCTCAGCGCTGCCCGTCGAGGGGACCTGTCGGTCGCTCAGGTCAGCACCGTCATCCCAGCCCTTGTCGTGGTACCGCAGACGCTTGGCGCCTTGATGTGGTGGAACTCGGGCCTGGGCAGTGGGCAGACCGGGCGTCAGGCGTTGCGCGCGCTACGAGACCTGGACGCCAGGGTGGACGAACCGGGCCCGTCAGTTCCCGGCGCCGCACCACACGGCGCCGGGCTTCAAGGCGTCGTGTCGCCTGTTTGGGACGGCGCCAGTGACATCGTCTTTGAGGACGTGTGCTTCCGCTACCCCGGGCGTGACCGTGAGGTGTTGAGCGGACTCTCGCTGCGGATCGCGCCTGGCGAACGGCTCGCCCTGGTCGGCGTCAACGGAGCCGGGAAGTCCACCATCGTCAAGCTGCTCACCGGCGTCTACCGCCCGACGTCGGGCAGGGTGCTGGCAAACGGCATCGATCTGGCGACCCTGGATGGGGCCGGACTCGCGCGATGGCAGGGGCAGGTCGCCGCTATCGTGCAGGACTTCGCCCGTCTCCCGATGTCTGTCACCGAGAACGTCTTACTGCGTTCAGCACCGTCGGACCGGACAGCTTCGGAGCGACTACGAGCGGCTGTCAACGCTGCCCGCCGGGCAGATGCAGACGAACTCATCCAGGGACTGCCGGGTGGGTGGGACACGGTGCTGTCCGCGGAGTTCGAGGGCGGGGTCGACCTCTCGACGGGTCAGTGGCAACGGCTGGCCCTCATGCGGGCGCTGGCGGCGATCGAGAACGGCGCCGGGGTGCTGGTTCTCGACGAGCCGGCCGCCGCACTCGACGTCCGCGCCGAAGCATCCCTGGTCGACCAGTACCTCCAGCACACCGCGGGCGTCACGTCGCTGATCATCTCCCACCGGTTCTCCGTCGTACGCCCAGCCGACCGGATCGTGGTCCTGGCCGACGGACAGATCGTTGAGTCCGGCACGCACGAGGAGCTGATGGCGTCTCGTGGCCGGTACGCGCGCATGTTCAGGCTGCAGGCGGACCGGTACGCGGCCGTCCCCAGCGCGAGCGGTTCGCGGTCAGGAGACCAGGATGCCTGAGACTGACACCATGTATGGCCCTGCGCCGAGCCGCCTGCTTCCGCTGCGTCTCTGGCTTGCTGCCGGCTTCGGCCCAAGCCCGAAGCTGACCTGTGTTCAGCTCGTCCTAACGGCCATACGGGCCCTTGCTCCGTTGGTCACACTCGTCGGGGTGAAGCTGGTCATCGACGCCGTCATCGGGGGCGATACCGCCGGTCTCGTGTCCATGCAGGTGGGAGCCGGCCTCCTGATCGGCGGCTTCGCACTCACTGTGCTGGCATCGCCCGTTCTGGATCCCATCGAGGCGACGGTGAATGATCGTGGCCAGGTGTACATCCACCGAGAGCTGATGTCGTTGGTTTCAGGGATCCCCGGCGTCGCGCATCACGAAAATCCCACCCTCGCCGATCGGGTGGCATACCTGCGCAGCCGGATCGGTGACATGGGCCTTATCAGCACTGGACTGGTGGCCACGATGGTCACTGTTCTGGAGGTCGTTGCCACGTTCGGTTTGCTGGCCAGCGTACGACAGGAGTTCTTGGTGCTCCCGGTCCTCGGACTCCTCCGGGTCTGGTCGGGCACGGTTGCCGGCAGGTGGGAGCAGGACGCACGGCAACGGGTAGCTGTCCACCGTCGAATGCGTGCGAGCCTGAAGTCAATCGCCACGGCTCCTCGCCACGGCGTGGAGGTCCGGACCTCCGGCCTGTCCGAGCTGCTCCCCGACCACCATCGCTCGTTGCTGGCGACCGAGCGTAAGGAGATGGTAGAGGCCAGCTCGCGCGGCCTGGTCGTCGAGCTGGCCGCGCGGTTGGCGTTCGGGCTCGGCTACGGGGCGGCGATCGTCTACATCGTCCTGCTCGTACGAAACGGCCTCGCACCGTCCGGCGACATCGCCCTGATCGTGCTGCTCGCCGCCCGGGTCGACCAGACCGCAGGCACGGTCGCCGGCCACGTCCGAGGTACCGCGAGGACGTGGCGGGACTTCAAGGCCTACGCAGAGCTCGTCACCTACGCCAAGCAGAACCTCGAGCGGGCCACTGGCGGCGAGCCACCCGTCGTGCTGCGCACTGGCATCACCTTGGCAGGGGTCGGGTTCAAGTACCCGCAGGCGGAGGCCCCCGCGCTACGTGACGTCGACCTGCACCTGCCCGCTGGGAGCAGCGTGGCTCTGGTCGGCGAGAACGGCGCCGGGAAGTCGACGCTGGTGAAGCTTCTCCTTCGCCTCTACGAGCCGACGACCGGCTCCATCAGAGTCGACACCGCTGAGCTTGCCGACATCGACGCTGACATGTGGCGGACTCGTACCAGTGCCGGTTTCCAGGACTTCGACCGGTTCGAGTTCCGCGCCTCCGACACCGTTGGCGTCGGCGATCTCCCTCGCCGAGGTGACGTCGGGGCCATTCGTCAGGCGCTGCGACGCGGTGACGCCACCGATGTCGTCGCCCACCTGGAGGCCGGATTGGACACTCAGCTCGGCGCCGCGTGGACGGGTGGTGTCGACCTGTCCGTGGGCCAGTGGCAGCGCCTGGCGTTGGCGCGGTCCTTCATGCGCCCTACGCCACTGTTGCTGGTTCTCGACGAGCCAACCGCCGCACTGGATGCCGAGGCCGAGCACACGCTGTTCGAACGGTTCGCCCGCGCGTCCGAGGCGGCGCGGGAGGTCGGTGGCGTCACGGTGCTCGTCAGTCACCGGTTCTCCACCGTACGGATGGCCGACCTCATCGTCGTACTGGACAAGGGCCGGATCGTCGAGGTCGGCGACCACAACCAGCTCATGGCCGCGACGGGCCTCTACGCCGAACTGTTCACCCTGCAGGCGCGGGCCTACACCTAAGCCCGGCCCGAGCTGTCCCCGCACGAGGTAGTCCACTCTCAGCCCAAGCCAATGCGGGTTGCTGATCCCACAGGCCTTCATGGTCTACGGCGGTTAACAACGGGCGGAACCCCGGGGTGTTCGGCGGCGTGATCGAGCGCTCAGCTGGGCGTCAGTCCTGGATTTGCCTTTGCAAGGCAGGGGTTAGGGGTTCGAGTCCCCTCGTCTCGAGGTTCCTCATCGCCCCACCGGATGTGATGCGCGGACAGCTCGACCGACTCCAGACCGTCATCGGGACTCCCAACATCCGCTTCGGCATCATCCCGTTCGGGATCCCGCTGTCCACCACGCCGCAGAACTCGTTCCAGATCTACGACGACACCGCAATGGTCGAGACGTTCGTCGGCGAGACCACGCATACGCATGAGAGCGCCGCCGCCTATGCCCGCGTGATGGACCGACTGTGGAACGACGCAGTCACCGGCCACTCAGCCCGCAAACTCATCTTCGACGCCGTCGAGGCCCTTCCTCCGGCCTGACCGCGGGCTTCTGGTCGGCGGCCCGTCCCGCGAGCCCGGTTGTCGCACAGCACCTAGCGCGAGTGTCGCGCATCAGGTGGCACTCGACGCGTGGCCTGGCCTCTGCGTTGCTGTGTTGACCTCTTAGAAGTCGAGTGTCGCGCATCAGGTGGCACTCGACGCGTGGCCTGGCCTCTGCGTTGCTGTGTTGACCTCTTAGAAGTCAAGGCGCCGCTGACGCGGCGCAGCCGCCCGGCCGCCCTGCGGGCGGCGCTGGCGCGCCGTCCTCGGTCTCACCGGGCGACACGACGGGTAAGGAGCGGTGGCTGAGGTGGTCGCCGGACCGTCAGGCTTTACCCACCTCCCTCGGGTCGGGTCCCTAAGCCTGGATCCGTGGACCGGGCGGGTTGGTGATCTCGGTTTGCGGTGGTTGGTGGTGGGTTTGGCGTGGGCAGGGTTGGTGTGCTGGTCTGCCCAGCTTTCCTTTGGTCTCTGGTCGGGCCTTGGCGGCGGGTGGCTAGTTTCAGGTGACGCGTGGCGGCCCGGTCGCGGGCCGGAACACGTTGTGCCAAAGGTTGTTCCACTGTTCTGCCCAGGGCCAGTGCTCGGGTAGGTGCAGGACTCTCCGGCGCCCGGGGCGGGCGATTCTGGCGGGGACGGTGACGATGTGGCGGCGCAGGGTAGCGCCGCGGGCGGTGGCGTGGCGGGGGCTGGTGAGGGTGCCGGCGGCGCGGAGCAGGTTGGGGTGATGGCTGCGCAGATCGCCCAGGCGCTGTTGGCGGCGAACCGTCCTGAGGGTAGATGAGCCAACGGCCCGTCGATCAAATCGGCGAACACCGTTTCGATGATCGCGTGCCGGCGGTGGGTGATGTCAGCCTGCGCGGTCGGTTCGGTGTTGTTGGTGAAGAACGGGTGATGACGCCAGACCGGGAACAGCTCCTGGTCGCGGGCGCGGTCACGGACCCTGCGCACGATCAGCCGGGCGGTGACCGGGTGCCTGGTCGAGGTGAACGCGGTGAACTCCGTCTCGGCGACCTCGGCGTCGGAAATCAGATCGCCGGTGTCGGGATCGGTGACCGCACCGGGGTAGTGCACCGGTGTCCAGGCGTGCTCGGGGATGGAGGCGATCGCAGCGGTCACTGCCGGGTTCTTGGTGAGCACCACCGAGAACCGGACGCCTGCCTTCACACACGCGCCGACCACGGCGTGGTTGCCGAAGGCCGAATCGCCCCGCATCAGGATTGCGCCGGTCGCGCCGGCGGCGCGGGCGGTGGCGATCGCCTCGGCCACCATGCTCGCCGCGCCTTTGCCGGAGGCGGCCCGTCCGGCGCGGAGCCGGATCCCAGCCACCACAGGCGCGCCGTCACTGGTACTCAAAGTGGTGGCCAGCGGTGACAGGCCTCGGCGCAGCACCTGCCTGCCGGCGATCTTGGTGTGCTCGAAACTCCCGCCCAGCTTGGCGTGCCCATAGACCGGGCGCAACAGCGAGTCGATGTCGATGAACGCCTGTGTCCCGATACCGGGTAGCAGCCCGCTGGCCTGGACGAGGTTGACCAGATGGGCCCGCGCGACTGAGGCCAGCTGCAGGGTGTGGCCGTGGGTGAACTCCCGCAGAAACTGGCCCAGCGTCGCCGGCGCATACACCCCAGCGAACAGCCGACGCATCCCACCAGAGCGGATCACATCCAGATCGTCGATACAGTCCGCGCCAGCAGCCATCCCCGCGACGATCGAGGCCAGCTTGCCCGCCGGGTTCGCCGCCGCCGACCTCACCCTCGTCTCCGCGATCACGACACGACTGGAGACCAGCTCCGACAGGCCCGCCCGCTCGGCCAGCGCCATCACCGGAACCAACCCCGCACACGACACCAAATTCTGCTCATCGAACACCAGCGTGGTCCGCGACCACCCGTACGGTAGTTTCACTCTCAGTGCCTTTTGGATCGGGTGGGATCAGGACCTAGACACTCCAGATTCTCCCGACCCAGAAGGCACTACCTGTATCCCGACCCGCCGACGACCAGCCATCAGTCCACGGATTCTCAATGAAGTTGTCAAGTCGTTCGAGCTGCGGGCGTGTCGAGTTCGAAGACCCGGTTGTCGCGGAGTAGAGCCCACAGGACGTCGACGCGGCGTCGGGCCAACGCGATGAGTGCTTGGGTGTGTTTGAGTCCCTGTCCACGCTTCTTGAGGTAGTAGGCGCGGTTGGGTCCCTCGCGCATCATGGCCGCGGAGGCGGACAGGTAGAACACTTTGCGCAGCTTGCGTGAGTAGCGCATCGGCCGGTGCAGGTTCCCGGTGCGTCGTCCGGAGTCACGCGGGACGGGGACGAGCCCGGCAGCTGAGGCGAGCCGGCCGGCGTCGGCGTAGCCGCTCAGGTCCCCGGCTGCGGTGATGAGCTCGGCGCCCAGGATCGGGCCCATGCCCGGGGAGGGACTCGATGATCTCGGCCTGAGGGTGCGCGCGGAAGGTGGTGGTGATGCGAGCGTCGAGATCGCTGATCCGAGCGCCGATCGCCAGGATCTGGGCGGCGAGGTCGGCCACGATGCTGGCCGCGACGTCTTGCCCGGGCACAACGGTCTGCTGGGCCTTGGCCGCGGCCAGGGCAGCGGCTGCGATCTGGTCAGCGCTGCGGACGTTGCGCTTGACCAGCCATGCCCGCAGCCGCGACTGCCCGATCCGACGGATCGCCTGCGGGGTCTGGTAGCCGGTCAGCAGAGCCAGCGCGCCGCGGCTGTGGGCGTAGCCAAGGACCGTTCCAGGGCAGGGAAGTAGCCACTGAGCACGTCGCGGAACCGGTTGACCATGCGGACCCTGTCGCCGACCAGATCGCTGCGATGGGTCACCAGCAGCCGCAGCTCGCTCACCAGTGAAGTGGAGACCTCCACCTCCTGCAGATCGCTACGGTGTCGAAGCGTCTCAGCGATGACATATGCATCGCGGGCATCGGTCTTCGCTTCACCGCGGTAGGCGCCCGCCATCTGGTTCACGGTTCGACCAGGCACGTACCTGCCGCGCTGACCGTGCGCCGCCAACAGTGCCAGCAGGAGCCCCGACATGGTCCCGGTGACGTCGACTCCCCACACGACCTCCTCAGCCCGAGCGAGCACGCTGCCAACCGCGTCGAGGATCGCAGCCTCGTCGTTGATGACCTTCGCCGACCAGGCGGTCGCCCCGTTTTCGTCGATCAGACAGACCCAGTGATGACCCTTGCCGACATCGACGCCCACCCAGCCGAACGGGATCCGCTTCTTCATCAACTTCTCCTTCGAGCACACGAACATTGCCGTGGCCCGAAGGACTCCCCGCCGACAGATCCGTAAACAGCGACCAGAACGCGCATCTCAATCAGCAGTCAAGGCGCCCCAGGAGGAGCCGGGCGGCCAATCCATGGGAGCCATCAAGGGCGATCAAGGCTCAGCCACACCCAGCCCTCCCGGGCCAACCAAGAACTTACGGATCGAGGCTAAGACCGGGGGACCGCCTCGGGCAACAACGGGCAGGACAGGAACCCGCCCGAGCCGCGGAAGCTTACGGTCCCCCGGTCTCCGCGACCCGAGTCAGGCCACCGGCCAAAGCCCGCCGCTCCTTCCTTGTCCGCGCACCGGAGGTCGGCGGCGCCTGGTGGGACACTGCCGTCATGACCGAGGCTGTAGAGGTTGATCTGAACGCTGAGGAGCGTGATTTCCTGCGTCGCGGCCTCCTGGAGTGGCGGGGGCCCGCCCGATGCACCGACCAGCTCGCGGTCGGAATGGGGTTCCGGAGCCGGGACCACCTCCGTGGCACCCGAGCCCGGGTCCCACCCAGGGCCAACGCCTCGACAAACCGTCGGTGCGCCTCCGAATAGACCACATCGAACGCCAGCGATGACTTACCCGACCCCGACACACCCACCACGGCAGTCAGCCCGGGCCCGAAGCTGACGTTGACCTCGCGCAGGTTGTGCTCAGCGGCGCCCTGCACCCGAAGAATCCGATCCGGCTGGCGCCGCTTCATTCCACGGGAGCGCTGGACTGCTCTGTCTGTGAGGACGTGGCGGTCCACCCCGCCAGCCTTGCCGGCCGCTGGTCGGCTGCGTTGTCGGGCCACGGGGTTCAGTTCCGCACTGCAGCGATCGCCTGTGCCGCCACACGTTCGGCATGCTCGTGGCTGTTCGGCCGCATCCATCCCTCGTCCATGGCCGGAACGCGACCGTCGTTGACGGTCATCCGGAAGCCGAGACATTCCAGCCAGAGCGCCCGCATGTTGAGGATCGCGGGGAGCCGCTGGCGTTCGTCATCGCTGAGTCGGACGTGCTGGGAGTAGCCATGCATGACCGCGGCAATATTCTCGGTGGCGTTGTGTTCGGCTGCGGTGCGCAGAAGCCAGGCCAGTGCGGGCAGGCGGGGACCGCGCCCGGATCCTGCCCAGCCAACGATCGAGAGGTTGCCGGGTGTGCCGACGGCGGCCCACGGGTGATAGTTGCCGTGGGTCAGCGCCTCGGGCAGGCCTTCGGCGTCGTCAGCGTTCTCGACCTGGTCGCGCAGCCACTCGAACTTCTCGCGACCCGCGGCGTTCACGTCGTTCTCGACGCTGATCAGGAAGCTCATCGCGGCCGCCAGATCCTCTTTCGGCCGCCCCACATGGAAGCCGCCGTCGTGCTCTTCGGCACCACCATCCCGGGAGACAGCGCCACCGGCCGCGGGAAGCGTGTGCAGCCGACCCAGGAGATCACCAAGTTCATGCCAGACGGCGGGGGAGCCGGCGCTCGGGCGTCCGCCGTCGATGAACTTGGTGACGATGATTCCCTTGCCGCCAAGGGCTGTCACGGGATCATCGCGGGCGATCCGTTCGGCCGGGAAGTCGTGCGCGGCAAGGAACTGCAGGATTTCGGCGTCACCTTGTACGCGGCTGACCCGGTCGGCCGATGAGGAGAAGATCCGCGCTATCCACTGCTGACCGTCGACGTGCTTGACGACCAGGGTCGAGGGATAGTGACCGGGCCAGGAGCCGTCTGGACGCGTGGCCGGATCGTCATCGATCGGCAGGATCGAGTTGATCTCGATCCCGTACTGCTGTTCAAGATGGGCCTTCAGCGGCACCTCTTCGAACGGGCGGGAATGGATGAACTCCTGCCGATTCGCCAATTCCAGATCGGCGCGTGCCTGGGTGTACCGCTGCCCGGTTGCGCGGGCTCGCTCACGCACCGCGCGCTTGAAGCTGCTCTGCTTGGTCATGACAAGCCTCCTCGACGTGTCCTCGCTCCCCAGCAACGTGACACTCGAACAGGCCTGAACCGATTCCGACCGTGAGGGCAGATTCCCCTTCGCCATCCCGAGGCCCGGCTGGGGCGAGTCCTCGCAGGCTCGGCGTCAGGTCAACGCCACGGGCCGATCATCATGCGGAAACGACACAATGTCAACCATCACCCACAAGAGCGCCAGCCTGTACAACCAACCAATCACCGCCCGAAAAAGGGCCTCGACGCCTGTCACCGGACACCAAACACGCTGCGAAGGCACTCGCTCAAAGGATCGCCCGCGAGCTGCCCGGTCAGGGGACCCTCGGGCGTGATCACTGGGCCCAACAGCGCCGCCACGAGGCCGCCCGGATCCGGACCGATGACCGGGCGGCTTTGCCTGGCGTCGGGACCCGGCGTTGGTCAACCCGGCGGGTCCAGGCCCAGGTGCTCCTGGCGAGCATCCGTAGCTCGATGCCGAGTACCCGCGTGTTGGTCACCGAACCGTGGTGGGGGGGAGTCGGACTGAGCACCTGTGCGTGCGACGTCCGATCCTGAGAGGTATCTGCGCGACGACGAGCAGCTGGCCGACGACGTTTGAGACCGGTCCTACAGTTCGTGATCCTGCTGCCCGTTCCTGCAGGTCAGATAGCCGTGCCATCCGCGTGCCATTAGCGCTGGCCAGCCAGGGATTCGCTAGGTCACCTCAGGCCACCGCTCCGGCCGAGTTGCTCTGCCTAAGCCTGGATGCACCGATGATCAGCGTGTGGTGAGCGGGTCGTGACGCGAGAATGCCCTTGCGTGTTGGGATGATCGGACTTATCTAGGGTTCGATCTATCCAGCACGGAAGGGCATCTCTGGAGTGCAACTCTCTCATACTGTTGCAGCGGTGTCTGCGGTGTTCGACGAGCCGAATCTGGTGTCGGCGGCGGGCCTGGTTCCACTGATGAGGCTGGCGGAGTCGGCAGGTCTGCAGGATCTCGCCGATTCGCATCTGAGTGTGCCAACGGACAAGGGCGCGAACGCCGGGTTGAAGGTGGCGTCTGTGGTTGCGGGGATGGCAGCGGGAGCGGACAGCATCACCGACATGGGCCTGCTCCGCCACGGTGGGATGCCCCGCCTGTTCACCGGCGCCTACGCGCCGTCGACGCTGGGATCGTTCCTACGGTCGTTCGCCTTCGGCCATGTCCGCCAACTCGATGCGGTCGCCTCCCGGTTCTTGACGGGCCTGGCCCAACACAGCCGGCTGGTTGCCGGGCTGGGCGACCCCCAGGGCCGTGTGCTGATCGACATCGACGACACGATCATCGAGGTCCATGGCTATGCCAAGCAGGGCTCAGGTTTCGGCTACTCCGGGATCCGTGGCCTGAACGCGCTGCTGGCGACCGTCACGACCGGCCAGGCGGCGCCGGTGATCGTGGGCCAGCGGTTGCGCCAAGGCTCATGCGGGTCCGCGCGGGGTGCGAGACGGCTGGTGGCTGACGCGTTGGCCACGGTGAACAAGCTAGGCCAGCATGCCGGGTTGCGGCCGCTGTTGCGGGCCGATTCGGCCTTCTACGGCCGGGCCACGATCGTGACCGCGATCAACGCCGGCGCGGATGTCTCGGTCACCCTCCGCCTGGACACGACGGTCAAGAAGGCCATCGCCTCCATCGAGGAGACGGCCTGGGCGACCATCGAGTACACCGACGCGGTCTATGACGAGCCCACCGGGTGCTGGATCTCTCGGGCCGAGGTCGCCGAGATACCGTTCACCGCGTTCTGCTCGGCCCGCAAGTCTGACCAGGTGCCGGGCCGGCTGATCGTGCGCCGGATCCCCGACCTCAACCCCAAAGCCGACCAAGGCCAAGACACCATCTTCACCACCTGGCGCTTCCACGCCTTCTTCACCACCACCGATCCAGGGGTGATGGACACGGTGACCGCGGACAAGACCCACCGCCACCACGCGATCATCGAACAAGTCCACGCCGACCTGAAGAACTCGGCCCTGGCCCACCTGCCATCCGGGAAGTTCGCCGCCAACGCCGCCTGGCTCGTCCTTGCCGTGATGGCCTTCAACCTCACCCGCGCCGCCGCGACCCTCACCGGCCCAGCCCTGGCCAAAGCCACCACCGCCACCATCCGCCGCACACTGGTCACCGTCCCGGCCCGGATCGCGACCTCCGCCAGACGCCTCACACTCCACCTCCCACTCGCCTGGCCATGGCAAAACCGATGGACCGACCTGTTCACCGCAACCTGCGACCCACCCACAGCGATCACCTACTGACCACCCGCCGCACACGGCCCGACCGGAGACCAACCAGTGGACAACCGGACACGCGAGGTCCGGCCATCAACGCTGCCTCACACGCGCCACCAACAACAAAACGGATCAAGACCCACGCCCACGAAGATCGTCGGTGCATCCGGGCTAAGTGGTCGGCGTCGTAAGTTCGTCGGGGGTTGGTCAGGCTGCCTCGGTGAGGGCTGGTTCGGCTGCCTGGTGCCGGTCGATTCTGGTGAGTAGATCGTCGAGGTCGTTTCTGGTGAACTTCCATCGGAATGGCCTGGCGGTGGCGTTGTAGCGGTTTTCGAACGTCAGTAGGCGGTCTTCGACTTCGGCCAGGTCGGTGAAGTCGTTGGGTGTGACGACTTTGCGTTGTACGACAGAGAAGTAGATCTCGATCTGGTTCAGCCATGAGGCGTGTACTGGGGTGTGCACCATGACCGCGTTGGAGAACCGTTTCGTCAGCCGTTCGATCGCTTTCTTGCCGCGGTGAGAGGAGCCGTTGTCGACAACCCAGAACACCCTCTTCGCCGACACGTACGGTTCCTGGGTCATGACCTGCTCAACCAGCGCCATGAACGGTTCGATCCCGGTCGAGGGTTCGCAGCGGCCAAACACGCGCGCCCCCTCGATGTCGTAAGCGGCCAGATAGGCCAGTACCCCACCGCGTTCGTAGTCGTGGTTGATGCGCATCATGCGGGCCGTTCCCGGTGGCAGGCTAGGGTGGCAGCGGCAGCGGGCCTGAATCGAGGTCTTCTCATCAGAAGAGATCACATACTCGTCCACGCCCAATGACTCGCCTTCCCAGATGCCGGCGTACAGGTCGAGCACTCGGCCCGCCTTGGCCGCAAAATCAGGGTCGCGGGGGAAGATCCACGACCTGTACTGCCAGGGTTTGATCGCATCAGCGGTAAGCCAGCGCCGCAGGGTCGAGGTCGAGATCGACTCCACGACACCGGCGGCGACGACGTGGCGGGCCAGCTCCGGACAGCTCCACCGGGCCAGCGGCACATCAGCATCAGCGGGTATCTGGCAGGCGAGTGCTTTGACCTCGACAACCTGCACCGGCGTGAACGAGGGTGGACGACCCGAGCGTGGCAGGTCCTTCAACCCTTCCAGCCTGTCCGCCGCGAACCGGCCACGCCACTTGCGTACCGTGTCCTCCACCACCCCGCACCTGTGGGCGATCACAGTATTGGGTAGCCCTCGGGCAGCATCCCCCACGATCTGAGCTCGCAGCTTCTCCCTGACCGGGCTCCTATGGCCACGCGCGATCTTCCTCAACCGTTTACGTTCTGAGGCGGACAGCCGGATCTGCACGGCCTGGGAAACACCCACGATGAGGAGCCACTTCGTGATCGACAACAGAATTCGTCGATCATGTTGCAGGGACGGGTGCGTGAGCTGGTACGACACGCAGGGCACGACGAAACAAGCGGCTACGGCACGATAGATCCCATGCCGACACCGCCGGAATCGACCAAAGCGTCACTGTCCTACCGGGTCCACGCCCGTGCCCGTGAACGCTGGCCCGCCCTCACAAGCGTCGATGTCCGCTTCCACGGCAGTTTCGCCTACATCACCGGCCAACTCCCCGACGGCACCACCCAGCCGCTATGCCGGCTCCGCTACGGCGGCTACGCCAACCAGTGGGGCTTCGCCATCTACCTTGCCAGCAAAGACAAATACGAAGACTCGTTCCTGCCCACCGGCAACTCTGCCGGCACCGCAGAAGAAGCCCTCGACTGCGCCTGCGGCCTCTACCTCAACGACCCGACCGCCTGAACCACCGACTAACGCTGATTCTCGCGCAGCGGATTCAACCCCAGTTTGATCACTCGTATTCGTAGCGGAGGTGTCGTCCGCCCCACCAGGGGACTTCGGTGGTGGGGAGGTCGGCGTGGCGGAGGACGGGTGAGTAGGCGCGTCGGTCGAGGCGGACGATGGTTTCGTTATCGCGGTTTTCGATTGTGCCGCCGGTGGAGAGGAATCGGCGTTGCAGGGTGTCGGGTGTGGCGGTGGCGTAGCCGGGGAGGCGTCGGCGGAGCGCGGCGCAGATGGTGTGGGCGAGTACGGAGAGCACGACGTCGAGGTCGATGTTGAGGGGGACCGCGCCGGCGAGGGCGTCCAGGCCGAAGGAGCGGATGGCTTCGGCGAGGCGTTGTTCGATGTTCATCCGCCTGGCGTAGGCCTCGATCACGTGTTTGGTCGGGGTGGTGCGATTGTTGGTGATCAGGATGGTGGGTTCGTCGTGCCCGAGTCCGGTGATGGCGAGTTGGCGTAGCGTGCTGGGGTAGGCCGAGAGTGTGGCGGCGGGGTCTTCGATCACGCGGACACGGCGGGTTTTCCCGCCCGCTCGGGCGATGGTGAGTGGTGTCCAGTCCTTGGCGGGCAAGGCATGTAGGTGTTCGGTGAGTTTCGGGGTGCGGGCGCGCAGGGTGATGAAGGCGATGCCGCGGGCGTCGAGGTCGGCGAGCTGGGCCTGGGTGGTGACCTTGGAATCGAAGATCAACAGTTTCGGGTCCGCTCCGGAGGTTGTGCGCCAGTGGTCGGCGAAGGCGAGGATTTCGTTGTTCTGGTTGGCTTTGGCGAGGTCGGCGTTGGCGTAGAGCAGGGTGTGGGTGGCCGCGTCTTCGGCGAAGAAGGTCAACACTGAGCGGGTGCGTTGCGAACGTCTGGGCACGTAGTGTTTTTCCAACGCGGGGTCGGCGCCCCAGTGCATGACGGCGTGGAAGTCGAGGTTGATCGCCTCGCCGTGCGCGAGCCCTGCGGCGAGGCTGGCTTTGTCCAGTGCGGCAAGGAATCGTTGTTGCCGGGTGTGGTCGAGCCGGTAGGAGTAGGTGGTCAGCGCGGTGGCCTTGGGCAGGCTGGTCAGCCCGGCGAACAACGCCGCACCGGGGTCGGTGGCGATGTCGTCGATGTGGGAGACGCGGCGGGTGGTGGTGAGTTTGATCGCCAGCAGCGACAGGATCGAGCTGATCGCCGGGATCACAGACGTGCCGGGATAGCCCGCGGCCCGCACCAGGCCGGGCAGGTCCAGTGCCACCAGATCGGGGATGGTCAGCAGTAGCCCGGCCATCCGGGTGTCGGCGTGGGCGGGCAGGACGGCGAAGTCGATCACCTTGGTGCGGGGCTGGGATTCGCGTCGGGGTAGGCCGCGCTCGGCGTGCGGACGGGGCCACAAGCGTGGGAACCCTTCCTCGGCCAGGACTTCGGCGACCCCGGTGCGGTTGAGCGGAGTGTCCTCCTCGGCGAGCGCGGCAGCGATCTCCTGGGCCGAGTGGCCCAACCGGCGCAGCTCGATGATCCTGGTGCGGGCCGCTTCCTTGGCCGGGGCCGTCTTCGGGCCCGGACGCGAGCTCTGGAAGAACTCGCAGCGTCCGGCCCGGAAGTCCCGCACCAGCGACTGCAGCGTCGTCAGGGTGTAGCCGAAGCGGGTCGCCGCCTCCGCCGCTGAGACTCCCTCGAACAGGTACGCGCGCAGTGCCTCGTAACGACGCTGGTTCGCCGCTGCTGGGGCGGCGAAGTACTCACTGCCCCGACGGGCCGCTTCTGGGGTGGATATCGCTGCTTGTTCCACGATTCAACTACAGCAAGCGACACGATCGCGGTCAACATGACACGCCGATCACTGGCGGCGACAGAGCGCAACGGCAGCCATCGCTGCGTCTCTCCCGCCGTCGTACTCCAAGTGAGATCGTGCTCGCTCATCACATCCGGGTCGGACGACAATCCGAAACCCGCCACAACAGGCAGTCAGATCGACCCTGACCGATCACCCGCTTCGGGCGCAACGACCATCACAATCACATGCCCATAGGCGAAAGCAGCCCGGAGCCGCCCAACATCCTGGAGCCACCGACGCGCCACCGCTAGACACGAGAATCGGCGCTAACCCCCGACGAACTTACGACGCCGACCACTTAGTCGGTGATTCCGCTGACGGCCCGGCAAGCGTGCAGCGCGCGGGCTTGCTCGACGTGGTGACGTCATCCGGTCCGGTTTCGCGGCCCTTCGCGCCTGCCTTCGGCAGCTCTGGACCTGTCCGCTGCGACCCGCGGTGTCGCCGGTGTTGCGCCTGTGTCGGTAGTAGGGGCGGGCACCCTCGGATTGGTGGATGGCGCCGAAGGCCCACCAGCGGCATGCGTCGGAGAGTCGTTGGTTGCGGGCGCGGCGCAGCAGGACCAGTCCTGACTTGCCGGATGCGCGGGTGACCGGGGCGGTTCCGGCGTAGCAGGCGTGTGCCGGCGCCCGTGAGCCTGTGGCGCCAGCCCGACAGGAAGGGCCGGACCTGGGATCGTCTCCAGGGCGGACCCTTCCTGCTGTCGTCGTGGTAAGTGGGCGGGTCCTCGGGCGGGGTCGTCACCGTGATCAGTCTTCCTCAGGTGACATGGAAAGCTCAGGTGCTCAGGGTCCAGTGTTCTTGAACCTCATTGAGCACCTTGTCTAGCTGGCGGTCGTGGGCGAACACCTCGACCGCGGCCGCGGTCGCTTGGGCCACCCAGGCCGCGCCCGCCTGGGGGCCCCACCCGTCCTGCTGGCCGGTGGTTTCTCGCAGGATTGCCTCGGAGATCAGGCACAGCGTCTTGTCGCTTGGAGCGTCGAAGGCGATCAGGACCGCCGCCGCCAGGTTGCGGGGCCCGGCCGGCGGCCACATTGTGGCCGCCTGACCGACGAACCAGCGGATGTTGAACACCTCGCCGAGGTCGGCGCCATCGGCTCTGACACTGACCCAGAGTGGATGCTTGACGTTGCAAGGAAGCAGGACCATCAGCCGGACGAGGCGCTCGATCGGGGGCGTCATCTTTTCCATGGTGTGTTCTGCCCTTCCAGAGAGTTGTGGAGCACGGGGAGAGTCGAGCTATACGCGGGTGGCAAGGGGGCAGCACGTTCGGCATGGTCAGGGTCGGCGTGTATCGCCGTACGGCGGGGGCGGTGCACGGAACGAACTCCCCGCCCACCGGACAAGAGGCGGACGTGACACGACAGGACGATACGCGGCGGGTACGCCATTCTCGGCGGGGCGATCGTCGCGGGCGTCTCCGGGCTATCGGCCGAAGAGTCGTGACCAGAGTGAGGACCTGTGTGGGGGCGGTGAAGCCGGAGCGGCTGGTTCCGGCGCTTGCGGAGTGGGTGGCGTTGAGCGGGGACCGTGTTCGTTGGCGACGTCGCGCAGGTGGTCGCGGAACCGGTGGCGGAGCTCGGGCAGGGGCGTGGTGGATCCGAGGCCGCGCAGGAACTCGCTGGCGTCCCAGATGATCAGTCCGCCTTGTCGGGAGAGGTAGAGGCCGACGCGGTCGATGCTGTACTGGTCGTCGTAGTCCAGCAGTAAGTAGCCGGCGAGCTGGTAGATCTCGTTGCGGCCGAGGTTGCGGGGGTGGGTGGTGGCTTTGCAGTCCAGCAGCAGGCCGCCCAGGATGTAGTCGGCGTCGGCGCCGCCGATGTCGTCGCTCCCGGCGAAGATCGGGCCGCACACCCTTGCCTTCGGTGGCAGGGCGCGCAACGGGGCCAAGGCTCGTTCGGCTAGGTGCGTCTGGGCGGCGATGTCGTCGATGGCGTAGGTCGGGACGGCGGCGGTCAACTCAGCCAGGGTCGTGGTGCGGGTGGCTGTGGTGAGCATGCTGAAGCGGCGGATCCGCCCGTTGCGGGCGATGTCTTCGTAGAAGGCGGCG
The DNA here is from genome assembly GCF_014873875.1 of Actinopolymorpha pittospori. GTDB lineage: Bacteria > Actinomycetota > Actinomycetes > Propionibacteriales > Actinopolymorphaceae > Actinopolymorpha > Actinopolymorpha pittospori. The sequence goes on along the minus strand of NZ_JADBEM010000001.1, from coordinate 7,031,481 downwards.
ACGAAGCACAGCCGCGCGATGATCTCTTCGTCGTACCGACCGGGAGCGGCCAGGTAGGCGTCCACGGTCGCCAGCAGTTGCCGTCCAGCCTCGGACAGGGCGTGGCGGATGGGTGCGGCGGGCGCGCCGTGGAAGTGCTCAGGGCCGTCCAAAAAGGCGACGCCGAGGGTGACGGCGGGGCCAAGCCGTCCGCCGAACGACAGGCGCAGCCGGTAGTCGATGGCTTGCCCGAGGGCGGACCAGTCGGGGTGCTGCACATCGGTCGGCTCCACCGGATGCGGCAGTCGAGTCAGGTGCGTCAGGTAGTCGCGCTCGACGCGACGGTGTCGGGTAGGTGAGCGGCTATGAACTGGGAGATGGGCGAGGCGGGCAGCCGCAGTTGCCGGGTCAGGCTCAGCTGGAGCATCGGAGGCCCGGCGATGGTGCCGTAGGTGCGAGCCATGGATTGTTCGTAGGCGTCGAGCCAGGCGATGCCCGCCGGGTCCAGCCGGTGGCGGGCCCGCGTGACCGCCACATAGATCAGGCGTGCTTCCTCCGGTTCCAACATCAGTTGCACGCCGTCCTCGGCGTCCAGCGGCGGGTCGAAGCCCGGCCCGATGCGGACGCTGTCCCACTCGCGGCCCTTGGCTTTGTGCGCAGTGGAGACCACTGCCTTCGCGTCCTTCTCCTCCGACAGCCGTTCCACTGCCACGATGATCCGCTCGGGACCGTACTTGTCGACTAGGTTCACGATCGCCTTGAGGTCTTGGCCGGCCTTGTCGTGCTCGACGTACTCCTGTACGTCGCCCCAGGAGTTGAACAAAAACAGCTCCTGGTGACTGGTGCGCCGACCGGCCTGCAGATCCTGGGCGGCGGTGGCGATGCCTAACAGGATGCGCCCGCCGCCGGTCACCGCCACCGGCACTCCTAGATCTTGGTAGGCCATGACCTCGGCCATCGCGTCAGCGTTCCCGCGGCAGAGCACTGCTGTGGGGTCGGGCACGGGCCCGACGCGGGAGGTGGCGGGACCGCACCCGGTCAGCCGCATGTCCGATTCGGCGTGCCGCAGCCACCGGTTGGCGACCGTTGCGATCGCGGGACCGAAGCGGAAGGACTGGGTGAGCTGCAGGTGCTCGGAGGGGAACCCGGTCATCACATCATGGGCGTCGCGCCAGGCGTAGATTTGCTGGGCAGGGTCGCCCACGCACACCCGCTGGGCGTCCTGGGCAAGGAAGACCTCCTCCAACACCGGGTTGGTGTCCTGGGCCTCGTCCAGCAGGATGAAGTCGGCTTCCAGAGCGGGGCCGGTCATCGCCCAGATCTTCATGTAGTGGTCGTGCTCGAACCGCAACCGGCCCTTGGGTGAGCAGATGTCCTCCCACGCGCGGGCCGCGTGCGGCAGCAGCTCACGGGCCAGGTACTCCTGTCCTGCGGGTGATAGCCCGTTGACCGAATCCAGATGGCGGGCTATCACCTGTTGGTCGGTGGAGTAGCAGAACCGGCGGACCATGCCCATCACCAGCCGCGCCTGGTGCGTGACTGGGATGCGGCGCTTACCGATCTGCAGGTTCTGGGTGATTCGCAGCATCTTGGCGGTCTGTTTGGAGGGGATGCGCGCTGAGGAGTTCACCCGGTCCTGATAATGGCGCTCTACGGCCTGATAGGCCAGGGAATGCCCAGTGCGGCATTCGACGTTCGGAGCGAACCGGCGTCGAGCGTCATCGGCGATCGCCCGATTGAACGCGATGTACAGGCCTCACTTGCGAGTGGCTGAGCCCATCAGGACCAGCGTGGACGTCTTGCCTGTACCTGCGCCGGCGACCAGCGCCAGGTCCCGGCCGGTGGCGAACACGTCGCGGGCAGCCTGCTGCTCCGCTGTGGGCTCTATGGCCATCAACAATCCTCTCTGGGAGCGCGGCTTCATGTAGCGCGACCCGACGCTGCCCTTATGACGACGGTCACAGCGCTGGCGGGGGGTGCCTGGTGGCACCTGGATCCCGAGTACGCCATGAAGGTGACCTTGCCCTCATCGCACTCCTCGGAGCCGTCTACGGCAACCGGGGGAGGCGACCAGTAGAACGCCGAGGCAGAGGGCCCCGCAGTCCGCGGGGGCCCCTCTGCCTCGTTCCTCGAGGACCCGCGGCCTGGACTGCGCTGCTCGGCCGTTGCGATACGGCAACAGTCCACGAACGATGCACCTCGTTGCGGCGACCAAGGCGAACGTCGTCCAGTCGAACCACCGCCGTCCGAGCATCAGATACCCGCGCCCCGTACAGCCGCAATCTCGACACGCTCCGGCCCCTGATATCTGCCGGCGGGGTTAGGCGATCTGGGCGTCGGACGTGGGGGAGAGGGTGACGTGGATGGTCATCTCGGCTCGGACGGCTTCGGTGAGCTTGCGGGCGGCGCGGGAGCAGCGCTGACGGACGGCGGCCTGGGTTAGGCCGAGCTGCTCGGCGGCGTCGGCGAACCCGAATCCGCTGGTCTGCTCGGGGAGGTATGAGGTGGTGAGCAGTTGGGCTTCGTCGCGGGTGATGACGGAGGTGATCATGCCCCAGGTGATGACCTGTAGAAGGTCGGCGTCGGCGGTGAGCTCGGCGGTCGGATTCAAGCCTTCGCTGCTGAGTCCGGCGAGCCAGGTGCGGCGTGCGGTGTCGCGCTCGCCGAGTTCGTGGAAGTCGTGGGGGTCGACGGGGATGTCCTCGGCGGGCCGGCGCACTCCTGAGACGCGGTGGAGGGTGTCGAGGGCCAGGTTGGAGGCGACCGAAGTGGTGCGTCGGTCGACGGGGTAGTCGGCCATCACGTCCCAGAACTCTGCGATGGTGATGTGCCGGCGGTCCTCGGCCCAGGTGTCGGTGCTCGAGGTGCACATGCTGGCGTGGGCGCTGGTTTTGGCGAGCTTGGGCAGCAACGCCTGCAGGACGGTCCGGCCGGCCAGCTGTTGCCCGGCCTGGAAGAGCCGGATGAGCGCTAGGAGGATGGCGTTCTTGCGGTCGTTTCCTGTGGCGTCGATGGCGTCGACGATGTCGCCTGGCCGGGCGAACCCGGCCAGCGCCGGCTCGGTGCGCGCCCAGCGGCGGATCGTGCGTGCGGTGCTGGGCAGGGTATGCAGAGCGGCCCACTCCTGGGTCAGTTGGCGGTAGAGGGGCGAGACGACGCCGGTGGGCGCGGTGTCGTGTTGCCGGAACATGCGCTGCATCTTCTTCACGGCTTCGGGCTCCCCGGTGCTGACCATGCTTGGACCGTAGGAGCACTTGCTGCGACCCGTCCACTCTTTGTGGGTGCCGACGCGCCATGTCCCTACTGGCACCCACTCAAGTGATCAACTCTTGCCCGATGTCTTGCCCGAATGGCTGCGACCTGGATTTTCTGCGAGCAAGCCCGGGCCGAGAGGTCTGCCCGCAGCCGCTGCCGCGCGGTGACCTGCGCAAACAGCTGTTCGGAGGGCGGCGATGTCTTCGGCTTCGCGCGTCACAGCGCGCTGGTCTCGCGCACCTTCCTCGAGTGACGGATAGCCCCCATCCATCGCTCGAGGAGACCCGATGAGTCGCCGCAACCGTGCCCCGCGCGACCTGGCTGACGCGGCTGCCGTTCATGCGGCCCGCGAGGAGATCGTCCAGGCGCTCGGCCCGCTGGCTGCCAGCCCTTTGGACGAGCAGGCCACGGCTCGGATGCGCAGTGCGTTAGAGCGTGCAGAGTCTCCTGCGGTGCGCCGGGCGATCCGTCGGCTGCTCCGGCCGTGGGAGCGGCGCCCCCCGCTGGTGGTCGTCTCGACGAGCACTGAGGGCGCCGGTGTGGCCCAGCCGCAGGCTCCTCCGGTGAGGGCTCAGATCTTCCGGCTGGTCTCGGAGGAGTTCGCTCCTGGAGGTGCCGCATGAGCCCGACTGTGTCGCTTCGTCGTCGCGCCGGCGTCGAGGAGCAGAACACCAATGAGGATCTGCGTGAGGAGCTGCCGCCGATCGCTGACGGCGCCCATCAGACCACCTCCGCGCTGGCCGCTAAGGCTGCGACGGTAGGGCTGATGGCCTGCCTGGTGCTCGGCCCGGTTGGTGCCGTCGCCGGCGGTCTGGCGCTGGCCCAGTCCGCCCGACCGGCCCCGGTCCAGGCCGCGACCGTGACCGACAGGTCCAACGACCAGGCGGTTGCCGGCGAGTTCGCGCAGCGCGTCGTCCTCACGTGGCTCACCACGACCCAGGACCAGCCCGCCCCTGTGCTTGCCCTCGTCAAAGACGCACAGATCTCGGCGATGTCCCAACAGGCCTTCACCACCGCCGACCCCACCGTGGCCCGGATCGTGCAGACCGACGGCACCTGGTCGGTCACCGTCGCCGTGACCGTCACCGACGCCCGCAACCAGACCGCACGGCGGTTCTTCCAGCTGCCCGTCCAACTCACGAACGGCAGCGTGACCGCCCTGACCCTGCCTACCCCGGTCTCTCCGCCCACCGTTGTCCAGGGGAGCACCCCCACCTACTGCACCCAGATAGGCACCAGCTCCCCGGTCGGTCAGACGGTCGCGCAGTTCCTCACCGCCTACATCGCCGGCTCCGGCGACGTCTCGCGCTACCTGACCCCCGGGGTCGCCCTGGCCGCCCTCACCCCTGCCCCGTACATGTCGGTGCGCCTGGACGACCTGCGCAGCACCGGCGATGTCGACCCCGCCGCCGCTCCCGAGGATGACCAGCGAATGCGCGTCCTCGCTGTCGCGACCGCCTCGGTCACCGACAAGCAGAGCTCGAGCGTGGCGTACGCGCTCACGCTCACCGCCCGCGCTGGCCGATGGGAGATCACCGCGATCGACCCGACGCCAGCAGTGGCCGCAAAGACCCCGCCCGACCCCTCGACATGGGACACGACGCGCACCCCGACCGGGAGCAGCGCGATCACCCCAACCCCGGCCGGCGCCAGCTCGCCGGCGGCCACCACCCAGTAGGAGGAGCACCCATCATGTCCGCACTCATCCACCTGACCCAGGAGGTCAGCACCCAGGCGCTCGCGGGGCACTTCATGGCCGCCCATCCGGCTAGTGGGGAAGGGATCCTCGACTGGCTGACGTCGAAGAACTCCCAGACGCAGACGCTGTTGCGGGCCGTCGCTGTCACCATCGCGATCATCTTCGTGATCGTGCAGGGCGTGGCCTCACGCGGCGCGATGGCCCGCATCATCATCTCCCTCGTCGCCGCCGGCATCTTCGTGTGGGGCGTCTGGAGCGTCACCGACATCAAGGACCGCGTCGACAACGAGGTGAACGCCTCCGGCCCGACCGTTGTCCAAGTCGGCCCCGGGTCGCCCTTCTCGCCGGCTGTTCTGACCGGTCCCGCAGTCCCCGCCCTCTCCACGTCCTGAACCAGGGTCCACGCCTACCACTCAGCGACGAACAGGAGATGTGATGTCGACAAGCATCAGCAGCGGCACCGATGGCGGCGAGGTCGTCAAGTGGTACACCCGTGCCCGCCGCTTCCCGCAGCTGATCGGGAAGACCCCCGACGGCGCCACGATCTGGGGAGGGCCCTACACCTACACCCAGGTCATCGCGGGTGTGCTGTTCATCGTCATCGGCACCAAGACCACCTGGCTGTGGGGACACTTCGGGCTGGTCGGCAACGCGCTGATCCTGCTCGGGTCGGCCTACGGCCTGGTTCTCGTCCTCGGCCGTCTCCCGATCGGATCACGTAACCCGTTGTCGGTGGGGACCGGCGTAATGCGCGCCATTAACTCACCAGCCCAGGGCAACGTGGGCGGAAAGCCGGTCCGCATCCGCCGCCCCCACCACATCCGCTCCACGGTGGTCATCACCCACGGCGGACCCACACTCGCCGACGTGCAGGCAGCCCACCCCGACTTGCCCGGGGCGGCTGGGGCGGGCGAGCATCCGGAGGTCAAGCGGTGCCGGTCTCGACCGCGCGGGTGCCGTCCCGCGCCGGCCCCAGCGTCGACGCGACTGCGGCCGACGCCGGCGTCTATCCGCACCGCCCCGACCCCTGCCCTCACCGGCGTGCAGCGCCTGCTGGCCTCCGTGGGCACGCCGCACCAGAAGGACTGATGCGCACCCCACGCGATCGATGGCTTCCAACCTGCGCTGGACCCGCTCCGGCACGGGGTGGGCGGACTGGATCCTCACCGGCGTGCCCTATGGGCTGCGTCCCATCAAGGACAAGCACGCGTGCGTGCGCTGCACCCGGCGCTGTTCCGTGCCCTGCCTGGCGAGTCCGTCCTGCTGGGGATCGCGGTCGCGAGTCCCACGCTGGCTGCTGCCATGAGCAGGTCCCGGGCGCCCGAAGGCACCCTGGACTTCCGGAGGAGCCGATCCGAGATGACACGCCAGAGGCTTACGAGAGCTTGCGGACCCTGACGAATGTCTCCTTCGCCATCGGCGAGGAGTTCGCATCGAAGTGGCAGTTCCTGCCTTACGTCGAGCGCGGCATCGCACAGTACGCACGGCTGGACATCTGCAACGTGGGTGGTTTCACCGAGGCGGTGAAGGTTGCCGGATGGTGCGAAGCCCACTATGTGGACCTTATGCCGCACAACCCTCTGGGCCCGATATGCACAGCCGCGACCGTCCAGTTGTGCGCAGCGATACCCAACCACTCCTGGCTAGAGTGCAGGGAGACCTCCGGCGAACGAAACACATCTCAAGAATCTCCCCCTCTTCATCGACCGGCTGCGCCTTGACCGAGCTGCATACCCCGTACCGGACCGCCCAGGCCTCGGGATCGACGCCGATGAGGCACAGCTAAAGCTGGGCGTCACGGACCCGACCTACGAGGTGCCCCACCTTCGAAGGCCCGACGGCTCCCACACCAACTGGTGAGGCGACAGCCGCAAAAGTGAACCGGGTCCCGGAGCACCTGCCAGGCCGACCAGTGCCGCCGTCGAGCCCGGTTCGTCGCCGGCTACGGATCCACGTTGATCTCTGGTTCATGGCGCAGCCCCATCGTTCTGGCTGGCCGGTCTCGGCGACGTCGAGGTGGTGGCGGTGGCAGTCGGCGAGGAAGACGGCCTCGTCGTAGTCGGCGCTGTAGGCAGCGTGTGCCGGCCTGCCGTGATCTGCAGCAGCGTGGGGGTAGGACCTCGGGCCAGGTCGGTGCTCCGACCACGTCCTCGTCGGCGCTGCCGTGGACCCCCGTGGGCACCAGTTGTCGCACGAGACGATCTCAAAGGTCACCGACGCGGTGGCCGGGGAGGTCAGGGCCTGGCAGTCCCGGCCAACCCATCACCGACCAGGCCTCGGGTGCGGGCGAGGTGGTGCTGGATGCCGTGGACAGCCCGCGTACAGCGAGATGATCTGCTCGTCCAGACCGCCCAGACGGGTGAACCCTTCGGGACCAACCGCGGCTCGAACGTCCCTGCCCGGTGCCGTGGGGTGTCCAGACCGATCTCACCGAGGCGTCGCCTGCTTTACAGGTTGCGGTCAGTGGACCGTCCAGTCGTCGGCACTGCTGTCGTAGCCGACGACCCAGCCCCGCGCGATACCCAGCCCAGCGCGAGGCCGTGACGCCCTTCTCTCGGGTGTTGTGCGGATGATCCAGGTCGAGCGTCACGTTGCACAGGTGACCGTGAGTCCGGCCGAACTCGATCATCTGCAAGGAATCGTCAAGGAGTGTAGATGCAGAATCAAAGACCTTTCTCCTGTCATCGGCGAGATTACGAGTACGACCTGCTCGCCCGATCTGGCGGCAGCACGCGACGGGGAAGGGGCGTAGCGAGTCCTCGGATGGCCAGCGCATCCGTTCCGCGCGGTGAACGCGCATTAAAGACCTAGACGCAACAGGGAGTACCGATGAAGTTCCGACGTGTACTGACCCCCATACTCGGGGCATTAGCAATCTGCGCTCTCTTAGCAGGGCCGGCGGCGGCAGACGAACCTGGATGGCAGTCGCTCGGCAACAGCTACTTCTATCTGGACGCGGACGGCAGCGGCTGCCACACTAAGCCTCAATCCGTGGACCGGGTGAGTGGGCCCTCGGCGCGGTAGCAGGGAAAGTGCCTTCTGGATCGGGAGAATCTGGAGTGTCTAGATCCTGATCCAACCCGATCCAAAAGGCACTGAGAGTGAAACTACCGTATGGGTGGTCGCGGGCCACGCTGGTGTTCGATGATCAGAACCTGGTGTCGTGTGCGGGCCTGGTGCCGGTGATGGCGTTGGCCGAGCGGGCGGGCCTGTCGGAGCTGGTGGAGGAGCGGGTCGCGATCCGGACCACGACGGTGAGGTCGGCAGCGGTGAACCCGGCGGGCAAGCTCACCTCGATCATCGCGGGGATGGCTGCCGGCGCGGACTGTATCGATGATCTGGATGTGATCCGCTCTGGTGGGATGCGCCGGCTGTTCGATGGCGTGTATGCGCCGGCGACGTTGGGCCAGTTTCTGCGGGAGTTCACCCACGGCCACTGCATGCAGTTGGCGTCGGTCGCGCGGGCGCATCTGGTCAACCTTGTTCAGGCCAGCGGGCTGCTGCCCGGTATCGAGGATCAGGTGTTCATCGATATCGACTCGCTGTTGCGCCCGGTTTATGGGCATGCCAAGCAGGGCGGGAGTTTCGGGCACACCAAGATCGCCGGCCGGCAGGTGCTGCGCCGGGGCTTGTCACCGCTGGCGACCACGATCAGCACCAGCCAGGGCGCGCCGGTGGTGGCCGGGATCCGGCTCCGGTCCGGGCGGGCCGGGTCTGGGAAAGGTGCGGCGAGCATGGTGGTCGAAGCGATCGCCACCGCCCGTGTCGCCGGCGCCAGTGGGGAGATCTTGGTGCGGGGCGATTCGGCGTATGGCAACCACGCCGTGGTCGCCGCGTGTGTGAAAGCAGGGGCGCGGTTCTCGGTGGTGCTGACCAAGAACCCGGCAGTGACCGCTGCGATCGCCTCCATCCCCGAGCACGCCTGGACCCCGGTGCACTACCCCGGTGCGGTGGTCGATCCCGACACCGGTGAGTTGATCTCCGACGCCGAGGTCGCCGAGACGGAGTTCACCGCGTTCGCCTCGACCAAGCACCCGGTCACCGCCCGGCTGGTCGTGCGCCGGGTCCGGGACCGCGCCCGCGAGGAGGAGTTGTTCCCGGTATGGCGTCATCACCCGTTCTTCACCAACAACACCGAACCCACCGCGCAGGCTGACATCACCCACCGCCGGCACGCGATCATCGAAACCGTGTTCGCCGACCTGATCGACGGACCACTCGCACACCTACCCTCAGGCCGGTTCGCCGCCAACAGCGCCTGGGCGATCTGCGCAGCCATCACCCACAACCTGCTCCGCGCCGCCGGCACCCTCACCAGCCCCCGCCACGCCGCCGCCCGCGGCTCGACGCTGCGCCGCCACATCGTCACCGTCCCCGCCAGGATCGCCCGCCCCGGGCGCCGGAGAGTCATGCACCTACCCGAGCACTGGCCCTGGGCCCAACACTGGAAAACCCTGTGGAACAACGTATTCAGGCCCGCAACCGGCCCGCCACGCGTCGCCTGAAACTAGCCACCCGCCGCCAAGGCCCGACCGGAGACCAAAGGAAAGCTGGGCAGACCAGCAGGCCCGCCTTGCCCACCCACCACCAACCGCGACCCACCCACAACCAAAACCATCAACCCAGCGAGTCCACGGATTGAGGCTAAGGTGTTCGAATCAGGCGGCGGCGCCTTTCGGGTCACCTGGCACTACCCTGGAGGAGATCCAAACGACGTCACGAGCCTAAGCCTCTGGGAGTATGACCCCGATAACGCCGACGATTTCGTTGACAACATTCGGCAAATTAGAAACGGGACCTCCGTCATATTCACGGATATCAGTTACACCGTAGACGGCACAAACAGGAAGGCCGAGCTCTACTTTCGCGGGCCTTGCACAGACAACTTTGTTCACGTCGACGACTAGATCCGCAAGCAAAAGGCCGGCGATGGAGGAGGCCTAGCACTTCCCCCTCAACCCTTACTTCTCTCTTGTCCGGTCCTGCGGGACCGGCCAAGCTATATCTCTGGTCCCGACACTGCCGGGACAGGTCGTCCCCAGCGGTTGTGGGCGCGAGTGATCGGGGCGAGGGGGGACCAACCGACGGCTCCGGCCACCGTCTTCGACGTGGAGCCGTTGGGGGCTGTTCGGACTGCCGCGGCGGACCGGGTCGCCCTTGGCGTAGCCCAGATGCCCGGTCAACTCCTCGACCAGGCCAAGTTCCAGCACCGCCTTGACCGGCTCAGGTAAGGACTCGCCCTGTCACCTGCTCGTGCAGCAGTCCTCAACGCCAGCCTGTCCTCGTCGACCCGAGCCATCAAGTCGTCCAACAACCCGGCATCAACCTCTCGTTGACCAACCGCCGCGCAGACCCCGGCTCTGGGCTCGACTCCCGAACGGGCTCTCAGACTGCTGCGAACGCTGCGACTGCTCATCTGCCATGGACACCTGTGTACTCCTTCAACACCAAGGTTGATCTCCGTACACAGACCCATCTGACACGCACGAGAGGTTCGGCCGACACCACATCGCAACGCATCGAGATACCCCACGACGTGCACGCCTCCTATGCACAGCCCGTACTCACATGTGCAGCCAACGACGTACGCCGTCCTGCCGCAATTTCCGCGGCTTCCTTGTCACAGGGCACTGGCCGTGCGCACCTTCCTCAGTCGACGAAGCACCCCTCGCCCAACCATCACCGGAGGACTCCCGGATGAGTCGCCACAACCGCGCCTCGCGCGCCCTGGCCGACGCGGCTGCAGTTCACGCGGCCCGCGAGGAGATCGTCCAGGCGCTCGGTCCGCTGGCCGTCAGTCCTTTGGATGAGCAGGCCACGGCCCGGATGCGCAGCGCTGGAGCGCGCCGGGTCTCCTGCGGTGCGCCGGGCGATCCGTCGGCTGCTGCGGCCGGGGGAGCGGCGCCCCCCCGCTGATGGTCGTCCCGACGAGCACCGCATTTGTCGTACTTCTTGGCCTCCTCCCATCGGAGCACGCAACCAACTGTCAGTCGGGGCCAGCGTGCTACGCGCCATGAGCTCACCTGCCCAAGGCAGAGTCGGTGGCACCCCGGTCCGCGCCCGCCGCCTCCACCAGGTCCGATCCCAGGTGGTGGTTACTCACCACGAGACCACGCCTGTCGGCGAGCGGCCAACGCACCCTGAAACAACCAGCGGCTGCCTGCAGCCCGCGCCCTCGTCCACCCATCCCGCCCAGATCGCTGCCCTCACCGGCGTGCAGCGCCTGCTGGCCTCCGTGGGCACGAGCCACCAGGAGGGCTGATGCGCAATCCCACCCGCTCGATGGCCGCGAGCCTGCGCTGGACCCGCTCCGGCACAGTGTGGGCGGACTGGATCCTCACCGGCTTGCCCTACGGGCTGCGTCCCACCAAGGACAAGCACGGTGTGCGTGCGCTGCACCAGGCGCTGTTCCGCGCCCTGCCCGGCGAGTCCGTCCTGCTGGGGATCTGTTCCGGCCTTGATCCCGCAGTCATCGTCTCGAAGATGCTCGACGGCGTCGACCTCGAGGAGTGCCCGGAGTGGGTCGCGGAGTGCGAGGCCACTCTCGACTCTCTCGACCAGATCGGCCCTGGTCAGCGGATCTACTGGCTGTCGGTTCCGCTTGGTGTCGACAAGGCCTCGGACCGTGTCGTGGAGCCGCTCAAGGCCGCCACTTCTGACCTGCGCGACCGGCTCGGCCTGCCCAGGGCCCCAGTCCTTGTTGGCGAAGTCGAGCGCCGTCTGGCTCAGGCGGCCCGGATCGCCGAGAGCATCCCCGGGCCCTTCAACCCGACCCCGGCCACTGCCGCCCAGATGGTCTGGCTGCACCAGCACTCGATCCGCCGCGGTCTCTTCCAGGACCTCGACCTGCCGGATGGGTCGCAGGGCGACCTCGCCGCCGCTCTGCTCGCCCCCAAGTCGAGCGCATCGTTGGGTGAGCCCGTCCTCGACGAAGGGGGCCAAAGCGACCTGGACGCCAAGTCGCCGGCTCGGCTGAATCCGATCAATCGTCGCTACCTCAAGGTCACCGACGCCTCCACGATTGGCGAGGCCTCCGCTAGTTACCAGACGCTCATGGTGATTGGTGACGTCCCCGACGGCGGCATGGTCTTTCCCGGCAGCGAGGTCATCGGCCGTATCGACGAGTCCGGCCTCGACGTCGACTGGGCCATGCGCCTGTCGGTCCGTTCCTCGGCCGCCGTCGCTAGCCAGAACCAGCGGGCGCTGCGCAACCTCAATGAGCAGTACGGTCAGCGCGAAGGTGAGGTCAGCCACGGTCTGAACATGCTGGATCGGGTGGCCGAGGACCTGGCCGAGTACGTCGCCATCCTTGAGAGCGACAAGCTCGAGGTCGAAGTCCAGGCGACGATGCTCTTCGCCGTCGCCGGTCCCAACCCGGAGTCCTCTCGCGCTCAGGCACGGGCCCTTTCCGACTTCCTCGCCGACACCGGCTACAAGCTCGCCTCCCCGCTCGGTTACCAGGAGGAGCTGTGGTGGGCCATGCAGCCGGGCGTTCCCGCCTCCAGAGCTGTGCGGGAGTTTGCGCAGATCACCACCAGCAAGGCCCTGTCCGCCACCGTCCCCCTTGCCTCCGTGCGCCTGGGCGACTCCAAGGGCAGCGCGCTCGGGCTGAACATCGCGCACGGCCCGTTGCTGGCTGAGAACGTCCCGTGTGGGCCTACCAGTGTCGTGCTGCACGACCTGGAGGGCGCCTCTGACCGGCAGATCTCCGGGTCGGCCGCCGTCGCCGGGGAGCTGGGCGCGGGCAAGGCGCTGGCCCTCGACACCCCCATCCCCACCCCCTCGGGATGGGCCCGCATGGGTGACCTCGCCCCGGGCGACATGGTGTTCGACGAGGAGGGCAACCTGACCGTGGTCCTGGCCACCTCGCCCGTGATGACCGGCCACACCTGCTACGAGGTGGTCTTCTCCGATGGCTCCACGATCGTTGCCGACGCCGACCACCTCTGGACCACCCTGCCGGACCGTGTCCGGGTCCGAGCCGCCAAGGCCAACTACAAGACGCGCGAACGTGGTTCGGTCGCCACGCTCGACCTCGCACAGGTCACAGAAACGCTGACGTCGGCAGGCTGGCCGACCCGCGGCGCCACAGTGACGACCGAGGAGATCAAGCAGACGCTGCGCACCCGCGCCCAGGCAAACTACGCCATCCCCGTCGCAGGGGCCCTCCGCCTTCCTGACGTGCACCTACCCATTGACCCCTATGTCCTCGGAGCCTGGCTCGGAGACGGGCACAGCTGCAAGGCCCAGATCTTTTCTGCCGACCCCGAGGTGATGGCCCACATCGAGATGGCCGGGTATGAGGTGTCGAAGCTCAAAGCCGACTTCGCCTACTCGGTGACCATCCCTGGGGAGGGCCCCGGCGCCGCAGAGCAGCGGCCCTGCCTCCAGTGCGGCGAGGCCATGACGATCGTCAACAGCGCCCGCCTGTTCTGTAGTGGGCGATGCGCACGCGACGCCCGCTCGATCCCAAGCCTGCGCAGGAACCGCGCCTGCCGTGTGTGTGGGGAGGACCTGCCGCGGTGCAGCTCCACCCTGCGCTGCCGCCGCTGTCACCACGCTTCGTCGCTGAACGGGCGCCTTCGGCTGCTCGGCGTCCGCAACAACAAGCACATCCCGAAGGCATATCTGCGCAGCAGTATCCAGCAGCGGCGAGCCCTGCTGGCCGGGCTCCTCGACACCGACGGCACCGTCGCGCCAGGAGGTGGCGTCGAGTTCACGACGACGACCCCGCGCCTTGCCCAGGACGTGCACGAGCTGGTGTGCTCACTCGGCTACCGGGCAGCTCTGCGCGAAGGCGTCGCGAAGCTCAACGCTCGCGTCTGCGGACCCAAGTGGACTGTCGCGTTCTCCACCACAGATGACGTCTTCCGCCTTACGCGTAAGCGCCAGGTGCTCCTGGAGCGCAGCCGCCGGCACTCACCAGCCCGCAACCGCTTCCGGTACGTCGTCGACGTCCGAGAGGTGCCCGCGGTCCCGGTTCGGTGCATCCGCGTGGCGAGTCCCTCGCACCTGTTCCTCGCCGGCCGCGCCATGGTGCCCACGCACAACACCGCCACGCTCATGAAGCTGGCCGGCGACGTGATCGACCGCGGTGGCCAACTGGTCATCGCTGACCGCACCGCCAAGGGGGAGTGGGCCTCGTGGGCGGAGGCTCTGACCAAGGCTGTGGTCGTCAACGTGGCCGAGCCCAAGCTGTCGCTGGATCCGCTGCGGGTGTTCGGGCCGCGCACCGGCTCCCGGATCATGCAGACCTTCCTGACGCCGCTACTCAACGTCCGGCCAACTTCCGAGCGGGGGGTCCTGCTCTCTGACGTCCTGGACGCGGCCTACCTCGAGAAGCACCAGCTTGCCTCGGCCGGGGCGCTGCTTGCTCACCTGCAGGCCGGCTGCGAACTTGCCGGTGCCGGTGATCTCGCGCGCCTGGTCAACGTCTTCGCGCGCCGGGACTTCGGACGGGTGATCTTCGATGGCGCTGTGCCGGCGTTGAGCCTGTCCACCCGGGCGGTCGTCATACGCACCCACACCCTGCAGCTGCCCTCTCGTGAGGAGCTCGAGCACGAGCACCTGTTTGAGCAGCTCGGGTTGGAGAAGCTGTTCGGTCGGGCCCTGAACGCCCTGATCGCGGGCCTGTCCCGCCATGTGTGCTTCGCCGATACCTCCGCCCTGGCTGGGTTTGTGGTGTCCGAGGCGCACTCGATGACGATCTCCTTTGAGGGTGAGCGCGAGCTTGTCGACTTTGTCCGTGACGGCCGCAAGCACCGTGCCGTGGTGCTGTTGGACTCTCACGACCCGGAGGCCGATTTCGGGTCTGCGACCCTGCGCGGTCTGATTCCCACCAGGATCCTCATGCGCCACCGAGACAAGACTCTCGCTAAGCGGGGCCTGGCTTGGTTGGACTTGGACCCCGGTGACGAGTCGCTGGTGGAGATGGTCCGCCACGACACCTCACCGGTGGGCTCGGACGGCAAGGACGTCCCGGTCCACCGTCGCGGTGAGGCCACGATGCGTGACATGTCCGGCAACGTCGGCCGGATCAAGGTCCTCCTACCTGCCCGCCCCGAGCGCGCCGCGGCCATCACCGCCGGCGGTTCAGCCAGTGCTCGTGGCCCCCGAACGGGTGAGTCGGCGTGAGGCCCCCCAGGCTGCATACGCCCCGCTGGCTGTCCCGTGTGGCTGCAGTGATCGGTAGTGCCTTGCTGCTGGTGTTGGTGCGGGTGCAGATCGCCGCCGCGGCGCCGATCGCAGCGGAGGACACGATCGGCCAGACCCCTCCCGCGCTGGGGTGGATCGGGCTGCAGGACTCTTTGGGTATCTCGCTGTGGAACTACGAGCTGTCCTTGGATCGCGGTGGCATGACCAGCCCGGACAAGTTCTTCTGGGCGTCCATCACCGACAGCTGCTGGGGTGCCTACCGTTCCTGGTGCGCGCTGTCGGTGTGGTTCCTGGATTGGGTGCTGTCCTTCAGCTGGGTCACAACGATCGCCTCGCCCCTGTTGGCGGTTGGGGATGCGATGCAGGAGGTGGTGAGGAGTCTCGGCCTGGTCCCGACCTTCCTCACGCTCACTGCCCTGCTGGCCGGGCTGTGGATGCTCAAGGGCCGCTACGCCGCGGCGATCTGGGAGGTGGGCATCGCCTGTGTCATTGCGGCGCTGGCCTCGGGGGTCTTTGCCCAGCCGGTAGAGATGATCGCCGGCAAGGACGGCTTTGTCGTCAAGGCCAACCAGACCGGTCAGGAGCTGGCCGCCGAGCTCGCCACCGGTGACGCCGAAGGCAAAACCCCCGAGCAGCTGCGGAAGGCCCAGACAGGGCAGTTGGTCGACACCTTCATCCGCCAGCCCACTCAGATGATCAACTTCGGTCGGATCATCGACGGCACCAAGTCCGAGGGCGCCTACAACGAGGTCATCAAGGGTGGCCCCTACGGCACCGAGTCCAACATCCGCGACAGGGTCGGTGACTGCGACAAGGCTTTGGGCGACTACGCGGCCAACCCCTCCTCGGCGATGGCGATCGGCTCGGTGGTGTTCATGCCAGCAGCCTTCGTCATCCTCTGCATGGCGCTGATCTTGGCCGGTTCGGTGATCGCGGCCGCGGTCTGGGCGATGTTCCAGTCTCTGAAGGCGATCATCACCATGGTCACCGGTCTGCTGCCCAGCGGTAGCCGCGGATCTTTGCTGTTGACCGTGGCCGAGACGCTCGTTGCCCTGCTGCTCATCATCTTCACCTCAGTTTTCCTCGGAGTGTTCCTGCTGGTGATCCAGGCGATGTTCGCCGGGTCTTCGGGCGCCTCGATGCCGAGGACGTTCGTGGTCGTCGACATCCTGATTGTCGTTGGCACCGCCGCGTACTGGCGTCAGCGCCGGCAGCTCAAGGCCGCCACCCAGCGGCTGGCGCAGTGGATGTCCCAGCGCCCTGGGGGTGCGCCGGCCACCCGGATGCCCGACCGTCAGCCGGGCCTCAGCCTTGGTTCCGCCGCCACAGCGGTGCGGACCGTCACCAGCCTGGCCCAGGTCCGCGCCCAGCGGGCGATGGCCAACCGTGACCCGGTGACGGGTGGGCCGACCTTCATCGACAACCGTCGGCAGGCCGCCATGTTCTTCGGTGGCCTGCCCCGCAGCGGTGGCCCGACGGTGGTCGAGGGCGAGGTTGTCCCCACCCACGGGCCAGGCGGGCCAGGTCGCCTGCAGCTGCCACCGGGCCCGGACAACCCGCAACTGTTACCTGGGCCAGACAACCCACAGCTGCCACCCGGCGGCAGTGGCGGTCGTGGTGGCGCCGGCCCGCGTCCACGGCTGGCCGGGGCTCGCAGAAAGATTGCCGGGACGCTGGTGCGTGCGGGCACCAGCGCGGCACTGGCCTACACCACCGGCGGAGCCTCAAGCGTCCTAACCGGCGCATCGAAGGCCGCCCGGGCGGCCCAGACGGCCAAACGTGCGGCACTCGTCTCGCGGATGGCCCTCGCCTCCGGCAAGAACGCGGCGGGCACGAACCGTCCGCCGCTCCCGAGCTCATCGGTCTCCGCCGGGCGTCCCCAGGGCCAGGTCATCCAGGGAGAGGTGGTCTCCTCCCGCCTGGCGACCGGTCCCGGCAAGACCCCGACACCCCAGCCCGGCAAGAGGAATCCGGCCTCGGGCAAGGACTCACCCACGGCGCCTGCCCGCTCGGATACGCAGCAGCCATCCGCTCCTGCCCCGTCGGCCACGGGGAAGCCACGTTCGCAGGCCACCGAGCGAGCCGCTCGGCTTCAGGCCCGCCTGGCCGAGCGCCGCGCCGGCCGTCGCGCACCTGGCGGGAAGTGATCCTCGATGCGTCGATTCATTGGTCCCGTCGTGCTGGCTGTCCTGGCCGCGGTGTCGCTGTGGTTCCTGCAGCACCGCGACGACGAGCCCACCTCGAGCGCTACCCCGTCCGCTGACACGGTGCTGCCCGTTCCGACGCCGGCCTCAGCCCCAGGACGCTCCCCGGCACCGGTGTCGTCGCCGTCGACCGGCGCCTCGGCCCCGACCCCGGCCTCAATCGCTGAACCGCTCGAACCCGAGGGCGCGCCGGTCGACCCCACCGCGGCCGCGATCCCGCGCGACAAAGCCCAGGCCGCCAGGTTCGCCACCTACGCGAAGGCGGCGGTGGCTTTCCTGGCCGACTTCGCCCGGCCCGCGCCATCAGTTCCGGAGCAGCAGTGGTGGACCAAGGTCAGGACCCACCTGTCCGCCGCCGCTGTCGATGCCTACACCGGCACCGACCCGCAGATGGTGCCCTTCACCAAGGTCACCGGCCCCGCAGTGATCCTCCCTACCACAACACCTTCGGACCTGCTCATGCTCGCACGTGTCCCCACCGACGCCGGCTACTACCGCGTCGAGATGGAAACCGACGCGGACGGGATCCACGTCGCGCGGGCGATCCCCGAGACCTCGGGGGGCCCGCGGTGAAGAAGGTCGCGCTCGTCCTGGCCGTCCTGGTCGCCGGCGGCATGCTCGTGGTTCCCGTGCTGCTGGGTCTGGTCGCCGTGATTTTCGGTGCCGCGGCCAACGCCAGCCAGAACCCCTGCATCTCCCCGGACGGCAACCTTCCGCCCGCCGGAGGGCCAGTTCGGTTCCCGGTCGTCGGGAAGTTCATGGTCACCAGCGAGTACGGGATGCGGTACAACCCCGGCGACATCGACCACGGCGAGTACAAGCTGCACGCCGGAATCGACCTGGCCGAGGTCCCTGCTTCAGGCCCGGTGGTCGCGGCGGCGGCCGGGGTGGTGAGGGCGACTCCGACCAGCCGCACCGGCGGCAACATGGTCGAGATCGATCACGGCGGCGGCTTGACCACCACGTACATGCACTTGGCCTCGCGCGCCGTGAGCATTGGCGACCAGGTGTGGGCGGGCCGCCAAATCGGCGTACAGGGCAACACCGGCAACTCCAGCGGATCCCACCTGCACTTCCAGGTCGAGGTCAACGGCCAGCCAGTCAACCCCCGCGACTGGATGACCAAGCAAGGACTGACCGTCCCGCCCACCGGCGGCACGGGCACCGCTCCCGAGGCCGCGCCCACCCCACCGCCCGGCCCGGGCGACAGCCCACCCCAGCTCGACCCCACCCTGGCCCCGCTCACCCCGACGTCCCCGGCCGGCAAGACCCGGACAGTCACCTCGTCCCTGCCCGCACAGGTCGGCCCGTACAAGGGGGAGCAGGTCCTCAACGCCGCCTACATCATCAAGGCCGGCCAGGCGATGAACCTCGACGCCAAGACGATCACGATCGGCGTGATGACCGCGATGGGCGAGTCGAGCCTGATCAACATCGACCGAGGTGACGCCGCGGGCCCGGACTCCCGAGGGCTGTTCCAACAGCGTGACAACGGCGCCTGGGGTAGCTACAGCGACCGGATGAACCCGACGATCGCGAGCACGAACTTTTTCAAGGCCCTGATCGCCGTGCCCAACTACCTCACGCTTGAGCCGACGATCGCCGCTCACCGCGCACAGCACAACGCCGACCCCTACCACTACGCCCCCTACTGGCCGGACGCTGTGGCGATGGTGGCCACCCTGACCGAGGACCCCGACCTGCTGGAGTCGCTGCCGCCCGCCGGCCCGGTCGCCGGCTGCGACGACGGCGGCCCCGACGCCCCACCGCCAGCCGGGCGGTCGTTGCCGCGGCCAAGCACTACATCGGTACCCCCTACGCGTGGGGTGGTGGGGACATCAACGGCCCCAGCGCGGGCACCTACTCCTCCACCGGCGGTGGACGTGTGGTCGGTTTCGATTGTTCGGGCCTGGTCCTGTTCGCGGTCTACAACGCCACCGGCGTCCAGCTGGCGCACTCGGCCGAGACGCAAGGCAAGGACTCGCGCGGCAGTGTCGTCCCCTGGGACTGGGACAAGATGCGGGCCGGCGACGTCGTCTCTTTCAGCGAGGACGGGTCCGGCGCCGCCGGCAGCTTCGGCCACGTCGGGATCTACCTCGGCAACGGGCAGATGATCCATGCGCCCCGCCCCGGCAAGAGCGTGGAGATCGTCCAGTTGAGGGGCTCGCGCTACTACGAGCCGATGGCCTGGTCCATCCGCCGCTATGCCAAGTCCTGACCGGCCGTAGAAGGTGGCGGGTGCCCATCCTCGGACGCGACGTCGTGGGCCCCTACTCCGCCGATTGCGCCAACAGTCCACGGTCGGTCCGGAAGGTCTGACCACCCAGCCACAACGGC
The DNA here is from genome assembly GCF_014873875.1 of Actinopolymorpha pittospori. Lineage (GTDB taxonomy): Bacteria > Actinomycetota > Actinomycetes > Propionibacteriales > Actinopolymorphaceae > Actinopolymorpha > Actinopolymorpha pittospori. Next base: position 7,011,852 of record NZ_JADBEM010000001.1, on the reverse strand, counting down.
GCGACCCGGAACCCCCAACGTGGACGACCTGGCAATCAGGCCAGGCGCCACCGCCTGCCCTGACAACCCCAAAACGACCCGGAAACGATCAAGAACAGCCCATCGGTGGATTCGGGCTTAGCCGCCCCCGGCCTGCTGCGAGGGCCGAGCCGCCGGGCACCGTTCCTGCACATCTCCGGTCCACAGCTGCGCCACCAGGCTGTGATCGCCTGGAACGGCAGCGAATGTCGGAGGTGCCCTTTACCGTGGCCCGAGCAAAGGAGGTACGGGGGCATGGCAGATGTTGCGTCGGAGTACCGGCGTGTGCAGACCGCGTACGCTCAGCCCACCTTGCGGCTCATCACGCGGCCGACCTCGGTCGCGGTCGTCACCATCTTCCGGTTGATGTTCTCGACCGAGAAGCCGACCGTGCCGACCGCCCGGATGCACGACCAGGTCGACGTGCTCCTCGCGGACATGCGCCGGGACGGGCTGGCGAACGTCCCAACCGGCAACGGCCGGGACGCGTGCTTGCGGTGGATGAGCGACGGGTGGCTGCTGCGCATCCCCGACGACGACGGCGAGGAGGTCTACTCCCTGTCCTCCGCGGCCCTGGACGGCCTGCGGACGGTGGATCGCCTCACGAAGGACCGGTCCATCTCGCTGTCCAGCCACCTGATCGCAGGTCTGGTGCGGCACCTGCGCGACTTCGCGGCCACGGTCTCGCCAGACGTGACCGAGTACGTGACGAACCTGCAGGCCGAGAAGGCCCGCATCCAGGCCGAGATCGACCGCGTCCTCGACGGCGGCGAACTCGTCGAGGCAAGCGACGACGACATCGTGCAAGGGGTCGCCGAGCTCCAGCGGTACCTCAACGAGCTCCCCGGCGACTTCACCCGGGTCGTGGAGTCGTACCGCGAGTTCGAACGAGACACCATCGCCCTGTTCCGCGCCGAGTCGGTCGCCTCCGGTGAGGCGGTGCGCCTCTACCTCGAGTACGTCCAACAGCTCTCCACGGCGTCCGCTGCCGGCCGCGGGTTCGAGGGCGCGCTACAACTGCTGCGGGACCCGGCGATGCTCGACCAGGTCAACCGGTACATCACGGACTTGCTCGAGTCGCCGCGCGCGACAGCCCTGCTGTTCGCCGAGGAGCGTGCCCAGGTCCGGAACTCGGTCATGCTCATCCGCGACGGCCTCAAGCGGGTCCTTGAGCAGCGGTCGAAGGTCTCCCGCACCCTGCACGACTACATCTCCTCCCATGACGTCCAACGTGATCACGAGCTCGCCGCGACCCTGCGGATGCTCGAAGGTGAGCTCGCGACCTGGATGGAAACCGCCGGGCCGCGCGCCAAGGCGCCGATGCAGCTGCTGCCCGGCAAACCTGACATCGAGCACCTGCAGACGAAAATGTACGACCCTGCCGACGACGAGCCGCCGCTGCCGCTCGCCGAGCTGGACACGCCCGCGACCCTTGGCGGGCTGAGCCTGGCCGAACTGCGTGCGCGCGGCGGCCCGTCGCACGCGTCGCTGCGCGAGCAGCTCGCGGCTAGGTTCGGCGCCGAGGGCGGGGTCGACTCCCTCGCGAAGCTGTTCCACGCGCTTCCGGACGATCTGCGTCGGCCGGTCGAGATCCTTGGGGTGCTGCCGCTCGCGCGTCGCAACGGGCTGGAGCCGACCGGCAGGACCGAGGTGTACGAGACCGTCCGCTCCGACGGGTCACGCCGACTGCTCAACGTGCCCCACTACGCCCACCCCGGCGCTGACACGAGCGTCGAACCAGAAGCATCTGGCCCGGTTGGGCCGAGTCAGGAGAACCCCCAATGAGCGACAGCGCGCTCGACGACTACACCACAGACCGCGACTCATACCTTGCCGCGGAGCCTGACGGAGACCTCGACTTTCGCGGCGTCAGCGGCCCCGGCGACGCCGAGGACACTGACGAGTTCGGCGACGCTCTTGGAATCGCGCCCGACACGTTCGCGCTGTGGAACGGCGACCAGGGCAGCCTCGACCCCAAGCAGCGCGACACCCTGGTCGCCCTACTGAAGAAGTCGTTCATCTCCTCCGACGACAAGGTCGCGTGGCGCACCCTGATGCGCGACCCCGGCCCCATCGTCACCAGCCTGAACAACCTGTACTTCATCCTCGTCGTCGACGAACGCGCCGAGGTCGCGTACGCGACGCCGGCCCGCAACGCCGACAACCCGTTCAAGACGCTGGTCCGCGACGCGCCGAACAACCGAGAAGAGACACTGCTGCTCATCTACCTGCGCGAGCGGCACCGGGCCGAGACCGCGTCCGGCCAGCCGGTCGTCTACGCCGAGGTGAAGGCGATGCTCGACTACGTCGAACGGTTCCGCCCGGCGTCCGCTACCGACATCTCCGGCAACGAGAAGCGCGTCCACAGCGCGATCGCAGGCCTTGTCACCGCCGGCCTGCTGGTCAAGACCTCCGACACGGACCGGTACCGGGTCCACCGCGCGATCGAGGCGCTGCTGCCGCTGAACACCCTGAACCAGCTCGTCGAAGCCTTCCACGCCCACAACTCCGGCCAGCACCAAGCCAACGGCGAGGAAGACGGGCCTGACACCCCCGATAGCCCCGATGAGGCGCCAGCCGCCCAGGGGCACGACGAGCTCCACAGGGTCACCGACAGCAGCGAGCTCGATGAGGACGGCGAGGTCGCATGACGACCATCCAGGACAACCTGTTCGACCGCGCGACGGTCGCTGACCTCGTCACAAGTGGCGCGGGCCGTGTGGGTGACGCCGCCGACCCGGCCGCGACCCAATGGAAGATGGAGTCGCTCCAGGTCATCAACTGGGGCGGGTTCGAAGGTCACCACACGCTGCCATTCCACCCCGACGCCACCATGCTGTCCGGAGGGTCTGGCACCGGAAAGTCGACCCTCCTGGACGCGTATACCGCGCTGATGATGCCGTCCTCGGTCGCGTTCAACGGCGCCTCCAACGACGCTGGCACCGGCCGCGCTCGCAACGAGGCCGGCGGCCAGCGGACCCTGCTGACGTACCTGCGCGGCAAGCAGGGCGTCAACGACGATACCGGCGGCGCATCAAGCGATAACCTGCTGCGCGGCAAGGGACGAGCGACGTGGGGGGCGGTCGCCGGCACGTTCGTCGACACCCGCGGCCACGCGTTCTCCGCCCTGCGACTGTACTTCGTCCCCGCGACCGCCACCCATTCCAACGACATCAGCCAGCGGATGGCGACCCTCGCCGACCGGCTCACGCTCAGCGCCCTGGATCCTGCGATGGCCACCCACATCGTGGGCAAGCCGCTAGCCGCGGCCATCAAGGCGACATGGCCCGAGGCGAAGGTCACCAAGGAATACAGCGAGTTCTCCAACACCCTGTACCGCAAGCTCGCCATCGGCGCGAACGGCGACGGCCTCAACGCCCTCGACCTCCTCGCCCGCATCCAGGCCGGCCGCTCGTTCAACAGCGTCAACGGTCTCTACCGCCAGCTCGTCCTTGACACCCCGTCGACCTTCAAGGACGCCGATATGGCACTGGAGCACTTCGACACCATCGCCGGCGACCTCGCCCGCATGGAGGAAGCCGAACGCAAGCACACCACCCTGCGGCACCTCCCCGAGGTCCACGGCCGGCTGACCGCCGCGCGGGCTCGGATCCGTGACCTCGACCAGTTCGGCCTGACGCGGCCCGGGTTCACGAAGCTGACCGCGTGGTCGCTGCGTCTGGAGTGCGACCTCATCGACACAGCGGCCGACCACGCCCGCGATCGACACCGGGCCGCAGCCGGGGACGCACAGACCGCCATCGACGCCACCGAGGCCCTGTGGGACGAGCTCGACGCCGCCCGCGAGGACTTCCGCAACTCCGGCGGAAACGAGCTGTCCGGTCTCGCGGACCGTCTCGCCAACTACTCCGGGCAACTGGAGCAGACTCGCGGCCGCCGCGACCAGTTCGCGGCACTGGCTGCCGAGGTGTCGACGGCGTTCAACAGCCGCGGCGACTTCGACAGCATCCAGCAGGCCGCCCGCGCGTTCGCGAAGGGCTCCGACGGCTGGAACGAGACGTACCAGGAAGAGCGGTACGAGGAGCGGAACAAGTTGACCGAGCACAGCAAGCGGAAGAAGGAGCTCGAGAACGATCTGCGCACCCTGGTCGACTCCGGCACCCGCATCCGCGGCCCGCTCGTTACGCTGCGCGAGGCCGTCGCCAAGCGTCTCGGGATGGCCGTCACCGAGCTGCCGTACGTCGCCGAGCTCATCGACATCCGACCCGGTGAGGAACGGTGGCGGACCGCTGTCGAAACCGTCCTCGGCGGCGACGCCCGCCGCATCGTCATCCCCGCCCACCGCCGCCGCGAGGTCGCCCGCGCGCTCAACGACCTGAACCTCGGCGGGCGGGTCAACCTCATCGACGGCACCGCCGACGTGCCGCACCGGTTCCCACTCGACGGCGCCACCGGGGCCGACCAGGCCGGGCGCATCCTGGGCAAGCTCGTCTTCGCCGACCACCCGTACGCCGGGTGGCTCCAGGCCCACCTAGCCGACGGGTCACTGAACGCGCTGTGCGTCAACCACCCCGACGAGCTGGACGCCGGCGGGTTCCGGGTCACCGCAACCGGCCAGACCCGCCACGGCATCCGGTCCGCGGTCGGGCGCGCGCACCGCGAGAACACCATCGGGTTCTCCAACGAGGACGACATTGACGCCATCCAGCTCGAGCTCAACGACCTCGAACGCGAACTCTCCGGCGTGATGGACCGGATCCGAGACCTCGACACGGCCGCGAGCCAGCACCAGAAGCGCGCGACCACGTACGCCGCGATCGGCACCTATCAGTGGGAGCAGCTCGACGTCGCCACCCTCGAGGAACGCATCGACGGCCTGAAGAAGCGGCAGGAGGAGCTGCTCGGCAGCGACAACCGCCTCCAAGGGCTGCAGAAGCAGATCAACGACCTCAAGGAGCTCCACCGGCTCGCACAGCTCAAGGACGCCGGCCTGCACAACGTCGCCAAACGCGCCGAAGGAGTGTGGCAGAAGCTCGTCGAACGCAAGGACGAGACCTCGCGCATCCTAGATCCGCACGAGGGCGACGAGACGCTCGCGCTGACCGACGAGCAGGAGACCTACCTATCCGGCGTGTACGCCCAGGTGACCGCAGACGCGACCGACGAGGACCCAGTCACGCAGGCGAACCGGTTCACCGAACGTCTCGGCGCCGTGAAGCGGGTCCTGTCCGATCAGCAGCGTGCGGCGAACCTCGAGGTCAGCCGGTGTGAGGATTCGCTGCTCGACACGTTCGAGCTGTACCGGGCGAACTGGTTCGACGCGAACCTCGGCGACACCCTCGACTCGTACCCCGACTACCTGCGCATCCTCCAAGATCTCGAGGCGTCCGGGCTGTACCAGAACCGGGCCGAGTGGCAGCGGGCCGTCGCGCAGTGGGCCGGTGAGGACCTCCTGCCGCTCGCGCAGTCGATGTCGAGCGAGATCGAGGCCATCAAGGCGCGCATCGTGCCCATCAACGACATCCTCCAAGGGCTCGAGTTCGGCGCCCGCAAGGGCCGACTGAAGCTGAAGATCGACGACGTCAACACCGAGACCGTCCGCCAGTTCCGCATTCGGCTTCGGAAGATGGCCACGCTGGCGACGAAGTCGATGACGTTCGACCAGATGCGCGAGGTGTTCGCCGACCTGACCGACTTCATGGCGCTGCTGCGGGGCCCGAAGGATCCGAAGTTCTCCTCGGAGAAGTCGAGCCGGGACAAGCTTCTGGACGTGCGCCAGCACGTCGAGGTGTACGCGGTCGAGTACCCGGTCGGGTCCGACACGTGGGCCGCCCAGGAGCTCCGTCAGCTCGGGTCCGCATCCGGTGGCGAGTCCCAGGAGCTGATTGCGTTCATCATCGGGTCCGCGCTCCGCTTCCGCCTCGGTGACGAGCTGCGCGACCAGCCTCGGTTCGCTCCGGTGTTCCTCGACGAGGGGTTCGTGAAGGCCGACAGCCAGTTCGCCGGCCGAGCCGTATCCGCGTGGCGGGGTCTGAAGTTCCAGATCATCGTTGGCGCACCCGAGGACAAGTTCACCGGCCTGGAGCGGCACATGGACTCGTTCGTGGTCATCCAGAAGGACGAGGCGACCGGGTACGCGTTCATCGACCACATCACCGACCGGCAGCCCAAGCCTGACAGCTCCGAGAACAGCTCCGATTACGCCCTTGACGGCGGGGTGCGCGTGTGAGCGTGCGGGGCGTTCCGGACATCGTCGCGAAGGTCCGCGCTCGGGTCGAGAACACTTGGGCCACGACCGTCGCAGCCGAACAGCACCCACCTCCCCGCGACCCGGCCAGCGACCCAGCCAGTGACCCGGAGGAAGCGGCGTCGGCGGCCGGTCCTGCGTGGCCGCACCGGTTCCCGGTCGGGCGGTCGGCCTCAGCCGACCTGGGCGCCGACTTCGGCGCCTACGTCCGACAGCTCGGGGAGTGGCGCGACTGGGCAGCAGTGCACGACGTCGTCCTCGTCTACGCCACCCGGATGGTCGCCGGCACCCGACAGCAGGTCGTCTCCCACGTCGTCGTTCCCGACCTCAACACCGCCGTCCGTATCGCCGGCGACCCATGGACCGACCTCATCGCCACTGCCCGGACCCGCGCCGCCGTCCTCCACCGGCAGTTCCCCGACCAGCAGAACCTTCCGCGCGCCATCCGCGGCGCCGCCAAGCTCAGCGATGTTGACTTCGACGTCCTCCTCCGGGTCTGCGGCTACTTCCTCCTGCGGGTCGAGCTCGCGCACCAGGTTGACGGCGCCGGCGCGCCGCCGGCACCGCCGGCACCGCTGACGCCGCGACAGGTGCCGATCGAAGGTGTCCACGCCAAATGGCTCGACTCCCACCAAGGCCTCGTGCGGACCGTCACCGGCCTCGACAACCTCGGCCTCCTGCCGCCGCACCCGGCACGGTTCCACTTCACCTACCTCGACCCCGACCACCTGGCCCACGGCGGACGACGCCACGACTCCTACAACGTCGGCGACGCAGCCCTGCCGGCGTACGAGCCGCGGGTGGTTCTCATCAGCGAGAACAAGGACACCGCCATCGGATTCCCGGCCGTCCCCGGCGGCATCGCCATCGAAGGCGAGGGCCGTGGCGCGGCCACGATCGCGTCCGCACCGTGGGTCCGCGCGGCGTCCCTGGTCGTGTACTGGGGCGACCTGGACCAAGACGGACTCGAAATCCTCAACGAGTTCCGCGCGGCGGGCCTGCCCGTGCGCTCCATGCTGATGGACGTCGAGACCTACGAGCGGTACCAGCGGTACGGCACCCGCCTCGACAAGAACGGGAAGCCGGTGAAGGTGCACTCGGCCCGCGACGTCCCCCACCTACAGGCGGACGAGGTCGCTCTCTACGAGCTCCTCTCCCGCGGGTCCGCGCCGGTACCCCGCGTCGAGCAGGAGCGAATCCCACTCGACGTCCCAGCCACACGGCTTCAGGCGCTCATCGACACAGCCGCCGACGCAGGCGCGCAGGCTCTCGTTCTCTGAACGCCCCGCCGCAAACCTGTCGCGACGACTTCCGCTACGCGGCATGTGCATGGGCACGTAGGGCCGACCCACAACCGGCCGTGATGTCGACGTCGGCCTCTACGATGCCGACCGGCATGACGCGCAGACACCCATCTCAGCTCGGGCGAAAGCTGGCCCGGACGGTACCCGGAGCGACGACGACGAGGCGGCACTCCTCAAGCTCACCGCGTAGACCTCCGTACCCCGTATGACGCGCCGTAGCTCGGGCCTCGGGCAGCCAGGTCGCCGGATCATCTCCATAATGCCAGCGCCGCGTGCCCCGGGAACCACCTGACCTCGGCCTAAGAGACCTCACTCATGGCCGGGCACGGCCGGCCATGAGTGGTTAGCCTGGTGTGCTCCGGGCACGGCGTCGTTAGCGCAGCGGATCGATTGTGTGCAGTTCTGTGGTCTTCGGTGTTGAACGAAGTGGTCGGCTGAATGTGGCGATCGTGGCTGCAACGCCCATGACTGCGGCGAACACGAGAGTGGTTGGAACTCGGCCTACCGCCTCCAGAAGCACACCGGCGAACGACGAACCAATTGGGATCATGACAACTCGTCCAAAGCTGGCAGCGGCTTCTGACCGTCCCAGCATCGTCGGCGGGGTGACGTGCACTTGGTACGCCGACATGGCTGTGTTCGACGGACCAACAACCAGATAGCCCAGCGCGACGAAGAGGCCCAACCACCAGATCGAAGCGTGAAGCGTCAGGAATAGTTGGAAGCCGGCGAGCAGCCAAAATACGCTGCGCACGATGGCGCCCACCGTGGCACGACGTAGCACTGCTGACGCCAACAGCGAGCCGGCGATGCCTGCGAGCCCGTAGCTGGCCTGCAGTAGCCCCAGCTGTGATGGCGGGGTCCCCCCCTGTTGCAGGGCAAGCAGAACTGTCGTTGCCGCTCCCGTGAACGCGATATTGGACACCATCGTGGACACGACGAGATCCCGTACCGGTCGCGCACGACGTAGCCAGCCAACGCCCTCGACCACGTCGCGGGCGAGGCTCTGGCTCCTCGGTCTTTGCGGCGCCGGCAGTGGTCGGCGGACCATTGCGGTGCACACAGCCGCGATGGCGAAAGTCAGCGCGTCGATCAGAAACGGAAGGGTTCGACCGATCCCGTAGAGCAACGCGGCAGCAGGCGGGCCGATCAGGCTCGCAATGGCGCCCCTGCCTTGGTTCGCGGCCATCGCCGTACCCATCTGGACCGGAGGAACGACCTCCTTCAACGCCGCGATCTCGGCCGGGTTGTAGAAGCACGTCAACGCCCCGCCCAAGCCGGCGACCACGATCAAGTGCGGGAAGGTGACCGACCACATTGCGGCCGCCACAGGAATGCTCACAAGTACGACCGCTCCGCCGGTTGCGGTCACGATCATGACCTTCTTGCGGTCAACCCGATCCACGATGGCGCCGGCCGGCAGCATCATGGCCGCCAGGCCGACGCCGTAGACCGCGCTCACCACCCCGGCCAGAGCAGCCGATTCCGTGATCGCGTAGGCCAGCATCGCAAGGGCCAGGGTGGTCATGCTCGACCCAACCAAGGAACCTGCCTGCCCCAGCATCAGCAGCAGGAAATCCCGATTACGACCGAGCGGTTGCGGCGGTGCCTCCGCATACGCCATGAAGCCTCCGCCAATCACCCGGACCACAAACGGCCGATCGTAAAGCACCCACAGGCAACAGAACGAAACCGGAAACCGGCAAGATCGAGTAGCCGAACGCCGCACACACGATCTCCGCAACTGCAACTCACAGGGTTGCGATCTTGGAACTGTCCACATAATCGAGGTCGACCTGCTGCGAATGAGGACTCGGGAGGGCATGGCCGTCGCGCGGGCAAAGGGCAGACTGCGCGGCAAACAGCCCAAGCTGTCGGCCAAGCAGCAGACCGAATCGCGGCGGATAACTCGACCTGACCATCACCCACGCACCTGAGTCGGTCGATCTTCACCACCTCGGCGAAACCCGCCTCCACAACTAGCAGTCACCCAGCGCCATCGAGGCCTGCCGCAAGGACTTGACGGGACATATTGGGCTGCCGGGTATAACCCCATCCGTCGACGATCTACTTGCACGAGATCCGGTGGGGTGTGACCGACTCATCTCCCACTGGGTGGGGTCAGCTCTGGAGGGTCGTCGAAGTCACCTGCTTCCCAGGCAGCGAGGTCGGTCTCGAACGCTTTCGGATCGAAGGTAGGAGCCCTGAGTTGAGCCGCCCAGGCACGGGCGAGCCTGCTGAAGTCGTCGGCGTTGTCGATCGTGACCTGTCCGTGGACGAGGAAGAAGGTGATGATCGGTCCAGCCACGGGATCATCGGCGTCACAGCTTTGGCAGAGCACTACGGGTAGGTGCCCAGGGACCTGGCGGCCGGAGGCGTTCGTCGCTCCATGGGGCACCGACGTTGATAGCAGTCCCTCCCGAGCGCAGCGTGGACAGCGCTTGGTCGTACCGACCTCTAGTCGCGGCAGCTTGTGCTGGTCCCGGTCGTTGCTCATACCTTGAGGGCGGCGGGTCCAAGTAGTGCCTTCATGTCAGCCATGAAGGCGCTGTCTGCGTTGACTGTCCAGCCTGGCAACGCGAGAACCAGCGTGCTGCCTCTGTTTTGTTGCATGTGGATCCGGACCGGGTTGGTGCCTTCGTGGGTCAGGAATATCTCTTTGAGGTCGGCCACCAGGGCAGGGGTGATCTGAACGGACCGCAGGGTCACGATGACGGGAGCTCCGGCCGAGTTCTCGACGGAGGAGATGTCCAGGGAGGCCAGCTCCTGCCCGAAGATGCTCAGGGCCCCGTCACGCTCGTTGATCCTGCCTTTGACCGAGATCACCGAGTCTTCCATCAGCTCGGCGCCCACGAGCATGTAGGAGGAGGGGAAGAACAGCACGTCGATACTCGCGTCGAGGTCTTCGAGGGTGACGATCGCCCAAGGGTCGCCTCTCTTGTTGATGCGACGGTCGACCTTGCTGATCATCCCGGCAAGGCGTATTTCGCCTTCTGTGCGCTCGCTTTCCAGGAGCTCGATCACGCCGAGGTCCCGGTTTCGTTCCAGGATCCGCTCCGCACCATCGAGGGGGTGGGCGGAGACGTACAGGCCGAGCATGTCGCGTTCGTTGGCCAGTTTGTACTTGCGTGGCCACTCCTCGATCGATTCGTCGAGCTCGACTCCGAACTGGGAGACGGGAGGTGCCGAGGTGTCGTTCTCGTCGAAGGCCGCGAACAGGTCGAACTGGCCGACCTGCTCCGCACGCTTCACATCGACCACCGCGTCGACGGCGTGTTCGTGGCAGGCCGCGAGCGCCGCTCGCCTGTGCCCGAGTGAGTCGAAGGCACCTGCCTTGATCAGCGACTCGATGACCCGCTTGTTGCAGACCGTGGCCTCCACCTTGGCCAGGAAGTCGGCGAAGGAGGTGAACTTGCCCTTGGCTTCACGGGACGCCACAAGGGACTCGATCACGTTGGCCCCGACGTTTCGGACGGCCTTCAGACCGAACCGCACGTCGTTTCCGATCGCGGTGAAGTCGGCGACCGACTCGTTGATGTCCGGTGGCAGTACCTTGATCCCGAGCCGGCGGGCGTCGGCCAGGTAGACGGCCATCTTGTCCTTGTCGTCATCGACTGAGGTCAGCAAGGCGGCCATGTACTCGGCGGGGTAGTTGGCCTTCAGGTAGGCGGTCCAGTAGGCGACGTGTCCGTAGCCTGCGGTGTGGGACTTGTTGAACGCGTACCCGGAGAACGGGAGCATGACGTCCCACAACGCCTGGGTGGCCTCGTCGGAGTAGCTGTTCTCGCGCATCCCGGCCTGGAACTCGGCGAAGGACTCCTCGAGGATCTCCTTCTTCTTCTTGCCCATCGCTTTCCGCAGGATGTCCGCGCGGCCGAGAGAGTAGCCGGCGAGCGCGCGGGCGATGGCCATGATCTGCTCTTGGTACACCAACAGGTGGAATGTGGTGCCCAGGATCGGGTCGAGGGCCTCTTCCAGCTCGGGGTGAATGGGGCTGATCTGCTGGCGGCCGGTCTTGCGTTCGGCGTAGTTGATGTGGGCGTTCGCGGCCATCGGGCCGGGCCGGTACAGCGCCAGGACTGCGGCGATGTCCTCGAACCGGCTCGGCTCCATCAGTTTGAGGAGGTTCCGCATCGCGGTGCCGTCGAGCTGGAACACGCCGAGGGTGTCCCCGCGGCTGAGGAGCTTGTAGGTTGCCTCGTCGTCCAGGGCGATCGTCTCGGTTGACAGCTCGACGCCACGGTTGGCTTTGATGACCTTGATGGCGTGGTCGATGATGCCGAGGTTCCGCAGTCCCAGGAAGTCCATCTTGATCAGCCCCATGGCCTCACAAGAGGGGTAGTCGAACCCGGTGATGATCACGCCGTCCTTGTCGCGGCGATGCAGCGGGATCAGGTCCAACAGTGGTACGGAGGAGAGGATGATGGCGGCGGCATGCACGCCGGTGCCACGGATCAGGCCCTCGATCCCGCGAGCGGTGTCGATGACCTTGTGGACATCCGGGTCGGTCTCGTACAGCTTCCGGATCTCGCCGGCCTCGTTGTAGCGCGGATGCGCGGAGTCGAACATCCCCGAGATCGGGACGCCCTTGCCGCCCACGTCCGGTGGCATGGCCTTGGTGATCCGGTCGCCGACGGCGAAGGGGTACCCGAGGATCCGGGAGGCGTCCTTGACCGCGGCCTTGGCCTTGATCGTGCCGAACGTGTTGACCTGCGCGGTGTACTCGGCGCCGTACTTGTCGGTGACGTAGCGGACCATCTGGTCCCGCTGCCGGTCGTCGAAGTCCAGGTCGACATCCGGTGGGCTGATCCGTTCGGGGTTCAGGAACCGCTCGAACAGCAGCCCGTGCTCGAGCGGGCAGAGCTCGGTGATCCTGGTGGCGTAGGCGACGATCGAACCGGTCGCCGAACCCCGGCCCGGACCGACCGGGATGCCGTTCTCGCGGGCGTAGCGGCAGATGTCGGCGACAACGAGGAAGTAGGAGTCGAACCCCATGGGGCTGATGACGCTGAACTCCTTCTCCACCCGCTCCAGCACCTCCTGGCTCGGGTTGTCGCCGTAGCGCAGCTGGATGCCCCGCTCGACCTCCTTCCGCAGCATCGAGGTCTGGGTCTCGCCCTCGGAAACGTCGAACTGCGGCATCCGGTCGACGTAGGCGAACACCTCGCTGTAGTCACCGATCCGCTCGGCGATCGCCAGCGTGTTGTCGCAGGCCTGTGGAAGTTCGGAGAACATCTCCCGCATCTGCTCGGCGGTCTTGATGTAGTAGCCCGACCCGTTGAACCGGAACCGGTTCGGGTCGTCCTTGTTCTTCCCGACCCCGACACACAGCAGCGAGTCGTGCGCGTCGGACTGGTCCTCGGTCACGTAGTGGGAGTCGTTGGTGGCCAGCAGCGGGATCTGGAGTTCCTTGGCGATCTGCAGCAGGTCCGCGCGGACGTCCCTCTCGATGCCCAGCCCGTGGTCCATCAGCTCGAGGAAGTAGTTGTCCTTGCCGAAGATGTCCTGGTACGCCGACGCAGCCTTGATCGCCTCGTCGTACTGACCGAGCCGGAGCCTCGTCTGCACCTCACCGGACGGGCAGCCGGTGGTGGCGATGATCCCCTTCGCGTACTGCTCGATCAGCTCGCGGTCCATCCGGGGCTTGCTGTAGTAGCCCTCCATCGAGGCCATCGACGACAGTTTGAACAGGTTCCGCAGGCCGTCGGCGTCGACCGCCCACATGGTCATGTGGGTGAACCGGCCCCCGCCTGAAACGTCCTTGCCGCCCTCCCCGCCATCGTCCAGGGCGCGCCCCTGACCGCTGTTGGCCCAGAACACCGGCTTCTTGTGGAACCGGGACTCCGGCGCCACGTACGCCTCGATCCCGATGATCGGTTTCACGCCGGTCTTCGTCGCGGTCTGGAAGAACTCGTAAGCACCGAACATGTTTCCGTGGTCACTCATCGCGACCGCCGGCATGCCCTGACGTTCGACCTCCGCGAACAGCTTGCTGTTCTTCGCGGCACCATCCAGCATCGAAAACTCGGTGTGCACATGCAGATGGACGAACGAATCAGGCACTGTTCGATGCCTCCCCGGCGAGGTAGGAGATGCTCGGAAGGGCACCACCGTAGTCCCTCACAAGACCGGTCAGACGATGGACACGGGGCCTTTCCTGGTTGGTGAGACAGTGCACATCCGACTCGCCAGGCAGGCTGTGCTGGCCCCGGCCCTCTGACCTGGGGAGAGAGGCATCGAGGAGCACCAGACCACACGCGCACGGCCCGAAACCGGCACGCAGCGGCTGGGTGCGCTGACAGCCCGGAGGCCTCAAGACTTTCCGCCGAACCGAGGCCCGGGGGTGTGGATCCTCCCGGCTTCCGCCCGGCGGACCCATGGACAGTTCCAGCTCCGTCATACCCTGGTCTGCCGTGTGCGTAGACAACGATCTTCCCTTCGTTCGACGTGTCGTCGCCGACCTGGAAGGCGCAGGTGTCCTCACCTGGCTATTCGGTGGTTGGGCAGAGGAGCTCGTCGGGTTGTGCTTGCCCCGACACCACCATGACGTCGACCTTCTGTATCCGGCGCAGGACTTCGGAGTGGTCGATGCGTTCCTGGCGCACGGCACCGTGGACGAGATCACCGCCAAGCGGTTCCCTCACAAGCGGGCGTTCGAGACCGATCGGATCATGGTCGAGCTGTTCCTGGTACAGAGCGCCGAGAGCGGGTACTACACCGACTTCTGGGGCGCCACCCGCCACGACTGGCCCGCCAATGTGCTAGGCGTCCAAGCCGGCGGGCTGCGCGTAGCCAGTGCGATGGCGCTGGTGGACTACCGCGCCAAACAGACGAACTACCAACCGTCCATAGACGGCCGGCCGGCGACAGCGGAGCAGTGGCTCCAGCATCAGGGCGGATCAACGCAGGGAAACCACAGCACTGATGGCCGCAGCCGTGCGTAGACCATGCTCCGGGAGACCTCTTCGCACACGATCCGGTGGAGCTGCGTCGGGGGACCGCACAGAACCCGCGCTGACACGTCGATGGGTACTGGCACACTGAGCGCCCATGAACGCCACCGCGACGGGAGTCGCCGACCCGACACACGGTCCGCGCGAGGGGATGATCGAAGCGCTGCGCCGCTACGAAGTCATCCGCTCCGACGCGGTCGAAGCCGCCATGCGCGCGGTGCCGCGGCACCTGTTCGTACCCGAGGTACCGGCCGACCAGGCCTACGCCAACGTCCCCGTCATCACGAAACGCCATCCCGACGGGGAACCGCTCAGCTCCGCCTCCGAGCCCGGCATCATCGCCACGCTTCTCGAGCAACTCGACGTCGCGCCCGGTCAGCGCGTGCTGGAGATCGGCACCGGCATCGGCTACAACGCCGCCGTCCTGTCACATCTGGTCGGCCCCGACGGCGAGGTCACGACGATCGAGTACGACGCCGAGATCGCCGAGCGCGCACGGGAGACGCTCGCCACCACCGGTCACGACAACGTCCGGGTGGTCCACGGCGACGGCGCACTCGGCCACACCCAGCGGGCGCCGTATGACCGGGTGATCGTCAGCACCGGCGCCTGGGACGTGCCGCCGGCGTGGCTGGACCAGCTCACCCCGAAAGGACGGCTGGTGGTGCCGCTCCGGCTCCCGGCCTGGAGCCAGTCGGTCGCCTTCGAACGCGCCGAGGACTGCTGGGCGAGCCTGTCCAGACGCACCTGCGGTTTCATCCCGATGGACGGTCCCGCCGGCAACCCCGCCCGCAACATCCCGCTCGTCGACGATGAAGGTGTCCTCGCCGACGGTGACGTCGTCCTGCGGATCGACGACGACCGGAAGGTCGACGCCGCCGCCCTGGCCCACGCGTTCACCCGGCCCCGGCAGGAGGTCTGGACCGGAGTGATGATGGACAACCTGGAGCCACAAGCCTACGACCACATGCTGCTACGGCTCGCGACCAGCCTGGACGGTGCCTGCAAGCTCAACGTCAGCGGCGACGTGTTCGACCGCCGGCTCGTCGTCACCGTGTTCCGCTGGGGCGGCCTCGCGGTCTGCGAGGAAGACAGCCTCGCCTACGTCACGAGCCGACGGACCGGCGACCTCATCGACGGCACCGAGCGCTCGTGGTTCGAGCTGGGCGTGTTCGCCCACGGCCCCCAGGCCGCGGACCTCGCAGATCGAGTAGCCGGGCAGATCCGGGATTGGAACCACAACCACCGGGCGAACAGCGAGCCGCGGATCGAGATCCACCCCATCGGCACCCCGGACGCCCGGCTGCGTGACGCCTACGTCGTCGACAAGCGCCACACCCGAGTCGCCGTCAGCTGGGTCGACGCCGCCCCGACGAGGCCCGTGCACTCGAGCTCGGCTCAGGGCAGTTGACGAACGCAACCCGGGCCGCGACGGCCCTGGCGCGAGGTCGACGCCGCCGGTGACCGGCTGCACGACGAGGGCAAGCTGGAGTCGGTGGCGACCGGCCGCAGACCTCCGACCGGGGCCATTCCCAGGGTGGCGGCGCCGCAGGAGAGGGTGACCCTGGCGGATGTGCCGGTGGGATGCTCGACCGTCGACGGCTGACGGCTCCCGGTTGGGCGCCGTGCCCCGGACAGGGGCGCCCAGCGCCTCTCGTGCCCTGGCGGTGATGCGGTCCACATCGCCGCGCTCGGCTTCCGGCAGCGGGGCGCCGGCAGTGACGGGACCGCTGCGGCGCTGACACCGGCGGTCGTAGGACGAAGCGCTGGGACAGTGCGGGACGCGGCGGAGCTGGGCGCCCGAGGTCACCGCCACCAGGCGGAGACCGGTCGGGCCCCGTCGCTTTCTGGGTGCTACTCGGCGCCGTTCCGGTGATAGAAGCCCCCGATGAAGGCGAGGACGGCGAGGAACACCTCCACCGCGGCGCCCGGTCCGTGCAGCCACAGGGCGACCCCTGCGGCCGCCGTGGCCAAGGCGATACCAGCTACCGGATCCGGCGGCACCGGCGGCTTAGACGATGGAAGGGGAGATGGCTGGTTGTCGTCGGAGGGACGAGGGTGGTCCATTGTGGGCTCTCCTCAGGAGCGGACGGTGTTGCTACACCCCGATCCTGCGCCGATTTTCAGCGAGAAGAGAGCCGCTCTAACGGTGGGTGTCACATGGCCCGATGTCAGCCTCGACGCCCGTAGCGGTCAAACGCTTGATCCCAGGCCGCCTCCATCGACTGCTCCAGCACCAATTGGCTGTTTCTGTACGCCCAGTCGGCTAGGAAATCTAGGAGGGCGGGCCGGGTTCCTGCGGAAAGCTCGTCGACCACCGACCTCCCTGGCCACGGCCACATCGCCCTGGTAATCCTGAACCTGACGCCGGCCTCCTTGGCAAGTCGCCCGAACCGACGAGCATCGCCTTTCGCGCGTTCAAGCCCCGGGCGGAGGTGACGCTCGTGTTCGGTGAGCTTGTCGATGATCTCGTCCATCGTTCGCAGGGTTGCCGTGCGGGCCTGAGCCCGCGCCTCCCGTTGCTCCTCGGCGGTGATCAAGCCGAAGTCGAAGGCCTTGTCGACAGGAAGATGCAGTCTGTGGTGGGAGACGGAGTCTTCATCCCCGTCGTTCCAGTTGATGAGTACGGCTTCGATGAAGCCGACGATCTGGTCAGACCGCAGTTTGCGTGCGGGACTGATGATCGGCTCGATATCAGGTACCGGTTCCCACCCGTGCCGCCCCTGCCGCGCGGTCAGAGGCCAGACCGCCTGTTTGTTGTTGTAGGGGAAGGTCAGTACTCGACCCTCCGCCGCCCATGTCGCGTACGGCTGTGGTGTCGGCATGGTTGGGAAAGTAAGGGCGCGCCAGGCGCCGGGAACTTGGACCGACCACTCGGGTGGCGATACCACCCGCTCAACGGAGCCCCCCGGGTCACCTTTGACCAACCATTCCTCGAGGTCCTGCACCGCGACCCTGCGTTCGGCTCGCCACACCGCCGTCCCGCCACGTCCGGTCCAGTCGTAGCTGGTCGTTGTCCTCAGGTACTGGGCACGCTCCGGTCCGGGCTTGCGCAGGCGCTGGCGCAGCGCGTGCCACTCGGCCTGTTGTTCGTAGAGCATCTGCTCGTTTGCCTCGGCGTTGGCGCCCGTGAGCTTGTGGCGGGCGATGTTGGTCGCTACCTGGAAGCGAACTGGGGAGTGCCAGGCCACCTCATCGTCCAGTGCTTCGGCTACCAGTAGCGCGTGGCGGCTGAATCTGGGTGCCTCGGGCGTCAACCGCCTGCCGTACCAGTCCTCTGCACCCTGGTAGACGAGGTGTTCAGGGGTGGTGATGGTCGCGGCCACCGCCAGCTGCCACAGCCCGAGCGCCGAGCTGTGCCGAAGCACTGGGAGTAGACCCTCCAGGAACTCGTCGGTGAAGTCTTCTTCCATGGCAATCGCGGTCATCACCGCATCGGTCAGCAGCCGGGCTGGGTAGTCGTGGTGTGCGCGTTGTCGCTGTCCCGGCAGCTTCAGCGAAACGGCGCGGGCCCGCAGCATCTGGCCGGGGGCTAGCCGCAGTCGCAATGGCTTGTCTGTTCGCTGATCGCCTCGCCAACGTGGCGGCCGCGGATAGCGCAGCACCGTAGAGATGTGGGTGAGCCGGTCATCGGCCTCCCAGCGTTCCTGCCGCTCGATGTGCGCGTTCAGCAGCTGACGGACTGTTTCGTCCCGTGAGGCCCCCCGCCGGGCCGCAACTGTCGCCAAAGCGTCGAAGGCACATGGCGGGATCCGGACATTGGTCTCTTCATAACCGGACACGGTTGATCACGGGGGAACGCTACGGCGGTGCGCCATCCCGCGAGGTCGGATTCGCCATCTTGGGGCCGTTGCGCGGGCTCGACGAGGTGGCCTACATGCGGTTCGCCAGCGTCTACCGCGGCTTCGCGAGAAGCCTCGCCGCGAGTCCACCCGCTCATGAGAGTCAGCAGTACGCACCAGAGTTCGCAACGCCGTGTGCGTGGCGGCGCGACACGCAGCGGGTTCGGCGTGTCTTCCCGGACTACTGGAACGAGTCGCTGTATAACTATCTGCAGTACCGATGTAGCAATAGGCAACACATCGAACGAGGGAGCTGGCAGTGGCGCTGTACCAGTATCGTGCGGTCGCTAACGGACTTGGCACCGATCATCCCATCCCGGATCTGCCGTTCGTTGACGACTCGCACATCCCGCTGGACGACCCGGCCGCCATCGAAGCGGTCAGTCGCAAGAAGGCGGATGACATGTGGGGTCGTAAAGATGTCTTGCGCGAGGAGAAGGGGTGGGTGGCCTTCACCACTGATCCTCAGCGGCGCGACCTGGCCTGGTGTGTGCGCTGGCATCGCGAGCATGGCCGGTCGGTCGTCTTGTACAAGAACGAGGACGTCTCGGGCATCCACACAGTTCTGGCCTGGGAGACCCGTGGTGAGGCGCAACTGTTCCGCGCCGGTGGTTACTGCTGGGACGGAACGAGGTGGTACCGGCCCTCCCAGGTTTGGGACGCCGCAAGAGAGGAGTACGTTCGCCGGCCGGTGCCCGCCGCGGTTACCGTCAGCGTTGCGGACCTGCTCGTCGATGGCGGCGACCCCGCGCGAGGACGGGTCCTGGAAGTTGGAGAGGTCGAAGGCGACGAGTCCACGCCCGAGCGGTGGCTCGACGAGTTGGCGCTGTGGGCGAAGCGCCGCCCGGGTGATCGGCCACTGCCGCAGTGCGTCGTGACACTTGCGGCGCCTGAGTTGACGGGTGATCAACTCGTCGGCGTGCCTAGCATGGCCGAGATCGCTGGCATCGCTGCATCCACCCTGCGCGCCTACATCTCCCGTGGGGAGGAGGAAGTACCGCTTCCGCAGGCCACCGTTGCTGGACGCAGTGTGTGGTCTCGTCCAGTCGTCCAGGAGTGGGTCGAACAGCGGCAGCGGTCCCCGGAGGCCGTCATCGCGGCTGTCACGGGAACACAGGACCACTCCGCGCAGCCCCCGGGGGTCGCTGAGTTGTGGGACAACCTCGCTCGAAGCTTCCACTATTCGCTCTGGGAGCGGCCCCAAGTTCGCAAGCGCTGGGCCCTACGGTGGCGCAAAAGGGATGCCGTTCGTGACGTCGCCGAGAACCTTGCTTGGAATGTAGCGGCGAGCCTGGACACGATCGTTCCGACTCGGGCCGTGGCCGACACCATCAAGGTCGCCGTGCTCAACGACTTTGCCAGCCAGCGCGAGAGCCTCACGGAATTTCCCGGCAGCTACGTAGACATCCAGAAACCTGTAGCCGAAATGTTCGACTGGCTGGTGCGTCACCACCCAGTGACTGCGACGGCGACGTTCAACGAGATCGTCGGGTGGGCCGAACGAAACCTCGAAATTCCTTCCGAAGTCAGCGTGCACTCACTGAGCGAAGCGCTAAAAGACTACGGCAAGCTCGACCGTAAGGCTCGCGAGGATTTCGTTGACCGCTCCGCTCCACCTGCCCGCAACGGACAGCCGGGTCGAGCTAGCCGTGAGACACGTGTTGCGAAGCACAGTCTCGACGGATGAGGCCGTCCCGGTCTGCGGGTCAGCAGGCCGACCGCGGCTGATCCGCCGATTCAACCACCCTCCTGCCGCTCAACCGCGTCGCGCCAGGCGACCTGTGCAGGCGCCTGGACGCTGCATCCTGCCGCGTCCAGATTTGGGGGTGCCCCGTACTAGCGTCGCTGGTGGCCCCGCCTGGGCAAACAGGCGAGGCCACCAGATTGAACTCCGTAGTTGTCATCACGACCGGCCTGCGAAGCCATCACCGCGTTCACAACCGAAGGAGCCCCGCTCTTGAACCTACTTGACCCCGATAGTCTCCCCGACCACCGACAACCGAAGAAGGGTGCTCCCAACCCTCTGGCCGGACTGGCTCTCGCCACCTCGCTCGCCGTGCTGGTCTTGTGGCTGGACGGCCCAGCTAGCGCGGTGCAGACCTTCCTTGGCGTTCTCGCCTTCCTCGAGGCTGTGTACCGGGCCCGCCGAGAGCAACGCTGATCGGACCTGTTGGGCGAGCCGGTGTGCCCAGGCACCGGCTCGCCGACGAGCTTCGCCCTAGTCCTTGCCAGTGTGGGCTGTGACCAGTGGACTGACGTGCTCGACGGTCGGGCCAGGGGCCAGTTGTCGGTAGCGTTGTCGCTCCGACCGGGCCAGCCGGCGGGCTCGTGCCAGCGATGATCGGGAGGGTTCCGGCCATGGATAGATGCGCTGTGCTGGTCGACGCCGGCTACCTGCTCGGTGCTGCCGCGGCACTGCTCGATGATGACGCGGATCGCGCCGCACTCTCCGTTGACTACCCCGCCCTGATCGGCACGCTCATCGAGGAGGCTGAGAAGCAGACTTCGCTGCCGATCTTGCGAGTCCTCTGGTACGACGGCGCGATCAAGGGCCGGCCCACCCCCGAACATCAGGCTCTGGGTCTGCTGCCGAACGTGAAGGTCCGCCTGGGCGAGACGGTGTGGCGGCACGGCCGGCTCGAACAGAAGGGGGTGGACTCCTTCTTACAGCGCGACCTGGCGACTCTGGCCCGCAATCGTGCGGTCTGCGACGTCGTCCTCATTGGGGGTGATGAGGACCTACGGCGCGGGCTGGAGGAAGCGCAGGACTTCGGTGTACGGGTGCACCTGTGGGCTGTCGAGGCGGCGAGGGTGGAGTACAACCAGAGTCAGGCTCTCATCGCAGAGGCGGACCGTCGATGGGTCCTTCCGGCCAAACTGATCGCTAGATTCGTCCAGCTCAAATCTCCCGGCGCTCTCGCGAGTCCCTCAGCGGTGCCCTCCACCTCCTCACCACTTCACCCCGAGCCTGCCGTCGTGGTACGGCCGGCGGGCAGTCCGGCCGACTTGGCGAAGTTGTCCAGCGCCACCAGCAGCGTGCCCTTCGGCCCATCGGAGCGGCCAGCCTCCCGCAGGCGGGTGGTCGCTGTCATACCGAAGCTCGAGGAGCTCAGCACCCCGGCGCAGGCGGACGAAGACAGGGAAGCCGACGCCGCCGACCCTCCTTCTGACGCCACACAGGTCGGACGAAGGTTCGGCGACCGCTGGGCTAGCCGAGCCAGCCGTGACCACCTCGACGCGTTACTGCGTAGCGAGTCCGTACCGAACGGCATCCCGAACTACCTGGACGGTGAACTACTCCGCTACGCCGAAGGCCTTGGCGTACCCACCCGGGACGACGAGGGATCCAAGATCGCGATCAGGCAGGGTTTCTGGTCAGCATTAAGACGCGCCGCGGCGTATCCGGTGGGGGCCCTCCAGCATGGGGGAGAGGACGAGCAGGTCCGGCCGGCGGCTGAGTAGATCCCGGAGCTGACCTGCGTCGATGCTCTTCCGTGTCGGCTGGGGTGTTTGACCGCTAAAGCTCTTTGCTCATGATGTACCCGGCGACCGTGCCGGGCGCGACGGCCTCGATCTGGCCCTTGAAGGTGAAGTCGACGGTGTCGACCTGGACCCACAGCTGTGGGCTGCCCTGGAACTCGGTCTGGGAGACCTCGTGATCGCGCAAGGGGCCGGTCAGCAGCTCCTGGACGATCGACTGCGGGCTCTCGACTTCGGATCGGAACTGAACGAGCAGCTGTGGCACGTAGCCACATCGGAGGTAGAAGTCGACGGCGTCGTCGACGGCGCCGAGGCCGACGCTGTGTGCTCCGCGCTGTCGCAACGTGTCTTCCGCCTCGCCGAGGAGCTGGCGAGCGATTCCGTGGCCACGGTAGGCAGGATCCACACCGACGGCGGTGACCGTTCCAGCGCCGTCGGAGCCGACCGCACCGACCACGCACCCTTCGTCGAGAGCAATGGCCAAGAGCGCCGGATCGGCACCGTAGGCCTCGATGTTGCGGTCTCGAGTGGCGTTCCATCCTTCGTGCGCGCCAAAGATCCGATCGAGAACGTCGATCGCGACCATCACTTCCTCTACCGAGCTTGCTCGACGGACCTCGATCACGATCTTGAGGCTAGGCCGACTCTCTCAGCGGCGCCCCTCGATTTTCGACCCTCGATCCTCAGGCGAGGGCCATTCGGTCGCCTGACCATGCGCTGTACTGGACCTCTCTTACCCGCGCTTTGTGCCCCACTGCGTCCAGCAGGGTTGGGACGCTCGATTGGTTGGTTCATTGGCTGACACGCCGTGTGATGGTTGTCGGCGCGTGCTGGTAGGACCTGCCCTCGTAGACGCTTCTCTGGAGGAGAGCAGCATGGGTTCTGGGGACTCGGTAGGCCAGGCGAGCAGGTTCGTACCCGAACGACTGGTGGCCGAGATCAACGCCCGCACCCGCGCCGGCCTGGAACTTGTCGGTATGGCCGAGCATGGCGACTCTGGAGGGGCCTACGTGCGATGGCCGGACGGCAGAGATGCCGTCGTCACCCGCAGCCACGCGCCACTCGACCAGCTTCGTACCAACGCCGACATCCTCCGTCTCGCGAGATCCCGCGGCCTGCCCGTGCCGCGCCATGATCTGCTCGTCGAGGTCGGCGACGGTGCCGTCGCGGTCGTCCAGGAACGCCTCCCGGGCAGCCCGGCCGTCGACGTCGACGTCACCACGATCGACGCGATGGTCGCCGTGAACGAACGCTTCGCCCACCTGCTCGCCGAGCGCCCAGACATCCCCGTACCACCGCTGCACCTACGCACGAGCGGGCCCGCGTTCTATCGCCACCAAACACTCGAGCAGCACAGCGACCGCAGCCGCCGGCTCCTGCGCCGGATCCGCGAGATCGGCGCCGCAGAACCGCACGAGATGACAGGCGATGACCTCATCCACAACGACTACCGGCCAGAGAACATCCTGGTCGACCACCAAGGCCAGATCACCGGTGTCGTCGACTGGCACGTCGCACGCGGCGACCGGCACTTCACCCTCGTCGGCCTCCTCTTCGCCCTCACCTGGTGCACCATCGACCCCCGCTGGTCAGGCGTCCAGCAAGCCGCCATCGACAAACTGGACGACGTCCTCACCGAGACCCTGGAGCCCAGTCGGCTACGGCTCTATTGGGCACACTGGACGCTGCGCCAACTCGACCTGACCATCACCCACGCACCCGAGTCGGTCGATCTCCACCTCCACCTCGGCGAGAGCCGCCTCCACAACTAGTAGTCAGCAGCGCCATCGAGGCCCGCCGCAAGGACTTGACGGGACCGATTGGGCTGCGAGGCATAACCCCATCCGTCGACGACCTACGTGGGCGACCTCATGGGCCACCCCGCCACCGGCGAGAAGGTAAGCCACCGAGGATGCAGATCAGCCGTTTCGCCGACAACAAGCTGGTGGAGCGGTACTGAGCGACGAGCTCGGCCTCCTCTGAGGTGGAGGGCTCACTTGGGTGTGCGTCGCCATCAAGGCGACGGTACCAGGCTAAATTCTGTATGAACCGTACCGTTCTTGGTACGGTTCATGCATGCCACAGGCCCGGTCGAGGCGCAGCTATCGTGAGGTGCTCCACGAGATCGCCCTCGGTGAGTACGGCTTGGTCTCTACCCGCGATGCGGCCGATGAAGGGATTCCCATCGTCGAGCTGCGCAAGCTCGCTGCCCGCGGGGCGCTTGAGCGGGTCGGCTACGGCGTGTACCGGGACCCGACGGTTCCGCCGAGTGATCTCGACCAGTACGCGCTCGCTGTCCGGCTCGTCGGTGATGACGCCTATCTCATGGGTGAGTCGGTCTTGGCTCGCCATAACCTCGCGCTGGTGAACCCGTCCCGGATCACGGTCGGCACCCCGCATCGGGTGTCGAAAACCTTGCCGCCGGTTGTCCACGCGATCCGCCGGAACCTGCCGGATGGGGTGCTCACCGTGGAGGATGGCATCGCGCAGACGACCGTCGCCCAGGCGATCATCGACTGCATGGACACGGTCATGAGCGACCGGCTGCGGGACGCGATCGGTGCGGCGGGCCGGGCCGGGCTGCTGACACGGCTCGAGCAGGGCGCTTTGCGTGCGCGTTTTGCCCGCCGGGACGCCAAGATGCACGGGTGACCGACTCAACCCCTGCCCAGTCGAAGCAGTCCGCGCTGACCTTGAAGCGGCCCGAGCCGCCCAGGAACCTGACCTCCCTGAAGGCGAGGTTCCGCGACCTCGCATCCAGCGAACTGGCGGTGACCCGGTTGGAGCGGGCGGTCGCCAACGTGGCGCTCGCGCAGCTGCTGCCCGCGGGAGCGGTCAAGGGCGGCACTGCGCTGAAGCTTCGCCTCGGGCACTCCAGATCCCGGTTCACCCCGGACTTGGACGTGGCGCGTCGAGCAACGATGGATGAGTTCCTGGTCGAGTACGGCGCCGCACTCGCGAAGGGCTGGGCCGGGTTCACGGGCAAACTCGTGCCGGTCAGACCGGCGAAACCGGTCGGCGTGCCGCCCGAGTACGTCATCCAGCCCTACGACATCAAGGTCTCCTACCAGGGACGGTCGTGGCTGACGGTTCGGCTCGAGGTTGGGCACGACGAGATCGGGGACACCGACCACCCGGAGATGCATCTCGCGCAGGACCTGGCTGAGGTATTCGCCCAGCTCGGGCTGTCCGATCCGGCCCCGATCCCGGTCCTGCCGGTGGATCACCAGATCGCGCAGAAGCTGCATGCATGCTCCGCCCCGGGCAACGAACGAGCCCACGATCTGGTCGACCTCCAGCTCCTACTCACCGAGCAGGTGGACCTGGCCGCCGTCCGCGTCACGTGCAAGCGGCTGTTCGCATCGCGGCGCGCGCACGCGTGGCCGCCGGTTGTCACCGCCGGGCCGACGTGGGCGACGGTCTACGCCAACGCCGCTGACGGGATCGACTGCGCCCTCACTGTGGAAGAGGCTGTCGAGTGGACCAACGGCCTGATCCAGCGGATCGCGGCGGCGAGGGAATGATCGAACCAGTCCACATAGGAGGCGTGTTCGTCCGAGCTGCGTGAGGCGGATAGCCACAGCGGATGTCGTCAGTGGCTTGGGGGAGGAGCGCTTCCTTGAAGGCAACCTCAGATGGACGGGACCGGTCCTAGCCACGGGCGTTCGGTGATATTTCGATCCACTCCGCGAGCTCGAACTTTGCAGGCAGTGGGGCCAAGCTCATCCGTGACCATCAACGCCTGGCCGAGGAACGCGTGAGACTCGCCGCACGTGTTGATCACGACCGAGTCGTAGTCCTACGGTCGCGGCTCGCCCGGGTCGGCCATGGCACGACGACGTTGCCTGGCCAGTCGTCGCCAGCCGAGATGCTCCAATCCGGCACGGCCCCCTTTCGCACCTACCGCGGGGGAGGGGACTTTGGCTTGGACGTCAAGGACGGACCCGCGCGCACGTGGGCCTGGCTGCTCAACGAACCAGGGGATCACCCGACACGGTGGATTCCTGGTTCCGATGGCCGTGATCCTCGCCTGCGGAGGGCCCTGGCTCGCCGGTGAAGGCGGACCAGAGGTCGGCGTAGCGGCCGCGGAGTTCGAGGAGCTCGTCGTGGGTGCCGACCTCGACGACCTTGCCGCGGTCGAGGACGATGATGCGGTCGGCGCGGGCGGCCGTGGCGAGCCGGTGGGCGATCACCAGGGTGGTTCGGCGGTGCGTGAGCCGCTGGGTGGCTTGGGTCACGGCGGCTTCGGTGGCGAGGTCGAGGGCGGCGGTGGCTTCGTCGAGGAGAAGAATGTCGGGGTCGACGAGGTGGGCGCGGGCCAGAGCGAGGAGTTGGCGTTGGCCGGCGGATAGGTTGCGGCCGCGTTCGCCGACGGGGTGGAGGAAGCCATGGCGGAGGGTGGCGATCATGTCGTCTGCGCCAACCGCTCGGGCGGCTGTTTCGACTTCGGCGTTGCTGGCTTCGGGGCGGCCGTAGGCGATGGCGTCGCGGACGTTGCCGGCGAACAGGTATGCCTCCTGGGGTACGACGCCGAGCCGGTGCCGGTAGGTGGTGAGGTCGAGGCGGCGCAGGTCGTTGTCGTCGACGCGGACGCTGCCCTCGGTGGGGTCGTAGAAGCGTGCGAGGAGTTTCATCAGGGTGGACTTCCCGGCACCGGTCTCCCCGACGACGGCGACCGTCTCGCCGGGACGGATGCGCAGGTCGATGCCGCTGAGGGCTTCCTCGGCGTCATGGGTGTAGCGGAACCGTACGTCGTCGAACTCGATGTGGCCCGCGACTCGGTGTACGGGCAGAGGGTCGACGGGCGGCGGGGTGGAGGTGGGCGTGGCCAGCAACTCGCGGATGCGGTCGAGGCCGACTCTGGCGCGCTGGTACCCGTCAAGAACCTGTGACATCTGCTGGATGGGGGAGAACAGCATCGTGATGTAGAGCATGAACGCCACGATGCTGCCGGTCGTGAGGCTGCCTCCCGCCACGCGGGTGGCGCCGACACCGAGCACGATCGCGACAGCGAGTTCGTTGGCGAACTCGATGAAGGAGAAGAAGTAGGTCAGGTAGACCTGGGAGCGCATCTTGGAGTCGTAGTGGTCGCGTACCAGGCGCCGGAACAGCGTGGAGTTACGCTCCTCCCGGCCATAGGCCTGGGCGACGCGGATCCCGTTGACATTCTCGGTGAAGTTGGCGTTGACGGCGGAGAGCCGCTCGCGCACCAGACTGTAGGCCGGGTTGGAGTAGCGGCGGTACAGCAGGACGGCGATGGCGACCGCCGGCACGAGGGCGAGCAACGACAGGGTGAGGCCAACGTCGATGGTGGACATGACGCCGAGCACACCCACGAAGGACAGTCCGGCGACGACGGCCTGGCCGAGACCCGTCTGGACGAACGACGTCAGCGAGTCGATGTCGGTGGTCATCCGGGTCATGATCCGGCCGGTCTGCTCGGTCTCGTAGTAGTCCAGGCCGAGCCGTTGCAGGTGTGCGTAGGTCTTGACCCGGAGCCAGAACAGCATCCGTTCGCCGGCGCGTCCGGTGATGCGTACTTGGTTGCGGCGGAGCAACCAGGCGAAGACCACTACGATGAGCGCGATCGCCGACATGGTGAACAGCACGCCGGCGTCGCCGGCGGTGACACCGTGGTCGATGCCGGTGCGGGTGAGGTACGGAACCGCTAGTTGCGCCGACGCCTCCACCACCATGAAACCCACGATCAACGCGAGGCCGGTCCGGAACGATCGCCACAGCCGGCGCAGTCCGAACGCGGGGACCGGTTGCCGCGCGTCGGTGATGTCCACATCCGGTGCGTCGGTCAACGCCGGGAGGGTGGCCACCAGGGCGGCCTTCTCAGGTGGCAGGCCGGACGCCCCGAACGCGCCAGTGCCCTCCTCCAGCGGCGGGTTGTCCCACAGCTTGCGGGTCAGCACGGGTCGGTGCTCACTGAGCGGTGCCGCTGCGCCGTCGGTGCCTTCGAGTTCCTCGTCGTGCCCGGACAACAGGAGTCGGTAGCGTTCGCAGCGTGCGGTGAGTTCTTCGTGGGTCCCGACGTCGACCACCTCGCCGTGGTGCAGGACGGCGATTCGGTCGGCGAGTTGCAACGTGCTGCGCCGGTGGGCGATGACCAGCGTCGTCCGGCCGCGCATCACCCGCCGCAGGGTGGCGTGGATTTCCGCCTCCACCCCTGCGTCGACGGCTGAGGTGGCGTCGTCCAGGACCAGCACGCGAGGGTCGGTGAGGATCGCCCGCGCCAACGCCACACGCTGCCGCTGCCCGCCGGACAGGGTGAGGCCACGCTCGCCGACCACGGTGTCGTAGCCGTCCGGCAGCGCCGAGATGAATCGGTCCGCCTCCGCTGCCCGCGCCGCCGCCCGTATGTCGTCCTGGGTGGCGTCGGGCCGGCCGAAGGAGATGTTGGAGCCCACCGCGTCGGAGAACAGGAAGCTCTCCTCGAACACCATCCCGATTCGGGAGCGCAGGGATGCCAGCGACAGCTCACGTACGTCCCGACCACCGATCCGGACGCTGCCCTCCTGCGGATCGTAGAAGCGGGAGAGCAGCAGGGCGACGGTCGACTTGCCAGAACCCGTGCCACCCACCAGCGCCAGCGTCTCGCCTGGATCGACCCGCAGCGACACGTTCTGGAGCACGGCACGTCCGTCGTCGTACCCGAACGTCACGCCGTCCAGCTCCAATGACACCGCGCCGATCGGCGCCTGCACCGCTCCGGGCGCGTCGGCGACAGTGGGCTTGGTGTCGATGATCTCGAAGATGCGGAGCAGCGCCGCCTGTGCCTGTTGGAACCGTTCGATCTGACCGACCATCACCATCACCGGCCCGACCATCGAGCCGAGGTACGTCGCGAACGCGAGGAAGGTGCCCAGCGTGATGTCGCCGCGCAAGGCCAGCCAGCCACCCAGGGCGAGTGCGCACACCTGGCCGAGTGCCGGGATCGCGTTGAAGGTGGGGAAGAACTTCGACGCGATCCGGGTGCGCCGCATGCCGGCGGCGTAGAGGTCGGCGGCCGATGCCTCCAGCCGCTCCTGCTCGTGCCGTTCCTGGCCGAAGCCCTTCACGACCCGTACGCCGGTCACCGCGGCCTCGACTACGCCGGCCAGTTCACCGGACCGGTGGGAGTAGTCCCAGAACGAGGGCCACAGCACCTTCCCGGCGCGTCGGGCCAGCAGGAACAGGGCCGGCACGGTCACCAGGGCGACCACAGTCAACAGCGGCGAGAGCCCGACCATGATGACCAGGGACATCACGAACATCAGCAGGCTGCCGACGACCAGCACGATGTTCTGGAGGGAGTTCTCCACCGTGGTGACGTCGGAGATCGCCCGGCTGACCACCTGCCCTGTTCGCAGTCTGTCCTGCTGCTTGCCGTCCAGTCTCTGCAGAGCCTCGAAGACGTCGATGCGCAGCGCGTAGTCGACGCCGATGTGGACCCGTCCGACGAAGTAGCGACGAACGAAGCTCGCGGCGAACCGCCCAAGTCCCGCGCCCACCAGGAGGGCCAGCCAGGGCAGTAGTGGCTGTCGGCGCGCGAGGACGACCTCGTCGATGATCTCGCGGACGATCAGCGGCGACAGGGCCGCGACCGCGCTACCGACAACGGAGCCCGTCAGGCCCAGGATCAGCGCCGTACGGTGGCGCCAGCAGTACCCCGCGAGCCGGCGAAGCCACGCCGATTGTCCAACCTGATCAACCTGTTCGACCGTCGTCGACATCGCCCCCTTCGAGCCTTGGACAGGTTAGAGAGTCGCGCCGGGATCCGCGAGCCCAATTTCAGGTGGTTCATCCTCGCGGTCGAGACTTCCGAGGAGCACCGCCAGGCGCTCGACAAGGTGACACGACTCCCGAGGAGGAACGCATGAGCGCCACTAAGCAAGGCACGAGCGCGGCGGCACTCGAGACACCGACGCCGTACGCGCCGCAGCCGACCAAGCTGCGCCACGTCCGCGGCGACCCGCTCCACTACTGTGGTGCGGCATGGGCATGATCGAGCAGATTCGTATCGCCGCCATGGGAGAAGGCGAGGACGAGTACACGGCGCCGCCGGCGCGCATCCTGGACCTGGCGGTCATCGGCGAGGACGCCGACATCGACATCTACGACACCGACCCCGCCGGCAAGACGCTTGACAAGCCGGCGTTCTCGGTGCGTGTCCCCGCTAGGTCGCTGGCTATCGCACTGAACGCCGCGATCGAGGAATCCAACCAGAGCTGACTCCCGGCCGAACGGTCTCGTTCGCCTTCGACTCAGCACACGTACCGTACGGTGCACTCGTCGTGCCCGGACAACAGGAGTCGGTAGCGTTCGCAGCGTGCGGTGAGTTCTTCGTGGGTCCCGACGTCGACCACCTCGCCGTGGTGCAGGACGGCGATTCGGTCGGCGAGTTGCAACGTGCTGCGCCGGTGGGCGATGACCAGCGTCGTCCGGCCGCGCATCACCCGCCGCAGGGTGGCGTGGATTTCCGCCTCCACCCCTGCGTCGACGGCTGAGGTGGCGTCGTCCAGGACCAGCACGCGAGGGTCGGTGAGGATCGCCCGCGCCAACACCTAACGTGACGACCTCGCACGGCAACGAGACCCCCGTCGTTGGGCACGACGCGCCACACCTAGCTAGACAGCAGGGCGGGCCCGACCCCACAGCGATGTGGGGTCGGGCCCGTCCTGTTGGGCTGGCGGTACAGGTTAGTCAGGTGCGGCCAGGTGACCTGACCCTGCCAGGCCAATACCACCCAGCGCGCTCATACATCGATAGTGCTCGACCCTGGGGTCCACGGCTGAGGTGGGCGAAGCGGCTGTCACAGCCTTGCCCGGCTCTGCACCTTCCACAGAGCAACGTCTTCCAAGGAAGGGAAGATCCGTGTCGCACTGCCGGACGGACCGCCTGACAGCCATTCCGGGAGTGGGCGTGGTCGACGGCGCCGCTGCGTTGATCAGCTGCTGCTCATCGGCGGGGGTCCAGCGCGTCGCCGCCGATTCGATGGCGTAAGGGGGAGTCAGGCATGAAGAACGGATGGCTCGATCGGACGGCGGCGTGCGTGCGGCGGCTGGTGCTCGCCGTGCCGTTCGTGGTTGTGGTGGCGGCGCCAGCTGTGTCGTCGTGGCATGGCCTGGTCGCGGCGGGCCGTGACTGGTTCGGGCTTGGCGCATGGGCGCCGCTGGTGCCGCTGACGTTGGACGCGGCGGCGCTGTATGTCGCGGTCCTAGCCTGGCAGGCGACGCTGGCGGGCGATTCGGCGGGCGTCGACCGGTTTCTGGTGTGGGTGTACGCCGGCCTGAGTGCTGGCATAAACATCTCGCACGCGGACGCGGTGGGCGGCGTGCCGGCCGCGGTCTTCTACGGAGTTGCTTCGTTGTCGGCGGCGCTGGTGTGGGAGCGCACGCTGCGTGCGATGCGCCGTGCGGAGCTGCGCAAGCTTGGCGCGATCGACGCTCCGGCACCGCGTTACCGGCTTCTGCGCTGGGTGCTGCACCGCGAGGAGACCTGGGGCGCTTTCCGACTTGCTGTGGGAGAGGGGATCACGGATGGCCGTGACGCGCTGGCCCTGTATCGCGCTGCTGACGTAGTGACCGAGGTGCCTGAGGCTGCCTCGGAGCTGGGGGAGGCTCCCTCTCGGCCGGTCACCCGCACGCGGCACGTGCTAGGTGTTGCCGATCATGACGTTGGTGACGGTGTTCCGGAGGCGTGTGGCGGGGGGTTTGTCGCCGGCGGTGGTGTGGGCTCGATGATAGTTGTAATGGATGTTCCACACCTGGATCGCATCGGCTCGTTGGGCCTCGCTGGTCCAGACCCGTGCGTAGAGCAGTTCTTCAGCGAGGATGCGCTGATACCGCTCGACCTTGCCGTTGTGGCGTGGGGTGTAGGGCCGGGTGCGCTGGTGGCGTGAGACGAACGCGGAGATGGTGCGGGCGAAGTCACCGGCACGGTAGTTGCCGCCGTTATCTGTGACGAGGCGCACGATCCGGTTGATGCCGTGGGCGGCGAAGAACGCCCGGGCGCGGTGGAAGAAGCCGATGGTGGTGGTCGCGGTCTCATCGGGCAGGTGCTCGGTGTAGGCCAGCCGGGAGAACCCGTCGACGGCCGAATGCAGGTAGACGTAGCCGGCCTTGGCGGCGCCGTTCTTCTTCGCTTTCGCGCGCCTGGCGGCCCGGTCGGCGTCGCTGCCGCGGCCGTGGGCCCGCCAGCCACCGCCGTCGGGGATGCGGCCGACCTTCTTCACGTCCAGGTGCACCATGTGCCCGGGGTAACGGGCGGTGATCTTGCCCGGCCGCCGGTTGCATGCTCCGGTGGGATCCAGGTCACGGCGGCGGTTGATACCCAACCTGACCAGCCAACGCCCCACCGTCGCAGTCGAGAGTTGGTGACCCACCGCAGCCAACTCAACCGCGATCTTCCGCGCCGACCACTTGTGCTCTCGCCGCCAGCCCTCGATCAGCTCCACCACCTCCGCCGGGGTCTGCGTCGGGGAAGTGTGTGGGGCGCTGGACCTGTCCAAGAGCCCAGCTTCACCGCTGGTCCGGTACCGGTTCACCCACTTCGACAAGCACTGACGCGACACACCCGCCTCGGCGGCCACATGAGCGATCGGACGGGACTGACACCGCTCAACCAGACGCAGCCGGCCAGCAGGAGTCAACGGGGCGCTAGCGTGGGACACGAGGGGTAGATCCTTTTCTGTAGCAGGACGGGTTGCTCGCACTTCTCATCCTGCCGCCGGGTGATCTACCCCTCCCTCACACCCCGACCACCGTCACCAACCTCATGAGCCGCAACAGCTAGGGGAGTCTGACGTGGCTGCCGGGCCGGCCCTGGAGTTCGGGGGCCTGACGCAGCGCGAGGCGCTGGAGATCGGGGTCCGAGAGCTGGGCCCCGAGTTGGACCTGCCCACCCACTCCTCCTGTCCGCAGGCCGCTTCGGCCTCGAGCGAGCCTTCCGGCCCGCTACAGGGTGTGTCCGGCCAGTTGGCCGAGCCGGTCCAGGAGCCTGCCGGTCCGGCGGAGGTCCAGCCAGTCGCCGCGCCGCAGGCCGCTTCGGCCTCGAGCGAGCCTTCCGGCCCGGGGGAGGATGTGGCTGGCCAGTCCCGCCCGGCCAGGCCGCCCGAGCGGATGCACCTAGTGGCTCACGAGACGAAGCCGTCGCGGCCTGCCCGCTCGACCTCATCTTCGCCGTCGACGCGAGTGACCGAGGGACCGGTCCGCCAGTCGAGTGAGGCGATCACCGACGAGTACGCCATCGCGGTCATCCGTCGCCTCGACGCCCAGGCCGCGGAAGGCCATGCCTCCCGCCGGACCATCCAGGACGAGCTGGACTGTGGAGCCTCGCGGGCAACCCGCCTGGCTGCCCTTGCCCGGTCCGAGAATGATGCGCCTGACCAGGCCGCGGTACCGGCTCGCCAGTCTGCGTGAGCACATCAGACCGCCTTGCCTGATCGGTGTGTGCCTGGGTGGTCTGGGCTGAGGGTGCTGGCTGACTGTCGCCGTCGGTCTGGGCTGCGGCCTGGTCAGGCAAGGGGCTCGGCGCTCTTGCCCAGGCCGGTCCAGGCAAGAGTCTGACCGGGGCCGGCCCGGCCAGGCCGAGTGTGGCAGGCCCGTGTACCTCAGAACGGCCCGTGGCGAGCCCTGGCCCTGCTTGTCGACGATCACGTAGTTCCACACCCGACGATCAGTGGTGACCCCATGGGGACGACGTTTCGATTCCGGTGGGGACGACGTACGGAGCATCGACCGCTGGCCTCTCGTGCTGTCCGTTAGGGGATCACCCCTCAACCCGACACTCGAAGGTGCAGCCGCGATTTCCCGCCGAGGTATGCCGCCTTCTCTGACGAGATACCTCTGACAACCTGAGGACAGGCGGTGTTTGCGGACCCTCAGTCCAGCAGGCCGAGTGTCTGCAGGTCGTCGTGTAGGCCGAGGGCTAGGTCCGTGGGCGTCTTTGCGATGTCCGGGTGACCGGCGTTGTCAATGCGCCAGGGCAGGCCTTGGTACGCATTCACGAGGCGGACGAGAAGCGCCTCCTTCCACGCCTCGGCCTCGTCAACGACAACACCAGTCAGGTCTCGGACGGTCTCCAAGTAGTGGGCGAAGAGGTCCCGCTCCTCGCGACCCGAGTAGGCGGCGAGTCCGGAAAGTGTCGTGGCGATGTCGATGAACCGTGGACGCAAGCCCATCGTCTCGAGGTCGAACATCACCAACCTCCCGCGCGACCAGCCGATCTGCTGCAGAAACAGCTCACCGTGATTCAAGGCCATTGGCAACGCCTCGACGGCTGCAGCGGCCCGCTTGTACGCAGCGAACCAGCTCTCTGGGTCGACCGTCACGGGCACGGCAGGATGGGCAGCCAACGACGTCAAAGCAGCCATGACACGTGCAGAGAACTCCGCAGCTGGCATCCCGGGGGGCAGCACGAACGCCTCAGGAGGCGGTGCCTCCAACGTGTTGAGCCGGGCGATCAGCCCGATCAGCTCGTCCACGTCGTTCGGCTCGACTCCCACCGTGGGAACGAATTCGAGGACGACCACCTCATCGCCCCGCACGGCCGAGTACAGCAGCCGTGGAGTGGGAAATCCGCGCGCAGTCAGGAACGCGTATCTCGCTGCCTCCGCCCTCGCCGGCTCCTCGCTCCGCTTGCAGAAGACGGTCTGCGTGAGCCGCGCCCCGTCCACGTCGAGGTAGCCGACGGCGACGATGCAGGAGTTCGTTCCCTTGTGGAGGCCTCGTATCTCGTGCGACACCCACGCCCGCGCCCCCTCAGCACGCACGAAGCCCGGCAGGAACTCGCCGAAGTCCCGCCAGGTCAACCCGTACGGCAGCGCACACGGGCGCGGTTCGATCGGCACCGGCGAAAGGTTCGCCGGCGAGAACCTGCTCATCTGGTAGGTCACGTCGGCGAGCATTCCTCACCACCGGACCGGTAGCCACCGGTTTGACGGTCGCCGGAGATACCGGACATCCGGGCGGAGTGGCTCTGTCCCAACTCTCGGTCTGCCCCCAGACGAGGAAGCCCAAAGGCACGCACGCCGATGGTGAGCGGGAACGTGGAGCTGAGGCTGCGGCGCGGCTTGACATGTTCCTGCGCCGGCGGGCTGGCCAGTCCGGCTTCCTGCCTCTGCCCATCCATAACCAGAGGCCTCAACGCGCTCCAAGCTTAACCTTGAGTGCATCTGGAAGGGGCCGAGGGCCTGGCCGAGTCGCTTGTCGCGGCGAAGGTGATGGGGCCGGCGGGCAAGGCGGTTGAGAGGGCCATCTGAAATCGGCCTCGGTCAGAACCTCTCCGAGAACCATGCCCGAGGCCGATTTTAGGGGCCGCGTCAAGCGGTCAGCGGATGCTCAGTTGGGGGCAAGACTGCCGGTCTGCTGTCGGAAAGGTCCCCGTCCACGAATTCGCCCTGGGTGAGTCGCGAACCGTCAGCGCCCCGGCAACAGGCCGGCAGTGAAGGGGAGCAGGCCTTCACCACGTGCGCATCACTCGCACACCACTACGCCACCAGCTGTCACAGTCGAGCCCCGTCTCACACCTTCCCTGGTTGACATTGCCCTGTGCGAAGGAGCCACGATGGCGACTGCTCGTCCCTCGCCGCGGCGGCCTGGCCAGGCCAGGCCGCAGGCGGCCGCCCCGGCGCCGGCGACCAAGGTCCCGGCCCGGCCGTCCACTCACCTGCGCGACGCCTCTTTGATCGCCGCGGGAGGTGTGGCCGGCTACGGTGTCGCGCCGCTGCTCGGCCAACCCGGTTTGGGCTTGCCGGCCCTTGCCGCCGGCGTGGGCGGAGGTGCCGCGCTCGCCGTCACGGGGGAGCGGGCCAAGCGTCGGCGGGAGCTCGAGGACCGGGTGCTCGAGGCACTTGCGCCCCTGCTGGGGGTGCGCCATCTGGACCG
The DNA here is from genome assembly GCF_014873875.1 of Actinopolymorpha pittospori. GTDB lineage: Bacteria > Actinomycetota > Actinomycetes > Propionibacteriales > Actinopolymorphaceae > Actinopolymorpha > Actinopolymorpha pittospori. The sequence continues at coordinate 6,976,173 of NZ_JADBEM010000001.1, read as the reverse complement.
GCGGATTGTCAAGCTCAGCAAGTGGACCAACGGGTGGCCTGGCCTGCCCCGGCGGGTACGGGTGCACTACGCGCCCGGCGCCGCGGACAACGACCCGGCCTGGAAGAGCGAGATCACCGCCGTGCTGGCCGGCCGGTTGCTGGCCGCCTACGAGGTCGCCCGGCACGACCAACGCCGCTGCATCCTGTGGCTCAACCGGGTTACCTCCGAGGCCGACTCCGTCGAGCCGCCCTACGCCCAGGTTCGTGCAGAGCGAGCCATCACCGAGCTGATCGGCCCGACCGCCAAGGTCACCGCCGTCGAGCTCGATGGGGAAGAACTGCACTCGATCACGGTCACCCACCAGGCCGGCGCGAAGCTGGCTGCCACGGGGTACCGGAACCGCATCGAGCGGGTGATCTCGACGATGATGCCCGGCCGGTGGCGTGCGGTCTGGGACCTTGAGGGCGACTCGGTCCGGTTTGAGGTCCGGCCGACACTGCCTTCCAGCATCTGGCTACCGGCGCCCCGCCAGGAGAACACCGAGGACCTGCTGAAGAACTACCGCCAGGTGAAGATCCCCTGCGCTGTCGATGAGGACCACCGCGAAGTCCTCTGGTACCCCGCACTCACGCCTCAAGTCATGCTCACAGGCGCCACCGGCACGGGAAAGGCGCTCGCTCGGACCACCCCAATCCCCACCCCGTCTGGCTGGACCACGATGGGGGGCCTCGTTGTGGGGGACGTGCTCTTCGACGAGCAGGGGCAGCGCTGCACGGTCACCGGTGTCTACGACCAGCCACCAGGCCGGCCGTGTAACGAGGTGGTTTTCAGCGACGGTTCGGTCATCGTCGCCGACGACGATCACCAGTGGTGGACCTTGGATCGTGCTGCTCGAGTGTCCGCGCTCCGCGCCGGCAGGGCGCGCCGGCGGGTCCCACGAGTCCCCCGAGCAGCGGTGCGGGCCCTGGAGCGGGCCCTGGCTCGCTACGGAGACGATGACCTGATCAGCCGGGCCGAAGTTCACGCTCTGGCCGGCCCGGCCCTCCCGGTGGGAGTTGTGCGGGCTGTGGTAGCCGAGGTGGGGCCGGCTGGAAGCCGGGCTATGTGCATGGATCAGCGGTACCCGCAGACCGAGATCTACCCGGGCAGGCTGCTGCTCACCGAACTGGTCGACCGCGCCGCACGGGGCTCTCGACCGGGCAGTCTCATGGCAGAGGCCGGCCCACTGTGGCAGCTGGCATCTGCCGGTGCGGTGCCCGACCTGCTCTGTCTGGACGACATCGCGAAGATGGCCGGGATACCGGACAGATCCGATGGCCGCTACAAGCATCTGCGGCGAGTGGTGCGTGCGCTGCCGGTGCCACCAGTTACCGTCCCGGGCGCGACCAAGGTCGTCACCAGGAATGTCGGCAGGGAGCTTCTCTACCCCGCGCGGGCCCTCCTTGGCCGGCTCATCGAGGCCGGTGCGGAGTCCCGGTCAGATCAGCGGCGCCTACGGTCACTCGGGCAGGTGCGCACGACCCGCCAGATCGCGCAGACGCTCCTGGCCTCTGGCGGTCAGCGAAACCACTCCATCCCTCTCGCTCAGCCGATCGAGCTTCCCACCGTCGAGCTGCTGGTGCCGCCCTACGTCTTGGGCGCCTGGCTCGGCGATGGCACGACCTCCGCCGCGGAGTTGACCACCACCGACGTCGAGATGCTCGGGCTCCTGGCCGCGGAAGGAGTCACCGCCAAACCCACCCCGGACCCGATCATGTACGCGCTGAAGTGGTCCTGTCCGCCGTCGAGTTTCGCTGCCCGGGTCTCCACCTCAGGTGAGCGGTCCATCGTCTGTGTCCGATGCGGCAACACCCTGAAGGCGGGAGAGTCCACTGACACGTGCGCGGCTTGCCGCCAGGTTGTCCAGCACTTCCGGTCGGCCCTTCGCCACATCGGTGTCCTCGGCTACAAGCACATCCCGCCGAGGTATCTGCGGGCAAGCATCCAACAGCGCCGGGCACTGTTGGCCGGACTGCTTGATTCCGATGGCACCGTCTCCCCGATAGGTAGGGTCCACTTCGACAACACCAACGAGCAGCTGGCCCGTGATGTCCTCGAGCTGGCGTTGTCCTTGGGCTACCGGGCCACCATGACGGGCAAGGCCGCTCGACTGAACGGCAAGGACTGCGGCCCGGTCTACCGCGTGGCATTCACATGTCTGCGATCGCCGTTCCGACTCACCCGCAAGACCATCGCCCATCGACAACGATGCAGGTCGTCCAGTCCCGTACGGACCTCGCAGCGCTACATCACCCAGGTCCGCCCGATCGCCCCGGTCCCGCTGCGTTGCATCACCGTCGACTCGCCCTCACACCTGTTCCTGGCCGGCCGGCAGTTCATCCCCACGCACAACACCTCCATGGCCCACGCTCTGCTTGGCCAGGTCACCAGGAACGGGTGGCCGGTGTGGGTGCTGGACGCCAAGCGGGTCGAGTTCTTGGACCTCCGCACCTGGCCTAACGTGCAGATCGTCGCCGGCAGCATCCCCCAACAGGTGGCCTTGGTCCGGCGTGCCTGGGAGCTCATGGAGTACCGCTACCAGCTGATCGAGGACGGCAAGGCCAGCGTCAACGACTTCGAGCCCCTAGTCGTCTTCCTCGATGAGTACGCCGAGTTCCGATCCAACCTGCTGGAGTGGTACGCCCAGATCAAGGTCAAGGGTGACCCGACGAAGCCGCCCACGCTGGCTGAAGTCGCGTCCCTGACCCGCAAGGCGCGCACCGCGCGCATCCACCTGGTCCTGTCCACCCAGCGCCCGGACGCCGAGTTCCTGGGTGGGGAGGCCCTCGCCCTCGACACCCCCATCCCCACCCCGCAGGGATGGACCACGATGGGCGAGATCCGTGCCGGAGACATCGTCTACGACCACACCGGCGCCCCGACCGTCGTGACCACCGCGACCGACGTCGCCCACGGCCGCCCCTGTTACCGCGTCACCTTCTCCGACGGCTCCACCTTCGTCACCGACGCCAACCACCGCTGGCTCGCCCACAGCGCCCGCCGCCGGGCCAGCCTCGGCTCTACCTACGTTCCGCTGACCCGTTCCGAACGATGGCCGCACCACTCCGCACTGGCCGAGAAGCTGGAACGCTCCGACCTCGACGTAACCCGAGAGCTCACCCTGTCCGAGTTCGAGTCCGCGCTCGGCCCAGGCCGCAATGCCCTCCTTCGCCGCCTGCTCACCCCGACCCACTCTCGAGTGACCCCCGTCGGGGTGAGCCCCGGGCAGTCCGGAAGGTTCGCCGCGCGCACCTATCTCGCTGGGGACCTGAAGCAGGCGCTAATCGACGAGATCGCGTCCCCGCCGAGAACGGGCCGCCCGACCGACGGGGAGATCGTCACCACCGCGCAGATGGCGCAGTCGCTGACCTCCTCCGGCGGCGCCTCGAACTGGTCGATCGACGTCGCCGACCCGATCCAGGCCCCCGAGGCCGACCTGGCCATCGACCCGTGGCTACTCGGCTACTGGCTCGGCGACGGGCACAAGACCGGCGCGAGCATCGCCACGAACGACGTCGAGGTCCTCGACCGGATCCGCGCCCTCGGCTACCGCGTCACCCACTACGGCCGGTTCAACTACGGCATCTCGACCGGTACCCGCGGCGGCAGATCCGATCGGGCCACCCTGGTCGAGGCGTTGCGCGATCTCGGGCTTCTCCACAACAAGCACATCCCGCCCAGATACCTGCGCGCGTCGATCGCGCAGCGCGAAGCACTCCTGGCCGGTCTGCTCGACGCGGACGGGACTAGCGCCGTCCGCGGCCGGCACCAGGCATCGGGGCAGGTCGTCTTCACCAACGTCGACCCGGTTCTGATTGAAGGGGTCGGTCAGCTCATCGCCAGCCTCGGGTTCATCCCGACCCTCCGCCAAGTGCGCTCCGCCGGCGTCGAAAGTCACCCGTCCTCCGTGGCATACGGCCGCCCGACGCGCGCATCATTCGCCGTGTCCTTCACGCCAGACCGTCAGGTCTTCTCCCTGGCACGGAAGCAAGCCGCACTCGCGCCATCACTGCGAGCCCGCCGACGACCCACCACGACCCGGCGCTACGTGGTCAAGATCGAGCCCGTCGAGTCGGTACCGGTGCGCTGCATCGCCGTCGCCGCCGATAACCACCTGTACCTGGCGGGGGAGCGGTTCATCCCAACCCACAACACCCGCGACAACTTCGGCTTCCGCATCAGCATGGGCCGGCTCAGCCCTCAGGGCGCGATGATGATGTGGGAGAACCCCGCCGTTGGGGTCAGCCTTCCCCGCGCCTGCACCGGCCGGGCCACCGCGACCCATGAGGACGGCAAACCGGTCGAGGTCCAGTGCTATCGGTTCCCAGAAATGAGCGCTGCCGAGGGCAGCGAGGAGCACCAGCTACTCAAGGCAATCCGGCCCACGGAGACCCGCTGGCCCCGGCTGGTGATCGTCCCCCCGCAGGGAATGGACGACCTGGACGGCGGCGAACCGACTCCGCCCACCTTCCGCGACTACGCCCGCGCAACGTGGGAGCTAGCGGAGAACCGCCCCGACCTCGACCCGCTCGCACGCTCCGAGGACGAGCCCCGAGTCGACGGCCGCGAGCTCTCCTCCACACTTGCCTCCCTGGGCATCCGCACCGGCGACAGCCAGGGCCGGAGATCTCGCCCCCATCTGCGTGTGGTCGAGGCGGCCGATGCCGACGAGCCCACCCCCGCGCCGGCCATCGACCAGTTCGAGGTCGATGAGTACGTCGGCTACGCGCCGCCTGTTCCGTGCGTTGCTCGCGACCTCGTTGTCGGTGACCTGATCGAGGTCGACGAGGGCAGTGGGGTGTGGGTCGTCGTCGACGAGGCTCCCGAAGACGACGTCGTCGCCCCGGGGATGATCGCGGTCTCCTGGCGCGGTGACGGCGACGAATCCGGCTCCCTCTCACTTTCCGACGACATCCAGATCGCAGTGCGCCGACCCGAGAAGGACCCATCATGAGCAACGCCTCGCATCGAGGCAACGGCCTGGCCAACAGCCCCGGGGAGGAGATGTTGCTGATCCACATCGCGCTTGCTGCCCTTGGGGTTCTGGTCGGGTCGGCCGGCGTGCTATGGCTGAAGGGCACGACCTGGCTGGTCGAGCACGGGGTGCTGGCCCCGGCCTCGGCGCCTCCGCTCCTCGAGATCCCCGGCGCCGACGGCGCCGGCCTGGACCGGCCCCGCATCGCGATCGCGACCGCAGCGCTGCTGGCAGTCGTGGCTGTCGCGGTCAGCTGGGCCCGCCGCGTGAGCGTCCACCGCCGCGAGAATCTCGCATGAGCGCCTCCAAGGAAGTCCTCGCCCAGCAGGCCGCCGCGAGGCTGGTGGCCGCCGCGTGCGGGGAGGAACGCGACACCTGGAACCGTCAGGAGCAGCTGCACGACGCGGCGACCACCCAGGCAGCCGCCCTCGCCGCCGCTACACCGTTACTGCAGATCTGCGCTAGCTGCCGCATCGTGGCGGATTGCCGCCAGTGGGCGATCGTCGACGAGTACACGGGGATCGCCGCCGGTACAGCGTGGACCAACGGCGTGGAGAAGTCGGCGCACTGGGTTCCCCGTCGCCCTCCGAGGCGGTTGGCCGGCTAGCCTGACCGACGGGAGAAGCCCTGCCGACCGCGTGGAGCCGGAGGCAGGTGGCGCGATGCGTGCGGAGGTGGCACTGCGCCCTCAGGACCCACGAAATGGCAGCACCACCAGACTGACGCTTGCGCGGCGGCTGGCACCTAGAAGGCAGGAACGCCGAGGTTGGCAAGCAGAGCGCGAATGATCGTGCTGGAAGGTTCGATGCAGGCTTGGCCGTCCTTATCCACGCCGAGAGTGTGAAGGTCGACAATCGAAAGGGCTTCGTCGCCGATACGGGACCGCTTCGACCGGATCATCAGTTGCTCGCGCGGCCGCGAGCAAGCACATTTGAAGTTCCTACCACGACGGGCTGATCGCCTCCTGGCGCGGTGCACAACCCTCGTGCCGACGTCGGTGGTGCAGCCGACGTCAGGCTTCGGTTCGCCGTCTTGGACATCCACGGCGGCCCGAGGCGTGAACGTGACCTGAACCGCCCAGAACGGGTGGCAGATTTCGGACGCCGGCGGAGGTAGGAGCGTCGCCGTGTACCGGCTCTGACACAGTCAGCCGGGCGTTCGAGCTCCGCTTCTCCCGCGCCGAAATCCTCCGGACGCGGCTCCGGCATGCACCGCGCTGCAGCGAGGGTCTCGACCTCAGTCGTAGGCGTAGACGGTCGCGGCTCCCCAGCCTAAATTCTGGACGTAGAACTCGGCCTGGTCGTTGGCGCCGTCGACGTAGTTGCTGATCCCACGGAAGGCGTAGCAGCCGCTGCTGTCGAAGTCGCGTGGGAAGTCGAGCAGGTTGAGAAGCCCGTCGTTGAGGCGGACCTGATCGTCGGGGTTGAACGGGTCCTCCTCCCACAGGATGTAAGAACCGTGCTGGCTATGTGCATCCAGGCAGATCATGAAGTCTCCGCCACCCGATTGGAAGGTGCGGCTCTGCTTCGTGAAGTCGTCCGGGCCCAGGTAGTCCCACTCGCCGGCGCCATTCGGTGAGACCACCCGGTCGCTGGAGGGGTTGCCGCCGGTTTCGGTGGCCATCGCCGGTGAGGTCGCCGTGACGATGAGCGCGGCGCCTGCCAGGGCAAGTGTGGCCAGCCTTGTTCTGTGTCTCGTTACCAACTGCATGGAGACTCCCCGAGAGTATTGGTGGAAGGTCGCATCTGCGTGCCACCACAATCGTGAGGGTGTCGGAGGCGATCGGGCGTTGACCACCAGTCGACTCATCTTGTCGATGAGTTCACAGGAGCTCGGCGTGCCTGCGCGTTGGTGACCGGACCTCACCGCGTCGACGACCTTGGTTGTCGGAACGCTGCGCGTACCGTGCGGTCACGTTCCGGTCCCCGAAACTGCCGCCGCTGGCACCATGTGACTGCCTGACCCGGGCCGGTCGAGAACACCCGGCTGAACGGCATGATCTCGATCACCAAGGTCGCCGAAAGGGACGCCGCCGACGCTGACCCGACCGCCTCGGTGCACGTGAACTCGACCCGCGCACGACGCACGACGTACGACGAGGACCTCCTGTTGGCACCCGGGACGCCCGCCGAGACGGGTCCGCTGGGCGGATGAGTAATCCCTGGTCTCGCTATGGTCGCCGCGATCCGGACGCCGGAGGATGTTCCGGAGCTGGCCCTCGTGGCCCAGGTAGACCGGACCGTTGTTGGGCACTGCATGCTCGGTCGCAAGGCCCTGCTTGGTCTCACTGCTCCACCGGTACTGGCCCTCGGTCCGCTCAGCGTTCTTCCGGCAGCGGCGTGCCATCGGCAGTCAACTCGTGCCCGAAGCTCGAGAAGTCGCCAGGCACGGGCGGAAGGACGCGCTGTCGTGCTCCTCGGCGAGCCGGACCACTACCCGCGCTGGCCAGCAGCCATGGTCCACCCCTGGTAACCGAGCTCACGGGCTACTGCGGAGCAGAGATTCCGCACTAGGGAGGCGGCTTAACGCCATGCTCGTCTGGCGTCGGGACGGTGGTCAGCGCGTGCCATCCACGTGTCGTTAGCGCGGGGGCCCAGGGAGGGATCATCCGGGTCACTCCAGGCCACTGATCCACACCACCGGCCCGCGTATGCGGCGTGATCCCTACGTTTTCCAAGCTGACCGTGCGGGTTCGATTCCCGTCACCCGTTTCACCGCAAAGGCCCAGGCCAGAGCGCATCGGATCCCGCCCAGAGGTGTGGCGACCCACAATTGGTAGACGGCCCGCAGCAAGTGATGGGAGGTTTGGAGTCCACCAACCCACGTGAGGGCCCGACCAGCCCGAGACACCTCCCCAGGGGAGTGATTCTGATGGCGACCACCAGCCCCACCCCGGCCCTGACCGCCGACCACATTGACCTGCTCGTGTCCGCAGCCTCGTCCTGGCACATCCTGGCCTCTCGGACCCTGGTCGCCTTCGCGCGAAACTCCTTGGAGAAACACGTCCTTGTCGCCACGGCCACCGAGGCCGGCCGGCTGCTGCGCGCCGAGAACACCGCAGCCGTGCAGTGGCTGGCCGAGCGTGGCCGGACACGGGTGGTCGACCGGGCGGTCCTCGGCTCCTACACCCACCGCCCGGTCGACCACCTGGATCCTGTCGAGGTCATCAAGGCCGCCCACGTCGCGCAGGTCCTTTGCTCGCCGAGCCCCACATGGGAGGGCAGCGCGACCCAGCGGCTGCTGGCCGCGGTCATCACCGCCGGGACCCACCGCCTCCAGGGGTATGCCGAGGCGCCCTGGTCCTGGAGTCGTCCCAAGCGCCGAGGCGGCCGCCCAGTCCGTGTCGCCCGTCGATGCCGTCCACCCGGCGGTGCCCGGGCTGGACTGGATCACCCTCGAGCAGCTGCGGGAGCACTGGACGACGGCGCCGCTGGTGATTGTCACGGCTAGCGCGGCTGCAGGTTCCCGTCGACCTGCCCTTGCGCGCCGGCGTTTTCCTCGTGGTCGTCGACGAGGAGCCAAACGAGGTGTGGGAGGCCCTGGCGGCGCTGGGGATGCAGGCCCCGTGCTCTTCTGGCCGACTTGTCGCCGTGGCTGCTGGCGCAGCTTGCCGACCCTGCTCCGGAGTTCGTCGAGCACCGGAGTCAGGCATGACCCACATCGAGTCCGGATCCGTCGACCCTTGGACCTACACTGGCCGGGTCGGACTCGTCCGACTCCCCAGGTTGAGACCAGCGTCGGGGTGGTACCCGACGCCCTCAACCTGTCATCCGTCGGGGCCGGGACCGGCATCGGGTTGGTCCCCTGTGCCCCCGGCCCCGCGGATGTTCGGGACCGCCTCCTCGCCGCTCCGGCGTCACAGGCCCTTCCCTCGCCACACCTTCCTTTCGGTGACTGCACCCGAACGGGGGAGGCGAGTTGGACATGGATCTTGCCCGCAGCGCCTTAAGCAGCCATGGGTGCTGGCGCCGCCTTCGTCGAGGCACCGACCATTTCACCTCGAACACTTGGGGATGACCGATGCCACAAACCGCGCTGGCACCAAGTCCGACCGTGCCCGTCAGCCCAAGCTCTCACCATCGCGTTGGAAGACGGCAAATACCTGGGCCGGCTACCTCGTCTTCGGCTTACCGGCTGCCCTTGCTTCCCGGGGCTGATCTCTACCCTCGAGCAGCTCAGCCCGCGGGACAGCATGACCAGCGCGGTCCCCGCTGCTCTGGGGGCGTGCATCCCTCTCCTCCTGTGGATCCGCTACAGCCGCAAGCCGCCACGCACCCGTACGGGGGAAGCTCACCTGGGCCCTGCTTGCCATCATCGCGACGGCGACGCCCGTCTTCTCGCCGCTGTTCTTCTAGGCCGGGCCCGCCTTGCGCGTCCGGGTCTCTGATTAGGCGGTCAGCCCTTTAGGCCGCTGTTGGCGACGCCCTCGATCACGTAGCGCTGCACCACGACGTACAAGATCAACACCGGGACGGCGGCCACGGTCGCCCCAGCCATCACCACGGGGTAGTCGGTGGTGTACGCCCCTTGGAGGGTGGCGAGGCCGGGTGCCAGTGTCATCTTGTTCGGACTGAAGAGCACGAACACCGGCCAGACGAAGTCGTTCCATGCGCCGAGGAAGCTCAGGACCGCAAGCGTCACGAGTCCTGGCTTCGAGAGCGGTAGCACGATCCGGGTGTAAATCGTCCACGAGTTCGCGCCGTCGATCAGGGCACTCTCCTCCAGCTCGCGAGGGATCGACAGGAAGAACTGGCGGAGGAAGAAGACGCCGAAGGCGCCGGCCGCACCCGGCACCACCAGTGCCCAGTAGCTGTCCAGCCAGCCGAGCTTGCTCATCGTCAGGTAATTCGGCATGAAGAAGATGAAGCCGGGGACGAAGAGCGTGGCGATCAGTACGCCGAAGAGTAGGTTCCGGCCGGCGAAGCGCATCCGGGCCAATGCGTACGCCGCCGCCGATGCCACCGCCACGGTGAGCAGCATGTGCAGCACTGAGACCACCAGCGAGTTGAATAGCCAGGTGTAGACCGGGTTCGCGGCGTCGCCGAAGATTACCCTGTACGCCCGCAGCGTCCATTCGCTGGGCATGACCCGGATCGGGATCGAGCGGGCGTCAGACTCGGTCTTGAACGTGGTGAGCAGCATCCACAGCAGCGGCAGCACAAAGATCAACGAGATTACCGTCATCGCGACGTAGGTCAGCGGCCCCACCCTGGTCCGGGAGTAGCCCCGCCAGCGGCGGGCTCGCCCGCCGGGCTCGGCGGACGGGTCGGCACCGGATCGACTGCTGTTGATCGACTTGGTCGTCGTCATGACGGTTTGCGCTCCCGCATGATCAGGAAGTTGGCGATGGAGATGATCGTCAGGGCGAGCGCCAGCACGTAGCTCATTGCCGCGGCGGTGCCCATACGGAAGCCGCGCAGGCCCTCGTTGGTCATCGCCATAATCGCCGTCGTGGTGCTGTCGCCCGGGCCTCCCCTCGTCAAGATGTACGGCTGTCCGAACAGGTTCGCGCTGGCAAGAATGGTTGTCGTCACCACGAATAGGAAGATGTTACGGAGGCCCGGCATGGTGACGAAGCGGAACCTCGCCCACCGGCCTGCACCATCCAGCTCCGCCGCCTCGTACAGCTCTCCGGGCAGGCTCTGCAACCCAGCCAGGAAGATCACCGCGTTGAAGCCGATCGTCCACCAGATCGTCGTGATCACGATCGTGATCCAGGCCTGCGGCTGGGTGGTAAGCCAGGCGACCTTCGGCAGCCCGACCCCGCTCAGGATGCCGTTGATCATCCCGACCTCGGGGTCGAAGAGGTAGCCGAAGAGCAGGCCCACCACCGCAACCCCGAGCACGAACGGCGTGAACACGACCGCGCGGAAGAAGGTGCGCCCGGCAAACTTCTGGTTGAGCAGCAGCGACAACCCGAGCGGGATCATGACCAGGAACGGCACGCTGATCAGCACGAACAGGAAGGTGTTCTTCATACCGTTCCAGAACGGATGGAAGATCACCGAGCTGGAGTCGAGCAGATCGAGGTAGTTCTGCAACCCCACCCATGGCTTGGCCGACAGCATGAAGTCCCAGTTGTGCAGGCTCATCCAGATGCCGAAGACCGCGGGACCCACCAAGAAGGCCAACAGCAGCACCACGTACGGCGCGACGAACAGATAGGGCGTCAGTGGATGGTGGTGCCGCAACGCGGTCTGGTTCACGGTCGCGGCTCCCGATCGCGGCGGCTGCTCATCCGCCGTACTTCTTCTTGTTCGCCGTCAGGATCTGGTCGCCCTTCTGGGCCGCGTCCTGCAGCGCCTGCGCGATCGGCTTCTGCCCGGTCACCGCTAGGCTGACTCCCTTGCTCCACTCGGGGTCGGTGTCGCTGGAGCCCGGCACGTTGGGCGGGAAATGCGCCCAGTCGATCATCTTTTCGAATTGCTTCACCTCGGTGTACTGGGCGAACTCGGGCGACTCGCGGACGGACTTGCGTGCCGGCACCATGCCGGCCTCGGCCCAGCCGACGGAGTTCTTGCTCATCCAGTTGACGAAGACGCGCGCGGCGGTCGCCTTGTCCTTGTCTTGTTTGGTCTGCCGGGGCAGCGTAAAGCAGTGCGAACCCGCCCAGGTCTGTTGCTGCGGGCCGAACAGCGGGATCGGTGCACAGCCCCAGTCCAGGCCCTTGGCCTCCTTGCACGGGGTGACCATCCAGGGTCCGACGATCATGAAGGCGGCCTTGTTGTTGCTGAAGGAGACCCAGTCACCGTCGGCGGCAGCGTTCCTCGGCGAGTAGCCGTCGTCGATCAGGCTCTTGAAGTAAGTGAGCGAGTCGATCGCCGGCTGATCGGCGAAGCCGGTCTTGGTGCCGTCGTCGCTGATCATGTAGCCGTCGTTCTGGAAGATCATCGACTGTGCGACCAGGCCGCCGATGCTCAGCGCGCTCACCCAGTAGCCCTTGACGCCCTTGGACTTGCACTTGTCCAGGACCGCCATGAACTCGTCCTTGGTGGTCGGCGGCTTGGTCGGGTCGGCGCCGACCTGGCTCAGCACCTTCTTGTTGTAGTAGAGGCCCGCCGGGTGGATGTCCAGCGGGATGGCGTACTGCTGGTCCTTGTAGAAGGTCGCCTTCCAGACGAGTTCGGCGTAGTCGGCGGCGGTGAGTCCGAGACCCTTGACCACGTCGTCGATCGGCTGAACTACCTGGCGGGCGGCGTTGGTGGCGATGTCGGCGGTGTGCATCAGGCAGATGTCGGGGGCACGGCTGCTCTGCACCGCGGCCGGCAGCTTCTGGAACAGGTCGGCCCAGGCGATCGACGTGGTGGTGATCTTGATCTTGGGGTGGGCGTCCATGAACTTGGCTGCCAGCTTCTTCATCACCGGGCCATCGCCGCCGGTGAGGCCATTCCAGTACTGCAGCTCGACGGGGGGGCCGTCGTAGCCCTCGGCACCGCCCTTGCCGGTTGTGGGCGCCTGACCCGGGCCGTGGCTGCCGCCACAGGCGGACAATGTAAGTCCGGCGCCGACAGCGGCGGCGGCGCCGAGCAGGGTCCGGCGGCCGAAACGCACCGGATCAGAAGGGATCATCGGTTGGTCCTTTCGAAGATCAGCGGCTGGCGAGTCGAATACAGTGCCACGAAGCTGGCGGCAGGGTGACGGTCACGTGGTCGTCGGCGAGGGTGGAGACGCCGGCCAGGGGGACGACCCGGTCGGGGACGTCCTCGGAATTGACGGCGTTGTGGTCCTCGTCGCCGATGACGAGATGCTCGACTAGGCGGAGCTCGCCGAAGGAGCCCAGCCGTACGGTCCAGGAGGCGGGGTCGGTCAGCGACCGGTTGGCGGCGAAGACTGTCAGCTCGCCGGACTGCGCATCGTGCGTTGCGACCGCCCACACCTGCTCGACCGGGCCGTAGGCAGGAGTGTCGACCTGCCCGTGATCACCGGCGAGCGTCAAGACAGTGCCTCGGGCGTATTTGGCAGTCAGAGCGAACGGGTGGAAGATCGTCTGCCGCCACGCGGCTCCGCCCGGGATGGTCAGGATCGGCGCAATCGCGTTCACCAGCTGCGCCTGGCAGGCCACCCCGACCCGGTCCGTGTGGCGCAGCAGGGTGATCAACAACGACCCGACCACGACCGCGTCGAGCGCGGTATAGACGTCCTGGATCAGCGCGGGTGCCTCGGACGCCTCGGTGTGTTCCACCTTGTTCTCGGCGTGCCGGTTCTCGGCGTGCCGGGCGGCGAACCAGATGTTCCACTCGTCGAAGGAGATGTTGATCCGCTTCGACGAGTGCCGCTTGGCGGCCACGTGATCGGCCGTCGCGACCACGTCGCGGATGTAGCGATCCATGTGCGCCGAGGCCGCCACGAAGGACACCTCGTCGCCGCCGACCGGCTCGTAGTAGACGTGCGCCGAGATCAGGTCGACGTCATCGAAGCAGTGTTCGAGAACGATGCGCTCCCACTCCCCGAAGGTCGGCATCGTCGTGTTCGAGGAGCCGCAGGCGACCAGCTGCAGATCCGGGTCGAAAGCCTTGAACGCGTGAGCGACCTCCTGCGCGAGCCGTGCGTACTCCACCGGCGTCTTGTGGCCGATCTGCCACGGACCGTCCATCTCGTTGCCCAGACACCACAGACGTACCCCCCACGGCTTGGCATGCCCGTTGCTCACGCGCTGATCGGCGTACCGGGTGCCAGGGTTGCCGTTGACGTACTCGAGGTAGTCGACCGCCTCCGCCAGGCCGCGGTTGCCGAGGTTGACCGCGAGCATCGGTTCCAGGCCGACGCGGGCACACCAAGCGAGGAAGTCATCGGTACCGACTTGGTTGGTCTCGACGGAACGCCAGGCGAGGTCGAGCACCCGCGGTCGCGACTCGCGCAGCCCGACGCCATCCTCCCAGCGGTAGTTCGACACGAAGTTGCCGCCCGGGTAGCGGACGACGGTCGCACCGAGTTCACGGACCAGGGCGGCGACATCGCCGCGGAAGCCATCCTCGTCGGCTGAGGGGTGCGTGGGCTCGTAGATGCCGGTGTAGACACACCGGCCGAGGTGCTCGACGAAGGTACCGAACAGCCAGGGATTAACCGGTCCGACAGAGAAGGCCGGATCGATCGTCGAGGTCACAGTCACCGATGACTCCTGACGCGAATTCAACGATGGAATTGAGGTGCCGGAAGTTTGCTACGGGCGCAATCCCGCTGTCAACGACTGTGCAGCAGGAATATCCAGTCATCATGCTGCACGGCAAGGCATGGCAGTCATTTTGGCCGGCGGCGCCGAGCTTGCCGGTGTCTCCGTCCGGACGGTCTCGAACGCGATCAACGCGCGGCCCGCGACCAGCGCCCGCGGGTCCAGGTTGCGATCGCATCGCTCGGCTACCCGGGCGAATCTCTACGCACGCCAGCCAAGTAGTACGGCCAGGCCGTCTCCTCGTGTTCGCGTGGCAAGCACGGCAAGGATGGTCCATCGGTGCCACGAGGTCCGGAGGCGGACCTCCGACCAGAGCCTTGACCCGAGTATTGCCGGCCGACGTGGTGGTCCGCTGGTCGCAATCCACCGTCCGGACCGTAACCGGTGCGGGGTTCCTGCAAGGCGATCCGCAGCTTGGAGTCGGCGCTGTCCGTGGATGGCCCGCTGTCGCGATTCGGGGTCTGGGATAGGTGGGAAGTCATCGGCACAAGCAGAAGGGGCTGCCGGCGAGGTCCAGCATGACTCGGATGTGTCCCCGGCTGGTGTTCCGCGCCGCCTGCCTGGAGTGCCTACGCGACCACCTCGTCCAGGGTCATCTACGCCTATGTCGAGTGCGTCGTCGCGTTCTGGCCGCCGGACTTGCTCGGCCAGACAGGCTGCTCGTGCTCCTGGTCGACTCAATGTTGATGCCGAGCAGGGTCCGGTCCGGTCTTGCCTTCGGGCGGGTGGATCTGGACGCAGCCACCACCCGCACCCAAGGCCTGTCGTTCACGAAGAAGCACCACGACCCCCGCCCACAGAGGCGCCGTGGTCTTGCTGCTGCAGAAGCCAAGCGCTTACTCTTTCAACGCTAGAAAGAGCGCGGTCCGGGGGAAGGGGCAATATGTTCCTGCCAGCTCCGAGCTATGGGGAAGGGCGATGATGCCGACTGCGCGCCTCAAGGACGTCGCGGCAATTGCCGGCGTCTCGATCAAGACGGTGTCGAACGTGGTCCACGATCGGCCCTGCGTGCGGCCCGCGACCAGGGATCGCGTGCGTGCGGCGATCGCCGAGCTCGGTTACCGGCCGAACGCGAGCGCGCGGCGGCTCGTAACGGGCCGCACCGGGATGATCGCGTTGGCACTGCCCGAAATCAACGTGCCGTACTTCGCGGAGCTGTCCCGTCACCTTGCGGACCTGGCGGCGGCGCGCGGCTACCGGGTGCTTTTCGAGCAGACTATTACCGGTGTCGACGTCGAACGCACCGTCGTGTCCGGGGTCGAGGCTGGCCTCGTCGACGGAGTCTTGTACCACCCGGTCGCGCTTACCACGAGGGAGGTCGCCGAGCTGCGTCAGCACCTGCCGTTCGTTCTAGTCGGCGAGGGCGCCGCGCCGTTGGGCATGGACCATGTCATGATCGACAACGTCGCTGCGGCGCGGGATGCGGTTCGGCACTTGCTCCGTCTGGGCCGCACGCGGATCGCCTTCCTAGGGCATGAGACACGGTCGCCGACGAATACGACGAGGCGCCGGCTAATGGGCTACCAGCTTGCGCTCGAGGAGAACGGCATCGCGCCGGACTCGGACCTCGTGCTCGCCATTGACTCGTTCGGCCCGGACGAGGGGCAGCGCGTGATAAGCGGCGCAATCGAGGGGGGCATGGACTTCGACGGCTTGCTATGCCGTGACGACATACTTGCCTTCGGCGCCATGAGCGCCCTCCATGCGCACGGTGTACGCATACCCGACGACGTCGCGGTGGTCGGCTGGGATGACATTGCCGTCTCCGCGTACACCGAACCGACGCTGACCACCATCTCACCGGACAAGCACGAGATCGCGACTCTTGCGCTCGACATGCTGATTGAACGGATCGAGGGGCATCACGGACCGGGACGCCATCGGCTCGCCTCGTACCGGCTCCGCGTCCGCGCCAGCGCACCGGATGACCACTGAGCGCCTTGTTCTTTTCTAACGCTAGAACTACCCCTACACTGCGGGGCGCGGCGTCCCCCATCCGTCAGGTGACATCCGATCCGTCAGGTGGCAGACAATGACCTCTCAACGTGCTCACGAGCTTTCACGACGTGGCTTCCTCGCACTCAGCACCGCGACCGGGGTGGCTACCTTCGCCGACCCGCAGGCGGCCGCGGCCAGCTCGCGGCCCACCGTGCAAGCGGCCGACCTCGTCGTCGAGGAGGAGGCCGTGTCCGGCGGCTACGGCGTCGTCATCCGTGACGGGCGCGGCGGGACCGTACTGGCCCGGCAGAGTGCGCCCGCACAGATCCTGGCCAAGGTCGGCGACGCGCCGGTCGACACCGCGGCGGGCTACCGATCGGCAACCCGGCGCGGAGCTGGGCTCGTTGCGAGCGGCGTGGTCACCACGGCGGCCGGAAGCGTCTACCGCTTCGACGATGCCTGGACCGTCACCGGCGGTGCTGTCCTGCTCGACCGAACGGTCACCGTGCAGAAGGCCGTGGCGACCCTGGAGATGGGGTTCAACTCGCGCCTGGCGATCGGCATGCCAGACACATCGGAGCTCGACGACGTCGACCTGTTCCTGCCGGGCGTCCGCTACGGCGACGCGACAGGCTTGCCATCCGGCGCGATCGGAAGCGATCCCACCGACGGCTATTTGTACGTGCGCGAGATGCGACTGGCGTTGCCGTTCGTTGTGGCTCGCGACCGTACGACCGGAGCAACCATCGCACTGAGCCATGACGGGGCGCGACCCGCAACGGACAACGGCGAGTTCATCGACGAGCGGACCAACACATGGTGGATCAACGAGTCGATCCAGTACGCCGCACTGGGCGCACATCGTGCGCCGCGGGCCGAACTCGCGTTCACCTATCCGGCACTCGAGGGCGAGAAAAGCTATCTCGGCAGCCCGTGGGCCAGGCGCAGCCACCCGGTACGCGCGGGGTTCTCCCACCGGTACCGGGCCCGATTCACCTTCGGTTCGTATGCTGATCTGCCGGCGGCGGCCGCCGCGACATGGCGGGACCACTGGGATCGGTTCGCACCCGCCGCCGGCCCGTCGCCCGCGACCGCAGTCTTCGCCGCCGGAGTCTCGCTGCTCGGACGGCTCACCAAGCGCTACAACGGGTTCCCAGGACTGCCCTTCCGCTGCAGACTACCGAGCGGCGAGGCTGACGCGGTCAGCTACGTTATGGGATTCATTGGTCAGCAGGCTCCGGCGGGCTACCAGATGCTTCGTGCCGGCCTCATGCGTGGCGATGCAGAGCTCGCCGCGACGGGTCGTTCCGTCATCGACTTTTGGGTGCAGGAGTCCGGGCTTCCCAACGGCCTCCCAAAGCTGTGGATAGACGGTGACAAGCCGAACTGGCGCGAGTGGTACCCGGCGTACATCCGGGTCGCCTCCGACGGGATGGACGGCGTGCTCGACGCCGCCCGGCTGATGCGGCGTCGCGGTAAACCTGTGGCCGCATGGGAGGCGTACCTCAAGCGGTTCGGTGACTTCCTGGTCGGTCACCAGAACGACGACGGCTCGTTCTACCGCGCATACAACTGGAACGGCACCGTCAACAGTGACGCAAAGTCCAACACCTCACATCCGGTGCGCCTACTCGTGAACCTTACGTTGTTGACGAAGAACGAGCGCTACCTCGACGCCGCAGTGCGCGCGGGCAGGTACTACTACGAGACCACCCATGGCACCTTCCACTACCAGGGCGGCACCGCGGACAACCCGAACGTCCTCGACAAGGAGGGCGGCGGTATGGCGATGCACGCCTACCTCGCTCTGCACGACGCCACGGGAGAGGAACGGTGGCTCGATGCTGCCCGCCAGGCCGCCGACTACACCGAGACCTGGCTGATCGGCTGGGGCTGGCAAATGGACACGCCGCGTCGAGCCTATCGGGACCACGGCCCACTCGGACTCAGTCTGATCGCGAGCGGTCACTCAGGCATCGACAATTGGATTAGTTACGAGAGCGCGAACTTCTACCGGCTATACCTGTTCACCGGCGACGCGCACTACCGCGACGTGGCAAGGTTCCTCCTCAGCACAAGCTTCCGCACCACGCAGTACGTCGGCAACAACGTCGGCTACGCGGTCAACGGGCTTGTCGAGGAGGCGGTGGGACTCGCCGATCTCGTAGTGTCCGGCACCGGCGTCTGGCTGCCCTGGTGCACCGTCGCACAGCTTGAGCCGTTGGCTCGACTCGAGGACATCTTCGGCAGTATGGATATCACGGCCATCGAGCGGCTGCCGCTCGCCGAACGCAAGCGGCGTAACCGCGAGGCCGGTCAGATCCTCTGAAGGCCCTGCGGGTGCGGCTGCCTGCCGCGCACTCGGACGCTCACTCCTGGGGCGGTCCCGGGCGGATCAGCAGACTCGCGCAATGGGCCCGGACGCAGCTGCACCGTGGAAGAGAACCGATGACCTCGTCCCGATCCAAAAGGTACTACCTGTGTTCCGAACCGCCGACAACGAGTCATCACTCCACGGCCAGGGGCTTAGCGCCGATTCTCGTGTCTAGCGGTGGCGCGTCGGTGGCTCCAGGATGTTGGGCGGCTCCGGGCTGCTTTCGCCTATGGGCATGTGATTGTGATGGTCGTTGCGCCCGAAGCGGGTGATCGGTCAGGGTCGATCTGACTGCCTGTTGTGGCGGATTTCGGATTGTCGTCCGACCCGGATGTGATGAGCGAGCACGATCTCACTTGGAGTACGACGGCGGGAGAGACGCAGCGATGGCTGCCGTTGCGCTCTGTCGCCGCCAGTGATCGGCGTGTCATGTTGACCGCGATCGTGTCGCTTGCTGTAGTTGAATCGTGGAACAAGCAGCGATATCCACCCCAGAAGCGGCCCGTCGGGGCAGTGAGTACTTCGCCGCCCCAGCAGCGGCGAACCAGCGTCGTTACGAGGCACTGCGCGCGTACCTGTTCGAGGGAGTCTCAGCGGCGGAGGCGGCGACCCGCTTCGGCTACACCCTGACGACGCTGCAGTCGCTGGTGCGGGACTTCCGGGCCGGACGCTGCGAGTTCTTCCAGAGCTCGCGTCCGGGCCCGAAGACGGCCCCGGCCAAGGAAGCGGCCCGCACCAGGATCATCGAGCTGCGCCGGTTGGGCCACTCGGCCCACGAGATCGCTGCCGCGCTCGCCGAGGAGGACACTCCGCTCAACCGCACCGGGGTCGCCGAAGTCCTGGCCGAGGAAGGGTTCCCACGCTTGTGGCCCCGTCCGCACGCCGAGCGCGGCCTACCCCGACGCGAATCCCAGCCCCGCACCAAGGTGATCGACTTCGCCGTCCTGCCCGCCCACGCCGACACCCGGATGGCCGGGCTACTGCTGACCATCCCCGATCTGGTGGCACTGGACCTGCCCGGCCTGGTGCGGGCCGCGGGCTATCCCGGCACGTCTGTGATCCCGGCGATCAGCTCGATCCTGTCGCTGCTGGCGATCAAACTCACCACCACCCGCCGCGTCTCCCACATCGACGACATCGCCACCGACCCCGGTGCGGCGTTGTTCGCCGGGCTGACCAGCCTGCCCAAGGCCACCGCGCTGACCACCTACTCCTACCGGCTCGACCACACCCGGCAACAACGATTCCTTGCCGCACTGGACAAAGCCAGCCTCGCCGCAGGGCTCGCGCACGGCGAGGCGATCAACCTCGACTTCCACGCCGTCATGCACTGGGGCGCCGACCCCGCGTTGGAAAAACACTACGTGCCCAGACGTTCGCAACGCACCCGCTCAGTGTTGACCTTCTTCGCCGAAGACGCGGCCACCCACACCCTGCTCTACGCCAACGCCGACCTCGCCAAAGCCAACCAGAACAACGAAATCCTCGCCTTCGCCGACCACTGGCGCACAACCTCCGGAGCGGACCCGAAACTGTTGATCTTCGATTCCAAGGTCACCACCCAGGCCCAGCTCGCCGACCTCGACGCCCGCGGCATCGCCTTCATCACCCTGCGCGCCCGCACCCCGAAACTCACCGAACACCTACATGCCTTGCCCGCCAAGGACTGGACACCACTCACCATCGCCCGAGCGGGCGGGAAAACCCGCCGTGTCCGCGTGATCGAAGACCCCGCCGCCACACTCTCGGCCTACCCCAGCACGCTACGCCAACTCGCCATCACCGGACTCGGGCACGACGAACCCACCATCCTGATCACCAACAATCGCACCACCCCGACCAAACACGTGATCGAGGCCTACGCCAGGCGGATGAACATCGAACAACGCCTCGCCGAAGCCATCCGCTCCTTCGGCCTGGACGCCCTCGCCGGCGCGGTCCCCCTCAACATCGACCTCGACGTCGTGCTCTCCGTACTCGCCCACACCATCTGCGCCGCGCTCCGCCGACGCCTCCCCGGCTACGCCACCGCCACACCCGACACCCTGCAACGCCGATTCCTCTCCACCGGCGGCACAATCGAAAACCGCGATAACGAAACCATCGTCCGCCTCGACCGACGCGCCTACTCACCCGTCCTCCGCCACGCCGACCTCCCCACCACCGAAGTCCCCTGGTGGGGCGGACGACACCTCCGCTACGAATACGAGTGATCAAACTGGGGTTGAATCCGCTGCGCGAGAATCAGCGTTAGCTTGTCGTTTAACCTCCCGAGTCCTGCTCGGGGTGCGGGTCTGACCTTGTTCGGCGTGTCGTTGTGGTGATGGAACGGCCATCGCCTGATGCTCTTCGGGTTCCGACCAAAGAACGTCCGAAGGTGGCAAGCGATGGCCGCGCAGATCAGTGTGCCTCATGTACCGTGTCCAGGCGAGCGGGACACCAACACTGTTGTGGATCTTTCCCGGTTCCGGGTCGTGTTCTATGACTGTTTGACCGCGCGTGCGGATGCCTTGTTCGAGCTGGCCGACGCCGTGTTGTGTGAGCAGGGACCGGTGAACACGCTGGTCGAGTTGTGCCTTGCTGCACAGCACCGGCGCGGGCATGGCGCGCTGTATGACGGGTTGAATGCCGGACGGATCGACATCACCAGGCTGAGCTACTCGCTGAGTGGGCTGCCGCTTCCCCGTGACCGGGATGGGCGGATCGTGCTGGCCGTCGATGTCAGTAACTGGCTACGCCCGGACGCCGACACCAGTGCGGAACGACTGTTCTGCCACACCTACGGCCGCGGCAAGAACCAGGCACAGATGATCCCGGGCTGGCCGTACTCCTTCGTCGCAGTGTTGGAGAGCGGACCCAGCTCCTGGACACAGATCCTCGATGTGGTGCGGCTTGTCAAGCCCCGGGTTTCGTGGAGACTGATTTAGCTGGTTCCTGCCGCGGCCAAGACCGGGTTGGTCTGGGCGTATGATGCCGTGCCGGCATCGGTCTGGGACGCTTTGGTGGCGTCGTGGTGGTGGCCATGCTGGGCGTCGGGCTGCTCGTCGTGGTCGTCAGGGTCGGTGGCCTGACGGGCCCAGTAGGCGGCCTCGTACTCGGCGGGCGGGACGTGCCCGAGCTCGCCGTGCAGGCGTCGTTGGTTGTACCAGTCGGCCCACTCCGCGACCGCGATCTCAAGGTCGTCGATCCCGCGCCACGGTCCCTTCCGCCGACGCGCTGGACCGCGGACGAGCTCGGCCTTGAACAGCGAGTTCAGCGCCTCGGCCATGGCATTGTCGTAGCTGTCTCCTCTACTTCCAACCGACGCGACCGCGTCGGCCTCCTCCAGCCGCTGGGTGTAGCGCAACGCGCGGTATTGCACGCCTCTGTCGCTGTGATGGACCAGGCCGGCCACGTCCTGACTGGCGTGTTCACGCCGCCAGATACCCATCTGCAGTGCATCCAGTGCGAGCTCGGTATACAGGCTGATCGACACCTGCCACCCGAGGATCATGCGGGAGTAGACGTCGAGCACGAAGGCCACATAGACCCACCCGTCCGCGGTGCGCACATAGGTCAGATCGGCCACCCACAACTGGTTCGGACGTGACGCGGTGAAGTCGCGTTTGACCAGGTCACAGGGTCGCTCGGTCTCAGCGGCCGGCTTGGTGGTCCGGGGGTGCTTGTCCCGGGTGACGCCACGGACACCTTCGGCGCGCATCAGCCGTTCGACCGTGCACTTGGCCACCTGATGGCCCTGACGGCGCATCTCGTGCCACACCTTCCTCGCGCCGTAGACCTCCAGGTTCTTCACATGCACCTCCTTGATCTGCTCGACCAGGATCTGGTCACGGACAGACCGAGGCGACGGCGGCCGGGACTTGTGGGCGTAGTAGGTCGACGGCGCGATCTCAGCAGGCGTTCCCTTCAACGCCGTCAGGACCGGTTGGACGCCACCGTGCTCCGCTTCCACGGAGTCCACGAACTCGACCTTCAACGCCGTGTCTATCGACTCGGACGGTCCAACTCCGCCGCGAAGAAAGACACCGCCGACTTCAGAATCGAGTTCGCCCGGCGCAGCTCACGGTTCTCCCGCTCCAGCTCCGCGATCTTGGCCGCGTCCGATGTCGTCGTCCCCGGCGCCACCCCAGCGTCAACCTCAACCTGCTTCACCCACGTCCGCAACGCTTCCGGATGCACCCCGAGTTGGTCCGCGATCCGCTTCACCGCGCCCATCCGAGACCCCGGATCCTGCCGAGCCTCCACCGCCAACCGCGTGGCCCGCTCCCTCAACTCATCCGGGTACTTACGCTGCGCTGCCATCGTCCTCGTTCCTCCAGGTTTCGATGTCTCCATCTAACCCGGGGCGAGACACCTTGGACCTACCGACGATGAAACCGAGGCCACCGCACGCCAGGTCCGTGACGTCGTCACCCGGCTCGTGCAAGCCAGACAGTGGCAGCCCGATGATCCGCACATTCTCATCATGTTCGACGCCGGCTACGACGTGACGCGTTTGGCTTATCTGCTGGACGACCTGCCCGTGCAGCTGGTGGGCCGGCTGCGCTCAGACCGCGTACTGCGACACCCGAAACCACCACGCACACCAGGCGCTGGCGGCCGCCCACCCAAACACGGACCCGAGTTCTCACTGCCCGACCCCGACACCTGGACGCCCCCCGATGTGGCAACAGCCAACGAAACACCCCGGTATGGCACCGCAACCGCGAGCTGCTGGAACCGGCTACACCCGCGGCTCACCCGCCGCGCGGCCTGGACCGGCCACGAAGGCGAACTCCCGGTCATCGAGGGCAGCTTGATCCGGTTGTCCGTCGACCATCTGCCCGGCGAGCGTGACCCGAAACCGCTGTGGCTATGGACATCAGCCACCAACCTGAGCGCTGAAACCGTTGACCGAGCCTGGCGGGCATTCCTGCGCCGATTCGATCTCGAACACACCTTCCGCATGCTCAAACAAACCCTCGGCTGGACCAAACCGAAGATCCGCGACCCCGAAGCGGCCGACCGCTGGACCTGGCTCATCGTCGTCGCCTACACCCAGCTACGACTTGCCCGCGATCTCACTGACCACATCCGTCGCCCCTGGGAACCCCGCCAACAAGCAGGCCGCCCGCTCACACCGGCACAAGTACACCGCGGCTATCGGAACATCCACCGGAAACTACCCGTCCCCGCCCGCGCACCAAAACCCAGCCGGCCAGGCCCAGGACGCCCACCAGGCCGCAAAAACCGCCAACAAGCACCACGCCACAACGTCGGCAAACACACCAACCAACCTCATGACGAAAGGACCAGAGGTTAAACGACAAGCTTAGAGCCTGTTCTTAAACCGGTTTGGCGAGGCGTCGGCTGGTGATGCGGATCATGGTCCAGCGGACCATGGCTTCGTGGTGTTGGGGTAGGCGTTCGTAGTCGCGTGCGCAGCGGCGGTGTCGGCTGATCCAGCCCAGGGTTCGTTCTACGACCCACCGTCTGGGCAGGACAACGAACCCTGTGACATCGTCGTTTCGTTTCACGATCTGCAGTCCCAGGCCGAGGTGGTCTTTGGTCCAGGACAGGAGTTTGCCGGCGTAGCCGCCATCAGCCCAGACCAGCTTGATCCGCTGGCAACAGGCCGCCAGTTGGTGCAGCAGGGCAGGTGCTGCGTCGCGGTCCTGGACCGACGCCGGGGTCACAATCACGCACAGCAGTAGGCCGAGGCTGTCCACGGCGATGTGTCGTTTCCGTCCGTTGATCTTCTTGCCCGCGTCATAGCCTCTGCTGGGCTTGGCAACGGTCTCGGCCGCCTTCACCGAGGCCGAGTCGATGACCGCGGCTGAGGGCGCGGCGGTGCGGCCCTGGCGCAGCCGTACCCGGTCACGCAGACAGTCCAACACGTTCTGGGTCATGCCAGCGGCTTCCCAGGCAGCGAAGTAGTTGTACACCGTCGACCACGGAGGAAAGTCCGACGGCATCGCACGCCACTTGATGCCGTTGTCCACCACGTAGAAGATCGCGTCCACGATCGCGCGGCGACAATGAACCTCCCGGCGACCGCCCTTCCCGGCCAACGAGCCAGGATCGGGCAGCAACCCATCGATCACCGCCCACTGCCCATCAGTCGTATCCGAGGGATACCGTCGACGACGACCTGATGCCTGCTGATGGAACGACGCCAGACGGCAACACGGGGTACCTGAGGGCGCGGACACCGCGACCGCACGGCAAGATAGCAACCGGACTCCTGGTAGATCTGCGACTCGACACCGCTCGATCTACCAGGAGTTCCTCTCTCACCAGCCACAACACGCCGACAAAGATCACTCAGCGGTTCAGGAACAGGCTCTTAGCCTGGATCCGTGGACCGGGTGGGTTGGTGATCTTGGTTGTGGGTTTGGTGGTGTGGGCTGCGGCTGGGCAGGTCGGGCTCGCTGGTCTGCCCAGCTTTCCTTTGGTTTCTGGTCGGGCCTTGACGGCGGGTGGGCAGGTTTCAGGCGAGGCGTGGTGGCCCGGTCGCAGGGCGGAACACGTTGTTCCACAGGGTTTTCCAGTGTTGGGCCCAGGGCCAGTGCTCGGGCAGGTGCAGGACGGGCCGGCGCTGAGGGCGGGCGATCCTGGCGGGGACGGTGACGATGTGACGGCGAAGCGTCGCGCCGCGGGCGAGGGCGTGGCGGGGGCTGGTGAGGGTTCCGGCGGCGCGGAGCAGGTTGTGGCAGATGGCGGCGCAGATCGCCCACGCGCTGTTCGCGGCGAACCGGCCTGAGGGCAGGTGCGCCAACGGCCCGTCGATCAGGTCAGCGAACACCGTTTCGATGATCGCGTGCCGGCGGTGGGTGATGTCAGCATCGGCGGTGGGTTCGGTGTTGTTGGTGAAGAACGGGTGATGACGCCATACCGGGAACAGCTCCTCCTCGCCGGCCTGGTCGCGGGCGCGGTCACGGACCCTGCGCACGACCAGTCGGGCGGTGACCGGGTGCTTGGTGGAGGTGAACGCGGTGAACTCCACCTCCGCGACCTCAGCATCCGAAATCAACTCACCGGTATCGTCATCGACGACAGCACCGGGGTAGTGCACCGGTGTCCAGGCGTCTTCGGCGATGCTGGCGATCGCGGCGGTGACGGCCGGGTTCTTGGTGAGCACCACCGAGAACCGCACGCCTGCCTTCACACACGCGCCGACCACGGCGTGGTTGCCATACGCCGAATCGCCCCTCACCAGGATCTGCCCGCTGGCGCCGGCGGCGCGGGCGGTGGCGATCGCCTCGGCCACCATGCTCGCCGCGCCTTTGCCGGAGCCGGCCCGTCCGGCGCGCAGCCGGATCCCGGCCACCACCGGCGCCCCCTGGATCGTGCTGATCGTGGTCGCCAGCGGCGACAGGCCCCGGCGCAACACCTGCCGGCCGCCGATCTTGGTGTGCCCGAAACTCCCGCCCTGCTTGGCGTGCCCATACACCGGGCGCAACAACGAGTCGATATCGATGAACACCCGATCCTCGATACCCGGCAACAACCCGCTGGCCTGGACAAGGTTGACCAGATGGGCCCGCGCGACCGAGGCCAACTGCTGGGTGTGGCCATGGGTGAACTCCCGCAGAAACTGACCCAACGTCGCCGGCGCATACACCCCACCAAACAGCCGACGCATCCCACCCGACCGGATCACATCCAGATCATCGATACAGTCCGCGCCCGCGGCCATCCCCGCGATGATCGAGGCCAGCTTGCCCGCCGGGTTGGCCGCCGCCGAAGCCACCGTCGTCGCCGTGATCGCGACCCGTTCGCCCACCAGCTCCGACAGGCCCGCCCGCTCCGCCAGCGCCATCACCGGCACCAGCCCCGCGCACGACACCAGATTCTGCTCATCGAAGACCGGCGTGGCTCGCGACCACCCATACGGTAGTTTCACTGTCAGTGCCTTTTGGATCGGGTTGGATCAGGACTTCGACACTCCAGATTCTCCCGATCCAGAAGGCACTTCCTCTGCTACCACGCCGAAGGACCACTCACCCGGTCCACGGATCCAGGCTTAGGTCGCGGATGGGGTCTCGATCGCGGCGGTGATTGCCGATCCCGGAACTACAACCACAGCGGCCGATTTAGGTGCCCGGACAAACAAACATCGTCCACCGGCGGAAGGGGAGGCGTCCTAGTCACCGCGCCAGCTGGCATGGGGTGCCCACCTACAGTTGGGGTCCGCATGGTCGCCACCCGCACCTGGGGGGGAGGGTGCCGGACCGGTGGATTCTTGACCCGGCACCCCTGAGGTATTAGACGAACTCGGCCCTTGCTGCCCTAGTACTACAGCCGTAATTCGTAATCTTGGTTTCGTCGTCGGTAGTGGCAGAGTCGGGCGTGGTGTTGGTGGTGGCGGCGGAATCGGCTCCATCGGATGGTGTGGGTTAGGGGGTGGCTTGGGTGGGTGATGGTGGCTCTGAGGTGCCGGATCTCGTTGCAGGTTAGGGGAACCATTGCTCTGCTGGGGTCGGGATGGCTGTCTGGGCCTGCTTGGACGGCGAGGAAGGCGTGGGCGAGCATGGCCAGGGTGGTCCAGCGGTGCCAGGAGGTCCAGGTACGGACTTGGTGCTCGTCCAGTGCGGCACACCCTTTGCCGACTTGGATGTTCTCCTCGATACGCCAGCGAGTTCCAGCGACCGTGGCCAGTCTTGCCAGGCTGACGTCGGTGGTGGCATGGCACAGGAAGTAGGCCTGTTCGCCGGTGGCCGGATGGCGGCGGACCAGCAGCCACCGGTAGCCAGCTCGGCTGAGGTTTGCCAGACGGGTGAGGGCCCAGTGGTAGAGCCGTTCGCCTTTGCTGCCTTTGCCGGCCGAGGCCAGGTGCCAGTCGGTTGCCGGTAACTGCGCGGCGAACTCATCGGCTCGCATTCTGCCGGTGCCTGTGCCGGTGCTCGTGTCTGCTGGAGTGGGGATCTGGGTGTCGCATGAGACTGCCATGACGTAGTTCAGGTGTCGTTCCTCGAAGGCTTGTCGCAGTCGGGGATTGTCGCCGTAGGCCTCATCGGCGCTGACCCACCCGGGCAGGATGCCGGCGGCCAACGCCCGGTCGGTCATGGCCAGCGCCAGTTGCGGTTTGGTCTGAAACTCCACATCTTCAGGCACGCCGGCCTCCGCCAGCCGGCCCGGATCGGTTGTCCAGGACTGGGGCAGGTACAGGCCGACGTCGATGAACGCGTGCCCGCGCGGGCTGGCCAGGGTGGCGAACACCGCGACCTGGCAGTTCTCGATCCGACCACACGTGCCTGAGTACTGCCGCTGCACCCCCACCGTGTGGCTGCCCTTCTTCTGATCCCCTGTCTCATCGAACACCAGCACCACCCGATCCGGATCCACGCCGTCGGTCAGGTTCGCCGCCACGTACTCGGCCAACTCACTTCGCACCGCCGCGTCGTCCCAGACCGCACGGCCGAGCAGATACTGGATCCGATCCGGGCTGCGGTGCCCGGCATGCTCAGCCAGCGTCCAGCAGTTAGCCCTGGGCAGGCCCGCAAGCAGACCGTCGACCACGTCCCGCGCCGTCCGAGCGGTCTCCGGCCGGACAAAGCACGACCCAACCCGACGCATCAGCGCGTCCAACTCCCGCTCCCACCCAGCGACATCTACGCTGAGAGCAGCGGCCGCCGCCTCAATGTCTATCGTCTTCACAAACGCAGACAATGTCGCGGCGGCCGCGCGCTGTCACAGCAACACGCCGAGCATCAAAACTCCGCCGACCAGCCGAGATCACGAATTACGGCTGTAGTACTAGCGAGGCTTAGCAGCAAGGTGACCTGACGGTCCTCCAGCGATAGCGTCTCGCCCTCGCTGTCGGCCCCGCCGGTGAAGACGACCGGGCCGAAGTAGGGCTGGTGTGTGGCTCCGAAGGCACCGGCGATGGCGGTCGCCACGATGTTGACCGGCAGGCCTTCGGCGATGCCGTTGTCGTTGACCCACATGTCCACTGTCGGGTGCAGGGAGACGACATCAACGAAGCCGCCCACCGCCCTCTGCAGCGGTTTCAGCGTGCCGTTGGTGGTGTCCCACTCGACCGCCTGGGCGTTGCCCTCGACGTCGATCGTCACGGCGTGAAATGGGTTGATAGTCATGGCCCCTCCTCGGGGTCCAGTCGGCTGGTCAGGCCGCGATTGGTTGGTGTCTTCGACGCTATCGGCTCCCACGGACAACGCACAGCACGAAAACCCCGGGACAGGCGGCATGGGGTGCCTGTCCCGGGGTTTTCGTGCTGCGCGTTGCCGGTGCTTGGTGGCAGGGTGGGGCTCACCAACCACGGCGGACTGACCATCCGCCCGACCTCCGATGGGAGATCGTCATGAGCGACCTCGCCACCACCGTCACGGTGATTGACGCCTGCGGCCGTGTGGCCGTCCCGGTACTGCTGCTATCTGACCCCGGCATGGGCAAGTCCAGCCTCGTGCGCGGCATCGCCGCCGCCGAGGGTGTGCCGTGCGAGACCGTCCTCGGCTCGATACGCGAACCTGCCGACGTGGCGGGCCTGCCCGTGGTTACCGACCACGGCGTCACTCTTTCCCCGCCTGCATGGGCGCAGCGACTGGCCGAGGCGGCGGCCGGCTACCTGTTCCTGGACGAACTGACCACCTGCCCGCCCGCTGTGCAGGCCGCGATGTTGGCCGTCGCACTCGACCGGGTGGTCGGTGACCTGGCCCTGCCGCCCGCCGTCCGCGTCGTCGCTGGCGCTAACCCGCCCGACCGTGCCGCTGACGGCTGGGAGATGAGCCCTCCGCTGGCGAACCGCTTCTGCCACATCACGTTTCAGCCCAGCGTGGACGACTGGCTCGACGGTATGACCGTGGGCTGGTCGGCTCCGCCCGCGTCCCGGGCGATCACGGCAGACCCCACCCGCGCCGAGGCGGTCAAGGCGCTGGTTACCGGCTTCATCCGGCACAAGCCCGAGCACTTGCACACCTTCCCCCGGACCGCAGAGGGCACCGGCGGGCCGTGGCCCTCGCGCCGCGTGTGGGCCATGCTCGCTGCTGCCCTTGCCAATGTCCGCGACAACGACGCGGCCGCGCGGCAGGCAATCACCTTCGGGCTGGTCGGTGAGGGCGTGTGCGTGGAGTTCCTCACGTGGTGTGAGCGGGTCGACCTGCCCGACCCCGCCGCTGTCGTCGACGACCCGTCCCTCGTGGACTGGACCGACCGGCCCGACCGGGTGTGGGCCGTGTTGTCGGCCGTGGTCGGCTGGGCTGCCAGTGCCGGGACCGCCGAGGCTTGGCGCAAGGCGTGGGGACCGCTGCTCGCTGCCGCCGAGGCCGGTGCCCCCGACGTTTTGGCTGCTGCGGCTCGACCGCTGGCGCAGTGCCGTCCGGCCAGCGCCCGCGTCCCTGCCACCGTGCGCGCCCGGTTCGCGCCCGTCCTCGCTGCTGCTCGGCTTTCCGGGGCCGGTGCGGCATGAGCGGGCAGACCAGGGCGCTGACTGTCGAGGAGCGCGAGGCCTTCCGGCTCGGCCGCCTCGTCGCGGCCGAGCGTGCCCCGTACTTCATGCACGCGTTGTTCGCTGTGGCCCCTGTCTCTGCGCCGGGGCTGGGCACTTTCGCGGTGGATGGGGCGTGGAGGCTCTACATGGATCCCGGTCTCCTGGTCGGGCCGGGCCGCTGGGACAGCCCCACTGTCGCTGCGGTGCTGCTGCACGAGGTCGGTCATCTGCTGCGTGACCACGCCGGTCGGGCCGAGGCGCTGCCCACTCCGAGGCATCAGCTCGCGTGGAATCTCGCCGGGGACGCCGAGATCAACGACGACCTGCTCGGGGCTGGTGTCCCGCTGCCTGAGGGCGTGGTGACGCCCGCCGCGCTCGGCTGTGATGACGGAGACCTTGCGGAGACCTACTACGCGAGGCTCGTCCCTCCGGATGGTGCCGTCCCGGCGCTGCCTGACGATGGGTCGTGCGGGTGTGGGTCCGGGTCGGGGTGCCCGCCTGTGCCTGGCGAACTTCCGGCCGGTGTCGGGCTGGGGGACGGCAGCGCCGAGCCTGTCAGCCCTGCTGAGGCGGACTTTGTGCGCCGTCGTGTCGCCCATGAGGTATGGGCTGTCGAGCAGGCCAAGGGTCGCGGCAGCGTTCCTGGCGGGCTGACCCGTTGGGCCGCAGCGGTCCTTGCGCCCCCGACAGTGCCGTGGGACCGGCTGCTGCGTGCCGCCGTACGTCGTGCTGTGGCCGATCGTGCTGGTCGCGTGGACTACACCTACAGCCGCCCCTCCCGTCGCCGCCTTCCGCGCATCGTCAAGCCCGCCTTGCGGGCCCCTTCGGTGGTTGTCTCCATCGTCTTGGACACCTCCGGGTCGATGAGTCAGGCCGATCTCGATGCCGCGATGAGCGAAGTGACCGGTGTCCTGCGGTCCTCTGGGGTGGCCCGCGAGCGTGTGCGGCTGCTGTCTTGCGACGCCGCCGCCACGACGGCCCAGCGGGTCCGCTCGGCCACGTCGGTACGCCTGAGTGGGGGAGGGGGCACCGACATGCGCGTCGGCATCGCCGCCGCCGAGCAGGCCGTCCCCGCTCCGCACGTGGTGATCGTCCTGACTGACGGCGATACCCCGTGGCCGGACACCCCTACCCGTAGCCGTCTTGTCTGCGCGGTGATCAGCCACCGTGCGCCGTATGGAACCCCGTCGTGGGCGAGCACGGTTCACATCACCCCTCGTGCCGCCTGAACGTAGGCGGGGGGCACCGGCTTGTCTGTGTCCCCGCCTACGGTCTGTGCCACCACCGCATGAGGGCCTGACCAGCCCACGCCGCAAGGAGATTCGCTCCATGAGCATCCACGATCCCGCCCTGATCGAGTACGCCTCCCGACTACTCCTCGGCACCGACGTGACACCCGCTACAGCCGTTGACGTGGCTTGCGGCCGGGAGGCTGCTCCCGGCCCCGTCGCCGGCGCCCTGCGCGATGGCTGGACGGCCGGTACCGCCGAGCCGAGCGGGGAACCACGATGACCGCCGAATGGTTCGACCTGGGCCAGCGGCTACGCGCCGCGACCACGCGCCAGCTGGTGCCCCGGCTCCTGCACGCCCCGATCAGCACTGCCTCACGCCCGGTCGCCTGCCGCGCCCGCCTGTCCGGCGGACATGTCACCGTCACTGTCGCGGCTGCCGGGCAGCCGCAGGCCACTGCCACCGGCCCGGATGCGCTCGATCTGCTGGGGTCGGTCGGTGTCACCCTCGCCGCGACGTCCCCGGCAACGCTGGTCACTGATGACCCGGCCACCCTCGGCCTGCTGTACCGCCTTGCGCTGATCGCCACCGCCGACAGCGAGCAAGACACCGTGGCGGCACACATCGCATGGTGGCGTGACCGCGCCGACTTCCCCGGAGGCCGCGCCGTCGTGGACACCTCCGCTGCCTGCCGCGCCCGCTGGGTGCTGGAACCGCCCCGGTAGCCGAGCACCAGCCCACGACGTGGCGACAGTGGCTGGACGTGCCCGACGACTCCGCCTCCGGCCTGCTCACCCTGCACGAGCGCCTCACCGACGGGCCGCCCCTACAGTGGCTCGACACACTGGCCGAGGACGACATGTGGGCCTACGGCGCGGCTCAGAGCGAGCACAGCGACGGGCTGGACTGGCGACGCCCCGACAGCACCAGCCGCGCCGCTCTCGGCCTGCGCTCCCGGTGCGACGCCGCTGACCTGTACGCCGCCGCGCTGCTGACAGACCCCTTGCACCGTTGCCGTGCCGTCCACACCGGCCATGTCGTGACCGGCACCGCGCGCCCGCTTGGCGACAAGCTCAAGCGCATCGAGGTCACCTGCCTCGGCTGGACTCCCGGCTCCGCCCCGGCAGCGACGTGACCGGCTGGGTCGGAGCGCCCGACACGAGCGCCCCGGCGTTCTCCGCGTCGGTGTCCGCCGCCACCGTGCATGGCGGGCACCTGCTGCTCACCCTCACCGCTGCCACCGGCCACAGGCCCGAGGACGGACAGCCCGTCACCCTCGTCCCGGCCGCACCCTCACCGCACCGCCAGCGTGCCGGACGCAAGACCTACCGAGCCCTCTACAGCGCCCGCCGATCATGGCTGACGACCGGGCGGACCCCAACCCTCACCCGCCGCCCAGTGCCGCTCGACGTGCTGGTCGCTGGTGCCGAGCCGTCCTGACCAGACGGCGGTGGTCCCCGGGGTTGTCGGTGTCCCCGCCTAGGGTCTGTGTCACCACCGCATGAGGGCCTGACCAGCCCACGACAAGGAGAACACCGTGCGCACGATCCCCGCGCTTACTGCGACGAGCACCCCCACACCCGAGGCTGCGTCGACGCTGCCCGCCCCGGTGCCGACACCCCGTCACCCTGCCGCTGCGATCATGGATGACCCGGCGACAGCCGGGGTCTTGCACTCGGCGTGGTCCGGCGAGACCCTGCGGCCGGCACGGTCACGGCAGTGGCGTAGAAGCGGTCGTGTCTGCACCACCCTGGGCCTGGACCGCAAAACCGTGCAACGGTTCGCTCGTGCTACCAGCCTCGACGAGCTTCTGGTGAAGGCGACCGCCCGTGCCAGCAAGCTCGATCCGTTCAAGCCCTACCTGCACCAGCGGTGGAACCAAGGCTGCACCGACATCCCCACCCTGCACGCGGAATTGCAAGCCCAAGGCTGGTCGGGCAGCGTGCAGGCCGTCCGCCGCTACTTCCGGCCGTTCCGCCACCTCGCCGTCGCGCCGCCAACAACACCCGCAATACCGAAACCCCGCGAGATCACCCGCTGGATCCTCACCCACCCCGACCATCTCGACACCGACGCCCACACCAAACTCGACGAAGCACGCTCGCACTGCCCCGAGCTGAAGATGACCGCGACGCACGTGTCGACTTTCGCCGAGATGATGGCCCATCTCAACGGTGACAAAGACCGGCTGGAGGCCTGGATGAGCAGCGTCGACGCCGACGATCTCCCGCACCTACACTCCTTCACCACCGGCCTTCGACGCGACGTTCAAGCCGTCATCAACGGGCTCACCACACGCTTCAACTCCGGACCAGTTGAAGGCATCGTCAACAAAATCAAATACCTCAAACGGCAAATGTTCGGCCGCGCGAACTTCGACCTACTCAGAAAACGAGTACTCCTCGCATGACACTCCAGCACAATAACCGACCGTAGCCAATCACGGAATTTGGGCCAGAGCCGGCGTTTCCCCACCCTTGAAACTCAAGTAGCTTCCCACCCTCACGTGGTGCGGAGCCCGCGAGACTGCTCGTAACCCGGGCTCACGTTGTCCACGGCGTACGCCGCAACCACCGAAGCGTCAGCTCCAGCGACCCGAAGCCCGCCGCACTCCGGGACCTGCGACACAGCTCCCGACGACGACAGGCACCCAGGTCATCAGACCCCAGCCGGCCGGCGAAGAAGGCCGGGCGTCGGCACTTGCTGCCTCACTCCAGTCATCCGTCACCCTCGCCGCCCGCGGCACGGTCGTCGTCCCCATGAGGAGCCTGCTGATCGGCAGGGTGGGGAAGGTCGTGATCGAGGAATCCCCAATTCTGGGGGAACTATTTGATCGTCGACGCCGGGGGTCCTCAGATGTTGGCGAGGTATTTGGCGAGCTTGTCGATTTCTTCGCTGAAACCGGCGCGGGTGTTGGCGATCCCGTATTCGAACACGCCCCAGGTGAATCCGACTTGTGTGAAGTGCATCCTGGTTTTGTTCTCAGCCAGGTCGGTCAAGGTGATGGTGACGACTGATTCTTCGGGGAGTGGCTCGCTGCTCTGCCAGGCCCAGACGAGGCGCTCTGGTTCGACGACTTCGCGATAGCTGCCTGCGGTGGGTGTTTGTTCGCCGGTGGCTCTGTTCGAGTCTGGTACCGACGTCGAGTCGAGCCGTAACCGAGCAGCCCCGGCGGCTGGACGAAGCATGGAGGCTCGTCGACGTCGACCTGGGGCGCCCGGCGCTGCTCGGCGAGCCACCGCGAAGGCGTCCTGAGCATGTGAATCGCGCTCTGGAGGCTACCGTGCCGTCACGGACGCTCCGGGGTGTCGATGTCATTGCAGCTCGGGACGCAGATCAACGGTGAACGTCGGGTAGTCCGGCTGAGGACAGGCGAGTCCTGTGTACCCAAGCTTGGCGTAGAAGGGCGCCGCCCGAGTTTCGTGAGCCTGCCACTCAACGTAGCGGGCACGACCTCTCGCCCACTCCATGGCCGCGTTCAGGAGTTGGGTCCCTGCGCCGTGCCCGCGCTCGGATTCACTCACGATCAAGTCGTGCATCCGGACAGTCCGATGGAAGTCGCCATGCCTGAGGTGTGATCCGTAGTCCTGCGCGGCGACGTACCCGACGGCCCGCTCGTCGCGATAGGCGCCGATGATTGCCCAACTGTCGTCTTCGACGAGTCTGGCGAACAGATGCCGTGCCTTCGGCTCGGGGTCGCGAGGGGCAATCAGCGGTCGTAGATCGTCGTAGTCAGTCAGCCGGACGGGGCGGATCGTGAAGATCATGGGGCATCCTGACTCGTTCGAACAATGCTGACAACGGATTAGTACGCGCTGTCCGAGCGCCCGCCCGCGTACCGTTGAAGTCGAGCTCAGCGGTCAGTACGGTCTCCGCATGACGCGACCGCAGATGCAGGTGGGGACAGTCACCATCACGGCAGCGCCAGCACGCGCCCGGGAGTTGGCCGAGTTCTACGAGCGGCTCCTGGGTTGGCCCATCGTCGCGGAGGGGCCGAAGGGCGGGTGGGCCCAGCTGCGCCCGCCCGAGGGCGAGACCGGCCCGACGATCAACATCGAGTCCGATCGGGAGTACGAGCGGCCTGTCTGGCCGAGCACGGTCAGCGGACAGAACGCGACGATGCACCTCGACATAGGCGTGGACGACCTCGACGAGGCCGTCGCGTGGGCGCTCGAGGCGGGCGCGACTCTCGCGAACGAACAGTCGCAGGAGCATGTCCGGGTCATGCTCGACGCCCACGGGAACCCGTTCTGCTTGTGCTGACCCACGCTGCATCGTGGACGGTTCATCGTGCGTCGAAGCGGGCCAGCCATTGGTCGCGCCGCGCCACCTTGGCAGGGAGCGTGCTCTCCCAGTCGTTCGGATACGAGACTCCGAACGCATGCATCACGAGCGTGCCTGTGATCACGTTGTGAAGGCCGTGGGTGCGCATGACGCGTGTCATCAGTTCGAAGGTGTCGAGGTACCGTGCTGACGGTTTCCCGCCAGCGGATAACCCAGCGGGAACGTGGGACCTGACCGGCTGTCGGCATGCGTTCGCCGCAGGCTGACACGCGCACGTGGGGCGGCCTTGAGCAACGCGGGCCCTGGCGTCCGCGACGCTCGCGCTTGGCCATGCGATGAACCGAATCGCCGCGGCGTTGGAGGAGTCGAACAGGCTCGAGCGGCAGCCGTAGCCGTTGTCGGTTCGTCCGACGGTTACAGCGCCCACTTGTTGTCGTCGTAGTCCTCACGCTCTTGCACCTGCGGGGCCGCGCACATCGTGCGGCCCCTTTTTACTGCCTCGTCTGCGGCCGCGGTCCACTCGCCGGCGGGCAGTCCAAGCCACTGACGTAGGCCTTCGCCGCGCGCGGCGAGCATCCTCGGGTGCAGCCTCCCGTCGGCCATCGCCTCCATCACCGTGTCCACGGTGTCCTCGACACGGGCTGCCGGCACAGGTTCGAGCAGCCCGGCGCCGACCCCGGCGTAGAGCACCTCGGCGATCCGGTGGCGGGTCAGCATGCGAGGGGAGGTGCAGTGCCGGGCCCGGTAGAGCCGATCTTGGATGTCCTCGAATGTCTCGCCGGCGGATACGGCTAGGAGGGTGTCTTGCCCGTCGACGCGCTCACCGCGGCGGATCCGGTGCGGGCCCTCCAGCATGGGGGAGAGGAGATTGTCGTCGAGTGAGCCGCGCCAGGCTCCGTCGGCGGAGAAGATGCCGTCCCGGTTGGTGGCGTGGATCGCTTCCACGGCCTCGTCCAGGTCGTGGCGGCGGGCGCCGACCGGCACCTCGAAGCCGTCGACCTCCATCTTGTATCTGCGCTGACCCCCCATGCGGACATGATGCCTCGAACGGGTGTTCGATGAACAGTCGGGATCGCAGGACGTGACTCGAAGCGGACGAGGAATGCTTAGAGTGCATCTGGCGGCACCAAAAGTGGCCAGAAAGTGTCTAGGGGAATCGAAACGGATCTAGAAACCGCTCTCGTAGCCGAAAGTCATTGAAACGATCTTGGCACCATGGCACCATGGCACCAAGTTGCGAGACTTCGCGACGAACAAGGCCACGGAAGGGGATCCCATGGCCACCAAGATCACAGCCAACCGTCAGTCGTTCAACCTGCGCCTCCCGCCCGAGCTCCACGAGCAGCTGAGGATCCACTCCTTCCTCACCGGGACGCCGATCAACGAGACGCTGACCAAGGTCGTCACCGCCTGGATGGAAGGCGAGGGACACCAGGAGATGGTCGACGCCTCGACCAAGCGGACGCAGGCCCTCCACCGGCCCGCCCTGGACAAGCTCCGCGACCTGTAACGAGATCGCTTCATCTGAACCACCCGCGCGCCGAAAGCGCGCGGGTGGTTCCATTTCGGCCTATAACTGATCCACGCCCCCGGAGTGGATCATCTACCTGCGCGCCGAGGACCTCCTGCGCATGCACGAGGCCGAAGTGCTGGACGGCGGAGGTGTCCCCGGCGTCAACATGGGTCTGCTCGAGGCCGGGGTCAACCGGTGCCGAGCATCCGCGTTCGGCGAGGACGCCTTCCCCACGTTCCACGAGAAGGCCGCGGCGCTGTTCGCCGGAGTCATCCAAAGCCACGCGTTCCTCGACGGGAACAAGCGCGTCGCTGTCATGGCGTTGATCGCGTTCTACGAACTCAACGGGTACCAGCTGCTGGTCGAGGACATCGACCTCGTCGACCTGGCCCTCGACGTGATCGAGCACCGCGCCGACCTGGCAGGGGAGGACCGGGAGAAGATCGCCGACCGGCTCGCCCTGTGGGCCTGCCCGATGGACCTGCCTGAGGAGTGAGCGCGGCGGACTCAGGCCTCTAGATCCAGGTCGAGCGGCACCTCGTCCGCGGCGATGTCCCGGATCCGCAGCATTCGGACGGCGTGCCGCCACCGGCGGCCCTGGTCGGTGGCGATGTCGGCGCGGATCTCCACGACGACCAGCGGGCGACCTGGTGGTAGCAGGTCGGTTTGGACCGCCAGTTGACGGTGAGTTGCGCCGGCCATGGATGCCCGCCGATCGCGGCGACGAGCAGCGGCGCGGTAGCCGCGGCCTGGATGTCGGTCAGGTGCGAGGTGGTCCGCCCGGCGTAGTGGAGGCGGCCGGTGTCGGAGGCGTAGCGGCCGAGCAGCAGCGCCGCGGGTCGGTGGAGGCTGCCGGTCACTCCGCCGATCACGGCGTCGGTGGTCTGGCGGGACTTCTACTTCATCCACAGCCGGGATCCGGGAAGGTACTGGCTGTTCGCCGGTTTGATCACGAGACCTTCGACACCGGCGACGGCCATCGTGTCGTACCACTCCTGCGCGACGCCGGGGTCGGCGGTCTGCATGGCGAGGGTGAGCGGGGACCGGGCGGGGACGCGGCGGAACAGCCGCTTGAGCACGGCACGGCGCTCACGTAGCGGCCGTCGGCGTAGGTCTCCGTCCTCGCGGGTTTCGAGGACGTCGAAGACGACCAGGTGGCAGGGTTCGGTCGCGGCGAGCTGGGTGGCGTGGCGGCGTTGGGCGTGGCGGCGTTGGAGGGCGTTGAAGTCGAGGTGGCCGCGGCGCCACAGGACGATCTCGCCGTCGACGACGGTGCCTTTTGGGGGAGGTAGGCGTAGAGGGCGCCGACGATCTCGGGGAAGGCTTCGGTGAGAGGTGTGCCGCGCCGCGAATAGACCGATACAGAGGCGTCTTCCCGGATTGTGGCCAGCGCGCGGTACCCGTCGAACTTCGGTTCGTAGCGGAGGCCGCCGGCAGGCGGTGGAGGTAGGCGGTCGATGCTCTTGGCGAGCATGGGCTCGATCGGCCCACGGATACGCACTGCGGGACCTTCGGGTATTGCGGTATGACCGCCCCACCGTACGGCGCAGCTCGGTGCACGGCGTCCGGGGTTCCTTCCGACGTGCCCGCCCCACCTCCCGTGGGCGCGGCCGGCGGGCGCGAGGGTGGCTCGCCCCGAACGTGCACGCAAGGATGCCGCAGCTCGACGTCGTCTCGCTCGACCTGTCCACAGGCCGGGTCCAACAGAACCGACCAACCGCGGCACCTGACCGTCGACGGGAAGGCACAGCGACAGGACGAGGTGGTGTATCTCCCCGTCTGGTGTCAGCTCGTTGGCGGCGAGGCGGGGACGGCACCACAGATGGCCACGATCGTTCCGGACCAACGTCCGTCGCGCTGCACGTTGCCGATCGACCGCGAAGCCCGGTGCGCTGCGCGTGACACGCCGTACGACGTCGACCTGGCACGTCGGAGATGTCGGTGGCGGCGGATACGGTCAGCGTCCACAACACAACCAGTCTGGTCCACACGGGGAACCGCTCGAGAGAAACAGGGACCATTGAGGAGGAGTCACGATGGAGACCCTGAGCGCAGAGTTCGAGTCCGCCGTCACCAACGTCACCATCCATGGCGAGAAGCAGAAGCGCGCCTCCGCGGCTCACACGGAGGTGCGTGAACTGCTGGAGGTCGACCGGCAACTGCGTGACTGGGGCATCGACACGATCTTGATCGGCTCCTATGCCCGGCTGACGGGTCGCTATCCCGGCAAGGATGTGGACGTGTTCCTGCGGTTCAAGGATCTCTCCGTGCGCCACGACCCTGGGCGGATCTACGAGGAGGTGAAGCGGGTCCTGGTCGACCACTACGGGCTCAAAAACCAGGTCCCCGGCGGTCGGGTCACCGAACAAGCACGGAGCCTGAAGATCGACTTCGAAGACTCGGGCGTTCCTGAGGAGTTGGCGTTCAGTGTGGACGCGGTCCCTGCCGTTCCGTGGAGCGAGCACTGGGGGATCCCGAACCGTAACCGCGACCGCTGGGACGAGGAGGACGGCCGCTGGGTCAAGACCAGCCCGGTTGAGTTGGCCATCCGGACCAACACCTTGGCCACGGCCGCGTCGACTTCGACCGTCGGCAACCGCTCGGCCTACCGGCCGATCGTGCGCCTGCTGCGCCAGGTCCGCCACGTGCACCTCGGCGACAACAGGCCCGGCGGCCTCTACACGGAGATCGCGGCGTACTACGCGTGGTCGAACGGGCGGGTAACCGGGTCGTCGTGGGCCGAACTGCTCGCCGGTTCCCTCGGTGTAGTCGCGGACGAGATCCATCTGGCGGTCACCGACGGCATGCTCGACCCCGTTCTCGGGACGCAGCTGAAGCCCGCCCTGTACGCCGGCCAGTGGGCATCGGGAGCCGCGAAGTTCCGTGAACTCGCTGGTCTGGCGAAGCAGGCGCTCGACGCCGACAAGTGCCGGGCAGCCAAGTTGTGGCGGGACATCCTGGGCACGAACGAACGGGGCCAGGTCCTCCCATTGCCGGACGGCTGTGACGCGAACGGCTTCCCGATCGCCAGCATCGCCGCGGTCGAGGCAGTTGGGAGCAACCAGCCTCGCGGCTTCGCGTAATGGCGTTCGAGACCTTCGATACCGGCGGCTTCGAGCGGTTCTGCTCCGGCCTCGTTGCCGCCGGGTTCAGCCCGGTCCCTGACACCGACCTCAAGGTGTGGACGGGACCGATCCGGGAGTCCCTGAATCCGCTCACCGACCGGGGGCGGATGCAGGTGGTCTTCAACGACGGATGGCCACTGCGGTATGCCCACGTGCATGTCGAGGGCCTTAAGGCGCCGCACGTCTACGAGGGGATCATCTGTCTGTGGGCCGACGACGACCCCGCGCAGGTCGAGGGACGCAACCTCGATGCGCTCTGGGCCCGACTCGACGCGTGGGCAGAGGCGGCGCAGACCGGTTTCGGCGTTGCCGACCAGGCGCTCGACTCCTACCTGCTGTTCGACGGGAAGAGCGGCTACCGTCTCGAACTCCCGATCGGCGACCTGCTTCGTGGCGCCTCTAACGGCACGATCATCGACCTCACGGCCCATCGGCGGCAGATCCTGTTCCAGGTGGGGGCCCAGCGAGACACGCCGACGTTCAACGGGGTCCTCTACACCCGCCGCGAGATCACCGACCCGCCTCGTGACCTGGACCAGTTCCGGGACGCCCTCGCCCGACGCCAGCGAGAGCACTTCGAGAGGGGGCTTGCGGCCCGGCAGGACGCGGACATCAAGACGCCGAGCGGTGGACTCGACTTCGCCGTCCTGACCTGGCCCAGGTTCAATGGACAACCCGACGCCATCGCGCTTGGCTTCTCGGGGCACGGCGCCGAGGTTGTGGCCGAAGCACACGCCGCCTTCCCCTCCGACCTCGCCGCCCGAAAGCGACGCGCCGGGCCCGACGCCGACCTGCTCGCCGGCAAGCGCCTTCTAGTGGCCGGGCTGGGATCGATCGGAGGGAGCGTTGCACTGCTGCTGGCAGAGAGCGGCGTCGCCCACATCAAGGGCTACGACCCCGACACCCTCATGACCGCCAACCTCGTCCGACACGTCGCCGACAAGTACTCGGTCGGATACAACAAGGGCATCGGCGTCAGCGCCGAGATCGACGATCACGCGCCCTGGTGTGACTTCGACATCGTGACCAAGGATCTGCCGTTCGCGCCCGCCGAACTCGCCGACAATGTGCGAGGTTTCGACCTAGTCATCGACTGCACCGGAACGGCACCGATGACCGCTGCCCTCAGCATCGTGTGCGCTCAGGAAGATGTACCCCTCATCACCGGCGCCCTCTTCCACCAAGGAGGCCTCCTGCGGGTCCGACGCCAAGCGGCGAACGACACCCCTATCTCCAACCGCGACAAGTCGGCCGACTATCTGGATCTGCCGCCAGACGATCCCCAGCCTGTGGGCGCGTTCCTCGAGCTCGGCTGCATCGCGCTTGTCAACGGCGCTCCCCCCTGGGCGGCTCAGCGGGCCGCCGCCGACATCGTGGCCGCAGCTATCGACCAACTACTGGAGCGCCGTCTACTGCCGGACGAGCAGGTCGAGGTCCTCCGGCCCCTGGCGGTTGCGCCTTTCGACGTGATCGGTCCCGCGACAGCGTGACGCGCGTCCAGCCGGAACTTCTCATCGCCGAGAGCGCCGTCGACCAGCTGAAGCGAGCGGCCAGCCTCTCCCACCCACTGGAGACAGGGGGCATCCTCGTCGGCGTCCATGTCGACCAAGAGCCGTGGGCGACCATAGCTATCGAACTGCCCACCTCTAGGCGCGGACGAGCCCACTACCACCTCCCCGGCGGCGCGACGCAGCCCGCCGTACTGAGGGCGCGGGCGATCGACCCGCGACTCGGGTACATCGGGGACTGGCACTCACATCCCGCGGACGTGCCGCCGAGCGGGCCGGACCTCGCCAGCCTCCGGCTTATCTCCTACCTGCACCCCCGTCTGCCGAACCCGACACTGCTCGTGCTCCGGCGCACGATCGAAGACGACTACGACCTTGACGCCCGGCGCATCACCGCCGTCAACCCCAAGCGTTGTGCTGTCAGGATCACGGGCGACCTGCCGAGGACCCACCCAGTACCTTTGGAGCCAAATGAGTGACCGCGCGCGCCGTGGCCTGCCGCGGCCCACCGGAGTGCGCATCGCTGGCGACCGCTACCAGTGGCTGCACGCCTGGCGGTTTTGCATGCGCGTCGTCAACGAGCAGCGGACCCACAACACCCCGAATCCCGGAACCGCAGTCGGTGTCGAAGCCGATGATGCCGGGAACATCGACGACGTCGTCTACTACCGCGCCGCTCCGCCGAACGACTATGCGCAGATCAAATACGCCGTCGACGCGCGCACTCCAGTCAACCTGGAGTATCTGACCGGCAACGACCTGCTCAAGAAGCTCGTCTGCAGTCACCGCCAAGTCGCCCGCAACGGTGTCCGCGTCCGGGTTGCGCTGATCACGAACCGTGCCATCGACCCCGCCGACCTCCTTCTTCGCGACCGCGACGCACGAGACGGTCGGCTGGTACCTCGTGCCGCACAAGGTGGCCCGAAGTCCCACCGGGGCCTGGCCCGCAAACAATGGGCCGAAACAGCGGGCGTCACCGAAGCGGAGCTGCTCGCCTTCTTCGAAGACTTCTACCTCGAAACGTCCGAGGACGTGGTGAGTCTCCGCCGCGAGGTCAGCCTGCTCATGACCGCGAACGGACTCCAGTCCGATGACAGGGCGATCAACGCCGGGACTGACTGGGTCGCCAGGCAGGTGGAAGATGGTCGCCAGCGCCTTTCGCTCGACGAAATCGAAAACGCCATCACCATGCTGAGCCTGCGCGCGGGAACCCCTTGGACATCCATCTCCATCGCCACACTCAGCCACGACCCAATGGCCGACCACGCCCAGCACGCCCTGGACTGGGTGGATCGCATGGATGGCGACGACGCCTTCACCAAGGTCGCGCCCAAGCCCCCATCCTCATGGGAACAACTGGCCAGTGACATCGAGCAGATCCCAGGCCATCTGGGTGCACATCGCCGACTCCTGCTCACCGGGACGATGCGACAAGCAACCGGCTTCAAGGCAGGGACAGTCCTCCGACGGGTCCTGGGTTACGAGGTTGGCATCAGACAGGGCGAACAACTCTGGTCCAGCGACGTCACCACGGCGGCCCTGGTGCCGACGCACCACTCGCAAGATCTCGGACTCGGAGGTGACCCTGCGCTGGTCGTCTCGGTGACCACCGACGCAACCGACGCAGTGGTCAACTGGATCGAACGAGCGGGCATAACCGTCGGGAGGGTTCACACGGCACTGCCCGAGGGAGGACAGGTCGGTCCAGGGTCCGTGCCAGATCCGGAAACAGCCAGCTCCCTCGCGATCGGCATCCGCGACCTCGCACGCCAGATCGCGGCCCCTACCGGAACTCTCCACGTCTTCCTCGCGGGACCGCTGGGCCTCGCCGTGCTC
Source organism: Actinopolymorpha pittospori (assembly GCF_014873875.1). GTDB lineage: Bacteria > Actinomycetota > Actinomycetes > Propionibacteriales > Actinopolymorphaceae > Actinopolymorpha > Actinopolymorpha pittospori. Next base: position 6,932,772 of record NZ_JADBEM010000001.1, on the reverse strand, counting down.
CTTGGACATCACTGGAACCGAGTGATGCCAACTTTCGTCTACGAGCACCTCGGCACGACGGAGTATGTACAGGCGTTCCGCGTCTCGGCGTAGCCCGGTGTGGGTCTGGTCTGCGGGTCAGCATCGACGTTTCCCCGGTCACTTCATGTGACAGCGGAATTCCAGCCCGAGTGCTGGCCGGACCGGCGTCTGCGGTCATCGTTGTTGGTTACGGTTCGGTAACGGCCGGGGTTGTGGGGTGGTTTCGGCGTTGGGGGATGGGTTTTGTTCGGCGGGTGTGGATGTGCTTGATCGGGTGGTGCTCACCGCGACTGGTTGGCGGCATGTGGTCTGCACGTGCTGTCCCGGGTCGGGTCATCCGTTGCCTGCGGCTGACGATGTGGCCGCGCTCGAGATGATGGCAGCCACTGGCAGTGTCCCGGCCCCATCCCGTGCTGCGCTGGCTGCTCCGGGTGGGCGTAGTGGGCCGTGGTGGCCGCGGAGGTGTGAGCGTGTCCTGGCCGCCGGCGGTGGCGATGATGTGTCCGCCGGTTGCGTTGGCGTGGGGCCCGCGTCCTGCCTCGGACACCCCGGTCTCGGATCCCCGATGCCGCCCTGGCGGTGGCAGCCGTGACGTTGGGGCGGAAGGGCCGCAACGAGTTCCGGGACGCTTTGTTGTGCCACCTGTGCCCGGGGGTGCTGCCTGTGGGGGTGCTCGACACCGCCCACTGTGCGGGCCGTCCGGGCCGGCATCGGGTTGCCGTGTACGGTGGAGCAGCCGAGCGGGGCCCTGAGCAGGCCTCTCGCGAGCCTGCACTGGCCGTAGCGGAGCGAGACTTCTGGTACGTCGATGAAGCGGGCGATGAGCGATCGCTGACTGGTGGGGGCGAGCCACTTCGCGTGCAGCCGCGGTTGAGTGAGCAACTTTATGCTGTCCGGCGCCCAACCCAGGTGTCGATGGCCCGGTTCCGCGCCTATCGCACGACGGCGCTCGAGGTGCCAAGCTTGCGAGGTGACCATCGTGATCCGAGCGGCTAGGGCGAACGACGTGCCACAGATGGTGCAGGTCTATGTCGACTCGTGGAACGTGGGATTCGGTGAGTTGATGCCTCATATCGTTGTGGACGAAGCTCGGATCAACCGTTGGACGACTGAGCTGATGGGTGGGCCAGCCCGATGGTGGGTGGCGGAGCATGACGGGTCCATCGTCGGTCTCGTCGGCATCGGGCCCAGCCGGGATCCTGTCGACCCAGAACTCGGAGAACTCGACACTCTCGCAGTGGACCCTGACCACTGGCGCAAGAGCATCGGGACCGCCCTCATGCAAACGGCACATGACGCGCTTGTCGACGCCGGCTTTGCAGAAGCCATCCTCTGGACGCTCGCCGGGTACGACCGAGGGCAGAGCTTCTACAAGTCGATGGGCTGGACCCGCGACGGCGGCACCCGTGACGATGGCCACCAGGTGTCGTTCCGGCTCAGCCTCACCAGTCCTGGCCACAGCTGGGAATCGACATGAGACCTCGCTGCCCAATCCGACCGGCCGGAACCTGAAGAGCAGTGAACACGGGCCATCTCGCCGTGCACAAGGTCCCTGATCGCTGTTGCCCAATGGTTGAGGTCGTCGTTCCAGGGAAGCCGTCCCCGACGAATTTCAAGCCCAGCGTCGCTCAGAAGATTGAGTGACACGAGTCGGCAAACCTACTCGTGTTGTCGGGCCAGGCCCAGATGACGCCCACCATGACTCGTCAAAGGCGTGGCGTCCGGAGGGCAGCCCAATCGGTCCGGTCAAGGCGCCAGGCGCTGATCAACGCGGTAAGTCGGGGTACGGGACTCCTGCCACACCCATGAGCGGTGATCGGCGTCGCAGCACGCCGACTTGCCAGTCGAAGCCATGCGGCTTGATCGCGCCGGTCGTCATCGCATGAATCTCATCCGCCACGCCGAGGAACACCCAGGACCATAACGCTGGGGTGAGCAGCGCCCAGTCGAGTTCGTCGAGTGGCCGTACCTCGTCGTAGCCACGGACGATCTCGTCACGTTTCGCGCGCCAGCCCAGTGCGAAGTCGGAGGCGCGATGGTTGAGGTGTGTGCCTTCGAAGTCGATGACGCCGGTCAGCTTCCCGTCCTGGTACAGCAGGTTGGGGAGACCAAAGTCGCTGTGGATGACGATGAGCCGCCGGTCGCGAAGATCCAGAGCGTCAAAGCATTCGTTGGCGCGATCGACATGCCAGCGCAGGATGCGGGCCTGCTCGGGGAACAGTCGTTCGTAGTCACGAAGTCGACGCCTCAGCACAGGGTCGGCCAGGAGGGCCTCGGCGCGCTGGCAGCCAGGTCGTTGCCCCAGGTCCACAAGCGTCTCCAAATCGGCATGGAGCCTCGCGAGCAGTCGGCCGAGCGCACGTTGCTCCGACCGCGATTCCGTTACGGTCGGCGACGCTCCGGGCAACCACGTGAACAGGCACCACGTGCGCCCATCCACCACCAGCAGCTCATCGACCGCGACTGGCACAGGCCAGCCCAGCGCATCAAGCCGCTGCAACACTCGTAACTCGTACCCGATGTCTCCAATCGGCTTCTCCTGATAGCGCCGCAGCACCAGCGGCCGGCCTCCTCGAGACACTCGCCAGTGCAGATTCGCGCGCCCACCCAGATAGCCGTCCACCCGCAAGGCCCACCGGTTCACCACCTCACCCGGCGGCAACGGGCAATCGTTCCCCTCCGGCAGCTGCATCACCCCGCCATCATGCCGCAACATCGGCCATCATTCCGCCGCGGCGTAGCTCGGATCATAGGCTCGGTGGCTGTGGAGCATAGAGTGCAGGACATTGATGCGTCGTCTGGCGAGGGCGATGACGGCCTGCTGGTGGGTCTTGCCCTCCTTACGCTTGCGGGCGTAGAAGGCTTTGCTCGCCGGATCGCTGGTCAGGGCGCAGAACGCAGCCTGGTAGAAGATGCGCTTGAGTCTGCGGTTACCTCCGGTAGCGCGACGCAGGTAGCGGACCTTCCCCGACTGCTGGATTGCCGGCGCCAGGCCCGAAGCGGCGGCCAAATGGTCGCCGCTGGGGAAGCGCCCGAGGTTGCTGACCTCGGCGTGGAACTCCGCAGTGAGAACGACGCCCATCCCTGGCAGGCGCGTCACGGCGGCGTCCGGGTGCTGGTCGAGTGCCTCCTCCAGCTGCTTGTCCAGGTGACGGATCCGGTCCCTTGCAGCGATCGCTTCGGCCGACCTCGCAGACCATCTCCGCCATCACGGCGCACGCAAGGATGTTGCACCACGACCTGGCCACGCTCGCGGTCATCCGCAGGGCGTCGGGTCCGACAGTGACAGCCCACAGACAGTCTCGGAGCAGCCGCCTGAGGCCACGGCATCCGATTCATCGGAGGTAGAGGTTGCCCAGACGTAGGCCCATGTCGATCGCGTCGGCGTCGTTGAAGGTGATCGTCCAATGCAGACGGTGGAGTGTGCAGTGCGCCCAATAGCGTCGGATCAGTGTCGGATCGAGCACGCGGGTGAGGTATTCGTCGAGACGATCGATAGCTTCCTGGTGAACGTGTGGGTTGTTCGCCCGCATCTAGGCTCCCAGGGTGAGGTCGGCGCGGAGCCCGACGAGGGCGAAGCATCGGTCTCCGCGAGTAATCCCGCCGTTCCAGTCGACGATGCCGCTGATATGCCCGCTCTCGTCGACGAGCACGTTCGGCGGCGTGTAATCAGGATGCACAAGGTCGTTGCCAGTGAACTCGTCGGGCCCGTCCCGGCCGACCTCACGGATCAGATCGAGCATCCGTCGGGTCCTGGTGTCGTAGCCGGCCAGGAGGTCATGCCGCGGGTAGTCGGTGTTACTGCGCTGCAGCCACAGCTGTCGCGCGGGTACGTCGGGGCGGCCGGCGAGCGCGTCTGTGAAGTGTTCGCTCATGGCCAGCATGGCCTCGATGACCGCAGCATTGGCGACCTTCGGTGGACTGCCGGGAAGGCGCTCTTGTAGCAGTAGGACGGCCCAGTATGTGTCGTCGAGCTTGACCGGCTCCTGCCTTGGTACCGGTAGGCCTCGCCGACGCAGCGACTCAACGACCTCAGCGGTCTGCCGCATCCGCTCCAATGGCATGTTCGTTCTGGTGATCACCCCTTCGCGGCCATCGGGCCAGCGCACGTAGACCGCACCGGAGGTCTCGCCATGCTCGGCCTCGCCAAGCAGCGTCAGTCCGTAGCCACACCGCTCGTTGACTACTCGGACCAACGTCTCCACATCCATCGGATCGGGCACAGGTCGTCCTCCCTGGCCAAGTCAGAACCGCCACGAGTCCGTTCCGGCCGAATCGGCGAGGCTACGACATCCTGCCCAGCCGACGTCTGGAACGTCGCCGACAGGATGGCCGAACACGACCAGTATCAAGCATCAGGTGGCACAGGACCGTTGCCACTCGCGCTGTGTGCTCACCTGGGATCCACGATGTCTAGACCCTGGTCGGCCTCTCTCGAGCGACGAACCGCCGCCGTGGCCGACATGTCGTGGGCGTGAGGTCGTCAACGTCACAGCGTCGGCGCTGTGCGCACCTTCCTTAGGCGACCGAAGACCCACACAAATTGGCGGTTGGCGTCATGAGAGTGACCGTGATCGCGATTCGCCGCGACAGCAACGAGTTCATCGAAATCGACTTTGACCTTCCCGAGGTGGAGGGGATCGACCAGGCGCACGACCAGGCGCTCGTCGAGCTGGAATGCGTCGAGTCCGGGTGGGCGATGCTCAGCTGGGCCTACGAGCGCGCGGGCAATGGCGAGCTGCGGGCGAAGAACCTGGCGATCCTGGACCGGGTACGTCGGATCAACAGCCTCCTTGACCACTTGGACGGCTGCTTGCAAGGCATGGAAGACCTCCTCACCGAGCCGAGCTCGGGAACTCAAACGAGCTTCGCCGCGAAACCACCATGCGCCCGGCAACGGCTCGTGCCGGCGCCAGCGCCCACGGCGCGGTTCGAGTGCCGCCACCTGACCGCCGATGCTCCCGCACGAGGTGCGAGGGAGGTGTCGCGATGACACGGCTAGTGGGTAGCTACGTGGTGCCGTCGGCGAGCTGGTCGATGCGGGCTACCGAGCTCGCACGACTGGCTGGCAGCGCGGTCCAGGCCCAGCCCACCTCGCAGCCCGGTCAGCTCAGCGATGCCGATGTCCGCGACCTCGCCTACGACGTGCAGATGCTGGCGGCTGCGGTTGAGGAGTGGGCACGGGACGCTTCCCGTCTCGCTCGAGACGCGAAGGCCGAGCTGAACCGGCTCGCTCAACACCTCTACGGGATCATCCAGCAAGAGGCGGAGCCCGGGGCGACAACGGAACAGTCCTCACACAGAACCGTTGGTGATGGACGGCCATCTCTGGGCGCGCCGTGATCACCGTCGCCGCAGCCGTCGTCGTCGACCTGATCCGCTCCTGGGGCGGCGCCCGATGACCGTCCGAACCGTCAGGTGCGTGGAGATCACCTGCGACGTCTGCGGCTCGCCGATCGATGAGTACGGCGCGCACTACGACAGCGTCGACGAGGCGGCCGACGCCGCCGCTGACGGTGACTGGAGCGTCTCACCGGACCGTGCGAGTTGGGTCTGCCCGGACTGTCCGCGACGACCGGGTGGTGCGTCATGAGCCGCCTGTACCGCTGGACGGAGTACCGCCTGGTGAAGCTTTGGGACGGACGTACGAGCCTTACCCGCCCCGTCTGCGGGCTCCCGGCCTGGAGCTTCGGGTGGGCGCCCGAAGGGCTTGTCACGCGGCGCCAGCTCCGTGCCGCAGGTCTCTGTCCGGGAGGGGCTGACGCGTACGGAGTGCTCGTCTGGTACCACGATCGGTCGTGGGCCTGGCTCTTCCGCCTCGACCTGGCCAAGCCGAAGCGCGTACCCACCCCGACGCAGGCAGGGGCACTCGACAAGGCGATGGCCACCAGGCGGTGGTGCAACGCCTGTCGCCGCGACGTCGGCTACTGCGCCTCCAGGACCTTCGGAGTCTGCGGTGAATGCGCCACACTCGAGCAGGTGGCCGCATGATCCCGCGCTACGGAACCCCATGCGGCCACTACACCGGCAAGATCGACGGCCAGGACACCTACTGCGGCGCCAAGCCCACCCGGCACTTCCTCACCGGCCACCGCTGCCGTGTCCACACGCCGGCTCGCCTCGCCGGCAAGCCCGAGGTGCCGAGGCCAGACCCGAAGCGCGGGCTGAAGGTGTCGGTGAGCAAGCCGACACGTCACCTGGAGGTGGCGTGATGTCGCGCCACGTGCCTCGCGAGCTCCGGCCGATCGTCGGCCTGGTGCTGCACTCCGGCTGGTCGCGGTCCTTCGGGGGCGTCCCACCTGACGCTGCGATCGCCCCGCGGCGCTGTGGTGTTCTGCGGCTCCACACCATCGGACTGGCGTACTTACACCCTGTCCCCGCAACTTGAGCTACGAACAGCGCGCTGCCGGAGGCTTCCCCCACAACTTCAAACCGATCAATATGGACAGAGTGGGTTCGTCTTGAACACTGGGGGGCCTATGCATTGCAAGAAGTGCTGCCTGCGCCTGAAAAGGAACAAGGACGGGACAGTGCCGAAACACTATGAGGAAGCGCGCTCGCGCATGTTCGTCGGGTGGCGTCAGCCGGTCTGCTCTGGCTCCGGCTCCAGAAACTTCTACGAGGATGGACAGAACCACTGCCGTAGACGACGATCGGGGTTCAAGTGCCCGGCGTGCGGGAAGTCGGTGAAGCTGAGAGAGGACGGCCGGATCCCCGTGCATGAGCAAGCCAAGGGCCACGAATGCCCAGCGTCGAAGGACAACCGGGACAGCCGGTAACCGACACATCCCGAGCCGATTTCGGGAGAGCAAACGACGTCCTAGCATCGATCGCCAAGTAGCGAGGCGAGACACAGGGCGGGCCAGTGCAGCCACATCGTACAAACGGCGCCTCACTCTACGCTGGCTCGCTCCCTGCGATGGCACCGTACGAGCGGCCCCTGACACCAGGCCAACACCCACGCGCATCGCGCTCCAGCGGTCGGGGGAACCCCCATGCGGCTCACGTGCCGGTCCTGCGACTGTGCAGTGAGGCGCCTGACAAGGGTTGCTCTCCCGTCGGTCGGACAGCTTGTCCACACCCGGGTTCTGGGCGGGGTCGCCAGGCTCGAAACGTCGACCGTCAGGCTTGGCGTGGCGATACCCTGCGCCGTTCCGGGTACGCCGCATGCGGTGGCCGTCCAGAGCAACCCGCCGCCGCGGATCGCCCAGGACCTCGACGAGCACGAGGGCTACCGCGCGTTCAGTGGCGGGAAGGACAGCCTGGTGGTGCTGCACCTCGCGCTGGAGGTGGCGCCAGGCGTTCCGGTGGCCTTCTTCGACTCTGGCCTGGAGTTCCCCGAGGCCTACGCCTGCCTCGAGCAGCTCACCGACCTGTGGCGGCTCATCCTGCACGCGAGGCCGGCCCGGATGGGCACCCTCGAGGTCGTTCTTTGTTCTTGGTCTTGCCCGGCGAAGGCGGGATGGTCACCGGCGGTCGAGGAACGCCACGATGTCGGCGAGGCCGGGGTTGTACCCGTCTGTCGTGTCGACGCTGAGGCTCGGCGCCCCGATGGTGATCGGCTGGTAAGGGTGGGCGGTCCGCAGCGGCCCCGGCGTCGGTGGGTGAGCCCGTGCGCGGCGTGGGTTCTGCGCGGCCCGGCGGGCGTTCCGCTCATTGGCGGTCGCGGGGTCGACGATGCAGCGTACGATCCGAATCTTGGCGAGTTCGGCGAGGCGCTCCAGTCCTGGCCGCCACTTCGGGCCTTGGAACGCCGCCTCGGCGACCAGGGTGGCACCCGAGCCGAGGAGGAGCGCGAGTACGTCGAAGAACACGGTGAATGTCTTCTGCGTGAGCGGGTCGGCTGGTGTGCGCGGGTCAGCCGGTGCCGGTTCGAACCCCGGCGGAGTGGCGTGGACCATGCCTTCCTTGATCTCGTCCCGGCAGATCGCGGGGCACCCGACTGCGCGCGCGATCTCGTGCGCGAGCGTGGTCTTTCCGTATCCGCCGGGCGGTCCGCTTACGACGATGAGGGTAGGCAACACAGTGCGTAGTCCTCTCCGGAGGGGTTCTGTCAGCTAACGGTGTGTCCGTCGGCCAGGATGGGCGGCGAACTGTCGTCCGGCACGGACGTAAAGCTGGCGATCGTCCGTTCGATCATCGCGTCGCAGTCGGGGTGTGCGCACTCGCAGTCGAACTCCTTCACGATCGTCACCGGGTCCGCGGGGAACCAGCCGCGAGCCTTGTACTGCCTGACGATCCACCGGTTGCCGTACCGCAGCAGGGCTCTCCGTTCATTGACGTCCCGTGCCCTCGGCCCGGCGGCCAGCAGGGGAGCGAACCGCTCCTCGACCTCGGTGACCACCTCGTCCACGGGTGCGCATGCGGGCAGCTTCAGTCCGCCCGCGTCGTCCACCTGCTGCTCGACATGCCTCCCATCCCGCAAGGCGTTCTCGATGGTGCGCGAACCGTACCCACGGTTCTGAAGCCGGGGAAGCCGCACGTGCGTCGGTGGCACCAGCCACAGTGCGTTGGTGCCCACGCCCGAGACTGCTGGCTTCGCCAACCCGCCTTCAGCCACGACGAGCGGCTGCCTCGGTAACCGCAGCAGGTCGTCGACGACCATCGGGCCACGGTCGTAGGACAAGTAGTCGCGGCGTCGGCCCTGGTCCTGAGCCGCCCGCCGCTCGGCGACGGTCATCGCCGCCCAACGGATTACGCCCGGATGGACGTCCGCGACAGCCCGATCGCGGTGCACCCAGGTACGGGTGTCACAGCTGTACCAGCGCAAACCGTTGCGCCGCGCTAGGCGGCGCCCGACCGTCGACTTACCCGAGGCTGACGGGCCACCAATCCACAGAACATGCGAAAGCTCGTTCACGTGCTCTCCCTTGTTTTATTGGTGTTTCGAGCCACAACGTTGCGAGATGCCGCGCGAAAATTCAAGTCTTGTTCTCGATGTCCAAGCTGTGGTTAATTGGAATGGAGAGATCTTCCGCATATCGCTTGTCACCGAGGCTCTACCGTCGTTCCGGTCGTCTATGTCGCGGGCGTTCTACGCCCTCGTGCCAAGGCAGGGCTGATCACGGCCGTAGCCGTCAACGGGAGGCGAGTTGCACGACCCGTCGGAAGCGGCCGACCTTTGGATCCCTAGACCTCAAATAAGCGAGTCGGTTCCGTGTCGGTGGCTGAACGCGATTTGATCAGGTCGGCTGTCGTGTCGGGCATGTCGGTGGGGCGCCTGAAGGTGTCGGTGGCGGGTTGGAGTGGCCCTGGTCGGGGTGTGTGGGGGTGTTCGGCGCTGGTTTTTGGTGTCTGGGCAGGTGTGGTTGCCGCCGCGGCTGCGCGGCGGTCGGTTCGGGGTTGGCATCTGGTTGTGGGTTAGCCGAAGCGGGTTCGTTCGGTGGTGTTCCAGGCGGTGAAGAGCCGGTCCAGGGCGGGGTTGTAGCCGATGAGTCGGATGGTGATGGCGCGGGCTCGGCGGGTCACCATGGCGGGGATGAGGATGATGGTGTTGAAGAAGCGCCGGAATTCCATGCGGATGTAGTCGCGGCGGTCAGCTTTGCGGTGCATCATCATCGCGAACCAGGACTTGATGTTCCAGGCGAGCGCGGCGATGACCATGTAGGCCCAGTTGGAGACCAGGTCGTGCAGCGGCACCCGCAGTGCGCCGACGCCGGACTTGAGGCTTGCGATGATGTTCTCCTGGTCGCAGCGCTGGTTGGCGCAGGCCACGACCTGTTCGGCGCTCAGGTCGGTGCGGGTGGTGATGTAGAAGAAGTAGCGGACCTCATCGATGAGCACCTGCTCACCGCGGCTGCGGCTGATGTTCTTGCGCAGCGCGACCACCCGGTAGGAGCGGTCGCACTTGCCGGGCTGGTAGTCAAAGCAGGCGACGTCTTCGTAGTTGAGCTCCAGGTTGAGGTAGCCGCGTTCGGCCACGATGGCCTGCTTGTGGTTGTCCCGGCGAGCCCGGATCTGGCCGGCGGCGTTCTGGCCGGTGGCGTTCTGGCCGGTGGCGTTCTGGGCGGTGGCGTCTCGATGCAGCCGGGTCCAGCAGGTCTCGGCCAGCGCCTCGGCGCGGGTTCGTAGCGCGTGGTTGTTGTCCATGCCGAAGACGAAGTCGACCCGGGCCGCCCAGCGGTCGAAGTGGGCGGTCAGGGAGAAGTCGGTGTCACCGCGCAGACACACCCGTGGTGCGTGCGGTTGCACGAGGTCGATGGCCTTGTCGATCCAGGTCGCCGCGTCCTGGTGGCTGGGGGCGTTGCCGGGCCGGTTGACCAGGTAGAGCACTTCCTTGGTGTTGGCCAGCGACACGATCAGCGGCGCATAGCCCCAGATCCCTTTGTAGGACATGTCCATGCCGGCCTTACGGCGCCCGGAAGTGGGGACGATCGTGCCATCGGCGTCGATGTAGGCGACCGGGCCGAGCAGATCGCCTCCCCGACCCGCCCACAACTGTGGGCGGACCGCGTTGATCGCTTCCATCAACTCCACCACATCGGTCTCGGCGAAGCGGCGGCAGAAGTCCCCGGCCGTGGTCGGGTCCGGGATCAGGTCCGCGCCTAAGGCGTTCATGTAGGCGGTGTCGTGCCGGAGGCCTTCGATGTCTTCCAGGCGGGTGCCGCCACACATCACGTTGTAGGTCAGGTTCAGCACATGGTCGGACTCGTGGTAGGGCAGGTGCACCTTCAACAGGTGCAGACCCTCGTTGATCTGGTCAACCAGGCCCAGCTTGGTCACCAGCCGGTGCACCGCGGCGATCCCGCCGAAACAAGTCGCGTCGAGGTTCCCACCGACCTCATAGGACACAGTCCCCGAGCCCAGCATCGGGGACGGCTGTTCGCCCCAGTGCCCCGCCAACCCGTGACGCGCCGCAACCCGGCGTCGTCGCCGCGCCGCGTTCCGCCGACTCTGAACATGCGATATCTTCTTCACCACAAAGGCCTTTTCTTGCCGGACTGCGTTGCGAGCGCTAACCCAGCAAGATAAGGCCTTTGCCTATGAAAACAGCCATCCAGCCCAGCCGACACGCTTGCTCGAGGCCTAGTGTTGCGTGATTCTGGTTGTGTTATTTCGCGTTGTTGTCGACGAGTTTCTTGATGTTGGTCTGGACGAGGCGGACCTTGGCGAGGATCTCTTCGCTGGTAGCGGTCCAGGCGAACGGCTTCGCGTCGACGTTCCAGGTGTCGATGTAGTCCTTGATCTGTTTGATCAGCACGTTCACCGAGGTGACGGTGCCGCGGCGGATCGCCTGGCGGGTCAGGATCCCGAACCACGTCTCGATCTGGTTGATCCAGCTCGATCCGACCGGGGTGAAGTGGAACCTGACGTGCGGATTCTCCTCCAGCCAGGCCTCCACCTCCGGCGTGGTGTGGGTGGACAGGTTGTCCAACACCACATGGACCTCTTTGCCCGTATGAGGTTTGACGGCCTTCTTCAAGAAGGCCAGGAAGTTCACCCCGTCCCGGGTCGGCCTGCACTCCCCAATGACCCGGCCGGTGCCCACATCCAGGGCAGCGAACAGGTTCGTGACACCGTGCCGCACATAGTCGTGGGTGCGTTTCTCGGTCACGCCGAAGTCCAACGGCAGCAACGGCTGGGTGCGGTCCAACGCCTGGATCTGAGTCTTCTCATCGATGGAGAGCACCACCGCACCACCGGGCGGGTCCAGATACAACCCGACCACATCGGAGACCTTCTCCGCGAACGCGGGATCCTTGGACAACTTGAACGTGGCATGCCGGTGCGGCGCAAGCCCCTCCTCCCGCCACACCCGAGCCACATAGCTCCACGACACACAGATCCCCTCGACCCGCTTCAGATACCCAGCCAACCCACGGGTCGACCAGTGCGACAGCCCCGTCTCCACCGGCGGAGAAGTCCTGGTCAACGCCACCACCCGAGCCCGCACCCGCGGTGGAACCTGCACCCGCGGCGCAGCCCGATCACGATCGTCCAACCCGGCCAGGCCATGCTCGGCGTGGCGGCGGACCCACCGATCCACCGTCGGCAACGACACCCCCGCCAACTCCGCGATGTCCTTACGACGCCGACCTTCCCCATGCCACAACACGATCCGCGCCCGAGTCGCCAGCACAGCCGACACATCCCGACTGTTCACCAACGCCCGCAACTCAGCGACCTGCTCCACCGAAAGCTCCACACCAAGTCAACGAGCCACAACAAGAAAAGTAACGCAACCAGAATCACGTAACACTAGAGGCAGGTAACTCGATGGCGACCTGCCGGTTCGCGCTCCCAAGCTCGTCGACCAGGTGCTCATCGTCGCTCGGCGTCGCAGCTCGTTGGGGCCACAACTGGGGTCAGTCTGGCTGACAAGGAGACCGCAATGGACAGTCCCTCGTTGAGCCACTGGAAGGCCGGTCTATCGGCCCAGGGCGAGGGGCGGCGCAGGGTTCTCTCCCACCGCCCTGTGCCGGTGGCTCGCCTCACCTGGCGGCGTCTACGCGGCCTTGATGATCGCGGCGGCGCGTTCGGCGATGGCGTAGACGGTGGCGTTGGTGTTTGCGGAGATGATGGACGGCATGACCGAGGCGTCGGCGACGCGGAGCCCGCTGATGCCAGGCACGCGAAGTTCCGGGTCGACGACGGCTTCCTCGTCGGTGCCGATCCGGCAGGTCCCGACGGGATGCATGTATGACGCGAGGGTTCTGCGTACGTAGTCCCGCAGCCCGATGTCGTCCTCGATACCCGAGCCCGGCTGTATCTCTCCATCGCGCCAGCTCGCGATCGCGTCCGCCTGTCCGATCTTCCGGGCGAGCCGGAGGCCGCTGACCATGGCGGTGAGGTCCCGGTCGTCGCCGACGTAGTTCGGGTCCAGCAGGGGTGGCGCGCCTGGCTCGATGCTGGCCAGCCGGACCGTGCCGCGGCTGTGTGGACGCATCAGCGCGACCCCGATGGTGTAGCCCTGGTCGGGTAGGTCGCCTGAGGGGACGAAGCTCGTGGCGTCGACGAAGATCAGCTGGAGGTCCGGCCCGTCCAGTCCAGGGCGGCTGCGCAGCAGGCCGACGACCTCGCCATGGCCGTTTGCCCCCGTGGGAACGGGCCGTGACGCTCGGTAGACGAGGGTGGCAACGGGGTGGTCCTGCAGGTTCGACCCGACGCCGGGGAGATCCGCGACGACCTCGAGCCCCAGGTCGCGCAGATGCGACGGCGGACCGATGCCGGAGAGCATCAGCAGTTGCGGTGAGCCGATGCTGCCCGCGGTCAGCACCACCTCTCCCGAACAGTCAACCGAGACCGACGTCCCTTCGACTCTGTACTCGACCCCGGTGCAGCGTCCGCTCCTGAGGTGGAGCCGGTGGACGAGTGCGTCGGTGACGATGTCGAGGTTGGTGTGGCCTTGTGCCGGGGTGAGATAGGCGTCGGCGGCACTTTGCCTTCGTCCGTCGACGATGTTCAGGTCGGTCCATCCGAACCCTTCCTCGCTGCCGCCGCTGATGTCGGTGGCGAGCGGGTGTCCGGCCTCCGCTGCGGCCTGGAGAAGTGCCGCCAGTACGGGGTGAGGCGGCCTTGGGGGGCCGACGGTCAGGGGGCCGTCGGCGCCGCGGATGGTGGAGACATGTCCGACGGCGTTCTCGCTGCGCATGAAGTAGGGGAGGAGGTCCGCAAAGCCCCAACCTGTCGCCCCGGCGGCCACCCAGGCGTCGTAGCTGGAGCGGTGTCCGCGGGCGAAGACCATGCCGTTGATGGCGGAGCCGCCCCCGAGGGTGCGCCCCCGCGGCAGAGGCGTGGCCGTGCCGGTGCCGGCCTGGGGGATCGTGGTGTCGCCCCAGTTGGCGGCGGTCTCGAGTAGTCTGCCCCAGATCGGCGGTTTGTCCGCACCTGGTGGCGGCTGAGCGCTCCCCGCCTACTGAAGAGCAGACGCTCTGCCGTCTGATCCTGTCGCAGCCGCCGTCGGCGTCACTGCCGCGCACCATCGCGCCTCCAGCGTCCAGCCGTTCGACCTCCGCGAGGTAACGCTGTGCGCGAGCGCGGTTCTCCGCGATCGCCGCTTCCCGGTCAGGGTTGGCCGGAGCAGCACGCCGCGCGACGGTGTCGAAGATCGCGTTCACCCGGGGCGCGGAGACGATGCGTCGGCGAGTCTGGCTCGCGAGCCAGTCCAGGAGATCGAGTTTCCGTCGGCACTCTGGCCTAGTATGCCCGCGACCAGGACGGCGGAAAGGTTCGGTCATGGATGCGACAGTGCGCACTACAGTGATCAAGAACGAGCTGCATCGGTGTCTGCAGGGCGCTAGGAGCAGTGTGCTGAGCAGGCTGGACGGCCTCGGCGAGCACTCGCTACGGCGACCCATGACACCCACCGGAACTAACCTTCTTGGCGTTGTGAAGCACCTCGGCATGTTGGAGTACGGCTACCTGGGTCAGGTCTTTGGACGCCAGCCCTTTGAGCGGATGCGGTGCGCCGAGGACGGGTCGCTTTCGCACAACGGCGACATGTGGGCACGCACCAACGAGACGAGCGACTACATCATCGGCTTCTACCGTCGGGCATGCGCCCACGCCGACGAGACGGTCACCAGCCTGGACTGGGACACACCAGGATCGGTGCCGTGGTGGAACGAAGGCCAACGGGAGACGACGCTCGGCACGGTCCTGATCCACATACTCGATGACACACTGCGGCACGCAGGGCACATGGACGTGGTGCGGGAGCTCATCGATGGCCGTGCCGGCACCGACCATGCCGCGCTCGGTGACGAACAATGGTGGCGGGGGTATGTCTCGCAGGTACAGGCCGCCGCCGACGCCTTCGACGACACTCCGTGAGCCCTACCAATCGTCGGCCGGGGCCGAATTCACGCCCTCGACGAACGCCGGTGTTGGCGGGTGGGACGGTGACGGGCGTGGCGGCCGGGGGTGGGGGTGTCGCGGGTCTGGCGGATCGATCGCGCGGCGGCCGGAGGACAGTACGTCGGGCTACGACACGAAGGCCGGTCTCCTCGACGTCGCGGAGCTCGAATCTAGGTTGCGGGCCTAGTATCGGATCCTCATGCTGGGCGGATGCTCGATGTGCAGGTCCGTGGCCTACGCGTGGACGACGGAAGCGAGGTCGCAGCGGTTGTCGCTCTTGCGCGAGGCGAGGGGTGGCCGACGTTCGCTGACACTGCTGTGTTGCGCCGGCTTGCCGCGGCGCCCGGCACTGTCACGCTAGTTGCCATCAGAACAGGCGCACCGAGTCTGGGCGTTGTCGGCTTCGCCCATGCGCTGACCAACGGCCACCATGCCTACCTCTCGGTTGTGGTGGTCGCCCCCTCTCTGCGAGGACTAGGCGTAGGACGGCAGCTCGTGGCCGCGGTCTTCGAGATCAGCGGAGTGCAGCGAATGGACCTGCTCTCCAGTCCGGGGAGTGAGGGCTTCTATGACCGTCTCCCGAACCGCCAGGTGGTTGGCTACCGACTCTTCCCTGGGGAGTGAAGATCCCGGTCCCGGTGCATCGCTGCCATTGGCTTCTCTCCTCCACCGCCGGGCCGTCCTTCAGTCTCAACGAGGGGCAACGCCTACCACAGCTCTGAGGAAACGACCAGATTGGAAGCTCTGCGCTCACCCTCAGGGTGGCCCAGCCGAGCGGGCGAGGCCGACGAGATGACCGCTGATAGCCGAGACGTGACCGCCGCGTGTGCACGCATGTGGCACGGCACACCATCGCGCCAGTTCAGCGGATTGTCACAGGTGAGGGAAGGTGCGGATCGCGTGGCTGCGCTTCCGGTGAGCCGAGCAGGTCCGCACGCGCAGGTCGTTAGAAACCTCTCGCCATCGACTCACACGCGTCCTCGACCGGCTGGCGGGACCACACTCGCTGAAGGGTCGAGACCGGAGACGCGCCGCGCCTGGGGCACAGGGACTTCCCAGTCGCTGCCGACCAGGACGTCGGAGTTCACGCGCAATGCCTCGAGGCTTCGACGATCACTGGTAGCCCTTGGCCTGCAGGCGGTAGAGCTCGGCGTACTGGCCCCCGGTGGCCATCAGGTCCTCGTGTGTGCCCTGTTCGGAGAGTCGGCCGTTGGACAGCACGACGATGCGGTCCGCCATCGCGGTTGTGGCGAAGCGATGCGTCACCAGTAGCGTGATCGCGCCGCGTTCGGAGGATGCCCTTGCCATCTGCGCGAACCGGTCGAACATCGCGTGCTCAGTCACCGCGTCCAGCGCTGCGGTCGGCTCGTCGAGCGACGTCAGCAACGGCTGGCGGCGGACCAGACCGCGCGCCAGTGCGATTTTCTGCCATTGACCGCCTGACAGCCCTACACCGGAATCCCAGCGCGCGCCGAGCTGGCTGTCGAGTCCTGCGGGCAGTGTGGCCGCCAGATCGTCAGCGTTGGCCTCGCCCAGGGCCTGTGTGACCGCGATGTCGTGGGGCTTGCCGTCGAGGTCACCGGTGGCGACAGCCTCCCGCAGGGTGAACTCGAATGTCGCGAAGTCCTGGAACGCCGCCGTGCACTGCTGGCGCCAGTCGTGGATCGACAGCTCTGCGAGGTCGGTGCCGTCGAGGGTGATCCGGCCCTCGGTGGGCCGGCAGAGGCCGGTGAGCAGTTTGACGAGGGTCGACTTGCCGGCACCGTTCTCGCCGACGATCGCGACCACCTCGCCCGGCTGGATGACCAGCTCGACCTCGCGGAGGGCGGGCCGTTTCGCTCCCGCGTAGGTGAACGACACGGACTCCAGGGCAATGCCGGTCCGCAGCTGCTCCGGCGGCGGGAGGGTTCCGTCGTACTGGCGCCCGATCTCCTCAGCCAGGCGTTCCAACCATCGGATCCGACGCACCAGGCGGGCGGTGTCGAGCAGTCCGCCCTCACCGCCGATGCCGTAGATGGTCTCGACCATCGCGTGCTGGATCTGGCGGGCGGCGACCACGCCCACCACGACCGCAGCTGCGGAGCTTTCACCGCGGATGGCGGACCAGACTAGCCAGACCATCACGCTGCCGAGCACGAGCGTGAACAGTGCGTCCTCGATCACGGCGATGCCCGCTGCGCGTGATTCCGCGTTGGCGATCGGGCGGCGCCATGATGTCATCGCCCGTGCCAAACGGTGCCGCACCGACTCACGGGCCCCGAAGACACGCAGTTCCATGCCGGTGTCTAATCCGGTGGCGGCCCTGGCAAGGTGCCGGGCGAGTCGACCGTCGACAGCTGACAACTCTTCGGCGGTGTGCGTGGTGCGGTACCGGATGAAGCGCCCCGGGTCTGGTGGAGGCTCTCAATCCATGGAGGATGAGAGTCATGGCGGCACCGAGGAAGTACGGCGACGAGCTGCGTGAGCGGGCCACCCGGATGGCGGTGGAGGCGCGTAAGGACCCGGCGAGTCGGCCGGGTGCGATCGCTCGGATCGCGGAGCAGTTGGGGATGCATCCGGAGACGTTGCGTGGATGGGTGCGCCAAGCCGAGATCGACGGCGGGGTCCGGCCCGGCACGAGCAGCGACGAGTCCAAGCGGATCGCGGACCTGGAGCGAGAGAACCGTGAGCTGAAGCGAGCCAATGAGATCCTGCGAACGGCGTCGGCGTTTTTCGCGGCCGCGGAGCTCGACCGCAAGATCAAGTAAGCGTGCCGACAGCGGTGCTGGTCGACTACATCGACGCCCACCGCGACAGGTTCGGGGTCGAGCCGATCTGTGAAGTCCTGTCCTCTGGCGGGACCAAGATTGCCCCGAGCACCTACTACGCAGCCAAGACCAGACCGGCCTCGGCCAGAGCGATCCGAGACGCCGAACTGGTGCCCGTGATCCGTCAGGTCCACACCGACAACCTCGGTGTCTACGGCGCCCGCAAGGTCCACGCCGAGGTCAACCGGCAGGGCACCCTGGTCGCCCGGTGCACCGTCGAACGCCTGATGAAAGCCGAGGGGCTGGCCGGGATCAGGCGGGACAAGACCCGCAAGACCACGCTGAGCGAGGGCGCCGAGACCAAGCGTCCCGAGGATCTGGTCAAGCGTCAGTTCCTCGCCCAGGCTCCCAACCAGCTCTGGGTGGCGGACCTGACCTATGTCCGCACCCACTCGGGCTGGGTCTACGCCGCGTTCGTGCTCGACGTGTTCTCCCGCATGGTCCTGGGGTGGCAGGTGTCTACCTCACTGCGCACCGACCTGGCCCTGGATGGGCTCGACATGGGTCTGTGGGCCCGGCAGCGAGCCGGGCAGGACGTCACCGGGCTCACCCACCATTCAGACCGCGGAGTTCAATATCGAGCCATCCGCTACACCCAGCGGCTGGCCGAGGCCGAGGCCGTCGCCTCGGTTGGTTCCAAGGGCGATTCGTATGACAACGCGATGGCTGAGGCGTTCAACTCGCTGTTCAAGGCCGAGTGCATCCGCAACCCGGCCATGCGCCCCAGCGGGGGCTGGAAGTCCGTCGGTGACGTCGAGATCGCCGTCGCCGAGTACATCGACTGGTTCAACCACCGACGCCTCCACGGCGAGATCGGACTGATCCCGCCGGCAGAGTTCGAGGCCAACCACTGGGCCAGCCTCACGACCGAGCACTACCCTGAAACACCCGTCCCCGCAGCGGTCGGATCCAAGTAACCGAGTCTCCACGAAACCCGGGGCGCTTCAGGATCCGTGAGCCGACCAGTGACGGTACGGCCGTCAGGGTCAGCAGCAGGAGCCGAGGATCGACCAGCCCGGCCATCGTGAGCGTGATCACGGCCGCGGTGATGCTGTCCACGTTGTAGAGCAGGCTTGACAAGCCACCGCCAAGCCGGCCGCGGTTCTGCCGCAGGATCTGCACCTGGTCGGCGACATCAGCCCGTTCGAAGTGCTCGATCGACGGGATCTGGGCCGTGATGCGCGCGATCCGGCGGTCCAGGACGAACCCGATCCGCTCGGCCAGCGTCACGCGTGCCTCGGCCCCTGCCATGCCAAGCGACCAGCCGACCGCGAGCGTCGCCACGATGCTGACCACCGCGACCACGGCCTGGGTGCTGTCGCGGCGGATCGCCGCGTCGACCAGCAGGCCCGCCCACAAGGCGTTCAGCGCTGTCAGGCTGCTGGCCACGGTCGCCAGGCAGGCCAACGTCGCCCGGCCGGGCGCCTCCCGGAAGCTGGTCCCGAGCAGCAGCGCGATCGCGTGCCGGATGTCACCCAGCATCGGCCACCCCCACGGCGAACCGGCTGGCCTGCAGGGTGAACATCGTGGCGTAGCCACCGCCAGCCGTCATCAGCTCCTCGTGCGTACCGTCCTCGACGACGTGCGCGCCGTCCAGCAGCACGATCCGGTCGGCATGACGAACGCTGGACAACCGGTGGGACACCAGGATCGTGGTCACGCCGCGGGTCACCTCGAGGAACTGTTCGAACAGTTCGATCTCCGCGCGTACGTCGAGGCTCGCGGTCGGTTCGTCCAGGATCAGCAGCCCGGCACCTCGCTCGACGGCGACCAGTGCTCTAGCCAGCGCGACCCGCTGCCACTGACCACCGGACAGGTCAGTGCCGCCGTCGTACGCCGCCGCCAGTGGCGTGTCCAGGGTGGCGCCGAGTCGTGCGGCACCGGCCAGCCCAAGCGCCTTCTCCACCTCCCTGTCGTCGATGCCCGGAGCGCCGAGCGTCACGTTGTCGCGCAGGGAGAGCTCATATCGGCCGAACGACTGGAAGACTGCAGCAACCCGCCCGCCGGCCGGATCGGCGGGTTTGCCGTCTACCAGGACCGCGCCGGAGTCGGGCCGGTACAGGCCGGCCAGCAGCTTCGTCAACGTCGACTTCCCGGCACCGTTGACGCCGACAATGGCCAGCGATGAGCCCGGCTCAACCCTCAGATCCAGATGGTCGAGGATGGCCCGCTTGCTGCCTGGATAGTGGAACGTGACGTCACGCAGCTCGACTGCGCACGGCCCAGGGTCGGCGTCCTCGACCGGAGCGGCGGATGATTGTTCCAACCGGGTAGACAGGGTTCGCAACCGCGCGAGCGCGGTGCCGGCCTTGGCCACGCCGAGGCTGTCGTACTGCGCGCTGATCAACCCGTCCATTCCGGCGATGGCCTGTACGAAAACAGCGACCGCCGCCACCGAGATTGTGCCGGCCAGCGCCGCATGCGCGAGCCCTCCGACCACGACGACATGGACGGCGACCAACCCGAGCGTGCCGAGTGTCAGCAACCGCTGGACGCGGCCCCGTCGGCGCCAGACGGCCTCCATCGCCGCCAGCCAGACCGAACCGAACCGGAAGTCGAGCCAGCCTGCCAGGCCGAAGATCCGGACCTCCTTGGCCGCTGCCGGTTCGGCCAGCAGCTCGCGGTAGTACTCCGACCGGCGTCGGCTCGTCGCGATCGTCTCGCTCAGGTCGTCGGCGCTGACCTGCTCCCACCGGACGTACGCGACCAGCAGTCCCGCGTAACCCGCCACAAGCAGCAGAGGTGCCCACCAGGACAAGGCCAGAAGCACCACAGCGCTCACGACCCCGGTCAGCCGGACGGTCGAGGACTGCACGAAGCCCCTCAGGGCCCAGTAGTAGACGTTCTCCCGTGAGGCTTCGGACGCGGCGTCAATCTCGGCCATCACGGCCGGATCCTCCAAGTGGGCGACGGTCGCCGGACCGAGCACGGCGGTGGCCAGCCGGTCCTCGACCCAGGCAAGGAGCCGCTGTGACAGGCCCGCCTGAGCCGTCGCGGTCATCCAACGCGCGCCGGCCATCAGCAACGAGAAGACCACGAACCACGCTACGGCCATCAAGCCGCGCCGAGCCGAGTCCTGATCGCCGGTCACGACACCGGTGATCGCCTCGATCACCCGCCCACTGGCCACCATCAAAACGGCCGGGAGCAGGCCAGTGGCGAGCACGCCGACCGCGACGACCATGAACCGGCGGCGATCCGCCCGCCACAAAGCTTCCATGAACAAGCGATAGTGGCGCACTGCCGCCTCCGTATCGCTACCGTCCGCCAGGTCTGCAGCACCGTAGCCAGGCATCGGGGACCGGCTCAAACCATTTGACCATCCCACCTGGCGCGGTCAGCGCTTCGTCACGGGAGCAATGGCCTGCGTGGCGGCAACTAGGGACTGTGCATCTAACGGTGTTTCCGGCCCGACACGCTGAGCTGGTGGCTCGGCGGGGAAGGTACGGCGCAGGCCTTGCGCGAGGCAGGGTTTACGGTCGAGGTGTCGATCGACACGACCGTCGGGGACCGTGAGGAGGTCGAGGCGCGGCGGGCGCAGAGGGTCGAGGACCGGGCCGAGCGGTGCGGAGAGGGAGCAGGCCCGGGCGGATGCGCGGCATGCTGCTTACCGTCGGATTGCCGACCACATCCCTTTCGGTCAGCCGATCCTGGTCGGTCATGACTCGCAGCGGCGGGCAGAGCGGGACGCGGAGCGGATCCGTTCTCATATCGGCGCCAGCATCGAGCATCAGGAGCGCGCGGATCGGGTGTGGGCGGCGGCTAGGACGGCGGCCGCGGCGCCTGGGTCCCGGCACAACTCAGTGACGGTGGCTAATCGGATCCGGGCGGCTCGGGGCTGAGATTCGGCGGGGCGAGCGTGAGCTCGAGCGTTTCCAGCAGGCGCAGGGCGACCCGCAGAGCAGCTACCGCAGGGGGCTTCTGGACCGTCTGGCGATCGCTCGGGCCGACCTGGAGCACTGGCGGTTGGTTCGGGCCGAGCAGATCGGTGACGGTGTGGCGACCAACTACGGCCGGGAGAGCGTCACGTCGGGCGATCTGGTGAAGATCCGCGGGCACTGGCGCAAGGTGGTGCGGGCCAACGTCAAGACCGTGTCGGTGGAGACCGACTACTCCTGGACGGAGAAGGCACCGCGGCATGAGGTGCAGGACCACCGCGGCGCGACCGTCGAGGAGGACGACTAACCCACCGAGCTCAGCTCCGGCGGGCGGGATTGGCCCGCTGACCAGCGCGAAACGATGAAGGCCTCCAGCCTTCGGCGACGCTGCCGGACTGGAGGCCTTCGGCTTGCTGAGTTCAGGTCTTACAGCTGGCCCGACACCTCAGGGGGAGAGCACGGCGACCATTCGCCCGTCTCGGGATCCTGGAACAGCATCTCCGGGGCCGGTATCGCTGCTACGCAGCGCACGACGTAGGAAAGGTCTTCTCCCTGGGCCGCGCTGCTGGAGCCGTCGTCGAACTCCCATTCGGCTTGCCACCACCGGCCGGGCGCACCCAGGAGGTCGGTGTCGACGCGGCTGACCCGGACGATCAGTGCTGTCCTCCCGGTGACCTCGGGCAGCATCAGCGGTTGATTCATTGCGCCTCACCTCCGGATGGTTGTGTTGTCGACGTCGTGCAGGTGCCGTGCCCTTGGCGACGAGCTCGCGCAACAGCGCCGCCCGGACCCTTCAGGTCACCGTCCCGGCTCGCGGTCAGCGGGACTAGGTGACACATACCCTGAACCGGCTTGATCCGTACACCGAGCCGCGCGGTGGACCTGGTGTAGCCGGTCGGCTTGGAGCGCCCGGTTGATGGTGAGCTGCGCCGGCCCCGGGTGCCCGCCAGTCGCGGAGACGAGATCCGGGACCGGTACAGCCGGTCCCGGATGTCCTTCCCGGGCGTCTTCGGGACTGGCCGCCAGGACCGTGCCCGCGCCGTCGACGCCCTCGCCGCGGAGAACTCGGTTCGGCCCCTGCAACATCGGCGGCAGGATCTGGTGTGCGTCGTCACCGGACAGGTCTGTCTCGTCCACCAGGGACTCGTGATCGACAAGTCCGCGAGCCTTTCGAACCAGGTGAAGCGCGATCTAGCGTGCCGAGCCATGAACACGATCCTGCTCTTGCACGGTGTGATGGCGTCTGCTGTCAATTTCCAGCGCAACCAGCGCGACCTGGAAGACCTCGGATGGCGCGTCGTGAACCTGGATCTTCCCGGGCACGGTAGCCGTCGTCCCGCAGCCGGTTCTGCGGACTCCGTTGATGGCATGGCTCTGGACGTCGCGGCTCGACTTGACGATCGGGCTGCTCATCTGGTCGTCGGGCATTCGCTAGGAGCAATCGTTGGACTGCGCCTCGCGCGCTTGCGCCCAGACCTGGTTAGTGCCGTTGTCCTGGAGGATCCACCCGGCTTGGCCTCGATGGACCCTGCTCAGGTAGCCGTCGAAGTGAGTGTCGCTGCACAACGGGCGCGGAGTGACCCTGCTGGGGAGATAGCTGCGCTGCTGAGAAGCCGATCGTCTTGGTCCCGGGAAGCCGCGGAGGATGCCATTCGTAGCCGGGCGGACTTCGACGCTTCAACGATCAGCTGGTTCTTGACGACACAGCGTTGGGATCTCCCAGCTCTAGTCGCAGAGTGTCCAGGGCCCGTCCAGCTGATCGCCGCGACCGAACCCGACACCGCGTTGAAAGGGGTCGACCGGGAACGAGTCATCGCTTTGATCCCTCCCAACCGTGTCCGCATCGTCAAGAGCGCACACAGCATCCACCGCGATCGGCCCGCGCTCTGGCTGATCAGCGTGGTGAGCTTCGGAAACACGCTCGGTGTAGATCAGGCAAGGGTGTTGTCGCCGTGCGATTAGCCCGGCGGCTGCTCGACCACGGCTTGCCCACTATTTGCCCACCGCTGTGTGAAGTGACTGTCACCAACCATCGGCGGACATCTGCCTCGTCTTCCGAAGGGGGGAGCCGTCCGTCATGGGTTCCACTGTCACTGTCTGGGCCGTCTGGCCTGTTGTCTGTGTTGCCGCACGTGCTTGGTTACGTGCCTTCGGGGTGGGGGTTGACCCGTTTTGACGGACATCCAAGATCTAGGGCTACGACCGACCACGCAAGGTGCTGGGATGGCAAAACCAGCCGAGATCTTCATACGCGTCTGACCCATGTCGGCGGCCGCGGTCCACTCCCCGGCAGTGAGTCCGAACCACTGCCGAAGTCACTCACCATGGGCGGCGAGCATCCGAGGGTGCAGCCGACCGTCGAGCATCGCCTCCACCATCATGCTGACGGTGTCGTCCACTCGAGCTGCCGGCACGGCCTCCAGCAGGCCGGCACCGATGCCGGCGTACAGCACCTCGGCGATTCGGTGGCGGGTGAGCATGCGGGGGGAGGCGTAGTGCCGCGATCGGTACAGCCGATCCTGGATGTCCTCGCGCGACTCCTCCGGGCGGGCCGCCAGGATTGTGTCGCTCCCGTCGACCCGCTCGTTCCCCGCGGCGAATTCTGTCCGGACCTTGCAGCATCGGCGCCAGGAGTTGGTCGGTGAGCGCGGCGCGCCAGGTGCCGTCGCCCGCGTAGATTCCCGCCCGTCCGGTCTCACGTACGTGGTCGTGGATTGCCGTCACGGCGTCCTCCAAGGCCTGCGCCGCCCACCGGTCGGCACCTCGTACCCGTCGACGCCCTTCCCGTACCTGCGCTGCTGCCCCACGGCCGCATTGTGGATCGAACGAGACGTTCGATGAAAGGGTCTATGACCGTTCTCTCGTCTCCAGATCAAGATCGAAAGGCACCTCGTTGGGTGCGATGTCCCGGACCCGCAGCAGGCGGACGGCGTGCCGCCACCTCCGGCCCTGGTCGGTGGCGATGTCGGAGCGGATCTCCACCACGACCAGCGGGGCGACCTGGTGGTAGCCGGTCGGCTTGGACCGCCAGTTGACGGTGAGCTGGGCGGGCCACGGGTGCCCGCCGATCGCGGCGACGAGCAGTGGCGCGACCGCCGCGGCCTGCGCGTCGGTCAGGTGGGTCGTCCGGCCCGCGTAGTGGAGGCGTCCGGTGTCAGAGACGTACCGGCCGAGGAGCAGTGCCGCCGGCCGGTGGAGGCTGCCGGTGGCCCCGCCGATCACGGCGTCGGTGGTCTGCCGCGACTTGTACTTCAGCCACACCCGCGCACCGGAGACGTACGGGCGAGCACGTCGAAGACGACCAGGTGGACAGGCTCGCTCGCGGGCGTGACGGCGCTGGGCGTAGCGGCGCTGCAGACGGTTGAAGTCGAGCCGGCCGCGGCACCAGAGGACGATCTCGCCGTCGACGGCGCCAGCCCATCGAACGATTTCCGTTCGGGCTGTGCCCAAGGCAATGACCCGACCACCTTGGAGTTGCCCGCGGTGTAGGAGACCTGATGCTCCCGTATCAAAATCCGCACACTTGTCTATCGAGTGTGCGGCTTATGACACGAGGTGGCAAGCTCCTCTGGCCAGGGGTATTGGGCGGTGACGGGTTGGAGGGCCGGGGGGCGTCGACCGGTACGCCGGTCACCTTGTGCCAAAACTCTGCCCACTCGAACGCCGCCAACCTGCCCACACCCCACACCCGCCGCAGGTGGGTTAGGAGGGGCGCGAAGTTGTCGTAGGGGTCGGGGCGGTCTCGACCGTGTCGCCGGCGGCGGCGGTTACCGCGTCCGGGCCGGTCACCTGCCGCTGCACCAGGACGTATCCATTTGACCATTGGTCCATCGCGTCGCCGAACACGTCCCAGTCCTGCCAGCCCACGCCGCGGCGGCGTACCGTGTCCAGGAACTGGCCGCGGCCGGTGGAGTGGGGTGCCGGCCTCGGTGGGCAGGGCGTAGCGGCGGTCCGCCGGGTCACCACGCGTCTCGACGTGGCCGACCGGCTCGCCGACGCGCCGCCAGCAGACGCGCGCCTCACGCCGCCACTGCCTGGCGTGCCGTCCGACCGTGCGACGGCGTTTACGCCGCCGAGGCGCTGCGACCGTTGGGCGGGAAGGACGACACCCAGGGAGAGCCTGATGCCGCGCTCGGCGAGGGAGTCGCCGATGTCACGGGCATCGGGGACGGTGCGGGCGAGCCGGTCGAGTTTCGATACGACGAGAGTGTCGCCGTCCCGGACCGCTGCCGGCGACGGCACCTGGCGCGGCGCCGCAACTGACCAACTGCTCGCCCCGATGCTGCAGGGCCCGGACCGCGGGCCCACCGACGACGCCACGATCGCCGACGCCAGAACGGGGCCGCGCGCTCGTCACCCTCAAGGAGTACGCGCCGGTCATCGCGTGGGAGGACGAGGGACACTTCGTCTTCCTCGCGTACGACGCATCACAAGAAGAAGGTCGCGATCGTACGCTGCGATCTCGATGGTCGATGCGAGCTCGCCACCGAACCCCGGCCCACCCCCGTCGGAGCGGACCCTCTTCCCTATCAGGTGATGGGCATCTATGAACCGTAGAGCCGCGTAGCCACCCAGCGGCATCCCGGTCAGTGCTTCGTTCTCACATACAGCGGGTCTGCGGTCAGGATCGGACCCGCCTGGTCAACTGGCTGCCGGGCCCCCACGGCGTCGACGATCTCGATCACCTGTCCGCTGTCGAGCCCGAGCCCGAGGGCGCCCCATGAGGCGCGACCGCTCCCGTGCGGGTATCGCCAGCCGACGTGGACGTCGTCGTCGGCGCCGGTGAACGTCGCCCACCACAGGTTGCCGGCGCCTCGGATCAGACCGGCGGGTGCACGACCGTCGATCAGCCGCACGAGTTCGGTGTAGGCGGCATAGGCGGGCTTGGGGAATCCCCAGAAGTCACGGGATCCGAAGTGATGCTCGGGATAGGTACGGTCCGAGCCGCCGTCCTGGTAGTTGTACCAGAACACCTTGTCTGCTCCCAGTTGCGAGCCGAGCACGTGAATCTTGACAAGATAGCCGACCTCCGCGCGGCGGGACAGGCCTGTGACCGGTGAACGTGTCGCCGGATCGTTTCGGTCGCCGTAGCCGAACCATCCGCCGGGATAGTTGCCGGCGTGCGGGGCACCGACCTCGGTGAGCCAGATCGGCAGACGCACGCCGGTGCGCGCCATCTCCGCGTGCACGAAGTCCATCAGTGACCGCATCCACGTCTCGGGGCTCGCGAAGTCCGGCCACGCGTACGGGTGCAGGGAGAGGACGTCGAACTTCGTCGCGGCGCTGCTCTGCAGGAAAGCGGTGACGTCGCCCCGCCGGGAGTTCGGTTCGGCCACCTGGTAGATCCACTTCGCGGCCTGGCCCGCCTCGTCGGCGGCGCGGCGGGCGGCCGACACCTTGGCGTCGAGATTCGACCAGTAGTGCGCGCCCTCGTGGAAGGCGGACCTGAGATTCTCCTCGATGCCGAGTTCCCAGTACTCAACCGTCTGGTCGGCGCGCAGGTGATCCCGGAGTCGACGCTGGAGGGTGTCGAGCTCCTCTTGTGTCAACGGAGACTTGTCACCGTTCGTCGCGGCGTCCCAGTCCCCACCACTGACGAGAGGGAGTTCGAGGAGTCCGGCCGCACGCCGGGCCTGGATGGTGGAGTGCCAGGCATCGGCGTCGAAGGTTCCGGTCTGCCAACTGGTGTTCTTGCTCCACCCGCCAAGGTAGGGGTCCTTGATGTCGTTGTGCACCATCCCGCACGTCGAGCCGGGATTGACCGCCCGTTGCGCGAGGCTGCGGAGCTCGGTCACCGTGAAGCCGTACTCTCGGCGCTCGCCCGGGAGGTGATCGGCGAACGCGACCTCGGGTCCGGCGGCGAACTCCAGCCCGTAGTAGCCCGGACCTAGGTTGGCCGGTGAGTTCACCTGGTTGACCGTGCCCGCGCTGAGGGCGAGGTCGTCGGTGAGGCGCTGACCACGGAAGTCCTTCCAGCGCGCGACGAGAGCTGGATCCGGAAGGCTCAGGCCAGTGCGGGTCGCTCCCGTCAGCGACAGCTCGGTCAGGTTGAGCTTGTACGGCGTGAACATCCGTGCCAGGACTCTGGTCGCCACCACCGGTTCGGCGAGGACGAGTTGGGCGGTCACCAGGCCGCCGGCCGTGGTGAGCCTGGCCTCCTTCGTGGTGGTCGCGCCGCCCTCGTCGACGAGGGTCACCGTGCATCCGGAGAAGTCGTACTCGCCGTTCATGTTGAACGCGTTCAGCGTCACCGAGCTCACGCTGGTCGACGGCAGGCTGAGCGCCAGGTCGACGTAGCGCAGGTCCTCTGGCGTTCCCCAGAAGTCGAACAGCACGCCGACGTCCGGCACGTAGTCGGTCCGACCGTCCGTCAGCAGGGTCCGCGCCTGGTCGAGGTAGCGAGTGGCGAACGGCTGCGTCCCCGGGGTGAGGGTCAGTTCACCCAGCAGGTGGGTGACATCGCCGAAGGCCACGACGTCGGGCGTGACCTCGACCACGAACGGCTGTCCTGGCGCGTGCACGTGGAATTCGGTGGGATCCGTCACGGCGAGATTGACAATCCCGTGGGCCGCTCCGATGACTTCGAACTCGGTGAGCACGAGTCGTTTCGCGGTCGTCACCCGGACGACCAGACTCCGCACGGTGCGCGGGAACGGCGGGACCGCGGTCACGGTCACGAATCCCGCTCGCGCTCGCCCGATTCGAGCTGCGACCTGGTTGATGGTGCCGTCCAGTGCGACGAAAGAGACCGTGCAGCCACGAACCTCGAACTCCTCGCTCGGCACGGCGAAACTGAGGCGAACCGTGCGGACGTCCGCGGGCGCGACGAACGTGCTGTCGAGGTCGACATAGCGGTCGTCGGCGGGCGTCGACTCGTCGAAGTCGTACGAGACGCCGTCGGCCGCGTCGTTCGTGTTGCCGTCGGTGAGCAGCGCCCAGGCACGATCGACGTTGGCGCTGGCGGACGGCTCGCCGCCCGGAGTCAGCAGCAGCGAACTGAGTGCGAAGGTGATGTCACCGAAGGTCCAGGACTTCGTTGCTGCCGCCTCGGCGCGGGCGGCCAGGTTCGGCAGTCCACTCACCGCCACGGCACCGACCGTCAGGACGCCGGTGTGCTGGAGCAGTGCTCTTCGTGAGATCTCGCGCGGCATTCGTCGCCTTCCCTGGCTGCCAAGTGACACAGAACGTCTCAGCTGCACGCGAAACCTCAGCCTGTCTGGGCGACCATGACCCAGCTGACCTGGATGTTGGGGCTGCGGGTGGGTGTGAGGGTGAGCGTGAGCTCGCCGTCGGGGGTCGACCTGATGCCGGCCGCGTCCTTGGAGACCACGACCTGCCCGCCGTCCGCCTGGATGGTTCGGCGCTGGTCGTCCAGCCACGGCTGACCGGGCCGAAACCAGTCGTAGGTCACGGCCGGCTCAGCAGCTGGTGCTGGCTGGTCGGCGTTCGCCGCACTGGGGACGAAGGCGGCGGTCAACGCCGCCAGGAGCAGCGCGGTCACCAGGCCGCACGCGCGCACGGTCCTGCTCATCCTCATCGACCTCTCCTCGCGGCAACGCCCAGAGGCTGGTGGCGGTTGGGCCCATGGAAGAAGGTCGTCCGCCCGGCAGGAGAGAGCAACACCGAGGTCCGTGACCGGCCACGATCCACGCGGGGAATATTTCTGCGTGGCCTCGATGGTGCCGCTGCGGTCAGGCCTCGGACGGTCCTGGCTGCCAGCCGATGCGTCCATCCGTCGGCGCGGCGGATCAGTTCCCACATGAAGGAGGCCTTCGCCTCGACGTACGCCTCGTGGTCGTGGCTGTGCTTGGCGGCGCATTGCCGCTTGACGGCGGCCGCGGCCGCCGTCTGCGACCTCGCCCAGGAGGCGCCGGCATGCGTCGGGGACGGTCCGTCCCAGGGTGTCGTCGGGGTGCAGGTGTCCTGCGGCCAGCTCGTCGAGGTTGGGCGCCGGGGTGACCTCCCAGCGCAGCACGTGGCCTTCTCCGGTGGAGCGTTTCTTTCCGATGCTTGCGATCGGCTCCATGAGCTCACGAACCCGGGCGACGTCGCCGACGGCGTGCCAGGTCACCGAGGAGCAGGGGGTCACCAGAAGCGGCATGCGCCGGGCCCGGTAGCGGCCCTGCCGGCCCGAGACGGTCTTGGGTAGCCCGGTGGCGACCTGCTCGAGGGCGCGGGCGTCGACGCGCCCGGTCCAGGTGTGCACATCGACCCGGCCGTGGTCCTGATCGGGGTGGGCGCAGGTCGCGGCCCAGTGCCACGGACCCTCCTTCGGCTGACACCGCGCCAGCGGCAGATCGAGGTCGGGCGGGTTGTCGGTCTCCAGCGCCCGGACGTAGCCGCGGCCAGCGGCTCGGCAGGAGGCCTTCTGTTCGGCCCACAGCTCAGACGCCAGCAGCCCATCGAGGGCGATCCCCCACGGCGCCGCCTGCGCGATCCCCGCGGCCAGGTAGGCCCGGACCCGCATCGCCACCATGCTCCCGGTCATGCCAGACCCGCCAGCAGTCGAGGATGTCGTCACGGTGGTCGGCGACGAACTCGCGCCAGTCGATGTCGACAGTGAGCGCCGCGTAGGGTTGCAGGTCGACCATGACCATGCCGTGTCCGATCCCCACCCGGCCACCAAGGCGGCCGTCGACGGTGAAGCCTGTCAAGACGTCGCGGAAGAAGGCCACCTCGAGCGGGCTGGGCCGGCGCAGCCTCAACCAGGTGCTGAACACCGTCCCGACCGGGAAGGTCTCCAGGTGGAACAGCATCTGGTTCCCGCCCCGCACGACCGGGGTAGGCCTGCCAGCGTCGTCGAAGAGCATCTGGGCATCGGAGTTGACTCCGCCGATGACGCCGGCGAAGTCGTGTCCACCCGTGTCGTCCTGGCGGGTGTAGCCCTCCAGCTGGGTCGCGGTGAACGCCGACCGTTGGGTGTCCACCCCGGTGATGTGTCGGGTCTCATGCACGTGGGGGACGACCTTGCCGACATCGAGTGCCCCGTTGATGATGGTGCCGCCACCGGCCGCGCCGAACACCCCGATCTGAGGGACGAGCTCGCGCAACCTCTGCAGCCGGCTGCCTGACAGCGGCTCGTGGCTGGTCTTAGCCAGAGACCCGCCGCCACGCAGCGCGTGGGCGGCCGCGGGGTGCAGCAGCCCCTCGTACCCCACCGCGTCGCGCAGCAACTCCTCCCCCAACCGCCGCAGCCGCCCACGCAGCGTGTTGCCGGAGACGATCGGCACGTGCACCAGAGCACCGTCTGGGGTTGCGACGAGTTCGCGCCGTAGCAGCGTGATCGTCCCCCTCGTCTCCCCACCGTGAGCGATCGACGAGGCAGCCGTCAGGGTCCCCGTCCAGGTGACAGTCCTCATCGCTCCACACCCGCAGGGGCTTTGGCGGCGTCGGTCCGAGCCTGGCGAACCGCGTCGGCGACGATCCGCGTGCGCAACAGCAGCGCCTGCGTCTCGAACCGCAGCACCTCCAACACAGGCAACGCCTCGGCACGCAGCAGCTGCTCGAGCTCGGCGCGCTCGGCCGCAGTCCGCGGCTGGGATCCCAGGTCGTCGGCGACGTCACGCCACCACCGGCGTAGGTTCGGCGACCGGTACGTCGCGCAGATCACGCGGTCCGGCAGCAGACTGTCCCAATACGTCGTGCGGTACCGAGTCACCCACCCGCTCGACCAGTCGATCCCGTAGTGGACCAGCAGCAGCAGCCGCTCGGCGACGCCGGCCGGCCCATCAAGTGGCGGCATGAACGGCGCAGTCGTCGACAGCCACCTCGACGTCGGCGTCATGGCGGCGCTCACAGCGACACCGTGTACGTCGGTAGACCCATGAACGCCGGCGCCCGTAGCAAACACCGCGGGCACTGCACCGCGGCCGGGTGCTCCTCCACCTCCCCTGCCACGGCTCGGCCGCACAATGTTGCCGCCGGCAGCTCGTCGGGCCGGGTACCCGGCAGCGCAGGGCTGGCGACGATCAGGTGAGTCAAACCGTTGTCGGTGGCAGTGACACTGCGAAACGGGATGCTCATCGGGCTCCTTTCGCGGTGGGCGTGGTGACATGCAAGGCGAGCGGGAGCCACGGGTTGTCCGGTGCCCGCCAGAAGGCCAGCTGCTCCCATCCCTGCAGCGCCCAGGACCACTGCGCGGGCCGAAGGGTCTTCATCACCCGGAACGGCGGTGCCGGCTCCTCGAGCATTCGGCTGCCGAACCCGAGCCCGCGCAACGTGACTAGCACCCTCAGCCGCTCGGCGTCCTGATCGCTCCAGGGCAACTGAGCATCATCGATGCTCACCCGCCCCCAGCAGGCCGTGGGAAGGATGTGCTTGCGGCCCGGACGCAACGGCACCACCAGCGCAAGGTCTGAGCCGAGGGCACCGCTTCGCAGCAACACGTCGGCCTCGCCGCGGGCCAGCTGCTGCATCGTGGCTGGATCGCGAGTGACCAGGTGGGGCACCGAGCGGAGCGCCGGCGTGGAGTAGGCCCAGGCGCAGGCCTGACACAGCCCCCGCCCGGCAGAGTTGGCCCACCCGTCGAAGCCGGTGAACTGCTTGGAGATCCTCAAGCGGGCAGGGACGAGGTCACCGAAGGCTGCGCACCGGGCGCAGGTCCCTGTGGTGGTCGAGGTCGCCGGCGGAGCGCCAGTGCCAATCCAGGCGGCGGTGAGCACGTTCATGGAGGGCCTCGCGAGTCAGTGGTCTGCGACGGTCACCACTGGAAGGTGCGCATGAGGTCTCCTCCGTGACAGCCGACAGTGTCGACGGTCACGAGCTTCCCCACCCCTGACGATCAGTGGTGACCCCATGGGGACGACGTAGCGATTCCTCGGTGGGACGACGTATGAAGCGCACCGTCGGGCTCTGTGCTGTCGCTTGGGGATCCCCATCCGAGCACCGTGGGGGCCCTGTCTGCGGGAGGACGACCCCGATTGACCCTATTTGACCCTTTGGTCGTGACAGAGAGGGTTGGTCGTGTCAGCCTCGTGGTGTGGACCCTTTCTGAGAGGCAAAAGTCCAGGCGATCCGCTGGTCCGCGGTGGATCGCGTCGAAGGCGTTGGCGCGGGCGTTCCCGGGGTTGGTCGCGCTGTGGATAGTGCTGATCGGCTTGACCGGTGCTCTGTCCGCGGCGTTCGCGCTGCTGGTGGCGCGCGTGGTGACGCAGCTACCGCGCGCGGTGCGGGATGGATTTGACTCGCTGGCTGGCAATGATCTGCAGTCGACACTGGCCGCGATGGCCCTGGTGCTGGTCGCCGATGCGGTGGTGTCGGCGGGTCGAGTCTTCGTGCAGGCAGACCTCTACCGGCGATACGAGGAGTACCTGCTGGCCCGGGTGATGGCTGCGACGTTGAGCGCGCCAGGTCTAGCGCTGTTTGAGGACCCGACCTTCGCGGATCGGATCGACAAGACCGCCGTGCTGGCTCGGGAGGAGCCAGGGGATCTGGTGGACGGGCTCGCCGAGAAGTGGGGCGCGCGGGTGCAGGGGCTGGCCTCAGCAGTGTTGGTCGCCACGGTGTGGCCACTCGCTGCGGTACTCCTGGCCATCGTGTGGATCCTGGTAGGCCGTCGGCTGCAAGCGGACTACAGGCTCATCGAGGCCGAGGGCGGCAGTCTCGCGATGCGGCGCGCCGGCTACCTGAAGAACATCGCGCTCATGCCGACGTGGGCGAAGGAACTGCGAATCTTCGGGCTGGCCGGCTGGGTGGCCGATGGCTATCGGCGACACCGGAGTGTGGTCATCGACCACTTGGCGACGGCGCGGCGGGTGAACCGCAGAGATTGGGTGCTGCTGCTGGTGGCGGTGATCGCGAGCAACGTGGCGGTGCTGTTGTGGGCGGCCCACGCGGTGATCGACGGTGCGATGAGCGCGGGTGCGGTGACGGTCCTCGTCCAGGGGTTGGTCGGAGTAGGGATGTTGGCCAATCAGGAGGGGGATCTGCTGATCGGATACGGGGCGAGCCGGGTCCCGGATGTGATCGAGGTCGAGAACGCGGTCGCCACACTGGCCGAGCGGCCGGCCGGCACGATAGCTGCGTTAGGCGCGGTCGGGACGGCAGCGGGGCTTCCGCATCGGGAGATCCGGCTCGAACAGGTCACCTTCTCCTACCCGGGCCGCGATGCACCGGTCTACGCCGACCTGGATTTGAGGATCGAGGCCGGCCAGTCGCTGGCGATCGTGGGCTTGAACGGTGCCGGCAAGACAACCCTCGCCAAGTTGCTGACCGGCCTGGAAACCCCTCAGGGGGGCCGGATCACCATCGACGGGATCGCCGTGAGCGAGATCGATCCCCTCTCCTGGCGGCGCGGTGTCGCGGCGATCTTCCAGGACTTCGTGCACTATCAACTCTCCGCCGCCGACAACATCGGCTTCGGCGCCATCGAACACCTTCATGACCGCGATGCCAGCGACCGGATCGTCGAGGCTGCCAGCCGTGCCGGTGCCGGGCAACTCCTCGCTGAGCTACCGGACGGTCCGTCCACGCCGCTGTCGGCGGGCTTCGCCGGTGGCGTGGATCTGTCTGGGGGGCAGTGGCAGCGCATCGCCTTGGCCCGGGCGATGCGGGCAGTCCAGGCCGGCGCCAAGCTCTTGATTCTTGACGAGCCGACCGCGCATCTCGACGTGCGCGCCGAGGCCGACCTCTACGACCGCTTCCTGGACCTGACTCACGGACTGACCACGATCGTGATCAGCCACCGGTTTTCGACCGTCCGCCACGCCGATCGCATCGTCGTCCTCGACAACGGCCGGATCAGCGAGGACGGCAGCCACGAGCAACTTGTGGCCGCCGGCGGCACCTACGCCCGCCTGTTCAGCAAACAGGCCATGCGTTACACCGACGCCGAGAGGACATCATGAGCGACCGTCCACCCGTGGTCAGCCGCCTGCGCGCCACCGGCGTCCTGCTACAGATCGCCTGGAACACCGACCGCCCCCGCACGGTGGCCGCGTTCGTCCTGCTGGGTTCAGAGGCCGTCACCGCCGCGTTGTTCGCCTGGTGGCTCAAGCTCCTCCTTGACGCCCTCACTCCGATCAACACCGCACAGATCGTGGCGGCGACCTGCGGTATGGCAGCTGCGATCGCCGTGGCGGCGGCGCTGAACTACACCGGTCAGCGGGTCCAGATCGCACTCCGCGATCGCACCCTGGCCCAAGTCGACGAACGCCTCGTCCGCCTGGTCGGTGCCACCCCCACGCTCGAGATCCACGAAACTCCCGAATATCTCGACCAGTTACACGCCCTCAACCGTGAGAGCTGGCACCTCGGGCACGCCATCCCTGGCCTGCTGAACATGTTCGCTACCGGCATCCGCATCATCATCGCGGCCATCCTGCTGGCAGGCGTGAGCCCGCTCCTGTTGCTCCTCCCGCTGTTCGCGATCCCCACCCTGGCCCTCAGCTCCAAGACCGGAGCACTCTTCGAACTGGGCAACGACCGTGCCGCCGCTCCCGCCCGACTCGCGCACCATCTGTATGAGCTGGCGACCAACCCGGCCCCAGCCAAAGAGGTACGCCTGTTCCGCCTTGCCGATGAGTTGACCGCCCGGTTCCACCGCACCGAGGTCGAGATCCAACGCATCCATCGTCGGGTCAACCTCACCGGTCAAGCCTTGACCCTGTTGGGCCGAGTCATCTTCATGGTCGGCTACTTCGCCGCGATCGCCTACGTCGTCACCCTCGCTGTCCAGGGCCGCGCCAGTATTGGCGATGCTGGCCTGACCGCGGTGCTGGCCGGACAGGTCCTCACCTTGGTCACCGGATCAGCCGACCTGATCCAGCTCGCGTTCCGCAGCCTCGCCACCGTCGCGCGGTTCGTCTACCTCACCGACTTTGCCCGCCAACACACCCTGGATGTCGACGCGAGGACCACGCCCCCGCGCCGCCTCGACGACGGCATCGAGCTCGAGCACGTCTCCTACCGGTATCCCGCCTCCGACCACGACGCATTGCACGACGTCAGCTTGCGCCTGCCCGCAGGAGCCACCGTTGCGATCGTCGGAGACAACGGCGCCGGAAAGAGCACCCTCGTCAAACTCCTCGCAGGCCTCTACCCGCCCAGCTCTGGCCGCGTCACCATCGACGGCACCGACCTCACCCACCTCAACCCCGACCAATGGCGGCGACACATTTCTGCCGCGTTTCAAGACCACGCCCGATTCGAATTCCTTCTCCTCGAGACCGTTGGCATCGGCGACCTCGCCACCCGCGACGACCCTGTCGCCGTACGGGCTGCCCTCGACCGCGCCGGAGCCGCTGACCTACCAGCCGGGCTCCCGGCCGGCATCGACACCCAACTAGGCCCGAACTGGCCCGCCGGCATCGACCTCTCCGGCGGCCAATGGCAAAAACTCGCCCTGGGCAGGGCCATGATGCGCACCCAGCCCCTCCTCCTGCTCCTGGACGAACCCACCGCCGCCATCGACGCCGACACCGAGCACCAACTCTTCCAACAATGGACAGCCGCCGCGGCCAAGCTCCGCCATGCCGTCGGCGCCATCACCATCCTCGTCTCCCACCGCTTCTCCACCGTCCGCATGGCCGACCACATCGTCGTCCTGAACAGCGACGGCACCATCGCCGAAACCGGAAGCCACACCGAACTACTCCAACGTCACGGCACCTACGCCGAACTCTTCGAACTGCAAGCCCGCACCTACCGATAACGCCGACGCCTGGTCTCCTAGCTGTGCGATCCCAGAAGTCAGGTGGCCGCTAGAGCGCCGCGGAGGAAGCGGTCGAAGCGATCGGCGACATCTTGGACGGTGACATCCGGGGGGCCGAAGTAGTTGGCGCTTTGGGTCCAGGAGTGGAGATCGGGCTCGACCCGGGCTGCGGCTACGAGGTCCCACCAGCCGCGATCAGTCAACGGTGCGCCGATCTGTGCCGCTTCCAGTACCAGATCGCCGGCGTCCAGCCCGAGCACCAGCGCGACGTTTAGTCGACAGAAGGACACCTCGGACGCTGGGTGACCCGCCGCTGCGAGGGTCCAGTCCACGACCCCGCTGAGTCGGTCGCCAACAAACAGCGTGTTGTGCGGGGCGAAGTCGTTGTGAATCAGCGTTTGCGGACCCATCTCGGATGGGGCCGGCTGGTCGCGAACGAGGCTCCACATCGTCGCGCTTGGGCTTTGACCGTGCAGGTCGGGGCACTCCTCGGAGAGCGCACTGAGCACGAGCCCGGTCGCATCGGGAAGCCCATCGACGGCCGGCGGCGAAGTGTCGTGGATCGTCACCATCGTCCGAGCCAGCCCGGCGGCAAGGGTTCGCGGATCGCCGGGGACTTCACGACTACCGTCCATGAACTCAGTGAGCACGCTCGGCGTGCCGCAATGCTCACCTCTCCGATCAACGGCGACCAACCCCGGTGCCGCCACCGAGGTGAGCTTCAGGGCGCGAAGCACCTCCGCTTCCCGACAGGCCAACGCGATCGCGCTGTCGGGCGAGCCCTTGTCGAGGTAACGACGCATCACGACTGGCTTGCCTCGCTCGGGCACCAGCACGTCGATGGTGCTGTCCATACCGCCGGTGAGTGCTCGCACCGAACGGATCGGACTGCCGAGGACCTCGGATACCCATCCGACGGCACTCTCGGGTAGGGCCTGCTGCTTACGGCACATCTCGCCTGCTCTCGACACATCTCTCATGAGAAGCCATCCGGGCCATTGCCTGTGACCGCAAGGGCTACGTCGTCACGGCAGGTCATCCGACGCGTTAGCAGCCGCTGGACGCTCCTGAGGGTCCAGCACGTACACGCCGTGTCGTGCCCGGGTGCGACAGGTCACGACTCCACAAGCGCCTCCGCATGCTGTTCCACCCATGCGATCTCAAGCGCCCCCTCGTCGAGCAAGCCGCGTCGAGCGAGCTCCACCTCCCACTCGGAACCGTCGGCGGCGGCCTTCGACATGTGTTCCAGAAGTTGCCGGGTCCGCTCGATCCCCGCGCGCACGATGCCAATGTCAGGTTCGAGACCGTACGCGTCGAGCAGCAACCGAAACCGGCGTGCCTTCTCCGTGATGCCGGTCGGGAGTCCGACTGCTCGACACTTCTCGTCACGAAAAAACGGCACCCAACGCCACGCGGCGAACCCGAGGTCCCAGGCGCGCGGCCCCGGCGCCGCGGTATCCCAATCGATGAACGCCACCGGCACGCCCGACCGAAAGACGGTGTTCCACGGGAACAGTTCGTTGTGACAGACAGTCTCAACAGGCTGCTGCGGCTCGAACAGCCACTCACGCTCAGCCCACGGGAACGTTGCCGCGGCATCGTGATATGCGCGGAGGAGCGCGCCGAGTTGCACGAGCACGTCGTCACGCCAGACGAAGTCTGGGAGACGAATGTCGAAGCGGCCCCCTTGGTCCGGGATGAAGGTCTCGCCTCGCCCGACCTCTCCTTCGATGTAGGTCAGCACCTCTCGCCCTTGGTCGTCGAAGCCCAGCGCACGCGGCGCGCCAGCAAATCCTTCGCGCTCGAGGTGCCGCAGCAGATCGAGGACGGCCGGCGACCATGAGTTACCTGTACGCCGAACTGTCTGACCGACTCGAACGCGGACTCTGTGAGACCCGGCGACGAGGGGAATCTCTGGCTCAACCATGCGTCTGGCTAACTCCTCTTCTGCAGATCTACGTGCCACACGTGGCGGCCACGACTCGGTGATAAGCGGTCAACCACGATCAGTTCGTTCCGCCCTGCCCCGCGCGCCTGGCCACGCTGAGCGGGAGCGCACATCTTCCAAGCTAGTGGTCATCCGAGGACGCGTTCGATCTCGTGTTGGTGGGTGGCCGTCCACTGGTAGGTGGCTTGGCCAGTGCGCACAGCGCCGAGGTCCCTGAGGCGTTGGGACACTTCATCGCCTGCGTTCGCGCTCGCCTCGATCTGCCGCCAGTTTC
Source organism: Actinopolymorpha pittospori (assembly GCF_014873875.1). Taxonomy (GTDB): domain Bacteria; phylum Actinomycetota; class Actinomycetes; order Propionibacteriales; family Actinopolymorphaceae; genus Actinopolymorpha; species Actinopolymorpha pittospori. The sequence goes on along the minus strand of NZ_JADBEM010000001.1, from coordinate 6,894,398 downwards.
GGTCCTGGCACGCCATGATCGCCGGCAACAGGTCCGTCCGTTCCGACAGGCCGTAAGCGTCGCAGATCAGCCGCAACTGCTTGCCCGCAGTGATGGGATCTGGCCGATCGGGGTCACCGATGACGAACTGCCAGCACAGGTACGCGACGTCGTGGATGCGCGACCCGGGGCCAGCCAGGTCCCAGTCGATGAAAGCGACCGGGAGGTAGCTGCCATCTCCCGAATCCCGGTAGACGGTGTTGCGGGAGGCTAGATCGTTGTGGCACACGACCTCTCTCGAACCCGCGAGGGCAGAGGCTGCCGTGAGGTCATGCAGCTCCCGTACGAGTTCGGCCACCCGTGCAAGCGACTGCTCTGACCACACTCCTGGGGGGTCGACTCGATCAGGAGCTAACCAGGCCACATGGCCAGGTAGATAGCTAAGTATCTGACGATCAGTCTCGTCGATGCCGAGGAAACGGGGTGCGCCCGGCCAGCCACGATCCTCGAGATACAGCAGCAGAGCGTGGACGAACTCGGCATGCTCTGGAACAGGACGCCGGACCGTCTCACCTATTCGGACTACCGCGTTGACGTACCCGCCCGGCAGTTCACCCATGAGAACCGTCCAAGTCATGGACACTTGATCCGCAGACTGATCGCACGTCCGCGAGCGTGTCAGCCGGCACCCGACTATGCAACGTACTTACAGGCACATCAGCACCGCATGCGCCGCCGAGCAGGCTCGCATGGCAAGAGGCTCCGGCTGACCCAGCTTGACCTCAACGAGCTGCGACACCGGGCGACGATGAGCACCACGCCAATCACCTCTAAGCTTGTCGTTTAACCTCTGGTCCTTTCGTCATGAGGTTGGTTGGTGTGTTTGCCGACGTTGTGGCGTGGTGCTTGTTGGCGGTTTTTGCGGCCTGGTGGGCGTCCTGGGCCTGGCCGGCTGGGTTTTGGTGCGCGGGCGGGGACGGGTAGTTTCCGGTGGATGTTCCGATAGCCGCGGTGTACTTGTGCCGGTGTGAGCGGGCGGCCTGCTTGTTGGCGGGGTTCCCAGGGGCGACGGATGTGGTCAGTGAGATCGCGGGCAAGTCGTAGCTGGGTGTAGGCGACGACGATGAGCCAGGTCCAGCGGTCGGCCGCTTCGGGGTCGCGGATCTTCGGTTTGGTCCAGCCGAGGGTTTGTTTGAGCATGCGGAAGGTGTGTTCGAGATCGAATCGGCGCAGGAATGCCCGCCAGGCTCGGTCAACGGTTTCAGCGCTCAGGTTGGTGGCTGATGTCCATAGCCACAGCGGTTTCGGGTCACGCTCGCCGGGCAGATGGTCGACGGACAACCGGATCAAGCTGCCCTCGATGACCGGGAGTTCGCCTTCGTGGCCGGTCCAGGCCGCGCGGCGGGTGAGCCGCGGGTGTAGCCGGTTCCAGCAGCTCGCGGTTGCGGTGCCATACCGGGGTGTTTCGTTGGCTGTTGCCACATCGGGGGGCGTCCAGGTGTCGGGGTCGGGCAGTGAGAACTCGGGTCCGTGTTTGGGTGGGCGGCCGCCAGCGCCTGGTGTGCGTGGTGGTTTCGGGTGTCGCAGTACGCGGTCTGAGCGCAGCCGGCCCACCAGCTGCACGGGCAGGTCGTCCAGCAGATAAGCCAAACGCGTCACGTCGTAGCCGGCGTCGAACATGATGAGAATGTGCGGATCATCGGGCTGCCACTGTCTGGCTTGCACGAGCCGGGTGACGACGTCACGGACCTGGCGTGCGGTGGCCTCGGTTTCATCGTCGGTAGGTCCAAGCCGCACCACATCGAGGATCTGTGTCCAGGAGCTGGGTCCGCTCTCCAACACTGCGACGAAGGAGTACGGCCAGCCCGGGATCATCTGTGCCTGGTTCTTGCCGCGGCCGTAGGTGTGGCAGAACAGTCGTTCCGCACTGGTGTCGGCGTCCGGGCGTAGCCAGTTACTGACATCGACGGCCAGCACGATCCGCCCATCCCGGTCACGGGGAAGCGGCAGCCCACTCAGCGAGTAGCTCAGCCTGGTGATGTCGATCCGTCCGGCATTCAACCCGTCATACAACGCGCCATGCCCGCGCCGGTGCTGTGCAGCAAGGCACAACTCGACCAGCGTGTTCACCGGTCCCTGCTCACACAACACGGCGTCGGCCAGCTCGAACAAGGCATCCGCACGCGCGGTCAAACAGTCATAGAACGCGACCCGGAACCGGGAAAGATCCACAACAGTGTTGGTGTCCTGCTCGCCTGGACACGGTACATGAGGCACACTGATCTGCGCGGCCATCGCTTGCCACCTTCGGACGTTCTTTGGTCGGAACCCGAAGAGCATCAGGCGATGGCCGTTCCATCACCACAACGACACGCCGAACAAGGTCAGACCCGCACCCCGAGCAGGACTCGGGAGGTTAAACGACAAGCTAAGAGCCTGTTCCTGAACCCTTGGCTGGATCTTGGTCGGCGTGTTGGCGCTGGTGAGAGAGGAACTCCTGGTAGATCGAGCGGTGTCGAGTCGCAGCTCTACCAGGAGTCCGGGTGCTATCTTGCCGTGCTGTCGTTGCTGGTGTCCCCTCAGGGGCTGGGTGTTGCCGTCTGGCGTCATTCCACCAGCAGCCGCGAAGTCGCCCTCGACGGTATCCCTCGGATACCACCGATGCACAGTGGGCGGTGATCGATGCGTTGCTGCCCGATCCGGCGTCGCTGTCGGGAGCGGGCGGCCGCCCGGAAAAGCACTGTCGGCGTGACATCGTCGACGCGATCTTCTATCTGGTCGACAACGGCACCAAGTGGCGGTCGCTGCCCGCGGACTTCCCGCCGTGGTCGACGGTGTACAAGTACTTCGCCTCCTGGGAGGCCGCCGGCATCACCGAGCACCTCCTGGACTGTCTGCGAGATCGGGTCCGGTTGGCACAGGGGCGTGCCGCCACACCGACAGCCGCCGTTGTCGACTCCCAGTCGGTCAAGGCGGCCGAGACCGTAGCTGCTGGTAGTCGTGGCTATGACGCGGGGAAGAAGATCAACGGCCGGAAACGTCACATCGCCGTGGACACCCTCGGCCTCCTGCTGTGCGTCATAGTGACCGCCGCCTCGGTCCAAGACCGTGACGGCGCCCACCCTGTGCTGCAACGCCTCGGCACCTGCTTCGGCCGGGTCCGGCTGGTCTGGGCCGACGGCGGATACGCCGGCAAACTCCTCGACTGGGCAAAAGCCACTGTGGGCTTGACGTTGCAGATCGTGAAACGCTCCGATGACACCAAAGGCTTCCACGTACTCCCTCGCCGCTGGGTCGTCGAATGGACCCTGGCCTGGATCACCGCCCACCGCCGCTGCGCACGCGACTACGAACGCCTACCCCCACACCACGAAGCCATGGTCCGCTGGACAATGATCCGCATCACCAGCCAACGCCTCACCAAACCGGTTTAGGAACAGGCTCTAAGCCTGGATCCGTGGACCGGGTGAGTGGTCCTTCGGCGTGGTAGCAGAGGAAGTGCCTTCTGGATCGGGAGAATCTGGAGTGTCGAAGTCCTGATCCAACCCGATCCAAAAGGCACTGACAGTGAAACTACCGTATGGGTGGTCGCGAGCCACGCCGGTCTTCGATGAGCAGAATCTGGTGTCGTGCGCGGGGCTGGTGCCGGTGATGGCGCTGGCGGAGCGGGCGGGCCTGTCGGAGCTGGTGGGCGAACGGGTCGCGATCACGGCGACGACGGTGGCTTCGGCGGCGGCCAACCCGGCGGGCAAGCTGGCCTCGATCATCGCGGGGATGGCCGCGGGCGCGGACTGTATCGATGATCTGGATGTGATCCGGTCGGGTGGGATGCGTCGGCTGTTTGGTGGGGTGTATGCGCCGGCGACGTTGGGTCAGTTTCTGCGGGAGTTCACCCATGGCCACACCCAGCAGTTGGCCTCGGTCGCGCGGGCCCATCTGGTCAACCTTGTCCAGGCCAGCGGGTTGTTGCCGGGTATCGAGGATCGGGTGTTCATCGATATCGACTCGTTGTTGCGCCCGGTGTATGGGCACGCCAAGCAGGGCGGGAGTTTCGGGCACACCAAGATCGGCGGCCGGCAGGTGTTGCGCCGGGGCCTGTCGCCGCTGGCGACCACGATCAGCACGATCCAGGGGGCGCCGGTGGTGGCCGGGATCCGGCTGCGCGCCGGACGGGCCGGCTCCGGCAAAGGCGCGGCGAGCATGGTGGCCGAGGCGATCGCCACCGCCCGCGCCGCCGGCGCCAGCGGGCAGATCCTGGTGAGGGGCGATTCGGCGTATGGCAACCACGCCGTGGTCGGCGCGTGTGTGAAGGCAGGCGTGCGGTTCTCGGTGGTGCTCACCAAGAACCCGGCCGTCACCGCCGCGATCGCCAGCATCGCCGAAGACGCCTGGACACCGGTGCACTACCCCGGTGCTGTCGTCGATGACGATACCGGTGAGTTGATTTCGGATGCTGAGGTCGCGGAGGTGGAGTTCACCGCGTTCACCTCCACCAAGCACCCGGTCACCGCCCGACTGGTCGTGCGCAGGGTCCGTGACCGCGCCCGCGACCAGGCCGGCGAGGAGGAGCTGTTCCCGGTATGGCGTCATCACCCGTTCTTCACCAACAACACCGAACCCACCGCCGATGCTGACATCACCCACCGCCGGCACGCGATCATCGAAACGGTGTTCGCTGACCTGATCGACGGGCCGTTGGCGCACCTGCCCTCAGGCCGGTTCGCCGCGAACAGCGCGTGGGCGATCTGCGCCGCCATCTGCCACAACCTGCTCCGCGCCGCCGGAACCCTCACCAGCCCCCGCCACGCCCTCGCCCGCGGCGCGACGCTTCGCCGTCACATCGTCACCGTCCCCGCCAGGATCGCCCGCCCTCAGCGCCGGCCCGTCCTGCACCTGCCCGAGCACTGGCCCTGGGCCCAACACTGGAAAACCCTGTGGAACAACGTGTTCCGCCCTGCGACCGGGCCACCACGCCTCGCCTGAAACCTGCCCACCCGCCGTCAAGGCCCGACCAGAAACCAAAGGAAAGCTGGGCAGACCAGCGAGCCCGACCTGCCCAGCCGCAGCCCACACCACCAAACCCACAACCAAGATCACCAACCCACCCGGTCCACGGATCCAGGCTAAGTTCTAAGAGCGCGGACGAGCAGCTCGTGATCGTCAAGTCGGATGCAGGACCGCGCCGCCTCACCAAGCGCCTGGGTCGGGTCAGCGACCTGCTCTTGGGCTGCGCGAGCCCCATGTCAGCGTTCTTCGTCGAGTGGCGGGTGGTCGCGGGGGTCGAGGCCTAGCTGGTGCATCGTGTCCCACAAGTCTGTGTCGGCGCGGGTTGGCTTGCCTTCATCGCGCAGGACGGCGGATCGGTGCCTGGCGATCGCCCCGATCAGAGTCGCGATGTCCCGCCGCGCGTGAGGCGGGAACTTGGCCGCGTTGTGGCTCCTGGCGGTGGCTACAGGCCGATAGGACTCGATGTCCTAGTAGTACTTTGTTAGGTGTGTCGTTTCGTGTTCTGTGGTTGATGTTCTGACATGGTCGGTGCATGACTCCTGATCAGATAGCGGAGTTGCGGCCGAGGCTCGGCGAGTTCGCAGCCGACATGCTGGGTTGTCTTGCGCGTTCGGATCAGCGTGCCACGGGTGAGTTGTATCTGCGTGGCCTGTTGACTGATGGTCGGCGTAAGTCGATGCAGCCGATGGCGGAGCGGCTGGGTGTGGATCATCAGCGGTTGCAGCAGTTCGTCACTTCCTCGACATGGGATTTCACCGCGGTGCGGCGCAGGTTGAGCTCGTGGGCTGCGCAGGCGATTGGGCCGCGGGCATACGTGATCGACGACACCGGATTCCCCAAGGACGGACCTGCCTCGGCGTGTGTGGCCTGGCAGTATTCCGGGACGTTGGGCAAGACCGCCAACTGCCAGATCGGGGTGAGTGTTCACGCGGTCAACGACACCTGCTCGGCGGCGGTCGACTGGCGGTTGTTCTGCCCGGAAAGCTGGGACGACAAGGCCTGTGATGATCCCGAGCAGGCCGAGAAGGTCCGCCGGAAGCGAGCCGAATCCAAAGTCCCTGACGACGTGAGGCATATCGAGAAGTGGCGGCTCGCGCTGGACATGCTTGATGAGCAAGCCGAATGGGGGTCGCCGAGGCTTCCCGTCGTTGCCGATGCCGGATATGGGGATTGCACCAGGTTCCGGCTCGGCGTGGAAGAACGTGGCCTGGACTATGTGGTCGCACTCAAAGCCGGCACCAGCGCCCACCCCGGCGAAGCGGAGCCGGTGAGACCGCCACGTAACGGTGGTCGTGGCAGACGTCCCAAGCCCCACTACCCGAAGCCGGCATCGAGTCTGCGCGAGATCGCCATGGCGGCCGGCCGCGATGCCTACCAGGAGGTGGCGTGGCGGCAGGGGACCAGAAAAACGAAAGGTAATCCGAGTGCTGCCATGACCTCGAAGTTCGCGGTGTTCGTGGTACGTCCGGCCAACCGCGACATCCCTCGCGCAGACGATGGGACCTTGCCGGCGAAGCTGCTGCTGGTCGAATGGCCCGATGAGGCGAACGAGCCTACCGACTACTGGCTTTCTAACCTGCCTGCCGACACACCGATCGATCAGCTCGTCGACCTGGCAAAGATCCGGTGGCGGATCGAACATGACTACCGCGAACTGAAAACCGGGCTCGGACTCGACCACTTCGAAGGACGCTCCTGGACCGGCTGGAACCGCCACGTCACACTCGTCGCGATCGCCCAAGCTTTCTGCACCATGGTCAGACTCGACCCAAAACAGGATGCGCCGGCCTGAGCTTGTACGCAGTCGTACACGAGCTACAAATCGTGCTCGCCCTCATCGCCGGCGCATGCCCCACCTGCCGACAAGAAGTCACCATCGACCACATCGAAACACTCGCCCCACCATGATCGACATGACAAAGTCCTACTAGGGCGTGACTCGTAAGAGGATCCCCAAATGAACACCAGCGAAATCCCGACCTACGAGGTCCCGTTCAACGACTGGTGAGCACGGCTTCTGCGATGTCAGCGTAGCGAGGGTGCAGTCTGGCGTGGCCAGAGTCGATGTCCCAGAGAACGTTTCGCAGGACCCGCCCTGCGGTCCATGCTCTGGCGCGCTGTCGTTCCATGGCCAGGACCTCGGTCATCAGGTCGAATCGGCGCCGGAGAGCGCGGTGCAGATCACCGGTTACGGTCAGGTCGTCCCAGCGGTTGCCGAGTGCTGGGAGTAGTTCGAACCCAGGATCACCGGCTAGGGGACACGGATCGATGGCAAGCCACGGCTCACGTGGATCGGAGTGGTGGGCAGCTAGGACGTTGTCGTAGTGCAGGTCCCAGTGCAGGAGCCGGTCACCGGCTTCACCGAGTACTTCATCGACCATGCCGGCGCAGGTCTGGATCAGCCGACGATCAGCTGGATCGAACAGCTGGGTCAGCGCATGAGGAACCTGGTTGAGCATGGCCGCAGCGATGTCCGCGAGTCGGCGTAGGCCGTCCGGTGCGGGTACTGCGCTGAGTCGGGCGAGGAGTTCGGCGAGTATCTGCAGAGCGGCCAGGTCATCCTGAACGCTTGAAAGACTGCGGTCTGGGTCCAGACGCTCGAGCAGCATGATGCTTGAGTCCGTGCTGGCTTCCAACAGGCGCACAGCACCGTTCCCGTCCCAGGTTCGAAGAGCAAGCGATGCGCCGATCGAGTCCTCCTCGGCACGCTGCAGCTTGAGGGCAGCTGGAACGCCGTCAGCGCGAAGGACAGGAACCACCAAGCCGACCGACCCGTGACCGGGTGGCCCGTCTGGGCGCAGGCGCCAGCGGTCCAGATAGTCGTTGATCAGATCCGGCAGGGACGCGACCCAGGCACGGCCCGCATCGCCGAAGTGACTCCCCAGTGACGCTGCTAGTGGTTCAGGCACGTCGATACGCGTACGCATGCTCATGAAGGTCCTCCACAATCTCGGTCGGCCGGGCAGGTATACGGCCAGATGGAGGACCTCGAGGGGTGCCTGCAGGTCAAATCATGTGCGGCGAGCCTAGCGGAACAACCCCCATGACTGTCAGGACTCTTCGTCGAGTGGCGGGTGGTCGCGGGGGTCGAGGCCTAGCTGGTGCATCGTGTCCCACAGCTCTGCGTCGGTGCGGGTTGGCTTGCCTTCATCGCGCAGGACGGCCGATCGGTGCCGAGCGATCGCCCCGACCAAAGTGGCGATGACCCGCCGCGCGTGAGGCGGGAACTTGGCCGCGTTCCCAGCCCATGCGAGGGCGCCCCTTTGGCGGTCTCGGTCGATCCTCTTCCAGCTCATCTCGCACTGCTGGCGGAACTTCGTCGCACGAGTAGTTCCGGCGTCGTCGAGATCCCCCGAGCTGAGGGCGTCCTCGGTCGTATCGAGAAAGTCGTCCAACACGTCATAGGTGCGGTTGGCGAGCTGGTCATTTTCCCTGAGGCTCTTCCAGAACCTGTCCCACGCCTCCCGCCCAGCGGGGGACTGGTCGCGGGGCACCAGGTGGGACCGAACCAGTTCGGCGAAATCGACATCCGCCATCTGCTGAAGGTCGGTGACGGTGTAGACCGCCGGGATCGGGACGGGCTTGCGCACCCGCGTCCAGGGACGGTCGATCAACGTCATGTTTGGCTCGCTTCTTCTCGTAACGGGCTAGATCTGAAGTCTTGCCAATCTCACCACTCAACGGCTGGTTAGGCCGCGGTGCGGCACTTCGCCTTGGTCCGCTCCTGCGCCCGCTGGGCGGCGTTGGTGGCCTTGCACTCACCACATCGGCACCCGCGCCGGCGATACCACCGGTAGGAGCCTTCCCCCTCAGGGCGCAGAGCGCCTTCGATGCGTGCCAGCTCCTGCAGCCAGTCGGCCGTTTCGACGCTGTCCTGCCCGAGTTGACGCATCTGGACCCGGGTCGGCGGTGGTGGTCCCGGCCCAATAACCCTGCTCCTGGCCGGACAGGGCCTACAGAAGGCACGCCTGCCGCCCGGGGCAGCCACGACACAGGGCGGTCAACAGGTCCGGGACGATGCCCCGTTCGCGATCGGGAACCCACTCCATCCGGGTCGGGTACGTGGCGCAGCGGGCGGCCTCGATCGGGAATGCCCGGATAAACGACTCGGAGGCCGCGCCACCGCAGTGACGAGCCTCCGGGTCAGCCTGCATGCTCGCAGTGACAGCAGTGTAGGGCGTACGGCGGTACTGGGCGGGGAGCGTGGTCACGAGGTGGTCCTCTGGATGGCTGGTCAGGCCCGATCTCACCCATGGTGTGGGCGATGAGGACACCATCTCGCAGCATGCTGTGACCCGTCAACCCCAGAGGGTTTGCGGCGTGTCCGATCCGTACACTCCGGCTGTGAGCACCGACCGTCCGGCCACCTACAGCTACAAGGAGCTGGCCGCGCGCATCGAACAGGTCCTCGGCGAGCGCCCATCGCTGTCGGCTCTTCGTGCAGCGGCAGCTCAGGGGCGGCGGACCAGCTCGACTCTGTCTCGCCCGCGGCTGACTGTGGGGATGCCGGCTCCGCTGCCGCCGACGTCGAGGACCGCGCCCGCGGCCTTCTCGGCCGAGGCGGTCGAAGCCTGGTTACAGGACCATCCGCGGCTGGCCTGGAACCAGGCGATGAGCGAGATCCATGATGCCTTGGCCCGAGGTGATGACGTCGAGGCCGTCGTCGGGAAGGCGCTTGCCGATGGGCTGTCCTGGCGTCACATCACCGCGGCATTGAACGCGCACGACGACCGGCAGCGCAGCATCGCTGGGGTGCACAAGCGGTACCGCCACCTGGCCGAGAAACCTCCGCGGGCCTAGCAGGCCTCTTTTCCAAGCGCGCGTCGCGCCTGGTCGCCTAGGTCAGGTCTGCTCAATCGAGCCGGTGAAGCGAACGATCCGGGACGCCGCGAGTCAGGCGGAATCTAGCAGACACGGCCTAGCGACCTATGCTGCTACGCGATGAGCATTGAGGTCGTTCTCGCGCTGAACGAACGCGCCGGCTGCCGCCTTGAGCTGGTGGGCCTGATCGAGCAGGGGCAGTCCGGTGCCGCATACGTCCGGTGGCCGGACGGCCGAGAGGCCGTTGTCACAACGGCGTTCGCGACCATCGACCACAGCGCCACACGGCCGAGGTGTTGGCGGAGGTCCGGGCGTTGGGAATCCCTGTGCCAGCCCATGATTTCCTTTTCGATCTCGGGGACGGGACGGTCGCGGTCGTACAGCAACGCTTGCCGGGATCAACCACAACGAGACCCGACGTCAGCACCGTTGACGCAATCGTCGCCATGAACGAGCGGCTCGCGGGGCTGCTTGCCAACCGGCCCGATGTCGAAGCACCTCCACTAACCTCAACTATTCACGGAAATTGATCTAGTGGTGATGGATTCTTGTTTGGGCTTGCGTGGTTGTGAAAGCTGCTTGCGGGTAGGCTGGCGCGCCCGGCGGCTGGGCGCCGGTTGTTGTTGTTCAGTGGGGGTTTGCGGGTCTCCGTTTCTGCGGCTCGCGAGGTGGTCAGGGACGGCGGGTGTTAGCCGAAGGCCGTACGGATGCGCGTCCAGCCTTTCTCGATCGCGGGGCTGGGGGTCCAGGAAGAGTCCAGTTTCAGATACAGCTGTCGGGCGGTGGAGACGATTTTTCCGGCGACGTGTAGGACTTTGTAGCGGAAGGTTTCGGGTGTGGCTTTGGCGATCCCGGGGTGGTCTTTGAAGCCGAGCAGTTTCGCCCAGCTGATCAGATCCGCGGCGGCGAGCGCTATCTCGAACCAGGCCTGGTTGTGGCAGAACGCGTCCAGCGGCAGGTTGCCCAGGCCGAGGTGGCCGGAGTCTTTGATCCGTGCTTCGACGTGGGCGTGCTGGCGGTGTCGTAGCTCCAGTCCCTGGATCTGGTGGGGGACTACACGGGCCGGGGTGTCGGTGATGAACGCGGTCAGCCGCATCCCGTCACTGGTGGTGTTGTGCAGTTGGAGTTGGGCGCCCGGATGCGGGCGTTCCTTGCGTAGGATCAGCCGGGTGCCTTGCGGCCACTTCGACAGATCCACACAGTGTGTGGCTTCGAACACCATGGCACCGTCACGGATCCCGTCGTCTTCGATCGCGGTCGCCCACAGCTGCTCGTCCACCGCGTCGGCGATCCCCACATAGGTGGGGGTCGACTCGGTGGAGAAGCTGAACTCGCAGTGTTTCTGCCGGCAGTAGGCGGCGAAGTCGTAGGTCGCCCCGGCCGCATCGGCCCGGATCAGGATCTCCGGCGCACCGTCGACGCCAGGCCGGTAGGACTCCGGGAGCGCTTCAAGGGTCAGGTCCAGCAGTGTCTTGTGGTCGGCGATGGTGTTCGACCCGGCGTTTCCGGGCCGAAGGATCCCAGCCAGCGACTCCCCGCCGGAGATCTCGGGCCGGTCCAGATAGGAGTGCAGCGGATGGAACCCGAAGCTCTTCTTCCAGGTCGGTGCAGCGCCGGACTTCTCGCTGTGAGCGATGGTGATCGTGGCATCGAAGTCGATGTGCAGATACCCACCGGTGGCCTCCAGGTCCGGGGCCGCTCCCGCCTGCCAGGCCCGCTCACGCGCCTTCGCCCGCGCCTGGCGCACCAGCCCCAGATGCTGTTCATCGATCCTGTCGACCAGCCGCCACACGGTCGGCTGACTGGCCACCGCCCCGTGCAGTTGCGGGCGGTCCCGCAACACCGCGATCCCCGACGTCGACGTCGCCCCATCGGCGATCGCACACGCCTGATCAGCGAACACCTGCCCCGGGGAGTGAAGCCACGGGCCCCGATACGTGTCAGCCAACGCCTGGGTGACGAACCTGGTCAGACCCACGAACTCAGCGAGCTCGCGCAGCATCGACACACCCGCATGCGAGGCCAACCCGTGCCCATCCGAGCTGACCCGAAACCGCGGCCCAGCCACGCCACCCCTGCCGCCAGCCGAACCATCCTTGCCTCGCCGTGCCCTCTTCCCACCCGACGAACCCTTGCTACGCTTCACCTACGGAGTGCCTTTCTACGAGAAAGATCGTTGTCCTCAAACACCGATTCTTCCTTACAGGCAAGGCACTCCGCCGCATTTAGACCCCGTGCCGCCGACCCACGTGAATAGCCGAGGCTAAGCCTTGGCCGGCCTGGAGACGCGGTCCCGTTCGATCTGATCGAAGGGTACAGTCCGCGGGCTCGGCGACTCCTGCATGCCATCCGGAGGACGGCGGGCGCAGACCGCGCCACGGATGTGATCGGCGACGACCTCGTTCATGTCGACCTGACCGTTCCCAACGTGCTGTTCGATTCCGAGGGAAACATCTCGGGTGTCGTCGACTGGAACTACGGTGTCGCTCGCGGCGACCGCCGGTTCGGACTCGTGAAGCTTCTGCACACCCTCAGCTTCGACGCGGCCACACGGCCCGCCGACGCTCGGCCCACCCCAGGAGCGGTGCGCCGGGTGGAGCAGGTCCTCGCAGAGTGCCTCGAGCCGGCAACGCTGCAACGATACTGGGCGCACCAGACCCTCAACATGCTGTACGTAAGTCTCCAGTGGGGGACGGAGAAGGCGTTCACGACCTATCTGGATCTCGGCGAGTCCAGACTCACCTGAGCAGATCGTTCGTGGTAGCGCGGCAGCGTCCGACGAGGCAGCCGTCACCGCTCGATGTCGAGTTGGCCAGGCACCGTCTCCCGTACGTCACTAGAGCCAGGAGAAGTCGCGTCCTCACGCCCACTACCTCAGCCCGAACCGGATGACGGCAGCTGCCCCACCAACCACGATCGCCGGCCCGAACGCAAGGTGCGCTCTTCGGGAAATCCCACGGATGAGCAGCCACACACCGGCCACGGCGGCTGCGGCGAAACAGGCAAACACCGCGGTGGTCAGAAAGCTCCTCCCCATCGCACCAAGCGGCAGGCCAGTCACCGCAGCGAGCGTGACATCCCCCAAACCCATCGACCCGACGAGCGCGAGCACCAGGAACAGGCCGCCGAGCGCTACCGCGCCCATCGCGGCACCGCCCAGGATCATCCGGTCGCCCGTCGTAACCGCGGCCAGGACCAGCGACCCGAACAGCACCGGCACCCAAGCCGCCAGCACGCGGTCCGGAACGCGGTGAACGTCCAGATCGACCCACGTCACGACTGCCCCACCGACCAGGTACAAACACGCCGCGATGGCCAGCCACCCCTGACAGGCACCGGCGAGGCCCCCGCCGGCGGTCGTCATCGCCACGATGACCCAGGCGTGCTGGTCGGGGCGATCGCTCGACACCGATCGTCCGTCCTGCGCGATGAAGGCAAGCCAACCCGCGCCGACGCAGAGCTGTGGGACACGATGCACCAACTAGGCACCGCTGTCCGCGGTCACCACATCGGTCGGCGAGGCCTTCGGCGCGGTGACTGGTGCCTTCGTGCCCGGTGAGGCCTCAGTCGCCGCTGCCTGCTTGGGCTGCTTGGTTGTCGGCGCCGCGCGCAGTGACTCCGGCACGGGCACGCCGAGGTCGAGGTGGCAGCGGCGCGCAAGCTCGGTGCCCTCGGTGAGCAGTCGGTCGGCCGTCTCTATTGCCTCGCCGGCCCAGTCGGTCCCGACCCTCATGCCGTGCGCCCACACCTGGTCGGTCAGGTCCCGCAGCGCTTCCTGGCGGATCTGGGTCTCCAGTACCCACCGCCTGGCGAACCGGCGGATGTCCTCGACGTCCTGGCGGTCCTCGACGAGCTCCCACCGGGCCCTGGCCTCATCGATGGCCAACTGCAGCAGCTTGGCCTTGTCGCAGACCGCGGTCAGCGCGTGCCAGGTTGCGACCTCGTCGACGCAGACGCTGATCAGCTCGTCCAGGCCTTGCCCGGCCTCGACAGGGTCGGTCAGGTCCGCCTTGGGCCGGTCGACCGCGGGCAGCCGCAGCAGCACCTTGTGGCTCACGAGACGAAGCCGTCGCCGCCTGCCTGCTCGGCCTCGTCCTCGCCGTCGACGCGCCGACCCATCCCATGATCACGGTCATGATCATCGGGAACGGGGCGCAAGACTAGGGTTGCGGAATGGCCGGCAACCTCACTCGAGACGAAGCACTCGAACGCTCCCGTGTTCTCACACTCGACTCCTACGAGGTCGACCTCGACCTGACGGCGGGTCCGGAGCGTTTCGGCTCGACCACGGTGATCCGGTTCCGCTGCTCGGAACCGACGGCCGAGGTCTTCTGCGAGCTCGCCGACGCCGACGTACACGAGCTGGTCCTGAACGGTGCGCCGCTCGACCCGGCGCGCTACGACCGGGCGCTCGGCCGGATCCCGCTGTCCGGACTCGCGGAGGACAACGAGCTCCGCGTGGTCGCCGACTGCACCTACTCCCGTTCCGGTCAGGGACTCCACCGCTTCACCGACCCGGTCGACGGTGACGTCTACCTGCACAGCCAGTGCGCCACCGCGGACGCGCCGCGGATCTTCGCCTGCTTCGACCAGCCCGACCTCAAGGCGACGTTCGAGTTCACCGTCACCGCGCCGTCGGGGTGGGTGGTCGTGTCCAACACGGCCGAGGACGCCTGCGAAGCGCTCGGCGAGGTGCGGCGCTGGCATTTCCCGGCGACACCGAAGCTCCCGACCTATCTCGCCGGCGTGGTCGCGGGTGCCTACCGCGGGGTCGCCGACGAGTACGTCGGACCGGACGGGCAGCGGATCCCGCTGCGGCTGTTCACCCGCGCCTCGCTGGCCCAGCACCTGGACGCCGAGGCGGTCTTCGACGTCACCAGGCGAGGTTTCGACTTCTACCAGAAGGCCTTCGACCTTCCCTACGCCTTCGGCAAGTACGACCAGCTGTTCGTGCCCGAGCTGAACTTCGGCGCGATGGAGAACCCCGGCTGCGTGACGATCAGGGAGAGGTACGTCTTCCGGTCCCGGGTCACCGACGCCGACTACGAACGCAGAGCCGGCACGATCCTGCACGAGATGGCGCACATGTGGTTCGGCAACCTCGTGACGATGCGCTGGTGGGACGACCTGTGGCTGAACGAGTCGTTCGCGACGTACGCCGCGACCCTCGCGCAGGTCGAGGCGACCCGCTGGACCGGGGCGTGGGCGACCTTCGCCGACAGCACCAAGGCGCACGCCTACCGGCAGGACCAGCTGCCCTCGACGCACCCGATCGCCGCGGACATCAAGGACATCCACTCGATGGAGGTCAACTTCGACGCGATCACCTACCACAAGGGCGCGTCGGTTCTCAGACAGCTGGTCGCGGCCGTGGGCGCCGACGCCTTCCTCGCCGGCCTGCGCCGCTACTTCCGCCGACACGCCTGGGGCAACACGACGCTCGCGGACCTGCTCGAGGCGCTGGGGGAGGAGACCGGGCGCAACCTGGTGGAGTGGTCGCGCCAGTGGTTGGAGACCGCCGGACCCACCATGTTGTCGCCGGAGGTCGCGGTGGACGCCGACGGCCGGTTCACCAGCTTCGCCGTCCGCCAGACCGCACCCGCCGACCACCCGACACTGCGTCCGCACCGGCTGGCGATCGGGCTCTACGACCGGACCGCCGGAACCCTGCGACGCCGGGCCCGGGTCGAGGTCGACGTCGCCGGAGAGCGCACCGAGGTCGCCGAACTCCTCGGCGCGGCCCGGCCGGACCTGCTGCTGCTCAATGACGACGACCTGACCTACGCCAAGATCCGGCTCGATCCGGACTCGGTCGCGGCGATGCTGGACGGGATCGGCGAGATCACCGACCCGCTGGCCCAGGCCGTGTGCTGGACGATCGCGTGGGACATGACCCGCGACGGGCAGCTACCGGCCCACGACTACGTCGCCCTGGTGCTGTCCGGCGTGGACTCGGTGCGCAACGCCTCGATCGTGCGGACCCTGCTGCGGCAGGCCTGTCTGGCGGCCAGGACCTACACCGACCCCGCGTGGCGGCCACAGGGCCTGCGGGCGCTCACCGACCGGCTGCTCGACCTGGCCAGGACCGCCGAGCCCGGCGGCGAGGCACAACTGGCGTACGTCCAGGCCCTGGCCGTCGTCGCCACCGGCCCCGACCATCTCGCGACCATCGCCCGGCTGCTGGCCGGATCGGAGGAGCTGCCGGGACTGTCGGTCGACACCGACCTTCGCTGGTCGCTGCTGCTGCGGCTGGTCGTCACCGGTGCCGCAGGCGACGCCGAGATCGAGCTGGAGCTGACCCGGGACCCGACCGCCGGCGGGCAACGCAACGCGGCGGGATGCCAGGCGGCCGTCGGGACGGCGCGGAGCAAGGAACGCGCCTGGCGACAGATCACGGCGGGAGAACTCTCCAACGCCGTCCTGCGCGGGACCCTCGACGGGTTCTGGCAACCCGAGCAGGCCGAACTACTCACTCCCTACGTCGAGGAGTACTTCACCGCCCTGGAATCCGTGCTCGGGCACTGGCCGAGCGAGCTCACCCAGACACTCGCCACCGCGGCGTACCCGGCGACGGTGACCTCCGCGGACACCCTCACCCGCACCGACGACTACCTCGCGAACGCCGAGCCGCCCGGCTGGCTACGCCGGCTGGTGCTCGAGGGCCGGGACGAACTCGCCCGGACCCTGCGCGCCCAACAGGCCGCCCGCGAGGTGCCCGGGCCGGCGAACCGGAGTACCGAGCGAGCCGGCGTCGACCGGTTGAGGCCCGGCGCCTTCGCGTTCGAGGGTCAGGCGTCACGGAACCGAAGGAGCAGCCCGCCGGCCAGCAACGCCGCCGCCGACCATGCGGCGAGCACCCCGAGCCCCGCCCACGGGGCCAGCGGTATCGCCGCCAGGTCGACCGTGGCCTGGATGGTGAGGCCGGCGTTCATCGGGGAGACCTGGTAGAGGAACCGGGCGAGTTCCTGGTTCTCGGTCATAGCCGTCAGGATCGAGAACAGGTACGGCACACCGAGCACGATCCCGATGGCGGCCGCCGAGTCCCGGACGGCGGCACCCACGCCGAGGCTGAACAACGCGATCAGCGCGAGGTAGAGAACCGATCCGGCGGCCGCGCGAAGCGTCGGCCCGTCGGCCAGGGACAACAGCCCATGTCCGGGCGCGGGCGCGAAACCGTTGCCGGGCAGGATGAGTCGCCCCGCGAGCAGAGACGCGAGGACCGCGACGGTCCCGGCGGTCAGGGTCAGCCCCACGAGCAACGCCGCCTTGACGGCCAGGACGGTGCCCCGATGGGGCATCGCCGTGAGCGTCGTACGGATCATGCCGGTGGCGTACTCGCCGCTGATCGCGAGCACGGCCAGGATCGCGACGACGGCCTGGCCCACCTGCACGCCGGTCAGACTGACCCTCGGTACGTCGTACGCGCAACCTGTCGGCGGGCAGTTCACCACCGACGCGGCCGCGGCGCTCACCGCCACGGTGACCACGACGATCCCGAGCCACAACCACCTCGTGCCCCCGACGGTGCGCAGCTTCGTCCACTCCGCGTGCAGGTGGAGCCGGACCCCCTGCCAGATCCCTGTCATGCGTCCCTCCTACGCAGCGCCAGGATCGCCAGGCCGAGGGCCAGTACCGCGTACCCGGCCAGGACCGCGAGCCCGGCCCACGGCGCGAGCGGGTAGTAGCCGTCCGAGGGCGCGTAATGGCCGACGACGTGTGCGTACGCCGGAATGCTCTGCGTGATCGCGAGCCCGGCCGCCGGTGTGAGCCGCATCAGCCATCCCGTAACACCGTCGGGGAGTACCGACGCGGTGGCGAGCAGGTACGGAACGACGACCAGCACGATCGCGGCGGCCACCGCGGCCACAGCCCGCCGGAACAACGCCCCCAGACCGAGGGCGAGAACCGCGGCCACCGCCAGCAGAGCGGCCGCGCCGACGATCACCCGCCACTGCGTGAGCGAGGACACCGGCAGTACGTGGTTGCCTGTCGAGCGCAACAGGTGCGTCGCCAGCGCGACGGTGACGCCGGCGGCCACCAGCCCGCACACGAAGGTGGCCGCGCCGATCACGAGCGCCTTCGCCGCCAGAACTCGACCACGCCGAGGGCTCGCGAGCAGCGTGGTACGGATCAGGCCACGCCGGTACTCCGCGGTGACGAACAACACCGCCACCACGACCACCAGGATCAGCCCCGCCACGATGCCGGTCAGGGTGTTCTCGACCCGAGGACCGTCTCCGACCGGTGCCATGTCGCCAGTCCCGCTGAGGGTGAACGTGTCACCGGACTGCTCCACGCCGTTCCGGCGGTGGAAGCGCTCCCAGTCGGTCATCTCCTGCGGGTCGTCGCCGACCTGGGCTTCGCGCCACGATCCGCCGGACGTGGCATCGGACGCCGCGCCCCGCACGCTCACATGGTCGAAGACCGCGCTGGCCTGGGTGAAGCGGGCCTGACTGATGCTGCCGCCGAGAGGGTTCGACTTGACGGACAGGTCGCCGGGGGAGTTGACGAACAACCCGACCTGGACCGTGGCGGGAAGTCCGGCCAAGTGGGCCGCGCCGACCTTGGTCCACCGCGTGCCGTCGGCCGACTCGTAACCGGTGAGAATGTCGCCGGAGCGGGTGAGCCGCAGCCAGCGCGGAGACGCAGCCGACACGCCGCCCGGTCGACCGGCCGTGTCGTGGGTGAAGTCGTACTGCATCCGGACGCCGTGCTTCCCGCTGAGCAGCATCGCGGCGTACGCGGACCCCTGCCGGGTGCTCTCCTTGACGATGATCCCGGCCTTCGCCCAGGGCACCAGTCCGGGGACGATCTCGTCGTGGTCCGGTGGGGGGTAGGTGATGATGCCGGTCATCGACGTCAACCGGGCCGTGACGCTGCCGTCGCCGGCGAGCGGCTGGTGCAGGAAGGTGAACCTGTCCGTCACCTGTGCACCGTCGGGCCCCACCGGCGGCGCTGGGCAGGCTGCCTCGACCGCGCCCATGTCGCAGGAGCCCTGGCTGCCCACCGCGTACATCACGCCGAGCAGCACGACGACCAGAACCGTGGCCACCATGCCAGCCAGCCAACCGCGTACCGTCCGGAACTTCGTCCACTCCGCGCGCAGCAGGTGGACGAAACCGTCCCGCGCGCTGGCCTGCGTCGCCGACCGGTAGGGGGTGAGCGTGTCGGTGCTCATCGGCTGGCCTCCGCTCCCGTGGCCCGGAACTCCACAGAGTCCCGGGTGAGTTCCATGTAGGCCTCCTCCAGCGTCGCCCGGTGGGCCATCACCTCCGAGAACGGCACCGCGTTCGCGCCGAGCAACACGACGATGCGGTCGGTCGCCAGCCCGGAGACCGTGAGGGTGTCGCGATCGGTGGCGGCCACGGTGGCGCCGGCCTCCGCCAGCACCGCCATCGCCTCCGACCGCGCCGCGGTGCGCAGCGTGACCCGCCCGTCGGACGCGCCGGCGATCAGGTCGGTGACGCTGGTGTCAGCGACGACCCGGCCGCGGCCGACCACCACCAGGTGGCCCGCGGTGTCCTGCAGTTCGCTCATCAGGTGACTCGACACCAGCACAGCGCGGCCCTGCACGGCGAGTGAGCGCAGGAAGCCGCGTATCCACACGATCCCCTCGGGATCCAGGCCGTTGAACGGTTCGTCCAGCATCAGCACCGGCGGGTCGCCGAGCAGTGCCGCGGCGATACCGAGCCGCTGCCGCATACCGAGGGAGTAGCCCCCCGCCTTCCGCCGGGCCACCGACTCCAGCCCAACAAGCTCGACGACCTCGTCGACCCGCCGCGCGGTCAGACCCTGGGAGTGCGCGAGCCAGAGCAGGTGGTTGCGCGCGCTCCGGCTCGGCTGCAACGCGGCGGCGTCCAGCAGCGCCCCGACGTGACAGAGCGGGTTCCGCAGACTGGGGTAGGGTCGCCCGCCGATCAGGGCGCTGCCCTGATCGGGGGTGTCCAGGCCGAGGATCACCCGCATCGTGGTGGACTTGCCCGCGCCGTTGGGGCCGACGAAGCCCGTCACCTGCCCCGGCGACACCATGAAGGACATCCCGTCCAGGGCCATGGTCCGGCCGAACCGCTTACGCAGTCCGCTGACCTCGATGCTCGCTTCCATGCCAGGCAGACTAGGGAGCGGTCCAGGCCACGGTCGTCACGCGCGAGAGCCATCTTCGCCGTCACCGACACCAGCGACACGGCGTCACTCGCGCGAGGGATGCGGGCGTCGCCGAACAGCCGGGACAATGGCTCTCGTGGAGCATGTGTGGGACCGGCGGGCCGGGTGGGCCGCCGGCTGGGATCGGATCGCCGCCGCTCCGCATGCCATCGTGGCGGCCGGGGTCGTGCTGGCGCTGGCCGCGCTCGTCGAGTCGATCACGAAGGGGACGCCGTTCTCCTCCGCGTTCGCGTCCTCCTTCGGCAACCTCGTGGTGCTCGGCCTGCTCGGCCTGGCCACCACCGCGCCGATCGCGCTTCTGGGGGCGCAGCGCACCGCGGCCGCGGTCGTCGTCTCCGCGTCGACCGTCCTGTCATTGGCCGCGTTCCAGACCCTGACCATGGCCGGGGCCGTCGCACAGCTGGTCGCGGGATACCGGATCGGCCGACACGGCCCGGCGCCGGTGGCGATCGCGGTAGCCGTGCCGTTCCCCGTCCTCGCGCTCGCCGGGACGAACGACGGTGAGGCGCGCGTGCTGACCCTGCTGCTGGCCTCCCTCGCCCCGGCCGCAGCCATGGCCGGGATCGCGCGGCGCGCCCGAGCCGACGCGCTGGCCAACACCGCCGCCCGGCAGGTCATCGCCGACAACCTGCTCGAACACACCGCCCGCGGCGAGCGTGCCCGGATCGCCCGCGAACTCCACGACTTGGTCGCCCACCACATCTCCATGGTCGCCGTCCAGGCGGAGACGGCACGGCTGGCCGTCCCGGGCATGCCACCCGCCGGGGCCGACCGGCTCTTGGCCATCGGTGACACCGCCCGAGCCGCGTTGACGGAGATGCGGCGGCTGCTCGGCGTACTCCGCGAAGACGCCAGGTCGGCGGAGGCGCCCGAGGCTTCCGACGCCACCGTGGACCGCAGTCCCCAACCGGGCCTGCGGCTGGGGGAGCTCAACGAGTTGCTGGACGGCGCCCGGGACGCCGCCGGCAGCAGCACCCGGCTCGTCCTACGCGGCGCACCGGTCACGCTCGACCCAGGCGTCGAGCTCGCCGCCTACCGCATCGTCCAGGAAGCCCTCACCAACGCACGCCGGCACGCCCCAGGGGCCGCCGTCGACGTCGAACTCCACTACGGCGAGGACGACCTGCGGCTCCTCGTCCGCGACAATGGGCCCGGCACCACCACGACGGGGACCGCCGCCGGTCAGGGAGTCGCTGGTCACGGACTCGCCGGCATGCGCGAACGCGCTGCCGCGGTCGGCGGTGAGCTGCGCGCCGGAGCGGCGACCGGCGGTGGCTTCCTCGTCGAGGCCCAGCTGCCCGGAAAGAACGAGAGGGCCTGATGGACACGCGAGCCCGGGCGATCCGGATCGTCGTCGCCGACGACCACCCTGTCGTGCAAACGGGATTCGCCGAACTGCTCGGCACCCAACCCGACTTCCAGGTCGTCGGCACCGCCTCCGACGGGGTTGAGGTCGTCCGGATCTGCCGCGAGGTCACCCCCGACGTCGTGCTCATGGACGTACGGATGCCGGGCATGGACGGGATCGAGGCGACCCGAAGGCTCACGGGGTCCGCCTCCGGTTCCGGCTCCGGTTCCGCCACCACGACCCCCACGCCAGGCCTCGCCACCGCCTCGGTGACGCCCCAGCCACGCGTCCTCATCCTCACGACGTTCGACCTGGACGAGTACGTCTACGCGGCACTCCGCGCCGGCGCCAGCGGCTTCCTGCTCAAGGACGTCACCGCCGAACGGCTCTTCGACGCCGTACGCGTCATCGCCGTCGGCGAGGCGCTGCTGGCACCGGCGGTCACCCGGCGGCTCATCGACGAGTTCGCCCTCCAGCGCCCCGTACCCGACCCCGCGGCCAGCGCGACGATCTCCTCGCTGACCCCGCGCGAGACACAGGTCCTGCGGCTCGTCGCGGAAGGCCTGTCCAACCCGGAGATAGCCGCTCGACTGACCGTCACCGAGGAGACGGTGAAGACGCACGTGAGCCGGGTGTTGGGCAAGCTCGGGCTGCGCGACCGGACCCAGGCGGTCGTCGCGGCGTACGAGACCGGACTCGTCGTTCCCCGCTCCAGCGGCTCGCGGTAGCTGGCCGGCGTCAACGATCTGTTGACACCGGCCCGGCCTCCTCGTCCTCCGCCAGGCGGGCATGGAAATGCATGTCGTGCCAGCCGTCCTGGTGCAGGCCCTGCCGGCGCTTGGTGCCCTCGTACGCGAACCCTGCTTTCTCGGCGATCCGACACGAGGCTGGGTTGACCGCCGAATGGCTGAGCTCGATCCTGTGCAGGCCCACGTGGGTGAACATCCACGCGGTGACCGCGCGGGCGGCACGGGTCGCGACACCCCGGCCGCGTGCGGGTGGAAGAGTCCAGTACCCGATCTCGGCGACGCCTTCGCCCAGGTCGATGCGGCGGAAGCCGACCCGCCCGACGAGCACGTCGTCCGCGGTGACGGCCCAACCAGCGCCCGTCTCCTCCTGCCACCGACGCGACCACGACGCGAGCCACGCCGAAACCTCATGCTCCTCCATCGAGCGAACGTGCCATCGTCGGATGTCGGGGTTCTGGTAGGCGCCGACGACAGCGTGGGCATCGGAAAGACGCCAGGGGCGCAGGAGGAGTTCGTCGACCGGCAGGGTCGGCTGTCGCAGCGCTCGTAGCCGACCAGAACGTACTGCCGCGGGCATGGGATCGGGCACTCGAAGGATTATCGTCACACCGGCGACTCCGGGGGCGACAACCCCTAGGCTCTGGGGCCATGGCCCACGTCCACACGCTCAGCCGCCGGGACGCTCGACGGGTGGCCATCCGAGCCCAGCTGCTCCAGCGGGAACGCCCGACCGACCTGCTGTCGATGGTGCGCCACCTCACGTTGCTCCAGCTCGACCCGATCAGCGCCGTCGCGCCGAGCGCCGATCTGGTCGCCTGGAGCCGCCTTGGCTCTTCGTACTCACCCAGCGACCTGCGTGCCGCGCTGGACGACCGCCGGCTGTTCGAGCTTCGGGCCATGGTGCGTCCCGCGGAGGACATCGCGCTCTACCGCGCCGACATGGCCGCGTGGCCCGGAACCGGCGAGCTCAAGGACTGGCAGGAGTTCCGCCGCGACTGGGTGCTGGCCAACGACCGCTGCCGCCGCCAGATTCTGGACCGCCTACGCGACGCCGGGCCGCTGCCTTCACGCGAGCTCCCCGACACCTGCGAGAAGCCGTGGGGCTCCACCGGCTGGACCAACAACAAGAACGTCACCCAACTGCTCGACCTCATGGTGCAACGTGGCGAGGTCGCGGTCGCCGGACGGAAGCGACGCGACCGGCTGTGGGACCTCGCCGAACGCGTCTACCCGGACGGACCGGTTCTCCCGGTCGAGGAGGCTGAGCAAGAGCGCGACCGCCGGCGGCTGCGCGCCCTCGGGATCGCCCGGGTCCGCGGTCCGGAGTTCCCCGTCGAACCCGCCGACGTCGGCGAGGCGGGGGAGCCCGCGGTCGTGGCCGTCGAAGGCGTGCGAGGGGAGTGGCGGCTCGAGCCGGCCCTGCTCGACGAACCGTTCCACGGCCGGACGGCGCTGCTGTCGCCGTTCGACCGGCTCGTGCACGACCGCGCCCGTGCCCAGGACCTCTTCGAGTTCGAGTACCAGCTGGAGATGTACAAACCGGCCGCGAAACGGCGGTGGGGCTACTTCGCCCTTCCGCTGCTCCACGGCGACCAGCTGGTCGGCAAGCTCGACGCCACGGCCGACCGCAAGGCCGGCGCGCTCCTGGTCAACGCGATCCACCAGGACGTGCCGTTCACCAAGGCCATGGCCGCCGCGGTCGACCGTGAGATCGCCGACCTCGCACGCTGGCTCCAGCTCGACGTCCGCCGCATCAGCTGCGTTTGACGCGCGACGGCTGACCCGACGGCCACGGCACCCCACGATGCCTGCGGCTGTCGGTGGTCCCACCTACTCTGTGGGCCATCAGGCTCCGCGACGGAGAGACCAGGAGACTCCCATGACCACTCTGCCCGATCGGCCCAACACGGCGCTTCTCGTGATCGACGTCCAGAACGGCGTGGTGGCCCGCACCCACAACCGCGACGACGTGATCGCCAACATCAACACCCTGCTCGACAAGGCGCGAGTGGAGGACGTACCAGTCGTATGGGTGCAGCACTCCGACGACAATCTCCCGCGCGACAGCGAGAACTGGCAGTACGTGCCCGAACTCGTCCGCCTCGACTCCGAGCCACTCGTCCACAAGACCTACCTCGACTCCTTCGAGGACACCGACCTGGAAGCACGACTCGCGGAGCTCAGGGTGGGCCGCATCGTCGTCACCGGCGCGCAGACCGACGCGTGCATCCGCTCGACCCTGCACGGCGCCTTCGTGCGCGGGTATGACGCGACCCTGGTCGGCGACGCCCACACGACGGAGGACCTCAGCGAATACGGAGCGCCAAGCCCGGAGCAGGTGGTCGCGCACACCAACCTCTACTGGGACTGGCAGATCGCACCCGGCCGTCGCGGCGGGACCGTCGACACGGCGAAGGTCAGCTTCACGGCGGGCGACGACGCGAGCTGAATCCTCTCGGACGGCCGGCTCAGTCGCGGGCGAGCGGGGAGCTGTCGATGGCTTCGGCGGCGGCACTCATCGAGTCGTCCATGTAGACAGAGGTCGTGGCCAGGCTGGAGTGCCCGGCGATCTGTGCGACGGTGGCGATGTCGACACCGGCTCTGGCCAGAACGGTCAGAGCTGTGTGCCGGAGTGAGTGTGGTGTCGCCCGCCGGCCGAGGAACTCCTTGGTGTAACGCTCGACCATTCGCTGGACGTCACGAGGGGAGAGCCTTTTCCCACGCACAGACACGAACAACGCGCTGGCCGCATCGTCGACCTTGATGCGTTCCGCGCGGTCACGGAAGCTCGGCTGCGCAGGCGCGGGGCGTTCCTCGGCCAGGTAACGCTCGATGGTCCTGAGCGTCGCCTTCGACAGGGGCAGGTCGCGGTTCTTGCCGCCCTTGCCCCGAACGTGCAGAACGGGCGTGTGGGTTTCCTCGTGCAGGCGGATGTCGCTGCGATTGGCGCCGCACAGCTCCGACACCCGTGGTCCGGACTCGACCAGGAGACGCAGGATCGCCTCGTCGCGTACGAACAACCGCTGGTCTGCCCGCAGGGTTTCCGGTGCGCGGCTGGCCGGCGAAGCACGCAGGGTCAACGCCTCGTCGATTCGGAGGCCGAGGCGCGCGCCGGCGGCTCGCTTCGGTGTCCGCGGCGGACTCAGCCGCGTGGTGGGATCGATCTGGACGTAGCCCCTGTCCGCGGCCCAGCGAAACAACCCGCGCACCGCGGCGAACCAGCGAGCCAGCGAGTGTGGCCCGCGACCCGGGGGAGTGGAGCCATCCTCGGCGATCTTCAGACCCTTGGTGTAGCGGCGATCGGGCGCTTTCGCGATGGTCGTCAGCGCGACTTCCAGGTGGTCTGCCTCGATCGCGTCGAGCACAGTGTCTGGACCCAGGAGAGTGGTGAAGTCGGTGAGGTCGCGGTAGTAGGCGTGCAGGGTGGTGGCACTGAGTTGAGAACGCATGACGCGACGCTCGAGGACCTCGAGGTACTCCAGCACGGCGTCGTGAACACTCACTGTCGACAACACTCTCGGCTCGACCATGGCCGGAAACATACCATGTCGCGGATTGCCTATTACACGACATGAATCACGCCGTGGTGGTGCGGCCTCCAGAATCCATCTGATGCCACTTGCGGCCGACCCCACTCCGTGCAGGGTTCGTCACTGACGCCACATCCCCGCGTCGACCTGCGGAGATTGCGGCCGAACCAGCGTTGACCTGCGAGAACGCGCAGCCTCCAGGCCGGGCGGGAGGGCGGGCCGCCGGCGCCGATGATCACCTTCCGGGTCGCCAGATCGGCTCAGGCCGATACCTGACGGCAAGTCCTGATGTTGTCGTGCTCGTCTCGACCACCACGCCGGCTACGCGCTGTCCGCCGCACGACGAACATTCACGTTGCCCGCGCCGCCGCGACAGCGACGTCGACCGAGACGAGGCCTCCACGCGAAACGAATGAGGAAACGCGACGGAGGGTGCGGGTCGAAGGCCGCGTGGGCGACCCTCTGGACGTCAGGGAAGACCCCTCTCCATCGACTAGTTGACATAATGTTCATTATCGGCGCTTAGCTCACGGGCGTCGCATCCATCGAAAACTCGCATCCGTGGCTGGCTGACGGGCCCGTCCTGGCAGGTCGGCAGACCTGTCGGCAGGCCTGGATTGCTCCACGTGTGCGTTGCCGTCGAACGCCAGCAGGGCCAGGACCCGGAAGTCGCCGGCCAGGACTTCCACCGGGACCGTCCTGGGATCTGGGATCTTCGGGCCGAACCTTGGCGGATCCCGACGCCGCCCGGCTCCGACTGAACCGAGGGCCCCTAAGCTATTCCTTGACACGAATATTCTCTGTCGCGAATGCTTCTGCCTGTGGACGCACTCCTAACCGCACTGGCCGACCCGGCTCGCTGGCGGCTCGTGAGCCTCTTGGCGCAGCAGCCCCGCTCGGTCGGCGTTCTCGCCCAGCTCGCCGAGGCGCGTCAGCCGCAGACGACCAAGCACCTGCAGACCCTCGAGCGCGCCGGCCTCGTCACCTCTCAGCGCACCGGTCAGCGGCGCATCTACGCACTCCAGGCCACTCCCCTGCGGGACCTGGCCGCAGCGCTGAGCCAGCTCGCCGACACCGCCGACCAGGTGGGTGGTCCGCGCGCGACCTACGACCGCCCCTCGGAGCGCACGATCAGCGGCGGCACGTCTTCACCACGAGCCGACCCCTCCATGTCGCATATCAACATCTCAGGCTGCCGTGGGACGAGTCGAAACAGCCGAAACAGCTGAGTGAACCCGTCCCACGGTGTCGCGCGAGCGCGTCGGTCAGGTCGCGACGTAGGCCGCGAGGTGTTCGCCGGTGAGGGTCGAGCGGTCGGCGACGAGTTCGGCGGGTGTGCCCTCGAAAACGATCCGGCCGCCCTCGTGGCCGGCGCCGGGGCCGAGGTCGATGATCCAGTCGGCGTGCGCCATGACCGCCTGGTGGTGCTCGATGACGATGACCGACTTGCCGGAGTCGACGAGCCGGTCGAGCAGGCCGAGGAGCTGCTCGACGTCGGCGAGGTGCAGGCCGGTGGTCGGCTCGTCGAGGATGTAGACGTCGCCCTTCTCGGCCATCTGGGTGGCGAGCTTGAGGCGCTGCCGCTCGCCGCCGGACAACGTGGTGAGCGGCTGGCCGAGGCTGAGGTAGCCGAGCCCGACGTCGGCGAGCCGGTCGAGGATCTTGTGCGCGGCCGGGGTGTGTGCCTCGCCGTCGGCGAAGAACTCCTCGGCCTCGGTGACCGACATCGCGAGCACCTCGGCGATGTTCCGGCCGCCCAGTGTGTACTCCAGCACCGACGCCTGGAACCGCCGCCCCTCACACTCCTCGCAGGGGGACTCGACGGTGTCCATGATCCCCAGGTCGGTGTAGATGACGCCGGCGCCGTTGCAGGCGGGGCAGGCGCCCTGGGAGTTGGAGCTGAACAGCGCCGGCTTCACTGCGTTGGCCTTCGCGAACGCCTTGCGGATCGGGTCGAGCAGGCCGGTGTAGGTAGCCGGGTTGCTGCGCCGAGATCCCCGGATCGCGCCCTGGTCGATCACCACCACGCCGTCGCTGCCCGCGACCGAGCCGTTGATCAGCGAGCTCTTGCCGGAGCCGGCGACGCCCGTGAGCACGCACAGCACTCCGAGCGGGATGTCGACGTTCACTTTCTGGAGGTTGTGCGTCGACGCGCCACGGACCTTCAGCGCCTCGGAGGACGAACGCACCGAGTCCTTGAGGGTTGCCCGGTCGTCGAGATGGCGGCCGGTGGTGGTGTCACTCCCCCGCAGACCGTCCACGGTGCCCTCGAAGCACACGGTGCCGCCGGCCGTGCCGGCGCCCGGGCCGAGGTCGACCACGTGGTCGGCGATCGCGATCGTCTCGGGCTTGTGCTCCACGACGAGGACGGTGTTGCCCTTGTCCCGCAGTTGCACCAGCAGGTTGTTCATCCGCTGGATGTCGTGGGGGTGCAGGCCGATCGTGGGCTCGTCGAAGACGTAGGTGACGTCGGTGAGCGAGGAGCCGAGGTGCCGGATCATCTTGGTGCGCTGCGCCTCTCCGCCGGAGAGCGTGCCGGCGGGTCGGTCGAGCGAGAGGTAGCCGAGCCCGATGTCGGCGAAGGAGTCGAGGAGGTGTTGCAGTCCGGCGAGCAGCGGGGCCACCGCCGGCTGGTCCAGACCGCGCAGCCACTGCGCCAGGTCGCTGATCTGCATCGAGCAGACGTCGGCGATGTTCTTTCCCTTGATCTTCGACGAGCGGGCCTCTTTGCTGAGCCGGGTGCCGTCGCAGTCGGGGCAGGTCGTGAAGGTCACCGACCGCTCGACGAAGGCGCGGATGTGCGGCTGCATCGCGTCGACGTCCTTGGACAGGAACGACTTCTGGATCTGCGGGATCAGTCCCGAGTACGTCAGGTTGATCCCGTCGACCTTGATCTTGGTCGGCTCCCGGTAGAGGAGGTCGTGCAGCTCCTTCTTGGTGTACTTGCGGATCGGCTTGTCCGGGTCGAAATAGCCGCTTCCGCGGAAGATCCGGCCGTACCAGCCGTCCATGCTGTAGCCGGGGATCGTGAGCGCGCCATCGTTGAGCGACTTGCTGTCGTCGTACAGCGCGGTCAGGTCGATGTCGTTGACATTGCCCATGCCCTCGCAGCGCGGGCACATGCCGCCCTGGTAGACCGCGTTCCGCACCACGGTCTTCTCGCCCTGGCCCTTGTCGGTCTTCATGACGCCGCTCGCCGTCCGGGTCGGGACGTTGAACGAGAACGCCGTGGGCGGGCCGACGTGCGGCTTCCCGAGCCGGCTGAAGAGGATGCGCAGCATCGCGTTGGCGTCGGTGGCCGTTCCGACGGTGGAGCGGGGGTTGGAGCCCATCCGCTCCTGGTCGACGATGATCGCCGTGGTCAGCCCTTCCAGCAGGTCGACCTCCGGCCGCGCGAGCGTCGGCATGAAGCCCTGTACGAAGGCGCTGTAGGTCTCGTTGATCATCCGCTGTGACTCGGCGGCGATCGTGCCGAACACCAGCGAGCTCTTGCCCGATCCGGAGACGCCGGTGAACACGGTCAGCCGGCGCTTGGGGATCTCGACGCTGACGTCCTTGAGGTTGTTCTCGCGTGCGCCCTGCACGCGGATCAGGTCGTGGCTGTCGGCAACGTGCGGTGCAGGCGACTGCGTGGCAGTCCGCTTGGCCTTGCTCATCGTGTCTCCATCTGTCGGACGGGCCGCCTTCGCGGTCTCCATCGGCGCTGCCTGGCTCGATCTAACCAGCGATGGCTTTGGTCGAAGTTTCGCGTCCCTGCTGGGGGTACCGCGACGATGGCCTCTGACCCGGACGAACTCCCAGGTCAGAGGGCCCTTCGTCGGGACGGTTCAGCTGAGTTCCTGGATGCGGATGAGGTTGCCTGCCGGGTCGCGGAAGGCGCAGTCGCGGATGCCGTAGGGCTGGTCGGTGGGTTCCTGGACGACCTCGGCGTCGCCGGCCTGGAGACGGGCGAAGGTGTCGTCGAGGTCCTTGGTGGCCAGGTTGATGCCGGAGTAGGTGCCCTTGGCCATCATCTCGGTGACGGTACGACGTTCGTCCTCGGTGACGCCGGGCGAGGCGTTCGGCGGGTACAGGACGATCGAGGTGTCGGGCTGGTCAACGGGGCCGAGGGTGATCCAGTGCATCCCGTTGTAACCCACGTCGTTACGGACCTCGAAGCCCAGGACGTCGCGGTAGAAGGCCAGAGACGCGTTGTGATCGATGTGCGGCAGGAAGCTCGCGTGAATCGTGATGTCCATGGCGGTCACACTAGGTGAGGCTCGCTGGCCGGTGCTTCTCGATTCCTGATCGGTCTGGTCACCTGTTTCGCGACACACGGTGGCATCCCCACGGTCGCCTCCGCGGCCTGGCGCCGGTAGGCGCTGGGCGGCATGCCGACCAGTTCGGTGAAGCGGGTGCTGAAGGTGCCCAGCGACGAGCAACCGACCGCGAAACAGACCTCGGTGACGCTGAGGTCGCCACGGCGCAGCAGCGCCATCGCGCGCTCGATACGCCGCGTCATCAGGTAGCCGTACGGAGACTCGCCGTAGGCGCGTCGGAACTCGCGGCTGAGATGCCCGGCCGACATGTGCGCGCCCCTCGCGAGCGCCTCGACGTCCAGCGGCTGCGCGTACTCCCGGTCGATGCGGTCGCGCACGCGCCGTAGCCGCGCGAGGTCGCTCAGATGCTGCGCCGGGTCGGTTTTGCTGCTCACCTGCGAAATCGTGCCATGCCGCGCCGGGCTTGCCCAATGCCGACGCGTGCTGGAGCCGATGCCGCGGCTGCAGGATCTCGGCAGTCGGGGTTGGGCCGAATCGGCGACTCTGGGTAGTGGAGGGGAGCCGGCCCCCGGTCGTGACGGGGTGTCACCGAGCGCCTGGCGGCCCGCAGCGGACGCGACGTGCCCTCCCCCGCCCGCTGCCATGCTGGGGCCATGCGAGCTGGACGTACGAAGACACGGCGCGGGGCGATCTCGTGAACGCGCGTACGGACCCCATCCCCGGCGGGGAGGACGACCTGCCGTTCGTCGACGAGCATCACGTCGTCGTGTCGGCGCCGCCCCTGGTCGTGTGGCGTTCTCTCCTCACACATTTCACCCGCCCGGATCTTTCCGGCGCGCAGGCACTGGCGTCCGTGCTGGCCGCCGAACCGCGACGTGCGTCCGGGACCGCCCTGGACGACGGCGCGACGCTGCCCGGGTTCGCGGTGGCGCGAGCCGTGCCCGGACACCTGCTGCGCCTCACGGGCCGGCATCGGTTCTCGAGGTACGCGTGGGTGTTCACGCTGGCCGTCTGTTCCGGCGGAACGACACTCACCGCGCGGACGAACGCGGAGTTCCCCGGACTGCACGGTTCCGTCTACCGCGGGCTGGTCATCAGCTCCGGCGCCCACCGTGCGTTCGTGGCGCACATGCTGCGCGCCGTGCGTCGCGCGGCCGAACGCGAAACCGGCGGCTGAGAACGCGAAGGGGGCCGCCCGGTGTGTACCGGGCGGCACCTCGGACCTGCGCTCGGACGCTCAGACCAGGGGTCGGCTGGGCATCAGTGGCGAGTCAGCCTCGTCGCGATGGTGGTCGTGGGCCTGTGCTTCAGGCCGCGCCGACCGCCTGACGGCGGTGCTTGCGGGCGTACAGCGCGCCGCCACCGATGAGCAGCACACCGGCGGCGATGCCGATCGGAAGCGCGGGCGTCGTCGGCGTGCCCGTCTGGGCGAGCGCCTGCGTGGTGGGCGGGGTTCCGCCACCCGTGCCGGCGGCCGCCACGCCGTGCGTGCCGTCGTCCTTGCCGCCGTGACCAGGCTTGCTCGGCGCGGAGTTGTGGATCGGCTTCACGGACTTGACGGAACCGTCGGTGTTCAACAGCACCTGCTGGTTGTTCGGGTGCTTGAAGTTGAAGGCGCCGTCCAGGCTCTTGGCGCGAGCGTCGAAGGACGCGTCACCGACGCGGCCGGTGTTCCAGTTGTCCTCGATGAACTTGGTGATAGAGGCCTGCTCGGTGCGGGTGTGGTCGACCGAGTTGACCTTGCTGTACGGGGAGATCACCAGCAGCGGCTGCCGGGTGCCCGGTCCGCAGCGGTCCGCGTAGCCACCAGCCGCCTTCGGGCCGGCCTGGCAGGCTGGTCCGTCGGTCGCCTTGTTGTTGGAGCCGAGCGTGGTGTCGGTGGAGCCGTTCTGCGGCTTGGCGTAGGCGTGGTCGTACCAGCCGTCGGAGTCGTCGTAGGCGATGACGACCGCGGTGTCCTTCCACTCCGGGGACTGCTGGATCTGGTTGATCTCCTTGACCAGGAAGTCCTGCTCGTCCAGCGGGTCGGAGTAGGCGGCGTGGCCGTCCTGGTACTCCGCGGCCTTGAGGAAGCTGACGGCCGGCAGGTGGCCCGAACGCAGCGCCGCGTCGAAGTCGGTCAGGTCGTAGTTGTGGTTGGCCTGGCCGTTGTGGCCGATCTCGGCGACGTTCTTCGGCGGGAGGTGGTGCGGGTTGGACGTCGACTTGTAGTACATGAACGGCGAGTGGTGCGGGCTGTAGTCGACCGAGGACGCGCCACCGACGTTGGTGTGGGTGGCGGCGGCGCAGCTCGCGTAGTGTCCCTGCTGGCCGTCCCACGGGGTGGCGGGACGGAAGCCGCCCTGGAACCAGCCCCACGACACGTCCTTGTCGTTGAGCAGGTCACCGATGTTCTTGCCCTGCATCACCGCGAGCGCGTTGGAGCTGGTGTGGCTGTTGTCGGAGCAGTCGTCGAACGCCGGGTCGGGGTCGTTGATGACCGTGCCGACACCCTTGGCGTCCGGGGAGACCACGGTGTACGGGTCGGGAGTCGCCGTCTGGGTGGGGTTCTCGGTGCCGGTCTTCGGGTCGACGGAGATCACGCCGTGCGTCTGGCCGGAGACGAGGTTGAGAGCACCGGGCGTGGAGGGCCCGTACACGCTGCTCCAGGCGTTGTCGCCGAGGGAGTAGTTCTGGGCGTAGTTCCACAGCGCGGTGACGGTGTTCCCGTCGTAGTAGTCCATGACCAGGCCGGGCTCGCCGAAGAGTCCGCCGGAGCAGGTGCTCGCCTCGGTGTTCTGGACGTAGGAGTCGGCCTTGCCGCCGTTGGCCGCGTACTGCTCAGGACCGTAGGAGTGGTTCTGGTCGCAGGTGATGGCCTGGTCCGGCGTGAGGCGCTTCGGCGCGTACTGGTTCGGGTTCTTCTGCAGCAGGCCCGCGTGCAGGAGCGTGTCGATCTTCTTCGGCGTGTGCTTGTCGGCGGTGAACTTCGTGCCGTTGGTGTTCGCCGCGACCGGGTAGCTGCCGAAGTAGTGGTCGAAGGAGACGTTCTCCTGGAAGAGGACGACCAGGTGCTTGATCGGGGTCGTCGTGTCGCCCTTGGCGGGGTGCGCCAGGGTGTCCGCGTTCGCGGGCATGCTTCCGCCGAGCAGTACGAGCGTCGCCGCCCCTGCGCCTGCCGCCCACTGGGC
The DNA here is from genome assembly GCF_014873875.1 of Actinopolymorpha pittospori. Classification (GTDB taxonomy): domain Bacteria; phylum Actinomycetota; class Actinomycetes; order Propionibacteriales; family Actinopolymorphaceae; genus Actinopolymorpha; species Actinopolymorpha pittospori. Next base: position 6,861,371 of record NZ_JADBEM010000001.1, on the reverse strand, counting down.
GGCCCGCTTACGCGAGCGCGGCCCTCTTCTCCTGCCCGTACCGCTAGTGGTGCTCATGCTGTGTTCAGCCTCCGCAAGTGATGCTTTACGCGTGCGTGGTCTGCCGTGCACGGTGGTCGAATTCGATGTTCCGGGCAGACCAATACGCGCCAACGGACCGGTGATGACGGGCGGGTGAACACCGGGTCAGTAAGTCAAGGGAAAGACTTGACCCGACATTTAAGGTTCGGCTGAAGGGGTGCGGGCGTTGGTCTCGAGGGCCTGAATCCGTTGCCGCGCGGGCCCGTGCTGGTTGGCACTCCGGCGAGGTAGACGCCCGGTCGCGGGCTCGATCGACCCGCACCGCGTCGTGGTGGCTACGAACCGCGACGCGAGAAGCCATGCCAGGCGGCCTTGACCCGCCATTTACCGTTAGGGCGCCCTTAGTCGAGGAGGGTTCGCCCCAGCCAGTCGCCGCGGTCACGAACGCCGGGCAGGGCGAAGAAGTAGCCGCCCCCGAACGGCGAGACGTAGTCGACGAGGGGCTCACCGGCGAGCCGCTTCTGCACCATCTCGAACTGCCGGGCCAGGTCCTTCTGGTAGCAGACGAAGATCAACCCCATGTCGAGGTTGCCGTCTGAGTCCATGCCACGGTCGTAGTTGTAACCGCGACGCAGGATCTGGGAGTCGTCGCTCTGCGCGGTGCGCGGATTCGCCATCCGGATGTGGCTGTCCAACGGAATGACGTCGCCGCTGGGATCCTGGGCGAACTTCGGTTTGTCGAACTCGTCGGTGCCGTCGAGTGGGGCGCCGGAGGCCTTGCTGCGACCGAACATCCGTTCCTGCTCGGTAATGGAGACTCGGTCCCAGAACTCCACGAGCATCCGGATCAGCCGCACCACCTGGTAGGAGCCACCGGTCGTCCAGGCCGGCTCGCCGGCACCGTTGGCCCACAGCAGCCGGTTGGCCACGGCCGGGTCGCTGATGTCGGGGTTGGCCGTACCGTCCTTGAAGCCCAGGTGGTTGCGTGGCGTTCCGCTCGGGCGCGGTGGACTGGTGAAGCCGTCCATCCGCCAGCGGACCTGCATGCCGCCGCGGGTGTGCCGGGCGACGTCCCGCAACGCGTGCAGCACGGTGTCGGCGTCGGGCGCACTGAATTGCAGGCTGAGGTCGCCGTGGCACCACGCCGGATCGAGGTCGTCGTCGAACGCGGGCATCGCGGAAAGGCGCGCCGGCTTGCGGTCGGCGAGTCCGAACCGGTCGTCGAACAGCGACGCGCCGACACCGACGGTCGCCCGCAGGCCGTCGCCGGGTACGTCGGGGCCGAGCGTGCCGCTGTCCGAGGGTGAGTTGGTGATGCCGACCGCGGCGGGTGTGCCGCCTGTGGTCAGGAAGCGGGCCCGGTCGGTGACGGTCCGCATGAGTTCGGTGAGGCCGGCCCGGTCCGTGGCGGTGACGTCGAAGGAGAGGAACGCCGTGAAGCGCTGCACCGGTTCGACGATGCCGGCCTGGTGGAGGCCGTGGAAGTCGACCTGGGGGGTGGGTGTGGGGATGGGCGTGGCGGCGCTCGCCGGACCCCCAGCCAGCGCGGCGGCACCGCCGGCGACCGCTCCGACGGCTCCCACACCGAGCGCCGCGCCGCGCAGGAAGCCGCGTCGCCGCAGTCCACCGGCGTTCGGCTCAGGCGTGTCGGTCATGCCGTCCTCCGTATGTCGAAGATCGCCGCCACCGGGGCGAGCTGTTCCAGCAGGTCACCGAAGTCGGCGTTGATCCGCTGGCGTTGGTCGTGGGTGAGCTTGCCGAGCGGGGTCCACGTCCCGTGGTGGTTCTGGGCGTCCAACGCGGCCTGCGCGCGGTCCAGTGCGGCGTTCAGCCGGGCGAGGTCGGGGTCGCGCGGTGCGAGCAGGGCGTCGAGGCGGCGCAGGATCTCCCGGGTGCCGTCGATGTTGGCGCGGGCGGTCGCGAGGTTGGATCCGCTGCCGTAGTCCGTCCGTCCGGTCAGCTCGAACTGCTCGGTGTTCTCGATGATCTCGTGCGCCCGAAGACCCATGTCGGCCGGATCCATCCGCGCCTGCATCCACGTCGTCCGCAGTGCCCGAACGTCGCTGTCGAGCTTGGCCGCGTGGGTGCGCAACGAGGCCGCGGACTCCCCGTGCCACAGGCCGTACTCGATCCGGTGGAACCCCGTGAAACCCGGGTCTCGCACCGCGTCGGGAGTCCGGGCGGCGGTGCCGTTGATGGCGCCGTCGGCGTCGCCGAACGTGCCGTAGGCGGCGCCCATCCGCTCATAGACCAGGTGCGCGGACAGCCAGTCGCGCCGGGCGGCGGCCAGATCGCCGTCGTCGATGTCGGCCCTGAGCTTCGCGGTGGCCTCGACGAGATCGCTCATCCGCGTGCCGATCCACTTCTGGTACCCGAGCGTCGGCGGGATCACGTCGTGCTGGGTCACCGGCAGGCTCGCCGGGCCCTGTGGGCGGTCGCCCGGGACGACCACGGTCGGCCCGGTGATCGCGTCGGTGTCCTCCTGGAGGCACCTGAACCGGTAGCTGCCGCTGCCGAGGTCGACCAGCATCGGCCGAGAGGTGCCCGGCGCCAGACCCTCGACCTCGCCGAAGACCTTCCCGGTCCTGGGGTCGGTGAGGTAGACCTCGGTGCCGCTGGCCGCGGTGTTGTGCAGGTCGAAGACCTGCACGCCGGCCCGCGGCTTCGTCCACCCCTTTCCGCAGCTGCCGGGAGCGACGCTCACGGAGGTGTGCGGCATGCCCGGGTAGAGCGCGGGTGGCGCCGGCGCGGACTTGTGGACGGTTGCGGTCCCGGCACTGCCGCTTCCCGGGCGCTCGGACACCGACGACCGCTCGTCGGTGCCGGTGACCACGGCGGCGGTCGTGATCGCGCCTGCCAGAACGAGCGCGACACCGAGGCCGGCCGCGGCCTGCAGGCTCCTCCGCCCCCGCTGGGCCGTGGGCTTCGTGGCCGCGCTAGCTGGGTGGTCGGGCGTGCCGGCTGGTCCGGCGTGAGCGTCGGAATCGGCGTCGGGTTCCACGGACACCGGACCTCCGGATTCGTGTGGTTGCTCGTGCGGGCGCCGTTCATGCTATGCACCCGAGATCAACCGTCTGTGCGTCCTGGGTGGTTCGTAGGAGCGCGTCGACCTGTGGGTTCGCAAGGTCTGGACCGCGCTCACGCGGGGGCGTTTCGCGGCGTTCATATCGATGTCCTGTCCGGTTCATGCTGATCATCGGCGGGACTGTGACGAACATCGCGCTCCGATGGCATTCGGAGCCTCCTCCGGTTAAGCTGGACTACCGGAGGGGGTCCTCCATTTGATTGATCACGGGGACGAGAAGAAGGCAGAGCCCACATGAACCACACCCGTGTCACCACCCCGTTCGGCGCGCAGTCGACCGCCGCGGAGATCATCGCCGGGGTCGACCTGAGCGGCGCCCGCGCGATCGTGACCGGCGGAGCCTCCGGCATCGGCCTCGAGACGGCCCGGGCCCTCGCGGGCGCCGGCGCCGAGGTGACCATCGCCGTCCGTGATCTCGAGGTCGGCGAGCGTGCCGCCCGCGACCTCGCCGACCTCACCGGCAACAAGCAGATCCTGGTCGCACCGCTCGACCTCGCCGACCAGGCGTCGGTCGCCGCCTTCGCCGGTGGATGGGACGGACCGTTGCACATCCTGGTCAACAACGCCGGGATCATGGCCCCGCCGTTGGCGCGTACGGCGCAGGGCTGGGAGATGCAGTTCGCGACCAACCACCTCGGCCACTTCGCCCTCGCCACCGGCCTGCACGACGCGCTCGCCGCGGCCGGTTCGGCCCGGGTCGTCTCCGTGAGCTCCGTCGGGCACCTCAACGGAGACCTCGACTTCGACGACATCCACTTCGAGTGGCGTTGCTACGACAGGTGGACGGCCTACGGCCAGTCCAAGACGGCCAACGTGTTGTTCGCCGTCGAGGCCGACCGTCGCTGGGCGGCTGACGGAATCCGGGTGAACGCGCTGAACCCGGGCCGCATACCAGCCACCAACCTCAGCCGGCACATCGGTGACCTGGCGAACGCGCCGGCGTCCTTCGAGCCGGACAGCACGGCGGTGTCGTGGAAGAACGCCGAACAGGGCGCGGCCACCTCCGTCCTGCTCGCGGCGTCTCCGCTCGTCGACGGTGTCGGCGGCCGGTACTTCGAGGACTGCGTCGAGGCCGAGCCGCACCAGCCCGGCATCCGTCGTGGCGTGGCCGACTACGCTCTCGACCCGGAGGCGGCCGTGCTGCTGTGGCAGGTCTCGCTGGACACGCTGTTCGAGGCGGCGGTCCCGACCGGAGCGGTCGGTTAGCCGTCGAGGTGGCGATTGCGAGGAAGGGCCACGGTCGGGTAGAAGTGACGGCCGGATCCCGACACCAGGGCCGGGGCCACGACGGCGAGAGGAGGGCAGCCTGTGTTCCCCAACATCACCGTGCCCGTCCCATCCCGCGGCGCGGAAACACCGCGGTCGTAATCGCCTACGACAACGCGGCGGCTTCCGGGTGCTGGCCCTGCTGGCGCTCGACGGCAACGCGGCGACGGAGCATCGATCGCGCCAAGCTTCCGCAGCTCCGCCCGGCGCATCGCACGAAGCGTGCGCTCCCACACCAGCGTGGCTGACAACGAAGCAACTCCGTAGAAGACCGCGGCCGGCAGGCCACCCACCGCGTCCGCGTGCGAGATGTTTATGCCAGCGCTCAGGCCGGCGTACACCCACACCAGAAACCGATCGACGCCGGCCGAATCCCCCGCCAGCGTCGTCTACGGCCACCGCTCTGAAGGTCACCAGGTTGGGGCCTGGCTCCGCACTGCTCGGCGGGACCAGCCATCCGAGACGGTGATCGGCCCTTCGAGCCGATGAACCAGGGCACCCATCCCGAAGAGCTGCCGACCGAGGTCCTGGACAACGTGGCCAGCGTGGTCGTGGCAGAGGTCACTCTTCTCAGTCGCCTACCCGGAGGCGTCAATGGGGGTGCCATGCGCGTCCAGTTGGCCGGAAGGGCAAATGCAGTGCTCAAAGCAGTGCCCCGGGCACACCCCAACCACCTGGACGAGACTTTGCGAGCCCAGCGAGTGGTCGAGCACATGCGTAGGCGCGGCTATCCCACCCCGGCCTGGCTCGGAGTGGGGGCCACAGCCACTCATGTATGGCATCTGATGGACTTCGTTGACGCGGCTCCCGTGCCAGAGCTGACCCCATCCCTCGTTGAGCAGCTGATGGAGATCATCGAACTCCAGGCTGGCCAAGCCTCCGAGCCCTACGACCACTGGTCGTACGCCTGGCGGCTCGCCACCGGTCAGGAATCGGCTGTCGCCGGCCTGGATTTCAACGAGACGCCCGAGCAGTCGCTTCTCCGCCAGTCCGTGGCCAGGCTCTCGGGGTATTCCTCCGTGGTGTCGGCCTTGGTCGAGCCCCTGCGGCTCGTGTGTGCCGACGTCCCACCACCACGAGAGGCACCTGACATGGTCCATACCGATCTCAACCCCAGTAATGTCCTGGTCCGTGACGGAGCGGTGGTGGCGGTCGTGGATATCGGGAACGCAGGTAGCGGCACGCGGGCGACTGATCTCATCAACCTCGTGTGGTTAACCTTCCAGGATCCGCTGGACGGTGTCCGAAGGCGGCTGTGGACGAGAATCCTCGTCCTGGTCGGCTGGGAGGGGGCGGCGGTGCTCGCAGCGACACAGATCCTCCATATGCTCGAGGTCCCCATCCGTCACGGGCGCCACGATGTCGTTCCAGGGGTGGTCAAGCGTGGCCATCGCGCCCTCGACGAGCTGAACGCGCTTCGCTAAGCCCTGCTCCAAGATCAATGATGCGCTGCGCGCGGCCGTCAAGATCAGCGAGATCGGCAAGCAGTTCGTGCACCTCAGCGCTGGACACTCGCAAAAACATGCCACGTAACGACCCCGCAAGCTCCCGCGAGCCAGCTCCCGTAGTCACCCGGGCACAACGTCTCGATGGCCGAACCTCAACCGTCGATACCTGGGCGAGCACAACGGCGACCATGCGGGCGTCCGCAAGGGATCCACAATCGGACGCCTCCGAAGTGGTGTTTGGTGCCCGGCGATCACGCGTCAGGGTCGCCTGACCGGGCACCGATTGGGGTAGCTGCGCAGGTCGGCGTTCGTGCGGGTGATGGTTGACACCGCGGTGTGGTCTCTATCATGATTTGCCGTGGCGTTGACCTGACGCCGAGCCTGCGAGGTCTTGCCCCAGCCGGGACCTCGGGATGGCGAAGGGGAATCTGCCCTCACGGTCGTTGCCAGTTCAGGCCTGTTCGAGTGTCGCGTTGCTGGGGAGCGAGGACACGTCGAGGAGGCTTGTGATGACCAAGCAGGGCAGTTTCAAGCGCGCCGCACGTGAGCGGGCCCGCGCGACCGGGCAGCGGTACACCGATGCGCGGGCTGATTTGGAATTGGCGAATAGGCAAGAGTTCGTGCATTCCCGCCCGTTCGAGCAGGCGAGGCTGAAAGCCCACCTTGAGGAACGTTACGGGATCGGGATTGTCTCGATCTTGCCGATCGACGACGATCCCGCCACCCGTCCACGCGACTCCTGGCCAGGCCACTATCCCTCAACGCTGGTCGTCAAGCACCGCGATGGTCAGCGCTGGATCGCCCGGGTCTTTTCCTCATCGGCCGACCAGGTCAGCCGCGTGCAGGGTGATGCAGAAATCCTGCAGTTCCTGGCCCGTCAGGGCTTCCCCGCGGAGCTGATCGCGCATCGCAATCCTGTGACGGTTCTGGACGGTAAGGGGGTCATCGTCACCCAGTTCATCGACGGTGGCCGTCCGAGCGCTAAGTCCCCGGCCGTTTGGTACGAACTCGCTGGTCTCCTAGGGCGGTTGCATATGCTCCCCACCGCGGGCGGCGCTGTCGCCAGAGATGGTGGCGCCGAAGAAACCGATGGTGGGTTCCATGTGGGGCGGCCAAAACAAGACCTCGTAGCCGCAATGAGCTTCCTCGTCAGCGTCGAGGACGCGGTGAATGCTGCAGGTCGAGAAAAGTTCGAGTGGCTGCGCGACCAGGTCGAGACCGCTGACGATGCCGAAGGACTGCCTGAGGCGTTCACCCACAGCAACTACCATCCGTGGGCCGCCGTCGGAGAGCCGGGCGATCTCGCGATCGTTGGCTGGGCCGGATCCGGGCGTGGTCCACGTCTGCCCGCGCTGGCCTGGCTACTGCGCACCGCAGCGGAGGGCAGCGGCAGCGCGAATGTTGACGCGGTCATGCACGGATACCGCGAGCACGTCCGACTCAGCGACGAAGAACTCGACCGGCTGCCGTCAATCCTCAACCTCAGGCCCTTGTGGCTGGCATGTTTGGAATACCGGATGGCCGTCAACGACGGGCGTACTCCGGTTATGAACGAGAGCTGGATGCGACCCGGCAGTCGCGAGTTCGCCGAACGACTGGCAACACAAGCGATAGCGGCGCTGCGAAATTGACCCGGGTGAATCGACGCCGCCCGGATGCCGACAACGGTGGCGTTTGGATCGCCAGGTGGTGGACGATCCGATCCTGACCGATGGAGGAACCTCCCGCGTACGGATGGGGATCCTCACCGGACCCCGCTAGATCACCGGGGCGCCCAGTTCGGCTGGCGGGGACCAATCGCCGCCCAGGTACGAGGGCTTTGCTGCCCCATTGCCTCTACGCGGGAACGCTTCGCCGGGCGTTGTCGCATTCGTCGCAGTGTGCGTTGGGTGGGTGGAGGAAGACGAGACGGTCTTTGGCTATTCGCTCCACCACCGTGTCAACGATGTCCCGCGAACGCGCCAGTCGCGCGTACGCGTGGCCGACCAGGCCGGTGGCCTGCGTCCCGCGCTCATGCAGCCAGCCGTCGACCAGGTTGAAGCGCTGGCAACAGTGGTTGTTCTCGGTGTACTCGAGCCGGGTGGGCCTGCCGTCGCGCAGGACCGTGCAGTAGTAAGCCCTGCGGTACAGCGCACCACCGAGGATCTGCGCGTGGTGGATCGTGGTGTCGGCATCGTGATTCACACCGAGGAGCAGTACCTGACCGTCGAGCTCGTGGACACGACCGACGGCACTGTTCGGCACGTGTGGTGGCACAGCGAGCGGGTCAGCCACGATCCGCCGTGCCACCGGGCCTACCGCCGCGAACGCAAAGGGATGCTCGCTCCGCAGTACATCAGGAAGACGCCAAAAAGCCTCCGCCACCACGCCCGGGTCGGTGGAGGCAGACGTGGTGGCGGGATCGAACGGCTCGTCGTCGTCGCCCGTCCATGACGGCACTCGCCAATGTGCCGCCCGCCCGATAACCGCGCGCAAGGCTTCGATCAACCCCGCCGGGCCCGCCCTCGACCGGCCGCGTCGCCCGGAAGGATGTATGCACCAGGAGTACGCCGCCTGGTGCAACTCCCAACGACCGCAGCTGTGCCGCCACCTCGGAGCGGCTGAGCTCGCTCCGCCTGGCGTGCTGGTCTGGCATCGTCCTTCCTCTCCTTCGGACGTCCTACCTTGCCGCGGCCGACGAAAGACCCCGCCGCCCGGCGAGTGTCACCCCGTAACGCCCGGCCGACGTAACCGACTCAACCCCGGCTACGCTCACCCAACGCCGTCAGGTGAGGGATCCCTTAGATACACGGTCTGTGATCCGGGACGGGTATCACGATCGCCTTGGAACACAGCGCCACGAGATCCTTGGGTGGCCCGAAGCCCGGGCCGATCCGAGGTTGGGGTACTCAGCGCCTGGTCTCGTACCTGGTCAGGAGCACGCCGTCGGGGAACGTCCGGGTCTCCACCAGGCTCAGGTTCACCCAGTTGTCCAGGGCCGCAAAGAACGGCGTGCCGCCACCCACCAGGACCGGATGGGTGACGATCGCGTACTCGTCGATCAGCCCGGCCCGCATGGCCACCGCGGCGAGTGTGGCGCCGCCGACGTCCATGGGGCCGCCATCCTCAGTCTTGAGCCGGGTGATCTCGGTGACCGCGTCGCCGGTGACCAGGCGGGTGTTCCAGTCGACCGCGCTGGTCGTCGAGGAGAACACCACCTTCGGCATGTCCCGCCAGCGGCGGGCGTACTCGATCTGCGCCGGTGTGGCGCCAGGCTGCTGGTCGGCGGTCGGCCAGTGGGAGCTCATCGCCTCCCACAGTCTGCGCCCGTACAGCGCCAGGCCCCACCCGGTCCGACCACCACTGGAACCACTCGTCGCTCGGCACGCCCCAGCCGAGGTCGTCGCCGGGCGCGGCGATGTAGCCGTCCAAGCTCAGGTTCATACCGAGAAACTTCTCACGGACCACAGCGACGCTAGGCGCCGACCCTAGGAATGTGTACCGACTTCGGTTCGATGGCCCTGGTCTATTGCCTTCGTTGAAGGAACCCTGACCGGCACGCGTACCGGAGTCGGTGGCTCGACGCTCAGTCTGGGTGAAGGTCGAATTCGTTGCTGTCTGGGTCGGCCAGTTCGACGCCGTCAGCGAGGTCGGCAAGACGGGTCGCACCGAGTGAGACCAGTCGTTCCTCCTCGCTGGTCGGGTCAGCGGTGACCAAGTCGAAGCGCTGCCGGTTCCTTCCGGTCTTGGGTTGGATCGGCGGTCTGCCCCATGGGTCCCATGAGATCTTGGTGCCGCCGAGCGGCGACTGGACCGCGGTCTGCTCGTTCTCCTCCCACACCAGCGGCCAGCCCAGCGCGTCGCGCCAGAACAGGCCGACGTCCCGGGAACCGTCACAGGTGACCTCGCCGAGGTAGCCGGTGCCGGCCAGGTAGTTGTTGCCCGGCTCGATCACACACAACTCGTTACCGCCAGGGTCGGCCAGTACGACGTGGTGCTCATCGGCCCCTTGGCCCACGTCAAGGTGGCGGCCGCCTAGGCACAGCACCTTCTCAACGGTTCGCTGCTGGTCCTCGAGGCTGCTGCTGGTCAGGTGGAGATGCAGCCGTCGCGGGCCAATCTCCTTGGTGTCGGAGGTGACGAAGCGGAGCCCGACCTGAGTCTTGCCACCCGCTACCAACGCGCCACCGGGCTCGGTGCGTACCTCTCGGTCGAGCAGCCCGGCCCAAAAGGCCGCCACCGCGGTCGCGTCGCCCACATCAAAGGTCACCGCTTCCAGTCCCAGAGCCACCTCTGCACCCTAGGGCGGGCTCCTGGCGTTGGCGACCCGGTTTCAGCCGCGGCTGAGCTTCGTGCGCGGCAGCGCGACCCGACAGATGCGGCCCTCGTACACCTTGTAGATCAGCCAGGGAACCACGTAGAGCCAGCCGCGGTAGATGAGACGTTGCCAGCGCGGATACTCCGCGAGCATCACGTAGCGGCTGATCGAGTTGCGCTTGTGCTCCGCGTACTGCTGACCCTCAGGTGTCTCGAGCGGCATCTTCTCGAGCATCTCTATCTCCTGCGAGAGACCCTCGCCCGCGTGCCGCTACTTCGCCGCCGAACTGCCACCAGGCGACGATGCCGGCGCTCAACAAGACGCCGGCCGACGTGACCGCGGGCTCCGTGAACCTGAACAAGGTGATCACGCACTGGCCGGACATGCTGAAGGTCGCCGGTTCCCTAGTCACTAACCAGGTCCGCGCATACGACCTGCTGCGCATGTTCGGCCGCGAGGGGCGCCCTACCCCGCTGGGAGCGGCGTTCGCGGAGTACGGGCGGATCGCGAAGACCGAGCACCTGCTGCGCGTGGTCGACCCGGTCGACGACACCTACCGCCGTCAGATGAACCGCCAGCTCACCGTGCAGGAATCCTGCCACAAGCTGGCCCGGGACGTGTGCCACGGCAAGCGCGGCACCATCCACCAGGCGTACCGCGACGGCATGGAGGACCAACTCGGCGCGCTCGGCCTGGTCCTCAACGTCATCGTGCTCTGGACGACCCGCTACATCGACGCCGCCGTCGCCCAACTCCAGGCCGAGGGCGAGATCCGCGAGGAGGACATCGCCCGGCTTTCCCCGCTCAAGCACCGCAATTTGAACCTGCTCGGCCGCTACAGCTTCACCGCCAGCGTCCCGGCCGCCGGCGCCCTACGCCCGCTGCGCGACCCGGACGCGCCTGGGCTGGACGAGGACGACGAAGCCGAGGAGTGAGCACGCTGCTCGACATCTCCCGGGCGCCCTCGATCTCGGCGGCGAGAGCGTAGGCGGTCTTAGCATGCCGGGCATGCCACTGGACCCCGAGAGCACCCGCTACGTGCGGCGCAACACCGAGCTTGGGCAGCAATTCGGTGATCCGTCAACCGTTTGCTCAGACGGGAAGTTCGGTGATGCTGAGGGCGAAGTCCAAGTTCCCCACCCCGTGGTTGGCGAGGCCCACCGTGACCACGCCCGCTCCTTCCAGCCAATGCGCCATTTTCAGGCCGCCGACGTCCAGCGGGCGCAGCCCGAGGCTCTCGATGAACGCCTCCACACTTGCCTTGGCCTGCGCATTGTCGCCAGCGATGAAGACGTCGGGCCGACCCTTCTCCAGGACATGGCGGAAGATGGTGTTGAACGCCTTCACCACGCTGGCGCTGGCCGGGGCCGCCTTGGCGACTTCCTGCGCGATCGAGGTCTCCTCGCGGTGGGCTAGCCCGTCGAACGTGGAATTGAAGGGATTGCTGATGTCGACGATGACCTTGCCCGCGAGAGCGTTTCCGTACTGGGCGACGACCGGCACGACACCGTCGTACAACAGGGCCACGATGACGATGTCCCCGGCCGGGGCGGTGCCCCATTCTCCCGTCGTGGCGCCGCCGCCGAGAGCCTTGGCCAGGTCAGCGGCCTTGGACTGATCCCGGCCCATGACCTCGACGGTGTTGCCGCCCGCTACCGCCCGCGCGCCGATGGTGCGGGCCATGTTGCCGGTGCCGATGATGCTGATGTTGCTCATGAGCTGTCCTGCCCTGATTGTGGGTTGTTCGGTTTAGATGGCGGTAGTGCCGCCGTCGGCGACAAGTTCCATGCCGTTGACGTAGCTGGAGTCGTCGGAGGCGAGGAAGAGGGCGGCGGCAGCAATCTCGTCGGGGCGGCCCATCTGGCCGCGGGGGATGAGCGACTCGAACTGCCGCTTGGTGGCCTCGTCGAAGAGTTCTTCCTGCTTGGCGGTGGCGACCTGGCCGGGGGTCAGGACGTTGACCCGGATGCGGCGGTCCTTGAGCTCGTTGAGCCAGATGCGGGCCCATGCCTGTTGGACGGCCTTGCTGCCGGCGTAGACGCTCCACCCGGGGAAGGCGCCGAGGGAGGCGTTGGAGCCGGTCATGAGGATGGAGCCGCCGTCGTTGAAGAGCGGGAGGGCCTTCTGGACGGTGAACAGGGTGCCGCGGGCGTTGAGCCCGAACCAGGTGTCGAACTGGGCCTCGGTGATCTCGCCGAGCGGGGCGGGCTCGCCCCCTCCGGCGCTGGCCCACAGCACGTCGAGGCTTCCCTTCTCCCGCTTGACGGTGTCGTACAGGCGGTCCAGGTCGTCCAGGTTGGCGGCGTCGCCCTGGACGCCGGTGACGTTGCGGCCGATCTGCTTCACGGCCTCGTCCAGGGCGTCCTGGCGGCGGCCGGTGATGAAGACGTGCGCTCCCTCGTCGACGAACAGCTTCGCGCCGGCCAGCGCCATGCCGGTGGTGCCGCCGGTGATGACCGCGACCTTGCCGTCAAGCTTTCCCATTGTCTTGCCGCTCCCTTGAGCTGGTGGTGCCGTGGGCACCTGAGGTGACGGTGTTAGGTACACCGGTCTGTGTGCTTAAAGGTACGGGGCTGCGGCCGGGAACGCAAACTATGTACACCGATCGTTACCCAACGGGTATGATGGACCCATGACGGAGCTGGAGAAGATGGAGTTGGAGAAGGGCCCCACGGGCCGCCGCCGCGGCCGGGGCGCCCGCGAGCGCATCCTCAGCGCATCCCAGCAACTGTTCCGCGAGCAGGGCATCAACCGCACCGGCATGGACCAGCTTTGCGCGGCGGCCCAGGTGTCCAAGCGCACGGCCTACCAGCACTTCACCGGCAAGGACGAACTCGTCGCCGAGTACCTGCGCCGGTTCGACCCCTCCGTTCTGTCCGGCGTGTTCGACCGCACCGACCTCACGCCCCGCGAACGGCTCCTCGCCGCCTTCGACATCCCCCCCACCACCCCCCTGTGCCCCTACATCGGCGCCGCCGTCGAACTCCACGACCCCCAGCACCCCGCATCCCAGTACGCACGCGACTACAAGAAAGCCGTCGCCGCGCGGCTCGCCGACACCGCCCGCGAAGCCGGCGCCGCCGACCCTGAACAGCTCGGCGAGCAGCTCGCGCTGCTCATCGACGGCGCCGCGGCCCGCACCCGGGTCCTCAACGCCGACGCCTTCCCCACCGCCGCCGCCATCGCCGCCGTCCTCATCGACAACGCCATCCCCGCCACAGCCAGCGATGACCGGCGACGGGAGGAAGCGTCAAGTTAACTTGGCACTCCGCGGCCGGGCTGGAAGCGCTGCCGGTCGTCCGGCTGCACCCGCTGGTACGCGACACCAGCCGCCCGGCACCTGGCCCGGGGTCGTCAACGAGCACCGAACGGAGTGCCATGTAATTGGCTATGCGAGTGTCGGCAAACGATCATTTGACGACAGGCGTCGGGCGCGTCCAATGAACCCGTGCAATCCGGGGGTTCGAGGCGGCGCGAATCCAATCAGATCCGATGGCGATTGCTGACAGGGTTTGATGACGGATAGGGTCCGATCTTCCGCACGGAAGGGGCCCTCAGTGGCGAACCTGATCTACAAGCGGGTCCCGACCAGCAGTCGACCGCCCGACAGAACCTCGTCCTGGACGAGGCCGGGATCGAGGACCCGGTCGTCTTCGAGGAGGACGGCGGGACCTCCAGCCGCCTCCACCCCCTCCAGCGCCCGAAGTTCCGCGAACTGCTCACCTACGCGCGGCCGGGCGACCCCATGCACATCTCCGAGATGTTCCGCCTCGTACGCGGCACCGGGCACATCCTCGACGTCCTCCACCGCAACCGCCTCGCGCTACGCATCCACGACGGCGCGTTCTCCGCGATGGACCTCACCGCCCGCCACCCGCGCACCGGCGAGCTGCTGTCCACCGTGAAATTCATGGTGCAGACCCTCGCCGCCGCCGGCGAACTCCAACGCGACCTCCAGCGCGAGCTGACCTACGACGGACTGCGCGCCGCCGAGGCCAAGGGCAGCAAGGGCGGGCGCCGCCCCGCCGTGGCGGCCGAGAAGACCGACGACGTCCGCACCGCGTACCTGGAAGGCCGCTCCATCGCCGCCCTCGCCCGCGACCACGGCGTCAGCCGCGGCGCGATCCGCACGGCTGTCACCGACCTCATGCCCGACCACAACGCCATCTCGCAGGAGGACACCCCCGCTCCGGAGCTGCCGGTCACCCTCGACATGCCGGGCAAGGTCGCGGACTTCCTCCGCGCGTACGACCTGGAGCCCACCGAGCGGCCCGCGCTCGACCAAGGGGTGACCGTACGGCGCAGCCAGGGCTACAGGCTGCGCATCACGGCCGTGCCAGGGGTCCACCGCCAGCTACTCGCCCGCTGCCAACCGCTCGACGGCGGCCAGGGTGTCCCTATGTCTCGACGTCGAGAACTCTCCCGCGTATGCGATGGTGCAGTCGACACGTGCGCACCAGTTGTGGCCCGGCGGCGAAGAACTGAAGCGCAGCTTCGGTGTCGCGGCACAGCGCCGGATGCATGAACTCCGGTCGATGGGACGCGGCGAGAAGGAGTTCGTCGGCCAGTCGAGATCTCGTTCCGGAGAGGAACCGGTGCAGGCCGTCCCGAAGAGCCGACGGGACTGGCACGGTGAACGACGGCGGCGCCGATCTGGTGATCGAGGCGGGCACGTGGGTGCCGTTGCCTGCGGCTGCCCACAGGAGACGCAGGAGTGCCGTGTAGCCGTCGCTGCAGGCGATTCCGAGGCGGGATCCCATGCCCTTGCCCAGGCGGGGGAAGCATCCGTAGGCCCGTCCAGTCGAAGGGAGATCGGGTTCCAGGGTGAGGCTGAGCGTCCCTGCTACCTCGGCGACGATGATGTAGGGGACGTGCGTGTCCTTTCCGACCAGATCAGGTGCGCGGTCGTCCAGGTTGCCGTTGAAGAGGGGGCGAAGCGCGAAGATCAGGTCCTCTTCTCGCCAGGCTGCGGCCTCCTCGCTGACGGCGATTTCCCACACCACGCGACGAACGAGGTCGTATTTGTGGTCCCGAGGTGACTCGGGACGCTTCGTCGCCGCGTGCTGGCGCAGACGCTGGCGCAGGTTGCCCGCTTTTCCCACGTAGAGGACTTCGCTGTTCTGGTCGAGGAAGAGGTAGACGCCGGCCTGGCGGGGTGCGGCGGAGGCCGCGGCGGCCAGCACGCTGATCCCAACCTTGCCCCATCCGTTCGTTTCGGTCACTGTTCGGGGTCCGAGGGTGGGAGCCAGCAGATGCAGAACGGGTGGCCGGCTGGATCGGCGTAGATCCGGACACCCCTGTGCGCGCTGGCATGGTCTCTGGCCCGTAACACGCGCCCGCCGAGCTCGAGCACCTTCTTGTGCGCGGACTCGAGGTCCGCGGTGTAGAAGTCGAGATGTATTTGCTGTTGCGGGGTGCCGTCGGGCCAGTCTGGTGGGATGTGGTTCGGTGCGTGCTGGATCGCGAGCGCCCAGCCACCGTCGAGCCAGATGTTGTGCCACCGGTCGTCGCCTTTCACGGTGCCGTCCAGCAGCGACGCCCAGAACGTACTCTCCGCTTCGAGATCCGCGGCATCCAAAACGATCTGCCGATATTTGAAGTTCACGAAGTCCACTCCTGTCGCTCTGCGTCGTACTCGGCTCGCAGGGTGGACGATAGAGCGCTTCGCGGTCAGATCCCGGCCGCGAAGCGGGAGAGGATGGCCTTATGGATCCCGCTGTCCGTCTGCTCCGGCTGCTGTCACTGCTGCCGTCCCGGCCCTGGTGGTCCGGTCAGGAGCTGGCTTCCCGCCTCAATGTCTCGCCCCGCACCCTGCGCCGCGACGTGACGCGGCTACGTGAGCTGGGCTATCCCGTCCAGGCCAGCGGTGGCCACACCGGCGGCTACACGCTCGGCGCGGGTGGCCGGCTGCCCCCGCTGCTACTCGACGACGACGAAGCAGTCGCTACCACGTTGGGGCTTCAGATGACCGCCTCGAGCGCGGTCGCCGGCATCGAGACCGCCGCTGTCGCGGCCCTGGCCAAACTCGGCCAGGTGCTGCCGCCGCGGCTGCGTGAGCGAGTGCGGGCGCTGCAGGAGGCGACGGTCCAACTGGCGGCCGGGCCGGTGCTGCCGGCCGTCGACCCGACCGTGCTCACCACGCTGGCAACGGCATGCTGGCGTACCGAAGCGCTCCGGTTCTCCTACACCGACCACGCCGGCCGGGTCAGTGTGCGCAGTGTGGAGCCTTACCAGGTTGTACGGGCGGGTGGGCGGTGGTACCTGGTCGCCAGGGACCGCGACCGGCAGGCATGGCGGACGTTTCGGATCGACCGGATCGCAGAGCCGGAACTGACCGGGCACCGCCACCAGGTCACCGACCCGCCGGACGCCGCTGCGATGGTGTTGGAGGCAACGAAGCTGGCCGTCTACCGGTACGAGGCACGCATCCTGCTCGACCTGGAGTACGAGACGGCCGTGCAGGCATTTCGTGGCCGCATCGTCGAGCCGGCGCCGGACGGGCGGGCCATCTTGCGGGTGGCCGCCAACGATCTGGCGGGACTTGCGTCCTACGCCGCCGGACTGTCCTACGACTTCGCGGTGCTCGACCCTCCCGAACTCCGCACCGAGTTGCGACGCCGAGCGCTGGAGATAGCCGCCCGCCACGCCGCCGCAGCGAGCTCCACCAGTGCGTAGCCTGTACACCACTTTCGGCCGCATCATCCACGGCTCCACGACACCCTCCGAGACCACCTGCCTGGCGAACTCTGGCGTCGGGGTCACGTTGGAGTGGGCGGCGTAAAGCAAGCCGGCGTCCAGGTCGACGTCCGACCACCGCAGGCCCAGGGTCTCGCCCTGGCCCTGGCCCTGGCCCAGGCCGAGGGCGACGGCGAGTACCCAGCGAGCGCAGCCCAATCGGTCCCGTCAAGTCCTTAGGGCAGGTCTCGATGGCGGTGGTGACTGCTAGTTGTGGAGGCGGGTTTCGCCGAGGTAGAGGTGGAGATCGACCGACTCGGGTGCGTGGGTGATGGTCAGGTCGAGTTATGCGCCGCAGTTCGGTCTGCTGCTTGGCCGACAGCTTGGGCTGTTGCCGCGCGCGCAGTCGGCCCTTCGCCCGCGCGACGGCCATGCCCTCCCGAGTCCTCATTCGCAGCAAGTCGACCTCGATTATATGGACAGCTTCAAGATCGCAACCGTGTGAGTTGTGGTTGCGGAGATCGTGTGTGTGGTGTTCGGCTACTCGATCTTGCCGGTTTCCGGTTGTGTTCTGTTGCCTGTGGGTGCTGTACTGATCGGCCGTTTGTGGTCCGGGTGATTGGCGGAGGCTTCATGGCGTATGCGGAGGCACCGCCGCAACCGCTCGGTCGTAATCGAGATTTCCTGCTGCTGATGCTGGGGCAGGCAGGTTCGTTGGTTGGGTCGAGCATGACCACCCTGGCCCTTGTGATGCTGGCCTACACGATCACGGAATCGGCGGCTCAGGCCGGGGTGGTGAGCGCGGTCTACGGCGTCGGCCTGGCGGCCATGATGCTGCCGGCCGGCGCCATCGTGGATCGGGTTGACCGCAAGAAGGTCATGATCGTGACCGCAACCGGCGGAGCGGTCGTACTTGTGAGCATTCCTGTGGCGGCCGCCATGTGGTCGGTCACCTTCCCGCACTTGATCGTGGTCGCCGGCTTGGGCGGGGCGTTGACGTGCTTCTACAACCCGGCCGAGATGGCGGCGTTGAAGGAGGTCGTTCCTCCGGTCCAGATGGGTACGGCGATGGCCGCGAACCAAGGCAGGGGCGCCATTGCGAGCCTGATCGGCCCGCCTGCTGCCGCGCTGCTCTACGGGATCGGTCGAACCCTTCCGTTTCTGATCGACGCGCTGACTTTCGCCATTGCGGCTGTGTGCACCGCAATGGTCCGCCGACCACTGCCGGCACCGCAAAGACCGAGAAGCCAGAGTCTCGCCCGCGACGTGGTCGAGGGCGTTGGCTGGCTACGTCGTGCGCGACCGGTACGGGATCTGGTCGTGTCCACGATGGTGTCAAATATCGCGTTCACGGGAGCGGCAACGACAGTTCTGCTTGCCCTGCAACAGGGGGGCACCCCGCCATCACATCTGGGGCTACTGCAGGCCAGCTACGGGCTCGCAGGCATCGCCGGCTCGCTGTTGGCGTCAGCAGTGCTACGTCGTGCCACGGTGGGCGCCATCGTGCGCAGCGTATTTTGGCTGCTCGCCGGCTTCCAACTATTCCTGACGCTTCACGCTTCGATCTGGTGGTTGGGCCTCTTCGTCGCGCTGGGCTATCTGGTTGTTGGTTCGTCGAACACAGCCATGTCGGCGTACCAAGTGCACGTCACCCCGCCGACGATGCTGGGACGGTCAGAAGCCGCTGCCAGCTTTGGACGAGTTGTCATGATCCCAATTGGTTCGTCGTTCGCCGGTGTGCTCCTGGAAGCGGTAGGCCGAGTTCCAACCACTCTCGTGTTCGCCGCAGTCATGGGCGTTGCAGCCACGATCGCCACATTCAGCCGACCACTTCGTTCAACACCGAAGACCACAGAACTGCACACAATCGATCCGCTGCGCTAACGACGCCGTGCCCGGAGCACACCAGGCTAACCACTCATGGCCGGCCGTGCCCGGCCATGAGTGAGGTCTCGTAGGAGCTGTTGAGGCGTTGCGGGTGGCTTGGTGGCGTTCGACCTCGCGCTGCCATCCGCGGGTGGTGGCGTCGGTGAAGCTGATCTTCGACGGCGAGGCGGGCGCGGAGTCGTGGGGCGTAGTCACTGGTGGTGAGGAACTTCGAGCAGCTGAGCATGAGGTCGCATTCGCAGGGTCCTTCGGCGGGTAGACGTAGACAGTGGCCGAGTTCGAGTTCGGTTTTCAGGAAGTTGGTTTGCAGCCAGTGCACTGCATCTGGGTCGCCCGCCGCAGGCGGGCCTCGGCTACGGCACCGGCGCGCCGTCGACGAGCGATCTCGTTGTTGGCGCACAGCATGGAATCGCGCCCACGCGGCCAATAGAGCTCGCGCGCTGGCGGCAATCTGATCACTGAGTGCGCGGAGCGGGGTTCAGACGATCGCCGACGACATCGGGACCTCGAGACCGATAGAGCCCAGGATTCGGGGACCTGTCGACGCGACAAGTCCGTCCGGGACGCAGCGGTCTGGGTCAGTCGACGTCGCCAATCCATCGACCTCGTATCGTGCTGACAGGACCCAGGTCGCCCAGGTGCTGCGACTGCGCAGGCGGGAGGGGACACGGAGATGGAAGCAGCCGATGCGCGGCGTGCGGTGGCTGCGGCGATGTCGACCGCCTCAGAACTCGACTTGGCCGTCGACGACGCGATCGTTCTCAGCGACTCCAACCGACTCATCATCCGCCTGACGCCATGCGACATCGTCGCCCGAGTCACGCCCATGACGCATTTCGCAAGCGCAGAGCGAGAAGTTGAACTCGTGAGACGGCTAGCGCAGACGGGCAGCCCGGTCGCCGCGCTCGATGCTCGGGTCGAACCACGCGTCTTCGTGCATGACGGCTTCAAGATCGCCATGTGGGCCTACTTCGAACCTGTGCAGTCTCGAATGCTTCCGCCGGCCGAGTACGCGCAGGCGCTCGCATGTCTTCATGCCGGCCTGCGGCGGATCGAGGTCACGACGCCGCACTTCATGGATCGAGTGGCTGCTACTCAACGAGACGTTGCCAGCCGTGACATCACTCCCGATCTCACGGACATGGACCGGGCGCTGCTCGCCAACACGCTGCGCGATCTGGGGCGATCAATCCTCAACCGGCGCGCCCCCGAACAGTTGCTGCACGGCGAGCCGCACCCGGGGAACATCCTCAACACGAAGAACGGGCCGCTCTTCATAGACTTCGAAAACACCGCCCATGGGCCTGTCGAGTACGACCTGGCTTGGGTGCCCAGCGAGGTCAGCCAGGACTATCCCGACGCTGACCAAGATTTGGTCGGCGAGTGCAGGGGGGTCGTACTCGCGATCGTCGCAGCGCATCGCTGGAGTCGCAACGATCAACACCCGAGCGGCAGAGAATCGGGAGTGGCGTTCCTTCACGTTCTGCGGGAGGGTCCGCCGTGGCCGGCGCTCGACGATGTCGTCTGGTAGTGCCCTGGCGCTGGATCGCGTCCGCTGACGCAGTCCGACGCAAGCTGCACCTATCCCCGAAGTGCCGTTGAAGGCGAGCGTGGGCCGGTGCCCCAGACCGCCGCAGCGGGCGACCAGTCCTCCGGCCAGAGGTTGTGGGTCAGAGAATGGCGGCGGCGAACTGGTCGTGGTGGGCAGTCCACCAGCGGCGCCGACGGTCGTACTTTTCGATGCCTCCCATCCGGTTCAACCTCGCGATGGCGTTCGGGTCACCCGCATCGATCGCTGCGCCGCGCGGCTGCTTCGACGCGGGCGAGGGCATCGTTCATGGCGGCAAGCAGCTCCACCCGACCGCCCCGGTCCAGTCCGTAGGCGTCGGCGACGAGTCGTAACCGCGCCGGCCGGTCGGCGGGCAGCCAGCCGATCCGGTGGCAGTTCTTCACGTTTCGGTACTCGTGTCTACTGGGGGACGTCATGCGGCACACGGACCGGTCGCCGGCGGCTGCTCGCCAGCATGGTTTGCCAGTAGCACGACATCGGGCCGGACCCCCACGGGAAGTCCGGCCCGTTTCCGCGTCGTCAGGCTGTCGGCGGCCGAGGCGTTCCACCGACACCGGACCAGGGCTCGACTCAGCCTTTCAGGGCCTTGTTGAGCGCCTGCGCGAAGTCGTCGCGCACCTCGTCGGCAGGCAGGTGGTTGCAGATCTTCGCCCGCCCGGCGTACCGCCGCTCCACCTCGACCAGCGTCGCCTCGGCCACGTGAAGCCACTCGCCCCGCTGCACCGTCCACACCGGGTCGACGGCGGTCTCGTCGTACATCCGGGCCTCGTACTGGCCGTCCGGGGTGTTCGCGTACCTGAGGTGGATCGTCGACGCGATCCCGGGCGCCGATGTCTTGGCCCGCGAGATCCGGCTGTTAGCAGATCACCGCGACGACCTGGTGGCAGAGCGGACCCACGTCATCAACCGGCTGCGTTGGCACCTCCACGAGCTCGACCCGTCCTGGCAGCCCCCAGCTCGCACCCTGTGGCGGCCGAGGCACCTCGCCACCATCACCGCCCGCTTAGCCGGTGTCGACGGACTGATCGTCCGACTGGCCCGCACCATGGTCGAACGATGCCACGCGCTGACCGTGCAGATCCGCGCAACCGACCGCGCGCCGCCCCGGTGACCGTCCGCGCGGCACTCCCCTGGGTGAGGCGTTCCCGGAGATCGTGGGCGCGCTGTACGCGTACCTGCCGCCCAGAACCGTCGTGGACGGTGAGATGGTTTCAGAGGGGCCCAGAGCAGCCACTGACAGGGCACACGGCCGGGCGGATGCAGCGCTAGTGCAGGCAGGGCCCCTCCAGCCGCTGGGCCAATTCGGCGAGGGCGATCTGAGCCTCGGCCGGGGCCAGTGGCGCGCCGAAGCAGTGGTGGATGCCGTCGCCGAAGCCTAGGTGTTGAGACCGGTTGTCCTGCGGGTCATCTCCGTCAGCGCCGCCTGGACCTCCTCGACCGTGGAGCCAGCGCGGGCGACGCGTCCGAGTTCGACAGCGAGCTCCTGGAGGCTGCCGGGGCTGGCCATGACCGCGTCGATGTCGACACCGGTCGAACCCGCCATCTCGGCCATCAGACCGTCCATCTGGCCCTTCAACGAGTCCTGTGCCTGCGAGACAGCTGTCTTGATCGCCTCCGCGAGGTCCTCCGACGCACTGCGCATCGCCCTCGGATCGATGCGCAGTGCGCTGACCCGGCCGGACGCGTCAACGGCGACCTCGATCCGGCCGTCAGCGTCGGTCGCCGTCGCGGTCATCTCCTGCATGCGGCTCTGAAGCTCGCTCATCCGGTCGACCATGCCCATCAGGCCGGCTAACCGCTCGTCGATCTCAGGGATCCCGAAATGAGTCATGGCGCTCCTCGTCTCGTGGTCCGACAGGGCTGGGACCGCTGGATCAGCCGGCCTCAGATGGGTTTGGTGGCCCATTCACCGCCCGCCATCGGATCGGAGACGTCGATGAAAGTGTCCTTCGAGGGATCTGAACCTTGGCCGTATGCCGCCTTCTCGTCACCGATCTCGAGCTTCTTGAACGCACCGTCCTTGGCAACGCTGAGGCCGATGGCCGCCGCCTGGCCGACAAGGGTCAGGATGATCGTGACGACGCAGGCGGTGCCGAGCGCGTTGGCGATCGAGATGGCGATCTTCGCCGCCATCGCCGCTGGCCGCGCCGGCGGGAACTGCTCGGCTATCCATGCAGCGAGCAGAGCGATCGCGGTTGCGATGTCGGTGATGAGCATGGCGATCTGTGCGAGGTGGATGTTCTCCACCAGATCCGTCAGTGCTTTCGCGTTCGCGGTCGCTGCGGTCGCCGCGTCGTTGACTTCGAGCTGGAAGTTGGCCAGCCAGGAGTTGAACGCCTGACGGGACCCCGTCGACGCCGACCATGCGTCGTCGGGCATCGACATCATCGACTTGAGGTCGTTCAGCTGGCTGAGGTGTCCGCCAGCCAGATCCCAGGCGGCGCCAGCGTCAAGGACGTCCTCTTCGCCGAAGGGTTCGACCAACATCCACAGCGCGATGCTGATCCCTGCGACCACGCACATCGTGGTGTTGGCGCCCTTGGTCAGCTTGGGGAGCTCGAAGCCGGCTTCGATCAGTTTTTCGAACTTCCAGGCCGACCGAAGCTTGGCGACGCTGACAAGCCCCAGCACCGAGAACGCGTTGGCACCACCGACCGTGTTGGCGAGTGGGTTCTCCGAGCCCTTCGGCTTGTCGATCTCGATCTTCTTCTTGTCGTCGGGGCGGATCGTGCTGGCGACGTCGCGCTTCCAGAACTGCTGTGCGACCTGGGCGAGGCCGTCGAGCATGGAGTTGAACCTCGCCTGGCCGTCCTTCAGGTTCTGGAGCTGGGTGTTGCGGGCGTCGTTGTAGGCGCCGGAGACGATAAGGGTCGGCAGCACTCCGAACGCGTGGCCGGGGATGTCGGTGTATTTGTCGACGTACTCGAGTGCGGCAGCAAGCTTCGGACCCGCGGAGTCCGCGATCCGATGCGCCGCGTCCTCGATCTGTTTGCGGTCGTCCTTGTTCTGTGGCGCCATCCTGGGAATCTCCTCCGCAGTCGCGCGTCGGGGGCTTGCAAGCAGCTCAGGATTCGAGCCGACAGTATCGCAGTTCCATGAGGCCAAAGGGCCAGATCACCGACCTGTGGATAACCGAATCGTCGCGGCGTCGGCTGGACACGAACCAGGAACGTGCGGTTACCGTATGGCCATGCCTCCGCGCAGGATCTTCCGCCCGAACCCCACCGCGTCGGTGGTCAGTCTGATCGGACTTCCTCTGCTGACGCTCATTCCTCTTGTCGTCGCCGTCGCGGCGCTGAGGGCGGGGTCCCCGATGACGATCGTGCTTGCTGGCGTGTTCTTCGTACTGGCCGCCATCCCCGCCTACCTTTTCTTCGTCATGCTTCGCGGCTGGTTCAGCATCGAGGTCGATGCCGAGGCTCTGTCTCTCCACGGCGCCTTTGGCGCCTGGCACCTGCGCCTCCCCTGGGCCGAGCAGGAGGCTGTCGGCATGGCCCGTCAGCACAAGGCGGCCGTGCTGGCGGTTCGGCCCAGGCAGCCTTTCGCCCGCGCACCGCGGTCGGCTCTGACCTGGAAGGCCGAGAAGCGCCTCCTGCTCATCTCGAGCCTGCACAACTGGAGCGCTCCGGCGGACGAGATCGAGGCCGAGATCCGGGTCCACGCCGGCGCCGGGTGGGTCGAGGCCGACGGTCGTCCTGACTGGCAGGTGACGGTCACCTGACGGCGGCCGGTGGTCTGTCTCGGTCGCCGGCGGCCCGACCAGACCGCATTCCACGACCGCGCCAACGGCGCGATCCGGCACGAGCTTTCTCGGCTACCCCCGCGAAGAGCAGAAGCCAGCCTGGGCGGCCCGACGACGGCGTTGATCGAGGCAGGACTGCGTTCGGCCGGCATCGAAATCGGCTCGACTTCAACGCGCTGCAGCGCCGGTAGGCGCAGCGTCGCCACGCTCGCGAACTCGCCGCGACCCAGCCGTGCCACATGGTCGTGTTCGACGTCCTGGAGACCGTGCAGGACGGCGCCCTTCGCCGGCGGCCGCTGAAGGAGCGGCGCTGTCCTCGAACGGCTGTTCCGCCGGGTGCCGCCACGGTCGCCGCCGACCCTCGCAATGCAGACGCGGGACCCTGTCGTGGCGGAGGAATGGTTCGACACGATGGCGGCCGCTGGCGTGGAAGGCCTGGTCGTGAAGCCTGCGAACAACCCGTACCTGCCAGGGTCAAGGCTCTGGCTCAAGTACAAGTCGAGGCTGACGACGGACGCCGTCGTTGGCGCGGTGACCGGCAGTTCTCCGGCGGCCGGGCGCGCTGCTGCTGGTCCGGTACGCCTCAGACACGGGGCGCCTCCACTACGCGGGCGGACGACCCACCTCACCGACGCGCAGGCTGCGGCGGTCGCGCCCCTGCTCGTCGCCGCGATCGGCGGGCATCGGTGGCCGGTGCAGCTCACCGTCAACTGGAGGTCCAAGCCAACCGGCTACCACCAGGTCGCGCCTCTGGTCGTGGTCGAGATCCGCGCCGACATCGCGACGACCAGGGCCGCCGCTGGCGGCACGCCGTCACGCCGGGCAGACCTACGAGGTCGGCGGTCCACGGGCGTTGAGCTTCGGTGAGGCGTTGGACATCATCGGGCGGGCCGCCGGACGCAGGATCGTCTATCGCGGCACGGCGGGCGAGTTCGTCGCGGCGCAGACCGCCGCCGGTCTCCCCCACGAGTCCGCGACGGCCGCAGCCCGGGCCTTCACCGCGCTCGCCGGTCTCGGTGACGCCGAACCCAACGACGTCGTACGACGGGTCACCGGGCGGGAGCCAAAGCCGTTCGAGACCTACGCGACGGAGGCCGCCGCCCGCGGCGCGTGGAACGTCTGAGCAGACCGATCTCGAGAGGACCGCAGCCTCGGCGACCCGGCCCGTCGAGGTCACCCAGTAGCTGCGCGCTTCCCGCTGGGGTCCTCACTGGGACAGTCGGGCTCGGGCGGCATGGTCCACAACTCCCCCGCCGTGCCCTGGGCGAGATGGTCCTCGTACACCCCCACCTTGTGGGTGATCATGTCCAGACATCTGCCGAGCTCGTGGATCTGCGTCGTCACCGACTCTTGGTGGCGGCGCAGCAGGCCGAGACGCTCCTCCTCGTTGCCGGGCCCGGCGGCCACGAGGTCGGTGTACTCCCGGATCAGGGCGAGTGGCATTCCGGAGGCGCGGAGCATGGTGCAGAAGTTCAGCCACTCCACGTCATGCTCGGTGTAGAGGCGACGCCCGCTCGCCCCTCGTGCGACGGGGGTGGCAAGGATGCCTTGCCGCTCGTAGAAGCGCAGTGCGTGAACGCTCAAACCGGTACGCCCGGCTACCTGTCCGATACTCAACTCCGCCGCGACCTCTGTCATGCCGCCCAGGGTAACCGCTTGACCTAGAGTCAACTCTAGGTCCTAGGGTCCTAGCCGATGACGCCGCGGAGGATCGATCTCCGTCCGGGCGGTCGGGCCTGCCCAGACCGCGCGGTGGGAGCGTCAACGCCCACCTGACAGGTCGTGGGCGCGTACCAGGAAAGAGGACTTCATGAGCGTATGGTTCGTCACCGGTGCCTCACGCGGACTGGGTGCGGAGATCGTCAGCGCCGCGCTGGGCCGCGGCCACCGGGTGGTAGCCACGGCACGCGACGCGGAGGTCGTCCTGCGCACCTTCCCGGACAAGGCTGACTCGTTGCTCGCCGCGTCCGTCGACGTCACCGACCAACGCCAGGTCCAGGCGGCCGTCGAGGCCGCGGTCGAGCGGTTCGGCCGGATCGACGTCCTCGTCAACAACGCCGGACGCGGGTTGCTGTCCGCGGTGGAGGAGGCCTCGGACCAGGCCGCGCGCGCGGTGTTCGACGTCAACGTCTTCGGCGTCCTCAACGTGCAGCGTGCCGTCCTGCCGACGATGCGGGCCCAACGGTCAGGTCATGTCCTCAACATGAGTTCGGTGGGCGGGTTCACGACCGCCCCGGGCTGGGGTCTGTACGCCGCGACGAAGTTCGCGCTGGAAGGCATGTCGGAGGCGCTTCGGGCCGAACTCGAGCCGCTGGGCATCCACGTCACCATCGTCGAGCCGGGAGGTTTCCGGACCGACTTCCTGGACGGGTCGAGCCTGCACGTCGAACCACCGGTGATCGCCGACTACGTGTCGACGGCGGGGGTCACCCGCGACATCGTGGCCGCCAACAACCATCTCCAGCGCGGCAACCCGGTCCGGCTGGCCGCGGCGATCATCGACCTCACCGAGACCGAGAAGCCTCCGCTGCGGCTCCAACTCGGTGCCGACTCGGTCGCTCGGATCGAGGCGAAGCTCGAGCAGGTAGGCCGAGAACTCCACGAGTGGCGCGCCGTCGCCGTCGCGACCGACCACGACGACGTTCCCGCGACCTGACCGCCGGGACACCGTTACAGGCGAGACCCGTCATTGCTGGTGGTCGGAGTTCTCCCGCGCCGTCTCCTGGTCGGGGGCGGTGAGACTGCCGAGGAGGCCGAGCAGTTCGGCGCTTCGGCTGCCGGGTTCGGCATGGAACACGACCAGGATCTGGTCGTTGGAGCCGCCGATGGCGAATTTGTTGGAGGGCAGGTCGATGTCGCCGACCTGAGGGTGGGTCAACCGGCTGACCCGGCCGCGCCTCAGCGCCACGTCGTGGCGGCCCCAGAGGTGGCGGAACCGGTCGCTGCGCACGGACAGTTCGCCGACGAGGTCCACCAGTCGCGGGTCGTCGACGTCGGGTCCGACGTGGGCGCGCAGGGTGGCCACCCCTTCCTCGGTCAGTTCGTCCCAGTCCCGTCGCAGCGCCTGCTCGGACGGATCGAGGAAGACGGCCCGGAGCAGATTCACGCCCACCGCGTAGTTCGGTGACAGCGCCGTCGCCAGGGCGTTGACCGCGAGTACGTCGGTGAACTTGTTCTGCACGTACGCGGGATTACTCGTCCAGCCGTCGATGAGTTGGCGGATGCTCGACGAGACCGGCTCCCGCCTGGGTGCTCCCCGTCTGCGCGACATGGGGCGCGCCTGGGCGGACCGTTCCTGGGTGAGGTTGATCATGTAGGCGGTCGCGTCCGCGTCCAGCCGGAGCACCTTGGCGAGCGCGTCGAGGACCTGGACGGAGGGGTTGCGGTCGCGGCCCTGCTCCAGCCGCAGGTAGTAGTCGGAGCTGATGCCGGCCAGCATCGCGACCTCTTCCCGGCGCAGGCCCGGGACGCGGCGCAGGCCGCCGCCGCTGATCCCGACGTCCTCGGGTCGGACCTGTTCCCGCCGAGCGCGCAGGAACTCACCGAGTGGATTGGAGCTGTCCATGCGGTTCACGGTAGTTCGGTCGGGGCAGTGGGTGCCTGGCCCCTCCACTCCCAGGAACGTCGGGGTACTCCCACCGCGCCTGGTAACGCCGCAGGCTGAATGTCGGTCCTGGTCGTTCGACGAACCGACCGGACCACCCGTGCCACGCACGATGAGGCGGGCACAAGCCGGTAAAGGACAGAAAGGTACGAAATGGCCGATCGCACAGCTCCCGGTGGCGCCCTGACCCTCGCGGAGGATCTCACCCTCAGCCGGATGGGGTACGGCGCCATGCAACTGGCCGGTCCGGGTGTGTTCGGCCCGCCCAAGGACCGTGACCAGGCGATCGCCGTGCTGCGCGAGGCCGTCGACCTGGGCATCACCCACATCGACACCAGTGACTTCTACGGCCCGACCGTCGTCAACGAGCTCATCAGGGACGCGCTGTATCCCTACCCCGCCGACTTGCGCATCGTCACCAAGGTCGGTGCCCGCCGCGGCGCGGACGGCAGTTGGTTGTTCTCGCTGGAGCCTTCCGATCTCAAGGCGCAGGTTCGGGAGAATCTCCAGCACCTGCGCCTTGAGACCCTGGACGTCGTCAACCTGCGCCTCGGCTCACACGAAGGCACCACAGAGGACCCGATCGCGGAACAGTTCGGCGCTCTGGTCGAACTCCAGCAGCAGGGCCTGATCCGCCACCTCGGCCTCAGCGGTGTCTCCGCCGCTCAGCTCACCGAGGCTCAGGGCATGGCGCCCGTGGTCACGGTGCAGAATCTGTACAACCTCTCTCGGCGAGACGACGACGCGCTCGTCGACCGGTGCGCGGCGGAAGGCATCGCGTACGCCGCGTTCTTCCCCCTCGGCGGCCTCACCCCGCTGCAGTCGGAAACCCTGACCGGAGTCGCCGCCAAACTCGACGCCACGCCGCAGCAAGTGGCACTTGCCTGGTTGTTGCGACGCTCGGCCACGACCGTGCTCATCCCGGGTACGTCGTCGGTAGCGCACCTTCGCGAGAACGTCGCGGCGGCGAGCCTGTCCCTTCCGGCCGACGTGATCGCCGAACTCGACGGTATCGGCGGCTAGCCCACGCGGTGAGGTGTCCGCGGCCCGGCTCGACCGTCAAGGTGAGGTTGCCTGTCGGTGGCGGACCGCGGCCCGCCAACCTGCTGTCGTCCCCGGCTGAGCTGCCCTCCCGTACTACGTTCGTCGCAACCGGAACAGAAGCGAGGTCCAGGCATGCTGACGGCCATTGCCACCGCGGTCGAGGAGCCGCTCACGTTCACCGAACGCGAGGTGCCCGAACCCGGCCCGGGCGAGGTCCTGGTCAAGATCACCGCGTGCGGAGTCTGTTACACCGACCTGGACGTGCTCCAGGGCCATTGGCCCATCGCCCGCTTCCCGCTCGTCCCCGGCCACGAGATCACCGGCGTGGTGGCTGCCACCGGTCCCGGAGTGTCGTGGCCGGAGGCCGGCACGTCCGTGGGCGCCCAGATCCTCGGCGACTCCTGCCGCCACTGCGACTACTGCGTGCGCGGCGATCAGATTCTCTGCCCCCAGAAGCGCTTCACGGGCATCGCCATGGACGGCGGTTACGCCGAGTACGCCGTCCTCAAGGCCCACTTCGTGACCGCGCTGCCGGAGGGGCTCGACCCGGTCGCGGCGGCCCCGCTGATGTGCGCGGGTCTGACCGCGTTCAACGGCCTGCGGCAGGGCGGGATCACCCCGACTTCGCGCGTCGCGGTGATCGGAGCCGGCGGTGTCGGCGCCCTGGCGATCCGTTACGCCGTCGCCATGGGCGCGCGCGTGGCGGTCATCGGCCGGTCGAACCGGGGCGAGGTGGCGGCGAGGGAGATGGGCGCCGAGCGGTTCATCGCCACCCAGGACACCGATCCGGCCGAAGCCCTCAGCGCCTGGGACGGTGGTGCGAACCTCGTCCTCAACACCTCCCCGTCCACTACGGCCGCCGCGGCGACGCTCACCGGCCTGGCGCCCGACGGCCAGCTCGTGCTGTGCGGGTACGGCCCCGAACCGCTGGTCCTGCCCACCCAACCGATGGGCCTCAACCGGCTGCGCGCCATGATCAACCCGTCCGGCTCCCCGCACGACGCGCGCGACACCCTCGCGTTCTCGGCGGCGCACGCCATCCTGCCCGAGTTCACCCCGATCGGCCTGCGCGACGCCAACACGGCGCTCGACGCCATGGCAAGGGGACATTCCGGCAAGCGGTCGGTCATCACCTTCGGCTGACCGTGGTCGGTGTACGCGGCAGCCTCGAAGGGGCTGGGTACCTCAGTGCAGCACCGTGACCGCCAGAACGCCGATGACGGCGTTGGCGGTCACGTGGACGACGTAGGAGACCAGGAGGCCGCCGCTGCGCAGGCGCATGACGCCGAGCGCGAAGCCCCAGCCGGCGGCCATGATCATCCCGGCGGTCCCGGACGGGAAGCCGGCGTAGTGGGCGGCTCCGAACAGGACAGCCTGGAGCGTGACCGCCACCTTCGGCCCCCACACTCGGCCGAGTTCGGTGAGGAGCACGCCGCGGTAGAGCATCTCCTCCCAGATGGGGTTGACCAGGGCGAAGCCCACGACGCCCAGGACGGCGAGCCAGAGCGGCAGGCTCTGCAGGTCACGCAGGTACTGCGCGGGTTCGGGACGGACGATGAGCGCCCAGACGGTGAGGGCGAGCGCGCTGAGCACCACGGTGGCGAGGCCGAACCACGGAGCCTCCGGAGTCAGCCGGCCCCGACGAAACCACGGCATGGCGGGCCGCAGGGTGGCGCGGCGGCGGCCGGCGGCGTACAGCAGGAGCGGCGGGAGGGCGCACACCAGGACCGTGGTGAGCGCTGGCGGCCAGTGTCCGAGCGTTCCGGCCACGAAGCAGACGAACATCGTGTCGACGAACACCGCGGCCCGCGTCGCCGCCGGCGAGCGAAGGACAAGGGCGAGAACCGTCACCAGGCCGAGTGCGCCGACCGTGGCGGTGAACGTCGCCGTCCAGGGCCGGATCGGGATGACGATGGAGCAGCCCAGCACGAGGACGCACAGGCCGACGAGCGCTCCTCGACCAGGCGAGTGGATGCCGGCCGGATGCCCGTCGTCGCGAGTGGGGACGTGTCCTTCCTGGCCGGCTGTCATCGCCTGGTCGAGGAGCCTGGACGGCCGGGCCGAGGTGGGCTCGTCCGGCTCTGATCGGTGCGTTCCCCGTAGCTCCTCCACGCGCAGGATCATGCCAGACGAGCATGTCGCGCAGTCGTCAAGCGCTCGCGGCTGCCTACCGGGAGCGGTAGAGCCAGGGCCCTGTGCAGGAACGAAAACCTTCCCTGAGGTAGAAGGACGCGGCCCGCTCGTCCAGTGCGGAGACGAAGACGACGTCGACGCCGCGGCTGTCAAACCATGCTTGACAACTCCCCAGGAGGGCGCGGCCGAGCCCGCGTCGCCGGTACGCCGGCTCGACCACGAGCTCCTCTATGCTGCCGTAGCCTCGACGCCGTAGTCGACGAGCGTCACCACCGCGAGGCCGAGGGTCCTGCCGTGTTCCGCTGCGACGAGCGTCTGCGCCTCCTGCCGGATTCGGGGCAGGCTGCTGCGCGTCGGCTCTGGGTGCAGGTGACGCAGGAGTTCGCGGAGGGCGTCGGCGTCCTCACCGCGGGCCGGTCGGATGGCCGGAGCGGCTGGAAGGGCTGGATCTGTCGGCGACTCCCCCATCGCGGCCGCCCTCCTCAGACCCTCACGGTGCTCGGACCACCCTGGCCGACCTGACCGACCCAGCTGTTCTCAGACTCCGACGTCGATCGGCGGGCCGTCCCAGCGACCGACCAGGATGTCGGGGATCAGGTCGGGCAGCGACCTGGGTGCGAACACCGCGGCGTCCTCCAGACCGGCCTTGAGGTCGCCCCGACTCCACCACCGGTAGATCTGGCGCCCATCGCGCAGCGACCACGGGTCGCCGACCGCCTGGATCGTCGGGATGTTGGGGGCGCGGTAGACGAAGAACTGCTCGCGTTGGTCGAGCACGTCCTCGCTGCGTTCGAGGAGGTGGCGCCGGTTCCAGACCGGGCCTTCGAAGGCGTCCGGCTCGACGACGAGACCCGTCTCCTCCCGCAGCTCACGAGCCGCGGCCTCCCGGTCGGACTCGTCGGCCTCGATACCACCACCCGGGCAGAACCACATGCCGTCCGCCGGACCGGTCGCCGTTGTGGCGTGGAAGAGAAGCACCCGGTCAACGGAGTCGATCACGAGCAGACGTACGGCCGAACGTATGCGGGTACTGGGCACCTGACCGACCATACAAGGGAAGATGATCGTGAGTCCCAGGGAGATCAACTTGTCGGGTAGGACGAGGCCAGGCACGACGAGCAGGGGCTGACGAGCAGGGTGCGACGAAGGGGAGCGCAGTGACGCGGGACGTCTTCATCCTCGATGCCGTCCGGACGCCGATCGGACGCCACGGCGGCGCGCTCGCCGGTGTCCGGCCCGACGACCTCGCGGCGCACGTGGTCGCCGAGTTGGTAGGGCGCAGCCCGGACTTGGACCCTGCGCGCATCGAGGACGTTCTGTTCGGCGACGCCAACGGTGCGGGTGAGGACAACCGCAACGTCGCCCGGATGGCGGTCCTCCTCGCCGGTCTGCCGACGTCCGTGCCGGGCGCGACGGTCAACCGGCTGTGCGGCTCGGGCATGGAGGCGGTGATCGAGGCGAGCCGGGCCGTGGCGGTGGGCGACGCCTCGTTGTGCGTCGCGGGCGGGGTGGAGTCGATGAGCCGCGCGCCGTGGGTGCTCGCCAAGCCCGACCGCGCGTACGCACGTGGGTCGGAGACCCTGCACTCGACGACGCTCGGCTGGCGGCTGGTAAACCCACGGATGCCCGCGCACTGGACGGTCTCCCTCGGTGAGGGCGCGGAGCTTCTCGCGGAGAAGTACGCCGTCTCCCGCGAACGTCAGGACGCGTTCGCCCTGCGCAGCCACCAACGCGCCGCCGCCGCCTGGGACGCCGGAGCGTTCGCCGCCGAGGTGTCCGTCGTACCCGGCACCGACCTCGTCCGCGACGAGAGCATCCGCGCCGACACCTCGATGCGGGCACTCGCCGCGCTCCCGCCCGCGTTCCGGGCCGACGGCACGGTGACGGCCGGCAACTCCTCACCGCTGAACGACGGTGCCGCAGCGTTGCTCATCGCCGACGAGGACGGCGCGCGGGCCGCCGGGCGAACCCCACTGGCCCGAGTCGTGGCGCGAGGAGCCGCCGGCGTCGAACCGGAACTCTTCGGCATCGCGCCGGTCCGGGCGGCCGAACGCGCACTCGCGAGGGCCGGGCTGGGCTGGGCCGACCTTGACGTCGTGGAGCTCAACGAGGCGTTCGCGGCGCAGGCGCTGGCCTGTCTGACCGAGTGGCCCGATCTCGACCCGGATCTGGTGAACCCGCAGGGCGGTGCGCTGGCTCTGGGCCACCCGCTCGGCTGCTCGGGTGCCCGGATCCTGGGCTCGCTCGCCTGGCAACTCAACCGCCGTGGCGGAGGCCGCGGACTCGCCGCGCTGTGCATCGGCGTCGGCCAGGGACTCGCGGTCGTCCTGGAGGCCTGAGCCCGGCCACGCCCCACCCCCCCACACCCCACGCCCCGGGCCACGGGCGCCAGGGTCCGGCCCACCCGGCTCACCTGGTCCGGCCTGCCGCGTCGCGGGCCGGCCGGGCTGCGGCATGCTTCGAGGTATGCGCGCGGTTCTCCTCCCCCACCTCGACACCTGGATGCGCTATCTCGACCTGGCGGGCGACACCCACGGCGACGGCGTGGACGGCTCGCACGGGCAGGAACCCGTCCGGGTCTACCTCGCCGGCCTGGGTGGGGCGGCCTCCGCGGACTTCGCCGAGGTCGCCACCTCGGTGCGGCTGCGCGGAGCGCGGTCGCTGCTGGTCGATCTGGTGGGCACCGGCTGGAGTGACCCCGCCGACTTCGGCTACACCATCGAGGAGCACGCGGACGCGGTCGCCGTCGTCCTCGACGCGCTGAACCTACGTGGATGCACGGTCGTCGGGCACAGTCTCGGCGGTGGCGTGGCGATCTCCCTGGCGCACCGTCGCCCCGACCTCGTCGGCACGCTCGTCGCCGCCGAGCCCAACCTCGATCCGGGTGTGGGCTACCTGAGCCGGCATGTCGCCAACCAGTCGGAGGAGGCCTTCACCACCCGCGGCTACGACGCGCTTCGTGCCGTGATCGACCGGGACGACCGAACGGCGGGGATGTCGGTCTTCCACGCCACCACGGGTCGCTGGTCCAAGCGCGGCATGTATCTCACGTCGGTCTCGATGCTGGCCGAGCGGCGGCCGACGCTGCGCGAGCAGTTGGTCGCGGCGCCGATGCACCGGGCGGTCCTGGTGGGGGAAGGCACGCAGAACTACGACCTGTCGGGTCTGCGGGAGGCGAGCGTCGGGATCCACGTGGTGCCCGCGGCGGGGCACGGAATGACCTACGACAATCCGGCCGGATTCGCCCACGCGATCGCCACGGCGATCGCCGGGTCGGGGCGAGCCGACTGACGGCTCGTTGGACAGCGCTCAGATGGACCCGCCGGCCGCCGCCGGGGCGTTGGTGTCGGTGGCACCCTGGTCGCCGACGTTCTCGCGAGCGAGGAAGTCCTCGACGTGGAAGATGTTGTCGCCGGCGCGATCGAGAACCGAGAGAAGCGTCGACATCGAGGAGACCTCCTCGACCTGCTCCTTCAGGAACCACTGGATGAACTGCTCACCGATGTAGTTGCCCTCGTCGCGAGCGGCCTTGGCGAGGGTGACGATCTGCTCGGTCACCTGCCGCTCCTGGGCGAGGGCGAGGGCGACCGGTTCGCGCGGGTTGGCGAAGTCGTTGCGGATCTCGTCGACTCCGGGGATGCGGACCCGCACGTCCTGGTCGAGGAGGTACTGCACGATCATCATCGCGTGGTTGCGCTCCTCCAGTGCCTGCCGGTAGAAGTGCGCGGCCAGGCGCGGAAGATCCTCCGCGTCGTACCAGACGGCCAGGGCGACGTATTGCTGGTGAGCGTTGAACTCGTTGCGGACCTGCGCGTGGAGCAGCTCGACGAACTTCGAGCCCT
Source organism: Actinopolymorpha pittospori (assembly GCF_014873875.1). Taxonomy (GTDB): domain Bacteria; phylum Actinomycetota; class Actinomycetes; order Propionibacteriales; family Actinopolymorphaceae; genus Actinopolymorpha; species Actinopolymorpha pittospori. The sequence goes on along the minus strand of NZ_JADBEM010000001.1, from coordinate 6,826,757 downwards.
CGGTGTTGTGGTTCAGTGCGGACATGGGCGCATGGTAGCCCTGACCTGGGGTGTCATGCCGAACCCGCGCTCTGGTGGACCTCCCACAACGGGCGCAGCGCGGCTGCGGTCGCGACGAACCGCGCATAGGCGTCATCGAGGACTTGACGGCGTTTGGGTGCGGGCTGGTGACGCCGGATGATCCGGACAGTGTCGGCGGTCTGCTCGAGTGAGTCGTACCAGCCGACGCCGAGTGCGGCCAACAGTGCGCCTCCTCGTGCACCGGCCTCCGAGCCGTCGGCGACCTCGATCTCGACGTCGAGTGCGTCGGCGAACATCTGGGACCAGACCTCGCTGCGCGCCGCGCCACCGGAGAGGCGGGCGACGTCCTCCAGTGCGAAGCGCTCCCGCAGCGCGTCGACGTGGACGCGGTGTCCAAGGACCACACCCTCGAGCAGGCCGCGTACGAGGTCGCCCCGGCCGTGCCAGCCGCGAACACCGAGGAACGCCGCGCTCGCGGTCTCGCCGTAGGGAGAGCCGTAGAGGAACGGGTGGTAGATCAACTGGCTCGGCCCGCCGAGCGCCGCGGCGGCCTCGGCTTCGAGCACGGCGTAGGCGTCGTCGTCGGCGGCCAGGCCGAAGACGCCGCGCCACCAGTCCAGGTTCGTCGCCGAGGACGGTGAGGTCGACATGGTGAGCCAGCGCCCCGGCTCGACGAAGCTGCGCGCCTGCCAGCGTTCGTCGACGACCACCTCGGTGCTGACCACCTGGTTGATGCTGAACGTTCCGGCCACGAGAGACAGCAGCCCCGGGCGTACGGCGCCCAGTCCGACCGCGGTGCCGTCGACGTCGTGCGCGCCCGTCACCACCGGCGTGCCCGGCAGGAGACCGGTGGCGTCCGCACCGACCGCGGTGATCTCGCCCGCGACGGCGTGGCTGGCCACCAACGGCGGCAGCTTGTCAGCGAGGCCGGGCAGTCCGTACAGGTCCAGCGCCTCGGCGGCGTAGTCCTGGGTGCGCACCGAGGTGAACGCCGCGCTCGCCTCACTCGGGTCGGTCGCCACCTGACCGGTCAGTCGGTAGCGCAACCAGTCCTTGCAGAAGAGCACCCACCGGGTGCGCTCCACAACGTCGGGGTCGTGGCGGGCGAACCACGCGAGCAGCGCGGACGGCGACCCGGCGTAGGGCACCTGGCCGGTGAGTTCGAGGGCGCGCGACCAGACCGGACCCGCGCGCCACTCCTCGAGGACGTCATGGGCGCGGGTGTCCATCGCGGTGACGCCGGCGCGGACCGGGAGGCCCGCCTCGTCCAGGAGGTACAGCCCGTCGTTGTGACCCACGATGCCGACCGCGGCGATCCTGCTGCCCGGCACGGTCGCCGCCACCAGTGCGGCGCGGATCGCCGCCGTCGTCGCCTGCCACACGTCCTCGAGGTCACGTTCGACCCAGTGGGGGTGCGGGCTGGAGACCTGGACCCGCGCGCTTCCCCTGCCGAGTTCGCGGCCCTCGCGGTCGAAGACGCAGGCCTTGGTGACGGTCTGGCCGGCGTCGATTCCGAGCAGGAGGTCGGCCGCCACGGTCAGACCCAGCCCAGGGCGCCGGCGTTGACCGCGCTGGCGACCCGGCCGCTGCGGTCGAGTTCGGCGATGGCCTGTGCGACGAGCCGGGCCGAACGCAGGTTCGTGGTGTGGGTCTCGCCGCCGAAGTGGGTCGTGAGGGTCACGTTGTCCAGCTGGCGCCAGGGGCTGTCGGCAGGGAGCGGTTCGTTGTCGTAGACGTCGAGTCCGGCACCGGCGATCCGGCCGGCGGCGAGCGCGGCGTAGAGGGCGTCGTGGTCGACGAGGCGGGCTCGGGAGGTGTTGACGAAGTAGGCCGTGGGCTTCATCAACGCGAACTGCTCGGCCCCGATGAAGCGTGCGGTCTCCGGGGTCAGCCGGGCCAGCACGTGGACGAAGTCGGACTCGCGGAAGACGGTGTCCAGGTCGGCCCGGACGGCGGCGTGGGCGGCGAGGGCGTCGTCGCTGACGTGGGGGTCGCTGACGAGCAGCCGGACGTCGAACCCGCTCAGCCTGCGGGCCAGCTCCCGGCCGACGTGGCCGAAGCCGACCAGGCCGATGGTGCTGCCGCCGATCTCTGTTCCAGGGCCACCGAAGTCCTTGCGCCAGCCACCTGCCTTCACCGAGGCGTCGGCGCGGGCGACGTCTCGTCCCTCGCTGATCATCAGGCCGATCGCGAGTTCGGCGACGCCGGAGGCGTTGCGTCCGTGGACGGGGACGACTGCCACCTTGCGTTCGGTCGCGGCCGCCACGTCGATGTTCTCCAGACCGGTACGGGCGACCACCACGGCACGAAGCGCCTCGCCGGCGTCGAGGACCGCGGCCGGGACCGGGGCGAAGTGCAGGGCGAGCGCCTCGGCGTCCCCGACCGCCTCGACGATCTCGGTCGGAACGGGGACCGCGTTGGCACCCTCGTGCTCCATCCGCTGCTGGGCGGCGTGCTGGTCGGCCTTGCCACCGGCCCAGTCGACGGTGCGGATGCCGGCCGGGTCGAGACCCTGCGCGGTCAGCGCGTCGACGTAGGGAGCGGCCGGAATGTAGTGATCGCCGATGACGAGAGTGCGCACGTTCGGAACCTAACGGGTGGGTTGATCAGAGCGGACGGCGCGGATCCGGCGCCGGGTGGAGGACGACGGTCCGTCGGTCACCATCGGTGACCGGGCGGGCGAGGCTGCGGGTGGACCGGACGGCCGCGCTCCCCCAGGCGACCGCTTCGCGGAGCCGCTGCGACGGCTCACCCTGCGCGGCGAGGTAACCGGCGAGCAGGTTGTCACCAGCACCCACGGTGCTGCGGACCGGGACCCGCCCGGTCGCCTCGGCATGCAGCGGGGATCCGGCGCCGACCAGAACGGCACCGGCCGCGCCGAGGCTCACCAGCACGCTGCCCCCGGTGGTCTGGCTCACCTTCGTGGCGGCTGTGAGCACGGCGTCGATGGTGGGCAACGGCTCACCGGCGAGTTCGGCGAGTTCCTCCAGGTTGGGCTTGACGAGGTCGGGCTGGCCCTCCATGCCGCGCCGCAGCGCGGCTCCACTGGTGTCCAGGGCCAGGTGCCCACCCGCGTGGTGCACCCGTTCGGCGAGTTCGGCGTAGAAGTCGGCGCTGATGCCGCGCGGGAGGCTGCCCGAGGCGACCACCCAGTCGGTGCGGCCGAGGTGGGTGAGCACGCTCTCGACCAGCGCCTCACCCTCGGCCCAGGTCAGGGTGGGTCCCGGCTCGTTGATCTTGGTGACGACTCCGCCGGGCGCGGCGACCGAGATGTTCACCCGGATCGGATCGGAGATCGGGACGCCGACGAAGGAGACGGACTCGTCGTCCAGGAGTTGGCGCAGTTGGGCGCCCTCCACACCGCCGATCGGCAGGATCGCCTGGGAACGTATGTCGTTGGCGGCGAGTGCCCGCGTGACGTTGACGCCCTTCCCGCTGGGCTCGACGTGGGAGGTCACCGCCCGGTTGACCGCGCCGGTGGCCAGGCTCCGGACCTCCAGCGTCCGATCGATCGCGGGGTTCGGGGTGAGGGTGAGGATCACGCCCAAACCACCGCCCCTTCTCCACTGACCTGTCGGCTCACACGGTTCCCGGCTCGCACGATAGTCGCCGGCCCCGGCGCTCCCCTCACCGCGTCTGCGCCGCCGCCGGCCCGAAGGCGATGACCTGGGGCCGCTGACCCGGGGGCGGCAGATGGGCCGGTGGGTCGGGTGGCGTCGCGGGACCAGCTCGCGACACAGGCCGACGTCGGCTGTGGCCGGCCAGGCGTGATCGGTACGGTCGTGGTGGTCCAGACGAGATGAAAGTGGGCGCGACGATGCCGGAGCCGGTTCCCCCGACCATGCGTGCCGCGGTGCTGCGCGGCGTGAAGGACCTCGTCCTCGAGGAACGACCCGTTCCGGTGCCCGGCGAGCGGGAGGTGCTCATCCGGGTGAGCGCCGTCGGCACCTGCGGCTCCGACGTGCACTACTACGAGCACGGCCGGATCGGCGACTTCGTCGTCGACGCGCCGCTCGTCCTGGGGCACGAGGCCAGCGGCGTGGTCGTCGGCGCCGGCCCGGGGGCCAGCCTGCACGAGGTGGGGCAACGTGTCTCACTCGAACCCGGCGTTCCCTGTTTCACCTGCGCGCAGTGCCGCCTCGGCCGCTACAACCTCTGCCCCGCCATGCGGTTCTTCGCCACCCCGCCGATCGACGGCGCCTTCTGCGAGTACGTCGTGCTGCACGAGGAGTTCGCCCACGCCGTCCCCGACGCGCTCTCCGACGACGCGGCCGCGCTCCTCGAACCGCTCTCGGTGGGGGTGTGGAGCGCACGCAAGGCGCGGGTGACTCCCGGCACTCGGGTGCTCATCACCGGCGCCGGTCCGATCGGGCTCGTCGCCTTGCAGACGGCCCGGGTGTTCGGAGCCAGCGAGGTCGTCGTCAGCGACGTCCGTCCGCGGCGACTCGCGATCGCCCGCGAACTCGGCGCGGTGACCGTGGACGTGAGCGCGACCACGCTCGCCGAGGCTGGCGTGGAGGCCGACGTACTGATCGAGTGCTCCGGTCACCCTCCGGCGATCGGCGAGGCGATCCGGCGGGTCGGTCGGGCAGGGCGTGTGGTCCTGGTCGGCATGGGGGGTGACGAGATCCCGCTGCCGCTCGCGCACGTCCAGAACCGCGAGATCGAGGTGACCGGTACCTTCCGCTACGCCAACACCTGGCCGACCGCCATCAGCCTCGCCACCAGCGGCCAGATCGACCTGGACCGGCTGGCGACCCACCACTTCGGCCTGTCCGGGACCGAGCAGGCGCTGACCGCCGCGGCCACCGATCCCACCACCATCAAGGCGATGGTGCACCCCAACGACCAGACCTGAGCGCCGCCCGGGCGTGACACCCGGGCGCACCTGAGTACGAGACCCGAGCACCAGACGAGTAGGGCCCGAGCAGAGAACAGAAAAGGGGTAACCCGGTGAAAGCCGCCGTCATCAGCGCACCCGGTCAGGTCAGTGTCGAGAGCGTCCCGGATCCGACTCCGGGGCCCCGCGACGTCGTCGTACGGGTCTTCGCGTGTGGGATCTGCGGGACCGACCTGCACATCCTGGAGGGAGAGTTCGCGCCGACGCTTCCGGTCGTCCCCGGCCACGAGTTCGCCGGGGAGGTCGTCGCGGTGGGGGCGGAGGTCACCGAACTGTCCACCGGCGACCGGGTGGCGGTCGACCCGTCGCTGCACTGCGGTGAGTGCCACTACTGCCGCCGGGCTCGGGGCAACCTGTGCGAGAACTGGGCGGCGATCGGGGTGACCACCGCCGGTGGCGCCGCGGAGTACGCCGTCGCGCCGGTGAAGAACTGCTACCGGCTGCCCGAGGGTGTCGACACGGGGCAGGCCGCCCTGATCGAGCCGCTCTCGTGCGCGGTGCGCGGGTTCGACGTACTCCCCCGCGTCCTCGCCGACCACTACCTGATCTACGGCGCCGGCACCATGGGTCTGATGATGATGGAGCTCGCCAAGCGTGCCGGTGCCGGTTCGGTGAACGTCGTCGACATCAACCCGGCCCGGCTCGAGACGGCTCGTGAGCTCGGCTGCTCCGCCACGGCGACCAGCGCCGACGAACTCCTCGGCGGCTTCCCCCGCGGCTGGGACGTCGTGATCGACTGCACCGGTGTCGCCGCCGCCATCCAGGACGGACTCGGACGGGTGGGGCGCGGCGGCACGTTCCTGCAGTTCGGTGTCGCGGCCTACGACGCGCGGGTCCAGGTGGAGCCGTACAAGATCTACAACCAGGAGATCACGATCACCGGCTCGATGGCGGTGCTCCACAGCTTCGAACGCGCGGGCGACCTCTTCGTCAACGGCGCCTTGCGTCCGGAGGTGATGATCAGCGACCGGTTCCCGCTCAGCGACTACGCCGCGGCGCTGGAGCAGTTCAAGGCGGGTGTCGGCCGCAAGATCCAGGTCGTGCCCTAACCGGGTCGGAAGGGGCCGGGCGGGTTCGGCGTGCCGGTGCTCAACCGGAGGCGACGCCGACCCGCCTGCCCCAGACGGCTTCCAGCCGGATCCGTACGAAACGCGAGGTCGAATCCGACCCCCATGCGTGCAGGGACAGCGAGGAGAACCTCGCGATGTCGTCGGCGTCGGTGACGACCTCGGCGTGGCCCACGCCCGTCACACTCCATCCGCGGCCATGGTCCACGTCGATCTGGTCGGCCTGGAACGCCACGACCGACTCGTGCACGGCGGTGAGGAACTTCGAACTCCCGCGCGTGCGGACGATGACACAGTCGCCGTCCACGGCGAAGTTCATCGGCGCGACCGCCGGAAGGGTCTGGTCGGTGAACGCGACCCGTCCGATGGGCGTCTCCCCCAGAAGACGCATGCACTCCTGTACGGGCAGTCTCTCTGCCTGGTCATGGTCGAACATCCGGCGCGCTTCTCCCCGCGTCGTCGCAGGCGGTGGCCCCCAGGGAGTTCGCCGTCAACTCCCCATCCAGCCCCAAGCGGCCGCGGCTGCGGCGCCGCTCGGACGACGTGTCCTCCTCGGTCCCAAAACGGGTTACTGGCTGTGACACAACCAAGACTCGCTCCGTCGGAGCTCGCGACCATCACGTAAGCGCGCCAACTGACCGTGGCCGATCGCCGCGGAGCACGGCGCGGAGCGGCCACCCCACCCGGACAGCCCCGGTATCGGGCGTTTCGCTGCGGATCGGCGCGGATCGAACGAAGGTCGCGCTCGTCGCGCTATGCGGAGCGTCGGGGCGGCTCCGGCGGCCGCTGTTCGAGGACCACCCGGGTCAGCTCGACCCGGGTCTTCACGCCCAGCTTGGTGAAAATGTGCCGCAGGTGCGAGTCGACCGTATGGGGCGAAAGGAAGAGTTCGTCGGCGACCGCCCGGTTGGTCAGGCCGTCGGCGACCAGCCGGGCGACCCGCTCCTCCGGCGCGGACAGCGCCGCCCAGCCCGACGGCGGGCGAAGACGGGTGAGACGCGGATGGACACCCACCGCCTGCAGCTGGGCTCCGATCCGCTCCACGCCGGCACCCGCGTCCATGTCCGCGTACAGCCGCAGCGCCCGGTCCAGGTGGTCGACGGCGTCGGCGAGCCGCCCGTGGGCGAGCAGCCGGACGCCCGCGTCCTCGAACGCGTGGGCCGCGGCCAGGAACCGGCGGTCGGCCGCGAACCGCGCGGCCGCCCACATCAGCTGGCCCGGGTCGTCGTCGCGCAGGCCCGCCGCGTGTGCGGCCGCGGCCTGGATGGAGGGCACGTTCGGGTTGAGCTCGGCCAGTCGGGTGATCGCGCGCGTCGTGAGGTCGGCGTAGTCGGGTTCGCCCGCGCGGAGCGCGACCCCCACCAGGTCACCCGCGGTCGTCGGGACGATGGCGAGGATCCCGAAGTGGTCGACGAACGCCGACCAGATCGGCACCAGCGCCTCGATCGCCCCCGCGGAGTCGCCGGAGGCGTCGGCGACAAGGCCGCGCAACAGGTCGAGCTCCAGTTCGTACACGTTCTCGCTGCGCTCCGACGCGGCGAACGCCAGCCCACGGGCCTGGTGCAGGTCTCCCCGTAGCAGTGCAACGCCGGCGAGGACCGCGCGCGCCGTGGGAAGCAGAAGCGTCGTCTCCAGCTCCTCCGCGACGCTGACCGCCGCCTCGGCCTCGGCCCGCGCCTCGTCGAGCTGACCCATGAACAGCAGGGAGCGTGCGGTGTCGGTGTGGCACGGGTTGAGTATCCAGCCGAGCCCGAAGGTGCCGATGTCCTGACGCACCGCGTTGAGCTCGGTCATGCCCTCGTCGACGCGGTCCATGACGATGAGCAACTGTCCGAGCCAGCGCCGTGGCGCCAGTCGGCGCGCCTCGGCGGGGCCGGCCTCCGTCGCGAGGCGAACCGCCTCCCGGGTGCAGACCTCGGATTCGGTGAACCGCCCGACCATCCGCAGGGCGACGCCCTCCGCCCACACCGCCACGCTCATGGCGTCGAGGTTGTGGGCTCCCTCGCCGGCCGCCATGGCCTCTCGGGCAACGTGCAGGGACTCCTCGATCCTTCCGGTGACCGACAGGATCAGCGCCTGCATCGCCTGCAGGAGGGCGCGTGCGGAGGGGGGCAGGTCCTGGCGTTCCAGTCCTTTGTAGGCCTGGCGGAACGACGCGTTGTGACGCCTTCTGAAGTACTCCCAGACAGCGAGGGTGTAGCGGATGGTTCCTTCGCGTTCCGGGGTCATGCCGGCCTCCACCGCGGCCTCGGCCAGCCCGCTGATGTGGTCCAGCCGCCCCACCTGGGCCAGCACCGGCACCGCCTCCACGATCGTCTCGGTCCGCTCCGGGCCGGGCCGGTTGGCGATGCTGAGTGCCTGGTCGTAGAGGTCGGCGGCGACCCTCGGGGCCCGTGGGACCGCCTCCCGGGCAGCGCGCCGGAGCAGGTCGGCGGCCTCGATGTCGCCAGGCCGGGCCCCGGCCCAGACATGGCCCGCGACGTCCAGGGGCGAGGCCCCGTCGCGCAGGAGCACCTTCGCCGCGTCGTGATGGAGGACCTCGCGCGCGGTCGCGGGCAGGTTGTCATAGACGAGCTGCCACAGCAGCTCGTGTGCGAAGGCCAACTGGTCGCCGTCCTCCACGAGGACGCCGCGGCTAAGGAGTTCCCGCATCGCCGGTCGCAGAGTGTCACGTGGCTGGTCGAGCATCGTGGCGACATGGGCCAGCGTGAGCCGCCGACCGAAGACGGCACCGACCTCCAGCAGCTGACGAGAGGGCACATCCATGGCCGCCAGTCGCGTGGCGACGGAGCTGGTGTCCTCCGCCTTCGGGTGGCGTGGTTCGCGCCCGCGCATGCCGAGGCTGGAGCGAACCGCCTCCACGACCAGGAACGGACTTCCCCCGGCGCGGTGGACGAGCTCGAGCTGCCGCTGGTCCGGTGCGTGCCCGAGCAGGTCGCCCGCGAGTTCCTCCGAGGCGTCGTCGGAGAGTGGACCCAGCCTCACAACGAGGGGTTCGGGGGTCTTCTCGTCCGTGAGCAGGGGGCACGCGTCGGCCGCGACATGCTGCCATTCGCCGGTGACCAGCCATCCGATCGGCAGTGTCCGCAGCCGCCTGGCGAGCGCGGCCAGTGCCCACGCCGTCGCGTGATCGGTCAACTCGGCATTGTCCAACGTCACCAGAACCGGCCGGCGGATCGCCTGTCGTTCGAGCGCGGTGCCCAGCCGGTCGAGCAGCCCGATGCGTTGGTCCTCCAGCCGCGCGAGGTCACGAAGGTCGGCACGGGAGAGCAGGGGCGGGTGGCTGTCCCGGAACGCGTCGGTCAACAGCGCGAGGGGTGCCGCCCCACCCAGTCGGTCGGCCCGCGCCGCCACGACCGCGAACCCGTCGCGGACCGCGGTGGCGGTCAGCTCCTCGAGCAGACTCGACTTTCCGATGCCGCTCGGCCCCTCGATCACCGCTGATCCGGCCGAACCCTCGGCTATGCGCCGCAACCAGGCGCGAAGAACGTGGCGTTCGTCCTCACGTCCGTACAGCCGAGACGATTCCACGGCTACCACCACCAACGTCGGACACAACCACAGTACGACCAAGCGGCTTCCACGGTTCGACGATGAGCCGGCCGGACCGATACGTGCCGGCCCGCGAGGTCTGTGCCCGGCACGGGGGTTCGCCGCCCGGCATCAGCCGCTCAGGCGAGGGAGCCGCTCACCGTCGCCTCATGCGCGAGAACCGCGCGGGTGAGGTCGACCCGGGTGTTTATGCGGAGCTTGGCGAAGATGTGGCGGAGATGGGAGTCCACCGTGTGCGGCGAGAGGCTGAGCCGGTCGGCCACCGCCCGGTTGGTGAGGCCGGCGGCGACCAGCCGGGCCACGCGTAGTTCGGACTCTGACAGGGCGGCCCACCCGGTGGTCGGGCGCGCGGGGATCGCCCGGTCCTGTCGCCGCTGACCCAGGGCGCGGAGGCGGACGCGTACCCGCTCGGCCTCCGCCGTGGCGTCCGCGCGGGTGAAGACCCGCAGGGCGTGTTCGAACTGGGGTACCGCCTCGTCCTGCCGGCCGTGGGCGACGAGCGCGACCGCGGAGTCCAGACAGGCCCCGGCCCGCGCCAGAGGTCGCGGACCGGCCTGGTAGTGCAGCGCCGCCTGGACCAGTTCGTCGGGATCGTCGTGGAGCAGACCGGCGGCGTGGGCGGCGGCGCCGGTCACCGAGGCGACGCGCGGGTTGAGTTCGGCGAGCCGCGTGGAGGCTTCCACCGTGACGGTGGCGACGTCCCGCCTTCCCGCACGGAGCGCGATGCGGACGAGGGTCGCGGCGGTCGGCGGCTCCATGGCGAGGATCCCGAAGTGATCGGGGAACGTCCTCCACAGGGGCCGCATCGTCTCCACCGCTGCACCCGGGTCGCCCGTGGCGTCGGCGACCATGCCGCGGGCGAGGTCCAGGTCGAGGTCGAAGATGCTCCCACCGTAGGGCGGGTGATAGTCCACGTACCCTCGTGCGGCCTCGATGTCCCCGCGACTGAGCGCGACCCGGGCGAGGACGGCAAGCGCCGAGGGCCACAGCGCGGTGTTGCGCAGCTGCTCGCTGATCTCCACCGCGGCCTCCGCCGCCGCCACCGCGTCGTCGAGGTGGCCCTCGGCCAACCGCAGGAGCGCGGTGTAACCGTGCCAGGTGTTGAGCATGAATCCCAGCCCGTAGGCCTCCAGGTCGTGGCGGGCGACGGCGAGCGCGGCATCCGCCTCCTCGAAACGGTCCAGGCCGGTGAGCAGCCACGCCTGCCAACGCCTCGGGTTCAGCCAGCGGGCGGCCTGGGTGTCCAGGCCGACGAGGTCGGCGGAGGCCTGCTCGATCAGCGTGAGCGTGTGGGTGAGCTGGCCCTGCAGGCGTTGGGCCATCGCCTCCGCGATGAGGCCCATGCTGACCGCGAGGCGCTCTCCCGCCCCCTCACCCTGACGGACGGCGAGGCGAGCGCTGAGCATGGCGGGAGCGAAGTCCATCATCCACGCGAGTTCGAGAGCCTCGGTGCCACGCAGGAGAGCGGCCTGCGCGTCCGGCATCCCTGGACGCTCCAGGCCGGCCCGGGCCTGCGCGAGGGCGGCGGGGAAGTTCCCGCCGAGGGACTCCGCGATCGCGGCCTTGTGCCGGATGTCGGCTTCGCTCGCCCAGTCGACACCGGCGGCCAGTGTCCCCCGCGCCACCTCCCGGACCTGCTCCAGGCGGCCGGCCTGGGTCAGCGCCGGCACCGCCTCGACCACCACCCGGGTGCGCTCGGCGCTGCCTTCGGGAAGCAGCGTCAACACCTGCGTGTACAGGTCGGAAGCCGTGGCCGGGGCCCGCGAAACCGCCTCCCGGGCAGCGCTCAGCAACACGTCGGCGGCCTCGTCGTCGCCGGGCCAGGCGCCCGCGAACACGTGCCGGGCGACCTCCAACGGCGCGGCGCCGGAGGCGAGCAGGGTGCGGGCCGCCTCGCGGTGGTAGGCGCCGCGCACGGAAGGGGGTATCTGGTCGTAGGCGGACTGCCAGAGCAACTCGTGGGCGAACGCCAGCCGGCCACCGTCGTCGCGGAGCAGGCCCGAGTCGAGGAGGGTCCGCATCGCCGGGAGCAGTCGGGCCGCCGGCTCGTCGAGCACCATGGCGACGTCCCGAAGCGAGAACCGCTGCCCGAAGATGGCGCCGACCTCGAGCACCCGCATCGCCGCGGGATCGAGCCGCGGCAGCCGGCGGTGACCGGACGGGACCAGCGGCGTCGGCACGGACTCGACCCCAGACGGGCTCTCCTCGCTCTCGGCCGCGAGACGTACCGCCTCCGACACCAGGAACGGGCAACCCCCCGCCTGTTCGATCAGCCCGCGCAGGCGCTCGTCGGGTGCGGCGCCGAGCAGGTCCTCGGCGACCGCGCGCGCCGCCTCGGCTGACAACGGCCCCAGGGTGACCTCGAGGAGGTCCACTGCGCGCAGTTTCGCGAGGAGTGCGGCGAGTTCACCACTGGGGTACGCCGACTGGCGGGTGAACAGCCACGCCACCCGCTCGGACGTGAGCTGGGTGACGAGCGCACCGATCGCCCACAGACTCGGCAGGTCCGTCCAGTGCAGGTCGTCGATCGCGACGAGGACCGGCGCTTGGGTGGACCGGCCCTCCAGCGCCGTACGGATCCGGTCGAGCAGCCACAACCGCTGGTCGACGAGGGTGGTCAGGTCGGCCAGGCCGCCCGGGGTCACCAGGGGCGGGTCCGTGCCCATCAGGGCGTCCAGCAGTACGGCGAGAGGTGCCGCGCCGCCCATCCGGTCGGCTCGGCCCAACGCGACGGTGAAACCGCGCTCGCCGGCCAGATGGGCCACCTCTTCGAGCATCCTGGTCTTGCCGATCCCGGTGGTGCCGTCGATCACCGCGACGCCGCCACGGCCCGATGATCGCTCCCGCAACCAGTCGTCGAACACACCGATCTGCCGCTGGCGTCCTCGCAGCGGAGTAGGCACGACACCCCCAGCCTCTTGCTCCCCTCCCCTCACCGTACGGCGAGGTCGGCACATCCGGTTCCGAGGCTGCTTCGAAATGCCCGTCGGCGGCGATGGTGCGGATCGCGCTGGGGGCGGCGGCCGAGGCTCGCTCGGCCGCCGCCCGGGAACGTTCAGGCCAAAGTGGCCCACTCCGGGCCACGAGTGGGGCCCAGAGTTAGGCCCAGAGTGGGCTCAGCTCAGCCGGACGTCGTGGCGCGGACGTCGTTGGCGCAGCGGAGCACGGGTGCGCGACCGACCTCCTCGGCGCTCACCTCGCGGCCGAGCCCACTGATCCGGAACGTGTGCGACTCCCCCGGCAGCAGCGTCACGAGCATGTCGTCGACGCTGGCGGCCGGGTCGAGCCGGTCGGCGAAGACGGCGAGATCGCGCACCAGCGTCCGCGTCGTCACCCGTACCCGCGTCTCCGAGCCGTGCGTGGTGACGTCCACGTCGAGGTCGGCATCGGGGTAGGCGAGGTCCTTGTCCTCCCCGAAGTACCACGTCGTACGCCGGTCCCCCGCGGTGACGATGAGCAGTTCGCTCAGCGGGTCGGTCGGGGTGGCCACGTCGGCCGGAATCCGTACCGACGCGGTCGATCCCGCCTCGACCTCGACCAAGGTCGACCAGTGTCCGAAGACCTCGCCGGCGAAGCTGCGGCGTTCGAGGACCACCTCGGTCGCCCAGGTGGAGCTGTCGTCGGCGGTGCCCTCGTGGACGAAGATGGCCTCGAGCCCGTTCTCCCGCGGCTGGACCGTCAGCAGCCGCGAGTCGTAGACGTCACGCAGCGCGTACCACAGCGGCTTGCGCCGCGCGTCACCGTCGACCGCCGCCCAGGACGTGACCGGCCAGCAGTCGTTGAGCTGCCAGACCACGGTCCCCATGCAGCGGCCGCGGTGGGAACGGAAGTGTTCGATCCCGAACGTCAGCGCCCGCGCCTGGTTGAGCTGGGTCATCCAGTGCCAGTCCTCCACGGTCGCCGGCTCCGGGAAGTGCGGGGCGAGACCACGGGCCAGCTTGTCGTTTCCCTCGGTCGCCTTCTGGTGGCTCAGCACCCCAGGCGAGTCCGGGGCCAGCGGCTCGTCGTGGACGGCACGGGTCAGCGTCGCCCAGGTCGGTGGACCCTGGAAGCCGAACTCCGCGACGAAGCGCGGCACGTAGTCGCGGTAGCCGCTGTAGTCGCGCTGGTTCCACACGTCCCAGACGTGCTTGCAGCCGTGCTCGTCGGCGTTCGGGTGGATGTCGAACGTCCCGGAGTAGGGGCTGCCCGGCCAGTAGGGGCGGGTCGGGTCGGTCTGGGCGACGACCTCGGGCAGCACCTGCAGGTAGTAGCCCTTGCCCCAGGTGCGGTCACCGACGCGCGCCTGCCAACCCCAGTCGAACCAGCCCCAGATGTTCTCGTTGTTGCCGTTCCACAACACCAGGCTCGGGTGCGGCATCAGGCGGGCGACGTTCTGCCTGGCCTCCGCCTCGACCTCCTCACCGATCGGGGACTCCTCGGGGTAGGAGGCGCAGGCGAACAGGAAGTCCTGCCAGACAAGGATGCCGAGCTCGTCGGCGGCCTGGTAGAACTCCTCCTTCTCATAGAGCCCGCCGCCCCACACGCGGAGCAGGTCGATGTTGGCGTCCTTGGCCTGTTGCAGGCGAGCGCGGTAACGACCGGCGTCCACGCGGGTCGGGAAGCAGTCGTCGGGGATCCAGTTGGCGCCGCGGGCGAACACGGGTACGCCGTTGACGCGGATCGTGAACGCCGAGCCCGCCTCGGCACCGGCCGCGTCCGGAGCGGTGTCAAGTTCGACTTGACGGAAACCGATACGCCGCGCCCAGACGTCCTCGTGGGCCTCCTCGGCGCCGTCGACCACACTCGGGATCAGCGCGACCTCGAGGTCGTACAACGGCTGGTCACCGTGCCCGTGCGGCCACCACAGGTCAGGGTCGCGCACCTCCAGGTCCAGCTCCGCGGACAGGGCGCCCTCGGCGACCTCGATCTGGGCCCTCGCGCCCGCGAGCCAGGCGACGAGGTTCAGCGGGCTGTCCTCGCCTTCCACGCGTTCGATGTCGGCGAGCACGCGCACCCGGCCGACGCCCTCCTCCACCGTCACCAGCGGTCGCACCCGGGCCAGGCGCGCGGTGCTCCAGCTGTGCAGCCGGATCGGCTTCCAGATGCCGGCCGTGACCAGGACGGGGCCCCAGTCCCAGCCGAAGTTGCAGGCCATCTTGCGGATGAAGTTGAACGGCTCGGGAGTGGCGGAGTTCGGCCCGGGCAGGTTGCCGAGCTTGTCCCGCATCTGCTCGGCGTACCTCAGCGCCGAGGAGAACGTCACCACGAGGTCGTTGCTGCCCTCGCGGAGCAGGCTCGCCACGTCGAAGCGGTAGGACCGGTGCATGTTCTGGGTGGTGCCGACCGGCTGGCCGTTGAGCTCGATGCTCGCCACGGTGTCCAGGCCCTCGCAGACGAGGTCGACGCGGTCGTCATCGCCCGGGGCCCAGTCGAACGTCGTGGTGTAACGCCAGTCCATGCGACCGATCCAGGCGAGGTCGTACTCGTTGCGGTCGAGATAGGGATCGGGGATCAGGCCGGCGGCGAGCAGGTCGGTGTGCACACAGCCCGGAACCGTTGCCGCCACCTCGGCACCGGCGACCTCGGCCGGGACGTCGTCTGTTCCGCCCGCCGCCGAGAGCACCCAGCCGTCGTGCAGATCCCGCCACTCACCCATGCGACTCCTCCTGCCCGGGACGGACGTCCCGCTCGTTCGACGGGCCTACTTTCCCGTACGCTTCGCCGCCACACACCACCGGGCAGCCCCTGTTCTCCCGCCTGCGTGCGCCCGGATGACGCCTGTGTGCCAGCCTTGCGTGCCGATCTCGGCCAGCGCATTCTTGGGTGCCGGCCGGGCACGACCGCACACGTCCGCCGAGCAGCCCGACAACCGGGTCCGGAGAAGACCGTCACGAGCAGGGAGTACGCCGATGCCAGACCGCGAGGGCCACAGGTGAGTTCGACACCCGAGTGGGCCGCCCGCATCGCCGTCGACGCCGGCAGCACCGCGCCACCCTGGCGGCAGGTCCGCGACCAGATCCTCGAACTCGTCGAGGCCGGACAGTTGCCGGTCGGGGCGCGGCTGCCCGCGATCCGCCAGCTGGCCACCGACCTTCGCATCGCACCGGGCACGGTCGCGCGCGCCTACAAGGAACTCGAGGCGGAGGGGATCCTGGCGACCGCCCGACGACACGGCACGGTGGTCGCCGCGACCCCCGGCCGGCAGGCCGACCCGCTCCGGGACGCCGCCCGGGCCTACGTCGAGAGAGCCCGCGCCCTCGGTGTCGACGCCCGGGCCGCGCTGACCATGGTGCAGCGGGTCTTCGACCAGACAGACTGAGCCGATGAGCGCACCCGCACCCTCGGCGCGACCGGGCCCCGGCCGGCCGACTTCCCCGCCGATCGCCTCGCCAGGTCACCTGCCAGGTCACCCACCAACGCTGTCCGCCCTCGAAGCCGACCTCGCTGCCCTGCCCGGCGTGGTGTCGGTGTGGTGTGGTCCGCCCTGTGGGCCACCGGCCTACGTCCGGGAACCGGACGCGACCCACAACGCCGCCAGCACGATGAAGCTCGCGGTGATGGCGGCGGCGTACCGGCTCGCCGAGGAGGGTGCACTCGACCTCGATGAGGAGGTGCGCGTCCACAACGACTTCGCCTCGGCGGTCGGCGACGGTGCCATCTACCACGCGACCGCCGACTACGACAGTGATCCGCAGCCGTGGGAGCGCCTCGGCCGCGCCGCCTCCCTGCGCTGGCTGGTCCGCCGGATGATCGTGCGGTCCAGCAACCTCGCCACCAATCTCGTCCTGGAACGCGTGGGGCTGCCCGCCGCGGCGGCGGCCTGGGCGGCCACGGGTGCGCGGCACTCGGTGGTGACCCGCGGCATCCAGGACTACGCCGCCCAGGAGGCGGGTCGCTCCAACCTGGTCACGGCCGCCGACCTGGCCGGCATGCTCGGGGCGCTGCAGGCCCGCACACTGGCTTCGCCGACCGCGTGTGCGCAGATGCTGGAGGTCCTGCTCGACCAGGAGATGACCGCGGACGTCGTCCAGGGACTTCCGCCGGGCACCGCGGTCGCGCACAAGAACGGTTGGGTCGACAACGTCCGCCACAGCGCGGCCCTCGTCCTGCCCACCGACGCGCAGCCCTACGTCCTGGTCACGTGCGTGAGCGCCGAACTGGACGACGCCGCCGGATGCGCCGTGGTCGCGCGGGTGGCGGCGGCGAGTTGGGCGGACCGGCACGGCCTTTCTCAGCCTCCGCGAAAGTAACTCACGGTTACCTAATGCGCGAAAAATATCACTGTAAGTCTTGCGCTGGCCCCGCGCTGTTGGTAGTCGTATGAGCACCTAAAGTGTGTGTGTGATCGCGCGGTGGAGGGGGAATCCACGAGCGGTCCACCACGACGAGCCCGCTGCCCGGTCGTCACCGTCGACGCCGGTCATCTGGTTTCGGGTGCGCGAGCGACACCGAAAGGCGTGAGCGAGTGACGCCGTACAGGGACGACCTGGCCTCCGTGGTCTCGCGTCTGCTGGATCGCCCCCACGAACGCCCCTGGCGGATCCTGCGCGGAACACCGTGGCACACCGCGCTTCCCGCCACTCACGCCGAACGCCGGCAGGGCTGGCAGTTGGACGTGTCCGCGACGCCGAAGTCGGTTCCCGCGATGCTCGAGCGGGTGGTGCCCGTGCTGCGCGCCCACCGGGCCGCGTTCACCTTCGCCCCCTCCGTCGCGCTGGTCGGCTGGCTCGGAGGCCGGTCGTGCCCACGCGCCGACTCGGGCAAAGTGCTGACTGTCTACCCGCGCGACGACGACGTACTCGCCCAGATCGCCGAGGAACTCCTCGCGCGCACAGCCGGCATCCCCGGCCCGCGGGTGCTCTCCGCGCGTCCGGTCCGGCCGGGCAGCGTGGTGCACTACCGGTTCGGTGGCTTCCAGGGCACAACCAACCCGTTCCAGGCGCTCGACGACGACGGCCGGTTGCGCCAGCCGTTGCTCGCCCCTGACGGCACGACCGTCCCCGACCGGGGCGAGGCGTGGTTCGCGCCGCCCACCTGGGCACCATGCCCGTGGGACGGCACGGAGACCGCCGGCCCCTTCGGCTCCCCCGACGGACTCGCCCCGGGCCAGGCGATCCGGCTGCACCGGCGTTATGTCGTACGTCAGGCCCTGGAGCACCTCGCCACCGGCGGCAGCTACCTCGCCATCGACGAAGGCGGCCGTGGCGAGGCCGGGGAGGCCGCGGGCACCGCGGTCGACGTCGTGCTCCGCCATGCCCGCGCGCACGCCGACGCCGACCTCACCGGCACCGACGCGCGGTCCCGGCTGCTGCACGAGGCGCGGATGCTCCGGCGCCTGGACGGCCACCTGCGGGTGGCCCGCCCGCGTGTGGTGTTCGCTGCCGCGGGCGACGTGTTCCTCGTCCAGGATCACGTCGCTGGTGAGACCCTGCGGCAGTGGGTGCACCGGCACGCGAGCGGTGGAGCCGGTGTGCCGGCCGACCTCGCGCTGATGATGACCCGACGGCTGGTCGCGCTGGTCGGTGCCGCTCATGGCGCGGGCGTCGCGCTGCGCGACCTGCATCCGTCGCAGTACCTGGTCGGCCTCGACGGGTCCCTCGGGCTCGCCTCGGCCGCGGCCGCCACCCCGATCGGGCAGACCGGGCCGGGCCCGGTCGCGCCGGGCTACCACGCACCCGACCTGCGAACCGGCACCGCTGCCACCACCTCCGAGGACCTCTACGGCCTGGGCTGTCTGCTGTTCCTGCTCGCGACCGGAGCCGATCCGCTGCTCCCGGCCGACGTGCCGGGCGCCGTCTCGGCCAGGCGCGACGCCGACCCGTGGACGGAGGATCCGGGGCTCCTCGACTGGCTGGGCGAACCCGCGACGCGACCCGTCGATGGTCGCTTCCCCGTCGAAGGTGACAGCGGTGCGGAGCCGCGCCGGCACGAGGGACGACCCGTCCGCGACCGGCTGTCCGCCTGGCTGGCGGTCCTCGCGCGCTACGGCGACACGGCCCGGCTGCTCCGGCCCGCCATCACCGCCCTGCTCGCGCCGCGGCCGGAGGAGCGCGGTGACCTCGCGGCACTCGAACCCCTCCTCGCCGGCCGGCACCCCCTCGCGCCCACCTGTGCGTCCGCTTCAGCCGCTCCGGCCGCTCCCGCCGACCAGCCGGGCGCGGAGGAGTTGCTCGCCGACGGCCTCGACCATCTGCTGGCGACGATGCGCCCCGACGACGAGCGGCTGTGGCCCTCGGGCGACCTCGGCGCCCGGACCGACCCCCGCAACGTCCAACACGGAGCGGCGGGCGTCCTCTCCGTCCTGCTGCGTGCCCACGCCAACGGTGCCGCCTTCGACGTGGCGTCGATGAGTCTCGACGCTGCTGCACGCAAGGCCGCGGCCTGGTTGTCCGACCGGTGCGAGCGCGGCGACCGGGCCCTGCCCGGCCTGTACTACGGCCGGGCCGGTGTGGCCTGGGTGTTGGCTGACGCCGCCGCCACGCTCGGTGAGCCGCCGCTGCTCGCTCAGGCCGAGCGGCTCGCGCTGCGGCTGCCGACCAGTTGGCCCAACGCCGACATCGCACACGGGCTGGCCGGCGCCGCCCTGACCCAGCTGTATCTCGCCCGGGCCGGCGGCGACGCCGGTGGCGCCCTGATCGCCCGCGAGGGACAGTTCGGCGAGCGGGCCCTCGCCTGCGGGCGGGCGCTGCGGGCGGCCGCCGTACCCGGACCGTACGGTCCGACCTGGCCGGTCCCCGCGTCGTTCGGGTCGGAGCTCGCGGGCGGTTACCACTACGGGTTCGCGCACGGTGTCGCCGGCATCGGCTACGCCCTGCTCGCGCTCGGCACCGCCCTGGATGAACCGGCCTACGTCGAACTCGCCGCGGAGGCCGGCTACACGCTCTGCCGGGCCGCACGAGTCGACGAGGACGGTGCGGCCTGGTGGCCGGTCGGCCCGGAGGACGCGAACCGCCTCCCGCACTGGTGCAGCGGATCCTCCGGCGTCGGCACCTTCCTGCTCAGGCTGCTCGCCGTCACCGGCGAACAACGGTTCGGCGAGTACGCCCGGGCGGCGGCCGGCGCGGTCTACCGCGCGCGCTGGCGGTCCTCCCCCTCGGCCTGCCACGGCCTCGCCGGTGACGGCGAATACCTCCTCGACGCCGCCGAGATCCTGGCCGACCCGACCTACCGCGCGTGGGCCGAGGACCTGGTGCCGCTGCTGGCCGTACGACACTGCCGGCGCGAGGGTCGCGCACTGGTCCCCGACGAGACGCTGACCTCGGTCGTCGCCGACTACAACGTCGGGCTGTCCGGTGTGCTCGCCTACCTCATGCGGCTGCGCTACGGCGGGTCGCGGCTCTTCCTCGTCGACCACCTGCTCACCGACGACGAACCCGGTGCTCCGCTGCGATAACGTCCGGTCCCGTGCCGATCACCGACGTGCGCTGCCATGCGATGCGAGCCGAACTGCACACGCCGTTCGTCACGGCCCTACGCCGCGCCACCGCGGTGGAGTCGGTCCTCGTCGAGGTCGTCGACGAGGACGGCCGTAGCGGTTGGGGTGAGGCGCCGCAGGTCTGGCGGGTGACCGGTGAGTCGATGGAGGGTGCGGCGGCGTGCCTGTCCGGGCCTCTGCGCGACGTCGTGCTCGGCGCTGATCCCGACGACCTCGCCGCCCGCTCCCACGAGATCGCCGCCGCGGTCGTCGGCAACCTGAACGCCAAGTGCGCACTCGACGTCGCCCTGCACGACCTCGCCGCCCGCCGGCTCGGCGTGCCCCTGGCCCGGCTGCTCGGCGGCACCGCCACCAGCGTGCCCACCGACGTCACCCTCTCGGCCGCCGAACCCGGTGAGCTCGCCGCGACCGCGCGGGCCCGGGTCCAGGACGGCTTCGACGTGCTCAAGGTCAAGGTCGGCACGAAGGCGGGCCCAGCCGCCGACGTCGCCGGGGTCAGCGCCGTACGCCAGGCCGTCGGCGCGGACGTCCGGATCCGGCTCGACGCCAACCAGGGCTGGACGCCCCGCGAGGCCGTCCGGGTGATCCGCGCGCTCGAGGACGCCGACCTCGACGTCGAACTCGTCGAGCAGCCCGTCGCCGCCGCCGACCTGGACGGTCTCAGCTGGGTCAGTGACCGGGTGCAGACGCCGATCCTCGCGGACGAGAGCGTCTACGGCGTCCGCGACCTCGTGGAGGTGATCCGCAGGCGCGCCGCCGACCTGGTCAACGTCAAGCTCGCCAAGTGCGGTGGGCTCGCTCCGGCCCGCACCCTGCTCGACCTCGCCGACGCCTACGGGATCGGGACGCTGGTCGGGTCGATGATGGAGGGCCCGGTCGGGGTCGGCGCGGCGGCGAGCCTGGTCGCCGCGCGAGGCACCACCTTGACCAGCGACCTGGACGCCGCCTGGTGGCTGGCTGGCTCCCCGGTCGTGGGCGGCGTCAGCTACGACGGTTCACGCCTGGTCCTCCCGCAGGCACCCGGCCTGGGAGTCAGCGGCCTGAAGGGGTAGTCAGGGCAGCGGCCCGGGCACCGGTCCAAGGTCGGTCCCGGACCTTGTCACGAAACCCGCGGTGGCCTCGTCTGGGCGGCGTAAGCGTTCGCCAGTCCCCTGAGAGGCAACCACCATGACCACCGACACGGCCTCGCCGTTCGCCCGGTTCACCCGCCAGAAGACCATCGCCCTGACGACCTTCCGCAAGGACGGCACACCGGTGCCGACCGCGGTCAACATCGTCGTCGACGGAGACCGGGCCTACTTCCGCACCTACGACAAGGCGGGCAAGTACAAGCGGCTCCGTCGCGATCCGCACGTCGAGATCGCCCCCTCCAACGGCATGGGCCGGCCGACGGGGCCGTCGATGCGGGCCACCGCCCGACTGCTGTCGACGCAGGAGTCGCTCCCGATCCGTCGCGCGCTGCGCCGGAAGTACCCGTTCCTGCAGGGAGTCGCCGTGCCGCTCTTCCACCGGCTCAAGCATCTGCGCACACTGCACTACGAGCTCACCGCCACCGAGGACTAGGGTGCCCGTCGGACCGGGCCAGGTCCGCCCGGCACCGCCCGCGGCCGGCCCGTCTGGTCTGCTGGAGGTATGGACCTGCCCGGAACCTGGTGGCCGGAGGACGCCGACGGGCTGGCCGTCGTCCAGACCGCGCTGGCCGCCCGTACGCCGGAGCCCTGGCGCCCGCCCGTCGACCGGCCGCTGCTCATCGGCGGTTCGTTCTGCTGCTTCCCGCGAGGTATCGAGGGGCCCGGCGGCCCGGGTGACCCGGTCTGGGTCGCCGCGGTGACCTACGCCGGTCGCCGGCGAATCGCCCGGCACGTCCGCACCGACACCGCCGGCGCCGCCTACGTCGCCGGGAGCCTCGCGATGCGGGAGGGACCGGCGCTGGCCGCCGCCGTCGAAGCGCTCGAGCCCCGGCCCGACGTCATGCTGGTCGACGCCACCGGCCGCGACCATCCGCGCCGCGCCGGTCTGGCCTACCACCTCGGGGCGGCGCTGGACCTGCCCACCGTCGGAGTCACCCACCGCCCCCTGCTCGCCAGTGGCGAGTGGCCCGGTGAGGAGGAGGGCGCGGCGAGCCCCCTGTGGCTGGCGGAGGAACAGGTCGGTGCGTGGGTCCGAACCAGGCGGGGACGGCGGCCTTTGGTCGTCCACGCGGGCTGGCGCACTGATCCCGACGTCGCGGTAGAGGTCGTACGTCGTGCCCTCGCCGGCACCCGCACGCCCCTACCACTTCGCGAGGCGCGCCGGCTCGCGCGACGAACCCGGGCACAGACGCCAGTCGGGCCGCGGTGACCATCGCGCCCACAGGGCCTGATCCGGCAACCGGACCGCACGGCGCCGGAGGGGTCGCAGGCTCTAGCGTGGCTCCATGCCCGCACCCGATCTCTCCGTCCAGGCGAGCACAGCCATCGGTGTCGCCGCCACCGTCTTGTGGACCAACCCCGACGCGCCGCGTGAGATCGACGCGCCCATCCTCGCGGCGGACCCCGACCCGCGTGCCTGGGCGGCCGGTCTGGACACACCGGCCCGACGTGACCTGAACGACCGGATCCTCACCCAGTTGTTGGCGGGCGAGCCGGTCGAGGTCCTCGAAGAACACCGCGACTGGCTGCGTGTCGTCGCGCCGTGGCAACCTTCGGACCGCGACGAGCGGGGTTATCCCGGCTGGGTGCCGCGGGCCCATGTCAGCGTGGCGGCCGCTCCGGCGGAGCGGGAGGCCGTCGTGACGGTCGAGGAGACCCGGCTGGAGCCCGCCCCGGGCGCCCGGGGTCTGGTCAGCGCGGCGCTGTCCTACGCGACGATCCTTCCGGTCCTGGACGACGCCGAGGGACGGGTGCGGGTCGCCACTCCCGGCGGTGGCAGCGCCTTCCTGGACGCGTCCGCCTGTGTCGTACGCCAGACCGGCCACGCCCACCCCGTCGACACGCGCGCCGTCCTCGCGGCGGCGCGAAGCTTCGTCGGCCTGAGCTACCTGTGGGGCGGCATGAGCGCCTTCGGCCTGGACTGCTCAGGCCTGGTGCACATCAGCTTCCGTGCGCTCGGCCGGATCGTCCCGCGCGACGCCCATGACCAGGCGGACGCCTCCGTTCGGGTCCCGCTCGCGGACGCGCGGCCCGGCGACCTGCTCTTCTTCGCTCGGCCGGGCAAGTCGATCCACCACGTCGGCTTCGCCGCCGGGACGCCGCAGGGCACGCCGCCGGCCGAGGGGCCCTACCTGCTGCACGCGCCGGGGACCGGTAAGGAGGTGTGTGAGGAGGCGATGAACGCCGACCGTCGCGCCACGCTGGTCGACCTCGCGGGCCGGCTCGCCGACTCGGGAGACGCACCCTAGGTCGCATCCGCAGGACACCCAGCGCGTCACCCCGGAGCGAACGCCCCGCGCCCGGCCTCCTCCGCGCTCCCTCCGCGAGGATGCGGGGATGACTGTGGACAACCTCCATGACTTCTTCGTGGCGACCGCGGGCGTGGCCGGCGCACTGATCGGGCTGCTGTTCGTCGCCATCTCGGTCTCCCAGGAGCGGCTGGCCGAGAGGGGCGACACCCAGATTCACCGGGTGCGAGCCTCCGCCGCGCTGACCGCGTTCACCAACGCGCTCGCGGTGTCGCTGTTCGCTCTGATTCCCCGAGACGACATCGGCTGGACCGCGCTTGACGTGGCGGTCCTCGGACTGATGTTCACCACAGCCTCGTTGCTGTCACTGATCCGGGTCCGCGGCATGCGCTGGCGGGACGTGCGCGACCAGGTCTTCCTGCTCGGCCTCATCGCGATCTTCGCGCTCCAGTTGGTCATGGGCCTGCGGGTGGCCGGCCACACCGGCGACGCCGGCGACTCCGGTGAGGTGCACACGATCTCGATCCTGGTGATCGTCTGCTTCCTGGTCGGGATCGCCCGATCGTGGGAACTGATCGGCGGACCCTCGATCGGGTTGGGACACGAGATCGGCGCGCTGGTGCGAGGCGAGGACCATCGGAGGGACGCCGAGCGGGCCCAGGGCGCGCGGCAGGGCTGATCGCCCGTCCTTCGAAGGACGGCGCGACGGCAGAGCGGACACAGCGGGCGGCCGGCATCTGTACTGGTGCCGGCCGCCTGCTGCTCAGTGGGTCTGCGCGGGTTCCTCGTCGTCCTTCTTCTGCGCGGTGTTGCGGCTCTTCAGCAGGCTCGCGACCGTCGTGATGAGGAGCGTGCCGACGATCACGCCGAGGGAGACCGCGATGCCGATGTCCGGGACGCTGTGCATCGGGTCGCCACCGTTGACGAACGGAAGGTTGTTCTCGTGCAGCGCGTGCAGGATCAGTTTGACGCCGATGAAGCCGAGAATCACGGCGAGACCGATCGGCAGGTAGACGAGCCGAGTCACCAGCCCGCCGATCAGGAAGTACAGCTGCCGTAGCCCCATCAGGGCGAACACGTTGGCGGCGAAGACGAGGTACGGCTCCTTCGTGAGGCCGTAGATCGCCGGGATCGAGTCGAGCGCGAACAGCAGGTCCGTCGTCCCCAGCGCGATCATCACCAACAGCATCGGGGTGACCAGGCGCTTGCCGTTCTCCACGATGGTGAGCTTCACGCCGTTGTAGCTGTCGGTCGCCGGGAGGTTCTTCTTGGCCCAGCGGATGACGGCGTTCTCCTTGTACTCCGACTCCTCCCCGGTGCCACCGCGCACGAACTGGATCGCGGTGTAGATCAGGATGGCGCCGAAGATGTAGAAGACCCAGGCGAACGCGCTGATCGCCGCCGCGCCGATGGCGATGAAGAAGCCACGCATGACCAGCGCCAGGATGATGCCGATCAGCAGGGCGGTCTGTTGGTACTTCCGGGGTACGCCGAACCTCGTCAGGATCACGAGGAAGACGAAGAGGTTGTCCACCGACAGGCTGTACTCGGTGAGCCACCCGGCGAAGAACTCCCCGGCGTACTGCCCGCCGGCCAGGAACCAGACACCAATGCCGAAAATCACCGCGAGGGTGACATAAAGGGCGATCCAGCTGACGCTCTCGCGCATGGACGGCTCGTGCGGTCGGCGACCGATGATGAGTACGTCGGCTACGAGGATCGCCACCAGGACACCGACGGTGGCAACCCAGACCCAGGGTTCGATTGTCACGTGTGACCTCCGAGAGAAGTGGATGCGCTTCCCCGGAGGTCTCTTCCGCCTGCGTCACAGGCCGACGGCACCGGGTGGTCGGGTATGTACCCGATTGACCGTGATGACGATGCCGTCGCGAAGGAATACTCCCCTCCACGTTGCGGGATCATTGTTGCCTACCCGCAGCCTTCCGTCCCACCCGGGCCCCTAAGGTGAGTCCCATGGTCGCCACCCTGCTCGAACTCGACCTGACCGTTCCGCTGCTCGAAGCGCCACCGCAGGACCCCGTCGGCGCGTTCATGGCGCGGCGTCGCCCGCTGGTGCGGGACGTGGTGGAAGGGCTGCGGTTGGCGGCCTACGACCCCGACGTCGCCGGGCTGGTGGCCCACATCGGCGGCCATGGACCCACGCTCGCCCAGATCCAGGAGATCAGGACCGCGGTCCGGCACTTCGCCGGCACCGGCAAGCCAACCGTGGCCTGGTCGGAGACCTTCGGGGAGTTCGGTCCGGGCACGCTCCCCTACTACCTCGCGACCGCGTTCGACCAGATCTGGGTGCAGCCCTCGGGCGACGTCGGCCTCACCGGCGTCCTCGCCGAGGCGGTCTTTGTCAAGGACGCCCTCGCCAAGCTCGGCGTGGTGCCGGAGATGTCCCGCCGGCACGAGTACAAGAGCGCGGCCGACACCTTCCTGGCAACGCAGATGAGTGACGCGCACAAGGAGGCGGCGGGGCGGCTGGCCACCTCCGCGATGGAGCAGGTCGTCGAGGGCATCGCCGAGACCCGCCGGCTCTCCCCCGAAGCGATCCGGGAGCTCGTCGACCGGGCGCCCCTGTCGGCCGTGGACGCGAAGGAGAGCGGCCTGGTCGACCGGCTCGGCTACCGCGACGAGGTCTACGCCCAGGTACGCGCTCGCCTCGGTGAGGTGCGGCCCAGGTTCGTGCACCGCTACCGCCGCGCGAAGCAGTTGGGCCCCCGCCAGGCGATCGGCCGGGTGTCGTCCAGGGGACCGGCGGTCGCCGTCGTCCACGGCACCGGCGACATCCATCTGGGTCGGTCCACCCGGCGTGGGCTCGGCTCCACCTCCATCGGTTCGGACACCATCGGCGCGGCGCTGCGGGCGGCCGCCGCCGACCACGACGTCCGGGCGGTGGTGCTGCGGGTGGACAGCCCCGGGGGCTCCTACGTCGCCTCCGACGCCGTACGCCGCGAGGTCGTCCGGGTCCGCGAGTCCGGCAAGCCGGTCGTGGTGTCGATGGGCACCGTGGCCGCCTCCGGCGGCTACTTCGTCTCGATGGCGGCCGACACGATCGTCGCCCAACCGGGCACGCTCACCGGGTCGATCGGGGTGTTCGGGGGCAAAGCGGTGATTCGCGACCTCCTGGACCGCATCGGCATCAGCCGCGACGGGGTCGCCGAGGGCCGCAACGCCTGGATGTTCTCCGCCTACCACCGCTTCTCCACCGATGAGTGGCGCCGCCTCGAGGACTGGCTCGACCACGTCTACGACGACTTCACCGGCAAGGTGGCAGGCGACCGCGGCCTGAGCCGGGACCACGTCGAGTCCGCCGCCCGGGGCCGGGTCTGGACCGGCGCCGACGCCCAGGCGCGCGGCCTGGTCGACGAACTCGGCGGGTTCGAGCGGGCGCTCGACATCGCCTGCTCCCGGGTCGGCCTCAGCCGTGAGGAGGCGACGCTGCGGGTGACTCCCCGGGTCAGCATGGTCGAGCGGCTGCGTGGCCCGGAGTCCAGTGAGGACCTCACCGCGACCAGTGCCGGCATCCTCGGCATCGACACCGCCCAGGGGCCCGCGCAACTGCTCTCCGCGGCCCTGGGGCTTCCTCGCGTCGGCGTGCTCACCGCGCCGGTGTTGTGGGAGCTGCACTGACACCCCGGTCCCACCAGCCCCGGGGGTGAGCCGCCAGGGGCCGAACCCCACCCAGGATGTCCGGCCGGCGAAGATGATCAGGTCGCCGTCTGAGCAGGGCGAAGATGACCACCCAGGCGACCGGCGTGACGGGTCGTCGGGAAGGATGGCCGCATGGCTATCCGCTCCGACCTCCGCAACGTCGCGATCATCGCCCACGTCGACCACGGCAAGACCACTCTGGTCGACTCGATGCTGTGGCAGTCCGGGGTGTTCCGGGAAAACCAGGACGTAGCCGAACGCGTCATGGACTCGATGGACCTCGAGCGCGAGAAGGGCATCACGATCCTCGCGAAGAACACCGCGGTGCGGTGGGAGAGCCCCGATGGCCCGGTGACGCTCAACATCGTGGACACCCCCGGCCACGCCGACTTCGGCGGCGAGGTCGAGCGGGCCCTGGAGATGGTGGACGGCGTGCTGCTGCTGGTCGACGCCTCCGAGGGTCCCCTCCCCCAGACCCGGTTCGTCCTGCGCAAGGCACTGCACAAGCGGCTTCCGGTCGTCCTCGTCGTGAACAAGGTCGACCGTCCCGACAGCCGCATCGCGGAGGTGGTCGACGCCGCGTACGAGCTGTTCCTCGACCTGCTCGACGACCCGGCCGCGGACACCGCCGCGCTGGACTTCCCGATTGTCTACGCCTCGGCCCGCGCCGGCCGGGCGACGCTGGAACAGCCCGCCGACGGCACGGTCCCCGACAACCAGGACCTGCGTCCGCTCTTCGAGACGATCCTGTCCACGGTTCCCGCGCCCTCCTACGACGAGGGCGCCCCGCTGCAGGCCCACGTCACCAACCTCGACGCCTCCCCCTACCTCGGCCGGCTCGCGCTGTGCCGGATCCACCAGGGTGAGCTCGTCCGTGGCGGCTCGGTCGCCTGGTGCCGGGCGGACGGTACGGTCGAGCGGGTCCGGGTGACCGACCTGTTGATGACCGAGGCACTGGACCGGGTGCCCGCCGACAAGGCCGGACCGGGCGACCTCGTGGCCATCGCCGGCATCCCCGATATCACGATCGGTGAGACCCTCGCCGACCCCGACGACCCGCGCCCGCTGCCGGTGATCCGGGTCGACGAGCCGTCCATTTCGGTCACCCTCGGCATCAACACCTCCCCGCTGTCGGGCCAGAGCGGCAACAAGCTCACCGCCCGGATGGTCAAGAACCGGCTGGACGCCGAGACCGTCGGCAACGTCTCCATCCGGGTCGCCAACACCGAGCGGCCCGACACCTGGGAGGTGCAGGGCCGTGGCGAGCTCCAGCTCGCCGTCCTCGTCGAACTGATGCGACGGGAGGGCTTCGAGCTCACCGTCGGCAAGCCCCAGGTCGTCACCCAGGACATCGACGGGAAGCTGCACGAGCCGGTCGAGCGGGTCACCATCGACGTGCCAGACGACTACGTCGGCGTCGTCACCCAGATGCTGGGCCTGCGACGCGGCCGGCTGGAGCAGATGGTCAACCACGGCACCGGCTGGGTCCGCCTGGACTACCTCGTCCCGGCCCGCGGCCTGATCGGCTTCCGGACCGAGTTCCTCACCGAGACCCGCGGCACCGGCCTGATCCACCACGTCTTCGAGGGGTACGAGCCCTGGGCCGGTGACCTGCGCACCAGGCCGCGCGGCTCGCTCGTCGCCGACCGGCGTGGCGCGGTCACCGCGTACGCCTGCTTCAACATGCAGGAGCGCGGGACGCTGTTCGTCAAGCCCGGCACCGAGGTCTATGAGGGCATGCTGGTCGGCGAGAACTCCCGACCAGACGACATGGACGTCAACGCCACCCGGGAGAAGAAGCTCACCAACGTGCGTTCCTCCACCGCGGAGGAGCTGGAACGGCTGGTCCCGGCCCGGGAGATGGCCTTGGAGCAGGCGCTGGAGTTCTGCCGCGAGGACGAGTGCGTGGAGGTCACCCCGGCCGCGATCCGGCTGCGCAAGACGATCCTCGGCCAGACCGACCGGGAGAAGCAGCGCGCCCGCGCCCGCCGCGGCTAGACATCCCACGTTCGTAAGGTGTCAAGCGGCTTGGTGATCGGTTTGGTTGGTGGGGGGCCAGGCGGTCGTTTCGTTGTAGGGGGTGTGGTGGCGTAGGCAGCCGTGGAGGATGCCGACGAGTCGGTTGGCGAGTGTGCGTAGGGCTTGGTGGTGGGTGGCGCCGCGGGCTCGGTGGGTGTCGTAGTAGGCGCGTGCTCCTGGCGAGGCGCCCAAGGCGGCGAAGGCTTGCTGGTAGAGCGCATCAGCGAGTCGGCGGTTGCGGGCGTGTCGGGCCAAGACGACGCGTTTCTTGCCGGAGGCTTTGGTAACCGGCGCCATGCCGGAGTAGTTCTTGCGGGCGCGGGCGTCGGTGTAGCGGTGCGGGTCGTCTCCGAACTCGGCGAGCACCCGGGCACCAAGCGTCATGCCGAGCCCTGGCTGGCTCAGGTAGATCTCAGCGTCCGGGTGCCGACCAAAACCCGCCTCCACCTCACCCTCCAGGGTCTGGATCTGGCGGGACAGTTCGCTGATCACCGCGACCAGGGCGGCCACGCTGGCCGCGTAGGCGTCGACGACACCCTCCCGGGCGGGTAGCTGTTGGGCGGCCAGCGCGGTCACGATCGTCTCCGCGGTGCCGGGCAGGTTACGTTTGCGCCCGGCCCGGGCCAGCACCTGCTCCACCCGCTTCTGGGTCAACCGGGCCCCCTTGGCGGGGGTCGGCGCGAGGGTGAGCACGGCGAGTGCGTCACGGCTCGCCAGGTCGTCGAAGGCGGCCAGAGCGCCGGGGTAGAACTCGCGCAACGTGGAGCGCAGCGTGTTGGTCTGCCGCTGCCGAGACCACACCAGCGACTGGTGCGCCCGGGCCACCACCTTGACGTGCTCGGCCAGCGCGGAGTCCCCGGCCACGGGGCGATGGTGGGCACGGTCCAGCCGGACCAGCTCGGCCAGCACATGCGCATCCCCGGCATCGCTCTTGGCGCCGGAGACTGCGTGTCGTTCCCGGTAGCGGGCGGCCTGCAACGGGTTGACCGCATAGACGGTGTAGCCGGCCGCGATCAACGCCTGCACCCACGGGCCCCGATCAGTCTCGATCCCCACCACCACATCTACCGGCTCACCCTGATCGGGTAGATGATCAGCGACCAGCCCGTGCAACACGGCGATCCCGGCCACCCCTTCCGGCACCCGCCGCCGCACCAACCTTCGCCCACCCTCATCCACGATCTCGATGTCGTGATGGGACTCCGCCCAGTCATCACCCACGAACAACACCAGCCAGGCCTCCCTACACCCTCCTCGACAACACCACACGAGCCTGCGAGGAGACCCAGGCGACCTAATGGACCAGTGCTCACCGGCACGACATCCCACCAGCCCTACCGCTCCCCGACCACCAGCACGGGGCACGATCTAGCCATAGGTCTCAAACACAAGACCAGGGCGCGTAAGTGCTCACCGGCCAGCGGCTCAGACACCAGACTGGCAAAACCACCCGGTGCACTCCCATTAGGGTGCGTCTCCCACATCGAGCCGGTGAAGCGCCCTAGGACACGACCTGGGCGGTGGTGGCCGATCCGCCAAGGGGCAGGCAGCCCTGGGTGATGATCACGACCGGGCACTGTGCCTGGTAGAGCAGCGTCTGGCTGACCGAGCCGAGCAACATCCCGGTGAAGCCGCCCCGCCCGCGGGCACCCACGACGAGCAGGGTGGCGTGCGTGGACAGGTCGATGAGTTCACCGGCCGCGTGGCCCGACAGCACCCGCTCCTCGATCGGTAGCTCCGGGTACTTGCGGCGCCAGCCCGCGAGCGCCTGGTCGAGCAGCCGGAGCCCGGCGGAGGTGTCGGTCGCGCCGAAGCGTGTCGCCAGGCTGTGGCGGACCACGTGGGCGGCGAGGACCCGGCCCCGCCGCCGGGCCGCCTCCTCCACGCCGACCTCCACGGCGGCGGAGCCGAGCGGTGAACCGTCGACGCCGACGACGACCGTACGTTCGACGTGCTCGGGTGAGGTCGTGGAGCGCACCACGACGACCGGGGCCCGCGACCGCGCGACGAGCTCGACCGCGAGTGAGCCGGCCAGGGCGCCCGTGACCGCCCCCCGTCCGGACGTGCCGACCACGACGTAGGACGCGCACGAGCTCTGCCCGACCAGCAACGGCAACGGGAAGTCGGTCTCGATCATGGTCGTGACCTCGATTGCCGGCGCGGTGGTCCGGGCGGTCGTCACGGCGTCGGCGACGATGGCGTCCGCATGGGCGCGCAGGCCTCTGTCGGGTCCCATCCGCCACATCGTGGCCGGGATGTGCAGCAGCGGCCAGCAGTAGGCGTGCACGATGCGCAGCGGCGCGTTGCGCAGGGCCGCCTCGGACGCCGCCCACGCCACCGCGTCCAGCGCCCCCTGGGATCCGTCGATCCCGACGACGATCGGCAGGGCGGAGTCGGTGGACACGGTGGACATGAGCTCACCATCCAGGGGGCTGCGTCGGGTCGTCGGCGTGCTCGTCGAGGATGAACTCCTCGACCGGGCGCAGCGGCGTCGGCGGTAGCTCCGGCCCGTATCCGAAGCGCAGGACGACCTGGGGTTCGGTCCAGCCGGACTTCGGATCCCGCACCAGCCACCCCAGGTCGGCGTGTCCGGTCGGTTCGTTCAGCAGCGACGCGGCCACCCCGTGGATCGTGGCCGAGAGCAGCAGCCGTTGCAGGGCCTGGCCGGTCGTGAGCCAGTCGTGGGGTGTGTCCCGGCTGGTCGAGAGGACGGCGAGGTTGGGCTCAGCCTCGAGTTTCGCGGTGTCGCCGAGCCGGTCGCCCGGGTCGACTCCGAGGTCGCGGACCGGACCGGGCGGGCTACCCGAACGCGGGCCGAGTGCCGTGGAGGGAACCCCCTCGTTCGTCCGCCGGCCGCCGACCCAGACCTGTCGTTCGACCAGTTGGCGTGGGTCGTCGGCCTCGGCGATACCGGTGCCGGCGTCGGTGGCGAGCTCGCGGAGCCAGCGCACGCGGTCACGGTCGTCGATCCACTCCAGGCGTGCCCCCTCGCAGGCGGTGGCCCGACTGAGGTCGTCACGGACGTCGCCCGGGATGCCCCGGTGCGCGGTGGGCTGCCCGTTGGTACGCCGGCGGGACAGGAACGGGTACAGCGCGCCCAGACTGCCGCCGTCACCGCCGTCACCGTTGCCGTTGCCCCGCGGGCCGACGCTCACCTGCGCGGCGAGCGTCGGGCGCTGCGGGTCCGGCATCAGCAGGATCATCGTGTGCGCACCGAGGGAGGCGGCGGCCACTCGGAGGTTGAGGACGGCGGCGCCCACCCCGATCAGGGTCATGCGTCCTTCGGGGTCCTCCGCGCCCAGCTCACGGCGCGGGTCGCGGTGTACCTCGACCGAACGCCTGCGGAACCGGAAGCGCCACGGCTGGGTGTTGTGTGTGGACGGCGCGAGGATCGCCGCCCGCACGAGCGTGTCGCGTTCGACCTGGTCGAGCTCCTGGACGAGCACGGTGACACCTCCACGGTTCGTTCAGAGCCGCCGTCCGACGTACTCCGCGAGATCAGCCAGCCGATTGGAGTAGCCCCATTCGTTGTCGTACCACCCGAAGACCTCGACGAGTTCGCCGTCTGCCTGGGTGAGGGAGACGTCGAGTACGCACGAGACCGGATCGCCCACGATGTCGCGCGAGACCACCGGTTCACTGGTGACCCGGAGGATGCCGAACAGCTCCTCCCGCGCCGCCCGCAGGAAGACCGCGTTGACCTCCCCCACGCTCACCGGCCTAGACAGCAGGGCAGTGAGGTCGGTGAGGGACCCGGTCTCCACCGGGACCCGCAGCGCGGTACCGGTGAGCCGTCCGGCGAGGTCTGGGACGATCTCCCCGGTGGTGCGCGCCGCGCCGGTGCTCGTCGGGACGATGTTCACCGCGGCCGAGCGGGCCCGACGGGGGTCCTCGTGCGGAGCGTCCAGCAGCACCTGGTCGTTGGTGTAGCCGTGCACCGTTGTCAAGGTTCCCTTGACGATACCGAAGGACTCGTGGAGAACCTTCACCATCGGGGCGACACAGTTGGTGGTGCAGGACGCGTTGGAGATGACGTCGTGACGGTCGGCGTCGTAGTCACCCTGGTTGACTCCCATCACGACGGTGACGTCCGCGTCCCGGCCGGGCGCGGAGAGGAGCACCTTGCGGGCGCCCGCCTTGAGGTGGCGGGCGGCCTCGGGGCGGGCGCCGAAACGCCCGCTCGACTCGATCACCACGTCGACGCCGAGTTCACCCCAGGGAAGCTCCGCCGGTTCGGGAATCGCCGTCACCGCGATCGGGGCCCGGTCCACGTAGATCGTGTCGTTGTCGTGCCGTACGGACAGGTGTAGCCGTCCGTACGTCGAGTCGTAATCCAACAGGTGGGCCAGGGTTCCAACGGGCGCGACATCGTTGACGGCGATGACCTCCATGTCGCGTTCCAGTGCGCATCGGACGAAGGCGCGCCCGATGCGGCCGAACCCGTTCACGCCCACCCGCACAGGCATACGGCCTCCATGGTCCGGCTCCCACGACACTTTCAGCGTCGTTTCGCACCACACCACCAGGCAGCGGGCGAAGGTCCCATCCCGCCATGACGGAAGCCTCTCGCCCGGTCCCACGTGGGCCCGGGACGCTGAGCACGTGTCCAGGGGGTCTCGATGAGTGTGAGTTCACCGACTCTGCACCTGGGTCGGCTCGACGCCGTCCTCTTCGACATCGACGACGTCCTGGCGGACACGGCCCTGCTGCACGCCGCGGCGTGGCAGCACACGCTCGACGACTACCTCCGCCGCCGCGGCGCCGAGGACGGCCTGGACCTGCCGCCGTTCGACATACCGGCCGACTATCTGAGGTACGCCGAGGGCCGTCCGACCGCGGCAGGTGTCCGCGGGTTCCTGATCGCGCGGGGCGTCTCCGTACCGGAGTTCTCCGCGAATCCAGACGACGACACCGTCCGCTCCCTGTCCTCCCGCAAGGACGACTACTTCCTGGCCCAGGTCGACCGTGTCGGCGTGTCGGCCTATGCCTCGTCGGTGGAGCTCCTGCGCGAACTCTCCCGGCGCGACATCCGGGTCGCCGCCGTCGCGGCCGGACACACCTGCCTACGCGTCCTGGAGGCCGCGGGCGTCGCCTCGTTGTTCGACCTGCGGGTGGACGGTGAGGACGCCGCGCTGCTGCGGCTCCCGGCGCGCCCCGACCCCGCGCTGCTGCTGGAGGCGACGCACCGGCTGGGCGTCTCACCTCGGCGCACGGCGGTGGTCACCGGTGGTCTCGCCGGAGTGGAGGCCGCCTGGAACGGCTGTTTCGAACCGATCGTCGCGGTTGACCGGTACGACCACAAGAACGCCTTCTACCAGCTCGGTGCCCATGTGGTCGTCCGCGACCTCGGCGAGCTACTGATCTCCGGGCGCGGCCGTCAGGAACTGCTCGCCCACCGGTGACACCATTCCGCCGGCCTCGATCCGGGGACTCTGGAGGCACGAGCCGATGACATCCGAGCACCCAGTCCTGCACCTCGACCGGATCGGCGCGGTGGTCTTCGACACCGACTCCGTGATCGCCGACACCGCACGGGTGCACGCCGGCGCCTGGAAGCGGTCCATCGACGAGTTCCTGCGCCAGTACAGCCGGCAGATCGGTCATACGCTCGCGCCCTTCGACGTGCGCGCCGACTACCTGCGCTTCCTGGACGGCCGGCCCGGGGCGGAGGGCGTTCGTGACTTCCTCACCGCCCGCGGCGTGGGCCTGGGCGAGGCCCCACTGCCGAACGGGCCTTCGAAGGGGCTGTCGAACAGGCGTTCGAACAGGGTCCCGGGCGGCTGGGCGAGCAGGGACAGAGACGGCGTCGCGGCCATCGTCGACCGCAAGACCCGCTACTTCCTGGAGGAGATCGACCGGTACGGCGTCGCCGCGTTCCCCTCCACCGTCCGGCTCGTGCGTGACCTTCGAGAGCGCGGCGCGAGGACGGCGGCGGTGTCGGTCACCCGGCACTGCTTCCGGATGCTCGCGGCGGCGCAGGTGCAGCGGCTCTTCGACGTACAGGTGGAAGGCGCGGAGGAGGACACCGACGGGAACGGCCCGACGCATGACCCCCGCGGCGCCCCTGGCGGCGCGGGCGGCGCCGGGCAGCTGGGAGGCGCCGACGGGGCCGAGGTCCTCGACGCGCACCCCTCGCCCGCCTCCCTCAGCGGTTGCCCAACTCCGAGCCTCTTCGTCGAGGCGGTCCGGCGGCTCGGGCTCCCGCCGTCCCAGGCCGCGGTCGTCGAGGACACCCCGGCCGGTGTCGAGGCGGGCCGGTCCGGCGGATTCGCCGTCGTGGTCGCGGTGGACCGGACCGACCGAGCGGAGGAGTTGCGCGCCCACGGGGCGCACATCGTCGTACGGGACCTGACCGACATCGTCGTCGCCGGGCGGCGGCGTGACCCGCTCGTCTTCGGCTGGTGAGCCACCAGGCGTTCAGCGGCGCAGCAGGTCCACGACCGGACGGCGGGGTGTCGGCTCCGGCCAGCCCTCCACGGGTCGGCCCAGCCGGACGATGACCTGCGGGAACCCCGGCAGCGCCAGGTCGTCGCGGACCCGGCCGCGCAGGTCGGGCACCTCCAGCGGCTGGTTGGAGTAGGTCGCGACCAGTCCCTCGACGCTGGCCGAGAGCAGCATCCGCATCAGTGCCTGGCCGGCCCGCAACCACTCGGCCGGCCGGTCGCCGTCGGTGGCCAGGATCGCGACACTCGGCTCCTGTGCGGGAAGCCCGGGCGTCGCCGCCGGCCCTGACGATGCGGTGGCGAACTCCCGCGTCGGAAGGTCCGACCCATGTCGCGCCGTGGCCGGAGCGGCCGTGCCCACCGAACCCGCGGCGTGGACGGTCTGGCCGGCCTGCTCCCGGCGCTCGGCCATCGCGACCAACCGCGCAAGCGACCGGCGTTCGGCCGACTCGACCATCCAGCGCAGGTGCGCGCCCTCGAGTTCGACGGCCCGCGCCAGCGCGGACCTGATCTCGCGTGGTACCTGCGGGTCCAGCCGGGCGTGGCAGGTGCGACGACGCGGGATCTGTTCGAACATCCGGGCCTCTGCGAGTGAGAAGAGGTGGTCCGGGCCGAGGGACACGACGGCCGCGAGGTCGCCGCGCTCGTCGCCAGGAAGGAGCGCCAGGGTGGGTTCGGAGCCAAGTGCGCAGATGCCGAGTCGTACGGCGAAGATCGCCCCACCGACACCGATCAGCATCTGTCGGTCGTCGGGGTCGAGGGAGGGCACCGCGCGGGAGCGATCGACATACACCTCGACACTGCGGGCCGTCACCCGAAACGCCCACGGTTGGGCGTTGTCCAGCGAGGGCGCCATCCGGGCGGAGTCCACCACCTCGTGTGTGTGCTTACGAAGGTCCAGGGTCACGAGCACTGCCCCCCGTGTCGCGTCGGTAGGCGTGGCCGGTCGGCCGTGGTCGGCCGTGGTCGGCCGTGGTCGGTCGTGGTCGGTCGTGGTCGGTCGTGGTCGGTCGTGGTCGGTCGTGGTCGGGGAGCCGCCCACCCATCAGTGGTACTTCCGGCTCCATCGCGGGGCGACCCGCGCCCACTCCGCGCCCCAGGCGGCGAGCCGGCGGCGTTCGAGCAGCCAGCGCGCGAGCAGGGAACAGACCACGACCGCGAGTTCTAGGCCCATCAACGTGGTGATCGCCGTCGCCACTCCCTTGTCCGACAGTTGGGAGTTGGTGAGCGGGGGTCGGGTGACCTGGCCGCTCGAGTCGACCCAGACTCGGACGGAGGAACCCGCCGGGCTGCCGGCACGTACCGGCACGTCGCCCTCGGTCCGGGCTCCGTTCGCTCCCTGCCAGCGGGCCCGGGCGAGTGTCGTCGGCGGGTTGGACGAATCCTGCCCGGCCATCGAACCGGGGGCTCTCTCCAGCAGCCGCGCGGTGTCCCAGTGACCGGAGGCCACCTGTGAGGCGGTGGTCTGCCTGCCGTCCGCATACGCGGACCTGCCCACGCTGATCGCGACCGGGACGGCGATCACCGCGGCGAGCAGCGTCGCCACGACGAGCAGGCCCTCCATCCGGTCGGACGTCCGGCACAGGGGGTTACGACTCAAGCCCAGCCGACGGGCCGTCAGTCTCACCCACCGCCTGAGTCGGCTCTCTGTCATGCCGACCTCCCGGGCGTCCGACTCGTGTCCGCACGTGCACCATCCAGTCGACATACGCCGTCGACACGACACCACTTTCATGGTCATCCGTGCCCTCGCGACTACCCAGGGTCATTGGTCAGGTGTCCTCGAGCCGACCGACCCGGCCCGCGAGGTCTGGCCCGCCTCGCCCCGATTCGCCTGCGAGGGTGGTTCGGGAGCAGTGCGCGGGAGGGGTGGGCAGATGCCGCGTCCGGGGAGCAGTCCGGCCATCGTCGTCGGCGTGGACGGATCGGAGAACGGTCTGAAAGCACTGGCGTGGGCCCTGGAGGAGGCTGGGCTGCGTGGCTGCCCGGTCCGCATGATCCACGCGTTCCAGCCGACGCACGGACGCGGACGAGGCGGGCGCAGGTCACCGGCCCGGTCGCGGATGGAGCAGATGTACGAGGAGGGCACCGCGGTCTTCGACGCCGCGCGTGCACGCCTCGCGGAACACCGACACGAGCGGCTGCTGGTCGGCACGGCGCTGTATGAGGGCGCGCCGGCCCAGGTTCTCATCGACCTGGTGAGCAGGGCACGCATGTGCGTCGTCGGCCGTCGCGGTCGCGGCGGGATCGCGAACCTGCTCCCCGGCTCCACCTCGATGAGCCTGGGAGTCCACGCGCGAGTCCCGGTCGTGATCGTGCCCGCGGACTGGCCGGAGGCGCGGCCGCCGTCCTCCGCCCCGGTCGTGGTCGGGGTCGATCTCCCGCTCGAGTGCGAGACGGCGCTGGAGTTCGCCTTCGAGGAGGCGCAGCTACGCGGGGCCCCGTTGCTCGTCGTGTCGGCCTGGGAGATCGTCAACCCCTACGTGTACAACCTGCGCGGCCTGCAGGAGGCGGTCGGCGAACGCCGGGCCCGGGTCGATCGGATGCTCGCCGAGACGCTGGCGCCCTGGCGGGAGAAGTACCCGCAGGTCGCCGTCCGGGTCGTCGCGGAGCAGTCCCACCCCACCGCGACCCTGGTCGCGCACTCGGCGGGCGCGCAACTGTTGGTTCTCGGCGGACGGGCTCGGCCCCGCAACGAGATCGTGACCGGGTCGGTGACCAGGGCCGTCCTGCGCCGGGTCGGCTGCCCGGTCGCCGTCATCCACGACCCGGTCAACGAGACTGGCGGGCCAGCCGTCCGCGCAGGGTGGCGCTGACCCGCAGTCCCCCACCGAGTTCGTCGGCGTCGACGAACTCCACGCCACCGCCCTGCTGCACCACCCGCGCGACGAGTTCGTCGACCAGGTCGAAGACCGGTCGCAGTGGCCCGCCGCCGCACCCGCCGCACCGCTCCGCCGGATCCACCGACAGTTCACCGCACGTCAGGCAGTCGAACCCGGGAACGACGTCCTCACCGCGCACGACCAGAACAGCTGCCTGGCCGAGGTTGACCGCGTCCGCGCACGCCTCGATCCCGCTCACGGCCAGGCCGGTGGCCTCCTGGTCGGCGATCTCGGCGAGTACCCGGCGCTCGTGCTCGACCCGGCGTTGGTCGCGGGCCCGCGCGCCGCGCGTCCGGACGTCTCCTGCCGTCATGGTGTGCGGGTCCACCACGAACGTGCCGACGAGCTTGCGGCGTACGCCGTCGGGCAGCATGCCGACGAACTCCACGATGCTGACCTCGTGCCCGCCCACCACGAGGTCACGCCCGTTGTTTCGCATGAGGTTCTCGACCGTCGCCGCGGTCGAACGGTAGTGGCGGCGTGCGAGTTCGGCGGCCCGGTGTCTGGTGTTGTACTCCTCCCGGCCCGCCCAGCCGGCGTGGGAGCGGTCCCGCACGCCCTCTCCGACGAGCTTGCTGACCGGCTCGATGCTCTCCCCGTCCACCCGGAAGATCCAGGCCTGCCGGCGTTCGACCACCACGACGTAGTAGGGCCGCGCGTGGTGGAGCGCCGACATGAGTGGGCGTACGTAGGGCCGATGTTCCACGACCGCCCGGTCGGGGACCGGCCAGGACACCGGCACCGTCTCGTACAACCCCAGTGAGGGGGCGCTCATGATGGCGACGCCGTGACCGAGCCAGTCACGGACATGCTCGGTCACCGCTCCTCGCACCTCCTCCCGGGCGGCGGCCAGGTCGGACTTCACCGAGTGCGAAGCCCGATCCTGTTTGGCGGCCACGTCGCACAGGAGGTTCTCCAACCGGACGAACATCTCACGCAGCCCACCCGTGTTGGCCGGGACGTTGAGGTAGAGCGACAGCACGGCGCCGTCGGGATCCTGGTATCGCAGTAGTCGATCGACTTGTTTGACGTCGATCATCGTCGCCCCCGGGGGTGTGGTCGAAGGGTGGGTGCGGCCGGGGCCGCACTGTCAGGACGCGGGGTACTTCGCGAGGATTTCCTTGAGCTGGTCGACGAGCGCGAGTGAGTCGTCGTAGGAGCGCTGCCAGACGTTGCGACCAAAGATCAGGCCGAGACCACCGGCCTCCATCGCCATGCGGGCCTTGTCGAGCATCGCGGCGTCGTCGGCCTTCTCCCCGCCAGACACCAGCACGTAGGTGCGGTTGGCCGAACGGACGACCGCCTCGATCGCCTGCTGTGGCGAGAAGGTACGCGCGTACTCCGCGCGGGCCCCCGCCTGTAGCTCCGGTCGTGGAAAGTTCACCTTGACGATGTCGGCGCCGAGTTCGGCGGCCGTCCGGGCGGCGTAGTCGACGGCGTAGAAGGAGTCCTTGCCGCCCTTGGAGTCGATCGCGGAGCCGCGCGGGTAGGCCCACACCACCAGCGGGAGCCCGAAGCGGTGCGCATCCTCTCGAACCTGGCGGAACTGTTCGAAGTCACGCTCCTGCGCCGGCGAACCGACGTACATCGTGTATCCGACCGCGTCCGCGCCGAGGCGTACCGCGTCAGCCACACTCGCGTGCACCGGTGACACGGGTTCGGCGTCGGAGGGGATGTCGGTCCGGCCGTTCAGCTTCAGGATCAGCGGAATCTCACCGGCGTAGTCCCAGAAGAACTTCTCGGCGAGACCGATCTGCAGGGCGATCCCGTTGAAGCCGCCGCGGACCGCGAGCTTCACGATGTAGGACGGATCGCTTGCCAGTGGGTTCGCGAAGAAGTCGCGTGGACCGTGTTCGAGGCCCTGGTCGTACGGCAGGAAGATCGCGGTCCCGTTACGGACACCGTGCTGGAACAGGATCCGGTGCAGCCGTGCCTTCTTCCCGGTGTTGAGGCCGAGTTGGCGAAGCTGTGGGCGGGTCGTCATCGCGGTGATCCTCCACGAGCAGTCGGGTCAGGACGTCGTGCTGCTGTGCCCCTCCAGGTTTCGGGCCGGGGCCCCTGCTCGAATAGGGGCAAAGGTCAGCTCTTCGCCCCGAACCGGGAAGGACGTTCGGCCCTGGAAAGCGCCTCGCGCCGGGCGAGCGCCTGGATCAGGGCCACGTCCGTGCCCGGCCTCGCCCGCCGACACGCCGCGTAGACGAGGAGTGCGCCGACCCCACCGAGCAGACCTCCACCGGCGAACAGCGACACGCCGATCGCGCGAACCGCCGGCGACCTGGCTCCCACCGAGAGGTGGACGTCCACTCCCTTCGCGGCGTCCGCGTTCATCACGACGACCGTCCAGTCCCCGTCGCGCAGTGGCCAGGTGAGGTGCTGTGTTCCACCGCCGGTGGACGTGGCGGCCCAGACGCCCTGCCGTGCGGGCGGTCGCGGGCGCTGGTCGCCCGCGACCGGGTGGTAGCGAAGTGCGAACGGCGCGCGGCGAAAGTCCGCCCGGGCCACCGCCGAACCGTGTAGGTACCGCTCGACCTCGGCCCGTCTCGCCACGCCGAGGAAGAGCTGCCCGCCGTCCACCCGGGTCGCGTCGATCCGGACGGCGTCGATCCGGTGTGCCGGCAGCCATCCCAGGACGCCGGGCTGCACGCGCAGCCCGGTCTGGGTCGCCGTCATGGCGAAGCTGGGAACGGCGTAGCGGGCCTGCGGAGAGGACACCACGCCGGAGTCGTCGCGTTGGGTGAAGTATCCGGACAACAACGTCGAACCCGCGAGCATCAACCCGAAGCCGATGAGCAACGCGAAGGCACCCGACACCAACAATGCAATTCGCAGCGGTCGCATCATATGTCCTCGTCCGCGGCCGGGATATCGCCGTCAATAGCCCTGTCGCCGACCATCAAAATAGATTCACTGAATGTCGAACGCCTCAATTCCCGAGGTCCTAGACTTCAGGAATTTGTCCTAGGAAATTAATTGGAAACACGGCTCCACGCTAACCGCTGGAATTGGTCAACCACTCGACCTTCCAGCCGATTACGAATTTCGTTTGTTCGCTCGGAGAGCTCGGGCAGCCTTTTGGAGGCCGACTGGCTGAGAGGAAGCTGAACCGCACAAAGGAGTGACACAAAGAATGTCGAACAAGTACTTCGGAAAGCTCGTCGCCGGCGCTGCTCTCGCGGGCGCAACGCTTCTGGTGGCCGCTCCCGGCATCGCTTCGGCAAGCACGCCGGTCGTCGGCAAGGTGACGCTCGATGGCGACCCTGGCAAGTCCGACGACCACAAGAAGGACGACTGGTCGAAGAAGGACGACGACCGGAAGTCGGACCACAAGGACGACTGGTCCAAGAAGGACGACGACAAGAAGTCCGACCACAAGGACGACTGGTCCAAGAAGGACGACGACAAGAAGTCCGACCACAAGGACGACTGGTCCAAGAAGGACGACGACAAGAAGTCCGACCACAAGGACGACTGGTCCAAGAAGGACGACGACAAGAAGTCCGACCACAAGGACGACGGCAAGAAGGACGACCACGGCAAGAAGGACGACCACGGCGACTACCCGCGCGGGTGGGTCGATGGTGGTGACGGTGGCGCCTCCGGCACCAACACCGGGCTCGTGGCTGGCGGTGCGGGTGCCCTCGCGGCCGCTGCCCTCGGTGGCACCTTCCTGATGCGGCGTCGTCAGACCGATGGGTCGCGCGCCTGACAAGGTGACGAGTGAAGCCGGCGGCCGTCGCGGGAAACCGCGACGTGCCGTCGGTTTCAGCCTCGTCGCCCTCCTCGCCATCGCGGGTATCGCGCTGCTGGTGCTCGCCTACTCGCCGGCCCAACGGCCGCAACTGCCCGCCGGTGACGCCGCACCGGCGTTTCTGAGGTCTCCCAGCCCGACGCCATCCGACGCCAACCGGGGCTCGCTCCCGGCGCCGAGCGGCGGTTCGGGTCAGGGTGCGAGCGGGAAGCCCACGCCCGCGCCGAC
Source organism: Actinopolymorpha pittospori (assembly GCF_014873875.1). Lineage (GTDB taxonomy): Bacteria > Actinomycetota > Actinomycetes > Propionibacteriales > Actinopolymorphaceae > Actinopolymorpha > Actinopolymorpha pittospori. The sequence goes on along the minus strand of NZ_JADBEM010000001.1, from coordinate 6,784,441 downwards.
AGGGCTGCCCGCGTCGGAGCCGGTGAGCCTGAGCATCCCGCGCATCGGGGTCGAGACGACGCTCATGCAGCTCGGGATGAACGACGACGGCACCGCGGCGGTGCCGACGCCGGAGGAGGCCGACCATGCCGGGTGGTACAAGTTCACGGTGACGCCGGGCGAAGTCGGGAACTCCGTGATCGCCGGTCACGTCGACTCGGCGGTGCTCGGCCCCGCCGTGTTCTTCCGACTGGGTGAGCTCAAGCCAGGTGACGTCGTTCACATCGTCCGCGAGGACAAGAGCGAAGTCACCTACACGGTCGACGGTGTGAAGGCCTATCCGAAGGAGCAGTTCCCGACCGAGCTGGTGTGGGGCCCCTCCGACAAGTCCACCCTGCGGCTCGTGACCTGCGGCGGGCCCTGGAGCAAGGAGACGTCGTACCGCGACAACGTCATCGTGTTCGCCACCCGGACCGACCCGCCTCAGTAATGCTCAAAGTAGTCCTCAGTAGTCGAGGCGGGCCGGTTGGGCGGTGATGCCCTCGATGTCGTCCGCCGCGGTGTGGAGCAGTCGATGTGACAGCTCCGCGAGGGCACGGGCGACCGCGAGTTCGTCACCGATCTTGGGTACGTCTGCGTCCGCCGGGTTGCAGCGAGCTCTTCCCATGCCTGTCAAGCGTTCCTTGTCGGGTGAGACCAGAAAGGCCTCGGCACGGGTCTGGCCGTTCTCTTCGTCGATGGAGATCTCGACGTTCCAGTGCTTCGTGGTCTGTTTGGTGTCCGACATCGTTTCAGTCCCTATCCCTGTGGTGGCTGGGCTCGTGACGAGCCCAGCCACAGCGCTTCCCCTTGCTGGCAGTGCAGCGCTTCCGCGGCCGAGGCGGCCAGGGTCGTTCGTCGAGGTCGTGCCGCCCATAGGTCATCGTCGTAGGTCGCAATCCCGCGCACCTGGGCATATCCGGCGCTCCTCGTCGCCTGGAAGCGGTCAGGCGCTGCTGGGGCGCTCGGCCGCCTCGACGTCGACGTCCAGCAGCCGCAGCCTGGTCGCCTGCAGGCGCCCTACCGCCACCTCGGAGAGCCGCTGGTACGTCGCCCGGCCGAACTCCGCGTCGTTCTCGGCGAGCTCCCGCACCGGCCCGGCCGCGATCTCCATCGCCCGTGTCGGCGCCGCGGCCGTCGCGCCGAAGCGCCATCGATACGGCGGGAAGAGCCACGACCAGCCGAGGACGGCGCCGGGGCTCACCGTGTCGACAAGGAGCATGCCGCGCCCGGGCACGTGGAGATCAAGTGCCACCTGCCCGTCGCACACCAGCCAGAACCTGTCGGCGACCTGGCCCTCGTCGAAGATCCTCGTCTCGGCGGGAAAGCGGATCGTCCGCGCGTGTGCTGCCAGTGAGGCAAGGAGATCATCCCTCAGTCCGTTGAGGATCGGGTGTCCGGCGAACTCCGCCATCTCCTTGCTGTCCACGCGGGTGCTCCCCTCGACGAGGGTGATGCGGAAGGTGCTGGCAGGGCGCCGAACGAGTGTCGAAGGAGAACAGGTGCGGCTCCGAAAACGGAGCCGCACCTGCCGCACCGGCCGCCCCCCGGTGGCCGGTGCGGGTCCCCCGTCCCCCTCAACCGGTGCGCTGCACCGGAACCGCGCGCGCTTCGGCCCGTTTCTCACTCACCGGAACCGTCACCTCGAGGATGCCGTCGGTGTAACGCGCGCTGACCTTGGACTCGTCGGCTCCCTCTGGCAGGGCCAGCCGGCGGGTGAACGTGCCGTACCGAAACTCGGAGTGGCCGCGCTCGTGTTTCTCCTCCCGGCGCTCGGAGTGGATCACCAGCATGCCGTTGTCCACCTCGACGTTGATGTCGCGCTCAGGATCCATGCCCGGCAGTTCGGCGCGTACGACGAACTTCCCGTCCTCGAGGAACTCCTCGACCCGCATCGCCCGCATGCTGGTGGGAGTAGGCCAGTTGGCCGACGTCAGGGCCTCGGGAAGGTTCTCCGCCCAGTCGATCAGATCGGGCAGCGAACGGCGCTCCCGCCGGGTCTCAGGTGTACGACCTGCCATCTCGCTCCCCTCCTCACGTCCTCCCTCAGCCCATCACTGGCCGCATGGTGCCCAGAAGGGTCGACAGGCCCACGAACGCGGGCCTTTTCGCCCGGCCGCTCCCACGATCAGCTGGTGGCCATCCGGGCCGCCGCGACCGCCGCCTGGCCGAAGCTGACACCGCCGTCGTTGGTGGGCAGTTGCTCGGGTACGAAGACCTCGAATCCCTCCAGCCGCAGGGCATCCACGACGCTGGTGGTGAGGAGCCGGTTCTGGAAGACACTGCCGGACAGGCAGACGACGTCCACACCGGACTCACGCCCGGTGTCGACGCACAGGGCGAGCGTCACCGCGGTGAGGGTCGCGTGGAAGGCCGCGGCGAGCCGCCCGACGGGCACACCGTCGGCCACGCCCGCGAGGACCGCCGCCAGGGTCGAGGTCGGGTCGTACACCCGAACCCCGTCGTTGGTGACGACCCGCCACGGCAACTCCTCCTCGCGGCGTTCCCGCGCGGCGGCCTCGAGGACGGTCGCGGCCTCGCCCTCGTAGGCCGCGTCCTCCCGCAACCGCAGGAGGCTCGCGACGGCGTCCATCAGCCGGGCCGCGCTGGAGGCCACCGGGCTGTTGACGCCTCCGCGCACCATGCGACGTACGGTCTCGATCTCCCGGTCGGGCAGCCGCTCGGTGTAGGCGCGGATGAGCTCGGGCTCGATCGGCGCGCCGCCGAGCCGCTCGCCACCAAGCAGGTAGCCGAGCGCCATGTGAACCGGCCGCCGGATCGCCGCCTCGCCTCCGGGCAGTGGCGCCATCCCGAATCGGCCGACCCGGCGGTAGGTCCGCAGGTCGGCGAGGAGGACCTCGCCACCCCAGTAGGTGCCGTCGTCGCCGACTCCCAGACCGTCGTAGGCGATCCCGAGGAACGGCCTGGTCACCTGGTGCTCCGCGGCGCAGGCGGCCACGTGCGCATGATGGTGCTGAACGGCGATCCGCCCGCTCGCCGGCCACCGGCCGGCGTACTGGCTCGCGAGGTAGCCGGGGTGCAGGTCGTGCGCGACCACCTCCGGGGTGATGCCGGTCAGTGAGCTGAGCTGGGCGAGGTCCTGCTCGAACACCTCGAGCCGTGTCGTGTTCGCCAGATCGCCCACGTGTGGGCTCACCACGATCCGTTCGTCCGCGGCGAGTGCGAAGGTGTGCGCGAGTTGCGCGCCCACCGCGAGGATCGGTCGACGGGCCGGTACGGGCAGTCGGAGCGCGCCCTGCGCGAGGCCGCGCCCCCTCCGCAGGACCGACGGTCGCCCGGCGACGACCCAGCACAGGGATTCCTCGCCCCGGGCCCGGATGGGTTGGTCATGGAGCAGGAACCCGTCGGCCAGTCCCGCGAGCCGCTCCATCGCCTCCTCGTCGGCGATGACCATCGGCTGCTCGGCCTGGTTGCCGCTGGTCACGACGACCGGTCGGTCGAGTTCGTGCAGCAGGAGGGCGTGCAGTGGTGTCGGCGCGAGTGACAGGCCGATCTGGTCGGAGCCGGCGCCCGCGCCCGCGATCGGCAGCCGGGTCCGCCGCAGCGGGGCCAGCACGGTCGGCCGCTGCGCCGAGGTCAGCAACTGCTCCTCGGCGAAGCTGATCCGGGCGATCGAGCGTGCGACGTCCACGTCGGCCACCATCAGCGGGAACGCGCTCGTCCAGCGGCGCTTGCGTGCCCGCAACCTGGCCACGGTCCGCGGCTCGGTGGCATCGCACATCAGCTGGTAGCCGCCGACACTCTTCACCGCGAGGATGCCGCCGGCCGCGATCAGGTCGACGGCCGCGGTCAACGCGTCCTCTTCCTCCCGAAGATCCTCCCCCACATCCCCCCGGACGAGCCCCTGGTCGCTCGCGCCACGCCATCGCAGTCGTGGCCCGCAGGTTGGGCAGGCCTGCGCGGGAGCCTGGAACCGGCGCGACCGCGGGTCGGCGTACTCCTCCTCGCACGCGGCGCACATCGCGAAGCCTGCCATCGCCGTCCGGGCCCGATCCAGCGGAAGTCCCTCGATGATCGACGCCCGCGGGCCACAGGCCGCGCAGGAGAGAAAGGGATATCGGTAGCGCCGGTCGGCGGGGTCGAAGAGTTCCCGCATGCATTCGGCGCAGGTCGGCAGATCCGGATGCAGCCCGTCCGCCTCGGAGGTGAGCGCACCGGACTGCTCGGCGACGACGGTCCGCACCATGTGGAACCCGGTGCCGGCACCGGGGACCACACCCTCCAGGTCCACGACGACGACCTCCCTGACCGTCGCCGGCGGTGGTGCGTGCTCGCAGACCTCACGGACGAAGGAGGTGAGCGTCTCCGGTGGTCCAGCCACCTCGATCACGAGCCGGCCGCGGACCGCCCGCGCCGTACCGTCCAGGCCCAGTTTCGAAGCGAGTCGCTGCACGTACGGACGCAGACCCACACCCAGGACGGTTCCGGCGAGCACGACGCGCTGCCCCTGTCGGGTGCTGATCTGACTTTCCGGGACGGGACCTGCGACCGCCCCACTCATCGACGACCACCATCGGTGCGTCGCAACACTTCGCGGTCCACGCTTTCCCCCCGTCAGCGTGCCGGCGGAACGCGTCAGGCGCGCCCCGCCTCGGCCACATCGCGCAGTAGGACGACCGGGCAGGCCGCCTGGTTGAGCACCTCGTGTCCGACCGGGCCGAGCCGGCTGAGCCGCCACCCCGCGGTCCATCCACGCCCGGGCCCGAGCACCACCATCCCCGCGGTCACCGACTCCTTGACCAGGACCTCGCCCGGATCACCGTCGACGACCTCGACGCTGGCCGGAACCGACGGATACGCCTCCTGGTACGGCGTCACCGCCGCCCGCATCTCGGCGTCCTGCCGTTCGACAGTCCGGGCCAGGTCCATCGGAGCGTGGGAGGGCAGGCAGTGCACGAAGCGCAGCGGAACCCGCCTCGCCTGTGCCTCGGAGAACGCGAAGTCCATGGTCACGCTCGAGGGTCCCCCGAGGTCGTTCACGCCGACCACGAGCGGGGCGTCCACCGCGGTGTACGACGCATGTGCCGGCACCGCCACCACCGGGCTGGACGCCGTGTGCGCGAGCCCGGCCGTGACCGATCCGAGTACCGCCTCCGCGACCCGTCCCTGCGTGTGCCGGCCGTGTCCGACCACCGTCAGCCCCGCGTCCAGAGCGAGATCTCCCAGCACCGCCACCGCGGTGCCGCACCGGGCGAACATCGCGACCTCGAGTTCGGGATGGTCCGTGGCGAGCCACGCCGCGGTCCGCTCGAGTCCACGTACCGCCTTCTGTGCCGGGCCGGTCCGGTTGGACCCACCGAGGTAGGCGTGCGCCAACCACAGTGGAACGCCGCGCAGCAGCGCTTCCTGCGCGGCCCAACGCACCGGGAACTCCGGTTCCTGGGCACGCGCGCCTGACCTACCCGAGACGCCCACGACGAGTGGAGCCCCGGTGGGGAGATCGTGCATCTGCCAGACCTTCCTGATCACTTCACCTGATCCGCGGGACGCCGCGGTTTCGGTATCGACTCGCTGCGGGGGTATCCCAGCCGCAGCACCATCTGGGGATGGTCGAGTCCCAGTGCCGCACTCCGCAGATGGCCGCGGTCGGCAAGTCGTTCGATGGGCGCGTCGAGGAAGGACGCCGCGACGCCGTGCAACCCCGCGGTGAGGAGGACGTGTTCCAGGGCCATGCCTGCTCGTACCCAGTCCTTCTGGGCGTCACCCGGAGTGGACAGCACGGCCAGCGTCGGTCGATGGTCAAACATCGTGTGGTCACGTGCCGCCAGGTGGCGCGGCGGCTCCAGGTCCTGGATCGGTGCCTGTCGCTCGGCCGACCGTGGTGTCGGAACTCCCGAGCCGCCCGTGCTGGCAGCGCGCGGGTCGCCGATCCACGGACTCCCCTCCATGGCCTGCCGGGTCTCCTCCATGGCCTGCCCCTCGACCCCCAGGCCGGCCTCCTCCGCTGCCAGGCCGGCATCCTCGTCGTGTCGCGACACGATCCGCCGGACGCGGTCGATCTCGGTCGAGGTGAGCACCCGGAAGTAGGCCCCCTCTGCCTCCGCCGACTCCTCCAGACGCGTGATCAGCGAGAACGGCAGCCGCCAGTCGCGGAACGGACCACGGTTGGTCTGCGGCTCCGCGATCACGTCGTACTGTGCCAGGTCCTCCGACGCGATCGGCCGGCGGACGCCGATGTGGATCACCGCGGCGAGGTAGGTCGCCAACGGCCGCGGTTGGGCCTGCACCCACGCCTCGTGCCCGAAGTACCGAATCGCCAGGACGGCGTTGTACGTCGCGGCCCCACAGGAGATCGCCATGAACCGTCCGCTCGGGTCCGCGCTCGCCAACTGACGTGACGGGTCCGCCCAGATCTCCAGCCGGTCGTCGCCGAAGACGAAGCGCCATGGCTGGGTGTTCAGGACCGACGGCGCACGAACCGCGGCGTCCACCACCAGACGCTCCTCGTGCTCGGTCAGGACGTGGCGCCGAGACATGATTCGAGGGTCGTGGGACGAGCGCTCAGACCCCAGAGTCCTCGGCACTCGCGCCCGGGGTCCAAAGGCCCTGACGGCTCCGAAGCCGCTCCGGGCCCCCGGTCGTGCCGCCGTCGGCGACTCCGCTCCAGGACTTGTCCGCGTCCCCGTCCGTGCCCGGCCGCTCATGCCTGCTGGAAATCGTGCGACGTGGTGTTGGTGCGTGCGACGGCGCGCAGCGCGTCCTCCAACTCCTCGGCCTCGTGCGGGTCGAGGTCGGACTCCAACAGCGGAAGGATCACTTCGTCCTCGACCGTGAAGTACAGGCGCGCGATGGCGTGCACTCCCGCCAGCGTCCGCCGCACCGCACGCCAGCCGGCTTCCTCACCGAGCGGAAGGGAACGCCGCCCTTCGTCGAGTTCCGCCGCAAGTCGGGAAATCTCAACCTGGTGTGCCCGAAGGACGTCGACCGGAGTGGCCGTGTCGGCCGCCACCGCCAATGCCGGATAGAGGATCTCTTCTTCGACGGACACAAACGGCATCAGATCGTGCACAAGGAAACTGACGTGGCCGGTGACCCGGTCCCACAACTCCAGCATGGTGCTGTCGTCCATTCCATCGGCAGTCCCCCGAAGGGTCTCCAAATCTGCACCCAGCTCCATGTGCCGACTGCGCAACCAAGTCAACTCAGCCATACTTCCTCCCAGCAACCATCAGTTAGATCACTCTCAGGATCCGTTGTGCCAAGGTCATCGCGCTGTGGGCGATGGTCCCGGGCGGGCGGGCGATGGTCCCCTCCAAAGTGACGATGGTCCCGAGCTACCCACGTTTCTCGGCGCAGGGTGCTGCACCGCTCACCGACCGCGATAGTTCGGGATAGCTGCAATGGCGCAAGACCCGGTGACGGGTACGCCGTACCGGCAGATTCGACCCGGACAAGGGTTTCGCGCCATCTGTGAGCAGGTTCGCGATCCTGAGGCTTATCGGTGCGTATGGAGGCATCCGCGGTTCATGATCATGAAGGTCGCTCCGCCGTGGTACTCCGCCCGCGGAATCCCTGCGCCTCTCCTGGTGCCGGGACTCCCGGCGCACCCAGAAGTCCCTGGTGGCCCGCCCGAGGCCCCCAGGGACGCCGGAGCGGCGCGCTGCTCGGACGTCTCCGGCCGCCTCGGCCGTGAGGGGCCTTCGCGGTGGCGGCAGGCCTTGATGATCGCGGGAAACACGACGGCGGCACCGCCCAGAATGGGAGATGCCGCCGTAGGAGAAGACTCCTGAGACGTGCGCCCGGGACGCGATCCGGGCCTACTGCTGCGGTCCGAGCGCGCGTTCCTTACGACTGCGCTCGACAGCGAAGACCGCCGCCTCCGTACGCCGCTCCATGCCGAGCTTGCGCAACATTCCCGAGACGTAGTTCTTCACGGTCTTCTCGGCGAGGAACATTGTCTGGGCGATCTGCCGGTTGGTCATCCCGGCGGCGATGAGATCCAGGATTCGGCGTTCCTGGTCGGTCAGCGCGGCGTAGCGGGGGTCCTCCTGGTCGGGCCCTCTGCGCAACCGCTCCAGGACCGCGGCCGTCAGCGCCGGGTCGACCATGGACTCGCCGGTGGACAGCCGGCGCACGGCGCCCACAAGGTCGTTTCCGCTCACCTGCTTGAGCAGATAGCCCGCCGCACCGGCCATGATCGCGTCGAACAACGCCTCGTCATCGGAGAACGACGTCAACATCAGGCAGGCCGGCGGGGGGTCCATGGACGATCGGATGTCCCGGCAGACCGTGACACCGTCCCCGTCGGGGAGCCGTACGTCCAGAACCGCGACGTCGGGTCGTAGCGCCGGTACTCGGGCGCGTGCCTGTGAGGCCGTGGACGCCTCGCCCACGACCTCGATGTCGTCTTCTTCCTCCAGCAGTTGACGCAACCCCAGCCGGACCACCTCGTGGTCGTCCAACAGGAAGACCTTGATGGTCATCCGGCTCCCCTCACCGTCGCGTGTGCGGTCATCAGTACTCTCCCCCCGCGCTTGTCCGGTCCGGCGTCGTGCTGTCGGGCGATCCGGGGTCCGGCCGCCAGGGACCTTTCGGTCACCGGCACGACCGCCACCGGCGTACCCAGGCTACGCAGCAGATCCGATCCGAGCACCATTCGCAGGCTCGCCACGGACGGCGGCTGCAGGAGGTTCTCGGCGGTCTCGGCCGGAGCCGAGACCGGCATCGGCCGGGCTGCTACGGCTCCGCCACCGGCAGGCCTACCCACGACGAGCAGATCAGCATCATGTGCGGCCGAGGACAACGACTCATATGCGCTGGAATCAGGGACTCTGAACGCAGACATGGGGACTTCGCGGACCTGGCTCCCCCACACGGCCGCCTCCGCGAGGGCGAACCGGCGTACGTCCTCGTGCGAGTGGCCCCCCTCGGCTGCGACGACAACGCGGCCCGCGGCCCCCCGCCGCGGACCGCGCCGACGCCGGCGCGCGAGGCGCGCCAACCCACCCCTGCGTGAGGGCACTGCCACCACTGGGCAGGGGCCGAACCCCCCAGCCCAGTGGTCGAACGACGCGACCAACTCGGCCGCCCGTCGACCGCCCGACCGAACGCCGACCACCAGGAACTCCGGGTCCAGCACCGCACCCACCAGAACCTCCGGAACCTGTCCCTCCCCCACCCAGGGCACCGCACGCACCCCGGGCGCTTCGGTCTGCGCCAGCCGGACACACTCCCTGGCCATCCGCCAGGCGCGGTTACGAGCCGCGCACTGGAGCTCGTTGTCGGCACGTGCGTCCGTCGCCTGATAGGCGTGACACACGACAAGCGGGAGTTGACGCGCCCGTGCCGCGCGCGCCGCCCAGCCCACCGCACCGCGGGCCGAGGATCCCTCGCTCACTCCGACAACGATCCCGCCTATCGGCGGAAGCCCATATCCGGTCATCAGCACCCTTCTGGCCCCCGCACGGCCTGCGGTGACCCAGCGGCCAGACTTCCGTGCGACAGAAACCGTTGACAGGGCACAAGGTCCCGTTTCGACGGGCCATTGTGCGCCGATGGTGCGCTACGGCTCCCACCACCCCGGTGGGGGACCTTTGCCTCTGCGCCGTGTCCCGGCGGAGGCGGCAACGTGGAAAGTCACCGGGGCCATTCCGTGTCGTCCCGGTCCCAGTGGGGAGCAGATGTTCGACAGTAAAGGCCTGGAGGTTCTCTCGTCCGCCGAATGCCTTCGGCTTCTTGCCGAAGCGCCGATCGGACGGATCGTCTTCACCGAACAGGCCCTACCGGCGGTCCAACCTGTCCACTATGCCTTGGATGGCGACTCGGTCGTCATCCGTACGACGGTGGGCTCGAAACTCGCGGCCGCGGCTCGTAACGCGATCGTCGCCTTCGAGGTCGACAAGATCGACTCGACGTACCGCGAGGGTTGGAGTGTGACCGTGGTGGGGCACGCCGAGATGGTGACCGAAGGCAAGGAGATCGAGCGGCTCTCGAGGCTTCCCTTGCACTCCTGGGCACCGACTGAACCGACCCACTTCGTCCGGATCCGGATGGAGATGGTGCACGGCCGCCGACTTGTCCCATCCACGCCGGCCCCGTCCTGACCGACTCCCAGGTGGCTCCCAGGTGACCGCAAGGGAGCCTTGACGGTGGGCGTCGTACGTGGCGCAGGACGTTCGTCCACGGCAGGTTCTCCAGGCCAGGTCGTCCACGTCACGGCGTCCAAACCCACGTTGGACGAGATCAGATCACCGCAGCCAGCGGTGGCGGCGCACCAGCGGGAGCGCGGCCCAGCGGCGCCCGAAGCCCCAGGTGTCACCGGCGCGACTCGCGGCCAGGACGAGCAGGACCACCGCCACCAGAGCGCGAACGCCGGTGTCGAGCGAACCCACGTGGGACGCCCAGGTCACGAAGAACAGGACGACTCCGATGGCGGCCGCGGCTCGCAACAGGACGCCGAACAGGAGGACGACCGCGACGACGCCGAGGCCGGTCAGCCCGGCCAGCGCTGCCGGATCGAGCACCCCGTGGGCGAGCGACCCGTCATGATTCGTCCCCACTCCGGCCGGGTATCGCCAGCCGAGGGCATCAGCGCAGATTGCCCCGACCAGAAGGAAAGCTGTCGCGAGTCGGAGTACGGCAGGCCAGTGCACGGCCCTGGAGTCCGACCGCTGGACGGGATCCGTGCCGATGACACGACCGAGGTCGACCTGACCGGGCGAGGGGCCGGCGGCCACGGTTGGCCGACGTTGGTGGGGAAGGACCGAAGGAGTGCTCGTGCCGCGCTGCGTGGGAAACGTCGGTCGGGCCGGCGAGGGTATGCCCGCTTCGTCCGGCGCACAGTCCCTGGTGCGCTGGTGCGGAATGAACGGCGTGCGCCGCCCGCCAGGCCCTCCGGGATCAGACATCGGCCCTCCTTGGACTGACTGTGTACGCGCCAACTCTGCGGAGGTCGCGCGACCGGCGCCGCTGCCAGAGGTCACCACGCCGGCGCCGTTGGTCATCCCACGTTCGGGCCAGGGCCGATCAGCACCTCCCTGCGCCGAGCGATCCGCGGGTAACCTGGGGGCCTAGGACACTTTGAAACGAGCATTTCCTGCAGTCTTGGACTCTTCGGCACGAAGATGCGACGAATTGAATTGGCAATTTTGCTCCTGAATTGAGCCCAATGTGAGATCAAGTACCGGCTTAATGCACATCATTCTGAAGGCGCGCTAACCGATCATTCATCTGGCCCGACAACCCTTCCGGCACACAGATCCGCTCATAGCTGTATGCCTTACTAATGAGCGCCGTGATCTCGAGGCGTGGTCTAGCCTGAGGGTTGGTTTCACCAGTAGGGAGGCTCCATGGACGCGGACGTGACGCCCGGTCCTGAGCGACCCCGGGAAGCCCAGACCGCACAGGACCTGCTGTTGCCGGATCTCAGCCGCCTTCGTCTGGAGACCCTGCTCCGCGAACTCGTCGACCGCGCCGACCAACTCGTCGAGAACGAACGCCGCGTCCATCGCCTTCTGGACGCTGTTGTCTCGGTCGCGAGCAACCTGGCCCTGCCGGAGGTTCTGGAGCGTATCGTCCGATCCGCGTGTGATCTGGTCAGCGCCCGTTACGGAGCGCTGGGGGTCATCGGCCCCGACCGCACTCTGACGGAGTTCACCTACACGGGCTTCACCCAGGAGACGCGGCAGAACATCGGCCATCTCCCGACCGGCAAGGGCATCCTCGGTCTGCTCATCAACGAGCCCCGCCCGATCCGGCTGCACGACCTCTCCCAGCACCCGAACTCCTCAGGCTTTCCCTCCGACCACCCGCCGATGGGTTCGTTCCTCGGCGTACCGGTGATGGTCCGGGGCGAGGCCTTCGGCAACCTGTACTTGACGGAGAAGCAGGGTGGCGGCGACTTCACCGACGAGGACGAGGAGGTCGTGGTCGCACTGGCCGCGGCCGCCGGTATCGCGATCGAGAACGCCAGCCTCTACGACATGTCCCGCCGCCGGGAGAGCTGGCTCATCGCGTCCACGGAGATCACGGCCCACCTGCTCAGCGGCGCCTCCCTTGGCGAGACCCTCGACCTGATCGTCGAACGCGCCCGTGCTGTCGCCAGCGCCGAGCTCTCGATGCTCGCACTCGTGGACGAGGAGGGCGGCGACCTTGTCCTCGAGGCGGCCGCCGGGCCGCACGCCGAGCGGTTGCGCAACGAACGTGTCTCCACGGCCGGTACGCCGATCGGTGACGTCCTGCTCACCAGCCGGCCCTACGTCTACGACGGTGACGCGGCGGCGCTTGGCTGGGACGACGACAGTGGCCGGGCCTCGCAGCTGAAGGGCGGCTCGATGCTCTTCGTTCCGCTCGCCTCCGGCCCGCACATGCTCGGTGTCCTCATCGTCACGCGACCGGACGGGCAGGCGGGGTTCGACTCGACCGACATGCACATGGTGACGACGTTCGCCGGACACGCCGCGCTGGCACTGGAGTTCGCCCGCGCCCAGGAGGACCGGGGCCGGTTGGCTGTCTTCGAGGACCGCGACCGGATCGCCCGCGACCTGCACGACCACGTGATCCAGCGGCTGTTCGCCGTCGGTCTGGGTCTGCAGGGCATCTCCCGGCAGGTCGTCCGGGTCGACCTGGCCGACCGGGTGAGTGGGTACGTGCGCGATCTCGACACCACGATCCAGGAGATCCGGCGAACGATCTTCTCGCTGCAGGAACGCGCCGGCGATCATCGCAGCCTGCGCGGCCAGGTGCTGGAGATCGCCCAGGACGCCGCGTCCTCACTGGGGTTCGAGCCGCGCGTCGCCCTCGAGGGACCGCTCGACTCCGCGGTGCCCGACGGGCTGCGCCCGGAGATCCTCGCCACGCTGCGCGAGGCGTTGGCGAACGTCGTACGCCACGCGCACGCCAGTCACGCCGACGTTCTCATCCAGGCCGACGTGGCGCACCGGATGTTCCAGCTGCACGTCACGGACAACGGCGTCGGCATCCCGGACGACCCGCCCCGTCGCAGCGGCCTCACCAACATGGCCGAACGTGCCCGCCGGTTCGGTGGCGCCCTCACCGTCGAGCCCGGGGCACAGGGTGGCACGGTTCTCATCTGGCAGGTCCCGCTCAAGCCCTGAGGACGCGCGGTCGCTCGTGCCGGACCAGACGTCGGTATATCGGTGGGATCAGAGTTCCGAACGCCCACCGGGCGGCGGGATGATCACGACGGGGCAGGACGCCGCTCGCGCGCACCGCTGCGCGACGTCCCCGAGAAGCAGGCCCCGGTGCCGGCCGGTCCCCTCGGCACCGATCACCAGCAGGTCGGCGTCCCTGGACGCCTTGACCAGGACCTCCTCCGGGAGGCCCTCCTCGACCTTGCCCTCCGCGTCGACCGAGCCGTCGCGCAGTGCGTTCACCTGCTGCCAGAGGTCTCCCACGGTGTCACCCACCGCGAGGGCACGGTAGCGCCGGGACTCCACGGTCATCACCGAACCGATGACCGGCTCCCGGACGTGGACGAGGACGAGCTTGGCGCGACGCCGCTCGCTTTCCTCCACGGCCCACCGGATCGCCGCCTCCGAGGAGGCCGACCCGTCCACCCCGACCACCACGACAGGGCGTGCCGCCGAGGAGTCGTCCGCCGACCCGACGGTCATCGTGGCCTCACTCATGCCCGGTCCTCCCCCGTCACAGTTCCCGCGCACGGCTACCACTCTGCTAGCCGCCCCACCCAGGTCCCAGAGCCCAAGTACCCGGCGGGCGCGGCCGATGGTCGCCCCGGCGATGGGGCTGGCCCGCGCTCGGCCGGACCCCGCGGACGGGCGTGTCCGCCACTCGCCTCTCCACGCCGGTTTCCGTCCCTCGCATCCACAGCCCACTTGACCGGACGGGCCTGGCAGGCGCGACCGGTCGGCGCGGCCGTTTCGACTCACACCCCGGCGCGACCCGAGTTCTGTCGACTCATACGAGGTGCTGGTAGGTCTGCGGACAGCGACCGAGGTAGTCGCGGAAGTCCATCGGCGGATGGCCGGTGAGCACCCGCACCGTGTCGGTGACCTCGGCGAGTTCGCCGGTCGCGATCGCCTGGAACGACGTCACCCAGCCGGCGACCTCCCAGTCGTGCGCGTCGTAGGTCGAACGGGACAGGTACGCCTCCTCCAGCGTCTCCGGGTGGTACTGGATCGGCCGGCCCGTGACCTCGCTGAGGTGCTTGGCGATCTGGGCGAAGGTGAGCGCCTCCGGACCCGTCAGCTCGTAGCTCTCGGCCTGGTGCGCCTCGTCGAGCAGGACCGACGTCACCGCGTCGGCCACGTCGTCGTGCGCGACCGCGGCCACCGCGCCCGTCCCGGCCGGAGCACGCAGGCAACCGTCCTTGCCCACGAAGCCCGGCAGCATGGCCTGGTACATGTTGTCGCGGACGAAGGTGAACCGCACTCCCCTCGCCCGGATGTACTCCTCGGTGTGCCAGTGGTCACGGGCGAAGGTGAACGTCGCCTTCGGGCCGGCGCCGACGAAAGAGAGGTAGACGATCCGTTCCACGCCGGCCGCGACGGCCGCGTCGACGGCGTTGGCGTGCTGGCGGACCCGGTCCGAGGCCTCCCGGCCGGAGACCAGGAAGAGGGTGTCCACTCCGTCAAGCGCGCGTTGCATGGCGTGGCGGTCGGCGTAGGACGCACCCGCGACCTCGGCGCCGGGGAGTCGGGGCGCCCGTTCGGGCCGTGGGGCCACGATCCGCTGGACGACGCCACGTCCGGCCAGCCGGTGCGCCACCTGTCCGCCGACCTTTCCGCTGCCACCGGTGACAGCGACGGTGATGCTGGAGTCAGCCATGTCGAGCCATCCCCGCCCTGCGGCCCCCTCGTTCGCCGCCTTCCACTCCACCCTACGCAGTCGGATCGTGACTCCCCAGTGTGCATACGCGACCGCGCGGGGCGACTACTGGAGATCAAGTTCCAGAACAGCCCCTCGCATTGATCATTGCCCACGTGATGATCGTCACGGAAAACGCTCGCAATTGGATGGATTGAATGCCAGAGATGTCGGAATCTGACCGCTGGTGAGGCCTGTGCCACTCTTCGCATCGAACGTTGCGCCGCCGGATTTCTCGCAGAGCACAACAGGCCTTACGGTGTTCCCCAAGTTCCGTTAGCTCGACATTGTTCTGGCCGCCCGCACCACCCCCGCTGGCGGCGCATGGCAATGCCCTCAAGGAGGTGACTAGGCCGGATGTTCTCTTCACGGAGCGGCCAACGTCGTTACCGGCATTGGGCGGCCGTGAGTAGTTTGTGCGTCCTCGGTCTGATTGCTGCCGCGTGCAGCGGGACCGTGCCTTCTGCTCCGACGTCCACTTCGGCGGGAAAGCCCGTCAAGGGCGGCACCCTTAACATGCTGGGCTCGGGTGACGTGGATTACATGGATCCCAACCTCAGCTACTACTCGGTCGGTTACCTCGGTCTGCGCATGTGGAGCCGCCAGCTCTTCACCTACCCGGCGGTGGCGGACAAGGCTACGACCTCTGTCCCTGACCTCGCCGAGGAGATTCCCACCCAGGCAAACGGCGGCATCAGCGCGGATGGCAAGACCTACACCATCACGATCCGCCAGGGCGCCAAGTGGAACACCTCGCCGGCCCGGCAGGTGACCGCGGCCGACCTCGTGACCGGTGTCAAGCGCACCTGCAACCCCGTGCAGCCGTTCGGTGGCACACCGGACTTCGCCGACCTGATCGTCGGCTACCAGTCCTTCTGCTCCGGGTTCGCGAAGGTGCCGCAGGACGCCAAGGCGATCGCCGCCTACATCAACAGCCACAAGCTCACCGGTGTGGAGGCCAAGGACGAGCGTACTGTCGTCTTCAAGCTGACCCACCCGGCGACCTACTTCGTCGACATGCTGACCCTGCCGGCCTTCTCGCCGGCGCCCAAGGAGTTCCTGAACTACCTTCCGGGCAGCCTCGACCTGGCCAAGAACACCCTGTCCGACGGGCCGTACCAGATCAAGACGTACTCCCCGACGAAGCAGATCGTCCTCGAGCGCAACCCGGCCTGGGCGGCGTCCACGGACCCGGTTCGTAAGGCCTACGTCGACAAGGTCATCGTCAACGAGACGGTCAGCCAGGAGTCGGTCCAGCAGCAGTTGGAGACGGGCACGCCCTCCGCGGACCTCGAGTGGGACGCCTACCCGCCGCCCTCTCGCCTTCCCGCGCTGATCGCGAAGAAGGACCCGAACCTCAACCTTGGCATCACCGGCTCGTCGAACCCGTACGTCGTGTTCAACACCGTGTCGCCGAACAACAAGAGCGCGCTGACCAAGCCCGTCGTCCGGCAGGCCCTGGCCTACGCGCTCAACCGGACGAACCTCGTCCAGGCGCTCGGTGGACCGAAGGTCAGCCCGCCGTTGACGCACGTCCTGCCGCCCGACACCCTCGGCAGCAAGAACTTCGACCTGTACCCGCACAACGTCGCGAAGGCGAAGCAACTCCTCGCCAGCGCGGGGTACCCGAACGGGCTCACGCTGAAGTTCCTGTACCGCAACGCCTCCGAGGGAAACCGCAAGTCGTTCGCCACCGTGCAGCAGGACCTCAAGGCGGCCGGTATCACCGTCCAGGGCGTCCCGGTGCCCAACGCGGACTTCTACACGAAGTACATGCAGGTGCCAAGCGTCGCCAAGCGCGGGGTCTGGGACGTGTCCCTGGCCGGGTGGAGCTCGGACTGGTACGGCAACGCCGCCCTGTCCTACTTCGCCCCGCTGTTCTCCGGGCCGCCGTCCTACCCGCCGTCGGGAAGCAACTTCGGGTTCTACAACAGCCCCGTGGTGAACAGCCTGGTCAAGCGGGCTTCGTCGGCCAGCTCGGAGGCTGAGTCCCTGAACCTGTGGGGACAGGCGGACCGGCAGGTCATGAAGGACGCCCCGTTCTTCCCGATCACCAACCCGCTGCAGCCCAACTACCACGCATCGCAGGTGAAGAACGCCGTTTACATCCCCAACTACCAAGGCTTCGACCCGACGAACGTCTGGTTGGAGCAGGGTAAGCAAGGCGGCTGAGCCGCGCGGAGAGGGGCGTCCGGCCGACCGGTCGGGCGCCCCTCTCGGCCGGATGGAGAAAGCTGTGGTTGACAACATCGCCAGTACCGGACCGGACACCCCGGCCGCCGGAGCCGGCGCTTCTCCCCTCCTTTCCGTGCAGGATCTGCGGGTGTCGTTCCGGACCCCCGACGGCGTGGTGCAGGCCGTGCGCGGCGTCTCCTTCGACGTCGAACGCGGCAAGACGCTCGCGATCGTCGGCGAGTCGGGTTCAGGCAAGAGTGTCTCGACGCAGACGGTCGTGGGCCTGACCCGTGGTGCCAAGGTCAGCGGCAAGGCGCTCTTCGAGGGCCGCGACCTGCTCACGGCGAGCAAGGAGGAGCTTCGCCGGATCCGGGGAGCGAAGATCGGCATGATCTTCCAGGACTCCCAGTCAAGCCTGCATCCCTACTACCGCGTGGGCTGGCAGATCAGCGAGATGATCCGCGCCCACAACCGCAAGGTCTCCAAGGCGGAGGCCCGGGAACGCTCGATCGAGCTGCTGCGCCGGGTGGGCATCCCCAAGCCGGACCGCCGGGTCGACGACTTCCCTCACCAGTTTTCCGGCGGGATGCGCCAGCGCGCGATGATCGCGATGGCGATGGCGCTCGACCCCGTCCTCCTCGTCGCCGACGAACCCACCACCGCCCTCGACGTGACCGTCCAGGCGCAGGTCCTGGAAGTGATGGCGGACCTTCAGGCGGAGTTCGGCACGGCCCTCGTCCTCATCACCCACGACCTCGGCGTCGTCGCCGACGTCGCTGACGAGGTCGTCGTGATGTACGCCGGGACGGTGTTGGAGCGCGCACCCAGGCGCGAGCTCTTCTACCACCACCATCACCCCTACACCGAGGGCCTGCTCGGCTCCCTGCCGGTGGAGACCGACATGCGGCGTCGCCTCCGTCCCATCGCCGGCAGCCCTCCGAGTCTGATCCGGCCGCCGGCCGGATGTCCGTTCCACCCCCGTTGTCCCTACGCCTTCGACCGGTGCCGGACGGAGACCCCGCCACCGCGCCAGGTCGACGCGAACGAGAACCACCAGAGCGCGTGCTGGCTTCCGCTGGACGCGGCTGGTCGCGACGAGGCGCGGGCGAATATCGGTACGAGCACCAGGTGAGGCATCGGTGAGCAGCGACACATCGAGCAGCACGCCCGCGCACCCTGACCCACGAGGTCGGTCCGACGGCGACGTGCTCATGGAGGTGGAGGACCTCCGTAAGTGGTTCCCCGTCGCCTCTGGCGGCTTCCTCCGACGCAAGCACGAGCACGTCCAGGCCGTCGACGGCGTGAGCCTGCAGGTCCGCCGGGGCGAAACCCTCGGCCTCGTGGGCGAGACCGGGTGTGGCAAGTCCACGCTCGCCCGGTGCATGATCCGCCTGCACGATGCCACCTCCGGCCGGGTGACGTTCGAGGGCCAGGACATCACCGCGATGTCCCGGCGAGAGCTTCGCCCGTTGCGGCGTGAGATCCAGATGATCTTCCAGGACCCGTACGGCTCCCTCAACCCGAGGCGCCGGATCGGTTCGATCATCGGTGACCCGTTCGCCATCCACGGCGTGAGCAGCGGTACCGAGCGCAAGCGCAAGGTCCAGGAGCTCATGGAGCTCGTCGGGCTCAACCCCGAGCACTACAACAGGTTCCCGGCGGAGTTCTCCGGCGGTCAGCGGCAGCGGATCGGAGTCGCCCGCGCGCTCGCCATGCGGCCCAAGCTCATCATCTGCGACGAGCCGGTCTCTGCTCTGGACGTGTCGATCCAGGCGCAGATCATCAACCTGCTGGCCGATCTGCAGAAGGAGTTCAACCTCACCTACGTCTTCATCGCCCACGACCTGTCGGTGGTCCGGCACGTCAGCGACCGGGTGGCGGTGATGTACCTCGGCAAGGTGGCCGAGATAGCGGACGTCGACGACCTGCACGAACGGCCTCGCCACCCCTACACCAACGCGTTGCTGTCCGCCGTCCCGGTCGCCGACCCGGACGTGTCGGACCAGCGGGAGCGGATCATCCTGCGCGGTGACGTTCCGTCGCCGCTCAACCCGCCGTCGGGCTGCCGTTTCCACCCCCGCTGCCCCAAGGCCGCGGACCAGTGCGTCGTCGAGGAGCCGCTGCTGATCAGTCGCAGTGGCGACGCCGCGACCCACCTGGCCGCGTGTCACCTGCCGGTGCAGCCCGGTGAGAACCTCGCGGAGGCTCGGCCGACCCTCGCCGCCGAGTACACCGAGTTCGCCGCCCAGGACCTCGGGAACGGAGAGCAGTCGTGAGCACCACAGAGGGTGCCCCCGTCGACCTCGAGGACGGGGAAGCCGGCGGCTCCATCGAGGGCCGCAGCCCGTGGCGGCTCGCCTGGGAGCGGCTGCGCCGCGACCGGGTGGCGATCGTGTCGTTCGTGATCATCGTGATCATCGTCCTGGTCGCGATCCTCGCGCCGCTCGTCGCGTCGATCACCGGTCACGGCGTCGACACGCAGTACCGCGCCAACGGCCTGACCCCGGACGGTCTGCCCAAGCCGCCGAGTGGGGAGTTCCTCTTCGGCACCGACGATCTCGGCCGGGACATCCTGGTCCGGATCGCCTACGGCGCGAGGATCTCGTTGCTGGTCGGCGTCGTCGCCACCCTGATCACCGTCGGGATCGGCGTGATCGTCGGACTGGCCGCGGGCTACTTCGGTGGTGTCGTCGACACCATCCTCGCCCGGTTGGTCGACGTCGTGCTGTCCTTCCCGTTCCTGCTGTTCGCCATCGCCCTGGTCTCCATCACCGGGCCGAGTCTGAAGGTCGCGATCATCGCGATCAGTGCGTTCAGTTGGGCCTCGGTCGCGCGCATCGTCCGCGGGCAGGTGCTCTCGTTACGGGAGCGGGAGTTCGTCCAGGCGGCCAGATCACTTGGTGCCAGCGACAGCCGGATCATGTTCGTGGACGTGCTTCCCAACGTCCTCGCGCCCGTGATCGTCTACACCACCTTGCTGATCCCCACCGTGATCGTGGTGGAGGCGACGCTCTCCTTCCTCGGCCTCGGCGTTCCGCCACCCACCCCGACCTGGGGCGGCATGCTCAACGAAGCGATCAGCTACTACCAGGTCGCGTGGTGGTTCATCGTGTTCCCGGGCGCCGCCTTGGTCATCACGACTCTGGCGTTCAACCTGCTCGGTGACGGCGTACGCGATGCCTTCGACCCGGGATCGGACCGCCTCATCAACGCGGGAAAGGGTGACTGACGATGGCCCGTTTCCTGGTCAAGCGGATCCTGCACGGCCTGCTGGTGCTGATCCTGATCACGATGATGGTCTTCGGAATCTTCTTCGTGGCGCCGAACAACGTCGCCCGCACTCTCGCCGGGCGGCAGGCGACCCCACAGACCATCGCGCTCATCCAGGAGCGCCTCGGTCTCGACCAGCCGGTGTGGAAGCAGTACCTCAACTTCTTGTGGAAGGCCCTGCACGGCAACCTCGGCTACGACTACTACCACCAGCTGCCGGTGACCTCGGTCATCGCCGGCGCGCTGCCCGCGACCGTGTCGCTGGCAGCGGGTGCCGCCGTGATCTGGATGCTGCTGGGTGTCTTCAACGGCATCGTCTCGGCGGTGCGCCCGCGTTCGGTCGCCGACCGCGGCCTCACCGGCTTCGCGTTGTTCTTCTACTCGATGCCGACGTTCCTGCTCGGCCTGTTGCTGCTGTTCTTCCTGTACTTCCAACTCACTCTCGCCGGCTTCCCGATATTCCCCGCCGGCGGATACACACCGCTCCTGGCCAATCCGCTGGACTGGGCCCGACACCTGGTGCTCCCCTGGTTCACCCTGGCGCTCGTGCTGGCGGCCACCTACACCCGACTGACGCGTGGCTCGATGCTGGACGTCCTGGGTGAGGACTACATCCGTACGGCCCGGTCCAAGGGCATCTCCGAACGCCGGGTGATCTACCGACACGGTCTGCGCAGCGCGCTCACGCCGGTCGTCACGCAGTTCGGTATCGACCTCGGACAGCTCGTCGGCGGTGTCGTGGTCACCGAGGCGGTGTTCAGCATCGACGGGCTCGGCAAGACCGCGGTGGACTCGATCAACCAGCAGAACCTGCCGGTCATCATCGGGATCGTCATCTTCGCCTCGGCGGCGGTGATCATCGCCAACATCCTGGTCGACCTCGCCTACGCCGTGCTGGATCCGCGGGTTCGCCTGAACTGAGACGGGGCATCGCCCTCCTGCGCTGCCCCGGTCCCGGCCCGGGTCAGCGCAGGAGGGCGATGCCGATGGAGTACCTCGGCCCGTCGATCGTGACCGGATTTCCCGCCAGGTGGGTCACCGTGGCGTCCACCCGCAGCGAACGGCCGCACGAGGGGCTCTGGTTCAGTGGAACGTCCAGCAGGTTGAGGGTCACCTTGATGTGGTGCAGGTCGTTGGTGATGGCCTGCCGGCCGGTGATCGTCCGGGTGGGCGCGCATCCCTGCCCGCCGCTGTCGACCGGCGTCGCGCGGACCGCCACCTCCACGGTCGAGACCCCGCCCGGGAAGGCTCCGTACTCCCGAGTGAGCTGAACGTCGCCCAGCAGGTTCGCGAACCGTGCGCCCCGGGTCGGTACGGTCTGCTCGAGTACGGTCACCGAAGGCCGGGCGACGGA
The DNA here is from genome assembly GCF_014873875.1 of Actinopolymorpha pittospori. Lineage (GTDB taxonomy): Bacteria > Actinomycetota > Actinomycetes > Propionibacteriales > Actinopolymorphaceae > Actinopolymorpha > Actinopolymorpha pittospori. The sequence goes on along the minus strand of NZ_JADBEM010000001.1, from coordinate 6,762,816 downwards.
GCAGCGCGGAATCTGTGGAATCGGCACCGCGCCCACGCAGGTGTCGATGTCCTCGAACCACTGCGTCGAGATGGGTGTCACCGGTGTCGCGGACAGGATCGTCGTCCGCGCGTCGATCGTGAACTCCGCGACGGTCGGATCGACGACCGTGGTCGAGACCCCGTGCATCGTGCAGGTGTAGCTCGTGGTGTTGGGCGCCCTGAACAACCACCGCAGGCGTTCGGTGTTGACGCCGAACGTCTGGCCGAGGTGGTTCTGCACGGTCCAGATCGAACCGGCTCCCCCGCCTGGGCCGAGACAGATGACGCGGATCCCGAACATCGGCGTACGGACGATGTTGCTGCGCCCACTCATCTGGGCCCTGAGGTACATCACCTGCCCCTGCTGCATCGGCAGTGGTGGCAGCCGAAGCACCGGGCTCGTCGTCGAGGTGTTGGGAAGCACCTCGGTGATCAGGTCCTGTGTCGACACCGTCTCCCCCGCGATCGGATCCACCGGGACGGGAGGATCCTTGGGGTTCTCCGAAGCGCGTGGATCGTCGTGACCGCTGCGGTTCATCGAGGTGATCACGCTGCCCACACCCGCGATCACCAGTGCCGCCACCACCAGTGCGACGACCAGGACCAGACGTTGGCGAGGAATCGACGTCACGAGAACTCCTGACCCGAAGTGCGTGCTGTGCCCGCTTCGCCCTGCCCGCCCCCGCACATGTGTCGTTCCGCCCCTCCAGATCAGCACGCCACAAGGCATCCGGACAGCGAAGTGCCCCAGCCGGCGGTGACCTCTGGGGGGATGTGCCCCACCTTTTTCGGTCGGGCGAATCCCCGGCCCGCACGGGCCGAAAGTCCCTCGCCACAGCCGGAAACGCCGATTGTCGGCAGGTTTCGACGCCCTTGCGGACAAGGACTTCGTGCTCATCGCGGCTGGATCGAAGCGATCAGAGATACGGTCGTATGGAGACCTGGGCACGACCTATGAGCAGGTGAGCAATGGATGCGTGGGTCGTCTGGTTGATCGTGGCCATGGTGCTCGGCATCGCCGAGCTCCTCAGCCTCACGCTCTACCTCGCGCTGGCTGGCGGTGCCGCGCTGGTGGCGATGCTCTTCGCCGCGGTGGGGTTGGGGACACCGTTCCAGTTCGCCGCGTTCGCGATCAGTGCGCTTCTCCTGATGGTGTTCGTCCGACCGCTCGCGCAGCACGCGCTGCGCCGAGCTCCGGTCATGCGCTCTGGAACCGCGGCGCTGGTGGGTCGGGAGGCGCTCGTGCTGAGCGAGGTCACCCGGCACTCCGGGCGGGTGCGGATCGGCGGGGAGGAATGGACCGCGCGTCCCTACGACTCCTCCGTGGTGATTCCGGAAGGGGCGATGGTCGAGGTCCTCGCGATCGAGGGGGCGACCGCGCTGGTGTACCCCCAGGAGGAACCATGGCCGACGTGATCGTCGGCGTGATCGTCGCGCTCGTCGTCGTCCTCATCGCCCTGCGGGCCGTGCGGATCGTCCCGCAGGCGCGTGCGGGCAATGTCGAACGCCTCGGCCGCTACTACCGGACCCTGGAGCCCGGCCTGAACCTCGTCATCCCCTTCGTCGACCGGGTCCGTCGACTGATCGACCTGCGCGAGCAGGTGGTGTCCTTCGAGCCCCGTCCCGTGATCACCGAGGACAACCTGGTCGTCCACATCGACACGGTCCTCTACTTCCAGGTGACCGACCCACGGGCGGCGGCGTACGAGATCGCCAACTATCTGCAGGCGATCGAACAGCTCACGGTCACGACACTGCGAAACGTCATCGGGAGCATGGATCTGGAGGGGACCCTGACCTCCCGTGAGCACATCAACAGTCAGTTGCGCGGAATTCTCGACGAGGCCTCGGGCAAGTGGGGCATTCGTGTCAACCGCGTCGAGCTCAAGGCCATCGACCCGCCGGACTCGGTCAAGCAGTCGATGGAGAAGCAGATGCGTGCCGACCGCGAGAAGCGCGCCGCCATCCTGACGGCCGAGGGTGTGCGACAGGCCCGGATCCTCACCGCCGAAGGCGAGAAGCAGGGAGCGATCCTCACCGCCGAGGGCGAACGTCGGGCCGCGATGCTTCGCGCGGAGGGCCAGGCCACCGCGATCGACTCGGTGTTCTCGGCGGTGCACCGTAACGACCCCGACCCCAAGCTCCTCGCCTACCAGTACCTGCAGGCACTCCCGCAGATCGCCCAGGGCGAGGGCAACACGTTCTGGGTGATCCCGGGCGAGGTGACCTCGGCACTCCGCGAGGTCACCCGCGCGTTCGGTGGGCAGGTCGGGCAGGCCGGCGAGGAAGAGCGTCCGCCGGAGCGCCCCCAGCAGCCCCTGCCGGAACCCCGGCTCTCACCTGAGGAGGAACCGCGGCCCGACCGGCCACCCGGCGCCGCCTGACCGGCGCGGAACGCGAGGCGCCTTCCGCTCAGGGCTTCGACGCCGGACACAGGACCCGGTCGACCAGGTCGTTCCAGCCGGCCTCGATACGTTCGGCCGGCACACCCCGCCGCGTGTGCAGGTGGTTGACGAAGCCGGTGCTCAGGTAGCTGAGCAGTACCTCCGTGAGGATCTGGAGGTCGCCCGCGACGTCGGCCTCGCGGAGAAGGTTCGACAGGTGGGTGGCGCGCAGCCCCAGCGCGGGGGTGACGGCGTGGCGGCGGCCGTGCTCGCGCCGGGCCTCGAGCAGGACGTCGCGGTGCCGGATCTCGTGCCGGATCGTGGCGATTCCGAAGGCTCGCAGCCGCTGTTCGGGCGGCGCGCCCGGGCCGAGTGGAGCGGGGCCGGACAAAAACGACTCCTGGTAACTGCGTTCGGCGTCGTCCACGAGCGCCGCCATCAGCCCGGCGCGGTCCCCGAAGCGCCGGTAGACCGTCCCCTTGCCCACTGAGGCGGCCGCGGCCACGGCCTCCATCGTGACGTTCTCGGCGCCGAGCTCCTCGACCATGCGGGCGCCCGCCTCCAGCAGCCGGGCACGGTTACGCGCCGCGTCGGCGCGTTCGGGCGGTCCCTGGTCCACCACGGCGAGCGTGCGCGTCGGGTGATCGACCGGCGACACGGTGTGGGGCGGAGTTTCGGGGTGCACGGGGGCAGCCTAACGCCCGGGAATAGAACCGGACCGAGGTCCGGTTAACCTGGGCGTGTCCAACCGGACCACGGTCCGGTTGATCACCGCGGCGGCGTTCCAACCAGCTGTGGAACCACGAACGATCATCGAGGAAAAGAGAGACCGTTGCCCCAGATCCTGATCATCAACAGCACCACCCGTGAAGGTCGCTTCAGCGAGAAGGCCGCCGCGTGGGTGGTGGACCAGTTGAAGGGTCGCAGCGACTTCACCGTCGACCTGCTCGACCTTCGCGAGCACCCGCTGCCCTTCTTCGACCAGCCGATGAGCCCGATGTACACCCTGCGCGACTACCCCAGCGAGAAGATCGCGAAGTTCGGTCGCCGGGTCGATGCCGCGGACGGCTTTCTCATCCTCACCGCGGAGTACAACCACGGCTACACCGCGGTCCTGAAGAACGCGATGGACCACACCCTCGTCGAGTGGCGGCGCAAGCCGGTGGCCTTCGTCGGATGGGGGAACGTCGGTGGCGCCCGCGCCATCGAGCAACTGCGGGAGGTCGCCGTGGAGTTCGAGATGGCTCCGCTGCGTCACGCCGTTCACATCCTGCCCGACATCCTGGTGCCGGCGATCCAGGCGCCCGAGCCGTTCGACGACTCGATCTTCGCGCCGCTGGAGCCGAAGCTGAAGGTGCTCGCCGACGACCTCGCCTGGTGGACCAAGGCCCTCGCCGATGCCCGGGCCACCGCCGACTGAGCGCCGCGCTCCGCGGCGGCGGACCGGAACGGACCGCCGCCGCGGTGGCGGTGCACGAGACGACGCACGACGGGACGGCCCGTCGTCCGCTCTGTCACAGGAGCAGGGCGGCGAGCTCACCCCACTGACGTAACGGCGCCTCGTCGGGTACGGAGGTGATGACGTGGAGGCTGACGTGATTCGCGCCGGCGTCGAGGTGCTCACGAACCCGCTGGGCGATGTCGTCGGTGCCACCGGTCGCCACCAGCGCGTCCACCACCCGGTCGTCGAGGGCTTCCGCGTTGTCGAAGCCCAGATCCCGAAGCAGGGTGAGCCGGTTGGGCAGGGCGGTGGACGCATGGGCGCGGGCCAGGTCCGCCGACCGCGAGCGGGACCGGTCGAGGACGACGAGTTGGGTGACGGCCAGCAGCGCCCGCGGGCCGAGCACCGCCCTGGCGGCGCGGGTGTGCGCGACCGGCATGCCCAGCGGGTGGGCGCCCCAGGCGCGTTCGCCGGCGAGGCGGAGCATCTTCGGGCCCAGCGCGGCCAGGACTCGACGCGGCGGCGCCGAGGAGGAGGTGGTTGGCGGGCCGAAGGGCGCCGCGTCCATCGCGTCCAGGTAGGCGCGCATGGTTGCCACCGGTGGGCCGAAGCGGTGGCCGCGTACCTGTGTGACCAGGGCGGGGTGGCTCACTCCGAGGCCGAGCAGGAAGCGACCCGGAAACGCCTCGTCGAGGGTGCGCTGGGCGGCAGCGGCGGTCACGGCGTCGCGGGCGTAGATGCTGGCGGTGCCGGAGGCGATCACGGTGCGCCGGGTGGCCGAGAGCAACATCGCGGCCTGGGCCACGCTTTCACGACCGACCGCCTCGGGGAACCACAAGGCCGGATAGCCGAGGTCCTCGACGACCGCCGCCGCCTCGCGGAGGTCGGTGGCCGGCCAGCGGTCCAGCTCGCCGGCCCAGATTCCGATCCGACCGAGGTGGGGTTCGTGCTGGCCCACTGTGTCCAGTTCGTGGTGGCCCACGGTGTCCAAGGTGTGTCTCCAGAAGCGCTTTCGTGGGGCGCGACCTGAACGGGGTGCCCCTCCGGTATCGTCGAGGACGATATGGAGGACCACCCCGTTTTGCAAGCTGGCGGAGATCGCATGCCTCAGGACGCCCGTACGACCTCACCCGACCGGCCGATGCGCGCGGACGCGCGCCGCAACTACGACCGGATCCTGGCGGCGGCCACCTCGGCCATCGCCCAGGACGGAGCCGAGGCGTCCCTGGAGGAGATCGCCCGGCGCGCCGGCGTCGGCTCGGCGACCCTGCACCGGCACTTCCCGACCCGACAGGCGCTGCTGGAGGCGGTCTTCCGGGGGAAGGTCGAGACCCTCTGCGCCGCCGCCGATGACCTGGCCACCGACCCGGATCCCGAGCACGCATTGGTGACCTGGCTCCGCTCCGTCGTCACGCACGCGGCGTCCAACCGAGGCCTGGCCGCCGCACTGCTGCGTGGCGCCCAGGACGGTGACCCCACCCTGGGTGCCACGTGTCACGCGATGATCGTGGACGCCGGGGAGAGACTCCTGTCGCCGGCCCGCGCGGCGAACGCCGTACGACCGGAGATCTCGATCATCGACCTGCTCACGCTCGCCAACGCGATCGCGCTGGCCACCGAACAGGAGCCCGAGGGCGCGGCCCGGGCGGACCGGCTGCTCGACCTCGCCCTGCGCGGGATGAGTCCGTGACCCGCCTACCGCTTCGGGCAGCTCGCCGTGATCGTCGATCGCAGTGCCTCAGCCGAGGTGGCGACACGCACGGCGGCGGGGGCGATCCCGTCCATCGAGGGTGAGGCTGAGGACGTCCCGGACGACTCGGACTCGCCGAGCTCCTCGACCGCGGTCCCGAGCCCGGTCAAGGCGCTGGACAGGGCGTTGATCTCCGGCTTCCACCCCGCCGAGGCGGCCGACTCCAACCCGTCGAGGTCGGTACGCACCTGCTTCACCTTGTCCTCCACCCCGTCGACGCCCGTGTCCCGGATGTCGATCTTCCCGAGCGCGCCGAGCGAGGTCTGCAGCTTCCGGGCCTGGGCGCAGAACGCGGCGCTCGCGGGTTTGGGCGTGGGGGTGGGTGCCGCCCCGGTCGCGTTCGGACTCGCGGAGGGCGTGGAGTCGGTCGGTCCGGCACAACCAGCCGCGACGAGTGCGCACAGCAGGGCAGCCGCGAACGGGACCAGGCCGGTCCGCGACAGCGAGGCCCGGTGCGGCCGCGTCCGGTCCGACGCCGCCCGGACGGTGAGTCCTGCTCGGTTGCTCATGACGTGCTCTCTCCCTGGTCGCCCGGCGAACCGCGCCCGAAGGCGGTCGACGGCCTGTCGGCGGAACGCGGGTCGGCGCCGAACTGGTGCTGTCGAGGTGCTGGCCCTCCCCCAGAGCGGGTGATACCCAGGGTCCCTCCGCGATAACGCACCCGGAACCACGCCCGGAAACCTCACCCGGGGAGAACGACCCGAGCGACCCGCCCGGACCCGTCCGGGCCGACGCGGCCACCCCGTCATTGGGACACCACCTCGAGCGGGCTGCGAAGATCGGGGCCATGAGCCGCGCCTCCCGGTCCACCGGACCCCTCGACCCCAGCGACCTGCTCGACGCCTCCGCTCTCCTCAGCGACGAGGAACGCGCGATCCAGGACACCGTGCGTCGCACGGTGCGGGAACACGCGGAGCCGCATGTCGGCACCTGGTTCGAACAGGCGGAGTTCCCGACCGCCCTGGTTCCCCGCTTCGCGAAGCTGGGGCTGCTGGGCATGCACCTCACGGGGTACGGCTGCGCGGGGACCAACGCCGTGAGCTACGGCCTGGCCTGCCTGGAACTGGAGGCGGTCGACAGCGCCCTGCGCAGCTTCGTGTCCGTCCAGGGCTCCCTCGCGATGTTCGCCCTGTGGCGCTTCGGGTCGGAGGCGCAGAAGCAGGAGTGGCTTCCCCGGATGGCAGCCGGCGAGGCGATCGGCTGCTTCGGCCTGACCGAACCCGACCATGGCAGCGATCCCTCCGCCATGGCGACCACGGCACGGCGCACGAGCGGAGGGTGGGTGCTCAACGGGACCAAGATGTGGATCACGAACGGCGGTATCGCCGACGTCGCCGTCGTCTGGGCCCGCACGGATGAGGGGGTTCGCGGCTTCTGCGTCCCCAGGGGAACCGCGGGATTCACGACCCGCGACATCCGCCACAAACTCTCACTCCGCGCCTCGGTCACCTCCGAGTTGGTGTTCGAGGACTGCGAACTTCCAGCCGACGCACAGCTCCCCGAGGCCACCGGCCTGCGGGCGCCCCTCGCCTGCCTCAACGAGGCGAGGTTCGGGATCGTGTGGGGCGCCCTCGGCGCGGCCCGGACCTGTTTCGAGACGGCGCTTCGCTACGCCCGCGAACGCGAGCAGTTCGGCAGGCCCATCGGCGCGTTCCAGCTCACCCAGCACAAACTCGTCGACATGGCGCTCGAGCTGAACAAGGGGCTCCTGCTCGCGCTCCACCTCGGCCGCCGCAAGGACGCCGGCGAGCTTCGCCCCGACCAGGTGAGCTTCGGCAAGCTCAACAACGTCAGGGTCGCACTGGACATCGCCCGGGAGGCGCGGACCATTCTCGGTGCCAACGGAATCTCGCTCGAGTACCCCGTGCTGCGGCATGCCAACAACCTCGAGTCGGTGCTCACCTACGAGGGCACCACCGAGGTACACACCCTGGTGCTCGGGGAGGCCATCACCGGCCTGTCGGCCTTCCGCTGACCCCTACCAGCTGAACCCCTACCAGCTAAACCCCCTACCAGCGGTCGTGGACCTGCGGCCGGATCAGCTCGTCGTAGACCGCCCGGATCTCGTCGTGCGCACCGGGCGAGAGCCGGGGCAGGTCGGCCGCGCTGGCGTTGGACCAGACCTGGACCGGGTTACGAGCACCGGGGATCACGACACTGAGGCCGAGCTGGTCGAGCACCCACCGCAACGCGACCTGGGACAGCGCGGCCTTCGGCGGCACGAGCGGCTCCAGCCGGCTCGCCGCCTCGACACCGGTGGCGAAGTCGACCCCCGCGAAGGTCTCGCCCACGTCGAACGCCGACCCGTCCCGGTTGTAGGTGCGGTGGTCGTCAGCGGCGAACTCGGTCGTCGCGTCGTACTTCCCCGACAGCAGCCCGCTCGCCAGCGGCACCCGCGCGATGATGCCCACGCCCGCACGGACGGCGGCCGGAAGCACCTCCTCCAGCGGCTTGCACCGGAACGCGTTGAGGATGATCTGGACCGTCGCGACCCCGGGCCGCGCGATCGCCGTGAGGGCCTCCGCGCAGGTCTCCACGCTCACGCCGTACGCCGCGATGCGGCCCTCCTCGACCAGGGTGTCGAGGGCGTCGTAGACCGCGTCGGAGGAGTAGACGGGAGTCGGCGGGCAGTGCAGCTGCACCAGGTCGAGCCGCTCGACGCCGAGGTTCTCCCGCGACCGGTCGGTCCAGGCGCGGTAGTTGTCCAGGTTGTGCTCGCTCGGGTCCAACGGAGCCCGGCGCCCCATCTTGGTCGCGACCATCAGGTCGGCCTCGGGCCGCTGGCGGAGCAGGCGGCCGATGACGCGTTCGCTGCGGCCGTCGCCGTAGACGTCGGCGGTGTCGATGAAGGTGACGCCGGCGTCGACCGCGGCGTTCAGAATCGAAAGTGCCTCGGCCTCGCTGACCTCACCCCAGTCGGCGCCCAGTTGCCAGGCACCGAGGCCCACGGCGCCCACCTTGCGACCCGTTCGTCCGAGAATTCGTTCTTCCACGGGGAGGAAGCCTACGGCCCCGCGGATCCAGACGCTGGTCGAGGCGGGAACCACCCCGATCCACCGGGCGTTGATCTTGCTCCGTCCTCGCCGGCAGCCCCGTCGACGGCCGGCCGGACTCGGCGGATCGAGCCGCCGACAACCCTCGATCCCTGCCCCGGGACCTTCGGCCCTACGGTCGCCTCGCCGGACCGCAAAAGGATGGGGAACGCGAGGGGGGATAGGTATGACCGAAACAACCCGCCGCTCGACCCGACCACGGACGACGCGACCCGCCGGTCGCCGTACGCCCCGCCAGCCGACGACCCGAGCGGGCGCCAGGAAGACCACCAGCAAGCAGGCCACCCGCAAGACGGCCGCGAAGAAGACCGCCACGGGCGCCAGGAAGACCGCCGCTCCGGTCGCGAAGAAGCAGCCGACCCGGCGCAGGACCGGCCGGGGCGAAAGCCGCCTGGCCGGCATGCACATGCCCGACATCCATATGCCTGGCATGCACATGCCGGAGATGCACATGCCCGAGGTGCACATGCCGCACGTACCTGTGCCGCATGTGTCCCTGAACGACCGGTCCGGACGGTTCCTCTGGTACGGCGGACTCGCCGCCGTCGCCGCGCTCGGTGTCGTGGAGTGGCCGGTAGCGGGCGTCGTCGCGATCGGCACGTACGTCGTGGAACGCCGGATGCGCGGTGGCCGCGGCCAGCGGGCGCAGGCCCAGCGGGGCGAGCAGGCACCAGCCCGGCAGGGCCGGAGCCGCAACGGCGCGACCCGGCCGCGCTCGCGGGCCCGGTAGTCCGGGCGACGCGAAACCACCAGGTCCGTCCGGGCGCGGGCGACGCGGCCCGCACCCGGACGTGCCGGTGGTGAGCTGTGTCCGGGCGCGGAGATTCGGCGGCGTCCCGAAAGTGTCGTCCTGGCCGCCGACGGATGAACTCGAGGTACTGGCCCGGGAAAGCACCAGTCCGGCGTGTCGTCACCCGATGTGACAAGCCCCTCAGTGCCTTTGGCCCTGGGGGTGGTCCGCGCGAGGATCGGATGACGGCGTTAGCGAGGGCTTGGACAGGGCAGAATCCTGACCGGCGCGATCCCAGGAGGAACCAATGGCCGGGACGGCACAGGTTGTCTCATGTGATTCCGTACACGGGCATATCGGCACCATCTGCTTCAAGACCGGGCCACCGACCACGGTCGGCGCCGAGATCGAGTGGCTCGTCACCTCGCCACGGCACCCTCGTCGACCCGTTCCCATCGACCTCATGCGCACCGCCCTGGACCAGGCCGGTCCCCTACCGGGCGGCAGCAGCATCACCTTCGAACCCGGCGGGCAGCTGGAGCTGAGCTCCGCGCCCGCGGTGGGTGTGGACGCCTGCTGGAGGGCACTCCAGGCCGACATCGGCCACGTGGAGGCGGTCCTGGCCGGCCTTGATCTCACGATGCTCTGGACCGCGATCGATCCGTTCCGCGGGCCCCGACGCCAGCTCACCGACCCGCGCTACACCGCGATGGAGGCCTACTTCGACCGGCGTGGCCCCGAAGGCCGGTTGATGATGTGCTGTACCGCTTCGCTCCAGGTCAACGTCGACGCCGGCGCCGACCTCGACGACATCCGCCGGCGCTGGCAGATCCTGCACGCGGTCGGCCCCACCCTGGTGGCCGCCTTCGCCAACTCACCACGGCACGCCGGCCGGCTGACCGGCTGGAAGTCCGCCCGGCAGGCCGTCTGGCAGCGGCTCGACCCACGCCGCACCCGGCCGGCGCAGGGGCCCGACCCGATCACGGCCTGGACCGACTACGCCCTGGACGCGCCGTTGATGATGCGTCGGCGTGGCAGCGACTGGCACGCCGACCCAGGCCTGACCTTCCGCCAGTGGCTGCACCTCGACGGCGCCGGACACGACTCCACCGGTTGCGCCCACCACGGCACCACCGGCCTGTCCTCGGTCCCCGCTCACGAGGGCAACGAGGGCAACGCGGAGGCGGCCGCCACTCTCGCCGCCACCAGCGCCGTCGGCGGTGGCCGTCACGTCTCGGGCGTCAACGGTCACACCTACGGCAGGCCGACCGCCCAGGACCTCGACTACCACCTCACGACGCTGTTCCCGCCGGTCCGACCGCGGGGGTGGTTCGAGGTGCGCTACCTCGACAACCAGCCGGCGGAGTACTGGCCGGTGGCGGTCGCCGTCCTCACCGCGCTGGTCGACGACCCCCGCGCGGGTGAACGCGCCCTCGCCGCCGTGGAGCCGGTGGCCGACGCCTGGTGGAACGCCGCCCGCAACGGCCTGGACCATCCCGGTCTGGCCCGGGCCGCCCAGTGCTGCTTCGAGGCGGCGCTGGACGCGCTGCACCGCCAGGGCGCTGACCCGGCCCTCATCGACCTGGTGGAGTCCTACCGACTCCGCTACGTCCTACGCCGGCGATGTCCCGCCGACGACGACCTCGATCCGCTTCGGCACGTCTCGTGACCCGCATGACCGCGACGCGCCGTTCGACCACCCCCTTGCCCGAACCCCGCCAGGGAGGAGCCACGCGATGACAACCGAGGACCAACACCCCCACCCCATCGGCCAGCCGATCAGCACCGGTCTGCTCACCGAGGCCGGCGAGGCCGACATCGACACGTTCAAGGCGCTGGTGGCGGCCGAACTCGAACGTGTCCGCGACCGAAGTCTCGGGCTCACCACCGACGTGCTCGACCACGCCGAGCTCACCGCCCAGCACTCGCGGCTGATGTCTCCCCTGGTCTGGGATCTCGCGCACGTCGGCAACTACGAGGAGCTGTGGCTGCTGCGTGCCGCCGCCGGGATCGATCCGATGCGGCCGGAGATCGACGACCTGTACGACGCGTTCGAGCATCCCCGGTCAGAGCGCCCGACCCTGCCGCTGCTCTCCCCCGCCGAGGCGCAGGACTACATCGGTCTCGTCCGGCGCAAGGTACTCCACTCCCTCGAAACCATCCGGCTCTCCCCTGACCGGCCGCTGCTCGACGCCGGCTTCGTCTACCGCATGGTGATCCAGCACGAGCACCAGCACGACGAGACGATGCTCGCGACCCACCAGCTCAGGCGAGGCGCACCGGTCTTTCCCGCGACCGACCAGGACCCCGCCCCACGTGACGACCGCGTGCTGCCGGCGGAGGTCCTGGTGGAGGCGGGTGACTTCGTGATGGGCACCTCCACCGACACCTGGGCCCTGGACAACGAGCGCCCCGCCCACACCGTCTCGCTGCCGGCGTTCTGGATCGACACCATGCCGGTCTCCAACGCCGCCTACCGCGCGTTCATCGCCGACGGTGGCTACGACCAGGAGCGCTGGTGGAGCCCGGCCGGCTGGGAGTGGCGGTGCACCTCCGGCAAACGCGCGCCGGCGTTCTGGGTGAGCGAGGGCGACCAGTGGCTACGCCGCCGCTTCGGCCACGTCGAGCAGCTTCCCGACGACGAGCCCGTGCAGCACGTCTGCTGGTACGAAGCCGACGCCTACGCACGCTGGGCCGGCAAGCGACTCCCCACCGAGACCGAGTGGGAGAAGGCCGCCTCCTGGGACCCGGTGAGCCGCACCAAGCACCGCTTCCCCTGGGGCGACGAGCCGCCCGACCCCACCCGCGCCAACCTCGGCCAGCGGCGCTACCGGCCCGCGCCGGTCGGGTCGTTCCCCGAGGGCGCCTCGCCGGTCGGCGCGCGGCAGATGCTCGGCGACGTGTGGGAGTGGACCTCGACCGATTTCACCGGGCATCCGGGCTTCTGCGTCTTTCCCTACCGGGAGTACTCCGAGGTCTTCTTCGGCAACGAGTACAAGGTGCTACGTGGTGGCTCCTGGGCGAGTGACCCGACCGCGTGCCGTACGACGTTCCGCAACTGGGACTATCCGATCCGGCGGCAGATCTTCGCCGGCTTCCGTTGCGCCCGGGACGCGTAGGCGCCGCGCATGTGTCGTCATCTCGCCTACCTCGGTAGGCCCCGGTCCCTGCAGGCCGTCGTCCTCGACCCGCCACACTCCCTTGCCGTGCAGGCCTACGCGCCCAGGCGCCAGGAACACGGCACCATCAACGTGGACGGGTACGGCGTCGGCTGGTACACCCCCGTTCGTCCAGAACCCGTCCGCTATCGCCGGGCCCAACCGGTTTGGGCCGATCAGTCCTTCGCGAGCCTCGCCCCGACGGTGGAGTCGACCTGTGTCCTCGCCGCCGTCCGCTCGGCCACGCCGGGCTTCCCGTCCGAGGAGTCGGGAGCGGCACCTTTCACCCACGGGCGCTGGCTGTTCAGCCACAACGGCGTCCTCGCCGACCTACGCCTCGCCCGGAAGGCCCTGCGCGAGGACGTAGCCTGGGTGCCGGACGCGCTCGCTCCGGTGGACTCGGCCCTCCTGTTCGGACTGGCCGTGGCCCGCTGGGAGGCGGGCGCGACGCTTGGTGAGGGGCTCGCCTCCGCCACCCACGACGTCGCCGCCGTCGGTGGTGGCCGGCTCAACCTGCTCGCCAGCGACGGCCACCGCATCGCCGGTACGACGTACGGCGACACGCTGTTCGTGCACGAGTCGGCCGACGGCGTGCTGTTGGCGTCCGAGCCGTGTGACGACGACCCCGCCTGGGCGCCCGTCCCACCCCACTCGCTGGTCGAGGTCGACCAGCACGGCGTCACGATCAGTGCGCTGTAGGAATCCCACCCCGACTCGACGGCAGGCAGTTCTGCCTTGACGATGGAGGTTCGCGTGACCGTTCCCCGCACAGCTCCGAGGATCAGCCGGTATCTCACCAGCGCCGATCTCGCGGAGAGCCTCGCCCGTGACGTCCGGCAGGGGCTCGATCACACGCCGAAGAGCATCCCGCCGAAGTACTTCTACGACGCCCGCGGCAGCGAGCTGTTCGAGGAGATCACCGAACTCGAGGAGTACTACCCCACTCGTACCGAGGAGTCCATCCTCGCCACCTATGCCGCTGAGATCACCAAGCTCGCCGACGCCGACACGCTGGTCGAGCTCGGGTCCGGTTCGTCGACCAAGACCCGGCTGCTGCTGGACGGGATGCGAGAGATCGGACGCCTCGCGCGCTACATTCCGGTCGATGTGAGCGAGAGCGCCCTACGAGGCGCGATCGAGTCCCTCCACGTCGACTATCCCGGTATGGCCATGCACGGGGTGATCGCCGACTTCGAGCGCCACCTGGAGCTTCTTCCGCAGGAGGGCACCCGGCTGGTGGCCTTCCTGGGAGGGACGATCGGCAACCTGGCGCCGGCGCAGCGGGCGCGTTTCCTCACGGCTCTCCGTTCCGGTCTGCGCCCGCAGGAGCGGCTCCTGCTGGGTACCGACCTGGTGAAGGACCCGGGCCGCCTGGTGCGCGCCTACGACGACGCGTCGGGCGTCACGGCGGAGTTCAACCGCAACGTCCTCCGGGTCGTCAACCACGCCCTGCACGCCGACTTCGACCCGGAGGCGTTCGAGCACGTGGCGTTGTGGAACGCCGAGCAGGAGTGGATCGAGATGCGGCTGCGCTCCAGCCGGGCGCAGCGGGTCCGGGTCGCCGATCTGGACCTGAACGTCACCTTCGAGGTGGGCGAGGAACTCCGTACCGAGATCTCCGCGAAGTTCCGGGAGGAGCGGGTCCGCGAGGAACTCCGGGCGGCAGGCCTCTCCCTGGAGGCGTGGTGGACAGACCCGGCCGGCGACTTCGCGCTCTCCCTGTCGGCGCCGATCTGACCCGGCCCGGACGATCTGGTCCGGCATGGCCCGGACGAGCTGGCCCGGGACGGCCGGCGGACACCGGGCGTCGCCTAGGCGGCCCGGTCGATGTCCCCCAGCCATGGGGAGAAGCCGTCGTCGTGACGCTCCCAGTGGTCGAGCCCGCGAGCCAGCTCGGAGTCGGTCATCAGGACGGCGTCGAAGGCGTCCCGCAGCCGGTCCTGTACGTAGTCGATGCCGGTGACCACGATCCGGGTCTGCCGGTCGCCCGCGCTCCAGCGGCCGACGGTGCCGATGCTGAGCTGGCCGCCCGCGTTGTCCCACCCACACACCGCGTGCGGACGGGTGGGTAGCCAGAACCACCCGCGGCTCCGCTGCCGCCCGCCGGCGAGGTCGACGATCCGATCGTGCAGGCGAGCTGGGTGCACCGGTCGCCAGGAGGTCAGCTCGAGCGTCCAGACCCCGTCGGCGTCCACCGGCTGCGGGAGTGCGGCCGTCCGGTAGTCGCCACGCCGCGGGCCACGCCCACCGTCGGCCTGGTCCAGCGCCTTGGCGAGGTCGAGTTCGTGTAGGTCGGCGAAGGTCGCGGACGCACCGGCGAGGTGCCTGAGCACGCTCAGCGCACGGGCGTCAGGTGCGCACTCCCCCCGGGTCGCCACGATGTCGGCGCACTCGACCTGGTGCGCGAGCGCCTCGCCGACCGCGCGCCGGTCGTCATCGGTCATGGCCAGGTCGCGCTCGACCAGGAGGTCGTCGCCGAAGAGGTCGTCGACGAGCGTGGACAGGTCGACGACCGTCAGCACGCCCGCGAACCTCGCGACGTCGGCGACCGGACGCCCGCCGACAACGGCGCCCTGCAGGGCATCGCGCACCAAACCGGGCTCGGCGGTCACCGGCAACGCCAGGACGACGCGCTCCCAGCGGCCGCTTCGCGCGAGCCGCGCCGCCGTCGGCACCATGTCCTCCCTCAGCGCGCAGCTGAGGCAGGCGTGGTCGAGCGCCACGCCGGTGTCCTCGACCACGCCGCCGAGGTCGTGGACGACGCGGCGAAGCAGAAGGTCGTCGTCGTCGCCTCGGTACAGGTCGTGCTGGACGACGACGGCGTGTGGCAGGTCACAGAGCACGGCGGAGGCCGCGGTCTGCCGGAGCACGCCGTCCATCGAGGCGACGACATTGACCGGCAGTGGTCCAGGCATGAGCACCTCCTGCCTCGCGAACGCCCGGCGCCGCGTTACAGCGGGGCTGTCCTTTGGGTCGACCACTTCAGTTTCCAGCCAGGTCAAGGTGGTGCGCAAGATACGTTCGCGAGCAGATCCTGGCGTGAGTCGACACGTACGCGTGGCCGCCCGCGTTCTCGCGTGAATTGGCGTGGTTCCGCGTCCGCGCCGCGGGAGGCGCCTGGTCGGACTGGCCGCGCCTGGCGCACCCTCACGACGCTGGCGCGGTGCGCCCCCGCTCACGCCTGACCGTGCGACGTCTGACCGTGCGACGTCTGGAGCGCTGCGCTCGAGCCGGCCACGCGGTGTCACGCCCGAGCCCGAGCCCGCGCCCACCCTCAGACGCACGCTCGGGGCCACACGCTGGAGCCACCACGTCGTGGCCGGTCGGTGCCGCTCAGCCCACGCCTACGTCAAGACGGCCTTGACAGTCGCTCCGGACGCCCCTCGCGCCGCCTCGGGGGCAGCGGCGCGGTCGCGCTTGTTGGGTTCGGGCCCGTTCGGCACGATGATCACGAATCCCGGTCTCGTACCGATCGTCGTGAAGGCCGCTCTGCGCTCAGGTGTAGTGACGGTCGTACTTCTCCCGCATCAGGTCGGCGCTGGAGCGGAGCTTGCGGGCAAGCGTGGCGAAGACGTCGGGTACGGAGTCCCTGGAGGAGTACAGCCGCTGCAGCGCGGTGTACATCGTGACGTTCGCGTTGGGGACGACCAGTCGGGCGAGGTCCTGAACCCGCGTCCGCTCCAACTGACGTACGGCGACCGCGAAGTTGGGGTTCTCCTTCGTCGCGGCCAGGAGGGCGGGTTCCTGCTGGGCGGCCTTGATGATCGGCAGATAACCGGTGGCGATCGACCATTGGGCCGACTTCTGCGGAGTCGCCACGAACTTCACGAACTCGAACGCCGCCCGCTTACGCGCCGGCGTCGAGGTCGCCATGATGCCGAAACCGCTGCCGCCGGTGGGGCAGCCGAAGTGCTCGAACGCCGGCAGGAACGCCGCGCCGACGGGGAACTTCGCCTGCTCCGTCGCGTTGCGCAGGCCACCGGTGCTCATCTCGGTGGTGGCCGCCACGCCGTTGGCGAAGTCGATGTTGGACGACGCGGACAGATAGGCCATCTTGACCTTGCGGATGAAGTCGATCATCCACTCTCCCGCGGCGATCGGACGCTCGGTGTCGATCGTGACCTCGAGCCCCTTGGAGTAGTTGCCGCCCCACTGCCATACCTTCGCCTGGAAGAACCAGTCGGCGTCGCCCGAGGTGAGCGCGTGCACCTTCGCGGGTCCGCTCGCGGTGCGCACGCCCTGGATCGCGGGTCCCCACTCGCGGAGCTCCGTCCAGGTCCTCGGCCCGCGGTCGGGTAGGCCGGCCTTGGCGAAGATCTCCTTGTTATAGTAGAAGAGCGGAGTACTCCGGGCGAAGGGCATCCACCAGATGGTGCCTTTGACCGTTCCCTCCGAAATGAACTGGTCGAGGTAGGCCGTCGGCGCGAGGTCGGCGTCGAAGTAGTCGTTGAGCGGCTCGAGCGCGTCGGCGAGGTGAAACTTCCGCCAGGTGATCTCGGAGAAGATCGAGATGTCGGGAACCTGCCGGGCGATGACGCCGGCTGCGAGCTTCTGTGCCGTCTGGTCGTAGCTGCCCTGGAACTGCGCGTCGACGTAGATCTCGTCCTGGATGTCGTTGAACTCGTCGACGAGCTTCTGCATGGCGTCGCCGACGATGCTCGCGAAGGAGTGCCAGAAGACGATGTGGGTCCTTCGCGCGTACCTCGCGGGAACGGCGCCGGTCGCCTGGACGAACGCCCGTGAGCCGCAACCGGCGGCGAGGCCGCTGAGTCCGGCGAGGACACCGCCCGAGGCGGCCAGCAGTGCCCGCCTGCTCATGCCGGCGCGAAGCGCCGTCGTCCTGGTCGTGGTCACCGTGTCAGCCCTTCGTCGCGCCTTGGGTGAGTCCGGCGATGATGTGCCGCTGGGCGAAGAAGAAGACCACCAGCACGGGGAGCACCACGAACACCGTGGCCGCCATGACCGCACCCCAGTTGGTGTAGCCCTCGTCGCTCTTCAGCATCAACAGACCGACCGGCAGGGTCCGCATCGTCGCCGCACTGGTCGTGATGAGCGGCCAGATGAAGTCGTTCCACTTGTCGACGAGCGCGATGATGAGCACCGTCACGATCATCGGGCGCGACATCGGAAGGACGACGTTCCAGAGGATCCGTAGATGTCCGGCTCCGTCGACCTCGGCCGCGTCGAGGACGGCGCGGTCGAGGGTGAGCATGTGCTGGCGGAGCAGGAACGTCGCGAACACACTGCCGAGGCCGGGGACGATCAGGCCGGCATAGGTGTTGACCCAGCCGAGTTGGGCGATCGTCATGTAGTTGGGCAATAGGACCACGTGGCCGGGCACCATCATCGCGCCGAGCAACAGCAGGAACAGCAACCGCTTGGCGGGAAAGCGCAGGAAGGAGAACGCGTAGGCCGAGAGCACCGCGACGGTGATCTGGGCGAACGTGCCGACGACGGTGACGAGCACGGAGTTGAGGTACAGGTTGCCGAACGGTGCCGACCGCCAGGCCTCGGCGTAGTTGCTCCACCGCAGCCGCATCGGGATCCAGTCGGGTGGGAACTGGTAGATGCCGTCGGCCGGCTTCACCGAGGAGGAGAGCAGCCAGTAGATCGGCAGGATCGACACGCAGGCCACGATCACCAGCAAGGCGTACTTGCCGAACCGCGCCAGGGTCGCGCTTCCACGGGGCGCGGCCACCGCTTCGCCGGTGCTCATCGGTAGTGGACCCTCCGCTCCATGAAGCGCGCCTGCGCGCCGGTGATGAGCAGGAGGATCACGAACATGACGATCGAGGCCGCGCCCGCGTGGCCCGCGTCGAAGGCTCGGAACGCCTGCTCGTAGATGTACCAGGACAGGATCTTGGTGGCGCCGCCCGGACCACCGTCGGTCATCACGGCGATCACGTCGAACGCCTGGAAGCTCCCGATGATCGCGGTGACCGCGACGAAGAAGGTCACCGGCGAGAGCAGAGGCAGCGTGAGTCGCCGGAAGAGTGTCCACGCGCCGGCGCCGTCGATCTTCGCCGCTTCGTACAGGTCGGCCGGGAGGCCCTGCATTCCGGCGAGGTAGACGACCGCGAC
Organism: Actinopolymorpha pittospori; assembly: GCF_014873875.1. Classification (GTDB taxonomy): domain Bacteria; phylum Actinomycetota; class Actinomycetes; order Propionibacteriales; family Actinopolymorphaceae; genus Actinopolymorpha; species Actinopolymorpha pittospori. Next base: position 6,744,199 of record NZ_JADBEM010000001.1, on the reverse strand, counting down.
GAAGCCGATCGTCTTCCAGAGATAGACGATGACCAGGCCCGGTAGCGCCCAGGCGGAGTCGGTCATCCACGCGGGGGAACCGATGCCGAACGGCGCGAGAATCGCCTTCAGCAGGCCGTACGTCGGATCGAAGATGAACAGCCACACCGTGCCGATCGCCGCGCCGCTCACGATGTGAGGGGCGAACGCCATCGTGCGGACGGCGTGGGTGCCGCACAACTTCTGGTTGAGCAACAGGGCGACCGCCAGTCCGGCGACCATGCTGACCACGACGATGCCGCCGGAGAAGTAGAGCGTCCGCCAGAGCACGGCACGGAAGTCGGGATCGGTGAACATGTCGACGTAGTTGGCCAGGCCGACGAACGTCTTGGTCGGTGAGAGCAGGTCCCAGCTGGTGAGACTGAGGTAGCCGTTGTAGATGATCGGCCAGTAGGAGAAGACCGCGAGCAACACGATGTTGGGTGCCACGAACGCCAGGAAAAGCAAGTGTTCCTTGCGTCTTCGACGACTCAACGGGTCGGCGCCTGTGGGCCCTCTCCCCGTGCCGCGGCGGTCGCCGAAGCGCTGGCTGTGGTTGCCAAAGCCGTTCCCCTCCCGGCTGGTGTTCGTGGGTGTCCGCGCGACTGTGCGATGGGGCGTCGACGGCGTACGTCGGCTCGAGAAGGGCACGGGTGGACTGGTGTAACGGCCCTGACCGAAGTGCGAAGATTTTCTACCACGAACTACGCTAGGTGGGCAACGTTCGACGCGCCGCGGTCGCCCTGGGCGGCGACCGCGACGTCGGGCGGGTCATCCCTGCGCTCTGGCGAGCGCCTCCTGGTACTCCTCGCGGATCTTGTCGCCGCCGCGCTCGCGCCAGCCCCTGCGCCACTCCGCCAGCACGCTGAGCGGTTCGCGCCCGGTCACGATGCCGGTCTGCCGGTCGTCGTTGTACGAGGAGAGCGCGGCGTTCCGGCTGATCGCGAGGTTGGAGACGAGTCCCAGCGTGGGATCGGCCACCGAGAGTTCGACGGCCCGCTTCAGGGTCTGCTGCGCGAGTACGGCGTCCTCGGGCGCGCCCGGGTAGTAGAACGCGTTCTCCATCGTCTGACACATGTAGCTCAACGTGTCCCAGTTGGCCACGCGGTCGTCGTCGATCGCCACCGGGCTTCCGTCGTCGTCGTAGTTGAACTGTTTGCCCTCGATGCCGTACGTCATGAAGACGTACTCCTCGCTGCCGAACGGCGCGGCGTAGTAGTCGAGGATCCGCAGAAGTTCCTTGGCACGCTTCTCGTCCGCACCCACCTTCGAGGGAATGGACATGAAGCCGAAGTAGCCGGGCCCCTGGAGCATCTGCGGGTCGCCGCCGTCATGGCCGGGCGGGAGGAGGGGGTACGGATCGGCCGTAGGGAAGGTCTTGCGCAGGGAGCCGCGGGTGCCGGTGCGGCCGAACAGCGGGATGTAGCCGCCTCCGAAGAGTCCGGTGCGGCCGGCCATGTAGAGGTCCTGCACCCTCGAGAACTCGAGGTTCGGCGCGTCCGGATGGAAGACCCCGGCCTTCCACATCCGCACGAGATACTTCAGCGACTCCTCGAACTCGTCGGTCTCGATCGCGTTGACGAGCCGCCCGTTCGACTCGCGGCGCCAGCCGTTGGGCACCCGGAACATCTGTCGCACCAGGTTGGTGTCGATGTTGCCGAGACCCCACGTCTGTACCTTCGAGTTTCCGTCCGGATCGCCCTTGGAGAACGCTGTGAACAGCTCGAGCAACTCCTCGGCGTTCTTCGGCGGCTCCGGATAGCCGAGCTTGCGTGCCCAGTCGCGGCGGTACAGTCCGATGGTGCCGTTGACGATCGGGATCACCCGCGGCACGCCGTACAGACCGCCCTCGATCGCGGAGTTGCGCCACATGTACGTCGGGAGCCGGGCGAGGTTCGGGAACTCCTTCACCGCGTCTCCCCCGATGTAGGGGGTCAGGTCGGTGAAGGCGCCCTGCCGGATCACCCGCATTGCGGCGGGGGCGACCCCGAGGTGCACGTAGGTCAGGTCCGGCGGGTTCCCGCTCGCGATCATCGTCTGCAGCTTGTCGCCGAGCGAGGCGTCCGGCACCAGGATCGGCTTGATCTGCACGTTGAGCCGCTTGTTCAGCTCCTGCCACCAGGGGTTCTCGTCCACCGGAGGGGGCGGCGGCCCGTAGAGGATCTGGAACGTCGTGACCGTCCCGCCACTGCCGGGCGGGGACGCGACCGAGCGGTACGGCGGCGAGACGAAGGAGCGGTAGGCGGTCGGCACACCGTCGGTTCCGCTCGGGATCGCGCCCTCGACGTTCGGCTGCGGCGCCTCGAACGGGAGCCGCAGCGGGTGGCTGCGTCGGAACCCGCCCTCTGCCGCACCGCCGGCGCATCCGCCCAGTGCGGCCCCCGCGGCTCCCATCCCGACCGCGGCGAGCAACCGCCGCCGGCTCAGGCCCTCCATGCCGTGCCTCCCTCAGCCCTTGACCGCGCCGGTCAACACGCCCTTCGTGAAGTACTTCTGCACGAAGGGATAGACGAGCAGGATGGGTGCGGTCGCGAGGACGACCACGGCCATCCGGATCGTCTGTGCCGGCGGTGGTTGCGTGTTTGCCTGCTCCCGCACCGCGTCCGCGAGTGGCGAGCCCTCCAGGACGAACTGCCGCAGGACGAGCTGCACCGGCCACTTGGAGGTGTCGTTCAGGTAGAGCAGTGCGTTGAAGAACTCGTTCCAGTACGCCACCGCGTAGAAGAGCGCGATCACCGCGATCACCGCCTTGGACAGCGGCAGGACGATGCGGGCGAGGATCTGCAGTTCGTTGGCGCCGTCGATCCGGGCGGAGTCGTAGAGCTCCTGTGGGATCTCCATGAAGAAGTTGCGGATCACGACCAGGTTGAAGGCACTGATCACACCCGGCAGGATCAGCGAGGCGTAGGTGTCGAGCAGTCCCAACTGCTTGACCAGCAGGAAGTTCGGGATGATCCCCGCGCCGAACAGCAGCGTGCCGAGCACGAGGATCAGGATGAACCTGCTGCCGGGCACGTCGCGGGTTCGGCTCAGGCCGTACGCCATCAGGATCGTCATCACCACGCTCAGAGCGGTGCCGACGAGGGTCACCCCGAGGCTCACCACCAGCGAGCGTCCGACGACGCTGCTGCCGCCGAGGACCGCGTCGTAGGCCCCGAGGGTGGGGTTGGTGGGGAACAGGATCAACCCACCCTCGCGCACGTCCTCAGGTGAGGAGAAGCTCACCGCCACCACGTAGACGAACGGCAGCAGCATGACGATCGTGAGCAGGACGAGGACGACGGTCTTGACCGTCTGGGTCGCACCGGACGGCTTCTCCATCCATGGTGGCCGCACCGCGGTCGACGCCATCAGAACACCCCTCCCGTGCCGGCCCGCTTCGCCAGCCGGTTCGCGCCGATCACCAGGATCGTGCCGATCAGTCCCTTGACGAGCCCGACGGCGGTGGACATGCCCCAGTCACCGCCGAGAACGCCGCGGTAGTAGACGAACGTGTCCAGAACCTGTGCCGCGTCGGCACCCACCGCCGGCTGCTGCAACAGGATCTGCTCGAACCCGACCGTCAGGACGCTGCCCAGGCGCAGGATCAGCAACAAGACGATGACGTTGACGATGCCCGGCAGGGTCACGTGCCACATCCGTCGCCAGGAGCCGGCACCGTCGACGACGGACGCCTCGTACAGCTGTGGGTCGATCTGGGTGATCGCGGCCAGGAAGATGATCGTTCCCCACCCGATCTCCTTCCAGATCACCTGGAGGACGACGAGCACCTTGAAGAAGTCGGGGTTGGACATGACGTCGATCGTGCCCATCCCCAGGCTCTGCAGGACCTGGTTGACCAGCCCGGCACCGCCCAGAACCTCCTGCCACAAGGAGATCAGGATCACCCAGCCGATGAAGTGCGGAAGGTACACGACGGACTGGATGAAGCGGCGGATCCGATCGCTCAGGATGCTGTTCAGCAGCAGGGCCAGTGCGATCGGGGCCGGGAAGGCGAAGATGATCTGCAACAGGCTGATGACCAGGGTGTTCCGAAGCGCGATGGCGACGTCGGGATCGGTGAAGAGATTGACGAAGTTCTGGAGTCCGACCCAGGTGCTCCCGCTGAAGCTGAGGTAGGGAGAGAAGTCCTGGAAGGCGGCGATGTTGCCGAGCAGCGGGATGTAGCGGAACACGACGAAGAAGACGAAGCCAGGCAGGATGAACGCGTACATCCAGCGCTCCCGCCACATCTGTGCCCACACAGAGCGCTGCGGTCGCGCTGCCGGCGTTCTGACCGCCGGCCGGTCGGTTCGGGTCTGTGTCGTGGTCACCCTGCCTCCGCAGTTCAGGTCTGGTCCTGTAGTAGTGGGCGTCGCGAAGGGGCGTCAACCGCGGGAGCACCGTATGGGCAAAGCCGGACGACTTTGTGCCCGAGACCGGGCATCTTCTTGGTGGATGGGCGAATCCGCGCCTCGGCGCGGACACGCGTTCGCCACACCGCACGCCGGTCGTGGAATGCGCGGGCCGGTCGTGTTTGGATCGTGGGCATGACGACGGACCCGACCTCAGCCGACACCGGCCCACCCGAGGACGCACCGTCAGGCGGTGCGACGAACGCGCGCGACGCGCGACGGTCCGCGCAGGCGTTGGCCTTCGACCGGATCGGAGCGCGCTACGACGAGGCCTTCCCGCACAAACAGGAGCAACTCGCCGCCGGCGAGTGGCTGGCCGCTCGGCTGGAGCCGGGCAGCCGGGTGCTCGACGTGGGATGCGGCACCGGGATGCCCACGGCCCGTCAGCTGGTCGACGCCGGCCTTCGGGTGACCGGGATCGACATTTCCGCGGGGATGCTGGACCTCGCTCGGGCGGCGGTGCCGGAGGCGTCGTTCCACCAGGCCGACGTCATGGATCTCGACGAAACCTGGGGGCACTTCGACGGTGTGGTCGCGTTCTTCTCACTGCTGATGCTTCCGCGGCGCCAGATCATGGCCGCGCTGCGGCTCCTGCACGGTCTGCTGACGCCCGCCGGCCTGCTGATGCTGGCGATGGTCGAGGCTGACCTGGACGACGTCGAGTTGCCGTTCCTCGGCAGCCCCGTACGGCTCACCGGCTATCCCCACGACCAGCTCCGCGCGGTCGTCGAGGCCACGGGCTTCGAGGTCGTGGAGCAGCGCCACCGCACCTACGCGCCCGAGCACGAGGACACCCCAGCGGAGACCCAACAGTTCCTGTACTGCCGTCGTGGGACTCAGGCGGCGCCCAACCGCTCCAGCATCACCTGAGGGTCGGAGGCGACGATGAGCGCAGATCGGCCGGCGGGTCGCAGGAACCCCGCCTCCACCATGTCGTCGAGGAACTCGACCAGGCGGCGGTAGTAGCCCGCGACGTCGAGCAGTCCGACCGGCTTGTTGTGCAGGCCGAGCTGGGACCACGTCCAGATCTCGAACAACTCGTCCATCGTCCCGGCACCACCGGGCAACGCGACGAACGCGTCGGCCAGGTCGGCCATCCGCGCCTTGCGCTCGTGCATGCTGTCGACCACGTGCAGCTGCGTGAGACCGCCGTGCGCGACCTCCCAGTCGTTCAGGTGGGCCGGGATGACACCGATGACCTCACCACCGGCTTCGAGGGCCGCGTCGGCGAGTACGCCCATGATCCCGACACTCGCACCGCCGTAGACGATGCCGATCCCCTTGCCGACCAGCAACCGAGCGAGGTCGGCGGCGGCCTCGGCGTGGGCCGGGACCAGTCCGGGTGAGGAACCACAGAAGACGCATATCCGCATGTGCCCCAACTCTAGGGCGTCCCCCATGGGGCACCGCACGGCGCCGGTGCTCCGATCATGGGAGGCCGCCCACCTCGCCCTGGCCCCGCTTCTGGCGACACACCAACACCACCGGACAGCTCGCGCGGTGCGCGCACTCGCGGGCGACCGAACGCAGCAGCGCCGCGATCAAGCTGCCGTGCCCGTGGTTTCCCACCACGAGGAGGTCCGCGTCGCGCGCGGCCTCCAGCAGGACCTTGGCGGCATCACCGTGCTCCACCGTCTGCCGCACCTCCACCGGTGGTCCGGCGTGCAGAGCGTCGTCGACGCAGCCGGACAGCGACTCCTTCGCCCACGCGGCGAAGTCCGCGTCGGTGAAAGGAGTGTCATAGTTGAACGTCGACGGATATTTCCAGACGACCATCGCGTCCACCACCGCGCCCGTCAACCGGGCCTGCCGCACGGCCCAGCCCAGAGCGGCCCTGGACTCCTCCGAACCGTCGACGCCCACGACGATTCGCCGCTCGTCCACGTCTGCCATCGCGCGGTCACCTCCCCGCGTACCCCCGAGGGCTCCGCACACCGAAGGACGACGTCGCCTCGAGGCGCCGACGAACCGGCGCGTCGCCTCGCCTCCACCTCAATTGTGAACGGCCAGAACGCGGGGTGGGAGTGCCTCAGGCCCACAACTCCGGAGGCACTCCCCACCAGTGGACCCCGGGCTAGGACGCGTCGGCCAGCCGAACCGGCCTGAACAGCTCCGGGTCCTTCGACCCGCCGATGCCCGAGCCCCACTCGATCCAGCCCTTGCGCCCCGTACCGTCGTTGTCGTTGACGAGGAACGACAGGCTCATCAGTCGATGGTCAGGGTCGAAGGGTGCGACCTTCTGCCACGGCATCGCCAGCTCGTAGACGGTCTCGTCCGCGGCGTCGTCCCTGGTCACCTTCAGATCGACGTCGGTGACCGGCCCGGCCGGCCCCTGTGCCGACAACCACCGGTACGCCTGCGGCCCCTGCGCCGTCAGGGCGACGCCGTACTCGTACCAGGTCGTGCTCTCCCCCGGCAGGCCCCCGGTGACCGTGAACTGGAACCCGTCACCGGACCAGATCTGGTCGCCGGTCGCCGGTTGGGCGTGCGTGTCGTCGTGGATCCGCGCGGAGAGGTACAGGTTGTCCGCGTCCCAGGTCCACCAGGCGGTGCCACTCAGGTCGTCCGTACCGCCGTAACCGGGCATCTCGACCTGACCCTCGGCGGCGAGGTCGATCCCGGGTACGCCGCTCATGTCGTCCAGTACCCCGTCGACCGTGATCGACTTGTGCGCGAGCGCGCGGACGTCCGCGCTCTCCGGCAAGGAGACCTTGCCCCGTACCACGACCTCGCTGAGGCCGGGCGAGCTGAGCCGGAGTTCGAGGGGGTACGCCTGGCCCTTCGGGATGTCGCCGAGCGGTACGTCGGCCGTTCGGGTCGAGCGGCCGGGCACGGCCTCGGGCAGGTCGATCGTTCCCGTCGCGTCACCGATCTTCCAGGACACCGCCTCCACCGACAGGGCCTGGCTCGCGTGGTTGGTGACGGCAACGGTGAGAACGTCGGCGCCCTCCTTCAGGACGTGGGTGGCGCTGAGTCCGAACGGGTGCGTCACCTCGACCCGGACGTCGAGCCGGGCCATCGCTCGACCGCGTACGACGAGGTCACCCACGAGGTCGCGCGGACCGGTCCGAGACTGCGCCGGCACGCTCACCGGGATCTCCGCCTTCGTTCCGGCCGGCACCGAGACGGGGACGGAGGCACCGGCGATCTCGAAGGTGCCCCGCACCGGCGCCTGTGGCGCCTTGGTCGTGTCGATCGTGAGCGTCAACGGAACGGGTTCACCGAGCACCGCCTGACCGCCGTTGCCGGCCGTCAAGGACAACTTGCCGGTGACGCTCACCTCGACGTCACCCGCGACGTAGATCGGGTCACCGGACAGCGACAGATGAACCTGCCCCGCCTGGGGTGTGTAGGTCTTGGCCACGCCGGTCAGGTCGGTCACCGTGATCGGGTCGTCCGTCCGCACGGTGACCACGGTGGGATCAGTGGACCACAGGACGCGGTCGGGTTCGCCGTCCTTGGTGAAGACGTAGCTCGACACTCCCGAACCGAGGTCTTCCTGGTGGTCGAACGTCGCACCGGTCAGCTGCCGGGTCATCGTCGCGTAGGAGACGAACGCCGGCTTCGGCGTCCACGCCCCCGCCGGGTCGGAGGTGTTGCGGACGATGCCGAAGTTGTTCTCGTTGTAGGCCGGGTCGAGACCGTCGTTCATGAAGTCGTACCAGAAGTACCGCTCGACGCCCTGGGAGAACGCCACCACGTGGCTGCGGACGATGTAGGACGCCTGCGTCGACTCGCTGACGCCGTTCCCACCGGTGTGGGTGGGCCAGCCCTGCTCGCTGATCCAGATCGGCTTGGGTTTGCCGCCGTTGTAGCGCTTGATGAGGTCCTGGAGGTCGGCGAGACTCTTCGCCGCCAGCTCGGGCACGGCCGGGTAGACGTAGGGGTGGACCGAGACCACGTCCATGTACTTCAGGCCGCCCAGCTTGAACAGCTCCTCCAGCCAGTCCAGGGGCACGCCGGCGGTGACCGCGCCGGCGACGGTGACGTCGGGGGTCTGCGCCTTCACGCGTTCGTAGGTCGCCTTGAGCAGCGGGAAGTAGTAGTCCGCACGGTTGTCGGCGGGTCCGCCACCCTGGTCGCCGAAGCCCGGGATGTTGAACTCGTTGTAGACCTCGAGCCACTTCACCTGGCCGTCGAAGTGCTTCGTGGTCGCGGCGGCGAAGTCACCGAACCCCGCTCGGCCCGCGTCGGTGTAGGGCGTCGCGTTGTTGTCGTAGAACGGGTTGGTGTAGGCCGCGATCGGCAGCCATTGCATGCCCGCGTCCTCGACGGAGGACTGCAGCGCGTCGTAGCGCTGGAAGCCGTAGCTGCCCTTCGTGGCCTCGATGGAGTTCCAGAACGCGTCCTCGCGGAGGTTCTTCACCCCGGCCTTGGCCATCAGCGCGGTGATGCCGAGGTTCGACGTGCCCGAGATGTGTGCCGCCATGCCGAAGGGTGAGTCGGCGAGACCCGCGGTGTCGAACGGTGTCAGTCGGGCGAAGGTGGTGTCACGCGTCGCGAGGACGGCTCCGTCCCGTTCGGCGGTCACGGTCAGCCGGTAGTAGCCGGGCTGCTGGATCGGCAGGGTCAGCGTGGTTTCGCCCGGCTCCACGGCCGTTCGTTCACCACCCACCCGGCTCCCCGCGAAGTCGTAGGCCTCCCAGCTCAGCGCGTCGCCGTTCGTGACGACGGAGATCCGGCTGGGTTCCGAACCCACGAAGACGTTGCCCGGCTGGACCGGTCGCAGGTCCAGGTCGGAGGCCTGCGTGGTCACGCTCACGTCGTCGAAGCGCACTGTGCCGTTCGTCCGGCCGCCGAGGAGGCGTCCTCGGTCGAGGATGAAGGTCACCCGCTGGGCCGGTGCGTGCCAGACGCCGTCGTTGGCGCCGCCGAAGTGGGAGTACCCGACGCCCCCGTCGAACCTGGTCACCTCCAGCTGCTGCCAGGCTCCGCCCGCCGCGAGCGGGAGTTGTTGTTGGTGTGCCTGACCGGTGGAGTCGAACACCCGGACCACGAGCCGGTCCAGGTCGGCCGACCTCGTCCAGAACCGCAGCGAGGTGATGTCGAGCCCGACCGGCCGGCTCACCTCGACGTAGTTACCGCCACCGCTGAAGTCACCGGAGAGCAGGCCGGAGTGTTCACCCTCGTGCGCGTCGGCGGTGTCGAACTGGAAGTCGCCCCGGGCGCCGGGAAACTCGTTCCCCAGTCCCAGTGCCCATCCCTCCGAGCCTGTTTCGAAGTGACCGATCACCTCACGTACGTCGGCGGCACCGGCCGGCATCGGTGGTGCCGCGACCAGTGCTGCCGTGGCGGCGACCGCGGCCGCCATGAGATAGCCGAGAACCGAACGGATCCTGCGCATCTCACCTCTCCCAAACCATCGTCACGACCGTTTTTGGACGCTGTTGACCGCTGCTCGGGAACTGCCCTGGCCGTACCGGATCCGTGGTCGAACCCGTTGCTGGACAGGCGTTGACTGCACTGCCACTGCGGTGTCTCACGAAGCCGGCCCGCGGTTCGGCATCGTTGCGGCGGGATCGCTTCGGCGTCGCTCGCGAATGCTGCGCGTCGTGCCGCGGCCCGTGTGGGACCTGGTGGTCCGGGGCACACGAGAGCGGTCGCACGACAGGTAGGAAAGCGTTTACGGCGCACCGTAGTAATGCGTTATTAACATGTCAATGGACGGACAAAAAGCCGGCAATCCGTGTGCTACGGTCACCGGCAACCGTTTGACATGTCAAAAAGCGTGTGGCCCAGGGCGTTCCGTTCGACCGGAGCAGGCAGGCGTGATGGAGGCGTGATGGACGATCCCGGGTCACCCGCGCCGCTCTACGACCGGATCAAGCGAGAGATCCGTGCGGCGATCGTCCGGGGCGACTACGTTCCGGGTGCGCCGTTCATCACCCAGCGGGAGATCTGCGAGCGCTACTCCGTCAGCAACACCACCGCCGTGCGTGCCCTCAACGACCTCGTCACCGAAGGCGTGCTGATCCGCCGCCGGGGAAAGGGCACCTACGTCGCGGACCAGGACACCCCCAAGCCCGCACCGACCGGGGCCGACCGCAGCATCGCCTGCGTCGTCCACGGCCTGCAGGGTCCGCACGTCTCGCAGTTGGTGAAGGGCGTGGAGTCGATGTGTTCCGAACTCGACTACCGCATGTATCTCAGCGAGTCCGACGCCTCCGCCGAACGCGAACGCCGCGCCCTGCGGCAGGCCGTCGACACGCACGCGCACGGCGTCGTGCTCTATCCGGTCGAGGGACAGGTCAACGGCGACCTGGTGGATGAGCTTCGGCGTCGGCGGGTACCGCTCGTGCTCGTCGACCGCTACCGCACCGACCTCGCCACCGACGCGGTCATCGTGGACAACTTCACCGTCGGCTACCAGCTGACGAAGGAGCTGATCGACCGCGGCCATCACCGGATCGGCACGTTGTGGGGGGAGACGCAGTGCACGAGTGTCCGGGATCGGCTGACCGGCCACAAACACGCACTGCGCGACCACGGGCTCCCGGTCGTGCCTGAGTTGACCGTGCTGCAGTCGTTCCAGACACTTCCGGACGCCGGACGGCGTGCCGCTCTCGCCAGGCTCCTCGGCTCGACCGAGCCGCCCACCGTCTTCCTGTGCTCCAACGGTTACGTCCTCGCCGCGGCCGCCAACACCCTGCTCCAGTTGGGAGTCGAGATCCCGGTCCAGGTCGACCTCGCCGGCATGGACGACGCGGGCCCCTACGACATCCTGCCGCTGACCGCGGTCGCCGCGGTCCTCCCCTCCTACGACATGGGCCGGAAGGCGATGCGGCTGCTCGCCGGCAGGATCGGCAGCGACGACCCCTACCGCGAGGTCGAGCACGTCGTCCTGCCGGCGGTGATCCGCACCCGCGACACCGCCACCGCCTACCTGCGGGCCGTGATCTCAGCCGATCCGCTGCCACCTTCGTCGAACCAGCCATCGACCTTCGGGTGAGGCGCCCGGCGGTGTTCGCTGGGAGCGTTCCGGCCATGCGCACTCTCAGCCGTCGAAGTCTGCTCGGCGGGCTCACCCTCGCGTTGGTGCCGATCACTTCGGGGAACGGCCCCACCGCCTCCGCGAGCCCCGCGCCACCCTCGACGTTCCTGCCCTCGACGTCCCTGCCCACCACGTCACGCCCGGCCCTGCTCACCGCACCGAGGGGCGCCGGCCCGCTCAGGCTCGAACTGCCCAGGCCGACCGGACCGATCCCGGTCGGGACGACCGAACTCCACCTCGTCGACCACACCCGGCCCGATCCGCTGGTGGCGGGTCGTGTGCGGGAACTGATGGTCAGCGTGTGGTACCCGGCCCGGCCGGGCCGGCGCCACCCGCTCGCGCCGTACATGCGGCCACACGCCGCGGCCGCGTTCGCGACGCGGACCGAGGCCGAACTCGGCCTGGCGCCCGGCCAGGTGGACTGGACGGGGATCACCACCCACGCCGCGTCCGAGGCGCCGGTTCGGACCGGCGCCCGCGGGAACCCGGTCGTGCTCTTCTCGCCCGGACGTGGCGTACCGCGAACCCTCGGGACGCTGCTGGTCGAGGAACTGGCGAGTCGCGGGTACGTCGTCGTCACGATCGACCACACCTTCGAGGCGAACGAGGTGGAGTTTCCGTTCGGGCGGGTCGAGAAGCTTCAGGTACCGGCGATCGACCCGACCGAGCTCAACCGCCTGCTCATCCAGATGCGCGTCCAGGACACCCGGTTCGTGCTGGACCAGCTCGCGGTCCTGGCCGCGGGCGGTAACCCCGACGCGGAGGGTCGGCGGCTACCGGCTGGACTCCACCACGCCCTCGACCTGTCGCGGATCGGGATGTTCGGCCACTCGGCGGGCGGGTTCACCACGGGCGAGACGATGCTGGTCGACCGGCGCGTCGACGCGGGAGCCAACCTCGACGGGAGCATGGCCTACAGCTTCTCCCGAGGCGAGTTCGGGCAGGTCGTGGAACGTGGACTCGACCGGCCGTTCCTGTTGATGGGGGCGGGCCTGAGTGACGGCGCGCCGCACACGCATCTGGGGGCCGTGGACTGGGGACGGTTCTGGGAGCGTTCCACCGGGTGGAAGCTCGACCTGCACGTGCCCGAGGGAGAGCACATGACCTTCACCGACCACGAGCCGCTGCTGCCGCGGCTCGCCGCGGCCTTCGACCTTCCGGAGGCGCTGGTCACCAGCACCCTCGGCACGGTTGATCCGGCACGCGTCGTGGACTCGCTGCGCGCCTACCTGCCGGCCTTCTTCGACCAGCACCTGCGCCACCGACGGCAGCGGCTGCTCGAAGGGCCCTCGCCACGCCATCCCGACGTGAGGTTCGTGCGGTGACGGTTCGGTGAGACTTCATTGACGAGTGCGGGGTCACCTCGGTTCTTCGAGGTGACCCCGCACACCGCTCACTGACCGTCTTCGGGGCTGTGCTCCTGCAGCCAGGTACGCAGCGGCACGTCGTCCTCGGACGGCGAGTAGTGGCCGTTGGCGTTGACGCCGTAGCCGAGCAGCTGCTTACGGATCGGGCTGCTGGTGGGCCACAGATCCTGGACTGTCATGTCGTCCTTCGTCCGGATCCAGCGGTAGCCGTAGCCGTAGAAGAGGACCTTGCGCGTGACGTTGGACCAGTTCGGGCTGGCCGCGTGCCACAGGCGACGGTCGAAGAAGACCGCGGTGCCGGGCTTGGCGAGCACCGGGACGGCTCCTTCGGGCTGGCCCTTACCGTCCGGGATCTCCAGGCTGTCGGTGTGGTGACTGCCCGGGACGACCCAGAAGTTGCCGCGTCCCTCTTCGCTGGTGTCGGAGAGGAAGTACGCAACCTTGATGGACAGGCGCGGCCGTGGGCTTTCCATGTCGCGGTTGACCCGGCCGGAGTCCTGGTGCCATCCGAAGGTCTTGTCCGTCTTCTCCAGGCCCGAGGGCGGGGTCACGATCAGGTGGCCGTGGTAGAGGTAGATGTTCCAGCCCAGGATGTCCAACACCTTGGGCAGGATCCGGTCGTAGTCCACCAGGTCGGCGAAGACCTGGTCCACGGGGATGAAGTTCGGGTAGAACATGGCCACGTCCGGCTTCGCCTTGCCGGCGGCGAGCTGGCGCTCGTGCAGAGCGTCGGTCGCGGCTGTCAGGTCAGCCAGTTGCTGGGGCGAGATGGCGTTCTCGATCTGCAGAATGCCGGTCTCTTCGAAGGTCTTGCGTTCCTCGTCGGTAAGCCGGTGTTGCAGGCACGACGGATCCATGAGAGGTCTCCTCCGGGCGGGCGGGGCGGTGGTTTGACGAGAGACCTCGGCGTCATCGCCGAAGGGAATGCGAGAGGTCGTATCCAGGATGCGAAATTATTCTTCCTCTTGACGGAAGCTTGCCGCGCCTTGTTATAACCGGTCAACCGCTTCGCCACTGATGTCAATATTCGGCAACGCGACGGGCCGTCGGAGCTACTCGACCTCGAGGCTGCCGCTGACCTGAAGCTTGCGCCGAGCACGCTCGTAGAAGCTCGCCCGACCGAGCCGGATGACCTGGGCCGCCGCCCGTACGGTGGTGACGTCCAGTCGGTCACCGGGCACCGCGTAACCCGCCACCCGGCCGTCCACCTCGACCGCCAGCCGTCCGCTGACCGGGAGCACTTCCAGGGACGGTTGCTCATCGGCCGGCAGGACGAGCGCCCGGTCGAAGGTCGAGTGGGCGGCCGCCGCCACCACGAGGACGGCGTCCACGCGGGGAGAGACGATCGGTCCGCCGGCCGAGAAGCTGTAGGCCGTGGACCCGGTCGTCGTCGCCACCAGAACCGCGTCGGCGGAGTAGCGGACGAAGGGGCGGCCGAGGACGGAGATCGCCACCGCCGCCGACCCGTGCCCGGGCACCCGGACGAGGGCGATGTCGTTGAACGCGGTCACCGCCGCGCCGTTCGGGAGGATCGTGCGGATGGCCATCCGCGGCTCGACCGTGTAGCGATGCTCGTCGATCGCCGTCAGCGCCTCGGACAACTCACCGACGTCGATCTCGGCGAGGAAGCCCAGCCGGCCGAGGTTGACACCGAGGACCGGCGTGCGACGTCCCGTGACGAGCGCCATCGACCGCAGCATCGTGCCGTCGCCACCGAGGCTGATGAGCAGGTCGGCACGGTCGGCGAGCTCAACGGCGTCGATCGGGGTCGCACCACACCGAAGGCGCCCGACCTCCTCGGTCAGGCCGAGCACGTCCACGTCGCGAGCGCGGGCCCACTTCACCACGGCGTCGATCGCCGGCGAGGCGTCGCGCTCGGGGTGGAGCACCAAGCCGACAGCGTGAACCAACCCCATACGCCCCACTGTAGGGGGCGAGCCGCTGCCGGGACCGCCCGAATCACCGCTTCCGGGGTGCATGTACGCGCTGTGGCGTATGCCCACTCTCGGTGCCCGTGCGGACGGTGGGGTCAGCCGGGTTCCGCGAGTCCCGTCGGACCGGGCAGCGGTGTCACCGTGCCATGGGTCCCGTCGACGGACACGCGCTGGCCGTCCCGCAGCAGGCTGGTCGCCATACCCGTACCCATGACAGCCGGGATGCCGTACTCACGGGCGACGATCGCGGCGTGGGAGGCCGCCCCGCCCGCATCGGTGACGACCGCGCCGGCGAGCGCGAACAGCGGGGTCCACGCGGGGTTGGTGAACGCGCAGACCAGTACCTCACCGGCGGCGAGGTCGCCGAACCCTTCCTCGTCCCGGATGATCCGGACCGTGCCCGCCACCGTACCCGGGCTGGCCGGGACACCTCGGATCGTCCGTCCGCCGTCGTCGGGTCCGGCGGGCTCCGGTCGGGCAGAACCCGGTAGGTGGGCAGGACGCGGTTGCGGGCGGATCGACGCCGCTCGACAACCTCCCCGGCGCGTTCGGCTCCCTGACGTACCTCGTCGAACTCCAGGAAGAAGATGTCGGTCGCGCTCGCGAGCGTCCCGCGGTCGACCAACCGCCTGCCGAGTTCCAGCAGCAGCCGACGCTGTGCGGCCGCCGGACGCATGAACAGGAAGGCGTGACTGTCCTCGCGGAAGCTGGTGCCCGTCCGCGCGAGGCGGGTCATCGCGAGGACGAGGGGGACGAGCGCCCGCGCCCGCGCCGAACGCTCCCGGCGCAGGTCCTCGCGGACGGCGACGAACCGGTTCCGGCCGGTGCCTTCCTTGCCGCGTCCAGCCGCGTTCCGGCCTGCCAGAGCCTTCACCAGCCGGTGCACCACGGCGGGGGTCTCCCCCATCGTCGGAAAGCCCGCCATGGACATGGTGGGCTGCCGGTAGCCGTAGTGCCGCAGGAACCCGCCCACCTCCTCGAGGAACGCCGTCCCGACCTGTGTCCGGGCGAGCCGGCGGGGTATCGCGTCGGGTTCCGTGCGGTCGTAGATCTCGGCGAGTTCGGGCGTCGCCTCGACCGTGGCGGCCAGCCGGTCGAGTTCGTCGTTCACGGTTCGGGTGACGCTCGGGATGTCCGACATCAGATCCGCGTGACTGGCCCGGGCTCGCGCCGGAGCGAGCGTCAGCGAGAGCAGCACGGCGACGACGCGGTCGGCGAGCACCCGAGGAACCGCCGCGCCGAACCGGGAGGCCACCAACCGGCCCTGGGCGCGCTGGATCTCCGCGACGTGGTCGAGCAGCGCTTCGTCGGACCAGGTGGAGAGGTCGACCTGATCGACGCGTTCCAGCAGCGGGAGCAACGTCGTCCGGTAGTGCGCCATCCAGCGTTCGGGCTGAGTCCGGATCGTCGCCACCAGGCGTGGCAACCCGGCCGGCAGCCGGACGACGGCCCGTGGGGTGAAGCGGATCGCCGGCGGCCGGAGTTGGAGAACACCGTCGGCGACTTCGGTGAGGAGATCCTCGGCCGCCGGTGCGGCCAACCCCGCGGAAGCCATCATGCGCACCAGTCCACGGACGACGGGCCGCACAGTGAGGGAGTTGTCCATCGGGTACGGCGGGAAGGGTACGTGGTCGGCCGCCATCGCGGCCCGTCTCGTCAGGCCCTTGGAGCGTCCGCGTCCGCTCCTGACGGACGCCGGCTCGGCCGGTTCGGCCGGCTCGGCCGGTTCGTCCGGAAGCGCGGTCATCGGCCGGGCCTGGAGGAGCGCGCACTCCCCCTCGGCGTAGGCCCACTCGAGGTCCTGGGGGCCGCCGAAATGCCGCTCGGCCTCCCGGGCGGCCCTGGCCAGCTGCGCCATCAGCCGGGGCGGGAGATCGTCGTCCGACGGAGCGGACAGGACTCCGGCGGCGGAGTCCTTCGACACGACGTACCGCTGCCCCGTGGCCTCGCCCGACACGAGCTTCTCCCCCAGCCCGCGAACGGCCTCGACGACGATCTGGTCCCGTCGGCCGGTCACCGGGTCGGCCGTGAACAGCACGCCCGCCCACTCCGCGTCCACCATCTCCTGGACGACGACCGCGAGCGAGACGTCGTCGCTCCACTCTCGCTGCCGGCGGTAGGCGACGGCGCGTGGGGTCCACAGGGACGCCCAGCACCACCGGACCGCATCGATCAGGGCCTGCTCTCCGGCGACGTCGAGGAACGTGTCGTACTGGCCGGCGAAGGAGGCGTCGGCGAGGTCCTCGGCGGTACCGGAGGATCTGACCGCGACGGCCCGCGCACCGCGGTTGCCGAACGCGTCGAGCACGCCTTCGACGATCTGGTCGGGGACCACGGCGTTCGGGATCCGCTGACAGGTCTCCGCCGGGTCGCAGGCATGCAGTCCCGCCGAGTGCAGGAAGTCCCGGTAGGCCGTGGTCGTCACGACGAATCCCGGGGGTACCCGAAAGCCGGCCCGGATCAGGCCGCCGAGGTTGGCTCCTTTCGCGCCGGCCGCGGCGACGTCCTCGCGGCGCACATCGCACAACGCGATCGTGTAGGCGTCCATGACGGTTCAGCCTCCTCGCCCCGGGTGAGACTCCACGGTCGTGACTTATCGAAGGATGACATCACAGACCGTCTCCGCACGCCATGCCACGAAGGGGGTGTCCGACCCGGGCGACAGGACCGAACCGCGGTCGGCCCGTCCCTACGATGTCCGGATGGCCGAAACCGAAGCGGGCGACCAGGTGACCTCCGACGACACGTCCTGGGATGGTTCGGCGCTTCCGCGCGACATCCTCCGCACCCTCGACTCGCCCAGGACCGTTGAGCAGGTCGCGACACAGTTGGAAGTCAACAACGCCCGGGTGCTGTGGTACCTCCGCAAGCTCGAGGCGAGCGGCCGGGTCGTCGTGACTGGGGGAAGGTGGACCCGTACGCCCGAGGGAAGCCGACTGCTCGCCGGCCCGTCGTCGGTGCCGGAGGGAACGACCATGCCGGGCCAGACGGTGTACGACTTCCGGCAGGCGTTCGCCGACGCCGCGGCCGGGATGTTCGGCGACACCTACGTGCAGGCAGGCGGTGAGCACGGCGGCCGGCTCTCCCTCGAGCAGGCCGCGGAGTTCAGGGAACGCTTGACCAGCCTGGTGGCGGAGTACTTCGCGCCGGGCAAGGGAGATCGCCGTGGTGTCAAGTACGGCTTGCATTGGACGCTGACACCGACCGACCTGCACCCGTTGGGCGACGACGACCCGCCCGCCTGACCTGGCGGGCGGGTCCGACGTCGCGTCCCCGTCAACCGCGAGTCGCGTCAACCACGGGTGACGGAGACCTGGAACTCGTGCACCCACTTGTCGGGATCCTGCGGGTCGAACTCCAGGCAGACCTCACGCGCATAGCCGTGTATGTGGTAGCCGTTGTCCTCGATCCAGCGAGCCAGGATCTGCATGCTCCGGTCCGCCTCGTCCATAGAACCGCGATGGACGATCGTCGCTGCCGACTCGATCTCCGGCAGGTCCAGGATCGCGAAGTCGTACGCCGGATCCGGTCCGACCGACACCGTCATCGCCGCGTGCACGGTGACGGCCTCCTCGGACACCTCAGGCGCCGGTTCGTAGTAGGCGATCGACGGCCCGTAGCAGCCCACCGCCGCCGCGTCGAGCAGTTCGCACAGCCGCGGGTACAGCGGTTGGATGACTGGTCCGATGTCCTTGCCCTCGTAGCTCGCGGCGAGCGCGGCCAACTCCGCGACCCGGACCGCCGGGATGTGCTTGAGGACGACGTCTTCGGTGAGCATTCGACCCTCCGTCTCGATCATCCGGAGCCTCGCCTCCACGCCGGTGAGCCGGTCGGTGTCGGCCGAGATCTGCGCCTCGAGCTGAGCACGGCGCAGGCGCAACATGCCGCGTAGCTCCTCGGCGTTCACCTTGTCGTCGAGGATCGCGCCCACCTGTTCGAGGGTGAAACCGAGATCCTTGAGAGCGACGACGCGGTTGAGCCGGCGCAGCTGGTCGGCTTCGTAGAGCCGGTAGCCGGTCGCTGGGTCGACGACGGCCGGGGACAGCAACCCGAGCGCGTCGTAGTGCCGCAGCATCCGGACCGACACGCGGCCGAGCTTGGCGAAGTCTCCGATACTGAACATGGCACGTCCAACGGTCGGGCCTGACACCGTGTCAGGGTCAAGTTCTCATTGTCGCTCCGAATCCCCCGCCGCCAGGAGGGGACGGGACGAGCCGACGTCGTGGCGGACCCAGACGTTCGGCTCGACATAGGTCACGTGCCCGGCGCGGGTGTCGCAACGCACCGGGACCAGCGCGTACGGCACCTCCACCTCACCGTCCGCGTCGAACGCCAGTCCCGTCCACGCCCGCCAGTCGGCCAGCGTCGCGGCGATCACCCACGACGTCGGCGCCACCGCGACGATCACGCCACCGGCCCGTACGTGGGTGCGCAGCCACGGGTCGTACGGCATACCGTCGGTGCGCACCCGCGCCGCGTACTCCCCCATCGTCGTCCAGGGCTCGCGGTCCTTCCAGGTCGGTCGAACGGGCGCGACCAGGGTGGACAGGCCCGCGTCGCGGACGGCATCGCGAAGCGCCGCGAGTATCAGGCGGGACAGGCCCTGTCCCTGAAGCGACGCCGCCACGGCGATGTTCAGGGCGCAGGCGGCGTTGGGCTGGACACCCCGTCGTTGGTCGGCGAACGCCCAGACGACGGCCTGCTCCCATCCGCCGTCGGGAAGCCGCGCACGCCCAGGTCCGCCCAGTGCGAGCGGGACCGCCTGCCCGTCGGCCACGACCGTCCCGTCGTCCGTCGTCGCGAGCAAGCAGATCTCCGGGAACACCTGTCTCGCCTGCAGAAAGTACGCCTCCGCAACGCGGTTGAATCGCATGAACTCGCCCCAGGGACCGGCATCGAAGTGGTACCTCGATGGCTCCGGACGCTCCGCGACCGTCGTGATCTCGACCTGCACTCCGGCGGTCAGGGTGTGTCGCATGTCGCGGCACCTCCTCGCAGCGCCCGTACGTAGCGCCGGCAGACGTAGACCCGCCGGAACCGCCGTCGCAGTTCGGCCTCCCGCTCCCGCGGTGCGTGGACGAACGCCGTCAGCGGCGGGTCCAACCCGGCCGGGCTCTGGAATCCCGCGGCGTCATCCTCGTGGCTCTTGTAAACGTGCAGGTAGCTGAACGCCTCGGTGAAGCCGGAACGGAGGTACCACCGGTTCGCGGGCACGTCCTCGCGCGTCCACACATCGAGTGTCTCGACGGCACCGGCGTCTCGAAGCTCGGTGAGGACCGAGTGCAGGAGGGCGGTTCCGAGCCCGCGTCGTGCGTGCTCGGGATGGACGGCGAGCACCTCGATGGTGGCCTTCGCACCCGCCACCGCGACGTCGATCAGACCGACGACGGCCTCATCGACGACGGCGACCCGCTGGATCGCGGGGGCTGCGTAGCGGGGGCGTTCGACGGCAACGTCGTCGTAGTAGTTGGTGGAGAAGAAGCTCAGCAGGCGGCAGCGGAGCCAACTCGCGGCGTCGCTGCGCTGGTAGGGGCGGATCTGATGTTCGGGGATGCCGGATTCGGCGCGCATCTGAGGTCCTGTCGAAGAGAGGCTGACGCGAGCCCGTTCGCCGTCAAGCAACCTCGACGAGGCGCGGACCCGAGGAACGCGTGCAGATCTCACTTCGAGCGCATGGACGCATGCTGCCGGAGCCGGCGAGCCGGGCGCAAGATCCTTTTACCCTGACGCCCGGCCCGTTACAGAGGCCAGAACGACGCGTTCGTCAGCCGTAGCGGCGCTGCAGGACCGTCTGGTAGTCAGCGGCGCCGCCCTTGACGCCGAGGGTCAGCAGCTTTCCCGACGAGGTGATCCTCGCGTCGACGACGGGACCGGGCGGGATGACCCTGCCGCCGGTTCCGAACGCCGGGTCCGGCGCACCGGTCGCCCCGGTCACTCGGTAGAGGATCCCCTTGGCCGACCCCGTAGAGCCGTTGTTGATGCTGACCACGACCTTGCCGGCCGGTGCGATCGTCAGCGCGCCCGGGACGAAGTAGCCGACCCCGTACCTGATCAGACCACCGGACCCGAATCCCGGCATCCCCGTGCCGTCCGGGCCCAGCTTGTGCAGGGCGACCCTGGCCTCACCACCGGACCCGTCCGGGTTGAGGTCGGTGAACTGCCCGAGCAGGAAGACGGCGCCGTCCGCGCCGATCGCGACCCGGCTGACCTTGTAGTCGCGGTTGACGGCGCCGATGACCTGGGTGCCGCCCTTTCCGAAGGTCGTGTCGACGACGCCGCTCGTCGCGTTCGTTCGTGCGACGATGATCCGGCTGCGGGCGTTGTCGGTGCTCGACGCCAGCACGAGCGCGCCCGTGGGTGTCACAGCCATCGCCTTGCAGAACCCGAAGATCGCGGGTAGCGGGCGCAGGCCGTTCGCGCCGACCGCCGGGTCAGGCTCGCCGTCGGCAGTGAGTCCGCCCACGAAGCTCTGGACCGTGCCGGACCCGACACGGGTCGCGCAGTAGCGCACCCGCCCGTCGGCCAGGACCGCGATCGCTCCCACGTCCGCTGTCTCGACGCTCCACTCCTGCCCACTGGTCCGGCCGAGCTTGGTGATGCGCCCGGGCCGGGTGATGTGCTGGGTGGCGACCAACGGCGAACCGTTCCTCGGGTCGACCGCCGCGCCGACCACCGTGGTGCCGGGATCCATGACGTACCCCATCTCGGGGTCGATCGCCCTGACGGCGCCGGAGTTGAACGACCGGTCCATCGCACCGGTGCTGGTGAGGCTGGCCAGAGTCGCCACTCCCAGGGTCTCGACGTCGTAAGGATCTCCGCCGAGGTACTTCGTGTCGCCGCCGACGACGATCGCGCCGTCGTTCCACCCCGGCAGGATCCAGCCCGGCGAGAGTCCCCACTCCGTGATCCTCACGGCAGCGGTGCCGTTGGTTCCGTACGACGGGTCGAGTCCGCCGGCGGCGGATGCCGGTGTGGCCGGCAGCACGGCGACCGTGACGGCGAGCACCCCCGCCCCCAGTGCGCTGATCCCGCGTCTCGTGATGGTGCTCATGACGTCCCCCAAACCGCGCGTGCGCTCGTGGATCTTGTCCGGAGGACGTTTCGCCCACGGGCGAGGTTGCGGTCACTACCGAAAAGTTATCGGGAGCGTCATGCCCTGATGAGAAGCGCGTTCAGCGCAGCGGGAACAGCTGGCCGTGCTCATTGGATGGCCGTGGGCCGTGGATTCGACGTTCGGACTCCTCGATCGCCAGGTCGTTGATGCTCGCCTCGCGCCGACTCATCAGTCCTTCGCTGGTGAACTCCCACAGCTCGTTGCCGTAGCTTCGCCACCACCGGCCGGAGCTGTCGTGGCACTCGTACTGGAACCGGACCGCGATGCGGTTCTCGTGGAAGCTCCACAGCTCCTTGCGGAGTGCGTAGTCCAGCTCGCGCTCCCACTTCCGCGTCAGAAACGCCACGATCTCCTGGCGTCCGGTCACGAACTCGCTTCGGTTGCGCCACACGGAATCCTCGGTGTAGGCGAGAGCGACGCGTTCGGGGTCCCGGGTGTTCCAGGCGTCCTCAGCCGCCTGCACCTTCTCGCGAGCGGTTTCCAGGGAGAACGGCGGAAGTGGTGGTCGCGATGTCATTGCTTCCCTCGTCGATGAAGGAGCCCGTCGCGGCTGTCCGCTGGTCCTCGTGCGGGCGGTCGTTCAGGGCGCCGGTGGCGGTCCGAAACGACGCTACCCGGCCCTTGCCCCCTCCCCCGGGATGCCCGCGCCGCGGAGCCGCCTTCCGGATCCGCCGACCTGCCGCCCAGGCAGTTCGCGGGCAGTCCGAGGGCATGGATCGAAGGCTTGAAAAAAATCCTTGGATGTGTTATACTGCGATTTCTTCACGTTACGGTTTCCGGCGTGACGACTCTCAGCAACTCTGCTTTGACAGCTGCCGCGGCTCGCGCGGCCCACCTGATCGTCGACGACCCCCGCCGCTCTTCGCTGACACGCTTGCCTCCACCCTGCTCGGCGACCTGGCCGAGGGACTTCTCGGCTATCACCGGGCCCACGGCGAGCACGTCATCCTCGCCGGAGCGCGCACCCAGGTGCTCTGCCGCAGCCGCTACACCGAGGAACGCCTCGCGGACGGGGTGCGGGCCGGCCTGGGCCAGTACGTCATCCTCGGCGCGGGCCTCGACACGTTCGCCTACCGATCCGACCTCGCCGAGCGGATTCGGACCTTCGAGGTCGACCATCCGGCGACCCAGGACTGGAAACGTCAGCAGCTCACCGACACGCGGATCCCGATCCCCGCGACCGTCACCTACGTACCGGTCGACTTCGAGGCCGAGGACCTGGACGAACGTCTCCGCGCCGCGGGTTTCGACCCCTGCCTCCCGGCGCTCGTCAGTTGGCTCGGCGTGAGCATGTACCTGTCCCGCGCCGCCATCGCCCAGACCCTCGCGGTCGTCGGCGGTTTCGCGCCGGGCACCGAGATCGTCCTGGACTACATGGTTCCGGAGCGGTTGCGAGACGCCGCCGGTCAGACCTACGCCGAAGGCGTCGCGGCCGTCGCCGCCGAGCGCGGTGAGCCCTGGTTGAGCTTCTTCACGCCCGACGAGATGGCCGCACTGCTCACCGAACACGGCTTCGGCGTGGTCGAGGACCTGTGCCAGCGGGACATGTTCGACCACGGCTGGGGTGCGCGCGACGACTCACTGCAGCCGGCGCTGCTGTCCCGCGTCGTCCGTGCGCGGTGCGCACGGCCTGTTGATGCCACGTCCTAGATTTTTCTAGTTGCTAGAAAATTCTAGGAGGTGCATATTGGGGGCATGGAGGAGTCGCGGCGCGCCCGGAAGAAACGGCTGACCAGGGAGCGGATCGCCGCGGCGGCCATCAGGCTGTTCGAGGAGCAGGGATACGAGCAGACCACGGTCGCGCAGATCGCCGCAGCGGCCGATGTCGACGCCAAGACCTTCTTCAACTACTTCCGCAGCAAGGACGAGGTGCTGTTCGCCGACAACGAGCAGGACTTCGACGTGCTGTTGGAGGCCATCGCGCAACGCCGGCCCGACGAGAGCCCCGGCGAGGTTCTGGCGAGGATGGTCCGGGAGTACGCCGCCCACCGCCGGCCCAAGGTTCCCCCCAGAAAACCCGAGGAACTCTCGGCGACGGCCCGACTCGCCCTGACCACGCCCGCTCTCCAGGCCAAGGGGCTGTACCTGCTGCTGGATCTGCAGCAGCGGATCGCCGGCGAGCTGGTGAAGGCGTTCCCCGACCAACTCGACCCGATCACCGCGGCGGCGATGACCGGATCCCTGCTCGGCGCCATCCAGCAGGCGAGCCTGGCAAGCGTCCAGCTCGGCCGGTCGCAGGACGAGCTGTGGGAGGCCGCCCAGCACGGCCTCGACGTCGCCCTGCGCGGCCTGCTCTCGGTACGACCGTCTGGCGAAAGCCCCTGATGACAAGGGTTTTCACCGGACGGGGAGTCGAGTCACCTCCAACGCCACCAGCGGGATCCGCTCGGTGGGGAAAGGATCAGGCCGTCATGGGGGAAAGCCTCCGACAGCTCGCCCGGGACGCGCGACGCGCCACAGCCGAGGGCCCCGAGGGGATCACGCGACGCCAGCGCGTCCACCTGGCCGACCTGGTGGCCTACGCGCGCACCAACTCGCCGTACTACCGGGAGCTGTACGACGACCTGCCGGCCGAGCTCGACGACGTCACGCGGCTCCCGGTCACCGACAAGAAGTCGTTGATGAACCGGTTCGACGACTGGGTCACCGACCGGGAGGTGACCCAGGAGAAGGTGGAAGCGTTCGTGGCGGACCCCGGTCTCGCGGGGCAGCGGTTCCTGGGTCGCTACCTGGTGGCCACCACCTCCGGCACCAGCGGTCTACGTGGCCTCTTCGTCATCGACGATCGCTACAGCGCCGTCCACACCGCGCTCGGATCGCGCGCCGGCGGGGTGGTCGGAGCCGGCGACCTCATCCGCATGGCCGCCCGTGCCGGGCGTACCGCCATCGTCTCCGCGCCCGGCGGCCACTTCTTCACAGTCGCCACGAAGGCCCGGTTTCGCCTGGACCACCCGTGGCTCGGCCGCATGATGCGGGTCTTCTCGATCCACCAGCCGCTGCCGGACCTGGTCGCCGAACTCAACCGGTACAACCCCGCCAGCCTCGCCGGCTTCCTCGGCATGCTCACGCTGCTGGCCGGGGAGCAGGAGGCTGGTCGACTGCGCGTCCGCCCGGCGGTTGTCATCCCCGGCGGTGAGACGTTGAGCGCCCAGGCCCGGGAGCGGATCGCCACCGCCTTCCACGCCAAGGTCCGCGCCGCCTACGCCGCGACCGAGTGCGGCTTCCTCTGCCTGGGATGCGCGTACGACTGGTACCACGTCAACAGCGACTGGGCCGTGGTCGAGCCCGTCGACGCCGACCACCGGCCTGTCCCGCCCGGTCAACCGTCGCACACGGTGCTGCTGAGCAACCTCGCCAACCGGGTCCAGCCGATCCTGCGGTACGACCTCGGCGACAGTGTCCTGCTCCGCCCCGAGCCGTGTCCGTGCGGGAGCCCGTTCCCCGCGATCCGTGTGCAGGGCCGCGCC
Organism: Actinopolymorpha pittospori; assembly: GCF_014873875.1. Lineage (GTDB taxonomy): Bacteria > Actinomycetota > Actinomycetes > Propionibacteriales > Actinopolymorphaceae > Actinopolymorpha > Actinopolymorpha pittospori. The sequence continues at coordinate 6,718,914 of NZ_JADBEM010000001.1, read as the reverse complement.
GCCGACCAACTCGCCTTCCCCACCAGCCACGGCGAGCAGGTCGACATCTCGCCCATGCTGTTCGGGACGCTGCTGGACCGGGTTCCCGGCGTCGCACAGTTCCAGCTCGTCCAGACCGCGCCCGCGACGCTGCGGGTACGCCTGCGGTCCGCGGATGGTGCCGACGGTGACCACGTCTGGGAGACGGTGCGCGCCGAGATCGTCCACCTGTTGACGGAGCACAAGGTCGCCGACGTCACCCTCGAACGTGCCGCCGAGCCACCGCAGCAGTCCCCCGGCGGCAAGTTCCGCAGGATCATCCCTCTGGCGAAGGCGTAATGACACCCGAAGACGGGTCGGGCCGCTGTCAACCTCATCCTGCTGTCGACCTCGGCCCGACCGTGCGCTGCGGGTCTGGCGTCAACCTCGGCCTGCTCACGTCCGGATGGCCGGCGGGATGACGTGGTTGCTGTGGAACATGCCCTGCGGGTCGTACACCGCCCTGGTTTCGGTGAGGCGCCGATAGGCCTCGGCCGAGAACGCCGAGCGCACCTGGTCCTGCGTCAGGGGGCCGTAGCTGAAGTTGAGTGAGCGTCCGAGCGTCCTTTCGGCGAAGGGCGCGACCGCCTCGTCCTGCACGGCACGCACGAGTTCCTCCTGTCCGGGTTCGACGGGTGAGAGCACGTTCAGCGAGTACGCCGCCTCTCGATGGCTGACGGCGCTGGCGAGGGGCGGCGGCTCGGCCAGCGCGCCGCCGAGGTGGCGCAGTCCGACCACGCACATCACCGGGGCGCTGGGTCCGGCCAGCTTCGTGAGCGCGCTGAGCGCGTCCGGCTCGAGGTCGCGCAGCAGCGCGTTCCGCGACCGGTAGGCATGCGGTCGGTCTGGTTCGTCGAACACCGTGCCGGACTCGGTGTAGGGAATCTCGCGCAACGTCTCCCGGAGGAGGCCGCCGAGTGCGCGAAGCGGTTCCACCACGAGCCGGCCCTGCTCGACGGGGCCGAGCCAGCTGATCTGCACCTGTGCGACGTGTCGGCCGCGCAGCGACTCGGGCACCATCGGCAGGTTCGGAAACGGCAGCATCGCCACGGCGGAGGTCATCTCCTCCGGCACCGTCGCGGTCCAGCGGCGCCAGCCGTCCAGCACCTCCGGCACCTGGCGGACGTCGAAGTACAACCCGCCGCCGTAGATCCGGCTGACCGGCACCAGGTCGATCTCCATCCCGGTGACCACGCCGAAGTTGCCGCCCCCGCCACGCAGCGCCCAGAACAGGTCGGGTTCGTCGTCTGCCGTCACCCGGTGGTGCCGTCCGTCGGCGGTCACCAGGTCGAGACGGCGCACGTGGTCCGAGGCGAAGCCATGGCGTCGGGCCAGCAGGCCAACTCCCCCGCCCAGGGTGTAGGACACGGCGCCCACCCCGGGCGAGCTACCGGACAACGGCGCGAGCCCGTGCGGTGCGGCCGCGTCGATCACCCGCTGCCAGCTCGCTCCGGCCTCGACCCACGCGGTACGACGCCGCGCGTCCACGTCGACTCCGGACATCCGACGGGTACTGATCAGCACACCACCCTCGAGGGGTCGGCCGAGGCCGTGCCCGCTGGCCTGGACCGCGACCCTGGTCCCGTGCGCGGCGGCGAACCGGACGGCGGCGCGCACGTCCTGCTCGTGTCCGGCTCCCACGATCATCGCGGGCCGGTGCGCCGCGACTCGTTGGAAGCCGGTGCGTTCCTCGTCGTACTCGTCCATACCGGACAGATAGACCGGCCCACGCATCCGATCACGGAGCGGGCCGAGCGCGGCGTTCAGGTCACCTCGTGCTTCGTTCATGCCTTCACGCTAGGAACCGTTGCGGACTTATCTTGTCCGCAAGGCGTGGCAATCTGAGGCAATGAGCGAGATCTCCGCCCGCAAGGACATGCCCGCCCGGCTGTTGCGGCTGCTGGCGATGCTGCAGAGCCGACGCGAGTGGTCCGGTAGCGAACTCGCGGAGCGGCTCGGAGTCACCGACCGGACCATCCGCAGGGACGTCGATCGGCTCCGCGCGCTCGACTACCCGGTGGCGGGCGTCACCGGCACGGCCGGCGGCTACCGGCTGACCTCCGGCCGGAACCTCCCACCCCTGCTGCTCGACGACGACGAGGCGGTCGCGGTCGCCATCGGTCTGGTGACCGCGGCGAGCGGCAGTGTGGCCGGGATCGAGGAGAGCTCGATGCGCGCGCTGGCGAAGCTGGAGCAGGTGCTGCCGGCGCGCCTGCGACCCAGGTTGGCCGCGGTCAGCACCGCCACCGCCGCCGTACCCCATCCGGACGCACCGCGCGTCGACCCGAGCGTCCTCGCCGTCCTGGCATCGTGCTGCCGGGACCGGGAGATCCTCTCCTTCGACTACCGCGATCGAGGCGGGCAGACGCGTGCGCGCAGGGTCGAGCCGCACAGTGTGGTGACCGTCCGGGGGTACTGGTACCTCCTCGCCTACGATCCTGACCGCGCCGACTGGCGGATCTTCCGGGTGGACCGGATCGAGGGGATACTCCCCACCCACCGCCACTTCGCCCCGCGCGAGTTGCCCGCTCCAGACGCCGCGACCTACCTCACGCGGTCGTTCTCGACGGCTCCGTACCGCTACACCGCCTGGGTCAGCGTCCAGCTCTCGGCGAAGGCACTACTGGCCGGGCTGTTCGCGTCGGTGCCCGGCAGTATCGAGGAGCGTGGTCCCGACGGCTGCGTGGTCCGGCTCAGCGCGGACTCGGCGGAGCTCGTGGTCCAGTACGTCGCGGCGATCGCGGCACTCGGTGCCGAGTTCACCCTCGACGCACCCGAGGAGATCAGCGAGCGGTTGCGGGAACTGGGACGCCGGCTCGCCGGGTGATCGGTGCCGCCCGCTTCGGGAGCGCGATGGGGTCAGCGGGAGGGCCGACTGATCCTGAAGCTGAGGTTGCCGAGCGCGGTCCAGTACGGCTGGACGACGGCCACCTCGTCCGTAGCCACCGCAGCCACCGCGTCCCCGTCCAGCGTTCGGGTCTCCGCAGGCGCGCTCGAGTCCGCCAGCGGGCCGTTGGCCCGCCCCAGTCGACGCTGGGGCCCCCACCCGCACGTCTCGGCCCGGACGAAGCAGTCCCAGGTCCCGGCGTCGAGTGGCCGGCCCAGCTTCGCCGTCCACACGTCCAGGTGGGCGGAGGCCCGCATCCGGAGGTGCGTGCCGGACCCGTCGACACCCTCGATCGCCTCGCGAACCCCGACCTCCGGGACGAGCGCACTGGTGGTCGGCAGCGGGTAGTCTCCCTGGTCCTCGCGACATCGCAGGTAGACGTCCAGCCGGCTGTCCCGCACCAGTGCGGTCGCGTCGAACGCCTCGTCCGGCAGTCTCGTCCGCAGCGCGCACGGGGGTTCCCACAACAACCTGTCGCCGCGGCGGCGAAACGAGACCGGCGCTCCGTCGGCGTAGACCAGGTGGGCGCTCGCCTCGACCACCAGGCCAGCACCCGTCCACCGCACGGCGTCGAGGCTGGCGGCGATGGTGAGCCCGTGTTCGGCCGCCGTGAGTCGGGCGATGTCGCCGTACGCACCCGCGCGCAGCAGCCGCGATCTCACCCGCATCGACAACGGGAGGAACCGGTCGACCCCGCTGGAGAAGCGTTCGAGGGCGAGTCGACGGATCTGTCGGTAGTGCCGGTACCTGCTGGGGCGCAACGGCCGGCCGAGAAACGCCCGTCCGGTGAGCAGCCGCAGCATCTTGGCGTGGTACCAGTACGCATACATCTGGTCGCGCTCGTCGCCCGGCTCGGTGTGCGCGTCGACGATGTCGAGGACCTCCCGAAGCGCCTGGTAGTAGGCGATCGGATCGAACCGGCGAGCGGAGTGGTGTGCGCGGCCGGGCAGCCTGATCCAGTGACAGCACACGTCGTCGGCGAGGACGCTGATCGTCTTCGCCAGCAGGTACGCCCTGACGACCATGCGATGGTCCTCGAGCCACGCGGGACCTTCGGGAAACCGGAGGTCGTGCTGGCGCAGGAAGCTGGTCCGGAAGAGCTTGTGCGGGGTCATGAAGCCGAGCAACCTGTCCGCGAGGATGTCCGCCCGCTCGCGCGAGGCGGCGAACATGCTCTTCGGAACGCCCCTTCCACCGTGGCCGACCACCTTGCCGATCACGATGTCGGAGTCACATCGCCTCGCCATGGCCTCGAGCCGTTCCAGGGCCGGTGGAGCCAACCGGTCGTCCTGGTCGAGGAAGTACACGTAGTCACCTTCGGCAGCGGCGACTCCGTTGTTGCGTGGACGTCCGGGCCCGCCGCTCGGGTCGTTGTGGATGACGCGTACCCGCGGATGCCTGTCGGCGAGATCGTCGAGGAGCCGCGACGTCCCGTCGGTCGAGCCGTCGTCGACGAACAGCACCTCGTAGTCCTCTGGCGGCATGGACTGGTCGAGCACCGACTCCACACACGCGTCGAGGCAGGACCGTGCGTTGTGGATCGGGACGACGACACTGACCTTCACACCCATGGTGAAAGGAACATCGCCCGCGTGGGCACCACACAAACCCGCGATCGACCTTCGGCGCGGGAGCGGCCGTCAGGAACGACCTTCGACCAGGCCGTGTTCGTGCGCGAAGACGACGATCTGTACCCGGTCGCGCAAGGCGAGCTTGCGCAGGATCGCGCCCACGTGTGTCTTGACCGTCGACTCACTCGCGAAGACCAGGCCGGCGATCTCGGTGTTGGACAGGCCGCGTGCGACGGCGGTGAACACCTCACGTTCCTTGTCGGTGAGCGCGAGGTAGTTCTCCGGCAACGGAACGCGCGAGCGGTACTGACCGTCGAGCAGGGCCGCGAGGTCCTGGGGTGCGAGGACCGCGTTACCGGCGTGCACCGTACGGATCGCGTCGCACAGCAACGCCGGTGTGGTGTCCTTGAGCAGGAACCCGCTCGCGCCGTAGCGGATCGCGGTGGCGGCACGGTCGTCGAGGTTGAACGTCGTCAGCACCACGACCCGGACCGGCTTGACCCGTCGTTCCACCAGCTCGGGCAGGAAGATCTGCCGGGTCGCCTCGACACCGTCCATCTCAGGCATGCGGACGTCCATCAGCACCACGTCGGGGGCGAGTTCCTCGACCAGCCGGACCGCCGCCAGCCCGTCCCCGACCGAGCCGACGACCGTCATCCCGTCCTGGGCGTTCACGATCACGCGGACGCCCTCGCGGAACAGCTCCTGGTCGTCGACGAGAAGCACCCTGATGTCGTCGTTCATCGTCCTCCTGCCCGGACCGGCACCCACGCCGTGGCGGTGAACATCGGTCCGAGCCCTCCCTGTCCTCGCTGTGGTTCCTGTTCGCGTCGTACGTGGAGGCGCCCACCGACCGACTCGAGCCGCCTTCGCATGCCCTCCAGGCCCTGGCCGCCAATCGGCTGCGCCGCGTCGAGCGCGTCCGGCTCGCCGATGGCGTTGCGTACCTCGATCCGCAGTTCGTCCTCCCAGCGCCGCTCGATCAGCACGGGCTGGTCTCGACGACCGTGCTTGATCGCGTTCGTCAACATCTCCTGCAGGACACGGAACGCCACCACCTCGAGTTCGGGTGGGAGCGGTCGCCGGGTCCCGACCTCGGTGCTGACGACCTCGTGGCCACTCATGCGTACGCCGTCGACGACCTTGTCCAGGCCACCCGGAACGGCGGCCGGCTGCGTGGTGTCGGAAAGGACGTGTCGCACGTCCCGCAGAGACGAACGCGCTGCGGTCGCGATGTTGGCCATGGTGCTCTTGAGCGCCTGCGGATCGGCGGCGTCGAGGTACTGGGCCGACTCGGCCTGGGCCAGGATCACCGCCAGCGAGTGGCCAACCACGTCGTGCACGTCGCGGGCGAGTCGGGTCTGCTCGTCGCGAAGCCTGGCGATCTCCTGTGCCTGCGTCGAATCCCGTACCGCCTGGGCCGCCACCTCCTCCGCGGCCATCTGCGAGGCCCGTGACTCCCGGGCCCGGTCACCGAACCGGAACGCGAGGCCGGCCAGCCACGGCGTACCAAGGGTGAGCATGCCGATACTCGCCACCGCGACGGGGAAGGTGAACCCGAGCTCGCGGACGCCACGGACGAGAATCGGGTTGCTCAGCAGATGGCCGAGGCCGTTGAAGCGGCCGAGGACCTGGGCGTCGACGATCACGATCATGGTGGCGGCGGGGATCGACAGGCCGCTGAGCCAGAGTGTCGCGGCGCTTCCCCAGCGGGCGGTGCCGAACGCCACGACCCCCACGGCGAACTGCACGAACATGACCTGGATTCCCCAGAGCAACTGCACGCCGCACATCGCCCAGAGGAGCGCCAGCGCCGCGGACGGGAAGCGGCGGCACAAACCCGCGGCGACCGACATCCCAAGCGTCACGAACGCCTGTGGCCGCGGCCCTTCGTAACTCCTGAGGGCCGAGATCTCGAAGAGCCCGAAGAACGCCACGACCGCGGCGACGGCCACGTCCGGCAACCAGCCGCGCAGGTCGGTACGCCTCATGTCGTGAGCCGCTGCCCCTGCCATCGACGGGCCAGGGGTTGTTCGACGTACTTCCAGCTCAGCGCCGCGGCGGCCAGGGTGAGGCAGGCCGCGAGCAGGCCGCTGCCGACCGGGACGTAGGGACGCAGCCAGATGGTGAGCGGGTAGTTCCACAGGTACGCGGCGTAGGAGACCGTGCCGATCCACACCATCACGCGCAGCGCTGGTGTGGTCACGTCGGTCCAGGTACGCCAGGCCAGCACGAGGACCGCGGTGAGTACTGCGATGGTCGGTCCTCCTGCGAGATAGGTGAGCGCGTGACCACGGATCGGTACGACGCTCAGCGCCGCCAGCCCGGCCAGGGCGAGGGGAACCGCCCACCGCGGGAGCGCCAGCCGATCACCGTGCGTTCGGACGGCCGCTCCGATCACGAAGCATCCGGCCCATGAGGTCGGCAGCGAGTAGGCCAGGTCGGGAGCCTCACGCAGCCACAGCACGGTCATGGCGCAGGCGAGCATACAGGCCGCGCCCGCCAGAACCAGTGCGGCACCGACCCGGCGGCGGACGAACGCGAAGGCCAGGACCGTCGGCCAGAGCAGGTAGAACTGCTCCTCCGTCGCGAGCGTCCACAGGTGGAACGTCGCGTCGCTCGGGTGGCCGAACGGCAGGTTTCCGGTCCAGGTGAGCGCGACGAGCACCGTCTTCGGTAGCTCGCCCCGGTCACCGATCGGGTCGAACGCGAGCGTCACCACGACCACGGCCGCCATCAGCACCAGTAGGGGCGGGACGAGCCGGCGGACCCGCCGGGCGTAGAAGCGGCGCAGGTCCACGCGCCCGGTCCGTTCGAGTTCGTCGACGAGCAGACCCGTGATCAGGTAGCCGGAGAGGGTGAAGAACATCACCACACCCACGACGCCCGCACCGGCGAACGGAGTGGGCAAGGCGTGCCGCGCGAGCACCAGCCCGACCGCGATCCCCCGCAGCAGGTCCAGCCCCGCGACGCGCCGGCTGGGCTTGCCGGGCCCCATCACCCGGTCAGCGCGTCGCGGACCAGCAGGTCGAGGAGGTCCGCGTACGACGTTCCTGCGGCCGCGAACATCTTCGGCACCTGGGAGTGCTCGGTGAAGCCGGGCATGGTGTTGACCTCGTTGAGCACCGGACCCTTGTCGGTCCAGAAGAAGTCCACCCGGGCGACACCGGAACACCCCAGCGCGTCGAACATCGTGACCGCCGCCTCCTCGAGCGTCTTGCGCTCGACGTCGGCGAGTTCCGCGGGGATCCGGAAGTCGGCCCCGCCGCCGTACTTCGCGTCGAAGTCGAAAAGGCCGTCCACCACGATCTCCAGCGCGGGAGCGACCAGGTGGGACCCGTCCGGCCGACGGAGGACGGCCAGGTCGATCTCCCGGCCGGTCACGACGTCCTCGACCAGCACCCGGTCGTCCAACGCGAGGGCGGCGTCCAGCGCGGCGCTCAGCCCGGACGGCTCCCGGACCAGCGAGACGCCCTGGCTCGAGCCGGACGCGACCGGCTTCACCACGACCGGACGGGTCCAGGCGTAGGTCGGCGCGGTCGCCGCGGCGAGCAGGACGGCCGGAGCCGTGGCGATACCAACGGCCTCGGCCACCAGCTTGGTCGCCCACTTGTCCATCGCGAGGGCGCCGGCCCGGACGCCGGATCCGACATAACGGACGCCCGCGAGTTCACACAACGCGGCGAGGGTGCCATCCTCCCCGTGCGGACCGTGCAGCACCGGGATCGTGACGTCGCAGGTGCGCAGCACCTCGACCGCGCCGGCCAGGCCGACCGGGCGCTCCTCTCCCCCATACCAGTCGCCGCTCCGGTCGATCCGCAGCCGTACGACGTCGTACCCGGCCTCCTCGAGTGCGGAGGCCACCGCCGCCGCGGAGGCGAGGGACACCTCGTGTTCGCTGTTCTGTCCGCCACCGATGACGGCGACTCGGGTCCTCATCGCATGCTCCGTAGTCCGCTGGTGTGTTCGGTTCGAACGTCTCGACGCACCCGGGCGCCGATCCCCGTGACGATCTCGTGCTCGATGGTGCTGGCCCAGCCAGCCCACTCGGCGACGGTGGGCTCGCCCGCGTCCCCCGGGCCGAAGATCGTCACCGGCTCGCCGGGGGGAACCGCGTCCTCGCCGAGGTCGACCACGATCTGGTCCATCGAGAACAGGCCCACGATCGACGCGCGGCGCCCGCGCACCATGACCTCGGCCCGACCCGACGCCGCGCGCGGCAGCCCGTCCGCATATCCGAGCGGGAGCAGGCCGAGGTTCGTCGCGGTGGGTGCGGTCCAGGTGTGCCCGTAACCGACGGGGGTGCCGGCCCGGACCCGGCGCACGCTGACGACCGGCGCGGTGAGGGTCAGCGCCGGTCGCAGGCGGACCGTCCGGGACGGGTCGATGCCCACCAGACCGGCCCCGACGCGGCACATCGTGTGGTGGGTACGCGGGTCCGTGAGTGTCGCCGAGGTGGCGGCGAGGTGGCGCGTCCGGGGTCGAAGGCCGGTCGCGCGTGCCGTCTCCAGGCCCCAGGCGAAGCGCCTGCGACCCGCGGCGTTGGACGGATCCGTGGGGTCGTCGGCACATCCGAGGTGGCCCATCACACCGACGACGTCGAGGAGGCCGCGCTGCTCCGCCTGGCGCGCCGCCCGACACAGCTGGGCCCACTCATCCGGAGGGGCGCCGTCGCGAGCCATGCCGACGTCGAGCTGGAGGTGGACCCGCGCGCGCGTCCGCCCCGCGACTCCGCGCAGGATCGCCTCGAGGTGCTGGTGGCTCGGTACGGCGAGGTCGACGTCCGCCGATACCGCCGACTCGAAGTCCGCGTCCACCTGGTTGAGCCAGCTGAGCGCCGGGGCCCGCAGCCCCGCCTCGCGCAGCGCGAGAGCCTCCTCGATGCTGGTCACTCCGAGCTGGGTGGCGCCGTGCGCGAGCGCGGTCCGGGCGACGTCGACGGCGCCGTGCCCGAAGCCGTCCGCCTTCACGACGGCCATCAACGCGGCGTCGGTCCGGGCGGTGAAGGTCCTCGTGTTCTCGGCGATCGCGGAAAGGTCGACCAGCAGCGTCGGTCCACTGACACGCGGCAGCTCCACGGCTACCGAAAGTGCGCTCATGCGGCGACCTGGTGGGCGCTGATCGGCCCGTACAGCGCGGCCGGAGCGCCGGTGCTGAGCGCCCAGTAGCGGTCGCCGTAACTCCAGTGCCACCACTCCGTGGGGTAGTTGACCAGCCCGACGCTGGTCAGGGCGGTCGCCAGCAGGTCACGGTGTGCCCGGGCCTGGCCCGTCACCTGCGGCGCGTCGAAGTAGCAGGCTCCCCCGCTCTGCTCCGGTGTGGCGTCGATCGGAGTACCCAGGTCGAGCTCGCTCCCCTCGTGGTCCACGAGAGTGAGGTCGACGGCCGCACCCGCGACATGCGGCGCCACCGGTACGGGAGCCACGTATCGGCTGGTCAGCGTGAGGAGCTCATCCGCTTCCAACTCGGGACGGGCGGTGAGGAGATCGGTGGCGTACGCGGTGATGATCGCGCGCTGGTCCTCGATCGTCCGGTGTCCCTCGACCACCCGCAGTCCGACACCGACGGGGAGCCGGCCACGGGCCAGCATCAGCCGCTGCGCCAGGGACGCCCGTACCAGCGCTCCGGCTGGTCCGAACGCGGCCGGGAGTTCGACCAGCGGCTCCCCGTCGTCCTGGACCGGAATCGCGCCGACCCGGGGGTCGCAGAGAAGGATCGTCATACCGGCACGCTACGAACCGCGACCCTTCGCCGGCCTCCACCGAAGGTGCCGAAGGTTTGTCCTTGGGGATGACACGTCCCTTAGGTGGACGTCTCGGACAGCCACCCAGTGCTCCGCCGTCCCAACGGTCCGTTATCCCCACGCTCGGATTCCGCCGGGCGCGGCCCCGACGCTCGGCCGCGCCCGCTGGGGTGGCCGCACCCGGAGTCCTAGGTCGGCGACCGATACGTCGTGACCAGGACGTAGCCGGCGAGCGCCACGACGACGCCCACGAACGCGAACGAGGCGCCGCGCAACCACCGCACCCCGTCGGCGGTGACGACGGCGTTGAACGGATTCGAGTCCCCGGGCACGGCGCCGACGGTGAATCGGAGGACGCCATGCAACGGTGCGCCGTCGGCGGCGACGGCGTTCCAGCGCGCCTGGTAGTCGCCGTCAGGCATTCGCGGGTGGACCCGCTGACTCAGGGTCGGGGCGTCGACGCTGGCCGGCCCCACCGCCCAGTTCCGGCCGGCCGAATCCTCGACCACGACGGCAGCTCCGGCCTCACGGAGCCCCGAGCTGACCTCGACCCGGACCTCGACCGGCGGCGAGGCGAGCCGCTCACCCGCCCGTGGGGTCGTGGCCTCGACGGCTCCGTGCGCCCACCCGGTCGATGCGCCGACGGCGACGTCGACGCAGAACACACCCGCGAGCGCGAGGACGCCGGCGGCGAGGCGAAGGGGCCAGGTCCCGGCCATGGGGGGCGTCGTACGGGATCGGGTCATCGGTACTTCTCCTGCAGGTAGCTCTCGAACGTCTTCGTGCCATAGCCCGGTCCGGGCACGAGGTTGGCGCCGGCGTCGTACGCGGCGAAGAACCTGCCGGGAAGGTGGACCATCACGGCGGGGCGTCTGCTGCCGGTCGCCTGTTTCCAGAAGGTGTGCAGGTCTCGCATCGAGTGCTGCTCCGGTCCGCTGATGTCGTCGACCCGTCCCTGCGGGGCTCCGACCGCGAGTTCCGCGAGCCTCCTCGCCACGTCCTCGACGGCGATCGGCTGCACACGCCAGCGTGGGACGAAGATCATCGGTAGCTTCTGGACGCTGAAGATCATGTCGATCAGGGAGTGGAACTGCGTCGCGCGCTGGATCGTCAGCGGCACTCCCGAAGCAAGGGCGATCCGCTCGATCTCAACGCGGTCCCGATAGAACCGCAGCGGCGTCTCGTCGATACCGACGATGGAGATCAGGACGAGGTGCGCGACCCCGGCGCGTCTCGCGCTGTCGGTGAGATTCCTGGCCATCTCGACGTCCTGCCTGCCGTTGGTCGAGGCCAGGTGGACGATGGTGTCGACCCCCTGTATGGCCTCGTCCAGGCCGCGGCGGGTGCGGAGGTCATGGGCGACCGCTCCCGGGCCACCGGACCGGGTCAGGCCGAGGACGTCGACTCCGGCGGCTCGCAGAGCGGCCGTCGTGGGCCGGCCGAGTTGGCCTGTCGAGCCGGTCACAAGCAGCTTGCTCATCGTCTCCCTCGTACCTCGTGCGTGTGGAGAGCCCCGTGGGCCCCGTGACAAGGACGAGACGGCCCGGTGTTTGGTGACAGCGCGCGGGTCAGCGTGGGTGTCACTCCTGGCCGCGCTGTCTCGTCCTTAGCCTCAATCCGTGGACCGGGTGAGTGGGCCCTCGGCGCGGTAGCAGGGAAAGTGCCTTCTGGATCGGGAGAATCTGGAGTGTCTAGATCCTGATCCAACCCGATCCAAAAGGCACTGAGAGTGAAACTACCGTACGGGTGGTCGCGAGCCACGCCGGTGTTCGATGATCAGAACCTGGTGTCGTGTGCGGGCCTGGTGCCGGTGATGGCGTTGGCCGAGCGGGCGGGCCTGTCGGAGCTGGTGGACGAGCGGGTCGCGATCCGGACCACGACGGTGAGGTCGGCAGCGGCCAACCCGGCGGGCAAGCTCACCTCGATCATTGCCGGGATGGCTGCCGGCGCGGACTGTATCGACGATCTGGATGTGATCCGCTCTGGTGGGATGCGCCGGCTGTTCGGCGGGGTGTACGCGCCGGCGACGCTTGGCCAGTTTCTGCGGGAGTTCACCCACGGCCACACGCTGCAGTTGGCGTCGGTCGCGCGGGCGCATCTGGTCAACCTTGTCCAGGCCAGCGGGCTGCTGCCCGGTATCGAGGATCAGGTGTTCATCGACATCGACTCACTCCTACGCCCGGTTTATGGGCATGCCAAGCAGGGCGCGAGCTTCGGGCACACCAAGATCGCCGGCCGGCAGGTGCTGCGCCGGGGCCTGTCACCGCTGGCCACCACGATCAGCACCAGCCAGGGCGCGCCGGTGGTGGCCGGGATCCGGCTCCGCGCCGGACGGGCCGCCTCGGGCAAGGGTGCGGCGAGCATGGTGGCCGAAGCGATCGCCACCGCCCGTGTCGCCGGCGCCAGTGGGGAGATCTTGGTGCGGGGCGACTCGGCGTATGGCAACCACGCCGTGGTCGCCGCGTGTGTGAAAGCAGGGGCGCGGTTCTCGGTGGTGCTCACCAAGAACCCGGCAGTGACCGCTGCGATCGCCTCCATCCCCGACGACGCCTGGACCCCGGTGCACTACCCCGGCGCGGTCACCGATCCCGACACCGGTGAGTTGATCTCCGACGCCGAGGTCGCCGAGACGGAGTTCACCGCGTTCACCTCCACCAAACACCCGGTCACCGCCCGGCTGGTCGTGCGCAGGGTCCGGGACCGCGCCCGCGAGGAGGAGCTGTTCCCGGTATGGCGTCACCACCCGTTCTTCACCAACAACACCGAACCCACCGCGCAGGCTGACATCACCCACCGCCGGCACGCGATCATCGAAACCGTGTTCGCCGACCTGATCGACGGACCCTTGGCTCATCTGCCCTCAGGCCGGTTCGCCGCCAACAGCGCCTGGGCGATCTGCGCAGCCATCACCCACAACCTGCTCCGCGCCGCCGGCACCCTCACCAGCCCCCGCCACGCCGCCGCCCGCGGCGCGACCCTGCGCCGCCACATCGTCACCGTCCCCGCCAGGATCGCCCGCCCCGGGCGCCGGAGAGTCATGCACCTACCCGAGCACTGGCCCTGGGCCCAACACTGGAAAACCCTGTGGCACAACGTATTCAGGCCCGCAACCGGCCCGCCACGCGTCGCCTGAAACTAGCCACCCGCCGCCAAGGCCCGACCGGAGACCAAAGGAAAGCTGGGCAGACCAGCAGGCCCGCCTTGCCCACCCACCACCAACCGCGACCCACCCACAACCAAAACCATCAACCCAGCGAGTCCACGGATTGAGGCTTAGGTGTGAGGATCTCCCAGCGGCACCAAGGAGTACACCGTGACCATCACCGTTCGCATCCTTCTGGCCATCCTCTTCGTCGAGGCCGCCGTCGTCGGAGCATGGAACGCGTTGTCTCCGGAGACCTTCTACCTGTACTTCCCCACGGTCGATCTGACGCCGCCCTTCAGCGAGCACTACGCGCGCGACTACGGCGAGGTGATGCTGGGAATCGCGGTGGTCCTCGGGATCGCGTTGGTCAAACCCTTGGCCCATTTCGTCTTCCCGGCGGCTGTCGCGTACTCGATGTTCTCCATCCCGCACTTCTTCTACCACCTGGAGAACATGCAGAACGCGAACGTGGGACAGGCGATCCTGCTGACGACGGGTAACGCGGTCGTCGCGGTCATGGGGCTGCTGATCATCGCGCTCACCGCCCTCCGTGACCGGAAGGCGCAGCGGTCGACGACGAGCGTCAGCCAGTTCGGCTAGCGGGGCGACGGGCTCGACGGGCTCATCGTCAGATACGCGCGTGAGCCTCCACCGATCGCTATCGGGCCTCGGCTTCGGTGAGGCGAAACGCCTCGCGGTACCGCTGCGGACTGACGCCCACAAGCCGGCGGAAGTGCGGGCGTAGCGTCACTCCCGTGGACAGCCCGACCTGGCTGGCAACGGCGTCGACCGAAAGGTCGGTGTCCTCCAACAGCCGTTGTGCCTGAAGGATCCGTTGGCCCAGCACCCATCGCATCGGCGAACTACCGGTGGCGTCGCGGAAGCCTCGGTCGAAGGTGCGGCGGGTGAGGTGCGCGTGCCGGGCCAGCTGGCCCACGTCGAGCCGGCTGCCGAGGTTCTCGAGGACGTAGCCCATCACGTCCGCCAGGTCGGGGTCCTCGTTCCCGTCGGGCACTGGTTGCGCGATGTACTGTGCCTGTCCACCGCTTCGCAGTGGAGGGACCACCATGCGCCGTGCGATCGCCGTCGCGGCCCGCGCGCCCCAGATCCTTCGTACGACGTGCAGGCAGGCGTCGATGCCGGCAGAGGTTCCCGCGCTGGCGACGACGTCTCCGTTGTCGACGTACAGCACGGACGCGTCAACCTCGACCTGCGGATACAGCTCCGCCAGCACCCGCGCGCAGAACCAGTTCGTCGACACCCGCCGGCCGTCGACGAGCCCGGTGGCTCAGAGGACGAACGCGCCCATGCACAGGCTGACGATCAGCGCGCCGTCGTGGTGCGCCGCGACGATCGCGTCAAGGACGTCCTGCGGAGGGCGTTCGTGTGCGTCACGCCAACTGGGGATGACCACGATCCCGGCACGGTCGAGGTCGTCGAGCCGGTTGGGTGCCTCTATGCGGATGCCGCCAGTGGTGGTGACCGGGCGGCCCTCGGTCGCGATCGGGAGGAGATCGAACTTCGGTGCGTCGTTGATCGTCCGGTCGACGCCGCCCCACCGCCGCTCAGCTGAGCCCTGCTGCAACCGATGGAACCCCGTACCGGCGTCGACGGCACTGAGCCGGACAGTGCAAGGGGAAGTCAAAAGCGCTGGCTCATGATCCTCAGCCACTGCTAGCTTTCGCGCGTGGACGTTCCAGGCTCATCTCTGCTGGTCACGTCGTTTCGTCGTACGGCTCTCTACGGCAGGGTGCTGTGGGCGTCCGCTCCAGCCCACTCGTCAACGGCCTTGGCATTGGCCGCCGGCTCGGCCGCAGTCGCGACCGGCGGCGTCCTGGCGACCGGCCAGTTGGTTGGAGCCTTGCACCAGGCGATCGCGAAAGAGGCGTCGCCGGCCGCCACCGAAACGGTGTGGTTCTGGCTGCTGCTCACCGCCGCCGCCCTCGTCGCCTCCCCGATCCTGACGTCGGCGACGGCGGCGCTGGCCCAAGCGATCTCCGCCCGCTACCTCCGTACAGTCCATGACATGGCGATGGACGCCGGGACCGCGCCGCACGGTGTGGCGCACCTGGAGGACCCGGACTTCGCCGGTCGGCTCGATGCGGTGATCAGCGCTACCCGCGAATGGGACTTCACCGCCGGAATCGAGCTCACCTGGTCGATCGTCCGTACTCGGCTCACCGGGCTGGGATCGCTCCTCGTACTGATGACGTGGCGTTGGTGGGCACCCTTGGTCGTTGCCAGTTCCTACGTCCTGTTGTCCCGGGTGTTCAGCTGGTGGGTGAGCAGGCAACACGACGACATCCTCGACGTCTCCGGGGACGAGCGTCGCCGCGCGGCCTACCTGCGTGGACTGCTGACCGGTGCCGGACCGGCGAAAGAGGTCCGCCTGTTCGGCCTGGCAGGCTGGCTGCTGGAGCGGTACTCCACCACGTGGAGACACGCGATGAGTCTCGTCTGGCGCAATCGCCACCGTGGACTGGGGATGGTGATGATGGCGGAGGCCGGGATGCTCGCCGCCAACGGACTGGTGCTGGCTCTGCTCGCTCTCGATGCCTCGGCTGGCGTGGTGTCGCTCGCGGCGATCGTCACGCTGGTGCAGGCGATCCTCGCGTTGGAGGCCTTCGGTCCGCTGGGCGACGAGCAGATGGCGCTCGGCCGGTCGACCGCCGCGACGTGGGAGCTGGTCCGGTTACGAACCCAGCTGGGGCTGAGGGAGCTGCCGGATCCATTCGACGAGACGCCAACACAGGCGTCATCACCTGAACCGGGGATCCGGTCAACTGCCGCGGACATCGAGCTTCGCGATGTGACGTTCACCTACCCGGCGCAGGAGAAGCCAACGTTCACGCGACTGTCGTTGACAGTCCCGGCCGGCCAGGCACTGGCCGTCGTAGGCGAGAACGGGGTGGGCAAGTCGACGCTGATCAAACTGCTGTGTGGCCTGTACGCACCGGACTCCGGGACCGTCAGGATCGACGGCGGCGATCCCGCCGCCGATGACTCCGTACGGCGCCGGATCGGCGTCATCTTCCAGGACTTTGTCCGCTACAAGTCGTCGCTGCGCTGGAATGTCGGGCTCATCTCGTCGGCGCCTCAGGTCGACGACTCGGCCCTGGCCAAGGCGCTGGAGGACGCGGGTGGCTCAGAACTCCTGGAGCGTCTCGAGAACGGCTGGGACACCATCCTGTCACCGGAGTTCACCGGTGGCACCGACCTGTCCGGAGGCCAGTGGCAGCGGGTCGCCCTGGCCCGTGCGCTCGCTGCCGTCGCTGGCGGGGCCGGGATCATCGTGCTCGACGAACCCACAGCCGCGCTCGACGTGCGCGCCGAAGCGGCTCTGTTCGATCGCTTCCTCGAGGTGACCGCCGGAATGACCACGCTGCTTGTGAGCCATCGACTCTCCAGCGTTCGCCATGCTGACCGCATCATCGTGATCGGCCAGGACACCATCGGACGGGGCCGCATCGTCGAGGACGGCACACACGGCCAGCTCATGGCCGCGAACGGCGCATACGCGCGGATGTTCAGCCTGCAGGCGCGGCGCTTCGCCGCCGCGGGCGCCGGCTGGCCCGAACAGGGCGAGCAAATGGCGGCCGACGCCGGACAGGTGTCGAGGCAGTGAGGGCCCTACGAGGCATCGGAATCGTGCTGGCCATGTCCGTGCGTGTCAGCCCCTGGCAGACCTTGGTCTGTCTCCTGGAGGCGGTTGGCAAGGTCATCGGGCTGCTCCAACCCCTCTACCTGGCGTGGTTCGTCGACGGTGCGGTGCGATCCAACACGCCGCAGATGGTGCTCGCCGTGAGTGCCTTCACCGCATCGATCGGCCTGAACTGGATCCTGCAGATGGCAGGTACGACCGCGCGGGTCAACCAGATGGAACGCGTGGGCTTCGCGTTCGACAAGGAGATCGCCCGCATCACGGCGAGCATCCCGACACTGGATCACCTGGAGTCCCCGCGTTATCTCGACCGGCTCCAGATCCTGCGTGATCAGCAGACGGCTCTCGGCGGGGCGTTCAACATGTTCGTCAACACGTTCAACAGTCTGCTCACCGTGGCGGGCACGATCCTGCTCGCCCTGACCGCAGATGCGAGACTGCTGCTGCTCGTTCTCGCCGGCCTCCCCACCCTCGTCGTGACGCGATGGATCTCGCGCTGGCAGGCCGCGGCCGAGAAGTCCTCGGCCGAACCGGGCCGTCTGGCCTCCCACCTGCTGGCCCTGGGCACCTCACCCACCGCGGGTGCCGAACTGCGCGTGTTCGGAATCCGCCGGACCACGCGCGCCAGACTTGCCGACGCTGTGACCGCTTGGCGCCAACCCGCCGTGCTGCTGGCGATCCGCACGAACGCACTCCAGGGCGCGTGCGCGACATTCTTCTTCCTCACTGCCGCAGCGGTCCTGGCCTGGATGGTCAGCGACGCACTCGTTCGGGCCGTACCTGTCAGCGCGCTGGTCCTGGCCGTCATGCTGGCAGGCCGTCTGCAGAACGCCGGACAGTCCGTCCAGTGGGCCATCGCCAGCTTCACTCGCATCGCCCGCATCACGGGCCAGTTCCTCTGGCTGAACGACTACGACCAGCAGGTCCGTGCCGCAGGCTCCGGAGTCAAGGCCCCTCCCGCCCGGTTCGAGAATGGGATACTCCTGGAGCACCTGACGTTCAGTTATCCCGACGCCGACACGCCGGCCGTCCGCGATGTCAATCTCCACCTGCCGGCTGGCGCGGTGGTCGCGCTGGTGGGCGAGAACGGCGCCGGGAAGACGACACTGGTCAAGCTCCTCACGGGTATGTACCGACCTACGTCGGGCCAGATCCTGCTGGACGACACCGACCTCGCCGCGCTCGACATCGACGCGTGGCGAGCCAGCACCGCCGGAGCGTTCCAGGACCATGCGAAGCTGGAGCTTCGCGTCCAAGAGACCGTTGGCGTGGGCGACCTACCGCGGGTCCACGACCCGGCCGCGGTCCACGACGCGCTTCGCGGCGCCGCGAGTGAAGACGTTCTTCAGGTGCTCCCCCAGGGTCTGGACACCCAACTCGGCAGCTCCTGGACCGGCGGCGTCGACTTGTCCGGTGGCCAGTGGCAACGCCTGGCGATCGCGCGCGGCATGATGCGCTCGCAACCGCTCCTGCTCGTTCTCGACGAACCCACCGCCGCACTCGACGCCATCACCGAGCACCGACTCTTCGAGCGCTAGATCGCGGCCGCCGGCGAGGCACGGGCTCGTGGCGCGGTCACCCTGCTGGTCACCCACCGCTTCTCCACGGTTGCCGCCGCCGACCTCGTGGTCGTCGTCGACCAGGGAGCCGTCGTCGAAGTCGGCACGCACCAGGAACTGACAGCGGCCGAGGGCCAGTACGCCGAGCTTTACGCGCGTCAGGCCCGCGGTTACCGCTGACCCGCGATACGTCTCCAGAACTGCTGTCAGGCCACGGCCAGGTTCATCGTTCTGAGCGGCCGCGCACGCCGCGCTTGTGCTCGCCGCTTCAGGTACGGCGACCTGACCGACTACCTCCTGGACGGCCCGACTCGGTGACACTGAGATGTGATCCGTCCTACGGGGACTTCGTGTCGCCGCCGGCGACGCGGTGGTGGCGGCTGCGCGCGGTGAGCACGATGGCTGCGACGAGGGCGGAGGTGGTGGAGGCGAGCAGGATCGCGGCCTTGGCATCGGTGAGAGCTTCGATGCGGGTGTAGGAGAGTTCGCTGACGAGCAGCGACACGGTGAAGCCGATCCCGCCGAGGACCGCGATCCCCGCGATGTCAGCCCATGCCAACCGCGGGTTGAGGTGGGCGCTGGTGAGCCGGGCGGTCAGCCAGCCGCCGCCGAGGATCCCGACGAGTTTCCCTACGACCAGGCCGATCAGGATTCCCCAGGTGATGGTGCTCGACCAGATGCCCTCGGCGCCGCTCACGGAGATCCCCGTGGACATGAGGGCGAACACCGGCAACGACACCCCCGCCGCCACTGGACGCAGCGCGTGTTCTGCCCGCTGGGACGGGCTGACCGTCTCGCCGGCGCGTGCCTTCGTGCGCATCAGGAGGCCCATGGCCACCGCCGAGATGGTGGCGTGCACGCCGGAAGCGTGGGCGAACGCCCAGATCACCACGGCCAGGATCCCGTAGATCGGCCAGCCAGGTATCCGGGTCAGCAGCCAGAGCGCGAGCCTGCCGCGTCCGTTCTGCAGGTACCCGAACATGGCCAGGCCCGCGACGGCCGCGGCCAGAGCGAGCCAGGACAGGCCTTTGGCGTAGAAGACCGCGATGACGACCACGGCGCACATGTCGTCGACGGTGGCCAGGGTGAGCAGAAACGTCCGAAGGGAGCCGGGTAGGTGCCGGCCCACCACCGCGAGCACCGCGAGCGCGAACGCGATGTCGGTGGCCATCGGGATGCCCCAGCCTCGGACAGCTTCGGGATCGGTGACGTTGATCGCCAAGAAGATGACGGCGGGCACCAGGACCCCGCCCAGGGCCGCGACGATCGGCACGGCGGCCCGGCGCGGGTTACGCAACTCGCCGTGGCGGATCTCCTGTTTGAGTTCGTTGCCGACGATGAAGAAGAACACCGCCAACAACCCGTCCGACGCCCACACGTGCAGCGGCAGGTCCAGGTGCAGGGCGGCGGGTCCGAACGTGAAGGAACGGACCGCTTCATAGGAAGCCGACAGAGGCGAGGTCGCCCAGATCAAGGCGAACGCGGCGACGCCGATCAGCAGGGATCCGCTGACCACATCCGAGCGCAGGGCAGCGATCATCCGCGCGAACGCAGACATCGAGAAACTCCAGGGTGGCAGGAGGTGTCATGGACCCTTGTCCCCGCCAGACAAACCGGCGGGTTCAGCCACCTTGAGGAGGACAGGCACTCACGATCGCACCCCAGGTGCTGACGTAGCCGTTCGTGCCGATCGGGCGACGCTCACCCATCGGCACCGACGTACGGACACCGCATCGGCGCGGGTGAAGAGGCTCGGCGGCAGGAAGAGCCCGGGGTGTCGACCAACTGTGCGTCATCCCCACGCTCCTCTCCGCCATCACGACCAGCGCTCCTGACTGGACCCTAACAACCACCTGGGTGTGTCGGCCATGGACAGGCCGACAGGCCGACCCCATGGGCCGGTCATCACGGTCATCGCTTCGCCGACGGCGGCGATCCGTCGCCCGCCGGCTCGAACAGATCGGAAAGGCGCTGCGCATCGACCTCACCGAGCCCACCGGACTGACCCGGGCCAGACTCGCCCTCACCGCCTGGCGGCTGCTCGACGCATGAGGCAGTCCACCGCGAACAGGGCGTGCCGCGGCTGGATTGGCCCTTACATGTCGCGTCCGATGGCCGCTGCGGCCGCCAGGATGTTGACGTAGTCGCGCAGCCGGACGATCTGGCCATTGCGCACGGTGAGCACGACGATGTTGGGAAGCGCGAACTCGCCGGTGGATGCGCTGGTTCCGAGGGCTTCCTGCTCGACGATGATCGTTTCCGGATCGTCGGTGTCGTAGGTGGCGAGAGTGCGGTAACGCTCATACCTCAACGTGTTGGTCGTCCACAGAGCGGTTATCCAGTTCACGATTTCGTCCCTGCCCTCGAGCCGGGATGGGAAGCCTGGTGCGGTGAACGGGAATTCGTGGACCGCGTCGACCGCGTAGAGACGACTCATGTCATCGACGGACTGGTTGACAGAGGCCTGGCGGAGACGCTCCAGAACCTCACGCGCACCGGCTCCCTCCTCGCCGATTCGATCGCGTTCCGACAGTGCCATGCGGGCGACCCTCCAAGCTGTGGGTGCGTGACGCCGGTAAGATGAGGCATAGTCCGGTTAGACGGGGACGGTAACGGACCGTGCCCCCGGTGAGCAAGGGTGTGGTGATCGCACTGGCGGGTCAGGAGTCGCTGTCGCGCCCCGGGCGCCCAAGGCGTGCGGACGCACGGCGTAACTACGAGCAGTTGGTCGAGCAGGCGAAGATTGCGTTCGCCGAGTTCGGAGTGGACGCCTCCTTGGACGAGATCGCTCGGCGGGCGGGGGTGGCCAGCGGGACGCTGTATCGGCATTTCCCCACTCGACTGGATCTCATCGAGACGGTGCTCGCCGAACAGATAGCCGAGTTGGTCAGCCTTGGTCGCGGGCTGCTGACGGTCGAGGACGCCTTCGACGCGTTGTCCACTTGGTTGCGCGCTGCGCTCGTGCACGCCCTGACCTATCGAGGTCTGGCGGCCACGGTGATGAACTCGGCTCTCGACCGCGGCAATGACCTGGCGTCGACCTGGCATGCGGAGCTGTTCGAGGTCGGAGCGGCGCTGCTGGCGCGGGCGCAGCGATCAGGGGTTGTGGCCGCCGACGCGGACGACGCCGATGTGCTCAGGATGGTCGGCGCCATCGCGTGGGCTGCCCAGGACGCCCCGGACAGCTCAGCTCAAGCCGACCGCCTGCTCGCCCTCCTCATGAACGGACTGCGCCACGGCGGCGTCTGAACCACGCTGCGCCTCCATCCATTCGCCGTTGACAACGGCGTGCCGCTACCGGGACGCCTCGACGAGGACCGGCTCCGCTTTGCGGAGTCGGCTGACGTAACCATCGATATCCTGTTTGGAGGCGACTGCCCTCGATGCCCGCAAGACCGCGATCAACGCCATGGTGTGAATCGTGGCGTATCTGACCATCGGCTTGTTCGCTTGATACGCGCCGGCCAACCCGTCGACGTAGGCCTCCACAAGGCTGTCGATCTCAGCCGAAGAGTAGAGAGCAAGAGTCGCGAGATCGGCGCCAACCGTGTTGTGGCCGAGCTGGCCCCAGTCGACCGCCACCACCTGGTCCTGCTCCTGGCGAATCATGTTCCTCGGCAGCGCGTCGCCGTGGGACAGGACCAGTGGGAGTCGGTCCAAGGCATCCAGGATCACGTGGCGCGCCCGCCAAACACCTTCGCACTGAGACCGGAGAGATTCGGGGACTACCCCCTCCTCTCGCAGTGGCGCGGTCCCGCCGATGCGGTCAGTGGCAACAACCCGATGGCGCAGCATCCCACGGTTGAACCAGCCGGGGTCCATCATCTCCTGACTGGCAAAGCGACCGTAGGCATTGGCCAGCACCTCATCCGCGACCGGCTCGGCCGGAATCTCCGGCATCCACAGGGAGATTCCGTCCTCGTCCTCGACCACCTTCGTCGGACTCGGCGCAATCAGGCCGACGGACCAGGATGTCCTCGCGTGCAACCTCGGCCTCCCGCCGCCACCATGAATGATGTCGACGGTCAAGCTGGGCCAAGCCGTGCGGGGACCGTGGCCTCTGCAAACGCTTGACGATGCAGGGACGCTCCCCCTGCTCCACTCGCCAGACACCGCGTGTCGCAGACCCCCGTGCCCCTGGCATCTCCTGCCACGAAGGATCTGGCTCCCACCCACCTCGGACTGCCCGGCGATGCTCTCCGCTCGTCATCCCGGAAGCGTAGCTAGATGACGGCGGCCAGCAACGCTATGTGCCGAGCGCGGCGGTGAGGTCGAGTTCGACGAGTTGGCCCGGGTAGCCCAGCGCCGCCACTCCTAGCAACGTGCTCGCCGTGGTGAAGGCCGGCGCAAGAGTGGAGTCCGTCAGGCGTCTCCAGACGGCGCCGAGTTCGGCGCGGTCCGCGCTCATGACGTAGATCACCGATCGCACTACGTGCTCAGGACCCGCACCGACAGCGGCGAGTGCGGCGGTCGCGTTGGCCACAACCTGATCTACCTGCCTGAGAAGATCGCCTTTGCCGACCACCTCGCCCGTCCGGTCGAGGGGGCACTGGCCCGCCAACATCGCCATTCGTACCGCCTGTACGACGGTGACGTGGTGGTAGCCGGGAGTCTCATGCAGATCCGGGGGGTTGATGCGGCTGATCGACATCTCGCCATCCTCGCCGAGTCTCGGCACTGTCATCATGTGCGCGCCCTCTTTCACTCGCTTGGCTGTTCGGTGTGCGGGTCGGGATGGTCACCCATCCATTCCGGCCAGATGCGGAACCCGAGCAAGTCACGGTAGGGCAGGCTCCGGTAGAACGGCGGCCGACCGCAACTACGCCCAGCGCCCCAGGTGCGGTGAACAGCCGACGTACTCGGTCTGGATCGGAGAACGTCGGCCACCCCTCTGCTCGCGCTGATGCCGAGATCCCGCCAGCGTACGTAGGCGCGAACGGCCGGATCGCTGGGTCATCTCGTCTCGCTTCCACAACCACAGCCTGAACGCTCCGAGGATTCGGGCGCAACGCAATACTGACCCGCGTGCCACAGCTGCGCGATGTGACTGAAGGGCCGCTCCCCTGTCGGCCAACTGAGTAGATCCCAAAGGAGGACGGAGCGCAGCAGCCCCATGCTCTGAGTGCTGTCGGCGACTACGATCATCCGGATGCCAACGCTCATCAAACAGGTTCGCGTCTTCGACGGCGTTGAGGTCCTGGACGCCGATTGCGTGTTACTCCGGGGTGACCGGATCGTCATGGTCGGCCGGGATCTCTCGGCCCCGGCTGGAAGCGCGGTCGTCGACGGCGGCGGAGGCATGCTCATGCCAGGTTTCATCGACGCCCACGTTCACACCCCCGACGAAGGCACCCTGGCCGATGCGGTCTCCGCGTTGCGACAGGCCCTTAGGTTCGGAGTCACCACCGTGCTGTGCATGGGCTGTCGTCACCCCGATTTTGTTGCACAGCTGAAGACGTTGAGACAGTCAGACCTTAGCCTGGATCCGTGGACCGGGTGGGTTGGTGATCTTGGTTGTGGGTTTGGTGGTGTGGGCTGCGGCTGGGCAGGTCGGGCTCGCTGGTCTGCCCAGCTTTCCTTTGGTTTCTGGTCGGGCCTTGACGGCGGGTGGGCAGGTTTCAGGCGAGGCGTGGTGGCCCGGTCGCAGGGCGGAACACGTTGTTCCACAGGGTTTTCCAGTGTTGGGCCCAGGGCCAGTGCTCGGGTAGGTGCAGCACGGTCCGGCGCCCGGGGCGGGCCAGTCGTGCAGGGACGGTGACGATGTGACGGCGCAGCGTCGCGCCGCGGGCGAGGGCGTGGCGGGGGCTGGTGAGGGTTCCGGCGGCGCGGAGCAGGTTGTGGCAGATGGCGGCGCAGATCGCCCACGCGCTGTTCGCGGCGAACCGGCCTGAGGGCAGGTGCGCCAACGGCCCGTCGATCAGGTCAGCGAACACCGTTTCGATGATCGCGTGCCGGCGGTTGGTGATGTCAGCATCGGCGGTGGGTTCGGTGTTGTTGGTGAAGAACGGGTGATGACGCCAGACCGGGAACAGCTCCTCCTCGCCGGCCTGGTCGCGGGCGCGGTCACGGACCCGGCGCACGACCAGCCGGGCGGTGACCGGGTGCTTGGTCGAGGTGAACGCGGTGAACTCCACCTCCGCGACCTCAGCATCCGAAATCAACTCACCGGTATCGTCATCGACGACAGCACCGGGGTAGTGCACCGGTGTCCAGGCGTCTTCGGCGATGCTGGCGATCGCGGCGGTGACGGCCGGGTTCTTGGTGAGCACCACCGAGAACCGCACGCCTGCCTTCACACACGCGCCGACCACGGCGTGGTTGCCATACGCCGAATCGCCCCTCACCAGGATCTGCCCGCTGGCGCCGGCGGCGCGGGCGGTGGCGATCGCCTCGGTCACCATGCTCGCCGCGCCTTTGCCGGAGCCGGCCCGTCCGGCGCGCAGCCGGATCCCGGCCACCACCGGCGCCCCCTGGATCGTGCTGATCGTGGTCGCCAGCGGCGACAAGCCCCGGCGCAACACCTGCCGGCCGCCGATCTTGGTGTGCCCGAAACTCCCGCCCTGCTTGGCATGCCCATACACCGGGCGCAACAACGAGTCGATATCGATGAACGCCTGATCCTCGATACCTGGTAGCAGCCCGCTGGCCTGGACAAGACCGACCAGATGGGCCCGCGCGACCGAGGCCAACTGCAGGGTGTGGCCATGGGTGAACTCCCGCAGAAACTGACCCAACGTCGCCGGCGCATACACCCCACCAAACAGCCGACGCATCCCACCCGACCGGATCACATCCAGATCATCGATACAGTCCGCACCCGCAGCCATCCCCGCGACGATCGAGGCCAGCTTGCCCGCCGGGTTCACCGCCGCCGACCTGACCTTGGTCTCGGTGATCGCGACACGGCTGGAGACCAACTCCGACAGGCCCGCCCGCTCAGCCAACGCCATCACCGGCACCAGCCCCGCACACGACACCAGGTTCTGCTCATCGAAGACCGGCGTGGCTCGCGACCACCCATACGGTAGTTTCACTGTCAGTGCCTTTTGGATCGGGTTGGATCAGGACTTCGACACTCCAGATTCTCCCGATCCAGAAGGCACTTCCTCTGCTACCACGCCGAAGGACCACTCACCCGGTCCACGGATCCAGGCTTAGCGATCTTCGTTCCGCTGGGATCGTCGCATCTGTGGACGGCAGCCACCCAACTCAGTTCTTCGACGACTACCCAACCCTGGATGGCGTGGGGGATGTCGACTCATTCATCGATGCCCGAATCAGGGAAGGCTCAGACTACCTAAAGATCATCATCGAAGACAGTTCCGTGATCGGACAGTCGACGCCGTTCATCCCCCCTGAAGTTTCTGCCGCAGTCACCGCGCGGGCGCATGCCCGCGGCCTACTCGTCGTCGCCCATGCCCAGTCCCGACGCTTTGTGGAGCAGGCGATCGAATCAGGCGTGGACGGTCTTGCCCATCAGTAGGTCGACGAGCCGTTGACCCCGGAATTTGCTCAGGTCCTCAAGTCCGCTGGCATCTTCGTGGTGATGACACTGGCCGTGTATCACAGCTGTGAGGGCGTGAAACTCGCCAACGACCCACGGCTGGAGCCGAAGCTCGAGGCCAGATGGCGAGACGTTCTTTGCGAGAGGGTTGATGGTCAGGAGCAGTTTCAGGAATACGGGCTGGCCGCGGTGCGCCTTCTACGAGATGCTGGTATACCGATTCTGGCGGGCTCCGACTCGGCGAATCCTGGCACCACGTACGGCGCCAGCATGCACCACGAGCTGGAACTCCTGGTCCGCAGTGGACTCACCGCCACCGAGGCGCTCACCGCAGCGACCATAGCGCCGGCCAAACACTTTCGACTGTGTGACCGTGGCCGAATCGCACCAGGTCTGCGCGCCGACCTGGTACTGGTCGAAGGCGACCCGACCGCCGACATCGACGCGACCAGGTCCATACAGGAGGTCTGGCGAAACGGCATCAGGCTTCCGTGCTGAGGCGCCGTTCGTGACTGTGTCTCGGACCTACCCCTGCGTCGCGCCGAAGTCGTGCTCGGCGGGCACGTTTCGGTGCCAGCCCAGACAGAACGGGTGCCCGGCGGGATCGGCGTAGACCTGATGGCCTTCCTCAGTGTCCAGGTCGTCGGCGGCCTTGAGCAGCCGGGCACCGAGAGAGGTCGCGTGCTCGTGCGCGGCCCTGATGTCCTCGACATGCAGATCGAGATGGACCTGTTGCTGCTGCGAACCGTCGGGCCACTCGGGCGGAACGTGGTTCGGGGAGTACTGAACGCCGAACCGCCACTTGCCGTCGACGAACACGCAATGAAAGTCCTCGTCCTCATAGACTGTGCCGCCCAGCAGCCCTGCCCAGAACGCGCTCTCGGCGGCGATGTCGGTGGCGTCGAACACAGTGATCTGCCTGGCGATCTTCATCAGTCGTCCTCCATGAGACTCGCCGGCACGCTACCCGCGATTCCGGACGGTCGGCTTCCGCATCGGTCGCCAGTCGCAAGCCGACGATGACGGGGCCTGATTATCCAGATCCGGCCGGTTGCTGGTTGCGGGGTTAGGTGGACGCTGAAGAGGACCATCTCCAGTCACTGGGTACCTCGTGGCCGAGGAGGTGCTCGAAGCGACGCAGGTCGCCGGCAAGGCGCTCGGCGAGTCGGTCGTGGAGTTCGTGTGGGATCGTGGAGTCGTCGACACGCCCTGGCCGGGTCGTCAGGAGTCGAGCCAGCCCGGTGCGTTGGTCGGGTCGCCATCGCGGATTGAGCTTGACCTGGCGTCGCGGCAGCCACTTGAGATCGTGCAGGCGCGGGATGGGCTTGTCCATCGAGCGGTGGTTTCGGCGCTGCTTGTCGAGGTCGACCGCGGTCGGATCGACGGCGAGGTGGTCGAACACCGCGCTCAGTGCCTCACGTGGCCGGTCGCGGAGCACCTCGCTCGCGACCACGAGTACCTGGCTGCGATCGAAGTGATCGAGGAACGCCGCGAGTTGGAACCCGTACAGGCTTGGCCCGAGGTAGCGGTCGTCGAGCAGGGCCACCTCCGGGCGGCGTCGCTCCCGGCCGGCTGAGACCTGATGGATGTACATCGACTGCATGCGGGCGACGGGATCGCGTACCACGTATACGAGACGTGCCTCCGGAATGAGCTGTGCCATCCGCTCGGGGACGCCGCGGTAGGTGTGGGCCCACGAATAGGACGGCGAGCACTCTCCGACTGCGGCCGCCCGGTCGGCGCCTTCGAAGAGAGACTCGTACCACTCGCGTCCGCGGCGCCAGTTGTCCTCAGCTACGAAGAAGTTCGGTTCGTCGAAGAATGGGCCGCGCCGACCGGCCGCATGACGGATGGGATCATGACGATGAACGAAGATGTCCGGATGCTCATCGAGGTAGTGACGAAGACTCGTGGTCCCCGCCTTCATCGCCCCGATCACCACGAAAGTCGGCAGGGTCATCGCGTCGTCACCACCGTCGATCCCGCCGTGCCATCAAAGGGCCATTCACGCGCCGGCACCACCGCGCCCGCCTCACGTCGCGACACGAGCCGGTGGAGGAGGAACTCGGCGGTCGCATCGACAACGTCGTCGAAGTGTCCAGCGGGGCCAGGGTAATGGAACCCGTGTTCGGCGCGTTCGTACTCGATCAGTATGCAGTCATTACCGGCCTGCACCATCACGTCCCGGAACCGTCGCACCTGGTCGATGGGCACGACCTCGTCGCGTGTTCCGTGTTGAATCAGCATCGGCGGATTCCCGGGTCGAACGAACTCGATCGGCGAATACTCGATTGCCCTTCCCGCAGCGATGCCGGCGCCCTGTTCAAGGACGTGCTGCTGCTCTGGCGAATAGGCGAGTAGATCGACCACAGGGTTGAGGGCCACCACGGCCGTGACTCCAGGTTTGGACGCCGGAAAGGGCCCGTCAGGAGCGATCATCGCAGCGACGAGCGCGAGATGACCGCCGGCCGAAGTCCCACCAGACGCCAGGCGTGACGAATCGAGCCCGCGCGATGCGGCCAATCTCGAGAAGTACTCGACCGCCAGACGCACGTCGGCGATGCAGTCGTCGATGCTCACAGCACGCTGACCGATCAGCCGGTACCCGGCTGAAACCGCGAAGATCCCGCGCGACGCCAGCTGGCGGCAGTGCGGGGCCAGCCCGTCGGCCGATCCTTTGCGCAGAGCGCCGCCGTGGAACATGACGATGCCTGCCACGGGCTGTGTGCCTTCGGCTGGCTCGAAGACCAACATGGGTAGCTCACTGCCGTCGGCGGCTTCATAGATCGTCGAGGACTCACGACTGGCTGCCACGGCGCACATTCGACCAGCTACCCGCCATGTCAGCAACCGAATTGGCACAGGGGGATTCCGGTAACGGCCCCGCTCCCCGACGGAGCCGGTCCCGGCCGCTACGCAGCGGCCGGGACGTGCGAGCTGAGAACTCCGCAGCCGTCTGGCTAGGTTTCCGAGCCGAGCCGAGCCTCAGCCGTTGCCCAGGGTGCGGTCGAGAAGCGGGAGCAGGCGGTCCCAGTGGCGCTGCAGTGCGGAGGGGTTGAAGGCGTCGGTGTCGGACATGGTGTAGCCGTGGATGGTGCCGGGATAGATCTCGACGGCGTAGCCGACGCCTGCGGCATCCAGGGCCCGGTTGAGCTCACTGATGGTCTCGGGCGACATGTCGTTCTCGGCGAGGCCGAGGTGGACCTGAGCGGTGAGGCGTTCGGGAACGAGGCGGTGTGGGCTGTCGGGCGCGTCGGTGACCAAGGGGCCGGGGTGGAATCCGGCGACGGCGGCCACCTGGTCGGGGTGGACCGTCGCGGTGCGCATCGCCAGGACGGCGCCCATGCAGTAGCCGACCACGCCAACCGGTCCGGCGCTGACCTCGGGCTGGTTGGTGAGGAACCTGAGGTAGGCGTCGGCGTCGCGCAGCGCGTGTTCGGTGGTGTGCGCCCGGATCAGGGGCATCAGCTGCGCGATGACCGCAGGCCGGACCTCTTCTCCGATGTGTTCGGGAAGTTCGATCACCGGTGCCGGGCCCTGCCGGTAGAAGACGTTGGGGACGAGTACGTAGTACCCGTGCTCGGCCAGTTCGCGGGCCATCCCCTCCAGCACAGGGCGCACGCCGAAGGCGTCCGCGTACAGCAGCACCCCCGGTTGCCGCTCACCACGGTCGGGGAAGGCGGCGAAAGCATCGGCCTGGCCGTCCGTGGTGGGAATCCGCAGCGTCTTGGTGGGCAAGGTGTTCCTTCCTTGGACTGACGTCATGCAACGGCCCGGGTCCCGAGGCGACTCACTGGTCCCACGCCCCCCTTGGCCCCCAGGCATCCTACGGACTCTGTTGATCCTTGCGGCCGGCGGCGCAAGGCGCCTGCAGGGTCCTTGTGCGTCCGCATGAGCGCCGAGCTACTCGGTGGCGTCGTAGCGTGCCCGAGCAGCGTGGACGGCCTCGATGTGGCTCTCCGCCCAGGACTTGATGGCCCGCTGGAGTGGAAGCAGGTCGTGACCAAGACGCGTGAGCTCGTAGTCGACCCGCGGCGGGACCGAGGCGGTGCCGCTGCGCTCGACCAGGCCGTCACGTTCCAGCTTGCGGAGGGTCTGGGTAAGCATCTTCTGGCTCGCGCCGGCGACGATGGACGCGACCTCGCTGGACTTGGCTGGGACGTTGCCGGGTACGTCGACGCCATCGGCTCGGGCATCGTCCGGTTCCAACCCGGCGACGCGATGATCGGCCTGCGTGACGCCCTGACGTACCGATCCACGCACCCAGTCAGGACTAGCGGCAGACGGAAAAGCGCACACTCTCCAGGGCATGTCCCAGTCGTCAGATGCTGCGATGTGCCACCATGCCGACCTGAACGCCACTCCGGACATCCTCAGGAGGAGCCACCATGTCGTTCCAGGCCCACCCCGACACGAACGAGACGAAGGCCGGCCAGTCCCCGCGCAAGGTTGTTGGCGGTTACTTCCTGTCTCTTGATGGAGTGGCTGAGGCTCCCGACCGGTTCATCACCGCTTGGGACGACGAAACGGATGCCAGCGGCGCCGACCTCATCAAGACCCAGGACGCGGTCATTCTCGGCCGCCGCAGTTACGACGCATGGGCACAGTTCTGGCCGGGCAGCGAGATCGAGCCTTTCGCCTCCTTCATCAACGCCGTTCCCAAGTACGTCGCAACGTCGACGCCGCTCGAACGTGAGTGGACCAACTCGCGTGTGATCGACGGCGGGCTGGTCGATTTCGTGCGGCACCTGAAGGGTCGGCCGGGCGGCGATATCGGCCTCCACGGCAGCATCTCGGTCGCCCGGACGCTGCTTGCCGCCGACGTCGTCGACGAGCTCAGGCTTGTCATCGCGCCGACGATCGTCGGGAGCGGGCAGGGACTGTTCGACGGGTTGCCGCCCATACGGCTCGAGACGATCCGCAGCACCGCCTCACCCAGTGGCCACCTTCTCGTCGACTACCGCGTGGTCCGCTAGGGTGCGTTTCCATGTAGGCAGGGGCCAGGTCGCGCGCCTGCGACCCATGCTCGCCAGTCCATCCCTGTTCCATGCGTGCCGGAGCTAGTACCTTCGGATGCCCTGACGGATCGCGAGGCCGTCTCTGCGGCTCGGACTGGAGGCTGGCGTGGTCGAGGTTCCGGCGAGGCTGACAGAGATCACTCTCGGGCGGGCTGAGAAAGAGGGCCGGGCCTGGATCGACTCGCTACCTGCCTTGGTGGATGAGTTCCTGGAGCGCTGGAAATGCCGCCCGGCCGGGCCGGTCACCCACGGACATGTGGGGATTGTCGTTCCGGTTCGTCGACTCGACGGCACGCCCGCCGCGTTGAAGATCTCCTACCCCCATCCCGGAAACAGGCCCGAACCGGTGGCATTGGCCGCTTGGGGTGGACACGGTGCGGTCCATCTCCTGGAGCGCGACGACGCCAGCTTCGCCATGCTCCTGGAGTGGGCTGAGCCCCAGTCGCTCCACACCCTGTCCGATTCGATCGAGGCCGTCACCATCGCTGGAAGCCTCACCCGACGGCTGGCGGTGGAGGCCCCGGACACCGCGCTGCCGCTGACGATGTTGGCCGAGGAGTGGGTCGAGGTGATCGGCAGGTCTGAGTTCGTGCGTCAACTCCTCCCGCGCCCGGTGGTGGACCTGGCGCTGGAGACCGCTCGGAACCTCGCCACCGTTCAGCCGAACCTTCTCGTCCATGGCGACATGAACTTTGGCAACGTGCTGCGGAGTAGCCGTGAGCCCTGGCTTGCGATCGATCCGAAGGGACACTCCGGCGATCCCGCGTACGACTCGGTAAGACTCCTGCGCGACCGGTGGCCTCAGATGGTGGCGGAAGGGGACCTGAAAGGCTCCCTGGTCCGCCAGCTCACCGCCTGGTCCGAGGCGGCGGAAATGGACCGTGAACGGGTAATGCGCTGGAACCAGGCGTGCGCGGTCTACGACGTGGCCTACGGCTATACGATCAACGACCTCGCTCCGAGGTCGCACCGAAGGAATTCGCCCGCCCCCGACGCACTGACGGTCTTTGCACCTGTCGCGACATGCTTCTGGCTGAACTCACCAGCCGATAGGCGCTAATGACCTGTTGAAGAGGCTCAGTGATGCGCCACGTTGGCGGAGGGCTGAGCGGTGGCGTCCGGCACTCGTGTCACTGACGGACGGGGTTGCCTTGGGCGAGGCGTGAGATGTAGTCCCATTCTTCGAGCCCAGCGAGACGGCCGGCGTACTCGGTTCGTAGCGCGTCGAGTCCGTTGGTGCCGAAGAGCACTCGCAGGGGTGGATTGGGTGTGTCGGCGAGTGCGAGGATCGCTTGGGCAGTGGCGGCGGGGTCTCCGGGGAGGAACCCGGCCGCCCCCGCGTAGAGGGCTTCGCGGGCATCTGCGTATGCGGGGTCTGGCGTGGACTGTGGTGAGGCGGCGGCCAGGCCGGTGGGGAACATGATCGGTTCGATCAAGGTGACGTGGATGCCATAGGCGGCGACCTCAGCGGCCAGCGACTGGCTCATCGCTTCGAGTGCCCATTTCGACGCCTGGTAGATGCCCAACGTCGGATAGGCAACCAGGCCCCCAATGGAGGAAACCTGCATGATCCGGCCATGGCGACGCCGACGCATGCCGGGCAGCACCGCCCTGGTGGTCCACAGCGCGCCGAAGTAGTTGACGTCCATCTGCGCGCGGGCCTGATCGGCGCTGACTTCCTCGACCGCCCCGTGCAGCATGTGCCCGGCGTTGTTGACCAGCAGGTCGATACCGCCGAAGCACTGCTCGACCTCATCGACTGCGGCGTCGACGGCAGCGCGGTCGGTGACGTCCAGCTTGAGCGCGAGCACCCGGTCGCCGTAGCGGTCGGTCAGCGGTTTCAGTGTCGCGGCGTCGCGCGCCGTGGCGGCGAGGTTGTCGCCGCGGTCCAGGATGGCTTCGGCCCAGTGGGCGCCAAGCCCGCGGGACGCGCCGGTGAGGAACCAGGTGTTCATGGTGATTCTCCCAAGCTCGGTCGGATCGTCGTGGTCCGGCCTAGATCGGCCGGATCGGTCGTGATTCAACCTAGGTCGGCCCGGCGCGGCCTTGGCAGAGTGAACCTCACTCTGTCGAGCGAGTATGTGGGCGCGCACACTGAGAGCGTGGATGCTCAACTGCTGGCAGAGTTCCTGAGGAATCGCCGGGCCGCGCTGAGCCCCGGCGAGGTCGGCTTACCTTCGGCTGGCCGGCGGCGGACCCCTGGACTACGTCGAGAGGAAGTCGCTGCCCTGGCCGGCGTTTCGACCGACTACTACACCCGGCTCGAGCAGCAACGAGCCACCGCGGTGCCCTCCGAACTCGTTGTGCGTTCACTGACCCGGGCGCTACGGCTGAGTCAAGACGAGCGGGACCACCTCTACCGGCTCACCGGTCACCCCGTTCCTGGACGCCACAAAGACGATCGGCATGTCGCTGCGGCATTGCTCAGTGTCCTCGACGCGCTGACCGACATTCCAGCCCAGGTAATGACCGATCTCGGCGAGACTCTCGTGCAGAACAGCTTGGCGCGCGCCGTCTTTGGCCGCCCATCCGGTAGCAATAACTTGAAGGCGAGCGTCATCTACCGCTGGTTCTGCGAACCCGACGCACGGAACGGCTACCCGGTCGAGGACCATGGCGCGGAATCCCGCGCGCTGGTTGCCGATCTGCGTGCCGCGGTTACGCGCCGCGACGATGCTCGGGCCCGGTCGCTGGTCTCGCACCTACTGGCCGACAGCCCAGAGTTCACCGCGCTCTGGAACCTCCATGATGTTGCCGTACTGCGCCGTCGCCACAAACGGATACGGCATCCCCAGGTCGGGCTGCTCGAGTTCGACTGTGAGTTCCTCGTTGACGAGGACCGTTCGCACATCCTTGCCCTCTTCTCACCGCTGCCGGGAACTCCGACAACTGCGCGGCTCACGCTGCTCGCCCTCGCCCACGACTCATTCGCCGGCATGACAAGATGAACGCCGCGAAGAAGGTTGTCAGTCGCCGATTTCCGGTAGTGGGCTTTCTACGCACCCGACGATTCGTGCACAAGTTGCCCCAGCTCACTTGGGAACACCAACGTTCCGCATTACGCGTACCTCCCGGACGGTGATGTCCGATCACCTGGTCTGCTTCGCCCTGTGGACCAGCCGCGATCGGAGTGAATGATCACTGGAGCAGGCGGTCCTGTTCCGTCGGCGGTGTGCCGGAGTGCCAGTCCAGTGCCTGGCCGAAGCGGACCAGTTCGCCGTAGAGGGCGGGGGCGACGTGCTCGGCGAGGATCAGGTCGAGGATGGCTTCGGCGGCCTGGGCGGGTGACTGGGCCTGGCTGTAGTCGTCGAACCATGGGCGTGAGGTGGGGGTGTCGACCATGCCGGGGCATACGGCGGCGACCAAGGTGCCGGTGGCCAGGTCGCGTTCGCGGCGGTCGGCGGCGACCGCGCGGACGGCGGCTACCTGGGCAACCTTTGAGGGCACGTTCAGCCACAGCGGCCAGCCTTCTTCCGCGGCCGTCTTGTGGTGGATGGCGCTGCGCCATGACTCGACGGCGTACTCGACCTGATCGAGGCTCGCGCCGTCGAAGAGGTGGTGTAGCCGCGGGGTGAGGTGGCCGAGGGTGCCCAGGCTGCTGGCCACGACGAGGAGCCTGCCGCCAGGGCGCAGGACGGGGCCGAAGGAGCGCAGGACCGCGTGGGTGGCGGTGTTGGAGACGTCGATGAACTCGTCGGCCCGCTCCGCCTGCGACTCACCGGGCAGCAGGCGGGCGACCGCGTTGGACACCACGATGTCGACCCCGCCGTGGCGGGCCCGCAGGTCCTCGGCGAGGCGGGAGACGGCGCCGGTGTCCGTGACGTCCAGGACCTCGCCCTCGACGCGGGCTCGGGTTGAGGGCGGCGCCTGTGCGACCTGATGTGCCGCGTCCATCACCCGCTGCTGGTCGCGCCCGGTGAGCAGAACCAGGTCGTCCCGGTTCATGCGGGCGGCGAGCCCTTCGACGAGGGCGCGGCCGAGTCCTTGGTTGGCGCCCGTGACAAGGGCGATGCGGGATGCGTTCACGTCTCCACGCTAAGAACGCCGCAGCCATGAGTCCAACGAAAGTTCAGCACTCGTACTATGCGTAAACGTCATGGACTTCACTGATGTGTCGCTGACCGCGCTGCACGTGTTGCGCGCCGTGGCCGAACAAGGAACCTTCACCACGGCCGCCGCGCCGCTCGGGTACACCCAGTCGGCGATCTCCCGGCAGTAATCGCGCGCTAGTTGCACGGCCGCTGCCCGTGTCAACGGCGGGTGAATCTGGACCCCCTGGCGACGGCTGCGTGGGTCCCGGCTGGCACGCGCCACGGGCCGACCACGCCGGAACCGGAAGGCACAGGCCGTCGGCCTGCCCTCCACAGAGTCCACCAACGAGCGCCGCCCGCACGACGGCCGAGCGGCTGGGCCGCGTCGGCGGCGCTCTTGGGCCTCATCGACAGGTCCGGTCAGCAGAAGGGTAAGTGAGCGCCTGGACTAGACGAGAGCCACCAAGCCGAAAGTGAACGGCATTGTCACTCACTTAGTCACCCACGCATCAGCGTCCGGGGCACTTTCGTCATCTGTCGGGCTGGCGGGATTTGAACCCACGACCCCTTGACCCCCAGATTGCACGGGGGAAACGAAGACCCTGGTCAGATGGCGTGCATCGGTAAACATTGCGTGCAGAGCCACGCTCCGAACGCATGCCCGGCGAGAGCGTTAGTCCGTACTCCTCCCCTTGCCACTCCCCCCGCTCATGGACAGCTTGGAAGTCAGGCCCCCGTTGGGCTACGACGTTGGGTCACGCTGGGTCAGGAGTACGCCTTGATCCCGTCGGACGCTTTGCGCTCGACGTTGAAAACCTAGCGTGACCGGTGGCGGCATTCCGCTGTCAGCGGATGTGATGGACATCGCCGGTGCCGACTCCGAGACTTGCAGCGCGCTGACCCGCATCAAAGATCCGAACCGGAGCGGCAACCACCGGAGCAGATGTGTGGATACCCGAGGAGCGCACGCATAGGTCCAGGTCCAGGTCCCACCGACATCTGAATGTGTCCGTCGCCTTGTTCAGGCTCTCTCGCCACACGGAAGGGCGAAGTCGTTGACGAGCACTCCTGTACCCGCCCCGACTCCCCTGCGCAAGAACCGCGACTTCATGGTGTTGTGGGCCGGACACGCGATCTCAGCCTTGGGAACCAGCATCGCCATGATCGCCTACCCCCTGCTGGCGCTGCTGGCGACCGGTTCAGCACGCACGGCCGGCATCATCGCCTTCGTGGGAATGGCGGCTGGAGCGGTCCTGCAGCTGCCTGCCGGAGTGTTCGTGGACCGGCTCCCACGCAGGGCGCTGCTGGTCACGTGCGACGCGATCAGAGCGGTGGCCACAGCATCAGTTGCCCTGGCTGTCGTGGCCGACCGTCTTAGCATGGCGCACCTCGTCGTCGCGGCCGTCATAAACGCCGCGTGCGACGCGTTCTTCGGCCCTGCTCAGATGGTTGCTGTCCGGCAGGTCGTGCCCACGACACAGCTACCGAACGCCATGGCCCAGAACGAGGCGCGCGGTCACCTGGCCACTCTCGGGGGCCCGCCTCTGGGCGGCCTCCTCTTCGGTGTCGCGGCCGCCTTGCCGATCGCGGTGCAAGCCGCGAGCTTCCTGACCAGCGGTCTCCTCATCGGCTCGATCAAGCGGAGACTGTACGGCGAGGAAGGGCGACAGGCGAACCCCCGGCCGCTGCGCAAGGACCTCCTCACTGGCATCCAGCTGGTGTGGGGCAGTGCGTTTCTGCGAGTCACGCTGCTGTGCGCGGCGGGATATCAGTTCATCTTCCCCGCTGTCATCCTTGTGGTGATCGCGTCGACCAGTGCACGGGGGGCGCCAGCCGTCGAGATCGGCGCGGCTTTCTCCCTGGCCGGCATCGGCGGGATACTGGGGGCGTGGCTCTCCCCGCAGATCCAGCGACGGCTCCCACCGCCTGTGCTGGTGTGTCTCTTCGGCGCGACCGCCACTTTCGCTCTGGGCGCTCTGATGTTTGCATACAACCCGTTCGTTATTGGCGCCCTTCTGGCACTGACGTACTTCACCTCTGCCCCGGCCAACGGGATGCTCGCCGCAGTCCAGATCAGCATTACTCCACCAGAGATGCAAGGGCGGGTGCTGAGCGCGGTCATGCTCGTGGCCAGCCTCGCCGCGCCGTTGGGTCCCCTCGCCGGCGGATGGCTGCTCCAGGATTTCGGTGCGCGCGCGACATTCGTCGTGCTCACCTGCATATCCGCGGCCATCACCGCGCTAGTTCTCATCAGTCCTGCCATCAGACACATGCGCTTGCCTGTTGACCGTCGCACAGCATGAGCATGCTCCGTCACTCGGCTTGAGCAGGACTTGAGGAGTAATAGTTCGTCCAGCTCTTGTCGGTTCGCGCACCATGTGCGACGACATCGTGAGCATGAAGGCGGCGTGACTCGTCAGGATGTCTCGGCAGGTCTGGATCGTGTTCGCGATGAGGATCGAGGCCCTGACACCCGTTGTCGTACGAACGCTTTGTCGGGATGTTGATCGTCGGGCAGGCTGCAATACCAGTTGCCCCTTCCCAGCCCGACCGTGGCGTGGCCAGGCTGGCCGGATGGCTGGAGTGAGTGATCGTGATCTGGGTCGTGGACGTCGATGCAGCTCGGCGCCCGCTGCTGCGTGGGCGTCTGCGCTGTCCTCAGCCCGACTGCGCCGGTGTCCTGCGCAGCTGGGCCAGTGCCCGGACCCGCTCGCTCAGGTTGCCGGGCGGGTGCGAGGTCGGGGTGACCCCGGACCGGGTGCGGTGCGGCACGTGTCGTGGCACCCACGTCCTGTTGCCGGCGTTCTACGTGCCGCGGCGGGCCTACAGCGCCGAGGTGATCGGCGCAGAACTGGTCGGGAACGTCGACGGCCACGGGTACAGGCAGATCGCTGCCGGGCTGGGTGTGCCAGCGGCGACTGTGCGGGGATGGCTGCCGGCCTACGGCGGGGTGCACGAGCGTTGATCTCGCACGCAGCCACGGTCGCCGCCAGCGCGGGAGCCGGCCTTTTCGACGCTGTTCTCCGGCCAGCTGGCACGGCACCGAGCTGGCTGAGGCCCTCGACGCCCTCGCCGACGCCGCCCGGTCCTTCAGCGGCGACACTGACCAGCCTCCGCCGGTGCGGCCCGCTCGCCCCGGCTCTACTGGCTTCGACTACCTGGGGCTACTCGCCGCACCAACACCGCCGTCAGATCGAAGACCGACTCCATTTGGCCGACCCCGACAGTGGACTGGCGACGCTGCCGCCGTGACACCCAGCGGCTGACCACCCGAGCCCCGCCACCACAGCCACACCCCGAACCAGGCGACAACCCGAGCATGAACGCGACATTATGCACACCGAGACGGCCACCCCACTCCGATGCCCACGCCCTTCATGCTCACCGCGAATGACGCCGACATGCTCATCTCGAGTGGCGGGCAACACTTGCCCGCGCCGAATGATCGGGAGAACCACGGCTGACATCCCAACACGCCGGAGCACGGGCCTTCCCCTCCGGAGAGAGGACCGGGGTTTCGGGGGCGGAGCCCCTGAGGTCTTCGATGAGAACAGGTCCCCCGCCGGGCGCCGAGCGTCCGAGGACGGCCCCCAGAGCCGCCCGCAAGGGCGGGCCGATGCAGCGCCGCGTCAGCGGCGCCATGATCCACAAGAGAGCCTAAGTCGGCAACGTCCACAGCGGTCAAGATCAGCGATGTCGCGACGCAGATCTAGACCCTAGTCACTCAGTTAGTCACCTGTGGTCCCCAGATGGCCCACCAATTGGAGCGCCACCGCCGCTGACCTGCGGAAACTCTGTCGGGCTGGCGGGATTTGAACCCACGACCCCTTGACCCCCAGTCAAGTGCGCTACCAAGCTGCGCCACAGCCCGTTGCCCGGCATAACCGGCCAAGCGGATGGAACCTTACCGCAGGCCGGCCCGGGCTCCCCCACCGGCTCCCTGTGCGTCACCGGGTGGCAACCCGGCCTCCGGGTATCCGCACCAATCCTGCCAAAGCGACACCACCGGACGCCCCGCGGCCAAGACCCCAGCGAGGCGCCGGCGGCGCCACCTAGCTCTTCTTCCCCCGCTTCTCGCGTACCTTCAGCGAGATCATGATCGGTGAGCCGTCGAAGCCGAACTCCTCGCGGAGCCGGCGTTCGATGAAGCGGCGGTAGGACGCCTCGAGGAACCCGGTCGTGAAGAGCAGGAACTTCGGCGGCGAGGTCTGCGGCTGGGTGCCGAACAGGATCCGGGGCTGCTTCCCGCCGCGGAGCGGGTGCGGGTTGGCGGCGACGAGCCGGCCGAGGAAGGCGTTGAGCTGCGCCGTGGAGACCCGCGTCTCCCACCCGCCCAGTGAGGTCTCGATCGCGCGGACGAGTCGGTCGACGTGCCAGCCGGTGCGGGCGCTGACGTTGATGCGGGGCGCCCAGCGGACCCGAACCTGGCGGTCCAGTTCCTTCTCTATCCGCAGCCGCCGCTCCTCGTCGACGAGGTCCCACTTGTTGAACGCCAGGACCAGGCCACGTCCGGCGTCGACGACGTTGGTGATGATGCGTAGGTCCTGCTCGGACAGCGGCTGCGAGGCGTCCAGCAGCACGACGGCGACCTCGGCCCGCTCGATGGCGGCGGAGGTACGCAGGCTCGCGTAGTACTCGTGCCCGGACGCCTCGCGCACGCGGCGCCGGATGCCCGCGGTGTCGATGAAGCGCCAGGTCTTACCGCCCAGCTCGACGAGCTCGTCGACCGGGTCGACGGTCGTACCGGCGACCTCGTCGACGACCACCCGCTCCTCCCCGGCGAGCCGGTTGAGCAGGCTGGACTTCCCGACGTTCGGCTTGCCGACCAGGGCGATCCGGCGGGGCCCCCCGGTGGTGGGCTCCCGCTCGGCCGGGGCGTCCGGAAGCACCTCGAACAGCGCGTCCAGCAGGTCACCGCTCCCCCGCCCGTGCATCGCCGACACGGCCTGGGGCTCGCCCAGGCCGAGCGACCACAGAGCGGTGGAGTCGGCCTCGCCGCGCTGGTCGTCGGCCTTGTTGGCCGCGACCACGACCGGCTTCCCCGAACGCCGGAGGATCTTCACCACGGCCTCGTCGACGTCGGTGGCACCGACGGTCACGTCGAGTACGTACAGCACCACGTCGGCGGCGGCGACGGCCAGCTCGGCCTGCGCGGAGACCCGCGCCATGAACCCTCGCGCCTCGGGGTCCCAGCCGCCGGTGTCGACGAGGGTGAAGCGCCGTCCGCGCCAGTTCGCGTCGTAGGCGACCCGGTCACGGGTGACCCCCGGGATGTCCTCGACGACCGCCTCGCGGCGGCCGAGGATGCGGTTGACCAGGGTCGACTTGCCGACGTTCGGCCGCCCGACGACGGCGACGACCGGTACGTCCTCCGGGCCTTCGCCACCTTCGACCGGCATGCCCTCGGCGTCGAACTCCTCCACGTCGAAATAGTCCTCGACGCGAGTCTGCTCCTCGTTGCTCACAGAAAGTCCTCAAATGTTCGATGCCGGGCGGCGGGTCGGATCATGTCGCTGTCCTGCGGACCTTAGTCCGTGGACTACGAAGTGACGAAGTCCGTGGACTACGAGGTGACGACCGGTCCGGGTTCGGTTTCAGGTCGGGGAACCGGGCCGGGAAGGTCCCGGCCGGTCACCCCACAGGAGTAACGCACGTGGCTCACCAACCATTTCTGGAGCCAGCGTGCCTGTTCGCGTACTTCGTGGGTACGCCGGGGCCACTCGGTGCGCTGCAGCCGGACCGGGGGCCCGAAGACGACGTCGACCGTGGAGCGCATCCGGGGCAGCGTGCCGATCGACCCGCCGGAGGGCCGGGTGCCGAGGCAGACGACCGGAACGACGGGCGCGCCGGTGCACATCGCGAGGTAGGCGACGCCGGGTTTGATCAGGGCGAAGTCGCCGGCGCCTCGCGCGCCCTCGGGATAGATCGCGAGCACGTCCCCGCGGTCCAGGACGGCCAACGCCGACTTGACGGCGCCCGGGTCGTAGGCCTCCCGGTCGACCGGTATCTGGCCGAGCCTGCGCAGGGCGCGTCCGGTGGTACCCCGGAACATCTCCTGCTTCACGACCGCGTGCACCGGTCGGTGCGCGACGGCACACAGCAGCGGGCCGTCGAGGATGCCGAGGTGGTTGGACGCGAGGATCACCGGACCACCGGCTGGTACGTGGTGCTGGTCGTAGATGCGGACCTTCCAGGCGGTCCGCATCAGGCCCGTGACGAACGGGCGTACCGTCTTCAGACTTCGCCGTGGTGGCCCCTGTGCGCCGCTCCAGTACTGCGGCACCACCTGGCTGGTCATCGCCGGCCGTGCGCCCCGGCGTGCTCGCCGGCGAGGGCGCAGATCCGGTCGATGACCTGCTGCAGGTTGAGTTCGGTGGTGTCGAGAACGACGGCGTCGGCTGCCTTGTTCAGGGGTGAGGTGGTACGGCTGGAGTCCTTGCGGTCCCGCAGCGCCATCTCCTTCTGGGTGAGGGTGAGCTCGAGCTTCGCCCCGGCCAGCCCTTCGGCAGCACGGCGACGAGCGCGCTCCTCCTCGTGCGCCGTCAAGTAGACCTTGACATGTGCCTTCGGCGCGACCGTCGTACCGATGTCACGGCCTTCCACGACGATGCCGCCGGAGCCGATCAGCTCGCGCTGAATCTCGACCATCCGCCTGCGCACGGCGGGTACGGCGGCCACCGCGCTGACGGCGTTGGTCACCTCACGGGACCGGATCGGACCGGCCACGTCGACGCCGTCGACCGCGATGGTCGGATGCTCGGGGTCGATGCCGACCTCGATCTCCGGCTCGCTGGAACGCGCGGCGACCTCATCGGAGTCGTCGACCGGAACGCCGACCTGAATCATCCACCAGGTGATGGCGCGGTACATCGCCCCGGTGTCGAGGTAGCGCAACTCCAGCCTGCGCGCGACACCCCGCGCGGCGCTGGACTTTCCGGAGCCGGACGGACCGTCGATGGCCACCACGATCCCGGCTCTGCCTGCGTCGTCGGCTCGCTCCACCTGTCGTCTCCCTCGAAGCGTTGTGGGGAGGCTACCCGTGCACGTCCCACCCGTGTCGCGCCAGGGCCTCCAGTAGCGCGGGTACGGCGCCTTGATGAACCGACAACTCCACCAGACCGGCCGGAGTGCCCGGGCTGTGGTCGATGCGGACATCCTCGATGTTGACACCGGCGGCGCTGACGTCGGCGAACAGACGCGCCAACTCGCCGGGTTGGTCGGGCAGCGGCACCGGCACCGCGGCGAAGACGCCCGGCCGCGCGCCGTGCTTCCCCGGCAGCCGGCCGACGCCCGTCACGCCACGCTCCAACGACCTGCGCAGGTCGTCGACGGCCGACGAGGCGGGCTCGAGCTTCTCCAGCGTCAGGGCCGCCTGGTGCATCTTGTCGGCCACCTCGTGCAGCAGCCGGGCGACAGGTTCGGCGTTGGCGGAGAGGATCTGCGTCCACAGTTCCGGATCGCCGCCGGCGATCCGGGTCACGTCGCGCAGGCCCTGACCGGCGAGAACGAGGTGGTCCTCCGCGGCGCCGGTCAGCATTCCCGCGACGACGGTGGAGGCGACCTGGGGCAGGTGGGAGACCAGCGCGACCCTTTCGTCGTGCTGGGCCGGGGTGAGGCGGACCGGGAACGCGCCGCAGGCGAGCGCCAGGGCCTCGACCGTTTCCACCGCGTCGGTTCGGCTCTGGGGGTGCGCCGTCACCGCCCACGCCCGCCCGTCGAACAGGTCGGCCCGGGCCGCGAGGGGACCGGAGTGCTCGCTGCCGGCCATCGGGTGACCGCCGACGTAACGGTCCAGGGACGCCGCGGCATGCGTGCCGGCGTCGGTGAGCGGGGCGGCCTTGACGCTGCCGAGGTCGGTGACGGTGGCGGCGGGGAACCTCGCCAGCGCGTCCGCGATCACGCGGCCGAGCGCGGCTGGGGGTACGCCGACCACCGCGAGGTCGACCTCGGCCTCAGTTTCGGCAGCTGTCCCGGCATCCGTCAGGAGAGGCTTGCCGGCGCCGAGCGACACGGCGACCCGCAGGTTGGCCGGGTCGAGATCCTCGAGGAACACCTCGACCCCGGCCCGACGCAGCGCGAGTCCGACCGACGTGCCCATCAGGCCGGCGCCGATCACGACCACCCGTCGAAACGGCAGGTCGCTCATGCCGGCGCTCCCTCGACCGGAGGCGTGCCGGCCGAAGCCTCATCGGGTACGGCGTGCACATGGGCGAGGTCGCGC
This sequence comes from Actinopolymorpha pittospori, assembly GCF_014873875.1. Taxonomy (GTDB): domain Bacteria; phylum Actinomycetota; class Actinomycetes; order Propionibacteriales; family Actinopolymorphaceae; genus Actinopolymorpha; species Actinopolymorpha pittospori. The sequence continues at coordinate 6,675,556 of NZ_JADBEM010000001.1, read as the reverse complement.
CGTAGCGCGGCCGCACCATGCAGGTAGACGTGGGTGATCTCGTCCCGGGACAGCTCGGTCTCGACGTGGGCGAGCAGCCGGACCACGAGCGGCATCGACCCCTCGATCTCCAGCTCCCGGGCGCACAGGAGCGGGACGTCGGTCATGCCCATCTGCCGGGCGGCATAGGCGGGGAACTCCGACTTCACATCGGACGTCGCGGTGAAAATGATGCTGATCAGGTCGTCATTGCCGAGATCGTTCCGTCGCAGGACGTCCCTGACCAGCTCCGCCACACGCTCCAGCAGGTGCTCGCGCTCGTCGACCTCGAGCTGGGTCGCTCCGCGCACTGCCCGGACAGCCACCTTTGGGGGTTCCCTTCTGTACGCCGTTTCCGCCCCTCAGCCTATCGACGCCCCCTGGATCGCCCCCGCCGGCCGTCGGCCAGCAGGTACGCCAGGTGCGTCAGGCGCGCCGAACAAAGGCGTGGCCCGCCCACCCCGCCGCCGGTAGGGTCCCGGCCGGGACGCGCCGGCACGTCGCGACCCGTATGCGCACCCGGGCGGGACGGAGCCGAACGCAGCGGTGATGGAGATCGACATACCCGACACCTTCGTCGAGGAACGGACCCGGATCGCGGGCACGCAGGGTCACCAGTGGATCGCTGGCATACCCGCCCTGGTCGAGCGGCTGTGCGAGCGGTGGGACCTGCGGCTGGACTCGGAATCACCGCGGCACGGTGCGAACAGCCTCGTCCTCTCCGCGCGGCGTCGCGTCGACGGAGCCCCCTGCGTCCTCAAGGTCTGCCAGCCGCCGGAGACCACCGTGACCGAGGCGATCGGGCTGCGGGCCTGGGCGGGGCGGGGCGTCGTCCGCCTGCTGGACGCCTGGACCGACGACGGCGCGCTGCTGCTCGAACGCCTCGACGCCGGTCGGTCGCTGGCCGATGTCGAGCTGCTGCCCGCCGCCGAGCTGGCCGGTGCGCTGCTCCGGCGCCTCACCATGCCGGCACCGCCGGGCATCCCGCGGCTCGCCGACATCGGCACGGAGATCGCCGAGACGGTGTGGCCCCGGCAGCGGGCCCTGGGAGGGCCGCTGCCGGGGCCGTGGGTCGACCTCGCCGCCCGGACGGCACGTGACCTGGCCGCCGACGCGGGCGAGAGCCTCGTCCACGCCGACCTGCACTACGGCAACGTGCTTGCCGGAACGCGCGAGCCCTGGCTGGCCATCGATCCTCGGCCGGTGGCCGGGGACCCGGAGTACTCCGTGCCCGAGCTGATGTGGACACGGATCGACGAGGCGGCGGAGCCGGCGGACGTCCGTGACCTGCTCACCGCGTTGGCCGACGCCGGCGGACTCGACCGCGATCGGGCCCGGGCGTGGACCGTCGTGCGTGCCGTCGACTACTGGCTGTGGGGCCTCGGCATCGGGCTCACCGAGGACCCCGTCCGCTGCCGCCGCCTCGTCGGCACGCTGGCCGGGTAGGCAGGCTCAGAGCGCGAGCCAACCGGAACGCACCTGCCAGTGCCGGCCGGACTCGAGGTGCTGGACGACCGCCCGCTCCAACGTCGTACGTCGAGGCAGGTCCTCGATGCGCGGGTTGATCAGCCGGAACACGAACTGGAACACGTCCTTGTCGCCGTCGTGTCCGCCGGGCACCACCTGGAAGCGCCGCTGGAACCGCACGATGTTGGAGTCCTCCGGGAGGTACTCCGCGAGTTGCGGGTCGAGCAGCCAGGACGAGCACACCGCGTAGCGGTAGTTGTCCTCGGGGAAGTACCGGTCGTAGAACTCCTTGGCCCGCCGGAAGGACTCCTCGCAGGCCTCGGGAGTCATCGGGCCGGACTCGGGGATGTGGACGCCGAGCACCGGGTCACCCTTGCCGAACGGCGCACCCGCCGTCGCGATCGTCTCCTCGTCGTACTGGACCCGGCCCCGGTTGAACTGCAGCCGGCCCATGTCGTAGATGAGTCCCCGGAAGTGCAGCGAGAACCAGAACTGCACGTCGAGCCCGCCGACGCCGCCGTGGATCCGGCGGTAGACCGCGATCTGCCGGCCCAGGTCGGCGAGGATCCCCCAGCTGTCCTCGGCGGGGATGCCGCGCTTCTCGTGGTAGCGCAGCAGCGCGGGGATCGAGGCCAGGAACACGTGGACGTAGAAGAACCGCCCCTTCGCCTCCAGAGCGGCCGGCAGGTGCGGCCACCGCAGCCACGGCGAGTCCACGTCGCCCATCTGGCGGATCAGCTGCCGGTGGCAGCGCTGCAGCAACCACCACAGCTCCGGCTCCTGCGCCGCGGAGAACGCCGTCGCCTTGATCTCCGCCAGGTCGTCGTCGTGCAGGCCCAGCGGCTGCGCGAGGGCGTCCACCTGGGCGGCCTCCGGGAGCGACACCTCCTCCGACTCTCCTATCGCGTCGAGCTCAGCCACCCAGCTCGCGTACTCCTCGCCGGCTCCCAACCACGCAGTCACCTTCGCCGCATCCAGCTCACTCACGCGTTGCTCTCTCCCTCGACCCCGAGCTGCGCCATCAGATGATCGGCATCTGAGGACACCCAGTATTCGGCCACCTTGCCGTCGGCCAACCGAACCAGATCCATGCCGGAGAACGCCACCCGCGTTCCAACTGGCGCACTCGCGCCGGGCAGCCCACCGCGGAAAGAGCCCGAAAACGTCCAGCGTGCGGCCACCAGGTCACCCTCCGCGACAGGTCCCTGATCGAGCGTGACACGCACGTCGTCGAAGAGCGCGAGACTCCGCTCGATGGTGTCGACGATCGCCGCCGGTCCGTGGGCGGGGTCGTGCTGGCCGCCCCGCCGGATGGCGAAGTCGTCGGCGACGATCCGCTCCGCGAGGCTCGCGCGTCGCCGCGGCGAAGCGTGCCAGAGGTCGAGAAGGAAGCTGCGGTAGAGGTCCTTGGCCTGCTCTGCTGCGGACGACATGGTTCTCCCGTGATCGGAACTCCGCGCCCCTCGGTTGTCGCTGCGAGACTGGGCGGATGGAGATCGCCGGTAACCGCGACCCCGCCCTGCTCCGCCTCCTCGCCGGGCGGCGCCCCGCGGCCGTGCACCGCGAGTCCTGGGGCGTGGATGCCAGCATGCCGCTGGAACTCGCGTCGTGCCTGACTCCCACGCCGGTGCCGGACACGCTCGTACCCGCCGACCTGGTCACCTCGGTGCGTTGCCTGGTCAGCGCGCCGGGCGGGGTCGTGGTCTGCGCGAACAGCCGCGAGCAGCACGTCCTGCCCGGCGGACGGCGGGAGACCGGCGAGACCTTCGCGGAGACCGCCGCCCGCGAGGTCGTCGAGGAGACGGGCTGGCGGCTCGACCCAGGAACGCTGAGACCGCTCGGCTTCCTCCACCTCGCCCACCTGGGCGCGCGCCCCACCGGCTACGCCTACCTCTACCCGGACAGTCTGCAGTGGGTCTTCGGCGCCCACGCGGTCACGCGCGAGGTGGCGCCCGACGCCGCCTGGACCGACACCGAAGGGTGGGAGCTCGCCAGCCGGGTGGTCGCCGTGGCCGAGCTCCCCTCGCTTCCACTCTCCCCGGGTAATCGAGCGTTCCTCGACGCCCACCTCGCCGGCCGTACGCCATAAACCGGTTGCCGCCACCCCCGCCGCACCACCGAGGATGGTGCCCATGACCCAGACGTTCGTGCCGTCCCTCGAGCTGAACGCTGCCTTCTACGCCGAGGTCGTCGCACCCCTGCTCGGACCCCTCGAGCACGCGGCCGCGCTGCTCGGCTGGGGCTCGGACGTCCTCGGCTACGACACGGCCCGCTCCACCGACCACGGCTGGGGGCCACGGCTGCAGATCTTCGTGGCGGCCGACGACGTGGACGCCGTCCGGGAGCGGGTGGACGCCAGGCTCCCGCGGACGTTCCGGAACTGGCCGGTCCGGTTCGGTTGGGACGACGTACCCGAGCAGCATCGGGTCGACGTCCTCACCTGGCGCGACTGGCTGCACGGCCAGCTCGGCCTCGATCCCCTCGGCGGGATGAGCCCGCTGGACTGGCTGACGATCCCCCAGCAGCAACTGCTCGGAGTCGTCCGCGGCGCGGTGTACGCCGACCCGAAGGGCGAGCTCGCCGCGACCCGGGAGGCGCTGCGCTGGTACCCCCGGGACGTGTGGCTGTGGATGCTCGCCTCGCAGTGGGGCCGGATCGCGCAGGAGGACGCCTTCGTCGGGCGTACGGCGGAGGTCGGGGACGACCTGGGTTCGGCACTGCTGGCTGGTCGGCTGGTCCGCGACGCGATGGGGGTGGCGTTCCTGCTCGCCGGTGAGTATCGCCCGTACTCCAAATGGTTCGGTACGGCGTTCGCCCGGCTTCCCGGCGCCGCCGAGCTGACCCCGCCACTGCGGCGAGCGGCCGCGGCCACCGACTTCCCCGCCCGGGAGGCGGCGCTGGTCGAGGTCTACGAACTCCTCGCCCGGCAACACAACGCCTCCGGGCTCACCGTCCCGATCGACGACCCGACGGTTCGCCCGTTCCACGGCCGGCCGTTCCAGGTGCTCGACGCCACCCGCTTCGCGAACGCGTGCCGGGACGCGATCGAGGATCCCTGGCTGGCCACACTCCCCCTCGTGGGCTCCGTCGACCAGTTCGCCGACTCCACCGACGTCCTGTCGGCCGCCGACCGGGCACAGCACCTGCGTGCCCTCTACACCGGCCTGAGCTGAGCGGTCACCGGTCCTCGGGGGCACACACCCGGCGTACCTCCGCGGCGATCTCGAGGTCCTCCCGGGCGGTGACCACGAGGGTCCGTACGGCGCAGGCCAGGGCACTGATGTCGGTGTCCCCGTCCGCCTCGGCGTTGCGGTCGGGGTCCACCTCGATGCCGAGGTAGCCGAGTCCGCGCACCGCCCCGTCGCGGATCGGTGCCGCGTGCTCACCCACACCACCGGTGAAGGCGAGGACGTCGAGACCACCGAGGCTGGCGGTCATGGCGGCGATCTGCGCGCGCAGCCGGTGCAGGTAGACCTCGACGGCGAGCCGGGCCCGTGGGTCGCCCGCGGCGGCGTCGTCCAGGACGATCCGCATGTCGCCCGTGCCGGCCAGGCCGACCAGTCCGCTGTGGCGTTCGAGGGCGGTGTCGAGTTCCTCCGCGTCGACGACGCGGTTGCGCAGCAGCCACACCAGGAGACCCGGGTCGACGTCCCCGGACCGGCTCGCCATCACGAGACCGGCGAGCGGGGTGAACCCCATGGTGGTGTCGACGCTGCGGCCGGCCCGGACGGCGGTCACCGAGGCGCCCGCGCCCAGGTGGCAGACGACCGTCCGCAACTCCTCGATCGGGCGGCCCACCATCTCCGCGGCCCGCCGCGCGGCGTAGGCGTGGGACAGTCCGTGGAAGCCGTACTTCCGCAGGCCGTACTCCTCGCGCCACTCCGCCGGAACGGCGTACGTCGACGCCGCCGGTGGCATGGTGGCGTGGAACGCCGTGTCGAAGCACGCGACGACAGGCACGTCCGGCAGCGCCCGGGACACCAGGTCGATGCCCGCGAGCGCCGCCGGCTGGTGCAGCGGGGCGAGGCCGACGTACTCCTCCAGTCGGTCCCGAACTCCCTGGTCGATCCTGACCGCGTGGGTGTAGGCGGGGCCACCGTGCACGACCCGGTGGCCCACCGCCTCCGGAGTCTGGAGTTCCTCCAGCGCCTCTTCCAACGCCCGCTGTCCGGACTCCGCGTCGGAGACCTCGACCTGCCGGCTCGCGAGGACCTTGTCGTCGTCCAGCAACGACAGCTTCAGGGTCGTCGACCCAGCGTTGACCACGAGGATTCGCATCAGTCGTCCACCTCCGCATGTCCGACACCCGGCCAGGTCCAGTCCCGGATCTCCGGCGGGTCCTCGCCGTACTCCCTGGTGTGGAGCCGGGCCGCCAGCCGAGCGTCCACCATGCGCTGCCGCAGCGCCGCCGAACGCACCGCGAGTCCCGGCACCCGATCGATCACGTCCATGACGAGGTGGAAGCGGTCCAGGTCGTTCAACATCACCATGTCGAACGGCGTCGTCGTGGTGCCCTCCTCCAGGTAACCACGCACGTGGAAGTTGGCGTGGTTGGTCCGGCGGTACGTGAGCCGGTGGACGAGCGGCGGATAGCCGTGAAACGCGAACACGACGGGCCGGTCGACCGTGAAGAGCGCGTCGAACTCCCGCTCGGGCAGGCCGTGTGGATGCTCGGTGTCGGACTGCAGGCGCATCAGGTCGACGACGTTGACGACCCGGACCCGGACCTCGGGCAGGTGCTGGCGGAGCAGGTCGACCGCGGCCAACGTCTCCATGGTCGGGACGTCTCCCGCACACGCGAGTACGACGTCTGGCTCCGCTCCCTGGTCGTTGCTCGCCCACTCCCAGACGCCGATCCCACGGGTGCAGTGCGCGATGGCCTCCCGCATCGACAGCCAGTTCGGCTGGGGGTTCTTGCCCGCGACGACGACGTTGATGTAGTCCCGGCTGCGCAGGCAGTGGTCCGCGACCGAGAGCAGGGTGTTGGTGTCCGGGGGCAGGTACACCCGGATGATCTCGGCCTTCTTGTTGACCACCAGGTCGAGGAAACCGGGGTCCTGGTGGGAGAAGCCGTTGTGGTCCTGCCGCCACACGTGGGAGGACAGCAGGTAGTTGAGCGAGGCGATCGGCGCCCGCCAGGGGATCTGCCGAGTGACCTTCAACCACTTGGCGTGCTGGTTGAACATCGAGTCGACGATGTGGATGAACGCCTCGTAACAGTTGAACAGGCCGTGCCGGCCGGTGAGGAGATAGCCCTCCAGCCAGCCCTGGCACAGATGTTCGGACAGGACCTCCATCACCCGACCGTCGGGGGCGAGGTGGTCGTCACCGGGGAGGCGTTCGGCGTCCCAGGCCCGGTCCGTCGCCTCGAACACCGCCGACAGCCGGTTGGAGGCGGTCTCGTCCGGACCGAAGAGCCGGAAGTTCGTCGGGTTGGCGCGGATCACGTCGCGCAGCCAGGTGCCGAGCACGTGCGTCGGCTCGCCGCTCGTGGCACCGGGCGCCGGGACGTCGACTTCGTAGTCGCGGAAGTCGGGCAGGTCCAGCGGACGCATCAGGACGCCGCCGTTCGCGTGCGGGTTCGCACTCATCCGGCGTTCACCGGACGGCGCGAGCGCGGCCACCTGCGGGCGCAGGCGGCCGTCGGCGTCGAAGAGTTCCTCCGGCTGGTAGCTCAGCATCCAGTCCCGGAGCTGTTCCAGGTGCGCGGGGTTGGTGCGGACCTCGCTCAGCGGGACCTGGTGCGCCCGGAAGGTCCCCTCCACCCGACGCCCGTCGACCTCGCGGGGACCCGTCCATCCTTTCGGCGTACGCAGGACGATCATCGGCCAGCTCACCGGACCAACCGCTCCGCGTTCCCGGGCCCTCAACTGGATGGCGCGGATCTCGTCGTACGCCGACTCCAACGCCCGCGCGAACTCCTGGTGCACCTCGGCCGGCTCGTCGCCGGCCACGACGTACGGGGTGTAACCGGAGCCCTCGAGCAGGAGGAGCAACTCCCGCTCCGGGATCCGGGCCAGCACCGTCGGGTTCGCGATCTTGTAGCCGTTCAGGTGGAGTACCGGCAGGACCGCCCCGTCACGCGCGGGGTCGAGGAACTTGTTCGAATGCCAGCTCGCCGCGAGCGGCCCGGTCTCCGCCTCGCCGTCGCCGACGACACAGCACACCAGCAGGTCGGGGTTGTCGAAAGCCGCCCCGTACGCGTGCAGCATCGAGTAGCCCAGCTCGCCGCCCTCATGGATCGACCCGGGAGTCTCCGGGGCGACATGGCTCGGTATCCCGCCCGGGAAGGAGAACTGCCGGAACAGCCGACGCAGACCTTCGGTGTCCCTGCCGACCCGCGGGTAGACCTCGCTGTAGGTGCCCTCGAGATAGGTGTTGGCCACCACGCCCGGCCCACCGTGTCCAGGACCCGCGACGAAGATGGCCGAGACGTCGCGGGCCCGGATCAAGCGGTTCATGTGGGCGTAGACGAGGTTCAGGCCCGGTGTAGTGCCCCAGTGCCCGAGCAGCCTCGGTTTGATGTCCGACGGCTCCAGCGGCCGGCGCAACAGCGGGTTGTCGAGGAGATAGATCTGACCGACCGACAGGTAGTTGGCGGCGCGCCAGTAGGCGTCGATCAGGGCGAGCTCGGAGCTGGACAGGGTGGTCGTCTCGGCGGTGCCGGCGGTCATGAACGCTCCCGTCGTCGTCACACGCTGGGCAGCCTGCCCGGGCGCCACCCACGCAAACCCATGATCGCCGCTGGATCAGGCCTAAATCGGGATGTAACCGGAGCCGGTCAGACCCGTTGACGAACGCCCGCCGCCCGACTTCACTCGGCGCAACTCCCAGGAGGTCGACGATGTCCCGCCGACTTGTCAGACGTACCCCTCTTCTCGCCGCCGCGGCCGCGTGCCTCACGCTCGGCGCGCTCACCACTGCCGCTGTCAGCCCGCGGACCGCGACGGCAGCCGAGCCGGGGCGAACCGCCGCGGCATCCGCTGACGGCACCGGGTCCTCCGCTGCCGGTGCCGGTGCCGCTGCCGCTGCCGGTGCCGCCAACGCCGCCGATCCGGACGACCCACGTGCCTGTGCCCGTACCAAGCCGCCCGAGCCTCGCTGGCAGCTCGCCTGGCAGGACGAGTTCACCGGTTCGACGCTCGACCGCGCCAAGTGGAACACCGTCATGGACTTCCCCGGTCGAGCAGGCGGCCACTATCACAACAGTTCCTACGGCAGCTACGCGCTCGACTCCAACATCGTCATCCAGAACGGGCGCCTCCATCTGATCGCCGACGACGAGCCGGTGGTTGGCGACGACCCGCCCGGCACGTACGCGTACTCCGAAGGGTTCATGTCGTCCCACGACAAGTTCTCGCAGGCCTACGGGTACTGGGAGATCTGCGCGAGGTATCCCGCTGGACGTGGGCTGTGGCCGGCGTTCTGGCTGGTCCCGCAGGATCGCAGTTGGCCGCCGGAGTTCGATGTAGCGGAGTGGTTCGGCGGCATCGACGGAATGCACCAGGGCATCGCGACGGGTTCCTGGCCGAACGTCCGCTGGTCCAGCAACTGGACCTACGATCCCGCGCCCACCACCGGTTGGCACACCTACGCTCTGCGCTGGGAACCCGGCCGCGCCGTCTTCTACATCGACGGTCGCCCGACCCGTACCTTCGAGGGCTCCTTCGTGCCGGACAAGCCGATGTACGTCATCCTCAACAGCGGGGTCTGGATGAACGCCGACCGCGGCGGGCCGCCCGACGCCACCACGGTGTTTCCGAACAGCTTCGACGTGGACTACGTCCGCGTGTATCGCCGTCCCTGAGCCGATGCGTCAGCCGGTCCGTGAGCCGGGCCGGCTGCCCTCGCGATGTGTCGCGCCCACTCCCGAACCCCCCGGCAGTGACATGGCCACGCTGCTCGGCCCCTAGCTTCGACGCGGCGGCGTGCTTCTCAGAACGGCGGCGCGTCTGTGTCGTCGTTGTTGGCCGCGGTGTAGGTGGGTGTGGGTAGTTGGGGTGGTGGTGCGGGGTCGGTGAGGTTGGGTGGGTGGGTGGGTGGGTGGGTGTGGTGGTGTCTGCCGTGTGGGTTGGTGAGTCTGTAGTGGCCGGGTGTTGTCTGGTGGAGGGTCCAGGCTGATTCGGTTTTGGCTGTGTGGTGGTGGGGGCATAGGGGTGCGGTGTTCGTGGGTGTGGTGGGTCCGCCGTCCGCGTGGGGGGTGTTGTGGTCGAGGTCGCAGGTGGGGGCGGGTCTTCGACAGGTGGGCCAGATGCAGCGTTGGTTGAGGGCGTGCACGAGTTCTGCTTGTAGTCCGCGCAGGAACCGTTGCGGGAGCGGGTGCAGGTGCAGTAGTTGCCCGGTGATCGGATGGGTGACCCCGACGGTGTAGCGGGCATCGGGGTTGGTGAGCTGGTTGAGGGTCAGTCGGCGGGCGACCTCGGTGACGATCGGTCCGAACCCGCCGAGTTCACCGGGCCGCTGCGACAGTCCCATCAGCGTGGTGAGCGGAACGTTTAGCTGGATCCGGGCCCGCACCCCCACCCTGGGCGCACCACTCCCCCGACCGGCACTCGCGGCTGCATCGGCGGTGGTCGGATCGTCTGCGGGTTCAGCGGCACTGGCCGTGGCTGCGGCGATTGTGGGTGTGGCTGGTTGCGGTGCACGAGGCGCGGGAACCTTCACCACACCACGGCGAGCCTGATCACTCGACTCGCCAGCAGCCCTGCCGCCGTCACCGTCGTCGCGGCCGTCAGCGTCACCGTTACGCGGGTTGCCGGTGTCGTGGGGGTCGGGGTTGTGGATGTGGGTGCGACCCGACAGCAAGCTGGTGGCGATGTCGGCGCGAAGCTGGCCGAGCCGGCGCAGGTCGCCTGCCTGTTTCATGGTGCGGGCGATCGCATCCACATAGCCGAACGCCTCCGCCGCCTGATCAGCCGGCACTCCCCGAACGGCAAGGTCGGCGGCACCATCGATCAAGAGCAGCCCGCGTCCGCGGCAACTCGGACAGGATCAGAGCCAGGGCCGCGTACCAGTCAGCGTGATAAGCAGTCCACCCCAACAACGGCTCCAACACCGCGGGCGTGTGCGGATCCAACGACTCCATCCGCACCGCGGGGTCGTCGATCAGACCCGGCGGGGTGTGCGCCAACTCCACCACCTCACCCAGACACCCCTCCTCCAACCAACTGATCAACCGCCGCCGCGCACGAACCAACTCCTCCAACTCAACCCCGTTACAGTCCCCCCGCGACACCGCCAACAAAACCGACAACAACCCAGGACCCGGCAGCATCTCAGCGAACCCCGCAGGCAACGGAGACACCCGCACCGACACACCACCAGACTCGCCCATACGCCCGATCCTACCGGCGACGAAGACCCAAAGCGAACCAGAAACCCCTTATCCACAAGGCGAAACAGCCCGCCATGAGCAACCGCCCACCTGTCGGTTGACCGTGATAATGCAACCTCGAGCCGGACTAGACGACCCCCACCTCGCCGGTCGTGACCGCGGTCGTTCGCCGCGCCACGAAGCGCCGTCAACAATGTATTGACAACGCGGTCGACGACCCAGAGATGTTCGCCACCGAAGCGCTCCTACAGCGCAGCCGCCAAGGCGACGAGCTGGCCCGCGAGCGTACTCACCAGATGATCGAGCCATTCCTTGCCCTGCTGGGCATCGGCGTTCGCCGGCTCGTCGGTGAAGCCCTTCTGTTCGTGCCATGATGCCTGGCGCTGGATCTCCACCCCGGGAACACTCGGAACGACGGGGACAGCTCCCCGCGGCGTACGTTCCTGGACAAGGGTCGGATCGACGGCGAGCACCAGCGAGGTCTCGAAGCCGCCCGCGTGCCCGGGCAGGGGTGTCGCCCCGAGGTCGGCTCCGGCGGCCGCGTCCCAGTAGTCCAGATAAGCGACGGTGATGGGCGATCGGACCGACGCCGCCGCGGCGGCAGCCGAGCAGATTCCCCGGTTGCCGCCGTGCCCGTTGACGATCACGAGCCGACGCCCGCCGCAATCGGCGACGGAGCGGGCGACGTCGAGAAGCAGCGCGAGCAGCGTCTCCGGTCGCAGCGAGATGGTCCCGCCGAACGGCAGATGGTGATCGGACGCCCCGATCGGGAGCGTCGGGGCGAGAACGAACGTTCGCGTCGCGGACGCCGCGGCCATCTCCGCCGCCCTGGTGGCCGCGGTCTCCGCGAGCAACGCGTCCGTTCCGGTCGCGAGGTGTGGCCCGTGCTGTTCGGTCGCCCCGATCGGGAGGACGACGACCGCCTCGGGGAGCAGCGCGCTGAGCTGCTCCCGGGTCTGAGCCTGCCACCGAACAACGCTCATGTCAGTCCTCTCTCGCCACGCCGCGTACGACGTACGGTGCCGCTCCGTCGCCCAAGCCTGACACGACCACACCGTGACATCGCACACGCACACCGTCCCGGGCGAGGTCACGCACACTGACCCGCGCGACGTCACGCATACCGACGCGGCGGCACCGACGCAAGAGAAGCGTCCGGCGTGCCGACTAGACGACCCAACGACCGTCCCGCAGCACGGTGCGGCCGGACGCCTCCCCCTGACCTCGCCAGGCCTGGATCCGGCGGGGCGTGACCCGCAGGTAGACGTACGCCACGCCGTCGATCTTGCGCGGATCCCACCCGAGCCGAGCGGCGAACCGGTCGGCGACCCCCACCGGAACGGTCTCCTCGCTGAAGGCGTCGACCAGGCCGTGGATGAGCACGACGTCGCGGGTGGCGGGCAGACTCATCCGGACCTGCCCCGCGGCACGCACGTTGCGCGCGGTGAGGTTGGTCTCGGGCGCCGCCATGGTCAGCGTCGTCCCGTCCCACACGAACGACAGTGGAGCGAGGAAGGCGTTGCCCCTCTCGTCCGCGGAGGAGACCCAGACGTCCTCCTCGCGCTCCAGACGCTGGAGGATGTCGTGCTTGCGTTGTCGGGCGCTGCGGGGAACCTGGGGCAGGGGTTCGCTCGACACGGATCAGTTGTCCCCGTTGTCCCGGTGACGGTTGTCTCCCCGGTCCTTGCCGTGATCGTCGCGGTTGCTGTTGTCGCGTACCCGCTCCACGGACTGCTCGTCAAGCCAGCCGGAACCCAGCAGGTTCATGAGCTGGCCCGATGTGGGGAGCTCGCGGTCCTGGAACGCGTTCGAGAGGTCCTTGCGCAGATCCTCGATCTTGTCCCGCGCCCGACCGGAGTCGCCCTTGGCGTAGGCCGAGCGGGCGTCGTCGATCGTGTCGCGCAGGTTGTCGGCCAGGTCCGGCGCGATCCGTCCGGTCGAGGCGAGCAGGGCGAGGGTCGTGTCCAGCCGGTTCAGCCACGCCGGCGAGCCGATCGCCAGCGGGTCGGAGTCGGAGGCAGTTGATGTCGTCTGTCGCGGAGGTGTCGGCGTACTGCTCGGGGTGGTCTTCGGCTCACTCGGCGTGGCCGAGGGCGTGGGGTTGCTCGTCGCGTCGTTGGCGACGGGTCGCCCACCCAGGGGGTTCGCGGAACGCCAGGCCCACACGGCCCCGCCCAGCAATGCGACGGCGACGAGGGAGGCGATCACGAGGGTCACCGCCGCCCCCACCTTCCTCCGGGGCCGCGTGCCCGCGGCGCGGGTCCGTGGCGGATCGCCGCCCGGGTCCGCGGCCACGGCCATCGTCCGCGTCGCGTCGGAGGCCGGGTTCTCGGTGTTCGGCACAGCGACCACCATCGGATGGACCATGGTCGGCGCGCCCGGATCGTCCTGGGGAACGGCGTGCTCGTCGGTGTCGGCCTCGGCCCGGCCGAGCAGGATCGACTGCACCCGGGCGGCGTCGACCGGACGCTCGGTGGGCTCCTTCGCCAGCAGGCTCAGGATCAGGTGGTCCAGGTCGGGTGGGACGTCGGAGCGCAACCGTGACGGCGGGGTCGGCTCGGTGTGCAGGTGGGCGTAGACGACCTCGGTCGACCCACCCACGAACGGCGTCCGCCCGCAAAGCAGCTGGTAGAGCACGCATCCGAGCGCGTAGAGGTCACTGCGAGCGTCCGCGATGTGACCCCGCGCCTGCTCCGGCGCGAGATAGGCGGCGGTGCCCACCACGGTGCCCGTGCGGGTGAGCCGGGTGGAGGCCTCGTCGAGCACCCTCGCGATGCCGAAGTCGACGACCTTGAGCGTGCCGTCCAGGGAGCGCATCAGGTTGCTCGGCTTGATGTCCCGGTGGACGACGCCGGCCCCGTGGGCGGCCTGCAGGGCGGCCGCGGTCTGGGCGCCGAGGTCGCGTACCTCGTCGACCGGCAGCGGGCCGCGCTGGGTGAGTTCGGCGGCGAGAGTACGACCGTCCAGTAGCTCCATCACGAGGAACGGCCGGCCCGACCACTCCCCCACGTCGAAGACCGCGACCACGTGACGGTGACTCAGCTGGGCCGCGGCGCGGGCCTCCCGAAGGAAGCGCTCCCGGTCGTCGGGGTCGCTCACGCCGGCGTGCAACACCTTCACCGCGACCGGCCGGCCGAGGGTGGTGTCGTAGCCCCGCCACACTTCGCCCATGCCGCCGCGGCTCAGGAGCTCCTCGAGGCGGTAGCGCCCGAGTGATGTGCCCGTCCTCACCGCACTCACATTCACCAGTCCTCAAGCCGCCGGAGTCCGACTCTGACAATTCGCTACGTCGCAGCAGCGTACGCAGCCTCGCGTCGAGGTGCACATACGCCATCGGACGGCACCGAGGCGCCGCCACTTCCGTCACACCCCGCGTCGCGGGTTCGACTGTCCGGATCGGGCCGTCCTTCGTGCGGATTCGCCGTCCATCCAGGGGAGGACCTCACCCGCCGGCGCGGTGGCGAAACGGATCCGCCCGCGACTCACCAACTCCGCGCCGTTGCACAATGCGTGAGGATTGCGCCACAGTCTGGCGTTGATCGGGGGTATCCGGCCCCCGCCGTCCGGACCAGGAGCTCACATGGCAGGCCAGACCCCGGCACGCGACGAGGTCTCCACGGCAAGGCGTGATCGAACTCACCTGCTCTATCCGGCTGTGATCGTGGCGGTGCTCGCGGGCATCGCCGTCGGACTGCTCTTCCCCGACTTCGGCACCAAGCTCAAGCCGATCGGCACCGGTTTCGTCAGCCTCATCACGATGATGATCAGCCCGGTGATCTTCTGCACGATCGTCCTCGGGGTCGGCTCCGTACGCCGGGCCGCAAAGGTGGGGCGCGTCGGCGGACTCGCGCTGGTCTACTTCCTCGTGATGTCGACGGTGGCGCTCGTCATCGGACTCATCATCGGCAACGCGATCCATCCAGGCTCGGGCCTGCAACTCTCCGAGGCGGTCCGAGCCGCGGGCCAGGAACAGGTGTCCGGCGAGGCGAAGAGCACCGTCGACTTCCTCCTCGGCATCATCCCCACGTCCCTGCTCTCGGCGCTCACCCAGGGCGAGGTTCTGCAGACACTTCTGGTCGCCCTGCTGGTGGGCTTCGCCGTCCAGGCGATGGGTCGACACGGTGAGCAGGTGATCTCCGCGGTGATCGTGATCCAGCGGTTGGTCTTCAAGATCCTCACCATGATCATGTGGCTCGCGCCTGTCGGCGCCTTCGGCGCGATGGCCGCCGTGGTGGGCTCGACCGGGGTCGACGCGCTGATCAGCCTCGCCCAGATCATGCTCGGCTTCTATCTCACCTGTCTGGTCTTCGTTTTCGTCGTACTCGGCCTGCTGCTCCGGTTCGTCGCCCGTACGTCGATCTTCGCGCTGCTGCGTTACCTCGCCCGGGAGTTCCTGCTGATCGTCTCGACGTCGTCGTCGGAGTCCGCGCTCCCCCGGCTGATCGCCAAGATGGAACACCTGGGCGTCAGCAGGTCCGTGGTCGGGATCACCGTCCCGACGGGGTACTCGTTCAACCTCGACGGCACGGCGATCTACCTCACGATGGCCTCGCTCTTCGTGGCGGATGCGCTCGGCACACCGATGTCGATCGGCGAGCAGGTCTCCCTGCTGGTCTTCATGGTGGCGGCGTCCAAGGGGGCGGCCGGCGTGACCGGCGCGGGGCTCGCCACCCTCGCGGGCGGACTGCAGAGCCATCGACCGGACCTGCTCGACGGTGTGGGTCTGATCGTGGGCATCGACCGCTTCATGTCCGAGGCGCGCGCCCTCACCAACTTCGCCGGCAACGCCGTCGCGACCGTCCTGGTCGGCACCTGGACGGGCGAGTACGACCGGGGCCGGGCCCAGCAGGTGCTCGCGGGCGCGAACCCGTTCGACGAGTCGACCATGCTCGACGAGCACCCGGACGGACGGGTTGGCGACCGTGACGGAAGCGTCGCACCCGAACCGGCGGGCGGGTCCGCTCGGGTGTGACCCGGGCGCTCCGCCCACGTTGACCGGCGTTCGACCGGGAGGTAGCGTCCAAGCGTCGATGAATTGACCAGATGGGCTCATTTGGTCAATCCGCCACGGCGGTGCCCTCGACCTGCGCGGCCAGGTGGACAGCCAAGCGCCGCGACGCTTCTGGAAGGAGCGAGCACGGTGAACGAGGACCCGGACAGTCCGGACACTCCGTACGTCGTGCCCCTCGACGAGGGCACCACGGTCGCGCAGGTGGGTGGCAAGGGCGCCTCGCTGGCCCGCCTCGCCGCGGCGCGCCTGCCGATCCCCCCGGGCTTTCACGTGACGACGGCCGCCTACCACGCGTTCGTCGCCCAGGACGCCCGCCAGGGGCAGATCCTCGCCGCCGTGGCGGGGTTCCGCGCGGACGATCCGGTGGCGTGCGAGGAGGCGGCTGACAAGATCGCCCGCCTGTTCGTCGAGGGCGTGGTGCCCGAGCCGATCAGCGAAGCGGTCCGGGAGGCGTACGCGGGCCTGGGCAGCGGCTCCGTACCGGTCGCCGTGCGTTCGTCCGCGACCGCGGAGGACCTACCGGAGATGTCGTTCGCGGGCCAGCAGGACACCTACCTCAACATCCACGGCGAGAGAGAGGTCCTGGCCGCCGTACGCCGGTGCTGGGCGTCGTTGTGGACCGCCCGCGCGATCGGCTACCGCCTCCGCAACGGCATCCCCGCCGAGGACGTCGCGCTCGCCGTCGTCGTGCAGGAGCTCGTGCCGGCCGACGCCGCGGGCGTCCTGTTCACCGCCGACCCTATGACCGGGGCGACGGACCAGGTGCTCGTCAACGCGACCTGGGGCCTCGGCGAGGCGCTGGTCGGCGGCCAGGTGACCCCCGACACGATCCTCGTGGACCGGGCCACCGGCGCGGTCACCGAACGCCGCCTGGGTGACAAGGCCGTCATGACCGTGCGAACGTCGGACGGCACGCGCGAGGTGCCGGTGCCCGCCGAACGTCGCTCGGCACCCGTCCTCACCGACGCCCAGGCCGGCGAGCTCGCCCGTCTCGGCGTTCGGGTCGAGGGGCTCTACGACCGGCCGATGGACATCGAGTGGGCCCGGCACGACGGGACGGTCTTCATCGTCCAGGCACGACCCATCACCGCGCTGCGAACGTCCGAGCCCGCCACCGAGGAGTGGAACGACACTCGCCACGGCGACTACCTCTGGACGAGCGCCAACCTTGGCGAAGCCATCCCGGACGTGATGACCCCCGCGACCTGGTCGCTGATCGAGATCTTCATGGCCGAGACCATGGCGCTGGCGGAGGTGGGCGGGCATCGCCTGTCGGGCAACATCGCCGGTCGTTTCTATCTCAACCTCAGCGTCTCGGCGGCCGCCGCCGGCGCGTTCGGTCTGACCAGGCTCTTCCTGTCGAGTGTTCCGCAGGTCTTCGGCCGGATACCGGACACCGTCACCATCCCGCCGCTGCCCATGTCCCGCTGGGAGCTGATCCGCGCGACGATCCCGCCCGCGGTGGCGTTCCGGTGGCGACTTCTCCCCTACCAGCGCAACCTCGACTCGCCTGGTGGCCGAGGCACCCGCCCGCTTCGACCGGGTCACCGCGCGGGTGGGCGACGCGACGACCCCGAGCGAGCTGGCCGACCTGTGGCGCGACGCGCTCGAGCCCTACCTCCGCGACGCCAGCCGGCTGCTCGCGGCGGGCGCCCGCTCCGACAACAACGCCCAGGTCCGGATCCAGGCCAGGGTGCGCGCACTCGCCTCCGAGGCGGACACGAACGCGCTGCTCACCGGCCTGCAGGGCGGTGATGCGCAGCTGGCCAGCCTCGGGCCGCTGGTCGGGCTGGCCCAGCTGCGGCGCCGCGAGATCGACCGCGAGACCTACGCGCGAAGCTGGGGGCACCGCGGCCCGCACGAGTTCGAGGTGTCGATCCCCCGCCCGGCCGAGGACCCGTACTGGACCGACCGCCAACTCGCGGAGATGGAGCAGGCGAAGGCCGACGCCAACGACCTGCTCGCCCGGCAGGAGTCGGCCCGGACTGCGGCGTGGGAACGCCTGGGACGTACCCATCCCCGGGCCGTGCGCTCACTGCGTCGCCGGATCGACCGTGCCGCGCACGCCGCCCGCGCCCGCGAGGCCGGACGCTCTGAGGTCATCCGGGCGTTCTGGGCGATGCGGGTCTTCATCCTGCGGGCCGGTGAGCTGACCGGACACGGGGACGACCTGTTCCTCTGCACCATCCAGGAGATCCAGCGGATACTCGCCGGCGACGAGACACCACTCGCGCGGATCCCGATCCGCCGGAGGACGTACGAGCACTACCGATCGCTCCCGGTCACCCCGACACTGATCCGCGGCACCATCGACCCGGAACGCTGGGCGGCCGACCCCAACCGGCGCGGCGACGTCCACGACGCGACCGCCGAGCACCTGCCCATGAGCGACACGGTCACCGGCTTCCCGGGAGCGTCCGGCGTGGTCGAGGGCCTCGTACGCGTCGTTTCGACCCCGGACCAGGGGGACGAACTGCGCGCCGGAGAGATCCTGGTCACCGCGGTCACCAACATCGGCTGGACCCCGCTGTTCCCGCGCGCGGCCGCCGTCGTCACCGACGTCGGCGCTCCGCTCTCGCACGCGGCGATCGTCGCCCGCGAACTCGGGATACCCGCGGTCGTCGGATGCGGCAACGCCACGCTCCGGCTGCACACCGGAGACCGGGTACGGGTGGACGGCGAACACGGCACCGTCGACGTCCTGGAGCCCGCGGCCCGGTGACGGACGCACCCCGGTCAGTGCGGGTGGTGATGCATCTCGCCGCCTGGCCCGGGGCTCAGGCAGGGGTGGGCGGTCCGCTCAGAGCTCGACGGTGTCGAGCAGGGTGCCGAGCTCGCGCTGGGTCAGCGGACGCATGGCACCGGGCCGCAGGTCCGCGAGCTTCACCGGGCCGATCGCCGTCCGGACCAACCGGCGTACCGGGTGGCCGACCTCGGCGAGCAGGCGACGGACGATGTGCTTGCGACCCTCGTGCAGGACGAGTTCGACCAGCGCCTTGCCGTTCGACTGCTGCACGATCCGGAAGCTGTCCACCTTCGCCGGCCCGTCCTCCAGCTCCACGCCGGTACGCAGCTGCCGGGCGACCCGGTTGGCCACCGGCCCGGCGACCTCGGCGAGGTAGGTCTTCTGGACGCCGTAGGACGGGTGCGCCATCCGGTGGGCGAACTCGCCGTCGTTGACGAGCAGGATCAGTCCTTCGGTGTCGGTGTCGAGCCGGCCGACGTGGAACAGTCGCTCCGCACGGTCCTGGACGAGGTCGCCGAGGCAGCGGCGGCCCTCCGGATCGCTCATCGTGCTCACCACTCCGCGCGGCTTGTTGAGGGCGAGGTAGACCTTGGTGACGTCGACCGGTATCCGTTCGCCGTCGACGCGCAGGACGTCGCGCTCTGGATCGACGCGGGTTCCGAGCACCGTGACCACCGCGCCGTTGACCTCGACGCGCCCGTCAACGATGAGGTCCTCAGCCGCCCGCCGGCTGGCGACGCCAGCCTGCGCGAGCACCTTCTGAAGCCTGATGCCTTCCTGTTCGCTCATCCGCGCCTACTGCCCATGCCGTACGTCGACGTCGCGCGACTGCGCGTCCGCCTCGTCATCGACCTCACCATGGACCTCAGTCCCGGACTCAGTCGTGGTCTCGGTCCCGGTCTCGAGTTCAGGCTCGACCTCGACCTCAGGTTCGACCTCAGGTTCGAACTCAGGCTCGACCTCAGGTTCAGACCAGGCCTCGTCCTCGGGAGACAGCTCGACCTCAACGTGAGGTTCAGACTCTTCCTCGCTTCCTGTCCAAGGCGCGACCTGGTCCTCCGCCTCCGACGAGGCGCCCTGGTCGATCGGCTCGTCGCCCTCGTCCATCGGCTCGTCGCCCTCGTCCATCGGCTCGTCGCCCTCGTCCATCGGCTCGTCGCCCTCGTCCATCGGCTCGTCGCCCTCGTCCATCGGCTCGTCGCCCTCGTCGATCGGCTGATCGGCGGCGTCGTCGATCGGCTGATCGGCGGCGTCGTCCAAGGCGTGCGGCATTTCGTTGGCCGCGGTCTCGATGTCCTCGTCCGGCGGTGGCGCGAGGTCGGACGAGGAGTCTTCCTTCTCCAACTCGTCCTGACCCGAACCACGGGCCTGCTCGGGAACCACCGCCCCTGATCCTCCGCCGAGCGCGTCCCCCTGCTCGGCGTCCATGTCGTCGATCTCGGGGAGGTACGGCGCGAGGTCGGGCAACTCCTCGAGCGAGCGGACGCCGAGGCGTTCGAGGAAGTACGACGTGGTGCGGTACAGGGTGGAGCCGCTCTCCCCCTCCGCGCCAGCCTCCTCGACCAGGCCACGGGTCACCAACGTACGCATCACACCGTCGCAGTTGACGCCTCGGATCGCGGAGACCCGGGCGCGGTTGACCGGCTGGCGGTAGGCGACCACGGCCAGTGTCTCCAGCGCCGCCTGGGTGAGCTTGGCCTGCTGTCCGTCGAGGACGAACCGCTCGACGACCTCGGCGTACCTCTCCCGGGTGTAGAGGCGCCAGCCGCCGGCGACCTCGCGCAGGTCGAACCCACGGCCCTCCTCGGTGTAGGAGGCCGACAGGGTACGCAGGGCTTCCTCGATCTCCGGACGTGGCCGGCCCAGCACCTGCGCCAGGGTCACGGGCGAGAGGGGTTCGTCGACGACCAGCAGGATCGCCTCGATCGGACCGTTCAGGTCACCCGGGACGGAGATGTCGAGCGTGTCGTCGTCCTGGTCCCCAGCCTCGGCCACCTCAGCCACCTCAGCGGGCTCAGCCACCTCAGCGGGCCCAGCCACCTCGGCCGGCTCAGCGGGCTCAGCCACCTCGCCCGGCTCAGCGGGCTCAGCCACCTCGGCCGGCTCAGCGGGCTCAGCCACCTCAGCGGGCTCAGCCACCTCGGCCGGCTCAGCCACCTCAGTGGCGGGAACCTCCGCACCGGAGGGCGGCGCCACGCCCTGGCTCTGGGGCGCGTCGTCCTCGGCACCGGTCATGTCGCCTCTCCTGTCGAATCCTCTGCCGCGGTCCCCGTCCCGCCTTCTGCCGTGTCACTCTCGTCGAACTCGTCGCTGACCGTGATGTCACCGTCGTCGGTTCCGGACCAGCGCACCGTGAGTTCGGCGAGCGCCTCGGCCTGCTCGAAGGTCACGGCGCCCTCGCGGAACAGTTCCAGCAGCGCCAGGAAGCGCGCGATCGTCGTCACCAGGTTGGGCGAGTCGGCGACCAGCGCCCGGAACGTCGTCGAGCGTATCCGCCGGAGGCGTTCGATCAGCACCGCGCTCTGCTCGCGCACGCTGACCCGAGGGGCGTGGATGTGCGCCAGGGAGAGGATCGGCTCCGGCCGTGGACGCAGCGCCTTCGCCGCCAGTCGGGCGAAATCGTCCAAGCCGATCCCGATCAGGACTTCCGGGAGCAACTTGCCGTACCGCTCCTCCAGCCCGACCGCCCGCGGGAACCGCCGAGCCTCCTGCGCCATCCGGGCCGAGAGCAGGGTCCCGACCTGCTTGTACGCGCGGTACTGCAACAGCCGGGCGAACAGCAGGTCACGCGCCTCCAGCAGCGCGAGGTCCTCCTCGTCCTCGACCTCGCCCTGCGGGAGCAGCCGGGCGGCTTTGAGGTCGAGCAGAGTCGAGGCGACGAGCAGGAACTCCGTCGTCTGGTCGAGGTCCCACTCCGGCCCCTTGGCCTTGAGGTAGGCGATGAACTCGTCGGTGACAACGGAGAGAGCGACCTCGGTGACGTCCAGCTTGTGTTTGGAGATCAGGCCGAGGAGCAGGTCGAAGGGTCCCTCGAAGTTGTCCAGTCGCACCGTGAAGCTGCTTCGGCGTTCGGGCAGCACATCGGGGACGGCGTCATCGGAGGGTTCGGTCACGGGGTCTGTCACGAAGGTCAATGCTTGGGCTGTCAGTCGATCAGGCCATACGGCTGAGCAGTTCGCGGGCGAGCTGGCGGTAAGCCTCGGCCGCGAGGCTGCTCGGCGCGTAGGTAGTGATCGGCTCCCCCACCTTGTTGGTCTCGGGGAAGCGTACGGTCCGGGAGATGATCGTGTGGAACACGGTCTCGCCGAAGCGTTCCACCACCTCTTCCAGAATCTCTCGCGCGTGCAACGTACGCATGTCGAACATCGTCGCGAGGATGCCCTCGATCCGCAGCTTCGGATTGATCCGCTCCTGGACGGTTCGGATCGTCTTGTCCACGAGGAAGCCGAGGCCACGCAGAGCGAAGTATTCGCACTCGAGGGGGATGATCACACCGTCGGCCGCGGTCAGGGCGTTGACCGTGAGCAGACCGAGCGAGGGCTGGCAGTCGATCAGGATCAGGTCGTACTCCGGCCGCATCACCTCGAGCTCACGGGCGAGCGTGGTCTCCCGCGCGACCTCCGAGACGAGCTGGATCTCCGCACCGGACAACGAGATGTCGGACGGAAGCAGGTCCATCCCGTCGATCCCGGTCTTGACCCGGATGTCCTCGGCGCCCATCTCACGGTCGATGACCATGTCGTAGGTGGACGCGTCGAGGGCCAGCGGGTCGATCCCGAGCCCAATCGTCAGCGAGGCCTGGGGGTCGAAGTCGACCAGCAGGACGCGACGGCCGAGTTCGGCCAGCGAGGCACCCAGGTTGATCGCGGTCGTCGTCTTGCCGACGCCGCCCTTCTGGTTGACGATCGCGACGATGCGCGCGGGCCCATGACTCTCCAGCGGCGGCGGCTCGGGAAACTTGCCCCGAGCCCGCGTCGTCTCCTCCAGCGCACCGTCGTCCGGCATCTCTGCCTGGACGTCACGGGACAGCTGGGCAGACTCGGCTCTGGGACCGTTCATCGAGTCGTTCACGGCTCGCGTAACCTCCTGCCACATTCTTGGGCCCATACCTCAGGTGCACTCTGCGGTTCGGTGACTCTAGTCTCACCTGACGTCGGACGTGGAGGTGAGTCAGGGCACCGAGCCGACTGGTCTCGCCCCTGCGATCCCTGCGGCGCGTGCGCCGTGCTTCCTAAGACGGTAGACCCAATGCAGGGTTTCTACGCCAGTGCGCGGGGGTGTGTCGCGGCATAGACCTCGCGCAGCTTGTCGACGGTGACGAGGGTATAGACCTGGGTCGTCGTGACGGACGCGTGTCCGAGGAGTTCCTGAACGACGCGCACGTCGGCACCACCGTCGAGCAGGTGCGTGGCGAAGGAATGGCGAAGCGTGTGCGGAGACACCTCCGTCCTGACCTGCGCGCGTTCGGCCGCGTGCCGCAACACCGTCCACGCGCTCTGCCTGGACAGCCGGCCACCACGGGCGTTGAGGAACACCGCCGGCGTGCCCCGGCCCCCGGCGGCGAGCGCGGGACGGGCCCGGACCTGGTAGGCCCTGACCGCTGAGACGGCGTACGACCCCACCGGCACGAGGCGTTCCTTGCCGCCCTTGCCACGCAGCAGGACGGCGCCCGCGTCCAGGTCGAGGTCGTCGACGTCGAGCCCGACCGCCTCGGAGATGCGGGCGCCGGTGCCGTAGAGGAGTTCCAGCAGAGCGCGGTCGCGGAGCGCGAGCGGGGTGTCACCGGTGCTCGCCGCCTCCAGCAGGCGTTCGATGTCGGTGACGGGTAGCGCCTTGGGCAGCCGCCGCGGCGGGGCGGGCGGGCGTACGTCGCGGGCCGGGTCGGCCGCCGCCAGCCCTTCCCGGTGCGCGAACCGGTGGAACCCCCGGACCGCGACGACGGTCCGTGCCGCCGAACTCGCACCCAACGGCGGGTGGTCGGGGTCACCTTCCCGAAGGCGCGCGAGGAACGCCGTCACGTCGTCCGGCCCCACCGCGTCCGCCAGGTCGAGTCCGCGCGAGGCCAGGAACTCCGCGTACCGGCGCAGGTCACGCCGGTAGGACGAGAGCGTGTTGGGCGCGAGCCCGCGTTCGACGCTGAGGTGGTTGAGGTAGCCGGTGACAGCCCGCTCCACCCCGGTGGCCGTCACTCAGGCCACCACCCCGGCAAAGTCGGCGTGCGGCAGCCCGTGCGCCTCGGCGACCGCGGCGTTGACGAGATGACCCTCGTGGGTGTTGAGCCCGAGCCCGAGCGCCGGGTCGGCGCGGCACGCCTCCTGCCAGCCGCGGTCGGCCAACTCCAGGACGTAGGGCAGCGTGACGTTGGTGAGCGCGTAGGTCGAGGTGTGCGGGACGGCGCCCGGCATGTTGGCCACGCAGTAGAAGACCGAGTCGTGGACGCGGTAGGTCGGCTCGTCGTGGGTGGTGGGTCGGGAGTCCTCGAAGCAGCCGCCCTGGTCGATCGAGATGTCGACGAGAACGCTGCCCGACTTCATCCGCGCTACCTGGTCGTTGGTGACCAGGGTCGGTGCCTTCGCGCCGGGCACGAGCACCGCGCCGATCACGAGGTCGGCGTCGAGCACCGCGCGTTCCACCTCGTAGGCGTTGGACGCCACGGTCTGCAGGTGGCCGCGGTAGACCCGGTCGGCCTGGCGGAGGCGTTCGATGTTCTTGTCGAGGAGGAGGACCTCGGCCTGCATGCCGAGCGCGATGGCGGCGGCGTTGAGACCGGAGACGCCGGCACCGATGACGACGACCTTCGCGGCGTAGACGCCGGACACGCCGCCCATCAGGATGCCGCGGCCGCCGCCCTGGCGCATCAGGTGGTAGGCACCGACCTGGGGAGCGAGCCGGCCGGCGACCTCACTCATCGGCGCGAGCAGGGGGAGCGAGCCGTCGGGAAGCTGGACGGTTTCGTAGGCGATGCCGGTGATGCCCGAGTCGAGCAGTGCGTTGGTGCACTGGCGGGACGCCGCGAGGTGGAGGTAGGTGAACAACACCTGTCCCTTGCGGAGCAGGTTGTACTCCGAGGCGACCGGTTCCTTCACCTTCAACACGAGATCGGCCGCGCCCCAGACGTCCTCGGCGGAGCCGAGGATCCGGGCGCCCGCACGCTCGAACTCCTGGTCCGGAATGGACGACCCCGCGCCCGCACCCCGCTCGACCACGACGTCATGCCCGTGTCGGACAAGTTCGTGCGCCCCGGCGGGGGTCAGCGCGACACGGTATTCGTGGGTCTTGACTTCCTTCGGGACACCGATCTTCACGGTCGCTCAGACCTTCCACTTGCTCACGCGACAGGGCGTCATTGCCATGCCACCTACGGCCGCGACCGGCCGGAAACGCACCTGTCGTGGCGGGGCCGAGTGTAATCCGCGGGAGCGGCGGGCACCGACCCTCACGCACGCGTGGCGCACGCGTCGCCACGGTGATCAGGCCTCGGCGACCCTCCGACAGGATCGGCGGCCGGGCAGGATGACCGTCATGGACCTCGCCGACGCGCAGGAACTCTGGAACGCCGAGCCGGGCTGGCTCAACACCGCGAGCTTCGGCCTGCCGCCGCGACCGGCCTGGACCGCGCTGCAGGCCGCCCTGGCCGACTGGCGCGTCGGCCGATCCAGCTGGGAGCCCTGGGACGTCTCCACCCAGCGCGCCCGGGCCGCGTTCGCCCGCCTGGTCGGTGCCCCGCCTGGCGACGTCGCGGTCGGCAGTACGGTGTCCGGCCTGCTCGCCCCGGTCGCGGCGGCGCTGCCCGCAGGCGCTCGCGTGGTCGTGCCGGAGGTCGAGTTCACGTCCAACCTCTTCCCGTGGCTGGTGCACGCCGACCGAGGCGTGGACGTCGTGACCGTGCCCACGGACGACCTGGTGCGATCGGTCGACCGGCGTACGACGGTCGTCGCCTTCAGCGCGGTCCAGTCGGCGACCGGGGAGGTGGCGGACTTCGACCGGTTGGTCCAGACCGCCCGCGAACGAGGCGCCCTGGTAGTGGTCGACGCCACCCAGGCGGTCGGCTGGCTTCCCCGCTCGTGGGCGAGCGCCGACGTGGTGGTGGCCTCGGCATACAAGTGGTTGATGGCGCCGCGCGGCGCCGCGTTCGGCTACTTCTCCCCCGCTGTCCGCGACCGCTTCCGACCACTGCAGGCCGGGTGGTACGCCGGTGCGGACGTTCACGACTCCTTCTACGGCCCGCCACTCCGGTTGGCCGACGACGCGCGGCGGTTCGACTTCTCCCCCGCGTGGTTCAGCTTCGTCGGTGCCGCGCCCGCGATGGAGCTGTTGGTGGACCTCGGCGTCGAGCAGGTGCACGCGCACGACGTGGGGCTCGCGAACGGGTTCCGGGCGGGCCTGGGGCTTCCTCCGGGTGACTCGGCGATCGTCTCGACGGATGTCGCCGACGCCGAGCGCAGGCTCGCCGCCGCGGGTGTCCGGGCCGCCGTTCGTGGTGGCCGGGTGCGGCTGTCGTTCCACGTCTACAACACCGAGCGGGACGTGGAACGCGCCGTCGACGCGCTCTGCCCGGGATGACCTCCCCGGAGCGGACAGCAGCGGACGGGGGTGGACGCGGAGGTGAGCGGGGAGGAACCGCTCGACGACGACAGCAATCTTCGACCTGATGCCATGACGCGCAAGTCGATCTTGATGGACACGCCCAAATTGGGACGACACGCCGCCCCCTTGATGACGATCTACCTCACATGTGAGATATCGTCTCGCCTCATGATCGAGGACTACCTGCGCAGGATCGGCACGCTGATCCGGGACGCACGCCAGCATCGTGGCTGGACCCAGGCCCAGCTCGCAGAGACACTCGGCACCAGCCAGAGTGCGATCAACCGGATCGAACGCGGCCATCAGAATCTCAGTCTCGAGATGCTGGCCCGGATCGGTGACGCACTCGACAGCGAGATCGTCTCACTCGGCACGTCGGGACCCATGCACCTGCGGGTCGTCGGTGGCCGCGAGCTCTCCGGCAGCATCGACGTGAAGACGAGCAAGAACGCCTGCGTCGCCCTGCTGTGCGCGTCGCTGCTCAACAACGGGCGGACGACGCTGCGCAAGGTCGCGCGGATCGAGGAGGTCAACCGGATCCTCGACGTCCTGCACAGCATGGGCGTCCGTACCCGGTGGCTGAACGCGCAGAACGACCTGGAGATCGTCCCGCCCGCACAGCTCGACCTGGACAGCATGGACGTCGCCGCCGCCCGACGTACCCGCAGTGTGCTCATGTTCCTCGGTCCGCTCATGCACCGCGAGGACCGCTTCAAGCTTCCCTACGCCGGCGGTTGCGACCTCGGCACCCGCACCGTCGAGCCGCACATGGTCGCGCTGCGGAAGTTTGGTCTGGAGGTGAAGGCCACCGCGGGCTTCTACCACGCCGAGGTCGACCGCACCGTCTCCCCGTCGGCCATCGTGCTGACCGAGCGCGGCGACACCGCCACGGAGAACGCCCTGCTGGCCGCCGCCCGGCACGACGGGGTGACCGTCATCCGCAACGCCAGCCCCAACTACATGGTTCAGGACCTCTGCTTCTTCCTGACCGAACTCGGGGTCCGGATCGACGGCATCGGCACGACCACCCTCACCGTCCACGGGGTGCGCGAGATCGACCGCGACGTCGACTACGCGCCGTCGGAGGACCCGATCGAGGCGATGAGCCTGATCACCGCGGCCATCGTCACCTCCTCCGAGCTGACGGTCCGGCGGGTGCCGATCGAGTTCATGGAGATCGAGCTGGCCCAGCTGGAGGAGATGGGGCTGCACTTCTCCCGTAGCGAGGAATACGCCGCGGTCAACGGGCACACCCGGCTGATCGACGTGACGGTCTACCCGTCGCAGCTGCACGCTCCCATCGACAAGATCCACCCGATGCCGTTCCCCGGCCTCAACATCGACAACGTGCCCTTCTTCGCGGTGATCGCGGCGACGGCGCAGGGATCGACCCTGATCCACGACTGGGTCTACGAAAACCGCGCGATCCACCTGACCGAGCTCAACCGGCTCGGCGCACGGGTCAAGCTGGCCGACCCGCACCGGATCTACGTCGAGGGGCCGACCCACTGGTCGGGCACGGAAGTCATCTGCCCGCCCGCGCTGCGTCCGGCCGTGTGCATCCTGCTCGCGATGCTCGCGGCGAAGGGCACCTCGGTGCTCCGCAACATCTACGTCATCAACCGCGGTTACGAGGACCTGGCCGAACGGCTCAACCAGCTGGGCGCCCAGATCGAGACCTTCCGCGACATCTGACGGCCGCCGCTGCGCCTCGAGGTCGCCCGGTCGACACGTCGTCGGGCGACCTCCGCGTTCAGGACGCGGTCCATCCGCCGTCCAGGCTGAGCGAGGCTCCGGTCAGCGAGGCGGTACCAGGACCGCAGACGAAGGCGACGAGTTCAGCCACCTCGGCGGGTTCGATGAGCCGCTTCACCGGCGTCCGCGCGAGCAGGACGTCGTCCAGGACCGCCGACTCCTCGACTCCGTGCACCGCGGCCTGGGCCGAGATCTGCTTCTCCACCAGCGGGGTCCGCACGTACCCCGGGCAGATCGTGTTGGACGTGACGCCCCGGCCGGCGCCCTCCAGCGCGAGGACCTTCGACAGACCCTCCAGCCCGTGCTTGGCCGCGACGTAGGCGGACTTGAACGCCGATGCCCGATGCCCGTGCGCGGAGGAGATGTGCACGAGCCGGCCCCAACCCCGCGCGTACATCCCGGGCAGGACCGCCCGCGCCAGGCGGAACGGAGCCTCCAGCATCACCCGCTGGATCAGCGCGAACATCTCCACCGGAAACTCCTCGACCGGCGCGACGTACTGGAGACCCGCGCAGTTGAGGAGGATGTCAGCGTCCACGGTGATCCCGTCGAGGGCGGACCGAACGCCCAGGTCGACGACGCGGGCCTCGCCGCCCACCTCGGCCGCGACCGCCGACGCGCCGTCGGCGTCGCGGTCGAGTACGACGACGTGGGCGCCGGCCGCCGCGAGCCGCAGCGCGCAGGCGCGGCCGATGCCGCCGGCGCCACCGGTGACGACTGCGGTACGGCCGGCCAGGTCCGGGGTTCGGCCGTTACCTGACTGGGCCCCTGCGGTGGGTCGAGCGACGTCCGTCATGCTGACCGACGGTAGGCCCGGCCGGGAAAAACCCGGGCACCGGGCCGCCGAGGGCTGCGAGACTAGGCACGGTTTTTGCAGCGACGCCGGTGAAGCGGGCGGTCCGACCGGGCGTCGCCGGCGAGGCGGAGGAGGAACGCGTGGGGCTCGAAGCGGCCACCGGAGGCGGGTTGGCGATGCCACCCGACGCCGACCCGGAGACCGAGAAGCTCTTCCGTGCGTTCGTCCGCGACGGTCGCATCGTGGCCATGCCCGCGAAGTACTCCCGCCGCCGCGTCCTCCTCGACTACGTGGCCCGGCTCTTCGAGCCCGGCGTCCGCTATCCGGAGAAGGACGTCAACGACATGCTCTCACTGGTGTACGACGACTTCGCCGAGCTCCGCCGCTTCCTGGTCGACGAGGGCTTCATGACCAGGGAGTACGCCGTCTACTGGCGAAGCGGCGGAACCGTCGACATCTGAGCGGTGGTCGGGCCAGCAGGTCGTAGGGGATCTCGTCGCGTACGGGCCACGGCGCGTCGCCCGCGCGCAGAGCGTCGTAGCCGGCACCGTTGCGTGCCGCCCACGCCGCCATGGACCCCATCACCAACGTCGGGTTGTGCAACCGGCCGGCGAACACACCGGCGACGACGTCCGCCAACGGCGCCCACGAGACCGGCATGTCGGCCTCCTCGTCGATGCCGTTGTGGCGATCCTGCGGCGGCACGTCGGTGATGCCACGGGCGAGGTAGATCCGCAGGGACTCGGTCGTCATGCCGGGCGAGGTGAACGCGTCGACGAGCACCCTCCAGTCGCGGGCGCGGACGTGACCCTCCTCGTAGAGCTCGCGCTGGGCTGCCGCGAGGTAGTCCTCGCCCTCGATGTCGAGCAACCCGGCAGGCGGCTCGTAGAGCCGCTGCCCCACCGGGTGGCGGTACTGGCGTACCAGCAGCATCCGCTCCTGCTCGTCGAGTGCGATGATGCCCACCGCGCCGGGATGCACCACGACGTCCCGGGTGAAGCGCTGCCCACCGGAGGCCACGACGTCCTCACGGATGTCGATGACCCGGCCGGTGCGCAGGGAGAAGGCCGAGGACTCGACCGGCCAGCGCTCCGGGGCGTCACCGAGCTCGCCCCCCGCTTCCGGCGTGCGACCGTTGCCGCGGGCGGCGGTCACGGCCGCGCTCCCGCCTGGAACCACGCACCCACACCGTCGGCGGGCTCGTCCGGATCCTCGACCACACTCGCGGGGGCACCGTCGCTGTCCTCGGCGTAGGCGACCGCGAGGTCACCGACGGGAAGCTGCATCTCGCGCTGGCGAACGAGCGCGGCCTCGATCAGCCCGGCGAACAGCGGGTGCGGGCGGGTCGGGCGGGAGCGAAGCTCCGGGTGCGCCTGGGTCGCCACGAAGTACGGATGCAGGTCGCGACGCAGCTCGACGAACTCCACCAGGCGTCCGTCCGGCGACGCGCCCGAGACGACGAGCCCGGCTTCCTCGAGCTGGGTGCGATAGGAGTTGTTGACCTCGTACCGGTGCCGGTGCCGCTCCTCGACGTACGGTTCGCCGTAGGCCCGCCGGACGAGCGTGTCCTCGGCGAGCTTGGCGGGATACAGCCCGAGTCGCATCGTCCCGCCGAGGTCTCCCGCACCCGCCACGATGTCGCGCTGCTCCTCCATCGTCGCGACCACGGGATGGGCGCAGCCCACCTCGAACTCGCTGGAGTTGGCGTCCTCGAGGCCGGCGACATTCCGGGCGACCTCGACCACCATGCACTGCAGGCCGAGACACAGGCCGAGCGTCGGGAGCTGGTGTTCACGGGCGTAGGTGATCGCGCCGATCTTCCCCTCGACGCCGCGGACGCCGAACCCACCGGGGATGCACACCGCGTCGACGTCCGCGAGATGCTTCGCGGCTCCCTCCGTGGTGGTGCACTCGTCGGAGGGGACCCAGCGGATGTTGACGCGGGTGTCGTGGCGGAACCCGCCGGCGCGCAGGGCCTCGGTGACGGACAGATAGGCGTCCGGAAGGTCGATGTACTTGCCGACCAACGCGACCGTGACCTCGTCGGCCGGGTGGTGGACCCGCCGCAGCAGCTCGTCCCACTCGGTCCAGTCGACGTCGCGGAACGGCAGGTTGAGCCGGCGTACGACGTAGGCGTCGAGCGCCTCGGTGTGCAGCACCTTCGGGATGTCGTAGATGCTCGGCGCGTCCGGGCAGGCGACCACGGCCTCCTCGTCGACGTCGCACATCAGCGAGATCTTGCGCTTCACCCCGGTCGGGATCGGCCGGTCGGACCGGCAGACGATCGCGTCGGGCTGGATGCCGATGCTGCGGAGCTGGGCGACCGAGTGCTGGGTCGGCTTGGTCTTCTGCTCACCGGAGGGCGCGAGGTAGGGAACCAGCGAGACGTGCAGGAAGAACACGTTGTCGCGGCCGACGTCGTGACGCACCTGCCGGGCGGCCTCCAGGAACGGCAGCGACTCGATGTCGCCGACGGTGCCGCCGATCTCGGTGATGACGACATCGATCCCAGGGGCTGCCATCGCCCTGATCCGGGCCTTGATCTCGTTGGTGATGTGCGGGATGACCTGGACGGTGTCGCCGAGGTAGTCGCCGCGGCGTTCCTTGGCGATCACACTCGAGTAGACCTGTCCGGTCGTGACGTTGGCGCTACGGCCGAGGTCGACATCGAGGAACCGTTCGTAGTGCCCGATGTCGAGGTCGGTCTCGGCGCCGTCGCCGGTCACGAACACTTCCCCGTGTTGGAACGGGTTCATGGTGCCGGGATCGACGTTGAGGTAGGGGTCGAGCTTCTGCATCGTGACGCGTAGTCCGCGCGCCTTCAACAGATTTCCGAGGCTCGAGGCGGTGAGGCCCTTACCAAGAGAGGAGGCGACGCCCCCTGTGACGAACACATGCCTAGTCGGCGAAGAGGCGGCCAAAGCAACTCCCCGTGGTCGGTCGGGGCCGGAAACCCGGGCGGAATCCAGCATGTCCACGGGCTTTCAGCCTATCAAGCAGCAGCCAACCTACGACACACCACGCCGCCCACCGGGACGAAGCAGTCGAACGGGGGCATCTGCGCAGGATCTCGCCACCATCGGAAGCCGGGGCCTCACCGAGTGCAAGGTGATCCGTCCGCTCGGCGGAGCGGTGGGCGGCCTCGACAGAGATCCGCCGCGGTTCAAGCACGCGGGGTGACGACCTCGCGGTAGATCTTCAGGATCTCCCGGGCGGTTTCGTCCTCGTCGGGCCAGGTCGCGGCTCGCGGCGGTCCGGCCGCCCGCAGTCGCGCCGCCACCGCCGGCTGCTCGATGACCTCCACGAGCGCCGCCGCCACCGCCTCCGGGTCGCCCGGCGGCACCAGGAGGGCGGCGTCACCCACCAGATCCGGTATGCCGCCGACCGCCGTCGCCACCAGGGGGACCCCCGCTCGCAGCGCCTCCTGGGCGACCAGCGCGCGTGCCTCCCAGTCGCTGGTGAGGACGGCGACGTCCGCGGCCTCGAGGAGTTCGGCCACGTCCGAGCGGTGCCCGACCAGCAGGACCGGCAGCCGCTCCCGTCGGATCCGCTCGTATAGCGGCTCGCGCAGTGGCCCGTCGCCCGCGATGACGACGAGCGGCGGGATCGCGTCGCGGGCGAACACCCGGGCGACCGCGTCGAGGAGGACGTCGTACCTCTTCTGCGGCGCGAGGCGTCCGACCGCGAGGACGAGTGGACGCTGGGCGAGACCCCAGGACATCCGCACCTCGTCGCGTTCGCGCGTGGCCGGCTCGAGGGAGGGAGCCGCCACCGGCAGGAGTCGGGCGTCCGCGGCTCCGAGGGCGGTCGCCTCCTCGACCAGATCCGCCGACGCACCGAGCACGACCCGCGCCCGGCGAACCACCCACTGCCGGGCGTGCCGCAACGGGACGCGTCGCCACCCTCGTGCCGTGACGGTGTTGTGCCAGCTGACGACGAGAGGTGTCGTACGGCGCAGGGCT
Organism: Actinopolymorpha pittospori; assembly: GCF_014873875.1. Classification (GTDB taxonomy): domain Bacteria; phylum Actinomycetota; class Actinomycetes; order Propionibacteriales; family Actinopolymorphaceae; genus Actinopolymorpha; species Actinopolymorpha pittospori. Next base: position 6,642,880 of record NZ_JADBEM010000001.1, on the reverse strand, counting down.
AGTGTGGCGACCGCTGAGGCCGCGTGACCGTGCGCGTGGACCACGTCGGTGTCGGCGAGGAGGGTCCGGCCGTGCCAGACCGAGCCGGGCGTGGGTATCTCGAGCGGGACGAACTCCACGTGCTCCCCGAACCCGAAGCGCTCCCCCGTCGAGGCGGGACCGAGGACGCGCACGTCGCACCCCTCGTCGACCAGCCGGAGCGCCAGCGAGCGGACGTGCTGTCCGATGCCCCCGGTGCTCGGTCCCAGGACCAGTGCGACGCGGGGACCACTCACTCCGCGTCCCCGACGGGACGGCGGACGACCCGGCGCACCACGAGCGCCGCGCTCCTCCGGTCGACCAGGGCGACGAGCGCCCCGAAGACGACCACGACCGTCACCGCGGTGACCACCGCTCCCAGAACCGCTGCCGCGAACCCCACCGTCGCGAACCCCCGACCCACCACATCGCCTACCGCTGCTGACACCACTCCCGCGAGGCTACCGGCCAGCAACCCCCGAGGCAGGCCGCGCATCGCCGCCCGCCCCGTCCTGCGCCGGACTCCGACGACCAGGACGGTGGCGCCGACCGCGAGGCCGACGGACGTCGCCGCGCCGAGTGCGGCGGTCGTGGCGTCCGCGGACAGCCGTGCGGTGAGGAGCACCGCGGCGGCGGCCACGGCGAGCCAGCCGGTCGCCGTGCCGAGTGCGCTCCACGCGGCGTGGCCGCGCGCGTAGAGCAGCCGGCTGGCGAGCGTCACGACCCCGAGCGCGGGCACCGCGGGAGCGAACGTGACCAACGCGTCGGCCAACGACGACGTCGCACCGGACCCGGGGCCGAGGACGAAGAGCCGGGCGACCGGCGTCGCTGTACCCGCGAGCAGTGCACCGCCAAGGGCTCCGAGCAGGAGGACCGCCCGGGTCGCGACGGACGCGACCGCGTCGACGTCGGCGCTGGGGGCAGGTCGAGCCCCCTGGTCCCCCGCGAGCGCGGAGACGTGCGGGAAGACGGTGGTCGCCACGGGCACGGCGAGGACGGCGTACGGCAGCGTGAACAGCGCGTACGCCCAGGTGTAGAGGGTCAGCGTCCCGGAGTCGCCCCGGTGGTTGGCGAGCCAGGTCAGCAGGAGGGCGACGAGTTGCTGGGTGACGAGCGCCACCATGCCGGCCGCCGCCAGCGCGCGCACCCGCCGGCCCACGCCGGCGGGGAAGCGGAGGGTGGGCCGCACCCGCGGCCGGGTCCGGGCGAAGGGCACCGACACGGTGACGGCGAGCGCCACGACGCCGAGGGTCGTCCCACCGGCGAGCAGGCCGATGGCGGCGCCGGGCACCTCCGCCGCTCCGAGCCGTCCGTCGGCGAGCAGGCCGAAGCCGGCGTACGCCGCCACCACGACGACGCTGCTGGCCAGCGGCGCGGCCGCGGCGGCGACGAACCGACGCTGAGCCTGCAGGGCGCCGGAGAGCACCACCGCGATTCCGTAGAACCACACCTGCGGCGCGAAGACGACCAGCATCCGCGTCGCGAGTGCTCCCGTCGAGTCGGAGCAGCCGGGGTGTCCGGCCAGCATGAACTCGGCGTAGGGCCCGGCCAGAACCGCCGCGAGCAGCGCGACCGGTGTGAGCAGGAGCAGCGTCCACGACAGCAGAGCCGACAGCGTGCGTTCGGCGTCGGCCCGACCCGCTCCATCGGGCTGGGCGAGGGCACCCGCGAGGACCGGCACCACCACCGAGGCCAGGGCACCGCCCGCCACGATCTCGAAGGTGACGTTCGGAAGCTGGTTCGCGGTGTTGTACGCGTCACCGAGGCAGGTGTCACCGACGGTCTTGGAGAAGACGAGCCAACGCCCGAAGCCCACCACCCGGGCCGCGACCGTGATTGCCGCGACCAGCACGGCCGCGCGGGCGAGACCGGCCCCCCACGCACGCGGGCCCGCTTGCCGCGGCTCCCGCGTGGTCGTCATCGGCTGGGCTTGCGTCGGCCCAGCTCGTCGAGCCGGCGCAACGGCGGGTGTGCCTCGATCACGGCGGTGAACGATACCCGCTCGGCCGCGAGTGTCAGCCCCACAAGGCCGGCGAGAGCCGCCCAGCGCAACGGCCTGGGCGCGCGTGCGGCGATGGCCACGCCGATGCCGGCGCCGAGCGCGTTGGCACCGCAGTCGCCGAGCATGCCGCGTTCGCCGAGGTCGTCGGCCACCAGCCCCGCCGCGGCTCCGACCGGTGCCGCCAGCGCGGGACCCGCGGCGGCCAGCAGCGCGGGTGTGTGGGCGAGGACGACCTTCAGGGCGCGGCCCGGGCGCAGGTCGAACAGGTTGACGACGTTGGCGGCCATGGCGATGAGAGCGCCGTCGGCCAGGGTGTCGACGAGTGCGGTCGGTCCCGACGCGGAACGAGCCCCGTCGGTGCGCTGGGCGCGGCTTCCCTCCCGGAGCGCCGCGGCCGCGAGCACCCCGCTCGCGCCGATACCGGCGATCTTGACCAGTCCACTGGTGACCTCCCCGCGCCGCAGGGCGCGCAGGTGGCCGCGGAACCCCTTCACGGTCGTGGTGCCGGCGAGGTCGTCGTAGAGGCCTACCGCCCCGCTGCCCAGCACCGCGACCATGCCGGCGAGACGCTCGCCGCGATCCAGACCGGGTGCGACCGCGGTGGTCGCCGCGGCTGCGGCGACGGCCGCCGGACCGAGCAGCAGGCTCACCTGTTCGCCGCGGTGGTTCGTGCGCGTCCAGCGGGCCGAGCCTCCCGGCGGGCGAGAGCGGCAGACCCGGAAGACGCCGCGGGCCGCGACCGCCGCCGCAGCGGCGGCGAGGAGGGTGGTGGCACGGGCCCGGGTCCGGGGGTCCGGCGTAGGTCTCATGGGCCGGTTGCCGCCTTCGGCAGCGCGCCGTCCGTGGTGCCGACCGCGCCGTACTGTCCGACTCCGCCGCCCGCCTGTTCGGCCAACGCCCAGACCGCGGCGACCCGGCCGCTGGTGAGGTTGGCGACGTCGACCGAGGAGACCTGGGCACTGGCCTGGGCGTTGTTGCGCAGGCTCGCCAGGACACCGCCCTCGGTCGCGGAGGACGTGTCGCCGACGACGACCGCGCCCTGGCTCGCGGAGTCGAGGGAACGGGCCAACGCGACCCACGCGTCGTTGGCCGCGGGATCGGGTTTCTCTCCACCCTTGGGCATCGGCGGCGCGACCACCACGGCGAGGTCGGCCTGTGGCAGGTCGCTGTCGGCGTCGACCAGGTCGCCCTCGCCGAACGCCCCCATGATGGTCGGGGTCGCGGCGTCCTTACGGCCGGCGGCCTGGGCGTCGCGGGTGACCAGGGCTCGCGCGAGCACGATGCCGGCCCGGTCGTAGGCCGACCCTTCGACCGGCATGCGCACGTCGCCGGTCACCAGCCGGGCCGCCAGGTCGTCGACGAACTGACGTTGCTCTGGATCGGCCCACTTCGCCGTCATCTGAACGGTGCCGGTGACGGTGCCGTTCGCGGCCCGAAGGCTGTCCTGCACGTCCTTGACCAGGCCGCGGTTGGCGTCCGGCAGCGCGACCACGACGATCTTCTCGCCGGCAAGGCGGTTCTTGACCAGGCTCGGGGCGAGGTCGGCGGCGAAGGAGTCGCGGTACTTGTCACCCTGCTGGAGGGCGTTGATCTCCTGGCGAAGGCCGTCCTTCTCCTTGCCCAGGGACTCGATGGTGGCGCGCAACTGCTGGTCGAGCTCACCCTTGAGCGGCCCCGCGCCAAGGGCGACACCGACCGCGAGCGCGAGGAAGATGGCGGCGATCGAGACGAGGAAGTAGCGGAAGTCGATCACGTGAACAGACCCCGGAACCAGTAGATCAGGTCATTCCATCGAATGCCGATGACCTCGAGCCAGGCTTGGCCCGCTGGAGTGGCGGCCAGCGCCACCAGGAACGCCAACAGACCCGCGACCAGCAGCATGACGATCTGCCAGGTCTGGATCCGCGAGCGGTAGAGCCGGCTGACGCCCTTGGCGTCGACGAGCTTGCCGCCTACCCGAAGCCGGGTCAGGAACATGCTCGCCGCGCCCGCACGACCCTTGTCCAGGAACTCCACGAGCGAGAGATGGGTGCCGACGGCGACGATGAGTGCCGCCCCCTTGGAGTCGGCGAGGAGCATGGCGACGTCCTCACTGGTGCCCGTCGCGGCGAAGATGCGGGACTCCAGGCCGAGCCGTTCGAGCCGGTCGGAACCGGGCGCCCGCCCGTCGCGGTAGGCGTGCACGATGAGTTCGGCCCCGCAGCGCAGCGCCGTGTCGGACACGGAGTCCATGTCGCCGACGATGATGTCAGGCTTGAATCGAGCCTCGAGCAGCGCGTCGGCACCACCGTCGACACCGACGAGCACCGGGCGGTACTCCCGGATGTAGGAGCGCAGCGCGACGAGGTCCTCGCGGTAGTCGTAACCGCGAACGACGATCAGGACGTGCCGTCCCTCGACCTCGGTCGCGATGTCGGGAACGCCCACACCGTCGAGCAGCAGGTCGCGGTCACGGCGGAGGTACTCCATCGTGTTGGCGGCGAACGCCTCCAACTGCGTGGCGAGACCGGCCCGGGCGTCGTCGGCCGCCTTGGTGACCGTCTCGAGGGTCTGCACCGAACCGAAGGCGACCTCGGCATCTCCACGGATCAGGCTCGGTCCGTCGAGCCGGACGGTGTCTCCCTCACCGACCTTGGCGAAGACCTCCATGCCCACGTCGTCGACGAGTGGGATGCCGGCCGACACGAGGATTCCCGGGCCGAGGTTGGGATAGCGCCCGCTGATCGAGGGGGCGGCGTTGACCACCGCCGCGACGCCCGCGGCGACCAGCGCCTCGGCGCTCACCCGGTCGAGGTCGAGGTGGTTGACGATGGCGATGTCGCCTGGGCGCAGGCGCTTGGTGAGGTTCTTCGTGCGGGTGTCGAGCCGGGCCACGCCAACGACACCGGGCACTGTCAGCGACCGGGTACGGCGCAAAGTGGGGAGTCTCATCGCAATGCGAATTCTGACACGTGAACGCTGACGTGTCGGTACATCCGGGACGCGCGGGCGTGGCGCAACGCGACCGCTTCACTACTTTGCGGAATCGCCCCTGGACGCTCCGGCACCGCCGGCCTTCTTCGCCCGTCGGCTGGTCGTCCGCTTCGGCGTGCGCGCCGCGGCAGCCGTCGCGAGCAACTCCTCGGCGTGGGCGCGAGCGCTGGCCGAGTCGTCGAGGCCGGCGAGCATCCGGGCCAACTCCTCCACCCTGCCGTCGTCGTCCAGCCGGGTCAGGCCGCTGCGCGTGACCGAGCCGTCGTTGCTCTTGCGTACGACGTAGTGCCGGTCGGCGAACGCGGCGACCTGCGGAAGGTGCGTGACCACCACGACCTGGGCGTTGGTCGCGAGCCGAGCGAGTCGACGGCCGATCTCCACCGCCGCCCGGCCACCGACCCCCGCGTCGACCTCGTCGAACACGAACGTCGGCACCCCGTCGACTCCGGCGAACACCACCTCGACGGCGAGCATCACCCGCGACAGCTCACCTCCGGACGCGCCGCGCTGCACCGGTCGCGCCGGCGCTCCTGGGTGCGGGCTCAGCCGCAGCTCCACCTCGTCGACACCGTGCGGACCGAAGGACAGCCAGCGGCCGTCGACGAGCAGAGCCTTGCGGGTGCCCTCGGCAGGTGTCTGGCCGGCCGAAGGTGGCGACGTGCGCCCGGACGCGCCGGTCCGGCGCTTGCCCGACCCCTCCTCCGACTCCGCCGGATCGACCACCTCTGTCTGGGCGACGTCGGCGGTCAGAACGGCGTGCGGCATCGCGAGCGCAGCCAACTCGGCCGTCACGGCCACGCCGAGTCGTTCGGCAGCGGCGCAGCGAGCGGCGCTGACCTGGCCGGCCAGCTTCGCGAGCGCGGCGAGGAGGTCCTGGCGTTCGGCCCGCAGTCCGACGATCCGATCGTCGGAGCCGTCCAACTCGCCGAGCCGCTGCGCGGAACGCCGCGCCCACTCGAGCACCTCGTCGATGGAGTCGCCGTACTTGCGGGTCAGGGCACCAAGCACCGCGCGTCGCTCACCGATCGCCTGCAGCCGCAGCGGGTCGGTGTCGACACCGGCGGCGTAGGAGGCAAGGTCCGCGCCCGCGTCGGCGAGCAGGACCGCCGCCTCGGCAAGCCGGTCGGACACCCCCGCGAGCTCCGGGTCGTGGACGCCCGCGGCGTCGAGTGCCTTGCGGGCCGCCGCGACCTGTGAGAGGGCGTCGACCGCCTCGGCCGCCGGGTCGTCGTCGCCGGTCAGCGCCGCGTGCGCCTGTGCGGCGGCACCTCGCAGGGAGTCGGCGTAGGCGAGGCGGTCCTCCTCGGCGGCCAGTGCCTTGTCCTCGCCGGGCTGGGGATCGGCGGCCTCGACCTCGACCAGCCCGAACCGGAGCAGGTCGGCTTCCTGGGCTCGTTCGCGGGCACGTGCCACCAGCTCGGTGAGGTCCGCCTCGACCTCGGCGAGCCGGGCGTAGCGGGCCCGATAGGTCGTGAGCGGCGCCTCGACGGCGGTTCCGGCGTAGCGGTCGAGGATCTGGCGCTGGCGGGACGGCCGCAGCAGTCGCATCTGGTCGGACTGTCCGTGCAGCGCGACGGTCTCGTCGGCGAGCTCGGCCAGAACCGCGGCTGGTACGCCCGTTCCGCCGGCGTAGGCGCGTGAGCGGCCGTCGCGGGAGATCGTGCGCATCACGATCAGGGTGTCGTCGTCGAGCTGGGCGCCCGCGTCGACGGCACGGCGGGCAGCGGGCGAGGCGCCGTCGAGCCGAACCCGTCCCTCGACCACCGCACGGTCGGCGTTGGGGCGGACCAGCCCCGCGTCGGCACGGCCGCCGAGCAGCAACGACAGACCCGTCACCACCATCGTCTTCCCGGCGCCGGTTTCGCCGGTGACGACGGTCAGGCCTGCGTCGAGATCGAGTACGGCGTCGTCGATGACGCCGAGTCCTTGGATCCGGATCTCCTCCAGCATCGCCGGAACTCTACGGGGTCGCGCCGACGTCGTCCGAGTGCTCGTCCACCGGTGGTGTCGGACGCTTCCGTCGTACGGCCCCGACATCGGCCGCCGCGTGCCGTGGGGGCTGGTCCAGACCGCCGCGCCAGCCCTGCACGGGCAGGCCGAACTTCGCCACCAGGCGGTCGGTGAACAGTCCGCGGTGCAGTCGGGCCAACCGGACCGGCTGCACGCCACGGCGGACCTCCACACGTGCTCCGGGCGGAAGCTCCTCCGTACGACGTCCGTCGCACCACAGGACGCCGGGCTCGGTGTTGCGGTGCATCAGCTCGACGGCCACCACCGAACGCGGCGAGACGACGAGGGGACGGGAGAACAGCGCGTGCGCGCTCAGCGGCACCACCAGCATCGCCTCGAGCTCGGGCCACACGATCGGGCCGCCCGCGGAGAACGCGTAGGCCGTCGAACCCGTTGGCGTCGCCGCGACGATGCCGTCGGCGCCCCAGCGCGACAGGGGCCGCCCGTCGACCTCGACGACCATCTCGAGCATCCGCTCCCGCGCCGACTTCTCGATGCTGGCTTCGTTCAGTGCCCACTGCGAGGCGACCACGCCACCGTTGTAGGTGATGGTCACGTCGAGGGTCATCCGCTCCTCGACGGCGTACTTCCTGTGGACGACGTGGTCGATGGTGACGTCGAGGTCGTCGCGCTCGGACTCGGCGAGGAATCCGATGTGCCCGAGGTTGACCCCGAGGACAGGTGTGCCAGAGGCCCGCGCCACCTCGGCGCCCCGCAGAATGGTGCCGTCACCGCCGAGCACCATCACCATCTCGCAGCCTTCGGCCGCCGTGGGGGTCACCTCGACGACCTCGGCCTTGTCCACTCCCACGTCCTCGGCGTCGGGAGCGAGCAGGCGTACGCCGACGCCGGCGTGCGCGAGCTTCGCGGCCGACTCCCTGGCCAGATGGGTGGCTTCCGATCTCCCCGTGTGAACCACGAGGAGCACTGTGCGTTCGTCAGTCACAGCGGAGACTCCTTCGGTGGTTCGCTGTCCTGGTCTGGTGTTTCGAGTGTGTCGAGTGCGCTCTCCCGGAAGGACGGCGCGTCCGCGCGGAGCCACAGAAAGTACTCCGTGTTACCGGCCGGTCCCTGGATCGGGCTCACGGTTAGGCCGGCGACGCCGAGACCCACCTCAGCGGCGGCCCGGGCGACACCGCGGATGGCGTCGTGCCGGAGCGCGGGGTCGCGGACGACGCCACCACGGCCCAGGCGGGACTTGCCGACCTCGAACTGCGGCTTGACGAGGAGCACCAGGTCGCCGCCCTCCTCGACGAGTCGTCGCAGGGCGGGCATGACGACGGTGAGTGAGATGAACGACAGGTCGGCGACGAGCAGGTCGACGGTTCCGCCCACCTGCTCCGGCCGGAGATCGCGGACGTGGGTCCGCTCGTGGACGTCGACCAGCGGGTGGGCACGCAGGGCCGGTACGAGCTGGTCTCGGCCCACGTCGACCGCCACCACCCGGGTGGCGCCGGACCGAAGCAGGACCTCGGTGAAACCCCCGGTGGAGGCACCCGCGTCCAGGCAGCGCCGGCCCTCGACGGTCAACCCGTGTGGGCCGAAGGCCGAGAGCGCACCGACGAGCTTGTGACCGCCGCGCGAGACGAAATCGGTGCCGGTGTCGTCGACCTCGAGCTGGTCGTCAGGCGTCACCGGGCGGGAGGCCTTGGTCGCGGCGACACCGCCGACTCGCACCCTGCCGCGCGCGACGAGTTCGACGGCGTGGTCACGCGAACGCGCGAGCCCCCGGCGTACCAACTCGACATCGAGGCGCGCCCGCCCGGAGGGCCCTCCTGGACCCGACCGCTGACCCGACCGCTCAGGGCTGCCCAGCGCGATCCTCACGGCCTTCTCCCGCCGCCAGCAAGGTCTCGTGCAGACGGCGATGGGCGTCCTCGTAGATGTCGATGTGCTCGCTCGGCGGGAGCCCTTCGAGCTCGGTCAGCCGGTCGAGGACGGCGTCGACGTCGGGCCTGCCGGTGGGGTCGTAGGCAACATCCGCGCCGGTCGACACCGTCTCGGCGTCGTCGTAGGGCGGCGCGACCGACACCGACTCGGGCTCGCCCGAGTGGGAGAAGGCCGGGCGCTCCCCCGGTGTTTGGTGTTCCACGCTGCCTGTGTCTCCTTGCCTCGACGCTCCCCGTGGCGGCCCGACGTTTCCACCACGTCACGACCGGGTGGTGCCGAGAACCTGATCAGTGAGTCTGACCAGCGGACCGTGACCGGCCCGCCACTCGACACTAGCCCATGGACTTCCGGTGGGCGCGCAGGACTTCCAGGGCCTCCGCGGCGTCGATCTCGCCCGGGTCGTCGGTCGCCCAGACGGCGCTGAGCAGAGCCCGGGCGCCGTCCATCGGGTCACCGGAGCCGCTCAGTCGAACCCGCGCGCGCGAGGACCGGCCGGCCGCGCCGCCGTCGTCCCGGGACGCGTCCTCGATCGTGGCCGTCCAGGCGCCGCACCGAGCACCGTTCGGCTCGCGCCGTGGCGCTGGATGCGTGGTGAACAGGCCGGCCAGATCGTTGGCGAGGTAGGTGGGTCGGTGGTTCGGCGGCGCCGCGACGAGATCGTCGAGGGTCGTGACTCCGGTCAGCACCAACAGGCTCGGCATTCCGGCGGCATGGGCTCCCTCGATGTCGGTGTCGAGTCGGTCACCGATCACGAGCGGCCGTTTGCCACCCACGCGCTCCACCGTCTCGTGGAACAGCGGAGGTGCCGGCTTCCCGGCGATGACCGGCGTCTTCCCGGTAGCCAGCCGAATCACCTCGACGAGCGTGCCGTTGCCAGGCGCCAAACCGCCGTCGGTGGGCAGGGTCCGGTCGACGTTGGACGCCACCCAGGGGATGTCCCTCGCCAGGGCGTATGCCCCTTCCGCGAGGTTGCGCCAGCCCACGCTCGGATGGAAGCCCTGGACCACCGCGGCGGGATCGTCGGCGGCCGAGGCGACGGGGACAAGGCCACGCTCGCGGACCGCGACCAGGAGGCCCTCACCGCCGACCACGAGGACGCGGGACCCGGCGGGCACCCGGTCGGCGACCAGCCGAGCCGCCGCCTGTGCCGACGTCACCACGTCGTCGACGGACGCGGCCACCCCCACCTTGCGCAGGTGGTCGATGACCGCGTCCGGTGTACGAGATGCGTTGTTGGTCACGAACGTGACCCGTAGGCCTTCGGCACGGGCCCGCTTCAGCTCCTCCGGAGCCCGCGGTACCGCGTCCGCGCCGACGTAGACCACGCCGTCGAGGTCGAACAGTCCGGTGTCGAAGAGTTCCACCAGCGGTCGGATCGCCCCGGCCAGTGGTGTCAGCCCCGGATCGGGATCTGCCTCGGGCGTGATCGAGCCGGTCACTGCATGTCCTCCCGCGCTTTCAGCGTGGCCCTCACCTGTCGGAGGGCACCGGTGTAGTGATCCGACGTCGGGCGCATCGCCGCCGCCATCGCGAGGTGCGGCGCGGCGGCATCGTGGCGCCCCATCCGGCTCAGCGCTAGGCCGAGCCCGAAATGGGCGTAATCGTCGGAAGGATTCTCCTCGACCAGCCCTTCGAAGGTGGCCGCGGAGTCGGCGTACTGTCGGCTGTTGAACAGGGCACGTGCCAGTGCCTCCCGAATCGACTTCGACGCGGGCTCGGCGTTCTGGGCGTGGCCAAGCACCTGGGCGGCGGCAGCGGAGTCACCGGCTTCGAGGAGTTCGACCCCACGGCGATACCAGTCGTAGACGTCCCCACGGGGTTCGCCAGCGGTGTTCTCGGTCACGTTTACCTCCCGTCCTCAAGGCCCACTCAACCGGCGGGGGCGCGGCGCTATTCCTGACGGGTATGTCAGCAGGTATGCACGTCGTTCACAGTGGCCGCGGGCGGCGACCTACCATGCCCAGCGTGACTGATACCGCCCCAACCAACCGCCCACTCGTGCTCTCGCCGTTTCGTGGCCTGCGGTATGCGGCCGATCAGGTCAGTGATCTGGCCGCCGTCACGTCCCCGCCCTATGACGTCCTCGACCGCGAAACGGTGGCGGCACTGGCCGCGGCCGAACCGCACAACATTGTCCGGGTCATCCTTCCACGTCCCGCTGGACCCGCCGACTGGACGACGGACCGTCGCCCGCCGGCGGCCGAGGAGAACGGGCGCGAGCACTACCGGCGCGCGGCGGCACTGTTTGCCAGCTGGCGCGAGGACGGTGTGTTGCGGGTGGACGGCGAGCCCGCCCTGTATGTCTACGAGCAGCGGACGGAAACCCTCACCGGCCGGCCGGTGATCCTTCGCGGGCTGCTCGGAGCGGTCGGACTGCGACAGGCCGAAGAAGGGGTGATCCTCCCCCACGAGGACGTGCTGCCCGGGCCGGTCGCAGACCGGTTGGCCCTGATGTCGGCCTGTGCGGCCAATCTCGAACCCATCCTGCTCGTCTACGACGGCGGCGGGGTCGCCAGCGAACTCGTGGAGGCGGCGGTCCGTGTTGCGCCGTTGATCGACGCGCCCGCGACGGACGGGTCGGAGCATCGAATCTGGCGGATCAGCGACCCTACGGCGTTGGCGGCCATCGCGGCCGACCTCGCGCCACGACAGGCACTGATCGCGGACGGGCACCACCGGTATGCGACCTATCTGCGGCTGCAGGAAGAGATGCGCGCCCGCGGCGCCGGCGCCGGCCCCTGGGACAGCGGCCTCGCACTTCTCGTCGACCAGCGCGCCCATCCACTCGAGCTCACCGCCATCCACCGAACGGTGTCGGGGGTGACCCTCGCGGACGTCACCGCCGCCGCGGCGAGTGCGTTTCGGATCGATTCCTACGGCGCGGACGCCACCCAGGCGCACGCGGCGCTCGCGGCCTGCCGCGGCGAGCGACACGCGTTCCTTCTGACCGACGGTAAGCAGTGGGAGCTGCTCAGCCTTCCGCTCACCGGACAGGCCGCCGGCGCGCAGGAGGGCACCCGGGCGCCAGGCGCTGGTCGCCCATCCCCGGAGGGTGCGGAGGAGGCGCGGCTCGACACGGGCGAACCGCGCCACCTGCCCGCGCTCGACACGGAGGTCCTGCACGGCATGTTGCTCGAGAGGATCGTCGGCGTGGGCGAGAACCAGATCGGCTATGACCACACCGAAGCCGCCGCGGCACAACGCGCCCGCGACGGTGGGGGTATCGCGATCCTTCTCAACCCCGTCGACGTGGCGACGGTCCAGGCCGTCGCCCGCGCGGGTGGGCGGATGCCGCGGAAGTCGACCTCGTTCGGACCCAAACCACGCACCGGCTTCGTCATGCGCGCGTTCGGGGAGCATGAACCCGCTCCTTCGGAGCAAGAAGGCGGACTCGATCGGCTTCGACCTCGTAGCGACTGATCGGACCGGCCTCACTGTGCCGAAACCGCCGCCGCAGCGTTCCAGCGACCTCGACGACGTCGCCCGCCTGCCATTCCTCCATCGCGGCGTGGCAGGTCGCCACCCACGACGCGCAGTCGATCGCATCCACCCGGGCGGACCGCTCCCGCAAGGTCAGCGGATCTCGCTCCACGACCACGCGGACGGAGACCACGACGGCCCCGCTGGGCAGGTCACGACGGACCGCGGGCGCCGCGACCCGGCCGACCAGCAGGACCTCGTTGCGATGTGGTGGAACGGCGGGACCTGTGTCGTCTGGTGCGTCGGTCATGACGACTACCTCCGGCTCGACAGAAGGTTGGCGCCGCCAACTCTTCTCTCAGCCGGTAGGAGCCGCCATGCCCGCCGTGAGCGCTGTGGACACGCCCACCGATCCGGCAGCTGTGGAGAAGTTCTGACACCGGGTCAGGTCAGCCGGGCGAGGCGCTCCTCGGCGTCGGTCTCCCCCTCGGGATCCGCGTCGATCGCGCGCTCGAACCACTGCGCAGCCTCGTCCGTGCGGCCGAGTTCCTCGAGCGTGTCGGCGTAGGCGTAGCGGACTCGGGCGACGGCCGTGTCGGAGGCTCGACCCTGCAGGGCGGGGACATCGAGCACCGCCAACGCCGCAGCAGCCTGGCCGAGGTCGCGACGCGCCCCCGCCTCGACGATCAGGAGTTCGATGCGTTCGACCGGGTCCAGCTCGGTCCGATCCACGCTCGCGATCAGCTCGAGGGCGCGTTCGGGCCGGCCCAGGCCGCGCTCGCTGTCGGCCATCACCGGGAAGTACTCCGCGGAGCCGGTCATCCGGCGGGCGGCACGAAACTCCGCCAGGGCCTGCTCGAAGTTGCCCACGGCGTAGGCCGTGTAGCCCACCGCCTCCCGGACGACACCCAGGCGCGAGCCCTCGCGACGTGCCTCCATCGCGTGGGCCAACGCCGTCTCGGGCTCGTCGTCGACCAGTTGGCCGGCCGCGACGAGATGGCGTGCCACCCGGTCTGCTGCCGCCTTGCTGAGGGTGCCGAGTTGACGGCGTACCTCCGGATCGAGCTCCAGGCCGGTGATCTCGCTGGGGATGGGTGGCCCGGAAACGACGGTCGCCGCGACCTCACGGTCACGGGTGCCTCCGCGGCGACGCTCGCCGTAACCGTCGCGCCGATCGCTGCCGGCTGACCGAGCGTCCGACGGCCGCCCGCTCCGGCGGTCGTCGAAGCTTCGCCTTTCCGGCTTCTCGCCGCTTCGTCCTGGGCGGTCCGACCCGGTGCCCTTCCCCGCGTAGCCTCCAGAACGCGAGGCCGACGATCCCTGCGAGCGCCCGGATCCGGCGCGAGAAGGCCCACCAGCGCCAGTCGCGGAACGCCCGGCCGGGCGGTCGCCCTCGCTGAAGCGACCCCGTCCGGAGCCGCCAGTCGTGCGACCGGGGCGATCCCCGCGGTCGCTCCGCTCAGGCCGCGAACTCCGCTCAGGCCGGTCATTCCAATCCCGACGCTCCGAACGCCCCCCACGATCCGTACGGTCACTTCGCTCAGGCCGCGAACTCCGCTCAGGCCGATCGTTCCAATCCCGACGCTCCGAACGCCCCCCACGATCACCCTGGTCAGAGCGCGAAGTCCGGGACGGCTTGTCCCAACTCGACCGGCCGGCGCCCGAAGCACTCGACGAACGTCCGAAGCCACCACCTGAGCGACCGGGGCGATCCCCGCGGTCGCTCCGCTCAGGCCGCGAACTCCGCTCAGGCCGATCGTTCCAATCCCGACGCTCCGAACGCCCCCCACGATCACCCTGGTCAGAGCGCGAAGTGCGCGACGGCTTGTCCCAACTCGACCGGCCGGCGCCCGAAGCACTCGACGAACGTCCGGACGAGCCGCCGCGGTAGCCCTGGGAATCACTACGACGAGGCGAATCGCTCCGCCGATCTCCAGAACCGGAACCTCGTGCGCCGCCGAAGCCGCCGCTACCGCGGGTGCCACCTCCAGCACCGCGTGCGCCGCCGTCCTGGCGTCCAGAACCGTCCCGGGAGCCGCCGGCGCCACCGAAACGGCTGCCGCCCGAGCGCGCTCCCGTAGACCCGGTGGTCCGATCAGAAGATCGTCCCGAGCCGCGCCGGTCCTGACTCGAGTCACGACGTCCCTCGGAACGACCGGACCCGCCCTGGCCGAAGCGGCCTCCGGGGCGCCCGCCGGTCCCCGAGGAGCGCGAGCCCCGGGCGCCGGCAGCACCGTCGCTCCGACCTCGGGAGGCACCGCCTCCCGAACGCTTGTCGCGGCCGCTGTCACGCCGATCGCGGTCCCGATCTTCGCCGCGCCTCGAACTGTCGCTCATCGTGCTCCTCAGAACGTCCGAACTACCATTTTGCCGTGCCGCCGGCAGCACGCCGAATCCCGCCTGCGCGGCATTGGGCGCGCCATCTCGAACGGCGCTTCGCGGCCGGCGGACCGCGTGGGGTGCGATGACCGGCACAGGTCCCGCATCGGAGCCGAGCTCGGCATCCCGCGGGCCTGGTGCACCAGCGACAAATCCACCGACGATCGCGTCCCCAGGACGGCTGCCAGCGAGTTGTCGCGGTTGCCGTGCGGACTGGTCGACGCGGCTTTCCGTACATGCGTCAAGGGCCACCCCATGCGGGGTGGCCCTCAACGAAAGAATGTCCGGCGGTGTCCTACTCTCCCACAGGATCCCTCCTGCAGTACCATCGGCGCTGAAGAGCTTAACTTCCGGGTTCGGAATGGGACCGGGTGTTTCCCCTTCGCCATGACCGCCGTAACCCTATGAAAATATCAGGCCCACCACACCCAACAACCACAACAAACGTTGGGGTGAGTGATGGATCCGGCCCGTACCTTCAGAACCGCATAGTGGACGCACAATCTTTCAAGCCAACACGACGAAAAAACATGAGAGTGTGAAGACAAGCCCTCGGCCTATTAGTACCAGTCAGCTCCACGAGTCTTTCGTCCTCGCTTCCACATCTGGCCTATCAACCCAGTCGTCTACTGGGGGCCTTACCCGGTTAACCCGGTGGGAGACCTCATCTTGAAGCGTGCTTCCCGCTTAGATGCCTTCAGCGGTTATCACTCCCGAACGTAGCCAACCAGCGGTGCTCTTGGCAGAACAACTGGCACACCAGAGGTTCGTCCGTCCCGGTCCTCTCGTACTAGGGACAGCCCTTCTCAAGTCTCCTGCGCGCACAGCGGATAGGGACCGAACTGTCTCACGACGTTCTAAACCCAGCTCGCGTACCGCTTTAATGGGCGAACAGCCCAACCCTTGGGACCTGCTCCGGCCCCAGGATGCGACGAGCCGACATCGAGGTGCCAAACCATGCCGTCGATATGGACTCTTGGGCAAGATCAGCCTGTTATCCCCGGGGTACCTTTTATCCGTTGAGTCACGGCGCTTCCACGTGCCACCGTAAGATCACTAGTCCCGACTTTCGTCCCTGCTCGACCTGTCGGTCTCACAGTCAAGCTCCCTTGTGCACTTGCACTCAACACCTGATTGCCAACCAGGCTGAGGGAACCTTTGGGCGCCTCCGTTACATTTTGGGAGGCAACCGCCCCAGTTAAACTACCCACCAGGCACTGTCCCTGATCCGGATAACGGACCGAGGTTAGACAGCCAATACGATCAGAGTGGTATTTCAACGTTGACTCCACCCGAACTGGCGTCCAGGTTTCACAGTCTCCCACCTATCCTACACAAACCGAACCGACCGCCAATACCAAGCTGTAGTAAAGGTCCCGGGGTCTTTCCGTCCTGCTGCGCGTAACGAGCATCTTTACTCGTAATGCAATTTCGCCGGGTCCATGGTTGAGACAGCGCCCAAGTCGTTACGCCATTCGTGCAGGTCGGAACTTACCCGACAAGGAATTTCGCTACCTTAGGATGGTTATAGTTACCACCGCCGTTTACTGGCGCTTAAGTTCTCAGCTTCGACCCGAAGGTCTAACCGGTCCCCTTAACGTTCCAGCACCGGGCAGGCGTCAGTCCGTATACATCGTCTTGCGACTTCGCACGGACCTGTGTTTTTAGTAAACAGTCGCTTGGGCCTGGTCTCTGCGACCTTCACCGCTACAGGGAGCAAGTCCCCTCACGGATCCGGTCCCCCTTCTCCCGAAGTTACGGGGGCATTTTGCCGAGTTCCTTAACCATGGTTCGCCCGATCGCCTTGGTATTCTCTACCTGACCACCTGTGTCGGTTTGGGGTACGGGCGGCCTTGCCACTCGCTAGAGGTTTTTCTCGGCAGCATGGGATCACTCACTTCGCCTCAATCGGCTCGGCATCAGGTCTCAAGCACAAGAGACGCGGATTTACCTACGCCTCGCCCTACACCCTTGCCCGCGGACTACCATCGCCGCGTAGAGCTACCCTCCTGCGTCACCCCATCGCTTGCCTACTACCGGATCGGTTCACGCGCTCACCCGAAACAACCCCGAAAGGTCATCCCAGGATCGGGCGCTTAGCATCACCGGACTCAGCATGGGCGCGACAAAGCCGGTACGGGAATATCAACCCGTTGTCCATCGACTACGCCTGTCGGCCTCGCCTTAGGTCCCGACTTACCCAGGGCGGATTAGCCTGGCCCTGGAACCCTTGGTCATTCGGCGGAGGAGTTTCTCACTCCTCTTTCGCTACTCATGCCTGCATTCTCACTCGTGTAGCATCCACGACTGGGTCACCCCGCCGCTTCACACGCCACACGACGCTCCCCTACCCATCCACGCGTCTGGACCGCACCCCGAAGGACACGGCCGAACAAATACGCAAATGCCACAGCTTCGGCGGTTCGCTTGAGCCCCGCTACATTGTCGGCGCAGAATCACTTGACCAGTGAGCTATTACGCACTCTTTCAAGGGTGGCTGCTTCTAAGCCAACCTCCTGGTTGTCTCTGCGACTCCACATCCTTTTCCACTTAGCGAACGCTTAGGGGCCTTAGCTGGTGATCTGGGCTGTTTCCCTCTCGACTACGAAGCTTATCCCCCGCAGTCTCACTGCCGCGCTCTCACCTACCGGCATTCGGAGTTTGGCTGATTTCGGTAAGCTTGTCGGCCCCCTAGACCATCCAGTGCTCTACCTCCGGTAGGAAACACGCGACGCTGCACCTATATGCATTTCGGGGAGAACCAGCTATCACGGAGTTTGATTGGCCTTTCACCCCTACCCACAGGTCATCCCCCGGCTTTTCAACGCCGGTGGGTTCGGGCCTCCACGCGGTCTTACCCGCGCTTCACCCTGCCCATGGGTAGATCACTCCGCTTCGGGTCTAGAGCACGCGACTCAACGCCCTATTAGGACTCGCTTTCGCTACGGCTTCCCCACACGGGTTAACCTCGCCACGTACCACTAACTCGCAGGCTCATTCTTCAAAAGGCACGCCGTCACAGCCCAAAAGGACCGCTCCGACGGATTGTAGGCACACGGTTTCAGGGACTATTTCACTCCCCTCCCGGGGTACTTTTCACCTTTCCCTCACGGTACTGGTTCACTATCGGTCACCAGAGAGTATTTAGGCTTAGCGGGTGGTCCCGCCAGATTCACACAGGATTTCAGGGGTCCCGTGCTACTTGGGAAAACGTCCAGGAGCCATCACGTTACGTCTACAGGGGTATCACCTGCTATGCCAGGCCTTTCCAGACCTTTCGACTTCCGCGATGGTTTATCACTCCTTGCCGGATCAGTAGCTCCGACCGGACGATCCCACAACCCCGCATAGGCAACGCCTACCAGCTATCACGCCTACACGGTTTAGCCTCTTCCGCTTTCGCTCGCCACTACTCACGGAATCACAATTGTTTTCTCTTCCTGCGGGTACTGAGATGTTTCACTTCCCCGCGTTCCCTCCGAACGCCCTATGTGTTCAGGCGCCGGTGACTGGACATGACTCCAGCCGGGTTTCCCCATTCGGACACCCCCGGATCACAGCTCGGTTGCCAACTCCCCGGGGCTTTTCGCAGGCTCCTACGTCCTTCATCGGCTTCTGGTGCCAAGGCATCCACCGAGTGCCCTTACTAACTTGTCTCACAAGACACACAACGTCTCGGCAAAAAAGATGCTCGCGTCCACTATGCAGTTCTCAAGATACGAACGGAAACCCACCCACAACCGCCGCGCACCACCCAACACCCAAACCACAGACGAAGAATGGCCGTACGAACGCAGGGCAGACCCACCAAGAAACCACAACCACAAACCACATGGCCTGATCCCTCAGGACCCAACAACGTGCCTCAGCACCACCCAACCACACCCACCATTTCCACACCCACACCACAAGTGACGTGAGCAGTACTACGGCGGGCACACCCTGGACGGATACCCACTAGCCGATGCTCCACTAATGAGCTCACCGCTCTGACACACTCGGCCAGACAACGGCGCCCTGGACAACACTCACGCGCTGCCAGAAAAGCTCCTTAGAAAGGAGGTGATCCAGCCGCACCTTCCGGTACGGCTACCTTGTTACGACTTAGTCCTAATCGCCAGCCCCACCTTCGACGGCTCCCTCCACAAGGGTTGGGTCACCGGCTTCGGGTATTGCCGACTTTCATGACTTGACGGGCGGTGTGTACAAGGCCCGGGAACGTATTCACCGCGGCGTTGCTGATCCGCGATTACTAGCGACTCCAACTTCACGGGGTCGAGTTGCAGACCCCGATCCGAACTGAGGCCGGCTTTTTGGGATTCGCTCCACCTCACGATTTCGCAGCCCATTGTACCGACCATTGTAGCATGTTTGCAGCCCTGGACATAAGGGGCATGATGACTTGACCTCATCCCCACCTTCCTCCGAGTTGACCCCGGCAGTCTCCTATGAGTTCCCGGCATTACCCGCTGGCAACATAGGACGAGGGTTGCGCTCGTTGCGGGACTTAACCCAACATCTCACGACACGAGCTGACGACAGCCATGCACCACCTGTGCAGAGCCCTTACGGACCCCGTATCTCTACGAGATTTCTCTGCATGTCAAACCCAGGTAAGGTTCTTCGCGTTGCCTCGAATTAAGCAACATGCTCCGCCGCTTGTGCGGGCCCCCGTCAATTCCTTTGAGTTTTAGCCTTGCGGCCGTACTCCCCAGGCGGGGCGCTTAATGCGTTAGCTGCGGCACGGAGGACGTGGAAGTCCCCCACACCTAGCGCCCAACGTTTACGGCGTGGACTACCAGGGTATCTAATCCTGTTCGCTCCCCACGCTTTCGCTCCTCAGCGTCAGGTAAGGCCCAGAGAGCCGCCTTCGCCACCGGTGTTCCTCCTGATATCTGCGCATTCCACCGCTACACCAGGAATTCCACTCTCCCCTGCCTACCTCTAGTCTGCCCGTATCGAAAGCAAGTCCGGAGTTAAGCCCCGGATTTTCACTTTCGACGCAACAAACCGCCTACGAGCCCTTTACGCCCAATAATTCCGGACAACGCTCGCGCCCTACGTGTTACCGCGGCTGCTGGCACGTAGTTGGCCGGCGCTTCTTCTGCGGGTACCGTCACTTGCGCTTCGTCCCCGCTGAAAGAGGTTTACAACCCGAAGGCCGTCATCCCTCACGCGGCGTTGCTGCATCAGGCTTTCGCCCATTGTGCAATATTCCCCACTGCTGCCTCCCGTAGGAGTCTGGGCCGTGTCTCAGTCCCAGTGTGGCCGGTCGCCCTCTCAGGCCGGCTACCCGTAAAAGCCTTGGTAGGCCATTACCCCACCAACAAGCTGATAGGCCGCGAGCCCATCTCTAGCCAATAAATCTTTCCACCCTCACCGATGCCAGCAAGAGTCATATCCGGTATTAGACCCAGTTTCCCGGGCTTATCCCAGAGCTAGAGGCAGGTTGCTCACGTGTTACTCACCCGTTCGCCGCTCGAGTACCCCGAAGGGCCTTTCCGCTCGACTTGCATGTGTTAAGCACGCCGCCAGCGTTCGTCCTGAGCCAGGATCAAACTCTCCGTTGAAAACTGGAGAAAACATCCCGGCAAACAAACAACCCCAAAAGAGGTCGCCTGCATACCAAAGGAATCCGTCGAAACACCAGCACATAAATGCACCAGCATCCCAGACGGGGACAAACTTATGCATCGACTTTCGGCACGCTGTTGAGTTCTCAAGGATCAGACGCTTCCCAGCCCCAGACCTACCAGCCCGGAACCAGGGCAACTCCTCTACTTTACTGGATTCTCACCAGCCGGTCAAATCCGCCCGGTGAATCTCCATCATTCCAATCCGCAGATAATGCCCGAATGGAAATCCATCGGTCAGAACCATTTGGTGAAGGAATGAATCTCGCCGGATCGGCCACCAAAACTTGATGTCCCGCTCTCCAACAACATCTCCACGCTACCGACCTGCCTGCAACCTGGTCAAATCGGGCTGCTTTCAAATCGGCCCCCTCACTTCGCGCAGCCAAGACAAGGCGCAATGCGCGTTGTATGAGCTGAGAGATTTCAGGGGATCCTCGCTGGCCCGGCCGCCGATCGGCGTCCCGCACATCCCTGCGAGGCGTAGAGAACCTTACGTACCCCACGGCTCCCCGTCAAGTCGGGCGCGAAGAAAGTTCGCATCAGGCTATCGGCGACCCCCGCGGACGTCCCGTTCGTCCCCCTTGGGAGCCCTCGACGCGCCGGTGGGGGGACCCGACGATCGGATCCCCCCACCAGTGACGGTCCTACCAGGTGATCGTCCAGCGGTGCCCCAGGCGAGCTGAGGGCGGTGTGTGCCGCGCTGGACGTCCCCCTAGGCCCCTGGGCTCTCAGCCGGCCGCGACCTCGACGCCGGCCATGCTGCGCCGACCCCGGCGTAGCACCAGCCACCTGCCGTGCAGCAGGTCGCCTGCCGTGGGTACGGCGTCGACGTCGGTCACCCGCTCGTTGTTGAGGTAGGCGCCACCCTCCTCGATCGTGCGCCGGGCCGCGGACCGGCTCTGCACCAGCCCGGCGTCGGCGAGCAGGTCGGCCACCGACGGCAAGGGCGTACCTCCGGCCACCTCCACCCGCACGTGCGGCGCCTCCCGCAACGCGGCGTCGAGCGTCCTGGCGTCGATCTCCCCGAGCGTTCCCCGGCCGAACAACGCCGCCGAAGCGGCGATCACCCGGACGGTCTCCTCCTGCCCGTGCACGAGCGTGGTGAGCTCCTCCGCGAGCACCCGCTGCGCCTCCCGGGCGGCCGGGCGTTCGGCGGTGGTCTTCTCCAACTCCTCCAGCTCCTCACGGGACCGGAAGCTGAAGACCCGGAGGTACTGCGCGACGTCGGCGTCGGCGGTGTTGAACCAGAACTGGTAGAAGGCGTAGGGCGACATCATCTCCGGGTCGAGCCACACCGTGAGGCCGCCCGCGCTCTTGCCGAACTTCGTGCCGTCGGACCTGGTGAGCAACGGTGTCGCCAGGGCGTGCACGGTCGCCCCCTCGGCCCGTCGGATCAGGTCGACGCCGGCAGTGATGTTGCCCCACTGGTCACTGCCGCCGGTCTGCAGCGTGCAGCCGTAGCGCCGGTAGAGCTCGAGGTAGTCGAAGGCCTGCAGGATCTGGTAGCTGAACTCGGCGTACCCGATCCCGGCGTCGGACTCGAGCCTGGTCTTCACCACTTCCTTCTGGATCATCTTGTTGACCCGGAAGTGGCGTCCGATGTCGCGGAGGAACGTCAGGATGCTGACCGGCGCCGTCCAGTCGAGGTTGTTGACGATCCGCGCGGCGTTGGGCCCCTCGAAGGACACGAACGGCTCGACCTGTCGCTTCAGGCGTTCGACCCATCCGGCGACGGTCTCGGGGTCGTTGAGCGTGCGCTCGGCGTCGGGCTTCGGGTCACCGATCAGCCCGGTCGAGCCGCCGATCAGGAGCAGCGGGGTGTGACCCGCCTGCTGGAAGCGCCGGGCGGTGACGAGCTGGACGAGATTGCCGTGGTGGAGGCTCGGCGCGGTCGGGTCGAACCCGACGTAATAGGTGACCGGTCCCTGCGCGAGCGCGGCACGCAGCGCGTCCTCGTCGGTCGCCTCAGCGACCAGGCCGCGCCAGTGCAACTCGTCCAGAACTGTCTGATCCCCGGGACGGGCCACCGTGGTTCCTTCCTCATGTGGACGGAGCACCCGACCGGCCGCGAGCCGCGACGACGGGTGCGTTCTCAACGACATTCTCGAAGCTCAGTATGTGGGTCGTCACCCGGACGGAGTCTCGCGCGGTCCGGACCCGTCTCCCAGGGTGCCCGAGGTGGGCTCCACCTGGGCAACCGTCGTGGCGGTGGTACGCCTGCGTTTGGCCGCGTATGGCCGGTACGCGGAGACCGTCGGGTCGCCGTCCACCCAGAACCGCCAGGGCCAGTCGGGGGCGGCGGCCAGGCCCACCCGAGGCCCCCGCCTGATCCGCCTCCGGGCGACCCGGGTGGTGCCCCACCTCATCCGCAGCGGCGAGGCGGGGTCACAGACGTCCACTCCGTTGAACGTTCCATCCAGGCCGAGGGCCTGGGCGAGCCGCGCGGGGCCCCGGGCGAGATCACGTGCCGTGCGTGCGGCCGGACGGCGTGACCGCGCGAGCTCCTCCCCCTCGATGACCTCGCCGGCCCGGAGGAGGACCGCGCTCGGACGTCCCTCGGGACCACAGACGAGGTTGAGGCACCAGTGCATGCCGTAGGTGAAGTAGACGTAGGCGTAGCCCGGCGGGCCGAACATCACCGCGTTGCGAGGGGTCCGTCCCCGGTAGGAGTGCGAGCCGGGGTCGTTCGGGCCGTCGTACGCCTCGACCTCGGTCAGGCGTACGGCGACCAGTCCCTGCGGACTCTCGTGTTCGACGACCTGTCCGAGGAGCGTCGGGGCCACCTGCAGGATCGGCCGCTCCAGAGCGTCGCGCGGGTCGTCCGTCATGCCTGCCCCTACGTGGTCACTCGGCCGACTGGGACGACTGGGACGACTCGGATGACCCAGCCGACTCGGCCGACCACTCCGCCGCCGTCCGCGTGCGCGCCCGCAGCCGCTCCAACTGCTCGCGGACCCGCGCCGGTGCCGTACCTCCGAGCGCGGACCGGGCGTCCAGGGCGCCCTGGACGGACAGGACCGACCGCACCTCCGGGGTGAGGTGGGGTGAGATCGCGGCGAGGTCGGCGTCGGAGAGTTCCGGCAGGTCGATCCCTCGCTTCTCGCACTCCTGGACACAGGCGCCGGAGATCTCGTGCGCGTCCCGGAACGCCACGCCCTGCCGGACCAGCCATTCGGCGACGTCGGTCGCGAGGGCGAAGCCCAGCGGGGCCGCCGCAGCCATCCGGTCGGTGTCGAAGGTGCTGGTCGCCACCATCCCGGCGAGCGCGGGGAGTACGAGGAGGAGCTGGTCGACCGAGTCGAAGACCGACTCCTTGTCCTCCTGGAGATCGCGGTTGTAGGCGAACGGCAGGCCCTTCAGGGTCGCCAGCAGGCCGGTGAGGTTGCCGATCAGCCGACCTGACTTGCCGCGGACGAGTTCGGCGATGTCGGGGTTCTTCTTCTGCGGCATGATCGAGGAGCCGGTGGCGAAGGCGTCGTCGAGCCGGACCCAGCCGAACTCCGTCGAGGCCCACAGGCAGTACTCCTCGCCCAGGCGCGACAGATGGACGCCGAGCATCGCCGTACAGAAGAGGAACTCCGCCACGAAGTCGCGGTCGGACACGGCGTCGATGGAGTTCTCCGCGGCCCGGGCGAAGCCGAGGTCGGCGGCCGCTGCCTCCGGGTCGAGCGGCAGCGACGAGCCGGCGAGTGCACCCGCGCCGAGCGGGGAGGTGGCCGCACGGTCGTCCCAGTCCTGGAGACGGTCGACGTCGCGGGCGAGGGCGTGGACGTGCTTGGCCAGCTCGTGCCCGAACGACACCGGCTGGGCGTGCTGGAGATGGGTGAATCCGGGTGCGGGTGATCCCGCGTGCCGTTCGGCCTGGTCGAGCAGGGCGTCCTGCAACTCCGCGACCGCGGCGGCGATGTGCCGGGCCTGCGTGCGCAGGTAGAGCCGGAAGTCGGTCGCCACCTGGTCGTTGCGGCTGCGGCCGGCGCGCAGCTTGCCGCCGAGCGGCCCGAGCCGCGCGAGCAGCTCCCGCTCGACCGCGGTGTGGACGTCCTCGTCGTCGGGCGCCGGCTGGACGGCACCGGTGCGTACGTCGTCGGCGAGACTGCGCAGGGCGTCGAGCACCTGGCCGAGTTCCTCGGCGGACAGCAGTCCGGCCCGGCGCAGGACGCGCGCGTGCGCGCCGGTCTGCGCGACGTCGTACGGCGCGAGGCGCCAGTCGAAGTGCACCGACCTGGACAGCGCGGCCAGCGCCTGCGCGGGCCCGCCGGCGAACCGACCGCCCCAGAGTCGAGTCGCCCGCTGCTCCGGCTGCTCCTGCTCGGTCACGGTCTTCCTTCCTTGAGGGACCCGCGGGCCTCGATGACTCGGTGCCCCGATGGGGTGGTGCCCCTGATGTGGTGTGCCCTCGACGGCGCCGAGGGGCGTCAGGTGGTGTGTGGCGGACGTCGGTGACCGCTCGGTGCGACCGCGCGTGGCGGCCGCACCGAGCGGCTGGGTTCAGGACTGGCCGAGGTCGCGCTTCGCGGCGATCTTGCTCGGCAGACCCCATAGCTCGACGAAGCCACGCGCCAGCGACTGGTCGAACGCGTCGCCCTCGTCGTAGGTGGCGAGGTTGAAGTCGTACAGCGAGGCCGGGCTACGCCGACCCGTGACGACCGCACGCCCGGCGTGCAGCGTCATCCGGACGTCGCCCGTCACGTGCTCCTGGGAGGACTCGACGAAGCTGTCCAGCGCCCGCTTCAGCGGGGAGAACCACAGCCCGTCGTAGACGAGCTCGGTCCAGCGCTTGCCGACCTCCCGCTTGAACCGGGCGAGGTCGCGCTCGACGGTGACGTTCTCGAGCTCCTGGTGTGCCGTGATGAGGGCGATGGCGCCCGGTGCCTCGTAGACCTCGCGGCTCTTGATGCCGACGAGTCGGTCCTCCACCATGTCGAGGCGTCCGACGCCCTGGGCGCCCGCGCGCTCGTTGAGCTGCTGGATCGCCTGGAGCATCGTCACCGGCTTGCCGTCGATCGCGACGGGGCGGCCGGCCTGGAAGGTGAGCACGACCTCGTCCGCGGCACGCGGGGTGGAGGGGTCCTGGGTGTAGTCGTAGACCTCCTCGGTCGGGGCGTTCCAGAGGTCCTCGAGGAAGCCGGTCTCGACCGCGCGGCCCCAGACGTTCTGGTCGATGGAGAACGGCGACTTCTTGCTGACGTCGATCGGGAGGTCGTGGTCCTCGGCGTAGGCGATCGCCTTCTCCCGCGTCCACGCGAAGTCGCGGACCGGCGCGAGCACCTTGAGGTCGGGGGCGAGCGCCCCCACGCCGACCTCGAACCGCACCTGGTCGTTGCCCTTGCCCGTGCAGCCGTGGGCGACGACGGTCGCGCCGTGCTCCTTCGCGGCCTCCACCAGGTGCTTGACGATCAGCGGCCGGGAGAGCGCGGAGACCAGCGGGTAGCGGTCCATGTAGAGGGCGTTCGCGGCCAGGGCCGGGAGGCAGTAGCCGTCGGCGAACTCGTCCTTCGCGTCGACCACGACGGCCTCGACCGCTCCGCACTCGAGCGCGCGCTTGCGGATGGTGTCGAGGTCCTCGCCGTCCTGGCCGACGTCGATCGCGCAGGCGACGACCTCGGCGCCGGTCTGCTCGGCGATCCAGCCGATCGCCACGGACGTGTCGAGCCCGCCCGAGTAGGCGAGTACTACGCGCTCGGTCATGTCGTTACTCCTTCGTGGGTCTGTTCTTGCGAGCGAGCGCAAGCAGTTGGTCGGCGACGGAGGCACCGCCGTCGGGATCCTTGGCGACCACCAGCACGGTGTCGTCACCGGCGATCGTGCCGAGTACGTCGGGTAGCTCGGCGTGGTCGAGAGCGGACGCGAAGAACTGCGCGGCACCAGGAGGTGTGCGCAGCACCGCGAGGTTGGCCGACGGCACCGCGGAGACGAGCAGCTCGCCGCAGATCCGGGCGAGCCGGCCCTCCGCGGCGACTGGCGCGTCGGGGGTGGCCCGCGGCGTGCGGTCACCACCCTCGCCCGGCAGCGCGTAGACGAGCACACCCTCGGTGCCGCGGACACGCACCGCCCCGAGCTCGTCGAGGTCGCGGGACAGGGTCGCCTGGGTGACGGCGATCCCCGCCTCGGCCAGCCGGTCGGCCAGCTCGGCCTGCGAGCGAACCTCGGAGCGCGACAACACCTCGACGACGAACTGCTGGCGCGCCGTCTTGGTCGCCGGCCACTTCTGCGTCAGCTCACGCTTCATCGTCGGTGCACCCCCGGCTCGGTGCGGTCGGCCGAGCCGGCTCCGCCCGAGCGTTCCAGCAGCCACACCAGCAGGGCCTTCTGCGCGTGCAGACGGTTCTCGGCCTGGTCCCAGACCACGCTGTGCGGCCCGTCGATGACGCTCGCCTCGATCTCCTTGCCGCGGTAAGCCGGCAGGCAGTGCAGCACGAGCGCGTCCGGGGCGGCGTGGCTCATCGCCTGCTCGGTCACGGCGTAGGGCACGAAAGGCGCCGCCCGCTCGTCCGCCTCGTCCTCCTGACCCATCGACACCCAGGTGTCGGTCGCGACGACGTCGGCTCCCTCGACCGCCTCACGGGGGTCACGGATCGCGGCCACCGACCCACCGGTCTCGGCGGCGATCTCGGCGGCCCGGGACAGGATGGCCGGGTCGGGGTCGTATCCCTGCGGCGTGCCGACGCGGACGTGCATGCCGGCGAGCGCTCCGCCCAGCAGGTAGGAGTGGGCGACGTTGTTGGCGCCGTCACCGAGATAGGTGAAGCGCAGACCGGCGAGCCGGCCCCGGTGCTCCCGGATCGTCTGCAGGTCGGCGAGGGTCTGGCAGGGGTGGAACTCATCGGTCAGCGCGTTGATCACGGGTACGCCGCTCGCGGAGGCCATCGCCTCGATCCGCTCCTGGCCCGCGGTCCGCCAGACGATGGCGGCGCACTGGCGATCGAGCACCCGCGCGGTGTCCTCGATCGGCTCGCCGCGCCCGAGCTGGGCCGTCTGCGCGTCGATCACCAGCGGATAGCCGCCGAGCTCGTTGATCCCCACGCTGAAGGACACCCGGGTCCGGGTGGAGGACTTGTCGAACAGCACCGCGACGACCTTCGGACCCTGGAGGGTCCGAAACGCGAACCGGTCCTTCTTCATCGCGTCGGCGAGATCGAGGACCTGTGCCTGCTCCTGTGGGCTCAGGTCGTCGTCGCGCAGGAAGTGGCGGACCATCACGACTCCTTCAGTACGGCGGCGTCGAGGATACCGGGCAGCGCGTCAAGGAGGGCTTGCACCTGCTCGGCGGTGACGACGAGCGGCGGGGCGAGCCGGACGGCGTCGGGCTGGACGGCGTTGACGAGGAAGCCGGCCTCCTGCGCGGCGGCCTGCACCTGCGCCGCCCTGGGCTCGCGCAACACCGCCGCCCGCCACAGGCCCTGGCCACGGACGCCCGCGAGGAGCGGGTGGTCGATCGCCGCGATGCCGGCGGCGAGGGTCTCGCCGACGGTGCGGACGTGCTCGAGCAGGTTGTCGTCCTCGATCGTGGCGATGACGGCGAGCGCCGCCGCGGCCGAGACCGGGTTACCGCCGAAGGTCGAGCCGTGATCGCCCTTGCCGAACGTCGTTCCGAACGCACCGACCCCGATGCAGGCGCCGATGGGGAGGCCCCCGCCGAGCCCCTTGGCGAGGGTCAGGACGTCGGGCACGACGTTCTCGTGCTGGTGGGCGAACCAGGTCCCGGTCCGGCCGATGCCACTCTGGATCTCGTCGAGCACCAGGACGGCGCCGGTCGCGTCGCAGATCTCCCGCGCCGCGGTGAAGTAGCCGGCGGGCGGGGGGACGACGCCGCCCTCGCCCAGCGCCGGTTCGAGGAAGACCCCCGCGCACTGGTCGGTGACGGCGTTCTTCAGCGCGTCGGCGTCGCCGTAGGGCACGAAGCGGACATCCACACCGTACGGCGCGAACGGCTCGCGGATGGCGGGCTTGCCGGTCAGGGCGAGCGCGCCCATCGTGCGGCCGTGGAAACCGTTCTCGGCGGCGACGACGTAGCCGCGGTCGGTACCGGCGGCGTGCCGACGGACCAGCTTGAGCGCCGCTTCGTTGGCCTCGGTGCCGCTGTTGGTGAAGAAGACCCGCGCCTCGTTCCCGAGCAGGGAGATGAGCTTCTCCGCGAGCAGGACCTCCGGCTGGTGCAGGAAGAGGTTGGAGGTGTGTGCGAGCGTGCCGACCTGGTCGGAGACGGCCCGCACCAGGGCCGGGTGGGCGTGCCCGAGAGAGGAGACGGCGATCCCCGCGATGAAGTCGAGGTAGCTGTTGCCGTCGACGTCCCAGACCGTGCAGCCCTCACCGCGAGCGATCGCGACGGGAGGTACGCCATAGGTCGGCATCAAGGCTGCGGAGAACCGCTCTGCCCACCGTTCGTACTGCGGCCAGACACTCATGCGCCGTTTTCCTCCAGTTTGTGGGCCTTGTGGCCCGGGGCGTCGCCGTTTTCGTCGGCGGTCTCGTCGGCACTTTCGTCGGTCGGTTCCGGCAGCACCATCGTGCCGATTCCCTCGTCGGTGAAGACCTCGAGCAGGAGCGAGTGCGCGACCCGCCCGTCGATGACATGAGCCTGTGGAACGCCACCCTGGACGGCGCGCAGGCATGCCTCCATCTTCGGGACCATCCCGGAGGCGAGCGTCGGCAGCAGCTTCGCGAGCTCGTCGGAGTCCAGGACGCTGATGACCTCCTCGCTGCTCGGCCAGTCGCGGTAGAGGCCCTCGACGTCGGTGAGGACGACGAGTTTGCGTGCTCCCAGCGCCGCCGCGAGCGCCGCGGCGGCGGTGTCGGCGTTGACGTTGTGGACCAGGCCGTCCACGTCCGGCGCGACGCTGGAGACCACCGGAATCCGGCCGGCGTCGATGAGATCCTCGACCGCCTCGGCACGAACGTCGACCACGTCCCCGACCAGGCCGATGTCGACGGCTTCACCGTCGACCGTGGCCGTACGTCGCTCGGCCGTGAAGAGTCCGGCGTCCTCGCCGGACAGGCCGACGGCGAACGGGCCGTGGGAGTTGATCAGACCGACCAGTTCGCGCCCGACCTGCCCGACGAGCACCATCCGGACGACCTCCATGGCCTCCGGCGTGGTCACGCGCAGACCGCCGCGGAACTCGCTCGGGATGTCCAGCCGGCCCAGCATCTCGGTGATCTGCGGGCCACCGCCGTGGACGATGACCGGACGCAGTCCGGCGTAACGGAGGAAGACGATGTCCTGGGCGAACGCGCGCTTCAGCGCGTCGTCGGTCATGGCGTTGCCGCCGTACTTGATCACGACGATCGAACCGGAGAACCGCTCGAACCAGGGCAGCGCCTCGATCAGCGTCTCGGCCTTCTTCTGGGCCTCCGCGCGGTTCCTGCTCAGATGGGTGCTCATGGATGCGTCGACACGTTCCTCTGTGTAGGGCCTGTGCGTGCGACCTGTCCGCGGCCTGATGAGCGGGCCGGGGCGGGCTCGGGGTCGGGGTCGGTGCTGACCCTGCCCTCGTCGAGGGCGCCCGGGTCGTCAAGGACACGTTGCATGGGTCGGCTCAGGTCGAGTAGGCGGAGTTCTCGTGGACGTAGGCGTGCGTGAGGTCGTTGGTCCAGATCGTCGCGGTCTCGGCGCCCGCCTTCAGGTCGACCGTCACGTTCACCTTGCGCTGCGTGAGGTCCACCAGGTCGCGGGACTCACCGATGCCGCCGTTGCGGCACACCCAGACGCCGTTGAAGGCGACGTCGAGGGTCGTCGGGTCGAAGGCCACCTGCGTCGTTCCGACCGCCGCGAGGATCCTGCCCCAGTTGGCGTCCTTGCCGAAGACCGCGCACTTGAAGAGGTTGTTGCGGGCGATCGCGCGGCCGACGTCAACCGCGTCCTGCACGTTGGCCGCGTTGACGACCTCGATCGCGATGTCGTGGTCGGCGCCCTCGGCGTCACCGATCAGCTGCTGGCCGAGGTCGTGGCACACCTGCGTGAGCCCGGTGGTGAACTCCTCGTGGGACGGTGTGACCCCGGAGGCACCGCTCGCGAGCAGCAGGACCGTGTCGTTGGTAGACATGCAGCCGTCGGAGTCGAGCCGGTCGAACGTCACACCGGTGGCCGCCCGCAGGGCCAGATCGGCGCCCACCGGATCGAGAACCGCGTCGGTGGTGATCACGACGAGCATCGTGGCCAGTGACGGGGCGAGCATGCCCGCGCCCTTGGCCATACCACCGATCGACCAACCGGCACCGGCGTAGGTCGACTCCTTGGAGTGGGTGTCCGTGGTCATGATCGCCGTGGCGGCAGCCGTCCCGCCGGCAAGGTCGAGTTGCGCGACCGCGTCGGCGATGCCGGCGAGGAGTCGGGGGCGGTCGAGTTGGTCACCGATCAGGCCGGTGGAGCAGACCGCGACGTCGATCGCGCCGGTCGGCTCGACGCCCGCGGCGGCGGTGGCACTGAGCTTCTCCGCGACGAGTTCGGCGCTCGCGTGGGTGGTCTGGAACCCTTCCGGGCCGGTGTAACAGTTGGCCCCGCCGGAGTTGAGCACGACGGCGCGAACCTGGCCGTCCTTGCACACCTGCTCACTCCACAGGACAGGGTGCGCCTTGCAGCGGTTCTCGGTGAAGACGGCGGCGGCGGTGAAGGTCGGGCCGTCGTTGACGACCAGGGCGATGTCGGGCTTGCCACTCGGCTTGAGGCCGGCGGTGACGCCGGCGGCCCGGAATCCGAGGGGAGTGGTGACGGTCACGTACGTGCCTTTCGGGCGAGCGAAGTATGAACGACGGGTGCGGGTGAGCGTGGGGTTATCGGCGTACGCCGCATCGTCATCGTCGCGGTGCTGCCAGGCACGGCAGACACGGCCGGTGCGGGAGCGGCGCCGACCGGGCGGTCACGGCGCGACCCCAACCGTGCTGAGGCCGGTGGTTTCGGCGATCCCGAGCGCGAGGTTCATGCACTGGATCGCGCCGCCGGCGGTCCCCTTGGTGAGGTTGTCCAGCGCGGCTATCGCGACCAGCCGGCCCGCGCGTTCGTCAACCGTGACCTGCGCATGGACGGCGTTGGAGCCGACGGTCGCCGCCGTGGTCGGCCAGGTCCCTTCCGGGAGCAGGTGGAGGAAGGGCTCAGCGGCCCACGCCTGCTGGTAGGCCCGCCGCGCGGCGGCGGCGTCAACACCGTCCTGCGTCCGGGCCGTGCAGGTCGCGAGGATGCCACGGGGCATCGGAGCCAGGACCGGTGTGAACGACACCGTGACCGGGCCGCCGGCGACCTTGCGGAGGTTCTGTTCGATCTCGGGGGTGTGCCGATGGATGCCGCCGACGGAGTACGCCGACACCGCCCCCATGACCTCACTGCCGAGCAGGTTCGGCTTCGGCGACCTACCCGCCCCGGAGGTGCCCGAGGCGGCCACGACGACGAGGTCCCGCGCGTCGATCAGTCCGGCGGCGACGGCGGGGAGCAGGGCGAGGCTCGCGACCGTCGGGTAGCAGCCCGGGACCGCGATCCGGCGGGCGGTACGGAGCCGGTCACGCTGACCGGGAAGCTCGGGCAGCCCGTAGGGCCAGGTGCCGGCGTGCTCGCCGGCGTACCACCGCTGCCAGTCAGCGGGGTCCTCGAGCCGGAAGTCGGCACCGCAGTCGATCACGAGCACGTCGTCGGGCAGGCTCGCCGCAACCGCGGCGGACTGCCCGTGCGGCAGTGCGAGGAAGACGATGTCGTGCCCGGCGAGGGTCTCGGTGGTCGTCTCGGCGAGCACCCGGTCGGCGAGCGGTGTGAGGTGCGGCTGGTGCTGCCCGAGCAGGGTGCCGGCGTTGCCTCCCGCCGTGAGCGCGCCGATCTCGATCTCGGGGTGGCCGAGCAGGAGGCGCAGCAGCTCGCCTCCGGCGTAGCCGCTCGCACCCGCCACCGCCGCGCTGAAGCCCATCTCGCGTCGCCCCTCAGTTGGTCGTGCGTGGTCTGGCACCACGTTGTGCATGAGTATGCCTGTTCATGCAATCTCATGCAAACCAGTTGGGGCTGTGTGTCGTGGTCCTGACCGGTTCGTCCGGCCAGGTGATGCCCTGCGGATCATGGTCGTGCCCGGATGCGGGAGCACGCGAACACGCCATGATCCGCGCTACAAGGACCTAGTCTCCCCCTCGCTCCTTCGTCGCCCCGGTCAGGGTGAACTCCTCGGCGAAGTGGCACGCCGCGAAGTGACGAGCACCGGTCTCCCGCAGAGCGGGCGATTCGGACTTGCACCGCTCTTCTCGCACATGCGGGCAACGAGTGTGGAAGAGACATCCCGACGGCGGGTTCGCCGCGTCCGGGAGATCGTCGGGCAGGCCGTGCACGTGCCGGGACCGGCGCTGGTGAGGGTTGGGCAGCGGTACGGCGTTCAGCAGCGCCTCGGTGTAGGGGTGGTGCGGCTGGGTGTAGAGCGAACCGGTCTCGGCCGTCTCCACGATCGAGCCGAGGTACATCACCGTCACCCGGTCACACAGGTGCTCGACGACCGAGAGGTCGTGGGAGATGAACAGGTAGGTGAGGTCGAACTGCGCCTGCAGGTCGGCGAGCAGGTTCAGGATCTGGGCCCGCACCGAAACGTCCAACGCGGACACGGCCTCGTCCGCGATCACCAGCCGCGGCTCGGTGATCAGCGCCCGGGCGATGTTGATCCGCTGCCGCTCGCCGCCGGAGAACGCGTGCGGGTAGCGACGCATGTACTCCGGACGCAGGCCGCACCGCCGCAACATCTCCGCCACCCGGTCCTGCAACTCCGAACCGGAGGCGAGGTTGTTGGTCCGCAGCGGCTCGCCCACCAACTGCAGCAGCGTCATCCGCGGGTTGAGCGAGGAGAACGGGTCCTGGAAGATCACCCGGATCTCCTTGCGGAACGGCGCGAGCTCGCGGTTGCCCAGCTTGGCGAGGTCGACCGTGGTGCCGTTCTCCCGGCGGTAGTGGATGCTCCCCGAGGTGGGGTCCATGACCCGGGCGAGGCAGCGACCGAGCGTCGTCTTGCCGCAGCCCGACTCCCCCACCAGGCCGAGGGTCTCGCCCGGCTGGATGGTGAGGTCCACTCCGTCCACCGCCCGGACGTGGCCGGCCGTTCGGCCGAACATCCCGCGCCGGATCGGGAAGTGCATCGCGAGGTCCTGGACGTCCACCAGCGGTCCCGCGGCGGCGGCCGCCTTCGTCGCGGGCTCACGCTCCTTGACGGTGGTGGCCGAGCGGCTCGCCGCCGGGGCCTGCGAGGGCGCCACCGGCACAGCGGCGCTCGCCGGCACCGCGCCGACGGCCACCCCCGCCGTACCGTTCGCCTGCGTGGTCGCGGTCAGCCGACCCTGCGCGTCGTAGAGGTGGCACTGGGCCACGTGCTCCGGGGAGAACCGCGCCTCCGGCGGGTGCTCCTGGTCGCACACCCCTGGAATCGCGTGGTCGCACCGGGTGTGGAACGGACACCCGGCGGGGCGGTTCTGCGGGTGCGGAACCATGCCCCTGATGGCCGCCAGGCGCTGCCGGGAGGAGCTGCCGCGCATCGTGGGGATGGAACGCAGCAGCGCCTGGGTGTAGGGATGCTTCGGATCGTCGAAGATCTCCTCCACCGTTCCGTGCTCGGCGACCTTGCCGAGATACATCACCACGACCTCGTCGGCGATCTCCGCGACCACCCCGAGGTCGTGGGTGATGAAGACCATCGCCATGTCCGTCTGGTCCTGCAGGTCCTTGAGCAGGTCCAGGATCCGCGCCTGGGTGGTGACGTCGAGCGCGGTCGTCGGCTCGTCGGCGATCAGCAGGGCCGGATCACAGGACAGCGCGACCGCGATCATCACCCGCTGGCACATGCCGCCGGACAGCTGGAAGGGGTGGGCGTCCATCCGCCGTTTCGGCTGCGGGATACCCACCCGCTGCAGCTGGTCGATGGCGAGTTCCCGCGCCTCCGCGCGGTTCAGCGGGCGGTGCAGTTGGATCGCTTCCACGAGCTGGTCGCCGATGGTGTACATCGGTGACAGGGAGGCCATCGGCTCCTGGAAGACCATGCCGATCTCGTCGCCGCGAATCCGCCGGATGTCCTCACCCCGCGCGTCCAGCGCCGCGAGGTTGATCCAGTCCGACTCGGCGTTCGGACGCCACTCGATCGACCCGCCGGTGATCTCGCCCGGACGCTCGACCAACTGCAGGATGGAGCGGGCGGTGACGGACTTGCCGCATCCCGACTCCCCCACGACGCAGACGGTCTTGCCCTTCGGCACCCGCAGGCTCACCCCGTCGACGGCCTTCACGACACCGTCGCGGGTCGTGAAGTGGGTCTGGAGATCGTTGATCCGCAACAGCGTCGTGTCGTCGCCGTCCCCGGCACCTGCGGTCAGGACGGCCGGCGCCGCCGTCGCCGCACCCTGGCGGGCACGCCGGCGGCCGCGGCCGCGACCGTCACCGGCGGCGATCTCCCGGGTCCGTGGGGTCTGGTTCATCGGGTCTCCTCCATCGGCGCACACATGGCCGGGACGTCTAGTGCTTGTAGGGGTCCGCTGCGTCGCGTAGGCCGTCACCCAAGAAGTTCAGCGACAGGACGGCGATCACCACCGTCACGCCTGGCAGCAACAGCCACGGTGCCGTGGCCACCGCCCGGATGTTCTGCGCTTCCTGGAGCAGAACGCCCCAGCTCACCACCGGCGACTGCAGGCCGAGACCGAGGAACGACAGCGACGTCTCGGCCAGGATCATGCCGGGGATGGACAGGGTCAGGGACGCGATGAGATAGCTCGAGAACGACGGCAGCATGTGCCGGAAGATGATGCGTGGCTGGCTCGCGCCGTCGACCTTGGCGGCGGTGACGAAGTCCTCCTCACGCAGGGAGAGGAAGCGACTTCGCACGACGCGGGCGAGGTGCGTCCACGCGATCATCGACAGGATCACCGTGACCGCGAAGTAGCGTTTCAACGGCCCCCAGCCAGGTGGCACCGCCGCCGCCAGGCCGAGCCAGAGCGGCAACGTGGGGATCGACATGAAGAACTCCACGGCCCGCTGGATCGCCGTGTCGACGATCCCGCCGAAGAAGCCCGATATCCCGCCGAGCACCACACCGAGCAGGAACGCGACCACCACACCGATCAGGCCGATCGACATCGAGACCCGGGTGCCGTGGATGATGCGCGACAACAGGTCGTGGCCGTTGCGGTCGGCGCCGAGGAGGTACATCGGCGGCGCCTTCGTACCCTCCTTGGCGCCGATCAGGTGACGGTCACCCGGGATCAGGCCCAACAGCTTGTAGGACTCACCGCGCGCGAACAGCCCCACGGGGATCTTCTTCGAGGTGTCCGTCGTCCAGGTCAGGTCCAGCGTCTCGGGGTCCTGCTCCGACTTGTAGCCGTAGACGTACAACCCCCAGTCGCCGTCGTCGACGACATGGATTCGTTGCGGTGGCGCGTAGGCGTAGTCGGGGTCGTAGTGGCCGCTCGAGTAGGGCGCGAGGAACTCCGCGAAGATCGCGATCATGTAGATCACGGCCGTCACGATCAGACCCGCGACCGCGAGCCGGTGTCGCTTGAAGCCCCACCACACGAGCTTCCACTGGGGGGCGACCGCGATGGCGGCGCCATCGGCAGCCGGGGTGTCGCCAGGCGGCGTGGGCGTGCTCGCCTCCGGGCGCTCGCCGGCAGGCAGTGTCTGCGTCATGGCTACTCCCGCCTAACCGTGGCCGAGCCGGACCCGCGGGTCCAGCCACGCCAGGAGAATGTCGGAGATCAGGGTTCCGATCACGGTCAGCACACTCACGATGAAGATGACCGACCCCGCGAGATACATGTCCTGGCTCTTCAGTGAGTCGAGGAGCAGCGGTCCGGTCGTCTGCAGCGACAGCACCTGCGCCACGATGACCTCGCCCGACACGAGCCCGGGGAGCACCCAACCGATCGTGGAGACGAACGGGTTCAGCGCGACACGGAGCGGATACTTCATCGTGAGCCGACGTTCGGGCATGCCACGGGCCCGCGCCGCGACGACGTACGGCTTGTGCAACTCGTCGAGCAGGTTCGCGCGCAGGACACGGATCAGGCCCGCCGTACCGGCGGCGCCCAGGACGACGACCGGCACCCACAGGTGTCCGAGCAGGTCTATGAGCTTGCCGAGGTTCCACGCGGAGTCGAGGTACTCCTGGGAGAACAACCCACCCACGCTCATGCCGAAGTAGTTCAGGCCGATCCACATCAGGACCAGGGCGAGCAGGAAGTCCGGGATCGCGAGGCCGATGAAGCCCAGCGTGGTGGCCACATAGTCACCGGCGGAGTACTGGCGAACGGCGGAGTAGACGCCGATCGGGAACGCCACCGCCCAGGTGAACAACAGGGTCGTGATCGCCAGCACGATGGTGAGCGGCAGTCTTTCCCCAAGCAGCGCGGAGACCGGTCTGTTCCACGCGAACGACATGCCGAAGTCGCCATGCAAAAGGATTCCGCTGATCCACTTCCAGTACTGCACCACGACCGGTTGGTCGAGCCCGTATCTGGCCGACAGGGATGCCAACTCCGCCTTGTCGATCTGGTCACCCTGCGCCTGCAACTGGGAGACGATCGTCGTCAGATAGTCGCCAGGGGGCAGTTGGATGATGACGAACGCCACCACCGAGATGACAAAGACGGTCGGCACCATCAGCATGACCCGTCGACCAATATAGGTCAACACGAAGGTGACCTCCTCACGCCGTTGTTCGAGATATGCCGCATCGCTTTCAAGAGATGAACCACTGCTCGGGGTTGCCGGGCGCGGGAGTGTTCATGACCGCGGACTCGGGCAGGTTGTTCGGGACGTTGTAGAAGTTGTCCTTGACGATTCCGTACGTGTTGGGAATGCGGACCGTGCCGATGCAGTAGAACTGCTCCTTGGCGATCTTCAGGATCTCCCGGAACAGTTGCTTCTGCTGCTCGACGTCGATGGTGGCCGTCAACTGCCAGTACAGCTCCATCTGCCGCAGCGTCGCCCCCGACGGCTTCTGGCCCCGCTTGCCTCGCGAGCTGAACCAGTCCGCCCACAGGACGGCGTAGAGAGACTCGTTGCTGAACGGGAAGTACCAACGAGGCTCGACGATCTCGATCTTGAGGCCGCCGTCGCCACTCCAGACCCCCGCGTCGTGCTGGTTCGCGAGGGGGTCCTTGCGTTCGTAGAACAGGGTCCGGTCCTCGCTCTTGGTCCTCACGTCGACGCCGACCTTGCGCCAGTACGCCGTGACCATCTCGGTGCCGTCGACCCAGGACGGCGTGACCGCCGGACTCGCCACCTCGATCTGGAAGACCAACCGCTTCCCGTCCGGGCGGAGCCGGAAGCCCTCGCCGTCCTTGCGGGTCAGACCCACCCGGTCCAGATGATCGTTGGCCCGGTCCGGGTCGTAGGCGGTGAACTGGGTGGCGAACTCCTCGTCGTAGAACTCCGACCGATCGTCTGGAGCGGCCTGCCACGGGACGCCCTGGCGCTGCCAGACCGACTTGATCATCTCCGGGCGGTCGATGGCATGGGACAGCCCGATCCGGAAGTCCTTGTTCTGGAAGATCTGCCGGAGTACGGGGTCCTTGTGGTTGAGGTTGAGCGAGAGCACGAGGTCGTTCATTACGGTGTTCTCGAGGGTGATGAAGTGGTACTTCCCCTTGCCGCGTCCACTTGCCAGGACCGGCTTGTTGGGGAGGGTGTTGATGTGCCGCGTACTCATGTCGACCTCGCCGGCGGTGGCCCGCAGCAGGATCACCTGCGCGTCGGAGATGACGTTGAACACGACGCGGTCGATGTAGGGAAGCTGACTGCCGTTCGGATCGGTCTTCCAGTAGTACGGGTTCCGTACGGCGACCACCTGGTTGCCCGTGCCGAGCGGGTTCTGGATCTCCCACGCGCACAGTGTCGGAAAGTCGGCGTTCGCCCAGCGGTCGGCCCGCGCACCGAACAGGTCGGTCCAGTCGGCGAGCTTCTCCTCCTTGGCCATCCGCACGGCCTCGGGGTTGTGCTCCTTGTGGAACTGCTCGAGGTAGTGCCGCGGGTAGGAGATCAGGGCGCCCTGATAGGCGAGCTTCTGGAGGAAGAGCCCGTTCGGCTTCGGGAAGGTCACCAGGACGGTGTGGGTGTCGACCTTCTCGAGCTTCGCCGGGACGCCGTCGCTGGTGATGTAGTCGGAGACGACCGGGCTGATCTCCTTGTTGAGCATCACGTCGTTGTAGGCGAACATCAGGTCGTCCGCGGTGAACGGCTGCCCGTCCGACCACTTCATCCCCTCGCGCAGCCTGATCCTGAACTCCCGCCCGTCGTCGGAGGCCTCGATCCTCTCGGCGATGTTCGGGACCACCTTCGTGCCGGTGGTGTCCCACCGCAGCAGCGTCTCGTAGCCGATCGTGCGGGAGAGCCAGGAGGTGTCCGCGGCGTTGAGCAGGACGCTGCGCCAGGTGCCGCCGTACACGCCCACGCTCTCGGTGTTCTGGACCACCAGCGGGATCTTCGGCATCCGTTCCGCGAGCTTCGGCAGCTTCCCCTGCTCGACGAGTGTCGACAGTGCCGGGGCTTCCTTGGCGTTCTTCGCCTTGACCCCAGCGGCACCGGGTCCGCTCGTCGGGTCGGTGGAAAGGAACGAACAGCTCGTCAGTGAAGCCACCGCGAGCGTGCCACCTCCCCATCGGAGCAGGTCTCGTCGGCTCGGACGTAGGTCATCGGGCGTCATCGCACAACCTCCTTCGTCTGGCCTTCGATCGAGCTGCCGAATGGGCAAGCGCTCTCCCGTGGCCCTTCCCGAGGGAACCTCAGATGTCAGGAACTGCTACGCACATCACCGGCCTCATGCCAACGCGTTTCTCGAACACCCTTGTCGAGGGTGGATGCGGCGACGATAAGCGAGTCTTGGGCCCCAAACAACAGCGACGACTGGCCGTGTACATCCGTCGTCCCATAGTGGTCGCGGACCCCCGATTTTCCGCGTTCTCGGGCCGGTCTCCGACCATCCGGAGACGGCCACGAGTCCCTTGGTCGGCGGCCTCGCGCCGATCGCCGATCGGCCCATCTCCTGGATACTCGGCCCGGTCAACGCACCGGACATCGCGATCCCCTGGACCGGTTCCAGGCACCCAGATCGGAGCCGGGCGGAAAAGAAGTGCGCAGAAATTGTCGAAACAACGTTGGACACGGCGGCCGCGAAAACTTAGCCTATGCACGGGAATGGGTCGGGGCATCGCGAGATCGCGGGGCATCTGGTCGAGTGCCGGGTGCCCCCGATCTCGCGTCCGCCCACTCGGCGACACCGAACGCGCGCCTCTCAGCGCCCGGCGGCTGCTCCCGTCACCCGGCCCTTCCTGTCACGCGGCTGCCGTCACAGCGCGGCCCACCACGCGCGGAGGTCCGCGAAGGGCACGAGCCAAGTCGCCGCGAGACCGAGCGCGCCCGCCGCGACCAGTCCGAACACCAGCAGCCACACCAGCCCGGGCACGCGGGTCAGCCGGGCCAACTGGTCGGGGTCTGAGTCCCTCGCGTGCCCGGCGGCCCGCTTGCGCTGCACCTCAGCGAGTGGCCGGAACGCCGCGAAGAGCAGGAACCACGTGAACGAGTAGGCCAGTGCCGCCTGCACCGCGGCCGAACCGAACCACGACACCACGAACAACGCCAGCGCCGTCACCAGGATGGAGACGACGCCGTACACGTTGCGCACCGCGAGGACCATCACCGCGAGCAGCGCGATGCTGATCCACAACAGGGCGGTGATCCGGCCCCACGTGAGCATGCCGGCGAAGCCCACCCCGAGCACGGACGGCGCGAGGTAGCCGGCGAGCGCTGTCGCGACCATTCCCGGTCCGGTCGGCCGCCCTCGCGAGATGGTGACGCCGGAGGTGTCGGAGTGGAGCCGGATGCCGGCGAGCCGTCGCCCCACGAACAGCGCGACGAGGGCGTGACCACCCTCGTGGGCGATGGTGACGACCCCGCGCAGGACCCGCCAGACCGCTCGGACCGCGACCGCGGCCAGGCCCGCCGCGGCGCAGCCGAGCACCCCGGCGAGCGGTAGCTGCCGCTGGGTTCCGAGCACTTCCTGCCACAACTGCCCCACACTCGACATGGCGCGAACCTACGCCGACGCCGGCAGCACGCGGCCGAGGATCTCGCCGGTGAGCTCCCGGAGCCTCGCCCGCGCCTCCCGGTCGTACGCCTGGCTGTCGGCGCGAGCCTCCCTGGTCCGGTCGAAGTACCGTCCGGTCACCTCGTCGAGGTCAGGTGCCGTGACGAGCCGGTACGTCGCCGCGGCCCCCTCCTCGAGGGTGCTCACCGGTTCGCGACCGGAGAGCCGCACCATGGACGTGTCCATGAACGTCGCGGGGTGGAGCGCATTGACCGTCACCCGGGCCGCACGCAACTCCTCCGCCAGGTCGAAGGTGAACATGACCTGGGCGAGTTTGCTGCGCCGATAGGCCAGCACGCCGGCGTACCCGTGGTCGATCATCGGATCGTCGAAGTCGATCGGCGCCTGCCCAGCCGACGCGACGTTGACGACTCGCGCCGGCGCGGACGCCTCCAGCAGGGGAAGCAGTCGCCGGGTGAGGTGGTAGCCGGCGAGGTAGTTGACCGCGAACCTCAGCTCCACACCGTCGGCGCTGAGCTCCCGGACGGAGCCCGGCTCACCGAAGCCGACCCCCGCGTTGTTGAGGAGTACGTCGAGCCGGTCGAAACGCTTCAGCACCTCATCGGCGAGCCGGTCGACCTGGTGGAGGTCGGCGAGGTCGGCGAGCAGGGTCTCCACCCGGCCGGGCCCTACGGCCAGCTCCTCGCGTAGACGGTCGAGTCGGGCCCGGTCACGGCCGTGCGCCAGCACGGTCACGCCCGCTCGGACCAGCTCACCCGCGAGGTGGCGCCCGAGACCGTCCGTCGCACCGGTCACCATGATCGTCTGCTCGGGCAGAGGACGCACGGAGCAACTCCCTTCGGATCGCGTATCCGGCGACCGTAGCTCAGCCGGCTGAGGAACCACCCGAGCGGAGGCGGGGCCACCGTTACCTGGGGAGAGGCGGGGTCACCGGTCCTCGCCGGCCGCCGGGAGGAGGCGCCGCGCCCTGGCGAAGTTCGGCATCACGCTGGCCGCCCGACTGTAGGCGGAGTACCTTAGGTCAGGCTAACCTAAAGAACTGGCGCCAGCGCGCCTCCGACAGCTTCGAGCCGACCATCCGCGGAACTCACCCGGTCCGTGATCGCGGCGGCTGCTCTGACCAATGCCCACTGTCCACGCGGCCGCGCACGCACGTGCCAGTGCCGCCTGGAAGGTCGTCGGGCGACCGGAACCGGTCGGACCGCCGGTCGCAGCACACCTCGCCGATCCACGTCGCAAGGAGCCGATCCCACCATGACGCAACACAGAGCCCGCTACCACGAGGTCGAGGTCGTCCAGACGCGGTGGCTGAGCCCGCACATGATCCGCGTGGTGTTCACCGCGGAGTCCCTCGCCGCCTTCGGTGACGACCTCCACGCCGACGCCTACGTCAAGGCCACCTTCGTCAAACCCGAACTCGGGCTCACTCCCCCGTACGATCTCGCGGAGCTGAGACTCCGGCTGGCACCGGAGGACCTGCCGGTACGCCGCACGTACACGGTGCGCTGGTACCACCAACCCGAACGCCAGGTCGCCATCGACTTCGTGGTCCACGGCGACGAGGGCGTCGCCGGACCGTGGGCCGCCGCCGCCGTGCCCGGAGACCACCTGGTGATCTCCAGTCCGGGCGGCGCCTACACCCCCCGTGCCGACGCCGACTGGCACCTGCTCGCCGGAGACGAAGCGGCCCTGCCGGCCATCGCCGCCGCTTTGGAGGCCATGCCGGCCGATGCGGTCGGTGACGCGTTCATCGAGGTGGACTCAGCCGACGAACACCAGGCGCTCTCCCACCCCGAAGGGATCCTGCTGCACTGGCTGCACCGGGAGGGTGTCCCGGCCGGGACCTCGACCGTGCTCGTGGACGCGGTCACCAAGAGCCCGTGGCGCGAAGGCACGGTGCAGGTCTTCGTCCACGGCGAGCGCGGCATGGTCAAGGAACTGCGGAACTACCTCAAGGACGTCCACGCCGTGTCCCGCGAGCAGCTCTCGCTGTCCGGCTACTG
Organism: Actinopolymorpha pittospori; assembly: GCF_014873875.1. Lineage (GTDB taxonomy): Bacteria > Actinomycetota > Actinomycetes > Propionibacteriales > Actinopolymorphaceae > Actinopolymorpha > Actinopolymorpha pittospori. The sequence continues at coordinate 6,600,513 of NZ_JADBEM010000001.1, read as the reverse complement.
GGCGTACGGGAGGGCCGAGGACCGGTTCCAGGCCGAGAAGCGCGAACCCATCGGGCAGATCTCGCTCGACTAGGACACGGCCCGGGAGCCAGCCCTCAGTCCTCCGGAACCTCGTGCTGCTCCTCCTGCGTCGGCTCCGCACCGGCCGGCACCCGCCTCGCCCGGATCGGCTTGTCGCTCGCGGTGATGCAGCGCCCCGTCGTCAGGTCGAACTCGTACCCGTGCATCGAGCACCGCAGGGTGTCACCGTCGACCACCCCGAAGTACCCGAGGTCGGCCTGGCGATGCGGGCACTTGCGCTGGACCAGCCAGTCGCCGAGCTGGATCTCCTCGGCCGTGTCCTCCTGCGTGGCGTACCACCGTTCGGCGTAGGCCATGCGCTCGGGCGAGAGGCACTTGAAGAAGGTGTAGACGAACTCGTTGTACGGCCCGATCCGGGAGGCGCTGAAGCGCATGCTGAGGAACAGGCTGTTCACCCAGTCGATCTCGTGGATCGCGATGACGTGCTCGATGAGCGGCTGCTCGAAGCGGAACCGGTACCTGCACTTCTCGCCGTTCCACCGGCGCACCTCACGGTCGACGAAGTCGATGACGAGCTTCTCGCGGTCGCCGATCTCGAGCAGCAACTGCGCACCGACCCCGGTGCTGATGTTGTCCGCGACCCGCAGCAGGGGTTCGAACCACGCCTTCAGCTCCGCCAGGAAGTCGATCCCCGGCGACGGCCAGGACGCCTTCTCGCTGTCGATCTGCCCGCGTCGGCGTTCGGCGTAGGCGCGGAGGTACTTGGCCTTGTCCTGGTAGGGCCGGAACGCGTCCTCGCCCCGGTGGACCACCTCGACCCGGCCCTCCGAGACCGTCATGACACTGCCCGGAAGCATCGTCCGGCCGTTGTCACGCCCGTTTTCCCGGAGGTACTCCATGAAGACCGGGTGGTCGGGGAACGGGTTCGCGGGCGAATTGTCGATGTCGTTGTAGGCGATCAGGTCGTCGTCCAGAAAGGCCGCCGGACCCGCCGACGGTACGACGAAGCTCGCGTCGATCTCCTCGACGTAGCGATAGGCGCGAGCGAGACCGTTGGCCCGTTTGCTGGTCCCGAACGAAATCTTGGCGTTGTCGGGAAGGTCGTAGACGAGCGGCCACCAGTTCGCACCGGAGAACTGCAGGAAATGCACGTCATAATGCCCGAACGCGCGCACCTGCTCCAGATCCAACGGCTTAGCGTCGTTCTGGTTGAGGATCCGTGCGGTGCCGTCGTCGACGGCCAGTGCCGAGTCGCCGATCGGCCCGTCGCTGGGAGACACGAGCGCCACGATCATCACCCGAAGTGAACCTCCGAGGGTGATCGGCTCCGAGTTCGGGACGGTGATGAAGTTGGTGAACCCGATGTCGCGGAGGGTGTACTCCAGGTCCGTCGTCCGGTAGTCCGGGAGCAGCACCGTCGTGTCGTGAGCGACGCCCTTGCGCAGGTGTTCGGGATCGAAGTGGTCTCGGTGCAGGTGAGAGATGTAGAGATAGTCGGGATTTCGGTAGGACGCCCAGTCCAGACCCGAGTTGTCAGGGAACGGAAACCACGACGCGAAGTAGGCAGGATTCACCCACGGGTCGCACAGAATTGTTCCCGCCGCCGTCTCGATGTAGAAACCGGCATGGCCGATCGACGTAACCCTCATGACGTTGACGTTCCCTCTTATTGTCGACGAGGTGTTCTCAATGGAACGTACCCACTGAGAAGCCGTCATGACTGCCTATTGGCTACCTCACATCGTGAGAGGGGTAGCCATTCTTCGCATCGGCGAGAAGAAGGGTATTCGCTCAATACGGAGCGACAAATAAATGCCAGAATTTGTACGACGCTTGACCCGACGGCGTTACCCGACCGCGCGGAGTGCGCCCCGAAGTTCAGTGCGGCGCACCGACGAGACGAACAAACGAATGGTCTGCCACCTCCGGGGCAGGATCCCCGGTCGACCCTCAGCCGAGCGGGTCTGCTGGTCCGTACGAGCGCAACCGCAGCGTCCGCGCGTCGATTCGGCCGAGTTCGGCCGCCGCCGGTAGCAGCGCCTCGACGTCGTCGGTCCCGGCCCGGAGGTACCGGCCGGACAGCGGGTCGAGCCGCCCCTGGGCCACCTTGACCACGAGGTCGGTGAACGCCTCCGGCGGTGTCCACGACGTCCGCCCCTGGTGCATCTCCATCGAGCGGGTCATGTCCGTCTCGATGTGCCCGGGTGAGATGTCGAACGCCGTCACCCCCGCCTCGCCCGCGGCTGCCACGATCGAGCCGGTGAGGCGCAGCAACCCCGCCTTCGCCGCGCCGTACGCGCTGTAGATGGCGCTGTCGCGGATCGCGGCGCCGCTGGTGACGTTGACGACGCGACCGCGCCCACGGGCCACCATCTCGGGGAGCACCGCGCGGGCGAAGAGGTACGGTCCGCGCAGGTCTGCCTCGACGACCGCCCACCACTCCTCCGGGTCGGTCTCCCAGAGCGGAACCTCGCGGGACTCGATCCGTCCGGCGTTGTTGACCAGCAGGTCCACCGACCCGAACGCCGACCGCACGGCCTCGACCGCGGCGTCCACCTCATCGCGGCTCGTCACCTCGGCCACCGCCACGACCGCCTGTCCCCCGGCCGCGACGCACTCCTCACGGACCTTCGCGAGCGCGTCGCCGTCGCGCGCGGTCAGACCGAGTGCGAGCCCCTCTCGGGCCAGGGCCACCGCCACCTCCCGACCGATGCCGCGGCTCGCGCCCGTCACCAGGGCAACCGCGCTGGCCGGGTTCGACGGGCTCGCCGGGCTCTCCGCGGACGACTCCTCGGTGGCAGGCATGCGGCTCCTACGTGAGTGGATCGGACGTGAGCGGGACGGACGTGAGCGGGTCGGAGGACTCGGACGGCCCCGCCTCAGGCTCCGCGCTGGCTGGCTCCGGTCCGCCTGGCCGCCGCGGCCACCGCGGCCTGCTTCGCCGCGCTCACCTCGGCCTCGGTGAGGGTACGGTCAGGCGCCCGGAAGCGCAGCGCGAACGCCAGCGACTTCGTCCCCTCGGCGACGCGTTCACCGGTGTAGATGTCGAACAGGCGCACCGACTCGAGCAACTCCCCGGCACCGGCGCGCAGCGCCGCCTCGACGGCAGCGACCGGCACCTGGGCGTCGACCAGCAGGGCGACGTCCTCCTTCGCGGGCGGGTACGACGACACCTTCGGCGCGCGCACCGGTCCGGCGACCGCACCGAGCCGGTCGATCTCCAGCTCCATCGCCGCCGCCCGTGCCGGCAGGCCGTAGGCCTCGATCACCTTCGGGTGGAGCTCGCCGGCGTGCCCGACGAGGCGGCCGTCGACCTCGAGGATCGCGCATCGACCGGGATGCCACGGCGCGTGCTCGTCGGAACGGACGGTGAGGTTCACCCCGGCAGCGGCCGCGACCGTGCGGGCCGCCTCGATCGCATCGGCCCACCCGGCCGGACGTGCCGGACCCCACCAACCGGCCGGCTGGCGATCTCCGGTCAGGACGACCGCGACCCGGCGGGGCTGGCCCGGAAGCGCGGCGTCGAGGGCCGCGATCTGCTCGTCTGTGGGCGGGTGGTCGACCGGCAGCCGCGGCGCCCGCGGGGCGTCCCCGGTGGGCCGGAACACCGCGCCCGTCTCGAACAGCGCGAGGTCGGTCATGCCGCGCCCGACGTTGCGGCGTGCCGTGGCGAGCAGGCCGGGCAGCAGCGTGGTGCGCAGCAGCGGCTCCTCCTCCGACAGCGGGTTGGCGAGCGCCAGCGCCTGGCGGCGCGCGTCGTCGGCGGGCAGCCGAAGCCGGTCGAAGTCGGCGGTGCCGACGAAGGGATAGCTCAACACCTCGACGTAGCCGGCCCCCGCGAGCAGCCGGCCGATCGTACGCCGCAGCCGCTGGCTCGGCGTGAGCCCGAGTCCGGGCGGGGCGACGGGCAGCACACTCGGCACCGCGTCGTAGCCCTCGAGGCGGATGACCTCCTCGGCGAAGTCGTTCGGGTCGGTGAGGTCGGGACGCCACGAGGGAGGCGTCACCCGCAGGTCCTCGCCGTCGACCTCGACGGTGCATCCCACGTCGCGCAGCCGGCCCACGGTGCGCTCGGCGGGAATGGTGTAGCCGGCCACCCTGCTCGCGTGGTCGGCGGGCATCGTGCGGGTCAGCTGCTCCGGGGGCGTTCCCACCACGGTGGTGCCGTCCTCGATCCGGCCACCGCCGAGGTCGACCAGCAGCTCCGCGACCCGACGGGCCGCGGCGACCTGGATGCGCGGGTCGACGCCACGCTCGAAGCGCTTGGACGCCTCACTGGACAGCTTGTGTCGACGCGAGGTCCGGGCGATCGCCACCGGGTCCCAGAACGCCGCCTCGACGACGATGTCGCGCGTGGTCGAGGAGAGCTCGGTCGTGGCACCACCCATGACGCCGCCGAGTCCGACCGGACCGGAGTCGTCGGTGACCACGAGGTCTTCCGGATCCAGCGCACGGGTGACGCCGTCGAGGGTCTGCAGCTTCTCCCCCGGTTCGGCCCGGCGTACGACGATCGGCCCACGCAGCAGGGACTTGTCCCAGCCGTGGATCGGCTGACCGATCTCCAACATGACGTAGTTGGTGACGTCGACGGCCAGCGAGATCGGACGCATGCCGGCCAGCTGGACGCGCCGCTCCAGCCAGCGTGGGCTCGGCCGCTCCGGATCGAAGCCGACGACCGTGACGGCGGCGAAGACCGGGCAGCCGGTCTGGTCCTCGACCCGGACCGGGTACCCCTCCTCGCCAGCCGGCGGCAGGTCGGCCGCCCGGTCGGTCACCGGGTCGGTGAACGTCGCGCCGAACGCCGTCGCTGCCTCGCGGGCCACACCGCGTACGGACATGGTGTAGCCGCGGTCGGGCGTGACGGCGATGTCGAGCACGTCGTCGCGCAGGTGGAGGAGCGCGGCCGCGTCGTCGCCCGGGGTCGCCTCGTCGGCGTCGAGGATGAGGATGCCGTCGTGGTCCTCGCCGAGCCCGAGTTCGGCGACCGAGCAGATCATGCCGTCGGAGACGTGACCGTAGGTCTTGCGCGCGGTGATGGTGAAGTCACCCGGGAGGGTGGTGCCGGGAAGCGCGACGACGACCAGGTCGCCCTCCGCGAAGTTGCGGGCGCCACACACGATGCCGCGCGGCTCCGCACCCTGCTCCCCCACATCGACCGAGCACCACCGCACGGTCTTACCGTTCTTGTGGGTCTCCTCGGTGAACGAGAGGACCCGCCCGACCACGAGCGGCCCAACGACGTCGGCGCCCTCATGGTCGACGGACTCCACCTCGAGGCCGGCCCGGATCAGCCCATCGCCGACCTCGCGGGCCGACACCTCCGCGGGCAGGTCGACGTACTCACGCAGCCACGACATCGGGACCCGCATCAGATCTCCCCTCCGAACGGCCGGGTGAAGCGCACGTCACCCTCGACCATGTCACGCATGTCCTCGATGCCGTTGCGGAACATCAGCGTCCGCTCGATGCCCATCCCGAACGCGAAGCCGGAGTACCGGTCGGCGTCCACACCGCAGGCGGTCAGCACCCGCGGGTTGACGATGCCGCAGCCACCCCACTCGATCCAGCCCTCGCTGGCGCAGGTCCGGCACGGGCGGTCGGGGTTGCCGACCGACTCGCCGCGGCAGACGAAGCACTGCAGGTCGAGCTCGGCACTCGGCTCGGTGAAGGGGAAGTAGTAGGGCCGCAGCCTGGTCTTCAGACCGGCGCCGAACATCGCCTCGGCGAAGTGGTCGAGAGTGCCCTTCAGGTGGGCCATGGTGATGCCCTCGTCGACGACCAGACCCTCGACCTGGTGGAAGACGGGCGTGTGGGTCGCGTCGAGCTCGTCGGTGCGGTAGACGCGACCGGGCGCGACGACGTAGATCGGTGGCTTGCGGCTCAACATCGTCCGGGCCTGCGCGGGCGAGGTATGCGTACGCAGGACGAGGCCCCGCTCCGGCGGGTCGACGAAGAACGTGTCCATCGTGGTGCGGGCCGGATGGTCCGGCGGGATGTTGAGCGCGTCGAAGTTCAGCCATTCGGCCTCGACCTCGGGTCCCTCGACGACCTCCCAGCCCATCGCGACGAAGACGTCCGCGATCCACTCCTGGGTGGTCGTGAGGGGGTGTCGGGCCCCGCGCGGCTCGAGATCCCAGGGGACCGTGACGTCGACGGCCTCCTCGACCAGGATCCGGGCCTCCCGCTCGACCTCGAGGGCGGCCTGTCGCGCGGTGAGCGCCTCGTTGACGTCCCGTCGGGCCGAGCCGACCCGCATCCCGGCCTCCTTGCGGGCCTGCGGCGGAAGGGCGCCGATCTCACGGTTGGCGAGGCCCAGCGGGCTGCGGTCACCCGCGTGCGCCAGACGGACGGCCCTCAGCGCCTCGAGGTCACCGGCGGCCGCGACCGCGGCGAGCGCCTCGTCACGCATCCGGTCCACCTCGGTGGCGTGCAGGGGCGTGACCTCGACGGGATCGTAGTTGGAGTTCGGGCCCGACATCTTTCGCGGAGTTCCCCTCATCAAGGCGTTCGCCGGTCAGCGGCGTACGCCTGGCCTGCGAAGCTAGCCGTACGCCCGGAAAGTCTAGGCAGGGGCGGTGAAGCGACCGCAGCCGCGCCCGATCGGCGCCGTTTCGGCCCCGCGGACGCGGCCCAAGCGGACGATCCCAGATCGGGCAAGCCCGGCGTTCCCTGTCATTCCGCGGCACTCACCCCGCCGGCGACCTCCGCTGCCCGGCAGCCGCCGGGCGCGCGTTGGGCGTTCGCCGAGGCGTACAGGCAGACCGCCGCGGCCGTCGCCAGGTTGAGGCTCTCGGCCCGTCCGTAGACCGGCACCCGCACGACGGCGTCGGCCAGGTCGCGGGTCGCGGCTGGGAGACCCCAGGCCTCGTTGCCGAAGATCCAGGCCGTCGGCCCGGACAGCAGGCCGCGTTCGGCGGCCTTGGTGAGATCCAGCTCCCCTGCCCCGTCGGCAGCGAGGACGGTGACGCCCTGGTCGCGTAACCCGGCCACGCCGACCGCGGCGGGCACGCCCACCGCCACCGGGAGGTGGAAGAGGCTGCCCGCCGAGGCGCGGACGCACTTCGGGTTGTAGACGTCGACCGAGGCGTCGGACAGAACCACCGCGTCGGCGCCGGCCGCATCGGCACAGCGCAGCACGGTGCCCGCATTGCCGGGGTCCCGCACCTGGGCGAGGACGGCGACGAGCCGGGGCGACGCCGCGACGACGTCGTCGTAGGGCACGTCGACGAACCGGCACACCGCCAGCACGCCCTGGGGCGTGACCGTCTGGGCGAGGGAGTCGAACACCTCGCCGGACACGAGTCGCAGGGGGACACCTTCGCGCGCCGCCGCCTCGACGAGGTCGGCGTTGCGCTCAGCGGCAGGACCTGTCGCGAACAGTTCCTGGACGACGCCGGGCAGCGTGAGCGCCTCGCTCACGGCCTGCGGACCCTCGGCCAGGAACTGACGTCCGCGGGCCCGGAACGCGCGCTTGATCAGGCGCCGAGCCGCCGTCACCCGGCTTGAGCGGGTGTCGGTGAGCTCGGGGCCTGTCACGCGGGCTGAGATGGACAATTGATCGACGCTTCGGAGTGCGACGGTGACGTGCTGATCAGGCCGCGGCTTCCGTTTCGGTCGGCAGGGCCTGCCGCGCGACCTCGACCAGGGCGGTGAACGCCGCCGCGTCGGTGACCGCGAGGTCGGCCAGAATCTTGCGGTCGACCTCGACACCGGCGGCCTTCAGGCCCTGGATCAGCCGGTTGTAGGTGATGCCGTTCTGGCGCGCCGCGGCGTTGATACGGGTAATCCACAGTCGGCGGAAATCACCCTTGCGGACGCGACGGTCGCGGTAGGCGTAGACGAGCGAGTGGGTGACCTGCTCCTTCGCCTTGCGGTAGAGGCGCGAGCGCTGGCCGCGGTATCCCTTGGCCTTCTCGAGGACGTCGCGACGCTTCTTGTGGGCGTTGACCGCCCGCTTCACGCGTGCCACTGGCGAGCTCCTTGCTCAGACTGCCGCGCTCCTGTGACGGAGTGCGGGGTGCTTCATCGGGACCTGGGGGCATGGTCCCCGGCGTACCGGGGGCCGGTGGGGCAACTGGCGGGACTCAGATCCCGAGCAGCTTCTTGGCCTTCTTGCCGTCGGAGGCGAGGAGCTCGGAGGGAGCGGCCAGGAAACGAGCGCGCTTCGACGACTTCTTCTCCATGATGTGGCCGCGGTTCGCCTTCTTGTGGATGATCTTTCCGGTCCCGCTGACCTTGAAGCGCTTCTTGGCCCCGCTGTGGGTCTTCATCTTCGGCATAGTCGTCCCTTGGTTCGACCGTTCAAGGCGCACGGCGCACGCCTGACGTCTTTGTGTGTGCTACTCGACAGCGACATGCGCTGCCCACCCCGCGCCGGGGCAGTCTGCCACGCGGCGCTGAGTCGTTGAACGCCCGCGTTATTCGGCGTCAGCGGTCTGCGGCAAGCGCTCCTCCCGCTGCACCTGCGGAGAGCGCCCGGCACGGTCGGCTTCCCGATCCGCCTCCCGCTCGGCCGCCCGCTTGGCCTTGTCGGCCTCGACGTCGGCACGTGCCTCCGACTTCCGCTTGTGCGGCGTCACCACCATGATCATGTTGCGGCCGTCCTGGCGTGGCTGGGACTCCACGAACCCGAGGTCCGCGATGTCCTCCGCCAGCCGCTGCAGCAGTCGGAAGCCCAGCTCGGGGCGGGACTGCTCGCGACCACGGAACATGATCGTGATCTTGACCTTGTCGCCCTGCCGAAGGAACCGTACGACGTGACCCTTCTTGGTCTCGTAGTCGTGCGGGTCGATCTTCGGACGGAGCTTCATTTCCTTGATGACCGTCTGGGCCTGGTTGCGTCGGGATTCCCGGGCCTTCTGCGCGGTCTCGTACTTGAACTTCCCAAAATCCATCAGCTTGCAGACCGGCGGCCGAGCCGTCGGGGCGACCTCGACCAGGTCGAGGTCGGCCTCCTGTGCGAGGCGGAGCGCATCCTCGATGCGCACGATGCCGACCTGCTCGCCGTTCGGTCCTACGAGCCGAACCTCGGGAACGCGGATCCGCTCGTTGACGCGAAGTTCTGTGGCGATGGCTACCCTCCTGTGTGGAACGACGTCTGCGTCAGGTGCCCGCTGGTGCGGACACCTCCACCTGAACGTTAGGACGCGAAAAAGGCTTCCGCGCCTACGTCCGCGGAAGCCATCATCCGGTGTGGGGCACCGCCCGCGCTGAGCGGGTACCTCACGGGCCCCATCGGCGCTCCGCGCCTTCGGGGCCGGCCGGACCCGACGATCTTGGCGATCGGTGCGGGTGGGAGATGGACCTCCGCTTGGGGACCCGGCCAGGTACGCGTCGCACCGTGCCAGGTCGGCCGAACGCCTAGGTTACCAGGCGTGCTCACCTGGGGCTACCGAGTGGCCTCGTGTCCCGCCGCGTGGTGGGGCGTGGACGCCGGCAGGGCGAGCCTCGAGAGGAACTCCCAACCGACCTCAGCGGCATCCAGGCCGCACTGGCCCCCGGTGGGCCAGACGTGCCCACAGGGATGGGTGCGGATCTCCACCACCGAGCCCGGCGCGCTCGCCCGCACCCGGGCCGGAAGTCCGGAAACGGGAGAAAATGTCACCCCGAGCCAGCCGACCCGGCCGCCGGCGTACGGCACCACGGCATCGACCGTTCCGTGGATCTCCAGGTAGTGGATCGGCGCTCCGCCGGCGCACCGGCCGACGAGCTGACCGGCGACACCGACGCCCGCCGCGAAGACGTGGGGGCGCTCGCACAGAGCACGCAGCGTCATCATGGCGCCGTTGGAGAAGCCGGTGAGATAGACCCGGCGCGGGTCGACGTCAGGGATCCGGCGGCGTACGTCGGCCGCCACCGAGACCAGGTAGCCCACGTCGTCGGCGTCGCGGGACTGGCTCCAGCCGCAGCAACTGCCGGCGTTCCAGGAGCGGTCCGCGCCGATGCCGTAGGCGACGACGAACCCGAGTCGCGCGGCGCGTTCCTCGAACCTTCCGACGGTCCGCAGTCGCTGCCAGGTGCCCCCGAAGGAGTGCAGCACGATGAGCAGCGGTCGGCTCGCGCCCGGACGTGGCCGTGCCTGGTCGGGCAGCACGTAGACGCGACCACTCCTGAGCCGCACCTCCTCCGGGCCAAGCGGCAGGTCGGACGGCGTGGGACGGCTCGGCTCCGCTCCCGGCAGCGGCTGCTCGTTCGGGTCGCCCGCGCCGGCGGGCGACACACCGGCGGTGGGCAGCCCCGGTGAGGCCGCCGCGTGGTGGCGGGGGTTCGCGCTGCTCCAGGGTCCGCAGCCCATCACCGCCGTCAGCGCCGTCGCCGCCGTCACGACCATCGCGACCCGGAGGCTGACGCGGGAGCGTCGAGGGGACGGCATGGCGCGAACCCTAACGGCTGGACGAACCCACTGGGCGGAACCGCAGCGCGCTCCGCTCACGCTCGGGCCAGTTTCGACGCTGTCGAACCGGAGGAGTGCGGTCCCGCGAATGCCTCAGGCCCTACCCTGCTGGCGTGTCGTCCCCCCTTCACTCCCCCGACGAGCGGGCCAGCATGACCTTCGCCGACCTGGCCGAACGGATCCACGCCCTGCCGCCTCGGCTCGGACCGGTCCGACTGGTGTGCGTCGACGGACCGACGTGTTCGGGCAAGACGACGCTCGCGGGCCGGCTCGCCGCCGCGTTGGGTGGTGCACCGACCATCCGCATGGACGACCTCTACGACGGCTGGGACGGACTCGAGGCCGGGACCGAGCGACTCCGGGACTGGGTGCTCGACCCCGTTCGCGCCGGCCGTCCGGGCAGGTACCGGCGCTACGACTGGATCCGCGGCGAGTACGCGGAGTGGCACGAGGTGCCGCTCGCGCCCGTGCTGGTGGTCGAGGGCGTGGGCTCCGCGAGCCGGGTGGTCGACCGGTCCGCCGCGCTCATCCTGTGGGTGGAGGCACCTGAAGAAGTGCGGTACGCCCGAGGCGTGACGCGCGACCAGGGCGGCTTCGGTCCCTACTGGGCGGCATGGGCGCGCGCCGAGGCCGCCCACTTCGCCCAGCAGGACACCAGGGCGCGCGCCGACGTGCACGTCGACGGCGCCCCGGACCAGACGTACGACGCCCAGGCGGAGTTCGTGCTCAGCGGGTAAGCCGGCGCGCTCGCCGCTCGCGGCTCCCCACCCCATGAGGTGGTCACGCGGGATCGGCCCGCACGCTCCCGTCGAGGTGATCGAGCCGGTCCCGCTCGTCCAGCCCGTCCCGCTCGTCCAGTCGGTCCAGCCAGGCGAGGACCTCCGCGGTGTGCTGGCCGAGGGTCGGCGGAGCGAGGTTGGTCTCCCGACCCCCGGCGTAGCTCTGGTCGTCCAGCCGGATCGGCGGGCCGGGGATGCTGATCCGTCCAAGCGACGCGTGGTCCACGTCGACGACCAGTCCCTGCGAACGTGTCTGCTCCCAGGCGTAGACCTGGTCGAGCGTCTTCACCTCACCGGCCGGTACGCCGATCTCCGCGAGCCGGCTGAGCAGTTCGGCGACGGGCCAGGGCGCGAACGCCGCCTCGACCGCGGCGATCACCCGCTCCATCGCCCGGACCCGGTCGGCGTTGGACGCGAACCCCGGCTCGTCGAGCGGTAGTCCGAACTCCGCCGCGAACCGGCGCCAGAGCCCTTCGCTGCCCACCGAGATCTGGACCAGGCCGTCGACGCAGTGGAAGGTGCCGTACGGACAGATCGAGGGATGGTGGTTGCCCTGGGCGCGCGGCACCTCGCCGGCGACGGTGTGGCGGGTGCCCTGGTACGCGTGGACTCCCACGATCGCGGCGAGCAGGGACGTCCGGACCGTGCGGCCCCGCCCGGTCGTGTTCCGCTCGTGCAGGGCGGCCACCGCACCGTAGGCGCCGTACATCCCGGCCAGCAGGTCGGCGATCGGTACGCCCAGCTTGGTCGGCTCGTCCGGTCCCGCGCCGGTCAGGGACATCAGGCCGCCCTCGCCCTGGGCGATCTGGTCGTAACCCGCGCGCATGCCCTCCGGGCCGTCGTGCCCGAACCCGGTGATGGACAGCACCACCAGCCGTGGGTTGAGCTCCGCGAGTGTCTCCTGGGAGAAGCCGAGCCGGTCCAGGACGCCGGGGCGGAAGTTCTCCACCAGGACGTCGGCCCGCGCGAGCAACCGGCCGAGCTGCTGCCGCCCGTCCGGCCTCTTCAGGTCGAGGACGACAGACTCCTTGTTCCGGTTGCAGGACAGGAAGTACGTCGCCTCGGGAGCCTCGTCGGGACCGACGAACGGTGGACCCCAGCCGCGGGAGTCGTCACCGCCGTCGGGATGCTCCACTTTGATGACCCGGGCACCCATGTCGCCGAGCATCATCGCCGCGTGTGGCCCGGCGAGCGCCCGGGACAGGTCGACGACCACGACGTCCGACAACGGTCCAGCCATACGGTGTCCTCCGGGTCATAGCGGTGGGAGTGATCGAACCAGAACCCGCACCCGGGGACGTACCCCGCCCGCCCGGGCGGCGCGAGCGGCCTTCCCGGGAAGCACATCATCGCGTCCGGTCTCGCACGAAGGGCTTGGCATCAACTGGCCACCGGACCGGCGACGCGAGCGGATCGGACGAGTCGGCCTGTAAGCCGGATTCTGTGGTCGGCGGCCATCCCTCTCGGGTCGCCGTTGCCGACGACCTCTAGCGGCCTACCCGCAGACTCGGGCGGGCAGCCCTCGAACGTCTGCGCGGGACCAGTACCCGAAGGCACCGGACCCTTCTTGGCCTTGCTCCGGGTGGGGTTTACCAAGCCGCCCGGGTCGCCCCGGGCGCTGGTGGTCTCTTACACCACCGTTTCACCCTTACCCGCATCCTCGACTCTGGGAGCCGAGGACCGCTGGCGGTCTGTTTTCTGTGGCACTGTCCCGCGGGTCACCCCGGGTGGGTGTTACCCACCACCTTGCCCTGCGGAGTCCGGACTTTCCTCGACGAGACGCACGGAGCGCTCGACGCGGCCGCCCGGCCGACTCGTCCGCGACCAGCGTAGTACGTGGCCGTTGGTGGCCCTGTCTCGACGCCGAGCGACAACCGGCTCGGGCCGCGACCGCCAGCTCAGGCGAGCTCGAAGCGCACCTTCCGGCGCTGGACGTCGGCCTCGACGAGTCGAAGCTGGACCCGCTCACCCAGTGGCAGGTCCTTACCGGCGATGCTCGCCTCGACCGCCGGGTCCTGCAACTGCACGGTGCCCTTCGCCGCGCGCTCGTCGACCTCGGTGACGACGCCGGTGAACTGGGCGCCGACGTGCCCCTGCAACAGCGCGGCCTCGACCAGGTTGACGATCGCACGCTCGTACTGGTGGGCGCGGCGGTCGGCCTCGGACATCTCCTTGGGGACGGCGTTGAGCGCGAGCCGGACCCACTCCGGAACCTCCCGGTCGGCGCACAGCGCGACACAGGTCTCCGCGGCGTACCGGTCGACCAGGCGCCGCAGCGGCGCGGTCACGTGGGCGTACTCCGAGGCGAGGGCCGCGTGGAACGGCTGGTCCGGCACACCACCGTCGAAGGCCGTGTAGCCCGCTCCGCGCAGCATGACCGTGGAGCCGGCCAGCAGGGCCGCGTGCGACGGGCGGGTCGGGTCGAGGGTGCGGATGAAGGCGGCGTACGACGTGTCCTCGGGCCAGGGAACCGACAGCGCCTGCGCCGAGCGGCGCAGGCGCGCGAGGTCACGCGGATCGGCCGGCGGAAGCGTGCGCAGGACGCCGATCTCGCCGTGGAGCATCAGGTGGGCCGCGGCCATGCCGCACATCAGCGACATCTGAGCGTTCCAGCGCTCGATCGCCAGGGGGGCGCGGAACTTCAGGGTCCAGCCCGATCCGTCCTGGACGACCTCCTGCTCCGGGGTCGGCAGGTCGACGCCGCCCCGGTCGTGCTCGCGGTCCTCGCGCAGCCGCCCGACCTCGCGGAGGAGGAGTATCTGCTCGGAGGCGGTGCCGCCGTCGATCGAGCGCTGCACCTCGTGGTAGCCGAGCTTCGCCCGGCTGCGCACCATCGCCCGGCGTACCTCGACGGCCACGCCCTCGCCCACGGAGTCCAGGTCCATCGTCCACAGCAGGGCGGGTCGGTCGGCACCGGGCAGCAGGCTCGCGGCGCCCTCGCAGAGGGTTTCCGGGTGGAGCGGGATGCGCCGGTCGGGGGCGTACAGCGTCACTCCGCGGCGATGGGCCTCCTGGTCGAGCGGTCCACCGGGCGCCACGAACGCAGCGACGTCGGCGATCGCGTAGTGGACGCGATAGCCGCCGCGCCGGCGTTCGATGTGCAGGGCCTGGTCGAGGTCGCGGGAGTCGACCGGGTCGATGGTCGCGAACGGCAGGTCGGTCCGATCGATCCGTTCGCCCCCGACCGCGAAGCTCTCCGCCGCGACCCGATGGGCGGCCTCGGCCACCGGCGCGGGAAACCCGTTGGGCAGGTCGAGCTCGGCACGGATCCGCACAAATCCGGCGCGAACGTCGGCGCCGTCAGCCGCGGCCAGTCGGATCTGACGTCGGAGCACGGCCAAAGCCTCGAATATCCGCCGGAGGACCGCAAGTGCCGGCTCACCCTGAGGACCGGAACGGCGGTGTCTCCGTCGTCGGTTGGGTGGGTTCGGCGTGGGTTCGGCGCGGGTCGGCGGCCCGGGTCGGCGGCTGGGTCAGCGGTTGGGTGGGTTCGCCGCGGTCGTGGGCGGGGGGCTGGAGGCCGACCTCACGGCGTTCGGGAGGGATCCGCGCGGATCGACGTGGGGCGGACCCTAGGCTCGGTGGCCGTGAGCATCTCGACGGCACCGTGGTCAGCGCGGTGAGCTGGCACGAGGCCGTCGCCATCGTGGCGCTGGTGGGTGTGCTCGCCTTCGCGGTCGCCCGTCCCCGCAACTATCCGGAGGCGGTCGCGGCGGTGCCCGCGGCGGCGCTCGTCCTGGTCACCGGCGGCATCGGTCTGGACCAGGCCTGGCGCCAGATCACCGACCTGCTGCCGGTGGTGGTCTTCTTGATGGCGATCCTGGTGATCGCCGACGCGTGTGACGCCGAGGGTCTCTTCACCTCCCTCGGCGGCCTCCTGAACACGACCGCACGCGGCCACCCGCGCCGCCTGCTCACCTGGGTCTTCGTGGTCGCCTCGCTCACCACCGCGGTCCTCAGCCTGGACGCGACGGTCGTGCTCCTCACCCCGGTCGTGGTCGCGTCCGCGCTGCGGGCCCGGGTCTCGCCGCGCCCGCACGTCTACGCGTGTACGCACCTCGCCAACAGCGCGTCGCTGCTGCTGCCGGTCTCCAACCTCACGAACCTGCTGGCGCTGTCCACCTCGGGCCTGTCGTTCCTGTCGTTCGCGGGTCTCATGCTGGTGCCGTGGCTCGCGGTGATCGTGGTGGAGTACGCCGTCTTCCGCCGTTTCTTCGCCGGCGACCTGCGCGAGCAGGCATCCGCGGCAGCCCCGGACAGGCCGGGCGAGGGCGGCCGGCCGGAGGCGGATACGCCGACCCGGGAGCGGCTTCCCGTCGTCGCGTTGGTCGTCGTCGGGCTGGTGCTGGCCGGGTTCGCGGTGGCGCAGCCGTTCGGACTGGAGCCGGTCTGGTTCGCCGTCGCGGGGGCCGTCGTCCTCTCCGGAGACGGCCTGCGCCGGCGGCGCCTCACCCCGCGCCGGGTCGGCCGGGCCGTGAGCCTGGACTTCGCGTTGTTCGTCCTCGGCCTCGGCGTCGTCGTGAGTGCGGTCGCCGCCGGTGGTCTCGGCCGGGCGGTGGACACGATCCTGCCTTCGGGGACGTCGTTCCTGGCCCTCCTCGGCGTCGCGGCCGTCGCGGCCCTGCTCGCGAACCTCGTCAACAACCTCCCGGCGATGCTGTTGTTGCTGCCGCTGCTCGGCGCGGGGGGACCCGGTCCGGTCCTCGCCGCCCTGATCGGGGTGAACGTCGGACCCAACCTCACCTACGTCGGCTCGCTCGCCACCCTGTTGTGGCGGCGGACCCTGCGCCAGCGAGGCATCGATCCGGCCCTGCGGGAGTTCCTGTCGCTCGGCGCCCTGACCGTTCCGGTCACCCTCGTCGTCGCGGTCGTGGCACTCTGGGGTTCACTCGCCGTCGTTGGTCCCTGAGCGCCCGTGCGGCGTCCGCCGGCGCCGGCGCGGGGACCGTACCGGAGGCAACCGCGATGACCGTGCTCGTCTGGGTCGCCGAGAACACCTGGGAGGCGTGCGTCACCGCCGGGACGGAGGCCGCCCAGCCCGGGGAGAAGATCCTGCTCGCCCACGTCACTCCGGCACAGTTGCACGGAGCCGCCGAGGGCGCGTTCGGCGCGTTGTTCGGGCGGCGGCGCTACGGGCAGGATCCGGCGGACCTGATCGACCATCTCGCCACCCAGAGTGCCCGCGAACTCCTGGCCGCGGCCGCCGAGCGGATCGGAACCCGATCCGGGCCGGTGGCGACCGTCGGACTCCGTGGCCACGTGGAGCGCGAGGTCGTCCACCTCGCCGCGGACGCCCGACTCCTGGTCTGTGCGCGCGACGGCGACCTGGGTCGCCTCGGCCCACCGAGCCTCGGCCCGGCCACGAGGTTCGTCGTCGACCACGCGCCCTGCGCCGTCCTGTTGGTGTGGCCGGCGCAGGCGCCGGGTGTCGAGACCCTGCCACCACCGCCCGGCCACCATCGGCCGCATCCACCGGGTGGAGACCATCCACCCCCGCCGCGCTAGCGACCCGGACGCGCGCCGGCGATCTAGGAGTCGGACGGGACGACGCCGAAGGAGCGCAGCGCCGCGAGCCCGTCGGCGTACCACTGCAGTTCGGTCGCGGACCCGGGCGGCAACTCCATCCGGAAGACCGTCCGCGTCGGTACGTCCAGCGCCATGCAGGTGAGCAGCTTGATCGGGGTGACGTGGGTGACGACCACGACCGACCGGCCGGCGTAGTTCCGGATGAGCCGGTCACGGGCCGAGCGGACCCGCCGCAGGACATCGTCGAACGACTCGCCGTTCGGCGGGGCCACCGCGGTCGAGGCGAGCCAGGCGTCCATCTGCGCCGGCCAGCGGTCCCGTACCTCGGCGAAGGTGAGACCGTCCCAGTCACCGAACGCGGTCTCCGCGAATCCGGGTTCGACGGTCACCGGAAGGCCCAGGGCCTCAGCCACGAAGGCAGCGGTCTCGCGTGTACGCCGAAGCGGCGAACTCACCACCGCGGCGATCTCCGACCGGTCCGCGCGTGCCGCCACCAGGGCCGCCGCGGCCTGCGCCTGCGCACGTCCTCGCTCGGTCAGGGAGACGTCCTCTCCCCCGGTGCCGCTGAAGCGCTTCGCCACCGAACGGACCGTCTCGCCGTGCCGCACCAGCAACAACGTCGTCGCGCTGCCCGTGGCGTCACCCCATCCGAGCAGCGGGCGGGGCTCCTCCTCCGAGGTGGCCCGGGTGACATCCTCCGGCGAGACCGATCCCGGTTGCCCTGATCCCGGCGTCCCTGAGTCCGCACCGTCTGCCGAGGCCACGCCGGTGATCGCCCAGACCGGGTCGCCTCCGTCGAGGACCTTGTTGAGCAGTGCGTCGGCCGCCTTGTTGCGTTCGCGTGGCACCCACGTCCACACGGTGTCCGGCGGTGCGATCTCGCGCGCCTCCAACGCGAGGCGCCGCATGTCGGCGTGCTTCACCTTCCAGCGACCGGCCATCTGCTCGACGACCAGTTTGCTGTCCATCCGAACCTCGACGGCAGCGCCCTGGTCGATCTCACGGGTGAGCCGGAGCCCGGCGATCAGGCCGCGATACTCGGCGACGTTGTTGGTGGCGGTGCCGATGGGCTCCGCCGCCTCGGCGAGCACCGCACCCGAGCCAGGGTCGCGGACCAGTGCGCCGAACGCGGCCGGGCCGGGGTTGCCACGTGAACCTCCGTCAGCCTCGACGACCAGCCGGCGTCGGTTGGCGTCTGCCTGGTGCCCGATCGCGCTCAAACGCCCGGCTCCAGGGTGCGGACCAGGATCCGACCGCACTCCTCACAGCGCAGCACGGTGTCGTCGGGCGTGGAGGCGATCTTGGTGAGATAGCTGGCGTCGAGTTCCATCCGGCAGCCCTCGCACCGCCGTTGGTGTAGCGCTGCCGCTCCCACACCACCGAACTGGGCGCGCAGCTTCTCGTACAGCGTCAGCAGGGTGTCGGTCACCCCGGCCGCGGTGTCGGCGCGTTCGCGGCGGATCTGGTCGGACTCCGCGTCGATTCCCGCGAACGCCGCGTCGCGGGACCGGTCGACCTCGGCGAGGCGTTCCTCGAGCGCGGTGTACTGGCCGCGGAGCTCGTCGTGGCGTGCGGCCGCCGTCTCGAGGCGTTCCATCACGTCGAGCTCGACGTCCTCTAGGTCGGACTGGCGCCGGGTGAGCGACTCGATCTCGTGCGAGAGGCTCTCCAGCTCCTTGGGCGAGCCCACCTGGCCCGCCTGCAGGCGCTGTTCGTCGCGGGTACGACGGCTGCGGACCTGCTCGACGTCGGCCTCGGCCTTGCGCTGCTCGCGGGTGAGGTCGGTCACCTGCGTCTCCGCCGTGATCATGTCGGATTCCAGCTGCTTGCGCTCAACGCGCAAGCGCTCGCTCTCGGCGATCTCGGGGATCGTGCGGCGGCGGTGAGCCAGCTGGTCGAGTCGCAGGTCGAGCGCCTGGACGTCGAGCAGCCGCATCTGAATGAAGGGGTCGGCGTTCAGTGGGATTTCCCTCCCTGGTCACGCCGGGCCTCACTGGGAACGTGGCTCGCCCAGGGGTCCGTGCAAATCGTGGAGACGCGGGTCTCCACCGTAGTGCCCCGCGTAGTGAGCAGCTGCGCCAACCGGGCGGCCGCGTCGGGGAGCCAGAGCCACTCGCTGGCCCAGTGGGACACGTCGAGCAGCGCGGGGGCGTCCAGGTGCTGCCCCGCCTCCGACGCCGGATGGTGCCGCAGGTCGGCGGTGACGTACGCGTCGACGCCGGCGGCTCGTACGGCGTCAAGGTAGGAGTCGCCCGCGCCCCCGCACACGGCGACGGTCTGGATCACCCGGGCGGGATCACCGGCGACCCGGACGCCGTGCGCGGTCTCCGGCAGCGCCACCGCCACCCGTTCGCGGAACTCCCGCAGCGGCTCGGGTCGTGGCAGAACGCCGATCCGGCCGACGCCGAGCCAGGGCGTGTCCGGGAGCGGGTCGAGGGGACGCAGGTCGGTCAGGCCGAGCGCCGCGGCCAGCGCGTCGGACACGCCCGGATCGGCCGCGTCGGCGTTGGTGTGGCACACCTGCAGGGCGACGCCCTCGCGGACGAGCGTGTGGGCGACCCGGCCCTTCGGCGTCGTCGCGGCGACACCGTGCACACCACGCAGGAAGAGCGGATGGTGGGCGACGATCAGCTGGGCCTTGACCTCGAGGGCCTCCGCGACCACCTCGCGGACGGGATCGACGGCGAACAACACGCGTTCGACCGGCGCGTCCGGGTCGCCGCAGACCAGGCCGACGGCGTCCCAGTCAGCAGCCCACCGTGGGTCGTACAACTCGTCGAGGGCCTCGACCACCTGCCCAAGCGTCGCCACCTGGCCACCCTAGCGAGGAGAGCGGGTCGCGGGGATCAGGGACGCCCGAGGTGGCGGTCGGCGGCATCGGCGAACCGCTCCCAGTCATAGCCGGTGAGTGCGTGCCCGCCCGGCCGGATGTGGTAGCCGAGCCGACTGGGTACGGGCTCCGACAGGGCCGGCTGCTCGGTCGCCGCGAGTCCCTCGACCCCGAGGAGGTGGTAGACGGGACTCGCGTACCGGCCGCCGAGGAACTCACCGTACGGGTCGGCCCAGCCGTCGTCCTGCGCGCTCGCGATGTAGACGGGCCGCGGCGCGACCAGCGCGACCAACTGGTGCTGGTCGATCGGGAGCGCCTCCTCGCGGTTGGCGTACGTCGCGAACGTCGGGCAGAACCAGTGCGGGAAGCGCCCGGTGATGGCCTCGACCGTCTCTCCGACCCGGCGCCGGGAGAGCGCCACTCCCCCGCAGCCGGAGTTGTTGGACACGGCCATCGCGAAGCGCTGGTCCTGGGCGGCGGCCCACATCGCCGCCTTGCCGAGCCGGGAGTGGCCCACGACGACGACCCGGTTCGGGTCCACCCGAGGGTTTTCGAGCAGGTGGTCCAGGATTCGGCTGAGTCCCCACGCCCACGCGCCGACGGCGCCCCACTCCTGCGGGCCGGGCCGGGTCTGCCCCGCGGCGTAGAACAACGGGTGGACGCCGTTGCCGAAGTCGTCGACGTCGGGATCGACGTCCTCGTAGCACGCGGTGGCGACGCCGTAGCCACGCTCGATCATGGCCGCCAGTGGCCAGGCCTTCGCGGGGAGGTCGGCGCCGTCCGTCGGGCCGGCCTCGACCGCGTGGTTGCCGCGGAAGTTCAGGGCCAGGAACACCGGGGCCGGTCCGGACGCGGCGTTCGGCAGGTGGACGAGCACGTCGACCGTGGTGCTGGAGCCGTCCGGCCCGAACGACAGCCGGACCACCTGCCGGGTCGCCCGTCCCGAGAGGGCGTCCTCGCTGACCTCGACCACCTGCGTGCGTACCTCGACCGGCGTGGACGGCGTGCGCCCGAACATCTGCCGCTCGAAGAGGTCGAGGAGTTCGGGGCGGCGACGTTCCCACCACTGCTCCGGCGTCCGGACGGGCGTACCGTCCTCGCACACCAGTGGGTCGGGCAGTCCGCCCGGCACCGAGAGGTCTGCCTCCGGTACGTCCAGCCGGCCCGTCACGATTCCCGTCACGACCGCCCCTCTCCGTCGCGTCGTCGCACAGTGCGTTGCGTTCGGTCGAACGTTCAACCCCGCAGCCGGAACAACACCTCGCCGGCGTTCGGTACGACCAGGGTGTCCGGGTCGCGCGCCCACTCCTCCTCGTCGACCAGGTCGGGGTCGAGGTACTCCAGCCCGAGGGCGCGGGTGCGTGCCTCGTCCAGGCCGGTCGCGAGAGTCACCGTGATCCGGCAGCGTTCGCCGTGCTCCGGGTCGTACGTACCGGCCCCGCGGACGTGGGTGGAATGGGCGATCACCGACCTCGAGACGTCACTGAACCGCTCCCACTGACCGGTGAAGTAGTCGCGGCAGTGGTAGCCGATCTTCTCGATCAGGGCGCCGTGGGTGCGGCTCACCTCGTCGACGTGCGGTGCGTAGAGGACGACCTCGCCGCCGTCCGCCACGATCGGCTCCACCTTGTACATGCCCTTCGACGCCGTCCACATCTCGTCGTAGCGGTCGGAGACGAGGGACAGCACCCGGCGCACCGGGCGGTCGAGGTAGCGCACGTGGGTCTGCGCCGACACCTGTGCCGACGCCGCCCACGCCTCCTCCGGCGTGCCGAACGCGACCGCGTGCAGATCCTTCGTCCCCGAGCCGACGACGAGCGCGAAGCACAGGCGCTCGGCCGGGATGAGCGCGGCGGCCCGGTCGATCACGGCGCGGACGGGCGTCACCCCCGGCGTACCGATGATCTCGACGTTGCTGATCAGCGCCCCGAGCCA
The DNA here is from genome assembly GCF_014873875.1 of Actinopolymorpha pittospori. GTDB lineage: Bacteria > Actinomycetota > Actinomycetes > Propionibacteriales > Actinopolymorphaceae > Actinopolymorpha > Actinopolymorpha pittospori. Next base: position 6,579,029 of record NZ_JADBEM010000001.1, on the reverse strand, counting down.
GTGCGAGAGGTCGATGATCTCCCGACCGGCCACGCCGGGGAAGAAGTACTTGTTGCCGCCGGAGAAGCCGACGACCTCGTGCGGGAACACCGGACCGAGGACCAGGACGACGTCGTGCTCGACGACGTGGCGGTTGACCCGCACCACGACCGGCTCCTCGAACCGTCCCTGGGTCAGCTCGGCGATCTCCTCGGCCGGGATCTCACCCAGGGAGACCAGTGCCTCCGGCACCCACCACTCGTGGTTGGCCACCACGGTGTCGGGATAGGTCTGCGCGAGCCGACCCTCGGCGTAGCCGAGGTGGGTGGCCAGCGCGGCCTCGTCCATCGCCGGGTGGGTACCCAGCGCGACGAGGACGGTCAGCCGGCTGACCCGGCCGTGCACAGCCGCGTGCACGGCCGCGAGCAGCTCGGGTAGCGGACAACTGCGCGTCGAGTCGGGGACGACGACGCACAGGCTCCGGCCGTCCAGCGGAACGTCCGAGAGACTCTCGAGAACGAAGCGCCGGGCCTGCTCCGCGGTGACGGTGCGGCCCGGCCCTCCGATGAGGTCAGCGCTCACTGTGCTCCTCAGTGCTCCTCGGCCAGAGATCCGGCCAGGAGGCTGGCCGGACCGTCTGACCGGGAACTAGCTGGTGATCTCCTTCAGGTACGCAAGATTGTCGCGCACCCGGTCCTCCAGCGGGACCTCCGTGGAGAAGTCCTCGACCGACACCCAGCCCGTGTAGCCGTGCTCGCGCAGCGCCGCGAACAGCTTGGGCAGGTTGCCGAACCCGTGTCGCATCGGCGCCCAGGCCCACTCCCAGTCGGTGCGGTTGGCGCCCTCGACCGGCTTGGCCACCGGCGCGGCGTTCTTCACGTGCACGTGCGCGAGGTACTCACCGAGGATCTCGAAACTCCACGCGTCGAACTCGTATCCCTCGCGGAGCATGTTGCCGATGTCGTGGATGACACCGACGTACCTCGGGTCGAAGCCCTCCACGAACCTCGCCGCCGAGGAGGCGCTGGAGGTGAGGGACTGGTGGTGCAGCTCGATCAGGGCCTTCACGCCGTACTGCTCGGCGAGTTCGGCGACCCGGTGGTACTCCTTGCGGCGCTGAGCGAACGCCGCGTTGTAGCCCTCCGGTCCAGGCTTGCCGACCGTCACCCGCATCTGCTTCACACCGAGGGCGGCCGCTCCCCGCATGAGGCGCTCGACGTCCTCGATCTCGTGGGAGCGCGCGTAGGCACCGAGCGAGGGCATGCCGAGGCCGGCCTTCTCGGTGATCTCCTTGATCCGGGGAACGTCGTCCTCGAACGTCGCGAGCGGCCAGGTGCACTTGTTGCCCGTCCAGAAGCTGCCCGCGCCCGCGGGCGGCTGCTGGTCGACGACGCGCCACTCGATGCCGTCCCAGCCCTGCTCGGCGAGCTTCCCGACCGCCTCCTCCGGGGTCCATTCGGGAAGGCTCGCGGTGAACACGGCGAACTTCAACCCCGCGGAACTCATGAGGTCAGCTCCTTGATCTTGACCGGGCTCTGGGTGCGTGCGGACTCGTAGATCCCGCGGATGAGCGCCAGGGTCTGCGTCCCCTCGGCCACCGTGACCAGCGGCGAACGGCCCTGCTCGACCGCGTCGAGGAAGTCCCCGAACTGCGTCGTGTGCGACGTCGCGGTCAGTCCCGCGACCGTCGGCTCGTCCTTCTTCTCCTCCTTCGCGGCATAGCCGGCCGCGGCGAGCGCCGCCTCGGCCTGGTTGGCCGAACCGCCCGCGCCGTAGGCGTAGTCCTCGGAGCTGTCGCCGGCGGAGTGGAAGTAGACGAGCTTGTTGTGGTCGATCACCGCGGAGCCCTGGTCACCGTGGACGTGGACCTTCGTGGTGAGACCCGGGTAGGCGGCGGTCGTGCCGTGCACCACGCCGAGCGCGCCGTTGGCGAAGCGGACGGTGGCCACCGCGGTGTCCTCCACCTCGATCCGCTCGTGGGCGAGGAGGTCGGCCCAGGCGTAGACCTCGACCGGCTCGCCGAGGAACCACGTCATCAGGTCGATGGTGTGGATGCCCTGGTTCATCAGGGCGCCGCCGCCGTCGAGCTCCCACGTGCCGCGCCAGTCACCGGAGTCGTAGTAGCCCTGGCTGCGCCACCACGACATGATCGCGTTGCCGGAGGTGAGCCGACCGAACTTCCCGGCCCGCACCGCCTTGTGCACGATCTGGCTGGCCGGGTCGTAACGGTGCTGGCTCACGACCATCGCCGTACGGTCCGAGCGCTTCTCCGCCTCGGCGACCCGGCGGGCCGCCTCGAGGTTGATGTCGAGCGGCTTCTCGATGATGACGTGCTTACCGGCGTCGAGCGCCGCGACGGCCCCGTCGGCGTGCCGGCCACTCGGGGTGGCGATGGTCACGACGTCCACGTCGGAACGCTCCAGCACCTCCTCGATCGAGGTCGCCGCGTCGACACCGTGCTTGGTGGCGAGCTCGTGTGCCCGTTCGGGGATGATGTCGGCCACCACGGCCAACTCCGCCCGCGGGCTCAAGGACTGGATGGTCTGGGCGTGGGTGCGACCGATCACCCCGGCGCCGATCACTCCGAATCGCATCAATACCCCTTACTGTCGCGCTCGCTGGGTAGCGGTACCTGGTCTCGCGCGTCCGGTCCTTCGCGAGGTAACCGGCCGGACTCCGGGTGGATCGAAACGCGGCCCGGGTGGTCCGGACCGGGAACGCTCAGTGGTAGGCGATGCCCTCGGCGTCGAGTAGGCCGGTGAAGGCACGGGTCGCCTTGCCGAACAGGTCGACGCCGGAGAAGCCACCGGACTCCCCCATGTAGGCGAGGTGCGGCTCCATCGAGAAGAAGCTGTCGAAACCGTCGTCCCGCAGCGCGCGGATCGTCTCCGGGATCTCACCGTCGCCCTCGCCCGCCGGAACGACCTGACCCTCCGCGCGGCGCGCGTCCTTGATCTGGAGGTAGTCGATGTAGGGACGCAGGCTCGCGAACCCGTCGGTGAACGGCGCAACGTCGCACAGGACGAAGTTGGCCGGGTCCCAGACCAGCCGCAGCTTCTCCGAGCCGACGGACTCCACGATGTCGAGGCAGCGCGAGGGCACATCGCCGTAGATCTTGCGCTCGTTCTCGTGGGCGAGAACGACGTCCTGGTCACCGACGCGGGCCGCGAGGGCGGACAGCCGGCGCAGCACCTCGTCGCGGTGCTTGGCCGGGTCGTCGCCGTCGGGAATCCAGAAGGAGAAGATCCGGATGTAGGGCGACTCCAGCTCGCGGGCGACCCACAGGGCCCGGTCGAAACGCGCGAGGTGCTCGTCGAAGTCGTCGTGGACACCCACCTTGCCGATAGGCGAGCCGATCGCGGACACGCCGATGCCGTACTGCGCGAGAAGGCGCTTCAGTTCGGCGATCTGCACGTCACTCAGGTCGAGGACGTTGGTTCCCCAGGCGCTGCGGAACTCGACGTAGCGGATGCCGAGTTCGTTCAGGGTCTGGAACTGCGTGTGAGGGTCGGGATCGATCTCGTCGGCGAATCCGGAGAGGGTCCACATCCTGGCGTCGCGCTCCTTGTTTGTCGTCTGCCGGTCGGATCGGTGCGCCCACGCGGCGACGGACACACGACCGGTTGTGGCAACTATGGCAACCGGTTGCCAAAGTTTGTCAAGAGGGGTGACACTGAGCCGTCCGACAACGGCTGCGTCGCGGCGTGGCGACTCCAGCACACCGAGCAACGCAGGACGGGCGACATGACGACGCATGGCGGCCGCGACGCGGAGGAGGGAGACCGTGCCGACCCGCGACCGTGACCGAGCACAGCGAGCCGAGCCGGCCGGCGACTCTCCCGATCCAGGTCGAACGCCGACGATCCACGACGTCGCGGCGCGCTGCGGCGTCGCCGCGTCCACGGTGTCGCGAGCCTTCTCCCGGCCCGAGCGCGTCAACCCCGCGACCAGGCAGCGGATCCTGTCCATCGCCGCTCAGATGGGCTACCACCCCAACCCGATCGCGCGGGCCCTGCCCTCCGGCCGGACCCGGACGCTCGGCCTGCTCGTCCCCGACATCACCAACCCGTTCTTCCTGGACCTGATCCGGGGCGCCGAACGCGCCGCGGCCACCGCCGGCTACACGCTGGTCCTCGCCGACACCGAGGAGACCAGCCAGCAGGAGACGACGGTGGTCGACCGGCTCACCGGCGCCGTCGACGGTTTCGTGCTGGCGTCGTCCCGCCTCTCCGACGCGCGGCTGCGGGAGGTGTACGCCAAGACGCGGCTGGTGGTGGTCAACCGGCGGGTGCGACCGGTGCCTGGTGTTCTCATCGACAGCGCGACCGGGACCAGGCAGGCCGCCGAACACCTGGCGTCCCTCGGTCACCGGCGGATCGCCTACCTCGCCGGCCCACGCGCCTCGTGGTCGGACGCCCGCCGGTGGCGGACCCTGCAGGCCGTCGCCCGGCAGCGCGACCTCAGTGTCGTTCGGATCGGACCGCTGGCGCCGACCGTGGAGGCCGGCGTGGCCGCGGCGGACGCGGTCGTGCTGAACGACGTGACCGCCGTGGTGACCTTCAACGACCTGCTGGCCATCGGCGTGCTGCGCCGGCTGCGCGCCCGCGGCGTCGACGTACCCGGCCAGGTCAGCGTGGTCGGCTGCGACGACATCTTCGGCGCCGACTTCTGCCACCCGCCGCTCACCACCCTGACGGCGCCGATCGAGTCGGCCGGCAGGTCCGCGGTCGACCTGCTGCTCAGCCTGTTCGACGGCGACGAACCCGGGGCGCCGCCGCGGCAGGACGTCGTCCTGCCGACCAGACTCACCATCCGCGACAGCACCGCCGTCGCCCCCACGACCGGACCCGACCGATCAGCGCAGGACCGGGCGGGGCCGGTCAGCGCCGCGCACTGACCGCAGACAGTCCACCCCGACCGCACCGCAGTACCCGTCCACAGCTCAGCCCTCGTCCGCCGGACCATCGAGTCCGCCGGAACCCACGCGGAGGTCTTCGTGATGAAACTCAGCTTCAGCACGCTCGGCTGCCCCAAGTACACCCTCGACCAGGTGATCTCCACCGCCACCGACAGCGGCTACGACGGCGTCGAGCTGCGGTTCCTGCGCGGCGAGGTCGGCCTGCACGACCTCGAGGAGTTCTCCCCCACCGGGATCAAGCAGACCCGGGCGAAGCTCGAGCAGGCCGGCATCGAGGTGGCCTGCCTCGACACGAGCGTCCGGTTCACCTCCCCCGACCCGGAGGAGCGGGCGCAGCAGCTCGAGTCCGCCCGCACCTACGCCCGGCTCGCGGCCGAGCTCGGATCCCGCTACATCCGCGTCTTCGGCGGTACCGTCCCCGACTCCGGCCCCGAGCGCGAGGCGACCACCAGGCGGATCGCCGAAGGACTCGCCGAGGCGGCCGCCGCGACCAGGAGCGAGGGCGTGACCGCGGTCCTCGAGACCCACGACAGCTTCTGCACCTCCGTCCAGGTCGCCGAACTCCTGGCGTACGCGCCGAACGACGACCTCGCCATCCTGTGGGACGTCCTGCACTCCTACCGCAACGGCGAGGCCCTCGAGGACACCTGGAACGCCCTCGGCGACCGGATCAAGCACGTCCACCTCAAGGACTCCGCCGCCTACTCGCCCACCTCCTTCGACTTCCGGTTGACCGGCGAGGGGACGATGCCGATCCGGGAGTTCGTGTCGCTGCTCCAGCGCGAGGGGTACGACGGCTACCTGAGCTTTGAGTGGGAGAAGGCCTGGCACCCCGAGATCGAGGAGCCCGAGGTCGCGATCCCGCAGTACGCCACCTACATGCGCGCGCTCTGAGACGCGGCCGCCATGCTCTACGAGCTCAACCACGCGGGTGTGCGCATCCGTGACCTCGACGCGAGTCTCGCGTTCTACAGCGGGCTGCTCGGTGCGAAGGTGGTGAGCGAGGCCTTCATTCCGGCCTCGCGCACCGACTGCGTCTACATCCAGATCGCGGGCGGCATGATCGAGCTGCTCCGCCCCGCCGACCCACCGGCCGGATCGACGTTCGGTCTGGACCACGTGGCGTTCATGACCGACGACCTGGACGCCGAACACGAACGCCTGGCCGGCGCCGGCTTCGCGTTCTCCGTGACGCCCAAGGTGGCCGGAACCGGCCGCGGTCGGCTGGCGTTCCTCTCCGACCCGAGCGGCGTGCGGGTCGAGCTGCTCCAGCGCGAGGAGGAGTTCCGCGTACCGGCGATCAGCGACGGCCTCGTGCGCTCACTCGACCACCTCTCGGTCGCCTCCGATGACCTCGCCGCCTCCGAGGCCTTCTACGGTGGCCAACTCGGGATGAGCCCGCTCACCACCCTCGCGGACTACGACGAGGAGGTGACCCGCTCCTACTTCCACTTCGGCATCGACACGCTGGAGCTGCACCACCCGGCCACCCCGGACCCGGGCCTGCCCCGGATCCGGCACATCGGCCTGCGCGTCGACGACGTCGAGGAGACCAGCGAGCGGCTGCGCGCGGCGGGCGTCCAGATCGAGCCGGGACACCCGAAGGCCGCCGGCGACGGCATCGGAGGGTGGTGCGCGGTCCGCGACCCCGACGACGTCCTGGTCCTCTTCGTCGACCGGCCGGACCTTCGTGACCTGCCCACGACGGGTCGCGACGACCTAGCCAGCATCGACCGCCCTCGCGGCGGAACCCACGACAGCGACGCGCCGAACGGCGCCGCGCAGAACCCAGACCCAGGAGAAGGGATCGGATGAGCGACATCGAGCTCCACCCCGACCGCTTGTTCCCGACCGACCCGACGGTGCGCTCCATCGCCCGGCGGCTCTACGACGAGGTGGCCGGACTGCCGATCATCTCCCCGCACGGGCACGTCGACCCGGCGATTCTGGCCGACGACGAGCCGTTCGGCGATCCCGCGAACCTTCTCGTCGTACCGGACCACTACGTCACCCGGCTGCTGCACGCCCACGGCGTGGGACTGGACCAGCTCGGCGTGCCGCCGGGAGCGCCCCGAAGCGACGTGGCACCGCGGGAGATCTGGCGTACGTTCTGCTCGCACTGGTGGGCGTTCCGCGGTACGCCGTCGCGCTACTGGCTGGAGGCGGAGCTCGTCGAGGTCTTCGGCATCCACCTGCGCCCCTCCGCCGAGACGGCGGACGCGATCTTCGACCAGCTCACCGAGCGGCTCGCGACACCGGAGTTCCGGCCGAGGGCACTGTACGAGCGGTTCGGTCTGGAGGTCATGGCGACCACCGACGACCCGTGCGACGACCTCGGTGCGCACCAGCGGCTCGCCGAGGACGCTTCGTGGAAGGGGCGGGTCGTCCCCACGTTCCGGCCGGACGCCTACCTCGAACCCGCGCGGGAGGACTGGGCGAGCAGGGTCGCCCGACTGGGTGAGGTCACCGGCGAGGACACCACCACCTACGCCGGCTACGTCGCCGCCCTGGAGCAGCGCCGTGCGTACTTCAAGCAGCACGGCGGCACCGCGACCGACCACGGGCACGCCGACGCCGGCAGCGAACCCCTGGAGTCCGCCGAGGCGGACCGGATCTTCGCCGCGGCGCTGAAGGGCGCCGCGACCCTCGAGGAGACGACGGCGTTCCGGCGCCACATGCTGACCGAGATGGCCCGGATGGCCTCCGAGGACGGCCTCGTCATGCAACTCCACCCGGGCGTCCTGCGCGACCACCACACCGCGACGTTCGAGGCGTTCGGCCGCGACGTCGGTTGCGACATCCCGGTCGTCACGGAGTACACCCGCGCACTGCGGCCCCTCCTGCAGCGCTACGGCACCCATCCGAACTTCCGGATGGTGCTCTTCACCGTCGACGAGGACGTGTTCTCCCGCGAGATCGCCCCGCTCGCCGGCTTCTACCCGTCGGTGTTCGTCGGCGCGCCCTGGTGGTTCATCGACACACCCGACGCGATCGGCAGGTTCCGCGCGGCGGTCACCGACACGGTGGGCTTCCACAAGACGGCGGGCTTCGTCGACGACACCCGCGCCTACTGCTCGATCCCGGTCCGCCACGACATGGCGCGCCGGCTCGACTGCGGGTTCCTCGCCCGGCTGGTCGCCGAACACCGGTTGCCCGAGGACGAGGCGGCGGAGACCGCCGCCGACCTCGCCTACCGGCTGCCGGCCTCGACCTTCCGCGTCGCATGAAGCCGCTGAGCAGGGCGAACGCGGGAGCCCCCGAACCCGCCCCGGTCCGCGTCGTCCACCTCGGGTTGGGCGCCTTCTTCCGGGCACACCAGGCGTGGTACACCCACCGGGCGAACGCCGAGGGTGGCGCGGAGCCAGCCGGCATCGCGGCGTTCACCGGCCGGCGTCCCGACGCGGCCCGTCCGATCAGCGACCAGGACGGGCTCTACCACGTCCTGGTCCGCGACCGCGAGGGCGACCAGACCGAACTCGTGACGAGCCTGTCCGGGGCGTACGACGGTGCCGACACCGCTCGCCGGCACGCCACCTTCGCGGCACCGGAGGTCGGCTCGGTCACCCTCACCGTGACCGAGGCGGGCTACCGTCGCGGCGCGGACGGCGGGCCCGACCTCGACGACCCGGCCCTGGCCGACGACCTCGTCCGGCTCCGGGCCGGCAACGCCGACGTCGCCACCGCGCCCGCGCGGCTGGTCAGTGGGCTGCTCGCCCGGCGCGCCGCGGAGGGGGGCCCGCTGGCCGTGGTCCCGTGCGACAACCTCGTCGACAACGGGCCGACGCTCGCCAAGGTGGTCGTCGGGCTCGCCGCGGCGGTCGACGAGGGCTTCGCCGACTGGGTGGAGCACAACGTCTCCTTCGTCTCCACCACGATCGACCGGATCACGCCGGCGACGACACCGGACGACCGCCAGGTCGTCGCCACCCTGACCGGCTTCGCCGACCAGGCGCCCGTGGTGACCGAGCCGTTCACCGAGTGGGTGCTCGCGGGTGAGTTCCCGGCCGGGCGACCGGAGTGGGAGCGCGGCGGGGCGCGGTTCGTCGACGACGTCAAGCCGTTCGAGCAGCGCAAGTTGTGGTTGCTCAACGGCGCGCACTCACTGCTCGCCTACGCCGGACCCACCCGGGGCCACACCACCGTGGCGGAGGCGATCGAGGATCCGATCTGCCGCGGCTGGGTGGACGCGTGGTGGGACGAGGCCGCCCGCCACCTGCCGCTCACGGCTGACGACATCGCGAAGTACCGGGCGGATCTGGTCGAGCGGTTCGCCAACCCCCGGATCCGGCACGCGCTCGCGCAGATCGCGATGGACGGCTCGCAGAAGCTGCCCATCCGCATCCTGCCGGTGCTCACGCGGGAGCGCGCCAACGGCGTACTTCCCGAGGGCGGCGTCCGCGCCCTCGCCGGCTGGCTCGCGCACCTGCGGAAGGGCAGTGACGTCCGCGACCCACGGGCCGCGGAGCTCACCGACCTCGCCGCGGGGTCCGTGCCGACGGCCGTACACCAGGTTCTCGCCCTGCTGGACCCGGCACTCGCCGACGACGCCGACCTGGTGACCGCAGTCGGCGCCACCCTGCGCGAACTCGAGGCCTGAAACTCGCGAGGACGGGGCTCGGCGATAGACGCCGAGCCCCGTCCTCGGGCACGGTCCGGGGAGGCGCGTCCGGCGGCGACCTGACCCACGGACTCCCGACATCGGACAAACGCGCACTTCACCAGCGGGGGTCGTGAAGGTCTCCACCTCGTCGATAATCACCGCATGTAATATTTGTGCCACACTCCGTCGGTATTGCCCTGGTCCCCGGTGATCCGCACTGTCATCGACCCAGGAGCCCGGCACATGACGTCCCTGCCACCCGTCGTCTTTCGGCCTCACCGCGCCTACCTCGGCACCTCCCACCCGGAGGTCGCCGTCCGCGCCGTCCCCGCGCCCCGGAAGAGCCCGTTACGCGACGACACCGTGCGGCCGACCGGGAACAGCCGTCCGCGGCAACAGCCGAGACGGACGGGCCAACAGATCGACGTCATCGGAGCCGCATGATGCCGACGAACCAGACCGCCACGAACCAGACCGCGACCTCCCGCCGGCGGCGCACCGACACGACCACGACGCGCCGGCGCCGCGCCAGCACGGCCGCGGCCACGCCCGGAGCACGGTCCACGACCAGCCCGGCCGCCCTCGACGAGGCGCCGACCACGGCCGAACGGACACCGCTCGACGCGAGCCCGCTCGACCCGGACACCACCGTCGACGAGACCGGTGCCCCCTCGCCTGACACGACGTCGAACGAGCCGGTCTCCCCGTCGTCCCCAGACGACACCGAGCCCGCCGACGACACCGAGCCCAGCGACGACACCGAGCCCGGCGACGACAGGGAGCCTGCCGACGACAGGGTGCGCGTCGACGACACTTCGAGGCACGCCGGGGCACTCGGCGAGGTAACGGACGTCCGGGCCGGCGCGACCGAGAGCGAGCGACTGACCCATCCGCATCGTCCCGGCCGGCGTGACGACCGCCTGACCCACCCGGCGGGGCGGCACCGGCTCCCGCAGTCGACGGTCCGGCCGCCCATGATCGCGTTGCTGTCCGGCGTCGTCTACCTCTTCACCGTCGGCCGGCTGCGCCAGTCCGCGCGGAGAGGCACGCGAGTCCGGCAGAGCATCCTCGCCCGGCCGCGCAAGGACGGCTGCGCCGACCACCGGTAGAAGGCTTTCCGGCCGGGGCATGGCCTCCACCGCGCCCCGGCCGGAAGGGTCGGACCCGACACACTCCGCTGGGAACGTCCGGCGGAGGACGTCGGGTCAGAACGTCGTGGCCAGATCCAGCGCCTGGCCGGTCCGCGACGACTCGACGACCTTCAGCATGATCTCCAGCGCGTGCCGTGCGTGCTCCGCGCTCAGGACCGGCCGCGCGCCCGTGCGTACGCAGTCGACGAGGTGGTCGACCACGACCGCCCGGTGCAGCGTGTCCAGCCGCCGCTGCCCGGCCTGGAGGTGGCGCCAACCGCGGGGGTCCACCCAGCCGTCCAGGCCCGGTGCGGCGTCCGCGCGGTAGAGCTCGATCGGCGAGTCTCCGCCGCCACCGTCCTTGATGTTGAGGGCGCCGCGTCGACCGAAGATCTCGATCTTGGGGCTCTTCGCCGCATGGACGTTGAACGTGCCGTCGACGACCGCGAACGTCGCTCCACCGAAGTCGAGCATGAAGAGCGTGTTGTCGTCGGCGGTGACGTCCATGACCGTGCCCTCGAACGGACCTCCGCGCACGACCCGGGTCGGCTCGGTGATGCCCGAGAACGCCACCACCCGCTCGGCCGGCCCGAGCAGCGCGGTGATCTCGTGGATGCCGTAGACGCCCATGTCGAGCAGCGGGCCGGAGCCCAGCTGGTAGAACCAGCTCGGGTCGGTCGGCCAGCCGAAGGGTCCGCCGCCGGGTCCGGCGTGCGAGCTGCGTACCCGCGCGAACGCCACCTTCCCGATGGCGTCCTGGTCGAGCAGCCGGCGCGCCTCCTGATAGGTCGGGAACAACGCGTCGGGCGGTGCGCACACCACGGTAAGTCCGGAGGCGGCTGCCGTCTCGATGATGGCGTCCGCGTCCTCCATCGTGCTGCCGAGCGGCTTCTCGGTGGCGAGGTGCTTGCCCGCACGCAGGATCTTCAGCGACGTCTCACCGTGGAAGGCGATCGGCGTCAGGTTGACCACGGCGTCGATGTCGGACTGCTCCAGCATCGCGTCGAGCGACGCGTACGTCTCGGGGATGGCGAACTCCTTGGCCACCTCCTTCGCGCGTTCCGCGACGGTGTCGGCGATCGCCACGACCGTCACCTTGTCGGCGATCGCCGGGAGGTTGGGGAGTACGCCGACCCTCGTGCTGGCGATCATCCCCGCACCCAGGACTCCGATCCTGAGCGGTTCGTGATGCGTGGTTCCGTCGTTCGCCTGCGCCATGCCGACCTCCGCACTCGTCGCGTCTCCGTGGTTCTCCGCCCAGGTATTCCAGCGCCGACGAGCCCGTCCGGTCGAGTCCGCGCCGATCCTGGCAACGCGAGCCTGCCAGAAAGGCGCACCGCTCGACAGGCGGGAGGCGAGGGCGGATCGACCGTGACCAGGACACGTGGGCGACTCTTGTCACGCCGAGCGGCTCGTTGTTAGCGTCCACGGACATGATCTCCACGCCCTTGCGCATCGCGATGATCGGCCTCGACCACTGGTACACCGCGCTTCCACTGGCGCAGGCCTTCGCGGCCCATCCCGAGGTCGAACTCGTCGCGATCGCCGACGCCGACCCCGACCGCGCCGCCGAGGTCAGGGCGAAAGCTGGCCTTGACGCCACGCCCACGTCGGAGAGGGAACTTCTCCAGGACCCGCGGGTCGACGTCATCGCGTCGTTCGGCAGCACCGACAAGAACCCCGCGGTGTGCGTCGCCGCGGCCGAAAACGGCAAGCACATCCTTTCCGTGAAGCCCCTGGCCAACACGCTCGCCGAGGCCACCGAGATCCGCGAGGCCGTGCACCGGGCTGGTGTCGTGTTCGTTCCCGCCGAGTCGCGTCATCGGGCCGGCGCGCTCGGGCTGCAGCTGCGGCGGTGGCAGCAGGAGGGACGGTTCGGAAAGCTCCTGACGGCGAGCTTCCAGATGTGGGGCGGGCTCCCCAAGGGCTGGCCCGGTGACTCCGACCCCGGCTGGTGGATCGACCCCGAGCGCGCTCCGGGTGGCGGCTGGATCGACCACAGCATCTACCACATCGACGTGCTGCGGTGGCTGACCGGCGGACGGGTCACCAAGGTCGGCGGTGCGCTCGGAAACCTCCGGCACACCCATCTCGCGATGGAGGACTTCGGCCACGCCACGATGGAGTTCGACACCGGACTCGTCGCGGCGATCGAGGACACCTGGTGCGCGGCTCCCGGCGGATCCCGGCAGTCGACCACGCTGGTCGGCACCGAGGGCGCGATCAGCCACGACACCCTCAGCGGGCGGCTCTCGGTCACCGACCCGGTCTACGGCGGCTGGATCCAGCTGCCCGCGCCGGTCGCCCACCCGACGACGATCAACGACCTGCTCACCACCGTCCGGCGGGAGGGTGAGCCGCTCGCCACGGTCGACGACGCGTGGGAGAACCTCGCGGCGTGCGAGGCGTTCTACCGGGCCTGCGCGACCGGGACGACGGTCGCGCCGCAGGCGCTCCCGGCCCTCCAGTAGTTCGAGGGCCGCAGAAAACACTCAGGCGGTGCGAGCCGGATCTGGCTCGCACCGCCTGCCGTGTTGCGGGTGTTGGTGCTGGTGGGGCCGGACGGTATCGAACCGCCGACACTCGCGGTGTAAACGCGATGCTCTACCACTGAGCTACGGCCCCGTGTCGAGGCGACAGATTACCTGGTGGGTCGATCAGGCCGACAGCTGCTCCACCGCTTTGAGGCAGTCGTCGAGCTCCCGGGCGTCCGGGATGGCGTTGACCACCTTCCACCGCACGACGCCGCCCCGGTCGACCACGAAGGTGCCCCGAAGCGCGCAACCGCGCTCCTCGTCGAGCACGCCGTAGTCGCGGGCCACCGCCCCGTGCGGCCAGAAGTCGGACAGCAGGGGGAAGGTGAGCCCCTCACGCTCGGCGAAGACGCGGAGGGAGAACATCGAGTCGCAGGAGACCGCGACCACGGTCGCCTCCTCGGCCTGGAACCGCGGCAGTGCCTCCTGGATCGCGCGCAACTCGCCGGTGCAGACGCCGGTGAAGGCGAACGGGTAGAACACCACGACCACCGTCTGCGTCGGTAGGTGCTGGCCCAGGCGCCACCGTGCGCCGTGCTGGTCCGCGAGCGTGAAGTCCGGCGCCGCGGCCCCGACCTCCACCGATCCGGTCTCGACCGGCACGGCACACACCTCCTCCGACTCGGCGCTCACGCGGGTGAAACGGTTGCCGGCCGCCCCCTCGGCCGGCACGCCCCGCAGCCAGCGCTCAGCGTTGACGGGACTTCGGCGTGACGAGCCGGGTGCCCAGCCAGTCCGGCGCCACGGCCAGGCTCGTCGTCGTCGACAAGCCGGCGGTGGGGGCCGACTCGGCGATGTCGCTCGCCTCGACGTAGCCCTCCCGGCCGACCTTCGGCGTCAACAACCAGATCACGCCTCCGTCGGTGAGGTCCGGCTTGGTGTCGACGAGCGCGTCCACCAGGTCGCCGTCGTCCTCCCGCCACCAGAGGATCACCGCGTCGACGACCTCGTCGTACTCCTCGTCCACGAGATCGTTTCCGGTGTGCTCTTCGATCGCTCGGCGCAGGTCCTCGTCACAGTCGTCGTCCCAACCGAGCTCCTGAACCACCATGCCGGGCTGTAGACCCAGCCGCTCTGCTGGCCCAGACTGGCCCTCGGCCTCGCCTGCGGTCGCACTCACGACGTCGCCCTCCTGTTCTCCGAATTAGATGCTGGCCGGTAGTTCAGCGTGCCGGCGCGTCGTACGCAAGTGTCCACGGAGTGTCGCGCACACGTCGCACCTGAATCATGCATGACGCCCACAGGGACAGTCTCAGCCCTGGAGGAGCGACAACCGGACCTTTCGCTGCAGATTGTCTTGATTCGTGTCGACCAGGCAGACACGCTGCCAGGTGCCGAGCTCCAGTCGACCACTGATTACTGGAAGGGTCGCATACGGCGCGACGAACGCCGGAAGCACGTGGTCTCGACCGTGTCCCGGCGAGCCGTGCCGGTGCCGCCAGCCGAAGCCGCCGGGCAGGAGCGTCTCGAGGAGGGCCAGCAGGTCGTCGTCACTGCCCGAACCGGTCTCGATCAGCGCCACGCCGGCGGTCGCGTGCGGGACGAAGACATGGAGCAGCCCGTCGCCACCGCCCGCGGACTCGGCGACGAACCGCTCACACACGTCAGTCAGGTCGTGGACCGTTGGGCTCGAGCCGGTTCGGACATCCACGACCTCACTACGCATATCAGCCTTTCTGCTGCTCCGAGGGACGTTCTACGACCGCATCCGGTCCGGGAAACACTAGAGCCTCGTGCCCGTCCTCGAAACGGACGACGTAGGGTGGGCTCCCGTCATCTCCGCGGACCTCGACGATCCGTCCCACCTTCTCGGGGCTGCCGACGTGCCGTCCGTAGACGTGAAGTCGGTCACCGACCTGTGCACGCATGTCGATCTCCGTCCCCGTAGTTGCGATGTCACAGAGACTGCCCGGTTGCCGTTCGGATGAAAACCCCGCCGCTGCGGTCGACACCCGACGGAACGCCACAACCGGGACCGGCGTCGGCGTTCTCCCGTTCGCGAGAGACTATGAGGGTCAGGACGAACATGCAGTACCTCGTGTGGAGCAACCCCCCACACCCCCGAGAAAGGGAACGCCGTGGCTTCCGGAGCAGAGCGTAGGCCCATCATTACAGATGGTCTTCCCACCCAGCTCCCTGATACCGATCCAGACGAGACCCGTGAATGGATCGAGTCCCTCGACGCGGTACTCGACGAACGCGGCCAGGAGCGCGCCCGCTACCTGATGCTGCGGCTCCTCGAACGCGCGCGCGAGCGTCAGGTGGGCGTCCCCGCGTTGCGGAGCACCGACTTCATCAACACGATCCCGCCGGACCGGGAGCCGTGGTTCCCAGGTGACGAGCATGTCGAGCGGCGGATCCGCGCCTACATCCGTTGGAACGCCGCCATCATGGTGTCGCGCGCCAACCGTAAGGGTCTCGAGGTCGGCGGCCACATCGCGACCTACCAGTCGGCGGCGAGCCTGTACGAGGTCGGCTTCAACCACTTCTTCCGCGGCAAGGACCACCCCGGCGGCGGCGACCAGATCTTCTTCCAGGGCCACGCCTCCCCCGGCATCTACGCCCGGGCGTTCCTCGAGGGCCGGCTCACCGAGGACCACCTCAACGCCTTCCGGCAGGAGGTGTCCCACGGCGTCGGCAAGGGGTTGTCGAGCTACCCGCACCCGCGGCTGATGCCGAACTTCTGGGAGTTCCCCACCGTCTCGATGGGGCTCACCGCGGTCAACGCGATCTACCAGGCGCGGTTCAACCGCTACCTCCGTAACCGCGGCATCAAGGACACCAGCGAGCAGCGCGTGTGGGCGTTCCTCGGCGACGGCGAGATGAGCGAGCCGGAGTCGCTCGGCGCGATCGGGGTCGCCTCCCGCGAGGAGCTCGACAACCTGACGTTCGTCATCAACTGCAACCTCCAGCAACTCGATGGCCCGGTGCGAGGCAACGGCAAGGTCATCCAGGAGCTGGAGTCCTACTTCCGCGGTGCCGGCTGGAACGTCATCAAGGTCATCTGGGGCCGCGACTGGGACCCGCTGCTCGCCCAGGACGTCGACGGCGTCCTCGTCAACAAGATGAACACCACCCCCGACGGGCAGTTCCAGACCTACTCCGTCGAGACCGGTGAGTACATCCGGGGCAACTTCTTCGGCGGCGACCCGCGGCTGCGCAAGATGGTCGAGGGGATGTCCGACGACGACCTGCGCAAGCTCTCCCGCGGTGGCCACGACTACCGCAAGGTCTACGCGGCGTTCAAGTCCGCGTCTGACCACGTGGGTCAGCCGACCGTCATCCTCGCCCACACCATCAAGGGTTGGACGATCGAGGCGCTGGAGGGCCGCAACGCGACCCACCAGATGAAGAAGCTCACCAAGGACGACGTCAAGAAGTTCCGCGACCGGCTCTACCTCCCGATCTCCGACAAGGACATCGACGACAACGACCTGCCGCCCTACTACCACCCGGGCAAGGACTCCGACGAGATCGCCTACATGCTCGAGCGTCGGCGTCAGCTCGGCGGCCCGGCCCCCGAGCGCCGAGTACGCCCGACGTCGGTGAAGCTGCCCGACGACAAGGTCTACGGCGAGCTCCGCAAGGGTTCGGGCAAGCAGAAGATCGCCACCACGATGGCGTTCGTGCGGCTGCTCAAGGACCTCATGCGCGACAAGGGCATGGGTTCGCGCTTCGTGCCGATCGCCCCGGACGAGTTCCGTACCTTCGGTATGGACTCGATGTTCCCGACGGCGAAGATCTACGACCCGCACGGCCAGACCTATGAGAGCGTCGACCGCAAGCTGCTGCTGTCCTACAAGCAGTCGGAGCAGGGCCAGCTGCTGCACGAGGGCATCAGCGAGGTCGGCGCGATGGGGTCGGTGACGGCCGCGGGTACCGCCTACGCCACCCACGGCGAGCCGATGATCCCGGTCTACATCTTCTACTCGATGTTCGGGTTCCAGCGGACCGGCGACTTCATGTGGGCGCTGGGCGACCAGCTGGCGCGCGGCTTCCTGATCGGCGCGACCGCGGGCCGTACCACCCTCACCGGTGAGGGCCTCCAGCACGCCGACGGGCACTCCCACCTGCTGGCGTCGACCAACCCGGCGTGCGTGTCCTACGACCCGGCCTTCGCGTTCGAGCTGTCGCACATCGTCAAGGACGCGTTGCGGCGGATGTACGGCTCGAGCGACGAACACCCCAACGGCGAGGACATCTTCTACTACCTCACCGTCTACAACGAGCCGTTGGTGCACCCGGCCGAGCCGGAGAACCTCGACGTCGAGGGGCTGCTGCGCGGGCTCTACCTGTACGCGCCCTACGCCGGACAGACCGAGCGGCGCACGCCGCGGGCACAGATCCTCGCCTCCGGCGTGGGCATGCCCTGGGCGCTCGAGGCACAGCAGATGCTCTCGGAGGACTGGGGCGTCGCCGCCGACGTCTGGTCCGCCACCTCCTGGAACGAGCTCCGCCGTGAGGCGGTCGAGGTCGAGCGCTGGAACCTGCTCAACCCCGACAGCCAGCCGAAGGTGCCCTACGTCTCGAGCAAGCTCGAGAACGCCGCCGGGCCGATCCTCGCGGTCAGTGACTGGATGCGGGCCGTACCCGACCAGATCGCGCGTTGGGTTCCCGGTGACTACAGCTCGCTGGGCACGGACGGCTACGGCTTCGCCGACACCCGGCCGGCGGCGCGACGGTTCTTCAACGTCGACGCTCCCTCGGTCGTCGTCGCCACGCTGGCCGCTCTCGCCCGGCGCGGCGAGGTCAAGCCCTCCACCGTGCGGGAGGCGGCTGACCGCTACGCGATCGCCGACCCGACCGCCGTGCGCGACGTCGCCCAGGAAGGCGGCGACGCCTAGGAAGTCAGCGATTCCCAGGCCGTTCCCGGCCTGGGCGTCCGCGGCCCCTCGGGGCGGGCGGCGGTTCGGAGAAGACCAACCCGCCTCCCCCACACACACAACAGATCGGGTGCCCGACCACTGGTCGGGCACCCGATCTGTCTGTGCGGTTCTCGCCTCAGTTGGCGCTGGGCTCGCCACCCGTCAGGGTGACCGGTGGCGGGTCGGAGGGCATCGACTTGCCGTTGACCGCGCCGTTCAGCTCCCCCTTCTGACCCTGCTCCTGCATCGCGCTGAGCAGGGTGCGCGCCACTCCCAGGCCGGTCCCACCCATGGTGAGTGCCTTGGCCAGGAGTTCGGAGACGCCGTCGGCGCCGTTGAGGACCACCATGTGGTCGACGTTGCTGAACGCGCCGGACGCCGCGCCCACGATCTCCGGCCACTTCTCGGCCAGCTGCTGGGCCACGACGGCTTCCTGGTTGTCGGCCAGTGCCGCCGCACGTGCCTTGATGGCCTCCGCCTCGGCGAGGCCGAGCGCACGCGCCGCCTCCGCCTTCGCCAGACCCTGTGCCTGCGCGGACGCCGCCTCGGCCTCACCGGTCGCGCGGGTCGCGTGGCCCTGGGCATCACCACGGGCCCTGGTCGCCTCGGCCTCGGCGGTGGCCGCGAGCTTCACCCGGGCCGCCTCGGCCTGGGCCCGCAGCTCGGTCTCCTTCGCCGCCGCCTGCGCCGCGGAGATCCGGGCGTCGCGGTCGGCGTCGGCGGTCGTCCGGGTCTCGTAGGCCCGGGCGTCCGCGGGCTTACGGATGTCGGACTGCAGCCGCTGCTCGGCCAGCTGGGCGGCGAGCTCGGCCGCCTCGGTCTCGGCCCGGATGACGTCCTGCTTCGCCGACGCCTCGGCCAGCGGCCCGGACTGGCGCGCCTTCGCCGCGGCCTGGTCGACCTCGGCTTGGTACTGCGACTGCTTGATCTGGCTCTCCCGGATGGCGCCGGCCTTGCCCGCGGCGGCGTCCTGCTCCGCCCGTGTCGCCTCCTGGTCGCGCTGGGCCTCGGCGATGCGGGCCGCGGCGGCCACGGCCGCCGCGTGCGGCTTGCCGAGGTTGGTGATGTAGTCCGTCGTGTCGTCGATCTCCTGGATCTGGAACGAGTCGACCACCAGGCCCAGCTTGCTCATCTCGTCGGCCGAGGAGCCCCGGATCTCCGACGCGAGCCGCTCGCGGTTGAGGATGAGGTCCTCGACCGTGAGGTTGCCGATGATGGAGCGCAGATGTCCCGCGAACAGCTCGTGGATCTTGCTGTCCATGGTGTTCTGCTGGTCGAGGAAACGCCGGGCGGCGTTGGCGATGGACGCGAAGTCGTCGCCCACCTTGTAGATGACGACGCCCCGCACGTGGACCGGAATCCCCTGCTTGGTGACGCAGCCGACCTGCAGCGTCGCCGACCGGGAGTCCAGCAACAGCCGGCGCGCGGTCTGGAAGCCGGGCAGCACGAGCTTGCCCTTGCCGGTCACGATCTTGAAGCCGAGGCTCTCGGCGGTGTCGGCGTTCTCACCCCGGGCGCCGAGCCCGGAGATGATGAGCGCTTCGTTGGGCTCGGCCACCTTCCAGATGGCGCGAAACGTCAGCACGATGAGCACGACCGCGGCAACCACGATGGCCGCATAGATGTACCACGCCATGGATGAGGTCAGAGCTCCCCTCGCGAACCCGGTGAGACGGGTCGCAGTCCCAGCTTGAAAAGTGCAGCCTCCCCGTGAGGTTGGCCAAGCTTAGAGCGAAACGAGCGGTCCGGACCCGGCCGTGGCGACGGCCTGTGGACAGTTGGGTTCGCGGGCCGCGGCTGTGTACGGCGCGAACGCGCCACGGTGCGCGGCTGTGGACAGAGGGACTCATGGCTGCGTCCTCGCGGGCAGCGCGACCCACGCGGGTGAGGACCCGGCTTCGGCCGTGAGGTGAGGGCGGACCGAGTGGGACCGGAGCCGAAGAGTCGTGTCCGGCGGCGCCGTGGAATCCCGGTGGGAGAGGCCCAGGGTGCGTCTCCCACATCGAGCCAGTGAAGCGAGCGGTGCATCCGCGCCGCGGTGGCGAGGCGGAGGAGGAGCGCGTAGCGGTGTTCTACGCGCGACGAGGACAACGTGGCCAGCGTGGATGCGGGGTATCGCGAGTCAGGCGGGATGTGGGAGACGCACCCTAGGCTCGTGCCGGTGCGACGTAGACGGTGCGGGGCGCGAGGTATTCGACCACGATGACCTGGGCGCCGAGATCGAACCGCTCGCCCGGGATGCTGGAGTAGGCGTAGAACGCTTCGACACCACCTCTGACCGGCACCATGACCTCACCGATGAGGCCCGGTCCGATCGTCCCGGTGACCCTGCCCTCCTTGCCGACCATCGCAACCTTTCCGGGAACCGTCCGTCGAGGGACCAACCACAGCGGACACGAATGCCCACGCTGGATCAACGCTATCGGTCGGCCCGGACGACCGCGAGCCTGCGCACGCCTGGAAGCACCCCCGCAGCCACACCGGCCACGTCAACCAGACCGACCGCCCGCTAAGCCTTCGACCGGGTCCAGGCCAACAGCTCCTCGGCGGACAGTGTGTTGACCACACGGTCGGCCGTAACACCGCACTCCTCGGCCCGCGTACAGCCGTACGGTTGCCAGTCCAGCTGGCCCGGTGCGTGCGCGTCGGTGTCGATGGAGAACACACATCCGCCCTCGACAGCGAGTCGGAGCAGCCGTCGCGGCGGGTCCAGGCGTTCGGGGCGGGCGTTGATCTCCACCGCGACACCGAACCTGCGGCAGGCCTCGAAGACCACCTCGGCGTCGAACGTCGACTCCGGCCGGGTCCCCCGTCCGCCGGTCACCAGCCGACCGGTGCAGTGACCGAGCACGTCGACGGCGGGGTTGGCGATCGCGGCGACCATGCGCGGCGTCATGTCGGCCGCCGGCATCCGCAGCTTGGAGTGGACGCTCGCCACCACCACGTCGAGTTCGGCGAGCAGGTCCGGGTCCTGGTCGAGCGCGCCGTCCTCGAGGATGTCGACCTCGATGCCGGTCAGGATCCGGAACGGCGCGAGCTTGGTGTTCAGGTCGCGAACGACGTCGAGTTGTCGGCGCAGGCGATCGATCGACAGGCCGTTGGCCACCTTGAGCCTGGGCGAGTGGTCGGTGAGCACGATGTAGTCGTGGCCGAGGTCGCGGGCGGTGACCGCCATCTCCTCGATCGGGCTGCCGCCGTCGGACCAGTCGGAGTGGGTGTGCAGGTCGCCGCGCAGTGCCTGGCGCAACGCCTCCCCTCCCTCGACCAGGGGCGCGACCTCGTCCTCGAGCCTGCCGAGGTAACCCGCGGTCGCGCCGGCGAAGGCCTCACCGATCACCTTGGCCGAGACGGGCCCGATGCCCGGGAGGTCGGTGAGCGTGCCGTCCTCGATCCGCCGGTCGAACTCGGCGGCGGGCAGGTCCTCGAGCGTCTTCGCCGCCCCACGGAACGCCCGCACCCGGTGCGTCTCGGCCCTGCCGCGCTCGAGCAGGAACGCGATCCGTCGGAGCTGGTCGATCGCCCTGGTCGCGGTCACGTCCACACGATAGAGCGAACCAGAGCGAATCGCCCTCCGCGGCGCCGACGCCGGTCGTTCGCGGCGTACCAGCCGCTACCAGCGCCGCACCAGCCCTGTCCAGACCGGTCAGCCTTTCCAGCTCGTCCGGACTCGACAAATACCGTACGAAACCTGGTGAATTCGTTGCAAGTCGGCCAGATCGTACGGCCAGGCCTTCAGCAACGCTCACGAACGGTCACGACCACTCCTTGTGTGCGTGGGACACTGCGCAGGTGCCGAGTCTTCACCGAACGTCCACCGCGGGCCATCTGGAACGCGCGAGCGGCGTACTCGCCTCCGCGACCATCGAGCGGATGCAGGAGCGCCTGTCGTGGTTCCGCCGGATGAACCCACAGGACCGCTCCTGGATCGGCCTGGTCGCGCAGACGTTCTTCGCCGCCTTCGTCGCGTGGTTCCGCGACCCGGGCCGGGGCCCGGTCTTCACTGCCGACGTTCTGGGCACCGCACCACGGGAGCTCACCCGCAAGGTCACCTTGCACCAGACCGTGGAGATGATCCGGATCGGCATCGAGGTCGCGGAGGAGCGGGTCGACCAGATCGTCCCGAGCGAGGACGTCGCACGCGTACGCGAGGCGGTCCTGCTGTACTCCCGCGAGATCGCCTTCAGCGCCGCCGAACTCTACGCGCGGGCCGCGGAGATGCGAGGAGCCTGGGACGCCCGGCTCGAGGCGCTGATCGTCGACGCCGTCCTCCGCGGCGAGGCCGACGAGGCGGTCCGGTCGCGGGTGGCCGCACTCGGTTGGTCGGAGGCGGCGCCGGTCCTGGTCGTCGTCGGGCGTACGCCGCCGGGTGACCCGGAGGCCGGGGTCGAACTCATCCGGCGCGACGCCCGCCAGACCCGGCTCGACGTCCTCACCGGCGTCCAGGGCGACCGGCTGATCGCCATCCTCGGCGGCGTCACCGATCCGGGGAAGACCGCCAGCAGGTTCGCCGCCCACTTCGGTCCGGGCCCGGTCGTCTACGGCCCGATCGTTCCGGACCTGATGGCCGCCTCCAGCGCCACCCGGGCGGCCATCGCGGGGTTCCTGGCCGCGCCGGCCTGGCTGGACGCGCCACGGCCGGTCGCCGCGGAGGAGTTGCTGCCCGAACGCGCGCTGTCGAGTGACGAGGATGCCCGCCGGCAGCTCGTCGTGGACATCTACACCCCGCTCGCCCACGCCGGTCCGGTCCTCCTGGAGACCCTGGCGGCGTTCCTGGAGAACGGCGGCTCGGTGGAGGCGACGGCCCGGATGCTCTTCGTACACGCCAACACGGTGCGTTACCGCCTGCGCCGGATCACCGAGCTCAGCGGATACTCACCGTCCAATCCGCGCCATGCCTACACCCTTCGGATCGCGCTGACTTTAGGCCGACTCCAGGGGGACGAGCCGCATACGCCACGGTGAATTTGTAGGGTTCCTACAGCGAACCGCCCAGAACTTTCGTCCCCGCAGGTCGCCCTTCCATCCCGTTCAACCGTCATGGTGGATTTCGTGCTCGTCATCGTCGCGCCTGGGCAAGGGGCGCAAACGCCTGGATTCCTCGCACCGTGGCTCGAGGACCCCGCCTTCGCCGACCGCATCAACTGGCTGTCCGCGGTCAGCGACGTCGACCTCGCCCACTACGGCACCAAGGCGGACGCGGAGACCATCCGCGACACCGCGATCGCGCAGCCGCTCCTGGTCGCCTCCGGCCTGGTCGCGGCGCTCGCGCTGTTCCCGCACCCGGCCGGCGACGCGTTCCGTGTCATCGACCTCGCCGCGGGCCACAGTGTGGGCGAGATCACGGCGGCCGCCGGTGTTGGTGTCATCAGCGCCGAACAGGCCATGGTCTTCGTCCGCCAGCGCGGAAAGGCCATGGCGGAGGCGGCGGCCAAGAACCCCACCGGGATGATGGCCGTGCTCGGCGGCCACCCCGAAGAGGTGCTCGCGGCGATCGAGCGACACAACCTCATCGCCGCCAACAACAACGGCCCCGGTCAGGTCGTCGCGGCCGGCACCTTGGCAGACCTCGAGCGCTTCACGGCCGACCCGCCGGCGAAGGCCCGCCTCGTGCCGTTGCAGGTCGCGGGTGCGTTCCACACCCACTACGTCGCGCACGCGGTCGATCTGCTCGGCGGCTACGCCCGGGCGATCAGCACCCACGACCCGCGCACCCGGCTGCTGTCCAACCGCGACGGCCACATCGTCCACAACGGCCGCGAGGTCCTGGACCGGATCGTCACCCAGGTCAGCTCGCCCGTCCGCTGGGACCTGTGCATGCAGACCATGCAGGACCTCGGCGTGACCGGCATGCTCGAGATGCCGCCCGCCGGCACGCTCACCGGCATCGCCCGGCGGGCCATGCCCGGCGTCGAGACGTTCGCGCTGAAGACCCCGGACCAGCTCGACGACGCGCGCGCCTTCGTGGAGAAGCACGGCGAGGGCGGCCCGCTCGAGGGCAACCCGACCTGGCGGCTGCTCGTCTCGCCGATGAAGGGCATCTTCAACCTCGCGACCGACCAACCCACCGGCGCCGCGCTCGCCCCCGGCGACGTCGTCGGCAACGTCAAGAGCCTGCGTGACGACCTGCAGGTCTCCGCACCGCACGGCGGCACCATCGTCGAATGGCTGGTCGAGGACGGCGACCCCGTCTCCCCCGGTCAGCCCCTCGTACGCCTGCACCCCGCGGTGAGCGTCCAGTGACGAGTGCGATCCGCACCTCCACCGGCGCCGAGCACGCCCGAATCCTCGGGGTCGGCGGCTACCGACCGTCCCGGATCGTGCCGAACGCCGAGATCGTGGAGCGGATCGACTCCTCCGACGAATGGATCCGCACCCGGTCCGGCATCGTGAGTCGGCGCTGGGCGACGCCGGAGGAGACGGTCGCCGCCATGTCGGTCGCGGCGGGTGGCAAGGCCCTCGCCGCCGCTGGGATCCAGGCCGACCAGCTGGGTTGCGTCCTGGTCTCCACCGTGTCCCATCTGGCCCAGACGCCGGCGATCGCGACGAGTGTCGCGACCGAGCTCGGAGCGGGTGGCGTGGCGGCGTTCGACATCTCCGCCGCCTGCGCCGGCTTCTGCTACGGCCTCGAGCTCGCCCAGTCGATGGTGCGCACGGGATCCGCCACGTACGTCCTCGTCGTCGGTGTCGAACGCCTCTCCGACCTCACCGACCCTGACGACCGTTCCACCGCGTTCCTCTTCGGTGACGGCGCGGGCGCGGTGGTGGTCGGTCCGGCGGAGGAGCCGGGCATCGGCCCCGTCGTCTGGGGTTCCGACGGCTCCCAGGCCGACGTGATCCGCCAGAAGCAGACCTGGGAGCAGGCACTTGCCTCCGGTGAGTTTCCACACCTCACCATGGAGGGCAACCAGGTCTTCAGGTGGGCTTCCTACGCCATGGCGAAGGTGGCACAGGAGGCGCTCGACCGTGCAGGTGTACGACCCGAAGATCTGGACGCTTTCATCCCCCACCAGGCAAACAACCGCATCACCGACGCGATGGCCAAGGCCCTGAAGCTGCCTGACCACGTGGTGATCGCCCGTGACATCGCCGAGCAGGGCAACACCTCGGCGGCGTCGATTCCCCTCGCCATGGAGCGCATGCTCGCCACGGCGGAGGTGAAGTCGGGTGACACCGCACTGGTCATCGGCTTCGGAGCCGGGCTGGTCTACGCCGCCCAGGTCATCACAGTTCCCTAGTCAGCAGCGACCCCCGCCCTCGTTCCCCGGGCGCGGCACCCCCACAAGATAGAAGGAGCACCAAGGCATGGCCACAACCGAGGACATCCGCGCCGGGCTCGCGGAGATCGTCAACGAGGTCGCGGGCATCCCGGCCGACGACGTCCAGCTCGAAAAGTCCTTCACCGACGACCTGGACGTCGACTCGCTGTCGATGGTCGAGGTCGTCGTCGCCGCCGAGGAGAAGTTCGGCGTCAAGATCCCCGACGACGAGGTCAAGAACCTCAAGACCGTCGGTGACGCCGTCGCCTACATCGAGCGGTCGCAGGGCTGAGGTTTTCGGGTCGCTGGGTGAGCCGTCCGCTCCGGCGGTGGCTCACCCGGCTCCCGCGGCTTCCGCGCGCGCGACGCAGAAACAAAGGAGAATCCGATGAGCACCAAGGTTGTCGTCACAGGACTAGGTGCCACGACCCCGCTCGGGGGCGACGTCGCCTCGACGTGGGACGGACTGCTGGCCGGTCGTTCCGCCGCGAAGGCTCTGACCGACCCCCGGTACGCCGAACTCCCCTGTCGGATCGCCGCGCCCGCAGCCGTCGACCCGTCTGAGGTCATCCGCCGCGTGGACGCCCGCAAGCTCGACCGCTACGAGCAGTTCGCGCTCATCTCCGCCCGCGAGGCCTGGAAGGACTCCGGACTCTCCGAGGGTGAGGTGCCTCCCGAGCGGCTCGCCGTCTCACTTGCCTCCGGCATCGGTGGCCTGATCACCCTGCTGGACAGCTACGACGTGCTCCAGACCAAGGGCCCGCGCCACGTCTCGCCCTTCATGATCCCGATGATCATGCCGAACGGCGGCGCTGCCTGGGTGGGGCTCGAGATCGGCGCGAAGGCGAGCGTCCAGACTCCCGTCGCGGCGTGCGCGTCCGGCAACGAGGCGATCCGCCACGGCCTGGAACTCATCCGCTCGGGCAAGGCCGACGTCGTCCTGGTCGGTGGCGCCGAGGCGATCATCCACCCGCTGCCGATGGCGGCGTTCGGGACGATGAAGGCGCTCACGCGCCGCAACGACGACCCCGAGCACGCGTCCCGTCCCTTCGACAAGGCACGCGACGGCTTCCTGCTCGGCGAGGGCGGCGCGTGCATGGTGCTCGAGTCGGTGGAGCACGCCGCGCGTCGTGGCGCCCGGATCTACGCCGAGATCGCCGGTGCGGGCGCGTCGGCGGACGGCCACCACATCGTGCAGCCCGACCCGGAGGCCAAGGGCAACGCGGCCGCCATGGTCGAGGCCCTGGAGGACTCCGGCATCGCGCCGGAGGAGCTCACCCACATCAACGCGCACGCGACCTCCACCCCGGCCGGTGACGTGGCCGAGGCGGCCGGAATCCGCGCCGTTCTGGGTGACGCGGCGGACAATGTGGTCGTGACCGCGCCCAAGGGTTCGCTCGGACACATGCTCGGTGCGGCTGGGGTCGCCGAGGCGATCGCCACCGTGCTGGCGTTGTACAACCGTGTCGTCCCGCCGACGGCCAACCTCGACGACGTCGACGACGAGGTGACGCTCGACATCGCCCGCGAGCCGCGCAAGCTTCCGGACGGACCGTTGACCGCCCTGAACAACTCCTTCGGCTTCGGCGGCCACAACCTCGTCATCGCCATTCGTACGGTCTGAGCGGGGCGACCCGCGCAAACCTTGACCCGCACCGGAGTGAAAGGGACGTGACCGTCACCGAGAACCCGACCGGCGCGAAGGCAGCGGGCAATCCCGCTGCCACGCCGGCTAAGCCGCCCCGTGAGCAGGACCCGCGCTACCCGCGCAACCGGCTCGCCGCTCTGCTCGACCCGGACAGCCTGGAACTCCTCACACCAGAGGACCGCAGCGGGATGCTCGCCGTGACGGGTACCGTCGCCGGCCGTCCGGTCGTCGCGTTCTGCTCCGACCCGACCATCCAGGGCGGAGCGATGGGCCACGAGGGGTGCGACGTCGTCGTACAGGCCTATGACCGAGCACTCGCGGACGGCGTGCCGATCATCGGGCTGTGGCACAACGGTGGCGCCCGTCTCGCCGAGGGTGTGCTCTCCCTGCACGCGGTCGGCCTCATCTTCCACGCGATGACCCGTGCCTCCGGACGGATCCCGCAGATCTCGGTCGTGCTCGGGCCCGCCGCCGGTGGAGCGGCGTACGGACCGGCGCTGACCGACGTGGTGATCCTCGGCCCGGAGGGCCGGATCTTCGTGACCGGGCCGGACGTCGTCCGCTCCGTCACCGGTGAGCACGTCGACATGCTGCGGCTCGGCGGCCCCGAGCCCCACGGCCGGCGTTCGGGCGTGGTCCACGTCGTCGCCGACAGCGAGCAGGACGCTCTGGGCGAAGCTCGTCGGCTCGCCGACCTGCTCGGCACCCAGGGTGAGGTCGACGTCTCGTCGGTGGTCGACACCGACCTGTCCGACCTGTTGCCGGAGTCGGCACGCCGGGCCTACGACGTCCACCCGCTGATCGAGAACCTGCTGGACGAAGGCACCGCCCTCGAACTCCACCCACGCTGGGCGCCCAACATCGTGACCACCCTCGGCAGGTTCGGTGGACGCACGGTCGGCGTGATCGCCAACAACCCGCTGCGGCTCGGCGGTTGTCTCGACTCCACCTCCGCCGAGAAGGCGGCGCGTTTCGTGCGGATGTGCGACGCGTTCGGTGTACCCCTCGTCGTTCTGGTGGACGTCCCCGGCTATCTGCCCGGCGTCGGCCAGGAGTGGGACGGTGTCGTACGCCGCGGCGCGAAGCTGCTGCACGCGTTCGCCGAGGCGATCGTCCCCCGCGTCACGCTCGTCACCCGGAAGGCCTACGGCGGCGCCTACATCGCGATGAACTCCCGCTCGCTCGGCGCCACGAAGGTGTTCGCCTGGCCGACGGCGGAGATCGCGGTGATGGGCTCGGTCGCGGCGATCCGCATCCTGCACCGGCGCAAGCTGGCCGAGGTCGAGCCGGAGATCAGGCCCAAGGTCGAGGCCGAGCTCGCCGCCGAGCACGAAACGCTCGTCGGTGGCCTGGACAAGGCCGTGTCGATCGGAGTGATCGACGAGGTGGTCTCCCCGGCGCTGACCCGCGGCCGGCTGGCCGCGGCGATCGCGGAGGCTCCGGGCAAGCGCGGCGAGCACGGCAACATCCCGCTCTGAGCCGTTCACTCGAGCGCCCAGTGATCATGGTCGCGGCCGTGACGGCGGACGGTTCCCAGTGACCGTCCACCGTCACGGCTTTTCGGTCCCCGGCTGACCGGTCACGGTCCGCGAGCGACCACTCTCCGCCACTCACGTTGACCGTCTCGGCGGCCCGGCCCACGATCCCGGTGGTGTCCGCAGCTCCCGCGACGATTGTGAGGGCCCCGTCATGAGGGGACGACATACCGCGACTCGACTCGCGCTCCTGCTCGCCACCGTGCTCGCCGGACTGGGCGTCACGAATGCCGGCATCGCCCCGACCGCGGTGGCGACCACCAGCACCGCGGGGGCCACGGAACAGCCCACCGCGACGGCCGGCGCGACGGCCGGCGACACGCCGTCTCCCGGACGCGTCGTCGACACCGTACGACTCGGTGACGCCGCCGCCGAGCGCGCACACGACGTTCGGGCCACCGGAGCCAGCGGCGCGGCCCGTGGCAGTGTCGAAGCCGGCCAGCTCACCGAGCCCTACACCGCCCGCTCGGTACGCGCCGGCGGCACCTTCACCGTCCGCCTCGACGTCGCCCGCGACCAGCCGCTGACGCTGCAGTTCCGGGAGGTTCGCCCGAACGACGAGTGGGGCGTGGCGTACGGCTTCCGGGTCCTGCTCGACGGGACCCTCGCCCACGTCCGCGATCCGGCCCGCAAGGACGCCGGCGGCGGTCCGTACACCTCCTTCTTCCTCCAGAGCGCCGACCCCGCCGTCATCGGGGACGGCCGGGTGGTCGTCACCGTCGAAGGCACCAGCGCCGAGTCCGCCTACGTCGGGCAGATCTGGTCCTACGCCGACCTGCCGGGGATGGTGGCGGCGCAGGGCATGCGGACGCCTGACCGGATGGTGTTCGTGCTCGGCCAGGACCATCGAGGCGAGGCGTACTTCCGGGACCGGCTGGACTACGTGACGTCGGCGATCCACGAGAGCCCCGAGGTGGGTCGCGGCATGGCCGTGCTCGACTACTTCGCCAACCGGAGCCCCGACCAGCTCGCCGCCAACTACGCGATGTGGCTCCGGCTCTCCCGCGAGTACGGCCTGCCCTTCGGCATCGAGTCGACCAGCGACTGGGAGGGCACGCCCGGCAACGTTCCTGACGGCAAGGGCGGGACCTTCGGGGACCTGAAGTACCAGCAGGTGCTCTGGAGTCCGCAGGACCAGACCGGGCCGGAGCAGGACGTGTGGGACGGCGAACGGCTGGACCAGCTGCTCGGCGACCGCTACGAACCGCGCTACGGCCTGTCCGTCCCCAACATCTGGGGCAACACCCCGTGGCTCACCTGGCGCGACCCGGACCTCAACGCCTTCTACGAACGCAAGGCCGACGACTCCCTCGCCCTGCTCGGCCCGCTCGCCTGGGACCTCCAGCGCACCGGAGAGGGTGACCGGCTGCTGCCGTTCTCCACCACCTTGGAGAGCACCTACTGGTCGAAGCGGGACGGCAAGGGTGTCGCAGACCAGGCGTACACCGACTACAACGGTGGCGTCGAACGCCGGGACCTCTACGCCGACTACAACCCGAGCACCGTCGCGGCCGCGAAGGCCGAGGGGGTCGACCTCGACCCGGCCGACGGGCTCTCGGAGCAGGAGAAGCACTGGCTCTACCGGAACCAGTCCTATCCGCAGCAGCTGTTCGCCGACATCTTCTACGCCGGCCTCCCCCGCGAACGCATCATGCTGACCACGGGCGGGCCGGACTACCCCACGGACCAACTGCGCCACAACGTGCACTCCGAGGTGTACTCGCGCCAACAGGAGCCGTACTGGGACGCGACGCACGCGAGCATCGCCCAGGGGATCCTGCGCCACGCCCGACCGGGCTCGGAGTACATCGAGCTCGACGACTACACACCGGGCGGCTTCGAGCACCTCCAGCGGAGTCGGGAGTTCGGCCGCATCGCCAACCCCAACCTGGAGAACTCCGTCTCCGGCTACGCGCCCGACAAGACCCTGTTGCTGCGCCAGACCTACGTCAACGGCTCGCGCTACACCTCCATCTACAACTGGCAGGGTGCGGACTCCCCCGACGCCGCCGCGAACTGGGTCAACCCGTTCGTGGACGACCTGCGCCCCTACGACGTACGCCGCGACCAGCCACCCGACGGCGAGCTCACCGGCCGTTCGCGGGTGGAGACGACCTTCACCGCGGGCGACCTCCGACTCCTGAACACCGTCGACGTCCGGGTACGGCGGACCGGCGCGGCGGCCGCTCTCCGGCTCACGGTGTCCGACGAGGACGGTCGGGTCGTGACGATGCGACACCTGTCCGGCGCTGAGCTGCCGGCCGACGGCTGGGCGTCCTTCGCCGTACCGGTGATGACGTTGGACAAGGGCCGGACCTACCACGTGACGGTCGAGCACGTGGGCCAGGCGGGCCAGGCCGCTGTGGTCGCCCCGGCGTACGACTTCCCTACCGTGGGCGGCGAACTGGCGATCCGGACGGGTCTCGACATGCCGGCCGAACGCGACCGCAGCCTGGTCCTCCAGTGGCGTCGGGACGCGGCCGACGCGATCGCCAACGTGACCGGTGACCTGCGACCCGGTGACCGTCCGGCGTCCGGGCAGCTCGCCGCGGCGAAGGCCGCGCTGGGCCGCGACGAGTACGTCCGCGCGTACCAGCTGGCCATGAAGGGCGACGCGCTGCGCTTCCCCGTGCTGTACCAGGCGCATGCGGGCAGCGGGCCCACCGACCTCGGGGCGTTCCCGGTGACCCTCACCTCGGGCACCGACGCGAACGTCGACGTCACGTCGTACTCGACCGGCCGCGCTCTCGATCTCACCGCCACTGCGTACGCGCCCGGGGAACTCACCTTCGACGTGACGGGTTTCGGGGCGCGACCCGTGGTCGAGCTGGACGGCACGCCGGTGCCGGTCCGGCGGGACCACGCCGGGGTGACGTTCACGATCGACCTTCCCGACCGGGCGGCTCACCACCTCCGGGTACGACGGAGCTGAGTCCACCCGGCGGCGGACAGCGAGGCAGCCGGTCAGGCCGCGAAAGAAGAAGGTCGCCATGCCCAGCGGGGTAGGGCATGGCGACCTTCGACGTGGCGGGGTCCTGGCCACCTGCTGTGCTCAGGCGAGCAGGACCACCTCGTGATCGACGACCCGCGCGATCCGCAGTGACGCCCAACCGTCGCTCGCCGAGAAGCCGACCTCCTCGCCGGCCACGAGCAGTCGTGCCACCTCGGGCCGCAGGCCCTCAGGGAGCCGTACCTTCACCACGAACGGCCCGACCGGGGTGAACTCCTCCAGCCGCCCCTGCCACGCGCCACCCTGGTCGAGGTTGACCAGGTGCAGGACGAGCGAGTCGCCCTTGCGGTAGAGGTGACAGTCGAGCACTCCGGCTCCCTCGACCGTGAGCGGCACGTCGTCGGCCGACGCCCAGCGCACGAGGTTGGCCAGCAGCCGCCCGTGGTCAGGGTGGTGGTGACGCGCGTAACGCCGGTCGAGGTCCGCGGCGAGGTACGCGACCCGGTTTCCCGCGGGCAGCGTCCTCGTCGTGACCGCCGGAACATCGCTGGCCTCGACGGCCATCCACGACTTCTCCGGCGGGTAGATCGGGAACGCCGGCACCAACGTCAACGGCACCTGGACGTCCTCGTCGGTCCGGACCACCTCGATACGGCCACCGAACGGCAGCAGTTCGGTGTCCTCGAAGCCCCGCAGGACCTCGGCGGGCTCCCGGCTCGCCACCTCGGCGGCCGCCCGCAGGTAGGTGTGCCCGGAGTAGGCCTCCCAACTGGCCACCGCCGGGTTGAGGGAGCCCTCGGTCTTGCCCGTCGCGTGCACGCCGAGCAGGTCGGCGAAGGCGAAGTCGGCGCGCGGGTCGCCCCACTCGTCGTACTTGCCCGACTCCCCACTCACCACGAGCCCCTTGCCGGACTCGGCGAAGGCGCGAACCCGCGCGACCTGCTCGTCGCTCAGGGCACCCACGTCAGGGACGACGAGCACGGAGAACTGCGCACCCTGCTCCTCGAGGTCGTCGACGTGCACCGGCAGATAGGGGATCCGCGCCCGGATGAGTGCATCGGCGAAACCCTTGTAGGGCGCGATGCTCCGGTTCTCCGGATCCTCCTTCCCGTGGAAGTCGACGCTTCGCTGGCTCCACAGGACACCGACCGTGGCGATGGGCCGCCGGCCCAGCAGGTGATCCTCCTGGGCCTCGTGCCACCGGAACAACGGTTCGGGCGTGGAGTACTGACGCCGGTCCTCGTGGTAGGACCCGATGTGATGCCACCAGGGCTGGATGCCGCCGGCGAAGCCCTCCACCGCCCACATCCGTGCCTCCGGCGCGGGCTTGCTGCCGATCCGGAAGGTCGGGGTGCCGGCGTCGTACATGGCCGTGCTCTCCGGGATGAGGGTGTCCCAGCCGAGCAGCCCGTGCAGCAGCTTGCCGCTGTCACCATTGGCCTGGAAGCCACGGCCCTCGTGCCGGTACTGCGAGTCCAGCATGAGGATCGGCGTCCGCTCACAGATCGCCCGGTAGTCGCGGAACCGGTAGGCCTGCGAGGCGATCTCGCCGCCGTTCATCCCGATCCAGCGGCAGTCCGGTCCGCCCGCACGAGTGGTCACCTCGTTGTTGAGCTCCCAGACCGCGATCCGCTGCTGGTAGCTCCAGACGATCCAGCGCCGGTAGGCGTTGTCGTCCCAGTCGGGCTTCACGGGCAGAGCCAGACCGGTGTCGGCCCGGAAGCCCGCCTGGCAGCTCCCGCAGTAGCAGATGTGGTCGCGGTCGAGACCACTCCAACTGTTGTCGGTGATGCCGTCCGGCGCGCTCCGCTCGATGATCTCCTCGAGCACCGAGGGGAGGTACTCGCGGTAGTACGGGCCGTTGACACAGGCGACGTAGAGCGGACCGGCGCGGTAGGGCTGCCCCGCGGCGTCGATCGCGAACCAGTCCGGATGGGCCTGGTAGAAGTCCTCGTCGGCGCGGTTGGAGTCCATCCGGGCCAGCACGGCCAGGCCCTCCTCGCGCGCCGCTGTGACGATCTCGCCGTAGAGGTCGCAGTCGCCGAGGAACTCCGCCCGGTGCTGCAGCGGATAGCGGCTCGGGTAGTAGGCGACGATCCCGCCGGCGTTGACGATCACGCCCTGGACGCGGGTCCGCTGCCAGTACGAACGCCACCAGGCCGCGTCGTAGCGCGCCGGGTCCTTCTCGGTGAGGTTGGTCTGCCCCCACCGGAAGGCTCGGCGGTACCAGGGCACTTCGGCGGCCGCTGTCACTTCGCGAGCCTCTTCAGTGCCTCACCGACGCCGGAGAGGTTGTCGAGCTTCATCTCGGAGTACTTCCGGCTCAGGACGACGCCCTCGGCGCCACCCTCGAACGCCGCCAGCGTCGCGTCGCGCACACCCTCGGGCGTGCACTGGGTGAGCTCACCCTCGTTGGCGTCCCAGTTGATCTTGCCGACGTCACGCTTCGGCTCGAGCCGCTCCTTGAGCACACCGACCGGGATGTCGATGTCGATACCGGGGAGGATCTTGCTCTTCCCGGCGACACCGGCGACCGCCCGCTCGGTCTCGCGGCGCACGTAGTCGGCGGAGAAGCCCGACTGCGGCAGCTTGTCGTAGGCGCCCTCGTCCAGCTTCAGCAGCTTGAGCATCAGCGGGTAGACGTCCTCGGGGTCCGCGTCGGCGAACAGCGCCTGGCAGATGTTCTGGACCCAGGTGTAGAAGCGGGGACCCGCGCAGTTGTTGTAGATGACGACCTTGATGAAGTCGGAGAACTTCGCCATCTCCTCGTAGTCCTGGTCAGCCCGGTAGAAGGGGCTGAAGGAGATGTTGTGGTAGACGTGCCAGCCGACCTGGATCTCCGCGGAGACGGCCTTCGCCACCCCGTAGATGTCGCGGTACATCTGGCGCTGCGCCTCGGTCCACAGCGTCTGCCAGGACAGGATCTCCGGGTACTGCAGCAGGATCCGCCAGAAGGTGACGAACGCGCCGTCACTCGGACGCTCACCCGCGCCGATCCGCTGGTTCCAGTCGAGCAGGGCACGGTAGCCCTCCTGCGCACGGCGGACGTCGATGCCGCGGTCCCGGCCGATCGCCTTGCAGTGCGGGCAGAAGCAGCCGATGTCGCCGGGCAGCACCGGGCCCTGCATCAGCAGGTTCAGCGGTCCGGGACGCTCCGAGCACCAGGCGATGCCGTCCAGCTCGTAGCTCTTGGTGTAGTCCTCGACGAAGCCGAGGTGCCAGTTGCGGTAGTCGGGGTTGTTGAAGCAGGGTCGCAGACCCGGCCGCGACCAGGCGTCGACCTCGAGCAGCTTCGGGAAGTTCGGGTAGGTGCGAAGCTCACGCGCCGGCCCGCTCTCCTCCATCCAGGCGTAGGACTTCATGCCGCGC
This sequence comes from Actinopolymorpha pittospori, assembly GCF_014873875.1. Classification (GTDB taxonomy): domain Bacteria; phylum Actinomycetota; class Actinomycetes; order Propionibacteriales; family Actinopolymorphaceae; genus Actinopolymorpha; species Actinopolymorpha pittospori. The sequence goes on along the minus strand of NZ_JADBEM010000001.1, from coordinate 6,544,245 downwards.
TTGCGGGCCTCGGGGAGAACCTCCGCGAGCATGTCGAAGTCCGGGTGCTCCGGCGCCCGGCCGACCGAACCCAGCACGGTGTTGCCGTAGTACTCCGGGTGCACCGTGGCGTAGTTGCCGCCGCGCCATCCGAGGTCGTAGTCCTGCGCACCGTGGTCGGGCAGCGGGTGGCCGGGGATCTGCCGCCCTCCGGTGCCCCGGGTCCAGGTGGGTGTCGCGAGGAACAGCGCGTTGACGCCACCCCGCTCCGCGAGAATGTCCAGTGTCTCGCCGACGCCTTCGTCGACGAACGAAACGGCTCCGATCTGCATCGCAACAATACGATCCGTCACGCTACGCTCCCTTTTCCTCATGCCACGGGCTACATACTCACGACGTTCTTGCCTGACGTCCTCGTCAGCGGTTCATGCCTGACGTCTGTCAACGTCCTCCCACACTCACGGCCGGAGGCCTCACCCCTTCAGTCCGGTCATCGTGATGCCCTGGATGAAGTAACGCTGGGCGAACAGGAACACGATGATCACTGGTACGACCGCCACCGTAGCGCCTGCCATCATCTGGCTGACCTGAGTGAAGTATTCGCTCTGGAACTGCGCGAGCGCCACAGGAAGTGTCTGCAGATCTTCGGAGTTCAGGAAGATCAGTGGCCCGAACAGGTCGTTCCAGGACTCCAGGAAGGTGAACACCCCGATCGCCGCCAACGCGGGCTTGGTCTGCGGCAACATGATGCGCCAGAACGTCGTGAAGGTGGACGCCCCGTCGATCTTCGCCGCGTCCTCGAGTTCCTTCGGGATCGTCATGAACGACTGGCGCATCAGGAAGGTGCCGAACACCGGCGTCAACACTCGCGGCACCCACAGCGGATAGTGCGTGTCCACCCAGCCCATCTGGCGGAACACGATGTACTGCGGGATCAGGTACGCGATTCCCGGGATGATCGAGGTCGCCAGCAGCACCATGAAAGCAGCGTCCCGGCCGGCGAACTCCAGTCGTCCGAAGGCGTACCCCGCCAGCGAGGCCACGATCAGGATCCCCACGACGTTCAACGCGGCGAGCTTGACGCTGTTGAACAAGAAGATCGGGATGCGGTCGAAGACCTGTGCGTAGTTGGTCCACTCCGGGTTCGTCGGGATGAACGTCGGCGGGATCGAGAGGACGTCCGCCTCCGGTTTCAGCGAGGAGCAGAGCATCCAGATCAGCGGCAGCAGGAACGCCACCGCCAAGACGGCCATGATGACGTAGTACAGAGTCGACTGCCCGAACCTCAGGTATAGAAGACCCATCGCTTTTGGAGCTTCCACTGAGCGAAGGTCACGCTCGCGATCACGGCGAAGAGTATCCAGGCCATCGCGCATGCGTATCCGACCTTTCCGTATCCAAACGCGTTCTGGTACAGGTTGTAGATGTAGACGCTGGTGGAGTGTCCAGGTCCGCCCTTGGTCATGACGTAGATGAGCCCGAAGACCTGGAACGAACTGATGAACTGTGTGATGAACAGGAACAGGAAGTGTGGGGTCAGCAGCGGAAGCGTGATGTACCTCGTCCGGGCCCACCCGGTGGCGCCGTCCATCTTCGCCGACTCATAAAGCACTTCCGGGATTCCCTGCAGGCCCGAGAGCAGGATGATCATCGGATAACCGACGCCCTGCCAGACGCTGACCAGGATCACCGCCGGCATCGCCCAGGTCGAACTCGACAGCCAGGCGGGCCCGGTCACTCCCACCTCTTTGAGCAGGCCGTTGATGACGCCCGCGCTGGGGTGGAAGAAGTAGAACCAGACGAACCCGATCGCCACCACGTTGGTGACGTACGGCGCGAAGAACGCCGTCCGGAAGAAGGCGATTCCCCGCTTGGGCTTGGCGCACAGCATCGCGAGGACCAGGCCGAGGCCGATTGTCAAGGGAATGCTGACGACAGTGAAGTACACCGTGTTCTTCAACGTCACCAGGAACAGTGGATCCCTGGTGAACAGCTGTACGAAGTTGGAAAGGCCCACGAACTTCGGCGTGGAAATGCCGTTCCAGTCCGTCAGGGACGCAGCGATCGACACCAGGATGGGGAAGAGCTGGAACGCCGCCACACCCACCACGATCGGGCCGATGAACAGCCAGCCGGTGACGTTGCGCCGCAACCTGGCGTGCCGCTCCTTGGGTGCGATCGGTATCGAGCCGGGCCCAGACGGACGGGCCGACAACGTTGACTGCATAAGATTCCGCCTCACCGGGTCTGGGGTGATCGGAGATGGTGCTCCGGGGTCGCTCGTGCGGGACGCGGATCCGGGCTAGCCCTTGAGCGCGTCCAGCACCTGCGGCTTGATCTCCTTCAGGACGTCTCCGACGGACTTCTCGCAGTTGTAGGCCGCGTCCAGAGCGGGGCGGTACAACTGCCGGGCGCCGATGGTGTTCTTCGTCTGGTTGGTCGCCGTGAGGTGCTTCGCTGCCTCGGCGAACAACTCGATGTGGGCGGGCGCTTCCTTGCCGGGCTTGAGTCCTTCGGCCGCCTTGAGGTTGATCGGCGTGAAGGCTCCGCCCTCGAGCAGGATCTTGCCGCCCTCCTCGCCGGAGAGGAACTTCAGCAGCTCCCACGCCTTGTCCGGGTTCTTCGCGGACTTGGCGATGGTGAAGACGATGACGCTGGACTCGGTCTTCTGCTCGACGTCACCCGGCGGCGGCGCGATGTCCCAGGTGAAGTCCTTTATGGTCTGGCGCAGGTAGGGAACGGTCCCGAACCCGGTGAACAGCATGGCAAGTTTGCCTTGCGCGAACATCTGGTTCTGGATGCTGTCCTGCTGCAGCTCCGACCACGGCGGCTGCACGTGCGCCTTGCAGGTGAGGTCGGTCGCCCACTGCATCGCCTCGACCTCCTTCTGGTCGGCGAGCGTGAACTGCGTGCCGTCCTTGGAGAAGATGCCGGTGGCGCTGCCGTGGTTGACGGCGAAGGTCTGCTCGTAACCGGTGTCGAGGTAGATCAGGCCGCCGTACCGCTTACCCGGGATGGTCAGCTTCTTCGCCGCGTCGGCGAAGTCGTCCCACGTCCAGCCGTCGGACGTCCAGGTCGTCGGAGGCAGCGGAACGCCGGCCTCCTTGAACATGTCGACGTTGTAGAAGATCAGCCGTGGCTGGTACCCGAGCACCCAGGCGGTATGGGAGCCGTCCGCCTGCTTCGGAAACTCGAAGGCCTCCTTGGCGAACTGGCTGGTGTCGAGCTTGTCGCGCTTGACGTAGGTGTTCAGGTCCAGGAGCGCGCCCTGGTCGGAGAAGCCGCGGACGAAGTCGTCGTTGATCCTCATCACGTCGGGCGGGTCGCCACCGGCGAGCAGCGTCCGCATCTTCGTGTCGTAGGCATCGCCGGTCACGGCGGGCTGGATGGTGACCTTGGTTCCGCTCTGCTTCTCGTACTCGCGGATCGCCTTCTCCAGTGGCGTCCCGGCCGTCTGCTCCCAGTTCAGCATGGTGATCCCGTCGCCGGAACCGCCGCCACCGGACTTCCCACAGCCGAGGAGAAGGCTCCCGCCCGCCAGGCCGAGCGCGCCACCGAGGAGCGAGCGACGACTCAGCGGGGCCATGTGTGTGGTCATGGGGAAACTCCCAACTCATACGTGTCGTGCATCGCGGATTCCTTCCCACAAAGCGAATCCGCCTCTTCGGCGGGGTTTCACCACCGGCGTAACGAACGTGTGAATACGTATGTACACCCGTTGGCCGACCAAGGTCAACAGTCCGGCAGGAACTGGACGGAGCCCTCGACAGCGACGATTCTTGGGCGTACCCGCCGGCGCCTGGGACTGGTCTGAAGGCGCCTTCGAGCGGCATGATGACCCCCACCCCACGCGATGGCGCGTGTTCTGGATGGGGGCAGGAGAGACGAATGGGCAACCGCATTCCGACGAGCAGGGACCTCGCCCGCCTGGCGGGCGTCTCACAGTCGACTGTCTCCCGGGTGCTCACCAACAGCCCGCGGGTCAATGCCGAGACCCGCGCACGAGTGCTGAAGGTTCTGGAGGAGGCCAACTACACACCGCACGCTCTCGCGCGGGCGATGAAGACCGGCCGCACGGGCTCCATCGGTGTCTTCATGAGCCGTGTGACCAGCCCTTTTCACTCCACGATGCTCGATCTGATCGGGCGCCGGCTGAGCGACCTCGGGCTGCAGATGATCCTCTGGAACGTCGAGCACGACCCGCAGGAGACGGTGCGTCAGGTCATCCACCAACGGCTGGTCGACGGCTTCGTCTTCACCTCGGCGACGTTCTCCTCCGAGCTGCACACGCTGGCGCTGTCCTCGGGGACCCCTACCGTGCTCCTCCACCGCGGCGTCGACGACTTCGGCGGCGACCAGGTTCTCGGTGACAACTGGCAGGGCGCCTACGACCTCGGCCGCTACCTCGTCCAGGCCGGACACACCGAGATCGGCCTCGTCACTTCGCCGATTTCGGTCAGCACCGCCCGGGACCGGGAGCAGGGTTTCCGCGCCGCGCTCGCCGACGCCGGTGTCCGACTCCCCCAGCGCAACGTTCGCCGCGGCCCCTTCAACCACGCCGACGGACACCGGTCCGCGCGTTCCCTTCTCGCCCGCAGGTCACCACCGACGGCCATCTTCGCGGTCACCGACATGTTGGGCTTCGGCGTGCTCGACGGCGCCCGGTCACTCGGCGTCCGGGTTCCCGACGACGTGTGGGTGGCGGCGTTCGACAACACCGACATGGCCTCGTGGGAGGCGTTCGACCTGACCACGGTCGACCAGCCGGTCCAGGGCATCGTCGAGGCCGGGATCGAACGCCTGCGCCACCGGATCGCCGAGTCCTCCAGCGAGCCGACCGCAGCCACCGTCACAAAGCTGTCCTGCGAACTCGTCGTCCGCGGATCCACCGCCCATACGCCCGTCGAGAGGACCTGATGTCAGCACTGGCCGACCACCGGATCGACCGCATCTCGACCAGAAAGCTCCACGACCACTACCCGAGGACGGTCGGCCGCAACGCCCGGCTCGGCTCCCACGGATCCGGCGGCACCTACACCGTCACCGTCGTCCACACCGACCAGGGCGCCTCCGGCTGGGGCATCGCCCTCGGCGACGTCGACCCCTGCCAGCCGCTGGTGGGACGCCGCGTCGAGGACGTGTTCGACCCCGCTCTCGGCGTCACCGAACCGACCGCGATGCCCCTCGACCTCGCCCTGCACGACCTCGCCGGCCGCCTGCTCGACCAGCCCGTCTACGCCATGCTCGGCGCGGCCGGCTCCACGACGGTCCCCTGCTACGACGCGGCGATCTACTTCGACGACCTCGATCCGGACGACGATCCGCGCGGCCTCGACGCCGTACTCGCCAACTGCGCGGCCGACCACGCGCTCGGCCATCGCGCGTTCAAGCTGAAGATCGGCCGCGGCAACCGCTGGATGGCCGCGGCCGACGGGGTGGCCCGCGACATCGAGGTGACCAGAGCCGTGCGGGCCGCTTATCCCGACGCCCGGATCCTGGTGGACGCCAACGACGGCTATCCGGCGGAGCGGTTCGTCGACTACCTCGAGGCCGTGGCCGACTGCGGCCTCTACTGGATCGAGGAGCCGTTCCCGGAGACGCACGAGGATCTGCGCCGGCTGCGCGGCGACCTGAAGCGGCTGGGGTCGACCGCGCTGATCGCCGACGGGGAGGCCCGACCGGACATCCCCCTGCTGCTCGACCTCGCCGCAGGGGGCCTGCTCGACGTCTTGTTGATGGACGTCGTGTCCTACGGCTTCACGGCCTGGCGCCAGGTCATGCCGGAGGTGGTGGCTGCTGGAGTGGCCGCCTCGCCGCACGCCTGGGGGCAGCCGTTGAAGAGCCTGTACGCCGCCCACATCGCCGCCGGCCTCGGCAACGTCGCCGTCGTCGAGGGGGTGCCCGGACACACCACCGGTGTCGAGCCCGCCAGCTACCACCTGGTCGAGGGCTCCATCGAACTCTCCTCCGCGCCCGGCTTCGGCGTGGAACTCTCACCGCACGAAGGAGCGCACGAGTGACGAAGGTGCTGGAGAAGTTCTCCCTCGCCGGCAAGGTCGCGCTGGTCACCGGAGCGAGCAGGGGCCTCGGCCGGGCCATGGCGCAGGCGCTCGGCGAGGCCGGCGCGAGTGTGGCGCTCGTGGCGCGGGGGGTCGAGGCGACCCGGGAGGCCGCCAAGGAGCTGGCGGAGCAGGGCATCCGTACCTGCGCCGTCCAGGCCGACGTGACCGATTCCGGCCAGGTCGAGTCGATGGTCGAGCAGGTGACCCGGGAGCTCGGCCCGATCGACGTCCTCGTCAACAACGCCGGCATCAGTGTCGCGGGACGCGCCCTGGAGACACCCGACTCGGCGTGGCGCGAGGTCCTCGCCACCAACCTCGACGGCGTGTGGCTGTGCAGCCGGGCCGTCGGACGACAGATGGTCGAACGCGGAGGCGGGTCCATCGTCAACATCGGCTCGATGTCGGCGATGATCGTCAACCAGCCGCGCTGGCAACCTCCCTACCTCGCGTCCAAGGCGGCGGTCCACCAGCTGACCAAGGCGCTGGCGGCCGAGTGGGCCCCGCACGGCATCCGGGTGAACGCCCTCGCGCCCGGTTACTTCCTCACCGAGATGTCGCCTGTCGACCAGCCGGAGTACCAGCCGTGGTGCGTCGAGCCCGCCGCGATGAAGAGGTACGGCCTTCCGGAGGAGCTCGGGCCGGCCGTCGTCTTCCTCGCGAGCGACGCCTCGAGCTTCATGACCGGCTCCGTCATGGTCATCGACGGCGGGTTCACCCTCTTCTGACCGATCCTCCGGGGCGGCGCGGCCGTGCCGCCCCGGACGGCCACAACGCCGCCGGCCTGGATGCGGCGCGCAGCCCGACGCGACGCCGCGAAACCTAGGGCGTGTCCTAGTAGGACTTTGTCATGTCGATCATGGTGGGGCGAGTGCTTCGATGTGGTCGATGGTGACTTCTTGTCGGCAGGTGGGGCATGCGCCGGCGATGAGGGCGAGCACGATTTGTAGCTCGTGTACGACTGCGTACAAGCTCAGGCCGGCGCATCCTGTTTTGGGTCGAGTCTGACCATGGTGCAGAAAGCTTGGGCGATCGCGACGAGTGTGACGTGGCGGTTCCAGCCGGTCCAGGAGCGTCCTTCGAAGTGGTCGAGGCCGAGCCCGGTTTTCAGTTCGCGGTAGTCATGTTCGATCCGCCACCGGATCTTTGCCAGGTCGACGAGCTGATCGATCGGTGTGTCGGCAGGCAGGTTAGAAAGCCAGTAGTCGGTAGGCTCGTTCGCCTCATCGGGCCATTCGACCAGCAGCAGCTTCGCCGGCAAGGTCCCATCGTCTGCGCGAGGGATGTCGCGGTTGGCCGGACGTACCACGAACACCGCGAACTTCGAGGTCATGGCAGCACTCGGATTACCTTTCGTTTTTCTGGTCCCCTGCCGCCACGCCACCTCCTGGTAGGCATCGCGGCCGGCCGCCATGGCGATCTCGCGCAGACTCGATGCCGGCTTCGGGTAGTGGGGCTTGGGACGTCTGCCAGGACCACCGTTACGTGGCGGTCTCACCGGCTCCGCTTCGCCGGGGTGGGCGCTGGTGCCGGCTTTGAGTGCGACCACATAGTCCAGGCCACGTTCTTCCACGCCGAGCCGGAACCTGGTGCAATCCCCATATCCGGCATCGGCAACGACGGGAAGCCTCGGCGACCCCCATTCGGTCTGCTCATCAAGCATGTCCAGCGCGAGCCGCCACTTCTCGATATGCCTCACGTCGTCAGGGACTTTGGATTCGGCTCGCTTCCGGCGGACCTTCTCGGCCTGCTCGGGATCATCACAGGCCTTGTCGTCCCAGCTTTCCGGGCAGAACAACCGCCAGTCGACCGCCGCCGAGCAGGTGTCGTTGACCGCGTGAACACTCACCCCGATCTGGCAGTTGGCGGTCTTGCCCAACGTCCCGGAATACTGCCAGGCCACACACGCCGAGGCAGGTCCGTCCTTGGGGAATCCGGTGTCGTCGATCACGTATGCCCGCGGCCCAATCGCCTGCGCAGCCCACGAGCTCAACCTGCGCCGCACCGCGGTGAAATCCCATGTCGAGGAGGTGACGAACTGCTGCAACCGCTGATGATCCACACCCAGCCGCTCCGCCATCGGCTGCATCGACTTACGCCGACCATCAGTCAACAGGCCACGCAGATACAACTCACCCGTGGCACGCTGATCCGAACGCGCAAGACAACCCAGCATGTCGGCTGCGAACTCGCCAAGCCTCGGCCGCAACTCCGCTATCTGATCAGGAGTCATGCACCGACCATGTCAGAACATCAACCACAGAACACGAAACGACACACCTAACAAAGTACTACTAGTCGATGAGGCGATAGGCGGGGATGGTGAGGAAGTCCGCGTAGTCCTTCGCGAGAGCCACGGTCTCGAACAGCTCCCGCGCCTGCGCGAAGTGAGCCGTCTTGAACGCCTCCTCGCCCAGTGCTTCCCGGATCTTGGTGAGTTCCTCGTCCTCGATGCGGTGCACGAGTTCCGGCGTCACCACGTCGCCGGTGTCGAGCTTCACCGAGTTGGCGATCCACTGCCAGATCTGGGACCGCGAGATCTCCGCCGTGGCGGCGTCCTCCATCAGGTTGTAGATCGCGACCGCGCCGTTGCCGCCCAGCCAGGCCGCGAGGTACTGCAGCGCGACGGCGATGTTGTTACGCAGCCCCGCCTCGGTGACCGACCCGGGCGTGGACTTCACATCCAGCAGGTCGTCAGCGCCGACGCGTACGTCGTCGCGCTGGCGGTCGAGCTGGTTGGGCCGGCCGCCGAGGACCGCGTCGAACTTCTCCCGGCACACGGGTACGAGGTCGGGGTGAGCGACCCAGGAGCCGTCGAACCCGTCGCCGGCCTCGCGCTCCTTGTCGGCCCTTACCTTCGCGAGGGCGGTCTCGTTGACCTTCGGGTCGCGGCGACTCGGGATGAACGCCGCCATGCCCCCCATCGCGAACGCGCCGCGCCGGTGGCAGGTCGCGACCAGCAGTTCGGTGTAGGCACGCATGCAGGGCGCCGTCATGGTCACGGCGTTACGGTCCGGCAGCACGAACGACGGTCCGGCGTCGCGGAAGTTCTTGATGATGCTGAAGAGGTAGTCCCAGCGGCCGGCGTTCAGGCCCGAGGCGTGGTCGCGCAGCTCGTAGAGGATCTCCTCCATCTCGAACGCGGCCGGGATGGTCTCGATCAGCACGGTCGCCCGCACCGTACCGGGCGCGATTCCGAGCCGCTCCTCGGCGAAGGTGAAGACGTCGTTCCACAGCCTGGCCTCGAGATGGCTCTCCATCTTCGGCAGGTAGAAGTATGGTCCGCTCCCCCGCGACAGCAGCTCCGCCGCGTTGTGGAAGAAGTAGAGACCGAAGTCGACGAGCGCACCCACGAAAGGACGCCCGTCCAGGGAGAGGTGGCGTTCGTCGAGGTGCCAGCCGCGCGGGCGTACGACGATGGTCGCGAGCGACTCCTCCTCGCCCAGCGTGTAGGACTTGCCCTCCGGGGACGTGAACGACACTTTCCGGCGTACGGCGTCGGCGAGGTTGACCTGGCCACCGATCACGTTGGCCCAGTGCGGGGTGTTGGCGTCCTCGAGATCGGCGAGCCAGACCTGGGCGCCGGAGTTGAGCGCGTTGACGGTCATCTTCCGCTCGGTCGGGCCGGTGATCTCGACCCGCCGGTCGCGCAGGTCCGACGGGGCCGGTGCGACCCGCCATGTCCGGTCCTCCCGGACCTCCCTCGTCTGGGGAAGAAAGTCCAGCCGTCCGGTCCTGGCCACCTCCGCCCGGCGTTCCCGGCGGGCGGACAGAAGCTCGTCGCGGCGGGTCCCGAAGCGCTGCTGCAACTCACCGAGGAAGCCAATCGCCGCGTCGGTGAGGATCTCCTCACCGCGTTCGACCTGGCCGCCCGTGACGGTGATCTCGACCACGATCCGCACCTTTCTTCCCGGACTAGTGCCAACGTCTTGCACATCGGAGACCTCCCGGCGGGAGGTCAGCGCGAGGATCTGCCCCTGACCGACTGGCCGTCGAACGGACCAGTGCCCCGGACACCTCCAAGGAGCGGCGCGTGTCGAAACCGAGGTTCGGCGTACCGACCTACCTGCTCGCCTCGCTCGCCTTCGGCACGGTCCTGAATCCGCTGAACTCCTCCATGATCGCCGTCGCGCTGGTACCCCTGCAGCGGGAGTTCGACGTCGGTGTCGCGACCTCCAGTTGGTTGGTCTCCGGCTTCTACCTCGCCGCCGCTGTCGGACAGCCACTGATGGGGCGGTTCGTGGACCTGTTCGGGGCGCGGCGGCTCTTCGTCGGCGGGCTGACGCTGATGTGCGCGGTATGCGCCGTCGCGCCGTTCGCACCCGGGTTCTGGTGGCTGGTCGGTATCCGGGTGCTGATGGCGGTGGGCACATCGACTGCTTTCCCCGCCGCGCTCGTCCTCATCCGCGCCGCCGTCGAACGCGAGGCCGACGACCGGCTGGCTCGAGGCGGACAGTTGGACGGATCCGGCGGCGCGGCCCCGCGGCCCTCCGGTCCACCGGCGGGGGCACTCGCCGCGCTCAGCGTCGCCGCGTCGACCAGCGCCGGGCTCGGCCCGGTCCTCGGCGGCTTCCTGGTCGCGTTCGCGGGCTGGGAGGCGGTCTTCCTGGTCAACGTGCCCTTCACGGCCCTCGGCATCGTTCTCGCCCTGAAGCTGCTCCCCAAGTCGCCGCCCCAGCCGGCCCGCGGACCCCTCCTCGCGGCGATCGACCTGCCGGGCATCGTGTTGTTCAGCGGCAGCCTGACGGCGTTGCTCGTCTTCCTGCTCTCCCTCGCGGACCGGCCGACCTGGTGGCTGGCGCCGGCGGTGGTCGTGCTCGGGTTCCTCCTCGTCCGCCGCGAACTCGCCGCGCCGGCGCCCTTCCTCGACATCCGGGACCTCCGCGCCAACCGGGCGCTGACCTCTGTCCTCGGCCAGCAGGGCGGGGTCAACCTGGTCTTCTACTGCGTCTTCTTCGGACTCCCGGTGTGGCTCGAGTCGGTCCGCGGGTTCGGGGCCGACACGGTGGGGCTCCTGGTCCTCCCGCTGGCCCTGATGGGCGTGCTGATGACACCGGTGGCGGCGCGCGTGGTGAGGCTGCGCGGATCCCGCGCGACGCTGGTTTTCGGGACGGTCGTCCTGCTGATCGGGACGCTGGTGGTCCAGGTCCTGCACGAGTCCAGCCCGGTGGTGGTCATCCTCATCGCCGCCCTGCTGTTCGGCGTACCGAACGGCTTCAACAACCTCGGCCTGCAGACCGCGTTGTACGAGGCGAGCTCACCGGAGCGGATGGGCTCCTCCGGAGGCCTCTTCCAGACCTTCCGCTACCTGGGTGCGATCATGTCCACCAGCGTGCTCGGCATCGTGTTCGAGCGCGACCTGAGCACACGTGGCCTGCACCACGTCGGGCTGGTGATGACCGTCGCGGCGGCCGGCCTCCTGGTCCTCGCGCTGGTACGGCAGAGTGGTGCCCGGCGGCGGCCCGCTCGGGGCGCCGCCGACGCGACCTGACCGTGCCCGGGCCGACTGGGACCCACCGGGGCCGGTCGTGCCAGGTGAGCCCTGGTTTGGCCGGTTCGGGCCGGCCCGGGGCGGGCGGTAGGCGTTAGCGTGGTGGCGGGACCTCGGGCGTGCAGCGTCGCACGCGGCGCGGATCCGCGCGGGGTCCGCGCGTGGTGCGTTGCCCGACGACACACATGAGGGGTGGAGGCGACATGACCGTCATCGCGCGCCTACGTGACACGCTCACGGCGATCCTCGGGCCGGACGCGGTGATCTCCGACCCCACCCAGCTCCGCACCTACGAGTGCGACGGCCTGGCCGGATACCGCGTGGTTCCGGGTCTGGTGGTGCTGCCGAAGTCGACTGAGGAGGTCGCCGCGGCCGTCCGTGCCTGTCACCGCGCCCAGGTGCCCTTCGTCGCACGAGGCGCGGGAACCGGACTTTCCGGCGGAGCTCTTCCGGTCGCCGACGGTGTGGTGATCTCCCTGCAGCGGATGCGCTCCATCGTCGAGGTCGACCCGATCAACCGCCGGGCCGTCGTCGAGCCCGGGGTCACCAACCTCGCGATCAGCCGGGCCGCCGCGCCGTACGACCTCTACTACGCACCCGACCCGTCCAGCCAGCAGGTCTGCACCATCGGGGGCAACGTCGCCGAGAACTCCGGTGGCGCCCACTGCCTGAAGTACGGCTTCACCACCAACCACGTCCTCGCCCTGGAGACGGTGCTGCCCGACGGAACCCAGGTGACCCTCGGCGGCCCCTCTCCCGAGGTCGCCGGTCCGGACCTGCGCGGCGTGATGGTGGGTTCGGAGGGCACGCTCGGGATCGTCACCGGCATCGTCGTCCGGCTCCTGCGCAAGCCCGAGGCGGTGCGGACACTCCTCGCCGACTTCCCCTCGATCGAGCAGGCCGGCGACACCGTGACCGACATCATCGCGGCGGGCATCGTCCCGGCGGCCATGGAGATCATGGACCACCTCGCGATCGTGGCCTCGGAGGCCGCGGTCGGGGCCGGCTACACCCTCGACACGCCGGCCGCGCTGGTGGTCGAACTCGACGGGCCGACCGACGAGTGCCACGCGCTGTTCGACGCGGTGCAGGAGTTGTGCCACCACAACGGCACAACGAAGATCCGGGTCGCCGCCGACGACGAGGAGCGGGCCCGGATCTGGACCGGCCGCAAGGCCGCCTTCGCCGCCGTCGGCCGGATCAGTCCGCAGTACTTCGTCCAGGACGGCGTCGTCCCGCGTACCCGGCTGTCCGAGGCACTGGGCAAGATCGGCGCGATGGGCAACGAGGCGGGCCTTCGGGTGGCCAACGTCTTCCACGCCGGCGACGGAAACCTCCACCCCCTGGTGCTGTACGACGAGAGCAAGGGCGAGCACGACCGGGCGGAGCGGCTGTCCAAGGCGATCGCGGAACTCTGCGTCGAACTCGGCGGCTCCCTGTCCGGTGAGCACGGCATCGGCACCGACAAGGCGTGCTCGATGCCGGTGATGTTCGGCGAGGAGGATCTCGCGACGATGGACCGCGTACGCCGCGCCTTCGACGCCGACAATCTGTGCAACCCCGGCAAGGTGCTGCCCACCCCACGGTTGTGTGGTGAGAAGCCCGGCCGTTACCGTCCCCATCCCCTGGAGGCCGCGGGTGTCATCGAGCGTCTCTGACCACGTGCGGACGGGCGACCTGCCGACCATCCGGCCCACCGACCTCGCGCAGGCGCGGGACGCGCTGCGAGACGCGACCCGCGCGGGTCAGCGTGTCCTGCTGCGAGGTGCGGGCACCGCGCAGTCCTGGGGCGCGCCCGTGCGCGAGGCCGACCTGGTGGTGGACACGACCGGGCTCGACAATCTTGTGGCCTACAACCCGGCCGACATGACGGTCGCCGTCGGTGCCGGCATGCCGCTCGCGAAGCTGCAGCAGAGTCTCGACGGCCAGCGGGTGGCCTTGGACGCCGCCCGCGTGACGGACGGCGCCACGGTCGGTGGCCTGCTCGCCACCGCCGACGCCGGGCCGGTCCGCGCGACGTACGGCACGCTGCGCGACCTCGTCATCGGCGTCATCGTCGTCCTCGCCGACGGCACGGTCGCCCGCTCCGGTGGTCACGTGATCAAGAACGTCGCGGGCTACGACCTCGCCAAGCTGTTCACCGGCTCGCTCGGCGCTTTCGGCCTGGTCGCGGAGATCGTGCTGCGGGTTCACCCGGCTCCGGAGGCGACCGCGACGCTCGCGGTTGCCTGCGAGGTCGGCACGGCCTTCGACCGGGCCCGCACACTGCTCGACTCCCCGTTGGAGCCGGTCGCTCTGGACTGGCACGCCGGTCGCCTGCTGGCGCGGTTCGAGGGGACGGCGAGCGGGGCGCAGACCAGAGTGCGCAAGGCGGCCGAACTCGCCGGCGCCGACGGTGTGGTGCTCGAGGGCGAGGAGGAGGACGCCGCCTGGACGTCGCTGGCCGACCTCGTCCGGGGTGCCGAGGGCGAGACCGTCATGCGTGCCGGGACCCGACCAGACGAGCTCCCGATCCACGCCGCCGCGCTGGAGGCGCTGGCCGCCGAGTACGACGTCACCGCCAGGCTCACGACGAGCGTGGGCGTGGGTGTCCAGACCGTCGCCCTGTCCGGTGGCGATCCGGCGGGACACGCCGCGGTGGTCGCGGGGTGGCGGGAGGCCCTCCTGGCATCTGGGGCCAGCGTGACGCTCCATCGCCGGATCGTCGGGCTCGACGACCTGGTCCCGAGCTGGGGACCGGCACCGGCGACCGTGCCGCTCCTCCAGTCGATCAAGAAGCAACTCGACCCCGAGCACCGACTCGCACCGGGACGGTTCGCGCCATGGTTCTGAGCCGTCACGGTGACCAGGTGGGCGCAGGACCGAGCCACCGGGTCAGCCTCTGCGTGAGCCACCGGGTGAGCCACCGGGTGAGCCACGTCATCCGTCTCGCGCACCTCACGCCCGCCCCACGGACCCCGGGAGGACTCCGATGACCCAGCATCTCGCCAACTCCCCCGAGTCCGGCGACATCTTCGCGGGGTTGGAGGCGGGGCTCGATGCCCCGACCGACAAGGGGCCCGGCAACTTCGACGCGCACCATCCCCCGGACAAGGCACTCATCGACGACTGCGTGCACTGCGGCTTCTGTCTGCCGACCTGTCCGACGTACGCGCTCTGGGGCGAGGAGATGGACTCGCCGCGCGGCCGCATCTATCTCATGGACATGGTGCGGGAGGGCACCGCGTCCCTCGACGAGCCCCTCGTACGCCACTTCGACACCTGCCTCGGCTGCATGGCCTGCGTGACGGCCTGCCCGTCCGGCGTGCAGTACGACAAGCTGCTGGAGTCGATGCGGCCCCAGATCGAGCGCCACCATGAGCGCGGCCGGGGCGACCGCACCTTCCGTGAGCTGATCTTCGCCCTCTTCCCCTACCCGCGCCGGCTGCGGGTGGCGGCCCTCGGCGGCCTGTTCTACCAGCGCAGCGGACTGGCGGGCGTGGTCCGTCGACGTCGGCTGCTCGACCGGCTGCCGCCCCGGCTCCGGGCGCTGGAGGCACTGCTGCCGCCGGTGAAGGTGCGCGACCTGGTGGCGTCACCACCCGAGCGGGTCGCCGCCGTCGGGACCCCGCGCCGACGGGTGGCCGTCCTCACCGGGTGCGTCCAGCGGGTCTTCTTCACCGGGGTCAACGCCGCCACCGTCCGTACGCTCGCCGCCGAGGGGTGTGAGGTGCTGATCCCCCGCGACCAGGAATGCTGCGGGGCCCTCAGCATGCACTCCGGTCGCGAGCCGGAGGCGCTCGAACGCGCGCGCCGGACGATCGCGACGTTCGAGGCCCACGACGTCGACGCCATCGTGGTCAACGTCGCCGGGTGCGGTTCGACGATGAAGGAGTACGGCACGCTCCTGCGGGACGACCCCGAGTGGGCCGACCGGGCGACGGCCTTCTCCGCCAAGGTCCGCGACGTGACGGAGGTGCTCGCCGAACTCGAGCCCCGGGCGCCGCGCCATCCGATCCAGGCCCGGGTCGCCTACCACGACGCCTGTCACCTCGGCCACGCCCAGCGCGTCCGGGCCGCGCCGCGTGCGGTGCTGCGGACCATTCCCGGCGTGGAGGTCGTGGACCTGCCCGAGGCGGAGCTGTGCTGCGGGTCGGCCGGTGTCTACAATCTGCTCGAGCCGGAGGCGGCGAGCGACCTGGGTCAGCGCAAGGCGGCCAACGTCCGGTCGGTGCACCCGGACGCGGTGGCCACCGCCAACCCCGGCTGCCTGCTGCAGATGCGGCGGCACCTCGACGATCCCGGCCTTCCGCTGCTGCATCCGATCGAGCTCGTCGACGCCTCCATCCGGGGCGAGGCGCTGCCGACCCAGAAGTAGCGGCCGCCCAGCTCGGGGCCATGACCGGGTCGCGCCTCGAAGCCGGCACTAGGGCAGGCGTTCGGCGATGCCGTCCAGCAGGCAGTCGAGTCCGAGTTCGAACTGCTCGTCCATGCTCGGACCGGCGGGTTCGGACAGCCATCGGGTGAGCTGCGGACAGCGACCGTCGGCGGCGGCGAGGTCACGCACCTGCGTGATCGCGGCGAGGAACTTCTCCGCGCTGTCCAGTCCGTATCGCGTCCGCATGCGGTGCTCCTCCGCGTCCTGCAGGCCGCTGCCGAAGATGTGCCGGTCGACGAGCGCGGCGTACGTCATCGCCGACACCAGCGGAACGCCCCGGTCGGTGAGGACGCTCAGCATGAACTCCGTCCGCCGCATCATGTGCGGACCGGCGGGCGGACGGGTGTGCACCAGCTGGGCGTACCACCGGTGTCGCCGGACCATCGCCCAGCTGCGCAGGGCGAGTTCGTGCAGGTCGGCGCGCCAGTCGCTGCCGCGCTCGGGCAGCGCGACCTCGGCGACGGCGGCGTCCAGCATCAGATCCGTCAACCCGTCCTTGCTGCCGACGTACCGATAGAGCGCCATCGGGGTGTAGGGGCCGAGTCGTCGGCCGACGTCGAGACCTACGACGGCTTCATCCGGGTGCCGGTGTCCGTCACGCCGGTCTTCGTCACGGCGGAGGAACAGCTCGCTGAAAGCTGAGCCCGCAGGCGGGCGTCGGGACCAGGGACCACGCGGTGCGGGCTGACGGTGAGGACGGACGGGCCGGAAAGGCCAAGGGCGTGGCCGAGGAAATCGGCCACGCCCTACGTGGTGCGGCCGCGTTGTCGGCTGCCGAGGTCGCCCCTGTCGGCTCGCCGCGCGGCCACGTCTGGTTGCCCCTGCCCGGTGCGGGGAGTTTCCTCACCTGCAGCCCTGCGTCACCAAGAGATTACCCATAAGCACGTTGTCCGGGTCAAGACCTGACCATCGAGTAAGTTTCGTGAACTTCGTTGTCCCGTTGGGGAATCCGGCCCACTGGGCTCGCGGATGCCGGCCGCGAAGTCGACACACTTCGCAGCCTCGGGGGTTCGTCCAGCTCAGACGACCTGGTGCAGCCAGCGCACCGCGGCACCTTCACCGGCGTACCGGAACGACTCGAGTTCGTCGTCCCACTGCTTCCCGAGTAACCGGGTCAGCTCGTGTTCGAGCGGCGACTCGCCCAGGCTCGCCTTGACCATCGCGGCTTTGAGTCGGTCTTCGGGGATGAGGATGTCGCCGTGGGGGCCGGTGACGGCGTGGAACAACCCCAGGTCGGGTGTGTAGGAGTAGCGGGCACCCTCGCAGCCCGGACTGGGCTCCTCGGTCACCTCATAGCGCAGCTGACGCCATCCGCGCAGGGCGGAAGCCATCGTCGCCGCAGTGCCGGGCTCTCCCTGCCAGGAGAGCTCGGTGCGCTGGGTGCCTACGCAGGCCGGCTGGGATATCCAGTCGAACTTCACCCGCGTACCAACAACGCCGGCGACGGCCCACTCCACGTGGGGACAAACCGCCGACGGCGCCGAGTGGATGTACAGCACGCCTCGTGTTGTCACCGGGACCACCTCTCTGGTCGAGGGAGCGCCTTCCCCAGCGTCCTCGATTGAGTGGGACAGACCCGGTACCGCGCTCAGTGTGCCGGAACGACAGCCGACGCGCCATCTGTCCTCCGCGTGTCGCCCCCGGCGAGTCGCGAAGCGATCATGAAGAATTCGGGGTTCTGGTGACTGTCCGGCCGGCCCGAGCGGCGATCCGACCCAACGTTGCGGCGTCCGACACGGCCGCTCCACCTGGGTCGTTGTTGAAGTACACGTGGACGTCGGCTCCGTCGTCGAAGCCGGCCGCGATCCGATCGATCCAGGACGCGAGCGCGGCCTTGCCGTAGCGGGGCCACGGTCGAGCCCGCCCTTCGTGAAGACGGACGTAGCCCCAGTCCGTCGTACGCCACAGCGGCGTGACAGGCCGGCCGAGCCGGTCCGCCCAGGTCAGAGCCGCGCCGTGACGCTCGAGCAGACGGCGTACGTCGTCGGTCCACCAGGACTCGTGCCGCGGCTCCACCGCGACTCTGGTGCCGGCGGGAAACGCGGCGAGACACTCGGCGAGCCGGTCCGGTTCGGCCCGCAGGTTCGGAGGCAGCTGCACCAGGATCGGGCCGAGGTGACCCTGCAGGCCCGCCGCGTGCTCCATCAGCCGGTGGACGGGCTCCACCGGCTCACGCAGGCGGCGGATGTGGGTGAGGAAGCGGCTCGCCTTCACCGCCACCACCACGTCGGCCGGCAGCCGTTCGTGCCAGGCCTGGAAGGTGTCGTACGACGGCAGCCGGTAGAACGCGTTGTCGAGTTCGACGGTGGCGAAGTGCTCGGCGTAGTGATCCAGCCAGGCACGCTGGGGAAGCTTCTCCGGGTAGAACACGCCACGCCAGTCCCGGTAACTCCATCCGCAGGTCCCCACGAGGATCGGCATCCGCGCTCCTCCCCTTCCAGGATCAGGGCAGCTGCTAGGGAAGTCTGCCAAGCAGGAACAGCGACGTTCCGGCGGCGGCCATCGCCGCGAGCAGGCCGAGGCCCGCCCACCACGAGGTGATCTCCTGTTCCTCGGTCGTGTAACCGACCGAGGAGCCGATGTCGGCGTAGACCTGCTCGAGCTCCTGCCCGGATTCGGCGGTGTAGGTCTGTCCGCCGGTCTGCTGGGCGATCGCCCGCATGGTGTCCTCGTCGACCGGCACCGGGGTCCGCTGTCCCTCGATGTCGACGGTGCCGAACGGCGTACCGAACGCGATCGTGTAGATCGGCACGTGCGCCTGCCGGGCGGCGGCCACACCCTGCTCCACGCTCCGGCCGACGTTGCGGTAGCCGTCGGAGAGCAGCACGATCCGGGCCGGTGCCGGCTCGCTCGGATGCGACGGGTCGTTCGGGACCTGCTTGATCGCGTCCAGCGAGGTGAAGATCGCCTCACCCGTGGCGGTCGACTCCGCCAACTCCAGGCCGTCGATCGCGCGGTCCACCGCTCCGCGGTCCGTCGTCGGGGGCACGAGGATGCTCGCGGTGCCGGCGAAGGACACCAGCGAGACGTTGAACTTCTTCGGCAGGCTGCCCACGAACTCCGTTGCGGCCTCCTGCGCCGCGCGCAGCCGGTCAGGGCTCACGTCATCGGCGCGCATGGAGATGGACACGTCGACCGCCACGACGATGGTCGCGCGTTCCCGGGGTACGCGCACCTCGGTCTGCGGGCGGGCGAACGCCGTGACCATCAGCCCGACGGTGACCAGCATGAGCACCATCGCCACGTGTCGCCGCCAGGCGGGACGGCGCGGCGCCACCCGGGAGAGCAGCGCGAGGTTGGTGAACCGCATGGCGTACCTTCGCCGGCGGCGCTGGAGCAGGAAGTACGCCAGGACCAGCAACGGAACGAGGAGCAGCAACCACAGCCGTCCGGGTGCAAGGAACGTCATGCGCCGGCTCCTCTCGTCGGCGTGCCGTGCAGGCGCTGGGCCACCCGCCGGTGCCCCAGCACGAAGCGGGCCGTGTCGGCCACCCAGTCCCGGTCCGTCCGAAGCGTGAGATGCGCCGCGCCCGAACGCCGCAGCGTCGCGCGGACGCGGGCCCGGTGCGCGGCGGCGGCCTCGGCGTACCTCGCGCGAAGTACGACGTTGCCGGTGTCCACCTCCTGCGCCTCACCGGACTCCGGGTCGGTCAGCCACACCACGCCCACGTCGGGCAACTCCAGCTCCCGGGGGTCGAGGACCTCCACCACCAGGACCTGGTGCCGTCCGCACAGGCGTCTCAGCGGGCGCTCCCATCCGAAGGGCACGCTCGGGTCGTCGCCGGACCCGTCGAGGAAGTCCGACACCACCACCCGCAGGCCGCGCCGTTGGTAGTTGCGGGAGAACTTGTCCAGCGCTCCGGAGAAGTCGTCGTCCGGCTCGTCCGCGGCCGTGCGGGGTTCGTCGAGCAGGGAGCGCAACAGGCCGTAGAGCGCGAGGCGTCCGGAACGCGCCGGCCAGCGCCGGGTCCGGCCGCCGCGGAGGATCACGCCACCGAACCGGTCACCCAGCCGGTGGGTCAGGAAGCCGACCGTCCCCACCGCCGCGACCGCGAGCTCACGCTTCTCCAGGGCGGCGGTGCCGAAGTCCATCGACGCGGACATGTCCACCAGTGTCCACGTTTCGAGCTCCCGGTCGGAGATCACGTCCCGCACGTGCGGTGTGGTGGTCCGTGCGGTGACGGCCCAGTCCATTCGGCGTACGTCGTCCTCGCCGGGGCGGTAGACGCGCGCCTCGGCCAGATCGGTGCCGGGGCCGGGAAGCAGCCCGAGGTGCTCGCCGTGCAGGAACCCCTCCAGCCGCCGCACGATGGTGAGCTCGAGCCGGCGCAGTGCGCGCTCGGGCGCGAGACGCGCGAGGCTGATCTCGCCCCGGGCGTTGGTGGGGATCTGCCGTGTCACCGGAACTCCGGCCGACCCGCGTCGTTGTGCTCCTGTCTCCAGACCGGGCGCGGTGGGGGTACGACGGAGAGAACCCGGTCGACCACACCGGCCGCGCTGATGCCGTCGGCGACGGCGTCGAACCCGAGCACGAGGCGGTGCGGTATCACGTCGCCCGCGACCTCCTGGACGTCCTGCGGCAGCACGTAGTCGCGCCCGCGCATGAACGCGAGCGCCCGCGCCGACGAGACCAGGCCGAGCGTGGCACGGGGGCTCGCGCCCACCTCGATGACCGGGGCGAGTTCGGGCAGGTGGTACTCGACCGGGCGTCGGGTCGCGAGTACCAGGCGCACGATGTAGTCGGCGACGAGACGGTGGACGAACACGCGGTCGGTCGCGTGCTGGAGGGCGAGGATCCGGTCGGCGTCGAGCACCCTGCGAGGCCGGGGCGGATCGACACTCATCCGCTCGAGGATGTGGTACTCCTGCTCGGCGTCGGGCAGGTGCACGTCGACCTTGACCAGGAACCGGTCGCGCTGGGCTTCCGGAAGCGGGTAGACGCCCTCGGACTCCAGCGGGTTCTGCGTGGCGATGACGATGAACGGCGCGGGCATCGGGAACGTCCGGCCGCCGATCGACACCTGCCGCTCCCCCATCAGCTCCAGCATCGCCGACTGCACCTTCGCCGGTGCGCGGTTGATCTCGTCCGCCAGCACGAAGTTGACGAACACCGGACCGAGCTCGATGTCGAAGGACTCCTTGCTCGGACGGTAGATCCGCGTGCCCACGATGTCGGAGGGCACGAGGTCCGGCGTGAACTGCAGGCGGGCGAAGTCACCGCCGACCACCGTCGCGAAGGTGCGTACGGCGAGCGTCTTCGCCACGCCCGGAACACCCTCGAGGAGGCAGTGGCCACGGGCGAGCAGCGCGACCATCAGCCGCTCGACCATGTGCTCCTGGCCGACGATGACCCGTTTGATCTCGTGCAGAGCCTCGCCCAGGATGGCCGCCTCGGCACCGCTCCCCCGACCGGTTTCGCCGGGTGGCGCGGAAGGTTCCGCCGGCGAGGGATGTCCGAAGGCGGATGCTCCGGGATAATCTGCGGTGGCCTCCCCGTCGCCGCTCACCCGCGGGGACAGAGGGGGTGGGTCGACGGCATGGCGTTCCGACTCGTGCGCGGTTTGCCCGTCACGTACCGGTGTCGGGTTCGGGTCCTGTGTTCCCCCGGTTTCGGCCTCGCTGCGTTCCGGCGTCGTCATGGGGCGATTCCTCTCCGGGCATGGGGACGTCGTCTCGTCGTCTGCCACGCGACCAAGCGTGCCATCAGTGTGTGCACCTCGCCCTTCCCAGGGGCCGACCGGACGGGGGGTACGGATGACAGAGCCGCTTCGACCAGGTGATCCGAGCGCGCTTGGACCGTTCACGCTGCGAGAGAGACTCGCCTGGCACAGCGCTGGCACGGTGTTTCTCGGATACGACGCTCAGGGACGTCCAGGCGTCCTCACCGTGCTCCATGCGGGAGCGGCCGCCGACCCAGCCGTCCGGGACCGGTTCGGGCGCGAGGTCGACAACCTCGCCGTCCGCGAGCCTGGCAGGGTACTCACCGCGGGCCTCCGTGCGCCGGTTCCGTGGGTGGCCACGGCGCACGCCGGCAACGCGGTCGACCCGGCACTCCGCCTGCTCGCCGGCGCCGCGGCGATGCCAGTCGTCGACGGAACCGGCGCTGGACCGGGCCAGGTGCCCGGGACGGGGCCACACCTGACTCCCGGCACGCCCGGGAGCGACGGCGACGCACCCCGACCGGTCCCCCTCGCCGCGCAGGCAGGCGTGCGGCCGGCGAACTCCTCCCGCTCGCTGGCGATCCTGGCCGTCGCCGTGGTGACCGCCCTCGCGGTGGTCGTGGGAGGTGCGTTCGTCATCGGCGGCTTCTTCACGACGAAGAAGGGCGAGACCAGCGCCGGCGGGTCCACACCGACGCCCGAGTTCGAGCTGACCGTGCCTCCCCCGCCCCTCCCAGGGTCGACCGACTTCACGATCCCGATACCCGAACCGACCCTGTCCTTCCCGGGGCTGCCCTCCCTGCCCACCTCGCTGCCGCCTGCCATACCGGCCCCCACCAGGTCTCCGCTGGCCTCGATCCCCGCCCCCCAGCCCACCGAGCTCGACGGCCAGAACGGGCTCGTCGTGGGTCCGACGTTCGGCGAGAACGAACCCACCGCCCTCCAGGACGTCAACGATCTGCCCTTCGACTTCCGGACACCCGCGTCCTGGGACTGCCTGCCCGTCGACACCGGCCCGCCGGGGGTGCTCCGGGTGGCGTGCCTGGACCAGGTCTACGCGAACGCCGGACTGGTGGAGGAGGGGCCCGGCGGTCTCATCGACGTGACCACCTGTCCAGCTCCGTGCGGTGAGGTCGAGCGGACCCAGGTCCGGGATCAGGCCTCCGTGGCGTCCAGAACCTGGCAACGCATCGACTCGGTGACGGAGTACTCCGAAGTGACCGTGGACTTCGAGGGCTCGACGCAGGTCTCCGTCGCGATGAGTCACGTGTTCCCCTCCACCCCTGGTGGACCGAACAACCGGCACGTCATGGTCCGGTTCGCGGGTCCGCCGCAGGAGTTGAGAGCCATGCAGAAGGTGATCAACGACGTCCGCAACCGGACCCCCTGAGCGACGGTCCATGGCCGCCTCACGAGCCTGACGCTCGCGTCGCGGACGCGGATGGCCTGGGGCAGGCCGAAGGGCCGGGCTCCGGCGCGGGCGTCGGGGTGCTCGTGGAGTGCGCGGCGCCCGTCGGTGCGGTCGGCTCCGGCGTGGACGAGGGCGGCGGTGCGTTCGTCGGCGACGGTTCCGGCGAGGTGCTGCTCGAGGGGGATGGCGTCGGCTTTCGCGGTGTGGGCGAGGACGTCACCCCGGGCGTCGGCGTGGGTGCGGGCGTCGCGCTGGCGCTGGGCTTCGGCGACGGCGGTACCCGCGGCGGACAGGTGGGCGTGGGTGTGGGAGTTGCCGGAGGCGTCGTCGGCGTCGGCGTCGGCGTGGGCGTGGGCGTGGGCGTGCTCGAAGGCGTGGGTGTGTCGGTTGGTGTCGGCGGCTCGGTCGGCTCGGGTTCGACAGTCGGCTCCGGTTCGACAGTCGGCTCCGGTTCCGTGGTCGGCTCCGGTTCCGCGGTCGGCTCCGGTTCCGCGGTCGGTGATGGAGCTGGATCTGGCGTCTCAGTCGGCTCCGGTTCCGCGGTCGGCTCCGGTTCCACGGTCGGCTCCGGTTCCGCGGTCGGCTCCGGTTCCGCGGTCGGTGATGGAGCTGGATCTGGCGTCTCAGTCGGCGCCGGATCCGTGGGCGCCGGACTGGGCGTAGGTGTCGCCGTTCCGGGCGTCGCGGGCGTCGGTACGGGCGTACTCGACGGAGGTGCCGTCGGTCCCGACGTCAGCCCAGGCGTGGGCGCGGGTGTACCCGGAGCAGGCGTTCCGGGCCCAGGCGACGCCCCCGGCGTCGGCGCACCAGGCGTCGGCGCACCAGGCGGCGGCGCACCAGGCGTCGGCGCACCAGGCGTCGGCGCGGGTGTACCCGGAGCAGGCGTTCCGGGCCCAGGCGACGCCCCCGGCGTCGGCTGCGTCGTCGATGCTCCTGTGGGTTCGGGCGTGGGCAGGATCGGACCGCCCGCGAGCAGGTTCTGATCCCCACCGGGCAGCGGCTCCGACCTGCCCGCGGTGTAGGCGTCGATCCACGACAGCACCGACTGCACGTACGACGCGGAGTTGTTGTAGCTGTAGGCCGCGGCCGCGAGGTCCATCCGGCTGGAGAGGTTCCGTCCACCGGCGCACAGGTACGTCGCCGTCGCGAGCGACGCGTCGTACACGTTGTTGATGTCGGACAGACCGTCGTTGTTGCCGTCGGCGGTGTAGCGCTCCCACGAACCCGGAATGAACTGCATCGGCCCGACGGCACGGTCCCAGGCGGTGTCGCCGTCGATCCGACCGTCGTCGGTGTCCGCGACGGCGACGTACCGCTTCCCGTCGAGGACCGGTCCGAGGATAGGGCGAAGTGTCGTACCCCGGTAGTCGACGGCACCGCCCTGGGCATGGTCGGTCTCGACCTTCCCGACACCGGCGAGCATCTGCCAGGTGAGCCGGCAGCCCGGGGTCGAGGACGCCAGCCGGAGCGCGGCGCCACGGTAGGCCTGCACGAGGATCGCGGGAATCCCGAACTCGCCGTTGTCCGACCCGCCGTGCCCTCCCCCACCGATCGGCTCGCCCGGCACGAGTTCGGTGCGGGTGCCGTTGCTGGTGCCGTCGGACGGATAGGCCGACGCGTTGTCGCGGTACGGCAGGCTGGACACGCCCGGAACGAGCGACACCACGACAGCTGCCGCGGCAAAGCGCACTGCCGTCATCAGCCTCATCGCCAACCCCCCGGTCACCCCACGATGACACGGGGAGTCAGCGGCTGGCAGCCCGACGACGAACCTTCGGGGGACTACCGACGAAGGATCGGAAGCAACCGGTCGAGTGGGCCGAACCCCGCGAAGGGGAGGATGCGCTCCTCCCCCTCGCGGCTTCAGCCGTCGGCCCCGCGTGCACGGACGCGCCGCCGTCCGAAACCCTCGGTCTGCTCCCGATTTTCGCGACCGGCCCGGTCAGTCGGCGCCGGTGTTCGCGACCGACGGGAGGCCACCGGCGGGGGCCACGTCGGCCCGGACCCGGGGCGCCAGGATCGTCCCGGCGCCGGCGACCACGATCATGGACGCGAAGATCGCCCCGAAGACAACGGCTGGATGCGCGCTCTGATGGAGCGCCGCGAAGATCACCCCGCCGAGGCCGACGAGCGCGACGTTTCCGAAGGAGTCCGACATCTGGGCGGCCGCACCGGCGGCTCCGTGCTCCTCGGGGCGGGAGTAGCCGAGCAGCAGGACGGACAGGCTGGCCGTCGCGAGGCCCATGCCGAGTCCGGCCACCACGCAGCCGGGCACCGCCACCCAGACGGGTACGGCGGGGATGACGCTGATCAGCCACAGGGCCAGACCGGCGGTGAGGAAGATGGCACCCGTCTCCACCAGTCGCGTACGGGTCATCCGCAGGCTGGGCCGGCTCTGCCACCACGAGCCCGTGCTCCAGCCGAGCGAGCCGACAGTGAGGGCGATCCCCGCGAGGGTGGCCGACAGACCTCGGTGCTCGATGAGCATGAGGGGCACGAACGACTGGGCGCCGAAGAAGGAGCCGGCGAAGATGCCGCGCATGGCGACCACGCTGGGCAGACCACGGGCGAACCGGAGCGTGCCTGGCGGCAGCAGTCGGGGCAGGCTCACGACGAGGGCGAGTACGCCCACCACCACGAGGAGCAGGCTCCACCAGGTCCGCTCCTGCCCGGCGTACTGCAGCAGCCCGATCCCGAGCGCGGCACCGAGCGCACGACGCTTGCGACCCGCCCGGCGCGGGGCGGGCTCCACCGTCGGCAACCCGCCCATGCGCGGCAGCACCAGGACGATGGGCACCAGCGCGAACGGCACCAGGCCGAGGAACACCCACCGCCAGGACGCGTGCTCGGTGATGGTGCCCGCGATCACCGGTCCAACGATCGAGGGCAGCACCCAGGCGCTGGAGATCGCGGCGAACACCCGGGGCCGAAGCGCCTGCGGGAACGCGCGCCCGACGATGACGTACAGCGCGACGACGACGGCACCGCCACCGAGGCCCTGGATCATCCGGCCGAGCACGAACAGCACCATCGAGGGCGCCGCGCCGGCCACGACCAGACCAACGGCGAAGAATCCCACTCCGGTCAGGAACGGAAGCCGCGGACCAACCCGGTCGCAGAGTTCGCCGGACAGCACGGTCGCGAACATGCTCGCCGTCATGAAGCCGGAGAAGCCCCACGCGTAGAACTCCAGACCGTGCAGGTCGGCGACGGCCACCGGCATCGCCGTACCGACGGCCATCCCCTCGAAGGCCACCAGCAGGACGAGGGCGACGATGCCGATGGTGAGCGGACGGTAGGTCGGGCTGAGGACGCCCGCTCCGCCGTCTCCCGGCTTACCCTCCTTCGCTGTCTGGTCGTCGGGCTCGGTCCTGACTTCTCCGGATGACGGGGTCTTCGAGACGTTCACGAGGAGTCACGCTAATAGCCAGGACCCTCGCACACCTATCCGGAATTTGACCGAAGCTCTTCTCCGCCATCAGGCCTAGGTCGCGGACCGCCTCACCCGCACCCGACCTTCAGCGCATCGTGCCGGTGCTTTCCCCGGCTCCGCCGACGGCTGTTGGTCAGAAGTTCCTCCCGAGCTACCTGCGCACTCCGGACCTTTCCACCAGGGTGGGGAACTCGCCGACCTCTGGGGAGGAATCCATGCGCGTCCGCCGTACCGGCGTCTCGGCAGCGGCAATCGCCGCCGCCGCACTCACCCTCGTCGTTCCCACCGTGGCGACCGCCGTGCCCGCCGCGGCGGAGCCGGTCCAGGCCAAGGCCCGCCCGAGCGCTCCGATCGTCGTCGAGCGCGACCGCCCGACTCAGCGGCTGCACGTCCGTGCCGACTCGACCGGCGAAGCACTCCTGGACCTGACCGTCGCCGCGCCGGGCACGGACTGGGCGGTGGAGGGCAAGGAGTCGGCGGTCGTCTCGGTGTATGTCGATCGCCGCTACGCCACCGACGTCGTTGTCACCGGCGACGCGCCCTCCGCCCACCAGGTGGCCCTCGGTCAGCTGCGCCGCGGCCCCCACACCCTCGAACTCCGCTACGCCGACGCGTCCTCGGCGGCGGGCGCGAAGAGCGTCGTGGCGTCGGACCTGCAGGTCGAGACGTACGCCCGCAACGACCCGGAGTACTCCGCCCTGCGCTTCGCGCCGATCCTGTACGGCCGCAACATGGCGGAGTTCGGTGACGCCTACCAGAACGCCACCACCGACACCCCGCTCATCGCCTGGCACGAGACCGGACCAGGGTCGAAGCCCGGCCACGTCCGGATCACCTACTCCGTCATCTGGAGCAACGAGGACGGTGGCACCAACACACCCGCTCTGATGGCCCGATGGGGACGGACGACGGACATCGAGTGGATCTACGCCGTCGAGCTCGACGCGAACGGCGAGCGGGTGGCGGGCAGCGACACCTACCAGGCGCCCAACCACGCGACGTTGCAGTTCAAGGGCGGGTACGAGGGTGACCACGCCAAGCTGCAGACCTGCACGTCCAACAACAACCTCTGCGACCAGGTGGACGACCCGATGCGGTTCTTCCTCTCCACCCTGGAGACGCGCCCGGCCGACCAGGCCCGCGAAGCGGTCATGGACGCCAACCCCTGGACCTACCTCGTGATGGCCAAGGAGCTCATCCGTGAGGGCAAGATCGAGGCGGCCGCGCCGAACGCTCCCGACACGCCGGAGGTCAGCGACCAGCGCAACTACCTCTACGCTGTGGTGAAGAAGACGACGGAGGGCGCCAACACCGGCTCCTCGTGGGTCGGTGTCGCGCTCGGCGTTCGCCTCACCTCCGGTGAGACGGTCTACCTCTCCCACCACGTCGATCCCACCCGGTCGCTCCAGCGCGACGACCCGGCCGCGACGACCGTCGAACTTCCGGCCGGTACGACGCAGGACGACATCGCGGAGATCACCGCCCGCCGGGTGGTCGTCGGAACGGACTCCGGCGCGGCCGTCCACGTGACGGGAATCCAGCGCGGCTTCCTCCTCGGCACCGACTACCTGCCGCAGCCGTCGTTCCTCACTTGGTCCGGGGACATGACCCTCACCGCCGACCAGCCCACGGCCGTCCTCTGGCGCCGCTGACCGCGCCCGCCCGGCGAGGACCGAACCAACCCCGCCGAACCCAACGCGCCGACCAGCGCTGCCGTCAGGCGCTGGTCGGCGCTCACGTATCCTGAAGCGGTTCGGGGCCCGGGTCCGGGCTGACCGGCGGTGGGGCTCGCCGGACCACAACCGCGGCAACGACGCCGCCAACGGTCCCTGTTGCGCACGACGGTCGACGCGCAATGGGAGGAACCATGGCGGCACAGAGCACCGGATCCGGCACCGGCCGCACGGCCGCGACACCGCTTCAGCGGCTACGGGGATTCGACACCACGGCGGCGATCGCCGTGGGTGGTGTTCTCGGCGCGCTCGCCCGTTACGCCCTCTCGGTGCTGATCCCGCACGGTACGCACGCCTTTCCGTGGTCGACGTTCCTGATCAACGCGGTGGGCTGCGCCCTGATCGGCGTTCTGATGGCGTTGCTACTGGAGGCACCCAAGCCACACCGGCTGCTGCGGCCGTTCTTCGGTGTGGGTGTTCTCGGCGGCTTCACGACGTTCTCGACCTACGCGGTCGACTCCCTGGGCCTGTTCCGTGACGGCGCGGCGGCCACCGGACTCGCGTACCTGTTCGGGACCCTCGCCGCCGCCCTCGTCGCCGTCTGGCTCGGCGCCCACCTCACTCGCCTCGTCCTCCACGCGTACCCGAGAGGTCCGGCAGAACGAGCGCGGAACGACCATCTGAAAGATCATCAGGACGACCATCGGCCTGGGACGGGGTGACGCGGATGAATCCGATCGAGGGTCCGGCCAAACGGCTGAGCGTCTTCGTCGACGAGGACGACCTCTGGCAGCACCGGCCCGTCTACGCCGAGATCGTCGCCCGGGCCCGGGAGGCTGGCCTCGCGGGGGCGACGGTGATCCGTGGCATCGAGGGATACGGCGCGTCCCGGCGTCTGCACACCGGCAGGTTCCTCAGCCTGTCGGAGGATCTCCCCCTCACCGTGATCATCGTCGACGTCGCGGAGCGGATCGAGGCCTTCCTCCCCGGCCTCGACGAACTCCTGGTCAACGGCGGCCTGGTCATCGTCGAGGACGTCGAGGTCGTCCGCTACGTCGGGCGCCAGGCATGAGCCCAGTGCTCGCCGTCGCGCTCGGAGCGGTCGTGGGCGCGCCGCTGCGCTACCACCTGGACCGGCTGGTGCAGAACCGGATCGGCTCGACGTTCCCGTGGGGCACGCTGCTCGTCAACGTCCTCGGCTGCCTCGTGCTCGGCTTCCTGTGGTCGGGCAGCCTGACCGGTGCACTGGGCCCGACGCTCTACACCCTGCTCGGGACAGGTTTCTGCGGAGCGTTCACGACCTACTCCACGTTCAGTTTCGAGACCCTGCGGCTCCTCGAGAGCGGGGCGTTCCGGTCCGCGTCGGCGAACGTCGGGGGCAGTCTCGGCGCCGGCCTGGCCGCGGCGTTCCTGGGCTTCGCCCTGGGCCACGCCATCTGGCCCGGATGAGCTGCCGCCTGACACGATCAGCCGATGAGGCGACCTGTTGTCGTACGGGTGTGCGCGGTGATCCTGCGCGGCACGCGAGTTCTGATGGTGCGTCATGTCGAGGAGCGGCGCGAGTTCTGGACCCTGCCCGGCGGTGGGGTGGAGGCTGGAGAGACGCCCGCCCAGGCGGTGCTGCGCGAGGTCGCGGAGGAGACGCGGCTCGCCGGCACCGTGGGTCCGGTGTTGTACGAGCGGGCGTATCGCTCCGTCGACGACCGCGACGTACTGGAGACGTGCTTCCTGGTCGAGGTCTCGCCTGACGCGCGACCGGAGAAGGGTTTCGACCCGGAACTCGCCGCCGACGCCCGGGTGATCCGGCAGGTCGGTTGGCGGGACCTGTCGCTGCTCGCCGACGATCGCCAGGTGTCCCTCGCGCTCCCCCACCTTAACCGTCTGTCCATATGTCGAGACTCGGGTCTCGAATTCTGAGCAAGCACGAGTAACGTGCCGCGCATGACGTCACAGACCTGGAACGCCTCGCTGTACGACGACAAGCACGGCTTCGTCTCCGCGCTGGGAGCAGGTGTCATCGACCTGCTCGACGCCAGGCCGGGCGAGCGGGTCCTCGACGTCGGCTGCGGCACCGGCGACCACGTCGCCTCGCTGCGAGCCGCCGGAGTCGAGGTGACCGGGGTGGACGCGAGTGCCGACATGATCAGCCGGGCGCGGGAGAAGTTTCCCGACCTCCCGGTGCGGGTGGCCGACGTCCGCGATCTGCCCTTCGACGCGGAGTTTGACGCCGTGCTCAGCAACGCCACACTGCACTGGGTCCGCGAGGCGCCCGCGGCCGCCTCCTCGATCGCCCGTGCCCTGGCACCTGGTGGGCGGTTCGTCGCAGAGTTCGGCGGCGCCGGCAACATCGCGACGATCGCCGACGGCGCGCAGACCCTGCGCAAGGACCTCGGACTGGCACCCGCGCAGAGCCCGTGGTTCTTCCCGACCATCGGTGTCTACGCCGCCATGCTCGAGGCGGTGGGCCTGGAGGTGAGCGGCGCCTGGCTGTTCGACCGGCCGACCCAGCTCGTCGGCGAGGACGGGCTCGCCAACTGGCTCACGATGTTCTGCGCGCACCTGCTGGTCGGTGTTCCCGACGTGGACGGCTTCCTCGCCGAGCTCGCGACCCGCCTGCGACCCGTGTTGTACCGGGACGGATCCTGGTGGGCCGACTACCGGCGGATTCGCGTCACCGCCGTCAAGCCCGCCTTGCGTGGCGCTGCCGCCTCGCCGGCCTGACGCTCAGGCCTGTCAGTCGCTGGCCGGCCTGTCGCTGCCCGGTCAGTCGCCGTCGCCCTCCGGCATGCCCGGTGCGACGGGGCCGAGGACGAAGCCGTCCAGCAGGTACGGGGCTCGCCGCCACACCGCCATCTCCGTACCGCGGACCTCCCACCGTGCCTCCCAGGCCGCCTTGCGTTCGGCCTCGTCGACCTCGTACGACAACAGCCCGATCCGCGCCGCGAGCAGGTGCCGCCAGGCGGGCGCGAGCTCACCCGCGAGTCCGTGCCGCAGGCAGACACCGTGCGCGTGGCCGAGCCGTTCGCCGTAGGCCGGATCAGCAGCCACCAGGGTCAGCAGGCGCCGCTCACGTTCGACCGCCGCGTCCCGAAGGTCGCACAGGTGACACCGGATCCAGCGACCGACGTCGCCCGCCGCGGTGCGGGACGCTCCGGCCGAGGAACCGTCCACCACCTTGCGGAGGAAGGTCTGCAGGTCGGTACGCCACAGACCGCCCACATGCTCGATGACGCTCCCGACCGAAGCGAGCAGGCCGTCCTCGGTGAGTTCGACGCCCGCCATGTCGCCCGTGGTGACGCGACTGCTCGTGAGGTCGGCGAGATGGGTCGTGCACAGGGTCGCCGCACCGCGCAACTCCCCCGCCTCCGCGGCGGGCAGCCCCACCAACCACCGCAGGTAGCGCCACTCGACCCGCTGGGCCGCCGCGCACAGCGGGCAGCACGGCCAGTCGAGTACGAGGTCGACGTCGCCGAGCGGGCGGGCGAGCCGGGCCGACTCCTCCGCCGTGAGCACCCCCTCGGCGAGCCGCTCGCGCCCCCGCCGGCGTCGTACGACGTCCGGGTCGACGCCGATCAGGACGTCACGCGCGGTGACCGGATCCTTGCCGAGTCGCTCGTCCAGCATGCCGGCGATCACCCGGGCGGCCTCGGGGCCGGTGCGCTCCAGAACCGCCCGGCCGTGCGTGAGACAGAAGCCGTCGCCGGCGAGCAGGAGCTCTCGAACCTCCGGCTCGTTCAATCCCGTCGCGAGCGTCACCACCGCGTCCAGCTCGCCCTGTTCGGTCGCCTCGCACGCCGGGCACGCACCAGGCACCGGCGGCGCCGGCGCGGCAAGGGCCCGGACCGCCGACCTCGCCACGTCGGCGAAGACCCAGCGCGCCAGCCAGGACGTGGCCGCTCCGGAGTCGAGCAGTTGCCGTGTGTGTGGGGCGCAGAAGCCGAACGAGCGTTCCAGCCGTTCCCGGAGGCCGAGGTCGACCCGGCTGTCGTTCTCGTAGGAGAAGAACCACCGCTTGCCGGTGTCGAGTCGAATCCGGCAGACGGCACATCCCTCACCGCCGAGGGCGGCGAGCGCGTCGGCCTTCGTCCGTGCGTCCGACGCGCGGGAGCGGCCGGTGAGTCCGGTCATCCGGCGAAATGCCATGGGGACAGTGTCGTGCATACGTACTTCGACCCGGCATGCGCGGGTCGGCCCGGCCCGCCGGCCCCTCCCCGGCCGCCCTGACACCGCGGCGACCTTGGTCGAACGGCGCCGGGGGTGGTCGGTTATACCGTGGCCGGGTGAGTACGACGTACGCGGAGATCGCTCCGCCCGCGGCACTCGCCGAGGACGTGCGGTGCCTGTGGTGGTCGTCCTTCGGATGGGACGGCACGATCCTCCCCGACGGCTGTCTCGACATCGTGGTGACACCGGACAGGGCGTTCGTCGCCGGACCCGACACGGGGCCCTGGACGTCCTCGCTCCCGGTCGGACTGCCCGTGTACGGGCTGCGGTTCCGGACCGGCCGGGCGGCTCGGATTCTCGGCGTCCCGGCGAGTGAGCTGCGCGATCGCCGGGTGGATCTGGCCGACCTGTGGGGTCCGGCCGGCGCCAGCGTCGCCGCGAGACTGGCCGCCGACCCGAGCCACCTCACCGCCCTGGTCTCGGCCCGACTGGCCCGGGCCGAGACCGACGCACCCGACCGGCAGGTCGACGTCGCGGTCCGTCGGCTGCTGACCGCCGGCCCCCGGGTCACCGACGCGCTCACGGCCGACCTCGGCGTCGGTGAACGACAGTTCCGGCGGCGCTTCACGGCCGCTGTCGGCTACGGCCCCGCGACCTTCCTCAGGGTCGCGCGACTGTTACGCGTCCGCCGGCTCGCCCGGACCGCCCCCGACCTCGCCCTCGCCGACCTCGCCGCCCGGTCGGGCTACGCCGACCAGTCCCACCTCGCGCGCGACTGCAACGACCTGGCCGGCGCACCGCCCAGCAGGCTGCTGCGCGGCAGGTGACCGATCTGTCCAAGCGAGATGTCGGTGCGCTCTCCTAGCGTTCTGGCATGACGACCCCAGTGACGCCCGTGGTCGACGTCGACCGCGCCCGTGCCTTCATCCGATCCGAGGGCCGACTGCTCGAACGCCGGCTGGCAGAGGTCCACCTCGACCACGACATGTCCGCCGTCCCCGCCGTGGTCGCGGCACTGGCGGCCCACCGCAACGCCGACGGCGGGCTGGGGCACGGGCTCGAGCCCGACGTTCGCGCCCCTGGCAGCCAGCCGCTCTTCCTCGACTTCGCGAGCGACGTGCTCGACTCGCTGGCCGTCGAGGCCCGCGCCGAGGTCACGGCCGCCGCACAGGACCTCCTCGGTGGGGCGTCGTCGTTCCTCGCCGGCGTGGTGACGCCCGAGGGCGCCGTCCCGATCCTGCTCCCGAGCGCGGCGAAGCACCCCCGCGCGGCGCACTGGGGAGACTGCGACGCTCCCGCCGGTCTCAACCCCACCGCAGCCCTGGTCGCTCGGTTCCGCGCGTTCGGCATCGAGGCTGCCTGGATCGAGCCCGCGGCCAAGTTCTGCTGGGACCGGATCGAGGCGCCGGACGGTGTGGAGGACGCGCACACCGCCCTGTGCGTCCTGCGCTTCCTCGAGACCGACCCGGATCGGGATCGGGCCGAATCGGCCCACGCCGCGCTGTGTTCCCGGCTCGACAGGCTCGCGTTCTTCCAGCCTCGCCCCTCCGACGACTACGGACTCACGCCGTTGCACTTCGCGCCCTCGCCCGACAGTCCGCGCCGACGCTTCTTCGCCGACGCGGACGTCGACGCCCATCTCGAGGTGCTTGCTGCCGGCCAGCAGGCAGACGGCGGCTGGCCGATCACCTGGGAGGCGCCCGGATCGACCGCCGAGCGCGAATGGCGGGGCGTGGTCACCCTCCAGGCGCTCCGGGTGCTCGCGGCCTACGCCGGCTGACCGCCACAGACCGCCGAGCGCCTCAGACCGCGGGCCGCGGGCCGCGGGGCCGCCCTACGGGTCCGCAGCACCTGACGGTGCTTGCTGGGTGGCCATCATCGGGCATCCACTCGCCGAGCCCGGGTTCCGTCGCCCAGGCTCGTAGGTGCCGGAGCGAGCGAAGCGCTCACGGCCCCTATCGAAGCGGGGAGCGCCACGGTGGCATTGCGGTTGATCCACGTAGGCCTCGGCGGCTGGGGCGGCGACTGGTCCGTCAACGTCGTGCCGAAGGTTCCGACAGTCGAACGCGTCGCGATCGTCGACGCCGACCCGGCGACCCTGGCCAGGGCACGCCAACGTCTCGGCCTGGAGGAGTCCCAGTGCTTCACCAGCCTGGACGAGGCGATCGAGCGGGTGGAGGCCGACGCGGTCCTCGTCACCGCGACGCTGGCCGCGCACGCGCCCCTGTCGATCCAGGCCCTGCGCGCGGGCAAGCACGTGCTGGTGGAGAAGCCGTTCGCGCCGACCCTGAGCGACGCGCGTGAGGTGGTCAGCGCGGCGGAGGAGCAGAACCTCACCGTCATGGTGAGCCAGAACTACCGCTTCTACCCCGCCGCCCGCACCGCCGCGACGCTGGTCGCCGAGCGCGCCCTCGGCGGGCTCGGCACCGTACACGTCGACTTCCGGAAGTGGGCCAACAACGCCCCGGCCGACAACCACCGGCACTACCAGCTGCTGCATCCCCTGCTGTACGACATGGCGATCCACCACTTCGACCTGATGCGGTTGGTGCTCGGCCAGGAGCCCGTCCAGGTCTACGCGCAGGCCAGCGACCCGCCGTGGAGCAGGTTCCGCGAGGAGGGGTCGGCCGTTCTCACCGTGACCTTCGACGGCGGGAGCGTGCTGAGCTACCGCGGCAGTTGGGTGAGCTCGGGCGAGCCCACAGCCTGGTCCGGGCGGTGGCACCTCGAGTGTGAGGAGGGCGAGATCTACTGGACCGGCCGTGACGGTCCGGCCGGCGACGCCACCTCCGACGTCGTGGAGGTCACCCGGCGGACCGAGAGCGGCCGGCAATCCGAGCCGGTCACGTTGGTGAAGGTGCCCTACGTCGGGCGGGCCGGTTCACTCGCGGAGTTCGCGCGCGCCGTCGAGGCGGGCGAGGAGCCGGAGAGTTCCGGTCGGCGCAACCTCGGCAGCCTCGCCCTGGCCGAGGCCGCGGCACGGTCCGTGGCCACCGGACGCGTCGAGAAGGTCGAACGATCGGACGCGTGAGCGAGCGGGCGGTCAACCGACGTCGCTGGAGTGGCCGGGGAACACCTTCGCCCCCGGCCGGATGATCGGAACGGCGTTGTTGATCGCCGTCGCCGCCTCACCGAATCCGGTGGCGATCAACTTCACCTTGCCCTCGTAGTCCACGATGTCGCCCGCGGCGAAGACCCGCGGGAGGTTCGTGCGCATGGCCGAGTCGACGACGATGTGCCGGGCGCGCTGTTCGAGCCCCCACCGGGTCATCGGGCCGAGGTCGGCCACGAAGCCCAGCGCCGCGACGACGGCCTGGACCTCGAGGGCGGCGCGCTCCTGCGTGGCGTTGTTGATGATCTCCACACCGTCGATCTGACCCTCGCCGAACACCCGGTGCAGCTCCCAGGGGGTCAGGAGCCGGACCCGGGACTGCAGCAGACGTTCGACGCTCCGCTCGTGGGCGCGGAATCGTGTCCGGCGGTGGATGAGCGTCACGGAGCGGGCGAGGGGTTCGAGGCTGGACGCCCAGTCCAGCGCGGAGTCGCCGCCGCCGACGATCAGGACGTCGAGGCCGGACAACTCGTCGAGCTTGGGGACGAAGTAGCGGAGGCCGCGACCCTCGTACTCCTGACCGACGGGCACCTCCCGCGGGCTGAACGTGCCGATGCCCGCGGTGATCAGGACCGCGGCGGCGAGCACCTCCAGGCCCTGGTCGGACTCGACCCGCACCCGGTCACCGCGCTGCTCCAGCTTCTCCGCGCGGTGACCGAGGATGTAGTCCGGCTTGGACTGGGCGGCCTGCGCGACGAGGTTGTCAACCAGGTCCTGCCCCTTGACCTGGGGAAGGCCGGCGACGTCGAAGATGAGCTTCTCCGGGTACAGCGCGGTGACCTGGCCGCCGGGCTCGGGCAGGGAGTCCATGAGCGTCACCGTGAGACCGCGGAAGCCGGCGTAGTAGGCGGCATAGAGGCCCGTCGGGCCCGCACCGACGACCAGTAGATCGGTCTCGATCATCGCAACCTCCACCGAAGTTCAGCTCGGATACCTCAGGACTACCCCTACGCGGCGTATGTGCCCAGTGCAGCGCCAACCAACGGTCATATCGCGGGACGAATGCCGCAGCCGGCCATCTGCCGAAATCGTTCCCATTTCGGGCCCCCAAACCCGGCCATCACCGGACAGACCTCTCCGGCACACCGACCCGAGGATCCTCGGCGCCGGCCGACGTCAGGCCAGCGCGACCACCACGGTGATCGAACCCGCGGCGAGCAGCACGACCGCCCAGATGCCGTCGAGGTTGATCCACGCGGTCCGCAGGATGGCGACGCCGAGGAACTCGTACACCACGAAGGCGATCAACCCGCCGACCACGACCATGGCGACGGTGTGGATGCCGGCCGCGAGGACGCCGTTCAACGCCGCACCACCGATGCCCGTTCCGGTCGACGTCGGCGCGCCCGGAGCGTGACTGGGACCTGACCTTCCTCCGGAGGTGAGCACCGGTACCAGCATCAGCCCCGCTCCGTGGACCGATGCCATCAGGAACGACCAGCCGGCCAGCTGCCACGCGTTCAGCCGCATACCGACCCAGCGGAAGTGGCGCTTCGAGAGCAACTGCCACATCCCGAGCGCGACCAGCAGTACGCCGCCGAGGATGGCGACCGCGCGGGTCGTCCAGGTGGACGCGCCGACCGCCACCGCGACGGCCACCACGGTGATCGACGCGAAGTGGCCGGCGGCGATGGGCAGGAGTGCCCGCGCCATCGCCGTGCGACTGCGTTCCTGCAGGCCGATCGCCACCGCGAACAACCAGCCCATCCCGGGGTTGAGACCGTGGAAGGCGCCCAGCCCGACCAGCGCGAGGGTCGCGCCGAGCCCCATCAGGGGAAGCAGTAGGAGTCGGAGGAGGCGTCTCCGCCCTGGAGGCGGATCTGGTGGACGCGCAGACCACGAAAGTCGTCTCCGTGCGGGAAGAACCGCGGGTCCGCCGTCATGCCGCCGGCGGCCGGGTCGACGTCGAGCCGCGCCACCCAGGCGCCTACGCCGTCGGGGTAGAACTGGTCGTCCCACGCGCCGTAGAGCGAGTTGGAGACGTATACCCGGCGGCCGTCACGACTGACCTCCACCATCTGCGGTCCCCCGGCCAGGGCGAGGTCCGGCGCGGCGGGATGTGCTCGCCGCGCGACGATCCCGCCGAGCCGGACCGATCCGGTCTGCCTCGGCTGGAACGGGTCGGAGACGTCGTACTGCAGCAGTTCCCCGGTGCCCCAGGCGGAGACGTAGAGGAACCGGTCGTCGACGGACAGGTCGATGTCGGTCACCAGCGGGGGTACGGCACCGAAGGGTTGGAGCGCGGGCGGCAGATCGGCCGCGTCGGCGGGCTCGGCCGGAATGTCGATCACCTTCCGTACGGCGAACTCCGTCCCGTCGCGGTGCCACAGCCAGACCGACGCGGACAGGTCCTGCGTACTGACCACGACGCCGAGGAAGCCGTACTCCTTGGTGGGATCGTGCGCGGGGCGAAGCTCCAGCGCCATCTGGTACTGCTCACCGAGGTCGACCGTCTGGACGTTGCGGCGCCTGCGCAGGTCCCAGAAGTGCAGCCGGTGGCCGTACTTGTTGGCGAGCAGCAACTCGGGCCGGAGTCCGTCCTCGATCATCGACGGCGTGCCCCACTCGCTGGTCACCATCACGTCCCGGGTGATGTGCCACCAGAAGTCGTATGCGAGGTACTGGTCGCCTCGATCCTTCTCCCACGGCCCGCGGACCTCGAACGTCGTGTGGTCGAGCACCGCGACGCCACCCGGGCCATCCCCGCCGTAGCCACCGAGCGCGGAGACGTAGATTCCGTCGGTGCCGCAGTGCACGGTGTGCGGGCGGGAGTATCCGGCCCGCTTGCCGAGTTCCTCGGCCTCCAACACCTTGACGAGCTTGGGGCTGCTCGGGTCCTCCTTCACGTCGAGCACGTGGATCCGGGAGGAGCGCAGGCCCGGGACGAGGAGATAGCGACGCTCGACGTGGGGATGGGCCGCGGACGGGCACAGCGCACTGCTGCAGGCGTTCCATCCGAAGTGGTGCAACTCGTCGCCGAGGTTGGGCATGTCGGTCCAGCCGACCACCTGGCCGTAGGACGGTGAGGCGTCGTCCACGTCGAGGACGACGAGGGCGTCCGGACGGTCGGCCGGCCGAGCGAAGGCCGCGACGTAGGCGAGCTTCTCCGACGGAGCGGCGGTCGCGTCACGCGGCGAGGGATAGAACGTCGGGTCGGGCGTGAAGAGTGGCATGCGGGCCCCTCTCAGGCGACGGGTGAGACGAACCCGGGGTGCTCGGACACGTCGAGCACCCTTTCACGCTCCGCGATCGCCTGGCAACGACCGATGCCGTGTCGCCCCGCTCTGGTGGAACGAGCCGTCCGGACGACCGCCGCGACGGTCGAGGGGTCAGTCGACCGTGTGGCCCCACGAGTCCCAGAAGGTGATCTCCTCGACCGGGCGGCGCTTGGCCGGCCTGAAGTCGGTGCCGATGGTGTAGGCGACCGGGAGCAGCGCCGCCTGGGTCACGTCCGCCGGGATGCCGAGCAGTTCGGCGGCCTCCTCCTCGTGCTGCAGGTGGAACGTCGTCCAGACCGACCCCAGCCCCCGGGAGCGGAGCGCGAGCTGGAAGCTCCAGATGGCCGGGTGGATGGAGCCGAAGAACGCCGCTGCATGCCGGATGTCGGTGACCCGACCCTCGATGCACGGGACCACCAGCACGGGCACCTGATCGATGATCTCGACAAGGTGTCGGGCCGAGCCCATGACGCGGGCGGCCTGCTCGTCGGCCGGGGAGTTCTCGCTGGCCCACTTCATGTACGGCGCGCCACCCGCGCGGTACAGCTCCGCCATCCGTGCCCGCTTGTCAGGGTCCGTCACGATCACGAAGCGCCAGCCCTGGGCGTTGCTGCCCGACGGCGCCTGCGTGGCGATACGGATGCAGTCGAGGAGGACCTCGCGTTCGACCGGCCGCTCGAGGTCGAGCCGCTTGCGGACGGCCCGCGTGGTCGAGAGCAGGTGGTCGGTGATGTCGGTGTCGAAGGGCTGGCTCATGCTGTCGACCCTACCGACCTACCGATCACGACCACCGACCACGCGCGTCGCTCACGACGGCCGCTTGTGACCCGGCCGCGACCGCGATGACGGCCGCCGCCGGCGACGGACTCCGCTCCCTCTCGTGATCGTCCCCCGGTTGACCAACGCCCTACGCCCGCTTCGCGACCGCCTTGCGGGCAGTCTTCTTGGCGGTGCTCTTTCGACTCGCCGCGCTCTTGGTGGCGCTGGCCGAGGACGCCTTGCCACCATCCGCCGCGTTGCGCGTGGTGCTCTTCTTCGCCGCGCTCTTCTTCGCGGTTCCCTTGCGCGCGGGCGCCTTCGCCGCGGGCGTCGCCGACTTGGTGGTCCGAGGCGCGCCGGTGGACCCGCGTGCGGACGCGACTCTGGTATTGCGTTCGGCGTAGTCGGGCAGCACGTGCTGGAGGAACTGGCCGGTGTAGCTTCCCTCGTCCGCGGCGATGTCTTCGGGTGTGCCCTCCGAGATCACCTCGCCGCCCCGGTTGCCACCCTCCGGGCCCATGTCGATGATCCAGTCGGCGGTCTTGATGACGTCGAGGTTGTGCTCGATGACGATCACGGTGTTGCCCTGGTCGACCAGCCGACCAAGCACCCCGAGGAGCTTGCGAATGTCCTCGAAGTGCAAGCCGGTGGTCGGCTCGTCGAGGACGTAGAGAGTGCGGCCGGTCGAGCGCTTCTGCAGCTCCGAGGCGAGCTTCACCCGCTGTGCCTCACCGCCGGACAGCGTCGGGGCGGACTGTCCCATCCGCACGTATCCGAGGCCGACGTCGACGAGGGTGCGCAGGTGCCGCGAGATCGCCGGAATCGCCTCGAAGAACTCCAGGGCCTCCTCGATCGGCATGTCGAGGACCTCGGCGATGGTCCGGCTCTTGTAGTGGACCTCCAGCGTCTCCCGGTTGTAGCGGGCGCCGTGGCAGACCTCGCACGGCACGTAGACGTCGGGCAGGAAGTTCATCTCGATCTTGATCGTGCCGTCGCCGGAGCAGGCCTCGCAGCGTCCACCCTTGACGTTGAAGGAGAACCGGCCGGGAAGGTAGCCACGGATCTTGGCCTCGGGCGTCTCGGCGAACAGTCGGCGGATGTGGTCGAAGACACCGGTGTAGGTGGCCGGGTTGGACCGCGGCGTCCGCCCGATCGGTGACTGGTCGACGTGGATCACCTTGTCGATGTGCTCCGTGCCGGTGATCTTCTGGTGGTGCCCAGGGACGTCACGCGCGCCGTAGATCTGCTTCGCGAGCGCGGTGTAGAGGATGTCGTTGACCAGCGTGGACTTGCCGGACCCCGAGACACCGGTGACCGCGATGAACGTGCCGAGTGGGAAGGACACCGTCACGTCGTGCAGGTTGTGCTCCCACGCCTTGTGCACCGTGATCTGCCGGGACGGCGTGACCGGCCGACGCACGTCGGGGAGCGGGATCGTCCGCCGCCCGGAGAGGTAGGCACCGGTCATCGAGTCGGGATGCGCGAGCAGGTCGGCGACCGAACCCGTGTGCACCACCTGGCCACCGTGCTCACCCGCACCCGGGCCGATGTCGACGACCCAGTCGGCGACGCGGATGGTGTCTTCGTCGTGCTCGACGACGATGAGCGTGTTGCCGATGTCACGCAACCGGACCAGCGTCTCGATCAGCCGGTGGTTGTCGCGTTGGTGCAGGCCGATCGACGGCTCGTCGAGCACGTAGAGGACGCCGACGAGACCGGAACCGATCTGGGTTGCCAGCCGAATGCGCTGGGCCTCGCCACCCGACAGCGAACCCGAGGGGCGGTCGAGGGTGAGGTAGTCGAGACCGACGTCGAGCAGGAAGCGCAGCCGCTCGCCGATCTCCTTGACGACCCGCTCGGCGATCTGCCGCTCCCGCGGGCTGAGCTCCAACTCGCGCAGGAACGCGGCGATCTCGCCGATCGGCATGGCAGAGACCTCGGCGACGGACCTCTCGCCGATCGTCACCGCGAGCGAGATCGGCTTGAGCCGCGACCCCCGGCACGCGGGACACGGCACCTCGCGCATGTAGCCCTCGAACCGCTCCCGACTGGAGTCGGACTCCGCCTCGGCGTGCCGGCGCGAGACGTAGGGGATGACGCCCTCGTAGGTCGTGTAGTAGGAGCGCTCGCGACCGTAGCGGTTGCGGTAGCGGACGTGCACCTGCTCGGCGTGGCCGTGCAGGATCGCCTTCCGCATCTTGGCCGGCAGGCGTTCGAAGGCCGTGTCGGTGCGGAAGCCGATGGTGGTGGCCAGCGCCTCGAGCAGCCGGCTGAAGTAGTCGGACACGTGCGCGCCCGCCCACGGGGCGAGCGCACCCTCGTCCAGGCTCTTGGTGGGGTCGGGCACCACCAGGTCGGGGTCAACCTCCATCCGGGTGCCGAGTCCGGTGCACTCCGGACACGCGCCGTAGGGAGAGTTGAAGGAGAAGGACCGCGGCTCGAGCTCCTCGAACGACAGGTCGTCGTAGGGACAGTAGAGGTGCTCCGACCACACCCGCTCCCGCTGCGGGTCGGTCTCGGGCAGGTCGACGAAGTCGAGGGTCACCAGACCGCCGCCCAGGTGTAGGGCCGTCTCGACCGAGTCGGTCAGCCGGCGCTTCGCGGAGCCCTTCAGGGCGAGCCGGTCGACCACCACCTCGATGGTGTGCTTGCGCTGCTTGTCGAGCTTCGGGACCTCCGCGAGCGGATACACCTCGCCGTCGACCCGTACCCGGGAGTATCCCTGCGTCGTCAGCTGCCGGAAGAGGTCGGCGTATTCGCCCTTGCGACCGCGCACGAGCGGCGCGAGCACCTGGAAGCGGGTGCCCTCCTCGAACTCGAGCACCCGGTCGACGATCTGCTGCGGCGTCTGCCGGGCGATCGGGCGGCCGCACTCGGGGCAGTGCGGGTGACCGATGCGCGCGTAGAG
Source organism: Actinopolymorpha pittospori (assembly GCF_014873875.1). GTDB lineage: Bacteria > Actinomycetota > Actinomycetes > Propionibacteriales > Actinopolymorphaceae > Actinopolymorpha > Actinopolymorpha pittospori. The sequence continues at coordinate 6,501,961 of NZ_JADBEM010000001.1, read as the reverse complement.
CAGCCGGAGGTAGTCGTAGACCTCGGTGATCGTGCCGACCGTGGACCGCGGGTTGCGCGAGGTCGACTTCTGGTCGATCGAGACCGCGGGCGAGAGCCCTTCGATGAAGTCGACGTCGGGCTTGTCCATCTGGCCGAGGAACTGCCGGGCGTAGGCGGACAGCGACTCGACGTAGCGGCGCTGGCCCTCGGCGAAGATCGTGTCGAAGGCGAGACTGGACTTCCCCGACCCGGACAGGCCGGTGAAGACGATGAGGGCGTCGCGCGGCAACTCCAAGGAGACGTCCTTGAGGTTGTGTTCGCGGGCACCCCGGATGATCAACTGGTCGGACACGTCGGCTGTTCCGTCCTCGGCAGCGGTGTTTGTCGGCTTGCTTGTCGGCTAAATGTGCAGGTCAGCGGCATGGCGAGAAGGTCGGGGGCGATTGGTCGGCGGGTGATTCGGCACGGCTTGGCCATGCTAGTCGGGGCCACCGACAAGTCCCCGGAAGGACAACCGCACCGGCCGGGCGAAGCTTCCCCTCCGTCGCGCCCATTCACCCAGAGTCTCCCCGGTCTGGCCACGTCCGGCCACTGAGGGTCCGTTTCCCGCATCGGGGTTGGACGTGTCCGGGGACGCCCCGGAAAGAATGGACGAAACCGTCGCACCGTACGACCGTGCTCGACTCCGCACAGAATGGTTATCGATGATTCGACTCGCCATGCTCAGCTTCTGGCACGTCCACGCCGGCGGGTACGCCCGTCAGGCGCAGCAGCACCCGGGCACCGAGATCGTCGCCGCCTGGGACGAGGACCCCGGCCGCGGACGCGTCGAGGCCGAGAAGCTCGGCGTCCCCTTCCACGAGGACCTCGCCGACGTCCTCGCCCGTGACGACGTGGACGGCGTGATCGTCGACACGCCGACCAACATCCACCCCGAGGTCATCGGCGCCGCGGCGCGCGCCGGCAAGCACATCTTCACGGAGAAGGTGCTCGCCCTCACCGTCCGCGAGTGCAACGAGATCCTTGCCGAGGTCGACCGGGCCGGGGTGGCGCTGATCCTTTCGCTGCCGCGCGTCTACCACGGCTACACCCAGGCGATCCGCGAGGTGCTCGACGCCGGCCACCTCGGTGATATCGCGGTGGTCCGTACCCGCCTCTCGCATGGCGGCGCCGTCGGCGAGGGGTGGCTGCCGGCGCACTTCTACGACGCCGAGCAGTGTGGTGGAGGAGCCCTCATCGACCTGGGCTGCCACCCGATGTACCTCGCCCAGATGTTCCTCGGCGGCCTCCCCGAGTCGGTGAGCGCGACCTATGGCCACGTCACCGGACGCGAGGTCGAGGACAACGCGGTCGCGGTGCTCAGCTACCCCAGTGGCGCGATCGGCGTCGCCGAGGCCGGTTTCGCCACGACGTACTCGCCGTTCACGATCGAGGTGCACGGTACGCAGGGCAGCCTGCTCTACGGAACGCCCGACGACAGGCTGCTCGTCCGCAGCCCCGCCCACGAGGGTGGGGAGCGCTGGGTCGAGCTTCCGGTCCCAGCCGACCAGCCGTCGGCGTTCGACCAGTGGGTCGACCACATCGAGAAGGGCACCCGGCCCACCGCCAACGTCGAACTCGGTCTCGACCTGACGCGCCTCATGGAGGCCGCCAACCACTCGGTCGCGACCAGCGCGCCCGTTCGCATCGACAGTGTCAAGGGCTGACCGGACCCACCCATCCGACCTGGGAGATCGGCAGCGCCGCCGACCGACCCTGTCTCACGTCCCGGGCCCCGGGGCCTGGCCCCGGGAACCAATCCACCGCGCGTCAACCTGACGTCGCACCAAGGAGGATCTCCCTTATGACAGTGAACGTCGGGCTCATCGGCTGTGGCGGCATCTCCAACCCCCACGTCCGTGGCTACCTCGAAATCCCCGAGCAGGCGAAGGTGACCGCGGTCGCCGATGTCGTCGAGGCGAACGCCCGGACCCGTGCCGAGCAGGTCGGCGGCGCGCAGATCTACTCCGACTACCGCGACATGATCGCGAGCGCCAACGTGGACGCGGTCGACATCTGTCTGCCCCACCACCTGCACGCCGACGCGATCCTCGCGGCCGCCGAGGCCGGCAAGCACGTCCTGTGCGAAAAGCCGCTGTGCATCACGACCGAGGAAGCCGCCAAGATCACCCAGGCGGTCAAGGACAACGGCATCACCCTCATGTGCGCCCACAACCAGCTCTTCATGCCTCCGGTGGCCAAGGCGCGGGAGCTCATCCAGAGCGGCGCGCTCGGCAAGGTCTACGAGCTGCGGACGACCGACAGCTTCTTCAACGGCGGCCTCCACCGCGACATGGGCTGGCGCGGCCACCTGGAGACGGCGGGTGGTGGTGAGCTCATCGACACCGGCTACCACCCGACCTACCTCCTGCTCCACCTCGCCACCTCCGAGCCCTCCGAGGTCGTCGCGATGACGAGCCGGCACCGCCTCAAGATGGAGGGTGAGGACTCCGCGCAGGTACTCGTGCGCTTCGCCGACGGCAGTGTGGGCACCATCGTGACCAGCTGGGCCTACCAGCCGGCCGCCGTGACCGAGAAGTTCTCCGTGGTCGCCGAACACGGCACGCTGTGGAGCGACGGGCGTACGCTCAACCACCGCCTCGTCGACAGCACGCTCACGACGGTGACGTTCCCTGAGGTCCAGGCCTTCTCCGCCGAGATCGCCGACTTCATCGACTGCATCACCAACAAGCGGCGGCCGCTCAACACCGAGGTCGAGGGTGTCCACGTGCTCAAGGTCATCCTGGGTGCGTACGCCTCGGTGAAGGAGAAGCGGGTCGTCACGCTCTCCGACCTCTAGGAGTCACCGGTGGCCGGCCATTCAGCGGACGGTCACCCACGTCATTGTGTCAACGGGCCCCTGCGCTTGACGTGCGCAGGGGCCCGTTCGTACGTCAGGCCGGCCCCTTCGTTCGTCGGTCCCGTTCGCGGGTCCACGTGCACCGAACCTTTGTCCACAGGTCCTCATCACGTCACCGCGTAGGGCGTCGTCGGGCCGTTAGGCTCTCCGAGCGATTCCGGAGCGCTCACGACAGGAGAACAGGTGTCGGCCGACAAGAAGCAGGACCGCGCACGGATCGAGGATGCGGCGCGGACGGTCGCCAACCACGACTACCCGCACCTCAGGGCGGCGGTGCAGTACGCCCAGCAATACACCGCACTCGGGTCGTACGCGTTCGGGCTCCTCCCCTCAGATGTGCTGATGCCTCAGTACAACCCGGCGCGAGACAGCCAGGTCAAGAACCTCGAGGACGGCCTCGACAGACTCGAGAAGCTGATCGCCGGTATGAACCGGGTGGCCTACCGGATGTCGGCCACGGAAGCCGCCAACACGATCAACCTCGCAGGAGTCCGACGGGAGCCCGTGACCCGACCGTCTCCGAAACCACTGCCGACGAAGGAGACCGGCTCCGGTCCCCTCATCTTCCGTGCGTTGGCGACCGGCAGTCTCCTCGCGGTGACATACAAAGCAGCCCTGATACTGAAGTGCTCCTTCGGCGCTTTCATGTGGTATCCGACGGGTCTCACGCTGATCTCGTTGGGCTTGTGGGCATCAGTCCAACCCGATGACGACGAAATCGGCCGGGTCCGGTCGGCCTGGTCCTCCGTTTCGGAGGAACTCAGTGCCGTCACCACGGTCGCCAAGTTGGGAAACGGTGGCGGAGCGTTGCTGCCCAGGACCGCGTGGGACGACGCCCGTGACACGTTCGATGACTGGGTGAGTCGCTTCACCACCGAGGTTCACAAGGCAGAGACCTACGCTGCCGACGCGACGTCAGCGCTCGAGAAGACGGTCAGGGATATCGCGGACATCAACCAACACATGAACGCCTACGACGTGGCCACCATGGTGAGTCTGTTCGCCCTGTACGTCGCCGGATTCTACGCGGTCTACCGCTTCCCCGCCGCGCTCGCGCAGAGAGTGATCGCCACAAGCAACGGAATCGCGACGGGCATCTCCGTCGCCACGCTGTGCTTCCAGGTCGCCAATTACGGCGACCACATGTCCAGGTTCTCCCAGGACGGTCGTTTCCAGAAACTCGACATCCACAACGGGCCCGGGGCCTACGGACTCAATCCGGTCACCGACACTTTCATCGACCTCGACGTCGACTGGTTGAAGTAGCACCCCGTCATCGCGAGGATGACGCCGCGGTTGCCCCATGCACGAACGGTAGGAGGCACGGGTGGGCGACAAGTAGCAGGACCGTGCGGCGATAACGAGCGCGGCGCACGCCGCTGCCAACAAGGACTACCCACACTTCAAGGCGGCGGTCGAGTAGAAGGTCTGACGACGGTGGCTACCGCATGGCGGCCACCGAAGCCGCGAACACCATCGACCTCTCGAAGGTCCAGCAGATCGAGATAAAGAAGAGATCAGAAGTCCACCTCGCCAAGGTCCCGGACCACATGCCCCTGGTCCGCATGGGCACGACTGCTCTTCACCTGACTTCGATCTGGATCGCGTCGATGTTCCTCAAGAGTTCCTTCGGTAATCTCATGCTCGTTCCGACCGCGGCCACCCTGTCCTCCCTCGGCATGTGGCTGAGCATCCAGCCAGATGAGGACGAGATCGGCGCCGTCATGGCGGGATGGTTGACAGTCACCGACGAACTCGACCACGTGAGCGCGTTGGGTCGCATGGGATCCGACGGCGACCCGTTGCCTCGGACGGTCTGGGACGACGACGCGCGGAACGCCTTCGACACGTGGGCGAGCAACTTCCAGAACGAGGTCGCCCAGGCCGCACGGATCTCGCGGCAGTTCATAGCCACCTTCAATACGTTCGCCACATCTCTTTCCGTGACAGCCGTCGCCTTTCAGGCGATCGACTACGGAACCAAGATGCATCAACTGTCCGGACGGGGCGCCTTCCACGAGCTGCAGATCAACAACGACCCGAACCAGCCCTACGGAACGGACTACGTCAACGACACCTTCACCGGCCTCGACATCGACCGGTTGACGTAGCTACTGGTCGACGTAGCGCCAGGCTCACCGAGCGTGGGTCTCGGTCGGCCACCTACCAGGACGACGTCGGCGCCCGGGCGGCGACGCCGAGGTGTCCACGCCACCGTGGGGATGACGCTGCGGTGACCCGTGGGCGAACGTTGTCCACAGTCGCGCCCTGGCCGCCCGCGGCAGGGCACGTCGCGCACTAAGCCTCAATCCGTGGACCGGGTGAGTGGGCCCTCGGCGCGGTAGCAGGGAAAGTGCCTTCTGGATCGGGAGAATCTGGAGTGTCTAGGTCCTGATCCAACCCGATCCAAAAGGCACTGAGAGTGAAACTACCGTACGGGTGGTCGCGGGCCACGCTGGTGTTCGATGATCAGAACCTGGTGTCGTGTGCGGGCCTGGTGCCGGTGATGGCGTTGGCCGAGCGGGCGGGCCTGTCGGAGCTGGTGGACGAGCGGGTCGCGATCCGGACCACGACGGTGAGGTCGGCAGCGGTGAACCCGGCGGGCAAGGTGACATCGATCATCGCGGGGATGGCCGCGGGCGCGGACTGTATCGATGATCTGGATGTGATCCGATCCGGTGGGATGCGGCGGCTGTTCGGCGGGGTGTATGCGCCGGCGACGTTGGGCCAGTTTCTGCGGGAGTTCACCCACGGCCACACGCTGCAGTTGGCGTCGGTCGCGCGGGCGCATCTGGTCAACCTTGTTCAGGCCAGCGGGCTGCTGCCCGGTATCGAGGATCAGGTGTTCATCGACATCGACTCACTCCTACGCCCGGTTTATGGGCATGCCAAGCAGGGCGCGAGCTTCGGGCACACCAAGATCGCCGGCAGGCAGGTGCTGCGCCGCGGCCTGTCACCGCTGGCCACCACGATCAGCACAACCCAGGGCGCGCCGGTGGTGGCCGGGATCCGGCTCCGCGCCGGACGGGCCGCCTCTGGCAAAGGAGCGGCGAGCATGGTGGCCGAAGCGATCACCACCGCCCGCGCCGCCGGCGCCAGCGGGCAGATCCTGATGCGGGGCGATTCGGCGTATGGCAACCACGCCGTGGTCGCCGCGTGCCTGAAAGCCGGGGTCCGGTTCTCCGTCGTGCTCACCAAGAACCCGGCAGTCACCGCCGCGATCGCCTCCATCGCCGAGGACGCCTGGACACCGGTGCACTACCCCGGCGCGGTCACCGATCCCGACACCGGTGAGTTGATCTCCGACGCCGAGGTCGCCGAGACGCAGTTCAGAGCGTTCACCTCCACCAAACACCCGGTCACCGCCCGGCTGGTCGTGCGCCGGGTCCGTGACCGCGCCCGCGACCAAGCCCACGACCAGGCCGGCGATCAGGAGCTGTTCCCGGTCTGGCGTCATCACCCGTTCTTCACCAACAACACCGAACCCACCGCGCAGGCTGACATCACCCACCGCCGGCACGCGATCATCGAAACGGTGTTCGCCGATCTGATCGACGGTCCGTTGGCTCATCTACCCTCAGGACGGTTCGCCGCCAACAGCGCCTGGGCCATCTGCGCAGCCATCACCCACAACCTGCTCCGCGCCGCCGGCACCCTCACCAGCCCCCGCCACGCCACCGCCCGCGGCGCGACGCTACGCCGCCACATCGTCACCGTCCCCGCCAGGATCGCCCGCCCCGGGCGCCGGCCCGTCCTGCACCTACCCGAGCACTGGCCCTGGGCCCAACACTGGAACACCCTTTGGCACAACGTATTCAGGCCCGCAACCGGCCCACCACGCGTCGCCTGAAACTACCCACCCGCCGCCAAGGCCCGACCGGAGACCAAAGGAAAGCTGGGCAGACCAGCAGGCCCGCCTTGCCCACCCACCACCAACCGCGACCCACCCACAACCAAAACCATCAACCCAGCGAGTCCACGGATTGAGGCTAAGCTGCGACCGATCTTGAACGACCTGGCAGGGAGACACGTGTGGGTGACAAGAAGCAGGACCGCACGGCGATAGAGAAGGCCGCACAGACGGTCGCTGAGAACGACTACCCACACTTCAAGGCAGCGGTCGAGTACGCCAGGCAGTACACGACACTCGGACCCAACGCATTGGGGTTGGTCAGCTCGTCCGAACGTCTTCGCGAGTACGCGCCCGCTCGCGACAGCCAAATCCGAAACCTCGGCGACGGCCTGAAGAAGCTCGAAGAGGCGATCAAAGGTCTGTCGACGGTGGCCTACCGCATGGCGGTCACCGAAGTCGCGAACACGATCGACCTCACGAAGGTCCCGAAGCTCACGATCTCGAAACCCTCAAAGGTCCATGTCGACAAGAGCCCGTCCGCGCCCGGCGTCCACCTGGTCGCGGCCAGTCTTCAGCTGACCGCGTCCTGGAGCGCGGCGACGTTCCTCAAGTGCTACTTCAGCCGCCTCATGCTCTTCGGGTCGATGGCGACTGTCACGGTCTCCCTCAGCATGTGGGCGACCGTCCAGCCAGATGACGACGAGATCGGCACGGTCATGTCGGGATGGTTGAGGGTAGCCGAGCAACTCGACCAGGTGGGCTCGTTGGGTCGCATGGACTCAAAGGACAACGCATCCCTGCCCCGCTCTGTCTGGGACGACGACGCGCGGGACGCGTTCGACAGGTGGGCCGGCAACTTCCAGATCGAGGTTGCTCAGGCCGCCGACGAGGCGCGTGGCGCCACCCGCGCGCTTGACGACGCGCTCTCGGCCATCGAGGAGATCCAGAAGGCCATGGTCGGATTCGACTCGGTCACAGCAGGCTTCCTGCTGGCTCTGTTCTTGATCGGAATGGTCCCGGTGTTCAGGGCACAGGCAGCGGTGGCACAGCAGGTCATAGCCTTGTCGAACTCCCTCGCCACCTGCTTCTCGGTGGGAACCATCGTCGGACAGGCGGCGACGTACGGATACAAGATGCGTCAACTGTCCGGCGCCGGGGCCTTCCACAAGCTCCGGATCGACAACGATCCCAACCAGTCCTACGGAACCGACGAGGTCAACGACACCTTCACCGACCTCGACGTCGACTGGCTGAGGTCCTAGCCGTCTTCCTGGACAAACCGACGGCGATGTCCGCCCGTCGGCTGCGCAGCGTCAATCTGAAAGGGAACGACAAACGTGACCGGGTTCGGAATTCCGGAGTTGGACCGGCAGCTCGACCAACTCCTGGAGAGCGCCTCCAAACTCACCGACATGCAGGCGCGGGTCGCCGAGATCCACGGCCAGGGTGAGGCGGTCGACGGGAAGGTCCGGGTCGAGGCCGACAACGCCGGTCGCCTCGTCAAGGTCGAACTCGACCCCCGCGTCATGCGCCTTCCCTCCACGGAACTCGCCGAGGCGTTCCTCGCCGCGGCCCAACAGGCGAGCGACGACGTGGCGCGGCAGTCCAGCGGGCTGATGAACGAGTTCATGCCCGCACAGGCGCCGAACATCGACAAGCTTCTGCGGACCGACTATTCCGGCCTGCGTGACGACGCCGCCGAAGCGATCAAGCGCATCTCACAGTCGACGAACCCCATCGCCGAACTGAAGGAACAACTGGGCCGTCTCACCCCGGGCGGGACTCCGAAGCCGCCGGCATCCGAATCGACGCCGTGAGCGGACGCGGCTCAGATCCTCTGTTATACACAGCCACGTGTCCAGGAACGGTTGACGGGGGCGACGAGCGGTTAGGCTTCCGACGATCTTGGGTGAGAGCTCGTGACGGGAGCCAACGTGTCAGGTGACAAGAAGCAGGATCGTGCGCAGATCGAGCAGGCAGCACGCGCTGTCGCCGATCGGGACTATCCCCATTTCCGGGCGGCGGTCCAATACGCGCAGGATTTCACCACTCTCGACCAGTTCGCCTTCGGTACCGCCCCTTCGGGAGCCCTGCTGCCCCGATACGGACCGGCCCGCGACACGCAGGTGAAGAATCTTCACGACGGACTCGACCGACTCGAGAAGATGATCGCGGGCATGACCGAGGTCGCTTACCGAATGTCGGTAACGGAGGCCGCCAACACCATCGACCTGAACAGCTCGCCGAAGGTTCTGGTCACGAAGCCGACCGCGCCGAAGGCGACCAGCGGAGGTTTCGGCGCCTTGCGCCTCGGGGCGACCATCGGATTCCTCTACAGCAACTGGCGGCTCTGCAGTGCCCTGAAGAGCTCCTTCGGGGTTCTCATGCCAGGTCTGATCGGCGCTGGCGCCGTGACTTCGCTGTTGATGTGGGCCACAGTCGTCCCGGACGACAACCAGATCGGCACTGTCAAGTCGGCGTGGCAGATGGTCCAGTCAGAGCTCAACTCCCTCACCGGAATCCACCTCCTAGACTCCACTGGTGAAGGGGCGCTGCTGCCGAGGTCGGCCTGGGACGACGATGCGCGTGAGGCATTCGACAGGTGGGTGCGGTCCTTCCAGGTCGAGCTCGACGAGGCGGTTGCCGCGGCCCGCGACGGTCACGACGCCCTCGACGACGCACTCGATGCCATTCACGAGCTGCACGACCTGATGCGGGAGTGCGACATTGCCACCCTGGTCGCGCTGCTCACTCTGATGGCCGCGTCCTACGTTCCCTTCCTCACCCTGCAGGCACGAGCGGCGCAGCAGGCGATCACCATCATCAACGCCCTCGCGACCGCCTGCACGGTGGTGATCATGGTGGCCGAGATCTCGTCGTACGGGTCGATGATGGGGCTGGTCTCCGACGGAAGCCGGTTCCACGAACTCCAGATCGACAACGCCCCCGACCGGGAGTACGGCGACCAGCCGGTGCGCGACACCTTCGTCGACCTCGACATCGACTGGCTGAAGTCGTAACCGCGATCCCACCCGAGACCGCACGGGCGACCGTGCAGCCACCGCCCGGCCGTCGAGCCTGACCCGCCGGCTCACCCGTCCTCAGAGCCGGGTGAGCCGCCGTGCGTACCAGTCCATGCGAGCCTGCGGCTCGACCGGTGCCACCTGGACCCTGGCACCGAGCACGGTCAACCCGTCCGGCCCGGCGAGTACGGGCCCGAGTTCCGCCGCGACCACCTCCGGGACGTCCTGTGCGAGCCGCGCGACCCGGTGCAGAAGATCCTCCAGGGCGGCTACGTCCGCGTGCTCGCCACCGTGGTGGCCGAAGAGCAGCGGAGCGGCACGGACCTCGCGCACCATCTCCGCGGCGTCGACGTCGGTGAGGGGTGGTATCCGGTAGGACAGGTCACCGAGGAGTTCGGTGGCGACGCCGGCGAGACCGAAGGACACGATCGGGCCGAACATCTGGTCCTCGGCGCAACCCACCACCACCGGGACACCGGGTGCGGCCATCTTCTGCACCACGAACCCGGCGCTTTCCGGTTCACCGATCGTCGACAGCATCGTCGACCAGGCGTCGTGCATCTCCGCCGCGGTGTCGATGTTGCGCCACACGTCAGCCAGGTCGGGCCGCTGCCGAAGATGCGGCGCGGTGGCCTTCAGGACGACATCCCACTCGAGCCGTTCGGCCGTGGCGACGGCCTCCTCGACGGACTGGACGCGGTACGCCGGCCAGATGTCCACGCCGTAACACCTCATCAACGCGTCGAGGTGCGCTCCCTCGATGTCGCCGCCGTCGGGGCGGGCGGCGAGGACCGACTCCACGATCTCCCGCGCACGTTCCTCGGCGATTCCCTCGACGGGGGGTATCTGGCCGCGCGGGCGGCTGCGCCACTGGGAGTACGCCGTCACCTTGGCGAGTGCGCGTACGCCCGCCTGCGGTGACGGGTACGACGGCACGGAGCCACGCACCGCAACGCCTCGCTCGTCGTACTGCCGCAGCGGCTCCGGCACGCCCTGGCTGCCGAGGAACGTCACCACGATCGGCTTTGCGCTCTCCCCCGCCACCTGCGCGATGACCCGGGCGACGTCCGCGCCGTCGAGGTCGAGCGGCGACACGTACACCGCGAGTACCGAGTCGACCGCGTCGTCCTGGACGACGTCGGTGAGGGCGCGCTCGAAGTCCTCCGCGGTGGCGTCCGGACGCAAGGCGCCGGCCTGGCGTACGACCGAGAGCCCGGCCTCGGCCGCCGTGTCGGCGGCGAGCATGCCGAGGGAGTCGGAGTTGCCGACGATCGCGAGGTCCGGACCGGCCGGCAGCGGCTGGTAGGCGAGCACCTGGGCGACGTCGAGCATCGCGTCGAGGGTGTCCACCTGGATCACACCCGCCTGCCGGAACATCGCGTCAACCGCGGCTTGCGGCACGGACGTGCGGTGCACCGTGTGCCCGAGCGGCACGCCCTGGGTGAAGCGCCCCGACCGCACCGCCACGACCGGCTTGGACTGCGCGAGCCGGCGGGCGACCCGGCTGAACTTGCGCGGGTTGCCGATGGACTCGAGATAGAGCAGGACGACCTCGGTCTCCGTGTCGTCACCCCAGTACTGCATGAGGTCGTTGCCGGAGACGTCGGCGCGGTTGCCGGCGGAGACGAACGTCGACAGGCCCAGCCCGCGTCGTGCCACCGTCTCGAGGATCACCGTACCGAGTTCGCCGGACTGGCAGAAGAAGCCGACCCGTCCCCGCGACGGCACGACCGGCGACAACGACGCGTTGAGGGACAGCTCCGGGTCGGTGTTGATGACGCCGAGCGCACTGGGCCCGATCACCCGCAGACCGTAGGCACGCGCGAGGCGCGCAAGCTGGCGTTGACGGTTGCGGCCCTCCCGTCCGGTCTCGGCGAAGCCGCTCGACACGACCAGCAGTCCGTGCACGCCCTTCGCGGCGCAGTCGATCACCACGTCGCGCACCGAGTCGGCAGGCACCGCGACGACCGCGAGGTCGATCTCGCCGGGGATGTCGAGCACACTCGCGTAGGCGGGGACTCCCGCCACCGCCCGGGCGGTCGGGTTCACGGCGTACACCGGGCCGGTGAACCCGCCGAGAACGAGGTTGCGGACCAGCGCCTGACCCACCTTGTCGCGGGACCGGCTCGCGCCGACGACGGCGACCGAGGAGGGCGTGAGGAGGCGGGCGACGGAGCGGGCCTCGGCTCGGTGCTCGCGGGCCCCCATCACCTCCAGACTCATCGCCGTCGGCTCGATCTCGAGCGCGTACGACACGACGCCGTCCTCCATGCCGCCGGTCACCTGGTAGCCGGCCTCGCGGAAGACGCCGGCCATCCGGGTGTTCTCGGGCAGGACCTCGGCGGTGAACTTCTCGATGCCGTTCTCCCGCGCCGCCTGCGCGAGGTGCTCGAGGAGCACACTGCCCACGCCCCGCCCCTGGTGGGCGTCCTCGACGAGGAAGGCCGCCTCCGCCTCCGCCGGGCCCGTCCGGTCATACCGCGCCACGGCGATCATCTCGCCACCGACAGTGAGGATGAAGGCCACCCGATCGTGGTGGTCGACCTGGGTGAACCGCGCGACGTCGCGCTCGGAAAGCTCCGGATAGGGCGCGAAGAAGCGGTAGTACTTCGACTGTTCGGACACCCGCGCGTAGAAGGAGACCAGGAGGTCGGCGTCGTCGGAGCGCATGGGTCGCAGCAGCGCCGTACCCCCGTCCCGGAGTACGACGTCAGCCTCCCACCGGGCTGGGTAGGGCAGGTCGGGTGGATCAGTCACAGACACGAATGTAGCCGCCACGGGTCGAGAGGCGGCCGTGGAATCTCGCTGGCCGGGCGCCTGGAACGCCACGCAAGCTCCGTTCCGGACGACCTGGGTCGCAACCTTGGTTGACAACGCCGCCGCGTCAACCTAAGTTGACGGTATGCCCGAAACGCTGGTCGACACGCTGCGCGCCAAGGATCCGGTCGACGCTCTCGTCGAGATCGCCTCGATCGGCCGGCAGCTGGACCTCGAGACCGAGATCCAGGTCAGGCGCGCCCGCAACCAGGGTTGTTCCTGGGAAGTCATCGCCGCCGCGCTCGGCGTCAGCCGGCAGGCGGTCCACAAGAAGTACGCCGGTCGCCCGGGTCTTCTCGGGCGGCGCAAACGGTAAGGCGGTGCAATGCCCATGCCCCCTCGTCCCCGACCAACCCCCCGCGGCACCGGGCGGCCAGCACGGCGCCGCGGTGGACTCCTCTCCCGACTGCGCCGTGGGCGCCTACGGATGCCTCCCGGCGGTGGCTCCGGCGGGCCGCCCGACCAGGGCCCGCCGGAGGCCGGCGTACGGGAACCCCGTCGACCGCGGTCAGGCCCTCCCGCGATGGCCGCGGAGGCCGACGAACCCCGTGACAAGTTCCTCGACGTGACGAGCGACGACCGCGCCTGAACGCGAGCGCGGCCGCTCAGCCCGGGCGGCGGTCAGGCTCAGACCGAGCCGGGCCGCCGAGCCGGGTTGGCCACCTCGTCCTCGGTGAGGCCTTCCGTACGCAGGATGTCGGCGAAGTTGTTCTCCAGGGACTTCTGCAGGTTCGTGGCGTACTCCTGCGGGTCGATCCGCCGCTGGAGGACGTCGGTGAACAGGCCCTGGAACGCCTGGGTGGAGCGGCCGCCCGCGCCGTTGACCCAGAAGCTGCCGTACGTCGGCCCGACGACACCCTTCTGCTGGAACTTCCCCAGCAGGTCCTGCACGTCCCTGGGGTACTCGATGCCGTTGACCATCGGCGGACCCGCGGGCGCGAGCTCGTTGGCGGCCGCCGTGCCCTGCAGGAACTCCGAGTATCCCGGCTTCGACATCCAGAACATCAGGAAGTCCATCACCATCGCGGTGTGCGACCGGTCCTTGTCGACCACGCTGAGGTAGTAGCCCGTGGTCCCTTCCGGCGAACGCGGTCTGGACTGTACGAGCGGCCCCTCCATCGCGGGGAACTCGAAGACGTCCCACTCGAACTTCCGCACCGGCTTCTGCTGGATACCGAGCTTCTTGGCGCGCGCGGCTGTCAGCCCCTCCATGTCCTTCGCCAGCAGCGTCAGCGACCACGACCCGTCGACGAGCATCGCGGCCTGCCCCTGCAGGAACGGGAGGTACTGGTCGGTGTAGGCGAAGAAGTCTCCGTTGGAGTACTGCGGGAAGACCCTGATCACGTTGGTGATCAGCTCGACCATGGCCGGCGTGTCGAAGCGAAGGGTCTGGTCCTTCAACGCCTGGTAGAAGCGTTGCGCACTGTAGGTGTACTTCGCGTGCAGCAGCGGGTCGTTCGCGTCGTAGTCGAAGTCGCCGTCGAGGTCGGAGTTCCAGTTCCAGTCGCCGGGCTGCGCGCGGGTCGCACTGGCCCAGGCGGTGTGGTACTGGTCGAAGTAGATCGAGGCGATCCAGCCCGGCAGGATGTAGTCGAAGTTGGTCGACAGCGGCACGTGTCCTGCGGCCTTGAGTTTCTTGCAGACGTCGATGACGGCGTTCCACGTCGTGGGCGGGGAGACTTTGGCCTGCGCGAAGATCTCCTTGTTGTAGTACCACAGCAGGTGCAGACCGTCGGAGCCGAGCAGGTCGCGTTGGCCCCGCGAGTTGAGCTCGCGGTAGAGCGCGAACTGGTAGTCCTTCTCCCAGTCCTGCCCGGTGTAGGGATTCTCCTGCGCGCGGTACTGGTTGAGGTTGACGTAGCCGCGGAAGTCCGGGGCGTACGTGCTCGTCACGATGTCGGGCCCGATGCGATTGGACGACAGCTGGGTGTTCAGCCAGCGTTCGTAGTCCCGACTGTCGGAGTAGTCCTTGGTCTGCCAGACGATCTCCACGTCGGGCTGGTGTTTGCGGTAGGCCCGGGTGAGAGCGAGTTGGGCCGCCTTCGGCGGATTCTGCAGTGGGGCAACGACAATTCGCCCCTTGAACGGCGTGCCGTCGCTCACGTGCTCCGGGGTCTGCGCGTCGCCGAAGCCCTCGTCGTCGTCGCCCGTGCAGGCCGCCAGCATCGAGGCCAGAGCGGGTGCAGAGACTCCGAGAGCCAGCGAACGCGCCAGGAACGCGCGCCTACTCGTGCCGGACATCCACACCCTCCTTGACGGTTCGGCCACCACATTACCGGTGGGCTGTGCACGCCCGTGTGGGGAAACCGGAGGCCACCTCCCCAGGAACCTCCACCGGCATTAACGCCCGTCAGTTGACGCCCGTCAGATCGAGCCCTTACCGGTGCCCGGCGCGGGCGGTACGGAACGTCGGAGCCGCGCCCATCGACCGGAAATGTCCGGTGCCCACCACCCGTCCGGTTTCCGCCGGGATTCCGTCGGGATTCCGTCGGGTTTGCCGGGAGTCGCGCGGCCACGTGCCGGACGGTCACCCCGGCGTCGCGACGAGGAGCGCCTCCGAGCCGACGGGGCGGTAGCCCGCGGCCAGGAGGGATCGTACGGACGCGGCGTTTCCGGGCGAGACCTGCGCCCACACGCCGTGCGCGTGCGAAGGAACGAGGTGTCGTGCCGCACTCGCGAGCAGCCGGCCGAGGCCGCGGCCACGGTGGGTGGGATCGACCTCGTACGCCACCTCCCACCGGCCGGCGAGTCCGCGCCCCACCAGGACCATGCCACCCTCGGTGCCCCACACCCGCACCTCGTCGCGGTAGCGATGCGCCCGGCGTACCCGCGGATGCTCGGAGTCGGTCCACTCCGACAGGGCCACCGGCGGTGGGCCGGGCAACGGCGAGGCGAGCGCGACCATGTCGACCGCTCCGACGCCGCGGGCGAGCCGGTCGGCGAGCGCTGCCAGGAAGGGTGCGCGGAGCGGTGCGGCCAGGTCGTCGGGGTCGAGGCGTGATCGCACCCAGTCGGCGTCGACGTCGGCGGCGACGACACTGTGCGCGGTGAACGCCACGACGGCGGCCGACCGCGGCGAGGGCTGCGCGACGACCCGGAGCCTCCCGTCCGGCGGTGGCCACTCACCGCGCTCCACGCGGGCGAACACACCGGCCAGTGCCAGCGGACCGGACTCCTCCGACGTACGCGGAACGTCTTCCGGGGTGGCTGGCTCACGGGTGGGTGCGGTCACGGGGGACATCCTGTCGCATCCGCTCCGTGGCCGACTGACGGCCACGGGCCTGGATCTCGACCGACTGGGCGCCTCGCCCAGCGAGTCGCTGTGTGGGAGTGTCGGTGGGGGATGACACCATTTCCTGGAGTCCCTGAACCTGGCTCGACCTCACCTGACCCCGAGGAGTGCACGCCCGTATGGCCCGCCGAAAGAGCACGATGCCGCCCCCGGAGGACTTCGAGGAGCAGATCAGCGACATCGATGTCGGCGACGAGATGCGAACGAGCTTCCTCGAGTACGCCTATTCGGTGATTTACACCCGCGCGCTCCCCGACGCGCGCGACGGTCTGAAGCCGGTGCAGCGCCGGATCCTCTACACCATGTCCGACATGGGCCTGCGCCCCGACCGGCCGCACGTCAAGAGCGCCCGCGTGGTCGGTGAGGTCATGGGTAAGTTGCACCCCCACGGCGACTCGGCGATCTACGACGCGCTGGTCCGGATGGCCCAGCCGTGGGCGATGCGGGTCCGGCTCATCGACGGGCACGGCAACTTCGGCTCCCACGACGACAGCCCGGCGGCGATGCGTTACACGGAGTGCCGGATGGCCTCCCCCGCCCTCGCCATGACGGGCTCCCTCGACGAGCAGGTCGTCGACTGGAAGCCCAACTACGACGGCCAGGAGAGCGAACCGTCGGTCCTGCCGGCGGCCCTTCCCAACCTGCTGGTCAACGGCGCGTCCGGGATCGCGGTCGGCATGGCGACCAACATGGCGCCCCACAACCTGGTCGAGGTGGTCCAGGCTCTCCGACACCTGATCAAGAAGCCCTCCGCCGGCCTCGACGACATCATGCGGTTCATCCCCGGACCCGACCTGCCGACCGGCGGCAAGATCATCGGGCTCGGCGGCATCCGTGACGCCTACGAGACCGGGCGGGGCGCCTTCAAGATGCGGGCGACCGTCCGCATCGACAACGTCACCCCACGCCGCAAGGGGCTGATCGTCACCGAACTCCCCTACAACGTCGGGCCCGAGCGCGTCGTCGAACGCATCAAGCAACTCGTCCAGGCCAAGCGGTTGCAGGGCATCGCCGACCTGAAGGACCTCACCGACCGCACGCACGGACTCCAACTCGTCATCGAGATCAAGAACGGCTTCCACCCCGAGGCGATCCTCGAGCAGCTCTACAAGCTCACGCCGATGGAGGAGTCGTTCAACATCAACAACGTCGCCCTGGTCGAGGGCCAGCCGCGCACGCTCGGTCTCAAGGAGTTGCTCGAGGTCTACCTCGAGCACCGCTACGACGTGACCCGGCGGCGCACCCAGTTCCGGCTGACCAAGGCGTCCGACCGGCTGCACCTGGTCGACGGCCTGCTCACCGCGATCGTCGACATCGACGAGGTCATCCAGATCGTGCGCGGCAGCGACGACGCGACGAAGGCCAAGGAGCGGCTGATCGCCGTCTTCGACCTCTCCGAGGTGCAGGCGCAATACATCCTTGACATGCAGCTGCGTCGGCTGACGAAGTTCTCCCGCATCGAGCTGGAGAAGGAGAAGGAGACCCTCGAGAAGGAGATCAGCGGACTCGCCGCGGTGCTCGAGGACGACCGCCTGCTCAAGCGGCTGGTCTCCGGCGAGCTGGCCGACGTCGCCAACTCCTTCGGTACCGAACGCCGGACGGTCCTGCTGGAGTCGTCCGGCCAGGCGGTCACCAGCGCGGTGCCGCTGGAGGTCGCCGACGATCCGTGCTGGGTGCTGCTCTCCTCCACTGGCCTGCTGGCCCGCACCACGGGCGCCGACCCGCTGCCGAGCGAAGGTTCCCGCGCGAAGCACGATGTCGTCGTGTCCGCGGTCCGCACGACAGCGCGTGGTCAGATCGGGCTGGTCACGAGCCGGGGCCGGCTGGTGCGGATGGACGTTCTCGACATGCCGGCACTGCCACCCACGGCCCACGTGCCCAACCTGCAGGGAGGCGCGCCGCTCAGCGAGTTCGTCTCACTGGAGAAGGACGAGCGAGGGTTGTGCCTCACGACGTTCGACCCGGAGTCCCCCGGCCTGGCCCTCGGCACCGCGACCGGTGTGGTCAAGCGGGTGCAACCCGACCACCTCAACCGCGACACCTGGGAGGTCATCGGGCTCAAGGACGGCGACGAGGTCGTCGGAGCGACGGAGCTGCGGAGCGGTGAGGAGGACCTGGTCTTCGTCTCCACCGACGCCCAGTTGCTGCGCTTCTCCGCGTCCGCCGTACGGCCGCAGGGACGCACCGCGGGCGGTATGGCCGGGATCAGGCTGAGCGCCAACGCCCGGGTGGTGTTCTTCGGCGCCCTCCCCGCCGATCGGGACGGTGTGGTCGTGACCATCGCCGGTTCGACCTCCGCCCTGCCCGGCATGGACGGCGGGTCGCTGAAGGTCGCTCCCTACTCCGAATACCCGGCCAAGGGCCGGGCGACCGGAGGGGTCCGCTGCCACCGCTTCCTCAAGGGCGAGGAGGTCCTCCAGCTCGCCTGGGCGGGGCCCGCGCCCGCTCGCGCGGCCACTGCCACCGGGGTCGCCGTGTCACTGCCGGAGCCGACGGGCCGACGCGACGGTTCGGGTGAGCCGGTCAACCAGCCCATCGCGTCCGTGGGCGGCCCGCTCGACTGAGCGCTGCCCTGGTGCCGCCCGACCGAGCGGCACCAGGGTGAAGCCGCACTGCCGCGCTGAGCCACGCCACACAGAGGCGCCGCATGGCAGGCTGAGCGCGTGCGTCGAAGGCTGCCCCGTCCGCTCACTCCGCTCCTGCTCATCTCGCTTCTGCTCGCGGTCGCCATGTTCGGTGGGTGCTCCGACTCCGGTACGAAGGACCCCCGCGCGGTCCTGACGCGGGCGAAGAACACCCTCGACACCTCACCCACCGTCGCCTTCACCCTGACCAGTGCCGACCTGCCGAGCTCCGGCGCCGTCCTGGTCAGCGGCGACGGCGTGGCGAAACGACCCGCGTCGTTCTCCGGACGCTTCCGCCTGGCGACCGGTGGCATCGCGGTGACCCTCGGGGGGGTGGTGTCCGTCGAGGGCACTCTCTACGCCCAACTTCCGTTCCGCGACGGCTACACCGCGACCGACCCGGACGACCTCGGCGTCGCCGATCCGGCGCTGCTGCTCGATCCACGTCAGGGCCTCTCGTCGTTCCTCACCTCGGCCACCGACGTCCGCGGAGTCGGACGGTCCAGGGCTGGGCGGGAGGTGACGGCGGAGTTCAGCGCCCGCCTGCCCGCGAAGGTCGTCAGCCGGCTGTTCGTCGTGGCCGACGACTCGGCCGCCGTCGAGACACACTTCTTCGTGGCGGAGGAAACCGGCCAACTCCGTAAGGCGACGTTCCGTGGTCCCTTCTACTCCGGGGAGAACCACACGACCTACACCGTCGTGCTGGACCACTACGGCGCGCCGGTCCCCATCACCAGGCCCCGATGAACGCCCGCGAGCACGAGCTCTCCTCGACGACCTCCGGGTTCGCCCACCTGGTGCTAGCGTGCGTCGCGGTCCTGCTGGCGGCGGCCGACACCTAC
Source organism: Actinopolymorpha pittospori (assembly GCF_014873875.1). Taxonomy (GTDB): domain Bacteria; phylum Actinomycetota; class Actinomycetes; order Propionibacteriales; family Actinopolymorphaceae; genus Actinopolymorpha; species Actinopolymorpha pittospori. The sequence continues at coordinate 6,482,630 of NZ_JADBEM010000001.1, read as the reverse complement.
GTGGTGGTTCTCGCGCTGCCGGACATCATGGTGGGCGTCGGGCTGGACGTCAACGAACTCCAGCGCGCGGCGCCGGTCATCTCGGGTTTCCTGCTCGGATACGTCGCCATGCTGCCACTGATCGGCCGGCTCTCCGACCTGTTCGGGCGGGTCCCCGTCCTGGTCGCGTCGCTGGCACTGTTCGCTCTCGGCTCGCTGCTCACGGCCGCGTCCTACGACCTGGCCGTGGTGGTGGTCGGCCGCTTCCTACAGGGAGTCGGAGGCGGCGGCCTCGTCCCCGCAACGCTCGCGCTGGTCGCCGACCGCTGGCCGCCGCACCGCCGCGGACTCCCCCTCGGCGTGGTCGGCGCGGTCCAGGAACTCGGCAGTGTCCTCGGACCGCTCTACGGAGCGGCGATCCTCCTGCTCGCGGACTGGCGCGCCATCTTCTGGGCCAACCTCGCGGCCGGGCTCATGCTCGCCGCGGGCATCGTCTCGGTCCGTGGTCAACGCGGGCGCACCAGGAGCAGGGCCCGCGCGGCGGCGCGCGTCGACGTTCCGGGTCTGGTGGTGGGTCTGCTCGCCCTGGTGACCCTCACCCTGACGCTCACGGCACCGGACCGGCTCGCCACGGACGTGACCGTCGGGCTCGCGTTCGTGCCGTTCACGGGCAGCTCCCGGCTCCTCACCCCGATCGGCGTCACCACACTCGTCCTGGCCGTCGCCTTCGTCCTCCGTCAGCTCACGGCCGCCAGGCCGTTGGTCGACGTGCGCCGGCTTCCCGCGGTGCTCGCCGCCGCCGACTTCACCGGGGCGCTCCTCCTCGGGCTGGCGCTGGGCGGAGTCGTGGTGACCTTCGCGGTCGCCGACCCGGCCACCCAGGTCATCTCCCCTGCCGGTCCGTGGCTACTGGCCGGCTCGGCCGCGTGTGCCGTCGCCTTCGTCGTCCGACAGCGCCGTACGGCCAACCCCGTCGTGCCACGCGGAGCGCTTGCCGCGACGCCCGCGTGGGGGTCCCTCGTGGTGAGCTTCTTCGTCGGCGCCGCGCTCATCGCCGCCCTGGTCGACGTGCCGGTGTTCGCGCGCGCCACGCGATACCCCGACTCCCAGCTCGGCGCCGCGCTGGTCCTCGTCCGCTTCCTGGTCGCGCTGCCGGTCGGCGCACTCGTCGGCGGTTGGCTCAGCCGCCGCGTACCCGCAGGACTGCTCACCGCGGCGGCGATGCTGGTGAGCGCGGCGTCCTTCGTGTCCATGGCGACGTGGAACGCGGACGCTCTGTCCGGCCCGGGCAGCGACGTCGCGCTGGTCCTTTGCGGCTTCGGTTTCGGAGTGGCCATCGCGCCCGTCAACGCCGCCTTGCTCGCGGCGACCGCGGCGAGCGCGCACGGTGTCGGCAGCGCCCTCCTCGTGGTCGCCCGGATGGTCGGCATGCTGGTCGGCCTGTCGACGCTCACCGCCGTGGGACTCCGGCAGTTCTTCGTCCATCAGGGCCGCATCGGCTCACCGGCGCAGCTGTGTCCGGACCGTCCCGGCCAGTGTCCTGCCTACCTCGACGCGCTGCGGGAGACGGCGCTGGTCCAACTGCACACGATCTTCGCCGGTGCCGCCGTCAGCGCCGTCGTCGCGGCCGTCGTCGCCCTGCTCACGCTTCGTCGTGTGCCCGGGCGGCGCTGACCCTCTTGGCCACCCAGGTGATCAGCCACAGGACGATCCCGATCAGGAGGAGTACGCCCGCGATCCGGTACTCGTCCGGGTCGCGCCCGCTGAAGGGCGTCGCCAGGTAGGCGCAGCAGATGATGCCGAGCACGGGGAAGATCGTCGGCGCCCTGAAGTGCTGGTGTTTGACGGGCTGTCGGCGCAGGACGAGTACGGCCGCGTTGACGAGGGTGAAGACGCACAGCAGCAGCAACGCCGTCGTCCCACCCAGCTCGCTGACGCCACCCCAGCTGGCCAGGCCGATGGCGAGCACGGACGTGAAGAGGATCGCCACCCAGGGCGTCCGCCGCCTGGGGTGGACCACCCCGAGCACCTTCGGAATGATGCGTTCCCGCGACATGCCGTAGACGAGGCGGGACGCCATCAGCATGTTGATCAGGGCGGAGTTGGTCACGGCGAAGAGTGCGATGAAGGAGAAGACCGCCAGCGGCAGCCAGCTGGCGCCGACCCGGACGACCTCGAGGAGCGGTCCGTCCGACGCGCTCAGGATGTCGAGCGGGACGAGCGAGGTCGCGAAGAAGGCCACCAGCATGTAGATGACGCCGGCGATGCTGATGCCGATGAACAACGCGCGCGGGAAGACATGGGGTGGGTCGTTGGTCTCCTCGGCCATGTTGACGGAGTCCTCGAATCCCACCAGTGCGAAGAACGCCAGCGCCGCCCCGCTCACCACGAGACCGAACGGGTTCGCGCCGGCATGGAACTCCAGGGCGTTTCCGGGATCGCCGATTCCCCGTGCCACGGCGATCACCCCGATCGTGATGATGAAGAGCAGCCCGATCACCTCGACGCTGGTCAGGACGACGTTCAGCCGTACCGACTCCGAGACGCCACGGAAGTTGATCAGCGCGAGGACGACCAGGAACACGATCACGACCAGCAGCGTCGGTGCGCTGACGAACTCCGTGAGGTAGTCGCCACCGAACGTTCGGGCGGCGGCACCGGCCGAGGTGAGCCCGGAACACATCACCGCGAACGCCACCATGAAGGTGAGGAGGTGGATCCCGAACGCGCGCTGGGTGTAGAGCGCCGCACCGGCCGCCTTCGGGTACTTTCCGACGAGTTCGACGTAGGAGGTGGCCGTGAACATGGCCACGATGAAGGACAGTCCGAACGACAGCCAGGCGGCGCCACCGACCTCACCGGCGATCCGGCCGGTCAGGGCATAGATGCCGGTGCCGAGAATGTCCCCGACCACGAAGAACAGCAGGAGCTTGGGACCGATGGCCCGACGGAGTTCTGGTTCGGCCTCCGGCTCGGGCGGGACCGTGACGGACTCAGGCACGACGACGCGCCCCCTTCCTGTCCTTCCCTCAGCCTTGCCCTCCTGCCACCACCGTGCCGGATCAAGTGCGGTCGGTAAAGGCCCCACACCGCCCGTAGCCGAACGTGCCCGGATGTGGAAGCGATCCCGGCCACCTACCTCGATCTTGTCGCTGTCAAGTTAGGATGCGTCCATGGCCAGCCACTCCTACCATCACGGCGATCTTCGGCGCGCCCTGCTCCAGGTCGCGCTCGAGGCGATCGAGGAGCATGGCCCGACGGCCCTCAGCCTGCGCGATCTCGCCCGGCGAGCGGGTGTCTCCCACGCGGCACCCGCCCACCACTTCGGCGACAAGCCGGGGCTCCTGACCGCCCTGGCGGCGCAGGGCTACGACCTGCTCGCCGAGGAGGTGACGAGCGCCTACGAGACGTCGGGGAGCCTGGCCGACGCGGGCGCCGGTTACGTACGCTTCGCGGTCGACCACCGGGCGCACTTCGAGGTGATGTTCCGCCCTGATCTCTACGACATCGACGACGAGGAGTTGGTGGCCGCCCGGGAACGCGCCGCGCGGTCCCTGCGGCGCAGCGTCTCCGGTGCTGGCGGGCAACCCCCCGATCCACCCACCAGCGACCCGGCGAGCCTCGCGGCCTGGTCGCTCGCGCACGGCTTCGCGGCGTTGCTGGTCACCGGAAACGTGACCGCCGCCGACCCGACGGAGACGTTCCGGCAGGTGGCGGCGGCCTTTCCGCTGGGATCCGCGGCGGTGGAAGCCCCTTCGGCTCAGGCGTCGATCCGGGCCTCGTCGAGTTCGTAGGCGTTGGCGACCAGGAACTCCCGACGCGGCGCGACATCGTTGCCCATCAGCAGGTCGAAGACCCGCTCGGCCTCCTCGGCGCCGGCCGTGGTGAGCCGGCGGAGGGTGCGGTGGCGGGGGTCGACCGTCGTCTCGGCGAGCTGGTCGGCGTCCATCTCACCCAGCCCCTTGTAACGCTGCGGCGGGGTCTTCCAGCGAACGCCCCGCTTCTCCAGCTGCACACAGGTTCGTTGGTACTCCGCGTCAGAGTAGGTGTAGAGGTACTTGTCCTGCCCCTTCTTGGGGTTGACCAGCTCGAACCTGTGCAGCGGGGGTACAGCGGTGTAGATGCGCCCGGCCTCGACCAGCGGACGCATGTAGCGCCAGAAGAGCGTGGCCAGCAGGCAACGAATGTGCGCGCCGTCGGAGTCGGCGTCCGCCATGAAGATGATCTTGCCGTAGCGGGCCGCGTCCAGGTCGAAGGTGCGGCCCGAGCCGGCGCCCACCACCTGGATGATCGACGCGCACTCGACGTTCTTCAGCATGTCGGTGACGGACGCCTTCTGGACGTTCAGGATCTTTCCGCGGATGGGCAGCAGCGCCTGGAACTCGGCGTTGCGGGCGAGCTTCGCGGTGCCGAGCGCCGAGTCGCCCTCCACGATGAACAACTCGGTACGGTCGACGTCGGTCGAACGGCAGTCGGCGAGCTTCGCCGGGAGCGCGGAGGACTCCAACGCGTTCTTGCGGCGCTGCGCGTCGCGGTGCTGGCGAGCCGCAAGCCGCGCCCGAGCCGCCGCGACGACCTTCTCCATGACCGCGCGGGCCTGCGGCTTTTCGCCCCGCTTGGTCGAGGTCAGGAACGTCTTCAGCTCCTGCTGGACCACGTTGGCCACGATCCGGGACGCGGCGGGAGTGCCGAGCACCTCCTTCGTCTGCCCCTCGAACTGCGGCTCGGCGAGGCGGACGGTGATGACCGCGGTCAGGCCCTCGATGATGTCGTCCTTGGTGACGTCGGACTCGTTGGCGCGCAGGATCCGCGAGCCCTTGAGCGCGTCGTTGAAGGTCCGCCCGAGAGCACGCTCGAATCCCTGGACGTGCGTGCCGCCCTTGGGGGTGGAGATGACGTTGACGAACGAACGGATCTCCGTCTCGTAGCCGGTCCCCCAGCGCACCGCGACGTCGACCTCGAGGTCCCGCTCGACGTCCTGCGGGGTGAGTTGCCCCTGTTCGTCGAGGACCGGCACGGTTTCGGTGAAGTGCCCGCCACCCTGCAGCCGCACGACGTCGGTGACGCCCTCGTCAGTGGCCAGGAACTCGCAGTACTCGGCGATCCCGCCGTCGTGGCGGAAGCGCTCCTCCCGGGGCTCCGCCTCGCGCACGTCACGGACGACGACCTCGAGTCCGGGCACCAGGAACGACGTCTGCCGCGCACGGGTGACGAGTTCGTCGAAGACGAAGGTGGCCTCCTTGGTGAAGATCTGCCGGTCGGGCCAGAAGCGCACCCGAGTGCCGGTCGTACCCTTCTTGACGCGTCCGATCTTGGCGAGCCCGGAACCCTTCGTGAACGCCGCTCGCGGTCCGTCATCGGCGAAGGTGCCGGGGACGCCCCGGCGGAAGCTCATCGCCCAGGTCGCCGGCGAGCGGTCCACCTCGACGTCGAGGCGTGAGGAGAGCGCGTTGATGACGGAGGCACCGACGCCGTGCAGACCACCGGAGGCGGTGTAGGAGATGCCGCCGAACTTGCCACCAGCGTGCAGGCGGGTGAAGACGACCTCGACACCGGACAGCTTCGTGCGGGGCTCGATATCGACCGGGATGCCCCGGCCGTCGTCACGCACCTCGGCGGAGCCGTCAGCGTGGAGGATGACCTCGATGCGCTTGCAGACACCGGCGAGCGCCTCGTCGACGGCGTTGTCGATCGGCTCCCAGAGGCAGTGCATCAGACCGCGCGTATCGGTTGACCCGATGTACATCCCCGGCCGCTTGCGCACGGCCTCGAGACCCTCGAGGACCGTGAGATGCTGGGCGGTGTAGCCGGCGTGCTCGAGGTCCGCGGACCGAGTCGACAACAACAGCTCCTTTCCGTATTCGCATGACTTCGCCTTGTACGCAAAGCATGTGATTGGCGCTTGTTTCTGGCTGGCCGATCCAGGCTACCCAGCGGCGCCGACACCGGCCTATCCCCACGCCGTCCGGGACGGCAGGCGTGACCTTGACCACACCGACGAGGGGCGAAACGGCCAGATCCGGCTGCCAAAGGACCCTTTCTACGCCGGACCGGCCCCTGCGTTCGGGGGCGTGGCGCAGTACGTTTGCGACATGGTCGGTGGAGTCCCGTCCCGGATCCGAGATTCTGGGGCGAGCGGGATTACCCGGCACCTGGTTTGATGTTGGCAGGGTTGGAGACCCCGAGGATCGGAGAGAAGATCACGTGACTGCTGCAGTTGCCACACCGCTTTCGGCCGCGGACCGCTGCGACCGCTGTGGCGCCCAGGCCTACGTCCGGGTGTCCCTGCCGTCCGGCGGTGAGCTGCTGTTCTGCGCACATCATGGTCGCGCGCACTCGGAGAAGCTTCGCGAAGTTGCGAGCGAAATCCACGACGAGACCAATCGGCTCGGGGTGGACACCTCCAGCTGACACAGCTGAGGGTGTGAGGTCCTGGCCGAACACCCAGTTGTCTACCGGACGTGCCGGTCACCATGGCGGTGACCGGCACGTTTCGCATCTCCGGCCGAGTCCGGTCGGTTTCCGCTCGACTACTTTCCGAAGCTGCGCTCCGCCGCGATACTCAGCCTCTACGCAGCCGATGTAGGCGTTTTTCCGCCCTCGAGCGGCCGGCCATCCGGCGAGGAGGAGCCCATGCTCCGCTGGAAGCGCTCCGCCATCGCTCTCGTCCTCGCGGCGTCCAGCCTCGCCGCCACCCCGGCACTCGCCGCCGGCGCGGTCGAAGCCCAGCCGAAGGCTTCGGTCCCATCTGACCGGGATGTCCTGATGCGGTACGCCCGTGACACCTGGACCTCCTTCGAGGCGATGGTCGACCCCGCCACCGGATTCCCGGCCGACAACATCGGCGGCGACCTGTCCCCCGCCACCCGCAGCGGCTACACCTCACCGACGAACATCGGCGGCTACCTCTGGAGCACCGTCGCCGCCCGTGACCTCGGGATCATCCCGGCCGCGGAGGCCGACCAACGGGTCGAGCGGACCCTGCGCGGCCTCGCCCGGCTGGACGTCCATGAGGCCTCGGGCATGTTCTACAACTGGTACGACCCGAAGACGGGTGCCGTCCTGCGTACCTGGCCCGAGGACAACTCCGTCGTCCATCCCTTCCTGTCCTCGGTCGACAACGGCTGGCTCGCGGCGGCCCTCCTCGTGGTCCGGTCGGCGATGCCGGCCCGGTCCCACGCGGCGCAGACCCTGCTGGACCGGATGGACTTCGGCTTCTTCTACAACCCGACCGCCCGCGGCGAGGACTTCCCCGCCGGCCTCCTGCGTGGCGGGTTCTGGGACGAGGAGCCACCCGGCTGCTCGGTCGTCGACAACTACCGCGACCGCGGACCCGACGTCTGGTACACCTGCAACCACTACGACATCCTCAACACCGAGCCGCGTATCGCCAGCTACATCGGCATCGCCCTCGGCCAGATCCCCGCCCGGCACTACTTCGCGCCCTACCGCACCTTCCCCGCCAGCTGCGACTGGTCCTGGCTGGAGCAGCGGCCGATCGGCTTCGACGCGACCTACCTCGGCGTGCCGGTGTTCGAGGGCGCGTTCCAGTACCGCGGGTCGAGGTTCGTCCCGAGCTGGGGCGGCGACATGTTCGAGGCACTGATGCCGGCGATGTTCGTTCCCGAGGAACGCTGGGGTCCGCGCAGTTGGGGGCTCAACCACCCGGCGTATGTGCAGGGCCAGATCGAACACGGCCTGCGGGACGCGGAGTACGGCTACTGGGGCTTCTCCCCCGCGAGCGACCCCCGCGGGGGCTACGGCGTGTGGGGCGTCGACGCCATGGGTATGGACCCGGCCGGCTACCCGTCCGACCTCGAGGGAACCAACGTCGACCAGGGCTACGACGGCTGTCGGTCCGCCCAGCCGGCCCCGACCTACGGGGACGGCGTGGTCACCCCGCACGCGGCGTTCCTCGCCCTGCCGTTCGCACGGCAGGCGGCGATCGACAACCTGACCAGGCTCGAGCAGAACCTGGACTCCTACGGCCCAGGCGGTTTCTACGATGCCGTCGCGGTCCGAAGCGGTACGGTCGCTCGGCGCTACCTCGCACTCGACCAGGCGATGGTGCTCGGCCCGATCGGCAACGCCCTGCGGCACGACGCTCTCCGCACCTACTTCACCCGCGGCGAGGTCACCCGCGCGATCAGGCCGCTGCTGGCGCGCGAGCGGTTCAACGCGTCGCCGCGGTGAGCCCTGGCCACCGCCGCCAGGCCGGGAGTCCCGGCCGCCCGCTCAGGTGAGGTCGAGGTAGTCGCGCAGCACCTGCGAACGGCTCGGGTGGCGAAGCTTGCTCATCGTCTTGCTCTCGATCTGGCGGATCCGCTCACGGGTCACGCCGTAGACCTTCCCGATCTCGTCCAGCGTCTTCGGCTGCCCGTCGGTCAGCCCGAACCGGAGGGACACGACGCCGGCCTCGCGTTCGCTGAGCGTCTCCAGTACGGAGTAGACCTGCTCCTGCAGGAGCCGGAAGGCCACCGCGTCGGCCGGTACGACGGCCTCGGTGTCCTCGATCAGGTCGCCGAACTCCGACCCGCCGTCGTCCCCGAGCGGGGTGTGCAGGCTGATCGGCTCCCGGCCGTACTTCTGGACCTCGACGACCTTCTCCGGGGTCATGTCGAGTTCCTTGGCCAGCTCCTCCGGAGTGGGCGCGCGACCGAGGTCCTGCAGCATCTGCCGCTGCATCCGGGCCAGCTTGTTGATCACCTCGACCATGTGCACCGGGATACGGATCGTCCGCGCCTGGTCGGCCATCGCCCGGGTGATCGCCTGTCGGATCCACCACGTGGCGTACGTCGAGAACTTGTAGCCCTTGGTGTAGTCGAACTTCTCCACCGCACGGATCAGACCCAGGTTGCCCTCCTGGATCAGGTCCAGGAAGCCCATCCCGCGGCCCGTGTAACGCTTCGCCAGCGACACCACCAGCCGGAGGTTCGCCTCCAACAGGTGGTCCTTCGCCTTGTGGCCGTCCTCGGCCAACCACTCGAACTCGCCCACCACCTGCACCGACAGCGCGTCGGCGCCGGCGGAGAGCTTCTCCTCCGCGAACAGGCCGGCCTCGATCCGCTTGGCCAGCTCGACCTCCTGCTCGGCGTTCAGCAGGGGGACCTTGCCGATCAGCTTGAGATAGTCCTTCACCGGGTCAGCCGTCGCACCCGCCACCAGGACCTGCTGCTCGGGCTCGTCCGCGTCGTCCTCCTCGGAGAGGACGAAGCCCTCCTCCTGCGGCTCCTGCGGCTCCTTCGCGTCGGCCGACCGCACTGGCGCCTCCGACTTCTTCTGGGCCGCCTTGGTCGCCTCCGACGACCTCCCGGCCCCGGACGGCTGCGCCACCGCCGATGCCTGGGACACCCCGATGCTGCTCCTAGCGACCACGGACTTCTCCTTCAGGTCGAGCCGACACCCAGGTGGGCGTCAGCGCGCGGACTGACCGAAATGCGAGGGTGGCCAGCAAAGCCAAAAACCCCGTACTCCGGTCGAGGAGTACGGGGCGCACATGCGTCAAGCAATCGAAATGGTACCTGCTCCTGCGGTTCCGGCGAAAATGGCTGGGACCCGTACCACGGTCGGTACGGGTCCCCTCACGATCAGTCGAGGTAGTCGCGCAGCACCTGCGAACGACTCGGGTGGCGAAGCTTGCTCATCGTCTTGCTCTCGATCTGGCGGATCCGCTCACGGGTCACGCCGTAGACCTTCCCGATCTCGTCCAGCGTCTTCGGCTGCCCGTCGGTCAGCCCGAACCGCATCGAGACCACGCCGGCCTCGCGCTCGGACAGGGTGTCGAGGACCGCGTGGAGCTGCTCCTGCAGGAGGGTGAACGACACCGCATCGGCCGGGACGATCGCCTCGGAGTCCTCGATCAGGTCACCGAACTCGCTGTCGCCGTCCTCACCCAACGGGGTGTGCAGGCTGATCGGCTCCCGGCCGTACTTCTGGACCTCGATGACCTTCTCCGGGGTCATGTCGAGTTCCTTGGCCAGCTCCTCCGGAGTGGGTTCCCGGCCGAGGTCCTGCAGCATCTGCCGCTGGACCCGGGCGAGCTTGTTGATCACCTCGACCATGTGCACCGGGATACGGATGGTGCGTGCCTGGTCGGCCATCGCCCGGGTGATCGCCTGCCGGATCCACCACGTGGCGTACGTCGAGAACTTGTAGCCCTTGGTGTAGTCGAACTTCTCCACCGCGCGGATCAGACCCAGGTTGCCTTCCTGGATCAGGTCCAGGAAGAGCATGCCGCGGCCGGTGTAACGCTTCGCCAGCGACACGACCAGTCGGAGGTTCGCCTCCAGCAGGTGGTTCTTCGCCTTGTGGCCGTCTTCAGCGATCCACTCGAACTCGGTCAGGAGTTCGGCCAGGGGTGGGCCCGACTCCGCGGCGAGCTTCTCCTCCGCGAACAGGCCGGCCTCGATCCGCTTGGCCAGCTCGACCTCCTGCTCGGCGTTCAGCAGGGGGACCTTGCCGATCTGCTTGAGGTAGTCCTTCACCGGGTCGGCGGTCGCACCCGCTACCAGGACCTGCTGCTCGGGCTCGTCCGCGTCGTCACCCTCGGAGAGGACGAAGCCCTCTTCCTCGAGCTCCGCGGTGAGATCGACGTCGATCTCGCCCTCGCCCTCGGGGTCACCGTCGTCGGACTTCCCCGTGCCCGCCTTCTTCACCTTGGCGCCGGCGGCGGCCTTCTTGGCGCCCTTCGCGCCGGCGCGCTTGGCGGCCGGCTTGACGGGGGCGACCGAGGTCTCGTCGGCCTCGACGGCGACTTCGACCCCTGCCTCGGCCAGTCGGGGAGACGTCTCGCCCAGGGCCTCTGTCGGCCGGGCGATCTTCGGCCCGGATGACCCGTCCTGGACGGTACGAGACGTCGGGGCGGCACTTGGCCGCTTCGCGGGGGGTGCGGCGTTTTGGGTCACCGCGGCGGCGCGGCGCGAGGCAGCGGCCGCGACCCGCTTGCGGGTGGTCTGAGTTGTGGAGTCGACCGACACGGTCACACCTTCCTCACCGAGGTACCGCAGCAGATTCGCCCACTGGGTCTTGTCGATACCGACTTCCTCACACGCGCCGCGCACCTCCTCGGCGGTGACGTGCCCGCGCTCGCGACCTTGGTCGACGAGTCGCTGGACTTCCGGGCTGTCAAGAAGTGGGGCATACCGGGACGTGCGGGACGACACGACCTTCCTCTCGTCGTACCAGTGGTGAGAGTGACCGGGACACCGGGCATTTTCGCAAGAGCACATTCTGACACGTTCCCGGCCAGACGCACGCATGGCACCTGGTTGGTTCGGTCAGAATGACGTTGCGGCACGAGTGCGCCTCACGCGGTCGGGCCCGGATGCTCGATGTTCCAGCATACGTCGGTCTCCAAATGCCTGCTTTACCGCTATCTCAACGCCCGGCCTTCGCCGAGCGCTTCTGCTCTTGCTTGTATGCCCGCACCTTCGCAAGCGAATCCGCGTCAACGACATCTGCCACACTGCGGAAGACGCCCTCCTCGCCGTAGCCGTCCGCCGCCTGCGCCCAGCCCGTCGGCCGGACACCCAGCTGCTTGCCCAGCAGTGCCAGGAAGATCGTCACCTTGGTCGGCCCGAAGCCCGGTAGGTTCAGCAGGCGGGCCGAGAGCTCCTTCGCGGAGTCGACCCTCCAGATCCGGGCGGCGTCGCCGTCGTACTCCTCGACCACGTAGCGGGCCAGCGCCTGCAGCCTCGCCGCCATCGATCCGGGGAACCGGTGCACGGCCGGCGGGCCGGCGCACAGCGCCGCGAAGTCCTCCGGGTCGTACGCCGCGACCTCGGCCGGGTCGAACGAGCCACCGAGTCGGGTGGCGAGCAGATGAGGGCCCGCGAACGCGCGCTCCATCGGGAACTGCTGGTCCAACAACATGCCGGCCAGCAGCGCGAACGGGTTGTTCTCGAGTTCGGCGTCGGCAGCCGCGTCACCGGTGATCGTGATGGCCATCTCGTTGTCCTCGCTTGTCGCCTTGGCCCGGGGTAGCCCGAGCCGGCACGGCGGCCCACTCCGCCTGCGGGTGTCACCCCACCCGCTGAGGGTAGTGGGCGAGGAGGCTCATCCGCTTGCTTCGGCCTTGACCGCCAGGACCGGGCAGGAGGCGTCCAGCAGGACCCGCTGCGCGTTGCTGCCGAGGATCAGCTTCCCGACCGGTGAGCGCTTGCGCAGCCCGATCACGATGAAGTCGGCGTCGACTTCCTCCGCGGTCGAGATGAGGTCCTCGGCGGGGTCGCCGCCCGCACCGGGCTCGCGCACGTCGGACGCGAGGCCCTCGGCGTCGAGTTCGGCCCGCACGGCGGCCAACGCCTCATCGGCGGCGGGGGTCGTGTCGGTCGAACTCTGTGCGTTGACCACCACCAACCTGGCTCTTCGAAGCTTCGCCTCGGTGGCGGCACGCTGGAGGGCGGCGCGGCCCTCTGGCTTGTCGACGTAACCGACGACAATCGCCGTCATCGATGCACCTCCAAGGACCAGAAGCTGAGCAGGACCTGGGGCCGGACGCTACTACACGTTGGGCTGTGGATGACGACCACCGAGGATCTTGCGCCCCCGGCAGGGTGCTGCCATGACGCCGCAAGTGCCCCACCAGCCCGGTCAAGACCCTGTGTCGCCCTGCCAGGCCCCACACTCCGCGCCCCCTCAGCCCAGCCTGAGCCCGCCGCCAGAGCCACCACCGCCGACCGAGCCACCTGGTGCCGTGGGGCCGCATCCGAGGCTGGTGAGGCAACTCACGGCGTCGGTGTGGATCCTGCGCGCCCAGACGCGCCGGCGGGTGTTCCCCGCGGCGGCGCGGGTCCTGCTCCTCGGCCCGGACGGCGCCCCGGCCGGGGATCCGTCCCCCGACCTGCTCACAGCGGCGACCGGTGAACCCGACCACGCGCTGCGGGTCGACCTCGCCCTCGCGGGGTTGGACCGGCTGCTTGCGGTGGCCGGCACCGGTTCGAGATCGATGGGAACCGGGCTGACCGACGAGCAGGCGGGGTACTGGCTGGCGACACTCCTGGTGGTGCGTCCCGACCCACTCGAGTGCGTGGACGGCGACCTGGCCTGGTGGCGCGCCTGGCTGGTGGCGTGCGGCATCACGGGTGTGCGGCCTGCTCCGGTGTACGTCGCCACCCGCACCGGTTGGCTCGACGTGCCCGCCGCCACGCGCCCGATCGTCGTACCCCGACTCCGGCCCCCACAGCCGCGGCGCCGCCAGCCGCGCGACCACGCACGCGGCGACGGCTCCGCGACGTGAGAGGTTCGGATCTGATACGGGAATCGACAGGGAACGAGCCGGGTCGTGCGGGCCGGGTCGTGCGGGCTGGACGTGCGGCCGGCTCGAACCTGCCCCGGACCTGGGGCCCGGACCTGAGGCCCGGACCGGGCCCGGACGTGGGCGCGGTCGCACGCAGGTCAGGCGCGAGTCAGGCGGACTCGCGTACGGCCGAGGCTCGTCGGGCGGCGGATCGACTGGATTCGGTGGTGCCTCCCCAGACGCCATAGGTTTCGGGGCGCCGCTGGGCATGGCTTCGGCACTCGACACGGACCGGACACCGGCCACAGATCTCGAGTGCGCGCTTCTCGCGTACGAGACGTTGGGGAAGCTTCTCCCCCTCCGGCCCGTAGAAAAGTTCGGACGGCTCGCCACGGCAGGCCGCGAGCTCGTGCCAGTCTCGGAAGGACTCGAATACGACGGCGCGACGGCCGCCAGGGATGGCGAAACGCTGGTTGGGCATGATCAACCCCCTCTCAATATTTGTGACGTCTCACAACACTCAACGGTTGCGTCTCATCGAAAATCGGGCGCAACTAGGTGTGCGCCACAAGTGACCGGAGGGTCAGTCGATCGGCCAGGTATGGACGGGCGCGTTGGTGGCCATGTGCTCGACATAGCGAGCCGTGACGCCGCGAAGCGCGTCGAGGCGGGAGAGGCCACTGTCGTCGTACAGCCGGTGGAAGACCGTGGACTGCCAGACCGCGCCGTTCAGGCCCGAGAGGCAGCGTTGCTCGATGACACCCAGGAGGCGATCCCGCTGGGTGGGGTCGACGCCCCAGTCGTCGAGCCCTTCGTGGGCCAGGGGGATGAGCTTGCGGAGCGCGAGTTCGGCTGCCTGGATCCATCCGGAGCCGGGCCAGTACTGCTCCGCCACGATGCCGTGCCGTGCACCGCGCAGGAAGTTTTCCGTGGCCGCGTCGAACGACATCCGCGACCACAACGGCCGTTCGTCCACGGCCAGGCGGCGCACGAGTCCGAAGTAGAACGCGGCGTTGGCAAGGGTGTCGACGACCGTCGGGCCGGCTGGCAGCACGCGGTTTTCGATCCGCAGATGCGGCCGGTCGTCCACGACGTCGTAGACAGGGCGGTTCCAGCGGTAGATGGTGCCGTTGTGCAGGCACAACTCCTCGAGGCTCGGCGTGCCGCCCTGGGTGAGCACCTCCAGCGGATCGTCGTCCCCGCACACCGGCAGCAGCGGTGAGAAGTATCGCTGGTTCTCGTCGAAGAGGTCGGTCACGGAGTTGATCCAGCGCTCCCCGAACCACACGCGAGGTCGCACACCCTGTTCGGCGAGTTCGGCGCACCGCGTGTCGATGGCCTGTTCGAAGAGCTTGATCCTCGTCTCACGCCACAGCTCGCGCCCGAACAGGAAAGGAGAGTTGGCGCAGATCGCGACCTGCGGCCCGGCGATCGCCTGCGCGGCGTTCCAGTAGGGGGCGAAGCCGTCCTCGCTCACCTCGACGTGCAACTGCGTGCTCGTGCAGGCGGACTCCGGCGTCACCGAGTCGGTGGTGAGCTCGAGTTTCTCGACACCCTCGATGGCGATCCGGATGTCCTCCCCGCGCTGGGCGATGATCTGCTCGTTCAGCAGTTGGTAGCGGGTCTTCGGCGAAAGCGTCTCCGCGGTCACGTGCTCGGCGGTCACGGTCGGCAGTATCCCGATCATCACGAGACGTGTACCGAGCTCCCGCGCCTTCGCGTCGGCCGCGTTGAGCCGGGCGCGTAGATCGTCCTCGAAGTCCTTGAGCGCCCCGTCGCGCAGCAGGCGGGGCTCGACGTTGATCTCGATGTTGTAGCGCGCGAGCTCGGTCTGGAACGCCTCGTCGCCGATCGCCGCGAGCACCTCACCGTTGGTGAGCGAGGGGTCGCTGCGCCCGTCGACGAGGTTGAACTCGATCTCGAACCCTGTGAAGGGTCGCCGAGCGTCGAACCTGGACTCGTCCCGCATCTGCTGGAACGCCTCCGCGCAGCTCCGCAACGCGTCACGGAACCGAGTTCGATCTTCGCGGCTGAAGCTCCGGGGCTTGATGTCCTGACCCATCGCGCTCCTCCCCACGGGTCCTGCTGGGAGCGTCGCATCGAAACCCATCTGTCGCCAAGGGGCGGCCGACCTGGGCGTGGTCCGATTCCAGCGGATATCGGGGCGAGACGCAAACAGCGGACCCACCCGACCAGTGCACACTCAGCACGCCTGGTGTGGCGGCGTCCACACCTCGGGCGGGACTCCGCGCAGGAGCAGGTCCTCGATGAGGCGAGCCATCGTGTATCCCGGATCGCTCGCGTGCGCGCGCTCGAGTGCGCAGCGGGCGAGGGCGCCCTTGCCGTGGAGCCAGGCGGCGAAGGCCAGCAGGGCCGCGGGCGCGACGTCGTAGGGCGCGACCACCCGTCGCACCACCTCCGTCCAGAAGGCCACGTGCGCAGGGGCGGATGCGGCCGTCATGGAGCTCCAGACCTCGTCGCGGACCGCCACATCCGCGACATGGACCGCGACCCGGGCGATCTCCTCGTCGGAAGCCCTGTGACCGCCCGGTCGATGTGCCCGCAGCAGCTCACCGACGAAGGCGGCGCGGGACTGGACGACGGCCACCTCCGAGTCGGGGCCGAGCGCGGCAGCCCGCACGCCACCTTCCACGCGGTCGCTCGCCCCCTCGGGGGAGACCTCGGCCTCGACCCGACGGATGGTCGCCTCCATCGCCGCCCGCGCGGGTCCAGAGGGCGCGGCGAGGGACCCACGGAGGGCCTCCTGGTCGGCGAGGGCCACCTCGCCGCCGTAGATCGACCTGGCGGTCACCGGGTGCCGGCTCAGGTCGTAGGGACGCCCCTCCGGCGGGCAGCACGTGAGGTCCGCACACACGTCGGACCACCAGCGCCGCCCGTCGGCGACGAGCGCGTCGAGCACCGAGATGCCGGCGTCCCCGAACGACGCCAGGACCGTCCGCAGGATCGGCGTGGCATCCTCCCGGCACGCGGTGTAGGCCACCAGCACGCAGTAGCAGGTGCTGCGGGCGCACAGGAGGCTGACCAGCCGGCGTGTCATGTCGGCGACCGCGTCTCCGTCGGTCGAGGCGGGCAGGTCGATCCTGGTGGCGAACTTCAGCTGCCGGGCGTCGCCGAAGGCCAGCGCCACCAGGCTCTCCGTCGGATGGAACCCGATCAGGAACGGGACCTTGGCCAGAACGTCGTCGGGCGCACGCAGTGTGACGCGGTCGGTGCTCGTTGGTGTGCTCATGCCGTCGAGCGTGTCAGCCGCCCGGGCGGCCGGCCCCTGACCGAGGCCGCCCTGGGGACAAAGCCGCCGTCGCGTCGGTTGTGGACGAAAAGCTGGCAACCGGCCGGGCCCACGCGGCCTGTCCCCCGTCGTTGCGAGGATGTTCCGGTGCGCAGGGAACCGAGCATCATCCACCTGGACCTCGACGCGTTCTTCGCGGCCGTCGAGCAGCGTGACAAGCCCTCCTTGCGCGGCAAGCCCGTGATCGTCGGCGGGGTGGGCGTGCGAGGCGTCGTCGCGACGGCGTCCTACGAGGCGAGAAAGTTCGGCGTGCGATCGGCGATGCGGACCGCCGAGGCTCGGGCGCGCTGCCCGCACGCCGCCTACCTGTCCGGACGGTTCGCGGCCTACCGCATGACCAGCCGAGCCGTGATGGCGACCCTTCGCGAGCTCTCCCCCCTGGTCGAACCCGTCTCGTTCGACGAGGCCTACGTCGACCTCGCCGCCGGTCCCTCCGCCGACCTCTCCCCCGCGGCGATCGAACGGCGGGCCCACGAGCTCAAGGAACGCGTCCGGTCGGTCACCGGTGGCCTGACCGCCTCGGTCGGGGCGGGCACGTCCAAGCTCGTCGCGAAGATCGCGAGCGACCTCCGCAAGCCCGACGGCCTGCTCGTCGTGGCGGCCGGCACCGAAGCCGACCTGCTACACCCCATGCCGGTGTCTCGGATCCCCGGTGTCGGACCCGCCACGGGCGAGCGTCTCCGACGGGTCGGCATCCACACGGTCGGAGAGCTGGCCAGGGCGGCCGAGAGCGATCTCGTCGCGGCCCTCGGGCAGGCGCACGGCCACTCTCTTGCCCGCCTGGCCCGGGCCGAGGACGACCGCGAGGTCGTACCTCTTCGGGAGTCGAAGTCGGTGAGCGCCGAGGACACCTTCGAGCGGGACATCGTCGACCCGGCCCTGCTCACGGCCCACGTCGACCGTCTCGCCACCAGAGTCTGCGAACGCCTGATCCGCGAGCGCCTGTCCGGGCGGACCGTCACGGTGAAGATCCGCCTGTTCGACTTCACCACCTACACCCGGTCGGCGACCCTCGCCGGCCCCACCGACGACGTTCGCGTCGTCCTCCGACTCGCTCGCCGCCTCCTCACCGAGGTCGACACGTCCGCGGGTGTCCGGTTGCTCGGCGTCGGGGTCTCCGGCCTGGCCGACTGGGTGCAGGAAGACCTGTTCGCGTCCGGCATGGGCGAGGAGGCGACGGACGCCAAGGACTCCAAGGACGCCGTGGAGGCCGAGAACGCCGAGGGCGACCGCGGAGCGACGACGTTCCAAAGCACCGAAACAGCCGCGTCACCGATCCAGGAGGTCGAGCCGCCACGACGTTGGTCGCCCGGCCAGGACGTCGCGCACACCGACTACGGCCGCGGCTGGGTGTGGGGGGCGGGTCAACGCCGGGTGACGGTTCGGTTCGAGACCGCCGAGACACCACCGGGCCCCGTCCGCACCTTCGCCAGCGACGATCCCGACCTCGCGCCCTACACGCCGTTGACGTGGCCGGCGTATGGGGAGGAGCCGAACGACGGTCTCGCGGATCCCGCGCCTCGGCGCCGGCCTCCCTACCTCTGACCGTCCCGACCGACACGCGAGGGCCCCGGAACCGCTCGCGCACGTCCGGGGCCCTCGGTGTCGTTGTCCGTCGTCACTTGCGCGACAGCACGTCCGTCTTCTCCACCACGTTGACCTGGGCGTCTTCCCCGCGGTCCACGGTGACGTCGAAGTTGCCTCCACCCGAAACAGGCACCGTCTCCCCGGTCACCTGGAAGGTGCCGGTCCACTGGACGGCGAGTTGGACGGTGTAACCACCGGTCGCCGCGTAGGAGTGCGTGAGGTACTCGTCGTCGTTGGTCGATCCGGAGTACGGCTTGCCGGGCTTGTCGGTGTGGGTTTGCTCGCTGCCGTCGCCCCACGTCCAGACGTATCCGGTGACATGACCCTCCACACGCACCTGACGGCCGGTACCGTCGGGCACCTCACGCACCGCCTCGTAGGTGGTGTCGCCGTCGGCGTAGAAGATCGTCGGGAAGTCGATCAGTGTGCTACCGGTTCCAGGGCTGACCCCGGCGTTCGAAGCCGGCAGCCAGCCATCGACCAGCCAGTCCTCCACCTGCGCGGCCGTCACGGGCGGCGGAGCGGGCGGGTCCTCCGGGTCGTCGGCGCCCGAGCAGCGCGTGGCGACGAGCTCCCACGGGCCGTTCTGCTCCCACTGGATGTAGTAACGCATCATGATGCCCTCTTGACCCTGGGCCTGGCATGCCATCGAGGCGTTGCCGCACATCGCGTTGGGGTCGTTGGGCGGCGGGCCGTTCGACAGGCACGCGGGAGTCGCGTAGGTGTCGTACGGAACCCGCTGCGGCGGGTTGGGGTTGTCCGGGCCACCAGGTCCGCGTGGACCCTGCGGGCCGCGTGGACCGCCGGGGCCGTCGTCTCCGCCGCCACACTCCCACTTGCCGCCGTCACCGATCTTGCACTCGGCGAGGGCGGTCCCGACCACTCCTGGCCCTCCGAAGAGCAGCAGACCCAGGACGAGCAACGCTCCCGACAGCGCGCCGGTGACGCGTCTCCGGCGACCGCTCAGTTGACGACGAGGTCCTTGACTTTCCACTGCCCGTTCCCCTTCGCGAGTGTGAAGTCAAACAACAGGGTCCGACCCTCTTCGGGCTCGGGCGAAGCGCCACGCTTCGAGATCACCTTGTGTGGTTTCACCTTGATGTAGACCGAGATGCTCACCGGATCGGTGCCGTTCGGCTTGCCCAGCTCGTCGATATGCCATGAGGCGTCGCCCTCGTAGGACCCGCCGTTGGCGTAGAAGGTCTTCATCGAGGTGGCGGTTTGCGAGCAGAACGCGCAGTTGGGCCCGCTCAGCGCGGCCATCTGGTCGACGTCGCCCTTGGTCAGGGCCCGGTTGGCGGCCTCGACGTACTGGTGAACGAAGGCGGTCGGGTCCGACGAGGTGGCGGAGGGGGTCGGCGTCGGCGAAGCCGTGGTTGGTGTCGGAGAAGGCGTGGACGACTCCGAAGGGAGTCCGGACGGCTCCATCGCGTCACTGCCACATCCGACGAGAAGTGCCCCACCGGCGGCGACAGCCACCATTGCCGCGAGCACACGTCGCATCGACTACCTGCCCCATCGCCCGGAAAGTCCCGCGACAAGCCGTCGCGAACACGCCGGAAACGGTCGTTCGTGACAGCCCTCGCAAAGAGGTTCGGCGGCGACGGTAGCAGTCGGCGCGGACACCCTCCGAAGTCGCCGGAATGCGAGATCAACCGGCACGGTCCGTCGCGATCCCGTCGCGCAGGAGCACCCGTCAGGCGGGCGAAACGGCCTCGCGAGCACCGTCTCGCCGACGGACCCGACACGGCCCCAGGCTCAGGGCGCGAGAACCTCCGTCGACAGGGAGTTGCGGACCACCTTGATCACGGTCAGCTCACCACTCCACTCCCCCGACACGGCGGCCGCCCCGTCCAGGACGTGATCGAAGGTGAACCCAGTGAACCACCGCTGCCGGGCCTCTCCGGAGCGCTGCGCCAGCGCGCCCGGGCGGAGGAAGTGGTCGCACAGATAGCTCAGCCAGTGCGCGGTCTCCTCAGGCGGCAGCCCGTTGCCGCCCGCCACGTCGGCCACTGGTACCAGCGCGCGGCCGGTGTCACCGGGCGCCCACGGGCACCACAGGCCAGGCTGGCCGTCGGCGGGCTCGCTGTAGCGCGCCAGGTCGAGCGCTGGGTCGAGGCACTCCGCGAGGGGGTTGTCGGGCACGACGTAGGGGCCATCGGTTCGGCGCCAGCGACGACTCTCGGCGAACGCGGCGAGATACTCGAACTCCGCCCGGCCAAGCGGCGGGTCGATCCGAAACCGTCCCACCGACCGGAAGCGCTCCACGTCGCGCGCCGCCCCTCTCCTCGCGCCTGGCGCTGCCAGCCCCGCCCCGCTCCTGGCCGTCGCCTCAACGCGCTCCGACGCCTCGTTCGCCGCCGGCCCCTCCGTCGAAGCCCCCTTCGCCGCCTGTCCTTTCGCCATGTCGCTCCTTCTCCTCATGGCTCGATCGCGCCTCCCATCGCCGTTCGGCCCGGCGCCGCGGATCCCCCCGAACCAAGCCGGTGAACGCCGAGCATGCCCCATGATCGCCACGGTGTGATGTCGATCATCCACAGCGAGCTACCCGTGGACAACTCCGTCCATATCTTCGCCCGAGCGGGCACCCTGTTCCGATGACCCGTGCCGATCCGCCACCATCCGCTCACCCAGCGCATCCGTCGCCTCTTCGTCGAACGACGGCCCCACCAGCCGCCGGAACGGCGACCGCCCAGGCGACCGCGGGCGAACCACACCAACCACCCGCGACCCCACCGGCCAACACCGCCGCACCGCGGGACCCGGCGGTCCTGCTACGCCGGATCGGCCGCCATGTGCCGTTCGGACCCGACCGCGTCGTCGTCGGCGTCGTCCGGCTCTCCCGGAGCTACGTCGAGCACGCCGGTTGGTTCGACTCACCGCCCGGTGACGTACCGGAAGCCCAGGTCCGGAGTGCGGTTCGGGCCTGCCTGAGCCCACTTGCCCCGGCACGCGCCGGCATCCCCGCCACGCACGGTGTCGCGATGGTGCGCTGCCGACGTGGCCGGGTGGTCTGGCTGCCCTCCGACGAGGTGTGGTTGTCAGCGCTCGCCGAGGAGGCCGCCCGACACCGACTCGTCGTCGCCGAGATGTTCCTGGTCACCGAGCACGGTTGGCGCTGCGACATCGCCGCCGTCGCGGGGACCAGCCCGGCCATCGCCGCGTAGCCGCCGCCCGATGGCCCCTCGTCCGGCCGTCAGCCAGGTCCGGTGTCCGAACATCCGCGGTGTCCGGGAGGTGAGAAGGCCGTCCTCGTGTCGTTCCGGTGGGTCGGGTGTCGGCCCCGAGAGGGTCCGGGCAGGCTGGAGGCATGGCCAGCGACGTCATCCGGACCAGGGTCATCGTGCACGGCGCGGTGCAGGGCGTGTTCTTCCGGGACACCTGCCGCCGTGTCGCCGAGCAGGCCGGTGTCTCCGGTTGGGTCCGCAACCTTCCCGACGGCACGGTGGAGGCGGTGTTCGAGGGGCAACCCGACGCCGTTCACCAGATGGTCGAGTGGTGTCGCAGCGGGCCGCCCCTCGCGAACGTGGAGAAGGTCGAGGAACACACCGAAGTACCGGAGCGCATCAGGAAGTTCAAGATTCGTCGTTGAGGCGGTGTTTCGTCCTCTTTGCGGCGACTCCGGCAACCGCGACGCCGCTCGTCATCACCAAGGCCGTCACGACCGTGCCGAGGCGAGGCGTTGCGCTCAGCGTCCCTTCAGGTGCACAAGGCAAACTGATCCAGTGCGCATCCTTGTCGTGGACGACGACCAGGGGGTCCGTGACTCCCTGCGCCGGTCGCTGGTCTTCAACGGGTACGAAGTCGACCTCGCCGAGAACGGCGAGCAGGCTCTCCGCTGCGTGGCGGCCAGAAACCCCGATGCCGTGGTTCTCGACGTGATGATGCCGCGCCTGGACGGCATCGCGACGTGCCGAGCTCTCCGTGCGACCGGCAACGACGTACCCGTCCTCGTCCTCACCGCGCGCGACGCCGTGGCCGACCGGGTCGCCGGACTCGACGCCGGGGCCGACGACTATCTCAGCAAGCCCTTCGCCCTGGAGGAGTTGCTGGCCCGGCTGCGGGCTCTGCTGCGCCGTTCCACCCCTGGCGTCGACAGCTCGATCCTGTCCTACGCCGACCTCACACTCGATCCCACGACCCGGGAAGTACGCCGAGGCGACCGGCCGATCAGCCTGACTCGCACGGAGTTCTCGCTGCTCGAACTCTTCCTGCGGCATCCCCGACAGGTGCTCGAGCGCTCCCAGATCCTCGAGGAGGTCTGGGGCTTCGACTTCCCGACCTCCGCCAACTCCCTCGAGGTCTACGTCGGGTACCTGCGCCGCAAGACCGAGGCCAGTGACGAACCCCGGCTGCTCCACACCGTCCGCGGCGTCGGATACGTTCTTCGCGACACTCCACCGTGACCGACCCACCACTGATGACACTGCCCAACGCCGACGGCCCGACCCGAAACTCCGGCCCCAGCCACGAGCCCGGACCCATACCCGAGCCGGCCCCGGACTCCGGTCTGAGCCTCTTCCGCAACCTCAGCCTGCGGTCCCGCGTCGGACTGCTGGCGGCTTTCGGTGTCGGCATCATCGTCGTTTTGATATCGCTCGCGGCATACATCACGGTTCGGGCTTCCCTGCTGAACCAGGTCGACGCCAACCTGCTCGACCGCGCCCGCTCCGCGGCGGCCGGCCCGCTCGCCGTCCAGACCGAACTCGCCGGCATCCCGTCCGAGGCGCTCGGCGCCGCCGACATCCGGATCGCGCTGCTGCGCGCGGACGGCTACTACATCTCGCCGAGCGACCAGCGGGGCGACCCGATCGCACCACCGCTCGGTGCTCCCGAGCGCGAGGTCGCCCGCGGGGCGCTCGCACAGAGCGTGCGTACGTCGATCACCCACGACGGGACCTACCGCGTGGTGGCCGTGCCGGTGGCTCGGACGCAGGGTTACGCACTCGTTCTGAGCCAGTCCCAGGCGAGCACGCAGGACCTGCTCAACCGCCTGGGTTTCGTCCTGCTGATCGTCGGAGGCACCGGCATCGCCGTCGCGGCGTGGGCCGGAGTGGGCATCGCGCGTACCGGCCTGCGCCCGGTCCAGCGACTCACCGCGGGCGCCGAGCACGTCGCCCGCACCGGTGACCTGCGCCCCATTCCGGTCCAGGGCAACGACGAGCTCACCCGGCTCGCGCACGCCTTCAACGCGATGCTGTCGGCGCTGGCAGAGGCGCGCGCGAGAGAACGCCGGCTGATCGCTGACGCCGGACACGAACTCCGTACGCCCCTCACCAGCCTGCGCACCAATCTCGACCTCCTCGCCCAGAGCGAGGGGCGACCGGGACTGTCCCCGGAGGATCGGCTGGCGCTCCTGGAGGACGTCCGCGCCCAACTCGTCGAACTGTCCTCCCTCGTGGGCGATCTGGTCGAACTGTCCCGCGAGGATCCGCCGGCCGCCGCGCACATCCCCGTCGACCTCGCCGACGTCGTGAGCCACGCGGCCGAACGCGTACGCCGTCGCGCACCGAGTGTGCGGTTCGACGTGGAGGCACAGCCGTGGACGGTGTTCGGCGACGCGCCGGCCCTGGAGCGGGCCGTGACGAACCTGCTCGACAACGCCGCGAAGTGGAGTCCGCCCGGCGGCATCGTGTCGGTGAGCCTGCGGCATGGAGTGCTGTCGGTGGCCGACCAGGGCCCGGGGATCGCCGATGCGGACCTTCCTCACGTCTTCGAGCGGTTCTACCGTTCCACCGAGGCGCGAACCATGCCCGGTTCGGGT
Organism: Actinopolymorpha pittospori; assembly: GCF_014873875.1. GTDB lineage: Bacteria > Actinomycetota > Actinomycetes > Propionibacteriales > Actinopolymorphaceae > Actinopolymorpha > Actinopolymorpha pittospori. The sequence continues at coordinate 6,458,753 of NZ_JADBEM010000001.1, read as the reverse complement.
CTCGGGTTGTCGATCGTCAAGCAGGCCGCCGACCGGCATGGCGGCAGCGTCAGCGCCGGCCGGAATTCGCAGGGTGGCGCCCTGCTCACCCTCCGGTTGCCCGGTATGTCCAGCCCGGCGCCACCGGGACCGTCGGGGAGACCTCGCCCGGACGGAGCGCGCTGATCGCGCAGACCCCGCCGACACGGCCGTCGGTGTCGGCGGACGGCCCGCGGCGGCACCACGCCACAGTTCTCTCGGAGCGATCTCGACGAGTATGCCCGGTTTCTTCGGGGCCTCTGGGTCGGCTCTCAGACTGGTCTCAGCTACCCGGACGAATGTTGGGCCCATGACCGAGACGACACCTTCGTCGGGCCAGCCGCACCGCTCCGACGGCACGGCGCCCGCAGTGCACGATCCGGCTGCCTCGCGTCCTGTGGGTCAGCCGGTCTCGTCCGGCGGTGGCAGCGGTGGCGGGGAAGAGACCCGCCCGCTTCCTCCTCCCTACCCCTATGCCTACGGTCAGCCGCCGCTCGGGCAGCCTCCGATCCCGCCGTACGGTCAGCGCCCCGGCGGTGACTGGCCCGGCGGGAACCCTGGTGGGAACTTCGGCGGCGGCTCCGGTGGCACCTCGGAGAACTGGTCCGGTGGCGGCGACCACCCGAACGACAAGGGCCCCCGTCGCCGGGGCGCGGCCGCCATCGCCGCCGTCGCGCTCGCGGCCGGCCTGATCGGCGGTGGCGCCGGGACCGCCGCCACCTACTACCTCACCCGCGACGAGGGCGGTTTCAGCTCGACGGCGCTCGACCAGCCCATCAAGCCCCAGAACGCCTCCAACGCTCCCGCGGGCAGTGTGCAGCAGGTGGCGAACAAGGTGTTGCCGAGCGTCGTGTCCATCACGATCGCGACCTCCCAGGGCGTGGGCAACGGCAGTGGGATCGTGCTCAGCGACGACGGCCTCATCCTCACCAACAACCACGTCGCCGCGGCGGGCAGCCAGGGTGGAAGCCTGAGTGTGACCTTCAGCGACGGAAAGACCGTGAAGGCATCCGTTGTCGGAACCGACCCCACCACCGACCTCGCCGTGATCCGGGCCGCTCGTACGTCCGGGCTGAACCCGGCCCAGCTCGGCAGCTCCGCCAGCCTGAGCGTGGGGCAGAACGTCGTCGCGATCGGGTCCCCGCTCGGCCTGTCCGGCACGGTGACCTCGGGCATCGTGAGCGCGCTCGACCGGCCGGTGCGCACCAGCGGTGAGTCCGAGAGCGACCAGAGCACGGTCATCGACGCGATCCAGACCGACGCTGCCATCAACCCGGGCAACTCCGGTGGCGCGCTGGTCAACATGGCAGGTCAGGTCGTCGGCATCAACAGCGCCATCGCGACGCTGGGGAGCTCGATGGGCGGACAGTCCGGCTCCATCGGCGTCGGCTTCGCCATCCCCATCGACGAGGCCCGGCCGATCGCCAAGCAGCTGATCGACGACGGCCGCGCCGAGCACGCGCAGCTGGGAGTGACGGTCACCGAGGCGACCGGAAGCGACGGCGTGAGCACGGGCGCCGCTCTCCAGGGCATCAACGCGAACGGCGCCGCCGACAAGGCCGGCCTGCGCCAGGGCGACGTGATCACCAAGGTCGACGACCGCCAGGTGACCGACGCCGACGGCCTGATCGCGGCCGTCCGGTCCTACCGACCCGGCGCCAAGGTGACGTTGACGTACGTACGCGGCGAGCAGACGCACACCGCGAAGGCCACCCTTGGCACCGACGGCGGCAAGGTCCAGCAGCCACAGCAGCAGCCACAGCAGCAGGGCCCCGGCCAGGACGACAACCAGCAGCAGTTCCCCGGGCCGGACGACCAGCAGCAGAACCCGAACCAGCTGCCCTTCCCCTGGCCGCGCTGACCAAGCAGTTCCGACCACTGGTCCATCCCCGACGAAACGGCGTCCCCTACCTGGCGGAGGGGACGCCGTTTCGCCGTCAACGACGTGATCGGGTGGCGCTGCCCACAGCCTCGGCGACCGAGCTGTAACCGGCAGCCCGGATCCGGCGTGCCAGCCCGCGGTGCAGCCGCCGCGCCCAGAACGGACCGCCGTAGATGAAGCCGGTGTACGCCTGGACGAGCGTCGCCCCGGCCCGGATGCGTTCCCACGCGTCGTCGGCGTTCTCGATGCCACCGACACCCACCAGGACCAGCTGGTCTCCCACCCGGGCGTACAGGCGGCGCAACACCTCCAGGGCGCGCGCCTTCAGCGGTGCTCCCGACAGGCCGCCCGCGCCGACGGCCGCGACCTCGGCGGGGTCGGTGCGCAGGCCTTCGCGGCCGATGGTGGTGTTGGTGGCGATGATGCCGTCCAGCCGGAGTTCGAGCGCCAGGTCGGCGACCGCGTCGATGTCGTCGTCGGAGAGGTCCGGCGCGATCTTGACCAGCAGCGGCACCCGGGGGGTGTCGGGTGTGGCGGCCTCGTCGAGGGCCTTGCGTACGCCGGTGAGCAGCGGGCGCAGATGCTCGATCGCCTGCAGATCACGCAGGCCGGGCGTGTTGGGTGAGCTCACGTTGACGACGAGGTAGTCGGCGACGCCGGCGAGCAGGTGGGCACTCGCGACGTAGTCGGCCACCGCTCCGGACTCGGGCACGACCTTCGTCTTGCCGATGTTGACACCGGCGTACGTCGCGCCGCCGGTCCGCGACACACCGCGCGAGACTCCGCGGCTGGTGCGGCGTCCAAGGCGCGCGGCAACCGCCGCGGCACCCTGGTTGTTGAAGCCCATCCGGTTGACCAACGCCCGGTCGGCGCTGAGCCGGAACATCCGCGGCTGGGGGTTGCCCGGCTGCGGCTGCGCGGTGACCGTCCCGACCTCGACGAACGCGAAGCCCAAAGCGGCGAGGGCGTCCACCCCCCGGGCGTCCTTGTCGAAGCCCGCGGCCAGGCCGAGGGGCCCGGGCAGGTCCAGGCCGAACGCACTGACCCGCAGCACGGGATCGGTCGGGCCGAGCCGGCGACGGAGTTCGCCGGCGGCGCCCGGAAGCACGGCGGCCGTCCGGATCGCGCCGAAGGCGAGCCGGTGGATGGGCTCGGCGGGCACCCGCCGAAAGACCAGACGATAGAGCAGTTCGTACATGAAGATCCCAGGTCCGCACTCGAGACGATCGGCGATCGGGGAGCCCGCGGCAGGACGCACGGGCTGTCGGTGGCCGCCGCCAGAATGTTTTCATGCTCCTCGACGTCCTCGCGCAGGCCTCCGCCGCCGTCTCCGGCACGTCCTCCCGTCTGGAGAAGGTACGCCGGATCGCCGACTGCCTAGCGGCCGCCGACACCGACGAGGTGGCCCTTGTGGTGTCCTACCTCGCCGGTGAGCTCCGCCAACGCCGCACCGGCATCGGCTATGCCGCCCTGCGCGACCTTCCGGCGCCGGCCGAGGTGCCGAGCCTCGGGGTGAGCGAGGTCGACGCGACGTTCGCGGAGATCGCGCAGGTCGCGGGCGCCGGATCGCAACGGCGCCGGCAGGAGTTGTTGTCCTCGCTGTGGGCGAGGGCCACCGGCGACGAGCAGCGGCTGCTGGCCGGGCTGATCACCGGTGAACTCCGCCAGGGCGCCCTCGACGGCGTGATGGTCGACGCGGTGATCAAGGCGAGCGGGCTCCCGGCGGCCGAGATTCGGCGGGCGATCATGGTGGCCGGGGCGATCGCACCGGTGGCGAGTGCCGCGGTGGGCGTCGACGGCGACGCCTCGGTCCTCGACCAGTTCCGGCTGGAGGTCGCGAGGCCGCTGCGTCCCATGCTCGCCTCCCCGGCGCCGGACATCGCCGAGGCGCTGAGCAAGATCGCCGGCCCGGCCGCCCTCGAATGGAAGCTCGACGGCATCCGGGTGCAGGTGCACCGGTCCGGTGACACGATCCGCGTCTTCACCCGCACCCTCGATGAGGTCACCGACCGGTTGCCGGAGGTCGTCGAGGCCGTCCGGGCGCTTCCGGTGACCTCCATCGTCCTCGACGGAGAGGTCATCGCCCTCGACGACGCCGAGCGTCCGCGCCCGTTCCAGGTGACCGCCAGCCGGGTCGGCTCCCGCACCGACGTCGACCGGCTGCGCGCCACCGTTCCGCTCCGGGCGTTCTTCTTCGACGTGCTCCACCACGACGGCCGCGACCTCCTGGCGGCGCCGGGACAGGAACGATGGTCGGTCCTCTCGGCCACGCTTCCCGACGATCTCGTGGTTCCGCGCCTGGTCACGGCCGATCCGGGCGAGGCGGCGGACTTCTTCGCCGACGCCGTCCGTCGAGGTCACGAGGGCGTCGTGGTGAAGTCACTCACCGCGCCCTACGACGCCGGCCGCCGCGGCGCCGCCTGGATCAAGGTCAAGCCGCGACACACCCTCGACCTGGTGGTCCTCGCGGTCGAATGGGGTCACGGCCGGCGTACCGGACTGCTGTCCAACCTCCACCTGGGCGCGCGCGACCCGCGAACAGGCGAGTTCGTCATGCTCGGGAAGACGTTCAAGGGCCTGACCGACCAGTTGTTGCGCTGGCAGACCGAACGCCTGCTCGAACTGGAGACGCACCGTGATCGCTGGACGGTCCACGTCCGGCCGGAGCTGGTGGTCGAGATCGCCTTCGACGGCGTCCAGACCTCGAGCCGCTATCCCGGCGGAATGGCGCTGCGTTTTGCCCGGGTGTTGCGCTACCGCGAGGACAAGACGGCCGAGGAGGCCGACACCGTCGACACAGTGCGGGAGATCCACGCCGGGGCCCGTTCGGAGGGAAGCCAGAGGTCCTGAACCAGACATCCTTCCCTCCACGAACACTCCGTGTATCGGGAATTCGCCCGACCGCCCGAGACGTTGACCAGTGTGAGCGGAGCTCGGGAGCCTTCCGAGTCCGCGGCCCGAGCCGGGAGGGAGTCATCTTGCCAGTGCGCCGCCGCCATGCCGAAGACCTCGTCGAAGACCGTGACCTCGTCGGTCGCTATCTCGACGAGATTTCGCGTACGCCGCTGCTCGACGCGGCGCAGGAAGTCGAGCTCGCAAAGTCCATCGAGGCGGGTCAGCTCGCCGAGCAGCTGCTCGACGACAACCGTATCGGGGCACCGGTAGAAATACCGGCGGGATCGACGACCGAAGAACTCACCTGGATCAGTGACGAGGGTCGGCGGGCCAAGCGCCACTTCCTCGAGGCGAACCTTCGTCTGGTCGTCTCGATCGCACGCCGTTACGGACGTTCCGGCCTTCCCCTCCTCGACCTGGTGCAGGAGGGCAACACGGGCCTGATCCGGGCAATCGAGAAGTTCGACTACACCAAGGGTTACAAGTTCTCGACGTACGCCACGTGGTGGATCCGGCAGGCCATCACCCGAGGCATCGCTCAGCAGGCTCGCGTCGTGCGCCTGCCCGTGCACGTCGTGGAGGATCTGAACGCCCTCGGAGCCGCCCGACGCGCCCTCGAACGTGAGCTGGGTCGCGACCCCGAGACGGCCGAACTCGCCGCCCAGCTGGGTGTCGGGGAGCACCGGGTGGAGGAGCTGGTCAGCTGGGGACGCGACCACGTGTCCCTGGACGTCACGGTCGACGACGACGGCGAGACCTCGCTGGGTGACCTGGTCGCCCGGGACGTCATGCCGGGTCCGGACGAGACGGTCGTGGCCGCCGAGTCCAGCTCGCGGCTCGCCGCGCTGATCGAGACACTCGACACGCGGTCGGCCGAGATCGTCCGGCTGCGCTACGGCCTCGACGACGGGCGGCCGTGGAAGCTCGCCGAGATCGCCGACCGCTTCGGGCTGTCCCGGGAGCGGGTCCGGCAACTCGAGCGTGACGCCCTGCACAGGCTGCGCAAGATCGCCGAGCCCGACCTCGTCGGCCCCAACGCCGCCTGATCGTCACCACCCGCGCGACACACTCGCCAAAGACACGTGCCCCGGTCCGCCCCGAGCGGACCGGGGCACTCGTACGTAACGTGACGAATGCACGCGATCTCGGCCATCATCGGAAGACTCTCTTGACACCCTTGCCGGACCAGGCCCCGCCGCACGCTACGGTGGGTCCCCATATCCGTAACCGGTGATCAATGAGGGAGAACCCCATGGACACGGCGGAAGGACGGCCGGGTCCGGACGCGACCACTTCCACCACCCCATGGGAGCTGGGTCGGGTCGTCGGACGTGGGCCGGCGCACGATCCGCTCGCCTCGGTGCGAACGCCAGATGATCCGACGTTCGACGTGTTCCTGTCCGGAACGGTGTTTCTCGACATCATCTTCACCGGACTCGCCGGCCCACCGACCAGCGGCACGGAGATCTACACCGACGGCATGGGCTGCTCTCCCGGCGGCGTCGCCAACCTCGCCATCGCGCTGTCCCGACTCGGCCTCCGCACCTCACTGGCCGCGGCGTTCGGCCACGACGTCTACGGCGCGTTCTGCCGCCGCATCCTCGAACAGCAGGAGGGTGTCGATCTGTCGACGTCACGGGAGTTCCCCAACTGGCACTCACCGGTGACCGTCTCGCTTGCCTACCAGGCCGACCGCAGCCTGATCACCCACGCCCACGAGCCACCGCTGCCCGCTGACGAGATGATCAGGACCTCGGGTCTCCCCCGCACCCGCGCCGCCTTCGTCGACCTCGGCCCGGAGATGGAGGACTGGACCCATCAGGCCGGAGCCGACGGGGCGCGCATCTTCGCCGACGTCGGCTGGGACCCGACCGAGCAGTGGTCCTCGGCACTGCTGGACCGGCTCAGCGCCTGCTACGCCTTCATGCCCAACACCCCCGAGGCCCTCGCCTACACCCGCACCGACACCCCGGAGGCGGCTCTCGCCAAGCTCGGCGACCTGGTTCCGGTGGCCGTGGTCACCCGCGGCAGCAAGGGTGCGCTCGCGATCGACAACGAGACCGGTGAGTACGCCGACGTCCCGGCACTTCCGGTGGAGGCCCTGGACGCGACCGGTGCGGGCGACGTCTTCGCCGCCGGGTTCGTCACCTCCACCCTGGCCGGCTGGCCGCTCCTGCACCGGCTGCGCTTCGCCAATCTGTGCGCGGCCCTGTCGGTGCAGCACTTCGGTGGCTCGCTGTCCGCGCCCGGCTGGGCGGACATCGCCGGCTGGTGGCAGGTGGCCAAGCGGGTGCCCGGACTGGGCGACATCGCGAAGGACTATTCCTTCCTCGACGACGTCGTTCCGCACGACCCGGTGGGGGCCGTACGCCGAGCCAGCGCGACCATCGGCTTCCAGACCGAGGGCATCGAGCCCTGACCGGGAGCATCGAGCCCTGACCGGGGCCTGCACAGACGACAAGACCGGCGCGGCAGCGGCACCTCGACTGGGTGCGCTGCCGCGCCGGTCCTGGCAAGAACGCGCTCAGGTCTGCCGTTCAGGACAGACCTGAGCTTGACGTGCGGCGCCGTCGGTCAGTTCTGGGAACTGCGCTTGACCCAGCCCCATACGCTCGTGGCCAGGAAGAGCACCAGAGCGATGAGACCCAGCCAGAGCAGCCCCTTGACCACGAAGCCGATCACGCTGAGCACCAACCAGACGATCGCGATTATCAGCAGGATCCGAAGCATGGTGACCTCCTTCGAAACACTTTACGCCCGGTATGGCTCGAAACCGGTCCGGTGACGCCCGGATCCGACCCTGAGTCACACCCTGACCCGCCGGCTGGACCGGTGGCTCAGGAGGTGGTGATCCGGCTCGAGCGCGCCCACAGGTTGATACCGGCCTCCACGGCGTGCCGGTCGATCGCGTCGAGCTCCTCGGCGGTGAAGTCCAGCCGGTCCAGCGCGCCGATGTTGTCCTCCAGCTGGGCGATGCTGCTCGCGCCGATGAGCACCGAGGTCATCCGCGAGTCACGCAGTGCCCACGACAGCGCGAGCTGAGCCAGCGACTGCCCGCGCTTGGCCGCGATCTCGTTGAGCGCCCGGATGTGGGTGAGGTTCTTCTCGTTCAGCTGGTCCGGGGAGAGGGACTTGCCCTGCGACGCCCGCGACCCCGCCGGGATGCCGTCGAGGTACTTGTCGGTGAGCATGCCCTGCGCCAGCGGCGAGAAGGCGATGCAACCGGCACCGGAGTCCTCGAGGGCGTCCAGCAGTCCTTCCTCGATCCAGCGGTTGAGCATGCTGTAGGAGGGCTGGTGGATGAGCAGCGGCGTTCCCAGGTCGGCGAGGATGGCCGCGGCCTTCCTGGTGTCTTCCGGGGAGTACGACGAGATCCCGGCGTACAGCGCCTTCCCCTGACGCACGGCGGTGTCGAGCGCGCCCATCGTCTCCTCGAGCGGCGTCTCGGGGTCGAAACGGTGCGAGTAGAAGATGTCGACGTAGTCGAGGCCCATGCGGGACAGGCTCTGGTCCAGGCTGGACAGGAGGTACTTACGCGAACCCCACTCTCCGTACGGGCCCGGCCACATGTAGTAGCCAGCCTTGGTGGAGATGACGAGTTCGTCGCGATAGGAGGTGAAGTCCTGCCGGAACAGCTTGCCAAAGTTCAGCTCAGCCGACCCGGCCGGCGGACCGTAGTTGTTCGCCAGGTCGAAGTGGTTGATCCCCAGGTCGAACGCGCGGCGCAGGATGCCGCGTTGACGCTCCAGAGGCACGTCGTCACCGAAGTTGTGCCAGAGTCCGAGCGACACGGCGGGCAGCTTGAGCCCGCTGGCGCCGGAGCGGCGGTAGTGCATCGATTCATAACGGTTGTCGGCAGCGCTGAATCCCATGAGAGCGGAGTCTCCCACGTCATCCACAAGCTCCTGCGGGGAGATACCGGTGCCGGCCAGCGTCTCTCTATCCTGGACCGGACGGAACCGACGAACGGAGCAAGCATGCTCATCGCCGAGGACCTGCTCCTCCTACACCTGGACGATTCCAGTGGTCGGGCGATCACTGACAGCGTCAGGTTGAACCACGCTCTGGCCGGCGCCGTCCTGCTCGAGCTGACGCTGCAAGGCAGGGTTGACATCGCCGGACCCGGCGAGCAGGTTCGCGCGGGCCGACTCGTGGTCCGAGAGGGAGCCCCGCTCGACAACCCCGTCCTCGACGACGCCCTCGAAGTCCTCCGCACCAAGGAAGGCACCAAGCCGGCCAACATCCTCGGCAAGCTCACCAAAGGGCTACGCGAGCGACTGCTGGACAATCTCGCCGCGCAAGGTGTTCTGCGGGAGGAGAAGGCCAGGGTGCTCGGCATCTTCCCGACCACGAGGTGGCCCGCCGGCGACTCCTCCCACGAAGACGCACTGCGGGCCCGACTGAACGGTGTCCTGGTCCAGGGACTGACGCCCGACGCGCGCACGGGCGCTCTCGTCTCGCTGCTGTCGGCGATCGACACCGCCCCCAAGGTGGTCGGAGCCGACGACAAACGAGCCGTGAAGCGACGGGCGAAGGAGATCTCCCAGGGCGCCTGGGCCGCCGACGCGGTGAAGAAGGCGGTCGCGGCGGTCAACGCTGGCGTGATGGCGGGGATCACGGCGGCGACCGTCGCGGCGAGCAGCGGCTGACACCCGTGTGGCGATGAACTCCGAACCACTCCGCGTCGGACCGCTCGTCATCGGTCCGGAGGAGCTTTCCTGGCGGTTCTCCCGGTCCGGTGGGCCGGGAGGCCAGGGGGTCAACACCACCGACTCGCGGGCCGCCGTCTCCTACGACGTGGCGCGTTCGCCCGCCCTGTCGGAGGCCCAGCGCGCCCGCGCTCTCGCCCGCCTCGGCGGTCGCCTCGTCGACGGCGTTCTCACTGTCACCTCGTCCGAACACCGTTCCCAGCTCGCCAACCGTCGGGCCGCACTCGTCCGGTTGGGAGCGGTTCTGGAAGAGGCGCTGGCACCACCCCCGAAGCCCCGCCGACGTACCCGCCCCTCACGTGGCTCGGTCGAGCGCCGGCTGTCGGCGAAGAAACGTCAGGCCGACATCAAGCGGATGCGCCGGCGCCCGGACCACTGAGGTCCGCGGGCTAGGAAGACGGTCCCCGGCCGAGGGCCTTTCGGACCGCGCCGGGAACGTCGGGGATCCGTTTGGGCGACTTCTCGCCGGGACGCACCCGCAGGCTGAGGTCGGCGTGCTCGAGCACACCCGGCAGCGGCTTGTCGACCGGCGGATAACTCGCGATCGGGTTCTCTCCCGCGAAGACGACCCACACCTGCTCACCGTGGTGGAAGACCCGGAGCACGGATCCGTCGATCACCGTGCCCGCGTGCCGGAGTGCCTGCCGACGGTTGCTCTGGCGGGCCAGTGCGTTCTGCACCGCGCGTTGGGCGGGCTCCCGCCCGTGCTTGACGGCTTCGTAGACGAGCGGGCCGTATTTCACGGCGTAGTTGATCGCTCCCTTGGCGATTCGTCCTTTGCCAGGCACGGCAGCCACCTCCGATGCTCGCTACCGAAAGTCTCCCACGCCTGGCGACTTCAGGCTCCGGCGTGCGCTCGCCCCGCCAGCGCGTCCACCAGGGTGTCGGTGAGCTTCACGGCGAGCTTGCCGTCGGAGTCGAGGTCGGGGTCGAAGACGGTGAGCTCGAGGCCCACACACTGCGGGTCGGAGACGATCGGCGCCAGCAGGGCAACGAGTTCGTCGTGCTCGAGACCGCCCGGGCTGGGCGTGTCGACCGCCGGCATCACCTCCGCGTCCAGGACGTCCGCGTCGAGGTGGACCCAGAAGCCGTCCAGCTCGCGGAGGTACTGCACCGCCTGGACGCCCACCCGCCGCGGCCCCTCGGTCTGGATCGCCAGCGCGGTCCGGATGGGCATGCCGAGCTCGATGAGCTCCTGGATGTACAGATCGTCGTCCCGGATGCCGAGGAGGACGACGTCCCGGTCCCGGACGTAGGGCCGCAGTCCGTCGATGTCGACGACGTTGTTCTGGCCCCGGCCGGTGACGAGAGCGAGGTCCTCACCCGCGGCGGTGCCGACGTAGGTCACCTCGCCGCCGAGATGCCGGAAATCGGAGTGGCCGTCGACGAACACCAGGCCGTAGCGGCCGCGCCGGCGCAGGGCGAGGGTGGGGCCGAGGAGGATGCTGCAGTCACCGCCGAGGACGACGAGGAAGTCGCCGGCGTCCAGCCGCTCACTGATCCGATCGGCCAGCCGCCGCGTGTATTCGACCAACGCGGGGGCGTTGATCAGACCGTCTCCGCGTTTCCAGCCCGAAGCGTCGTAGCGGGGAGGGACGACGCATCCGGCGTCGGTGGCGCCGATCCGCGTGAGGAGACGGTTGTCGCGAACGGCTCCGGGGAGCTTGTAGCAGCCGGGAAGGACCCCTGGAGCGGGCATCGCCAGGCCGAGATTGGACGGAGCGTCCAGCACGGCGACTCGCTTCATGGCCGGCAGCGTAACCCGCACAATCCTTGAAAGGTTGCGATTGCGGCCCCGACGGCCGTGTCGGGCGCCTCGGACCCGGGCGACTCGGACCCAGGCGACTCGGACCCGCCACCGTCAAGGACACCTTGCGCCAGCGCGGACGACCACGGGGCCAGACCGGACGCGGGGTCACGCGACCCGGTGACCGCGGTGCGTGGGACGCTGGACCGTGCCCGATCGTCGTCCCCCCGCCCGCACCCGCCGCGGCACCCCGCCCGGCCGGACCGACCGGGTGCGTGCCGGGACCTTTCCGATCGACACGGGAGAGGTCGAGCTGGCCCCTGACCGGGACGACCCGGGCGGCTGGTTCGTCGTCGTCAACGGCGTACCGAGCTCCTACGTTTATCTCGACGACCCGACCCGGCTGGACTTCGAGTACGTCCGCTGGATCGGAGACGTGATCGATCACGCGGAGCCCGGCCCCCTGCGCGTGGCGCATCTCGGCGGGGCCGGCTGCACCCTCGCCCGCTACGTCGCCGCCACCCGCCCGGGGTCGCGGCAGGTGGTCTTCGAACTCGACGCCGCCCTCGTCGAGCTCGTGCGGGACGCGTTCGACCTGCGGCGGGAGCGCGGTCTACGGATCCGGACCGAGGAGGCACGGGCGGGGATCGGAACGCTCCGGGATGCCTCGCAGGACGTCGTCATCCGGGACGCCTTCGTCGGCAACCGGGTGCCGGAGCACCTCACGACTCTCGAGTTCGCCCGGGACGTCGGCCGGGTGTTGGCGCCGGGTGGGACGTACGTCGTCAACGTCGCCGACCGGACCGAACAGCGGCACGCTCGCGCGGAGGCCGCCACGCTGCGGGAGGTCTTCAACCAGGTGGTGCTGATCGCCGAGCCGTCACAGCTGCGCGGGCGGAGATACGGCAACGTCCTCCTGGTGGCGTCGAACGCGCCCCTCCCCCTCGACCAGCTCACCCGCCGGCTCGCCTCGGGAGCCGTCCGCGCCCGTCTCGTCCCGCCCGAACGGGTCGCCCAGCTCGTCGCCGGCCTCCGTCCCCTGCTCGATCCGGCCCCGGCCGACGGCTATCCTCCGACGACCACGGACGACGCTTCCGCACCGCCGGCCTAGGCCATGTCCTGACAGGAGCCGCACCGATGAGCGACATCACGTTGCGGGAAGTCGTGGACGACGACATCCCGGTCTTCCACGCCCACCAACTCGATCCGGTCGCGATCCACATGGCGGCCTTCACCTCGCCTGATCCGACCGACCTTGGTGCCTTCGCGCAGCGTTGGGCCAGGCACCTCGCCGACCCCGACATCGCCACCCGCACCGTTCTCGCTGACGGCGTGGTCGTCGGCCACGTGGCGAGCTACGTCGACTCCGGGCACACCGAGGTCACCTACTGGATCGGTTCCGACCACTGGGGTCGAGGAATCGCGACCCGGGCGCTTCAGGAGTTCATCGTGCAGGTCACGACGACACGTCCGCTCTACGCCCGTGCCGTGAAGGACAACGCCGGCTCGTTGCGGGTCCTGTCGCGGTGCGGCTTCCGGATCCAGGGCGAGGACCGCGGGTTCGCGCACGGGCGCGGCGCCGAGGTGGAGGAGTACGTCCTGGTGCTGGAGGCCGAAACGACGCCCACCGCTGGCCCGGACGCGCCGGCCGCGACCTAGTCGGCGAGCAGGCGCTCCACCCGCTCGACCTTTCCGGTGATCTCACCGGTGTGGCCGGGGCGGATGTCGGCCTTGAGGACGAGACTCACGCGAGGCGAGTGCGCCGCGACGACGTCGACCGCCCGCTTCACGACCGCCATCACCTCGTCCCACTCGCCCTCGACGTTGGTGAACATCGCGTTGGTCTCGTTGGGAAGCCCCGACTCGCGCACGACACGGACGGCTTCGGCGACCGCCTCGCTCACGCTGCCACTCTCGTCGCCGGCTGCCGGACTGATGCTGAAGGCCACAATCATGGTGCCTACCTTGCCCTAGGCGGGACCTGCCTGATCAGCCCCTCCTGGACGACGGAGGCGACGAGTCGTCCGTCCCGCGTGAAGATCTGGCCGGTCGCGAGCCCACGGGAGTCGGCCGCGGAGGGCGAGGCCTGTTCGTAGAGCAGCCACTCGTCGGCGCGGAACGGTCGGTGGAACCAGATCGCGTGGTCGAGGGATGTCGCCTGCAGGTCGGGCGCGCCGATGTAGGTGTCGTGCGGGACGAGCGTGGCGCCGAGCAGCGTGAGGTCACTGGAGTACGCGAGGACACAGTGGTGCAGGACCTGGTCGTCGGGCAGCGTTCCGGCGGCGCGGAACCACACCCGCGCCTGCGCGGGGTGCGCCGGGTCCTTGGCCACTCCGCCACGCCGGGAGTCGCCGACGTAGCGCACGTCCAGGGCAGCCCACTCCTCCCCCCAGGCGGCGCTCGGACGGCCGGAGACCTTCGCGAGGACGTCACCCAGGGTCGGGCAGGCCTCGGGGTCGGGCACGCCCGGCATGGCGTCCTGGTGGTCGTAGCCCGGCTCGGGCAGGTGGAAGGACGCCGACATGTAGAAGATGGTCTGGCCGTGCTGGCGGGCCACCACCCTGCGGGTGTTGAACGACCGGCCGTCACGGGTGAACTCCACGTCGTACACGATCGGGACACTGGTGTCGCCAGGCCGCAGGAAGTACGCGTGGAGGGAGTGCACCACCCGTTCGGGTTCGATGGTGCGGCTGGCGGCCATCAGGGCCTGGCCGGCCACCTGACCGCCGAACACCCGCTGGAGTCCGGTCGCCGGTTGGCGACCGCGGAACAGGTTGTCATCGATCCGCTCCAGGTCGAAGAGGCCGATGAGTTCGTCGAAAGAGCGAGGCACGGCCACATCGTGCCAGCTTCTGGTTTTCCCTTGACCGCGGGCAGTCCGTCCGGGCTCAGCTGGATCCGCCTTCGCCGCCGTACGACGCCCGCGCCGACTCGCCGGCAGACGTGCCAGCCGCCTCGACCAGCCGGGCGACACGCTCGTGCAGGTCAGCGAAGTGGTAGCGCATGACCCGCCTGGCCTGCTTGGCGTTGCGGGCCCGGAGCGCCTCCACCACCCGGCGGTGGCTCTCCACCACCTGGTCCCGGTCGCCCGGCGGCGGCTCCAGCTCGGTCGCCACCTGGTGGTAGATGTCCCAGAAGACACCGATCAGCTGCGTGGCCAGTTCGTTGCCGACCGGGGCGTAGAGCACCTCGTGGAAGCGCCGGTCGGCGTCGGCGAGCGCGTCCTGGTCCTCCGCCGTGGCCATCGCCTCGACGGCGGCGCCGAGGGCGTCGAGGAGCGCTTCGTCGACCCGGGTCGCCACCTGCTCGATCAGCCCGAGTTCGAGGAGTTCGCGTACTTCCACGAGATCGGCGAGCGCGCCCGGGTCGTCGCGGACGCTGAGGCGGGTTCGGAACAACAGGCCCGGCGTCACAGCGGTGATCGGCGCGCGCCCGACGAAGGTGCCGTAGCCGTGCCGGATCTCCACGATGCCGAGCGTGTGGAGCGCACGGAGCGCTTCGCGGACGGAGTTGCGGCTGGCGCCGAGCGTCGCGACCAGTGCCGGCTCGGCAGGCAGGGCCGATCCCGCCCGCAGGCCCTGTTCGAGGATCAGGTCGACGATGCGCCCCTCGAGGTGTCGACCGCTTCCTGGCATGGCGCGCCTTTCGGATCGGTGCCGTCTCGGCTAGCCTAGCGCCCGGCCGGGCCAGACATCCCACGTCCTACGTCAGCCCGCTGACCAGCCCCACGGAGGATCTCGTGACCGCGGACCCACTCGGCTTGGACGACCTGATCGACCCCCTGGACTCCGGTTCCCCTGGCGCCGAGCTTCCTGGTTATGGTCTTCCGCTCGCAGGCGGTGCGTCCCACCTGTCTGCACACCGCTCACGCCAGACCGCGCACTCGACGCACTCTCACTCGAACGCCTCTGCGAGTTCCTGATCGACGCGGGTGTGTCCGGGCTGTTCGTCGGAGGATCCACCGGTGAAGCGGCCTACCTCACGGACTCGATGCGGGCGCGGGTCCTAGGCGCGGTCGTGGCTTTCACCGCCGGGCAGGTCCCGGTCTTCGCGGGCGTCATCGACATGACGACCGACCGGGTGATCGAGCATGCCCGCACCGCGGCGCGACTCGGCGCGGACGCCCTGGTCGCGACCGCCCCGTTCTACGCACCGACCCATCCGGCCGAGATCTCCCTGCACTTCCAGACCATCCGCGACGCCGTCGACCTGCCGTTGGTGGCCTACGACATCCCGAGCGCGGTGCACACGAAACTGCCGGCCGACCTGCTGGGCGAGCTCGCCGCCAAGGGGGTCCTGGCCGGGCTCAAGGACTCGAGCGGCGACATCGACGGTTTCCGGGCGGCCTGCGCGCGGGTCCGGGACGTTCCCTCGTTCGCGGCGTTCACCGGCTCGGAGACGCACGCCGACCTCGCTCTGCTCGCGGGCGCCGACGGGATCGTCCCGGGCCTGGGGAATGTCGACCCGCACGGGTACGTCCGGCTCCACGACGCGGCCCGGCGAGGTGACTGGGCGACGGCGACCGCCGAGCAGGAGCGCCTCCGCCGGCTGTTCACGCTGATCCAGGTCGGGGACCCCACCCGGATGGGTCGCTACTCGTCGGCGATCGGCGCCTTCAAGGCCGCGCTCGTGCACCGCGGCGTGATCGCGGACGCGACCACCAGCATCCCGATGATCGGGCTGAACGACGCCGAGACCGCCGCCGTGCGCGGCTACCTCGAGGAGGCCGAACTCGAATGACTCGAACGAGCGGAACCCACCCGTCGAGCACCGTGGGCCAGGACCCGGTGGCCGACGTCACGGTGTATGCCTCCGGTACGCACGGATACGACACGTTCCGGATCCCGGCGCTCGTGCGCGCCACCGACGGCACGCTGCTGGCGTTCGCGGAGGGTCGCCGGAACGGACCGGGCGACGCCGGGGCCATCGACGTCGTACTCCGGCGCTCCGGCGACCACGGCCGCACCTGGGGGCCGCTCCTGACCGTCGCCACCGACGGGGACGACACGGTCGGGAACCCCTGCCCCGTGGTCGACCCGGTGAGCGGCGACATCGTGCTCCTCACCGTCCGGGCGGGCGCCGACGCGACCGAGGAACGCATCCTCGCCGGCGAGGTCGGCGCGGCGGACGGTCGCAGGATCTGGTCGTACCGCGGCTCGGACCACGGGCTGCACTGGAGTGCGCCGGTCGACGTCACCGCGCAGGTGAAGCGACCTGGGTGGCGGTGGTACGCCACCGGGCCGGGACACGGCGTCGCCCTGCGATCCGGACTCTTCGCCGGTCGGCTGCTGATCCCGGCAAACCACTCCACGGCCGAGACGGGATACGGCGGCCACCTGCTCCTGAGCGACGACGGCGGCCGGTCGTGGCGGATCGGCGCCGAGGACCCCGGCACCGCCGGCCAGGTGAAACCGAACGAGTCCGCGGCGGCCGAGCTTCCCGACGGTCGGCTGTACCTCAACACGCGCAACCACGGCGGTCTGAACGCCGCCACCCGCGCCCACACCACCAGCGTCACCGGTGGGGAGAGCTTCGACCGGCCCTACGCGCCCGCTCCGCAGCTGGTGGCACCGGTCGTGCAGTGCGGGCTCGTCACGGTGGGCACCAACCTGGTGTTCTCCGGGCCCGCCGACCCCGGGCGGCGTCGGGGTCTCACCGTGCGGCTGAGCGAGGACGCCGGCCAGACCTGGGATCACTCGCTGGTGATCTGGCCGGGACCCTCGGCGTACTCCGATCTCGCGGTGATCCCGGGTGATCGCGCGGACGAGGGGGACGTCGCGGTGCTGTACGAGGCCGGAGCGGAGTCGGCGTACGAGCAGATCCGGTTCGTACGGGTTCCGCTGGGCGCGCTCACCCGGACCTGACGCTCGCAGCAGTTGGCCTCCTCGCGACGACGCCGCCTGCCGGGATGCGGAGCGCCCCGAACCGGTGTTGTACTAGGGGGTGAGTACGAAGGGTCGCCACGTCGCCCGCAGCTGCTGACCATCCGGCGACCGGACCCGTTCCGTGAGCGCGGCAAGGAGAAGCCGATGTGCCGAAGCATCAAGACACTGCGGGCGCCGTACGTCGAGTCCGCCACACCGACCGACGTTCAGGCCGCCGCCCTGCAGTACGTCCGTAAGATCTCCGGCTTCCGCGCGCCCGCGGCGCACAACGCGGAGGCGTTCGACGCCGCCGTGGCGGCGGTCGCGAAGGCCACGCAGGACCTGCTCGACACCATCGTCGTGCGCGGCCACGCCCACTCCGCGAACGGCTGACGCACGCTCGGCCGCGTCACCGGCTACCGCCCGCCCTGGTGGCCGGAACTCCGGCTGAAGTCCCGGTCGAACCGGTCGATCTCGTCGCGGGTCGGCATCGACGTACTCGCGCCCTCCCGCTGCACCGACAGGGCCGCGGCGGCGCCGGCCCAGCGCAGCGCGGCCGGCATCGGCCGTCCCTCGCCGAGCGCCACGGCGAGAGCGCCGACGAACGTGTCACCGGCCGCGGTGGTGTCGCGCACCTCCACCCTGGGCGCGGGCAGGTGGTCTCCCCCACCGTCGCGACGTAGCCATCGCGCCCCTCGCGCGCCGAGGGTCACCACGACCTCCGGCACGACGTCGAGCAGCGCCGACGCGGCGGCTTCGGGCGCGTCCTTCCCGGTGAGGATGCCGGCCTCGTGCTCGTTCGGGACGAGCAGGTCGACGTTGTCCAGGAGGTCCGGCGGCAACGGGCTGGCCGGCGCCGGCGTCAGGACGACCTTGACACCGTGCGCCTGCGCGGCGCGTGCCCCCGCGACCACGGCGTCCATCGGAAGCTCGAGCTGCAGGAGCAGGAACTCCGCACCCTCCAGCGCGGCGTCGAGTCCCGCGACGGGATCGTGCACGGTGCCGTTCGCACCGGACACGACGACGATGGAGTTGTCACCACTGTCCTCGACGAGGATGTGCGCCGTACCCGTGGTCGCCTCGACCCGGGCCACGCCCTCGACGCCCACGCCCGCCCCGGCCAGGACGGCGCGGATCTCGTCGCCGTAGGGATCGGCTCCCACCGCTCCCACCATCGACACCTCACCGCCGGCACGGGCGGCCGCGATGGCCTGGTTGGCGCCCTTGCCCCCAGGGATGGTCACGAACCGCCGGCCGGCGACCGTCTCCCCGCTCGCCGGCGCCCGGTCCGCGAAGACCACGAGATCCATGTTGGCGCTGCCGAGCACGCACACCCGGGCTCTGCCCATCCAGGCTCCACCTCTTCCGAAGTCGACTTTGGAGGTCGGCCGCACCCGGTCGTGGTCGATCACGACCGAGTCTTGCCGGTCACTGTCGTAGCGCACCATTCTGGTGTCGTCGCCGAAGGTTTCGAACCACGGCACCCGTTCGAAGCCGCGACCGCGTGCCACTCGCCACGTTCGGACGCGCACGCGACGTGTCAGGGATCCACTCGACCGGAGGAACCACCATGGTGACGAGCACGGCCTTCCCGCCGCTGCGCGCACAGGACCAGACCCTCGACCCGGACGCCAACGCGCTCGGCGAACTCCGGCGCTCCGACGATGTGGTCGAAGCCCCGGCCGAGCTGTGGCGGCGGATGGAGGAGGACGGCTATCTCTACCTGCCCGGATACCTCGACCGAGAGGAGGTGTTCGCCGCCCGTCGTGACGTCATGACCCGGCTCGCCAACGAAGGGCTGGTCGCGCCCGACACGGATCCGATGGACGGTGTGCCCGGACCGGCGGGGAGCCATCGCGTCCTCGACGACGTCGCACGGGCGAGCGGGCTGCTGCGGCGCCTGCTGTACTCCGGCGCGATGGTGCGGTTGTACGAGCGGCTGTTCGGTGAGGAGGTCCGGCACTTCGACTTCACCTGGCTGCGCGGGATCCGCCCGGGCCGCGGCACCGCGCCGCACGGCGACAGTGTGTTCATGAACCGCGGCACCCCCAACCTGCTGACCGCCTGGGTCCCCCTCGGCGACGTCGACCTGAGGCTCGGCGGCCTCATGCTGTTGGAGAGGTCGAACCAACTGGAGGAGTTCCGCCGGGGCTACCACACCCGCGACGTCGACGCCTACTGCGAGAACGACGAGGAGGCCGCCGAACTCGCGACGACAGGGCGCTGGGGGTGGAACGGCGTCGTCTCCCCCGACCCGGTCCAGCTGCGCGCCGACCTCGGCCTGCGCTGGGTCACCGGCGAGTACCGCGCGGGCGATGTCGTGACGTTCCCGATGTACACGCTGCACGCGAGCCTGGACAACACCTCCGACCGCGTCCGGCTGTCGTGCGACCTGCGTTACCAGCGCGCCAGTGAGCCGGTCGACGCCCGCTGGGTCGGAGCGAGTCCTACCGCACACGGCGCGGCGAGCAAGCGCGGCCTGATCTGCTAGTTGCTCGGGTCCCGAGAGCGACCGACTGCTACCGAGGGCTACCTAGGACTACAGGGCGCTACAGGGGGTGCCCGTCGGCCGAGGCGTCGAAATGAGTCGACGGACCGGGCAGGAGCGCCTTCGGGGCGGGCGGGAAGTGGGCGCGGGCGTGCTCGGCGATCCGGTGCATGAGATAGCCGTCGAGCGCACCGCCCAGGAGACCGCCGACGACGGGAACGACACGGCCGAACCTCGCCAGGCCCTTCTGGCCAAGTTGGGCGAAGAGCCGGAAGGCCACCGCCTTGTTGACCAACATCAGGGCAGCGGGCGACACGCTCTGCAGCGCGAACGCCGCCACGCCGTCGACGCCGATCCCCACCTTGGACAGCACCTTGGTGGACTCGTTGCCGGTGAGGGTGAGGAGCACCGCGGTCCGGACACCCTCGTGGGTGATGTCGTGGCCGCGGGCCGCGGCGATCGCGGCGACCATGCGCGTCGCGAGCACGTGGAACCCGACGACGTTGGCGGACAGCGCGACCGGCAGGGTCAGGAAGCCGCCGAGTCCGGTGACCAGTCCGCCGGCGGCGGCGATGCTGGTGTGGGTCGTGATGATCCGGTCGATCGCGGCTTCCGGATCTTCGGTGGCGGCCAGCGCGCGTTCGGCCGACCTCCGGGCGGAGGCGAGGTTGCCGCCGCCGTCGATGCCGGCGCGCAGGAGGTAGCCAACTGCGGCATCGGCGTGCTTGGAACCGGGGGCCTTCCACTTCACGGACCCGAGTATGCCTGACGGCAGGTTGGCCGCCACCTCCAGTGATGCCCAGGGGGGTAGGAGACACTGTTCCTGCCACGATCGGATGCTTGCTGGGCAAATGTCGTATCTGGAAGGAATCATGGTGGGCATGGCCTCGATCTCCTGGACGGCTGACCACATCCCCGATCTGAGCGGCCGTACGGCAGTCGTCACCGGCGCCAACTCCGGTCTCGGCTTCCGCGTCGCCGTCGAGCTGGCTCGGTACGGCGCCACGGTGGTGATGGCCTGCCGTGACCTGCGCCGCGGCGAGACCGCCCTGAAGCAACTCGGCCAGGAGGTCGGGCGAAGCTCCGTCGAGCTCCGCCAGCTCGACCTGTCCGACCTGTCCAGCGTGCGCGCGTTCGCGACGGAGATGAAGACCGCCCACCGCGTGCTCGACATCCTCGTCAACAACGCCGGCATCATGGCGATCCCGCGCCAGCAGACCGCCGACGGCTTCGAGATGCAGCTGGGCGTCAACCATCTCGGCCACTTCGCACTCACCGGAGCGCTGCTCCCCTGCCTGGCGGCGGCACCCGACGCCAAGGTGGTCACCGTCTCCAGCCAGATGCACGCCATCGGCTCCATCGCGTTCGAGGACCTCATGTCCGAACGCCGTTACGGTCCGTGGCGCGCCTACGGCCAGAGCAAGCTCGCCAACCTGCTCTTCACGTTCGAACTGCAGCGGCGCGTCGACCGCGCGGGCCTGCGTATCTCGAGCCTTGCGAGCCACCCCGGCTACGCCGCCACCAACCTGCAGACCGCCGCCCTCCAGACCCGTAAACAGGCCTGGATCCGGCAGGCGGGTGAGACGGTGACCCGGATCGTCGCCCAGTCCGCCGCGCAGGGAGCGCTCCCCACGCTCTACGCCGCGACAATGACGGACGCTCGTGGCGGTGAGTTCTTCGGGCCAGACTCCTTCGGTGGCTCGCGCGGCTTTCCCACCCGGGTCAAGGCGTCGGCGAAGGCCTACAACCCGCCGACCGCCGCCCAGCTGTGGCACCGCTCGACCGAACTCACCGGCGTCGACTACGCCGCGCTGGCCTGAGGGTCGGTCGCGGAGCATGGTCTTCGCGCCCGACGGCGAGGTCGCCTGGCGCAACGATGGTGAGCCGAGCGTGCTTCGCGTGTCGCTCTCCGCTTCGTCAACCATAGACGGCATCCACCCCGAGACGGCACAATTCCTTCGGAGCCTGTCGCTCATCCGGAGGGGGTCGCCTTGCCTTCGTCTCGTGCCCGCCTGTCCCGAGTCGCGGTCTGCGCGGCCATGGTCGCGCTCCTCGGCGCCTTCGTCCTGACCTCCCCTTCCCGGGCGGAGGTGTCCCGGACCGATCCCACCGGGCGGACCACGCCCACCACGCCCACCACGCCCTCCACGCCCACGCGCAACGAACCGGCCGCGGCGTCTTGCCCGGCTCCGGACCCGGCCACACCGAAGCGGCAGTTCCGCGCCATGTGGATCGCCAGCGTCACCAACATCGACTGGCCGTCTCGGCCCGGCCTCTCGGCGGCCGAGCAGCAGGCGGAGTACATCCGGTTGCTCGACGAGGCGAAGCGCAACCGGTTCAACGCCGTCGTCGTCCAGGTCAGGCCGACGGCGGACGCGTTCTGGCCGTCGCCGTACGAGCCCTGGTCGGAGTGGCTCTCCGGGCGCCAGGGGCAGAGCCCGGGTTACGATCCGCTGGCCTTCGCGGTCCGCGAGGCGCACGCGCGGAATCTGGAGTTCCACGCGTGGTTCAACCCTTACCGGGTGAGCATGCAGGCGGACCCCAGCAGACTGGCGCCCGAGCATCCGGCGCGGCTGCACCCGGACTGGATCGTGTCGTACGGCGGCAAGCTCTACTACAACCCCGGCATCCCGGAGGTGCGCCGCTTCGTCGAGGACGCGATTCTCGACGCGGTACGCAAGTACGACGTCGACGGCGTGCACTTCGACGACTACTTCTACCCCTACCCCGTGGGCGCCGAGCAGTTCGACGACGAGGCGACCTACCAGCGCTACGGCGCCGGCTTCCCCAGCAAGGCCGACTGGCGTCGCGACAACATCGACCGACTGATCCAGGAACTCGGCGAACGCATCAAGGAGACCAAGCCCTGGGTGGAGTTCGGGGTAAGCCCGTTCGCGGTGTGGCGCAACAAGGCGACCGACCCGGAGGGCTCGGACACCACCGCGGGCGTGCAGACCTACGACGACCTGGGCGCCGACACCCGTAAGTGGGTGCGGGAGGAGTGGATCGACTACATCGTCCCGCAGGTCTACTGGAACATCGGCTTCGCCGCCGCCGACTACGCGAAGCTCGTCCCGTGGTGGTCGGCCGAGGTGGCCGGCACCGACGTCCAACTCATCATCGGGCAGGCGACCTACAAGGTAGGCACCTCCACGCAGGACCCGGCGTGGTTCGACCCCGACGAGATGAGCCGGCACCTGACGTTCAACGAGGGCTATCCGCAGGTCGTCGGCGACGTCTACTTCAGCGCGAAGGACGTGCGCGCCAACCGGTTGGGACACATGGACATCGTGCTCGCCGACCACTACACCCGCCCGGCCCTGGTCCCGGTCGCGGAACAACTCGGCGGTTCGACCCCGGACCAGCCGGTCCTCACCGGCGCCGAACCCGCCGCGAACGGCGTCCGGCTGACCTGGCTGGACCGCTCCCCCGCGTCCCACGCGGCCACGTCGTACGCGGTCTACCGGTTCGACGGCCGCCCCGACGTCGACGCCTGCGACCTCACCGACGCCCACGCGTTGCTCACCACCGTGCGGGCCGGAACGGACCGCCGACAAGCCATCATTGACACCACCGCCGCGGAGGGCCGCACCTACACCTACGTGGTCACCGCGCTCGACCGGATCCAGCACGAGAGCACGCCGAGCCGAAGCCGGACGATACGACGCTGACCGTTGGCGGGTTCGGATAGCCTGCGACGCGTGGCGCTTCTACTGCTGGACCTCGACAACACCCTCCTCGACCGGGACGCCGCGTTTCGGCGGGCAATGACGAAGTTCCTGCTCACCTACGACCTGCCCGCCGGCGACATCGAGTGGGTGATGGACATCGACGCCAGTGGCTACCTGCCGCGCGCCGATCTGGCCACGGCACTCCTCGAGCGCTACGCGAAGCTCGGTCCCGACGCGGTGCAAGCCTTCATTGACGCCGGTGCGGCTGACCACGTCGTGCTCGAGGAGTCCACCCGGCAGGCACTCCGGCGGGCGACCGCGGCTGGTTGGGCGTGCGTGATCGTGACCAACGGGAGGGTGCGCCAGCAGGAGCGCAAGATCGCGATCAGCGGCCTCGACGCCGAGGTCGCCGGTTGGGTCGTCTCGGAGGGCGTCGGCTACCGCAAACCGCAGCGGGAGATCTTCGCCGCCGCGGCCGACGTCGTCGGCGCCCGACTCGAGGACGGCGGCTGGATGGTCGGTGACGCTCCACGACACGACATCGCGGGCGCTGTCGAGGTGGGTCTCCGAAGCGTCTGGCTCCACCTCGGTCGGCCATGGCCGACCGACCTGGCGTTCCGGCCGACGCACGTCGCGGACGACGTGGCCGCGGCCCTGGACCACGTCGTCCGATCCACTCCTCGACAGCGCGTCGATCACTGACTCTCGCGCTGCTCGTTCACCGATCTGTCCGTGGCTGACGCCTGACGCGAGGTCTGCTCGGAGGGCTGCCACCAAGCCGCCGGCGTCGCCGGCGTCGTCGGCGTGGAACCGCACCGCGGTGACCTCCGGCCTGCGCGTCTCGGACAGCCGGACGGAGACCGGCCGGTTGAGCGTGACCTCGACGGTGGACTCGTTCATGACCAGGACGTGGAGGGTGTTCTCGTCGACCTGGACCGAGCGGCCCTCGCGACGCTCACGGAGCCGCCGTACGCCCGCCACGGCATCCAGAGGGATGAGGACGTCGACACTCAGACTGTTGCGCACCAGCAGAGCGTCCGGTCCGACCACATGCGGGCGGACGGTCACCGCGCCCAGCATCCCGAACATCCAGATGACGCCCCAGATGCCAAGCACCAAGAGGACGATGCGGGGCACCTCCCAGGGGATCAGCAGATGGAACGCGATCACCTCGAGCACCGACACGTTGATGAAGACGATGAGCGCCGCCATCATCGGACTCCGGTAGGCGAACGGCGTTCCGCCCGCGGGGACGTCGGGCCGGCGCGCCAGCCATCGGGCCAGGCTGCGCCACATGGCGGCTTCGAACTGAACGCCGTGCCGGACGCCGGCCAGCACCGTTCCGATCATTCTCCTGTCCATCGTCATCACCACGTGACCGGAAGGATCGTCGGACCGGCGTCGGTGTGGCTGCGGATCCACGGAACGTCCTCGACCGCTCCATGAATCCGGAGGTCGGGCAGTCGCTGGGCCAGGGCGCGGAGTGCCGCGCCCACCTCGACGCGAGCCAATGCGGCACCGAGGCAGTAGTGCGGCCCGCGACCGAACGTCAGATCCGAACCCCGACGGTGGGGGTCGAACCGGTCCGGCTCGGCGAAGTGGCGAGGATCGCGGCTGGCGGCTTCCAGACGGACGAGGACGAGATCACCCCTCGCGATCGGTGTGTCGGAGAGTTCGAGAGCCTGCTGGGCCCAACGGGGAAAGGGTTCACCGGTCAGCCCGGCCTGCAGCCGCAGGACCTCCTCGAGGATCTGCTCGGCCGGCTCGGAATCGCCCGCCAGCTCGGCGAGCCGGCCCTCCGAGACGAGCCGGATCGCGCCGACCGAGATCGCGTTACGAGTGGTGAGGTATCCGGCGGCGACGATCGTGGTGGCCAGGCTGATGAGTTCTTCGTCGCTGAGGCGCCCGTCCTGTGTATCTCGCACGGCGATCAGGGCGCTGAGCAGATCGTCGCCCATCCGCTCGCGTTTGGCGGCGACCAGACCGGCGGCGTAGCCCGCGAGCGCGGTCCACGCCTCCACCGTCCCCTCGGCCACCTGCCCGTCCGCACCCATCGCGAAGGGATCGGCGGCACTGGCCGTGTCGGCAAGCTCCCGGAACAGATCGCGCTCGTCGATGGCGACGCCCAGCAGGTCACTGATCACCAGGATCGGCAACGGAGACGCGAGACTCGCCACCATGTCGGCGGGCGGCCCACTCGCGGCCATCACCGCGACATGCTCGCGTGCCCACTCCTCGATTCGCGGGCGCAGCGCGGCGACGCTTCGCGGCGTGAACGCCTTCCCCACCAGCCGCCGGAGCCTGCCATGACCGGGGCCGTCGTCCAGAAGCGTTCCCTCGGCTCCCGCTTCCCCGGGCGGCGTGACCCCGAAGCGCGGATCGGAGAGTACGGCCCCAGCCGCGTCGTACGAGGTCACCAGCCATGCCGGTCGTCCGTCGGCGTTGCTCACCTTGGCGACAGAGGTGCTCTCACGAAGCTCCGCGTAGGCCGGCGGCGGTTCCATCGGATCCGGGCGGTCGAACGGCAGGACTCGGGTCGAAGTGCTGTTGGCCATGGGGTGCCTTTCCACAGGTCGTCGACGACGGCCGGTCGGCCGGCGGCCGGGTGGGCATGGGACATCCGCTCAAGCAGCGGCTCTTTACCTCCGCTTTACATTGCACCTGCAATGTAAACGGTGGCGCGGGCGGTGTCAATGCGACTGCAATGTGAAAAGATGCGGGGGTGCCGAAGAAGGTCGACCACCACGAACGCCGCACCCTGATCGCGGACGCGCTCATGCGCGTCGCGGCCGAGCGCGGACTCGAGGAGGTCAGCCTTCGGCACGTCGCGACCGAAGCCGGAGTGTCGTCCGGCATGGTGCAGCACTACTTCCGCACCAAGGACGAGATGATGATGTTCGCCCTCGAGGTGGTTTATGAGAACGTCCAGGCTCGCATCGCCGCGGACGTCGACACTCTCGGCGACTCGCCGGCGCCGCGCGAGTTGGCTCGGGCCCTGCTGATCCAACTCCTTCCAGTCGACGAGCCCCGCATGCAGGAAGGCCGCGTCGCTCTCGCGTTCTCCGCGTACGCGGCGGTGAAGCCGGCGATCGCCTCCGGACTCCGCGAGGACACGACCCAGATTCGGGAGTTCCTCGCGCAGCAGATCCGCCTCGGACAGGCAGCCGGTACCGCATCCAGCGACGTCGATCCGACCAAGGCCGCGACCGGACTGCTGGCCCTCGTGGAAGGACTCGCGCTCCACGTCATCGGCGAGTACTACCAGCCTGAGGTGGCACTGTCGGTCTTCGAAGCACACCTGGACCAACTGTTCGGGCCGCCACCGGCCTCGTGAGACCGCTCAGGATGTCGCGGCAAGGTTTGGTTGACGGCAGCGTCAAGGCTCTGTTGCGTCGAGATCCGCACCTCGACACATCTTCCGTGAGCCGCCTCTGCGATGGATCGCGCAGGCTGGCAGGCGCCGGTTGTCGCCACAAAACAAGGGGTTTCTGGGTCGCGTCGACTCGTCATCGCCGGTAGAATCGAACGTATGAGCGAGCCTGGTGGTGTGTCGGTGCGGGTGTCTCCGTTGCCTGCGGGATTCGCTGAGATGCTGCCGGGTCCTGGGTTGTTGTCGGCTTTGTTGTCGGTGTCGCGGGGTGACTGTAACGGGGTCGAGCTCGAGGAGTTGGTTCGTGCGCGGCGAAGGTTGATTTGTTGGTTGGAGGAGGGGTGTCTGGGCGATGTGGTGGAGTTGGCGCACACCCCACCCGGTCTGATCGACGACCCCGCCGTGCGGGTCGGTCCCGTTGACCCACACACCCCTGCGGTGTTGGAACCGCTACTAGGGTGGACTGCTTATCACGCCGACTGGTACGCCACGTTGGCGTTGACCCTGACCGAACTGCCGCGCACGCGGACGGCTCTTGCCCGAGGCGACCTCGAGATCGGCGAGGTCCGAGTCATCGCCGAACGTCTCGCCGATCTCAGCACTGGGGCGGACAGGCGGAAGGTGGAGGACGCCCTGTTCCCCGACGTTCTCGGGCTACGCGCTGGGTTGTTGCGGATGCGGGTGCAGGCGCAGGTCATCAAGGTCGACCCCGACGCCGCGCTGGCGCGGCATCGACGCCGCGTCCGGGACCGGGAGGTGGAGATCTATCCCGCGATCGATGGTGCCGCGGATCTGGCGGTGCGTGGTGTCCCGGCTGATCAGGCGGCGGAGGCATACGGGTATGTGGATGCGATCGCCCGCACCATGAAACAAGAAGGCGACCCCCGCCGGCTCGGGCAGCTCCGCGCCGACATCGCCACCAGCCTGCTCTCCGGCCGCACCCACATCCACAACCCCGACCCCCACGACACCCACAACTGCGATCGGCACAGCCCCGACCCCCACAGCCCTGACCCGCACGAGACCGGCGACACCAATGAGAGCGGCGGTTGTGGGGACGATGCCTGCGGCGGCGACACATGCGGCCGCGACAACGGTGACGGCGGCAGGGGCCGCTGGCGATTCAAGTGATCAGGCTCGCCGTGGTGCGGCGAAGGTCCCCGCACCTCGTGCACCGCAACCAGCCACACCCACAATCGCCGCAGCCACGGCCAGTGCCGCTGAACCCGCCGACGATCCGACCACCGCCGATGCAGCCGCGAGTGCCGGTCGGGGGAGTGGTGCGCCCAGGGTGGGGGTGCGGGCCCGGATCCAGCTAAACGTTCCGCTCACCACGCTGATGGGACTGTCGCAGCGGCCCGGTGAACTCGGCGGGTTCGGACCGATCCTCACCGAGGTCGCCCGCCAGCTGACCCTCAACCAGCTCACCAACCCCGACGCCCTGTCCATGGCCATGAGAAAGTCCCCAGTGGTGGCCAGTTTTAGGTCCCCACTGGTGGCCAGGTAGAAGTCCCCGTTTCCTCGCTGCTGGTCCCGCGTGTCGGCCGGGGGTTGTGGCCCTGAGCGGTGACGGTGGCGGTGTCTAGCCAGTCACCGCACCGCTCAGGGAGCTCCCCATTGTTATCTGCGAGGGAACGTATGGACATCATCGCTGCTTACCGCGAGGTAGGCACGTATCGGGGCGCGGCCGCGATGTGCGGCGTGTCTCACAAGACCGTGAAACGGGTGATCGAGCGGCAGGAGGCCGGCGGGGACGTGGCCTCGGAGCGGGAGCCGCGCGGGCACAACTATGACGAGGTCGGCGACCTGGTGGCCAGACGGGTGGAGGCCACGAGCGGGAGGATCTCGGCCAAGCGGCTGTTGCCAGTGGCGGCCGCAGCAGGCTATGCCGGGTCGGCGCGGAACTTCCGGCGTCTGGTGGCGGACGCGAAAGGCCAATGGCGTAAGGACAATCACCGCGGCAGACGGCCCGGGGTGTGGGCGCCGGGGCAGCATCTGCTGATCGACTGGGGTGTCGAGCTCGGGGTGCACGTGTTCTGCGCGGTACTGGCCTGGTCGCGGTACCGGTTCGTCCGGTTCGCTCACGATGAGCGGGCCGAGACGACGCTGCGGCTGCTGGCCGAGTGCTTCGAATCCCTCGGCGGAGTCCCAAAGGTGGTGCTCGCGGACCGGATGGGCTGTCTGAAGGCCGGTGTCGTGGCGAATGCCGTGGTCCCCACGGGTGGGTATGTGCGGTTCGCCGCGCACTACCGGTTCCGCCCGGACTTCTGCGAGGCCGCCGATCCGCAGTCCAAGGGCATGGTGGAGAACCTGGTCGGCTACGCCAAGCGCGACCTGCTCATCCCGCAGGCGCCGTTCGCCGACCTTCCTGCGGCCAACACGGCCGCAGCCCAGTGGTGCCGGGAGGTCAACCAGGTAAGGCATGCCGAGATCTGCGCGGTTCCGGCCGAGCGGCTGCCAGCCGAGCGAGGGCTGCTAGGCGAGCTGCCCTCGCTACGTCCGAGCCTGGGGAGGGCGACCCTCCGGAAGGTCGACCGGCTCTCGTGTGTGCGATACGGCTCGGCCCGCTACTCCGTCCCGACTTCTTCGATCGGCGCGAGCGTGCAGATCATCTGTCACGCCGGCTCGGCGCCGGGCGGAGTCGGTGGCCGGTTGCTGGTCCTGGAACCGGGCACGGGGCAGGTGCTGGCAGAACATCGGCTGGTCGCACCGGGGGAGGCGAGCATACTCGACGAACACTACGGCGGCCCTCGCCCCGAGCTGCCCGCGCGGGCGGTGCGGGCCAAAACCCAAGCGGAGAAAGACTTCTGCGCGCTCGGGGACGTCGCCGAAGAGTTCATCAAGGGCGCAGCCGCGGCCGGGAACTCCCGCCTAGCCGCCGAGCTCGCCGACATCACCACGCTCGAAGCAGCACACGGCCGTCAGGCACTGCTGGCCGCGCTGAACCGGGCGGTGGCGTTCGGCCGGTTCAAGGCCGCCGACGTCCGCTCCATCCTGGCCACCGGCGCCGGTGCGCCCGAACCGGCCGAGCCCGGTGATGTCTTGATCCTGCCATTACCCGCTGTCCCGGTCCGGTCCCTGGCCGACTACGCCCTCACCACAGATGCCGAGCACAGCACTCCGGCCGAGCCCCGCAACACCAACCCCGCAAGGGAGATCATCTCATGACCGCGTCCAGCCCGCCTACCTTGGCCGCTGACCTGACCGAGGGACTGCGCCGCCTCAAACTAGCCGCGATCCGCAAACTCGCTCCCGAGCTGCTCCAAACGGCCAAGACCCAGCGCTGGACACCAGAAGAGCTACTCCGGACGCTGATCGAGGCCGAGATCACCGCCCGCGAGGCCTCCAACGCCCGCAACCGGCTCAAGGCCGCGGCCTTCCCCCTCGTCAAGACCCTCGAGGAGTACGACCTGACCGTTTCCTCCGTACCCAAAGGAACATTCGACTACCTCGCCAACCTGGAATGGATCCGTGCGAAAGAGAACACCTGCCTGATCGGACCGGCCGGCACCGGCAAGTCGCACCTACTCGTCGCGCTTGGCGTCGCCGCCGTCGAACAAGGCCACAAAGTCCGCTACCTCACCGCGGCCGAACTGGTCGAAACCCTCTACCGAGGCCTCGCCGACAACTCCGTCGGCCGTGTCATCGACACCCTCCTGCGCAACGACCTGATCATCATCGACGAGCTCGGGTTCGCACCCCTGGACGCCACCGGCACCCAACTGCTGTTCCGGTTCGTCGCCGCCGCCTACGAACGCCGATCCCTCGGCGTGGCCTCGCACTGGCCCTTCGAGCAATGGGGCCGGTTCCTACCCGAACAGACCACGGCGGTCAGTCTCCTCGACCGACTCCTCCACCACTGCAACACCGTGGTCACCGACGGCGAGAGCTACCGCATGCGACAAGCCCGACACACCAGGAGGTGAACGCCTCACCACAAGCTGATCAAACCCGAGGAACGGGGACTTTTAGATGGCCACCAGCGGGGACACGCACTTGGCCATTGACACGCCCGCTACACCGTCGGCGTCACCCACCCCATCACCGGACAACTACTGCACCTACACCCACTACCCCAACGGTTCCTACGCGGACTACAAGCAGAACTCGTCCACGCCCTCAACCAACACTGCATCTGGCCCACCTGCCGAAGACCCGCCCCCACCTGCGACCTCGACCACAACACCCCCCACCACACCGGCGGACCGACCACGCCCGCCAACACCGCACCCCTATGCCCCCACCACCACACCGCCAAAACCGAATCAGCCTGGCCCCCCCACCAAACAACCCCCGGCCACTACAGACTCACCAACCCACACGGCAGACACCACCACACCCACCCACCCAACCTCACCGATCCCGCACCCCAACCACCCGCCACCAACGCCGCCGCGTCCAACACCGACGACACAGACGTGCCGCCCTTCTGAGCACCTGACAGAGGTGACGCAGGAATGAAGGGCAGGCCTCTGGGAGTGCGGGCGCGTATGCCGGGGCCGAACGCCTTCCTCTCACGCGCCACGCCGCGAGAGCGATCGTCCGAAGAGGGGCTCGAGAGGACACGCCGTGGAGTACTCACACGGCGACAGGGCGACTCACGACCGGTGCGCGAGCGGCCACCGCCCCGGGACGCCCGCGCCAGAAGATCAGCAGGCCACCTCGGCGGCACAGAGCGACCCCACACCACGCGGCGACCGGACATTCGGCAGGCCGACGTGGCCCCGACACCACGACGCCGCCGCTGGGAGGCGGCGGCGTCGGATGGCGCAGAGATGGCAGCGGCGAGGGCGTCTACGGCGAGTTCACGAGGGAGGTCCCGAGCGGACTAGCAGCAAAACCTGTGCAAGCTGCACCGCCGCCGGCCAGGCGACGGGCGGGGTCAGATGGACTGGCGAGCCGTACTCAGAGGATGATCTCGCCCCGGCTGACGCGGGCACGCAGCTGCTGGAGGGCCTCTTCCAGGATCTGGCGGGCTTCCTCGTCGGTGCGGCGTTCCTTCACGTAGGCCAGGTGCGTCTTGTAGGGCTCGTTGCGCGGGACCGGCGGCGGGTTGCCGGAGTCGACGCTGGCCGGGAGCCCACAGCGGGGGCAGTCCCAGGAGTCCGGAATCTGGGCGTCGATCGCGAAGCTGGGCCGGGTCTCGTGCCGATTGGCGCACCAGTAGGTGACCCGCTGCCGAGGCGCTGTGTCGCCGCGCTCGGCTTCTCCCATCGGACCGGCGCCGACCCGGCTGCCTCGAATGGCGCTGCCACTTGCCACGGACGATCTCCCTCGAGTGAAATGGCTGACGGGGCCGACGGATGGGGAAGTTCGGACATCGGCACTGAAAACGGATACGACGGACCGGTCGGGCGCTACGTCGTGGGTAGGTGGGGGTGGACGGGGTTGGTTAGCTGAACTTGAGCAACAATCCGAGCGCCACGATGCAGGCGAACCAGATAATGCCCATACCGACCGTGATCCGGTCAAGGTTGCGCTCAGCGATGGAGGAGCCGCCGAGGCTCGACGTCACGCCGCCGCCGAACAGGTCGGACAAGCCGCCACCCCGCCCTTTGTGGAGCAGGACCAGCAGCACGAGCACGAGACTCGTGAGGATCAGCAGGATCGAAAGCGCGGTGACCACGTTCCGGTGAACCCCTTTGTCTGACGGAGCCGACGACCGGCTATGAGTACCCAAGACTACGACACACCGACGCAGTACGGGTGCCCCGGCACCGTTAGCCTTCGGGAATGGCGATCTTCGCAGTCCAGCTGACGTTCAAGAACAACGACCGACGCCTCGAGGTCCGCCCGTCGCACCGCGAGTATCTCGCCTCGCTGCGCGCGACCGGGAAGCTTGTCACGGCAGGGCCCTTCGCGGATGACAAGGGTGCCTTGCTCGTGTACGACGTGGCCGACGAGACCGAACTGCGCGAGATCCTCGCCAAGGACCCCTACACCCCCGCCGACGTGTACGACATCGCCGAACTCCGCGAGTGGCGGCCGCTGTTCCCGCTGGCCGAGACGTCCAACTGAGAGCAAACCGCCAGGTCAGACCCGATCCGGGGCAGGTTAGGGCCGGTCGGGCGACGGACCCGGTGACGGGGCTCAGGAGGAGGTCCGCGCGGCGTCGGGCACTGCGTCGGGTACGGCGGCCGCCTCCTGGGCCGACATCGCCTCCCGGAGCTCGCGCTCCCGCACGGCGTGCTCGTCGGTGCGTGCGTCGTAGCGCCAGAAGTCTCGCAGCCAGGCGGCGACCAGGCCGACTCCCAGCACACACAGCGCCCCGCCGCTCACGATCGACGTCCGCACGCTGGCCGCGTCGGCGACCAGTCCGGCGCGTGCCTCGCCCCCGAGCGGGCCGATGGAGTACGACAACATCTCGATGCCGGCCAGCCGTCCGCGGCGTTCGTCGGGGATCGTCTGGTTCCAGATCACGCTGCGGAAGACGCCGCTGATCATGTCCGACGCCCCGGCGATCGCCAGCGCCACCACGGCGAGCCACACCGAGGGTGCGAGGCCGGCCAGGACCACGGCACCGCCCCAGATCGAGGCGGCGAGAACCACCGCGCGCCCGTGATGGTGGACCCGCGAGGTCCAACCGCTCGTCGCTGTCGCGAGGAGCGAGCCGACGGTACCGGCGGAGTAGAGCAGGCCGAGCGCGGTCGGCTCGTGGAGCACGTCGGAGGCGAACGCCGGGAAGAGCACCGTCGGCATCGCCAGGAGCATCGCCGTGAGGTCGACGACGTAGGTGCCAAGCAGGTCCCGCCGCCGTACGGCGTACCGCAGGCCGTCGGCGATCCCCCGGACCGTTCCGGCGAGCCCGGCCTGGACGCTCGCCGCCAGCGGAGGGTACGGGCGCAGCGCGGCGAAGAAGACGGTGGCGATGGCGAGTCCCGCGACATCGACCGCGTAGGCCCAGGCCGGACCCGCGCTCGCGAGGATCAGGCCGCCGAGCGCCGGGCCGGCGAGCATCCCGGTCTGCAGGCCGATCGAGGAGAGGGTGATCGCCGCCGGCAACTGGTCGTGTCGGACCACGCGTGGGGTCAACGCCTCCCGACTCGGCCGCTGCAGCGCCTGCGCGACGGCGAGCAACGCCCCGACGGTGTAGATCACCGCCACCGACGGTTGCGGCGCCGCGGCGTTCAGGAGCAGGACGGCGGTGAGCAGGCACTGGCCGATGCCGGTGCCGACCAGGACCTTGCGGCGGTCCACCCGGTCGGCCAGGGCGCCGCCGTACAACCCGCAGACGATCAACGGGAACAGCTGGATCAGCCCGAGCGCGCCGACGGCGAAGTTGGAGCCGGTGAGGTGGTAGAGCTGGTAGGGCAGCGCGACGTAGCTGACCATGCCGCCGAGGTAGAAGACGGTGCCGGCGATCCAGAGCAACCGGAAGTCGCGGGAGGTGCGAAGCGGCGTCAGGTCGAGGCGAAGGGCGGCGAGTCGACGGCGCCAGCGCGCGGGACCTCGCCCGCCGGGTGCCGCCTCGGCGGGACGAGGACTTGTCACGAACCCACATTCTCGGCGGTAGGCCGCCGGATGACCAGTCAATTCAGGTCGCGGTGTACGGCCGACAGCGGCCCTGGCAGGCTTGAGTCACCACACAAGCCACGCCGGAAGCACACCGGAAGCATCACGAGCCACACCACCGGCCACACCACGAGAAGCGGCGCGGGTACGCATAGCGCGGTTCCGAAAGGGGCGATCAGATGAGTGTCGACGGACGTGCCGGACAGCAGGCGGAGGTCTCCGACCTGGTCGACGTCCCGCATCTCGTCACCGCCTACTACGCCGGCCACCCCGATCCGGGCGAGGCGGACCAGCAGGTGGCGTTCGGTACGTCCGGCCACCGCGGGTCGAGCCTGGACCTGTCGTTCAACGACGATCACATCGCGGCGGTCAGCCAGGCCATCTGTGAGCACCGCGCGGCCGCCCGCGTGGACGGACCGCTGTACCTCGGACGGGACACCCACGCCCTCTCCGAGCCGGCCTGGACCACGGCCCTGGAGGTCTTCGCGGCCAACGACGTCACCGTCCTCGTCGACGCCCGCGACGGCTACACCCCGACACCCGCCCTGTCCCACGCGATCCTGACGTACAACCGCGGGCGCACGAGCGGGCTGGCCGACGGGGTGGTCGTCACGCCGTCGCACAACCCGCCTTCGGACGGCGGCTTCAAGTACAACCCACCGAACGGCGGACCGGCCGACACCGACGTCACCCGCTGGATCCAGGATCGCGCGAACGCCATGCTCGCGGCCGGGCTCGACGGCGTACGCCGGATCCCACTGAGCCGGGCACGGACGGCGGAGACGACCCACCGGCACGACTTCCTGGATGCCTACGTCGGCGACCTTCCCTCGGTGGTCGACCTGGACGCCATCCGTTCGGCGGGCGTCCGGATCGGGGCCGATCCGCTGGGCGGGGCGAGCGTGGCCTACTGGGGCGAGATCGCCGAGCGTCACGGGCTCGACCTCAGGGTCGTCAACCCGGTCACGGACCCCACCTGGCGGTTCATGACCCTGGACTGGGACGGCAAGATCCGGATGGACTGCTCGTCGCCGTACGCCATGGCGTCCCTCATCGACCAGCGCGAGGCCTACCAGATCGCGACGGGGAACGACGCGGACGCCGACCGGCACGGGATCGTGACACCCGACGGTGGGTTGTTGAACCCCAACCACTACCTCGCGGTC
The DNA here is from genome assembly GCF_014873875.1 of Actinopolymorpha pittospori. Taxonomy (GTDB): domain Bacteria; phylum Actinomycetota; class Actinomycetes; order Propionibacteriales; family Actinopolymorphaceae; genus Actinopolymorpha; species Actinopolymorpha pittospori. The sequence continues at coordinate 6,423,431 of NZ_JADBEM010000001.1, read as the reverse complement.
GCGATCTCCTACCTCTTCGGCAACCGCGCCGGCTGGTCGGCCGGTGCCGCGGTCGGCAAGACGCTCGTCAGCTCCTCGATGATCGACCTGGTGGCCGCCGACCTCGGCCGCCGCCTGGTCGAGGTGCCGGTGGGCTTCAAGTGGTTCGTCTCAGGGCTGCTCGACGGGTCGGTCGGCTTCGGGGGCGAGGAGAGCGCCGGCGCGTCGTTCCTCCGTACGGACGGCAGCGTCTGGACGACCGACAAGGACGGCATCCTGCTGGCGCTCCTCGCCTCGGAGATCCAGGCCGTGACCGGTCGCTCGCCGAGCGAGCACTACGCCGACCTCACCGCGCGCTTCGGGGACCCGGCGTACGCCCGGGTCGACGCACCGGCGACGCGTGAGCAGAAGGCGGCTCTCGGCAGGCTGGCTCCCGAGCAGGTGACCGCGACCGAACTCGCGGGCGAGCCCATCACCGCGAAGCTGACCCGGGCGCCTGGCAACGACGCGCCGATCGGCGGTCTTAAGGTCACGACCCGCAGCGCGTGGTTCGCGGCCCGGCCCTCCGGCACGGAGGACGTCTACAAGATCTACGCCGAGTCCTTCCAGGGCCCCGAGCACCTCGCCGAGGTGCAGAAGGAGGCCCGTGCCGTGGTCGACTCCGTACTCACGGGAGCGGGTGCCTAGCTGGTGTCCCGCGGCACGCCAGCGCCTACCCACCCGGGCGCGCGTCGGAAAGGAATCGCCGCCGCCGCGTGTTGTGATGAGGTCCCACCGGCGGGGTGGTCCCGCCGGCGGCGTGGCGACAGGTGGGTGGCACGGTGCACGGCGAGTACAAGGTTCCCGGCGGCAAGCTGGTGGTGGTCGACCTCGACGTCGAGGACGGCATGCTGCGTGACGTCCGGGTCAGCGGCGACTTCTTCCTCGAGCCGGACGAGGCGCTCGAACGCATGGACGCCGCCCTCACCGGCCTGCCCGCGTCCACCGACGCACGGGTGCTGGCGGAGCGGGTCGAGGCCGGTCTGGGGCCGAACGCCGTCCTGCTCGGTTTCTCCCCCCAGGCGGTGGCCGTCGCCGTACGCCGCGCGCTCGCCCGCGCGAGCGAGTGGCATGACCACGACTGGCACCTGATCCACGAGGGCCCCCAGGAGCCGACGCTGCACATGGCGCTCGACGAGGTGCTGGCCCGCGAGGTCGCCACCGAGAACCGGCCGCCGACGCTGCGGATCTGGGAGTGGGGCGCCCCCGCGGTCGTGATCGGCAGTTTCCAGTCGCTGCGCAACGAGGTCGATCCGGAAGGTGCCCGACGGCACGGCATCACCGTCGTACGCCGGATCAGCGGCGGTGGCGCGATGTTCATCGAGCCCGGCAACACCATCACCTACTCGCTTTACGCACCGGCCTCCCTCGTCGACGGGCTGTCCTTCGCCGACTCCTACGCCTACCTGGACGACTGGGTGCTCGGAGCGCTGAACGAGGACCTCGGGGTGAAGGCGTGGTACCAACCTCTGAACGACATCACCTCCGACGGCGGCAAGATCGCCGGGGCGGCCCAGAAGCGGCTCGCCACCGGCGCGGTCCTGCACCACGTGACCATGGCCTACGACATCGACGCCGACAAGATGCTCGAGGTGCTGCGGATCGGGCGGGAGAAGCTGTCGGACAAGGGGACGGCGAGCGCCGCGAAGCGAGTCGATCCGCTTCGCCGGCAGACCGGTCTGTCCCGCGAGGCCATCATCGACAAGATGGTCAGCCACTTCCGCAGGCGGTATGGACTCGTCAACGACTCCCTGACGTCGAAGGAGCTCGCGGAGGCCGAGGAGCTGGTCACAGCGAAGTTCGGGACGGCCGCATGGCGCGCTCGGGTCCCGTGAGGTGAACGGCGGGTGAGAAAACGCCGACCGAAACCGGAAGGGTACAAAACTTCAGTCCCGATTCGCTCCCTTTCCTGAAAGATAGTCCTGCATCTACCAAAGCGGGTGTGTTGTGTCCCAGATCAACCGCTTAGGGCTTCACATCACAGGGGAGGACCGCAAAACATGAGACTGCGCAGCGCAATCGCCGCTACCTCGCTGGTGGCGGCTGGAGGCATTGCCTTCGCTGCTCCTGCCAGCGCCGAGCTCGTCACCCGTTGTGTGGGTGAGGGCGGGGCCGTGACCGTTCCGGGCGACCTCGTCGTCCCGGCCGGCAAGGCCTGCTGGCTCAACGGCACCACCGTCGAAGGAAACGTCCGCGTCCAGGAGGGCGCTGACCTGGTGGTCGACGGCGCGACGTTCAAGGGCACCATCACGGTGCTCCAGAACGGCTACGTCGACACGACGGACAGCACCATCGCGAAGAACGTGAGCACCAAGGACGCGTTCGGTTCCTTCTTCTACTCCAGTGACCTCGGCGCCGCTGTCACCGCCAGGGCCGACGCCGGCTCCGAGTTCGACGGCTTCGTGTACGCCGTCGACTCCAAGGTCACGGGCAAGCTGGACGCTCAGGTTCCGGGCGAGGTCGTCATCGACGGTTCCCAGGTCGGCGGCAACGTCACCGGCCAGGGCACCCGCTACACCGACGTCTACAACTCCACTCTCTCGGGCAAGCTCCTCGTCTCCGGCAACGCCGAGGGCGGCGTGTTCTGCGAGAGCGAGGTGTACGGCGACGCCAGCTACGCCGGCAACTCCGAGACCGTGCAGATTGGTGCCAACGGACCGCTTGCTCCCTGCACGGGCGCCAGCTTCTTCGGCAGCAACCTCGACGTCTCGGGCAACACCGCGAACGTCGTGGTGAGCAACAACATCATCGCCGGCAACCTGAGCGGCGAGGGCAACGACCCGGCTCCGACGGGTGAGAACAACCGCGTCCGCGGAACCCTTGGTGGTCAGTTCGTCGACCTCCAGGCTCCGGCGACGCTGATGAAGCGGATGGCAGTCGCGCAGGACCGTTCCGACGAGGTTGCCGACGAGGCTGCCCAGCGGCGTGCCGCGGCCAAGTCCGAGGCTTCGGCTGCTGGCGACGCCCAGCTCTGAGCGGTTCGACCGCTTCGAACCACCGTTTCACCAGCAACACCGACACAACATGACCGGCACAGCCTGACCGGCACAGCATGATCGCCCGGTCAAAAGGTCGGCACCATCCGTGGCCGGGTCCCGTGAGGGGCCCGGCCACGGGGCTGTCCAGGGCGGACTCAGCGCCCGGTCCAGGTCGGACGCTCCTTGGCCACGAACGCCCGTACCCCCGCCCGGAAGTCGGCGCTGTCGTAGACGCGGTGGATGAGGTCGCTGTCGTCGGGTACCCGGGCTGCCCGGATCCGGCGTACGGCCTCCTTGGCCGCCCACATCGTCAACGGTGCATGGCCGAGTAGCCGCTCCACGAGCGCGTTCGCCGTGGCGTCAACCTCGTCCTGCGCGCACACCTCGGTGAGGAAGCCCGCGGCCGCCGCCTCGTCCGTGTCGAGCAACCGCGCCCGGAGCAACAGGTCGAGGGTGCGTCCGGGACCCAGGTGGTCGACGAGCAGCGCCACCGTGGCGGCCGACAGGCAGTTGCCGACGGTGCGGGCGATGGGTACGCCGAACCTCGAACCGTGGCTCGCGATCCGCAGGTCGCACGAGGCCGCCAGGGCGAGGCCGGCACCGATGCAGTAGCCCGTGACGACGGCCACCGTCGGCACCCGGACACCGGCCAACCGGTCCAGCATGCCGCTCATCCGCCGCTCGTACTCCACCCCGGCGGCACCGCCGACGAACTCCCCGAACTGCTCGATGTCGGTGCCCGCCACGAACGCCTCACCGCCGGCGCCGCGCAGGACCAGCACCCGGATCTCCGGATCGTCCTCGACCCGCGTGCAGGCGTCCATCAACCCGTCGTACATCGCCCAGGTCATCGCGTTTCGCCTGGCAGGGCGGTTGAACGTGACCCGCAGGACCGCACCGTCCCGCTCGATGCGGAGTGTGTCGCCCGCGTCCTCGCCGGTGTCGGTCACGCGTTCCCGCCCTTCCCCGTGGTCTCGCCGGCCAGACCGGCGCTCGAACCACTCTTGCCAGCTTCCCCCGTGGCCGACCCGATCTCCCCACACTGGATCGCTCCGGCCGTCACGAGTCGGTCGATCTCGGACTCCTGGACTCCGGCCCCGACGAGCACGTCCCGGGTGTCGGCGCCGAGCCGTGGCCCCGCCCCGCGGCGTACGGGCGGACTGTCCGACAGCCGCATCGGCGAGCCGATCTGGCGTACGTCGCCCAGGGTGGGGTGGGGCGCGTCCCAGAAGAAGTCGCGCGCCCGCAGGTGTTCGTCGTCGAAGACCTCGCCGTAGTTGGCGATCGGCGCACACGGGACGCCCGCCTCCTCCAGCGCGGCGACCAGGGCGTCGGTCTGCCAACGTCGCGTGGCCGCCTCGATCACGGGGACGAGGCGCTCCCGTAGCAGTTGCCGTTCGTAGGCCTCGGCGTACCGGGGGTCGTCCACGATCTCGCCCAGGTCTAGAACGCCGCAGGCCGCCCGCCACGTCCGAGGGGTGACGGCACCGAACGTGACCCAGCCATCAGCGGTCGCGAACGCCTGGTAGGGCGCCGTGCTCTGGTGCGCGGAGCCGAGCGGGCCGCCGATCTCCCCCGTCGCGAAGAACTTTCCGGCCTCCCAGATGCCGAACGACACCGCGGACTCGAACAGCGAGACGTCCACGTGCTGGCCCTCGCCGGTCACGTCACGCGTGCGCAGCGCCGCCAGGGTCGCGAGCGCGGCGTACAACCCGCAGGTGAGGTCGCACAGGGGTACGCCGACCTTCGCCGGCGCACCGCCCGGCTCCCCCGTGATGCTCATCAGTCCCGCCCGGGCCTGCGCCATCACGTCGAGCCCGGGCAGCATCGCGCGCGGCCCGTCCTGCCCCCAGCCGGACAGTGAGACGTAGACCAGCCGCGGGTTGAGTTCGCGCAACCGGGGGTAGCCGAGGCCGAGCGAGTCCATCGCGCCGGGCCGGAGGTTCTGCAGCAGTACGTCGGCAGAGGCCGCCAGGTGCTCGAACGCCGCCCTGCCCTCGTCGTGTTTGAGGTCGATCGCCACCGACCGCTTGTTGCGGTTGAGGCGGACGAACGGCGAACTCTCCCCCGACAGGTACGGCCCGACCTGTCGGGCCGGATCACCGCGCCCGGGTGGCTCCACCTTCACCACGTCGGCACCCAGGTCGGCGAGCTGCATTCCGGCGAACGGCGCCGCCATGAACACACCCACCTCGAGCACCCGCAGATCGGCCAGGCTCGCGCCGGTCATGTGTACCTCCTTCGTCGTCCCGATCACTTCCCGAAGACGCCCGGCGTGCGCGTCCGACGTGGCGTGGCCAGCCCAACGCCTCACCTGCCCTGGATCCCGGTCATCACGACACCCCGGATGAACTGTCGCTGCGCCACGAAGAAGACGATCAGCACCGGGATCACGAGGAACATCGACGCGGCCATGCTGATGTTCCACGAGGCATCGGTCGGGCTGATGAACGCGCGCAGTCCCAACGCGAGCGTCTTGTTGCCCTCGCTCTGTAGATAGATGAGCGGAAGCAGGAAGTCGTTCCAGTGGTAGACGAAGGAGAAGATCCCGACCGCGACCAGTACCGGCCGCGACAGCGGCAGGATGATGTGCCACCAGATCCGCAGGTTCGACGCACCGTCGAGGCGGGCGGCCTCGTCGAAGTCCCGCGGGATCGTCAGGTAGAACTGCCGGACGAGGAAGATGTTGAACGCGCCACCGCCGAGGAACGACGGCACGATCAAGGGCAGGAACGTGTCGACCCACCCGATCGAGCGGAAGAGCACGAACTGCGGGACGAGCGTGACGACGTCCGGCAGCATCATCGTGCTCAGCAACAGGATGAACAGCACCCGGCGGCCCGGAAAGCGCAGCCGCGCGAAGCCGAAAGCCACCAGCGAACTCGACATCAGCGTGCCGGCGAGCGCGAGCACCGCGATCATCACCGTGTTGGCGAGCCACACCAACAGGGGCGCCCGGCTCATCGCCTCGACGTAGTTGCCCCACTGCAGGGGATCCGGGATCCACACCGGTGGATACGCGAAGACCTGCCCCTGACTCTTCAGCGAGGTCGACACCAACCAGATCATCGGGATCAGGAAGACCAACGCGAGCGCGACCATCACGACGTACAACGCGGCTCGGCGTACGACAGCGACGGCCCTCATCGGGAGTCCTCCCCTTCGTAGTGCACCCAGGACCGGGAGAGCCGGAACTGCAGCAGGGAGAAGACCAGGATCACCACGAAGATGACCCACGCGTAGGCCGCGGCGTAGCCCATCCGGAACTGCTCGAACCCGAGCCGGTAGAGGTACAGGACCGAGAAGAGGGTGGACTGCTCAGGCCCGCCGTTGCCGGCGAGCAGGTAGGCGCTGGTGAAGATCTGGAAGGACGCGATGACGCCGAGAACGAGATTGAACAGGATGACCGGTGAGAGCATCGGCACCGTCACGGCCCAGAACTTGTGCCACCAGTTCGCGCCGTCCACCTCGGCCGCGTCGTGCAGCGACTGCGGGATCCCCTGCAGTCCGGCGAGGAAGATCACCATGGTGTTGCCGATCCCCCACAGGTTCATCAGGATGAACGACGGCTTCGCCGTCACCGGGTCCTGCAGCCACTGGAGTTCGGGCAGTCCGACCATGCGCAGGACCGAGTTGGCCAGACCGACCTCGGGGTTCAGGATCCAGAACCACAGGATGGCGTTGGCCGCGGCCGGCATGACGGCCGGCAGGTAGAACGCCGTCCTGAACACCGACCGGAAGCGCAGCCGGAGGTTCAGGAGCAGCGCTGCGCCGAGGGCGGTCACGAGGTTGAGCGGCACGCTGATCGCGGTGAAGAACGCGGTGTTCCACAACGAGATCCCGACCAGCCGGTCGGACAGGAGCGCCCGGAAGTTGTCCAGCCCGACCCAGACGGGCGGGCTGAACAGGTCCCAGCTCAGGAAGGACATCACCAGGGAGGCGATCATCGGACCCGACACGAGGAACACGAAACCGATCAGCCAGGGCGCGATGAACAGGTAGCCGTCAAGCGCTTCTTTGCGACGTGTGCTCATGCCCTTTCGTCGCTTCGTCGGCGTCAGCATCGACCCTCAGCCCTGCGCGAGGATCGCGTCGATCTGCTCCTTGGCCTTACGTGCGGCCCCGGCCACGTCGTCGGTGGCGCAGGTGGTCCACAGCGGGTCGAAGTGGGTGGCGTAGACCTCCTTGATCCGCGACTGGTTGGCGGGGAACCTGAAGCTGATGACGGTGCGGTCACTGCGTTCGCGCAGTGGATCGACGTGGACCTTGACGAATCCGTCGGTCGGGTTCTCGCGCACCAGGGCGGGAAGCGCCGCGCGGACGCTGGGTGCCCAACGGCGCTGCTCGGCGAACCCACGCTGGACCTGCGGGCTGGTCAGGTGCTTGAGCAGTTTCCAGGCACCGGTCTGGTCCTTCGCCCCCTTCGGGATCGCCCACCCGCTGCAGCCGACCGGGACGAACTGTCCGCCAGGACCTTTGGGCAGGAAGGTGATTCCCCAGGCGAACTTCGTCTTCTCCTCCCGCAGGAAGAAGTCCTGGGAGTGGTGGTTGACCGACATGGCGGTGAGGCCGGAGCGGAACGGGTCACCCTGTCCGAGTTCCTGCGCCGGCGACGGGGTGCTCAGGTCCGCACAGCGCATCGCCCGGAAGAGTTCGAAGTCCGCGCGGGCCGGCGGCTGGTCGATCAGGGTCTGCTGGTAGTCCTCGTCGTACCAGTCCCCACCGAACGCGCGCACGAAGGCGCGGCTGTTCTCGGAGTCGGTGGGAGTTGGCGCCACCCAGTTCAGTCCCCACTGTTTGATCCCCTTGGGATCGAACCCGGCCTGGTCCGGGTTTCGGCCGCGATCGTCGCGGGTCAGGGCGCGGGCCGTCGCCCGCAGGTCCTCCATCGTCCAGTCGTCGCTCGGGTAGTCCAGACCGGCCTCGTCGAACTTGTCCTTGTTGTAGTAGACACCCCAGGCCGCGGAGTCCTTCGGGATGCCGTAGATCTTGTCGCCGTCGGAGAACGCGTCGATGAGTTCCGGAACGAACGTCTCCCGGCCGATGCCGTCGCGTTCCATCAGCGGAGCCAGGTCGAGCAGGGCACCGCGATGGCCGTAGTCCTGCACGATGCTCATGTGCTGGTGGATCAGGTCGGGTACGGCACCACCGGCGAGCAGGGTCGGGAGCTTGGCCATGTAGTCGTCCCAGGCCTCGAAGGTGACACCGACGGTGCTCCCGGCGTTGGCCTTCTCGAAGTCCTGCAGATATCCCTTGTAGAGGGTGCGTTCGAGGCCGAGGTCGGCCGGGGTGATGAAGCGCAGGTTGGTCGAGCTGGGACTGTCGCCGTCCACGCTGTTGCCGAAGGGCGAACACGCGACGGACATCGCGCCAATGCCCGCCACCGCCGCGCCGGTGGCGGCGCGGGCCAGAAAGCCTCGCCGGGAAAGCTCTCGGGCGATGTCGAAGCTGGACCTGTCTCGGCGGGCATCGCCCGCGTCGAAGACGTCACGAGGAGCGGAATGGGCATTCACGGTCCACCTCTTTCGGTGCGTCAGGACCTGCCGTTGATCACCTGATCCCTTGCTTCGCCTGGGTGAAGGACCGCTCCCCGTGGGCGGCGAGCGCCGCCAGAACGGCCTTGGGGTCACCGGACTCGATCACCTCGAGCAGCGTCCGGTGCCGGTTGACGTGCGTACGTAGGTTCTCGTAGTAGTGCTCGCGGGCGTAGAGGTTCATCGCCATGCACAACAACAGCTGCTGGTGCAGCGAGTCGTAGACCCCCTCCAACCGGCGGTGCCCGGCGAGGCCGACGATCGCCCGGTGGAAGTCGTAACCGCGCTGGACGAGATGGGCACGGTCCTCGCGCTCCGCGCAGCGCTCCATCTCCGCGAGGGCGGCGCGACAGCGCACGAGGCGCGCCTCGTCGGTGACCGGTACGCCGAGCTCGATCGCGAGGCGTTCGACGGCGGACCGCAGCGTCAGGATCTCGAACACGTCGTCGTCGGAGAGCCGGGTCACGGTCGCGCCGCGCCGGGGCTGGAGGTCGATCAGCCCTTCGTGCTGGAGCGTCCGCATCGCCTCCCGCAACGGCGGCCGGCTGATGCCGAGATGCTCGGTGAGGCGTTCCTCGATCAGGCGCTCCCCCGGCGCGAGTTCGCCGGCGAGGATCATTCGGCGAAGCTCCTCAGCAGCGAGCTGGACGAGGCTCGGCGGGTCCAGCACCCCACGCCCGGGCCGCGATGCCGCCTCGGCTCCCTGCTCGGCTGCGGACACGCGCCACTCCTCGCGGGCTCGACTCATGCGTGGCGAACTACTGCGTGGCGAAGGTGCCGCGCGAGGCGATGTGGTCGGGCGAACTGCTGCGCGGTGAACGCCGTGTGTGGGTGCTGCGCTGCTGCGTCCTGCGATTCGTGCGTCCTGCGAATCGTGCGTTGTGGAAGACGCTTGCCTGCTGTAGACAATAGTCAAATCGATCGGCGGCTACCAGAGGAGACGGCCATGGTTCCGCTCGAGCGCACGGCCCGGATCGGCTTTGTCGGCCTGGGAAACCTCGGCCTCCCGATGGCCACCGCGCTGGTCCGGGCGGGCTGGCCGGTCACGGCCTACGACGTCCGCCGGAAGGCCGTCGACGCGGCGGTGGCGGCCGGCGCGGACGGCGCCGACTCGCTCGACGCCCTCGCCGGGTGCCAGGTCCTCGCCCTCGCCGTACCCGACGACGAGACGGTCACCGCCACCCTCCACGCGCCGAAACTGCTCGACCGACTCGCCCCCGACCCGGTGGTCCTCGTCCACAGCACCGTCCTGCCCGCGACCGCTCGGGCTCTCGGCGAGGCCGGCCGCGAGCGGGCTCTCACCTTCCTCGACGCACCGGTGAGCGGCGGGGCGGAACGCGCCGAGCAGGGCACGCTCACCGTCATGGTGGGTGCGGACGAACCGGCGCTGGAGCGCGCCGCGCCCTACCTCGACACCATCGCCGCGGATGTCGTCCACGTCGGTCCACCGGGAGCGGGCGCAGCCGCCAAGCTCGCCAACCAGCTGATGATGTTCGCCGCGCTCGCCGGCACCCACGAGGCGCTCCGTCTCGCCGAGGCCTACGACGTCGACCCGAAGACGGCGCTCGAGGTCGCCCACACGAGCACCGGCGACTCCTGGGTCGCCCGTGAGTGGGGGTTCTTCGACCGGGTGACCGGTGCGTACGACGCGGCCGACGTACCCGTCCACTCCCGCCCGTGGAGCAAGGACCTCTGGGAGATCGTGGCGGCGGCCCGCGCGGCCCGGATCCAACTGCCGGTCGCGGGGCTGCTCTCCCAGACCCTGGCCGACGTCGTCGAAGGCCACGCCGACACCGATCGCTGAGCCTGGTCCCGGGACATGTGACACCGCCCATCAGCGCAGGTGGGCGAGCTTGTCCGGGTTCAGCACGGCGCGGATCGTCTGGACCCGCTGCCCGTCCAGTTCCAGTGCGAACACGAGGTACGGGTGGTCGTTCGCGCGCACCACGGCACCCGGCCCGGTGTTGACCTCGACGACCTCGACGCCCAGCCCGTCGGGCCAGAACTCCCGCACCGAGGCGAGATAGCGGGCGACGACGACCGCGCCGTGCAGGGCCTCCCTCGGGGTCTCCGACCGGCCGTCCGCGTCGGCCCACATGGTGACGTCCGGAGCGAGCAGGTCCATCAGCGCGCCCAGGTCACCGCCGACGGCAGCGGCCAGGAAACGTTCGGTGATCTCCCGGTGCTGACTCGCCGTCGGACGTTGCCGCGGTCGCCGCGCCTGCACGTGCTGACGGGCGCGGTAGGCCAGTTGCCGTACGCCCCGCTCGGTCCGCCCGAGGATGGCGCCGATCTCGGCGTAGGTGTACCCGAACGCCTCGTGCAGAACGAAGACCGCGCGTTCGACCGGAGCGAGCGTCTCGAGAACGACGAGCAGCCCCATCGACACCGACTCGGCCAGCTCGACCTGACGCCCCACGTCCGGACCGCCGTCCGCACCAGAAGGGTCAGACACCTCGAAGGCCGTCAGCAGCGGCTCGGGCAGCCACGGCCCGACGTAGGACTCACGGCGCGCCCGCACCCGGCGGAGCTGGTCGATCGCCTGGTTGGTGACCAGCCGGAACAGGTAGCCGCGCGGATCCTCCACCTCACCGGGGTCGACCCGACTCCAGCGCAGCCACGCCTCCTGGACGACGTCCTCGGCGTCGGCACGAGTCCCGAGGATCCGGTACGCCACCGCGAACAGCGACTCCCGCCGCCTCGCGAACTCCCCCGCGACGTCCGTCCCCTCCGCCTCCCGACCTGGCGGCCGTGCGTCCTGCGCTTCGACCACCTCGTCCACCACCTCGTCCGGCATCCCGTCCCGTCCCACCATCGCCACGGTCGTCCCCCTCCTCGTCTCGGTGCCCCACCTACGACGCTCGCGGCGCGGCGAACGTCACGCGTGACGTTTCCGACACGGCGTCCGTCGTAGGGGCAGGCCGAACGGAAGGAAACCTCTCATGACCTCGACACCGACGACGAGCACCGATCGCGCACGGCCGGTCGACAACCGCGCCCTGGTCCTCGACCTGCTCGCGCGATTCGGCGCGGGTGACCTCGACGGCGCGGCTGACCTGCTGCACGACGAGTTCGTGTCCCACAACCCACGCGTGCCGCACGACCCGGCGACCTCGAGTGGGCGCGACGCCTTCACCGCGTTCTTCGAGGGCCCGGTTGGTCAGGCCCTGCTCGCTGCCACCTCCGACGTACGCCGGGTGATCTGCGACGGCGAGTACGTCGTCGTCCACCACCGCATCGTCCCCGGCCGGCCTCCGGAGGTGGCAGCGGTGGACATCTTCCGGGTCCAGGACGGTCGGATAGCCGAGCACTGGGACGTCGTACAGCCGGTCCCCGAGACGCCGGTCAACCCGCACGGCATGTTCTGACCGGCCATCACCGACCGGCACCTACCAACACTGACCAGCACCGACGCCGGCCAGCGCCCACCAGCGGACGGTCAGCGGTCAGCGGTGAAGAGGTGCGCGTTGATCTCTCGCACCAGCGGAGCCAACTCGGGGATCTCGACGACTTCCGCCCCCGCCTCCCGCAACTGCTCGACGCCATGGCAGTCGACGAACAACGCGGGTTCCCGCCAGGCGATCACGACGCGCCGGATCCCGGCGGCGAGGGTGAGCTCGGCGCATGGGCGGGGGCGGGAGGCCCGGCTGGTGCAGGGCTCCAGGCTGGAGTAGAGCGTCGCGGTGGCGAGCCGAGGGTCGCCCGGGGGGACCCGGCTCAGCGCGACCTCCTCGGCGTGGTCGTTGGGGTCGGTCTCGCGGGAGTAGCCGCGGGCGAGTTCGCGTCCCTCCGCGTCCACGATCACCGCGCCGACGGCGTACGCCGACTCCGTACGCGGGCACAGGCGGGACAGCTCGATCGCCTCGCGAAGCCAGAAGTGGTCGGCGGCGGCGAGCAGGTAGCGAGCGAGGACGACGTCGCCGATCTGACGCACCTCGGCGAGCCGCATCCGCTGGTCGGGGCCGTGCGGAAACGTTCCCGCGCCGACGAAGCGGGTACCGTCCGGATCGCCGACGAAGAAGGGCGCGACGACCAGATGTAGCTCGTCGACCAGGCCCGCGGTCAGGAACTCCGTGTGGATCCGGCTGCCGCCCTCGACCAGGAGCCGCCGGATGCCGCGCACCCACAGGTCGGCGAGCAGCGCCGACAGGTCCAGCCGCTCCCCCAGGTCGACGACCACGGCGAGATCGCCGAGCCGGTCGGTGAGCGACCCAGCCGTACCGCCCGCGGCGTAGACGATCCGGCCCGCCTCACCCGCGGTGAAGAAGGCCGCGTTCGGGTCGAGGTCGCCGCTTCCGGTGAGGGTGACCTTCCACGGATTGGCGGGCCGCCCCGCGGCGACCCGCGCCTGCCGGCGTAGCGATGAGCGCACCAGCAACCGCGGGTCGTCCCGGCGGATGGTCTCCGCGCCGACCAGGATCGCGTCACAACTCGCCCGTACGTCGTCCACCCGGTCGAAGTCCGCGTCGTTGGACAGCAGCAACCTGGTAACGTCGCCGTCGTCCAGGTAGCCGTCGACGGACATCGCGGCACTCGCGACGACGTACGGGCGACGGGGCATGCCGATCACCCGCCGGTCAGGACGGCAGGTTCGGCAGCTCGTGGTAGCGGCAGATGCCGGCGAACTCCTCCGGATCGAGGCTCGCGCCACCGACCAGGCAGCCGTCAACGTCGTCCTGCGCCATGATGCCGGTGACGTTGGACGACTTCACCGAGCCGCCGTAGAGCACCCGCACGGCGGCGGCGATGTCGGCGTCGTACGCCTCGGCGACGGCCGCACGGATGGCGGCGCACACTTCCTGCGCATCCGCCGGCGTGGCGACCTCGCCGGTGCCGATCGCCCAGATCGGCTCGTAGGCGATGACGGTCTCCGCGACCTGTTCGGCCTTCAGACCTTCCAGAGCCGCCCGCACCTGTCCGACGGTGTGCTCCACCTGCCGGCCCTCGCGGCGTACGTCGAGGCCCTCGCCGACGCAGAGGATCGGCGTCAGACCGTGCCGGAACGCCGCCTGCACCTTGGCGTTGACGACCTGGTCGTCCTCGTCGTGGTACTGCCGGCGTTCGGAGTGGCCGGCCAGGACGTAGGCGCACCCCAGCTTCGCCAGCATGCCGCCGGACACCTCACCGGTGTAGGTGCCGCTGTCGCGCTGGCTGATGTCCTGGGCACCGTGCCGCAACCGGAGCTTGTCACCGTCGATCAGTGTCTGCACGGACCGGATCGAGGTGAACGCCGGCAGAACGGCGACCTCCACCCGCTCGTAGTCGTGCTTCTTGTCCTGCAGGATCCAGGTGAGCTTCTGGACCAGGTGGACGGCCTCGCGGTGGTCGAGGTTCATCTTCCAGTTGCCGGCCATCAAAACCCTGCGGCCGGCCTGCTTCGTCGCCACTGTCTAGTCCTCCAGGACCGCGATGCCCGGCAGGGTCTTGCCCTCGAGGTACTCGAGGCTCGCACCACCACCGGTCGAGATGTGACCGAACGCGTCCTCGGCGAATCCGAGGGAACGTACCGCGGCCGCCGAGTCACCGCCACCGACGACCGACAGGCCGTCGACCTTGGTGAGCGCGTCGGCGACGGCGCGGGTGCCCTCCGCGAAAGCCGGGATCTCCGAGACGCCCATCGGGCCGTTCCAGAAGATCGTGCGGGCACCGGCGAGCCGGTCGGCGAAGAGCCGAGCGGACTCCGGGCCGATGTCGAGACCGAGCCGGTCGGCCGGAATCGAGTCGACCGAAACGACGTCGTGGTCGGCGTCGCCGGAGACGGCCGTGGCGGCCACGACGTCGACCGGCAGCACGATCCGGTCGCCCGCCTGGGCGAGGTATCCCTTGACCGTCTCGATCTGGTCGGCCTCGAGCAGGCTCTTGCCGATCTCGTGTCCCTGCGCGGCGAGGAACGTGAACACCATTCCGCCGCCGATCAGCAACATGTCGGCCTTGCCGAGCAGGTTCTCGATGACGCCCAGCTTGTCGGAGACCTTGGCCCCGCCCAGCACGACCGCGTAGGGCCGCTCGGGGTCCTCGGTCAGCCTGCGGAGGACGTCGACCTCGGCGAGCACGAGCCCACCGGCCGCGTGCGGCAACCGGCGCGCGACGTCGTAGACGCTCGCGTGCTTGCGGTGGACGGCACCGAAACCGTCGGAGACGAACGCGTCCGCGAACCCCGCGAGCTCGTCGGCGAGGGCGCCGCGCTCGGCGTCGTCCTTGCTGGTCTCGCGGGCGTCGAAGCGGACGTTCTCGAGGAGGGCGACCTGGCCGTCCTGGAGACCGTCAACCGTCGCCTGCGCGCTCTCGCCCACCAGGTCGGTGGCGAAGGCGACCGGCGCGCCGAGCAGCTCACTGAGCCGCCCGGCCACCGGACCGAGCGAGTAACGCGGGTCGGGCTCGCCCTTGGGCCGCCCGAGGTGGGCGGTGACGACGACCCGTGCGCCCTTCTGGGAGAGCGCACGGATCGTCGGGACACTGGCCCGGATCCGACCGTCGTCGGTGATCTTGTCACCGTCGAGCGGAACGTTCAGGTCGGAGCGGACCAGGACCCGCTTGCCGCGGAGATCGCCGAGATCGTCGATACTCGCGACGGTCACAGGGACCGACCCACGAGGCCGGCGACGTCGACGAGGCGGTTGGAGTAACCCCACTCGTTGTCGTACCAGCCGACGACCTTGACCTGGTTGCCGTTGACCATCGTCAGCGACGAGTCGAACGTGCAGCTCGGCGCGGTGTTGACGATGTCGGAGGAGACGATCTCGTCCTCGGTGTAGAGGAGGATGTCCTTCAGCGGGCCATCGGCGGCGGCCTTGAACGCCTCGTTGACCTCTTCCTTGGTCGTCTCGCGCTCGAGGTCGACCACGAGGTCGGTCACCGAACCCGTCGGCACCGGCACCCGGAAGGCCATGCCGTCGAGCTTGCCCTTGACCTCGGGGATCACGAGGCTCGTCGCCTTCGCGGCGCCCGTGGTGGTCGGGACGATGTTGATCGCGGCGGCGCGGATGCGGCGCAGGTTGACCGCGCCCTTGCGGCTGACCGCGATCTGGTCGAGCAGCTGCTGCTCGCTGGTGTAGGCGTGGATCGTCGTCATCAGGCCCTTGACGATCCCGAAGTTGTCCAGCAGCACCTTGGTCATCGGCGCGACGCAGTTGGTGGTGCAGGACGCGTTGGAGATGATCGTGTGCTTCGACGCGTCGTACTTGTCGTCGTTGACGCCGAGCACGAGCGTGATGTCCTCACCGGTGGCCGGCGCGGAGATGATCACCTTCTTGGCCCCGGCGGCGACGTGCTTGCGGGCGTCCTCGGCCTTGGTGAACCGGCCCGTCGACTCGATGACGATGTCGGCACCGAGCTCCTTCCACGGCAGCGCGGCCGGGTCGGTCTCGGCGGTCGCACGGAACGACTTGCCGTCGACCGTCAGGGTCGTGTCGTCGTAGCTGATGTCGGCGTCAAGCTTGCCGAGCACCGAGTCGTACTTCAGCATGTGGGCCAACACGTCGTTGCCGGTGAGGTCGTTGACCCCGACAATCTCGATGTCGGCACCCTGGGCGAGTACCGCCCGGAAGAAGTTACGGCCGATCCGGCCGAAGCCGTTGATTCCAACCCGAATGGTCACAGGACGCTCCCTCGCATGGGTCGTTGCTCATATTGCATCCGCGCAGCGGACAGGGGCCTGGCCTCATCGCCTGGCGGGCTTTCCCTGCGTGCGCCGAGGCATATCCCGAACGGGAGACTATCTCGTCTCTCCCAACCCAACGTGACCAGCCCTCATGGGGGCGGACCAGCCACAGACCCGCAGGTCAGGAACCCATCATCTCCGGGGTGAGGTTGGCCTCGGTCCCGGGAATCCCGAGATCGGTGGCGCGCTTGTCCGCCATCGCGAGGAGTCTCCGGATCCGACCCGCGATCGCGTCCTTGGTCAGCGGCGGCTCGTGGATCTGGCCCAACTCCTCCAGGCTCGCCTGGCGGTGCTCGAGGCGGAGCCGACCCGCCAGCTTCAGGTGATCGGGTACCTCCTCGCCGAGGATCTCCAGCGCCCGCTGCACCCGCGCCCCGGCGGCCACCGCGGCCCGGGCCGAACGCCGCAGGTTGGCGTCGTCGAAGTTGGCGAGGCGGTTGGCGGTCGCCCGGACCTCGCGCCGCATCCGGCGCTCCTCCCAGGCCATCAGGCTCTCGTGTGCGCCGAGCCGCGTGAGCAGGGCGCCGATCGCGTCACCGTCGCGGATCACCACCCGGTCGATGCCACGCACCTCGCGCGCCTTCGCGGCGATCCCGATCCGGCGGGCCGCGCCGACGAGCGCGAGCGCCGCCTCCGGGCCGGGGCAGGTCACCTCGAGCGCTCCGGAGCGCCCCGGCTCGGTCAGCGAGCCGTGCGCGAGGAACGCGCCACGCCAGGCGGCGACGGCGTCGCAGGTGGAGCCGTTGACGACCTGCGGCGGAAGACCCCGGACCGGCCGACCTCGTCCGTCGAGCAGACCGGTCTGGCGGGCGAGTGCCTCGCCCTCCTTGACGACGCGTACGACGAATCGGTTCGACTTGCGCAGGCCGCCGGGAGCGAGGACGAGCACGTCACTGGGATGCCCGAAAACCTCGGCGATCTCTCTGCGTAGTCGGCGCGCGGACGCCCCGGTGTCGAGCTCGGCTTCGATGACGATCCGGCCGCTGACGATGTGCAGGCCGCCGGCGAAACGCAGGGTCGCCGACACCTCCGCTTTGCGGCAGCAGGGCTTTGTGACTGTCGCACTCGTAAGCTCCGCCTTGACATGAGCCGTCATCGCCATGGCCCGATCCTGCCACGAATGGGGAATCCTTACCGCGAATGGGTCGAGCCGGTGAGTCTTCTTGGGATCAAATCGGCCACGGAGAGTCACCCAGATAACACTTTGGCATACACCCGCGCCAGCCGTTGCGGATCGTGACGAGGGGAGCCGTCCGCCCAGGCTACGTCCGCGACCACGAGTTCGGCCCCGAGTTGGGCGGCGGCCGCGGCGAGCGCAGGCTGATCGGCGACGAACGCGTCGTCGGCGACCACGACGTCGATGCGCAGGTCGGGCGCGTGCGCGGCCAGGACCTCCAGATGCCGCTCCGGTGAGAAGCCCCGGGTCTCCCCCGCCTGTGGGGCGAGGTTGAGGGTCAGGACCCGGCGGGCCCTGGTCTCGTGCAAGGCCTTCGCGAGCTCGGGGACCAGCAGGTGGACGAGCACGCTGGTGAACCACGACCCCGGCCCGAGTACGACCCCGTCCGCGCCGCGAATGGCCTCGACCGCCTCCGGACAGGCCGGCGGGTCCGACGGCTCCAGGGCCACGCTGCGGACCCGTCCGGTGGTTCGGGCCACCTCGGACTGGCCGCGCACGGTGCGAACCCCAGCGGGGTCCGTCGGGTCGAGCCCCTCGACCTGGGCGGTGATCTCGAGGGGCACCGAACACATCGGAAGGACCCGGCCGCGGGCGCCGAGCAGGCTCGCCACCCAGTCCAGCCCAGCGACGTGGCTGTCGGCGAGGGGCCCGGTCGCGCGCTCCGCGAGGCGTTCCCACAGCGCCACGATGAGGAGGTTGCCGACCGCGTGGCCGGCGAGGTCACCGTCGCTGGTGAACCGGTGCTGGAGCACCTCGGCCCAGGTGCGGCCCCACTCGTCGTCGCCGCACAGCGCCGCCAGCGCCTTCCGGAGGTCGCCGGGCGGCAGGACGCCGAACTCCGAACGCAGCCGCCCGGAGGAACCGCCGTCGTCGGCGACCGTCACCACCCCGGTGAGTCGCTCGGTGACCTGCCGCAACGCCGAGAGCGACGCCGCCAGCCCGTGCCCGCCGCCGAGGGCGACGATCTTCGGCCCGGCGGACTCGGCGTACGGCGCGCTCATTCGCGCCCCAGGTCACGGTGCAGGACGAGGTTGCCGATGCCGCGGGCGCGCAGTCGGGTGCCCAGCTCCTCGGCCATGGCCACGCTGCGGTGCTTGCCACCGGTACAGCCGACCGCGATGGTGGCGAACCGCTTGCCCTCCCGCAGATAGCCACGGGCCAGCAGGGTGACCAGACCTTCGTACTGGTCGAGGAAGGGAATCGCGTCGTCCTGCTTCATGACGTATTCGCGGACGTCGGGATCAAGGCCCGTCTGTCCGCGCAGTTCGGGCTGCCAGTGCGGGTTGGGGAGGAACCGGCAGTCGACCACGAGATCGGCGTCGACCGGGATGCCGTATTTGTAGCCGAAGGACACGATGGTGGCCTGCAGCGCGTGGTCGTCCTCGCCTCCGAAGGCGTTGACGAGCTTCGCGGCGAGCTGGTGGACGTTGAGGGTGGACGTGTCGATGACCAGGTCGGCGTCGGCCCGCAGCTCGCGCAGGGCTTCGCGCTCGCGGGCGATGCCGTCCAGGACTCGGCCGTCGCCCTGCAGGGGGTGGGGTCGGCGGACGCTTTCGTACCGGCGGACGAGCACCTCGTCACCGGCCTCGAGGAACAGCAGCATCGGACGTACGCCACGAGCGCGCAGCGCCTCCAGCGCACCCTGCAGCGCGGCGAAGAACGAACCGGACCGCACGTCGACGACCACCGCGATGCGCGAGACCGATCGGTCACCTCCCCCGACCAGCTTCACGATCGTCGGGAGCAGCTCCGGCGGGAGGTTGTCGACGACGAACCATCCCAGGTCTTCCAGCACGTCTGCCGCCGAGCTGCGCCCGGCGCCGGACATGCCGGAGACGAGTACCAGCTCAGGTGGTCGTGTCGCCATGGCTTGCTCCCCGTGTGTGTGCGAGAGGTCGCATACTGCCCTCATCGTCGGAGGAGGTCGACGGCGGGTCCTCCTCCTCGAGAATCTCGCCGGTCGCGGTGTTGATGGCCGGACGCGACGTACGCCGTACGCCCTGCAACGCCGCGACCACGGCCTCGGCGGTGCGGGCACCGATACCGGGCACCTCGGAGACCTCCTCGACGGTCGCGGCCCGGAGCCGCCGGAGTGAGCCGAACTTCCGGAGCAGGGCCTTGCGCCGAGTCTCCCCCAGGCCGGGCACCTCGTCGAGGAGGCTCTCCACCATCGACTTCGAGCGCTTCTGCCGGTGGAAGGTGATCGCGAACCGGTGCGCCTCGTCACGGACCCGTTGCAGAAGGTAGAGACCTTCGCTGGTACGAGGGAGGATCACCGGGTCCTCCTGGCCGGGCAGCCAGACCTCCTCCAGCCGCTTCGCGAGCCCGCACACGGGTACGTCGTCGATGCCGAGCTCGTCCATTGCCCGCTGCGCGGCGGCGACCTGTGGCGGGCCGCCGTCGACCACCAGCAGGCCGGGGGCGTAGGAGAACTTCCGCTGCCGGCCGGTCTCGGGGTCGATGCCGACAGGCACGCCCGAGGTGGCACCGCCATCGCTCGCGTCCCGCGCCTCGGGGACCCCGGTGCGGGCCGCGCTCCCGGTGGACGCCGCGACGCCGGCTCCCCGGCTGTCAGTCACCCCAGCGCCGCTGACCGTCTCACCGCTGACGTCCGTACCGCTGACGTCCGTACCGCTGACGTCCGTACCGCTGACGTCCGTACCGCTGACGTCCGTACCGCTGACGTCCGTACCGCTGACGTCCGTATCGCTGACCTCGGCACCGGCGGCCTCCGCGTCCGCCGGGTCGGCGTCGCCGACGCCTTCGGGTCCTCCGCCGCCGAGCTCACCGGTCTCGGCCCGCTCGTCGAGGTAGCGCTGGAACCGGCGGGTGATCACCTCGTGGATGGAGGCGACGTCGTTGGAGCCATCGCCCCGGCCGCGTGCCTTCACCGTGAACCTGCGGTAGTCGCCCTTGCGAGGCAGGCCGTCCTCGAAAACCACCATCGAGGCCACCACGTCCGAGCCCTGCAGGTTGGAGATGTCGTAGCACTCGATCCGCAGCGGCGCGTCGTCGAGGCCGAGCGCTTCCTGGATCTCCTGGAGGGCCCGACTGCGGGTGGTCAGGTCGCTCGCCCGCTTGGTCTTGTGCAGGCCGAGGGCCTCGGTCGCGTTGCGCGCGACGGTCTCCAGCAGGCCGCGCTTGTCTCCGCGCTGCGGGACCCGCAGGTCGACCCGGGCGCCCCGGCGCTCGCTCAGCCAGGTGACCAGTGCCTCGTCGTCGGCCGGCACGGCCGGGACCAGCACCTCGCGCGGAACCGACTCACCCGCCTCGCCGCCGTAGAGCTGGGTGAGGAGGCGTTCGACCAACTCACCGGTCTCGGCGTCGTCGGTCTTGTCGGCCACCCAGCCGCGCTGGCCGCGGATCCGGCCGCCCCGGACGTGGAAGACCTGGACGGCGACCTCGAGCTGGTCCTCCGCGAGCGCGATCACGTCGGCGTCGGTGCCGTCGGCCAGGACCACGGTGTTCTTCTCGAGTGCCCGCTCGAGCGCCTTGAGGTCGTCCCGGAGCTTCGCCGCCCGCTCGAACTCGAGTTCGGAGGACGCCTGCCTCATCTCACGCTCGACCCGCTTGATGTAGGGCGCCGCGTGGCCCGCCATGAAGTCGCAGAAGTCCTCGACGATCTCGCGGTGCTCCTCCTGGCTCACCCGACCGACGCAGGGAGCGGAGCACTTGCCGATGTAGCCGAGCAGGCACGGGCGGCCGATCTGACCGGCGCGCTTGAAGACGCCCTTCGAACAGGTGCGGGCCGGAAAGACCCGCAACAGCAGGTCGAGCGTCTCCCGGATCGCCCAGGCGTGGGAGTAGGGCCCGAAGTAACGGACGCCCTTCCGCTTCGCGCCGCGCATCACCTGCAGGCGCGGGTAGTCCTCGTTGAGCGTGACCGCGAGCCACGGGTAGCTCTTGTCGTCGCGGTACTTGACGTTGAAGCGGGGGTCGAACTCCTTGATCCAGGAGTATTCGAGCTGCAGCGCCTCCACCTCGGTGTTGACCACCGTCCACTCGACCTTGGCGGCCGTCTGGACCATGGCCTGGGTGCGGGGGTGAAGGGCGGCGAGATCCTGGAAGTAGGACGCGAGCCGGGAACGCAGGCTCTTGGCCTTGCCGACATAGATGACCCTGCCGCGGGCGTCGAGGAATCGGTAGACGCCCGGCGCGTCGGGAACCGAGCCGGGTGTGGGTCGATAGGTCGCGGGATCTGCCACTTTTCCGAGCCTAGGCGACGCCACCCCCGACCGGAGGCCGGCCCACGCCTCGTTCTGCGGAGTGAGCCGGGGCGGATCGCCGCGGAGGCCGCGAACCGTCCGGTGCTTCGGACCGGACAGTTCACGACCTTCCGGGTCGGATCGGCCGAACGGTGACGAAGCCGGCGGCCGGCTGGTGTCAGGCCAGCTTGATCGAGTCGCCGTCGACCTGGATCTTGACGGCGGCGAGCGGCTTCGTCGCCGGGCCACCCTTCACCGAGCCGTCGGCGGCACTGAACATGCTGCCGTGGCACGGGCAGTTGATGGTGCCGTCCTGCACACCCGCGACCGTGCAGCCCATGTGGGTGCAGACGGCGCTGAACGCCTTGAAGGTGCCCGCGCTGGGCTGCGTCACGACGACCTTCTGGTCCTTGAACACCATGCCGCCGTTGACGGGGACCTGCGAGGTGGTGGCGAGCGCGTCACCACCACCGCCCTTGGTCGCGTCGTCGCCCGGCGCGGCCGCGTCGTTCGGCGTCTGCGTGGGGCTCGAGTCGTCCGTCGTGGTTGTTGTGTCGCCGCTGCCCGCGCCGGTGTCACTTCCGCCGCATGCCGCGAGGAGCGGAACGGTGGCACCAACCGCGGCAACACCACTCAGGACGCGTCGGCGCGTCAGCGGGCCAAGGTTCTCCGGCGTGTCGCGCTTCGATGTCTCCACGTGTTCCTCCGTCGGGTCATGAGTCCTGCCGATGTTCCCTCATGACACGCGGCACGGGAGCAGGTGGTTCAGCGGCGAAGGCGATTTGTCCCTTTCTCACCCCAATCGGGTGACATGGAAGGAAGTCGCCGCATTCGGGGTGGGCCGGTCAGCTCATGGTCGGCCAGTCCGGCAGTGCCCCCTCGGAGGTCCAGGCGAACGGCACCGGCTCGCCGACGATCTCGAGGTTGGACTGGGCCTCGACCTCGCCGCGCATGCTCTCGGCCACGAGTAGCTGGACCGTGTCCAGGGTGTCGTGCACCCGGACCAGGCGGACGTTCTCCGGATCGGGCCGCCCGCACATGAGGATCGCGGCGGCCAGGGCGTCCCGGTCCGTGGGAAGCGCGATGGGCATCTTGGCGCGCCGTACGCCGCCGATCCCGGAGGTCATCGCGTTGACGTACAACGCGTTCAGGTCGATGTCCTCGAGAACCCGGAAGGGCACGAAGTCGGCGAGGCCCACGCCGACCGCGTTGCCGTAGGAGGCCTTGCTGATCGCGTGGACGGTGATGTTGGTGATCCGCGGCCGCTCGGGCTCGGCGACACCGGCGATCCACATCCGGCCGATGACGTTGGTGTCCATGCCGGAGCCGGACTTGTCCTTGCCGAGTTCGTCGACGACCAGCACGTCGATCTCGTCGAAGGGCAGCCGGCCGAGCAGCCGGCCCGCCTCGCGCAGGAGCGCGGTCTCGGCCGGCCCCGCGATCCCGTCGGGCTCGACGAACGCCACCCGTGCGGTGTGCTCGTGGGCGTTCTCCACGATTCCGAGACCCCCGAGCACCCGCCCGGTGTCGAGGATGTGCCGAGCGACGGCCGGCACCCAGCGAGCGAGCCCCGCCGAGCCGTAGATGTGGATGCCCTCCGCGCCGCGCTGCTTGCCGAGGCCGATGGCGGCGATCTTCGCGAGGCCGCTCTCCACGTCGCCGTGGAAGTCGGTGTGCGGCTTGATCCGGTTGACCAGCAGGATCCCGTCGGCCTGGGCGGCGTTGGCGTCCAGGTGGACCTCCGGCCCGTCCGGCACCCTGCCGAGCACCACCGTGTCCATGGTCGCCCGCAGCGGGACGCCCATGGTCTCCTCGGTCACGCCGTAGGACGCGAGGACGGCGAGCTGGCCAGCCGCCGTCGCACCACCGTGGGACCCCATCGCGGGGACGATGAACGGCTCGGCGCCGGCCGCGCGCAGCCAGTCGCACGCCGCCCGGACGACCCGGGCCAGGTCGTGGATGCCCCGGCTGCCCGCGGTGACCGCGACGCTCATGCCCGGACGGATCCGGGCTCGCAGCGGCTCCAGTTCGCGAGCGGTCGCGGCGGCCACGTCGTCCTCGACGGGTACGTCGTAGTGCTGCCGCACCGGAAGTAGCCGCGGGAACGGCGCCCGCGGCGCCAGGTCTCGTACCCGCTCGAACGGTCCGAGCCCGGTCGGCTCGCTCGTCGTCGGCGTCATCGTCCGCCCACCTCCTGCGTTCTCTCCAGGGTCCTTCGCACGGTCCTACGCAAAGTCGCCCGCATCACTACATCACCGCGCCCAGCTGCCACGGCACGAACTCCTCGTCGCCGTAGCCGAGCTCCTCGCTCTTGGTCTGCTTGCCGGAGGCGACCTCCAGCACGTGGTCGAAGATCTGCCGACCCATCTCGGCGACGGACGCCTCACCGTCGGCGATCACGCCGCAGTTGATGTCCATGTCGTCGGTCATCCGCTGGTAGACGTCGGTGTTGGTGGCGAGCTTGACCGAGGGGGTCGGCTTGCAGCCGAACGCCGAGCCGCGCCCGGTGGTGAAGCACAGGACCTGCGAGCCTCCGGCCACCATGCCGGTCGCGTTGACCGGGTCGTAGCCCGGGGTGTCCATGAACACCAGGCCCTTGGCGGTGATCGCCTCCGCGAACTCCACGACGTCGGCGAGGTTGGTGGTGCCGCCCTTGGCGGCCGCGCCGAGCGACTTCTCCAGGATGGTGGTGAGCCCGCCCGCCTTGTTGCCGGGCGAGGGGTTGTTGTCCATCGAGCCGGAGTGCTTCGCGGTGTAGTCCTCCCACCAGTGGATGCGCCGGATCAGCTTCTCCCCGACCTCGGTGGTCGCGGCCCGGCGGGCCAGCAGGTGCTCGGCGCCGTAGATCTCCGGCGTCTCACCGAACACCGCGGTCCCACCGTGGGCGACCAGCAGGTCGGCGGCCGCGCCGAGCGCGGGGTTGGCGGTGATGCCGGAGTAGCCGTCGGAGCCGCCGCACTCCATGGCGAGGACGAGTTCGCTCGCGGAGACCGTCTCGCGCGTGACGTTGTTGACGTCCGGCAGCATGTCCTTGATCCGGGCGATGCCCTCCGCGACCGTCTTGCGGGTGCCGCCGAGCTCCTGGATCGTCATCGGCACGGTGATCTTGTGGGCGGGGATCTGCCAGTGCTCGACCAGCGAGGACACCTGGTTGACCTCGCAGCCGAGTCCGAGGACCAGGAAGCCGGCGAAGTTCGGGTGGTTGGCGTAGCCGGTGAGGGTCCGCCGCAGCACCTCGAAGCCCTCGCTGCCCGGGCCGGCCATGCCACAGCCGGTGTCGTGGGTGAGGGAGACGACGCCGTCGACGTTCGGGAACTCCGCGAGGCCGTCGTACTTGAACCGCTCGGCGATCAGCTTCGCGGCGGTGGCCGAGCAGTTGACCGTGGTGAGGATGCCGATGTAGTTGCGCGTCGCCGGCCGGCTGTCCTGACGGACGATGCCCTGGAAGGTTGCGCGCGCGTTCTCCGGCACGTAGGTCGTGGGCCGGGCGTCGACGCCGAAGTCGTATGCCCGCTCGAACATCTGGAAGGCGGTGTTGTGGGTGTGCACGTGCCGGCCGGGTGTGATGGCCGCGCTCGCGAACCCGATCACCTGGCCGTACTTGCGGACCGGCTCGCCCTCGGCGACGGGCGCCACGGCGACCTTGTGGCCACGGGGCACGGCGTCGGTGACGGACAGCGTCCCACCGGCGCGCAGCGCGTAGGTTCCGGGTTCGAGATCACGCATGGCGATCACGACGTTGTCGTCCTCGTGCAGCCGGAGCGTCAGCTCAGCGAGCGCGGGATGGTCCATGGATGACGCCACCCTCCAAGACATCTGATGTTTCAGTGTCGCAGATCGTACTCGTTTCAAGCCTGCCCCGGGCCGGACGTGCGCTCGTGACCTAGTGTTGGGCACCTGTCAGACCACCCAGCGTCCGATGGTGGTCACCTGGGAGGCACTCGCGGAGATGACGGACCAGAACACGCGCCGGCCGGAGCCGGTCTCGGTCAGGCCCGGCGGAGACCTCACCTCCGTCAGTCGCTCCGGGCTCGCCGACCAGCTCGCCGAGCGGCTGCTCGACGAGATCGTGGCCGGGGTCTACCCGCCGGACAGCCGGCTGCCTCCCGAGCCTGTCCTCGCCGAACGCGCCGGTGTCAGCCGGCTGACCCTGCGTGAGGCCATCAAGGACCTCCGTCAGCGCGGTGTCCTCCGGGTCCAGCAGGGCCGCGGCACCTTCGTCAACCAACCCGACACCTGGGCACCGTTCGACAGTACGGTCCTCAACGCCCGGGCCCTGCTCGAGTCCGGTTACGAACTCGCCCACGAGCTCACCGAGTTGCGCCGCATCGTCGAACGCGGCATCGCCGAGCTCGCCGCGGTCCGGCGCAGTGACGCGGACCTCGCCCGGATGGAGGCCGCGGTCGCGACGATGAAGGAGGCGTGGGCGGCACAGGACCTCGACACCTTCAGCTCCGCCGACGTCGACTTCCACGACGCGCTGCTGCGCGCCGCGGGCAACACCTTCGCCCTGACGCTCTTCCACTCCGTGGACGGCGCGCTGCGGACCGTACGCCGCCGGACCGTGGAGGAGAACGCCGAACTCGCCGAGCGCGCCATCGAGCTGCACACCAAGATCATGAGCGCCGTCCGCCGACGCGCCCGTCGGGCCGCCGGCGCCCTGATGGACGAGCACCTGCAGGAGACCGAGGACTTCACCGCCCAGCTCGCGGCCGCGTCCGCGGCCCGCACGGGCACCGAGGCCCGCGGGGCCGGCGGACGTTAGCCACCGTCGCGACGTGCTACCGGTTCAGCAGATCTCGAGGGTGTCCAGGTCGGGGGTGGCGGGCCTGGCGTACGACGTCTCCCGGCCGTACCAGAACGCCGTCGAGGCGATGTCGTCCTGCAGCGGGAGGTAACGCCCGCCCGACCGCCAGCCGAGCGCCTGCACCGTGACCTTCAGGTCGGTGGCGAAGCGGATCGGGTCGAGGATGTGCCAGCGGTACATGCCGAAGCGCTGCTGGCTCTGGTAGAGCCCGTCCGGCGCGATGATCTGGTGCAGACCGAGGAACGGCGTGGAGAACGCCGTGTAGCCCTGCCCCGGCACGTCGAAGTTCCAGGCCCCACCGAAGTAGTCCTCGGTGCCGGTGCCGCAGATCGTCGGGAACTCCTCGTCACCGTCGAGGAAGAACTTCAGCTCGCCCTCGCCCCACCAGCCGGTGCTGTTGACGCCCCAGGCGAGGTAGGTGCCGACGTAGTGCCCGGCGCCCTCCACGTCGTCGAGGATCGTGTGGACGTCCTTGGAGACCAGCGGGTTGCTCCGGCGCCACTGCGAGTGGAAGTAGGCCACCTCGTCGCCAAGCTCGGTGAGGGTGTAGTCGACCTGGTAGTAGACGATCACATCCTCCTCGGCGAGGTTCTCCAGCGTGACCCGGGCGTTGCGCAGGAACGGCATCGCCCAGTAGGAGTTGAAGCCGCCGTTCGGGTTGACGGCGATCGGCAGCGAGCTCAGCTGCGCGAACTTCCCCCAACCCTGGCCGAAGAAGTCACCGACCGGCACCTCGACCGCGGGCCGGGTGTCGCCGTCCCAGTAGAAACGCAGCAGCAGCCGCCGCCAGTTCGACACGTGGGTGGTGAGCCAGATGTGCTGGATCGCCCCCGGCCCCTCGACGTCGGCCAGCGTCGCGGTCTCGCCGGCCGTGATCCGAATGGACGGGGACACCTTCCAGCCGAGCCCGAGGTCGCGGGCCGCCCGGGCGCCCGTACCCTCGGTCGCCGCGCCGCCGCGGCCCTTCTCACCCGTGGGGTTCTCCGCGCTGACCGAGCGCGTCACCGCGCCGGACAGGTGCACCAGATCGCCCAGGCCACTCACGAGGCCGGAATAACCATCACTCACGCGACTGCCCTTTCCTACCGCCTGCATCGACGCACCGACGCTATCGGCAAGGGCCTTTCTTGTGCCGATCGTGCAGACGACGATGTGCCGTAACGCCTGTCCAGTAGCGGACGCCTACAGCTGCGGAAGCTCCTCGCCGTACACCGCCTCGATGTTGAGCTCGACCCTGATCGAGGGGCCGACCGCCGCGACACCCGCGCGGACGAGTTGGTGGTAGCTGATCGCGAAGTCCTCGCGGGACAACTCGGTGCTCGCCAGGAATCCGGCCCGGATCCCGCCGAAGGCGTCCGGGCCGCTGCCGTGGTAACGCAGGTCGAGCCGAACCGGACGGGTGATCGCGTTGATCGTGAGCTCCCCGTCCAGTGCCCACAGGTCCGCGCCCGTCGCTGTCAACCGGTGGCTGCGGTACTCGATCCTCGGGTGGCGTGCGACGTCGAGGAAGTCGGCGGTGCGCAGGTGGTCGTCCCGTAGCTTGTTGCCGGTGTCGATGGTGTCCGCTCGGATGACCGCGTAGACCCAGGAGTCCTCGATCGGACGGGCGATGTGGATCCGGCCGCCGAAGTCCGTAAAGCGCCCCTTGACGCTGGCCAGCCCGAGGTGGCGCGCGGTGGCCTCCACCCCGGAGTGCGTGGGATCGATCACCCACGGTCCCTCCGCCGGGAGTGGAAGCTCACTCACCCGTGGCAGGTTCACCACGCCGAGCGTCGCGCCGCTCCCGGCGACGACCGCGGTGCGGGCCGTGGGACTGTGCCCCGGCGCGGTCACGATGACGGTGTAGGTGCCGACAGGCAGCGGGTCGGTCACGACGTGTCCCCCCGCGTCCGCCTCCGCGCGGGCGACCTGCTGGCCGTGCAGGTCGGTGACCGTCACGATCCCGTGCGGGACCGGCCACCGGTCGGGAGTCCGCAGCTCGGCGGTGAGGACGGCGTACGAATGACCAGGGTTTGGCGTGTTCGGCATGCGATTCCTCACGCGTCCGCGTGGCCGAGTTCGACGTCGTACGCGTTCACCTCTCCGCCGGCGAGGTTCAGCGAACTCGCCACGGCCGGATAGCCCGAGGTGACGACGGTGTACTCCCCCGCCACCAGGTCGTCGAAGGCGTAGCCGCCGTCCGTACCGGTGTAGGTCGTCCGGACGATGTTGCCCTCTGGGTCGAGCAGGGTGACCCTGGCGTCGGGGATCGGCTGCCGGCCGTCGCGGGTCCGTGCGGTTCCGCGGACGGACGCCTTGGCGATGAGCTCGACGTCCTGCCGCGTCTCGCCGAGGCCGGCCACGGTGACCGGCAGCGCCACCGGCTGGTAGCCCTGCGCCCGCACCGCCAGGGTGTAGGTCGCCGCGCCCACGTCCTCGAAGCGGTAGGTGCCGTCGGCACCGCCGGTCCGGGACGCCACGACCTCGCCGCGGGAGTCGGCGAGCACCGCCACGGCACCCGCCACAGGCAGCCCGGTGTCCGCCGAACGCACCTCGCCCACCAGGCCGCTGACGCCGGTGAGTACGACGTCGACGGTGACCGGTGCGTCGTCGACCACCACGGTCGCGGCCTGCGGCTGGCAGGCCGGGGCGGAGGTGATGAGGACGTAGGTGCCGGGAGCGTCGGCCAGGAGCTGGTAGCGGCCCTGGTCGTCGCTCGAGGCCCGGCCGACCTGGTGACCACCGAGGTTGATGAGCGTCAGCGCGGCGCGGGCGACGGGAAGACCGTCCGGACGGTGCACGAAGCCACGGACGATCCGCTCCGGCCCACCAGCCGCGGTCTGGCGTCCGAACGACGGCTGCTCGGCCGCGGACATCATGGCGGCGCCGGCCGGAGCCTGCGCGGCCAACGTCGCGCCACCGACCCGGTCGAGCCGGTGCACACCGTTGACCTGCCCCTGCGGTCCGGGACCACCGACGCCGACCAACGTGTCGCGCCGCACCGGTTCCTCGACCTTGATGTCGAGGCCGGCCAGGTCGGCCGCCTCCGTGGCGAGTTCCTCGGCGGCGGTCGGCGGGGTGGCGGTCGGCGGGGTGCCGTTCGCGCGCTCGCTCTCCAACTGCTGCTCGATGCCGCTCTTGGTGCCGAGCGGGATCTCCTTGATGAACAGGATCGCGATCAGCGCCAGGACCGCGATCGGGGTGGCGACGAGGAAGATGTCGGCGATGCCGTCGCCGTAGGCCGCCTCGACCACCGTCCGCACCGGTGGCGGTAGCTTCCGCACGTCGGGCACCGCGTCTCCGCCTGCTGGAAGCGGCAGACCGAGGCGGGCGAACCCGGCACTGATCGAGGACAGCACCTGGCTGTCGAGGACGGCGCCGAGGGCGGCGACGCCGACCGCGCCGCCCATGCTGCGGAAGAACGCCACACCCGAACTCGCCGCGCCCATCTCCTTGACGGAGATGGTGTTCTGAACGGCGAGGACGAGGTTCTGCATGCACATGCCGACGCCGAGTCCGAGGATCAGCATGAAGGCGCCGATCTCGATGAAGCTGGTCTGGTAGTCGATCGTGCCCATCAGGCCCGCCCCGGCGACAATCAGGATGCCGCCGAGGACCATCCAGCGCTTCCACCTGCCGGTGCGGGTGATGACCTGGCCGATCACCGTCGCCGACAGCAGGCTGCCGATGGCCATCGGGATGCTGATCAGGCCGGTCTCCGTCGGGGACTTGCCGCGGGCGATCTGCATGTACTGGCTCAGGAAGACCGACGTCCCGAACATCACCACACCGACCGCGACACTCGCCAGGATGGCGAAGACGAACGTGTGGTTGCGGAACAGCCACAGCGGCAGGATGGGTTCCTTCGCGCGGGTCTCGGCGATGATCGCGAGCACGACCAGGACCACGCCGAGCACCGCCATGATCGCGGAGGTCCGGGACGCCCACTCGAACTGGTTGCCCGCGAGGGTGACCCAGATCATCAGGTCGGCGATACCACCGCTGAGCAGGATCGCGCCGAGATAGTCGATGCTCACCTTCCGGCGGACGCGCGGCAGGTGCAGCGTCTTCTGCAGCACGGCGAGCGCGATCACCGCGAACGGCACACCGACGTAGAAGGTCGACCGCCAGCCGAGCGAGGAGTCGGTCAGGACGCCACCGAGCAGCGGCCCCGCGACGGTACCCACGGCCATGACGGCGCCGAGGAAGCCCATGTAGCGGCCGCGCTGCCGAGGGCTGATGATGTCGGCCAGGATCACCTGCGACAGGGCGGTGAGGCCGCCCGCGCCGATGCCCTGGAGCACCCGGAACCCGATCAGCATGCCGGCGCTCTGGGACAGCCCGGCGAGTGCCGAGCCGACCACGAACACGACCAGCGCGATCTGGACCAGGAGCTTGCGGCTGAACAGGTCGGCGAGCTTGCCCCAGAGCGGTGTGGTCACCGTCATCGCCAGCAGGGACGCGGTGACGACCCAGGTGAACGCGGACTGGCTGCCGCCGAGTTCACTGACGATTCTCGGCAGTGCGGCCGAGACCACCGTGGACGAGAGGATCGTGACGAACAACCCGAGCAGGAGCCCCGACAGTGCTTCCAGGACCTGCCGGTGGGTCATCGGCTCCGCCGGTATCGCCGCCTCGGTCTGGGTCGTCATGAGAGCGCTTTCACTCCTGTTCCGTGGGTGGTCTGGTCGAGGTGACCGGAGTTCCTGGTGGGCCGTGCGCGTTCGAGGTCGCCGCGCAGCCGGTCGAGCTGGGCGGTCAGGAGGGTGAGCTCCTCGCCCGTCCAGCCGTCCAGCGCGGCCTCGAAGCGGCTGGCGACACTGGCGCGGACGCCGTCGAGTTCGCGCTGGCCGGCCTCGGTGACGAAGACGAGATGTGCGCGGCCGTCGTTCGGGTCGCGGTGCCGGCCGACGTAGCCCGCCGACTCCAGCTGGGCGAGCTGCCGGCTCGCCACGGAGACGTCGACCTGCATGTACTCGGCGAGGTGACTGACCCTGATCGCGCCCAGGCGCGACAGGGCAGACAGGACGCCCAGCGCGCCCAGATGACAGGTCGAGCTCGCCGTGGCCATCAGGTCCTTGCGGATGAGAACGACGTCATTTAGCGCCCGGATGAGCTCTTCGAGCTGTGCGCGGGTCATTCGAGACCACCACCCATCGTTGCCCTGAGCAACCGTATACACATTTAGGTGCCCTGAGCAACTAACTGTCACCATTCACTTTCGTCCAGGTCGGTCGTCGACCTTCGTGGGTGTCTGGCGGCGACCGGAACTGGTCGGATGGCGGCAGCGCCGAGGGACACCCAGCGACTCGACGCCGCCGCCTACGGACGACGCCAACGGAGGACGCCGAGCCGTGTCGCGCGCCCAGACCTGACATCTTCGGAGGAGCACGGATGGTTCGACCCCCGAGCACGGTGACGACGTTCGTGTTCGTCACCGGCGCGAACGGCACCAGCACGGCAGCCAACGAACTCGTGGCGCGGGGACACCGATGGCTCGCCGTCGACCTCGCCGGCCACGGGTCCACGTCCGGCCAGTTCCGCCTCTCCTACCAGGCCCCGCAGGACCTGCTGGCCTTCGCCACCGAGCCCTCACCCATGGCCGGGGTGACGCTCGACGACTACGTCGCCGCCACGGTCGCCGTCGTCCGCCGCGTCGCGGAACACGGCCCTGTGGTCCTGGTCGGCGGCAGCATGGGCGGCGCCGCCGTGAGCCAGGCGGCCAACGCGGTCCCGGACCTGATCGACCATCTGGTCTACGACTCGGCGTACTGCTGCGTGGACCTCGCGAGCCCCGCCGAGTACCTCCAGACGCCGGAGGGCCGCGCGTCCCGGGCGATGGACCTCCTGGGCGCCGTCGTCGGCGATCCGGCCGTGCTCGGGGTGATCCGGTCGAACTGGCGTACTGCTGACCGAGGTTTCCTCGCGCGGGCCAGGGACGCCCTGATGGCCGACGCGACCGAGCCGGAGTTCCTCGCCGTGCTCAACACGCTGCAACCCGACGAGGGGCTGACCATCAGCGTCGCGGACGCGCGCGGCGAGGCGGACACCTGGGGTCGGATCCCGCGCACCTACATTCGCCACACCGAGGACAGGATCATCCCGCTCGCCCTGCAGGACCGGATGATCGCCGAGGCCGACGCGCTCACCCCGGACAACCCCTTCGCGGTGGAGTCGGTGCGGGCCAGCCACGTACCCACCGTCGCGAGGTTCGAGGAGATCGTCGACATCCTCGACCGCCTCGCGAGGCGACGGACCGACGGATCAGGAGTGTGGGCCCAGGGCGTGTCCTAGATCGCCGGACACGACCTAGAACGGCAGGTCGTTGAAGCGGTGCAGGAGCCGGCCCATCGTCTCGAGGTCGCGGCGGGGCCAGGCATCGAGGAGCTCCCGCAGCCGGGCGCGACGCGCCTGTTGTGCGGTGGCCAGTCGTTCGACGCCTTCCTCGGTGAGCCGCAGGGTGACCGCTCGCCGGTCCTCGGAGTCACTGACCCGCTCGACGAGGCCGAGCCGCTCCAGGAAGCCCACCTGCCGGCTGATGGTCGGCTTGCCGACGCCGAAGTAGGCGGCGATGTCGGTCATCCGTGCGCCACCGGTCTGCTGGAGGTTGAGCAGCAGGCCGTACGCCGCCGCTCCCACGTCGGGGTGGACCTCACGGGCGATGGCTCCCGAGGTCGCCCGGGCGCGACGCAACAGGACCGCGAGCTCGTGCTCGACGCTCTCCACCGGATCGTCGGTGCTCACCCGGTTGCCTCCTGGACGTGCTGGTGCGGCGCGGCCGCCGCGTCACGACAGTCACCGCGTGATGACAACGGTAATCGTCGTGTTCCGACCGCACGCACCCACTCACCCACACGTCGCCGTACGACCTCCGGGGCGCTTCACCAGGAACCACCGGGTCGGCGTGCCGCTGCGGGCGTCACGCCGCCCTGGAGCACGCCTAGCGGAAGTGCTGGGGACAGTAGAACGACCCGGAGCCAGGGTCCCAGACCCAGCCCTCGTGGTCGGTGAGATACATGCGCACCTGGCGCGGGGATCCGACCCAAAGCCCGTGGTCGTGCGGCTGGAACACCATGCAGGCTTGGCATTCGTCGCAAGTGACCATGGCGAGGTAGCCGACTTCTTCGTCGCCACGTATACGTATCATCGCCGGACGATACTACTCATAACCTCGCGAAGCGGAACGTCAGGCCTCACCCCCGCCGACGCCAGCGACTACCGACAGCGACAGTGCGCAACGAACGCTGGACATGTGCCTAGCGATAGCGGCCCGCCTGCATCTCGAACATCGTCGCGTACCGACCACCCAGTGCCACCAACTCCTGGTGAGCGCCGGCCTCGACCACCCGGCCGTCGTGGACCACCAGGATCTGGTCGGCCATCCGTACGGTGGAGAAGCGGTGACTGATCAGCACCCCGGTCCGCCCGGCCAGCAGGCTGCGGAAGTTGTCGAACAGCCGGCGTTCGGCGTCGGCGTCCAGGGCCGCCGTCGGCTCGTCGAGGACGACCAGACCGGCATCCCGCAGGAACCCCCGCGCGGTCGCGAGCTTCTGCCACTGACCGCCGGAGAGTTCGACGCCGCCCTCGAAGAGGCGGGTGAGCGGTGTGTCGTAGCCGGCGGGCAGGGACGCGACGACCTCGTCGGCTCCTGACCTGCGCGCCGCCTCCTCCACCCGCGCGGACAGCTCCGGACCGTCGACGTCCCCGACGGCGATGTTCTCCCGCGCGGTCAACGCGAACCGCGCGAAGTCCTGGAAGACCGCGCCGAGTCGGGTACGGAACTCGGCCAGGTCGTAGGCCGCGAGCGGGCGGCCGTCCAGCCGGATCTCGCCACTGGTCGGGTCGTACATCCGGGTCAGCAGCTTCACCACCGTGCTCTTGCCCGCGCCGTTGTCGCCGACGACGGCGGTGACGCTCCCGGCGGGCAGGACGGCGTTGACGCCGCGAAGGACCGGCTCGGTGGAGTAGCCGAAGTGGACCTCGCGCAACTCGACCGCGTGTTCCGGTCTCCCCCGCGCGGGCTCCGCCGTGTCGGCCGGCGCGACGGCGATTCCGGGAACGGCGCGATCGACGAAGCCGAAGAGTTGGCGGAAGTACAGGCCCGTCTCATAGACCTGGCCGAGCGACATGGACAGACCGAAGAGCCCGGCTTCGAGCTGGATCATCGCGTTGACGTACAACGCGACGTCCCCCGGGCCGAGTCGGCCGGTACCCACCTCCCGCAGCACGAACCAGAAGCCCGCCACCAGTGCCGCGCCGTGCAGGAACGCGAACGCCGTCGACGCCCGCAGATGCCGCAGCCGCGCGGCACGGACCTCGGCGTAGGCAGCCTCGAACAGCCGCTCGTACCTCGCGAGAAACCACCCACCGAGGCCGAACGTCCGCACCTCCTTGGCCCCGTCGGCCTGCGTCGTGAGCCGTACGCAGTAGTCCATCTCCCGCGCGGGCCGCGACTGCGCCGCCATCGTCTCGAACTGCGAGCGGTGCATACGGCGCTGCGTGACGAGGTGCGGGACGACCGTCGCCGCCAGGCCCAGCGCCAGGAGCGGATGCAGCCCGGCGACGAGCACCAACAGGCCGACCAGCGTGAGGCACTGCCCGGCGGCGTTCTGGGCGAAGACCGCGAAGTGCGACGCGTGCATCGCGGCGGCGCGGGCGTGCTGCTCGTCGTCGTGGAACGCCGGGGTCTCGATCCTGGTGAGGTCGGTCAGCCTGCGCCCGGCCTCGATCAACTCCCGGTCGACGGCGCCGACGGCCTGGTCGTCGAGGGAGACGGTCATGGTCTGCTGCACGGGCGCGAGCACCGCCGGAACGACGAGGGTCAGCGCGTACCCGACCGCCGGCACGAGCACCGCCGTGGCGACCCCGGGTGCCGGTGTGGCCAGCTGGTCGACGACCTGTTTGAGCAGCCAGGGCTGCAGCACCGACAGGACGCTCGCGAGGAGCACCAGGAGCGTCGTGACGGCGAACACGCGGCGGTTCGCGAACACCAGACGCACGCCGCGGCCGTAGACGCGCGCGGTGTCCCAACAGCCACGCAGGCCCCTCATCGAGTGCTCTCCCGCCGGCCGTCGGGGTCGGGGTCGTCGTCGGGGCCGGCGTCTGTGTCGGCGTCGAGGTACTGGGCCGCCTGGGTGGTGTAGAGCCGGGCGTACTCACCGCCCGCGGCCATCAGCTCGTCGTGCCCGCCGTCCTCGAGCACCCGACCGCCGCGGAGCACGACGATGCGGTCGGCCATCCGGACCGTCGAGAACCGGTGGCTCACCAGCACCGTCATCCGGCCGCGGGTGAGTTCGGCGAAGCGTTCGAAGATGTCGTACTCCGTGCGCGGATCCAGTGCCGCGGTGGGCTCGTCGAGCACCAACAGCTGGCTGTCGCGGGCGAAGGAACGGGCCAGCGCGAGCTTCTGCCACTCCCCGCCGGACAGTTCCCGGCCGCCGAACCGCGCGCCCAGCTGGGTGTCCAGTCCGTCGGGCAGCCGGTCCAGCAGGTCCTTCGCCCCCGCGCGTTCGGCCGCTGCGAGCAGCAGCGCGCGGTCGTGCACCTGCTCCACCCGGCCGAAGCCGATGTTGTCGGCCGCGCTGAACTCGTAGCGCAGGAAGTCCTGGAAGAGCACGCCCAGCTCACGGCGCAGGTCGTCGAGGTCGTAGTCACGCAGGTCGTGGCCGTCGAGCAGGATGCGTCCTCCGGTCGGGTCGTACATGCGCAGGATGAGCTTGACAAGGGTCGTCTTGCCGGAGCCGTTCGGCCCGACCAGCGCGCAACTCTCCCCCGGCCGCAGCCGCAGCGACAGCCCGTCCAGCACCGGCTCGTCCCGGCCGGGGTAGGCGAAACTCACGTTCTCGAAGACGATGCCGTCGCGGATCGGGCGCGGCGCCGGCCGCGGGTTGGTGGCGACCGGCAGGTCCGGCGGTGCGGTCAACACCCGGGACAGGCTCGGCAGGAACGCGAACACCATCGGCAGGAACCCGACCTGGAACCCGATCGCCGACAGCGTGCTCGACAACGCCGCGGCCGCTCCGCCGTACAGTACGAGGTCACCGACACCGCGCCGGCCCCGCGCGACCTCCCAGGCCGTGAGGACGAACACGGCGCCCGCGCCGGCCGCCGCGAGGGCGGCGTACCCGCACATGGGGCGGGTCAGCCGCCACCGCATCCGGTCCAGCTCCCCGACGGAGCTTTCGAACGCGTCGTCGTAACGTCGACGGAAGAAGCCACCCAGTTCGAAGAGCCGCACGTCCTTGGCCGCCTCGGGGCGGATCAGGGCGTTCCGGCTGTACTGCAGCGTGCGGGCCTGCGGCGTCTGGACGTAGATCCGGCTGCCGGTGCGGTTCTGGAAGTCGAATTGCCGGGTGAGGGACGGCAGGTTCGCCGCGAGCAGCAGGAGGGGTACGAGCGGGTGCAGCCCGGCCAGTGCCCAGCACAGCCCGATCGCGGTGCAGCCCAACAGCAGCGTCCGCGCGCCGTAGACGACGAGTTCCAGCCCGGACCGGGCGGCATAGCCGCTCGAGCGCTCGAGGTCGTCGGCGGTCGAGGGGTCCTCGAAACGGGCGAGGCCCGGCCAGCGGTTGGTCGCCCGGACCAGCGCGCCGGTGACGTGCCCGACCAGGCGGTCACCGACCAGGCTCTGGAACGTCCGGGAGAACGGTTCGATCAGCGCCGCGGCGGCGAAGGTCGTGGCCAACAGAAGAACCGACCAGACCAGCGGAGGTCCGCTGCCGGCCAGGTGCGTCGCACCCACCTCCCGGGCGGCGGCGTCGACCACGTCGCGGGACAGGGCCAGCTGCAGCGGGGTGAGCGCCGCCTGAACCGCCAGCAGGCACACGAGCGCGACCAGGAATCTCGGATCCGCCTGCCAGGCCAGGCGCAACGCCATGCGGCCCAGAGACGCGTTCTCCACGATGCGGTCGACGAGCGATTTCGGCTGTTCAGTATCGGTTTCGACTCCCATGGGCCCCCGTTCCCAAACCGCACCAGTATGCCCGGATTGGGAGTGGAGTCAACGGGAGTGCCGCGGCCGACCGGTGTTTGCCAACTGCCGAGCGCGGTACGAGTATGCGGATGGGACCCGCTGCGTGACGGGAGTTGATCCGCATGAGCATTCCGGTCACCATCGACGCCGGAGCCGAGCCCGAACGAGTACGGCTGAACGGCGACCTGGATGTTCCCGACTCCGCCTACGGCGTGGTGCTGTTCGCCCATGGGTCCGGGAGTTCCCGGCACAGTCCCCGTAACCGCAACGTCGCGAAATCCCTGCAGGAGAACGGACTCGCGACGTTGCTCCTCGATCTGCTCACCGAGGAGGAGGAGAGCGTCGACCGGCGTACGGCGGAGATGCGGTTCGACATCGGACTGCTGAGCACGCGACTGATCGACGCTGTTGACCGGCTTGGTGGCTGGGAGAGCACGCGCGACCTGCCGGTGGGGATCTTCGGAGCCAGCACCGGGGCCGCGAGCGCCCTGGTGGCGGCCGCGGAACGGCCGGCGGCGGTGCGGGCCGTGGTGTCCCGCGGCGGCCGGGCCGATCTCGCCAACGCGGCGTTGCGACGGGTCCACGCGCCGACGCTGCTCATCGTGGGCGGTCAGGACCAGCACGTTCTCACCCTGAACGAGAACGCGGCCGAGAAGATCCTGGCGCCGCACCGGATCGAGGTGGTGGCGGGTGCCACCCACCTCTTCGAGGAACCAGGTGCCCTTGACCGGGTGTCGGAGCTCGCCGGAGGATGGTTTGACCGCTACCTCCGTCCGCCACCCGGCCAGGGACAGGAGTGATGGGAACGAAGTCCAGCTACCTCGTCCTGATGGGCATCTGTGTCGGTCTCTTCGTGTTGGCCTGGGTCGTCGTTCGCCACTACTCCCTCGTGGCCGCCGTGGTGATGTCGGCGGTGGCGGCCGTGATTCCGCCGGTCGCGGCGATGATCGCCAACTCCCGCGAGGATCGTTAGCCGGATGTGTCGACGGGCCCACCCGCGAGTGTTCGGCTGGGCCTGGGCCTCAGACGCCGCAGTTGGGCGCGTCCCACCCGAAACCCGAGCGGCCGTCGGTGTGGATGTGGTCGTCGTGGTCGGGATAGCCGGGTCCGAAGAGTCCGCCGAAACCGTGGTTGCGTGCTTCCTGCACGATGCGACACAGGGAGGCAGAACCGGAGACCACATCGGCCGCGTCACCGTAGAGGTGCCGGCTGTTCGAGGCACCGCCCACCGCGCTGTTGCAGGCGCGGCTGCGGAACCCGGACGTCACGGTCAGCGGGTGGTCGCCGAGGGCACGACGCAGCGCCTCGAGCTTCCACATCGTCCGGAGTGCGTTGGTCCGTGCTGTGCTCGCCGAGACGGCGCCGCCGGCCCAGGTGCTGTTGCACCTGTTGAGTTCGGCGTAGGAGAAGTGGATCGGCGTGCAGTCGTCGTCCTGAGGGCGTAGATCTTGGCGAGCGTCGCAGGACCCGCGACGCCGTCCTGCGCCAGGCCGTAGGCCGCCTGGAACCGCCGCACGGCCGCCGCAGTCTGCGGGCCGTAGTCGCCGTCGAGCGTCAGTTGGTTGCGGTTTCCGGGCCAGCCCGCGACGCGGATCTGCAGCTGTGTCACGTCGGCTCCGGACATGCCCTGGCGGAGCGTGCGGCTCCACGTGTAGCAGCCGTCGGCGTACGCCGGAGTGGGTGGCGCGCCGACGACCACGGCCGTCGCCGCCAGCATGACCAGACTCGCGAACATCACCAGAACTCGTCTCCGCACCATGGGTGCCTCCCGATCGGGTTGTGGGGTCGCAGCCGCCTCACTGTCGAGGCGTGGGAGACGCCCGGTCAACGGAGCTGGCAGCTTGCTGCCCACTCGGCTGTGCGAGAGTCGCGCTCATGGACGGAGCGCAGGCCAGCGTGGGTGAACAGCACTGGTGGAGTCAGGAAAGCACCGGTGTGCGGATGGAATGGGGACCCACGGGTGCGCTGCGACTGGCCGGCGTGGGTGGCTTCATGGTCGTCGTCGACGTCCTCTCCTTCACGACCTCGGTGTCCGTCGTCGCCGAGGCCGGGACGCGGGTGATCCCGTTTCGCTGGCGGGACGAGCGCGCGGCTGGCCACGCCGCGGAGCACGACGCCGCACTCGCGGTGGGGCGCCGCGCCGTGACCCCCGCGTCGCCGTGGTCGCTCTCACCCGCCGCGTTGCGCCGCGCGCCCTTCACCCCTCGCCTGGTCCTCCCCTCGCCCAACGGTTCCGCGATCGCCGCGGCGGCCGTCGAACGCGGTGCCGGGGTGGTCGCGGGCTGCCTGCGGAACGCGACGGCGGTGGCCCGTTGGCTCGTCGCGCAGGGCTTCGGAAGACCGCGACGCCCGGTCTGCGTGATCCCGGCCGGCGAGCACTGGCCCGACGGGAGCTTGCGGCCGGCGCTGGAGGACCTGCTCGGCGCCGGAGCCGTCATCGCCGCACTTCTCCGCGCGGGCGCGGGGCCGCTGTCGGCGGAGGCAGCGTCCGCAAGGGCGGTCTTCGCGGCCGGTGACCCTGCGGCGGCCGTACGGGCCTGTTCGTCCGGACGGGAGCTGACCTCGACCGGCTTCGCGGACGACGTGGCCATCGCGGTCGAGATCGACGCCAGCGGGGTCGTCCCGGCACTGGTCGACGGGGTGTTCACCGACGTGGCCGACGCCCTGGCCTGAGGAGCCCGGGCCTGAGGAGCCGGGGCCTGGGTGGCTCGGGCGCCGGTCAGCCGGTGAGTTGCTCGATCGCCTTCAGGATCCGCTTGTCGGAGATCGGTGCGGGCGTACCGAGGACCTGCGCGAAGTAGCTCACCCGCAGCTCCTCGATCATCCATCGGATCTGCCGCAGAGTCTCCTCGGCGCTGACGCTGAGCGAACCTTCGGCGCGGGCGTCGCGGGCGACGCGTTCCCTCGCCTGCTCGTAGGCGGCCTGGACCTGTTCGACCTTGCGCATGCGTTCGGCGTCGCGCGTGGTCTCGGCAGCGACCTTGTCGAGGCGGCGTTCGATCGCACGCAGGTAGCGCAGCAGGTCGGGCAACCGAGCCCAACCGGTCGCCGTGACGAAGCCGGGGAACACGAGCGCCGCCAACTGCGCCTTGACGTCGGTCAGCGCCGGGAGAACCGCCGGGTTGCTCGTCCGTTGGACCCGACCGTCGAGCTCGTGGGCGACGGCGAGAACGTCGGCGACCCTGGCGACGGTGTCCCCGACCGTGTCGTGCAGATCCGCCCGGACGGCGTCGTAGAGCCGGGCGTAGCCGTCCTGGTCCCAGACCGGGCCGCCGTTGTCGGCCATCAGCTTGTCGACCGCGCAGGCCAGGCAGTCGTCGAACAGCGCGGCCGCGCTTCCGTGCGGGCTGTTGCTGAGGGCCAGCTTCGCCTGGTAGGTCTGCCGGTCGAGGACGTACTTGACCGGTGAGGGGAGGTTCAACAGCAGCAGCCGGCGCGTGCCCTCCCACATACCTCGCTGCTGGTCGGCCTCGGACGGAAAGAGCCGGATCGCCACACTGTCGCCCGCGTCGGACAGGGCCGGATAGGCGCGGACGGACAGCCCGGAACGTTCCCGCGCGAACGTCCGCGGCACCTGACCGAAGTCCCAGGTCGTCAGCCCCTTGCGTTCGATGCCACTCGCGGCGTCGGAGAGGGTCACCTTCAGCTTGGTCTTCAGCCGCTCCTTCAAAGCGGCGAGGTCCTTGCCCTCCGCGAGGGTGCGGCCGCGCTCGTCCAGGATGCGGAAGGTGACCTTCAGGTGTTCGGGTATCCGGTCCAGCGCCCAGGCCTCGCGGGGTATCACGAGGCCGCTGAGCTCGCGCAGCGCCGCCTCCAGTGCGTCGAGAAAGGGCTGCCGCGGCTCCATCCGCGCGAGGGCCGCAGCGGCGAAGTCGGGGGCGGGCACGAGGGTACGACGCACCGGCTTGGGCAGGGACCGGATCAACGCCGTGACGAGTTCCTGCCGCAGGCCGGGAATCTGCCAGTCGAAGGTGTCGGCACGCAGCTGGTTCAGGATGGGCAGCGGGATGTGCACGGTCACGCCGTCGGCGTCGGTGCCCGGCTCGAACTGGTAGGTCAGCCTCAACCTGGCGCCGGCCTGGTCCCAGTAGTCGGGGTAGTCGGCCTCACTCACGTCCCCGGCCGAATCGTTGACCAGCATCGACGCGGAGAAGTTGAGCAGGTCGGGATGAAGCCGTCGTTCCTTCTTCCACCAGCTGTCGAAGTGGGCGCCCGACACGACCTCCTGGCCGACCCGCTGGTCGTAGAAGTCGAAGAGGGTCTGGTCGTCGACGAGGATGTCCCGGCGGCGGGCCCGATGCTCGAGGTCCTCCACCTCGTCGAGCAGGGCGCGGTTGTCGTGGAAGAACTCGTGCCGGGTCTCCCAGTCGCCTTCCACCAGGCCGTGCCGGATGAACAGCTCACGGGACAGCTCGGGGTCGATGCGGCTGTAGTTGACCAGCCGCTGCGCGACGAGGGGTACGCCGTACAGCGTGACCTTCTCGTAGGCGAGCACCGCACCCTGCTTCTTCGACCAGTGCGGCTCGCTGTAGCTGCGCTTGACCAGGTGCTCGGCGAGCGACTCCGCCCAGGCCGGGTCGATCCGGGCGACGATGCGGGCCCACAGGCGCGAGGTCTCGACGAGCTCGGCTGCCATCACCCACTGCGGCGGGTTCTTGAACAACGCCGAGCCCGGGAACACCGCGAACCGAGCGCCCCGGGCTCCCTGGTATTCGTGCGCCGACCTACGGACCGGACGCGTAGCGCCCTCGTCCTTCTTCTTCTCGCTGTCCTTGAGGCCGATATGGGAGAGCAGACCGGCGAGAACGGAGATGTGAATGGCCTGCGAATCGAGATCTCCACCGCGCGGGCTGACGGTGATACCGACCGAGCGTGCGACCTGGCGGAGTTGCCCTTCGATGTCCTGCCACTCACGGACCCGAAGATAGTTCAGGAATTCGGTCTTACAGAGCTTGCGGAACTGGTTCGAGGAGAGCTCCTGCTGCTTTTCTCGCAGGTAGTTCCACAGATTCAGATAGGTGAGAAAGTCGGAGGT
Organism: Actinopolymorpha pittospori; assembly: GCF_014873875.1. GTDB lineage: Bacteria > Actinomycetota > Actinomycetes > Propionibacteriales > Actinopolymorphaceae > Actinopolymorpha > Actinopolymorpha pittospori. Next base: position 6,381,066 of record NZ_JADBEM010000001.1, on the reverse strand, counting down.
CTTGTCGACGAACCGGGCGTGTTTCTCGGTCGCCGCCTGTTCCTTTCCGGTCGGACGCTCACGAGGGTCCTGGATCGACAGCGCGGCGGCGATGACCATGACCTCGCGCGCGCAGCCGTTCCGGTCGGCCTCGACCACCATCCGGGCAAGACGCGGGTCGAGCGGGAGCTGGGAGAGGGTGCGCCCCACCGGGGTGAGCCGCTGACGCTCGGCGCCTCGTCGGCCCGAGTCGCGTGCCCCCCGGGCCACTCGCGGCTCGGCCGGCTCGTCACCCGGCCCAGCGGCGCCGTCGGTGCCCTCGGCGCCGTCGGTGCTCGTGCCGTCGGTGCTCGTGCCGTCGGTGCTCGTGCCGTCGGCGGTACCAGAGGTGAGCGCGCCGAGCTCTTCGAGGAGCTGGACGCCGGCCTTGATGTTGCGTCCGTCCGGCGGGTCGATGAACGGGAAGGCCGCCAGGTCACCCAGCCCGGCCGCGGTCATCGCGAGGATGACCGAGGCGAGGTTGGTCCGCAGGATCTCCGGGTCGGTGTACTCCGGTCGGGTGAGGAAGTCGTCCTCGGAGTACAGCCGGATGCAGATGCCGTCGGACGTGCGGCCGCAGCGGCCCTTGCGCTGGTTGGCCGAGGCCTGCGAGATCGCCTCGATCGGCAGCCGCTGCACCTTGAGCCGCTGGCTGTAGCGGGAGATGCGGGCGGTCCCGGGGTCGATGACGTACTTGATGCCGGGCACGGTGAGTGAGGTCTCCGCGACGTTCGTCGCGAGCACGATCCGGCGTCCCGTGTGCCGCTGGAACACCTTGTGCTGCTCCGCCGCCGACAGCCGTGCGTAGAGGGGTACGACCTCGGTGCGAGGGAGGTTCTGCCTGGTCAGAGCGTCTGCGGTGTCGCGGATCTCACGCTCGCCACTCAGGAAGACGAGGATGTCGTCCGGCCCCTCGAGGCCGAGCTCGTCCACCGCGTCGCAGATGGCCTGGATCTGGTCCCGGTCGCGGTCCTCCGCGTCCTCGACGATCGGCCGGTAGCGGACCTCGACGGGATAGGTGCGACCGGAGACCTCCACGATGGGTGCGTCGCCGAAGTGCCGGGAGAACCGCTCCGGGTCGATGGTGGCCGAGGTGATGACGACCTTCAGGTCGGGTCGGCGCGGAAGCAGCTGTTTGACGTAGCCGAGGATGAAGTCGATGTTGAGGCTGCGCTCGTGCGCCTCGTCGATGATGAGGGTGTCGTACTGCCGCAGCATCCGGTCGCTCTGGATCTCCGCGAGCAGGATGCCGTCGGTCATCAGCTTGACCAGGCTGTCGTCGCCGACCTTGTCGGTGAAACGCACCTTCCACCCGACCGCCCCGCCGAGCGGGGTGTCGAGCTCCTCGGCGATCCGCTCCGCGACGGTCCTCGCCGCGAGCCGACGTGGCTGCGTGTGACCGATCATCCCGTGGATCCCGCGCCCGAGCTCGAGGCAGATCTTGGGCAGCTGGGTGGTCTTGCCCGAGCCGGTCTCACCAGCGACGATCACCACCTGGTGGTCGCGGATCGCCGCGAGGATGTCGTCCTTCTTCTGGCTGACCGGCAGCGCCTCGGGGTAGCTGATCGTGGGTACGTTCGCACGCCGCGCGGCCAGGCGTTGCTCGGCGGCGTCGATGTCGGCGGCGATCTGGTCGATGACCTGCTGGTCAGCCGGTTTGCGCCGCTTGCGAAGGCCGTCGATCCGGCGTTGCAGACGGCGCCGGTCGAGGTGCATCAGCTCCGGTAGGCGAGCCTGCAGGTGCGCGAGCGGCGATCGGGACGGCGTATCCATACGGTCGCAAGGATAGGCAACGCCGCCAACTCCGACACCTGGATATCCGTCGGGCACCGGCACGCGGGGTCTGACCGGGGCCGCTCCGGGCGTCTCCGCCCGTCCGACCGGCCCCTTCCCTCGGCTTCGTCGCCGCCCCTCCGGCGAGGCTGCGCGGAGTGTCCCCGGGGACCTCGGACGCCACCCGGAACGTCGGTGCGCCGCCGACACCCACCGCGCGGACCCGGGGTTCGATCGATGCCGCCGCCGGAGGAGATCGAAGGGCGCTGGCCCGGACCGCCGGGTCGGGCCGCGCTGTTTCCCCGCCCTGACCGCACGATTCCGACGGCCGAATTTCCGACATCTCGGCGCTCTCCGATGTTCATCATCGCGGTCCTTTTTCCGGTATCGGCCGTCTATACGATCTTGACGCCCTCGCAGATGATCTTCGAGGGCATGAATTCCGAATGACTCACATGCGTTGAGGCCGTGACCAGGAGGTTGCCGAGCCGTGATCATGTACAACACTTTGATGGGCGTCGCAGCGGGAGTCGCTCTTCTCGTGGTACCACGCCTGTGGGCTCGAATCGCCGGCGAGAATCCTCCAGCACTCTGGTTGGGTCGACGACCGGTCAGCCCTGCCGGATGGGCGGCGACGTTCGGCGTTCTCGGCATCGTCCTCACCGTTCTCGGCGGGATGATGACGCTGACCTGGCCACTGGCCAAGGCGAAGCCTTACATCAACATCCCCTTCGGTGAGCCGTCCTTCCTGCTCGGCGTGCTCCTTCTGGCCGCCGCGTTGTTCCTCGGCCGCGCCGCCGCCGGCGGGTCACTGGACGTGGAGAGGCTCCGGGACGTCCTCGTTCCCGTGTCCCGCATCGTCTTCTGGTTGGGCATCGTCCTCGTCGTGTGCACGATCGCGGTCATCCGCTTCGACATCGTGAGCTCGGCACCGACCGAGGAACCCCTCAGCGGACTGCTGAACGCCCACCCGATCGTCGAGAACCTCTTCTTCGCCGTGGTGATGTACGCGCCGGCCGCCCTTGGGTGCCTGCTCTTCCCACGCGCCATCGAGGGAAACCGGACGGCGTGGCTGACGCTCTACTGGTGCTGGACGATCGCCGGTCTGGCGTTCGCGGGGTTCAGCGCGCTCAACTACTACACGCACACCGGCATGCTCGTGAACCTCCAGAACGACGGACCGGACTTCCGTTGGTGAGCTGACACCGACGCGAGACGGCCCCATGACCGGAAGAAGTCCGGCCATGGGACCGTCTCGACGGCTGCCGGTCTCTCAGGGAGACTGCCAGAGCACGGCGTGATCGGCGGGGAGCCTCATGCTGGCGTCGAAGAAGTCCTCCCGCACCGACTCCCGAAGGACGACACAGACGGCGCGCGTGTGGGTGAGAGCCTGTTCGAGCGGGACGCCGTCGCGTTCGGCGACGCGGACGACGAACTCCTCGGGCGACATCCGCCGCCCAGGTCCCGGATTGTGCGACCGCCCACGACGCAAGGGTTCGTGCAGGGCAGCCGGGAGCCGTCCGACCAGGTCGTTGACCTCGCCCGCGGCGACGCGCTCGGCGAGCGTCTCGAGAACCGCGTCGACCGCGCGACGTCCAGCGTCGGTGTCCAGCCCGGCCAGCCCGGCCACCTTGGCGACGAACTCCACCTCCGGCACGATCTCCGGCCTGCCTGGCTGGAGGTAGGCGAAGTCGCGGGTCAGGTGACGCACCAGACCGGCGTACTGAGGCTCGGGAAGGGCCTGTGACAGCGCCTCGAAGACCGCGCCCGCGTCGCGTTCGGCCAACACCGGGCCACCCTGCTCCCTGGTGGCGACCCTGCGCAGGAACTCGTCGACGTCGAACCGCTCCGCGGGGCTCTCGGTACGCAGTGCCGAACCCAGCTCCGGCGGGAGTGCCGCGAGCAGCTCACCGGACTTCTCCGGCGAGATCCGCTCGGCCAGTGTCGCCAGCGTCGCGGTCGTGGCGCGCTCGGCCCCGTCCCGATCAAGTCCGCCCGCAGCGCCCACGACGGTGAGAAACCGCTCATAGTCCATGGGAATCGCTTCCGTCTGTGGTGCGGTGTCGCTCACGACTCTACGCGCCGCGGCCCAAGGGTGAGGGATGACTCAGACGACGGCTCCGCAGGACCAGGTGGTCCACCCCGACGGGAGGGTTGAGCTCCGCGACGCCGCGGTGATCGCGGGCAGCAGGTACGCCAACGCCGAGTTGGCACCGACGACGGTCGAACGCCGGCAGTGGACGACGTACAACTACGCGGCACTGTGGATGGGTATGGCGCACAACATCCCGAGCTATCTCCTCGCGTCCGGGTTGGTCGCGATCGGGATGAACTGGCTCCAGGCGTTCCTCACCATCACGGTCGCCAACGTCATCGTGCTCGCCCCGATGCTGTTGAACAGCCACGCCGGAACGAAGTACGGCATTCCCTTCCCCGTCTTCGCTCGCGCGTTCTACGGCGTGCGAGGTGCCAACCTGCCGGCCCTGCTGCGGGCCTTCATCGCCTGCGGCTGGTTCGGGATCCAGACCTGGATCGGCGGGCAGGCCATCTTCGTGATCGCCGGGAAGCTCCTCGGACCGAGTTGGAGCGCCGCCGCGACCCTCCTCGGTCAACCGTGGACGATGTGGCTGAGCTTCGCGTTCTTCTGGCTGGTCCAGATGATCCTGATCGCCCGCGGGATCGAGGCCCTGCGCAGGTTCGAGAACTGGGCCGCCCCGCTGGTGACCGTCGCGTTCCTGGCGTTGCTGGTCTACGTCGTGACCCGCGCGGGCGGGTTCGGTCCGATCTTCGCCGAGCCTTCCCGGCTGGGCTGGGGCCCATCGTTCTGGGCGGTCTTCTGGCCGGCCCTGATGGGCATGATCGCCTTCTGGGCAACGCTGTCGCTGAACATGCCGGACTTCACGCGGTTCGGAGCGGGCCAGCGCCAGCAAGTGCTCGGACAGGTACTCGGCCTGCCGACCACGATGGCGTTCATCTCCATCGTCTCGATCATCATCACCTCGGGGACGATCGTGTTGTACGGCAAGGCGATCTGGGATCCGGTGGAGGTGGCCAGGCAGTTCGAGCATCCGCTGGTCGTGACCGTCGGGCTGGTGATGGCGATCCTCGCCACCATGTCGGCCAACGTCGCGGCCAACGTGGTGAGCCCGTCCTACGACTTCTCCAACGCCCTCCCCCGCTGGCTCAACTTCCGCACGGCCGGCCTGCTCACCGGCGTGATCGGTGTCCTGATCCAGCCGTGGCGGTTGATCTCGGACCCGAACGTCTACATCTTCGCCTGGCTCGGCTTCTACGGCGGTGTGCTCGCCTCGGTCGCGGGCGTGCTGGTCGCCGGCTACTGGCTGGTGTCGCGCACCCGGCTCGACCTCGCCGCGCTCTACCGGCCCGGTGGGCGCTACTGGTACGCCGCGGGCTGGAACTGGCGGGCCGTGCTCGCCACGTTGGTCGGGTCCCTGCTCGCTGTCGGTGGCGCGTACTCCCTGCCCGGCAGGGGTCCCTTTCCCGCCGATGGCCTCATCCCGGTGTTGAGGCCGTTATACGACTACAGCTGGGCGGTCGGAATCGCCGCCGGGCTGGTGCTCTACCTCGTCCTGTCGCTGACGACACTCACGAGAAGGCGGACACCGCCCATGGAACAGGGGAGCTGACGTGGAGACGATCCGTGCGGCACTGGTACAGCAACGCTGGACCGGCGACAAGGAGTCGATGATCCGCAACGCCGTGGAGCACGTCCAGACCGCGGCCTCCATGGGTGCGCGAGTGGTGTGCCTGCAGGAACTCTTCTACGGACCGTACTTCTGTCAGGTCCAGGACGCCGACTACTACTCCTTCACCGAGCAGATCCCGGACGGACCGACCACCCGCCTGATGAGTGAGGTCGCACGCCGACACGGCGTCGTGCTCGTGGTGCCGATGTATGAGGAAGAGCAACCCGGGGTTTACTACAACACCGCCGCGGTGATCGACGCCGACGGGCGCTACCTCGGCAAGCACCGCAAGAACCACATCCCGCAGCTCAAGGGTTTCTGGGAGAAGTTCTACTTCCGTCCGGGCAATCTCGGCTATCCCGTGTTCGACACCGCCGTCGGCCGGATCGGTGTCTACATCTGTTACGAACGCCACTTCCCCGAGGGCTGGCGGGCGCTCGGGCTCGCCGGGGCCCGCATCGTGTTCAACCCGTCCGCGACCAGCCGCGGACTCTCGGAGTACCTCTGGCGACTCGAACAACCCGCCGCCGCGGTTGCCAACGAGTTCTTCGTCGGCGCGATCAACCGGGTCGGCACCGAGTCGCTCGGGGACAACGACTTCTACGGCCAGTCCTACTTCGTCGATCCGCGCGGCCAACTCCTCGGCGACGCCGCCTCGGACACCGACGACGACGTGGTCGTCCGTGACCTCGACATGAACGTGCTCGCCGAGGTTCGCGACGTCTGGGCGTTCTACCGCGACCGCCGTCCGGACACCTACGCCCCGCTCACCACACCGTAGGAGTACAGCCCGTCATGAGCATCGTGATTCGCGACGGTCTCGTCGTCACCGCCACCGGCGCGACACCGACCGACGTCCTCGTCTCCGGCGAACGCGTCGCGGCCCTCGCCTCCCCCGACTCCGGCCTCGCCGACCGCTGGGCGACGGGCGCGGACCAGGTGATCGACGCGACCGGCAGGTACGTCATCCCGGGTGGCGTCGACGTGCACACCCATCTGGAGATGCCCTTCGGGGGGACCTTCTCCTCCGACACCTTCGAGACCGGGACGATCGCCGCCGCCTGGGGCGGGACGACGACCATCATCGACTTCGCCGTCCAGCCGAAGGGATCCTCCCTCCTGTCCGCGCTGGACAAGTGGCATGAGAAGGCGGACGGGCAGGCCGCGGTCGACTACGGCTTCCACCTGATCCTCTCCGACGTCAACGACGCGACGCTGAAGGAGATGGACGCCTGCGTGGACGCGGGCGTCAACAGCTTCAAGATGTTCATGGCCTACCCGGGCGTCTTCTACGCCACCGACGGCGACATCCTGCGCGCCATGAGCCGGGCCAGGGACATCGGAGCGATGGTCATGATGCACGCCGAGAACGGCATCGCGATCGACCAACTCGTCACGGAGGCGCTGGCGGAGGGGCGGACCGATCCCGTCCACCACGGCGTGACCCGACCGACCGAACTCGAGGCCGAGGCGACCCACCGCGCGATCGCCCTGGCGAAGGTCACCGGTTCGCCTCTCTACATCGTCCACCTGTCCGCGAGCGAGGCCCTGAGCGCGGTGACCGCGGCTCGGGACGCCGGCCAGAACGTCTTCGCCGAGACTTGCCCGCAGTACCTCTTCCTGTCCCTGGACGACCTCGACCGACCCGACTTCGAGGGAGCGAAGTACGTCGCCTCGCCACCACTGCGGCCAAGGAGCCACCAGGCCGAGTTGTGGCGCGGCCTACGTACGAACGATCTCTCGGTCGTGTCAACCGATCATTGCCCATTCTGTTTCAAGGAGCAGAAGGAGCTGGGGCGGGGCGACTTCTCCAAGATTCCGAACGGCATGCCGGGCGTCGAGCACCGGATGGACCTGCTGCACCAGGGGGTCGTGCGCGGCGAGATCTCACTCCCCCGCTGGGTGGAGATCACCTCGACGACGCCGGCGCGGATGTTCGGGTTGTATCCACGCAAGGGAACGATCGGCCCGGGGTCGGACGCGGACATCGTGATCTACGATCCGCAGGCGGTGCAGACCCTGTCCGTGCAGACCCACCACATGAACGTCGACTACTCGGCCTACGAGGGCCTCCAGGTCCTGGGCCGGGTCGAGACCGTCGTCTCGCGTGGAGAGGTCGTTCTCGACCGTGGATCGTTCCTGGGCCGTACAGGACACGGTCGCTTCCTCGCCCGCGAACCCTGCCAGTACCTGCACTGACGTCCTGGTCGTCGCCGTCACGGTGGAGGTGTGTCATGGATCTTGGAGTCGTCCTGCAGGCGGATCCGCCCGCGCGGACCGTCGTCGAACGGATGCGCACGGCCGAGGGAAACGGGTTCACCTACGGCTGGACGTTCGACTCCCATGTCCTGTGGCAGGAGCCGTTCGTCATCTACACGCAGATACTCGCCGCCACGGCCGGCTTGACGGTCGGCCCGATGGTGACGAACCCCGGCACACGGGACTGGTCCGTGATCGCCTCGCAGTTCGCCACCCTCAACGACATGTTCGGCAACCGCACGGTCTGTGGCATCGGACGCGGCGACTCCGCCCGGCGGGTGATCGGGCAGCCACCGGCGTCCATGGCCGAGTTGCGCGCCGCGACACACGTGATCCGCGAGCTCGCCGAAGGACGTGAGGTGGTGCACAACGGCGTGCCGGTACGCCTCCCGTGGGTTCGGGACGGGCGGCTGCCGGTGTGGATCGCAGGGTACGGCCCCAAGGCCCTCCAACTCGCGGGAGAGGTGGGCGACGGCTTCATCCTCCAGACAGCCGACCCGACCATCGCCCGCTGGACCATCGGCGCGGTGCGCAAGGCCGCCGTCGAGGCCGGTCGGGATCCCGGTGCCGTCACCATGTGTGTCGCGGCTCCCGCCTACGTCGGGACCGACCTCGCCCACCAGCGGGACCAACTCCGGTGGTTCGGCGGCATGGTCGGCAACCACGTCGCCGAACTGATCGCGCGGTACGGCGCGCACGGTGCGATCCCGGACGAGCTGACCAGCTATGTCGAAGGTCGGCGAGGCTACGACTACGGTCGCCACGGCCGGTCCGGCAACCCGACGACGGCGTTCGTCCCGGACGAGGTGATCGACAGGTTCTGCGTGCTCGGTCCGGAGACCGCGCACGTCGAACGACTCGAGGAACTCGCGGAGATAGGCGTCCAGCAGTTCGCGCTCTACCTCATGCACGACCGTCCGGAGGAGACACTTCGGGCGTACGGCCACCACGTCGTCGACAAGCTGCGTTGACGCCTCCGATCGACCGGACAGGACCCAGCCGTGGGAGATCTCCTCATCCTGCTCCCGTTCGCCCTCGTCATGGTCGCCGGGCCGCAGCTGATCAGCGCGGTCCTCCTCACGACCAACCCACGCTGGCGTTCGGACTCCCTGGCCTACGTCGCGGGGGCCGCGGTGTCGATCACAGCGGTGTGCACGATCGGCTACTTCGCGGCCGACCTTGCCAGGAGCGCCTACGGCACGACCGAGCAGAGCGCGGCGCGACGAGGCATCAACCTGGCGATCCTCGTGCTCCTGCTCTTCGCCATGATCCACGTCTTCGCCCGGCGCGGGCGCCCGGATCCCCCGGCCTGGATGGGCAAGCTGCAGACAGCGGGAGCGCGGTTCTCCTTCGGGCTCGGATTCCTGTTGCTCGGCCTCTTCCCGAGCGACCTCGTGACCTCACTCACGGTGGGACTCCGACTCGCCACCGAAGGCAGGCCATGGTGGTATCTGCTGCCGTTTGTCGCACTCACCCTGGTGCTCCTATCCCTGCCCGCGCTCACCGTCCTCGCACTCGGCGACCGCGGTCGGGCGATGCTCCCGAGCGTTCGCGACTGGATGAACCGGAACTCCTGGGTCGTCAGCGAGATCGTACTGCTGATCTTCGTGGTTCTCACCGTCCAGAAGCTCGTGTGACTCCCGAGGGGCGCGGCGCGCCCTGCGCCGGAGTCTCCGCCCTACAGTGAAATGGTGACGCTGGCCGTCGGCCTCGCGGGCGCGGGGCGCCGAGGCACCGGGGTACACGCCCCGGCGATCGCGGCGTGTTCCGGCATCCGGCTCGCCGCGGTCTGGGGACGTACACCGGCACTCGTGCGCAACCTCGCGGAGCGCTATGACGTGCCGGGCTTCACCCGGTACGTCGACTTCCTGGCGCAATGCGACGCCGTGACGTTCGCCGTACCTCCCGTTGTGCAAGCCGACCTTGCGGAGAGCGCGGCGCAGGCTCGCAAGCCCATGTTGCTGGAAAGGCCGCTGGCGGGTGATCTCGCCGGTGCGGAGCGGGTGACGGACGCCGTGATCAGTGCCAAGGTCGTGTCGCAACTCGCCCTGACCTGGCGTTACTCCGTCGCCGTACGCGAGTTCGTCGAGGTCGTCGCCCCGCGCGCCTGGCCGCAGGGCGGCAGCGGTCGGGTCATCTCCGGAGTGCTCGCGCACCCGGACCGGAGCAGTCCATGGCAGATCGAGCGGGGCGTGCTGATGGCGCACGGGCCAGACCTGGTGGACCTTCTCGACGCCGTCCTGGGCCGGGTGCTCGGGGTCCGCGCCCACGGCGACCCGGGCGGGTGGGTCGGTCTGATGCTCGAGCACGAGGGCGGGCATTTCAGCGAAGTCTCTCTGTATGCCAGCGTCGAGGGCCAAGCCGACCGCGCGGAGGCGGAAGTGGTCGGCCCGGGTGGTACGGCAGACGTGGACTGTACGACGGCTGTCGGACCGGACACGTTCGAAACGATGTACGACGAGTTCGCGGTGGCGGTCGAGGCGGGTAACGAACCTGACCTCGATGTGCGTCGAGGGCTTCACCTACAGCAGATTCTCGACAACGCGGAGACGGACCTCTATCGGGGTATGTGACAGACGAGCCTGGTCCGCGGACACCAACCCTGCCCGGAGGTGGCAGAAACATGCCGAAGATTTTGATCATGACTGGCGACGGAGCCGAGTCCCTCGAGGTGATGTATCCCTACCAGCGACTGATCGAGGAGGGCTACGAGGTCGACATCGCCGCGCCGACGGTGAAGCGGCTCCGGTTCGTCGTGCACGACTTCGAGGAGGACTTCGACACCTACACCGAGAAGCCGGGCTACACCTGGCCGGCCGACGTGGCCTTCGCCGACGTGGACCCCTCCGACTACGTGGCGCTGGTCATTCCTGGTGGACGCGCACCGGAGTACATCCGAAACGACCCCGACTGCCTGCGGATCGTCCGGCACTTCTACCTCGACCGGTTGCCGGTGGCCCAACTCTGCCATGGCCCGCTGATCCCCGCCGCGGCCGGAGTTCTGGAGGGGCGTCGTACGGCCGCCTATCCCGCACTCGAACCGGACATGACGCTCGCGGGTGCGGAGTTCGCCGACGAGGCGGCGGTCGTGGACGGACACGTGATCTCGGGACGTTCGTGGAACGACCATCCGGCATGGATGCACGAGTTCATGCATCTCCTGCAGCAGAAGGCACCCCAGCCGGTGCGGTGACACACGCGTCGGCCACCCGGTCGTCGAACCCGATCGAGATCCGGCAACCCGGTCGCTGGACCACCTCCTCGCCGCCGACCGGGTTTCCGGGCGCCTCGCTCTCCTCGTCCGGGCCTCGCTCCCCCACGTTCGCTACTCGACCTCCCCTTCCGGGTTGCCCTGACTACACGCCGACGCCTGACGTTCGACGGTGAGTCGCGCGACCTGACCGTGCACGGCGTGGGGCACCCCGTCCGGTGCCGGAATGAAGTCGATCAGCCAGTAGGTGCCCGGTCGGACGCGGACGAGGGAGAGCACCGCGTTCGCACCGCCCTGGCCGATCGTCCGCACCTGGTCGGGTGTCAACCTTCCGTTGAAGATGTCGGCGGGGGTGGCACCGTCTGGAAGCTGGACCAGGATCGCCTCGTGCGGTTCCGCGCCGACGTTACGGATGTCGAGGACAACAGTGCCGGCCGGCGCGCAGATGCGGGTCTGGGAGAGCCGGAAGAAGTACTCTCCCATGTCCACGGCCACCCGCACGGCGTGGCGAGGAATCTCCGACGGGAGGGCCTCGGTCCAGTTCAGCTTGAGGTACCCGTCGTCGTCGCGCCACCAGTACTGCCGCTCGTTCACCAGGGAGTGACCGTAGGCGACGTACTTTCCTTCCGTGGTGAAGCTGCCGTCCGCATAGACCGTCACGCCGCTGATGCGCATGTCGTCGATGCGCATCCCGCCGAGGATGTTCGACACCTCCTCGTAGTCCTGCTGGCCCATGTAGTCACGGACGAACCGTGGTGTGAACAGCGCGGAGGCCTTGCGATGGTCACCTGAGTTGAGACAGGCCAGGAAGTTGTCGATGCCCGCCTGGACCATCGCGGTCTCGGCCGGATCGGCTGGACGGCCCGTTCCGGCCGGAGCGGCGAGCTGGTCCGGATCGACCTCCAGGGGCGGGTCGCTCGGTGGTACCGGAGGCGCCTGGCATGGGCGCTCCCGAGTGGGCTCGATCGCCGACGTGACGACCGGAGCGTCGCCGTTCGCCGCGTTGGCGGCGGCCGGCACCGTGGACAGAAGCAGCGCCGCGATGCCGGCGGCCAGATATCCCTTACGCACTGGGGTTTCCTTCCTCCTGAGAGACGTCTATAGGTAACCTTTCTACATATCGGCGAGGAGGCCGGTCAATCAGGGGCGTCACCGAGCAAGCCCTGAGGGAGCGACTAATTCGGTGGAGGTGAGGTCGGCAGCTTCGTAGCCTGACCAGATGCCCTCGACACCATCGCGCGAGGCACGTGCGCGTGACCTCGCCTCCTCGCGGCGACGACCCAACGCCGACGCCGCGCGTAGCCGTGCCGCCCAGTGCCTCGCCGCCCTGGCGGACTCCGAACGCCTCGCCGTGCTTTCCTGGCTCGTGCTCAACGCGGAGCGCGCAGGCAGCACTCTCCTCACCGACTGCGCGGCTGCCCTTCGCCTCGACATCGATGTCGTACGGGACGCCGTGAGCCGCCTCGTGGCGGTGCAGCTACTACGCCGGGAAGGGCGCACCATGACCGTCGACGTCGAGGTGATCCGGAAGGTCGTCGCGCACCTCGACGAGAACACCACCGGCGAGCGACTGGCCCGGGAGTTTCCCCGCACCGCCGGGCTCTTCTCACACGGCCGTCTCGTCCGACTGCCGGAGACCCGGCCGGTCCAGGCCGAACTCAGTGCCGCCCTGGCGACGCTGTTCGAGTTCGGACGGGCCTATGCCGAGACCGACGTCGACGAGGTGGTGCGGGTCGTCCACGACGATCACGCGTCGCTTCGCCGACTCCTGGTCGACCACGGTCACCTCACGCGGGAACGATCCGTCTACGTCCGAACCGAGCCGGCCGGCGAACCTCGGTGACGCCGGACTCCCGACGGAGCGTCAGTGCTCTGTACAGGCGGGATCGTCGGGCGCCGTCCTGATCCGACCCAACAGGTCGTGCAGGCGGGCGACCTCCTCGTCGTCGAGGTCGGCGAACAGGTCCCGCTCCACCGCGGTCAGGGCGCGCTGGACCTTGGTCAGCAGAGTCGTGCCGGACCGGGTGATCCTCACGATGTGCCGGCGCCGGTCGGCGGAGTCGCGGCGGCGTTCGGCGAGTCCGCGGTCTTCCAGGTCGTTGAGGATGCCGACCATCACGCTGGGGTCGACGCCGAGAACCTCGATCAACGCCTGCTGGCTGATCGGCCCCGTCTCGGCGAGGTGCATGAGGGTGAGTCCACTGCGCGGCGTGAGCCCCGTCGCACCGAAGGCCTCCCGGATCCGACGATCCGTGATCGCCGCGTGACGGGCGAGCAGGAACCCGATCCGTTCGGTGACCTTTGGTGTGCGCACGACCTCCCCGACCATGACCGTACGCTAGCAGACCCTCCAGCGTTTGCGATCATAGATCGTTGACGTGGTTCAACGATCTGCTACCGTCTCGCCCATGACGCAAGACTCCGACGTGGAGGAGCTTCCTGGCGACCCGCTGGTACGAGAGTTCCTGTGGATCCACTCGATGGTCCGCCACGACCTCCAGGCCGTGCGCGACCTCGTCGCCGCGATCAACGCGGGCGTGGCGACGGAAACGGTTCAGGACACGATCCGCTCCCTGCAGACGCTGAGTCCGCTGTGGCAGCTCCGGGTCAACTGCCTGCGCTACTGCCGGTTCGTCCACGCCCACCACGGCCTCGAGGACGTCCAGCTCTTCCCTGCCCTTCGCCGCAGCGATCCGAGCCTCGGCCCGACGGTCGATCGGCTGGAGGCGGACCACCGAGCCGTCTCCGACCTGCTCGACGACGTCGAGGCCCTCGCGGTCCAGCTCGGTCCGAGCGACGACGAAGGTGTGCGCGCACAGTTGGTCAACGCGCTGGAGAAACTCAGCGAGGTTCTCCTCGCCCACCTCGACTTCGAGGAGGGATCCATCATCCCGACCATGCGGCGCTGGACCCACTGGCCGACCTGAGGTCGGCGGCGCCGCGCGGTTGCCGATCGCTATGGACAACACGTCACCGCTGCACGACAATCCTTTTCCGGTAGGCGAAATCGCCGCCACACCGTGCGCCTAGGAGCGACATGTACATCTGCTACATCATCGTCGCCATCGTCCTCGCCGCCGTCCTCGTGATGTCCGGGCGCGGCAAGTTGGTCAAGGACCAGCGGATCACCGAGAGTCTCACCAAGGTTGGCGTACCGACGAGTTGGTTCCCCTACCTCGCGACCGCTGAGTTGGCCGGCGCTCTCGGCCTCATCGTCGGCATCTTCGTCGCACCGCTCGGCATTGCCGCCGCGATCGGCATCATTCTCTACTTCGTCGGCGCCGTCACCACGCACGTGCGTGCGAGCGACACGAAGGGCGGACTGTCCGTCCCCGGTCCTCTGCTGGTTCTCGGGATCGTCGCGCTCGTCCTTCGCCTGATGGCCTGAGCTCCAGACCCGGCCTGCTCAGGACCTCGCCGTCGCGCGGTCGCCGGCCGTGGCATGGTCGGCGCTGCCCTGGTCGGCGCTGCCCTGGTCGGCGGCGAAGGACACCATCCAGGTCAGCGCGGAGTTCCAGTTGATGGCGTACTCGTTGGTCGCGAACGAACGGATGTCGTCCAGGTAGCACAGTTGCGGACGGCATCCGGCCAACCGCTTCTGCGCCACCGGGTCCTGCAAGGCGGCGTTGGCGCCGCCGGCCAGGGTGCCCGTCGGCGGGTGCGGCCGCTTCGGGTCGAGTTGGTGCGCGAAGATCCGGCTGTGCTGGTTCTGCGAGCTGTGCTCGCCGTATCCCGTGACGTAGGAGTTGTTCAGGCCGTTGCGGCCAAGAATGTAGTCCATGCCACGCAGGGCTCCGTCGCGGTAGCCGGCCCGACCGGTCAGGTCGTACGCCGTCGCGATGACGACCAGGTTGTTCAGGATGTTGGCGTTGGAGCCCCAGGCGTACGACGCCGCGTCGTTGCGAATGGGGACGCCGTACGCCTGCCGCCGCTGCCTGGCGAGATAGGTGTCGGCCGCGGCGATGACCGAGCCACGCGCGAACTGACGCTCCGCCGCCGGCAGCCGGCTTGGCACCGAGGCGAGGTCGAGCCGGCCAAGAGCACCCACCGACTGCCAGCCGAACCCGCCGGGGGCGAAGACGTCCGACCGGTGCAGTGGCGAGGAACGAACGGCGTCAAGGTAGGTCTGCTGCCCCGTCGTGAGGTACAGCTCGGCGGCCGCCCAGTAGAACTCGTCGTCGACGTCGCGGTCGCCGTACGCTCCGCCGCCGCCCGCGTCGGAGTCGCTCGCGTAGATCTTCGGGTGGGCCTTCGCGGCCGTCCAGGCCGTCTTCGCGGCGCTCAGGCAGCGATCGGCGAAGGCGTGGTCGAAGGGCTTGAAGACCCGGGCGCACTGGGCCCCGGCGGCCGCGAGGTTCAAGGTGGCGGCGGTCGACGGGCGGTGCAGCTCACGGGGTTGCGGGTCGTCCTGAGGCGACGTCGGGAGCGGCGTCCAGGCGCGGTCGTGGATCTTGTGGTGCGCCATGCCGGCGAGTGGCAGCCCGGGCGGCACCTGCATGCGGAGCAGGAACGCGAGTTCCCACCGCGCCTCGTCGAGGATGTCGGGGGTCGCGTTGCCGTGCTCGGGCACCCGAAGGCTGCCGTCGGCCAACGCCTTGGTCTGATCGCCCGGTGCGTGCGAGGCGCGTTCCCAGGTGCTGAGCAGCTGGGAGACCGCGATCCCGCCGTTCACGACGTACTTGCCCTGGTCGGCGGCGTCGTACCAGCCACCGCGGACGTCGAGACGGTAGTCGCACACGCCCTTCTGGCACGAGGCGTCGGCGTCGTCGGTGTTCGGGGGGACGCCGACGTGCCCGGCCGGGCGGGCGTAGCGCGCACCCACCAACGAACTCTCGATCGGGATGCCGCTGCGCTGGATGTAGAAGAACTTCAGGGCATCCGAGCGCAACCCGTCATAGACGTGATCGGAGATGTCGAACGGATAGCTGGTCGCTCCGTCAGCCGTGAGCGTGTAGCGGCTGCCTGGTCGTTCGAAGGATCCGAAGTCGATGGTCTGCACGCGTTGCCCCGAGGCCGGGTCGAGTCCCCGCGGGGTCGACTTTCCCCGCGCCACCACCTGGCCACCCGCACCGCGCAGCTGCCACGTGAGCGGTTCGGTCGCGGCACTCACCACCGTGGCGTTCTTCGGCCCTCGCGGGAGGTAACCCACCTGGTTCACCCGGACGCGGGGTCCGGTGCCGCGCGCGGTCGGATCGCCGCCCTCCGAGCTCAGCTGCGCACGCCCGCTCGCTGCCGAAGGCTTCGCCTCCGCGGCGGATCCGAAGCATGCCGTCAGGACGGTGAGCGGAAGCGCGGTCAGTACGCACAGGGCGACGACGCGATGCAGGGTGGCGCGGATCTCGGGCCTCCTAGCTCGGTAGGGCACCAGGGGGTGGTCCTGGATTGCGGTCCCGACCCACCCGGAGGGTCAGCCCGCGATGGTGGCAGTCGCGTTCCGCGAGTGTCAATCGCGGCTTGGCCACTTCCGCTCAACCTGGACCGGAACTCCCCGTTGCCAGCAAAGACGGCATTTCATGTGATCGAGAAAGGCGGAAAAGCCCCACAGCCGTTCGAAAGGATCGCGACGTCGATGAGAATCACCCGGTTGGAGACCTTCCTCGTAGCGCCCCGCTGGCTGTTCGTCCGGGTCGAGACCGACGAGGGCCTTGTGGGTTGGGGCGAGCCGGTCCTGGAAGGTCGGGCGGAGACGGTCCGCGCGGCCGTGCACGAGCTCGCGGAACTCCTCGACGGCGCCGATCCGCTCCGGATCGAGGACAACTGGCAGCGGCTCACCAAGGGCGCCTTCTACCGCGGGGGCCCGGTCCTCGCCAGCGCGGTGGCGGGGATCGACCAGGCGCTGTGGGACATCGCCGGCAAGGCGCGTGGTGTCCCCGTCCACGAACTCCTGGCCGGTCCGGTCCGCGAGCGGGTGCGGATGTACGGATGGATCGCCGGGACCGAGCCCGCGGACATCGCCGAGGCGGCGGGCGCCGCCGCGGATGCCGGTTTCACCGCGGTGAAGATGCTCGGGGCTCCGAGCCAGCTCGGGCTCATCGACACACCCGAGACGACCGACCTACTCGTGCGGCGGGTCGCCGCGGTCCGCGAGGTGCTCGGCCCCGGACGCGACCTCGCGATCGACTTCCATGGCAGGTTCACCCCCGCGATGGCGCGCCGACTCCTTCCCCTGCTGGAGCCGTATCACCCGTTGTTCGTCGAAGAACCGGTGTTGCCCGAGTACGGTCACCTGCTGCCCGGCATCGTGGCCGGCACCAGTGTCCCGATCGCGACCGGGGAGCGCCTCTTCTCCCGGGGTGAGTTCCTTCCGGTCCTGCAGGCCGACGTCGCCGTCGTCCAGCCCGACCTCTCCCATGCGGGCGGGATCTCCGAGGTACGCCGGATCGCGGTGCTGGCGGAGACCTTCGGCGCGCTGCTGGCACCGCACTGCCCGCTCGGGCCCCTCGCACTGGCTTCATGCCTGCAGGTCGATCTCGCCACGCCGAACTTCCTGATCCAGGAACAGGCCCTGGGCATCGAACGTGCCGGCGGACGCGAACTGCTGGGCGACCTGATGGACACCGCGGTCTTCGAGATGGTCGACGGGCATCTCGCGCGCCCACTGCGACCAGGACTCGGGATCGACGTCGACGAGGACGCCGTACGACGTGCCGGCGAGGTGGGTCACCGCTACCGGATCACGCCGTGGAGGCACGCTGACGGTTCGTTCGCGGAGCTCTGAGCGGGCACCAACCGGCACCGACCTGGCACCGACTCCTACGTCGGTCCTGACTCCAATCCCTGCTTCGCGACGTGGTGGTCGAGCACCCGGGAGAGGAGCCGGGTGAGTTGCGTGCGCTCCGCTGCCGAGAGTGGCTCCAGCAGGTCGTCCTGGATCCCGGCCACCACCCCGTCGAGGCGGCGCAACTGCCGGCGCCCCGCCGCGGTGATCGTGACGACGTTGCGCCGCCTGACTGGACGGCCCGAACTCCTCCAGTGCCGCGAGCAGCGCGTAGTGGTAGCGGTGCGCACCGGAGGCGGACAGGCCCTGTGCCACCAGGCGGTGCGCGTGCACGGCCGTCTGGGTGATGAGCCGGCTCGGCGTGTTTCGCAACCGCGCCCTCGGCGGACGAGATCACCCACCTCGACCGCCAACTGCGCGAGCTGAGCGACCGGTAGGAGATCGCCGACCTGGTGAGCCTGCAGGGACGCTGGCTGGACGAGAAGCGGTTCGACGACACGCGCTCGATCTTCACCGAGGACGCGACCGGCGAGTTCCCCTCCGGGCCGGTGCGAGGGGCGGACGCACTGGCCGACCAGGCCCTTCGCAACCACCGCGACTACGAGCGCACCCAGCACGTCACCACGAACGTGCTCATCGAGGTGGACGGCGACAACGCGACGGTCGGGGCGAACCTCGTCGCCACACTGGTCCCGCGTGCCGACGTGCCCGACTCCCGTCTCACCATCGGCGAGCGCTACCGCTTCGAGGCGGTCCGGACCGCGGCGGGCTGGCGTTTCTCGCGGGTGGAGGTGCGTCCGGTCTGGCGATCGCGCTGACACCTTGCCGAGCAGCGCGTCGTGTCCCAGCATCGCGGCGTATAACAGGGGCGGTCTGGAGCGGGTCCACCGGTCGTCCCGCGAGGCTGAACGGGGCGGCCGCGACGACAGGAGATGCCGATGGAACGCCTACTCAGGAGTCCGGCCCTCGAGCGGCTCGAATGGGTGCTCGACGGGTTCGACGACGGTCCGGGCGGTGACGGGAACGGCGGGGACCAACCGTGGGGCGAGGACGCCGACGTGGTCCTCGCACCCGAGCTCACGGCCAGGATTCCGGCCCAGAACCTGGTCCGGACGATCCGTGCGTCCGCGCGGACCTACGCGCCGATCGTCGTCGTGGGTGTCGACGTCACCGACCACACAGCCAAGGCGCGCCTGCGCGACCGCGACGGGAAGATCCACGTGCTGAGCTGCGGCGTCGAACCCGACCCGCCCCACCGGATCAGCTCGGTCTGGGTGTCCGACCTGGTGCCGGCGAGCCTGACCCCGCGGCTGCCGATGGACTTCGCCGATCACGATCTGGACAGCGTTGACCACGGCGTGGACGGCGCTGACCACGACCGCGCACCGGCGGCCGGCAAGGCCGCTCTGGTGGTCTTCTCCGGCCTGCCCGGAGTCGGCAAGAGCACCCTCGCCGATGCCGTGGGCCGCGTACGACAGGTTCCCGTCTTCTCCGTCGACTGGCTACTGGGTGCACTGACGCCGTTCGGCGGTCGCCACCTGGACGACCTGCTCGGCATCGGGGCGGAGCAACTGACCACGCTCGCGCTCCGCCAGCTCAGCCTGGGTCAGTCGGCGATCCTCGACGCACCGGTGGAGGACCTACCGTCGCGCGCACGCTGGGCAAGCCTGGCGCGCCGCGCCGGCGCGGACTTCAAGGTGGTCAGCTGCGTCTGCTCGGATCCGGTGGTGCATCGCTCCCGGGTCGAGGGGCGGGTGCGCGGCATTCCCGGCTGGCACGAGGGAGGAAACTGGGGCAACGTGTCGCGACGCCGGGCGGAGTTCGTGCCCTGGGAAGGCGACGTACTGACCGTCGACACGCTGCTGCCGTTCGAGGACAACCTGGCCGAGGTCCTCAGGTACCTCCACGCCTGACCGACCCCGCCTCCGTCAGGTGGTGTGCCCGAAGCTGCTGGTGAGCGTCAGCCGCTCGGCGTGGTGGCAGGCCGAGAGGTGCTCCCCGTCGACCGCACGAAGCTCCGGCCGCTCCCGCACACATCGATCCTCGTCCGCGTACCGGCAGCGGGTGTGGAAGAAGCACCCACTCGGCGGATCGGCCGGGTCCGGGAAGTTGTCCGACAGCCGGATCCGACGGCCGCTCCCGCGGAGGCGCGGATCAGGCCGGGGCACGGCGGACAGCAGCGCCTCGGTGTAGGGGTGTTGTGGGTCGCGGTACAACTGCTCGGTCTCGGCCAGCTCCACGATCTTTCCCAGGTACATCACCGCGACTCGGTTGCACAGGCTCTCGACCACCGACATGTCGTGTGAGATGAACAGGTAGGTGAGGTCGAACTCTTCCTGCAACTCCCGGAGCAGGTTGAGGATCTGGGCGCGCACCGACACGTCCAGCGCCGAGACGGCCTCGTCCGCGATCACCAGGCGGGGTTCGGCGATGAGTGCACGGGCGATGTTGACGCGCTGACGCTCGCCGCCGGAGAACGCGTGCGGGTAGCGGTGCATGTGCCCTGGCGACAAGCCGACCTTGCGCAGGATCGTGGCCACGCGGTCCTCGAGTTCGGAACCACGGGCGATGCCACTCGCCCGGAGTGGGTCACCCACGATCTGCAGGATGGTCATCCGGGGGTTGAGGGAGGAGAACGGGTCCTGGAAGATCACCCGGATCTTCTGCTGGTACGGCCGCAACTCCCGGTTGGTCATGGGTGCGAGATCGACGACGCCACCGTCCTCCTCGCGGTAGTACAGATGGCCCTCGGTGGGCTGGATGCTCCGTACGATGCACCGACCGAGCGTCGTCTTACCGCAACCGGACTCGCCGACCAGGCCGAGCACCTCACCCGGCCGCACACTCAGGCTGACGTTGTTGACGGCGTGCACGTACCCCGAGGTACGCGCGAACAGCCCGCGCCCCCTGATCGGGAACCGCATCGCGAGGTCCTCCACCCGCAGCAGGGTGTCCTGTTCCTCGTCGCGCACCAGTTCGCTGGTCATCCCCGCAACCGTCATGCTTGCCCCTCCCCCGCACTCCCGGCCTGTCGCCGTGCGTGCTCGTCCAGCAGGTTCGGCTCGTACAGCACGCAACGGGCGTTGCGGTCCTCGCCCAACACCACTCTGGGTGGCGGAACGCTGTCGCACAGGCCCGAGATCGCCTCGTCGCAGCGAGGATGGAACGGACAGCCGGCCGGGCGGTCCAGCGGATGCGGCACCTGACCCCGAATCGAGCGAAGCGGCTGCCGGACACCTCGCCCGGGCATCGGGATGGAGTCCAGCAACGCCTTGGTGTACGGGTGCTTCGGGTCGTGGAAGATGTCGTCGACGGCACCCTGCTCGACCACGGTGCCGAGATACATCACCACGACCTCATCGGCGATCTCCGCCACCACACCCAGGTCGTGGGTGATGAACATCATCGCCATCCCGGTGTCTGCCTGCAGGTCGACGAGCAGGTCGATGATGCGTGCCTGGGTGGTCACGTCGAGGGCGGTGGTGGGCTCGTCCGCTATGAGCAGGCTCGGCTCGCAGGACAGCGCGATCGCGATCATCACCCGCTGGCACATACCGCCGGACAGCTGGAAGGGGTAGGCCTCCATGGTCTGCTCCGGCCTGGGGATCCCCACCCGGCTGAGGAGTTCGATGCCCCGTTGGTAGGCCTCCTCCTTGCTCATCGGTTGGTGGACGCGGATCGCCTCGGTCATCTGGTTCGCGACCGTGTACATCGGCGAGAGCGAGGCCATGGGTTCCTGGAACACCATCGAGATCTCGTTGCCGCGGATCCCGCGCAACCTCTCACCCCGCACGTCGAGTCCGGCGAGGTCGATCCGTCCGGAGGGCTCCGACGCCGCCTCCTGCACACGTCGGTGTCCGCCCCTGGGCGACTTCCTGGTCCCGCCCCGGCGTGCCGGCTCCGGCGCCTCCTTGGCCACGGCGTCGTTGGCCACGGCGTCCTTGACCGCTCCGTTGCCGGCACCCCACCAGATGTGGCCCTCCACGACCCGACCGGGCGACTCCACCAGGCCGAGGATGGACCTGGCCGTGATGCTCTTGCCGCATCCGGACTCCCCCACCACACAGACCGTCTTGCCCAGCGGCAGCCGGAGGTCGACCCCGTCCACGGCTCGGACGACACCCTCGTCGAGGAAGAAGTGGGTCTTCAGCCCTTCGATGGTGAGCAGCGCATCAGACTGCGACATCACGCGTCTCCTACCGCTTGTACGGGTCTGCGGCGTCGCGCAGACCATCGCCGACGAAGTTCAACGCGAGGACGGCGACCACGACCGCGACTCCCGGCAGCATCAGCCAGGGCGCGGTGGCCACCACCCGGATGTTCTGTGCCTCCTGCAGGAGCACACCCCAGCTCACCACGGGCGCCTGGAGACCGAGGCCGAGGAACGACAACGCGGTCTCGGCCAGGATCATCCCGGGAATCGACAGCGTGAGCGAGGCGATCAGGTGGCTCGTGAACGACGGCAGCATGTGCCGGAAGATCAGCCGGCGCGGGCGGTTTCCGTCCAGATGGGCGGAGGAGATGAACTCCTCCTCGCGCAGTGACATGAACCGCCCACGGGTGACCCGCGCGAGGTCGGTCCAGGCGAAGGTGGCCAGGATGACGGTGATAGCGAAGTAGCGTTGCAACGGCCCCCAGCCCGCGGGTACGGCGGCCGCGAGCCCGAGCCACAGCGGCAGGGTCGGGATCGACATGAAGAACTCCACCAACCGCTGGATGACCGTGTCGATCTTGCCGCCGAAGTAGCCCGAGATCCCGCCGAGCACGATCCCGAGGACGAACGCCATCGTCACACCGATCAGGCCGATCGTCATCGAGACCCGGGTGCCGTAGATCAGCCGCGAGAGCAGATCCCGGCCGTTGCGGTCCGAACCGAGCAGATAGATGGGTTCACGGTTGTCGACCGGTCCGAGCAGGTGGATGTCGCTCGGGATCAGTCCCCACAGCTTGTACTCCTCGCCGCGGTCGAACAGCCGGACCGGGATCTTCTTCGCCTCATCGACGGTGTAGGTGAGTTCGAGTG
Source organism: Actinopolymorpha pittospori (assembly GCF_014873875.1). Lineage (GTDB taxonomy): Bacteria > Actinomycetota > Actinomycetes > Propionibacteriales > Actinopolymorphaceae > Actinopolymorpha > Actinopolymorpha pittospori. The sequence continues at coordinate 6,358,357 of NZ_JADBEM010000001.1, read as the reverse complement.
TCTCCGGGTCGAGCGACTTCTTGTAGCCCTTGACGTACAGCCCGAGGTCCCAGTTTCCGCCGCTGGTGTCGATGATGTGCAGCCGCTGCGGCGGGGCGTAGGGATAGCGCTCGTCGAACTTCGCGACGGAGAAGGGCGCGAGGAACTCCACGAAGAGAGCGATGAAGTACAGCACGAGGGTCACCCCCGCGGCGATCATCGCCAACCGGTGCCTGCGGAACGCCCGCCACACCAGACGGGACTGGCTCGCGGAGTGGATCTCGCCACGCGTCCCCCTGCCCGAGACGCCCGTCCCAGGGCCCTGCGTCGGGGTCTGGGCGAGTCCCAGCGGCTCTGACGTTGCCATCTTCGTGCACCCGACCCCTCAGTGGTTGCGCAGCCGGACGCGCGGATCCAACCACGCCAGCGCGATGTCGGACAGCAGCGTGCCGATGACGGTCAGCACACTCGTGATGAGAATGACCGAGCCGGCGAGGTACATGTCCTGGCTCAGCAGCGAACTCAGCAGCATCGGCCCGGTCGTGGGCAGCGAGAGCACCTGCGCCACGATCACCTCGCCCGACACGAGGACGGGCAGAATCCATCCGATCGTCGAGATGAACGGGTTCATCGCGATGCGCAACGGATACTTGAGGATCAGCTTGCGTTCGGGAATGCCACGGGCCCGCGCCGCGACGACGTAGGGCTTGCGCAGTTCGTCGAGCAGGTTGGCGCGCAGGATACGGATCAGTCCGGCGGTGCCGGCCGTGCCCAGGACGACGATCGGCACCCAGATATGACCGACCAGGTCGACCACCTTGCCGAGGTTCCATCCGGCGTCGGCGAAGTCTGGTGAGAACAACCCGCCGACGCTGAGGCCGAGGTAGCGGTAGCCGACGTACATCAGGACCAGCGCGATCAGGAAGTTGGGGATCGCGAGCCCGAGGAAACCGATCGTGGTGGCGAGGTAGTCGCCGACGGTGTACTGCCGGACCGCGGAGTACAGCCCGACCGGGATGGCCACCGCCCAGGTGAAGATGAGGGTCGCGGCGGCGATGCCGATCGTCAACGGAAGACGCTGCGCGAGGACGTCGCCGACCGGCCGGTTCAGCTGGAATGACTGGCCGAAGTCGAAGTGGGTGAAGATGGCCGTGATCCATTTGAGGTACTGCATGTAGACCGGTTGTCCGAGGCCGTACCTCGCCTCCAACGCGGCGAGCCGGCCCGCGTCCACCTCCACTCCCTGCGCTCGCATCTGCGCCACCATGGTGGTGAGGTAGTCACCAGGTGGCAGCGCGATGATGACGAACGCGACGACGGAGATCAGAAACAACGTCGGCACCATGTAGAGCACACGGCGCACAATGAAGCCGAGCATCCGTTCGTCTCCCTTCCGGCCGGTCCGAAACGATCCGCATCACGTCACCAGAGCAGGTGTGACCATTCCTTGACGTGGAGGTGGGGCGGTGGATCAGTCGTCGGCGATGTAGTAGGTGCTGACATTCGTCACAGCCGGGTAGGGGCACTTGAACGACAACCACATCGCGTTGTCGCCCGGAACGTTCCTGATCCGGTCGCTCACGACGGCATAGGCTCCGCCAGGGAGTGCGATCCCCATCGTCCAGAACTCGTCCCGGGCGATCTCGATGATCTCGCGGATACCTTCGTACTGCGTGTCGACGTCACTGCTGGCGATCACCTTCTCGCGGTAGATCGCGGCCTGGCGCTGCATCGCCTCCGGTGGCTCCTCCTGCGGGTCGCCACCCTCGTACCATCGCGACCACAGGGGCGCGTAGGAGGAGCCGCCCGTGGCGAACAACCACCGCGGATCGCTCACCATGTCGATGTAGCCGAGTTCGCCGTGGTCGAGGGTGCAGTCGAACTTGTTCGCGTCCAGTCGGGTGCTCACGAGCTCGGGACTGGCGTTGTCGATGCGCAACTCGATGCCGACCTGCGCCCAGGTGCCCTTCATGAACTCCAGGACGTCGACCATGTCGGGGTAGCGGCTCTGGGTCAGGACGGAGATGACGATGGGCTTTCCGTCCGAACCGAGCCGGTTGCCGTCGCCGTCGTGATCGGAGTAACCCGCCTTGTCCAGATGCTGCTTCGCGAGCTCGATGTCGAACTTCGTGTACTGCTCTCCCATGTCGGAGGACTTGTAGAACGGTGCCTCTGGCCGCGGCGCGGTCTGCCACGGCTTTCCCTGGGTGAGATAGACGAGGTCGATGATCTGCTGCCGGTTGATGGCGTGCGACAGGCCGATGCGGAAGTCCTTGTTCTGGTACATCCGCCGCTTCGCCGGATCCTCGTGGGTGAGGTTCAGGCAGATCCCCATCGTGTTGTGGTTCGGGTCGCGTACATCGACCAGGCGGTAGTTGCCGGACTCCCGTCCCCGGGCGAGCACGGGCTTGTTCTTCGGGACCGTGACCTCCGAACGCATGTACATGTCGACGTCACCGTTGGCCGCCTGCAGGATCAGCGAGCCCTGTTCGACCCGGAACGTGAACACGACAGTGTCGATGTAGGGCAGCTGGCTGCCGTCCGGATCGACCTTGAAGTAGTAGGGGTTGCGCTCCCACACCATGCGGTCGCCGTCCCCGTGCGGGTTCGCCGGCACCCACCCGGTGAGGACCGGGAGATCGATGTTGTTCAGTTCGTCGATCTTCTGCAAGAACACCTGGTCCCAGTCGTCACCGACGTCGGGGTTGAAGTCCTGGTGGAACTGCTCGAGGTAGTGCCGAGGCAGCAGCCGAAACGGCGGTCCGTGAATGGCGATCTGCTGCAGGAAGAGCGCGTTGGGCTCGGCGAAGACGAACTTCACCTCGTACTCGCCCAGCTTCTCGACCGCGACCGCCTTGTCGTCCATCTGCAGCGGTTTCGGCAGCACCGGTGTCAGCTTCTTGTTGCGGAGGATCTTCTCCGACCAGAACACCAGGTCGTCAGCGTTGAAGGGTTGACCGTCCGACCATCGCATGCCCTCCCGCAGCCGGAAGCGGTACTCCTTCCCGTCCCCGATGATCTCGTAGGACTCGGCCACGTTGGGGACGATCTTCGACCAGGTGGGATCCCAGGAGATGAGGTGGTCGTGGCACACCGTCATCCACAGCCAACTGGCGTCGGTGCTCTCCAGGACCGTACGCCACGAGCCGCCGTAGACTCCCGTGCTGTCCAGGGGCTCGATCACCAGCGGGTTCTTCGGCAGTCGCTCGGCGACGGGCGGGAGGTCGCCGGCCCGGACCCGCTCCTCCAGGATCGGCGCCTCCTTGCCCTTCGCTCCCGTGACGCTCCGCCCCTTCGTGGCGGGCTTCATGCTCAGGGCGCTGCAACCGGGAAGAACGACAGCGCCCGCGAGTGTCGCGCCAAGAGCCATGAACTCCTTGCGTGAGAACGTCCGTCTCATGCAGGCCACCTCTCTTCGCTTCCGGCTGGCGCTCCGGCGTTCCTCTCAGGACAGCGGCGCGCCGACGAACTTCGCCGCGTTCTCCCGAGCGCGGTCGGAGGGTGTCTCCCACTTCTGCGCTTCGGGCGTCTCCTGCCAGGCCGCGAGGTCGAGCAGCCCCAGCCCGCGACCGAAGCCCGCCTCGTCCGCACGCAGCCCCACCATGAAGGCGAGCCAGCGTCCGTCCGGGCTGACGTTGGAGTTGGTCGCCTTCCAGGTGTGGTCGGCCGGCATCGACGTCATCCGAACGCGTTGTTGGGAGCCGTCCAGCTTGAGCTTCCACAGGTCACGCGGCGGGTACATCGGCCAGTCCGTGTCGCAGGAGGATTCCAGGCAGATGTAGTCGTGGTCGGGAAAGATCCCCTCGCACTCGTTGTGCACGTTCGCCTCGTCGACATAGGTGGTGAACTCCCCCGTGTCGAGGCGACAACCCTTCACCACACAACGAGGATGGGGCGGACCACCACGGACGTACTCCGCGAAGATGACCTCGCTGTCGTCGTGCCGGAAGTCCTGCGGCTCCGGGCGCAACGAGCCACGCGTCCGGTAGAACGCCCGGTCCGCGCCGAGTTCGGGGCCGTCCTCGCCGTACGCGATGTCGGTGACGTGGCACTCGAAGACGTCCGGGTCACCAAGACTCGGGTCGTTGCGACCGCACACGGCGTAGGTGATCCGGGGCGCGATGGTCGAGACACCGGCGCCTTCGAACATGCGCCGGCCGAGTGGCTTGGGTGGCCGGCTGGCGTTCTTGTCCATGACCCACAGCTCGGACTCGACGTGCCGGCTCGTGTCGCGATCCTTGAACGTCCGCGGGCCGATCAGAAGGTAGTCACCGTTGGAGAGGAAGAGCACCCGCAGGAACGAGTGGTGCTGGCCCAGGTCGCGCGTCAGGTTGCGCACCTTGCCGGTCTCGACGTCGAGCTCGCAGGCGTCGCCGTAGTTCGTCTCGATGAACGCGATCCTGGTCCCGTCCGCGGACCAGTAGGGCCGCTCGCCGTAGTCGAGCAGCTTGCGGTGAAAGGGCGGCGGGTCGTCGAGGACGTGCGGGACATCGGCCTTCTCGTTGGGCATACGCCGTTTCCTTTCACCGTCTGGACTCGGATTCGGCTCCGGCACGCGCCTGATCGTCGCGTGCCGGCGCCGGCGCCGGCGTCGGTCTCAGCGGACTCGCTGACGGAGCACGTGATAGGGCTGGCTGGCGAGGGACTTCTCCAGCCCCGGCAGGATCCACGCGTCTCCACCGGAGGCGTGGACCGTGAAGTAGTAGACGAGCGCGAAGTCGGAGTCTGTGTAGGAGCCCGGAACCGTCGCCTCGAAGGTGGCGCCGTTCCGGCTCGTCTCGACCGTCTCGAAGTCCTCGCCCTGGTTGAGGTGACGGTAGTGAAGGACCACCGTTCCGTCGAAGGCTGGATCCGAGGTCTCCAGCGTGATCGTCTGGTCGTCCCCGCGGGAGAAGGGCTCGGGGACGGTGTGCTCGAAGCTCGGACGGGCGCCGCGGGAGATCTCCACGACAGCCTGCCCGGCCGGCGCGTTCTCCGCCTTCGCCGCTTCGTGGATCCGCTCGAGGTCGGCGAGGTCCGCCTCGATCGCCGGCAGCCGGTCGGCCCAGTGCCCGTGTTCGGAGCGAGCGTCCCCGAAGGTCAGGTCCGGTCGGTAGACCGACGTGACCTCGACCACGCCGACCCACGCGTCGCGAGCGGTGCGGTAGGCCTCCACCGCGTCGCCGAGATGACGCGGGTCCTTCGTACGTTCATACAGCGAGTACGCGAGCCCGGCGCGGTACTTGCCGGCGAAGAACCGCCCGATCCCCGCCTGCGCGGCCACGTCGACCGCGAGCCGTCGGAACTGCGGCTCCTCGGCGTCCGCGACCTGTGCCGTGGCGGCGGCCAGGTTGCCTTCGGCGTCAGCGGCGAGCCCGTCCAACCAGTCGGCGACGTCGAGCGGTGAGTATCGCCCGTCACGGTGCCCGGCGAGCAGGTCGTCGGCGTACTCGTCCACCCGGTAGAACATGCTCGGGTCGAAGGCGCTGACCCCTCCGAAGGTGGGCGGGGTCGCGGTGTCACGCTGGTAGTGGTCGGCGTTCGGTCCGCCGGCGATCGGCATGTTGAGGTAGATCTCGGGCCAGTACCCGTTGTTGGACGCGCCGATTCCGTGCGCCACCGTCACGAGCGGGAGAACCCTGCTGGCCGGTCCGAGCGCGTTCTCGACCGCCTCTGCCGCCGCGCCGTACTCCGCGCGGAGGAACCTGCGCCACGAGGCGGGATCCGCGTCCGGGTCGTAGAGCAGCCGTCCCCACAGCCGGTAGGTGTAGCGGTACTTCTTCCACTCCTGGCCGTCGAGGCGCAGAGCCTGGTCCGCATAGGGGTCACGTCCACCCGGCTCACCGGTGTCCTTGCGGCCCTTGAACGTCAACGGTTCGCACAGGTCGATGCCGGCGGCGCCGCCGATCGTGCCGAGCCGGCCATAGCCCGCCGCGAGAACCGGGTCGCCCCAGAGCAGGACCCGCTGGGTACCCGGCCAGATCCGGAAAAGCACCTTCACGTCGCTTCCCTCACGCAGGAAGTCCCCGTAGCCGTAGCGGGTGAACCGCCGAAGGTGCGCGGTGATCGCCATCAGTCCGGTGCCCGCCTCCTTGGTGGCGCGCTCCCGGTCGCGGATGGTGGTCTGGTGGTAGGGCAGGCCCTGGTGCTCGGCCCAGTACTTCGCGCCCACCTTCACCGGCATCCCGGTCCCGCGCGCGATCTCCAGCAGGGCCTCGTCCACGCCCTTGGCGTGCATGTCGATCTCGATCGGCCGGCCGACCTCGGCGACCGCGCTCATCACCTGCTGCCAGTACACCTCGTGGTCCGGCTCCGGAATGCCGCCCTCGTAGTGCACACGCATCGTGAGACCGTCGATCGAGGGGCACTCCCGCAGCAGCATGCCCAGCGCGGCCGCGGAGTACGCCGCGTGGGTCTCCGGGGTGAGGCCGGTGATCGGATAGTGCGGAATCGAGCCGTCGCCCTGGTCGTACGCGTGGTTCCACAGGCCGAGCTGGAAGTCGACGCCGCGGCGCTTCGCCTCGTCGGTGATGAACCGGAGGGTCTCGAGGTTGCGCTCGCGTTCCTCGTCGGGCACGTTGCCCGCACGTACGTCGTACCCGGGCACGTCGAGCAGGAACGGGTACGGGAAGCAGAGGTAGTTGTCCGTCGCCGGATGGTGTCCGTAGTTGTACTGCATGCCGAGCGCCAGGTGGAAGCGGTTGACCCGGTTGGTGGCCAGCTCGGTGAGGTACTCCACCCAGAAGTCCCGGTCGTAGAACCACGGCTTGTCCTCGACGTCACTCACGAACGTCCGCAGGATGCTGCGTACAGGAGTGGCCGGTTGCTGACTCGTCGGCTGGGTGCCGCGTAACTCGGCTAGGGGATCGTCGGCGAAGCGTGCCCGGTCGGCGAGCTCCAGGACGCCGTACATCAGGCCGCGGGCGTCGACACCCTCGACGTGCACCGGACCGTCCGGACCCTCTCGACGGCTGAGACTGAAGGACTCGGCTGGTCCCGCCTCTCCCGCTCCCCCGCCCACCACCACCGTGAGGGCCGCCTGGCTCTGGGCATCGGTCTCGACCGTGATCCCCACGCCCGCCAGGACCTCGGTGAACTGGCTCGCGGCCCACCGCACGGGCGCTTCGCGGACCACCGGGTCCGAAGGGTCGAGCGCGAGGACGATCGTCGGAGAGTCGCCACGGCCGGTCGAGGTGCTCATGTCTGGTCCTCGTTCCTGGGTCGTCAGTGGAAGCTGTCGGTCAGGTGGGCCCGCACCGGCGGCAACGCAGGCCGCCACGTCGCCGCCGGTCGCAGAGCTCGGGGTCGCCGAGCCTTCCCGAGGACAACACCTCGACGCTTCGGAGCTTCCTGGATCCCAGGAGACCTTCGAACGGTGCTCCGAGGCTGAGATTTCGAATCGTAGAACAGTTCTTCCACCGCAGAACCCACCTCGACGGTCCACAAGCGGTCACCACGTGGACGACGTTCGGTGACCACGCGAACGGTGGGCTCAGCGCTGCGGGCTCAGGTAGTAGGAGACCATCGGGCGCCTGCCGTCCGGCATCGTCCAGGCAGCCTGGACGCTCGCCACGCGCCGCCACCCCGCCTCCTCGTACAACGCGACCGCGGCGCCGCGTCCGTCGTCGACGACGTCGAGTACGAGTCGAAGGCCGTCTGTTGCCGCCTCGCAAGTCGCGCGGCCGATCAGGCCGGACGCCACTCCCCGACGACGTGCGCCCGGTACGACGAAGAGCCGGGACAACGAGGCGAGGCGTTCTGGCGGCACACCACCCGACGCCGCGAGTAGCGATGCCATCGAGTCGTCAGCGACGCCGCGAATCACGACGTGCCCGACAACGGTGTCGTCCAGGTGAGCTGTCCACGCGTGGAGCAGGTCGGTGGGCGTCAACCACCCGGCCGGCTCGGCCGGCCACCTGGTGGGATACCCGTCGGCGGCATGAACCTCCGCGAGAGCGGCCACGCATCCGGGAAGGTCACCGTTGTCTCGTGCACGGATGTGGAGAGGGTTCATGTGGGGCGATCCTGCCTCCTGCCAACGCGGCAGACATCCACGGCACCCCCGTCCTGTCAGCGCACAGCGATGTCGTCGAGTCGCTCCATCGGCACCTTCACCGCGCGCAGTGTCTCGTAGCCGAGCAGCCGAGCCTTGAGGAGCCGGTGTGTGCCGTCGAGGATCGTGAGTCGGTCCCGACGGTCCAGCAGGTGCAGCGGGTGGCTCAGATCGGCGGCGAGGGTGCGCGCGTACTGCGCCCGGAAGCGATCCGGATCCGCGGCGACCTCAGCCGGGCTGACGACGAAGGGGTGACCGCCATGAGTCCACAACGGCAACTCCAGGTGCCAGGCAAGCTCCGCGACCGGAATCTCGGTGGGTGTCAGGTCGAGCTTCCACAGCTGCTCGTGGTCCCAGTGGAAGTCGAGGATGACGTCCCGCAGCAGGGGCGGGACCAGATGGGCCAGTGGAAAGGGGCGACGGCCGGCCGGCATGACGCGAGGTTATCCGGGCGTACGACGGGAGAGTCGGCAACCGCACGGAGTAATCCTTCACCGGGAAGCGGGCAAGCAGAGCAGCCACGCTCACGCACTTCGCCGAGCGTGGCCGCTCTGCCGCCGCCGGCAGCCGGGTGGCTGGCTGCCGCGGTGTCCCCGGCTACGGGGTGTCCGGTGGTAGCGCTGGATCAGGCTGCTCCATCTGCTGGTCCTGCGGCTGATCCGGCGGATCGGGCTGGTCCTGCGGCTGATCCGGCGGATCGGGCTGGTCCTGCGGCTGATCCGGCGGATCGGGCTGGTCCTGCGGCTGATCCGGCGGATCGGGCTGGTCCTGCGGCTGATCCGGCGGATCGGGCTGGTCCTGCGGCTGATCCGGCGGATCGGGCTGGTCCTGCGGCTGATCCGGCGGATCGGGCTGGTCCTGCGGCTGATCCGGCGGATCGGGCTGGTCCTGCGGCTGATCCGGCGGGTCCGGTTGGTCCTGCGGCTGATCCGGCGGATCGGGCTGGTCCTGCGGCTGATCCGGCGGGTCCGGTTGGTCCTGCGGCTGATCCGGCGGATCGGGCTGGTCCTGCGGCTGATCCGGCGGATCCGGCGGGTCCGGCTGGTCAGGATCGGCCACCAGGCTGCCGGCGCTCCCCGCTGATGCTCCGGCCACCGACCCGTAGGTCATTCCCGTGCTGAACATCAACGCGAACGCAATCGCCACAAGTGCGGCGAGCCATCTGAATTTAGACCCCATGAAACCTCCAGCATTCCGCCAACGCTGCACCAGCCCCGGACACAGCGCTGCCCGTAGGGTTGGCGTTCCTGCTGTCGAAGAGTCGATTCTCTGTCGACGCTCGCGAAAACTGCTCCCCGGAAGGGGGTGGATGCCGCCCCTCTTTGGTACGGCGACGTCACGGGTCCCTCTTCTGCCGCCCAGCGAGGCGCGATCCGGGTCAAAAGGCTCACACCGGCAGACAGCCCTTGAGGGGCGGAGGAGACCGCGGGCAGACTCGTGCCTTGCCCGGCGCGCCGCTCACGGCGAATGACGAGGAATGACGAGTTGGCTGGCGAGCAGCCATCGGTCGCGGAAGGAAGCAACGGACAATGCCGACCCACGAGGACGAACCTCAAAGGCGGCGACCTGTCCGTTCCGACAATGACAGGCAAAGCGCCGAGATCCCGGCCGAATCCACCGAGGGCGACCCCTTCGAACCGCACTATCGCCGGGAACAGTGGCTACAGGCGGCCCTCGAGGTCACCCGGCTCCTGCAGGGCGACCTCAACCAGCGCGAGGCGCTCCAGGTGGTGACTCGGAAGATCCGTGAGGTCGCCGGCGCCGACTTCGTAGCCATCAGCTCGGTCGATCCGACCTATCCCGAGGGAGTCGGGGTGATCGAGGCGATCGAGGGCCTTGGCGTCGAGCACGTACTCGGCAGCCCGGTCGCCAAGCGCGGCCTGTCGGCGCGAGCCATCGACAACTCGATCACCATCGTCAGTCCGTCCATCACTCTCGAGGTGGGATACAACCCGGCCGACGAGTTCGCTGAGGCGATGCGGGTGCTGGGCCTTGGCATGTACGTCCCACTCGTCACGCCCGAGAAGGTGACCGGCGTCCTGACCATCGGCTGGAAGAGCGGCTCTCCCCATGAACGCATCGCCGCCAACGAAGTCCCGATGTTCGAGATGTTCGCCGGTCAGGCAGCTCTCGCGTTGCAGCAACTCGACGCACGGCGCCAGCTCGTCCATGAGCGGGAACAGGTCGCACGCGACCTGAGCGATGCCGTCATCGACCGCCTGTTCGCCATCGGCACCCATCTTCACGGTGTCGCGAGCATCGTGGCGCAATACGACGTACAACGCACAATGAGCCACGCTATCGACGAACTGGACGAGATGACCCAACAGATCCGAAACGCGATCTTCGCTCTCCAACCGAATCGTGACACCATCGAGCGGTCGGTCAGCGACCAGGTGCTGGAAGAACTCGACGCCGCGAGCGCGACGCTCGGCTTCACACCGCGCCTCGTCGTCAGCGGCGCGGTGGACAGTCCCCTCCCCGCCATCATCCAGCGCGAACTCGTGCGAGCTGTCCGCGAGACACTCAGCCACGCGGCCACCCACTCCTCGCCCAGTTCGGTGGAGGTGAGCCTCTCCGTGAACGCGGACCAGGTCACCCTCACCGTGCGGGACGACGGTCGTCGCGGAGCCGAGGCGAGTCCCCAACGCATCCTGCGGCAACTGCTCGGCCGGGCCGAACGACTCGGGGGCACCTGCACCATCTCAGCGGCCACTCCCACCGACACGGTCGTCGAATGGTCCGTACCCACGAGGCTTTGACTCCCTTTCGGAGATCGTTGTTAACCCACTCTTCATGTCCCTGGCGCCCGGTTCCGCGTGGATTCGCCTCGTCTCGTGCACCTCGACACCTGAGGAGTCGTGGTTACGATCAATAGATGGTCAATGCTGCGGACTCGGGGCCAAGGCCCAGCCCTTCGCTGTCTCAGCCGCCATCATCGGGCCCGACCGACCACATGAATCCGTCGGTCGCACGCAATCTCGCTCGCATCGCGTCGAATGCCGCAAGCCTCACCGGGGCGACGTACGCGACATTCGTGCTCGACTGTGGTGGCAACGCTGGTCTTGTCACCTCCGACGAGGTACGTGACGACGAGTCCCAGATCGGCTCATTACTGAGGGATCTCCACGGGCAGCTGCCTGTCTCCGACGATCCCCTCCGCATCCCGGATCTCGCCAGCTACGACGGAGGTCTCGGGCAGCCACCGCACCGCTACCACCTGCCGGTGACCAGCCTGCTTCGGGTGCCACTGCGCCTCGACGACACGTGTTACGGCGCGCTCGTGCTGGCCAACAAGCACCAGGGTCTGGCTTTCACCGAGGACGACGAGAGTGTCGCCGCGGCACTCGGGGACGCCGCGGCCGCCGCGCTTCGGCAGATGTACGTCTTCCGCCACGAACGCCGCCGACACGAGTGGCTGCGGGCCGCCCTCGAAACGACGCGGGTGCTGCTCGGCGAGGTCAACCGCAACGACGCCCTCCGACTGGTGACCCGGCAGATCCGCGAGGTCTCTGGTGCCGACTACGCGGCGATCGTGCTCGCGGACAGCGCCTCCTCCGAGGGACATGTCAGCGTGGAGGCGATCAACGGCCTCGGCCTCGAACGGGTCGACGGTCAACCGATCCCGTCCCAGGGGATCACGGCTACCGTCATCAAGACGGGCGAAGGTGTCGTCAGCGAGGACCTCCCGAGCGAACCTGACTGGGATCCCCCGCCCGTGGTGGCCAAGGACCTGTCCGTTCTCGGGCCTGGAATGTACCTACCCCTTCTGGTCGGTGGCGATGTCCTCGGCGTCCTCGCGGTTGGGTGGTTGCGCGGCAACCCGGCCGAACGGGTCGGCCCCAACGAGGTCGCGCTGGTGAGGATGTTCGCCGGCCAGGCCGCCCTGGCGATTCAGCAGTTCCAGGCCAAGCTCCTCGTCCTGGAAGACCGGGACCGCATCGGGCGCGACCTGCGGGACGTCGTGATCGAACGACTCTTCGCCATCAGCACTCGCCTGGAGAGCGCCGCCGGACTGTCCAACCGGCCGGAGGTGCGCCAACGCATCGACGAGGCCATCGGCGACATCGACCAGACGACCCGAGGCGTCCGTACCGCGATCTTCCAACTCCGCAACGACGGAGTGCCCGACGACCGTCCCGCGAGCGAGCACCTGTTGGAAGAGTTGGACAACGCCCGATCGGGCCTTGGCTTCACTCCCCGTCTCGTGATTCGAGGCCCGCTCGACCGCCGACTCCCACTACCGCTGCAGCACGAACTGCTGCACGCCGTACGCCAGGCCCTCGGTGACGCGGCCACCCATGGGCGCCCCGACATGGTCGAGGTGCTCGTCTACATGGACGAGACACGGCTCCGGCTCGTGGTCAGCGACGACGGCGCAGAGCGGACCGGGGTGAACGTGCCCGCCACCTCGATCGCGGCGGACCTGCGCGCCCGAGCCACCCGCCTCGGCGGCTGGGCGACGATCCGACCCGCGGACCCCACCGGCACTGTCATCGAGTGGCAGGTCCCGCTCAGCGCGTAGTTCGTGCCCCGTCAGTGCGCACAGCAATGCCGCACGGGCCGCGACGGGCACCGCGAACGGCAAAGTCGTCCGTGCGCGGACGACAAGACGCCGGCGCCAGCCGCGCGAACCCCTGGGTTCGCGCCGACCAGCGCCGGCGTCAGTCAGTCAGCAATCACGTCGCGGTGAGCCAGAGCCCGCCGCGAATGCCCTGACTCGGGTCAGCCGCCGAGCTTGGAGTTGTAGTCGGCGATCTGCTCGTTGGCCTTCTTCTCGGCATCCGTCAACGCCGTCTTGGCGTCCTGCCCCTGGAGCACCGCGGCCTGCATGGCGTCCTCGACGTCCTTGCGGATGTCGGGCATCTCGCCGACCGAGCAGCCCTGCGTGGCGTAGCTCAGCTTCGTGGCCTGCAGCTGCTTGATGGCCGTCTCGAACTGCGGCTTCTCCGACACCCACTGCTTGTCGGTCGGGTCGTCGAGGGCACCCTTGCTGATCGGGAAGTAGCCCGTCGAGGTGTGCCACGTGACCTGCGACTCCTTGCTGGCGAGGAACTTCACCAGCTCCCAGGCCGCGCGCTCCTTGGTGGAGTCGCCCCGGTCGGTCACCCACAGCGAAGCACCACCGATGATCGGGCCACCGGCGTCGCCCTGGTCGATCTTCGGGAAGAAGCCGGTCGCGACCGTGAACGGGTTCTTCGCCGCCGCGGCACCCTCGGTGAACTGGCCGAGCGAGCCCGTCGACTCCAGGCTCATCGCGACCGTGCCGGAGCTGAAGGCGTTGTCACCGTTCTCGGTGTTGCTGTCGAGCTTCTCGGCCAAGCCCTGCTTGACCATCTCCTGCCACCACTTCAGCAGCTCGATGTTGCCCTCGGAGGCCAGCTGCACCTTGCTGGCGCGCCCGGTCCGGCCGTTGTCGACGTCACAGATCGTCTGGTTCGCGACCGCGTTCCACTGCTCGAAGAACCAGCCGTAGAGCGACGCGCCGAATCCGTACTGAACGGTCTCGCCAGACGTTGCCTTGATCTTCTTGGCGTCGGCCATGATCTCGTCGAGCGTCGTCGGCGGCTTGTCGGGGTCGAGCCCGGCCTTCTCGAACGCCTCCCGGTTGATGTACATCAAGGGCATCGAGGTGTTGAACGGCATCGAGTACAGCTTGTTGTCGACGGTGTAGTAACCGGCGATGTTCGGCTGGATGTCGGCGACGTCGTAGTGATCCGCGTCGATGAACGACTGCATCGGGACGATCGAGTTCGAGTCGATCATGTACCGGGTGCCGATGTCGTACATCTGCATCAGGTCAGGACGCTGCTGGGCGGAGGCGTTCTTGTACGCCGCGAGAGCGGTGTCGTAGGCGCCCTTGTAGTTGAGGGTCACCTTGATCTTGCCCTGGTGGTCCTGGTTGAACTCCGTGACCAGCTTCTGCAGCGCCTGGCCGTTGGTTCCACCCATCGCGTGCCAGAAATTGATGTCGACTTCGCCCTTGCCGTTGAGCGCGTCGGCTCCGGCCACGGCACCCTTGTCATCGCTCTTGGTGTCGCTCGAGCTCGCGGCCGAGGAGCAGCCAGCGGCGACACTGGCCGCGGCGAGCACGAGGGCGAGGGCGCCCGCTCCGCGGCGGAGCGTGCTGGCCTGGGGATTGCGGGACTTTCCCCACCAATTTTTCAGCACTGTGTTTCCTTTCATCGTTTCGCCCTTGTCAGAGAAGGGCCATCACCGCGTGGCGGTGGGTGTCACTTCACGGCTCCTGCCATGAAGCCGCGGACGAGCCAGCGTTGGCCGAAGATAACCAGCAGCAAGGTGGGGATGAGAGTGATCGTCACTCCGGCGAGGACGAGTGCGTGCTGAGTACCGTTTCCGTTGGCCTTCAACGCGAAGACCGCGGTCTGCAACGTGTTCATCGAGTTGTTCGAGGAGGAGATGATCAGGGGCCAGAAGTACATGTTCCAGCCCTGGAGGAAGGACCACACGGCCAGCGCGGTGAGCGACGGACGGGTGGCCGGAAGCACGATGGTGAACAGGAAGCGCACGGGTCCGCAGCCGTCGATCTGCGCTGCCTGGTGCAGCTCCTTCGGGAACTGCAGGAACGCCTGGCGCATGAGGAAGACACCGAATCCGTTGGCGAGGAAGGGCAGCACCAGACTCCAGTGGCTGTTCTCCAGGCCAAGGCTGCGGATGAACAACGCGTTCGGGACGACGATCGCCTCGTACGGCACCATGATCGTGGCCATGAACAGCCAGAAGATCGGCCGGCGCAGCGGCGTCGAGATGAACACCAACGCGTAGGCGGCAAGGCAGGACGTCACCAGGTGGGCGACCATGATGAGCACGCCCACGAACAGCGAGTTCGCGAACGCCGGCACCAGCGGCACCACGGCCTCGTGCCAGGCCGCGACGTAGTTGTCGAAGGAGTACGACCCGTTGAACAACCCGGGCGGCTGACGCACCAGCTGACCTTCGGGCAGGAACCCACCGACGACGGTCAGCAGGACGGGAAACAGGAGCACGACCGCCGCGATGGCAAGGCCCAGGTAGGTCGCGATCGTCGCCACCACCCCTGGCTGGTCCAGCCGGGCCTTCCGACGCCCGGCCGTCGTGCCCGCCGCCGAGTTCGCCGGCGTGGTCCGCAGCGCTGGTCCCGTGGTTTCGACCAGATCAGTCACCGGTAGTGCACCCGCCTTTCGACCACGCCGAACTGGATCGCCGCGAGCGCGATGCCGAAGATCAGCAGCACCAGGCCCTGGGCGCTCGCGAGGCCGTAGTCGTTGTTTCCGTTCTCGAACGCGTTGTGGAAGATCGAGTAGACGAGCGTGGAGGTGCTGCCGTTCGGTCCGCCGTCCGTTATCACCTGCACCTGGCCGAGCGCCTGCAGAGCCGTCAAGGTGGTCGTGACGATGGCGAAGAAGACACTGGGCGAGATCATCGGTAAAACGACGTGGATGAACTGTCGCAGTCCCGTCGCACCGTCGATCCTCGCGGCTTCGAGCACTTCTTCGTCCACGCCGGCCAGACCCGCCCCGAGGACGAGGAGGTTGAAGCCGGTGACCACCCAGACGGTTGCCCAGGCGACGGTGAGGAGGGCCCAGGGCGACTCGGTGATCCAGCCCGGCGGTGTCACGCCGAACAGGCGCAACACCCAGTTGACGGGCGACATGGACGGGTCGAGCATCAGGAGCCACACCACACTCGCCGCTGACGCCGAGTAGGCGAACGGCAACGTGAACAGGGTCCGAAGGGCCTTCATGCCAGGCAGCCGCTGCGCGAGCGGCACGGCAAGTGCCATCGGCAACAGCACGCCGACGATCACGACGAACGCCGTGAACTCCAGCGTGTGGAGCAGCACCTGACCGAACTCGGGGGTCAGCAGCTTCGCGAAGTTCGCGGCACCTACCGAGCGGGTGGGATCGCCGTTGATGTCGGTACCCCTGGTGGACAGGAAGATCGCCTGGAACAGGGGGAAGATCACGAAGATGCCGAGGCCGGCGATGGCCGGTAGGCAGAACGCGAGACCGAGCAGGGATTCCCGGAGGGAGATCCGACGTCGCCATCTCGGATTCTGCCTACTCGCCGTCGAGGGCGAGCCCGGAAGCGCGGCGACAGAGGTAGTCACGGTGTGGCAGCTTGAACCGGGTCGAAGAACGCGATCGGTCGCGTCCGCGTCCGGCGCCTTGACTGCGGATGTCCGGATAATGACATCGCAATCTGTCAATGCCATCTATACGCGTCGTTGACGGGCCCGACGCCTGAGGTTGTACGCATCGCCGCGTCGGCGCTACTCCTTGTGTCACAGGGTCTTCCGTGGACCGCACCCGTCTCGAGCCGGCCGGCAAACCGAACCTATAGTCACGGGTCGCCCGTACGGGGTCGATTCCGACCAGAATCCATCAGATGTTCGCCGAGCTGTGATCTGCGTCACCTGACGGTCAGATGCTGCTATGGATCATCGTAGTGAGGCGCCCCGTAGCCCTCGGTGGCTTTTTCCGCGTGGCCACTCCGCGCACCTTCCCGGAATTCGCTCCATATCGCGTAAAAGGGGAGGTCAGGGGTCGGTCTTCGCCAATGGGTAGCAACAGTGGGTCAGTGCGTGGTGATCTCCTACCTGACCTGCGCATCTCTGGTTAATACCTGCCACTACGACGATGGATCGTAGTTGCCGTCCCAATTGACAGTGGCACGCACGGAAGGTCCTCTGTTAGGACTGTTCAACGCCGCGCCCCTCCTTGGTGCGGTTACGACACCATTTCGCCGAGCTCCGCCCGATGGTGTCGTTTTCCACAGTTATCGCTGGGCGGAGACGGAGGACCCAATCAACAGCCCCACCGCGAGTGGGGCTCCTGGGGTGAAGCCGCATCCGCGGCCGGGCACTTCCTCTCGCCCGAACCCGACAGCTAACTCCGCGGGCGACGAGAGGGAACGGATCAGCATGCCCTACAAGGGAAAGCACCGCGGGGTGGGTCGATCCCGCCGTACCGCGAAGAAGGTCGGCACGACAGCGGCACTGACGGGTGCGGCAGTGATCGTTCCTGCCATCGGGCTCACCAGCCCGGCCCACGCCGCCACCGTCGACACCTGGACCAAGCTCGCCCAGTGTGAGAGCAGCGGCGACTGGAGCATCAACACCGGCAACAGTTTCTATGGCGGTCTGCAGTTCACCGCCTCGACCTGGCGGGAGTTCGGCGGCACGCAGTACGCCGCTCGCGCCGACCTCGCCACCAAGGCCCAGCAGATCGCGACGGCGGAGAAGGTCCTCTCGGAGCAGGGCTGGGGCGCGTGGCCGACGTGCTCGGCGAAGCTCGGCCTCGGCGAGGCCGACAAGGCCGGAGACGCGGGCGCCGCACCGGCCATCGCGAAGACCACCAAGGTCGCTGACACCGGCAAGGCGACGGCGCCCAAGGGCGCACCGGCACGCAAGCTGGCGCCCGGTACGGCCTACACCGTCGCCGCAGGCGACACCCTGGCCAAGATCGCGACCGCGCACCAGGTCGACGGCGGCTGGCAGGGACTGTGGAAGGTCAACCACGCGGTCATCGGCAGCGACCCGAACCTGATCCTGCCGGACCAGAAGCTGCGGCTGGAGGGTGCGGCCACTGCCACCAAGGCGGCGCCCAAGGCGAAGAGCGCGCCGGCGAGCACCAAGGCGGCGCCGGCCAAGGCGACCACCGCGAAGGGCTGGGTCCTCCCGCTCGAGTCGTACCACCTCACCGCTCGGTTCGCGCAGAGCGGCAGCCACTGGGGCTCGTCCCACCACGGCCTGGACTTCGCGGCGCCCACCGGCACGCCGATCCACGCGGTCGGAGCGGGCGAGATCATCGCCGCTGGTTGGGACGGTGCCTACGGCAACCGGATCGAGGTCCGCCACGCTGACGGCACGGTCACGCTGTACGGCCACATGTCGCGCTTCGCCCGCACCTCCGGTTCGGTCGACGCGGGCACCGTGATCGGGTACGTCGGTGCGACCGGCAACGCCACCGGACCGCACGTGCACCTCGAGGTGCGCCCGCACGGTGGCGGCCTCGACGACTCGGTCGACCCGTTCACCTGGCTGACCGCCAAGGGGCTCAAGCCCTGAGCGGGTGAGACTCCCCCACACCGGGGCGGTTCGGGTAGGCGTTTCTCCTACCTGAACCGCCCTTTCGCTGTCGTGGCCCCCGAAGCCGGACCGCTACCTCCTGCTGGCGACGGCGAAGAAGCGTTCGGGCGGGTCGTCATAGGTTTCGAGCTCCCACCCCACGACGGCCATCGAGCGGCGCAGGGGACCTTCGGCGAGCGCGTCGTCGGGCCGGAGGGTACGGCCGTGCCGGGCGGCGAGCGCGGCCCGTCCGGAGGGATGGAAGAGCACCAACCTGCCACCGGAACGCGTCACCCGCGCGAGTTCGGCCAGCCCCGTCTCGGTGGAGGGCAGGTGCATGAGGAGCCCGGCCGCGAAGACCGCGTCGGCGGCCCCGTCCGGGAGCGGCAGCCGTCGTGCGTCCGCGAGCACCAGCGCGGCCTGTCGAGCACGGCCGTAGCTCTTTGCGACGGCGAGCATCTGCGGCGTGAGATCCAGGCCGATCACACTGCCCTCTGACCCGACCGCCTCGCGGAGCGCGGGTAGCGCGCGGCCGGTGCCACAACCGACGTCGACGACGACACCGCCGTACGGCAGGTCCGCTTCGACGACCGCCGCCGCGTAGGCGGGCATGTTGTCGCCGAACTTCGTGTCCCACGTAGCCGCGCGCGCCGCGAAGAAGGCGCGGTTCTCCGCGACGTACCAGCGATCATGGCCGGCCAGGTGAGGCGCCAGATGGCGAATCACCGGCCAGTTCGGGTCCTGCAGGTCCACTACGACGTCCGCGTCGTGTCCGTGGTCGCCGCGGGACAGGTCGTCACCGGGCGAAGGACGCAACCAGACCAGCAGATCGCATCGGCCGCCCGGTGGTGCCGCCCGCCAGTGCGCTCCGTCGGCGATCGCGACGGTCTGCGCGGTGTGCTCCGCCGACCACCCGTCCGCGGTCGCCGGCGCGTCCTCGGCCAGGCGGACACACGGGCGCCCGGTGCCGCGCACGGTGGCCGCGAGCCGGTCGGCGAGCAGCCTCGTGCGCCCCTCGGCGCCGTCCACCACCACGCTCACCCGACCCGGCGGCACGGTGCCGGCCAGGCAGTCCAGAACCTCAGCCCACCGGTCTTCCTGTTCGTCGGTCGTCGCGGGCCAGACCGACACTGGCGCTACGTCACCAGCCATGCACACATCATGCAGATGCGAGGCTTCCATAGGTATCACCTCCTGGGAAATACAAGGCTGCACGGTAGTTCGCCCTCGCAGCTGCGACACCGCTCGCTAGGGTGTCGGCGTGACGCTGTTCCGGATCAGTGAGGCCGCCGAACTGCTGGGAGTGAGCCCCGACACCGTCCGTCGTTGGGTCGACGCGGGGCGTCTCACCGCCGCTCGGGACGAGCACGGGCATCGGGTGATCGAGGGCGTCGACCTCGCGGCGTTCGCGCGGACGCAGGCGAGCGAGCACGAGCGATCCGACATCTCCTCGGCACGCAACCGACTGCGCGGCATCGTCACAGCCGTCGCCAAAGACACCGTGATGGCGCAGGTCGACATCCAGGCCGGCCCGTTCCGTGTGGTCTCACTGATGAGCCGGGAGGCGGTCGACGAACTCGACCTGCAGGTCGGTTCAGTGGCCGTCGCCGTGATCAAGTCGACCACGGTCGTCGTGGAGCGCTCCACACCGACCGCTGCCAACAAAGGAAGGACCAGCTCGTGAGAGCCCGTTGGATCCGCGCAGCCCCGGTCGGGCTGACCACCCTCGCCCTGGTGGGCCTGTCTGGTTGCGGCGGTGACAGCCCGGACACCTCCGCCACCCCTACCGCCGAAACCACGGCAAGCCCGTCCCCGAGCAGCGCCAAGGTGACCGGGACGGTCACCGTGTTCGCCGCCGCCTCCCTCACCGAATCCTTTGAGAAGATCGGCAAGGAGTTCGAGGCGGCCAACCCCGGATCGAAGGTGACGTTCAACTTCGCCGGAAGCTCCGCCCTCGCCACCCAGATCAACCAGGGCGCACCCGCGGACGTGTTCGCCTCCGCCGCGCCGGCGAACATGAAGACGGTCACCGACGAGGGCAACGCCGACGGCACGCCGACCACCTTCGTGAAGAACCAGCTCGTCATCGCGGTACCCAAGAACAACCCCGCGGGGGTCACGGGGCTCTCCGACCTGACCAAGCCGGGCGTGAAGGTCGCGTTGTGCGCGGAGCAGGTGCC
This sequence comes from Actinopolymorpha pittospori, assembly GCF_014873875.1. Taxonomy (GTDB): domain Bacteria; phylum Actinomycetota; class Actinomycetes; order Propionibacteriales; family Actinopolymorphaceae; genus Actinopolymorpha; species Actinopolymorpha pittospori. The sequence goes on along the minus strand of NZ_JADBEM010000001.1, from coordinate 6,338,097 downwards.
CTGTGGCGCAGCCGCCCAGAAGGCCCTGTCCGCGGCCGACGTCAAGGTCACGCCGGTGACTCTCGAGCAGGACGTCAAGAGCGCCTTGTCGAAGGTGAAGCTGGGCGAGGTCGACGCGGCGCTGGTCTACCGCACCGACGTCAAGTCGGCCGCCTCCGACGTCGACGGGGTGGAGTTTCCGGAGTCAGCGGACGCCATCAACGACTACCCCATCGTCGTCCTGAAGGACGCCCCCAACAAGGCCGGTGGCCAGGCGTTCATCGACTACGTGTTGTCCCAGAAGGGCGAGAGCGCCCTCACCCAGGCCGGCTTCCAGGCGCCGTAGTCGGTGTCTCTCGTCGACGAGCCGGACACGGCGGAGCGGTCGCGCAACCCCGCGCCGCTCCGCCGCCGGGCGCGCGCCGGACAGGTTCCGATCGCACTCCTCCTCCTGGCCGCCCTCGGGATGGCCTTCCTCGTACTCCCACTGATCGGCCTGGTGGTCGGAGCACCATGGACCACCCTGCCGAGCCGACTCGCCGAACCCGCGGTGCTCACCGCACTGCGCCTGTCCCTGCTGTGCGCGACCCTCGCGACCCTGCTCTGCCTCGCGCTGGGCGTACCCCTCGCGTGGCTACTGGCCCGCGTCGACTTTCCCGGGCGACGCATCGTCCGTGCCCTCGTCACCGTTCCCCTCGTCCTCCCGCCCGTCGTCGGCGGAGTGGCGCTCCTGCTCGTCTTCGGCCGTAGGGGGCTGGTGGGCTCCTGGCTCGACTCCACGTTCGGCATCACCCTCCCCTTCACCACCGCCGGCGTGGTGCTCGCCGAGGCGTTCGTCGCGATGCCGTTCCTCGTGATCGCGGTGGAGGGTGCCCTGCGCGGCGCCGACACCCGTTACGAGGAAGCCGCCGCCACCCTCGGCGCCGGGCGCTGGACCACCTTCACCCGCGTGACACTCCCGCTGGTGGCCCCCGGGATCGCGGCCGGTGGCGGTTGTGCTGGGCCCGCGCACTGGGCGAGTTCGGAGCCACCATCACCTTCGCTGGTAACTATCCTGGCCGTACGCAGACCATGCCCCTCGCGGTCTACCTCGCACTGGAGACCGACCTGCAGGCCGCGATCGTGCTCAGCCTCATCCTGCTCGTCGTGTCCGTGGCGATCCTCGCCAGCCTGCGCGACCGCTGGATCACCAGCCCATGAACGCCGCCGAGGCCACCACGATGCTCGACGCCCACCTGGGTATCGAACGCGGCACCTTCCGGCTCGACCTCACGCTCCGCATCGCGGCGGGTGAGGTCGTCGCACTTCTCGGACCGAACGGCGCCGGGAAGACGACCGCGTTGCGCGCCCTCGCCGGCCTGCAGCCGCTCACCGCAGGGCACGTCCAGCTGGACGGTCAGGAACTCGACCGGCCCGAGAAGCGGCTCAGAACGCCCACCGAACGACGCCCGATCGGCGTCGTCTTCCAGGACTATCTGCTGTTCCCCCATCTGAGCGCCCTCGACAACGTGGCATTCGGACTACGCCGGCATGGTCTCGACCGGCGCCACGCCCGCAAGGAGGCGAGCGCACTGCTCGCCCGCGTCGGACTCGCCGAGCACGCCAAGGCCAAGCCCCGGCACCTGTCCGGGGGCCAGGCCCAACGCGTCGCCCTCGCCCGTGCCCTCGCCGTCAACCCCGCGTTGCTGCTCCTCGACGAGCCGCTCGCGGCTCTTGACGCCCGAACCCGGTTGGACACCCGTGCCGAGCTCCACCGGCATCTCGCCGACCACCCGGGAGCGACCCTGCTCGTCACCCACGACCCGCTGGACGCCCTCGTCCTCGCGGACCGACTCGTCATCATCGAGGACGGCAGGATGGTGCAGGACGGCGACGCCGCCACCATCACCGCGCAGCCGCGCACCGACTACGTCGCGCGCCTCGTCGGGCTCAACCTCTACCGCGGCCAGGCCGACGGCCAGCTCGTCCGGATCTCGGAGGAACTCAGCCTGACAGTCGCCGACCGAGTACACGGTGACACCTTCGTCGCCTTCCGGCCCTCGGCGGTGGCGCTGCACCCGAAGCGCCCCGACGGCAGTCCCCGTAACACCTGGGCGGCCACCATCACCGGCATCCAGCGCCACGGCGACAACCTGCGCGTCCAACTCGACGGTCCCGTCGTCGCCGCCGCCGACATCACACCCGCCGCCGCGGCCCAGCTGGAACTGGCCTCGGGGCAGACGGTCTGGGCGGCCGTGAAGGCGAACGAGACGCGCGCCTACCCCGCGGGCTGACACCCGGGCGACCCGAACTCTCAGGCCGGCGGGTTGACCTGCATGTGCAGGCGGATCGTCGTCCCGCTCGACTGCGGGCTGATCTGGACGAGGTCGCAGAGTGCGTTGACGCGGAGCAGACCGTGGCCGTGCTCGGCGTCCGGGTCGGCGGGCCGCCGTCCGATCAGCGGGTCGTCGACGTGTCCCCGGTCGCGCACCTCGCAGATGATGGCGCCGTCCTGCGCCCACAGCCGGACCGTACTGGGCCCCTCGGCATGTCTGAGGGCGTTGTCCGCGATCTCGGTGATCGCCTCCTCCAACTCCTCCTGACGTCGCCGCGTCATCCGGTTGTGGGCGGCGTGCCCGGCCACGAACGCGAGCAGCAAAGGAACGTTCGTCCCGTGGTAGATCACGATCTCGGTGAGGTAGTCGGCGACCGGCTCGGGGAACGGCTCGAGACACGTACTGGCGACGGTGAGCGGATCGGCGAAGGCGTGGCTGGTCCACGGCGCCCCACCCCCGGTGACAGCGGTCGGATGACAGCGCAGGGCAGAGACGATGTCGGCGGGGTCCAGGGAGGAGATGTCGTACGGACACATCATCGTCGTCGCGGGGAGGAAGTCGACGACGTTGGTGAGCGCTTCGTTCTGGATCGCCGTGAGCTTGGCCGCCCTGGACCGCTCCGGCCAGACCCACTCACAGATGATCCGGACGTGCCGATGGGGGTGCTTGGCGAGAAACGGGCAGATCAGGTCCGGTATGACGCGGTTCGGGTTCTTCGCCTCCGCGGTGGAGTCGACGAACGTGACCCGTGGCGCGTCCACGTCGGAGAGGTAACCGTGCAGCACCTCGATCTTGTCAGGAGTCTCCGCGACCAGCACCGGCTCGCCATGGCGTACGCCGTCGAGCACGAAGGGAAGCGCTCCCTGCACGAATGCGGGCAGGTCGGAGTAGAGAAGAGCCTCGTGTACAAGAGACCCCCCGCCCTTGCCCATCGTCTCGTCCAAAGTTCCCAGCCAACCGCAAAGTACTTTGAGTGCTCAATAAGAGCACGCGATCTCGGGGAGACCAAACGGGCTTCCGGCAGGTGAGCCGGCCGAACCGACGGCCAGTCCGGCCGCGCTCCGGAGGGTTCTGCGCGGTATGCCGGGAGCGGGCGCGACCCCGAAGGCTTCTCGAGCGGGACCTGGCCCGGACGCGGCTCGCACATGGCTCGGGTACGGACGGGTATCAGGTGGTCATGAGCGAGCACTTCGATGCGATCGTGGTCGGGCTGGGTCCGGGCGGGGAGACCGTCGCCAAGAGGCTCATCGCGGCGGGCAAACGCGTCGCCGTGGTGGAGAAGGAACTGATCGGCGGAGAGTGCCCCTACTGGGCGTGCATGCCGTCCAAGGCACTGCTGCGGCCCGTCGAGGCCCGGGCCGAAGCATCGCAGGCGGCCGGCGTCGACAAGCCCCGGCTGGACTGGGCGAAGGTGAGTGAATGGCGGGACTTCATCGTCCGTCACCACGACGACTCCGCCCAGGTCGAGAGCTACCGCGCGAGCGGCGCGACCGTCATCAAGGGCGAGGGCCGGATGGTGGGCCCAGGCCGCGTGAGCGTCGACGGTGACGAGATCAGCGGTGACGACGTCATCTTCGGCACCGGATCCCGTCAGGGCCGACCCGAGGTCGAAGGGCTCGACGACGTCACGGTGTGGACCAACCGGGAGGCCACCAGCCTGAAGGAGATCCCTGAGCGGGTGCTCATCATCGGTGGCAGCGCAGTCGGCGTCGAGATGGGCACCTTCCTCCGCAGGATGGGTAGTCAGGTCACCATCGTCCAACGCGGACCGCGACTCCTGGGCCGGGAGGACCCCGAACTCGGTGAACTCGTCGGCGACAACATCCGCGCGGACGGTGTCGACCTTCGGCTCAACTGTCAGGCCCGCGGGGCCCGCCGCAACGGCTCCGACTCCGTGGTCGAACTGGACGACGGCAGCAGCGTGAGCGTCGACGTGGTTCTGCTCGCGTCCGGGCGCACCCTGACCACCGACCTCGGCTTCGAGGCGGCCGGTGTGAAGCTCGGACATCGCCGTGAGGTCCCGGTGGACCAGCACTGCCGGGTCGGCCCGGGCCTGTGGGCCGTCGGCGACATCACCGGTGTGGCCCTCTTCACCCACACGGCGCTCTACCAGGGGCGCGTCGTCGCCGACAACATCCTCGGCAAGCCGCACGCCGCCGACTACACGGGCATACCCAGGGTCGTGTTCGGAGAGCCCGAGATCGCCGCGGTCGGGCTGACCACGGAGGCTGCCCGCCACCAGGGCATTGACGTCGCGACGTCGCAGATCGACCTGCGGGACGCTATCTCCCGGCCCTGGACCTACGAGACCGACCCGCATGGAACGTTGCGGCTCATCGCCGATCGTCAACGACGGACTCTCGTCGGGGCGTGGGCGATGTCGCCACTGTCGGGCGAGTGGATCCACGCCGCGGCGCTGGCCATCCGAGCCCAGCTGCCGATCGACGCGCTGCTCGACGGAATCGCGCAGTTCCCCACCTACAGCGAGGCGTACTACGAAGCGGCCGCAACTCTCGACCTGTGAAGCCGCCGACCTGGATGGGGGTTGATCGGTGATCGACGGACGTCGTCGGCCGAGGATCGTCGTGGTGGGGGCGGGCTTCGCCGGCTACCACGCCGTCCGTCGGCTCGTCCGCCTCGCCCGCGGCCGGGCCGAGATCGTGGTGGTCAACCCGAACGACTACTTCCTCTATCTGCCTCTCCTCCCAGAGGTGGCGGCCGGCATCACCGACCCACGCCGTGTCGCCGTCCCCCTCGCCACCCTCCGCGGTGTTCGGTTGGTCCTCGGCTCAGTCGACCATGTCGAACTCGATGCCAGAAGACTGCTCGTCACCGACGTCGAGGGCCGTGAGACCCGGCTCGACTACGACCGCCTCGTCCTCGCGCCGGGCAGTGTCAACAAGCTGTTGCCAGTCCCGGGAGTGAGCGAACACGCACACGGGTTTCGCAGCATCGCCGAGGCGCTCTACCTACGGGATCACCTGACCCGTCAGCTCGAGTTCGCCGACGTCAGCAACGACCTCGACGAACGCCGGGCGCGCTGCACGTTCGTGGTCGTCGGCGCCGGCTACACCGGAACCGAGGTCGCCGCGCAGGGACAGCTGTTCACCCACCAGATCGCCACGCACCGAAGTGGTCTGCGGCACCAGCCGATCCGCTGGATGCTGGCGGAGGTCGCCGAGCGGGTACTTCCCGAGCTCGACCCGCGACTCTCCCATACCGCCGATCGCGTTCTGCGGGCGCGCGGAGTCGACGTGCGTACGGGCACCTCCGTCGCGGAGGCGACCGCGGAGGGCGTCCGGCTCTCCGACGGTGAGTTCGTGCCCACCAGGACGCTGGTCTGGTGCGTGGGAGTGAGACCGGATCCGCTCATCGATGGGCTCGGCCTCCCCACCGAGAAGGGCCGCCTCGTCGTCAACGAGTTCCTGCGGGTGGAGAGCCGGCCGGAAGTCTTCGCCTGCGGCGACGCCGCCGCCGTCCCCGACCTCACCCGACCCGGCGAGCTGACTCCCATGACCGCCCAGCATGCCCAGCGGCAGGGCAGGTGCGCCGCCGAGAACGTCGCGGCATCCTTCGGCAACGGCACCCTCCACGCCTACGAACACCATGACCTGGGATTCACCGTCGACCTCGGTGGCTTCGCCGCGGCGGCCAACCCGATCGGCGTTCCACTGTCCGGCGTCCCGGCGAAGACCATTACCCGCGGCTACCACCTCGCGTCCATTCCGTCGAACCGACTCCGGCTGGCGACGGACTGGCTGCTCGACTCGGTTCTGCGGCGCCAGGTCGTCGAGCTCGGCCTCGTCCGCAGCGGCTCCGTCCCGTTGGACTCCAGCCGCCCGAATCGGACGACACGGTAGGCGGGGTACAGCGCGGCGGACATCTGTCCGACGGAAGGCGTCGGAGCTCACACCCCACGCACGCACCACTGGGTTGGCGCCGTTTCACATCGGACTCTTCCCCATCGATCTGGACAGTTCGGCCGCGGAGCTTCCCGGGCACGTCCCGTCGGCTGGTTGCGAACGAGCCTCGCCAGGGTAGGTATCGGCTGGTGGGCATGGTCTGGTGACCGACGGCCCTCGCTGTGGCGCTTCCAGGTATGTGTTCCTCGAGCACCACCGCCGCCAGGCCGGCGCCCACGGTGGCCCGAGGCGAAGGGACCAGCCGAGATGAGCAGCGAGCTCGAACCTCGCGGCGGGCAGGAGCTCCCCGACACCACCGGCGCGGGCGACCCGGTCCCTGATCCTGGCCTGCCGGTACACGACCCGCGGATCACCGACGTCGACGAGCGGGCGGCAAAACGTGCCGAGCGCCAGGTCGCCACGATGTTCGGACTGGCTACGCTGTTCCTGATCGCCTTCGTCGTCGTGTACATCGCCGTACCGAAAGATGCGACGTTCGCCGGTGTCGGTGGTTCGAACCTCGCGCTGGGTGCCAGCCTCGGCGTCGCGCTGCTGCTGATCGGCGCCGGCCTGGTCCAGTGGGCGCGCCGGTTGATGGACAACCACGAGGTGGTGGAGGAACGCCACAGCGCCGCGTCCTCCCCCGCCGACCGAACCGCGGCGATCGGGGCGCTACGGCAGGGCGCCGCGGAGTCCCAGATCGGTCGGCGCAAGGTGCTGGTGCGCGCGCTCGCCGGTGCACTCACCCTGTTGGGCGTACCCGTGATCATCCTGCTCGGCGACCTCGGACCACTTCCCGGAACCGCGTTGGAGCACACGATCTGGCGGCGAGGTACCCGGGTGGTCAACGACGTCACCTTCCGGCCGCTCCGTCCTGAGGACATCCACCTCGGTGCGATCGTCAACGCCGTACCTGCGTCCATCGTCGACCTCCCCGAAGGTCGCGCGCGCAACAACGCCCTGGCGAAGGCCGCGGTGTTCCTGGTCCGCATGGAGGAAGGCGACATCCACTCGCTCCCCAGTCGGCGTTCCTGGGGTGTGAGTGGCATCCTCTGCTTCTCCAAGATCTGCACCCACGTCGGCTGTGTCGTCAACCTGTGGGAGCAACTCACCCACCAGTTGCTGTGCCCGTGCCACCAGTCGACGTTCGACCTGTCCAACAACGGGCGGGTGGTCTTCGGCCCGGCAGCTCGTTCCCTGCCCCAGCTGCCGATCATGGTCGACTCCGAGGGCTTCCTGGTGGCACAGAGCGACTTCCCGCAGCCTGTCGGACCGAGTTTCTGGGAACGCGGATGAGCGGCGACGGCGCCCCCAAGGCGATCACCAGGCCTCTGGACTACCTGGACCAGCGGCTCGGCCTCGCCAAGCTGGGCAAGCACCTCCGCAAGATCTTTCCCGACCACTGGTCGTTCCTGCTCGGCGAGATCGCGCTCTACACGTTCATCATCCTGATCCTCACCGGCATCTTCCTCACCCTGTGGTACAAGCCGAGCATGGAGGAGGTCATCTACAACGGCAGCTATCCGCTGCTGCGAGGCCGGTCGGTCTCGGAGGCCTACGCGTCGACGATCGACATCTCCTTCGACGTACGCGGCGGGCTGTTGATGCGGCAGATCCACCACTGGTCGGCGAACGTCTTCGCGGCCGCGATCCTTCTGCACATGCTGCGGAACTTCTTCACCGGAGCGTTCCGGAAACCGCGTGAGATCAACTGGATCATCGGGAGCCTTCTCCTGCAGCTCGCCCTGATCGAGGGCTTCACCGGCTACTCACTGCCCGACGACCTGCTCTCCGGAACCGGCCTGCGCTTCGTCGAGGGGTTGCTCCTCTCGATCCCGATCGTCGGGACCTACCTCACCTTCTTCATCTTCGGCGGGGAGTATCCAGGCGACGACCTCATCTCACGGCTGTATCCGGTCCACATCCTGCTGCTTCCCGGCCTGCTCCTGGCGTTGATCACCATCCACCTCGCCCTGCTCGTCTACCACAAGCACACGCAGTTGCCCGGCCCCGGCCGAACGAACACGAACGTCGTCGGGGCGCCGCTCATGCCGATCTACATGGCGAAGGCGGGTGGCTACTTCTTCCTGACCTTCGGCGTGATGGTCGCGATGGCGGCGATCCTGCAGGTCAACCCGGTCTGGATCTACGGCCCGTACCATCCGAACCAGATCGGAGCCGGTACCCAGCCGGACTGGTATCTCGGCTGGGTCGAGGGTGGGCTACGCATCATGCCCAACTGGGAGACCCGTGTCGCGGGAATCACTGTGAGCTGGAACGTCTTCATTCCCGGATTCGGGTGGCTCGGTCTGCTCGCGCTCATCCTCGGTATCTATCCGTTCATCGAACGCTGGATCACCGGCGACGACCGGGAGCACCACATCCTCGACCGGGCGCGTAACCAACCCACGCGTACGGCGCTGGGTGTGGCGGCCATCTCGGTCTTCGGTCTGCTGTGGATCGGCGGCGGCAACGACATCATCGCCACGACGTTCCACCTCGCGCTCGAGGACATCACGGTGTTCATCCGGGTCGCGATCTTCGTCGTACCCGTCATCCTGTTCATGGTCACCAAGCGAATATGTATCGGTATGCAGCGCCGCGATCGAGAAACACTGATCCATGGCGTCGAGAGCGGCGCCGTCGTACGGCTTCCGAACGGCGAGTTCATCGAGGTGCACAAGAAGCTGTCCCCCGACGACGCTTACGTCCTCTCCTCCCACGAGCGGACAACACCTCTCGAAGTGCCCCCACGGACCGACAAGGAAGGTCGGGAACGCCCGGGATGGCGGAAGCTTCGGCTGCGCGCGCGCATCTCGCGTTTCTGGGTCGGTGACGACGCGCAGAAGCCGACCCTGCAGGAGTACGAGTCCGCCCATGAGCACGGTCGCGGTCACGGCGAGATCGAAGCCGACGAACCCGACCGCACCAAGGAACTCTGAGCACGACGTTCGGTGCCGCGCCGCCTGGTTGGAAGGAAGCCGCCGACACCCACGCGAACTGGACCGGCGGGCACCCGGTGGATGGTGCCGAAGAGGTACTTCGAGCCGTCCGCGATCTTGCGCATGGGGTTCGGGTGGGCATACGTCCGCCGGTCCTGACCCTTCAGCGGCCGGGACTGGGCGCGGTACGAGCGGCTGGGCAACGTCGCGTACGACCGCGCGCTGGAGCCCGGGGACCAGGAAGGGTCAGACGGAACGCCGTACCGTGCAAGACGATCTGCCGGGGGCGTCGTGGCTGGGCCACCCTGGCAGCGCGAGACGCGGAGCTCGCGTCCGGAAGCGGATCACCCGAAGCGATGCCCAGGGTGAAGGGGTCGGCAGCGCGTCCGCCTAGGCGACACGTCTGTTCATCGCCGGATCAGGGTTGCGTCGTCGGGGCGGATGGCGTTCTGGTACGGGTCGATCCAGGGCGGCGGGAGGTATTCGGGGTGGCCGTTGTCGCTCATGCGGACGGTCCAGCCTTGGGTGTGGATGACGGTGTGGTGGTGTTGGCAGAGGAGGACGCCGTTGTTGAGGTCGGTTGCTCCTCCGTCTACCCAGTGTTTTATGTGATGCGCTTCGGTCCACTTCTCGGGTCGTCTGCAGTCGGGGAAGTGGCAGAAGTAGCCGTCCCGTTCGGCGAGTGCGTGTCGTTGGGAGTACGTGAACAGCCTGGTCCCCCTGCCGAGGTCGAGGACGGCGCCGTCGCCCCCGAGGACCACGGGGATGATCTCGGCGTCGCACGCCAGCTGCCGCACCAGCGTGGCTGACAACGGCGGCCCCGTGATCCGATAGCCGATCATCGCCTGTCCAACGCTCCCGCCGCCCTCGTCGCCCTGGGTCCTCACCTTCAGATGCGCGGGTCCGGAGTCAGTGAGCACGGAGTTGAGGGTGCCGTACCCGAGTTTGTTGGCGAGGTCGTCGTGGTTCATCGTCACGGTGAGGCGTGGCCGTGTGCCGCCGCGGATGGGTGCGTCGACGGCTGCCTGGGCCAGGGCGACGAGTTCGGCGAAGGCGTCCGCCGGACGCCGCTCGCCGCTGCGCAGGTCCGGCCCATCAGGACCGCTGGGACGCGGACGAGCCAGCGGATCAAGGAGCGCCTGCAGGATCGCGAGGGTAGGCAGGTCGAGGCGCAGGAACATGGTGCCCATCCCATCCCGCACCGGACCGAAGCTCAACGTCCTGCTCTCCCGGGCGCGGCGTTCCTGCTCTTCCAGTTGCTTCCCGATCCGACGTTCGGCGTCCTCGGGTGCGATCACTTCGTAGAGGTGTTTGCCGGCCTTGTCCAAGTCATCGACATCGAGAGCCTGCGCGCTGTCGAGCAGAAAAGCTTCCGCCTCCGCCCGTACGGCGGCGTCGACGTCGTTGGGGAGGCCACGTGTCGCGCGTTCGATGACCTGCGCCTGACCCAACGAGATCTCACCCTCGCCAAGAGCACGACCGGTCGCGCGGAGCGTCTGGTCCAGCGCCTTCGCGAGCCGAACTGACACCGACGCCTCACGGCGACCCATCCGCGTCACCTGCCGCACCCAGCCCGCCGTGTTGGCGGCACCGGTCAACTTCCTGACCTCGTTCAGCTCGCCCTGCCGCGTCAACGACAACCGTAACGACGCCAGCTTCGCCTCGCACACAGCGAGTTGCCGCAACGCCCCTTCGTACTGATCCAGCGGCAACGACAACGTTGGACACTGGATCGCACCGTCGAGCTGCTCACCCACACCAGCAAGCCAAGCCAGCAACGGATGCGCGAAGCCCGCATCCCCGCTGGCACTGCCGGTGTCGATGTCCATGACCAAACGCTAGACCCGACCACCGACAACAACCCCAGTAAAACAAGGAGATTCCGAGCTCACCAGCGAAGGGTCTCCTGACAACTTTCCATCAGGTTCGACGGCACCACAGGTGCGAGGTGGCGCGATCTCCGCCAGGCATGATCTACGCTTCGTTCGTGCGACTGGCGGGCGTCGATCTCGTGAAGTGGCCCGACCGACCGCATCGACGCGTCGACGGCCTCCGCCTGGGCGAGGACGCCTACGGGGTCTGGATCGGTGTTCCGTCCGACTCGCGGTCCGCGACCAAGGATTCGGCGAAGCCGATCCCGTACGTCTGTGTCATCCCCCGCAACCAGTGGTGGATGGGACGCCACTTCACTGACGGCGGCTGGAAGCTGGACGTCACGACCCGCCCCGAGTGGACGGGTGACCGCGCGACCATGGCCGACCTCGACCTGGACGTTCGTCGGCTGCATGGCGAGGTCTGGATCGAGGACGAGGAGGAGTTCGAGGCCAGCCTGCGTGAGGGAGGGACTCCGGGCGAGTTCGCCGGACCCGCACGAAGGACCGCCTGCGAGCTGTACGACTCGTTACGCGCGGACCGCGAACCGTTCCGCTCCGTTGGCGCCCGGTGGCTCGGCATCCTGCTGGGCGTACGTCGGTAACCTGGCCGGCCTCACCGACCAGGCGAGCCCGCGGAAGGAGCTCAGCTGTGAAGATCTTCCTGTCCAGCGATATGGAGGGCACCACCGGTGTCGTCGACTGGGGTCAGTGTCGAGCCCCGAGCCCTGAGTACGACTACTACCGAGGACTGTTGCAGGCCGAGGTCAACGCGGCCATCGACGGCGCGACGGCCGCAGGGGCCGACGAGTTTCTGGTCAACGACTCGCACTCGACGATGCAGAACCTGCGACCGGACCAACTCCATGGCGATGCGAGCTACCTGTCCGGGCGGCACAAACCGCTGTACATGATGCAGGGGCTCGACCCGACCTTCGACGCGATCTTCTTCGTCTCCTACCACGGCTCGATGAGTTCGGCGGCCTCCACGCTCTCCCACACCTACAACCCTCGTGCGATCGCCGACGTCCGCCTGAACGGCACCGTCGTGGGCGAGTCCGGCATCAACGCCCTCGTGGCCCTGGCCCACGGGGTTCCGGTGGTGCTCATCACCGGTGACCGCACCACTGCCGAGGAGGCGACGCCGATCTGCCCCGGCATCGAAACTGTCGTGGTGAAGGAGTCGGTCACCCGCTTCGCGGCTTCCTCACTTCATCCGCGACGGGCCCGCGCCCTGATCAGGGACGGCGCGCAACGCGCCCTGGAGCGCCTGCACACCTTCCGCCCACCGGCCATCACGCTTCCCGCGACGCTGACCGTCCTCTTCCGCAACGGCGACTTGGCGGAGATGGCCTGCTGGGTGCGCGGGGTGGAGCGAACGGACGAGAAGACGGTCACCATGACCGACGACGACCCGCTGCGACTGTTCCGGACGTTCATCACCACCGTGGTGCTGACGCGGGACATCGCCGAGTAGCTACGCCCACGGTCGCCGACCAGCACACCGCCGTCGCCTCCGGCCGGGACAGGTCACCCGGTGATCTTCATCCCGCGTACACGGTCGCCGTCGACGGTGAAGGCGAAGTGGCTCGGTCCGTTGAATCCCTTGCCGCCCACCTGCGCGGCGACCGTGGTCGTGTCCCCCGCCGAGGTGACGTCGGTGACGTCCAGCGTGACCTCGACACCGATGAACTCGCGGTCGGACCAGCCCTTGATCGCCTCGCGTCCGGTGAACACCCGTCCCCAGTCGTCGACGTAGCCGTCGGCGGTGAAACTGTCGAGGAACGCCTCGGTGTCATGCGCGTTGGCGGCGCGCAGGGCGCGGTTGACGGCGGGGTGCACTGCTTCGGACATCATGCCTACTTTCTCCCCTCTTGGAGGCAGACCGAACGAAGACCTGCTTCCAGCGTATGGAGGCCACGACGACCGGGGCGGAGCCACCTCGACACCCGCCGCTGGGAGCGACTCACTGACACCCCCTAAGCTCGTTGGGTGAAGGTCGCTTCCTACCAGGCCCCTTATCTTCCGTTCGGGTCCATGGACGCCGTGGGGCTCATCGCGGGGCAGATCACCGCATGCGAGGCCGAAGGCGTGGAGATCCTCTGCTGCCCCGAGTCCGTCATCGGAGGGCTGGCCCACGAATCGGATGGCCAGTCACCGTCCGACGTGGCTCTCGGTGTGGACAACGGCGAACTCCGCGATGTCGTCGCATCTCTGCTGCGTACGTCTGTCCTGGTGATCGTCGGTTTCACCGAGCGTGACACCGGGGGCGCCCTCTACAGTTCGGCGGCGGTCCTCGCCGACGGTCAGGTCGCGGCAATCCACCGGAAGGTCTATCCCGGGTACCGGACCGTGATCCGCGCCGGGGAACACCTGCCTGTCTTCCGGCACGGCTCGACGCCGTTCGGGATCATCATCTGCAACGACATCTGGTACGTCGAACCAGCCCGGCTCCTGGCCGCCGGAGGTGCCGCGCTGCTCTTCGTGCCGACCAACGGCGGGCACCTCCGAGCACCTTCGGCTGGGTTCCGGGCACGAGGCGACAACCTCCCGATAGCCCGTGCCGTGGAGAACTCCACGACGGTTGTCGTCGCCGACGTGGCGGGACGACAGGGTGAGCGGTTCTCCTACGGCTCCTCTGCCATCGTCGATCCCGACGGGATCGTGCTCGCCAAGGCCGCCTCCTCGACCGAGACGCTCCTCGTCGCCGACGTCGAGCCGAACCGGCGGATCGAGGCCGACCCCAGAGGCTGGGACGGATACACCAACCCGGCCGTCAGCCAGGCGTTTCTTCGGCTCAGCCAGTACGGCCGAGACGGGAACGACGACCGTTCGCAAGGTCTCGCTCCGGTCGACTGAGCGGTTCCTCCTAGCATTCGTCCGATGGGCTACTTCGTGAAGCGCCGCGACCCTGCGATCCCCGGTTCGATACCGGACGTGCTGGGCTCGTTCCACAGCGAGGTGCTGTTCTACCGGGAGGTCGCTCCGGTCGTAGGTGTGCGGGTGCCGGCCTGTCACCTGTCCGAGGACGGGCCAAGCGGGACCTGCCTTGTTCTCGAGGATCTCTCCACCTGGCACCCCGGGGCCGACCCGCTCGAGGCCGCCCGACTGTTGGCCGATCTGCACCGACGATGGCAGGGTCAGGCCGCCATGCGCTGGCCGTGGCTGCGCCCGGTAGGTGCCGGAGCCGATGTCGTCGGCCGGTTGTTCGACCGGACCTGGTCGGTGCTCGTCGGATGCCGCGACGTCCCTCCACCGGTGCGAAGGCTTGGCGAGCGCCTGGTCGGGAGGGTGGCTGCCGCCGCACGTGCCGAAGGAACTGCCGGCCCGGCGACTCTTCTGCATGGTGACGCGTCGCTGTCCAACTGTCGTACGTCGACCGACGCCGAGATCGCTCTCCTGGACTGGGAGGACGTGCGCGCCGGCGCCGGTGTCGCGGATCTCGCCTGGCTCCTGCTGTCCTCGGTGGAGCCCGCGCGCTGGGACGAGGTGGTCGCCGCCTACGGTCCCGCACCTGGACTCTCGACCGTGATCCCCGCGACGACGTGCCAGGCCCTGCTCAGCCTGGCGGACACGGCCACCGGGTCGGCCGAGGAGGCGGCCTGGATCAGCCGGATCACGGCGGCGGGCACCTTGCTGGCCTGACCTCGGAGCCCCTGTCAGCCGACGTTCGCGACTCCACGTAGCTGGAGGTCCTCGGCGAAGTGGCACGCCGTGGTGTGGGTGTCGCCGATCGGACGCAACTCCGGCCGGCGTTCGACACAGGTGGGCTGGACGTAGCGGCAGCGGGTGTGGAACACACAGCCGGCGGGCGGGTTCGCCGGATCGGGAAACTCGTCCGACAACAGGATCCGCTCGCCGGTCTCGCGTAGTCGCGGGTCCGGCCGGGGCACGGCCGACAGGAGGGCCTCGGTGTAGGGATGCGTCGGGCCGGGGTAGAGCCGGTCGGTGTCCGCAAGTTCCACGATGCGGCCGAGGTACATCACGGCCACCCGGTTGCACAGGCTCTCCACCACCGACAGGTCGTGGGAGATGAACAGGTACGTGAGGTTGAACTCGTCCTGAAGATCCCGGAGCAGGTTGAGGATCTGCGCCCGCACCGACACGTCCAGCGCCGAGACCGCCTCGTCGGCGATGACCATCCGAGGCTCACAGATCAGGGCGCGCGCGATGTTGATCCGCTGGCGTTCGCCGCCGGAGAAGGCGTGCGGGTAGCGATGCATGTGCGCAGGCGACAACCCCACCCTGGACAGCATGTGCGCCACGCGGTCCTCGAGCTCGCTCCCCCGAACTCCGTGCCTGCGCAGCGGATCACCCACGATCTGCATGATCGTCATCCGTGGGTTGAGGGAGGAGAAGGGGTCCTGGAAGATGACCCGGATCTGCCGCTGGTAGGGACGCAGCTGCCGTTCGCCCAGCGTGGCCAGGTCGACCGTCGTGTCACCGTCGCGGAAGTAGATGCTGCCCGCGGTCGGTCGCTGGTCGCCCACGATGCAGCGGCCGAGGGTGGTCTTCCCACATCCCGACTCCCCGACGAGCCCAAGGACCTCGCCGGTTCTGATGGTGAGATCGACCTGGCTCACCGCGTGCACCTCACCGACCGAACGGGCGAAGAGCCCCCGCTTACGAATGGGGAACCGCACCGACAGGTCCTCGAGGCGCATGAGAACGTCGTCGTCGAGACGTGGCATGGGGCTGCTCACTCCTGCTCCTGGGGCTGGCTACGGGGGACCGGAGACCTCGACACCCAGATGCCCGGGCCCGCCGGACGCGCCGGCGTTCGCGCTCGCCATCGACTCGGGGTCGTGCAGGACGCAGCGGACCCGCGTGGAGTCCACGGTCACGAACGCCGGGTCCTTCACGTCGCACAGGCCAGGGATCGCCGAGTCGCACCGCGGGTGGAACGGGCAACCGGACGGCCGGTTCAGTGGGTGTGGCACCTGACCGCGGATGGATGCCATGCGCTGGCGACTTCCTCGGCCCATCGCGGGAATCGAGGCCAGCAGCGCCTTCGTGTAAGGATGTCGCGGCCGGTGGAAGATGTCGTCGACGGGACCCTGCTCGACGACCGTGCCGAGATACATGACCACGACCTCATCGGCGATCTCCGCCACCACGCCGAGGTCGTGGGTGATGAAGAGCATCGCCATTCCGTTGTCGGCCTGCAGCCTCCGCAACAACTCCAGGATGCGTGCCTGCGTCGTGACGTCGAGCGCGGTCGTGGGCTCGTCGGCGATCAGCAACCGAGGGTTGCACGCCAGCGCGATCGCGATCATGACTCGTTGGCACATGCCACCCGACATCTGGAACGGATACGCGTCCAGCCGCACCTCGGGCCGCGGAATGCCGACCCGCCGCAACAGCTCGACCGCCTCCTCGCGGGCCTGCGACCTGCTCACCCGACGGTGCAGCCGGATCGCCTCCACGATGTGCTGCGCCACCGTGTACATCGGCGACATCGAGGCCATCGGCTCCTGGAAGACCATCGCGATGTCGTTGCCTCGGATGTCACGAAGGGTGTCACTGCGCGGTCCGAGCGTGCTGAGGTCGATCCGACCGTCGCCGTTCTGGTCGGCCGGGACGCCTCTCCCTCGCCGATCGCGTCGTTCCGGATCCGCCGTACGCCGCCACCAGATCTTCCCGTCGACGACACGACCAGGCGGGTCGACCAGGCCGAGGATGGACCGAGCCGTGACGGACTTGCCGCAGCCCGACTCACCGACCACACACACCGTCTTTCCAGCCGGGACGGTCAGGCTCACGCCGTCCACCGAGCGCACCACTCCCTCCTTCAGGAAGAAGTGGGTGCGCAGGTCCTCCAGTTCGAGCAGAACCTCCGCCGTCATCGAAGGGTCTCCTAGCGTTTGTAGGGATCGGCCGCGTCACGCAGACCGTCGCCGACGAAGTTCAGGGCGAGGACAGCGACCACCACCGCCAGGCCGGGGATCAGAAGCCACGGTGCGGTCGAGACCACGCGGATGTTCTGTGCCTCCTGGAGCAACACGCCCCAGCTCACGACGGGCGCCTGCAACCCGAGTCCGAGGAAGCTGAGTGAGGTCTCGGCAAGGATCATGCCCGGAATGGAGAGCGTCAACGACGCCACCAGATGACTGGTGAACGAGGGCAGGATGTGACCGAAGATCACCCGCGGCCTGGTGTTGCCGTCCAGCTTCGCGGCGGTGACGAACATCTCCTCCCGCAGGGACAGGAAGCGCCCACGGGTGACCCGCGCCAGGTCCGTCCACGCGATCATCGCCAGGATGACCGTGATCGCGAAGTAGCGCCGGAGTGGACCCCAACCCGACGGCAGCGCTGCCGCGAGCCCGAGCCACAACGGCAGCGTCGGTATCGACATGAAGAACTCGACCACCCGTTGGATGATCGTGTCGACGCGGCCACCGAAGTATCCCGAGATGCCGCCGAGCAGGACGCCGAGGCCGAACGCGAACGCCACACCGATCAGGCCGATCGTCATCGAGACCCGGGTGCCGTGCACGAGTCGGGACAGCAGGTCCCTGCCGTTACGGTCACCGCCGATCAGGTACACCGGTTGGGACTTGTCGATCGGCCCGATCAGGTGCCGGTCGCCGGGGATCAGGCCCCAGAGGCGGTAGGGCTCGCCCTTCACGAAGAGCCCGACGGGTATCCGCCGGCTCTCGTCGACGTGGTAGGTCAACCGGAGCGTGTCGGGATCCGTCGTACGGGTGAACGGGTGAACGTAGAGTCCGACGAACCTCGTCTCGCCGTTCTCCTCCGCCATGACGTGCAGGCGCTGCGGTGGTGCGTAGGTGTACTGCGCCTCGGTGCGGGACGTCGGAAACGGTGCGAGGAACTCCGCGAACAGCGCCACCAGGTAGGTGAGCAGGAGCACCACCAGCCCGATCACGGCCAGCCGATGCCGGGAGAACGCCCACCAGACGAGCTTCCACTGACGAGCCGATCGCACGTCCTTGTGGGCGGCGAGCGTGACGTCGGTGGGAACGGGAGGTTCGGTCGCGTCCGCGGGTGGAAGTGTCGACTGCGCCATGGTCACAACCCCCTCATCGACCCTGCAGCCGGACCCGCGGGTCCAGCCACGCCAGCAGGATGTCGGAGATCAGCGTCCCGATCACGGTCAGCGCCGAGACGATCAGGATCACCGAGCCGGCGAGATACATGTCCTGGCTCGTGAGAGCGCCGAGCAGGAGCGGACCCGTCGTCGGCAGGGAGAGCACCTGGCCGACGATCACCTCGCCCGACACGAGCGCCGGCAGGATCCAGCCCACCGTCGAGATGAACGGATTCATGGCGACGCGGAGCGGATACTTGAGCAGCAGCGCCCACTCCCGCATGCCGCGTCCGCGTGCGGCCACGACGTACGGCTTGCGTAACTCATCCAGCAGGTTCGCCCGCAGGATCCGGATCAGTCCGGCCGTTCCGGCGGTGCCCAGCACGATCACCGGCACCCACAGATGGCTCAGCAGATCGAAGATCTTGCCGAGGTTCCAGGTCGCCTCGGCGAATCTGGAGGAGAACAGGCCGCCCACGGTCTGTCCGAAGTAGTGAAAGCCGATGTACATCAGCACCAGCGCGATCAGGAAGTGCGGGATCGCGAGGCCGAGGAACCCGATCGTGGTGAAGATGTAGTCGCCCGCCGAGTACTGCCTCACCGCGGAGTAGATGCCGATCGGGAACGCGATGATCCAGGTGAGCAACAGCGTGCTGACCGCCAACGCGATGGTCAGTGGGAGTCGTTGGGCCAGCAACTCCGACACAGGTCGGTTCCATTCGAAGGACTGGCCGAAGTCCCCGTGCAGGAGGATCGCGGAGATCCACTTGACGTACTGCGTGGCGACCGAGTCCCCCAGCCCGTAACGCTCCCGGAGGGCCGCGAGCTGGGCCTGGTCGAGCGTCTCCCCCTGCTGCCCCATCTTCGAGGCGAGGGTGGTGAGGAAGTCGCCCGGCGGTAGCTGAATGATCGCGAACGACACGATCGAGATCAAGAAGAGCGTGGCCACCATGTACACCACGCGTCTTGCCACGAACCCCAACATCGATGGTCGCTTCCTTCTGGTACGTGTCCTCCCGACTGTCCAGCCGGGCTTGCGGCACTACCGGGTCGGCACGAACTCCTGGACCTGGGCTCGTTTGACGAAGTCCGGGGTCAACTCGACGCCCCAGCCGGGAAGGCTTGACAGCGCGATCTCCCCGCCGACGACCTGGGGTACCGGGCCATAGATGTCACGGGACCAGGGATTGTCCTCAATTCCGTACTCCTGGTACTGCGAGCATGCCGGCATCGCGGCGGCCAGATGCACGGTGAACACCTGGAGCAGCGACTGGTTCGCGCAGTGCGGAGTGC
This sequence comes from Actinopolymorpha pittospori, assembly GCF_014873875.1. Lineage (GTDB taxonomy): Bacteria > Actinomycetota > Actinomycetes > Propionibacteriales > Actinopolymorphaceae > Actinopolymorpha > Actinopolymorpha pittospori. The sequence continues at coordinate 6,318,747 of NZ_JADBEM010000001.1, read as the reverse complement.
AGGGAATCCCGGCCTCCTCCGCCATCCGGGCGACCCGGCGGGCTCGGCTGATACCGCCGACGTAGCCCACGTCCGGCTGCACGATGTCCACCGCACGCATCGCGATCATCCGCCGGAAGTGGGGAAGAACGTTGTCCTGTTCACCACCGGCTATCGGGATGTCGAGCGCGGCGGCCACCTCGGCGGTGTTCTCCAGCTCCGGATAGGGGCACGGCTCCTCGAAGTGGTGGTAGCCGTACTCCTCGAGCATCCGCCCCACCCGGATGGCACGGGAGACCGTGAAGCCGCTGTTGGCGTCGGCGTTGATCGCGACGTGGTCGCCGAGTTGTTCGCGGATGTGGGGAATGAGCCGCTCGGTGCGTCCGGGACTCGCGTCGGCGTCGCGGCCCATCCGGTCGCCGAGGCGGACCTTGACCGCACGGAAGCCCTTCTCCTCGATGAGCCGGCCCAGCCGATCGCCCTCGTCCTGGGGGCTGATCGCCCTGCTCATGCTGGAGGCGTACATGGGCACGGAGTCCCGTGCCTTGCCACCGAGCAGCTGGTAGACGGGTCGGCCCGTCGCCTTGCCCATGACGTCCCACAGGGCGGTCTCCATGCCACAGAGCGCGCGACACATGAAGCTGCCGAAGAACTTGTAGTGCGTCCGGACGAACTCCTCGGTCACCGACTCTGCGTCGAAGGGATCCGTGCCGAGGAAGAACGGCGCGACCATGGCGTGCAGCACGTGCGCGGAGATCTCGGCTCCCTGCGCGGCGGTCTGCCCGATCCCCTCCACACCGTCGTCCGTGCGGACCTTGACGACACACACCTGTGGTGTCGTGTACGTGACGATACTGTCGACCTTCACGAGGTGGCCGGTCCTTCCCCACCTGCGGTGGTCGACGTACGTGCGAGGAAGGCGGCGTCAAGGTCGGTTGCCGCCTGCCGCAGCCGGTCCGTCTCCGCCTGGGACCACGACGCGAGTTCGTCGACCGCCTGCTGGTGCTCGGTGAGCATCCGGGCGATCTCCTTCGGCTGGGGACCACCGACGCCGGTTCGACCGCGCACGAACTCGCCCGGGTCGACCGCGTGCAGATAGCTGGCGTGGTCGAGCGGGAACGCTTCGCCGGTGAGCTCGCCGTACAGCCGCGCAAGGTCGTCCTGCTCGACCTCGGCCGGTCCGATCAGGCGTTCCCGCCCGAGCTCGGTGACCTTCTTGGCGAACGCGTGTCCGACCCGGAACGGAACGCCGGCCTCCCGAAAGAGGGTGTCCGCGAGCTCGGTCATCGTGGAGTAGTCCGACTTCACCAGCCGTGCGAACGCGGCGGCGTCGACCACCAACCCGGCCATCAGGTCGGCGAGGGTGGAGTACATCTCACCAGCCAGGTCGGCGACCTCGAGGGTCTCGGTGAGCGCGATGCCGCGGACGTCGGCGATGTCGCCGAAGGGCGTGTTGTGGGAGACCACGACCACCTTGCCCGCCGCGCCGACCACCCTGCTCGAGACGTTGCGAAGGTGCTCGAGCACCTTTGGGTTGCGCTTCTGCGGCATGATGCTGCTGCCGCCGGTGAGCTCGTTGGAGACCGTCAGCCCCGGTGCCGGCGCGGCGTGTTGGGCAACCAGGTCCGAACAGAACCGGCCGACACCGATCGCCGAGGTGGCGAACACCTGGGCAAGCTCGACCTTCGTGTCCGCCGAAGCCACGCCGATACAGTCGTAGGAGTTCTCGCAGAGATCGGAGAAGCCGAGCAGCTCCGCGAGCCGATGGCGATTGAGTGGGAAGCCTGACGTCGCGAGCGCCCCGGCGCCGAGCGGGCTCTGGTCGATGCGGGCGTAGGCCTGCACCAGACGGGACGCGTCCCGTGCGAGTGACGCGTCCAGTGCCAACAGGTAGTGGCCGAGTGAGATGGGCTGGGCCTGGACGGCATGGGTGTACGACGCGATCACGACGTCGCCGTGTTCGCTCACCCGGTCCAGCAGGAGGCGCCGCGCCTTCACCAGCCCGGCGAGGGTCTGGAAGAACGCGTGCTTCAGCCACAGCCGCTCACGGGTCGCGCCGAGGTCGTTCCGGCTGCGGCCGAGGTGGAGGTTGGACCCCTCCGGCCCGACGATCCGTACGAGCTCGCTCTCGAAGGCGAGGTAGTCCCCCGCCGACCCCGGCCAGTCTGGCCCCAGAGTGGCGAGCGCGTCGGCGACGCGGCCCACCAGGTCCGGCTCGAGCAGGCCCTCCTCGTCCAACATGACGAGCTGAGCCTTGTTGAGTGTCACGAGTATCTGGCCATCACTGATGGCGGCGGACTCCACTGCACCTGCTCCTGTCATGAGGTTCGCTCCGAGAAGTACTGGCACGGCATCGAGGGGCCGGGCGTGGGATACCTCGACGCCTCCCACATGGTCTTCGGGACGTTGTGAAAGTCGTTGCGGACAATGCCGTAGGAGTCCGGCGGCAGGCTGATTCCCATCGTCCAGAACTCGTCGCGCGCGATCTCCACGATCTGGGCCATCACGCGGCCCTGCCCCTCCGGGTCCTTCTCCGCCTGCAGTTCGTTGCGGTAGAGCGACATCTGCCGTTGCATGGCCGGGGGCGGTGGCTCGCTCGGTTTGTCGTCGGCGTACCACCGGTACCACAGCGGCGCGTAGGAGGCGCCGGAAAGATAGGAGGGGAAGAAGTATCGCGGGTCGACGATGGCGTCGACGTATCCGTACTCGCCGGTGTCGACGGCGAGGTCGAAGTCGTTCGCCTCCACCCGACTGTCGAAGAGCGTGCCGTCCATGTTGGCCACCCGGAGCCGAATACCGATCTTCGCCCACTGGTCGACGATCAACTCGAGCGCATCGACCATTTCGAAGTATCGGTTCTGCGCCATCACCGTGAGCGCGATGGGCTTGCCGGCGCTGTCGAGCCGGATACCGCTACCGTCCCGCTCCGCGAAGCCTTCGTCGTCGAGGATCTGGTTCGCCTTCGCCGGGTCGTGTTCGGTGTACTGCTTCGCCATGTCCTTGGCCGGGTAGAAGGGGGCCTCGGGCCGCGGTGCCGTCTGCCAGGGCTCGCCCTGCCCCTTGAAGACGATGTCGATGATCTGTTGGCGGTCGATGCCGTGCGAGAGCGCGATCCGGAAGTTCTTGTTCTGCAGCATCCGCCGGCGCACCGGGTCGGCGTGCGTGAGGTTCGGGCAGATCACCATCGTGTTCATGCTGGCCGTCGGCATGTTGATGAGGGAGAAGTTTCCCTTCTCCCGGTTGTCGGCCAGGACCGGCTTGTTCCGGGAGATGTTGATTTGCCTGCTGTGGTAGTCGAACCGTCCGTTGGAAGCCTGGAGCAGGATCGCTTCCTCTTCGCTGAAGATGTTGTAGACCAGGTTGTCCAGATACGGGAGCTGACTGCCGTCAGGATCGACCTTGAAGTAGTAGGGGTTGCGCTCGAACGCCATCCGGTTGCCATCGCTGATGGTGTTCTTCGGCAGCCAGGCATGGAGTCTGGGGCGCTCCACGTTGTTCCACGGATCGAGCTTGCGCAGGAACAGCTCCGACCAGTCCGGCGCCTTCTCCTTGGCGACCAGGTCGGCGATGTTCGGGTTGTGATCCTTGTGGAACTGCGACATGTAGTGCTTGGGAACGAAGTCGAAGCCCGTGTCGTAGGTCGCGAGCCACTGGAGGAACAGGCCGTTGGGATGCTTGAACGTAAACCGCACCGTCGTCGCGTCCGGCGCGTCGACGACGACCGGCTGCTCTCTGGTCTGCAGATACAGCGGCTTGGCGGGCGTGAGGGTGGCGTTGGAGAAGATGGCCTCGTACCAGAACATGACGTCGTCGGAGGTGAACGGTTTACCGTCCGACCACTTCATGCCCTCGCGCAGCTTGAACGTGTACACCTTTGCGTCAGCTGACACTTCATAGGATTCGGCAACGTTGGGAACGATCTCCTTCCAGCCGAGATCCCAGTGAACAATACGGTCGTAGGCGACCGTGCGACCGAGCCACGCGGTGTCGGCGGCGCCGAGCAGGGCGGTTTCCCAGGTCCCTCCGTACTTTCCGATTCGATCGATCGGCTGAACGACCAGCGGAGTCTTGGGCAGGCGGTCCTTGACCGCCGGCAAGCCTCCGCTGCGGACCCGCTCGGCGAGCATGGGAGCCTCGTCGCCCTTTGCTCCCGTCGGCTTCACCGCCTTCTGCCCGCCCGGGTCGGTGGACAGGAAACTGCAACCGGCGAGCAGGGTCGCACCCATCGCAGCGCCTGAGAGTTTCAGGAATTCTTTTCGTGAGACGTTCCGGTGCACTGCAGTCCTCCCCCAAATCCGGATGCTCTCAGCGGCGCGCTCCGCAGGGAGGCGCGCTCGAAAGGGCTGATTTAGATTCCGGATGGTGAAATCTGAGTTCCAGTGATGCGAGGGTACGACCGGCCCCGAACGGTGTCAACCGCCGCGTACAGGAGATCTCACGCAACGTGGCGTTGCTTCTCGTTCCGGCCATGCCTGTCTGGCCCGCGGTGTTCTCCGGAATGAGGACGGAGGACGGCCACGCGGCCTTGACGCGGCGTGTGAGACCGTCAGGCATGATCAACGCCAGCGGGGTACGTATCAGGTGGAGGGACATCCCTCCCGACGTCCAGGAAGGCATCGAGAAGGTCATCGGCGGTCGGGTCGTCGAGGCCGTGTCGCAGAGCGGCGGCTTCTCACCCGGCACAGCGGATCGCGTCCGTACCGACGACGCCAGCCGGGTCTTCGTCAAGGCGGTCAACGCCGCGTTGAACGAGCACTCCCCCGGGCTCCACCGTCGCGAAGCGCAAGTTACCGCCCGGTTGCCGGTCGGCACGCCGGCGACTCAGCTACTCGGCGTCTACGACGACGGCGACTGGGTGGCACTGGTGCTCGCCGACGTCGACGGCCGGCACCCGAGGGCCCCTTGGGACGCCGGGGAGATCGCCGGCGTTCTCGCGACACTGGAGTCGCTGGCCGGCCACCTCACTCCGTGCCCTATCGAGTCCGTCCCTCTCCTGCCCGATGAGGTTCGGAAAGACTTCGCCGGCTGGATCCGCCTTCACGAGGATCCATGGGCAGAGCTTCCCGAGCCCGCGGCCTCCCACCTCAGCGAACTTGTCGACCTCAGCGCCCCGAGCGCGGATCTGCTGGCGGGAGACACGCTCGTCCACACGGATGTCCGCGCGGACAATCTCCTCGTCCGACCGGACGGAAGCGTCGTCCTCGTCGACTGGCCGAGGGCGTCCCGCGGATGCGACTGGGCCGACTCGCTCCTGCTCCTCGTGAACGTCGAACTGTACGGCGGCCACGACGTCGAGGCACTCCTCGCGGCGAGCGACCTGCTCGCCCGGGTACCAGCCGGGCACATCAACGCGGTCCTCGCAGGGCTCTGCGGCTACTTCTACGACATCACTCGGCGGCCGCCGGCACCGGGGCTGCCGACGGTGCGGCAGTTCCAGCGCGACCAGGGCGATGCCGTACTCCGCTGGCTCGCGCGCCGGTTGCACTGGTAGGGACTGCTGCCCAAGGGAACGGCGTTCCCTACGGGTACGCACATCGGCGCGGCGAGGACCTCTACGACAGGGTCGTCGTACCCGAACGACTTACCCGTCCCGGAACGGCGGAGGCGAACAGCGACGCCCGCGGCTGAAGGACGCGCTGGGCGAGGACGCCGAACACCAGTCCGAACCGTCGCGGCCGGCGAGCCGGATGCCGTCGCGGCATGGCTTGGCTCTCCCGCGGCGGCGCCGCACGGCGGTGAGTCCGTCCTCGACCTGATCGCCCGAGCCGGCGACTGGCTCGAGAACCTCCGTGGCGGGCCGCGCCGCGTACTCGCCGTCTCCCACGCCGCAGTCATCCGGGCCGCGATCGTGCACGCGATCCGCGCCACGCCTGAGTCGTACTGGCGGGTCAACGTCGCACCGCTGACCCGCACGGTACTGACCGGTGAAGCGGGCCGATGGAACCTCCGCTCGATCGGGCACCCGCTCAGCTGAGCGCAACCCAGCCTTGACAAGCTTCCAGCTGGCCGGCGAACAGACGAGGAGCCTTACCGGACAGGCGTCAGGCTCCGCGGCATGGTCAGTCCAGGTAGCCCCACGCCCTGGCGATCGGGCGTAGTTGCTCGGGGACGTCGGCCGGATCGGGGAGCTCCCGGCCCGGCTGCACCCGCCCGGAGCGGATCTTGAGCGTCCAGTCACCGATGCCGGCGCGGAACGTGCCGTGCTGGCTTCTGCCGTACTCCAACATCCGCGGATCCCAACGGACCGAGACGTACTGGCACACCTGACGGGTCACCGTCGCCGGATCGGCGACCAGATCCTCGTACCGCACCACCAGACCGGGCACGGACTTCCGCGCCTCCTCGACGCCCTCCAGGTAGGTCAGTGCCTCCCGGATCGTCGACGTGAGCTCGCGGTCGGGCCTGGTCTCCATGAGGGACGCCACGATCGACGCGGGATGGCGCAGCAGGAAGATGAACCGCGCGTCAGGCCACCCGGCCACCAACCGCTCGTGGAACGTCGCGTTCCCCGGCGTCTTGTCGATGAGGACCCGCTTCCCGCTCGCCACCAGCTCGCGGTGCATGATCCGGTCCCACAGGACGTACTCGAGCTCGTCCTGGTCCAGCCCGAGCTCCTTCATGGACAGCTCGGCGTAGTGACGCTCGAACGCCACACGCACGAAGCGCAGGTGCAGCTCGTGCGGAGCGCAGATGTCGGGGTGGCTGTTCAGCAACACCCGTAACAACGTCGACCCGGACCGGACCGGACAGATCACGAAGACCGGCGAACGGACCGACCGCGCGTCGGCCGCGATCCTTCGTCGCGCGGCTCGCCATCGAGCCGGACGCCGCGCGGCCCGCCGAACCCGCCGCACCTCACGAAGCAGCCTGGGATGCCCAGACAGCTGTTGCTTCACTGTGGCTCGAAGTCGCGGAGTCATGAAGACCACCGGGCTCCGTATGGATAACCGCACGTCATGGTAAATGGATCGTAAACGAGGAGAGCTAAGAGTTTCCTGAACGGTCGCGTCCGGATCCTGCCGACCACCGTCCGCCGCCAGACGTGTACAACGAGATCGCAAACAGCCCGGACGCGTCCCTCCAGCCTTCGCCGCAGGCGCCGGCTCCGCGGTCGACGACGCGGCCGCGGAGCCACCCGGACTCAGCTCGTGAGCAGCACCAGCTTGCCCTGAACGTGACCGGCCTCACTGTCCCAGTGCGCGCTCGCCGCCTCCGCCAGGGAGTACGTGCGGGCGATCGGCAGGATGAGCTTGCCCGTGGCGACCAGGGCCACCGCGTCGGCGAGGCTTCCCGGCACCTCGTCCGGTCCCCCGAACGTGAAGCGCACCCCCAGGTCGGCGGCCGCGCCGTCGGCGATGGTCACCACCCGCTCGGGTCCGCCCGTCAGGTCGACCAGCGTCGCGAGCGACCCTCGCCCCGAAGCGTCCACGGCGGCGTCGACACCCTGCGGGGCGACCGCGCGGACACGGTCGGCGAGCCCGTCGCCGTACGTCACGGGGATCGCACCGAGTGACCGGAGATAGTCGTGGTTGCGTTCGCTGGCCGTCCCGATGACGGTGAGCCCCCGATGCCTGGCCACCTGGACCGCGACGGTACCCACACCTCCCGCCGCACCGTCGATCAGCACGGTCTCGCCGGGAGTGAGGTCGAGGAGCGCGAAGACCCGGTACGTCGTGGTCGCGGCCACCGACAGGCCGCCGGCGACCTCCCAGGACACTTCGGAGGGCTTGGCGGTGATCTTCTCGACCGGGGCCACCGCGACTTCGGCGTAGCTGCCGGAACTGGCGGCGCCGAGCACCTCGTCACCCACCGCGTACTCCGTGACGCCCTCGCCGACCTCCTCGACGACACCGGCCACGTCGACGCCCGGAACGGACGGGAAGCCGCCCGCCGGTACCAACGGCATCACACCGCTGCGGACCTTCCAGTCGATGGGGTTCACGCCGGCCGCGCGGACGGCGATCCGCACCTCCCCCGGGCCTGGCCGCGGAGCGTCACGTTCGACGATGCGCAGAACGTCAGGATCTCCGTACTCCGAGAACACGACGGCTCGGTAGGTGTCTGCCATGGGTACCTCTCCTGCTCGAGTTGCCAAACCTTCGACAGGGCAACGTGGGGAAGGGCGGCGTCATTCCGGAGCGTTCGGTGACGCCCCGACCAGGGGTGAAGAAGCTCGAACGCCGGTTCGAACGGCGACCATGGCAAGGCTGGCTTGCGCCGACGCGGACGAGCGTCCTTCACGCCTTGTTCCGGGGGCACCGGTGTGGTTGGTTGGACCTGTGGGTGGAAGCCTCGGCTGAGAGGACAGAGGATTGCCGGACGCTATGCCGTTGCTCACGTTTCCGACGTGGGAGATCGCCCGTCCCGCACACGCCCTCACCGAAGCCCACGTGGCCATCCGGGCCCTGGCTCCACTCGACCCGGCCCGAATGTCCCTCCCGCAGGCGGCCGAACTGGTCCGGGCCTACCGAGCCACTCGAAACGCCCTGCACACCGTCCTCGGCTGCGACGGCTTCGCCCTGAGTTTCTCGTGGTCCTGGACACCGTTCGGCGATGGCATCGGTGAGCCGGCACCTGAGTGGGAAGGCGCAGTCCTGCACGTCTTCGGTCGCGGTCCCGGCGAGCGGACCAAGCCGGTGCGGGCGATGGCACTGCCCGCGCGCGAGCGTCCCACCCCGCTGCCCGCGGACGAGGAGTCCAGCCTGGCCAAGCGTCTCGAGACGGTCCTCGCGACCATCGAGACGTCGACGCCCTTCACTCCAACGATGCGCGCGGCTGCTTCGGCCGAGTGCGACGGTTGCCTCCCGGAAGTCGAACGAGACCAGGAAGTGTGGCGGGCGCAGGGGGTACGGGTGCTGCGTCCCCGCGATCCGCTGGTCGAGGCGAACGTTCTGGTGCTGCCGCTGCGCCATGTGGCGAGTGTGGGATCACTTCGCCCGGACGAGATCGTGTCGTACGCGGCCAGGCTCCACGAGGTTCGGGTCGACTTAGGGAGGCGCTTTCGATCGACCGGCCTGAGCTGCTTCGTCAACGACGGTGCGCGAGCCGGCCAGACGACACCGCACGCGCACGTGCATGTTGTCGGGCGCTCGCGCGAGGAGCCGGCGAACCCGTTCGAGATTCTTGGGCGGCGAATCGGCATCCGGGCCCAAGGGTAGGTCGACCGGCCGGTGAAGCGTGTCCGCGCCGTGCCGAGCGTTCAGGACTCGGCTTCGCCGTGACGGACGTCCTCGCTGTTGGTGAGGACCGGCCCGGCCCAGCGCAGGTCCGGCAGGTTGACGACGATCGCTTCCTGCGTCGTCCGCGCGATCACCGCGACCGCCTCCTGCTCCGGGTCGGGATTCTCCTCCCGATGCGGCACGAACGGCGGGACGTAGATGTAGTCGCCGGGGTTGGTGACGATCCGGACCTCGCGAGGTTCGTCCTCCTCGATATCGAGGAAGACGAACTCCGGATGGCCGCTGACCACGAAGATCGCGGTTTCGGAGTGACCGTGGTGATGGTTCGCGGAACTCGTCGCCGCCCCGACGTGGGCCTGCCCCATCCAGAGCTGACGCGAGCCGACGGTCGTACCGCTGATGGCCTCCATCCGGCGCATGCCCGCGCTCTGGGCAGTGCTTTCCGACAGGGCGGCCGGCGCGATGTGGTGCAGCTTGCGGTGGAACGCGTCCTCGGGGACGCGTAGGCCCGACTCGGTGCGGCGATAACGGCCGGCGTCCGCCGGCAGGTCTGGCTGGGTCACGTGCGTGCTCCCGGCGCGGGCACCGTCCCGGGCCCCGCGGCGAGCGCGGGTGCGGCCTCGGGGTTCACGTCGTCACACGCGCACAGGCCCGGCGGGTGCCGATGGGGTGCCTGGGGCGGTGTGTCGCAGGCGCACAGGCCTGGCGGGTGCCGATGACTCATGGTTCCTCGCTCTCGCCGCGGCGGACGACGCCGCACTGCCCGCGCAGTCTACGGCCCGGCGCCGTCCCGGACCCGCGTCAGTTCTTCCTCGCGAGAACGTGAAGCGCCTTCCAGGACCTGGACCGAACCTCGCCCGACAGCGGGGTGCGCACGGTTGAATGCACGCGACCCCTCGTCACGACCTCACGGGAGAGCCCGGCATGAAGCTCAACACCAGCGTGACCCACCGTCTCTCCGCCCTCGGCATCGCGTTCGCCGCCTGCGTCACCCTGAGCGGAGCCGCCCAGGCTCCGGCGGCGGCCAACAACGCCGTCGCGGGCGCCACGGTCGCGTCCGGCCGAGACGTCGGTGAACGCGTCACCCTCCTCGTCGACGGTGCCGTGAACCAGCCTGGCCAGCTCAGCGTCGCCGACCTCGCCCGGCTACCGCGGCAGCGGGTCACCGTGACCTTCCAGTCCGGCTCCGGTTCGCAGACCCACACCTACACAGGTCCGCTCCTCGTGGACGTCCTCGACAAGGTCCAGCCGCGCTTCGATCCCGCCGTCAAGAACGACAAGCTTCGCCACGTCGTCACCGCGACCGGCAGCGACGGCTATCGGGCCGCCGTGGCGTGGGGCGAGATCGACGCCGACTTCGAGGCGAAGAGCGTCCTGGTCGCCCTCACCGAGGACGGCCGGCCCGCCGCTGACGGCAGGCCGCGCCTCGTCGTACCCGGCGATCTGCACGGCGGACGGTACGTCTCCGGTCTCGTCCAACTTCACCTCGACGCGGCCGGCGACTGAGTGGTTTCCGGAGCCGCGTCGAACCCGCCGTGCGGCACCTGGGACCGCAGGTAAGGCACGCTGCGGAGTCAGCCGCGCTGCGTCGGCTCACCCCGCCTCGTGGTGGCGCACGGAACGACGGTCGGTCAGCTGCTCTCGAGCCGGCGCAGGTCAGCGCCGTCGGTGAAGCGGGCCACCGCGTCGAAGTCCAGTCGTAGGCCAAGGCCCGGGCCGTTCGGGATCGACAGCATGCCGTCGGCGTCGAGCTTCCACGGCTCGGCGACGATCTCGTCGATGTAGGGCGAGCCGGTCTTGTACTCCACCAGGTCGACCTCGGCCAACCCCGAGGCGAGCTGGAGGTCGGCCGCCAGGCCGACCGCGGTGTTCCACCCGTGCGGGATGAACCGTACGCCGTGATCCTGTGCGGCGTAGGCGATCCGGCGGGACTCCGACAGACCGCCGACCTTCGTCGTGTCCGGCTGCACGATGTCGAACGAGCCGGCCTGGAAGAACGGCAGGAACGCCTGCCGCCTGGTCAGCACCTCACCACCGGAGATCGGGAGCGGCGCCTCGCGGCGCAGCAGGGCGAAGTCCTCGACGGCGTCGGGGTCGAGCGCCTCCTCGAACCACGCCACGGCGTAGCCGGCGAGCATGTGGGAGGTACGCAGCGCCCACTTGTAGTCGCCCCGCCAGTCGGCGTCGCTCCCTCCGGCGTCGACGGCGAGCAGGGCGTCCGGTCCCACCGCCTCACGGGCCGCCGCGACGATCCGCTCGTCCTCGGCAGCGCTCACCCGACCGAACGGGCCCCAGCCGATCTTGTACGCCCGAAAGCCCTCGCCACGCAGCTCGGCGAGCTCCTCCGCCAACCTTGCGGGCTCGTCCATCAGCACAGAGGCGTATGGCATCACCCGGTCGCGGTAGCGCCCACCGAGGAGCCGGCCCACCGGCTGTCCGGTCGCCTGCCCGAACAGGTCCCACAGCGCGATGTCGATCCCGCTGATCGTGTGGGTGATGGAGCCGCCACGGCCCATCCAGAAGGTGTTCTGATGGAGCTTCTCGGACACGCGTTCGGGCTCGAGGGCGTTCTCGTTCAGGCACAGGGGTTCCAGGACGGCCAGGGCACCGCGAACCAGCGACTCGTGGGTGAAGACGCTGCCGATCCCGATCAGCCCCTCGTCGGTGTGCACCGCCACCAGGGTGTGCACCACGTCGTCCGGGCGGAGCTCCTCACTCCATCCGCCGGCCGGTGTGCCACCGCGCAGTCCCGCGACGCGGATGCCGCGAATCCTCATCGGTCCCCTCTCCTGTTTCCGGGCTTACTCGTCAGTGCTGGCGCGCCAGGTAGCGGCCCGGCGTGGCTTCGGTGTGTGAGCCTTCGTCGACGACCAGTGTGCCGTTGACGACGACGTACGGCACCCCGACCGGATAGGCGTGCGGGGCGCGTGTGGTCGCTGTCTCGCGAAGTCGGGGCAGGTCGAAGACGACGATGTCCGCGAACGAACCGGTCCGGAGTCGGCCACGCCCGGGCAGCCCGAAGTGGTCCGCCACCATGGCCGTCATCTTGTGGACCGCCGTCTCCAGCGTCAACGTTCCCTTGTCACGGACATGGTGGGTCAGGTAGTGCACGTGACCGGCGAAGAAGAGCGGGTGCCGCGACCGCGCCGCGAGTGGCCCGTCGATCCGGCTGGTGTAGGCGTCGACGCCGAGGCAGAACAGCGGATGCCTGATCGCCTCCCCGACATGCTCGTCGGTGAAGAGTCGCGCGAGCAACTGGACGTGCGCCAGGTCGGGTCCGGCCGCGGCGAGGACGTCGAAGTAGGCGTCCCACTCGTCGCCTCCGAGCCGGCGCGCGATCTCCGGGAAGCTCAGCCCTTCGAGTTCAGGTGTCGCCGGGCTGGCCTGCAGGGTGACCCGGTCCCACTGGCCACGGTGGACGAATCGCCAGTAGCGGTCGCAGTCGTGCCGCAGCCGCCGCCGTACGTCGGGATCACCGAGGAGCGCGGCCGCCTCGGCCGGGCCGTCGGCGAGCAGCCAGGGAGGCAGCAGACCGGTGGCCATGCCGATGCCGTCGGCGTAGGGCGTCATGTCGGCGAGGACGTCGGTTCCCCCGCTCCGCTCGGCGACGAGACGCTCGACGGCGCGTCCCCACGCGTCCGGCCCCGCACCGGTGTCGTGCCGGACGTTGAGGTGCGACAGTTGCGCGCGCCCACCCGCTGCCCTCGCGACGGTGAAGAACTCCTCCACCGCGTCGCCGAGGGCGGCGTCCCGGTTGCGGATGTGACTCGCGTACCGGCCCCCTCGGGTCCGCAGGACAGCGGCGAGCGCGACCAGTTCGTCGGTGCCGGCCGAACGTCCCGAGCCGTACTCCAGACCGCTCGACATCCCCAGCGCGCCCGCGTCCATCGCCTCGGCGAGCAACTCGGCCATCGCCGCGAGTTGCTCGGCGGTGGGAGTCCCCGTCCCGACGCCGGCGGCGTCGCGGAGCGCGCTGTGGCCGACGTACCAGGCGAGGTTCTGGGACGTGCGGATGCTCGCGACCCGGTCCAGCAGGTCGCCGAAGCTCCTCCAGTCCACCGGTCCGTCGTAGCCGAACCCCCGCAGCGCAGCCGCCGCGGCGATCCGCGACGCCGGCCCCAGCGGTGCGTAGGTGACACCGCAGTTCCCGACGACCTCGGTCGTGACGCCCTGGCGGATCGTGCTCTGCGCGGTGGGGTTGCCGAGGATCGACCAGTCGCTGTGGCTGTGCGGGTCGATCAGCCCCGGGCAGACCGTGAGACCGGTGGCGTCGATGCGTCGGTGCGCGCCGGCGTGCGGGAGCGGGCCGACCGCGACGACCCGATCTCCGCGGACACCGACGTCGGCCGGGTACGCCGGACGCCCGTCGCCGTCCACGACCAGTCCGCCGGCGACGAGCAGGTCAAGCATCCGCGCCCGCCGGTCGCCGTAGCAGCGCCGACACCCGCGGCAGCACCTGCGCGGGTGGTCCGGACAGCCGGCACTCCATCGCCATCCAGCCGTCGTACCCGATCTCCTCCAGAGCGTCCAGGCTGCGGGCCCAGTCGTAGTGGCCCGCTCCGGGCTCCAGGCGGTTGGTGTCGCCGAGTTGGAGATGACGCAGGTGCGGCGCGACGTCGCGCAGGGCCTGCGCCGGGTCGGACTCCTCGATGCTCATGTGGAAGAAGTCGCCGATCAACGCCACGCTCGCGAGGCCCACCTCGCGCACCAGGCCGGCGCCCGCGGCGAGGGTGTTGACCATGTGGTCCTCGTACCGGTTCAGCGGTTCCAGCAGGACCACCGCGCCGACGTCCCGGGCGTGTTCTCCGAGTGCGGTCAGCTCCTCCAGCAGGATCTCGCGGTCCTGCTCCGCCGTGCGCGGAGGTTCGAACGGCGGGAGCCGGAGGGAGAACATGCCGTACGACGCCGGCGTGACGGCTCCGAACCCACCCGCCTCGACGATGACGGAGAGCAGGATCTTCATCTGCTCCCGCGCGTCCTTACGCCGGGCCGCGTCGAAGTCGCCGATGAAGTGGTCCATCATCACGCAGACCGTCGGCATGACGACGCCGGCCGCACGGGCGGCGCGGACCTCCTCGACCCGGGCGCCGAACCATCCCTTACCGGCGCCCCGCAGCTCGACACCGTCGAACCCGCATGCCTGCGCGAAGCGGAACTTCTCCACCAGGGTCGCGCCCTCGAGCATGTGCTCCTGCGCGGCGAGTCTGATCGTCACGGGTTCGATCCTCTCTCCATCTCCAGAACGACCTGGACGGCCTGCTCCGGTGTCGTGTCGAGCAGCTCGAACGCCTTGGCCGCGTCGCTGAAGGGCAGCACGTGACTGACGAGCGGACGTACCTGAAGCCGGCCCGCGACCGCGAGGTCGATCGCCGTACGCGCGACACGGTGGGGATTCCAGCGGTAGGACAACGCGGGCGCGACGCCGGAGATCTGGGAGCAGACCACCTGCACGCGGTTGTGATGGAACTCCTCGCCCAGCAGGAGCCCCTGCCCTTCGCCCTGGAAGAAGCCCGCGGCGACGACGCGCGCGGAGTACGCGGTCGAACGGATCGCCTCGTGCAGCGCGGGATACCTGCCGCTCACCTCGAGCGAGACGTCCGCGCCGCGGCCCTGCGTCAGCTCGTGGACGCGTTCGGCGACCGACCCTTCGCGGGCGTCGAGCACCTCCTCGGCGCCGAGCGATCGGGCGAGCTCGAGCCGACCGGGGATCGCGTCGACCCCGATGACACGCGCACCGTTGAGTCGGGCCAGTTGCGCGGCGATCTGGCCGGGAACGCCCAGGCCGAACACCGCGACGGTCTCGCCGATGTGGATGTCGGCGTCGAGGACGACGTTGAGAGCGATCGCGCCGATCTGGGAGAAGATCCCGAGCATCGGGTCGGCATCAGGGTCGAGGATCCGGTCGGCGGCGTACTCCGCGCTCCGCACGCAGCTCGTCCGGTGTCCCCAGGTGCCCCAGACCACCTGCCCCGCGCGAACCGACGTCACCTCCGCACCGGTCTCGACGACCTCGCCGACCTCTTCGTACCCCCATCCGTCGAGCGGGTACTCCCGGCTCGTCGACCCGGGTACGAACAGGCGCTGGTCGTCGTCCCAACGCTTGGTGAGGTAGGGGTTGGAGCCACGGTAGGCGGTGAGTTCGGTACCCGCCGAGATGCCGGAGTAGAGGGTGCGCAGCCGGACCTCGTCCGGGCCGAGCGGAGGATCGTCCTCGGTGACGATCGAGGCGGTGCGTGGTGCCTCGAAGCGCACGACCTTGCCCATGGATGGTCACTCCCTTCCTTGGCGGACGGCGGGGTCGGCCGGACTGTCGTCCGGCGTCGGCTCGCGGTGACTCACCCCTTGACCGAGCCGGCGATGAATCCACGGATGACCTGGCGTTGGGCGGCGACGAACAACGCCATGACCGGCAGGATGGTGATCAGGGTGCCGGCGGCGAGCGGGCCCACCTCGATCGTGCGGCCACTCGCGAACAGGTACAGGCCCGCGGTCAGCGGCGTGTAGTCGCCACCGGGGAGATAGAGCAGGGGTACCAGGAAGTTGTTCCAGTTCTGCAGGAACGTGAACACCGCCAGGGCGCCCGCACCGGACCGCACCAGCGGAGTCATGACGTACCAGAAGATCCGCCATTCGCTGGCGCCGTCCACCCGCGCCGCCTGCTCGAGTTCGTCGGGCAGGTCGACGAAGAACGAGCGCATGAAGAAGGTGCCGAACGACAGTCCCGTCGAGACGAGCACGAGTTGGACGCCGATCAGCGTGTCGAGCAGGCCGATGTCGCGCAACTGGAAGTACAGCGGGATCATGAACGTGAAGAACGGGACCAGCAGGCCGAGCACGACCGCGTAGAAGGCGATGCCCCGGCCGGGAAACGGGCACCGGGCGAACGCGTATCCGGCGGCGGTCGACAGCGCGACGACCACGACGGTGGTCGGCACCGACAACAACACGCTGTTCCACAGGAAGGCTCCGAACCTTCCGTCGGTCCAGGCGACGACGAAGTTCTGGAAGCTGAACGATCCGAACAGCCCGAACGGGTCGGTGCGCACGTCGATCGCGCTCTTCAACGCGGTCGACACGACCAGGACGACCGGAAAGAGGGAGATCGCGGCGAAGACCAGGAGGACCGCGTGCTTGCCGATCCCCACCGACAGCCGGTCACCGGGCCGCCGGGACACGCCGGCATCTCCGGTCCTCGTGGCGGACCGGGAGAGCCCGGTGGTCACCGAAGCGCTCATCGCCTCACCCCTCACCGATCCGAGAGCCGACGCTGGACGTGGTTCAACAGCACGACGATCGGCACCGACAGGACGGTGATGAGCAGCGCGAGCGCCGTTCCGTACCCGATCTTGTTGAGCTGGAAGGCGTTTTCGTAGGCGTAGGTTCCGAGGACGGACGTGGCGTTGCCGGGACCGCCACCGGTCATGATGAAGACGATGTCGAAGACGCTGATGCCACCCACCAGCGTGATCGTGGTGACCATCAGGAAGACCGGCATGATCTGCGGCATGATCACGTACCACAGCCGCTGCAGCGATCCGGCGCCGTCCAACCGGGCCGCGTCCACCTGGTCCAGGTCGACGTTCTGCAGGGCGGCCAGGAAGATCACCACGACGAAGCCGAACGTCGCCCAGATGGCGGCGGCGAGAACGGCGTACAGCGCGCTTCCCGGCTCCCCCAGCCAGCCGCGCGCGAACTCCTCCAGACCGACGTAGCCGAGCAACCGGTTGAGCCAGCCGTTCACGGGGTCGTAGATCCAGCCCCAGACGATGCCGATGGCCACCCCGGGCAGGACGAACGGCAGGAAGAACACCAGCCGGTAGAGCAGCACCGCGCTCACACCCGTCCAGAGAATGACGGCGAGCACGAGCCCGACGATCAGCGGCGCCGCGGTGCCGATCACCACCCAGATCGCGTTGTTGCCAAGGGCGTGGAGGACCTCGGGGTCGGTGGCCATCGCGGTGAAGTTGCTCAGGCCGACGAACGGCGCCTGCACCGTGGTGCCGTTCCAGGACGTGAGCGAGAAGTAGATGGAGCTGGCGAGGGGGAAGAGGAAGAAGACGACCGTCAGGACGAGGGTCGGCGCGACGAGGAGGATGCCGAGCCAGGCCTTCGCGTTCCTGGTCGCGCGAACTCCCACCGCGGATGCCGAAGCCATCGATCACTCACCAGCCGTGGGTGGCTCGAACGCTTCCTGCAGTTCGTCCGCGACCTGCCGCGGTGTCTTCGTCCCGACCAGGACCGACTGGAGTCCCTCCCACATCGCCTTGTTGAACTCGTCGTTGGTCAGGACGTCGATGTTGAAGCCGAACTCGCCTTCCCCGGAGGAGATCTTGGCCGTGTCCGCGAGAATCTGGCCGAACAGGGGCTCGGTGTCGGCACCCTGCACGTCGACGGGAAACGCCGGGATCGTGTGGTACTTCTCCACCTGCCACCTGCCGTGTTCCGCGCTGACCAGGTAGTCGAGGAGTTTCACCGCCGCATCGGGATGGCGGGTCTTCGCCGACACGAAGGTTCCACCACCGAGGCCACCGGCGAAGATGCCCTTTCCGTCGGGCGCCGGGAAGGGAAAGAAGCCGACCTCGAACTTCACGGTGCTCTGGATGTCGCGTACCAGCCAGGTGCCGGTCGGGGTCATCGCCGCCTTGCCGGAGTAGAACAACGCGTTGGCGTTGTCACCGGTGATCGCGTTGGGCGACTTCGGTAGGTAGCCGGCCTTCTGGTACTGGTCGAAGAAGAGGCTGATCGCGTCCACGACCTCCGGATCCGCCCACGACTTCCTCCCGGCCAGCAGATCCTCCATACCGGCCTGGCCCACGGCACTGCTGAGCGCCATCGACAGGATGTGGCCGCCCTGCCATCCCTCCTTGTTGCCGAAGCTCAACGGTGTGACGCCGTTGCTCTTCAGGGTGTCCGCGATCCGGGCGAAGTCGGCGAGATCCTTCGGTGGCGCCAAGGAGTACTTGTCGAAGATGTCCTTGTTGTAGTAGACACCGACCTCCTCGACCTGGTCCGGAACGCCGAGGATCTTTCCGTCGAAGGTCACCCGCTGCTTGGCCCAGTCGTAGATCTTCCAGCCGTTCTTCTCGTACGCACCGGTCAGGTCGTAGAGGAGGCCGGCATCGGCCAGGACTCCGGCGAACCCTGGGCCGGTGTCGTAGCCGAAGACGTCCGGTCCACTGCCACTGCGCAACTGGGTCTGCAGGACTGTTCGGACGCTGTCGGGATTGATCGTCTTGAGCTCGACGGTGATGCCGGAGTTCTTGGCCTCGAAACTGTCGATGTCCTGCTCGATCAGTTTGGCGTCGGAGGGATTCTCGGGCTGCCCGACGAGATAGGTGATGGTCACCGATCCACTGTCGGGGCCGTCGTCGGCCGCTGTCGGGGTTCCTCCACCCGTACACGAAGCGAGGGAGAGTGCTCCGACCGCCACAGCAACGGCGACCTTACGTATCCCTGCGGCTTTCCGTGGCACGGTCATCGGTCGACTCCTCGTTGTCGGCACCACCGAGAAGATTCGATGCGACGTCCCCGAGCATCGCACTGGAACACTTCCCATCCCTCGTGAAAGGAGGGGTAGGGATCGCTGCCAATCCGCGTGAATGTGATCTGTGATGCGTTTGGATGATGGAGCCGAAACGAAGCCCCGTCAAGGGTTGCGTCTGATTGGTCTGAGCGATTTACTTCGTCGACATGGCGCTGAAGGCGATCGACCTCGGTGAGGAGTCCGGGTCGCTCGCCGACGCGGTGGCCGGGCGACTCCGCGAGCTCATCCACAGCGGTCGTTGGCCGCCCGGCTTCAAACTGCCGACCGAGCGCCAGCTCATCGAGCAGCTGGAGGTCTCCAGGTCTCCCCTGCGGGAGGCACTGAAGATGCTCGAGTCGGCGGGTCTCATCCATGCCCACGTGGGCCGCGGCCGGTTCGTCCAGGGGCAGCTCAGCGCACAGGCGAGCCTGTCTCTCGTCCGCACCTGGCTCCAGGCACATCGCCGCGACCTCGAACACCTCAACCAGATCCGGTGCGCCATCGAGCCGGCGGCCGTCCGCCTGATTCCGCGGGCGGCGCTCCCCTCACTCGTCGAGGAGCTCCGCGCCGGCGTCGAGGAAGCCGCACTCGCCTGCGCGCGCGGTGACGCGATCCGGATGTCGCGACTGGACCGGGACTTCCACGCGACGATCTGCGAGGCGGCTTCCAATCCGCCGATGGTGGCCATGGCCGTCGGCCTGATCGAGGCCACCATGCCCTTCGGCCAGCGGGTCTATGCCATCCCCGAGGCCGCGCGCAACTCCCTCGCCGACCACACGGCGATCACCAACGCCCTGGCGGCCGGCGACCTCCGGCTGGCTCGGCGGCTGGTCGAACGCCACCACCGGCTCGCGTTCAAGGTGGCGCTGACCCATCGTGTCGAGGGCGAGGGCGAGGGCGAGGGCGACCAGCCAGGAACGGAGGACGCCTCCCGACCTACGCCCGCCGCTTCAGGCGCAGCAGGTACTCCTTACGGTTGAGCGGGTTGTGGTCGGATCGCTGCCGGCTCGGTACCTCACCGCGCACGGGTTGGTAGTGGGAGAACGCGCACTCGAGCACGCCTTCGCCGCGGGTCAGCGACGGGAGCTGTTGCTGGAGTTCGTAGACCCTGGCCGCCGGGATCTCGCCTTCGATGGTGGCCGACGACCCGCGCAGCGCGGCCGGGTTCGACACCGCCCGCAACCGCAACAGGACGGGCAGGACCGCGCCGAGGGTGTCGTCGGGAGCCTCGAGGGTGAACCGATGGACCGGCTCATAGACCTGGGTGCCGGCCTCCTTCAGCGCGCCGATCACGACCAGCGGCGTGAGGTTGCGGAAGTCGCCCGCGCTGCTGGAGATGCTGGGATCGAACGTCGTACCCCGCTTGCCCTGCCGTGGGACGTAACCGGAGTAGGTCAGGGTGACCACGCAGTCCAGGACCTCCCATCCGTGCAGGCCCTGGTGCAGCGTCTCGCGCACGGTGTTCTCGATCGCCTTCAGGAACGCCGGCGGCAACGAACCGAGTTCGATCTCGAGCCGGAACTCGATGCCGCTGCCGATGGGAGCGGGATCGATGCGCAGCCCGACCCCGGCGAGGAACGGATTGGGATCACCGTCCAGGGTCGGCAGGATGGTCTGGTGGGTGCTCGCGTCCCGACCCGCCCCGAGCCGCTCGACAGCCGTTCCGGTTCCGGTCGGGCGTTCGACGCAGATCGTCGTCGTCTCGCGGAACGTGACGTCGATGCCGAAGTCGGTCGTCAGCGTCGCCTGGATGACCTCCTTCTGCACCTCACCGTAGAGCGACACGAAGATCTCCTGCCGCTCGTCGTCCTGGCGCAGGTTGATCAGCGGGTCCTGTTCGGCGAGTTGGGCGAGGGCGACGTGCAACGCGCCCTTGTCACTCGGACTGGTCGGTACGACGACGGTCTCGAGGGTCGGCGGGGCGAAGTGGTGCGCGTCCGAAGGCGCGAGTGAGACACCAACCGCGTCACCGATCTGGATGCCGCCAAGGCCCCAGAGCTTGCCGATCTGCCCGGCCGAGACCGACGGCCGCGACGGCGCCGACCCACGGTCGAACACACTGATGGCGGTGATCTTTCCTTCGGTGTCTCCGGGCAGGCGAATGCGTTCGCGCGTGTGGATGGTGCCCCCGAACATCCGCACGTAGGCGATCTTCTCCCCCGCCGAACCGCGTTCGACCTTGAAGACGGTGCCCGACGCCGGCCCGTCGACCCTCCCGTCGGCCGCGGGCAGCAGCCTGGTGATGCCCGCGATGAGGGGTTCGACACCGGCACCGGTGATCGCCGAGCCGATGAACACCGGATGCACCAACGCCCGGCCGGTCTGCGCCGCGAGGGCGTCGTACACCTGGTGGTAGGGCACGGTTGCCGGGTCGTCGACGTACGCGGCGAGCAGAGCGTCGTCCTGGTCGGCCAGGACCTCGGTGAGCCGAGCGGTGTGGGACGCGTCGGTCGTCGCGAAAGGCGTGAAACGCGCACCCCGGGTGCCGAGTTCGGTGGCCGACCCCATCGGGACGATCGCCGGGGTGAGCTTCTCGGAGATCTCCCGCAGCACCCGGGTGCAGTCGGCGCCGCCACGGTCGATCTTGTTGACGAACAGGAGCGTCGGAATGCGCAGTCGTTGCAACGTCCGCATCAGGACGCGGGTCTGGGCCTGCACACCCTCGACGGCGGAGATCACCAGAGCGGCGCCGTCGAGCACGCTCAAGACGCGTTCCACCTCGGCGATGAAGTCGGGGTGGCCGGGTGTGTCGATCAGGTTGACGGTGACGTCGTCGATGACGAACGACACGACCGCGGACTTGATCGTGATGCCGCGTTGGCGTTCCAACGCGAGAGAGTCGGTCTGGGTGTTTCCGTCGTCGACGCTGCCGACCTCGTCGATGACACCGGCGGTGTGGAGCAGCCGCTCGGTCAGGCTTGTCTTACCGGCGTCGACGTGCGCCAGAATTCCCAGGTTCACCATGCTCACGAAGCGTCATGTCCTCTAGATAGGTGGCGATTACCTTCTGGATGGACACAAGCGCTCGACGCATTTCTCTCTCCCGGGTAGGCGGCTGTTGCCGGCAGTGAAGCAGACGACCAACCACGCGGCAACCGGTTTTCGCCTCGGTCAGGACACCTCGTGCCCGGGACGGGAGTCCTCGGCCGTCCCGGACATCTCGGCGTTCGCCCGGAGGACCGCGCGCCGGATCCCTTCGTAGCCCGTGCACCGGCACAGGTTGGAGGAGAGGAGCTCCCGCAGCCGGTCCGGTTCCTCGACCACGTTGCTGTCGGACTCGAGCGTCCCCACGGCGAGCATCAGGAATCCGGGCGTGCAGAATCCGCACTGCAGGGCGTGCTCGGCGGAGAACGCCCGCTGAATGGGGTGGGGTTCGCCCGCGGCGTCCTCCAGTCCCTCCACCGTGCGAACCGAGCGCCCGTTGCACTGCACCGCGAGCAGCAGGCAGGACCGCACCGCGGCACCGTCGACCAGGACCGTGCACGCCCCACAGACGCCGTGCTCGCAGCCCAGATGCGTGGCGGTCAGGCCCAGATCGTCGCGGAGCACGTCGGCGAGGATCCGGCGGGACTCCACCTCGAGTCGGTGCGCCTGCCCGTTCACGGTGAGCTCGACGTTCATCCGGCGTCCCCGGAGTCGCCTCGACCGGCGTCGGCGCGAAGGTCCGCGGCCGCCTGGTGAAGTGTGCGCCGAACCAGAACGGCGACCACGTGCCGCTGGTAGTCCACGTCGGCGTAGGGCTGGGCGCGGGGCGAGGCGTCGCGCTCGGCGGCGAGGCCCGCCGCGCGATGGAAGGGGCCGGCGTCGGCTCGCTGCCCTTCCGACTCGACCTGGTCGAACTCGGCACCGATCAGCGAAGTCTCGGCCGCGACCGCCCGGACCGGCCGGTCGGCCGCGTTGGCGAGCCCGATCCGGGCGCCGGTGATGACTCCGTCGTGGACCGTCAGCGTCGCCACGACGGCGATCTGGGCGAAGCTCGCGTGGGTCCGCCGGTGTTCGAGGAAGCCGACCCCGGTGTTCTGCTCCAGCAGCGGCAGCCGTACGCCGGTGATGAGCTGTCCCGGCTCGCGGGTGGTCAGGTGCGGGCCCCGGAAGTAGTCGTGGGCGCCGAGTGAGCGGTCGCCGTCGCCGCCGCGCACCTCGATGTCGGCGCCCAGGGCGACCGCGACGGTGCACCACTCGGAGGCGGGGTGCGCCCAGGCCAGGCTGCCCACCATGGTGCCGAGGGTACGGATCGGCGGGTGCGCGATGTGGTGCGCGGCGAGCGAGAGCAGCCGACCGAGTGGGCCGGGTGCCGCCCGCGGCGACTCGAAGACGCGATGCCGGACCAGTGCCCCGACCCGCAGGGCACCGTCGCCGACCCGCAGCGCGTCGAGGTCGGCGACCCGGTTGATGTCGACCACCAGGTCGGGCCGTGCCCGCCGGTAGTGCATCTCGATCAGGAGGCTCTGCCCTCCGGCGAGCACCTGCGCCTTCCGGTCGGTGTCGGCGAGCGCGGCCACAGCCTCGGCCACCGTACGCGGCGTCACGTAGTCGAACGCGGCCGGTTTCACCGTGTCTCCCCCGGACCCCGGCTCCGGGCGGCCCGCCAGACGACGTCCGGGGTGAGCGGCATCTGCAGCAGGTCGGGATCGGTGAGCTCCAGCGCGTCGGCCACGGCGTTCACGATCGCCGGCGGCATGCCGATGCACCCGGCCTCCCCCGCGCCCTTGGCGCCCAGCGGGGTCAACGGCGTCGGGGTGACGGAGTCGACGATGTCGATGGGCGGCATCTCCGAGATCGTCGGCAGCAGGTAGTCGAGCAGCCCGTTGGGCAGCAGCGGCGCGCCCGTCTCGTCGTACGGCACTCCCTCGTACAGCGCCTGACCGATGCCCTGGGCGGTCGATCCACGGGTCTGGCCCGTCGTCACCATCGGATTGAGCACCACGCCGTAGTCGTCGACCGCGACCAACCGCAGTAGGCGCACCGTGCCGAGTTCGACGTCGACCTCCACGAGCGCGATGTGGACGCCGAACGGGAAGGACGGCTCGGCCATGCGGAACCAGTTGTCGACGCGTAGCGGCCCGGTCAGCTCCACCAGGCGGCCGAGCTCGATCCGCTCCGACCCGCTGCTGAGCGTGCCCCGCGACCAGCCGACCTGCTCGACCGGCACTTCCCACACCCGGGCGGCGCGTTCCCTGGCCTGCTCGATCAGCGCGGTCGCGGCCTGGTGCAACGCCGCGCCACCAAGCTGTGCCGACCGGCTGGCGAAGGAGCCCATACCCTCCGGCACCGCGTCGGTGTCACCTTCCACCAGCCGGATCCGCGACTCGTCGATACCGAGGACGTCCGCCACCACGGACGGCAGGACCGTCTGGTGGCTCTGCCCACTGGAACTGGTGCCGCAGCGCGCGACCAGGGTCCCGTCCGTGCATGCCTCGACCCCGCCGAACTCGCTGAGCAGCACTCCCTCTCCGCCCGAACGCTCGACGTAGCAGCTCAGCCCGATGCCGAGCGGCGCCGCGCTCGGATCCGCTCGTCGCCGGGCCTGCTCGGTCCGCCAGCGCTCGTAGTCCAGCGTCCTGAGCGCCAACTCGAGGGCCGCGGGGTAGTTGCCGCTGTCGTAGCGTCGGCCGGTGGGTGTGTCGTACGGAAAGCGTTCGGGTGGGATGAAGTTCAGTCGACGGAGGTCGGCCGGGTCCATGCCCAACCGCCTGGCGAGCAGGTCCACCGTGCGCTCGACCGCGTAGGTCGCCTCGGGTCGCCCCGCGCCCCGGTAGGGGTAGGTCGACATCGTGGTGGTCAGCACCGACCGGACGGTCGCGTGCACCATCGGCGTGGCGTAGACGCCCGTGGCCATCAACGCGGTCTGCCTCGGCAGCGCGGCGCCGAGGTTCGGATACGCCCCGACGTCGGCGTCGATGTGCAGTTCGAACGCCAGCATGCGGCCGTCGGCGTCAGCGGCCAACCGGACCTGCTGGTCCTGCCCTCGGCCCCGGCTCCCCGCCAGGATCGTCTCGGCGCGGTCCTCGATCCAGCGGACGGGCCGATCGAGCAGGGCGGCGAGGTGGGCGACGGTGATGTACTCGGGGTACGTCGCGCTCTTGGACCCGAACGCGCCGCCGGTGTCCGGCACGACCACCCGGATCCGCTCGGGCGGCCACCCCAGCGCACCGGCCAGTTCACGCCGTAACCGGTGGGGCGCCTGGTGGGAGCACCAGACGCTGAGCCGGTCGCCCTCGGGTACGGCGAGGAAGGCCCGGCACTCCATCGGCGAGGGCAGCAACAGTTGCTGGCGATACCGCGCCTCGACCACGACGGCCGCACCCTGCCAGACCGCCTCCTCGATCGGGGCGCCGGTCGACGTTTCGAGGACGACGTTGTCCAGACCGTCGAAGAGCCGGACCGTTCCCGCGAGCGACTCGGCGGTGGTGAGCACCGGTGGCAGCGGATCGATCCGGACGTCGACCGCCGCCGCACCGTCCTCCGCGCTGTAGCGGTCGGAGCCCAGCACCACGGCGACCGACTCGCCGGCGTACCGGACCCGGTCCGTGGCGAGCGGCGACCACACCCGTCCGGCCGCCGCCTCGGGTACGCCCAGCGCGCCCGGGGCGAAGGGAAGTGTCGGGAGGTCCGGCAGGTCGGCGGCCGTCCACGCTCCCGCCACCTCAGGCACCTCGCGTGCCGCCGCACAGTCCACCGCACGGATCCAGCCGTGCGCGACGGGGCTCCGCACGAAGGCGGCGTCCAGGCATCCGGGAACGTCGATGTCCGCGACGTAGCGTCCTCGGCCGGTGAGTAGCCGCGAGTCCTCCCGCCTGGTCCAGCCCTGCGCCACGACGGCCTCCCGCAACCCGGATCCGCGTCCGACCACTACCCGGCCGGGAATCCGGCAAACCGAACACCCCGGCGGTGGCGAGCGCGGAAGCGGGTCGCGGGCGGGTACCGTCCGCGACCCCGCTCAGACGGCCGCGGAGGTGGTGGGCTGGACGCCTGGCCGACCGGCCTCGACCACGAAGCTGCCGGCGGTCTGGACCGGCGCGCCCTGGGTCCGGACGTACGGCACGACCCGGTAGTCGCTGTGCCACTCCGTCGGGCTGAGCGAGCAGCGAACGTAGCCGCGGCGGTTGTTGTAGAACTTCATGTTCGGGTTCGCCGCGAGCCACTCCCGGCCGCGGGTGTCCAGGTCGGAGCCGTCGCCTCCGGACGTGATCGACGTACCCAGGAACTCCGCACCCACGGTGGCCGAGGACGGATCGTCGAAGTTCACCTTCAGGTCGGTGACCATGCTGCAGTGGGCGTCGCCGGTGATGACGACCATGTTCTCCACGCCGCGCTCGGCGACCGCGTCGAAGATCCGTTGCCGGGCGGGCTCGTAGCCGTTCCAGTTGTCCATCGGCAGCAGGTCGCCGGGACCGGGGTCGCGGTCGGCCTTCGCCATCACGCTCTGGTTCGCGACGATCTTCCAGGTGGAGGTGGACCCGCCAAGACCGTCGATCAGCCACTGCTCCTGTTCGGCGCCGAGCATGGTGCGCGAGGGGTCCTTCGCCTCCTCGCACGGCACGTGCTGGCCGTCGCCACAGGCCTGGTCGTCGCGGTACTGCCTGGTGTCGATGACGTTGAACTCGGCCAGGCTGCCGTAGCGGAGGCGCCGGTAGATCCGCATGTCGGGACCGGACGGCAGCGAATCGCGGCGGAGCGGCATGTGCTCGTAGTACGCCTTGTACGCCACGGCGCGACGGGCCAGGAACTCCTCCGGCGACTGCGCCGGGTCCTCGGAGTTCTCGTCGGCGTAGTTGTTCTCGACCTCGTGGTCGTCCCACGTCACGATCCACGGGAAGGCCTGGTGCGCGTCACGCAGGAAGGGGTCGGTCTTGTGCTGCGCATGACGTACGCGGTAGTCGGCGAGGGAGAAGATCTCCGCCGCGGGCAGGTGTCCCCGCCCGATGCTGCCCTGCGCGGGTCCCTCGTAGATGTAGTCACCCAGGTGGACGACGAGGTCGAGGTCCTCCTGCGCCATGTGCTGGTACGCCGTGAAGTAGCCGTCGGGGTAGTTCTGGCAGGACGCGAACGCGAACCGCAGGTCGTTCGGCTGGCTGCCCGGCGCCGGTGCGGTCTTCGTACGACCGACCGGGCTGATGTCCCGGCCGACCCGGAACCGGTAGAAGTACTCCCGGCCGGGGCGAAGCTGGTCGACCTCGGCGTGCACGGAGTGTCCCCACTCCGGCGTGGCGCTCTCGACGCCCCGCGCCGTCACGCGACGGAAGTTCTCGTCCTCGCAGATCTCCCACCGGACCTCGACCCGCCGGTCGGGCATGCCGCCCAGGCCGTCCTCGGCCAGCGGCCGCGGCGCGAGCCGGGTCCACAGAACCACTCCCTCGGAGTGTGGATCGCCCGAGGCCACACCCAGGGAGAAGGGGTCGCCCCCGAACGTCGGGTCCGCCCACGCCTTCGCCTCGGAGAAGCCGGTCACGGACCACACGCCGCCGAGCCCCGCGGCGCCCGCCAGTCCCAGAAACCCACGCCTGTTGAGCTTTCGCACCTGCCCCACCCCTCATCCAACGATTCGGTCATCGCCGATCTTCAGGGGCCGAGATGATCAGCGGGATGGCCTGACGGTGACCGCCGGGCGACCAGGAATGCACCAGTTGTCGCTTTCCGACCCCCTCCGGGTGCGCACCGTGGCCGTTCGCGGCCGTCCGCGGCGGGTGGAAACGTCGAACGTGGGCAGGCTCTCGACGTCTGCTCGGCGAGACCTCGGCCTGGGGCGCACGGCTGGGGGCGTGGCCGAGGCATGGCCGGAAGGAGGGTGTCCGGTGGCCGGCACCGACGTGGACGTCGCGGTCGTGGGCGCCGGGCTGGCCGGGCTCGCGACCGCTGTGGACCTGACGGCCGCGAACCTCACCGTCGTCGTCTTCGAACGCGGAGATCGGCCGGGTGGCCGCGTCGCCACCGATCGCGTCGACGGGTTCACCCTCGACCGCGGTTTCCAGGTCCTGAACACCTCCTACCCGCAGGTCGTCCGCAGGTTGGATCTCGACGCCCTGGAGCCCCGCTCCTTCTCACCGGGCGCGCTCGTCCGGTACGGGCACGGGCTCCACCGGGTCGCGGACCCGCGCCGCAGTCCCGGATACCTCTCCTCGACGTTGTTCTCGGAGTTGCTGCCGTGGCGGTCGAAGGTCGCCCTCGCTGCGTACCTGGCCGAGGTCGCGGTCATGCCAGCGTCGCGGCTGCGTGAACGCGAGGAGACGACCGCGGCGGAGGCACTGCGAAGGCGCGGCCTCGACGGGCCACCGACGGAACGGTTCCTGCGTCCGTTCCTGTCCGGCGTTCTGGGCGAGGACGGACTCGAGACCTCCAGCCGCTTCGTCGACCTGGTGCTCCGCAGCTTCCTGCGCGGACGAACCGTCGTACCCGCGACAGGCATGTCCGCCATCCCGGAGCAATTGGCCGCGCGGCTGCCGGACGGGACCGTGCGGTACGGAACGACCGTCGAACAGGTGGGCCGCGGCCAGGTGCACCACGCGGGCGGGACGACACGAGCCCGCGCCGTCGTCGTCGCCACCGACCCGACGGGCGCCGGGCGCCTGCTGCCGTCGATGCCCGTACCTGCGATGCGGGCTCTCACGACCTGCTACCACGCCGCGCCGGTACCGCCGTTGGCCGAGCCGACGCTCGTCCTCGACGCGGAGGAACGGGTCGTCGCCAACTCCGTCGTCCTCACCGCGGCCGCCCCGTCGTACTCACCCGACGAGCGGGCCCTGGTCGCGACCTCGGTGCTCGGGCCGGACCGGGACGGGCCGCCGATCCGTGAGGACGTCGTCCGCCGGCGGCTCGCCTTTCTGTACGGCGTTCCCACCGATGACTGGGAGCACCTGCGCACGGTCGTGGTCACCCATGCCCTGCCGGCCGCGACACCGCCGCTCGGGGACCTACGCCGCACGGTGGACCTCGGCGACGGCATGTTCGTCACCGGCGACCACCGGGACACCCCCTCGATCCAGGGCGCCCTGGCCAGCGGCACCCGGACCGCCAGGGCGGTCCTTCGCTCGTTGGCGTGATGGGTGGTGCCTGCCTCCATCGGGCAGGTCCCCGGCGCATCCCGGTCGCGCCAGCTGCCCACGACGCAGCGCAACGTGCGATTGCCTTCGTGGGTTTCGCCAAGTAGGGTTCACGTTGTGACTGCCGGGTCGGCCATGGGCCACAACCGAGTGAGGCACCCGGCGACCACGTGATCGCCGGGCGGGCCAGAGGCCCGCCTTTCCTCTCTCCGCACGAGTTCGCGTGCGGTTCTCTCATCTTCAGGTGGCGCCGTCCGCCGTCTGCGCGCTGGCTGCCGTATCCGCGGCTTCCGCCGTCCGCGCGCCGGCTGCCGCCGCCTCCGCGACGAACCACCGACCGGGCCGGATACTCCGATGCCCGTCGGGTACGTGTCGCGCCCTCCCACCACCTGTGCGCACCACGGTCGACCTACCTCCCGTGGTGAACCCTGCCCTGCCCACAGCAGGGCGACATCGTCATGCCCGCGGTCGGTTTCGCGGGACCACCAGCCCTGGAGAAGACAACGAGAATGCCCATCGACTTCAACCGACAGATCATCGAGGAGTTCCGCGCCAACGCCGGGCAGGTCGGTGGCCCCTTCGAGGGCGCCCGACTGTTGCTCCTGACCACCATCGGCGCGCGGACCGGCGCGCCGCACACGGTTCCACTCGGCTACCTCCCCGATGGTGGCGAACGCACGCTGGTCATCGCCTCGGCCGGAGGTGGTCCGAGACATCCGGCCTGGTACCACAACCTGGTCGCCGATCCTCGCGTCCGAGTCGAGGACGGTGTCTTCACCTACGAGGCGGATGCCGTCGTCCTGACCGGCGACGAACGCGACCGCGTCTTCGCCCGCGCGGCAGAGGCGGATCCGGGCTGGGCGGACTACCAGGCGAAGACCACCCGCGTCATCCCCGTCGTCGCCCTCCAGTCGGTCTCTGGCGGACCGAACGCGACATCCTTGGCGACGGCGCTGAAGGCACTCCACGACGCGTTTCGACGAGAGCTCACCCTGATCCGCAAGGAGGTCGCCGCCTCCGGTCCGCGCCTCGGTGCCCAACTGCGGGTCAACTGTCTGACGCTGTGTGGGGGGCTCCATCACCACCACACCGGCGAGGACACCGGACTGTTCGCGGTTCTGGAGCAGCGGTATCCAGAGCTCGGCCCCACGTTGGACCGCTTGCGTCAGGAGCACCAACGAATCGGCTCCCTGCTCGAGGACCTGCAGGCGATCCTGTCCGAGGAGGGTGCGGATCCGCTTCAGGTGCGTGCGGAGGTCGAACGACTCACGGACGAGCTGGAGAACCACCTGACCTACGAGGAGGACCAGCTCATCCCGGTTCTGGAGGCGTCCACGCCCTGACCGAGGACCGGTGCGTGCCGAAGGCCCCGAGTGGAGGGGCCTCGGCACGCCCCGCGCGGGTTCCGCAAGGTGACCTTGCGCTCCCCGCAAGGTTTCACCTGGACAGCTCTACTCGTAGACGACCTTGCTCGTCTCGTGTGCGTTGATCCATTCCCAGTTCAGGGTCACACCCAGACCCGGGCCCTGCGGCACCGACACGTGTCCGTGCTCGTCGACCGAGTCCAGGTCGTCGGAGTACCCGTCCGCGTACAGCGGACAGTGCTGACGCTTCGGGTCCAGACCCGGCGCCACCAGGCCGAGCTCGTAGTAGTTGGTGTTACGGATGGACGCCATGCAGTGCCGGTGCGCCGGACCGGGCGCGTGGATCTCACAGTCGAGTCCGAAACCCTCCGCCGCGTGCGCCAACTTCATCACGCCGGTGATTCCACCGTCGTAGTCGGCGTCGGCACGGACGTAGTCGGTGCCGTCGGCGACGATCTGGTCGACGTGCGGCTCCAGACCTCGCACATGCTCACCGAGCAGCAGTGGGGTGCGAATCAGCTGCCGGAGCTTGCGGTGCGCGAACGACGACACACCACCGTCCTTGTACGGGTCCTCGTACCAGAAGAAGCCCGCCTCGTCACACGCACGGCCGACCGTCAGCGCGTCGCCGAACGTGTCGTACTCACAGGCCGGGTCGAGCATGAGGTCCATGCCGTCGCCGACCGCCTCTCGGGTGGCCAGTACGGCGGCGGCCTCCCGCTGGATCGGGCCGTGCCCCCATCCGTGGATCTTGAACGCCGGATAGCCCATCTCACGGCACTGAACGGCGAAGTCGGCGAAGGCCTGCGGGCTGGACAGACCGCCGTTCTCGTCACCGTGGTAGGTCGAGGCGTAGGCGGGCAGGCTGGTGCGGAAGCCACCCAGCAGCTCATACACGGGCGCGTCGTACACCTTGCCTGCGATGTCCCACAGCGCGATGTCGATCGGTCCCATCCCGAACCGATCGTGCTTGCGCAGCGCTCGTTTGATGTCGTTCCAGATGAGCTCGCGGGCCATGGCGTCCCTGCCGATCAGGTACCGCGCGACCATGCCGAGCTGCGCGTAGGACACCGAGTTGCCGCCGGCGTACTCACCGGTGACTCCGGCGTCGGTCTCGACCGTGAGGACGTAACCGCCCTGCTTCGCCGAACTGCCGCGCTCATAGACCTGGTTGAACCCGTTGTAGTCGACACCGAGGTCGGGCATCGTCCATTGGTACTGTCGCACTGTCAGCCGCTGGATCCGAAGGTCCCGTGACATCCTGCTCCTCATCAGACGGAAGCGCGTCGCCAGGTATGACCGGACGCGATCTCATGAGTCTGCAACAGGACGCGTACGCCATCCCGCCTCGGGATGTCCGCTGGCCTGTGCCGGCCAGGGCGCAGGCGGTGCCGCGTCAGGACGCCGACGCCCAGAAGTCCGTGAGCATCTGCGCGGAACAACGCGGATCCTGGAGCATCCACCAGTGGCCCAGCCCGGGCAGTTCCTCGACCCTGGCGTCGGCGCGCGCGGCCGCGCGGCGGCGCATCTCCGGCGATCCGACATAGTGGTCCTCGGCGGCGAGGACGGCGAGTCCGGGTCGGGCAGCCGCGGCCGGCAACTGCTCACCCAGCTCCCGCATGACCGACTCGGGCGCCGAGCGATACAGCGAGAGTACGCATCGCCCCATCTCCGGGCCCATGCCCGACGCGAGGTCCATCGCCACGTCGTGGCTCACACCCATCGATTCCAGGCCCGCAGCGCGCTCGGCGACAGAGCCCGCCATCATGGAGTCGACGACCTGCTCGCCGGTGCCTGGTGCCTGCCACAGCTTGGCCAGGTCGTGCCAGACGTACTCCGGGTCGTAGACACCGACGACATCGCTTGTCCAGGTGCGCAACAGGTCCGGACGGATCAGCGCGACGTTCACGACATGACCCCCGCCCCAGTCGTGACCCACCAGGTCGACGGGTTCGCCGATCGACTCGAGCTCGGCCACCAACCAGTCGCGGTAACTCTCCCAGGTCGCTCCGAAGCCCTCCGGCACCGGAGCACCGAAGCCAGGCGGGGACAGCCGGACAACGTCGTCGCGTCCCAGCTCGGAGACCATCGGCCCCCAGACCGCGTCAGTCTCAGGGTTGCCGTGGACGAGCACTACCGTCATGGTCCACCTCTCACGGTGTCTCTGACTTTGCTGCCTTGCCTGGCGTTTCTGGTGCTCCTCGATGCTGTCGGCCGCGCGGCGCGGTCCTCGACCAGTCGAGATGGCGACGCGGTTCGCGCCTGCCGGTGTCGACCGCCGATCCGACGGGGAACGTTCCTTCACATGACCACTCCGCAGCGAATAGCGCGCGTACTTACCGAGCGCCACGGTACGACATATGCCGACCAGGCCGGTATCAGGCTTCGCGACGCCCCGAGTCCGCTGTACCAGCTACTCGTCCTCTCGGTCCTGCTCTCCGCGCGGATCAGTTCCGACATCGCTGTCGCCGCGGCCCGCGAACTCTTCAGTGCCGGCTACCGCTCACCGGCCGCAATGCGGGATGCGACCTGGCAAGATCGGGTTGACGCTCTCGGGCGTGGCCACTACCGCCGTTACGACGAGCGCACGGCGACGATGCTGGGCAACGGGGCGAAGCTGGTCGCCGAACGCTGGAAGGGCGACCTACGCCGGCTCCATGCCGAAGGTCAGGACGTCGAGGGTGTGACCACCCTTCTGCAGGAGGTCCCAGGCCTCGGTCCCGCAGGCGCCTCGATCTTCTGCCGCGAGGTGCAGGGGGTGTGGCCCGATCTCGCGCCCTACGTCGACAGCCGTACGGCGAAAGGCGCCGAACTGGTAGGGCTGCCCACCTCGCCGAGCAAGCTCGCGAAGCTCGGCCACGACGGCGACCTGCCCAAACTGGTCGCCGCATGCGTACGAGCCTCCCTGTCGAAGGACGTCGTCGAGGACGTGCGCAGCGCGGTCTGAACGACAGGTGAGGTACCTGCCCGGGAAGGCGGGGGTCGTTCCTGATCCCCTCGCGGCGGTGGCCGTGGCGAAGTTTTCGTGCGTTGTGCTCGACCTGCCCATCGCGAAGGCGAGGATCGGGAGCTCGCGTCGTTCCGATCCATCCGACGGTGAACCCGGCCCGCGCTCGCGTCTCGAGGTGCGCGGGGCGTGAGCGCGGGCTGCCGAACGAACGAGGGTCCGGGCGGTAGATTGGTAAGTAGGTGATTACTTACTAGCGGAACGGACGGCGACGGAATGGGGCGAACGCTGCTGGTCACGGGGACCTCGCGCGGGCTCGGGCGGGCACTGGCCGAGACCGCGCTGGCGGCCGGAGATCGGGTCGTGGCGACGGCTCGCGACACAAACGCCCTGCGGGACCTGCTCGAGCGTTACCCCGAGACCGCATGTGCCGTGCCCCTCGACGTCACGGACGCCCAGGCGGCGCGGGACGCGGTGGACTTCGCCGTGGAGTCCTTCGGTCGCCTGGACGTGGTGATCAACAACGCCGGCTACTCCGACATCGCCGCCCTGGAGGACACCTCGTTGGACGACTTCCGGGCACAGCTGGAGACGAACCTCTGGGGCGCGATTCACGTCACCAAGGCCGCGCTGCCCCTGTTGCGGGCGCAGCGTGGCGGGCACGTGGTGCAGATCTCCTCGGTCAGCGGCCGGCTCGCTCCCCTCGCCGGTCTGGGGCCCTACGTGACCGCGAAGTTCGCGTTGGAAGGCTTCTCCGAGGCGCTGGCGCTGGAGGTCGCTCCGTTCGGGGTGAAGGTCACGATCGTGGAGGCGGGTTCGATGGCGACGTCCCTGTACTCGGCGATGACGGTGTCGACACCCAGCCCTCCCTACGCCGACGCCCTCGCCCCGATGCTCGGACGTCACAGCAGCCCGGCGGCCAGGGAGCGGGGCGTGCGTCCACGCCGCGCGGCCGAGGTCGTCCTGAGCGTTCTCGACCTGGCCGATCCTCCCCTCTGGCTCCCCCTGTCCGGAGAGGCGGTCGACCACATCCGCCGCGCCGACCAGCGCAAGCTCGCCGAGTTGGACCGATGGGAGCGGCTCAGCCGATCGGCCGACACGGAGGCTCCGGATGGCAGCTGAGCAGGCGCCCCCTACTCCGGCCGTCCGCGACGCGACCGCCACCCGGCGCCGAATCCTCCAGGCCGCGACCGTCGAGTTCGCCGCCTCCGGGCTGGCGGGCGCGCGCGTGAGCCGGATCGCGGAGCGTGCCCGGGCCAACCAGCGAATGCTCTACGCGTACTTCGGCAGCAAGGACGGCCTGTTCGACGCCGTACTCGAACACCACGTCCTGGTGGCCCAGGACGCGGTGACCTTCGAGGCCACTGATCTGCCCGGCTACGCCCAGCAGGTCTTCGACGTCTACCGCACCCGTCCCCACCTCGTACGGCTGGCGCTGTGGCAGGCTCTGGAACGGCCCGACCTCATGCGCTCGCTCACACCGGTGGTCCGCACGATGTCGGACAAGGTCGCCGTCATCGCTCGCGCGCAGGCGGCTGGGCTGGTCAGCGACGCGCTGCCGGCAGACCGCCTGCTCGACCACATCCTGACGTTGGCGCACGGCAATCTGGTGCTGGCCGGGCGCGCGTACTCCTGGTCCGACGCGCAGCGCCACGACCTCGGTGTCAGCGTGGCCCTGCTGACCGCTCCAGGCGGCGCACCACCGAAGGAAGAGTGAACGGGCACAGACCGAAGTAGGTCGCAACACGCAGGTAACAAGATCGGCAGAGTAGCTTCACATGGCCTCACTACGTTCCCGGAATCGACGCCACAGCGATCCACGGCGGCCCGCGACGCGTCGAGTCCCCTTCGACGAGAGGCCCTCATTTGTCACAGCAGACTCGGCGCACGACGCGTGTCGCCGCGGCAGCGCTGGTACTGGCCGGCCTGCCCGCCATCCTGTTTCAGGGGAGCGCCCTGGCCGCACCGGAGGACCGCTCGACCGCGGTGGCCTCCGGAGACGACTGGTCTGTCACTCGGGTCGCGGGCGGCTTCCAGGTCACCCTCGACCTTGACCGGACGCTCCCCGTCACGGCAAGCGCCCCGACGCTCTCCGTCGACGGCGTGGACCTCGGTCCCGCCGTCGAGTCCGCTGACGGGAGGTCGCTGACGCTCGTCACCGCCGACCCGTCCGTGGCGGACGCCAACGCGGTCACCACCGATGCCTTCGGGGTGCAGACGAACGCCAGGCAAGGCACTCCCGCGACGCCCCGCGCCAAGAAGCCCGCACCCCCGATCACGCCCAGGACCTTGCGGGCCGATCCCGCGAAGCTCGGTTCCTACCACGTCTCCGAGGCCACGTACGCATTTGGCGACCAAGCGCTTCCGCTGCTCAACTTCGGCGGGATCCGCGGCGAGTTCGAGGGCAAGATCTACTTGCCCGACGGCACGGGCGAGAAGCCGGTCGTCATCCTGCTGCACGGCCGGCACTCCTCCTGCTATGGCCCCGGCGCCGCGAACCCGGCGCGCTGGCCCTGCCTCGCCACCCCCGACAGCACCGAGCAGCGCTGGTCGATCCCGAGCTACCTCGGTTACGACGCTCCGGCACGCGCCCTCGCCAGCAACGGCTACGCGGTGGTGTCCGTCTCGGCCAACGCCATCAACGCCAACGACAACCAGCTCGCCGCCGACTACGGCGCCCAGGCCCGGGGTGAGCTGATCCTCGACACCCTGCGGATGTTGAAGAAGGCCAACGCCGGGCAGCAGGTCGTCTACCACGACGCGTTCACCGACCAGGACGTCAGCCTCGGCGAGGCCCTCGACGGTGACATCCGACCCTCCGACCTCGTGCGCCGGCTCGACCTCGACGATGTCGGGATCATGGGCCACTCCCGCGGTGGTGAGGGAGTCGTCGCCGCGTCCAACCTGAACGACGCGCTCCCGGTCGCCCAGCAGTTCGGAATCAAGGCGGTGCTCCCGCTGGCGCCCGTCGACTACAACCGGATGTCGTTGCCCAACGCGGCGACCGCGACGATCCTGCCGTACTGCGACGGCGACGTCGAGAACCTCATGGGTCAGCACATCGTCGACGACTCCAGGCACAACTTCGACGACAACGTGCTCCGCTCCACCGTGCTCGTGATGGGTACCAACCACAACTTCTTCAACACGATCTGGACACCCGGCGGCTGGCCCTCGGGCACGGCCGACGACTGGGTGTCCGGTGCCAGCGGTGCCGACGACCCGGTGTGCGCCCCGACCGCCGCGGACACCACCCGCCTCACCGCGCCGGAGCAGGTCGAGGTCGGCACCGCCTACATGGCGGGCTTCTTCCGGCTGGTGCTCGGTGACGAGAAGGAGTTCCAGCCGCTCTTCGACGGCTCCGACGTGATCGCGCCCTCGACACCGTTCGCCGACGTCAAGGTGGTCGCGACACAGCCCGCGAAGTCCCGCGTCGACATCAACACCTTCGAGCGCACCAGCTCCGCCGTGCGACTCTACGGCGGCGCCACCGCCGACGTCTGTGCCAGCATGGCCGGTCTGGCAGTCCCGCAGACCATGCCGTACTGCTCGACCACGCTGAACCAGGCCGCCCTCCCCCACTGGTCGCCGGCGCTGTGGTCGCCGAACACCCCGTCCTCCCCCATGCTGCACGTGCGCTGGACCTCCGGCGACGGTGAGGTACGAGTCAGCGTTCCCGCGAAGGCACGCAACGTCAACTCCTACGACCAGATCTCGGTGAAGATGGCCGCGGACGAGTTCGTCGCCACCGGAACGGACGTCACCGTCAGCGTCCTCGACGGGTCCGGGCACACCTGGTCCGCGCTCGTCTCCGACCTGAACCCGGACGCGG
Source organism: Actinopolymorpha pittospori (assembly GCF_014873875.1). GTDB lineage: Bacteria > Actinomycetota > Actinomycetes > Propionibacteriales > Actinopolymorphaceae > Actinopolymorpha > Actinopolymorpha pittospori. The sequence continues at coordinate 6,281,883 of NZ_JADBEM010000001.1, read as the reverse complement.
TCACCCGGATGCCGGGTGTCAACTCGCCCTGGCTGCGCAAGGTCATCCTGCAGCAGGTGACGATCCCGACCTCCTGGCTGTCCGGACTCGACCGCAAGGACATCCGCGAGGTGCGGTTCACCGCGGCACCGGGAGCGGACGGGACCGAGTCCGGAGGCGTCTACCTGTCCGACCTCTCGGCGGAGAGGCGAACGGTCGGTGCACGAGTTCCCGCGCGGCAGGCCACCGTCGACGTCGCGCCGGCGAACGTGGAGGAGGCCGCCGGACCCGGTACCGCCAAGGTGGCGGCGGTCCTGTCCCGTCCGGTCGACCACCCGGTCAGCGCCTACGTGAGCGTCTTCGGCGCCGCCACCGGCAAGGCCGGCCTGACGATGAGCAAGGTCACCTTCACACCGGGCCAGGTGTGCGTACCCGTGGCCGTCCCCACCTACGGCGACACACTTCCGAGCGCCACCCCGTCCACGTCCTTCAAGGTCTCGGCGACGAACGTGGCCGGGGCGGTCATGGGCGACAACGGTCTCGGAACGCTCACGGTTCGCGAGGACGACGGAGTGGTCGGTGGCACCCCGGCACCCGAGGTCGGCATGGCCGGTGACGCCTGCCGGGAGTACGCCGCCACCTTGACGCCGGGCAAGCTGAAGGTGAACCGAGGCAGCGTCAGGGTCGGCGAGACGATGGCGCTCACGGCGGGCGGCTACCGGTCCGGGGAGAGCGTGGAGTTCCTCCTCGGCTCGACCTCGCTCGGCCGGGCCGTTGCCGACCGGCAGGGCACCGTGTCGTACGTCGCGTCGGTGCCTTCCGACGTCACGGTAGGGAAGACCCCGGTCACCGCCGTCGGTGCCGGCTCCCGCTACACCACCGAGACGGAGGTGACCGTCAGGGCCGGGCACGGACGCGGCTGAGCCGAGCGTTCGACCACACCGCGGCCGGTTCTCCGGCCGCGGTGTGGTGTCCAGGTGAGCTTGACGACGCGGGTCCCGCCTCCTGACGGTCACCCGCGCGACCACCTTCCGTGCCGACGAAACCAGCGGTCAAGCCGGCGCTCACCCGACGTCCATCACGCCGTCACCCGCCCCTCGGCATGGGTCGGATCGCGCGTCAGGAGCCCTGACCTCAGGGCGGAACTGCCCCGCACCTCGCGTAGCATCGATCCCGATTTCCCCGCCGTGGCGACGAAGACGTCGGCAAGTGAGATGTGAGGCACGATCATCCATGGGCGAGCGCCAGTATGACGTGGTCGTTGTCGGCGCTGGATATGCCGGCCTCAGTAGTGCCGAGCGACTGCGGCGGGACGGCTACGACGTCCTGGTGCTCGAGGCACGCGATCGCGTTGGTGGGCGGATCTGGAGCGCACCGCAACCACTCCCTGACGGCAGCCTGATCAAGCTCGACCTTGGTGGCCAGTGGGTCGGTCCCACCCAGAACCACCTCCTCGGTCTGCTCGACCGGTTCGGCATCAGGACCCAGCCGACGCCGGCCGCAGGTGCCGAGACGTACCTCTTCGACGGGGAGCGCCTCCCCGAACTCCCCCTCGACGTCGAGCGGGTTCTGGACGAGCTGGACCGACTCAGCGAGGACGTCCCGCTCGAGCGCCCGTGGACCCACCCGCGGGCAGAGGAACTCGAACTCCCCTTCGCCGCCTGGTTGCGTCAGCACGCGACGGCGAGCACCGCCCGCTTCGTCGACCGAGCGGTCGCCGGCGCCTTCCTCGCCTGCGGCGCCGAGGACGTGTCCACCCTGGACGTGCTCTTCTACATCCGCAGTGGCGGCGGTGTCGCGTCCCTGGCCAGCTGCGAAGGGGGTGCCCAGGAGTCCCGCATCGACGGTGGGGCACAACGGGTCGCCAACGCGATCGCGGACACCTTGGGCGCGGAGACCATCCGGTTCGACGAGCCTGTGGTCCGGATCGAGCAGGGCGGCCACCAGACTGTCGTGGTCTCGACCAAGGGTCGCTACCGGACAAGGTATGTCGTCGTCGCCGTTCCACCGGCGCTGGCCGCGCGGATCGACTACACGCCGTCCCTGCCGACTCGACGTGCTGGTCTGTTCGACGCGATGCCGCACGGCTACGCCATGAAGTGGCAGACGGTCTACGCCGAACCGTTCTGGCGCGAGGCGGGTCTGTCGGGAATCGGCATCTACGACGAGGGTGTCATCTCCGAGACCTTCGACAACTCCAAGCCGGACGAGAACGGCAACCCGCGCGGCATCCTCGTGGCGTTCGTCTACGGCAGCGAGGCGCACCGGCTTCGTGAGCTCGCAGTCCCACAGCAGCGACAACTCGTCCTCGAGCGGTTGGCGACGCTCTACGGTGAGAGCGCGCGCCACCCGCTGACCATCGTGCACCACGACTGGAGCACCGACCCCTGGACGCGAGGCTGCTTCTCCGCCCACTTCCGACCCGGAGGTTGGACCAGCTACGGTCCCGCGCTCCGTGAACCGGTGGGTTCCATCCACTGGGCCGGCACCGAGACGGCGGTGCGATGGAACGGTTACATCGACGGAGCGATCTCCTCCGGGCTGCGCGCGGCGGCCGAGATCACCGCAGTTCGATGACCGGCGTGCGGGCGATCCCGTTGTAGTCCGTGGCGGAAACCGCAGTGTACGCACCCATCATCGGACTGACCAGATAGTCCCCCACCTCCAACTCGGGCAGTGGACACTCGGTCGTCACGACGTCCACGCTGTCACAGGTGGGGCCGGCGACCGTACTCGGCGACAGGGGCAGCGCGCGTCCGGCCTCGAGTTCGCGGAGAGCGATGACGTGCGGTGTGACGTTCTCGAAGATGACGTTGGAGTAGCTGCCGTACACACCATCGTCGATGTAGTACCACTGCCTGCCGCCACGCATGCTCTTGCCCACGACCTGGGTGACCAGGGTCATCGAGGGAGCCACCAGGAAACGACCGGGCTCGGAGAGAATCCGCACCCGACCGACCAGTGGTTCGAGCAGTGGGCTGATGGCGTGTGAGATCTCCTCGATGGTCGGCGCGGGAGCGAGATAGTCCACCGGAAACCCGCCACCGATGTCGAGAACGGACAGCGTGACGTGCTGGGTCGCTTCGACCGCGTCCATCAGTTGGATGGCTTTCTGGATCGCCTCCACGTAGGCCTGCGCGGAGTGGATCTGGCTACCCACGTGCAGGGAGAAGCCCGCGACCTTCAGGCCCTGCCGCCGTGCGTACCGGACGAGGCTCTCGGCCTCCGTCGGAGCCACGCCGAACTTGAACGACAGGTCGCTCTTCGCGTCGACATTACGAAAACTGAGCCGGACGAGTAGCTGAACCCGGACGGCGTACGGAACGAACTTGTCCACCTCGGAGGCGTTGTCGACAACGAAGGTGGTCAGGTCCGCGGCGAGCGCGTACCTGATGTCACGCGGCTTCTTGATCGGGTTCGTGTGGATGCAACGCTCGGGCGCGACCTTCTGCGCCTGTACAAGGTCCACGTCGCTGTTGGTCATGACGTCGAAGTAGCCGCCACACTCGTCCACCGCGGCGATGACCGCCGGGTGACGCAGGGCCTTGATCGCGAAGTGATGCCTGACCATGGGCAACGCGTTCTCGAGAGCGCGGTACTGCCGCTTCACCTGCTCGGCGTCGAGAAAAAACAACGGCGAGGGATAGGAGCGTAGCCGCGACCGCAGTGACATTGTTTCGAAGTAGTTCGCAAGGTCACGCACCACGTTCGCGCGGACTTCGTCCCGCATGTCACTTGCACCCGTTCTTTCGAGAGTCGATGAGCTTCATGTCGCGATTTGTGGCATGACGAATTCATGCGCCAGGGCGAGCGTGCGGGCTTTTCCAGCGCCGGAGAATTTCTTGAGAGGATCTTGACCGCGTGGTTTTTCGGGATCGTGTCGCGCCGGGTAACGCCGACTGAAGGCTTGACCACCAGACGCTCGCGGGGCACCTGGCCGACGGAACGCAACCTCGTCACCACGCCAGGGCGAAGACTCGCGCACGCATCGCGACGAGCGTCAACTTCGACGTGAGGATGAGGGCGTCGGTTCCCACCCGACCCAAAAGGCGTGGCACCGTACGACGCCGGGCGCAGGGCTGCGTTGACGTTTCCTCCGGCACACCGTCAGGCGGGTGCCTGGACAGGCGGTGGCTGTCCGGGGCAGCGGGCGTCCATGTGTTACTTCCTGGCAGAGAGAACCGACGATGATCGCGACACTAGGCCGGACAGCGGGACGCGGCCGGGCGCACCCACACGATCTTGACGGCCGCGTTTGGTTCCTTCACGTCTTCATGACGTGTGCCGACATCGTCGCCGCGTGCCCAGTCGCGGACCTCAGGCCTCCGCGGTGGGTTCGCCGAGAGAGTGACGAGCGAGCAACGTCGCGCCCGCGACCGCGGCCGGGGTGAAGAACACCGCACCAAGCGGGATCAGGAACACGACGAACACAGCCACCCCGAAGCCCAGTGCGAGCGGCCGAACGCTCCGCAACGCCTGGCGACGTTCGGCAAGCCGCAGCCCACGTCGGTAGAACGCGGCACTCACCAACTCCAGCGCCAGGAACCAACCGCCCACGGCGGCACCGACGACCGGCACGACGGTCTGTCCCACCACCGGCAGGAAGCCGGCCACGAACAACGGGATGCCCACGAGGACCGACACCGCGACCAGGCGGGCCGAGTCGGCCACGCTTCGCGCCAGCGACCGTGTCCACGGGACCTCGACAGCGTTCGGCACGCCGCCGTGCGACTCCTCCACCTGTTCGGAGATCTTCTCGTAGAAGGGATCGCCGACGGCGAGTGTCACCGCGGTGAACGTCAGCACGCCCACCAGGGCACCGACCCCGAGCATCGCGACCGCGGCGAACACCCGGATCGTGCCTCGGGCACCACCGGACCAGTCGTCCGCGAAGGGTGTGACGACGCTCGCGAGGTCGGCGACGAAGTAGGCAAGGGTCGCGAACGCCCCGACGAACAACACCCCCGTGATGAACGCGGGGAGGATGCCGAGCAGGACCAGCCCGGGACTTCCGGCGTAGGTCCTGACTCCGCGGATCAGCAGGCCGACTCCTGAGAGGAACTGTCCGGCGTAGTGGCTGGCCGAGGTGGTGACCGTGCGGGCGTTCACGATCGGTAAGCCTACGGGCAGGGGTCTGGATCGGCGGAGTCCGTCCGGGCCGTGCCGTTGCCGCGGCTCCTCACGCGCGAAATTGGGATGAAGACCGTGCGTGAGGTGGCCAGGATGGAGGCATGCTGGTCGATCACTTTCCACTCCTCGGACTGCGGCTCCGGACGCCGCGACTCGAACTCCGTCTTCCCGACACGGAGGAACTCGCCGCCCTCGCGGACCTCGCGGCCAAGGGCATCCACGCCCCGGACACCATGCCGTTCTTCGTGCCTTGGACGGACCAGCCGCCGGCGGACGTCGCCCGAAGCGTCGTTCAGCATCACTGGCTGCGGCTCGGCACCTGGACACCGGAACACTGGTCGCTCAACCTCACCGTCTTCCGTGCCGGCGACGTCGTGGGGATGCAGAGCATCGGCGCACGCGACCTCGCCGTCAGTCGTGAGGGTGCACACGGGTTCGTGGTTGGGACTGCGTCACCAGGGTCAGGGGATCGGTACGGAGATGCGGGCGGCTGTCCTGCGGCTGGCCTTCGACGGCCTGGGCGCGGAGCACGCCACCTCCGGTGCGTTCGAGCACAACCTGAGGTCCAGCGGAGTCTCCCGCAAGCTCGGCTACGAGCCGGACGGCATCCACCGCCGGGTGGTCCGCGACGCCATGTCGGTCGAGCACCGGCTGCGCCTGACCCGCGCCAACTGGGAGCGACACCGCACCACGGCGGTCACCATCGAAGGGCTCGCTCCGTGCCTGCCGCTGATGGGGGTCACCACGGGGTGATGCGGTGCACGCCTGCGATGTCACCGGACAGGGCGGCGCGCGTGTCCCTGGTGAAGTCGTCGGCGAGCACCTCGTCCGCGTCGTTCTCCAGCGCCGCCATCGTCTGAGCCGCGACGCTGTCGGCGCTGATCTTCGGCGCGTCCGTCCACGCGCTGAAGTCGGTGTCGACGAAGCCTGCATGGACGCCCACCACGAGGGTGCCCTGGTCGCGGAGTATGGCCCGCATCGAGTTGGTGAGGGACCAGCCCGCCGCCTTGGACGCGGAGTACCCCGGCGCGATGTCCAGCGCCCACCACGACGCGACCGACAGGACGTTGATGATGGCTCCCCCACCGTTGGCGGCCAGGATCGGTGCGAACGCTCGGGAGACCGTCCAGGTTCCGAAGTAGTTGACCTCCATGGTCGCGCGCGCGTCGTCGAGCGAACCGCCCAGCACCTTCGTGCCTCCACCGCCCCGGCCGGCGTTGTTGACGAGGATCGACACGTCCGGGGCCGAGGTCGCCGCGGCGTCGATGCTGGCCTGGTCGGTGACGTCGACGCGCAGGGGCGTGAGCCGTGGATCGGTGACGGTCTGCGGAGAACGGACGGCCGCGTAGATCTTCCTGGCACCGCGTTCGAACAGCGCCCGACACAAAGCCGCCCCGATGCCTCGGTTGGCTCCGGTCACCAGCGCCACACTGCCCTCGAGTCGCATGTACGTCCTTGTTCCCCGTGGAGGCGGACCAAGACATCCGCGGGACCTGCCAGGGACACCGGGACCTGCGAGAGACCCCGGCACATGTTTCAGTCCTTGACCGCTCCCCCGAAGATTCCGGCAATCATGGAACGCTGCGAGAACAGGAAGATCACCGCGATCGGCAGGACGGTGACGACCCCTGCCAGGGCGATCTCCGGGCCGTAGATCGGTAGCTCGGACGCGAACACCGGGTGCACGCCGGGGGCGCTCTGGATGAGCGCGGCGAGCCCCACGGGCAGGTTGTACTTCTGGTCGTCGGTGAGCATGACGAAGGGAAGGAAGTAGTTGTTCCAGTTGGCGACGAACGCGAAGAACGCGACGAGGCTCACGATCGGACGCGCCAACGGAAGCGCGATCGACCAGAACAGCTGCCATTCCGAACACCCGTCCACCCGTCCGGCGTCGAGGAGCGCGACCGGCAGACTCGTGGCGTAGTAGATGTAGGTGAGGTAGACGCCGAACGGGAAGAACGCCATCGGCAGGATCACCGCCCAGGGAGTGTTGAGCAGCCGCATGCTGCTCACCTCGATGAAGAGCGGAAGCACCAGCGTCGAACCCGGAACGATCATGACGACCAGGGTCGTCAGGAGCAGGGCGTAGCGGCCCCGAAATCGCATGGTGGCCATCGCGTAGCCGGCGGGAATGCACGCCACCAGGGTGAGCAGTAGTCCGCCGACCGAGTAGACGACGGAGTTCCAGATCCAGGCCAGCAGTTCGCCGTCGTTGTAGGAGAGCAGGTGCCGCCAGGCGGTGACCAGGTTGTCCACGGATCCGAACGCGAGCGGAAAACCGGTCAGCAGGTCGTCGTTCGTGCGGGTGGCGGCGAGCAGCAGCCACACCAGCGGTACGCCGAAGAAGATCATGAAACCGACGAGGACGACGATCCGCGCGGTGCGCGTGGCCACCGCGACCGCGGGACGAGCCTCGCGAGCCGGTCGCGCGTCCGTTCGCGGATCCGGCCGCGTCCCCATCTGAGCAACCATGAGCGAACCCTCCTGGGCCGGCGTCAACGCACGTCGAAGAACTTCGTCCGGAAGATCAGCAGGCACGCCCCGAGCAGGCCGATGACCAGCAGGAGCATCGAGATGGCCGCAGCGGCCCCGAAGTTGCCGATGTTGAAGGCGAAGTCGTACGCCAACAGGTTCGGCGACCACGTCGGGCTGACCACTCCAGGGCCGGCGGCACGGCCGATGAGTTGAGGTTCGACGAACAACTGGGTTCCGCCGGCGAAGCTCAACACCAGCATGTACACGACGTACTTCTGGATCAGCGGAAGCTTGATGTGCCACGCCTGCCGGGCGTTGCACCCGTCGATCCTCGCCGCCTCGACGATCTCCCGATCGATGTTCTGGAACGCGCCGAAGATGATGACGATCCAGCCACCGGCTCCGATCGAGAACGCCATCAGGGCGATGGAGAACGCCAGGTTGGAGCCGTCCACCGCCTCCCGAAGGGTTTCGATCCCGAACAGACGGAGCAACGGTCCGAACGGGCTCACCGTCGGATCGAGGACGAACAGCCACAACACTACGGCGGCCGATCCGGTGACCGCGCCCGGCAGGAAGTAGACGAGCCGGGCGAGGGCGGACATGCGTCCTGGGCGCTGGTGCAGGAGGAGGGCGAGACCGAGGACCGCGACGGTCATGAACGGCAGCCAGATCAGCAGGTAGAGGGCGACGTTCCCGAAGGCGGGCGCGAACCTGAAGTCCCGGAAGGCGACCAGGTAGTTCTCCACCCCGTGGAAGCTCAGGCCCGGGACGAACGGGTCGTCGAAGCTGATCAGGACCGAGTACAGCGAGGGCAGGATGCCGAACGCGAGCAGCAGCAGCACGTACGGCAGGACGAAGAGATAGGGCGCGAGTCCGTGCCGGCGCGCTCCTGCGGCACGGCTCCTGGCGGGTGCCGCCGTCGCGGACCTCGCCACCGTGGACGTCGACATGGCCGGCTCCTATCTCACGACGGTGTAGCCGTAGGCCTGCGCGAGTTGGGTCAGGTGCGATTCGTAGGTGGCGAAACCCGAGTCGATGGCGTGCCCGCGAATGACCGGTCCCACCACGTCGGTCTCGAACAACGCCGGAGCGTCGTAGCGAACACTGTCGAAGATCGGATCGATCAGGCCCGCGGCCCTTCGCATCACCGGATAGGGATTCGTCGCGAAGAAGTCGCCGTCGCTGAGGTGTTCGGCCCAGGCGTCGGCGGCCGGCATGTAGGCGGGAAACGTCGGACCCGTGCCCTGGTACTCGGTCGCCGTACTCATCCACACCGCGAGATCGACCGCCGCCCGCACGTTCTTCGTGTGTCGGGAGACCATCCAGGCGGCGCCACCGTGTGCACCGGTGCGGATCTCGCGCTCGGACTCCCATCGCAGCGGCATGGCGGCGGCGAGCTGGCCGGGCGGTGTCTTGTAGACCTCACGGAAGACGTACTCCGCGAACCACGAAGCGGCCGGCAGCATCAGGACCTTGTTGGTGGTGCCGTACTTCTGCACGAACGACGCGTCGAGTGGGTTGACGGTCGTGACGACTCCTGCCTCGACGAGCGGTTCGAACAATCTCGCGACCAGGGTGCATTCGGGTTTGTCGAGGTTGATTCGGACCTTGTCCCGGCCGACGATCTGGGCGACGGGACACCTGCTCGGCCAGAAGTACATGGTGAGCGCCTGCGCGTCGCCGAACGCCCCGTGACGTAACCCGGGTGTTCCTTCGCCACCCGGAGCCCCAGCTTTTGGTATTCCTCCCAGGTGGTCGGAACCTCGTAGCCGAACTTCGCCATCAGATCGGCGTTGTACCAGAGCATTCCCTGCGCCAGGTCGTTACGGAGACAGACCAGCTTGCCATCGACCTCACACGAGGAGAGCGAACCCGGAAAGAAACCGTCCAGCACCTTCGCCGACACGTACGGGCGCAGGTCGAGCGGATAGTCGTGCACGCGGTCCGCCGTCCGCGCCACGATGTTGGGTTCGGCGAAGAAGACGTCCGGCCAGCCACCGTCGGCCGCGTAGTTGTCCAGGAGAACCCTGGTCGGTATGGCGCTCCGGTCGGCGAACACCTGGATCCGCAGCGGTACGTCGGGATGCAGCTTCTGGTACTTCTGCACACCCTCGAGCCGGGTGGAGTCGACCACGACGACAAGTGGTTGGCGTCCGGCGGCGGCCGGACCACCGCACGACGCGAGTGCGACGGCCAGCAACGCGAGCGCGAGGATGGCCAAACGCCGACCTCGCCCCGGTGCCCTTCGCATGGCGTTACCAAGCACTTCGGATCCTTCCGGACCACGCCGTGCGCCATGAATTGCACCGAAATTGGCACCGCCCAAGGAGGTAAACAATGCTCGCTGCCGTCCGTCGACGTCAGTCGCCCTTTACGGCCACGGACGGGTGGGCAGGAGAAATCCAGACCGTCCCGATTCGGCGGGCGGATCGTCAGCGGGATCGCGAGAAGCGCTGCCTTCTGCGGGGGCGGTCGTCGTCCTCGTCCTGGTCCCGGTCACCGTCACGCGCGTCGGCGCGGTGACGCTCGTCGGCGGGAGCGGACTCGTCCCGGTCGAACTCGTCGCGACCAGCCTCGTCCTGATCGAAGTCGTCCCGTTCGGCTTCGGCGTCGCGGTCGGCCTCGTCGTACTCGACGTTGTGGGCGGTCTCGATCGGTTGACGTTCGTCCGACGTTGGCGACGAACTGCCGAGTTCACGCACCCCCTGCCCCGCACCTCGGCCGAGTTCCTCGACACCCTTGCCGATGGGCGTGGTGAGGCTGGTCACGATCTCGGGATTGCTCTCGATGGTCTCCAGTACGCGGTCCACGATCTCCGCCACCTTGTCGAGCTTCACCTTGAGCATCGCCTGCGCGTGGACGTTCTCTATCTCCAGGTCCACCCGTCCCAGCGTGACCTTCGCACCGACGTGCAGCTCCACAACGTCGAGAACCCTCGCGTGCAGGTCCACGTCGGCCTCCAGGTCCTCGACGTTCAGGCTGATCCTGTCCACGCCGAGGTCCGGCACACTGAGCAGCACGTCGGGGTCCTGGTTCGAGCCGAGCCAGTCCTGCGCGGTCGCGTCCTCGAGTGCCGGCGAGCGGTTCGTACCGCCCTCCTTCACTCTGCGCTCCCCACGTTCGGAACGCTCGGGCGCCGCCCGCTCCTGACCACGGGAGTCCGGCTCAGTTTCCTCGGGGCGTTGTCGAGGGACTCTGGAACTCTCTGGCATCTCTTGCCCACGTCCTGATCGTGGGCGGGAGCGACGTCACGCAGGATGTCGCCTCGCCGCCCGATACGGCACCAACGACCTTTTCCTCAACGCTTGCGCCGCCCCGCAGCCCTCACAAGAGACAGACGTCCCGTGCAGGTGCGGTCGGGCTGCCTGCCGCGGTCGAGGTACCGAGCCCCGTCACCGCCCAGACCCCGTGATCATGAACGATTCCGGGCTCCACGTGCCCCCGATCCTTCATGATCACGGAACGCGACGTCAGCGCAGGCTGGCGTGCGGCTCCGGCGGCCCACCGAGGGTGGAGCGCAGTGACACGGGTGCGGCGCCGTCGATGTCGGTGACGCCGAGCGTCGCGCCGATCTCGGCGCCGATCAGCGTTCGGCCCGAGTACGTCATGAGATCCGGAAGGGCGTAGAGAGCCGCGATCACCCGACCGGTGAACTCCGGCGACTCCCGCCGGGTCGACGGCCTCGCCTCGGGCGGCACCGAGGCGAGGTGGGCGCGGGCGCGTTCGGTGTCGAGCCCACCCATCCAGATCGAGACGGCGGCGACGTTGTGGGGTCGGAGTTCCTTCGCCATGTCGGCCGCCATCTTGTCGGCGCCCGCCTTCTGCGCGCCGTAGGCGGGTCCGTGGTAGTAGGAGACCGCGCCGTAGTGACCAGTGTTGACGAGGAGACCGCGGCCGTTCGCGATCAGCAACGGCGCCGCGTGGTAGCTCGCCACGTAGTGCGACCGTAGCCCGACGGTGATCAGGTCGGCCGCCTCGAGCGGCCTCTCCCAGAACCCTCCGGGCTGCACCGACGGCACCTTCGCGGCGTTGTTGACGAGGATGTCCAGCCGGCCGTGGTCGTGCGCCACGCGGGCGAAGAGTTCCGCCGTGGCGGCGTCGTCGGCATGGTCGACCACGACGGGGATGCCTGTGCCACCGGCGCGGGTGATGAGATCCGCGGTCTCCGCGATGGTTCCGCCGTATGGCGAGTCGGCCGCCTGCTGGCTACGCCCCGTGACGTACACGGTCGCTCCGACCTGACCGAGTGCGACGGCGATGCCCTTGCCCGCACCGCGACTGGCTCCGGTCACCACGGCGACCCAGGCTGATGTGTCGTCCGACCCAGCCATGATGCTTCCTCACTCACTCCGCCCAGGGCTCTTGTTTGATGGAAATCGAACACCAGTGAGTGTACGATCGTGGTCGAACAAGTCAAGCTGGCAGACGGAGACGGAGGACCCACGATGGCCGAGGGGACGACTCGTCGCGGCAGATCCCTGGTTCACGCCGACCCGGCCGCCGTCCCCCTGCAGGACGCGCTGGACGCGCTCGCCGATCCGGTCCGGCGTTCGATCCTGCGCGAGCTCGCCGGCGAACCGGACTTCACCCGGTCGTGCGGAACCTTCGACCTGCCCGTGTCCAAGGCCACCGCGAGCCACCACTTCGCGGTCCTGCGAAGCGCCGGCCTCCTCGAGCAGGTGGACAAGGGGCCGCGCCGACTCAACCGGCTGCGACGAGCTGAGTTCGAGGCACGGTTCCCGGGCCTGCTCGCCCTGGTACTCGCCGAGGAACGGGCCGGGGACGCCTGACGCGAGCGGGCGTCAGTCCCGTTCCAGGATCCCGCGTCCGGCCTCGGCGGCACCGCCGGCGAGGTCGCCGAGGCCCGGCCACCCGCCGGTCTCGGCGAGGATCGCCTGGGCCACCTCGTCGACGCCACGCCCGTCGGTCTCGACACGGAGGTCGCCGAGGGCGGAGCGTTCCAGGGCCGCGGCGGTCGCGATCGCGTTGTCGGCGACCTGGTGCAGCCTCGCGGCGGGCAGTCCACGCAGCGGGTCTCCGGGAGCCGCCCAGCTGCGGCCCTGTCCCCGCAGCATGACCCGTTCCCTCAGCTGCTCCGGCCCGGCGTGCAACCGGCACACCGTGAACGTCGAGGCGGGCAACGCGTCGGTGTAGGACCGAACATCGGCCGGCCGGTCGACAGCACCGTTGACCACCAGGCAGCGGGCCCCGCTCGCGTGAAAGCTCTGCCAGACGGCGGCGAGGCTCCGCGCCTTGTGCCGGTGGTTTCCGGGATCATCAGCCGGGACCGGCCAACTGAACCCGATCTGCTCGAGGTCGACGAAGGCGGTGGTGACCCCGGTCCGCCTCACCGCCTCCGAGACCAGCCAGCCGACAGTCGATTTGCCGACACCCCTCGGCCCGCAGACCCACAGGACCGGCCCAGGTGCATCGTTCACCGTCGGCGCGGGCGCGAGCGCCCTCGCGGCATCACCGTCGGGGAGACTCGGCGCGGCGACGGGAACGAACAGCTCACCGGTCTGCTCACGGACGAGCCTCGTCACCTCGGCGACCGAGCGTCCGCTGGTCTCGACACACACGTCGGCGACGTCGTTGCGGTCCAACTCCTCGGCGTTGCGTACCGCCTCCTCCACCATCGGGCCGTGCTCTCCCCGTCGCGCGAGCCGCTCCCTCAGCTCGTCGGGCGCCACCCGAAGCCGACACAGCGTGACCGCGGCATCAGGGGTCCGGTCGGCATGGAGCCGGGCGCACGCGACGTCGGCCACGCCGGACACCACGACGCAGCGGGCACCTGAGTGCCGGAAGGACGCCACCATCGCGGCGAGGTTGTCGGCCTTCAGCACGTATCTGCCCGGGTCGCACGCCGGCTCGGGGTAACACATCCCGACCTGGTCGATGTCGACGTAGCCCGCCGGGACGCCGGCCCGGGTGAGGTCGGCGTAGATCTCCCAGGCGACTGTGGACTTGCCGACACCGGGCGGGCCGCACAACCACAGCACGGGGATCAGGTGGCCACTCATCCGCCGCAGCGTAGCCGTGTCCCGTCAGCGCTCTCACCTGCTTTACCGCGGATGGTGTGCGGCCGGCACGCCCTGCCGACGGGCCGACCTTCGCGCCCGCCGGGCGCGATCGGTCGACACCCTGGTAGAGACGTGACTCCACCTGTCCACGACCGACGAGTCTCAAGGAGCCGATCGACGTGTCCACGACCGAGCACCCGGCGGCGACGCGCGGGTCGTCCGCCGCGTCCTCCCGGACCTGGCTGCTGCTCACCATGTCCGTCGCTCTCGGCTTGGTCGGAGGGGTGCTCACGTCGTTCGGGCAGACGGTTCTGCCCGGCGGCTGGTCCGCGCTGGCCAACTCGGCCTCGACCTGGGTCACGATCGCCTTCCTGGTCGGCCTCGCAGCCGCGGGGCGGTGGCGAACGGCCGCCGTGGCCGGCCTGCTGACCCAGGCAGGTCTGGTCGTCGGCTACTACGCGGCCACGGAGGCGCGCGGGTACGCCGCCAGCATGACCGCGGTGATCATCTGGGTCGGCACCGGCGTCGTCGCGGGACCGGCCTACGGTCTGTCCGGCGCGCTGCTGCGTACACCTCGTCGGCCGATCCGGGTCGCGGCGGTGGGCATCACGGGCTCGGTATGGCTGTGTGAGGGACTCCGGTATCTCTGGCTCGCCACCGACGCGACCTCCCACAGCGGGCCGGGCACAACCGCCGGATGGTGCTACATCGCCGTCGGCGTCCTGCTTCCCGTCGTGCTGGCGCGTTCGATGCGAGACCGGTGCTGGGCGCTGCTCGCGCTGGCGGCCGGGGTCGGTGTCGCCGCCGCGGCCTTCGTCGTCGTCCAGGCGACGTTCCTGCACGTGTAGCGCGGCGGCCGACCCCACGGCCCCAGTCCGCGCCCGCGAGATTTGTGCGGGGGAGATATTCAGCGGGCGTTCAGGGACCTCTCAGGTGGCGGTGAGAGTCTGCGTGTGGGCCAGCCCCGGCAACCCGGTGCGGCAACCGGCTGGCGGGCCCACCAACTTCGTTGGAGGCGGTGTGGCGTGTCCACCGCCTCCACCCCAGTCGCTCTCAGTCGCTCGGGGGACGACGTTCCTCGTCACCGGCGGGGTTACGGACGAGCCAGGCGGCGGTGGCCGCCGCGAGCAGTGCCACACACACCGTGAAGACCAGACCGGCCGTACGGAGTCCGGTGGCCACGCCGAGCGCACCGATCCCCACGACCGGGATCGAGATGCCGACGTAGCACGCGACGAACAACGCTGAGGTGACCTCCGCGCGCTGGTCGGGCGGACTCCGCCGGCCAACGGCCGTCACCGCCGCGCGGAACGACAGTCCCTGCCCGCTACCGCTGATCACGCCGCCCAGCACCAGCAGGGCCAGGCTCGGGAGGAGCAGAGAGCAGAAGATGAGGACCATCCCGACCCCGAGCAGCACGGTTCCCCAGGGCAGCGCCCGTCGGACACCGACCTTCGTCATCGTCAGCTGACCGAGGGTCGACGCCATGAAGACGGAGAAGACGACCGCGCCCTGCACAGCCCGGTTGCCGATCCCCTCGACCTCATCGATGTAGGTCGGTGTGACGGC
Organism: Actinopolymorpha pittospori; assembly: GCF_014873875.1. Classification (GTDB taxonomy): domain Bacteria; phylum Actinomycetota; class Actinomycetes; order Propionibacteriales; family Actinopolymorphaceae; genus Actinopolymorpha; species Actinopolymorpha pittospori. The sequence goes on along the minus strand of NZ_JADBEM010000001.1, from coordinate 6,266,707 downwards.
GGTGAACAGGCCGAACATCGCGAAACCCGCGAACCCCGCCAGGGCCGCGGGCACGAACGTGGGAAGTATCGACCGCGGGACTCGCAGCCGGCCCGGACGCATCGGCGCACCGTGCTGGACTCGGACGGTCTCCGGTATTCGCAGAATCCCGACGATGGCCACCGCCACGAGTGCGAGGTTCACCACGAAGACCAGACCGAGCGGGGCGGGGGCGTACTCCGACAGCAGCCCGGCGAGCAGCGGGCCGACGCCCAGGCCGCCCATGTTGGCGACCGTGGCGACCAACGTGGCCCGGCCGCGCAGTCGCTCCGGTGCGAGTTCGACGATGGCCACCGTGGCGGAGCCGGTGAAGAGGCCTGCGGACAGGCCCGACAGCACCCGGCCGGCGAACAGCGCCGGAAGTCCCCCTTCGAACAGGAAGCACAGGGCACTCGCCGCGGCCAGGACCAGACCGGCCACCAACACGGGCCGCCGGCCGATCGTGTCCGACAGCTGGCCGCACAGGAACAACGTCGCGATGACACCGACGGCGTACGCGGCGAAGATCACCGTGACGATCAGCGAGGAGAACCCGTACTGCGCCTGGTACAGCGTGTAGAGCGGCGTCGGAAGAGTGGTGCCGGACATGGCGACGGCGAACGCGTACGCGGCGATCGGCACCGCTGGACCCATGCCGCGTCGGCTTTCGATGTCGTCCCACTGCTGTCCGGCTGGTTGGCTGCTCAACCCCGCGCTCCCTGCCCGCTGCGGTTCCGCGGCCATGCCAGGCTTTCACATCCGCGCCGGGTGCGCGGGCGGACCGACGGGTGAGGCAAGGCGGCCTGGACACCGCGGCGAAAGCGGCCTTTCCGCGCGTACTCGGGCAAGACTCCGTTGACGCGGATCCGGCTGGTCGCGACCGGTCGATGTCCCTGGCGTTACTGCGCGGGGATCACGTTCGGTTGGTGAGTTTCGTCCCGCGAGACGGAGCGTGCGGGCACGTAGGGTCGAAGTCACCGGGAGATCTGATCCGGGAGGAGGCCACAACGATGGCAAAGGGCAGCACCACGCGTTCCGAACAGTCCCGAACCGACGTCCTCGGCGTACCCACCGATCTGAGTCACGGTGGTGTGGTGGAGATCTCGCGTGAACTACGCGTACTCCTCGCCGATGTCTTCGCGCTCTACATGAAGACGAAGAACTTCCACTGGCACATGACCGGCCGGCACTTCCGCGACTACCACCTGCTCCTCGACGAGCACGCCGACCAGATATTCGCGATGTCCGACGATATAGCCGAAAGAACACGGAAGATCGGTGGCACCACGCTTCGCTCGATCGGCGGTGTTTCACGGGAACAGCGGCTCAAGGACAACGACGAGGAGTTCGTCGCCCCGCGCGACATGATGAAGGAACTGCGGGACGACAACCGTCAGTTGACAATTTCCCTCCGCTCGGCGCACGAGATCTGCGACAAGTACAACGACGTCGCGACCGCCAGCCTGATCGAGAACTGGATCGACGAGAGCGAGCGCAGGACGTGGTTCCTCAACGAGGTCGTGACCGACGTCTGACCCGCGACGCTACGACACGGTCCCGAGGGCGCTACCCACGCCGCGCACGGTGATGACGACCCCGAGGACGATCACGACCAGCGAGGTGACGGTGGGCACGACACCCACCCAACGGGCCCTTCCGCGCGAGAGAAGCCACTGCTGGATGCGCTCACTGAGTCGCACGATCACAAGACCGGCGAGCATCAGGGTGAGGGCCATTCCGGCGCCGTAGGCGAGCACCAGCAGGACACCGAACCACGCGTGCCCGAGCGCGGCCGCTCCGAGCAGCACGACGATCGCCGAAGGGCTCGGAACCATCCCGCCGGCGATGCCCATCACGAGGATGCTGCCGTGGCCGTGGCCGTGTCCATGTCCATGCCCGTGGCCGTGCCTCCAGGCCGACCGAGCGCGCACGAGCAGCGTCACGCCGACGAGGACGACGAGGACGCCGCTCGCCGCGGCGAACCAGGGAAACAGGGACTCCGGCGCGACAGCCGTTCCGACGGTGACGATCAGCGCGAGCAGGAAGACGCCGGCGGTGTGCGTCACGGTGACCGTGGCTCCGAGCGCGAGCACCGCACGCAGCGAGTGCTCGCTGCGACCGGCGGCGTACGCGGCCATGATGGTCTTGCCGTGGCCCGGTGCCGCCGCGTGCGAGGCGCCCAGGGCGATGGCGGCGAGATGATGGCGGTCAGGCCGATCCCCAGGGTGAGGTCCTGCCGGGAGATCATCGACATGAAGCCGACGGTGAGCCGGTCGGCGCCCCTCGGGAGGACTGTTTCGAGGACGGAGTTCGCCGGTTGCTCCGGGGCGGGCTCGATCGAGGTGCGGCCACCGTCGGCTCGAATGGTCAGGTTCGCCGCCCGCTGGTTGAGCGGTGAGTCGAGGTTCGCCTCCGGATAGGTGAGCAACCGGTTGCTCACCGAATCTTCAGGCACGTCGGACGCGGCCAGACTCGCACCTTCGGCACGCGCGCTGATCTCCCGCCACGCGATCCCCTCGGTGCTGGCCCGGTCGACGAACACGAGCTGGGCCTCCGCACCGGCCGGCGGTATCGGGGCGGCGAAGGCGCACTCGAGGCGGAGAGTCCGCAGGCCGGCCTGGCCGTCCCGGGTCTGTGCCCGGGCGGTCTGGAGTGCGAAGCGGACGGGACGTTCGTCCAACCGTGCCTCGAGTTCCCTGGCCGCCGTACGGCAGCGCGGCGTGGCCCAGGTCGCGAGCTCCTCCTCGGCGAGGATCCCATTGTCGTTCGTGTCGACGGTCTTCTGCAGCTGGGTCGTGGGGATCTCGGCGAAGTCCTGCACGTGGTCGACCCGCAGCTGGTCCGGTGTGACGGTCAGTCCGTCGTACCGGTTGATGCTGAAGTTTCCCAGCGGATGCAGTGCCACCTGGTGCTTACCCGGTGAGTGGCCGCCGAGTGGCTGGGCCCAAGCGGTGCCCGCCGGAGCCAGGAGCACACCGAGTTGGACCAGGGCGAGCAGGGCGACGGCGACAAGGCCGGGGCCGGCGGTACGGCCGGGGAACGCGGATCGCATCGAGAGGCCTCATCGGGTCGGTCGGTGCTGTCTCCCGTGATCATCGACCCGCTGGGCAAACGTGACGCGACCGTACGCGTTCACGCTGTCGAACTTCGCCCTGGCCACAGGCCCGTGCACCCCGACCGACCGGCCGAAACCGGCCTGCCGGCCGGCGACTCCCCCGGCGTCTGTGGAAGATCCAGGCCTCACCAGCGACTCGCGACAAGTTCCCCCATCGCCACGAGACGGGACATACGACGTGCCCTTGGGACCTTGGCCGCGGGATTCGAGGACCCTTGCGGGCTCATCGTGGTCACCTGACCGCGCCATGGTGGCCGTGGAGTGGACGTCTGGGCGCCGTCGAGGACGTGGCCCGGCATCGCGATCGTGTCGCGCGGCCTTGGGGGTGCGCTGTGGACCAGAGCCCGATCGTGGTCGGCGTCGACGGCTCGGCCGCCAGCGCGGCCGCGCTGCGCTGGGGCGTGGCCGAGGCGGAGCGTCTCAGGTTGCCGGTCGAGGCCGTCTTCGCGGTCCCCGAAGAACGGCGGGACGAAGGGGAGATCGACCCGGACGCGCTGCTGACCGCCCTGATCCAGACCGCCGTTCCTCCGACGTGGCGCCGCCGCCAGCCGCTCTCACATCGGGTGTCGCGCGGCGAGCCGGCCTCCGTCCTCACCGAGCAGTCGCGCCGGGCGAGCTTCCTGGTACTCGGTCGACGCCGTGGCCGGGATCCGTTGCGCACCTCGACGACATCACGGTGCCTCCGCAACGCCGCCTGTCCGGTCGCGGTCGTACCCGCGAACATCCCCGAGCTGGGAGTCCCCACGGCCGGCGAGTCCTCGGCACAGGCGTACGGCGGCGTCGGGGACCGCCCGGTCGGCGACGTGATGACGCCCAACGTGCCGGGGGTCGATGCCGGCTCCGGCGTCGACGTCGCCCTGCGACTGATGGTCGGGGCCGGCGTCCACCATCTCCCGGTGATGGAGCACGACCACTGTGTGGGTCTGTTGTCCGAGACCGACGCGGTATGGCACCTCGCGAGCTGGTCCGTTCACGACAGGCCGCCCACCGCCCGTGATCTCGTTCGCGAACCTCCTCCCGTCGTCCCGTCCGACCACACCGTCAGGGAGGCGGCCACCGCACTCCTCCTGAGCGGCGGCGACGCCGTTCTGGTGGCGGACGAGGGCCGCATCGTCGGGCTCCTGACCTCCGACGAGGTGGCGACTCTCCTGGCGGAGGAACCAACCGAGCCCGAAGCGCAGAAGGCACCGCGCTCGCCGGCGACACCGAGCCCGCCCGCACCCGAAGGAGATGATCGCGATGCGCGATGAGCACGACGCCGCCATCGTCGTGGGGGTCGACGGTTCGGCCGGTGCTCAGCGGGCCCTGGACTGGGCGGTGGGGCTCGCGGAACGCACGGGGTCCACCGTGCACGCCGTGTCGGCCTGCGTGTTCATCCCCACGCCGCGCTCCCTGGCGGTGCCCTCGCACTACGTGGACCCCGATGCCGACGCGCTCGGACACGAGCACGTGCTCAGACGCGCCGTTTCGCAGGCGGACCCTGGTGCCCGCGGCGTGCGGGTGGAGGCCAGCGTCGCTCACGGTGAGCCCGGCCGGGTGCTGTGCGCCCTCTCCGCGGGGGCGTCGGCGCTCGTCGTCGGCAGCAACGGACGCAGCGCGGTGCTCGCCGCCCTGCTCGGTTCCGTGAGCACCTACTGCGTACGCAACGCGAAATGCCCCGTCTTCGTGATCCCGCCGGCTGCCGGTGAGAAGGTCCGGCAACCGGTCGGTACGACCTGGACGGCCACCGGTCGCACCGGGTAGCCGCGGCGTCAGCCGGTTGTCGGGCCGGTCCGCGTACTGGCCCGCACGAGGCCGCACTCGTAGGCGAACACGATGGCCTGGACGCGGTCGCGCAGGCTGAGCTTGGTCAGGATGCGGCTGACGTGGCCCTTGACGGTTCCCTCGGTCAGGTGGAGGGCACCCGCGATCTCGGCATTGGACAGGCCGCGGGCGATGAGTTCGAGCACCTCGCGTTCGCGCTCGGTGAGGACGCGCAGTTCGACGTCGGTGAGCGGCAGCGGGCTGTCGTTGGTTCCGATGTGACGCTCGATCAGCCTCCTGGTGACGGCCGGGGCGACGATCGCGTCGCCTCTCGCGACCGCCCGGATCGCCGAGAGCAGGTCGGGCGCGAGCGTGTCCTTCAGGATGAAGCCGCTGGCCCCGGCCCGGAGCGCGGTGTAGACGTACTCGTCCAGGTCGAACGTCGTGAGGACCAGGATCCTCGGTCCGTCCGGCTGGGCGGCGCGGATGCGACGCGTGGCCTCCACACCGTCGATGTCGGGCATCCGGATGTCCATCAGCACCACGTCCGGCGCGACCTGCGCCGCCATGGTCGTCGCCTCGGCGCCGTCGGCGGCCTCGCCCACCACGTCCATGTCGTCGGTGTTCTCGAGGATCATCCGGACGCCGGCGCGAAGCAGCGCCTGGTCGTCGACGAGGAGGACCCGGATCATGCGACCGCCTCCTCGGCGATGGGAAGCCGGGCACGTACGACGAAGCCGCCCCGCGGACCTGGGGCGGCGTCCAGGTCGCCGCGCAGGAACTCTACGCGTTCGCGCATGCCGCGAAGGCCGTTGCCGACACCGTCGGGTGCCGGCGTCGTGGCACCGTTGTCGCTGATCTCGAGCCGCAGATCCCTCGCGCCGTAGGCGAGCATGACCTGGGCGCAGGCGCCCGGTCCGGCGTGCTTCATGGTGTTGGTCAGCGCCTCCTGGATGATCCGGTACGACGACAGGTCGACGGTGGCGGGCAGAACTCCTGGCGTGCCCTCGACGTGGAAGAGAACGGTGGTTCCGGCCTGGCGTACCTGGTCGATGAGATGGGGCAGCCGGTCCAGCCCGGGTACGGGATGTGTCCCGTCGACCGAGCCGACGGCCGTGAGCACCTGGCGCATGTCGGCGAGGGACGCCCGGCCGGTCTCGACGATGGTGGCCAGGGCGGCGAGGGTGTCCGCGGGGCGCTTCTCGAACGCCGCGGCTCCGCCTTGGGCCTGCATGACGATCACCGACAGACCGTGGGCGACGACGTCGTGCAGCTCCCGGGAGATCCGGCTGCGTTCGGCCGCCGCGGCGAGGGCGGCCTGCTGGTCGCGTTCGCGTTCGAGGTCGCGTGCCCGTGCTCTGAGCTCGTCGAGGTACGCACGACGACTCTGGGCGCCCGAGCCGATGGCCCAGCCGGCGACCAGAACGGAGCCGAGGATGGGCAGCGCACCCCGGCCGACCGATTCGGGCTGATCAGGCGCTGGCCTCGGAGGGCGAGGAGGCGGCACCGGCGCGGGCGGTCGCGGCTCCGCTTCGGCCCTCAGCGGGGGCGGTGGCCCAGGCAGGACGGGCGCCGACGGGCCGGCGGGCCTGACCACGGCACCGGCGAAGACGCCCCAGCCGATCGCCACGAGGAGCGCCCCTCCCAGAACGGCGAGGGAGACGGTTCGTCGGTAGCGAAGGGAGACGGTGTAGAGGGCGAGTGGTGCGGCGAGGCAGGCCACCGCCGGTCCCGAGACGTGCGACAGTTGGACGAGCGTCGCGACCAGGGCGGCCGCGAGCGACGGGATGGGCCAGCGCCGGCGAGTCAGGACCGTGAGCACGCAGACCCCGGTCGCCACCCACCAGAACCCCGGCAACGACGGATTCCTCACAGCTGCCGTGGCGGCGAGCAGGAGGACAGCGAGGCCGGCGTCCATCACCATCGGTCGGCGCGACCAGGCCAGGAGCGCGGCGGCGTGGTGTCTCGTGCTGTCCATGTCCGCTGCAGCCTATTCGTCGTAGAGCCGCCTCGGCTCTGTCCACGGTCATGGTCGTGACCATGACCGTGGACAGGTGTCGACCACCTCCTGGCCGCCCTTGTGGTCCTGAGGTCATGAGCGGAGTCACGGCCTCGGGCAGACGCGGAGGGAGCCCCCCGTCGCGCACTCTGAACCGCATGAACCTACGAAGACTCCTGGCCTGGACGGCGGCTCCGTTGGCCGTCGTCGGGTCGACCCTCACACCAGGCGGCACAGCAACCGCGACAACCACCGCGTCCACGACGTCCACCGCTTCCGCCACGACCGCCGCGTCCACCGCGTCCACCAGCCAAACCCTGCGGCACGCGAGGATCGACTGGCACGCCTGCCCCGACTACTCCGACGACGTACTGGACTGGATCGGGTTCCCCGACCACGCGTGGTTCAAGGCGGCGATGAACCGCGCGGACTGCGGCACGCTCGACGTTCCACTGGACTACGCCGACCCCTCCGGCCGGTGGATCAGCGTCGCGCTGACGAGACTGCCGGCCACCGACAAGGCGCATCGCCTGGGCAGCCTCGCGCTCAACCCCGGCGGTCCGGGTGGCAGCGGGTATCTGATGCCGTTCCGGTTCGCACAGCCGGATCGTCCGACGGCGGATCTGAACAAGCAGTACGACCTGATCGGCTTCGACCCGCGCGGAGTCGGCTCAAGCACCACCGTCGACTGCGCCGAGGACGGCGTCGGCGCTCCGCCGACGATCACCGAGGCGGAGGCGAGGCGGGTCTACGCGCAGCTGGTACGCGTGAACCAGGAATGCGCCTCGACCGACCCCGAGTTCATCGGGCAGCTCACGACACAGAACATCGCCCGCGACCTCGACCGGATCCGGACCGGCCTGGGTGAACGACGGTTGAGCTACTACGGCGTGTCCTGGGGCAGCTGGCTCGGGCCCGTGTACCGGAACCTCTTTCCCAGCAAGGTCGGCCGCATGTGGGTGGACAGCGTTGCCCCGCCGGATCCGAGGCTGGACACCTTCGTGGCGGAGCGGGCCGCGGCCACCGAGAGGGACTTCTCCCGGATGGCCACCTGGATGGCGCGCTTCGACGACACCTACGGCTTCGGCACGACCGGTAGTCAGGTCAAGGCATCCTTGACGGCGCTGCAAAGGGACCTTGACGCTCATCCCAAGGAGTTCACCGGAATCCCCGTGGTCTTCGACGGATCCGTCGTCGCACTCGCTGGGTCCCAACCGTCCCCGGTCTGGCCGCAGGCCGCGCAGGTGTTCGCCGAGCTGCGGGACGCGACCGGCCCGATCGCACCACCGGAAGTCGCGGAGGTCTTCGGCGGTGAACCCATGGAGCCGCCGGCAGGGCTTCCCGCGAGAAGCAATCCCACGGCGAACCAGGCGATCTTCTGCAACGGCGACGGCGGCGCGCGCGACTTCGAGTCCGCCTGGGATGCCTACCAGGAGCGCCTGCGGCGTCTCCCGATCACCGGCCGGCTGAGCTCGTTCCTGCCTCCGTGCGCGGGCTGGCCGCTGCCGGTGCAGGAGGTGCGGCTGCGGTTCAACCGTGCCCCACTCGTCCTGTCCGGACACCGCTACGAGTCGGTCTCGGTCTACCGGTGGACCCATGACATGAAGGCCGCGGTCGGCGGGACGACGTTCACCGTCGAGGACGACGTGCACGGCTCCGTCATCGACGCGCCCGACTGCGCCGCACACGTCGTCGCCTACTTCAGGACCGGAAAGCCCGGGGCGAGTGGGTGTCAGGGCGTTCCGGTGCCGACTGGACCTGACGCCGGACCGCCGGCCGGGCCGCAGGTGGCGCAGGCCGGACGGTCGATGACCCTGACGCCGGGTTGGTCGGTTGAACGCCTGCCGTTCGACTGATGCCCTAGCTGTAGCGCCCCTCCGGCGATGAGATCCCGGAGAGCAAAGACAGCGAGGGAGGGCCGCCCACCTGGGTCGCCCTCCCTCCTTCTGGCCTCCCGCCGCACGTCCTTCGTGCCGTCGTCGCCCCGACGGCGGTAGTCAGGTCGTGTCCTAGGCCGAGCCGGCGACCCCGACGAGATGGCCCTCCGGGTCGGTGAAGTGACCGACCACGAGCCCGCTCGGAGCCCGCACCGGGCCCATCCGGCGCGTTCCACCGAGGCGCTCCGCCTCCCGCAGCGCGGCCTCCACGTCAGGGACGCCGACGTAGAAGATGGCGTGTCCCTCATAGGCCGGACCACCGCCGACACCGCCCGGAATGCCGGTGCCGTCACTGGTCGTGACGCGTTCGACGAAGCCGTAGTTGTCCGGCTCGGAGACCTCCTCCGCGACCGGCGAACTCGTGTCGAACTCCCACCCGAACAGGGTGCCGTAGTAACCCCGGAGCTTCTCCGGGTTCCGACCGATGACCTCGAAGTGCACGACGGGGTGTCGCATGGCTGGTCCTTTCCGCGCCGACCGACGAAACTCCTCCGAGCCCGTCGCGACGCCTCACCAGGGACGACGGGGCAGCGGATCCGGTTTCGACATACCCGCGGCGAAACTTCGAATCAGGGATCCACCGACCGACCCGCGCTCGGCGAGGCGGCACCGCGCTGTGACCGGGGCCACAGTCCGGCCTTCCACCGCGCGTACCTCTCGGGTAGGCAGACGCCGCACGGCCGGTATCCGGCGGCGATCGCGGTCGCCTCGTCGGCGAAGAACACCCGGCTGCGTGTGTAGCCGCCGCGGGCACGGGCACGGAGCGCCGACGGGCAGTCCAGCCGACCGTAGATCCGCGATCCGCGGTGGCCACCGAGTTCGCCGGGGACGTCTGACCGGTAGGGCCGACCGTCCGGGCCGACCAGCGTGTAGGCCCGGACGCCCCCGTCGTCGGTCCCGGTGCGCACCATGGCGATCAGGCGGCGTCGTGGAAGACCAGCGCGAGCGTGTGGCGTTGCCCGGAGCGGATGGCGGAGACGCCGTGGCGGACCGGGGCCGCCGACCAGCCACGTCGGGACTCGACCGGTCGGTCGCGGGTGGTGAAGAGGTAACCATGACCGTGAGGCAGGAGCGTCGCGGTGCCCCGGGACTGGGCGCGGGGCCGCTGCTCGAGCAGCAGGAACTCCCCACCGGTGTGGTCCACGCCCGGCTCGTTGAGGTTGATCACGACCTGCAGCGGAAAGACGAGGTCACCGTAGAGGTCGCGGTGCAGCGCGTTCCAGTCCCGCTCGCCGTACTTCAACAGGATCGCCGTCGACTTCGTCTGTCCGGCCCGGTGACAACACTCCAGCCACTCGTCGAGGGTGTCCGGCCACGGGGTCGGCCGGCCCAGCTTCGTCCACCAGTCGCGCGCGATCGGCAACAGCCGCGGGTACAGCGCCTGCTTGAGCCGCTCGATCGGCTCGGGGTAGGGCGCGTTGAAGTAGCGGTACTCGCCCTCCCCGAAGCGATGCCGGCCCATGTCGACGGTGGTCCGGAACACGTCGTGGGTGTCGCCGTAGAGGTCGCGGACCTCTCGCGTCCCGTCGGCGGACAGGAGCCTCGGCAGGAGGGCACCGCCGTACTCGTTGATCTCCTCGGTGATGGCCGCCCAGTCTCCGGACCCGACCCGGTCCCTCCACACGTCGGTGGCTGGGTCGGTTGCTTCGGACTTCCTCGTACCGCGTTTCACGTTCAGAACAGCCTTTCCGCCTTCGCCCGCGATGGTTCCTCGAGATCGAGGAGGAGCTTCTTCCGCCGGAGCCCTCCCGCGTAACCGGTCAACTTGCCGTCCCTGCCGACGACCCGGTGGCAGGGCACGATCACGCTCAGCGGGTTGTGCCCCACGGCCCGCCCGACCTCCTGCGCGAGCGACCGGTCGCCCAGCTTCTCCGCGAGTGCGCCGTACGTCGTCGTCCGGCCGTACGGGATCTCCTCCAGCAGGGCCCACACCCGCTTCTGGAACTCGTCCCCCGCCGCCGTGATCGGGACGTCGAACGACGTACGCCGGCCGGCGAGGTAGTCCTCGAGTTCGGCGGCGGTCGCGGTGAACAGCGGATCGGTGTCGGGCTCGACGTAGGCGCCAAGGCTCTCTTGCGGCGGTTTGTACCAGTGGTGACGGAAGTACAGTCCGGCGAGCCTGCCCTCGTCCGCGACCAGGGTGATCTCTCCGAGCTCCGTCTCGATCAGGGTGTGACGTGTGGCCATGACTCGCCCTCGCTCTCGTCTCTCCCCCTGCAGACGCTCGGGCGGGCCGGTTCGTGAGGTCGATGACGGAAGGTCAGCGCATGACCTGCAGCCAGGACATGCCATGGGTCGCCACGCACGTCCGATCCGGGCGGTCCACGACGACCATGAGCACGTTGTCGCAGCGTCGACAACGCACGACCAGCCCCATCGGGTCCTCGTAGACCATCGCGCAGGCCAACGCGGAGACGTCGCCGCAGGACGCGCAGCGTACGAGCGCGGTGGTCGGGTCGAAGGCGAACACCTCCGTCAGTGGACCGGCGAGCACGTTGCCGTCGAGGTGGCCGTTCATCACGTCCCTCCGAACCGTTCGGTCTTGACGCGTTGCGGATCGTGGCCGAGGTCGACGAGCGCGCGGGCGACGGTCTCCACGAAGCCGGTCGGCCCGCACACGTACATGGCGGGCTCGTCGGTGGGCGGGAACGTGGAGGTGGCGAGGTCGGTCGCGGTGAGGCGTCGGGGCGCGTGTTCCCACCCCGCGGGTACCTCGCGCGTGTAGTGCCAGGTGACGTCGACTCCGGCCGGCGGAGCCAACAGCGCCTCCCTGAAGAAGGCGTCCTCCGGTGTGCGCAGTGAGTACAGCAGCCGGAACGGCGCGGTGCTTCCTGTCGCGTGGTGTGACCGGATCATCGCCATCAGCGGGACGATGCCCGAGCCCCCCGCGACGAGTTGTACCGGCTCCCTCTGGTCAGGGCGCCAGACGAACCATCCGCCGAGTGGTCCACGCACCTCGAGCTCGTCCCCCACCATGACCTCGTCGACGAGGTACGGCGACACCTCGCCGTCTGGGAGTCTGTCGACCGCGAGCTCGATCCGGTCGCCGGTGCCGACCGAGGCGACCGAGTAGGAACGCACCGCCTGGTAGCCGTCCGCCGCCGTGAGTCGGACGTCGGCATGCTGACCGGCGATGTTGCCACCCCAGCCGGGCACGTCGAGCATGATGCTGCGCGCGGACTTCGTGAGCGTTCGAGTCTCCGCCACCACACCCAGCTTCCAGGCGCCGACGCTGTCCCCCCGGCTCATGAGTAGCGCTGCTCGAGCCAGGGATCCCCGTAGTTGTTGTAGCCGTTCTGCTCCCAGAAGCCGGGCTCCTCATCGGCCGTCATGACCAGCCCGTGGATCCATTTCGCGCTCTTCCAGAAGTAGAGGTGCGGGATGAGCAGGCGAGCCGGGCCACCATGCTCCGGCTCCAGGTCCTCGCCGTCGAACTCGAAGGCGATCCAGGCCTTGCCGTCCTGAAGATCCTCGAGCGGCACGTTGGTGGTGTAGCCACCGTAGGAGTGGGCCATCACGAAGTCGGCCTCCGTCTCGACCCGCTCGAACAGCGTGTCCAGGGAGACGCCCCGCCAGTCCGTGCCGAGTTTGGACCAGCGCGTCACGCAGTGAATGTCCCTGGTGACGTCCTCGATCGGCAGGGCGTGCAGCTGCTCCCAGCTCCACGTGTGCACGTCGCCGGACTCGGTCCGGATGAAGAACTCCCAGTCGGCGGTGTCGATGTCGGGCGTCGGCCCGGCCGAGAGAACGGGAAAGTCCTCCGTGAGGTACTGCCCCGGAGGAAGGTCCAGGGCATGATCACGTCTGCGTCCGCCGAATCCACGGGTGACCGGCACGGTGCACTCCCTCCTCCGATCAGGTTCACGATGTCCGTCCACCGTGTGCCTGTCTCCGATTCGACCACGCCGCGAGCTGCCCGGCGCACCCGGTGCGGAGGAGGAGTGGTACGTCGGCTTCACACCCTTACGTGACAATCCGCCCTTGCCGATGGATTCGTCCGGTCGATTCGCCCGGTCGGTGGCGATGCGGGTTCTGGCTACGGCGTGGTCCTGGCGCTAGAGGGAAGTCCGCGCCGCACCAGGTCTGCCACGAACCTGCGCACCAGCGCATCCGAGGGCGCCCCGACAATCGCCACCACGTCCCGTCGAACACGGGGCCGCAGGGGGCGCACGGTCCCGGCGGGGCGCGTGGCCAGGGCGGAGACCGGGACGATGCTGACCCCCATCCCGGCGGCCGCGAGCTGTGCCGCGGTCCGCGGACTGCGGGTTCGCAGCACCGGAGTCAGCGTGACCCCGTGGCGGGCCACGAACTGGTCGACCCACAGCGCGAGACCGTTGTCCCGGTCATAGTGGACGAAAGGCTCACCGGTGAGGTCGGCGACGGCCACCGACCTCTGGTCGGCGAAGTGGTGGGCGGCGGCCGCCACCACGACCATCTCCTCCTGCCCCAGCAGTTCGACGTGAGCGTCGGTGGCGGTGGGCCGTGGACCCACGACCAGATCCGTTCCGCCGGCCGCGAGCACGTCGGCCATGACGTCGGCGCTGGTGAACTCCGCGAGATCGAGCTGAACGTCCGGGCGCCGCGACCTCCACTGCCGGAGTACGGGGACGAGCAGCCAGGCCGTCATCGTCTCGGCACAGGCGAGGCGAAGGCGGCCGCCGGCGCCCACGCCCACGCGGCGGCCCACGCGCACGGCCCGGTCGGCCGCCTCCAGCGCGACCCGCGCCTCCTCCGCCACCGCGCGACCGGCGGCAGTCACGCGGACGCCGCGGGTGAGCCGCTCCACCACCGGCGTGCCCAGCTCGCGCTCCAACGCCGCGATCTGGTGGGAAAGCGCCGGTTGCGACATGTGCAGTGCCGCTGCCGCACCGGTCACCGAACCGGCCTCGACCAAGGCCACCAGACACTCCAGCGTGCGTAGCGTCGTCATTCGCGAAATCTATCTGAGAGCACCGAACGTTTCATGCGATCGAGTCCCCGTTTCCGCTCCCGAGCTGTCTAGCATTTCGGCGTTGACGTACGGAAGGAGGAACCATGAACCCGTCGATCCAATCGCTGCAAGATCGCACTGTCGTCGTCATCGGGCGCGGGAGCGGGATCGCCCGCGCCATCACCGACGCGTCGCGGGCAGCCGGCGCCCGGGTCGTGGTCGCCGGACGTGACCGTCCCGCCCTCGCCTGGGCCTACGACGACCCGGACATCCGGGCCGAGGAGGTCGACCTGAACGACGAGGTGAGCATCGCCTCACTCGCGCAGCGGCTCGGCGCCGTCGATCATGTGGTGTCGACCGCCTCCGCACGCGCCCGCGGTCACGTCCGCGATCTGGACCGCGAGGCACTCCGCCGATCCTTCGACACGAAGGTCATCGGACCGATCATGATGGCCAAGCACTTCACCCCCCACATCGGTGTCGGCGGATCGCTCGTCCTCTTCTCGGGGGTTGCCGCCTTCAAACCGACGGTCGGCTACCTGGGGGTCGCCGTCACCAACGGAGCGGTCGACTTCCTCACCCGGTCCCTGGCGCTGGAACTCGCCCCAGTCCGGGTGAACACGGTCTCGCCGGGCGTGGTCGACACCGGCGCCTGGGACGGTCTGGGCGAGCAGGGCAAGCGGGACTACTTCGAGAGTCAGCGGGAGCGAAATCCGGTGCGCCGCATCGGAACGGTCGAGGACATCGCTACGGCCGTGTTGTTCGCCATGACCAACACCTTCATGACCGGCGCGACGCTACGCATCGACGGCGGCGAGCCGCTCACCTGACCAGGGTTCGCGCCCGTGCCCGGCTACACCGCACCCCAGGCGGTGGCCTCGTCGGCGTGCACGACGTAGTAGGGCTGGTTCGCGAGCTCTGGTTGAAGGCCTGGGTACTGCCAGGCGGCTGGAGGAGCCACGACCTCGAAGTAGTACTGGAGCGGGTATCCGGTGCGTGTGTGCTCGGCGGGGATCTCCGCGCGGAAGGTCCTGCCCCCGCCGTCCATGACCAGAGTGTCGTACGTCAATGCTTGGTTGACAGTACGGAAGTGCAGCCGGACCTCCGCGACGGCAACGTCGTCCTCGAGGCACCACTCGAGGGCGAGCGCCTCACCGGGAACGAATCGGCCGGGCGGCTGGTGACGCGCCCCGGGCTTGGGCTGTTGCTCCGCAGGCGGAACGACCGGCCGGTCCGCCGATGCCCCCACGTCCTTCCCGTGCTCGGCCAGCGCGGCTTCCAGCCCGGCCAGGCTCTGGTCGATCGCCTCGAGCCGACTGGCCCAGGTGCCACGGGCGTAGTGCGTCCGACCGAACGGCAGGTCGGGCTGGTACACCTCGTCCGCGACCTCGGCGGTGGCGGCCCACGCGGCCCGCGCGGTCCGGTGGTGTTCGAGCGCCTCCTGAAGGGCCGCCGACCCTCGCGCCTCGCGCAGCGCGTAGGCGAAGGCGGCCCGGAACATCGCCGCGTAGTAGCGCCCGATGTGCGCGTGGATCTGGACGTCGGCCACCAGGATCTGGAAGACGGGCGCCGAAGGTTCGGCCACCTTCACTGCCTTCGCCAGTTCGTCGAGTGCGGTCGCCGCGAGAGTCTCCAGCCAACCGGCCACCTCGATCGGCGAGTACTTGCCCTGGCGGGTGCCCGCGATGACGTCCGCCGCGTACTCGTCCGGGCTGTAGAAGAGCTGCGGGTCGAGCGGGCTCACGTTGCCGAAGGCGTACGGCGGCGTCATGTCGAAGTCGGAGTTCGCCGAGCCACCGAAGTCGGCGTAGTGGTTCTCCACCGGCGTGGAGCGGGCCACCAGCGGGGTCGGGTCGAGCATCTCCGGCCAGTAGACGTTGCAGGCGGTCGACGGGGCGTGCACGACCGTGAGCAACGGCAGGATCCGTGACGCCGCGGCCAGCGCGCTCTCGGCGTGCTCGGCCGCCGAGCCGTAGGTGGCCCGCAGATAGCGCCGCCATTCGCCGGGGTCGAGGTCGGGGTTGTACGCGGCACGGCCCAGCAGACGGTAGTAGTAGGCGAACTTGCGCCAGTCCGAAGCGGCCGCGTCCAGGGAATCGTCGGCGTAGAGCTCACGGCCCGACCGCGGGGAGTCCAGACCCAGCGCCGCCGATCCCTTCTTGCCCATGAAACTCAGCGGCTCGAACCACTCCACTCCCTGCGCACCACCGAAACTGCCCAGTCGCCCGTAGCCGGCCGCCAGGCTCGGATCGCCCCACAGCAGCAGTCGCTGGGTGCCCGGCCAGACTCGGTGCATGATCCCGAACGGCCGTTCGCTGCGCACGAAGTCGGCGTAGCCGTACCGGGTGAAACTGCGCCGGCGCATCGTCTCGGTTCCGGTGATCCGGCGTCCCGACGTGCCGGCGTTCGGACCCACCTCCAGCGGCTCGCCCAGAGCCTTGGCCGTCGCCGCCCGGCCACCGATGCGTTCCCGCTCCCGAATCGCGGCCTGGTGGTAGGGCAGCCCCATGTGCTCGCCCCAGTACTTCGTCGACAACACGACGGGTGCGCCCACGCCGAGAGCGACCTCGAGCAACTCGTCGCTGACACCCTTGGCGTGCATGTCGAGTTCGAGCAACTGGCTGTTGCCCTTCACCCCACTCAACACGACCCGCCAGAAGTCTTGCGTCGGCTCCGGAACGCCGCCCTCGAAGTGCACGCGGAACGTGAGCCGGCGAATGTCCGGGCACGCCCGCATGAGTTCGGCCAGCCCGTCGCGGGCGTACTCGGCGTGGTTCGTCGCGTCCAGACCGCGGATCGGGAACTGCTCGGTGTCGGCGGTGGGGTCGTAGCGGTAGGCGTGGTTCCACAGGCCGAGCCCGAACTCGATGCCGCGTCGGGTGGCCTCCTGTCCGATGTAGTTGAGCATCGCCAGGTTGGCCGCCCGCTCCTGGGCCGACACACCGACCGCCTCGACCTCCTCGTATCCGGGAACGCTCACCAGGAACGGATACGCGAAGCAGAGATAGTTGTCGACGACCTTGCGATCGATCAGGTAGTCGTACCCGGTCCCGAGGCCGAGGCTGAACCGGTTGAACCGCTGGACGGCGAGCTCGCTGAGATAGGCGTCCCAGAAGGCGTGGTCGTGGAACCAGCCCCGGTCGATCGTCTCGGAGGTGAACAGCCGGGTGATGCTGCGCGCCGGGTTGGCGGGCCGCTCAAGATAGGTGCGCAGCGAACGCAGTTCGGCGAAGGGGTCCTCCGCGTAGCGCACGATGTCGTAGAGCTCGGTCAGGGCGTACCCGTACCCCCGTCGGTCGGCGGCGACGACCAGAACGGTCGCGCCCTCGCGCGCCATGACGAACGACTCCGCGCTGTCGGCGAGCGACGCACCGAACCTCGCCTGCCACTGCTGGCGGAGCGCGCTCGCGCGTTCGTCGGAAAGGTCGAGTTGGATGATGCGCAGATCGGCGTTCTCGGCCGAAACCGCGGACAGCCCTCGTCGGCTGAGTTCGTTGGCCAGCAGTTCCTCCGCCCAGACCGAGCGGGTCGAGGCGGCAAGCGGGTCGATGTGCTCGATGCTGATGCGAGTACCGACCTTCTCCGTGGCCATCCGGGCTCCCCTTCTTCCCACGTCACCTGCTTGTTCGCACGTCACCTGCGCCAGTCGAGAGTCAGCCGAGCTGATGAGAGAACCGGACAGGGCCAGGGCCACTCGTTCACCAGGGCGGCGGAGAGCACGCTGGTGACGACACTCCGGTCGGGCTGCTCGGGAACGGCGTCCGCCGTCTGGATGCCACCACCTCAGCCGGAAGGCGCATGCCCTCGAACCTAGCCGCATGGCGTGAGGAGTGGTCGCGGCGAAGGTCGACCTGACCGCAACCAGCCACGCCCCTCGGGGCTGTGGCTGCTCCACGAGCGGACGTCAAACGTCTTCCTCCTCCCCAGCTGGAAGCGTTGGGCTGTCGGTGCGGTGGAGGCTGAGCAGCAGTCCGTACGCGTGGCCGCGCGACCCGTCGCTCCGATACGGGCGGGCGGCCAACTCCTCGATGCGTCCGACCAGTTCCTTGGCCTCCTCCCTGGTGAGAAAGACATGACGCAGGACGGTGAGCTCCACCTCGTCGTCACCCGCGGGCGCCAGCTCCGTCAACGCGGCGTTGATGAGGAACTCCGCTCCGACCACTGCCCCGGTGTCGAGCCTGAGGACGGCGCTGACCAGGTCGAAGGACTGCTCGGTGCCTCCGCGCACCTGCCTGGTGTGAGCGAGCCGGACGAGGCCCGCCTCGCGGAGCACGCGGAGGTGATAGCCGATCGTTCCCTTGCTCCCATCGAGCGCCGAGGCGAGCTCGCCCAACGTCGCGGGCCGTTGCCGCAGCACGTTCACGATGCGGTGGCGGAGCGGATGTCCGAGGGCCTTGAACTGCGCCGGGGTGCGCACCAGCAGATCCTCGGACCTGGCCACCGGTGCGGACCGCCCACCTGTCGCTTCGTCGTCCACGGACAAAGTGTCTAGAAATCTCGACGCTTTGACAAACGGCACACCCAACCCCAGAATCAGCCTCTGGGTGGACGTCGTTCCAGACCGTCGACGCCAGCCCGCGGCGAGCCCCCCGACCGGCCCCACATCGCGCCCAGCCGAAGGATGTCGATGCCCACTTCGACGGCACACGTCACCACCGACCGCCCCGAGCACTCCATCAAGCAGCTGATCTCGCACCTGAGCCACGACGCCACCACGGACCTCGCCGGCGACAGCAGGGGAACCATCACCCTGCCCGAGGGCCGGTGCGTCCTGACGCCAGCCGGCGACCACCACCTGAGCATGGTCGCCACCGCGGCCGACGCCGACAGCCTCGCCAGCGTCCAGGACGTCGTCACCCGGCACCTGCTCGAGGTCGCAGCACCGGACGGGCCCAGCGTCGACTGGACCGATCCGGTCGCCGGCGACGCCCTGCAGTTGGTCGATCCCGTCGTCGGCGACTACCTGCTCACCCACTGCACTCCCGCCGACGAGGTGCTCACCGACCTGGCCGGCGCCACCCGGGAGGCGGCCGGCGGGGCGGCACGGATGCAGATCGCCCAGGACGAGGGCGCCCTGCTCGGCATGCTGGTCAAGCTGGTCGGCGCTCGCCGCGCCGTCGAGGTCGGCGTGTTCACCGGCTACTCCTCGACCTGCATCGCGCGGGCACTCCCGGCCGACGGTCACCTGCTCGCCTGCGACGTGAGCACCGAGTGGACCTCCATCGCCCGGGAGTACTGGAAGCGCGCCGGCGTCGCCGACCGCATCGACCTGCGGATCGGGCCGGCGATCGACACGCTTCGAGCACTTCCCGCCGACGAGACCTTCGACTTCGCGTTCATCGACGCCGACAAGCCGAGCTACCCGGACTACTACGAGGAGATCGTTCCCCGGCTTCGGCCCGGTGGCCTCGTCGTTCTGGACAACGTCTTCCAGGGTGGACGTACGTTCGACCCGGCGTTCCAGGACGAGAACCAGGTGGCGATCCGTCGGGTGAACGAGATCGTCATGCAGGACGACCGCGTCGAGTCGGTGATGCTCGCCGTACGCGACGGTGTGACCCTCGCCCGCAAGCGCTGACGTGGCGTGTTCCGAGCCTCTCCGCACCAGACGCGGGGAGGCTCGGCGCGTCTCATGGAGCGCCGAGCCTCAGTGGGTCGGCCGTGACGTACCTCAGGGTGTCCTTCAGCATCGCGGTCGCGGCACCGAGCGGGCTCGACGCGCCACCGCTCACCGTGACGACGCCGACCTCCCCACAGTCGTACGACACGGCCTTCTCCGGGCCGTTGATCGCATGGAGCGGATCCCCCTGCTCCACCCGGGCCAGCCTGACCCGTACCGTGCCCGGCTGGTCGAGGGAGGCGGTGGCGACCGGTCGCAGCCGCGCTCCTGACCGCCGCGCGGCGACCGCCTCCGCTGCCGTTCCCTCGTCGACGGGCGCGAGGTCGACGTCGAGCGTGGAGACGTCCCAGTCCCACAACAGCCCGGCGAGGATCCGCACCTTGCCGGCGGCGTCGGCGCCGGACAGGTCGGCGGAGGGGTCAGCCTCGGCGATGCCACGCCGGCGTGCCTCGCCGACAGCCTCGGCGAGGGTCATGCCCTCGCTCATCCGGTCCACGACGTAGGTGCTCGTGCCGTTCAGACAGGCCCGGACCGCCTGGACGTCGTAGCCCAGCAAGGCACTTCGTGCGACGTCCGCGGCCGGCAGGGCGGCGCCGGTCGTGGCGGACAACCCGAAACCGAGCCGTGCCTGCGTACTCACCTGGCGAAGTCTGCGCCAGTCGGCGAGGACGTGGCACTTGGTCGCGGTCACCAGGTGGGCGCCGTGCCGCCAGGCGGTGAGGGCGTCCTCCACGGCCGGCGCGGCCAGATCCGGATGCGACGGCGTCGCCTGGACGACGACTCGCGCGCCGGTCTGGTCGAGCAGGTCCGCCAGCGGGGTACGCGGTTCCCACTCCGCGCGCGGCCGGACGCCGTCCTCCCCGACCACGCACTGCGCGCTCCGTCCGACCACCGCGGCCAGGCGGAGCCCGCCGCCTCGTTGCCCTGTCACATCCGGGACCGCCGCCTTCGAGACAGCCGCCTTCGAGACCCGGGCGAGAAGTTCGGCGTACGCCATACCAACCGGGCCGTAGCCGAGCAACAGGACCGGAACGTCGGGAACCATCACCGCCTCAGCACACCACAGCGTCTGGACGCCTCGCGGCCGGGGGCGGACAGCCGGACCGGGTCGGACAGCCGGACGGGCAGGTCGGTTCCCCTTGTGGACCAGCCCTAGAGCTGGACCACCTGGCCGGTGCTGATCGACTCGTCGGCGGCGAGCACGATGCGCAGGCTCGTCACCGCGTCGTCCATCTCCTTGCCCAGCTCGAGGTCCTTGACGATCGCCTCGAGCAGGTGCCGCTGTTCGCGTTCGCAGAGGTGGTCGTGGTCGGGCTCGTCGGCCATGTCGATCCGCTCGTCACGCACGGCGTAGGCGCCGTCGGGCCCCTTCTCCGCACGGTGCCAGAGGATCTGGTTGGTCTTGGTGTGTGCGTTGATGTCGTCGGAGCGGACGGCCTCGTCGCTCGCCTCCGCCATCACGATCGACACCGACCCCTTCGGGCCGACAACGTCCTTCACGAAGAACGCCGTCTCGCTCATCATCGGACCCCAGCCGGCTTCGTACCAGCCGACCGAGCCGTCGTCGAAGGCGACCTGGAGCATGCCGTAGTTGTTCAGCGGCACCTCGTCGGTGAGCCGGGCTCCGAGCGCGTGCACGCGGACGGGTTTCGCGGCGGTCATCTGGCACATCACGTCGACGTAGTGCACCCCGCAGTCGACGATCGGCGGGAAGCTGCTCATCAGCCGCTTGTGCCAGGCCCAGGTCTCGCCGTTGGACTGCTGGTTGAGGTTCATCCGGAACACCAGCGGGGTGCCGAGCTGGCGGGCGATCTCGACGAACCTGGTCCAGGACGGGTGCTGTCGCAGGATGTAGCCGACGACCAGCTTCCGTCCGGTACGCCGCGCGGTGTCGACCACGGCCTGCGCGGACTCGACGCTCTCGGCGAGCGGCTTCTCGACGAAGACGTGGGCGCCGGCCTCCATCGCCTGGATGGCGTAGTCGGCGTGCGTGTCCGGCAGGGTGTTGATCGAGACGACGTCCGGGCGCAGCTCCGCCAACGCCTTCTCATAGCTCGTGAACCGCTTCGCGTCCTGGAGCGGCTCGGGCAGAGTCAGGTCGGTCACGTGTCGGGTGCACACCCCCACCACGTCGAACTCGGGGATGCGGGCATAGGCGAGTGCGTGCGACATGCCCATGTTTCCCAGCCCGACGACCAGAACCCGTTGCCTCATGTGTCGCCACCCCGATCCGTTCGGCGCCCTCCGACAGGCGCTCAGTCTAGGGCGTGGCTCCCCACCTGACCGGCGAAGCGAGCGGTGTCTCCACGCGAAACCGCACGGATACGTTCGGAAAGCGGCCAGCCGAAGGTGTTGCCGCACTCCGAGGCCCTGTTCATACTGCACGGAAACCGCTCTCCCAGATTCGGCGAGAACGGCCGGCCGCTCGCGTACCCGCTGAGACGGCCCGATCGGGGAAGCGCACACACGTCTGTGCCGAGAGGATGCCCATGACGAAGGACCACCCGTCGCGTCGACAGCTCCTGACCTCGGGGGCGGCGGCCACCGCCACCCTCGGACTCACCGGGTTAGGCACCGCGCCCGCCGCGCACGCGGATGACGACACGGCCCGGGTGCCCGCCACCCTCTCGGGTCGTGGTGGCTCGATGATCGGCGTTCCCTTCGAACGACACGAAGAGGTACGCGTGGGCATCATCGGCCTCGGCGCCCGCGGTACCGGCATGAGCGAGCTGTGGGCAGCGGTGCCCGGCGTCCGGGTGACGGCCATCTGCGACTCCCGCGCCGAGCGGGTGCACGCGGTCGCCGCGAGCCTGGTGGCGGCGGGGCATCCGGAGCCGGCGAAGTACATCGGCGGGGACCCGAGCTACGAAGCGGCGCAGGAGGCGTCCCGCCGCGCCCGGTCCGGCAAGGACGTCGACATGCCCTACGTCAGGCTCTGCGCGCGGGACGACGTCGACTTCGTCTACTCCCCCACACCCTGGGAGTGGCACTTCCCCACGGCGATGACGGCGATGCGGCACGGCAAGCACGTCGGCACGGAGGTGCCGCTGGCGATGGATCTGTCCCATCTCTGGCACCTCGTCGCGATGTCGGAGCGGACGCGGCGGCACTGCCTAATGATGGAGCAGATCGGCTACTCGCAAAACGAGATGCGGCTGCTCCGGATGGCGCACGAAGGTGTGTTCGGCGACCTCCTGCACGGTGCCGGCGCCTACATCCACGACCTCCGTAGCTACCTGTTCGGCCTGGGACCCGAGTACTACCCGCAGGGGTGGCGCCGGCTGTGGCACACCCGCATGGACGGCAACCTCTACCCCACCCACGGACTGGTCCCGATCGCGGGGATGATGGACCTCAACCGGGGCGACAGGTTCACCACGATCAGCTCCAGCAGTTCGCCCTCCCTCGGCCTGCAGGCCTATCGCGCGGCGAACGTCCCACCCGACCACGAGAGCTGGGACGAGACCTACCTCACCGGCGACCGAAACATCTGCCTCCTCTCCACGGCGAAGGGGCGACTCATCCGCGTCGAACACGACGTCACCACCCCGCACCCCTACAGCCGACTCAACTTCCTGGCCGGGACGAAGGGACTCTTCGAGGACTTCCCACCTCGGGTCTACCTCGAGCCGGACATGAACAACGACGAGTGGGGCGACTTCGACGACTACGCGGAGTACGACCACTGGCTCTGGCAGGACGTCGGCGGCGGTGGCGGGGGCCACGGAGGAAGCGACTACATCTCGCTGTGGCGGCTCGCGCAGACGATGCGACTCGGCCTGGTTCCCGACATGGACGTCTACGACGGCGCAGCGTGGAGCGCGGCCACGCCGCTCAGCGCCGAGTCGCTGAAGCGAGGCGGACAGCCGGTGAAGGTGCCCGACTTCACCCGCGGCCACTGGGAGGAGTACCGCCCAGGCTTCGACTCCTCGCGCCCGGAGGACGAAGAGAACGTCGGCGCGAGCATGAGACGGCTGGCCGCCGGCCGAGCCGGCCGGTGACGTGCCGCGACGACCAGGTGCAGGTCCAGGTTGACGTTCAGGTGTGACGTTCAGGTTGACGTTCAGGTTGAATGAGGTCGAACGGAGATACGGATGTCCGACTCGAACCCGTCCCCCGCGTCCGCGCTGAGTCGACGGCTCGTCGTCGCCGGCGCCACGGGCCTCGCCGCCGGAGTCCTGGGCATGTGGGGCGATGTCGGACGAGCCGCCGCCGCGACCACCGACGTTCCCGAGGCGACCCTCACCGACCTCGGGCCGGCGTCCAGGGCGCTGACCTTCGGCAACGGCGTACGCATCGGGGACGAGATCTGGTTCGTGACGCGTCAGATCCTGCCGACCAAAGTTGCCGCCTATGACCTGACACAAGGAAGGATCACCAAGACTGCGGTGATTCCCGACGTTCCGGGACTGTGGGGCGCCGACGTCGTGGGCACCGACCTCTACGTGTCGTCGTACTCACCGGGTCGGTTGTTCCGGATCGACACCGTCACCCTGGAGGTCGAGCGGCTCGTCGACCTGGCGCAGGAGGTCGGCTGGACCGTGAAGGCGTCCCCGGACGGCCGCGTGTTCGTCGGCACCTACCCCGGCGCACAACTGTGGGAGTACGACCCGGCGAGTGGCCAGGCGACCAACCACGGCCGGATGGACGACGACGACCAGTACGTCCGCGACCTGGTGGCCAGCGAGACGACCGTCTACTGCGGCATCGGTTCCCGGGCCGGTCTGGTGGCCTTCGACCGGGCGAGCGGCGACCGGACCAGCATTCTCCCGACGGAGTTGGCGAGTCGGACCTTCGGCGCGATCTGCCACCTCGCCGGCGACACGTTGGTCGTCGGGATCTCACCGACCGCCGAGGTCCTGGTCATGGACACCCGCGACCCCTCGAGCTACCAGATCCTGCAGACGCCCAACGACTCCTTCCTGGTCGGCCTCACCAGCGAGGGCGACCAGGTCTGGTACGCCACCAGACCCAGCGGCTCGTTGTACCGCTTCACCGTCGGGGACACCGAGCCGACGCTCGTCGGCATCCCGGTCGCGGAAGCGTCCAACCTGCGCCTCGGCCTTCTCCCGGACGGCCGGCTCTGGTCGGTGACGAGCGCCGGCGGGATCGTCTACGATCCCGCGACCAGCACCACCGAGGCGATGGACATGACCACGCCTGACCTCGAGCCGATGCCGGAGCGGCCGATGTCGCTGCTCTACGCCGGCGACCGGATCGTCGTCGGCGGCAGCCTTGGTGTCCAGGTCACCTCGACGCACAACCCGCCGGCGTTCGCGTCCCACCGCGTCCCCTTCGGTGGTGAGGCGAAGGACATGGACACCCGTGACGGCACGGTCTACCTGGGTGTCTACACCCTCGCCCGGCTGCTCCGGATGCCCACCGACGGCCGCCAGGCCACCGAGGTCGCCAGGGTCGCCGAGGAGTACGAGCAGACACGTCCGACCGCCCTGGTCGTCGACCGGCGGCGCAACCTCGTCCTGATGTCGACCGAACCGGACTACGGGCGATGGGAGGGAGCGCTGAACATCTACGACGGCCGGCGGTTCCGCTCCTACCGCGGCGTTCTCCCCGACCAGACCGTCCAGTCCGTCTGGCCCGAGACCCGCGGCGTGTACCTCGGCGGAAGCGTCAACAACGGGTTCGGCACCACACCCACGACGACCCGCGCCAAGCTCGGCTACTTCGACCACACGACGCGGACGATGTCGTGGATCATCGAGCCGACCGCCGGCACCGTGATCCAGGACCTGAAGATGGTCGGGCGGGTACTGGTCGGCAGCACCGTCGAGGGCGAACTGTTCGCCCTGGACGTGACCACCCGGGCGCTCCTCTGGCAGGTCGACACCGGCGCGGCGGGCGGCAAGCTCGCGGTCATCGGCGACCGCGTGTTCGGTACGGACCGGAGCAGGCTGTGGAGCGTCAGCGTCGGCCACACGCAACCGACGCTGGACGTCCTGGCCTCCGGTCTGAGCCAGTCGTGGTTCGGAGCCCCCGAGGTGGTGACAGACGGGACCAGCACGCTGTTCACCACCCGGGGGCTCAACCTGGTCAGGGTGGACCTGTCCTGAGACGGGACCGATCCACCTGAGACGGAACCGATCCACCTGAGACGGGACGGGCCTACCTGCCGACGGTCACGATCACGTGGCTGCCCTCCGTCTGCACCTGCCGCAGGACGTCGGTGACGATGTTCCCGGTGGAGCTCACCATCAGGCTCTCGCCGGTGCCTCGGGCGTAGTAGAGACCCGTCCCGCGCCGTGGGTCACCGCCGCGGATCGCGTTTCCGGTCACGCTGACGACACCTGAGCCGTAGTTGACCTTGGAGATGCCGATGTATCGATAGGTCGAAGCGGCGTTGGACTCACCGCCGAGGTTGAAGACCTTGTTGTCGGAGATCGTGGAGGCCGCGCCGCCCTGCACCGTCGCCCGGATGCCGTACCACACACCGGCCTGCGCGGATCCGCCGAAGTCCTCGATGTAGTTGTCGGTGATGGAGGTTCCCCAGAGCCGGTTGGCGTAGATCGCGTGACCGGGAACGCCGTAGACGTGGTTGTTGCGCACCACCCAGCCGGCCGCGTTGTCGAGATGGATTCCGTCCAGTCCGGAGGACGCGATCCAGTTTCCGCTGAGGTTCCAGTCCGTGAGCGAGTTTCCCGGATCGTCGACGTAGATGCCGTGGCCGCCGGAGTCGGTCACGAAGTTGTTCGTGATCTGACCGTTCACGGAGGTGTTCGTCAGCAGCGTGCCGTTGGCACTGCGATTGCTGAACCAGATCCCGTTGCCCCCCATGGACCTGATCTGGAGATCGTCGATGACGGTCTGCCACGAACGGACGATGAAGCCCGCGGTCGCCGCCGTGTTGTTCGCCCGGTTGCCGTCGAGTGTCAGTTGCCGTACCGACACCGGCGTTCCGGTCGTGACGCTGTTGTCGAGATAGCTGTCGGAGGCGAGGATCGCCTTCAGGTCGGCGCCGTCTGCCTGCCGCAGGACGGTGCCGGTGCGGCTCTCTCCTCGGTAGGAACGGTTACCCAGCAGCTTGATGGTCTGGTCGATCCGACACGGACCATCGATGACGATCTCGTCTCCGACCTCACTTCCGGAGATGGCCGCGTTGATCATGCCCGCGTCCGAGGAGGAGTTCGAACACTTCGCCTCGATCTTCGTCGCTTCGGCCTCGCGCGGATGCGTGGCGCTCAACGACCACACCAAAGCGACCGCGAGAGAGAACATGAGGACACGCTTGACCCACGGCATATCAGCCGTCCCTTCATCTGGTGAAACCCGAGATGCTGGCGCGTCGCGGACGAGCACGTGAGCGCGGGGCGGCGACCTGAAACGCAGGTGGCGGAACTACCCGGCCGGCTCGTCTGTCGCGAGATACTAAACGTGGTTGCAAAACCCGTCAACCACAGAATGACGTACCCACACGCTCGAAACCTGGGCGATATCGTTGGCCACCGCCGTCTCCACCTGTGCGGTGGTCGGACGAGCGAGGAGAGACAGCGTGCGTACAGGCACCCGTGCACTTCGGCTCGGCGACTACAACCAACAGGTCGTCCTCGAACTCGTCCGCACGCGGACCGCGACCAGTCGAGCGGAGCTCGCGCAACGCACCGGCCTGACCTTCCAGGCGATCTCGAAGATCGTGCGCCGACTGGTCGCCTCCGGCCTGCTCCTGGAGGACACCAGCAGGGAGGCGGCACGTACCGGCAGGCCCCCGACCGTCCTGCGCATCGACCCCACCGCCGCCTACGCCCTTGGCGTGCACATCGACCGGGACGAGACGGCGTACGTCCTGGTGGACCTCGCCGGGACGGTGGTGGAACGCGAGCGTCGGCGGACACCACGACGCGGTGGTCCCTCCCGCAGCGCCGACCAGATCGCCCGGGTGACCCGCCAGTTGGTCGAGCGCTCCGGCGTCGAGCGCGACCAGGTCCTCGGTGTGGGCGTCGGTGCTCCCGGTCCGCTCGATCCGGGCGAGGGGATCCTCGACAATCCTGGCGGCATGCCCGAGTGGGGTCGGGTCCATCTGAAGAAGATGCTGGTCGAACGCATCGGTTGCGACGTCGCGGTCGACAACGACGCCGTCGCGGCCGCCGTCGGCGAGACCTGGAACGGCAAGGCACACGACGTGCGCAATCTGCTGTTCGTCTACATCGGGTGGGGCCTCGGGACCGCCCTGGTGCTCGACGGCCAGGTCTACCGCGGTGGAGCGGGGCTGGGCGGCGACCTCTACCACGTGCCGATCGATCCCGGCGGACCCCTGTGTCCGTGCGGAAGCCGGGGATGCGTCGGCCAGTACGCCTCACCGGCGGCGATCCTCGAGGATGTCCGCCGGCGGTCGAAGGTTCGACGGCACACGGCGTCCCGCCCTGGCGCCGCACCGACACCGTCCAGCTACGGCGACGTCTGCCGGGTCGCGGTGAACGGACCGTCGGTCGAACGGGACGCCCTCGTCCACGCGGCCACGATGCTCGGCCTCGGACTGCTCGGTGTCGTGGCGGTTCTGGACCCCGATCTCGTCGTGCTCGGCGGCGCGGGGCTGGAGGCCGCCCGACCGATCTACGAAAGCGTGATCCACCGCACTCTCACCGAGCGGGTGCCGCTTCCCGGCCAGCGCGAGACCAGGGTGGCGATCTCCGACGCCGGGAGCGACGTGGGCGCGATCGGGGCGGCCTCCCTGCTCCTGCACAACACCTACGCACCCAGGTTCACCGGCTGACGCTGACCCCACCCGGACCTGACCTGGCGCCTACTGCGGTAGGAGGCCTACTCCCCGAGGGCCGGCAGCACGCGGTCCTCGTACCAGGGCCGGAAGATCTGCTCGTGGAACTCGGGGGCATCCGTTTGCCAGAACTCGTCGTGGGCGGCGAAGTACTTCTTCGCCCCCGCGACGAACTCCTCCTTCCCCACGCTGGAGGAGAAACTCTCCGCCTGCTTGTTGAGCGTCGCCTCCAGCCTGCGCACGTCGGCGCGCAGGTCGAGGTCCCCGCGCTCGTACATCCAACGGGAGAACGCGTCCTCGCTCGCCTTGGAGGAAGGTCCCGCCTTCTCCTCGGGGGGCAGGTAGCTCGAACGTTCGGGCACCACCATCCTGCTCCCGGCCCCGAGCACGGCGTCGACGAACTGTTTCCCCCACGCCTCCTCGGGGCTGCCCGGAAGCTTGCCCCGTGTCTCGGCGAGGATCGGAGTCAACGTGCCCGCGTCGTAGACCTGCCGCAGGTCCTTGGTCTTCTCATAGACCGCGTTGACCTGCTGGACCAGGCCTGGTCCGATCATGAACGAGTACAGGCTGAAGCACGCGTCGAGCGCCTCGGAACCGAGGTCGGGGTTGAAGGAGTACGCCGTGATGAACGAGCGCCGCCCCGGGAACTGACCCTGCTCACCGAGCGGGTAGCTCATCCAGCCGACGACGTCGCCGACAGGTTTGTCGAGGCGCTTCGCCAGGCTGGCGAAGCTCGTGTCACTGTCGGGGCTGTCGAAGTAGGAGGTGGAGTTACCGGGTCGCATCGCCACGTCGTCGCGCAGGAACGCCGCGGTGACTTCGTTCCAGCTGTTGTAGGAGATGTCGGAGACGATCGAGCGTTCCTCGAACATCATGCGGCGGAAGTCCTCGATGATGGTGACCCAGCTGTCAGCCATGGAGGTGTAGTCAGACCTCCAGTGCCACGTGGTGTCGGGCGCCGGAAGGTCGGTCAAAAGTCCGGACCCGGCACTGGTGAACCTCATCGACAACGCCCACGCGGGTTCGGCGATCCCCTTGCGGTCCTTCACCGTCAGCGCACGCGCCATCCGTTGGACGTCTGCCCACGTCCACTTCGGCGTGGGCTCCGCGACGTCCGCCTGTGCGAACAGGTCGCGCCGATAGAAGATGCCGTCGCCGACCGAGTAGCCGCCGGGCACCCCGTAGTACTTCCCGCCTACCTTCCAGGCACTCTCGAAGGCCGGCCGGACGTAGTCGGAGAGCTTCCCGACGAGCCCGCTGTTGTCGATCCGTTCGGTGACGTCGGCGGCCAGCCCCTGCTTGAACGCGGAGTTGATCTCGGGCTGGCTCCAGCCACCGAGCGGGTTGCTCGGATAGATGGCGGGAGCCGTCCCACCGGCCACCGCGGTGACCATGGCTTCCTGGTCCCAGATGTCGATGCTGGTCTTCCTGAGTTCGACACCCGGATTGGCGTCGTACCACTCCTGCAGCGCGTCGGCGTAGGCCTGCAGCGTGACGCTGCCCTTCTGCTCAGCCTTGGAGGGCATGGCGGCGAAGGTGCCCTCTGGGCCGACCCTCAGGACGACAGCACCGCCGGCGGATCCCTCTCGGCTGCAGGCGCTCAACACCCCGAGCGAGGCGAGCCCTCCCAACGTGCCAGCAGTCTTCAGGAATGCCCGCCGAGACGTCGGCCGGAGATTCGATGACCCGCGCATCGTGTATGTGTCCATCGGACCCGCCTTCTCGCTCAAACACTGGAAGAGGTCGATCGAGGCTGTCGGTAATGGAGGAATCTATGAGGACCCTGGAGGACTCTGGTGCAGTCGCTCCACAACGAAGGAACGCCGAGTATGACTCGCGCAAAGCGCGGAATGCAGATCTTCGCAGATATTAAACTCGGTTACATAAAGCGTCAATGTGGGCGTTGACTCCTGGCCAAGGTCGGCGACGAGCCGAAGAGACTACGATCGTCGACACGTCCAGACCGCGCTGTAAGGAGGAGCCACGTGCGCGAGCCGACCGCCTCCGCGCGGGGCGCCCGAGCGGGCTTCGCGACGGAGGACGTACGCCGCGCGAGCGCGCTCGCGGGCTCCGCCGCCGCGATGTTCGGCATCCTGGCGGCGCTCTGCTGGGTGTGGACGATCACCTCGCTGGCCGGAGTCGGTGCGGCCGCTTCGTGGTTGGTGCCCACCGGGTTCGCCGTGGTTCTCACCGCCGCGACCGCCGCCTTTGCCTCACTGTGGTGGATCCTGTCGGGGCTGTTCCGGCCCACCCGTTCCGCTCGACGGCGCGGCTGACCGACCTCAGGTTGAGCCTTCCTGCCCACCCCATGGGCTGGTGTGCCTGCGGCGAGAGTGCTGTGCGAGGCTCTCACGTGACTCTTTGAAAGGGCTGGTCATGACGCTCGGCATGGTTCTCGGCGACTTCCCCGCTCGCGCTTCGACGCGGGAGCGGTAGCCCTACCTGCCCTGACCCTCGCGCTCGTGCTGCGGCACGGCGGCTTCTCCTGCTCCTCGTCGAAGTGCTCTTCGTGTCCCTGCACGTTCGATCACGAGGAGTACGCCGTGTCCACGATCCACTGGACCGAGAACAACACCCCGCTCCGCGGTTTCCTGGACGGACTGACCGCGCACCTCCGATCGGGAGGTGAAGGATGGCTGGTCCTGTCCGACCTGGCCGAGCGTCTCGGACTCAGGACGCGTGGCAAACTCCTGGCGGCCATCGAGGCAGCGGAGCTGTCCGTAATGGACAAGATCGACACCAGCCCACGACATCCACGCGCCAGGGACAGCACTGATCCCCTCCACGCCGCCCGCAGCGCGGAGATCACGTCGCTGTGGCGGCTGACCAGTAACTGACCGTTCCGCGCCGTTACTCCGGGGAGGGTGACCCCGCGCCGTGCCCAGGGGTGCGCGCCGGACCGTTCGTGGTGGCTGGCGTCGCGGGGGTCGTCTGCCGCGGAGTCGGTGACCGCTTCTCCTGCTTCGGCTTCTTGGACTGCTGCGCATGCGGATTCGGCGTGTGCAGCCTCGGTGACCCTGATGGGTCCGCCGTCGGTGACCCATCCGACCCGGGCAGGTGCCCAGGCGGCCCCGGGTTCTGCGGGCCGTGCCCGGGCGGGATCGACGACCCGGCGTGGCTCCCCGTCTGCTTCGACCCCTCAGGCTCCGCCGTCGGCGTCGACGTCGGCGTTGTCGAGCGCTCACGTCCCGACTCGCCCGCCGGAGGCATACCGAGCAGCAGGGCGACCGCGGACGCCTGCACCGAGGAGAAGGTCCGATCCAGCCCTGCGCTGATCGCCCGGTCGACCTGCTCCGGCGTCACACCGAGCGCACCCATCAGCATCCCCTCCAAGCTGGCCGGCACCGCCCGCATCCGCACCGGCGGCAGGGTCGGCCCCCCAAGGCGGCTCGACACCGGACCTTGGAGCGACGAATCGGTGACACCGCTGATCCGCGCCAGGTAGGAGGCGACCTTCTCCTGGTCGGTCCCCCAGATGACGAACCTGCCCTCAGTTCCCGCGCTCGGGTACATCGCCCGGGTCGCGGGCTCCGAGACCCACGCGTGGGCAGCCGCTCCGGATGGGAACACGGCGACGCCGATCCGCTCCCTTCCGTAGGAGAAGATGACGGTGAGTTTCTCCGGGCCGACGTTGGCTTCGGCCAGCATCACCGACCCGTCCCAGTCCGTGCAGCGTGCCCGTAGCGTGCCGATCGGCGTACACATCAGATCACCTTCGGCAGCCAGCCGGCGGAAAGTGTCGCTGGCGAACGGCGAGCTCGCGCTCCGTAGCTCGGTCTGCGCAGTGGTGGGACCTGCCTGGTTGTTGCCCAGTTGGCCGAGGACGATTCCCCCGGCGGCCGCGACGGCCGCGACGACGATGACCAGCTTCGCCGGCACCCAGCGTCGCTCCTCCCGGTCGGCAGCGGGCACCGAGGGGGTATCCCCCGCGACTTCGAGGTCGGGGGCATCCGGTAGATGGGCACGGACCAGCGCCCGTGCTCGGTCCTGGTCGATTTCGGGCACGTAACGCTCGACGGCACCCACCGCGGACGCGAACGACTGATGCGGTGACAGTACGAGTACGGGCTCGCCGTTGACCTCCACGAGGACGGCGTCCGCACCGACGTCCTCCACGACGATGCGTGGGATCAACGGTCCGCTCCTCAGGACCTGTGCGCGCGGCGGGTCCGCCGGGCAGCGTCCGCGGCACGCTCCGCGACCCTGCGGGCTTCCTCGTCGCTCAACGCCTCGACGTGCCTGATCCGCACCGGCCCGTCTGGGGTGTCGACCTCCACCTCGTGCTGCAGGCCGCCCACCTCCGCGTTCGGCGTCGTGGGAACCTCCGCACGTGGGGCGGACTCGAGGCGTTGCGCCTCGAGCAGCATCCGCTGCAGCGTCTGCGCCCGCTGCTGTTCGGACTGACGGGTCGCCGACGACGGTCGCAGCGCGTCCGCGATGTCGCGACCGTCCGCGCTGACGGCGTCGTGGACAGGCGCGTCCCGATCGCTCAGCGCCCGCTCCAACCTCTCCCTGGCTTCCTTGAACGGAGTCACGTTCTCACCCCTTCGGGCCCCGGCAGGCCACTACCCGACGCCTGCGCCACCGGAGTAACGGTGCGTGGGGCCGTAACGTCACGTTCGGGGGACGGCATCGCGACGCGCAGAGCCCGCACCCCGCGGAGCTGGAGCTGTTTCACCGCGCCCTCGGACTTGCCCAGGACTACCGCACACTCGGGAACGGTCAACCCGACGAAGAACCGCAGGGTCACAACCTCACGCTGGGTGTCCGGAAGGCGGTTGACGGCGTCGGCCAACTCCCTGGCCTCCTCCGTCCGCCGCGCGATGTCGTCGGGACCATCACCGGGTACGGCGTCGGCGAGGGCGATCATGTCCGCCGTGAGGCGTTCGCGCCGCCGGCCGACCGCCCGCCAGTGGTCGGCGATCTGCCTGGTGGTGATGCGGTAGAGCCAGGCGGGGAAACCCGCACCCGAGGGACGGTAGGAGCCGATGCCACGTACGACGCGCATCCACACCTCGCTCGCCACGTCGTCCGACGCGGCATGCTCACCGAGCCGGTAGAAGGCAAGGCGCCACACCCGATCTGCGTGGAGGCGGTACAACTCCGCGAGCGCTTCGCTGTCACCGAGCGACGCCGCGACGGCAAGCGTCTCGACATCGCCACCACCCGGGCCCATCCCGGATCGGGACATCTTCCCCCCCAACCGTAAACCGGACAATCCGGCTCGAAATCGAACCAATACCCGCGCCACGATCGACGACTGGTCACCCTCGCGCGCCGATGCGTGACGGCACGCTGGTGGGGCCTCTCGTGTTGTCGGAGCAAACCCCGACATAGTACGCGCACGCCTCCCCACCCTCCCTCACATCGACGAGGAAACAGTGTCCGGACGGCACGTGACGAAAGCGTTTCGAGCGCCGTTACTCCATCCGGAAACCTCGGCCGGCCCGTGTGGGGGGAAGTTGCGTTGCTTGGTGTTGGCGTTCGCGTCCCTGGTCGGCCTTCTGGTCTGTGCGGGGGCAGCCTGGTGGGCCATGTGGCTGATGGGATCGGCAACTGGGTGGTGAGCCACCACCCAGCCACGCTGGCCCGCCCGGTCGTCCGACTGGCCCCCGTCACCGAACGCAGGCCCACGCTCACGGGACGCCGGGGCCGCGGGCGACCCTCCGCGTGCGCGATTCCGCAACCAGACAACGAGGACGGTCGCGTCACGTCACGTAATGCCGCGCCTGAGCCTCCCCGATCGGAACGTCCCTAGCGCCCCGAGCCACCGATCTCACCCTTCTGATTCTGCGATGTCCCTGGTGGAGAAGACCTGTGTCCAAGCGAAGTCCCGCACGTCCCAATGGGCGTCATCTGGCAGCCCACAAAGGCCCCAGACAGCGACGTCGTACGAGGCGTGGAGACAAACTCGCCGGGCTCGCCCGGCGCGGGGTCGCCGTGGCCGCACTCGCCGTCACGCTGTACTGGCATCGTTATTCGGAATTCACCGCTGCCACCGCCGTCTTCGTACTGGTCGGCGGCTTCTTGATGTTCATCCTTTTCACCGCGAGCCGTAACCAGTCATGGGATGACAAGCCAGTTCCGAAAGGCCGGGTCGTGGCCGCGGTGCCCGCCTACAACGAGGACCCCTTCACACTCCACGCGTGCATCAGAAGCCTCCTCGACCAGACGCATCCTGTCGACGCGATCTATGTCGTCGACGACGGCAGCACCACTCGGGCACCGGTCCTACGTGACCCCCGGGTGCACTGGAAGCGCACCACGAACGGCGGGAAGCGGCACGCCCAGGCGACCGGACTGCTGGCCGAGGAAGGGCGGGCCGACTTCATCGTCACCGTCGACAGCGACTCCGTCGTCGCACCCTATGGTGTGGAGAAACTGATGCGCGCCTTCTCCGATCCGCGGATCCAGGCCGCCGCCGGGCTGCCGGTGCTCCGCAACCGCACCAGGAACCTCATCACCCGACTCACCGACATGGAGATCGTCTACGGCTGCCTGACCCTCCGCCGCGCCCGCAGCGCACTGGGCGCGGTACTGCCCACGTCGGGTGCGTTCGCGGCGTACCGCGCCGAGATCTTCTTCGACAACATCCTTGACTACCTCTCCTCAGGCACCTACGGCGACGACCGGCGGCTCACCCACTACGCCCTCATGCGCGGGCGGGTGGTCAGCGTCGACGAGGCTGTGGTGGAGACCGACATGCCCACTACTCCACGAGCGGTGTTCACCCAGCGCACCCGGTGGTTCAAGGGCTCGTTCCGCTACATGCCGTGGGAGTTCCGCAACCTGCGGGGCGTGCCGATCGCCTTCCGGCTCTGGAACCTCAGCATGTTCCTCGCGTACCCCATCTTCATGTTCAACAGTGTCGCGGTGATGCCGCTGACCGGTCGGTCCGTCGACCTCACCCCCGTGCTGTACTGGCTCACTCTGCTCTACATCCAGTCGTTCACCTACGTCATCGGCCGCAAGGGCGTCCCACTGGCTGACCGCCTCCTCTCCTGGCTGTTCCTCACACCGCTTGTCTCGCTGTTTCAGAAGGCGCTGATCCGGCCAGCGATGTACTGGGCGACGACCCAGGTCCGTTCAGACTCCTGGGCCACTCGCGGAGCACCGATCGTGGTTGGTACGCCCGCGCTCCAATCCGTCACCCCGGCCGACCCGCGGTCACTGCACCTGGCGCCGGTCGACGCCGCCCGCCCAGCCGTCTGACTCGAGCGAGTCGTCCGCGCGGACTCGCGCCGGCGGCCGCCCGACCCACGTTCAGACTCAGTCCGCGACCGACCGAGTCCCCGAGCCCGTGGAATCGGCGGCCCGGACGTGGGAGCGAATGACCCGCTCGGACCGGACCAGGTGGCGCTCCAGCGCCGCCTGCGCCCCGTCCGCATCACCCGCGACGATCGCGTTGAAGATCTGCCGGTGCTCTCTGGCAATCGACCGAGAACTGAGCAGCCGATGGGTTTGTTTCAACACCATGCACATCTGGGCCTCGCCGATGATCGAGTCGTACATGCGCAACATTCTTGGGCTCCCCACACTTTCGACGAGGGCATGGTGAAACGCGATGTCGGAGCTCACGATCCCCTGCACGGACGTGCCCCTGACCGCGCTGTCGAACTCCCGCAGCGCCTGCTCGGCCCGCTCCGGTCGCTCGCCACTGGACGCGAGGAACGAGACCGCCCTGGTCTCGATCGCGAACCGACTGAAGTACAGATCGTGCACATCCTCCTCGGTGAGCCGTGGGACGTATGCCGGTCTGTTGGCCGACCGGCGAAGCAGTCCGCCGCTCACCAGACGATCGATCGCGGCCTTGGCAGTCGGACGCGCCACGCCGAACATGTCGGCGGTCGCCTGCTCGTAGAGCACCGTCGCTGGCTCGAGCTCTCCGGTGAGGATGCGCTCCCGGATCGCCGCACAGACCGCCTCGACGATCGACACCGGCCGGACGGCTTCTCTCATCGCCCCTCCCCCATTCGTCGAACGTCGCGGATTCTACCGGGGTGACGCCGCCACAACCCATACATGTCGCCGTCCCCTTGCGGACGTCAAACACCAGCCACAGCAGGCTGTTCGGCTCGCTCCTGCCACAGATCCCTTCCCTGCTTGAGGAGATGGCGGGAGTCGTGAGCGACGCCGATCCCGGCCGGCGCCGAAAGGGCACTAGCAGTGGCGATTGGCCGGAAGTTGTCATGCGTGCACTCACGCCTGACGCGAGTGCTTGACAGCTAACTGGCCCGAAACTAGCGTCCGCGACACCAGAAGGGTCGAGAACGACACCGGTGCGATCGACAGCAGTCGTTCGACAACTCCACCAGCCACCGGCAGGTCGACCGGCCCACGGGGTGAAAGCCGGCAGCGCGCGCCGTCAGCGGCGGCCACGGCGTCGGCACGAGAGCTTGTGTGACGCAGCCAGTGCTCCGATTCGCAAACCTGTTCTCCGTATGACCAGACAGCACTGTGCTGCCTGACACCAACTCCGCCCGCGGACGTGGTCCGAAACAAGCTCACCCCTGCCCGCAGTTCGGGAGAGCCGAAGGAGTCAGGACGTGACCGAGAACCAGATTGCCGGCCGATCACTGAGTCGGCGGCGCTTCATGGAAGCAAGTGCCATTGGCGTCCTCGCATTGGCCTCCGGCACGGCGTGCGACGCGCTTTCCACGCAGCCGAAGCAGAAGGGAGCGGCCGGTGACTCGCCCGGACAAGTCGGCGCGAAAGAGGCTCCTACACTGAAATCCCGTGTAGACAAGGGGGAAATTCCACCGTTGAAGGACCGCCTGCCGGTCAGTCCGCTCGTGGTCAAGCCTGTCGAGTCCGCCGGAGATTATGGCGGTGCCTGGCGGATGGGAATTACCGGAGGGTCCGGATCACTCTCGCAGTTGAATCGGTTCCAGGGTTACGAAGGCCTGGTCCGATGGACGCCGGACTGGTCACCAAGCCCCATTCCCAACGTCGCCGAGGCCTTCGAGATCGGCGGTGGCGGAAGGTCGTACACCTTCAAGCTGCGAAAGGGAATGAAGTGGTCGGACGGGAAACCCTTCACGGCTGATGACATCCTGTTCTGGTACGAGGATGTCGTCCGCAACACCGAGATCACGCCGGTGCCCCCGTCCTGGATGGTCGTCGGAGGCAAACTCGGGACCGTGACGAAGGTCGACGACCTCAGCGTCAGATTCGACTTCACCCAGCCACATGGTCTCTTCCTGGCACAACTCGCGCAGCCGGGCGCGGACGCACCGGTGCGCTATGCGAAGCACTACCTGAGTCAGTTCCACAAGAAGTACAACGACCGGATCGATGATCTGGTGAAGGAGAACAACCTCTCCGACTGGGTCCAGCTCTTCCAGAACAAGGGCGGCTCCGACGAGGACAGCGTCCGTTACGGCATCAAGAGTCAGCCGCTCCTGCATCCGTGGATCTTCACCTCACCACCACGAGGGGGTTCCTCCCACGCGATCGCCGAGCGGAACCCCTACTACTGGAAGGTCGATCCACAGGGCCGCCAGCTGCCCTACCTCGACCGGGTCGAGTACAACTTCCTCCAGGGCGACAACACCAACACGCTCACGCTCATGGTTCTCGGTGGCGAGATCGACATGGAGGACCAGTTCTTCGCCACCCCCGAGAACAAGTCGGTCATCGCCGACGGCATGGAGAAGGGCGACTACCGGCTCTACGCGACGAGTCCCACCGAGGCGAACGAAGCCGTCATCCAGCTGAACCTCACCCACAAGGATCCGGTCAAACGTCAGATCTTCCAGAACAAGGACTTTCGAATCGGCCTGTCCCACGCGCTGGACCGGCAGGAGATCATCGACCTCGTCCTGCTGCGCCAGGGCAAGCCCTGGCAGGCGGCACCAAGGCCGGAGTCTGAGTACTACAACGAGCGGTTGGCCACGCAGTACACGGAGTACGACGTCGCGAAGGCCAACCAGCACCTCGACAAGGCGGGCTTCACCGAGCGCGACGGTGGCGGCTTCCGCACCGGCCCCGACGGGAAACGCATATCGATCGGCATCGACCTCGACAGCGGTCGCCCCATCTTCGTCGACATGGTGCAGATGGTGAAGGACTACTGGGAAGCAGTGGGCATCCACGTCAGCATCACCTCGATGGAACGGTCGCTGTGGGAGGAGCGGGTCCGCGACAACGCCGACTTCGACGCGACCATCCACCGCTTCGGTGGCGGCAGTGGAGAGGCGGTCGTCCTCGACCCGAGGTACTACTTCCCCTCCAGCGGAAACTCGATGTACGCCGCCGCCTGGCAGGCGTGGTACAACGACCTGTCCGGCGAGGACGCCAGTGCCGGCGTGGAGAAGCCGCCGGCCGCCGCGCAGCGGCAGATGACGTTGTACCGGCAACTCCTCCTCACTCCAGACGCCGCCCAGCGCAAGGACCTGATGGCACAGATCCTCCAGATCGCCGCCGAGGAGTTCTACGTCATCGGCATCAGTCTCCAGGCGAACGGTTACGGAGTTGTCCGGAACAACTTCCACAACGTGCCGAAGACGATGCCGGCCTCCTACATCTATCCGAATCCCGCTCCCAGCAATCCGGAGCAGTTCTTCATCCGTACCTGACGTCTCACCCGCCCAACAGATTGGATCGGCATGACCGACACTTCCACAGACCAGCGAACCCCTGGAGACGTGGCCGAGGGCAAGTGGTTCGGACGCGTGATGCGGTGGGGCCAACTGACCCTCGTCGAGAACGACCCGCAGGAATACGATCCGGACTTCTGGCTCGACTACTTCGAGCGGGCCAAGTGCGACGCCGTGTGTCTGAGCGCGGGCGGCTACATCGCCTACTACCCCACCGAGGTTCCGCTGCATCATCGCAGCGCCTGGATGAAGGACGACGATCCTCTCGGCAAGCTCGTGAACGGTTGCCGGGAGCGCGGAATGGCCGTCCTGGCACGCACCGACCCGCACGCCGTCCACCAGCCTGTCTTCGATCTGCATCCCGAGTGGATCGCGGTCGACTCCGACGGCAACCACCGTCGGCACTGGGCCATGTCCGGAGCCTGGGTGACCTGTGCGCTCGGACCGTACAACTTCGACTACATGACCGAGGTCAACCTCGAGATCATGGCGCGCTACAACGTCGACGGGATCTTCAGCAACCGATGGACCGGCTCGGGCATGTGCTACTGCGAGCACTGCCGGTCGGCCTTCCGCGAGGCGACCGGCTTGGAGCTTCCGCGGACGAGCGATCCGCGCGACCCCGCCCGCCGGGAGTACATCCTCTGGCGCCAGAACCGACTCTTCGAGCTGTGCGAGAAGTGGGACACCTCGATTCGACAGGTGAGTCCGGACTCCCGGTTCGTGCCCAACTCCGGGGGCGGCAGCCTGAGCGACCTGGACATGAGCATCTTCGGACAGGTGGCGGAGACGGCGTTCGCCGACCGGCAGGGACGCTCCGGGACCGTCGTCCCGTGGGCGGCGGGCAAGAACGCCAAGGAATACCGCGCGACCATGAGGGACAAGGCCGTCGGCGGCATCTTCAGCGTCGGGATCGAGGGATCCCATCGTTGGAAGGACTCCACCCAAAGCGCCGCGGAGATCAGGGTCTGGGTCGCCGACAGCATCGCCAACGGGATGCGCCCGTGGTTCACGAAGTTCGGCGGCGTCCTGCACGACCGCCGCTGGCTCGGAGTCGTCGAGGAGATCTATCAGTGGCACCACCGCTGGGAGCGCTACTTCCGTACCCAGGAGCCGCTGGCGAGGGTCGCGGTCGTCTACTCCCAGCAGACCGCGAAGTTCTACGGTGGCCCGGCAGCGGCGGACCGGGTGGAGAACCACGTCCTGGGGATGTACCACGCCCTCGTCGAGGCACGGATCCCGTTCGAGATGGTGCATGACCGGCTGCTGACCCCGGAGGTCCTCGGCCGGTTCAAGACGCTCGTCCTCCCCAACACCGCGGCCCTGTCGGAGGAGCAGTGCGAGCAGATCCGCGGGTTCGTCGCCGCCGGCGGTGGCGTCGTGGCGACCCACGAGACGTCGCTGTACGACGAGTGGGGCGCGCGTCGTGACCGCTTCGGACTCGAGGACCTCCTTGGTGTCCGTCCGACCGGCGGTGTCGACGAGGACGTCAAGAACTCCTATCTCCTGCTGGCGGAGGACGCACACACCGGCCGGCGGCACGCCGTTCTGGACGGCCTTGAGCAGGCCACCCGGATCATCAACGGCGTGCGCAGGGTGAACGTCGAGCCCATCGACACGTCCCTGCCGGCCGCGTTGACAGTGGTGCCCTCCTACCCCGACCTCCCCATGGAGGAGGTCTACCCGCGGCAGACCGGCGCGAACGAGCAGGGCGTGTATCTGCGGGAGGTCGGTGCGGGCCGGGTCGCCTACTTCCCCTGGGACGTCGACCGCACCTTCTGGGAGGTCCTCGATCCCGACCACGGGCGCCTGCTGCGAAACGCCGTCGCCTGGACGACCGACGAGCCGAGCCCCGTGGAGGTGACTGGACCTGGCCTGCTCGACGTGACCGTGTGGCGCCAGCCGGACTCACTGACGGTGCATCTGGTCAACCTCACCAACCCGATGGCGATGCGCGGACCCTTCCGGGAGCTCCTCCCGGTGGGTGAACAGCATGTGCGCGTGCGACTTCCGGAGCAGGTACGCGTGACCCGGGCCCGTCTGCTGCGCGGGGACGTGCCCGTCCAGGCGCGGATCCTCGACGGGACCGCCGTGATCGCCGTTCCGGGGATCACCGACCACGAGGTGATTGCGATCGACCTGGAGACGGTCGCGGGCGCAGCGGGCAACCGGGGGCGCTGATGTTCACCTTCATGGTGCGACGGCTGGCCTACATGGTGCCGACGTTGTTCCTGATCTCGGTCGTGTCCTTCGCGATCATCCAGCTTCCACCCGGTGACTATCTGACCACCCTGGCGGCGCAGCTGTCCGCCCAGGGGCAGAGCCTGAGCCAGGCACAGCTGGCGGCCCTGCAACAGCGTTACGGGCTTGGCGAACCGTTGTTCGTGCAGTACGGCAAATGGATCTGGGCCATCATCGCCCACCTCGACTTCGGCCAGTCCTTCGAATGGAACCGGCCGGTGATGAGCCTGGTCCAGGAGCGGCTGCCGATGACGATCGTGCTCGCGGGGGCGACCCTGATCTTCACCTGGATCGTCGCGTTCCCGGTCGGCATCTACTCCGCCGTCCGGCAGTACTCCGTCGGCGACTACGTGGCGACGAGCATCACCTTCCTCGGGCTCGCGGTGCCGCACTTCCTGATCGCGCTCGTACTCATGTACATCGGCTTCAAGTACTTCGGACAGAGTGTCAGTGGCCTGTTCTCACCGCAGTTTCGCCAGGCCGAGTGGAATCTCGGCAAGGTGATCGACCTCCTCGCACACCTGTGGGTGCCGGTCGTGGTGCTGGGCGCCGCCAGTTCGGCCGGACTTCTGCGCGTCCTGAGAGCGAACCTCCTGGACGAGCTGCACATGCCCTACGTCGTGGCCGCCCGGGCGCGTGGCATCCCCGAGCGCACGCTGTTGCTGATGTATCCGCTCCGGGTGGCGCTGAACCCCTTCATCTCCACGGTGGGATGGGTTCTGCCCACGCTGGTGTCGGGCGAGGTCATCGTCGCGCAGGTCCTGTCGCTGCCGACGACCGGCCCACTGCTCCTCGGCTCGTTGCAGAGCCAGGACATGTATCTCGCCGGCTCGCTGATCCTCATCGTGTCGGTGCTGACCGTGATCGGGACCTTCATATCCGACATCTTGCTGGCCTGGCTGGATCCGCGGGTCCGCCTTCGTTACCGGTAACGCGGGAGCGTGACGCAGATGGCACAGAGCCTGTCGACGAACGTGCCCGAGCCGGCCGCGCCGGAGAACGCCGCGGATCCGGAATCGGGCGAGACCACCTCGAGCGCCAACCAGTGGCGACTGGTCTGGCGCGCCTTCCTCAAGCATCGACTCGCCGTGGTCGGCCTTCTCGTCACGGCGGTGATC
Organism: Actinopolymorpha pittospori; assembly: GCF_014873875.1. Classification (GTDB taxonomy): domain Bacteria; phylum Actinomycetota; class Actinomycetes; order Propionibacteriales; family Actinopolymorphaceae; genus Actinopolymorpha; species Actinopolymorpha pittospori. Next base: position 6,224,660 of record NZ_JADBEM010000001.1, on the reverse strand, counting down.
TACCTGATCGCGGCGTTCGCGGAGATTCTCGCTCCGTACTCGGCGACGCGGTTCGACGCCGACTACGCGTACGCCCCGCCGCAACGCGTCCACGTCCTGGACACGTCGCAGGGAGACTGGGACTGGGGTCTGTACGTCCACGGCTACAAGACCTCGATGGACCCGGTCCGGCTCAAGGTCACCTACGAGGTCGACGCCTCGACGAAGATTCCCCTGCGGTTGTTCGACCGCGGATCGGACTCCTACCGGTTCCTGGGCCTGTTCCAGACCAACGTGCACGTGATCGGTCCGGTCGACACCGCCCAGCCGATGTATCTCCTCGGCGCCGACCGCAACGGCCGGGACCTGCTCTCACGCCTCATCCACGGCACCCGGGTGTCGATGTCGATCGGACTGATCGGCGTCGCACTGGCGTTCGTGTTGGGCGTGAGCCTGGGCGGCGTGTCGGGCTTCTTCGGCGGCCGGACCGACACCCTGATCCAACGGTTGGTGGAGTTCTTCATGTCGGTGCCGACCCTGCCGCTGTGGATGGGGCTGGCGGCCGCCCTGCCCTCGGGCTGGGGTCCGTTGAAACGCTACTTCGCGATCACCGTGATCCTGGCGATCCTGGCCTGGACCAGCCTCGCGCGGGTCACTCGTGGCAGGTTCCTGTCGTTACGCGAGGAGCAGTTCGTCTCGGCCGCGCAACTGGACGGAAACCGCGCACCGCGGCTCATCTTCCGGCACATGTTGCCGTCGTTCACGAGCTACCTGATCGCGTCACTGACCCTCTCGATCCCAGGGATGATCCTGGCGGAGACCTCGCTGAGCTTCCTCGGGCTGGGACTCCAGGCACCGGTCGTGAGCTGGGGCGTGCTGCTGCAGGAGGCACAGAACGTCCGCGTCGTCGCGACGGCCCCCTGGTTGATGATCCCGGGCGTCGCCGTCGTGGTCGCCGTCCTGGCCCTGAACTTCGTCGGGGACGGCCTGCGTGACGCCGCGGACCCCTACAAACGTTGATCCGTCGCTCTTCGTACAGATTGGAAGGTCCGGATGGCGTCCATACAGGAGCCGCTCCTACGTGTCGAAGATCTCAAGACGCACTTCTTCCTTGACGAGGGTGTGGTCCGCGCCGTGGACGGAGTCACCTTCACGGTGCCCCGAGGCAAGACCGTCTGTGTCGTGGGTGAGTCCGGCTGCGGCAAGAGCATCACGGCCCGCTCCGTCCTCGGTCTGGTGGAGTCGCCCGGGCGGGTGGTGTCGGGGCACGTGTGGTGGAATCCCGCCCGGCTCGACGCGCCGGCGGGGGCGGGCGCGCCTGCCGAGGCGGGCCCGCCGGCAGTGCGGTCGGCAGTGCCGTCGGCAGCGGAGCCGGCAGCCGGGCCGACGACCAGGAGGCGTCGCGGCCGCCCACCTCGCGACGATGACCCGAGCGGGGGTTCGGGACCTGTCGATCTGGCCGCGCTGGACAGCCGGGGTGAGGACCTGCGTCGTATCCGGGGGAACGACATCTCGATGGTGTTCCAGGAGCCGATGGCGTCGCTGTCGCCCATGTACACCGTGGCCCACCAGCTGACCCAGGCCATCCGCGTCCACGAGCGGGCGGACCGGCAGGAGGCGTTCGAGCGGGGTGTGAGCCTGCTGTCCAGGGTCGGCATCCCACGCCCCGAGCAGCGCATGGACTCCTACCCGTTCCAGCTGTCCGGCGGTATGTGTCAACGTGTGATGATCGCCATCGCGATCGCCTGCGGCCCGAGCCTGCTCATCGCGGACGAACCCACGACCGCCCTCGACGTCACCACCCAGGCACGCATCATCGACCTGCTCCGAGACCTGCAGCGGGCGACCGGGATGTCCATGCTCTTCATCACCCACGACCTCGGCGTGGTCGCGGAGGTGGCCGACGAGGTGGTCGTGATGTACCTCGGGACGGTCGTCGAGCAGGGCGGCGTCGACGAGATCTTCCACGACCCGAAGCATCCGTACACGCGCGCGTTGCTCGCCTCCATCCCGACCATGGGAGCGGGCGCGCGGCGCCGACCGACCTCCATCCGCGGCCAGGTGCCGCATCCGCTCCGCCGGCCCAAGGGGTGCCCGTTCCATCCGCGCTGCGACTCGGCCATCCCCGGCCTGTGCGACACCGTCGCCCCGCCGACCGTGGATCTGGGCGACGGACGCCGCGCCCGCTGCGTGCTCTACGACCCGAAGCTGGTCGCCGAGCACACCCGGCCGGCACCTGGTGACCGAACCTCCGACGACGGGAGCCAGCCATGACCATCACTCCCACCACGCCCGCCGCGCCCGAGGGTCGCACGGACGACCACGACATCCTGCTCCGTACCGAGAACCTGTCGATGGACTTTCCGATCCGAGGACACGGCCTGTTCGCCCGCACCAAGGGTCATGTGCACGCCGTGAACGGGGTGGACCTGGCGGTCCGGACGGGAGAGGTGCTCGGACTCGTCGGGGAGTCCGGGTGCGGCAAGACGACTCTCGGCCGCTGCATCGCCGGCGCCGAGCGACCGACCGGCGGCCATGTCTACTACCGGGAGACGACCGATCGGGTCGTGGACCTCGTGACGCTCGGTGCGTCGGCCCTGCGCCGCTACCAGAGTGAGGTCAGGGTCGTCTTCCAGGATCCGTTCTCGTCCCTGAACCCACGGATGACGATCGGCCAGATCGTCGGCGACCCGCTGAAGGCCCGGCACATCGCGAAGGGGTCCGAACTCGAGGACCGCGTCGCCGAGACGCTCCGCCGGGTCGGCCTGTCGCCGGGACACATGCACCGCTATCCGCACGCGTTCTCGGGTGGGGAACGCCAGCGCGTCAACATCGCGCGGGCGCTGATCCTCAACCCGCGCTTGGTGATCGCCGACGAGGCCGTCTCGGCTCTCGACGTCTCCGTCCGGGCCCAGATCCTCAACCTGCTGCGCGACCTGCAGGACGAACTCCAGCTGACCTACATCTTCATCTCCCACGACCTGTCCGTGGTGGAGAGCATCTCCAACCGCGTCGCGGTGATGTACCTCGGACGGATCGTGGAGGTCGCCGACACCGACGAGATCTACTCCAGCCCGCGGCACCCCTACACCGAGGCGCTCCTGTCGGCGGTGCCGCGACCGGATCCCAGGCTGCGTGACGCGGGACGTCAGATCAGGCTGTCCGACGACTTCCCCGACCCGTCCAATCCCCCACCCGGCTGCTTCTTCCACACCCGCTGCCACTACGGCGACGGCACCCGCTGCCAGACCGACCATCCCGACCTGCGTTCCGTCACCCACGACCACGACGCCGCCTGTCACCACAGCGAGGATCTCGAACTCGCCGGCGTCACGACGACCGGACGGCGACCGGCGAACACGACCTGAAGTCCGTCCGGGTCGCCTTGACGCCCGCGCCCTCACCGACGTCCGAAAGGAGAGTGTCATGAACCGTTGACACCTCTCGGGCGCGGTCGTATGGTCATGCCACCCAGCGAATGAGGCAGAGAGAGAATGAATGACTCATTCCAGAGCAGTGAATTGCAGGGTGTCTCTCGCACGCGCCTCACCGACCAAACGGCTGCTGCCCTGCGCGAGTACATCCTTTCCAACAACCTCCCGCCCGGAACGCGACTGCCGTCCGAACCGAAGTTGGCGGCCGCGCTCGGGGTCAGCCGTAATGTCCTGCGACAGGCCGTGGCCTCCTTGGAGGCCCTGGGAATGCTGCGGGTGACACAGGGCAGCGGCACCTATGTCGCCGATCTCGCCGACACCGAGGTGTTCCAGCAGATCGCCGCCTGGATGGGAACGGGAATCCTCAACGAGGAGGACTATCTCGAGGTTCGTGCGATCTGGGAGCGCGGCATCTACGCACTGGTCATGGACCGAGCGCGTCCCGCCGACCTCGATCGGCTCGACAAGATAGCTGTCGCGATGGTCGAGACAGACGACCCTGACGAGGCGGTGGCCCGACATCAGGAGTTCCACGACGCACTGCTCCAGGTCACCGGAAACCAGTTCCTCGTGACCACCGGTACGATCCTGCACAGATTCTTCTGGGAGTTCGGATATCGCGACGCGCTGGTCCGCAAGCCGCCCGTGGCGCGACTTCTCGACGGTCATCGTCTGATCGTCCGACTGTTGCGCTCGCGTGATCCGGGCAACATTCAGGAAATGATCGATCTCCACCTGTCGCCGCATCTGAGCGCCGACGACACAGGGCACCGCGGATAGGTTCCGGGTGTCACGAGCGAGCACACCGCTCCTTTTTCACGTGTGCGTGGGCTGGATCTGGATCGACATCGCGGGGGCAAGGCTCGGCCCGTCAGGGAACCGAGGGAGGGAAGCGAGATGGAACGACCGAGCGAACCAACGAGCGCTCCTGTGAGCGAACCGATGACGACAAACCACCTGCGGCGCATGTCCACCCTGAGTCGTCGGGGCTTCCTGGCCGCGGGTGCGGGCGCGTTGACCCTCGCCGCCTGCGGCGGCGAGTCCCAGCCGACACAAAGCGGCGCCGGAACGAAGAACGCACTCGGTGTGAAGCTGCCCGCCGGTGCGGCACCGGCCGGTGACCAGTACTACGTACAGCCCTTCGACTCGACCGGGGCGAGCTACAAGGCACTCGACTTCTACGAGTCCGTCTACTCGCGCGCGCCACTGGCCGACCAGTTCACGATCCCGCTTGTCCGGCTCAACCGGGACTACAGCATCGTGCCGGGGGCCGCGACGAGTTGGGAGCAGTCCGCCGACCTCACCAGTTGGACCTTCCATCTCCGCAAGGGAATCATGTGGTCGGACGGCAAGGAGTTGACCGCCGCCGACTACGTCGAGACCCTGCGCTACTCCGCGGAGCCGAAGCACGCCTGGGACTTCACCTGGTTCTGGTCCGGGGTCATCAAGGACTACAAGGAGGCCGTGGCGGGCGAGGTCCCGGCCAACTCCATCGGTGTGAAACAGGGCAGTGACAAGTACACCCTGGTCATCGAGACGGAGGGGCCGATCGCCTACGTCCCGTCGGCCTGCCTCTACACCACTCCCCTGTCGGCCGCGGCGCTCGATAAGTACGGTTCCGGCAGCTACAACATCAACCCGGAGACCTGCGTCACCTGCGGGCCCTACACGCTGACGAAGTTCGACCCGACGGCGACCATCGTCCTTGGGCCGAACAAGAAGTACACCGGCCCGTTCAAACCGGCGATCGACACCCTGGTCGGGAAGATCTACGCGGGCGGCGACATGCTGCCGCGCTTCCAGACCGGGCAGATCGACCAGATCGGCGTGACGCCGCTCAACCTCAAGGTCGCCGCGAAGAACCCCAGGACCAAGGACCTCCACCTCTACAAGAACCCCAACGACTTCCAGATCTGGTACACCTTCTTCGACACCACGAAGGCGCCGTTCAACAACGTCAAGGTCCGCCAGGCACTGGCGCACTGCGTCGACCGCGACGCCATCATCAAGAGCCTGCTGGAGCCGCTGGCGACCCCCGCCTACGGATACCTCACGCCCGGCTACCCCTTCGCCGTCGAGGAGCCGCTCAAGCCCCACACCAACTACGACCCGCAGAAGGCGAAGGCCCTTCTCGCCGAGGCCGGTTTCCCGGACGGCCGCGGCTTCCCCGAGGTCACCTTCAACTGGTGGGCCAACGCGGTCTCCAACACGAGCTCCGTCGTCCAGGCGCTGACCGAGAACTGGAACAAGACCCTCGGCGTCAACATCCGCCTGCAGGAGATCGACAAGACGACGTTCTACGACCGCATGAACAAGAAGCCGACGCAGCTCACGATGGGCTTCGTGCCCTACGGGATGGACTACTTCGACGCGTCGAACATGCTCAGCGTCTACAAGAGCGGCGGTCGGCACAACTGGGACAACGCGGAGTACGACGAACTGCTGGCCAAGGGCGCTGCCGAGAGCGACACGACGAAGCGCCAGGACATCTACACCCAGGCACAGGTGCTGCTGACCCAGGACGCGCCCGCCGTCTTCATCTTCCACCTGCTCTACGGCTACTACTACGCGCCGTACATCAAGGGTGCCGCGCTGGGCAAGAACGCCGACGGGTACGACGGGATCCAGTGGCCGGGCTTCAACTCGACCAGCGACTCCCTCCAGCAACTCCACGTCGCTGACAACGTGGACAGTTGGCCGCGCCAGAAGCCGACCGATCTCCAGTGAGCTGCCGGACGGACTGGAGAAAGTAGTGGTGGCGCGGTGATCGCCTATCTCGCTCGACGCTTCCTGACCCTGCTGCTGGTCATGCTCGTCACGACCATGCTGATCTTCGCCCTCATGCACGCCGTGCCGGGTGGTCCTTTCGACCAGACCCAACAGCCCCTACCCGCGCCCGCGATGGCCAACATCATGCGCAAGTACGGCCTTGACGAGCCGATCTGGCGGCAGTACCTCAACTGGCTCTGGGCTCTGCTGCACGGTGATCTCGGCATCCCCTTCGAGCAACCGACGATGACGGTGGCCGGACTCATCGCGAAGGCGTGGCCGATCACCCTGATCGTCGGCGCCTGCACGATCGTCCTCTCCTACGTCGGCGGCCTGGTGATGGGCTGCGTCGCGGCGCTGAAGCACAACACCTGGATCGACTGGGTGCTCACCTCGGCGGTGTCGACGATCGGTGTCGCGCTGCCCAACTACGTCGTCGGCTTCCTGTTGATCTCGATCTTCTCGGTGAAGCTCGGCTGGCTGCCCGCCGGCGGCTGGGGTCGACCGCAGGACCTGATCCTGCCGGTGATCGCGTTCTCGCTGTATCCGATGGCCCTGATGGCGAGGTTCACCAGGGCCAGCACCCTCGAGGTGACCTACGCCGACTACGTGCGGATGGGTCGTGCGCGTGGGTTGTCAGAACGCAGGATCACCGTGCGGTACGTCCTGCGTACGGCCCTGATCCCGCTGATCACGATCATGGGACCCAACATCCCCAACATCCTGACCGGCTCGATCTTCATCGAGGCCACCTTCGCGCTGCCCGGCCTGGGCAGCTACTTCACCACGGCGAGCCTGCACCGGGACTACCCCCTCATCCTGGCGCTGGTGCTGATCGTGGCGGTGCTCTGGGGCACCTGCTACATCCTCAGCGACATCGCCTACACGATCGTCGACCCTCGAGTCCGTCTGGAGGGACTGTCCCGATGAGCCTTCCGCAAGGGTCGGTTGTCGCCGGCCGTAGGCCGGCCCGCGCCGACTCCAGCTTCTGGCACGCGGCGTGGTATCGCTACCGGAAGAACCGCCTGGCGCTGGTGAGTGGGATCGTGGCCGTCCTCATCCTGCTGGTGGCGGCGTTGGCCCCGCTCCTCGCGCCGTACGGATATGCCGCCCAGGATCTCAACCAGTCGCTCACGGGACCCAGCCTCGACCATCTCCTCGGCACCGACCAGTTGGGCAGGGACATCCTCAGCCGGGCGATCTACGGCGCCCAGACCTCGATGACGATCGCGATCGGTGCACCGCTCGTGGGCGCGCTGATCGGTATTCCGATCGGCATCGCGAGCGGGTGGTTCGGCGGCGTCGCCGACTTCTTCACCCAGCGGGCCTTCGAGGTCTTCACGATGGTCCCGCAGGTCCTGATGGCGCTGCTGCTGATCGCGCTGTTCGGCTCCGGCGTCCTGAAACTCCTTCTCTTCCTCGGCGTGACGGCCTGGGTCGGCTTCGCCCGACTCGCCCGCGCGCAGTACATCGCCCTCCGGGACCGCGACTTCGTCGTGGCCGCACGGGCGCTGGGAGTGCCGACCTGGCGCATCATCTTCGTGCACATCCTGCCCAGCGCGGTCGGGCCGATGATCGTCTTCTTCGTCCAGCAGATACCGGCGACGATCTTCGCGGCGGCCGGCTTCAGCTTCCTCGGACTCGGCGTCCAGGACCCCCTCGCCGACTGGGGAAAGATGATCAACGACGGTCAGCAGTACCTCACCGTCAGTCTGGTGGTCGCGCTGCTTCCCATCATCTGCATCGCACTGGCCACCCTCACCTTCAGCTTCGCCGGGGACGGACTGCGCGATGCCCTCGACCCGACGTCAAGGTAGGCCTGCATGCCTGATGAGCTGAACGGCGCGCCGCTGCTGGACGTGCGGGACCTGCACGTCTCCTTCGACCTCGAACGCAGCACCGTCTACGCCGTGCAGGGACTGAACCTCTCGGTACGGCCCGGGGAGCGGGTCGGTGTCGTGGGCGAGAGCGGTTCGGGCAAGAGCGTCTCGGCCCAGTCGATCATGCGGATGGTGCCCTCGCCCGGACGCATCACCAAGGGCGAGATCGTCTTCGCCGGCGAGGACGTGCGTGCCCTCCCCGAGTCCCGGATGCGGCAGATCCGGGGTGCCCGGATCGGGCTGATCCCACAGAGCCCGATGACCTCCCTCAACCCCGTCCTCACCATCGAGGCGCACTTCCAGGAGGTGCTGTCCGCGCACCTGGACATGACCGGTCAGGACAGCCGGGAGCGGACGGTCGAACTGCTGCGCTCGGTCGGCATCCCCGACCCCGCCACCCGCATGCGCGAGTATCCGCATCGCCTGAGCGGTGGACAGCTCCAACGCGTGATGATCGCCCTGGCCATGGCCTGCCGGCCCCGGCTGCTCATCGCCGACGAACCCACGACAGCGCTCGACGTCACCATCCAGGCGCAGATCCTGGAGCTGTTCGACGACCTGGTGGCGCACTCCAACCTCGGCGCCATCCTGATCACCCACAACCTCGGCATCGTCGCCGGCCACTGCGACCGGGTGGTCGTCATGTACGCCGGCCGCGTCATGGAGACGGCCGCGGTCCTCGACCTCTTCGCCCGCCCGGCACACCCCTACACCCTGGGACTGTTGCGCTGCGTACCGCGGCTGACGGCGAAGAGGTCACGGGTCTTCCACGCCATTCCGGGACTCCCACCCCGGGTGACCGAGTTGGTGGAAGGCTGCCCGTTCGCCCCGCGCTGCGAGCGCGCCACCGACCAGTGCCGTACGCACACCCCTCCGCTGGAGGAGATCGGGACCGGACACGCGACCGCCTGCTGGCATCCGGTCGCAGAAGTGACGGAGGTCGCGCGATGATGCCGACATCGACGGATCAGGAAGTGAGCGTCGCACCGGCGCGCGCATCGTTGCTCGAGGTCGAGGGACTGGTCGTGCACTACGACGTTCGCGGTGCAGGCACGGTCGTACGCCGCCGCGAGACCGTCCACGCTGTCGACGGTGTGAACTTCGCGCTCGGCACCCACGAAACACTCGGCCTGGTGGGTGAGAGCGGCTGCGGCAAGAGCACGACCGGGCGGTCCGTCCTGCTCCTCGAACGCCCCACCGCGGGCCGGATCCGCTTCGAGGGTCGAGACCTCGCCACGCTCGGACGCCGCGAGCTGGCCGGGTTACGGCGGCGCATGCAGATCGTCTTCCAGGATCCCATCGGTTCGCTCAACCCACGGCACACCGTGGGCCAACTCCTCCGCGAGCCGCTTCGCGTGCACCACCTGGTGCCGAAGGCCCAGCAACGAGAACGCGTCCAGGAGTTGCTGGCACTCGTGGGGCTGCCCGCCGACGCGGTCTCGCGTTTCCCGCACGAGTTCAGTGGGGGTCAGTGCCAACGGATCGCGATCGCGCGGGCCCTCGCGGTGGAGCCGAGGTTCCTCGTCCTCGACGAACCCGTGTCGGCGCTCGACGTGTCGATCCAGGCGCAGATCCTGCAACTGCTGACCGATCTGCAGAACCGGCTCGGCCTCGCCTACCTCTTCATCGCCCACGACCTCGCCGTCGTCGGCCAGATGAGCGACCGGGTGGCCGTGATGTACCTCGGGAAGATCGTCGAGATCGCCGACCGCGACTCCCTCTACGCGCGTCCGCACCACCCCTACACGCAGGCGCTCTTCTCGGCGGTGCCGGTCCCCGATCCGACACGGCGTCGCGAGCCGACCCGCGCCTCGGTGACCGGCGAGGTGCCGAGTTCCCTGGCCCCACCGCCTGGTTGCCGCTTCCACACGCGCTGTCCGCTCGCCCAGGAACGCTGCCGCGTCGAGGAACCCCTGCTCGAGTCGGTCGGCGCCGGACACGAGGTCGCGTGCCACTTCGCGGAGCAGGCCGTGCGCGACCACCCGGTGGGCGTCAGCCGCCCTTCGACGTCGGGGTCTCGGTGACCTCCGGAACCGGGGTGTCAGGGTTGCCGTCGACGGCCGCCGCGAGCTGAGGCACCAGCCGCTCGAGCACCATGGGCAGGCTCAGCACGGTGATGAAGGACGTGCCACCGTGGTAGGCCTTCGCCCGGTCACCAGCGATGAAGATGTCGCGGTGCTGCTTGCTGACGTCCAGGGAGGTGTAGAGCCGGCTCGAGTCGACCTTCTTCTTGTCCGCCTCGTAGAAGTCGAGCAGCCAGACGAGCGCGTCCACATCGAGCAGGTCGGTCCGTTCGTTGCTGATGGTCGCGCCGAAGTCCTTGCCGGTCACCTCGTCGAGCCCCGCGGGCATGACGAAACCGAGCGACTTCAACAGCTGACCGCGCGGATCGGCGGCACTGTAGACGTAGAAACCCTCATAGGGTGTGGCGACCAGCCCCGTCTTGCCCTTGAACGACGGGTTGTCCGCGACGTACTTCGCGATCACCGCCTCGAGGTCGTCGACGAGCTTCCTGGCCTGCTCCGGTCGGCCCACCGCGGCGCCGACGCCCAGAGTGACCTCCTGCCAGGACGCGGCCCAGTGGATGGCGTTGCCCTTCGGCTGCGCGGCGGTCGGGGCGATCTGGGAGAGGGTGTCGTAGTCCTTCTGCGTGAGTGCGGAGTAGATCCCGATGATCAGGTCGGGCTGGAGCGCCGCGACCTTCTCGTACTGGATGCCGTCGGCGGCGGGGAGGACCTGCGGGACCGGGGCGTCTCCGAGCCGTTCCCTGGCCCACGGCCAGAGCGCGCCGGGATACTCACCGAACCACTCCGTGGCAGCGATCGGAGCGATGCCGAGTGCGAGCAGAGCGTCCTGCTCCATGAGTCCCACGACCACGACCCGCTTGGGTTCGGCGGAGATGGTCGTGCTCCCGTAGCGGTGCTCGACGGTCCTGGGGAACGTCGCGTCGCCTGAGGGCGCCGCGGACGGATCGGTCCCGGTCGTCTTTCCGGGGTTGGTGCTCTCACCACCGCAGCCGGTGACCGAGGCCAGGAACGCGGCGGCCAGGGCGCCACCGAAGGTCCGCCGCGACAGAAAGCGCCGCGACAGAACGTAGGAATGAGGGTCAGTCAGGCTGCCCACGTGCGCCTCCAGGTGCGGTCGACGGCTCACCACCGTAAAGTTGGGGTAGCCTACCCTAACTCGGCACCCTCACACGCCCGAGTATCGCCACCTGCGCCGCCTTTGGGCTCTCGACCGGGAACGCGATGGCCGGGGCCGATCCGGTCAGGCCGCCGGTGGTCCGGTCAACTCGGCGCAGAGAACCTCCACGAACTCACCGACCCGCTGCTCCGGTACGTGACGGGCGAGGTCGGCTTCGCTGATCATGCCGACCACACGCCGGTCGTCGAGCACCGGAAGCCGATGGATCCGGTGCGTCTCCATGGTCTCCAGCACCCGCTCGACATCGGCGTTCGCGTCGATCGTGAACGGCTTGCCCTGCGCGAGTTCGCCGGCGGTCATGGTCGCCGGGTCACCGCCGGTCGCGACGCACATCACCACGATGTCCCGGTCGGTGATCATGCCGTGCAGCCGGTCGTCGTCGCCACAGATCGGCAGGGCACCGATGTTCAGATCGCGCATCATTCGGGCGGCGTCCCGGAGTGTCTCGTTCTCGCCAACGCAGGTGATGCCCGCGTGCATGATGTCCCGTGCGGTTGTCATGGTGGCCCCCTTGCCTCGTTGGCATGTCTGACAAATCCGAAGATCCTCGCGGAGCTCACCCGCATGATCCCGATGCCCCGCGAGACGGTGGTACTTCCAGTGAACGAGGTTCGCCCACGCCCTGTGCAGTGCCGGATGTGAAACGTTCGCGGGACCTTCGCCATACGCGGCTCGGGGCGGGACACCTGCTCGACGGCCGGGTCGCGCGGGTCACCTATGGTCTGGGTGCATGGGGTTCACGCGTGCGCAACTCGAAGCGTTCCGCGGGCACACGCTGCCCGACCTGGTAGCACCGGACGTGCGGCTGCTGTTCGTCGGGATCAACCCCGGACTCCTGACCGTCGCCGTACAGAGCCATTTCGGCCGCCGGGGAAACCGGTTCTACCCGGCCCTGTTCCGGGCCGGCATCATCGATCGTCTGATCGACGCCTCCGGCGGCTACGCCGAGGAGGATCGTTCCCACCTCCTCGCGCGCGGCATCGGGATCACGAATCTGGTCGCGCGTGCCACCGCCAGAGCCGACGAACTCACTGCGGCCGAACTCGTCGCCGGCGCGGACGACCTGCGACGACGCGTCGGTGCGCTCGCCCCGAAGGTCGTGGCGATCCTGGGCGTCACCGCCTATCGCACGGCGTTCGGGAGGCCGCGCACGGCGGTGGGGCGCCAACCCGAGGACCTCGGCGGCTCACAGCTGTGGGTGGTTCCGAACCCGAGCGGTCTGAACGCGCACGCGACGGTCGCGTCCCTGGCCATGGCCTATCGCGACGTCGCCGTCGCGGCCGGCCTCCGGATCGAGACCGCCCAGTGAGTTTCATCCTTCGCTGAGTTCACTTTGGCTGAGTTCACTTGACGCTGAGTTCAGCATCGAATGTACAGTTCTTCCATGCTGAAGGTCGCCACCGAGGCCAAGGTGCTCTCGCGGTTCGGGCACGCTCTGTCCGATCCGACGAGATCGCGGATCCTGCTGGCGTTGCGGGAGGGACCGCGCTACCCGGCGGACCTCGCCGAGATGCTCGGCGCCTCGCGTACGAACCTGTCCAACCACCTGGCCTGCCTGCGCGGCTGCGGTCTGGTGATCACGGCGTCCGAGGGACGCCGGACCAGGTACGAACTTGCCCAGCCGGAGATCGCGCACGCACTCGGTGACCTGCTCGGGTTGGTGCTGGCCGTCGATCCGGCGGCCTGCGCGACCTCGGAGACCGAGGGGTGCTGCTGACAACTCGGGCCGGTTCGCCCGACCCACGCCCGGCATACGCGCCCGACCGATGACCACTGGTTCGGCGGCATGGTGGGCGCGGGTGCTCTTCGCCGGCGCCCTCCTGTTGTCCACGGCGGCCCTCACGCTGACCGCGACCGGGGCGCTTCCGACGATCGCGACGCTGGCGGGACCCGCGTCCTGGACGGTCGGCCTCCTGGTGACCCTCGTCGGCTTCGCCGTGGTGCTGACCGCCCAGCAGACCATGGGCGCCTCCTGGCGGATCGGGGTCGACGAGACCGAACGCACCGATCTGGTCGTACGCGGGATGTTCACCCTGGTGCGCAACCCGATCTTCACCGGCATGATCACGGCGACCGCCGGGCTCACACTCATGGCGCCCAGCTGGCTCCAACTGGGTGCCCTCGCCTGCCTGGTCGCCGGCATCGAGTTGCAGGTCCGCGTCGTCGAGGAGCCCTACCTCGCGCGCACCCACGGCGCCGCGTACTCCGCCTACACCGACCGGGTGGGCCGTTTCCTTCCGCGTGTCGGCCAGGGTCGCCTCGACCAAGCGCCGTCTGGACGCTGAGACCCGCACCGTCGGTGTCACTCAGCCGGCGATCGGATCCTTCCGCCTGGCCTCAGATGTGGGTGGGGTGCTCGTGCTCGATGTGGCCGGCGGGCTCGACCTGCAGGGTCGAGTGTTCGACGTCGAAGTGTCCGGCCAGGCAGTGCTGGAGTTCGTCGAGAATCCGGGGTGCGTGTCCGTCGCTGAAGCACTCGGTGTCGACCACGATGTGCGCGGTCAGGACGGGCAGGCCGGAGGTCACCGTGTGGACGTGCAGGTCGTGCACGTCGCGTACGTGGTCGACCTCGCGAATGTGGCGGCGGATCTCGTCCAGGTCCACCCCTTCCGGTGCTGACTCCAGGAGGATGTTCACGGCCTCCCCCAGCAGCTTCACCGCCCGAGGAAGGATCACCAGCCCGATCACGACGGAGACCAGTGCGTCGGCGCGCAGGAAGCCGCTTGTCGCGATGACGGCGGCGGCGATCAACACGCCCACGGAAGTGAGCGTGTCCGTGACCACTTCCAGGAAGGCTCCGCGCATGTTCAGGCTCGCCTCGCGGGCCCGGAACAACAACGCGACACCGACGAGGTTGCCGACCAGGCCGATCAGCGCGAACAGCGCCATCCCTCCAGGCTCGACCGGACTCGGCTCGATCAGCCGGCGTATCCCCTCGACGAGCACGTACACACCGATACCGGCGAGCACCAGGCCGTTGACGGCGGCGGCGAGGATCTCCGCCCGCGCCCAGCCGAAGGTTCGTCGTCCGGTCGGTGGGCGTGCGGCCAGGATGGTGGCGAGGAGCGCCAGTGCGACCCCGCCGCTGTCGGCCAACACGTGACCGGCGTCGGCGAGCAGGGCGAGGCTGCCGGAGACCGCGGCGCCGATGGCCTGGGCAGCGAACGTCACCAAAGCGATCACCAGCGTGCCGGTCAGGGCTCCTTTGTGCCGACCGGTTGCCGTGACATGACCGTGACCGTGGCCATGACCGGGACTATGACCGGAGCTGTCCATCGTCTCCTCCGCATCGTCCTTCAGGATGGATGGCGTCGGTGTGTTCGGTGTGCGCGAACGCGAGATCGAGGAGCATCCGGACGTGAGCGTCGTCCAGGCGGTAGTACGCGACCCGGCCACGGCGACGAACCGAGACCACTCGGTGCGCGCGCAGCAGGCGAAGGGCGTGCGAGGTCGAGGACTCGCTCAGCCCGCTGACGGCAGCCAGATCACACACGCACAGCTCACCGTCGAGCAGTGCCACCAGCAGGCCGACCAGGATCCGCGAGCAGACCGAACACGTCCGCGGTGTCGACGACGTCGTTCTCGGCGGGCATTCGGGTGCGCACGTCCGCGACCCGTTCCGGGTCGACCAACCGGACGGCGCAGCCCTCGACTCGCTCCACCTCTGAACGATTGTTCACATGTCCACACTGTGGGCCTCGCGCGGGCAGTGTCAACGGGCGCGCGTGGCCACAATGGGATGCCTCACGGTGACGGCCACTGACAGAATCTCTCCCGTGAAGATCGTGATACCTGGTGGCACGGGGCAGATCGGCGGGATTCTCACTCGTTCGCTGACCGAGGCAGGTCACGACGTCACGGTGCTGAGCCGTCGCGTCGACCAATCCATGGGGCCGGGCGTCCGGATGGTGCGGTGGGACGGGCGTACCAGGGGCAGCTGGACCGAGGAGGTCGACGGCTGCGACGCGCTGATCAACCTCGCGGGTCGCAGCGTCAGCTGCCGCTACACGCCGGCCAACCTGCAGGAGATGATGAGCTCGCGGGTCGACTCGGCCCGCGTGGTCGGCGAGGCGATCGAGGAAGCCACGAAGCCGCCGCGGGTCTGGCTGCAGATGAGCACGGCCACGATCTACGCGCACCGGTTCGACGCCCCCAACGACGAGGTCACCGGCATCATCGGTGGAGCCGAGAAGGACACTCCCGCCTACTGGTCGTACAGCGTCGACATCGCCAGGGCCTGGGAGGCCGCGCAGGAGGAGCGCACCACACCGGGGACGCGGAAGGTCGCCCTGCGCACCGCCATCGTCATGAGCCCTGACCGTGGCGGCGCCTTCGACGTCCTGCTCCGACTGGCGCGACTCGGACTCGGCGGCGCGGTCGCGGGCGGGGCGCAGTTCGTGTCGTGGATCCACGACGTCGACCTCGCCCGTGCCGTCGACTTCCTCCTCACCCGAGACGACCTGACCGGCCCGGTCAACGTCGCGGCGCCGCATCCGTTGCCGAACCGCGCCTTCATGCGGGCCGTGCGCGCCGCCTGGAAGGTGCCGCTCGGCCTGCCGGCCACGAGATGGATGGCCGAGTTGGGCGCGTTCGCCATCCGTTCCGACACCGAGCTCCTGCTGAAGAGCCGACGCGTCGTTCCCGGACGGCTGGTCGACGCGGGCTTCGACTTCGAGTTCCCGGAGTGGCCGGAGGCCGCCGCCGACCTGGTCCGTCGCGTCCGGGCCCGTTGACCACCCGGCGGTCCCACCGCGCTAAGACTTACGCCCATGACTCACACCGAAACCGTTTCCGGGCACCTGCAACGGGATCCGCTGCCGCTACGCGGCCGTGTCGCCGTGGTAACCGGAGTGAGCCGACGCGCCGGCATCGGCTTCGCGACCGCCCGCCGACTTGGCGCCATGGGCGCGAGTCTCTTCCTTCACCACTACGCACCACATGACCGCGACCAGCCCTGGGGAGCAGACCCCGACGGACCACAGGCCCTGGTCGACGCGGTGGCCGACACCCTGGTCGATGACGCGGCCGTTCACCACACCGACCTTGACCTGGCGAATCCCGACGCAGCCGCCCAGTTGATCGAGGCAGCAAGAGACGCCTACGGGCACATCGACATCCTCGTCTGCAACCACGCCCGGAGTGGGGGAGACGGCCCACTGGGCGCGCTGGACGCCACGATGCTCGACGCCCACTGGGCCGTGAACACCCGATCGGTTCTCCTGCTCGCCCAGGCATTCGCCGCGCAGCACGACGGGCGTCCCGGCGGCCGGGTCATCTTCATGACCTCCGGACAGGACCTCGGCCCCATGCGCGACGAGATCGCCTACGCCACAGCCAAAGGCGCACTCGCCTCGATCACCCGCACCCTGGCCGACCACCTGGCCGACCAGGCGATCACCCTCAACACGGTCAATCCCGGCCCCGTCGACACCGGCTATGCACCACCCGACGTCCACGAGGCAGTGCGCCGTCACTTTCCCACTCGACGCTGGGGCACGCCCGACGACCCGGCCCGCCTCATCGCCTGGCTCGCCAGCGACGAAGCCACATGGATCACCGGCCAGGTCATCAACACCGAAGGCGGCTTCCGCCGGTGGGACTGACCGAAGCAGGCCGGCACCACGCACCGGCAAGCAAGCCTCAGGGACGCGCTTGGACGGAGGCGAGAGGTACGCGGGTCCCCTGCCGCCACACCGCCAGCACCGACAACGTGTCGCCGATGTCCCTGGTGGGGTCGCCCGCGACCAGCACCAGGTCGGCCCGCCGGCCGGGTCCGATCCGTCCGCGGTCGCAGAGCCCGAAGCGTTGTGCCGGCAGGGAGGTCGCGGCCCGCAACGCCTCGGTCGGACTCATTCCGGCGCGCACCAGGAGCCGCAGTTCGCCGTGCAGGCTTGCTCCGTGCGCCACGCCCGACACCCCGAAGTGGGCCGCGTCGGTTCCGGCGAGGACGTCGACACCGGCCGCGCGCAGGGCGGCGAGGGAGGCCAGCGCGACGTCGAAGTTCTCCGGCGGAAGAGTGCCCCACGGAGCCGCGAGGTTGTCCAACCAGTCCGCCGGCAGCTTGGACCGCACGCGCGGATCCCGCGCGAGGTCCGTTCCGGCCGACTGGCCTGTGGTGGAAGCGAGCATGCTCAGCGTGGGGACCACGAACGCTCCGGAGGCCGCGATCCGCTCAACGACGTCCGCGGTGTGCGGGCCATCGACGAAGAGGTGGGTCAGACCGTCGACCCCCGCCGCGATCACCTGGCGGGTGGCGTCGACGGTGAGCGCGTGCGCGAGCACCATCCGGTCGCGGGCGTGCGCTTCGCGCGCCGCTGCCGTGATGAGTTCCGGCGCGACACTCGGCAGCGACGTTCCGAGTACCCGCCCGTCCTCCAGATGGACCTTGAGATAGTCGGCGCCCTCCGCCAGCCGATCCTCGACGAACTCCGCCACGTCCTCGACCCGGGTGGCGGTGGGCCAGGACGGATCGCCCATCCCCCGCCGCAGCTGGTGCGGATGCCCCTGCGGATGGGTGAGTGACACCGACGGGCTTCGGACGTCCGCGAAGGTCCGGTCCTCCGCTACCTCGCGGCGCAAAGGGATCATGGTCTGCGGAACCGAGGTCATGTCCAGTTCGGTGGTGATCCCGAACGTCAGCGCCTGGCGCAGCGGCTCCGAACCGGTATGGGTGTGCGCGTCGATCAGACCTGGCAGTAACGTCGCGTCGCTGCCGTCGACCACCTCATCGTCCGCCGGCACCATCATGCCGGCCGCGCCGACGGCAGCGACACGTTCGTCGACGACCCGGACGTCGAGTTCGCCCAGCGCACGTTCGCCGTCGAACACCCGAGCTCCCCGAATCACGAACGCACTCATCACAACCTCACTGAACGGTTGAGGCCCGGGTCCCGAATGGTCGGGTCCCGAATGCCTGGGCGCCCCGTGCGGCCAGCTCCTGCGCCGGTCGCGAGCCGTCATTCTCAGCATGACACGGTGCCGGCCGGGCCCGGTTTGACGCGTTCGCGCCATTCCTGGCGTTCCCGGAACAGTCCGCGAGGAGCCCGGCCGAACTCCGCCCGTCGATGGCCCGACTCACCCGGTGAGGCTCTGCTGCGACCTGAACTCGGTCGGTGACAAGCCGACCTTGCGGCCGAAGATGCGGGCGAAGTAGGTCGGATCCTCGTATCCGACCTGCCGCGCCACCGACGAGACCCCGAGATCCGAGGTGGCGAGCAGTTCCTTCGCGACGGGATCGGTCCGTGGTCCGTCGCGGTGGCAGGCGGCGGCGACACCCAAGAACGCCTGCTGCAGCGGCACCACGTCCACCACCTGGGCGACCGGCCGTGCGCGCGGAATGTAGCCGAGTTCCTCATAGCCGGTGGTGGCCGAACCCCCGAAGAGAACCCAGTGCTCGGCCCAGCCGCGGGAGTCCGGGCCGTAGGAGTGCGGCACGCCTGGGACGAGCCAGAAGAGGGCGGGAGCGACAACGTCGCGTACCTCCTGGTCGCCGAGTCGCACCTGGCCGCGACCGGCGGTGACGAAGACGGCGGCGTGGCAGTCGAGTACGCGACCCCGGCTCGGCCGGGCGACTCCTTCCTGGTACCCCGCCCCCAGGCAGTACAGCCCCAGCCGCTCGTGGGAGGCGTTCGGCGTCAGGTAGCGCATCCGCCTGACGGCCACCGCGGGCTCCTCTCGATGTCACGCCGCGACTCTCGCGGCGGCGTGCCGGCACGAATGTCCTACTCCCCCGCGACCTTGTCCATGGCGCTCCAGAACCCCATTTTGAACACTGGAGGAATGCTGACGTCGAACGGGTACGAGCTTGACACCTCCACCGCCCGGCTTGGTGAGCTCAGGCCAGTCCCTGACCGGGAGCGGACCGATCTGCCCGCCCTGCGCTCCCGGTTCCGTCGAGAGGGCTACCTGTTCCTGCCCGGTGCCCTCGACCCGGACGCGGTACGTGCCTTCCGGCGTTACTACTTCTCGTCGCTGTCGGGCACCGGCCTCACGCGGCCGGGCACGGATCCCGGCGACGGAATCGCCGGCCCGGGCGAGCCAGACCGCGCCGCCCTGCGGTCGAAGCTGTTCCGGGACGTCGTTCCAGGCTCCACCTATCTGGACTTCTGCACCCAGCCGGCGATCCGTGCGTGGTACGAGTGGTTCCTCGGCTCGGACGCCTTCCTGCACCGACGCAAGATCCTCCGGCACATCCGGCCCGGCGAACGCGGCGTGGGAACCGCGACCCAGGCCCACTACGACCTGGTGTACATCCGCGAGGGAACCGACCAGGTGCTGACGTCGTGGATCCCGCTGGGCGACTGCCCCGTCGACCAGGGCGGGCTCATGTATCTCGAAGGCACCCATGTGTGGGCGCGCACCGAGGTGGATGGTGGTCTGCGCCGCCCCGCGGCCTCGATCACCGCCGACGTACGCACCTTGGCGGAGGACGTGGACGGTCGGTGGCTCGTGTGCGACTACGCGGCGGGCGACATGGTCGTCCACTCCGCCTACACGGTGCACGCCGCTCTGGACAACGTCGACGACCACGGCACGATCCGGCTCTCGACCGACATCCGTTACCAGCGCCGAGACCACCCGGTCGACCAGCGCTGGCAACAGCACTGGCACGACCGGGACGGCCTTTAGCGATCCCATCGGACTCCTTGGCACCGCGCGAACTCTCTTCAGCACCGCGCGGAACTCCTGGTCGAGCCTCGAACCGTCGAACCGGATCAGGACGGCGTCCTGCGTGCGTACGCCTCGATCTCGTCGTGCAGGTACGTCATGTCCGTCATGAGGTTGCCCCTGCTCAGCAACAGCATCGGCGTGAGGAAGAAGTAGCCGAGCTTGGGGGCGAACTCGACCTCGATGACGACGCGGGTCCCACCGGCGACCGGCTCGAGCTTCGTGTGCCAGGAGGCGCGCTGGAACTGCGGTGAGCCGACGAGGTCGACTCGGGCGCCGTGCGGCGGGGTGAAGTCCTCGATCCGGTACGACGAGCGGGTCGCCTCCCCGTCCGGACCGGGAGAGATGGTGTCAAAGGTGTAACCGGTCCCCATCGGCGCCGCCGTCGTGGGTTCCACCCGTCCGACGCTTCGGTCCCATCTGGCGAGGTTGTGCGGGTCGACGAAGAACTCCCACACCCGGTCGCGGCTGAGACTGACGACCGTGTGGGAGCTCAGGCGGACACCCGTGCTCGACCACACCATGAGACCCGCGACGATCGCGCCGAGGGCGACGACACAGACAAGGGTGATGCGCGTGGACCTCCGTGTGAGACGGCTCATGGGAACACTGTAGCTGAAATGGGAACACTGTTCCCAGTACTAGGGTGTGCTCGATCCCGGCGAGGAAGGAGCCCGATGGGCCCGCAGGACACGGTCGTGTGGGTGCGGCACGCGACCCTCTCGCCTCGTGCCCGCCGTGAGCTTCGCCGTCTGGTCGACGTCGCGATCGACATCGCCGATCGCGCCGGACTCGCCGCGCTGACCATGCGCGTCCTCGCGGCCGAGGCGGAGACCGGGACGACCACGCTCTACCGCTACATCCGTAGCCGCGACGAACTGCTCGAGTTGATGGCCGACGCGGTCCACGAGGCGGCCGACCTACCTGACCAGACGTCTGGACACTGGCGCGCCGACCTCAGTGCGATCGCGCACGCGATGCGGGCGCAGTACCTCCAGCACCCGTGGCTGCCGACTCTCGTCGTCACCGTCGGACCCCACACGCTCCGGATGGCGAACCTCGCCGCCGCGGCCGCCCTGCGCCTGTCTCCCGATCCGGCGACGGCCGAAGCGGTGACCTCGACGATCCACCACTACGTGCGAGGCGCCGTACTCGGGGAGATCGCCGAGACCACCTCGACGACCAACGCCCCACTCACCGCGGCCCAGGTTCGGTCTGTCACGTCCTGGAAGCGGGCCATGCTCGACAACCCCGACTACGCCGCCTTCGCCCAGCTGAGAAGAACCGACGTCACGCTCACTCACGCCGAACGGTTCGAGTTCGGCCTCGAGCGGCTCCTCGACGGTATCGAGCGACAGTTGGACGTCTGACCTGCGCAGGCATGGCGAAACCAGGCGAATCCGCCCGCTCGATCGCACCTGTCATGTGTGCAAAGGTCCGCTTGACGGACATAATCTCGGCGCCGGATATGCACGACAGAGGGACCTTCTCGCCATAAGCAACGGGCTTGCGGGCGAGGCACCGCTGCGTACGATGAGGTGTCATGGTTGGTCGCGGTTCGCTCCCTTGGTTGGCGACAACCGGGCGCGTCGCGATCCCGGGCCCGGCACTGACCGTGATCGAGTGCCTCGTCGTCGCGGGCGCCTACTACGGCCTCGCCCAACTGGGCCCGATGCAGCATCTGGGGCCTGGACCTGTTCGCCTGCTGTGGCCACCGACGGGCATCGCGGTGGCCGCCGTCCTCCTGGCCGGACCGAGGATTCTGCCAGGTGTCGGCGTCGGCTCGTTCCTGGTCAACATGTTCGCGTTGCACCGTCCGCCTCCACAGTCGGTGGTGCTCTGCGCGGGCACGGTCGCAGCGGTGTCCCTCACTTTCCTGTTACTACGCCGGATGGGCTTCCACCGAGAGCTCGACCGGCTACGAGACGCCCTCAGTCTCGTGTTCGCGACCCTGGCCGCGATGGTGCTGAACACCTCCGTCAGCATGTCCGTCCTGGTGCTCGCCGGTCTCCAGTCGGACAACGCGTTCTGGCTGCGCTGGCTGCTCTTGTGGATGAGCAACGTGATGGGGGTGCTCCTTCTCGCACCGGTCCTGCTTCTCCTCTACCGAGTTCGTCGACCGCGGCGGGTCCGCCCACTCCGGGTGCTCGAGATCGCGGTCATCCTGACCGGCACCTTCCTCGTGACCCTGCTCGCCACCAGAAGCTCGACGCAGTTCCTCTTCCTGGTCTTCCCCTTCCTCATCTGGGCGGCCCTACGCTTCCAACTGCCCGGCGCCGCACCCTGCGCTCTGATCGCCTCGATCGTCGTCACCTACGGGGCCTCGAACGCCGGCGGTCCCTTCGCCGGACACGGTTTCGTCTCCAACCTCATCACCATCGAGACCTTCAACGGATCAATGGCCCTGACGGCGTTGGTCCTCGCCGCGATCATCGCCGAACTCACCCGCGCCTACGGACGGGTCGAGGACGCCGCGAACGAGATCGCCGCCGCGGTGAACAGGCTCGACGAGCGGCTACGCCCTGAGGACGCTCCCTCCCACGGGCAGCGCCGCCGGAGCACCTGACGCACCTGCGAGAGCACGTGGTGTCATGGACACGTGGAGCTTCGAGAGATGCGTGCGTTCGTCGTGGTCGTCGAGGAAGGTAGCTTGTCCGCGGCCGCGCGACGACTGCACGTGAGCCAGCCCGCCCTCTCCCAGAGCATGAACGCGCTCGAGCGGCAGCTTGGTGTCCAGCTCCTGAAGCGCCGAAGCACCGGCGTACTGGCGACCGAGGCCGGCATGACACTCCTGGCCGAGGCCCGCGCCGTGCTCTCGCGGCACGACCAGGCGCTGGCCGCGGTCTCCCGTCATGCCACGCCTGAGGAAAGCGCGCTGAGGCTGGGGATTCCCCTGGAGTTGCCCACCGACTTGCTGACCCAGCCGATCGCCGACCTGACCGCCGCCTACCCGAGAACGAGGGTGCTGGCGCGTCATATGTCCACAGCGGCGCAGTTCGCGGCCCTCCGCTCCGACGAGATCGACGTCGGGCTGGTCCGCGAACACCCGATCGGCCACGACCTGGACGCCGTACTCGCGGTCGAGGAGCACCTCGGCGTACTCCTGGCCTCGGACCAGGCCGCGAAGCTCGCCCGGCCTGACGGCATCCGCCTGGACGCGCTCGTCGGTCTGGACTGGGTGGGTTTCCCCCGCGACGGGAGTCCGGCCTGGTACGACGAGCTCACGGCGACTTTGCGCAGTCACGGCATCGATCTCGGACCGCCCGCTCCCGCGGGCCAGGAACTCATCGCCGACGTCAAGATCGCCGCGGTCGCCGCCGGGGGAACCTTCGCCCTGGCACCCCCGAACTGGTCCCAGCCGCTCCCGGAATCCATCACCTGGTCGCCACTGGCCGGTCATCCGCTGGTACGACGCACCTGGGCGGCGTGGCCCGCCAGCTCCCACCGGCGCGACGTCGGTCGACTCGTCGCCGCGTTGGACTGCCGGTGTCCCGCCGCGCCGCGGGACAGCGCCCGCCGCCAATAGCGGCCATAAGCTACTCCGACAGCTCGGTCGGAAGGTCCAGGCCCTGCGCCGGCTTACACCCACCGGTCGGGAGAGACCCGGCCAGCGCCCGCCACCCGCGGGCTGGAGATGTGGGTGAGGAAATGACACAGCTGCGCGGAAAGTCAGCGCTGGTGACCGGCGGAAACAGCGGCATAGGACGGGCGGCCGCCATCGCGCTCGCCGAACTCGGTGCGCACGTCGTGGTCACCGGACGGGACGAAGTGCGCGGGAGCCAGGTGGTCGAGACCATTCGCTCGGCCGGCGGCCGCGCCGACTTCCTGGCCAGCGACCTGAGCGACAGGGCCTCCGTCCGTTCGCTGGCCAGCCGGACCAGGAACCTCGTCGGGGATGTCGACATCCTGGTCAACAACGCGGGCATCTATCCGTTCGGCCCTACCGACCAGGCGACCGAGGAGGACTTCGACTCGGTGTTCGCGCTGAACGTGAAGGCGCCGTTCTTCCTGGTCGCCGAGTTCGCACCGGAGATGGCGAAGCGGGGTAGCGGCGCCATCATCAACCTGTCCACGATGGTGGCCGAGTTCGGTGCCGCGGGAATGGCGCTCTACGGCGCGAGCAAGGCCGCACTGGTGTTGCTCACCAAGTCCTGGGCCGCGGAGTACGGACCGCACGGCGTCCGGGTCAACGCGGTCAGCCCCGGGCCCACGCGCACCGAGGGGACGGCAGTGATGGGCGAGGACCTCGACAACCTGGCCGCCACCGCCCCGGCCGGGCGGCCCGGCTCGGCTGAGGAGATCGCCGAGGCGATCACCTTCCTGGCCACCGACCGTTCGAGCTTCGTGCACGGTGCGGTGCTACCCGTCGACGGTGGACGCGTCGCCGTCTGAGCATCACTCACCACCGGCGGCCCGCTCCGAACACCATCGCGGAGCGGGCCGCTGGTTCCCATCGCATCTCGTGCGGATGAGTGCGGCGTCAACGCGATGTTGTCGTCATGAGGTAGTCGTCGCCCTGCTCGCCACATCGTCGGAACCCAAGCCTGGTGTACAGCCGCTCGGCAGCGGGATCGTCCTTGCTGACGTGGAGTTCGGCGGGCACACCCTTGTCGCGCGCCTCCTTCAGCAGGCCCGTGAGGACGGCCGTGCCGATCCCCTTGCCCTGGTGAGCGGATCGGATCTGGATGCCGGCCACGAAGACCCGGTCGGCGGTCCGAACTACGCGCAGCCGCCCGACGCGTTCACCGTCGGCCTCCACCACGTAGGTCAGGCTGTCCTCGACCAAACCCAACATCTGTTCCCTGGTGTCCTCCCGGAAACCGGCCAGCCATTCGGCCTTCTCCTGCGCCGAATGCTCCATGGACGCGACGGAGTAGGCCACCGTCCGGCTGAGGAACTCCACGTCATCGATGGTCGCGGGTCTCACGCTCACTTGAGGCATGCCCAAGCCTGGCGAGCGTTTCGCACCATCGTCAACAGATTTCCATCGACGCGCCCTGTCACCTGGAGTGCTCGCCGCTGGTGAGCATGCCGACGCTCACCCATCCCCAGTAGACCCGGTGGTGGGCGATGAGCCCGTCCCGGACCTCCATGACCTCGACGATGTCCATCTGGTCACCATCCGGCGACCGTCGCGGGTACTCCCAGGTGATCCGCGAACCGTCGGTGAGGTACCTGGCGCGGAACCGACGTCGATTCTCGGGCTGGTGTGCGAAGACCTTCTCCACGAACGCCCGCAGGTTGTCCCGGCCCCTGACGATCCCTTCCCTGCTTCCCAGCAGGTGACAGACCAGTGGACTCTCCAAGGTCGCGTCGGGGTGGTAGAGCTTCATCGCGCCGTCGAGGTCCTTCGCTCCGAGTGCGTCGTCCCACGCGGTGAAGATGTGCTTGATCTGCTCCTGCTTCGACCTGGTCGGATTGGACATGATGCTCAAACTCCTTCTGTCGACGGGTGTCGGGAACACCGCCGACCTTAGGAGCGGGACGGTTTGGTCGGGAGCAAACTGTCCCTGTGACACACTCACGTCATGATCGACCCGGACGCCCCACGGATCCGGGACCGCGATCTCGCCCCGGTCGCCACCCTGATCGGTGATCCCACTCGGCTGGCGATGCTGGTCGCGCTCGCCGAGGGCAGGGCGCTCCCGGCCGGAGAGCTCGCCCGTTACGCGGGGGTGCGCCCGGCCACCGCGACCGCGCACCTGCGTCAACTGGTCGAGGCCGGACTGGTGTCGGTACGAGCACAGGGCCGGCACCGCTACCACGAACTAGCCGGACCGCACGTCGCCGTGCTCCTGGAAGCGCTGGCCCAGCTCGCCCCGGCGACGTCCGTACGGTCACTACGGTCGGACCGTGCCGCTCGCGGGCTGAGCGAGGCCCGGACGTGTTACGACCACCTCGCCGGACGCCGCGGCGTCGAACTCCGTGATCGCCTCCTCGCCGCGGAGGCGATCGCTCCTGTCGACGAGCGTGACCACCAGCTCACCGCCTCCGGCCTTGAGCTGCTGGCCAACCTGCGCATCGACGGTGGAGCCGTGAGGTCGAGCCGCCGGGTGTTCGCACGTACCTGTGTGGACTGGACGCACCGTCGTCCGCATCTCGCCGGTGCGCTCCCGGCGGCTCTCACGAACCAGCTTCTGGAGCTCCGATGGCTTCGCCGAGGTATGGGCCGCGAACTCCGTGTGGCCGCCGACTATGACCAGCGCCTGGACGAGTGGTTCGCCTCGATCGGCCGGTGAAGGTCGGACCGTCGCACAGCCTCGCACCGCCACGGCGTGAGCCGGCCGCTCAGCCGAGCGCCCTCATCAGGTCCTTGCACGCCTGCTCGCACCGCCGGCACGCCTCGGCGCAGATGCGGCAGTGGGCGTGGCGTTGTGCGTGACGCTCGCACTCGTCGGCGCAGGAACGGCACATTGTCGCGCACGCGTCCAACATGGCCCGGGTGATGTTGGCGTCGTACTCCGTGTGTCGGGACAGCATCCGGACCATCATGTCGCACACGTCAGCGCAGTCCATGCACGAACGCATGCACTTGCGCAGCATCGGCATCTCCTCGTCCGCTTCTGACATGCAGGCGTCCGCGCATGCGGTGCACGCCTGCGCGCAGGAGAGGCACTCCTCGATGCATCGGGCCAGCACGTCGCGGTCCACCCTGCCCAGATCGGCTGGGTACGACCGCAGCATCTCGCCAACCTGCGTCATGGATTTCACCATCGTTGATCCACCACCACTTGTCTCTTGGCGTGACCACCCACGATCACGCCACAGGTTCGCCAGACGGCGCTGTCGGTAGGCGTCTACCCGGAAGGCTCGATCCACACGCGGGATCTTGGTGCGCGATGCCCACCGCGGGTCCAGGCGTCGAACGTCCCGTCGCTCCAGACCACACATCCGTCGTGCGGTAACTGCGGTCTCACACGGCGAGCCCGAGCGCCAGGGCGGCGACCACCGGCGCGAGGTACAGCAGCGGGAAGGGGATGTGTGAGTACGAGCGTGCCCGGACGACGGTGACGACGGCACCCACGAAGTAGAGGACCAGCCCGATCCCGGCCAGGACTCCGATGGGCGGGACGAGCAGGCCGACCAGGAGACCGACCGCTCCGGCTGCCTTCGCCGTAGCGAGCCAGGGCCACCACGAGCGCGGCACTCCGTAGTCGCTGAGTCCCTGCACCACCCACGTGGCGTGCAGGAAGACAGCGACGGCGGAGTACCCCACCCAGACGGCGGCCAGGATCGTGACGACGGTGTATGCGGTGGACATCAGCGGAGCTCCTCATCGGTTGGGATCGACGTACACACAGTCGACCCCGGCCGAAGCGGGAGTGTGACACGCATGGACGACCGGTTTTCCGGCGGAGCTTCCGTGGAAGTCGCCGACCGATCGGCGGGGCGGCCGTCGTCGATGACGGTCAGGACGAGTTCGTCCTGGGTGACCCCGACCTCGACCTCCACCTCGCTCAGCCCGGTGCGGCTCGCGGCGTTGGTGAGGGCCTCGCGCACACCTCGGAGCAGCCCGTCCTCCAGGTGCGGCGGGAGCGCGTTGTCGAGGATGCCGCGGATCGCCAGGCGAGGTGTGAAGCCGAGAACGCCTCGAGCGGCGTCGATCTCGTCCAGGAGCCGGTCGGTCAGGACCTTCTGCCCCGACGACCAGGCCGGATCCAGTGCGAAGACGGCGGACCGGATCTGTCGGTTGGTCCCGTCGAGTTCGCCGACCGCGTCGTACAACTTCCGCCGTACGTCGCCATGCTCTCGATCGGCTCGTCCCAGGACGCTGTGCAGGCGGGTACCGAGTGCGAAGATGCGACCGATCGCCTGCTCGCGCAGTCCGTCGGCGATCCTCTCCCGGTCTGCCCAGATCCGCCTGCGGGCGTGGGCCTGACGGACGGCGAGCGCCGCATGGTCGGCGAACATCTCCACCAGGTCGGTCTCGGCGGCGGCAATGCGTTCGTGGACGGAGCCACGCCGCCATCCGGCGACGAGCAGGCCAAGGACGTCACCGGCCGCGACGAGGGGGATGTACATACCAAGGCCGAGGCTGGCCTGCCCCTCGGCCACCGCGGGAGCGGGATCGTCCTCGAACGTCATGTCCGCGCTGACGATGGCCCTTCCTGAGCTGAGGACGCTGGCGGCCAGGCCCTGCAGGGGGACGGTCGTCCCACGCAACGGCTCCAGTCCGAGGCCTTCGACGGCCGCGAAGACGCCTCTCCCCTCCGGGTAGGTCGAATCGGCCAGGACGATCGCCGCACCTTCGGCGCCCGAGACAGTCCGCAACTCGGCGATGACGATCCGCAATGCTTCCTGAGGGTCGACGTCGCCGAGGAGCAGCTGGCTCATCTTCAGCGCCGCTCCCAGCCACTGCTCGCGGCGCTCCTGGTGAGACAAGCAGATCCTCCAGCACAACCTGGGCAGCACCCGACCCGCCTGCCTCGGCGAGGCAAGGCCGGGTTGCCACGGCACACCCCCACCACACGACGAAACAGCGGAGGGGTGTGTGACATCCCTTGATCGCGACACGGCGACGGCGGAGCCTGCCTGTCGTCGAACAGGCTGGCCCCGCCGTCGTCGGGTCCGCTGGAGTCCCCGGTGCTACCTACCCGGTGACCCGGGCGGGCGCGCGGATCAACCGGGCCAGCGCACCTCGCGCTCGACCACTCCGCCTCGCGTGCTTGCGGCGCGAACGGTCACCATCCCCGGCGACGCGCCCTCGGCGATCTTCACCCGTACCGTCGCCGTGAGCCGGTCCCGTCCTTTGAGCCAGAACTCCGGCTCGTCTCCCACCGTCTGTCCGACCGTGCCGGGAAGCTCCACCGACACGGTGTCCGGCTGGACGATCTTGACCCGCTTGGCCTGCTCGAGAGCGGTCGGGATCCGAGCCGTGTTACGAACGCTGACAGCGACCTCGTGGGTGGCTCCGTCGCTCTGCCCACTGGGCAGGGGCCGAACCTTCACCCCGGAGATCTCGACGCGAGGAAGCTCGAACGCCATGCCCAGGTTGAACTTCGCCTGGTTGGCGGCCCACTCCTCCAGCAGCTCCGCCGGAGCGTTCTGGTTCCAGAACTTCGGATCGAAGCCACCGATCTCGACCGCACCGAGCTTCTCGTGGTCGTACGCCGTCCAGTCCAGGAAGCAGTCGGTCCGATCGTTCTCGGCGCACCAGCGCGAGCGTTCCCAGTCGTCGTAACGGCCGTCCTCGTTGTAGTCGGTGAAGCGACCGCCGTTCCACAGTTCGTCGCCGTACCACACCGCACCGAACTGGAAGTAACCGAAGTCAGGTCCATGTCCGTACAGGGCTTCCGGCTCTCCCCCGAACCTCGTGGCGTAGTCGTTGTAGACGTCTCCCGCCCACGGGTAGTCGGTGAACGACTGACCGACCTTGTCGAAGTGTTCGAAGATCCGCAGGTCGGCGGGGAACATGCACTCCTTCTCGTCGCACGTGGACGGGCCACGCAGGTGCATCGGCACCGCGGTGTCCATCGAGTTCACGACACTGACGTTCGGGTGTGAGGTGAGGAAGGTGAACACGTGCCGGGTCTCCGGCTCAGACAGCGGGTACTCGCCGGCACCACCCTGGGTGTTGCCGCGTCCGGTGAGCTCCGCCGAAGCCTCGGGACGCCAGTTGTACGGGTAGTTGCGGTGCAGGTCGAGGCCACCGATCCCGTCCTCGCCGATGCGGCCGTCGCCGTCGTGGTCGATGCCCTCGGTGTAGACAAGATAGTCGCCGTTTCCTTGACCGACGCTGCGCATCACGCGTCCGGCCGGGTCACGGTCGTCGACGACGTGGGTGCCCTTGCCGGCCCCGATGTACTTGCGCATCTGGGTCACGTAGCCGTCGCCGTTGAGGTCCAGCGGCGGGTCGTCGTCGAGCTTGCCGTCACCGTCGGAATCGTGGGGCCGGACCGAACTACGGTTGGTCTGGGCCGTCCAGCGATACATGTCACTACCGTCCGGGTTGTTCAACGGCTTGAGGTAGATGGCCTTCTCGTCGAGCAACTTGGTGATCTTCGCATCGTCGCCGTAGTTCTCGACCAGGTTCCACGCGAGCCACAGAACGCTTTCGGTGCTGGTGATCTCACCGGAGTGCCGACCACCTTCGAAGAAGGCCGCCGGCTTGTCCGTGTCCTTGCCGGTCGCCTTGTTGGTGAGTGTCAACTGGTAGATCGGCACACCACCGAAGCTCTTGCCCACTTCGTAGAGCTCGGCGATCTCCGGGTGGTCGTAGGCCCACTTCGTGAGCCACCAGTTGATCTCGTTGGAGCTGTGGAAATGCTCGAAGTCCATCTCTCCAGGCACCTTGGCCTGGAGCTCGTCGTAGTGGACGACCGGGAACTCGCTCGGTCCGTCGCGGTCGCCCGGCACCGTGTAGGTGTCGCCTTCGGGATAAGGGCTCGGGAAGGGACCCGGAGCTTGCGGTGAGCTTGCCGCGATCTTCTGCTGTGGTTCAGCATTCCCGGACTTGAGTGGGGCTGCCTGGGCGGCGAGCGCTACCAGCCCGAGGGCGAGCGCCAGGACGCCTGTCGTGGTGAGCCGTTTAGCGAAGAGGGAAGCCAACGCCCGTGCACCTCCTGATGGGTCGGATTCGCACTCAACGTAGGCTCTCAACTCCGCTTCGTACACATATCAGGTGACGGCGTGGCAGTTTCCGGACAAATCGAACGCTTGGACTTCCTCAGCTGGCCGTCGAAGGATCCCCGCCGCTCTCGGTCGCGTCGACCAGGCGGTCGAGCCATTCCGACAGCAGGGCGGTCTCGGCGGCCGTGAAGACGGGCGTCCCGCCCTCACGCAGTGCCTCACGCAGCGCCACGGCCCGACTCGTGATGCCGGACTCCCCGGCCGCCGACGCGTCTCCCTCATCGGTCGTGATCGCGCGAAGCATGTGCTCTCGGAAGAAGACCGACAGGCCGAGGTCGCGCTCGTCGGGCGGAACCGTGATCTGGGAGAGAACGAAGCCGCTCGCGGTCGCGTGGAAGAGCTGGGTCGCGCGATCCACGCTCATCCGCAACCGGCCGACACTCGCCACCCGGGCGATCCGACCGCGCAAGGACACCAACGCCTCCTGCCTGGCGACTGAGCCCTCCACCTTGCGCGCTTCGCCGAACATCATGACGTACAGCGCCGGCATCGACAGCCCGAACTCGATGTTGAGGTCCCACGCCCGGCGCAGATCCTCGACTGGATCATCGGTCTCGCCGAGCGCCTGCTTCCGGTCGAGATAGTCCCGGTAGCCGTAGCTCGCGACAGCGTCGAGCAACCCGTCCTTGTCACCGAACAGCCGGTAGATCGTCGGCGCCTGCACTCCCGCCGCCGCGCTGACCGCACGCGTCGACAGCGCCTCCCGCCCCTTTCGGGCCAGCAGGTCGAGTCCGGCGCGCAGCAGGCGCTCCCGCGTGCTTCCCGTCGGCGTCTTCGTCGTCCCGTCCTTCACCGAATCGACGATAACACCTGGGGGCTAGCATCGATAACGAGACAGCGTTACGGTGAAACTGATAACAGCGATAACAGAGAGGGAGTTGACCATGCAGCGGATGACACAGAGCTACGACTTCATCGTGGTGGGCGGCGGAACAGCCGGCAGCGTGATCGCCGCCCGTCTGTCCGAGAACGACACTGTTCGCGTACTTCTGCTGGAGGCCGGAAGCGCCCAACCGCCACCAGCGGCGGCCGAACCGCCGAACTGGCCCAGCCTGATCCAGACCACCGCGAGTCGGGGCGACACCACCACCACTCAGGTCGGTACCGGAACGGCGCAGCTGCTGCCGCGCGGTCGCACCCTGGGCGGGGGGTCCGCCATCAACGGCATGGTGTTCGTCCGGGGACACCGTTCCAGCTACGACGCCTGGCCGGCCGCGGGCGCGACGGGATGGGGCTACGCCGACCTCCTCCCCTTCTTCAGGCGCAGCGAGAACGCCGTCGGGCGCGTCTCCGACCTGCGAGGTGTCGACGGCCCCGTCACCGTGACCCCCGCGAGTCCTCCCCACCCTGTTCCGGCCACGCTCCTCCAGGCCGCGACGGAGGCCGGTCACCATCGCGCCACCGACATCAGTGGTGGTGACGAGGAAGGGTTCGGCTGGACCGACCTGAACATCGTCGACGGACGCAGGCAGAGTGCCGCCGACGCCTATCTCACTCCGGTCCGGGCCCGCTCCAACCTGGACGTCGTCACCGACGCGCTCGTCCACCGTGTCCTCCTCACGCGCGGACGCTGCACAGGGGTCGAGTACAGCGTCGGAGAGTGCCTGGTCGTCGCCGGCTGTTCGGGTGAGGTGGTGTTGACCGCGGGCAGCATCGGCTCACCGCATCTGCTGATGCTCTCCGGCATCGGTCCGGCCTCGCACCTGCATGAGCTCGGGATCGAGGTCGCCGCGGATGTTCCCGGCGTCGGGTCGAACCTGCAGGACCACCCTGTCGCCAACCTCGCCTACCGCGCGGCGCGATCCATCCCCCCAGGAACGAACAACCACGGAGAGGCGCTTGGCCTGGTGCGCAGCCGGCCCGACCTCGACGGCCCGGACCTCCAGCTGATCTTCGTCGACGCCACGAGCTTCGTGCCCTCCGACGACCTGCCCGAGGGATACACCATCGGGGTTGGCCTGATGCGCCCGCACAGCCGCGGCACAGTCCGGCTGGCCAGTCCCGAACCAGGTGCGCTCCCGGTGGTGGACCCGAACTACGTCGGGGACGAGCGGGACCTCACCGCCTTGGTCACCGGCCTGCGCCTCGCTCGCGAGATCGGCCAGGCGGGCGCCATCGCCCCATGGCGCGACGGGGAGCTGGCGCCGGGGAGCGACGTCGAGGACGACAGCGGGCTGCGGGCGTACGTGCGCAGCACCCTCGCGTCCTACATGCATCCCGTCGGGACCTGCCGGATCGGTGGCGACGAGCACGCCGTCGTCGACACCGAGCTTCGCGTGCGCGGCATCAGCGGACTCCGAGTCGCCGACGCCTCGGTCATGCCGTCCATCGTCTCCGCCAACACCAACGCCACCGTCTACGCCATCGCCGAACGCGCGGCGGGAATCCTCGCGGCCGCATAGGCGACGCCGGCGGCTCTGTCGGCCAGGTTCGGTCACCTTGTCCTCCCAGACACGTCCGCCAGGCAGCGCGTCTCCTTGGGCGTTCCGGCTGCTCTAGAAGCGCATCCAGCCAACACCGCCACTCGAACCGCTTCGCCACGCGCGGGATCAGAAGCCGACGAGCACCTTGTGACGCCCGAGGTCGGCCCATAAGGTCCTGCTCATCGGAATGCTTATCCCAGTGAATGGGACAGGAGGAGGTTGCGATGGTCGTCCGCACCGTGCGGACCACCCGGCGTGGCTTCATACGCGGCGCGGCAGCGCTGGCGACGACCGCTGCCGGCGCCTTCGCGATGAACGGATGCGGCCGGTCGGCGACGGACGTCAGCGCGGTTTCGCTGCCACGGATCACGGCGAAGTACGACGGACCAGTTGTGGAACTGAGGTTCTGGAACGGTTTGACGGGCGGCGACGGCCCCTTCATGCGGAAGCTGATCAGCCAGTTCAGCGAGCAGCACCCAAACATCCAGATCCAGATGTACGCACTTCCGTGGGCGACGTTCTACCAGAAGTTCCCGGCCGCGGTGGTCAGCGGACTGGCCCCTGACTTCGGGCTGATGCAGAACTTCCAGGTGGCCACGAACGCCGCACGACAGGTCATCGTGCCGCTCGACGACCTGGCGGCCGAGGTCGGGCTGACCGAGACCGATTACAACGACGTGGTGTGGAAGTCCGGTGTCTTCAAGGGGCGAAGGTATTCCATTCCGCTGGACGTCTGGCCGGACAGTCTCTTCTTCAACCGAACGGTCCTGGAGTCCGCAGGGCTCGATCCGGACAGTCCCCCACGCGATGCCGACGACTACCTCGCGGCTCTGGAAGCCCTGCACGAGAAGGGCATCGCCGGCCACTGGCTCGGATCGGTGGACCAGAGTTCGGGACGGAGCTTCGACTCTCTCCTGTGGCAGAACGGCGGAACTCACTACACGCCGGACGGCGATCGCGCCTTGTTCAACTCCGACGAGGGGGTCGCGGCGCTGCAGTGGCAGGTGGACCGGATCCGTGCCGGACACAGCCCGGCGAGCGTGGCTGGGGGCGACGCCAACGTCGCGTTCAAGAATGGGCAGAACGCCTTCCTGTGGGGTGGTCCGGGCGCCCTGATCAATGATCTCAACACGGTGAAGACGCTCGACTGGGGCGTCGTCCCGCTACCCCGGATCGCTACACACGCCGCGGCGTTCTCCGGCTCACACCAGCTGGTCATCATGCGACAGCGCCACTTCGATGCCAACCGGCTCGCCGCCGCGGCGACCTTCATCCGGTGGCTCAGTGACAACTCGATCGGCTGGGCCGAGGCCGGACCGGTGCCGGCACGACTCGACGTGCAGGCGAGCGCCCGCTTCAAGAAGCTCACCGCCCAGGCAAGTGTCGCCGCTGGTATCCCCGACATCCACTTCTACCCGCTGGTCCCCGGTATCGCCGAGGTGCAGACAAACGTGCTGTACCAGGCAGTCAGCCAGGCCCTTCAGCTCCGGTCCACCCCGGCGCAGGCCCTCGACCTGGCCGCCGAACAGGCGAACGCTCTGCTGGCCGAGAACCGGCTCAAGTACGAGGGAAAGGCATGACCGTCGAGAACGTCGCCAGGTCCGGTGTAGCGTCACCGATCAGCTCGAGTCATTCGACTCCCGAGACCGAACCCACCGCTCGGCGGATTCTGCGGGCGGCCACGCCGTACCTGTTCATGGCTCCGTTCCTCCTCATCTTCGGCGTCTTCGTCCTCGCACCAGCGCTGTATGGGGTTTGGATCAGCCTGCACAACTGGGACTTCTTCCTTCCCCGGCATCCGTGGGTAGGGCTTGGCAACTACACGCAACTGTTCCACCGGAACGACCTGACCGCATCGTCGTTCTGGGCCAGCATGCTGGCGACCGGCAAGTTCGTCGTCTTCTCGGTGCCGTTCCTGGTATCGATCCCGCTCGGCCTGGCACTGTTGCTCAACCGGCCGTTTCGAGGGCGGACCTTCTTCCGTGCCGTCTTCTTCGCGCCCTACGTGCTCGGTGTCGGCGTGATCGGACTGGTGTGGCAGTTCCTGCTGTCGACAAACCTCGGGCTGGTCAACCACTACTTGTCACTACTCGGGATCGACCAGGCGGTGCCGTGGCTGACCAGCCTGCCGTGGGTGTGGATCTCGCTCGTGGGCGTCACGGTGTGGTGGACGCTTGGCTTCAACGCGGTCGTCTATCTCGCTGGTCTCCAAGGAGTCGACGTCTCGCTGTACGACGCGGCGAAGATGGATGGTGCCGGGCGCTGGTCGGAGTTCTGGCATGTCACCCTGCCCAGCCTGCGGCCGGTTCTGCTCTTCGTTCTGACGATGACGATTCTCGCGTCCGCCAATGTCTTTGGGCAGGCCTACCTGCTCACATCAGGCGCGCCGGGCACCGAGACCAAGACGGCGATCATGTACATCGCCCAAGTCGGCCTGGAGCAGTTCCGGATGGGTAGCGCGGCCGCAATGAGTTACATCCTGGCGCTGGTCCTGATCGGTATCAGTGCGTTGAACTTCCTCTTCTTCCGGCAACGCGAGGACAGTTGATGGCGACCACGTTCGACCAAGCGACCCCGACCACGAGGTGGCAGCGGCTCGCCTCCGTCCTGGTCTTCTATCTGCTGCTGTTCGTCCTCACCATCATCTTCCTCGCGCCGTTGGTGTGGATGGTCTCGACCTCCTTCAAGACCGCCGGCGACGCGACCACGGTCCCCCCACGGTGGATCCCCACGGACTTCTCGATCGAGGGTTACACCTCGCTCTTCGCGGATGCGCAGGCACCGGTGCTGCGATGGCTCATGAACAGTGTGCTGGTCGCGGTCGGTCACACCCTGCTCGTGCTGGTTACGGCTTCGATGTCGGCGTACGCGTTGGCCCGGATGCGGTTCCGCGGCAAGTCGGTCATCTTCGCACTGATCGTGGCCACGCTCTTCGTCCCGGGGTTCGTGTTCCTGATGCCGAACTACCTGATCGTGGACTCCTTCGGCTGGCTCGACAACAGTCTCGCGCTCATCGTCCCTGGCGCGGCGAGCGCGTTCGGGGTGTTTTTCCTGCGCCAATTCTTTCTGTCGATCCCGCACGAACTGGAGGAGGCCGCCCTGATCGACGGGGCGAACCGCTGGCAGATCTTCTGGCGCGTGATGGTGCCGTTGTCGAAAGCTCCGCTGGCCACCCTGGCGGTACTGAGCTTCCTCGGCAGCTGGAACGACTTTCTCTGGCCGTTGTATGTGCTCTTCAACCCAGAACATCTGACGCTACCCGCCGGCCTTGCCACCCTACGCGGGGCCTACGGCACCGACTATCCGGTCGTGATGGCTGGCGCCGTCCTCGCGAGTGTCCCCGTACTGGTGGTGTTCGCGCTCGCCCAGCGCTATGTCATCGCTGGCGTCGCGCGCTCGGGTCTGAAGGGATGAGAGCCGCCGTTGTCCACTCGTCGACGGCACCGATCCGTCACCATGGCTGCCATGACCGAGCGAAGCACTTCCGCCCCCGGCACCCTGTCGCGCGGCCTGGCGATCATCGAGTACGTCGCCGCCCATGGCGAAGTCAGCATGCAGCAACTGGCTGACGGCCTCGACCTCAGTCGTAGCGCGACCTACCGAATCGTCGGTCAGCTTCGTGAGCACGGGTTCGTCACCGAGCGAGCCGACGGCACTGGCGTGCGACTCGGTGTCGCCGCGGTCCGGGTCGGCCTGCAGGCTCTTGCACAGACGGACCTGTTCGCCATCGCACCCCCGCAGCTTCGAAGACTCGTCCATGACACCGCGGAGACAGCGTTCCTGGCGGTGATGGACAACGACGAGATGGTGTACGTCTTGCAGGAGATCGGTACGCAGGCGGTGAAGATGAGCTCCAAGCTCGGATCCCGGGCCCCGATCCACTGCACCGGTCTGGGGAAGGCGTACCTGTCCGCGCTCGCCGAGCCGGAGCGACGCGAGATCGTCTCTCGGCTGGAGTTGATCCACTACACGCCGACTACTCTGACCACCCCGCAGGCGTTGCTTGCGGAGGTGGAGCGGAGCCGGCTGCGCGGGTTCGCCATCGACGACAGCGAGCGCGAACCCGACGTGCGCTGTCTCGCCGCACCTGTCGTAGGCCACGACAGGAAGCCGGTGGCAGCGCTCAGCGTCGGCGGGCCAGCTGCCCGAATCCGTGCCCACGAGACGTCGATCGCCGGTCTCGTCCGAAACGCCGCCCGCGAGCTGTCACGTCAGCTCGGCGCACCCGACCTCCAGGAAGAAGCCCGATGAGCCCGCTGTCCGCTCGAATCACCCGAGTCGAACGTTCCAACCTTCGGTCTCGGTACCCACGCACCGTCGGCCGCAACGCCCGCCTGGGCAGTCACGGCGCCGGGCCCGAGAGTCAGATCGTCATCCTGCACACCGATTCCGGTCGCATCGGGTGGGGCCTGGTGGCAGGCACGCTGCCGCCCGAGGAGCAGGTGATCGGGCATGCGGTGGAGGAGTTGTTCGACCCGGCTGTCGGCGTCCTCGACCCGAGGATGCTCGGCCTCGACTTCGCGCTCCATGACCTGGCCGGACACCTGCTGCAACTGCCGGTACATCACATGCTCGGCAGCCGCGGCAAGACGTCGTTGCCGGTGTACGACGGCGCGATCTACTTCGACGACCTCGACCCCGAGGAGTCGCCCGCGGGCATCGCCGCACCGCTGGCGAACTGTGCCGCCGACCATGCGCTCGGCTTCCGGGCGTTCAAGCTCAAGATCGGTCGCGGCAACCGATGGCTGGACCGGGCCGCCGGGGACGCCCGTGACATCGAGGTGACCCGGGCCGTCCGCGCGGCGTACCCACACGCGCGCATCCTGGTCGATGCCAACGACGGTTACGACTGCGACGGCTTCCTGCGCTATCTCAACGCTGTCGCAGACTGCGACATCTACTGGGTGGAAGAACCATTCCTCGACGACCTCGACGACCTCGGGAGACTTCGGAAGGCATTGCAGCAGGCGGGATCGCCGACACTCATCGCCGAGGGCGAGACGAACCCCGACGTCGACCAGCTCCTCGAGTTCGCCAAGGCGGGCGTTGTCGACGTGGTGCTCCTGGACATCGTGTCGTACGGCTTCACCGCCTGGCGGTCCATGATGCCGCGCCTGGAGGACCTCGGGGTCGCTGCATCGCCACACGCCTGGGGTGTCCCTGTCAAGACCTTGTACGCCGCCCAGTTGGCCGCCGGCCTCGGCAACGTGAACACAGTTGAAGGCGTGCCGGGTCAGACCCAGGGGGCTGACACAAGCGGATATCGGCTTGTTGAGGACGGCCAGCTCATCGTGCCCGATCTGCCCGGCTTCGGCATACCCCTCACCGCCTCCTGAAGTTCAGGGCACCCGCCGGCCGGGACGCACCCCAGCCTGGACACGCGTCGAGGCCGGCAGAGCGGGACTCCTCTCCCGACCTGCTGGCCTCGATCGTTGGATCAGGCTCGGCCAGAGGCCTTCTGGCTACGCCGCGAGACCGAGTCGATGACCACCGCGGCCAGCAGGACGACTCCGGTCACCATGTACTGCGCGTAGTCCGTGATACCGACGAGGTTCATACCCGCGGCGATGGACTGGATGACCAGGACACCGAGCAGCGCCGAGAAGGTGCTGCCGCGCCCGCCGAACAGGCTGGTGCCACCGATGACGGCGGCGGCGATCGCATCCATCAGGATGTCCTGCCCGGTACCGGACTTCGTGATGTTCTGGTTGACCGACGCGAAGAACACGCCACCGATCGCGGCCATGGTGCCGCTGATGGCGAACACGCTCATCCGGATCGCTGTCACGTTGATACCGGCGCGCCGCGCCGCCTCGACGTTGCCGCCAACCGCGAACACCTTGCGACCGTACGCCGTGTGCCGCAGCACGAAGTCCAGGCCGACCACGAACACCAGGAAGATCACCGGCGCCAACGGCAGGCCACGGGCCTGGTTGAACACCACGGCGACGGCGAGCAGCACGACGCCGAGCAACACGCTGCGCAGCAGGATCTCCGGCAGGCCACGGGCCGGGATACCCGCTCGCACCCGGCGCTGCCGGCCGTACAGGCCCAACAGCAGGTAGCCCACCGCCACCACGATCGCGAGCGCGTAGCCCCAGATCACTTCCTCGAAGTAGGTGCCGGACAGCCGGTCGATCAGGCCACTGGAGTTGTCCAGGTTGTAGGAACCGGTGGAGCCCAGCACCCAGAGCATGAAGCCCAACCAGCCAAGCAGGCCGGCGAGAGTCACGATGAACGCCGGTACGCCGATCTTGGCGAAGAAGAAGCCGTGCAACAGGCCCATCGCCATGCCCACCACGACGGCCAGCAGCACGGCCTCCCACTCGGGCAGACCCCACTGCACGTTCGCGACGGCGAGGATGGCCGCTGCCACCCCGGACACCGACCCGACGGACAGGTCGATCTCACCGAGCAGCAACACGAACACGATGCCCGTGGCGATCATGCCGGTGGCCACGATGTCGACGCTGATCTGGCTCAGATAGCCCGGAGCGAGGAACCCGGAGTTCATGCTCTGGAAGATCGCCCAGATGACGATCAGGCCGATCACGACGGGGAAGGAGCCCAGTTCGCCGCCGCGGACCCGCCGCCACGTCTCGTGGAGGTAGCCACGAACGCCGCTCTGGGTCACCACCAGCCGTGGGTCGGTCTGCGCCACCGTCGGCGTGGGGGGCGCACCCTTGGCGGTTGTCACTTTGCACTCTCCCTGTCGCTACCGGCCTCGGTCGGCGACTCTTCCGCCTCGTCGGCCGGACGGTGCCGGGACGCCCGCCGGGTCACGGCGTTGTCCGAGGCGCCGGTGATCGCCGAGACGATCTGTTCCTGAGTGGTGTCGCGCGCGTCGAAGATCCCGTTGTTGCGGCCCAGACGCAGAACCGCGATCCGGTCCGCGACAGCACCCACGTCGGCCATGTTGTGGCTGATCAGGATCACGCCCAGGCCACGGTCGCGCAGCCGCTCGACGAGGTCGAGCACCTGCGCGGTCTGCTCGACACCGAGCGCGGCCGTCGGTTCGTCCAGGATCACGATCTTCGGTTCGCCCAGCAGCGAACGGGAAATGGCCACCGTCTGGCGCTGACCACCAGAAAGCGACGCGACCGGAATCCGCACGCTCGGGATCTTGATGGACAGGGTGTCCAGGAGTTCCCGGGCCCGGCGTTCCATCTCGACCTCGTCGAGCAACCCGAACTTGCGGATCTCCCGGCCCAGGAAGAGGTTGCCGACCACGTCGAGGTTGTCGGCCAGGGCGAGGTCCTGATAGACCGTCGCGATTCCCAGTTGCTGCGCGTCGCCGGGTCGAGAGATCGTGACCGCCCGGCCCTGCCACTCGATGACGCCCGAGTCGGCGGTGCTCACCCCGGAGATCGTCTTGACCAACGTGGACTTGCCGGCACCGTTGTCGCCAACCAGGGCCACAACTTCGCCGGCGTACACAGTAAGATCAACTTCGGTGAGTGCTTGCACAGCACCAAACCGTTTGGAGACGCCGCGCAGCGCGAGTATCGGCGTGTCCGTCCGCGCCGGTGCGCTTGTCACCTCAACCATCTCCTGTCCTTCCGCCCGGCCGGTAAGCCAGGCAGCCATACGTCTTCACACGCGTCCCCGGTGCCGCTGGGCGACACCGGGGACGACACGTTCACCAACACGGGATCCGCGACGCCTTCGGCGTCACTTCACGCCCGCTGCCGTGCAGGCGGCGGCGTACGTGGCGGTGCAGATTTCCGAGACCTTCCAGTAGCCGTCGTCGACCACCGTGCTCTGGATGTTTTCCTTGGTGACCGTCTGCGCGGACACGATCTTCGCCGGAACGGTGACTGTGCCGTTGTTCACGGTGGCGCTTCCGCCGGTCCACTTCTTGCCCTGCGCGGCGGCGACCGCCATCTCCGCGGCGGCCTGGGCCTGCGGCTTGATGGACTTGTAGATCGTCGCGTACTGCTCGCCCTTGAGGATCCGCTGGATGCCGGCGAGTTCGGAGTCCTGTCCGGTCACCGGGGGAAGCGGGGTGACGTTGGCGGACTTCAGCGCGGCGATCGCGCCACCTGCCATACCGTCATTGGCGGCGTAGACACCGAGCACATTCTTGGCGCCGATCTTGCTGATGGCACCGCCGACCTCCTGGCGGGCGCCGTCAGGGCTCCAGTCAGTGGTGTCGTACTCCGCACCGACGTTGACCTTGCCGTCGAGGACCTTGTGCATGCCCTTCTTGAAGTCGGGCGCGTTCGGGTCGTCCGGTGAGCCGTTGACGAGGATGACCTTGCCCCGCTTGGGGTTGCCACCCTTCGAGATCGCCGTCAAGAACGCCTGGCCCTGGAGCTCGCCGATCTTCTCGTTGTCGAAGGAGGAGTAGCCGGCAATCGGCCCGGTGGCCAGGCGGTCATAGGCGATCACGGGCACGCCCTGCTGCTTGGCCTTCTTGACCGAGCTCTGGATCGACTTGTAGTTGACCGAGTCGACAATGATCACCTTGACACCGGCGGCGAGGACCGAGTCGACCTGCTGACGCTGAGTGTTGGCGTTCTGGTTGGCGTTGCGGTATTCAACCGTGCACTTTGGGCAAGCCTTGGCGATGTCCGCTTCCAGGTACGGCCGGTCGAACTTCTCGTAACGCGCTGTCTTCGACTCTGGCAGCAGGACGCCGACCTTGAAGCCGTCGTTGACACTGACATTGTCAGAGCCGTTCCCACTCGCCTGATTCGCCTTGCCGCAGGCCGACGCACACAGCGTCAGCGCGACCGCGGCAACTGCGAGGCCGCGGCGCACATAGGTCCTCACGTGTTGCAACCCTCCTGGACACAGGCCGCGCCCTCGCGGCCAGGGTGACGACAGTCAACCTTGCCGACCCGTTGTCGTCAACTAATGAAGGATTGATCACAAAAATATCCGGCAAGTGTTCAGAAGTTGAAAGAAGGTTGGGCGGAGCGCCCAGACCGCACCGCTCAGGCGGGAACGACCGCGTGCTCACCGGCGCTTTCACTCATCGCGAGGGCGAGCGCACCGAGCACCTCGGCCCGGTCGCCCAGCGTTCCGGTCACGACTCGGAGTTGTCGTGCCGCGCTGGGTATCGCGTAGCGGGCCACCGCTTCGTAGAGCGGCGTCACCAGCAGGTCACCGGCTGGAGCCAGGTCGCCGCCGATGATCAGGCAGCGCGGATTGAGCAGGTTGCACAGGCTGGCTACGCCGATGCCGACGTGCCGGCCGATGTCGGACAGTACCCGACGGCAGCCTGGATCGCCCTGACGGGCCAGGGCCACGGCGTCGGCCACCGTGAGGTCGGCGCCGTGGGTGTCACGCAGCAGACTCAGAAGGTAACCGGCGTTGGCGTGGCTCTCGAGGCAGCCGCGGTTGCCACAGCGACACACCGGACCGGCCTCGTCCAGGGTGATGTGCCCGATCTCCCCGGCGGAGCCGCCGGCACCCCGATAGATCTGGCCACCCAGAACAAGGCCGGCGCCGATCCCGTTGGACACCTTGAGATAGACCAGATCGTTCTGGCCCTGCCCAGCGCCGAAGGCCAGCTCGCCGAGCGCGCCGAGGTTGGCGTCGTTGTCGGCGTACACGGGAAGACAGAGTCGTTCGACCAGCGCCTGCTGCGGCCGGACACCGGCCCACCCGGGCAGCAGCACACTGGAGCCGATCTGGCCGGTGTCCACGTCGAACGGACCGGGCACACCGAGCCCCACTCCCAACACCTGCGAGCGCTGCACGCCGGCGACGCACAGGAGGTCCTCGATCATCTGCTCGGCACGGTTGAGGGAGTCCGCGGCGGAGGCGTCGACATCCAACGGCACCGCGTCCTCGGCGAGCACCCGTCGGGACAGGTCGCCGACGGCGACCCGGAGATGGGAGTGGCCGTAGTCCACACCGACGACGGTGCCCGCCGTCTCGCTCAGGGTCACCTGCCGCACCCGTCGGCCACCGGCCAGGCCGGGCCGGACCTGGACGGATCCGGCCGCGGCAAGCTCCTGCACGATGTTGGACACGGTGGCCGCGGACAGGCCGGTGCGTCGCGCGATCTCGGCCTGACTGAGTGCGCCCGCGGAGCGGACCGCGCCCAGGAGTCGCGCCACGTTGGCCCGGTGCAGGGACGACTGCGAGCCCGGTGGGTGAGGTCGCGAGCCGCCGGCACCCATCAAGATCCCCCAACCCGCCATGCGCGGCACATCGGACGCACGTCGGGACACGAGCTTCGTGGCGTCCGTGCTGACTACATGTCTTGAAGACATTGGTTACATGTCTTGAAGACAATAGCGCCCCGAACTGACGCATACCAGTCAAGGGTCGATCACGGATCGCAGCCGGGACCCTGGCATCACGCTGGTCCGGACGAACGGCTCTCCCCGCCGCCGCGAGACCGTCAGGAAATCAGACCAGCTCACCCACCGGCCCGCTCCGCGGCCTCCTTCGTGACACCTTCGATCAGGCCCTGGATGTATCCGTTCGCGAAGGCACGTCCGCGGTGCCCCCAGGCAGTGTCACCGTGGGTGTGAGGGACGTGGTCGTCGATGAGGAACCCGTCGAAGCCGACCTCGTGGTAGATGCGCATGGCCTTGTGCATGTCGACGTAGCCGGTGTTGACGAACTCCTCGTGGAAGGTCGGTACCGGCCCGGAGACGTTTCGGAAGTGGACGTAGAGGATCTTCTCGCGCGAGCCGAAGTACCGAATCATCTCGTAGATGTCGTCGGTCATCTCCGAGAAGGTGCCCTGGCAGAACTCGA
This sequence comes from Actinopolymorpha pittospori, assembly GCF_014873875.1. Classification (GTDB taxonomy): domain Bacteria; phylum Actinomycetota; class Actinomycetes; order Propionibacteriales; family Actinopolymorphaceae; genus Actinopolymorpha; species Actinopolymorpha pittospori. The sequence continues at coordinate 6,180,956 of NZ_JADBEM010000001.1, read as the reverse complement.
TGGCGTTCGACGGGCTCGGGTAGATCTCGATCAGTCGCTTGTAGGCCTCGAAACTGCGCAGGAGTTGCGGAACCCCGCCGAGCTCGGGAACCGGCGGGTCGCACGGGTGGATCCCCAGCCGGATTCCCTCCTCCTCCGCTACGGGTGTGATGACCCTGATCCAGTCCTCGAGGTTCTCCCACATCTCTTCTTCGGAGTACTCCCGGCCGTGCGTGAGAGGCATCGACTTCGAGAAGTCGTAGTCGAATGCGGTGGCGAGTGCCGCCCCGCGAATCGCCTTGGGCGGTGTTCGCCACACGTGGGAGGGCATCCAGTTGTATCCGAAGATGGGTATGCCTGCTCGAGCGATGTTGCGAACCGTCGCGATCATGTTCTCGATCTGCTGGTCGCGCCGTGGCCCGCCGAGCATGATCTGGTCGTAGAAGTGGGTCGGCACGTTCTCCAGCGCCGACAGGCTCAAGCCCCACTGCTCGACCGTGAGGCGAAGCTTCACCAGGTCAGACAGCTCCCACCGTCCGTTGACACCCGGCAGGTTCGGGGTGTTCAACAGCACGTCCGTCGCCCCGAACTGGGCGGCGAACTGCAGGTACTCTGGCGTGGCATCCCTGAACTGTCCGAAACCAGCACGCATCGTTGTCCTCTCGGTTCGACTCGCATGGATAGGTAGCTGTCAGCCCTTGACCGCACCGGTCGAGAGCCCATCGACGACGGACCGCTGGCCCAGGTAGTACAGCACCATGATCGGTACCGAGGCGATGACCGATCCAGCCATGATCTCGCCCCAGCGGTAGACGTCGCCGCTGATGAGATGGCTGATGGCGATCGGCACGGTGTACGCCTCCGGAGACAGGTTCAGCACCAGCGCGTACAGGAACTCGTTCCAACCGCTGGTGAAGGTGATGATGCCGACGGCAACCAGACCCGGCCTCACCAAGGGGATCAGCACCAGGTACAGGGCCTGGATACGCGTGGCCCCGTCCACCCGGGCCTGCTCCTCCAGTTCCGGCGGCAGAGACGAGAAGAACCCCATGAGCAGCCAGGTCGCCAGCGGCGTCGTGAAGCTCAGGTACACGAGCATCAGGCCGTGCAGAGTGTCCGCCTGGCGAAGGTTGGACATGATGATCGCCATGGGGATGAAGAGCAACGCGGACGGAGTGAGGTACGCCAGGATCAGGGCGTTTCTGATCGTGCCGCGGAGTCGATACCTGAGGCACACGAGACTGTAGGCGGCCAGCACACCAACGACCAGTGAGACCACGGTGGCCCCGCCCGCCACGACGAAGCTGTTGAGCAAGCTGCGTGGAAATCCGCTCCGGACGAGTTCGGCGTAATTGGCCAGTGTCGGCTCACTGATCCAGAGTCCGGGGTTCCGGAAGACCTCCCGCTGGGACTTCAGGGAGGTCACGATCATGTAGTAGACCGGGAACAGAATGAATACCGCCAGCGTCGCCAGGCAGGCGTAGCGGACAGACCGTTCGAGTAACGTCGAGCGCCGCACGTCGTACTCTCACCTCGTCTCTCGGAGCTTTCGGCTGACGAACCACACGAAGACGACGAATATCGGCACCAGCGACAGCGAGTCGGCGGCAGCGCGCCCGATCTGCAGGTTCTGTAGGCCGAGGTAGGCATAGACCGGGACGATGGTCGTGGCGTTCGACGGCCCGCCCTGGGTGGTCAGCCACACCGCTTGGAACGCGTTCGTCGTCCAGATCGTCGAGAGTGTCAACACGACGAGAATGGTTGTTCGTATTCCTGGCACCGTGACGTTCCGAAAGCGCTGCCACGCGTTGGCGCCGTCCAGGTGCGCGGCCTCGTAGAGTTCGGCGGGCACCGAGTGCATCGCCGCGACGAACATGATCACCCAGAACGGGAACCCCTGCCAGACGGTAGCGAGTATCACACTCGGCAGGGCCAGCGACGGGTCGCTCAGGAACCCGATCCGGCTGTCACTCAGTCCGGTCGCCAGGAGAAGTGTGTTGAACGCCCCGCCCTGTTCGTCATACAGCAGTTTCCACAGCACGTATGCGACGAACCCCGGCATCGCCCATGGCAGCAGCACGAGGCCACGCCACAGATTCCTTCCTCTGAACTGTTGACTCAGCAGGCTGGCGATACCAAGCCCCAGTACGAGCTTGATGGCCTGAACCGCGCCGACATAGACGACGCTGTTTCGCAGTGCTGTCCTGAAGTCAGGGTCGCCGAGCAACTCCAGGTAGTTCCTGAACCCGATGAAGTGGCCAGGATCAGCGACTGTTCGGCTGGTGAAACTGATCCAGATGGAGAAGAGGAACGGATAGACCACCAGGAGGGCCAGAACGGCGACCGCCGGAGCGACGGTGAAGTAGCCGAGGATGCTGCCGTCCGGCAGTGGCCGACCGCGCCCGCCCGGTCCGCGCGCTGAGCGGAGGGGCCACGGGGATCGGCCGAGACGTCCGCGAGCGTTGACCGCCACCCCGCTCTGCGAGGAACCCGTTGTCGAAGGCATGGACAGTCTCCTTGCGCTGCTGGGCACCTACGCCCGCGGACTACTTCCCTGCCCTCTGGTAGATCTGTTGACAATCAGCCTGGGCTCGCCTCACGGACGCGTCGACGCTCTGGTTGTTCACCACGACACGCTGCACCATCTTCGCCGCCTGGAAGGTCGAGGAGTAGTTCGAGTAGGCGACGTTGTTCACATCCGGATAGGACGCTGTGGTTCCCACCTGCGACAGCTGTTTCAGGCCAGCAAGGACAGGACTTGAAGCTTCGTTGAAGAGGGAGAACTTCGCATAGTCGCCGAGCACCGGCCCGTAGATGGCGTGCTTGTAGTACTCCTCCATGTTGTCCGGCCTGGAGAGATACTTGATCAGGTCCTCGGCGAGCGCCTTGTTCTTGCTGCTGGAGGGTATGACGCGACTCCACAGCGAGGCGGGAGACACCTGCATCCTGGGTCCGGCCGGCAGGGGCGAATAGCGGGTGCCCTCGTTGAGTTCGGGGTCGTTGTCCGCCATGTAGACCTGCACGCTGCCCGGGTTGGCCATGAAGAGTGTCTGCCCGGACTGGTACGCCTCGTTGTCGCCAGCCCCGTCCCAGGTCGTCGAGTCCTTGGGGAAGAGCCCGGCATCCCAGGCCCTCTTGAGGAGGGTCACTGCCTCCCGCGTCTGCGGTGTGTCCAGCGTGCAGGCCGTGCCCGAGTCGTTGGCGATACGTGCGCCGTAGTCATGCAACACGGCCTCGACGAAGCTCTCCGCGTCACCCACGTTGGAGAGTGCGAATCCCATGCCGTTCGTCTTCGGAGGATCCTGCGCCTTGATGCTCGCGCCGACCACGTCCTCCCACGTCTTGGGGTCGTCTGGGTAGCCGGCCTTGCCGAGGACGTCGTGTCGGCGAAAGAGGATGTTCCCTGACACGCCGTAGGGTACGCCGAAACCGTAAGCGGGATAGGTCTTGGCGGTGCCGACGGCCGGAAGCCACCCGCCGTACTGCTTGCCCAGCTGGTCGTAGAGGCTGGTCAGGTCGACGAGGTTGTGTTCGCTGTTGAGCTGAATCATCAGCCCACTCGACATGTCGAGTGCGTCCGGCATCGTCTTTGCCTGCATCGCGGCAGATACCTGGGTGACCAGGTCGTTCTGGTTGACCGGCACCGGCTTGACGGGGACTCCTCGCATCTTTCCCCACTCCCTGATCTGCGCTGCCAACGCCTCGTTTGCGGCGTCTGAAAAGATCAGGCCGTACCAGTAGGTGAACTCGCTCCCCTGTAACTTCGGAGATCCGTCGTTCTTTGTCGAGCTTGACTGCGAGTAAGGCGAACTGCCGGAGCATCCAACGGCAGCGATCAAACTCAAACCACACAGTGCGGCTGCAGCGAATCGGGCGAATCTCATGGTCCGCCTGGTCGGCATGACACCCACTCTCGAATGCGCACTGCCCGCGGAAACGCGGAGCGATTTTCAGCGGGTTGAAGGATGGAAGCATGCATGCACGAGACGCCGGTTAAGTTAGCTACGGTACGCAGCCGTGTCAATGGTGTTTGTAACTATTCGGCCAGCGGCCGTTCACGACCCGGCGCGGGTGGTCCGGAGATGGAGGTCCTCCGCGGTTTCCAGCATCTGACCGCGATCACGGCCCTGCGGTTGCTCTGTGAAGGTGACGTTGCCGACGATGACGTCTTCCATTCGGCCAGTGCTTGTCCCACGAGTACCCGGCCGCCACTGACGCCAACTGGAAGAGCCTCGGCCCTGCGAGCCGTGTCGACGATGTCGCCCACCGGCGTTGGTTCCAGCGCCGGCAACCCGCCTCACAGTAAGGTCGCGTACGTGCGGCGGCGAGCGGTGGTCCTGGCTGCGGTCACGGCCCTGGTGGCCGCGGTCTGCGAACGCGACGCCGAGTCCGTGCTGCGCCGAGGCTCGGACTCTGGCATCGGCGATGCGCCCCTCGATGGGCGCATCGCACTGATACCGGAGCCCCAGCGCCAGCGGTCCGTGAGCATGAACGGCGACACCCTCGATGGCGCCGAACTGAGCCTTTCGGACTACCGCGGCCGCGCGCTGGTGGTGAACTTCTGGGCTTCCTGGTGCCTGCCATGCCGCAAGGAGACTCCCGAGCTCGTGGCCTCGGCGAAGGCCCTGGCGGCGCGCGACGTCGAACTGATCGGTGTGGTCAGCAAAGACCACGGGAAGCCGCAGGCCCAGGCCTTCACCCGGCGATTCGAGCTGCCGTATCCCAGTCTCTGGGACCCCGATGGATCGATGATGCTGGGGATACGGCCACGCCCGATCGGCCTGCCCACGACGCTGGTTCTGGATCGGCAGCACCGGGTCGCGGCGATGGTGTCGGCACCCATCACCAGGACCACGCTGCTCGATCTCGTCACCGATGCTGTTCCTGTCCTGGTGACACCGGCCTGATGGCGGGGTGCGAAGCGGTCCCTAGGCCGCACGGGAATCGGTGAACGGGGCCGCCGCCGGCCCTGCCGCCGCCGAGGCGCGACCCCGGCCGGGCAGGAATGCCACGAGTCCCAGAGCCACGAGGGCAGCGCCGGAACCGATCGCCAGGACCACCTGGAAACCCTGGTGGGACGGGAGGGTGGCGGAGCCGAGCGTGATGGTCAGCTGTGCGAGGACGACACCCGACACGGCGCTGGACATCGACGTACCGATGGACCGCATCAGAGTGTTGAGACCGTTGGCCGCGGCGGTCTCCGACACGGGCACGGCGGCCATGATGAGCGCGGGCATGGCGCCGTAGGCGAGGCCGATGCCGGCGCCGATCACGCAGGAGACCAGGACGAGCTGCCAGATGGTCGACATCAGTACGACGCCCAGGCCGTAACCGGCGGCGACCACGAACGCGCCGAGCATCAGGGTCACCTTCGGCCCTCTCGCGTTCGACAGACGTGCGGACAGCGGTGCCGTCGCCATCATCACCAGCCCGGTCGGAGCCATCACCAGACCGGCGGCGAGCATGCTCTGCCCGAGGCCGTAACCAGTCGCCCTGGGCAGCTGCAGCAGCTGCGGAAGCACCAGCGACATCGCGAACATCGAGAAGCCGAACACGGCGGACGCGATGTTGGTGAAGAGGACCTGGCGGCGTGCGGTGGCACGCAGGTCGACCAGCGGTTCCGCGGTGCGTAGCTCCTGCCATCCCCATGCCAGCAACACCAGGACGGCGGCGGCGAACAACCCGAGGGTGAGCGAACTCGTCCATCCCCAGTCGCCGCCCTTGGAGATCGCCAGCAGCAGGCACACCAGCCCCGCGGACAACCCCGCCGCTCCCACCAGGTCGAAGCGTCCGCCGCTGCGACGGGCCGACTCCGGAACGAGGGTCACCACGAACACGGTGACGACGGCGCCGAGGACGGCCGACGTCCAGAACAGCACGTGCCAGTTGGTGCGTTCGGCCAGGAACGCGGCCGCGGGCAGGCCGAGCGCGCCGCCCACCCCCAGGGAAGCGCTCATCAGCGCGGTCGCCGAAGCGAGTCGCTCGGCCGGGAGTTCGTCGCGCATGATGCTGATCCCCAACGCGATGACCCCGGCCGCCATGCCCTGCAGGGTTCGACCGACGACCAACGGCGCCAGGGCGTCGCTGAGAGCGCAGACGACCGATCCCGCCACGAGCAGAACCAGGCTCACCACGAGCATCCGCCGCTTGCCGTACATGTCTCCGAGCCGACCGACCACCGGTGTCGCGACGGCGCCGGCGAGCAGGGTCGCGGTGATCGCCCAGGTCGTGTCGGACGCCGAGGCGCCCAGCAGGGTGGGCAGCTCGGGAATCAGCGGGATCACCAGGGTCTGCATCAGCGAGACCACGACGCCGGCGAGCGCCAGCACCACCACGACGGTGTGCGGCCGCGGCACGTCGGGCGTGCGCGCCGGTCCGTCCGGGACATCGAGGACATGAGGGACATTGGGCACGGTCAGGTCTCCGTCTTGGCGGGGAGGTGATGCGGCCGACCAGAATTTAAATCAGTCGCTTGACTTAACGTACCAGTCGACGTTCACTGGTTGTCGACGAACGGGTGGTGCCGAGGAGGTCACTATGGGTCGTGCCGGTGACGAGCGGATGTCTGACGAGCAGGTGCTGAACTACCCGCTCTCCCGTCAGGTGGCGCTCGAGCCCCCCGCGGAGTGGGCGCGCCTGCGAGAGCAGTGCCCGGTCGCGCGGGTGAAGTTGCCCAGCGGGGACGAAGCCTCGCTGCTCACGCGCTACGCCGATGTACGGCAGGTGCTGGCCGACCCGCGGTTCGGTCGGGGGACCGGAGCCCCTGACGCCGCGCGTCTGTCCGAGTCGGGTGGGGTCTTCGACAACTCCATGGCGACGGCACTGCCCCAGATCGGTGAGGCACACCAGCGGTGGCGGCGGATGATCAGCAAGTGGTTCACGGTCAAACGCATGGCCGCCATGCGCCCGGCGATCGAGGCGATGGCCGAGCGACTCGTCGATGAGATGGTCGAACGCGGACAGCCCGCGGATCTGCGGGCAAGCCTGGGTTTCCCCCTGCCCGTGTGGGTGATCTGCGACATGCTCGGGGTTCCGGACCGCGACCGGGACAGGTTTGCCTACTGGTCGGACACGCTGCTCAACCTGACCCGCTACACGCGGGCCGAGGTGGAGGCGTCCCAGACCGAGTTCGCGACGTACATGCAGGCCCACATCACCGCCAAGCGTGCGGAGCCCGGTGAGGACCTGCTCAGCGAACTCATCACCGCCACCGACACCGACGGCGACCCGATGCCCGACGCGGTCCTGCGAGCCACCGGTCAGGGCCTGCTTGTCGCCGGGCACGAGACCACCGCCAACATGATCGGCAAGATGGCGGCGATGTTGCTGGTGGACCGCCGACGCTGGGAGCAACTGCTGGCCGACCGGTCGCTCGTCCGATCCGCGGTGGAAGAGGTACTGCGCTACGACGCCAACCTCGGTTTCGGCATGGCGCGGTATCTCACGGAGGAGATCGAGGTGGCCGGCACACCACTCCCCCGCGGCACCACCGTGGTGTGCGACATGGCGGCGGCCAACCGCGACGAGACCGCCTTCGACCACGCGGGCGAGATGGACCTCACCCGCAGCCCCAACCCGCATCTGGCCTTCGGCGCCGGCCCGCACTCGTGTCTTGGCCAGGCACTCGCCCGCACCGAACTCCAGGCGGTCCTCGAGGTACTGCTACGACGCGTCCCCTCCCTGAGGCTCGCCGTCGCGGGCGAGGACCTGCGACGCGTCGAGGGACTCCTCGTCACCGGCCTTCAGGAAGTTCCGGTGGGATGGTGACCATGTCCGTACGTGCCAAGCGGGTCAGCGCGACCCGGGAGCAGATCCTCGTCGCCGCGGAGCGGTTGTTCGCCGAACACGGGTTGACCGTGTCCAATCGCCAGATCAGCGAGGCGGCGGGCCAGGGCAACAACTTCGCCGTCGGCTACCACTTCGGTACCAAGACCGATCTGGTGCGCGCGATCATGCACAGCCACCAGGAGCAGATCGAGCGACATCGACTGCGGATGCTCGGCCAGGTCGCCGAGTCCACCGATCTCCGGGTCTGGGCCTCGTGCCTGGTGCGGCCCTACACCGAACACCTAGCCGCGCTGGGCAGCCCGTCCTGGTTCGCCCGCTTCGCCGCGCAGGTGGCGACCGACCCCATGCTCCGGGCGATCATGATCGACGAGGCGCTCCTACGACCGTCGCTGCTGCGGGTCATCGAGGGTTTGCACGCGTGCCTGCCCGCGTTGCCGGAAGAAGTACGACGCGAGCGCAGTGACATGGCCCGCCTGCTCATCGAGCACGTGTGCGCCGAACGCGAGCGGGCGCTGGCAGAGGGCACCGGCACTCCCCGAGCGACGTGGGACGACACCGCGACCGGACTGATCGACGCGCTGGTCGGCCAGTGGCTGGCGCCGGTGACGAACGCACCGGTGATGAACGCGTGAGTGCTGAGTCCAGCGTCCTCGTCGTCGGAGCTTCGGCCGCCGGACTCGGCGTGGCCGAGGCCCTGCGCCGCAAGGGACACCGGGGCGCGGTGACCGTGCTGGGCGCGGAGCCGCACCAGCCCTACGACCGGCCGCCGCTGTCCAAGCAGATCCTCGCCGGCGACTGGACGCCCGAGCGGGCCTGGTTGCGGCCGCCGGCGGCGTTGGCCGCTCTCGACGTCGATTTCGTCCTGGGTGACCGGGCACTCGCCCTGGATCCAAAGAGTCGCTCTGTCCACACCGAGTCAGGACGTACGTTGTGCGCCGACTCGATCGTGGTGGCCACGGGGCTCGCGCCCCGAACGCTCCCAGGCCAGGAGAACCTGGCCGGCGTCCACGTGTTGCGGACGTTCGACGACGCGCTGGCACTGCGGTCGGCGTTGCCCACCTGCTCGCGGCTGGTGGTCGTCGGAGAAGGCGTGCTGGCCGCCGAGATCGCCGCCACCGCTCGAAAGCTGGGTGTCACGGTCGCCATGACCGGTCCGCAGCCCGCACCGTTGGCCGCTCAGCTGGGCCCGCTGGCCGCGGGGCTGCTCGCGGAACTGCACGCCGAGCGTGGCGTCAGCCTGCGCCTTGGTACCGCGGCGTCCGGGTTGGCTGGTGGGGATGGCCGGGTCACCGGCGTACGGCTGGCCACCGGTGAGGTGCTGCCGGCCGACCTGGTCGTGGTCGCGGTCGGCGCCGCGCCGGTGACCGACTGGCTCGCGGGTAGCGGGTTATGCCTCGACAACGGCGTCGTCTGCGACTCACGTTGCCAAGCGGCGCGAGGGATCTACGCCGCCGGCGACGTCGCCCGCTGGCACCACGAAGGGCTCGACGACCTGGTGCGGCTGGAGAACCGAACCAACGCGACGGAGCAGGCCGTCGCGGTGGCCGCCAACATTCTCGGCGCGGACCTGCCGTACAAGCCCGTGCCGTACCTGTGGACCGACCAGTACGACACCAGGATCCAGGTGTTCGGGACACCCAGACCCGAGGACGACGTCACCGTCGTGGACGGCGCGGTGGGAGACCGTCGCTTCGTCGCGCTGTGTCGCCGCGACGGCGCCGTCACCGGTGTCCTCGGCTGGAACATGCCGAAACAGACCCGCCTGCGCCGACAGGAACTCCTCGTTCCGGCGCCTCGCACGAGCGGGATGGCGGTTCTCTGAGCGGAAGGAGAGCAATGACCAGCACGATCAACAGCGCCCACGAGAGCAAGGCCGACCTTCCGGCCTACCCGGCGGCGCGGGCGGCGGGCTGTCCGTTCGACCCGCCGCCCACGCTGTACGACCTGCAGAAGCAGGGACCGCTCGCCAAGGTGCGGCTCATGGACGGCAGCACCCCCTGGATCGTGACCCGGTACGCCGAACAGCGCGCGGTCCTGGCCGACCCGCGGGTCAGCTCCGACGTCACCCGCCCCGGCTTCCCCATGGAAGCTCAGGTCATGGGACGCTCCGGATCCGGCGAGTCCGCCGCGCCTGCACCCAGCGACGCCGAGCATGGTCCCTCCGGCCTCAGTTTCATCCTGATGGACGACCCCGAACACGCCCGGCTGCGCCGGATGGTGACCGCGCCGTTCGCCATCAAGCGGATCGAGGCGATCCGGCCGGCGGTGCAGGTCATCGTCGACGACCTGATCGACACCATGCTGGCCGGGCCCAAGCCGACCGACCTGGTTGAGGCGTTCGCGCTTCCCCTGCCGTCGTTGGTGATCTGCCGCCTGCTCGGTGTGCCCTACGCCGACCATGACTTCTTCCAGGAGAACAGCCGGACCATCATCAGGCGCAGCGCCACGCGCGCGGAGCGCGGTGCCGCCCTCAAGCGGCTGCTCGACTATCTCGACAACCTGGTGGGTGAGAAGCTGGACAACCCTGCCGACGACCTCCTGTCCGGGTTGACCGAGCGGATCAGGACCGGGGAACTCACCCCGCAGGGCGCCGCCCAGATGGGCGTCCTGCTGCTGATCGCCGGGCATGAGACCACGGCCAACATGATCGCGCTCGGCACCCTTGCCCTGCTGGAACACCCGGACCAACTGGCCATCCTGCGGGACAGCGACGATCCGAAGGTCATCGCCGGGGCGGTCGAGGAACTCCTGCGGTACCTCCACATCACGCACAACGGGCGACGCCGCGTCGCGCTGGAGGACATCGAGGTCGCCGGCCAGACCATTCGTGCCGGCGAGGGCATCATCGTGGCCAACGACATCGGCAACCGAGACCCGGAGGCGTTCCCCGGCGATCCCGACCAACTCGATCTCCACCGCGACGCCCGGCACCATGTCGCGTTCGGCTTCGGCGTCCACCAGTGCCTTGGCCAGCCGCTCGCCCGGATGGAACTCCAGGTCGTCTACCGCACGCTGTACAAGCGCGTTCCGACGCTGCGGCTGGCGACTGATCTGGAGAAGATCCCCTTCAAACACGACGGTTCGGTCTACGGCGTGTACGAACTGCCCATCACCTGGTGAATTTCCGGTCGCTCGAGACCGCGCGACGAACGAGACGAAGTGGAGCTCATGAAGGTTAGCATCGACCAGGACAAGTGTGTCGCCTCCGGGCAGTGCGTGATGGCCGCGGCGGAGGTGTTCGACCAACGGGACGAGGACGGCATCGTCGTTCTGCTGAACGAGAACCCGCCCGAGGAACAGGCTGACGACGTACGCCAGGCCGCCGCTCTGTGCCCCGCACTGGCGATCACCGTGGACGAGTGAGGCGCTGTCAACCCGGTCTTGCGCGGGTCAGGCGGCGCTGGTTCGGGTCGCGGTGAGCGCCACCGTGGTGTAGGGCATCGTGAAGCTGCCACCCATCGCGTCGATGGCGGTGCCGACGCCCTGCACCACCTCCGCCAGTTTGTCCGGCGGAAGCCCGGTGAGGGTGCCCTGGGTGGGCAACTGGTCCAGCCACTCCTCGCGGGTGTAGGACCGCTCCCAGTCGAATCGCCACTGTTCCGGCTCGCCGAACCCGCCGGCCGCTCTGATCCCGTCGGCGGCCTTGGCGAACCCCACCTGGTAGACGTCCATCGCTGACGCCGTCTGGATGCGGTCGAGGTCGAACGGCGAGTCGGGCGCGACGCGCCGATAGGCCGCGACGAACGCCTTGGTCACCTCGGCCGGCGGCTGGAACACGTGCCAGAACGGCGCCAACCGACCGCCGGGTCGCAGCGCCCGCGCCGCCTTGGCCGCTCCCGCGATTGGGTCCACCCAGTGCCAGGCCGTCCCGGCGACGACCGCGTCGAAGCGCCGCCCGGCGGGGTCCCAGGCTTCGAACGTCGCCACCTCGACGTCGAGTCCGCCGCGACGCGCGAACTCCGCCATCCGCGCGTCGGGCTCCACGCCGAACACCTTGCAGCCGGCCGCGAGGAACTGTCGGGCAGCCGTGCCCGTACCGCATCCGACGTCGAGGACGTCGGGGCCGGGACTTTCGGCGACGATCCGCGCGATCATCGCGTCGGGATAACTGGGCCGGGTCCGGTCGTAGCGTTCGACGTCCACGCCGAAGGACTCCGCCACCTGTCGATACCGATGGGACTCGCGCCAAGAGCGCGGTGCGCGTTCCGGAGGTAGAGTGGGCATGCGCCCACTCTAATGGGCACATGCCCACTCGGGCAACGGAACGACCCGACCGAAGGAAGGAGGGATCCGCGGTGCCGACAGGGGTAGCCATCCGCGATGTGCGTCAGCAACTGTTCGACGCCGCCGACCGCATCCTGGTCCGCGACGGGCCGAGCGCGCTGACGAGCCGGGCGGTCACCACGGAGGCAGACTGCGCCAAGGGCGTCCTGCACCGCCACTTCGACGACTTCGACGCGTTCCTTGCCGAGTTCGTACTGGACCGCGTCGAACGGTTGGTTCCCCAGGCCGCCGCCCTGCGCCAGGCCGCCGGAACCGGCACCGTCGCCGACAACCTCGCCGAAACGCTGACGACGCTGTTCGGGTCGGTGGCGGTGGCCATCGTCGCCCTCATCACCTTCCGCGACGAACTGCGCGCCCGGCTGCGCCGGACCTGGCCGGTCGGCGTGCCGGTCCTGACCGAAGCCGTCGCCATGATCGCTTCCTACCTCGCCGCGGAGCGCGACCTCGGTCGGGTCGCGGCCGACGCCGACGTCGACACGCTCGCCGCCATGCTCATCGGGACCGCGCATCTGTTGTTCGCCGACCGGACGGGCGGTTCACCCGAGCCCGCGGCTGTCCGCCGGGCCGTGAGCACGGTCCTCGCCGGGGTCACGCCAGAGCCGGCGTGATCAACGCCAGCGGCCGACCCGAGGCCAGGGGCTCCGGTCGCGGGCTTCCTCGGTATTCGGGTTGTCCGCCGCACCCGGTTCCGCGACACTGCCCGGATGTCTCGAGTGGTGGTGGTCGGCGTGTCGGGCTCGGGCAAGACGACCTTGTCAGGCGAACTCAGCCGACGCCTCGGCGTTCCCCACATCGAGCTCGACTCGATCTTCTGGCAGCCGAACTGGACCCATCTGCCGCCCGAGCAGTTCGAGGCACGCGTCAGGGACGCCTGCGCCGGAGGGTCGTGGGTGGTCGACGGCAACTACGCGGCCGCGATTCGGGAACTGGTCTGGACCGCCGCCGACACCGTGATCTGGCTGGATCTCCCGCGCCCTGTCGTGATGAGGCAACTGGTCCTACGGACCGTCCGGCGTACGTTGACTCGCGCCGAACTGTGGAACGGCAACCGGGAACGCCCCCTGCGCGACCAGCTCAGCCTCGATCCGCGGCGCTCGATCCTCGCCTGGTCGTGGACCGACCACGGCCGCACTCGCGTGCAGTACGCCCAGGCCATGGACGATCCGAGGTTCAGCCATGTCAGGTTCGTCCGGATCCGCTCACGCCGCGAGCTACGTCGCTTCCTCGAAGGCGACGCCCTTCGGGCTTCAGCCGCCCGTGGTCGAGGTGGTGACGTTCTTCAGGTCGACCACGAAGACGAGTGAGGAGTTGGCTGGAATCGAGTCCCTGGCCTCCGAGCCGTAGCCCAGGGGGGCCGGCATGATGATGATTCGCCTGCCGCCGACCTTCATCGGCGGGACGCCCTTGGTGCCCCCGATCCCCTGGGTGAAGCCGGGGACCACGCCGGTCAGGGAGAAGTCCGCAGGCGCACCGTTGCTCCACGAGGAGTCGAAGACTTTCCCGTCCTTGTAGAGCACGCCGACGTACTGCACCGAGACCTGGGACGTGGGCGTGGCCGCCTTGCCCTTCCCCACCACGAGATCCTTGTACTCGAGCTTCGTCGGATCACTCGACGACTTCGAGGTGACCGCCGGCGCACCGCCGAGGTCGGCGGCGCCCTGGACCGTCACGCCGCGGAAGCTGACCGAGGGGCCCTTGGCCGCCGGTGCCGTCGAAGGCTCCGTGGGCTGTGACGTCGGGGTGGCCGAGGTCGTCGCCGAGCCGGAGGCACCGGCGACCGGCGACTGTCCGTTCCGGTCGACGATCACCGCGACGAGGGTGCCGACGACGGCGACCAGAACCACCGCGGTCACGACGATCAGGGCGGACCGCACCCGTCGCCGTCGTACCGCCGCCAGCTCCTCGAGCCGATCGAACTCGGAGTATCGCTGACGGCGAGCCTCTTCACGGCGCTTCCTCTTCGACGCCACGGCCAGCCCCCTTTCGAGCGAACACGACGCAAGTTCGCGCAGTGTATAGGCGCAGCCTGGGGACGTGACTGCGCCCGCGCCGAGGAGCCAGACATCGCGGTGTACGGCGTTCAGCCAGCCTGTCCGGCGGCGCGTTCCAGCGCCTCCCGGTCGATGGTGATGCCGAGCCCGGGCTCGTCGGACAGGATGAGATCCCCGTCGTCGAAGGTGATGCCGCCGAGGAACTCGTTCTGCCACGGGCTCATGCCCGCGTAGCTCTCCACGATGTAACCGTTGTCGACCGCGGCGACCGCGTGCGCGCCGACGTAGTGGTTGCCGTGCGGGGCCATCACGAGGTGATGGGCGGAGGCGAGGGCCGCAATTCGCATCCATTCGGTCAGGCCTCCACACAGGTGCGGGTCGGCCTGCACGATGTCGACGGCACCGCGCTCGATGAGGTCACGGAAGCCCCACCGGGTGAACTCGATCTCACCACTGGCGATCGGCACGCTGAGCTTGCGCCGCAACAGCGCCATCCCTTCCTGGTCGTCAGGCCAGCAGGGTTCCTCGAACCATTCCAGGTCGAACTCCTGCGCCGCCGAACCGAACCGGAACGCCTCGGCGACGGTCCACGCGTCGTTGGCGTCGACCATCAGTCGGATGTCGGGACCGATCGCCTCCCGGACCGCCTCGACCCGGCGGACGTCCTCCTTCACCGTGGCGCCGCCGACCTTCATCTTCACGGCCTTGTAGCCGGCGGCGACGAAGGACTTCATCTCCTCGCCGAGCTCCGCCAGGCCCTTGCCCTCCTCGTAGTAGCCGCCGGCCGCATACGCCGGGACCCGGGACCGGAAGCCCCCGAGCAGGCGGTAGACCGGCATGCCGAGCGCCTTGCCGCGCAGGTCCCACAGGGCGTTGTCGACCCCGCCGATCGACATGATCGCGTCACCCTTGACGATCGGCTTGCGCCATCCCGTGAACATGTGATGCCACACCCGGGCGGCGTCCATCGGGTCCTCACCGAGCAGGCGATCCCGAAGCTGCCTGACGAAGGCCTCGGCCCGGCCCCGCCCCGCTCCCATGGAGACGCCGGTGAGCCCTTCGTCGGTGTCGACCTCGACGAACTCCAGGCCCTTGTTCGCACTGACCAGGATCGAGTTCCGGTGTGGCCGGTCCAGCTTTCCCAGCCGGTACTTGGTCACGCGTACGTCTGTGATCTTCACCGTCGATCAGTCTCCTGTCTCAAGGCGTCGGTCATGATGGGGTGCGCTGGGGGGCGGGCGGCCGAGTCGGCCGAGTCGATCGGTGGCGCCTCGGCCTCAGGCACACATCGCGGCGTTGGCGTCCCAACGGTTGAACCGGGGCTGGTCGCCGTCGGCGAGGGCTCGACGGGCCTCGAGCCACAACGCCGTCCACACCTCGGGGTCGTGGAGTTCGGTGTCTGGTCGGGTCCGGCTGCGGGCCACGAAACCGGGGAACGCCGGGCGCCCGGTCGGCTCACCGGTCGGCTGGTAGCGGAAGTCGAAACTACGCCGCACCTGGCCGCTGAGGTTCGGAAGTGAGGAGTGCACCGTCAGCCGGTGCATGAACAGGGCCGATCCGCGACGCATCGGCAACGGCTTGGCGCTCACGTCGCCCAGCAGTTGGTCCGGGACGTGCAGACGCCCACCTCCGCAGTGCGTCAACAGGCCCCTGCGGTGACTTCCCGGCTGGACGACCAGGCACCCCATCTCCTCGCTCGTGTCGATCAGGGGGAACCACACGGTGATCATCCGCGTGTCGTCCGCCTCCTCGGTCACCACGCCGTTGTCCTGGTGCCACGGCGTGGCGGCCAACAGTGCCTGCCCGGTCGACGGGTCCGTCGGCACCAGCCGTTCGGGCGGCATCAGTCGGATGTGCTGGACCGGGTTGGCGTAGATCTCCGGCCCGATGAGCGACTCGACCCGGTCCAGTACGCCCTGGCTGCGCAACAGGTTGAAGACCGCCGGCCCTGTCCAGAACGGCGTCTGATGGGTGACCCCACTCTGCGGCAGGGAGAGGTCGAAGTACTTCGGGTAGACCTGTCCGGTCTCGGCGTAGATCCGCGCGAGGCGGTCGGAGAACGCCAGGTCCGAGTACGTCGAGCTGATCGCACCGGACTCGTGGAGTTCGGCGGCGAGCCGGTCCAGCACGCCGTCGTACTCCGCGGTGACCGGATCGAACTCCCGCTCGGGGTCGAAGACGTCGTCGACGACGACGTATCCCTCCTCCTCGAACTGCCGCTGCTCGGCGGCGGTGAGACTAGCCATCGCATCCTCCTTGCCTCGAGCCAACGCTGGACTGCGCGTCAGGTGCTGATGAAGTACTGCGCCGGGTTGCTGGGCGCGGGCGACGGGAAACGTCCCAGGTCCCACATGGACTTCGGTACGTTCTGGAGCCGGTCCGTGACGATCCCGTAGGTGCTGGGGGGCAGGGAGATGCCCATGATCCAGAACTCCTGCTTGGCGATCTCGACCAGCTTCTTCATCCCGGCGTACTGGCTCTCCGGGTCAGGAGACGTCTGGACCTCCTCGCGCCAGATGCGCATCTGCTCGCGCATCGCCGCGGGCGGCGCCTCGTTCGGCTTCACACCCATGAACCAGTTCGCCCACAACGGCGCGTACCGGTAGCCGGCCTCGTTGGCGAACAGCCACCTCGGGTCGATGATCATCTCCTTGTAGCCGGGAGATCCGTCGTCCACGCAGCCGTCGTGCTCGCCGGCCTCGACCCGCACGTTCCACAGGTTCGCGTCGATGTTCATCGGCTGCATGTCGATCCCGACGTCCAGCCAGTACTTCCGGATGAGCTGAAGGGCGTCGACCTGCTCGATGTAGCGGGTCTGGGACAGGATCGAGAACCTGATCGGCTGGCCGTCCGGACCAAGACGCATCCCCCTGCTGTCCCGCCGGTCGAAGCCCGCCCTGTCCAGATGCTCGTTCGCCAGGTCGGTGTCGAACTCGGTGTACTGCGTACCCATCTCCTCGTCGCTGAAGGGGGCCTCCGGTCGGGGTGCGGCCTGCCACGGCTTGCCCTGTCGCTGGAAGACGGTGCTGATCAGGTCCTTCCGGTCCATCGCGTACGAAAGACCGATCCGGAAATCCTTGTTGGAGAAGATCTGCCGCTTCACCGGATCCTTGTGGGTGAGATTCAGGTGAAGGGTGATGGTGTTCAGGAACGGCTCTTTGATCTCGATGAAGTGGTAGCGCCCGGAGGCACGGTTCGCCGCGAAGACGGGCTTGTTCGCCGGGGTGTTGACGTACCTGAAGTAGATGTCGATCTCGCCGGACTGTGCCTTCAGGGTGAGTGTCTCGGGCGCGGAGATGACGTCGAAGGAGATCTGGTCCGCATAGGGCAGTTGGCGCCCATCGGAGTCGACCTTGAAGTAGTAGGGATTGCGCTCGCACACGACCCGGCTGCCCTGGCCGAACGCGTTCTTGGGCACCCACGCGTGTAGCCGCGGCATCTCCGGGTTGGCCCAGAAGTCCAACTTGTTGAGGAAGAGTTTGCTCCAGTCCGAGAAGCCCTCTCCCTTCGCCAACGTGTCGGCGTCAGGGTTGTACTTCTTGTGGAACTTCTTCAGGTAATGGGCGGGCACGAGCTGGAACGACGAGTAGTACGCCGCCAGCCAGGGCAGCAGAAGTCCGTTCGGCGCGGCGAAGACGAACTCGACGGAGCGCTCACCGGACTTCCTGATCACGACCGGCTTTCCCCCGGCGACCAGTGCCGAGTCCGGCGCTGGGGTGAGTTCCTTGTTGGAGAAGATGTCCTCGTACCAGAAGATGATGTCGTCGGTGGTGAACGGCTCACCGTCCGACCACTTCGTGCCCTCTCGCATGGTGAACGTGTAGACCCGTCCATCGGTGTACTCGACCGACTCCGCGACGTTGGGCTGCACCTCGTTCCACTCCAGGTCCCAACAGACGATGTTGTCCTGGGCGATCACCATGCAGTCCATCCAGCCGCTGTCCGCCTGTCCGAGCGCGGCCGAGTTGATCGTTCCGCCGTAGCGGCCTGGACGGTCGACGGGCGTGAGGACCTTCGGGTTCTTCGGCAGCCTGTCCGGCAACGCCGGCAGCGTGCCCGCCTTCACCATCGCGGCGAGAGCGGGCGCCTCCTTGCCGCCTCCCGCCGCCGACCCGGCCGGGGACTCCCCCTTGGACGCACCCTCACTCGGTTTGGTGGAAAGAAGATCACATCCGGCAAGAAACGACGCGCCGGCCAGCGCGCCCGCGCCGGTCTTGATGACGAACCCCCTGCGGCTCAACTCTGCCATCGCTGGTGCTCCCGATTCTTCGAGGAGATGCCGGGTGGCATCAGGCTCTCTCGGCGCGCCGACCGAACGCGGGCACGCGGCGGGGGTGCAACCCTGCTGGCTGGTCATCCGACGGTCGGCTGTTCGCGACCTCCCGTCGGGTCGTCCGATCGCGGTGATGGCCGGCACAGGCCGTGCAACGGTGCCGGTGCGTGGATCCCGTGTGCGTCGGCACGACGTCGACGCCGACACGCCGCTACGCCGCCGCGGTCGGAATTCGACATCGTGGAAGGCAAGTGTCGCAAAACGGAATCGAGAGAGGAACTCCTCGACTACGGCCAGAGAAGGACAGTGACCATGGGGTCACCTCCGGCGCATCAGAGTCCGGCGCCTGCGCTGGTTCCGTGCCGATGACTCCGCCTCGACACCGCTTCAGGACACGGGCGGGAGGAGCGCGTCGATCAGCGAGTCGGCCGTTGCCCTGAGACGTTCGGGATCCTGGTAGACGCGTTCCATGACGACAATTCCCCGCGTCATGGTGATGAGCACCCGTGCTGCCTCCGCCGCGGGGATGGCGAGCCGGGGCTGGGCGTCCGCGGCCGAGAGCCGCTCACGCAGGAGCCGCTCCATGGCGTCGAGCAGATCGCGAAGCGCGCCGCGGATGCGTTCCCCTTCGGCCTGGGTGTCGATCGCCGTCTTCGTCGTCAGGCATCCACGCGTGGGGACCCCGGTGGTCATGGACGTGATGGTGAAGTCGAAGAAGTCGCGCAGAGCATGCTCGACGATCGGATGGGCGAGTGCCTGGTCCGCCTCGGCCAGGAACTGGTCGGCGTAGTCCTCGAAGACGTGCAGGAACAGGGTTTCCTTGTCGCGGTAGGCGTTGTAGAGCGATCCGCGGAGGACGCCGGTCGCGGTCGCGACGTCCTGCATGGAGGTCGCGCCGTACCCCTTGAACCAGAAGACCTCTCGGGCACGGTCCATGGTGGCCTTCTCGTCGAACTGTCGCCGCCCAGCCATGGCGCGAGCCTAGCCCATGTTTGACAGCATCGCCAAGCTATGCAAGCCTGTCAAACATGACGGGGTCGTCAAACATGATGCGCTACCACGCCTCAGGGCGTCCGCACCGCGCGCCCGACTCCTTGGTGCGCCAGGCCCTGCCCGACAAGAAGATACCGCAGGAAGCAGGGCGAACCAGGACGTTCGACGCGGCCTGCCGATTGCCCCGGCCCGCAACTCCGAAGGAACGTTCATGACCTCTCCCGTTCTCGACCTCCAGGGACGCCGCACCCTCATCACCGGCGCGGGCAGCGGAATCGGCCGCGCCCTGGCCCTCGAACTCGCCTCCCGGCACGGAACGCTGGCCCTCGCCGGCCGACGCCCCGAACCGCTGGCCGAGACCGCGGCCCTCGTCGCGGGGCTCGGCGGCACGGCTCACACGATCACCACCGACCTCACCGCCGACGGCGAGCCCGAACGGGTGATCGCCGAGGCGGTCGCCGCGCTCGGCGGCCTGGACATCCTGGTCAACAACGCCGGTAACGTGCGCGCGGCGGCGCTCGAGGACATCGACGTCGCCGACATCAACGCCATGATCCGGCTCAACCTGCTCGCCCCGATCCTCGCGACGCGTGCGGCGCTGCCGCACCTCCGCGCCGCCGGAGCCGAGCACGGACACGCCGCTCTGATCGGCATCGCCTCGGCCTCAGCCCTGGTCGGCGCGCCCTACTACGCCACCTACGCGGCCACCAAGGCCGGCCTCACCCGCTTCGACGAAGCAGTGCGCCGCGAGCTGTACGGCAGCGGAGTCCACGTCGCGACCGTCTACCCCGGCCCGGTCGACACGCCGATGATGACGACGACCCGGGCCGGCGCCGACCTGGGCTACGGCCTTCGTCCCGTCGGCGAGGTCGTCGCCAAGATCGCGGCCGGGATCGAGAGTCGCCAGATCGACATCAACACCCAACTGCCCGAGCGCCGCGCGATGGAGGACCTCAACGCGCGGGACCCGCTCGCCGTCGATGCCTCCTTCGCACCCAAGCTCGCCGAACTCCGGGCCGCCGTCAGCACGCACCGAAGCATCTGACCGTACGGCGGCACGACTCACGCCGAAAGGATGGCGGCCTCCTCGGCGAGCAGATCGGAGACACTGACCGACTGGCCGGTGCGCGCGGATCGATCGTTCGCAATGGTGACCGCCAAGGTCCGGACTCCGCTCTCGTAGTCCGACTTGATGAGGTCGCGGCGATCCTCCGCCACCGCTCGTACGAACGCTTGGTCCTCGAGCGCCATCGGTGACTCCTCGGAAGCGACCTCCTCCACCCCCTCCGCCGATGTCGCGCGTAGTCCCGCTCCCCCCAACGAGACTGTCAGGCCGTCGCAGAAGATGTGCACGGCCGCTCCCGACATCGGGTCGCCAAGCTGGGCGACGAAATTGACGGCAAGATTGGCGACCGCGCCGCTGTCGAACCTCATGGTCGTACAGTTCACGTCAAAGATGTCGTAGTCAGGCTGAGCCTTGTTGTTGATGCGTGTCCCTGCCGCGGCATAGACCGACTCCACCTCACCGACCAGGTAACGCAGAAGATCGACCTGGTGTGTCGCCATCTCGATCATCTGGCCCCCCGACTGGTCCTGTCGGTGGTACCAACTCGTGTCAGGCGTTCTACCGAACCTCGTCGCGAGGGCCATTCCGATCGTTCGGTCGGCGATGAGGTGTCGCGCTCGCTCGACGTATCCGGCGTATCGGGTCTGATATCCGGTTGCCACGGTGAGGTTCTTCGCCCGAACCAACTTCAGGATGTGCGCGGACGTGCGCAGGTCCAAGGACACCGGCTTCTCCACCAGCATCGGCAGGCCAGCCTCCACGACTGCCTCCTCAGGATCACCATGGGCGAAGGGTGGGAGGCAGAGATACACCGCATCCAGCCGCTCGTTCCGAAGCATCAGTCGATAGTCGGTGTACGCCGCGGCCTCGAGTGGTCGATGCTCCGACGCCGGCCCTGCCGACCCGCGCTCCCGGACCGAAGCTTCGTTGACCTTGCGTCTCGCGAACTCGATACATTCCGGCGATACATCCGACAACGCCACGACCTCGGCCTCGGGAATCCTCACGAGGTCTGCGAGATGGCTGGCAGCGATGGAGCCCACCCCGATGAACCCGATACGAACGCTCATGCCCGCCCTTTCGTCGGTCGGCCCGTCCATGCATGTCTACTCGTGCGCGCCGTACGCTGCCCAGTTCAGAGAGTCGTTCCGCACAGGCACGCCGTGCGCGTCGGCGTAGTGGTTCCTCACACTCCGCAACCGCTCGAACCACTCGTCCAGTGGCAGCAACAACTGTCGAAGGATCAGGTACGACATGTCAGTCGTCCGGTCAGGAAGATGATCCTTGACGTCGTCGAAAGCATGCAGAAGCTCCCGCCCGTTCGCCTTCGGCGTCTTCAGATGCCGGCTGACCGCCCACACGTCCAGCACGCGACGGAGCGTGTCATTGCGGTCCCGGCGTATGGAGTGAGCAAGGTCGAGGGCCAGGTCGACGCACGCCACCGCGCTGCGGACACTTCCCTCTCGTGCGAGGCTCTCCGCGCGTCGCAACTCATCATCGACACGGGCGAGATCCAGCAACAGGTGGAGGTTCTGAGCGAACAGGGCCGCGATGGAGGAGAACACGTCGAGGTTGTGGCGATTGTGCCGTGCCCTGCTTCGGTCGGCCGTCAGGCGGTCGACGAGGGTGTCGTTCGCGACGGCGGCCCTGCCCGCCAGATGCACTCATCGCAGGTTGGTTCTGCGCCACCGGCTCCCTCGGGAGAGCGTTCGATCGGGCAGGTCCGGAAGCGGGACCGACTGATCCTTCGCGGGGCGCGGAGAGTCGTAGATCTCGTAGGGGCCACCGAAGATGGGAGTACGAGCGGTCGAGTCACAGCGATCCCAGCTCGATTCGAAGAACTGGGCCTGCACGCTCATCAACTCATACACCGCCGCCGTGTCCCGAACGCCATCACCGTAGAAGAGTCGGCCGAACCGTTCCACCGCATCACCCGGCTCCGGGCATCCGGGATGCCAGGCCCACGCCGCTCCACACACGAAGCCGAGCCAGAAGGTCTCCGGGTGCAGTCCGGCGTCGGCCCACGCGGCGACAAAGACGCCGACAACGTTGTCCTGCCGCCGGGCAGGGTGGAACGAAAGCTCCTCGTGAAGCTTGGCGACAGAGCAGTTCGACCCGACCGGATTGATCAGGTCCGCCGGATCCGCCGGGTAATAGTCGGGGAAGTTCTGCAACTCCGCCTGGGTGGACACATACAGGAATTGGCGTATGCCGTTCCTCGCATAAACGGGATCGTACTTCGGCCCGTTGGCGACGCCATTGATGAGATACGGCGGGAGAGATGGAATGTCCTCTCGCTCGATGGGATACTCGCCCCAGATCTGGACCGTACGCCCGCGGTCGCGCAGATACCCCGCCGCCCTCCTGACGAACTCCGCTTCGAGCTTCCCGACACTGCCCAGCTCGGCTGCCCGCGCCCTCGACCGGCCCAGGCCGATGTAGTACGGCTCGTCGGTCGACAGCACGAAGTGCTCGACCCCCTGATTCGAGCTGAGCAGATCGTCGAACAGTCCCTCCAACAAGCGGTACGAACCTGGATCCGTGGTGCACAGCTCGTAGTTGCAGTCCGCGAACTCGCGCAGGTTCCTGTACTCCGGGTGCTTGAGTAGCCAAGCCAGGTGCCCAGGTGCGTCGATATACGGGATGAGCTGCACGTGGTAGCGCTGTGCGTAGTCAGTGAGTTCCTGTAGCTCCGCCGGCATCAAGGCGTTCGGATCGGCAAGCGCTGGAGCACTCTCGTACACGAAGTGCGAATCGAGTTTCAGGACCACTCCGTTCACCTTGTACATCGCTGCCTTTCGCACTGCGGCCTTCAACGTCTCCAGCCGGTCGAGATGCTCGGAGTTGTCCCAGAACAAGTGTCGACGGCCCACGTCCGGCCAGTCGGTGATCACACCCTCCGGAAGCCACAACCTGCCCTGGTCTGACCTGATCAGCTGGACCAGCGTGACAATGCCGTAGAACAGTCCGGCTCGCTCAGGCGCGCTGACACGGACGAGGTCCCCCGTCGCCTGCAGTTCGTAGCTCTGGGCAGCCAGACCGAGGGTGTCGCGGTCTGTCGCCTCCTCCACCACGGTCCTTCTCGGCTCCAACACGAGCACGATCGCAGGGCCGCGCGAGCCGCAGTCGCGAGTGCCGACCGTGAGGCAGTGACGTTCGTCGAGGCACTCCCGCAGGACCTCGACCAGGTCGTCGTCCACGGTCAGTGATCCTTCGGTCGTCACCTGCCAGTTGGCGTCGAACTCGACATCGGTACCGGTCAGCTCGACACGTTGGGGCTCCGGGAGGACGTGGTAGCCCCGCGCTCCCAGTTGCGAACCCGTCCTCGAGCACATCCGACTGACCTCCCCTGCCCGTGAGCTACTTGGCGGTCCCTGCGACCCGGCTCCCCGACTCCTGGTACTCGTCGCGGATCCTGTCGCCTCCCCGGCTCCGCCACTGCTGACGCAACTCACCCACGGCGTTGACCGGCTTACGACCACTCACGATCTGGTTGGTGTAGTCCGTCACCAGTTGTGAGAGCGCTGATGACTGCCTCATCGCCGTTCGGGAGACCAGACCGACCGTAGGATCCTTCAGCACCAGTGGCGCGTTTCGCGCGATGATCTTCTGGGCGGTCACGGCGGTCTGCGGATGGGACGGGTAGTACTGGAACGCCGGACCACACAGCACGTTCATGGTCATCTCACTCAGCACCCGCGCGTCGTCCACCGGCACCGGCTGCCCATCAGTGTTGAAGTTGAAGTGCCGACCTTCGATCCCAAAATGTAAGAACAGAAACTCTTCGCTGCCGAAGGGCGCCGCCCAGTAGTTCATGATGTTGAGGAGCTCCTCGACCCGGCCCTTGTCCTTCCCGATTTCACTGGGGATCGCCGCGACACCATAGGAACCGGGGCTACTTCCGGTAGGGTTGCACTTACCTCCATCATGACCTGGCGGCAGGAAGTATTGCGGATCGGCACCCGGCACCACCCGCCTCATCTGCCCTTCTATTCCACTGAGGCCGTTCCCGAAGTAGATGTCCAGGCTGCTCCAGTGGATGAGCAGCTTTCCCGCGACGAACAGCTCCCGCTCCTTGGTGTCACTGTTGCTCAGCGCGTCGGGGTGATAGCATTTCGCGTCCCACAGTCGGTTGGCGTATTCCAGAGCGGCTTCGAACTCGTCGGTCTCAATGTAGTAGGTAAGACCACCATCAGTTCCGGACCGCCAGTTCGTCGGAACTCGGAACATCTCCTGCGCGAGCCGGATGCCTCTGACGACACTGCCGAAGGTCCATGCGTCACCGCCGGTATTTTTCTTGGCGAACCCGGTCAGCATGTCGAACATCTCATCGCCGTTCGCCGGCAACGCGGTGTACCCGAGGTTCTTCGCCAAGTCCCGACGGTAGATGTCGAACTGATTGATGAACGAGAGGGTATTGGGCGCGCCGTACAGCCTGTTCTCGACAGCCGAGGATCTCCAGGCGTAGGTAGGTAGCAACTCGAGGTTCGGATACTTCTTGATATTCGAACCCGACAGGTACTCCGTGAGATCCGTGAATCCGCCCTGGAGGAGTGTCTGTAGCACGACCGGCGCTCCACCCGGTATAGCGAAGAGCAGATCGGGCAGGTCACCCCCCGCGAGGGTGGTGGCGACCTTTGCGTCGTAGTCCACGGCCACGTTTGGCACGTACTTCACGCCCAGACGTCGATCCAACTCCTTCGCCCACTCGTTCTCCGCCAGTGAGGGCGGTGGCACTGTCCAGGTGGGTACCAACGCTCTGATGCTTCCGCCCCTGCCCGGCCTGGCCTTGACGGATCGGAACGGTTTCGCCGGAAACTGTGTATAGGCCGGACACACACCTTCAGCCTTGCTGATGATCGAGCCGGGTAGCTCTTGGGGAGGCGCGTAGTCCGGCAGGACGAGCTTCTTTCGCGTCTCGTCACCACCGCTCCTGCCCGTGTCGCTGCATGCTCCAACCACTGCCGCGCCCACAAGACCCACGCCCAACCCCAACGCGTGCCGGCGAGTGGGTCGCTCCGGAGTCGTCCTACTCGACATCAAACTCGCTCCCCTTCGTGTCTGGCTGAGATTCCGGCTGCGTGGCGAGTGCCTCGACTAGCCCTTGATCGCGCCCGTGAGCACGCCCTTGGTGAAGTACCGCTGTGCGAACGGATAGATGATCAGGATGGGTGCCGTGGCGAGCACGACGACCGCCATTTGCAGGCTCTCCGCTGGAGGAGGTATGGCCTTGGGGTTCTGTAGCTGAGTCAGCGGGGTACTCTGAATGACATACTGGTTCAGAATCAGCTGTACCGGCCACATACCTGTGTCGTTGATATACAGGAGTGCGTTGAAGAAATTGTTCCAGTAACCGACGGCATAGAACAGCGCAATGACAGCTATCACTGCTTTCGACAACGGCAGCACGATGCGCATGAAGATCTGCACTTCGCCGGCGCCGTCGATACGGGCGGACTCCAGCAGTTCATCAGGCAGGTCCATGAAGAAGTTCCGCACCACGACCAGATTGAACGCACTGATAAGCCCCGGCAGGATTAGTGACCAGTACGAGTTCAGCAGTCCGAGGTACTTCACGAGGAGGTACTGAGGAATGATTCCTGCACTGAAGAGCATGCTGAACAACACCAGGTACAGGCTGGCCTTGGCGCCGGGAACGTCCTTGGTGCGCATCAGTCCGTAGGCGAGGGTGGTCGTAAAGAGTACCGACAGCAGCGTCCCGACCACGGTGACGCCGCCAGACACGAGGAGCGCGTCGTTGATGATCCCGCCAGAGAGGATCGACCGGTAGGCCTCGAGCGTGAAATCGGTCGGAAAGAAGTCCGACGTGAGACCCTTGGTAGAGGCAAAGCTTGTGGCGATCACGTACACGAACGGGTAGGCCATGATGATCACAATTGCCGATATCACGACTGCCTTGATCGCCTGAACCGCTACGCCAGGTCTCTCCATCCAGGCGGGTCTGGCCGCACGCCCACTGCGTCGCCTGTAACGCCTGGGCGCTCCACGTGCGACTGTGGATGGCATCAGAAGATCCCTCCGCTTCCTGCACGCTTGGCGAACCTGTTGGCCGCTATCACCAGAATGGTTCCTATGACCCCCTTGAAGAGTCCGGCAGCGGTAGACAGTCCCCAGTCGCCACCCAGCACGCCTTGGTAGTAGACGAACGTGTCGAGCACCTCGGCCGCGTTCGCGCCAACCGCGGGCTGTTGCAGGATGATCTGTTCGAACCCGACGGTCAGAACCGACCCCAGACGCAGGATGAGGAGCAGAACAATGACTGAACTCATACCCGGCAAGGTGATATGCCACATCCTGCGCCACGCTCCCGCCCCGTCCATGGCGGCTGACTCATACAACTCGGGCGGGATGGCCGAGAGCGCTGCGAAGAAGATGATGGTCCCCCAGCCGACCTCCTTCCATATCACCTGGGCGGTGATCAGCGCCTTGAACGTGTCTGGGTTGGCCATGATGTTCGGTGTCCCCAGCCCGATCGTCGTGAACAGGTGCGCGACCGGACCATCACCTCCGAGCACCTCGAGCCAGATGGAGACCACGACGACCCAGCCGATGAAGTGGGGAAGGTAGACCACGGACTGCACAGCCCGTTTCACGCCGTCAGAAATGAGACTGTTCAGCAGCAACGCCAACCCGATGGGGGCTGGGAAGGCGAAGACGATCTGCAGAAACGTAATGATCAGGGTGTTCTTCAGTGCGGTGACGACGGCAGGGTCGGTGAACATCGTCGCGAAGTTTTCGAGGCCGACCCACGGCGATCCAGTGAAACCAAGATACGGGGAGTAGTCCTGAAACGCGATCACGTTGCCGAGGAGAGGTACGTACGCAAAGACAACGAAGTAGAGCATCCCTGGCACGATGAACAGGTACATCCAGCGCTCGCGGCGGATCCGCCATCCCACCGAGCGCTGGCTGGTTGACGCACGGCCTCTCGTCGCGACGGTGTCCTGGTGGTCCCTTGTCGTCGCGCTCATCCGGAAGCCAGATCGTCCGAGCTGACGTCAGCCTCGCTGGAGGAGCGGTTCGCCTGTGTGCGGTCGCCCTGCGACTTGGCAGGGGATCCGTCCGCCAACCTGTCGACCTGCGACTGCAGGAAGGCCCGCGTCCGGCTCAGTGCGCGATCAGATTCCTCCGCAGTCGGCTGGTCGACCCGCTCCGCCAGGAGCGGACCGCTGAACCCAGCCTTCGCCAGGGCGTGCAGCAGGCGTGCATGGTCCACCTGCCCGTCACCTGGCACCGGGAAGTGTGGGTTCCCCTTGCCACCGACGTGGTCCTTGATGCACACGCTGCGCACCAGGGGCGCGATCCCGGAGCGCTCCAGATCGTCCTCGGAGTCGATTCCCTCGTAGAAGCGGACGTTTCCCGCGTCCCAGCATGCGCGCACGCCTTCCGAGCCGACTCTGTGGATCACGTCCATGAGGTCGGCCCCAGTTGCCGTCGCGCCGCGATGCGGCTTGAGCGCTATGGTCACCCCGCGTTGGGTGGCCTGTTCGGCTCCGTATTCCAGAATGGAGAGAAAGCGCTCAACTTCGCCGTACCAGCGCATCTCCGGTTTGCGTTCGTGTCCGGACACGAATGGCCACGGCCCGATCGCCTGGAGCAGCGGCAGCCCCAGCGAAGCACACAGGTCGAGATCGGCCAGCAGCATGCTCCTGTCCTCCATCGCGCGTTCTCGGGCGAGCATCGTGACGGGGGTCAGGCCGAATCCTTCGATACGCCGCCGTAATGTCGATATCTCGGCAGTGCCTGGCCGAAGGGACATAATTGGCCTGCCCTCGTGCTCGGTCCACAGGCCGACACACGAGAAGCCAGCCTGCGCAATGCCCTGGAGTGCACGCTCCAGCGATTCCTTTCGGTAAATCAGGGTGTGCGCTCCCAGTTCGAACGGCGATACCTTGGTCATGAGGTCCTCCGGGTTCTTGCGCCTCCCCTGACGACTTCGGGTACGACATTCGCGAGCACCGCTTGGAGGCAGATCCCCCATCTCGTTGAGTGAACAGGCATCGTTTGAGACACCATTCAGTGGTGTGGCATCCGATACTCCCCCACGCTCGACGCTCCCGGTAGGAGGGCATTGTCAGCTGGTTCCAGGGCAGGTTCTCAATCCGCACACAGCCAGCGAGGCACGAATACGCCGCACCTAGGACAGGTCCCGCAGTACGCCGCGCCCCGATCAAAATCCATCGTCGCAGTTCGTGGCTGAGGTTTCCGAAACGCTCAATATTAGTTGCGAGTATGAGCCTGTGCGCAGACCTGCGCAAGCGCGCGCAGATCCCTTGTCCCCGCTCGGTCAGCTGTTGGGAATTCCAAACGCAGGCCGCTGATCTGAGCGGAAAGTAGTGTTCCCGCCAAGCGGGAAGTGCCCAGGCGATGCCTCGAACTGGCCAGTGTCGGGCCAGGAGGCTGTTCGGTATCGCGAGCACCTCGAGAGCTGAGGTCGTCGCGTCGTCTTGGCCTTGGGCTCTCCATTGCTTCAAGTAACGACGACGCCGACGCGATCTCGGCCGGCGTCGCCGCGCTGACCACCAACACCCTGAACACACTCGAACTCGACGGACGCTTCTTGAGTGCGTGTCCTTGTGGAGGACCGCGTTGACGGGGTCAGGAGCCGAACACAACCGGGAGTCGTCTCTGAGCGGCTCTGACGCCGCTCGTTCTCACCGGCGCACCGCGCGGCCTTGGCACGCGCCACAACCGGTGGTCGGCAACCCCTACGCGGTCTGCTGCTCGTCCAGGAAGGCGAGGACGACGGCGGCGAGCAGGGGCGAGGCGAAGATGTTGTAGTGGGTGAGGCCGGGCAGAATCGCCAGCGCGTGCCCGCCCTTCGGCCGGCCCTCCCCCATCCAGCCGCCGTCACGCAGACCACCGTCGAGCAGCTTGAAGACGCCCGTGTCCTTGCAGGTCGACGGTGATGACCTGGTGGGACTCCGCGAGCCCCGGAAGGATCGGCCCGAACATCTCACCCGAACCGAGCCCACCGTGCAGCAGGATCATCGGGCGCCCGGTCCCGTGCGTCTCGTAATAGAGGTTGATGCCGTTGACCTCGGCGTAGGCGCCGGTGCCCATCGTCTCGGTCGTCCACTGCTCGCTCACGGTGCTGCTCCTCGTATCGTCGTCGTCGGGACGCACATAGGACCGAAGACGCCGGCGAAACTCATCGGTGGGCGGGGCGACTGGACGCGAGCACCCGCTCGAGCGCCGTCCGACCGGCGAGTCCCCAGGTTGGCTGCCCACCGGGAAGACCCTTGTCCCAGGCCTGGCCGATACCCACGAGTGACAGGCTGCGCAGGACTGCCCACCCTCGGGCGCGCCGGACCGTCGCGTCGTCCACGTGTGCGTACGCGTCGAAGAACCGGGAGCTCGCATCGGTCGGGAGGAGTAGCCACGCGACGGCGAGATCCGTTGCCGGATCGCCGGCGCAGAGTTCCCCGAAGTCGATGACCCCGGCGATCGTTCCGTCTGAGACGACAACGTTCGCGGGATGCAGGTCAGCGTGCAGCCAGACCGGCGGACCCTCCCAGCGAGGCGCCGAGACCGCATCGTCCCAAACGGCGCGCGCCTCCGTGGCGTCGCTAGGGGCGAGCGCCTGGACCATCCGGTCGAACTCGTGCGTGAGCGTCTGAAAGGGGAACGCCGCGGCCCGAATTGGTCGGCGCCCCGGTCGGCGCGGCCTGATGGAGCGCCCTGAGGAAGCCTGCCAAGCTGTCGGCCGCCTCCTGACCACGGCTGATCGTGGCTCGGTCGCCCGGCTCGCCGGGAATCCAGGTCGTGACCATCCACGGCTGCGGGAAACGTGCGGACGGTTCGGCCATCCGTATGGGCGTCGGTACGGTGAGCGGAAGGCGCGGAGCGAGGACAGGGAGCCACTGGTGTTCCTTGCGAAGGAGAGACGGGGCGCGCGGCGTACGGGGCAGCCGGACGGCCAGGTCCTCCCCAAGGCGCCACAGCTGGTTGTCCCAGCCGGCGGTCACCTGGCGGAGGGGTAGACCCGCCAGGTCCGGACACTGCTCACACAGGAGGGACCGCACCAGGTCCTCGTCGATCTCGACGTTTGCCATTCTCGAGGTTCTCACTCCGTGCCGAGTGCCGGCACCATCCGGCCAGAAATCGCTTGCCGGGCAGGGAGCCCGTCTGCGACGGTGGCCGGTGTCCCTCGTACAGGATGTGGCAGTCACGACCACTCAGCGCCCGCTCGTGCGGGCGGCCGGCCTGGTCAAGGAGTTCCGCCGGGTCAAGCGGATCACCGGTCGGCTGGGCGCGCTCCGCACCTTTGTCGGCCGCGACTACGACGTGATCCGGGCCGTCGACGACGTGTCGTTCGACATCGCCGGTGGCGAACTGGTCGGCTACCTCGGGCCCAACGGTGCCGGAAAATCGACGACCATCAAGATGCTCACCGGCATTCTCACGCCCACCGCCGGCACGGTGTCGATCGCTGGCCATGACCCGTCCCGCGAACGCAAGGCGAACGCGCTCAACATCGGAGTCGTGTTCGGTCAGCGCAGCCAGCTGTGGTGGGACCTCCCGCTGCGTGAGTCCTTCCGCGCGGTGCGCGACCTCTACGGTGTCCCCCAACGGGAGGGCGACCGGAGGCAGGGTGAGCTCGTCGAACTCCTCGACATGGACGAGTTCCTCGACGCGCCGGTTCGTCAGTTGTCTCTTGGTCAGCGGATGCGCGGTGACCTCGCGGCCGCCATGCTCCACCAACCGCGCCTGCTCTACCTCGACGAGCCGACGGTCGGACTGGACGTCGTCGCGAAACAGCGCATCCGCGAGTTCGTCGCCCACGCGAATGCCGAGCGAGGCACGACGGTCGTTCTCACGACGCACGACCTGGAGGACGTGGAGCAACTGTGCCGGCGGATCGTCCTCATCGACCACGGCCGGGTGCTCTACGACGGCGCACTCACCGAACTGATGGCGCGCTACGCGCCCTACCGCGATCTGGTCGTCACGCTCGCTGAACCCGCCGACGTCGACGTCCGCGGCGCGGAGCAGGTCGCGCGGGACGGGCTGGTCGTGACGCTGCGGTTCCGTTCCGACCAGGTGAGGGCACCGGAGATCATCGCGGCCGTCACCTCGGTACACGCGGTCGTCGACCTGTCCGTCGTCGAGCCGCGGCTCGAGGCGGTCATCGGCCGCATCTACACCCAGCGCGGCCTACCGGAGAACCCGGCATGAACGCGCTGCGCCCCGTATTGAGCCAGGTGCGGATCGGCCTGCTCACGCCGTGGGCCTATCGGGCCTCGATGCTGCTCTCGTTCCTCGTCCTCGCCATCCAGATCGCGCTCTACAGCGTGGTGTGGCGGGCGATCTACTCCGGTCACGACGGCCCGGTCGCCGGGGCGGACGTACAGACGGCGGTCGGGTACGCGGTGTTGGGGCTAACCATCGCCGGCGTGCTCGACACCTCGCCGTTCTGGTCGATCGAGTCCCGCGTGCGGGACGGCATGATCGGTGTCGACCTGACCCGCCCGATCGGCCTGCTGACCCAGAACCTCGCGGTCCAGGTGGGCTACGTCCTCGCCGCGCTGCCGGCCGCCGGGGTCGGCCTCGCCACCGGGTTCGTCGTGGGCGGACTCGCGCCTCCGCAGAGCACCGGTGCGGCGGTGAGCTTCGCGGTGAGTGTGCTGCTCGCGTTCGGGGTGTCGCAGCTGATCACGTTGCTGATGGCGCTGACGTCGTTCTGGACGCTGGAGGTGGGTGGGCTGAACATGGCGTTCTTCGTCGTACGGTCGTTCATGTCGGGCACGGTACTGCCGCTGTGGTTCATGCCGGGCTGGCTGCAGACGATCGCCGGAGTGCTGCCGTTCCAGGCGGCGACGTACACACCGCTCGCGGTCTACTTCGGCCGCCCACCCGGCGGTCTCGCCGTGGCGCTTGGTGTGCAGGCGGTGTGGATCGTCGTGCTCGGTGGGCTCTGCGCGTGGCTGTGGTCGCGGGCGCGGCATCGGGTGGTCGTTCAGGGTGGCTGACATCGGCAGGCCACCCTCGGCGCTGCGACAGTACGCCGTCCTGGTGCGGATCGGGCTGGCGTCGGCGCTGCAGTACCGCGCGGACTTCGTGCTGACGGCATTCGGAGCGATCTGCTACGAGGCGCTTTCGCTCGCGTTCGTCGGTGTGATCGTGTACGCGTTCGGCAGCATCGGCGGTTGGAGCCTGGTCGAGATCGCGTTCGTCTACGGGATCCGATCGATGGGACACGCGCTCCACGGCGTGCTGTCCGGCCAACTGTGGGCGACCGACGGCGTGGTGCGGGAAGGGGAGTTCGACCGTTACCTGCTGCGACCGGTCAATCCGCTGGTCCAGCTACTGACCCGACGGTTCCAGGTCACGGCGGCGGGAGACATCGTGTTCGGACTCGTCGTGCTGACGGTCACGGCGGTGGCCGCGCCGGTGGACTGGTCCGTCGGCTGGGTCGCGTACCTGGTCGCTGCCGTGGTGGGCAGTGCGTTCCTGGAGTCCGCCGTCATGTTGGCGATCGCCTCGTTGACCTTCCGGCTGCTGGTCAGCTCGCCCGTTCTGCAGGTGGCGGACATGGCGTTCGTGACGTTCGGGCCGTACCCACTGAGCGTGCTGCCGCGAGCCGTGGCCTATCTGCTGACGTTCGTGGTGCCGCTCGCCTTCGCGGCGTTCTTCCCGGCCGCCGTGCTGCTGGGGCGGACGAGTGACCTGTTCGTGCCGATCTGGCTCGCGGTCGCGTCACCCGCAGTCGGCCTGCTGCTCTACGTCGCCGCCGTGGCGTTCTTCCACCGGCAGATGCGGCACTACTCCAGCCCGGGCCACTGACCCGACCCGTCGCCCTGGACATGACCTAGGCGAGGTCGAAGTGCGCGATGACCGGACGGTGGTCTGACCCTGGTTGGTCTCGGCGTTCGGCTGGTTCGTCTGTGATGGAACGGACATCGGTGTCGCCGGTACTCACGGTGGTCACGGCGCCGACGAGGGCGTGGCTGACGAACAGGTGGTCGATGAGTTCCTGGTGACCGCGGTAGATCCGGGAGAACCGCTGCTCAGCCGGGATGAGGCCGGCGAGGTTCCAGAGCCGCTGACCGTCGCCCCGGTCGGGCCGGTCGAAGCCCCCGGTGCCGAGTTCGGAGCCCGGCGGACCCTGCAGCAGTTGGGTGGTGGCGGCCTGCGGCTCGTCGTTGAGATCCCCCGCCACCACGACCGCACGCTGCTGGCCCTGATCGTCGAGCAGCCGGGTGACGTAGGCACGCACGGCGGCGGCTTCCGCTGCACGACGGGCCAGCGCATATGCCGTGTAGCGAGCGCGTTCGTCCTCGTCCCTCGGATTGAACCGGCCACCCGGAAAGCTCAACAGCTTGCTCTTGAGATGGCAGCTGACCACGTCGAGAACACGATCATCGACCTGGACGCGCGCCCGGAGGGCTGGCCGACCCATGCGGGTGATGGTGGCGCGACCGTCGTCGACCTGAACCGGCAGCAGCCGGTCGGGAAAGTCGACGACCTCTTCGACGTCGTGCAGCGGCAGTCGAGAGAGGACGCCCGCCCGAATGCCACGGTCATCGGGCTCGGCCAGCTCCCAGTGCCAGGCGCCGTCGAGCGAAGCGACGAGGTCGCCGACCGCCGCCGGGTCGCCGACCTCCTGCACCGCGAGCACGTCCGGCGCCAGGTGAGTGATCGTCCCCGCCAGCGCAGTCAGCTTCTCCCGATAGGCCGCCTCCGTTCGCGGCGCACCCTCTCCCCCGCCTGGACGGAACAGGTTCTCCAGGTTCCACGTCCCAACCGCGACCACAGCGGCCTCCCTCTCACGGGCCGGCGATGTCGCTCGCACCATAACGACGGGCGATCGACCTCGCGGGACACTTCACCGACTGTTCGCCCGAGGCGGTCACCCCGAGAGCAGCCAGCTCCGCTTCTCCTCGAGTTGGGCGAGCTGGCCGGCGATGTCCTGCGACGTCTTCTCCAGCCCGAGGAGCGCCTGACGTACGGCTTGCCGCGCCGCGCCGGCCTTGCGACCGGCGTCCTGGATCCGTGACCGGACCGCCATGTCGGTGAAGATGTTGTCGAAGTACATGTCGAAAGTACGGGTCATGGTGTCCACCTGCACACTGTCGATCCCGTCGACTCCGACGTCGGCGAGCTCGCGCGAGAACCTGCCGAGCGCGACGTCGGCACGGTGGAGTACGTCGGCCGCCTCGTCCATCTTCTCGTACTTCATCATGTCGGTGAGTACCCCACCGCCGAAGAAGGTGTCGGCCGTCGACCACGACTCCGCACTTCCGAGCAGCTGGACCGCCTGCTCCACCAGCGCGAGAGCAGGCTCTCCGGCGGCGTACGCCTCCGCGGCCTCCTTGCGCGACGCGGTGAGCCGGCCGCGTTCCCTCGCGATGTCCTCCAGCGCGGCCGCGACAACAGGGTCGTTGGCGAGCGCCCATTGTTCCTTGGCGGCAACGGCGCGCCGCTGGACGTCGTCGACGTCGCCGAGCCCCTCGACCTGGGCTTGGAGTGACTCCACGTCCCGGCTCACCGCGTCGCGCCGGGCTTCGGCCTCGGCGACCGCATAGCGCGCGGCCTCGTGCTCCGCCCGCTCACGGGCAAGGTCGTCCGCCCGCGAACCTCGAAGCGTGGCCCAGATCCGGGTGGGTGAGAACGACTCGAGCACCTCGACGTCCTTGGCCTCGTCGATGAGGTGGCCGCGAAGTGTGCGTACCCGCTCCTCGACGAGCTTGAGTTGCGCGCGTTCGGTCGTCAGTCGTTGGGTCAGGTCCGAATGCCGACGGCGGAGCTCGGCGGCAGCTGCCAGGTCGGCCTCGATCTGGGCGAGCCTCGAAGGGTCGGTCACGCACCGATTTTAGGTGGCGCGGTGCTGTCAGTGATGAGTACTGCTACTCAACATCGACTCACGTACGGCCGGCACGATCTCGTTGGCCCAGCGCCCCAGGGAGACCGCGTCGGGCGTGCCGCCCTCGGGCGAGAAGAGCATGAAACCCGACGCCTCGTGCTCGAGCACGGCACTGGTCAGCTCCTCGATCCACTGGTCGACAGAACCACCGATCCAGCGGCCGGCGTCGTCACGCGTG
Source organism: Actinopolymorpha pittospori (assembly GCF_014873875.1). Taxonomy (GTDB): domain Bacteria; phylum Actinomycetota; class Actinomycetes; order Propionibacteriales; family Actinopolymorphaceae; genus Actinopolymorpha; species Actinopolymorpha pittospori. The sequence continues at coordinate 6,145,517 of NZ_JADBEM010000001.1, read as the reverse complement.
GCGGCCAGTGGCCGGTCGGTGATGCGTCCGGGGAAGTTGAAGATCGTGCGGACCGCCCGCGGATCGCGGCCGACGGCCGCGGCGGCTTCGTCGATGATCGGACGCGACCGCCGGTACCGCTCACTGAGCCAGTCCGCGGCGTGACCGGGGATCCAGCCGTCCGCTACTCGGCCGGTGGCGGCCAGGGACTTCGGGCCGACCGATCCGGTCCACACCGGGGGCGCGTCGACAGGAGCCGGCTCGAGGTCCTTCACCTGGTAGTGGCGGCCCTGGTAGGTGACCGGCGAACCGCCACCCGACAGCCTCTTGACCAGGACGATCGCCTCCTCGAAGGCGTCCACGGCCTCCCCCGGTGAGAGCCGCGGGACTCCCATGTCGGAGATTCGATCCCACAGCCCGCCGGCGCCCATACCGAGCACGACGCGGCCGTCGGAGAGCGCCGCCAGCGAGGTCACCGCCCGGGCCAGCATGGGAGCGGGGCGGGTCGGCACGTTGGTCACGTTGGCGAAGCCCGCGAGGCGCTGCGTACGTCCGAGGACGAATCCGACGGTGGCGTAGGCGTCGAGGCGCTCACCGATGTAGGGATGGTCCGACAGCGAGAACAGGTCGAGCCCGTCCCGGTCGGCCTGCTGGGTCATGCGCAACAGCTCCGGACCGTCGTCGACGCCGCTGTGCGCACCGAATCCGAAGACCACATCCTGTAGAGACATCGCTCCTCCTACGGACAAAAGAATTACAGTTCGTGCCACGAACTATATAGTTCGCGGCACGAACTGTCTATCCCGCCCTCAGGTTCTCGTTCAGCGTTTGCGAGCGGCAGACTTTCCTTCGTCCGACTCCATGAAGACCATGGGCACCTCGTTGTCCACCACGATGCGGCCGAGCAGCGTGGCCAGCGTGGCGCGCTCCGCGGAGGTGAGCCCCAGCGGAAGCATGTCGATTCGCCGGCAGGTCTCGGCGTAGAACTCCTCCGCCAGCCTGCCGCCGCGCGGGGTGAGCGCGACCCGCACCGCGCGCGTGTCCTGCGGGTCGGGTTCGCGTCGAACCAGGCCGTTACGCTCGGTGCGGTCGACCAGGCCGGTCAGACTCGACTTGGCCAGTCCCAGCATCGCGCTCAGTTCGCCCATGCCGTAGGGCTGGGCCATCAGTACGCAGAGCAACTGTCCCTGCTGCGGTGTGAGCCCGTACTCCCGGCCCGACTCGGCATACACGGCATTCACCAGGAACGAGGTTCGTACCAGCGCGGTCACGACCCCGATCTGGCCACTGTCCTTAGCCACGCGGCGAGAGTAACACCCGGATGCACGATAGTTCGTGGCGCGAACTTCGTCGCGCCGAGCCCGCCGGTCAGGCCTGGTCGACGCCGACCAGAACGGTCGCGATCTTCTTCACCCGCTCGCCAAGGTCACCCACGCCGGATCGACCGCTGGCCACGAGGTGGTGCAGCGTGCCGACGAACATCAGCGCCAGGAACTCGGGCTCGGCGTGCGGCGTGATCCGACCCAACTCCGCCTCCGCCGCGAAGTACGCCGCGAAGGCGGTTTCCAGGCCCTGGAGGTTGGCACACACGCCGAGCGCGTCCTGCACCAGCGGTTGGAGCTGGGGGCGGGCGGTCAGCAGACCGACGATCGCCATCGAGCTCGAACCGAAGGCCTCGACCGCGGTCGTCGCCAGATTCTCGGTCACGTCGCCCTCGCCCGCCCGCCCCGGTAGCCGCGCCGCCGTATCCAGGACGTGGCGCAACCGGTCGGCCGCGAACGCCGTCAGGAACGCGTCGAGATTGCCGAAGTGGTTGTGGAGGACCCCCTTGGCGCAGCCGGCCTCGGAGGTGATGCTCCTGCTGTCGAGCGCGCCCGGCCCCTTACGAACGAGCAACTGCTCCGCCGCCGTGAAGAGCCGCTCGTGCAGTCCGACCACCGGCACGCCTCGTGGCGACATCCCATCTCCTTGCCGCGCGACCCGTTGTCAGTATGGGCGATTGCCCATACAGTATGGGCGACCGCCCATAAACTAGCACTGCCCGGTTCAGATCCTCGCCCTGACAAGTCGCCGGCAACGAGTCAAGGAAGGCGCGTCCCATGGCACGACAGCACCTGCATGGCCCGATCATGGCGCCCCCGGTCCTCTACGACCTGATCGCGCGCTGGTTCATCATGCGCGGCCGGGAGCAGACCTTCCGTTCCATGGTCCTCGACCTCGCCGAACCGCGCCCCGGTGAGGCGATCCTGGACGTCGGATGCGGCACCGGGACGCTGGCCATCGCCGCGAAACGTCGGATCGGCGAGGCGGGTCGCGCGGTCGGCGTCGACCCGTCGGCGCACCTGCTCGCCGGTGCACGACGCAAGGCTGCCCGGCGGAGCCTGCCGATCGAGTTTCAGCTCGCCGGAATCGAGGCGCTCGCGCTGGCCGACCACTCCTTCGACGCCGCGTTCGGCACCTTCATGACCCACCATGTCCCCCACGACCTCCTCCCGCGCGGGCTCGCCGAGGTCGGCCGTGTGCTCAAACCGGGCGGGCGCGTGGTTCTGGTCGACTTCACCCGGCCGGACCACCCCGTTGAGCCCGGCTCGGTAAGCGGGCCGACGACCGGCGTTCAGGACCTCCCCCCACTCCTGAAAGCCGCCGGGTTCGCCCAGATCGAGTCCGGCCAGATGCCGTTCCGCCTCCGCGGCCTGTCCAGGGACCACCCGTCGTACGGCTATGTCCGCGCGGTACGGACCTCCTGAGCCCGGCCGGCACGGCGCCACGCGCCGTCGGCCAGCAGACGAAGACCGTTGAGGCCGACGATGACGGTGGAGCCCTCGTGACCGGCGACGCCCAGCGGGAGCGGCAGCGTGCCGGCCAGGTCCCAGATCACCAGGCCGGTGATGAACACCGCGGCGATGACGAGGTTCTGCACCACCAGACGGCGGGCCCGGCGGGACAGCGCGACCACGGCGGGGATGGTGGCGAGTTCGTCGCGCACGACCACGGCGTCGGCGGTCTCCAGGGCGAGGTCGGATCCGGCTCGGCCCATGGCGATGCCGGTGTGGGCAGCGGCCAGCGCGGGTGCGTCGTTGACGCCGTCACCGACCACCAGCACCTTGCGACCGGCGGACTCGAGTTCCCGTACAGCGGCGACCTTGTCCTGGGGCAGCAGACCGGCGCGCACGTCGGTGACACCCACCTCCTCGGCCAGCCGGGCGGCGGCGCGCGGGTTGTCCCCGGTGAGGAGCACTGGCAACGTGCCGGTGAGGGTGGTCAGGGCGGCGACCGTGGCGGCCGCCTCCGCACGGAGCCGATCGGCGACACCGAGAACGCCGACCGGCGTGGCCTCCACCTCGACCACCACCGCGGTGCGACCCTCGCCCTCCAGGTGCGCAGCCACCACCGCGGCGGGATGCTCGGCGCGCCCCTTCAGCAGCCGGGCGGGACTGCCGACCGCGACGACCTTGCCGTCGACGGTCGCGGTGACTCCGGTACCGGGCGCGGAGCCGAAGTCCTCCACCAACGGGATGTCCAGGCCGCGGGACCGCGCGGCCGCCACGATGGCGCGGGCGAGCGGGTGCTCGCTGGGATGCTCGGCCGCGGCCGCCAGCCGCAGCAGCGCGTCCTCGTCCAGTCCCGTGGCGGGGAGCGGCCTGATGTCGGTGACCCGTGGCGTGCCCTCGGTGAGGGTGCCTGTCTTGTCCAGCGCGACGGCGTCGACCTGCCCGAGGCGTTCCATGACCACGGCCGACTTCACCAGTACGCCGTGGCGGCCGGCGTTGGCGATCGCGGACAGCAACGGCGGCATGGTGGCGAGCACCACGGCGCACGGTGAGGCGACGATCATGAACGTCATCGCCCGCAGCAGGGTGGGCTGCAGCGCGGCGCCGAAGAGCAGCGGCAGCGCGAACAGCGCCACGGTGGCCGCAACCATGCCGAGGCTGTAGCGCTGCTCGACCTTCTCGATGAACAACTGGGTCGGCGCCTTGGTCTGGGAGGCTTCCTCGACCATGGCGACGATCCGTGCGATCACCGAGTCCGACGGGTCGCGCTCGACCCTCACCCGCAGCGCACCGGCGCCGTTCAGGGTCCCGGCGAACACCTCGTCCCCGGCCTCCTTGGCCACTGGCAGCGGCTCGCCGGTGATGGTGGCCTGGTCGACCTCACTCGCGCCGCCACGAACCCGACCATCGGCGCCGATCCGCTCCCCTGGCCGCACGAGGATCATGTCCCCCACCCGCAACCGGTCGGTCGGGACGCTTTCCTCGGCGCCGTCGTCGGTCAGGCGAGTGGCGCTGGTCGGGGCCAGATCGAGCAGGCCGCGAACGGAGTCGGCCGTCCGGGCTGTGGCGATGGCCTCCAGCGCCCCGGAGGTGGCGAAGATGACGATCAGCAGGGCGCCGTCCAGGACCTGCCCGATCGCCGCCGCCCCGAGCGCGGCGACCACCATCAGCAGGTCCACGTCCAGTTGCTTCTCCCGCAGCGCCCGCAAGCCTGCCCAGCCCGGCTCCCAACCGCCGGTCACGTAGACGGCGGCGAACAGCGGCGCCCAGGACCACGCCGGAGCCCCGGTCAGGTTCAGCGGCAGCGCGACGAGGAAGAGCGCCAGCGCGACCGCGGCCCAGCGAGCCTCGGGCACGGCGAGGATCCGGGTCCGGCGCACAGGTGCTGACGCGTCGCGGGTGGCGCCAGTGGGCGGGGTCGAGCGGACGAGAGTGGACCACATCGTGGCGGAGACCTCACGGCGGGAAGGGGACGCTGACCTCCCCACCATACAGGAATGAATGAACAATGATTCATGCGTTCATGGGCGGCGTATGATGTCGGCATGGGTCATGGAGCCACGCCAGGCGAGAGCGCCGTTTCGCGCACACGCCTGGACCCGGCCGGCGCCGCGAAGGTCGCCACGACACTGCAGGCGCTGGCGACCCCGTCCAGGCTGCTGATCCTCGCGCGACTGCGCGAAGGCCCGCTTCCCGCGACCGAACTGGCCGCCGAGGTGGGCATGGAGCAGTCCGCCTGCTCCCACCAGTTGCGCCTGCTGCGCAACCTCGGTCTGGTGACGGGCACCCGCACGGGACGGTCGGTGGTCTACGCGCTGTACGACAACCACGTCGCCGAGCTACTGGACCAGGCGCTTTACCACGTCGAGCACCTGCGGTTGGGTCTCACCGACGCACCGGTCGGAGACGAAGCCGCCGCCGGCGACGAGGCCGTGCCTGCCGCCCGCTGAAGCAACCCTCCCTTTTCGGGCGTTCCGTCGGACGCATATCGCACGCGCCGGTGCGGGCCGCTGTGCTCGTCTAGATTCGTATCCGGGGTCGAACGTCTCCGCACATCGCAATGGGGAACCCAGCACGGTTTCCCTTGGGGGTTGTGACATGCGGGTAAAGCTGATCGTCGGCGCGCTGGTCGCCACCGCCGCGCTCGTGACAACCGCCTGCAGCGCGCAGTCCGCGCCGCAACCCGCCCAGACATCTCGTACTCCGACCGCCGAACCACGTAAGCAGGGCCCAGCGATCGGGAGCAGGGTCAAAGTCGCCGGCATCACGGCCAACTACCACGGATCCAGGAACATCGTCGGGGACCGTCTCGTCACCGTGGTGATCGAGGACGGCTACTTCGTTCCGACGGTGATCAAAGGGAGTCCTGGTCAGAAGATCACCCTGCAGATCGAGAACAAGGCCAAAGAGCCGCACATGTTCGCCGTCGACGGGCGCTACATCAAGCTGCAGGTCCCGCCCGGACAGCGTTGGCCCATCCCCCTGACGCTCCCGAAGTCCGGCAATCTGTCCTTCTACAGCCAGGCCCACTGGCGCGAGGGCATGGCCGGGGTGTTCAACGTCTCCGGCGGGATCGCCGCCGCACCCGCGAGCCCCACACCCAACCATCGCTGACATCGCTCGGTAGCTGAGCGTTCCGGCCCGGACCCGCAGGGTCGAGCCGCCCTTGGTCGGGTCCACATGTCGACGGCTATCCTGATGAACCCGAATGCCGAGAGGAGTGGTGTCCGCCCGTGTCGACGGACCCATCAAGTCATAGATCCAGCCCATCCCACGATCTGTCCAGCGCGCGGTGGGGTGGTGTCCGATGAGCGTCGCGCTGGGAATCGTCGCCGTCTTCGTCCTGACTTTCGGTACGGGCTACTTCGTGGCCCAGGAGTTCTCCTACGTCTCCGCCGACCGCGTCGAACTGTCCCGCCAGGCCGCCGCCGGGGACAAGAACGCCGCTTCGGCCATCCGAGTCATGGAACGACTCTCCTTCATGCTGTCCGCCGCGCAGGTCGGCATCACCGTCACCGGTCTGCTGGTGGGCTTCATCGCCCAGCCCGCACTGGTGCAGGCCTTCCGCCCGCTGCTGGGTGCGATGGGTCTTGGTGACACCGCGGTGTCCGCGCTGTCCGTCGTGATCGGCTTCGCGCTGGCCACCGTCATCCAGATGGTCCTGGGTGAGCTGTTCCCCAAGAACCTCGCCCTGGCGAGGTCCGAACAGCTCGCCAAGGCACTGGCTCCCTCCACGCACGTCTACCTCGCGATCGCCGGGCCGGTGGTGAGGGTGTTCGACAGTTCGTCGAACTGGGTGCTGCGCAGGGTCGGCATCGAACCCGTCGAGGAACTCCACCACGGCGCCACCCTCGAGGAACTCGGTCACATCATCGGCGAGTCCGAGGAGCACGGGTCGCTCTCAACCGACCTGTCGGCCATGCTGGAACGGGCCCTGCTGTTCTCCGATCGCACCGCGGCCCAGGCCATGGTTCCCCGGCCAGGCGTCGTCAGCGTCCGCGCCGACGACTCCGCCGCACGGCTTCTCGAACTGATCGCCGCGAGCGGCCACTCCCACCACCCGGTCCTCGGTTCGGACACCGACGACGTTCTGGGCGTCGCCGGCGTTCGTGAGCTCATGGCCCTGCCCGCGGAGGCGTTCGGCACCACTCGCGTCGGGTCGATCGCACGACCCGCGTTGTTCGTGCCGTCCACCGTCGGCCTGCCCAGACTGCTCGCCCAGATGCGGGAACAGGACGAGGAGTTCGCCTGCGTGGTCGACGAGTACGGCGGCCTCGCCGGAATCGTCACCCTCGAAGACGCGGCCGAGGAACTCGTCGGTGACATCGCTGACGAGAACGACACGCATGCCGCCTTCGCCACCCAGGCCGGTGACTGGTGGCACGTCGACGCCGCACGCCGTACGGACGAGATCACCGAACGGACCGGCATCGAGCTACCAGCCGGCCCGCACTACGACACCGTGGCCGGCATGATCGTCGCCATGACGGGGCGGCTGGTCAGCCCCGGTGACCACCTCGTCGTTCCCGCGACACCCGGGTCAGGTGCGCCAGCCATCGAGGTCGAGGTTCTGACCGTGGACCGGCGCGTGCCCGACCAGGTGCGGCTGCGCGTTGCCCAGCCGGCGACCGCGACAAGGACGGAGGTGGCCCGCGCATGAGCTGGCAACCCGCACTTGCGGTGACCCTCGGACTCCTCCTCGCCTCGGGGTTCTTCGTCGCCTCGGAGTTCGCGCTCGTCGGCGCCCGCCGCCACCGCATCGAACAGGCCGCCCGGGCCGGCGTCCGCGGAGCCGCCGCGGCGCTCGTGGGCATCCGCAGGCTGTCCTTCATGCTGGCCGGAGCCCAGCTGGGAATCACCATGTGCATGATCGGCCTCGGCATGGTGTCCGAGCCGACCCTGCACCACTACCTGGAACCGGTGCTCGCCACACTCGGGCTGCCGGCCGCCGCGTCGGACGTGATCGCCCTGGTCGTCGCCCTCGTCGCCGTCAGCTACCTGCACGTCGTCGTGGGCGAGATGGCTCCGAAGTCGTGGGTGATCACCGATCCCGATCGCTCGGCCATGCTGCTCGCCCCGGTCTTCCGAGCCTTCACCAGCACACTGCGCCCGCTGATCGGCCTGCTCAACGGCATCTCCAACCTCCTGCTCCGGCTGTGTCGGGTGTCGCCTCGGGACGAGATCGTCAACGTCCGCAACCGGGAGCAGATCCACCACCTGGTGGACGAATCCCACCGCCTCGGCCTGATCGCCGAGGAGGACTACCGGCTGCTCACCCGAACGATCGGGGCGGCGTCGGCGCCGATCCAGCGGATCCTCGTCCCGGCCGAACACATCGTCGCCGTCGCGGACACCGCCCCTCCGCAAACGGTCGTCGACACCGCACACCGCAGCGGACGTACCCGCCTCGTGGTCATGGACGGCGCCGGAGACATCGTCGGCTCCGTCCACGTGCGCAATGCGCTTCTCGCGCGGGCGAACGGTTCGCAGACGCCCGCGGGCTCGCTGTCCACGCCGATCCCGACGCTCGCGCACGACACCGATCTGGCGGGTGCCGTCGGGCTGTTGCGGGAGCGGCGTGCACAGCTGTGTCTCGTACGAGACGAACGCGGACACCTGCTCGGCCTGGTGAGCTTCGACGACCTACTCGGCGCGATCACGACCGACCAGGGTTCTCCGATGGCGGAGGCTGTCACCGCCTGAGATCGGCGGCTCGGGTCAGGTGGTTCCTAGGACCCGAGGTGAGCGGGCACTCGGTGGTCCGGCTGGCCGTCCTTCGCGAGGATCGAGTGTTCCTCGACGGTGGCGCGGTAGAGCCGGATCGCCGGCTCCCCCTGGACGTCCTGCGGCGTCCACGCCACGCCGCCGTGCAGGAGGGAGCGACGCGAGAAGACGTCCATTCCCCGTTCGAGCTCCGTGTCCTTGACCTGCTCCCCCACGGCGGTCATGTAGACCCCCTGCCCGGTGCTGATCGGCACCTGCGAGTCGAAGATCACGATGCCGAGTTCGGGGCGGACCGCGAGATTGCGCGAATGGGTCGACGTCGGCGACGACACCCAGAAGAACTCGCGGAAGTCGGCATGGGCGTAGTAGACCGGCGATGCCCAGGGGCGGCCACCCTCGTCCGCGGTGGCGAGCACCATGTAGAGGTTGGCGTCGATGATCGTCCGGACGACGGGATCGGTGCTCGTCATCACTTCTCCTCGGTGCGGGTGAGCGACCTGTCAGGCTGCTCGGCGCCGACGTGGCTGTCAAGCGGGCCCGCCGGCCGGCAGCGTCACTCCGCTCGACGTACCAGCGGCAGATAGACCTGGTCGACGATCTCGGTGAGGACGGTGTCGGCGACGGTGGTGATCCCCCGGGTGATGTATTCGTTGCGCAGGAGCACCAGAGCCACCGTGGCGACCCGCGGACGCAACGCCTCGGGTGAGGCCTCTCCACGGGCGACGGCACGTTCGAGAATGGTCAGCCAGACGTCACTCGCGCCGTCACCGGCCTGCTCGAGGAGCTGCGTGAAGAGTTCGGGTTCGTCACTCGCGCTGGCCAACAGGCCGCGGAGGATGTCACCGTTGGGGCTGGACAGTCCGCGGTTGATCCGGCCTAGCAGCGTCAGCACGTCCTTGCGCAGCTCGCCGGTGTCGGGCGCCTGGATCTGCGCCTCGACCATCTCACGGTAGGCGGCGATGCCGAGCGCGGCGCGGCTCGGCCAGCGGCGGTAGATCGCGTTCTTGTTGGTGCCCGCCCGCTTGGCGACCCCGTCCATGGTCAGTCCGCCGTAGCCGAACTCGACGAGCTCGTCGATCGCGGCGCGCAGGATCGCCTGCTCGAGCACGGCTCCACGCCGCCGCGTCGCGCGGGTCCGCACGTCATCACCGGGCTTGCCAGACATCGACACCAACCGTACCTTATGAGTTAGAGTACTCGGCGTACCTAATGAAGTGAGAGGAAGGCTGCCCGTGCGCGCCAACGGCATCAGCTACGACACCGGCTTCGTCCGCGACGGAACGATCTCCCGCGAGCACTTCGACCCCGAGGTCGTCAAGCGTGAGTTGCGCATCATCCGCGACGACCTGCACTGCAACGCGGTCCGCATCATCGGTGGTGATCCCGAGCGGTTGGAGCTGGCGGCGACGTTCGCCGTCGACCTGGGCCTGGAGGTCTGGTTCTCGCCGTACCCGCTGGAGTTGACCACCGACGAGATGCTGTCGTTGTTCGCCGACTGTGCCGAGCGGGCCGAACGACTCCGGCAGCGCGGTGGCGAGGTCGTGTTCGTCACCGGCGCCGAGTTGAGCCTGATGACCAAGGGGTTCCTGCCCGGCGAGAGTATCGACCAGCGGCTCCAGCTGATTCTGGGCCGACCACACGACCTGCGCGAACAGATCGCCGAGACCAGCGCACGTGTCAACGAGTTCCTCGGCACAGCCGTGGCACTCATCCGCGAACGATTCCGCGGCAGGGTCACCTACGCCTCGATACAACTCGACCGCGTCGACTGGGCGCCCTTCGACATCGTGTCCATGGATCTCTACCGGTCAGCCGAGATCGCCGACCAGTTCAACGACGGGGTCCGCCGCCTCGTCGCGCAGGGAAAGCCGGTCGCGATCACGGAGTTCGGCGCCGCGACCTTCCGGGGTGCGAGCGACATGGGCGCTCGCGGCCTGGAGATCGTCGAGAACGACAAGGACACCGGCGCGCCGGTTCGACTCAACGGGGAATATGTCCGCGACGAGGCCGGCCAGGCCACCTGTCTACGCGAACTGCTGGAGATCTTCGACACCGAAGGCGTCGACAGTACCTTCGTGTTCGCCTTCGCACTCGACAGCTTCCCGCACCGCCCCGACGGCGATCCCCGCGACGACCTGGACCTGGCGAGTTACGGCATCGTGAGGGTTCTCGACGACCGGCACGGTGACACCTACCCGGACATGCGGTGGGAACCCAAAGCCGCCTTCAGTGCGGTCGCGGCCTTCTATCGTGCGAACGGCGCTCGCCCGGCGTCCCCGTCAGCCGCGACCTGACCAGGCTCCAGGAGGACCTTGATGGCGCCCTCCTTCTTCTCCTGGAAGAGCTCGTAACCACGTGGCGCTTCGGCGAGGGGAAGGCGGTGCGTCGCCAGGTCCTGGACACCGAGCGGGTCGTCCTCGCCGGTCAGCAGGGGCATCAGGTCGTCCACCCAACGCTTGACGTTGGCCTGACCCATGCGCAGCTGGAGCTGCTTGTCGAAGATGTCCATGAGCGGAAGGGGGTCGATCATCCCCGTGTAGACTCCGCTGATCGAGACGGTTCCGCCCCGGCGTACGGAGTCGAGGCACGCGTACAACGCGCCGAGCCTGTCGATACCGGCCCGCTCGGCCACCAACAGCGCCATCCGGCTCGGTAGAGCCCCCACGATCTGGTGGGTCAGCTTCGCCACCGAGGCACCGTGGGCCTCCATCCCGACGGCATCGATGACGGCGTCGGGCCCGCGTCCGTCGGTGAGATCACGCAGTGCCGTCGCGATGTCGTCGCACTCGCGCAGATCCAGGGTCTCGATGCCGTACCGCCGGGCAAGCTGCAGGCGCTCGCGGACGAGATCGATGCCGAACACGCGCGCCACGCCGAGGTGGCGAGCCACCCGGCCACACATCTGCCCGATCGGCCCCAGGCCGAAGATCGCCAGGCTGCCGTCGCGCGGTGGCTCGGCGTAGGCGACCGCCTGCCAGGCGGTCGGAAGTACGTCGGAGAGGTAGACGAACCGTTCGTCGGACGGGCCGTGAGGCACCCGGATCGGACCGAACTGCGCCTGCGGAACCCGGATCAACTCGGCCTGTCCACCGGGCACGCTGCCGTACAACCTGGTGTAGCCGAAGAGAGCCGCTCCCTTGCCGTGCTCGCGCACCTGGGTCGTCTCGCACTGGCTGTAGAGCTCGTGGGCACACATGAAGCATCGGCCGCAGGAGATGTTGAACGGGAGGACCACCCGATCACCGGGGCTGACATTGGTGACATCGTGCCCGACTGCCTCGACGATGCCGATCGTCTCGTGTCCGAGTACATCGCCCTCTTCCATGTAGGGGCGACCAAGCACCTCATAGACATGCAGATCAGACCCACAGATTCCCGCCGTGGTGACCCTCACCAGAGCATCGGTGGGCTCTTCGATCTTCGGCTCGGGCACCTCGTCAACCCGCACGTCACGCTTGCCGTGCCAGGCCACCGCCTTCATGGACTCTCCCCTTTCGGCGCGTCCACGCTATCTCGCTCCCGGCCGGCGACCATCGGCCCGATGTCTGCTCGTGGACCGGTCCATAAGGTCGGTCCAGCGGAGTGATCGGAGGGGCCGATCGTGGAGGCGTCGCCCGTCACATGCCTGGACTACTCGCCTGAGCGGGTGTCACAGGTGAATCAGGCTCTGGTCGTCGACGGGAAAGTCGGCGCTGCGGGTGAGCGGCTCCCAGTTCGTGAACTCGGCCCGGAGTTCGTCGAGCTTGTGCATGGCCATCTCGTAGGCGGTCCCGCCCAGGAGCAGCCGGTGCGGAGGGTTCCTGGCCTCGACGGTGGAGGCGATCGCCGCGGCCGCGCGGCGAGGGTCGCCGGGCTCTCGTCCGGCGTTGGTGCGCAGGGCGGCACGTTGGGTTCCGGCGGTGTTGGCGTAGTCGGCGATCTCGTCGGTGGGCGGTGTCTGCTCGGCCGAGCGTCCGGCCCAGTCGGTGCGGAACGGACCCGGTTCGACGATCAGGACGCGCAGCCCGAGGGGTTCGACCTCCTGCCACAGCGCTTCGGAGAGTCCCTCGACAGCGAACTTGGTGGCGTTGTAATAGCCCAGACAGGGGAACGAGCGCAGCCCGCCGATGGTGGAGAAGTTGACGATGGTCCCGGTGCGGCGCGCCCGCATCCCAGGCAGAACGGCCCGGGTGAGGTGACACAGGCCGAACACGTTGATCTCGAACATACGGCGTACCTCGGCCTCGGCACTTTCCTCGACCGCACCGAAGTAACCGATGCCGGCGTTGTTGACCAGAACGTCGATACCCCCGAAGGCCTCGTGCGCGGCCGCGACCGCCGTGCCCGCCTGGGCGTGGTCGGTGACGTCCAGCGGCAGCACCAGCGCGCGGCTTCCCACCCCTTCGACGAGTGGCGTGCAGCGGTTGACGTTCCGGGCGGTGACCACCACCTGGTGGCCCCGGGCCAGCACCTCCTCGGCCAGGTGGCGGCCGAAGCCGCTCGAACAACCGGTGATGAACCAGGTCTTCATGGGTGCTCCTAATGGTTGTTAACGGGGTCGGCCCGGGTTCGGGCAGACTTCGGGTTTGGTGGCCGCCGGCGGGTGAGCACTTGTTGCTCCTGAACCCCTGTGGGAGTTCCGATGAAAGATCGTGCCCCCGCCGGTGACCGAGAGAGTTGATCGCTGATGGGATGTCGTGCTTGTCCCTGGTGGGCGTGAGCACTGGTTCATTAGGTCGCCGATGGTTCTCTCGTACGGCCGCCGATGTTGACCATGACCAACATCGAGCCTGGGAGGCGCGTTGCTGTTCGTAGGAGATGACTGGGCCGAAGACCACCACGACATCGAGCTGATGGATGCCTCTGGCAGGCGGCTTGCCAGAGCGCGGCTGCCCGAGGGCGTGGCCGGGATGGCCCGGCTGCACGCGCTGATCGGCGAGCAGCTCGGTGAAGACGCCGACGAGACCGCCGAGCAGGTGGTGATCGGGATCGAGACCGATAAGGGCCCATGGGTGCAGGCGTTGATCGCTGCCGGGTACCGGGTGTGTGCGGTGAATCCCTTGCAGGCTTCGCGATACCGGGAACGGTACGGGATGTCTGGCGCCAAAAGCGACGGCGCCGATGCGCACATGCTGGCCGACATGGTGCGCACCGATTCCCACCAGCTGCGCCCGGTGGCCGGCGACAGTGCCGAGGCGGCAGCGATCAAGGTGGTGTCTCGTGCCCACAAGAGCATGATCTGGGAGCGGACCCGGCACATGCAGCGGCTGCGGCACGCCCTGCGGGACTACTTCCCGGCTGCGCTCGAGGCGTTCGAAGAGCTGACCACGCCCGATGCGCTGGAACTTTTGGCCAAGGCACCAGACCCCGCGTCGGCGGCGAAGCTGACGCTCACCCAGATCCGCACGGCGCTGAAACGAGCACGTCGACGCGGCGACATCGACACCAAAGCGGGCAAGATCCAGGCCGCCCTGCGCGCCGAGCACCTCGGCCAGCCCGCCGTGGTGGCACAGGCGTACGCGACCACCATCCGCGCTGCCACTGCCGTGCTGGCCACACTGAACGAGCAGATCAAGACCCTGCAAGGGCAGGTGGAGCAACATTTTGGCCAACACCCGGACGCTGAGATCGTCCTGTCTCAGCCGGGCCTGGGGCCCATTCTCGGTGCCCGGGTGCTCGCCGAGTTCGGCGACGACCAGCACCGCTACACCAGCGCCAAAGCCCGCAAGAACTATGCCGGCACCAGCCCCATCACCCGCGCCTCGGGCAAGAAGAAGGTCGTCGCCGCCCGCTACGTTCACAACGACAGGCTCATCGACGCCCTGCTCAGCCAGGTCGTCCCCGCCATGACCGCCTCGCCCGGTGCACGAGCCCTCTACGACGAGCTGCGAGCCCGCGGCACCGACCACTTCGCAGCATGCAGACACGTCGCCAACCGGCTCGTCGGCATCCTGCACGGCTGCCTCAAGACCCGCACCCGCTACAACGAGGAAACCGCCTGGGCTCACCGCTCGGCCAAACCAGAGGAATCTGCGGTTGCGGCTTGACATTCAAACTCCAGGGATGTCTTTCAGCGGTCGAGCCAGCGTCAACCGGCTCATGGTGGGGGTCGAGGTGAACGTCAGGTCTCCGTCAGTCCCAGGCTGAGGGGCTCCCATCGGCGCAGCTCGTCAAGCTGTGCTTGCAGGACGCCGCGGACTCCTTCGAACGCCTCGCTTCCGACGGCCAGGCGTCGGGGCGGCTGCGGGTGGGCGACCACGGCGAGGATCGCGTCCACGACCAGGCCTGGATCGCCGTACCCCTCGATCGGGCGGTTCGAGAGCTCGCTGAGGAAGGCGCCGGCGGTCGGAGCGTAGGTCTGGTTGGGCGCGACGAAACGCACCGAGGACGCGAAGCCCGTGCGGGAGACGCCCGGTTGAATGGTCGACACCCGAACGCCAGTGGGTGCCAGTTCGAGCGCCAGGGTGTCGGAGAGCAGTTCCACCGCGCTCTTCGTCGCGGAGTACAGACCGGTGGCGGGCCAGGAGACCTGTCCGAGGAACGAGGAGACCTGGACGATCCGGCCGGCGGACTCACGCAGCGCGGGCAGCGCGGTGCGCAGGACGCTGAGCATGGCGAAGAAGTTGGTCTCGAAGATGGCCCTGGCGCTCTGGTCGTCGGTCTGTTCGACCGTGGCGAACAGCCCATAACCGGCGTTGTTGACAAGGACATCCAGACCTCCGGCCGTGCGGAGGGCCTCCTCGACGATCGGTCCGGCCCCCTCGCTGGTGAGATCGAGGATCACCGGCGTGATGTGGTTCGGCGCGAGCGTCGCCAGTTCGGCGAGCCGGTCGGCACGGCGGGCCACGGCAATCACGTGGTTGCCGGCCGATGCCACCCGCTCGGCGAGCAGCCGGCCGAATCCGGAGGAAGCTCCGGTGATGAGCCAGGTCGTGGACATTGCGGTTCTCCTGCTGCTGTGTGCCGTCGTGTTCATGTCTCTTCAGCCAACAGGGAGAACGGCAGCCACGGGGTACGGCAGCGAGCCCACCGCTTCCTAGGATTGGGAGGGCCACGTGCGAGCCGGTGACCAAGGTCGGCGCGGTTACCGTGGACGTATGGATCCGAACGCCGAGCTGGGCGACTTCCTCCGCTCGCGCCGGGAGCGGACCAGCCCGCACTCCCTCGGCCTCCAGTCGGTCGTGCCGCGGCGGGTGCCCGGCCTACGGCGGGAGGAGCTGGCACGTCTCGCCGGGGTGAGTGTCGACTACTACACCCGGCTCGAGCAGGGCCGGCCCATCTCGCCGTCGGAAGGTGTGCTTGACGCTCTCGGATCCGCGCTGGGCCTGGAGGACATCGAACGCAGGTACCTCGTCGAGCTTGCTCGCGCGCGGAACAGGCCGAAGCGTCAACCGCAAGCCGCGCAGGCGGTCCGGCCCGGTCTGCTCCGGCTCATGGACACCTTCGGCGACATGCCCGCGTACGTCCTCGGTCGACGGACCGACGTGCTCGCGGCCAACCAGATGGCGCGCGTCCTACTGACGAACTTCTCCGCCATGCCGGCCCGGGAACGCAACGCCACCCGGTGGCTCCTGCTCGACGAACGCGCGCGAGCCATCTATCGCAACTGGGAAGAGGTAGCTTCCGACATCGTCGGGTGCCTACGGCTGGACGCCGTCCGGCGGCCGGATGACCCTCGTACATCTGAGCTCGTCGGCGAACTCTCGGCGAAGAGCCCGGAGTTTCGGAAGTGGTGGGAGAGCCAGCGAGTGGTGACCCGATGCGGGGAGAAACACCTGCATCATCCGATGGTTGGTGACCTCGAGTTCGAGGTCGAGGCGCTGCGTTCCCACGACGACGAGGAACAGACGCTGTTCGTCTATCTGCCCAAGTCTCGCTCTCGATCCGAAGAGGCGCTCGCGGATCTTTCCAGCTGGCAGGACTCCCCCGGACGCGCGGTTCGGCCCAGTCGGGTCTGATCAACCTCCCTCTGGCGCGGAGGGGCGGTCGACCTCCGTCTCGCCGTCACCGCGGTGACGACGGTGGCGGCGAACGCGCCAGACCGCGATCACCATCAGCACCGCCGCGAGGACGACGAGAGCCGTCACCCGGCCGAACGTCTTCTCCACCACCGCGTACGACGAGCCCGCGAGCTCGCCGACCAGGACGGCGGCGACGCCCCAGGTGACGCCGCCCGCGGCGTTGTAGGCGAGGAACCGTGGATAGGGCATCCGCGAAGCGCCGGCCAACGCCGGCATGGTGGCCCGGAAGAACGCGACGAACCGGCCGAGGAACACCGCGGTGCCGCCCCGGCGGGCCATGAGGTCACGTGCGGAGTCCACTCGTCGCCGGTGCCGGCCGAGCGCACGGGCGGACAGGAGTCGCGGACCCAGGTGCCTGCCGACCTCGTAGCCCACGGTGTCACCGACGATCGCGGCGACCACCACCACGGTGATCATCACCGCAAGGTTCGCGTGCCCGGCGCTGGCCGCGACTCCACCGAGGATGGCGGCGATCTCCCCGGGGAACACGAACCCGACGAACAGCGCGTCCTCCGCGAACACGATCAGACCGACCAGCGCGTACAGGGGAAGGCCGTGAAGGCCCAGCAACCAACCAGTCAGCCATTCCATGACACCTGCTCAACCGGTCTGTGGTTCCTCGTTGTTCCGGGGATTCCGATCACGCGCCCGTGATCGCGGCGATCATCTGTCAAGCCGCCATTGTCGCCACGTGAGGCAGACCTGCGCACATCGGCGCCAAGCACCGGAACGGTGCGAAGGGCGAGTCGTCGACAAAGCAGACGAACGGATCTAGCATGCGCACGTGCCACGTGCTGGAGTGATCCTGGTCGCGAACGGGTTCGTCGCCGCCATCGAGCGGGTGAGATCGGGCAGCCGCTACCACGTGTTGCCCGGCGGTCAGATCGAGCCTGGCGAGGAGCCCGCGTAGGCCGCGGTGCGAGAGGCGGCCGAGGAGTTGGGCCTGGACGTGTCCATCGACGGGCTCGTCGCGACCGTGCACTTCGGCGGCAGCGAGCAGTACTACTTCCTGGCCCGGTCCGTGGGCGGGACCTTCGGCACCGGCGGCGGGCCGGAGATGGGAAGCCCGGCAGACTCGGACTCCGGCAGCTATCGCGCCGTGTGGCTGGCGACAGACTCTCTGCTCAGCAACGACCTGCGGCCGCGGTCACTCGCCCAGCGGCTGCGGCGATCCGCCGAGCTGACATCGTGGCGAGCGTTGCTGATCGAACCCCTCGTCATCCACGAGCAGCCGCTTCCGCCGGCTTCCAGCACCATGTCGCGACACTGATCCGCTGACGGCACACGGTCTCACGGCATTCGCGAAACCTACGATCAGACCCCGAAACTTTCATGATCTCTGGCGTCCGGCCGCGGATCTGCGTTCCTAGGCTCGATGGTGAAAGTCAAACGCATCGCGCCCGCAGGCATGGAGGTGTTCAGAGTGAAGGCAGTGGTACTGGCCGGATTCGGCGGCCTCGACAGGCTGGTGTTCAAGGAGATACCGAAGCCGGAGCCAGTAGAAGGGACAGTTGTCATCAAGGTGATGGCATTCGGGGTGAACCACGCCGAGATGCACATGCGCCGGGGAGAGTGGGCGGAGGCGGCCGAGGTGAGCGGCATCGAGTGCGTCGGTGTCGTGGACGCCTGTCCCGGTGGGGAGTTCCAGGTGGGGACCAAGGTCGCCGCGCTCATGGGCGGCCTGGGCCGCACCATCAACGGCAGCTACGCCGCATACACGCGCGCGCCGGCGTCGAACGTCGCGGCGATCGAGTCGGAGCTGTCCTGGGCCGAGCTCGCGGCCATTCCGGAGACGTACGCGACAGCATGGACCTGCCTCTTCCGCAACCTCGAGATCTCCCGCGGCCAGACGCTGGTGCTTCGCGGGGCCACCTCGTCGTTCGGACTGGCCGCACTGAACATGGCGGTGAACGCGGGAGCGAAGGTCATCGCGACGACCCGGAGCAAGGAGCGTGCCGGCAAACTCGAGGCGCTGGGCGCGGAACGCGTCGAGATCGAGGGCACCGACCTGTCCCAGCGGATCCTCGAACGCCGTGAGCTCGACGCGGTTCTCGACCTCGTGGGAAACAGCACGCTGCTCGACTCGCTGGCGATGGTCCGGCGCGGCGGGAGGGTGTGTCTCGCCGGGTGGCTGGGCGGCCTCGCCCCCATCGCGGAATTCAACCCGTTGCTGCAGATGCCGAGCGGAGTGCACTTCAGCTTCTTCGGAAGCTTCGTCTTCGGCACGCCGGGCTTCCCGCTCTCCGACGTTCCTCTGGGGGAGATCGCGGCCGACGTGGCCGCCGGGCGCTACCAGGCGAAGCCGTCCAGGGTCTTCCACTTCGAGGAGATCAGGGAGGCGCATCGGGTGATGGAAGCCAACGAGGCCAACGAGGCCAACGAGGCCAACGGAAAGATGGTCGTCGTCATCGACTGAGCCAGTCAGGACCCCTCCCGACTTCGCGGCACCGGCGGGCTGGACGGGAGCGGTGCGGGCTGGGACATTGAGCCTTATGGCGGCCATCGGGGGGATCGAGCGT
Organism: Actinopolymorpha pittospori; assembly: GCF_014873875.1. Taxonomy (GTDB): domain Bacteria; phylum Actinomycetota; class Actinomycetes; order Propionibacteriales; family Actinopolymorphaceae; genus Actinopolymorpha; species Actinopolymorpha pittospori. The sequence goes on along the minus strand of NZ_JADBEM010000001.1, from coordinate 6,126,524 downwards.
ACGCAGGGACCGGCGGCCGCCGGCGTCACGGCCCTGCCGCTGCTCCAGAGGCTGCTGGTGGCGGCCCGCCTGTGGTCGACCGGCGGCGCGGTCGACCTCGACGCGGTTTCCTCCGTCCGCGACCAGGCACTCGCCTCGAACCACCGGCGTCACCTGGCAGAGATACCGGTGTACGCCCAGATAGCGGCCGAGGCCGGCGTTTCGGACCAGGCTTCCCCCGACGTCATCCGGGAGCGGCTCGTCCTCCGCGACGACTGGTTCAAGAGCTACGACCCGGACTGGGTCGGCTGCGACTTCGCCCGGCTCACGGCGTGGCTGGAGACGATCGCTGCCGTCCGCGCTCCGCTGAGGATCGAGGGGTCGACCGACCTGGCGTCGTGGCGGGCCGAGCTCAGGCGGAGCGGCATCTTCGTCACGTTCTCCAGCGGCACCGGCGGGCAGCCGTCGCTCGTTCCACGCGACGAGATCACGCTGGCCGCCCTACGGAGCAGTTCCGGAGTACGTCTGCCCTGGTCGCCGGCGGCGGGCGAGTACGACCTCCTGGCGTTGACGTCCCCCGGTATGGGTTCCGGCATCCAGTCGGGGGCTGCCGGGCTCGCGGCCGGCGCGCGCCGCGTCCACCGGCTCGGCGGACCCGGACTCGCCGAGTTCCTGCGTACGGCCGCACACCACCAGCAGCAGGTCGTCATCTACGGTCCGCCGTCCGGGCTTTCGGAGGTGGTGGACCGGCTCGGTCAGCTCCCCGAGCGCCTGCGACTCCCACCCGGTAGCTGTGTTCTCACCGGCGGTGGCTGGAAGAAGGACCTTCCCCACGACCTCGCGACCTTGTTCGACGCTGTGTCGGAGCTGCTCGGCATCGACCGCGGACGCTGTGTGGACACCTATTCCACGGCCGAGCTCAACACGGTCTTCGTCTCCTGCCGCGACGGTCGCTACCACGTGCCGCCCGTCGTCGAGGCCGTCGTCGTCGACGACCTGCTCAGACCTGTCGACGATCCGGCACCCGACGGGCGGCTGGCGGTGTTCGATCCGTTCGCGCTCTCCTACCCCGGCCTCCTCGCCACCTCCGACCAGGTGCACCTGCGTCAGGACCCCTGCGCGTGCGGGCTGGGTGGCCAGACGCTCCTCCCGCCGATCCGCCGGATGCCAGGTGCACCCGAGCGTGGGTGCGGCGTGGTCGACGTGCGGGCGCAGCGATGACCGCCGTCCGAGCCGGCCTCAACCTCGCCGACGTCCGAACCGTCGCGGGTGTCCAGGTGGTACGGCTGCCGGCCGTGGTCCGCGGTCGCCCCCGGATGCCGGCGTGGCCGCGGGTCGGCGAGATCCGCGAGGCCGTGGCCGCCCGCGCACAGGTGGTGTTGGGTCCCACCACCGACGACGCCTACCTGCTTGTCCGTCCCGTTCTCGACCGGGGCTCCCTCGCGCCCTCCGGTGACGTGCAGGTGGTCGTCGTACCCGCTCCTGACCCGCGTGAGCTGCTCGAACCAGATCCGTCCGCCGCGATCGTCGAACTGCTGCGGACGCCGTTCGAGGAGATCTGTCAGTTCGTCGACGCCGTCGGCGCGGCCCTCGCGGACGGTGCCGGCGACGTGGCTGCCGCCGCGGACCTGTTGGCGGTGACCTCGTCCGTCGACGACCGCGTCCACCGTGCCTTCGGGAGCCAGCTCCCCCAACTCTTCGACGGTGCGACGTTGCGATCCATGGTGAGCACCGAGCTCGGCGGGACGGGCCTGCGCCAGCTCGACGGCTGGGTGCGGATGCCGGAGCCGGTCGTCCACGGTATCCACGCACAGCTGGCCTCCCGCGATGCCGAACTCAGCCCGCCCACCGTGTCCACGGCCGCGCCCCTGTCGAGGGCGGCGCCGACCACCCAGCTGCACATCACGGCAGGCAACACGCCGGTCGTGCCGGTGGTCTCGCTGTTGTGGGGATGGGCGGCCAAGGGCGCGTGCGTCGTCAAGCCGTCCGCCGAGGCCGCACCCGTCATCGCGGCGCTCGCGGGCGCGTTGGCCTCCGTTGACCCGGCGCATCCGCTGACCAGGCACACGACCCTGGCGTACTGGCGTGGCGGTGACGCGCGGGTCGAGGACGTCCTGCTGGCGGAAGGCGCCTTCGACCGCCGGGTGGTCTGGGGGTCGGCCGAGACGGTCCGCAGCGTGACACGCAGGGGCGGGTCGACCGACACCATCGTGATGCGGCCCCGACATGCGGTCAGTCTGATCGGGCGAGCGGCGCTCGCGCACGACCTCGCCGCCACGGTCCGACTCGCCGCGGTCGACTCGACGATCGCCGACCAGCAGGCATGCATGTCGTCCCTGCTGCATCTCGTCGAGGGCTCCGACGACGAGGCGGACACCTACGCCAGGTGGCTCGCCGACATGCTGGCTCGCTGGGACGCCGCGCTCCCCCACCGCTCCCCCGACCGGACCAGGGGAGAGCTGCTGGCGTTGCGCCGGGGCCTGCTGGCGACCGGAGACTGGCACGTCCAGGGACGCTGGCCCGACGTGACGTCCGCCGTCGTACGGATCGACCGCGGTTTCGACCTGCGCCGCCATCCAGGGGGCCGGATGGTCCTCGTACGCGCTGTCCCGAACCTCGCCGAAGCGGCCCGCACCCACGTCGATCGCGACGTCTCCCATGTGGGAGTCGCTCCCGCCGATGCCCTCGCGGGCCTGCGCGACGTGCTCGCCAGCCGCGGTGTCGACAATGTGCTGCCGCTGGGTGAGGCCGAGCGCACCTATGCCGGGCGGCCGCACGACGGGATGAGCGTGCTGAACCGGCTGGTGCGCTGGGTCAACGCCTGACCCTCCTGAGATGGTCCCCGACGAGGGCGGCCGCCGAGCCCGGATCCTCCAACAGGGCAAGGTGTCCGCAGCCGGGCATCACCCGCACCGTGGCCGACGGGACCGCGGCCGCGATCGACCGGGCGCAGGCCCGGTGGGTGAACAGGTCGCGTTCGCCGAGCACGACGAGAACAGGAGTCTCGACGGCGGCGAGCTCACCGGCCCGCTGCGGACGGTCGACGAGGCGGCGCATGCCACCGTCGCGGAGTTCACGCCACTCGTGCTGCTCGATCAGCGCCCGAACACGCGGGCAGGCGTCCGGACGGCTGTCGAGGCCGGCGAAGGTCGCCGGCGGGGACGTCATCCACAGGCGCGTCATGTGCGGGCCGGGTCCGTGCCGAGCGAAGAGCGTGGCCAGGTCGACATAGCGGCGTTCGACCGTGGGTTCGTGGGGCATTCCGGCGAGTGCGGGCGCGGCCAGCGTCCACGACTCGAACGCCTGTGGGTGGCGGATCGCCATCTCCGCAGCGAGGACGGTGCCGAACGACAGCGCGACGACATGCGCGATCGAGGTCCTGGCCGCCGCACTGACCACGGTGTCGGCCAGCGCCCCCAGATCCTCCTCCGGCCGAAGCGAGCGCGACGATCCGTGCCAGGGCAGATCGATCCCGACGTGCCGCCAGCCCGGCAGCAGGTCCCAGAGGGGCTGCCACACCGCAGCCCGCATCGTGTAACCGTGCAACCAGAGCACCCCGGGGCCGGCTCCGACCTCGGTGACGGAGAGGCCGTCCCAGTGCGACGCGGTCATCGGCCCACGCTCACGAATCGCTGGCAGAACGCGCGGTAGGCACGTACGAGCTCGTCGCCCTCGGTGTACTTCGGCGTCACCGAGGTGTCCAGGTGGTCCCAGATCACCGTGTCCTGGTCGAAGGCGGTTCTGCTGCCGCTGACCAGTGAGGAGAGTTCGCGCACGGTCGGCGCACCGCTCGCACGCTGGCGTGGAAGAGCCACCGTCACCCGGGCCACGCAACCACCCTCTGCCGTCGGCGTCGCCGCGGTGATGACGACGTTCGGAGCATCCGCCGACCCGAGTTCGGAGACCACGACGGTCGGGCTGAACACCTCGGCCGAGAACCGCGCCCGCGCCGTCGTGTCGGCGCCCTCCTCCACCTGCCACTTGTTCGGCCGCACCATCTCGAAGGAGCCCTCGACGCGTAGGACACCCGCCTCGTCCTCGAACACCGAGAGCCGGGGCCGGCGGGTCAGGGCGTGCACGGCCGCGAAATGGTCGGCGTCGACGACGTTTTCGATGACGTACTCGGCAGGAATCGACAATGTTCGCTGGAACGCGGGTTTTACGAAATGAGTGCGCGAAAGGGCAAGCAGGCGGCGGGAAAGACCCGTCTCGCACGCATCATCGAGCAGCACGAACAGGCCGCCGGCCGCGTGCAACGTTGAATACCGGGTAACCGAGAACAACGCCGGACGATCGTCGCCGAGGTGTACCCGGTGACCGTGGAAGGGACAGACGACGACCGAACCATCCACGCGTCCGCCATATCCGAGGTGAGCCCCGCGATGTGGGCAGGTCCCATCGCACACCACCCAGCCCGAATCACCGTACACCGCGACCAACCGACGGCCGGCGATGTCGACCGGAAGGACCTCGCCCGTCAACTCCGAATCGGAGGCCACCTGGGTCCATCCGACGTACATGCGCACCCCCACAGCAAGTACGGACCACCAACGCCACAGCACGTTTCGACGCCGTCGCGACGCATTCTCGACACCGCGTCGACACCGCTTCCAGACGGGCCTGAAGTCGGGCTTCAACACAGCCTTGACCGGGTTATACACGGAGCCTATCTTCCAGAAAAGACTCAGGAGGGGGCCGTGATGGCCGGCGAAGAGAACCCGTTCAAAAAGGCTCTGGAAGGGGCCGAAGCAGAGGTCCGCCCGTTCTCGCGGGAAGCGACCAATCCCACCAAGGCCCAGCAACTTCGAACTGTCGCCGACCTCGACCTGGTCGGGCGAGAGACCCTGGAAAGGACCCCCAGGATCGCCGATCTGACAGTTCGTGACCTCAACGACCTCGCCGCGGAGTTCAGCGGTGTTCCCACCAACAACCCGAAGGTCGCCGCCTTGTCGCTGGAGGACATCCAGGACATCGAGTCGGTCTTCTTCGACTTCAAGGTCGCGGCCGGCAAGGACCTTGCCCAGATCGGCAAGGGCCAGCTCGCGTCGGTCGACGTGTCGTGCTGCTGCTGCACTCCATGCTGCTGCTGCGCGGCCACGGACATGTCCGAGTCCGCCTAGCTATGGCACGAAGCGAGTTGCCGGACGCGGATCACGGGCAGCCGGCCGACCCCCAGCCAGGACTCAGCGCCCGCGGAGTGCGAGTCGTACGGCTCAGCCCGGACGAGGTCATCGTCAAACGAGGCCTCGCCGAGGTGCGGCTGCAGCTGGAAGGGGTGGCCGAAGTCCTCGACCGCGTCCTGCGGCTCGCCGACGGAACCCTCGATGCGGAAGCCATGGTGGCGACGTTCGAGCCCGACCTCCAGCCGGAGGTGCGTCGCCTGGTCACCGGCCTGCGGGCGCGAGGTCTGCTGCACGACCGAAGCGCCGAGCAGCCGGCCGACCTGTTCTGGCTGGGTGTCGCCTCGCACGCCCCGGACGCGAGGGCGCGGCTTACCCAGGCTTCTGCTCTCGTGATCGGCGACGGCCAGGTCACCGAATCCCTGGCCGCTTCCCTTACCGCGTGCGGTGTCGGTCGGGTGGAGACCGACACCAAGCCACCCAAGCAGGCAGGTACGTGGGACATCTGGTGCGCGGCCTCGGAGGATCCCGCCGGGGGCGGCCCGGTGGCGGAGGCGGACGCGGCCCTCGGCGCTGGAGTCGTCTTCCTTCCTGTGTGGCTTGACGATCTGGTGATTCACGTCGGCCCGATGACCCACCCGTTCGACAGTGCGTGCCTGCGTTGCTACCTGCTGCGGGTCGACGCCAACGACCCACACCGCGAGGTCCACCGGCTCCTGCGCGGACAGGACGGCGACGGCTACTCCGGCGCGGGGTTCCTGTCGCCCATGACCTCGGTGGCGGGTCAGGTCGCTGGCATGGAAGTGGTGAAGTACCTCAGCGGCCTACCGGTGACGACCGTCGGCCGGGCGATCGAACTTAGCCTGGTCCCGTTCCGCTGCGATGTTCGACGCGTGCTTCGGGTGCCGCGGTGTCCGGCCTGCAGCGGCGTGGCCCGGCAGGGCGCGCCGATCGTCGCGCACGGCTCCCAACTCGCCGAGTGAGAGGTCGCGACGATGACGGCTGCGCCCACCATCCTCGATCTGTGGAGTGAGCTCGTCGACGCACGGACCGGCATCGTCCGTGAACTCCGCGAGCTGCTCGTGGACGACGACGATCCGCCGTTCGTCCACTATCTCTCCTACTCCTCCCACACCGAGGCGTTCGGGTACCTGCCCAACTTCGGGAACAACGGCGGTGTCGGCGCGAGCCCGGCGGCCGCGATCGCGAAGGCCCTCGGTGAGGCGGTGGAGCGGTACTGCTCCGCGATGTTCGACTACGACGACCTGACCTGGTCCACCTTCCGTGGGCTCGGCGAGCCGGCGACCCCACCCGACGCGTTCGCGCTCTACACCTCCGCGCAGTACGACGCTCCTGGCTTTCCGTGGCGCCGTTTCGACGTCGACACTCCGGTCGCCTGGGTCCGGGGAACCTCCCTGGTGAGCGGCGAAGCCGTCCTCGTACCGGCGCCCTTCGTCTACGTGCCCTACCACTACCAGCGCAGTCGTTCCGACACCCCTGTCACCCAGCCGATCTCCACCGGGCTGGCGTGCGGTGTGTCGTTCGAGAACGCGGCCCTGTCCGCCCTGTGTGAGGTGGTCGAACGCGACGCCTTCACCCTCATGTGGCAGGCCCGTCTGCGGCGGCCACGGATCCCCTGCTCCAGCCTTCCCGGCGACCTGCTCGACCTCGTGGAGCGGTACCACTCCGTCGGGCTGGTCGTCCACCTCGTCGACATCAGCACCGACGTCGCCTGCCCGACCGTCCTGTCCGTCGCCGAGGGCTTCGCGCCGACGTCGCCCGCTCTCGCCGTCGCCGCGGCGTCCCACCCCGCCCCGGGGGTCGCGACCCGCAAGAGCCTTGAGGAACTCGCCCACACCCGCAAGTTCGCCGCCCAGGTGATGGATTTCCTGCCACCGGTGCCGGTCGACGTCGAGGGCGGCCATCCCGCGGTCGACGGCCAGCGCGCCCACCTGCGCTTCTACTGCCCGCAGGAGTCGAAGGCCGCGGCACGGTTCGCGTGGAGTGGCGACAGCGAGGTCGCGATGGACGAGGTTCGGGGCGCGGCCGACGGCGGCCTCGACACCCTCGTGGCCGAGGTGTCGGCAACGGGTGAGGACGTCATCGCCTTCGACCTCACCACCCCCGACATCGCCGACCTCGGCCTGCGCGTGGTGCGGGTCGTCGTGCCAGGGTTCCACCCGCTCCAGATGGGCCACGCCAACCGCTGTCTGGGCGGTCGACGACTCGCGACGATGCCTGGCCGGCTCGGCGCCGCCGCTCCCTGGGCGCCCGAGCACGACAACCCCTACCCCCACCCGTTTCCCTGAGTCGACCCACCCGACACCGACGTCCCCGAGGGCGACGGCCCGGACCAGCGGCTTCCCGACAGTGAAGGAGATCTGCGGTGCACCCACTCGACGCGTTCCTGCTGAGTGAGGGCGACGACGTCGTATGGGAGGCCTTTCACGAGAACTCCAAGACGAGCCGCGTCGAACCACACCTCTACTTCGAACGCCACCCCTCCGACCAGACGATCGTGACCATGATGCGGGGTCTGCGTGAGGTCAAGCCGTACGCCGACCGGGCGAAGGTCGCCCTCCCGGAGGAGCTGGGCTCGATGCGGGTCTCCCTCGAGGACGCGCTCACGGGGCGGGAGTCGGCGCGGGAGTTCGGGCCCGGGCCGGTGAGTCTCGGCGACGTCGGGACGATCCTGCGCTGCGCCCAGGGGGTCACCCGCGACAACGTGGACACCTCCTTCCCACGCCCGTTCCGCTCCGTACCGTCCGGCGGGGCGCTCTACCCGCTCGAGGTGTATGTCTGGGCGCGGTCGGTCACCGACCTCCCGACCGGCCTCTACCACTACGACCCGCACGACCACGACCTCGACGTTCTCGGGGACGTCGACATCGACGACGCGTTCGTCCAGCAGGACCTGGTGGAGTCCGCGGCCGCCGTCGTACTCGTCTCGGCCGTCTTCTTCCGTTCGGTCTTCAAGTACGGCGAACGCGGGTACCGGTTCGTGCTGCTCGAGGCGGGACACCTGGTGCAGAACGCCCTCCTCGCCGCGCGGGGTCGGGAACTCGCAGCCGTCCCGATCGGCGGCTACTTCGACCGCGAGGTGGACCGCGCCCTCGGGTTCGACGGGCTCCACGAGTCCGTGGTGTACGCGATGCTGGTCGGCCGGCCGGTGTCGGCATGAGTGTGCCGATCTCGCACACGGCGCACCAGCCCGCCCCGAGCGGAGCCACGGCCCTGAAGTCGTTGCTGTACCCGCTGTCGCCGGATCAGTTCCGCGCCGAGTACTGGCAGCGCCGGCCGGTCCATCTCACCGGCTGGCCCGACCGGCTCGCCGGCGTGTTCGACCGGGCCGCGCTGCGCCGGGTGCTGGCCCGCCAGCACGAGGTCGGACTCTCGGTCCGCGTGAGCGGTGACCGCGAGGGTGACCACGGCGCGGCGAGCGCACACGTCCTGGTCGAGGCCACCGACGTCGCCGAGCACGTGCGGGCGGGTACGTCGCTGTGCGTCGATCCCGTCGACCGCGCGGACCCGCGGCTCGCGGCGCTCGCGACCTCGTTCCAGAACGGACTCGGACACGTCGGGCCAGTGAGTGTGAAGTGCTACTACTCCACGCCCGGCTACGGGTTCAACACCCATCTGGACGCCCAGGTGGTGACGACGTTGCAGATCGAGGGAACCAAGCGGTGGCGGATCTCGCGACAGCCCGGCGTGCCCCATCCGAGGGACAACGCGTTCCTCGACACCAGCGGAGAGATCCGCTACGTCGGGCGTACCCCACGATCCCTGCGGCCCTGGGAAACCCCTCCGGTCGATCGCGACAGGTTCGTCGAGGTGGTGCTGCGACCCGGTGATGTGCTGTGCCTGCCCGCGGGTACGTGGCACGAAGCGAAGGCCGTCGGCGAGGCGTCACTGGCCCTGAACTTCTCCTTCGCGCCCGTGGACGTACTCGGCCTGTTGCTGACCCGGATCAGGGCGCGCCTTCGCGACGACGAGTCGTGGCGGACGGGCATCCCGGCCGGCCGGGCCGCCGACGGTTACCTCGCCACGCGACTGCGGGACCTGGCCCGGGAGCTCCACACGCTCGCACTCGACCCGACCGTGACGTCCGGCCTGCTGGGTGAGCGGGACGAGGCCACCCTTGACGCCGTCCGCTCCGAACCAGCCGCCGCGGTGCACGCCGCCGCGCTGGCCAAGGGCGCCGCCCTGACGGGGCGCCGGGTCCAGTGTGTGCTCGGCGTTGCCGACGCCAGGAAGTCGGCCGACTGGTACGCCCGCGTGATCGGCAGCGAGATCGTCTCCACGATCCCCGAGTTCGGATGGGTCGAGGTGTCGACGGCGGTCCCCGGTATGACGCTCGGCCTGACGGAGATGCCCACGACGGTGGCGAACCGGGGCGCCGTTCTCGACTTCGAGGTCGACGACCTCGAGCGGGTGCGCGGCGTACTCGCGGCGAACGGCGTGGCGGTCACCGAACCGGCGACCGAGATCGCCGGGGTGGCACGGGTGCTCGCCGCGCGCGATCTCGACGGCAACCAACTGATGTTCTTCGAACCGCACACCAATCGGAGTGACACGTGAGCACAAAACCACTGGACGAGCGAGTCGTGATCGTCACCGGCGGTGCCAACGGCATTGGTCGCGCCTACTGCGAGGACCTCGCACGAGCCGGAGCGCGGGTGGTCGTCGCCGACATCGACGCGGACGGCGCCCACGACCTGGCCGCTTCACTCAACGACGCGTGCGGCGAGAAGCGCGTGACCGGCGTGGGAGTGGACGTCACCTCGCCCGAGGACACGATCGCGATGGTCGACACGGCGAGGAGCACCTTCGGCTCGGTCGACGTGCTCGTGAACAACGCCGGAAGCTACCCGCACGTCCCCTTCGACGACATCGACCTCGACGCCTGGCGCCGCGTGATGACCCTGAACCTCGACAGCGTCTTCCTCTGCACCAAGGCTGTACTGCCGGCCATGACCGCGCAGGGCGACGGGGTCATCATCAACATCGCGACCAACCTCGTCTGGTCCGGACTCGCGAACATGGCTCACTACATCGCCGCCAAGTCGGGAGTCGTCGGACTCACCAAGGCCCTTGCCCGCGAACTCGGGCCGCGCGGCATCACGGTCAACGCACTCGCCCCTGGTGCCGTGATTCCCGACCGGCCGTTGAGCCAGGTAGGACGGAACGCGGTCGACGAGATCGTGCGCTACCAGGCGGTGAAGCGTCCGCAGGGGCCGACGGACCTCGTCGGGGCGTTGCGGTTCCTCTGCTCGCCGGAGTCGGCGTTCGTCAGCGGTCAGGTCCTGACCGTCGACGGCGGACTGACGATGCACTGACCCGATGGCGACCGTTCCCGTCTTCGATCCGCGTCGGCCAGACGGCCACGCCGATCCCTATCCCCTCTACCGGTCGATGCGGAGCCTCGCCCCGGTCAGCCACGTACCCTCGGCCGGCACGTGGTTCGTCACCTCACACGAGCACTGTCTCGCGGTGCTGCGCGACGCGCGGTTCTCTGCCAGCAAAGGACAACGGCTGCGGCTACGCAGGACCGCGCTGCCGCCCTCCATGCTGACCACGGACCCGCCGGACCATACGCGGTTACGTCGTGCGGCGGCTCCGGCCTTCGAGCCCGCCGCGATGGCGCGGGCGAGGACGTGGATGGCTCCCACGGTGGCCGCCGGTGTACGGGACCTGTGCCACGCGCTCGGATCAGGTGACGAGGTCGACCTGGTCGGCGGGTTCGCCCGCCCCCTGGCGGTCTCCGTCCTCGGCAGCTTCCTGGGAATGGACCCGCCCGAGCTTCCTGAACTCGCTGACTGGGGCGCTGCCGTCGCGGTCAACCTGGACCCGTTCGCCGATCCCGACACCGACGGCCACGCCGCCCGACAGATGCAGCAGATGCTCGAACGGTTCGCCGATCACCTGCACGCCCGCTCGCTCCGACCGGCTGACGACGCGCTCACGGTCCTGGCTCGCGCCCACACCGCAGGAGCGCTCGCGCCCGGCGACGCACTCAGCACGGCTGGGCTGCTCATGGTCGGCGGGCTCGACCCGCTGACGGACCTGATCGGAAACGCTGTGGCGGCGATGCTGGGAACGCCGGCCGCGCGACTCGAATCCGGGGGCAGGCTCCGTACGGTCGTGGAGGAGTTCCTGCGCTTCGACGCACCCATCCAGTTCACGGCACGCCAGGCCACCGAGGCCGTGGAGCTTGGTGGTCAGCGGGTTTCCGCCGGGGACAACGTCGTCGTCCTGCTCGGCGCGGCCAACCGTGATCCCGCGAGGTTCACCGATCCCGACCGCGTGGTGCCGGACCGGAGAACGAATCCACACCTGTCCTTCGGCGCGGGCCCCCACGCCTGCCTGGGCGCACCGCTGGCGCGGATGTTCGCAGAGCTGATCCTCGAGGCGCTGCCACGTCCGCTGCCGTCGTTCACGGCAGGGCCCACCCCGGCCGTACGACGTCCGGCGACGGTCCCGCGCGGCTACCAGCGGCTCCCGATCCGGCGAATCGCAGGTCAGGCGTGAGCATCACGGCCGAGGATCTCGCGGGCCGCACGGCGTCCACTGGTCAGCGCCCCCTGAACCAGACCTCGCACCTCGGGGTCGCCACACGCCTCACCGGCGAAGAAGACGACGCCCGCGAGCGGCTCGGCCCACCGCCGCGCCGCCGCGTCGACCCCCACCACCGGAACGCTGTATCCGCCCCCTGCCCAGGGATCCGTACCCCAGTCGCACACCAGAACGTCCTCGACGCCGCCGAGGTCGGGGTCGACCAGCGCCGCCGCCGTGGCCGCCCGACCGGCGTTCCACCCACCCTGCCGGGCGATCGCGGCGGCCGGACCCTTGATGTGCCCACGGACCACCCTCGAGCCGGCGGTCGTACGCCACAACCCGCCGGGCGGATCGGCGAGCAGGACCCACGTCGACCTGCGCGCCGGGGCTGTCGTCGTCACGACGATGGCGAGCGCGTCGTTGGAGGCAAGAGGCATGAGAGCGTCCAACCTGGCTTCCGGCAGGGGTGGGTCGAAGCCCAGTCGGCCACCGAGAACGACCGAGGGTGGGACGGTGACGACCGCCGTCCGGGCGCGGATCGGTCGTGTCCCGCGGATCTCGACATGGGCTTCCGACCACACGACCGTCTGCGCCGGACAGGCCGTCCGAATGTCCAGGCCGGCGGCGAGTGCGTCCACGACGGCCGTGAAGCCGTCGACGAGCAGCACCTCGGGCCCGTGCCGCCGGGCCGCCCGGGTGCCGACGACGCCCTGCAGATCGAGGGTTCGACAGTCCCCTCCCACCACCTGGTCGAGCCAGGCGCTCGCCAGGAAACGGCGATCCTCCGGCAGGCCTGCCAGCGCCTTGCTCACGGTGCCGGCGCGATCGCCGGCGACAACGCTGCCCAGCTGTGCCTCCACGACCCACGGCGCCGGCGACCGGTGTCGCGACAGGTTCGCCGCGTCCCATCGCGCACCTTCGTGCAAGACCGCGAGCTGGGCATCCATCGGGAACGCCCGGACGCGAATCCCGGCCGCTCGCACGAGTCGGGCAAGCGTGTCGTCGCGTGTCTGGTGCACCACCTGAGCGCCGAGCTCCACGACCTCGCCGTCGGGCATGCGTACGGTGTGGACCCGACCACCGACGCGATCACGCGCCTCGAGAACGATGACCCTCCGTCCAGCGGAGGTCAACTCCTGCGCGCACGCGAGCCCCGCGACTCCCGCTCCGACGACCACGACGTCCGCGGACTCCACGTCGATCACGCTAGCAAGGGAATCCGATGAAAGCACGGGTGGACGATCTGCTCGCGGCCTTCGGCGAGCTCCTCGTAGAACTCGACATCGACAACGACCCCACCGAACCCGTCGCCGAACTCGGCCGGCTTCTGGCCAGGCCGTGGTCGGACCATCGACGCGATCCTGCCGCGTGCCGATCCGCGTTGACGCGGTCCGGGGCGCCGTTCGAACTGTCGCTCAAGCTGGACATGGGCGGCGACCCGTCCCTGCGGTACGTCGTCGACACGGCCGACCACGCGCTGGACCTCTCGGGCAACCTCGAGCGGTATCTCGATGCCGCGCGGATGACGACGGGCCAGCCCGATGGCGTACTCCGGCAACTCCTCGACTGCCACCTTCACGACGTGCCGCCCGGCACCAAAGGCACTGTGATGCACGGCGTCGGACGGGCGGGCGGTGGTCGGCGGCGCAGCTCGCTGTACGTGCCCGCGAGCTGGCTGGTCGCGGACGACCTGGAGAAACGGCTCCCGGGTCCCGTGCCTCTCCCCCGCCCCGCTGAGGTCGTCGGCTATGACTTCGGCGCCGGCGGACTGACCTGCTGGAAGACCTATCACTGGCTCAGCGTCGAGCCCGGCCGCGTGCTGGCCGATCATCCGGATCCACTGCGGAACCTGACCTACGCGGGACAGGTGTACGACCGGTTCTCGGCCGCGGTGCCGGACAGCGCGCGTGGGATGTCGACGTTCCTGCAACGGAAGGTCGACGGGAACGGGACGCAGGACAAGCTGTTCTTCTTCGCCGGACCGTGGGGCTGGGCAGGGCCGGACGGCCTGGCCGACCTGCTGGCGTTCCTGTCGGGGGTCGTCGCGGTCGACCTGGGTCCGCTGCGGCTGGTCAGCGCGCTCACCCGGCGCCATCAGGTCAACCTCCACCTCGGCCTCCTGGCCGTAGGCGGCGAGACGAGTCCCTCGGTGACGTTCTACCTCTGGCCGACCTGACGGCGTCCCGGCGCGACCCGAGATCGGCCCGGGCCGGTTAATGGTTCGCGTTCCGCCCGCACAGCCAACAGAATCGGCCGCATGGGCCACGTGGACGTGTCGGACGTCAGCTACCAGCTGCCCGATGGCCGCCCGTTGCTGACGGAGGTGAGTTTCCGGGTCGGCGACGGCGCCAAGGTCGCCCTGGTAGGCGCGAACGGATCTGGCAAGACCACCTTGCTCCGCATCATCGCGGGCGATCTCGAGCCGATGTCGGGAAGCGTGACCCGCGGTGGGGGCCTGGGGGTGATGCGACAGTTCGTCGGCACTGGACGCGGCACCGAAACCGTTCGCGACCTGCTGCTGTCCGTCTCCCCGCCGCCGATCCGCGCGGCAGCCGCGGCACTGGACCGGGCCGAACTCGCCATGATGGACCGCGACGACGAACCCACCCAGGTCGGCTACGCCGCCGCGCTCGCGGACTGGTCGGACGCCGGCGGCTACGACGCCGAGGTGACCTGGGACATCTGCTGCACGGAGGCGTTGGCACGTCCCTACGACGGTGTGCACGGCAGGGCCGTCACCACTCTGTCCGGCGGAGAGCAGAAGCGGCTTGTCCTGCAGGCGCTGCTGCGTGGCCCCGACCAGGTGCTGGTACTCGACGAACCGGACAACTACCTCGACGTACCCAGCAAGCGCTGGCTGGAGGAGCGCCTGCGCGAGACCGGAAAGACCGTGCTGTACGTCTCGCACGACCGTGAGCTGCTCGCCGCGACGGCGGACCGGATCGTGACCCTGGAAGGCGGCCGCGACGGCAACAGCGCATGGGTCCACGGCGGCGGGTTCCGGTCCTACCACGAGGCACGGCTGGACCGGCACTCCCGCTTCGAGGAACTCCGCCGCCGGTGGGACGAGGATCGCGCCAAGCTGCAGTCGCTGGTCGACACACTGCGACTCGCGAAGTCACCGAAGACCCAGGCGGCCGTCAGCCGGCTCACGCGGTTCGACGAGGCCGGACCGCCGCCGGAGCCGCCGCGCCGCCAGGACATCAGGATGCGCCTGACCGGAGGCCGGACCGGCGTACGCGTGCTGACCTGCGAGCGTCTCGCGCTGCGCGGCCTCACCGTGCCGTTCGACCTGGAGGTGTTCTACGGCGAACAGGTCGCGGTGCTGGGCGCCAACGGCACCGGCAAGTCGCACTTCCTCCGGCTCCTCGCGGGCTGGCCCGACCTGGACACCGTGGCGCACGAGGGCGCGTGGAAGCTTGGCGCACGCGTCGTTCCCGGCCACTTCTCCCAGACCCACGAGCGGCCCGACCTGCGGGGCAGGACACTGCTGGAGATTCTCTGGGCCGACCATGCCGTCCAGCTCGCCGAGGCGGCCCCGGCGTTGCACCGCTACGAGCTGACGGCAGCACGCGACCAGCGCTTCGAAACCCTGTCCGGCGGCCAGCAGGCGAGGTTCAAGATCCTGCTGCTGGAACTCGGGGTACGCCGCGACCGCCCAGAAACCGGAGCGGCCGGAGCCGGCGGAGGTGGTGCCGGCGGAGGTGGTGCCGGCGGGGGTGGTGCCGGTCGACGCAGCGGCGCCACGTTGCTCGTTCTGGACGAGCCGACCGACAACCTCGACGTCGCGTCGGCGGAGGCCCTGGAGTCGGCGATCGGCAGCTTCGACGGCACGGTCGTCGCGGTGACGCACGACCGCTGGTTCGCGCGGACGTTCGACCGGTTCGTCGCCTTCTCGGCGGACGGCACCGTCGCCGAGGTGCCGGAACCGGTCTGGGACCGCTGAGCGGGCCAAGCCCTATCCGTATGCCCCCGTGGGAAGGAAGCCGAGGAGGCGCTTGCGCCGAGGGTCGGCGTCGGCGTACACGTGGGCGGGCATCACGTAGTTCATGAACGGGAAGTAGCGGTGGCCGATGATGCGGTGCGCGTAGGAGACCTGGCTGACGTAACGGGTTCGGTCACTGAGATTGGGGTGGCCGCGGTGCCAGACCTGGCAGCTGAACATGATCGCGGTACCCGCTGTCCCGTAGGCGGTCACCAGGTCCTTCTCCCATCGCGTTCCCTGGAGGGTCGGAGGGCAGTGGGCGCCGAAGAGATGTGACCCGGGAACGAACTGCGTAGGTCCGTGTCGGAGTTCGGTCACGTCGGTGACGTAGTAGTTGCAGGTGAACAGGAGCACGGGCAGCCGTACGTTGGTCGGCGGGTCGCCGTGCGTCACGAGGTAGTGCGGCGGCTCGTCCTGGTGCCAGGTCGAGATGCCCGCCCGCGCGGGGGTGCGGAACGCGTTGTTGTGAACGACGTGCACGTGCTCTGGACCCAGACCTGGCCGGTCGGCGCTGATGAGTTGTTCGGCGAAGGTGACGATCGGCTCGTGGTCGAACAGCCGTAGGTTCGCCGCGCTTCGCTCGAACATCCGTACCTGGATCTCGACCTGACCACGGGAGTTCGGCGGTTCCCCGACGGCCTCGTCCAAGTCGCATCTCAGCTGCTCCACGAGGTCGCCGGGCAGTGCGTCCTTGACCACCAGGAATCCGTCGCGGTGAAACTTCGCGATCCACTCGTCGAGAGGCGGATCCGCGCTCGCCTGTACAGATGACGCTGCCTCCGGCATGAAGCCGTCCCTTCTCGATCGTCGGGTCGCCGTACGGTCTCATCCCCTGCGGATGCGGGCGCTAGACGCCCAGCACGTAGCGGGCGGCGGGGCTCAACCTGTCCCGGGTCCGCACCCGGAGGTACTCCGCCTGGTCCAACTGTTGGGGGACGTCGCGCCTGGCGAAGTAGGAGTGCATGGCCCGGCGAGGTCGGTCGGTGTCGTTGCGGGTGCCGCCGTGCCAGAGGTGACTGTTGAACACCACGACGGTCCCCGCGGGTGCGATCAGCTGGATCTCGTCCGGATGGGTGGCCGTCGGGTCGCCGCCCAGCTCGTCGGCGGGTGCCACGCCGCGTTTGCGGTGCGAGTCCGGGACGACCCGGGTGGCGCCGTTCTGGGCGGTGAAGTCGTCCAGCAGCCAGATCGAGTTGCACACCTGGTAGCCCTCCCCTGCCCGCAGCACACCCCAGTCGGTGTGGAGTCCCTGATGTCCCTGGCCGGGCAGGGCCGCCCGACTGTTGAGCGAGGAGAGGCGGAACTCCCCCAGCACGTGCCGGATGGCCGCGAGCACCTTCGGGTGGGTGAAACAGACGTCGAACATCGGGTCCTTGTTGACCAGGTCCGAGAGCCGGTCGGTGCCGGCCTCCTGGTGTACTTCCGCTCCCGCACGCGACCCCTCGATGACCGACAACTCGGCCAGTCGAGCGCCGAACGCCTCGACCTGCGGTGGCGAGAGGATGCCATGGAGTGGAGCGAAACCGTCGTTGTCGAGTTGCGCCCTGGTCTTCGCGTCGAGTAGGTCATCTCCTACGCCGAGGTCCCTCAGCGCGGCGTCCATGTCCATCTCGGGCATCCTCTGCACTCTGGCTCGGCGGCTCACGTTGGCGAGCGCGGCACGTGGTCAGCTTCCCATCGAGCTTGCCGCCGTCATGCGGACGTCGCCATGCACAGAACACGTGACGGCTTGCACGGTTCGCCCGAGCGCGGTGCGACGCGTCGCCAGAGATCCGAAATCGGTCACGAGGCCGGCCCAGAGGACGTGGGAACCACTCCACAACGCCTGGAACGACAGGGTTCTACTGGCCGCTCCGACAGACCGACGCCAACGCGGCCCTACTCCTCGCACGTCGGGCCGCGGAGCAGCCTCACTCGGTGGTGACAGGAACGTCCATCACGTTGGTGGGAAGAGTAGGGGTCGGCCACTCAGCTGACCGGCGCCACGATTGCCAGTGTTCGGCGAAGGGGCCAGTCCTCTGTTCGAACAACGCGATGACCTGGTCCCGTGCCTGCTTGACCCGGTGATGCTCAGCATCGGTGATGATGCCGAGCCGCCTACCTTGGCGATACTCGTCCTCGTCCTTCCATCGGAAGGAGAGATCAGGATCGATGACGAGGTCCAGGAGGAGATCAAGGGTATCGATCCCGATCTCAGTACGCCGGTAGGGTCGCTCGAAGTTGACGTACCACCTCGCGAAGTCGTTGTCGCGAAAGAACAGGATCACGCTGAAATAGCTTCCCGGCAGCATGAGGTTCAGAGTGGTAGTGCCTTGCCAGGTCCGCTTGCCCAGTTCCCATCTGCCAGAGGCGAGAGCAGTCAGGGCTTCAGCTCGCGACGACGTGTCGGCAAGGTGCAGCGATTCGGTTGCAACGAGTCCCTGGACGCCTGGCCACCGAGCCAGGGCCAGCAACTCGTCAGAGTCGGCTACCACTCGGCCCGGCCCTGCTGTCCACACTCTTCCGCGGAAGACATCACGTCGCACGGCTGTCGTTCCGACCTCGAACCGCTCTGCCTGCGTCGTCATGCCGGCCAAATCTACTGTGGGGCGGATGGCGGACCTCATCCCCGACTTCGGCCGCGGCGTACTCACGAAGTCTGGCAGAGGGCATCAGAACCGGGAGAACGTGATGACCCCGGACACGCTGTATCCGCTCGTGCGAGTGCCAGACCCCGGTTAGCCTTCGGAACATGGAGCTAGTCGTGACTCTGGACTGCCTCGACACCGAGGCGCTTGCGGACTTCTGGCTGGCGGCACTTTCTCCCTTGGCCTACCGCCGGTCCTTCGACGCCCCGCCGTACCTGAGCCTGGTGTCGGAACAGGGGCCTACCCTGCTTCTGCAACGGGTGCCGGAGCCCAAAAGCACGAAGAACCGGATGCACCTCGATCTCGGCGTCCAGGACGTGGACGCGGAGGTGGACCGTCTTCTCGGCCTCGGTGCCAGCACGGTCGCGACTGATCTGACCGAACACGGCTACCACTGGACGGTTCTCGCCGACCCAGAGGGCAACGAGCTCTGTATCTTCCTCAAACCCGAGTCCACGTAGGTCTCAGCCCGGCTCCGTTTGGCTGGCCAGCCGGGCTTCTTCACGCCCGACCAGGACGGCGATGTCCACCTCGTTGCCCTCCGGATCGGCGAGTGTCCACCCCTCCGGCGCCCCGTCGTCGTTCACGAGCTGTCCCCCGGCGGCAAGGGCTGCGTCGATGCGTCCTCGGGCTTGGTCGTCGGGCACGAAAACGTCGACGTGGATGCGGTTGCGCTGGTTGCGCCTGGCCTCCTCCGACGCGGGCATTTGCTGGAAGAAGATCGGCATGTTGAGCCGGCGCGGATCGTAGATGTCGGTGACTCCGGGCCGAGGGTCGTATTCGTAGCCGAGAAGAGCCCTCCAGAAGTCCCGGACCGCGGGGACGTCGACGGCGTCGATCCCGATCTGTACGAAGCGCAGACGAGTCGTGTCGGCGCTCAGCGCCATGCCGCGCGCCGCGCCTGGATCCGGCGAGCCAGGTCGGCGAACCGCTCGTCCTCCCATTGGTCCTTGCCGGTGTCGATCATGACGCCGTCCGGGCGCAGGTCGATCAGAAGCGGCAGGCCCGCCTCGTCGGCCAGGCCTGCCACGACGACAGCCAGCTCGGCTGCCCGCACGGGCGAGACGATCGGGTAGAAGGTCATCGCGCCGAACAGCACCCGCCAGTCGGCTGTCTCCCGTCTGTCGCCCAACTCGTCGCCCGGGAGGAGCGGGAGGACGTCGGCCTCGTTTCCCTCGGCGTCGGCGAGCGTGGCGTAACCCTCACCGTCATACGTCTCGTGGCCGCCGAGCGCCTTGACCGCCTCCACCGCTTCGAGGGCCAGCGCATGGGGACGAGCGATGTCGACGTGAATCCGATTGCGCAGCGGACGCGGCCGATCCTGCTGCTGGAACCAGATCGCCGGGTCCCGCCGCATCGCGTCGACGAGGTCGTCGTCCCCCAGCCGTTCGTAGCCGAGTGCGGCGTGCCAGAACGACATCACCGACGGCTTGTCGAGCGCGTCGATGGCGAGCTGTACGCATTGCAGCGCGGACGGATCGGCAGCCAGGTCGAGGTCCCGAGCCGCCGCCGAGACGGCCCGCGCCAGCTCCACGTCAGCCAGGCTCATGCCCGGAGAGCCGGACGCGCCGATCCGGACGTGGACCCCGCTGGCGCGCAGATCGACGTCTGGCAGGCGGCCCGAGCTGTCGGTGAGTTCAGTGATCCGGCGAACCAGCGCCGCCCCCGTCGTCTGCGAGGGCGCGTCGAACCAGGCGCTTGCCCCGAAGGCGAGCATCCGCCAGTGCTCGACCCCGGCGGCCTGCTGGAACTGCGGCGCGGTGAGCCGCTCGTCGTTGGCCATGGCCGAAGGATGCCACGGGCCACCGACAGCCGACGGTCAGCCGGATACGGACGCCTCAGGGTCGACATCAAAGGGCGGCAGCTCAACCAGGAATGGCTGCCGGCGGGAAGTCCGGCCAGGAGTTCGGCGCCTCCGGGTCCAGGTTGCGCAGGAGCTTGTCAAGGAAGCGTTGTGCATCGCGTAGAACCCGGACTGTGGTGGCGGGATCGATGGCACCGTCCCGCAGCGCGTCAGCGAGTTCGTCGAGATCCAGCACTTCGTAGCGCCGGCTGAGCGGAGGCACCACGATGTCCACGTAGAGGTCGTGAACCACCAGCCGCTTCGGGCCCACTTCCTCCAGTTCGACCAGATCGACGTACCAACCACCTTCCAACGCGTCGACGAAGATGACCGGTCGGGTGATCTGAACCGTTCCTAATCAGTGTCTAGGAGTGGCATCTGGTGCCGCGTCCTGGAACTGCGCGCATCCCGAACGGTGTTGGATGTGCTGGTCTCCCGCGTTCGCTGAGTCCCCGGCCGGCGACGTGCATCGTGTGCACGCTCCGTGACGGGTGGGCGGGTTCCCTCACGTCCTCGTGTGTCTGGTCCGGCCTGGGCGGTCCGATGCCCACGAGGATCGCTCTGGTCGTCGTGGGGCGGTGCCGTCCGTCGCCGGACCGGGTGCCCGAGGGCGCGTCGCCCGATCGCGATACCAGCGGCATCGTGTCGGGACATCTTTCGCTTGTTGCTGGTCAACGGCTTGCGCCAGTGCTCCTCGCCCCACATCGACGTGTACGCCGCATCGACGGCCACGATCGACAGATCCTGGGCAGCAGCCATGCTGAGGAGCCGGGCTTTGAGCTTGCCGGTAGGGATCCCGGAAACGAGCTGCCGAAAGCGTTTCTTGCGGCCGTGCTTCTCACGGGTCTTCTCGGCGGTGAAGTCCAGGTTCTCGATACCGATCGCAGCCACGCTGCAGCGTTTGGCCCAGTGCAGCAGGCGGCTGATGGCGTGCCGGATCTGGGCGTCACGGTGGTCGGCGGTTGCGGACAGGTCGTAGAAGAACCGCCTGGGTTCGCCGACGGGGTTGCCGTGCTGGTCGAGGTGGTAGGCGGCGAAGTGGTCGGCGTTGGTGTCCACGCCGACCATTGTCAAGCCCCGGGTTTCGTGGAGACTGATTTAGCTGGTTCCTGCCGCGGCCAAGACCGGGTTGGTCTGGGCGTGTGATGCCGTGCTGGCATCGGTCTGGGACGCTTTGGTGGCGTCGTGGTGGTGGCCATGCTGGGCGTCGGGCTGCTCGTCGTGGTCGTCAGGGTCGGTGGCCTGACGGGCCCAGTAGGCGGCCTCGTACTCGGCGGGCGGGACGTGCCCGAGCTCGCCGTGCAGGCGTCGTTGGTTGTACCAGTCGGCCCACTCCGCGACCGCGATCTCAAGGTCGTCGATCCCGCGCCAGGGTCCCTTCCGCCGACGCGCTGGACCGCGGACGAGCTCGGCCTTGAACAGCGAGTTCAGCGCCTCGGCCATGGCATTGTCGTAGCTGTCTCCTCTACTTCCAACCGACGCGACCGCGTCGGCCTCCTCCAGCCGCTGGGTGTAGCGCAACGCGCGGTACTGGGCGGATTCCAGTGGTCGTCGCAACACCTCGATGAGGAGGTGTGTGGATGGGGCGTCCGCCGGGATGGACGACAGCTGTTACGGGAAGGCCGGCGATGCGGTCGTCGGGTCGGCCAGGGGGCAACGCTCGCGAGGTCCAGCGACGGTTCTGGCGTGAGGTCAGGAAGGGATTGTCGAGTGAGGACGCGTCTGTCGCGTGCGGCGTGTCGGTGCCAGTGGGATCGCGCTGGTTCCGTGAGGGTGGCGGCATGCCACCGATCAGTCTTGCCGAGCCGTCGGGTCGGTATCTGTCGTTCACTGAGCGTGAGGAGATCGCGCTGCTGAGAGTCGAAGGCCATGGGTTTCGTCAGATCGCCTCACAGCTGGGTCGCAGCCCCTCGACGATTTCTCGGGAGCTGCGCCGCAACGCCGCCACCCGCGGCGGGCGTGTGGACTACCGCGCATCCGTTGCCCAGTGGCACGCCGAGAGTCGCGGTAAGCGCCCGAAGGTCGCGAAGCTGGCCGTCAACGATCGGCTCCGTCGCTATGTCGAACAGCGGCTGGCAGGAGTGGTCCGCGACGCCGAGGGCCGGCCGATCCCGGGACCGAACGTGCCGTGGAAGGGAAGGCGTCACGGCCGCCGCGCGGACCGGCGCTGGGGAGTTGCGTGGAGTCCAGAGCAGATCAGCAAGCGGCTGCAGGTCGACTTCGGTGATGATGAGTCAATGCGGATCTCGCACGAGACGATCTACCAGGCGCTATACATCCAAGGGCGTGGCGCCCTCAAGCGCGAGTTGACTGCCTGCCTACGCACTGGCCGTGCCCTTCGAGTTCCCCGCGCCCGCACCCGTGGACGGGGCAAGAAGTTCGTCACGCCCGAGGTGCTGATCACCAACCGGCCTGCTGAGGTTGAGGACCGGGCCGTTCCAGGGCATTGGGAAGGCGACCGTGCGACACGAAGCCGCACGAATTTGAGTGGACTGTCCAGTTGGAGAGGCGGTTGATAAGGCCGTAGGTGCAGTCACGGGTCTGTGTCCGTATGGCCCGTCCCCGCCCTTGACGTGCGACGCCGGTAACGGGGTGGTGCGAAGCTCAGGGGAAAGCCCAAGGACTCCCGTTCCATCCGGGAGTTACAGGCAAGGGGAAGACCGGACGGGTGAACGAAAGTGAACTCCCGATGATGCCTCGTGATCCCAAGCCTCGCCGATGGAAGTTCTTAGTGGGGTGTATGGCTAGCCGTTGTGAAGCGGTAGGCGCTGGCTGGTAGAGGTCACTCCGGCCAGGTGGACACCGCCGCCTCGGGGTAAAGGGAGCACCCACCCCGGTCGTATCTCATTCGTGTGGAACGTGGAAACCCCGTTGGGGTCCGGGCTGTTAGGAGCCCGGTCGGCCGACTGTGAGGAAGGCTAAATTCCCCAGCGGGAACAGGATGACCCAAGAAGCCAATGCCGGAAGCCGAAAGGAAACGGGAACCCGGGGCAGTATGGCCGGCCTCTCCGCCGGCCGCCCCGCATAACCGTCCGGATACGGGTGTGCTGCCCGGCCCGAAAGGGTGCTGACGTGGGCCAGGTGAGCCTGTGCAGAGATCACTGAAGAAAGACGACGGAACCGAGGGGCAAGTTGGACACCATGTTGATCGCGGGACGGAACGGCCTCGGTCGTTCTGCCGCCTCCGCGCTGGTGAACGGACCCGAGGGCGAAGACTTGGACTGGGCGTCGGTTGACTGGCGGCGGGTCGAGGAAGACGTACGACGTCTGCGGCAGAGAATCTTCACGGCATCGCAGGCAGGGGACCTGAGGAAGGTCCGCAATTTGCAGAAGCTGATGCTTCGGTCCCGCTCGAACACGCTCCTGAGCGTGCGACGGGTGACGGAGATCAACGCGGGACGTGCGACGGCGGGAGTCGACGGGAAGGTGGTGTTGCTTTCCCAGTCAAAGGCCGCTCTGGCCGACTGGGTCCAGCACCGTGCCCGACCGTGGATTCCCTGGCCCGTCAAGCGGGTGTTTATCCCCAAGCCGGGGACGAAGAAGAAGCGCGGGCTCGGGATTCCAGTGATTGTTGACCGATGCCTGCAAGCTGTGGCATTGGGTGCACTGGAGCCCGAGTGGGAAGCGCGGTTCGAGCCGAAGTCGTATGGCTTCCGGCCTGGCCGCGGCTGTCACGACGCGATCGGGGCCATCTACTCCACGCTCAACGGGAAGAACCCGCAGCGTGCGTGGGTGCTCGACGCTGACCTGACGGCGGCATTCGACCGTATCGACCATGCCCGGCTCATGGCGGCGCTCGGCACCTTCCCAGCCCGGGGACTGGTCCGGCAGTGGCTGAAGTCCGGGGTCGTGGATCGCGGTCGGTTCGCCCCGACCGAGGAGGGAACTCCGCAGGGCGGGGTTATTAGCCCTTTGCTCTTCAACGTGGCCTTGCATGGGATGGAGGAAGCCGCAGGGGTCCGCTATTACACCTCCGGCAGAGATGCCGGGAGTGCGCAGAGCGGTAGCCCCGTGCTGGTGCGGTACGCAGATGATTTTGTCGCGATGTGCACCAGCCGTGAGCAGGCCGAACAGGTCAAGGAACGGCTGGCGGTATGGCTGACGCCCCGGGGGCTCGCCTTCCACGAGGGCAAGACACGCATTGTCCACGCGGAGAGCGGGTTCGACTTCCTGGGATTCAATGTCCGCCGCTATCACGGCAAGCTGCTGATCAAACCGAGTGCAGCGGCTCAACGACGGATCCGGGAACGGCTGCGCACCGAAATGCTGGCCCTGCGAGGGGCCAACGCTGGTGCGGTACTCAAGAAGATCAACCCGATTGTGCGGGGTTGGTCGACCTATTACCGGACGGTGGTGTCCAGCGAAATCTTCACGGCGCTGGACAGCTACATGTGGAAGCTCGCTTACAAGTGGGCCAAGCACGGCCACCCGAACAAGCCGAAGCACTGGATCTGCGACAAGTACTTCGGCCGGTTCAACAAGACCAGGAGGGACCGATGGGTGTTCGGTGACCGCGACAGCGGCGCCTACCTGCTCAAGTTCTCCTGGACGAAGATAGTCCGGCACCAGTTGGTCAAGGGGAAGGCGTCCCCGGACGACCCCACCCTGGAGTCATACTGGGCTCAGCGGCGCCGCAAGGGAACACCTCTGCCAGTCGCCGCTATGACCGTGCGCCTCCTACAGGCTCAACACGGCCGCTGCTCGGTCTGCGGAGGGCTCCTGCTGCACGCCGACCACCCGCCACAAAGCCCACAAGAATGGGAAGCATGGCGGGTCGTCATCCGGAAGGCGATCTCCAAGCAATACATCGCATTCCCGGAGGAGAGCACGCCTGGCGATCAACGAGTCCGTCTCCTCCACACCCATTGTCAACGGCGGAACGGAGCCGCCGTGATGACGAGTCCCGCACCTTCTCCTGCCGGTGCGCCTTTCGGGCTTGCTTGAGCCGTGTGCGGTGAATAGCTGCTTGCACGGTTCTGAGGGGGCGGGGACGCAGTAATGCGTCCCCGCTACCCGACTCATCATCGGACTCAACCAATCGGCAATCGGGACGCTTGTCGAGCGCACCACGCGGTTCACCGTCCTGCTGCACCTGCCGCGGATGGAGAGCTACGGACTCACCCTACCGACGAAGAACGGCCCACCGTTAGCCGGACACGGCGCGTTGGCGGTGCGCGACGCGATCGCGGCCCAGATCGGCGGCCTGCCCGAGCAGTTGCGCCGCTCGTTGACCTGGGACCAAGGAGCCGAGATGGCTCAACACCTACAGCTGAAACTCCAAACCGGTCTGGACATCTACTTCTGCGACCCCCATTCACCCTGGCAGCGCGGCACCAACGAGAACACCAACGGCCTGCTGCGCCAGTACTTCCCCAAAGGAACCGACCTGTCGCGGCACAGCATCACCGACCTCGACGCCATAGCCTCCACCCTCAACACACGTCCCCGCAAAACACTCGGATGGAGAACACCCGCCGAAGCGTTCAAAGACCACCTATCCTTAGTTTCCTAGGACGGTGTTGCTACGACCCCTTGAACCTAAGCTGCACGCCTCTGTCGCTGTGATGGACCAGGCCGGCCACGTCCTGACTAGCGTGTTCACGCCGCCAGATACCCATCTGCAGCGCATCCAGTGCGAGCTCGGTATACAGGCTGATCGACACCTGCCACCCGACGATCATGCGGGAGTAGACGTCGAGCACGAAGGCCACATAGACCCACCCGTCCGCGGTGCGCACATAGGTCAGATCGGCCACCCACAACTGGTTCGGACGTGACGCGGTGAAGTCGCGTCTGACCAGGTCACAGGGTCGCTCGGTCTCAGCGGCCGGCTTGGTGGTCCGGGGGTGCTTGTCCCGGGTGACGCCACGGACACCTTCGGCGCGCATCAGCCGTTCGACCGTGCACTTGGCCACCTGATGGCCCTGACGGCGCATCTCGTGCCACACCTTCCTCGCGCCGTAGACCTCCAGGTTCTTCACATGCACCTCCTTGATCTGCTCGACCAGGATCTGGTCACGGACAGACCGAGCCGACGGCGGCCGGGACTTCTGCGCGTAGTAGGTCGACGGCGCGATCTCAGCAGGCGTTCCCTTCAACGCCGTCAGGACCGGCTGGACGCCACCGTGCTCCGCTTCCACGGAGTCCACGAACTCGACCTTCAACGCCGTGTCTATCGACTCGGACGGTCCAACTCCGCCGCGAAGAAAGACGCCGCCGACTTCAGAATCGAGTTCGCCCGGCGCAGCTCACGGTTCTCCCGCTCCAGCTCCGCCATCTTGGCCGCCTCCGACGTCGTCGTCCCCGGCGCCACCCCAGCGTCAACCTCAACCTGCTTCACCCACGTCCGCAACGCTTCCGGATGCACCCCGAGTTGGTCCGCGATCCGCTTCACCGCGCCCATCCGAGACCCCGGATCCTGCCGAGCCTCCACCGCCAACCGCGTGGCCCGCTCCCTCAACTCATCCGGGTACTTACGCTGCGCTGCCATCGTCCTCGTTCCTCCAGGCTTCGATGTCTCCATCTAACCCGGGGCGAGACACATCCCGGCGGCGCGGACCGCCTGGAGCGGGATCGTCTGGACCACCGGCCGCCTCCACGCCGCGGTGAGGTACCAGCGCCCACGCGCCACGTCCAGGTGGATGCGGTAGGCCACGGCCTGGTTCACCAAGATTCGGTCGCGCCACTCAGCACCCCGGTGCGCGAAGGCAACCTCGCAGGCCAGGACGTAACGACTGGGGCGATTCGGCGTATGGCAACCACGTCGTGGTCGCCGCGTGCCTGAAGGCCGGGGTCCGGTTCTCCGTCGTGCTCACCAAGAACCCGGCAGTCACCGCCGCGATCGCCTCCATCGCCGAGGACGCCTGGACACCGGTGCACTACCCCGGCGCGGTCACCGATCCCGACACCGGTGAGTTGATTTCCGACGCCGAGGTCGCCGAGACGGAGTTCACCGCCTTCACCTCCACCAAGCACCCGGTCACCGCCCGGCTGGTCGTGCGCCGGGTCCGTGACCGCGCCCGCGACCAAGCCCACGACCAGGCCGGCGATCAGGAGCTGTTCCCGGTCTGGCGTCATCACCCGTTCTTCACCAACAACACCGAACCCACAGCCGATGCTGACATCACCCACCGCCGGCACGCGATCATCGAAACCGTGTTCGCCGATCTGATCGACGGGCCGTTGGCTCATCTACCCTCAGGACAGTTCGCCGCCAACAGCGCCTGGGCCATCTGCGCAGCCATCACCCACAACCTGCTCCGCGCCGCCGGCACCCTCACCAGCCCCCGCCACGCCACCGCCCGCGGCGCGACGCTTCGCCGCCACATCGTCACCGTCCCCGCCAGAATCGCCCGCCCACAGCGCCGGCCCGTCCTGCACCTACCCGAGCACTGGCCCTGGGCGGAACAGTGGAACACCCTTTGGCACAACGTGTTCCGCCCCGCAACCGGCCCACCACGCGTCGCCTGAAACTACCCACCCGCCACCAAGGCCCGACCGGAGACCAAAGGAAAGCTGGGCAGACCAGCAGCCCCCGCCTGCCCACCCACCACCAACCACGAGCGACCCGCAACCAAAACCATCAACCCAGCGAGTCCACGGATTGAGGCTAAAAGACTCTCACAGACACCTATTCGAGAGAAGTTAGTCGACCCCTTCGTCGGGGATGACGAAGCAGCGATCGGTCGTGGGGTGGCCGGGAACCTGCCACTGAGGAAGGATCTCAACGTCATAGGCCACGATGTTGTCGCCGGTTCGGACACCGGAACACCATTGCCCGCTGCGGTGGTGGACACGTACTTCCTCTAGGGTCACGACCCACAGTATGACCGCGACCAGCTTCTGGTCTGTGGGCGTCAGCCTGGCAGGTGGGCGAGGCGCCCGGCGCGCTTCAGGGTCAGGACAGCGTTCACCGTCGCGTAGCCACGCCATTCCAGTGCCGCCGCTGGGGAGTAGCTGGCGAAGTCGACCGTCCAGCCGCCATCCTCCCGCTGTTGCGCGGCCAGCTCGTCCAGACCGGCCTCGATCACGCCGGCACCCAGCAGCGCGCTCGCCGGGCTACCGGGCACCGAGGCGAAGTCGAGTGCGCGCATCGTCTCACCTTCGCTGCCGCCCGCGACCGGAACCAGCCCGGTCTCCGGCACGAACCTGCCGAGCCGCTCCAGCAGGGGCGCGGCCGCTGGATACTGCTCGTACGCGGCGTCGAGGAAGCGGACAGCGAACGACAGCGCGATCGCGTGCGGCGCCGAGTCCAGGGCGGCGATGGTGTCGAAGCAGTACGTGGTGGCGCGGGCCAGCCAGGGATGCGCCGCGACGGCGGGGTCGTGCGCGGCGACCCGTAACGCGGCACCGGCGGCGAACGCGGTGCTCTGGAGCGTGGAAACCGTGTGCTCGGCCTGGGCCCAGAAGGGCGCGCAGGCAGCGGCGTCCGCCACCGGCAGTGCGAACGGAAGGCCACCGTCTGGCAGCGTCACCGAGTTCAACCAGTCGCACAACTCGACCGCACGCGGAGTCCGCACCGGGGCGATGTCCTCGAACACCTCGAACGCGTGCAGCGCGCCACCTGGCTGGCTTTCCGGCGCGCGCAGGTCGGGCTCCAGCCCCCAGCCGTAACCGCCGTCACCGTTGCGGTAGCCATCTACAGCGGCGAGCACGGCGACTGGCTCCGTTTCGCCCAGGAGGAACTCGAAGCGGCGCCGGTCGAGCAGGCGGCCATGGCTGGCGAGGAACGATGCGGCACGCGACAGGTCAACACTCATGCGTCCCATGATGGCGAATCTCGCGGAGCGATTCTTGAACAGATCGGACGCCTCATCGGCCCGCAATTGATCAGGACGACGGCAGGCGTTGGGAACGAGATTCCGTCACCCGATGATCCTGGACCGTCCGCTCCAGATCCGGCTTCAGTTCCGCCGATGTTCGCGGCCCCTTCCTAGCGTCCTTCGCATGGAGCATCCAACGTCCCAAGCCCCGGTCGACGGTGACGTGCTCGAATTCATCAGATCCCGACTTCCGGGGTTCTCTCCGGCAGAGCGGCGTGTCGCGGAGGCGGTTCTCGAGACGCCCGGGAACGTCCTGCACATGTCGGCGGCTCGGTTGGCAAAAGCATCAGGGAGTTCGGTCGGGTCGGTCGTGCGTTTCTGCCATGCGCTCGGCCTGCCCGGCTACCAGGACTTCAAGATTAGGCTCGCCCAACGAAGTGCGCCTGCCTGGAGCCCGTCGACCAGGTCAGTGGACCGCGCCTCGTCCAACCCCGCCCAGAAGGTGTTCGCGGACATAGCCGACGCCCTGGTCGACACCGCGCACGCGATGGACGTCGCCATGCTGGACCGGGTCGCCGACCTGCTGATCAACGCGCAACGGATTCTGATCGTCGCGACCGGAACGTCCTCCCCCATCGCGGCGGACATGGCCTACCGGCTGACCAGCATCGGTCTACCGGTGTCGTATCCCGTCGAGGTGGACACCCAGCAGGCGGCCGCCCACAGCCTGGGCTGCAAGGACGTGTGTCTGGCGATCAGCCACTCCGGGCGGACCCCTTCCACCATCGATTCCATCCGGATCGCGATCACCAACCAGACACCCACGGTCGCCCTGACCAGCTTCGCGAACTCCCGGTTGAGCGGAATCGCGGAGGCGGTGCTGGTCGCTGGCAGCAGGCCAGCCGGGGTCCGCTCGGAGGAGATGGCGAGCCGCCTCGTCCATCTCGCCGTGCTCAACGCGCTCTGTGTCCTGATCGTGCGCCGCTCCGGCCGGGACCGGATCGGATCGTCAAAGGACTGCCAGCGGGTGAGCCTTCAGTGTCGTCACGACATGGGGCCAGCTGGTGCGGTCGTCGACGAGCGCGAAGTCGGCGACCAGGCCGGGCGCGATCCGGCCCCTGTCCCCCAACCCGGCAACGGCGGCCGGGCCGGCGGTGACCAGGGCGACCGCCTCGGGCAGGGACGTGAGGCCTCGGCGGACAAGGGCGGCGACGCTACCGAGTAGCCCCGTCGGAAGGTAGTCCGACGCCAGGGCGTCGACCAGACCGTGGGAGATCAGCTCGGTGGCGGCGACGTTGCCGGAGTGTGACCCACCCCGGAGCACGTTCGGTGCGCCGGCGACGACCAACAGCCCGACCTCGCGGGCGCGCCGCGCCGCCTCGAGGGTGGTCGGGAACTCCGCGACTCTGCCACCGCGCTCGACCAGTGCGTCGACGGCTTCGGCCGAGTCCGGGTCATGGCCGAGCAGCCGGACCCGACCCGCACGTACCAAGCCTTCGATCCAGCTGAAGTTGGCCTCCCGGACGTGATCGGTCAGGTGGGCCTCGGCCATCCGCCGCGCGACCTGTGCGGTCACCTCCGCACGGTCCGCGCCACTGGCCACCCGGGCGTCGACGAAGTGCGCGACGTTCGCGTACTGGCCCTGGCCGGGGGTGTGGTCCTCGTGCGACAGCAGGATCGGCTCGGCATCCTCGGCGTGCGCCCGCAACCGTTCACGGAGCGAGTTCGCCCCATCCTCTGAGCGGATGGCGAAGCGGTGCAGGACCCGGTGGTCGACCCGGTGGTCGACCCGGGCGCTTCGATGCCGGTCGACCGTCTCACAGATGTCCAGGGCGGTGGTCGGGGTACGGGTCACGCCGTGGGCGGTCTTGTTCTGGAACGCCGCTCCGTGGAAGATCGTGGTCACGCCCGCACCGACGAGTTTGGTCTCGAACGAGGCCAGCGCGAAGTCCCAGGGAAGCACCGCGGTCGGGCGTGGCACCCGCTCTTTCTCCAGAGCATCGCTGTGGACGTCGATCAGCCCCGGCATCAGCACCAGGCCGCCACCGTCGACGTCTCCGACCAGCGGGTGCTTCCGCTCGACGACCGCGACGATGACACCCCGCTCGACGACGACACTCGCCGGGTCGGTGACCCGGTCGTCGAGGACGACCCGGACGTTCGACACGACGTACGACGACGGAGTTCGGCCCAGTGACCAGGGCAGCGGGGACGACGACCGTTGGTCCCCGGACGACAGCGAGAGCGTGTCGCTCACGCGTACACCTCCTCGAGGCCACGCACCCCGCTGCCGAGCACCTCGTCCGGTGTCCCGTCCGCGGTGATCACGCCGTTCTCCATCAGCAGAACCCGACTCGCGACACGACGGATGATCGTCATGTCGTGGTAGATCGCCAACACGCTCACGTCCTGGTGCCGGAGGTCCTCGATGACGGTCAGCGCGCGTGCCCGGTTGGCCGGATCCAGCGCCGACACCGGCTCGTCGAGCAGCAGGAGACGGGGCGGGCTGACGGTGCCGGCGGCCAGGTTGACCCGCTGGCGCTCGCCGCCGGACAACACGCTGCAGTCCACGTCCCACAGCCGCTCCTCCACCCCCAGCTTGGCCAGCGAGGCGGCGGCGGCCTCCTCCCCCGCCGCCGGCGACAACCCACGCCGCCTGGCCGCGTTGGTGACCAGCCGCAAGGGTCCCTGTCGTGGCGGCGCGTCGAGAAACTGGGAGACATAGCCGAAGTCACGACCGCGGAGCCGCACCATCGTGCGGTCGTCGAGCGCGGTCAGGTCGGTGGTTCGGCCACCGTCGTGCACCTGCACTGTCCCCGTGTCGGGCAGGTAGTTCCGGTAGATGCACCGCAGCAAGCTGGACTTGCCTGCCCCACTGGCTCCGATGACGGCCAGGTGCTCGCCGGCGTACAGGGTGAACGACACCGACCGCAGCGAGACCACCTCCCGACCGATCGCGTGCAGGGTGAAGGTCTTGGTCAGGTCGCGCACCGACAGGACCGGAGCCGGGTGGGTCAGGTCTTGGCCAGTCGCCTCGGGATGAGTCATGTCTGGCTGGGTCACGGCTGGCTGGGTCACGTCAGGATGGGTCATGGTGGCCTCTCAGCTGCGCGCCGCAGCGACGAGCTGCTGGGTGTGGGGGTGGTGGGGGTCGGCGAACAGCTGGTCGGTGAGT
Organism: Actinopolymorpha pittospori; assembly: GCF_014873875.1. GTDB lineage: Bacteria > Actinomycetota > Actinomycetes > Propionibacteriales > Actinopolymorphaceae > Actinopolymorpha > Actinopolymorpha pittospori. The sequence goes on along the minus strand of NZ_JADBEM010000001.1, from coordinate 6,094,478 downwards.
CCGCTCTCGACGAGGTGGCCGTTGCGCATGACGACGGTCCGGTCGGTGAGCGCGCCGATCACGGAGAAGTCGTGACTGACCACGACGACGGCGATCTCCCGTTCGGCGAGCAACTCACGGAGCAGGTCGAGGACGCCAGCGGCTACCGAGGCGTCCAGGCCCGTCGTCGGCTCGTCGAGGAGCAGCACCTGGGGATCGGTGGCCAACGCCTTGGCGATCTGGACGCGCTGTCGCATGCCGCCTGAGAACTGGCCCACCACGTCGTCCATCCGGTGACGAGGCACCTCCACGCGGTCCAACAGCTCCGTGGCGCGTTGCCGGATGGCGTGATAGGACCGCCAACCCCGGCCCGGAGCTCGACGAAACGTGGCGTCAGCCCGGTGACCGTCAGGTCCGCGTTGACCTTCACACCGGGGCCGGTCAGCCGCAGCCGCAGAGCCGGCCGGTCGTTCGGCGCGGTGGTGTCCCCGAGCCCGGTCACCCGCTGACACAGCAGCGCACCGAACTCCGGTGACCAGTGGGAACCGAGCGACAGGTCGGTCATCTCCGCAGACTCCGCGAAGGCAAGGGCGAACCGCGCGCGGGCCGGCTCCCTGACCTTCGCGCCGGTCACCCTCGCGAGCAGATCGGCGGCTTCGCGTGCGCCGGGGACCTCGGCGGCGTCCAGACCGGTCAGTGGGGTCATCAGGTCGGTGAGGGCGAGCACGGGTGCAACGACCGCCGGGACCGAGTCCGGTACGCAGCCGGCAGGCAGACGCGTGACCATGCCGGGCCGGGCGAGAGCCGTCAGGCAGGCGCGGAAGACCTGCTGGGACGTGTCACCGGGCAGCGCTCGCAGCGTCGGCCAGTCGTTCGGCGCCGTGCAGGGTGGTGTGGTGGCCGTGAGGGTCATGGGATCTCCTCGAACTCGACGATGGTCGGAGCGAGCCGCTCCCACTCGGCGGAGCGGTTCTCCTTGCGGCGTTGCCGGCCGGCGTGGCACAGCGCGACGATCTCTGCCGCGTACGGACCGTTCGCTTCGAACTCGGCCGCACAGATGGCGGCCGCGAGCGTGGCCATACGGTCCGAGCCCATCCGCATCGCCCAGCCCTGGTGACCGTGCAGGGTCACCTCGGCCTGACAGGCCAGGACATCGGCGAGGATGAACCGCTGCTCGGCGACCGGTTCACGCACCTGGGTGACCACCGTGCCGACCGTGGGCGGCCGGGTGATGACGAGGGCGGCATCGCCGGCCACGCAGGCCGCCGCGAGCGCGATCACGTCGCCGGACTCGGCCTGGTTCAGCTCGGCGCAGATCTCCTCGCGGGTCATCTCGCCCAGTGGGGGTGCGGTCATGTGTTGCCACCTTCGTTCAGGAATCGGTAGGGCGTCGGCCGGGCGAGGCGGAGAGGGTCGGCCCGAGGATTCATCCCGACAGGGCGTCTCCTCACTTGACCTCCCGACGCGTCCAGAGCGCCAACCCCTCCACCAGGAGGACGCTGACGAGGATCATCAACATGCAGGTCGTGACGACGCCGTACTCGAGCACGCGGGCCGCGTTGAGCATGTAGAAACCGATGCCTCCGGCGCCGATGACGCCCAGCCCGGTCGCACCTCTCAGGTCGTTGTCCAGTTGATGCATGGCGTGTGAGGCGAGCGAGGGCGCCACCTGTCGCAGGGTCGCGGCCACGAAGACCTGCTGGGCCTCCGCTCCGGAGGCACGGATCGCCTCCTGGACCCGGACGTCCGTCTCCTCGATCGAGTCGGCGATGATCTTGCTGAAGAACCCGATCGCGCCGATCGCGAGTGCCAGAGCACCGGCGGTGGAGCCCAGCCCGGTGATCACGACGAAGCAGATCCCGATGATGATCCCGGGGATCGCCCGGACGCAGACCACGAGCGTCCGGAAGAACGCCGCGACGCGGGGTGGCGCCACGTTCCGGGCCGCCAGGACTCCGATCGGTGTGGCCAGGACCAGTCCGAGCAGTGTGCCGGCGAGAGCCATCTGAAGCGTCTCGACCATCGATCCGACCAGCTTGTCGCCGATCTCGGCCGTGCTCGGTGGGAAGTACAGACCCAACGTGTACAGCGCTTTGCCGAGTCCGCCTTCGAGTTGCGCAACCGAGATCTGCGCGCCGATGAGTGCGGCCACCAGGGCCACGAGCACCGCACCAACCCAGAGCGCACGACGGATCCGTTCGCCGTTCCACGGCGGAGAGACCCGGTCCGGGTCGAACGAGGACGGTCGGTTCGGCACGGTCCTCTCGGCCCTCCCGGTCGTCCCGGTCGTCCCGGTCGTGGCGCGTCCGGCCCGCCGGGGCGTGAGCCACCGCCCCAGCCGGGACATCAGGGTCGCGTGCTTGGGCGTGTAGTCCCGGCCGAGCAGGGCGGTCCGGACGATGCCGGAGACAAGCTCGGTGACCAGGCAGAGGACGAGCAGGATCGCCATGAGTCCAAGGCCCAGCCGGTAGTTCAGGGTCTGGAGCGCCGCGGAGATCTGCAGCCCGATGCCGCCGACCCCCACGAAGCCCAGGATCACCGACCCGCGCAGGTTGATGTCGAAGCGGTGCAGCGTCGTCGCGACCATCGCCGGCTTCAGGGCGGGAATGACCGCGCCGACGATCTGCTGCAGGTTGGTCGCCCCGGTCGCCCGCAACGCCTCCCGTGGTCCGGCGTCGAGCTCCTCGATGGCATCGGTGAACAGCTTGGCCATCATGCCGATGGAGCCCAGCCCCAGCGCCAGGATGCCGGGCAGCGCTCCGAGCCCGAAGACCCGGAGGAAGAACATCGCGATGATGAGCTCGGGCATGGCCCGGGCCACCACAATGAGAATGCGAGCCACCGCCCGTACAGGCTTGTTGATCGTGGTGTTCTCGGCGGCGAGCAACGCGACCGGGACGCTGAGCAGATAGGCGAGGACGGTGCCGAGCACCACGATCGCCAGCGTCTGTCCGACCATCGACCAGATCTCGTCGAGCGGAGGAAGGCGCAGCGGCACCGTACGCCGCAGGAAGTCCACGGCGTTGCCGTAACCGTCGATGAAGGTCGCCACGTTGATCCGCAGGTCGATCACGGACCAGATAGCGGCGGCGCCCAGGACCAGCAGGACGGTGGTGTTGCCGATCTTGCTCAGCGATATCCGCGGTCGCGGAGGGAACTGGAGTCCCGCGGGCAGTTCGCCGGCTGCCCGCGGTTCACTCCCGAGCGTGGTGATGGCGTACCTCCTCTTGTCCGACTCGAGCCACCCGGTTCGAGCTACCCGACCGGGGTGGCGGTCGGGGTCGGCGTCATGGTCGGGGTCGGCGTCATGGCCGGGGTCGGCGTCGGGTTCCGGGTCACGTCCGGCGGTACATCCGGAACTGCGTTGGGCCCGTACACCGTCATGGCCTGCGCGCGGCTGATCTTGTTCGCGACCTCGTCCAGGACGACCCGGCCGTGCCGGAGGCCGATGACCCGCTCGGCGAACCCCAGCGCCAACTCGACCTGATGGAGGCTGCACAGGACCGTCAGGTGGTCCTCGGCGCTGATCTTCGTGATCACGTCGAGCACCTGCGCGCTCGACTCCGGATCCAGCGAGGCCACCGGTTCATCGGCGAGCAACACCGACGGCTGCTGGATCAGCGCGCGAGCGATCGCCACCCGCTGCTGCTGCCCGCCGGAGAGCGTGTCCGTACGCTGGAACGCCCGATCGGCGAGGCCGACCCGGTCGAGTTGCACCAGTGCCTGCCGCCGACACGACTTCGGATACATCCACAAGCCGAGTCGCGGCCCGCGCAGCGAGCCGAGCAGGCCCGTGCACACGTTCTCCAGCGCGGTGATGCTCCCGACGAGGTGGAAGTTCTGGAAGATGAACCCCACGTGGCGACGCAGGTCGCGCACACCCCGTCCGGTCACGCTTCCGACGTCCCGCCCGAGCACCTCGATCGTGCCGCTCGTCGGCCGCTGCAGCCCGTTGACGTGGCGCAGCATCGTCGACTTCCCCGATCCGGAGAGTCCCAGCAGAACGACCCGCTGACTTGTCGGTACCGTCAAGGTGACGTTGTCCAAGCCGAGCACGGTCTCGGTGAACCGCTTGGTGACATGGGAGAAGACGATCGCCGGCTGCCCATGTTCGGTTTCCCTCTGTGTGGTCATCGCGGCCTCCGGGCTCAGGCGTTGCAGGAGTCGGACTTCGTGGTGTCGCAGACCGCACGGATGCCGTCGTAAGCCGAGTCCTCGATCGACAGGTAGCCCCACTTCATGGGCAGACCACAGTTGTCCTTGGAGGTGTCACACTCGCCGCTCTTCTTCAGCGCGTCGACGTTCAGCTTGGTCAGGAAGATGTTCTTCAGCTGCTTGCGCAGTTCGGGGGACAACTTCGTGCTCACCGCTACCGGCGAGGGCGGGATCAGTTCCGACTTCCAGATGACCTTGATGTCACCCTGCTTGAGCTGACCACTCTTGATCAGCTCCTCCTTGGCCATCGACTCGGTGCTGAACCCGCCGTCGCACTGTCCGTCCGCGACAGCCAGGACCGACGCGTCGTGACCCCCGGCGAAGATGGGCGTGACACCCTTCTTGGGGTCGATGTGCTCCTTGAGCAGACCAGCCGACGGGAACAGGTATCCCGACGTCGAGGTCGGGTCGACGAAGCAGACCTTCTTGCCCTTGAAGCCACTCAGATCCGTGATCTTCGAGCCCTTCGGGACGCTGGCGACGGAGTAGTAACCGCCCGGGTCCTGCGATGACTCTGCCGAGTAGCCGAGGAGTTCGGCCCCGGCACCACTGTCCTTGGCGACCACGTAGGAGAACGGACCGTACGCCGCGATCTGGACCTTCCCGGCCCGCTGGGCTTCGATCACGGCCGCATAACTCGTGGCCTGTTGGAAGGCGACCTTCTTACCCGTCTCCTGCTCGATGACCTCCGCGATCTTCGCGTAGGACTGGTCGATGTCGGTGTTCTCCTCGCTGGGAATGTGAGCGATGGTGATGGTGTCGGGGTCGGAGCCGCCCCCGGAGCCGGACCCGGGGTTGCCGGTGCTGGCGTCGTTCGTCTGGGCCGCGCTCGCGCCACAGCCGGCAAGGGCCAACGCGGTGACCAGTCCGGCGAGGCAGGCGATCATCTTGATCGGAGTTCGTGCCATGACGGTGGGGTTCCTCTCATCGCGGATGAGCGTCGTGAACGCGGTTGGTCACCGCGCCGTGTCGAGTGCGAGTTCCCCCGGGCCGAGTGCAAGCCCTCCACGCAGTCAACCTGTGCCTGCCTACCGGCAGCTCCAGCACGTGCCGGTCGACGGACACTCGTGTTGCGGGACACGCACGACAACGACGCTAGGAAGGGCTCGCGAAACGCGGACGGAACCGAAGCCAGATGGAACGAACGTTCCAGTAAAGATTCGGTGCCGGAACGGTCGTCCACCCAGACCCCAGGCAGGCCGGGTCGGGATGCCGCCGACCCGGGGCGCTCCTGTTCCTCACCTACGCGACCACGGGTTCTCACGTGCGCGCTGAGCTGGACTGCCTCGCCCGAACGTAAAAGAATGACCGCGGATCGCCACCAACAAGAAGGAGCCACTGATGCAGGTCACCGGCATCACCGCGAACCTCTCCGTCCCCGACATCGGCGCAGCTCGCGACTTCTACGTGGACTACCTCGGGCTCAGCGTCGAGGCGTTCAACATGGGTTGGGTCGCCAGGTACCAGTCCCCTGACGGCCAGGCCGTCGTTCAGCTCGTCACCCGCGACGCCACCGCTCCGCAGGACTCGGTGATCTCGATCCACGTCGGCGACGACATCGACGAGGCCTACGAGGAGGCCAAGAAGCGCGGCTTCGAGATCGTCCACCCGCTCACCACGGAAGCGTGGGGCCTACGGCGGTTCTTCGTACGCGCGCCTGACGGCAACCTCATCAACGTCACCAGTCACAAGGACGCCTAGAGGGTGTCCGGTCAGTGAACGAGCCGTTGCCCCGCCGTTGCTCTAACCCGCGTTGGCGCGACGGGCCGTGCCGAACCGGCGTTGGTAGGCGGCGGGGCTGATCGACAGCTTCCTGGCGAAAACCCGTCGCATGCTTTCGTAACTGGGGAACCCGGCGAGGGTCGCGGCGTGCGTCGCGGTGTGACCTTGGTCGAGCAGTGCCCTGGCCAGGTCGAATCGGATGTTTTCCACGTAGCGGGCGGGTGTCGTGGACAGCTCGTCGTGGAAGAGCCGGGTGAGCTGCCGGGTGCTCACGTTGAGGTGTTTCGCGAGCCCACCCAGCGAGTGGTCCCCGCCGGGGTTCGCCGTCACCCAGTCGGTGATCTTGCGGAGTGCCAGCGAGCGGGGCGGCGGTCCTTGCAGGGGTGCCGAGAACTGCGACTGGCCGCCCGCACGCTGCATGTACACCACCAGGGCACGGGCGACGTCGCGCGCCAGGTCGGGCCCGTGGTCCTCTTCGACGAGAGCGAGCGCCAGGTCGATCCCGGCCGTCACCCCTGCCGACGTGTATGTGGTGCCATCGCGAACGTAGATCGCGTCGGGCTCGACGCGGCACGTCGGACAGCGGGCGACGAGTTCGTCCGCGACCCGCCAGTGCGTGGTCGCGCGCTTGCCCTCCAGGAGGCCTGCGGCGGCGAGGACGAACGCCCCGGTGCAGATCGACGCGACCCGGCCCGCTCCAGCCGCCGGTATCCGCGCGGCGTCCGCCAGGTCGCGGGGGACTCGGAAGCGCGGATAGAGGTCGGACCCGGCCACCAGGAACGTGTCGGAAGCCGGCTGTGAGGTGACGGCGTCGTCGACCGCGATCCGGACCCCGAGGTTCGACGTGACGTCCGCACCCGTCGGCGACAGCCATACCATCCGGTAGTCGGCACCGAACCGGTTCGCCTCCTTGAACACCTCCGCGGGACCGGCGACGTCCAGCAACGTCACTCCGTCGTAGACGAGGATCGCGACGCGATGGGGGGTAGCGTCCACCTCTCCGGTCCCTCCCGAGCCGGATCCGCTCGGTGACCTGCCGGACCCCGGCGGCGCTGACCGCCGAGGGGTAGGCGACGCAGAAGCCATGGACACCGTTCATTGGTAGCACACCGTTACGACGGCGCCTGGGTGGCTTCGGCGTGCCGTGGCGAGTGCGGGTCGTCACGAGAGTCAGTGCAGCGGTCCGGGCGCCCGAGGCGGCGAGAATCGTCCACTCCTGCGCCCTGTAGCGAGTTACGTGACGACTCTTACGTGTAAACGAACTCTCGTCCGCACCGACTGCGGTGATTGGTGCCATACGGCGCGTTCGGCTCGCGAGGAGTCTGCTGACAACTCGGAGTTGCCTCAGCCGGTGTGGCAGAGCTGGTCTGTTCAAGAAGCTCCGAAGCGTGCGCGACGCACACGGCTGCGACCACGCCGTGTCCGGATCTAGGTGGTTCCTGGCCGGACGAAGGCGGCGCCGCGGGCCGATCGGCGGCCAGCATGGAAATCGGACACACGGTCCACAGCGACACGCTTCCCGGAGGGTCAGAGGTCATGCCAGAGGTCATCGCAGGGTTGGAGATTCCAGAGACGGCGGCGGTCGCCGAAGCGACCAAGCTCATCCAGGAGACGACCAGCGCCCTCATCTACCACCACTCCCGGCGGGTCTTCTTCTTCAGCCTGATGCACGCGCACAAGCTCGGAGTGACCCCGGACCCGGAGCTGCTCTACCTGGCCGCCATGTTCCACGACACCGGCCTCCTGACCCCCTTTTCCGACGTCGAGCAGCGCTTCGAAGTCGATGGCGCCGACCACGCGCGCAAGTTTCTCCTGGACCGGGGCTTCTCGACGAGGGCCGTCGAGACGGTCTGGACGGCGATCGCGTTGCACACCACACCGGGCATCCCCGACCGGATGGCTCCCGAAATCGCGACCACGTACCTCGGCGTCCTGACCGACGTGCTCGGCTTCGGCCTGGACGGACTGGAACGCGATCAGCTGGACGAGATCGTCGCCGTCCACCCACGAGAGAACTTCAAGAACGAGTTTCTGCGAGCCTACGTGGACGGGCTCAAGAACCGCCCCGACACCACGAACGGCACCGTCAACGCCGACGTGCTCGAGCACTTCATCCCCGGCTTCCAGCGCACGACGACCGTCGAGGCCATGCTCGGCGCGCCCTGGCCGAGCTGACCGGACATCACACCGACGCGATGAACGTCGTGAGTCACCTCGACAACGGGCGTCGTCTGGGACGTCGGGCTTCGTTCGTCCTGCTCGTCTGCGCCAACGTGCTGATGATGGCGAACGCGAGCGCGCCGTCCCCGATCTACCCGCTGTACCGGGAGCGTTGGGGCTACTCGGTGACGATGCTGACGGTGATCTTCGCCGTGTACGTCGCCGGTCTGCTCGGCGCTTTGCTGACGGTCGGGTCGCTCAGCGATCACCTGGGTCGCCGTCCGGTGCTGGTCGCCGCCCTCCTTGTAGCCGCAGCCAGCACGGCGATCTTCTGGACCGCCGACGGGGTGGGAGCGCTGGAGGTCGCCCGCGTGGTGCAGGGGCTCGCCACCGGGACCGCGACGGGTGCGCTCGCCGCCGGGTTGGTCGACTTCGCGCCCGAGAAACGCCCGCAGCTGGGGCCCACGATGACAGCCGTGGGCACCAGCGCCGGCCTGGCGATCGGTGCGGGGGTCGTCGGGCTGCTCGTTCAGGTGAGCACGCATCCCGACGCGTACGTGTTCCCTTTCCTGACAATGGCGTTCGTGAGCCTCGCCGTGGTGGTCCTCGCGATCCCTGAGCGACACACCCGGCGGATCGGTGGACTGGCGTCGCTGCGACCGCGAGTCCGCGTTCCGGGGGAAGCCCGGCCGGAGTTCCTTGCCTCGGTCCCCTCCATCGTCGCCGGGTGGTCCGTGACCGGGCTCTTCCTGGCGCTCGCCCCGTCCCTGGTGACCACCGTGTTGCACGTGGGGTTCGGCGCCGCGGGTGGGCTCAGCATCGCGGTGCTGTTCCTCGCCAACAGTGCGGGCAGCGGCTGGGCCCTCCGGCACCCGCCACGGGTCGCCACCTCGCTGGGGGCCGCGTGCCTGACGGTCGGCTCCGCAGGACTGGCAGCGGCCCTGCTGCTCACCTCGGTGGTCGTCTTCGTCATCGGCTCGGTCGTCGCCGGACTGGGCGTCGGGTTGACGTTCACCGGAACCCTCCGCGTCATCAGCGCGGCGACCAGCGCGAAGGCCCGGTCGGAGGTGTTCTCAGCCGCCTACGTGGTCAGCTACACGGCACTGAGCGTCCCTGCTCTGGCAGCCGGCCTGCTGGCCCGCTGGTGGGGGCTGGAGGCCACTGCCTACCTCTACATCGGGTTCGTCACAGTGCTGTCCGTGATCGCCGCGGTTCACGCCGGACGAGCACAGGCTCACCGGCGCACCCACGACGGGCGACCCGCGACCTCCGCGGCCGGGAGCCGGCGCCACGCGCGCCACGCGCGGAACCCGTGCTGAACGCCCACCACCAACCCACACAGACGAACGTTCCCGAAAGGATTCCGAGCATGCGAGCGATCACCGTGCGGGACCGTGACGCGGGTGTCGGCGGCCTGACCCTGACCGACATGCCCTACCCCCACGCCGCGGAGAACGACGTCATCGTGCGCGTGCACGCCGCGGGCTTCACCCCCGGAGAGCTCGACTGGCCGGCCACGTGGACCGATCGCGCCGGCCGCGACCGGACACCCAGCATCCCCGGGCACGATCTGTCCGGCGTCGTGGTCGAGCTCGGCTACGGAACCACGGGTCTCAGCGTGGGCCAGCGGGTGTTCGGCTTGACCGACTGGGCCCGTAACGGATCCCTGGCCGAATACACCGCGGTGGAGGCTCGCAACCTCGCTCCCCTCGCGGCCGACATCGACCACACCGTGGCTGCCGCGCTGCCCATCTCCGGACTGACCGCATGGCAGGGACTGTTCGACCACGCCCACCTCACGACCGGCCAGACCGTCCTCGTTCACGGCGCCGCGGGCGGCGTCGGCTCGATGGCCGTCCAACTCGCGCGAGAGGTGGGCGCCCGCGTGATCGGCACCGGCCGAGCCGCCGACCCGTGCCCGGCTGACCGACCTCGCCCAGCGCCTGCGGGCCGGACAGCTCACCCCCATCGTCGGCGCCGTACGACCGCTTTCCGAAACGGCCTCCGCGTTCGCCCGCGACCGCCGCACGCCCGGCAAGACGATCATTCAGGTCGCGGACGAACGATGAGCGGAGCGGTCTTCCACCGGGTCAGTCGACGTGGTCAGGGCGAAGGTCCTTGCGCAGCAGCGTGCACGTCGTCTCGTACAGCCGGATCGTGCCGTCGTCTGCCTGGTAGTCCCAGGAGGCGGGCTCGCTGCCGTAGGCCACGTAGCCCAGCCGCTCGTACAGCGCGCGTGCCCGCGGGTTGTTCTCCTCCACCCCGATCTCGGCGCGGGGCAGGCCGCGTGCCCGGATCCGCTCCTCGGACGCACAGATCAGGACCGTCCCGATCCCGAGGGAGCGCAGTTCGGCACGGACGGAGAGGGTCCAGATCACCCCGGCCTCGGGCTTCTCCTCGTAGTTGACCGCGCCCTTGGCGACCGGCATTCCCGAGGGCACGCACACGACCAGGTGGTCGACGACGTCCCGGGGTCCCCGCTGGAGTTCGTCGGTCATCTGCTTCAGGTTGAGCTCGGAGTAGAAGCAGGCGAGGTCCGGCAGGTCGGTCTCCTCCATGTCCCGGACCGTCAGGTGCAGCTCCACCACGCCTGTATGGGTCGTCCCCATGACCTTCACTCCTCGATGTTCGACGTGTCCTCATCCGACGGTGCACGGACATCGTGGACCCGCGACCTGTGAGGCTGGAAACGAATTTGGGCCGGGTCGACGCGGACGCCGGTCATCACGCGACCGAAACCGCCGCCGGATAAGGCCATACTTTAGGTCTTGACCGCAATTCGTCGTGATCAATACTGTGGCCGAGGTCAGACCCGATGCGCTGCGGACCGCGCCCGCCTCGTGGGCGCCGAGAGGGGCAGAGCGTGCACGACGTCAGGTCAGCGGGTTTCCGAGGCGAGACGACAGCGACGAGGCGGGACTTCCTTCGCGGCGCAAGCGTGGCAGGTGCCGGCATCCTCGGCCTGGGCGGCGTCATGACCGCCACCAGTCCCTCCGCCCACGCCGCCGGGCCGACGCCGCCCGGCACCATCACCGACTTCGGGGTGCTGAGCACGGCGCTGACGGTGTTCGAGGGCCACTTCGGCACCGACGGCGACGGGCAGCCGGTGGTCTACGGCATTCAGATGGGGACGCCGGGCGTCGTGTCGGTGATCGACCCGATCACCCGGGAGCTTCGCCGAACGATCCCGCTCCCCGGATCCTCGGGTGGATGGGGCATCACCCAGGCCAGCGACGGACTCGTCTACGCGGGAACCTACGACGAGGGCCGGCTCTACCAGTACGACCCGGTCGCCGACGAGGTGGTCGACCTCGGGCCGCCGATCGCGGGGCAGACCTACGTCTACGGCCTCCGCCCCGGAACCGACGGCCGGGTCTACGGCGGCACCTACCCGGACGCTCACGCGTTCTCCTACTCCCCGGCCGAGGGTGTGCGCGACTTCGGTCCGATGTACGAGGGGCAGTTCTACGCCATCGACACCGCGATCGACCCCGAGCGCGAGATCCTCTGGGTGGCGATCGGGTCGGCCGGCCACCTGATCCGGGTGGACCTCAGCACCGGAGAGAAGCGCGACATCCTCCCCGCGGAGTTCCAGGGCGCCTCGAGCTACCCGTACGACATCAACCTCATCGAGGGTCGGCTGTTCGTCAAGCTCAGCCAGAACGGCACGGCGTTCGTCCTCGACCCCGACACGGGAGAGGTCATCGCCGACGGCTTCACGATGAGCTCGCGGGGTACGGCGCCACTCGCTCCCGACGGCGAGTCGGTCTACTTCACCTCCTCCGGCCAACTGTGGCGTTACGACCTCACCACCGACACCCCGGCGCCGGTGCTCGGTGCCAGCGGGCAGCCGATCGCCACCGGCGCGGGTGTCGGCTGGGGCTTCGTCGACGGCGTGTTGTACGCCGCGATCGGCAACTACGCCGGCCAGGCGATGTGGTACGACCCGGACGCCGGTACCCACGAGAGCTTCACCTTGCCGTTCCCGCCCCAGGCCATCGGCCTCAACAACCTCACGGCCGGACCCGACGGCACGATCTACACCAACCTCTACATCAACGGGAACCTCACCACGTTCGACCCCGACACCGAAACCGTCACCACGTTGGGGCGGCTCGGCCAGTCGGACGGCTTCGCCTGGCACGACGGCCTGCTCTACGCCGGCGTCTACCCCTACGCCGGGCTGCTCGCCTACGACCCGAGCCAGCCGTACGCGCTCGGAACCAATCCCCGGGAGCTGTTCCGGCTGCAGAACGAGCACGGACAGAACCGCCCGGTGGCGATCCTCGGGACACCGGACACGATCTACGTGGGCAGTACGCCGGACTACGGGCAGTGGGGCGGCGCCCTCACCGCGTACGACCTCGCCACCGGCACCCACACCGTCCGCCGCGACATCGTGCCGGACCAGGCCGTGGTGTCCCTCGCCGTTCTCGGCGACACGCTCTGGGGCGGCTCGTCCATCGCCGGTGGGGGCGGAACCACGCCACGAGCCACCGAGGCGCGGCTCTTCGCCGTCGACCTGGCGACCGGCGAGAAGACCGGACAGTACGCCCCGGTCAGGGACGTCGCGTCCGTCGACGCGCTCACCGAAGGACCGGACGGGCGTCTGTGGGGCCTCGCCGGGGGGACGCTCTTCGTCTTCGACCCGCTCCGACGGGCCGTCGTGCGGCGGAAGGACCTACCGGGCGGCTCCTCCGGTTGGCAGGACGAGATCCACGTCAACCCTGACGGGTACGTCTACCTGTCGAGCGGCGGTCAACTCCTACGGGTCGACCCGCGGTCGTTCAAGGTGTGGGTCGTCCGCGCCCGCGGGACCCAGCGGCTCGACCAGGACGGGGTCGGCAACCTGTGGTTCAGTGACGGCCCGCGCCTGTTGCGCTACGAGCCCGGGCGACCCGGCTCAGGGTCGGTTGCCCACCACGGTTGACCCAGCGCCGGGTCAGGTCAGGCAGGGTTCTTGCTCGGTGGCGGCGCCGGAGGAGCGCCGCCACCCCTGAGGTCGATCCCGTCTCGGTTGAGAACCCACGGGTGGTTCATCAGAGCCCTCGAGTTCCGATTCTGCGGCGGGCCCCACTTGTCGTTCCAGGCCAGGAAGTACGTCGTCCTGGGGTACCGCCGTTGGATCGCGTCGATCCACTTCGCCCAGTCGAACGACCCGCCCACCTGGTCGCGGGGACCCGCCTCGGAGAAGGCGAACGGCTTGCCCAGGCGGAGCATCTGCTTGTACTGCGCGTCGAGATTCTTGACGATCTTGCCGTCGCCACCGGCAGGGTTGTCGGTGTAGCAGTCGAGTCCGGCCACGTCGACCTTCGCGCCACCCGGGTAGTAGTCGGTGATGTTGCTGCCGCTGCTGCAGTCCGGCGCGTACACCCAGATCAGGTTGTCGAGTCCGCGGGTGTTGACGAGGTAGTTGTAGGTGTAGTTCCACACGCGCTTGAACGTGGCCGGGTCCTGGTCGCCCCACCAGAACCAGTCACCGTTCATCTCGTGGAACGGCCGCCACATGACCACCACGCCGGACTTCTTGAGATCGCTCAGGCCGTCACCGATCCGCTTGAGCGTGTCCTGCCAGGCGCGGCCGACATCCGTGCTGCTGTCGGTGAGGTCAGCGAAGTTGTCCAGCTTCGTGCTGAAGCCGGCGCCGGTCGGGCTCGGCATGTGAATGCCGACGCTGACCAGGCCGCCCTTACGCCACCAGCTCTTCAGCGTGTTGTTGCACGAGGTGTCGACCTGCGTGTTGGCGCTGGTGACCCAGTTGCCGTAGTCGCAGGCCAGCATGCCGGGATACTGCCCGCTCTGGCTCTTGAGCTGGTTGGTCTGCTCCAGGTTGAACGTGCTGCCGCTGTATCCGCCGAAGAAACCGGAGACGACCCTGCTCTCGCGACGGTGCGGAAGCCCCGACATCCAGGAGAGCACGTCGGCCTTGCTCACCTGTCCAGCCGGCGTTGACGGACGGCCGGGGACAGCACTGTTGCTGCCGACCTCGCTGCGAGTGGAGCCGTCGCCGCAGGCGGCGGCCTGGCAGCTGAGGTCGGCGATCGAGGAGGCGTTCGGACCGTTGGTCGCAGCAGTGTTGGGCGGTACGCTGATCCTCAAGCCGTTGCTGGTGACGTCGTCGACGCACTGCTGGGCGGTCGTGGCCGGATTCCACCGGTTGTCCATGCCAAGGTTGTTGCCCCGGTGGGCGGATCCGAACCGGTCGCAGACCGTTGCCACGTGGGTGACGGTCGTCACCACGGCGATACCTCCGAGCATCGTCGCCGTGACGGCCAGCGCCAGAAACGTCCGTATTCGCGTGCTCATCCCACTCCTCGCTCATGCGGCCGACGGGGGATGCTAGCTGTCCCACAGGCGCGCGGTAAAGCGGCGGCCTGGTTGCCGAAGCCAAATAGCCGAATGCGGGACATATGCGAGATCGGGGGTGAACGTCCTTGGGCTGACCTGACACCTCACCCGCGGCGGGAAGCGATCTGGCCGCCGTCGGGAACAACACGGTGGCCGCCATCGGGGACAACTGCCGGCCTCTCGTGGGGGAACGTCAATTGTCCGTTGACACTTGCGGCGATAGGAGAGTTTTCCCAGTTCGGAGCGGCGTTGCGAGCCTTGAGTAGACGGACCCTTCGACGTGGTCCGAGCGGGTGAAGTGCTCTGCGGCCCTACCCCTGGTTGGCGCACCCTGCCCAACGGCTGGTGATACATGGCCGGGCGATCGTGAACCTGCCAGGGGGGAGAAGGGGAAGTGGAGGGACCGAGAGCTCTACCGCCGGACGGGGAAGCCTGGGTTGCGCGCCGGACTGTGTTGAGCACGGGGCAGGTCAGGGTCGCACGGACCCTGTTCGGCCCGCAGAAGGCGGGAGAACTGCACCGCAGGCTCGCCCGCTGGAAGCCGGCCTACTGGCCGCTGGTTCTCTCCTATCTCGTCATTCTGGCGAGTGACGCGTGGTTCGCCGGCCCAGAAGCCGGTGCTCTGGCCTGGCCGCTGACAATCGTATGGTCGTGGCAGATCTTCAACACGCTCAGTGGTATCTACGGCGTACGACGGACTCGCAAGGCACTGCGCGAGTCAGAGGCTCGTTGGTCTGGCCACGGGCTGACGAGAAGCCAGGACTCACTGATCGTCGTTGTTCCTACCATCGGCCGGCACGACATCTACCCTGCGCTCGAGCGTTCGGTCCTGTCCTACATCGCCTATCTCTCCAGGTGCTTTCCCCGGCTCAGGATCGACATCGTCGTCGACGAGGGCTGCGAGGCGGCAGGCCGGATCGCCAAGTTGGCCGCCAGGAGCGACCTGATACGCCTTGTCACCGTGCCGAAGCAGTATCACACCCCCAACGGCACCAGGTTCAAGGCGCGTGCCGCCCACTACTCGCATGAGCTACGGATCCGTGAGAACGAGGCCAACGACGACGTGTGGGTGCTGCACATGGACGACGACACCGGTGTGGGTCCCGACACCGCGCTGGCGGTGGCCCGGTTCGTCGAGGAGCAGTCTCAGGCCGGCCCCGACGCGAAGCACCTGGCTCAGGGCATCCTGACCTACCCGCGCGAGTACGCGGTGAACAGGTTCATCTGGCTTGCCGACTCGATCCGGCCCGCCGAGGACGTAGGGCGCTTCTCGGCCTGGACCGGCAGTGGCACGCCGCGCGCCGGCGTGCACGGTGAACTACTGCTGGTCCGGGCCTCGGTCGAGGCGACCATAGGCTGGGACTTCGGCCCAGGGAGCCTTGTCGAGGACGCGCAGTTCGCACTGATCTTCTGTTCCCGCTACAAGGGCCGGAGCGCCTGGTTCGGCGGACGCTGCTACGGTGCGTCGCCCTCCAGCCTCCGTGACTTCTTCCGGCAGCGCGAGCGCTGGTCCTGGGGCCTGGCGGGCCTGGTGTTCAACCGGTCGCTACAACTGCGAAACAGGCTGCTCCTCGGATACTCGGTGATGGCCTGGACTCTCGGGCCGATCCAGAACGTCGGAGTAGTTCTGCTCGTCAGCTTTCTTGTCGCTGGTTCCAACACATCTCCGGCGACGCTCTTCATCATCCCGTTCTGGGCGTTGAACATGGCCTACACGATCTGGATGTACTGGGAGGGCCTGCGGATCAACGCCGTCGTATCGGGTGGCGGCAGGCGCAGGTGGTGGGAGGCATTGGCCGTGATCCTGCTGATCCCGTTCTTCGGAGTCATGGAGGGCATCCCCGGGATGTGGGGGTTCTGGAAGTTCGCCCGACGCGTGGAGAACAAGTTCAAGGTCATCGCGAAGCCCTCCTGACTGTTCACACAACATTGCGGGACCGGCAACGTCGGCGATGCTGGCCCCCCGCACGTCAGTTTCGGGTCACGCGGCGGCCACGCCGGTGTCATTGGCCTCCTGAAGACTGACGATCCCCGTGTGATCGCAGTCGGGCCGCATGCTGCCCTGTGTCAGTTCGCGGCATGCACCCAGTAAGGAGAAAGACGATGAGCCGTCCTCGCGCGCGCTATGAGGACCCGGACGTCCCAGATGAGGCGTTGAGGAGGGCGGAGCTGAATCGGCGTAACTTCCTCCGTGCCGCCGGCATCTTCGGGGTCTCAGCCGCGGCGCTTGGGACCTTCGCCGGCCCGGTGGCAGCCAGTCCGAGCGCGCCCGGGTCATCGAAGTCCGCGAAGGCAGCCGGACTCGCGATCGTTCGCGGGAAGGTCTTCCGGGAGCTGAAGGGGATCACCCCGGCGCGTTCCAAGGGGATACCCGGGGTCGCCGTCTCCGACGGCGAGTCGATCGCGGTCACCGACGCCGGGGGCAGGTACGAGCTGGCTGTCAACCCGTCCCGGCGTACGACCGGAATCGTGTTCGTGACCGTCCCGTCCGGATGGACAGCGGCCCCGGACGCGGACATGATCCCGTCCTTCTACCGCAAGGTCGCGTTGCAGCCTGATAGCGAGGCGAACGTCGACTTCGGTTTGCAGCATGACGTCCTCGCGGGCAACGACTACCAGTTCCTCGCGGCGTCCGATCCGCACCTTCACCTGTCCGGCGGGTTTCCGTTCGACCCCGATCCCGTCAACCGCTGGCGTGGTCAGATCGGCCAGTTCAACGAGATCGTCTCCGGAACCCGGCAGACGCCGCGCCAGGCCGAGATACCTCGCTTCCTCACCGTGGCGGGTGACGTCACGAATCTGGGCGTGCCGGAGGAGTTCCAGGCCTTCCGCACCGGTACGAGGGACTCGATCCTGCCCGTGTGGCCCGCGCTGGGCAACCACGACTATCCGCTGGCAGGCCTCGGCATTGCCAAGGACCCGAACTACGACGCGGCAGTCGACCTCTACCGCACGAACATGGGACCGGAGTGGTACTCCTTCGAGTACGGGAACCAGCACTTCGTCGTCCTCGACAACATGATCGGGATCGGTCAGCCCGACCAGTTGAAGTGGCTGCGTGCCGACCTCGCGATCGCGGGTCTGGGCCGCGAGATCGTGTTGATGTTCCACGCTCCCTTCGCGGAGGCCGACTGGTGGCTCTCGCGCTACTACACCGACCTGGAGCACTCGATCGCGCAGGCGTTCCTCGATGTGCTCGCGCCGTACAACGTGCAGCTCATGATCTCGGGGCACGCCCACGTCAACCGTGTCGACCACACCACCCGCCAGGGCACCGTGCAGGTGAACACCAACTCCTCCTACTACTCCCTCGACAACACCCCGCTCGGCTTCCGGCTGATGGCGGTTCGGGAGGGCGAGGAGATCAAGGCGCCGTTCCGGGTCTACGGAGTTTCGTTCGCACTGACCCTCGTGCACCCGGCCGCGGGAGCTCGGGTCCCCGAAGGGACGACGACGGCGCAGGTGAGCACGTACAACACGACGAGTCAGATCACGTCGGCTCGCTACCGCGTCGACTCCGGACCCTGGACGTCGATGGACCCGACCGGAGACTGGACGTGGTCGACGGACCTGGACACCTCCGCGCTCGGGCAGGGCGAGCACGAGTGGCAGGTGGACGTACGCGACAGCGTCGGTCGTCGCAAGAGTTCGTCCGGGACGTTCGAGGTCGTCGCCAGCGACGAGCTCCCCTCCCCCGCGGCCGGGACGGCGTGGTCGATGTTCCACGGCGGTCCGGCCCGTGGCGGACGCACGCCCGACACCGTCGCACCGCCGCTTCGGTTGGCGTGGAGCTATCGAAGCGAGGGAACGATCCTCAACGCCTCGCCCGCCATCGCCGGCGACACCGTGTATGTCGGCATCCGCGACGAGAACGACGTCAGGGCGTGCGGGCTGGTAGCACTCGACATCGCCACCGGGGAACAGCGGTGGCGCGTGCCCTCCGACAGTCTCGTGGAAGCGAGCCCGGCCGTCGTCGACGGACACGTCGTCACCACCTCCGTCAACGGCACCATCCAGGCACTGGACGCCGCCACCGGCGAGGTTGTCTGGGAACATCGCCTCGACGAGGGCAAGCCACTGCTGTACCCGAAGGTCTACAGCTCCCCCACGGTGTCCGATGGTGTCGTCGTCAACCTGCACGAGATCACGGGCGGAACCCCGCTGGTCCAGGCGCGTGACCTCGCCACCGGCAAGGAACTCTGGAGCTACACGGCGACCTTCGTCTCGGTCGGCACCAGCAACAAGCCGGCCGCCATCGGCGACGGGCGGGTGTACTTCAATCCGGGTACGACCTTCATCTCCCTGACACCACGTGCCCTGGACCTGGCCACCGGCAAGCAGGTGTGGACCGGAAGCCCCGCCACGACCGGCGAGGCCGTCCTGGCCGGCCAGGGCCCGGTCGTGTACTCCGACGGGATTCTGCTGGTGAACTACGTCGACAAGCTCTCGCAGGGGCCGAACGCGATCCTCGCGTTCGACACCACGTCGGACACCACTCCCAACGAGATCTGGCGGTTCGTCGGCCCGCAGAAGGTGTTGGTCGAGGCCAACCTGCACGGCACCGCTCCGGCGGTCGCGGGTCGGGTCGCCTATGCCGGCTTGCCGAGCGGTTTCGTCGTCGCGCTCGACCTGGCGACCGGCGCGGAGAAGTGGCGCCGCGACCTCGGCGCCGCGGTCCTCTCGTCCCCGGCAGTCTCCGGCGAGACCCTCTACGTCGGCACCAACGGCGGGAAGCTGTACGGACTGGACACCAAGACCGGCGAGGTCGTGTGGCAGTTCGCCGTGTCGTCCAGTTGGGTCGCCAGCGCGCCCGCGGTCTCCGGCAACACGGTGATCACAGGTGCGTGGGACGGCAACGTGTACGCGTTCACCAGCGAGGGCACGTCCTGATCACGTCAGGCCCACGCTGGCTCCATCACGTCAGGGGGGACCTCCCATCGGGAGGTCCCCCGACGGTGCGGAAGCACCTCTCGTCATCGCCCGGCTCGCCGAGAGGAACCCGAGTTCAGCGCTCCTGGATCTGGGCGGACAGCAGATCCGGCCAGTTCTGGCTGACGGGGACGTATCCCTCGAGTGCGTTCCACCGCACCTCGACATCGGCTGTCCGGCCGTGCGGACCGGAGAACAGCCGGGCGTATCTGGACAGCTCGATCAGGTGCCACTCGGCCCGGAACAACTCGAGCACGAACGGCCTCGGCTCGATCGGGCCGGCGCTGCGTTGGTAGGCGGCGAGAACCTCGCTGTTGTCGAGATCGCGGGGTCGTCGGTGGCCGGCGTAGAGCAGCACCCGAAGATCTCGCTCCCGCGGCGCGACCATCAACGCGTCGCAGTCGATCAGGTGCGTCCTCCCCGAAGAGTCGACCATGGTGTTGCCGCCATGGGGCTCGCCATGAGTGATCACCGGGGGCTCGTCGGAGTCGGCGAGTTGGGCGACCAGCCGGTCGGACAGGTCAAGCAACCGTTCGATCCCGGAACGCGAACTGACGAACAGCGCACGGGCTCGTTCTCCGTAAGGGCCCTCGGTCCATGCCCGATCGAGCTCATCGGCGAGAACCTGCTTCAACTCGGGCTGGAACCAGCCAGGCTCCCAACGCACCGCAATGTCCGGGACCGGGCTGAACGCATGCAACCTGCCGAGAATCTCCGCGACCCGCACCCGCTCACCGGAACGGAAGTCGGGATTCCGTCCCTCGATGAAGGGAAAGACGGCGAGCTCCCAGTTCGACGAGACCTGCCGTCGCACCTCACCGGACCGGTCGCGTACCGGGCCGAGCACGAAATCCAGCCCAGCTTCGCGCAGGAGCGCCGCCGTTTGGTAGGTCGCCCGGGAGAAATCCGAGTCCGGGCCGGATCGGCTGGCCTTGACGAACCACTTGGTGCCATCCGCCGCGACAACGGCCCAGTTGTGGCTGCCGTGCCCAAGGGGCACATAGGTCACCTCGGCGCGGAGCAGACCCCAGTGCTCTCCGAGGTAGCAGGAAACCTGATGTGTCGAGAGATCTTCGGGAGGCGCGAGCATCCTCCGCACACTAGATCGGCCCTGGATTCCGTGCACGTTCTCGGCTAATCACGTTGGTGGCCATGATCCGCGGTTGGTCAAGGCAGTTCGGCGCGGCCACATGGAAGGTGTCGCAGTGCATCAGGAACACGTCACCCGGCGAGCCGCTGAGTTCGACAACCCGTACGGGTATGCCGTCCAGCACCGCGCCCTCGACCATGAACCGCTGCGTGCGGTCGCATACCGAGTCGGACCCACCACGCCACAGCTCGCGAAGCCACGGATGAGCCGATCCCATGTCGCGCCTCAGCTCACGCGGGTGCGGGCCGTCTCCGGCCGGGTCGGCGTACTTCGCCACGAGTCGATGTGATCCGCGGAGCCCGAGAGTGCCGCCACCTTGTGGTCGTACCTCGTTCAGCAACGCGAACAGCTGCACTGCCCGGAGCCCAGCCTCGGCCTGGAACGGTATGAAGTCGTTGTGCCACGCGCCCAGCGGCACGTCCCATTCGACCGACTCGCGATTCGGGAACGTGAGCAGGAGCCGAGCCCACGTCCGCGGCTCGAGCCACCGCCCCTTCCCGAGAAGGCCGTCGAGTGCGGCGCGGAGGATCGAACTGCCGATCCGGTCGAGTTCACCGTGCCGACCGACACCTCGGAGGCCGGACATTCGGCCGTCGGCCGGCCACGTCGCGGGATCGGCCCGGGAGATCCCGCGCTCTTCGAGCAGGTGGTCCCAGATCCGGTCGCACATCGCGGCGACGTCAGGGATCGCACCCGGCAGACGCAGCAGGCCGGTGCGTTCGAACTCGTCGTACTGACTCGCAGACAACAACTCCTCACTCCTTCCGACCGGGGAAACAAGACGCACCCGGAGCCAGGAGACACAGGCCGTCTCCGACCCGGCGACAGCCGCTACGTGATGCAGAACTCGTTTCCTTCGACGTCCTGCATGACGAGGATCCCCTCGACCCGCGCGAGGATGTTCGCGCCCGCCGCGACCAGTCGCTCCGCCTCGGCGTCCTGCCGCGCGCGTACCTGGTCGGGAGGCAACCCGTTGGAGGCCTTGATGTCCAGATGCACGCGGTTCTTGACAACCTTGCCTTCGGGCACGGCGAGGAAGAAGATGTCGGGCCGGCTGCCCTGGGTGTCGATGATCGTACGTGTCGTGTAGCGCTGATCCGCGGGTATGCCCATGGCGTCGGCCATGGCCTCCCAGCTGTCGTACCCGGCTGGCGGACTGCCAGGCGGCTGGTCCGGCGGGCTGCCCGGGTAGTTGTACCCCTCCAGCGCGGTCAGCCAGAACCGCGACACCTTGTCCACGTCCTTGCAGTCGAAGACGATGTGAATGTCGTACGCCATGGCGAGCAGCCTTCCTTGCGGTGCGTGACGCCCGAATGTCCCCGCCCATAGTGAACCGTACGGATCCCCCTGGCGCCCGCCCACGCTTGACGCGATGGATGTCCGCCGCGGCCTGGCCGCTAGGCTCGCGCATGCGGGAAACCGAACGCGCAAGCGGTGGCATGCCGACGATGCGCATGCTGGACTGGGCTGCCGCCGCCATCGGCGCCGGCGCGAGGATCGCCCACGTACAAGCCCTCCACGACGACCAAGGCCCGTGGCGGCTCACTCTCCACCACCGCGGTCGTCTGACCGACGCCGTGCTGCGGGCGCCGACTCCGCGGATCGACGCCGCGATGGTCGCCACCGGAGCGGCCGCTCTCGAGGTGGCCGAACGGTGCTTGCTGCCGGCTCCGCGACTGATGGACGCCGACCTCCAGGGCGTACTGGCCGGAGTTCCCGTGACGCTCGAGACCGTTGTCCCCGGCACCACCGCCTGGCCACCGCCTCCGTCGGCAAAACGGCTGCGCGCCGCCGGCGCTGCCCTGGCACGCGTCCACGCCGTCGCGATGGCGCCGCGTGAAGACCTACCGTTCCGGCCGCGACCGATCGCCGTGGACGACTTCGCCGCCGACCGCCGCGCCAGCCGGATGCCGACGACACCACTACTGAGCGAGGCCGACGACCTGATCACGGCGTACGGTCTGCCGTCCGGCGAACCCGTCTACCTCCACGGCGACGTCTGGCCCGGCAACCTCCTCTGGGCCGGCAACGACATCGCGGCGCTCATCGACTGGAAGACGGCCGGCGTCGGTGCTCCGGGAGTCGACCTGTGCGAGCTTCGCAAGCAGGTCGCGATCACGTTCGGCCCGCAAGCGCCCGACCACGTGCTCCACGGCTGGGAACGCGCGACCGGTACGAGGGCGCGTGACGTCGCCTACTGGGACGCCGTCGCCGCACTCAACACCCCCACCGAACTGGACGGAGACGGAGACGGAACGCCGACCGCCCGTCGTGACGCGTTCCTGCGCGCGGCCCTGTCACAGCTCGGTTGAGGAAACTGGTGGACGAACGAACGCGGTGCTGGTCGAATCGGCTGCCATGAGTCAAGCGGACCCTCATGCTCTGGCTGTCCCGGCGTTGTTTCGCGATGCACTCCTGGAGAGCCAGGGCGAGCGGGCTCGTGAGTGGTTGAACAGGCTGCCCGAAATCGTCACGGGGCTGCTGGAGCGCTGGTCGTGTGAGATCGCCGGGCCCACCATGTCCGGGTGGGCAGGAGTCGTGGTGCCCGTACGTCGGCTGGACGGTAGTGGTGCCATGGTGAAGATCTCGCCGCCGTACGACGTTCCGCAGTTCGAGGCGACCACGCTCGCCACCTGGGCCGGGCGGGGAGCCGTGCTGTTGTGGGAGCGCGACGAGGAGAACGCCGCGATGCTCCTCGAACAACTCCGCCCGGAGTCGCTGACCACTGTTCCCGACGCGGACGAAGCAATGACGATCATCGGCCGCCTGGCCCGACGACTCGCTGTCCCGGCACCGCCCGAGTTGCCTCGGATGGAGCCGGTGTTCGAGCAGTGGGCGATCGAGCTGCCTGCCATGTCGGCCGCGGCGGGTCATCCCCTTCCCGCGCGGGTTGTCGATGCCGCCATCGCGACCTGTGCGGAACTCGGTCCGGGCCAACCCGACACCGTCCAACACGGCGACCTCAACCAGTCCAACGTTCTCCGGGGAACGCGCGAGGACTGGCTCGCCATCGACCCCCTCGGCTACGTCGGCGACATCGCGTTCGAGTGCCTCACCCACCTACGCGACCGGTGGACCGAGCTGCGAGACCTGTCCGACCCCGAGCAAGCCCTACGCAGGCGGATCGACATCTTCGCCGACGCCGCTGAGATCGACGTCGCGAGGGCGCTCCGCTGGACGCAGGCCAGAGCCGTCCAGTCCAGCCTCCGTATGGGGCCAACCGAAGGCCCCAGGGACGTGGGCGGCGTCCATGACTGGATGGCCACCACACTGGCCGACTGAGCACTCGGGGTCCTTCTCTCGGTCGTCACCGGATCCCGACCACTCGCCGCGCCGGGCAGGCCACTGTCTCCTAGCTGATGGTCCGGAGCGCGGGCCACATGGTCCGCCACGACGCCCGCAGGCCGGTACAGACCGAGACGGTCTTGCCCTGCTCCCCGTTCGGAATGCCCAGCCCGTTGTCGATCCGGGCCGCGTCGTGGCAGCCGACGAAGAAGCGGCTCCAGTCGGTCGGACGCCAGTCGCCCACGTGGACCACGACCGTACGGTCGGCTGGTGGCGGGCCCCACGCCCAGTACGCGTTGTGGCCGGAGTAGACAGGTGGCAGTCCTGATCCGAGCAGGATGAGCGGGCTTGCCTCGCTGTAGTCGTTGGTCAGGATCACCGCTCGATCGCGCTCGTCCGCGGGCAACGCGGCCACCACACCTTCCACCGTGGCGACCAACGCCGGCCAACCGACCTCGTTCGCGGCGTCGGGGACCGTGGCCGGCAGCGAGCTGGCGGCAAAGGTGGTGACGGGCAGGACCGGCAGGGTCAGGAACGCGACAAGCGCCCCCGAGACCACCACCGCGACGGTGAAGCCAACCCCCTTGAGTACGGCGTGTCCACGCGCGAGCCAGCGGTCCACGACGATCGAACCGGCGGCCATGAACACAGCCACGCTGCCGATCGCGTAGTAGGGCTTGCCTCCGGTCACGACGACGAGGCCGAACGCGGCCGGGCCCGCGAGACCGACCGCCCGCCACGGCGCCGCGTTCCTCGCCCGGAGGATCCAGGCGATGCCGGCGACGGCCACCGGGAACAGGACCGGCCCGGCGAAGAGCCAGAGCAGCGGGAGCATCTGGGCGCGGTTGTCCGTGGCGTACCCAGCGATACGCGACGCCATGGTGAGCTGCGGCCAGCCGTTGGCCGCCTGCCAGACGAGGTTCGGCGCCCAGAGCAGCAGCGCGATCCCGATCGCCGCCCAGGCCCACCCCGAGCGGACGACGTCCCAGCGGCGAGCAAGGACAAGACCCATGGCCAGCCCAGCGCCCAGGAACAACAGCGTGTCCTTGTTCTCGAGCCCGATCCCAGCGGTCACGCCAACCGCCAGCCACAGCCGTGGGTCGGCGCCGGCGAGGAGCCGTACGACCAGCCACAGGATGAGCGCCCAGGCGAACAGGTCGAACTCGGTGGTGGTGTCGAGGTGACCCGCACCGAGATACCCGGAGACGGCAGCCGTGACAGCCGCGAGCAGCTGCGCCCTTCGGGATCCGCCGAAGTCCCGCGCGATGAGCCCGACGAGGACGACGACGAGCCCCATCTCCAGGGCCGGCAGCACGCGGATCGCGGTCGGAGAGACGCCCAGCACACCCACCGAGGCGGCGGACAGGAGCGGGGTGAGTGGCGGCTGGTCGACGTAGCCGAAGGCGGGATGCAGACCCGCCATGACGTAGTACATCTCGTCGCCATGGAAGCCGTAGGCGCCCGAGAGGGCAAGCAGCAGGGCAACCATCAGACCAGCCACCAGAAGCACCGGTCGAGGGACGGCAACCCACCAGGCTCGCTGGGTGGTGTCCGACATAGTCCTCGCAGTGTGGCACGGTCCTGAAGGCAGGTCACCTAACCGCACGGCGGAGTGCCGCTCGTGCGACTCGCAGCCGGATCAGGCCCTGCTGGCGCCAGGGCGGTCGGGGTGGACCACCCAGGAGCTGATCGTGTCCACGGTCGACGTCGGCGCCCAGATGGTGGACACCGCCCGATAGTCCGTCCGCATCTCGGCTGGGGTGAGCCGGGTCAGGCCGTATCCGTGGGACTGGTCGCGGTAGAGCAGGTGGGGGGTGGACTTCTGGGGCGCGTAGCGAGGGTCGGGATTGCGTTCGCCACCGGAGGTGATCGACGTGACCATGAACTCGGTGCACACCGGAGGCACCGTGGCGTCCCAGGTGCGGTAGTCGCGGGGCGTGTCGAGCACCCAGTTGCGGTGTGAGTCGCCGGTGACGATGACGAGGTTGCGGATGTCGTCGGCGACCAGGTGATCGAGGATCGTCTGCCGGTCCGCGACGTAACGGTCCCAGCCGCCGCCAAGGTCGCGTTCCTCTGGTGGCAGCAGGCGGCCGTCGGCGTCGCGCTGGGTGAACGCGATTTGGTTGCCGAGCACGTTCCAGGTGGTACCGCTGGAACTGAGCCCGTCCAGCAGCCACGCCTCCTGCTCGTCGCCGAGGATGGAACTCGCGGGGTTCAGCACGTCGGGGCAGTAGCCGTCGGGCCGCTCCTCCGGTGCGCAGACCGCCGTGGGCGGCTGCGTGCGGAACTGGCGGGAGTCGATCATGTGGAACGTCGCCAGCGTGCCGTACCTCAGGCGCCGGAAGCTCCCCGGCATGGTGGCTCCCACGGGCCGCTGGGCGGGCGACAGTGGCATGTTCTCCCAGTACGCCTGATACCCGGCACGTCGGCGTTCGACAGCGGCCGGGTCAGGGTCGTTCCACAGGTCGTTCTCGATCTCGTTGTCGTCGATGGTCACTGACCACGGGAGCAGGCGGTGTGCCTCCTGCAGGTGCGGGTCGGTCTTGTAGGTGGCATAGCGTGCGCGGAAATCGCCGAGCGTCTCGCACCGCCGCGGCGGGGCGAGGATGCGGCTGGCGACCGGGCTGCCGGGATACGCGACCGGGCCGGCGGGCTGGCAGTAGATGTAGTCGCCCAGGAAGAGCACGACGTCGGGATCGTCTTGCACCATGTGCTCGTAGGGCGTGAACCAGCCCTGACCGAACGACTGGCAGCTGGCGAACGCGAACGACATCGACGCGATCGACTGGGCCGGATCGGGTGCGGTGCGGGTGCGGCCCACCGGGCTGAGTTCGGTCCCCAGCCGGAAGCGATACCAGTACTCGCGGTTGGGCCGCAGCCCGTCGACCTCCACATGCACGGAGTGGCCCACCTCAGGGCCGGTGCGCGCGGCGCCGGCACGGACCACGACGCTGAAGCGCTCGTCCTCGGCCACCTGCCACTTCGACGCGAAGTCGCGTGCCGGCATCCCGCCGAATCCGTCGTCCGCCAGTGGCTCGCTGGCCAGCCGGGTCCAGATGACGACACTGTCCGGCCGCGGTTCGCCCGACGCGACGCCGAGTGTGAACGGGTAGCCGGACGGCCTCGCGCTCGCTGCCGGCCCGGCGAGCGCCCGGTCGCCGAGACTCAGTGCGCCCAGCACACCCGCCCCCAGGCCGAGCAGGCCCCGGCGGCCGAGCGTGGTGGCGGTGGCGTCGTTCGAAGGGCTGTGCACGCGTGAACTCCTCGCTGGTTCGGTGATGCCTGGCGAAGAGTACGAGCGTCGATCGAGTAGCTCGCCATGACGCGGTGAACCACCGGCGAACGCTGGACGAGCGCAGTTGGGAACCGAGAACAGGTGGGCGGACCTGTCGCCACCGAACTGGTTGGCGGGCGGCGGAGTCGGCGTGAGAGGCTACACCCGTGGCAGATGGTCTCCCCAGCGTGGCCTCTGGCCCTTCGATCTATGAGTTCATCCGTACGCGTTTGGACGCTGCCGGTCGACTTCAGGAGTCAGGGGTCGCTCTCCCTGACGAGCCGAAGGCGATGTCCGGGGGTATTCGCTGGGCTGCCGGTGCACTTGACGGCGTGCTCGGTCACGGCCTGGGCGGCGGTCAGTCCGCCGCGAAGGCGATCGCCGCCGCGGAGGCGTTCGCCAGCGCATGCGACCGTCAGTCAGGACCCAATCTCCGCGAGCTCTACACCGTTGTCTGCGACGATGGCGTGCTGGACTTCATCGATCCGATGGTCGAGCGCCTCGCGGAGCTTCGGCCTGACATGACGGCGTTGCACACCTTGGGCCGATGGTTGGCGACGACGGCCTCGGATCGTGGGGCGGTGAAGGTCGGCATCGCGATCCTGGGGGTCACCGGGCTTGGCCGCGATGTCGGCGTGGTGCGCGCGCTCGGCGCCCATGAGGAGTTCACCCTCTACGCCGCGGTCGCGATGACGAACGGCCTTGCTGAGCCCGAGTCCGAGCTCTGGGCACTCGCCAGCGCCGTCGACGGGTGGGGACGGATCCATTGCGTCGAACGCTTGCGCAACACCAAGGACCCAGCGATCCGCTCCTGGATCCTCCGCCAGGGGTTTCGCAACTCCATCATGGACGAGTACCTCGCCTTCATCGCCGCCACGACAGGTGGTCTGCTCGACGCACTCCTCACCGAGGACGTGGACCGGGAACTCCTGACCGCGGCCGGGGAGATCCTGCAGGCGCTGGTGAGTGGTGGGCCCGCCGAGGACCTCGACGACTACGTGTCCGGTGCTGACGCGGTGGAAGCCTTTCTCCATCACATGAACACTCGCGCCGAGACCCTTGTCGACCTGCACACGGTCGGAGAGATCCGTTCCTTCCTGTCCCGCAAGGATGGCTGGGAGTCCCGCAGCGCCAAGGGGTGGACGGCCACTCGCCGCGAGACCTTCGAGGACCGGTGTGACGAGATCCTGTGGCGAGAGGTGTGGCGGGATCGAATCACCGTCGGCCTGTTGTCCGACGACCAAACCGAGTTCTGGCAAGCCGAACGAGCCGCGCAGATGTGGGGCATCGACACGTTCCACGTCCACGTCGAGAAGATCCGGGAGGATCCGCTCGGCAGCGGCTGGTTTCAGGCGTGGAGGCAAGCCGACGGTGAACGAGCCGAACAGCTCGTGGCCCTGGCACGCGACCTGCTTCCGCTGAAGGAGATCGCGACCGGCGCCGCGGACGAACTCGGCCTGGGATCCGACTGGGCACCGCACTCCGCGCTCGACTGGACTCTCCAAGCCCTGCGCGACCATGTGGGTGTGGGTGGCGATCTGGTACTCGTCGGCCTGGACAGCCCTGTCACCCGGAACAGGAACATGTCCCTGCAGGTACTCAGGGACTGGCCGTCCTGGGCCTGGCCCGCCGATGCCCGAGTGGTCGTGGCGAACCTCGCCAGCTCCGACCCGAACGAGGATGCTCGGGAATCTGCCGCGGAGATCCTCAGCGATCGATTCGACTGACGCCTCGGCTACCGGCAGGCCCCCGCCGGAGCTTCACCCCGAGCAGTCGAGCAGGCCGGCTTTCACCTTCGCGGCGAGCACCCGGTGCACGCTCGCGTCCACATGGGCACGGAACGACGCGTCGCTCGACACCCGGGACAACACCGCGGAGGTCATGGCGTCCACGGTCGACGGATCGACCGTCAGCACCATGTCCCCGCCCGCGGCCAGGAACCTCGTCGCGCGTTCGCCCGGGGGGACCGACTTGAGGGCCACGGTATTGCCCATGTCATCGGACATCACGACGCCCTCGAACCCGAGCTGGTCGCGCAGCACGTCGCGTAGCAGCACGGACGAGAACACGGAGAGGTTCGCGGGGTCGATCCGGGTGTAGGTGGCCAGGGACGCCATGACGAAGCCCGCCCCGGCCTGGATGCCGCTGCGGTACGGGAGGACGAAGTCGCCGGTGCGCGTGGTCACGTCGTCGGTGACGTCTGCCGAGAAGTCGGTGTTGCCGACGACGTGGCCCAGGCTCGGAAAGTGCTTGAGGGTGGACTCGACGTGCGACTGTGCGAGCCCACGCAGGAACGCGGTGGACTGCCGGGCGACCGTCTCCGGATCGTTGCCGTACCCGCGCGACAGGCGACCGATCGGATGGTTGGCGGAGACGAGGTCCGGCGGGACCACGTCGACCACCGGCGCCAAGTTCAGGTTGACACCGGCGCCGCGCAGTTGGCGGCCCCAGTCCGCCGCACGCTGCTGGAGCTGCGCCGTCGGCCAGTTTCCCTGGACGTCGGCGGCGGGCATCTCCGAGAAGCCGGGGCCGTTGAGCACCTGGACCTGGCCGCCCTCCTGGTCCACGGAGACCAGCAGACCCACCCTCGACCCGGCGACCGTCGGGGCCACCGACTGCACACGGTCGGTGAGCGACCGGACGTGCTGCGCCCCGGCGTTGGTGTGGCCCATGAGGATGACTCCGCCGACATGGTCGCGGCGGAGCAGGTCAAGGTCGGACGCGGTGACCCCGGACGTGTCGACCGCGGACATGATCAGCTGGCCGACGCGCTGGGCGCTGGACATCCCGGAGTACACCTGGTCGACGCACTCCTGGGCCTGCGTGGTCGAGCGCGGAGTGGGCCGCGCCGGGGCGGTCGGAGTGGCGGAGGACGAAACCGGAGGGCTGGGCACCGGCGAGGGCGTCGCCGGCGGGCTGGGCGCCCGCGAGGTCGCGCTGACCGGTGGCTGCGGCGGCTGGGCCGGCGCGGCGCTGCCGTTCCCGCACCCGGCGGCGGCGCCGACCACCCCCAGCACGGCAACGGCAAGGCGCAGCTTCGTCCGGGCAACGGTGCGACCGACGGACATTCGTCCTCCAGACCCCCGACCCCGGGGTGCACGACAGGCCGTCCAGCGAACCACACGACGCCCCGGTCCGCGCGGGCACCCCGACCACAGCGAAGCTCAGTGGGCGCCGATGGGAGCTACTCCTTCTCGGCGGTGGGGTCGCTCGACCCGTTGAGGCCCCGTTCGATCGCGTCGATCAGCCGGGGTCGCAGCTCGCCGGCGTGGATCACCGCGTCGACCGAGCCGACCTCGACAGCCCGCTGGATGCTGTGCACCCGGTCGAAGCCAACCGCCACCTCGCCGAGCTTCTCGGCCCGGACGGCGACCCGCAGCTCCGCCAGTTCGGTCGCCATCGCCGCCCGCTCCGCCCCGGTTGCCGCGGCGACCCGTGCGGCCAGGCTCGACACCCGGGGGTCGGCCGACGTACGGGCGTCGACCTCGGCGGCGAACACCACCGCGGCCGCGGGCGCGCCACCGAGCACGGATGCGAACGAGCCCTCCACCGCCAGGACGGTCAGGTTCGGATTCAGCTTCTTGGAGAAGACCACGAACGCTCCACCGTGGTAGCGCGACACCACGCAGAACACGATCGGTCCGACGAAGTTGACGATCGCCCGGCCGATCTCCGCGCCGTACTCCAGCTGCAGGTTCCGCATCGAGTCGGGTGACCCGTCGAAGCCGGACAGGTTCGCCAACACCACCAGTGGCCGGTTGCCGCTGGCCGCGTTGATCGCTCGCGCCGCCTTCTTCGACGAGCGCGGGAACAGCGTTCCGGAGGTGTAGACGTCGGGACCGTCGGCGGGTGGGAAGCCTCGGCGGGGTACGGACCTGGACTCGATTCCGAGCAGGCAGACCGGGAACCCACCCAGCCGCGCGTCCTGGACCACGGCGGTGTCCGCGTCGGCCATCCCGGCCCAGCGTTCCAGTACCGGGTGGTCCTGGTCGGTGACCGCCCGCATCACCGTGCGGATGTCGAAGGGCTTCTTGCGGTCCGGGTTCGTCGCCGCGGAGAAGATGTCGCCGACCGTGCGGAAGTCGCTGTCCGGTGCGTTGTGCGGGTACGTCGAGACGTCGCGGTCCACCGGATCGACCGTCTCGGCCCGCCGCGGCCGTGACTCCCCCGGCGCGACGTAGGTGTAGTCGTAGTGCGCCATCAGAACATCCCGGGCACCCTTCAGGTCCGGCGCCCAGTACTGCGCCTGGCCGTTCGGGCCCATCACGCGGTCGTAGCCACCGATGCCGAAGTTGTCCTCGGCGGAGACGCCGCCGGCGAAGTCCAGCGTCTGCTTTCCGGTCAGCACCATCGCGCTGTCCGGCGTCATCACCAGGATGCCCTTGGTGTGCATCAGCATCGTCGCCTCGGCGTTCCAGTACGGCTGCGCCCCGACGTTGATACCCGCGACGACGACGTTGATCTCGCCACCGTTCTGGGTGAACTCCACGATCCGCTTCAGCGCCCCCGCGACCCAGTCCATGTTCTCGGTCCCGGAGTCCATCGAGATCCGGGCACCGGCCGACAGCGCGTACCACTCGACGGGTACCCGCATCCGCTCGGCCAGGTCGAGTGCCGCGATCACCCGCGAGCATTCGGCCTCTGCCAGCGCACCGAGCGACTTCGTCGGGTCGCCGCTGAGCACGACGCGGGTGACGCCCTCGGGACAGCGCAGCGTCGGCGTACTGACCACCCCGGCGATCAGCCCCGCCTTGTTGAGGCCACGCGGCCGGTCGACCGGCACCAGCGTTCCGGTGGTGTCCAGGTCGTACTCGACGACGGAGCCGCCCGGACCGGCGATCATGTCGGTCAGCTCGTACGGGTAGACCATGTTGCGGCGACGCGAGCGCAGGATCTTCTGGGCGTAGTCGTCGAGCGGTTTGAGCCGCTCGGTCGTCGGCGCCTCGACCGAGGTGACGACACCGGCTCCCGGCTGGTAGGAGAAGCGCGCGACCACCGACGCCACCGCGCCGTCGGGCGTCCGGACCCGGCCCTGTGTCAGCACCTCCTCGATGCCCGCACCCACGGTGAGCGGAGTGATGGTGCGCTGCATGGCGGTCAGCTCGTCGACCTGGGCATCGACGACGGGCCAGATGTGCACCCAGACGTGGTTCATGTCCAGGCGTGCGCCGGCCGTACCGCGCGCACTACGAGCCCGGCGGATCGCCTCCAGGCAGTTCGCGATCGCCCGCTCCACGTGCGGCAGCGATGTCACCTGCCCGTCGTCGTCGCGGACCACGGCGAACTGGCGGACCTGGGCGAGCGCGACCAGCCGCTGGTCGGCGTCGTTCTCCCGCGCCACGCAGTGGTAGAGAAGCACGTCCTCGGGCGCGTCGAGTCGGGTGATCCGAAAGTCGCGAAGCCGCCACAGGTTCAGCCGCCGCGCCACCATGGGGTGGACACCACGGATGTTGTCGTCCTCGGCGACCGAACCGCCGACCGGCCGGTAGGTGAAGTACTCCACCGCCTGGTCGCCGCCCCGTGCGATGGCCAGGGAGATCCGGCGTACGCGCTGGGCCAGGGGCAGGGCCGCGACCAGCCCACGGAACACGTCCGACGCCTCCTGCTCCTGCGGCGTGTCCGGCCCGAACAGGTACAGGTCGACCACGGCCTCGTGCCCGGCGGGCCTGAGGGCGATCTGCGCGGTCAGCGCGCGGACCAGACCGCTGTCGGGGTCGGCGAGTTCGGCGACCGTGCCGACCGTACTGACCAGGTGGGTCGGCCTGTCGTCCAGTGAGTAGTCGGCCGTCGCGAACGGTCTCCCGTCGACGGTGGACTCCCCCAGGTCGTGCAGCTCGTACTCGCGGTAGTGCCGGCGGATCAGCACCTCCAGCATCGGCTCCCACTCGCCCCAGCCGCCCTCCAGCCGCCGGGCCAGGAACCGGGCGATCTGTTCGGGGATGGCCGCGAGCGCCTCGATCCGCTGCCGGCGGTCCGGCGTGTCCTGGTTCCCCGCGAGCGACGCGATCTCGTTGCCGATGCCCGCCACCACCTCAGCCCGCGCCTCGTCCACCAGCGGCTGGTCGAACCAGCGGAAACGTACGCTGCGGGCCAGGTCGCCGACGATCGGGAAGCGCAGCTGGGTGGCGAGCACCAGCCGCTCCAACACGTCGCGAACCCGACCGTCCAGTGGCGGGGCCGGCCTCGGCTCGGCGATCCAGGACCGCAGCACCGCGGTGACCAGCAGCACCTCCGGCGTCGACCGCTGCTGCGCGAGGAAGATACGGAACAGCGCCTCCTCCAACTCGGCGCTGCGCTCCAGGTCGGTCACGCCGTAGTGGCCGAGGGCGCGGGCGAGCCGGACGCGGAACGCCTCCGGCAGGCCGCCGCGGTCCGGGTCGAGACTCTGCAGGTACGTGTGGAAGTGCTCGCGCGGACTGTGGACCCGGTTCTCGGTGCTGACCTCCTCACCGGCCGGACGGTTGCGGCTCAGCTCGGCGAAGTCGGCGAACACCTGCAACAGCTCGATCTCCGCCGTCACCGGCGCCTGTCCGGCAGCCGCCAGCTCGGCCCGGGCGGCCAGGTAGCCGGCGAGTATCTCGCCCTCGCCCCGCGGGTCGATGTCGAAGCCGAGCAGCATGCTGCGCAGGTCGTCCAGGCCTCGCTCGGCCCGCTCCGAAGCGGACCTCTCCACGGTCTCGCTCGGCAGGTCCAGGTCGACTCCCTGGTCGGCCGTGGCCTGGGGCGCGGCACTCCCGTCGGCGACCGGCTCCAGTCGGACCAGGGGCGCGCTGGTCTCCACCTGACTCCCGGCGGAGACCAGGAGCTCACGCACGGTGGCCCGGAACGGCGCGTACAGCACCGTCTCCATCTTCATGCTCTCCAGCACCAACACCGGTGCGCCGGCCTCGACCTCTGCTCCCTGCGCCACCGGCGTCGCGACGACCAGGGCCGGGGCCGGCGAACGCATCACCCCGCCCTCGTCCCGGCTGACCCGATGGGTGACGCCGTTGACCTCGACCAGGTGCACCGGACCGTGGGTGGCGGTCACCAGCCGGAAGCTCCGGCCGCCGACGACCAGCCGGCCGGAGTACGGGCCCAACCGCTCCCGCTCCCCGTAGACCACGCGCAGGTCGTCGCCGTGGCCGACCCCGACCCGGAACCGGTTCGGACCGACCCGTGCCACGGTCACGCGGTAGGCGACCCCGCGCAGCTTGAGGTCGATCGCCCGACCCACCTCGTGCTGCACCTGCGGCCGGCCGCCGTGCGCGGTCTCCAGCAGCCGAAGGCGCTCGACCTGCTCGGCCTCCTCGTACCCCTCGATCGCCGCCGCGACCAGCCCGATGCCGGAGTGCCGGTGCGAGACCAGTCGACCCTCACCGCGTACCCGGTCGATCCAGCCGGTGTCGGCGCTGCCGTCGATCACCTCGGGCTGGTCGAGCAGTTCGAGGAGGAAGCTCTTGTTGGTGACGCCGCCCTCGATGATCACCGTGGTGGCGGCAACCGCCCGTCGCAACCGGGCGAGGGCCTCTTCTCGTGTCCGGCCGTAGGCGATGATCTTGGCGATCATGGAGTCGAACTCCGACGGGATGGTGTCGCCCGCACTGACCCCGGTGTCGACCCGCACACCGGGTCCCGCCGGGAGGTCGAGCAGGGCGATCCGGCCCGGCGACGGAGCGAAGTCGCGGTCCGGGTCCTCGGCGTTCAGCCGCGCCTCGACCGCATGCCCGCTCTCGGTCGGCCGCGTACCTTCCAGCCGGGCACCGGCGGCGACGCGTAGCTGGGCCTTGACCAGGTCGACGTCGGTGGTCACCTCGGTGATCGGGTGTTCTACCTGCAGCCGGGTGTTGACCTCGAGAAAGGCGAAGAACGAATCGTCGGGCCGGTACAGGAACTCCACCGTCCCGGCGCCGCGGTAGCCGACGGCGAGCGCCAGCCGCTCGGCCGAGTCCTTGAGCTGATCGACCTGCGCGGCGGAGAGCACGATCGAGGCGGACTCCTCGATCACCTTCTGGTTTCTGCGCTGCAACGAGCAGTCCCGCACGCCGAGGGCCCAGGCGCTGCCCTGACCGTCGGCGATCACCTGCACCTCCACGTGGCGGGCGCCCACCACCAGCTGCTCGAGGTACACGACGCCGCTGCCGAACGCACGCTCCGCCTCGTCGCGGGTTCGGTCGTACGCCTGCTTGAGGTCCTCAGCCGACATGAGCACGCGGATCCCCCGGCCGCCGCCCCCAGCCGCCGCCTTGAGCATCAGCGGATAGCCGATCTTCTCGGCCGCGGCGAGCGCGGACTCCAGCGACTCGACCGGGCCGCCGCTCCACCCCGCGACCGGTACGCCGACCTCCTCGGCCATGAGCTTGGAGGCGATCTTGTCGCCGAGCCTCCGCATCGCCTCCGGCGTCGGCCCGATGAACGTCACGCCGAGCCGCTCGCACAGTTCGGCGAACGCGGGATCCTCGGCGACGAAGCCCCAGCCGACCCACGCGGCGTCCGCCTCCGTCTCGCGGAGGGCGCGCTCAAGGACCGTGAGGTCGACGTACGGCCGCGTCCATGCCGGGCCCAGCGAGTAGGCGAGGTCGGCCTCTCGTACGAACGTCGCCGTCCGCTCGACGTCGGTGTAGAAGGCCACCGTCTCGATCGGCTCCCCGCCCTCGGCGTTGAGCTCGCGGACAGCGTTGATCAGCCGCATCGCGGCCTCGCCACGATTCACCACTGCGATCCGCCTGAACACCGACCGGCCCTCCCATGACTCCGCGTGAACTTCGTGGCGCTGTGCCGCCGCCACCACCGCACACCTTTCCAGACCCGAGGAGTTACCGACGCGTTAACCCGAGTGCTGCGAGCTTCGGCTCATCGACGCCCGCGGCTCGACCACTCGGTCTCGAACGCCTCGCCGTGGGCCGGACGAGAGCCTGCCCACCGCTCGCCTATGGCCAGGTAGACGGCTGGCCGACGGCCAGGTAGATGGCTGGGCGGCCCGGTCAGCTCGTCATCACCCTCGCCGGCCGAGACGTTCAGCAGCCGATGTCACCGAAGGATGACTCGTTGTCAACATCAGCTTGCTGACGGGACGCCTCGCGTCTCAGGCTGGCTCGTCCAGTGCGGTGCGGGTGCCGGCATCCCGCAGGGAGTACCGGTGAAGGGTGACTCCCGGTGGGGCGGTACGGATGAGGTCGCACACCGTGAGCACCTGGCGAGGGCTGACCCACTGCTGGCCTGGTTTGTGTAGGACCCAACCGCCCCCGAGAGTGACCGCCGCATGCGTGTCTTGATGGTCCGCGTCGCGCCACACCAGTACGGTTCCCGGCAGGTCGTCGATGCCTCCCTCGGCGCAGTTGGCGGCCAGCCATGCTTCGAAGGGCTCCTCGTCGGACCCCTCAACACCTGCTGCCGCCATCACGGTCGCGAAGCAGAAGGTCGCGCCTCCTTCGGTGAAGGAGCCTCCTCTGCTCCCTCCGGCGAAGGTTCCGCTGAGTGCTCGGGCCCGGGGAAGTATGGATGAGGCCGCGTGCCAGACGTCATCCGGCACCGACATCCGCCGGCAGGGCAGGTGACCGTCGCTGACAACCCGCTTGAGGACGGCATCGGCACGAGGCGCGACAAGGGTCGGCCACCAGACGAAGTGCTGCCCGTCTGCCTGCTCGCGCAGCACCCGTGCATCAAGAAGGTCCGCCCAGCCGCTGATGGTGGGCGCGGCTCCTCGCCCGTGTCCGACCTGCGCCCGGACGAGTTCGGCACGCACGGCGGGCCGCTGGGCATGAAACCCCTGCTCGTCCAGCCACACGACCTCCAGGTCATCGGGAAGGTTCCAGACCTCGTAGGTGTCGCGCTGCTCGGCGGTCAGGTCGCCGTACCGCGGCCCGAGCGGCCGGTCGCCGTTCTGGTCCTCGTCGCGTCCAGGGCGGTCAGGCGTGAGACCGAGGTCCACAACCTCGGCCGCGGTCAGGAAGAACGGTTGACACGCCGGCGCCAGCCACCCCGTCCAGCGACGAACCAAGGAGTTCTCGACATCGATTCCCAACACGTCCACCGCCACACGGTACAAGTTGGACGAGCAGTGGCCGGTCGCCTGCGCAGACCAGAGGGGGTGACTCACCAGTAGCGTGTGCCCATGCCGAACGCACCTCAGGAGCTTCATCTCGATCGCGAGCGGGCCGGGTCGTTCGGCTCGGTGGCTGAGCACTACGACCGCTACCGGCTGACGTACCCCCGCGAACTCATCGACGATCTGGCTGGCCCGCGGCCGGTGAAGGTTCTCGATGTCGGATGTGGCACCGGCAAGGCAGCCACGGCCCTCGCCGAGCGTGGCCTCTGCGTCCTCGGTGTCGAGGTGGACGAGCGGATGGCGCAGGTCGCTCGTGCTCATGGCCTCGAGGTGCAGGTCGCCGCCTTCGAGACCTGGGACCCGGCGGGACGCACCTTCGACCTCGTCACCTGCGGTGACGCATGGCACTGGATCGACCCCAGCCGCGGGACGGCCAAGGCGGCCGAGGTACTGAACGTGGGCGGGACGATCGCACGGTTCTGGACCGCGACGGTCCTGAGCGAGGACGTCAGCGCCGCGTTCGATCCGATCTACCGCAGGTACGCGCCCGAAGTCACGCAGGTGTGGCGACCCGCGGAGAACGCCCAGCGGGTCCACCCTTCCAGCGACGACCCCTTCGAACAAAGCTCCGCGTTCTCGTCGGTCGAGCTGAGGACCTACCAGTGGGAACGCAGCTTCCGCGGCGAGGACTGGGTGGGCCTCGTGACAACCATCAGCGATCATCAGCGGCTCGGAGCCGAGCGCCTCACGCCCTTGGTGCAGGCGCTCCGTACGACGATCGAAGAGCTCGGTGGCACCATCCGCGCTCACCACAAGACGCGCGTTCTTCTTGCCCAGCGCGTCTAGGGGCACCGCCTTCAGGGCCGGTCAGACCCACACTCATGGGGTCAGGAAGTACTGCTCCGGGTTCGTCGGCGCGGGCGTGTTGTAGATGTGCGACTCCGGTATGGACTTGGCGACGTTTCGCATCCGATCATTCACGATTCCATAGCCTTGCTCTTCCAGGACCGTGCCGATCGCGTAGAACTCCTCCTTGGCGATGCCGAGGATCTCCTTCATCAGCCGATAGCGGCCCGCCTGGTCAGGCGTGTGCTGCAACTCCCGGTAGAGCGCCATCTGTTGCTGAGTGCGCTCGGGTGGACGCTCACCCTCCTTGCCACGGCTGGTGAACCACGCGGCCCACGGGATGGCGAAGTTGGACTCGTCGTTGAACGGGAAGTACCACCTCGGATCGAGGAGTACGTCGAACTCACGCCCGGCCGAGCCTGTCCACACCGTGGCGTCCGGCTTGTTCGCTGCCTTGCGTTCGTAGAAGAGCGACCTGTCC
The DNA here is from genome assembly GCF_014873875.1 of Actinopolymorpha pittospori. Lineage (GTDB taxonomy): Bacteria > Actinomycetota > Actinomycetes > Propionibacteriales > Actinopolymorphaceae > Actinopolymorpha > Actinopolymorpha pittospori. The sequence goes on along the minus strand of NZ_JADBEM010000001.1, from coordinate 6,056,062 downwards.
TCCGACTTCACTGACATCTTGATACCGACCTTCTGCCAGTAGAGGCGGATCATCTCCATCGCGTCCGGCCAGTACGGAATCAGGGCTGGCGAGGCAACCTCGACCGCGAACGCGATCCGGGTGCCGTCCGGGCGAAGCCGGAAGCCCTCCGCGTCACGCCGGGCGTAGCCGGCCTGGTCCAGGATCTCGTTGGCCTTCGCCTCGTCGTAGTCGGTGTACTGGTTGGCGAACCCCTCGTCATAGAACGGCGACTCCCTGCGCGGCGCGGCCTGCCAGGCCTTGCCCTGCCGCTGGAAGACGGCGTTGACGAGCTCCTGCCGGTTGATCGCATGGGACAGTCCGATCCGAAACTCCTTGTTCCGGAAGACCTTCCGAAGCTCCGGGTCCTCATGCGTCAGGTTCAACGCGATCACCATCTGGTTCTCGAAGCAGGGTTGGATGTCGACGAAGTGGTAGTGGCCTTTGGTACGTCCGCGGGCCAGCACCGGCTTGTTGGGCGAGGTGTTGATGTGCCTCGTGTGCATGTCGAACTCGCCGTTGGTCGCCTTCAACAAGAGGACCGAGGAATCGCTGATGACGTCGAAGACCACCCTGTCCAGATAGGGGAGCTGCCGACCGTCGGGGTCGGTCTTCCAGTAGTAGGGATTGCGCTCCACGATGACCTGGTTGCCCTTACCCAAGGGGTTCACGACCTTCCACGCGCACAGCGTCGGAAGGTCCTGATTGGACCAGCGATCCGCCCGGGCCAGGAACAGCGCGACCCAGTCCTGGAACTTCTCCTTCTTGGCCAGCGCATCGGCCCCGGGGTTGGACTTCTGGTGGAACTGCTGGAGGTAGTGCTGTGGCATCGCCGTGAGCGCGCCCTGGAAGGACAGGTTGTCCAGCAACAGCCCGGACGGCTCGGGAAACCTGAAGCGCACGGTCTGCTCGTCGTCCTGGCTGACTGTTGGCGCGCCCTTGCTGGTCATCAGGTAGAGCGGGAGTCCTGCCGGATAGAGGTCGGCGTCGCCAAGCCTCTCGAAGGCGAAGACGATGTCGGCAGCGGTGAAGGGTTTGCCGTCAGACCACCGCATGCCCGCGCGCAGCTTGAAGGTGAACTCTCGGCCGTCCGGCGATGCCTGGAACGACTCCGCGACGTTCGGGATCGATTTCGTCCAGCCGACATCCCAACGCAGCAGGGTTTCATAGCCCACCGTGCGGCTGAGCCAGGAGGTGTCCGAAGGGCCGAGCAGCGCGGACCGCCACATGCCTCCGTAGCTACCGGTGCGCTCGGTGGGTGAAACGACGAGCGGCGCCTTGGGTATCCGGTTCGCGAGTGGCGGAAGCTTCCCCGCCTCGACCTGCCTGGTCAGGGCAGGCGCTTCCTTCGCGGACGCACTCGACGCGCCCGACGTACCCTGCGCGCCCTGACCGCCCTTCCTGGCGTCGGGATCGGTGGAGAGAAGGTCACATCCGGTCGTTGCCGTCACCAGCAACACCGTCCCGGTCGTGCGCAGCAGGTTCCTCCGGCTCACCGCAGACCGTCGTACGCGGCGCTCCATGGCTGGCCTCCTCGTCGGCAGGTTCCGCACTCCCCGGTTACCGCGGATCCTTGGCTCGTTGGCCCGCCGTGTCCACTAGCCGCCAGAAACGGTCAGCACTCGGCGCCATCGACGTCGCGCGCACCGGCGAAGAAGGCCGCGGCGGTGTGGGCGTACACCGCCGCCGCTTCCTTGACCGACCGGACACTGACCGCCTCGTTCGGGCCATGGCAGTAGGTGAGGATCCCGGGCCCGAGGGAGGGAATCGTGGGGATGCCCTGAGCGGTGAACCACGGCGCGTCAGTCGTACCGGGAAAGAACGAAAGTGGCGGCGGGCTCTCGAGGGCGATCGTGCAGCCGGCCTGCGCAGCCTGAACGACCGCCGCGTCCGCGGCCACCTCCGACGGGTCGATCCAGGTCAGTCCCGGCTCGAAGGTGAGGGTGGCTTCGACGCCCCAGTCGGCGTGCGCCTTGTCGAGCCACCCCCGCACATCGGCGGCAAGTTGCTCGACGCTCATCCCGGGTACGGCCCGAACCTCACAGCCGAAGCTCGCCTCACCCGGCACCACGCCGAAGGACACCCCGCCGTCGACCAGCACCCCGGTGTTCACGGTCGGCCGTAGGTCGGCGAACACCTGTCCTGGATAGGTCAGGCTCAGCTCCTCGCCCATCTCCGTCATCAGCCGGGCCATCTCCAGGCAGGCGTTGGTCGACGGCAGTCGGTCGGACAGGCTGCTGTGCCGCTGGGTGCCTGCGACCCGGATCCGGAAGCAGCTCAGGCCACGCGAGACGAGATGCAGCCCCTGCCAGTCGCGCTCCCAGCCTGACGGCTCGCCGATGAGGCACGCGTCCAGGTGCCGAAGCTGCGGTGCCAGCCACTGCGCGCCGTAGGTCGCGCCGGCTTCCTCGTCGGCGACAAGGACCAGCTCCAGCGAGCCGCCAGTGAACGCACCGACGTCCCGGCCCGCTCGAGCGGCGATGATCATCGCCGCCACGGCGGCCTTCATGTCGCTGGTGCCCAGGCCGTACAACATCCCGTCCACGTGGGTCACGCTGAACGGATCGGTCCTCCACTGGTCGGCGGCGGCACCCACCGGCTTGGTGTCGACGTGTCCGCACAGCCCGAGCGTCGGCCCGGACGGGTCACCTTCCATCCTGAGGACGAGATTCGGTCGGACCGGATCCTTGGCCAGCACAGTCCCGCTGCCGAGGCCGTGCTCGGCGAAGTAGCTCTGCAGAAACCCGACGATCGCTCGCTCGTCCCCGTACGGCGGAATCTGGCTGTCGATCGCGATCAGCTGGCTGACCAGCTCCAGCAGATCACCCTCCAGCTCGCGCACCCGTCCGACCAACTCCTCAGTGGTCATCCCTACCCCTTGCTCCGAGCGTCGTCGTCGAGTCAACCCCGGCATTCTCCCCCACCCCCGCGGTCAGTCGTCTGAGGTGGTGCCCGGATCCAAGGGCTACTCGCTGCCCTGGGTTCTGCCTTCGAGGCTCTGCCGGATCTCGTTCCGCAGAGTCACCGACCCGTGTCGAGCCACCGCGGCTCGATGTCAGTCCTGCAGGATTGGCACGAGGCGTCATGCCGTGTCTGTTTCACGCGGACGCTCGACAGAAGGCTCACCGCGAAGGCGACGGCAGGTCGCCCCGAGGAGGAGAGAGTAATGAGTATGGGCAGGGTGGTCTGCGACCTCACGATCTCGGCCGACGGGTACTCCGCCGGGCTCAACCAGAGCGAGGAACGCCCCTTCGGTGACGACGGCGGCGACGGCTGGGGCGACAACCTGCACGCCTGGTACGCCGACCCCGAGGAGCACCGGGCCGAGGTCGACAAGATGACCGCCGCCAGAGCATTCATCATGGGGCGCAACATGTTCGGCCCGGTGCGTGGCGAATGGGATCGGCCGTGGAACGGCTGGTGGGGCGATGATCCGCCGTACCACGCTCCGGTCTTCGTACTGACCCACCACGCGCGCGAGCCGCAGCCGATGGGCGGCGGCACCACCTACTTCTTCGTCACCGACGGAATCAAGTCGGCACTGGAGCAGGCGCGCGAGGCGGCCGGCGACGGCGATGTCGCGATCCAGGGCGGTGCGACCACCATCAACCAGTACCTCGCCGCCGGCCTGATCGACGAGCTGCGGTTGCACATCTCGCCGCTCACGCTCGGCGCCGGCACGCGGCTGTTCAACGGCGTCCCGCCGCTGAAACTCGAGCAGGTGACGTCGCGTGCGGCGAGCTCGGTCACCCACGTGACCTACCGCGTGCTGTCCTGAGCTCAGGTCACGTCACTGGTTGGGCAGGTTGAGTCGCTTCAACCGCTCGTAGGCTCCGCTGATGTGCTTGTCGATCGCGTCCTGGGCAGCCTGCGGGTCGCCCAGCGCCAGCGCGTTGCGCAGCTCCAGGTGCTCGATGTGACCCACCTCGAGGAAGTCCGGGAAGCTGGCGTTGCGGGCACGGAGGAAGACCATGATCTGACCACGGATGGACGCCCAGACCCGCTGCACACGGACGTGGTCGCAGTAGGCGTAGATGATGTCGTGGAACCGTAGGTCGAGCAGCGCCGCGTCCTCGGGGTCGGGCTTGGTGTCGACGAGCTTCATCTGTTCGAGCACGGCGTCCATCTCCGCGAATCCCTTGCCCTGCATGCGGGTACAGGCCCGGCTGGCGGCGAGCCGTTCGATGGCGCCGCGGAGGGTGTGAACCTCCTCGACATCGGCCTTGGTCAGCGTGCTCACGAAGGCGCCCCGATGGCGACGCAGTTCGACGTGGCCTTCCACTTCGAGACGCGCGAGGGCCTGCCGGATGGGGCCACGGCTCACCCTGAGGGCGTCGGCCAACTGGGACTCCCTGAGGTGCTGGCCGGGCTGGAACCTCCCACCGGTGATCATCTCGCGCAGCACGTCGGTGACAAGGTCGCCGAGAGCGCGCTGTGACGGCAGCGGCGAGACGATGCCCTCTTCGGGCATTACGTGGCCACCTCCTCGAGTTCCGACGTTCCAGCAAAGCGACTCTAGTGGAGCCATCTCGGCCCGTAAATTGTAAACAGTTTGTCATTGACAGTGTCCTTGCTGCCGCGGGACACTCGTCGCCCGACGCTCACCGCGGTCCGGGGTCGACGGGGGTTCTCTCCCCTTGGCTGCGAGGCGTTGTCGTGCCTTACAAGGAAGTGCCTCCCTACCAGGACGAGAGGCTGATCCAGGGCTATGAGCACAGAAACGTCCACCGCTCACGTCGGCCGAGTCTCGCTCGGGCCTTTCCCTCCCGCGGCTCCCAGCGATCCCGATGCGCCGCACGTCTCGCTGGCGCGGGTCGACGTGGATGCCTCCGCGGGCCAAGGACCCCTCACCCGGGTCTGGGAAAGCTTCGGCTACGACGAAATCAACTGGACTTACACGCCGACCGGCAAACGCTTGCTGCGGACGTTCGCCGACTTCTCCGGCGGCGGCTACCACGTGCGCCCGCACTACGTCTTCTGCTCGGGCAGCGGCTTCGGCATACCGCACTGGGGTTCCGGCAACGTCTACCACGAGGACGCCGACGGACACCCGTACTACGACTTCACCATCGTCGACCAGGCCTATGACGCGATCGTCGGCGCCGGTCACCACGTGCTCGTCGAACTCGGCTTCACACCGCGCGACCTGCTGCCGCCGGAGGCGGCCGAACTGACGGTCACGCCGAGCCCCACCGTCTACACCTCATACGAGGCCGGCACATGGGGCTACCCGCCCCGCGACTACGACAAGTGGGCCGGCCTGATCGAGGCGCACGCGCGCCACTGCCTGGAGCGCTACGGCGAAGCCGAGGTCAACGCCTGGCTGTGGGAACTGTGGAACGAGCCGGACATCAGTTACTGGCGGGGCACCCCGGCGCAGTTCAACGAGCTGTACACCGTCACCGTACGAGCCGTCCGCAACGTGATCCCGAACGCCAAGGTCGGCGGCCCGACGGTGACCAGCGGCGGCCTGAACTTCCTCAAGGGCTTCCTCGACTACACCTCGAGCCGGAACGAGCCCCTGGACTTCATCTCCTACCACACCAAGGGCAGCCGCTTCCCGACCCGGGAGTACCGCCCGCTCGACAGCCTGCCCACGGAGCGGCTGAACCCGTCGTCCACGAAGATGCTGTACGACCTGCGTGCCTTCAACCGGGCCATCGCCGAGTACGAGCAGTATCGGGATCTCCCGGCGATCGTGGACGAGTGTGATGCCGCGGTCCCGGCCCATTTCGGCCGCTACGACAACCGCAACTACGAGTTCCAGAACACCGAGTACTACCCCGTGTTCCAGGTCAAGCTGATGAAGAAGATCCTCGACCTGAACGCGAGCGAGCTCGTCCAGGTCAAGCGGGCGACCTCGTGGAGCTTCTACTTCGAGGGCGAGCGGTACTTCGAGGGCACCCGATCCTTCCTCACCGCGGGCGGGATCGAGAAGCCACTGCTGAACGCCTACCGGATGCTCTCACTCCTGGGCACCGAGCGGATCCGCGCGACCTCTGACGTGGCCTGGGACGTCGCTGAACTGGACGAGACCGACGGCAGCAGCATGCCCGAAGAAATCGACGCGTTGGCCTCCCGCGCCGACAACGGGACTGTGGCGGTCCTGGTGTGGCGCCACATCGACGACCAGTACCAAACGAGCGAGCAGGAGACGGCGGTCAGCCTGACCGTACGCAACGTGGCAGGCGGGACCTTCCGCGTACGTCACTTTCGGATCGACGCCGACCACAGCAACTCCCACACCCGATGGAAGTTGCTCGGCTCGCCGCAGGATCCGACCGGCGAACAACTCGCCGAGATCACCGCACGGCAGGGGCTTGAGGAGTTCGAGCCCGCCAGCACGGTCGAGGCCGAATCCGGTCTCCTCTCACTCGACATCTCCCTTCCGCTACCGGCCGCGTCGCTGCTGATCCTGGAGCCCATCGGCTGAGCGGCCATCGGATGGGGAGCGATCCGCGAACCTTCTCCATCAGCCAGACCCGGTAGCGGGCAGCGACTAAGAGCGGGCGTGGCCAATGACGATCAGATCGGTACCGTTCACCCGGCGCGAGTCGAAGAGGGCGACGCGCGCCTCGACCGTGGATGATCACGTGCCCTCCGGCCGCGGCTGGAAGCGGACGACCTGGATCTGGATCTTCCTGCTGCCCACGGTGGTGCTCTACGGCATCTACACGATCTACCCGATCATCGCCAGCTACTGGTACTCGCTGGTGGAGTGGAACGGATTCGATGCGGACCAGCGCTTCGTCGGACTGCAGAACTACGAGCAGGTCCTCCGCGACCCGTTCTTCCTGAACTCGTTCAAGATCACGCTGCTGTTCATGCTGTTGGTGGTGCCGGCGCGGGTGTTGCTCAGCCTGCTGCTGGCCATCGTCCTGAACTCGCCCAAGCTTCCGCTCGTCGGCGTACTGCGTTCGGCATTCTTCATACCTGTGGTCACCACCACGGCGATCATCGGCGTGGTGATGCGGTTCGTTCTCGATCCGGCCAGTGGGCCGATCAACAGTGCGCTTCAGACCTTCGGTCTGGGCGGGATCGACTTCCTCGGCGACCAGAGCACCGCGCTTCCCACCGCCGCTGCGCTCTACGTCTGGAAGTTCTTCGGCGTCACGATGATCTACTGGCTGGCGGCGCTGCAGACGATCCCACAGGAGATCTACGAGGCGGCCCGAATCGACGGGGCGAGTGCTCGGCAGATCTTCTTCCACATCACTCTGCCGCTGTTGAAGCCGTTCCTGATCATCATCACGGTGCTCACCGTCGAGGAGACGTTCCACAACTTCGACCTGATGTACACGTTGACCGGTGGCGGGCCCTACTTCCACACCGAGATCATCGAGATCTACATCTACCGGTGGGCCTTCGCCGCCTCCATCCCCCAACTGGGACACGCCTCGGCAGCCGCGGTGCTCTTCGGACTGCTCGTCGCCATCGTCGGAGCCATCCAACTCTGGGGCGTCTACGCCGCCCGCCGGATGAGGAGAACTAACCCATGAGCACACAGACCGCCGCGGCCCGCGTCGCGCACACCCCACGACGGCAGCGGATCATGCGGCGCCTGCCCTGGTGGATCGGTGCGGCGTTCCTGGTCGGAACGGCGGCGCTGTGGGTCTTCCCGTTCGTATGGATGGTGTCGGCGTCGCTCAAGGACAACATGGAGATGTTCGCCGGAGGCCTCAACCTCCTTCCGAGCGATCCCGTCTGGAGCAACTACGCCCGCGCCTGGAACGACGCACACTTCGGCCGCTATCTCATCAACACCGTCATCGTCACGCTGGTCACCGTCGTGATCGTCACCGTCAGATGCGCGACCTGCGGTTACGTGCTGGCCCGTTATCGGTTCAGGGGTTCCAGGATCTTCATGGGCGTCCTCGTCGCGACCCTGTTCGTGCCGACGGGCTACACGATCATCCCGGTCGTCAGGGTCTCCATGGAACTCGGCCTGCTCGATTCGTTGTCCGGGATGATCCTCGCCCTGAGCGGTGCCGCGTACGTGTCGGCGATCCTCATCTACTACGGCTACTTCAGAAAGATCCCACGAGAACTCGAAGAGGCCGCCGTGGTCGACGGCGCGGGCTTCGTACGGACCTTCTTCTCGGTCATGCTGCCGCTGGCCATGCCGGTCACCGCGACCGTCGCCGTGCTGACCTTCATCACGACCTGGAACTCCTTCTTCCTGCCGTTGGTCTTCTCCTTCAGCCGGCCAGAACTCCGGACCGTCAGTGTGGGCATGCAGGCCTTCGTCGGCGAGACCGCAACGGACTGGACCGGCATGGCCGCGGCCGGTGTGATCTCGATCCTCCCCGTCGTCGTGCTCTTCATCTTCCTGCAGCGCTACTTCGTGGAGGGCATCTCGGGGGCGGTGAAGTCCTGACTCCTTTCTCCACACACGGGCTGGTCATCAACACAAGGGAGTGGATCGATCATGACTAGACTGACGCGCCGCGGCTTCCTGGGCGCATCGGCACTGACCGCGGCCGGTCTCGCGGCCGGCTGCGGAAGCTCGGACGAGACAAGCGGCTCCGGCGGATCGTCGGGCGGCAAGGCGTCCGGCGCCCTGGACTGGTGGGACCACTTCAGCTCGTTCCAGAAGCTGAACGACGACTGGGCGGGGAAGCAGTCCTCGACATTGGGCTCGAACGTCACGCACACCTACTACGACGCGTCCAAGGCACCGCAGGCATTCCAGCTGGCCCATCAGGCGAACAAGATGCCGGACGTCTACTCCAACGTCATCGGACTACCGTTGTCGGCCCTGGTGAGCGGCAAGTGGGTCCACGAGCTGCGCCTGCCCGAAGAGACGATGGCGAAGATCCCCCAGAACACCCTGACCGAGGGGATCACCAGCCTCGACAAGAAGCTGTACGGCTTCCCGCTCTTCAGCTTCCGGCAGAGTTCGACCCTGGTCTGGATGAACAAGGATCACCTCACCACGGCCGGGCTCGACCCGGACAGTCCCCCGACCGACTACACCGGATTCAAGGATGCCTGCCGGAAGCTGGCGTCGGCCGGGGTCAAACCGATGACCCTGGCGTTGGGAGCCGACGGCGGACGCGTGCGGGACCAGGTCGACGACATGGCGCAGGCGGCAGGTTTCCCTGGCTACCAGGGGCTGAGGTTCGCCACTGGGGAGTACGCCTACCACGATGACAGCTATGTCACGGTGATCGAGTTCCTCAAGGAACTGTACGACTCGAAGTTCATGCTCCCAGGGACCAACAACTTCAGCGTCGTGGATGCGCGGACGCGGTACGCGGCCGGAGCGGTCGGAATCTTCATCGACGGCATCTGGTGCGCCGGCGGATCCAAGGCACTCGTCCCCACCTTCGTCGACAAGATCGCGTCGGGTCCGATCCTGGTGCCCACCGCCGGGACCGACCCATGGACCTACCGTGGCCGACCAGGCGCCGCCTACTTCGTCGCTGCCGATAGTGGCAACCCGGAGGCGGCGTCCAAGCTCATCGGGTCGTTCATGTCGGAGGAGTACCAGCAGGGCATGATCGCGGCGATGGACCAGCCACCGCTGAACCTGGATCTGGTCGCCAACTCAGACGCGATCGACGCGTACAAGAAGGCGGTGACGTTCTGCAAGGAGAACGTCTTCCTGATGCCACAGGCGATCGTGAAGAATCCCGACGTCGCCAAGGTCGACGCTTCACGCAAGCCGATCACCCCCCACGTGGGCAACATCGTCCAGGGCTATCTCGGCGGATCGATCAAGAACCTGCGCAACGATCTGAAGAAGCTGAGCGACGCCAGCGAGGCCGACCGGGAACAGGCCATCACGAAGGCCAAGTCGTCCGGGGCGAAGGTGTCCGAGGACGACTACGTGTTCGGCGACTGGAAGCCAGGAGCCGACTACCAGCCGAGTTGACGCTGACGGAGTTGTAGGCAGGCAGGCGACGATGGTGGTCAACGGAAGGTGGCATTGCCCCGCCCTGCCACCGATCGGCGGGCTCGCCAACGTGGCCGGCGGGCCGTACGGCATCACCGTCAACGCCGTGGCTCCCGGACCCATCGACACCGACATCATGGGCGGCCCGCTCACGTCCGAACGGAAGGCCGACCTGGCCAAGGACCTCGTCGTCAACCGGGTCGGCGTTCCGCAGGACGTTGCCGCCACGCTCGTGCTCCTGTTGTCAGACGAGGCCGGATTCATCTCCGGGGCAGACGGTGAATGTCGACGGCGGCCTCTACATGCACTGACAACAACGCAACCTGAGCGTCCGAGCGGCCTGAGCACCCGAGCAGCGTCCGCGACCGGTCACTTGATCCGTCGGTAGATCAGGTCGAAGTCCGTGCGGAAGCTCTCCTGTGCCTCGGCGATCTCCCACCGACCGCGAATGGTGTCACCGCCGTCCTCGAAGGTGGCGGTGAATCGCTGCGCCATGTCCTCGCCCTTCCGCCACAGCTTCCACTCCGACTCGGTGATGCTCATCTCATAGACTCGGCAGACCCCACGGTCGTCGGAGTAGAGCTGGTAGTAGGTGCCGGCAGCGCCGTCGCACCCGATGATCGAGATGCTGTCAGGGGCCTCCGGCACGTCCGCCTGCGACCGCTGGACTATGTGCGCGCCGGAGTCGTGCCACTCGATCGTCGCTCTGGCCTCTCCCGGCCAGGACTGACCGTCCGGGCCGATCGCCTCCAGCTGCCACTCCCCTACCAAGGATCCGAGCCTGCTCAGGACCCGCTCCGCAGTGGACTGGTTCATCGCTTCTCCTTCCCTTTCCCTCTTGGACCGGCAACGACCGCCGGACTCGTCGCCGTGCCCAAGGGCCACGCCTGCGCCCAACCCGAGAGTGGACGGCGTCGGCGCGTCAGCGGCTGTCGTACTCGGCGACCAGCCGCTTCGGGGCCCGGTGGCGCCATGCGAGCTCGATGAGTTCCTGCATGCGCTTCTTGGTGACCTTTGCCAGGTCGACGCGAAGGCCGACGAAGATCTGGCCGTTCTGCCGCCACACCTCCTCATAGACCTCCGGCTGCTCCGTGGCTGCCGTCTTGGCCTCCACCTGGCCGACACACAGGATCGCGTGCGCGTCGCCCTTCTCCAGATGAACGAGGAGCTTGTCCGCGACCCGGAAGCCGGGCAGCCGGAAGTGTGGCTGTTCCACGACGTCCGGCAGCGCCATCGCGTAGCCACGGATGTCAGCCACCCTGATCATGGAAGGGCTCCTTGTCGTCGTCTCGGTGGTCAGACCCATCCTGACGACGTCAGGCTACGGTGTGGCACTGCCGCAAAGTGCCGGATTCGGCCCGCACCACGCCCTCCACGTCACCGGCTGCGGAGTACTCCTGGCGACGACCTACATGCTGAGTCTGCGGTACTGCTGGAGCCGCCGGTATCCGGCTGCCCGGGCGATGCCCACGGGCGCCAGCGCGTGCTCGAGACGTCGACGTGCAGTGTCGACGTCGAGGTCCAGACCGACGGCGACGAGTTCACTGTCGGCGGTGCTCACGGCGGCGCTCACGATGTGGATGGACCTGCCGACGAGGTTCACGACGTATCCACGCACGCCACGGCTGGACCGCACGGCCACGCGCCCCTTGATCCGGTAGGCACCCCCCGGCGGGTCCTCCAGCAGGTCGACAAGACGTCCGGGGTCCACGGGACCGGGAGACTGGATGGTCGCTGCCGCCGCGTGCTGGTGCCCGCCGGGTGGGTGCTCTTCACGATGCGCGGCAGGAAACGGGAGTTCCTCGGGAGAGTCCAGCGTCGATGCGACGTCGAACAGCAGGCCCGGATCGATCCGGCCACCCGACGTGCGGACGATGTGGACGCCCGGATTGACCTCCCGGACGCGTTGCTCGATACGTGCGAGGGCTGTCTCGCGGTCGGCGATGGGCAGCCGGTCGCACTTGTTGATCACGACGAGCGAGGCCGCCGCGAACCTCGCCGGGACCACCTCGCCGGTGTCGACGGTATGGAAGTACTCGACCGCATCGATGACGTCGATGAGACCGGCTGGCCGAGTGCACTCCGCTCCGCTGAACCGGATCAGGGTGGCCAGAGCCAAGGGTTCGGCGATCCCGCTCGCCTCGACGATGACGACGTCCAGCCCCAGCCTGGGTCGGCTCAGTTTCTCCAGTGCCTGGTCGAGCGCATCGTCATCGACCAGGCAGCACAGGCATCCGCCGGCGATCGACGCCGGCTCGTCCACCTGTCCGCTCACCAGCGCGGCGTCGACGTTGATGTCACCGAAATCGTTGACCACGACGCCGATGCGGGCGCCCGGCTGCCGCAGCAGGTGGTTCAGCAAGGTGGTCTTGCCCGCCCCGAGATGCCCGGTGAGCGCCACCACCGGGACGAGAGGTCGCATGGAGGCCCTCCTTGTCGGTCATTGGTCACCAGGACGACGTGGTGACCCCGGGAAGTTCTCCGCGGTGGGCCATGGCCCGTAGGTCAAGGCGGCTCGCCGGCTGGCGTATCGGGCGACAGTCTGCTTGCGACGCTCGTTGGCCAGGATCTTCGACTTCTTGGCCATCAGACCTTTCCGTCCCGCGCGATGATCTGGGCTAGCGGCGATTGGTGCGCCGGTGGGAGTGCGAGACGTGGTGACCGAAGCCAGGGGTGGCGCCGGTGACTTGGCAGATGCGTGACATCGGGGATTCCTTCGGTGGCAGAGTTCGGCGGCATGCGGAAGCCGCGTCAGGCGACCTCGCGAATGTCTCCGAGCCAGGGTTCGAGGCCGTCTTCCAGGACGTTCCAGTTGCGCTGGTCCACAAGCGCCTCGGTCGGGGTCAGGAGAATGTCCTCGAAGGCAGTGAGGAGCTCAGCGGGTGCCGAGCCGAGGCCGGTGAAGAGCAGCCGAGTCAGCGGCGTACGTCGACTCCGACCGCGGTAGCTGCCGATGCTGAGCTGGCCGCCAGCGCCGGACCACTCCAGCGCCGCGCCGGGACGGGTCGGCACCCAGAAGCACCCCCGCGAACGGTGCCGACCGGTGCCGAGGCGCTCGATCTGGTCCAGCAGCCGCTCGGGATGGAACGGTCGTGGTGAGGACAGGTCCAGACGCCAGGCATGGCTCCTGCCGAGCGCTGATAGCTCGGCCTCGAGTTCCGGGGAGTACCAGGCGGTGGCGCGCTTGTGCTGGTGACGCCGGGCGATGAGCTCGCCGCCGTCGAGCTGGTCGAAGCCGATGACCAGCTGGATGTCCGGCCGTGCGAGCGTCCGGATGAGGTCCGTGGCTTCCGTCCCCGGGTCGTCGGCGAGAACGAGGACATCTGCGTACTCGATCTGCGCGCAGGAGACCTCACCCACTCCACGGTCGTCGCCGGGATTGGTGTGCCAACCACGCTCGCGCAGCAGGTCGTCGCCCAGCAGGTCCTCGGCCAGGCGCTGCGTCGCGAGGGTGGTGACGATGCCGCTCAGGCGCAGGTGGCGCGCGAGCCGGTGGTCGCTGGCGAGGATGCGGCCGAGCTGAGTCGCCTCGGTGGCGGTCGGCAGCGCCGCCACGATGCTGCTCCAGCGGCTGTCCCGTCCGAAGCGCTCCAGGGTGGGCACGATGTCCTCGCGCAGAGCGCAGGTCACGCACGCATGCTCCAGCGGAACCTCTTCGCGCTCCAGGACGCCGCCGGCGTGGCTCACGATCCGGGTGAGCACCTGCGAGCCAGGGTCGACGAGGTGGCGAACCGCGACCGCGCGGGGAAGGTCCCACGACAGGCCCAACATCGCGTTGTCGACCGCGGATGGGTCCACTCCGGTCACGACGACGAGTGGGGTCCTCATGCCCTCCTCCCGTAGCCCCCGACCTCCATGGGGTCGAGGGCGTCGCCGACCAGCGACGACCAAGTGACGAACACGCGACCGGTCGCCCGATCACGGAACGCGACCTCGGCGTGCTGAGGGTGGATGCCGTGTTTCACACCAAACGCTCCAATCGGTAATGGGAATCGTTTTCAGTATGGCAGAGTGGAGTCCCGACAGCAACCAAGGAGAAGGACATGAACCGCAAGGACCTCGCCGACACCGTCGCCCGCGAAGCCGAGCTCACCCCTGCTCAGGCCGACGCCGCCGTCGGCGCCGCGCTGGACGCCGTCATCAGCGCCGTCGCGAAACGCGAGAAGGTCAGCCTGCCCGGCTTCGGCACCTTCGAGGCTCGGCACCGCGCAGCGCGCTCGGGCCACAACCCCCAGACGGGAGAGGCTCTCCAGATCGCCGCGAGCGACGTCCCGGCATTCAAGCCGGCCACGGCGTTCAAGCAAGCGGTCATGGATCACTGATCCGGACGCAACGTGTCGTTGCGTCGATCCGGCGGGCTGCCCGGTGCCTCGTGCTAAGTTGTCGCCCGAGTCAGCGAGCACCCACGGGTGTGCGGGAATCCGGTGAGAGTCCGGAACTGTCGCGCAGCGGTGAGGGTGACTGACGGGACACAACGCCACTGGGCCGGCCCGGCCTGGGAAGGCGTCCCGTCAGGACGAACCCGAGTCCGAAGACCGGCTGACTCCCTGGTATGGCCGTTCGGGGCTTCGCGATTGAGCCCCTGAGTGAGAAGAGATTTCGTGGATGAGCATGTCCCGGAGCGAGTGCGTGCCGCCCTCGCCCGGTTGCAGTCTCCCCCTACCAGCGCGCCGCTGCGCCTGCTGCACGAGCCCCCACCCCGCGAAGTGTCCGACGACGAGTCCGGCGTTCTGGCCGGATGGTGGCCGGTGCCACGGCTGACCGAGGCGCCCTTCTGGGAGCGGCTGGCCGCGGCCTACAGCGCGGGCCTCGAAACACCGCACCTGCCGGTGGGCGGTGCCTGCGGACTCCAGCACTACGCCGGACGGCTGGTGCTGGCGGTGCTCGGCCAGCACTACGCCGGACGGCTGGTGCTGGCGGTGCTCGGCGCATGGGTCCAGACCGGCCACCTGCCCCCGCTGGCCCACGAGCGCTGGTGGATGCGCCTCGACGAGAACGGCCACACCCTCGATGTCGGCCTGCTGGCCCCGGTCGAGGTGTGGACCTCGACCGCACCCGGAGAGCCGATGGACGTCGAGGGGTCCGCCAACGCGCTGTTGACAGGGCACTTCGGCCCCATCGTGGAGGCCGCCAGGTCTGCCACCCGAATCACCGCGCGACTGGCCTATGGGTGTGTGGCGGCATCCCGTGCGGGAGCGTTCGCGTCCCTGCACCGTCGCGCGGTCCCGGAGGATCGGGTTCGGGTTCGTGACGTCGCCGAACGCTTCCTGCGCGCGGGGGCCTGGCCAGATCCCGACCGTACGGTCACGTTCACCGAGATCGGACTCCCCCAGACATCCGCCCTTGTCCACGAGCGTCGCACGTGTTGCCTGATCCGCCTGGGCACGGGCCACGCTGCGTGCTCCTCCTGCCCGGACATCCCGCGTGAGGAACGTTGGCCTCGGCTGGTCGCGGCGGCCGCGTCCCGCGACCAGGCGTCGGATCTGCGCGTGGTGGTGGGCCGTGGTTGAGCGTCACCTGGTCGACGAGGGCAGGGCCACACCTGAGGCCGTGTCCGGGGCCGGACCTCGTCGGGGTGTCGCCCGACGGATCCCCTTTCTGCCGCTGGCGGCGACCCTGGCGGTGTTGGTCGTCGTCTCGATGGTGATCTCGTTGGCGTTCGGGTCCGAACATCTGACGCTCCGTGGCGTCGTGGAGGTCCTGCAGGCCCGCCTGTCGGGAAGGCCGGGCCCGGATCCCGTGTACGACACGATCGTCTGGGACCTTCGCGCACCCCGCGTGCTGATGGCCGCCCTCGTCGGCGCAGGACTCGCCCTGGCCGGCACTGCCATGCAGACACTCGTCCGCAACCCCCTCGCTGATCCGTACCTGCTCGGTGTGTCGTCCGGAGCGGGCGTCGGAGCGACGCTCGTCATCCTGCTCGGCGCCCTGTCCGGGCTTGGAGTGTGGGCACTTTCGACCGGTGCGCTCGTCGGCGCGCTGGTGGCCGTGCTCCTGGTCTTTGGCATCTCGATGGCCCAGGGAGGCCTCACACCGCTACGACTGGTCCTGACGGGCGTCGTGATGTCGTCGGCGTTCTCGTCGGTCTCGAGCTTCCTGGTCTTCGTCGGCGACGAACCCCGGGCCACCCAGTCGGTCCTGTTCTGGTTGCTCGGCTCCCTTTCCGGCTCGGTCTGGCCCCAGTTGGTGCCTCCACTGGTCGTGGTCCTCACCGCCTCCGTCCTGCTCCTCGGACTCCACAGCTGGCTCGATGCCCTCGCGACCGGCTCCGACATCGCCGCGGCGTTGGGCATTCCGATCCGTGGCCTGAGGATCGGGCTCTTCGTTCTGACCTCGGTGCTGGTCGGAGTGCTGGTCGCGGTCTCGGGCGGAATCGGGTTCGTCGGACTCGTCGTACCCCACCTCGCACGGTTGCTCGTCGGGCCGCGCCACCGCGTACTCCTCCCGGTCGGCGCGTTGGGGGGCGCGTTGTTCCTGGTCTGGGTCGACATCGCCGCCCGCTCCCTGGTCGCGCCGCAGGAGGTGCCACTCAGTGTCGTCACCGGCCTGGTGGGTGCGCCGGTCTTCCTGGTCCTACTGGGGCGTCACCAGTACCGGTTCGGGAGGGACGTGTGAGCCACCTGCGAACCGAAGGCCTGAGCTGCGCCATCGCGGGACGCATCCTCCTGAGCGACGTGGACCTCGACCTGGCCCAGGGCCAGATGATGGCACTCGTCGGTGTCAACGGCTCAGGAAAGTCCACTCTGCTGCGCACCCTCGTCGGACTCCAGGCCCCGGCGGCGGGCCGCGTGTTCGTACACGGACAGGACCTCCATGCTCTGCGCACGAGGGAGCGAGCGCGCAGAGTGGCCTACGTCCCGCAGGAGGAGCAGCCACCCGGCGAACTGCTGGTGGGCGAGATGGTGGCGTTGGGCCGTGTTCCGTACCGTCCGCCGTGGGCCCTGCGCGACACTGTGACGGAACGCGACACCGTCGTACGAGCACTGGATGCCGTCGGTCTCGTCCACGTGCTCGACCGCCCATGCGACCAACTCTCCGGTGGAGAACGACGCCGGGTCCTGCTCGCACGCGGTCTGGCTCAGGAGTGCGACCTCCTCGTACTCGACGAACCCACCAACCATCTCGACGTCCGCCACCAGGTGCAGCTGCTCCAGACACTTCGCGCGACCGGACGAACCGTGCTGGCGGCCATGCACGACCTCTCGATGGCAGCCGCCCACTTCGACGAGGTCGCGGTCCTGCACAAGGGCACCCTCCACGTCCTGGGGCCGCCACGACAGGCGCTCGAACCAGACGTCGTCACGCGCGTCTTCGAGATCGACGCCACCAGGCTGGCCGACCCGGCGACCGGTCGTGAGCATCTCGTCCTCGGACCAGGCATGCCCGCCTTGACGGCCGCCTCCGTTTCAGGCAAGGCACCAGAACCACGTACCCACCAAGCACGAGAGGACCACAGATGACCTTCGCGCTCCGCGACGCACGTCCTGGTCGCCGGCGCCACGCGACACCTCGTCGCGTCGTCGTCGCCCTCGCCTCCATGTTCGCCCTCGCCTCTTGCGGCGCGACCGGCTCGGCCACCCCGGCCGCCGACCAGCCAGAGGGAGGTGACACCTCCGTCACGGTGACCAACTGCGGCAAGAAGGTCAGCTTCCCCACTCCCGCGAAGCGGCTCTACGTCAACGACGGCAACATGATCTCGATGGTGCTGGCCATCGGTGCCGCGAAGAACGTGGCCGGGATCAGCAGCCTCGGCGACGACAAGAGGGCCCTCGGTACGGCCTATGGCAAACAGACGGTCGACTCGCTCCACGTCGCCACGGACACCTACCCCACCCGGGAGAACATCATCGCGACCCGGCCCGATGTCGTGGTCGCGGGCTGGAACTACGGCTACAAGGAGGAGGACAACCTCACTCCCGACAGTCTCGCGGATCAGGGAATCGCCGCCTACGTGCTCACCGAGTCCTGCCGTCAGGCAGACGGCGACTCCCGTGGAACCCTTCCACCGTGGGAAGCACTGCGTACCGATCTGGGTAACCTCGGCAAGATCACCGGCCACGACACGGAGGCGACCGAGAAGATCAGGGATCTCGACGAGCGCCTTGCCGCGCTCGAACAGGCGCCCAAGGCCAACAAGCCTCCCACGGTGTTCCTCTTCGACAGTGGGACCACCCAACCCTTCTCCAGCGGAGCGTTCGGCGGACCGCAAGGAATCATCGAGGCGGCCGGAGCCCGCAACGCGGTCGGGGACGTCAAGAACACCTGGACAACGGTCTCCTGGGAGCGGGTGGCGCGTGCCCGGCCGGACGCGATCGCCTTTGTCGACTACCCGGGGCAGACCTTCGACCAGAAGGTCAAGGTTCTGAGGTCGAACCCCGCCACGCGTGACCTCGAAGCAGTCAGGCAGGGCCGTTTCCTCAATCTCCCATACGCCGCGTGGACCAGCGGACCCCTCAACATCGACGCGGCCGAGCAGTTGCGTGCCTCGCTCGAGGACTGGGACCTGGTCCCCCACAGCGACATCGAACCCCACCTGGATCTGCGCCCCTGACAGCGCACCACTCGAAGCTGGCGACCCGGCGGCGGCCCGGCCACGTCGGCAAGGAGGTTCGCGGGCAGGGGATCTCTCCCACCCGGCGAAACGAGTTGACGCCCGTCCTAATGTGATCACGTGGAGATGTCGCCGGCTCATCATCGTGCCGCTGCGCTGATTGCGGACGTATTAGGCGCCAAGCCCGTCTTCACGCAAGCGCCGTGGACCTGGGGGCCAACCGTCGTCGTCGAGGCAACCATCGATGACGACCTGACCGTGTTCATCAAAGCGGGTGCCAATCAGAACGTGCACGCCGAAGCCACCGTGATGGAGCACGTGCGCGCCGCCGGGATACCCACGGTCGAGGTGCTGGCCTGTGGGGCCGATGAGCAACTGCCCGGCGGTCGCTGGATGATGACGCGAGCCGCGTCCGGGCAACCACTGCAGGACGTCGGCCGTACGGCGCCTACCATCGGGAGGACCCTGGACGACCTTGCCGAGTGCTACGCACGGCTCCACAAGGTCGATCTACCAGGCTTTGGTCCCCTTACCGCCGATGGGCAACGCGGCACCTTCGACTCGTGGTCCCAGTGGCAGCGGCAAACCGTAGAGGACGCCATCGAGGCATTGGGGCAACACAGCTTGGTGTCGGCGGCTTTCGTGTCGCGCGTACGGCAGCTCTGCGACGAGTTCGCCACCGATCTTGATCGTGCGCCCGCAGTCCTGCTGCACGCCGACCTCGGCGACGGGGAGACCTTCGTCGATCCCGAGACCGGCGCGGTCACAGCGATCGTCGACTGGGGCGCAGCTCTCGTCGGCGACCCGTTGTATGACCTCGTACGCTTCGTGGGCGGCGGCCCCGCCGACGACCCGCGACCCGGTCAACTACAGCCGACGCTGCACGCCCGCTACTTCGAGCGAAGCCCGTACGAAACTGATCATGCCCAGCGGATGTTGAAGTTCTATCGCTTCCACATCTGCGTCGTCGAGGCAGCCTGGGGCGAAGACCTCGGCTGGACGCGCGGCCACGTCACGTGGGCGGAACAACTGATCGAGGAACTACGTCGCTAACCCCACCCCGAGCAGCGCACCGACGTCCGACCGGACGGTCACGTCATCCGTGGCTGGAGGGTCGTAAGCTCGCTGAGACTGGACAGATTCCGGACCCCCGGGTTCGTCTCGTCACTTCGGCGTCTCCGCCAGGTG
Organism: Actinopolymorpha pittospori; assembly: GCF_014873875.1. Lineage (GTDB taxonomy): Bacteria > Actinomycetota > Actinomycetes > Propionibacteriales > Actinopolymorphaceae > Actinopolymorpha > Actinopolymorpha pittospori. The sequence goes on along the minus strand of NZ_JADBEM010000001.1, from coordinate 6,036,407 downwards.
GGCCACCTGTCCACGAACCATCGCGCGCAGTAGGGCCTCATTCCCACTCGAGCGGCGCCCGACAGCTCATCGCTTCCGCCATCCCCAACGAAAGCACTCCGCTTCGGCAGGACCTGCAGCTTGTGGCAGGCCATCAGATAGATGGCGCGGTCAGGCTTGGCATACCCCACTCTGTAGGAGAAGACGACATCATCGAAGAGTGACGCCAACGGGCTCTGATCCCAGGCTGCGACTTCCTCGACAGAGCAATTCCTGATCAGGCCAAGTCTCAGACCCATCACTCCAAGCTCGCGCAGCGAGTCGAGCACCGGTCGCTCCACTACCAACAGTGGCTTGGCCTTCGCCGCGAGTCGCTCCGAGTACAGGTCCTCGATGACAGCCTCGATCCTCGCGTCGATCACGATGCCAGCGGCCTGACAGACCTCGCGCACCACATCCCTGTAGTCCACTGCCTGCGTCATCCGCGCGGCTTTGCGAGACCGCCACACTCTGTCGAAGACCTCGCCCTGAACACCGAGGCGCTCCGCAGGCGTCTGCTCGGGACGCCAGTCCGGATCGAACTCGGTGATCAGAGTCTCGTACAGGTCGAAGAAGGCCGCCTGCAATCGCGCGTGCGCCATGTGCGGCCTCCCGGGCTCTCGGCGTAGCGGTGACCAACGAGTGGGTTCAGAGACAGAAGGGATGGCCGGCAGGGTCGGCGTAGGTCACCTCGCGCACTGGCACGTGGATCGCACCGAGTCGTTCGGCACGTGCCATCGCGGCCCGGTGTCCGTCGGGGAACCGATAGTCGACATGCAGTTGTGCCGGATACGCGGGGTCGGGCCACCGGGCAGCGCGGAACTGTGCGTGCTGGAACGCCAGATTCGGCAGATCATCGTCGTCCAGGTCGATGACGACCCATCCCGGAGAGTCCTCGAGCCGCTTCTGCACGCCGAGGAAGCCCTCGTAGAAACTCGCCAACGCGCGTGGGCTGAAGCAGTCGAACACCAGGCGGCCCACCACCGGCCCTTCGGAGGCGGCGACCGGGTGTGGATAGAGACAGAACGGGTGCCCGGCGGGATCGGCGTAGGTCCGGAAGTCTCCCTGGTCTGCCAGGAGTGCTGCGCCCATGCCTGTCACGAGCTTGTCGGCAGCCTGAGCGTCCGGCACGAAGATGTCGAGGTGCATCTGCTGCGGATACTCCGGATCAGGCCAGCGGGGCGGACATTGGTCCGACCAGCCGTCACCGTCGAGCGCCAACTGCAGCTTGCTGCCGCCGTCGGTCGTACGTCCGGCGACGTAGTCGCTGTCGGGAGGTCTCCTGGCAAGCTTCAGCCAGCCGTACGGTTCGAAGGCCCGCAAGCCGAGCAACTCGCCATAGAACGCGGCGAGCACGCGGCGCCCCTCCCTGCCATTGAGCAACTCGGGACAACCGATCGTGATCGTCATCGCATCGCTGTCACGAAGAAGGTGCGCCACCGCCGCCTCCAGACCAGGTCCTGTCGACCACCGCGGGCACATCGTGCACCTCACACCGCACCGGCGTCCAGGGCGTGGCTAAGCACTGACGGTGCTGAACGTACGAGACAGGAAGAGCAGGGTTCCCTTGTGGTCCTCCTCGCAGTGGTCGAGGGTCATTCCGATCTTCTCCAGGATACGCCGGGAGCCCAGATTGGCCGGCCGCACAGAGGCGGCCCGTCGAGTTCTGTCGCAGTCCGTACCAACACAGGCCATGCTCGCGGCACGTCTCCATCCGACGCTCGATCCACGCTCGCGTCTGATCGACATGCCCGAAAGGGCCGCTACCAATCGTGAAGGTCGCCGCATCACCGAAGATCTCATGCAGGTCTGCGGCATCGTCGAGTCCGAAGGTGTGCAGCCGTAGCCGCTCGGTCGTCAACGAAGGGTCCATGCGAGGGGCGGACATCGAGATCTCGACCATGCTCAGAGGCTAGCGAGCCCTCTGCGGAGGTCGACTCGGTCGGCAGAGCTCAGCGGCGTAAGGCCTCGAACGCCGAACGGGCCGCGGCACCGATGGCCAGGTCGACATCGTGCGCGACCTTCGCCCGGCGGGTCGACCGGGTAAGGGCGGCGATCGCCACTCGGTCGCCGGACTCCGCCTCGACCATGCCGATCTCGTGCCGCAGGTGGAGGAACGACCCGGTCTTGCCGCTCACCCGCACCGTGTCCGACCGCAGGTCGGCCGACAACCGGAAGGTGAACACCTGCAGCGACATCAGCCGGCGCAGTTCGGCCGTCGCCGCCGGGACGGCGATCTGGTCGAGCCACACCCACTGGAGCAGGTCGACGAGCGCTGCCGCGCTGGCGACGTTGCCCTGTGCGGGGTCGAGGGTCTCGATCACGTGGTGGCCGGTGCTCTCGGAGGTGATGGCGAGCTCCATGGCCAGGCCGAAGTCGTCGCCCGCGACTCCGGCGGCGCAGTCGTACATCCGTTGCATCCGGTGCCTGAACTGGATGCCCGTGCAACCCCACTCACGCAGACTCTGCTGCATACCGTCGACGCCCACCAGGTCGAGGAGCGTGTCCGCGGCGGCGTTGTCGCTCACCGAGAGCATCTGGTAGACGAGGTCGCCGACGGCGACGGTCGCGGGATGACGGTAGGCCGCGATCCCGGTCGACCCGAAGCTGCCGTCCACCGGGTCGATGGTGATCTGCCGGGCAGCGTCGAGCCCACCGGTCGCGGTGCGTTCGAGCACGGCGAGCCCGAGCGGCACCTTCGCGACGGACGCCATCGGCACCGGTGTGGCGACGTCGAACCCGAGCTGCTCCCCGGTGTCGACGTTCCTCGCGAGCAGGTGCCCCCGGACGCCCAGCCGTCGCCAGCCGGTCGCGACGGACTCGGCGAGCGGGAGCAGTTCCGGCGAGCTGGCGACGTAGGCGGGCTGGCGTTCGCTCATGCGTGCACGGCCAGTCGAACGCGGGCGTCGTCGGCGTCCTGGCGGCGGTCGGGCACGCTCCCGACCGCGGCGCCGAGCAACGGGAGCAGCCAGTCGGGCGCTTCGGGAGCCAACTGGTAGCCCCTGCGCAGCGGAACGCCGGACAGGAGCGCCCAGGGAACCTGGTTTCGTCTCGCGAACTCCTCGGTGCAGAGCAGCAGCCCGGTCCCGGCGAGCGTCTCGGCGAGTGCCGCCGCCGTCGACGACGCGACCCTGACCCGTCCCTCCGGCAGGCCGGCCCGCGCGACCGCCCTGCGCAGGTGCTCGACGAACTGTGGCAGGTCGTCCTCCGGGGTGACGAGCAGTGCCGGCTCGGCACCGGACGCCGTGCCCCGTCGGGGTCGGAGGCTCTCCAGGTGGACGGTGCGCCTGCCGAACGGCGTCGCCGCGGCCAGGCCGAGTGGTACGGCGAGCGGCGCGGCGCCCGCGGGGACGCGGACCAGTGCGAGCGTCAGCGTTCCATCGGCCAGCGCGTCGGCACGAGCCTGCGCCGGCAGGTCCTGCACGCTCACGACGACCCCGCGCTCGGCAGCGGTGCGGATGACCCTGGCCAGGGCCGGCGCGTCGCAGTCCGGTGGTACGCCGAGCACCTGGACGGCGGACGTCTGGGCGGACCTGGCCACGCTCCGCAGCTGCTCCGCCCTACGCAGTACGTCCTGCGCGTGCGGGAGCAGGAGACTGCCGAACCTGGTGATCTCGATCTGTCGCCTGGACCGGTCGAAGAGTTCGCTGCCGAGCTCCTGCTCGAGGGTCTTGATACGCCGACTGAGCAGCGGCTGTGCGATGCCGAGAAGCTCCGCGGCACGGGAGAAGCTCCGCTCCTGGGCGACGGCGACGAATGTCTCGAGGTGCGCGAGCAGATCCACACCTGACTCATATCAGATACGCATAGATGGTTCACCGGTAGCTCTTGGACATGAGTGCTGGTGAGCTGGTTGGCTCGCGTACAGCCGTCACTCCCCGCGATGACTGGAGCACCAAATGCCTTCGACCTCACCTGTGTCCCGACGCTCGCTGCTCAAGACGGGCCTGGCCGTCACGGGCGTCAGCGTGCTCGTCCCGGGTGCCGCCGCCGTCACGGACCCTCCGGTGGCCACCGCGACGCCGGACCCCGACCTCAGGCGTTCGGTGACGCCGGACCCCGACGTCGCCAGAGGGCTCCGGGAGCTCGAGCAGCGGTACGCGGCACGGGTCGGCGTCTACGCGCGCAACGTACGGACCGGCGAGACCGTCAGGTACCGCAGCGGCGAGCGGTTCGCGATGTGCTCGACGTTCAAGGGACTGCTCGCGGCCCACGTGATGCGCGACTACGACCACAACGGCGAATACCTCGAGCGCGTCCTCCACTACACCGAGGACGACCTGGTCGACTGGTCCGTGGTGACCGAGCACTACGTCGGCATCGGAATGGCCGTCCGAGACCTCTGCATGGCGGCGACGTCCCACAGCGACAATGCGGCGACCAACGTGCTGCTGCGCGCCACCGATGGCCCCCGCGGGTTCACGAGGTTCTGTCGTTCCCTCGGCGACGCGTACACCCGGTTGGACCGCTACGAGCCGGACATGAGCGAGGGGGTCCCCGGTGACGTGCGGGACACCACCACGCCGGAGGCGATCGGCCGCGACTACGCACGCCTCGTCCTGGGGGACGCGTTGAAACCGTTCCATCGTGACCAGCTGGTGTCCTGGCTGAAGGTGAACACCACGAGCGGCCCGCGCTTCCGGGCGGGCCTGCCGGACGACTGGGTACTCGGCGACAAGACCGGCAACGGCGGCTACGGCACCGTGAACGACATCGGCATCGTGTGGACGCCGAAGGGTACGACGCTCGTCCTGTCCGTCATGTCCACCAGCGAGGTCGAGGGCGTCCCGGCCGACAACGGCCTGATCGCGGACACCGCCCGGCTGCTCGCCCACACCCTCGCGCCCGGCGAGTGACGGGCGCCACACCGAGTCGACAGACGAGCTGTCCATCGAGGATCCTCGGAGCGACCATGGGACCGACGACCAGCGCCGCCACCGAGCCGGATCGCGGCGAGCCGGATCGCGGCGAGCCGGATCGCGGCGAGCGACGTCCAGCCGGTTGGGCCCGCCCGGTTCGCGGCCTGCTCACCACCGTGGTGGCGTCGGTGGTGCTGCTCCCCCTCAGCCTGATCCAACTGCTGGTCGTTCCGCTGTCACTGGCACGCAACGACTCCTCCGGCGTCGGCGGTCCGTTCCGGACCTGCGCCCCCGATTCCGTCTCCTGCTCGGGCCCGCACTACGGTTTTGCGGTGCTCGGCGTCGTGGCCGTGGTGGGTTGCGTCGTGGTGCCAGCCCTGCTGGGACAGCAGGCGGGACAGCACCGCTCCAAGGCGGTCGGACGCGGCATTCTGGCGGGGGTCAGTGTCGGGATCCTGGTGACGGCCACCGCGACGGTGCTGCTCACCCGTCACTGACCCGCTCGACCACATGGGCCGAACGCTTGAGGAACCCCATCGGTAGGAGAAGGGACGTTGATGGTCGACACGGTTGTCTCGCGCGCCCATTCTGATTCGCTCTGTCTGGTCGCGGCGGCGCCGTCGGTGACGCCCTGGTCGCTACGTAGCGAGCACGAGGAACTGGTCGCGGGCGGTGTGGACGCGGTGTTCGCCACGGTCGCCTCCCTGGAGGGCACCGCGGCGGCGGTGACCCGTGTCGGTCAGTGGTTGGGTGTTCACGATGACCCGCGGCATCCGGCGCGGGTGGTGACGAGCACCGCTGAGATCCTCGCGGCGAAAGGGGCGGGGCAGACGGCGGTGGTGCTGCACTTCCAGGGGACCGAGCCGTTGGCTGGTGATCCCGGACTGGTCGGCGTGTTCGCACGGTTGGGCGTTCGGGTGATGCAGCTGACCTACAACTACCGCACCCAGGCCGGGGACGGCTGTTGCGAGCCGGGAGACGCCGGGCTGAGTCGTTACGGCGGGATGCTGGTGGACCGGATGAACGAACACCGGGTCGCGGTGGACGTCGCACATGTCGGCGTGCGCACCGCGTTGGACGCGGTTGAGCGAAGTAGCCGCCCGGTGATCGCCTCACATGCGAACGCCCGTGCCGTGTGTGACAGCCCCCGCAACCTGCCGGACGAGCTGATCGCCGCGATCGCCGCCACAGGCGGGGTGATCGGGTTGTGCGCGTTCCAGTAGTTCATCACCGCCACCGGGAAACCCTCCCTGGAGCAGTTGGTCGACCACGCGGTCCACATCGCCGAACTCGTCGGGCCCGAGCATGTGGGGCTGGGACTGGACTTCGCCGACGAGAGTGAAGAGGAGTACGACTTCTTCGGCTACGACGAGCGCTACTATCCGCGTCCGCCCTGGGTGTGGCCGGCGGGTCTGGAATGGCTGCATCACGCCCGCAACATCGCGCCGGCACTGGCATCCCGCGGGTTCACTCCGGCTGAGATCGACGGGATCCTTGGCCGGAACTTCCTGCGCGTACTAGCCGCCATCTGGGGCAGCTGAACCAACCTGCCGCCGTTACTGAGAACGCCCAGCAGCCCTGCCGTTGGGCTCGGGGGCGGTCCAGTCCCAGCCGGTGATCGTGGTGCGCATCAGGCGAGCGGCGGTTGACAGGTGACTGTCGGCGCCCCAGTGCAGGGTGACCCTGCGACGGCAGTCGGGGCTGTCGACGGCGATCCATGCGACCGGGGCACGCGTGGCGCTGTGGCGGGCGAAGCCGGGGACGAGACCGATGCCGAGTCCCGCGCTGATCAGGTCCGCGATGGCACTGTGCTCGTCGCTTTCGCAGACGATCTTCGGTGTGAGGTCTCTCGCGGCGAAGAGCCGGTCGAGCAGCCGGCGTAGCCAGTGTCCCTTGCGGGCCGTGATGAAGGGCTGGTCGGCGAGTTCGTCGATGCTCACCGACGTCCGGCTCGCGAACGGGTGAGCGAGTGGCACGCCGACCCCCACGGCCTCCTCGAACAGCTGCATCGACTCCAGGCCTTCTGCGTGGATCGGCTGCGAGGCGACACACAGGTCGACGTCCTGGGCCCGCAGCCGACGGGCCATGTCCTCGGCCAGGGACCAGTGGAGTTCGATCTCGATGGAGGGATGGGCTCGCTTGTAGGCCGCCAGCGGGCCGGTGAGAGTGAGGAAGGTTTCCGACGCCAGTCTCACGGTGCCCAGGCCCACGCTGGTGGCCTCGGCGACGGCGCGTCGTCCGGCCTCGAGTTCGCCGAGGGAACGTTCGACGTGATCGCGGAAGAGCTTGCCCGTGTCGTTCAGGCGGAGCCGGCCGCTCCGATCGAACAGTGGCGTGCCGAGTTCGCTCTCCAACCGCGCGATGGTGCGGCTCAGTGACGGCTGGGCGATGTGGAGCTCATCGGCAGCCCGGCTGAGGTGCTCCAACCGCGCCACCACCAGGAACTGCCTGAGCGAGTTCAGTTCCATCACACCTCCGCATGCATAACGTCATAACAATATTGATCTTAGACAAGATAGCTCAGCGGTCATAGCGTCTGGAGGCGAATCGAGAGTAAGGAGAACGCCTCATGGTCACCGGGTGGGTGATGCGGGCCCTCGTCAGCGCGCATGTGGTCGCGATCCTCGGCCAGCCCGTGTTCGCCGGCGTGTATCTGAGCGGTGACTTCGACGGCCTGCGCTGGCATGCGGCCGGCGCGAACGTCGTCACCTCCATCGGCTATCTGCAGGTGATCGCGGCGATCGTGGTCTGGGTCCGGTCGCGTCAGGCGTGGCCGTTCCTCGCCACGCTGGTCCTGGTGGTCGCCGAGACGGTGCAGTACCTCGCGGGGATGGACGGGGCGCTGTGGTTGCACCTTCCGCTGGGCGTGCTGACCATCGTCGGGCTCGTCGTGCTGTTCATCGCCGTTTGGCGCCGACCGGCCTCGCTCGAGGAGGAAGAGGATGCGTGAGCCAACACTGAACAGGCGCCAGGTGCTGGGTATCGGCGGCGCGCTCGGGCTGATGGCGGCCGTCGGTTTGTCGACCGCGGCGACGCTGTCCCGCAGACCGTCGGTCACCGGCACCGAATTGCGCAGCGCCGTGCCGCTGCCGCCCGCGTTCCGGACGCCGTTGCCGCTTCCCTCCGTGCTGAAGCCGGTCAGCACCTCGGGTGGCGTCGACCGGTACGAGATGACACAGCGCCAGGCGAAGCTGGAGATCCTGCCCGGTGTCAGGACGCCGATGTGGACCTACGAGGGAACGTTCCCGGGGCCGACGATCGAGTCGCGCCGCGGCCGCCCGATCACCGTGACGCATCGCAACGAGCTGCCGGTGCCGACGGTCGTGCATCTGCACGGCGGGCGGAGCACGCCGGCCTCCGACGGGTACCCGACCGACCTCGTCCTGCCTCAGGGCTGGCAGGACCCCGCCCACGGGATGAGCGGCACGCAGCAGATGACGGGCATGCACGGGATGAGCGGCGCGCACGAGATGCACGATCCGCGAGCTGTGGTCACGAGACTGACGCGGGACTACTCGTTCCCGATGGACCAGCGACCGACGCTGCTCTGGTATCACGACCACCGGATGGACTTCACCGCGCCAGCGATCTGGCGGGGACTCGCCGGGCTGCAGATCGTGCGCGACGACGCCGAGGACGCGCTCGGCCTTCCCGCCGGGCCGCGCGAGCTTCCGCTCATGATCGCGGACCGTGCGTTCACCCGCGACGGCAACCTTTGCTACCCCGCTCTGGACCCCAGCCTGCGAGAACAGCCGGGCGTGCGCGAGGCCTATCTCAGCGGAGTCCTCGGTGACGTGATCCTGGTCAACGGCGCCCCGTGGCCCGTGCACGAGGTCGACGCCGCTCGCTACCGACTGCGCATCCTGAACGCGTCGAACGCCCGGCACTACGAACTCGAGGCGGTCACCGACGACGGGCGCCGGCTCGATCTCGTCCAGGTCGGCGCCGACCAGGGACTGCTGGCGGCACCGGTCACCCACCGGTTCCTGCCGATCGCCCCGGCCGAACGGTACGACGTGATCGTCGACTTCGCGGGTGTCCCTGTCGGTAGCAGCGTCCGGATCCTCAACCGGCTGGGCTCCGGGCACACCCGCGACGTGATGGCGTTCCGGGTCGCGCGCAGGGCTGCCGATCACAGCCGCGTCCCACGTGTCCTCGCGCACGATCTGCCGACCTGGCGCCGGTCGGACGCGGCCCGGGTGCGAGATTTCTCCTTCCGCGCCGGGCGGATGCGCGGCGGTCACGGATGGCTGATCGGCGGGCAACCGTTCGATCCCGCCCGCACCGATGTCACCGTACGTCTCGGTGATGTCGAAGTGTGGCGGCTGGTCGCCGACGTCCACCATCCCGTCCACCTGCATCTGGTCGGCTTCCGGGTGCTCTCGCGCAGCGGCCGCGCGCCGCTGCCGCACGATGCGGGACTCAAGGACACCATCTCCCTACGGCCGGGCGAAGCCGCTGAGATCATCACCCGTTTCGACGGCTACCACGGCCGTTACCTCTTCCACTGCCACAACGCCGAACACGAGGACATGGGCATGATGGCCAACCTCGAGATCATCTAGGAGCATCGCTTCGACCTGGGCGACGACCGTCGCTGACCGTCCAGGTCGGCGCCCCGCGGACGGCTACGTCGGGACACCTGGACGGAGTTCGAGGTCGAGCACAGTCGCACAGGTCAGGTACATCAGCCAGATCCCGGTCAGGATGCGAACCGCGCCGAGCAGCCGGGTGAACATGACCGAACGGCGCAGATCCAGGCTCGCTACGAAGGTGGACGCAGACGAGCGTGAGGCCGACGAACATGACGGTGACGGGCCAGTCGCCGGCCACCGCGAAGATCACCGCGCTCGACCGCTGAGAGGACCCCGAACGGAATCGCCACCAGCCCGTGGGGCTGGGGATCGGCGCCAAGGAACCGCGTCCTGCCGAGCACCACCCAGTGCAGGCCATAAGCGACCAAGGCGAGCGCGGCCATGTAGAGCGGACGCTCGGCGTACTGGCCGAAGGCGTCGAGAAGGTCCAGGCCGACGAAGAGCAGCACGCCGGCGAACGTCTGCAGGAAGCCCGGAACCCAGATGTCCCACAGGCCCATCGTGCGGTCTGACTCCGGCGACCGTCGCGGGAATCTGAACAACTCCTGCGGGCCGTAGACGAGGCAACCGACCCCCAGGCCGAAGAAGCCGGCCGCGAGTGGAGGGAACGCTGACCGTGGAACGGCGGAGGCGGCTGTCGAGAGTATGGCCAGGTCGCCGGGCATGGTGGTCTCGCCCCCCGTCCGTCGGCGTACCTCCCGATGACACCCGGCTACCCGCGCTCAACGAGAGCGCGTGTCCCCCCGCACACACGTCCCCCAACTTCCGCACAGTAGGCACGACGGAGGGGCGTGGCCACGCCACGATGGACCCTTCCTCGGAAGGACTTCCTGCCTTCCCTGCGCCACCCGGTACGCCCACCCGCCGCCGGTTCAGCCTGGGAGTGGCGAGGTCGTCACAGCCGTTCGGTGGTGGCGTCGCGGGCCCCACGTACGGCGACGGCGGCCATGCCGGTGAGGAACACCAGTCCGGCACAGAGCGCCGCACCGAGGTCGTGTGAGGGTCGGGCGGGCCAGATCCAGGGCGTGGTGAGAGCAGGTCCGTGCCACTGCGTGTACAGGGCGTAGACGGCGACCATGAGGTAGGCGGTGGGTGCGGTCCAGGCGAGCGCACCGCCGAGGAGTGCGGCGCACAGCAGCCCGATGCCGGTGAGCCCGGCGAGGTTGCGCACCACGTCGAGGGTGCCGCCGGCGAGGTCGGCGCCGATTCCCGCGACGGCCAACACCCCGGCCGCGACGGCCGTCAGCGCCAGAGCGGTTCCCAGTCGAAGGAGTGGCAGCCATCGGCCGGTAGCGCGTTCCGGTTCGCCGAACGGGCTGGCCGCAGTGACCGTGACGGCGGCGGCGCACCCGGTCTCGAGAATCAGCGGGAGTTGGAGGGCACCGTAGGCGTTCCACTGCCAGTGCAGCGCGACCCGTAGCGCGACGGCGCAGGCGACGATCGCGGCCAGGGCCACCGGGACGCGACGGCTGGTCAGGTGCAGCCGCACCAGGCGGAGTACGGCACGTGCGGATTCTGCCGGCGGCTCTCCGGCCGCGGCCGCGGTCATGGCAACTCCGCGAGAGTGATCTGGCCGGCCCGCAGCGCGGCCACGTGCCGCGTGAGCCACGCGTGTCGGGTGGCGGGCGGCAGCGCGGCGAACCGTCGCGCCGCGATGGCGGTCGGGGTACCGGGTGTGAGGGTGCCGGTCCTGAGGAGAGCCTCGGCAACCGCCTGTTGCGCGTCGGTCGTCTCGCGGCGCTCGCCTGCGATGACGTTGTTGAGGACGTCGCGCGCGGTGTTCGTTCGCAGCTCGGTGGCCAGTCCGTCCGCGGTGACCGAACCCGCCAGCGTGATGGGGAGCAGGATGTGGAGCGTCGGCGGTGTGCCGGTCATGGCCGGGCCGGATCTGCTGATGGCGACACCGTTGCCCGGCCCCTGCCGGTAGAGCGCGGGGCTTTGGTCGATGCGGACCGGCGCGCCCGGCAGGCCGGCCAGTTCGCCGAGTACCGGTTCGAGTACGGCTGTCACCGTGGGCAGGTACACGCTGTAGGCGGGGTGCAGACAGACCGGGATGAGGGTGTCACTGCACGTGGGTGTGTAGGGAACGGGACGGTCGTTCGCCGGGTTGTGCAGGGCCGGGATGGCGATCATGCCGCCGGGGTCGAGCCGGCCGGTGCCAGCCAGCGCGGTCGCGGTGGTGGCGGCCAGCACGCCGGCCGCCGTGAGGGCGGCTGCGGAGCGGCGTAGCCACCGGCCGCCGGAGCCGGCGGGCAGGCCCAGGACGCCGAGCAGCGCCGCGGTGAGGCCGGCGAGGAGGATCAGCTGGACGATCGGCAGGTCGGGCAGGTACCGGTAGAAGGTGGCGACGCCCTGGTCGGGACCGATCTCCCACGGCCCGGCCACCAGCGGGGACACCTGCCAGGGTGAATGGTCGCCCTGGATGAGCTGCGCGGCGAGTTGGAGCGCGAGGAACGCGGCGACGGCGACCAGCGGCGCGGTGAACCGGCTGGGGCGCAGCGCGCCGGCGGCGAATCCGAGCGCGGAGAACGCGGGCAGGCTCGCGGCGCCGACGGCGACCGGCCACCACAGCGGCCCACCCCAGGCCCCCTGCCGAGCGGTGACGACGTACAGAACAGCCACGCAGCCCAGGTACGCGACCAGGGCCCAGCAGGTGGTCGCGGCCCAGGTGGCGAGCTGGCGGGCCCACCGCGGCCGGGAGGCGCCGGACAGCAGGTCGGTCATGCCGTGGCGGGCTTCGCGCGAGCCCAGCCAGCCGGAGGCACCGACCACGATGGGCACGAAGACCGCCACGGCGGTGGTCTGCATGGTCATCGCGCGGACGTTCCACATCGGCGGGTACGCCATGGCCGGCCGGTACGTGATCAACCAGAACAGCGCGACCACGATCGGCAGCATCCACAGCATCACGTTGCGGCGCAGCTCCAACCGCAGCAGTCGACCGGCCGCCGCCAGCGGCACGTGCGACGTCCGGCCCGGCCGGGTGGGAACCGGCATGACGGGCGCGGCGGTCATGCGTCCACCTCGGCGAGTACCGCGCTGTATCCGCGCTCCAGCGGGGCATCTCCCGCCGCCGAGGTTCCGACACCGCGCGCGGCCAACTCCTCCGGCGTGCCGCGGAAGGCGATCCTTCCCCGGTCCATCAGGGCGACCTGGGTGCAGGCGGCGCCGACGTCCTCGACCAGGTGCGTGCTGACGATGACGGTGGCGTGCTGACCGAGTTCGCGCAGCAGGGCCCGGAAGGCCACCCGCTGCGCGGGATCAAGCCCCGCGGTCGGCTCGTCCAGCAACAGGAGTTCGGGCTCGTTCACGATCGCCTGCGCGATCCCCACCCGGCGCAGCATCCCTCCGGAGAGGGTCCGCAGCTTCGCCTTCGCCTTGTCACCCAGGCCGACGCGTTCGACCGCGGCCGCGACCGCGCGGTGTACCTCCGGCGCGGGCATCTCCTTCATCAGGGCGAAGTACTCGACGAACTCCACGACCGTGAACCCCGGGTAGAAGCCCAGGTTCTGTGGCACGTAGCCGAGTCGGCGCCGGATCTGCCGGCGCTGCCCGTGGACGCCCGGATCACGACCGAGCAACGCCATCCGGCCCGAGGACGGTGGGATCACCGTCGCCAGCATCCGCAGCAAGGAGGTCTTGCCTGCCCCGTTCGGGCCGAGCAGCCCGAGCACGCCGGGGCCGACGTCCAGGGTCACGCCGGCCACGGCCATCGTCCGGCCGAACCTGCGGGTCAGATCAGTGGTCGTGACGTTCATGGGGTTCCTCTCGGAATCCGGGTCGAGTAGAGCACGATCGCCGCGCAGCAACCGGCGAACGCCAGATAGGGAAGCCACAGAACCGAGGTCGTCACGGCGGCGCTGATCTGCCCGGTGAGCGCCTGGCCGGCCAGAACCGTGATCGCCCAGCTGGCCGCACCGGCCGCCACACCGACGTTCGCCGACCGGGCGACCGTCGCCGTGGCCAGCGCCAACGCGCACACCGCGGTCATCGGGAGCAGCCAGCCGAGCGTGACCGCGGCGGCGACACCGGACGCGGCCGAGGCGGCCAGCCCGAACGCCGTGTTCAGGCCGAACACCGCCAGCGCCCGGACCAGCAGCACCATCCGATCACTGACCGCGGCGCTGGACGAGAGTTCCCAGGCCGGGTCGATCCCCGGTCCGTACGCGTAGGCGATACCCGCCGCGGCCACCGCCGGCGCGAGAAGGGCCACGTACGGCGTCCCGGTCCCCAGCGTGGCCAGCATCCCGGCCAGCAGCACCACCCCGGCGGCGAGGACCCACGCGAGCAGCAGCGACGGCGTGGTCACCAACGCCCGAGCCAGGCCCGGCGAACTGAGCAGCCGTCCGGCCAGCCGCTCCACCGGGCCCGGCCGGCGACGCCACACCTCGCCGGCCACCGCGACCCAGACCCGGTCCAGGTCGACGTCGGGCGGCGCCGGGCCCCGCTGTGCCGCGGCGCGGTCGGCCCCCATCGCATCGTCGCTGGTCATCGCCTACCTCCCTCAGGCATCGGGTCGTGGCGTCGCAGCGCCGCCCGCATCAGCCGGCGGACCTTGTGGGCGCGGCTCTTCACCGTTCCCTGCGGTACGCCCATCAGCTCGGCCACCTCAGCCACCGGCCGGTCCTCGACGTACATCAGCCGCCAGGTCTCCCGTTGCGGGCTGCCCTCCGGTCCCAGCGCCTCGACCGCGTCGGCGAGCTCCACCCGGGACAGGGCGGCTTCCGTCGGGTCCAGCGACAGCCCTTCACCGGCCGCCACCAAGGCGGGTAGAAGCCGTTCGGGTCGGCCTCGCCGCCGCAGCCACAACGCCGCCTGTCGACGCGCGATCCCCCACAACCAGCCGCCGGCACCCTCCGACCGGTAACCCGAGGCACCCCGCCACACCGCCACGAAGGTCTCCTGAAGTACGTCCTCCACATCGCCGGCGGGCAGGACGGTACGCAGCCGGGCAGCCAACCACGGCGCATGCCGGGAGAACAGCTCCCGCAACGCCCCGTCGTCGCCACCCGCCACGGCACGGACCAGCTCGTCGTCGTCCATCGCCTTCTCTGTTGCGTTCGGGCGGCTACCGGTTCACGACGATGCGGATTTTCTTCGCACGGGTGGATGCGGGGTATCGCGAGTCAGGCGGGATTCGGGAGCCGCACCCTAGTGCCCATCGGTCTCTTCGGCGTAGACGCGCGCCGCGTAGCGTTCGAGCTCTTCCCCACACCTCGCCAGCGCCTCGTCGGCGTCAGCCCGTCCGGGCGCACCGAAGGCGTCTCGAGCCACGACCTTCGCCAGCCAGTTGACCAGCTTCTGGTGGTCGACCTCGTTCTCCTCGAGCTCGGCGAAGGTGAAGTGCTCGGCTGTGAACTCCTTCTCGATGCCGGCCAGGAAGTCCTGGCACTTGTCGACGATCTCTTCGTACTCGTCGTCGCGCGCCGCCTGGAAGGCAGCGAGGACGTCCGCCTCGCCGAGGAGGGTGGTACAGGACATCAGCACCGCGGTGCCTGACATCTCGAGGATCTCGTGGCGCAACTTGCGCAGCGCCCGCTCGGACGCGGTTCCGGCTGGTAGCGCGGCGACGGAGTTCTGCAGATAGATCGCGCCCAGTCCCTTGAGTCTGCGCCAGACCGTCGCACGCAACCGGGTCGGCTCTGAGGGGATGCGGTAGACCAACACGAGCCAGCCGGGTGCCTTCGTGTCGCGCGCTTTCGGATCGGACGCCTTCGACCCGGACGACGCTGTGTCGGTGGGCGCTGGGTCGGCGGCGGCGGTCTTCGCGGTGCGGCGGGCCATGCCTCGAAGTCTAGAGAGGCGGTCGAAACCGGACTGAGCCTCCGTGCCCGGACGGCACTCTGCCGAGCGTGCTTTGTCGCGTTCGTCCCGCACGTCGACCATGCCTCCCCGGCTCCACTGTCACCGTGGGAGTAACGGCTGTTACGCTCGCCGCTGAACGTTCGTCCACCTCCGCGCGCGACAGGAGATCATCGTTCATGAGTGCCAGCGCGCTGTTCGTCGCCGTCTTCCTTGCCTGTGTGGTCGAAGCCGTCGAGGCGACCACGATCGTGTTGGCCGCCGGCACCGCGAGGGGCTGGCGCTCCGCCCTGCTCGGAGTAGGGGCGGGCGTCGGTGTGCTCGCCGTCATCGTGGCCGCGCTCGGTCCCGCCGTCTCCGCGCTGCCGTTGGGCGGCCTGCGGTTGATCGTGGGCGCCATCCTGCTGATCTTCGGCCTGCAGTGGCTGCGCAAGGCGATCCTGCGGGCCAGCGGCTACAAGGCCTTGCACGACGAGGACGAGATCTTCCGCACCGAGCTCGCGGCCGCGCGCAGCGCACCGACCGGCGGCCGCTTCGGGGTCTCGGACTGGTACGCCTTCACCCTGTCGTTCAAGGCGGTGCTCCTCGAAGGCCTCGAGGTCGCCTTCATCGCCCTCACCTTCGGCAGCAACCAGCACGACGTGCCGCTGGCCGCCGTCGCCGCGGTCGCGGCCATCCTCGTCGTGGTCGTCGCGGGCGTGGCCGTGCGCGCCCCGCTGGCACGAGTGCCCGAGAACACCATGAAGTTCGTCGTCGGGGTGATGCTCACCGGCTTCGGAGCGTTCTGGGGCGCGGAGGGCGCCCGGGCGGACTGGCCCGGCGGCGACGCCGCGCTGCTGGTGCTCATTCCCGCGATCGCCCTCGTCTCGCTCGCCCTGGTGGCTCTGCTGCGCCGGCAACGACGGACCGACAAGGGTGCGGCGACCTCCCATGACTCAAGGATCGAGGCGCAGACATGATCGCCAGACTCCGCATGTTCGGACTGTTCTGGTACGACTTCCTCGTCGGCGACGACTGGCGCGTCGCTCTCGGCGTCGTCGTCGCCCTCGGACTCACCTTCGGGATGTCCACGGCGGGCGTACCGGCATGGTGGGTGCTCCCGGTGGCGCTCGTCCTTCTCCTGACGCTGAGCCTGCGCCGAGCGACGCGCCGACACTGACCCTCATCGAGCGCCGACGCCGACGGCGTTGGGGCCCACCGGTGTAGCCCGTGCGCCCGCCGGGAAGGAGGTGATCGAACGGACGTCCGGCCGGTCGAGTGGCTGTGTGCGCGCCTTCCGTTCGCCGGAGGGCCCAGATGCGCAATCGATCCGCCGAACCGCCCACCTCGGGCCAGTCGAACTGGCTGGCGCGGTTACGCGGTCTCGCGGCGACCACGGTGCACCGGACCGTCGCACTGGGCGTCCTTGTCCTCCTCGTCTGCATCGCGAGCTTCGCTCGGCTGCTCGACGACGTCACCGAAGCCGACGGCATCACCTTCTTCGACCGGGATGTCACAGGGCTCGTCGCCGCGAATCGTCACACCGGGATGAGCGACGTGTTCCTGGGTCTGACGGAGATCGGCGCGCCGAACGTCCTCGCGGTGATCGTCGCCGTCGCGGGGTGCCTCCTGGCCTGGCGCGGCCGGAGCCTCCAACCGATTCTGATCGCCCTGGTCGCGTACGGCGGTGTGCGTGTCCTGGTCAACGTCGTCAAGAACCTCGTGGACCGGGAACGTCCGTCCTCCTCGGTGGCGATCGAGGCCGCGTCCGGCTACTCGTTCCCCTCCGGGCACGCCGCGGGCGCCGTCGTCACGTTCGGCGTGATCGCCTTCATGGCGACGGCGACCGTGCGGAGCCGAGGAGGACGCATGGCCCTGTGGTCGGGAGCGGCGCTGCTCGCCCTCGGCGTCAGCAGCTCCCGCGTCTACCTCGGCGTTCACTACCTGTCTGACGTACTGGCCGCCTGGGCGATCGGGATCAGCTGGCTCACGATTCTCGTCGTGGGCATATCGGTGGTGCAACGGCCGCCACGAGGGCTGGCCGGCGCCCAGCGTGGCGAACCGGCCGGCGGAGCCGGTCCGACACCAGGTCCGAAGGCCGGCGGCGAAGACCGCGTTCCATGTTCGGTCGCCGGCAGAAGCCGATCTCGAACGCCCCGGCCGTCAACCCGTGGTTTGCGGCCATCGACACCGGCCACGGCCCGCGCCTGAACGCCGGCCGGCCGGCTCTCCTTTTTACGCGTTGTCGGGTTGGCGGACGGTCACAGTCGCGGCGTGCGCCGGAAAGCCTTCGTGGTGGGCCAGTGCCGTCACCACCGGGGCCAACCGCCGGAACTCGCTCTCGTCCACGTGTGCGACCGCCGCCCGGACCAGATAGGTGCTGGCCGTCACGCCGCTGGAGACCTGCGCGAACCCGGTGGTCGGCAGCGTGGCAGGGGTACCGATAGCGAAGTTGGAAGCCGCGAAGGTGGTCCACTGCCCGAGCAGGACCGTGCCCGCGTAGCGCGCGAGCGGCAGCCACTCCTCGGGGTCGGCGACGGCCAGTTGCAAGTGCTCCGGTGCGTACGCGTTGGCCACCTCCATCGCCTCCTCGCGGCTACTGGCGAACACCAGGCCGCCGTTGACCGCGATCGACGTCCTCGCATACGTACGGCGCGGCTCGGGCAGTTCGGCCACCTGCTGTGCGACGTGTTCGCGGACGCCTTCCAGTACGGCGCGGGAGGTAGAGACCAGGACCGCGGAGGAGTCCGCTCCGTGCTCGGCCTCGTTGATCAGGTCGGCGGCCAGCCAGCGCAGGTCGGCGCTGTCGTCTGCCACGATCAGGGCGTCGGTGGGGCCGAAGCCGACCTCCACCACGCAACCCAGCCGCTGAACCTCCAGCTGTGCGCAGGTCACCGCGGGCGAGCCAGGGCCGACGATCTTCCGCACCTTGGCCACCGTCTCCGTGCCACTGGCCAGGGCGGCGATCCCGGCCGGGCCGTTACTGCGGTACACCTCGGTGAGCCCGAGTTCCCGCGCGGCGACCAGAGTCGCCGGGTCGACTTGGCCGGCGCCGCCGGGCACCGGCGCGACCATCACCACGATCCGATCCACACCGGCGACCACCGCGGGCGTGGCGATCTGGATCAGCACAGACGGGAAGGAGCCCTTGCCGGAGGGGACATACAGCCCGACCGAGGGGATCGCCGCGGCCTGCTCGCCGACGACCAACCCCGGCCTGGGCCGCGCCGTCCAGGATGCACGCTGCACGATCAACTCGTTGAATGCCCGTACCTGTGCGATCGAGGTGCGGATCGCCTCCACCAGAGGTTCGCTCACCGCGGCGCGGGCGGCGTCGAACTCCTCCTCGCTCACCCGCAGCCCCTCGACGGGCAGGTTCATCTTGTCGAACCCGCCGAGCGCGTCGACCAGGGCGGCGTCCCCACGGCTGCGGACGTCCTCCACGATGTCCGCGATCGCCGAGCGCAGGCCCTCGCCCACACCTGCGTGGTCGCCGCCCCGGGCCAGGATCCGATGACGCTCCTCAGCCGCCGCCGTGCCCCAGTCGACCAACCGCAGATCCGCCACGCCCACATTCCCAGTCACCCGCCGGAGGATAGCCACAACGGCGCTGCCCCGGATACCGATTTCCTCCAGGCGCGCCGGACGCACCGGTTCGGTCGAATCGGGTCAGTGCCGCCCGCGCTGTCGGGCAGGCAGCAGAAGGTCGCTGACAACCTGCTCGTGGTCGCTGGGGACGACAGGTACAACCTGCGTACGCCGCACCCCGATGTCGCTCGAGTGCAACACGTAGTCGATGCGCCGACCGTCCAGCGTGTACCCGGGCCCACCGTCGCCGCCGGCAACCCAACTGTCCCGAACACACCGAACAGCGGCTGGATCTCGCTCCAGTCAGGGTTGGAGTTGAGGTCGCCGGTGAGAACCGTGGGTTCTTCGAGTTCGCCCGCACAGGCCAGGATCGCGCGTACCTGGTCGGTGCGGTCCTGCTTCGCCTGGGGGCTGGTGGGGTTGTTCTGCAAATGGGTGTTGTAGATCCGCAGAGGTGCGCCACGAACGTTGACCAACAGGTCCTGCACTCCGCGCTGATAGTCCAGCGTCCAGGGCAGGATCTCGCAGTCCGCCTCGAGGATCGGGTACCGCGAGAACACCGCGTTACCGATCTGGCAGCGCGGCAGCCCCTCGCCCTGCGAGGAGTCTTCCTGCACCGGGCTGAAGTAGGCGTGCATGTCGAGCAGGTCGGCGAGGACGACGAGCCGGCGCAGCGCTTTCCTCGTCTTCATCTCTCCTCATTCACGATGATCGGGCCGGAATGACGCCCGGCCAGCCGTCCTCGGGGAACGACTGGCGGGCGATGGTGGATCTTCCGGAGTGGAGTCGGCCCAAGGCAACAGGTACGACTGCAACCCGAGATGAAAGACACGCGAACAAGGCCGCAATCCTTGCGCTACTGTCGGTCCTCCCCGAGGAGAGGTCCGCCGCGAGGTCGCGCAGGCGGACCGTGCGGGGATAACGGCTTGCTACTGGCTGAAGTGCACCACCGGGCGGCATCGCGAAACTTCCGTGGCTCGTCAGGGCTCGAGGTCGGTCACTCCCTTGCCGCTCGGCATGTCGAACGGCACGGAGACCTGGTCGTGCGCGATCAACCAACTGCCGTCGATCTTCTGGAAGCAGAAAGTGACCCGGACCCACATACCACTCGTCGCCGTACCGTTCTTCAGCGTGCCGCTGAGCCGACCGAAGCAGTGCCCGAAAGCGACCTCATCGCCCACGGTGAGCGTCAGGTCGCGGACCTCGTAGGACATCTCCTGGAAGAACGTGAACGCCTTCGCCCAGTTCTTCAGTTTCGCCTCTATCCCCACATGCTGCAGCGGCGGTTCGACGTCGAAGGACACCACGTCCGTCGCGTAGAGCTGCTTCAAACCCTCGAGATCCTTGGCTCGAAGTCCCTCGACTATCAGGCCGACCTGCTGCCTGATCCTGGCTTCGTCTACCTCGCGCTGCGTAGGCATCGCTACCCATCCCATCCGTTCGATGCGGAACCTTGGCTTCTCACTGGTACGACGACACAGCACCTCCGGATGTCAGGTGGCGCGGCACAGCGCGCACATCTCGGCCATGGCGCAACGCCGGCAAGCTTCACCCGGCCAGGTGTGACCCAGGCCGCCCTACGAGGGTGGCCAGGACCCGAGGCGTGTCGCGCCCACCCCGCGGGCCGGTCATCGGCGTTACTCTTGGGGTTCGCCGGACTGTCGCCGCGCGCCGTGGCGCACCCGGCGGCGGGGACGAGACCGATGCCAAGCCCTGCGCTGATCAGGTCCGCGATGGCGCCGTGCAAGGGCAAGCTGTGAGCGCCACGTTCTGTCATGCATCGATCGGGGCCTTTGGATGCGGATCGACGGATTCACAGATCATTTCGCTGATGTGAACGGAATACGTCTGCACTATGTGGTTGGCGGCCAAGGCGACCCGTTGGTGCTGTTGCCTGGCTGGCCACGAACGTGGTGGCAGTTCCACAAGATGATGCCGGCACTTTCTGAACGACACCGGGTCATCGCCGTGGATCTTCGCGGTATGGGTGATTCCGACAAACCCGATTCGGGATACGACAAGAAGACCATGGCTGCCGACATTCACGGACTTGTCCGTTCTCTGGACCTTGGTTCGGTCAACCTTGCAGGCGAGGACATCGGCGCGATGGTCGCCTACAGCCTTGCCGCCAACCATCCCGAGGTGACCCGCAAAGTCGCCCTCTGGGAGGGGTTCCATCCCACTGAACTCTTCAACGACATGCGCCTCATGCCGCGAGAAGGCGTGCCGAACATGTGGTGGTTCCCCTTCAACCACGTCGACCAACTCCCCGAGGACCTACTCGCTGGACGCTTCCGGGTCCTCCTGGACTGGCTGATCGAGTACGAGTCCGACCCGAGCGCTTTCAGCGAGGAGACCCGCTCCCTGTACGCGACGGCCTACGATTCACCGGCCGCCATTCGGGCGGGAAACGGATGGTACAAGACGATCCAGCAAGACATCGAGGACGCTGCCGAATACCCCGAACTCGACATTCCGTTCCTCGTGCTCGGTGGGATGTACTACGACTTCATGACCGCCGCACTCAAAGGCAGAGTGAAGGATCCCCGTTTCGTCGAGTTCCAGGGCGCTGGTCACTATCTGGCGGAGGAGCGGCCGGATGATCTCGTACGTGAACTGACCTCGTTCTTTGAATGACGGTGGCGGCAGGCGCCGCCGCTCACAGAATCCATTCGAACAGAAGGCGCAGTCTCGTGACTCTCTTCGACAACGTCGGACACGACGACCCTCGATACACCCACCGAGGCGGTGTGTACGTACCCACGGGCGAAGGGCCTGCCAGATGGTTCGGAGCCGACCTCTACACCATGAAGCTGAGGGCCAACCAGACGAACGGCGCCATCGGTTTCGTGGAGGCATGGGTACCTCCGGGCGGTGGCTCCGTAGCCCACACGCACGACAAGCAGAGCGAGACGTTCTACCTGGTGTCCGGCGAGCTTGAGTTTCTGGACGGTGACACCACCTTTGCCGGTCATGCCGGCGACATCTTCTTCGTACCTCCGAACACCCGCCACCGTTTCGTCAACACGGTGCTCGAACCCGCGAAGCTCCTCTTCTTCTACACCCCGGCTGGAGGAAGTGAGGAAGTGTTCCTGGAGCACGGCGACGAACCTCAACGGGGCGTCCATCAGGAGCCTTGGGGAGAGGAACGATTCAACGAGGCAGTGATGGAGTCCTTCAGAAGAAGCGGCACGGTCTTCCTCCCCTGACAGGGCCGGTGCGGCCGCCCGGGGGGCCTCGGCCTACTCGGTGGTGTCGGCGGTGACGTGGTAGACGCGGCCGCCCCAGCCGTCTTCGGGGAAGGCGTCCGACACCCGCAGATAGACCGCCTTGTCCTGACCGAGGTAGGGAGTCAGGTCGATCGCCTGGTCGGCCTTGTTGCTGCCGTCGGTGACGCGCTGGTCCTCCTTCGAGACGATGGTCCAGTGCTCACCGTCGGGGCTGGCCTCGACGACGTACTCGTTGTCGATGGTGAGGGTGGACCGGGCCGTGACGGTCTCAGCCGGGAACGGGAACCTGTAGACGAAGTAGTGGTTGCCGTCGGCGAAGCGGTTCTGGATGCCGTTGCTCTGGGAGCCGTCGGCGTCCCACAGCCACGGCGTCTCCTCGGACGTGCCGGTGTCGAAGTCGATCTTGTGCGAGACGAGCACGTCGGACCGTGTACTGAAGGACACCCCCGGGTCGGCGACGACCATTGCCGACACGTCGTGGTGACCGTCCTCGGCAGTCGCCGGGACCGTCACCTCCACCGGGAACGTGCCGTT
The DNA here is from genome assembly GCF_014873875.1 of Actinopolymorpha pittospori. Classification (GTDB taxonomy): domain Bacteria; phylum Actinomycetota; class Actinomycetes; order Propionibacteriales; family Actinopolymorphaceae; genus Actinopolymorpha; species Actinopolymorpha pittospori. The sequence continues at coordinate 6,013,802 of NZ_JADBEM010000001.1, read as the reverse complement.
GACCGGCTCGCTGCCCCGCGGGCGCAGGATGACCTTCCCGGTGCTGGGCGAGACGGTCCAACCGTCCGGCGCCTTGACTCTCACCCGGGCAGTCACCGGCCGCGAAGCCGGACCGGTGGCCGACACCCCGATGGTGATCCTGACCTTGGTGGCGCCGCTCTTTGCGGGCATGACGACCGGCTGGGCCGGTGAGGTGGTCGCCGCCAACGAGCGCATCGGCGCCGGCACCGGAACCACGGCGAGCAAGGCGCTCAGTGCACTGGCCTGGGTACGCCAGTCGAACACGTTGGGGTGCTCGGTGCTGGTGCCGCCGGCCCAGCGCGTACCGAGACGATCGGCGGCGTCGTGATCCTGCTCCCAGATGGTCGCGGCCTGCCCGATCACGAACGCCTGGTAATGGTCAGCATGGGTGACGTCGGCCAGATCCATCAGGTAGCGCAGGAAGATCCCCTTGAACTGCTTGGCGTTGTCGTCGCAGGTCCGATCAAGCGCGTCACAGGCCTCGGTCAGTACGCCGTCGGTGGTCAGTCCCCCATCGATCGCCGCATCGGCGAGCCGACGCGCCGTGCTCAGCAGTTGCGGGTCGCCGGTCGCCCGCCACAACTCGAGCGCCGAGCCGATGGCCAGCCCCTGGTTGTAGGTCCACACGGTCTGCCCGTTGCTCTGACAGTCGTCGTTCAAGCCGTCGTTGACCAGCCCCGAGGAGTTGATCATGCCGCTGGCGACGAACCAGTCCCACGCGGACTGCGACCGGGCCAGCCAGCGCTCGTCACCGGGGATGCGGTTGTGCAGTTCGGCGGTCAGCCGGATGAACAGTCCGTTGGTCACCGCGTTCTTGTACGTCTTCTCCGCGCTCCACCAGACGCCGCCACCGCAGGTGCTCGGATCCCAGTAGTCGTGGGCGAACTCGGCGATCTTCACCGCCATGTCGAGGTACTTGTGATCACCGGTGAGGTCGTAGGCCTGGATCCAGGTCAGGCCCCACCATTCGGAGTCGTCGATGGCGCGACTGGTGAAGTTGCCCCACAGCTCATCGCCGGACAACTCCCCCGCCGGGAACTCGCCCTTGTCCTTCTCGAACGTGTTGTCCAACTGCGGCAGGTAGCGCCGGTCGCCCGTCCGCTGCATGTAGTCGCCGATGGTCTGAAGCGCGACGGCCGAGTTCCACCAGCTGGAAGGGAACCACGCCTTCACCGGATCGTAGGAGGACATCAACACGTCGGCCGCGACGCGTGCTCGCGCCACCGCGGTCGGACCGTCGGCCGCTTTGGTGTCGGCCCGTTCGGCGTGCGCGGCAGCGGCCGGCGCCAAGCCGATGATCACGGCGACGAGTCCGACCAGGACGGTTATGAGTCGACGACGTGTAGGCACCGTGGACATGACTCGACCCGCCCCCTCGAAACTCCGTCAGCAGCCGGCACATGGAAGCCTCTCCGCGCGCCCCGCACGAGTGTGGTGCGGGGTCGAACGCGTGTAAAGACAGGTGAAAGAGTCGGCCACGGCAGGAGCAGGCCAGCACCGGACGAGTAGCCGGGCCCGTGGTGAACGATCAGACCCGGTCAGCCTGCCGGGCTCGGTGCGCTGCCGCCTTGACGCGGCTCTGGCACTGGGGCGAGCAGAACCTGCGGGTGCCGTTGCGTGAGGTGTCGACGAAGACCCGGTCGCAGGCCGCCGCGGCACACACGCCGAGTCTGCCGGCCAGGTCGCTGCCGAGCGCGACGGCGAGGCCCGCCGCGCACCCGGCCGCCCATCCGGTGGCGAGGGTGTCCTTGGCGCCGTGGAAGTGCAGGTTCCAACCGAGGTCGGTGCGATCGAGCTGCGGACGCGCCCTGGTCTCGAGCAGCAACGCGTTGACCGTCGTGGCCGCCAGGTCCGTGGCACCTGAGCTCGCCGCCTCGAACACCACTCGCATCCTCGCCGCGACGTCGGCGAGGCCACGAGCGTCCGAGGCGGTCACGTCCGGCGGTCTCTCCTCGCCGAGCGCATCGGCGAGGGCGGTGGCGACGGCGTTCACCTGTGCGGCACCTCGGGGAGCGGCCACCTCCGCACCGCCGCAGTGACCAGGCGTCAGGCGGTTGACGAGCTGGGCGGCGGCGGTCAGCACCACGAGGATATGACTATCGAACTTCAATTGACCAGTCACTCCCTCACTCGTTAGGCTCCCTCGTCGTGACCAACCATAGACCGTTGACCAGTCACGCCGGGAGGAGGTCCCACCCACCGACCTCGTGGCTTGGATTGCCGCCCGCCGTTCGCCTGCTCGCGATCGCCCGCGCGGTGAACCAGCTCGGTGCGTTCACCCTCCCCTTCCTCGCTGTGGTGCTGACCGTCGAGCTCGGCGCGAGCCTCCCCGTCGCCAGCCTCGTGCTCGCGCTGTTCGGGGTGGCCACGATCCCCTCCCGACTGGTCGGCGGCCAGCTCGCGGACCGCCTCGGACGGAAGCGCACGATCGTGATCGGGCTGGTCGGATGCGCCATCGCACAGATCCTGATCGCGCTCGCGCAGGACCTCTGGTCGGCGGTCGCGGCGGTCGCCCTCCTGGGACTGATGTTCGAGATCTACGAGCCACCCAGCCAGGCCGTCGTCGCCGACCTCACCCAGCCGGCCAACCGCCCCGCCGCGTACATCCTCTTCGGCGCCGTGATGGGGACCGCGGCCGTGGCCGCGGGCCTGCTCGCCTCCCTCGTCAGCCACTGGAACCTGCGCTGGCTCTTCGCGATCGACGCAGCCACCTGTCTCGCCTGCGCCGCACTCATCGCCGCGGCTCTCCCGCGTCACACCCGGACCCCGAAGACCGAACCCGAACGAGTCCCCGAAGTCGGAGGGTCCCCCTGGCGCGATCAGCGGCTCCTGATCCTGCTGGCCACCGGAACGGCGTTCGCCGTCCTCTATCTGCAGCTGACAACGACACTCCCCCTCACGCTGCTCCAACGCGACCTACCGGCCTCGTCCGCCGGGATCGTGCTCAGCGCCTCCGCGATCACCCTGGTGGTCGGGCAGCGACTCCTACGCGCCCGCATGCTGCGCGGACTCGACACCTTCCGCGTGATGACGCTCGGTTATGCCCTCCTCGGCGCCGGACTGCTCGCCAACGGCTTCGCCAGGAGCCTGTCGACCTTCGTGGGGGCCGCCGCGCTCTGGAGCCTGGGCCAACTCATCCTGCTCGGCCACACTCAAGCCATCGTCGCCTCCGTGGCCCCCGAGCATCTCCGTGCTCGTTACCTCGCCGCCTACGGCGTCAGCTGGGGCGTTGCCGGCACCATCGCACCACTCGTCGGAATCCAGCTCCTCGCCGCTTCGGGCCCCGCCACCCTCTGGACCGCGTGCGCACTGACCGCGGCGACACTCGCCCTCCTCCAACCCACCATCCGGCGACAGCTGACCCAGACCACCCAGAGCAGACGCTCGACCTCCGGTTCGCGTACGCGTCCCGCCGCGTAGGCGCCGCTCGCGAGCTCGCTCGCCGCAGGCTGTCGGTCGGTCGGTCGGTTTCTGGCACAGTCGACCGGGTGCGGGTTCCGTTGGTGCTGACCGGGCCGCCGGCTGTGGGCAAGACGACGGCCGGCCGCGCGTTGGCCGCGTCGCTGCGGCAGGGGGCGTACGTCGACGTGGACGACATCCGGCACCTCGTCGTCGCCGGGCACGCGGCTCCCTGGCACGGTCCGGAAGGAATCCGCCAGCAACTGCTCGGCGTCCGCAACGCCTGCCTGCTGGCGCGACAGTTGGGCGCGGCGGGTTTCTCGACCGTGGTCGCCGACGTCGTGACGGCGCGGACGCTCGCGGTCTACCGGGAGTTGCTGCCCGGATGCCTGGTCGTACGCCTGCGGGTCAGTCCGGAGGAAGCCCGGCGGCGGGCAGCGACCCGGCCGGTACACCTGACAGCCGCGGAGTTCGAGCGGCTGCACGCCGAGGACGCGGCCGCAGGCCTCGACGTCGACACGGAGCTCGACGCCACCTGCCTCCCGCTTCGACGGCTGGTGGAGGAACTGGCCGCGATGTGGTCGGCGCGATGACGAATGTCACCTTGTGTGCGTCCGATTCTTGCTGGCTCACCGAGCAGGGGCATCGTGGATGCCGATGACGTGCGGCTCGCCAACGACACGCGACCCGACCGGCGGGGTCTCACCACCCAGGGTGCGGGCGCAGACGTTGGCGTCGCCGCCCGCGTGGGCCTCGAGGCGCAGCTCGACGAGTGCGTCGTGGCCGTCGAACGCGGTACGCGTCACCTCGGCGACGCACGCGGACGCGGCCGGATCGCCGAGGCGTAGCTGCTCGGGCCGGATGAGCACCTCACCCGCGACGGCCTCACGATCGCGTTCGTCCTGCTCATGCTCTGGCGACCGGTGACCCGCCTCCCGGCCGCTCTCGTGCCGATCGTCCAGGTGCTCGCGGCGGCGTCGCTGTACATCTACGTCATCCACTGGCAGGCACTCGAACTGCTGTGGGGTCACCCGGTCGCGGCGTTCGTCGGGTCCCTGGCGACCGGAATCGCCTACTGGTGGACATGGACGCGCCCGGTCGCGGCGGCCTGGGGCGTTATCTCGCAGCGCATTCGTCGGAGCGGCTCACGACACAGGCCGGCGACGTGAAGGTGGACGAGTCGGAAGCCTGGTCGGTTCGATCCGCGACACACCACCTGCACGCGAACAAGATCTCCATTCATGCAGGAGCCGACTGGTCGCCACACCTTCGTTGATCTGCTCGGCAGGCATCCGGCGGCCAATAACTCAGATCGACTGTATCTATGACCAAAATATGGTTAGGCGATACGTCATCCGAACTACACTCAGTGCGACATTCCCACCCAGCCACGGGGGCTCTTGCACTTTCAGGCGTCTGCACAGAGCCGAAGTACGGCGATCATTCGGGGAGAGGCGCATGTTGAGTCATCGCATCGGTATCACCGCCAGCGCCCGCCGCAGGCGGCTTGGTGTCCACATCCGCGAGCGCGTGGCAGCCCTACGCGGGCGAGCCCACCTCCAAGTGACGAACCGCCGCGTCGGTGGGGTCGTCGTCGCGGCCGCGTCGACGATCGTGCTGTCGGCGGGCATGTTGGCCGTCGCGCCGCAGGCTCACGCAGCGACGACCTACCAGGGCAGGGTCACCGCGACGCTCAACGTCCGGAGTGCGCCGACGTCGGCCGCTGCCGACGTGGGCACGCTCCGCTCTGGGGCGACGGTCAACATTCAGTGCAAGGTGTTCGGGCCGTCCGTGGACGGCAACACACGCTGGTACAAGCTGTCCACCGGGAGGTGGGTGACGGCGCGTTACGTCGCCAACATCGGGCCGGCGCCGCGGTTCTGCGGCGACGGACGGGAGTACGAAGGACGGGCCCTGTCGTTCCTGAATATCCGCAGCGGCCCGAACACAGCCAACGCGACAGTGTCGTCGGCACCGCAGGGCACACTCCTGCCCCTGGTCTGCAAGGTCGACAGCCAGGTGATCGACGGCAACTCCCGCTGGTACCAACTCACCGGCGACAGCGGTGGTCAGTGGGTCGCCGCGCGGTACGTGTCGAACGTCGGCTCGGCGCCGCCGTACTGCTGACGGCGCCTCGGCAAACGAGGGTGGCGGGCTGACCGCCACCCTCGTCCGCCGGTCGTCGACTGGTCCCTCCCGCGCCGCCGGTCTAACCCGCCCCTACGCTGGCTGCCGCAGGGGCGGCTTGGATCATCCGTCGACGCTTCTGTGCGAGGCCGTTCCGCACTGGAAGGGAGTCTGATCGTTGCTGCCGTCGACGAGACAGACTTTCAGGCCCACCAGTTCACCCGGGACGACGTTGGGGAACGGGTCCCAGACTGTGTGCGTCGACGCGCCGGTGCCGAGATACTTCGAACCAAGCAACTTGCTGCCGTTCCATGCCCACGCCTTGACGCCATGAGAGTCGCCGCAGGCATCAACGATGTAGACGTAATCATCGTTGTCTCCACCGCCCTCGGCGCCCGGACCATAATCGATGAAGAAAGCCGCTCCGCAGTTGACCCCGTCAGCGGATGCGGGTGTTGTCACCGCTGCGAATCCGTCGTCGGTCGACGCGGATGCCGGTGACGCCGCCGCCACGAAGGCGGCCGCGGCCACCGCGACGACCAGGCGGGTCTTCCCCGCGCCGACGCTCTCACGAATCCTCGCTGCGATCATCCCTGGACTCCCCTGTGCGTTATGGCTGGCTCCTGAGACGAGCCCCGGTCGACGGTCAGGTCACGGACATGGACGTGAACGCACCAGCATCGAGAGGGTCGGTCCCGCGCTAGATCTGGACCTCCTTGCCCTGGGCGGCGGAGGTGTAGACGCCGTCCAGGATCTTCATCATCTCCGCGCCCTGCCAGGCCGGTGCGATGCTCTCGGCCTCACCCAGACAGGCTGCAACGAAGTTCTCGATCTCGTGGCTGAAGCCGTCGTCGAGGTCGAACCCCTCGAACCCGATCTGCGGCGTCACCTTCAGGAGCGTCTCGTGCCTCTCAGACGCGATCTGCAGTTTCGGCTCGAGGTCCGCCCCGCCCTTGTCCCCGTAGACCGAAACCACGAGCGAGTCGTCCGGCGCGTGCAGCGAGAAGGACGTGTCCATGATCAACGACGCCCCGTTGTCGAACCTGATCAAGGCATTGGCCATGTCCTCGACGTCGTTCTTCGTCGGGTCGTAGTCGGCCACCTTGTACCGCGGCAGGGTGGTGATGTTGGACCGGTTGCCCAGCTTCTCGTAGGTGTTGGCGCTGACCGAGGTGACCCGGGGGGTCCCCATCAGGTACCAGCACAGGTCGATCACGTGCACGCCGATGTCGATCAACGGCCCGCCGCCGGAGATCGCCTTGTTGGCGAACCAGCCACCCGGGTTGCCCATCCGTCGAATGCAGCTGGCCTTGGCGTAGTAGATCTCACCAAGATCTCCGCCGTCGATGAACGACTTCAGTACGCGGCAGTTGGCGGAGTGCCGTCGGACGAAACCGACCTGGACGACCCGGTCGTGCGCGTTCACCACATCCTCGAGCCGCTGCGCCTCAGCGTAGGTGCGGCTCATCGGCTTCTCCACCAGGACGTGTTTGCCAGCCTCGACCGCGGCGATTGCCAGTTCGGCGTGGGTGTTGTTCCAGGTGCAGATGCTCACCGCGTCGACGTCGGGGTCGGCGAACAGTTCCGCCGGGTCGCTGTAGGACCGGCTGGCTCCCCACTGCTGGGCCGTCGCGGTGGCGCGGTCGGCGTTGATGTCGCAGACCGCGACCAGTTCGGCGCGCGGGTTGCCCTGGTAGGCCTTGAGATGACAACCGGCGATGCCTCCGGTACCCACAACGCCGATCTTGACCTGCTGCATGAATCTCCTCGGGTGATTGTTCTGTTTCAGGCTTCGTTGTAGATGCGCTTGGCGTTGGCGATACCGCGGCTGCAGCCGATCAGGCAGTCCTCGTGACCCTCGAACTCGATCGAGGCGAAACCGTCGTAGCCGGATTCCTTGATCGACTTCGCGACGCTCCAGGTGTCCAGGTCGCCGTTGCCGACGATCGCGCCACGCAGGAACTTGCCGCCCCGGCTGCGGAACCAGCCCTCACCCGGGTTGCGGCCCGCCGGCCGGACGTAGAAGTCCTTGAAGTGGACGATCATGGCGTACGGCAGGTTGGCCGGAACCGCGGCCGTCGGGTCCTCGTCGACGCAGAGGAAGTTCCCGATGTCCAGCGTGGTCTTGAAGTTGGGCTCGTCGACGGCATGCACGATCCGGCGTACCCGGTCGCTGCTCTGGACGAAGAAGCCGTGGTTCTCCAGGCTGGTGGTGATGCCCTTGGTCGCCGCGTACTGCGCGATCTCCTTGCTGGCCTTGACGATCTTCGGGAGCGCCGCCTCGAACACCGGCGTGTCGTCACCTTCGATGCCGCCGTGCCGGACCACGTCGTGCCGCATCAAGTGGATGCCCAGCCGTTCGGCAAGATCGACATGGGCCTTGACCCGCTCCACCTCGGCCGCGTTCTCGGCGTCGTCGCCAAGGAAACTCGCGCCGATCGCGATGTTGGACAGCGTGACCCCGCGGTTGCCCGCGTGTTCGACGACCTTGTCGACGAACGCCGGGTCGGAGTCGACATTGGGTACCGGGCTGTCCGCGCCCGGATAGATCGAAGCGAGTTCGAGGTGCTCGCCCTCGCTGTCAGCGATCCAGTCGATCACGTCGAACAGGGTCATCGCCCCTGTGCTGAGCCGCTGATTGAAGCTGTAGGAGCTGAATCCGAACTTCATCTGGACATCCTTTTCGTCGATCGGTCGGGTACAGCCGGTGCGTCGGATACGAGTGCGTCGGGCAGCGGGCCGTCGAAGGTGCCGGGCCAGCGATGCCAACGAGGGGGAACGCGGGGAACGCCCAGAATCTGGGCCGAGTGAGTCTCGAAGGTGGAACCGAGGGCGCCGCAGAGGGTGCCGTTGGACTTCAGCAGCGAGGTGGTGATCACCGGCTTGCCGTCGGCCATCAACATGTGATGAACGGCTTCGGTCAACGGGGCGACCAGGTCGTCGCCGGCCCGGGAGAGTCCGCCACCGATGACGATCAACGCCGGGTCCACGGTCAACGCGATGATGGCGATCTGCGGCGCGATCTCGGCGCAGAATTCGGTGATCTCAGCCGCGGCCCGCCGATCACCCTCCCGGGCCCGGGCGAACACTTGCTGCCCGGTGCGTCCGGCGCGCCAGTGCAGCCGGCCGCGCTTGGAGGACTCGGTCCAGCGCATCCCGCGCAGGCTTCCCAGCTCGCCGGCCAACCGGTGCTGGCCCTGCAGGATCGCGCCGTTCATGATCAACGCCGCCGAGATCCGGTGGCCGATCTGAAGGAAGATCAGGTCGTCGTCCGAAGTCGCGTCGGATCCGGGTCTGGCGCCCGTGGCCGGCTCGGCCCGGAGCCGTTGCTCGGCCAGGGCGGCCAGCTTGATGTCGTTCTCGACCAGCACCGGGCAACCCCAGGACGCCGAGAGACGCTCGGCCGGGTCGACACCGATCCAGTCCGGCACGGCCAGGCTCTGGGTGATCCGGCCGTCGTGATCGAGGATGCCGGGTACGCCGATGCCGGCGGCGCGCAGGTCGGCGGGGTCTGCCCCCGAGGCTCGGATCGCCTGACGGACAGCGCCGCGAACGACCCGGAGCCGACCGGAGCCGTCGATTCCGGCGGGCACGATCGCCTCCGCCCGACCGACGATCTCGCCGGCCAGGTCGGCGATCCGGACCCGGACGCTGCCGCTGCCGATGTCGATCCCGGCGACCCGTCCGGCGCCGGCGGTGAACGTGTACGCCCGTGCCGGACGACCAGCTCCCGGGCTGCGCTGCGGTCGAGCCGGCCGAACCGGACCCGTCTCGAGCAGATCACCGATCACCGCGTCGACGGTCGGTCGCGCGAGCCGGGTCGCGACCGCGAGTTCGGCAATGGTCAGCGGGCGTTCCTGGTCCCGCAGCACCGCCAGGCAGGCGGCCGCGTTGGCCCGTCGCACGGCCGCCCCGGCCGGATCCTGTATGGACAGGGGAACTCCATGCCAATTATGAAACCCGGTTATGTAATTGGTCATTAAGGCAGCTCGCCCGCGCCGGGTCAACCCGCCTACGCGGGATCCAGGTGATACGGCCGGACTCGGCCACCCGCCTCCGATGGGTGGTCGGAGTCGCGGCGCCGATCCTCACGCAGACGAGTAGGGACCAACTCGCATCATGAGAGAGGACCAACGGACACCCGGGTGCTGCACGAGGCGCTATCGCCGCAGGTCAGAGGTGGTTGGGCGGGCGGACTCGAGCTCCGACCGGGGGGTGATGAGGCCCGCCGCGGACGGTTGGGTGCCGAGGTCACGACCGCGGGGCACGCCACCAAACCAAGTTACGGCGTAGGGTCACAGTATCCGGAACAACGACATCGAACTCTCAGGCTACCCAGCCACACCGCCCTGGCGTTCCGCGTCAGGACGGCCACAGGTTTGTCGGCCCCACCCCCGACCCAGACTGCACAACCTCGGTTCAGGTACGACCCACGCCTCACGCTGGCACGAGGGCGCCCCTGGCGGCGTCACAGCAACAGGCAGGGCCCAGGGCATCCGTGCAGATGCGTTGGTTCCACAACCCGCCCCGCTGGGGGGCGACACCGGTCGCCGCCGCGCGGCCATGGCGAAGGAGCATCCGTGACTTTCACCGCTGGCGACCGTAGGTCCGGGACTTCGTCACCGGCACCGCTGGAACCCCGCCTGCGATGGGGTCCGAGCCTGTCGCGCAGCGCCACCCTCCACGGTGCCTGGTGGCCACGATCAACTGATCCGCTCGCGGAGTTGCCCGCGCTGATCCTCGCTGTCGACGAGCAACGCGGTGCCCCCGTCACGTGCATCATGCTCGGCCTCACGGGTTGGGATGGCCGGCCTAATCGGCTGCGCGTCGCGGGTCGGTCGATCCGGCTCGGCTGGTTCACTACTCAGCCGGACGGCCTCCTCACCGCCAGCTGCGCCGACCGCTACCACGTCGCGCTGCTGGTCGTTCCCCCGGCAACGGATGCCGAGCTCGCGGAGGCGGCGATGCTTCTGGCCGCCGACGGTGCGAACGCCATACCCGCTCCCCGCATCCTCCCCACCGTCATGGAGCGCCAGGCGGCGCAGGGTTGAGTCGGGGCGGCCGACAACCCCTCACCGATGGGGCTGTGACCACAGCCCTCAGCGGTGGGGGTGGGCCATGCCTCAGCCCGACCGCTCGTAATGACGCTCGAGTTCGGCATGCTTGTCGAGGCCGACCAACCGGTTGAAGTCCTCGAAGGCGACCATGTCCTCCGCCATGGCGCTGGTGTCACCCTTGGCCGCGAGCGTCTCGAGAAAGTCCTTCATCCCCTTGGCGGCGGCGAATCCCACGCCAAGGGAGAAGATCGCCATCGCGTAGCCCATCTCCTCGAGCTTCCCGACCCCCGGCATCGGCGTACGCCCGCCCTCGATCTGGTTGCTGAGGAGCGGTACGACGCCGCGGAACCGCTCGCACGTACGCCGCATCTCCTCCTCACTCTCCGGGGACTCGATGAACAGCACGTCGGCGCCCGCGCCGTGGTAAGCGGTGCCGCGCTCCATCGCCTCGGCCAGGCCGCGCGTCGTCCGCGCGTCGGTGCACGAAGTCGGGGTCGCGCCGCGCGTCGACCGCGGCCCTGATCTTCTGGACCATCTCCTCCCGGTCGATGACGTCCTGCCCGAGCATGTGTCCGCACCGCTTGGGGAAGGTCTGGTCTTCGACATGGATCGCCGCGGCGCCGGCCCTCTCGTACTCGCGAACCGCGAGGCGAACGTTGAGCGGGTTGCCGTAACCCGTGTCCCCGTCGGCGATGAGTGGCAGGTCGACCACCTCAGACATCGCGGCGACCCGGGCCACCATCCGCGTCATCGTCAGATAGCCGACGTCTGGTTGGCCGAGCACGCTCGCCGAGGTCTGATAGCCGCTGAGGTAGCCGGCCTGGAATCCGAGCGCCTGGACGAGGCGAGCTCCAGCGCCGTCGTAGACACCTGGGGCCACCAGGATCTTCGGGTCACTCAACAGCTGCCGGAGTCGGGTGGTGCGTTTTACGGCAAACACGGCAGGGAGACCCTCCAGTCCACGCTAACCCCCGGCGAGCCGCCCGAGAGCGCGCAACCGGCGGATGATCTTCCCCCGCTGCTCGACCCGCGCCGCGGTCTCGGGATGGGCGAGGAATCGTCGGCCTCATTCTGGTTTGCCATCGACTCTTCGGCGTCCGACGTTAGTGTCTTCGCCATGCAGACGAATCGTTCCGCGCCGCCTGCCACCGTCACCCCGGTCCTGGTCTACCCCGACGTACGGGCGGCAGTGGCGTGGCTGGAGGCCGCGTTCGGGTTCGGCGAGCGGGTTCGGATCGACGACTCCCACCGCGCCCAGCTACGCGTCGGTTCGGATGGGGCCGTCGTGGTCGCCGACGCACACCACGATCAGGTCGCACCGAGCGGCGGCGTGGTCACGCAGATCGTCAAGGTGCGCGTGGCCGACGTCGACGCCGCGTTCGCCCGAGCGCGCGACTTCGGCGCGCGCGTCGTCGAGAAGCCGACAACCTGGGAGTACGGCGAACGCTCCTGCGTCCTGGAGGATCTGGCCGGTCACCGCTGGGAGCTCACCCAAACTCTTCGTGACACCGCGCCCGAGGAGTGGGGCGGAGTCACGGTCGCGCCCTGGTGATGTCGCGACGTAGGCCGTATCGATCTACAGCTTGACGCTGCACAAATTCAGTTTGTACTGTGTGGATCATGCCGGCCGTCAGCGTGGAACTCCGCTTCGACTCCGATCACCGCGACACCATCGAGCTCGACGAACTGACTCCCCTGGCCCGCGCGCTCGCCGAGTGCCTTGAGCAGCGTCCCCTGCGCAACCTCGCCACGATCTGGCTCCAGACCATCCACCCCACCGGCGACCTCATCCCCGCCGACGAGATCCACTTCTGGCCCGGCGAGAACCTCGACGAGCCCCACCGCATCCCCTGGTCGGACTGGACCGAATACCCCACCGACTCCACCCAGACCGCTGTGGCCTACCTCGAGGAGCTAGCCCGTCGCCTGCCCATCGGATACCACCCGGTCGGCGCCGACTTCCTCGACTCCATGCCCAAGACCCAGGCCGCGAGTGAGGAGAAGCTGCTCACCCGCGACCAGACAGTCGAGTTGCTGGCCCACCACGGCCGGCAGATCACGACCGCAACCTGGTCCGGATACGTCGCCCGCAACGAAGCGCCCCAGCCCGTCGAGTACGTCGGCCGCACCCCCATGTGGTCCCGCGACGAGATCACCCTGTGGCAGACCGACCGGGCCGCCTGGAAGGCTCGCCAACACAAGCCCGTCTGACCCAGCGCAGGCGCGTACAGCCGGTCCAGTCCCAGAGCCTGGCTGGCGCCACCCAGCGGCGACCGACGTCTGACGGATGACGTCAACCGAACCGCTGGATGATCTGGTCGGCCACGTCCCCAAGATCATCCCCGGTGAGCGTCGGCTGGGGTCCGACGTGCAGCAGGTCATTCCCGGGCCTCTTGATGAGCGCCGCGCCCCACCCGGCCGCGACGGCTCCCAGCGTGTCCCAGGTGTGAGATGCCACGAGAAAGAGATCCTCAGGCGGGACCCGCAACTGCGTCTCCACGTATTCGTAAGCCCCGCGCGAGGGCTTGTGGTGGCGGACTTCAGGCGCGTCCACACTGAAGCGCCTTTCGAATCGATCGATGATTCCGCCCTGCTCGAGCTGTCGTCCCTGTATCTCCAGGAGATTGTCAGTGAGCGTGAAAAGACGGAATCCCGCGGCGTTCAGTTTCGTCAGCGCCTGGGGAACTTCAGGATGCGGCGGCATCGTCGCGAACCGGTCGGTCAGATCGCTCTTGTCCTGCGCCGAGATGCGGATGCCATGCGCGTCGGCCAGCATCTGCAAGACCGCTTCTCCGATCTCGGTAAAAGGTACGTACACCTGCGCGAGCGTGAGCGCCTCGGAGTACAGGATCAGATTGGCAAACCACATCCGCATCGCGGAGCGTTCGTGGAATATGCGTTCGAAGGCCGGCGTCAGCGTTTCGAGATCCAGGAGAGTTTCATTGACGTCGAAAACGATCAGCGGTGTGGCAGCCATGTCGATCTCCTCGGCTCCTCGACCAGACAGACTGGACTGCCTCCCAGGCGCTGAGGCCGACGATGCCGGCGGCTACTGAGCACGCGTTGCGGGTGGTGACAGATACGCGCCCCGGGGTGGTGGCCCTCAGAGCGCCGATTCCCTTGCGTGGCCGGCGCAAACCCGTGTCGCCGACCTCGAGGTGGTGGTTCGTCCGGTTGACCCAGGAGTCCAAGCCGGAAGGCGAGGCGCACTGGAGCTGCCGGTCGATGGCCAAGGCGGCCGGGGTGAGCCCAGCGACGGTGCAGCGTGTGTGGTCTGCTCGTGGGCTCAAGCCGCGTCTGGTGCGCACCTTCAAGCTCTCCAATGACCGCCGTTTCGATGAGAAGCTGATCGATGTGGTCGGCGTCTATCTGAACCCGCCCGACAAGGCGGTGGTGCTGTGCATGGACGAGAAGAGCCAGATCAAGGCGCTCGACCGGACGCAGCCGTCGCTGCCTTGGAAGAAAGGCCGGGCCGGAACCATGACCCACGACTACAAGCGCAACGGGACAACGACCCTGTTCGCCGCGCTGAACGTGCTGACCGGAGTGGTGATGGGCCAATGTCTTCCCAGGCACCGCAACGGCGAGTTCTTGAAGTTCTTGCGCACCATTGACCGCCAGGTCCCCAAGGGACTCCAGGTCCACATGATCCTCGACAACTACGGCACCCACACCCACGACAACGTCGTGGCCTGGCTGGACAAGCATCCCCGGTTCCACCTGCATTTCATCCCGACGTCGAGCTCATGGCTGAACATGGTCGAACGCTGGTTCCGCGAGCTCACCGAGAAAGCCATCCGCCGCGGTGTCTTCAAGTCGGTGCCCGACCTGATCGCTGCGATCGAGGCATACCTCCAAGCCAACAACAACGATCCCAAGCCGTTCGTATGGACCGCCACGGCAGAGGAGATCCTCGAGAAAGTCAGCCGAGGCCGGGTCGCACTCGCATCAATCCCGGCTAATAACGAGACACCACACTAGATACCGGAGGGTTCCGCGCGGCCGACCCGGCACTCGACCTGGTTTCAGTCTGGCATCCCCTGGACGCGACCCAGCGCAACGTCGTGCGCGCAAGATTGAACCCCGGTGAGGTGCAGTGGCGGCGCGGCATGGCATGGCATGGCATGGCATGGGCATTTGAACAGGCCATGGGCCTCGTTGGGTACTACGAGGTCAGTAATTCGCTCGTGAGTCTGTGGGGGGCGCCGCACGCATGCTGGATCGCCTACTTCATGAGGGCGGGGAGGTGTAAGCACAGCCGAAGGCACGAAGGCGACTTCGGGAATGCGAAGCACCGTCGATTCGCACCCGCACGTCGACACGGTGTGAGGCTCACCCGTCCGACGAACTCGTTGTCCCTCCAGGTGATCAGGTAGTCGACCTCACCCGCCTGCTCCATCGCGAACCGTTCCAGATGGTGACGGCCATCCAGCAGCCGGGTCACTGCCTCTGGCGGTTAGAAAACCCCTATCGCCGCAGGCCCCTGACGAATAGGCTCGCGCGCATGACCGACGGCGACTGGAGGGATGGCGGGTTCAGGCAGCGTCGGCCCTCCGTGGAGACTCTCGCCTGGGTTGCGGCGTCGATGGGTCGGGGCAGTCGCGTCGTTGGCTATCGCCGATTGACCGGTGGCGTCTGCTCCGCCGTGAATCGGCTGACTGTCGAGCGACGTGGAATGCGAACGTTCGTCGTACTGCGGCAGTACCCGGGCGGGCTTGGCCTGCAGGGGAGCTTGGAGAAGGAGATCGCCAACCTTGGTGTGGTGGCGGGAAGCGGGCTCCCGGTTCCGAGCATCCTGGCTGCTGATGTTGCTGGTGCTTCGACGGGGGGCGCGCCATCGTTGCTGATGACACGGTTGCAGGGGCATGTTCACCTCAATCCGGCGGAACCTCGGTCGTGGATGACGAGGATCGCGGAGATTGCTGTATTGCTGCATTCCCTCGATCTCCCCGCGAAGATGTTCAGACCTTGGACGGATTCTTGGATCGCTCCTCTAGACGGGTTTCAGGTGCCGGTCGACGCACAGAAGCCGGCTGTGTGGAAGGCGGCGTTTGGTGTCATGGCGGCGCCGCCGCCAAAGGACACTGCCGTCTTTCTGCACTGCGATCTCCTGCCTGTCAACATGCTGTGGTCGCGCGGGAGGATTACTGGACTGACCGACTGGAACTCCATCCATCGGGGGGCGCGCGCGATTGACGTCGGGCACTGTCGGCGATACTTGGCGGCGCTCTACTCGCCCGAGTGGTCGGAGCAGCTTCGGTCGCTCTATGAGTCGATCGCTGGGGTGACTCTCGATCCGTGGTGGGACCTGTATGCCCTGCTGCACTATGACGATAGCGGGCCGAAGTGGATCCGTAGTCAGGTCGCCGGGCGCCGTCCCGTCGATGTGCCCGGCATGACTTCCCGGGTCGAGGTCGCTATCGAGACAGCGCTACGGCGCCTCGGATAACTGCGGGTTCCCTGCTGGTCGCTCTTCCGGTTCTGGCATGCCGCGCAGTAGCTGCGCGAGCTCGGGAACGCGCTGGTGTGGAAGGCGTCCGGACTGGCGCAGCAGATCGTCCAACTGGCCCCGTAGCTGCGAGAGTGGCTCGGTGAACCCTGGCGGGGCAGTGTTGGCGCGAGCGGTCTCCCACAGCCGGTACTCGATCGAGCCGACGTCCTCGCCGGCTCCGGTCGCCTCCTCAGACCGCGGCCCGTCGACGAACCGAATCGACACCGAGACGTCCTCGGAAAGGTGTTCTTGGTCGAACAGATGCCGACCCGCGACCCGCAACTGCTCCTCGAACGCCGCACGGTACGCC
This sequence comes from Actinopolymorpha pittospori, assembly GCF_014873875.1. Taxonomy (GTDB): domain Bacteria; phylum Actinomycetota; class Actinomycetes; order Propionibacteriales; family Actinopolymorphaceae; genus Actinopolymorpha; species Actinopolymorpha pittospori. Next base: position 5,997,397 of record NZ_JADBEM010000001.1, on the reverse strand, counting down.
GCGTAGTCGGCCTCGCGGAGCCGCAGGATCAGACGCTCGATGTGCTCCAAGCGTTCTGCCAGGGCAGCCTTGGCGGCATCGTCTGGATCCGGTCCGAGCACCGCGGCTTCGGCCTGGCCGATCAGGAGCACGGAGTCGTCGTACAAGCCGTCGATGTCGAGGTCGGCGAGCATCGCCGGCACGCAGGCGACGACTTCGATCGGTTCGGTCCGGTACTCCAACAGGTACTTGCCCTGCGGCCCCACCGTGGACCCCAGGAACCGATCCACGTAGTCGGCTTCCCAGGACCCAGGGCGCTTCTCGGTGAGCTTGTGCATCCCTCCGAGGTTCGCGGCGACAGTGGCGAGCATGTGGCTGATCACCTCGCCACCGTCGGCCACTTCGGTGCGAATCGCGGCGGCGAGTGCGTCGGCAGCCGCGGTGACCTGGCGCCTGTACTCGGCAACTCGGGCCTCCCGGTCCGATGAGCTGTCAGTCACTGGTACGTCCCTTCCCGGTCAGTCTGCTGGCTCACGCGTGCGTCCCCCAACGATGGGTGAGTGGGTACGCGACGACGTGCCCGGCATCGCGCGAGGTGGTGGCCCGGGCTGCGTTCAGGTAGGTGGAGGCGAGCCGGCCCTGCACGTCGGCCCGGTCGAAGCCGCGGAGCAGCCCAGCGTCGGCCAGGCGCTCACGCGTCACTCCCCTCGATCTCCCGCCAGCGTTTGAATGCGGCTTGCCTGGTCATGCCGAGCGCGAGCCCGACTTCGCTCCAGGAGGAACCCGCGAGACGTGCCTGGCGTACGGCTTCGGCGAGGTCGGCCTGGCGCTGTGCGGCCGCGCGCTGCGCTGCGTCTGCCCTGTCGCCGGCTGACTTGATGTCACGAAGCTTCGCCGAGATCGTGGCGAGCTCGTCAGCCGTGCGTGGTTCTGGCATGTCGCCACAGTAGACCACACTGTCAACCGCGGGGATCGTTCAGTATCCCACTGGGGACGCGTGCGTCCCCCGAAGGGAACGGGGTCCGCCGTCCGAAGCGGCAGCCGACCCTCATCGGCGCACAAGGCGACGGCTGCCGGGAGTCGTGGGCGACTTGTAGTCCATGCCGTAGTGCCGGAACACCCGTTGTTCGTCCTCCGCCGACAGTTCCTCGCCTGGCTCGGTGGTGGGTGCGCCCTCAACGTCCTCGGCAGACCAAGCAACCGTCAGCCGATCGGGGACAGCCACCGCGTCGCGGACCGCGACGAGTACCTGTGTGCGTGAGAGTGTGCCGGTCCGCACGCACAGCACCAGCGGTTCGTTGGTCTCGCCGTCGTAGTAGACGTCCTCGAGCTTGCCCAGCTTGTTCCCACCACTGAGACAGACATCATGCCCTCGCCAGTCTCCGACATTGGCCGCAGCGCTCATCAGCGTCGCCTCCCCCGTGTCCTCCTGCATTGACGTGCTCCCTGAGGGGCGAGTGTCCACTTCCGACGCTACGCGCGGCCGGCGGTCGACAGGGTCCTTATGTCCCGTTCACGACGATTGTCGCGCTGAGGATCGCGGCGGTCGGTCAGGTCGTCCAGAAGCGGTGCGAGGGTTGCCACGCATTCGGCCTCGACACGCGCTACCCGCGCGGAGGGAAGGGGTCGTTCAGGTAGGTCGACTCACCTTCGATCTTGCCGTGGTGATCGTGAACGACCAGCTGACTGGGCTGCTCGGCACGCGCCCGCTTGCGGCCCTCCGCTACGGCGTCAGCCTTGTTCTCGAAGTGCTGGACCTTCGCCTCGTCCCGGCTGAGCTTCCACTGCCCCCGCTCCGGCTGGACGCGGTAGACCGTTCGATCACTGGCCATGGTCAGCTCCTTCCGCCACAGATCCGTGCCCCCGTGTCGAGCACTTCTTCCATCGTGGTCCCATCGTGGCCAGATCAGGCCTCCAGGATCGAGGTCATCATGCGGCTCGGCGTGGGGTCTCTCGCCCGGGGATCTGCTGGAGACGCTCTCCGAAACGTGTACGTGCTGGACATATGCCTGTGTATGCGAGCAGCGGAGACAGGGACCGCGTCACCCCCATCGCCGAGCGGGACAGAACGCACCTCCACATCTCTCCCGCTCCGACATGGCACGCCTGCGGAGCGTGTACGACGAGCCGCCCGATCTCGGTCCCTTCTCCGACCTGGTCATCGCACACGAGATAACCCACCTGGCCGATCGCCCTTCCTGGCTCGACGTCCGAGGACCAGCGAAGCTGGAGCGCTGTCGAACCCCGGCTCTTGTGGTTCACGGAACTCTTCGCCAACCTCGGCCCGCACGGCTACATCGCAGAACGGGAACCTGTGTCCATGGCCATGAGAAAGTCCCCAGTGGTGGCCAGTTTTAGGTCCCCACTGGTGGCCAGGTAGAAGTCCCCGTTTCCTCGCTGCTGGTCCCGCGTGTCGGCCGGGGGTTGTGGCCCTGAGCGGTGACGGTGGCGGTGTCTAGCCAGTCACCGCACCGCTCAGGGAGCTCCCCATTGTTATCTGCGAGGGAACGTATGGACATCATCGCTGCTTACCGCGAGGTAGGCACGTATCGGGGCGCGGCCGCGATGTGCGGCGTGTCTCACAAGACCGTGAAACGGGTGATCGAGCGGCAGGAGGCCGGCGGGGACGTGGCCTCGGAGCGGGAGCCGCGCGGGCACAACTATGACGAGGTCGGCGACCTGGTGGCCAGACGGGTGGAGGCCACGAGCGGGAGGATCTCGGCCAAGCGGCTGTTGCCAGTGGCGGCCGCAGCAGGCTATGCCGGGTCGGCGCGGAACTTCCGGCGTCTGGTGGCGGACGCGAAAGGCCAATGGCGTAAGGACAATCACCGCGGCAGACGGCCCGGGGTGTGGGCGCCGGGGCAGCATCTGCTGATCGACTGGGGTGTCGAGCTCGGGGTGCACGTGTTCTGCGCGGTACTGGCCTGGTCGCGGTACCGGTTCGTCCGGTTCGCTCACGATGAGCGGGCCGAGACGACGCTGCGGCTGCTGGCCGAGTGCTTCGAATCCCTCGGCGGAGTCCCAAAGGTGGTGCTCGCGGACCGGATGGGCTGTCTGAAGGCCGGTGTCGTGGCGAATGCCGTGGTCCCCACGGGTGGGTATGTGCGGTTCGCCGCGCACTACCGGTTCCGCCCGGACTTCTGCGAGGCCGCCGATCCGCAGTCCAAGGGCATGGTGGAGAACCTGGTCGGCTACGCCAAGCGCGACCTGCTCATCCCGCAGGCGCCGTTCGCCGACCTTCCTGCGGCCAACACGGCCGCAGCCCAGTGGTGCCGGGAGGTCAACCAGGTAAGGCATGCCGAGATCTGCGCGGTTCCGGCCGAGCGGCTGCCAGCCGAGCGAGGGCTGCTAGGCGAGCTGCCCTCGCTACGTCCGAGCCTGGGGAGGGCGACCCTCCGGAAGGTCGACCGGCTCTCGTGTGTGCGATACGGCTCGGCCCGCTACTCCGTCCCGACTTCTTCGATCGGCGCGAGCGTGCAGATCATCTGTCACGCCGGCTCGGCGCCGGGCGGAGTCGGTGGCCGGTTGCTGGTCCTGGAACCGGGCACGGGGCAGGTGCTGGCAGAACATCGGCTGGTCGCACCGGGGGAGGCGAGCATACTCGACGAACACTACGGCGGCCCTCGCCCCGAGCTGCCCGCGCGGGCGGTGCGGGCCAAAACCCAAGCGGAGAAAGACTTCTGCGCGCTCGGGGACGTCGCCGAAGAGTTCATCAAGGGCGCAGCCGCGGCCGGGAACTCCCGCCTAGCCGCCGAGCTCGCCGACATCACCACGCTCGAAGCAGCACACGGCCGTCAGGCACTGCTGGCCGCGCTGAACCGGGCGGTGGCGTTCGGCCGGTTCAAGGCCGCCGACGTCCGCTCCATCCTGGCCACCGGCGCCGGTGCGCCCGAACCGGCCGAGCCCGGTGATGTCTTGATCCTGCCATTACCCGCTGTCCCGGTCCGGTCCCTGGCCGACTACGCCCTCACCACAGATGCCGAGCACAGCACTCCGGCCGAGCCCCGCAACACCAACCCCGCAAGGGAGATCATCTCATGACCGCGTCCAGCCCGCCTACCTTGGCCGCTGACCTGACCGAGGGACTGCGCCGCCTCAAACTAGCCGCGATCCGCAAACTCGCTCCCGAGCTGCTCCAAACGGCCAAGACCCAGCGCTGGACACCAGAAGAGCTACTCCGGACGCTGATCGAGGCCGAGATCACCGCCCGCGAGGCCTCCAACGCCCGCAACCGGCTCAAGGCCGCGGCCTTCCCCCTCGTCAAGACCCTCGAGGAGTACGACCTGACCGTTTCCTCCGTACCCAAAGGAACATTCGACTACCTCGCCAACCTGGAATGGATCCGTGCGAAAGAGAACACCTGCCTGATCGGACCGGCCGGCACCGGCAAGTCGCACCTACTCGTCGCGCTTGGCGTCGCCGCCGTCGAACAAGGCCACAAAGTCCGCTACCTCACCGCGGCCGAACTGGTCGAAACCCTCTACCGAGGCCTCGCCGACAACTCCGTCGGCCGTGTCATCGACACCCTCCTGCGCAACGACCTGATCATCATCGACGAGCTCGGGTTCGCACCCCTGGACGCCACCGGCACCCAACTGCTGTTCCGGTTCGTCGCCGCCGCCTACGAACGCCGATCCCTCGGCGTGGCCTCGCACTGGCCCTTCGAGCAATGGGGCCGGTTCCTACCCGAACAGACCACGGCGGTCAGTCTCCTCGACCGACTCCTCCACCACTGCAACACCGTGGTCACCGACGGCGAGAGCTACCGCATGCGACAAGCCCGACACACCAGGAGGTGAACGCCTCACCACAAGCTGATCAAACCCGAGGAACGGGGACTTTTAGATGGCCACCAGCGGGGACACGCACTTGGCCATTGACAACCTGAATCATTTCCTTCTGGAAACTGCCTTCGAGGTCATCGGAGCAGTCGCTCCGGACAGGCGGCCCCTTCGCAGGCCGGGTAGGGCCGGGCTGCGAAAGATGCACGCGATCCTGCATGGGCCCATCCTCTGATGGACGCATCTACGCAGCGCTGGCCGAACTGGACCCCTCAGTTGCCGAGGACATCCGCCGTTGGGCGCACGACGAGCCGCCTTCGTTCTAGGTCCGCCCGGTGGCGACTGCCGCAGCCCACCGCCGCTGGCCCGGCCTCGGACCCGCGGCCCCGCGGAGGCTGACCGCCCGTACCCGATCGAGCGCGGCGAGGGACGGAGCCCCTCGTAGGCTCACCCAGGAGTGGGCGAACTCCGCGACCACTTGCGGCCAGTTGCGACCACGTGCTCTGCCACCAGCCAGAGGATGTCGACCGGGCTCACGACTCCTCGTAGTTGGCCTGGTGGCCATCGCGGACGTCCGTACGGCGCACCATCACCCCGCTGAGTCATGCCACCGACCGTGCTGTGCGCCCTGCGGCCGTCAGCGCCCAGCGATCGAGGGGGCCGCGGGGCGCGGACCTGGACACATTGGACAGAATTGGCAGAATCCACGAAACGCGTCGGTGCAAACCGGCAGGGCGATCCCCGCTCGTACACGATCAAGACCAGCGGTAAGGATGATCGACATGAAGATCGGCGTCATCGGTACCGGGCAGTTCGCCCGCAGTTTCATCTCGTTGTGGCAGAAGCATCCCGACGTCGAGGCGATCTACGCCTGCGACCTCGTTCCCGAACGGGCCAAGGAGCACCAGGAGAAGTACGACCTGGCCGGTACGTTCGCCGACGTCGAGGAGATGCTGGCCTCCGACGTGGACTCGGTGGCGGTGATGACCCAGCGCTGGACGCACGGCTCGCTGGTGCTGCAGGCGCTGGAGGCCGGCAAGAACGTCTACTCCGCGGTGCCGATGGCAATCACCGTCGACGAGATCAAGGCCATCATCGACAAGGTCACCGAGACCGGGCTGATCTACATGATGGGCGAGACCAGCTACTACAACCCGGCCGTGGTCTGGGCCCGCGGCAAGGTCGCCGAGGGCGCGTTCGGGCGGGTGTTCTACGCCGAGGGCGACTACGTCCACGACATGGACAACGGTTTCTACGCCGCCTACCGGTACAGCGGCGGCGACGACTGGAAGAAGACCGCCAGCTACCCGCCCATGCTCTACCCGACGCACGCGATCGGTGGTGTCCTCGGCGCGCTGCCGACCTACGCCACCAGCGTCAGCTGCATCGGCATCCACGATGACCGCGGCGACGGCGTCTTCGACAAGGACGTGTCGCTGTGGGGCAACGACTTCTCCAACATGAGTGCGCTGTTCGGTCTCGCCGACGGCGGCGCGATGCGCACCAACGAGTTCCGCCGGGTCGGTTACTGGCGAGGGCATGAGTCCCGGTTCCGGTTCTACGGCACCGACTCGGTGATGGAGCAGACCGGTCAGGGCGCCACCTGGAGCATCAAGACCGAGGGCGAGGACTACCGCAAGGGCGACACCCTCGACATCAGCGACCTCTTCTACACCCGCAACGCCCAGGTGCCGGAGGGCTTCGGCGATGTCGACCCGGCACTGATGCAGAGCTTCGCCTCCGGCACCGCCAAGGTGCAGGACCGCAGCCGGCTGCCCAAGGAGTTCGAGGGTGCGCACAACGGGCATGAGGGCTCCCACCACTTCCTGGCCGACGACTTCGTCCGAGCGGTGACGACCAAGACGCAGCCGCCGGTGAACGCCTGGAAGGCGGCCCGGTTCACGCTGCCGGGTGTGATCGCGCTCGAGTCGGCCCGCCAGGGCGGCGCCCGGTTGCCGATCCCGGACTTCGGAGACGGCCCCGAGAACCCTGCCTGGTAAACCACCCAGCAGCCGCCGGACGGAGCCGGATTCGCCTGTTCGGAGGTCATGGCCACTGACACGGCCCCCAGGGCCGCCCTTGCGGCGCCCTGGGGGCCGTGCTCCGACACCGTCTACTGACTGGTCCTCGTCCAGCGATGGAGGTCACGCAGTAGTGCGATCTCGGCGCCATGGTGGATCTGTTCGTCGATCAGAATCTGCAGCACCGCGCCCGCCGACCGTGTGCCGCCCAGGTGACTCGGCCGTTGCTCGTCAAGGTCTCCGTCAGTCGCGTGCTCGATCCATTCGGTGACCGATTCTCGGCTCCGCGTCCAGCTGTCGATGGCTGCCCCCGCCGTGGACGGCACAGTCAGGTCGGCGAAGTTGCGTTCGCCAGGACCGAAAGCGTGCTCCCAGTAGATCCGGTTGTCGGCAGCGATATGGACAAGCCTCCAGGCGATCGTGGTGACCGGCGCAGGATCGGGCGCGAACTCGTATGGATAGCTCCAACCGCCCCGCTCCGGGTCGAGGTAGACGTTCCACCCGCCGGGAGCTGGCTCCCAGAAGTACTCGTCGTCACTCAGCCCATCCAGGCGCCGCTCCAGACGCTCCGCCGACTGCTGCCACTGCGACCTCAGGACGTGGACTGCCCGCATGCCCTACACCTACCGCATGCGGGGCCGGCCAGTGCGCGCGACGGCAGTCATCCGGCGATCTCCCTCACGATCGCGGCCGCGGCGGCGCGGCCTTCGGGGGTAGGAGTAAGCGGGTAGACGTGCACGGCGCCGTCGCAGACCGTGAGTCGCATCGTCACGTCCTCGGCGGCGGCGCGCTCCCGGAGACGGACCATGTCGGGCAGGAGCAGGTCGCGGGTGCCGGCGTAGACGTCGAGGGGCGGCAGGCCGGTCAGCGACCCGTTGATCGGGCTCAGCCGTGGGTCGCCCGGGTCGTCGCCGCCGGCCCACGCCCGCCCGATCTCGACCGCGCCAACCCACCCCAGCATCGGATCGCGAGCCTCGACAGCGGGGATGGCGGGGTTGGACATGGTGATGTCCAGCCACGGGGCGATGAGCACCAGTCGGCGCGCCTGCGGCAGCCCCGCCGCGGCGAGGGTCTGCGCGAACCCCAGGATCAGCCCGCCGCCGGCCGAGTCACCGGCGAGGGTGACCGCGGAGGGGTCGACGTCGACGAGCAGGTCCCGGTAGACGGCCTCCAGCAGCTGGTAGGCCTCCCGATAGGTGTACTGCGGTGCCAGCCCGTAGAGCGGAACCTCAACCCGCACCCCGGCGTCGGCCAGACGGGAGATCAACCCCCAGTGCTGGACGACAATCTCGCTGACGTAGGCACCACCATGGACGTACACGACGACGCGCTCGGCGGCCCGGCCGGTCGGGGCGACAGTCCAGCAGTCGAAGCCGGCGACCTGCCGGCAGCGGACCTGGTGCCGAGAGCGCAGCCGCGCCGGTGGGGCCGACTCCCCCTTCGCAGCCGCCAGCAGGCGACGAGCGCCGGCGGTGGTGGCGTGGCGCTCCTTGTAGGTCAGGCGCACGTAGGCCGCGACCGCGCGCATCTGCAGGCTCATGGGTTCCCTCGGGCGGGTGCGGACTCAGCTGACGGCCGAGTTCGCCGCGCTGGCGACGGCCTTCAGCGAGGCGAGCGCTCCACCTGGCCTGCGACCTCGCGGATGTAGCCCATGGCCTGCGAGGTCGACACGGAGGGGCGGCACTCCAGCCCGATGCCCCCGGTGTAGCCGAGGTCGGCCAGTGTCCCGAGTAGCGCGGCCCAGTCGACGTCTGCGGTCCCCGGCTCCTGCCGGCCGGGCGCATCGGCGATCTGAACGTGCCCAACCAGGTCGATCGCGCCGCCAAGTTCGGTTCGCGGGTCCTCGCCCATGACGATCGAGTGATACGCGTCGTAGAGCAGCCGGACCCGCGGCGAGCCCACCTCGCGGATCACGTCCAGACCCTCACTCGTGGTGTCGAGGTAGGTGCCGATGTGGTCGACACGGGAGTTCAGCGGCTCGAGCAGAACCGTGACATCCGTGCCCTCCAGGACCTCGGCGGCCCCACGCAGCGCCTCGACGAGCGCCGCGTGCTGGACCGGCCGCGGCACGTCGTCGCGCACCTGGCCAGCGACCGCGACAAGGAACGGCACGTCAAGCCGACGGGCGACTTCCACCGAGTCGGCGACAGCCGCAACGAACTCCTCGCGCGTCGCCGGGTCGACCAGCCGGGACTGCGGGTCGACGATCATCGACACCAGCCGGCTGCCGGTCTCGGCGAGTGCGGATCCGAGACTGTCGAGGTCCTTGGTGCGCCAACTCCAGATCTCCACGGCGTCGGTCCCGTCGGCGGCGGCCGCGCGCACGCGGTCACCGATATCGTCGCCCGCCTCGGTGTAGAGCCACTCCAGGCAGGTCGAGAGCCGCATCATGTCCTCACTCCTCCGTCGTGGTTCGCGGTCACACCTCAGCACGCACTGGACCGGGGTCGACAGCGTCGACCAGAGCGTACGCCTGGTCCGCCGCGGCGACGCGGTACGCGCACGTCAGCAGTCCGTAGCCAGCCAAGCGTCGGAGTGCCTCGCGTCAACCTGGCCATGCTAGGACGTTGACCTTGACGGCATCGCTACCTCAGCCCAACGTACCCATCGAGATACTGGCTGGCAGTGCCCCGTTCAACGATTGCGCTCACGCCACCTGCCGGGACATCGGCGGCGGTGCCTGATCAGACACGTCGGCGATCAGTCCGGTCCATGGCCATGCCCGGCGTAGATGAAGTTGGGGCGCTTCCGAACTTCAGCTCGAGCGGAGAGCATCAATGGGACGACCGTGCCCTTGCAGCGCTCGGCCGGGATGGCAGGACACAGGGGCTTGCCATGTCTGCTGAGACAGTCGCGCATCCGATACGCAGCACTGCTGTCGGGCCCACCGGGCCGGACATCCGGACACAGCTGGAAACCGTCATCGGCCTTGCGAGAGATCTCGCCGGTCAATTCACACTTGACCCGCTCCTCCACCGAATCCTGCTGCACGCCCTCCATCTGCTGCGCTGCGAGAGTGGTTCCATCTGCACCGTCGACGAGGCGGCGGCGACCTACCGCAAGGAGGTCGACCTTGGTGTCGGGTGCCACTCCGGCCAGACGTTCCCGCTGAGTGAAGGGGTGACCGGGCAGATCGTGGTCGCTCGGGGGCCGGTCGTCTTCCGCAGCTATTCGGAGGTCCCGAAAGGGCATCTGGCCGGGCGCGAGCACGAGCGAATACATGCGGTCGTCGGCGTACCGATCATGTGGAAAGGCGACATCATCGGCAGCTGTGTGGTCTTCAGTGAAGATCCCGAGCGGCTTTTCACCGACAGCGACGTTCGGCTGTTGGAGCTGTTCGCTTCGCACGCCGCCATCGCGATCATGAACGCGACGCTTCACATGACCGCCACCGAACGTGCGCGCGAAGCCGCCGTGATGGCCGAACGGGAACGCGTCTACCGTGACGTGCACGACACCGTGGCTCGGGCTCTGGGAGACGTGCTGCTCCGCCTGGACGCGGTGGAGCGCTCCGGGGCGGAACGTTCCCACGACATCATCCGGGCCAAGCGTGCGGCGCGTGACGCGTTGACCGAGACGCGGCGCACGGTTCTGGGGCTCGCACCCAGTGGTCTGGACACCGATGCGTTGATCGACGCCATCAGACTCGAGCTGACCTGGGCGGAGTCGGCAGCCGGCCTCAAGGCGGACCTCACGATCGTCGGCGTTCGGCAGCCCATGCCGGCGACGGTCGGATACCAGCTCTTCCGGATCGTCAAGGAAGCGCTGACCAACGTCGTCGAGCATGCGAGGGCCAGCCGCATGCGGGTGGGGATCGTCTACAGCCAAGCCAAGATCACGATGCTGATCGAGGACGACGGCTGTGGGTTCGATCTGCAGGCGGTCCAGCCGCAGCCGGGCGGACCGAGCTTTCGGGGTCTGGGGCTACAGGGACTGGTCGCCCGGGCGCATCATGTCGGTGGCGAGGTCCACATCGAGTCGACGCCGGGTTGGGGCACTCACCTTCGGGTCGAGATGCCGCTCGCCGAGAACCCGCAGAGCATTCGTCAAGGTGGTGACCGTTGGCGGGTGCTCGTGGCTCACGAGCGACCGATCGTACGAGCAGGCCTGGTCCGGATGCTGGCAACGGCAGAGCCCGAGATCCAGGTCGTCGGGGAGATCACCCGTCCGGACGAGGCCGTGGACGCGTGTGCCCTGCTCCGCCCGAACGTACTGCTGGCCGACCTTGACGGATCCGCGATCGACGGGGTGAGGCTCAGTTCCTACATCCGGTCCTCGTCGCCGGACGTCGCGGTCGTTCTCCTCGTCGGATCCTTCGATGATGTCGATGTCCAAGACGCTGCTCGCAACGGCGCCGCGGCCTTCGTGAGCCGGGACGCCGAAGCAACCGAGTTGACGCGCGCGGTCGTTGCCGCGGCTCGCCGGGACGCCTTCATGACCACGTTGCCAACCGTGACGGACCCACACGATGACAACAGTCGGCCCAGACTGACCCCACGTGAACGTGAGGTGAGGCGGCTGGTCGAGCAAGGCCTACAGGACAAACAGATCGCCCGCGAGCTGAGTATCTCGATCAAAACCGTGGAGAAGCACGTCGGCTCCATCCTGCGCAAGACCGGCGCAGCCAACCGCACCACTCTCGCCCGCGAATCTTCTCGGCGCCGCGACTGATCAGTCAACCCTACTGAGTGGCAGGGGAACTCCTCATATCCCGCCACCGAGCTTCGGCCCTAGCGTCGGTGGCCACGGGAGGAGGACTCGTGTCTGTGGCATCGACCAAATCGATTGTCGACCACGCGCTCGACGCGCGCTATGGAGTCCCGGCAATCAACATCGTCAATGATCTCACCCTCGAAGCCGTCCTGGCCGGTGCGGTCTCGGCACGATCACCGCTCATCGTGCAGACCTCGGTCAAGACCGTGCGATCGATCGGTGCGGAGGTCCTGGTCGCCATGTGGCGAACGATGACAGCCGGCATCGAGGTGCCTGTGGCGCTGCATCTGGACCACTGTCCAGACCGCTCGGTCATCTCCGAGTGCCTGCGCCTGGGCTGGAACTCCGTGCTCTTCGACGGGTCGCACCTGTCTGTGGCGGAGAACCAGCGGCAGACCGTCGAAGTCGTCGCCGAGGCTCATCGTCACGGGGCTCACGTCGAAGGCGAGATCGAAGCCATCACCGGAGTGGAGGATGATCTCGGCGCCGACGAAGAGGGTCGGCGAGAGAACCTGCAGACGCTGATCGACTTCGTGCGCACCACGGGCGTGGACGTGTTCGCACCTGCCATCGGCAACGCACACGGCGTCTACACCACTGAGCCAGAACTCGACGGCCAGCGGGTGTCGGACCTGGTCAAGGCCTGCTCCGTGCCCATCGCCCTGCACGGCGGTACCGGCCTCAGCCGTGACCAGTTCAGCGACCTGATCGCCCGTGGTTGCGCCAAGGTGAACATCTCGACGGCGCTCAAGGTGGAGTTCATGAAGAGCAGCCTGACCTTTCTGCGCGATGCCGAGAAGAACTCGACCTGGGATCCACCGTCGCTGTTCGCCAACGTGCGCGAGAAGGTCATCGGCCTGACGGTCGATCTGGCGCACACCTTCGGCAGCGCTGGTAAGGCGTGGTGAGCATGCCTGCGCTCATCTTCGACTGCGACGGCGTCCTCGCCGACACCGAACGTGACGGTCACCGGCCGGCGTTCAACGCGACCTTCGCCGAGGTCGGGATCCCGGTGTGCTGGTCGGTGGAGGCCTACGCGGAGAAGCTACGGGTCGGCGGCGGGAAGGAACGCATGGCAACGCTCCTGACGCCCGACTTCGTTGAGCGTTGGGGCTTGCCGATCGACACCGCCGGCCAGCGCGAACTGTTGCAGGACTGGCATCAGCGGAAGACGGCTCGCTACACCGAGCTGATCCGGGACGGCAGGATCCCGGCCCGGCCCGGCGTCGCACGGGTCGCGAGCGAGGCCCTTGCGGCCGGGTGGCAGGTGGCGGTCGCGTCGACCTCGGCCGCCTCCTCGGTCCGCGCCGTTCTGGAGCACGCGGTCGGCGCGATGGCCGACAGGTTCTCGATCTTCGCCGGCGACGCGGTCGCCCGAAAGAAGCCCGCGCCGGACATCTACCGCCTCGCCCTGGATCGCCTCGGTGTCGAGGCCAGGGAGGCGGTTGTCATCGAGGACAGTCACCAGGGCCTGACGGCGGCCCGCGGTGCGGGTCTAAGCACGGTCGTCACCGTCAGCGGCTACACCGCGGAGGAGGACTTCACCGACGCGTCGTTGGTGCTGACCTCGCTGGGCGGTGACGACGAGCCGGCCCGGGTGATCGCCGATCCGCTGGGGATCGACCCGGGCTCGCGCATCCATCTGGACGACCTCAGGGCCGTCATGGAACTCGCACCCGCCGATCGAGAGGAGCCGGCATGACGGCGACAACTCTGTCCGACGTGGAGTTCGGCGTACGGTCCATCGCGAACACGGTGACCACGAACGAGAAGTACTTCGGCGAACTCGACTCGGTCGTCGGCGACGGCGACTTCGGATTCTCCCTGGCCCGGGGGTTCGAAGCGGTGTTGGAGGGCTGGGACGACTACTCGCGCGACGACATCGGCAGTTTCCTCCAGGGTGTGGCGCTGACCATCTCACGTCGAATCGGCGGGACCTCAGGTCCGATCTGGGGAACGGCGTTCCTTCGAGCCGCGGTGGTCGCCAAGGGACTCACCGAGCTTGGAGTGGACGAAACCGTGGCGATGCTGCGGGCCGCGATCGAGGGCATCAAGGCCCGAGGCAAGGCGGAGGTCGGCGACAAGACCCTCCTGGACGCACTCGTACCGATGACCGACGCCGTCGAGGCAGCCACGTCGGGACCGCTGCTCTCGCTGGCTGCCACCACCGCGCGTTCAGCGGCCGAGGCAGCGTCAGCGCTGCAGGCGCGGCGTGGCAGGGCCAGCTACAGCGGTGAGCGGAGCATCGGCGTACCCGATGCGGGCGCGATCGCGGTCGCGGTGATCGTCGAGAGGCTGACCGAGGACTGGAGACAACACAGCGAGGCCGCGTCGACGGCAGAAGGCGGGAGTGAGCGATGAAGAAGTTCGTCAATGACCCGAAGGCTTTCGTAGCCGAGATGCTGCAGGGAATCGCGTGGGCGAACGAGGACCGACTGCGATACGTCCCGGAGCTCAACCTGATCGCGAGAGCAGACGCGCCAAGCGCCGACAAGGTCACGATCATCCAAGGCTCGGGTTCAGGTCACGAGCCGGCGCACGTGCTCGCGGTCGGTCGCGGCATGTTGGACGGCGCGTGTCCGGGCGACGTGTTCGCCGCGCCACCGATGAACAGCGTCTATGAGACGGCTCGGCTCCTGCGGTCGGATCGCGGGGTGTTGCTCCTGGTGAACAACTACACCGGCGACCGGATGGCGTTCGAGATGGCGGCCGAGTTGTTGGCCGCCGAGGGCATCGACGTTCGTACCCTGTTCATCGACGACGACGTCTCGGTCCAGGACTCGACCTACACCGTCGGTCGCCGAGGGGTCGCGGGCAACTTCTTCGTGATCAAGGCGGTCGGTGCGGCGGCAGAGGACGGCGCTGACCTGGACGAGTTGGTCCGCATCGGTGAACGAGTGAACTCGGCAACCAGAACCATGGGCATCGCGCTCACCCCGTGCACCCCGCCCGCCAAGGGATCCCCGCTGTTCGAGCTGGGCCCCGACGAGATCGAGATCGGCGTCGGCATTCACGGTGAGCCCGGTCGGCGTCGCGGCAAGCTCCTGCCGGCCGACGACCTGGTGGACGAGATGCTCGAGCCTGTGCTCGCCGACCTGCCGTACCAGGCGGGAGACCGGGTCGCACTGATGATCAACGGCCTGGGTGGAACACCGATCGGCGAACTCTACGTACTGTACCGGCGCGCCCACGAACGCCTTCGCGAGTCCGGAATCGACGTCGGTCGCAGCTACGTCGGCGAGTACTGCACCTCACTCGACATGGCTGGAGCGTCGGTGACCCTCGTCCGGCTCGACGACGAGATCGAACAACTGCTGGCCGCACCGGCCGACACCGGACTGCGGATCTTCTGACTCGCTCGGTGCCGTACCCAACCCATCGGTCACCTGAAGCTCACCACCCCGCCGTGAACAGCGGAGCGGGACGACAACGACGAGAAAGGAAGTGGGATCGCTGTGCGCAGCGACGTGGTGATGGCCGACGGTTGGCAGGTGGCAGACCTCGGAGACTGGGCGGATCCCAAACCGGTCCTGGCCGGCGAGACGGCCGGGGGAACCTGGTTCGACACGACACTGCCATCCGGAGTGCACGAGATCATGCTTCGGGAGGGGCGGATTCGTGATCCGCACGTCGGTCGAAACGCGGCCGACGCCGACTGGGTCGGCGACCGGGACTGGGTGTTCCGGAAGGTGTTCGACACGCCGCAGCACCCCGAGGGGCCCGTCAGGTTGGTCTTGCGCGGCGTCGACACGCTAGCGGAGGTGTACCTCAACGGGGCTCACATCGCCGACCTCGACGACATGTTCTGTGAGCACGTGCTCGACGTGACCGACGGGCTCAACCCGGTCGGTCAGGGCAACGCGCTGGTCGTCGCGGTCCGGTCCGCGTCCCGCTTCGTCGACTCGGTCACGGTGCCCGAGCATCACCGCGGCCACATCCCCGCGCGCTATCACCTGCGAAAGGGGGGCGGTGACTTCGGCAACTACCTGGGCGCGCGCCCTCGACTGGTCAAGACCGGCATCTACCGCGATGTGGTCCTGTCGTTGACCGAGGAGAGTTGGCTCGACGACGTGCAGGTCCGTACCACGCTGGGCCAAGGTACCGCGCACGTCGAGGTCGACGTCACCGCTGGTGGCATCGCGGCCGGAACACTACGGTGGAGCCTTCGCGGACCCGACGGGGACGTGGTGTCCGACGGGGAGCGATCCGCGGCCGGGCCGTCCTGGGTCATCGGAGTACCGAATCCGCAACTGTGGTGGCCCCGAGGCCACGGCGAGCAGGCGCTGTACCGCCTCGTGGTCGATCTCCACGGCGACGACGGTCGTCGTCTCGACACCTCCGAGGTCGAGGTCGGGCTGCGTGAGATCGAGGTTCGCACCACGCGCCCGGGAACCGACGAGCCAGTCTTCGAGTTCGTCGTGAACGGTCGGCAGGTGTTCGTCCGCGGTGCGAACTGGGCCCAGGTCGAGGGAATGACCAACGTCTGGGACAGCGAGCGTGCGCTGCGACTGCTCGACCTGGCCGAGCACGCCAACATGAACCTCCTCCGCGTCTGGGGTGGCGGGTTGATCCCCGAGCCGGAGTTCTACGCGGAGTGCGACCGGCGGGGCCTGCTGGTGTGGCAGGACTTCATGTTCGAGTACGGCATGTACCCGACCGATCTGCCGGGATACCTGGCCACCGTCGAGCGCGAGCTGATCGACGTGGTGAAGCGGCTGCGTAACCATGCCTGCATCGCCCTCTGGTGTGGTGGGAACGAGAACCACATGGGTTGGGACTTCCAGTTCCACACTCCACCTGAGTTCGGCACGGAACTCTTCGAGGCCGTGATGCCGCGCGTCTGCCGCGACCACGACGGAACCCGGTCCTACCATCCGAGCTCGCCGTTCGGCGGCCCGGTCGCCAACTGGCCGCGTACCGGAGACTGGCACGACTACACCACCGTCACCTACTGCCACCGCTTGAGCGTCCCGGCGTTCGTCTCCGAGATGGGCCGGGTCAGTACTCCGTCCATGCGGTCCATGCAGCGCTTCCTCGCGCCGGAGGACCTGTGGCCGGCCGACCACGACGCGACGGTGACGCGGCCCGGGCAGCCGTCCTGGCCGCCGATGTGGGGGTACCGGGCGCCGGACGGAGCCTGGGCGAAGATCGGCCCGATCGAGAAGTACCTCGAACCCCGAGACGCCGCCGGACTGGTCCGCGCCCTCGGCACGGCGCACGGTGAGTACCTCCAGACCAGCGTCGAGCGGCACCGGCGCGGTGTGCCGGACGGCGCCGAGTCCGGGCGGCGGCGGAACGGCGGAGACATCGTCTGGCGCCTCAACGACCCCTGGCCCATCCTCTACTGGAGCGTCGTGGATGCGTACCTCGAGCCGAAGATCGCGTACTACTACCTCCGCCGGGCCTACTCCCCCGTGCTCGTCTCGTTCGAGCAGACCGCCGACGCACTCGTCGTCTGGGTGACCAATGACACGCCCGATCCTGTCGTGGGAGACCTCACCGTCCGCCGGGTCCGCTTCGACGGACGCGTGATCGGCGAGCTGCGTCAAGCGGTAGCCGTGGCCCCCGGCGAATCGACCCGGTTGGTCGACACGGCGCCGCTGGGACCAGTCGTCCTCCGCAACGAGTTCCTCTCCGCGGAGCTGGGCGGACGCGTCGCGACGCATCTGTTGGTCGGTGAGCGCTACCTGGAACTTCCTCCCGCAGAACTGACCGCTCGGATGGTCGACTCCGAACTGGTGATCAGCACCGACGTCTTCGCGCGCCAGGTCGTCCTCGACTGGGACGCGGCGTCCGACGGCGTTCGGGTCGAGGACAACTACTTCGACCTGATGCCCGGGCAGAAGCGTCGGATCAGGCTCGTCGACCTGCCGCGAACGACCGGAGTGGTGTCGGTCTCGGCGCTCAACGCCAACGCCGTCACGCCGTCGGTTCGCTAGGCGTTTCCTTCCGTGTCGCGGTCCTGGACCGGCCGTCGACCACACCAGACGACTGCGCAGTACGACCCTCAGGCAGGTGATCATGGCGTCACACACGACGACCGCTGACACGCGGACTTCCACGCCTCGACGTGGGACGGGGGGCGCGGACGGTCCGCGTCGTATCAAGCGCGACTGGCTCCTGTTCGGACTGGGGGTGCCGGGCGCCGTCGCGCTGATCCTCTTCCAGTACGCGCCGTTGGCGTACAACGTGATCGCATTCAAGGACTACCAGCCCTACCTCGGGATCGCCGGATCATCGTGGAGCGGACTGCAGAACTTCTCGTTCCTGTGGGACGGGAACCCCGCGTTCCTGAACGCGTTGCGGAACACGCTGATCCTGACGGTGATCCAGACCGTGTTGGTGTTCCCGATCCCGTTGGTGATCGCGTTGATGCTGAACTCGTTGGCCGGTGACCGCTTGAAGCGGCTCCTGCAGTCGATCCTGTACCTGCCGCACTTCATGTCATGGGTGATCGTGGTGGCGTTGTTCCAGCAGATGCTCGGCAACGGGGGGATGCTGAACACCTTCCTGCTGCAGAACGGTTTCCATATCGTCGAGATCATCGGGGTGCCCGAGCTGTTCAAGGCGTTGCTGACGTCGCAGATCATCTGGAAGGACGCCGGGTGGGGGACGATCATCTTCCTCGCGGCGATCTCACAGATCGACCAGGAGCAGTACGAGGCATCGGCGGTCGACGGTGCCGGTCCGTGGCGGCGGCTGTGGTCGATCACGTTGCCGTCGTTGAAGGGGCTGTTCATCCTGCTGCTCATCCTCCGGTTGGGAAACAGCCTCTCGGTCGGGTTCGAGCAGATCATCCTGCAACAGGGCCCGGTCGGTCTGGGAGCCAGCGAGGTTCTGGACACCTGGGTCTACAACTACGGGATCATCGGCGGGAACTGGGGGATGGCATCCGCGGCAGGGTTGTTCAAGATGCTGGTCGGAATCGTCCTGGTCGTGCTGGCGAACAAGCTGGCACACCTCTTCGGAGAGCGCGGGGTGTACGAGAAATGACCACCATCGATTCGGCCGCGACGATCGGTCAGGACGTAACTCGGCGCCCCCGGAACCGGAAGCGCCCGGTGTGGATGGAGCGGCCCAACCCGGTAGCGCAGGTGATCAAGTTCATCGCGCTGTTGGTGTCGGTGGTCCTGGTGATCATCCCGTTCTGGACCGTGCTCGCCACCTCGTTCGCCGACCAGCAGACCATCAACGAGTCAGGCGGTGGGATGGTGCTCTGGCCGACCGGCTTCAGCACGGCCGCCTATCAAGCGCTGCTTGGCGGCGGCATGGTCACCAGGGCCCTCGCCATCTCCGTACTGGTGACAGTTGTCGGGACCCTGCTCTCCCTGATCACCACCGCGGGACTGGCGTACTGGCTGTCCCGGCCGCGGGCCTTCCTGGCCAAACCGGTACTCCTGCTGGTGCTTGGGGCGGTGCTCTTCTCCCCCGGGCTGATCCCGACCTACCTCGTGGTCAAACAGCTCGGCCTCCTGAACAGCTACTTGTCGCTGATCCTGCCTGTCATGGTCAACGCGTTCAACGTCATCGTCATGCGGGCGTTCTTCCAACAGCTGCCCACCGAACTGTTCGAGTCAGCGGCGATCGACGGCGCCTCGTCGGCCACCGTGCTGGTCCGGATCGTGCTGCCACTCTCCAAGGCGGTGCTCGCCGTGATCGGTCTCTTCTACGCCGTCGCGTACTGGAACGCGTTCTTCAACGCACTGCTCTACATCCAAACCGCCGACAAGTGGCCGATGGCGCTGGTGCTTCGCACCTATGTCGTCAACCAGGCGGCGATCGGCGGCGACCAGGTCGCCCAGGCAGAGGCGATCCCACCCCAACTTCCCCTGCAAATGGCGATCCTCGTCCTCGCGACCGTCCCCATTCTCATCGTCTACCCCTTCCTCCAGAAGCACTTCGCCAAGGGAGTCATGATCGGCGCCGTCAAGGGCTGACCGCCCACGGGTCAAAGGAGATCAGGAGATGCCCTTCACCAGGACATTCGACCGCAGACGCCTACTGGGTGCCGCCGGCCTCGGTCTGCTGGCCGCAGCGGGCGGATCGCTGACCGGCTGTAGTTCAGGGCAGAAGGCGACCAACACGGTCAAGGACAACCAGGGTGTCGCGCTGCCCACCTACCGGGCGTACGAAGGCGTCACCCCGGACCTGCCCGGCACCAAGCAGGGCGTCCTACCCGCCTTCCGCAACATTCCCAAGGACCGGCCCCGGACCGCGCAGGACAAGCCGGGCACCGGGCAGTCGGTCTCTGGCATGGCCAACATCTACTACGCGGTGCCACCGGGCCCGGACCGAAATCCCTGGTGGGCTGGGCTCAATGAGCGGCTCGGCGTCAACCTCAGCATGCAGATGGTGCCCGACGCCGACTACGCGACGAAGTTCGCCACGACCGTCGCCGGCAACGACCTGCCTGACATGCTGATGCTGCAGCTGCCCAACTCAGCCATCCCGAACCTTCCGCAGCTACTCAAGGCCCGCTTCACAGATCTCTCCAAGCACCTGTCCGGGAACGCGATCCTCGACTATCCCAACCTCGCCAACATCCCCAGCGCCACGTGGAAGACAGCGGTCTACAACGGCGGAATCTACGGCATCCCCGTCCCACGGGGTGCGATCGGCAACTACGTGTACATGCGGCAGGACCTGTTCGAGAAGCACGGTGCGAGTACGGAGCCGAAGAGCTACGACGAGCTCGTGGAGACGACGAAGGCACTGACCGACCCGAGCCAGCGGCGGTGGTGCTTCAGCCAGCTCAACCAGCCCTACCGGCTGCTCGGGCAGATGAACGGTATGCCCAACGCCTGGCGGGAGGACGGCGGCCGGCTCACCCGTTCGTATGAGACCGAGGAGTTCAAGCAGACGGTCACCGATCTCATCGCCATGTGGAAGAGCGGCGTCATGCACCCGGACGCGTTCTCCCCGACCCAGCCCTTCAAGGCGCTGTTCAGCGCCGGCACCGTAGCGGTCAACGCGGACGGATACGCAGGCTGGACCCAGTATGTCCTGGACAACCGCGCCAACCCCGACTTCAAGCTGGGGCTGATGCCGAGCTACGAGCGGAGCTCCGGGAAGCTCGCCCACTGGTGGCTGGGAAACGGCTTCTTCTCTGTCAACGCGTTCAAGAAGCAGGACGATCCGGAGAAGATCAAGTTGCTGCTCCGGATCTGCGACTATCTCGCGGCACCGTTCGGAACCGAGGAGTACTTCTACCGCCTGTACGGGCAGGAGGGACGCGACCACACACTCGACAAGGACGGCAACCCGATCCTCACCGCCCAGGGAAAGACCAACACGGTGGTGCCGATCCGGTACCTCGCCGACGCCCCGCCCGTCGTGTTCGAGCCGGGTCGCCCCAACGACGCCGACGTCCAGCACGCCTATCAGACGCTCGAGATCCCCACCGGGATCGCCGACCCGACTGTGGGCCTGTTCTCCAACACCTTCGCGACCAAGAACGGGACCATCGACAAGGCGTTCAACGACGGACTCAACGACATCATCCAGGGCCGCAAGCCCTTCAACGGGCTCAACGACCTCATCAACACCTGGAAGACGTCGGGCGGCGACACCATCCGTGGCGAGTTCGAGGACCAGATCCAGAACAGCTGACTCGCCCGCCCCCGGACGCCACCGATCCGTGCGGGTCCACACTGAGCCGTCACATGACCAAGAAGATCGCCATCAGCATGGGGAGGTGCATAAGCACGTGCTCGCCTACGTCATGGATGGGCCGGGCCGCGGTGGCCTCGAGGAGCTTCCGGATCCCACCATCGGGGACTACGACGTCGCGGTCCGGATGCTTGCCTGCGGTGTCTGCTCCAGTACCGACAAGATGCTTCGCCTTGGAACCTTCAGCCTCGGTGTGACCTATCCAAGCATCCTGGGGCACGAGTCCGTGGGCCGAGTTGTTCGGGTGGGAGATCGTGTTCGGTCCTATCAGGTCGGTGACCTGCTCACGCGGCCCAGCGCGTACCGGCCTGATCGCGCCCCGATGGACATGTACTGGGGAGGCTTTGCCGAGCAGGGCGTCGTGACGGACTGGGCGGCCCTGTCCGAAGACCGTCAGACGTGCGAACTCCGCCCTCGATCGGACCAGGTTCGCCTACCGGGATCGACGGATGCCGTTCGGGCCGCGCTCAGCATCAGTCTCAGCGAGACCTTCAGCGTGATCGTTCGCCACGACATCCTGGGCAAGACGGTAGCCGTCGTCGGGACTGGAGTAGCGGGCCTGTCCTTCGGCGCGTACGCCAAGATGCTGGGCGCCGCGCAGGTCATCGCCGTCGGTCGGCGCGCCCCTCGACTCGAGCTCGCGGAGCGTCTTGGCGCGGACCGCGGAGTCCTCGCCGACGACGCGGCGTCAGCCATAGCCGAATCGGGCGGCGCGGACTTCGTGTTCGAGGCCTCGGGGCAGGCCAAGATGATCGCCCACGCATACCGCTGGCTCAAGCCGGGTGGTCACGCCGTTGTCTACAGCGCACCGGACAGCCCCACCCAGATGGACCTGTTCAAGAGCCCCCGTGATGCCACCCTCACCGTGGCGAGCACCCGCGAGGCGGCGGTTCTGCCCGGCGTCGTTCGGATGCTTGACGGCGGTGTCATCAACCCGGACGAGCTTGTTACACACCGATACCCGTTCTCGGAGATCGCCGCTGCCTTCGAAGCGATCGAGCGCGGTGAGGTTGTCAAGGCAGTCATCACCTTCTCTCAGTGACGAAGTAGCTGGCCCCTTGTCCAGAAAGGAAAGAGCCGTGACACTTCAGGAGTCCGAAGATGCGCGACAGTTGGTGGGCAAGGCACTCGTCGCTCGGGACAACGGCAGGTTCGCGATCGAAGATGTACTCACGGCGCCAATGACCTCGAACACCATCGGTGTTCGGACACGCTGGTCCGGGATAAGCTTCGGCACCGAGTTCGCCGTCTTGTCCAAGAAGCTGGACTGGGGACCGTTCCCGCTCACTACCGGTTACATGGCCGCCGGAGTCGTCACCCACATCGGTTCGGACGTCACCGGATTCTCGATCGGCGACCGCGTCTACTGCCGAAGGAACCAGCAACTTGTCACTCCCGACGGAGAGTCGGTCAACTGCGCCTCCGGCCTGCACTCCTCGGTGGCAGTGCTCGATCCGACGGGGACGCACGGCGCCGACCACATTCCCGACGGCGTACCCGATGACCTTGCGAGCATGTTCGTGCTTCCTGCCGTCGGCCTGACCGGGGTGAACCAAGCTGGGGTCGGGGTAGGAGACACGGTCGTGGTGATTGGCGTTGGCCCCATCGGCCTTGCGGTGGTAGCTGCCGCCGTCGCCCGGGGGGCACGTGTACTGGCCGTCGACCTGCGCCCAGAAACGCTGGACGTGGCCATGAGGCTCGGTGCACACGAGGTGGTCAACGCGCAGGAGGCCAACGTCGCGGAGCACGTCCGGGTGAAGCTCGGGCAGGATGGAGTCGACTTCGTCTTCGAGTCAACGGGCCGGCACGACTCGATAGACCTGGGAATCAGCCTGCTCCGCGAGTTCGGCTGTTTCGTCTGGCAGGGAAACTATGGGGAGGGGCCCGTCTCCTTCGACTTCCTCGCAGCTCATGGCCGTCGGATCCGCATGGTGTTTCCGTGCGATGACGGCTATCGCCCTGCCCGCCAGAGTGTCATGACATCGATGAAGCACGGCTGGCTCAAATGGGAGCTGACGATGACCGATCATGTGGAAGCCGCTGACACGCCAGGCTTCTACAGTCGAATTCTCGAGCGAGGGCTCGGGAGCGTCATGGGGGCCACGGTCCATTGGTCGGACGAGTGATTCGAGCGCAGGTCACTCCGCCTCCCTCCAGGCGGCACGGCTCGAACCGCGGCCCCAGGTTGATCCCCAAGACCACGAGGTTCAGAATCCGATGGCTTCCCGGAGTAGCAGGACGGTTCCACGCCCGGGGTGAAATTCGGCGTTGAGGACGAGAAGGCGGTTGACGGCGCTGGGCCACCCGTAGGCCTTCATGGCGCGGTCGTTC
The DNA here is from genome assembly GCF_014873875.1 of Actinopolymorpha pittospori. Taxonomy (GTDB): domain Bacteria; phylum Actinomycetota; class Actinomycetes; order Propionibacteriales; family Actinopolymorphaceae; genus Actinopolymorpha; species Actinopolymorpha pittospori. The sequence continues at coordinate 5,973,903 of NZ_JADBEM010000001.1, read as the reverse complement.
TCCAGCGGGAGGCAGTGGTCCTCGACGCGGCGCAGCGCGGTGTCCAGGTCGGATACCACCTTCTGCGCCCCGACGACCCAGATCGCGCGGGCGGCGCCGCCGGCGTAGCCAGGTAGCTGGCTTCCGCTGCCCGAGGCGATCACAAGGGAGCCCGTCTCGGTGACCGCGGCGACGCTGCCCACGATGACGTCGGGGCTGGCGAGCAGCCGCCGGATCTCGTCCATCTGGGTGGCGCGGTCCATGGCCAGGGTGCGTGGCTTGATGGCCTCGTACCGCCCGCTGGCGTTGATGTCCTCCTCGATGCCGGACAGGCGGAGGGTCTCGCTGGCCCCGGTGAACACGCTGGCGCCCTCGGGAATCAGGTCCTTGATACGGGTACGCGCGGCGGCGGCGTCATCGAGGATCTCGACGGCGAAGTTTCGCGCCGTCAGCGCAGCCGCCGCCCGCTCCAGGCGCTGCGCGGCCGCCGGGTCGGTGAACAGAGTTGCCGGAATCGGGGTGGTCATGCTTTCTCCTGGGCTGCTCGTGGTCTGGTGGGTCGGAGGGCGCGAGGCGGGTGGCTTCGGCTGTCAGCACCACCAGCGGCCTCGCGGGGTGGCGCGTGTTCTCCTCCCAGCAGGTTCGACAAGACAGGGCACCGGAATGTGAGGCGACGCCGGCCTCACATTCCGGTGCCCTGTCTTGTCGAACAGGTGAAGCCAGATGCGACCCAGGGAGCCGTCGGCACCATGACCACTCGACCCGAGCCAGAACCCGGGCGGCCCGATCAGGGCCTTGACGCGATCATGAGCGAGCGGCGTCTGCTGCTCAACCTCGCCTACCGGCTCCTCGGATCCCTGGCCGAGGCAGAGGATGTCGTCCAGGAGACCTACACCCGCTGGTACGCCCAGTCCCGGCAGCAGCAGGACGCCATCACATCCCCGGGCGCCTGGCTGACGACGGTCACCAGCCGCATCTGCCTCACCCTGCTCGGCTCGGCACGGGCCAGGCGAGAGACCTACGTCGGGGAGTGGATCCCCGAGCCGCTGCCCGAACGGTCCGAGTGGATCGCCGGGCGGCCGAGCGACTCCACGATCGACCCCGCCGACCGGGTCACCCTGGACGAGTCCGTCAACATGGCCTTCCTCGTCCTGCTCGAGTCGATCCGGCCGAACGCGTCGCGTTCATCCTGCACGACGTCTTCCGCTACTCCTTCGCCGAAGTAGGTGAGATCGCCGGTCGTAGCCCGGCGGCGTGTCGCCAGCTGGCCTCCTCAGCCCGCCGCCGCATCCGCGCCGCGCAGGCTCCCGCGACGCCGACGTCCCAGCAGGCCGGCGTGGTCAGGGCCTTCAAGACGGCATGGGCAGCCAAGGACATCGACGCCCTCCTCGGCCTCCTCGACCCCGACGCGACGGCGATCGCCGACGGCGGCGGCCTCGCCGTCGCGTTCCTGCACCCCATCGAAGGCGGTGAGCCGATCGCGCGCGCCTGGGTCGATATCGCCAACCGGGCGCCCAGGAACATGACGTTCCTCGAACGCACCGTCAACGGCCAGCCCGGCCTCGTGGCGCAGCTGGACGGCGTCACCGTGACGGTGTTCGCGTTCGAGGTCGTGGGCGACCGGATCAGGCACATCTGGGTCGTACGCAACCCCGAGAAACTTCGGCCCTGGACGACGGGCTGACGCGCGTCCGCATCCCATCGGGTTCGCCGCGAGCCGCCGCCCCACCGGGTGTCGCTTGACCGTTCGGCCGGTATGAGAACGTCTGTCGCTCCGCAACGAACTCACTGCGTAGAGCTCGTATCGTGCCGATCACGGCTCAGCTCGGCCATGGCGAGCGGGGCGATCCGGTCCCGATAGAAGAGCTGCGACAGACGTACCTGCAGCCGTTGCGCCAACCTGGTCTTCCCGTGCACATCGCGGTGGAGGGAAACCGGCGGATGCTCCTCGTAGCCAGCCAGACGGCGACGCTCACCCGCGTCGACGGCGAGGTGCACCTCGACGTACCCGCCGCTGCGCGTCCGGACGACCCGACCGGTCTCGCGCCCGTGAAGCACGATCGCTCGGTCCCTTCGCTGCAGTCCGATGCAGATCCGCCTGGCGATGGCAAACCCTGCCACAGGGCCGACAACGAGCAGTGCCTGCAGGGCGTACATGAACCCTTCGACGGAGATGTCGAACTCCAGGGCGATGGTGTTGGAGCCTGCGGCCGCCCACAGCACGCCGTAGAAGACCATGCCCGCCACACCGATGCCGGTACGAGTGGGGTTGTTGCGCGGGCGTTCCAGCAGATGGTGGTCGTCGCTGTCGCCGGTCACCCACTGCTCGAGGTAGGGATAGGCCGCCAAGGCCAGGAGGAACAGCGTGCAGACAAGCACCGGAAGCAGGAGGGCAACGGACCAGGTTCGGCCCAGCCAGACGAACTCCCACCCAGGTGTGAGGCGGAGCGCGCCGTCGAGGAAGGCCAGATACCAGCTCGGGCTCGATCCGGCCGTAGCGGCTGCGGGGTCCGCGGGGCCGTACTGTCCGGTCGGGTTGACGGTGAGCGTCGCGGCCATCAGCGTGATCACACCGCTCACGAGGAAGAAGAGGCCCACGCTCCTGGCCGTGAACGTCCGGAGGTTGGCGCCCACGACTGTGGCCTTCGCTCGTCCTCCTCCAGCGGGTTGGGCGGGCCCGTGGCGGAGACCGAGGATTGCCATTGCCACGAACCCGATCACCAGCGCCACGGGCAGGACCACGACGTGCAACGGATAGAAGACCGCGTTGATGTCGCCCGGGAACGGGCCGCCGAACAGCAAACCCGACAGCCACGTACCGACAACGGGTGTTGCCCTGAGCACGCCGTCGAGGACGGTCATGCTGCTGCCCGACAGCAGGTCGTCAGGCAGGGCCGATCCCGTCATGCCGGCGGCCATCGTGACGGCGAGAAGCGCGACGACGATCAGCCAGGTCCGCTGCCGGGGCTTGCGGAACGCACCGGCGAAGAACAACCACAGCAGATGAAGCACGATCGCGGCCGTCATCACCAGCGAGCTCCAGTGATGGACCTGACGCAGCAACAGTCCGCCGCGTACCTCGAACGAGATGTCCAACGTGGATGCGAACGCACGCGACATCTCCGTACCGGTGAGCGGAGCGTACGACCCGGCGTACGTCACCTGCTCCATCGACGGGTCGTAGAAGAACATCAACACGACGCCACTGATCGCCACGACGATGAAGCTGTAGACGCTGATCTGCGCAAGCATGACGGACCAGTGGTCTGGAAACGTTTTTGTCCGCATTGTGGCGAACAGTTCCGCCAGGCGAGATCGAGACCTGATGTTCCGAACGTGGCGCACCGGTAGGCCTCCCATCGTGATCGACGTCGTCCCCCTTACGACGAGATCCGCGGCTGGAATGTGACCTCTGATCGGCGCGCCTGAGGGCGATCCACCTCACATCTCGACCGTCACCCGGCCGTCGGTCCACCCGGCCGTCGGTCCACCCGGCCGTCAGTCCACCCGGCCGTCAGTCCACGCGCGGCGGACCCTGCTCGACGCGCCGTCGTACCGGTTCCAGCTGGTCGACCCGGTCGTCCTGGCGGCGGCGTTCGTCCCACCAGGTGGCACCCGCGTCGACCAACGGACCGAGCAGGTCGCGTGCCTGAGCGGGCTCGGTCGGGCTGACTCCCCCGACGACGACCTCGAAGGGGGCGTCCGGCTGGTGCGTGCGGTGGCGGCGGATGTAGTCGGTGACCTCGCGTACCTCGGCGGGCGGTGGGGCCTCACCGTGTCGCGCAGACGTGAACAGCGGTGCCGCGCCGTCCCACCGGGCCGCCCGTCGCATCGGTCGGCGGGCCGGCCAGAACCCTCCGATCCAGATCGGCGGTCGCGGCCGCTGCACCGGCGTCGGCAACAGCGCGACGTCGTTCGCTTCGTAGTGCCGGCCGAGGTGGGTGATCGCGTCGCCGGACCAGTAGAGCTCCAGCAGGTCGAGGCCCTCGTCGAGCCGCTCAGCGAGGACGACCGGATCGGTGGGCTCGCCGAAGCTGGCGTACTCGTCGGCGATCGGCCCGCCCAGGCCGGCCCCAAAGATCACCCGCCCGCCGCTGAGGTTGTCGAGCGTGGCCACCTGGCGGGCAAGTTGGTGCGGGCGACGACGGGGCACCGGCGTGACGAGGGTCCCGAGCCTGATCCGTGTGGTGGCCAAGGCGGCGGCGGTCAGCAGCATCCACGGGTCACCGTGCGGACGACGGGCGCGCTTGGTGTGGGCCACGTGGTCCCACACGAAGAACCCGTCCCAGCCGGCCTCCTCCGCCGTGGCGGCCAGCGAGGCGACCGTACGCGGATCGGCGAAGTCGCCGAAGTTGGGGATGTTGATCGAGAAACGCATCCACGGATGGTACGCACGACCACCCTCGCCAACTGACGGATCCGCGGCGAGGAGCGCAGAGCGACGCGCGGCTGCGGCGGCCACGAACGCGCGCTCGCGTGGGCGCGCTCGTGGCCGCCTCAGGGTGTCCCCCGGCGGGTGGGGTGTCAGCCCGCCTGGATCAGGTGGATCTCGTGTGTGCTGTCGCGCTGGATCCTGGTCGCCGACCGGTCGGTGGTGAAGACGACCGTGCCACCGTCGATCGCCGGCCACGTGTTGTTGCCGGGCACCGTGAGCCGCTCGGCAGCCGACCAGCCGCTCCCGGCGTCGAGTCGGGCGGTGAACACCTTCCACCGCCAGTCCACCGAACGGGAGTCGTACCACACCACCCGCACCGCGCCGTCAGGGTCGGCGGACAGCGACGGCCGCTGGCTCATCGCCACAGGGTCGAGTGCCACCGGCTCGGGGTCGGACCAGGTCGCCCCCGCGTCACCGGAACGCGCCGAGCGCAGGGAGAGGTTGACCCCGGACTGCGACAGGGCCTTCGTCTCCCACGCCACGACGAAGCCGCCGTCCCCGTCCACAGCGATCGCCGGGTGAACGGAGGCCGCGTCCGTGGCCTTGCTGACCTTCACCAGCTCGGTCCAGTCCGCGCCGGGCGAGGGCAGCGTGCGGGCGAGGATCTGCCAGTTGTCCGGGCTGGTGCCGCCGCTGGCCTCCTCACCAGGGGGCGGGGTGTGGCCGGTCCACAGCGGGTCGGGGTCGTAGCGGTCGTCCTGCCAGATGACGACCGCCCGCCCGTCGCCGTCGGCGGCCACCGCGGGGAACAGCGACGCGGGCCAGCGCGGCGAGCGCGCGTCGGCGTCGGGGTCACCCGGGTCGGTGACCTTGCCCTGCGCGGAGAGGTTGACGGGCCGCCGGTCCACTCCCACGACCTGCGCCAGCACGTCGAACGCGCCGCCCCCGGCGTTGTCCGCCCACGCCACCAGGGGGTGACGGCCGTTCAGCACCGCGAGCGCCGGATGCTCCGCCCGGCCACGCCCGTCGCTCAGCTGCTGCGCCTTGCCGAACGTCTTGCCGCCGTTGCTGCTGTGGCGCAGCAGAATCGTCGGCCGGTGCGGCTGCTCGTGGCCGCGTTCGTCCTGCCACACGACCCACACGTCCTTGCCCGATGCGGCGATCCGGGGGAACCGCGCGGTGCCCGAATCGCCGGAGAGCACCACGGCCTTGGCCGGATGACCCCGCTCCTCGACACGCCGGTAGACCACAGTCGTGCGGTGGTCGTCGTGCACCTCGGCGACCACGTGCCTGGTGCCGTCCGCCACGGCGACGTCAGCGAAGCCGGCGAAGGCGCCCTGCTCGCCGATCACGAGTTGTGCGCCGTCCGCGCCGCGCTCCGCCGCCGGCAGCGGGATCTCCGGCTCGGGCTCGGCGGCGCTGCCGACGGAGACGAAGACAGGCGTGGTGGCCGCGTAGAGCTGGTCGGGCAGCGTGGGGTCAGCCTCGCGTCCGGACAGCTGGCCCGGCTGGCGCACCTCCGCACGGAACCACGCGTGGCGCTCGACGCCGGCGGGGAAGGCGAGCGGCACGTCGTAGGTCTCGTCGTCCGAGGCCGCGGTGAACTCCGCCAGCGGCCCGGCCGAACGTCCAGGCGTCGCGTAGACGAGCACACGGGCGCCCTTGCCGGACTGCACGCGCACACGGAGTGCTGCACGCCGGTGCAGGTGCCGCTGCCGCACGATCACCTCGTCACCGCCCATCGCCTCGAAACGTCCGTCGCCGTTGACGTCCGCCTCGATGGTGAGGAACGGCCCGCTCTTGTGCCGGCCGACGGTCGTGTGGCCGGCGCGCAGCGCGTCGAGGATCGCCCGCACCGAGCGATCCGCCGCGAACACCCAGGTGGTGGGGTTACCTGGGGCCTGCGTCTCCCACAGCGGGCGGTGGTGGCTGTCGCCCGCGCCGACGGCGGCGAAGCGGAATCCCGCGTTCCAGCGGTTCTCGGCGTACTCGATCTCGACGTCCGGGTCACTGCTGGCGTTCCAGATCTCGACGGTGTTGACGCCCTGCGCGCTGGCGTTGGCGCTCGGCCCGTCAGCCCGGGTGTACTCACCGTCGTCCGGGTGCGCCGTCTGCCAGACGGCGTGCTGGGCCTGCGCCTCCCAGATCGACTGCTGGAAGTGCCGGAACTCGGCGGAGCCGGCGGGGTTGGCACCGTCCACCACGGTGTCCACGGCGCCGAGCACGACGGCGTGCGGCGAGCCGTTGACCTCCTCGCCGGGGATCAGCAGCATGTTCTTCGACTCCCACTGCGGGTCCCAGTGCTGGTCATAGACCCGGTGGTCGGTGAGCGGGAGGAAGTCTGCGCCGTTCTCCTCGGCCTTGCTGAGTTGAGCCTGCACCGGCATGTCGCCCGGATCCCTCTGGTCCGACAGCTGCCGTGGCGTGCTGCCGTCCGAGGAGTGGTCGGTGTGTACGTGCGTGTCTCCGGCCAGCCATGTCCCGGCGCGCCGCCCGGTGCCACGGGCCGCGCCCACCCCCGCCGCGGCGTCGGGCCGGGCCGCGGCCAGAGCCGCGTTGGGTGCCAACCCGGCCGCCGCCGCGGTCACGGTGGCTGCCGCCACGAAGCTTCTCCGACTGATTCCCATTGTGCGCCTCTCCGTCGAACACAGTGCTTGTCGACGGGCAGACGCTAGGCCAGGTGACCATGCCGCGGCTGAACCCCTCATGAACGGCCCGTGCCGCGCGGTCGACGGTCGCGGTGCCGCCACGAGCGCGGTCTCCACCACACCACCTGGCCGGTGAGCTTGTTCGACAACGGTGGCGGTCGTACAGGTCCTCGAGCCGATGATCAGCGCGTTCCTGAACGACGTGCCTCCAGCCAATCCATCGCTTTGGTGAGCTGACGCCATGGCGGGCTCCCAACCTCGCGCGCGGACCGCGCCATGGTCGGCCCTCCTCTCGGCTTACCGGGGTCGAGCGCTTGATCGTGAGAAGATGCGCGCTGTGAGTAACAGGCGGGAACAAGAGGCGGAGGAGCCCGCCGATAGACGGGCCTGGCGGCCATGGGTGGCCGGCGCAGTCGTTGCCGCGGCGATGGTCGTGATCTATGTCCACGACCCGAAGCTCCTGCTCGAATACTTCAAGGTCCTGGTATGGCCCGTGGCGCTTGGCGCCCTTGGGTGGTGGCTTCGCGACGTACTCCGAGTCAAGGCTCGCGAGGTGCAGGAGGTGACGCTGCCAGGGGCCGGCCTCAAGTTCAGGCCAGAGGAGGTGGTGGAGCGAGTGAGCGAGGCCGCCTCACACAACGTTGCGCAGCCCTCGGAGGTACTCGTAGCCAGGCCCACCAAGGACCTCTACAGCGCTGTGAGCCTCAACTTTCACCGTCTCGTCGAGGCCGAGACCTCCGAGGAGGAGCGGAAGAGGGAGGCCGAACGAGCCGCAGAGGAAGTGCTACGGAGCGAGCAGGAGCGACGCGCGGCTTTCGAGCAGACCTTCAAGGAAGGGGCTGAGTGGGGGGCGATGCTCGCGAGATTGGGCTTGGAACCCAAGCCGCGAGTCAGCTGGGACGACGACCAGCCGTCGATCTCGGCTGCCGCGCTGGGCCACGATGGCGCGGTGGCCGGCTACCTCCGTTATGCGCGTGCGGTGCGTGCGATGCGTGAGCTGGAGCGACCGGCCGCCATGAGGGCTGTGCTCGACGAGCTTCTCCGCCGAGGCGACTACAGCGATGATCAGATGAAACGTCCACAGCGGAGGATGCATCCAGTGCAGCAACCCGACGAGCCGGATGACCCGGACGCAGCGGACGTGCCGGCGAGCATCCGTTGATCTAATGGCCTGTGGATGGCCCACGCGACACCGCGTCGGCCAGTCCCCCCGCAAGCGCGCTTCGAGCCCACCACCGTCCTATTGTGCTTGCTCACTCAGCCACCTGCTGCAACGCTGCACTGGTGATGCTTGCGACTGCTAGCGATCCGAGTGACGCGGCCGTACTGCAACGTATATACGAACTCCGCGGCGACGTACGTCGCCGCGACGCATGGCCGAACGACGGGCGATGTGGGAAGGTTGCGGCCGCGCTCGAGACTGAGTTCGGATGGCAAAGTCAGTACGGCTACCTGAGACTCCTCGACGGCACCGTGAGCTGGGTGCATTGCTGGAATCGGCTCGCAGACGGAACGATCGTCGACGCCACTGCTGATCAGTACCAGGGTCTGTGGTTAGGGGACGTCGTGACCGTGGATCCGACGAGTCCGATGTCGGCAAACTACCCCCATGCTCCCCGCGAGTGGGAACTTCGCTTCAGCCGAGGGTCGAACGGCGAGCGTGTCGAGGGCGTCACCTGCGTGTCCGGAGATGACGTCCAGGTGCTCTCGCCTGACGATCCCGATCGTCCATGGCTTTCCCTTGCTCGCGGAGTCCTCCGAGTACTGACTGGCTGGGAGTTGAACGACGACCTCGCAGGCCTTGCCGCGCGTAGCCTGAGAGCGAAGGCAACTACCGCTGAGGCCGCGTCCACTGCGGACCTGATCCATCCACTCGTCATCGCGAGCATCCAACACCTCGGCGGACGAGGCACGCAGGCATGGATCGCTTCCGAGTTCCTCGAACCCATTTAGAAGCGTTCCCTGTCCTGTACTGCCGCGCGTACCTGGTTTTGGGTTCCGCTCCCGTCAGCCGGACAGCTTGTCCACACCCGGGTTCTGCGCGGGGTCTCCGGGTTCGCTCGTCGACCGCTTGACAAGGCCGGCCCGACTCCTCCGCCCCACGGCGAATCTCGGTCGCTTCAGGACGGGAGCCCTGCTACGGTCCGGGCGCATGACCTCGATCTGGGTTGGTGACCGGGTGCGCCTACGGGGAGTCGAGCCGGAGGAGTGGCAGCTGGCGATGGAGTTCGACCAGGACACGATGGTCATGCGCAACGCGGACCGGCTGCACCCGCCACGCTCCAAAGCCGGCTACCGCCGGTGGGTCGAGGCCAACGCCGGCACCCCCGACGATGACGCCTTCGGCGTCGGCATCGAATCGCTGGCCGAGGGGCGACTCGTCGGCGGACTCAGCACGAACGGTGTGGACAAGAACGCCGGAGTCTTCTCTTACGGGGTCACGATCGGCGCTGACTTCCAGCGGCGCGACATGCTCACCAGACTAAATGATGGTCAGACAGTCAAAGGCGCTTCACAGGCGGCAACGCAGCCGCGGGACCGTCTGTCGCTCAACACATGGGCAGGGCCCGGGCCGTTCAGGTGTGGCGGCGCCGACCGAACCCCGCGGCAAGTGCGGCGACCATCGTGAGCGAGGCCCCACAGAAGACCCAAAGCGTGGGCCGCGCGCCGTTTGGTACGAGACTGTCGATGGCAAGGCCCCCGGTGATCTGGCCGGCAAGCGCGCACAGGGCCGTGCGCAGCACACCGATCGACTGCACCGTGATCATGTTGGCGCCGGTGACGACCAACGCCAACAGGCCACCCGCATAGAGCCACCATCCGCCAGGCCAGCCTGCGAACCGCAGGTGCCCAGTGAGATGGAATCCCACCAGCACGCCCAACAGCGCGGTGGTGCCGACAATCGCGTTCACCAGCGACGCCGACCCCACGTTCGAGGCCACCGCCGTGATCCTTCCGTTCAACGCCACCTGCACCGGCCGGCACACGCCGAGCACCACAACGAACCCGAGCATGCCGACCGCGATATGGCCGATCGGACGGCCGACCTGAGCCACCCCTACCGCCGCGACGGCGAGCAGCGCACTGACCAGCCGGACCGCCGTCACGCGTACCTGACCCATTGGCCCAAGTCCAACGCGGTCAGTCACGAGACTGCCGACGGAGGTGCCGCACACCTGCACCACGGTGAAAAGCGCGACGCCCAGCACTGGCGCGGCCAGCGCCGTACCAGCCACCGACAGTGCCCCCAGCACACCACCGAGATACAGCCACCACGGTAGTCGCGCGGCCTTTACCCGCCACAGACCCGCGCGTACCGACGACAACGCCAACGTGGCAGTGAGCACCACCGTCGCCAGGCCGTTACTCACCAGGGCCGCCGTCACCGGCGAACCGACGTGGTCGCCTAGTGTTCCCCGCCGGAAATTCGTGCGATATATCGGGCGAGGGAGTCGAGGATTTCTTCGGCTGTCTTCTTCCAGACGAACGGTTTCGGGTCGGTGTTCCAGTTCTTGATCCATTCGCGGACGTCTTTCTCCAACGCCTGGACGCTTTTGTGGACGCCGCGGCGTAGGAGTTGGTCGGTGAGGAAGGCGAACCAGCGTTCCACCTGGTTGAGCCAGGAGGCCCCGGTCGGGGTGAAGTGCATGTGGAAGCGCGGATGGCGGGCGAGCCAGTCGTTGATGGCGGGGGTCTTGTGAGTGGAAAGGTTGTCGCAGACGAGGTAGACGTCGAGTTGGGCAGGGACCGCTTTGTCGATCGCGATCAGGAACTTCTTGAACTCCAGGGCGCGGCGTCGTCGGTGGGTCTGGGAGATCACCGTGCCATCGGCAATGTTGAACGCGGCGAACAGGCTGGTCACACCGTGGCGGACGTAATCGTGGCTGCGCCGCTCCGGCATCCCGGGCATGGCCGGCAGCACCGGCTGGGAGCGGTCCAACGCCTGCATGCCCGACTTCTCATCCACACACAACACCACCGCCCGCTCCGGCGGGTTGTGGTACAGGCCGACCACATCGACCACCTTCTCCACGAACAACGGATCCGTGGAGAGCTTGAACCCATCACTGCGATGCGGTCTCAACTCGAACTTCGCCCAGATCCGCCCAATCGTCGACTCAGACAAACCCGAACGCGCCGCCATCGACCTCCGCGACCAGTGCGTCGCACTCACCGGCGTCTCCTCCAGCGTCGCAACCACCACCTCCTCCACCTTGTCCAACAAGATCGACGGTGGACGACCCGGCCGCGGCTCATCGACCAAACCGTCCAACCGCTTGGCCACAAACCGCCGACGCCACTTGTTCACCGTGTTCGGCGACACCCCCAAGTCAGCCGCCACCTGCTTGTTCACCGCCCCCGGCACCGCACACGCCAACACGATCCGCGACCGCAACGCCAACGCCTGCGACGACTTCGCCCGACGCGACCAACGAACCAACTGCTCCCGCTCACCAGCAGACAACACCAACTCGGCCTTCGGCCGCCCAGTACGAGCCACGGACACCATCATACCGATTTAACATACGAATTTCCGGCGGGGAACACTAGCCGACCGTTCACCAAGGCCTGCGCCGCGGAACACGCGCCGCCCAGAACCGACACCGACACCGCCAACGGCACCGGCAACAACAGGCCACGCCCAACCGGAGCAACAGCAGGTGCGGCGCCCCGATCGCCTCCGACGGCCGGTACCTCTGCCCGCCCGGTCACGAAACCCGCCTCTCAGCAAGCACACCCGGCCACGAAGGACGTGGCAGGAACACCAGCGGTGCTCGGTCGGCTTTCAGAGCACCAATACGACGAGGGGCCAACGTCTGTCGTCGCCGCCGCATCCCGAGCATCGACGCCAACGCTCTCACGATCGACGCCGAGCGCACGAAGTAGCCCGCCGCAGTGCAGGACCGTCGCCGACGGCAACGAGTTCAGCGCACGGAGTTGTGAGGTCGGGCCTGTCGGTTGGCAGGGTGCCCTGTGGAGAGGTGGCCTGTGGAGATGTGGCCTGTGGAGATGTGGCCAGGGGCCGAGCCTTCCGGCCCCTGGCAGGTACGGCGCCTACTCGGCGTCCGCGATGTCCGCGCAGATCGCGAACGCCCGGACCACCTGGTCGGTCTCGCCGTGGTTGTAGCCGCGCACGACCCACTCCGTCGCGCGGAAGTAGTCACCGTGCACCGGCTCGTACTCGCCCTCGAAGTACGGCGCGGACACCGTGACCTGGATGTTCTTGTTGTCGCCGCCGAGGTCCTTCGAGTCGCCACCGAAGGTCGAGAAACCGCCGCTGAGCGCGTACTGGCCCTCCGGGCACTTCTGGATGGTCTCGTGCAGCTCCGCGCCGCCGTCACCCTTCCAGACGCTCGTGTAGCCGGCACCGGTCGTCAGGTCGGATACGCCGTCCTGACCGTCGCCACCAGCAGCGCCCGCGTCGCCCTTCGGGCCAGCGGGCCCCTGCGCGCCAGTGGCTCCCTTCGGGCCGGCAGGACCAGTCAGGCCCACGGGACCACGGGCGCCAGTGGCTCCCTTCGGGCCGGTCGCACCCTTGTCGCCCTTCTCGCCCTTCGGACCCGGAACAGCCTTGCCCGGCCACTTGATCGCGCCTTCGCCGGGCTTGCATTTCGTGCTCGCGTTGACGATCCGGACCGCCGTCTTGCCGGAGCAGGAGTAGATCGTCCCGAAGTAGTTGTAGCCGTCCTTCGGGTCGAGCGTCGCGCTGGCGACACCGGCCGAGCCGGCGATAAGGGCAGTAGCAGCCGCGACGACTGCACCCGCGATCGCACCGCGCTTCATGAACGCCTTGTTCACAACCCAGTCCTTCCGTGTCCGTCTCGCGCCAGTCGCGAGCAGGTCAGAGCCACCGACCGTGTGAAGCCAGTGGCTCTGGTCCGCCAACGATCAGATCTTCAGCACCTCGACGACCCGCGAAGCGACAGCGACAGGGCCACATCCACTTCCCCACCGTGATCATGAGTACTTCCCCATTTCCGATCGGCGAAGGTCATCAGTTCCCGGATGCCGGGAGGGTTGCATCACGGTTGGATCACGGAGCCCCAGAACGAACAAGCCTTCGCGCCGACGCGGTGGTGCACCAAAGAAATCGTCAGATCAGACGGTCGAGTTACGGGCACCGGACGATCTTTACCGTCCCGTTATCGAGCGCGGGCGAAATGCCGCAAAATGACTAATCCCGGCATGTTGCGCATGACGGAACCCAGTATGGAAAGAGCTCGTGATCTCTGGCATTCTGCTCGCCGGTGACGCGCCTAGATCGTGACGCGTTGGGGTGGACTGGGGGCTGGGGAGCTGTGTCTGTTTCGCGTAGGGCGCTTCTGGGTGGGGTGACAGCGGCGGCGACGGGCGCCGCCGTTCTGAACAGGGCCGAGGTCGCCGCTGCGGCAGGTGATGCGCCCACAATCGACACCTACCGTGCCGACGTGGTTGTCGTCGGTGGTGGCAGCGGAAGCGGCCGCTGCTCTGGGTGCTCTGCGCACCGGTGCGACCGTGTTGCTGACTGAGGAGACCGACTGGATCGGTGGCCAGTTCACGACACAACTGGTTCCGCCGGACGAGCATCTGTGGATCGAGCCCAGTGCCGGCGGCTACGGGCAGACCAAGGCGTACAAGGATCTTCGCGCCGCCGTTCGCGGCTTCTACAAGTCGAACTACCCGGTCACCAGCGCTTTCAAGGCAGCCGGCGAGCCCAACCCCGGCAAGGCGTGGGTTTCTCGGCTGGCGGCCGACCCCGCAGTGTGGCGTGCGTGCCTCTGGAACCTTCTGATGCCGTACATGGCCGGCGGAAAACTTCACGTGCTGTTCAACCACCGACCGTCTCGGCAGCGATGATCAACGGGCGAATCGAGTCGCTCGGCCTCCAGGGTCCCGACGGAGTGAAACGTTACGCGTTCGGCTCCTACTTCATCGACGCCACCGACCTGGGCGACATCCTCCCCCTCGCCAGAGCCAACCACACGGTTGGCCGCGAAAAGGGGGGCGCGCAGGCCTCCGGCGGCACAGGGGAACTGAACAACCCGAACCCCACGGCCGATCCGATGGACCAGCAGGCTTTCACCATGGTGATGGCAATCGGATACCCGCGCAGTGGCGGTAGTGACAACCGGGTCAGCAAGCCCGCCAGCTACGTGACCCACGAACCAAGCTTCCGCACGTTCTTCGCGGACAACCTCTTTGATCCGAGCAAGGAATACTCCTGGGACGACGGCCCCAACTTCTGGCAGTACCGCCGCGTCTCCGCACTGAGTAACTTCACCTCCGGATCAGTCCTCGAGGACGTGTCGCTGCTCAACTTCGCCTGCAACGACTTCAAGTCCGGAGTCCTCCTTGGCGTTGACGACGCTGCCAAGGCGGCCAACACCGCAGCCGCCAAGGAGCTGTCGCTGTCGATGCTCTACTACTTGCAGAACGAGGTTCCACGGCCAGACGGGGGCACCGACTATCCCGCGTTGCGGCTGCGCCCGGACGTCTCCGGGACCCTGGATGGCATCGCCAAGACGCCCTACATCCGTGAGGGCCGTCGAATCCAGAGCATCGGCCGCATCTTCGAGTGGCATGTCGAGGTCGACAACCGGGTCGCCCTCACCGGGCTACCGGATTCCCAAGGCACAGCCGCCCAGTTCACCGACTCGGTGGGAACCGGTCACTACTGGCTTGACATCCACGGCGGCCCCAAAGACCCTACGGGCCTGTGGCAGCGCTGCTACCCGTACCAGATTCCGCTGATGGCGCTGATTCCGAACAACGTCGCCAATCTCCTCGCAGGTGGTAAGTGCCTAGGCACCACCCATGTCACCAACGGCGCCTACCGGGTCCACCCTTCCGAATGGAGCATCGGAGAGGCCGCCGGCATCGTTGCTGCGTTCTGCGTCACGCGCAAGACCGACCCGCGCACCGTGAGGGCCAGCCGAATGAGCGAGCTCACGAGCGTGCTCACCGCCCAGGGCGTCCAGACGGTCTGGCCCACTGCGGTGAAGAACCGTTGGCTGCTTCCCAAGGGCGTACGGAGCTAGGTTCCGACGGCGGCGCTGTCAACCGAGTCCAGAACCGCGGACAAACCTCGAATCGAGAACAACGTGAAGTTCCCCCCGCGGAGTGGACACTCAACTTCTACGCGGCAAGGGTTGTGTGTGGACTGTATCTGAGGCGTGCTTCGAGTGGTGTGACGTAGCCCAGTTCGGGGTCCTTGCGGAGCCTTCGGCGGTTGTAGTTCACCTCGATGATGATGGCGCTCGCCGTAGTTCCCCAGGGTTGCTTATCGAAGTTCCTCACCTGGTGGTGCGGTCACTGTAGTGGTCGGCGGGTGCCGGTGGCGGCTTGTCGGAGTGTGTCGGCTCGGGCGTGGTGGTTGCGGAGTCGGTAGGAGTCTCCGTCGAGTTGAGGACGACGCTGCGGTGGAGGAGTCGGTCGAGCATGGCGGCGGCGACGGTGGTGTCGCCGAGGACCTCACCCCAGGAGGCGACACCGCGATTCGTGGTGAGGACGATCGAGGTTTTGAGGTAGCGCTGCGACACGACTTGGAACAGGGCGGACGCGGCTTCACCGGGCAGGGGCAGGTAGCCCAGTTCGTCGATGACGAGCAGGGTGGGGCCGGCGAAGAAGCGCATGGTGGTGGCCCAGCGGCCTTCGATGGCCGCGCGGTGGCAGCGGGCGGCGAGGTCGGCGGCGGTGGTGAAGTAGGTGCGGTAGCCGGCTTCGGCGGCGGCGCGGCCAAGTCCCACGGCCAGATGGGTCTTGCCCACTCCGGGTGGACCGATGAGCAGGACGTTGGTGGCGGACTCGAGGTAGCGGCAGGTGGCCAGTTCCTCGATCAGTTTTTTGTCCACGGCGGGTGCGGCGTCGTAGTCGAAGTCGGCCAGGGTCGCGGGGGTGGGCAGGGACGCGAACCGGAGCCGGCCGGCCAGGCGGCGGGCTTGGTTGGCGTCGACCTCGATCGCCAGGAGCCGTTCCAGGGTTGCGGTCATCGACAGTTGCTCGGTCTCGGCGGCGGCCAGCACGGCGGGCAGGTGCTCGGCGGCGTCGTGCAGCTTCAACGTGGCCAGGTGGGCACGCAGCTGCTGGTAGAGGCTGGCCTGGGCCGGTGTTCTCGGCCCCGCAGGCGTCATGGTCGTGGTCGTGGTGGTCATGTGAGGGTGTTCCTTCCTTTGGCTGCGGTTGCGTAGCGGGCCAGGTCGATGACCACGCCCTGGTCGGGTGGGCCCTCGCCGCGGCCGGGGTCGGCGGCTTGGTGGCGGGTGCGGAGCTGGTCGGCGGCTGCTCGGGCGGCGGGTCCGGGTGGGATGCGCTGCTTGCGTCGGTGCGGGGCGGCATCGGTGAACGCGGTCAGGGCAGCGTGGTTGAGGGCGTGGACGTGGCCGTGGTCGCGGACCATCACCCCGGCGCCGTCGATCGCGAGCCGGTGTTGGGCGATCACGGTGCCGTTGGTGGTGGCGATGTCGAGGTGGTGGGCGCCGAGCCGGTGGGAGACGGTCACGGTCGCGTGGGCGAGTTCGGGTGGGACCGAGTAGCGGTTACCGCGGTAGGCGACCAGCGCCTGTGCCGAGGCGAGGCGTTGCACGGTGATCGTGGCGGGGAACGGCCTGGCAGGCACCGGCCTCAGACGCTCACCCTCGGCGTTGGCCAGGGCGGCCACGGAGGCCTTGCCGTCGGCGGTGGCGCGGATCCGCACATCGGCGCGTAGCTGGCAGAAGTCATCCAGGCTGGCCTGGGCCTGCTCGGGGGTGAGCTCATCGGGCAGGGTGCGCCACCACCGTTGCGCGGCGGTGTGGTTGGCCTTCTCCACCACGCCCTTGCGGTTCCCGCGCCGCGGCGGGCAGATCGCCACCTGCACGCCGTAGTGCTTGGCCACCGCCGCGAAGGAGGAGGTGATCCTTCCCGAAGCGGGGTGGCAGACGGTGGCCATCCGATCGAACCGCCACACCCTGCTCAGCCCACCGAGCGCACGAGTCGTGCGGTCCAGGGCGTCCACCAGATGCGGCTGATCCATCGACGCGGCCAGGACACCGCGCCAGCGGCCAGAGTGCGCCAGCGCCCCGACCAGCAAGAACGCCTTGCCACCCCAGCCCCACTGCTGCGGCGGGTCGGGCAGTTCTACCCAGTCCCACTGGGTCTCCTCACCGGCCGGGTGCTCGATCACCGCGGCGGGGCGGCCTTTGGCCGGTGAGCACGGCTCACAGTGCGGCCGCAGCCGCTGGGTGCGCAGCTGTCGGGTGAAGCTCGGATACGAACGGGCGTAACCGAGCTTGGTGACCTCATCGAAGAGGGTCTGCGCCCACAGATGCGGGTCCTCCACCAGCCGCTCACGGCAGTAACCGATGAACGGCTCGAACGGGTCCGGCCCGGCCGGGCGGCGCTGCCCGGCGACCCTGTCCCCGTTCAGATAGGCGCGGATGGTCTTACGGTCATGTCCCAGATGCCGGGCGATCGCAGAGATCGTCCAGCCCCGGCGATGCAGCGCATGTGCGTCCACATCGTCCTCCCGTGTCAACATGGGAAGCGAGGGCTCCTTCGAGATGGCGCGTGGTCAGAGACCGCCAGTCTCGAAGGAGCCCGACCGCTTCAAGCGGAGCCACACGGGTGGGGAATTTCAGTGAGCAGGTCTGGGGAACTTCAAACGAGCCCCGTCAATGAAGGTGAACACGTCGGCGCGGGCGGCCTGTTTGCTGAGCCAGACCTCGGTCCCGATCTCTGCTTTCAAGATCGCGAAGAAGCTCTCGGCGGCAGCGTTGTCGTAGCACGATCCCACTCGACCCATGCTCTGGCGCATCGTCAACTTGTGTATCTCGCTGCGGAACTCACGTGAGGTGTACTCGGCGGATTCCAGTGGTCGTCGCAACACCTCGAAGAGGGAGGTGTGTGGATGGGGCGTCCGCCGGGATGGACGACAGCTGTTACGGGAAGGCCGGCGATGCGGTCGTCGGGTCGGCCAGGCGGCAACGCTCGCGAGGTCCAGCGACGGTTCTGGCGTGAGGTCAGGAAGGGATTGTCGAGTGAGGACGCGTCTGTCGCGTGCGGCGTGTCGGTGCCAGTGGGATCGCGCTGGTTCCGTGAGGGTGGCGGCATGCCACCGATCAGTCTTGCCGAGCCGTCGGGTCGGTATCTGTCGTTCACTGAGCGTGAGGAGATCGCGCTGCTGAGAGTCGAAGGCCATGGGGTTCGTCAGATCGCCTCACAGCTGGGTCGCAGCCCCTCGACGATTTCTCGGGAGCTGCGCCGCAACGCCGCCACCCGCGGCGGGCGTGTGGACTACCGCGCATCCGTTGCCCAGTGGCACGCCGAGAGTCGCGGTAAGCGCCCGAAGGTCGCGAAGCTGGCCGTCAACGATCGGCTCCGTCGCTATGTCGAACAGCGGCTGGCAGGAGTGGTCCGCGACGCCGAGGGCCGGCCGATCCCGGGACCGAACGTGCCGTGGAAGGGAAGGCGTCACGGCCGCCGCGCGGACCGGCGCTGGGGAGTTGCGTGGAGTCCCGAGCAGATCAGCAAGCGGCTGCAGGTCGACTTCGGTGATGATGAGTCAATGCGGATCTCGCACGAGACGATCTACCAGGCCCTATACATCCAAGGGCGTGGCGCCCTCAAGCGCGAGTTGACTGCCTGCCTACGCACTGGCCGTGCCCTTCGAGTTCCCCGCGCCCGCACCCGTGGACGGGGCAAGAAGTTCGTCACGCCCGAGGTGCTGATCACCAACCGGCCTGCTGAGGTTGAGGACCGGGCCGTTCCAGGGCATTGGGAAGGCGACCGTGCGACACGAAGCCGCACGAATTTGAGTGGACTGTCCAGTTGGAGAGGCGGTTGATAAGGCCGTAGGTGCAGTCACGGGTCTGTGTCCGTATGGCCCGTCCCCGCCCTTGACGTGCGACGCCGGTAACGGGGTGGTGCGAAGCTCAGGGGAAAGCCCAAGGACTCCCGTTCCATCCGGGAGTTACAGGCAAGGGGAAGACCGGACGGGTGAACGAAAGTGAACTCCCGATGATGCCTCGTGATCCCAAGCCTCGCCGATGGAAGTTCTTAGTGGGGTGTATGGCTAGCCGTTGTGAAGCGGTAGGCGCTGGCTGGTAGAGGTCACTCCGGCCAGGTGGACACCGCCGCCTCGGGGTAAAGGGAGCACCCACCCCGGTCGTATCTCATTCGTGTGGAACGTGGAAACCCCGTTGGGGTCCGGGCTGTTAGGAGCCCGGTCGGCCGACTGTGAGGAAGGCTAAATTCCCCAGCGGGAACAGGATGACCCAAGAAGCCAATGCCGGAAGCCGAAAGGAAACGGGAACCCGGGGCAGTATGGCCGGCCTCTCCGCCGGCCGCCCCGCATAACCGTCCGGATACGGGTGTGCTGCCCGGCCCGAAAGGGTGCTGACGTGGGCCAGGTGAGCCTGTGCAGAGATCACTGAAGAAAGACGACGGAACCGAGGGGCAAGTTGGACACCATGTTGATCGCGGGACGGAACGGCCTCGGTCGTTCTGCCGCCTCCGCGCTGGTGAACGGACCCGAGGGCGAAGACTTGGACTGGGCGTCGGTTGACTGGCGGCGGGTCGAGGAAGACGTACGACGTCTGCGGCAGAGAATCTTCACGGCATCGCAGGCAGGGGACCTGAGGAAGGTCCGCAATTTGCAGAAGCTGATGCTTCGGTCCCGCTCGAACACGCTCCTGAGCGTGCGACGGGTGACGGAGATCAACGCGGGACGTGCGACGGCGGGAGTCGACGGGAAGGTGGTGTTGCTTTCCCAGTCAAAGGCCGCTCTGGCCGACTGGGTCCAGCACCGTGCCCGACCGTGGATTCCCTGGCCCGTCAAGCGGGTGTTTATCCCCAAGCCGGGGACGAAGAAGAAGCGCGGGCTCGGGATTCCAGTGATTGTTGACCGATGCCTGCAAGCTGTGGCATTGGGTGCACTGGAGCCCGAGTGGGAAGCGCGGTTCGAGCCGAAGTCGTATGGCTTCCGGCCTGGCCGCGGCTGTCACGACGCGATCGGGGCCATCTACTCCACGCTCAACGGGAAGAACCCGCAGCGTGCGTGGGTGCTCGACGCTGACCTGACGGCGGCATTCGACCGTATCGACCATGCCCGGCTCATGGCGGCGCTCGGCACCTTCCCAGCCCGGGGACTGGTCCGGCAGTGGCTGAAGTCCGGGGTCGTGGATCGCGGTCGGTTCGCCCCGACCGAGGAGGGAACTCCGCAGGGCGGGGTTATTAGCCCTTTGCTCTTCAACGTGGCCTTGCATGGGATGGAGGAAGCCGCAGGGGTCCGCTATTACACCTCCGGCAGAGATGCCGGGAGTGCGCAGAGCGGTAGCCCCGTGCTGGTGCGGTACGCAGATGATTTTGTCGCGATGTGCACCAGCCGTGAGCAGGCCGAACAGGTCAAGGAACGGCTGGCGGTATGGCTGACGCCCCGGGGGCTCGCCTTCCACGAGGGCAAGACACGCATTGTCCACGCGGAGAGCGGGTTCGACTTCCTGGGATTCAATGTCCGCCGCTATCACGGCAAGCTGCTGATCAAACCGAGTGCAGCGGCTCAACGACGGATCCGGGAACGGCTGCGCACCGAAATGCTGGCCCTGCGAGGGGCCAACGCTGGTGCGGTACTCAAGAAGATCAACCCGATTGTGCGGGGTTGGTCGGCCTATTACCGGACGGTGGTGTCCAGCGAAATCTTCACGGCGCTGGACAGCTACATGTGGAAGCTCGCTTACAAGTGGGCCAAGCACGGCCACCCGAACAAGCCGAAGCACTGGATCTGCGACAAGTACTTCGGCCGGTTCAACAAGACCAGGAGGGACCGATGGGTGTTCGGTGACCGCGACAGCGGCGCCTACCTGCTCAAGTTCTCCTGGACGAAGATAGTCCGGCACCAGTTGGTCAAGGGGAAGGCGTCCCCGGACGACCCCACCCTGGAGTCATACTGGGCTCAGCGGCGCCGCAAGGGAACACCTCTGCCAGTCGCCGCTATGACCGTGCGCCTCCTACAGGCTCAACACGGCCGCTGCTCGGTCTGCGGAGGGCTCCTGCTGCACGCCGACCACCCGCCACAAAGCCCACAAGAATGGGAAGCATGGCGGGTCGTCATCCGGAAGGCGATCTCCAAGCAATACATCGCATTCCCGGAGGAGAGCACGCCTGGCGATCAACGAGTCCGTCTCCTCCACACCCATTGTCAACGGCGGAACGGAGCCGCCGTGATGACGAGTCCCGCACCTTCTCCTGCCGGTGCGCCTTTCGGGCTTGCTTGAGCCGTGTGCGGTGAATAGCTGCTTGCACGGTTCTGAGGGGGCGGGGACGCAGTAATGCGTCCCCGCTACCCGACTCATCATCGGACTCAACCAATCGGCAATCGGGACGCTTGTCGAGCGCACCACGCGGTTCACCGTCCTGCTGCACCTGCCGCGGATGGAGAGCTACGGACTCACCCTACCGACGAAGAACGGCCCACCGTTAGCCGGACACGGCGCGTTGGCGGTGCGCGACGCGATCGCGGCCCAGATCGGCGGCCTGCCCGAGCAGTTGCGCCGCTCGTTGACCTGGGACCAAGGAGCCGAGATGGCTCAACACCTACAGCTGAAACTCCAAACCGGTCTGGACATCTACTTCTGCGACCCCCATTCACCCTGGCAGCGCGGCACCAACGAGAACACCAACGGCCTGCTGCGCCAGTACTTCCCCAAAGGAACCGACCTGTCGCGGCACAGCATCACCGACCTCGACGCCATAGCCTCCACCCTCAACACACGTCCCCGCAAAACACTCGGATGGAGAACACCCGCCGAAGCGTTCAAAGACCACCTATCCTTAGTTTCCTAGGACGGTGTTGCTACGACCCCTTGAACCTAAGCTCGCTGCCGCGATCGCTGTGGAAGATGCAGTCCTCCTCCAAGTCGCCGCGGGCGTGGGCCATGCGCAGGGCGTCGATGACCAGATCGGCGCGGTGGTGGTCAGCCATGGACCAGCCGAGCACCTCGCGGGTCGCCAGGTCGATGGCGGTGGCGAGGTAGTACCAGCCCTGGGCGGTGGGCAGGTAGGTGATGTCGCCGACCAGTCTCGTGCCGGGCCGCTTCGCGGTGAAGTCGCGGGCGATCAGGTCCGGCGCCGGCGCAGCCGTGGTGTCGGCCTTGGTCAGGCTGCGGCGCCGACGCCGTGTGATGCCGCGGATCCGGCGTTCTCGCATGATCCGCTCCACCTTCTTGCGATTGACCGCCCGCCCGCTGCGGCGCAGGGTGGCGTGCACCCGCGGGACACCGTAGGCCCCCATGGAGTCGCGGTGGATCTCGGCGATCTCCCCGGCCAGGACGTCCTCCTCCCGGGCGCGGGCCTCGGCGGCAGGCCTACCCGCCCGCCACGCATAGAAGGAGGAGCGGGAGATCTCCAGCACTCGACAGATCCGCTTGACGCCCCAGGCATCGTGGTGATCCTCAACGAAACGGAAGCGGATCACCGTATCGTCTCCGTGGCGAAATAGGCGGCCGCCTTGCGGAGGATCTCGATCGTCTTCTGCTGCTCGGCGGTCTGCTTGCGCAGTCGCTTCAGCTCCTCACGTTCGGTGCTGGTCAGTTCCCCAGGCCGGCCCTCGCCCCGGTCGGCCCCATCGCGGTTGACCCAACCGCGCAGCCCTTCCGGGCTGACCCCGAGCTCCCGCGCGATCTCGGTGACGGTCCGCTCCGGCGAGGAGCGCACCAGCGCGACCGCGTCCCGCTTGAACTCCTCGGTATACCGCTTACTCATGTTGCTCTTGGTTCCCACCTGGCACTACTTCCTCTGGGCTCACACGTCCCAGTCTCCAGGTGTCCAGTCCGCGGGGGGAACTTCAACGTGAGCACGACGCGACGTTCGCTGCTGCGCGCGGGCGTGGTAGGAGTGGCAGGTGCCGCTGTTGGATCCGGCGCCACCGCGGCCCTCCTGCGCCCCAGAGGAGCCAGTGCGGTGGAAGCGCAACCGGCCCCAGCCGGAAGTACTTCGCCGACACCCAGCCCGACCTCCACGGCCGAGATCCTTCAGCCAGATGTCCTGATCGCCGGCGGCGGCGTCGCGAACCGCACAACCACTGGACCAATGCCGACCCGTCCTGCCAGCAGCCCTTCACGATGGTCGCCGCCCTCAGCTATGCGCCGGGCCGCCCCAGAGACGGTGTTCACACCACCGCCTATGCCGACTTCGCTGCGGTCTACCAAAAGTTCGGCTCCAACCACAGGGACGTCTTTGATCCAAGCCGGGACTGGTTGTGGGAGGACGGCCGCAACTTCTGGCAGTACCGACGTGTCCGATACCGCGGGTATCTGCGCGACGCCTACCTCGGCGACATCACGCTGCTCAACCAAGCCGAGAACGACCACCGCGCGCGCCTGTTGATCCCGGTGAACGGTCGCCCCGACACTTCCGCGTTCGCGGCCGCCGTGGCGCGTGCCACCGAGCAGACGCGCGGCCTCATCGAGTACTTCCAGCGGCACTACCCGCGCCCGGACGGCTCAGGGCGCGGCTGGCCTGGGATCTTCCGCGTACCGGGGGCCATCGGCACACCGACCGGATTCGCGGCCCACCCCTACGTCCGCGAATCGCGCCGCGCGAGCGCCGAGCAGACCATCACCGAGAACGACGTCGGCGTGGCGGCGCGGACACGCCAGCGCAACGCCGACAAGACGGCTACGCGGTACACCGACTCGGTGGGAACCGGCGTCGGCCCCATCGACATCCACCGCACCCGCGCGCATCCGGGCGGCCTCTTCCTGGCGACCTATCCGTTCGAGATCCCGCTCCGTTCGCTGGTCCCCCGCGGCATGCGGAACCTCCTGATGGGCGCGAAGAACATCGGCACCACCCACCTTGCCAACGGCTGCTACCGCTACCACCCGATCGAATGGAGCATCGGCGAAGCGGCCGGACACGCACTCGCCTTCGCACTCCGCAACGGCACCGAGCCGAGATCTCTGCCCACCCGCTGGAAAGAGTTCGCCCGCTACCTCGACGACAACGGCGTCCACCGACACTGGCGCGAGGACCTGGCGCGCGTACGCGTCGAGTCCTTCCACATCTGAGACGTACGCGAGGCGCCACAGTCGTGCACCCATGAATCGCGCAGGCCGATAGCGCATGCCGGTCGGGACATCGATGTCCTGGCCGGCGATCAGCTGTGGGTATCCGGCGTCTAGCGACCGAGTTCCGCTCGCATCTGGCCCAGCCATTCTGCGCCCAGCTCGCGCCCGTTCGGGAGTTGGTCGCCTCGATCCCACCGCCACGTCGTGATCATCGCCAGAACGAGGATCCGGCACTCGCGCAGCAGGTCTTGATCGACACCTGGGTAGTTCTCGCCGACCTCTTCGGCTGCATGGGCGAGGTCGAATTCGACAGGGCCACGGCAGCACGTTTCAAGGTCAATGAACAGCAGCCCGTTCTTCGTGGTGAGCACGTTGCCTGGATGCGGCTCCCCATGCAGAAGCTGCTCGGCCGGGCCGCGTTCGCCGATCGCTCGTCTCAAACTTCGTAACGTGTTGCTGAGGAGCTCCCGGTCGGCGTCAGCAAGCGCTGGGGTGAGGTCTCGGCTTGCCAGGAGTTGCTGGGCACTCTCAACTCGATCTGTGAAGTGCGGTGTCGGGACATCGAGCTTGCGCATACTGGCATGGAGCCGCTCGAGCGCATTGGCGTAGCCGGCTGGTGAGACCACGTCAGTTGCCACGGGTTCGTAGTAGGTCCACAGCGTGATCACGAAGCCGTCACGCTCAAAGGCACGCGGTTGCACTCGGGGCTCGAGTGTAGCCACCGGGCTCCCGGATTCGGCGAGGCGTTGAGCAAGGTCGATCTCGAACTGTGCGACCTGCTCGTCCTCAGGCGCCACCCGGGCCAGGACGTCACAAGGTAGAAGACGCAGAGTGAGCTTGTTCGAGTCATTGAGAATGATTGCGTCGTCGGCTGGCAGTCCGAGTGACGAGGCGATCGACATGGCCGCAGCCACCGCACGCTGGGCCTCTGTCGCCTGCATGGTTCGCCTTGCCCCTCTCCTTCGAGAGCCGCCGAATCGCTCCGAGCGGCACAACCTGGGCACCATACCAAGTTGTCGACAGGGGGCGCCGTGCCGCGACAGGGCGATCGAGCGCGTGCAGTAGCCACGCCACACACAGGGCCGATGGTGACCGGCACGCTCGGGTGCGGCGCGCGTCATGGTGCCTGAGTCACAACCGGACGGCGATCGTGCCGTGGCTGCGCACCCTCGACGCGTCGGTGGCTGCGGTCAACCAGGTCCGCGGGCCCGGCGTTCGTCGGTCAGGAGTTACCCTGCTCCATCGCCTTGACGGTTTCGTCCGTGGTCAGGACCGCGTGGGCGAGGAACGCGTAGTTGATGAGGGCCGCCTCATACCCGTAGCCCCACTCAGGATGCTTTGGTGCAGCTGTCGCGTCTTTGGCGACGGCCACCTCGAACCCCTGCTCCAGCAGTTCGCGCAGGTGAGACTCGACGCAGATGTTGGCAAGCATTCCGCCGAGAATGACACTGGTGATCCGCCGTTTGCGGAGCTGTAGAACCAGGTCGTTGGTCTCTGGCCCCCAGACGCGATGCGGAGCGGCCACGATGGTCCTGCCGTCCTCGATGTAGGGCTTGAAACGCTCCAGCCAGTCAGCGCCGGACCCTTCCAGGCCGTCGAGGTTCAAGGTTCCCCTGCGAGCGAACATTCCGGACTCAGCCTCGTCTGCTTCGAGTGGCCCGTTGAATTTCCACCCTCGGTCCGTCGGATAGAAATAGTGCGGAGAGATAAAGACCTCGAACCCGTTCGCCTTCGCCGCCTCGAAGATGCGTTCCATGTTCTCGATGGTGTTGATCTCCCGCAGGCTTTCGTGGACCAACGGCCACGCCAGCCCGGTTTCTGCCAGCACCTCGTTCTGAGGATCGATGAAAACTACCGCGGTTTCCCTCTTCCCAATGTTCATGTTTCCCCCTATGCCGGGACGACGACCCCTTCGCAACCCATTGGTCCCCGACTGCAGGGTCTCCGTCCGCGACCACTTGTGTCACCGAGTGTAACTTCGCGATGGCACGCTCTTGACCTGACCAAGCCGTGCTACCGCCTCCAGAAGTTGGGCGCGCGGCCGATCTGTCCCGGATGTCCGGATCACCCAGTACTCCACGCAGTTCGGGAGTGATGGGTCTCCACATGCCGTCGCGCGCTGTCGTGGCCGCGACCCGCACGCCGGAGTCATCGAGCAGCAACACTGCTGTGTTTGTCTCTACGACACGTCATCAGCGTGGCGACCAGGCAGGGCCTGTGCTCATCCGCGGGTCTAGCCCTAACGCTGATTCTCGCGCAGCGGATTCAACCCCAGTTTGATCACTCGTATTCGTAGCGGAGGTGTCGTCCGCCCCACCAGGGGACTTCGGTGGTGGGGAGGTCGGCGTGGCGGAGGACGGGTGAGTAGGCGCGTCGGTCGAGGCGGACGATGGTTTCGTTATCGCGGTTTTCGATTGTGCCGCCGGTGGAGAGGAATCGGCGTTGCAGGGTGTCGGGTGTGGCGGTGGCGTAGCCGGGGAGGCGTCGGCGGAGCGCGGCGCAGATGGTGTGGGCGAGTACGGAGAGCACGACGTCGAGGTCGATGTTGAGGGGGACCGCGCCGGCGAGGGCGTCCAGGCCGAAGGAGCGGATGGCTTCGGCGAGGCGTTGTTCGATGTTCATCCGCCTGGCGTAGGCCTCGATCACGTGTTTGGTCGGGGTGGTGCGATTGTTGGTGATCAGGATGGTGGGTTCGTCGTGCCCGAGTCCGGTGATGGCGAGTTGGCGTAGCGTGCTGGGGTAGGCCGAGAGTGTGGCGGCGGGGTCTTCGATCACGCGGACACGGCGGGTTTTCCCGCCCGCTCGGGCGATGGTGAGTGGTGTCCAGTCCTTGGCGGGCAAGGCATGTAGGTGTTCGGTGAGTTTCGGGGTGCGGGCGCGCAGGGTGATGAAGGCGATGCCGCGGGCGTCGAGGTCGGCGAGCTGGGCCTGGGTGGTGACCTTGGAATCGAAGATCAACAGTTTCGGGTCCGCTCCGGAGGTTGTGCGCCAGTGGTCGGCGAAGGCGAGGATTTCGTTGTTCTGGTTGGCTTTGGCGAGGTCGGCGTTGGCGTAGAGCAGGGTGTGGGTGGCCGCGTCTTCGGCGAAGAAGGTCAACACTGAGCGGGTGCGTTGCGAACGTCTGGGCACGTAGTGTTTTTCCAACGCGGGGTCGGCGCCCCAGTGCATGACGGCGTGGAAGTCGAGGTTGATCGCCTCGCCGTGCGCGAGCCCTGCGGCGAGGCTGGCTTTGTCCAGTGCGGCAAGGAATCGTTGTTGCCGGGTGTGGTCGAGCCGGTAGGAGTAGGTGGTCAGCGCGGTGGCCTTGGGCAGGCTGGTCAGCCCGGCGAACAACGCCGCACCGGGGTCGG
Source organism: Actinopolymorpha pittospori (assembly GCF_014873875.1). GTDB lineage: Bacteria > Actinomycetota > Actinomycetes > Propionibacteriales > Actinopolymorphaceae > Actinopolymorpha > Actinopolymorpha pittospori. The sequence continues at coordinate 5,946,530 of NZ_JADBEM010000001.1, read as the reverse complement.
TGGCGATGTCGTCGATGTGGGAGACGCGGCGGGTGGTGGTGAGTTTGATCGCCAGCAGCGACAGGATCGAGCTGATCGCCGGGATCACAGACGTGCCGGGATAGCCCGCGGCCCGCACCAGGCCGGGCAGGTCCAGTGCCACCAGATCGGGGATGGTCAGCAGTAGCCCGGCCATCCGGGTGTCGGCGTGGGCGGGCAGGACGGCGAAGTCGATCACCTTGGTGCGGGGCTGGGATTCGCGTCGGGGTAGGCCGCGCTCGGCGTGCGGACGGGGCCACAAGCGTGGGAACCCTTCCTCGGCCAGGACTTCGGCGACCCCGGTGCGGTTGAGCGGAGTGTCCTCCTCGGCGAGCGCGGCAGCGATCTCGTGGGCCGAGTGGCCCAACCGGCGCAGCTCGATGATCCTGGTGCGGGCCGCTTCCTTGGCCGGGGCCGTCTTCGGGCCCGGACGCGAGCTCTGGAAGAACTCGCAGCGTCCGGCCCGGAAGTCCCGCACCAGCGACTGCAGCGTCGTCAGGGTGTAGCCGAAGCGGGTCGCCGCCTCCGCCGCTGAGACTCCCTCGAACAGGTACGCGCGCAGTGCCTCGTAACGACGCTGGTTCGCCGCTGCTGGGGCGGCGAAGTACTCACTGCCCCGACGGGCCGCTTCTGGGGTGGATATCGCTGCTTGTTCCACGATTCAACTACAGCAAGCGACACGATCGCGGTCAACGTGACACGCCGATCACTGGCGGCGACAGAGCGCAACGGCAGCCATCGCTGCGTCTCTCCCGCCGTCGTACTCCAAGTGAGATCGTGCTCGCTCATCACATCCGGGTCGGACGACAATCCGAAATCCGCCACAACAGGCAGTCAGATCGACCCTGACCGATCACCCGCTTCGGGCGCAACGACCATCACAATCACATGCCCATAGGCGAAAGCAGCCCGGAGCCGCCCAACATCCTGGAGCCACCGACGCGCCACCGCTAGACACGAGAATCGGCGCTAACCCGCCCATACTGGTAATGTCCGGTGGCTTGTCGTACGGCAGCAGTGTCGGAGAGTAGGGACCGAAACGAGCCGGTTGCGCCGCCCACTTCGAGGCGGCCCCGGAGCGAGGGCCCGCGCCCACTGCTGACGAGTGCCTGACAACCATCGTGGAGGCCCCCGTCATGCCCTCTGCCCAATCCAACGCCGCCGCGGATCTGCCGAACGAGGCAGCGATCGATACCGGGGCGGACCCCGAGTTGGCCGTCGAACGCGCCCACCTCGGAGCCGCTCATGCCGCACTGGAGCTCATGCACGCGGAGGTCGTCGAGACCGATACTCCGGCCATCGTCTATGCCGGCGCGGACAGCTACTGGGACAACAAGTTCTACCAGTGGTCGCGAGAACTCCGCGCCGAGATACTGCTGGACCAACCGAAGATCCCGCTGTTCTTCGGTCGCCTGGACTGCGAGCCGGGCGCGGTGTTCGACCGCGTCGAGCGTGGGCCTGGGTCCAGCGGCGCGGTCGACCGGATCTACATCGGCCGCCGGCACATCCGGGAGCCAGACGGTACGCCGTTGGTGATCGACTGGCGGGCTCCGGTCGCCGTACCGTTCTACCGGGCCGGACCGGCCGACCCCCAGCGCGTGTTGGTGCGCCGTCGCCACGGCTTCTCCCATGAGCCCGGGCCGAGAGGGTACGTCGAGTTGACGGCGTACGAGGACGAGCCGGTGAGCGGCGGCCCGGTGGCGCCCGCGGAGGGCTTCTCGAACCTGGTGACCGCGGAGATCGAGCGGCCACGATCGGGGCCGATGCGGGACATCGTCGCGACGATCCAGCCTGATCAGGACGTCCTGGTCCGGGCACCACTCGACACCACGATCTGCGTGCAGGGGGCGCCCGGCACCGGGAAGACCGCGGTCGGCCTGCACCGGATCGCCTACCTGCTGTACGCCGAACGGACCCGCCTGGCCCGGGACGGCGGGATCGCGATCATCGGTCCGAACCGGTCGTTCCTGCAGTACATCCGGCATGTGCTCCCGGCACTCGGCGAGGTCTTCGTCCAACAGCTCACCTTCCCGGATCTGATCCGACGCTATTTCCCCGACCACGCGATGGCCGCCGACGATGAGCCGACGGCGACGGTCACCGTGAAAGGCGACGCCCGGATGGCGGAGGTCGCGCGGCGCGCTCTGTGGTCCGGCGCCCGTCTCGGCGATGACGTGGAGGCGCTCGTCTACAGCCAGGGAGCGAGTCGCTTCCGGGTGCCGGACTACGAGGTGCGCGAGATCGTCGCGGGCGTTCTCGAGACCGCCACCAGGTATGCCGCCGGCCGCACCACGCTCGCACAGCGGCTCGCTCACGCCGTGCTGATTCGCATGGAGCAGCGCGGCGGAACTCCGGACGATCGGACCCAGAACGCGGTGGCCAGGTCGGCGCCGGTCAGGCGCATCCTCGACCGGGTGTGGCCGCAACGTACCCCGGAGCAGGTGCTGTACCGGCTGCTGTCGGATGCCGACTTCCTCGCCGAGGCCACGGGTGGCGAGCTCACGCCCGAGGAGCAGAAGGCCCTGCGCTGGCCAAAGCCATACCGGTCGGTGAAGTCCGCCCGCTGGTCCGAAGCGGACCTGGTCCTCCTGGACGAGCTTGGGGACCTGCTCGAGCGTGGGCCTCGCCGCGGCCATCTGGTCGTCGACGAGGCACAGGACCTCTCGGCGATGCAGCTCCGCGCACTCGGCCGGCGGTGTCGTACGGCGACGGTGTTGGGCGACCTTGCGCAGGCCACCACGCCGTACGCGACGACCTCGTGGCAGGCCGTGCTGGATCAACTGGGGGCGAGCGAATCCGCCGAGCTGGTGGAGCTGACCCGCGGGTTTCGGGTCCCGGCCGCGATCATCGAGTACGCCGCCAGGTTGCTGCCCGCCCTGCAACCAGACTTGGCCGAGCCCGTGAGCCTGCGGCGTGCCGAGGGCGCCCTGGCGGTAATGGCGGTCGACGGGCACGAGGTGACCGCCGATCACATCCTCCAAGCCTGCTTGCGGATTGACGAGCAGGGCGGACGCGCGGGGTCGATCGGCATCATCGCGGCCGACACGGAGATCGCGCGAGTCTTCGACGTGCTCTCGGCCGAGCCGGTGAGATCCCGCTTGGACCGGGCTGGCCTGGTCCCCGGCATGCTCGGGCGTACTGAGAACGCCCTGGAACACTTCCGGCTCGTGTGCGTGCCCGCCTCGCTGGCGAAGGGCTTGGAGTTCGATGGCGTCGTCGCGGTCGAACCCGCCCACATCGTCGACGCCGAACCTCGCGGGTTGAACCGGCTGTACGTCGTACTCACCCGCGCCGTGTCCGCACTCACCGTCCTGCACGCGCTGCCGTTGCCTGCCGAACTCCTCAACGCGACTGCCTGATGAACGACGGCCCGGTCTGGCCTCATGAGCCGACCTGGCTGGTGAGGACGGGGCAAGCATGACCGAGACGACGGGCGCGCAGGTATGAACAACTCAGGACGCGTCGTCAACTGTGCGTTGCGACGAGAGCCGGCTCAGCTGTAGTCGTTCTCGTCATAGCTGCCGAGTCCGAGACGCTTGCGGATCGTTCCAGCGGGTTCGGAGCCGTCGTGGCGCCCGGCAGCAACCACCGCCTCTCCGAGCTCCTGCCGTGTGCCGGCTGCTGCCGCCCGCCGCCAGTATTGTTGCGCCGCGTTGGATTCGGCGATCAGGTCCCCGATCGGTGCTCGCAGGTTCGCCGGCCACCGCGTTGTGCGCAGCGCTCGAATCTGCGTGGCGTTCGAATCCTCCACGCGCGCAGCGACGAGCAGCAGTTCGCTCATCGGCTTGCCCGTGTTGAACGCCTTCTCGAGGCCTTCCAACGAACGGTTGTAAGGCTCCACGATCAGCAGGTAACGCTCTCGTGCCTGCTCCTTCGACAGTGGAGTGGCGCTGGGTTTGGCGGTCGGAGACGGCGTGACCTTGGGAGCCGATACCGTCGGCGTGGCCGCGACACTCGGAGTTGACGCTGGCGACGCGGTGGTCACGTTCGGACCCGTCGTCTCGGCGACGGCTTGTGTCCTTAGTCCCTCACCGGCTGTGGGCGCACACCCTGCGAGGACGAGAAGTGCCGCAGCCGTGACGGTGGCGAGCTGGCGCATGAGAACTCCGGTCTGTGCTGGTGTCGGTCTACAGCTGGACGGCCGGGCTCGCCCATGGCGTGGAGCCGGCCGATTCGCTGCCACGCAGCTGCTGAAACCGCGTGACACGCCTGACCACCAAGATCGCGAGGACGCCGGCCAGCAAGAACGGTACGGCTGACACGGAGGCGACGAGCGAAGCGTGTACTTGGTCGTTCACGGTTTCCCCACCTAGTGTCATCCGGGTGACGACGCGGTCCCCAATCAGCCAGACAAGCCAGCTCACCCACCACGCTTTGACCAGGCCGGAACGAGTCAGCTCGTCGAGAGTGATCCGGTCGACAGGAGTGCTCGGGTCACTGGCGCGCCAGATGTCGTCGACGACCTGTCGGGGAAACCACAGGTTGACGACCGGGACGATCCAGCCGGCGATCAGCCAACCTCGGGCCCGTCGATGCCGCACGGCGCACAGCACCTCAGCGTTGTGTCGCGTACGGAAGAGCCAGACGATGAAGGTGATCGCGCTGGCCAGGATTGGCAGATACCACGCAAGAGCCGTTACGGCGTCGACTGCCTCAGCGGTCGTCAGCGGTACCGATTCGTACCGGGTGGCCGGGTCGTAGGCAGACAGCGACAGCGCTGCCAGGACCGAGGTAATCGCGGCCACGACTTCAGCTGCCATCGACACACCGATCAGTACGCCCAGCGCATTGCCCAGGCTACGCACCGGTTTCAGCGCCACCGTCTTCGGAGGCCCCGCTGCCCACATCCCACAAGCTGGGCAGGTGTTCGCGTCCGGAGGTAGCGGCGCGGAGCAGTTGCTGCACCTCACGGGGCCTCCTCGCGCACCGCGACAGTAGTGCCTGCCCGAGAACTCCAGGCACGACGAACCCAGGCAGACATACGACTCCCACTCCGACGAACAGTCCCGCAAGGCCGGACACGATCCGAGGTAGTAACGGCACCCGACCCGAAACCGTCACGCGACGTCCGGATACGGACTCGCCACCAGCGACGCTTCTTGGGTGGCGCCGGCGCTTCGCCGTTTTGCGCCGCGGGCCGCCCTGGGCCAAGCCGGTCTGCGCCACCGGCCGGCTAACCGACCCCACGGAGCAGGTCGCCCTTGGCATATGGCTTCAGGCGCCGCCGGACTGGTCGTCGGCCAGGTCGGCCGGTTCGAAGACCGCCATGGGGTAGCCGCGCTGGTATTCCGCGGGCAGCGGCCCGAGCCGGGCGCGAAACTCCTCGATCCGGTCGACCACAACGCCCTTCGCCACCAGGTCCCGCTCCGGACAGGCGCCCAGGTCGTCGATCTCGGCGAGGAAGCGATCCAACTCCTCGCCCATGCGCTCTCGGACATCAGCGTGGTGTGGATCAAGGGCCAGGTTGTGCACACACTCAGGGTCCGAGCGCAGGTCGTAGAGCTCCTCGGCCGGCTTGCGCGCTGGCATGAAAACCGCCGAAGCGCCGCTCAGATCGCCGGCGGCACTGAGCCGGCGGAGCTCCTGCATCGTCGGCATGTTCTCCATGTACAGGTTGCGCTGGCAGTACGGGATCTGCGGATAGAAGTTGCGCACGTAGTGGAAGTGACGATCACGTACCACGCGGACCCGGTCGAAGGACTCGTCCATACGATCCCGTCCGGCGAAAACATAGTCGCGGGGTGGTGCTTCGGTGGCTCCGAGGAACGCCGAACCGTCGTAGTCGGACGGAATGGGCGTGCCCGCGATCGACAGGAAGGTCGGCGCGACATCGACCCACGACACTAGCCGATCGCTGACGCTGCCCGGCTCGATGACGCCTGGCCAGCTGATCAGAAGCGGCATGTGGATCCCCGCGCTGTAGGGCCAGCGCTTCTCCCGCGGCAGACCACGCCCGTGGTCGGACAGGAACACCACGACGGTGTTGTCCGCCACGCCGGAGGCGTCCACCGCGTCGAGAATCTCCCCGACCTGCCAGTCGAGCTCGGCGATGTTGTCGGCATGCCGAGCGATGTCGCCGCGCACGACCGGTGTGTCGGGCAGGTACGGCGGCACTGGCACGTCAGCCGGATCGGTGGTGCGCGCCGGACGTACTTCCTTCGGGTTCCAGTGGTCCAGCCCTTCGCGGCCCGGGTATTCACCCTCGTCAGGCCACATGGACGACTCGTGGGTGATCGCGAGGTTGACATAGGCAAGCCATGGCTGGCCCGGCATGGCACCAGCCCGCAATCTGTCGATCCAGGGTTGATCGTCATCCCGCCAACCGCTCGTCGGCTCGAAGTTGAAGTCGAGCTTGGTCGGCCAGCTCACGTAGTAGCCCGCGTCACGGAGTTCATGCGTGAACAACCGCGGCGGATGCACAAGCGTGGACCGCATCTGGTGCGTACCGATCTTCATCGGGTACTGACCAGTCACCATGGTCGACCGTGACGGTGCGCAGACAGGATAGGTCGCGTACGCCTCGTCGTACCGACACCCACGCGCGGCGAGACGGTCAAGGTTGGGCGAGCGCACATAACCAGCGCCATAACAGCCGGCGATCCGACCGATGTCCTCACCTACGATCAACACGATGTTCGGACGGTTCGGCACGCGCGATCACCTCTTCCCATGCGGGCTGTGAAGGTCAACCTCCGTCAGCCACCGTTCGCCCACTCCCAGGTGGTCTTCGACGACGAGTTTGGCATCCCTCGGCACTGTTTGGCTTCGCACCTGGACTGGCCTGCGCCTAGCGGTCACTAGCGCACCTGCTCGAATCTAGCGGGGACGCCTCTCCCGGACCGAGGGCGGAGCGTCTGGGGCAGTCGGCTTCCACGCGGTTGCGTCTCGATCAGCGCGACATCCAGGAGCGTGGGTGCTACTGCAGCCAGGCGACTTTCTCGAGGTCGGTCGTGAGCGGCACGGTCTGCCAAGCAACCCTGTTAGCTTCGTTGTGGTCCTGCAGAGTGATCACCACTCGTATCCTGTCAACGGTCCGCACGATCGTCGCTGCTCCGCCGTCGGTGGGGCAACGATGCGCGGACTTCTCGGCGTACTCGACGCACAGCTCGACTTCCCCGAGACGTTTCTTGGCCCTTGCCTTCCCGGTGGGAGGGAAGCTGAACGAAGTGGCGTCTACCGGGCCGTCGACGGGGCGGGCAACCCCGTGTTTGTCAGGCACCTGGTAGCCCGCGGGCAGTTCGATGGGAAGCGCTACCGGCACGTCGCCGTTGACCATCAACCCGCCACGGAACAGCTCGCGGTCTTCCTTGAATCGACCCCGGCGCCATGGCCAGCTTCCGCCGAACGCCACGGCCATGCCCCAGCCCGTGACCGCGACAGCTGCCACTAAGCCTGAATCCGTGGAGCCGCTGGCGTGACTGGCGTTGGTCGGCATGAGCTGGTGGGTGGCGTGGGTGGGCGTGGCGAGTCTGCTGGTCTGTCCAGCTTTTCCACTGGGGTTCTCCGGTCGGGCCTGCGCGGCGGTGGATGGGTCAGGCGGTGACGGGTGGTCCGGTCGCCACTGCGAACACGCCGTTCCACAGGGCGGTCCAGTGGTCGGCCCAGGGCCAGTGCGCGGGCAGGTGCAGGACGCGGCGGCGTTGCGGTTGAGCGATCCGGGCGGGGACGTTGATGATCTGCCGACGCAGCGTGGCGCCCCGGGCCAGGGCGTGTTTCGGCCCGGCGAGGGTTCCGGCGGCGCGGAGCAGGTTGTGGGCGATCGTGGCGCAGATCGCCCAGGCGCCGTTGGCGGCAAAGCGCGCCGAGGGTAGGTGCGCCAGTGGTCCGTCGATCAGGTCGGCGAACACGGTCTCGATGATCGCGTGCCGGCGGTGGGTGATGTCGGCGGCCGCGGTTGGTTCGGTGCTGTTGGTGAAGAACGGGTGGTAGCGCCAGACCGGGAACAACTCCTCGGTGCGAGCCCGGTCGCGCACCCGGCGTACCACCAGCCTTGCGGTGGTCGGGTTCTTGGTGGAGGCGAACGCGGTGAACTCCACCTCGGCGACCTCGGCGTCGGAGATCAGTTCACCGGTGTCGGGATCTGTCACCGCGCCCGGGTAGTGCACCGGGGTCCAGGCGTGGTCGGGGATGGAGCCGATCGCCCGGGATACCGTCGGGTTCTTGGTGAGCACGACCGAGTACCGCACCCCTGCCTTGACACAGCCCCCCACGACCGCGCTGTTGCCGAATGCGGAGTCACCGCGGACCAGGATCTCGCCTGTCGCGCCGGCGGCACGGGCGGTACCGATAGCCTCGCGCACCATCGACGCCGCGCCCTTGCCCGAGCCCGCTTTACCGGCCCGGAGCCGGATCCCGGCCACCACCGGCGCGCCTTCACCGGTGCTGATCGTGGTGGCCAGTGGGGACAGCCCCCGGCGCAGCACCTGCCGACCGGCGATCTTGGTGTGCCCGAAACTCGCGCCCTGCTTGGTATGCCCGTACACCGGCCGCAGCAGCGAGTCGATGTCGACATACGCCTGGGTCTGGATGCCGGGCAGCAACTGGCTGTGCTCGACGAGGTTGACCAGGTGCGCCCGCGCCACCGACGCCAACTGCAGGGTGTGGCCGTGGGTGAACTCCCGCAGAAACTGGCCCAGCGTCGCGCACGCGTACACATCGCCGAACAGCCGCGGCATCCCGCCGGAGCGGACCACGTCCAGATCGTCGATGCTGTCCGCGCCGGCGGCCATCCCGGCGATGATCGAGGTCAGCTTGCCTGCCGGGTTGGCCCCGGCCGAGGCCACCCTGGTCGCCCAGATGGCGACCTTGCTCAAGATCAGCTCTGACAGGCCCGTCCGCTCGGCCAACCCCATCACCGGGACCAGCCCCGCGCACGACACGAGGCGCTCATCGTCGAACAGCGGCGCAGCCTTGGACCACGAGTGCGGTAGTTTCACTTCAAGTGCCTTCTCGGCTCGGCAGGATCAGGACGTCAGCACTCCCGATTCTCCTTGCCCAGAAGGCACTTCCTTTGCATGACCCGCCGCAGGACCACCGCCAGTCAGCTACGACTCCACGGATTCAGGCTAAGACGATCCACCTCACCGGAGAGGCACCACGCGCTGCGCTCATCGCGAGATCATCCCACCTCGCGAGATCGTCTGGAGCCAGTTTCGTCCACGCTGGACGTTCGTCTCAGTGGAGCCAGGTCACCTTGTCGATGTCGGTGGTGAGCTCAACGTCCTGCCATGCGCTGACGTCGTAGGCGTCCTTGCTCGCGGCGTAGACGGTGACGCGGGTCTGCTGATGGCGAAGCTGCAGGTTTCGGGAGCCGGACGTGGTGGGGCACATCTCCTGCTTCAGGTTGACCGGCTGCACGCACATGATGACGATGGGCAGACGGGCCCTCGCCGTGCCGCCGGTTGGAAAGAAGGTGGTAGAGCGCGATTCGGCGTGCGGGCGCTTGCTGGCGCCAGGCGTTCCCTCGGTGATCTGCCAGGTGTCGTAGTCGTACTCCGTCGGATAGTCGTAACCCGCGGGGAGTTCGATCGGCAGGACCATCTGCACGCCGTCGGCCACGTCCAGTTCTGTTCGGACGAACTCACGAGTGGACGGCTCGGGCCGCTCGGGCGGCGTGGTCACATGGGACCAGAGGAACGCCACGGCTGCCAGGCCGAGCGCGATCCACAGGGGCATCCACCGCGGGGCCAAGTTCATGGCGGGATGATTCCAGAGTCCGACCTGGGTCGCGATGCCGACGCCGCGAGTCGGCGGGTTTGGCCAGTGGCCTGGATCGGTCCGGTAGACCGGGGGGCTGTAGCCGGCCCGGCCCGGCGGTCAGGGGACTCGCGGCCGGAACGACCAGCTGGCGATGGCGGGTGGGGTCGAGAGGGTCGCGGCATAGCCGGACGGCGTGATCTGGCACCTGCAGCGCGACGCGGTTGCTGACCAGAAACGCACGCGAGTCGATCGGGACCGCCACCATCATCTCGCCCGCTCCTGGAGACCTGTCGCCCGAGCCGGGTTGCCCGATTGATGCGTCATGGACCGCGGTGCCGGTCCCCCAAACTCGGTCCGAAGGATCCCCATGATGACCGTGTCGACATACCGTCCAGCGAGCCACTGATGTTCCCTCAAACGTCCCTCTTCCACGAAACCGACAGCGCGGTAGGCACGAATCGCTCGCTCGTTGTCGGCGTGCGTCCGTAGCCACACCCGCCGGAGGTTCGCCAACCGGAAGGCGTAGTCGAGCAAGAGCCGGATCGCGTCTCGGCCGTAACCACGCCCCCAGGAGTCCTTGTCACCGATGGTGATTCCCAGCTCAGCATGCCCGGCGGTCTCGTCGATGTCCTGCAGGAGGCACGTTCCAACGAACTTGCCGTCGACATCGATGGCAAAACGGCGCATCGGCTGTTGCTCGATCAACCGCTCGTACCACTTTTCGAGACGTTCCATCGACGTCGGGGACGGCAACTCCCCAGCGGCAAGGTCGACCTCGGGGTCGTTGTAGTACGAAAGGAGCACAGGCAGGTCGTCGCGCGTCACACCTCGTAAGGTGACCTTCTCACCAACGAACATCGCGCACCCCAGGGCTTGCTCGATCGATTGATCCAGAAGGTCTGAGGCTATCTTCCCGGCTCAACCCCTACGCCGCGCTCACCAGTCGGCGGCGTCCACGTACGGCCGGGTCCAGACCGTGACGTGGAGCATGACTGCCTTGGTAAAGGCGGCGTGCATGCGGTCGATCTCTTCAGGCGAAGAGCCCTTGGCGGCCAGGTAATCGCGCGCCGTGGCGATCACGACCGCCGTGAAGGCGACGAGGTAGCGCATCGGAATGTGGTCGAGTGAGTCGGCGTGGTCGGTGGCGTTCTTCTTGGCACGGGTGTGCCGCAGGCCGATCTCGTGCTGGTAGTTCAACCAGTCCTGGTCCAGCGGACGGGTGCAGACGTCGATGATGAACCGGTCGAAACGCGGCTTGGACGCCGCTCCGTACTCGGGGTTGGCGCTCCCGTCCGGATGGCCGAAGTACGGGCGCATGAACGGCAGCTCGACGAGCCCGTCGCGGTAGGCGGTCACCATGTCGTCGGCCTGGTCGGCGAGGATTCCGGCGGCCTCCACCAAGGCTTCCTGATCCTCCTTGGTGAGCCCTACCACGGCCTTGAGCCGTTCCAGGTCCTCCATGGTCAACGGAGAAGCTGTGGCCTCTGCGGTGCCATAGGTGTACCCGGCGATCTGCTCGGGATGCTCCGTCACGAGCTCAGGTGTTGGCGTGTGATGACCCATTCGCGAGGCCTCCTGGAGTTACGCGAGGTAAGTCAGCCACGTACCACCACGACGACCGATTCGCTCCGCCATGCCCCACAATCCGCAGACGCGCCCCTCGGACCCGAACTACGGAGGCCCGGCTACCATCGGTCGCCAACGACGCTGGCTCCCTCGCCGCTGGGATCTACATCTGAACGGTAACGCGGTGACGCTTGGATCAAGCTCGACGCACTACCCGAAGCGCCGCGCCGTCGACCGTGCGACCTCCTGGCGCTATTTCTTACGTGCAAGGGTGATCCCATCCGCGATGTGGATCATGGTTGCCTCGACCCGCTCGTCGGAGATGACCCGCTCGTTGAGTGCTCGCACGGCTTCGGTGGTGACCTCGGTGTCGGAGGGATCGATGACCCGGGCGTGGTAGAGCACGTTGTCGACGATGATGACGCCGCCGGTGTTGACGCGCGGCACGACCTCTTCCCAGTAAGCCGGGTAACTCGGGTAGTCGGCGTCGATGAATGCCAGGTCGTAGGTGGGACGCGCGGGCAACGAGCGCAGTGTGTCCAACGCGGGCCCGATCTTTAGGTCGATCCGGTCACTGACGCCGGCGCCGTCCCAGTGTCGGCGGGCGATCCGCGTCCACTCCTCGCTGATGTCGCAGCAGGTCAGCACGCCCCCGTCAGCCAGACCCCTCGCGATGCACAGGGCGGAGTAGCCGGTGAACGTGCCAATCTCCAACGCCGTCCTGACACCCAGGAGCTTCGTCAGCAACGTGAGGAACGAGCCCTCGTCAGGAGAGACCTGAAGTCGCGCCTCGTGGCCGAGCGTGGCCGTCTCCGCGATCAGCGCTTCCTGCGTGGCATCTGGCGGGGTGCCATGCGCGACGAGGTAGTCGTACAACTCATCCGACAGCGGGGTGGGTCTGAGAGTCATGCGGGCGAGGTTACTCAACCCCGCCGGTCGCAGACGGCTGCCCGCGCGGGGGTGCTCGTCACGGCCACAGCAGGGTTCGGGTCCAGGCCGAGTCGTGTCGTCGGTACTGCAGGCGTAGGTGGCGCCGATCCGGGTCTGCCTGCCAGAACTCCACCTCCTCAGGCCGCAGGGTGTAGAGGGTCCAGCCCGGCGCGACCGTGTCGGGGTCCTCGCCGATCCGGGCCGAGGCCTTGGCCAGGGCCTCGTCCATGTCTGTCTGGGCGCCGAGCGGATGACTCTGCCTGCCCATCAGCGCGGCAGCCCGAGCAGACTCGGACCTGGCGAGGAAATCGCGTGCCCTCTCATCCGGCTCCGACGCCACGACGGCGCCACTGATCCGTACCTGACGTGCCATCGGTACCCAGTAGAACGTCAACGCCGCGGCCGGTCGCCCGGCCAGTTCGAGACCCTTGCGGCTGGTGGAGTTACTCGCGAACTGCCACCCGGCCTCCTCGACGTTCCTTGAGTCGGCACACTCCGAAGAAGCGCGCGCAGATTCGTGGTCTGAGCAGGTCCCCTCATGCGACTCCCCCACTGCGGTCGCCGGGCGACACGATCAGGACGAGGGACCCCTCGAAGTGAGGCTGTTCGCGCAGATGGCCGTGTTTGGCGTCCCAGCTCCCGTCGGACAGGTCACGACCGAGGTCCGTCTCGAAGCGCTCGTGGACCTCCGGGCCGACGAAACTCCAGGCTGAGTTCGCCTTCCGCGCTCCTGGGTCAAGGAGTCGTTCTGGCCGTCCGTAGTAGGCCTCACCAAACCCGTCGGTGCAGTGCAGCGGGATCGGTAGTGAAGCGACCTGGCCACGACCGAGGCCGGAGGCGATCGCGTCGACGGGTGGGTAGCGGCGCGCTTCGGTGTCGATCGCTTCGGGCGCGTAGTCGTACAGCCAGAACCTGCGCAGCAGCGTCGGGTCGCAGGTCAGTACGACGACCGCCCCGCGGGTGACACGGCGTACCTCGGCCAGACCGGCCTTCAGGTCGGACCACTGGTGCACGGTGAAGGTGGCCATCGCCGCGTCGAAGGAGTTGTCGGCGAACGGCAGATCCTCGGCTGTGCCATCGATCGCCGCGACCCGGCCAGCGGGCCGCTGGGCGCGCATCTGCGCCGACGGCTCGACCGCGGTCACGTCGAGGTCGCGCGGCTCGTACGAGCCTGCTCCGGCCCCGACGTTGAGGACTGTGCGAGCATCGCCGAGGGCGCGACGAATGGCCACTTCGATCTGCGGTTCGGGCTGCCGGTAGGAGGTGTAACCAGCACCGATCCGGCCGTAGTCCGCGTCGCCGGCGCTCCCGTCCGCCGATCGTCCGGGGCTCTGATGCAGGGTACTCATCGGGCTCCTTCGCATCGTTCCCGCCGGAAACTCTACGGCAGAGCCAGCCACTCGCCGCAACGATGCGGCCGCCCGAGCTCGAGAACCTTGCCGAGATGAACACCGCCTACGCGGCCGACGCGGAGTACCCGGGTATTTAGCACCAACCGACCTCGCCGCACGCGTACTTGCCTGCATGTCCGAGGCAACGTTCGCGTCATTGCGGGTGGTGGTCGAAGTCGCTCGGTGACGATCGTCACGCGGCTGCCGAGCCGCTGAGGAAGCCTGACCCGACGTAGGCTTCATGCGAAGAAGATCTTCGCTTTCGGTGTTGGGCCGCATCAGGACTGCGGTGTTTAGCAGGCTACGAAGACGCACGCAATTGCGATCTATAACAAGTCGAAATATCCGCAGTTCCGAACGAACCACAGCTAAACGACAGATCAGTCCGACTTTCGGACCGGTCCTGGCCGGGAGATTCCACGTAGTGGAGACATCGATATCGGCACTGGAGTTTCATGATGGAATCGGATCGTCTGTTCATCGGAGGACGATGGGTCGCGCCGAGTGGTGATCAGAAGATCACCGTCGCATCGGCCAGCGACGAACAACCACTCGGTTCGGTGCCGGAAGGCGTGGACGCCGACATCGACCGTGCTGTCGAGGCGGCTCGGACCGCATTCGACACCCCCGGTGGTTGGGCCGACTGGGAACCTGCTCGCCGTGCCGAGTCCTTGATGCGTCTCGCGGACGAACTCGACGCCCGAAGCCAGGAGATGTCGGCCCGCGTCAGCTCGCAGAACGGCATGCCGATCTCCACAGCGACGGCCATCGAGGGCAGCGTGCCGGCCAGTCTCCTGCGCTACTACGCAACGCTGGTGTCCGAGGCCCCCGAAAAAGATGAGCGGGTCGGCATACCCATCGGAACCACGCTGGTACGACACCAACCGATAGGAGTAGTCGCCGCCATCACACCATGGAACTATCCCCAGGCGCTCGCGTTCACCAAGCTCGCACCGGCGCTGGCAGCAGGATGCACTGTCGTCCTGAAGCCCGCGCCGGAGACTGTCCTCGACTCGGTCCTGCTGGCGGAGGCGATAGCGCAGGCCGGTCTACCCGAAGGCGTGGTCAACGTCGTGCCCGGCGGCCGCGAGGTCGGAGCCCATCTCGTCGCACACCCCGACGTCGACAAGGTCACCTTCACGGGTTCGACCGCCGCCGGCCAACACATCGCCGCATCCTGCGCCCAGTCGCTGCGGCCAGTGACCCTGGAACTAGGCGGAAAGTCGGCGGCGGTGATCCTCGACGACGCGGACCTGGCCGGCCACGCCGAGCAACTCTTCGCAGCGAGCCTTCTCAACAACGGACAGACCTGCTACGCCTGCACCCGGATCCTGGCACCGCGCAGCCGATACGAGGAGGTCGTCGAGTTCTACGCCGCGATGGCCCATGACGCGAAAGTGGGCGATGCACTCGACACGACCACCCAGATCGGCCCACTGGTCAACTCGCGCCAACGCGCACGGGTGGAGGACTACATCGCCCAGGGTAAAAGCAGCGGAGCACGTCTCACCACCGGTGGAGGCCGCCCTCCAGGGCTCGACCACGGCTGGTTCGTGGAACCGACCATCTTCGCCGATGTCGACAACGCCTCCACCATCGCGCGGGAGGAGATCTTCGGTCCCGTCCTCAGTATCACCGGTTATGACCTCGAGGACGATGCGATACGCATCGCGAACGACTCGCCCTACGGCCTCGGGGGCACCATATGGACCCAGGATCCAGACCGAGGCACGGAGCTGGCTGGCCGTATCCAGACCGGCACCATCGGCGTCAACGGCTATCTGCCCGACATCACCTCGCCCTACGGAGGAATGAAGACAAGCGGACTGGGCCGCGAACTCGGCCCCGAAGGCCTGCAGTCCTATCAGCGGCTGCAGTCGATCTACCACCCGTAAACACGGCCCGCCGTCGAATCCACACTGGCCGCGTCGTGCGGCCGGACGGCGACGCACCGAACTTATACGGCGGATGGGGTAGCGCGGCGGCTGGGTACCTTCGATGGTGATCCACTGGACTTCGGTGAACTCCCGCAGCCCGGACGTCCACCGGACTTGCCGTAGCCGCTGCCCTTGATGCCGCCGAAGCGGGAGGGGATCGGCTCGTCCTTCCCGGGTTCGAGTCTTTCCGGTTGTCCTAGGTACTCGACGCGAATGCGATCGTCTTCGCCCCGGTACTCGTGCTCACTGGACGTGTCGCCGATCTGTGGGGGAGGAAGCAGGCCCTCCTCATCGCTGTCCGTCGGGAATCGCCGAACGAATGTAGCCTCGCGTGGTCGTCATCCCGGGCTCCAGCGCAGCAAAATCTGTCAAGCGGGACATCGGGCCACCATTGAAGGATGGGCGCATGAGGCCACCGGACGTGTTCGCAGCGTTCGTCGAGGTGCTGACGGAGGCGCTCGATGAGCACGAGGCGACGAGCGCTGACTTGGCTCAGCGGGTGTACCTGTCGAGGTTTCACTTCGACCGGGTTATCGCCGCGACGGCTGGGAAGTCACCCGGGCGGCTGCGGCGGCGGGTGCTGCTTGAACGCGCGGCGTATCGGCTGCTGACCACGACCCACTCGGTCCTCGACGTTGGCGTCGAGGCCGGCTATTCGGCGCACGAGTCGTTTACCCGCGCGTTCGTGCGAGCGTACGGGTCGCCACCTGCCCAGTGGCGCCACTCGCCGACTCGACTCCAGATCGAATCGCCGAACGGTGTCCATTTCCATCCGCCGGGCAGCCTGCGGCTGCCGGCCCAACGGGAGGTGAGTTCGATGGACGTCCTCGTCTCGATGGTGGAGCACCATGTCTGGCTCGTCGGCGAGATGCTCATCCGTGCGGAACGGTTGCGCGATGACCAGCTCGACGAACGCATCGAGCTGTCGGTGGAAGGTGTCGACGACGAGCCGACGCTGCGTTCCCTACCGTCCCGGCTGGTCGGCCAGCTGGACATGTGGGGCGCAGCGATCGAGGGCAAGGCATACGACTTCGCCGTCGAGCGCGGCGAATCCGTCGCGCATATGCGCGATCGGCATGCCGAGGCGGGTCCGGCCTTCCTCACGGCTGTCCGCGAGGTCTGCGAGCAGGGGCGTCTCGATGAGTCAATCATCTGTCCGGGTGAGAACGTTGAGGTCTATACGTTCGGCGCGGTGATCGCGCACGTGCTCACCTTCGCCGCTCATCGCCGCACCCTGGTCGCGGGTGCCTTGCATGACCTTGGTTTGGACGACCTCGACGGTGGTGACCCGATTCGTTGGATGACCCAGCGTGGCTGAGCTGATCGCGGTCGACGTTGTGCACGAGGCCCGGCAGGGCGCCGGACGGTCTGCCACACACCGCTGACCTGGACCTTTGCCTGTCAGACCTGCACCGATGTCCCCCGCCGCCGATGTCTCGTTGACAGTGGAGTCGTGATCACGTGGCCGGGAAAGGATTGGACGGGTGATGCTCGGGCTTGTAGCTTGCAGGTGACCGTGACGCCGCCTGAGGAGGTGAGACCCATGAACGCTGTATCGATGTGGGTGCTCCCCCTTCCCGTCACGGTCGGGCGATTGACGTAGGTGTCGCCGGGAGCGCCTCGACAACAACGCACTCCCGAAAGGCAACACCGATGCACTCTCCGCAGTCCACCCCCGAGTTGTCGTCGAACGGCATGGTCGAGCGCGACTTCACCGTGGGCGACGTCCCCGGACTCCGGTCGCCGGCCTCCGGCGCCGATCGCGCGCCCCTCATGTTCGACGTGATCATTGCCGGGTGCGGGCCGACCGGCGCGATGCTGGCCTCCGAACTGCGGCTGCACGATGTGCGGGTACTCGTTCTGGAGAAGGAAACCGAGCCCGTGTCGTTCGTCCGCATAGTCGGTCTGCATATTCGCAGTACCGAGCTGATGGCAATGCGCGGGCTGCTGGATCGCATTCTCGAACACGGAAGACAGCGTCCGGCCGGCGGATTCTTCGCCGCCATCACAAAACCCGCGCCCGAGGGCCTGGATTCCGCGCACGCCTATCTGCTTGGCGTCCCGCAGCCGGTCATCGTTCACCTGCTCGAAGAACATGCGATCGAACTGGGTGTGCAGGTCCGGCGCGGTTGTGCGGTGGCCGATTTCGAACAGGACGACGAGGGTGTGACCGTCGAGCTGGCCGACGGTGAACGGCTACGTTCGCGCTATCTCGTCGGCTGTGACGGCGGGCGCAGTACGGTGCGCAAACTGCTCGGCGTCGGCTTCCCCGGCGAGCCCTCGCGGACCGAGACGCTGATGGGCGAGATGGAAGTGGATGTGCCGCAGGAGGAGATCGCCGCCAAGGTGACCGAAATCCACGAGACCAACAACCAATTCAGTCTGAGGCCCTTCGGCGACGGGGTCTATCGCGTCGTAGTCCCCGTCGGGGGAGTCAGCGATCGCGCGGAACCGCCCACCCTCGAGGATTTCAAACAACAGCTGTGCGCCATCGCCGGAACCGATTTCGGCGTGCACTCCCCGCGCTGGTTGTCCCGCTTCGGGGATGCCACCCGACTAGCCGAACGTTATCGGGTCGGGCGGGTGTTGCTGGCCGGCGATGCGGCACACATCCATCCACCCACCGGCGGACAGGGCCTCAACCTGGGCGTTCAGGACGCATTCAACCTCGGCTGGAAACTGGCCGCACAGATCCGCGGCTGGGCGCCGGAAACACTGCTGGACTCCTACCAGGCCGAACGTCATCCGGTCGCCGAGGACGTGCTGGACAACACCCGCGCGCAGATGGAACTGCTGTCCACCGAACCGGGCCCGCAGGCCGTGCGCAGGCTGCTCACCGAACTGATGGACTTCGACGAGGTGAACCGCTATCTGATCGAGAAGATCACCGCGATCGGCATCCGCTACAACTTCGGCGAAGGCCCCGACCTGCTCGGCCGCCGCCTGCGCGACATCGACGTGAAACAGGGCCACCTCTACGGTCTGCTGCATCGCGGCCGCGGCCTGCTGCTGGACCGCACCGAACGCCTGACCGTCGGCGGTTGGTCAGACCGGGTCGATTACCTCGCGGATCCGACTGCGGTACTGGATGTTCCGTGCGTCCTGCTGCGCCCCGACGGCCACGTCGCCTGGATCGGCGACGATCAGCAGGACCTGGACGACCACCTCTCCCGCTGGTTCGGCAAGCCCGCCAACTGATGTCGGTTGGCCCACGTCACGCGCCGTCGCCAGGTTCCGGCTGTCGCAGTTCACGCCCGTCCACGTCCATCCCGTAGATCCGCTTGAAATCGGCGACCGCCTCCAGCGCCCGCTTGCTGTGCGGACTCGCCGACAGTTCACCCTCTTCGCCCGGCACCGGCTCGAACGAGTGCAGAACGATCTTCTCCAGAAGCTGACCGAGCGTCAGACCCTCGAACTCCGCCAACGCCTTGAGGACCTTGACCATGCTGCGTTCCATCCGGACACCGATCTGCACCCGATCGATCCGAGGACGCGAATTCTCACTCGCCGGGACCATGGGACCAAAGTACCGTGGGACCACATCCGAGCGGGAGGTCACGATGACAAACGACGTGGTGGCAACACACGGGCACTTCGACGCGATCGAGGACGCGTTCCACACGGCCCTGGACACGACACTGGACCCCCGCGGCCCTGACTCACTCTTCGAACTCGTCTCGGCGATGGACCTGCCGGTTGGCTCCAGAGTCGTCGACGTCGGCTGCGGCCGCGGTCGGCAAGCCATCGAACTCGCCCGACGCTTCAGGTTCACCGTCCTTGGCATCGACCCCTTCTACCGCACCGCCGACGCAGCCAAAGAGGCCGAAACACTGGGAAGCGGCGCCGTCCGTTTCGCCGACGCAACAGCTGAGTCGATACCCCTCGACGACGCCCAGGTCGACCTGATCTTCTGCCGTGAGTCCCTGATGTACACCGACCTACCTGCCGCCATGACGGAGTTCACCCGAGTCCTGCGCCCCGGCGGCCGAGGGCTGGTCTACTTGGTCCTCAACGATCCGCGGATCACCGACGCAGAAATCAGCCAACTGTGGAAGCCACTGGCACCCAGCCCGCTGCACCCAGCCGACGTTGAACACGCGCTGCGCCGTGCCGGGCTCACCATCAACGAGCAGGTCGACTACCGCAGCGAGTGGGGTGAACTCTCCCAGGAGCAGCACGGGACCGCAGGTCGACGCCTGCTCTACGCCGCCCGCTTGGTGCGACAACCCCAGCGCTACATCGAACAGTTCGGACAGGCCAACTACGACATCATGCTCGGCGACTGCCTCTGGCACATCTACCGCATGCTCGGCAAGCTCACCGGCTACGCCGTCACATTCACGAAACCAGAACTGCCCGGCCCCCGGTGAGAGACCTGAGCCACCATCCTCGCTCGGCGCTTCCTACGACCAGCCTGGAAGGCTGGGACGGAGTCCTGGTCGTGCCTGTCGTCCCGCTCGGCTTCTCCTGCATACCGGTTGACCTCTCCAGATCCGTTGCGCGAGCTGACCGGTTGCGCTCCGGAGGTCGTCGGCCCGGCGCTTGTGGTCCCCGACCATTGCGGGGCACCACATATCCGATGGCACATTCGAGGTTCCAATGCCATCCTGCGGTCGATGGCGGGTCGCGCGCCCGCACGGGAACGGGAGGGCTGCCTTGGATCTCTGGGACGGCGAAGTCTTGGTGGACGCACCAGAGGTCACCAGGTTCCTGTACGAACAGATCGGCCGTGAACCCCTACTCGCGGAGTTGACAGAGATCCAGTACGTGCCGCGGACGACCGGCGACATGGGCACGTTCTTTCGGGCGGTCTGGGCACCCACGGGCGAGTCCGTCATGGTGAAGCTGAACGCCAGTGTGATCGAGCTTGAGTGGATGTCTGCCATCTCGCGCCGCGCGCCCGGACTGGTGCCTCATGTGTATGCCAGCGGCCGGCGTCTGGGCGATGTGGACATGGGTTGGCTCGTTCTGCGGAGAGCACCCCACCACATCGACTCCGGCTGCCCCGCCGACTGCCGCAACCTGATGCTCGCGGCGGCGCGCTTCCAACAGGTGGCACACGACATCGACAAAATGACCTACCCGATCGACGCGGGGTTCTTCGAGTGGTGCATGCCTGACGCAATCAAAGCCGACTGTCCGGGCCCGGGCAAGGAAGTCCTGGCCAGGCTGCACCACGACATGAGGTGGATCGACGAACAATGCCCTCGTGTTCGATGCCACGGCGACGTGCACTTCGACAACGCGCTGTCAGAGGCCCCAGGAGGCCCACTCCTCCTCATCGACCCGATCCCACGGACCGCAAGCTGGGCCTGGGACGCCGCCTACGCGCAAATGCTTTCGGGCAAGGAACGGACCCCCAGGCTGGTTCCGCTCCTTGCCGAGGCGCGACGGTCGCTCGGCCTTCCAACAGGAGACCCGCCGACACTTGAGAGACTGGAGACGATCCTTCTCGCGTGGTCGTCCATGCTCTGGTGGGCCATCAAACCCTTCCGGCGGGATGACCCGTGGTTCGCAGAGCAGGTCAGGCGGAACCTGGTACGGCTCGCATCGTCCACATACCGGTCAGCTTGAGAAACGTACGCCTACGGCTTCGCGTGCTTGGCCCGCCAGAGAGGATGGCCACGAGTGTCCCGGAGCGACCTGCCCGGGCCCCTGGGCTGATGACCCATTGGATGGCCCGGCCTCGATCCGGTGGGGCCGGCCAAACCACGTCGCGGACTTGACCGGGAGACGGCTAAGGTCGTGTCCGCCGTTTTCCGTGACGGACCATGATCAGCTGCCCCATCTGGCACGCAAGTGGCACGACGAGCTTGCTTGAGCGAGCATCACCCATGCTCGGTAGGGTCAGGTCGCGAGGTGAGGTGATGACCGATCTCAAAGCGGAGCTGCTGGCGGCTCTGCGTGGACGCCGCTCAGTGATGCTCGCCAAGCTGGAGGGCTTGCCGGAGTATGACCGGCGTCGCCCACTGACTCCGACGGGCACGAACCTGCTCGGTTTGGTGAAGCATCTGGCTGGTCTGGAGTATGGCTACTTCGGCGACTCGTTCGGTCGGGATGCCTACGAGCGGCCGTCTTGGTTCCGAGATGACCCGAGCACCGAGCTGATGTGGGCGACGCCCGACGAGTCCAGTGACTACATCACCGGCGTCTACCGGAGGGCCGGAGCTCATGCTGACGTCACGATCGCCGAGCATGACTTGGACAGCCCGGGCCATGTTGCGCATTGGGCGGAGGGCCACCAAGAGACAACGCTGGGAGTGCTCATGATCATGATGGTCAGCGAGACCGCGCAGCACGCCGGGCATGCCGACATCATCCGCGAACTCATCGACGGCCGGATCGGCGCTGGCGGATCCGTGGCTGCAGGCCCGACATTCTGGCGGAACCAAGTAAGCGGTGCGCAAGATGCTGCCGACTACTTCCGGCCGGCTGACGATGCCGGCACAAGCCGTCCCGTGTGAAGGCTCCTCTGCCAGAGAGGACCGCCGGGAGGTTCGGAGGGCGGCGCCCTCTGAGGTTTCGATGAGTGAGTCACCGCCGGATCCGCCGGGCGAGCCCTAGGACGGTGCCCCGGCGCCGCCCGCAAAGGCGGTAGCCGGCCGGTGTGCCGCGGTTCCGCACGAGGTGCGTGCGCGGCGGGCGGGACTCGAACCCGCGACCCAGGGATTATGAGAACCCTCCCAACACCGACCACGCCATCTACCAGCGACTTTGCCCCCAGACCACTCCCCCACAACCACCCGCGCCGACGCCATTTCGCACCACAACCCGCACCACGACCGTGCGCATGAGCGACACATCCCGCAGCCCAGCCGGTCGGTCACACTCCAGCGCGCAACCCGCCAGACCCCTCCTACCGTCGGAGTCGTCGGGCGAGGTGTCGACTGCCCTCGGGCCAACGGCTTTACAGAAGGACGCCGACCACCCTCTGACCTGCGGATGCGTCAGCGGAGCGGGAAGTTCGCCAGCCGCGTATATGCCGCGCGGGCGATGGTCAGGCCGTCATCGCGTGGCGCAGGACGTAAGCAAGCCGCTGGAAGGTCGACGACGGGCACAGCGGGTACGGCAACGCGCCACCCCGCCCCCCTCGTCCTCACCGGCCACAGCCAGACGGATGTCACGGGAGTCCTCTGGTCTTCGGGTGGGAACGATCACGATCAACCAGGACCGTCACGGCCCATCACGGCTGGAGACGGCCGACAACGATCCGCACAGGAGAATCCCGTGTCGCTGCCCCCGCTGCCCGAAGACGCCGTCGCCATGCTGCGCCGCCCCAACCCCGCCGTCATCGCCACACTCCGCCCCGACGGGGACTCGGTGACGACCGCGACCTGGTACCTGTGGGAGGACGATGGCCGGGTGCTGATCAACATGGACGAAGGGCGGGTACGGCTCAAGCACCTACGCCGTGATCCGAGGGTCTCGCTCACTGTCCTGGACGAGGATGACTGGTACACGCATGTCACCCTCATCGGCCGAGTGGCGGAGATCAGTGAGGACGTAGACCTGTCCGGCATCGACCGTCTCTCCCAGCAGTACTTCGGGCGGGAGTACGCCCAGCGCGACCGCAGGCGTTACAACGCCTGGATCGAGGTGCAGCGCTGGTACGGGTGGGGCCGACTCAAGGACAACGACCAGGCAGTTCCCGGCGAGTGACAGAGCACGGGCGATGTTTGGTCTGACGACTCGTGTGCGTGGTGGTGTCTCCTGGTCGGGATGTGTTGTTACATCCTGGTCGAGGGCCGCTCCAAGAAGGCGTTCAAGACCTGGCTCGCCGAGCGCCCCGACGCATGGCGCGACCAGGTGGAGGTGGTCGCGATGGACGGGTTCACCGGCTTCAAGACCGCCACCGCCGAAGAACTGCCCGACGCGGTCGCGGTTATGGATCCCTTCCACGTCGTCCGCCTGGCCGGTGACGCCCTCGACAAGTGCCGCCGCCGCGTACAGCTGGCGATCAACGGTCACCGTGGCCGCAAGGACGACCCGCTCTACCGTGCACGACGGACCCTGCACACCGGCGCCGGGCTGCTCACCGACAACCAGATCGACCGGCTCACCGCCTTGTTCGCCACCGAGGAGCACGTCGAGGTCGAAGCGACCTGGGGCATCTACCAGCGGATGATCGCGGACTACCGCGAGGAGGACCGACGTCGTGGCCGCGAGCTGGTGGTCCAGTTGATCGACTCGATCAGCACCGGCGTACCCAAGACACTGACCGAGGTCATCACGCTGGGCCGAACCTTGAAGAAGCGCGCCGCCGACGTGCCGGCCTACTTCGACCGACCCGGCACCAGCAACGGCCCGACCGAGGCCACGGCCGACTCGAACACCTCCGCGGCAGCGCACTCGGGTTCCGGAACCTGACCAACTACATCGCCAGGTCCCTGCTCGAGGCCGGAGGCTCCAGGCCAGTTCTGTCACCGGAGTCCGCGCCCGATGGGGTGGGTCGAACACGGGAACCCACCGAGGAGCAGCTTGAGGGCGCTCGACGTGGACTTATGGCGAGTCGCTGATCCGGACGCGCATCGTCCGGTAACCGTTCTACGGTAAGTCCATGAGTGCCGAGACGAGCACCGACGCGACGTTGGAGGTCAGCCCTCTGACTGCCGAGACCTGGCCGGCGTTCGACGCCCTCGTGCAGCGACACGACGGGATCTTTGGCGGCTGCTGGTGCATCTGGTTCCATCCCGACGGCCCCGAGCGCGGGCAGGGGGCCGGGGCCAACCGGGAGCTGAAGAAGCGGTGCGTCGAGGCTGGCGCAGCCCACGCGGCGCTGGTGATGGACGGCGAAGTGGCCATCGCGTGGGCGGAGTACGGCACGCCGACCGAGCTGCCCACCATCCACCATCGCAAGCAGTACGACGCCGAGAAGGACCGCGACCCCGACTACCGGATCACCTGTGTCTTCGTTGACCGGAGGTACCGCCGCCGGGGCATCACCGAGATCGCGATCCGGGGCGCCCTCGACCTCATCGCGCAGGCCGGTGGCGGCGTGGTCGAGGCCTATCCGCACGACCTGACGCACCAGACGAAGAAGATGTCATCGTCGTTCCTCTACAACGGCACCCGCCGGCTCTACGAACGACTCGGCTTCAGGTACGTCCGGCCCAAGGGGTTGAAGAACTGCGTGATGTCGATCGAGGTGCCTGCGCAACGCGTGATCAGCACGAAGGCGCGGGCGAAGCGATGAGCACGAGCGCTGCAGCTGAATCACAGATAGGGTCCCCGAACATGGACATGTTGAAGGGTGACGAGATCGCCGAGGCGCAGCTGACCGACTGGCGCAAGCTGGCCCAGGGACTGCATGCCCGCTACCTGGTCGCCGACTTCGGCACCGGCGCACGGTTCGTCGCCGCGGTGGGCGAGGCGGGCGACGCGCTGGGACACTACCCGAGCGTGTCGCTCGGCAATGGGTACGTCGACCTCAAGCTGGTCACCGCCGACGCCATTTACCGCGACGACGAGGGCACCGAACACGTCGTTGAATGGGTGACCCAGCAGGACGTCGACCTCGCCCGACGGATCAGCGAGATCGCCGCCGACCACAAGGTCGACGCCGACCCGGCCTCGGTGAGCGTCATCGAGCTCGGCCTCGACACGGCGCACTCCGCGACCATCGCCCCGGTGTGGGCCGCCCTGCTGACCGGGAACGCCGAGTCCCAGGGCTACGGGTCCCCCAGCGACGAGATCCGGGACGCCACGGGACGGGTACCGAACCTGTGGTTCGGGGACGGCGACGAGCACGGGTCCCCGCGTCAGCGGTTCCACGTCGAGGTCTATGTGGCGCCCGAGGTAGCCGAGCAACGAATCGCCGCCGCCGTCGCCGCGGGTGGGACCGTCGTCGATGACAGCGACGCGCCGTCGCTCACCGTGATCACTGACCAGGACGGCAACAAGGGCATCTTATGCGTCGCCCAACCCCCTGCGAAGAAGGACTGAACCGCCAACCGTGGCACGCCCTATCAGCCCACGTGACCGTCGTTGTCCGGTCCGTGAGAGTGGACAGCCCACCGGGTTCCGGCGCCACGACAGGCTGAGGGCATCGAGGGCTACCCCTTCCGCGGGCCTCGCCTGCTCTGACCCGACCACGTTCTGCCGACTTGATGAGCTCGATCCCGAGGTCATCGGGCAGAGGCTCAGCCCCCGACTTGCCTGCCGGGTCGTCGAGCCCGATCAGTGGTGTCGACGATACGTCCGCGAACGCGTCCCGCGAGACACAGTGGTCCGGCGGTTGGACCCAACAGGCGCTGAGCTGGCGCCCCACGGTGCTCGAGGTCGTCGTGCGCCGTTACCGGTGCAGCGGTTGCGGACACGTGTGGCACCAAGACACCAGCGCGGCGAACAGTCGATCCCGATCGATGTCCTCAAAGGCGCCGGTGGCCCGCTACCTAGGATCGACGCTCCAGCGATCGCTACACCCTCAACTGGGAAGAGTCTGTTTGATGCCGGTGCGGTGCAGCCGCACCGCACCGCACCGGTGCGGTGCAGCCGCACGTTGTGGGCGGCCCACCGGGTGCGGAACTGTTCGCTGCGGGTGGCGAGGTCGCCAACGAGGTCGGACAGCTCACGGTTGTACGGGTCGCGGCCAGCTTCGGTACGCAGGAGAGCGACGGTTGTGTTGGCGGCGTCGTCCCAGTCCGGGTAGAAGTCGTTCGCGCCGGGGGTCGAGGAAGTTGAAGCGGGCGAGGTTCGCGGACCGGGCTGGGTCGTCGAACGCCTGGGTCGACACGCAGGGCCGGCAACTGCCCCACCTCGACGGCGTCACCTACTCGGTCGTTCCCGACGTGGAACTCCTCACGCTGAAGACGTCTGTCAGATGCGGCGGGACCATCCTCGTTGGGGCCCACGTCGGCTGTGGGAGCCCGTCCTCGCCGTTGGAACCGATGCCGTCGAGTCGGCTGCGGTGCAGACGGCGAGGGTGCAGGTCGAGATGTCGCCGGTGGACCTGACCACGCCTGAGGCGCGGGCGGTGGCCGAGGTCGACCGGGGGGCTTCGGTCCAGGGTTCAGATGGCCTTGCCGCGTTTGCCGGTGAGCCTTCCCCGTCGCCTCCCGGTAATCAAGGCGGCGATCATGACGAGTACTGCCGCGACGATGATACTGACGATCCACCGCACCCAGTCGACACCAGGCGTCGCGGCCACCCCGAGCGCAGCGGCGGCGTAGTAGCCGATGAGCACTCCACCGATCCCACAGATAACGGTCAACCAGAGCGGAATGTTGTCCCGGTCACTCGGGGCGACCCACTTGCCGAGCAGGCCGATGATGACTCCCGCGATGATGACGCCAACGATTTCCATCTTTTGTCCCTTCCGGGTCAAGGACGGCCCCAGGCCCAGTTTGTGCGTGCCAGTCCCGAGGCCGCCGGAGCCGGGCACCCCCGGACAAGGAGACCCCCGGCCTACGACGGTCGACCGTAGCAACGGTCGCCGGTTAAGTCGCGGCGAAGGGCGAGAGCCTCTGTCCCCCACTCCGCCCTCCTCCTCGAGGGGCACCTCCACGAGCGCGACACACCCGCCGTGCCCGAAGCAATCGCACGAGGCACCCGGGGCGTGAACCGCCCGGGACCGCTGGCCGGCGCGTTTGGCCGGTGGCCTGGCTTGGTCCGAGAGGCCGCGGCCCGTAGGTAGCCTGTCCCGGCTCGGCGGGCAGCTTCCTGCCTGCCGCCAACCGCCCGCCGCGGGCCCCCGGTCTTCGGGTGCCAGACCAAGCGAGGTGGCTAAAGCCGCCGGCCCTGTGCCCCTCCGTACCGGTGAGGACGCTATGGGGACTCGACTCGCCACGGACCTCGGCGAGTCAACCGCGCGAAAACTGCCGCCACCCACACGAAGCCAGCCACGACCGAGACGACCAGGAAACCGCCGGCCCACAACCAGTCCCGAGAGCCTTCCTCGCGGTAAACGACAGGAGGATATCGACTGCCATCCGTGGATATCGCTCGAATTCGATCATCGACCTCAAAGCCCCGGGATGCTTCTATGTCGTGTCAAGCCGCAGACGGGACCATCTCAGGTGGGCGGTGCGTTGCGGCGAGGGTGCGGAAGATCTGACGGCTCGTGTAGCGCTTGAGGCAACGTCGGATCTCCTTGCTCGTCTTGCCCTCGGCCAGGCGCCGCTCGACGTAGGCCCGGGTGTTGGTGTCGGTGCGCATCCGGGTGAGCACGATGGTGTTGAGCGCCCGATTGAGCCGCCGATCGCCACCGCGGTTGAGCCGATGCCGGACTGTGTTGCCCGAGGATGCCGGGATCGGGCAGGTGCCGGCGATCTGGGCGAACGCGGCCTCGCTACGGATCCGGCCGGGGTGGGACCACACGGCCAGGATCACCGCGGCAGTGATCGCACCGACGCCGGGCAGGTCGAGCAGTTCGGGTGCCTGCGCGGCGACGATCGTGGTGATCTGGTTGCGGTTGTCGGCCAGCTCGTTATGAAGGACGAGGATCCTCTTGGCCAGGCGAACGGCTTCGGCCCGCGCGGTCGCCGCTCCGAGCGACTCCTCGCGTCGACGCCAGCCCGCGATCATGGTGATCTGTGAGTCGGTCAACGCCCGACGTGCATCGAGGCCCAAGTCGTGGCGGCGGATCAGGGCGGTGAGCGCGTTGATGCACCGCAGCCTGTCGGCGTTGAGCTGGTCTCGAGCAACGGTCAGCACCTGCAGGGCCGTCTGCGCCTCACCCACGCGCCGATCCCGCAACAGCACTAGCGGCATCACCAGTGTCGATCGGGCGGCGAGCGCCGCGTCGAGGGTGTCCGTCTTGCCTCGGCCACGTTCGCGTCGGGGCGTTGGTGCCTCGACGACTCGGTAGCCGGCCTCTTCGAGCACGTCGCCCAACACGGCGCCGTAGGAGCCAGTCCCTTCGGCAGCGACCAGTACGCCGTCGAGGTCACCGCCTGTGCGGCGACCGATCCAAGCACGCGCTCGCCGTAGTCCGGCCGTGGTCGTCGGGAAGGTCGCCTGGTCGATCAGGGCGCCGTTGGGGCCGGCGACGATGGCGTAACTGTGGCTCGCGGCATGGGTGTCAACCCCGACCACGTACCGGTAGAAGTCAGCCACGGTGGTTGTCACACTGGACAAGACGATGTTCTCCTCACTCGCTGGGACGGACGTCGTTGCCGGCGTCGGCCCAGGATGAGAAGTCACTACGAGGCAGGCCTGTAACGAGCCACGCCGCGGGACGGCAATCCCTCGGCGGACATGCTTCTGATCAAGCCATCGTGGTGGGCCAGGATCGGCGCCGGCACCCAGCGCCCACTGGACAGATCCCGGGCATGACACCCGCGAGGGGTCAGGCGATTCAGGAGTCACAACGGGCGCCGAGCGACCGGCGCCAACCCTGCCAGCCAGCCCCAGGCCAGCCACCACCAACACTTACAGGCGGTTCATTCAGACGGGCCTCCTCGATATGAACGATGCCATCGTCTGAGTGGAACGATCCGACCGCCCCACAGGTACGCCTGTGGCACTCTCGTTCCGTCACAATCAACGTTCCATGATCGCCGCCGCCCTGCGAAGCCTCCCACGCAGGGCCGATGTCTTGGATCGGAAAGAAGAGACCGAAGGCGACCAACACGGGAGTGCCGAACCAACCGAACAGGGCGTAGAGCCGTTCACCGGCCCGCTTGTCCCAGGACTTCCACCGGCCATGACGTCGCTCCGACGCTGCTTGCGGCCTGCAGCGGCCCTGCGGTCACGTGGAGCATGGCGTAGCCGTTGACAACCTCGCCGGGGGCGACGTGGATGACCTCCGAGACCATCGGGAGCGGCGCCATTCGTTCGTCATAGAGCTAGCGATCGCTGGAGCCGGCGGGGTTCGGTTCATCCATTCGGGTCAGGCGTGCGGCGATGCTGTCCGCCATGTCGGCCGGCTGCCAGCCGTGGTCCGCACCGGGGACCTCCGCCCGCTCAGCATGTGCCAGCGACGCGACGATCGAGTCGGCTGCGTCGGAGAAGAAGGTAAGCGCCTTCGTGCCGAGCAGGACGACCGTCCGGGCGCTGATTCCCGCCCACAACTCCTTACGAGGCGCCGATTGAGCCCACGCCAGCGCTTCGGCGCCTGCTTGCACACTCAGAGCCATCCGCTCGAACAACGGCCTCTGCGGTCCGGCCCTCATATCCTCGAACCACTCGGGCGGCGTGCCGGCCATGAAACGCCGGAGCGTCTCCTCCCGGTCCCCCGTCAGGACCCGCTCTCTGATCTCGGCGAGGAACTCCGCCCCGTCCGAACCTCCCTCGACCCCGAGCGGCACCTCCCACAGCACCAGCGCCGGGGATCGTCTAGCCGATAAGGCCGGTCAGCATCTGGTCGAGGACCCGCGTGGCCTTGAGGGGATGCTCGGCTAGCTGGCCCAGCCGGTCGTAGGCCTGAAAGGAGGTCAGCGCGACAAATCCGTCGAGGATGGCTGCCCGGGAGATTGCGCCGGTACGCGTGAGTTCACCTGCTTCCTCCAGCCGCTCGAGTAGGCGGTTGAGCTGTCGGCGCCGCCATCCCTCACGGGTGTCGAAGATACGAGCGAGCTCTGGGTCTACGACCGCCAAGCCCGTCAACCGCCTCAGTACCGATCGCTCGGCAGCCCAGAAGCAACACGTGCGTCTGATTACCGACGTACAGGCCTGACGGGCTGGCTCGTCCTTGGTGTGGGCGAGTAGTTGGTCCATCCCACCCCGCTCGGCGCTGTCGGTCAGTACCGCGTCCAACAACCCATGCCTCGAGCCGACCTGGTTGTAGATCGTCACTCGGCTCACCCCGGCGGCTACGGCGACAGCCTCCAGGCTCACGTGCCCGTCCGCCGACTCGGCCAGAAGTGAGCGGGCCGCCTCGACAATCGCCCTCCTGGTCGTGGCCGTCTTCGTCTGGCGGGATGCTCGGGTAGACGCACCGGGCCTGGGCGTCACCATTCCCAACCTCCTTCACAGATGGTAAAGTCACAACTCACTTTACAGCGTGTAAAGAAGGGTAGCAGCCGATGACAGTCAGCGGAACACGCATCCTGGTTGAGTTCTGCGGGTTACCAGGCACAGGCAAGAGCACTCTGGCGCGCCACGTGGCGCACCGTATGAGGGCGGTGTGGCTGCGGATCGATGGCCTGGAAGCGGCGATGTGGCGGAATGGACTGCGACTTGAGCAGACGGGGATCGCGGCCTATAGCGTCGCCCACGACGTCGCGGCGGTCCAGCTTCGACATTGCCTGCCCGTCGTGGTCGATGCGGTGAGCCCGGTAGAAGTCGCCCGGGCGGGCTGGCGAGAACTTGCGAGGAGTCAGGGCGCACGGCACGTGGTCATCGAAACCGTCTGCTCGACGACAGAGGAGCATCGAAGGAGGGTTCAGGAACGCACTGTCGATCTGCCCGGGTTTCCCTTGCCTACCTGGGATCAGGTCTCCCGTACCGCGCGAGAGTACGAAGTGCGCACCGATGACAGGCTGGTAGTCGAGACCACGCAAAGCATCGAGACCTGCCTCAAGCTGATCTCGACCCACTGCGAGTCAATCTGAGCCGAGAAATTCATCTCTCCTGTCGGCGGCCGTCGCCAGATCAACCCCTGACGCGCCTGGACATCGAGGTTAGGCCGCCTGCGCCCTCAGCGCCGGGCCGGAGGCGAGGCGTAGGCGGCCATCCCCCAGGGGAACCCACCCTCGGGGCCCAGGTACCCGCCCGCCGGCCCGCGCCGGCCGGCCCAAAGTCACAGGAGCTCAGAGCCGTCAGGCCCGTCAGACACCACAAACACCCAAAGCGACCTTGAGACTCTGACGTGGTTGGAGGACGCGGGCTGCCGCGCGGTGATGGAGGTAACCGGTCAGTGCTCCGGGCAAGCATGGGCTCGATCGGCCCGGCGATGCGCACCGCGGGGTGATGCGGTATTGCGGTCCCACGGTATGGCCGGGGCCGCTGATCAGCGTTCGGGGTTCCTTCCGATGAGTGTGCCAGTCTGAATTGGCCCCACTTGGAGGCCTAGTGCTGGCTTGAAGTGGCCCCACTCTCGACCTACCAGTCCCCTACGTTGCGTGTCGTCTGCCAAGGCGATCACGAGAGGCGTAGGGGTTGAAGGAGAGATCGAGAGTGGAGCAGTTCGAACGTATACGACGTGACCATCGAGATGGTGGTCTGTCGGTCCGAGCCCTCCCGGCCAAGCACAAAGTGCATCGGCGCACGGTGCGTCAGGCGTTAGCGGATGCGGTGCCTCCGCAGCGGAAGACCCCGCAACGGCAGGCCCCGGTGTTGGGTCCGTATGAGGCCACGGTCCGTGGTTGGTTGAGCGAGGACCTGAAGGCGCCGAGGAAGCAGCGGCACACCGCTCGCCGGATCTGGCAGCGGCTGATGGAAGAGGAGGGTGCGGTGGTCGCGGAGTCCAGCGTCCGTCACCTGGTGGCCAGGCTACGAAGGGAGATCGGCGCGGACCGGGGGGATGTGGTGGTGCCCCAAACCCACCTGCCGGGGGTGGAGGCCGAGGTCGACTTCGGCGAGTTCGCCGCGATGATCGCGGGGGTGATGATGAAGTTGTTCATGTTCTGCCTGCGCCTGTCACACTCGGGCAAGGCAGTGCACGTGGCCTATGCCAACCAGTCCCAGGAGTCGTTCCTGGACGGGCATGTGCAGGCGTTTCAGGCGTTTGGCGGTGTCCCCACCGGGATGATCCGGTATGACAACCTCAAGCCCGCGGTGATCCGGGTCGCGCTGGGGCGGGAACGCTTCGAGCACCCACGGTTCATAGCGTTGCGGTCCCACTACGGCTATGACTCGTTCTTCTGCATCCCCGGCTCTCAAGGTGCGCATGAGAAGGGCGGGGTCGAGGGCGAGGCCGGCCGGTTCCGCTGACGACACCTCACCCCCGTTCCACACGCGGGTTCGCTGGCGGCACTGAATGAGGCACTCGCGGCGGCTGATGCTGGTGATGACGCCCGCCGGATCGGGGCCCGCGCGGAGACCGTCGGCGCGGCCGCAGCTCGGGAGCTACCGCTGCTGCGCCCGCTCCCGGCGCAGCCGTTCGACGTCTCAGCCTCGCTGTCGTGCCGGGTCGATGCCAAGGCACGGGTATGTGTGCGCCAGTCCTACTACTCGGTGCCGGCCAGGTTCGCAGGCCGCCGCCTGCAGGTCCGTCTCGGCGCGACCACGGTTCGCGTCCTGGACGCCGGCAAGGTGGTGGCCGAGCACGCCCGGTCACTGCACAAGGGCAGCGAGGACCTCCTGCTGGACCACTACCTGGAAGTTCTGACCCGCAAGCCCGGGGCGCTGGCCGGGTCGACCGCGCTGGCCTGCGCCCGCGCCTGCGGCGCGTTCACGGCTGGCCATCAACGGTTCTGGGACGCCGCCCGCGCACAACACGGAGACGGACCAGGCACCCGAGCCCTGGTCGGGGTGCTGCTCCTGCACCGCTCCCTGCCCGCCCAGGCCGTCACCGCCGGCATGGACGCCGCGCTCACCGTCGCCAACTTCGACCCCGACGTGGTCGCCCTCGAGGCCCGCCGGACCATGCAGACACCCACCACCGGTCCACAGCCCTTGGTGCCCATACCAGCCACGGCATCCCCAACCGCCTCCATCGACCGGCCCCCACCGTCACTGGCCGACTACGACCAGCTGCTCACCCACTCCGCTCAGGAGGCCACCGCATGAGTTCGACCAGCACCACCGGCGCGGCCAGGGCGATGACCGACCCAGCCGCCGAAGCTGCGATCCACGCCGCCTGCCGAGTCCTGTCCCTACCGACGGTGCGCGACCAGGCGGCCCCGATCGCCGACGCATCGGCCAAGCAACGCCTGTCCCACAAGGCGTTCCTGGCCGAAGTACTCACCGCCGAATGCGACGAACGCGATGCCCGACGGCGGATCCGCCGGGTCAACGAAGCCAAGTTCCCCCGCACCAAACACCTCGCCGACTTCGACCCCACCCGACTACCAGACCTCCCACCCCCGACCCTGGCACACCTCGCCGGCGGCGCCTGGATCGACGCAGGCGAACCCCTCGTCCTTCTCGGCGACTCCGGCACCGGCAAGACCCACCTGCTCATCGCACTGGGCACCGCAGCCGCAGAACAAGGACGCAGGGTCCGCTACGTCACCACCGCCACCCTGGTCAACGAGCTCGTCGAGGCCGCCGACGACAAACAACTCTCCCGCGTCATCGGCCGCTACGCCCGACTCGACCTGCTCTGCCTCGACGAACTCGGCTACCTCACCCTCGACCCCCGCGGCGCCGAACTGTTGTTCCAGATCATCACCGCCCGAGAAGAACGCGCCTCGATCGCCTGCGCCTCCAACGCACCGTTCTCCGAGTGGGGCGCCACCTTCACCGACCCCCGCCTCGCCGCCGCCGTCGTGGACCGACTCACCTTCAACGCCCACATCATCCAGACCGGCACCACCTCCTACCGGCTCCACACCACCCGCAAGAAGGGGAAACCCACCAACCACTGAACCCGAACCAGCCACACAACAAGTGACCATGCACAACCAGGGTGGGGCCAAATCAAAGCAGCACAACGGGGCCAGATGGGCTTGTCATTCTCATTCCGACGTGCCCGCCCCACGTCCGCACGGGCGCGGCCGGCGGGCGCGCGGGTGGTTCGCCCCGAACGTGCATGCAAGGATGCCGCACGCCTTGCGGGGACATTACGGTTATCCACAGAGGCGAAACGTCGACTTGAGTCAGCCTGCGGGTGCCGGGGGCCGCGCCGCGCCGACTTCCCTGCCCAGTTGGTAGGTGGTGCGACCCCCGTCACGTTCAGGAAAAGCGATGTTCGCACAGGTGTTCGATAGATGGCGGAGAGATCTTAGCCGTTGCCCCGACCTTCGCCATCGCCGGTTGGCCTGGACTAGAACGCTTCGATCGTTCGATCGATTGGGTCGCCGGCTCTCCAGATCGTCGAGACGGGCACTTGCTCATCGACGAGAACAGAGCTGGAGCCGTTGCCGCTGGAGGAGCCGTTGCCGGGGGTGAGCGGGTTCATACGCACCTTCCTCGATGTGTGGGTGACGCCTGCCCGATGGGCAGGGTGCGCAGGGGCCGGAGATCACGAAGGGGTTGTAGGTCGCCGGGTCAGCGACGGCCGCGAGGGCGCGGTTGTGACGTCTCACTGCCTGGGTCGTCAGGACGGCCAACTTGGGGACGTTGGCGACGTCGGCCATGGACCCGCGTCCGACGCGCCGCTTCGACCGGGAGGCACACACTCGCGCCGCTCATCCTCGCGGCGGGGACCTCCACGTATCCGCCGTCCAGACGACATCGCCCGCACGGATCCCCACCAGGCATGAGACAAACCCGGAGTCTGGGAGCAGCCCGGTCATCAACCCAGGGCGCCGAGACGACCTACCGCCGCACCTGGTTAACCCGCACCGTCCGACTTATCATGGCCCAGAGGCGAATGCTGGCCAAGTTTGCCGGCCGAAAGTGGGGAGTACCCGTCTACGCCCACGACTGGGTTGTCGCCGGGGCGACACTTATGTCCGGAGCGGTTGAAGGGCATGATCCAGACCTGGCCGCGAGGGCCGCGTACGGTCGTCTGCGCGCCGGCCACCTGCACGCCGTACGGGCGGCTCTCGAGGACCACATCGCGCGACTCGACCGGCCCCGGGAACGGATCGAGCACTACCGCGACCAGCGACTGCGGGCGCTCCTCGCCCACGCTCGCGAACGCTCGCCCTTCCACGCGCGCCGCCTCCGTGACCTTGATCCTTCCTCGGCCACGGTCGCCGACCTGGCCCGGTTGCCGGTGATGACCAAACAGGAGGCGCAGCAGGAGTGGGACTCCATCGTCACCGTCCCTGATCTCACCCGCGAGCGGGCCGAGGGCATCTTGGCCGAGCAACGGTGGTTCTCCTACACGCCAGGAGGCCTGCAAGTCTTCAGCTCGTGGATCGAGCGGTGTGCGCGGCGTCTACGTCTGGGACTGGGACCTGTTCGTGACCTTTGCCTGCCTCGCCTGGCGAATGCAGACACGACAGGAGCGCCGCGACCCGCCGTTGCGGCGTCAAGCGAAGCTTGCCGTCCTCCAGGCCGGTGAGCCGCCGCATGTCAGCACGGCGGTTTTCGACGTGGCGACCGTCGGGGGTATGGAGACGGTCGTGATACCGGCGAGCGCACCGTTCGAGGAGGTGCTCGCCGCGGTCACCGCCGCACGACCCACCCATCTCGTCGGGTACGCGACAGTAGTGGGACGACTGGCCCGCGCCGCGTTGGCAGGTGACCTGGACATCCAGCCCGTTCGGGTGAGCACGAACTCCGAACCCCTCCTCGACGAGGATCGTCAGGCGATTGCCGAGGCCTGGAACGCACCGGTCCACAACCAGTGGGGGTCGACAGAGATCGGCGCGGCGGC
Source organism: Actinopolymorpha pittospori (assembly GCF_014873875.1). GTDB lineage: Bacteria > Actinomycetota > Actinomycetes > Propionibacteriales > Actinopolymorphaceae > Actinopolymorpha > Actinopolymorpha pittospori. The sequence continues at coordinate 5,910,678 of NZ_JADBEM010000001.1, read as the reverse complement.
GACCGGGTGCGGACGCGGGGCCGGCCTGCACGTGTGTGAGGACGAGGTCGTGCTCGAACGCGTCGACGCGAACGGAGTTCCGGTCGCCCCGCACGAGCCGGCGGCGCACACTCTGGCTACCGGGCTGGCGAACCGGACGTTTCCCTTCATCCGCTACGACCTCGGAGACGAGGTCGCCGTGCTGCCGGGGCCGTGCGAATGCGGCAGCGAGTTCGTCCGTCTGGCTGACATCGCGGGGCGACTCGACGACGACTTCCGCTATCCGACCTGCACCGTGCCCGCGAGCGTGTTCCGGTCGGTCCTCGGCACCAATCCCCGCATCGCTGAGTACCAGGTCCGGCAAACGGCGACCGGGGCGCGCATCCTCGCGGTGGGATCACCCGACGTGCCCAGTCTGACCCGGGCGATCGCGAGGGAACTGCGCCGGCAGGGGCTGCCCGATCCCGAGGTCGAGGTCGAGCTGGTCGACCACCTCCAGCGCGGCTCCGCCGCCGGAAAGCTGCGCCGGTTCGTCGCGCTGAAGGAAAGCGGTCGAAACTCAGGTCTGTGACCTGCGGAATAGGGCCGGGGCCTGCGGCCAGGGGCTTCGTTGTGCACCGACAACAGGGCGTCATAGCGGCTACCTCTGACAGACCGCTCATGACGGGTGCGGACCGAGCTGCTCGTCCGTGTTCTGGAGGTCCTCGGCCTGTGCTCGTCACCGTTAGGTGTCGCAGGTCGTGGGGGCAGGCTGGGTCCAGTCCGAGCGACCTGCTCGTACGTGCTCTGGAGATCCTCGGCTGGGCGGCCATGGCCGTCCAGGACCAGTCAAACCGGATGTGACGGACGCCCGGTGCAATACCTTAGCGTGGCCGAGGAGAACACCGAAGGATGATCACGTACTGAGGCAGAGCCGATCATCCGTGCCGCCAAGCGAAAGGAAACAGTGCAAAAGCACCGACCAGCGATGTCTATGGAGGCCCCTGTCCTCGTGGTGATAGGGGGCTTCCCCGGAGCCGGAAAGAGCCAGATCGCCGGTCGGCTGAGCCGCGAACTGTCGCTGCCGCTGCTCGCCTCGGACACGACCGGGGGAACGATCCGAGACGTGCTGCAGGGCAAGGTCGAGAGCTCCGATGCCTTCAGAGCCGGCTATGAGCTGCTCTTCACACTCGCCGAGACGTTCCTCGGTTCAGGCTGCTCGGTCGTCATCGATACCAACATGGGCTGGGAGTTCCAATGGCAGCGCCTGGACGCCATCCTCAGGAGACAGCCCGAGGTGCGCTTTCTCCCGCTCATTCTGCGCTGTCCTCGCGACATCGCCGTTGAACGCATCACCCGCCGACACGAAGAGAGCGGCGGCACACGATCAACTGCCGCACAGATCCAAAGTGTCCACTCGAACGTGTGGGACTACCTTGAGCGCTTGGACCGACCTGACGCGCGAATAGTCGACGCGGTACAGAAGCCGGATCTCGTCTACGCACAGGCACTGGGGCATCTACAGGACCTGGGAAGACCCACGCCAGACCACCATCGCTCAACAGCGACAGGATGACCCTCGCCTCCGCCAAGTCGACCAAGGCCACCGCATCTGGGAATGCCCCTCGCTCCTCCCAGGACAAGTGAAGATAGGGACGCGAAGGCGCACTCTGAGCGCAGGAAGGCCCGGTGACCAGATTGGAAGGCTGGCTGGCGACGCTCCGCGAACCTGGCGAAGGTTCAGAATGACCTTCATCCACTCAGACCATAAGTCCTGGCGAGTCATCGGCGGCTGGGGGTGTGATGTCCTCCAGACATCCGTTGAGGTCGTTAGCGCCGCCAGAACATCCAGCGTCGCCAGAAAGGTTGCACCGCCATGGGCGCCGCAGTGGTCGCGCGCCGTCCCACCGGAATGGCCTCCTGGCGGCCGCGTTGGGGTACTCCGGTCTACACGTGTTCCGGCTGCGGCATCGCCAAGTCCAGCCTGACCGAGGCCTGCCGCACTGGTGCCCGTCAGTGCAGCGTCGTCGACAGCCCGCCCGCGGCTGCGATGCCGGTACCAAGAACCAAGCCGAGTTCGTGCACATGCTCAGGCCGCGAGGGGACTTCTGATCACCGTCGCCGGAAAGGGCGATCTCCAACATCTGTGTCAGGCAGGAGTCAAGGGGCATCTCGTTAACCAACGGTGCCAGGTCAGCAGACCTCGCGGGTCGCAGGCCCGTAGCGATCAGGTAGAGAACATCATCGGGAATATCCACGGTTGCGGCGAGCCTCATCGCATCACTACGTCCAGGCCAAAGCGACAGCGGGCAAACGGCGATCAGTCTGGGCCCGCGCCGATGTCGCGTGCTAGGTCGACGGCGAGCACTCGGTCGAGATGGACGAAGGTTTCGAACTTCGCACCGTCCGCAACGTCGACATCATCTGCCAGTCGGTTGAGCTGCCCCAGAACAGAAGGTGTGTCGAGGTTGTTTTCAAATGCGGCGTACGCGTCCCGCACGACGTCCGGCGGCATCGGCCTAGACGGCGCCCGCGCCCATACGGCAACGCCATCGCGCCAGCGGTGAAGCGTCGCATCAGCCTCGTCGAGGATGCCGGGTGTAAACTGGGCCCCGCAATAGTGACGCCTGGTGAGCAGTGCCAGTCGAAGGGCGAGAGGATCCCGGTCGCCAGCCAACCGATTCGGCACGGCCGCTGCCTCACCAACCTCGACGCGTACCCCGCCGAGGCCATCGACGCCAGCGCCAGCGAAGTGGACGTCGACCGACCCGCCAAGCGCAGCTCGAACCTCACCCTCCCCCCTCGTCACGGCCGGTGGATGGATGCCAAGTGCGCGGGCAGGCTGCACCAGGTCGTCCACCCGGCCTGGCCAACTGTCGGGAATGGCAAGGGCCACGAGGACCTGTACGTCGTTCAGCTCGATTACTCGGGTGAGGACGTCGGCAATGAGAAGTGCACGGAGGTCGGTGAGACCACCCTGGCCACCGGGATGTGGGTGGACGCACACTCGCAGCAGCCCGCCACGGCTCAATCCGATCTGGACGAGTTCACCGGCGCGGGAATCCACAAGACGTACCACGTTGGCGAGCGTACGACTCCCCTCGGCTATCTGGCAGTCAACGGCTCATCTAAAGCCAGGGATCATGAAATAAATCCCGCAGCGGTGGGACCCGCCTGGACCGTCTGGCTCGAACCGCCCACCAACGGTTCCTCCCTCTGCCAGGCTCATGCGACCGCAGGTCGTGATCCCAAGGACCTGGCGGTGGGCCCGGACGCGTTGTCATGGGCGTTCCGACTAGTACACGCCCGGCCACGCTGGTATGCGCGCCGGCAGGTCAGGCGGCAGTCCCCTCCCCCGCGCGACAGCAACCACACCCCGGCTCCCGGTCCGCCGCAGAATCGGCACAATCCGCAGAACCTCTGCAGAAACACCCCGGGCGCTGGCCTCGTCCAACACATCCCGGTCAGGTCGACCGATTCACCAGCGCGTCGATGTCGTGCGGTGCCCGGCCATCCTCACCGGCGTACCGGTCGTCCGCGTAGTCCAAGCGGGCGTGGCTGCGTGGGCAGCCGTAGTCAGCGCGGCGCGGGGGCGTCGAGGACTGCTCCCAGGTCGATGGCGATGCTGCCCCAGGTGGAGCAGGCAACCGCCCCGTGGTGCGGGACCGCGACCACCTGCTGGGTGTTGGCGAGCGGGTGCGCCAGCGCGAATGTGGCAGTCACGTTGGCAAGGACGACGGGCAACCAAGACGGTCACACCGCTCATCGCCGTGACCTGCTCGACGAACGGTGCGAAGCGGCGCCTGATGTCGTGGTAGCTCTCCCCGCGGCCGACTCGGCGGTCCCACTCGCGAGCGAGCATCCATGCGCCGAGTACCTCGTCTTACTCGCGCCAGTGGGCTGGGTCGTCGCTGCCCTCGTACGCGCCGACGTCGTACTCACGCAGCGCCTCGGCCGGCGCGGCATCGACACCCAACCGTCGGCTCAGAACCTGTGCGGTCTGCACTGCGCGGAGCAGCGGACTTGTGTAGATGCGGTCGACGGAGGCACCTGCGAGCCGGTGGGCGAGCTCGAGCGCCTGAACGCGGCCGTCGGCGGTGAGCCCGTGCTTCATGCCGCGATTGGAGAACACGTGGAGCAGGTTCGCTTCGCTCTCGCCATGCCGCACGAAAATGAGACGCGTCATGCCCCATTCTGTGTGGCAACGTCGTCCGCAGCATCGATACCAGTGCGAACGGACCAGCCCGGACGCCGACGAGGACGCACGCGAGGTTGCGGCCGAACGGGCGGGCGACGCCGACCTTCACGCCTGGATGATCGCCTTCGCCTGCCGGCCCTGGATGGGCTGCACAGGCGGCGCCGACCGGGCTTCGGCCGGGTGATCTCGCCGCAGAACGTCGTCATCGCGATCGAGTTCCTTATGTTCCCGGTCCACAGATCCGAGTCTGAGTCACGAGTGGGGCGGACCTCGCTCACTGAGTGGACGGCACATCGGGCAGTTCCTATGCCCCTTCGGGCAGCCACCGGCTTCCTCAGCCATGCCTGAGGATCCTGTACCGATTCTCCCCGACAGCCGACGGTGGTGGCGGGCTGCGCGCCAGGCGCCGTGGCCGGAGGAGATACCCGCCTACGGCACTAGCCGGACTCAACCCGGGATCACAGTCGATAACAGTGGCCAGAGTCGTCTCCGACCAAGTGTTCTGGCGGGCTCTCGAGACGCGGCCAATCCTGGTTCGGGTCATCGTCAGCACCCGATCTCCTTCATCAGCCGATGGCGGCCTGCATGGTGAGGGTGTGTTGCAACTCCCTGTAGAGCGCATGCAGCTAGAAATCCAGTCCTTGGTCAGATCAGAACGGGCTTGGTGACGTCCTCGAGCCACGCCCAGGGCATGCGTCCATACCGGGCCAGGTCATCAGCGGTGGCATCCCCCAGGTTGCGCAACCAGGCGGCCGCGCAGTTGAGGGACGCGGTCCGCAGCGCGTAGCCGGCCAGCTCACGCAACTCCTCAATCGACGCGAGGTCCGTCCACTGCCGCAGGTAGCTGTCAAACACCTCACGGATCCGGTCATCCCGCAGATCGACGGCATCTTCGGGCTGAGGAACCTCCCACCGGAACACACACTCGACCACCAACATCACCAACGACCCGAACGGATGCCCCCACACAGCATCTGCGAAGTCGAAGAACCGATACCCGCAGGTGCCAACTGGGCAGAAGATGTTCCCCGGCCACAGATCGCCCTGGTCCAGCGCCGGAGGGACCGGGCCGGCCGCCAGGATCTTCCCGACCTGCCGCAGCGCGGGCAGGGCGGACAGCACACGCCCGTACTGCTCCTCGGTGATCCGCCTGGGATCGTCTGCGGGCAGGCTTACCAGGTGCGACGCCTGCGCCCTCGCCGCCACGTCGGGGACCAGGGCCGAGGCCTCTCGCACACCAGCCGACGCAAGCAGCCAGCGACATCCGACTGTGCGGCGCTGCAAACGCGCGTAGTCGGCCACCAATGACGCCAACGAGTCGATCTCCACGCGTCGGAGGTTCGCCAGCGTCGTCCACAGAACCTGACCGCCGTCCCGGGTCAGGATCCAGCCCCGCTCCGGTTCCACCGCCACCGGGACGTCCACATACTCAGGCGCCAATCCAGCCACAGCAGCCTGAACGACTCCTTCCTGTCGACGAGTTCGGCGATTCGCCTTCAACCAGTACCGCGACCCACCGCACTCCACAGTCCATACCGTTGACCAAGGCTGGATCGAGTACGACACCACCTCACCGAGCTCGTCGACACAGACACCTGACAGCGACTCGGCCACCCAGTCCCGAACCTCACCCAGCCAGACCCGCGTACCCCACGCCTCAGCCACGCCCCCACGCTCCCACCCATACCGATTCAGGCGAGCCTAGGCAGACACTGCGAAATCAGCACCCCGAATACTCCGTCGCGACCCCCCGCGACCGCCGACACGGAGGACACGACCTAGCCGAACCGGTCACTCGAACCACCCTCGATCCGCACCCCCGGTCGCAGCGGCCCGCCAGGTCCGGGAGCGCATCCAGATGCTCCAGCGCACGGCCACCCCGAGGAGGTGAATGCCGACAGCTGCGCCACCCGCTGCTCGGCCTGCGGAAGTGCGGGCGGCGTGCCCATGCTGCCGGATTCGGCGCACCCTACCCACCTGACACCCAGCCGGATTCGCTCAACGGCCCTGGTGCCGAAACAGCAGTCGACAGGAGGGACAGATTATGAAACCCCCAGCAACACCGACCACGCCATCTACCAGCGACTTTGCCCCCAGACCACTTCCCCACAGCCCCGGAAACCACCCCCGTCACCATCGTTCGCACCACAACCCGCAACGGCTTTTACAGAAAGGCTGAACGCGGCGCGGCCGGGCTTATCCCGTGGGGCGATCACAACCAGCCAGCCTTCCCGACTCCCCCGGCCTGCACCACAACCACGCCCAGACCGACAACACCGACCCGCTGCAGGTGTGGAAGGCGCGGCTCGGCCATCTCTCCCGCGGATGGTTCGGCATCCGGATGCGGCCGCCATGGATAACCCTCAGGCGGCCGGTCCGGACGGAACAGCCGCCGGCCTGGCCGGACGACGCTTGCGGATGGGCCACCCGCGGTCGCCGCTTACATCTCCCGCGAGAGCTGGCGATGCCGACCTTCATAGAGCCGCGCCCCACTCGCTACGCAGGGAGGTCATCCGCGCTCATGACGCTTCCAGTGCCAGCTTTCGCTTCCCGATATCAGGGGGCGGACATTGTCGGGGAGCGAGCGCACGAACTCGGGGCTGAGCTCGTTCCCGGGCCACTCTCGCATCATGGGTGGCGTGTACCCCGATATCAGAACGACGCGTTCTCTGTCGCTCCGGATAGCAGTAGTGCTGTGGACTAGGGCCTCAGAGAAGAGGAGGACCGATCCCGCAGTCGCCTCGACCTGGTGGATCAAGCGGTTGTCCTCAAGCGCGGCGTCGATGATGTCCTGCACCGGCCAGCTAAGTCGGTGGCTTCCGGGGATCACTGCGGTGCCTCCGTCGTCGGGACCGACGTCAGTAAGGTAGGCCAGCGTCTTCACAAAGAGGCTGTGGAAGTGATGATCTTGATAGTAGGTTCCCCAACCGTGACGGGTACCGGTGTGGAATCCGAGTGGCTCAACTCTTCTCGCCGATCCACGGTCCGTCGAGGACTCGGCCGGAGTGTCGGGGCCGCGCCGGTTGATGATCGCCTCCGACTCTTCCAGGCGTACCGATCCACCGACGAACTCTTCCACGAGCGGGATTAGTCTCGGGTGGCTCGCATACTCCAGCAGAGCCGGATCATATTCCACCAGATGGCCGACGCTGAGGTGATGATCACTGCGATGGTTGACGTAGACACGGAAACGCTCCAGATCCGGCTCAGCTCTCAACCGATAGAGTGCATCTTTCGTCCGCGCGACCTCGTCCGAGGTCAAGGCGTTATCCAGCAGCACGAAGCCATACACATCGAGATGGAGCCGCTGCGCAGCGGTAAGCCTCGGCGCGCCCCCATCGGCGCCACCATCCGCAAGTCGCTCATCACCATCGGTCTCCATATCCGTCGTCATTGGTTCCAGCTCCCCTATCTCCCGACTGCGGGACCAGCGTCACGAAGCATCGGCATGATCAGCAAGGACCAACACTAGGACGAATACCTCGCGGCCAGAAGCCCGACCACCGCCCGGCCAACACCCTCTCCCCCAGATCTTCGTCGGCGTCGTGCCCCCTCGTAGCGGACCCAGATGGGGCTCGATCTAAAGACCAGCGTGGTAAGGATCAGCGCGAGCATGAAGAATGTCCAGACCGGCCCGGCGACGGACGCTGTGGTCTCCGCCCTCACTATCGGCCCTTCACCGCCGCAGCGCTCACCATCGCAGCGCGCCTTCGGGTCGGCTGGCCGACCGCACATGCTCTCGGCGGTACGTTTAGCAGACCTCGCCCGGCGGATTGATGTCGGGGACCGTACGACCCCGGACGGTCCACTCTGGCCCGCCACACGCACGGTCTCGATGCGTTCCGGCATCGGGTACTCCGCCTCTACGACATCGGAACGGCCCAGTCCCCGTAGGGACACTCGGTTTCCGGACGGTCCGGCCGCGATCGTTTCGCCGTTGACCGTCGCTAGCAGGTCCGCCTGGCTATCACCGGGGATGCGCAGGTCGACCGTGCACGGACGGCGTACATCGACCCGCAGCATGCCGGCGTATGGCTCATCGCTCGTGACCACGAGGTCGTCCGTCGTCCGGGAGATCGGCAGATTGACCGCAGTGCCGCCGTCAGGTCCTGCCCCAACGGCGTGGTCCCAGACAGCGAGAGCACGCAGACCACTGCCGAGACAACATCCCTTCAGTCCCTGCCGCCATCCGACCGCACTCGCCGGGGTCGCCGCGCACGCGAACCCACCGAGGGCCGCGACGACGACGCCCGGGTGGGTCGAGGCCGGAAGCAGGCCGGTCGTGTCGCGGATCTGGTTCTCCAGCAGCTAAACGGGACGTCCGTGTTATCGCCATGGACACCGCAGAATCCGCACAACTCGCAGAACCAGGACCAGACGCACGTCTGCGCAGGTCAGCACGGTCCATCGCCCTCACGTCAGGCGCACCGCAGAGTGCCGCGGAAACCCCGCACAATCCCCCGAGCGCCGCCACCACGCACGCCGACCCACCTACGGGCGCAGAACAACCGCCGCCATCGACGCCCTAGCGGGCACCTCCAAACGGCGCCGCGTATATGCCGCGCGACACTCGAACACCGCCGAACGGCGACCAGCAGCACGCCTCTGACCAGCAAAAAATGTGTTAGCGACCACCAGAGCCGACGGTCCGAACACCGTCACCTCGAACACCCCGCTACGCGAACGGCCCCGGACCTGTTTGTGCAGGTCAGGGGCCGTTCGTAGTGCTGTGGCAGGTACTGGGTTCGAACCAGTGTAGGCGAAGCCGACGGTTTTACAGAAAGACGCCAACCACGCTCTGACCTGCGAGTTCGTCGCAGCACACAGATCTTCGCCGCGTATACGCCGCAGCCGAGGATCGGCCGGTCATCGCGAGGACCAGGGTGTGACGACTCGCTTCTCGACGATGGTCGACGCAGCCGCATGAGCGTCGCTGTCTGCGCGGGGTCCAGCACGGCAGAGTGTCGCGGAAGCGCCTTCGGGGAGCCGGAACAGGTCGGCTAACCGGCAAGCACTCCGGCCACCATCTGCCGTGGGCCGAACGACCGCAACGACAACTCGCCAGCGGCCCCCGGTCAGCGGCGAGGCCGCGCAGAGCCGTCGAGCAGCGCGCTATGCGCGGACCGGCGGACGCACAGATCGATCAATAGAGCGCACTCGAATTGCACTCCGGCCCGGTGCCCTTCCAGAAAGCGAAGTGTGCCTCGGACGGTAAGCGGGTGATCTCGCCGACCTCGACTCGCAGGCGGGCTGCACCGGAGGTACCGATGCCCGGCAATAGCGTGCGGGGTACCGATTCCGGCGAGTTCCTTCAGGCCTTCGTCGGCGCATTCTTGCGCGAGTAGATCCGCCCGAGGTCGGCGCGACCCGTGGGGTGAGCTGTCCAGTAATTACCTACCCGAGGCCAATGCCCGCAGGAAGAACGTAAGATTCGCCGGCCGTTCGGCCAGCCGCCGCATGAAATAGGCGTACCACTGTCCCCCATACGGCACGTAGATCCGCACCCGGTTGCCCGACCCCACCAGTGCCCGCTGTTCCTCCGGTCGGATACCCAGCAGCATCTGAAACTCGTAGCTATCCGGTGTCCGGTTCTGCCGAACGATCAACTCCCGGGCGGCGCTGATCATCTTAGGATCGTGCGTGGCGATCATTGGATAGCCCTCACCAGACAGCAGGATCTCGAGGCAGCTACGGTAGGAGTCGTTCACCGCGTTGCCCTGATACGCGACTGATGTCGGTTCGGCATAAGCACCTTTGCACAAGCGAACACGGGACCCGGGGCCGGATAGGTCCCGGCAATCGCCGGCGGTGCGGGTCAGGTAGGCCTGCAACGCCACACCGACCCAGGGGAAGTCGGCCCGCAGATCCTGCAACGTGCCGAGGGTGCGGTCGGTGGTGGTGTGGTCCTCCATGTCGAGCGTCACTGTCGTGTCGGCGGCCGCAGCTGCCTCGCATATCTGCCGCGCGTTCTCGAGAGCGATCTTGTCGCCATCGCGCGGTAGCGCTTGGCCCAGTGCGCTGAGCTTGACCGAAACCTCGGCTCGGCCGCCGGCGGTGGCCCGACCAAGTGCATTGATCACCGAGCAGTAAGCCGCGACGGTCGCTGCGGTCTGCTCGGCCGAATCGGCGTCCTCACCGAGAAAGTCGAGCGTGACGTTCAGCCCGCTGCTGAGCAGCCTTCCGGTGGTGTGCACGGCGTCCGCCTCGCTGCTACCGGCGACAAACCGGTCGACTACGGGGCGGACCAGCCGAGACCGTTCGGCCAGCGAGCCGAGCTTGGCCGAACGGGCCGAAGCGAGCAGAAGTCGTCTCAAGATCGGCATGATCAAGCCTCGGAAAGCTGATGCGAGTAGACGAGGACGGTCGGGTTGATCGCGCATTCCCTGATCGCTCGGGGATAGACCCGACGATGCAGGTTCAGGATCGAGCCTGCGTTTTCGTTGGTGCCCGACGCCCAGGAACCGTAGAAGGGTTGTCGACCGACCGCCGCACCAGAGGGCTTGTCGTTGACGCAGCAGTCGCCATCGGCGAACCGCAGCCGTTCGCTGGCCTGGTCGATCGCCAGCCTGTCGTTGGTAATCACCGCGCCGTTGTCAACCCGCGTCGACATCCCCTCGGTGTGCGAGTCGACGGCGGCGACGGATCGGCTGCTGCACATGTCGGTCCATCGGGAGCTGCGCTCGGGGAAACGCTCATCGTCGACCGTGAGATCGGCCGCCATTGGCAACGCGGTCGCGGCGAAGACGCCGTGCCACGGGGCACTGGTTGCGGTCACGCTGGGGCTCCATTCGAGGTGAGTAAAGGGCGAGACGAACCGCCAGGGCGCGGAGAACCTACGCCGCATCGCGCACATGCTGGACGCGCCCGCCGGCGAGGAACGCGACCAGGCGGAGCAGGTCGGGCCGGCAGGGTCAGAAGCCCAACCCCAGCAGAACATCGAGGGCGCGATCGCCGAACTGGACGCGATGCCGCCGAACACCTCCGGGGGCCTCGCGGGCGCGAGGGACGACATCCTCCAGGCGACGCAGCCAAGCACCCCATCTGAGGAGCGTGAACGTCGCCTCCGGCAGGTGGCGGCACGCGCAGGGCGGCAAGCGGACATCTTGCATGCTGACGCCGAGGGTGGATCGGACTTCTGGCGTGAACAGCGGCTCCAGAACGCCGACCAACTGCACCGAATCGCTGACAAGCTCGACCTGCCCCGCCGGTACGTCGAAGGTACACTCGCCGAACTCGACGGTGGTGGTGAGGAGGAGGCGGCGGAGGAGGCGGATTTCGGCACCATCAAGCGTCGGATCCTTCGTGCGCAACGCCACGCAGGCTCGGACGACGAGCGCGAAGGGATGCCGCGCAACGCACGCTCACTTGCGGAATACCTTCCTGATCTTGATTGGCGGATCGAGGCGCTGACCGTCCTGTGGGGACTGATGGATCGCGTGTACGACATCCATGCCGGAGGTGACATGGCCGAAGGCTGCGAATCCCTGACCGTCCGGATTACGCAGGCCACCGAAATCGAGCGACGGCTGGTCGCCAACGCAGATGAAGAACTGCTCTTTCGCGGTGTCCGTGCCGCCGCGCGCCATTGAGATCGCACCATCGATATGCCTGAGCCCGGTGACACTGGTGCGCTCAAGCGGAATCGGCTGCAGCTCCTCTGCGATCTTCCCCGGATCGGCTCCGCCCTGGATCACCTCGATGGCGACCGAGGTGTCGACCGTCTTCCCGGAAATCGACGTCTGATTCTCCAACGTCACCGTACGGTGCATACGCCCGCCGTCGTAGAGCCCGCTGTCCAGACGGAAGAGGAAATTCGCAGTAGTTATCGGCGCCGCGCCGGCGTCGAGTTCGACCTCGATGCTGCCGAGGGTGGTTTCGATCACCACCACCGGCAGGAGGTGTCCTGTAGTGGACGTCATTGAGATCCTTCCTGATTGTATCCCGAGCTGATGTTTGTGTCGCCGGTCCGCTGTGGTGGTTGGCCTACGGTCGACCTGCAGTCCCGCCCGCTGCACCAGTCCGGGGATCTCGGTGCTTGTTCTGGAGGCTGCTCTCGAACAAGACCTGCCGAGGGATTCGGCTTTGCCATGTCGCAGATGGACGAGTCACATCCCTGATCACCCCGCTGGACGAGATCATGATTCCTGGTGTAGCCGCGATACGCCCTTGACGACGGCGTTGGCGAAGCCGGTGGTCATCGCGTAGGTGAAGGCTAGGTCGGCCCGGCGGGGCTGGGCTCCGCGTTGCTGGCGATCCAACACGGCACATCTGCCAGATAGTCGACGCCGGCGCCGACGAGAAGTGAATTCGGAGCGGGCCGACCGTCGTCTCAGTCGCCTTCTCCTTCGCATCGCCCTTGGTCGTGCTGTTGTTGACGGTGTCCTCGGTCGTCACCTGATCATGTCCCTTCCCGGCCCAGCCCCGTCCGCACGGAGTCCCAGGCGGGGTTGATGCGCGGTACGGCGGAGAGCAGGGTCTTGGTGTACTCGTGCTGCGGATCGTCGAAGATTGCGTCGCGGGGGCCCTGCTCGACCACCCGGCCGCCACTTATGACGGCGACGGTGTGGGCGATCTGCCGCACGACGGCGAGGTCGTGGGCGATGAAGATGTAGCTGAGGTCGTGCTCCCGTTGAAGATCGCGGAGCAGGTCGAGGACCTGTGCCTGGACGGAGACGTCCAGCGCCGACACCGCCTCGTCGCAGATCACGAGCTTGGGTCGGACGACGAGCGCGCGGGCGATCCCGATCCGCTGTGCCTGCCCGCCGGAGAACTGCGCCGGGTAGCGGTCGGAGTGATCGGGATCAAGCCCTACCCGCGCCATGGCCTCCTTGACCACCTTCCGATAGCCACCGGTGGCCTTGCGCCCTTGATAGCGCAGCGGTGCCGAGATGATCTGCTCGACCGTTTGCCGGGGATTGAGCGAGGAGTACGGGTCCTGGAAGACCACCTGGACGCTGCCGCGGAAGTCTCGGAGTGCGGCGCCGGACCGTCGGGTGACGTCCTCACCGTGGAACTCGACCGAGCCCGATGTCGGATCGATCAGGCGTGCCACGATCCGGGCGGTCGTCGATTTGCCGGAGCCTGACTCCCCGACGATGCCGAGGGTCTCCCGCTGGGCCAGCTCGAAGTTGATGCCGTCGACGGCACGAAAGGCCTTCCGGCCGGGCTGTTTGAACTCCTTGACAAGATCACGTGCGCGCAGCAGTGGCGTGTACGCCGGCGTGCTCATCGCGCCTCCCGGATCGGTTCGGGCAGCTCGACGACGTCGTCCAGCCTGGGAGTGGCCGCGAGCAGCGCTCGGGTGTAGTCGTTGCTGGGGCGGGAGAAGATCGCTTCCGCGGTGCCCTGCTCGACTGTGTGCCCGTTCCGCATCACCACGATGGAGTCGGCCACCTCGCTGACCACGGCGAGATCGTGGGTGATGAACAGCATTCCGGCGCCGGTGCTGTCCTGGAGGTCGGACATCAGGGTGAGGATCTGCGCCTGGACGGTGACGTCCAGCGCCGTCGTCGGCTCGTCGGCGATGACCAGATCGGGCTGGCAGACCAGCGCCATGGCGATCATCACCCGTTGCCGCATACCGCCCGAGAACTGGTGTGGGTAGTGGCTGACGCGTCGTCCCGCGTCGGGGATCCGCACGTGGTCCATGGCCTCGGACGCAAGGCTGAGGGCGTGCCGCCGGGTGCCGCCACGGTGGGCCAGATACGCCTCGGCGATCTGGAAACCCACCGTGTAGTACGGATTCAGCGACGACAGCGGGTCCTGGAAGATCATCGCCATCCGGTCCCCTCGCAGTCGGCGCATCGCGGTGTCCGCCAGGCCGAGCAGCTCATCCCCCCAGAACGCGACCGATCCGCTCACCTCGGCGCCCTCCGGCAGCAGGCCCATGATCGCCAGCGCTGACATGGACTTCCCGGATCCGGACTCACCGACCAGTCCGACCGTCCTACCCTTCTCGATCGTGAAGCTGATGTCCTCCACGACCGTCGACCCGAAAGCCGGAAAGCTGACGGTCAGGTTCTGCACGGCGAGCATCGTCGACGACGCGTTGGCGTCCGCCGCCGGGCTCGTACTCTCGCTACTCATCGGGCACCCACCCGGACTCTCGGATCGAGGATCGAATAGGTCAGATCGACGACGATGTTGGCGAGGACGACGGCGAACGCCGCGACCAGCGTCACCCCCATGATCACCGGCTGGTCATTGGTGCCGATGGCGTCGTAGGCCAACTTGCCGATCCCGCTGAGGCCGAACACGGTCTCGGTGATCAAGGCACCGCCGAGCAGGGTGGCCAAATCCATGCCGAGCAGGGTCACCACCGGGGTGAGGGACGGCCGGAGCGCGTGCCGGAACAAGATCGGCCGGCGCGCCAGCCCCTTGGCCCGGGCCGTCCGCATGAAGTTCTCCCCGAGGGTGTCGAGCATGTTGGTACGGGTCAGGCGGGCGTACATGGACGCATACATCAGAGCGAGCACGATCCACGGCATCAGATAGGTCTCGAACCAGGCCACCGGGTCCTCGCCGAACGGGACAAGTGCCGGGAACGGCAGCCACTGGAGCTTGACCACGAGCAGGTACTGCAGCACCAGAGCGACGAAGTAGTTGGGCAGCGAGATGCCGGCCAGCGCCACCATCATGGCTCCCTTGTCCCACCAGGTGCCCTTCCTGACCGCTGAGATCATCCCGCCCGAGACACCGACCAGCAGCCAGAGCACGGCCGCCCCGGCGGCGACGGTGATCGACACCGGCATCCGCTGGACGATCGTGTGCAGCACATCTGCCCCCGACTGGAAGCTGTGGCCGATACACGGTGCGGCGCAGTGGATGGCCGACGCGCCGGAGCCGTAGGTACGGCCGACGAAGATGCCGGTGAGGAAGGTCCAGAACTGCTCGAGGAAGGGTTGGTCGATGCCCAACTGGTGCCGGATCGCATCGATCTGATCGGGCGTGCAGGTCTCGCCGCAGATACTCGACGCCGGATCCGGTGTCAGCCAGAAGAAGACGGCGAAGGTGAAGAAGACCACGGCCAGCAGGGTGATCAGCGCCGCCAGCAGCCGCTTCCCGAGGTACGGAAGGACAGTCACGCCCGACCTCCTGTCGCCCAGGCCTGCTGCAGGTTGTCGCCGAGGACGGTGAAGGAGAACACCGTGAGGAAGAGGAACATGCCGGGAATGGCGAAGAACATCGGGTCGGCGGAGTACCACGGAACGGCCGTCGCGATCATCTGACCCCACGACGGTGTCGGCGGCGTGACACCGACACCGAGGAAGGAGAGGCCGGCCTCAGTGGCGATGAAGCGGGGCACCGCTAGCGTTGCCATCACGATCACCGTGCCCGACAGATTCGGCAGGATCTCTTTGAAGGTGATTGTCAACGGCCCGGCACCGGAGGCATGGGCCGCCTCGACGAACTCGCGGTTGGCCAGCGACATGGTCTGCCCGCGGATTACCCGCGCGGTATGCGTCCAGCTGAAGATGCTGAGCACGATCACCAACAGCATCGGGCGGTTGCCCTGCGGGATGGCCGAGAGCACGGCGATCATGAAGATGAGCGCTGGGAAGGCCATCAGGAAGTCCATGATCCGGGAGATGATCTGGTCGACCCGGCCGCCGAAGAATCCGGCCAGCATGCCGAGCGTCACGCCCAGTACGGTGGTGACGGCAGTGGCAGAGATGCCGATCAACATCGAGACGCGCGCGCCGTAAACGATCCTGGCGAAGGTGTCACGGCCCTTCTGCGGCTCTACCCCGAACCAGTGATCGGCACTGATGCCGCCCGCCGGTCCGGCCGGAATACCGCCGGCCGCAGCGTTCAGCGCAGACTCGTTGAACTCGTACGGACCGTGGCCGCTGATCGCGGTGATCACCGGCGCGAAGATCGCCAGCAGCGCGACCAGGACGAGGAAGCCCACCGACAGCGCCACCGAGGGCTTGCGCAGCAGGCTGCGCCAGACCCGAGCGCGGGACCGGCCAGGCCCACCGGTGGAGACCGGATTCTCCAGCCGCTCTATCGCAGTGGATACCGAGACGGCCATGCCTCAGCGCTCCGGGTCGATCAGGCCGAGGTCGGCGTAGCCGACGTACCCAGTCCGCGCCGCATGGGCGTACGCGCCGCCGATGTTCTCCCCGACAACCTGGAGCGGGGTCTCCCGCAACAACGGCACCCGGGGCGCGCGCTCGGCGATCATCTTGTTGATCTCTCCGTACGCCTTGTTCTGCTCGTCGATGTCGGACATGACCTCCGCCTTCTGGAACGCGGCGTTGATCTTCGGGTCGTTGAGCTGGGAGATGTTGCTGTTGGCCGTCTCGGTGATGTAGTGGCCGTTGTTCGTCCGCGTCAACAGCGGTAGGCCCGAGTTCCAGCCGGTCGAGCACGTTCCGGAGATGGCCATGTCGTGCTGCTGACTCGGGGTGGCGATCACGTCGTAGAAGTTCGCCGCATCGATGACGTTGAGCTTTACGTCAATGCCTGCCTTGGCGAGCGACTGCTGGACCGCCTCGGCCTGGTTCTGCCACTTCGGAATGCCGCGCACGTCCATAGTCAGCTTGATGCCGTTGGGATAGCCGGCCTCGGCAAGCAACTGCTTCGCCTTCGCCGGGTCACCGCGGTGCCCCTTGCTCGGATACAGATCGAAGTCGACCCGGCCCGGAGTGTTCGGCAACAGCATGTCGTCGGCCGGCCCGGCGAAGACCGGCCCGCCGGTGGCATTGACCATCGCCACCTTGTCCGTGGCGTAGTTGATCGCCTGCCGCACCTTGAGGTTGTTCAGCGGCTTGACCGTCATCTTCATCGACATGAACCACGTGCAGTTCGCCAGGTCGTGGACCGTACGCGCCCTGAGCTTCGGGTCCTGCTGGATGCGTGGGAGCGCGGACGGCAGGATCGGGTTGGTGCTGGATGCCAGAGCGTTCACATCTTTGCCTTGGCCGGACAACAGGCGCTGGTCGATGGTGTTCTGGTCAAGATTCAGCACGAACTCGAAGCTGTCCGGGTACGCCTTCCGCAGGTCGTCGGTCTTGCGGTCCCAGTGCTCGTCGCGCACCATCACCAGCTTCTGCCCGTGGGTGAAGCTCTTCACGCGGTAGGGTCCGCTGGCGATCGGCTGCTTGTCGAGCTGGTCCGGCGAGGTCACCTTGTCCTTCGGGAACGGTGTCGTCGACGGCTGGGCCACGATGTTGGGGAAGGCTGCCATTGTCTGGTTCAGGTGGAACTCGATGGTCTTGTCGTCCACCACTTTGATCGAATCGAGGCCCTTCGGATCCTCGAAGACGCCCTTGTAGTCCTGGGCGCCCTTCAGATACTGCCTCATGTAGTCGCTCGCGCCGGACAACTCCGGCGCCATCGAGCGCTGGATCCCGAACTTCACGTCCTCGGCGGTGATCGGGCTGCCGTCCTCGAAGGAGATCCCGTCCTTGAGGTGGTAGGTCCAGACGGTTGCATCCTTGTTCGGCGTGCCGGTGTCGGTCGCCAGATCTGGCACCAGCGTGAGCTTGCCGGTCTTGTAGTCGTACTTGTAGCCGGTGAGCTGGCGATAGATCAGCTGATACATGTTGGTCACGTCGCCGCCGGTACCCAAGGCCGGGTCGAGGTGGGCGAAGTCGACCGCGCTGAAGATCGTGATCGTCCCACCCTGCTTCGGGTCACCGGTATACAGCGCGAAACCGTCCTTCCCGGTGACGAACCCGTCGATGCCTGCACTGCTGGATTTGACGCCACCTCCACCCCCGCAGGCGGCAAGCGACAGGGCAGATGATGCTACGACGGCAACGACAAGTCTGCGAAGACAGGTCATGGGTCGAAGTCCTATCTCTGCTAGGAAAGTGTATTTGGAGGCCGACGGGAGATGACACGGTAGCTACGAAACGGCTAGCAGTCCAGCGAACACATTCGTGTCTACATTGGCAACGTCGGCGTATCCGTCAGCTACTCACGGACCTGACCATGTGTAGGCACCTCCTGTCGGCGGCGCCCATTCTGCTGGATCAAACAGATCTGGCTCGAAGTAGCGGCGTACGCTTCGCAGTCCGCCGCCTGAACCCGTTCATGGCTCATAAGCCACTCGTGCCGCGCGCCGATCGGGTACCCCCCAGGGATGGAGTGGGCCGAAGCGGTCATGTTCGAACCGGATGAACTTGACGTCTGGCATGACAGAGAGCGCTCCTTTGAGAGTTGACGGACAGGCCAAACTCCCGCCGCGTGCAGCGCCCCACCGGCCAGCCTTCCTGTTACAGGTCGAGCTCGTGGGCGATCCGCGTCGCGGCCTCAGCGGAGCCTTCAGTATCCCGACGGGGCTACACCAGCGATAGCAACTAAAAGTCTCGATGATCATTCGGGAAAACCGAATGATCACTGCCGAAACGAACATGCGCCACCAACTGCTAGGCGCAGTGTCGGTGCCGCTCAACGGAACCCGTCGCCAGCCATCACCTCTGGGCGCACCTGATGACCGGACCCTTATGCGTCCTCCATAGGTCAGACAATTTTTCTAGAAGCCTTGACTTGGTGTCAGCGCCTAGGCCATAACGGGATGCGAGCATCAGACACATATGGGTCACTGCCCCACCCGCCAGGAAGGAGTTGTGGCGGCCGCTAACGACGACCAGCGGGGCAACGGCTAGCCGGATTGCTAACGCCATGCCTGGCGGCGATGGAACTTGTGACCTGCCTGAAACCTGCGACAGGTTCCAACGTTGTTCAATGATTCAAATGATCAGCCTCAGAAAAGGGAGTCTCATGCCGGAATACACAGCCCTGCAGCATGCCACCCTTATTGATGGCACAGGAACCGACCCGACCCCGGATTCGACGATCCTGATCGTGGACGGCAAGATCGAGGCCGCTGGCCCTGTTGGTTCTGTGAACATTCCCTCTGACGCCGAGATTCGGGATCTCGCCGGCGCTTATGTCATTCCCGGCCTCATGGACGCAAATATTCACCTGGTCTCCGCTCGCACGCCGGACACGCTTCTGGAGTTCGAAGGCCGCTACGAAGAGTTGGCCTTCGAGGCAGCCGAGATCGCTCTCAAGTACGGACTCACGACAGTCTTCGACACCTGGGGTCCGGCTGCGCCGCTGGTAGCGGCACGGGATGCGATCAACGCCGGTAAGTGGAGGGGGTCCCGGTTCTTCTGTGCCGGCAACATCCTCGGCCTCGAAGGCCCCATGTCGCAGGACTTCTTCAAGACCGGCCTCACCTTCGAGCCCGAGACGTTGGACCGCATCAACGAGATCTGGGAGGTTGGCTGCGGCACGAAACTCATCTCGATGACCATCGACCAGATCGGCGAAGCGATCGCCAACTACATCGACGGAACCGGCGTCGACTTCATCAAGTACGCTGCCTCCGACCACCGAGCCGAAGGCTTCCTGCTCTTCTCCGAGCAGGCCCAGAAGAAGATCGTGGAAGTCTGTCACGAGAAGGGCCTGCTGGTCCAGGCACACACCACCACGGTCGAGTCGCTGCGGATGGAGGTCGAGGCCGGTGCCGACCTGCTGCAGCACCCCGACGTCACCGGCGGGACGCCGATCCCCGAGAAGTTGATGGCGGAGATCGTCACGAAAGAGCTACCGTGCATGACCCTGATGGTCACCGAGCGCTATCTCGCCTGGCTTGGCGAGGCGAAGCCCACCATGGCTACGAAGCGGTCGGTTGCCGACCAGAACAACCGCACGTTCATCGAGGAGGGCGCTCGCGTCCTGTTGACCACCGACGCCTTCGCTTACGGTCAGCGGGTCAAGAACCACGCCGGCTTCCGGCCCGGCATTCTCGAGGACACCGTCCCGGACATGCCCACCCAGATCGGTCGCGGCCACTTCCTATGGATCCAGGCCGCATGGGAACGCGGCTTGGCGCCAATGGAGATCCTGCGCTCCGCCAGCGCCTACATCGCACAGGCATACGCCAAGGACGATCTCTATGGCACCGTGACTCCCGGCAAGGTGGCCGATCTTGTAGTCCTCGACGCCGACCCCCTGGCGGCCCCCGAGAACTACGGCAAGATCCGCGACGTCATCAAGGACGGAATCACGGTTGACCGGGATTCTCTTGCGGCGAGCCGGCTCCTGGCGGACGACCCGGGCGAGTACGTACCTGCCTGAGGACGGCCAAAGGCTCCAGCGCACGTCCCGGTCCGGCGACTCCTCAATGAGCGCCGGCCGGGACGCGCAGCCTACGTGAGTAGGCGGGCAGGCCATCGCCGCGCGGAAATCATGCCGGCGCGCTTCAACCGGTGAGCTGCTTTCGGTGAACGTTGGCCCAGCAGACCACGGCCGTACCGAACACGTGTCTGCCGTTGCGGGCAACGTGTCAACCGCGACGACGCTCCGTGGTCGTTGGCATCAGCCGGACACTCAAACTGGGCGATAGCCGCCCTTCCTGCTGCCGGACCAGATCCGCGGCAGTGTTTACTGTTCATCAGACGGGCGCACCTACAGCGTCCCCGAAACAGGACGACATCGTCGCTCCGAATTTACAACAAAGAAAATGCGATCTCATCACAACACCGACGATGGAGCAGGCAGGACTTCCAAGCCGATCGATCGCAGTGACATGAGGTTGCCTTTTTGTGCATCGATGCAGCGGTGCTCGGCCCGGACTTGGCAGCGTTATGGTGAATACACAATCGCCACTACTAACCCCGAGGACAAATCGCTCAGAGAAAGAGAGCTCGTGGAGCGATCAATTGCTGAATCTGCATCGACTACGGCTACTTCATGAGTTTCGCTTGCGCGGAACGGTGGCGGCGGTTGCTGCAGCGCTCTCCTATAGCCCGTCTACGGTATCGCAACAACTGGCGATCCTTGAGCGAGAGGCCGGTGTCGGGCTTTTCATTCCCGTTGGGCGCCGCCTGCAGCTCACACCAGCGGGAGAACAGCTCGCAGAGCGAGCCGCCGAATTGCTTGCGCTTCACGACCAGATTCGGGATGAGCTGCGAAACGGGTCCGACCAGGTGACCGGAACAATCCGGCTGTCGGCCCTTCAGTCGACGACCCTGACCGCCCTTCCGAGGACTCTGACGGCTCTTCAGCGTGATCATCCGCGATTGCGCGTCGAGATGTTCCAGCTTCCTCCCGAACAGGCCTTGTTCGAGCTAGCTGGCCGGCGGTTCGATCTTGTGATCGCGGAGCAGTATCCAGGCACATCACGCGATCTCCAGCCCGACTTCGACTACGAGCCCTTGTGCGAGGATGCTATGCGCATTGCGATCGCCCCCGACTGTTCGGCGGCATCCCTGGCTGATCTTCGTAACGCCGTCTGGGTGATGGAACCGTTGGGGACGGCCGCCCGAGAATGGGCAGTTCAGCAGTGTCGCGCGGCCGGATTCGAACCGGACGTCCGCTACCAGACTGATGATCTCACCGCGCATCGGCTCCTGATCCAGAGCGGGAACGCTTGCGGGATACTCCCAAGTCTGTTCCTCGGGAGTCGGCCCGCGGACCTAACACTGATTGATCTTCCCGGGCGACCTCTGCGTCACGTGTTCACGACGGCCCGCAAGACCTCAGTCAACACCCCCGCGCTCCGCGCCTGCCGCCAAGCATTGCGTGCTGCAATCGCGGCGCCGGAGGTAAACGGCGTTGCTGCCCGATCCGGCCTCGCTGTCACGGGCGGGCGGCCGCCCGGAGAAGCATTGTCGGCGTGACATCGTGGACGCGATCTTCCATCTGGTCGACAACGGCACCAAGTGGAGGTCGCTGCCCGCGGACTTCCCTCCGTGGTCGACGGTGTACAACTACCTCGCCGCCTGGGAAACCGCCGGCATCACCCAGAACGTGCTGGACTGTCTGCGAGATCGGGTCCGGTTGGTCGAGGGTCGTGCCGCCGCTGCGGCATCGGCTGCCGTTATCGACCCGCCAGTCGGTGAAGGCGGCTGAGACCGTCGCCAAGCCCAGCAGAGGCTATGAAGGAAAGAAGCTCAACGGTCGGAAACGTCACATCGTCGTGGACACCCTTGGCCTACTGCTGTCCGTCATGGTGAGTGCCGCTTCGGTCCAAAACCGCGACGCACCGCCCACCCTGCTGCACCACCTGACAGCCTGCTGCCAGCGGATCAAGCTGATCTGGTCCGACGGCGGCTACGCCGGCAAACTCCTGTCCCGGACCAAAGAACATCTCGGTGTGGCAGTGCAGATCGTGGACGAGCCACTGTCGAGCCTGGATGTGAAGCTGCGCAAGGAGGTCCGCACCAAGTTGCGCAACCTGCTGCGCAAGATCGAGCAGACGGCGGTGTTCGTGACGCACGATCAGGAGGAGGCGATGGCCATGTCCGATCGGATCGCGGTGCTCAACGGCGGCGTGATCGAGCAATTTGGCAGCCCGCAGGAGATCTACAACAGCCCACGCACCGTGTTCGTGGCCGACTTCCTCGGCGTGGAGAACATCTTGCCGGTGACCTCGCGCGGGTCGTCCCGATGTGCGGACGACGTCTTCGAACTCAATGCGGCCGGGCGACCGCCCGCCAGCTACATCGGGATCCGGCAGAGCGGCGGCGGCGTTGCGGTGCGGGAGGCGGGCGCCGAGCACGGCGCCAACGAGATGGTCGCGCGGGCGACGATCGTGCAACGCACATATTTGGGCGGCGTCACGCAGTACCAGTTGGCCGCAGGCCCGTCGGACACAGTCGTGACGGCCGAGGTGCCGCGAGCCGCCAGCCGTTTCGATCCGGGCGACGCCGTCGTGATCGCAGTCCGCGACGACGCCCTGCTGTACCTGTCGGAGGCGGTCGCCGATTCCGAGGCGCCACCGGAGTCGCAGCGCTTGCCGTGGCCATCGGCCGGCGTGCTGGTCGATGGCTCACGAGCGGCAACAGGCGCAGGCGTCGTGGCGCGTCCCGCTCCGCGCCCAGACCGTAGTCCCGATCGACAACGTTATGGAGACGGAATGACCGACGACGCCGCGAAGACAACCCACTCCGCTCCCGACCGAACGGTGGGCGAGGGGCCCTATCCACGGCTGATCTTGCGCGATGTCACCCTCATCGACGGTACGCTGGCGCCGCCGCAGGGCCCGGTAGACATCGTGATCACAAACGGCGTCATCGACTCGATCTACCTCGTGGACAGTCCGACGGCGCGCATGCAGCACCCGAGCCGGCCAGAGCCAGGGCCGGGCGGACGTGTGATCGACTTGGCGGGCCACTACGTGCTCCCAGGGTTGTTCGACTGCCACGGCCACATCGGCTCGCCCAACAAGGCCCCGTCGGCCCAATACGTGTACGACCTCTGGCTGGCGCACGGCGTGACGAGCGTGCGAGACCCCGGATGCTTTCGTAACGGATTGGACTGGACGCGGCGTGAGGCGGACCGAAGCGCGCAGAACGAGATCGCGGCGCCGCGGATCTTCCCATACGTGGGCTTCGGGGAGGGTCGGACCGAGCCGTTCCGGCGCCCCGATGAGGCGCGAGCCTGGGTGCAGTCAGTCGCTGAGCGCGGAGCGGCCGGCCTGAAGTTCATGGGCTACCAAGCGGACATCATGTGCGCCGCCATCGACGAAGCCAACAAGCTTGACCTCGGCACCGCATGCCATCATGCGCCGACCACGTTGGGTCAGGCCAACGCGCTGCAAACGTCGCGCTGGGGTCTGTCGAGCGTCGAGCACTGGTACGGCATTCCCGAGTCGATGTTCACCGACCGGCGAGTCCAGCGCTATCCGCTCGACTACAACTACGAGGACGAGCAAGAGCGCTTCTATCAGTCCGGACAGGTGTGGTTGCAGGCCGCCGAGCCGGGCTCGGCGCGTTGGAACGACGTAATCGACGAGATGATCAGCCTAAACGCGACGCTGTGTCCCACCTTCGAGGTCTACGCAAGCAACCGAGACGCACAGAAGGTGATGACGCTCCCGTGGCACGGGACGTACACGGCGCCGCAGTCATGGCGTTATTGGCGGCCCAGCCGACACAGCCACGGCTCGGTGTTCTACGACTGGACGACCGAGATGGAGGTCGCGTGGCGGCACAACTTCGAGCGGTGGATGGCGTTCGTCAGCGAGTACTACCACCGCGGCGGCCGCGTTGTTACCGGGACTGACCCCGGCAATTGCTTCAAACTCTGGGGCTTCGGCAGCGTCGAGGAGCTGGAGCTTTTCCGCGAGGCCGGGATGCATCCGCTGGAGGTGGTCAACGCGGGCACCTTGCAGTCCGCCGAGCTGCTGGGTGTGGCCGACGTGGTGGGGAGCGTGACGCCCGGCAAGATCGCCGATCTGGTCGTCGTAGGCGAAAACCCGCTGCTGAACCTCAAGGTGCTGTACGGGTCAGGCCGGATCCGCCTTCGCCCCGATGGCGAGCTCGAGCGGGTCGGCGGAGTCCGTTACACAGTCAAGGACGGCATTGTCTACGACGCTCCGGCCCTGCTGGCGCGCGTGGCCGACGAGGTGCGCCACGAGCGAGAGAAGCTCGGCCAGAGCGAGCTCGAGCCCTTGCCCTGACCAATCGGCGACGCCCATCGCCATGCGGATGACCAATAACGCACAGAGAGGACGAGTTGAGAGCGGAGGCACAGCGCTCGTCTCGCGGTGGCACTCACGCGAACGAGGTGGTAACGCTCATCGTCTGCTGCAGTGCGTTGTTCACGACGACAACTCGACAATGCGCTCGGAACACGCACGATCCTGACAGAGAGACCAATGCGGGAGTCAGACCATGGATGCCGTCACGCAGGTACCCCCACCAGGGAACGAACCCGTCCACACCTACACGCCGCGAAGCCCGGAGCGCGCCAGTCTCCAACGCCGGCTGGCCAGCATGACGGCCGAGCAGGTCGACCTCACGATCACGGTCGGCGGGGTCCGGAGGCCGGGCGGCGGTGACCCGATCCCCGTGGTCATGCCGCACGAC
The DNA here is from genome assembly GCF_014873875.1 of Actinopolymorpha pittospori. Classification (GTDB taxonomy): domain Bacteria; phylum Actinomycetota; class Actinomycetes; order Propionibacteriales; family Actinopolymorphaceae; genus Actinopolymorpha; species Actinopolymorpha pittospori. Next base: position 5,885,688 of record NZ_JADBEM010000001.1, on the reverse strand, counting down.
CACCGGCACTTACTCGGCACGATGCACAACGCCACCGAACAGGATGGCGAGGACGCGATCAAGGCCGCACAGGACGCGGCCGCCGACTGGCAGGCGATGAGCTTCGACGATCGGGCGGCGATCTTTCTCCGGGCCGCCGACCTGGCGTCGGGTCCCTGGCGGGACACCCTCAACGCCGCCACCATGCTGGGCCAGAGCAAGACGGTCCAGCAGGCCGAGATCGACTCCGCCTGCGAGTTGATCGACTTCCTGCGCTTCAATGCCGCCTATGCACGAAGGATCTACGCCGAGCAGCCGATCTCCTCGCTGGGCGTCTGGAACCGCGTCGAGTACCGTCCACTGGAGGGGTTCGTCTACGCGATCACGCCTTTCAACTTTACGGCGATCGCGACCAACCTGCCGACGGCGCCCGCGCTGATGGGTAATGTCGTGCTGTGGAAGCCCTCGCCCACGCAGACGCTCGCGGCCTTCCACACGATGCGAATGCTCGAGGCGGCCGGCCTGCCGCCCGGCGTGATCAACCTGCTGACCGGTGACGGTATCGCAGTGTCGAACGTCGCGCTGCGCCACCCGGCGCTGGCCGGGATCCACTTCACCGGGTCCACGCGTACGTTCCGGCGGCTGTGGCGCGGTGTCGCCGATGGCCTGGACAGCTACCACAACTATCCGCGGATCGTGGGAGAGACCGGCGGCAAGGACTTCATCGTCGCGCATGCTTCCGCCGACCCGGCGGTGCTGAAGACGGCCCTGATCCGCGGCGCGTTCGAGTACCAGGGGCAGAAGTGCTCCGCCGCGTCACGGGCGTACGTCCCGCGCAGCATGTGGGACCGGATCGCCGACGATCTCGTCGCCGACACCGAGGCGCTGACGATGGGTGATGTCGCCGACCTGTCCAACTTCATAGGCGCCGTCATCGACGGCCGGGCCTTCGCTAAGCACGCCGCAGCTCTCGAACGCGCGAAGTCGACCGACTCCGTCCACATCCTGGCCGGCGGCAGGTACGACGACAGCACCGGCTTTTTCGTCCGGCCCACCATCCTAGAGAGCGACGACCCCACCAACGAGATCTTCACGACGGAGTACTTCGGGCCAATCCTCGGTGTTCACGTGTACGACGACGCGGCGTACGACCAGGTGCTCCGCCAGCTGGAATCGGTCGCGCCGTACGGCCTGACTGGGGCGGTGATCGCCCAGGACCGCGCAGCGATCGCGACCGCGGCCGCCGAGTTGCGCTACGCCGCCGGGAACTTCTACGTCAACGACAAGCCGACCGGCGCCGTCGTGGGGCAACAACCTTTCGGTGGTTCGCGGGCCAGCGGCACCAACGACAAGGCCGGGTCGCTGTGGAACCTCATTCGCTGGGTGAGTCCACGGACGCTGAAGGAGACGTTCGTCCCGCCGACCGACTACCGCTACCCCCACATGGGATAGGGACCCGCCGCGCGACCCGGCGTCCATGGGGAGGCAGATCCATCCGCGTCGACGACTACGACGCCCGCCATACCGCTCTCGCCTCGTCGATGCGGGCACGCGTCTACTGTTCCTCCTCGTCACCGCGCATTTCCTCCAAGCTGAGCAGGAGGTCGACTTCGTCGGTGTCGAGGTCGTGGAGGTAGGCGGTCAAGGCTTCCTGGACGAGATCGAGCAACTTGGCAGCCCGCAGGAGATCTACGACGGCCCGCGCACCGTATTCGTGGCCGACTTCCTCGGCGCGGAGAACATCTTGCCGGTTACCTCGCACGGGTCGACCCGATGTGCCGGCGACGGTTCCGAGCCGCGGCCGCGCATCGGCGCCCTTCGACGTCGACGGTGCGGCGGCGCTCGATGGGCGGAGTAGTCGCCGCGGGGGTTGACACGGGGGGCCTCCACGCGCGTACGTGTCCACCCCGCAGAACGCGCCAGGCGGCGATCTCCCGGCCGATCCGCCCTCTCCTACCATGCGGCAGTGCACATCTTGGGGATCAACGTCGAAACGTCGCTGGTAGGACGCTGGAAACGCGTCGACCCGCGTGTCGGACGGCTGGACGACTGGGTGGTTGCCGGCGATCACCAACGTCAAGGAGTCGGCTCCGCCCTCGCCCGCGCCTCCCGGAGCGACCTGCCCGGGCCCCTGGGCTGATGACCCATTGGATGGCCACGGCCTCGATCCGGTGGGGCCGGCCAAACCACGTCGCGGACTTGACCGGGAGACGGCTAGGGTCTCTGGTGGTTGTCCGATGAACCGACCGAGGAGACGCTGGTGCATGGCGAGCTGTCGGACGGGAATCTCGGCAACGGTGCGACGAGGTCCAACCTGCTCAGGGAAGGTTGGGGGCTCACCGGCGTCTCGCTACTCCAGCGCCTACAGACCTACCCGACTCGATATGTCGGACGGATCGTGTGTGACCAGGGCTGCTTCGCGGTCAAAGTTGACGCCGATCCCGGTCCCGGAGTTGAAGGCTCGCAACACGTTCAGTTAGCTGTTGCCAGGGCGCTGGCACATCACGTGCCGGCCATCGTCCCCGATCTGTCCGGGGCACCGTATGTCGTGGACAAGGACGGGCGCCGGCTCACCGTCTTCGAAGACATCCGTGGTGGTCAGCCGACGTCAAGCGCGCCGACCTGGCATCGGCTAGGCGCCATTCTGGCTCAGATGCATGCACTCCCTACCGTCTCGAAAGACTTCGCGATACCTGTCCAGGCCGCCGCGAACGAACTCGACCAGCAGGCGGGTGACTACCCGTTCGCCGAGGACTTCCGCTCACTGACGCACCGCGTGCGCCGCATCAGCGATCAACCAGGGGCCACCATCCACGGCGAGGTCAACCTGAGCAATGTCCGACAGCGACCCGACGGCGACCTTGTGCTGCTGGACTGGGACGCCGCCGGAACCGGACCGATCGCCCTCGATCTGGGCTACCCGCTGATCTGCGTCTTCCACGACGAAGATCTCACCTGGCATCCCGACCATGCCGCCGCCTTCTACGCCGGCTACGCCAAGAACAGTACGGGAACGATCCCCTCTCCCGAGCAGATCTTCGACGCAGCCCTCATGCACGCGCTGCGCTACCTCCGATTCGCGAACACCGCCCAGCGATGGACCCGCGCAAGGTACGCAATCAACCAAGAAGCCAGACTCCTCGAGTTCCTGGCCCGCACTATCGGCCAGCACTGACACCCGCGGACCACGCTGCGAAGTACAACCACGTATAGATAGGCGGGACCTACGCGCAGGGGTATGCGTCAAGGCGCTGCTGGCCGCGCGACACAGATTAGGAACGCATCGTCACTTGTCCACATCAGTCCAGGACTCGCCCCACCGGTGGAGCAGGGCCCGGCGGTGGTCCCTCTCCAGCCTGATCCATGCCGGTCCGGCTCCTAGTTGCACGCAGGTTGCACGACCGTCGACCTCGGTGCCATCGCCATCGAAGAGGCCATGAAACGAGCCGCGGTTGAGCCTGACCAGATCGACCAAGTGGTGCTCGGACACGTTCTCCAAGCGGGTTGTGGTCAGATCCCGGCCCGGCAGGCCGCGGCCAAGGCGCGGATCCCCTTGACCGTCCCGGCACTGTCAGTCAACAAGGTCTGCCTGGCCGGACTCAACGCTGTCGCGATGGCCGACATGATGATCAGCTCGGGCCTTGCAGACGTCATCGTCGCCGGCGGCATGGAGTCGATGCCCCAGGCCCCGCACCTCCTACGCGACTCCAGACACGGCATCAGATACGGCGACGCGACCATGCTCGACCACGTTGCCTACGACGCGCTCTGGGACGCCTTCACCGATCAGTCGATGGGTGCCCTGACCGAGTCCTGCAACCCCGGCGATGCTGCAGTCGCCCGCAGGGACGCCGACGCGCTCTCGGCCCGCTCGCATCGACTCGCGACATCGTCGAGCGACACGCTTGCCGAGGAGATCGTGCCAGTCCGAGTCCCACAGCGACACGGCGACGACCACCTGATCAGCCGCGACGAAGGCATCCGGGCCGACTGCACAGCCGAGGTGCTCGCGCAACTGCCTCCGGCATTCACCCCTGACGGCAGCATCACCGCCGGCTCCTCCAGCCAGCTGTCCGACGGGGCCGCCGCCATGGTGATCATGAGCGAGGACGCCGCGGCCCGCTACGGTTGCAGGCCCCTCGCCCGCATCGGCGCGTACGGCACGGTCGCCGGCCCGGACACCTCGCTACAGCTGCAGCCAGCTCACGCCATCCGCGTAGCTTGCCGACGCCAACGCCTCAACAGCGCCGAACTCGATCTGATCGAGATCAACGAAGCCTTCGCCGCCGTGGTCCTCGCCAGCGCCCGGGACCTCGGCCTCACCGACACAGAGATCGAGGAGCGAGTCAACATTCACGGCGGCGCCATCGCACTCGGCCACCCGCCCGGCATGAGCGGCGCGCGACTCGTGCTGCACCTGGCGATGGAACTGCACCGAAGCGGCCACGGAACCGCCGCCGCAACACTATGCGGCGGAGGCGGACAAGGCGACGCACTCATACTCACGGCCGCTTAGAAGCATGCGCCTACAACATCACTATCAACGAAGGCGGCTCGCTCCCGACTCGAACCGAGGACGAGGCACATGAGCAAGGACGCCACCTACATGCTCGACCACACCAGCCATCGTTGACATCGCCCCTCCCCGGCCGCCTGATGCACGCGTCGCCGGCTCTGCTTTGAAGACCCGGCGCTCGCGGTATGTCGAGCGCGGCGGCGACCTGCTTCGTAGACGGCTCGGCCGCGCCTCATTGCTGTCAAAGCGGGCTTGCGCGGGACACGGGGGGCCGAGGGCGAACCAGGCTGGCCGGGAGCGGCCACCATGATGAGTCGGGCCGCGGGCGGGTTAACTGCATCGAGCGGTCAAGACCTGGTGGCGCCAGCAAACCGGCACGGCGCCCGGGGCAGCGTCGCGCCAAGGCCACCTCAATCCCGGCGACGGATGTGTCGTCGACTGACATCCTCCGGCCCGGACCAGCGCGGAAGTCGATACCAGCGGACGCGGCGATCGTCAGCAAGCACTTGACGAGTCGCCGATCGAGGGAGAAAGATGCCGTACTGCCGTTGGTAAAACGTTATACCACTGGAGGAGCGTGTGCAGACGGTGAAGCGGTACGTCGAGGACTACGAGGTCGGTACACGCCGGCAGAGCACCGGACGCACCATCACCGAGGCGGACATCGTTCTGCATGCGGGTCAGACGGGAGACTGGTTTCCCCACCATGTCGACGCCGAATGGTGTGCCACCCAACCCTTTGGTCAACGCATCGCGCACGGCACCCTGATCCTGTCGGTCGCTGTCGGGATGACCGCCGGCGACATCAATCCGGTCGCGTTCAGCTACGGCTATGACCGGATCCGCTTCGTCCGGCCGGTGTTCATCGGTGACACGATCTCGGTGGAAGCCGAGATCGCCGGCCTTCGGCCGCACCCGACACGCGCCGACGCCGGTTACGTCGACGAGAAGGTCACCGTCACCAACCAGCGTGGTGAGGTCGTCCTCGCGTTGGTCCATATCTACCTCGTCGAGCGCCGACCGACAGAGGCGCCGGCATGACCACCGGTCATCGGCCGCGTGGACTGTCCGCCGTGGCACAGCACGCCGGCGTGTCGGTCTCACTCGCCTCTCGCGTGCTCAACGGTGACAGCACTTTGCGGGTACGTGACGAAACCAGGGAGCGGGTGGTCGCTGCCGCGCGCGAGTTGCACTACGTTCCCCACGGTGCGGCACGAGCACTGCGCCTTTCTCGTGCGGGCGCGATCGGACTCGTCGTCCACGACGTGAGCAACCCGATTCACGCCGGGATCATCCGAGGCGCCCAGGAGGCGGCGTCTGCGGCCGGCCAGGTGTTGCTGCTGGCGGAAGCACCCGAACTCGCGGCGAACAACGCCGTACTGGACCAACTACTCGGAGACGGCCGGATCGACGGTCTGCTCTGGCAGGGCAGCGGATTCGACTTCGACGACGCGCTGTCCACACGGGCGGCGGAGCGGTTGCCGACGCTGTTGGTCAACAGCCGTCCCCGAGCCGGGCTCCCGGCGGTGCGGCTGGCCGACGAGGACGCCGCCGGGGTGGCCGTCGACCATCTCGTCGCTCTCGGGCATCGCGACATCGGTTACCTCGGTGGGCGAGCGGGTTCCGACCTCTCCGACCGCCGGCAGTCGGGCTGGCGAACGGCGCTCCAGCGGCACGGACTACCCGTCCGTCGGAAGTGGATCGTCGAACAGGACTGGAACTCCGAGGCCGGCCACGCCGCGATGAGCAAGCTGATAAGCGGTACGCAGCGACCCACCGCGGTGTTCGTCGCCAATGTCGTCGTCAGTGTCGGAGCGCTTGCGGCCGCACGCGAGGCCGGCGTCCGCGTCCCGGAGGACCTGTCCGTGATTGGCCTGCACGACGCGTGGTTCGTCGCGCACGGCTCCCCGCCCCTCACGACCGTGCGGCTGCCGTTGCAGGCGATGGGCCGGCGGGCTGTGGAACTGGTGCTGTCCGGCGCGAAGGCCGAACCCGGCGGCCACCTCCTCAGCGATCCTCCGCCCGAACTCGTCGTACGCCGCTCCACCGCCAGTCCGGGGTGAACGGCACGACACCACACCTCCCGACGCGCCACCTCCTGAGGAAAGGACCGACATGCCGCACCTTCGGGGCATGACCTGGAGCCACCCCCGGGGCTCTGCTTCGGTACACGCGGCCACCGCCGCGTTCACCGCCGTCCATCCGGAGGTGACGGTCGAGTGGGCAGCGCGTTCGCTGCAAGAGTTCGAGGACGTCCCCGTGGTCGAGTTGGCCCGGAGGTTCGACCTAATCGCCATCGATCACCCCTTCGTCGGACAGGCAGCGGCGACTGGCGCGTTGCTCCCCCTGGACGAGGTTCTGCCGGCCGAGACCCTTGCCGAGCAGGAACGGAACTCCGTCGGGCCCAGCTACCGCAGCTATGCCATGGCCGGACACCAGTGGGCGCTCCCGATGGATGCGGCGGCGCAGGTGTCGGCGTACCGGCCGGACCTGCTCCAGGCGCCGCTACCGCGGACCTGGGACGAGGCCCACGCGCTCCTCGCCTCCCTACCCGCAGGGGTCGTCGCCGAGTCACCGGCCAACCCTACGCACTTGTGGTCGACGTTCATCTCGCTGTGCCACCACGTTGCCACCGAGGCCAACCTCACCGCGGACGGCGTCGGCGGTCGGCCGCGGTGGTGGCCGCGAACCGGAATCGATCCGTCGATCGCGGTCGCCGCGCTGGAGCGGGTGTACCAGTTGCTGCACCGGGTGGACCCGGTATCGCTGACCCGTGACCCGATCCAGACGCTCGACGCGATGGCCGCCGGGGCACCGATCGGCTACGTCCCACTCGTCTTCGGCTACTCCAACTACGCGCGCGACGGACACGGCCGCCATCTCCTCAGGTTCGCCGACGCGCCATACCCGGGACCGACACCCGTCGGCACCATGACCGGCGGGGTCGGCTTGGCTGTGTCGGCCCAGTGCGCCGATCCCGGTGCCGCGGTCGACGTCGCGGCGTGGATCGTGTCCGAGGCCTGCCAGCGGGGCACGTACCTGCACGCGGGCGGCCAGCCCGGGCATCGCCGGGCCTGGACCGATCCGTCCGCGAACGACCTGACCCACGGCTTCTTCGCCGACACCCTGGCCACGCTGGACGCGTCGTTCCTGCGCGCACGCGACGCTGGATATCCCCGTTACCAGCAGCGCGCTGGGGAACTGCTGCACGAGCGGGTACGCCGGCAGGAGCCGCCGGCGGCCATCGGCAAGGAACTGCTCGACCTGTGGCAGCGAACGGTCACCGAAAATGGTGACGAGGCATGACGACCCTTGCCACTCTTGCCCGCCGCGCGCACGAACGCTTCGCCGACCGGCCCGCGATCCTCTCCGGGGACGGGTGGCTCACCTTCGCAGACCTCGGCGCCGCGGCCCGGCGTACCGCCAACCGGCTGTTGACAGCCGGCCTGCGCCCCGGCGACCGCGTGGTGATGGCGCTCGACAACCGGCCAGAGGTTCTGATTGTCGAGCATGCCCTCTTTTTGAGCGGACTCGTCCGGGTCGCGGTGAGCAGTCGCCTGCACGGCCAGGAGATCGCCACCATCGCGGCCGACTGCGGAGCGGCTGCCGTCCTCTGCGAACAGACCCACGCCGAACTCGTCGCGGACCGTCGTTCCACTCTCCCCCTGTTGCGGACGCTCGTCGCCGCCGACGGCGGGGCTGTGGCCGGGAGTGACTCCACGCTGGCCTACCTGGTCGCGCCAGGTGCCTCCGAGACGGCCCCGGACGTGCCGGCTCCGACCGAGGACGAGGTGGCGGCACTGATGTACACGTCGGGGACCACTGGCCAGCCGAAGGGCGCGATCGTCACGCATGCCGGATGGCTCGCGATGCTGCGCGCCTTCTGGGCCGAACTTCCGCCGTCCGGTCCCGGCGACGTCGTGCTGCACGTGGCGCCGATGAGTCACTTCGGTGGTTCGGCCGGCTCGGCGTACACGTTCCGAGGTGCCGCGGTCGTGCCCGTACGACGGTTCGACCCTCCCCGGTCCCTCGACCTCGTCGTGGAGCACCAGGTGTCGGTCCTCCCCCTCGTTCCGACGATGCTGAAGGAATTGACCGCTGTTGCCGAACGCCGGGCTGAGGCCGGGACACCCTTCCGGGCGGCACATCTGCGCGCGGTGCCTTACGGCGGTTCGGCGATCTCGGCCCAGGCGTTGGTACGGGCACGGGAGGTGTTCGGTGACGTGCTCTACCAGTGCTACGGCCTTTCGGAGGCCCTGGCGCCCCTCACTGTGCTGAGCGCTGCCGAGCATCGGCCCGTACCGTCGGCCACCGCGCCAGCGCGGCTGTCCTCCGCAGGACGGCCGGTGGCCGAGATCGAACTCCAGGTTGTCGACGCCGACGACGTCCCGGCACCGGTGGGAGCACCCGGCGAAGTACGCGTGCGTGGAGCTGCCGTGATGCCCGGGTACTGGGACCGGCCAGAGGAGACCCACGAGGTTCTCTCAGCCGACGGCTGGTTCCGTACCGGTGATCTCGGCCGACTGGAGGACGACGGCTACCTCTACCTGGTCGACCGGCGCCGCGAGGTCATCGTCAGCGGCGGCTTCAACATCTACCCGTCCGAAGTAGAGCGCGCCATCGCCGAACTCGACGCCGTACAGGAAGTCGTGGTGGTCGGTGTTCCCCACGAACGCTGGGGCGAGGCCGTCGCGGCCGTGGTCGTCACCCGGCCCGGTTTCACGCTGTCCGACGAAGACGTCGTGACCGCCTGCCGAGAACGCCTTGCCAGCTACAAGAAACCGCTCTACGTCGAGTTCGCGACCGAGTTGCCCGTCTCTGGCAACGGGAAGTTGCGGCGCCGGGAGATCCGCGAGAGGTACTGGGCCGACCGTGCGCGGCTCGTCGGCGAATGAGCAACCCGCGCACGAGAACTCGCTGAGAAACGCTCCCACACGAAGGAGGTAGGCCGAGCCGTGGCTGCCACTACACCCGCCACTCGCACCGCTACCAGGAACGACAGGGGCTTCAGGTACCGGTGGGTCATCCTGAGCACGAACTTCCTCGTGCTCGGACTCAACTACGCCGACCGCGCCGCCATCGGTTTGGCCGCGCCATTGATCATCGCCGAGTACGGATTCTCGAAGTCCACCTGGGGCTGGATCTCCGCCATCTTCTTCGTCGGGTACGCGCCTTTCTGCTTCGTCGGCGGCTACACCTCCAACAAGTTCGGCCCGCGCAAGGTGATGGCCTGGGCGGTGGGATGGTGGTCGTTGTTCACCGCCCTGACCGCCGCGGGATTCGGCCTTGCCTCCTTCATGGTCATCCGGCTGTTGTTCGGCTTCGGCGAGGGGCCACAGGCGTCGGTGACTGCCAAGACGATGTCCAACTGGTTCCCGCGCCGTCGCATGGGCACCGCTCTCGGGCTGTCCCAGGCGTCCACGCCGCTCGGCGGGGCGGTCGGCACGCCCATCATTGTCGCGATCATCAACGCGTTCCACGGAAACTGGCGGGCGCCGTTCATCATCCTCGGTCTGGTGGGGATCTTCTTTCTGATCGGCTGGTGGGTCCTCGTGCGGGACACCCCCGCCGTCCACCCGTGGGTGCGGGCGGGCGAGGTAGCCGAGATGGAGGAGGACGCCCAGGTCGCCGCGCGGTCCACAGGCACCGACGACCAGGACGACCGGAGCCTGGCGAGCTACCTGCGGATGCCGATCGTCGTCACCACGGCCCTCACCTACTTCGGTTACTCCTGGGTTCTCTACACCTTCCTCACCTGGTTCCCGGAGTTCCTGCACGACGCACACGGCCTGGACCTGAACCAGATCGCCTTCACCGGCGCGATCCCCTGGCTGTGCGGCTTCGTCGGCCTCGCCCTCGGCGGGATCTTCACCGATGCGCTCGGCCGGAGATTCGGCCTGTTCGCGTCGCGCAAGTGGACGACGGTCGTCGGGCTGCTGCTGGTGGGACTCGCGTTCGCTCCGGTTGGCGTCGTTCGCACCACCGCCGCGGCCGTCGCGTTGATGGCCGTGACCGTGTTCATCCTCTACGTGGTGGGCGCGCAGTTCTTCGCGCTGATCCAGCCCGCGATCCCGGCGCACCGCTTCGGCGCAGCGTCCGGCTTCGTCCACTTCATCGCCAACCTGGCCGGCATCTTCGCGCCGATCGTGCTCGGCTACATCGTCGATGCATCGGGTTCGTGGGAGCTGTCCTTCCTTATCTCCGGGGCGGTCGCAGCCGTTCCCGCGATCCTGCTCGCTGTCTTCGGACGCGCACGACGCGCGTCCGCCGCCGTCCCGGCCTCCACTCACTGAACCGAAAGGAGAACGCCGTGCCAGCAGCGCTGGAAGGCATCCGCATCCTCGACTTCACCCAGATGATGCTCGGTCCCTACGGCACCCAACTGCTCGCCGACCTCGGTGCGGACGTGATCAAGGTCGAGCGGCTGGGTGGCGAGTGGGAACGAACCCTGGAGATGCTCGGTGACCTGGTGGCGGGCGATTCGGCGGCGTTCCTCGCCATGAACCGCAACAAGCGTTCTGTCACCGCCGACCTCAAGTCGGCCGCCGCCCGCGACGCGATCCTCGAGCTCGGACGAAGCTGCGACGTCGTGGTCGAGAACTTCCGACCTGGTGTCCTATCCAGACTGGGTCTGGGGTACGACGACTTCCGTCGGGTCCGGCCCGACATCATCTACTGCTCGGGCTCCGGCTGGGGTCAGGACACCGTGTTCGCCAAGGAAAACCGGCCCGGCCAGGACCTGTTGATCCAGGCGATGTCCGGCCTCGCCGCGGCCGGCGGCCGCGCTGGTGACCCACCGACCCCCGCAGGCACGTCGATCGTGGACGCTTCCACCGCTCTCACCCTCTCCAACGGCATCCTGGCCGCGTTGGTCGCCCGGGAACGGCACGGGATCGGCCAGCGCGTCGAGGTCGACCTGTACTCGACCGCGATCGCGCTGCAGTGCCAGGAGATCTCGGCACTGGTCAACCAGGGACAGGACTGGGAGCGGTCGGCGGCGGGCATCGGGCAGGCGTGGCTGTCCGCGCCGTTCGGGATCTATCAGGCGGCGGACGGCTGGCTCGCGCTCGCGATGGCTCCGTTCCCGAAGGTCGCCGACCTTCTCGGCGTCGACGGCATGGAGGGGCTCGACGCGTGGCGCGACCGCGACGACATCAAACAGCGACTCGAGGGGGCAACCGTCCAGCGCACCGTCGCGGAGCTGGTCGGTGTGCTCATGCCGGCAGGCATCTGGTGTGCCCCCGTACGCACCACGGCACAGGCGGTAGAAGAGCTACGCGAGCAAGGGCACGATCTCATCGTCGAGGTCGATCATCCAGTCGCCGGACGACTCGAGCTCATCGGCTGCCCGATCCGCCTCTCGGAAACGCCTTGGCAGTTGCGCTACGCGCCGCCGACAGCGGGCCAGCACACCGACGAGATTTTCGCCGAAGTGCTCTCAGCCGAGGAGATCGCCGGTCTGCGCGCCGAAGGAGCCATCGGATGACCGACGCCACCGATCCCGCAGCACTCCCGCACAGGCGGGTCCACGACCACCTGGTCGAAACCCGTCAAGGCGCGGTTGCCACGCTTCGCGTCGACCGCGAAGCCGCCCTGGGCGCACTCTCCACCGGCATGGTGACAGCGCTAGGCGACTACTTCCGCTCCATCCGCGGCTCCGACGTACGCGCTCTCGTCATCACGGGAACCGGACGCGGATTCATCGCCGGTGCCGACGTGGCGGAGTACCGCGACGCCAGCAAGGCGGACTTCGACGCCTACCAACGCCTCTCCCGGTCGGTCTTCACCGAGCTCGAGCACCTGCCGCAACCGACGGTCGCAGCGGTCAACGGCTACGCATTCGGCGGTGGGTTCGAACTCGCCCTGTGCTGCGACCTCATCGTGGCGTCCACGAAAGCGCGGTTTGGGCTGCCGGAGGTCAAGCTCGGTCTCGTCCCAGGCGGTGGCGGGACGCAGCGCCTGGCCCGGGCGATCGGAACCAGGGCGACGAAGGATCTGATCTTCAGGGGCCGCAGCATGCGCCCGGAGGAGGCTGAACGTCGAGGGCTGCTCGTCCAGGTCGTGGAGCCGGGCGACCTGCAGTCATGTGCCGGCGAGCTCGCCGCCGAGCTCGCCGCAAACGCCCCTCTCGCCGTACGCGAGGCCAAGCGGCTGATCGACGAAGGAGTCCAACAGGCACTCGACGCGGCGCTTACGGCCGAGCAGGCCGCGCTGTCCCGGCTGTTCGGTAGCACTGATGGCAGGGAGGGCATCGCCGCATTCATGGATAAGCGCGACCCACGCTTCACCGGTAGCTGACCCTAATCCAAGTCCGCCGGCACTCCACGAGCATGCGTCATCGAGAGCATCGGCCCCAAGGCGGCACGGGCCGACGTAGCAGACCGGCTGCGGGGACCTCGGGATGACACACCCCACCAGCGCTAGCGGGAACTTGCGGAGATGAGACTCGGGGCACTTCGAGTAAAGACCCACGAGGTGAGCGGCAATGTGCCAGTGCCTATGCCGCAGCGCAAGGGGCGTGGACCCTGGTGATCGTCGTGTAGGGGACGCCAGACAAAAGTCCACGACGTCCAGGACGGCGCAGTTCCACCCGGGTGCGGCAACCGGCCGCCCCCTGTCAGTCCTGTGAGTCCACCGTCAACGGGAGTGACCACAGTCAGAACCGACCAAGGGACAATTTCGCACCCACACTCGCACCCGAACCGCGCAAACCAGGCCGACGACCTGCCGAAGATCCGCATCTTCGCAGGTCAGTAGGGGTAGGGCGGGCGGGACTCGAACCCGCGACCCAGGGATTATGAGAACTCTCCCCAACAGCGACCACGCCATCTACCAGCGACTTTGCCACCAGCCCACTCCCCCACAGCCCCCACAACCACCCCCGCCGACAGCATTTCGCACCCAAACCCGCACCCACGACCGTGCGCATGAGCTACACATCCCGCACCCCGGCCGGCCGGGCGGTCACACCCCCGCGTACAACCTGCCAGACGCCTCCTATCGTCGGAGTCGTCGGGCGAGGTGTCGACTGCCCTCGGGTCGACGGTTTTACAGAAGGACGCCAACCACCCTCTGACCTGCGGGTTCGTCACCGCGGCGAAGACTTCGCCGCGTACACGCCGCACCCTCGAGCGGCGAGTATGTCTAGGCGTCCGCAGTGAGCATGTGACGGGGCATGTCCGCGTCCACGGCTTCGATGCTTACACTCCAGCCCCGGCCTTCCGTGTGGCCACCGATCTCCTCGGTCAGGACCAGCACTCCGGTAGCTGCGTCAAGACGAACCCGGTACCATTCAGCCCACTCTTCGGTCGGGGTGTCGAACCGACCGGTCTCCCACATCCACCGGTGCTGACTGTGGGCACCTTCGAGAGCGGCGCAACAGCTGCATCGCGGCTCGTAGAAGTCGGTGGTGGCCACCACCGTTTCCCACGCCGCTCGCCCTTCGTGGCGGACCTCTTTCACGTCGGTCTCCAACCGCAGTGGCGACAGTTCCGGGGTCCGTAGGTAGCCGGTCCCTACGTGTGTCGGCGGTTGGCTTCCGTCGGCGAGTTCGACGGGGTCCAGCATCGCCACCCACCGGTAGGTGTGGAACATCGGGTCGTCGTAGCGCAGCCGGTCGAATTCGGGTGGGCGTTCGGCGACCAGGCCATCGTCGCGGAGCAGCGGGCGAGGCGCGCGGTCGTCGAGGGGACCGAACGGCTCAGGATCTGGGGTCGACCGTCCCAGCCGGTCGACGCGCGCGCCGGTTCCCCATGGGTGCTCGAGCCAGTCAATGAGGATCGGTGATCCGTTGAGTTCCTCGACCCGCAGGCCGTTGGGACGGCGTACCCATGCCCGGACCGGACGCGACCACTGGACGGGAAGATCGGTATAGGTGACGACCATGCGCAACGTCCGCCACCGCCACGGAGACGAACGCGCAAGCGACCGAAACCCATCCAGATCAACCACGCCCACAGACTCGACGTTACCCCGGCCCGACCAGCCTGTGTCGAGATCGAAACCGCCGACGTCGACGCAAACTAGGCGTACTAGCTGGACGGCGTAGGCGACCAGGTACGTGCCTGCCGGTCCCCTGTGAGCGCAGCAACGAGGCATGCCGGCGCCACGCCAGTCGTCACCAGCACAGCCGCATCGTTCGAAGGTCAGCCACAGGTGTCGAATTATGCCGGAGCCTCCGCGCACAGTAGGGGTAAAGCGGGCGTTGTGCCAGCTCGGCTTGGCAAGCAGCCCGCTCCGCCCTGTACCCATAGACCGACCGTCCGGCGCGACTGCCTCTACCCCGACTCGACCGGCCGGAAGTCCAGCTGCTCGAGGTCGACGACGTAACCGCAGAAGTCCTCTATGGTGCCCCCAGTGTCCCAGCCATCGGCGTGGGTCACATGGACGCTGACCGCGGATCCAGGCACAGCGGCGAGGATCTGGGGATCGGTGTTAGGCACTGAGGCGAGCTGACAATGAACTGCCTGTATCGAGCGCACCGTGCCGTGCACGGACCCGATCACCGCCGCCTCCGAACCATGGTGTTCCTCCTCGTAGGTGACACCCGCAGCCCTGGTCTCGCCGAGGATCGGCGACAGGGACTCGGCGTCCGGTTCGGTCACCGTCCAGGTCACCTCGGACCCGACCGTGAACGGTGTTCCGCAGCACTGGATCTGCCAGTTCCATATCCACACGAGCGCGCCCACCTGGCGATTGTCGCGCGCGGAATCGAGGCTGTGGCCGGCCCGCCGCGGCAGGTCAGCCGACCGGGCGGGCGGGCTTTGCCCTGGCCTGGTCCGGGAGGCCGCGGTCCCACAACCTTGGCCGGCTCGGGCAGCTTGCCGCCTACCGCCAATCGTCCACCTGGGCCCGGTCTCCGGGACCGGACCAAGCGAGGTCGCAAAGCCCTCGGCCCGCCCCGACCACCGCCGGGGCCTCGTCGACGGCGCTAGGCTAATACAATCGCCTGTTGAACATCGAAGCTGAGCTGGGTGCCATGCGTGGGGCGCGTTAAGCTCCGCGCATGGCGGTCGCGGCGCCCCGACAGTCGTATCTCATTTGGTTCAGCCAGCGCGTCGGCAGCACCATGTTGACCCAAGCGCTGGAGGACACCGGCATCGCCGGGCGTCCGCGCGAGTGGCTCGAGGACCCGGCAGGCCACGGACTGCCGGCCAAATATGGCGTCCCCGATGCCGTGCAGCTACGCGACTTCCTCTGGCGCGAGGCTGCCACGCCCAACGGCGTGGTGAGCGCCAAGTACGGCATGAGCGCCGACCTGCACCGGGAACTGACGGCTCTGTTCGCCGGTGTAATCCCGGGCGTGGTCGATCCCGATGGACGCAAGGCCTGGGCGGCGGTTTTTCCCGCCTGCAAACACGTGTTCATGACCCGGCGGAACAAGCTGCGCCTTGCGGTCTCGTGGTTGCGCGCGATCCGATCACAGGAGTGGCACCGGCCCAACCGCGTCGACACCGTGGTGGGCGAGGCGCCGCCGCGCACCAGCGCCGCCGACGTGATCGACGGCTACGACCACGACGCGCTCGAATTCCTGCTCATCGGGGCCAACCAGCGCGAGGCCGACATGCAGGATCAGTTCGACCGCTGGGGTGTGGTCCCGTACACCGTGGTCTACGAAGATCTGGTCGCCGACTACCAGGCGACCGTGCGCCACCTGCTCGATTTTCTCGAGATTCCCGACCGCGTCGACATCGCCATCCCGTGCCCGGCCTTCGACCGCCTGGCCGACGAGGCCTCCGAAGCGTGGTACCAGCGCTTTCGCCACGGTTGATTTGCTTTTTGCTCCTTCGAATCTGCGTCGACGACTTGCTGGGGTCACGCTGGTCGGCCGGAACGCGTACCTTGGCGTGGGCAATCGCATGTCAGCCGTCGTCCCGATCGGGCACCGCGTGCAAGGTGGAGGCTCAACGTGACTGTCACCGTGTCTATCGACACCGACACCGCAGTTTTCTGGGCGACTGTCCTCCTTCTCGTCGGGAGCCTGGTGACGGCAGTTTGGAACATCGTCCTGCCGTTCAGGATGGATCCCTCCTCGCCGATCAGTGATTTCGCCCGCAGGGTCGGCGCCGTCGCCTCTGGGCTCGCCTTTGTCCTCGCGGTCGTGCTACTCGTCCTAGGGAACGGACTCTGGCCGCTGCTCGTGGCGTCGGCTGTGCTTCAGGTCGTCACGGTCGTGTGGATTCTCATCCCGCGTCGCGATAACGCACCATTGATCGACTAGGAGCCGGGCCGCCACCTGCCACTGCGCATGGAACATCCGCGTGGCGGCTACTCCTAGACCGCCCACGACCGTTTCAGGCCGTGTCTGAGTGCACCCTTGTGGCGCGTTGCGTCGGGTTAGCGAACTCCCAGCAGCGATCGCGCGCCGCTGCCATGATCGGCTCATGCCGTCTCGTACCTGGATGAATCGCACCGTCGCCGTCCGTCTTCCCGTCGCCATTGCAGTGGCTGCTGCAGTCGTCGTGTGCGCGCTCGTTGTTGGTGCCTTGGTTGGGCTGAGGCTGCCGTTCGGAGCCAAGCCGGCGACCGTCACCCATGGGACGGCTATCTTCAGTGGAGCGCGTCATCAAGGCACCTTCCAGCCCGACGGAGGGGGACCGCCGGCCTGGATCCCGGGAGAGGTTGTCTGGGTCGATAGCAGTGGGCAGAGCGAGGCGGGCTCAGTGCCGAGCTGCCTGCGGGGGCGAGATGATGCAACCCTGGTACAGGCATCCGTAGAAGCGGGCTACGCCCGGCTTCGACTTCCGGATAATGCGTCGACCTGGATCGTGGGCTGGATTCGCTGCTTGTGACGGCCGCGCTGGGAGCGCCTGGAAGGATGTCGGACAACAACCTGATGTGCTGTGGACGGTCAGGCCGGTGCCGTGATCGATTGGTGGCAGAGTTGCGGTAACACAGATGCCGAACGGTGACTTGCCACGCGGCGGTGGCCGGTTGGGGCCGTGAGGCCGCCCTGGTTATCCCTAATGCGACCGTCGCGGGAGAAGGGATCACTGCTGGGCGTCGGTGAGGTTGCCACATCGCTCAGGTGTCCAGTGCCGAGACCGGGTGTCGGGCCTCGGCTCGAGATCGCTGATGGGAAGGCTGGTTGTGAAGGAGACGGATCCGGTAGAGGGTATTGGCGATCGAGTCGATCCGAGCCGACCTACTGGCAGCCAGGCAATCGGGCGAAGACTGCGACGTCAGGTTTCCGGTCGCGTCGGTGACGGTGCAGCTGCAGGTGGTGGCCACCAAGGGCGTCGGCGCCAAGGCAGGGTTCAAGGTGCCCGTCGTAAGTCTGGAGTTGGGCGGTGACGGGTCGCGGCAGTGGCAGAACACCAGCACTATCACCGTGGTGCTCGACCCGCCGGTGGACCGCAACGGTATGCCGGTCAAGGTCACCAGCACGACCACGGTGTCGAAGGGATAGCGCACCACGATGGACGCGGTGCCGCTCCGGGCCCGGCTGGTCGAGGTCAACGCCGAGCTGCCCACCGGGGAAACCCGGTACGGGTCGGGCTGCATTGTCGCTCACCGCACGGTGGTGACCGCGGCGCATGTCGTTGCTGGCGCGCATCGCGTGTGGGTGCGTGGCCCGGACAAGAGGACACTGCTCTGCCTACCGTTGGATGAGGCATTCGTGGGCGACCCCACCTCCGTCGCTGGCCCGGACCTGGCGTTGGTCGAGATCGATGACCAGGACCTGGACCTGCCGCCGATCGGTCTGGCGCGGGTGGACCGCGACAGCGCCAGCGGCGAGGTGGTGGATCGCTGCCACGCATGGGGATACCCACAGTTCGCTGAGGTGTTCCCAGGCGAGCCGAGGTCGAGGGGCGGGCCGATCAGTGCACCGATACGAGAGACGTGCGACGCGGCTGGCGTGATCCCGGTCGGATCCGGCCTCGTCCGGGGGCTCCTCGACCTGCAGGTCTCGGTCGCACCCCGCGACCTACCTGCGCGGGACCAGGCCCTGAACGAGTGCGCCTGGTCGGGTATCTCTGGCGGACCAGTGACCTCTGCCGGGTTACTTCTCGGTGTGGTCTCCGAACACGCGCCCCGAGCTGGGGCCGGGTCGCTTTCCGCCACGCCACTCACCGCCTTGAGTCCCGACCCGGCGAACCCGAACGCACGCCCCGGAGTACCGGATCCTGCGGCGTGGTGGACCAAGCTGGGCGTGACCGGCCCGGACGCGCTGGCTGTGCTGCCACCCCGCCCCGTCCGGCCGATCCCTCCCTACTCGGCGACGCTGCGGTCGATGGGACGGGCGTTGCGCAGCCGAATGCTGCGTCTGGAGGGCCGCGACGACGAGCTCGCCGCCATCAACACCTTCGCCACGAGCACCGAGGGATACCGGTGGCTCGTAGGCGGCGCGTTCGCCGGAAAGACCGCCCTGATGTACCACGCGGTCACCGCCACCCTGCCTTCTGAGGTGGACGTGGTGTCCTATTTCCTGCGCCGAGTTGCCTCTGATGGGCAGAGCAGCAACTTCCTCGCTGCGGTCATTCCCCAGCTTGCCGCGCTGTGTCCGGCAGTCGAGCTGGCTGGATACGACGAGCACACCTACCGGTTGCTGTGGGAACGGGCGGTCCAACGGGCCCATGACACCGGCCGTCACCTGCTGCTGGTCGTCGACGGGCTGGACGAGGACCTCCGCCCTCGGGACATGCCAAGCGTCGCCAGTCTGCTGCCCGATCTTGTCGCCGGCAGCGACCCGTCCGCAGGCCATGCACACGTGCACGTAACCAGCCGCCCCCACCCAGAACTCCCCGCCGACCTGGCGGACAACGCTGGCCACCCCCTCCACCACACCGCCCCTGTCATCTTGAGCGGGTCCCCCGGGTGGGAGGAGCGGCGCGACCTCGGCGCCGCCGAAGTCGATCGGCTGGCCACCGAAGGTGGCCTGGTCCGCGAGACGCTCGGCCTGCTCGCCGCAGCCGCCGGGCCCTTGTCCCCCGCGGACCTGGCCGACCTGCTCGCGCCGACGCTCCGAGACGGTACCGATGCGTGGGATGTCGACCAGCTCCTCGTCGACCGCGCCGGCCGCAGCATCGAACCAGTTGGAACCGCCGACCGGTCCAGGTACCAGTTCGCCCACGGCACACTGCTCGAACAGGCACGCTCCCACAAGTTACTGGCCAAGCCCGCCTACCGAGAACGCGTCCACGCCTGGGCCGACACCTGGCAGCAAGCGGGCTGGCCTGACCCCAACCAGGACGGAACGGGCACCCCCCGCTACCTCCTCGACACCTACCCCGCCACACTGACCGACGACCCGCACCGCCTCGCCGCCCTGGCAGGCGACGTCGCCTGGGTCAACGCGGCTATCAAACTCGGCAGCGTGGCCGCCACCCTCGCGGTCCTGCGTGCAGCCGCCACGATGGTTGAGGACCCCCGACTGCACGACCTTCTCGCGGTCGTATCGGCGCAACAGGTCAACCTGCAGTCCGATACGCCCAGCAACGATCCCGGCTACGTCCTGCGGCAGCTTTGCCTCCAGGCCCTTCACTTCGATGCGAGAGAGCTCGCCGCCAGCATTCGATCTTCTTCGCAGTCCCGGCCTGACCCTGGGGCCATGCCGCTATGGACAACAGTGCGATCCATACCCCCCGCACTGGAGGTGGGCACCCATGGCGGCCCGGTGCTGGCGGTGGCGGTGCTACCGGACTGCCGTGTCGTCACCGTCGGCTACGACTCACGGGTGCTGGCCTGGAATCTCGACCGGCCCGGCCAACCCACCGAGCTGAGCACCCACGACGGTGCGGTGCTGGCGGTGGCGGTGCTCCCAGACGGCCGCATCCTCACCGGAGGGCTGGTCGAGGGGGTGCAGGTCTGGCACCCCGACTGTCCCGGCCATCCCACCGAATTGGGCACCTTCGACGGAACCGTGTGGGCGGTGGCGGTGCTTCCTGACGGCCGTGTCGTCACTGGAGGGAGCGACTCACGGGTGCTGGTCTGGCACCCGGACCGGCCCGGACAGCCCACCCAGATTGGAACCCATTCGGTGCGGGCTGTGGCCGTTCTCCCCGACGGCCGCGTCGCCACCGTCGGCAAGGACAAGCGGGTACTGGTCTGGAATGTCCACCGCCCCGGCCAACCGGCGGCCGAGCTGGGCACCCACGACGGAGGGGTGGAGGCGGTGGCGGT
Source organism: Actinopolymorpha pittospori (assembly GCF_014873875.1). Classification (GTDB taxonomy): domain Bacteria; phylum Actinomycetota; class Actinomycetes; order Propionibacteriales; family Actinopolymorphaceae; genus Actinopolymorpha; species Actinopolymorpha pittospori. Next base: position 5,865,071 of record NZ_JADBEM010000001.1, on the reverse strand, counting down.
GCTCCCAGACGGCCGTGTCGTCACCGGGGGGTTGGACGAGCGGGTGCGGGTCTGGCAACTCGACCGCCCCGGCCAACCCACCGAATTGGGCACCCACGACGGTGCAGTGCTGGCGGTGGCGGTGCTCTCCGAGGGCCGTGTCGTCACCGTCGGCTACGACTCACGGGTGCGGGTCTGGCATCTCGACCGCCCCGGCCAACCCACCGAATTGGGCACCCACCACAAAGCAGTGCTGGCAGTGGCGGTGCTCCCCGACGGCCGTGTCGTCACCGGAGGGTTGGACAAGCGGGTGCTGGTCTGGAGTCTCGACCGCCCCGGCCAGCCAGCCGAGCTGGGCACCCTCGACAGCCCGGCAACGGCGGTAGCGGTGCTCCCGGACGGCCGTGTCGTCACCGTCGGCTACGACTCACGGGTGCTGGTCTGGAATCTCGACCGCCCCGGCCAACCCCTCGAATTGGGCACCTTCGACGGAACCGTGTGGGCGGTGGCGGTGCTTCCCGACGGCCGTGTCGTCACCGGTGGCTATAGCTCACGGGTGTTGGTCTGGCACCCCGACAACCCGGGCCAACCCACCGCGATGATCGATACAGCGGCGGCCGGGCTAGCTGTGGGCACTAGCCCCACAGGCGCTCCGATCCTCGCCGTCGCCTATTACGGGGTAGAGCTGTGGACGCTTCCGCAACCTCCACGATTGACGGGCACCTTGCCCAGTTCATGCACTTAGGAAGGCTGCTCCGTGGCCGAACACAGCCGAAAAGAATCCTCTCGACTGGCCTGGATCGGCGCAGGCCTGAGGAGTTGCCACCCGACCTGGGCAGATAGCGGCATAGTGTGCGTCGAAGAGCTGAAGCAGGAAGGTAGTCGCGTACCTGGCCGGATGGTTCAAGCGTTCGCCTGCTCGTCGTTGCCTTGGTCGAGGCAGGCCCGGACGCGGGCCAGCAGGCGATGCGCAGCGGGACCGTGCACGGCGGCCTGTTCCAGGCGGCGCCACACGTCGAGGTAGATCCCGATCTCGGACTGCTCGGTGATGCGCAGCTCGGCGGCGATGGTCTCCACCTTCACCAGCCGCTCGTCGTAAACCCAGAACCCGTGCGATGGTGCGATGCTGATCGGCCCCCCGAGCGGCACGATGCCGACACGGATTGCGTTCAAACCGACCGCGCCCACGAGCCTGTCGAGCTGGCCGGCCATCACCTCCGGCGGGCACAGCGGCACATGTAGCGCCGCTTCCCAGATCAGGAAATGGAACGTGCGCCCGGGGTCGTACAGGATCTGCTGACGATGCATCCGGGCGCGCACACCGTCGTCGATGGTGCCCGGATTGTGGAACACCTCGTTCAGGCGTAGGAACATGTGCCGCGCGTACTCCGGTGTCTGCAGCAGGCCCGGCACGCACGCCGACTCAAAACACAACAGGCGGGTGGAGCTCGCCTCATCGAAGCGCCAGGCCTCCTGCCGCGCCCGGATCCCGGCCGACATCTGCCGCTTCCACGACGCATAGTGCGTCTCCAACGCCCGTAGTCGGTTGGTCAACTCGTTCGCGGCGGCAGGCTGACCGACGGTGGCCGCCCATGCCCGTACATCCTCCTCGGTGGGGGTCTGCTTGCCGTGCTCGAGCTTGGAGACCTTCGAGGGCAGCCAGCCCAGCGCCGCGGCGACTTGCTTCCCGGACAGCCCGGCCTCGGCGCGCATCTCCTTGAGACGGGCGCCGAGAGCGGTCCGGGCTGTCTGGTAGTTGCTCAAGCTGCCGCGGTGGTCCGTTCCATATAGTCGGCGAAGGACTCGGCATGGTGCCATGCGGCGTCGCGCCAGTAGCAGTGGCGTACGACTTCGGCCGGGTCACGGTCGAGGGTCACGCCGAGGAACCGGTCGTTCTCACCGAACTGCAGTCGGGCGAGCAGGGTGGAGTCGAACAACCAGAAGTCATACCCAGGCAGGCTCAGAGCCTGGGCCTTGCGCCGGTCGAGGTAGCGGATGTCCTCCCCAGCCGACTGGTTGAACGGGGTACCCCACAGCTCAAACCGCAGATAGTCCGAGGGCGGATCATCAATCAGGCGCACCCGCTCCACTCGCTTGCCCAGGCCAGTCTGTTCCTCCATCAGGCGCAGCCACGGCCCGAACCATTCGGTGTCGGGTTCCTCGCCCGCCAGGAACTGCCGGTACGGGTCATCCTCGTTCGCGACCCCATAGGCGGTGCGCACTTCCAGCCGCCACGCCGTGTGCTCGAAGTTGCGGAACAGATCACTGAAGGCATCTCCACTGACAATCTCGGCCACGGTCACCCCTTCGGAGTGAAGCGAGTCAACAGCTCACGCGGCACGACCACCGCGTCCTCGTCACAGGCGAGGTCACGCAGCTGCGCGCGGGCCTGCTCCGACAACCTGACGCCCTGCACGACGAACTCGCCGGTGCCCTCGACTTCGTACATCGTGGGGCAGCCACCGTTCTGGCTGGTAGTGCCGATGAAGATGAGGTTCATGTCCCCAGATGCCATGTCCCGTTCCTCTCGGGATAACGCGTCAACCTGGTGGGCGCGTCGACTGCCCCTGACGCTAGGGCCTTATTGCTCGATCAGCTAGACAGCGCGCGAGAAATTTCGAGCAACTGACGCGATCCGTAGTCCCGCTCCGACTTACTGTGCCCGTAACGGACGAAGCTGCTGCATGTACCAATCCGCCCATCCAGACCGCTGCGCCTGCCCCGCACGTTGACCCCGAGCCTCCACTCAGAACCGTCCCCAACGCCCTTCCCGAGACGCCGGTCGGCTCCTCCCAGTCGCGGAGAACAACCCGGCCCCACACTGTCCCGGTCTTCACAGGAGCTGCTGCATGATCGGTCCCGAAACCAGTCCCGGCCCCACCATCGACCCGTCCCTACGGGACAGCGCTCGCCGCCGGATCGAGGCGACGCTGCACTGTTCGCCACGCGGTCCTGTATCCGATGTTGTCCGCCTCCAGGCGACGGACCTGCTCGCGGGATGGTGGGCGGCCGCAGCGGCGTGTGAGGTGTCCGACGACGATCTGCGGGTCGTGGTGTCGCTGCCCTCAGTCGCGCTGGATGTGGCCCAGTCGATGCAACGCCGGCGCGAGTTGGAGACTTCGCTCGTGCCCCCGCTCGGCCATCCCTGAGCCCTACCGCGGTTACCCAGTCGCCGGACCCAAGAGCGCGAACCCAACCAGGCCGAAACCAACGCAGCGCCTGGAGGCAACGATCCCACCCGACAGCTCGCTGGTGATCTTGGCCCGATGCCGTAGGTGGCATCGCCGTGATGTTGCAGCAGACGAGCGCCAACACCCCCGAAGATGGGAGTCTGCCGGCCGGGATCGATTGGACGCACTGGCGCACCGAAGGCGAACGCCGCCGTGCCGAAGTACAACATCTCGAACTCGTCCGCTCCGTGTTCCGGCGCCCACTGGAACTCTGGCTCGTCACAGACCGCGCCGTCGCGCTGGACGAAGCCGGCTTCACCGTGCAGGTCAGCAACTTCTGCGCTCGCTCCCCCACCCCAGGCAACCTCATGCTGCCGACACGGCGCCGAGTGCTCGCATATGTGATGCCGTGCCCTGCCGCCGCAGGCGAACACCACATCACATCACCCGACCTGTCGACGTGGAAGTCCACGACGTTCAAGGCGACACTGGCCCACCCAGGTACAGCAGCCGGACACCACCGGTCAGTCCCCGTGAGTCCACAGTTAAGAGGAGTGGGCAGAGTCATCTCCGACCAACGGACTCACTCGCAACCAGACTCGCACCCGAACCACGCAAAACGAGCCGACGACCTGCCGAAGATCCACATTTATGCAGGTCAGTAGGGGTAGGGCGGGCGGGACTCGAACCCGCGACCCAGGGATTATGAGTCCCCTGCTCTAACCGGCTGAGCTACCGCCCCCCGAGCCGGCCACGTTCCGCGACCGCTTGCTGAGCCTAGCCGCCTGGTGACGTGGGAGTCTCGACAGGTCCCACTCCCCATGGTCGCGTGTCTGGCGTGCCAGCAGTGCGTTTGGTTCGGAGCCGGCGGTTCCGGCACGGATCCGCCACAGGATCCAGTCCGGATCCGGCCACCAGCTACTTGGCCGACTTGCGTTCGGCGAGGTCGAACTCGCGGTAGACGCGGTTCCAGAAGCCGTCGCGCAGCCAGACGCGTGCCTCGGGGTAGGGCCGGAGTGAGTGACCGAGTTCCTTCTCCGCCTCGATCAACAGTTCGGTGTCGATGACGGTCGGCAGGATCGGGCCGGGCAGCAGGTCGCGTACGTTGTCGCGGCCGCGGGTCAGGATCCACTTCTGGGCGACGTGTTCACCGACCTCCTCGACCGCGTCACGGTTGGGGCCGAGCTTGGAGAGGGCGCTGCCAGCGGGACTCGGCGTACGTGCGGCCCGGGTGGTCGTCGCCGCGGCTGGCCGGCCGGCGAACACCTGCGCCGGCGTCGGGGTGCTCGGTTGGCTCGGCGAGGTGGGCAGCGGGTTCGCCTGGCGGACGAACGGCCGGAGCAGATCCGCCGACAGGACCTCGACGAAGTCGGCCTCCCAGACGAGGCGCTCGGCCTGGTTGCTGCCGTACGACGGCTCGACTCCCCACAGATGGATCCGTACGCCGTAGGCCTGCGCGGCCTCCACGGCGGAGACGAGGTCCTCGTCACCGGCGATCAACACCGCGTCGGTCACTGCGCTGTGCCGGGCGAGCGCATCGAGGTCGCTGCGGATCTGGGCGTCGACACCCTTCTGCTGGCCCTGCTTGTTGAGGTTGCCCAACCTGACCTTGACCATCGGCAGGGCGGCGATCACGCGCTGGTCGACGGTGGGGACGCGGTCGTGGGCGGCGTCGTACCAGTAGACCCGGAGCAGCTCACCCGGCAACCGCTCGGCCGCCTGCTTTTGCAGGGCCTGGATGAGCTCGTCGGCGGCGACCCGGTATTCGCGGCGCTCGCGGGCGCCGAAGAGGACCTCGCCGGCCGCGGCGTAGAGGTAGCCGACGTCGACCAGGATCGCGTACTTCATCGCGAACACCGACGCGCTGAGGTCAGGGATCCCCATGGCGACCTCCCTCGACCGCACTGCACCAGGCCGCGCATCGGCGGACGTCCTGGCCGGGCGCTGTCCCAGCGAGCGTACACGTCAGCCCATCCCGGCGACCGGCGGATGTTGAGAACGAACACGGTGGACAGACAACGATCCCCCGCCCGGTGGAGTTACCCGGGCGGGGGATCCGATGATCACGCTCCCGCGGCTGGACTCGAACCAGCAACCTGCCGGTTAACAGCCGGACGCTCTGCCAATTGAGCTACGCGGGATCGCGGCGCCGGCGACTGCCGGCTGGCATACATTAGCAGCCCCCTGGGGGGCCCCGTATCAGCCGGGTTGGCTTCAACGCGGGTCCCGAATCGACGGTCGCGCAGGCCCTCGGCACCCGGCCCCCGGCACTCAGCCCGCGGCCGGGTCCCACCCCGCTTCCCGCGTGGCTCACCGGGGCAGCGCGCCGTACTGGCGGAGGATCTCGATCACCCGCGGCTGGCTGGCGAAGGCCCGGGCCACGTCGTTCGGCGTCGCGATCCGGTGCGCGTTGCTGTCGATGTAGCCCCGGAGCAGCCGGTCGAAGGTCGCCGGCCCGACCGCCTGCCGCGCCCGGTGGAGCATCGCTCCGCCCTGCCGGTAGACGCCGACGGCGTACAGGTCGGGGTTGCGCAACGAGGCGTACCACTGCATCGACTCGCCGACCCGGTCGCGGACCCGGGTCGGGATCTGCGCGCGAAGCGATCTCTCGGCCGTACCGTCGACCAGGACCTCGGCGTACTCCGCGAACGACTCGTCCATCCACGGGTCGCGAGCCTGGTCATTACCGACCAATCCGTAGAACCACATGTGTGCCACCTCATGGGGCACAAGCTCGGGATATCCACTCGGTCGGACGTTGCCGAACTGGATCGCTCCGGGCAGCTCGATACCGGACGGGACGTCCGGGGCGATGGTCACCCACAGGTCGTCGTACGGGAAGGGTCCGAGGTAGGCGGACAGCTCCTTGACCGCGCTGACCGTGGCGTCGGCCCACTCCCCCGCGGGCGCGACAGAGCCGGGCGCCGCACCGACATGGACGCGTACACCGTCGGCGACCCGTTCGACGACGTCGAGCCGGCCCGCGGTGATCGCGACGTCGCGTACGGCGTTGGCGCGGAACTGGTGGACGACACTCCCTGCGCGGGACGACGGGACGACACCGAGCTCCTGGCCCGTACCGAGGACCTCATCACCCTTCGGCACCACCACGTCCAGCTGGTCCAGCCGGAACTCCTCGCTCGTGGTCGTCTCGCCGAACAGGTCGACCGCCGGGTCGGTCACCCAGCCCTTGCCACGCTGCCAGGCGAGCAAGGGGTACGCGGTGGCCAGCCAGATTGTGCGGTCCCCGGAGGAGAACCCCACCCGCTCCGGCGTGTCGGCGCCCACCGTCAACGTGAACGCGAGCTCGACCTGCGCCTTCTTGCCGGCACTGAGACAGCTCTGCAGCGGTATCCGGATCAGCGTGCCCGGCGAGCCGGGAGGCGCTCCCGCCGCCTCGACCTTCGGCGTGGTCATCTGGCCGTCCACCGCGACGGCGGTGACGTCGAGACGGTTGCCGGCACGTGCCGTCTCGGGCTTGTTCGGCCAGGCCCGGAAGACCACCTCGCAGGTACGCCGGTCCGGGGTGAAGGTCACGCTCTCCGTGCCCCGCACCACCCGGCGGTCCGCAGGAATGTCGAAGCACAGCGTCACCGCCGGCCGGTCCTTCCACGGAGCGGCGCGGGCGGCACTCGCGGCCTCCGCGGCGCTCTCGACGCGGGCTCCGCCGGCCACGGCGACCGCACGCGCGTCTGACCCACCGGACCCGCCGGACCCGCCGGTCGGGTCGGCGTACGACACCTTCGAACTCCCGCCGGCACCCTCCCCACCGGTCGGACAGGCTGACGGCCCTTCGGCCTCGGGGGCCGACGATCGGCCTGGCGGAGTGGCCGTGCTCTCGGGAGTCGACGGCGGAGTGGAGACGGTGCTGTCCGGAGCGCCGCCCGCGAGCCCACCGGCGCTCGGCGTGCACCCGGCAAGACCTGCCGCGGCGGCACCCAGTACGAGCGCCGCGACTCGCAGCCGCCTCACGGCTCGATCTCCGCGCGCACCGAGTCGAGCGCGCGCTGCGCGGCGGCGAGAAGCTCCGGATCGCCCGGGTCGATGCCCTCGTCGAAGGCGACCGCCCACACCAGGTCGGTGTCGGCGCCCGGGGCGGCGGCGGGCGGCCGACGTGCGATCACCCGGACACCCACGTCTCCACGCAGGGGTACGTGCTGTTCGACCACGACACTGGCGGTGATCCGCTCCCGGATCAGGGCGAGCAGGCGCTGGTCCGGCGGATCGAAGCGGAGCGCCCAGGAACGCATCCGCTCACCGAGCGGCGCCGCCTGGGTGACCCGGAGCCGTTCGGACTCGCGATCCCATTCGGCATGTTCGACCTCTTCCCAGGGAATGCCGTGATGGGGACCCTTCACCCCGTCGTCACGCTCCGGAAGATAAAGCGCGCGTTCGGTCGCGATTATCCAGGCTCCGGACGCGTCCGCGGCGGACGCGAGGATCCGCTCACGGGGGCGGAGGGCAAGGGCGTTCGTCACTTCGCGGGGAGGGCTCTGCCGACGGCGCACGTGGTCACGGTACTGGCCGAGACGGCGGCCCTGGCAGGGGACGCGGGATACTCGGGCCATCCGGTCCGACCACGTACCTCAGGCGAGGTACTCCCGCAGACCCGGCGCCCAGCTCCCACCACGAAGCTTCGCGAGCGTCTTCGCCTCGATCTGTCGCACCCGTTCGCGCGTCACGCCGAACCTACGGCCGACCTCCTCCAGGGTGTGGATCTGTCCGTCGGTGAGGCCGTAGCGCATCTGGACGACGTACCGCTCCCGCTCACCGAGTTGGGCGAGCGCGGAGTCGATGTGTTCGCGCATCAGTGAGGACGCCGCCGCCTCCAGTGGCGCGATGGCGTCGAGGTCCTCGATCAGGTCACCGAGTTCGGACGCCTCCATCTCACCGATCGGTGTGTGCAGCGAGACCGGCTCGCGGGCGAGTCGCAACAGCTCACTGGCCCTCTCGGGGGCGAGCCCGACGACCTCGGCCACCTCCTCGATCGCGGGATCGCGACCAAGCTGCTGGAAGAGCTGCCGCTGCGCGCGCAGGACCCGGTTGATCGCGTCGACCACGTGCACGGGTACGCGAATCGCCCGCGACTGGTCCGCGATCGCGCGGGAGATCGCCTGCCGGATCCACCAGGTGGCGTACGTCGAGAACTTGTAGCCGCGGGTGTAGTCGAACTTCTCCACCGCCCGGATCAGGCCGAGGTTGCCCTCCTGGATCAGGTCGAGCAGCGGCAGACCACGACCGGTGCAGCGTTTGGCGACAGAGACCACGAGCCGGAGGTTGGCCTCGATGAGGTGCCGTTTGGCGACCCGACCGAGCCGGACCAGCGCCTCCAGTTCGGCATCGGTGGCGACGACGCCGCAACCTTCGATGCGGCGGCGTTCGGCGAACAGGCCGGCCTCGATCGACCGGGCCAACTCGACCTCCTGTTGCGCGGTGAGCAACGGGACCCGGCCGATCTCGCGGAGGTACTGCCGAACCAGGTCAGGAGCCCGGTCGCTGAGTTCGTCGAGCGCGGGAAGGTCCTCCTCCGCCTTGGCGTCGGCCGCACCCTCGACAGTTTCGGCCGCACCATCCGCGGCTTCGGCCACTACCTCGACGTCGGCGTCGACGTCGGTCTCGCCCGGGGAACGAACCTCGACCTGCCCGTCCGGACCCGAGCGTCCGAGCGGCGATGCGTCGGCTCCTTGAGCCGCTGACAAAAGCGCGAAGACCGGCACGGCACAACTCCTCCCACGGGGAAGATCGGCGTGATCCAGTCTGCCCGCCCTCCGACAGTTACGTTGGGCGTTTGCGAATACTCATGGAGCAATGACCGACGTCGGCACGTTTCCGGCCGGTACCACCCGGATCGCACCAGCATCTGGTACGCGACGATCCGAAATGCGGAACGCCTCGCGCTGGTCAGGAGGCGGGCTGGAGACTCGCCGCCGCGATCCAGTAACCGGTGAGTCTCCCGCTGGTGACGTGGACGCTGGGTACGCCGCCGATCCATGCCTTCGCGTCGTAGCTCACCTGGGTGGCCGCCCTGGGAGTCAGCTTCGTCCGGCCGCTCACTTCGCCCTCGGCGTCGTACCTCGTGCCGACGTAGACGCGCTTGGCGGGCAGGACGCCCTCGCGGTTGGCGTGGTACTCGAGGATCTGGATCGGCCCGCGCATCAGGCTCAGACCCGCCTTCTCGGGGACCCACAAACCTTCCATCACGCTGCCCTTGGTCATGCGGTAGTAGACGCCGCGACCCTTGACCCGCATACGCCGGATGGTCGTCGCCGTGGTCGCCTCGGTCAGCGTCACCGTCTTCGATCCGAGAACCGCACCGGTGGCGATGTCGAAGTTGTAGCCGATGTGCCTGCCGGCGGGCAGGTCGACCGTGCGGGGGGTGTCGAGTACCGGGTAGGGGTTGTCGGCGGCCATCGCGTCGGCGAGTTGGACGAACTCGTTGCGCCCGGTCATCAGCCACAGCTGGATGAGCTGGGCGATGTGGATCTTGTGGTAGCCGTTGGTCGCCGTGGAGTGGTGAGTGACGCAGTAGATGGACTGTGCCTGTGGGACGCGCAGGGTCGAGCGGTAGCGGTTGATCGTGGTGATGCCGCCGTCGTAGAGCGCGAGCGCCTGCGGACGCCTGGTCACCCGGTAGTAGTCCCAGAGCCCGAACACCGCGGACATGTGGCCGTTGAAGACGAGGTCCGCCGTGTCGGGGCTGCCGAAGGGGTACTCGACGAACCACAGCAGGTGGTCGGAGCCGACGCTGACCACCCACGGCGCCTGCTCGTCGGGTGGGAGGAGGAAGCTGTTGAACGTACGGTCGGCGGCCTCCGCCCACTTGGCCTCGTGCGTCGTCGCGGCGAGCCGGGACATCAGCGAGAGGACCTTGCCCTGGGACAGGCCGCTGTACCACGGGGCGCGCACCGTCTCCGCGATGTTCCCGTGCAGGCGGAAGTCGAACGGGTAGGGGTAGAACCACGCACCGCGGGACTCGACGCGGCGGTCGATCAGGCGCTGCGCCTGCAGCTTCGCGCGGTTCAGGTAGAACTCGTCGTGGGTGCGGTCGTAGGACTCGAGGTTCTCGATCCCGTAGTTGGCCTGGAAGTTGGGATGGTCGTACATCTTCCCGTCGACGATGAACATCCGGACGCCGTGCCCGTCGTGCGGTCCGGTGTCGACCTTCGGGGTGACCCTGCCGGTGACCAGCGGGACCTGCGCTCCGTGAAGGTCACGGAAGGTGTAGCCGTCCCGACTGAAGGAGAACGGCAGCGACGGGACGGTCACCTTCTGCCCTAGCGGAGCCGAGCCGTCGTCCTGCTGTTGGAGCACCGGGCTCGGGTCTCGCGAGGGCGGGAGCGCCAGGTCACGCCCCTGCGGCGTCTGTGCGGCCTCCGGGGCTGTGCGGTTCGCCGCGGATGCCGTCGGCGCCGTGCGTGACGGGACGGGCGCCCCGTCGTCACCGACGATCCCGAGCGGCGTGTTGCACGCGGACATGACCAGCGCACACACGGTCGCCAGCACCCCCACCATGACGTGCCTGCGGTGTTTCATGAACCCCCACTGACCTGACAGCTCCGTCGGTGCCGGACGTCCCGAAGGACGCCGACCGACGACGGAGCTGATGCGGTGCGCCACGCTGCCTGGCGCACTGTTTCAAATACCAAGAACGTCCCAGGTCGGACAAGGGTTGCGGGTCGGGTCGCACGTGACAGTTCGGACACGACTGGTGAGCGTTCCTGACGTGGTGGGAGGGACGGACGGCGGAACCGGCGCTGGTCTGGCCGGCAGCCCTTACGGCGAAGGCCGGAACCGCCACGTGCGCGGTTCCGGCCTTCGACGGTGCTGCTCGGTCCTGCCAAGCGGTTCTCAGCTGTCGGAGCTGCTGAACGCCGCGTCGAACGACGCCGCGGACGGCTCGATCTCGCACAGGGCCCGGACGGTCGCGAGCGACTCGGGGGCACCCATCAGCCGGTCCATGCCGGCGTCTTCCCACTCGATCGAGATGGGTCCGTCGTACCCGATGGCGTTGAGGGCGCGAAAGCAGTCCTCCCACGGGACGTCACCGCGACCGGTCGAGACGAAGTCCCAGCCACGGCGCAGGTCGCCCCAGGGCAGGTGCGAGGACAGCCGACCGTTGCGGCCGTTGCCGACCCGGCGCTTCGCGTCCTTGCAGTCGACGTGGTAGATCCGGTCCTTGAAGTCCAGGATGAACCCGACCGGGTCGAGGTCCTGCCAGACGAAGTGGCTCGGGTCCCAGTTCAGCCCGAACGCCGGGCGGTGTCCGATCGCCTCGAGGGTCCGGACCGTCGTCCAGTAGTCGTAGGCGATCTCGCTCGGGTGGACCTCGTGGGCAAACCGCACGCCCACCTCGTCGAAGACGTCGAGGATGGGGTTCCACCGGTCCGCGAAGTCCTGGTACCCCGCGTCGACCATCGCCTCCGACGCCGGCGGGAACATCGCGACGTACTTCCAGATCGAGGAGCCGGTGAAGCCCACCACCGTGTCGACGCCCAGCCGGGCGGCGGCGCGCGCGGTCATCTTCATCTCCTCGGCGGCCCGCTGGCGCACGCCTTCGGGGTCACCGTCGCCCCAGATGCGGGCTGGAAGGATGTCCTTGTGCCGTGCGTCGATCGGGTCGTCGCAGACGGCCTGGCCCTTGAGGTGGTTGGAGATCGCCCACAGCTTGAGGTTGTGCTTCTCCAGCGTGTCCAGCTTCGCCTTGACGTACTTGTCGTCCTCGGCGGCCTTCCAGACGTCCAGGTGGTCACCCCAGCAGGCGATCTCGAGACCGTCGTAGCCCCACTCGGAGGCCAGCCGGCACATCTCCTCGAAGGGCAGGTCGGCCCATTGGCCGGTGAACAGTGTGACGGGACGCGGCATCTGCTCTTCTCCTCAGCTGTTCTCGGTGTTCTCTGTCGAGACCCAACCGGATCCCGACTCGGCACTGCGTTCTACTGCGTCGAGCACCAGTTGCACCTGCAGCCCGTCGGCGAACGTCGGTGCGGGGTTGGTGTTCGCGGCGATCGCCGTCACGAGGTCGAAGGCCTCGTGGGTGAAGCTGTGCTCCCAACCGATGATGTGACCCGCCGGCCACCACGCCGACATGTAGGGGTGCTCGGGCTCGGTGACGAGGACCCGGCGGAACCCCTGGACGGTGACGTCGTCGTCGGCGAGGTAGACCTCGAGCTCGTTCAGGCGCTCGAGGTCGAAGACCAGCGAGCCCTTCTCGCCGTTCAGCTCGATCCGCAGGCCGTTCTTGCGGCCGGTCGCGAACCTCGTCGCCTCGTACGTCGCGACCGCCCCGCCGGACAACCGGGCGACGAACAGCGCCGCGTCGTCGACGGTGACCTCACCGCGCTCGGTCGAGCCGGTGCCCCGCAGGCCCTCGGTGGAGGCCACCAGCGGGCGCTCCTTGATGAAGGTCTCCGTCAACCCGCTCACCCCGGTGACCAACTGGCCGGTGATGAACTGCGTGAGGTCGACGATGTGGGAGGCGATGTCTCCGAGCGCGCCGGAGCCAGCCTCCTCCTTCTTCAGCCGCCACACCAGCGGGAAGTCCGGGTCGGTGATCCAGTCCTGCAGGTAGACGGCGCGCACGTGCCGGATCGCGCCGAGCTTCCCGTCAAGGACCAGTTGCCGGGCGAACGCCGCGGCCGGCACCCGGCGGTAGTTGAAGCCGACCATCGAACGGACGCCGTTGGCGGCGGCGGCCTCGGCCGCCTTCACCATCTCGCGGGCCTCCTCGACGGTGTTGGCGAGCGGCTTCTCGCACAGCACGTGCTTGCCGGCCTGGAGCGCCGCGATCGCCACCTCGGCGTGGTTGCCGCCGGGGCTGCACACGTCGACGAGACCGATGTCGTCGCGCTCGACCAGCGCCCGCCAGTCCGTCTCGTACGAGCGCCAGCCGAACTTGTCGGCGGCGGCCCGCACCTTGTCCTCGCTGCGACCCGCGATCGCCGCCATGTCGATGGCGTACGGCAGGTCGAACGCGGCGTTCACGGTGCGCCAGGCCTGCGAGTGGGCCTGGCCCATGAAGGCGTAGCCCACCATGCCCACGCCGAGCGTTGGCTTACTTGTCATCCTGCTCCTCGTCTCCTCTACCGAGCACCTCAGGCGTCGCTCACTTGGCCACCCCGAGGAGGTGGTCCATCGCCAACTGGTCGAGCCGCTCGAACCCCATCCCCCGGTTGGCGAGCGCCTCGATGTCGGCGTCGCCCCAATCCTCTTCGCGAAGAGTCGTGTAGGTCTCTCCCGCGGCCAGAGTCGGCCGTGTCAGCTCGTTGAGCTTGGACGCCGCGAGCGCCTCACGTACCCGCGGGTCGGCCCGGAATGCCTTCGACTTCTCGCGCAGGATCAGATAGTTGCGCATGCAGCCGCGCGCCGACTCCCACACACCTGCCATGTCCTCGGTCCGTGGCGGCTTGAAGTCGAAGTGTCGCGGTCCGTCGTAACCGGCGTTCTCCAGTGTGTCGACGGTCCAGAACGCTCCCCGCAGGTTTCCGGCGCCGAAGCGCAGGTCCTGGTCGAAACGGGGGCCGTGCTGGCCGTTGAGGTCGACGTGGAACAGCTTGCCGTGCCAGAGGGCCTGGGCGATGCCGTGCGCGAAGTTGACGCCGGCCATCTCCTCGTGACCGACCTCGGGGTTGAGGCCGACCATCTCGGGGTGCTCGAGCTCGTTGATGAACGCCAGGGCGTGCCCGATGGTCGGCAGCAGGATGTCGCCCCGCGGCTCGTTCGGCTTCGGCTCGACGGCGAAGCGGATGTCGTAGCCCTGGTCGAGGACGTACTGCCCGAGGATGTCGTAGGCCTCCTTCATCCGGTCCAGCGCGGCCCGGATGTCCTTCGCGGCGCCCGACTCCGCTCCCTCGCGACCGCCCCAGCAGACGTAGATCTTCGCGCCGAGTTCCGCAGCGAGGTCGATGTTGTCGAGCACCTTGCGGATCGCGAACCGGCGTACGGCCCGGTCGTTGGCGGTGAACGCGCCGTCCTTGAAGATCGGGTGCCCGAACAGGTTGGTGGTCGCCATCGGGACGATCATCCCGGTCGCGTCGAGCGCCTTGCGGAACGCCGCGATGTGCTCGGCCCGCTCGGCGGCGGTCGCCTCGAAGGGGAACACGTCGTTGTCGTGGAACGTCACGCCGTAGGCGCCGAGCTCGGAGAGCTTGTGCACCGCGTCGGCCGGCGCGAGTGGTTCGCGCACCGCCGAGCCGAACACGTCGACTCCCTCCCAGCCGACGGTCCACAGACCGAAGGAGAACTTGTCCTCGCGGGTGGGGGTGTAGTCGTTCATGCAGTGTCCTTCCGTAGGGCTTCACGTGCGGACGGTGGCGCGCCGGTTGACGGCACCAACGTCGGGTCGTCGAGGACGGCGGCGAGTGCCGCGTGGGCGGCGCCGGTCGCGGCCGCCGCCAGACCGAGCCGGGACAGCGCGACCCGGACGCCACCGGCGTCCGGGGCGACCACCCGGTCGGCGAGTTCGGCCTCGACCAGGGGACGTAGGAACTCCCCGAGCCGGGCGAAGTATCCACCCAGGACGAGCACCCTGGGATTGGTCAGGTTGACCAGCATCGCGGCACCGAGACCGAGAGCTCGGCCCACCTTGTCGAAGGCCTGCAGGGTGCGGGCGTCGCCGTGCCGGGCGCGGTCCAGTAGCAGGTCGAGGCGCTCGTCGAGGTCGCGGCGATGGTCGCGGACGGTGTCGTCCGGCGCGGCGGCGAGGTCGAGCAGCGCACCGAGACCGCAGACCGTCTCCCAGCAGCCGCGGCGGCCGCACCCGCACAGGACGCCGTCCGGCACGACGGCGATGTGACCCACCTCACCGGCGAACCCGGCGCTCCCCCGGACCAGCCGGCCGTCGACCACCAGGCCGCCGCCGACCCCGACGCCGCCGGTCACGAGGATCAGGTCCCGCTCGGCCGGATCGACGCCGCCGGCGTACTCCGCGAGGGTCGCCAGCGTGGCCTCGTTGTCGATGAGGACGTCGACGGGTTCGCGGCTCGGCTCGGCGCCGCCCGGGGCGGGCAGCCAGGGCAGCGGGACCCGGGCGAGGCGCTTGGCGAGAAGGTCGAGCACGGGAACGTCGTGCCAGCGCAGGTTGGGCGCCACCCGGACGATCCCGGCCGCGCCGTCGACCAGCCCCGGCGCTGCCACGCCCACCCCGGCCAGTACGGCGGAGTCGGCGCCGAGCGCCGTTCCGGCGAGATCGACGATCAGGTCGGCCATCTCCTCCGCGGTCGCCTCGATCCGGCCGGGGACGTCGAACGCCGTCCGGACCACCGCGCGCTGCTCGCCGGCGAGGTCCAGGACGACGCCGCACAGGTAGTCGACGTTGAGCTCCACGCCGATGGACAGGACCCGCTCGGCGGCCAGCTCGACCTCCTGGCCCGGACGTCCGACCCCGCCGGCCCGGGTCGGCGCGCCGGATCGAACCAGTCCGCGACCCGCCAACTCGGCGACGAGACTCGACACGGTGGCCTTGGTGAGCTGGGTGTCGGTCGCGAGGCGAGCCCGGGTTCGCGCGCCGGCCCGCAACGCCCGGACGACGACCGCCAGGTTGGCCCGGCGGACAGCAGCGTGGTCCGCCCGACCCGCCAGGTGCGTCGTCGCACCGCCCACGGGACCTCCAGACCGGCTGTGTTGGCTCAGGGTTCGAAATTCGTTCAGATCCCGAACAAACTAGGCCGGGTCGCACCCGCGGTCAAGACCGACACCCGTTGGCCACTGCCAGTGAGCGGCCGAGTGAGGACACGGATTCCAGCGATCGGCGAATGCCGGACTTCCCGGGAAGTGTCCCCGCACGTTTCGCGACCGACGATCTCAGCCCGGACGTAGGCTCTCGAGCAAGGGGGTTGTCCAGGCCGCAAGCTGGGCCTGACAACTGTCAGGCCGTCCTTGACGGTGTAGACACGGACGGCGCCCGTCGAAGGCACGGCTGTATCTCGGAGGGCGGCTGTCACGATGTGGACGACGCCCGCCAGGTGTGCGACGCGGAGCCTCCCGTGGCCGAGCTGACCTTTCGCTGCCTCCGGGTGACACCCGACCCGAACGCCGCCTCACCCACCCTGGTCGTGCGGCTGGGTCTCACCGAGACCACCGGCGCCGACGTCCACGCCGTCGTCCTGCGCTGCCAGATCCAGCTCGAGCCGCACCGACGCGAGTACGCCGACCACGAGGTGGAGGCGGTCGGGTGCATGCTCGGTGACCGGACGGGCCGGGACGCGGAGAGCGAGCCGCTGCGGTTCGGCTTCGCCACCCAGACCGTCTCGAGCTTCACCGGCAGTACCGAGGTCGACCTGCCCGTTCCGTGCAGCTACGACCTCGAGGTCGCCGCGAACCAGTACATGTACGCCCTCGACGGCGGTGTCGCACCGCTGTTGCTGCTGTTCAGCGGCACGGTGTTCACCACGTCGGCCACCGGCCTGTCCGTCCATCCCGTCGCCCGGGACAGCTCGGCGAGGTTCTCCATGCCGGTCTCGGTCTGGCGGGCCGCCATGGACCTGCACTTTCCGGGCAAGGCGTGGTTGCGCCTGCGCCGGGAGACCTTCGACGCGCTCCACCGCTACCGCGCCCGGCGCGGCTTGCTCACCTGGGACGACGCGGTCGAGCGACTGCTCAAGGAGGCGGCACCGTGACCAGCGCCGCCGGCACACCCGAGGCCCGCTTCGAGGCCGCCCGCGCCGTCGCCGAGGCCGTGCTCTACGACGGGTACGTACTCCAGCCCGAGCGGCCGAGCCGGCGACCGAACGCGGAACGATCGCGCTTCGGCGTCCTCGTACCACTCGGCTACTCCCCCGCCGACGCGTCCGAGCGGACCTTCAACCAGACCGAGTGCCTGCTCGAGGGCGAGCACCCGAACCTGTCGGTCCGGGTGCGGTTCCTGCACCTGCAGCGGTGCGACGTCGAGTCGGCGTTCGGCGCCGGCTTCGTGGCCGCCGAGGCGCTGGCCGTGGGCGCGACCACCTACCTTCCCCGGGACGAGGCGGTCGAGGCCGAGGTGAGCGTGCAGGCCGCGGTGACCGATCTCCTGCGGGCTCCCGCGGAGGTGCGGTTCCGGCGGCCGGCCAGCCAGGAGTACGTGCTGATCGCGGGCTCGCCCGGAGCACCCGGACCGGACCCGGTGGGCCGGCTGGTGCGGGAGCGCCAGGCCGTGGAAGGTGTCGTCCAACTCGCGGCCGAACCCCTGCACGGGCCGTACGGCGTCACCCGGATCCGGGTGCGGGTCGAGAACCGCACACAGGTCGGGGCGCGGACGAGTATGGAGCGCCCGGAGGCGTTGGCCCACTCCCTCGCCGCGACCCACGTCCTGCTGTCGGCGACAGACGGGACCTTCGTGTCGATGCTCGCGCCGCCGGACTGGGCCGAGGGCTACGTCGACCGGTGCGACAACATCGGCATCTTCCCGGTGTTGGTCGGGGAGCCGGACCGGGCGGACATGATGCTCTCCTCGCCGATCATCCTGCACGACCACGCCCGGCTGGCGCCGGAGGACGCGGGCAGCCGGCCCGACCCGACGGGCATCGAGCGGCTGCTCGGCGTACCAACCATGTCGCTCACGGAGACCCCGCTCACCGCGGCACTCGACGTGGACGCGCCGAACACCACCGAAGGTCGGGCCGAGCGGCACGCCGCGGCGCCGTTCAGCCACGTCAGCGCGATGCCGCCGGACGTGCTCGAACGCCTGCACGGAGCGGTGCACTTCCTGAGCGAGGTCCCCCAGGCTCCGGCGTGGGGCGCGCGCCCGCACGCGGGCTCTCCCGCCGCCGAGTTGGACGAGGTGGTCATCGCGGGGACCGTCGTCCGCAAGGGCAGCCGGGTCCGCCTCCGCCCGTCCCGGGCCAGACCCGGCGGCCTCGCGGACGTGGCCGAGGCCGGGCGGACGGCGACGGTGGTGGCGGTGTTCCTCGACGTCGACGGATCACACCGGCTCGCGGTCGTACCGGAGCGGGACGGGGTGGGCCGGGCCCGCTCGCGTGGCGCCTACCTCTACCTCAGCCCCGAGGAGATCGAACCGTTCGAGGCGACGCCATGACCGGTCGGACCCTGATCGCCGGTGTCGGCAACGTCTTCTGCGGCGACGACGGCTTCGGCGTGGCGGTGGCGCACCGGCTCGCGAGAGAGAAGCTGCCGGCCGAGGTGGACCTGCGTGACTACGGCATCCGCGGTGGTCACCTCGCCTACCAGATCCTGACGGGCTACGAGACGCTCGTGCTCGTCGACGCCCTCCACCGCGACGGACCGCCGGGAACGCTGTACGTCGTGGAGGCCGCCGGCCACGAGGAGTCGGCGTGGGCGCTGCACACCGGAGCCGAGACCGCGGCGGGCAGCAGCGCGAACGGGCCGACCGGCGCCGCCCCGGCCGCGCGGGAAGCGACGGGCGAGGGACACGACTGGAGCGTGGACGGCGTACTCGCGCTCGTTCCCGCGCTCGGCGGCCAGGTGGACCGGGTCGTGGTCGTCGGCTGCGAGCCGGCCGACATCGGCGCGGGCATCGGCCTGTCGCCGGCCGTGGAGAACGCCGTCGGCCCCGCGGCGAAACTCGTTCTCGAGATCGTGGAGAAGGGGCGGCGTACCTGGACCACGCGCTGACCCGCAACGGCCGGCGACGCTCAGGCGGGCGTCAGGTCGGTGGGCGGAACCCGCGTGGCCGGCGCCGGGCGACCGTCCCCGCCCAGGAGGCCGGTGACGACCGGCTTCGCCGATCCTGGTTCGGGCGTGGCACCTGCCTCGGCCGGCAGCGCCCAGGTGCGTCGCAGCCCCCAGGACAGCGTGGCGCCGGAGGGATGCAGGGGCGGGCCCGGCTCACGGACGAGTACCTCACCGCCTGGGACCTCGAGCAGATAGTCGGTGTGTGGGCCGAGGTAGCAGGCCGAGCGCAGCCGTCCCTGGAACGGGCCGCCCAGGTGGGCCCAGTCCGGCCGGACCAGCAGCCGGGCGGGCTCGTCGCGCGGAAGCGGACCGGCCGCACCGCCGGGAACGCAGGCCAGGACACCACCGACCTCGATGTCGAGTCCGTCACCCGAACCCGCGCTGACCCGGGCGCGGACGACCGAAGCGGGACCGGTGAGCCGGGCCACGGCCAGCGTGGCGGGTTCGGCGTACACCGCGGCCGGTGTGCCGACCTGACTGATCCGGCCTCCGCTGAGGACCGCGACCCGGTCGGCGACCGTGAACGCCTCCGCGTAGTCGTGGGTGGCATAGAGCGCGGCCGTACCCGTGGCACGTTGCCGCGCGGCGAGCTGAGCCTGGAAGCGCACCCGTAGATGGGTGTCCAGCTGCGCGGACGGTTCGTCGTAGAGGTGGATCTCCGCGGACCGGGCCAGCAGCCGGGCGAGTCCGACCCACCGCCGCTCGACGACCGACAGATCCGTCGGCCGGCGGCCGGCGAGGTGACCGACGCCGAACCACTCCAGCAGCTGCAGCGCCTCGGCCCGGGCCGACTCGGGGCGCACGCCCTCACGCCGGATGGGATGGGCCACGGTGTCAATGACCTCGAGATGCGGCCACAGGGCGTCGTCCTGGAACATCATCCCGACCGGACGTCGCTCCGGTGCCAGGCCGACCTGCGGATTGGCGACCGGACGTCCCGCCAGCCAGATCTCTCCCGTCGAGAGACCGACCAGACCGGCGACGGCGTGCAGCAGAGTGGACTTGCCCGCACGCGAAGGACCCAGCAGGGCGACGATCTCTCCAGCCTCGACCGTGAGGTCGAGGTCACGCACGACAGCGGTGCCCCGATGGAGGACACCGACACCGCGACAGACCAGCGCGGGCGGGAGCCGGCGGGCTCCGGTGCGATCTGGGAACACCGGCCATCTCCGTTCCTGGCGACGGGCTGGCGACCGCCAACCCGCGCATGGATCACTGGCGTGACGACCACTCGAGCGAGAAGCCACGCACGGCACTGCTCCCGTCGACGGCACTGACGGCACCCTCGGCCGCCCTGCCGGCACGCGAGGAGCGCGGACACCGGGGCATCCGCGTAACCGTCCCGGCCGCGGTGGCCAGGACGGTCGGGTGGGTGGGGTCGGTACGACGACAGCGGTCGCCGTACCGACCTCACTCAGGCGTGTGGCGGTTGGTTTCTTGTGGGCGGCAGCGAGTTGACCAGGCCGGCCGGAGTGTTCGCCGGCCGGTGGGCCAGGTCCGGGCGTCGCGCCCAGCCTTCCCGAGAGCCGACCGCCACGCGCGGTCTGGTCGCGGCGGCCGGGTCCCGCGCCGCCTGCTGCTGTGCGCTGGCCGGACTGTCGGGAGCCCAGCTGCGTGGGTCTGAGGTCATGCCCAGGAGATACGTCACGGTGCACTCCAGGGCGTGGGCGAGCTCAGGGAGCTTCGCCACGTCCAGTCCGGCACCGTGTTCCAGGCTGCTCAGTGCTTTGTTCGTGGTCAGGACGCCGAGACGACCCAGTCGGCTGACGACCTGCTTCTGGGTCAGCCCGAGTCGTCGACGCCGCTCGCGGAGCCGTTGCATGACGATCAGGCGTCGACGTGCGCCTACATCGGCGGAATTCATCACCATTGTGCCTCCCCGAAGTGCACGTTCCCCGGGGGACGCTCCGCCAATCGCCGAGTTGCTCCACGTTGTTGGACCGTGCTGAGGAAACATCTCACCTTGGTGCCCGTCGAAGCTCCGCCGGCACCGCGGTCGACGGCGTGTCGGCCGCCCGGGCCAGGCAATCGGGCCAGGCAATCAGGCTCCGCGATCCGGTCAGCCGATCGGGTCAGCCGTGCAGGGCGATCCGGGCCCGCGCGTAGGCGGCGCGCACGTGCTCGCCCGCCTCGACGTCCACGTCGTCGCGAAGGACCGCCTCGCCGAGGCTCCACGTCGGCGGGGTGGATCCACCGGCCAGCGCCCACGCCGCCTGGCGAGCCGCCCCGAGGGCGACGTACTCGGCGGAGGGTGGGACGGTCACCGGCGCCCCGAAGACGGTCGGTGCCACCGCACGGACGGCTTCGGAGCGGGCGGCGCCTCCGATCAGCAGGACCCGGCGTACGACGACACCCTGCTCGCGCAACGCGTCGAGGCCGTCCGCGAGGCCGCAGAGCATGCCCTCCACCGCGGCGCGGGCGAGGTTGGCGGGCGTCATGGCGTCGCGACGCAGGTTGTGCAGGGACCCGGCCGCGTCGGGGAGGTTGGGTGTGCGTTCGCCGTCGAGGTACGGGAGCAGGACCAGGCCGCCGGCACCCGCCGTGGCGGACAGCGCGAGCCGGTCGAGACCGGCGAGGTCGACACCGAGCATGGTCGCCGTGGCGCTGAGCACCCGGGCGGCGTTGAGCGTGCAGACGAGCGGAAGGAACCGGCCGGTGGCGTCGGCGAAGCCGGCCACGATGCCGGTCGGATCGGTCGTCGGCTTGTCGTGGACGGCGAAGACCGTGCCGCTGGTGCCGAGCGACACGACGACGTCGCCGGATTCGATGCCGAGCCCGAGGGCGGCGCCCATGTTGTCGCCGGTCCCCGCCGAGACGAGCGCACCCGTCGCGGTCTCCCCCGCGGCCTCCGCGGGTCCGAGCACGCGCGGCAGACCAGGCGTCCGACCGAACGCGAGTTCGAGCAGGTCGGTGCGGTAGTCACCCGTCACCGGCGACCAGTACGCCGTGCCCGACGCGTCGCCCCGGTCGGTCACCGGCTCGGCCGGGAGGCCGGTGAGCTGCCAGGTGAGGTAGTCGTGCGGCAGCATGATCTGCGCGACCCGCTCGGCGTTGGCCGGCTCGTGCTCGGCCAGCCAGGCGACCTTGGTGACGGTCATGCTCGCGAGGGGCACCGATCCGACGGCCTCGGCCCACGCGGCCGCACCCAGCCGCTCGACCAGCCGACTGGCCGCGTCCGCCGAACGCGTGTCGTTCCACAACAGCGCCGGCCGAACCACCTCACCGTTGTCGTCCAGCGTCACCATGCCGTGCTGCTGGCCTGCCACGCCGATGGCCGCAACATCGTCGAGCAGCCCCTCACCGGCTTCCTGGAGGGCCGACCACCAGGCCTGCGGCGGACACTCGGTGCCGTCCGGATGGGCCGCGGTGCGCTCCGCGAGCACCTCTCCTGAGTCAGCGTCGGTGACGACGATCTTGCAGGACTGGGTGGAGGAGTCGACTCCGGCGACCTTCGGCATGCTGAGAAACCTAGCCGCTCCTGGGGACACGCCGGCCCGGGAGGTCTTGGGCGGTCACCGGAGCAGGGGTCAGGCCAGGCCGCCGACGGCGCGCTCACGCAGCGCCCGGCGGTGCTGCTCGAGACCGACGAGCTCGCCGAAGAGCTTGTTGTAGGTGTCGGTCTGCTCGACCGGGTTCATCCGCTGCAGGCGGGACTTGACGTCGGTGATCCGGCGGGCGACGGCCAGCTCCTGGACCCGGGCGAGCAGGGATCCGGCGTACCTCTCGTCGGGCTGCCCGGCCGCGCGCAGCGGCTCGACCGCGAGCGCCGTCACGAGACCACGCACGGTCTCGTCGACGGCCTTGTCGCCGAGGGCCGACACCCATCCGTCACCACCCGAGGACGTTCCGGCACCACCGGCCGCCTCCATCGCCTGGCGCAGCGCGACGTAGGCCGGATGGGTGAAGTCGTCGTCCTCCAACGCGTCGAACGCCGGTCCGGCCAGCGTCGGCGACTGGACGACGAGCTTGAGCAGCTCCCGCTCGGTCATCAGGGCCTGGTCGGCGGGGTCGGGCAGCGGCGTGCCGGACGTCGGTGCGGCGCCGGACGCCGGCGCGGTCCGGCCGGCGGGCACGGGGCGGCCCCGGAGCGACCCGCGGTCGTTGCGGGTGGCCGGTCCGCCCTTCGCGGGCGCGCCGATGACCCGGTAGACCTCGGCCCGGACCTCCTCGACCTCCATGCCGAGCATGCCGGCGAGCTCCCGGACGTAGGCGCTGACCTTGGCCCGGTCGCGGACCGACCCCACCAGTGGAGCGGTGGAGCGGAGCGCGTCGACCCGGCCGTCGGCCCGGTCGAGGTCGAACCGCTTCAACTTGTTCTCCAGGACGAAGCGGTAGAGCGGGATACGGCGGGCGATCAGGTCGCGGACCGCGCCCTCGCCGTGTTGAAGTCGCAGGTCACAGGGGTCGAGGCCGGTTGGCTCGACCGCGACGTAGGTCTGCGAGACGAACTGCTGGTCGCCCTCGAACGCCCGCAGCGCCGCTCGTTGGCCGGCCTCGTCGCCGTCGAAGGTGAAGATCACCTCGCCGCGGAACTCGTCCTGGTCGAGCAGCAGCCGGCGCAGCACCCGGGCGTGGTCCTCGCCGAACGCCGTACCGCAGGTGGCGACCGCGGTGGGCACGCCGGACAGGTGGGCCGCCATCACGTCGGTGTAGCCCTCGACCACGACCGCCTGGGAACGTCGCGCGATCTCGCGGCGCGCGAGGTCGACGCCGTACAGCACCTGGCTCTTGTGGTAAATGGGCGACTCGGGGGTGTTGAGGTACTTCGCGTCGATCCGGTCGTCGTCGAAGAGACGGCGGGCACCGAAGCCGACGACGTCGCCGGACAGCTCCCGGATCGGCCAGACCAGCCGGCCGCGGAAGCGGTCGTAGCGCCCGCGCGCACTGCTGGCGGCGAGGCCCGCGGTGACGAGCTCGTCGTCGGAGAATCCGCGTCCGCGCAGGTGAGAGAGCAGAGCGCTGCCACCGCGCGGGGCGAAGCCGACACCGAACGTCTCCGCGGCGGCACGGTCGAAGCCGCGCTCGGCCAGGAACGTGCGGCCCGCCGCGGCGTCACCCGCGGTGTGCAGCTGCTCGGCGTAGAACGTGGCGGCCGCCTTGTGCGCCTCGACCAGCCGAGCCCGGCTGCCCGACTGCTTGCGTTCGGGCTGCCCGCCATCGACGTAGCGGAGCTGGACACCGGCGGACACGGCGAGGCGCTCGACGGCGTCGACGAATCCGATGCCCTCGATCTTCTGCAGGAACGCGATCGCGTCGCCGCCCTCGGCGCAGCCGAAGCAGTGGAACGCGCCGACCTGGGGGCGCACGTTGAACGACGGGGACTTCTCGTCGTGGAAGGGGCACAGGCCCTTCAGCGAACCGGCACCGGCGGGCCGGAGCGTGACGTACTGGGAGACGACCTCGTCGATCCGGGTGCGCTCACGGACCAGCGCGATGTCGTCGTCGCGGATCCGTCCTGCCATGCCCCGGAGTCTACGGCGAGCGCCGACCGCACCGACGGCAGCGGGGTGGGGCGGCGCCGTCGGAGCCGAGCCGGGCCCTCGCCGGACCCACCGCCGCCGGAGACCTCGGACGAGCGGTGCCAGGGCACCGGTCTCAGGTCGATAACACCAGCACGCACCCACTTGCCACGCGACGCGGGCTGATGATCTTCTTTGGCATCCCATTGTGGCCGAGGCCGAAAACCGGAGGAGCCACGTCGTGAGAACTAAGCAGCGGTTGACCACGTTACTCGGACTTGCGACGAGCGCGGCCCTCGTGCTCAGCGCGTGTGCCGGAGAGGGCGGCGGCGCCTCGGAGGAGCCAACCACCAAAGGCCCCGAGACCTCCGCGCCGGTCACCATCACGCACACCTTCGAACAAGAAATCGACGCTTACAACGGCAACACAGCCGAAAACAATGCCAGCAAAAACAACATCGTGTTACAGCGGGTGTTGACGGGATTCTGGTATTTCGGCGCCGACGGATCGGTGACCCCCAACCCCGACTTCGGCACCTACAAGAAGACCTCCGACGACCCGCTCACCGTCGACTACACCATCAACGACAAGGCCGTGTGGTCCGACGGTACGCCGATCGACTGCGACGACATCCTGCTCTTCTGGGCCGCCAACTCCGGCAAGGTCGGCAAGGATCTGTTCTCCACGGCCGGCACCACCGGCAAGGAACTCGTCGAGGTTCCCGACTGCGCGGCGGGCGACAAGACCTTCAGCTTCAAGTTCTCCGAGCCGTTCGCCGACTGGGAGTCGGTGGCGCCGGGCGCGACCGGCCTGCTTCCCGCGCAGGTCGTGGAGAAGCAGGGTGGCCTGAGCGAGGAGCAGTTCATCACCGCCGTCAAGGCGAAGGACGCGAAGGCGCTCGCCAAGGCCGCCGCCTTCTACAGCAAGGGTTGGGTGATGGAGCCGGGCAGGCTTCCCGACGCCTCCGTCATTCCGTCCTCGGGCCCCTACAAGCTGAGCAAGTGGGACGCCGGCCAGTCGATCACGCTGGTCGCCAACGACAAGTACTGGGGAAAGCCGCCCGCGGCGCAGACCGTCGTCATCCGTTTCATCGCCCAGGACGAACAGGTTCAGGCGCTGCAGAACGGCGAGGTCAACATCATCGAGCCGCAGTCCAACCCGGACCTGCTCAACCAGCTCGAGTCCGCGCAGGGCGTGAAGGTCGTCACCGGCGACCAGTACCTCTACGACCACCTCGACTTCAACTTCCGGTCGGGCCCGTTCCAGGACAAGGCGGTCCGTGAGGCGTTCGCCAAGTGCGTGCCCCGCGACCTGATCGTCGACAACCTGATCAAGCCGCAGAAGCCGGACGCCAAGCCGATGGACGTCCGCAATGTGGCTCCGTTCGACCCGATCTACGCCGACGTCGTCGCGGGCAGCGGTGCGGAGAAGTACGCCAAGGCCGACGTGCCTGCCGCCAAGGCCCAGCTCGCCGCGACCGGCCACACCGGGCTCACGGTCCGGATCGGCTACAACACGCCCAACCCGCGCCGTAGCCAGGTCGTCGAGCTGATCGCCGACTCCTGTGGCAAGGCCGGCTTCAAGATCGTCGACCAGGGCGCCGCCAACTTCTTCGAGGCAGACGGCGGTCTCGCCAACGGCCGGTTCGACGTCGCGCTGTTCGGCTGGTCGGGTTCGTCGCTGGTCAGTGGCTGGGCCTCGACGTTCCGTACGCCGACCGCCTGCACACCGTCGGGCAAGGGCAACAACAACGGCTGCTACTCCAACAAGCAGGTCGACACCCTCATCGCCGACCTCAACCGCTCGACCGACCCGGACGAGAAGACGCAGCTGATCGCCCAGATCGAGAAGATCCTCTGGGACGACCTGGCGACCATCCCGCTCTACTCCCAGCCGGGCCTGTCGGCCTACACCGACACGTTGAAGAACGTCCAGCCGAACCCCTCGCAGGCATCCATCACCTGGAACATGGACCAGTGGTCGGCGGCCTAGATCCTGCCCGCTGAGCCGAGCAGGACCTCAGCGGACACAGACCTCGGACACGCTCCAGCTTCGAAGGCTCCGACGCACCGACAGCACCAGCCGGGCGGGACCCATCGGTCCCGCCCGGCCTACGCCGGAACGGCTGGCCCGGGCCACCACAACGCCCGCCCCAGTCCCGCGAACTCATCGAACGAGGGGTTCAGCGTGGCCGTATTCATCGCACGGAGGCTGCTCGTCTCCTTCTGCGTCCTCCTCGCAGCGACGTTCATCGTCTACACCCTGACCGCCCTGTCCGGCGATCCCCTGGAAGACCTGCGACAGGACCAGACACCGCAACGGGCGCAGAAGATCGCCGAACGCACCGCGCTGATGCGTCTCGACCTGCCGGTCCCACTGCGGTACCTCCACTGGTTGTCCTCGCTGGCGCGCGGCGACCTCGGCGCCACCCGGACCGGACAGGACGTGGCGACGCTTCTCGGCCAGGCGGTCAGCGCCACCCTGCAACTCGTGATCGCCGCGACCGTTCTGGCGATGATCGTGGGCATCATCGTCGGCATCGTCTCGGCGCTGCGGCAGTACACCGGCTTCGACTACGCCGTGACACTGGGATCGTTCCTGTTCTTCTCACTGCCGTCCTTCTGGGTCGCGGTCATGCTCAAGCAGTTCGCCGCGATCGAGTTCAACAACTGGCTGCGTGACCCGCGCATCCCGGTGCTCGTCGTCGTCTGCGTCACGGCCGTCGCCGGACTGGCGTGGAGCGCCATCCTGGGCGGTGATCTGAAGCGCCGGGCGATGGCGTTCGCGGTCGCCGCCGCGTCCGTCGCCGCGATCCTCACCTACCTGTCCGCGACCAGATGGTTCGCCGACCCCGGCCTCGGCTTCGGGGTCATCCTGGTCGTGTCACTGGCCGGTGCGGTCGGTATCACCACGCTCGTCTCCGGCCTGCGTACCAGGGACCCGTTGTACGCGGCGGTGGCCGCGGCTGTGTTGGGTTCGCTGACCTCGCTCGCGCTCGGCTCCGCTCTCGACGATCCCAGTTGGGCGCTGTTCGGCGCACTCGCTCTCGCCACCGTGGCGGTGGGCATCGGGCTCGGTATGGCGTTCGGCGGAATGCTGCGCCGTCAGGCAATCACGGCCGCGGTGTTGACCGGCCTGTTCACCGGCGGCCTGATCTTCCTCGACCGCTTCTTCCAGGCGTTCGAGGGCTACAGCCAACGCGTCCTGGGCCGCCCGATCTCCACGATCGGCGCCCGCACCCCCAACTTCACCGGCGACTTCTGGGAACTCACCTGGGACGCGGTGAGCCACATTGCCCTGCCGAGCATGGCGCTGCTGCTCATCTCCTTCGCGACCTACACGCGCTACACCCGCGCGAGCATGCTCGAGGTCATGAACCAGGACTACGTTCGGACGGCACGGTCCAAGGGCCTGACCGAGCGCAGCGTGGTGACCCGACACGCGTTCCGCAACGCGCTGATCCCGATCACCACGCTGATGGCCTTCGACTTCGCCGGCGTGGTCGGCGGCGCCATCATCACCGAGAACGTCTTCGGCTGGCAGGGCATGGGTGTGTTGTTCCGCAACGGTGTCATGGACGTCGACCCCAACCCGGTGATGGCGTTCTTCCTGGTCTCCGGCACCGCCATCGTCGTCTTCAACATGATCGCGGACATCGCCTACGCCTACCTGGATCCGCGGATCCGCCTGTCATGACGGCCCTCGTGTGCCCCGACGTGAGAGTGGAGGAGGCTCGATGACGACCGCAGTGCCGGATCTACCGGATCTACCGGACCGATCCCTACCCGCCGAGCCCGGTGGCCCAGGTTCGGGCGGGCCGAGCGGTTCCCAGGGCATGACGGTCGTCGCCCGGACACAGGGGCAGATGATCTGGCGCCGGTTCTTCCGGCACCGTGCCGCGCTGGCCGGGATGATCCTGCTCGGCGGTGTCCTCGTCCTGGCGTTCAGCTCGATCGGTTTCGGGCCGGTGCCCGGCTGGTGGGGCAAGAGCTACGAGGCGACCGGGGCCGTCGTCGACGCCGGCCGGCCGACGCTCAGCCTCGTTCCGTCGTTCCTCGGCGGCGACGGCCTACGGTGGGGCGCCCACCCCTTCGGCCAGGACAACATCGGCAAGGACTACTTCGCCCTGACCATGCGGGGCGCGCAGCAGTCCATCATGGTGGCGTTCATCGTCGGTGTCGTCGCGACCTTCGTCGGCACGGTGGTCGGTTCGGTGGCGGGTTACTTCCGGGGCCGGATCGAGGCCGTGCTGATGCGCTTCACCGACGTGATGATCACGATCCCGACGATCGTCATCTGCGCCGTGGTCGCCCGGATGACCCTCGGCAGCGGCATCGTGATGCTCGGCATCGTGCTGGGACTGGTGGTGTGGACACAACTCGCCCGGCTGGTGCGCGGCGAGTTCCTCTCCCTGCGGGAGAAGGAGTTCGTCGAGGCGGCCCGCGCCGTCGGCACGTCGTCGATGCGGACGATCTTCCGGCACATCATGCCGAACGCCGTCGGTGTCATCGTGGTGAGCGCGACGTTGACGATCGCGAGCGCGGTCCTGCTGGAGACCGCGTTGTCGTTCCTCGGCTTCGGTGTCCAGGCACCTGACACCTCACTGGGGCTGCTCATCACGCAGTACCGCTCCGCCATGATCACCAGGCCCTGGCTCTTCTGGTGGCCCGGGCTGTTCATCATCGCGATCGCCCTCGCCGTCAACTTCATCGGCGACGGGCTGCGTGACGCGTTCGACCCACGACAGGCGAGGGTGCGCAACTGATGACGCTTCCTGGACAGTCCTCACAGCCGGACTCGCGCCGCGAGGTCCTCGACTTCGGCTCCGCCCGTCCCGACCAGGCCCAGGACGCGCCGCGAGAGGGGCCGAACGCTCGGACCGGAGGGGCGGAGGAGGTTCTGCGCGTGGAGGACCTCACCGTCTCCTTCCCCACCGACGACGGCCTGGTCCGTGCCGTACGTGGCGTGTCGTACGCCATCCACGAGCGGGAGGTCCTCGGCATCGTCGGCGAGTCCGGGTCGGGGAAGTCCGTCTCCTCGATGGCGGTGATGGGCCTGCTCCCCCGCTCGGCCCGCATCAGCGGACGGATCCTCTACCGCGGCGACGACATCCTCGCCATGTCAGCGCGCCGCCAGCGCGGGCTGCGCGGACTCCGCATCGGCATGGTCTTCCAGGACCCGATGACCGCCCTGAACCCCGTCCACACCGTCGGCGACCAGTTGGCCGAGGCGGTGCTGTCGCACCAGCTCGTGAGTCGCCGGGGCGCTCTCGTACAGGCCCAGGAGATGCTCGACCTGGTGGGAATCCCGCAGGCCAGGGCGCGGCTGCGGAGCTACCCGCACGAGTTCTCCGGCGGCATGCGGCAACGGGTGATGATCGCGATGGCGGTGATCAACCGGCCCGACGTCATCATCGCCGACGAGCCGACCACCGCCCTCGACGTCACCGTGCAGGCCCAGATCCTGGAGAAGCTGCTCGAGGTCAAGGACGCCGTGGGCGCCGCGATCGTCCTGATCACCCACGACCTCGGCGTCATCGCCGGGATCGCCCACCGCGTGCTGGTGATGTACGCCGGCCGCCCGGTGGAGATCGGCGACACCGATGCCATCTTCTACCAGCCACGGATGCCCTACACCGCAGGACTTCTCGGCTCGATACCCGCGCTGGAAAGTGCCAGCGGCGAGCGACTGCGCCCGATCACCGGATCGCCGCCGTCCCTCATCGACCTCCCGCCCGGGTGTCCGTTCTCGCCCCGGTGTCCGCTCGCCGACGACCGCTGTCGGAGCACCGAACCCGAGTTGACGCAGACCGACGCCGCGTCCCACGTCGCGGCCTGCCACCACTGGCCCAGGCTCGCGGCCGAGTCGGACCCCACGACGTTCTTCCGGATCGAGAGTGAGGGGAGGAGCCGATGAGCGCCGTCGTCAGCGGGACGACCGCCGCGCAGACCTCCGCACGGACGTCGGCGCGGACCTCCGGCGGCCGGGACGAGCACCTGCTCGAGGTCACCGACCTGGTGAAGACCTTCCCCATCCGCAGCGTCGGCCTGTTACGCCGGGTCGTCGGCGAGGTGCAGGCGGTGAGCGAGGTCTCCCTCCACGTCGACGCCGGCGAGACACTCGGCGTGGTCGGGGAGTCCGGCTGCGGGAAGTCGACCACCGGTCGGGCCATCCTCCAACTCCAGCCACCCACGTCCGGGTCCGTCCGTTTCCAGGGCCGGGAGCTCACCGCCCTGTCGCGGCGGGCCCTGCAGGCGGTCCGACGCGACCTTCAGATCGTGTTCCAGGACCCCTACGCGTCGCTGAACCCCAAGCTCCCGGTCAACGACATCATCGCCGAGCCGTTGAAGGTGCACCGGCGCTGGCGACAGGGCGGACGGGAACGCGTCGCCGAACTGCTCCGGGTGGTCGGGCTCAACCCCGAACACGGCAACAGGTACCCGCACGAGTTCTCCGGAGGTCAGCGACAGCGCATCGGCATCGCCCGGGCCCTGGCGCTCGAGCCGAAACTGCTGGTCCTGGACGAACCCGTCTCGGCGCTCGACGTCTCCGTCCAGGCAGGTGTCGTCAACCTGCTGGAGGAGCTCCAGGAGACGTTGGGGGTGGCGTACATCTTCATCGCCCACGACCTGTCGGTGATCCGCCACATCTCCGACCGGGTGGCGGTGATGTACCTCGGCAAGGTGGTCGAGACGGGGACCAGGGACGACGTCTACCGGCGTCCCGCCCACCCCTACACCCAGGCGCTGTTGTCGGCGGCGCCGATGGCCAACCCGCGGCGCGAGCGTGAACGCCGCCGGATCATCCTCACCGGCGACGTACCCAGCCCGGTCGATCCGCCCAGCGGTTGCCGGTTCCGCACCCGGTGCTGGAAGGCACGGGAGATCTGCGCGGCCGAGGAGCCCCTGCTGGTCGACCGCGGCCACGGGCATCCGGTCGCCTGCCACTTCGCCGACGTCGACCAGAAGGTGGTCTGACCCGCGTCCGTCGTAGGGTCGTGCGATGAGCACCACCAGCACGGACGGCCGACCAGGCCGCTGGTCCGCGCCGACATGGTGGCGCCGTCCGGACCGGCGGCGACTGGCCCAGGACGTCGGTGTCGGCGTGCTCCTGGGCGCGGCCACCGTGGTCGAGGCGCTCACCCGGCAGGGCACGCCCCAGGGTTCGGCGTTCCCGCTGACGTGGACGCTGGTGCTCGGGCTGCTCGCCGTCGCCGTCGCCGTCCCGTTGCGCCGGACGTACCCCGTCGTGGCGATGTTGCTCGCGGCGGCCGCCGGCACCTGGGCGGCTGGGTACGCGCTGGCCGTCGTCACGACGTACGGCGTCGGCTACCGGGTCCGGCGCGCGAGCGTCACGGTCGCCGCCGTGGTGGCCGCGGGCGTGATTCCGACGACGATCTCGTGGTACACCGTCGACCGCTTCCTCGGACCGGAGTACGACCTCGTCCTCATCGTCGCGGTCGTGACGTTCGTGCACACGGCGGCGGCGATGTTCGGCCGCTACCGTCGCCAGCGCGTCACGCTGGTCGCCGCGGGGTGGGAGCGCGCGGAGCGCCTGGAACGCGAACGCGCCCTGCTCGTCGACCAGGCCCGGATGCGCGAACGCGCCCGCATCGCCCAGGACATGCACGACTCCCTCGGCCACGAGCTCAGTCTGATCGCCCTGCAGGCCGGCGCGCTGGAACTCGACCGTGCCCTCTCCGACCGGCAGCGCGAAACCGCCCGGCTGCTGCGGACGACGACGGGCGACGCGGTGACGCATCTTCGTCAGATCGTGGGGGTTCTCCGCGACGCCGACGAGCCCGCTCCCACCCGACCCGCCGCCGAGAGCATCGCCGCCCTGGTCGACCGGGCGGTGAGTTCCGGGGTGGACGTCCGGCTCGAGCGCGAAGAAGGTCGTGCCGACGTCGGCGACGGAAGTGGCCCGGCCGGGGACCGCGCGGACGGTAGGGCCGTCGTCGAGGAGGCCGGCCCGGACGTGCTCACCAGCCAGGCCGCCTACCGCGTCGTTCAGGAGGGCCTGACGAACGCGACCAAGCACGCGCCCGGCGCGCCGGTGCGGGTGCGACTGCGTTACGGCGACGACCTGGTGACGGTCACGATCACCAACGACGCGCCCGCCGGCTCCTCGCCCGGCTCAGCCGGCTCTCCCGGCTCTCCCGGGCCCGGCGCCTCAGGCGGGCGCGGCCTCGTCGGGCTGGCCGAACGTGTGCGGGTCGCGGGCGGCCGGCTCAGCGCGGGACCGCACCGGGGTGGCTTCCGGATCACCGCCCAACTCCCCCGGCGCGGCGACGTCGTGCGGACCGAGCAGGACCTCGAGGGCGAAGAGTTCGACGCGGCCGGCCGTGTCGAAGGTGCACGGGAGCGAAGTGCCGGCGTTCTCCGCCATCGACAGGATGGGCTCGGCGGACTTTCCCCGTTCGTCCCACCGGCCGACGAACTCTCCCGCCTCGACGGCTACACCTCCGCGGTGGCGCGGCTGCGACGGCGGTTCTGGATCAGACTCGTGGTGCCCCTGGTGGCGCTGGCGCTTCTGGCTGCCGGATACCTGACCTACTTCGGCTTCACCCAGGCGATGATGACGGCCCAGCAGTTCGCGTCGTTGCGGGTCGGTGAGTCGGAGGCAGCCGTCCGCGCCCGGCTGCCGGCCGGCACCAACCGCAGTCTCGGCCGAATAGCGCGCACGCCCCCACCGCCGGCCGGATCGACCTGCCTGTTCTACCTGCGCCGCCTGCCGGGACTCATCAACTACGACGGCAGGGAGGCCTACCGCATCTGCTACGCGGACGGCCGGCTCGCCAGCCGCGACGTGGTCAGGTTCGCGGCCCGGCGCTAGGGTGCGTCTCCCCCATCGAGCCGGTGAAGCGAGCGGTGCGTCCGCGCCGCGGTGGCGAGGCGGAGGAGGAGTGCGTAGTGGTGTTCTACGCGCGACGAGGCAGCATGCGGTGGAGACGGCAGCGGGACCACAGCGACCGAAGCGAGGAACGATGACGATCCGTCTGGTGTTCGCCGACGACGAGACCATGATCAGGGCGGGGATCGCCGCGATCCTTGCCAGCGACCCCGACATCGAGGTCGTCGCCGAGGCGGGAGACGGGCACGAGGCGGTCGAACTCGTCCGCCGGCACCGCCCGGACGTCGCGCTGCTCGACGTCCGGATGCCGAAGCTCGACGGCCTGGCCGCCGCCGCCGAGATCAGGAAGGTCGCGCCCGAGACCGGGGTGGTGATGCTGACGACGTTCGGGGAGGACGCCTACGTCGCCCGCGCGCTCGCCGCCGGCGCGAACGGCTTCCTGCTCAAGGCGGGCGACCCGCGTGAGCTGGTGAGCGCGGTGCGGGCGGTGGCGGACGGGGCGGCGTACCTCTCCCCCACCGTCGCCCGCCAGGTCATCAAGCAGCTCTCGGGTACGCCGTTCTCCCGCGGTGAACAGGCACGCGCCCAACTCGCCCAGCTCAGCGACCGCGAACGCGAGGTGCTCGCGCTGCTGGGGCAGGGCATGTCGAACGCCGAGATCGCCCGGAGCCTGCATCTGGTCGAGGGGACCGTGAAGAGCCACGTGAGTGCGATCCTCGCGCGCCTGGACGCGAAGAACCGCGTCCAGGCCGCGATCCTCGCCTACGAAGCGGGGTTGGTCGACCGGTCCTGAACCGCCAGGTGCCGCCGCTCGGACGCGACGCGGCCTCAGGTGTCGCGGCGGGACAGGACCCGCGTCCCCGCACCCAGAACCACCACCACCCAGGCTCCGAGCAGCGCGGCCGCCATCCACCGGCGCAGGCCGTCTCGCTGGCCGCCGGTGACGACCTCGCCAAGACCGGCGGGAAGGTAACCGAGGACGTTCACGATGACCTCGTTCGTCACCGAGGCGGCCACGATCGTCGGCGCCAGCACGAGTGCGACCGCGACGAGCACGGTCACCGCGGTGCCGCGCAGCAACGTGCCGATCCCGAGCACGAGCGCTGCCATCACCGCCGTGACACCGGCCGCGAGGGCGCCGGCCTCGAGGACATCGCTCGGACTCCTGCCGAGGACCGCCGCGGCCGAGTACATCGCGACCACGAACGCCACGAAGGCGCCGACGAAGGCATAACCCGCGACGACGATCGCCTTCGCGCAGACGACCGCCCAGCGGGCCGGCGTGGCAGCCAACGTGGTCCTGATCGCATCGCTGCCGAACTCCGAGGTGACCGTCAGCGCGGCCAGGGCGAGAACACCGAACTGGCCGAAGCCCAGCCCCACGGTGGCGAGGTCGACGGCCCTCGCGTCCGGTTGGTCCACGCTGCTGGTCGAGACTCCCCAACCGAGCAGGGCCGCGACGCCGGCGGTGCAGACGACCGTCAGTAGCAGAGCGCCGTGTGTCGTACGCACGGTTCGCAGTTTCGTCCACTCGGTCCGCACGGAACGCAGCAGCAGGCGAACCGCGCCGACCCGTTCGCGTGGCGTCAAGGACTCCTTGACGTTGATCAGGTCGGTCATCGCCGTCATGGTCGTGCCTCCTTGGTCGCGGCGAGTCCGGGGTGCGGCCGCCGTTGTGTTCCGTCATAGTCAAGGTGCTCTTGACTGAGTTCGAGGTATGCCTGCTCCAGCGAGGCTTCCTTGAGTGTGAGCTCGTGCAAGCCGATGCCGGCGGCATGGGCGATGTCGCCGACCGCGTCGGCGTCGAGCCCGGCCACCAGGAGGGCGGTGTCGGACTCACGATGCACGGTGGCCTTCGCGGCGAGCAGTTCGGCGAGTCGTGCGGCCTGCGGCGTGCGCACCCGAACCCTGGTGTGGGCGCTCGCGCCGATCACCTCCTCGATCGGCGCGTCCACGACGAGTTTGCCCCGGCCGATGACGACGAGATGGTCGGCGGTGTCCTCCATCTCACTCATCAGGTGGCTGGAGACGAAGACCGTGCGCCCTTCCCCGGCGAGCGTGCGCATCAACTCCCGGACCCAGCGGATCCCGTCGGGGTCGAGTCCGTTGACCGGCTCGTCGAACATCACGATGCCGGGATCGCCGAGCAGGGCGCCGGCGATGCCGAGCCGCTGCCCCATTCCCAGGGAGAACCCGCCCGCGCGGCGGTCGGCCACCTTGGCCAGGCCGACGAGTTCGAGTACGTCGTCGACCCGTGCGAGCGGGATACCGTTGCTGTGCGCGAGCGCGCGCAGATGGTCACGGGCACTGCGCCGGGGGTGGATGGCCCGCGCGTCGAGGAGTGCGCCGATCTCGCGGAGCGGCTCACGAAGGTCGCGGTACCGTCGTCCGTGCACGGTGACCTCGCCCGCACTGGGTCGGTCCAGCCCGAGCACCATGCGCATGGTGGTCGACTTTCCCGCGCCGTTCGGGCCGAGGAATCCGGTCACCCGGCCGGGCCGCACCTCGAACGACAGGTTGTTCACGGCGAGCGTGGGACCGTACCTCTTCGTCAGTCCCGTCAAGGTGATCATGTCCAGCTCCTCACGGTGACACCGGCGGAGTTCTCGCCGGCGGATCGTGAGGAGGCTATGGCGGCAGCGGCCCCCGACGGCACCGGCGAAGGTGGCCGGACCGCTCGTACTTTCGTCAGGTGCCGCCTCAGCCAAGGTGGGGCGGCCGGCAAGGCTCGCCGCGTCCAGGCGCGAGAAAGCGGCCACCGGACGCGAGCCGGTGACCGCTCCCTCGAACCTCGCTCAGGCAGTCGCCGCGGACTGCCGCCTCAGAATCGCCGCGGACCGTCGCCTCAGCCGGCGTAGACCGCGTCGAGCGCGACGTCGCCGTCGGCGAGCTTCGCCCCGTCGACCGCGCGCCCGGACCGGATCAGGGCCTGGATGGCGTCCTGGACGTCCCACACGTTGACGTTCATGCCGGCGACAACCCGTCCTTGACGCAGCCAGAACGCGACGAACTCACGTGTCTTCAGGTCGCCGCGGACGACCACGTTGTCGTAACCGTCCCCGAGGTCGCCGGAGTACTCCATCCCGAGGTCGTACTGGTCGCTGAAGAAGAACGGCACCACGTCGTAGGGCTCGCCCGCGCCGAGCATCGAGCGTCCCGCGGCGGTCCCGCCGTCCTGTGCGTTGGCCCAGTGCTCGACGTGGATCCGGCGGCCGAACAGGGGCGAGTGCCAGCGCGCGACGTCTCCGGCCGCGTAGACGTCCGGGTCCGACGTACGCAGGAACTCATCCGTCAGGACGCCGTTGTCGACGTCCAGGCCGGCCGCCTGCGCGAGCTCGACGTCCGGGCTCACACCGATACCGACGATCACCGTGTCGGCGGGAATCTCCTGACCGTCGGCGGTCACGACCGTCCGGACCGCCCCGCCCTCGCCCCGGATCTCCGCGACCCCCGACCCGAACCTGAGGTCGACGCCGTGCGCACGGTGCAGGTCGGCGAACACCTCGCTCATCTCCGCACCGAGAACGGCGTACAGCGGGCCTGGCTGCGGCTCGACGACCACCACCTCCGCGCCGTGGTTGCGCGCGGCGGCCGCCGTCTCCATCCCGATCCAACCGGCGCCGATCACCACCACCCTGCCTCCGGCCCGGAAGGTCTCCAGCAGCCGGAGCGAGTCGCTCAGCGTGCGGAGGTAGTGCACGCCCTGCAGGTCGATCCCGGGGATCTCCAGCCGGCGGACGACCGAGCCCGTGGCGAGCAGCAGCTTGTCGTAGTGCAGCGTGTCGCCGTCACTGAGTGCCACCTCGTGCGCGGAGGTGTCCACCTGTCGGGCGGAGACGCCGAGGCGGAGTTCGATTCGCTGCTCGTCGTACCACGCCTGGTCGTGGACGTAGACCGTGCCGGGCTCGTCGTTGCCGAGCAGCACGCCCTTGGACAGCGGCGGCCGCTCGTAGGGCAGTTCGTTCTCCGCGCCGACCAGAACGAGCCGGCCTTCGAAACCTCCGGACCGCAGCGCCTCAGCCGCCTTGGCACCGGCGAGGCTCGCTCCGATCACGACGAACGTGGGACCAGTCTGCTCAGCCATCGATGGACTCCTTCGGTTCGGCGTCGGCTGCATGGGCGCGGATCCCACCGTGCCACAGCCGTGGACCCCAATCATGGTCCCGGCGGAAACTGGCCGTGTCGCGCGTGGCCGGGTCGCCGGTCCCCCGTCCACGGCAGCGGTGGACCGGTCGGGGTTACCGAGCCGTCGGGGTCACGGCCGCAACGTGCGGTACAACGACACCGCGGAGGCGTCGGTCAGCGACGCGACCTGGTCGATGATCACCCGCAGCCGGCCGGGGTCGTCGGCCGCCGCCTCGAAGTCGGCCTGAAACCCGGGCGACAGCCCGTATGGCGCGCTAAGGCGCAGGGCCGCGACGAGTCCCTGGACGACCTCCCGCTGGCGGGACAGCAGAGCCACCCGCTCCGCCGAACGCATGACGTACCTCGCGGCGACGCCCTTGAGGACGGCGATCTCCACCCTGGTCTCGTGGGGGACGACGAGGTCGGCGCGGTAGCGGATCAGCGGAGCGGGACCATAGGCGTCCTGCGTGGCGCGTTCGGCGGCGAAGCAGAACCGGCCGATGAGCTGGCTGGTGAGGTCCTTCAGTGCCGCGAGGGACCGCCGGTGGCCGTCGTAGGCCGCGCGCGGCCAGTAGCCGAACCCGCGTAGCCGGTCGTACGCCGCGTCGAGCTCGGCGTCGTCGCTCCCGGGTATGTACCAGTCGCGCACGACCTCCCAGACGCTCCCCCGTTCCGCCGGGTCGGCGAGCCAGTCCAGGGAGATGCGGCCGAAGACCACGCCGTCCTCGACGTCGTGGACGGAGTAGGCGACGTCGTCCGCGAAGTCCATGACCTGGGCCTCGA
The DNA here is from genome assembly GCF_014873875.1 of Actinopolymorpha pittospori. GTDB lineage: Bacteria > Actinomycetota > Actinomycetes > Propionibacteriales > Actinopolymorphaceae > Actinopolymorpha > Actinopolymorpha pittospori. The sequence continues at coordinate 5,827,074 of NZ_JADBEM010000001.1, read as the reverse complement.
GGCAGCGGCGACTGTCGCCGACCCCGGTTCGCAGCCAGCCGAAGACCTCCTGGTCGTCGTCGTACACACCGAACTTCGCGCCGGCCTCCGGCGGCCCTTCGCCGCGACACCAGGGGTACTTCGTGGCGGCGTCCAGCGTCGCGCGGGTGAGGTTGAGGCCGGCGCTGCGTCCGTCGCCCGGCGCGCCGCCGGGCAGATCGGCGAACGTCTTCGCCTCCAGCCGGGTCAGCAGCCGCAGCGTCTGCGCGTTGCCCTCGAAGCCTCCGATCGGGCCGGACACCTCGTCCAGGGCGGTCTCGCCGTTGTGCCCGAACGGCGGGTGTCCAAGGTCGTGGGCCAGGCAGGCGGTGTCGACCACGTCCGGGTCGCAGCCGAGGGACTGACCGAGTTCGCGGCCGACCTGCGCCACCTCGAGGGAATGGGTCAACCGGGTGCGGACGAAGTCGTCGATCCCCGGGCCGAGCACCTGGGTCTTCGCGGCGAGCCGTCGCAGAGCCGCGGAATGGAGCACCCTCGCCCGGTCGCGGGCGAACGGCGTACGGCTGGCGCTCTTGGGCGGCTCGGGGACCCAGCGTTCGACGTCAGCGGCGTCGTAGCAGCCGGTGGTCTGACCTCGCTCGGAGCTTCCCCATTCGTTCATCGCAGGACAGCACACTAGGGCATCTCCGTCGCCGCGGCGTGCTCGCGCCGATCCGGCGCCCCTCGATCCTGCGCTCGTCGATCCTGCGCTCGTCGATCCCGTCGATCTCGTCGATCCTGGCGCCGACCAGTCCGGCGAATGCTGACCGGCTCCGGAACCAGGATGCCGGGGCCTGCCAGGTGGGCAGACGGACCGGGACAAGCGGTGTACAGTGAGCCGGCGAAAGATAGGTAAGGCTTACCAAAGAGATCTCGGCGACGGGCTCCTCGCCGAGAGTCGAGGAGACGACCACCGTGCTCGCGACGTTCGTGATCGGCTTGCGAGAAGGCCTAGAGGCCGCACTCATCGTCGGAATCGTCGCGGCGTTCCTTCGCCGCCGAGGCCGGGCCGACGCGGTGAGATACGTCTGGCTCGGCGTCCTCCTCGCCGTCCTGGTCTGCGTCGCCGTGGCGATCGGATTGATCGTGTTGTCCTCCGAGCTTACCCAGCAGGCACAGGAGGGCTTGGAGACGGTCGTCGGACTGGTCGCCGTCGCCATGGTGACCTACATGGTCGTCTGGATGCGCCGGCACTCCCGCGACCTGAAGAAGGACCTCGAGGGCGCCGCCTCCTCCGCCCTGGCCAGCGGGTCCCTGCTGGCCCTGGTCGGGATGGCGATCCTCGCCGTCCTCCGAGAGGGCATCGAGACCGTGGTCTTCCTGCTCGCGTTGTTCCGGACCGCCGGCACGCCCGCGCTGGCCGGCGTCGGCGCGCTGGTCGGCCTGATCATCGCCGCCGGGCTCGGTTACGGCATCTACCGTGGCGGCGTCCGGATCAACCTGTCGAAGTTCTTCCGCGTGACCGGTCTCGTACTCGTGGTGGTCGCCGGTGGCCTGTTGATGACTGCCGCGCACACCGCGCACGCCGCCGGCTGGCTCAACTTCGGGCAGGCGCGGGCGCTGGACCTCAGCTGGTTGGTGCGCCCCGGCTCGGTCCAGGAGTCGCTTCTCACCGGTGTGCTCGGCCTGCAGGCCAAGCCCGTGGTGGTCGAGGTGGCCGTCTGGCTCGTCTACGTCGTTCCGCTCGCCATCTACGTCGCCCGCTCGGTCCGCGGCGGACAGCGCCCCGCCGCCGGCAGCTCCGCCAACGACAGCCACACCCAGCCCCAGAGCGCCCGGTGAACGCTCGACCGGCCGAACGCATGATCCACCCCCGTCCCATGAATCGTCCGGAGCCGCGTGGCGACTCGCCCCGGCTCGCCCAGGAAAGGCATCCCGCCGTGAACGCTCGCGCCCCACGATCCCTGCGCCGCTGGCCGATCCTGCTGGCCGCGCCGCTCGCGCTGGCGGCCCTCGCCGGCTGCCAGAAGGTGGCCACCACCCAGGAGGAGGGCGCGGCGTCCCCGGGCGCGTCCAGCGGCAGCCAGGCGGTCGCGATCGCCATCGCCGACGAGGGCTGCCGACCGGAGCCGGCGTCCGTCCCCGCCGGACCGGTGAAGTTCGACGTCCGCAACACCGACTCCCAGACGGTCACCGAGGCCGAGCTGGTGAGCCCGGAGGGCCGGATCCTCGGCGAACGGGAGAACCTCACACCTGGCTTGTCCGGGACGTTCTCCCTCGACCTCAAGGCCGGCACTTACAGCGTCTACTGCCCCGGCGCGCAGCAGGAGACCTCGACCTTCAAGGTGACGGGCGGAACCGCCGCGGCACCGTCGCCGACGTCCGGGGTGACGAAGCAGCTCGCCAACGGCGTGGCCGGCTACCGCGACTACGTGCAGCACGAGACGGCCCAGCTCGTCACCGCGACCAAGGCGTTCACCGACGCCGTTCGCGCGGGTGACGTCGCGCAGGCGAAGGAGCTCTACGGTCCCGCGCGCACCCACTACGAACGCATCGAGCCGGTGGCGGAGAGCTTCGGCGACCTGGACCCCGCGATCGACGCCCGGATCAACGACGTCGCCAACCCGAGTGAGTGGACCGGCTTCCACCCGCTCGAGCGCGCCCTGTGGGAGAAGAACTCCACGGCCGGGCTCAAGCCGCTGGCCGACAAGCTGGACGCCGACGTCACCAAGCTCGACGGGCTGGTGCAGGACGTCAGCTACCAGCCGGCCGACCTGGCCAACGGCGCGACGTCCCTGCTGACCGAGGTCTCCGGCTCCAAGATCAGCGGCGAGGAGGAGCGCTACTCCCACCTCGACCTGCTCGACATCTGGGCCAACGTCGACGGCGCCAAGCGGGCCTTCGACCTGTTGTCGCCGGCTCTCCAGCGCACCGACAAGGACGTCGTGACGACCGTCAACGCGCGCTTCACGGCCGTCAACCAGACCTTGGCGAAGCACCGGGACGGTAGGTCGTTCCAGAGCTACTCCGCACTGTCCAAGGACGAGGTCAAGCTCATCGCCAACCAGGTGGACGCGCTCGCCGAGCCCCTCTCGACGGTCGCGGAGAAGGTGGTGTCAGCCAAGTGAGCGTCTCCCGTCGTGGGTTCCTCACCGGGGCGGCCGGGGTCGGCGGCGTCGCCGTCGGCGCCGGCGCGGCCCGAGTCCTCGCCGGGAACGACGACGGGGAGACCAGGACCGCGGCCACCCCGCCGCCCAGTGACGTCGTGTCGTTCTACGGTGACCACCAGGCGGGTATCGCCACGCCTGCGCAGGAGCGCATGGTCTTCGCGTCGTTCGACGTCACCACCACCGCCCGCGCCGACCTCGTGGAGCTGCTGAAGTCGTGGACGGAGGCCGGCGCCCACCTGGTGAAGGGCTCGCCGGTCGGCGCCGTCGCGGGGCATCCGATGGCACCGCCGGTCGACACCGGTGAGGCGGAGGGGCTCGCAGCCGCCAACCTCACCCTGACGGTCGGTTTCGGACCGTCGTTGTTCGACCGGAGGTTCGGCCTCGAGCAGCGACGGCCGGCCGCCCTCCGCGAGCTTCCGGCGTTGCCCGGCGACGAGCTCGACCCGGACCGATCGGGCGGCGACCTGTGTGTGCAGGCGTGCGCCGACGACGCGCAGGTGGCCTTCCACGCCGTTCGTAACCTGCTCCGCCTCGGCCGTGGCAGCGTGGTCATGCGCTGGTGCCAACTCGGCTTCGGTCGAACGTCCACCACCAGCCGGAGCCAGTCGACGCCGCGCAACCTGATGGGCTTCAAGGACGGCACCAACAACATCCGGGCCGAGGACACCGCCGACCTGTCCGGCTTCGTCTGGGTCGGGCAGGGCAGTGAGCCGGCATGGATGCGGGGCGGGACCTACCTCGTCGCGCGGCGCATCCGGATGCTGATCGAGTCCTGGGACCGTGACCGCCTGGAGGACCAGGAGGCGGTGTTCGGACGGCAGAAGGTCGGCGGCGGTCCACTCACCGGCACCAACGAGCACGACAAGGTGGACCTCGCCGCGAAGGGTCCCGACGGCATGCCGGTCATCGCCACCAACGCCCACATCAGGCTCGCTGCCCCCAGCGAGAACGGCGGTCGGAAGATCCTGCGTCGGGGCTACTCCTTCACCGACGGCATGGACCCGCTGACCGGACAGCTGGACGCCGGACTGTTCTTCGTCAGCTTCCAGAACGACCCCGAGACCTTCGTCCGCCTGCAACGCCGGCTCGGCGCCTCCGACGCGCTCAACGAGTACATCAAGCACGTCGGCAGCGCCGTCTTCGCCTGCCCGCCCGGCGTTCGTCCCGGCGGCTGGTGGGGTCAGGGCCTCTTCGGCTAGAACCCCTTTTCACCCCCGCGTTCCCGGTGCGCGACCGAGGTCTGGCAGCGCTCCTTTACCAGATCTTTGCTCGTGCTCAGGGACCAGAAGGGATCACCCTCGCGGGGGATGGGCCATCCGCGCCCCGACCCTAGGCTCGATCGTCAACGGGGGACGACCAAGGCGTGGTGTCTCCAAACGCGCCACGCCGTCACATCGGCGTACCCCCGGGCTGACGATCTGAGGGAGAGAGCCGATGAAACGCCGTTGGACAATGGGTGCGGCGCTCGGCGCGGTGGTGCTGGTGGTGCCAGGAATGCTGGCGACGAGTGCGGCCGCGTCCGACCCGGACGAGACGAGACGCGAAGCGCAGCGCCAGGCCGCCGAACTCGGCCTGCAGACGACGCCGCCCGCCGCGCCGGGTGAGGGGCCACGCTCCGCGAACCCGTACCTCTCGCTGCTGCCCGACCCGAGCACCGCCGACTACATCGGCTGGAACAGGGTCCTGCGGGCGGCAGGTGAGGAGCGCGCGAAGAAGCTCGCGAAGAAGAACGCGGCAGCGCGGGTCCGGCAACCGCTTTCAGTACGAGACGCCGAGTCCGCGACGGAGTACGGCGACAACGACAGCGTGGCGACCGCGCAGCGGGTGAAGGACTTCGGCACCGGCAAGCGGGACAACCCGCGGGCCCACGTCACCGGCGCCCTCGCGCCCGAGCCGGTGGAGACCGTCACCCTCCCGCGTGGTGCGGAGGACGACGGCGCCATCCCGCTCGCCCGGGCGACCTGGATCGACCAGGAGCGGGCCAGCATCCGCACCGAAGCCAGCATCGGCGACGGTCCGCACGGCTCCGCCGGTGACCAGACCGGCGACTTCGACTTCTATCGCCTCGAGGCGACCGCCGGGAAGACCCTCACCATCGACGTCGTGGCCGCCGACGGCCTCCTGTTGCCCGGCATCGCGTTGTACGACGGCCAGGGACAGCTCGTCACCGCGGGCCAGGACATGACCGGCCTGGGTGGCCCGGTCCACCTGTCGTACCAGTTCGAGGAGGCCGGCACCTACTACGTCTCGGTGGGCAGCGCGTACCCGTTGCCGTTCCCGATCAACCCGTTCGACTCCGGCAGCGGCATCGGCGTGGGCACCGAGGGCCCCTACACCGTGACCCTCACCGTCGCGACCGCTGACCTCGACGTGTACGCGGTCGACCTGGCGCCCGGCGACGTCCTCGGCGCCACCGTGCGCGGCAGTGCCCGGAAGCTGAGCGTCTTCGACCCGGACGGCGTCCTCGTCCAGGGCTCGGGTCTCGACGTGTCCGCGGTGCTCCCCGCCGACTCCCCGCTGCCCGGCGGCGGCAACGCGACCGCCGACCACGTGGCGGCGGTCGGCGGCCGGCACTACATCGCGATCAGCGACGAAGCGGGCGACTACGACGCGACAGTCGAGGTCTACCGGGCCGGTGGTGAGCGCCCCGAGACCCAGACGATCTTCCTCGACTTCGACGGCGCCCGGGTCAACAACAGAATCTTCGGCGCGGCGGCCCTCGTTCCCGGCGTCCGCGAGCTGAGCGGGCTGGACGCCTTCCTCGGCAACTGGGGACTCACCCCGGCCGACCGGCCGGCGCTCGTCGAGGCGGTGACCCGGACCGTCCGGGACAACCTGTCCCGCGAGGTCGCCGACGGCAGCACGAACCCCCGGGTCGACGTCCGGATCACCAACTCCGAGGACGATCCCGACACCTTTGGGCGCCCCGGGGTCAGCCGCGTCATCGTCGGCGGCACCATCGAGGAGGCCGGGATCTTCTCCGCCGTCGGCATCGCGCAGTCCATCGACCCGGGCAACTTCGACCGCGCCGAGACCGCGCTGGTGCTGCTGGACCAGATGAGCGCCCCCGCCGGCAACGTTCTCTCGCTGAACACCTACGTCGCCGACGACGCCGACAAGATCGCGTTCCTCGGTGAGGCGATCGGCAACGTCGTCTCCCACGAGGCCGGGCACTACCTCGGCAACTATCACACCAGCGACCTGAGCGGGGTGACCAGTCTGATGGACACCGGGCACCTGTTCGACCTGTTCGGACTGGGCCCGGACCTGATGGGCGGGACGGCCGACGACGTGGACAACCGGTTCACCTCAGACCGCTACGAGGAGACGCAGGGCTTCTCCGGGCTGGAGAACAACCTCGACCGGACCGGTTACGCGCTGACCCGGGGCCGGACCCTGCTGCCCGCTCGCCACTGACGGCGAAACTCCCGGGGAGTTCGACCGGACTCCGCACGAAACGCCGTGGCGAAGTGCTGGGCGGAGGAGAACCCCAGTTCGACCGCGATCTGGGTGACGCTGTGGTCGGTCTCGGCCAACAGCATCTCCGCCCGGTGCAGCCGCAGCCGCCGCTGGTACCGGGCGGGACTGGTGCCGAGCTGGGCGGTGAACAGCTCCGCGAGGTACGCCGGTGAGAGCCCGACCGCACCGGCGAGATCGGCCAGCCGCAGCCGCAGCGCCGGATCCGCGTCGAGCAGCCGACGGGCGTGGGCGACGGCAGGGTGCAGTCCGACCCTGCCGTCCGCCCGCTCGCTCGTCATCAGGCGGGTGACCTCGACCAGGAGCTGTCGCGCGGTCAGCGCCAGTCCCGTCGTACGCAGCGACTGGGTGGTGGTGACCTCACGAAGGAACGCCTCGAAGGGCCCCAGCGCCGAGCCGGCGTCTGGCAGGTACGCCGGGAATCGCCGCCACCACGGCCGCGCGACGTCGGGCAGGTCGGCCAGCAGCACCGCGACGTCGAAGGCGGCGAACACGAACTGCCAGGCCGTCGTCGCCGGAGCGACCATGTGGTGGACCGCACCAGGTGGCACGACGAGCAGCCCGTGCCGCGCGACGGCGTACTCCCGATCGCGCACCCGCCAGCGCGTCGGCGGCCCGTCGGTCTGCAGGTACAGCTCCCACACCGGATGCGTGTGGGCACCGATGAGCCAGGAGGTGGGCGCTCGCTGGTCACCCGCGTGCACGAGGCCGGGCACGCCCGCCTGGTCGAGGTAGGCGTGGAAGCCGGCCTGGATACCCGCGGGGCGCACCAGGCAGCCGTCGTTCACCCGGTGATTCTGTACGTTTCACGGCCGCAACGTGAACGCCCGCGACCAGAGCCGGCCGTAGCGTCCCGACCATGACCACCACGACTGAGGCGCTTCTCGAGCGGTACGCCCACCTGCTGCCGACATCGCGGGACGTGGCCTTCTACCAGGAGCACGGGTACTGGATCTCCGGCCAGATCCTGCCGCCGGAGGTACTCGACACCGCCGAGCGCGGCATGGCGCGCTTCTACGCGGGCGAGGCGGATCGGCCGCTCCCCGACGGCTCGGACCGGACCGGCTGGCGACCCGAACACGGCGACATCCTCCGCAAGAACGACTACTCGTCACTGATCGTCGACGACCTCGCCGTTCTGGTGCGCCATCCGCTGGTCGGAGCCTGCGCCTCTCTCCTGAACGGCGAACCGGAGATCCGGCTGTGGCACGACCAGCTGCTCTACAAGCCGGCCGAGGAAGGGCTCCCCGCGTCGGGGACGGTGAACGTCGGCTGGCACACCGACCGGCAGTACTGGCGTAGTGCCGCGAGCAGCGAGATGCTCACCGCCTGGGTGCCCTTCCACGACGTCGGCGTACGCGAGGGTGCGGTGTCCTTCGTCGACGGCAGCCACCGTTGGCAGGACGACGTGGTGCTCGACTTCTTCAACCCCGACCTGTCGACCCTCGACTCGGTGCGTGCGCGACACGACGTCAAGGTCGTCGTCGCGGAGATCCCACGCGGTGCGATGAGCTTCCACCACTGCCGGATGGTGCACGGCAGCGGTCCGAACCGGAGCGCGGCGCCCCGGCGAGCGATCGCGATCCACATGCAGCCGGGTTCGAACCGCTTCGTGGAGCACCTCCGCGCCGACGGCACGCTCGCCGCACACCCGAACGACACCTACGTCCGTCGTACGCCGGAGAACCAGCCGGACTACACCGACCCGGTCACCTGCCCGCGGTTGTGGCCGCCGGCGGAGTAGACCGGCGGCGGCTACTCGACCAGTGTCGCGAGCCGGTGTCGCAGTTCGACGACCTCGGGGATCATCGCGTGCGGCCTCGCGTAGCGGTGTAGCTCCCGCAGGTCGTCGGCCATCCGCCGGGACCGCAGCCGCCCCGCGGTGTCCAGGGCGTACGTACCGATGGCCACCGCCTCGCGCGGATCGTCGGTCGCCATGGTCAGCGAAGCCAGCTTGATCCGGGAGATCGTGCGTGACCGGGCGAACGGCGCGGTGTGCCCGGCGACCGCGGTGGCGAGACGGCGGCTCGCCTCCGTCGGGTACCCGCGCACGTCCAGGTCGAAGAGCGCGTGGCCGGTGTCACCCGCGTGTTGCGCGGCGTCGTAGTAGGCCATCCACGGTGGGTTCTCGGCCGGGTTGGCGCGCGCGAACGCCTCGTCGGCCGCGCCGACGACCCGCAGCGTCTCCTGAGTTCGCCCCAGCTTCGCGAGGGCCCGCGCCCGGGCGGTCAGCAGCATGGCCTGTTCGGTGGCGTGCAGGCGGTCGGTGCGCATCAGGGCGAGGTCGGTGAGGGCCATGCCGGCGTCGGCGTGTCCGCGCCAGATCGCCAACCGGGCCATGGAGGACAGCACCTTCGCCCGTAGGTGCCAGTTGCCCGACGCCTCAGCGCAGGCGAGGGCGAACTTGAAGATGCGTTCGGCATCGTGGAACGCGTAGGCGTCGAAGGCCATGAAGCCGGTGACATGACCGAGATGACCCACCGCCTCGTGCAGTTCGAAGCGCTCGCGCTGGGAGGCACCGGCCTGCAGCAACCGGGCCGACCACCGCAGCTGAGTGACCACGGCGTCCCGCACGAACCCGCCGCCGTAGGTGTGGTCCCACCGCGAGAACAGCGTCGCGGCGGCTCGCACGTGCGCGATCTCGTCCCGTCCGATCCTGGCCGGGACGGGACTCGACTCGATCGGTCGGAGCAGGTCGAAGGCCGCCGGCGTGAGCAGCCCGCCGACGCCGAGCAACGATGCCCGCATGAAGTCCTGGCGATTCACATCGGTGACGGTACTCGGGCCTCGGCGGGGATTGAAGAAGCCGAGATCTCGGTCGCTCGCAGCTCCGAGAACAGCTCGAAATGCGTCGCGATACATTTTCTGCGGCCAGCGAATCACCCCCCTCTCGAGCTTGCCGACGTAATTGGCGTCGATTCCGAACTCGCGCCCCGTGTGCCGCAGCAAATAGGTGTTGACCTGGTCGGCGAGCTCCTGGCGGGACATCGCGTGGCCCGGGGATTCTTGGGACAGCGTCTTTTCCCTGGCGGAACGTAACCCATTGTTGGGTTCCAACCCGACACCTCCTCATGGGCGACATCCCCCATAATCCACTAGGTGTGCCGGAGTGGAAAGGTTGAGAAAGACGAGAAACATCCCCGAACCCTCCCCTACCATCTCCCCGTCCAACTCCCTTCCCCGCAGGCATTGTGTGTCCAATGCTCAAATGCGTGCCGCGCGGCGGTTGGGTGCCCACCGTGAACTCTGCCCAGCCGCCGCGCGTCACGCCAGGGGGGTCGACGACGTACGGAGGGGCGAGCGGTGATGGTGGAGACGGGGGAGACAGCCGGCGTGGAAGGGCTCCTCGCGAAGCCGGAACTGTACGCGATGATGCGGCGCGAGGACGCGAGCGGCGTCTCCGGCTCGGGCCTGGTCGCGTGGGTCACCCGCTATCCGAACGGCAAGTGTTCGGTCGCCTGGCACGCCGGTCCCGTGCGTTCGGTCGTCGTCTACGACGCGCTGATCGAGGTCGAGGCCATCCACGGGCACGGCGGCCGTACCGAACTCGTCCGGGTCTTCCCGAGCGGATCCGACGTGTGCGCTCAGCGGCTCGCGTTGGCCGCGTCGGAGTCCATGGGCCCGGTGGGCGCGGTCCGCTCCGCCAGCACCGCCGCGCGACCGGCCTCCAGCCTCGCGACGGGCACCCGGAACGCCGAGCAGGACACGTAGTCGAGCCCCACGTCGTGGAAGAAGTGCACCGACTCCGGGTCGCCTCCGTGCTCGCCACACACGCCGAGCTTGAGGTCGCGACGGGAGGCCCGGCCCTCCTCACTCGCGATCCTGACCAGTCGGCCCACGCCGTCGACGTCGATGGACTCGAACGGCGAGGCGCCGAAGACACCCTTCTCGAGGTAGGCCGAGAAGAAGCTGCCCTCCACGTCGTCCCGGGAGAAACCCCACGTGGTCTGGGTCAGGTCGTTGGTGCCGAAGGAGAAGAACTCCGCGACCTGCGCGATGTCCCCCGCGGTCAACGCGGCACGGGGTAGCTCGACCATCGTCCCGATCGGGATCGGTGCGCTGAAGCCCGTACGCTGCCGGACCTCCGCGATCGTGCGTTCGGCGTCCTCGCGGCTGAGTTCGAGTTCCTGGACCGCGCCGACCAACGGGATCATCACCTCGACCCGCGGGTCGCCGCCCGCGTCGGCCCGGATGGCCGCGGCCTCGGCGATCGCCCGCACCTGCATGGTGGCCAGACCAGGTACGACCAGGGCCAGGCGTACGCCACGCAGCCCCAGCATCGGGTTCTGCTCGTGCAGCCGGCGGACGGCCTGCAGCAGGCGGAGGTCGCCGCTGTCCTCCTTGCCCCGCTCGCGCGCGAGCGCGACCCGGACCGACAGTTCGGTCAGGTCGGGCAGGAACTCGTGCAGCGGCGGGTCGAGCAGCCGGACCGTGACGGGCAGGCCGTCCATCGCCGCCAGGATCTGCACGAAGTCGTCGCGCTGGAGGGGCAGGAGCGCCTCGAGCGCCTCCTCGCGTTCCCGTTCCCCCTCGGCGAGGATCAGCCGTTCGACGTAGCGTCGGCGGTCCCCGAGGAACATGTGCTCGGTCCGGCACAGCCCGATGCCGGCCGCGCCCATCGAACGGGCCCGCGCCGCGTCCTCGGGCATGTCGGCGTTCGCGCGGACACCCATCCGCCGCCGGTCGTCGGCCACCGTCATCAACCGGTGGACGGCACCCACCAGTTCGTCGGCGGCGGCCGCGTCCGGGTCGAGTTCGCCCTCGAAGTAGCGGACGACGGGCGAGTCGACCACCGGAACCTCGCCGAGGAAGACCTCACCGGAGGAGCCGTCGATCGAGATCACGTCACCTTCGCGGACCTCGACGCCACCGGGCGCGGTGAAGAGTCCGTGGCCGAGGTCGATGTCGAGTTCCTCCGCACCGCACACGCAGGTCTTGCCCATCCCCCGCGCCACGACGGCGGCGTGGGAGGTCTTGCCGCCCCTGCTGGTGAGAATTCCGCGCGCCGCGATCATCCCGTCGAGGTCGTCCGGCGTCGTCTCCCGACGGACCAGGATCACCTGCTCGTGCGCGTTCTGGGCCCAGTCGACGGCGGTGCCGGTGTCGAAGACCGCGCGGCCCACGGCGGCGCCGGGCGAGGCGTTCATACCCTTCGCGATCGGCGTCCGTTGCGCCCGCTCGTCGAAGCGGGGGAACATCAGCTGCGCCAGTTGGTGCCCGTCGACCCGGGCGAGTGCCTCGTCCTCCTCGACCAGCCCCTCGTCGACGAGTTGGACGGCGATCCGGAACGCCGCGGCGGCGGTGCGCTTGCCCACCCGGGTCTGCAGCATCCACAGCCGGCCACGCTCGATGGTGAACTCGATGTCACACAGGTCCCGGTAGTGCCCCTCGAGGGTCGCCATGATGTCGAGCAGTTGGGCGTAGGCCTCCTTGTTGTGCTGGCCGAGGTCGGCGAGCGGAACGGTGTTGCGGATGCCCGCCACCACGTCCTCGCCCTGCGCGTTGGCCAGGTAGTCCCCGTAGATCCCGCGGGCGCCGGAGGCCGGATCACGGGTGAACGCCACACCGGTACCGGAGTCGGGCCCGAGGTTGCCGAAGACCATCGCGACCACGTTGACGGCCGTACCGAGGTCGGCGGGGATACGTTCCTGGCGCCGGTAGGTCTCGGCCCGGGGAGCGTTCCAGCTGTCGAACACGGCGCGGACCGCGGCGTCGAGTTGCTCGCGCGGATCCTGCGGGAAGTCCCGCCCGCTCTCCTCCGAGACGATGGACTTGTACGTCCTCACGAGCCCGCGGAGCGCATCGGCGTCCAGGTCCACGTCATGTTCGGCGCCCCGGTCGCGCTTGACGTCCTCCAGTGCCTCGTCGAAGTGGGCGCCGTCGATACCGAGCACGGTACGGCCGAACATCTGCAGCAGCCGGCGGTAGGAGTCCCAGGCGAAGCGTTCGTCGCCGGCCTGCTCGGCGAGCCCGCGAACGGACTGGTCCGTCAGGCCGATGTTGAGGACCGTGTCCATCATCCCGGGCATGGAGAACTTCGCGCCGGAACGGACGGAGACGAGTAGCGGGTCACCCGGGTCGCCGAGGGTCTTTCCGCGCGCCTTCTCCACGCCCGTCAGGTGGGCCGTGACCTCGTCGTGGAGTTCGGCGGGCTCGCGGCCGGTCTCGAGATAGGTGCGGCACGCCTCGGTCGTGATCGTGAAACCGGGCGGGACCGGCAACCCTAGGTTGGTCATCTCGGCGAGGTTGGCGCCCTTCCCACCGAGAAGGTCCCGCATGTCCTTGTTTCCTTGGGCAAAGTCGTAAATGAACATCCGGGACGACCTCCTACCCCTGCCCCAGTGCGAACCCCCAGCGCGCTCCGTGCACGACTTCCTGGTTCGAGGCTATGTCGCGGCGGCGGTCGTCCGGGCGCCTTGCGACACACCTCGCACCACGTGCGGGTCCGAACCGTCTCGAACGGGAGAAAGTCACACCTGCGCGGGGATCGCGGGGCGCGGCAGCAGGGCACTCGCCTGCTGGATGCTGCGCAGGCTGAGCGTGACGGTGAGCTCGGTGGTCGGAAATGTCGGAATGCCATACATCCGCCGGGCCCATCGCGGAAGCGCACAGAACGCCAGGAAGTTGAGCGTGGGCACCGCGAGCCGAAGTGGTGCGAGCCGTAGCGGGAACGGCGGGTTGAACGAGCTGAGCACACCCTGCCTGGCTTCCCGGCACGCGTACAGCCTCGGCCGCATCCTCGCGAAGTAGTCCGCGAGGTCGGCCCGGGAGGCGGGCGCGTCGGAGTAGGGGATGCCAACAACTTCGGCGGCGCGGCGGCTCTCCGCGACATAGGTGTCGGCATCCTTGTCGTTGCTCAGGATTCCCGACCGCCGCGCGATGTCGACGTAGGAGTCGATCTCCCCGCAGTGCACCCAGAGCAGGCCTTCCGGATCATCGAGACGGAAGGTCTCGTCGGTGTCCGGGTCGTAGCCGGTGAGGCTCGCGTGGATCGCCCGCACCCGGGCACCGGCCCGCTCGACCTGCGCCGTGGTGCCGAAGGTCCGGATCGAGACGAACTCCGTCGTCCGCAGAAACCGGGCCCAGGCCTTCTTGCGGTCGAACAACGCGGAGTTCTGGAAGGTGCCACGCATCACCCGCGGGTGCAGCGACTGCAGGTACAACGCCCGCACACCGGCCACCCACATCACGTGCTCGCCGTGGACCCGCCAGGTGACCGAACCGGGCCCGAACAACCCGGTGTCCTTGCGTGCGCGCGCTGCCATGTCCTGACGGTACCTCCCCAGGCCCGGCGGCTCAGCCACGAGTCGGTACCAGTCACCCGGGTGGATTCCGGACAGTCCCGGGTGACTGGCCGCACCTCCGCCGGAAGCGGCGCCGAGGGTTGTCAACGACCCCTTGCACTCGCCTCAGGTCGTTCGGGGAAAGGACGGAGCGCCGGCACCCTGGTGGACCGGTGGGAGGCCGAACCTGGCGACCAGATCAGGGCCGCCGCCGAAGACGATGACGCGGGCGATACCGGCGTCGGTAACGGTGAGCACGCCCAGCCCGAACGCTCGGTGGATCCCGTCGCCGTCGCGGTGGTAGGCGCCCACGGCGGGCTGTCCGTTGGCGGAGACAGGGATCATCCGCCAGTCCCCCGGACGCCCGATCACCTGGGTGAGGAAGCGCAGGCAGGTGGCGCGGCCGGCGAACCAGGTGCGGGTGCCGACCAGTTCGATCGCGGCGTCGGTGCGCAGCGCGCGTTCCAGGGCTGCCGTGTCGGCGTTCTCGAAGCCGGCGATGTAGTCGTCGAGCAGTGCGCGGGCGCGCGGCTCGGTCGGCTTGCTGAGCTGCTCGCGTACCGGGGCCGCCTGGTCGAGGCGGGCGCGGGCACGCTGCAGCGCGCTCTTGACGGCTGCCGGCGTGGTGTCGAGCAGGGTTGCGACCTCGGTGGCGGGAAAGCCGAGCACCTCGCGCAGGATGAGAACGGCCCGCTGCCGCGGAGGCAGGTACTGCAGGCTGGCGATGAGCGCGAGCCGCAGGCTCTCCCGTGCGGTCACGATCGTCGCGGGGTCCTCCGATTCCGGGGTCAGCAGCGCGTCGGCGATCGGCTGCACCCACGCCACGTCGGGCCCGGCCGGACTGGGCGGGGCGTCCGGGTCGCCGCTGGGACCGCCCAGACCGGAGGGCAACGCCCGCCGTCCGCGGTGCTCGAGAGCGGTCAGGCAGGCGTTGGTGGCAATGCGGTACAGCCAGACCCGCAAGGACGACCTGCCCTGGAAGGTGCCGTACGACCGCCACGCCCGCAGGAAGGTCTCCTGCACGAGATCCTCGGCCTCGTCCGCCGAACCGAGCATCCGGTAGCAGTGCGCCAGCAACTCACGCCGGAACTGCTCGGCGCGGCGGGCGAACTCGTCGCTGCTGAACTCGCCCTCGTCGCCGGCGCCCTGCCTTGCCTCCATCACCACGTCCCTTCCTTCACACTCCGGCACCCCTCCGCCTCTGGCAGTGAAACGAGTCACAGGTGAAGCTTCGGTCGTACCCACTCGGCCATGGCCCGCACCGCCATGTCGGCCTCCGGCGCTCGACCGGCGGCCATCTGGAAGGTGTGCGGCATGTCCGGGAAGACGTCGAGCCGGACGTCGACCCCGGCCTTTCGGGCGTGCTCGTCCAGCCGACGCGCGTCACTGAGCAGTGTCTCGTCCCCACCCACCTGGATGTAGATCGGTCCGAGGCCGGAGAGGTCGGCGAACAGCGGGTTGGCCAACGGATCGCGGGGATCGCCGCCCTCGCCCAGGAACATGCCGGCGAACAGGCGGACGGACTCCTGGTAGAAGAAGGGGTCCCGGTCCCGGTTGGTTCCGTACGACTCTCCGGTGGCCTCCGGGTCGACCCAGGGCGAGAACAGCATCGCCGCGGCCGGCAGCGGCAGGCCGCGTTCCCGGGCGCGCAGCTGGGCGCTGATCGCCAGTCCGCCGCCGGCGGAGTCGCCGGCGAGGGCGATGTGGTCGGCGCTGATCCCCTGCGCGAGCAGCCACTGGTAGGCCGCGGTCGCGTCGTCCACCTGGGTCGGGTGGGTGTGTTCGGGTGCGAGGCGGTAGTCGAAGATCAGCGCCCGCGCCCCGGTCGCCTTGGCGAGGTGAGCGAACATCTTGCGGTGGGTGTACATGGAGCCACTGATGTACCCGCCGCCGTGCATGCACAGCAGCACCCGATCCTCGGTGCTGTGTTTCGGCACTGCCCACATCGCGGGCAGAGCGCGCTCGTCGGCGTCAACGGAGGTCTCGAGGTAGGTCTCGACGGAGGTCTCGAGGTAGTCCACCTCGCGCGGTTCGGCCGTCAGGTTCCCCCAGGACTCGTCGTCAGGCTGCTCGGCATCCGGCCGCACCATGGCCAGCCGGGCTGCCGCCCAGTGCCGCCTGACCGCTTCGGACTGCTTGCTCGGCATCGTCGTGTCTCCTCGCTCAGGCATCTCGCCTCGCGACGACGACATCGGTGCGCCGCGAAGCCTTCGACAATGAAGACCGCCGCCGGCCGAAAAGGAATCGTCCGTTCACAGCTGGGTTGTACGTGCACAGCGTGAGCTCGCGGAACAGGTCATGAGCACCTGGGGCGCGCGGGGTCACGCCCGGAAGTCCGCGGAAACAGGCCTTGGCCCTAAGGCCGTGTATCGAAAGTGGATCTTGGAGCATGAATGATCGTGATTCATGGCACGGGGACGTCGAGCAGGGCCAGAAGCCAATGTCGATCGTGGTCACGGCTGGGCAGCGCGGTGACTCGCCGCAGTTCGAACCCGTCTTGGAGAAGATCCGCGTGCCCCGCGTCGGGGCGGGCCGGACACGCGTCCGCCCCGAGCGAGTGCGGGCCGACGAGGCGTACGCCTCCCGCAAGAACCGCGCGTACCTGCGACGCCGCGGAATCCGCTGCACCATCCCAGACAAGGCCGACCAGGTACGGAACCGCAGGAAACTCGGCTCCCGTGGCGGCCATCAACGAGTGGCTGTGATCAGCACCTCCACAGGGGTCCTACGCGACCCTGACCACGTACTTGCCCTGGACGCCGCCCGCCTCCAGCGCCCGGTGGGCCGCCGCGGTCTCCTCCAGGAGGAAGACCGTGTCCACCGCAGGGCTCAGCTTTCCCTCGACCACATGGCGGGCGAGGTCGTCGAAGTGCGCCCGCGTGGGGTTGCCGCTGAAGAAGCGCACCCGGCCGTGTCCGTGGACCATGCTGGCCGCGAGGTAGCCGAGCGACGCAGCGGGCCGTTTCACGTCGAAGGCGATGGTAACCATGCGCACGCCGGGATTCAGTTGGCGCCGATAGGCCCGCACATCGGTCCCGACAGTGTCCAAGACCACGTCGAAGTCTCCCAGTTCCGCCGGCCGCACGGTCCGGTGGTCGACGGCTTTGTGCGCGCCGAGCCCGCGGACGAAGTCGAGGTTGGCTGCACGGGCGAGGGCCGTGACCTCGGCGCCGTACGCCCGTCCGAGCTGGACGGCGGCGTTGCCGACGCCGCCCGCCGCGCCCCGGACGAGGAGCCGTTCGCCGGGGCGCAGCCCGGCCTTGTCCCGCAGCGCGGTAATGGCCGTGGTGGCCACCGGCAGCGCGGCGGCTTCCACCAGGTCGAGCCGTCGGGGAGCCTGCCGACCCGCTCGGCGGGCACGGTCACGTATTCGGCGGCGCTGCCGAACCCCGACGTGCGACCCAAGACCCCCCATACGCGATCGCCGACCGCGAGCCGCGTGACTCCGGCACCCATCGCGGCGACCTCGCCGGCGAAGTCCAAGCCGACACGCTTGGGGGGTTTCCGGCCGCCCACGAGACGGAGATGGCCGGCACGGGCTGCCAGTTCTCCGCCGTTGACGCTGAACGCGTGCACCTTCACCAGCACCTCGCCGGCGGTCGGCTCGGGGCGCGGCACGCGGCCTAGGTACAGCACATCGGGGCCGCCGTAGCGGTCGTAGAGCACAGCTTTCATCATGCGGTCGTTCATCGTTCTGCCTTTGCCGCCGGTGGTCGTACAAGGAACTAACACCGACGGTAGGCTCTTAAGTGGACGCAATCGTCCGTTTGGACCCGAAGCAAGAGGCAGTGATGGTGGAATCCTCTCGGATCGCAGCCCAGGACGGGCTGCGCGCCGACGCGCGACGCAACCGGGAGCGCGTCCTCGCCGCCGCCCGTGCGGTCTTCGCGGAGCACGGGATCGATGCCCCGATGGCGACCGTGGCGCGTCGGGCCGGAGTCGGCGTGGCGACGCTGTACCGGCATTTCCCGACCCGGGACGTCCTGGTGCGGGGCGCGTTCGCGCAGCAGATGGACACCTGTGTGCGGGCGCTCACCGAGGCTCTGGCCGCCCCTGACCCGTGGCAGGGATTCCAGCAGCTGATCGAAACGGTCTGCGCTCTGCAACGGGAGGAACGCGGGTTCCCGGCCGCGTTCGTCGCGGCCTTCCCGGAAAGCACGTCGGAACACGCGCAGTCCCGACAACGAGCCGAGCGGGACTTCACAACTCTGGTACGCAGGGCTCAGGCGTCGGGCGCTCTGCGGGCCGATTTTCACCCTTCCGACCTCGCCGTGGTCCTGTTGGCACACTGCGGTCTGGTGACCGCCCTACCGGGTGACGGTGCAGCGTCCCGGCGCCTGGTGGCCTACCTGCTCCAGTCGTTCCGCGCCGACACGGCCAACCAGCCGCTGCCTCCGCCGACCGCGCTGGCACTGCGCAGTCTCCCGATTGCAGCTGACAGTCCCCAGCGGTAGCGGGCCCCCAGAGCCTGACCTGACACGCCCACTGCCGCGGGGCGCGTCCAGTCCGACAACCCCACTTTCGCAACAGACCCTAGTAGGACTTTGTCATGTCGATCATGGTGGGGCGAGTGCTTCGATGTGGTCGATGGTGACTTCTTGTCGGCAGGTGGGGCATGCGCCGGCGATGAGGGCGAGCACGATTTGTAGCTCGTGTACGACTGCGTACAAGCTCAGGCCGGCGCATCCTGTTTTGGGTCGAGTCTGACCATGGTGCAGAAAGCTTGGGCGATCGCGACGAGTGTGACGTGGCGGTTCCAGCCGGTCCAGGAGCGTCCTTCGAAGTGGTCGAGTCCGAGCCCGGTTTTCAGTTCGCGGTAGTCATGTTCGATCCGCCACCGGATCTTTGCCAGGTCGACGAGCTGATCGATCGGTGTGTCGGCAGGCAGGTTAGAAAGCCAGTAGTCGGTAGGCTCGTTCGCCTCATCGGGCCATTCGACCAGCAGCAGCTTCGCCGGCAAGGTCCCATCGTCTGCGCGAGGGATGTCGCGGTTGGCCGGACGTACCACGAACACCGCGAACTTCGAGGTCATGGCAGCACTCGGATTACCTTTCGTTTTTCTGGTCCCCTGCCGCCACGCCACCTCCTGGTAGGCATCGCGGCCGGCCGCCATGGCGATCTCGCGCAGACTCGATGCCGGCTTCGGGTAGTGGGGCTTGGGACGTCTGCCACAACCACCGTTACGTGGCGGTCTCACCGGCTCCGCTTCGCCGGGGTGGGCGCTGGTGCCGGCTTTGAGTGCGACCACATAGTCCAGACCACGTTCTTCCACGCCGAGCCGGAACCTGGTGCAATCCCCATATCCGGCATCGGCAACGACGGGAAGCCTCGGCGACCCCCATTCGGTCTGCTCATCAAGCATGTCCAGCGCGAGCCGCCACTTCTCGATATGCCTCACGTCGTCAGGGACTTTGGATTCGGCTCGCTTCCGGCGGACCTTCTCGGCCTGCTCGGGATCATCCCAGGCCTTGTCGTCCCAGCTTTCCGGGCAGAACAACCGCCAGTCAACCGCCGCCGAGCAGGTGTCGTTGACCGCGTGAACACTCACCCCGATCTGGCAGTTGGCGGTCTTGCCCAACGTCCCGGAATACTGCCAGGCCACACACGCCGAGGCAGGCCCGTCCTTGGGGAATCCGGTGTCGTCGATCACGTATGCCCGCGGCCCAATCGCCTGCGCAGCCCACGAGCTCAACCTGCGCCGCACCGCGGTGAAATCCCATGTCGAGGAGGTGACGAACTGCTGCAACCGCTGATGATCCACACCCAGCCGCTCCGCCATCGGCTGCATCGACTTACGCCGACCATCAGTCAACAGGCCACGCAGATACAACTCACCCGTGGCACGCTGATCCGAACGCGCAAGACAACCCAGCATGTCGGCTGCGAACTCGCCAAGCCTCGGCCGCAACTCCGCTATCTGATCAGGAGTCATGCACCGACCATGTCAGAACATCAACCACAGAACACGAAACGACACACCTAACAAAGTACTACTAGCCGCCGGAGACGCCGAGCTCTGCCGCCGCGAGGTCCGTGCCGAGCCCGTCCTGGTCGTCCAGCCAGCCGGACGGGAAGGTCACCGACCGTGGGCTGCCCTGCCGGCCACGGGCCTGGCCGAGCGCGTCGAGGGGGAACGGCTGGTCGAGGTCCAGCTGGGCCAGCAGCGCGTCGAGTTCGGCGAAGCTGGACACGAGGCCGAGATCGCTGCGCAGGTGCTGGCGTACGGAGAACCCCTTGAGGTACCACGAGACGTGCTTGCGGAACTCGCGGCTGCCGCGGTCCTCACCGATGTGTCCCGCGAGGAGTTCGAGGTGGCGACGCATCATCGCGGCGACCTCGCCGAGCGAGGGCAGCGCGGGCGCCGGCGCACCGGTGAACGCGGCCGCGAGGTCGCGGAACAACCACGGCCGGCCAAGACACCCTCGACCCACGACCACGCCCGCGCAACCGGTCTCGCGCACCATCCGCAGGGCGTCGGACGCCTCCCAGATGTCGCCGTTTCCGAGCACCGGGAT
The DNA here is from genome assembly GCF_014873875.1 of Actinopolymorpha pittospori. GTDB lineage: Bacteria > Actinomycetota > Actinomycetes > Propionibacteriales > Actinopolymorphaceae > Actinopolymorpha > Actinopolymorpha pittospori. The sequence continues at coordinate 5,806,671 of NZ_JADBEM010000001.1, read as the reverse complement.
GCTGACGTGCGCGGCGAGCGCGGCGATCGACTCCCAGTCGGCCACACCGCTGTAGTGCTGGGCGGCGGTACGGCCGTGCAGCGCGATCGCGGCACAGCCGGCGTCCTCGGCGATCCGGCCGGCGTCGAGGTAGGTCAGGTGGTCCTCGTCGATGCCCTTGCGGGTCTTCATGGTCACCGGGACGCCGTAGGGGGCGGCCGCCCGGACCGCCGAGCGCAGGATCGCGTCGAGCAGCTTCCGCTTCCACGGCAACACCGCTCCCCCGCCGCGCCGGGTCACCTTGGGCACCGGGCAGCCGAAGTTGAGGTCGACGTGGGCGACGCCGTACTCGCCGCAGAGGATCTCGGTGGCGCGGGCGACGTAGATCGGATCGACGCCGTACAACTGCACCGAGCGGACACTCTCGCCCGGGTCGAAGACCAGCATCCGGCGCGTCGTCTCGTCGCCCTCGGCGAGTCCGCGCGAGGTGATCATCTCGCACACGTAGACGCCGCCGGCGCCCGCCGGAAGCGGCGTCTCCGCCCGCTCGTGCAGCGGGGCCTGGCCCTGTTCGCGACACAACGCCCGAAACGCCGCGTTGGTGACACCGGCCATCGGTGCGAGGACGACCGGCGGGCTGACCGTCATCGGTCCCAACGCGAAGCCGGCCGGCGCGGCCGTGGGAGCGGTCCCCGCGTCCGGGTGCGTGGCCGCGGCCTGTTCGGGACGGGCAGGCTGGTCGGGGTGGACGGGAGCTGTCGGCGTTTGTGTCATCCGGAAACGAAGATCCTGGTCAGAGCCGTGGTCAGGCGTCGGGGCTGAAGGCGAGCGCACCGGCGGGGAGCAGCTTGCCGCGGTAGGAGACCTGCTTGTTGTAGATGTCGGTCACCCAGCAGGTGAGCCCAGTCTGCGCCCCGACCTTGACGAGCTCCAAGTCGACCACGTCGCAGGTCACCCGGGCGGGGCGGAACGCCTGCCGCGTCGCCTCATAGACCGCCTTCTTCTCCGTCACCGGCAACTCGTCCGCCGTCCAGGTCCACTTGACCTCGGACTCCTTGACGGTCGCGGAGATGTCGAACCGGGTCTGGACGCCGTCGAGCTTCACGTCACAGGTGAACTTGTAGCTGCCCACCCGGATGATGTCGTTCTCCGACTTCGAGCACTTCGACGTCGTCTGCTTCTCCTCCACCTCGCCCGCCGAGGCCCAGACGATGGTCTTCAGCCGGTAGGTGATCCGGTCCAGCTCGGGATCGGTCTCCTTGGGCTCCTTGGGCATCTCCGGCGCCGGATAGGTCTTCGACGGCTGGGGAAGCGGCGTCATCGTGATGGTCGGCGTGGGGCTCGGCGTCCGTGTGGGCGTCGGGGTGGAGTCCGGTGTGTCGGTGTTTCCGGTGAGCCGGCGCGGGGAGATGTCGCCCCGGTGTGAAGCCGCCGGCTCCGGTGAGTGCAGCGAGGGCGCCGGCCCGGCGGAGGGTTCGACGCCACCGCAGGCGGCGGTGAGACCGATGGCCAGTCCGGCGAGCCCGACACCGAGCAGGCCGGCGGGACGACGCAGCAGAGGCCGACCCAGCTGGGCGCGGAACGAGGCTCTTCTCATGGGAGTTCTCACGGCAGCGAGCGGACCTACCTCAGCAGCCGACGAGCCGCTCGGCGAGGTAGACCTCCACCCCGTCAAGTGGCACTCGTTCCTGCGTCATCGTGTCGCGTTCACGCACCGTCACGCAGCGATCCTCCAACGTCTCGAAGTCGACCGTTACACAGTACGGTGTGCCGATCTCGTCCTGACGACGGTACCTTCGCCCGATCGCTCCCGCATCGTCGAACTCGACGTTCCAGGAGCCGCGGAGGTTCTCCGCGAGCTTGCGGGCCTGCGGTGACAGGTCGGAGTTGCGGGACAGTGGCAGCACCGCCGCCTTGACCGGGGCGAGCCTGCGGTCGAGGCGAAGGACGGTACGACGTTCGAGCTTGCCCTTGGCGTTGGGCGCCTCGTCCTCGGTGTAGGCGTCGAGCAGGAAGGCCACCATCGACCGACCGACACCCGCCGCCGGCTCGATGACGTAGGGCGTCCACCGCTCACCCTTGTCCTGGTCGAAGTAGGACAGGTCGGCGCCGGAGCGCGCGGCGTGGGTGGTGAGGTCGAAGTCGGTGCGGTTGGCCACGCCCTCGAGTTCGTCGAACTCCTTGCCGCCGAAGCCGAAGCGGTACTCGATGTCGACGGTGCGCTTGGAGTAGTGGGAGAGCTTCTCCTTCGGATGCTCGTAGAACCGCAGGTTGTCCGGGTTGATCCCGAGACCCGTGTACCACTCGAAGCGGTTGGCGAGCCAGTAGTCGTGCCACTCCTCGTCGCTGCCCGGCGGGACGAAGAACTCCATCTCCATCTGCTCGAACTCACGGGTGCGGAAGATGAAGTTGCCCGGCGTGATCTCGTTGCGGAAGCTCTTGCCGATTTGCGCGATGCCGAACGGCGGCCGCCTGCGGGCCGAGGCCATCACGTTGGCGAAGTTGACGAAGATGCCCTGGGCCGTCTCGGGGCGGAGGAAGTGCAGGCCCTCGGCGCTCTCCACGGGACCGAGATGGGTCTTGAGCAGGCCGTTGAACATCCGGGGTTCGCTGAACGCGCCCTTCGTGCCACAGGTCGGGCAGCCCAGCTCGGACAGGTCGGCGGGTGGTCTGCCGTGCTTGTCCGCGAACGCCTCTTCGAGATGGTCGGCGCGGAACCGGCGATGACAGCTCTGACACTCGGTCAGCGGATCGACGAAGGCGTCGACGTGACCCGACGCCTCCCACACCGCTCGCGGCAGGATGACCGAGGAGTCCAGACCGACGACGTCCTCGCGGGTGCGCACCATCGCGCGCCACCACTGGCGCTTGAGGTTTTCCTTGAACTCGACACCGAGCGGACCGTAGTCCCAGGCCGACCGCGTACCGCCGTAGATCTCCCCGCAGGGGAAGACGAAGCCACGACGCTTGCACAGGCTGACGAGGGAGTCGATGCGGTCGGGTGACACGTGTTCACTCCATCCGGCTGGGTGTCGGCGGGGACGCGGGGCATCAGGCTACCGGTGTCTGGGCGTGGACCGGTGCCGTACGCCCACAGTGGGTGAGAGGATCGAGGACGAACCGATCGTCGCACCAGACGACGTGCCCAACGCCACCCGAGGAGAACCGTGTCCAACCGACCCAGGTCGAAGCAGTCCAAGGCCGCCGGGCCGCGGACTCGCCCGCCCGGGCCCAGGGGCGGGGTCACGCCGCGCTCGGGCACTTCCCGCCGCCCCGGTGCGTCGGCGAGGGGTGCGCAGCCGGAGGCGTCCGCGCCGACCGCCACCGGTTTCCGTCGCAAGGTCGAGCGGGCGAGCTACCCATTTGTCCTGCGGCTGCACCGGATGCCCCGATGGCTCGTCACCGCCGCCCTCGCCGCGCTTCTTGTCGCGGGTCTGCTGGCGCCCTCGCCCTACGGTCCTGTCTGCCTCGGTGTCGTGGTGGCCCTGATGGCCTGGCTGACCTATCTCGCCTGGAACCAGGGCGACCGGGGACGCCGGGTGATCCGGGTGGTCGCACTCGCGCTCGGTTGCGCCGCCCTCATCCTGCGTATCGCCGCCACCTAGGGGCGGCGGCGGCCGGAGTTGACAGGGCTCCCGCGAAAAGTTGAGAATGATTCTCATGTTCTCCTCCTCGCGGCGCTTCGTCGCGGTCGCGTTGTCCGGAGTCTGCGCGGGGGCCATCCTGTCCGCGTGCGGTTCCGACTCGGGTACGACCGCGCCCGAGCCCGGGGAGAAGCTCACCGTGATCACGGCCTTCTACCCGCTGCAGTACGCCACCCAGCGGATCGCCGGCGACACCGCGACGGTGACGAACCTCACCAAACCCGGCGCCGAACCCCATGATCTCGAGCTGACACCGCGTGACGTCGGACACGTCGAGCAGTCCGACCTCGTCGTCTACCTCAAGGGCTTCCAACCGGCCGTCGACGACGTGGTAGCACAGGAGGCGGACGACCACAACCTTGAGGTCTCCCCGTTCGCCAACCTCACGTTGACGGTGCCTCCCGGCGCGGAGGACGACGAGCACGAACACGCGCCCGGAGACGACCACGGGCACGGCGAGGAGGGCGCCCGGGACCCGCACTTCTGGCTGGACCCGCAGCGACTGTCGAAGGTGGGCGACGGCATCGCGGCCCGACTCTCCGAACTCGCCCCCGACCGGGCCGCGACGTTTCGGGACAACGCCGCGAAGTTCCGGCGTGACCTCGCCGATCTGGACAACGACTTCAGGACCGGCCTCGCGACGTGCCGCAACCGCGACGTCGTGACCAGCCACGAGGCCTTCGGATACCTCTCCAGGCGTTACGGCTTCCACCAGGTCGGCATCACCGGGCTGTCGCCGGAGCAGGAGCCCTCCCCCGCGCAACTGCGCGAGGCCACGACCTTCGTGCGTGACCACGACGTCCGCACGATCTACTACGAGACGTTGGTGAGCCCGGCGGTCGCGAACACGGTCGCCCGTGAGACCGGCGCCACGGCCACCGTCCTCGATCCGATCGAGGGACTGACCGACCAGTCCGCGGGGACGAGCTACCCCGCGGTCATGCGAGCCAACCTGGCCACGTTACGGAAGGGCCAAGCCTGCACGTGAGCATCGGACCGGCCGGCAGTGCCTCCGGCACCGCCCACACCGACATCACCCAGCCCCCCGTCGTGCGTATCCGCGGCGGGGCGGTCGCCTATGCGGGTCAGCGGGTGCTGAGCGACGTCCACCTCGATGTCGTACCCGGAGACGTCGTCGCACTGCTCGGCCCCAACGGCTCGGGCAAGTCCACGCTCGTGCGGGCGATCCTCGGGCTGGTGCCGCTCTCCTCGGGATCACTCGAACTCTTCGGGACACCGATCACACGGCAGCGGGACCGCGCCCGGATCGGCTACGTCCCCCAACGACACACCGTGGGTGGTGGGGTACCCGCAACGGTCGAGGAGATCGTGGCCTCCGGCCGCCTCGCCCGTCGCCCCCTGCTGATGCCCTGGCTGGGCTCCGCCGACCGCGGCGTCGTCACGGACGCCATCGCGACCGTTGGCCTGGCCGAGAAGGCCCACGCCCAGATCTCCACGCTCTCCGGCGGACAGCAGCGCCGGGCCCTGATCGCCCGGGCGCTCGCGGGCGAGCCCGACCTGCTCGTGATGGACGAGCCGTTCGCGGGCGTCGACGTCGCCAACCAGGAGATCCTCACCAGGACCCTGACCAAGCTCACCTCGACGGGGGTGACGCTGCTCATCGTGACGCACGAGATCGGACCGATCGCCGCGCTCGTACGCCGTACGGTCGTCCTCGGTCACGGCCGGGTCGCCTACGACGGCCCACCCACCCCCTCGGTGCTCCGTCGGTTCGCCGGCGCCGACCCCGACCCCCACTCCCCGCCGGCGCCCGAGCCGGGCGACAGCTTCGGAATCGTGGGATGACCATGGAAATCCTGCAGTTCGACTTCATGCAACGGGCGTTGCTCGCGGCCCTGCTCATCGGGTTGTCCGCGCCCGCGGTCGGGATCTATCTCGTCCAACGACGGCTCGCCCTCATCGGCGACGGCATGGGCCACGTGGCGCTGACCGGAGTCGGGATCGGCCTGCTCACCAGGTCCGGGCCCGTGTGGAGTGCCCTCGTCTGCACGGTGCTCGGCGCGGTGGTGATCGAGTTCATGCGGGCGAAGGGGCGGACCAACAGCGACGTCGCACTCGCGGTGATGTTCTACGGCGGCATCGCCGGTGGCGTGGTCCTGCTCGCCAAGGCGCCCGGGAGCACCCCGGCGAACCTCAACTCCTACCTGTTCGGCTCGATCACCTCGACCACACCCGGTGACCTCGTGGTCTTCGCCGTCCTCGCGGCCGTCGTCCTGGTCGTGACGCTCGGGATGTCCCGCCTGTTCTTCACGGTCGGCGCCGACGAGGAGTACGCGGGCGCGGCCGGCCTGCCCGTACTCGCGGTCAACATCGTCCTTGCCGTCATGGTCGCCGTGACCGTGGTGGTGTCCATGCGGGTGGTCGGGCTGCTGCTGGTCAGCGCACTGATGATCGTGCCCGTGGCGATCGCGCAACGTCTCGGCCGCAGCTTCGCCGGCACCGTGGCGGCCGCCATGGTGATCGGCGTCGTGGTCACCGTCGGCGGGATCTTCACGTCGTACTACGCCGACACACCGTCAGGGGCGACGATCGTCCTGGCCGCCATCGCGGTGTTCGTCCTCACGGTCGCGGGCACGGCGCTGGGAGCCGCCCTCCGGCGTCCCCACACCGAGGCCGAGGACCACCTGCACCGGCACGGGCCCGTCTGCGGGCACGCGTCCGTCTCGCACCAGGACCACGTCGACTACCTGCACGACGGGCACCGGCACGCACCGCACGGCGCACACTACGACGAGCACTACGAGGAACGATGATCGTCCGGCGGCCCGGTCGCCCCGGTCGTCGCGTGAACGGACGGCCGGACGCGGCCGTGCGGGAACGTTCCACACCGACCGGGGTACGCGAGAATGGAACCGGATCACGAGGGAGGAGGTGGCCCGGATGAGCACCGGCCAGAAGCTGCGGTCGACCCGGCAGCGCACGGCGGTCTCGGAGGTTCTCGAAGGCGTCGACGACTTCCGCAGCGCGCAGGACATCCACGCGCTGCTGCGGGGACGTGGCGAGGCCGTGGGGCTGACCACCGTCTACCGCACGCTCGCGTCCCTGGCGGACGCCGGCGAGGTTGACGCCATCCGTACCGACGACGGTGAGACCGTCTACCGCCGCTGCGCCACGGTGCGGCACCACCACCACCTGGTGTGCCGGTCCTGCGGGCGCACCGTCGAGGTTCAGGGACCGGCCGTCGAGCGCTGGGCCGAACGCGTCGCCGCCGAGGCGGGCTTCGTCGACGTCACGCACACCATCGAGGTCTTCGGCACCTGCGCCGAGTGTGCCCGAGCCGCGGCGGCCGCCGCGCGCTGACGTCGCGACTCAGGTCGCGCCGAGGTCGCCACTCACCTCGTTCGGCACCGCACCGCCGAACCGGCGGTCGCGCCTGGCATAGATCTCGATCGCCTCCCACAGGTGGCGCCGGTCGAAGTCGGGGAAGAGCGTGTCGAGGAACACGAACTCCGCGTAGGCCGACTGCCAGAGCATGAAGTTGGAGGTCCGCTGCTCCCCCGAGGAACGGACGAACAGGTCGACGTCGGGCAGGTCGGGCTGGTAGAGGTACTTCGCCACGACCTTCTCGTCGATCCGGTCCGACCGCAGCTTCCCGGCTTCGACGTCCTTGGTCAGGGCCCGTACGGCGTCCGCGATCTCCGCGCGACCGCCGTAGTTGACGCAGAACTGCAGCGTGAGGACGTCGTTGTCGCGGGTGCGCTCCTCGGCCTCCTCGAGCTCGCTGATCACGCTCTTCCACAGCCGGGGACGACGCCCCGCCCACCGCACCCGCACACCCATCGCGTCGAGTTCGTCTCGCCGGCGGTGGATGACCTCGCGGTTGAAGCCCATCAGGAAGCGCACCTCATCCGGTGAGCGCGACCAGTTCTCGGTGGAGAAGGCGTAGGCGGACAGCGTCTTCACACCGATCTCGATGGCGCCCTTGACGACGTCGAAGAGGGCACCTTCGCCGCGCTCGTGCCCACGCGTACGCGGGAGACCCCGCGCCTTTGCCCACCGGCCGTTGCCGTCCATCACCAGGGCGACGTGGTTGGGCACCAGCTCCGGTGGAATCTCCGGCGGCTGGGCGCCGGTCGGATGCGGGTCGGGTGGCTGAATCTGCTTGGGCGGGCGAACGGTGCTCCGCCTGCGCAGCCCGGCACGGATACTGGGACTCATCCGGGAGATCACACCCGTCCTGTGTTCATCGTCACGTCACTGCTCACGTCGTCGCTCAGGTCGTTGGTCGAGTCGGTGGACCTCGCGCCGTGTGGTTCGGTCCCGTCGGTCCCGTCCGGTTCGGTCCCGCCTGGTCCGGTCCCGCCTGGTTCGGTCACGTCGGCCTCGTCCCCATCCTGCCCGTCGCTCCTCGCGGGATGGGCAAGGATCCCCGGCTCGAGCCGTTCGACGTGCGGCAGGGACCGCAGACCACGCTCCAGGTGCCACTGAAGGTACGCCGACACCAGACCGGTCGCTTCTCGGCGGTGACGCAGCGCACTCGGATCGGCGACCGCCCACTCACCGGCCAGCAGCGCACCGAGCAGTGCGATCGTCTCCGGTGCCGGCATCGCGACGCCGGCGGGACGGCAGTCGGCGCAGACCATTCCGCCGGACGCGGCGGCGAAGGCCCGGTGAGGTCCGGAGGAGCCGCACCGTGCGCAGGCGTCGAAGGACGGCGCGTAGCCGGCGACCGACAGGGAGCGGAGCAGGTAGGAGTCGAGGACGAGGCCGGGTGCGTGGGCCCCCTCGGCGAGTGCCCGCAGGGCGGCGACGAGGAGCAGGAACTGCTGGGTCGCTGGTTCGCGTTCCTCGACCGTGAGACGTTCGGCGGTCTCCAGCATGGCGGTGGCCGTGGTGTAGCGACCGTAGTCGGCGTACATCGCCTCCGCGTACGGCCGGCGGATCTCGGCCTGGGTGATGATGTCGAGCGACCGCCCTACGGCGAGCTGGAGCTCGACGTAGGAGCAGGGCTCGAGCCGGGCGCCGAAGCGCGAGGTCGTACGGCGGACACCCTTGGCGACCGCGCGTACCCGCCCGTGGTGCCGGGTGAGCAGCGTGATGATCCGATCGGCCTCGCCCAGCTTGTGGGTGCGGAGCACGATGGCCTCGTCGACATACACTGCCACGCCGCCATTCTCGCCTACCCCGTCCGCGCGGCGGTGGCCAGCGCGGACTTCGCCCGGCGCGCGGGGTCAGAGCAGGCTCAGCAGACCGACCGCCGCGAGCAGGTTGACCAGGAAGTGGGTGACGATCGCCGGGCCGAGGCGGCCTGTCCGCATCCGGACGAAGCCGCACGCGAGTCCCGCCGCGAAGAGGAACACCACCCGGGTCGGCTCGAAGTGGACGACGGCGAACAGCAGGGCCGTCACCAGTAACGTCAGCCAGGTGGCCAGGCCGCGGCGGCGCAACGCTCCCCACCACAAGCCGCGAAAGTGGAGTTCCTCCACGAACGGTGCACACAGGGCCTGGACGGCGAGAACGACGACCTGCCACGACGCGCCGGCCCCCTCCGCCGTCGTTCCCAGCGCGGACGTGGGCTCGGCTCCTGTCAACGACAGGTAGACGACCAGGTAGACCGCCCCGGCCACGTAGACGACGAGCGCGGCGAGGAGGCCGATGCCGAGGTCGCGCGGGCGGAACGCCAGCGCGAAGTCCGAACGCGGACCGTTACCACGCCGCCGCGCCGCGAGTAGGGGCCAACCCCCCAGAGACAGCCAGCCGACCAGGATCGCGACGATCTGGGCCGTGGTCGAGTCGACGCCGACCGTACTCAGTCCGATGACCACCCCGTTGGACAGAATGATGAAACCAAGCAGGGACCCGATGGCGGTGGGGATTCCCCATCGGGGTGGTGGCTGTTCGGCGCTGGGCAGCGGACCGGGCTGGACAGGGCCGGAAGGCTCCGGTGCAGGGGGCTCACTGGTCACCTCTCCATCATCTCCGCTCGGGCCCGACACGCAGGGTTTGACTCATCGCCGATCAGGGGCAAGGGTGGAATCACCGGCGTCCAGCGCATCCGGGGAGTGATTCGCCACCTGCCAGCCGGTTGGGCCCACCGTGTCGCGTTGACGCACGCCGTTCCAGGTGGGTGGGTCGGAGTCCCCGGCCACACATCTCAAGCTGAGGAGCAATCTTGCTTGCACTCACGAACAACGCTGCCCTCGTCATCCAGTCCTTGACGAACAGCCCTGAGCTTCCGGGAAGCGCGGGTCTCCGCATCACCGCACAGCCTGAGGACCAGCAGAGCCTCAGCCTCGCGGTCGCGGCCGAACCGACGGCCGGCGACGAGGTTGTCGAGGAGCAGGGTGCCCGTGTGTTCCTGGAGGAGAGCGCCTCGAGCATGCTCGAGGAGATGGTGCTCGACGCCGAGGTCGACGCTCAGGGCAGCGTGCAGTTCTTCCTGGGCAGTCAGGCCGGTGGTCAGGCCAGCGGCCAGACCGACAGCGACCGGCCGTCGCAGGACAGCCAGGGCCCGGGCGACGGCCGTCCGACGGCCTGAACCTGAACGCACCGGCGGGAACACATCGGCTCGGTTCGGCGACGCCGGCCGGGTTGGGTGTCCGTGTGCGACACGACGCGCGATGCGGGCGTACACAGGCGGCTCTGGGGATAATGCCGGGTGACCATCGTGCGACCCGCGCAGGCCCTACCGCGCATCGAGCACTACTACGACACCGCTCCCCGCGCGAATGCCAAGACCGAGGACATCGGGCCGTTCACGCTCTTCGTCTCCAGCGGGGCGTGGCCCTACTACGCTCGGCCCCGTCTCGGCCACTCCGGTGGTTTCACCGTGACGGACGTCGATGCCGTTCGTGCCCGCCAGGAGGAGTTGGGCGTACCTGTCTCCTTCGAGTGGGTACTGGAGACCTCTCCCGGACTCGCCGAGGCTGCCGAGAAGGCGGGGCTCGCGGTCGAACGCCGGCCGCTCCTGGTTCTTGGTGAGCCGTCCCGCCCGACACCACCGGACGGAGTCTCGATCCTCTTTCTCGATCCCGACGATCCACAGTTCGCCGTCGCCGTGGGCGCGGTCGATCTCGCTTTCGGATGGGCTGGAACCGCGGTGGGTTCGGCCGGTCCGGCCGAACGCGACAAGCTCGTCTCGGGCATGCGCGTCGAACGCGTGGACTACATGCGGCAGTTGACCCGGCGCGGTTTGATCCGGTGGGCCGCCGCCGTGGACGCGTCAGGACCGATCGGGGGCGGGAGCTACCATCCCCGCTCGGAGGTGGCCGAGATCACCGGAATCGGCACGATTCCCTCGGCCCGCCGGCGCGGCATCGGCGCGGCGGTGACGTCCGCGCTGGTGGCCGACGCCGCCACGCACGGCGTTTCGCTGTCGTTCCTGTCCGCTGCCTCGGTGGAGGCCGCGAGTGTCTACGAGCGGGTCGGCTTCCAGGTGGTCGGAACCGCCTGCGAGGCCATGCCCGCACCGGGCGCGTAGCGGCTCGCTCCGTCGGTGGCGGCGCGGGTGATCCCTGATGTCGAGGGCCCGGTTGGTTCGGAGTTCATCCGAACCAACCGGGCCCCTTGGGTCGTAAGGCCTCAGGCGTGTGCCGCGGGGTCGTCCCAGAACCACGACTCGGGGTCGTAGGCGGCCGGCGTCGGGTGGTGCCAGTCGTTGACCAGGCCACCGAGGGCTGTCTGTTCACGCGTCGGCACGTTGCGCAAGCCCTGCTTGACAAGCTCGATCCGGGGATAGTTGGCGACCGCGCCCATGAAGAACGGGCCTTCCTTGATGTGGATCTTGATCATTTCCCACACGAGCTTGTCCCGCTTGACCTGGTCGACCTCGACGCGCACCTGGTCGGAGAGCTTCCACAGCCGCTCGACCGGGCCACCCGGCTCGGGTTCGGCTCGTGGCGGTGTGCGCTTGTACGGATCGACGTCCTTCTCACGGCTCTCGTCCGGCGTTCCACGCACCGCGTAGAACTGTCCCTGCAGGGGCGCCCATCGCGACGGTTCCATCGGCATCAGCCAGATCATGTCGGCCGCGACGCTCATCGTGCTGCACTCCCACGCGGTCGTCGTCATGAGCTTGCCCTGCGCCCACTGGTCCTCGAAGGCGGTGGGCGGGACCGGGCTGAGTCTGGTGTCGATGCCGATGGCGTCCCAACACTTCTTCAGGAGTTGGTTCTTCTTCATGTGCTCACCGGCCGCGTCCTCATCGGCCGGATAGTCCAGCCGGACGACGAGTTTGCTGCCGTCAGGCTTCTCCCGCATGCCGTCGCCGTCCTTGTCGACCACGCCGAGCTTGTCGAGCATCGCCTTGGCCCGGTCCGGGTCGAAGTCGACCCAGGACTCCCGCCACTGCTTGTACATCGTCGGACCGTCGGCGCGGTTGAACTCCCGCGTCTTCGGACCGTACGCACCCGTGGTCGGCTGGCCCGTGTCGAAGTAGATGGCCTTGCGGGCTTCGGACCGGTCGAAGGCCAGCGACAACGCCTGACGAAACTCCGGCTTGCGGATCAGCGCGCGCATCGCCGGCTCGTCGTAGTCCAGGCTGAAGAAGAACACCGATCCGGTGCCGGATCCGCTGTCCCACAGAAGAACCTGCATCTGGTTCTTCGTCTGGCTGCTCTTCAGCCCGGAGATGTCAGAAAGGTCGAGACCGGCGAACGGGCCGTGCACGAAGTCGAACTGTCCGGTCTGGATCTGCAGCTTGCGCGTCTCGACGTTGGTGACGGCCTGGAAGGAGAGCGTGTCGACGTAGGGCAACTGGCGTCCCTCGCGGTCGACCACCCAGTAGTAGGGGTTGCGCTCCCAGTTGGTCGCACTCCCCTCCTTGTACGACGTCAGGCGCCATCCGGTCATGGCCGGCACGTCAGGGTTGAGGATCGCGTTGCGCTTCTGGTCGAACGTCGTCGTCCAGTCCGCGCCGACGCTCTTGTTGTACTTCGGGTGGAACTCCTGCATGTAGTGCTTGGGTTCCATCCACGAACCGGCGATCCCCCGCTTGACCCAGTTCGCGATCATGTCCGGGACCGTCGGGCTCGGCGCGTCGTAGGTCAGGACGATGGTCGACTCGTCGGGTGCAGTGACCTTGGCGACGGTTCCGGTGCCCGAGCGTGCCTCGTCGGGGATGCCCTCGGAGAACTCCTCGTTGAGGACCATGTCCTCCCACCAGAACATCACGTCGGCGGTCGTCCACTTCGTGCCGTCGGACCACCGCAGTCCCGCACGGAAGTGCAGCGTCCATTCCGAGGCGTCCTCGTTGGACTCCCAACTCTCCGCGAGGCCGGGGCCGATGTCGAGGCCGTCGTTGAGCCAGCGCAGCGGCGAGTGGCCGTACATGTACTCCTTGATGGAGTCGTCGTTGGTCGCCGAGCAGACCAGCCGAAGGTTGCCACCGTATTTTCCGGGCTCTGCCCAGTAGTGCGGAATGACGTAGGGCTTGGCGGGCAGGCGTTCCTTCAGTGCCGGGAGCTTTCCGGCCTTCACCTGATCGGCGAGCATCGGTGCTTCCGACAACTGCCGAGGAGGCGCCACCGCCTTGGTGGCCGAGCCCTTTCTCGTCGGCGTCCCGCTCGGCTTCGCGGCGCCCTGTGTGGTGCCGCCGCCCTCCCCCGCGCTGCACGCTCCCAGTGCGACGGAGCCGGCGACCAGGGCTGCGCTGAAGAGCAGGCGGCGCCTGGTGAGTTCGTCGGACCCTGCCATCGCGTCCTCCATCGTGGATCGTCGATTCGATTCGACAGCAGAAACTTGGCCGAACAGTAATCGCGGAACCGTATCGACTGTCAAGACGCGAAGCCAGGTTAGCCAACCGCTGTCCATGACCGGTCTCGAGAGGCTTTCTTGACACCCGTATCGCGGTACTTCTAGCGTCCCATCGCGTCGAAATAGTTCGACAACTCAAAGACTCGAGGAGACGCTCGTGGCCACGATCGCCGATGTCGCCCGGCGTGCCGGCGTGGCGCCGAGCACGGTGTCCTACGTCCTGACCAACCGTCGCAGCATCTCCTCCACCACGCGGCAGGCGGTCGAGCGCGCGATTCGCGAACTCGACTACCAGCCACACGCCGGAGCCCGCGCGCTTCGAGGCGCTCGCACCCGGGTGCTGGCCGTCTCGGTGCCAGAGGACGGCCCCTATCTCCCGCTGCGCTGGCGTTTCGTGCACGACCTGAGTACGGCCGCCCGCGCCCACGACTACGACCTGCTGCTGCTGACCGGCGAGGAGACGGTCGCCGACGTCCGGCGGGTGGCCCGCAGCCGGTTGGCCGACGGCGCGATCCTGATGTCGGTGCTGACGGCCGATCCCCGGATCCCGGTCGTACGCGAACTCGGCTTCCCCGTGGCGCTGCTCGGAAGACCCGACGACCCCGCCGGTCTCCCCTGGTGCGACTTCGACTTCGGCGGCGCCGCCGCCGAGGCGGTCCGCGACCTCGCCGCCGCGGGACACCGGCGGATCGGGTTCGTCGGGTCCACCGACGCGGAGTTTCGGGCCGGCCTGAGCTACGCCGAGCGCGGGTTGGCCGGAGCCCGCACGGGTGCCCGGTCCACGGGGGTGAAGCTCGCGGTGATCCGCTCCTCGCCCGTGCGCCTGACGCTGGCCCGGCGGGTGCACCGGTTGCTCGCCGCTCCGGAGCCGCCCACGGCGTTCGTCACGGTCCACGACGTGCCGGGGCTGGTCGGGATCCTGCGGGAGGAGGGTGCGCGGGTACCGACCGAGCTGCCCGTCGCGGCCGTCGCCAGCACCTCCGGCGCCGAGGACGAGCGCGCGTTGACCAGGTGGGAGCTTCCGGTCGCGGAGATGACCCGGACCGTTGTCGACCTCGCGATCGCCGCGATCGACGAGGAGCCCGGGCCGCATGGTGGCCTGATCCGCGTCCAGCCGACCCGCGGCCGGAATCGATCAACGTGACCGGATTTGGTTCGCCGAATTTCCGCGCTCTCTTCTGACCACCTCCGGCCGGGCCTTCTCGGCGCCATGGACATTGCTCGACATTTCTTATTACTTTCTGTCGAATCGCTTCAATCCCGTTGACGGTGAACGTTTCTGGACTTCCGGCCCAGCGGCCGAGGAGGAACGGGGAGGTCCCATGCCGACAATCAAGGACGTCGCGCGGCACGCCGGCGTTTCGGTCAGCACGGTGTCCTACGCGCTCAGCGGGAAACGCCGGATCTCCGCCGAGACAAGGGAACGCGTGCAACAGGCCATTCACGCGCTCGGCTACCGGCCCCATGCCGGCGCCCAGGCGCTGGCCAGCCGCCGGTCCCAGATCCTCGCGCTCTTCATGCCGGCGGCGGACTATTTCTCGGTCTCGGTCGGCATGGCGTTCGTGACCGCGATCACCAGCGCCGCCCGCGCCCGTGGCTACGACGTCCTCCTCATGACCGCGGACGAGGGAGACGAGGGACTTCGCCGGGTGGCCCACAGCGCACTCGCCGACGGCGTACTCACGATGGAGGTCTCCGTCGACGACGCCCGGGTCGCCACGATCCGGGAGCTCGGCATCCCCGCGGCTCTGCTCGGTCAGCCAGACGATCCACGCGGGCTGCCCTGGGTCGATCTGGACTTCGCCGGCGCCGGCGTGCTGTGCGTCGAGCACCTGGCCGGACTCGGGCACCGCAGGATCGGCCTGCTCGGGCCGAACCACGGCGCCCTCGAACGCCGCCTCGGCTACGCGGTGCGCACGCTCGGCGGGGTTCGCCTCGCGGCCGATCGGCTCGCGCTCTCCCTCGTCACCGAGCGGTCGCCGGCCGTCCGACCGCGCCTGGCCGACGCCGTACGCCGCCTGTTGGCCGCCGAGCCGCGCATCACCGCACTGATCGTTCACGACCAGGAGGCACTGACTACCGTTGAGGAGGTGCTGGCCATGGACGGCGTCGCCGTTCCCACGGACCTGTCCGTCCTCACCCTCACCTCCGCGGCAACGGCGCAGCGGATCTCGCCCACCCTCACGTTCGTCGACCTGCCGGTCGCCGCCATGGCCGAGCACGCCGTCGACCTGATCGTCGGCGCCATCGCCGGTGACACCGCCGCGCACGTCCTGCTCGCGCCGGTGTTGCACGAGCGCGGAAGTACGGCGGCCCCGCACCGGCTCGGCGACCCCGTCGTCCTCAGCCACGTTCGACCGGAACCGAACGAACACCCGAAGGACCTCTCCACCCCACACGAGCAAGGAGCTCCATGAGCGACACCGCGCGCACCATCAGGGTCACCGTCTGGAACGAGAACGTTCACGAACAGCGGGAGGAGGCGGTTCGCGCCCGGTATCCCGAGGGCATCCACGGCGCCGTCGCGGCGGGGATCGAGGAGCACCTCAAGGGCCAGGTCACCATCCGCACCGCGACCCTGGACGAGCCGGAGCACGGCCTGACCGAGGAGGTCCTGGCCGACACGGACGTGCTCACCTGGTGGGGCCACGCCGCCCACGGGAAGGTCTCCGACGAGGTGGTCGACCGCGTCCAGCAGCACGTGCTCAGCGGGATGGGTCTCGTCGTCCTGCACTCCGGGCACTTCTCGAAGATCTTCCGCCGGCTGCTCGGGACCACCTGCTCGCTGCGCTGGCGTGGTGCCGACGACCGCGAGCTGGTGTGGACGCTCAAGCCGAACCACCCGGTCGCCCAGGGCGTCCCGAGCCCGATCATCATTCCGGAGCAGGAGATGTACGGCGAGGTCTTCGACATCCCCGACCCCGACGAGCTCGTCTTCGTGAGTTCCTTCACCGGTGGAGAGGTGTTCCGCAGCGGCTGTACCTTCTACCGCGGGAACGGCCGCATCTTCTACTTCAGCCCCGGTGACCAGGCCTACCCCGTCTACCACCACCCCGACGTGCGCAGGGTGATCGCGAACGCAGTCGGCTACGTCGCACCCACCGGCGAACGCGACCTGCCGATCCTTCGGCGCAGCGCCGCCGGTTGGTACGAGGAGTCCGCGCAGGAGCAGGCATGACCGAGAGCGCTCCTGTCAACCGTCCCTTGCGCGCGCTGTTGGTCGGTGCCGGCGGCATGGGTCGCGGCTGGCTGCGGACCATCCGTGCCTACGACGAGGTCGAACTCGTGGGTGTGGCCGACCTCAACGTCGCCACGGCGAAAGCCGCCCTTGACGAGGCCGGCGCCTCCGAGGTTCCCGTCGGGCAGACACTGGAGGAACTCGCGGACGCCGTCGCGCCCGACTTCGTGGTCGACGTGACGATCCCCGAGGCCCACCACCCGGTGACCATGGAGGCGCTCCGCCGTGGCCTTCCGGTGCTGGGCGAGAAGCCGCTCGCGGCCACCCTCACCGAGGCCCTCGAGCTCACCGCGGCTGCTCAGGCCTACGACCGACTCTTCATGGTGAGCCAGAGCCGGCGCTACAACGGACACCTGTTCGCCTACCGGCGGCAGCTGCTCCAGCTGGGCCGGCTCGGCGTGCTCACGGCGGAGTTCTTCAAGGCGCCGCACTTCGGTGGTTTCCGCGACGCGATGGACCACCCGCTGGTCCTCGACATGGCGATCCACGCGTTCGACAGCGCGCGTTTCCTGCTCGACGCCGATCCGGTGTCGGTCTACTGCGAGGAGTACAACCCGCCGTGGAGCTGGTACGCCGGCGACGCCGCGACCACGGCCATCTTCGAGCTGTCGGGCGGGCTCCGCTACGTCTACACGGGCAGCTGGTGCAGCCCGGGCCAGGAGACGTCGTGGAACGCCTCGTGGCGGGCGAGCGGCGAACACGGCACCGCCCGCTGGGATGGCGACGGCCCCCCGACCCTCGAGATCGTCGAGGGCCGAGAGGCCGCGCCGAACAGCGATGACCCGTCGGTGGATCCACACCCGGGTATCGCTGGCTCGTTGCGTGAGTTCGTCGCCGCGCTGCGGACCGGTTCGACGCCGATGGGCACGGCCCGCGACAACGTCATGAGCCTGGCGATGGTGCATGCGGCGATCGCCTCGGCCAAGGCCGGCGGGCGGGTACACCTGGCGGACATCCTCGAGCAGGCGTACACACAGGCGCGTGCCCAGGCGACCGGTCCGGTCGCCGACGCGCTCGCCGGCTGGACGAGCGTCTCCCCGCCTGGCTGACCCGTCGCCGGGAACAGATCGGCGCGACAGACCGCTCCGGCCGGCTTCCGAGCGTCCGCGGTCGACCCGCGCGGTGCGGCTCCGGCATCCGTCCAGGGTGCCGGAGCCGCCCGCTCCGTCAGCGTGCGGAGCGGTTGACGGCGGAGATCACCGCCTTGAGCGACGCGCTCACGATGTTGGCGTCGATCCCGACGCCCCAGTGGACCTTGTCACCGATCTCGCACTCGACGTAGGCGGCGGCGGTGGCGTCGCCTCCCGCACTGAGCGCGTGCTCGGCGTAGTCGAGGACACGAACGTCGACATCCACCTCGCGAATCGCGTCGACGAACGCGGCGATCGGCCCGTTGCCCTTGCCGGACAGGGTGCGGCGTTCACCGTCCAGCACGACTCCGACGGTGACCTCGTCGGGCCCGTCCTCCGCCGAGGAGGTGTGCACGGACTGCAACGCCAGGCGGCCCCGCGCCCGGAGGTACTCCTCCTCGAACAGCTCCCAGATCTGCGCGGCGGGCACCTCACCACCCTCTTCGTCGGTGAGGTGCTGCACCAGCCGGCTGAACTCGATCTGCAGCCGGCGCGGGAGGTCCAGGTGGTGTTCGGCCTTCAGGACGTAGGCGACGCCGCCCTTGCCGGACTGAGAGTTGACCCGGATCACGGCTTCGTAGGAGCGGCCGACGTCCTTGGGGTCGATGGTGAGGTACGGAGCCTCCCACGGGAACTCGTCGACCGGCACGCCAGCCTTCGTCGCCTCGGTCTCCAGCGCCTCCAGGCCCTTCTTGATCGCGTCCTGGTGCGAGCCGGAGAACGCGGTGTAGACCAGGTCACCGGCGTAGGGGTGGCGTGGGTGCACCGGCAGCTGGTTGCAGTACTCCACGGTGCGGCGGATCTCGTCGATGTCGGAGAAGTCGATCTGCGGGTCGATTCCCTGGGAGAACAGGTTCATCCCCAGCGTGACGAGGCAGACGTTGCCGGTGCGCTCGCCGTTGCCGAACAGGCAGCCCTCGATCCGGTCGGCACCCGCCATGACGGCGAGCTCGGCGTCGGCGACCGCGGTGCCGCGGTCGTTGTGCGTGTGCACCGAAAGGCACACGTGCTCACGCCGGGACAGGTTTCGGCTCATCCACTCGATCTGGTCGGCGTAGACGTTCGGCGTGGAGCGCTCGATCGTGCAGGGGAAGTTCAGGATGATCTCGCGACCCGGTCCGGGCTGCCAGACGTCCATCACCGCCTCGGAGACCTCCAGCGCGAAGTCCAGCTCGGTGTCGACGAAGATCTCGGGGCTGTACTCGTAGCCGAACTCGGTGTCGCCGAGCAGCTGGTCGGAGTACTTCATCACCCACTCGGTGCCCTGGACACCGATCGCCTTGCACTCCTCGCGGTCGACGCCGAAGACGACGCGACGAAACAGCGGGGCAGTCGCGTTGTAGAGGTGGATGGTCGCGCGCTTCGCGCCGACCAGCGACTCGGCCGTACGCTCGATCAGTTCCTGACGCGCCTGGGTCAGCACGGAGATCGTCACGTCGTCGGGAACGAGGTCTTCCTCGATGATCGCGCGTACGAAGTCGAAGTCGGTCTGGCTGGCCGACGGGAAACCGACCTCGATCTCCTTGTAGCCCATCCTGACCAGCAGATCGAACATGCGCCGCTTGCGGGCCGGGCTCATCGGATCGATCAGGGCCTGGTTTCCGTCACGCAGATCGGTCGAGAGCCACCGCGGCGCCTCGGTGATGCGGGCGTTGGGCCAGGTGCGGTCGGGCAGGTCCACCGGCGGGAAGGCGCTGTAGCGGTGGAAGGGCATGCGGCTTGGCCGTTGGTGATTTGGCATCAGAATGGTCCTCGGTCTTCGCTGGCGCGTTCGATGGCAGTCGGCGTGGCCGGGACATCGAGCACCCCCGCGGCGAGGAGCCCGGCCTAGAGGGCCCCGCCGCGGCAGCGAAGGAGGAGACCTACGTACCGCATAGGTCGCTCAGCTTAACCAGGTCCGCCCGAACGTGTGCAAGCGCCCCCGTCGAAAGTCGGGAACTCCGCCACGGTTCCCCCGCGTCGACAGGCGTCGAGGTGGCTACGCGGCGCCGCCCGGTTCCGCCCGATCTGCCCGGCATGTGCCCGGCACGCCGGGAGCGAAATCCCGTTGCCGTGTGGACCTGCAGCCGTCACCCTGACGGGCATGAACCTCCAGCGCCTCGACCCCGACGACGACGCCGCGGTCACCGCGGCCATGGCACTCGGGGAGGCGGCCCGTGCCGCCGACACGCCCTACAACCCGCCCAGCCACCGGCGCTCCTTCGTCGGTCACCTGCGGTACGGCTGGGACGGAGAGCCCTCCACGGTGTGGCTGCTGTATCACCCCGACCGATCAGGCGAGGTGATCGGACGGCTCTCACTCGGCACCTCCGAGCGCGACAACCTGCACCTGACGGACCTCGGCATCACGGTCCACCCCGAACATCGCCGGCAGGGCATCGGGCGGGCACTGTTCGAGGAGGGCCTCGCGCGCGTGCGCGCGAGCGGTCGCCGCCTCATCGTCACCGGCACCGTCGAGGCGCCCGGACCGAGCGCCTTCGCCAAGGCGATGGGCTTCACCCGGGCGAGCATCGAGGTTCAGCGTCGCCAGGACCTCACGGCCGTCGACCACGCACACGTCGGCCAACTCCTCGAGCAGGCCCGCAAGGCGTCCACCGACTATTCGCTGCTGCGCTTCGTCGACGCCGTACCCGAGGAATACGTCGAGCAGATCGCCGCGATGACGGCCGCGATCAACGACGCGCCCACCGACGACCTCGACGTCGAGGACGAGGTGTTCACCGCCGAGCGGATCCGCGCCTTCGAGCACGCGTTCCGGGAGTCGGGCTCCACGCTGTACCGGCTGGTCGCACGACGCGAGTCCGACGGCGAGTTGGCCGGGCACACGATCGTCGGGGCGTCCCCGGAGCAGCCCGACTTTGCTTACCAGCTCGACACGGCGGTCCTGGGCGCACACCGCGGCCACCGGCTCGGGCTGCTGCTGAAGGCGGAGATGATGGCCTGGATCGCGCAGGCCGAGCCGGCGGTGCGCTGGGTCGACACCTGGAACGCCGAGTCCAACGCGCACATGATCTCGATCAACGAGGCGCTCGGCTACCAGATCGTGTCGCGCCACTTCGGCTGGCAGCGCGACGTCTAGGTCGTGTCCTTGGCCGCCAGCGTGGATGCGGGGCGCCGCACCGTCGGGAGCGGCGCACCCGCGCCGCCGGCGTGGATGCGGGGAGACGGACCCTAGAAGCCGAGCCGGCGAAGCTGCTTGGGGTCGCGCTGCCAGTCCTTGGCGACCTTGACCCGCAGGTCGAGGTAGATCGGCGTACCCAGGAGGGTCTCGATCTGCTTGCGGGCGGTCGTGCCGACCTCGACGAGACGTCGCCCCTTCGCGCCGATGACGATCGCCTTCTGGCTCGGGCGCTCGACGTAGAGGTGGGCGTAGACGTCGAGCAGGGGCCGGTCCTTAGGTCGGTCCTCGCGCAGCTTCATCTCCTCGACGAGGACCGCGACCGAGTGGGGAAGCTCGTCCCGGACTCCTTCGAGGACGGCCTCCCGGATGAGTTCCGCGACGAGTACCTCCTCCGGCTCGTCGGTCAGCTCTCCCTCGGGATACAGCGCCGGGCCCGGCGGAAGTTTCTCCACCAGCAGGTTGGACAGCAGGTCGATCTGGGTGCCGTCGACCGCGGAGACCGGGACGATGTCGTCCCACTCGACGCCGGTCTCCTTCGTCATCTCCTGGACGGCGATCAGGTGCTCGGTCATCCGCGCCCGGTCGACCAGGTCGGCCTTGGTGACGATCGCGACGGTCGGCCGCCGGCGTACCTTCGCGATCTCGTTCACGAGGAACCGGTCACCAGGTCCCACCCGTTCGTTCGCCGGCAGGCACACACCCACGGCGTCGACCTCGCTGAGCGTGCTCAGAACCAGCGCGTTCAACCGCTCGCCGAGCAGGGTGCGCGGTTTGTGGAGTCCCGGGGTGTCGACGAGGACCAGCTGGGCGTCCGGACGGGTGACGATCCCCCGGACGGTGTGGCGGGTGGTCTGGGGACGGGACGACGCGATCGCGACCTTCCGCCCGACCAGGGCGTTGGTCAGGGTCGACTTGCCGGTATTGGGGCGACCCACCAGGCAGGCGAACCCGCTGCGGAACTCCGTCGTAGCCTCGCTCATCCGGCCGATTCTTCCCTACCAGGTCATTCGTGGCCCCGGCGCGGGCCCGTCCTCGCGCTAGCCGGCCGTGAGGACGGAGCGGACTTCGCCGTCGGGTCCGGCGTGAAGGACCGGGACGGACGCTCCCGCGGCGTCAGCCACGGCCGCTAGGTCCTCCTCCGGCAGGGTCTCCCCCTCCCCGACCACGGCCGCCGCCTCCAGACCGTCAGCACCGCTGGAGACAGCCATCGCGACCGCCAGTCGTAGAGCGGAGAGTCGAAGCGACGGGAGGTTCACGGTCGCGGCGGTGTAGGTGCGTCCCATCGTGTCGCGGACGCCGGCGCCCTCAGTCGCTCCGGTCCGGGCCCTGGTCGAGCGCGCCAGGGTGATGATCTTGGCGTCTTCTGGGTCGAGTTCCTGGCTGGTCACCCCTGTGATCCTAGGGCGTGCGCCGGTGCATGCGGGGGCGAGGATCTGGCCGGAAGATACGCTCCGCCCAAAGGATGGGCTCGCCCCTGGACGTCCCGGGGCGCGTCCTGAACGATGAGCGAGAAGCCGGTCCGGCCGACCGGATCCGCCGAACAGGAGGGCCGCCACGATGGCCACAGCCATTGCCAGCGCCGTGATCGCCGCCGACGTCGTACAGGTCTGGGGAGTCGTCCGCGACTTCGGCAAGCTCGCCGACTGGCATCCCGGAATCGCGACCAGCGTGATCGAGGGTGGCCAGACCGGAGACACGGTGGGCTGCGTACGCGCACTCACCCTCACCGACGGCAGTGTCGTCCGGGAGCGGTTGCTGGACCTCGACGACCGCCGGTGCAGTTTCACCTACAACTTCGTGCAGAGTGAGTTCCCCGTCCGCAGGTACGAGTCGACGCTCACCCTCACCGCGGTCACCGACACCGGACACACGTTCGCGCAGTGGACGGCCGACTTCGACGCGGACGGTGACGTCGAGAAAAAGCTGACGGCGACGTTCGGGGAGGCCGTGTTCGGCACCGGCCTGCGCGCACTCCGCGACCGCTTCGCCTGACCACCACGACCCGCCCCACCCGAGCCCGCTCGCACGTCCCCGCCCGACCCGCCCTGGGTCGGGCGGACGTGTCGTTCGGTCAGGAGGTCTTCTCCTCCGCGCCGCGCTCGGCCTCCTCCCACTCGGGTTCGTCGACCCGGGTGACGAGGATGGTGGGGATACGGTTACGGCGACCGACGGGTCCCTCGGCCAGCAGCTGCAGGCCCTCCACGACGACCTTCGCGCCGGGGATCGGCACCTTGTCCAGATGCTTGGCCATCAGGCCACCCACGCTGTCGACATCCTCGTCGTCGAGGTCGAGGTTGAACAGCTCGCCCAACTCGTGGATCGGAAGCCGGGAGCTCACCCGGACCGCCCCGCTGCCCAGCCGCTCGACCGCGCGCGGAGCGACGTCGTACTCGTCGGTGATCTCGCCGACGATCTCCTCGAGGATGTCCTCGATGGTCACGAGTCCCGCCGTGCCGCCGTACTCGTCGAGCACGATCGCGAGGTGGGTGCGCTGCTGCTGCATCTCACGGAGCAGACCGTCGACCGGTTTGGAGTCGGGGACGAACGCAGGCGGTCGCATCACCTGTTCGACCCGCTCGGTGGTCTCGGCCTGGCGGTTGTCGTAGACCCGCTGGGTGACGTCCTTGAGGTAGGCCACACCCACGACGTCGTCGAGGTTCTCCCCGACGACGGGGATCCTGGAGAACCCGCTGCGCAGGGCGAGGGACATCAGCTGACGCAACGTCTTGTTGTGCTCGATGACCACGATGTCCGTACGCGGAACCATCACCTCGCGCACGATCGTGTCGCCGAGTTCGAACACCGAGTGGATCATCTGGCGTTCGCCGGACTCGATGACCCGGCTGGCCTCGGCGATGTCGACGAGTTCGCGAAGCTCCGCCTCCGTCGCGAACGGCCCCTCGCGGAAACCCTTGCCAGGTGTGAGGGCGTTTCCGAGCAGGATCAGCAGCTTCGGCAGCGGCCCGAGCACCCTGGTCAGCGCGGTCAGTGACGGCGCCGTCATCAGGGCGACCCGGTCGGGGTGCTGGCGCCCGACGGTGCGGGGCGCCACGCCGACCACGACGTACGACACCACGATCATGACGCCGGCGGTGGCGAGGATGGCGAGCCACGTCGGTCCGATGACGCCGAACAGGACGTCGGCCACCAGCACGGTCGCGGTGAGTTCGCAGGCCAGCCGGATCAGCAGGGCGGTGTTGAGGTAGGGGGCGCGGTCCTCGACGAGGGTGCGTACGCGCTCGGCCCCGTGCCGGCCGGCGGCGACGAGACCCTCCGCGCGGGACTTGGAGAACGCTGACAGTGCTGCCTCGGCGGAGGCGAGGAACCCGGCGATGAGGGCCAGGATCGCCGCCAACACGATCAGCAGCACGTCACCGGTCATCAGCTACCGCCCCTCGCGTAACGGCTGCCACTCCGAGAGGAGCCGGGCCTGCAGCCCGAACATCTCCTGGTGCTCCTCCGGCTCGGCATGGTCATAGCCCAGCAGGTGGAGGATCCCGTGCACGGCGAGCAACTGCAGCTCGTCCTCGGTGGAGTGCCCGGCCTCCTTCGCCTGTCGTTCGGCGACCTGGGGGCACAGGACCACGTCGCCGAGCAGGCCGCTCGGCGGCTCCTCGCCCTCGCGGCCGGGCCGGAGCTCGTCCATCGGAAAGGCGAGAACGTCGGTCGGGCCGGGCTCGTCCATCCAGCGCACGTGGTGCTCGGCCATCGTCTTCTCGTCGACGAGAACGACGGACAGCTCCGCCTGCGGATGGAGACGCATCCGGTCGAGCACGAAGCGGGCCAGCCGCGACAGCTCGCGCTCGTCTACCTCGACGCCGGACTCATTGGCGATATCGATGCTCATGGGCGATTCACAGGGTGCCTCGGAAACAGTGCGGACGGGACAAATGCGGAGAGTCTCTCGCATGCTCGCGACGCGGGGCCCTCCGCCGTGTCCTTAGTGGACGGGTGGAGGGACCGCGAGGTTTCCGACAGGCCCCGGTTTGTGACCAGATCGTTGATCAACATGGGATCCGGCAGCGGACGAACGAGCATGGTGGACTGCCCCAACTGTGCCAGTCGTCGCGCTGACCGCCGTCAGGGGCGTGCCGTTCCGGGGCGGCGGCCGACCTCGACCGGACGGTTGGAGTCTGCCTCCCGGCGCGCTTCGTACTCGTCGTAGGCGGCGACGATCCGACCGACCAGCTTGTGGCGTACGACGTCGTGGCTGTTGAGGGTGCTGAAGTAGACGTCGTCGATGCCACCGAGGATGTCGTGGACCACCTTCAGCCCCGACGACGTGCCACCTGGCAGGTCGATCTGGGTGACGTCGCCGGTCACGACCATCTTGGAGCCGAACCCGAGCCGGGTGAGGAACATCTTCATCTGCTCCGGCGAGGTGTTCTGTGCCTCGTCGAGGATGATGAACGCGTCGTTCAGCGTGCGACCACGCATGTAGGCGAGCGGCGCGACCTCGATCGTCCCCGCGGTCAGCAGCCGCGGGATGGAGTCGGGGTCGATCATGTCGTGCAGCGCGTCGTAGAGCGGCCGCAGGTAGGGGTCGATCTTCTCCGACAGGGTGCCCGGGAGGAATCCGAGCCGCTCACCGGCCTCGACCGCGGGTCGGGTCAGGATGATGCGGTTGACCTGCTTGGCCTGCAGCGCCTGCACCGCCTTCGCCATCGCGAGGTAGGTCTTGCCGGTGCCGGCGGGGCCGATGGAGAAGATCACCGTGTGCTGGTCGATGGCGTCGACGTAGCGCTTCTGACCGACCGTCTTCGGGCGAATCGTCCGACCACGGTTGGAGAGGATGTTGAGCGTGAGAACGTCGGTGGGGCGCTCGGAGTCGCGAGCCCTGAGCATCGCGACACTTCGCTCCACCGCGTCGGAGGTCAAGCCGTGGCCCGACCGGACGATCGCGACAAGCTCGTCGAAAAGCTGCTCGACGAGGACGCGCTCCTCCGGTGCGGCTGTGACGGTGATCTCGTTGCCCCGGACGTGGATCTCGGCGTCGAACTCCTTCTCCGCCACCCGGAGGAACTCATCGCGCGGACCAAGCAAGCTCACCATCGAGACGCTCGACGGAACGATGATCTTCGTCTGTGTAGGACTGGTCTTCGCCATGGGCGGCCTGTGGGGCCTTCTCCTTCTTTCTCCCTCGCTCAAACGTCGTTCATCGTAGCCCTCGCTGCCGAGAACCGGGACTGGTATTTCCGCCTTGGGCGTGATGTCGGTCCCGGACGACCCGGAGGGCGGGGGCTCAGCCGAGAGTGTCCGTGAGCCGGCGTCCAGCGAGAACGTGCAGATGGCAGTGATCGACCGCCTGCCCGGCCTCGGCGCCGTTGTTGACCACCACGCGGTAGCCCGTCTCGGTCACCCCCTCCTGAGCCGCGACCGCCGCGCACTCCTGGAGGAGCAGTCCGGCCGTCTCCGTGCCGTCGGCGACCAGGCCGTCGAGTCCGTCCCGGTGCTCCTTGGGGATCACCAGGACGTGGACCGGGGCCTGTGGTGCGACGTCCCGGAACGCCAGCGTCCGCTCCGTCTCCCGCACGACCTCGGCCGGGATCTCCCCGGCCACGATCCGGCAGAAGATGCACTGCTCGGTGTTCGCCATCTCCCCCTCACCAGTCTCCCGCGGCGTCCTCGGTCGCGGTGTCCTCAGCCGACCTCAGCCGTTGAACGCGTCCCGGATCCGGGAGAAGACGCCCCTGCGCTCGGAGGTGAACTGCCCACTGGCCTTCTCCTCCCCCCGCAGTCGAGCGAGTTCGGTGAGCAGCTCACGCTGCGCCGCGTCGAGCCGGCTGGGCGTCTCGACGACGACGTGGACGATGAGGTCACCGCGATGGGATCCGGACAGGTGCGGTACGCCGCGGCCGGAGATGACCAGCTCCTGGCCCGACTGGGTGCCAGGCTTGGCCTCGACCTCCACGGTGTCCTTGTCGAGCGTCTCCAGCGTGATCGTGGTGCCCAGCGCCGCCGCGGTCATCGGCAGCTTGACCGTGCAGTGCAGGTCGGAGGACTGTCGGCTCCACACCTCGTGTGGCTCGACCTGGATCTCGACGTACAGGTCGCCGGCGGGTCCGCCGCCCGGGCCGACCTCGCCCTGGCCGGAGAGCTGGATGCGGGTGCCGTCGTCGACACCGGCGGGAATCTTCACCGCGAGCGTACGACGGGAGAGCACCCGGCCCTCCCCCGCGCACTCCGGGCACGGGTTGGGGATGATCGTGCCGAAGCCCTGGCAGCGCGGGCACGGTCGGGTCGTCATGACCTGGCCGAGGAACGAACGCTGCACCGAGCTCACCTCGCCGCGGCCCTCACAGACCGGGCAGGTGGTCGGCGAGGTGCCTGGGGCGGCGCCGGCGCCGGCGCAGCTCTGGCAGACCACCGCGGTGTCGACGTTGATCTCCTTGACCGCGCCGAACACCGCTTCGGACAGCTGTACGGGCAGTCGCAGCAGTGCGTCCTGGCCGCGGCGGGTGCGCGACCTCGGCCCGCGGGAGCCGGACGAGCCGAAGAAGGCGTCCATGATGTCGGTGAAGGAGAAGCCCGGACCGAATCCCGCGCCCTGGCCGGCCGCCGCCATCGGGTCGCCACCGAGGTCGTACACCTCGCGCTTCTTCGGGTCGGAAAGGACCTCGTAGGCGCGGGTAACGTCCTTGAAGCGCTCGTGCGTCTCCGGATCGGGGTTGACGTCCGGATGCAGGGTCCGCGCCAGCCGACGGTAGGCCTTCTTGATCTCCTCCGCGGAGGCGTCGCGGCGGACGCCGAGGAGTTCGTAGTAGTCCTGGCTCATGCTCTGAGTGGCCTCTGACACTGACTCATTCCCTCGGATCATTCTCCTGCGAGGATCTGACTGACATAGCGGGCAACCGCGCGTACCGCGCCCATCGTGCCCGGATAGTCCATACGGGTTGGTCCGACGACACCCAGGTTGGCGACGGCTTCGTCCCCTGGACCATAGCCTGTCGCCACAACCGAGGCCGTGGACAGTTCGACGTAGGGATTCTCGTGGCCGATGCGGACGGTGAAGCCGGATGGTCCGGTCGCCTCCCCGATCAGGCGGAGCAGCACGACCTGCTCCTCCAGTGCCTCGAGCACCGGACGGAGTGAGGTGTGGAACTCCTGGCCGAACGGGATCAGGTTGGCGGTTCCACTCACCGCGATCCGACCCTCGGTGCGTTCGACGACCGTCTCGAGGAACGACGAGATGATCATGGCGACGACCGAGCGGTCCGTGGCCTCGAAGCTCGTGGGCAGGTCGACCACCAGCGACTGGACCTCGGACAGCTGTCGACCCGACACCGCGGCGTTGAGTCGGGCCCGGATGTCCCCCAGCAGGTCGTCGCCGACGTTGGTGCCGAGGTCGACGACGCGCTGTTCGACGCGTCCGGTGCTGGTGATGAGGACGAGGAGCAGCCGGGTGGGCGACAGGGTGACCAACTCGACATGGCGAACGGCCGACCGGGACAGCGTTGGGTACTGCACCACCGCCACCTGCCGGGTCAGCTGTGCCAGCAGCCGGACAGTGCGGTGGACGACATCGTCCAGGTCGACGGCGCCTTCGAGGAACGCCGAGATCGCCCGACGCTCGGCCACCGTCATCGGCTTGATGGTGGTCAGCCGGTCGACGAAGAGGCGGTAGCCCTTGTCGGTGGGGATCCGTCCCGCGCTCGTGTGCGGCTGCGCGATGTAGCCCTCCTCTTCGAGGGCCGCCATGTCGTTTCGCACCGTTGCCGAGGAAACACCCAGGTTGTGCCGGTCCACCAGGGCCTTCGAGCCGACCGGCTCCTCGGTGTGAACGTAGTCCTCGACGATCGCGCGGAGGACTGCCAACTTTCGTTCGTCGAGCATGGCTCGTTCCTCCCTCGCTGATGTACCCCACGTCACGCGACCGTGAGCTCACCAGCACGCTCAGTGAGCCCACAAGAGGCGAGCAAAGATCATGACCTGGCACTCGCCGACTTCGAGTGCCAGTCTACGGCGAGAGCGGCCTGATGCGCTCGGTGCGGGAATGCGATGCTGTGGACGTGGATGTCCAGACGACCGGTTGGTCTGAGGTTGGGCCGGGCTGTTTCGCCCGGCGGTACGCGTCGTTCGACCTCACCGTGGGGGTTGTCGTGGGCGCCGACGGCCTGCTCGTCGTCGACACCCGAGGCAGTCTGCGCGAGGCCGACGAACTCCTCGCGGATCTCGGGGCTCTGTCGAAGGCGCCGGTCCGTTGGGTCGTCGACACCCACTGGCACTTCGACCACAGCTTCGGGAACGCCCGCTTCGACCAGGCGACCGTCTACGGGCACGAGACGGTGCCCGCCATGCTGGCCGAGCACGGCGACAAGGTCCGCGCCGAACTCGCGCGCCGGTCCCCGGAGTGGGCCCGCGACATGGCCGAGCTCGTGATCGTTCCGCCTTCACGTACCTTCGCCTCGGTCGCGGTGGTCGATCTCGGCGACCGGCTCGTGGAGCTGGTCCATCCCGGGCGCGGCCACACCCCGGGCGACGTGGTGGTCCGCGTCCCGGACGCGGACGTCGTGTACGCGGGCGACCTGGTGGAAAAGTCCGGCCCGCCGGCGTACGGCGACGACTCCTTCCCCCTGGAATGGCCGAGCACCCTCGAGGTGATGTCCGGTCTGGTGGCACCGCGGACCACGGTCGTACCCGGCCACGGCGCGGTCGTCGACCAGGACTTCGTCGCCCGGATGCACGGCGAGGTCAGGGAGGTGGCCGACACCATCCGGCGGCTCGCGGGCGAGGGCGTGTCGGTGGAGGACGCACTGGCCGAGGACGACTGGCCGTACCCGAAGGAAGCACTGGTCGAGGCCATCCGCCGTGGGTACCAGCACCTGCGCGAATCCGGCGAACTCCGCGACGCGCCGGCGACCCCGGGCACCGGACGGACCTCGCTCCCCCTCATTCCGCCGCAGTAACCGCGCCACCAGTACGGCGCCTTCCCGCATCGCGGGATGCCCATTTGGGGCGCTATCCACAGGAAGCCGGCCTGTGGATCTAGATCGTCTCGGAACGTGGCAATCCGGTTACGCTTCCGGGCACCATGACAGCCATGACCCACACGCCACACCTCGGCCGCGTCGCACTCGCCCTCGCGGCCGCCGGAGTGTTGACGCTCGCCGGATGCGCCAACACTCCCGAACCCCCTGACGTCGTCGCCGACACCACGCCGCCGAGCACGTCCGCGCCCGCGACGCCGTCGGCCACCCCGTCCCCCACGCCCACGGTCACACCCACCGAGGATCTCGAAGCCCAACTGCTCGCCGCGACACAGACGTTCTACGCGACCCTGAACAACGCGTACAAGACCTTGGACACACAGCCACTCCGCGACTCCACGCCAGCGTTGTGCGAAGCCTGCCAGCGCTACATCGAAAGCATTGAATCCACCAAGGCCGACGGCAATCATTACACCGGCGTCGGCGAATACGTTGTCAGAAACTTCAAACTTGTCACCGACGGAGTCCAGGAAGAATCAAAAGCAAGCGCTACCTACGACCTCACCTACACGGGATTCAAAGAGATCGACAAGACCAACAAGATTGTCCGAAACATCGGCTCCCAAACCTGGGGCACCCAGGCGCTTCTTCAACGGGACGGGGATAAATGGCTATTCGTCGAAGAGTTGGACTTGGAATAAACTATTCAAAATCAACTGCCGGTCTGATCGGACTCTCAATTATCGGACTACTGCTCTCGATCAGCCCGGGTCTTGCATACGCCGAAGTGACCGATGAGACCACCCAGCAGGCCAGGTGCGACCCGAGATGCCCGAAGGAGCCTCCCAAGGCACCAAGAGGTGAGGGCGAACGTTTTACCGGTCCAGCCATCTTCTCGAGAAACGGCCGGCTCCTGCAAGCCTCGAGCGGAAGTGGCAACAGCGCGATCCAGTGGTACTTGAGGAGAGCGTGCGCGATGGGCGGGCGACAAATCTGTCGCCGCGTGGCGACCTGTAACCCAGGACCTCCGGCTGGCGCGAGCGACGGGCACCTGTTTGACGCCTTCACCCGGGAATCCTCCGGCCCATGGGTACCGGCTGGATCCATATGTCTTGGCCCAAACGAGTCGGAGCCGTTGACCGTGGACGACGTTGGCCGTGAGATTCAGCGGCAGTGGATCGCATACGTACCCGAGCAAAGACCTTCGATGCAGCCGCCCGACGGACGCGCACTGGTCAATCTTCCGACTATTTTCGACTCTGGTCAGCCCGCGGAGATGCCCAGCACCGCTGTCCCCGTCTTCAACTTCACGGTCGCCGTGACGGCCAGGGGCGAGTGGACCTGGACCTTCGCGCCGGGTGTCACCGAGAGCTTCGACATTCCTGGAAGCACGTATCCGGACGACGAGGTTTCCCACACCTACACCGAGGTGGACCATCAGACCGTCATCCTGAACACCCGCTGGTGGGGTTCGTTCACGGTCGGCGAGGAGGGTCCTTGGGACATCCCGACACCCGCCACCCAGGGTCCGTACGAGCTCCCCGTCGAGGTCGTCGAAGCCACCTCGGCACTCAGCGGGTGAGGCTCTGCTCGGCCGAACTTGCTCGGCCTTGTCGACACGCCGGGCCGAGGTGGCCGTATCGCCGAGCGAGGAAGATCAGCCGCTACGCTCCGGGACCATGGCGGGATCCCATGATCGCTACGAGCAGGATGTACTCAAGACCGACTGGCGCGCACCCAAGCGTGGCCGTTCCGTGGACGTCGACGCCGAGCCTGACATGGTCCTCGAAGACGCCACCACCGGCTTCTGCGGGGCGATCGTCGCCATCGAACGAGACCTGGTGATCCTCGAGGATCGACGCGGCGCGCGTCGAAGCTACCCGTACGGCCCCGGCTTCCTGCTGGAGGGCAAGCCGGTGGCGGTCCGCCGACCCAAGGTCAGCGTCGCCACGGGCCCAGCCCGAACGGCCTCCGGCTCGATCGCCGTTCGAAACTCCCGCGCCCGGGTCGCCCGGGCCAGCCGGATCTACGTCGAGGGTCGCCACGACGCCGAACTCATCGAGAAGGTCTGGGGCGACGACCTACGCATCGAAGGCGTCGCCGTCGAGTACCTCTCCGGGGTGGACGACCTGGCAGCGGTCGTGGCGGAGTTCCGCCCCGACGCCAACCGCCGGCTCGGCGTTCTCGTCGACCACCTCGTCACCGGCAGCAAGGAGAGCCGCATCGCGGCCGAGGTCGCCCGCGGACCCTACGGCGGCCTCGTCCTGGTCGTCGGCCACCCCTACATCGACATCTGGCAGGCAGTACGGCCCGAACGCGTGGGGCTCGAGGAGTGGCCCGACATCCCACGCGAAACGTCGTGGAAGCACGGCATCTGCGCGGCGCTTGGCTGGCCACACGCCGATCAGGCTGACATCGCGCAGGCGTGGCGGCGCATCCTCGGAGTCGTACGCGACTACCGCGACCTCGAACCCACACTGCTGGGCAGAGTCGAGCAGCTGATCGACTTCGTGACCGCCGAGGGAGACTCGCCCGGAGCGTCCTGAAGGTCCGTTCCACGATCCCCTGACGGGACTGGTGGTCGCGACCGGCGGCCCGTTCGTGGGTGAGCCGATTCCCGCGAACGGGTAGGTGCGCGGGTATGACGGGATCCTCAGAGGAAGACCGGCCGGAGAACGGGTCGCCGCCCTCGCCCTCGACTCCGTCCGGTTCGGACCAACCCACACCCGCGACTCCGTACGAGCCTGACCAGCCCCCGGACGGTCGACCAGACCCACCCGAGGCGGCCGAACCACCAGGCGCCGACGACCTGGATCGGACCATCCCGATCCCCGAGTCCCCCGGTCCCATGCCCTCCACCGGTCCGCTGCCACCCAACGGCCCCGGCACGCTGCCACCCAACGGCCCACCCGACCCGGGCTTCGCCTCCGGCTCTCCATGGCCCCGCGACGAGCAACCGGGAGTCCCGCCCAGCCGCATGGGGGTCGAGGAGGAACGCAACTGGGCCCTCGCCGCGCACCTGGGAAGCTTCATCGCCGCCTACGTCGCGCTCGGCTTCCTCTGCCCGCTCATCGTCCTGCTCTCCAAGGGAAAGCTCTCACCGTTCGTCCGACACCACGCCATCGAGTCGCTGAACTTCCAGCTGACGGCCCTACTCGCGGCGATCATCGCGGGCCTGCTCGTGTTCGTGATCATCGGCCTGGTCCTGCTGCCGTTCCTCGGGATCGCGTATCTCGTCCTGGTCATCCTGGCGAGCATCGCTGCCCGGCGTGGCGAGTGGTACCGCTACCCGGTCACGATCCGTTTCCTCCGGTGACCGCAAACCCTATGACCGCGCCGACGCCTCCTGGACGCCCCATCCGAGCAGGTCGCGCACGACGGCGTCCGCGAGCAGCCGCCCCCGCAGGGTGAGGACGGCGCGTCCGTCGGCGAGGTGAGCGGGCTCGAGGAGGCCGTCGGCGGCGGCGTGCCGGGCGGCGGCCCGGCCGGGTTCGTCGAGGACGCCGACGTCGAGGCCGCCGGCGAGTCGAAGCTCCAACATCACCTGCTCCACCCGGCGGGTGTCGAGGTCGAGCACCTCACGAGCGTGCGCGGGACTCACACCCTCAGCCAGCCGGGCCGCGTAGGCCGCGGGGTGCTTGACGTTCCACCACCGCACACCGCCCACGTGGCTGTGCGCGCCCGGCCCGACGCCCCACCAGTTCGCACCGGTCCAGTACAGGAGGTTGTGCCGACACCGGGCCGCGTCGTCGCGCGCCCAGTTGGACACCTCGTACCACGTCAGGCCCGCCCGTCGAAGGGTCTCCTCGGCCTGCAGGTAACGGTCGGCGAGAACGTCCTCGTCGGCTTCGGTCAGCACTCCGCGCCGGATCTGCGCGGCCAGCCGGGTGCCGTCCTCGACGATCAGCGAGTACGCCGACACATGGTCGGGTTCGGCTCCGACGGCCGCGTCAAGGCTGGCTTGCCAGTCGTCGTCGGACTCTCCCGGCGTCCCGTAGATGAGGTCGAGGTTGACGTGTTCGAAGCCGGCGGCGCGGGCCTGCGCCACGCACTGCTCCGGACGTCCCGGGGTGTGCCGGCGCTCCAGGGTCGCGAGGACGTGGGGCCGGGCGCTCTGCATGCCGAAGGAGATCCGGTTGAAACCCTCCGCGCGCAACCGGTCGAGGTAGGCCTGGTCCACGCTCTCGGGATTGGCCTCCGTGGTCACCTCGACGTCGGGCGCGAGCCCGAACTCCGACTCGGCCGCTTTCAGGATCCGCCCCAGGTCCTCCGGGGGCAGCAGCGTCGGTGTACCCCCGCCGACGAACACCGTCGCGACCGGCGGGGCGGACGGCCCGAGGACGCGCCGAGCCATCCGGAGTTCGTCGATGGCGGCGTCGGCGTACGTCGCGCGGGAGGCGCCGGGAGTCGTGCCGAGTTCCTCGGCCGTGTAGGTGTTGAAGTCGCAGTAGCCGCACCGCGTCACACAGAACGGCACGTGCACGTAGAGCCCGAGCGGGCGTTCTCCGACGCCGACGAGCGCGGTCGGCGGCAGGCTGCCGTCGCTCGGGACGGGATCGCCGTCAGGCAGGGTCGAGGGCACCGCTCCATTGTGCTGCGAGGCTCCAACCAAGCACCCGCGCGGGGCCGTCCGGGCCGGATCCTGCCCGGCCGTGTCCGACGTCACTCGGTGACGGAACGTACCGCCTCACACACGTTTTGCCACCCGATGCCCGGCATTCCACGAAACCGCAGGTCAACACCCATGCAACAGGTCACGGGATGGTCTCGTTACCCTCGAACTCATTGATCTGAGCGATGACGGCCGGGTGAAGGGTTGGTGAACCAGGTCCGAGTCCGGCGGTCGCCCATCGCACCGAGCAAGGAGATCCATGGATCTGTCGAGAACAGCTCTCGTCCTCATCGACATGCAGAAGGAGAGCAAGTACGGCATCGAGAACGTGGACGGGGCTGTCGCGGCAGCGGTGCCGCTCATCGACGCGTGCCGGGAGTCCGGCGTCCGCGTCATCTACACGCGGCACATCGGACGGGTCGACGCGATCGGGCTTCCGAACAAGGAGGTCCTGGACGAGCAGGGCAGACCCGTCTACTACCGATCCGACTCCGAGAACATGCAGGTGATCGACGAGTTGGCCCCGCACCCCGAGGACATCGTCATCGACAAGCAGCGGTGGAGCGGTTTCTACGAGACCTCGCTCGACCTGATGCTGCGCAGCCTCGACATCAAACATCTGATCATCGGCGGTTTCGTGACCGACGGCTGCCTGATGACCACCGTGTTCGACGGCTACGCGCGGGATTACCAGATCAATCTCGTCAAGGACATCAGCGCCGCGACCAACAGCGGCTCCCACAAGGCCGCGATCCTCATGATGGCCAACTGGGTCTACGACATCGAGATCTTCGACTCCGCCGAGATGGTCAAGAAACTGCGCGGCGAAACCTACCGCTCATGGCAGTCCAGCGCCCCCGACCAGCTCCAGTTCACGGCAGAGACCCTCAACCCCGTCTTCGCCGAGCTCGGCTGAGTCGAGAGGAAGCCGACCCCCATGAGCAGAACCACCGAGACCGAGACCGAGCACGCCCAGGCCCTGCCGGAGACAGCGGAGTCGCACGACGTCACCGCGCGCGACCAACTCTGGCTCATCCTGGCTGCGATCCTGCCCTTCGCGATCGCCACCATCTGGTACGTGCAACGCTGAACCGACGTTCGGACAACTTCTCATATGACCACTAGCGAAACCGTTCTCCCGCTCACCCGCAAGGAAAGGCACGCAGGCTTCCTCTCCATATTCTGGCTCTGGGCCGGCGGCAACGTGTTGTTGACGAACTTCGTCTCGGGCAGTTCGTACGCGCTCGGTCTCGGGTTCTGGCCGATGCTCGTGATCACCGTCACCGGCTACTTGTTCGCACTCGCGTTCTGCTCGTGGGATTCGCAGCGCAGCGCGAGGTACGGCATCGACGAGATGGTGTCGCTGCGCCCGACGTTCGGCTATCACGGCTCGATCTATGGAGTCGTCGTCCTCGTAGGTGTGAACTTCGGCTGGGTCGGGATTCTCGCCTCCCTGGCTGGATCGGCGATGAAACTCGTCGTCCAGAATCTCGCCGGCGGGCTGACCTTCAGCGGCGACTACACCCTCTACGCGCTCGTCGTCGGTATCGTCCTTCCCCTGATCATCATCATGTTCAGCCAGAAGGCCGCATTCCAACTCTCGAAGATCACCGTGCCCATCCTGTTGGCGTTCGTCGCCTACATCGTCGTGCGGCTGGTCACCGGCGGCTACTGGACCAAGGTCACGACGACGCCCAGCAACGGATCGCAGTCCTGGATGAGCGCCTTCGAGATCATCTTCGCGTTCGCCATCTCCTGGTTTCCCTATCTCGGCTCCTGGAACCGTTTCGCCCGCAGGGAGCGGATCGGGTTCTGGGGCACCTACCTCGGTCTCGCGGTCACCGGCATCCTGTTCGCCGTGGTTGGCGGAATGGCGACATTGGCCACCGGGCAGACCGACCCCGCGTTGTGGTCGAACCAGCTCGACCTGGGGCTGGCGGCGCTCGTGATCATCATCCTCGGCACGGTGACCTCCGTGACGCATCTGCTCGGGTCGGGGTCCATGGGAATCCTGAGCGTCGCCCCGAAGTGGAACTACCGCTGGGTGTGTGTGATCGTGACGATCCCGTCGGCCATCTTCGTCTTCGCGACCTCGCTCCAGGAGATCTTCAACATCCTGCTGATCTTCGTCGGGCTCCTCGCCGGCCCCTACTGGGGTGTCGCCCTCACCGACTACTTCTTCCTGCGGAAGCAGAAGATCGACGTGCGCGCGTGCTACGACGTGAACGGTGCCTACCGCTACACCGGGGGCGTCAACCTCGTCGCCTTCGGGTGCATGGTCGTGGGCATGGCCGTCTGGATCTTCCTCGGCGGATGGCTCAGCGGCATGAGCCTGCTGACCTTCTCGGCCGGCGAATCCGTTTTCCGGTACACCTCCGCCACGCTGCCCTCGATGATCATCTCGGGATTGCTGTACTACGTGGTGGCGAAGGGGTTCTTCGCGACCTCCACGATGGGCGGGTATCGGCCGGTGTCAGGGCGGGCCGGTGGAGAACGCACGGGCACCCCGGTCCGCACGTAGGCGACGGACGGCCGGCCGGGACTCGACCCACCGAGTCCGGCCGGCACGGGGCTCCGCGCTGAAACGCGCTCGCGCGATCAGGCGGAGCAGCCTCAGGCGTAGAAGCTGTTGAGGATGTCGGCGTAGCGCTTCTCGACGACCTTGCGCTTGAGCTTCAGGCTCGGGGTCATCTCGCCGTCGTCGACGGTGAGGTCGTGATCCAGGATGGCGAACTTCTTGATCGTCTCCCAGCGGTTGAGCCGGGCGTTGAGCTGGTCGATGTAGCCCTGGACCATGGCCCGGACCGGTTCGGAGGTGACGATCTCGTCGTAGGTCTTGCCGCCCTGACCGTTCTCTCGCGCCCAGGACTCCATCGCGTCGGCATCGAGGGTCACCAACGCCGAGCAGAAGGTGCGTCCCTCGCCGTGCAGGACCATCTGGCTGGAGTACGGGCAGATCGCCTTGAACATCGTCTCGATCAGCTGCGGCGCGACGTACTTGCCGTTGGAGGTCTTGAAGAGGTCCTTCTTCCGGTCGGTGATGCGAAGCATCCCGTCTTCGATCTGGGCGATGTCGCCGGTGTGGAACCAGCCGTCGGGATCGAGGACCTCATCCGACAGCTCGGGCATCCCCTGGTAGCCGCTCATGACGCCCGGCCCCTTGACCAGCAGCTCACCGTCGTGCGCGATCCGCAGTTGCGTGCCCGGGAACACCATGCCGACCGTTCCGAACCGGAACCGCCCGGGCAGGTTCACCGCGGTCGCCGCGCTGGTCTCGGTGAGCCCGTAACCCTCGACGATGAGGATCCCGGCCGCGTGGAACCACTCGGCCAGATCCTGGCTGAGCGCGGCGGCGCCGGAGACGAAGAACCGCAGCCGGCCCCCGAACCGGTTGCGGATCTTGGCGAACACCAGCCGGTCGGCGACCTTGTGCTGGAGGGCGAGGACACCGGTCGCGTCCTTGCCCTGCTGGCGCAGCTCCGAGACCTTCCGGCCGACGCCGGTCGCCCAGCGGAAGAGCGCCGCCTTGGGACCGCCCTCGTGCTCGATGGTGGAGACGATCCGGCCGTGGGCCTTCTCGAAGATCCGGGGCGCCGCCGCCATGAAGGTCGGCTTCACCACGCCGACGTTCTCGATGATCCGGTCGACCCGGCCGTCGATGGCGGTGGCGAACCCGATCTGCAGCTGGGCCGTCACCAACACCTTGCCGAAGGAGTGGGCCAGTGGAAGCCAGAGGTACTGCAGGTCGCTCGGGAAGAGGATGCGTACGGCGTCGATGGCCGCGGCCTCGTAGGTCCAGCAGTCGTGGGTCAGCCGGACACCCTTGGGCTTCCCGGTCGTGCCGGAGGTGTAGATCAGGGTCGCGAGGCTGTCGGGGCGGATCGCCGCCACCGCCTGCTCGATCGCGTGGGGGTGCTCGGCGAGGTAGGCGGCGCCGCGCTCCTCGAGGCCGGCGAGCGTCATGACGCCCTCCGCCTCGTCGGTGACACGCCGTCGAAGGTCACCAGCGCGATGATCTCGGGCAGCTCGGAGCGGTGCTCGCGGATCTTCTTGAGCTGCTCGTCGTCCTCGGCGAAGACGATCCGGCTGTGCGAGTCGCCCAGGATGTAGCTCACCTCGGAGGAGGTGGTCGTGGGGTAGATCGTGGTGGTGGCGCCACCCGCACACATGACCGCGAGGTCGGCCAGCACCCACTCGTAGCGGGTGCTGGAGGCGATGGCGACTCGTTCCTCCGGCTGGATGCCGAGGGAGATCAGGCCCGCGGCGAGCTTGCGTACGTGCTCACCGGTCTCCCGCCAGGTCGTGGACGCCCAGCCACCGTCGACGGGGCGGCGGAACGCCTCCTCCTCCGGAGTCGCGGCGAACCGGTCGAGGATCAGCTGGGCAACCGTGGACGCGCGGTCGTCGACCTTCGACGGGTCGGGTCCGGGGTAGGTACCCCAGATCAGGTCACTGGACATCGCGAGCCTCCACCTCAAGGAGCTACAGCCAACGGCGACGGCCGGTAAACACCGGCCCAACTTCTACCGTAATGAGTGTGAAGTCATTCGCGCAGGCAGGACGGGACAATGCCCTCTTTCCGCCTGTGTGGCGGTAGCGACTGGACCGATGCTGGTCGCCGGCAGGGGCAGGGCCGGGCGGGCTACTTCTTCCCACTTGCCTCGGTGGTCGACAACGCGGCGATGAACGCCTCCTGCGGCACCTCGACGCGGCCGACCATCTTCATCCGCTTCTTACCTTCCTTCTGCTTCTCGAGCAGCTTGCGCTTTCGGGTGATGTCACCGCCGTAGCACTTGGCGAGGACGTCCTTACGGATGGCGCGGATGCTTTCCCGGGCGATGATCCGCGAGCCGATGGCGGCCTGGATGGGCACCTCGAACTGCTGCCGAGGAATGAGCTCCTTGAGCTTCTGCGCCATCGAGACGCCGTAGGAATAGGCCTTGTCCTTGTGCACGATCGCGCTGAACGCGTCGACGGGGTCGCCGTGGAGCAGGATGTCGACCTTCACGAGGTCGGCGACCTGTTCGCCGGTGGGTTCGTAGTCGAGGGAGGCGTACCCGCGGGTGCGGCTCTTCAGCGCGTCGAAGAAGTCGAAGACGATCTCCGCGAGCGGCAGCGTGTAGCGCATCTCGACGCGATCCTCGGACAGGTAGTCCATGCCCTGCAGCTGTCCGCGCCGGGACTGGCACAGCTCCATCACCGCGCCGATGAAGTCGGCCGGGGTCAGGATCGTGGCGCGTACGACAGGCTCGTACACCTCGGCGATCTTGCCGTGCGGGAACTCACTCGGGTTGGTGACGACGACCTCGCTGGCGTCCTCCATCACCACGCGGTAGACGACGTTGGGCGCGGTGGAGATGAGGTCGAGGTTGAACTCCCGCTCCAGGCGCTCGCGGACGATCTCCATGTGCAGCAGTCCGAGGAATCCGCAGCGGAACCCGAACCCGAGCGCACCGGAGGTCTCCGGCTCGTACAGCAGCGCGGCGTCGTTGAGCTGTAGCTTGTCGAGTGCCTCGCGCAGGTCGGGGTAGTCGTCGCCGTCGAGTGGATAGAGACCGGCGTAGACCATCGGGTTGGGATGGCGGTAGCCGGCGAGTGGGACGGTGGCGGCGTTTGCGGAGAGCGTCACGGTGTCACCGACGCGTGACTGCCGGACCTCCTTGACGCCGGTGATGATGTAGCCGACCTCACCGACGCCGAGCGAGTCGGACCGGGCGGGCTCGGGCGAGATGACCCCGACCTCGAGCGTTTCGTGGGAAGCCTTCGTCGACATCATGAGCACCCGCTGCCGGTTGCCGATGTTGCCGTCGACGACGCGGATGTAGGTGACGACGCCGCGGTAGGTGTCGTAGACGGAGTCGAAGATCAGCGCCCGCGGCGCCGCGTCGGGATCGCCCTCGGGTGGTGGGACCTGCGCGATGATCTCGTTGAGGAGGTGCTCCACGCCCTCGCCGGTCTTGGCGGAGACCCGCAGCACGTCGCTCTCCTCGCAGCCGATGATCCGGGCGAGCTCCGCGGCGTACTTCTCCGGCTGCGCGGACGGCAGGTCGATCTTGTTGAGCACCGGGATGATGTGCAGGTCGGCGTCGAGCGCGAGGTAGAGGTTGGCGAGGGTCTGCGCCTCGATTCCCTGCGCGGCGTCCACCAGCAGGATCGCGCCCTCACACGCCGCCAGCGAACGCGACACCTCGTAGGTGAAGTCGACGTGACCCGGAGTGTCGATGAGGTTGAGGATGTAGGCCGAACCTGCACCCGCGCCGGCGGTCGCCTCGAACGGCAGGCGTACGGCCTGGCTCTTGATGGTGATGCCG
The DNA here is from genome assembly GCF_014873875.1 of Actinopolymorpha pittospori. Classification (GTDB taxonomy): domain Bacteria; phylum Actinomycetota; class Actinomycetes; order Propionibacteriales; family Actinopolymorphaceae; genus Actinopolymorpha; species Actinopolymorpha pittospori. The sequence continues at coordinate 5,765,995 of NZ_JADBEM010000001.1, read as the reverse complement.
CGCTCGCGCTCGATGTCCATCCGGTCGAGGTACTGCGCACGCATCGCCCGCTCGTCGACCACTCCGGTGAGCTGGAGCATGCGGTCGGCGAGCGTCGACTTGCCGTGATCGATGTGGGCGATGATGCAGAAGTTCCGGATCATCGCCGGATCGGTCTGGCCGGGCTGCGGCACGGACGCTGGTACGGGCACGGACGGTCCATTCGCTTCGGTGGGGGAACGTGGTTCATCATCCCACGCGCTGGCGCTACCTGATCTGCTGACCGATCTGGACGTACGCCGTTCTGGCCGACGCGCTGTCCGGATCGCCCGAATCGCCGGGTCTCGCCGGGTGTCGCCTGGTCTCGCCGGTACTGACGTGGCTCGGGGACGACCGCGCGGGCGCTCGCCCCGGACCGCGCCTTCGGCGGCCCCCTCCGCCAGCGTAAACACGTTGCCCCTCCACCCGGCGGTGGACAGGATCTCCGCATGAACAGCCGGCCACCCACGAGCATCGCGTCCACATCCGGCACACCGGCGGCGGCGACCGCGCCCAGCGCGACGGCGAGGACCGGAACCCGCGCCGCGGGGGTGCGACTGCCCTACGACGCGCTCCCCCACGTGGTCCGCGGCTGGGTCGAGCGCGAGCTCGGCTCCTCGGTGGTCTCGGCCGTCTCCCAGAGCGGTGGCTTCTCACCCGGGCCGGCCGCCCGGCTGGTCACCGCTGGTGGCCGGCGCGCGTTCGTGAAGGCGGTGGGTTCCGCGCTCAACCCCGACAGCCCACGCATCCTGCGCGCCGAGGTGGCGGCGATGCGGGCGTTGCCGGAGCTGCCATGGCTGCCCCGCGTCTACGCGACGTACGACGACGGCGACTGGATCGCCCTCCTGCTGGAGGACGTCGACGGGCGGGAGCCCCCGCACCCCTGGGTCGACGAGGACGTCGACCTCGTGCTCGGTGCCCTCGCCGAGCTCACCTCCGCGCTCACCCCCACGCCCTGGCCGGACGCACCCCGGCTGGAGGACAACAGCACCTTCAGCGGCGGCTGGGCGACCCTGTCGAAGGCGCCGCCCGACGACCTCGACCCGTGGGCGCTCGCACACCTGGACCGGCTCGCCACGAGCGGCGAACGCGCACGCCTGCTCGTGTCCGGTGAGTCGCTCGTCCACTGGGACATCCGGGCCGACAACCTCCTCATCACAGACGCGGGGCGGGTGGTGTTCGTCGACTGGGCCTGGGCCGCGAAGGGCGCCGGCTGGGTCGACACCGCGATCACCTGCCTCGACCTGGTGACCAGCGGTACGACCGTGGACGTCGACGCCCTGCTGGCGCGACACCCGCTCACCGGCGACGTCGATCCCGACGACGTGACCACCCTCGTCGAGGCGGTGACCGGCATGCTCACCGAGCGATCGCGGCAGCCGGCTCCCCCGGGCCTCCCCACCCTGCGGACCTACCAGCGGACGACCGCGGACGCGCTACTGGCCTGGTTGCGCCGGCGGCGCGGCTGAGTGGCCAACCGGCATCGCGGGTGGTTGCAGAGACAGGAGCGACCAGGGGCACTGCCGTGGCTCACGGCAGCCGATGGGTTGTGATCTGGTCTCGATCCGCTCGCGACACTTGCCCCCGGTGTGCGCGATTGGTAGTGGTAGGCGTACAGAACGTGCACATCGGCGCAAGGGGGGACTCGTGGGGGGAAGGCCGAAGATCCGACGGCGGGGCGCACCCGCGCAGGAGCGACGGGATTCGTCGATACCGGTGAGGCGGTCGCGACCATGCTGACCCGCACCGGGTTCCGGTTCAGTCCCCGAGGCACCTACGCCGCCTGCCTCGCCGCCACCGAGCCCACGAGGTGGCACGTCGAGCACTGGCCGCTGGATCCGGCGGAGCCACCGCGGCCCGTTCCCGGCCTGGCACCCGCCGGTCCGCAGGCGCAGACGCTGCCCCTCGACGACGGCGGCGTCCTTCTTCACCACGTCGGGCCGGACCGGCACGAGATCATCCTGGGCCGTCCCGACGAGCCGGCACGACGGCTCGCCACCCTGCCCGCACTCGGCCTGCAGCTACTCCCGCACCCGTCCCACGACGCGCTGGCCATGGCGATCACCACCCGGTCCGACCCGTCCTCGACGCTGTGGCAACTCGGCCCGGGCGACGCCGTACCGCGACCCGTCCGCACCGTCCCCGGCCTGGTCATCGGCGGGACGTGGCTGGACCCGGCTGGCCATCGGCTCGCCGTCAACCGTGCCCACGAGGGGCGTCTCACCTGTGTCGCGATCGACCTGGAGACCGGCGTCCTGGAAGCTCTGTGGCCAGAGAACCCGAGCCTGCGGCTGCTCTTCGCCGTCCCGTCCGCGGGGCTGTTCGTGGTGGCGGACGACGGTGGGCGGGTCGGTTGGGCGGCGACCCCCGGTGGGCCGGTCCAGTGGCCCGCCGACCTCAACGGTCCACACAACCCGTGGCCCCTGGCCGCGGACGTGACCGGCGAGCAGGTCGCCGTCCGGGCGGACGGCGGAGGCCGGTCGCACCTGCTCATCTACCGCCGCCACACCAACACCGTCGTGACGCTGCCACTTCCTCCCGGCCATCTCGGCGGCGCCGCGGCGTGGACGCCGACCGGCCTGCGCTTCGCCTTCACCGGGCCGGACCGGCAGACCGGGATCGCCGAGGTCACCCCGGGAGCGGCGGGCTCGTTCCGGCTGCTGGCGGGGCCGACCGCCCCCGGTGTGACCGCGGCCGCGATGTAGGCCGCCCCGCACCCAGCCGCGACACCAGGCGAGCCGAACTGCCAGGATCGCCGGATGAGCGCACCTCGCCCACCGGTGCCCTACGGCGCCACCGCTGTCCGGCCGCACTGGACCGACCTGCCCGAGCGGCTCCGGGAGCGGATCCAGGAACGCCTGGGCGGCACGGTCGTCGCGGCGGCGAGCCAGGACTCGGGCTTCACACCGGGATTCGCGTCCCGGCTGGTCTACGCCACAGGTGAACGCGCGTTCGTCAAGGCGGTGTCGACGCGGATGAGTCCGGCGATCGCCGACTCCTACGCCGCCGAGGCACGCACCGCCGCGAAGCTTCCGGCGGCGGTGCCGGCACCTCGGTTGCGCTGGACCCTGGAGGAGTTGGAGTGGGTGGTGCTGTGCTTCGACGACGTACCCGGCCACCCGCCGGTCCGGCCCTGGCAGCCACGTGAGCTCACCGACGTCCTCACCGCGCTCACCTCACTGGCCGAGACGTTGACCCCCGCACCTGCCGGGCTGCTCCTCCCGGAGGCGCGGGACTGGCTGGTCCAGGACTTCGGCTACTGGCGGGACCTGCTGCGCGACAACGGAGGAACGCCCAACCAGCAGGTCTTCGAACTCGCCGCCCTGGAGAAGAGCGCACCCGACGCGCTTCGCGGGGAGGCGGTCGTCCACTGTGACCTCCGTGACGACAACGTCCTCGTCGGTGACGACGGCACCGTGTGGTTCTGCGACTGGAACTGGCCGAGTCGTGGACCGGCCTGGCTCGACCTGGTGACACTGCTGATCTCCGTACGAGGGGACGGGTACGACGCGGACGCCCTCCTCGCCGCCCACCCGCTGGGCGAGAGCGCCGACGCCGATGCGGTCGACGCCGTACTCGCCGGACTGAGCGGGTACTTCACCCGCGAGTCGCTGCAACCGAAGACGGCGGGATCGCCCTACCTGCGTGCCCACCAGGCATGGTACGCCGAGGCCACGCTGTCCTGGCTCGCGGTCCGCCGGGGCTGGGTCGGCTGAGGGGTCGGCTGAGGGTCGACCCCGGCCGCCCTCCGGCAAGCCCGTAGGGGAAAGGCATCCGAAGGTTCGTCCGCGAGTCGGACGGCACGAAGCCTCCGGGGCACTAGCGTCGTCTCGTGTCCGTGATCTCGATCCATGGCCTCACGAAGAGGTTCCCGAGCGTCACCGCGCTCGACCAGTTGACGGTCGACGTCGGTCCCGGTGTGACGGGGCTCGTCGGTGCCAACGGCGCCGGCAAGTCGACCCTGATCAAGATCCTGCTCGGCCTGCAGCCGGCCACTGCTGGCGACGCGACGGTCCTCGACCTCGACGTCGCGACGCAGGGCCCGGCGATCCGGGACCGAGTGGGTTACATGCCCGAGCACGACTGCCTGCCACCAGACATGTCGGCGACGGAGTTCGTCGTCCACATGGCCCGGATGTCGGGCCTGCCGGCGGCGAGCGCACGTGAACGTACGGCCGACACGCTGCGGCATGTCGGCCTCTACGAGGAGCGCTACCGCCCGATCGGCGGCTACTCGACGGGCATGCGGCAGCGGGTCAAGCTCGCGCAGGCTCTCGTCCACGACCCCCGACTCGTCTTCCTCGACGAGCCGACCAACGGCCTCGACCCGGCCGGCCGCGACGACATGCTCGGGCTCATCCGCCGGATCGGCACGGACTTCCAGATCTCCGTCCTGGTCACCTCCCACCTGCTCGGCGAGCTGGAGCGGATCTGCGACCAGGTGGTGATCATCGACGGCGGGAAGCTGCTGCGCGCCTCCTCGACGGCCGACTTCACCCGCGCCACCCAGGTGCTGGTCGTGGAGGCCGTGTCATTCGAGTCCGACCCGAACCTCACGGCGGCCCGGGACCGGCTGGGGCAGGCGCTCGCCGACCGCGGGTTCCGGGTGGTTCCTGACGGGCGGCTGTTGATGATCGACATCGCCCGTGAGGAGACCTTCGACGTCGTACGCGACACCGCCGCCGAACTCGACCTCGGCCTGGTGCGGATGGAACAGCGTCGGCACCGCATCGAGGAGATTTTCCGGGACGACGCCGCGGCCCACCAGACCGGTGGCCAGGTCGAAGGAGGAGCGCACCGTGTCGGTACCCCCTGAAGTCGCGTCCTACGGCGCTCCGGCCGGTGTGATCCACGACATCGGCTACCGGCGCTACGACGGACCCCGACTCAGCCGCGGCTACATCCTGCGGTCACTGTTCGTCCAGAGTCTGCGCTCGACCTACGGGCTCGGCCGCACCGCGAAGTCGAAGATCCTGCCGTTCCTGCTCGGCGCGGTCATGGTGTTGCCGGCGGGGATCCTCGTCGCCGTCACGATCGCGCTCAAGCCCGAGAATCCGCTGGTTCCCTACACGCGGTACGCCATCTTCACCCAGGCGGTCATCGGCATCTTCGCGGCCGCCCAGGCGCCCCAGCTCTTCTCCCGGGACCTGCGCTTCCGCACGATCACGCTGTACTTCTCCCGGCCGCTCGTCCGACTCGACTACGTGGTCGCGAAGTACGGCGCGCTCGTCGCCTCGCTGTTCATCCTGATGGCTGTGCCCCTGGTGCTGATGTACGTCGGCGCACTTCTCGCGAAGTACCCGTTCGGCTCCCAGACGAAGGGGTTCCTCGAAGGACTGGCCGGCATCGCCATCCTCGCTCTCATCCTCGCCGGCATCGCGGCCGTGATCGCCGCGCTCACCACGCGACGCGGGTTCGGCGTGGCCGCCATCATCACCGTTCTCACCGTCTCCTACGCCGGGTCCAACCTGGTCGGCGTCATCCTCAGCGAGCAGGGCCAGCAGGGAGCGGCCGGTTACGCCGGACTGTTCTCCCCCGTCACGCTGGTCGACGGCGTCCAGGTGATCGCCCTCGGCGCCCAAAGCTCCGGTGCCGTACCTCCGCCGGACGGCGCGCTCGGCACGGTCGCCTACCTGCTGGTGACCGCGGTGGTCGTGGTCGGCGCCTTCGGTCTCCTGCTGCTCCGCTACCGGAAGGTGGCCGCCTCATGAGCGTGCTACGTCTCGACCACGTCTCTCGTTGGTACGGCAACGTCGTCGCGGTCAACGACGTCGCGATGACGATCGGGCCGGGCGTCACCGGGCTCCTCGGGCCCAACGGAGCGGGCAAGTCGACCCTCATCCACATGATGGGCGGCTTCCTCTCCCCCTCCGCGGGCACTGTCACGCTGGACGGGGAGAAGGTCTGGCGCAACCAGGCGGCCTACCGCCACATCGGACTCGTCCCCGAACGCGAAGCCCTCTACGACAACCTCACCGGCTGGGAGTTCGTCCTCGCGAACGCGAAACTGCACCGGCTCGCCGACCCCGAGGCCGCCGCCAAAGAGGCGATCGCGACGGTCGAGATGGCGTCGGCCCAGAAACGCGCCGTCGGCACGTACTCCAAGGGCATGAAGCAACGGATCAAGATGGCGACCGCGCTGGTTCACCGTCCGTCCGTGCTTCTGCTGGACGAGCCGTTCAACGGCATGGACCCGCGCCAGCGGCTGCACCTCATGGACCTGCTGCGGGCGATGGGCGCGGCCGGTCGCACGGTGCTGTTCAGCTCCCACATCCTCGAGGAGGTCGAGCAGGTCGCCTCCCACATCGAGGTCGTGGTGGCCGGACGGCATGCCGCCTCCGGCGACTTCCGGGAGATCCGCCGGCTGATGATCGACCGGCCGCACCAGTACGTCATCCGCTCCAGTGACGACCGCAAGCTCGCGTCGGCGCTCATCGCCGACGGATCCTCCGCGGGCGTCGAACTCGACGCCCGGGAGCGCTGCCTGCGCGTGCAGGCGGTCGACTTCGCCCGCTTCACCTGGCTCGTGCCGCAGGTGGCCCGCGCCGCCGGTGTCCGGCTCTACGAGATCTCGCCGTCCGACGAGTCCCTCGAGAGCGTCTTCTCCTACCTCATCACCGCGTGAGGCCCGCCGAGATGAGAGACCCCGCCGAGATGAGAGTCCAATGAACGCCACCATCGCCCGGCTCACCACCAGCACCCTGCTCGGGAAGCGACGCGTACTCCTGCTGTTCGTCCTACCGGCGGTGCTGGTCCTGCTCGCGGTCCTGCTGCGGCTCGTGACGGGCCCGAGCCTCCAGGTCGGTACGACGCTTCTCCAGACGTTCGCGCTCGGCACCATCGTGCCGCTGCTCGGCCTCATCGCCGGGACGGGCGTGATCGGGCCGGAGATCGACGACGGCTCGATCATCTACGTACTCGCCAAGCCGATGCCGCGCCCGACGATCATCCTGACGAAGCTCGCGGTGTCGGTGGGATGCCTGGTGGTGTTCGCCGCCGTGCCCACGCTGATCGCCGGGGTGATCATGTCTGGGTTCGACGACGGGGTCGCGGTCGCCTTCGCGGTGGCCGCCGCCGTTGCCGGACTCGCCTACAGCGCGGTCTTCCTGATGCTGGCCGTGGTCACCAAGCACGCCGTCGTCTTCGGCCTCATCTACGCGCTGATCTGGGAGAGCCTGGTCGGCGGGTTCGTCCCCGGTGCGCAGGTCCTCAGCATCCAGCAGTGGGCGCTCGCGGTCGCCGACACCCTGATCTCCAGGGACAGCATCGAGGCGGCGGTCGGGCTCGGGACAGGTGTCATCCTGCTCGCGTTGACGATCGTGGTGGCGACGTGGTTCGCGGGCGAGCGGCTGCGCTCCCTCACCCTCACCGAGACGGAGTAGTCGACGCCCAACCCCGCGTCACCGACCGGGCACCGCGCCCGGCGGGCGAGTCACCTTAAGGGTGGATTCGGGGGGATCCGCCGCAGGGTTAGGTCCTTGTCCGCTCGACTGGTACGCTCTTCATTCGCGCGGGGGTTCAGCCTGCCGTGCAACTCCCATCCGTACGACGTGCGATCGAGGCTTCAGCTCAGTGGCGAACATCAAGTCCCAGATCAAGCGGATCAAGCAGAACGAGACCCACCGCCTTCGCAACAAGTCGGTCCGGTCCTCGCTGCGGACGGCGATTCGCAACTTCAGCCAGGCTGCCGAGGCTGGCGACAGCGCGAAGGCACAGGAACTCGCGCGGACGGCTGGTCGCCTTCTGGACAAGGCGACTTCCAAGGGCGTCCTGCACAAGAACCAGGCCGCCAACAAGAAGTCCGCGATCTTCAAGAAGGCCGCTGCGCTCTAGGCAACGCCTGGTAGCGCCCCTTCTCACGATCACGTAAGAGCTGCTCGTTCCCTCGGGGCCGAGCAGCTCTTTGTGCTGTTCTGGGAGTTTTGTCGGGCCGATCTTCCCTGCGCTCCTTCTGCTTCATCCGGGGCCGGGCCTCGATCCGGATGAGGGTGCTGCGCCGGAGCGCTGGTCAGCGTTTGCCCCGGGCCTGGGTGATCGCCAGGACAGCGCGCTCCAGCGCGTAGTCGGAGTCGTCGGCACCGCCCTTGACGTCGGCGTCCGCGCGGGCCACCGCGAGCATGGCTGCCGCGAGACCCTCGTCGGTCCAGCCGCGCAGCTGGCCGCGGAGGGTCTTGACTTTCCATGGCGGCACGCCGATCTCACGGGCGAGGTCGGCGTCGCGCAGGCCCCGTGGGGCACCGGAGAGCTTGGCGAGGCCACGGACCCCGGACGCGAGCGCGGAGGTCACCAGAACCGGTGCGACACCTGAGCGCAGCGCCCAGCGAAGCTGCTCGAGAGCGTTCGCCGCCCGGCCCGCGACCGCGGCGTCGGCCACCGCGAAGCTGGTCACCTCGGCGCGGCCGGCGAAGTAGCGGCGGACGACCTCCTCGGTGATGGCTCCCCCGTCAGTGTCGGAGATCAACTGGGACGCCGCCCCGGCCAGCGCCCGAAGATCGCTTCCCACCGACTCGACGAGGAACTGCGCCGCCTCGTCGTCGATCCGGCCGCCCGCGGCGCGGATCTCTCGGGTGACGAAAGCGGGCAACTCATAGCTCTTCAACGCATCGCAGGCGACGACGCGCACTTTCGCCTTGCGGAGCTTGTCGACGACGCCGCGGCCCTTCTGACCACCGCGATGAACGAGGACCAGCGCGACGTCAGGTTGTGGGGAGCGAACATAGGCCAGCAGGGCGTCGACCGCCTCGGCGGGGATCCCGTCGACACCGCGGACCACCACGGCACGCGCGGTCGCGAAGAGCGAGGGACTGGTGAGTTCGGCGAGGCCGCCGGCCGCGAGGTTGGCCCCCTCGAGGTCGGTGACGTCGGCGTCCTGGTCGGCCGCGCGGACGGCACGGACGACGGCCGTCACGGCACGATCGGCCAACAGGTCCTCTGGACCCAGGACGAGGGTGACTCCTCCGAGAGCGTCGCCGTCGGAGATCGGGGCACCGGACTTCGCAGCCATCCCGCTCAGCATCCCACGCGACACCGACAACCGCGGTGCGGACCTGGCCACGTCCTCGCGCGCACGTGTGCCGTTCCCGCTCCCGCGGTGGCCGGCCGCGTTCATCGCGGAACCGAACGGGTGACGACGGACAGCCCCGAACCGTCCTTGACCACGGCCACCGAACCGGCCAGATCGGTGCGCTCGACCCGGGCACCCTCGCTGGTGAGCTCCTCGATCGCGGAGGGCGCGGGGTGACCGTAGTCGTTGTCGGCGCCAACGCTGATCAGCGCCACCCGGGCCGCCACGGCGCGCAGAAAGCCGGTGTCCTGATAACGGGAGCCATGGTGGGGGACCTTCAGAATCGACGCACGCAGGTCGACTCCCGAACGCAGCAACCGCCGTTGGCTCGCCGGTTCGACGTCTCCGGTCAGGAGGACCCGGACGCCCTGCGTCTGCGCCAGGACGACCACGCTGGCGTCGTTCTCGGCGGAGCCCTCCTCCCCTTCGGTGCTCTCGACCCCGCCGGACCGCGCGTCACCGGCCGCCGCCGAGTCGGCCTCGACCGTCGAGGTCGGCGCCGGTCCCAGCACCGTCCAGGACAGGGCGCCGACTCGGCGCAACTCACCCGCCGCCACCGGTACGACGTCGACCCCTGCCGCCGTCGCAGTCGCACGCACCTGGTCGGCCGTCGAGGAGGCACCTGGTCGGATGCCGATCTCGCCGACCTCGCGACCACGCAGGACCCCTGGAAGTCCGGAGGTGTGGTCGGCGTGGAAGTGGGTGAGCAGCACGTAGGGCACCCGCCGAACCCCAAGGCCGCGTAGGCACTGGTCGACCGCGTCCGGGTCGGGTCCGGTGTCGACCACGACCGCGGTGGCGGGTCCGGACCGGAGCACCAGCGCGTCGCCCTGCCCGACGTCGCACGCGACGATCAGCCAGCCGTCCGGGGGCCATCCGGTGATCCAGGTGAGCGGTACCGGCACCCGGACCGGATGGACGATCCACAGCGTGAGGAGCCCGGCGAGCGCGACACTCACCCAACGGCGGTTCAGTAGCCACGGAGTGATCACGGCGGCGACCGCACACAGCAGGGTCAGCACCGCGACGCCGAGGCCCGAGGGCGGCCAGGTGAGATCGGCGCCCGGCATGCCGGCGGCACGCGTGCCGACCTCCACGATCCAGCGCGCGGCGTAGCCGGCGAGGTGGCCGGGAACCGAGGCGACGACGACACTCACCGGCGCGATCAGGGTGGCCGCGATCCCGAGCACCGTCGCCGGACTCACCGCCGGGCCGGCCATGAGGTTAGCCACCACGGCGACCGCGCTCACCGAGCCGGACAGGATCGCGACCACCGGCGTGCAGGCGAGTTGTGCCGCCAACGGCACTCCGATCGCGGTCGCCAGGAACCGCGGCAGCCACCGGGCGAGCGCGTCGCCGAACGGCGGCCCCAACACGACGATCCCGGCGGTCGCGAGCACCGACAGGGCGAACCCGTACGTACGGCCGAGCCACGGGTCGACCATGAGCAGGACGACGACCGCGCAGGTGAGTGCCGGTAGGCCGTGACGGCGGGACCCGACGGCGAGCCCGGCCAGCCCCACGAGCCCCATCGCGGCGGCCCGCAGCACGCTGGGTTCGGGACGGGCCAGCAGGACGAAACCGAGGGCGCACACCACACCGAGGACGGGCACTCCCCAGGAGCGCAGGCCGGCCCACCGCGCGGCGCCGAGGACGAACGCCAACAGAATCGTGAGGTTGGTGCCGGAGACGGCGGTCAGGTGGGAGAGGCCAGCCGTGCGGAAGTCCTCGACCAACTGCGGCGGCATCTGGGACTCGTCGCCCACCACCAGGGCCGGCACCAGGCCACGCTCGTTGGGCGGCAACCCGGCCACCGCCTCCCGAAGACCGGCCCGCAACCTGCTCGCCGCCTGGTCGAGCGGGCCGGCGGGTCGCAACAGGGTGGGCGAGGTGCGGGCGGCGAGGACGGCGACGGCGCGCTCGCCAGGCTCGGTCGGGGCGAGCCGCGCGACGGTGCGCACCCGCTCGCCGGGCTGGACGACGGTCCAGGACGCGGGACCGGTGAGGACGACCGGTGTGCGCACGCGGGTCGTCACCCCGTGCCGGGTCAGTCGCTCGACGTCGGCGTCGAGAACGGTGTAAGGCGCGCCGCGACCATGGGAGGGTCGCAGGACCGGGTCCGAGCGGACCCGTACGTCGACCGTGACGACGGCGGCCCGTGCCGCGAGGGCGGGCACCGGCCCGCTTCGTGCCGCGGTGACGTGGAGCAGCGTCACCGTGCTCGCGACCGCCACACCTAGACAGGTCAGGGCGGCGGCCAGACTGGCGTAGCGAACTCTCCCCTGCAAGGCGATGACGACGATGGCCACCGTGGCGGCGACGGCGGCGGCCACCACCGAGAACCGCGCCGGCACGACCGGGACGACCAGGGTGGACGACCAACACGCCACCGCCACAGGTACGAGCCGCAGGTCGAGACCGGAGGCCGACGTCGTCCTCGACCGCGCGCCGCTGCGCCGCCTCCGCGGTCCGACGCCTCGTCCGACTCACGACACCCTCACCCGCGCCTGCAGGTCGACGTACTTCTGCTCGCCGATGCCGCTGACCTCGCGCAGGTCCTCGATGCTCAGGAACCGCCCGTGCTCGGCTCGAAAGTCGAGGATGCGCTGGGCGAGGACCGGACCCACGCCAGGCAGCGTCTCGAGCTCGGCGGCCGTGGCCGTGTTGAGGTCGACGAGCTCACCGCCTGGCGTGGGCACGCCCGGTCCCCCGCCCGGTCCGTTCGAGGGAGGGAGCTGGCTGCCAGGCGGCGGAGTGACTCCCACGAGCACCTGCTCGCCGTCGACCAGTTGCCGAGCGAGGTTGACGGTGTCGAGGTCGGTGCCGGGTAGGGCGCCGCCGGACGCCGTCACCGCGTCCACCACCCGGGAGCCAGCGGGGAGATGGACGACGCCGGGCTTGCGTACCTTCCCGGCTACGTGCACCACCACAGGCGTCGGCGACGGCGTCACCAGCGCCGGTCCTGACGCTGCCACGGGGGAAGGGCGCGGTGACGTCACCACACTCGCTGCCGGCGGGTCCGGGACCTCCTCCCGCACCGGCCGGCTGCGTAGCACCATGACGCCCGCGCCGAGGACCGCGACCAGCAACAGGACCGCGACCGCGACGACGTGGCCGCGCCGCAGGGTCCAGGCGAGGCTCACCGCCTCGACGGCGCTGGCGGCCCGGGCCCGGTGGGTCGCGCGTGGCTCCACCAGCCCTTCGGGTGTCGGCTCCCGCCGGAGCGCGGCGTCGACGTCCGCGGTCTCCTTGTCCGCACCGAACTCACCCACCGGCTCACTCGCCTCCTCCTGGCCCGGAACGCCACGGGCCCGCGCCGCGGCGTCGACCGACGGCACCCAGCCGCCGACGCGTAGCCGCGGCCGGCGTAAGGCGCGCAGCCGGCGGGTCGCTCGGATGGTGTCCTCGACCCGAACCCGGCGCTGATGGGAGAGACGTCGGCGCAGCACGACGACGACGTTAGGAAGCAGCGCACCGCCGTGGGCGGAGCGACGTCGGTGCGGTGGACAACCTCACCGGTTGCCGTGCTGTGGAGAAAACCTGGCGTCGCGGCGGGGCCAGACGCTCAGGACAGCGAGCGCCAGGGCTCCGGCGGTGATCCGGCGAAGAACCGCAGGAGTTCGAGCAGCCGGCTCGCCGGCGGGGCGGTCCAGACCCGTTCGTCCGTCCGCGGCTCGTGCGGAATCCGGTGCAGCGCCCATGACAGGTGGTACCACAGCGCTCGAGCCGCCCAGGAGTGTTCGACCTCCGGGCGCGACCGTGGCGCGACGTCGGTGAGGTAGCCGTCCAGGGCGAACGGCAGGGCACGCAGCGGAAGCTTGGCGAAGTCGACCGCGGGATCAGCCCACGCCGCGTCCCCCCAGTCGACCAGGGCGGCCCGACGCGGACCCGCTCCCTCGACGACGATGTTGGTGGGTGAGGCGTCGCCGTGCACGATGACCTGCGGAGCGTCCTCGGGTCGCCAGACGGCCAGCCGTTCGAACCAGCCGACCAGCCAGCGCGCCGCGCCCACGTCGACGTAGCCGGCCTCCGCGAGCGCCACGACCGCCGGCCGCGGGTCCTCGTCCGGCATGACCCCGACACCGGACAGCGAACCGATCCCGTGGCGGCTGAGGCGATGCAACCGGGCGAGGCTCACACCGACCTCGCGGTAGGCGTCGGCGGCCTCCGCGGGTTCGATCCCGAGCGCGCCGAGGTCGCGACCCCGAACCCGCTCCACCACCAGGTAGGGGACGCTGACGACGGTGCAGCTGTCGTCGTAGGTCACCACCGCCGGAGTGCGGACGCCCGCCTTCCGCGCCGCCGGGATGATGGTCGCCTCCTTCGCCAGTTCGGCGAAGCGCGCACCGCCACCACGTGGGATACGCAGAACGAGATGGTCGCCCAGAAAGTAGACGTGGTTGGCCGCACCGGGTGCGGGCGCGGCGGCCATGTCCTCGACCGGGATCTGGTATCGATCACCGATCGCGGCCAGCATCTCCCGACGAGAATCCCCACCCAGGCTCACGGTCGCCCAGGGTAGGGCACGCGATCGACGTAGGTACGACTGCGCCGACGCGTACGCCGCAGCCAGCGCGTGCTGCGACCGGTCCGGCGACCTCGGGTCGGGTCATGTCCCGTTGGAGCGCACCTCGGTGGGCGCGACGGCAAGGCCGAGCATGCCGGGTCCGACATGGGCACCGATGGCGCTTCCCGCCTCGCTCGTCACGAGCCGCTCCAGTCGCGGCACCTGCTGGCGCAGCCGGGCGGCGAGCTGGGCGGCGCGTTCGGGCACGCCGAGATGGTGGATGCCGATCTCGACCGGTCGGGTGGACGCCGAGGCGAGAGTCACGCGTTCGAGCTCGGCCAGCGCACGCCCGGTCGTCCGTACCTTGGTGAGCACCTCGATCTGCCCGTTCCGCACCTGCAGCAAGGGCTTCACCGCGAACGCGGAACCCAGCAGGGCCTGGGCGGCCCCGATGCGTCCGCCTCTGCGCAGGTACTCCATGGTGTCGACGTAGACGAACGTCTCGATGGTGGCGGCGCGGGCCCGTGCGACGGCCACCACCTCGGCGACCTCTGCCCCTCGGGCGACCGCGTCGGCGGCGGCGGACACGACGAACCCGAGCGCCATGCCGATCTGGCGGGTGTCGACGACCGCCACCGGAAGGGGTGCCTGCACCGCGCCCAACCGGGCGGCGTCGCTGGTGCCGGAGAGGTCGCCCGACACGTGGATGGACACAGCGGCCTCGCTGCCGGCCCGCGCGGCCTCGCGATAGGCGGCCAGGAAGTCCATCGGTGAGGGGCGGGAGGTCGTCACCGACTTGCCCTGCAGGAGTGCCTCGGTGACGAGCCTGACCACCTCGGGCGATCCGTCGTCGTACGACGTGCCACTCACGATCACCCGCAGGGGAACCACGGCGATGCCGCGGTGCGCGGTTTCACCGGCGTCCAGGTGAGCCGTCGAGTCGGTCACCAGCGCTACACGTCGCACCACGAGACGAGGTTAGTGCCCACTGCCCCACCTCGTCGGCGAATGGATCTGCCGATCTGGATCAGTCAGAACGGACAGCGTCGATGTGATTTCCCTGCGTGATACTCACGCCTGACAAAGGCGTTGCAGAGTCGACGCGAGCTCCTTCAGGGTGAGGCCCATGACCAGCCGATGGACTCCCCTCTTCGACACGGTGGCGCCGGCGTACGACGACGTGGTGCCGTTCTTCGCGACGTTCGGTGAGCTCCTCGTACGTCACTGTGACCTACGACCTGGCCAGCGGGTACTCGACGTCGCGGCTGGACGCGGGGCACTCGCCTTTCCCGCGGCCCGGGCGGTCGGCACGAGCGGCGAGGTGGTCGCGGTCGACGCCGCGCCGAGAATGGTGGATCTGCTCAGGGCTGTCGCACCGGACAACGTGACGGCCTACGTCATGGACGCCGAACGGCTGACCCAGGCCGACGCGTCCTTCGACGTGGTCCTCTGCGGATTCGCCCTCCACCTGTTCACGCACCCGGATCGGGCGCTCGCCGGGATCCACCGCGTGCTCCGCCCGGGTGGAACCTTCGCGTTCTCCACCGTCGGAGCGCCCTACGTGCCAGGGCCCTGGGACTTCTACGGCGAGCTGCTCGGCGAGTTCAGCGCGCTGATCGCCGAGCCCTACCCCGCACACCAGCACGACGAGCTCGCCGACCTGTGTCGGCAGGCTGGTTTCACCGGCGTCGCCAGCGTCGTCGACGAGGTTCGGCTGGAGCTCCGCGACGCCGAGGCGTTCTGGGCCTGGCACCAGTCGCACGGTGCGGCGAGCTTCGTCGAAGGGCTGCCGCCGGCGGCGCGGGAGGAGTTTCGGCAACGTCTGCTCGCGGGTGTGGAGGAGCTTCGCCGAAGCCAGGGCCGGATCGTCCTCGACCGTTCGGCGCTCTTCTACCGGATGACGGCCTGACTTCGACGTCCGGCCGACTGTCGGCGGGCTGTGTCAGGCTGACTGCCATGTACGAGACCGACGAGGAGCACGAGACCCTCCAGGCCCTTCTCGACACCTCGCTGCCCCGCGCGAGCGATCACCTCCGCTCCATCATCAAGCCGGGCGAGCGCACCCTCACCGCGCGCCAGCTCACGAGCGTCCTCACCGGCATGTGCACCCTCTCGGCGGCCACCGTGACCGCGAAGGGCGCCCCTCGGATCAGCGCCGTCGACGGTCACTTCCTGCACGGACGGTGGATCTTCAGCACGTCGGGCACAGCGGTCAAGGTCCGCCACCTTCGGGCCCGTCCCGGCGTCAGCGTCGCCCACATCCGCGGCGACGACCTCGGGGTCTTCGTGCACGGCACCGTGGAGTTCATCGAGCCCGACCAGGCGGACTGGAAGCCGATCGACGACCACCTGACCGCTCACTACGACAGTTCGCCGACGACGTGGGAGGACGACATCGTCTACCTCCGGGTCGTCCCGAACTGGATGGTCGCCTACGCCTTCGATCCCGCGAAGGTGGTGGGCGGCGTCGCCGACACCCCGTGACCATGGGGTCGCCGGCGACGCTGCCAGCGGCTGGCCGCCGCGACCACGACACCGTGGGCGACGCCGTCGAACGGCGGGATGGTCGCGGCCTCAGGCAGGCACGACGTTGACCAGGCCGGGCGCGCGGACGATGACCCGGGCGACCGCGCGGCCGGCCAGGGCGCTGGCGACCTTGGCCGAGGCGAGGGCGCGACGCCGGAGTTCGTCCTCGTCGATGTCCGCGGGCACGTCCCAGCGCTCCCGCATCCTGCCCGCGACCTGCACCACGCAGGTCACCGTCGTCTCGGCGAGATGGGCCGGGTCGGCGTCCGGATAGGGCTCGTAGGCCAGGCTCCCCGCGCCGTCATTGCCCGCCAGCCGACTCCACAGCTCCTCCGCCACGTGAGGTGCGAACGGCGCGAGCAACAAGACCAACGGACGGGCCACCTCGCGCGGAACCCGCTCCAACCCGGCGACGTGCCGCGACAGCTCCATCAGTCGGGCGACCGCGGTGTGGAAGGCGAGCTCGTCGAGGTCGTGGCGTACGGCGGCGATCGTGCGGTGCAGGATCCGACGGGTGGCCGGCTTCGCCGGCTCGTCGACGACTGTCAACTCACCGTTGCGTTCGTCCACCAGACACCGCCACACCCGCTGCAGGAAGCGATGCGACCCCACGATGCCGTCCGGATCCCAGGGGCGTGACGTCTCCAGCGGCCCCATCGCCATCTCGTACACCCGGAAGGTGTCGGCGCCGTAGATCGCGCACATGTCGTCGGGGGTCACCATGTTGTGCAGGCTCTTGCCCATCTTGCCGAGCGAGCGGATGACGGGCTCGCCGTGCCAGAAGTCCCCGCCGTCACGGTGTTCGACCTCGCTGGCCGGAACGTACACGCCCCGCTCGTCGGTGTAGGCGTAGGCGAGGATGTAGCCGTTGTTGACCAGCCTGCGAAACGGCTCCCTGCTGGACACGTGCCCCAGGTCGTGCAGCACCTTGTGCCAGAACCTCGCGTAGAGCAGGTGCAGGACCGCGTGCTCGACACCGCCGACGTAGAGGTCCACTCCCCCGGGATCGGTCGGCGAGCCAGGGCCCATCCAGGCGCGTTCGATCTCGGGGTCGCAGAAGGCGGTCGTGTTGTCAGGGTCGAGGTAGCGCAGCTCATACCAGCACGATCCCGCCCACTGCGGCATCGTGTTGGTCTCCCGCCGGTAGGCACGCGGCCCGTCACCCAGGTCCAGCGTCACCTCCACCCAGTCGGTCAGCCGCGCCAGCGGCGCCACGGGTCGGGAGTCGGCGTCGTCCGCGTCGTACGCGGTCGGCGCGAAGTCCGCGGTCTCGGGCAGCACGACCGGCAGCATCGACTCCGGCAGCGCGATCGGACCGTGCTCGTCGTAGACGATGGGGAAGGGCTCGCCCCAGTAGCGCTGCCGGCTGAACAGCCAGTCGCGCAGCCGGTAGGCGACCTGGTCACCGCGCTCGTCCGCGGCGTCGCCGTCGACCGAGGCCTCCTCGCGCGTTGACCGGCCGATCCAGTTGCGCTGCTGCGCCTTGATCGGCTCCGGCCAGTCCAGCAGGTCCAGGTCTGCGAGCAGCCGGTCGGCGTAGGCGGTGATACGCAGCATCCACTGCCGCAGCTTGCGTGGGAACACCGGGAAGTTGCCGCGTTCGCTCCGACCGTCGGCGGTGACCTCCTCGTTGGCCAGGACGGTGCCAAGGCCCGGACACCAGTTCACCTCCACCTCGTCGAGGTAGGCCAACCGGTGAGCGTCGACGACGCCACGGCGTTCGAGTTCGGTGAGCGCCGCCCACGGACGACCGTCCGGCGTCGCGCGTTCGCCGGACTCGAAGGCGGCCAGGAGGTCGGCGATCGGCCGAGCGGAGTCCCGCTCCTCGTCGTACCACGCACCGAAGATCTGCAGGAACATCCACTGGGTCCAGCGGTAAAAGTCGACGTCCGTAGTGGACACCCCGCGCCGGTCGTCGTGGGCCAACCCCAGGCGGCGCAACTGGTGCCGGATGGTCGCGATGTTCTCCTCGGTCGTCTCACGCGGATGTCGACCGGTCCGTACGGCGAACTGCTCGGCGGGCAGTCCGAACGCGTCGAAACCGAACGCGTGCAGCACGTTGTGGCCGCGCATCCGCAGATAACGCCCGTAGACGTCGGTGGCGACGTAGCCGAGCGGATGACCCACGTGCAGAGAACCCGAGGGTCCGGGGAACATGTCGAGGACGTAGAACTTCGGTGCGGCCGCTCGAGCCGCCGCACCGTCGCCGGCCCGGTCGGGGGAGGCAGCCAGCGAGCCGGTCGGGTTGGGGGTGTGGAACGTCTGGTGGCGCTGCCAGTACGCCTGCCAGCGAGCCTCGATCTGGCCGGCCAGGGTGCCGGTGTAACGGCATGTGGGGTCGCCTGTCGTCATGGTCTGCCGCCTTCGGGAGCGTCGGCGATGCTCGCGCGGGAGGGCGAGTCACCGGGGCTGGACATGAAGAAACCCCTCGCACAGGAGGGGTTGCCACGCCGACGCGGTGCGAGTGCACCCTCTGGAGGTCAGCGCGGCCAGGTAAGGAGCAGAGCCACCGGCTGCATGAGGGGAGCCTACTCCACGAAGCCGCACCATCGCAGCCGGAAAGTCCTTCGTATGCCAGCGCACACGCGCGTGCGGTCGACCAGCGAACGGTGACACCGAAAAGCCCCGGGGTCTGCCGTACGACAGACCCCGGGGCTTTCGCCGAAACGTCCTACGCGGGGACGATGTTGATCAGCTTCGGCGCACGCACGATGACCTTCCTGATCTCGCGTCCAGCCAACGCGCTCTGCACGCGCTCGGAGGCAAGCGCGAGTTGACGCAACTCGTCCTCGGAGATGTCGGGTGACACCTCGAACTTGTCCCGCAGCTTGCCGGCGACCTGCGCCACCGCGGTCAGGGTGTCGGCCGCCGCGAGGTCGGGGTCGTAGGTCGGCCAGCCCGCGAGCGCGACGGTCGGCTCGTGACCCAGGCGTTCCCACATGTCCTCGGCGGTGTAGGGCGTCACCACGCTGAGCATCACGGCCAGTCTCTCGGCGGCCTCCCGCACCGCCGGGTCGGCCGGCCCGGGTCCGGTGTCGATCGCCTTACGGACGGCGTTGACCAGCTCCATCAGGCGCGCCACCGCGACGTTGAACTTGAACGACTCGACGTGCTCGGTGACTTCCTTGATGACCTTGTGGGTCACCTTGCGCAGCGCGAGGTCGCCCGCAGCGAAGTCGACGTCGGGCTCGCTGGTGACGTCGCTCGCGATCCGCCACGCCCGCTGGATGAAGCGCAGCGATCCGGACGGGGACACGTCCGCCCAGTCGATGTCGTCCTCGGGCGGACCGGCGAACACCATGGTCAGCCGGATCGCGTCGACGCCGTACTCCCCCAACTGCTCGCCCAGGTCGATGCCGTTGCCCAGGGACTTGCTCATCGCCTTGCCCTGGTTGATGACCTGGCCCTGGTTGAGCAGTGCCTTGAACGGCTCGGTGAAGTCGACCGCGCCCATGTCGTGCAGCACCTTGGTGAAGAACCGGCTGTACAGCAGGTGCAGGATCGCGTGCTCGACACCGCCGACGTACTGGTCGACCGGCATCCACCGACGCACGTCCTCCGGGTCGAACGGACCGTCCTGGTAGTTGGGCGAGCAGTAACGCAGGTAGTACCACGACGAGTCGACGAAGGTGTCCATCGTGTCGGTGTCGCGCCGCGCGTCACCACCACACTTGGGGCACGCCACCTGCACCCACTCGGTCGCGGCCGCGAGCGGCGACGTGCCCTTGGGGGACAGGTCGGCGCCCCGCAGGTCGGGGAGTTCGACCGGCAGTTGGTCGTCGGGGACGGGGACCTCACCACAGGTCGGGCAGTGGATGATCGGGATCGGCGCGCCCCAGTAGCGCTGGCGGGAGACCAACCAGTCGCGCAGCCGGAACGTCACCGCGCCCCTGCCGAGCTTCTGCTGGTCCAGCCAGTCGATCATCGCCCGGACGCCGTCCTCCTTGCCCAGCCCGTCGATGCTGGCGGAGTTGACGTGCACGCCTTCACCGGCGGTCGCGACGCCGGTCTCCGCCGGGTCGGGCTGCCCGGTCTCGACGACGACCCGCACCGGGATGCCGAACTTCAACGCGAACTCCAGGTCGCGCTGGTCGTGGGCCGGCACGGCCATGACGGCCCCGGTGCCGTAGTCGGCCAGGACGTAGTCGGCGGCCCAGACGGGGATCCGCTCACCGTTGACCGGGTTGGTCGCGTGGACGCCCAGGAAGACGCCGGTCTTCTCGCGTTCGGTCGAGAGCCGCTCGATCTCGGTCTCGCGCTTGACCTGCTCGAGGTAGGCCTCGAAGGCCTCCCGCTGCTCCGGCGCGCAGATCTCGTCGGCCAGCTTGGACTCCGGCGCCACCACGAAGAACGTCGCGCCGTAGAGCGTGTCCGGACGGGTCGTGAACACCGTGACCGGCTCGTCGCGGCCCTCCATCGCGAAGTCGACGTAGGCGCCCTCGGACCGGCCGATCCAGTTGCGCTGCATGCTCAGGACGCGCTCGGGCCACCGGCCCTCGAGCGGTGCCATGTCGTCCAGCAGCCGCTGCGCGTAGTCGGTGATCTTGAAGTACCACTGGGTCAGCTCGCGCTTGGTGACCGGCGACCCGCAGCGCTCGCAGTTGCCGTTGACCACCTGCTCGTTGGCCAACACCGTCTGGTCCCTCGGGCACCAGTTGACGTAGGAGGCCTTGCGGTAGGCCAGGCCGCGCTCGTAGAAGCGCAGGAACAACCACTGCGTCCAGTGGTAGTAGGACGGGTCGCAGGTCTGCAGGCGCCGCGACCAGTCGAAGGACACGGCGTACCGCTTGAACGACTCGGCCTGGGTCTCGATGTTGGCGTAGGTCCACTCGGCGGGGTGGGCGTTGCGCCGGATGGCGGCGTTCTCGGCGGGCAGGCCGAAGGCGTCCCAGCCGATCGGGTGCAGCACGTTGTAGCCCTGCTGGAACCAGTAGCGGGCCAGCAGGTCGCCGAACGCGTAGGCCTCGCCGTGACCCATGTGCAGGTCGCCCGACGGGTAGGGGAACATGTCGAGCAGGTAGCGCCGCTCCCTGGTGTCGGGCTCGACCTCGGGGTTGTCACCGGCGAGGCGGTCGGCGCGGAACGGGTCCATCCGCTGCCACACGGGCAGCCATTTGCCCTGAATCGTGTGGAAATCGTAGGTGTCCGCGGACTGGCCGTCTCGGCTGGGTTCGCTCATCGTTCCTGGCTCCGTCGAGGGCTGTGGCGGGAGGGGGTGCTCCGTACAAAAGAAGAAACCCCTCGCGCTGGAGGGGTCGCCACGCTGACGCGATGCTCTCGCACCCGCTGATGGTCAGCGCGGCTCGGTAAGGAGCAGTGCCACGCGCATGCGGTCAGACTAGCGCACGGACGCTCCGCCGCCGCTCCGGCACTCACCGGAGCCTTCGCCCGCACGGATGTCCGCACCGATCTCCGGACTGATCACCGCACCGATCACCACGCGCGGATCACCGGGCGCCGATCACCGCAAGATCGGTGCGCACCAGAGCATCGGGCAAGGGCGAGGTGTGACGCGGCCGCGGGTGGACGGGCATGAAAAGCTCTGCCGCATGAGTCCCAGAAGCCGAGGACGCCGCGACGACAGACGCCGCCCGTCCGACCGCCGCCGCGCACGACGCCGTAGCACCGGCACGACGAGTGGGGAGTCGGCCGCGACCGAGCCGTCGTCGCAGTCGTCGGCCGACCAGGTCGAGGAGTTCGTCACCCAGGTCCTGGCGGCGTCCGGTCAACTGTTGACCCTGGACTCTCCGCTCCAGGTCGAGGGCTTCGTGGCGAGCGTGATCGGAAGCTGGTGGCAGCACCCGACGCCGACGTTCGGCCCGGTTCTGGTGGAGCGCGCGCAGCGGGCGGCGACGCCCGAGGCCGTCGCGCTGCTCCACGGGCTCGCCGCAATCGCCGAACCCGGGTTGGCGGCGCTGGCCCGCACGGCGCTGGACGCCCTGGGCGACCCGACGTCCGACCTTCCGCCATGGGCCAGGCTCGTGGGACGGGCCGCGCTCCAGGAGTCCTTCACCCTGGAGGAGGAGTTCGGCGACGCGACGCAGGTGATCATGACGTTCAGCTACGACGCGGCTCGCTCCGAACCCGACGACTCCGGCGCGAAGGAGCCCGCGCACGCGCTCGTGGTGCTCGTCGACCACAACCTCGGCGGGATCGCCAAGGACCTGTGGGCCACCGACCACGCGCCCGGCCTGCTCGAGCAGGTCCGGTCCACCGTCGCCGGTGACGAGGGACTGGCCCTCACCGAGGCCGATCCGAGTGCCCTTCGGGTCGCCCTCCAGGACGCGCTCGACGCGACCGAGCAGACGATCGACGCGCCTCTCGGTGAGTCGTTCCGCGACCTGCGCGCGCTGCTGGTGGCCAGGATCCGGTCCCTCCCCGAGGGGGCGACCGCGATCGAGCCGACCGAGCTGCCCGACGCCGAGCGGGAGGAGATCGTCGCGGACTTCGCCTCCTCCCCCGAGGCCACCGACCTGCCGGTCGAGGCGGCCCGCACGATCGCGGCCGAACTCGTCGGATACGGCTGCGACCAGGACCGCGGCCAACCGCTTCGGGTCAGCCCGGGCAAGCTCGAGGTGTTCCTGTTCGCCTGGCTCCCCCGCACCGGTCTGCTGGACCAGCGGTACGTCGGCGACGTAACCGCCGTCCTGCCGGCATGGGTGCGTTACGCGGGCCGGCGGACCGGGCTCTCCGAGGAAGCGGTCACCGAGACCCTCGCCGCCGTGGAGACACTCGTCCCGCGGTTCGCTCCGGCGTATGAGGACCGGGACAACTGGGGACCCGCGCGGATCGCCGTCGACTCCCTCCTCGCCGACATGGATCCCGACGAGGACAACGCGGACGAAGTGTTCGAACGCCGGATGTTCGCCCTGGACGGCGTGCCCGCCCCCGGTTTCGACGTCACCGACGCCAAGGCCGTGCAGCGGCTGGTGGAGCAGGAGAACAAGGACGGGAAGTACGACTACGTCTCGCCCTCCGAGGAGCGCCTGCACGTCGTCCTGCTCCAGCAGCTGTGGTTCGAGGACCCCTCGCAGGTGTGGGAGACGGCGGTCCGGCTCCTCGACGCGGGCTACGAACGGACCGAGATCTTCAGGGCACTGATGTCCGCCCTGTCGGAGCGGCCCCAGGACAGCGAGGCCGGTCTGCGCGACGCCGACGGCTACCTGGAAGCACTGGCCGCGTTGCCGGAGACGTGGGCGGCGCGTCAGCCGGCCGCGTCCGAGGCGTCCGAGGCGTCCGATGCGCCGGACGCGCCCGACCAGTCCTGACCCGTCCGCGGTGCCGCTCCCGGCGGGGTGCGGACGGTTGTCGGAGGTGGCGGCTAGCGTGGGCGGGTGACCGGCGTACTGGAGGCGGTGTTCGTCCCCGCGGACCCTCCGCGTGCGGGCACGCTCGCTCTCTGGGACCCCTCCGACGTCCAGCGCGGCGACGCGAGTGGGCATGAACGCCGACCCGCCGCCGCCGGAGGTGCTGACGACGGCGTCACCCTCAGGCCGGTGGAGCTGGTGCTGCCGGCCGGCTCCCGCGTCCGGCGCACCCAGGTCCCGGCCCGGCTGCTGACCGTCGAGGACGCCCTCTCCCTGCTCTGCGGGACCCCCGCACCGGCCACCTCCAGCGCGTCCTACCGCGCCTGGGCCGCCGCCGCACTCGCCGGCGTCGGCCTTGTCGCGCGCGGGCGGCTGCGGCCCGCCCGCAGCGAGCAGGGCTACGGCACCTGGCGGGTCGGCCCGCTGGACCCGTCCGACCACGCCTGGCTGCGCTCGCTGGTGGCGGCGATGCCGCCGTCCGGCCATGCTCTCCCCCTCCCCGGCAGCCGCCCCGTCCGCGTCCCCACGGCGCAGGCGTTGATCCAGGAGTTCTGGGACGCGATCGCCGACACGCTCGCGCGTCCGGAGAGTACCGACGAGGCGACTGCCCGACTCGCCGCCACCGCGGCAGCGTTCGCCGCGTCCGAGCCCGTCCCCGTCCAGGAGCCCTCCGACTGGCTGACCGACGCCGACCGCGGCGAGCACGCGGGAGCGCGCCTCGTCCTTCGCATCGAGCCTCCTGGCGCCGCTGCTGACGAGGATCCCGCCGAGGTCGGTGACACCGGCGAGTCCAGCGATTCCTTCCGGGGCGTCCTTCAGCTCCGCAGCACGACCGACCCGAGCCTCGTGGTCGACGTCGCCGACCTGTGGACGGCACCCGCGGCGGTCCTCGCCCGGATGGGCTCCCAGGCCGAGACCGACCTGCTGCTGTCGCTGCGCCGCGGCGCCCGAGCGTGGCCGCCACTGGGCGCCGCCCTGCGGGCCGCGACGCCAACCGGAGTCGACATCGGCGACGACGACCTCGAGGACCTGCTCACCCGAGGCGCCGAGGCACTCGACGCGGCCGGGACCGAAGTGCTCTGGCCGAAGGAGATGTTCGGCTCCGGACTCGCGCTCAAGGCGCGGGCGACCACGCCGACGCCGGCCGGCGTCGCCGAGCCGGCGTTCTCCCTTCGCGAGCTGCTGGAGTTCCGCTGGCAACCCACGCTTGACAGCGACGACCTGACGGAGGAGGAGATCGCCGCCCTCGCGCAGGCCAAGCGTCCCTTCCTGTGGCTACGCGGACGGTGGGTCAAGGTCGACCGCGACATGCTCACCCGGCTGCGCCGCCGTGGGCCGCGTCGCCTCGGCGCCGCGGAGGCGCTCGCCGCCGCGCTCAGTGGCGAGCTGGAGGTCGACGACGAACGGGTCGAGTTCAGTGCCGACGGTCAGATCGGGCGGCTCGCGGAGCTGCTGGCCGACGCGACCACCGACCACGACGTGGCCACACCACCCGACCTCCTGGCCACGCTTCGCCCTTACCAACAACGCGGTCTGGCCTGGCTCGCACACCTCACCGGCCTCGGGCTCGGTGGCTGCCTCGCCGACGACATGGGTCTTGGCAAGACCGTCCAGCTGATCGCCGTCCATCTGCACCGTCGTGCGCTCGCCCTCGGCCCGACCCTGGTGGTCTGCCCCACGTCGCTGCTCGGCACCTGGCAGCGGGAGCTGGCGCGGTTCGCGCCGACGATTCCGGTCCGCCGCTACCACGGCGGCACCCGTCACCTGGACGACCTCGCCGTCGACGAGGTGGTCCTCACGACCTACGGCGTGGTCCGGCGCGACCACGCCGAGCTGGCCGACGGGGGCTGGGGCCTGGTCGTCGCCGACGAGGCCCAGCACGCGAAGAACCCGCTGGCCCGCACGGCCCGTGCGCTGCGGGCGATCCCGGCGGCGTCTCGGATCGCCCTCACCGGAACCCCCGTCGAGAACCGACTCTCCGAGCTCTGGTCGATCCTCGACTGGACCACACCGGGCCTGCTCGGCCCGCTCGAACGCTTCCGGCACCGGATGGCGGTGCCCATCGAGCGCTATCGCGACCCGGACGCCACCGCCCGGCTCGCCCGCATCACCCGACCGTTCCTGCTCCGCCGCCGTAAGTCCGACCCGGGCATCGCTCCCGAACTCCCCGCCAAGACCGAGAGCGATCTCGTGGTGCCGCTCACCTCCGAGCAGGCCACGCTCTACAAGTCGGTCGTGGAGGAGGTCATGGCCGAGATCCGCGAGTCCGACGGGCAGGCCCGCCGAGGTCTCGTACTCGCGCTGCTCACCGCGCTCAAGCAGGTCTGCAACCATCCGGCGCACTACCTCCACGAGTCCGGTCCGCTGCCGGGTCGCTCGGGCAAGCTCGCCGCACTCGACGAACTCCTCGACGTGATCCTCGACGAGGGCGAGTCCGTGCTGATCTTCAGCCAGTACGTCGAGATGTGCCGGCTCCTGCAGGACCACCTTGACCGTCGTGGCGTGCGCAGCCTCTTCCTGCACGGCGGGATCGGTGCACGCAAACGCGAGCAGATGGTGGCAGACTTCCAGGCCGGAGCGGCTCCGGTCTTCCTTCTCTCGCTGCGAGCCGGAGGCGTCGGTCTGACCCTCACCAAGGCGACCCACGTCGTCCACTTCGACCGCTGGTGGAACCCCGCGGTCGAGAACCAGGCCACCGACCGGGCCTACCGCATCGGGCAGGACCGTCCCGTCCAGGTGCACCGCCTCGTCACCGAGGGAACGCTCGAGGACCGCATCGCCGCGGTGATCGAGGCGAAGCGGGAGCTGGCCGACTCCGTGGTCGGCTCCGGCGAGGCCTGGATCAGCGAGTTGTCCGACGCCGAACTCGCCGATCTCGTCGCCTTGGGGAGCCCACCATGAGCCCGCCCGAACCGCCCCGCTCCGGGACCTGGTGGGCCGAGGAGTCCGAGGCACACCACCGTCTCCCGGCCGCCAAGGGCGCGGGCAGCAGGCGGGCGTTCGGCCAGACCTGGTGGGGTCGGGCCTGGATCGACGCGCTCGAACACCGCGCCGCCCTCGACCCCGGACGCCTGTCGCGCGGCCGCTCCTACGCTCGCCGTGGCGCGGTCGCGCAGCTCCAGGTCGCGTCCGGCCTGGTGATGGCATCGGTCCAGGGCAGCCGACCGATCCCCTACACCGTGACCGTGCGGATCCCGACCTTCAGCCCGGACGAGTGGACCAGGGTGCTCGACGCGGTCGGGGCCCAGATCGGGCGGGTCGCCGCGCTGCTGGACGGCGAGCTTCCACCGGAGGTGGTCAGCGACGTCGCCGCCGCTGGACTCGAACTCCTGCCCGGCCCGGGCGAGATCCGGCCGGCCTGCTCCTGCCCGGACTGGGGCGAGCCGTGCAAGCATGCCGCCGCGGTCTGCTACCTGGTCGCCGACCTGCTCGACGCCGATCCGTTCACCGCGCTGCGGTTGCGTGGCCGTTCCCGCACGGACGTCCTGGAGGCCCTGCGTGCCCGTCGTACGACCTCCGCGCCGGACGAATCGGGATCCGCGTTGCCCGCGACGCCACCCGACGCCGCCACCGTCCTCGCCCGACTCGCCTACGCCGAGCCACCACTGCCACGGCCTGATCCGCCGGTGCCGCCGTTGCCGCCGAGTCATCCCGGGCGCCCGGTGACCCCGCCCTACGATCCGCCGTCAGAGTCGGGGATCGACCCGGACGCGCTGAGCGAGCTCGCGACGGCCGCCGCGCGGCGGGCATGGCGTCTGGCCACCATGGACGTGGCGAACCCCACCAGCACAGCCCCCACCAGCACAGCCCCCGACAGCACGGACAGCACGGCCGGCACCGACACGGCGGACGCCCCGTAGGCCGACGGGGCGCGCCAGCCAACTGACCTCAGTCGAAGACGTCCTCGGGGGCGAGCTGACGCAGCAGCCGCAGCAGTTCCTCGCGCTCGCGGAGTTCCAGGCGTTGGACGAGGGCGACCGTGGCGTCGCGGTTGCTGCGGCGTACGGCGGCCAGCGTCTTCTCCCCCGCGCTCGTCAGCGCGACCAGGGTCGCGCGGCGGTCGTCGGGGTCAGGCGTGCGCGCCACCAGGCCGGCCGCCTCGAGATCGTCGACAACCGAGGTCGCCGAACGGGGGACGATGCCGAGCCGGCCGGCGAGATCACTGATCCGGATCGCCCCGTGGGCTCGGCGAAGTGTCCGCAGCACCCGCACCTGCGCGGGGGTCACGCCGAGCGAGCCCAACTGCTCCCAGGACACCCGACGCTGGCGGCGCACGATGCCTTCCAGCAAGGCCGCGACCTGCTCCGGGGTGTCGTCCGACGTACGCACGGGAAGAGCCTACGCCGCGCCGATGTTGAGAGGGTAGCTCATAGAGAGATAGGCTCTTAGAGAGGTAACCTCAGTAATTCTGGGACTCAGTATTCCAAGACTCGAGGTCGCCTCCGCAACGTCCACAGGAAGGGACTCCATGTCGATGCTCCGTGGCGGTGGCGGCGGCTCCGCCATGCGATCGCTCATGAAGGACAACTCGGTCAAGGGACACAAACTGGCCCCTGGGACCATCCGGCGGATTCTCGCGTTCGCGGTCCCCTACCGCCGCTATCTCGCGTTCTTCCTCGTCCTGGTCGCGATCGACGCCGCGATCGGCGCCGCCACCCCGCTGGTCTATCGCGAGATCATCGACCGTGGCATCACCCCGGGTCGCGCCGACGTCGTGGTGTCACTCGCCGCCGTCGTCGCCGTGCTCGCCCTGGTCTCGGCCGGTGTCACGCTCACCCAGCGCTGGTTCTCCTCCCGAATCGGTGAGGGCCTGGTCTTCGACCTACGAACTGCGGTGTTCGACCACGTGCAGGGGATGCCGGTCGCGTTCTTCAGCCGCACCCAGACCGGCGCGCTCATCCAGCGCCTTAACGGCGACGTGCTCGGCGCGCAACAGGCGTTCACCTCCACTCTGTCCAACGTCGTGAGCAACCTGCTCAGCGTCGTACTCGTCCTCATCGCGATGTTCGTGATGTCCTGGCAGATCACGCTGCTCGCGCTGGTCCTGCTTCCGTTGTTCGTGCTCCCGGCACGCCTCATGGCCGGGCGGCTCCGCGCGGTGACCGCCGAGAGCTACCGGCTCAACGCCGCGATGGCGCAGACGATGACCGAACGCTTCAACGTCGCAGGCGCCATGCTCGCCAAGATCTTCGGCCGGCCCCAGGACTCCTCCCGCGACTTCGCCGACAAGGCCGGCCGGGTCCGCGACATCGGCGTCACGACCGCGATGTACGCCGCGATCTTCCGGGTCTCCCTCACCCTGGTCGCGGCACTGGCGGTCGCACTCGTCTACGGCATGGGTGGCATCTTCGCGATCGACGGCGCGATCGGCATCGGCACGGTGGTGGCGCTGACCGCCTACCTCGCTCGGCTGTACGGACCGCTGACCGCGTTGTCCAACGTCCAGGTCGACGTCATGACCACGCTGGTGAGCTTCGAGCGGGTGCTCGAGGTGCTGGACCTGCCGCCGATGGTCGCCGACCGACCAGACGCCGTCGACCTGCCGGCCGACGTCGAACCCTCGCTGGAGTTCGACGAGGTCAGCTTCCGTTACCCGTCGGCGGCCGAGGTCAGCCTTGCCTCGTTGGAGTCCGTGGCCACCTTGTCGACCCAGACCAACGAGGACGTGCTCCGCTCGGTGAGCTTCGAGGTCGCACCGGGTCAGTTGATCGCGGTGGTCGGCCCGTCCGGTGCCGGCAAGACGACGCTCGCCTCACTGGTGTCCCGGTTGTACGACGTGACCGGCGGCGCCGTGCGGGTGGGTGGCCGGGACGTCCGCGAGGTCACCCAGCGCTCGCTGCGTTCGGTGATCGGCGTCGTCACCCAGGACTCGCACATGTATCACGACTCCATCCGCTCCAACCTCCTGCTGGCCCGGCCCGACGCCACCGAGAAGGACCTGCGGGACGCGCTCGAGGCCGCCCAGATCGGCGAACTCGTCCAGAGCCTGCCGGACGGACTCGACACGGTGGTGGGCGACCGCGGCTACCGGCTGTCCGGGGGTGAGCGGCAACGCCTCGCGATCGCCCGGCTGCTGCTCAAGGCGCCCTCGATCGTGATCCTCGACGAGGCCACCGCCCACCTGGACTCCGAGTCCGAGGCGGCGGTGCAAGCCGCGCTTGCCACCGCGCTGGAAGGGCGGACGTCGCTGGTGATCGCGCACCGGCTCTCCACGATCCGCAACGCCGACACGATCCTCGTCCTGGACGACGGACGCGTGGTGGAGCGCGGGACGCACGACAAGCTGCTGCTCGCCGCGGGGCTCTACGCCGAGCTCTACCAGACCCAGTTCGCGCCCCAGGAGGGGAGCGAGGAGGACGACGTCGTCGACGCGATCAGCTGACGGGGCCTCCGTCCCGCGACGCGGGTCGTGTCCTAGACGCGGATCGCGCGGAGGACGCCGGTGATCATCGGAACGTCGAACTCCCCGGACGCGGTCTCGGTCCGGGCGCGGAGGTAGCCCCGGATCCGGGCGAGCAACTGGGCCCGGTCCACCTCGTCCTTGACGATCACCTGGGAGTGCGTGCCGACCAGCGCGACCATGGAGTCCGTCGTACGCCGCTGCCGGTGCTGGAACTCCGCGACCTCGGAGTCGGAGTACGCCGGGTGGTCGGGAAAGCCGCGCTGGTCCCGCCACTTCCGCGCGGACGGCAGGGACGACTCGCTGACCTCCTTGAGACCGGCGATCCAGCTCACGGCATCGTCCTCGAGGTTCCACAGGGCGGCGACCACGCCACCCGGACGCAGCACCCGCGCGATCTCCGGCAGCGCCCGGTCGACGTCGAACCAGTGGAACGCCTGTCCCACCACCACGGCGTCGAAGGACCCGTCGGGCACGGGGATCTCCTCAGCGCTGCCCAGGTGAGTGGGTACGTCAGGCAGCCGCCGGCGCAGCTCGGCCAGCATCTCCGGATCCGGCTCCACCGCCACGACCTCGGCGTCGAGTCTGGCGACGACCTCGGTCAGCTTGCCGGTGCCGGCGGCGAGATCGAGCACGCGTACGACGTCCTCACCGGCGACGGGCTCGAGCGCCCAGCGGACGGCCGTTTCGGGATAGCTCGGGCGGTACTCCGCGTAGGCCTCGGCATGCGATCCGAAGGAG
This sequence comes from Actinopolymorpha pittospori, assembly GCF_014873875.1. Classification (GTDB taxonomy): domain Bacteria; phylum Actinomycetota; class Actinomycetes; order Propionibacteriales; family Actinopolymorphaceae; genus Actinopolymorpha; species Actinopolymorpha pittospori. Next base: position 5,735,432 of record NZ_JADBEM010000001.1, on the reverse strand, counting down.
CCGGCCCGGCGGGCGTGCTCGGTCTCGTCGTAGGGCCGCTCGGAGTCGTTGTCCACACCGGCACAGTAGCGCGGGCCGGCCGGGCGTCCGCGCACCCGCCAGGGGGTTGATCGCCGCCCGTCGGGGGGTTGATCGCCGCCCGTCAGCCGCGCGCGGGAGCCGCGGCCGTCAGCCCGCGTCGCACCAGTTCGAACGACACGACGGCGGCCGCGCTCGCGACGTTCAGCGACTCCACGCCGCCGGGCATCGGGATCCGTACCCACGTCCCCACGTAGGGCCGGACCGGCGCGCCGACCCCCTCGGTCTCCGCGCCGAGAACGAACGCGGCGAACTCCGGCAGGTCCACCTCGAAGATCGACTCCTCCGCGTCCGCGGCCAAGCCGAAGACCGCGTAGCCCGCGTCGACGAGGCGCTCCACCGCGTCCTGCGCCGTGTCGGCGCGCAGGACCGGGGCGTGGAAGGCCACGCCCGCGGACGCCTTCACCACCAGCGGGTCGATGCCGGCGACACCGTGATGGGGTACGACGATCCCGTCCACCCCGGCGGCGGTACCGCTGCGCAGGATCATCCCGACGTTGCCGGGTGTCCTGATCCCGTCGAGGACGAGGACGGTGCGGGGGCGCTCGTGGTGGCGGGCGTCCAGCGCGCTCTGCAGGGTCCGCATCCGGGGGGCCACCACGTCGGCGAGGACGCCGTTGTCGTGCCGGCCGTTACCCGAGAGCAGGGTGATCCGGTGCGGCGCGACGCGGCGCACGGGGACACCTCGGGTGTCGGCGGCCGTCACGATGTCCCGCACGGAGGGCCCGCGCACCCCCTCTGCCACCAGCACCTTGTCGATGGCGAGCCGGTCGTCGTGGAGCGCGGCCAGCACCGGCCGGAAGCCGTAGACGGTGACGAACCGGTCCTTGGGCGATGTCTCTTCCCGCACGTCGCCCAGTCTTCCACCGTCGCTCCCGGACGCAGTCGTGGCCGCCTCGGTACCGAGGCGGCCACGATCGCCGAGCTGTTCGTTCGTCGCGGGCTAGCCCTCGAGCGGCAGCTTCACCGGCTGCCCGGACTTCGCGGACTCATACGCCGCGAACGCGATCTCGGTGGCGCGGTAGCCGTCCCAGCCGTTGGGATGGGGCGCCCGCCCCTCCCTGATGCCCGCCACGAACTCCGCCAGGAGGCCCGCGTCGGGGTTCGCGCCCCAGGCCGGCCACGACACGTCCTGCCCGCCGGCGCGACCGGGACCGTCGTAGTAGGAGTTGATGGTCTGCCCGAACGCGTCCGCCGAGGCGACCCCGTCCTCACCGACGAACTCGAGGGTCACTCCACCCCAGGTCGGGTAGGACTTCGGCTTGCTCCAGCTGCAGTCGATCGTCGCGACGGTGCCGTTGGCGAAGGTGACCGCGATCGTGCCGGCCGTCTCCACCGGGAGGTCCGGGTAGAGGATGCTGTTGGTCTGGGCGTAGACCTCGACCGCCTCGCTGTCGAGGATCCAGCGCAGCAGGTCGGCGACGTGCACCGTGTGGTCCATGACCGCGCCGCCGCCCGCGAGCTGCGGGTCGACGAACCAGCCGCCCGGCATGGTGCCGGGGTTGGTTCCCGCGACCGCGTGGACGCGGCCGAGAGTTCCCTTGCGGACGAGCTGCTCCAGGCCCGCGATCGGCGTCGCGAACCGCACCGGGAACGCCGTCATCAGGTTGACGCCGGCGGCCTCGCAGGCCTCGATCATCGCGCGGCCGTCGGCCAGCGAGGTGGCCAACGGCTTCTCGCAGAGCACGTGCGCACCAGCCGCGGCGGCCTTCTCGACCAGGACCCGGTGACCGGCGTTCTCCGAGCAGACGATCACGCCGTCGGGCTGCCACGCGAGCAGGTCGTCGTAGGAGGACGTGAACGGGATGCCGAGCCGGTCGGCGATCGCCTTGCCGCGCTCGGCGTTCTCGTCCGCGGCGCGAAGCTCGACGTCGTCGCGGCCGACCAGCGCGGCGGCGTATCCCGCTCCGTGCAGGTGGGCGAAGGACAGGATTCCGATCTTGACAGGAGTTGTGCTGCTCATGCCGACGCCACCTCCGCGGCTACTGGTGCGCTTCCTACGTACGGCGTCGAACTCACGGGCAGGTCGATCGCCCGGCCGGTCTGTGCCGACTCGAGCGCGGCCAGGGCGATCGCCAGCGCTTCCCGGCCATCCCGCGCGCTCACCCGGGCCGGTGGACCACCTTCGATCGCGGCCTTGAACTCGGCCAGTTCGATCGTGAACGGCTCACCGAACGTCGAACCCGCCGCCGCCACGAGCGGAGCCGGAGCGGTACGCAGTGCCGGACGCTGGTCCGTCGCGTAGTCGAGCAGTCCCTCGCTCCCGGCCAGCTCGAAGCTGGTGCGGAACGGGCCACCGAGTCGCGCCCACGACGCGGTGAGGTGGGTGATCGTGCCGCCGACGTGGGTGAGGATGGCGTAGGCGTGGGTGGGGCCGTTCTGCGGACCGGCGGGACGCATCAACCGGGCGAAGACCCGTACGACGTCACCGGCGATCCAGCGGGCGAAGTCGATGTCGTGGACCATGACGTCCCCGATGATCCCGGCGGAGCGCTCGATGTCGTGGTACCACCCGTGCGGGTTGGGCATGTCGCCCTCGCGCGTCAGGCGGAGCACGGCGGGCTGGCCGATCCGGCCCGCCGCGACGGCTGCCCGGGCCGCGGCGTACTCGGGGAAGAAGCGCACCACCTGGGCGGTGTGCAACGGCACACCCGCCTCGGCCGCTGCCGCGAGCAGTTCGTCGGCCTCCTCCAGCGTCCGGGCGAGCGGTTTCTCGCAGATGACCGGGCGGCCGGCGCGCAGGCCGGCGAGTGCCAACGGAGCGTGGGTGTCGGTCGGCGTGCAGACGTCCACCACGTCGACGGCCTGGATCAACGAACCCAGGTCGTCGTGCACGGTGAGGCCGATGTCGTGCGCGGCGGCTCTGGATTCGGGCAGCTCGTCGTAGCCGTGGATCTCGACGCCCAACCGCTGCCAGCCGGCGATGTGCACCCGTCCGATCCCACCTAGACCGACGACGCCAACTTTGGAGACCTTCACCTGATGCACAACCCTTCGCTCGGCAATCTGGTGCAGACCATATCTTTGGGGCCCGCTGCCGCCGAAAGGAAGACCTGTCCAGTCAGCGGACAACCGGTTCGATCGGCGGACCATACTCGCCGAGGCCCGCAGGGCGGACGCGGGGCGACCCTACCGAGGTCGTACGTCGCTCAGGTAAACGCGCTCGCCGCCGGCCTTCGCCGACAGCTCGCCCGCCCGCAGCACGGCGAGCAGCTCGAGGGTCTCGGCCGCCGGGACGGGCGGAACCCCGGTGCGCACCATGTCGACGACGGCCCGCAACTGCGCGGTGTAGAACGCGTCGAAGTCGTCGATCGCCACGCTGTGCCGGCCGTTCTTGGCATACAGCGTGAGATGGAACCCGCACGCCGCGTCGCGCAGCGTCTGGACGACGGCGCTCGGCCGACCGTCGACGTAGCCCAGGACCGCCACGTCGCGATCGGGCCAGCTTGCCCGCTGTACCCACTCCACGCCCGGACCCACGACGGCGTACAACTGCTCGACGGCGTGGACGCCGTAGTGGAACCACTCCCCCGGCCCGACGCTGACCGCCGAGGAGATCTCGCCGAGCCCGGCGATCCGTTCGCTCTCCCGCGCCAGTTCAGCGGCGAAGCGCAGCGCCGAGGCACTCGTCACCGGCACGCCGCGCTCCGCCGCGAGCCGGAACAGCATCGCCGCCTCGGCGAGGTTGGTGGACATCGGCTTGTCTAGGAAGGCGGGGATTCCGGCGGCCACGAACGGCCGGGCCTGGGGCACGTGCTGCTGGCCGTGCCCGGCGTCGTCGACGACGAGGACGAGGTCGGTCTGCCCGATCAGCTGCGTCGGCTCACCGACCACGTGGTCGATGTCGTACGTCGCGGCCAGGGTGCGCGCGTCCGGCTGGTCCGCGCGCACCTGGCCGCCCCAGACCCAACGGATCCGCGCGCCGGGAACGCCTTCGCGTTCGTTCAGGATCCGTGCGTAGGCACCGGCATGGGAGGTGTTGACACCCAGCAGGCCGATCCGAACGTCGCCGTGGTCAGTTCCGGTCGCAGACGTTGGTCCGGTCATCCGCTGGCACCCTCCGACGGCCGTGTGTCAACGCCACCTTGCGGGCATCGACGATGGGCATCCGCGCCCGGCCATGGGCGTCTCCGCCACGGGAGGCGAACCCACACAGGGACGGGACGCGACCGGGCCGGTGCGGCCTTTGACCGTAGGGGTGGACCATGGCCTTGTCAACGCCATTTGGTTCCGCTCCGTCCTCCTCACACCTTCGCGTCCACCCGCAACCGCGCGAGGACCTCCGGCAGTGGCCCCGCCGCGAGGACGCCCAGCCGGCGGGTCGCCCGAGTCAACGCGACGTAGAGGTCCCCTGCCCCACGTGCCGAGCCCGCGAGGATGGCCGCCGGATCGATCACCACCACGGCGTCGAACTCCAGGCCCTTCGCCTGTGTCACCGTCAGCACGGCGACCCGGGCGTCCAGAACCGCGGGGCTTCCTCCCACCGCGGCCTCCGGATGCGCCGATCGGACCACCTCCACGAGTTCGACGAGGCGATCGTCCGGAACGATCAGCGCGAGCCGGCCGGCGGGGCCCCGCGGCTCGCCGGTCGCGCCGGAGGCCTCGCCCTCCTGCCCGCTCGCCGCGTCGTCGGCTGGTTGCGGGGTCGCGTCGAGATCGGCGAGTTCGGACTCGACCACCTGCTGGAGTGCCTCCGGCATCTCCTCGGCCTCGACCTGCCGGCACCACGGACGGTCCCCGTCCCGGACCGAGCTCGGCGGCTCGAGGGCGGGATCGATCGCCGCGAGGACGTCGGCCGCGACCGCCATGATCTCGACCGGCGTGCGGTAGTTGACCGTCAGCCGTTCCCGCCGCCAACGGCCCTTCGCGTGGAGGTCGAGCACCTCGGCCCAGTCTCGCGCCGCACCGGGGGCGCTCGCCTGGGCGATGTCCCCGACCACGGTCATCGACCGGGCCGGGCAGCGCCGCATCAGCATCCGCCAGGCCATCGCCGACAGCTCCTGGGCCTCGTCGACGATGACGTGGCCGTAGACCCAGCCGCGGTCGTCGAGCATCCCGTCGGAGAGCGGGCCGGCGGCGCCGGAGTCGCGGTAGCGCGCTGCCACACCGGCCGCTACCGGGTCGATCTCGTTCCCCACGATGTCGAGCTGTTCGTAGACCTGCTGAAGCTCGACCCCGGCCCTGGCGTAGGCCGTCTCCTCGGCAAGCTCGGCGGCATCGCGGGTCGCCGCGGCGGACGCGGCGAAGACCGCGAGGTCGGTCTCGCCGAGGAGCTCGGCGGCCTCGTCGAGGAGTGGCACGTCGGACGGCGTCCACCGCTGCGCCGACGGTGGGCCCGGGCGCAGCAGTGCGGCGCGTTCGGCCTCACCGAGGTCAGGGGCGGCCGCGGCGAGAAGGTCCGGCGAGCTGTAGAGGTCGGCCAGGAAGGAGGTCGGCGTCAGCTCCGGCCACAACCCGTCGATCGCGGCGCGCACCTGCGGCGCGGAGGCCAGCTCCCGCCGGATGTCCTCGACGTCCGCCTCCTCCAGCAGGTCACGTCCGAGCCGGTCCACCGCCTGGCGCGTCAGGGCGCTGAGAACGTCCCTGACGAAGTGGCGGCGGGCACGGTTGGCCAGCTCACCGGCTCGTCGGGCCCGGGTACGCGCACGCTCACGAGCACGCAGGCACGTCGCCCGGTCGAGTCGGTAGACGTCGGTGTCGACGACGATCTCCAGCACGTCGTCGGGTACCCGCTGGCGCTGGACCACCGCGGCGGCCACCATGTCGGCCATCCGCGGATCACCCTTCACCCGCGCCGCGAGCGGGGAGTCCGTGCTCGTCGCGACGACACCGGGGTACAGCTCGCCGATCGTCGCGAGGACGACGTCGGTCTCACCGAGGGAGGGCAGGACCTGGTCGATGTAGCGGGTGAACGTGGCGTTCGGCCCGATGATGAGGACGCCGCTTCGGGCGAGCCGTTGGCGATAGGTGTAGAGCAGGTACGCCGCCCGGTGCAGCGCGACGACCGTCTTTCCCGTACCCGGTCCACCGTCGACGACGAGGATCCCGGCGAGGTCGGACCGGATCACCCGGTCCTGCTCGGCCTGGATGGTAGCCACGATCTCGCTCATCCGCCCGGTGCGTCCGGAGGTGAGCGAGGCGAGCAGGGCAGCCTCGCCGGAAAGCCCGCGACGCTCCTTCTCGTCCAGCCCGTCGAGATCGAGAACGTCGTCGTCGATGCCGATGACGGTGCGGCCCCTGGTGCGCAGGTGACGTCGCCGCCGGATGTCGAGCCGGCGTGCCGGGGTGGCGCCGTAGAAGGCCTGCGCCACGGGCGCCCGCCAGTCGATCAGCAGCGGCTCGTAGTCGTCGTCGAACATACCGAGCCGGCCGATGTAGAAGCGGGTTTCGTCGTCGTAATCCAGCCGGCCGAAACACAGACCGCGCTCGACAGCACGGAGTTGGGAAAGACGTTTGGTGTAGAGCTCGTGAAAGGACTGGCGCTCGGTCATTGCCTGATCGTGTCCGGCGTGCGGGCCTCGGTGCGCGACGTCGAGATGGCCCGCCGCGCGTTCGCGAAGTGCGTCGAGCCGGCTGTACAGCATCGCGACATAGCCTTGTTCGTGCGCGATCTCATCTGCCAACGGATTTGACGCGAGCGGGGAACTGGAGTTATGCTGTCCGCAGTTCGCTTCGAGTTCTTCGGTCATTTCCCCCTGCCGAATTGAATTGGCGACGGAATTTCTGAAAATACCAACTCCGGCGACCTCGCCGCCAGCCATTCGCGGAATTCCGCACGCATTTCTGTCGGCCACCCACGCGTTGCCCGCTCGCACACCCGCCGCTACCCGAAAGGGCCGACGGCCGCTGCGAACTCCTCCGAAATGCCGTGGCCGTCCTCAGGCCGATCTGGTAAGCAGTCGCCATGGCGATCGACGTACGCCCGCTCGGTGACGACGCGTGGCACCAGGCTGTCCCGATCATGGAGCTCGCTTTCGGCGAGGAGTGGCCGAGCGACGCTCAGGAGCCGGAGCGAGGCCGCTACGAACCCGATCGCGCCATCGGCGCCTTCACCACCGACGAGATGGTCGGCCACGCGGCGATCTACTCGCTGCGGATGACGGTCCCCGGCCAGCGGGAGCTCGACGTCGCCGGCGTGAGCATGGTCGGCGTGCTCCCGACCCACCGGCGCCGCGGCGTCCTCACGGCGCTGATGCGCCACCAGCTCGGCGGCTTGTACGAGTCCGGCCGCGAGGCGGTCGCCGTCCTCACGGCATCCGAACCAGCGATCTACGGCAGGTTCGGCTACGGCCTCGCCACCGAATGGGTGTCCGTCGAGATCCAGCGGACGGCCCGGTCACTGCGCCCGGTCGCCGGCGTCGACGACGTGACGATTCGCTACGCCGACGCCGACAAGGTCCTGGACGCCACCAACGCCGTCCGCGAGTCCGTCGTCGCCGCCCGGCCCGGCATGTTCCACCACAACGAGTCCTGGCGGCGGAGCGAGCTCGCCGATCCGGTGAGTGGACGTCACGGCGGCAGCCCCCTGCGCTGCGTGGTGGCCGAGCGAGCGGGCCAGGTGAGCGGGTTCGCCTACTTCCACACCCGCAGCTCCTGGGACGAACGCGGCCCCGGTGGCACCACGACGATCTCACGAGTTCAGGCGACCGACGCCGCCTCCTCGGCCGCGCTCTGGCGGTTCCTGCTCGACCAGGACCTGATGGCGACCACCGGGCACCGGCGGCTGTCACTCGACGACCCGATCCTCGCCTGGCTCCTCGACGTCCGAAGGGCCAAGGTCACGGTGCGGGACGGCATGTGGGCGCGACTGGTCGACGTCGGACGTGCCCTCGGCTCACGCGGCTACGCCGCGCCGGTCGACGTGGTTCTCGACGTGCACGACGAGTTCTGTCCCTGGAACGCCGGCCGCTGGCGCCTGGTCGCCGACGCCGAGGACGCCGACAGCGCCTCCTGTGTCAGGACCGAGCGCGAGGCCGACCTGGTGCTCGACGTCCGCGACCTGGCCTCCGCCTACCTCGGCCGGCCGACGCTGCTCGGGCTCGGCGCCGCCGGTCTGGTCGAGGAACGCGTGCCCGGCACCCTCGCGCGGGTCGCCCGGGCCTTCCGGAACGACCCGTTGCCGCTGCTCGACACGCCGTTCTGACCACGCGTCCACGTCGTCAGGCGGAGATGGTCTCGTCCGCCTCGTAGTCGCGCAGCATCTCGATGCGACGCTTGTGCCGCTCCAGACCCGAGAACGGCGTGGCCAGGAACACCTCCACGAACCGAGTCGCCTCCTCGACGCTGTGCATCCGCGCGCCGATGGACACGATGTTCGCGTTGTTGTGCTCCCGCGCCAGCCGCGCGGTCTCCTCGCTCCACGCGAGCGCGGCACGCACCCCGGCCACCTTGTTGGCCGCTATCTGCTCGCCGTTGCCGGAGCCGCCGATGACGACACCGAGGCTGCCCGCGTCCGCGACCACCCCCGCGCCGGTCCGAAGGCAGAACGGCGGATAGTCGTCGTCCGGGTCGTACGACGATGGTCCGTGGTCGACGACCTCGTGGCCCTGTTCGACCAACCGACGGGCCAGGTGCTGCTTGAGCTCGAAGCCCGCGTGGTCCGATCCGAGATGCACGCGCATGTCGCCGAGTCTGGCAGCCGGGTGTCGCGCGACGGACATGTCCCCGGCCGTACGCGCGTCGCGGGCATCAGCTAGATCCGGACGACAGCCCGAACGTCTCCCGGTGAACGTGGTCCAAAGCGACCAGGACGGCGCCGCGCACCACCGGGTTGCCGCCGACGTCGGACGCGGCCACGACCGTTGGCAGGGGCACGAGTTCGGCGAGCCGCTCGCCCACGTGGTCGGCCAACACCGCTCCCCCGGCCCGACCGACCTCACCGGCGAGAACGAGATAGCCGGGGTCCAGGACCGCGCACACCGCCGCCGCGCCCGCACTGATGCGGTCGGCCAGGTCGCGCAGGAACCCCGCTCCGTCGAAACGGCCGTCGACGGGACGCTGCCCGGCGTCAACGGAGTCCTGCCGTACGTCAACGGAGTCCTGCCGTACGTCAACGGAATCCTGCGGCCCCCCGCCACCCGGGCCGCCGGCACCGTCGCGCCCGACCCGCTCGATCTGTTCCACCGCCACCGCGACGATCGCGCCCACGTCCTCGATCGAACCCGGAAGGCCGTGGCGCTCGGCCAACTCCACGACGGCGTCGCCGCCCGCGAGGTCCTGGAAGGAGCCCGGCCGGTACGGCACGTAGGCCACCTCGCCCGCCCCGCCGGAGGCACCGCGGTGGACCCGGCCGTTCAGGATGATCGAGACGCCGATGCCGGTCCCGAGCGACATCAACGCGAAGGTGTCGCGACCGCGCGCGGCCCCGAGCCGGTGCTCGGCGATACCGGCCAGGTTGACCTCGTTCTCGAGCAGCACCCGCTCGCCGTACCGTTCCCGCAGTCCGGGCAGCAGGTTGGCGGTCCAGGTCGGCAGGCTCGCGACGAAGGTCACGTCTCCGGTGGCGGGATCGACCAGGCCCGGCGTACCGACCACGACCATGCGCAACCGGTCCGGCGCGAGACCGGCGTCACCGAGCGCGCCGTCGATGGCGTTCCGCACCAACTGGTCGGGCGGCACCCGCGGGTCCTGCGCGACCACTGCGGTCCCGGCCTCCCGGCCGGTCAGATCGGTGACGACCGCGCGCACCTGGTCGTGGCGTACGTCGACCCCGGCGACGTGCGCCCGATCGGCGACGACGCCGTAGAGCCGGGCGTTCGGTCCTCGGCGCTCCGAACCGGACTCGCCGACCGGCCCGACCAGGCCGGCGCTCTCCAGCCGGTGGACGAGATCGGCGACGGTTGGCGCGGACAGGCCGGTCAGGTTGCGCAGCTGGGAGCGGGTGAGCGGCCCCTGCTCGAGCAACAGGTCGAAGGCGAGCCGGTCGTTGATGAGCCGCGCGGTACGCGGGGTGGCCGTTCGCGGAATGGTCTCACCCCTTTTCGTCAGGAACCCTGCCTGTTAATTTCTTCGAGGCTAACGACCGCCAGAGCGGCCGGTCAACTCTCCACAGCACAGCCATCCGCAGCACGGCCATCCGCAGCACCGCCATCCACAACGCAAGCCACCCGCGGCACAGCCAGTCGCGTCCACCCATCGCAGAGTCGCCGGAGGAACCGTGTCAGAACGCCACGTCGGCACCCGTCACCGGGCGGCCGACGGCCATCCCCCTCGCCCGCGTCGACCGGTCGCGCTCGCCGTCTTCTTCGCCCTGGTGGGATTCGCCCCGGCCAACTGGCTGGTCCGCGTTCCTGACGTCAAGGCGCAGGTCGAGGCGTCGGCGAGTCAACTCGGGCTGGTCCTGCTGTGCGGCTCGATCGGCGGGTTGGCGGCCGTCACGGTAGCCGGGCGGGTGTGCCTGCGGTTCGGCACCCGACGGGTCATGGTCGTCGCGAGCGCCGGGCTCTGCGCCGCGCTCGTGCTCCCGGGCCTGGTCACCTCCGTGCCCGCGCTCGGTGCCTCCCTCGCCCTGATCGGGGTCATGCAGAGCACGTTCAACATCGCGCTCAACAGCAGTGCGGTGGAGATCGCGGCGGCGAGTGGGAACCCCATGATGCCCACGCTGCACGGCATCTACAGCGTCGGCGGACTCGTCGGCGCCGCCGTCGGTGGCTTCGCCTCCGAACGCCTCACGCCCGTGCTGCACCTCAGCATCACCGCCGGGTTGGGCCTGCTCGTCACGCTGGTCTTCGGGACCTCGATGCTCCGCGCCGAGCGGGCGAGCGCCGCCACCGGTGTCGAGAGCGGTACGTCGGCGAACACCCGACCGGCCGTCGGCCCGTGGCGCAGCATCCGCTGGATCGTGCTCGGCTTCGGCGTGATCGCGGCATGCACGGCCTACAGCGAGTACGCCAACAACAACTGGGCAACTCTCCATCTTCGCGAGGACCTCGGGGCAACGGCAGCTGTCGCCGGCTACGGCTTCGCGTGTTACTCGTGCGCGATCGCGGGTGGCAGGTTCCTCGGCTCGCGGCTGATCCGGCGCCTCGGAGACACGACCGTCCTGACCGGAGGCTTCCTCCTCGCGGCGGTCGGCGTCCTGATCGCCGGCTGGGCGGCGCACCTCCCGGGCGGACTCGCCCTCGCCTTCGCCGGCTACATCGTGCTCGGACTCGGGCTCGCCAACATCTTCCCCATCGCCATCTCCCGCGGTGGGGCACTCGGCGGGCCGCGCGGAGTCAGTCGGGTCTCGATGGTCTCCACCGTCGGCACCCTCAGTCAGGCACCCGTGATCGGGTTCCTCACCGACCGCCACAGCCTGCCCCTCGCGCTGTCGAGTGTCGCGGTCCTGGCCGTGATCGCGGCCGCCCTCGCCCTCGGCCTGCGGCGCTGGAGCCAGTCCGCCACCGCCGACCCCGACGCGCACCCGACCGAAGCAGCCGACTCCGACCGGACCGGCCCCTCCCACGGACCGGGCGACACCGCGCCGGCCGGCGCGCCGACGCCCACGGGCGTCCCCACCGTGCTCCCCCGATCGAACGCCGTACCCCCACCCTCCGAAGGGAGGAAACCGTGACCGACCGCTACCAGACGCTGCTCCCGCGCCCACGCCAGGCGACGCGGACCTCCGGCAGCTACGAACTCACCGCGGACACCACCCTCGTCGCCGCGCCCGGAGCCGAAGGCGCCGCCCGGACGCTTCGCGAGTTGCTCGCCCCGCTGCGCCTGCCCCTGCGGGACGCCGCGGAGGCCGGCGCGGCCGGTGCGGTGACGGTCCGCCTGGACGGTTCACTCGACCCCGAGGGGTACCAGCTTCGCGTGCACGAGCAGGGCGTCGACGTCGTCGGTGCCGACGAGGCCGGTGTCCGCCACGCCACCCAGACGCTTCGTCAACTGCTTCCTGACGACGCCTGGCGGACGGTCGCACCGAGGGGCACCCGCTGGGTCGTCGAGTGCGGCGAGATCTCCGACGCGCCCGCGCTGTCGTGGCGCGGCGCGATGCTCGACGTGTCGCGGTACTTCTTCCCCAAGCGGACCCTGATGCGGTACGTCGATCTGCTCGCCATGCACCGCTACAACCGCCTGCACCTGCACCTGACCGACGACCAGGGATGGCGGATCGAGAGCCGTCGCTACCCCGAGGTCCACCAGATCGGCAGCCACCGCCCGCACACCCAGGCCGGGCGCGACCGCAAGGCCGGCCGCAACGACGGCACGCCGCACGGTGGCTACTACACCCTGGACGATCTCGCGGAGATCCACGCGTACGCCGAAGAGCGCGGCGTCCTGCTGGTGCCCGAGATCGACCTGCCCGGCCACTCCTCCGCGCTGCTCCAGGCCCGGCCGGAGTTCGGTGTGGGCAGCCACCAGGTGCTGACCGGGTGGGGCATCTCCTCCGGTGTCGTCAAGCCGCTCCCCGCGACCGTCAGCTTCCTCGGTGAGCTGCTCGACGAACTCCTCGACGCCATGCCGGTGCCCTACGTCCACCTCGGCGGGGACGAGTGCGTCATCACCGACTGGGCGACCGACCCGGAGATCACGGCGTACCAGCAGGAACTCGGCATCGCCGAGCCGATCGGCCTGCACGGCCACTTCCTGCGCGAACTCGGCAAGCACCTGTCCGGACGCGGCGTGCGGATGGTCGTGTGGGACGAGGCGTTCGTCACCGGCGGCGTGCTCGAGGACTCGATCGTGATGGCGTGGCGCGGTGACTCGGTGGCCCGTCGCGCGGCCGCGGCCGGGTACGACGTCGTACGCACGCCGGTCTATCCGACGTACCTCAACTACGACCAGTCCGACCTCGCGGAGGAGCCGCTGTCCCAGGGCGGCCCGATCACCATCCCGGACGTCGCGGAGTTCGACCCGGCACCGGCGCAGTGGAGTGCGGAGGAGCGCGGGAAGGTGCTCGGCCTGCAGTTCCAGGCCTGGTCGGAGTACATCGCGCAGGAGCGGCACCTCGACTACATGATGTTCCCCCGCGCGAGCGTGCTGGCCGAGGTCGCCTGGACCGGTGCGCCGGTCGCCGACGACGACTACGCCGAACGCCTGCGCGCCCACCTTGGCCGGCTGGACGCGGCCGGCGTGGAGTACCGCCCGCTCGACGGTCCGCACCCCTGGCAGGGCGGCGGCACCGGCGACTGGCGGCGCCAGACCGGCTCGACCATGGCCGCCGAGCGCGTGCACCACGAGGAGATCTCCGAACTCGGCGAGGTCAAGCAGTCCTCGACCAACCCGGCCTCGACCAACCCGGCCTGACATCCCACAGCCAGCATCCACGAGGAGCGCACTGTGCCGCAAAGTCGCAGGGGCGCCGGCCCGGTGCCGGTGAACCGGTTGTATCCACTGACGGTCTTCTTCGCCGCCGACGGCGTGCTGTTCGCCAGCTGGGTCGTCCGGGTGCCCGAGATCAAGAACCAGGTCGACGCCTCCGCGACCGCGCTCGGACTGGCGCTGCTGTGCATGACGTTCAGCTCGGCGGTGTCGATGTACTTCGCCGGTGGACTGTGCGAGCGCTTCGGTACCCGCCGGTTGCTGGTGGCGTCGTTCCCCGCCGTGTGCGCCTGCCTGGTCCTGCCGGCGTTCGCCCGGACCGTGGTCGAGTTGGGCGGCATCCTGTTGTTGTTCGGCGCGATCTACGGCGTTCTGCTCGTCGCTCTCAACAGCGCGGCGGTCGAGGTGGAGACCGCCACCGGGCGGGCGATCATGTCGCCGCTGCACGGACTGTGGAGTGTCGGCGGCCTGATCGGCGCCGTGATCGGTGGGCTGCTCGCCGCCCACCTCGGCACCTTCGCCCACCTCGGCCTGATCTCGGTGGCCGGCCTCGCCGTCACGGCCGGGTTCGCCGCGCCGATGCTGAGGGCCGGCACGGCCAACGCGGTCGCGAAGGCCGGGGCCCACGAGGGGAAGCCGGCCGACGGACGACGGACGCCTGTCGGGATGGCGGTCGTCCTGCTGGGTGTGGTCGCCCTGTGCACGGCGTACGGCGAGGGCGCGGTGGGCGACTGGGGTGCACTCCACCTGCGCGAGGAACTCGGTGCGGCGGCGGGCGTCGCGTCGTACGGCTTCGGCGTCTACTCCGTGGCGATCGCGGCCGGCCGCCTCACCGGCGGCAAGCTGATCATGCGTCTCGGCGAGACGACGGTGCTGACCGGTGGGGCCGTGCTCGCCGCGGTCGGCATCCTCGTCACCGCGTGGGCCGGCAGCCTTCCACTCGCCTTCGTGGGGCTGCTGGCCGTGGGCCTCGGACTCGCGAACATGTTCCCCGTCGCGATCGCGAAGGCCGGCGCGATCGGCGGATCGCGTGGTGTCGGGCTGGCCTCCACGATCGGCAACACCGGCATGCTCGCCGGCCCGCCGATCATCGGGTTCCTGACGGACCAGATCGGACTGCCCGCTGCCCTGAGCACGGTGGCCCTCCTCGCGCTCGTCGCCGGCGGACTCGGCCTGCTGCTGCGGGCGCGGGCGGCCGGCCCGGCGGGTCGCCCGGAGGTGCGTCCCGAACCAGCGGACGTGCCCTGACCTTCCGACGATCATCGACGGTCCGTTGGGCTTCTTCGACTGGTCGAAGCCCAACGGACACAGTTTGGTCACGCTGTGTAAATTTTCTAGTGTTTTCGTCTCGCTGAGTAACTTCACCATGAAACGGTCATGCGGGTAGGCAACCCACCTCTTCCCCATACGGAGCGGCCAGGTCCGCTCCACGGAGGAGTGCAATGCGCCCACCGCAGCGTCGCGTGGCCCGGGTGACCTGGCAGGTCGCCTTCGTGGTCGGCGTGCCCGCGCTCGCCTTCGCGAGCGCGGTGGCTCCGATCGCTGCCGCCGACGGTGCGGACGGCGCCCGGTTCGCGGGGGCCGAACCCTCCGTCGTCAGGGCCCTCGACCGGCCGCGGGTGAGTGAGGACTTCGACGTACGCCACGGTCGGCTGGCCCCCTCCGCCGACCAACGCAGGGCGGTCGAGCGACTCGAGGCCACCGTGCGCTGGACGAGATTCGGCACGGCGGCCGTCCTGACCCGCGTCGACGGCCCCCTCGCGTCCGGGGTCCCCGGATCTCCTGCCCAGGCGGCCCGCCGGTTCCTGGCGCAGAACCGGGTGTTGTTCCGGATGTCGCAGGCGCGGGTCGGTTCGCTCGAACTGCTCCAGGACGCCGCCCTCACCGACGGCGGGGCGGCGAGCCGCTCCGAACCCGTCCTGCTGGCGGCCCCCTCGAGCGCGCCCGGGTCCGGCAGCCGTGCGCACGTGGTGGTGTTCCGCGAACGCTTCGGCGGCCTCCCCGCCGCCGCCGGAGGACTCGTCACCGTCGCCGTCGCCGGCGACGAGATCGTGTACGTCACCTCCTCGGCCTACGGCGACGCGCCGACGCCCGCCCGCGCCCGGCTGAGCCCTGTGACGGCGTGGCTCGCCGCCGCCGCGGCCGCCGGCCGCCCGGTGAGCAAGGAGGCGGTGGGACCTGTCGCCACGGCCACCGACCCCCGACAGTGGACGACGTTCAGCGTCACCGGACTGGCCCAACTCCAGCAGGTTCGCCTGGTCGGCGTCGGCGTCCCCCACCAGGGAGCCCGGCCGGCCTACGAGGCCAACGTCGTCGACGTCCAGGACGGCACCGCGCTGGCCTCGACGTCGTTCGTGGACGCCGTCACCGGCAGGGTGCTGGTCCGCCACAACCGTGTCGACCATCTCCTCGGCCCGGGCCGACCGCTGTGGCGGCCATCCGGAGCCGCCGCGCCACCGGACGCGGAGCCCGCCACCGAGTCGGCCTGCCTGCCCGGCTGCGGCATCCTGGTCCAACCGGAGGCCGCCGTTCCGGCGTGGCACGCGCTCGGGGACTCCGACGCGCTCGCGGTGCCGGGCGTCCTCGCGGCGCCGGACCTGGACCACAACGGGACCGCCGACAACAACACCGCGCACACGATCCCGGCCTGGGACAGCCCCTTCGCACCCGTGATGGCACGGCCGGCCCGCCCGCGAGCGCCGACCGGGGCCACCTCGCCCGCACCACCTCTGTCCGCGGCCCTCGCTCCGTCCTCCGCCCCGGCCTCCGCCTCCGGCCCGGCCTCGGAACCGTCCCTCGCACCGTCGGTGAGGTTCACGGACACGTGGCGCACCTCCCGCTGCGACACCTCGGTGCTGGAGCCGGGCGGGAACGACGTCGGCGCGGCGGTCGCCAACGTCTTCACACTGCACACCCGGTTGCACGACTGGACCTACCGGCTCGGCTTCACCGAGGACCGCCACAACCTGCAGGAGGAGAACGGCAGCGCCGGCGGCCTCGACGGCGACCGTGAGGTCGGCTACGTCCAGGCCGACGCGGTGAGCGGCGGCTATCCGACGTACCAGGGCCGCAACGACGCCAACCAGGTCACTCTCCAGGACGGACTGCCCGGCGTCTCCAACCACTATCTCTTCCAACCCGTCGCCGGGCAGTGGTACGGCCCCTGCGTCGACGGCGCCTTCGACGCGAGCGTGGTCGCACACGAGTACGCCCACGCGGTGACGAACCGCCTCGTCGGTGGTCCCGACTCCGGCATCACCTCCGCGCAGGGACGCGCCGTCGCGGAGGGCTGGTCGGACGTGCTGGCGGCTGAGTACCTACTCGAGGAGGACGGCCGGGCCGACACCACGGCGCCGACGATCGGTGCGTACGTCGCCGGCAACAGCGCCCGAGGGGTCCGCAACTACCGGCTCGACGCCAACCCGCTCAACTACGGCAACGTCGGCTACGACCCCGCGGGCGGACTCGGCGCCGACGGCGAGATCTGGGCGGCGGTCAACTGGGACGTCCGGCGGGCCCTGGTCGAGAAGTACGACGACGTCGCCCCGTCCGGCGACCCGGACCTCCAGCGACGCTGCGCGGACGGCGCACTGCCGGCGGCGAGCTGTCCGGGCAACCGGCGCTGGATCCAACTCGTCCTCGACTCGCTGCTGCTCCAGCAGAGCAACGTCTCCATGCTGGATGCCCGCGACGCGCTGCTCGCCGCCGACCGGCTGCGCTTCGGTGGCGCCAACCTCGAGGACCTGTGGGAGGTGTTCGCGGCCCGGGGCATGGGCGCGCACGCCACGCCCCAGGTGGGCAGCCGACGCGGGCAACCGGACTTCACGGTGCCCGAGTTCGTCCGGTCGTCCCGGGCGCACGGCCGGCTCGCGATCGGGGTGATCTCGCGACCGCTCGGGCACCCGATCGCCAACGCCAGGATCTACGTGGGCCGCTTCGCCGACCCCTCGACACCGATCGCCGACACCGATCCGGCCACGCCGCTGGATGACACGATGCGCTTACTCCCCGGCCGGTACGAGCTCACCTGGAGCGCCCCCGGCTTCGGGATGGGCCGCGCGAGCGTCTCGGTCGCGAGCTACCGCACCCGCTACCTCACGCTCTTCCTGAGCCGCAACCTCGCCTCGCGCAGCAACGGCGCGCGGATCGTCGAACGCGCGGGCCCTCAGGTCGCCGGTTCAGGCCCGCAGCGGGCCGCCGTCCTCGACGACCACGAGAGCACCGGCTGGTCGGTCGCCGGACGGACGCCGAACGCACGTGGAACCACGGTCACGGTCGACCTGGCCGGAACCGCGCCCCGGTGGGTACGCTCCGTGCGGATCAGCGCGGTCACCGCCGACCGGTTCGCCGCGCTGCGGGGGTTCGCCGTCGAGACCTGCACCACCCGGGCGGACGCGCCGTGCGACCAACCGCGAGGGCGCTGGCACCGGACCTTCACCTCGCCCCCGCGCGCCTTCCCCGCCACCCGCCCGTGGCCCGTGACGACCGACCTGACGTTCCGCGACTTCGACATACCCGACACCAGGGCCACCCACCTCCGCCTGGTCGTCCTCGACACCCAGTGCACGGGCAACCCGGTCTACCAGGGCGAACAGGAGTCGGACCCGCTCGCGACCTCCGACTGCCACACCTCGGCCCAGGTCGGCAGAGTCGCCCTGGCCGAGCTGATGGTCTACGGCAGCGACGCCCGGAGTCGGCGGGCTCCCACCTCCTCGGCGGTGTGGGACTGATGGCTCCTCCGCCATGAACGCTCCCGGGGCCCTGGCTGCGCTCGATCGCCCGAGGTCCCGGGAGGCACCACGCACGAGGCCCCGGGGATCACTCCCCGGGGCCTCGTCACGGGCTCCTGCTCAGTCGAAGTCCGGGCCGCGGGTCCGACTCCGCTTGAGCTCGAAGAAACCGTCGGTCTGGGCGACGAGGACTACGCCGTCCCAGAGCTTGCCGGCGTCCTCACCGCGTGGGATCGGCGAGACGACCGGTCCGAAGAACGCCGAACCCAGCACGCTGATCACCGGCGTACCGACCTCGTAGCCCACCTGGTCCATGCCCTGCGCGTGGCTCTTGCGGAGAGCGTCGTCGTAGTCCTCGGAACCGGCGGCCTCGACGAGGTCGCGGGGCAGGCCGGCGGCCTCCAGCGCCTCCTCGTAGGTCGCGCGGTCGCGCTGCTTCTTCTCGTGGTGGAACCTGGTGCCCAGCTCGGTGTAGAGACGGCCCAGCACGGGGCTCGGGTCCTCACCCGCCTCCTCAGCCCGCTGTGCGGCGGCGATGGCCATCCGCACCGGACCCCACGCGGTGTCCATCGACTTCTTGTAGTCCTCGGACACGTCGCGGCCGGAGTTCAACACGGCAAGGCTCATCACGTGCCAGCGAACCTGCACCGGACGCACCTTCTCGACTTCCAGAATCCAGCGCGAGGTGATCCAAGCCCAGGGGCACACCGGGTCGAACCAGAAATCAGCGACCACCCGATCGTCGGCCATTGTCACTCCTTCGTCACGTCACTTCGAGACAGACTCACGTCAGAACCAGTCAGGATCGGGTCAACGCTGGCACAGCTACCTCCAGCGTCGTCCGGGCACTCCCCCGCCGCGCACGGACCCCAGTGGGGAAACCCGACCGAGCCCGTCGGCATTCCCGGTCTCGGTCGCGCTCCGTGTCCTGCCGCCCACGTCGCCGGGACTGGCGCCGGGAGTGGCACCGGAACTGGCGCGGGACGGATCTTGTCCAGGACCTGGCGCGGCTGGCGCACGGATGCCGTCCCCGCGTCGGTGATCTTGCCCGGATCCCGCCCCGGGTGGGCGTCGCCGCGCCGTCGGCCAACTCACTCGCCCACCACCTGCACCGCGTGGAAGGATGGCACCCATGCCAGGCGCCAACCTCACTCGCGACGAGGCCCGTGAGCGGGCCCGCCTCCTGTCGGTCGACGGGTACGACGTCAACCTCGACCTGACCTCAGCCATCGACCAGCAGGCCAAGACGTTCTCATCGACCACCGTGATCCGGTTCACCAGTACCGAGCCGGGCGCGAGCACCTTCGTCGACCTGATCGCTCCGCGCGTACGCGAGGTGACCCTCAACGGCCGCTCCCTCGACCCGAGCGAGGTCTACGACGGCGCCCGCATCGCGCTTTCCGATGTCGCCGCCGACAACGAGGTGCGCATCGTCGCCGACGCGGCGTACATGAACACCGGCGAGGGGCTGCACCGGTTCTTCGACCCGGTCGACCAGCAGGCCTACCTCTACACGCAGTTCGAGGTGCCGGACGCCCGGCGGATGTTCGCGACGTTCGAGCAGCCCGACCTCAAGGGCACCTTCCAGCTCACCGTCACCGGACCCGCCGACTGGCAGGTCGTCTCCAACTCCCCCACCCCGGAGCCGGAGCCGCTGCGGGAGGGTGTGGCGGTCTGGCGGTTCGAGCCGACGCCGAGGATCTCGACCTACATCACCGCGCTCGTCGCCGGGCCCTACCACGTGGTCAGGGACAGCTACGCCGGCCGCGACGCCGAGATCCCGCTGGGCGTCTTCTGCCGGCGTTCGATCGCCGAGCACCTCGACGCCGAGGAGATCATCGACGTCACGAAGCGCGGGTTCGCGTTCTTCGAGGAGCTCTTCGACTATCCGTACCCGTTCGCGAAGTACGACCAGCTGTTCGTGCCCGAATACAACATGGGCGCGATGGAGAACGCGGGCTGCGTGACGCTCCGCGACGAGTACATCTTCCGTAGCCGGGTGACCGACGCCTACTACGAGTCCCGCGCCACCACGATCCTGCACGAGCTCGCGCACATGTGGTTCGGCGACCTGGTGACCATGCGCTGGTGGGACGACCTCTGGCTGAACGAGTCCTTCGCCACCTATGCCAGCGTGCTCTGCGAGTCCGAGCGCACCCGTTGGTCGCACGCCTGGACGACGTTCGCCAACACCGACAAGACCTGGGCCTACCGCCAGGACCAGCTTCCCTCCACCCACCCGATCTCGGCCGACATCCGTGACCTCGAGGACGTCGAGGTCAACTTCGACGGCATCACCTACGCCAAGGGCGCGAGCGTGCTCAAGCAGCTCGTCTCGTGGGTCGGGCGGGAGGAGTTCTTCGCCGGACTCCGCCACTACTTCAAGACCTACGAATGGCGCAACGCCACGCTCGCCGACCTGCGTGAGGCGCTGGAGGAGACCAGCGGGCGCGACCTCGACGCCTGGAGCAAGGAGTGGCTGGAGACGGCCGGAGTCAACACGCTCCGCGCCGACTTCGAGCTCGACGCCGACGGAAAGTTCAGCTCCTTCGCCGTCCTCCAGTCCGCGATCGCGGAGCAGCCGACCCTGCGGTCCCACCGAGTCGCGCTGGGCCTCTACGACCTCGTCGACGGCAAGCTCGTCCGCAGCCACCGGGTCGAGCTGGACGTCGTGGGTGAGCGCACGGAGGTGCCTGACCTGGTGGGCCGCGCACAGCCCGACCTGGTCCTCCTGAACGACGACGACCTGACCTACGCGAAGATCCGCCTCGACGAGCGGTCGCTCGCGACGCTGGTCAACCACGTCGGCGACTTCACCGACTCCCTGCCGCGGGCGCAGTGCTGGACCGCGGCCTGGGACATGGCCCGGGACGCCGAGATGGCCGCCCGCGACTACATCGCGCTGGTCCTCACCGGAGTGGCGAGCGAGCCCGACATCAACGTCGTCCAACTCCTGCTCCGTACCGCCTCCTCCGCGGTCGAGATCTACACCACGGACGAGCGTCGGGAAGAGACGCGCCGGGCCTTCGCGGCCGGCGTACTCGCGCTCGCCCAGGACGCCGAGCCGGGCAGTGACCACCAGCTCGCGCTGATGCGTTCGTTCGCGTCGACCGCCGTGGACGAGCACGCCGGCTACCTCAGCGACATCCTCAACGGCGCGATCGCCCTCGAGGGTCTTGCCGTCGACGCCGAGCTGCGCTGGCTCCTCGTCCAGAACCTCGCCCGGCTGGGCGCCATCGGCGACGCCGAGATCGACGCGGAGCTGGAGCGTGACGGCACCATCAAGGGTCAGGAGGAGGCGGCGCACGCCCGCGCGGCGCTGCCGTCCGCCGAGGCCAAGGCACGGGCCTGGGAGGTCGCCGTCGACCGCGACGACGTACCCAACCAGACGCAGTTCAAGACGATCCGCGGCTTCTGGCAGCCGGCGCAGGAAGAGCTGCTGGCGCCCTACGTCGACCGTTACCTCGACGCCGCCGGCTGGGTGTGGGACCGCAAGGCCAACGAGATGGCGCAGTACGTCCTGATCGGCCTGTTCCCCCGCCAGCTCGCGACCCAGGACACCGTCGACCGGGTACGGGCCTGGCTCGACAAGACGCAGCCGGTACCCGCCGTCCGCCGCCTGGTGGAGGAGGGTGTCGCCGACGTCGAGCGCGCGCTGCGGGCCCAGGAGCGCGACGCACAGGTCTGACGCGACCCGGTCCGTCGGATCGGCGGACCCAGACGAGGACGCCCCGCCCACTCACGCAGTGGGCGGGGCGTTTCGCGTCGTTCAGTCGGCGCCGAGTTCGCGGTCGCAGTGGCGCGCCACCGCGTCGTCCAACTCCGCCGGCCAGTCAACGCCGTGGGCCTCCAGGGTCGACCGGCCTTCTGACCGCCACACCGCCGCGGTCGCCCGCATCGCGGGGATCACGGACCCGGGTTGGGGCGAGGGACCGGGCAGGCCCTCCAGGACCGCACGCTGGCTCGGCGTGAGCTTCGCGCTCCACTGCTTCACGCCCATGGGGGGCAGCGGCTGGTTGGCCTCGACGAAGAGTTGGTACAGCATCGCCTGCGCCTGCTGCACGCCGACGGCCACGCACAGCCAGTCCTCGCGCGCCACCATGGCCGGGAAGATGGCGTGCTGTCGGAGGAACTCCTCCACCAGGGAGGCCATCCGCTCACGGTTCGGCCCGGGCTGCGTCGCGGGATCGGGAACGACCGCATCGAGCTCGTCACGGTCGAGGACGACGAGCCGGCGCCGATGCGGGGTGTCCGGGAGACCCGCGACGGGTTCGGTGATGACGTCCAGGCGCAGGCACTCCGGTGTTGTCGAGTAGAAGCAGCCGGCCGCGTGCGGCAGTGGTCGCGCGAGCACGGTAGGCGTGACCGTGGCGAGCCACTCCTGCCAGGACGCCGCGAACTCAGCGAAGTCGTCGTCGCGGACCGCGAGGATGACGTCCAGGTCCGAACCCGCGTCCGCCACTCCGCGGGCGAGCGATCCGGACAACCACATCGCCCGGATCCGTTCGTCCGGCTCGACGACCGCGAGCAGTCGGTCGAACAGTGTGCGGTAGCCGGCCGGCAGCGGATCGAGCGCAGCGGGCCGCCGCTCGAGGAACAGTTCACTCACAAGACCTCCCGACGTCGGGCCAGGTGTTGCGGTGCTGCGGAGTTGCGATGCTGCTGAGTTGCGGCGCTGCTGAGTTACCGAGAAGAGAGGAGAGCTACTCCTCGTCGGTGTGGACGGTGCGAGGCTGCCGAGCGTGGTCGCCCAACTGTTGCAGTCCGGCGACGAGGCCACCGACGAGATCGCCGTCGGCGAAGGCCGAACGCATCGCGAGGACCACGAGCTCGCAGTCGGTGTCACTGAGCACCCGCCGGGCCTCGGTGCCGGTGACGACCTCCACCAGATGGTGAACGGGATCCACCAGCACCAGGACGCTGTGCGGCGCGTTGGGGAGTCCGGCGTGCAGACGCTCGGCGAACAACCGCGCGTCGCCCTCGGACGGTCCGACGTAGGCCGAGAAAGGCAGTCCGGAGATCTGTTCGGCTACCCGGACAGCGCGTTCGATCTCGCTGCGCTCCCGTGGGCCGAACGTGTCACCAACGGCCACCCGCGCCCCCTCGAGTCACGGCGGAAGCCTTCGCCTCGGACAGCTCGTCCGTCGTCGAGTCTCCGGTCGGGATCGCCTCGTCGTCTGGACGTGCGCCGAACCACTCCGGCTGCCCGCTCCACTCCACGCCGGGCTGCAGATTCGCACCACGGACCAGCGAGGGGGCGACCACCAGGAGCGCGATCAACGCGAACAGCGCCACCGGAATACCGACGTAGATGCCGAGCACCTCCAGGAGGGGCATCGGTGCGCTCTTCGTCCAACTGTCGGGCGTCTCGGCCAGTGCCACTGAGGCTGTGCCGACCGCACCGACGCCCGTCAGGGCGCCCACAACGAGAACGCGGCGCAATGCGCGACCGATCATCGCCCTACCCTTCGTCACGAACCACACCGTACCCAGTGCTTCCTGGGAGCACGCGAGCGCCCCGGCCCACCTGCGCGCCGGACTCTACGCCGCCGGGCCCGAGAGCCAGCAGCCGAACTCGGCCTACCGGCAACACAGCGAAGCCTCCACACCATGGTGAGTCCGAGAAGCCGGCCCTAGAACGCAACGGGGTCAGGAACTCCCGAGGAAGCGCAAGCGAGGGTTGCGCCTCCTTCGACAGTGGCGGCGGACGAACACGACCGTGCCGAGGTGGCCGGAACGCCGGGCCCGACGTCGCCGAACGCTGAGGGCGACGCGGAGGTTACCGCACGACACACGACCGCGCCGCGACTTCCGACCGCGCGGCCGACATCGGACGTCCTACGGGCGATGCGACCCGCGTTCATTGTCGAAACGTGATCGACACGAGACCGGAACGTGGGACGAGGTGTGACCTGGACAACGCCGACAGTGGCTCGACGCCCTCCGAACGGGCGTGTATCGGTCGAACTTCTCGCCGGAACGGGCCCTCGAAAACCTCTGATTGTTCACCTGACCAGCAAGTCGGGTCAACCGCTCGATCACGAAAAGTCAAGCGCTATCACCTCTTGACGTGACGATCCACCTTGGTAGTAGCCTCCCGGCACAACATCATGGATCGACGGTCTGCCGTCCAGTTCGTGGCGTTTGTGGTGCCCAGTCACGACGGGCTCGACGATGCCCGTATACGGCCGTCCGCCTCGTGTGACCACCGCAGTTCTCTGAGATGGGAAAACGCTTCCCGAAGATCCGGAGCAGGCAGGATCTCGGCCAGCGTGTGTCGATTCGGTCACTGTTCCAAACGCAAACCAAGCCGCACCGCCAGTCACGTCGAGCACCCGGAGGAGCCAGGTACATGGCCGGAAACAGCCAAGGCCTCCTCGCGCGAAACCGCGCCCGTCCAACGCCGCCGTCCAGACGGCCGTCCAGCTCCGCCGAGACCGGCAGGTTCGGCCTGCTCGGTGCGCGGATACGCCGCGACTGGCTGGTGCTGGTCATCGGTCTACCGGGGCTCGCCGCGCTCCTGATCTTCCAGTACCTCCCGTTACTCGGGAACGTCATCGCCTTCAAGGACTACCAGCCCTATCTCGGTATCCAGGCGAGCCCGTGGGTGGGGTTCAGTAACTTCCAGGTCATCTTCAACGGCGATCCGACGTTCATCGCCGCCCTGGTCAACACGCTGGTCATCAGCCTGATCCAGGTCATCTTCGTCTTCCCCGTGCCGATTGCGCTCGCGCTCCTGCTCAACAGCGTGATGTTCGACTGGGTGAAGCGGTTCGTGCAGTCGGTCGTCTACCTGCCGCACTTCCTGTCCTGGGTCATCGTCGTCGCGTTGTTCCAGGAGATGCTCGGCAACGCGGGCATGCTCAACACGTTCCTGCGCGAGCACGACTGGGCGACGCTGCAGATCATCGGTGCGCCCGACCTCTTCAAGGGCCTCATCACCAGCCAGGTCATCTGGAAGGAGACCGGCTGGAACACCATCATCTTCCTGGCCGCTATCTCACGGGTCGACACGAGCCTGTACGAAGCGGCCGCCGTGGACGGCGCCAACGGGTGGCGCCGACTGTGGCACATCACGCTTCCTTCGCTGCGCAGCCTCATCGTCCTGCTGCTGATCCTGCGACTCGGCCACGTGCTCAACGTCGGGTTCGAGCAGATCATCCTGCAACAGAACGCGGTCGGGCGGGATGCCAGCGAAGTGCTCGACACGTACGTCTACAACAACGGCATCCTGGGCGGTAACTGGGGCGTCTCGACAGCGGTGGGTCTGGTGAAGGGCCTCGTCGGCGTCGCGCTCATCGTCGGTGCCAACAAGGTTGCCCACATCTTCGGGGAACGAGGTGTCTACAGCCGATGAAGGCCGCGACGCGTCCCATCTGGATGGACAAGCCCTCACCACTCACGACGGCGTTGAAGTGCGTCACGCTCATCATCGTCTGTCTACTGGTGCTCATCCCGTTCCTCGCGGTGATCTCCACGAGCCTCGCCGACCAGAAGGCCCTCACCGAGGCCGGCGGGTTCCTGTTGTTCCCGAAGGACCCCTCGTTCGACTCCTACAAGGCGGTGCTCGCCGGCGGTGTCGTCACCCGGGCGCTCTTCGTCAGCGTCGCCATCACGGTCGTCGGAACGTTCCTCAGCCTCGCCGCCACGACCGGCCTTGCGTACTCCCTGAGCCGCCCGGGAAGCCTCCTGCACCGACCGATCCTGTTCGTGGTGCTCGGCAGCCTGCTCTTCGGCGCCGGCCTGATCCCCAACTACCTGGTGGTCAAGTCGCTCGGCCTGCTCGACAGCTACTGGTCGCTGATCCTGCCCGTGCTCATCAACGGCTTCAACGTCATCGTCATGCGGGCCTTCTTCATGGAGTTACCGGAGGAGCTCTTCGAGAGCGCGCGGATCGACGGTGCCAGTGAGTTCCACGTCCTCACCCGGATCGTGCTTCCACTGTCCAAGGCGGTGATGGCCGTCATCGGGCTGTTCTACGCCGTCGGCTACTGGAACAACTTCTTCCAGGCGCTCATCTACATCAACACCCCGGAGAAGTGGCCGTTGCAGCTGGTCCTCCGGACCTTCGTGGTCAACCAGGCGGCACTTGGTACCGACCAGCTCGCCGTCGGCGGCGAGGCACTACCGCCGCAGCAGTCGATCCAGATGGCGATCCTCGTCATCTCCATCGTTCCCATCCTGCTCGTGTATCCCTTCCTGCAGCGGCACTTCGCCAAGGGTGTGCTCGTCGGCGCAGTCAAGGGCTGACATCATCAAGGAGACAGTTCCATGGCACGACCTTCCGTCAGTCGCCGTACCTTCCTGAGGGGTGCGGGCGGCGCGGCCCTGCTGGCGTCGGGGGCCGGCTCGTTGCTCACCGCCTGTGGCAGCAGTGGTGCCACCTCGGAGGAGGCGCAGAAGAAGGCGGTGACGGCCAACAAGGCCGTGAAGCTGCCGACCAACGTGCCCTACACCGGCGTCCACCCGGACCTGGCGGGCGAGTTCGGCTACGTCCGGCCGGGCTTCTTCAGCTACCCGAAGGAGCACCCGAAGTCGGTCCAGGGTGAGGTCGGCTCGGGCGGGTCGGTCAGCGCGATGGCCAACATCTACTACCCCATCCCGCCGACCGCGCCCAAGAACAAGTACTGGGCCGAGCTGAACAAGCGGCTGAACGCCGACCTCAAGATGACGATGGTTCCGAACGCGGACTACACCAACAAGTTCGCGACCACCATCGCGGGTGGCGACCTGCCGGACTTCACCCAGATCATTCCGGTCGCGAACCTCCCGCAGCTGCTCGAGGCGAAGTTCGCCAACCTGACGGAGTTCCTCTCCGGCGACGCCATCAAGGACTACCCGAACCTCGCCAGCATCCCGGAGCGGTCCTGGCAGGCGTGCATCTTCAACGGCGGTATCTACGGCATCCCCGTTCCTCGCGACGCGGTTGGCGGCTTCCCCTTCATCCGGGCCGACATCTTCGAGAAGTTCGGGCTTCCGACCCAGCCGAAGGACTACGAGGAGTTCCACACCGTCGCCAAGGGGCTCTCCGACGCGAAGGCGAAGCGGTGGGCGTTCGCCACCGCGACCGCGGTCCGCGACCTCGGCCGCACGATGCTGAGCGCGCCGAACACCTGGCACAACGAGGGCGGCAAGCTCACTCACCGCAACGAGACGGAGCAGGAGCGTCGCGCGGTCGACATCGCCCGGCAGTTCTGGAAGGAAGGGCTGATCCACCCCGACGCGTTCGGGCAAGCAGTGCCGTTCAAGCAGTGGTTCAACGCCGGCACGATCTGCATCCACAGCGACGGCTACCAGGGCTGGACGCAGTACATCCAGGACAACGTCAACACCCCCGGCTTCAAGCTCGACCTGATGCTCGTTCCGGCCTACGACGGCGGTGGACCGGGCAAGATCTCCCACGGTGGTTCGACGTTCCTCAACGGGATGACGGGCATCAAGAAGGGCGACAAGACCCGGATCCAGGAGCTGCTGCGGATCGCCAACTGGCTGGCCGCACCGTTCGGGTCCGACGAGTACTTCTTCCGCCTGTACGGGCAGGAGGGTGTGCACCACACCATCGACAACAACGGCGACCCGAAGTACACCCCGGTCGGCCTGAGCGAGACGGTCATCCCGATCCGCTACATCGCCGAGGGACCGTCGGTCACCTACCAGCCGGGCCGTAAGGGTGACGTCGAGATCCAGCACACCTACGAACAGACCGTCGTGCCGGACGGAATCCCCAACCCCTGCCTCGGTCTGTACTCCAACACCCAGCAGTCCAAGGGCGCGACCATCGACGCGAAGCTCACCGACGAGATGAACGCCGTGATCCAGGGCCGCAAGCCGCTGAGCGCGTGGGACGACGCGGTCGCGACGTGGCTCAAGGAGGGCGGCGAGCAGATCCGCAAGGAGTACCAGGACCAGATCCAGGAGCGCGGCGCCAACACCAAGTAGCACCGGCCGTACTTCACGACGCGGCGTCGACTCCCCGGTGGGAGTCGGCGCCGCGTCGAATCACCGCGTAGTACAGACCTCCGCGTAGTGCGGCCCCAAGGTGCCGGTCGGCGACTTGCGGCCGCACCACGACGCTTCCTCGGCCAGTTCCTCAGCAGGAGCTGGCCGAGCGTGCTTTCTGACCGAATGTCCACGGCGACAACCAGTCGCCACCAGCGGCGAATGAGATACCCACGCAGTGTTTGCCAGTCCAGTCCCGCCCGGAGGTTAGCTGCTCCAGCCCCGTAGTTGATCCAGCTGGCGAGCCCCTCCGCTCCGTCGTTCCATCCTGCTCGTCGATCCCTTTAGGAGAGAAGCTCATGGCACGACCGTCTGTCAGTCGCCGTACCTTCCTGAGGAGTGCGGGCGGCACCGCCTTGCTGGTGTCGGGGGCCGGCTCGTTACTCACCGCCTGCGGAGGCGGAGGCGCGAACTCGGAGGAGGCGCAGAAGAAGGCCGTCACCGCCAACAAGGCCGTGAAACTGCCCGCGAACGTTCCGTACACCGGCGTCGACCCGGACCTGCCCGGCCAATTCGGTTACATCCGGCCGGGCTTCTTCAGTTACCCGAAGGAGCACCCGAAGTCGGTCGAGGGTGAGATCGGCTCCGGCGGTTCGGTCACCGCGATGGCCAACATCTACTACCCGCTCCCGCCGACGGCCCCCAAGAACAAGTACTGGGCCGAGCTCGACAAGCGGCTGGGGACGGATCTGAAGATTACGATGATCCCGAACTCCGACTACGGGAACAAGTTCGCCACCACGATCGCAGGCGGCGAACTCCCGGACTTCCTGCAGATGGGGTCGGTCCCGAACTTCCCGCAGCTGCTGGAGGCGAAGTTCGCCAACCTGACGGACCTTCTCTCCGGCGACGCCATCAAGGACTACCCGAACCTCGCCAGCATCCCGGAACGGTCCTGGGAACCCTGCATCTACAACGGCGGCATCTACGGCATCCCAGTGCCCCGTGACGCGGTCGGCGGCTTCCCGTTCATCCGCGCCGACATCTTCGAGAAGCTCGGCCTGCCCACACAGCCGAAGAGCTACGAGGAGTTCCACACCATCGCCAAGGGCCTGACGGATCCGAAAGCGAAGCGGTGGGGGTTCGCCACCGCGACCGCGGTCCGTGACCTCGTTCGGACCATGCTCCACGCGCCCAACACCTGGCGCTACGAGAACGGCAAGCTCACCCACCGCAACGAGACGGAGGAGGAGCGCCGCGCCATCGACACCGCGCGGCAGTTCTGGAAGGAAGGCCTGATCCATCCCGACGCCTTCTCCCAGGCCGTGCCGTTCAAGCAGTGGTTCAACGCCGGCACGATCTGCATCCACAGCGACGGCTACCAGGGCTGGACCCAGTACATCCAGGACAACGTCAACAACCCCGGCTTCAAGCTCGACCTCATGGTCATTCCCGGCTACGACGGGGGCGAGGGGAAGATCGCCCACGGCGGCTCGAACTACAGCATGACGGCGTTCAAGAAGGCCGACAAGACTCGGCTCCAGGAGCTGCTCCGGGTCTGCAACTGGCTGGCCGCGCCGTTCGGGAGTGAGGAGTACTTCTTCCGCCTCTACGGGCAGGAGGGCGTGCACCACACCATCGACAACAACGGCGACCCGAAGTACACCCCTGTCGGACTGAGCGAGACGGTCATCCCGATCCGCTACATCGCCGAAGGGCCCTCGGTCACCTACCAGCCCGGCCGTAAGGGTGACGTCGAGATCCAGCACACCTACGAACAGACGGTCGTGCCGAACGGGATCCCGAACCCCTGCCTCGGCATGTACTCCAACACCCAGTCGACCAAGGGCTCCACCATCGACGGCAAGCTCACCGACGAGATGAACGCCGTGATCCAGGGCCGCAAGCCGCTGAGCGCGTGGGACGACGCGGTCGCGACGTGGCTCAAGGAGGGCGGCGAGCAGATCCGCAAGGAGTACCAGGACCAGATCCAGGAGCGCGGCGCCAACACCAAGTAGCACCGGCCGTACTTCACGACGCGGCGTCGACTCCCCGGTGGGGGGTCGGCGCCGCGTCGCCGTGTCAGGGGCATGTCTCGGGCATGTCCGGGCATGTCCGGGGGCATCCGGGGGCATCCGGGGCCACGCGCAGGACGCCGCCTCACCAGGTCGTTTCACCGGGTCGTGTCACCGGGCCCGCCGGGTGCGGGCATCTCGGACATAACGTCGCAAGGCGTGATCGAAGTGGCCTCTCCCCCGGATCGCGGGACACGCCCGAATACTGGCCTCCTGTTGGGGCTCGCCGGGCCGGGCTCTTAGGCTCGGGGACCATGGTCCGCCCGTCCCCGCAGCACCTGGATGCCCGCTGATGCCGTTCGCGCTCACCTGGAACGAGTTCACCGCCTACGCCGACACCCCCGCCCGCGTCGCGTTCCTGATCGTTCTCGGAGTCGCCCTCCGTGCGGTGCTGAACCGGCTCGTCGACCGCCTGGTGATCAAGACCGCCGGCCTCGAGCCACCAAGGCACTTCTTCGGCAGCGAGCGCGCGGCCCAGCTCATCGGCAACAACGGCACGCTCTACCACGAACGCCGTTCCCAGCGTGCGCACGCGCTCGGATCCCTGTTCAAGAGCATCACCACGGTCGTCATCGCCAGCATGGTGACGCTGACCGCGCTGAACCAACTCGGCTTCCAGCTCGCTCCCGTCCTCGCCAGCGCCGGCGTCGTGGGTGTCGCGCTCGGTTTCGGTGCCCAGAACCTCGTCAAGGACTTCCTCGCCGGCGTCTTCATGCTGCTCGAGGACCAGTACGGCGTGGGTGACGTGATCGACATGGGTCAGGCCTCCGGCACCGTGGAGGGCGTCGGCCTGCGGGTGACCAGGTTGCGGGACGGCGACGGTGTGCTGTGGCACGTGCGCAACGGCGAGGTACTCCGGGTCGGCAACAAGAGTCAGGGGTGGTCGAGCCTGGTGCTCGACGTGTCCGTCGCCTACGACGAGGACGTCGCGCAGGTCGAGCAGCTCGTCAACCAGGTCGGCCGCGAGCTGGCCGAGGACGAGAACTGGCGCGACCAGATCCTCGAGACGCCGCAGGTGGTCGGCATCGAGGAGGTCAACGGCTCGTCGCTGACGCTGCGGGTGATCGGCAAGTGCCGGCCCAACCAGCACTTCGGCGTGCAGCGGGAGTTCCGGCTGCGGCTGAAGGAGTTGTTCGACGCGAGGAACATCCGCGTCCCCACGCCGGTCTGGCCCGGCCAGCCAGGACAGTCCGGCGCCGCCCCCGGCACCCCCTGAGGACGCTCCTGCCGGGCCCCCGGCCCGACGACATGACAGCGGGCCTGTCCCGCGGACACGATCCGCGGGACAGGCCCGAGTGTCACTCCCCCACGTGGCGTCGACGACCCGACGACCAGCGGTGTTCAGACCGGCTGTGTTCGACCCAGCCGCGTTTCGAACCAGCCGCGTTTCGACCCAGCCGCGTTTCGACCCAGCCGCGTTTCGAACAAGCCGCGTTCAGACCAGCGCGGCGTCGAGGGTGATGGTGGTGCCGGCGAGCGCCTTGGAGACGGGGCAGTTCTCCTTGGCGTTCTGGGCCGCCGCGGCGAAGCCGTCCGCGTCCAGCCCGGGCACGCTGGCGCGCACGGTCAGGTGGATCCCCGTGATGCCCTCACCGGGCTGGAACGTCACGTCCGCCTTGGTGTCCACGGTCTGCGGCGGGGTGCCCGCCTGGGCGAGTCCGTGCGAGAGGGCCATCGAGTAGCAGGTCGAGTGCGCGGCGGCGATGAGCTCCTCCGGGCTGGTCCGGCCGTTCGGCTCGTCCTCGGCACGCGACGCCCAGGTGACGTCGTACTTCCCGAGTCCCGACGAGTCCAGCGAGACCTGGCCGCTCCCCTGCATGAGGGAGCCCTCCCAGTGGGCGTTCGCCGTACGCGTGGTTGCCATGGATCCTCCTCGATTGACACCGTGGTCGATTCGTTTCGTTTCGTCGTACGACGTCATCCTGCCCTGCTCACCTGCTTCCCGACGCGCAGCCCCTGGCTCGCCACGCGCACGTAACGCACCCGTCGGGTGACGGCTGGATGACCTTTGCGTCTGGATCTTGACCGGACAAGCCATCGCAGGGCAACATCGGCCGACACTTACCTGCCGCGCGCTGGCTCCGGCAGTAATTTTCTTCACCCAGCCCCGGGAGGACGCCCTATGCGGATCGTGAAACACCGGTTACGTGCAGCCGCGGCAGGCCTCGCCGCTCTGGTCTGCGCCGTCGGCGTCGTGCTCCCGACCAGCGTGGGGCATGCCGAGGAGCCCGCCAAGGCCCAGCCGACGCAGCTGATCGTCGCCGCGTCCCAGTCGGTCGACACGTTCAACCCGTTCATGTCGTTCTTCGCGATCGGCTACACCGTGGCGGGTCTGACCTACGACTCGCTGATCGACTGGAGCGCCAAGGACTTCAAGCCCTCCCCTGGCCTCGCCACCAAGTGGGAAGAGTCCGCCGACCACCTGACCTGGACCTACACGATCCGCAAGGGTGTGAAGTTCTCCGACGGCACGCCGCTCACGGCGCGCGACGCGGAGTTCACCTACCACCTGATGATGACGGACCCGGCCGCCCACGCGTCCTCCTCCGACCTGGTGGACAACTTCGAGAGCGTCTCCGCGCCCAACGACACGACGCTCGTCATCAAGCTCAAGCAACCCACCAACCAGATGCTCGCCCTGGACAACGCGATCGTCCCGAAGCACATCTGGGAGAAGATCGACAGCATCAAGGACTTCAAGAACTTCGACTTCCCGCTGGTCGGCTCCGGCCCGTTCCAGGTGGTCGAGTTCAAGACGGACCAGTTCATCCGGCTCAAGGCGAACAAGAACTACTGGGACGGCGCGCCCGCCTACGACGAGCTCGTGTTCCGCTACTACAAGACGCCCGACGCGAGCGTGCAGGCGCTGATCGCCGGCGAGGTCGACGTGGTGAGCGGGCTGACGCCGGCACAGTACGAGTCGCTCGCGAACCAGCCCGGCATCACCCGCAACCGGGCCCAGAACCGTCGCTTCAGCTCGATCACGTTCAACGTCGGCGCGCGCACCAAGAAGGGGCAGCCCTTCGGCGACGGGCACCCCGCGCTGAAGGACGTCCGGGTCCGGCAGGCGATCCACCACGCCATCGACAAGGACGAGTTGATCGCGAAGGTCAACGACGGGCTCGCCGAGCCTGGTGTGAGCTACGTTCCGCCGATCTTCAGCACCTACTTCTGGCAGCCGAGTGAGTCGGAGACGACGAAGTTCGACATCGCCGAGGCCAACCGCATCCTCGACGACGCCGGCTACAAGCGCGGCCCGGACGGCATCCGGCGGATGCCCGGCAACGGCCGGCCGCTGAAGTTCCGTCTGCTCAACCACGCCGACACCCCGTCGGAGGCCACCGACTCCGACTACCTCAAGGGCTGGTGGAAGCAGATCGGCATCGACACCGAGATCCAGAGCGCCGACTTCACCAAGCTCAACGACAACCTCTATCTCGGTAAGTACGACATCATCTTCTCCGGCTGGGGCGTGGGGCCAGACCCCACCTCGATCCTCAGCCTGCACACGTGCGGCGTGCTGCCCGACGACGCGACCGGCACCCAGCGCGACACCGACACGTTCTACTGCGACCCCGCCTACGACAAGCTGCACGAGGAGCAGAAGCGGGAGAGCGACATCCCGGCCCGGGCCGAGATCATCAAGCAGATGCAGCAGATCCTCTACACCAAGGCGCCGGTCATCGTCCTCCGGTACTCCGACACGCTCGAGGCCTACCGCAGCGACCGGTGGACCGGGTTCGTCAAGCAGCCCGCCGACCGCGGCATGATCTCCGGCCAGCAGGGCAACTGGGCCTTCGTCTCGGCGAAGCCGGTCGAGAAGGCGGAGGAGGAGACGGGCTCGCGCGTCGGTCTCTACCTCGGTGGAGGAGCCGCGGTCGTCCTCATCGCGGCCGCCGCCGGCGTGATCGCCCTCCGGCGCCGTTCTACCGCCGACGATCGGGAGTAGTTCCCCCGCATGACGATGGATCCCTCGTTGGTGGCCGAGCCCGCGGGCTCGGCCACCAACGACACCGACCGGTCCCCCGCACGTGGCGGTAGCGGCTTCGCGCGTTACCTCCTGGGCAAGCTCGGCGGCGCCGCCATCTCGCTGGTGATGGTCGTCTTCTCGGCGTTCTTCCTCTTCCGCATCCTCGGCGGCGACCCCGTCGACGCGTTGACGAGGGACGTCCCGACGAGTCCCGCCGAGCGGGCAGCACTCCGCCACACGCTCGGGCTGGACCAACCGCTCCCGTTGCAGTTCCTCAACTATCTGAAGGGCGTCCTCACCGGCGACCTCGGCGACTCCTACCAGTACCAACAGTCGGTCACCAGCCTGATCGCCGAACGCCTCGGCGCGACCATCCTGCTCACCGGGACGGCGCTCGTGATCGCGGCCGCGCTCGGCCTGTGGATCGGCACCCGCGCCGGATGGCACCAGGGCAGCAGGTTCGACAAGGTGCAGGTCGGCGTCTCGCTCACACTCTGGTCCGCACCGACGTTCTGGTTCGGGATGATCATCATCATGGTGTTCGCCCGGTACCTCGGGCTGTTCCCCATCAACGGCATGATCTCGCCCCACACCCCGCCCGGCTTCTGGCCGCAGACCATCGACACCCTGCACCACCTGGTGTTGCCGGTGCTCACGATGACCGCGGTGATCTACGCGCAGTACGTCCTCGTCATGCGCTCCTCGATCCTGGAGGAGAAGGACGGCGACTACCTCGTCACGGCCCGCGCGAAGGGTCTGCGCGACGACGTCGTACGCCGCCGGCACGCCGTCCCCAACGCAATGCTGCCCACCGTGACCCTGGTCTTCCTCCAGCTCGGTGGCGTGGTCGGCGGGGCGATCCTCACCGAGACGGTGTTCAGCTGGCCCGGACTCGGGCTGCTCGCCTACCAGGCGTTGAAGATCCCGGACCTGCCGCTGCTCCAGGGCACGTTCCTGTTCTTCTCGACCGCGGTGATCCTCGCCAACACGGCCGCCGACATCGTCTACCGGTTCCTCGACCCGAGGGTGCGACACGCATGACCACACAACCCTCCGGTACGCCGGACACCCCGGCGCTGACCTCCGTCCGGTCGGTCGTCTGGGAACGCCGCAAGGCGGCCCTGCGGCGGTTCTGGCGGTCCTACCGGCAACAGCGCGCCGGCGTCATCGGCCTCGCCGGGCTCCTCGTCATCGTGGTGCTCTCGTTGGCCGCCCCGCTCATCACCGACGAGAGCGGCCTGGACGTGACCCAGGCGACCGGCGACCGGCTCGAGCCGCCGAGCTTCTCCTTCCCACTCGGCACCGACGAGACCGGCCGCTCCGTCCTACTCCTCACCCTGTGGGGTGCCCGCATCTCGCTGCTGGTCGGCGTGACCGCCACCCTGCTGGCGATGGGGATCGGCACCCTGGTCGGCATCGCCGCCGGCCACTTCGGCGGCTGGTTCACGGGGCTGCTGATGCGGGTCACCGACTGGTTCATCGTGCTGCCCCGGCTGGTGCTCGCGATCGCCCTCGCCGCCGTCCTGGGGCCGAGTCTCACCACCATCGTCGTCGCGATCGGCGTCACCTCCTGGCCCGGGACGGCCCGGCTGATCCGGGCGCAGACGCTGGCCGTGGAGGCGCGTCCGTACCTCGAACGCGCGAAGGCACTCGGTGCCGGGCACTGGCACCAGATGACCCGGCACGTACTTCCGAACGTCATGCCGCTCGTGCTCGCGAGCACGACGCTCGAGGTCGCGAGCGCCGTCCTCGCGGAGGCGACCCTGTCGTTCCTCGGGCTCGGCGATCCCTCCCGCGTGTCGTGGGGAAGCATGTTGAGCCGGGCCAACTCCTCCGGCGCGGTGACCTTCGGCGCCTGGTGGTACCTCCTGACGCCCGGCCTCGCCATTCTGGTCGTCGTCTTGTGCTTCACCCTGTGTGGCCGCGCCCTCGAAGCGGTGTTCAACCCCAGACTGCGAGGTCGCTAGGCCGTGTCTCCCACATCCCCGTCCCCCGCCTCCCCCGCGGCCCCGTCTCCCACGTCGGCGCCCCTGCTCGACGTACGCGACCTGGCGATCACCTACCACGGCGCCCGCGGCGACATCCCAGCCGTCCGCGGTGTCAACCTGACCTTGCAGCCGGGTGACACGCTCGGCATCGCCGGTGAGTCCGGCTGCGGCAAGTCCAGCCTGGCGCTGGCACTGCTGCGTCTCCTCCCCGCGGGCACGACCGTGGAGGGGCAGATCCGGATCGACGACGAGGACGTCCTCGACATGTCCTGGGGACGCCTGCGTGCTCTGCGGTGGGCCGGCGCCTCGATCGTCTTCCAGGGCGCCATGCACGCCCTCAACCCCGTCCACCGGATCGGCCGCCAGATCGCGGAGCCGATCCTGCTGCACGAGAAGGTCAGCGAGGCCGAGGCGAACCAGCGGGTGGACGAACTCCTCACCCAGGTTGGCCTGCCCACCTGGCGGGCCCGCAGCTATCCGCACGAACTCTCCGGTGGGCAGCGGCAACGGATCATGATCGCGATGGCCCTCGCCTGCTCACCCCGGCTGATCATTGCCGACGAGGCGACGACGGCGCTCGACGTGATGATCCAGGCGCAGGTACTCGAACTCCTCGGCACCCTGGTCGCCGAGCGTGGGATCGCTCTGCTCATGATCAGCCACGACCTCTCGGTGCTGTCGGCCAACTGCCGACGGCTCGCCGTGATGTACGCCGGTCAGGTCGTCGAACTCGGCCCGGCCGGAAAGGTGTTCACCGACCCGCTGCACCCGTACTCCGGTGCGCTGGCGTCGGCGTTCCCGAGCGTCGGCGATCCCGCCGCGCGCGGCCGTCCGCGTGGGCTGGGCGGCGACCCACCCGACCCGGCGGCGCTGCCGAGCGGATGCCCGTTCCATCCGCGCTGCCCCGTCGTACTCCCCGAGTGCGCGTCGACGCCGGTGCCGCTGCGCGCGGCCGGGCCGGACCGGGTCGCCGCGTGCCTACGGGTCGAGAGCACCGCCGACGCCACGAGGAGTACCCCATGAGCGAGTCCCCCGTCCTGTCCGCCCGCGGACTCGAGGTGGACTTCCGGGTCCGCGGCGGCCGCCGGGCGCGCGCCGTCGACGGTGTCAACCTCGACCTTGCACCAGGGGAGATCCTCGCCCTCGCGGGTGAGTCGGGCTGCGGCAAGACGACGCTCGCCCGCACGCTGCTCGGCCTGGTCCGTCCGAGCGCCGGAACCGTGGAGTACGCCGGCGCCCCACTGCCCACCAACTCCGCCGGGCTCAAGGCCTACCGACGTTCGGTGCAACTCGTGCTGCAGGACCCGACCGGTGCCCTCAATCCCCGGCACACGGTCTACGAGGCGGTCGCCGAGGGTCTGCGCATCCACGGCATCACCGACAACGAGCGGGAACGCGTGGCGCGGGCGTTGTCGCACTGTGGACTCCGACCGGCCGAGCGCTTCTTCCTCGCATACCCCCACGAACTCTCCGGTGGCCAGCGCCAGCGCGTGGTCATCGCCGGCGCTCTCGTCCTCGAGCCCAAGGTGATCATCGCCGACGAGCCGGTGGCCTCCCTCGACGCGTCCGTACGCGGCGAGATCCTGGCCCTGCTGCTGCGGCTACGTGAGGAGTTCGGGCTGGCCGCGCTGGTCGTCACCCACGACCTCGGACTGGCCTGGAGCATCGCCGACCGGCTCGCCGTGATGTACCTCGGCAGGATCGTGGAGTCGGGGCCGACCGAGCAGGTGCTGACCGCGCCCCAGCACCCCTACACGCGGGCACTCGTCTCCGTACTCCCCGACTCCCCCGTCGGCGCGCCTCTCGTACTGACCGGCGAACCACCCGACGTCACGCAGATTCCGGTCGGCTGCCGCTTCCACCCGCGCTGCCACGCACTGGCCTCCGGAGCCGCGGAGGCCGCCGGGGTCGCCATGCACTGCCGGCGTGCCCCGCTTCCGGTGCTGGGCGCCGAGCCCGACCGGCACAGCGTGGCCTGCCACCTGCACGCCGCCTCCTCCTCCGCGAGCGGCGCCGCGTGAGCACCGGAAACGTGGGGAAAGCCGCCAAAACGGGCAGAACTCCCGTGCCCCGCCGGGGCGGTCGGCGCCGGGACCGACCCTTGTGGCCGGCCCGGCGACCGCGACTTGCCGCCGGTTGTCAGAATGGGACCCGATGAGCGAGCAACCACCGGGCGGCCGGCCCGACCAGCCAGCGCAGACCTTCTACGACGCGGTCGGCGGTCACGCGACCTTCGAGCGCCTGGTGGCGCGTTTCTACGCCGGAGTCGCCGAGGACCCAGAGCTCCGCGCGCTCTACCCCGAACCCGACCTCGCGGGCGCCGAAGAGCGCCTGCTGCTGTTCCTCGAGCAGTACTGGGGCGGTCCCCGTACCTACTCCGAACAGCGCGGGCATCCGCGGCTGCGGATGCGGCACGCGCCGTTCGCGGTGACCGAGGACGCTCGCGATCGCTGGCTTGGCCACATGCGGACGGCGGTCGAGGAGTTGGGACTCGACCCGGCGCACGAGCACCAGTTGTGGACGTACCTCGTGATGGCGGCCAACTCCATGGTCAACACCGTCGAAGGCCAGCGTCCCAACCTGCTCGGCTAGAAACGCCCGACACCAACGCGTGGCGGTGTCCTACGCGCGACGACAACGCCGCCAGGGTGGATGCGGACGCCGCGCCCTACGCACGCCGCGATCGGCGTGAGGAAACACACGGTGGTGGGATAGGCCATCCGACTTGCCTGGTGGTGCGGTGACCGGAAAGCTCGGCGCATGAGTATCTCCTCCGCCGCATGGTGGCGCACCGCCGTCATCTACCAGATCTACGTTCGGAGTTTCGCCGACGGCAACGGCGACGGTGTGGGCGACATCGCCGGCATCCGGTCCCGGCTCCCCTATCTCGCCGAGCTTGGTGTCGACGCGATCTGGATCACCCCGTGGTACGCCTCACCGATGGCGGACGGTGGATACGACGTGGCCGACTTCCAGGCGATCGCCCCGGAGTTCGGGACGCTCGCCGAGGCGGAGGCGATGATCGCCGAGGCACACGAGCACGGGCTGCGGGTGATCCTCGACATCGTGCCCAACCACACCTCCGACGAGCACGCGTGGTTCCGCGAGGCGTTGGCGTCTGATCCCGACTCGGCCGAGCGGGCGCGGTACTGGTTCCGCCCCGGCCGCGGACCTGACGGCGCGCTGCCGCCGAACGACTGGCGTTCGGTCTTCGGCGGTCCGGCCTGGACCCGACTCCTCGACGACCAGGGCGTCCCGGAGGACTGGTACCTCCACCTGTTCGCGCCGGAGCAGCCCGACCTGAACTGGTCCAACCCCGAGGTCCACCGGGAGTTCGAGGACATCCTGCGGTTCTGGTTCGACCGTGGCGTCGACGGCTTCCGCATCGACGTCGCGCACGGCCTGGACAAGCACGCCGCCCTTCCCGACATCGGCCTGGACGAGGAGGAGCTCCTGGCCGAGCCGGACATCGCCGACCACCCGCACTGGGACCGCGACGGCGTACACGAGATCTACCGCGACTGGCGACGGGTCGCCGACTCCTACGTCGACTCCCCGCACGGTCCGCGTGTCTTCGTGGCCGAGGCCTGGGTCCGCACGGCCACCAACCGGCTCGCGCGCTACCTGCGTCCGGACGAGCTCCACACCGCGTTCAACTTCGACTTCCTCAAGTGCGCATGGGACGCCGCTCAGCTGCGTGCCTCCGTCGACCACAACCTGCGCACCCTCGGCGAGGTCGGCGCGGCGCCCACCTGGGTTCTGTCCAACCACGACGTGATCCGCCACGTCACCCGCTACGGACGGGACACCGACGACATCCAGCGACCGGCTGGCACCGTTCCCACAGACCTTGCCCTGGGCACGGTCCGCGCCCGCGCGGCCGCGCTGTTGATGCTGGCCCTTCCCGGTGGCGCCTACGTCTACCAGGGCGACGAACTCGGTCTCGCCGAGGTGGAGGATCTCCCGCTCGACTCGCTGCAGGACCCGATCTGGGAGCGTTCTGGTCACCGGGTCCGCGGTCGCGACGGCTGCCGCGTGCCGCTGCCGTGGACGGGTGACGCGCCCGCGCTCGGGTTCGGCGCCGCCGCTGCGTGGCTTCCCCAGCCGACGGAGTGGAAGCAGCAGACGGTGGAGGTGCAGACCGACGACCCCACCTCCATGCTCGCGCTCTACCGCGAGGCACTCCGGGTCCGTCGTTCCCTTCCGGACCTCGCGGGTGACGAACTCCGGTGGCAGGCACACGGCGAGGACGTTCTCGCGTTCGACCGGGGCACTGAGTTCCGTTGCGTCGTCAACCTCGGCTCCGAACCTGTCGAGCTTCCCGCCGACGCGGAGGTGCTGCTCGCCAGTGCGCCGCTCGCCGACGGTGTGCTTCGCAGCGATGTGGCTGCCTGGTTGCGGATCAGAAAATAACCCCGCAATTTTGCAAGTACGCCTTGGGACATTGGTCTGTCGGCGTCAGCGTGTCCTCATTCGTCCATCGCGGACGAAGTTGTCTCGCTGACACGACAGAAATCTCAGATGTACGATCAAGTCCCAGTACGAGCCCGTTCCCGACTCACTCGTCAGGAGGCTCGCCATCACGTTCCCACGATCGCCTGCCGACCACCTGCCACCCTTCCGAGGATCGACGTCGCTTCCCGAGACCGCCGACAACCTGACGCTGTGGTACGACGCGCCTGCCAGTGACTGGGAACGCGAAGCCCTGCCGATCGGAAACGGCACGCTCGCCGCGTCCGTCTTCGGTGGCGTGGCATCCGAACGCCTCCTGCTCAACGAGAAGACGTTGTGGACAGGCGGCCCTGGCGCGTTCGAAGGCGGTCGCGCCTACCGCTACGGCCTGTGGGACTACCCCCGTACGGGTGTGCTCGACGACGTACGTCGCAGGATCGCCGCCGGTGAGCACCTGGCACCGGAGTGGCTCGCCGAACGCTTGGGCCAGTACGACACCGCCTTCGGTGCCTACCAGCCGTTCGGCGAACTCCACTTCGACCTGCACGATCCCGGCTCGGCGCCGAAGGGCTACCGCCGCGAACTCAGCCTGTCCGAGGGCGTCGCCCGCGTCGACTACCA
Organism: Actinopolymorpha pittospori; assembly: GCF_014873875.1. Classification (GTDB taxonomy): domain Bacteria; phylum Actinomycetota; class Actinomycetes; order Propionibacteriales; family Actinopolymorphaceae; genus Actinopolymorpha; species Actinopolymorpha pittospori. The sequence continues at coordinate 5,694,331 of NZ_JADBEM010000001.1, read as the reverse complement.
CCTGGACGGTACGCACTTCTCCCGCGAGCACATCGCGAGCCATCCCGCCGGCGTGATCGCGACGCGGTTCCAGGCCAGCGAGCCGCGCAAGTTGTCCTTGACAGTGCGCTTCAGAACTCCGCACCCGGACCCCCGCGTCCACGTCCACAACGGCCGGATCACCGTCCGGGGCACGCTTCCCGACAACGGACTCACCTACGAGGGACAGGTGCTCGTCATCGCCGAGGACGGTTTCCTCTACGACGGCGAGGACACCGTCTCCGTGCGCGACGCCTACGCCGCCACGGTGATCTTCTGCGCCGGCACCGACTACTCCCCCAGCTATCCGCACTACCGCGGCCGCGACCCGCACCGCCCGCTGACCCGCCGTGTCAACGCCGCCGCGGCGCAGCCCTATGCACACCTGCGGGCGGCACACATCGCCGACCACGCCGGCCTGATGGGCCGCGTCCATCTCGACATCGGCCAGCCCGCCAGCCTGGCCCTGCCCACCGACGAACTCCTCGCCCGTTACGACGGGGTTGGGCCGGACAGTCGGGCGCTGGAGGCGATGTTCTTCCAGTACGGTCGCTACCTCCTCATCGCCTCCTCCCGCCCAGGCTCGCTGCCGGCCAATCTGCAGGGCATCTGGAACGCCTCCACCACCCCGCCCTGGTCGAGTGACTACCACGTCAACATCAACCTGCAGATGAACTACTGGCCGGCCGAACCCACCCACCTCGCCGAGACCGTCGGTCCGCTGGTCGACTACATCGAGGCGATGGTGCCGCCCGGGCGCGAGGCGGCGAGGACCATCTGCGGAGTCGACGGCTGGGTGGTCCAGAACCAGACCAACATCTGGGGCTTCAACGGCGTACGCCAGTACGCCACCTCGTTCTGGTTCCCCGAGGCGGCGGCCTGGCTGTGCCGCCACCTGTGGGAGCACTACGAGTTCAGCGGCGACGTCGGTTATCTGCGCGAACGTGCCTACCCGGTCATGGTGGAGGCGGTGCGCTTCTGGCTCGACTTCCTGGTCGAGGACCCGGCCGACGGCACCCTGGTCGTGTCGCCGAGCTACTCCCCCGAGCACGGGCCGGTGACCGCGGCTGCCGCCATGTCCCAGCAGATCGTGTGGGACCTCCTCTCCAACACGATCGCCGCCAGCGTGGTGCTCGACGACGACCCCCGGCTGCGTCAACGAATGGTTGACACGCGCGAGCGCCTCGATCCGGGGCTACGGATCGGCTCGTGGGGGCAGTTGCAGGAGTGGAAGGCCGACCTCGACGACACCACCGACGACCACCGGCACGTCTCCCACCTGTACGCGCTACATCCGGGCGCACAGGTGTCGCCGCTCGACACCCCCGAACTCGCCAAGGCCGCACAGGTCTCCCTGCGGGCCCGCGGCGACGGCGGCACCGGCTGGAGCAAGGCCTGGAAGATCAACTTCTGGGCGCGACTGCACGACGGCGACCACGCCCACCTGATGCTGCAGGAGTTGCTCCGGCACTCGACGCTGCCCAACCTGTGGGACACGCATCCGCCGTTCCAGATCGACGGCAACTTCGGCGCCACCGCCGGGATCGCCGAACTCCTCGTCCAGAGCCGGCTGGACGGCGGCGTCGCCTCCATCCACGTCCTCCCGGCCCTTCCCGCCGTCTGGGCGGGCGGACAGGTCGCCGGACTCCGGGCGCGTGGCGACGTCACGCTCGACATCACCTGGGCCGACACCCATGCCATACGGATCGACCTGGTGCCGGGCAGAACCGGTGTGCTGCGGGTCACCGGTGACCTCTTCGCGACGCCGTACGCCCTGCTCGACCAGAGCACCAGCGAACCCGTCGAGCACACCCGCTGCGACTCCGACGACACCATCGCCTTCACCGCGCAGGCCGGCCACCACTACCGCGCCTCCGCCAGACGGCACTGACGCGCACCAGCCTGGGCGGCGGCTCCCAGCCCAGTGACACGGTGGACCCGGGGCGAGAAGCCGCCGCCGGGTCCACCGTGTCAGGTGTGGGTTCGTCCTCAGCCGGAGGTGGGGAAGGTCACGAGGTCCTTGATGCGGACCGGGCTGCCGGATGCGAACGACCGGTTCGCCGCGGCACCGACGAGCATCGCGAACGCACCGTCGACGTGGCTGGCCCCGCGACCGAGCGGGTCGGGCTCCTGCTCGGGTCCCAGCAGGTCGGCCAGCAGCCGCCGGTCCCCACCGCCGTGGCCGCCGCTGCCCTCCTCCACGGTGACGGGCTGCGGGACGTCCCAGAGCGGACGCAGGGTGAGCCGGGCGGTGTCGATCGGCTTGGCCGCCGTCCGTCCGGGCTTGTTGGGGTCGTGGGCGGCGCCGCTGACGTAGGAGCGTTCCTCCACGTCGAGTTCGAGCCGTCCCTTGGTGCCGTTGAACATGACGCGGTAGCCCTCCCACGGCGAGTACGCCGTGAGGTGGTAGGTCATCGTCGCGCCGGTCTGATAGCGCACCAGGACGGCCATGTCGTCCTCGATGCTGATGCCGTCGGTGAAGACGTTGCGGTCGCGGATGTAGCCGTCCTCGTGCTCGGCGTCGAGGTAGAGGGACCGCAGCGTGGCGTCGCCGGCGAGGTCGATGGCCCACGGGTCGGACCCGAGGTCGGGGCTGCCGTGACTGCGGTAGGAGCGGACCGCCTGGCCCCGGCTCTCCGCGTTGTCCCGACCGTAGAAGCGCAGGCCGCCGAACCCGAACACCGTCTCCGGCGTCGCACCGAGCCACCAGTTGACCAGGTCGAAGTGGTGGCTCGCCTTGTGGATCATCAGGCCGCCGGAGTTGCGCTTGTCGCGGTGCCAGCGGCGGAAGTAGTCAGCGCCGTGCCGGGTGTCAAGGACCCACTCGAAGTGGACCGACAGCACATCGCCGATCGCACCGGACTGGATGAGGTCCTTCACCGCCGAGTTACGCGGTGCGTACCGGTAGTTGAAGGAGACCGTGAGCTTGCGACCGGTGCGGGCCTGGGTGTCAAGGATCCGCTGACACTTCTGCTCGTCGGTGGTCAGCGGCTTCTCGCTGATCACGTCGCAGCCGTGCTCCATCGCGGTCACGATGTAGTGGTCGTGGGTGCGGTCGACGGTCGTCACGATCACGACGTCGACCCGCTGCTCCTCGAGCATCCGGACGAACTCGTCGGCACCGTACGTCGGGATCGGTCCGGCACCGTGGGTGTCGCCGAACGTCTTGTTCTGGTAGCTCATCCGGGTCCGGTTGAGGTCACACAGACCGACGAGCTCACCGTGCTCGCGGTAGTCGGTGAGGAGGGCCGTGGTGAACATCCGGGAGCGCGAGCCGAGCCCGACCACGGCGTACCGCTTCCGCCCCTGGACGCCATCCGACGGCGAATCCGCCTCGGCGTCGTTTCCCTGTGTGGACGGTTGTTGCGTGGTCATCTGGGCTCCTCTCGAGGAAGGTCGTGCGAGGCACTGTCACCGGCATCGTGCCGTGCCGAGTCATCGCGATCGCCCAGGCTGGACCCACAGCTGCCGAGCCCACGTGGCGGAAGGACGGCACATAAGGTAAGCGCTTTCTCGCCACTAGACTACGCCGGCCTGGGCCGGCGAGACCGCCCCGTACGCCGTGTCGCGTCACTGGCACTATCCGAAACCGGACGAGGGAGCCGGCAGACGTCCCACGGCGGCGACGAGGCGCCATCCCGATGACGGGCGGCCCAACCCGCGCACCGGTCCGACCGGGCTACGGTCCGACCGCCCGGACCGGCGTCGAGCGGGGACCGTGGTCGACCCGAGACCTGGTGCCCTGGACACCGCCCGCGTTCGCGCGTATTCGTCCCGCCCGTGGCGACGGCGAACCCCTAAACTTGCCGCTGTGAGCCAGCTTCCCGAACCCACCGACGCGAGTCACGTCCGCGCTTCGGACGCTGACCGTCAGCGGATCGCCGAGGTCCTCCGTGACGCCGCGGGCGAGGGTCGCCTCACCCTCGAGGAGCTCGACGAGCGCCTCGACGGGGTGTTCGCGGCCAAGACCTACGCCGACCTGGAGCGCTTCACCAGCGACCTTCCGGCCGACTTCGCCGCTTCCGCCGCCCTCGCCCGGACGGCCCCCACGCCGAAGGCGGTGGCATCGAACGACCGGGTGACCGGCGGTACGGCGCGCCACGCGTTCTCGGTCGCCGTGCTGTCGGGGGCGACCCGGCGCGGGGCCTGGCTCGTGCCTCCGGCCTACACCACCGTCGCCTTCATGGGCGGCGTCCAGATCGACCTTCGTTCCGCTCGCTTCACACAGCGGGAGGTCACGATCCGCGCCTTCGCTGTGATGGGCGGGATCGAGATCATCGTGCCGGAGGACGTCGCGGTGGTGGTCGACGGCGTCGGCATCATGGGCGGATTCGACGATCACAGCTACCACGTCGAGCCGGTCCCCGGCCAACTGACGGTCCGGGTCACCGGGCTGGCGTTCTGGGGTGGCGTCGAGGTCAAGCGCAAGGGGAACGGGAGCAAGGGCTCCAAGCCCGAAATCGAGAAGTAGCCGGGACTGCTCGTCGCGGGAGTCCGCGCGCGGCCTCGTGGCTGGTGCCTCGGCCAGGGCAACCGGACGAGCACTCCTCAGCTCGCGTCGTCGCGGAACTTCTCGAGCCAGGTCCGCTCGTCCGCGCTGAGCCGCCGGGCATGATCGGCCTTCGCGTCGTACGCGGCGAGGACACTCTGTGCGGTGGCGAAGGTCGTGTCCTCGTCCCGCAACTCATAGCTGAGCGAACACGACGAGTTCCGGATCCCGGTCACCCAGGTCTCGACGATGATCGGCTCAGGACGAAACAGCAACGGACGCCGGTAGTCGATCTCGTGCCGCACCACGACGAGTTCTCCCTCGAAGGTGGTGACGCCTGCCTCCTTGGCCCCTTCGAAGAACAACGCCACCCGGGCGTCTTCGAGGTAGCGGACGAAGCTCACGTTGTTCACGTGGCCGTAGGCGTCCATGTCGGACCAGCGCAGCGGGCAGGGAAAGACGAATCGACTCACGTGGCGATCCTCTCAGGCAGGGATCGTCGACCGGTCGGGGTGGGGTACGTGGCCACCTCGCGGGCAGCGGCGGACGTGACCACCGACCGACGCTGACGCCCCGAAACGACCAGGCGGCCACGACCCGAGGTCGCGGCCCCCTGTCAGGTTCGCCTACCGCCAATGTGTGCTGCTTACTTCTGCAGGACCGCCTCAATGCTGATCTGCACGGTCACGGTGTCGCCGATAAGGAACTTCTCGCCACCGAGCGGGACGTTGGCGTCGACGCCGAAGTCCTTCCGGTTGATCGTCGTCGAGGCTTCGAATCCCGCGCGGGTGTTGCCGTAGGCGTCCTCTGCCACACCGAGGAACTCGGCGGCGAGTTCGACGGGGTTGGTGACGCCCTTGACGGTAAGGTCGCCGAGAAGCGTGAACTCCTCGCCCTCGCCGCGAACACCGGTGGAGACGAACGTCATCGTCGGGAACTTCTCGATCTCGAGGAAGTCGCCGGAACGCACGTGGTCGTCACGCTGCTGGTTGCCGGTGTCGAGCGACGCCAAGGAGACGTTGACCGTGACCGTGGACTTCGCCGGGTCGCCCGGGACCTCCAGCGCGCCTTCGAACTCGCGGAAGTTACCGCGGACCTTGCTCATCAGGTGACGAATCGTGAAGCCAACCTCGGAGTGGACCGGGTCGATGGTCCAGATGCCACTGGTCAGGTCCGGCGTCGTCGTGGGGCTGCTCATGGTGAAACCTCCACAAAGGCGGTGGAATTGAAGATTCAACTTCAAGGACGCTAGCTTCAACCTGATTGAACTGTCAACTATTCCGGGTAGGCTGACTTCATGGAGACGACCAGGTGGCTCACCGCCTCCCAGCAGCGCGCCTGGCGGGCGTACCTCATGGGCAGTGCGCGGCTTATGGAGCGGCTCGACCGTGACCTGCGCGCACTCGGTCTGTCGATGCCGGAGTACGAGATCATGGTGCGGCTCTCGGAGGCTCCCGAACGCACCCTCCGGATGGCCGAGCTCGCCGACTCGGTGAACCACTCGCGGAGCCGGCTCACCCACACGATCGCCCGGATGGAGGCGGCCGGCATGGTGGAGCGGGACACCTGCGCCTCCGACCGCCGGGGCGTGCTCGCCCGCCTCACCGAGGCGGGATATGCCCGACTTGTTGAGGTGGCGCCGACCCATGTCTCCGGCGTGCGGGACGGGCTGGTCGATCTGGTGAGCGACGAGGACTTCGAGGTGGTCGGACGGGTGTTCGAGGCCGTCGGAGCCCGCGAGGTGCAAGCCTGCCGCAAGCACCGAGCCGAAGCGGCGACCGAAGACGCCGCCACGACAGCTGCGACGAAGAGCGCGACCGCGGACTGACCGCCGCCGAAGACGTGACCGACACCGCTCCGGGCAGCGTCACCGCGGGCACATCCTTGTCGACACCGGCCGCGTACTGCCCACGCCACAGAAGCGGCACCTCGACCACCTTCACGTTCGGTGGTCGAGGTGCGCTGCACGCCGGATCAAGAAAGCAGTTCGCTCAGTCGCGGGTCAGCCGGCGGTGGGTGACCCGGTGCGGACGGGCCGCCTCGGCCCCAAGCCGCTCGATCTTGTTGGCCTCGTAGTCGGCGAAGTTCCCCTCGAACCAGAACCACCGGCCGGGGTTCTCCTCGGTGCCTTCCCAGGCGAGGATGTGCGTGGCCACGCGGTCGAGGAACCACCGGTCGTGGGAGGTCACGACTGCGCATCCGGGGAACTCGAGCAGCGCGTTCTCGAGCGACTGCAGGGTCTCGACGTCGAGGTCGTTGGTGGGCTCGTCGAGGAGCAGCATGTTGCCGCCCTGCTTCAACGTCAGGGCGAGGTTGAGCCGGTTGCGCTCTCCGCCTGACAGGATCCCGGCCCGCTTCTGCTGGTCGGGTCCCTTGAAGCCGAACGCCGCGACGTAGGCACGGCTGGGCATCTCGAAGCTCGCGACCCGGATCCAGTCCAGGCCGTCGGAGACCGCCTCCCAGACGTTCTTCTCGGGCGGGATGTTGGCCCGGTTCTGGTCGACGTAGGAGATGCTGACCGTCTCACCGACCCGAAGGTCGCCGTTGTCGGGCTTCTCCTCCCCCACGATCATTCGGAACAGCGTCGTCTTGCCCACGCCGTTCGGTCCGATCACACCGATGATGCCCGCACGCGGCAGGGAGAACGACAGGTCCTCGATGAGGAGCCTCTCGCCGAAGCCCTTGCGCAGACCGTTGGCATCGAGCACGACGTTGCCCAGGCGGGGCCCCGGCGGAATCTGGATCTCTTCGAAGTCGATCTTCCTCGTCCGCTCGGCTTCGGCGGCGAGCTCCTCGTAGCGCTGGAGGCGGGCCTTGTTCTTCGCCTGGCGCGCCTTCGGGTTGGACCGCACCCACTCGAGCTCCTGCTCGAGGATCCGCTTGCGCTTCGCGTCCTTGCGTCCCTCGACGCTCAGTCGCTGCTGCTTCGTCTCGAGGTAGGTCGAGTAGTTGCCCTCGTAGGGGTGGGCCTTCCCGCGGTCGAGCTCGAGGATCCAGCTCGCAACGTTGTCGAGGAAGTACCGGTCGTGTGTCACGGCCAGGACGGTGCCTGGGTAGGCGCCCAGGTGCTGCTCCAGCCACTGGACACTCTCGGCGTCGAGGTGGTTGGTGGGCTCGTCGAGGAGGAGCAGGTCGGGCTGCGACAGCAGCAGCTTGCACAGCGCGACACGCCGGCGCTCACCACCGGACAGCCGGGTCACGTCGGCGTCGCCTGGCGGGCAGCGCAGGGCGTCCATCGCCATCTCGAGCCGGGAGTCGAGGTCCCAGGCGTCGCGGTGGTCGAGCTGCGTCTGCAGCTCCCCCATCTCGGCGAGCAGGGTGTCGTAGTCCGCGTCGGGATCGGCGAGTTCGGCGGAGATGTCGTTGTAGCGGTCGAGCATCGCCTTCGTCTCGGCGACACCTTCCTGGACGTTTTCGAGGACGTTCTTGTCCTCGGAAAGCGGCGGCTCCTGCTGGAGCATGCCGACCGTCGAACCGGGCGCCAAGAGCACGTCGCCGTTGGACGGCTGCTCCATGCCCGCCATGATCTTGAGCAGAGTGGACTTACCCGTCCCATTGGGACCGACGACGCCGATCTTCGCGCCGGGTAGGAACGAGAGCGTCACGTTGTCGAGGACGACCTTGTCGCCGAGCGACTTGCGGACGCCGCGCATCGTGTAGATGTACTCCGGCACGTCGATCCACCTTGAGGGGGGTTGGGAACAAAACAAGACGACGACTACCTATCCTGCAACACCGAGCAAGCGTGGTCACTGCCGGGCGGCGTCCTGCCCTCTCTCGTGGCGGGGGTGGGCAGCACCGCGAGCGGGAGGAGGCCGCCCGGCAGTGTCGAGGCGCGGGGGCGCGTGGCCCCCCGCACCTCCGGCGGACCGGTCAGGCGGCCCGCCGATCGGCGTCGTCCGAGGTCGCGGTGCCGACGGCCAGGGGGCCTTGGTCGTCAGCTCGCGGGCGCGTGGGCAGCGCGCCCTCCTCGGACGAAACGCCGACATCTGCGAGATCACCGGTGCTTCCTGACTCGCCCGAAGGCCCGGTGATCTTGGAGGACGCCGCCACCTGCTCCTCGGTTGGCTCGGCGTCCCAGCTACGCGCCAACTCCTCCGCGGCCGAGGCGTCGGAGTTCACCTCTCGCTGCTCCCGGCGGGCACGGCGGAACGCGGACGTACCTCGCGTCAGGTCGTGTCCCACTGTTTGAGCGTCGATCTCGACCGTCGTCCCGCTCCGCCCGTCGCGCTCCCACGTCTCCACGCGAAGCCGTCCGAAGGCCAGGACGGGGTCCCCCCTTGTGGACGCTGGCCGCGACGTTCTCAGCGAGGGAGCGCCAGCACACCACCGTGACGTAGGTGGTCCTCCCGTCGACCCAGCCGCCCTGACTACGGTCGTAACGTCGGGGTGTCGAGGCCAGCCGGAATGACACGAGCGACGTACCGCGGTCAGACCTCGCGAACCGCAGATCCGTGGCAACGTTGCCTGAGATGCTGATCATCGTCTCGTTCATGGGCGACCCTCTCTCGTGGCTGTGGTCACCACAGTGGCGGAGCCAGTGCAGGCGGAGGTCGACCACGCGAGGCGCTGTGGATAGAACGCCTCAATCCGGACTTGTGGATAAAAACCGGGCACAGCGGGGTACCTACCGTGTCCGCATCTGGCAGGGTCTCCACTACGCTGTGGCGCGGTGGCGCCAACGGGGGCCATCCAGCAGACTCGCGCCCGTAGCTCAGTGGATAGAGCACCGGACTTCTAATCCGATGGTCGGAGGTTCGAATCCTCCCGGGCGCACCCTCTGACCTGCGAAAACGCGCGAAGGTCTCTACCGACTTGCCGAGCTCAGGGTGCGAATTCGCCCCTAACGACCGCACCCGCGAACGTCAGCGACGCTGAACCAACTGATCGACAAATGGCTCGCCGAGGTACTGGACGTCGCCACCAGCACGCGCACCGCCTACGAGGGGAACATTCGCAAGCACATCCGACCTTCCTTGGGCCCCATGCCCCAGCAGGCACGTCCAAACGGCGCCGCGTATACGCCGCGCGGCGCTGCAACTGCCGATCGGCGACCTGCGGGAAGCGCCTGACCAGCACAAACGCCGAGCCGACAAGCAGAGCCGACGGTCCGCACACCGTTGCCTCGAACGCGCCGCTACGACGACGGCCCCGGACCTGATTGCGCAGGTCAGGGGCCGTTCGTGCTGGTGTGGCAGGTATTGGGCAAAACCACGTAATGACGGAGCGCAATGTGACAGGTCTGATGGCCAGACCTGGGGCGGAACGTTGCCGGCAGACTAGGCTTCGACGTCGCGTCAAGACCTTTAGCCCACCGGGCTCAAGCCGAGAACGGCACCGCACCGCTACCCCAACGTCAGGCTGGGCGGAGGATCACGCCGTCGGCTGGGTACGTCTCGGTGTCCCCGCTGGCGCGGACCACGACCACCCTGGGCAGGCCCTCACCGAGGGTCACCGTGGCCTCATCGCCCTTGTGAAGTCGAACGGGCTTCGGTTCGGGCCGGTCGCGAACCACACTGCCGAGCCCGCGGACGGATTCCACCAGACCCTCGGCGCGTAGCAACGACAGTGCGGCGCGCACAGCTGTCCGAGCGAGTCCGTACTCCTGCCCCAGCGCCGCCTCGGACGGGAGCATCTGGCCAGGCTCGAACTCGCCGGCGCTGATCCTCTCTCGGATCTGGTCAGCGAGCTGGCGGAACAGAGCGCGGTCCGCGTTCGGGTCGATCATGGTGCTTCGGAACATATGTCCGGGCAGGACGCTGTCAGGTTGTCCCCACAGGCTCCTAGGGCTACAGTGATACAGGCGATAGATCATCGGCCCCTGGCAGAGGGGTCGGAGGTCCCCAGGTCGGTGTGGCCCTCGGAACGACGCGGTGGCCGCACCTTCGGCTTCAAAGAGGTGTGGCTCTCTTGCTCTGGAGACTCGGCAGGTTCCTTCTCTTCGCGGCGTTCGGCTACCTGCTCATCGCGGTGGTGACGCGATGACGTGGGAAGACGCCCTTGCGAAGGTCGAGGAACGACAGGCAGAACGACGGAACACCAGCGAGACGTACGCCGTTAAGTTGCACGGCATCCTCGCCGAGCACTATCGGGTCGAGGTGCTGGAAGCCCGGCGCGGGTGGGCCGTGCGCGTCGACGACCCCCACGACGCCAGCCTCTCGATCACACTCCGCTGCGTCGTCGGCGAGAGGCGCGCCTACTGGGAGTGGATCGCGTTGCTCCCGCCGGTCGCCGACGCCGACGACTTCGACAGCGTCCTGACGTTCGTACGCCACTGGCTCGGACCGTAGGTCCGTGCGACCAGCCACGGCGGGACTCGGGACCGGGCTACCCGGGTCCGGGCCTCTCGACTCGACCACCAGATTCGTCGCCGACCACCGCTGGGTGGCATGTGGGACATCGGAAGGGCTGTTCATCGATGGTTTCGCGCATACGGGTGAGCTCGTCACACGTCCCACACCAGTGGGGGCGTTGGCGCCGCGCGGCGGGCGGGGACGGGAGGTCGTTCAGCCGCGCCGACAGCACCGCGTACGGACTCCGGACACCCTCGGGACTCGCACCCAGATGCTTCGCGAGATCCTCGCTCGTCCAGCCAGCCTCCAGCGCCGTGGCGACGGACGGCACCAGGCGTTCGGCGGCGCTAGCGCCTATCCGCCATCGCGGTCCGAGCGACTCGAGCACGGCGAGCTCCAAGGCGCGGGCATCTGAGCCTGGCGGCTGGTCACGAGGGTCGAGCGCAGTCGACGGACCTCCTCCTCCCGGCGCATCGGTCCACTGCTCACTCTCTGGAGGGGAGGGGGAGGAGGGAGGACTGGGTCTGGACTGGGTTGACCGAACCGCCTCGGAAGTTCGATCGGCGTTCCGCCGAACATCGTCCGAACTCACGAGCTCTCGGGAGTCACCGGGACTCCTGTCATCATCGAGACTGGAATGCTCAGGGGCTCCCGCCACAGCTGGGCCTTCCTTGTCATCGAGGTCCGTGCCATCAGTAGTCGAACGCCGAGGGCCACGCCGTGCGCGGCGCATCCGCACGCGTGCACCCGCCCGGCCCTGCTCGATCTCGCGCCGAGTGGGCTGTACGCCCTTCCACTCCACGAACCGGTACCCCTCCTCGACCGGCTCCCACAGACCTACGTCGACTAGCTTCCGAGCGCTCGCGGCGGTGCCGCCAAGCGCGGCCAACATGTGCTCGGGCACCATCCCGTCCGACAACTGCTGCGCACACCACGAGCCGGCGCGCGTCCAGAGGCCGATCGCAGCGTTGCCAGCCGCGACAGCCTTCTCGTCGAACGCGAACGTGTCACACACAGCTCCGAGCCGGTCATGAAGCTGGCGGCGGGCCCACGACCGGCACGTGCCCTTCCCTGGCTGGGATCTTCCCGGCGCCCCGCTTCGCGGGCGGAGGAGCCGGACGCCGTGGTCGTGCTCGGATCGTCCTGGCCGCAGACGCCACGAAATGGTTCGTGAAGGCGGACCGTAAGGGCGAGGACACGAGCGCGTTCTTCCTGTCGACGTCCTGAACCACGGCATACAGCGCCTCCTGACCTTGCTCGGGATTCTCTTGCGATGGGCGGGCGTATCGAGCCGGCTGTTCGCTCGACTACATAGAAGGTGCGCGCAAGAACGTCAGAGTCGCCCAGAGTCCCGCCACTCAGGACGCCCCCGCGGCCGATCACGGTGGGGACCTACGGTCAGAGCTGCTCGCCTCTGGTGATGTCGACGATCGTCACGTCGGGGTGTGTGGCCGCCAGCTCCCGGCGCGCCTGCTCCCACACACTGATGCTCATCTCCTGGAGCTCGACGTCGATGTTCGCACCGGTCATCACGTGGTACTGCGCGACCGCGTCGTCCCTGTTCCCGAACCCCGCCACCAGGTCTCCCCCGGCGACCACGAACCGCTTGCCCAAGTCCTCGGTCACGGCTGGCTCACTGACCTGCGAAGCAGGTCAGGTCTGGTCGAGCCTGACCGGCGTCTCGTCCCACAACCGATGCCATCCGGGGACGGTCGAGGTGTCGCCACGGTGGCGGACGTACTTGTCCAGCGCGAGCAGGTCACGCCGTGGGCACCCGTGCTCAAGGGCCTGCACCTCTCTCGATATTTCGGTACGCAGTCGATCGCGGTCGATGTGGCCGGAGGACGCCAGCGAGTACAGCGCCGTCCACTGCCCGCCATGCCACTCGGCCGCGAGGCGACGTGCCTGCCCATCGTTGATGATCGGATCCACAAATCGCCCTTCAGATCACTCCCAACCGACGCCGACCGACGACCTCGCCGCACGGACATCAGGCCATTGCGCGATAGCGCCCGTGCCCAGTCCGTTCGACACGGCCGTCCCTAGTCAGGTCCGCCAGGATCTGGTGAACGCGGGAGGCGGAGTACCCGGTTACCGACACGATGTCCGCCGGGCTCGCCGCCCCGGCGCTGAGAGCCTCGAGAACGGCGAGGTGGCCCTTGGTGCCGTCGCCGTCCACCTCGGAAGTCGCGGCGCAAGACGTGACGCCTTCGAGACCGCCGGCAGGACCAGGAGCGGGTCCGGCGCGCGAGTTCATACCTTCGCCGGGAGCCGAGGGCAGGCCCATCGCCTGCAGAAGGGTTTCCGCGGCCACAGCGTTGAGGCCGCTGCCTCGCGCCGGCGACACATGGCTGCCGATCACCTCGGACGCACTGAGTGTGCCGTTCCGCACCGCTTCGAGCTTGTCCTTCGATGCCTGCACGGAGGCTTCCGCGCGCGCCGCGCGCTCGGCGTAGGCCGGTCCAGCCGCGTTGCTCGATCCGGGGTCCAACCGAGCAGCACGAGGGCTAGCAACCCCCATCTGGCCGAACGGGTCCTTGCACAGGCGGTTGCGGAACGGCGCGAGCCGGGAGAACCCCTCGACGCGGATGGTGAAGCCGTAGCCCTTCACATCGGGCAGCCGCTTCGGGTCCATCTCCAGCCCGGCCATCAGCGAGCCGGCGTAGTTGGAAGCCGTACGGAAGCAGATGCCGTTCCCCGCCATGATCGACAACCGCAGCGCCTCGTCCCCACCGAACGTCTCGATGCCGGGGTACTGCGAGACAACGATGAAACAGATCCCCAGCTTGCGAACCTTCCTGGCCAGGGACGACAGCCGCTTGCCCCAGACCCCCTTGAGCACCTCGTGGGCCTCGTCGATGGAGACGACGAGCAGTGGCCGATCCGGGCGAGGGGTGAAACCGGTCCAGCCTTCCGTGGCGTTCTCGAACTCGCGCCAGGCTGCGACCCGCTCCACCGCGCACAGCATGTCCTCCGCGCCGGACAGGTCGACATACCAGTCCGCGTACTTCTTCAGCGCCGGGCTCGACGCACCGCCTTGCGGGTCGATGAACCAGTTCACCACCAGGCCGGACCACATGGCTCCGATGATGATCGACTCCAGCGTCCGGGACTTCCCCGAACCGGGCGCGCCGATCAACGCTCCCGACCAGGCGGAGCCGTCGTTGTCGCCGCTCTCCCCCGGCGTCCACAGCCGCCAGCCCGCCTCACCCATCCAGTCGGCGTACGGACCGATCGACACCGCGCCGTCCCTCCAGGTCGGACCGAGGTACGGCGGATTGTCCTCGACCGGCGTCTTGGTCATGACCTTCAGGAGACCGAGGTTCGGGACCTGGGAGGGATGGTCCTCGACCACCAGCCGGCTGGTCTGCAGACCCAGCCCACCCGCGATCCGCACCATCGTGTTGATCGCGTCCCCGATCGACTGCTGGCCGCGGACGAACTCGATCGTGTACTGCCGTCCGTGCTCGAGCGGTTCGGGTTTGGTCAGCCGTGCACCCGGAAGTGCTCCGCGCTGGCCGGCGACGAAGCTGTCCCAATCCCGAACGACGTTGTCTGCCGGCCTCGAATCAGGCAACACACCGGGAATGTCCTTGATCGTGCCGTAGGTCGTGATCCGCGTACGCCGCCACCAGCGCGCGGCCAGGACGTACTCGCCGGTCAGGAGGATGCTGACCGTGACCGCGGTCAGCCAGACGCTGGCAGCGACCAGCCATCCGCCGGCGAAGACGGCCGACACATATATGTGGAGACGCCAACGCGCCGGAACCTGGCGGCGAGCCAGAGCCCAGCCGGCGAGCAGCGTCACCGTGGAGACTGTCGCGACCACCGCGGTGATCCCCACGCGGTAGATCCCGTTAGTCCTCAGGTTGACCAGCGCCACCATGAAGGCCAGCGCCAGGAGGGCGAGCGCGACCAGGTGCGGGAGAGCCGGACGGCGCAGCCGCCACAGAGAGGACCGCACCTCCCGCCACCAGCTGACGCTTCGAGTTACCTGATCACGCGCGCCCTGGGCCGATCCAGGTGAACGAGAGGACTGTCCGGGCGACACTTCCTTGGCCCCACGAGCGCCAGGTTGCCGGCGAACGGTGGAGGCTGCCGGTGCTGCCATCGACGTATCTCCTTTCGCGAGCCGGTACGAGAGGGTGGGTGGCGCCCACGACTGGGGGCAGGGAGCCGCGGACGCCACCCGGTTAAGCGGTGGACCCCCGGGTGGGGGGAGCCCAGGGGCCCACCGGTCTGTGGGTTACTGGCGAAGGGCGTCGCGCCCGACCTCGAAGCCGGCGGCAGCCGCCCGGTCACGGATGTCGACCGCCGCGCCGCAGACGATCTCCGCGAGCTCGGCGACGGCCACCTCCGCCGCTGACACCGCTTCCGCCGCGCGCACGGCGGCACCCTGCGTGCCCGCTCCGTACTCGTCGACGGCGAGGGTATTCGCGAAGTTGAGGAACGCGACCTTGATCGCCGGGAACACCGTCGCGTAGGACTGGACGAACGCCTGCTTGGCGTCCAAGGTCGGTGCTTCTCCCGACGCCAGGGCCGGACTGGCCGTGCTCGTCGAAACCGTCATCTCCTCGGTCCCTTCTCTCTCGTTCGGTACGGGTGAGTCGCTCGCGTCGTCGGACGCCTCGGGGTTGTCGGCCAGGTCGTCGCCACCATCGCGGGGCTGTCGAGGTGGGGCGAGCGGAGCAGGCTCGGGCTGTGCTTCGGCGGGCGGAGTCTCGGGTTTCCGCCCGCCTGACCTCGGCCCTGGCACCACGGGAGCCACCGGCACGTCGGTCTCGCCTGCCTGCCGGTCGGCGGGTTCGCCCGCGCCGCCGAGTTTGCGCTTCCGCTTCTCCGCCGCCCGCCCCCAAGCGTTACGCCAGCGCTGGGCGGGCCCGGTCTGCCACCAAGCGGCAGCGAAGTCGCGGGCCGGTCGAGGCTTACCGCGGTCGCGATGCTCGCCGGATCGCCTGCGATCCCAGCGGTCCTGACGCTCGTCCCACCGCCGCTGCTGACGCTGGTACTGGGTGTCCCACGCGAGCGCCCACAACCCGGCGAAGTAGTCCCGCGCCGGACGCCTGACCGGCGACTGGCCGGAGTTCGCGGCTCGTGTGGCTTTCAGCTCCAGCCGCTTCAACCGGTACTGCTGGGACGGGAAGGTCCTACCGGTGGCGCCGGCCCACGCGTCCTTGGCCGCGCGCTGGACCAGCGCCGCCACCAGCATCGACATGACGAGGATCTCCATCGCCGGCTCACAACCCTCCGACGACGTCGCCGAGTGCCTGCGCGACGGCGGTACCCGCGGTCGCCACCAGCTCGTTGATCCGGCCGGGGAGGGCCGCCATCACGCCACCGAACGTCGCGACCGCCAAAGGGATGACCAGCAGCGCGAGCCACGGCGTTGCCTTCGTCGCCCGGCCGCGCTTCGGGTGCATGTCGATGATGAGGATCGCCGTGACCACGAAGGTAACCAGGGCGGGCACAGCGGCTCCGAACAGAATCCCGGTGACGGTGCCGCCCACCATCCCCAGCGTGCTGGTCACCCAGGCGATGACGGCACCGAGCATGCCGGCCAGGCAGGCCCCGGCGATCAACATCAGCCACGGCGTGCCCTGCGGCAGCTTGTGCTTCTTCAGGCACACGCACGCGATCCCGAACATGATCGCGCCGAGTGCCGCAGCGGACAACGCGCCCATGTGGACCCCTTTCTTCCCTGTCTTCCGGATCGTGGTTGCCGACGTGCTCACATCAGGTCAGGTGCTGCGCGCTCCAGCGCAACGCCTCGGCCAACGCGGTCCTCGCCCACAAACCGGCCGGGGTGAAGCAGAACGCCGCCACCAACATCAGCGCGGAGACGAGTCGTGCCGGCCGTTCGCAGATCCACGCGCAGATGTACGCCACGGCGTACACGGGAACCGCGACCACGAACGCGTAACCCAGCCCGGCCGTACGACGAGGACCCTGGTCCGGTGCGTACGGCGCTCGCCTCGCGTACGCCACCACCTCCGCGAGCGACGGGCGTCGTTCCGACACGATCTCGGGTGGGTCGAAGAAGGCCATGAACCGCCGAACGCGACCTACCGCCGGACCAGGTGCCTGGGCCTCTTCCACTGGAGAGTCGGCGGTGTCCTCACGCGCGCGGAGACGCGGTGCCGCGTTGGCCTCCGTCGACGCCGGACTCTCCAGCTCTGCACTGGAGAGTGCAGCTTCATCGCTGGTGACCGTCGTACCGGGAACTGCTTCAGCGGTCATGGCTGCTCCTTAGCTGTGCGTCCAGGAGGTGATTCGCCGCGATGGCCAGGTGCTCTGCGATCGCGACGGCCACGTCTTCGGCGTGCGCTCGCGTCTCCGGCCGGTTCAGCGCGTGCTTCAGCGCCGCACGGAAGAAGTCGAAGGCGACCATGACCTGATCCCCCGGCCTGGTGACCGCAGCGATCCGATCCTGGAACCGCGTCCGGGACTGACTGGCCCGCTTCTGGGCCACCAACACCCGGCTACGCCCCTTCCGATGACCGGCCATCGGTCAGCGGACCTTCCCCTGCTCGTCGCCGATGGCCGCGAACACGAACTCCGGATCAGGGCGGTTCGGCAGAGCGACCTCGAGCCGGTACTCGGCGAGCCAGTCATTGCGGCCCTTCTTGTCGTCCTGCGCCCGAGCCAGCACCTCGAGATAGGCACGCAGAAGTGGGCCGCTCTTCTGGTCGGAGAACACCCGGATCGTCGGGAAACGCTGCCCGTCAGCACGAACAAGGGTCAGGTCGAGAAGCTGCATGGCGATCTCCTTGGTACGCCGAGGGCGCGGGCCATGGGGAGTCATCCGCGCCCCCGGCTGCTTGGGTGGACTCGCGATTACGGGAGGACGTCACGCGGCCTGTGACAGCGCACGGATGGTCGTGCTCGCAAGATCGTGGGCAGTGTCATGGCGCCGGCGGGCCTTCACCAGCGGCTCGCGCTGCCACGGGGCGAGGCCACCCCAGATCCCCCACGCACGTTGGCCGGCCTCCTGCCGGAGCGCGAACTCGAGGCACTCGGCTCGCACCGGACAAGGCGTGCAGAGAGCCCGAGCGGTGTGCTCGTAATGGGCACGCGCACCCGACGACGTCTCCGGCGGCTGCGGTGGAAACCACTCGTCGGCCCGGTCCTGATCCTTCGAGCAGAGCCCGTCCCGCTGCGTCCGCTCCCGCAGTGCAGGGCTCGACAACTTCGCGGCTTCCATCAGGCGATCAGCGTCGATGGAGGTCATCTCACCTCTCCTGACTCGGCAGTCGGTTGGTTGAGCAGCGGTATGCCACCCGGCCCGCCGTCACGTGCCGCATCGGCGCTCTTCGCGTCACCACGCGGCTCGACGACTCGACGTGTCGATCTCGGAGTCCCCCGGCCCATCAAGACCTCCGTGGATACTCGCGGATAGATCACGACACGCGAAGACTATCCACGTTTATCCGTGGGATGCAAACAAGATCGGAGGGTCACCGCTACCAAGCGCTACCGTCCCTTGGGTTCACATCCAGGGGGCCGCTGCACGAACGACCGAGCAATGCGCGCCGGGCAGTCGTCCCAGCCCCTCGCTGTGGCCAGCGCTGCCGCCTCTGGCCTCAGCTTGATCCATTTGTGACGCGAGGACCCGGGCGCACATGCAACCGGGCCGGACGCTTGCGGTTCATCTCTCTGCCCGAAGGGGCGCCGGCCGGCCAAGGCACGGCCCACTCTCAGTTGTCGCGAAGGGGATCATGTCCGAGCAGTACCAGCTTGCCCAGCCCATGCAAGGCCAGTCACAAGCATCGAGCTCTACACAGCAACCGAAGAAGCCGAAGTCCCCAAAGAGAACTGGCTTCCTCGGCTCCACAGCTCTGATCGTCGCCCTCGGACTGGCAGCGCTGACGACCGGTTGCGCAGGCAATGACGGGGATATGACCACAGAATCGGTCGCCACTTCCTCACCTGACGCCACCGTCACCTCGGTTGCTACCCCATCGCCGGTCGTCACTCCATCGCCGGTGGCCACCCCCACGCATACCTCGGCGGCGCCGACCAAGCACGGGCCGGGCCTCTACTCAGGCCGCGGCGACCAGGTCCTCAGCCTCACCAAGCCATCCGATATTGGGTTCGCCGACATCACGCATGAAGGATCAGGAGACTTCAAGGTCGAGATTGTGGAGAGCCAGGAGGCCTTGATCTACACCACCGGACCCTACTCAGGCCGCGTCCTCCTCGACTTCGGCGACGACGACACAACGCGCCTGAAGATCACGACAGACGGGACATGGGCAGTTAAAGCCCTGCCGCTGGAGTCGATTAGCAGCCTTGATAACCGTGAGACGGTCCATGGTCGGGGCGACGACGTTCTGGTCTACATCGGCGCGGAAGCCGCCGCCAAGGTTGAACACATCGGCGAAGGCGACTTTGCCGTCCAGGCCTACGCGAAGGGCGGCCTCGACATGCTCGTGAACGAAACCAGCAACTTCAAGGGTGAGGTCCAGCTACCCGAACCGTCCATCATCCAGGTCACAGGCGACGGTCTGTGGAGCATAACGCCGGAGTGAACTTCTCCCCGCACACCTCGCGGGCTTAGTCGTGAACCCCACGACGGCGTGCTCCGACCTCTGACGGGTTGGGGCACGCCGTCCAGTCGGTTAAGCGGTCACACCTGGACAGGATCCACGCCACGGATGCCTCCGAGGGAGATCAGGACCGCCACCAGGAGTACGGCACCAGCGACGTATCGCGAGCTGGTCCGTCCGACGGCCGTCCCTGGAGCCTAGCCCCGCGATGCCCAGGATCGTGCGCTCACACGGCACGTCACCGTGCCGCGTCGCCCCAAATCCTCCTGTCGCACACGCCACCCGACCATGACTCGACCGAGAGTAAGCAATCCACGATGTCGGGGACGGAGTGGGGAACTGTCAGCTCGACGAGGGCGTCGCCTGCCTTGCCGCGCCTCCTGCGCCACTCGCCATACGGATAGGAGGCGACGTCCACGAAGACATCAGCACCTCGCTTCGGCGCCGTAGGTACGTGCATGCTGCCGGTGTTGTACGGCGCCAGCTGGACACGACCCTCGTGGCGTTCCATGAGTCGCGCGGTGTCCACCCGCAAGATCGTCTGGCGCTTCTTCCGGTATTGCGTAGCCCGTAGCAATCGCAATAGCCGGGCCTCGGTCACCCAAAAAAATACTCGTCCGTTAAGAGCGTCCAGGAACTGACGCGGTGTCGTCGACGCCGTCAGGCAGCCGTCTAGAAACTTCAGCGGTAACTGATCACGGATCGTCATCGAACCAAGCTTTGGATCACTCAGGGTAACGCTGCGACGCCTTACCTGTCCAACGATTGCATCAGCCTGCTCATGGTCGAGGCGGTAAAGCTCCACGATTGCATTGGTGCTGAGCAACCCATGGCGCGCGATCGAGGGCCAGGTATCGTCTTCCGCCATGTGAAACAGAATAGGGTATTTGGCGACAAGTTCCTCGATGTCCACGAGACGTAGCGTAGGCCTTCGAACGAGCCGAGGCAGCGCATGTTGGATATGAATAGTTTCCGATCACAGATCCTCAAGCCGAGCGAACAGCCTTCGGAGGCCGTCAGTTTGGGGATCCGGCGTCAGGGCTGATAGGTCGGCTGCGAGGGTGCCTTCTGCAGCGGCCACCCGGAGAGCTGCTACGAGGTCCTCCACGCTCGGATCCTCGCCACTGGCGCAGGCTGTATCGGAAGCAAGTTTCACAGCCTTCCACGCCTCCTCCCAGCCCATCCCTGCGTCCGTCAGTGCGATCAGCGCCGAGTGCGAGGCAACCTGTGCTCCCGCAGCGGCGGCCGTCGATGCCATTTGGGACGCGTCAACGTGTAGGCCGTCAATTACGTGCGCAGTTGCTACCACTATCTGCTCTGTTAGGGCTGCGGCATCTGGCACGCAGATTCGCTCTACCGAAGAGTGGCTGAGGTCCCGTTCATGCCACAGGGCGAGGCCTTCCATTACTGGGACAACGTAGCTGCGTACTACCCTCGCAAGTCCGCAGATCCGCTCGGACGCGACGGGGTTTCGTTTGTGCGGCATCGAGGACGACCCGACCTGAGTACGCGCAGCAGGCTCAGCTATCTCTCTGACTCCACCGTGCTGCCCGAGACGAACCTCAAGGGCGACCGCCTCGCAGACCGACGCGAGCAGCGCTAGGGCACACATCCAGTTCGCGAGCCGATCGCGCAGAACAACCTGGGTCGCGACGTCCACTGCGCGGAGGCCGAGTGACCCCGCCGCCCGGATCTCCACAGATGCTGGCACATGTAGGTAGGACCCAGTCGGCCCGGAAAGCTTTGCGACTGCCACTTCGTGGCGGGCTGCACGCAAGCGTCTCCGTGCCCGCACCGCAGCCAACGCGAAGTCGGCCACGCGATGACCCCACACGTCAAGCGTGGCGACCTGACCATGCGTTCGCCCCGCACGCACGGTCTCCCGGTGCTCAAGCGCGTGCGCGCGAAGCACTTCCACCAGCCGATCTGTCCGTGCCTCTATGAGATCGCTCGCCTCGGTCAACTGCAGCGCCAGCGCAGTATCAACGACATCTGAACTGGTAAGACCGCGGTGCACCCACCTCGACATCTCTGGCGGCATCGGTCTTGTCCAGGCCGATAGGAAGGCGACCAGATCATGCTGCAAGATCTGCTCACGAGCAAGAACGTCCTCCACGGAAGGAAGGAGTGCCGCCCGAACCGCAGCCGCAGCCTCGCTTGGGACGATACCTTCGACCGCATACGCATCGATGACCGCCAACTCAACAAGCCACCACAGTCTGAGCCGATTCTCATCGGAAAAGATGCTAGCCATCTCAGGTGACGTGTACCGCGTGATCACCAGTACGTCCCTCCGCGAACCTAGACCTTGACCGACTCGCCGAAAGTACTGGCGTGGCGGGAGCTCGAAGTGCCATCAATGTGGCAAGGTTCGAGCATGGCTCCTTCCAGCGGGCAAGTCGCGGTCGATGGTCGGACCTTGTCTATGCCCGTCAGCTCGGGGCTAGGGCAACTCCCACTCGACTCCGACGCCCTTGCGACCACTCCTAGTGGCTCTCGCTGCGCCGCCGAGACCGAGGCACCCGCCCGGACACCTCATAGCGTTTCTGAAGCGATGCTCGCAGTGGGAAGGTTCCACGACGCGTTCAACCTCCCCCGGAGGGGGCGCCCGACAGTCGACATCCCCGTCGAGCAGGCCAGTCTGCGAGCGCAGCTGCTGTGCGAAGAGGTTGGCGAGTTCGTCGACGCCACCGAGGCCAAAGACCTGGTAGCCATCGCGGACGCTCTTGCTGACATCGTCTACGTCGCCTATGGTGCAGCGCTCACCTACGGGATAGATCTGGATGCCGCTCTGCGAGAGGTCCACAGCTCCAATATGAGCAAGTTGGGCGCAGACGGCAACCCCATTTTGCGTCAGGACGGCAAAGTCCTGAAGTCCTCCGGCTACTGCCCACCCGACATCAAGAGTGTGCTCGCCGACCAGCCTTCGCTGCCGTTCTGAACCCGCCGCAGGAGCCTGACGCCTCCTCGTCTACCTCCGATTCCGAGTCGGGATGGAGCACACGGCCCAGCCGGCGTAAAGGCCGGGGATGGGTAGAGTCCGATTTCGGTCCCTGCGCGAAAACGTTCCCGTCGCCTCTTGGCGAGGCGAGTAATGTGCAGTGTATGTCCGCCGAAGCTGGCCAGTTGTACTCACGGGCGAACCCATAACTGCTATCTTCCACCGCTGGCGCCACCGGGAACGACAGAGGGGGGCGGTGCTTATAAGAGGAGTCGGGGGCCGACCCTCTGAGGCATGTTCTCGGAGTGGCACTAGGGGCGCGACTGCGCACCTACTCGCGTTAGCGGCATCGTCGTGTAGCCAGCGCAAGCGGTTACATGTCGCCATAGGAAGAGCCTCAATCGGCACCAGCTTCTCAGACGGCCCCGCTGGTTATCCCCACGTCCCCGGAATTTCAATCAGGACTTTCTCAGGAGCCGCGCGATGACCGATGAGTCGAGCACCCAAGGGTTTCCGATATCTACTCGTATAGTCACTCTAAGCGGCCCCGTGGGCGCTGGCAAGTCAACACTGGGTCGAGCGCTTGCCGCGCATTACGGCGCTATGCACATTCATACGCATGAGCTTATGCAGGAGCTCGCCGATTACAGAGGAATCCAGCTTCCCGCCGAACGACGTGCGATGCAAGATTTCGGCGACGCACTCGACAAGGAGACTAACGGACAGTGGGTTGCTCAAGGCGTGAGCAGACTGATCGCTAGCAGTAACCGGTCGACAAAATTAGTGATCGTAGATTCAGTCCGACACCGCTCGCAAATCGATGCGCTTCGCTCAGCCTACCCAGGACGCTTCTTTCATATCCACGTTCACGCTCCTGCGAAGGTACTCGATTGGCGCTATCGACAACGTGGCACTGGAAGTGGATTCGCCGAACTCCCTAGCTATTCTGCCGTAGCACAGAACAAAACAGAGCGGGAGGTTGCTCAACTGCACGCCGAAGCGGACGTAGCAATCGACACAGATCGTTGCACAGCCGCAGATGTTGAGATTCGTGCCGCCGCCGCACTCCGGCTCCTATCTCGCCGGGACGTTCGCCTCGTCGACGTCATCATCGGCTCCCAGTACGGCAGTGAAGGCAAGGGGAACATCGCCTACTACTTGGCGGACGAGTATCAAGTACTGATGCGCGTGGGTGGCCCGAACGCTGGACATAAAGTCCCTACCACGCCAGCGTACACCCATTGCCTACTCCCTTCTGGCACGCTTGCTAACTCAAGGGCCACCCTGCTCATTGGACCTGGTGCGACGCTGGACCTTACACAGCTCCACAAGGAGATAGCCGAGTGTGGCGTAAGCATTGGGCGACTATTCATCGATCCTCAGGCTATGATTATTGAGGCTGCGGACATCGCGGCCGAAGAGGTGCTTGTAAAGGGAATTGGCTCGACAGGCAAGGGCGGCGGAGCGGCCACTGCGCGCCGGATCTTAGGCAGGCACGGCGGAGAGCCACCCGTACGACTTGCGCGCGACGTGGCAGAGCTACAATCCTGGCTCCGATCGGCTGCGGACGTACTCGACGCCGCCTTTCGGTCGCAACATCGCGTTCTTCTCGAAGGCACCCAAGGAACAGGCCTCAGCCTGTTCCATGGCAGCTATCCTTACGTCACTGGCCGCGACACGACGACTGCTGGATGTCTCGCCGAGGCCGGTATCTCACCCTCGCGCGTACGTCGCGTCATTATGGTGACTCGGTCATATCCCATCCGAGTCAAGAGTCCAGATGACTCAACGTCTGGTTACATGTCGCAAGAACTCGACTGGGCCGATATCGCAGACCGGTCGGGAGTGGATGTGGATGAGCTACTGAAAGTCGAACTCGGATCACGGTCGCATAAACTTCGCCGAGTTGGAGAATTCGACTGGCAGTTACTACGTCGATCTGCGGAGCTAAATGGGGCGACTGACATCGCATTGACGTTCGCGGATTACCTCAACGTCACTAACCGAGCTGCGCGACGCTACAACCAATTGGATCAGGCCACGACTCACTTCATCGAAGAAATCGAGCAAGTTTCTGGCGCGCCCGTGACGCTGATTAGCACCCGATTTGACCCACGTAGCGTGATCGACCGGCGCACGTGGGAATGAGGCTACTGGCCCACTCCTTCCGTCGAGATAGGGTCGGCTTGAACACTACGAAGGCTGGGTAAGGAGACTAGAACTGCGGCCATTAGGACAACGCCCGCAACGTAGAACGGGGCCCTGAGGTCCACCACAGCAGCCAGCCCACCGCCGAGAAGCGCGCCCAACGGCGCGGTCCCAGCGCTGACAGTTCGGAACGCCGAGATCACCCGACCGAGCATCGCTGCCGGGGTGAGCTGCTGCCGCGCGGTGACGCACACGACGGTCGTCACCGCAGCACAGAGCCCGACGACGGCAAGGAGCGCCCCAGCGATATACGGCGAGCTGGTCCAGCCGATGGCAGGCCAGACGACCACCTGAAGTGCGAGCCCGGCGATGATCGTCGGGCGGGCACCGAGCCACTGGGCGATGCGCCCGCTCGCGAAGCCCCCGGCAACGCCGCCTACGGCGGAGGCTGCCAGCAGCACGCCGTACCCGGCTGTCGTGACACCCAGCCGCTCGGTGGCGAAGAGCACGAACGTCGACATCGCCATGAAGCTCGCCAGGTTGGCACTTGCTACCAGTAGACACAGCACACGTAGTTGGGCGTGCTGGACGAGGAACCTAGCTCCTTCACCGATCGAGGCCAACAGGCGCGGCCGGCCAGCACGCGAAGTAGGCCCTCGCCGCTTCGGCAGACTCGCGACCAACCCGGCACTGACCGCGAACGACACGGCGTCGAGCACGAACGGAAGCCACGGAACCGCGGCGTACAGCCCACTTCCAATCGGTGGACCGACTAGCGACTTCCCGGCCGTGGTCGCCGATGAGATGTGCCCGTTGGCCTTGTTGAGCGCCCCACTGTCGCGGCCGGCGAGGTCAACCACGATCGTCTGCGCTGCCGTGTCTCCGAAGATCTGACCCACCACGATCGCGCACGCGGTCGCCGCGAGCACCGGAATCGAGGCGGCGCCCGCGATGATGAGGATCGCGAGCAGTGCCAGCCCTCCAGCGCGGAGGACGTCGGCAACGACCAGGACCGTCCGCAGGCGCCATCGGTCTACCAGAGCACCCGCGAACGGCGTCACCACCAGCCAGGGGAGGTATTCCGCCGCCGACACCAGCGCGACCGCTGCTGGATCACGGGTAATGGCCGCGGCCGCCAGGGGTGCGGCAGCCGCAAGGGCACCGTCGCCGAGGGAGGACACGTAGGTCGCCGTAACCAGTGCCCGAAGGCCGCGAGGCCTCCGTACGGTCTGATCCGCATCTTGGACTGCTTCGGGCGTCGCCACGTGCCCTCCCCTGGCATCGAGGTTCCTCAGATGGTGTTGCCGACGATCGCCTTGCGGAAGTCGCTCCACTCGTCCGCGGTGAAGGTCAGCACGGAGCCTCCCGGGTTCTTCGTGTCAGTGACCGCGACCCAACCGTCCGGCCCGTAGGCGACCGCTACACAGGGCCCGTCATTGCATGCGCCGCCCGTCCAAGGGCCGGCGGGTGTCTGCCATCCCCCGAACTCGTCCAGGGCAGGCGGAGTAGGTGGGTTCAGCATGGTGACTTCACTCCTCTGATTGGGTGTGAACTTCACTTGCGGCCGAGCATCCGCCGAAGGTGCTTCGTCGACTGCTCGGGGCTCAGGGCGGACGCGAGCATGCGCTCCCAGCCGAGTTCGAACGGGCGAACATCGGGTCCGGAAAATGTGAGCATCGCGGCCGGCGTCTCGACCTGAACGATCATCGGATCGACGGAGCCGTCCGGCAGATCGAAGGTCGTCCAGCCGCAGATCGGCAGCTGCTCCATCGGCGCGTCCGCAGGAATGATCTGGACGGTTACGTGCGGCAGCTTTGCCGCGTCGAGCATCACCGTCCACGACTCCGACCTGTCCTGCTCCGTCGCTCCAGCCGGCAACGCGCGCAGGCCGAGTTCGGTGACGATCAGGTGGTAGGAGATCTCGGTGCGCTCGATCAACAGGTTCCGGCGTTCAAGGCGAGCTTCAACCGTCTGGTCGATATCAGCCACCTGATCGGTGAGCCGGAAGCCGAGCAGCGCCCCTCTGGCGTACCCGGCCGACTGGAAATAGCCGGGCACCATGAACGGCTGGAAGTGCCTGATCGCGGTAGCGGCAGCGTGGAACTGATGCGTCTGACGCTGCTGAGGCGCCATCCCACCGCGGAAGACACTTCGCCAACCGGTGACGTCGACCTGGGCATCTTCGGCCAGATCGATGACGCTGCGCCGCACCTTGGGTGCGGCGCCAGTGGCCTCCAGCCACCGTTCGACCGTCTCCAGACTCGGACGTACCTGCCCCGTCTCCATCCGGGACACCGTTGCCTGCCCGACCTCGAGACGTCTCGCGAGCTCGGGACCGCTCAACTTCGCGGCGAGCCGGAGCCGACGGAGTTCCCCACCAAGGCGGCGCCTGGAGTCAAGCGGAGCCTTGGCCACGGAACGGCTCCTTACCTCTGGACAGCGGTCGACAGTTCTGGAAGGTTATCCGTAGGTATCCACGAGATCAAGACGCGAGGAGGCACGCCGTTGACGCGCCACGTGGATGTGAACGGGTTGAAGCTGGCCGTCGAGATCACTGGTGAGGGTCATCCGCCGGTCGTGTTCGTGACCGGCTTGAACGACGATCGCCACGTGTGGGACGTTCTCCTGTCGACGCTCTCCGTGCGGACCATGACGGTGACGTACGATCGGCCGGACCTGGGTGACAGCGATCCGCTGCCGCAGGACGAGGCGAGTGTCCCCCGCTCGTACGGCGACGCTGCCAGCCAACTGCGCGTCCTCCTCGACGCGGCCGGCGTCCCGAGTCCTCGCGTGTTCGTCGGCCACTCCATCGGCGGTCTCATCATCCACGTGTACGCCGCCCAGACGCCGGCAGATGTGGCCGGTCTCGTGTACGTCGATGCCACCGATCCCGACCTCTACGCCGACGTGACCGGATTCGGACCTACGGTCGCCGACAACGACCTAGGGATGAAGTTCGACTGGAGCGTTGGTCTCGAGGAGTTCCGTCGCACGGCTGTGTCGCAGGTTCCCGCCGTGGTCGTGGCCAGTTCCGTGGGCCGGTGGGCGACCGCGCAGTCGCCCGAGAAGTACGCGCCGTACACCCTCGCCGAGGTCGACGAGCGCTGGCAGCGGTGGCAGCGCCGTCTCGCTACCGGCCTGGGAGCGCCGCTCCTCGTCGCCCACGATGCCCGGCACTACGTCCACACCGAGGCGCCGGCACTGGTGGGTCGAGCTGTAGACGCCGTGGTCCGAGCGGTACGAGACACGAACGTCGTTCAACTCGACCCAGCGGACGTGGATGCCGCCGGGGGCACGCTCCACCTCACGACCGCCTGACGCCAACACCGGGGCCGGGCCATCTCGAGCGATCTCGCGCCCACCGGGCACCCGGGCCTTCACTGACGGCAGCGCCGTACCTGTCGCGCTCCGGGTCCTCCGGCCTCCTACCCGCAGCCCGGCGGCGGCCGCTTGAACGCGCTCGCGCGACCTCCAATCGCTCTGGCAGCCACGCACGGGATCGGTCGATCCGCAGGCTTGTTGACCCTGGCCGCCAAAGGACGCATCCCTCGTTCTGGTCCTTCACGGCCGCGGCACTTGACGATTCCACGCCGCAGCGATGGACCGCTGCCTCTACGCCTTCCTCCTGCGCGTCGCGCGGCACTGCCGTAGTTGCCAACGCGGATAACCGCGGATACCTTCTCATCCACCGTTATCCACGGACACCTCGTCGGAGTCCACGAGCCTTGGAGGTGCGCGCATGGACCTTGTTGCGGAACGCGTCGATCGAATCCAACAGCTCGCAGCCGACGCACGTGGACTGGCAGCGCAGGTTGAGGCCGTAGATCAGGAGATACAGGCGAGGAACACACCGCAGCGGAGTGCCGGATTCAGGTTGGACACGACCGCTTCCTACCTCCGATCGGTTGCTGCGCAGCTAGAGGTCACAGCGCGCGACCTTGCCCAGCTCGACCGGCGCGACGACGACACATGCCAGGCACGCTGGGGTGTGTGCCCGGAGCACGGTGACACGTTGTGCTCCGCTGACGGGCGTTGCTGGTGCCCGGGCCTGTCGCCGGACCTTCGACTACCACCGGTCAGGCCTGACCTGCGATCAACCCGCCGCCTATCTGCTCCGCGACGGCTTCGGGGATCTGTCAGTCCTCTGCGAGGCGCACGCCACCGTCGCCGGCGAACGCCTGGCTGGCGCCCAGGTCACTCCGCTTGACCATCGGTTCTCGCATCAAGGCGGAACACGCCTCTGACGGACCTTCCGTGCAACATCCCGCGTCCGCGACATCAGGCACCTGCAGCGGCCCCGGCACGAACCCAACATCTTGGAGGACGCATGGACGGGAACGCGATCGTCATCGAGACTGACGGCAGGGTCGGCGCAGTTGCGCTGCCCG
Organism: Actinopolymorpha pittospori; assembly: GCF_014873875.1. GTDB lineage: Bacteria > Actinomycetota > Actinomycetes > Propionibacteriales > Actinopolymorphaceae > Actinopolymorpha > Actinopolymorpha pittospori. The sequence goes on along the minus strand of NZ_JADBEM010000001.1, from coordinate 5,665,508 downwards.
ACCACGACCGCCTCAAGACGATGTACGCCGTCCTTCACTGCCACAACGTCGATGTCGTCTCCCTAACGAGCAAGATCGACATGTGGCTCGACGACGAAGGCATGTACAACCACCCCGTCAATCCCTACGCCACCGAACTCGCTCGCCGCTACGGCCTCACGCACCAGCCCTACTTCGGGCCAGCACTCCTGTGCGGCGTCACCCGCGACGGCGACACCATCAACCTCACTCATGACCAGGCCAAGGCCGCCCTCACCCTGATCATCGACGTCCTCGTCAGCCTCGGAGCCCATCCATGACCGGGCACCGTCTGCTCCACCGCGATACCTACGACGAGTGCATCACCTGCGCCCAGACCTTCGATCCCGGTGTCCGCAGCTGATCAACTCCAGGAGTTGATCAAGGTAACGTTGATCATTTGACGGTGATGGTGGTGCTGCCGGTCAGGTTGCTGCTCCGGCCGCTCACCTCGACGGCGTGATCACCTGGCGCCAGTGGGTTGGGTAGCGTGATCTGGACATCGAGAGTGCCGGTCGATGAAGCGACCAGATCGGCAGCCGAGACCGGCGTACCGTCGACGCTCACCTGCACCGGCTCGTCATTGGCCAGCAACTCGGTCGACAGCGAAAGTTGATCGCCGCCCACAGAGGCCTCGACGTCGAGGAATGTCGTCGCCTGCTGGATCGGCGCCCTGATGGCCAACGGGGCAAGGGAAGGTGCCGGCAACTTTCGGGGCCGGTCGCACTTGGTGGTGTCCCAGATCGTGCCGTAACCGCTGCGTACGTCGGCGAACGGAATATCGCCGCCGGTGATCTTCTCGGTGATCACGCAGGTCTCGCCTGGCATCGGGTAGGCGTCGTTCTGGATCGTGTACTTGCCCGAGAGTTGGCCGGTGAAGCCGATCCGGTTCAGCGGCCGCCATCCGCCGCGGGCGTGGTAGATCGCCGCATTGCCGTACGCGGCCTGACGAACCCGTCCCTCGGTGAACGACCCGTCGCGGATGAAGTCCTCGAGGAAGGAATACAACCCGGTCATCTGAAGCGGCGTTTCGGACGGGCGCTCGGTCTTGACGGTCATCAGCTTGAGCCAGTTCGGACGTTGGCCGATCGGTTCGGTGTTCAGCCATGCGGTCACGATCTGCGCATGATTGCCAGGCGTCGCATCCGGCTGGTTGGTGATCATGGTCGCATACGTCTTGCCGACCTCCCAGTCGAAGGGGATCCGGATGCTCGGGCCGCCCGCGTACTCACCATGGATCACGAAGTCGCCATAGCCGATCCGGTACAGCACCTTCGAGGTCAGCTTGTCGTCCGGCACCGTGCCCCGGTTGGGGCCGAAGATCGAGAAGATCGCGATCTTGCTGCCGTCGCCAAGTTCCTGGATGCCGTAGTAGCCGCCGCTGTAGCCGTTGGTCATGAAGTACGTCGACGGAACCGACGACTGCACGGTGATCTCGTTGTAGAAGGCGGTCGCTCCTTCGGGCACAACCCCGGAGGCGGGGAAGTAGCGCAGGTGGGTCGAGGGATCGGCGTTCTCCCAGTAGTTGAACGGCCCGCATACCTCTTCGCCCTCGACCCGAGGATCGCACGCCACACCGTCGTCCTCCGGCTGGGGGGTCCGGCCCAGCACGGAGTCGGCCACGAAAGGCTCCTCGACGGTGGTGACCTCCAGGTCGTACAGATGAACCGAACCGATGCTGGCCATGGTGAGGCTGCGCACCGTCTTGGACGGGTCGATGTTCACGCCGATCGTGAAGACCGCGTAGTCGGTTCCAAGATCGATGTCAGGCGCTGCAGTAGTGTTGCGGCCGGGCGATGGTGGTCGCAATCGTCGACAGGTCGAGTGGGTCGGCGGCGGTGTCGGTGTAGGCGGGCATCCCGACCCACAACCGTTCGCTGGAGCGGTCGGTGTAATGCACCGTGAGGTCGAGGCCGGAGAAGACACCCGCGGTGCCGAGGAAGGCGATCGCATTGCCACTGCCCGACACGCCGATCCTCGTTGCGGCCGTGCTCGGGCTGAAGTTGTCGGGTTCGCCCGGCGTGACGTCAGGCATGGTGAAATCGATGCCGTCCACGCTGACCTCCGCGCCGGGACCGTACCCTGCCACGGCCATCGCCGAGGCCCGGAGCGAGCTGCCGGCACTGTCGAGTTGACCGCGCTGATGAGTGGCGGCGTCGGTGATCGAGACGTTGTTGCGGATGTCGGCGAGCGAGTCGCCGAGTGACGCCGAGGCCGGACCACTCCCGACAAGGCCAGCCATCACGACACCGACAACCAGGCCGGCAGCAACACCAAGACGGGCCACACGACCTGCTCCAGTCATCCGAACTCCTCGTTGGGGATGGTTAACCGACCAAACCAGAGTCCGGGCACGCGCGTCAATCTGCGGTCCTGGGTCGGTCGAGCGAGGGTATTTTCGCCGACGCCGAGCTGGTCGCTCCTTGGTGTGTCGCGTTCAGTCGTAGAGGTTGGCAAGGGCGGCAGCCATTGCACCGCAACGACCTGATGACATCCGAACCGTCGGGCCGACCGCAGATGCGTGCAGCGGTTATTCCCAGATACGAATGGCCCCCGAGAGCCTCTCGCCGGTCGCGGTTGGACTGCTGCCGCTCAGTACCGCGCGACGCTGGGGCTGGTGCATCGTCGGCATGGCGCACCCCGGAGCATGCGGGAGAGCAGGTCCATGGCGCGGTTGTCGTAGCCTCCGATGGCGGCGCACCTCGGATCGCCCGCGTGGGTGGCTTCAGTGGCGGGCCTCGTATCGGTGGTGGGCACGTCAGGCCGATGGGTGGGCAGCCAGCGAACGACTCGCTGAGAGTCAGGATCGCTTTCATCATCGGCAGGTCGATGTCGATGTGGCTCCCACCGCGCCGCCGGGCTGGGCTCGAGCACCTCCCGGTGCTGACCCTTCCGCAGTGTCGGTCGACTTGCAAACCCTTGGAACGGGTGCAGGCACCACTGCTAGCGTGCCGCGATGACCGGACCTATAGTGCCTGGTTTCCTGAGTGCCGAATGCCCTGATCCCGGCCTACTGGGGAGCCGGCAGACGGAGACGCCCCGACCCACTGCCGCCAAGGCGTCAGTGCGCCAGGCACCGTCACGCGGCGAGGGGGAAGCGGATGACAGCCCACACGATGCACGCGGGAACCTTCCACCGCACATTAGTTCCCCGCCCTCGCACCCTGCGCCACGCGTGCGGCGCGGTGAGGTCGGAGCGCGCGACGCAGCCGTGAGTAACCTCTAGGCGGCCGCGACACATGAACGGCTCCGTCGGCCAACCCCTTGGCTACGACTTTCTGACTCGGTTCGTGCCCCGCATCGTGCACGTCGAGAACCGCGACCGCGCATTCTGGCGGGACACAGCGTACGAGATCACCAAGGCGCGGACGGCGTTTCACGTGCTGGCGTACGTCCACAGCGGGCGCGGTAGCCTCCGCGTCGACACGCGCGTGGAAACCCTCCGGACGGGCACGGTCTTCCACTTTCCCGCGGGCATCGCGCTGAACATCACAGTCGCGCAGGAAGACCCGGCGTGCTTCTATTCCATCCAGTACCACTACGCGCTGGTGGACTGGCGCGGGAAGACGCCGGACCTCCAGTTCGCAGAACGACGGCCCTTGCCCCTACCGCCGATCGTCACCACCGACTCGCCCGGCGTCGAGCCGGTCTTCGCGAGGGCGTACAACGTGTGGTCCGCGGCGGGGCTCGGTTACGAGTGGCATGCGCGCACTACCATGTTGGAGGCGCTGGAGCTACTCGTGCCTGGCACCGGTTCTGCGCCCGCGGTGCTCCCGGCGACCACCCGCGCGATCGACGCCGCCGTGGACTACATCAAGACCCACCTGACCACGCCATTGGACCGCGTGTCCGTCGCCGGACGCGTCGGCCTCTCGCCGGCGTACTTCTCGACCGCGTTCCGCCGCCACACCGGCTACAACTTCAGCGGGTACGTCCGCGGGCTGCGCATCGACGAGGCCAAGCGCTATCTGCGTACGACCAACCTGTCGGTCGCCGAGATCGCCCGCCGAGTCGGCTTTCGCGACCCCTTCCACTTCTCTCGAGTCTTCCGGCGGGCGACCGGTGTTCCGCCGCGCGACTTCCGCGGCTTCTAGGGCGCGGCGAACCAGCGTCCAGGTACGCGAAACAACGATCCATTTCGCGCGGCGAGGGCTGCGGGCTAGCGTTCCGGGCAATGTCTCACCTCTCGAGGTTGACCACATGGAGAACACCGACCCCGTCGTCGACACCGATGTCCACAACGCGTTCAAGAGCAAGACCGAGCTGCTGGACTTCCTGCCGCAAGAGTGGCACCGCCAGTGGGCCGCGAGCGGCACGGGCGGGGGTGTCTACTACTCCCCCGTCGGACTCATGCGGCGCGACGCCGTGCCACCGGGCGGGGGAACGCCCGGCAACGATCCGGCCTACCTCGACGAGCACCACCTGTCTCCGCACGGCATCGACTACGCCATCCTGACCGGCTCCGGTGTGTTGGGTCTCTCGCTGCTCCCCGACCCCGACTACGGTACGGCGATCGCTGCGGCCTACAACGACTGGCTTGCCGCGACCTGGCTGCCGGCGAGCGAGAAGTACAAGGGCTCGATCATCATCAACGCCTCCGACCCGGTGGCCGCGGCCGAGGAGATCGCACGCAGCGCCGGTCATCCCGATGTCGTGCAGGTGCTGATGGCCAGCGCGGCGCAACAGCCGTACGGTCAGCGGTTCTACCACCCGATCTACGCCGCGGCGGAGAAAGCCGGGCTGCCGATCGCGATCCACCCTGGCACCGAGGGCCGTGGCATCGCGGGCGCGCCCACGCCGGCCGGCTACCCCACGCGCTACTTCGAGTGGCACAACATTCTCCCGATCAACTACATGACGCATGTCAACAGCCTGGTCAGCGAAGGCGTCTTCGAGAAGTTCCCCGACCTCACATTCGTCGCGATCGAGGGCGGCATCGCCTGGCTCCCGCATTTGATGTGGCGCATGGACAAGAACTACAAGGCATTGCGCGCGACGGTCCCGTGGCTCAAGCGGCGTCCGTCGGAGTACATCAGGAAGCACATCCGGCTGACCACCCAGCCGATCGAGGAGCCCGACGACCCGAGACATCTCGGCCAGATCATCGCGATGGCTGGCGCCGAGACGATGATCATGTTCTCGTCGGACTACCCCCATTGGGACTTCGACAATCCGCGGATCGCGCTGCCGCCGCTAGATCGCGACGTACGCACCAGGATCATGTCCACCAACGCGGTCCAGCTCTACGGGCTCGCCACTTCGGGAGCCGGCGCATGACCACCCGCGAGGAGCACGTCGCCGGTGCGGAGCAGCTCGAGAACGGCGCCTGTACGGTCCTGCGAGTGGGCGCCATCGAGATCGGTGTATTCCGGGTCGGTGACCACTACCGGGCCTGGCGCAACGTCTGCCCGCACGCCGGCGCTCCGGTCTGCCTCGGCCGGGTCGAAGGGACGATGCTGCCCTCACGCGTCTACGAGTACCGCCTGGACGAGAACAAGCCGGTCCTGCGCTGTCCCTGGCACGGCTGGGAGTACGACCTCGAGACAGGCGAGCACCTCACTGACGAAACCATCAGGCTCAAGGGATATCCCGTGGTCACTTGCGACGACGGCGTCTACGTGGTCGTCCCCGCGCGGGTTCGCAGTGCGGGTCGTGATGAGCCGGGCGGGTCGGGCCGAGAGCCAGGATGATGGCTCATCCTGGTAACAATGGAAAGAAGACGGTGACCGCATGAGTGCCACGAACTCCAACCGGCATGGGGTGATATCCGCCGCCACCTACCCCTCGAGGAGGCTCCTTCTCCAGGGAGGCGCCACCGTCCTCCTGGCGGTCTCGGCCGCCGGCTGTGACCTGCTCTCGACCTCTCCCACCAACAGACCCACCAGTACGGGATCCGGATCGAACGGAAAGCAGAGCCCCGAGCTTGTCACTCAGGTGCGTTCTGGCAAGCTGCCCAAGCTGGCCGACCGTCTGCCGGTCACGCCGCTCGTGGTCAAGCCGGTCGATAGGGTCGGCTCCTACGGTGGCACGTGGCGGACCGCGCTCGAAGGGGCGGCGGACACCTCCTGGCTCGACCGCTCTATCGGCTACGAGCAACTGCTGCGGTGGAGCCCGGACGGAACGAAGCCGCTGCCGAACGTCGCCGAGAAGGTCCGGACCGAGCAGGACGGGCGCTCGTACGTGTTCACCCTCCGTCGAGGCATGAGGTGGTCAGACGGGGAGCCGTTCCGCGTCGACGACGTCATCTTTGCGTTCGAAGACGTGCTGGGAAATACCGAGCTGAGTCCAGTCTTCCCCAGCGACCTCACCGTGGGAGGCAAGCCACCCACGGTGACGAGGCTGGATGATCACACGCTCCGAGTCTCCTTTGCCGAGCCCTTCGGTCTCTTACTCCAACGGCTGTGTACGCCGAGCGCCACCGTCTTGACGGCGTCGCCGAAGCACTACCTCGAGCGCTTCCACAAGAAGTACAACACCGATGTGCTAACGCTGGCGAAGGAGGGAAAGTTCTCCACCTGGGTGGAGCTGTTCGGTGCCAGGTCGGACCAGTGGGTCAACCCGGACCTTCCAACAGTGCACGGCTGGCGGTTGACCAGCGCGCTCGGGAAAGGCAGCCGGGTTTCCGCAGAACGCAACCCGTTCTACTTCAAGACCGACACGAAGGGAAACCAGCTGCCCTATATCGACCGCGTGACCTACCGCGTGGTCAACAACACGGAGACGACACTCCTGCTGGCCATGAACGGCGAACTCGACATGCACACCAGGTCGATCAATACGCTCATAAACAAGCCCGTACTTGCGCGCAACCGGGGCAAGGGCGACTACCACTTCGTCGACATCACGACCGACATCATGAACCAGGTCGTCATCATGCTGAACCTGGCACACGAGGACCCGATGCTCCGGGCCGTTTTCCAGAACAAGAACTTCCGCATCGGACTCTCGTACGCGATCAACCGAGCGGAGATCAGCGACGCGGTCTTTCAGCGGCAGGGAGAGCCGTGGCAAGTGGCGCCAGCGAAGGAGTCGACGTTCTACCACGAGCGGCTCGCCACGCAGTACACCGAGCACGATCTCGACAAGGCGCGACGCTACCTAGACGATGCCGGATACGACACGACGAACTCCGATGGCATCCGACTCCGGCCGGACGGCAAGCCCATCTCCTTCGCCGTCGAGATCGCCACGGGAACCCCGTACCCGTTCATGACCGACGTCATGACGCTAGTGAAGGGGTACTGGAGGCAGGTCGGTGTGGACCTGCGGATCAAGAGCGAGGACCGGTCACTGTTCGAGGAGCGGACGGCAGCGAACAAGCACGACGCCGCGGTCTGGCCAGGTGGCGGCGGCCTCGACGACGCGATCCTGCACCCGTATTGCTACTTCCCGTCGGAGGCCGGCTCCTGGTTCGCCGTGCCATGGGCGACGTGGTTCCTCTCGGGCGGGTCCGACGGCGAGCAGCCACCGGCGCCAGCGCGGAAGCAGATGGACCTCTATCGACAGGCCAACGCCAGCGTGGACGCCGGACAGCGCAAGGATCTCTTCCGGCAAGTGTTGGACGTCGCGGCGGAGCAGTTCTGGGTGATCGGCACCGTCAAGGCGAGCCAGAGCTACGGGATCGTCAAGAACAACGTTCACAACATCCCGAAGTCCATCCCCGAGGCCTTCTACTTCAACACGCCCGCATTGACGAATCCCTCCCAGTACTTCATCGGGTGAGGACCTGAACCCAACCTACTCGCTTACGGCGACCCATGTTTCGGGCAGTCGGCCGTGAGAAACTTCGGCCCATGAGTTCGAAGAGTCGTCGCCCGACCAAGAAGGCGGCAGCCGAGCGGGGCGGCAGCTGGCATCCTCGCCAGAACCGTGGCATCTCGCCCGAGGACTTGCAAGACTTGAGCGAGAGCTTCCGGCAGGCCGCCCGTGAGCTTCGATCCTTCACCAAACCGTTGACGGTTGAGACGTACATCTCCACGTTCCTGAACCACTGGCGTGAAGCCATCGTCTCTGAGCTTCATCGCGACGATCCCGACGAGCTCCTCATCGAGCTGATCAACGAGCAAACTGTCGACCCCGCCGTCAGCGAACCCCTCGCGCAGCTCCACGCCCGGGACACGGTCGCGCTGCTCAATGCCATCGCTGCCGTCACCGAACCCCAGTTTGCCCAGCTGGCACGCGGCGGGCTGACCGACCCGGTGCTGCGCGACACCGAAGCCCCCGAGTGGGCCCCACTGGTCGGCGGAAGCCAGGTCCGCAGCTGCTACACCTCGGACTCGGAATTCGGTGACGAGACCGAGATCATGCTCACGTACGTCTACCAGGACGAAGCCGAACACGGACTCCGGGTGACCGTCAACCACACCCTGGCCGGCATGGCCACCGACGTTCGCGTCGAGCCCGACGTAACCGAAGCGCTCGACGCGATGCTGGAGGCCGCCGGATCCGACTCCGGGCGCCTGCTCACCCGGTCCGAGCCGGCTTCGGTCCACACCATGCTCGAGGAGGCGTTCGGCGTCACGCCCCAAGCGGAGGATCCGCCGGTGACGGTTGGATACCAGAATCTGCACCCGTTCGCGATCGCGCGCATCCGGGCCCTGCCGCCAGGCAGCCCGAGCCCGAAACCGCCGGCATGGTCGGAGAAGGCGCGGTCCAATGTGGTCTCCGAGTTCCTCTCCGCTCCCGAGGCCGCCGGGCTGCCGGCCGCCGCCGCGGAGGCCATCGCCGCCGAACTGGTGAGCTACGGAGTCGAGAACGATCGCGGCCAGCCGCTGCGGGTGAGTCCGACCAAGCTCCAGGTGGTCCTGCTCGGCTGGCTGCCCCGGACTGGGCTGCTCGCCCGCTCCCATGGCGACCAGGTACCGGAGGTCATCCCGGCCTGGGTGCGATACGCCGCCCGGCGCACCGGGATGTCAGACAAGTCGCTTGAGAAGGTCCTCGCTACGCTGCCGGACATCACCGGCCGGTTCAAGGCAGCGTACGAGGACACCGAGCGGTGGAGCCCGGAGCGAAAGGCAGTCGAACGCATGCTGGCCGACGTTGACCCGGCGGCGGACGTTGACCCGGTGTTCGCCCGACGGATGTTCGCCCTCCCGCGGCTCCCCGACCGGGAGTTCGATCCGGAGGACGAGGACTCCTTCCGCAGGTTGATCGCCGAGGAGCACGCCGACACCGAGAGCACCCACCATGTGGCGAAGAGCAGTGACCGTAACCCGCGCCGGCACGTCACCCTGCACACCGTAATCGCCCGGCAGCTGTGGAAGAACGACCCGCCGGAAACGTGGGCCACCGCGCAGCGGCTGGCCCACCAGGGCCTCGAACGGCACGAAGTCCTGCATGCCCTGGCGTTCGCGGTGTCCGAGCAGGTCGCGCGCGCGTGCGGGAACAAGGACGCCTTCGACCTCGACTGCTACCGCGCCGCCCTCGCCGCACTCCCGCACTCATGGCGGGAGTCCGCGGACTCCGCCGGCTGATGCAGCCTCGTTGAGCCACCGCGATGCGACCGACCCGGCCGCGGTTGGACGCCGCCCGCATCGGTGTCGACCACCTCCTGACGCGCGAGACCCGAGACGAATCGACCCGCGGCTGGGAAGTCTCCCGCCTGGTCGGGCTCGAACCGGCGACGGGACAGATCACCTTCTACGCCACCGTCGATCTCGCCTCCCGATGCGGCGTCTCCGCCGATGACCGCCGCGTACGCGACCTCATCACCTGGCTCGAAACACTTCAAGGCCCCTACGGCCTCTGGGAACACCACGCCCACCCGCAGCTCTCCCGATGGCTCACCTTCGACCTCGAGGCCAGCCTCCGCCGACTCGCCCACGGCGACTGGATCGGCAACGAGGAACCAGCCAGCCTCACCCCCTACAAACGCGGCCGACGTCGCTACTGACAGCCTCCGAGCAGACTTGGCGGTCCCGGCTGGGCCGTGACACGGTTCGTGACACGAAACAGCTGCGAACCATGTGGGTTGAGGTGACCGCAGCGGCGCGGGCTGCAGGTATAAGCGCAGGTAGATGGCTTAGACGATCTTGTGAGGCCTCCTCCTAATCCGATGGTCGGAAGTTCGAATCCTCCCGGGCGCACCCTCTGACCTGTGCAAACGCGCGAAGGTCCCTACCGACTTGCCGAGCTCAGGGTGCGAAATCGCTCTACGCTGACCTTGCATGCCTAGATCGGGTCGCCGACAACGTCACCGCCGGGTAGATCGAGATGCGCCCCTCGGGAGCCTCCGGTGACGGTCTACGCCGGCACGAACCCACTCACCCAGCGACGCCGATGCCTCACCGAGGCGATCCCAGCTGGGCGAGATCCGGGTCGTTGGACAGCGTGTCCAGGTTGGGTTCGGCTATCGGCACACCATCATCACTGTCGAGATCGACCACACCATGCTGCGACTGATCGACGAGCACGACCCGCTGTTGGCGCTACTCGTCGACGTCCCAGAGGTAGGCCGTCAGTCCTTCGAGCGTTGTGAAGGTCTGTAGGGACGTACGGCGTCGATGACAACGCTGGTGGTGCATGGGCTTGCTGGCCTTGGGCTGGTCAGCCCACCAGGAGCGCGTCACGCCAGCCCGCGCAGGTCGCGGCCCAGGCCAGGAGTCGTGACTTCATCGCCGCCACCTGTTCGGGATGAACCTCGGACACGTTGTGCTGTTCGGCGGGGTCAGCGTCCAGGTCGAACAGACCCTCGCCGACGACGACGGGTGCGGCCATGCTCTCGCGTGCCTCGAGCACGAGCTTCCAGCGTCCGTGCCGGGCCGCCAACTGGCCTTCGTACTCCCAGAACAGCCATCGATCGGGGTCGGGCTCGCGCCCGGCGAAGCCGGCCAGGACGGCCTCGCGCAGCCCGGTCAGCACCGACCGGCCGTCGATGTCCGCACACGTGGAAGGGCTTCCGTCGACCGCTTCCAGCAGCGTGGGCACCAGATCCATCATCGCGCCCGGGCCCGCGAGATCCGTGCCGGCGGGCAGCTGTGCGGGCCAGGAGATGATGCCCGGGACGCGGATCCCACCCTCGAACAGCGAGCCCTTGTGCCCGCGCAGGCCCCCAGCCGAGCCGCCCGTGTAGGACACCTCCTCACCGTTGAGCCAGTTGCGTTCCTCGACCGATGGACCGTTGTCGGAGGAGAAGAACACGATGGTGTTCTCCCGTAGGCCCAACCGCTGCAGGGTGTGCAGGATGTGCGCGATTCCGTCGTCCATCGCCTTGATCATCGCCGCCATCATCTGGCGGTCCTCGGGAAGATGTGCGAAGGCTTCCACGTACGCGGCGGGCGCGTGCAGCGGGTAGTGCGGGGCGTTGAAGGGGACGTAACAGAAGAAGGGACGATCCGCGTTCTGCTCGATGTAGTCGGCGGCCCGATGCGCGATGACGGTGGTGAGGTACTCGCCGTTGAGCCACACCTCCTGCTCGTCGTCCCACAGGTCGTGCACAGCGTTGTGGTTGCCCCAGTAGTAGATGTGGGAGTAGTAGTCCACGCACCCGGCGCGGAAGCCGAAGGAACGCTCGAAGCCACGGTGCAGCGGTCCGTAGCTGGCCTCCGCGCCCAGGTGCCACTTGCCGAAGATGCCTGTCGCGTAGCCACGGTCGCGCAGTTCGCTGGCCAGGGTCGACTGTGGCGGCAGTCCCGCCGTACGCCGCGAGCCACCCAGGATGGCCTCCACCCCTGCGTGTGCCGGGTAACGACCGGTCATCAGGCTGGCCCGGGACGGGGAGCACACCGGGGAGTTGGAGTACCACTGCGGCAGCCGAACCCCGCTGGCCGCCAACCCATCCAGGGCGGGCGTGTCGAGGTCGTCGGCGCCGAAGCAGCCCAGGTCGCCCCAACCCAGATCATCGGCGTACAGGACCACGACGTTGGGTGCGGGCTCGGACACCATCACTCCTTCACGCTCCCGGCGGCCATGCCGGCGACGAGCCTCTTCTGGACCAGGAAGAACAGCACAACGGTGGGGATCGCGGCTACGGTCGCGGCGGCCATGACCAGGGACCAGTCCGTGGCGTACTCCCCGAAAAATCCGGCCAAGCCGACCTGCACCGTCTTGAGGTCGTCGTTGGTGAGCAGCACGGTCGCGAACAGGAACTCTTCCCAGGTGGCGATGAAAGCTGTTACTGCGACGGTCACGATGCCGGGCAGGGCAACTGGCACGATGACCCGGAAGATCACTCCGAGGGTGGAACAGCCGTCAATGCGGGCTGCTTCGTCCAACCCCCGGGGGATGGCATTGAAGTACCCCATCATCAGGTAGATCGCCATCGGCAGGGTCATCGCCGTGTAGACCACGACGATCCCGAGGTAGGAGTTCAGCAACCCGACCTCGGAGAAGGCCAAGTAGATCGGGGTGATCAGTACGACGAACGGCAGCAGCTGTGTGGCCAGCACGAGCATGAGCACCGAGGTGCGCATCCGGAACCTGTACCGGGACAAGGCGAACCCGGCGATCGCTGACAGGACGACGGTGCAGCAGGTGCTGATCACGGACACCACGATGCTGTTACCGAGGTAGCGACCGTAGTGGGATTCGCTGAACAGTCGTTGGTAAGCATCCAAGCCCAAGCCAGAGAAGACGTTCGACCACGAGGTGCCGGTGGCGATGGCATCGGCCGGGCGTAGCGAACTGTAGACCATCCACACGACCGGGAAAACGATGATCGCCAGCACGACCAGAGTAGGCACGACCACCAGCAGATCCGCCGGCCTGCGCCGGTCCTGCCGGTCGGGACGCATCGGCGACGCGGGCGATGAGGACGTCTGCGACAGCATGGGGGTATGCACGCTCACAGGGCCTCCTCCCGACGTGCGGACACCCGCAGGTAGGCCAGCGCGAACACGGCCATCACCGCCGACATCACCAGACCGATGGCAGCTCCCTGGCCAAGGCTGTTGCCGATGAACGCGGCCGAGTACAGCTGAGTGGCCAGCACCTGCGTATATGTACCAGGGCCACCGCCAGTGGCCAGCCACACGTAGACGAAGTTGTTGAAGGTCTGGATCACGGTCATCAACACAACCACGGTAACCACGGGCCTGAGGTGTGGCAGCGTGACGTAACGGAAGGAGCCCCATGCACCGGCCGAATCCAGCGCGGCGGCCTCGTACTGGTCCTTGGGGATGGACTGCAGTCCCGCGAGCAGGACGATCACCACGAAAGGCAGTTCCCGCCACACCAGGATCGCGATCACCGACCACCAGACCGTGCCGGTGTTCGCCAGGAACGGCACGCCACGATCGATCATCCCCGTAGCGACGAGCACTTGGTTGAGCACCCCGGTGTTGGCGTCCAACAACCACCGCCAACTCGCCACGGCCACAACCGGCGGGATCATCCACGGAACCAGCACCATCGTCCGGGCGACCCCGCGCAGCTTCCACCGGTGCAGCACCTGGCTCTGCAGCAGCAATGCCAAGGCCATACCGATCACCAGACGGATCGCCACCGTGATCGCGGTCAGCCGGAACACAGTGTTGAACGCCGACTGGCCGGTCTCTGGGTTATGCAGCAGTGCCGCGAAGTTGGACCACCCCACCCACGTGGCGTCGCCCGGCGCGTCGTAGGGAGTCAGCTTCTGGAAGGCGAGCACGACGTTGTAGATCGCCGGGAAGAGGAACAGCACCCCGATGACCACCAGCGCCGGGCTCAACAGCACGTACGGCTGCCGCCTGCCTCGTCTCCGTACTGCCCGGCTGGTCGGCACCGTGGCAGTGTGGGCAGCGGACCCAGCTTCCACGCTCTCAGCCCTTCAAACCTGCGGACAGCCCGTCCAGGAGGGCCTGCGCCGCGTCGCTACTACTGCGTTGCCCGGAGTAGACCGCCGAGAACTGCTGATCCACGAGCTGCTGGATAGAGGCGATGGTCATGGCCGCACCGTTGTAGCGAGCGAAGGACTGCGCGTGCGGTAGCTGCTCCACGTACCCCTTTTCGGGCTTGGGCACGTTCAACGACTCGAGCGTGGACTTTGAAGCGGGATACTGGTTGTACGTCTTGAAGGTGGCCGGGCTCGCCAGGTACTTGACGAACTGCCAAGCGGCGTCGGCGTGCTCGGTGTTGGCGTTGATCGCCAGCGCTCGTCCGCCGAGGTGCGTGTTGCCGTCCTTCAGGCCGCCGGGCATCGGGGCGGTAAGGACCGCGCCGCTCGCCGCCTGGCCTACGATCGCTCGCAACGTCTGCGGCGGCTCATAGGACATCGCGCAACCACCGTTCGCCAGCCCCCCGGTGATCGAGGGGTCGGTGTAGTCCGATACCGCTTTGTAGGACGCCGGGGTGGCACCGGACGTAAACAAGCCGTTGAAGTAGTCCATGGCCGAAGCCAGCTGCTGTTTGGTCGCGCCGGGCTGGAACTTGCCCGAGGCGTCCTTCTTGATCAGGGTCGCGCCGTGCGACCAGAGGTAGTAGTTGATCGCGAACCACTGGGCGCTGGTGGCCGAGCCCGCACCGGCGAAGCAGAACCCGGCCGTCTTGCCACCGCTCGAGGAGTCAACCTTCTTCGCGTCGCTCGCAAGCTCCTCCCATGTCGCGGGCGGCGCGGTGACCCCCGCACGAGACAGAGCATCAGGCCGGTAGGTGAGCGCGAAGGTGTCAGCGGTCCACGGCAGCGCCCACATCTTGCCGTCGAAGGTCACCATGTCGGTGGCGAGCAGATTGTCGGTAGAGCTGCCCAGGGGGGTCTTCTTCATCAGGTCGTCGATCGGCATCAGGATCTTCGGCTTGGCCAAGAAGGCGACGTCGGCGTAGCCGACCAGGTTGATGTCCGGACCCGACCCACTGTTGGCCTCTCGGGCGAACTGCTGGGAGTTCGCGGGACTCAGGGTCTGCATATCGACCTGGATGTCGGGGTGGGCCTTGTTCCACCCGTCCACCACCTGCTGAAGGCCCTTCACCTCGTTGGCCGGATCGAACTGCCGGAACACCAGGTGAACCGTCCCGGAGCCGCCACCCGAGCCTTGGCCCCCACAGGCAGACACGAGGGCAGCCGCCAGCACGCCGATCACAGCCAGGGTCTTCAAGCGCTTCATGTCGCTCCTTGCAGCGATGCCGGGGGACCTGCTAAGACCGTGAGGCCGAGTTTAATAAAACATAGTTACTTATTCCCGTCAAGGGTGACTCCGACCGGGCAACGGCGGGCTCGAGCTGATTGGGTGACGGAGCGGCAGGGAACCCATACCACCCGACACAGCGTCGGCGGGACACCGGCGGGCCTGGACCTTGGCCACTCAGGCGGTCACAACGCCAGCGCGCCCGAGGAGCCCTTGGCCGAGATGAGCATGGCCGCCGGCCGGGGTGTCACTGCGGCGTCCAGCACCAGACATGCGCCACCGACCGCGGCAACGTCCTCCCCGATGCGCGTGTCGACCAGGTGCATCGCCTGCTTGGGTACAAGCGCCGTAGAGGTGAGCACAGCCTCACGTACCGAGTCCAGCAACTGCGCCGAGATCGGTCGCCAGAACGGCCCGCCGAACACGAAATCGTCCATGTCCAGGAGGTTCGCCAGCACCACGACAGCCCGGGCCAGGCGAACACCCGCCTGGCGCAGCACCTCCCGCGCCGCGACGTCGCCTCGCTCGGCCAGCCGCGCCAGGCGCATGAAAGGACGCTCGACCGACTTCATGTCGGCCTTCTCGTCGACCGGGGCAGCGGGGCTCGGCAGCACACCTCGGGCTATCGCCTCCAACACCAGGCCCTGCGGGGTCACCAACATGCCCAGGCAGCCGACCCGGCCGCAACTACACGTTGGCCCCCGGTCGTCGACAGTGATGTGGCCGATGTTGCCCGCGACCGAGCCCTTGCCACGAACTGTCTCTCCGTTGACCACGAGGCCAGCCGCCAGACCCGCGCCGTAGTAGACGAAGGCGACGCCAGTGCGCTCCTTACGCCGATCGTCCGCGCCGGCTCCGAGCCAGAGCTCGCCGACAACGGCAGCGATCGCGTCCTTGTCCACCAGCACCGGCAGACCGGTGGCCTCGGTGAGGACCTGCCGCAACGGCACGTCCCGCCAAAGGGGCAGCAAGGGCGGGTCCAGAACCACTCCGGCTTCAACGTCGATAGGACCTGGAACGGCGACGCCGAGACCCAGGAGTCGCTCGGGTACCACGTCTGCCCCTCTGACCAACTCGCGCGTGCGGCGGGCGATCAGGTCAACGACCTCATTCGGGCGCGAACTGGAGGGGGTTCGGTAGCGCGAATGAGCCACGACCGAGCCCTCTAAGTTGGCCAGGACAAGAGTAATTACGGCGGGGTCGACGTGCACGCCGACCGCGAAGCGTCCTGCCGGTCGCAGCTGGAGCATCTGGCGCGGTTTGCCAGGCCCATTGATGACCCGGCCGCTCTCGCGGATCAGACCCTCTTGCAGCAACTTTCGGGATACGTTACCGACAGTCTGCGCGGTCAGGCCAGTTCGTTGAGCGATCTCGACTCGACTCAAGCCACCGCGAGCGCGGCGAATCGCGTCCAGGACCACAGCCTGGTTGTAGCTGCCGATCGCCGGCAGGTTGCTCCCCCGGCCGAAACTCACCGCCAGCACCCCCGTCGACCCAGGGCGCTAAGCATCGGGCTTCCGGCGAAGGGCACGCTCGAACCCGGACTCCACAGCGCCGTAACCATAACTCGCAGTGTAGGCGCCACTCGACTCAGCCCCAGCCCATTGTTCCCGATCATGACGTTGCGGGACCTTGGCGAACGCCGTCGAGTACATCGCAAGATAATCTGGCAGCCGGGCGGCCTGGACCGCTAGCAGACCGTGCGCCGCGCCGGCCACGAGTGCCAACCGACGGCTGCCACAAGCGGATCGGTCAGGTGCATTCTCCGACCGGTTTAGCCTCGGCTATTCACGTGGGTCGGCGGCACGGGGTCTAAATGCGGCGGAGTGCCTTGCCTGTAAGGAAGAATCGGTGTTTGAGGACAACGATCTTTCTCGCAGAAAGGCACTCCGTAGGTGAAGCGTAGCAAGGGTTCGTCGGGTGGGAAGAAGGCACGGCGAGGCAAGGATGGTTCGGCTGGCGGCAGGGGTGGCGTGGCTGGGCCGCGGTTTCGGGTCAGCTCGGATGGGCACGGGTTGGCCTCGCATGCGGGTGTGTCGATGCTGCGCGAGCTCGCTGAGTTCGTGGGTCTGACCAGGTTCGTCACCCAGGCGTTGGCTGACACGTATCGGGGCCCGTGGCTTCACTCCCCGGGGCAGGTGTTCGCTGATCAGGCGTGTGCGATCGCCGATGGGGCGAGGGCGACGTCGGGGATCGCGGTGTTGCGGGACCGCCCGCAACTGCACGGGGCGGTGGCCAGTCAGCCGACCGTGTGGCGGCTGGTCGACAGGATCGATGAACAGCATCTGGGGCTGGTGCGCCAGGCGCGGGCGAAGGCGCGTGAGCGGGCCTGGCAGGCGGGTGCGGCCCCGGACCTGGAGGCCACCGGTGGGTATCGGCACATCGCGCGGCGTTCTTCTGGACCGGCCTGCTCTCGGCATTCTCCTCGCTCGTCGCCGTGCGCATCGCCCGCCGCATCGGGCTCGTGCGGACGATGGTGTTCACCCACCTCCCGGCGAACGGCTTCCTGATCCTCGCCGCGTTCATGCCGACCGCGCCGCTCGCGGTCGCCGCGCTGTTGGCGCTGTCGCAGATGGACGTTCCCGTGCGCACGTCGTACGTGATGGCAGTCGTCTCACCAGCCGAGCGCCCGGCAGCGGCGAGCGTGACGAACGTGCCACGCAGCCTGGCATCCGTGGTGCCGCCCATCCTCGCTGGCTGGATGCTGGGCCACTCGACGTTCGGCTGGCCGCTCGTCACCGGGGGCGTGCTGAAGATCTCCTACGACCTGCTGCTACTGGGCCAGTTCCGCGAAGTCCGGCCACCTGAGGAGCAAGGACGGGCCGCGGCGTGATGGCCAGTCGCGATGGCGCCCGCGATGGTGCGGTCAGCTTCAATGCGGCGCTCGCGCTCGCGCTTGCCTGCCCGGCCAGCCGGCGCAGGACGTGACCTCGAAAGCCCGGCTCGGGAAGACCGTGTCCATGAAGAACTCGTGCACGGCCGGATCGGCGTCGCCGCACCCGTCGCGCAGCACGGTCACGTGGTAGTCGCGGTCCGCCGCGTCGTAGCACGTCGCGGCGACCATCGCGCCGGTCGCGACCCCGGCGATCGCGACCGTGCCGACGCCGCGAGCACGCAGCACGAGGTCGAGGTCCGTACCCGCGAATGCACTGGCCCGGCGCTTGCGCACGACGACGTCAGAATCGGTGACCGGCAGATCGATCTCGGTACCGGGTGATCCTTCGTGGAAGGCATCCCCGGCGTCGAAGAACGACCGGTACAGCTCGTTGTCCGGCGGCAGGTCGACCCCGCTGGGCCGGAAGGCGAAGTGTACGAACACGACGAGGACACCTGCCGCCCGGGCGCGGGGCAGCAGTTCGGTGAGCGGCGGCACCACCTGCTCGGCGAACGGGTAGCTGCCTGTGATGCCTCGCTGGACGTCGCCGATGATCAGTGCTGTGGTCACGAGAGATCCCCTTCCAGCCGCTCGATCTCGCGGCCCGTAAGTGAGCAGCGCAATCATCCCAGCGGCCATGATGATCGCGATCGTGACGTCAGCCCAGACTCGCCAGCCGGCCGATTGGTGGTCGTGAATCAGAGGCACCGGACCGGACCGCCTTCGAGGGACTCGACAAGACAGCTTCGCCCCACCCAGGCGTGATCGATCTCACCGCCGTCACGCGCTGGCTTCGAGTCGTCGAGGATGCTGCCGATGGGCCGGTCATCGGATTCGCGCAAGATCGATGGTGAACGCCACGCGATCGAGTCCGGGCCCGTCGTAGTCCGGCTTCACAGCTGAGGTCGTGAAGCCGAGTCGCGCGTGGAACGCCTGCGACGCCGCGTTCTGCGGGCTGGTGATGCAGTGCACGTGACGCCTACCAGGTGACTGGCGAGTGCAAAGAAGGCCCGGTACGTGCCGCCGACGTGGAGATCAGCGAAGCTGCCAGAGCGGTCGGAGTGAGTCCGCGGCCCTTGCGATACTGCGCGGACGAGAGGCAGCGTCGAGCTGGCGGCATGCGAGACTGATCGGATGCGCGAGACCGTCGACAGCTTGGATGCAGCGTTCCCGATCGCCGGAACGATTGCACTGGAGCTGATCCAGCGAACCGACGTCTCCGATCAGTGGCTGCGGCCGAGCGCCTTGCTGAAGATGTCCGTAGGGGCGCTTGCCTGCCACCTCGGGCGGCAGATCGCCCGCGCCGCAGAACTCCTCCCGTTCACGACCGATGTCCCGCCCTTGGACTCCGTTGACACCCACTACGACCGCGCTGCCTGGGTTACGTCGAGCTCGCCCGATGACCCGCCGAACGATCGCAGCACAGACGACGCCGCGGCAACACTTGGCGCAGCAGCCCTCAAAACACGAGCCACCAGGGCGCTGGAGACGGCGAGCGCGCTGCTCGCAGGCCATTCCGCGAGTGACGTGGTGTTGATTCCCTGGCAAGGGTGGTCCCTGCGCCGGGATGACTTCTTGCTCACCCGCATGCTGGAGATTGTGGTGCATGCCGACGATCTCGCGCTGAGCGTTGACCTACCCACTCCGGAGTTCCCGGACGAGGTGTTCGCTCCGGTGCGTGACCTGCTGGTGCGCTTGGCTGTACGCCGCCATGGCCAGTCAGCCCTGATCAGCGCCCTTACGCGCAGTGAGCGCTCCCGGGTCATCTCCGCGTTCTGATACATATGCCTCGGGCTCTGCTGACGTAGCGACGTGCCACTTGTACTGGACTTCACAGCCTCGTGCGACGCGGTGGGGACACTCTTCGGCGCGCCGCCCAATCGGTTTGTATGGGTCCTAACGAGCGATGCTGAGCCGCAGCCTGCGGGTGTCGTGGATCGTCCGCTGCGCCACTTCGCCAGACCATCACTCCGGTGCCGTCACCGGAGGCGAGCGCGCGGGGTGCGGGACGGGGTGCGAAATGCCGTACGCCAGTGCTCGCCAGGATGCTGGTGAGGGTGATCTTGGTGGTAAAGCTGCAGGTGAGGGCGTTGTAGACACTACGTGTGATTCTTCTAATCCGATGGTCGGAGGTTCGAATCCTCCCGGGCGCACCCTCTGACCTGCGAAAACGCCCGCGAGGTCGGACTCCTCAGCTGAGCTCGGGGTGCGAAATCGCCCTCCTGTGATCTACATACCTGGCGCGGTCGACGACGTCAACGTCACCGCGACGAGATCGAAGAGCACCATCGGGAAGCCTCCGGTCGCGGCGCGGACGATGAACAGCTCGGTCGACCCGGATGCCTTCGCGCACACCACTAGACCCACGTACGGCCGGCCGACCATGGCCGCGCCAAGCAGCCCCTCCACACCGACCCGCGCCAGTCTCAGCCACGAGCCACGCCCCTGAGGTGCAGCCGCTCGGTGTGGTGACAGGCGACCTGATGTCCGGGCGACTCCTTCTCCTCCAGCGCCGGTTCGGCGACAGCACACCGCTCGTCGGCGTACTGACAGCGGGATGGAACGCACAACCGGGCGGCGGCGCGGCCGGGTCGGGAACGTCGCCCCGGAGGACGATCCGGTCGCCCCTCGGCGCATCCGGGTCAGGGCGCGGGACCGCGGACAACAGCGCCTCGGTGTAGGGATGCCGCGGGCGGACGTAGAGGGGTTCCGCACCGGTCGTCTCCACAATCTTCCCGAGATACATCACGGCCACCCGGTCGCAGAGGTGCTCCACGACGGAGAGGTCGTGGGAGATGAAGAGGTAGGTGAGGTCGAGCTGTTCCTGCAGGTCCTGCAGGAACGTTGAGGATCTGCGCCCGGACCGACACGTCGAGCGCGCTCACCGCTTCGTCGAGGATGAGCAGGCTGGGGCTGGTAGCCAGTGCCCGCGCAATCCCGATCCGCTGGCGTTCCCCGCCGGAGAACGCGTGCGGATACCGATGCATGTACTCCGAGCGCAAGCCGCATGTCCGCAGCAGCTCCGCCACGCGGTCTTCGATCTCGTGCCCCTGCACGAGGCCGTGGATCCGCAACGGTTCACCGATGAGCTCGAGCAGCGTCAACCGTGGGTTGAGCGCGCCATAGGGATCTTGGAAGACCATCCGTATCTTTCGCCTGTATGGCCGCAAGGCACCTTTGCGCAACTCTGCTAGGTCGACCGGCTGGCCTCCGTCGGCATAGAGGATGCGGCCCGTGGTCGGGCGGTAGGCGCGGACGATGCACCGGCCCAGGGTGGTCTTGCCCGAGCCTGACTCCCCTACCAAGCCGAGCGTCTCGCCTCGGTGGATCTCGAGGCTCACGCCGTCGACCGCACGGACGCTGCCGACGACCCGACCGAAGAATCCCTTGCGAACCGGGAAGTGCATTCGTACGCCGTCGATCCGGAGGAGCGGCTCCGCCGGTACCGAGTCAGCCAGCCGGGTCGCGAGCATTGGCGATTCCATCTATGCGTCACCCTCTCCGTCGTAGAGGAGGCAGCGCACTGTGCTGGACTGCGCGCCGCCCACCGGAACCCGAACCGCCGCTGGCGTGATCTGATCACAGCGTCCGGGCATGACGTCGTCGCAGCGGCTGTGGAACGGGCAACCCGACGGGCGTTGATACGGAGGCGGGACGACTCCCCGGGCGAAGTGACCGTGACGATCGCCGACCGGCCTGCGCCGTGGACGGCTCCAGGACGGCCCCGAGCTACTGATCGCCGACGAGCCCACCACCGCCCTGGACGTGACGACGCAAGCACAGATCCTTGAACTGCTGCGCCAACTCCGGGACGAATCCGGCATGGCGATCATGTTCATCACCCACGACCTGGGTGTGGTCGCCGACATCGCCGATGATGTCGCAGTGATGTACCTCGGAACGGTCGCCGAGAGCGCGCCGGTCCGCGCGATCTTCCACGCACCGCAGCATCCGTACACGCGGGCCCTGCTCCGCTCGGTGCCACGCCTGGGCACGCCCGCCGGCAACGACTCGACACAGTGCGAAGCGATGCCGCGTCCGAGTGGCAGGGCACTATCCATGAACCGATTGCGGATAGGCTGCCTGTGCCTTACCTACCCTTGTCCGTGCCGTTGCTCCGGCCTTCGCCCGGGCCGTTGCTCCGGCCTTCGCCCGTGCCGTTGCTCCGGCCTTCGTCTTCGAGCACTTCGTCCACAAGGACGCGGTAGTCGGTCACAGCTTGCGGCAGCGGTTCGGTTTCTGCTTGCCCGCGTTGCTGCGCGAGGGCCACGGAGTGCGCTGAGCGGAAATGCCGCACGACGTCTGGATGTTCGACCGAGACGTACTCGGCGCGTTGTTCGAAGTCGTCCACCGGGTAGCCGACGTCGCGCATGATCACCCGGACCAGCTCGTCCGCGTCCAGTACCGCCTGGCCTGGTACATCGACGAAGCGCTGCTGGATGCCGAGCCACTCCTGGCGGTACCGGTTGCGTGCTTCAGACGGCAGCGCGCGCAGATGCAGCTCCTCGTGCCGCTGCTCCCGCTCCCTCAGCTCTGCCTCGGCTTGGCGCCGCCCTCCGGTCTCTTCGACCGCGTGTTCATACTCCGGCCCGAACCTTTGCTGCAGTCGTGTCGAACGCCGTCGCATGACGTCCCGGCTTGCCAACGCGATCAGGGCGATCACGGCGATGACCAGCAAAACGATTAAGACGATTACGGTGACACTCATCTTCTGCACCCCCACCTACGGCATCGGCGGCCCCTACGCCAGGCGGTACCGCAGGCACTGTCAAAGTACGCCCACGTGTGGCGGATGCTGGCGACCGGTGTAGCCCACACACTCCAAAAAGGGCTACATCGGCCGCTATGGGAAGCACTGGGCGCACTGCGCACTCCGCCTGCCCGTCGTACGAGCCCTTCTGATGGGGATGGAGCGCCCGCCCAGCTCGTCGTTCGCACGGTAGGCACCGGAGCCGGCCGGTATCACGACGCAATGGGCCCGAACCGGCGAGGCCTACGGCCCAAGCCTGTTCGACGCGGACGGATGGTGATCTTCGCCGCCAGCCGCTCCGCGAGCGGGACATGCGTCATCCGACTGCCCGACTAGACCTTGACCAAGCGTGTCGGCTGGGCTGGATGGCCGTTTTCATAGGCAAAGGCCTTATCTTGCTGGGTTAGCGCTCACAACGCAGTCCGGCAAGAAAAGGCCTTTGTGGTGAAGAAGATATCGCATGTTCAGAGTCGGCGGAACGCGGCGCGTCGACGACGCCGGGTTGCGGCGCGTCACGGGTTGGCGGGGCACTGGGGCGAACAGCCGTCCCCGATGCTGGGCTCGGGGACTGTGTCCTATGAGGTCGGCGGGAACCTCGACGCGACTTGTTTCGGCGGGATCGCCGCGGTGCACCGGCTGGTGACCAAGCTGGGCCTGGTTGACCAGATCAACGAGGGTCTGCACCTGTTGAAGGTGCACCTGCCCTACCACGAGTCCGACCATGTGCTGAACCTGACCTACAACGTGATGTGTGGCGGCACCCGCCTGGAAGACATCGAAGGCCTCCGGCACGACACCGCCTACATGAACGCCTTAGGCGCGGACCTGATCCCAGACCCCACCACGGCCGGGGACTTCTGCCGCCGCTTCGCCGAGACCGATGTGGTGGAGTTGATGGAAGCGATCAACGCGGTCCGCCCACAGTTGTGGGCGGGTCGGGGAGGCGATCTGCTCGGCCCACTCGCCTACATCGACGCCGATGGCACGATCGTCCCCACCTCCGGGCGCCGTAAGGCCGGCATGGACATGTCCTACAACCGGATCTGGGGGTATGCGCCGCTGATCGTGTCGCTGGCCAACACCAAGGAAGTGCTCTACCTGGTCAACCGGCCCGGCAACGCCCCCAGCCACCAGGACGCGGCGACCTGGATCGACAAGGCCATCGACCTCGTGCAACCGCACGCACCACGGGTGTGTCTGCGCGGTGACACCGACTTCTCCCTGACCGCCCACTTCGACCGCTGGGCGGCCCGGGTCGACTTCGTCTTCGGCATGGACAACAACCACGCGCTACGAACCCGCGCCGAGGCGCTGGCCGAGACCTGCTGGACCCGGCTGCATCGAGACGCCACCGCCCAGAACGCCACCGCCCAGAACGCCACCGGCCAGAACGCCACCGGCCAGAACGCCGCCGGCCAGATCCGGGCTCGCCGGGACAACCACAAGCAGGCCATCGTGGCCGAACGCGGCTACCTCAACCTGGAGCTCAACTACGAAGACGTCGCCTGCTTTGACTACCAGCCCGGCAAGTGCGACCGCTCCTACCGGGTGGTCGCGCTGCGCAAGAACATCAGCCGCAGCCGCGGTGAGCAGGTGCTCATCGATGAGGTCCGCTACTTCTTCTACATCACCACCCGCACCGACCTGAGCGCCGAACAGGTCGTGGCCTGCGCCAACCAGCGCTGCGACCAGGAGAACATCATCGCAAGCCTCAAGTCCGGCGTCGGCGCACTGCGGGTGCCGCTGCACGACCTGGTCTCCAACTGGGCCTACATGGTCATCGCCGCGCTCGCCTGGAACATCAAGTCCTGGTTCGCGATGATGATGCACCGCAAAGCTGACCGCCGCGACTACATCCGCATGGAATTCCGGCGCTTCTTCAACACCATCATCCTCATCCCCGCCATGGTGACCCGCCGAGCCCGCGCCATCACCATCCGACTCATCGGCTACAACCCCGCCCTGGACCGGCTCTTCACCGCCTGGAACACCACCGAACGAACCCGCTTCGGCTGACCCACCCCAACCCCCACCCCCGGCCCGACAGCGCCTCACACCGCCGACCACCACCGGCGGCGACCACGCCTGCCCAGACACCAAAAACCGGCGGCGACCACGCCTGCCCAGACACCAAAAACCGGCGCCGAACACCCCCACACAGCCCCCGACCAGGCCTCTCCGACCCCCCACCGACACCCTCAGACGTCCCACCGACATGCCCGACACGACAGCCGACATGATCAAATCGCCTTCGGCCACCGCCATCGAGCCGACTCGCTTATTTGAGGACTAGGTCACCGTCGCCAGGCCGGGAGGCCGGGGCCGGACGCGATCGGCTCGTACGGGCGGATCCGCAACGGTCGGTTGGCCGAGTTCGCAGGTGCGTTAGCGGCTGACGCAGGCCCCAGCTCAGCGGTCTCGGTCTGCTGCAACTTCTCGGTCTCGCAGTGGTGCCCGAGCATCGGCGAACCAGCACGGCCCCAAATCACCGCAGGTGGAGTTGCGCCGATCGGGCTGCCTGAAGCGGGCGTGGCGGCGTAAACCGGGCGCACCGCTTGCTGATTGGCGGTCAGCCCAAGACACCAGGGAGGACCCGTCCCCGCAGACGTCATAAGTGAGCGTCACTTGGC
This sequence comes from Actinopolymorpha pittospori, assembly GCF_014873875.1. GTDB lineage: Bacteria > Actinomycetota > Actinomycetes > Propionibacteriales > Actinopolymorphaceae > Actinopolymorpha > Actinopolymorpha pittospori. The sequence goes on along the minus strand of NZ_JADBEM010000001.1, from coordinate 5,640,197 downwards.
GAACGGTAGGTGAACCAGCCCCGAAGGAACCTCGACAGACCGAGCGACCGGCGCCCGCCGCTGCGAGCAAATGATGAAGGCCGGAGAGAGACGAACGACCGGTGTAGCCCCGCACTCCTGGAAGTGAGCTACACCGGCCGATCTTGGAGCGGTGCTGGACATCGCGCCAAGCCTGACGCCTGCCCCGATAGGACCGTTCGCCCTTGCACCGCTGCTTCCCCAGCTCCGGACTCACCCTAAGCACGATGCGACTGCTGAGACCCGTCGGGGCGGGACCTACAGCCCAGTCCGGAGGGGTCGCTCGCCTTGCGCGGCCGCCCGGGCTGCCGCTCCACCTTCGCTAGCCACGCCTCCACCTGCGACCGGACCCACAGCGGACCAGACAGCGTCGCGACGACCGTTGGCGGGAATCCCTGCAGGGTGGCGAGCTCGCGGGCGCGCTGGCGGGAGACGCCGGCGATCTCCGCGATCTCTGCGTACCCGACAAGCGGTGGGATGCTCGGCTTGGTGACCCGTGCGACGAAGGTTTCCTCGTCGAGGACCTCGACGCCGAGGGGATCGAAGCGCCGGCCAGCCTCCTGAACAGCGTCACGCACCAGGCGCATCGCGAGGTCGACGGCTTGGGGCAGGGCCTTCGACTCGACGACCAGACATGCCGATGCGCGGTCCGGCTCCAGCTCGCGTCCGACCGCGGCGCGGTGCGGCTCGAGCGTCTCGGCGATCGTGGCGAGACCATTGGCGGTCGTGTCGCCGGCCTCGTACCACTCGACACGTGCGGCCCAAATGGTCATGATCGTGCTTCCTTCCCCTGTTGCTGACACTTCCCCCTGTGCTGACACTTCGAGGTCGAAGGACGCCGCATGTCGGTCCGAGTGACCATGCACGGGCGCGGCACATGAGCAGATCCTCACCCTCGATTAGGTGAGACGGCCAGAAGTCCGGGAAGTGTCCGACAGGCCCGTCGTCGACATTGGTCAACATCATCTCCGGCTCGGCGGGCAGTCAGCTGTCGCGGTGCGTGCGTCGCCCGTCCGTACCCGGCATGGTTGAGGTGGGCACCTCATCCACGAGGCGGTCTGCACCAGGGCCCAGCACCTTGGTGCAGGTCCCCGTTCAGAGCGCAGCTCCGGGCACATCCCACCCGGCGCAGTACCCAACGCTCGCCTTGTAGGGCAGGGCAAGGCATCTCATCGCGGTGATGAGCCCGCATAGTTCATCGCAGGGCGATCCAGAGCTCGACGCGACCTGCGCACGAGCCCGTTCGTACTCGGCGACAACCTGCCGTTTCGCCTCAATGTCCACCATCGCCTTCGCCGGCATGCCACAGTCACATGCCGGCGGAGACAGCGGCGTTGACAGCTCGTTGAAGGTCGCGCACGTCTCGTGATGGACGTAACGAGCCCGCTCAACGTCCTCGGCGAAGCGGGCCACCAGGAACCCAGCCAGGTCACTCATCCTTAGCTGCCCTTCAGGTAGCAGACGCTCCCGAAAATGCGGAAGCACCAATGGCCGTCACCTCCACCATCGCACAGAGCCGCGCGCCGCCCTTCTCGTCCAGGCCTCCGTCGTACAAGCCGCGCGGGGACGGCCCCGGGAAGTCCGGCAGACCCCAGAGGGCCGCAGCGAGTGCCCTGAGACCCGAGGGCCGCCACGGCGCAGAAGGCGTTGCGTCAGGCCCTCAGCGCCACAACGTCCCCGAACGCCTGTGCCAACCGCTGAGGCTCGGCCTTCTTGTCCGCACCTTCGGCACCAATTGGTGGCTGAGGGCCGCGGTCGGAGGTTTGCCGGCCCGAATCAGTCCTCGTCGCGGGAGATTGGCCGGGTTGCGGGGCTGTTCAGGATGTTGCCATCGACGTCGAACCGGGAGCCGTGACAGTTGCAGTCCCAGCTCCGCTCCGCGGAGTTCCAGTGCAGCGGACAGCCGAGGTGGGAGCAGGTTGGTCGTACGGCGTGGAGTTCGCCCTGCTCGTCGCGATAGGCGCCCACGGTGTCGCCGTCCAGTTCGACGATCCCGCCCTGGCCCGGCTCAAGCTCGTCGGCCACGTGGCGCCGGAGCTTGCCGAGATGGCCGCTGACGAACTCCTTGCCGACCTCGAGGTTGTCCTTGACGACGCTGGCGACGGACTTCGCATCACCGATGCGGGTCGCCTTGAAGACCTCGAGCCATTCGTTCGGACGACCGGCCATGATGTCGGTGAGCATGATCGCGGCGGCAGCGCCATTGCTCAGGCCCCACTTCTGGAAGCCGGTCGCGACGAGCACATGGTGGTGCCCGGGAGCCGCACCCACATAGGGGATCTTGTCGGTGGTGAGGAAGTCCTGGGCCGACCATCGGTGGTCGACGGACTCAACGTCGAACGTCGCTCGTGTCCAGTCCTCGAGGTCCTGGTAGAGGGGGATCGTGTCCTCGACAGCACCGGTCTCGTGGCTGTTGCCGACCACGATGATTCCTCCGGGACCGGGTGCGAGCCAGGGCCGCGTCGATCGGGTGGGCGTGTCGACCGAGATGGTCATGCTCGTCGGCGCGGGTGTTCTCAGCCGGGCGGCGATACCGTAGCTGCGGCTCGGCCTCGTCCGGGCGAAGTAGCCGCCGATGAGGTTGATGGGAAGCAGGGTCGCGACGACCGCCTGGTCGGCGCGGACGGTGCCCGACCCCGTGGTGGCCGTGACGACGTGATCCCTACGTTCCTCGACCGAGGTGACGCGGGTGTTCTCGTGGATGTTGCCGCCGATCCTCGTCAGCTCACTCGCCAACCCGTCCAGGTACCGCACCGGATCCAGGTGGAACTGGTCGTCGAACCGGACGGCCGCCTCGACGTCGAAAGGCAGATCCGTGGTGTCGGACACGGCTGCGGCAAGGCCAAGTTGACGGGCTGCGGCGGCCTCCTCCTCCAGCTCGCCGCGGCGCCGCGGATCGAGGGTGTAGGCGTAGGAAGGTGCCCTGGTCAGGGCGCAGTCAATGGAGGCCTCCTCGGCGACCCTTGCGAGGAGATCGATCCCGGCGACGTTGGCCTCGGCATACTGTGCAGCTGCCTTCTCGCCGTGCCGTCGGGTCAGCTCCGCGTAGATCAACGTGTGCTGAGTGGTCGCCTTCCCGGTCGTGTAACCCGTGGTTCCGGACGCGACCCGGCCAGCCTCGAGCACGATGGTCCGCAGGCCCTCGCGCTGCGCGAGCAGGGCCGTGGTCAGGCCGACCAAGCCACCACCCACGACGACCAGATCGACGTCCAGGTCGCCTGTGAGCGCGGCGTAGGAGTGCCGATCGGTCCGCGTCAACCAGACGCTGCCAGTGGTCGTCATGGTCACCATTCCTTCCCCCCGGGGGGCGAATCGGTGGACGGATCTCGATGGCGCGCCGACGTTCCCACGGTAGCGTGCGGGTTTGCCGACCTTTGGCGGATCGCGCGGTCGGGACGCGCCGTGTTTCGTCGGTCTACCCCCGTACGCCTGCGATCCTGGAATGCAGACCATCCAGGAGACCAGCGTGATCGGGACATTCATGGCGACGGGCGAGATCGGTACCAGCTTCGGGATCGAGGAAGAGTTCCTCCTCATGGATCCGTATTCGCGTCTCCCGGGGCCGAACGCGACGGACGTCCTCGAGCGTGCGACCCTGGCTCCCGACACTGCTTGCGCTCTCGGTCAACTCACCGTTCACCGACGGCCGGGACAGGTCCTACCAGATCTGGCGAATCATCCGGCAGGGTCAGTTTCCGGGTGCGGGCATACCACCGTGCTTCCGATCAGCGCGGGACTATGTCCGGCTGCTCCAGCGACTGATGGAGTGCGGTCACCTTGTCGATCCGAACATGACGTTCTGCCTGGCCCGTCCCTCCGGCCGCTTTTCCACGTCGGAGGTCCGGGTCGCGGACGCCGCCGGCACGGTCGATGAGGCCGTCCTGCAGGCGGCGCTCACCCGGGCACTCGCCCGCACCATCCACGGCGACGTCCTGGCTGGACGGCCCATTCCGGAGTTCACCGAGCAGGAGGCGGCCGCCGTGTGGTCGGCGGCGAGGTACGGCCTGGACGGTCCGGGCGTCGAACCCCACCCACGGTGGACTGGTCACGGCGACGGGACGGGTGCGACCAGGCAGCCCCGGGCAGCCGCGGGTGGGCCTGCCGCGGTCGTGGGCATGCTCGTCGCGCAGACCTCCGAGGAATGTGCGGTCGTGGACGGCTCCTGGGCCGGCGAAACGACCGGCGAGCTGCGATCGTTTCGACCGACAGCGGGCGGGGGTAGGTGGAGCGGGTGACCACGCCGCCGCTCGACGACGGGCGTGATGCGACGTGGGCCGACGGTACACACACGGCCACGTCGTACTCGCCGCCACTTCCCACGCCGCGCGGCCCTCTGTCCGCCGCGATCGTCCAGGCACTCTCCGGCGACCGGCACGCGGTCCTGCCACCCCGTACGACCGTGACGGCCGCGGACGCCTACGGCGAGGACCCGCAACTCACGCTGTACACATGCTACGAACTGCACTACCGCGGCTTCACCGGCACGGACGGACGCTGGGAGTGGGACCCGGAGTTGCTGCGCCTGCGCGGGGACCTGGAGAGTGCCTTCCTCGCGGCGCTCCGCCACGACCTTCCCCACCATTCCGACGTCGCCAGCGCCCTCGAGCCCCTCGTCCACGAACCGGTGGACGGCACCGGTGTCTCCCACTTCCTCGAGCACGGCGGCGAACTCTCACACGTGCGCGAGTTCGTGGCGATGCGCTCGCTCTACCACCTGAAGGAGGCCGACCCGCACGCCTGGGTGATTCCTCGCCTGCTGGGGCAGGCGAAGGCCTCCCTCGTCGCGGTCGAGTACGACGAGTTCGGTGCGGGTCGGGCCGCCCGGGCGCACTCCCAGCTCTTCGCCGACCTCATGGCCGGTCTCGGGCTCGACCCGCGATACGGCCGTTACCTCGACGCCGCACCGGCCCACATGCTCGCCACCGTCAACCTGATGTCGCTACTCGGCCTCCACCGCTCCCTGCGGGGCGCGCTAGTCGGCCACTTCGCCGCGGCGGAGATCACCACCGCACCTAGCGCACACCGGATGGTGCAGGCGCTCCGTCGGCTGAAGCTTCCACAGCAGTGCGTGTCGTTCTACACCGAGCACGTCGAGGCCGACGCCGTACACGAACAGGTGATGCGCCACGACGTGATCGGCGACCTGCTCGGACGCGAACCCGACCTGACACCCGACGTGATCTTCGGGATCGACGCGACCTCCTTCCTGGAGGACCGGCTCGCCGACCAGCTGCTCGGCGCCTGGCGCGCCGGCAGAACGTCCCTGCTCCAGCCGATCCGGCCGATCTGACGCCCCCAGCGGTCACGGGGGGGACTCGTCACCGGGGCTCGCCCTCATCACCGAGGTCGCTGGCCTCGCCGCCGCACGGTGGCCTTCGCCGCGTGCGGTGGCTGGTGTCGCACAGGGGATAGATCAGGCTACGCCGGCAGGCGCAGATCGCGACGACAAAGCGGTCGGAGTACACCGTGCCCCCGTCGGACTCCACTTCGACAGGCCCGGCCACGAGGATCGGGCCACCCGAACGACCCGCACTGCCTGCCCCTCCCCGGCACCATCCGCCTCATCGTGCATTCCCCCGGATCACCACCAACTCCTCCTCACGCTGCCCCGGCCGGATGTAGCCGCGTTCCTCCAACCAGGACGCACGCCCCAACATCACCGGGCCGAACGGGACCACGAGCCGGTCCGCGACCCGGGCCCGCACACCGACGTCGCGCAGCCGCCGGATCGTCCGGCCGACGCCGCACAGGGCGGAGTGGACCAGCAGCACAACCCCGTGCGAGGTGAGGATGCGCGGAACCACTGCGCACAGCGGATCCAGCAGGGCCCGGCCGTCCCACCCCGCGTCCCATCCGAGGGCGGCCGCACTCGTTCTTGGACGAACCGCGCCCAGAGCCGGGACATACGGCGGATTCGCCAGGACGAGGTCGAACCGCTGTCCGAAGATGGGCGCGCCGAGATCGCCCCGCCGCACTGTGACGGGAAGGCGGCGCAGTCTCGCGTTGGTACGCGCCGTCCACACCGCCCGCCGGGAGATGTCCACCGCCGTGACCTCCTTCGCCCCGGCACGCGCGGCGGCCACGGCGAGCAGCCCACTGCCGGTACACAGGTCCAGCACTCGCGCCTCGGGCGGCAGTGCCTCCCGGCTCAGCGCGGCGGCCAGCAGCCGCGAATCGTCCTGTGGCGCGTAAACACCCGGAAGTCTCAGCATCCACATCGCGCACTCCGGCTCGTTCGGCAGCGGGCGTCACGGAGATGTGACCGGCCCTTCTTGGCTACCACAGAAGCGCGGCCGTACGCCGAAAACCGCGCCAGCCGTCCCGTCAACCCTTGCTGTCAAGGGGCTTTGGGCTCGAGGGACAGGAGGGCCGCACGATCGCACAGTAGTTGAGCCGATTGTGGGTCTGTCGGTTCCGACCTGGATATGTACTTCGGTCACCGCACGCAGAACCTTGGGCAGCTACCGAAATAGACTCAAGCTGCACTGATCCGGCGTTCAAGCCGCGTCTTGACAGAACTACGACCGGGGTCAAGCAGGGGCTGACCCTCCGAAACCGAGAGGCCACTGGCCAGGATCACCTTGAACTCGAAATAGTTGCGGGAGTTCTCCGCCAAGTGGCCTCGCGAACACTCGTGTCCACGCGGTGGTCGACGCTCGCCTCCACCGCGAGGACCACAGCTTGACAACGACCTCTCCTTGGCCCGTCGACGTCATCGACGTGACCTCGCCATCTCACGCTCGTCGGAGGAGCGACGCCTCGGCGGGCGAGAGGGGCGGCGGCGTTGCCGTGCTGGCTCCTCTTCGTGCTCGGCCGCCTCTTCCTCCGCGCCCTCGGGCTCCTCCTCACCCTGGGGCTTCTCCTCTTCCTCGAACTCGCCCTCGGGTTCCTCCTCGCGTTCCTCTTCGGGCTCGCGCTCCTCCGCTGCCCGTCCGCGCTCCTCTTCCTCCTCCTCGCGGACGACCTCGTCGTGGTCGCGGACGAGTTCACCGTCCCGGATCTCCCCGCGCCAACCCTCTTCCTCCGGGTCGGCCTCCATGGTCACGTACCGGCGGAAGAACTTGATGTCGAGCCGGGCCCGGCGGCCCTGGCAGCGCCACAGGTTCGCGGTCTTCTCGAAGAAGCCGTGCGGGACGTACTCCAGCACGACGAGCATCTTGGTGAGCTCGTCGCCGAGCGGATGGAAGCTGACGACGCCGTTCACCTCCGTCTGACCCTCCGTACGCCAGGAGATCCGGTCGTCGGGGATCTGGTCGATGACGGTGGCGTTCCAGTTCCGGTTCGACCAGACGATCTTCGCCTTCCAGTTGCTCTTGGTCGGATCCTCCTTGTCGAGGTCGACACTCTGGGCGCCCTTCGACCAGGTCGGGAACCGTTCGAACTGGGTCCAGTGGTTGTACGCCATTCGCAGCGGGACCGGAAGGTCGAGGTCCTCGACGATGTTCATCGACTTCTTCTTGCCGCCGCCCTTACCGCCGCCGCCCTTACCGCCGCCACCGTTACCGCCGCCACCGTTACCGCCGCCACCGTTACCGCCATCGCCCTTGAACACGCCCTTCGCCTTGGCGACCGCCTTGCCGGGAGACGCTCCGCCGAGGACATCCTTGACCGTACGGCCGAGCATGTCGCCGGCACCCTGCTCGCCGCTCGCCACACCGGCGAGGCCCTTCGTCGTCTCGCCCACCTTGCCGCCGAGCCTGCCCAACATCTGCCCCGCCTTCGCGGAGACGTAGGCCTGGCCCGCCTCGACCAACCGTTGGGTCGCCGGGTTCTTCGATGCCGCCTTGCGGACGCCATCTCCGATGTCGGAAAGGTTCACCGCCTCCGGCCGCGCACGACGGCTCAATTTCTCGCTCATGTCACTCCCCCTGTCGAGTTCGCACCTGTCGAGTAGGTGTCGGAGCCATCCATGGCTACCCCCCGCCGTCCAGTCCTGGGCGGGGTACGGGACTCCTTTTCCTGGTCACGCTGCCGTGGCGGTGCTGCGTTGCGCGAACGACGCCGTTCGGACCCGTCTCCCTCGTCCTGCCCAGAAGCTCTTCGACGCCTGGGTGCCTCTTCCTCTTCTTCCTCTTCGTCGTCCTCGACTTGGCCCCGTCCGCGTTTGGGTTCCTCCTCCTCGTCATCCGCGCCCCTTCCCTCGTACTCGCCTTCCTCTTCCTCGGGCCGGCGCTTCGACGCAGCACCGGTCAGCCCCGCGGTGCGCTCCTCCAGACGATCCGCCAAGCCCTCAAGAGGACGGCTGAGGGCAGACATCGCCGCCGCTCGCCCCGTCGACAGCAGTTCGCCGCGGACGTCGCCGACGATCCGGCCGACCTCGGGAGACTCGGCCAGCCGACCCATCACTTCCTTCCCGAGCGCGCGCATGTCGAGACGCTTCCCGACCAGCGCCGACCCCAGCAGAAGCGCCATCTTGGCCTTCTTCCGCCGGCCGAGGGCGTAGGCCCCACCACTGCCAGTGCAATCTTGGTCGAGTCCTGCATGTGCCCCCTCCTTCACAAACGGTCACCCAGTCGTGGTCCTGGTCGAGGAGCAAGTCCTCCTTACTACCGAAGTCCCCGGAATCGAGTGCCCGGCCCGTCGAACAGCAAGAGGCAAGGGATACCGCCCCCATTGCAGGCGCGTCTGGTCGGTGTAGCTCAACCCGTGATGAGCTACATCGACCGCGGGCCATGCCCAGCGCCGCGCTTGCCCGGCCCGGGCCGCCGTTGGTCTTTTCCTCGCACGCCTACGAGCTGCGGACCGACCTCATCTTTCGCCGCCAACCGCCGGGACCGCGACCAGTTCGACCCAGCCCGTCCTCGTGACACGTGTCAACAGGCATGAGGTGAATGCATGACCCGAGCCTGCAGCGGAGTGACATGCGAGACCTCCGACGAGATGGATCCGTCGACGATTCTCTATCGCACCGTAGGCACCGGAGTCGAGCGCTTAGGCCACGCGTCAGACCCGCCGCAGGCAGGACTTGCGGCTCTTAGCTTGCGGAGCCAAGCCTTGTGGCGCCGCTATCCGACGATCAGGAGCTGCCCATCGCTCGACCCTCCCTGTCGCCACGACCTGCGCGTTGCAGCGCATCGTGGACAGGCCCGTCAGCGCATCAGGGACCCGGCGTCAGGACGACGACACCCCGGCCCGCTCGCGACGCTCCTCCTCGGTCGCCTGCTGCGGGATCTTCGTCACTCCCTCTTCCTGGAGTTCTTCCTGAAGTTCGTAGCTGCGCAGGCCGTTCCCCAGGGCGATGAAGGTGGGCGCCCACTCCCCGACGAAGATTCCCCATCGGTCGGCACGGTCCACCCCGGCTCGTTCCTTCCGGTTCGAGACCAGCCAGGACGCGGCCGCGAGCCCGATACTGACAATGCCGGCGATATACGCCTACTCCGACTTGATTCCAAGATCATGCAGTTTCTTCAGCATGGGTTCTCCTCTGCGGCTCAGCGGACGCGAGAACGAGTCCGTCCGGCGGGTCCGCGGCCGGAGCGGCCCACAGTGCTGGACCACACCGGCCGCGTGCGCCCTCCCGCGACGTGAGGCAAGCCCGCGTAGGGCGTCGGATGCCGTCTCCCACGCACGGTAGGCACCGGCAGGCAGCGCGGACACGAGACCAGCGGCCCGTCCCAACCAGGACCAACGCGGCAGCCCACGTTGACACCGACCACCACCCCGTCCTCGGGCACACTCATCGCGGGGGCTTCGCGCCTGCCCCTTCAGTTGGGCGCACCGCAGCCGATCCTGCGGAAGCTTCCCCGCCTCTGCTCGCCGCGAGCACGCATCCACTGGGAGGGAACTCGCCCGGCCCGGCAGCACGTTCGAGAACGCGTCGACGGCACCGCCCGCCTCGCTACGTTCTTACGCTGTGTGCACCGCCAGAGTTCACCCCAGCCTCCGCTGACTCGGTGCCCGCAAGTTCCTTTGGACGACGCGGACTGGAGGGGAAGTACCCGACGATCCACGCACGGGACGTCCGTCACTTGCGCCGACGCCGGTATCAGCGTAAGCGTTGAAGCAGGCGGTTAGAGCCAATTTTGGGAATACCGGACAGCCCTTGATCAGAATGCTGCGGTGCACGCTGTTGCGGGTCAGCAGTAAGCGGATGTCCCGGGACTCTGCCGTGTTCTGAAGGAGTCCTCCATGAATATTGTTGACAGCTTCTGGGACGCGATCGGCCGGATCATCGGGTTTCTCCCGAACCTGATCAGCTTCCTCATTCTCCTCATCGTTGGCTACATCGTGGCCCGGGTGGTGGCGGCTGTGGTCCGCAAGGTCCTCGAGAAGGTCGGCGTCGACCGCCGCCTCCAGGAGTCTCACGCGCGCAGGTACATGGAGCGGGTGTTTGCCGGTGCGAGTGCTGCCCGTGGCGTCGCTCGAGTCGTGTTCTGGCTGATCTTCGCCTTCTTCCTCTTCTCCGCGATCGGCGCCCTGAAGATTCCGGCCCTCACGATGTTCATGAACCGGGTGGTCGACTACCTGCCGAACATCATCGCGGCGATCTTCATCTTCGTCCTCGCGGCTCTCCTCGCCGGCGCGGTTGCCGCCGGAATCGGCAGGGTTATGGGTGACACGCCGACCGGCAGGGTCGCCGGAACCGTGCTCCCCGCGTTGATCATGGTGGTGGCTGTCTTCATGATCCTGCAGCAGCTGAAAATCGCCGAGCAGATCGTTCAGATCGCCTTCGCGGCCACCATGGGAGCACTCGGACTCGGACTCGCCTTGGCATTCGGTCTGGGCGGCCGGAGCGTCGCCCAGCGGATGCTCGAAGACGCCTACAACAAGAGCCAGGAACACCGAGGCCAAGTAACGAGCGACGTGGAGACCGGTCGCCGCCGTGCAAGTGAGGTCACCGACGAGGGCGTGACCGGCGAGGGAAGGACACCACCACCTGGCGCCGGCCCGGGCGGCGACCCCGGAACGAGACCGTAAGCCAATCGAACGACAACCACGCACACTGCTCGCGCGACGCAGGCCTGCGGTTGAACGAGCACGGCAGCGCAGACTCCTTGCGCTCCCGCGCCGGCGGCTTGACCTCAGGTAAGATGTCGCAGACCGCCGACCTCGGCCGGCAGATCACGACCGCCACCTGGTCGGCCTACGTCGCCCGCAGTGAGGCGCCCCAACCCGCGGGCTACGTCGGCCGCACCCCGATGTGGTCGCGCGAGGAGGTGACCTTGTGGCAGACCGACAGTGCCGCGTGGAAGGCCCACCAGCGCGGGACCATCTGACCATCGCAAACGCCCCATGGGGCTCAACCCCGGAGCTGCCGCAGATGCGAACGCCCCGTGCCCGGCAGGGCGCAGGGCCAGGCCGTTTCACTCCACCTGCGCTGGGGAGAACAACAATGGGAGATCAACGGACGGTCTCACCCCGGGGGCACCTACGCCCGGTTCCGGCTGCAGTCGATCATCACTCCCTGGCGTAGGCGGCTTCCCCTGTCGGAAGACTGCGAATCCTACGCGGACGATCGCCCCGAGTAGCGCTTACCTTCACAATCCCGCCTGCCTAGCCGACTCGCCACGCCGCACCCGCTGATCGAGGAACACGGCCTCAAGCTGTGCTGCGGTCCACGGCTCGATGACAGGTGGTGTCGACACAGACGGCCCTCGTCCTCCGCGCGTGGGCGTGGTCGCCGTGGCGTCGCACGACAGGTCTGCCAGTACCTACACCTAGCCACCCGCTCCGACAACCACCGAGGCTGGGTCCTCACGGGCACCATCGTGGGGCGAGGCCCCGACGACGAACCAACCCTCAGCGACGTCGAACCGATCGCCTGGCTGGGCGAACCACTGCTCACCGAGGCATAGCCCGCTACGACGAACGCTTGGACCGCGGCCGCGAACAGGAGAAGTAGTCAGGCGTAGTCCACGTTGCCAGCAACTCCCGCGGCATGCGGCGGACGCTGGCTAGCAGGGACGGGTCATCCGTCTCATGGCTGGGCGGTGTTCGCCGGGAAACCACCTGGGCCATGACGGTACGGATGGTGTCAGACCGGAGAACAGCCGTCGGGCTACGCCGCTGACCTGCTGGGATGGGCGCTGCTGTTCGCCATGCAGCGCGTTGAGAACCTCGATCGCACCCGTCAGCGCCGGGATCGTCCACTTGACAATACGCAACTGCCTTTGCGCGGTTCCTACAGAGGCCGGATGGCGATCTGCCTTCTCTGCTTTCTCCGAGTCGGGCGAACTCGCTCCTTCGATCTTCTTTCCCAGCGCTCGGGCGTAGGCAGTTGCTCCCAGAGCGGCACCCGTGAGGACTGCCTGCCTTGCCGATCGTGGAAGCGAGTACACCCTTCTGTGCGCCAATCCGCTGTCGATTCGCCATGGCGAGTCCAGCCCCGCCGACGAGGTGGATACCGATGGCCACGGCGTTGATCGGGGTCCATTTGGCCCACCCCGAGCTGGCCATACGAGCCGTATCTGTCTGGGTAGGCAGTTCTTCGGCCGCCGGATTGAGCGCGGCGGCACCCATCATCGAGCCCCCGAACCATGCCGCCAAGCCAAGATCGTGCATCGCGCGCAGGACAGTGTTGCGGTCTGACATAGCTCCTCCTCGCACTGCGCCAAGCTGGCGAAGACTTCCGTATCCGATAGCGCCCCGCTGCCGCGGGCCAGCACTCGAGCGTCATGAGATCCGTGAATGGACTGAGCGACTATGAGCCCTTGTTGGTCTTTCCCCAGTCGCGGACGGCGTCGCGGACACGGTCGAAGACTGCGACCGGTGGTCCGAGGAGCATCTGGGCTGCCGCGGATTCGCCTGCGGCTGGGTGGGGTCGGGTGGGGGCGACGGCCTCCGCCGCCCGCACGGCCCCTGCCATCTTCTGCAGCTGGTCGGCGGTCATCGCCTGACGTAGTCCGGGGAACTCTTCACTCTCCTCGTGCGAGGCATGCTTTTCCACCGCGTCGGCCAACGCCGCGAACCGTGTGTCGAACTCCGAGTGGTCCACTCCAAGGTCATACAGCTCCGAGAGCTCGTCCTTGGCCTGCGACTCCTCGTTCAGCCGAGCATCCACCACGCGCTCGCCATTGGCGATCTTACGGCGGGCCTTCGGGTGGACGACCTCTTCCTCGGCAGTCTCATGCACCGCCAGCAGGCGCACCAAGTCCTCGAATTTCTCCCGCTTGACATCACCCGTCTCGGTCCTCACCTGGGTGATCAGGGCCCTGATCTGCTCATGCTGCACAAGAAGCAGCTCGATGACATCCTGATCCTTCGAGCCAGCCATATACATGTTCCCTTCTCGCCAAGTGTTACGGACGCGCGGTAGGTCTCGCGCCCTATCTCTTCTTGGCGACCTTTTTGACGGCCTTCTTCGCGGCTTTCCCGACCGTCGTCTTCCCCGCCGTCGCCCGCCCGGCCGTCTTCTTCGTGGTCTTCTTGGTGACCTTCTTGGCGTCCTTCTTCACCCCGGCGCGCCGTCTGGCCGCGGGTGGTTCCGGCGTGGTGCCGTGAAAGCGCTGGTCCGGGGTGGTCGGGGGCGGCATGGGGACGCCGGCTTCGGGCTGGTCGAGATAGCTGAACTCGCCCTTGCCGTCCGGTGTGGGGCCACTGGCCCACCGTCCCTCGGCCGCAGCCGGGCCGTCAGAGAAGTTGATGAACTGGTAGGAAACCCGGCGGTCCTCCGAGTCCAGCGGGAAGGTGCCTGGCACCGGGAGATCCTCCACGCCGTTCTCCTTGAGGTCCTCGATCGCGGCGAGCCACTGGTTTTGGTGCATCGTGTCTCGAGCCAACAGGAACGACAACAGGTCCCTGACGCCGTGGTCGTCGGTCATGTGGTACAGCCGCGCGACCTGAAGCCGCCCCTGCATCTCCGCGTTGGCGTTCGCGTGGAAGTCTGCCATCAGGTTGCCGCTTGCGGTGATGTATGACCCGCTCCACGGGTTGCCCATGCTGTCGACCGGTCGTGCTCCGGCGCCGGCCACGATGGCATGCTGGACATCCGTACCACCGATGATCGCCGCGACCGTCGGGTCGTCCTGGATCGCCCCCTCCGTCACGCCGACAGGAGCATCCTCCAGAAGTTGCGCAATCATCGTGGCCAGCATCTCCACATGACCGAATTCCTCGGCACCGATCCCGTGCAGCAGGTCGCGATATTTCCCCGGGATGTGTGCGTTCCATGCCTGGAAGCCGTACTGCATGGCCACGGTGATCTCGCCGTACTGGCCACCCAGCACCTCCTGGAGCTTGCGTGCATAGACCGCATCAGGACGCTCTGGACTCGCGGTGTGTTGAAGTTCCTGCCTGTGGAAGAACACAATCCACCCTTCAGCCGGTCTTCTGGCTCGCTGCCTCAACGCTTACCGCAGCACCTGCGCAGATGTGCTACGCAAGCCCAACTCACGATACAGACCTGCGATGCGCTTCGCTCTACTCACCAACCAGCCGATGCCGAGCCAAGCACCGGCAAGGCACCGCTGCATGAGTAGATCCTCACTGACCTGGGGAGTCCCAAGGAGCGCTCGAAATCTCTGAAGGGAGTTCGGGTCAAATCCGTGAGCGACCGTGCGGGCCGCTTCGTCGAGTGATCCCGTCCCGCTTCGGACCCGACCGCGTCGGGGGGATGCGCAGGCGCCCGCGCCTCTTCGCCTCCCCGGCTCCAATCGGGGTCGGCCCTGAAATTCTGGCGAGCCGAAGAACTGGATTATCCTCGGCGTGTTGGCTGGTCGAGATCACCGAAAGAGCTGGCCAGGCGCTTGGTGCATCCGCTCAGAACCAGTATCGCCTACCGGCAACTGGGCGCCCGATCGCGCCCTTGATCCAAAGAACGCCGCCGACAACTAGCACTACGATTCCTATAATCCACAGGACCTGGATACTTAGGACGAACCCCAGTACCAGCACGATGATCCCAAGGAGAAGGATTCTGTCACCCCATGCTCAGACGGGCGGGTGTCTAGTCTGGTGAAACCTTGCATCAAGTGTCTTCCCTCGCGCCGCCTGCTGCCGACGGTTCCAACGAACGCGCGCCTGGTTGTGGGTCTTGAAACGGGAGGTCATCATCCGATGGCGACGAGCGGGTTCTGTTCCGGGGGAAGATGGGCTCCGACGATCGTCGCGACGAACTCTGGGCGGTCGTAGCGATTTGGCGTCCGTGAGGCATGTCGTCCTCCCCGCGTGATACAAGTGGCGGCCCCAGCTCGCTGCGTGGCGGCTACTTCGGCTCGTCGGGAGTCGGTTCAGGGCCCTCTGTTGCTCGTACCGGGTGGAACTGTTCCAGTCGGGCTACTTCGGGGTGATGGAGGTCGAAAGCCGGGCTGTCGGACCGGATAGGGGGCATGGAGGTGAAGTTGTGTCGTGGGGGTGGGTTGGATGTGGCCCACTCCAGGGAACGGCCCCAGCCCCAGGGGTCGTCCACCTCGACCTTCGGACCCTTACGCGCCTGGATGACGTTGAGGATGAACGGCAGTGTCGACATCCCGAGCAGGAAGGCACCGATCGAGGACACGGTGTTGAGCGTGGTGAAGCCGTCCTCGGGAAGGTAGTCGACGATCCGACGCTGCATGCCTTCGGCTCCGAGCCAGTGCTGGACCAGGAAGGTCGTGTGGAAGCCGACGAAGAGAGTCCAGAAGTGGATCTTTCCGAGCGTTTCGTTGAGCATCCGCCCGGTCATCTTCGGCCACCAAAAATAGAAGCCCCCGAACATCGCGAAGACGACGGTGCCGAAGACGACGTAGTGGAAGTGCCCGACGACGAAGTAGGTGTCATTGGTGTGGAAGTCCAGCGGTGGCGAGGCGAGGATCACCCCGGTCAGCCCGCCGAACAGGAAGGTCACGAGGAACCCGATCGACCACAGCATGGGGGTCTCAAAGGTCAGGGAGCCACGCCACATCGTGCCGATCCAGTTGAAGAACTTGATGCCGGTGGGCACCGCGATGAGAAACGTCGTGAAGGAGAAGAACGGCAGGTTGACGCTGCCGGTGGCGAACATGTGGTGCGCCCACACCACCATCGACAACATCGAGATCCCAAGCGTCGCCGCGACCATGCCGATGTAGCCGAACAGCGGTTTGCGGCTGAAGACCGGGAGGATCTCGGTGATGATGCCGAAGAACGGCAACGCGATGATGTAGACCTCGGGATGCCCGAAGAACCAGAACAGGTGTTGCCACAGGATCGGCCCGTAGGACGCGGCGTCGAACACGTGCGCACCTAGCCTACGGTCTGCCTCCAGCATCAGCAACGCGCCCGCGAGCACCGGGAACGCCATGATGACCAGCACGCTGGTGAGCAGGGTGTTCCAGGTGAAGATCGGCATCCGGAACATTGTCATGCCGGGTGCTCGCAGGCAGAAGATCGTGGTGATGAAGTTGACGCCGCTGAGGATGGTGCCCAGACCGGAGAGGTAGAGGCCCATCACCCACATGTCCCCGCCGACGTTCGGGGAATGCTCTGGCCCGTTGAGCGTCGCGTAGGCCGTCCAGCCGAAGTCCGCCGCCCCGCTCGGGGTCAGGAAGGACCCGTAGACGATGAGACCACCGAGCAGGAACATCCAGTAGCTCAAGATGTTCATCCGCGGGAACGCGACGTCGGGCGAGCCGATCTGCAACGGCATGATGACGTTCGCGAAACCGATGAACAAGGGCGTCGCGAACAACAACAGCATCACCGTGCCGTGGATGGTGACGAACTGGTTGTAGACCTCGTTGCCCGCATCACCACGGAACACCTGCTGCCCCGGCCTGGCCAGCTCTGCGCGCATGGCCATCGCCAACCCACCCGCGCCGAGGAAGAACACGAACGACGTGATGAGGTAGAGGTGACCGATCACCTTGTGGTCAGTCGACGTGACCCATCGAACGATCACCGCTCCAAGGTTGCGCCTTCTCGGCGCCCCCGGCCGCGGTTCAGTACGTGTCTGAATCGTCGCCATGAAGATCCCCCGGACCCCTATCCACGGAGGATCGTTGCCCAGGTCACAAAATGCGAAACCGAGGCGGCGCGTCGACGTTCGGCTGGGCAAACCCGCAGCGGCGCACCCGACCTGCAGCATGGCAGGAGCCGAAACATGCAGATGTCAGGTCATGCTCCGACGCTAACCGAGCGCGCCGTAACCGACCGCCGAGGTCAACACCGCCGCCGGCTGCTGCGCCAGAGTACGGCGGTGGGACGATGACCGTGACCCCTGGGGCGTAACCCGCCGGTGCCAGGCATCTAGGGTGCCCACTGCCCACCCCCAGATGGAGTTTGCGTGTGGGTAGAAGCTCCTCCGATGCTGCCGTCCCGTCCGTTCGACGATCGGACTGACACACAAAACTCCTGAGAATCTGCACATGCCACCATCCCCCTTCATGCCGCAAGCCCTGCCCGTAAGGATGGCCGGGCCCGTGCTCTCCCCCGATGTCAGTGCTTACTGTGCTGCGGCGCCGACAGCATGACGGCCGCGGAGACGCAGCGCTGAGGCACTCATCGGAAGTGGCGGTTGATCTCGTTCGCGTAGTGGATTCCGAGCGTATCGGCGTTGGTGGCGATCCAGTCGCTGAGTCGCACCGCTCCGGTAGCCGGGCCATCGGTGTCGGCCAGTCCGGCGGTCATGGCGCGGTATTCCTCTGCTGTCAGCAATACATCCCGCAGTGCCAAGCCGAGCACCGCAGCTAACGGCGGGATGAGGGTTCTGGGCACCCGGACGATCCGGGCCTTGCTGTGTACTGCCCCGGCGATCGCGCGGACCAGTTCGAGGAAGGACGGCCGTTCCGGGCCGACCGCGTCGGTAGTGGAGGTAACGTCCGACGCGCCGGCGGCGACGCACAGCCGCGCCAGGTCCTCGACATGGATCGGGCGCACTCGATAGCCGCCGGTGCCGCCGACCGCGAATAGGGGGAGTCGCCTGAGCAACCAGGCGATGTTGTTCAGCAGCACACCGTCGCCGCCGAACAGGATGGCCGGGCGTATCACAGCGTAGCTGACCCTTGTCTCAGCAAGAGCGCGTTCGGCCAGTGCCTTGCCCCGGAAGTACGGATACGGCGAGCTGATCGCCGGATGGGTGATGGAGACGTGCACGATCCGGCTGACACCGGCCGCTCGGGCAGCATGGAAGAGTGTGCGGCAGTTGCTTGCCGCCACGTCGTGGTTGACCCGCCCGCGCGGGAACCTCACCCAGTAGGTGTTGTACAGGGTCCGCGCGCCACGCAGCGAGTCGGCCAGGCCAGCGGGATCGTCGAAGTCAAGCGCCCGGACTTCGACAGGGGTTCCGGTTGGCGCACGGCCGGGATGGTCGGTCAAGGTACGGACCCGCCGCCCGGCGGCCAACAACTCCGCGGTGATCGCCGCACCCGAATAGCCGAACGCCCCGGTGACCACGTCCAGATCGGCTGGATGCTGCTGGCCCATCCACCCAGTATGCGCCTCGCGCGGGCCAGGGTGATGACGAGTCCGTGGCGCGCGTAGGTTTCTGCGCTTGTCGGACGCTCGTCGGCTGTTCGCTGCCTTGAGATCGTTGGCAGCTCGGCTGCCGGCTCAGCATGGCCGGACCGGGCAGGCGCCCCATTCTGGAGATGCTGGCCGATCCCTGGCGCACCCACCCCTGCCCGCTTGCCAGCCCCAGGGTCGGGCCGGGCAAATCGCCGTGCGGGTGCTGAGTCAGGGTGTGGTGCGGCCAGCATCGCCCATAGCCCGCAGCGCGAACGGGGTGAGTCAGGAATCGGCGCTACGCCACCGAGGACCCTGCGAGCGGGGGGCTACCCCTCCCAGGGCAAACTTCCGTGCCGCACGGCGGCCGGCGCCTTCTAGACGATCCGGGACGAGCCGATGGGCAGGGCGAGTTCCGCAACGACATCTGCACCACGGAGACCTGACCCCTCTCGGTGCGGAAGCCTGCGAGCGTGGCAGGCCCGCGACCGTCGACCGCCGCTCAGTCACCTGTGCGCAGGACCCCGCCGGAGCCGTCACCTGGTGCTACCAGGACAGCGGGACCCCGTGGTGTCATTTCCCCGGCGGCCGGATCGCACTCGTGAGCCGGTTCAGGTTCGGCGACGGCGAGACGGCCGGCAAGGTGTGCGGTCAGGGCGCGCAGGACGGGCAGTGCCGTGCATACATGGCTGATAAGGCAGGTCTCGCGACACGGCAGCGGACACTGCTCTCACCCCCGATCAACCCCAGGCTAGGTGCGCGTCGCGAGAGAAATCGAGGTGGTCCTTCGCAACCGACTGGGTGGCGCAGCACACGCGGCGCCAATGCCCATCCAAGGAAGGGATATCCCAAGCGAAGCCCAACTCGTCAGCACACGTCGGACCTGTTCTTCGACGATCAGGCGGTGAACGCGTCGGCGGCTGTGGAAATCCGCAACCTTTCCAACCTCTCAACCTGCTGGGCTGCGCGCTGGATCAGATTGTTAAGGCGGGTGGGATCGAGTTTGCCGTCGGAAAGGACTCGCAACGTGCGCCAGCACGACGCCTTTCCTTCCACACCCAGCCGCATCAGTTCAATCTCCAGGACGTCGCTGACCGGTGACCGCGAGATCAGGCGGCCGTTAGGCTTGAGTCGGCCGACCCTTCTCGCCCAACCAGCCCAAAGCAACCTTGTGACGCCGGATCGGAACGCCGAGGTCCTTCATGATCTGCACGAGGCTGGCGCGGTCATCTGACACCTCCCGAGCCAGCTCGGAAAGCTCCGGCCCCGTGCCGTCCTCTCGGTGGACGCGGGCGGCTCGGTGTAGCAACTCGATCCCATCGGACGCACCAGCGAGGTGATCGTTGAGGTAGATCTGAAGAGGGGACGAGATCGTTGAACGGTCCATGGTGGTCCTCCTCGAGGCCGAGACCGATGGGCGCCCAGCTTTAGTCGCTTCCCTACGCACACTACGGCCAAATCGCACTCGGGTCGCGGACAGCGGTGCGTAGAGCCTCGGGGAAGTCCGACGGCGCATGGTGGCCACTGGCTCGTCGAGCTGATCTGTCGTCGTCGGAGGCCGGGCGGGCCACCTACGGAAGATCGGGTGCCAGATCGGCGATCGAGACCACGCCGACCACCTCGTCCCCTTCGACCACGGGGAGCCTACGCACGGACTTCTCCCGCATCGTCTCGGCAGCATGGTCACAGCTCTCCGACGCTTGAACCGTGGTCACCGACTCTGTGGCGACATCGTGGATCGGCGTCGTGTTGGGGTCGGCTCCCTGCGCGAGTCCTCGAACCACGATGTCGTGATCTGTCACTATTCCTCGTACACCAGCCTCAGAGAACATCAGAACGTCACCGACGTCCTCCTCCATCATCCTCCGAGCAGCATCGATAAGGCTGGCGTCCTCAGGAAGACCGACGGGGCCTGGTGTCATAACCTCCCGCACCGAAGTCATCAGCTCATCTCCTTCTCTCTACGTGTATGCGCTTAGTGAAAACGCTACGCATCCAAGCCGGCAGCGTGCTCGCCGTACGGCCCGTGTCGAGCAGGACTTCAGGTCCCAGCAAACCGCGGACCGCCGCGTCCAGGTCACCAGGAGAAGCCACCGCTCAGCGAAGATGCCAATGACCGTGGCTGACCTGTTACGAAGCGAGGCTCGCCCAGTTATCTACTCGCTGCGACTGACTAGCGACCTCGGTAGCGTCATAGAGGCGAAAGGTTCGTCACCATAGCCGATCAAGGCGTCGGATCTTAGCGACGTGAAGAGTTCGGCGAAGAAGCGTGGTTCCGGTGAGGACCGAGCCGAGGAGATCGCTGCGCGGACGGTCAACACGGGACCGACCGACGCGCACCCCCGTCGGAGTAGGCACGCTCACCAGCGTAGAAGAGTACCCATGCGAGTCCTCGACAACCTGGAAGAACTTGCGGACCTGCTGTCCTGCCAGCGGACGCGCCTGTTCGTCCGCTTCGCCGACGGACCAGAGCACGACACCCACGAGGCGAGCATCGACTACGAGAGCGACCCACCCCTGCCCGGGCTGTCGGCCGACCGGCTCGATCCGTCCGACTGGTGGACTCGCCCGCTGCTGGACTGGCTCGCACGACAGGTCTGCCAGTACCTGCACCTGGCCACGCGCTCCGACAGCCACCGAGGCTGGGTCCTCACCGGCACCATGGTGGGCCGAGGCCCCGACGACGAACCGCTCCTCAGCGACGTCGAACCGTTCGCCTGGCTCGGCGAAGCCGCGATCTAAGCCTCAATCCGTGGACTCGCTGGGTTGATGGTTTTGGTTGTGGGTGGGTCGCGGTTGGTGGTGGGTGGGCAAGGCGGGGCTGCTGGTCTGCCCAGCTTTCCTTTGGGTCTCCGGTCGGGCCTTGGCGGCGGGTGGCTAGTTTCAGGCGACGTGTGGTGGCCCGGTCGCGGGCCGGAACACGTTGTGCCACAGGGCTTCCCACTGTTCCGCCCAGGGCCAGTGCTCGGGTAGGTGCAGGACGGGCCGGCGCTGTGGGCGGGCGATTCTGGCGGGGACGGTGACGATGTGGCGGCGAAGGGTCGCGCCGCGGGCGGCGGCGTGGCGGGGGCTGGTGAGGGTGCCGGCGGCGCGGAGCAGGTTGTGGGTGATGGCTGCGCAGATCGCCCAGGCGCTGTTGGCGGCGAACCGGCCTGAGGGCAGATGAGCCAACGGCCCGTCGATCAGATCGGCGAACACGGTTTCGATGATCGCGTGCCGACGGTGGGTGATGTCAGCCTGCGCGGTGGGTTCGGTGTTGTTGGTGAAGAACGGGTGATGACGCCATACCGGGAACAGCTCCTCCTCGCCGGCCTGGTCGCGGGCTCGGTCACGGACCCTGCGCACGACCAGCCGGGCGGTGACCGGGTGCTTGGTGGAGGTGAACGCGGCGAACTCCGTCTCGGCGACCTCGGCGTCCGAAATCAACTCACCGGTGTCGGGATCGGTGACCGCGCCGGGGTAGTGCACCGGGGTCCAGGCGTCCTCGGCGATGGAGGCGATCGCAGCGGTCACTGCCGGGTTCTTGGTCAGCACCACCGAGAACCGCACCCCGGCCTTCAGGCACGCGCCGACCACGACGTGGTTGCCATACGCCGAATCGCCCCGCACCAAGATCTCCCCACTGGCGCCGGCGACACGGGCGGTGGCGATCGCCTCGGCCACCATGCTCGCCGCACCCTTGCCAGAGGCGGCCCGCCCGGCTCGGAGCCGGATCCCAGCCACCACCGGCGCCCCCTGGATGGGTGCTGATCGTGGTCGCCAGCGGCGACAGGCCCCGGCGCAACACCTGCCGGCCGCCGATCTTGGTGTGCCCGAAACTCCCGCCCTAATGAGAGCTACCGGGTTCGTCGTTGAGGCAGACTCGGTGCTTGGTAGCCGCTGGCAGGTGAGCACTCTCCCGCCCTGGATCTCGGGAGTCCTACAAGCAGATCGTGCCCCTTGCCGGTGGTCGGAAGAGTCGACCGCTGATGGGATGTCGTGCCCGCTGCTCATAGGCGTGAGCACTTGATCATTAGGGTGCTGGTGGTTCTTCCGCGGGCTACGTCAACCTGATCGTTGTGCGGGACACGGAAGAACGGAGAACGGGGTTGCTGTTCGTCGGAGACGACTGGGCCGAGGACCACCACGACATCGAGGTGCAAGACGAGACGGGCCGGCGGTTGGCCAAGGCCCGCTTCACCGAGGGGTTGGCCGGCGTCGCTCAGTTGCATGAGTTGGTCGCCCAGCACCTGGACGAGGACGAGGCCGACCAGGTCGTGGTCGGTATCGAGACCGACCGTGGTCCGTGGGTGCTCGCGTTGATCGCCGCGGGCTACCGGGTGTTCGCGATCAATCCGCTGCAGGTCGCTCGTTACCGCGAGCGGCAGAGTGTCTCCGGTGCCAAGAGCGACGCCGCGGACGCACACGCCCTCGCCGACATGGTCCGCACCGACTCTCATCAGCTGCGTTCGGTCGCCGGTGACAGCGACCAGGCCGAAGCGGTGAAGGTGGTGGCCCGCGCCCACAAGAGCCTGATCTGGGAACGCACTAGGCATGCGCAACGGCTACGTAACGTGCTGCGGGAGTTCTTCCCCGCGGCGTTGCAGGCCTTCGATGATCTGACTGCCGCCGATGCCCTTGAGCTGCTTGCCAAAGCCCCCGATCCTGATGCGGCGGCGCGGCTCACCATCGCGCAGATCAGCGCGGCGCTCAAGCATCCCCATCGACACCACGCCAGCGACAAGGCCCGGGTGATCCGCGCGGCGCTGCGCACTGAGCAGCTGCGTCAGCCCGCCGCGGTGACGACCGCCTACGCGGCCACGGTCCGTGCGCAGGTCGCCGTCATCGGCACCCTCAACGCGCAGATCAAGACGATGGGAGCGCAGGTCGAAGCCCATTTTGGTCAGCACCCGGACGCTGAAATCTACCTCAGCCAGCCCGGCATGGGCCCCATCCTCGGCGCCCGGGTGCTTGCCGAATTCGGAGACGATGACCACCGCTACGCCGACGCCCGCTCCCGCAAGAACTACGCCGGCACAAGCCCGATCACCCGCGCCTCGGGCAAGAAGAAGACCGTCCTCGCGCGTTACGTCCACAACAACAGACTGATCGATGCACTCGGCCAGCAAGCGTTCAGCGCCCTGACCGGCTCGCCAGGCGCCCGCTCCTACTACGACGAACTCCGCCGGCGCGGGACCGGCCACCGCGCCGCACTGCGTCAACTCGCCAACCGCCTCGTGGGCATCCTGCACGGCTGCCTCAAGACCGGCACCGTCTACGACGAAGCGGCCGCCTGGTCACACCACACCCACACCGCCGCCGCTTGACAATATTTCGCCATGGGATGTCTGCTTGGCCCGCCCATACACCGGACGCAACAACGAGTCGATATCAATGAACACCCGATCCTCGATACCCGGCAACAACCCGCTGGCCTGAACAAGGTTGACCAGATGAGCCCGCGCCACCGAGGCCAACTGCTGGGTGTGGCCATGGGTGAACTCCCGCAGAAACTGACCCAACGTCGCCGGCGCATACACCCCACCAAACAGCCGACGCATCCCACCCGACCGGATCACATCCAGATCATCGATACAGTCCGCACCCGCGGCCATCCCCGCGATGATCGAGGCCAGCTTGCCCGCCGGGTTGGCCGCCGCCGAAGCCACCGTCGTCTCCGTGATCGCGACCCGTTCGCCCACCAGCTCCGACAGGCCCGCCCGCTCCGCCAACGCCATCACCGGCACCAACCCCGCGCACGACACCAGATTCTGCTCATCGAACACCGGCGTGGCCCGCGACCACCCA
Organism: Actinopolymorpha pittospori; assembly: GCF_014873875.1. Classification (GTDB taxonomy): domain Bacteria; phylum Actinomycetota; class Actinomycetes; order Propionibacteriales; family Actinopolymorphaceae; genus Actinopolymorpha; species Actinopolymorpha pittospori. Next base: position 5,616,056 of record NZ_JADBEM010000001.1, on the reverse strand, counting down.
TACGGTAGTTTCACTGTCAGTGCCTTTTGGATCGGGTTGGATCAGGACCTAGTAGTACTTTGTTAGGTGTGTCGTTTCGTGTTCTGTGGTTGATGTTCTGACATGGTCGGTGCATGACTCCTGATCAGATAGCGGAGTTGCGGCCGAGGCTTGGCGAGTTCGCAGCCGACATGCTGGGTTGTCTTGCGCGTTCGGATCAGCGTGCCACGGGTGAGTTGTATCTGCGTGGCCTGTTGACTGATGGTCGGCGTAAGTCGATGCAGCCGATGGCGGAGCGGCTGGGTGTGGATCATCAGCGGTTGCAGCAGTTCGTCACCTCCTCGACATGGGATTTCACCGCGGTGCGGCGCAGGTTGAGCTCGTGGGCTGCGCAGGCGATTGGGCCGCGGGCATACGTGATCGACGACACCGGATTCCCCAAGGACGGGCCTGCCTCGGCGTGTGTGGCCTGGCAGTATTCCGGGACGTTGGGCAAGACCGCCAACTGCCAGATCGGGGTGAGTGTTCACGCGGTCAACGACACCTGCTCGGCGGCGGTCGACTGGCGGTTGTTCTGCCCGGAAAGCTGGGACGACAAGGCCTGTGATGATCCCGAGCAGGCCGAGAAGGTCCGCCGGAAGCGAGCCGAATCCAAAGTCCCTGACGACGTGAGGCATATCGAGAAGTGGCGGCTCGCGCTGGACATGCTTGATGAGCAGACCGAATGGGGGTCGCCGAGGCTTCCCGTCGTTGCCGATGCCGGATATGGGGATTGCACCAGGTTCCGGCTCGGCGTGGAAGAACGTGGCCTGGACTATGTGGTCGCACTCAAAGCCGGCACCAGCGCCCACCCCGGCGAAGCGGAGCCGGGGGCTTATTCATAAGGTTGCCAGAAGTAACAGATCTCCGACACCTGATCTGCGACACGTGGGCCGAGGAAACTTAGAGGTTAGCGGTCCGGGAGGCGGTGTCGGATCGGGGTTGAGGCGTTCGTGGAAGGGGTGAGCGCCGCCCACGAGGGGCGCCGCCCAAGCCACAGGAGATGATCCGAGATGCCAAGGAGCGTGCACACCGTGGCCGCGGAGAACGTGAGCGCCACCCTGACCGTCGCCGTGCCCGCCGCGGGGATGTTCGCGGTGCTGGCGGACCCGACGACCCATTCTGCGATCGATGGCACCGGCTGGGTTCAGGAAGCTGTCGACCGGGCGCCGCTGACCGAGGTCGAGCAGATTTTCCGGATGGACATGTATCACGCCGACCATCCGAACGGTGGCTACCAGGTGGCCAACAAGGTCCACGTGCTCGACCCGCCGCGCGCCATTGGCTGGCTGACGGGGTACGACCCCAAGGGCGACGGTCACCTGGAGTTCGGCGGCTGGTTCTGGCGTTACGACCTGGCGCGGTTCGGTCCGTCCGAGACTGAGGTCACGCTCACCTACGACTGGTCGGCCGTGCCGCAGTCCATCCGGGAGTACCTCCAGTTCCCGCCGTTCGGCCCTGAGCATCTCTCCAACTCGCTGCACCACCTGGCCGAGCTTGCCGCACCGACGTCCCGGGCCTGACCGCCGACATTGAGCAGGCAGCCATCCAGGCAGCCACTCATCGTCGGGCGTCGGGCTGTAGCTTCCAATTGAGTGGACGAATTCTTTTGAATTTCCTCAGTGGTTACTCGGGTCAGCTAACAACATCTGATCAATCTCGCAGATGATGCGTGTCGGGCTGGAAAAGCAACGGCTCCTCGCATGAGATTTTCGCGGACGTCCAAATCTGCGGAAACCATCTGGAGAAGCCGTTGCGGTATGAGGCTATGACAGGGCTGACCGATGGGCAACTGACCGAGCTTGCCGGGCGTGTCCACACACTGATCGGAGACCTCCACTCGCGCGGCCGTCCGGACGCGCTGGGCCTGTACCGCTCGATCGCGATGGTCGTGTCGCTGATGCGCAAGAACATCACCCAGGACTTCGCCGGGGCCATCTTCGGGGTCAGCCAGCCCACGGTGAGCCGCCGATGGGACCTGCTACGCCCGGCCATCGGGCAGGCCCTGGCCGAGTTCGTACCCGACCCGCAGCGGGTGGTCGGAGCTGGAACCGTGCTGGTCGACGGCACAATCTGCCCGACATGGGACTGGCGAGGGACCCCCGACCTGTTCTCCGGCAAGGCCGGCTACGCCGGCATGAACATCCAGATCGCCGCCACCATGGACGGAACACTGGCCGGCGTCGGCGCCACGCCGGTACACGGTGCTCGCCACGACGCCTACGCCTACTCCGCGTCCGGACTCGCAGAGAAGCTCACCAACATCCACGCCCTCGCCGACCTCGGCTACGTCGGAGTCGATGGCATCGACATCACCCCGATCAGAAAACCCGCCAACGGCGAACTTCACCAAACCCAGGCCGACTTCAACACGCAACTGTCCAAAATCCGAGCCGCCGTAGAACACGTCATCGCACACCTCAAAACATGGCGAATGCTCAGCGAAGAAGGCGGCCGCTACCGGCCACCAATCTCCAAATACGCCAGCATGCTGAAAGCTGTCACCGGCCTATTCTTCTTCCGCACTTATGAATAAGCCTCCCGGTGAGACCGCCACGTAACGGTGGTCGTGGCAGACGTCCCAAGCCCCACTACCCGAAGCCGGCATCGAGTCTGCGCGAGATCGCCATGGCGGCCGGCCGCGATGCCTACCAGGAGGTGGCGTGGCGGCAGGGGACCAGAAAAACGAAAGGTAATCCGAGTGCTGCCATGACCTCGAAGTTCGCGGTGTTCGTGGTACGTCCGGCCAACCGCGACATCCCTCGCGCAGACGATGGGACCTTGCCGGCGAAGCTGCTGCTGGTCGAATGGCCCGATGAGGCGAACGAGCCTACCGACTACTGGCTTTCTAACCTGCCTGCCGACACACCGATCGATCAGCTCGTCGACCTGGCAAAGATCCGGTGGCGGATCGAACATGACTACCGCGAACTGAAAACCGGGCTCGGACTCGACCACTTCGAAGGACGCTCCTGGACCGGCTGGAACCGCCACGTCACACTCGTCGCGATCGCCCAAGCTTTCTGCACCATGGTCAGACTCGACCCAAAACAGGATGCGCCGGCCTGAGCTTGTACGCAGTCGTACACGAGCTACAAATCGTGCTCGCCCTCATCGCCGGCGCATGCCCCACCTGCCGACAAGAAGTCACCATCGACCACATCGAAGCACTCGCCCCACCATGATCGACATGACAAAGTCCTACTAGACACTCCAGATTCTCCCGATCCAGAAGGCACTTTCCCTGCTACCGCGCCGAGGCCCACTCACCCGGTCCACGGATTGAGGCTAAGCCGAGCCGCATCCGTCGCGTGCAGCAAGCGCCGGACCTTGTCTAAAGGTTGTCCCGTAATGATCTTGTGGCGTGCTGGGGTTGGGCGGGTCGACCGTGGGTGTGGTGGCTAGTCGGTGGTGAGGGTGAGGTTGCGCATGAGGGCGATGCCTGAGGTGGCGTAGTAGACGCCTTGGCGTTTGCGTCGGCAGTTACGCAGGATGTTGTAGTTCTTCATGCCGGCCAGAGCGTGTTCGGCTCGGGCGCGGATGCGGCGGTGGCGGGTGTTGATCTGCTCCTTCCATGCCGGCAACGCGCCGCCAGCTGGTTTACGGAACGGTGTGATCACCCTGGTGCCCTGGTAGCCACCATCGCCCATCACCGCCATCTGCGCGCAGGCGGCATCAGCGCCAGAGTCGGCGAAGGCGCGGCAGTCGTTGCGGTTACCCGGCACCGGCTTGCCGACCGCGACCGCCAGGCGGGTGTCGGCGTCGATGACGACCTGCAGGTTGGTGGAGTACCGGTAGTTCTTCGACGACGCCGCGATGCTGCGGTCATGGGTGGGAACCAGGGTGCCGTCCACGATCAACACCTGCTCCGGCCCCCGACGGCGCCGCAGGGGCGAGAGCACCAGATACGGAGCGAGATGGTCGACGACCCGCCCTGCCGCGGACTTGGAGATCCCGAACAGCAACGCCACCTGCCGCAACGTCAGGTTCGTGCGGTAGTACACCGCGACCAGCAACACCCGGTCCTCAAGCGGCAGCCCCCACCGGCGACCCGCACCCGTCTGCTCGGCGCCACGAGCCCGCACGATGCCCACCAGCTTGCGGAACTGCCGCACCGACAACCCCGTAAACGGTGGAATCCAGCCATCCGAGGCGGCACTGATCACCTGCACCACGACATGGTCAACCCCGACCGGCGGGTCTACCGACCCGACACGCCGATTACGGGACAACCTTTAGGCTGGAACGTGGGTAGAGAGCACTGGATGGCGCTAGCCAGGTTGGTAGGCGCGGCCGGTGCGACAGCGGATCTGGCGTTTCCTCCGAATTGATGTGGAGGCTGCCATGTCGATCTGGTCATGGCTACGTGACCGTCTTGGGCGAGACCGTAACAGTCGTCGGCTCGGCGAGGCCGATGCTCCTGGTGACACCGGCACGGCGAGGTCTCGAGCTACCGGCGGCGTTCCCAACGCCAAAGCCCAAGACCGCCACAGCACCACAGGCACCACGCCAAGCAGTACGTTTGTCGGCAGGGTCGCAGGCGATGACGCGGGCGTGGACGAGATGACGGGTGCCGAGAGGCGCGCGGAGGCGACTGATCAAGGAGAGGGCGAACCCCCGGCCGCCGACGGGCGCTAGCGGTTCTACGTGGGTCGTACGGCCAGGCCATACGACCAACTGGCTGCCTCGGCTAGGCGGGAAGCCTTGTCCGCCTTGGCGCGGTTCCGGCGGTGCTGCTGGCGGGGGGTGGGGCGCCCGACACAGTGTGGGGGCTGTAGTACCTGACGCCGATGTTGTCGCTGTTGGTGCTGGACAGCATGTGATGCCATTGCAGCACCTGATGCAGCAGGATCCCGTCGACAAACCTGCCAAGTCCCACCCCGAGCACGAGTCCCGGCAACTGCAGGCTCACCGGACGGACAGCCGCCCCGGCCCGGTCGGTGGTGGTGGCCATGGTGATTCCTGCTCGATGGCTTCGCGAAGATCAAGCTGTACGGGACCTTCGCTACCCGGAGGGGAGGCCGGTAACCCTCAGCACAGCGCCGGAACGAGACGAGGCCAGCGCGGGCATTGGCAGCCCCGGGACCGCGCTACGTTATGTGACACCGGTATTAGCCTCGGCTATTCACGTGGGTCGGCGGCACGGGGTCTAAATGCGGCGGAGTGCCTTGCCTGTAAGGAAGAATCGGTGTTTGAGGACAACGATCTTTCTCGTAGAAAGGCACTCCGTAGGTGAAGCGTAGCAAGGGTTCGTCGGGTGGGAAGAGGGCACGCCGAGGCAAGGATGGTTCGGCTGGCGGCAGGGGTGGCGTGGCTGGGCCGCGGTTTCGGGTCAGCTCGGATGGGCACGGGTTGGCCTCGCATGCGGGTGTGTCGATGCTGCGCGAGCTCGCTGAGTTCGTGGGTCTGACCAGGTTCGTCACCCAGGCGTTGGCTGACACGTATCGGGGCCCGTGGCTTCACTCTCCGGGGCAGGTGTTCGCTGATCAGGCGTGTGCGATCGCCGATGGGGCGACGTCGACGTCGGGGATCGCGGTGTTGCGGGACCGCCCGCAACTGCACGGGGCGGTGGCCAGTCAGCCGACCGTGTGGCGGCTGGTCGACAGGATCGATGAACGGCATCTGGGGCTGGTGCGTCAGGCGCGGGCGAAGGCGCGTGAGCGGGCCTGGCAGGCGGGAGCGGCCCCGGACCTGGAGGCCACCGGTGGGTATCTGCACATCGACTTCGATGCCACGATCACCATCGCTCACAGCGAGAAGTCCGGCGCTGCACCGACCTGGAAGAAGAGCTTCGGGTTCCATCCGCTGCACTCCTATCTGGACCGGCCCGAGATCTCCGGCGGGGAGTCGCTGGCTGGGATCCTTCGGCCCGGAAACGCCGGGTCGAACACCATCGCCGACCACAAGACACTGCTGGACCTGACCCTTGAAGCGCTCCCGGAGTCCTACCGGCCTGGCGTCGACGGTGCGCCGGAGATCCTGATCCGGGCCGATGCGGCCGGGGCGACCTACGACTTCGCCGCCTACTGCCGGCAGAAACACTGCGAGTTCAGCTTCTCCACCGAGTCGACCCCCACCTATGTGGGGATCGCCGACGCGGTGGACGAGCAGCTGTGGGCGACCGCGATCGAAGACGACGGGATCCGTGACGGTGCCATGGTGTTCGAAGCCACACACTGTGTGGATCTGTCGAAGTGGCCGCAAGGCACCCGGCTGATCCTACGCAAGGAACGCCCGCATCCGGGCGCCCAACTCCAACTGCACAACACCACCAGTGACGGGATGCGGCTGACCGCGTTCATCACCGACACCCCGGCCCGTGTAGTCCCCCACCAGATCCAGGGACTGGAGCTACGACACCGCCAGCACGCCCACGTCGAAGCACGGATCAAAGACTCCGGCCACCTCGGCCTGGGCAACCTGCCGCTGGACGCGTTCTGCCACAACCAGGCCTGGTTCGAGATAGCGCTCGCCGCCGCGGATCTGATCAGCTGGGCGAAACTGCTCGGCTTCAAAGACCACCCCGGGATCGCCAAAGCCACACCCGAAACCTTCCGCTACAAAGTCCTACACGTCGCCGGAAAAATCGTCTCCACCGCCCGACAGCTGTATCTGAAACTGGACTCTTCCTGGACCCCCAGCCCCGCGATCGAGAAAGGCTGGACGCGCATCCGTACGGCCTTCGGCTAACACCCGCCGTCCCTGACCACCTCGCGAGCCGCAGAAACGGAGACCCGCAAACCCCCACTGAACAACAACAACCGGCGCCCAGCCGCCGGGCGCGCCAGCCTACCCGCAAGCAGCTTTCACAACCACGCAAGCCCAAACAAGAATCCATCACCACTAGATCAATTTCCGTGAATAGTTGAGGTTAGCTGTCGACGCCCGCCCGGCTAGTGCCTGGCTTGGCCGCCGATTCGGCCACACGATCCACGTTGGCCAGAAGGCTGCTCGCATCTCCTGCCAGCGGTCGGGCTAGCGCATCTAGGGACCGCTTTGGATGCCGGCGCCGACGCGGGTGCAACTCAAGCATCGCCTCGTCGAGGGCAATGCGGCACATCTCGTTGGTCAGTGTGCTTCTCGACAGGATTGCTTGAGCGCCTCGGCCCCATGCCTCCTTGGCCTCCCGCTCATTGCCACCGCGTCCCTGGTTTTCGTCCGCGTCTTCATGCTCCTCTCGTCAGTACGTCTCCACGTGTTCGTGTTCTTTTTCCTTGAGCACGCTCCCGTGGTCACGGACGACCTTGCCGTCCCGAATTTCCCCACGCCAGCCCTCTTCCTCGGGATCGGCCCGAGTGGTTACGTACTTGCGGAACTGCTTGATGTCGAGGCGTGCGCGCCGACCCTGCGCACGCCACAGGTTGGCGGTCCTCTCGAAGAGACCGTGAGGAACATACTCGAGGACGTAGAGGATCTTTGTGAGGTTGTCGTCCAGGGGATGGAAGCTGACGACACCGTTCACAACCGTCTGCCCCTTCGACTGCCAGGCGATCCGTTCATCCGGAATCTGCTCGGCTACTGTCGCGGTCCAACTGCGCCTGGAGAACGCGACCCTGGCCTTCCAGTTGCTCTTGGTCGGGTCCTTCCTGTCGAGGTCAACCCTCTGGGTGGCCTTCGACCATTGAGGGAAGTCCTCGAGCCGGGTCCAGTGGTTGTATGCCAGCCGCAACGGCACCGGCACGTCGAGATCCTCGACCAGGTTCATCGGCTTCCCAGCCGAGCCCTTACCGCCGAGGCCTTTGAAGAGGGCCATCACCTTATCCGCCACCGTCTTCAGCCCTGCCTTCACGACTGCACCACCGAGGGACGAGCCACCAAGGAGTTCCTTGATGGTTCTCCCCAACATCCCTCCAACTCCCTCGTCGCCACTCGCAACGCCAGCAAGGCTCCGCGTGACCTCTCCAAGCTTTCCGCTAAGCTTTCCTAATCTTCGTTGCAATTTTGAAGACAGGTACACGTAGAGGCGCTGCGTCGCTGGATTCCTCGCCGGCCTCTCCCGTAATCCTTCGCCGATGCTTGCCGAGTCCACCGGGGGCCGGTGGCTCCTTGTCCGACCCATAATGCTCTCCTCATGACACTAGGCACGGCTCCTGTCGAACCGCCCGGCCCAGGCAACCTTGGGAGCAAGGGACTCCCAGGACTTACCCGGACATCTGACAGCCCACCAATGCTCGCTCGCTAATATGACATTACTCACCAGGACCTGAACTTCGGTAGATGAGGACCACCAGACGGCTGATTGAACCCGCTTGACTACTCGAAACGAACCCACCGACGCGCAGCCTACGAATCGCGTCTATGAGCCGGCCGCGTCATATCCTGTCTCGCCTACCCTTAGCCGGCTAGCAGCATCTGAGGCAACGACAGTGAACTCTCATGTCCTGCCCGGCGGTCCGGCTTTCTCGCGACGTCGTAAAGGGCGGGGAAGTCATGTCTGATCCAGTCGCGGGTGTCCTTCGACAGGAGCCGCCAGTGCTGGCGCACAGAGGGACGGACCAGCCATGGACGCCGATCGGCCGGGGTACCGCGTCCAGCCGGATCGAGCCCAGTGGAAGCTCACCCGGAACGACGAGATACTCCACTACTTCGGGAACAAGGCAGACGCGATCGAAGAGGGCCGGAAGCCGGCGCGTGCCGCGCACCCTAGCCAACTGTCGTTCATGATCTCGACGGCACGATCGAGGTCGAGTCGATCTACTAGGACGACCCCTTCACACCTCCCAGCAAGCCGAGTTTCGGCCTGGCGGAATCCGCTGGGTATACACGACCGGTGTAGCCCCCAAAGGGGCTACACCGGTCGCGACTAGCGGTGCACCACGCTGCGCCGGAGCCCCCCACGAACCCTCAGGCGTGTGTGCGTGGCTACCCTCGCACCGCTTCTGGACCGACCTGACCAGCTGCCGCCATCCCGGCGGGAGCACAGACAGGTCGGCCTCGTTGGGCGGACCCCCATGGATGATGTCGAACAGGCAGGCACCGAGTGCGTGCCCGGGATCGACCCAGTGACGGTGATACTCGGCCCGGTTGCACGTGGCGTTGCTGCATACCTGCCCGGTGCCCGATGGATCCGCGGTCATGATTCCCCTGTCGTATCCACAGCACGATAGGCACGGACATCCGCGGAGAGCAGGGGACGACCGACCCGACCACCCCGGGACTTACGGCGTAAGCCTCCGAGTCGGCATGTGCAGACCTTCATGAGCCTTCTGGGCGGCAGGTGTCGGGGGTGGGTACGACAGATGATGAAGGTGCCCGCCCGCCGACTCAAACGCCATCTCGGAGGCGGGCGGGCCCTGCCGGACAACCGTCACAACTACTGCCATAGTCCGGCCTCCTGCGAGGGTTGACGCTCCTCTCTCGCCGCCTGAGCCAGGTGGCCGGCGCGGGCGGCTCCACGCTCTCCGTGCAGAAACGCAGCCAACCTCCATCGAACATGAACTCCAAGAATTAGCAGCCAACCCCAAGAGGCCGACGATCTGCTTCGCCTCGGCCTGCGCCGGCTCCCCATCCACAGCTTTCCGCTTCTACGCAGCCTCGCCCCCGTTCTGGCCGGCTACGACGGAGCTGCCGAACTCGAACGCGGCTTGGACATCATCCTCACCGGCCTATAGGCCAACTCTCGCCGACCTTCCCAACCCGGACACTATGCGCCCCGACCCCTATGTCGGACGTTCCTCCATCCTTGCCGCTCAGCCTCCAGGTCTAAGCGCGCCTGAATCCGTGGAGTCGTAGCTGACTGGCGGTGGTCCTGCGGCGGGTCATGCAAAGGAAGTGCCTTCTGGGCAAGGAGAATCGGGAGTGCTGACGTCCTGATCCTGCCGAGCCGAGAAGGCACTTGAAGTGAAACTACCGCACTCGTGGTCCAAGGCTGCGCCGCTGTTCGACGATGAGCGCCTCGTGTCGTGCGCGGGGCTGGTCCCGGTGATGGGGTTGGCCGAGCGGACGGGCCTGTCAGAGGTGATCTTGAGCAAGGTCGCCATCTGGGCGACCAGGGTGGCCTCGGCCGGGGCCAACCCGGCAGGCAAGCTGACCTCGATCATCGCCGGGATGGCCGCCGGCGCGGACAGCATCGACGATCTGGACGTGGTCCGCTCCGGCGGGATGCCGCGGCTGTTCGGCGATGTGTACGCGTGCGCGACGCTGGGCCAGTTTCTGCGGGAGTTCACCCACGGCCACACCCTGCAGTTGGCGTCGGTGGCGCGGGCGCACCTGGTCAACCTCGTCGAGCACAGCCAGTTGCTGCCCGGCATCCAGACCCAGGCGTATGTCGACATCGACTCGCTGCTGCGGCCGGTGTACGGGCATACCAAGCAGGGCGCGAGTTTCGGGCACACCAAGATCGCCGGTCGGCAGGTGCTGCGCCGGGGGCTGTCCCCACTGGCCACCACGATCAGCACCGGTGAAGGCGCGCCGGTGGTGGCCGGGATCCGGCTCCGGGCCGGTAAAGCGGGCTCGGGCAAGGGCGCGGCGTCGATGGTGCGCGAGGCTATCGGTACCGCCCGTGCCGCCGGCGCGACAGGCGAGATCCTGGTCCGCGGTGACTCCGCATTCGGCAACAGCGCGGTCGTGGGGGGCTGTGTCAAGGCAGGGGTGCGGTACTCGGTCGTGCTCACCAAGAACCCGACGGTATCCCGGGCGATCGGCTCCATCCCCGACCACGCCTGGACCCCGGTGCACTACCCGGGCGCGGTGACAGATCCCGACACCGGTGAACTGATCTCCGACGCCGAGGTCGCCGAGGTGGAGTTCACCGCGTTCGCCTCCACCAAGAACCCGACCACCGCAAGGCTGGTGGTACGCCGGGTGCGCGACCGGGCTCGCACCGAGGAGTTGTTCCCGGTCTGGCGCTACCACCCGTTCTTCACCAACAGCACCGAACCAACCGCGGCCGCCGACATCACCCACCGCCGGCACGCGATCATCGAGACCGTGTTCGCCGACCTGATCGACGGACCACTGGCGCACCTACCCTCGGCGCGCTTTGCCGCCAACGGCGCCTGGGCGATCTGCGCCACGATCGCCCACAACCTGCTCCGCGCCGCCGGAACCCTCGCCGGGCCGAAACACGCCCTGGCCCGGGGCGCCACGCTGCGTCGGCAGATCATCAACGTCCCCGCCCGGATCGCTCAACCGCAACGCCGCCGCGTCCTGCACCTGCCCGCGCACTGGCCCTGGGCCGACCACTGGACCGCCCTGTGGAACGGCGTGTTCGCAGTGGCGACCGGACCACCCGTCACCGCCTGACCCATCCACCGCCGCGCAGGCCCGACCGGAGAACCCCAGTGGAAAAGCTGGACAGACCAGCAGACTCGCCACGCCCACCCACGCCACCCACCAGCTCATGCCGACCAACGCCAGTCACGCCAGCGGCTCCACGGATTCAGGCTAAGTCAAGAGGCACCTCGTCCGGGGCGATGTCTCGCACCCGCAGCATCCGCACGGCGTGCCGCCAGCGTCGGTCATGGTCGGTGGCGATGTCAGCGCGGATCTCCACCACCACCAGCGGCGCAACCTGGTGGTAGCCGGTCGGCTTGGACCGCCAGTTAAGGGTGAGCTGGGCCGGCCACGGATGCCCACTGATGGCGGCGACCAGGAGCGGTCCGACGGCAGCGGCTTGCGCGTCGGTGAGGTAGGTCGTCCTACCGGCGTAGTGGAGCCGGCCCGTGTCGGAGGCATACCGGCCGAGCAGCAGCGCCGCCGGACGGTGGAGGCTGCCGGTCATCCCGCCGATCACGGCGTCGGTGGTCTGCCTCGACTTGTACTTCATCCACAGCCGCGACCCTGGCAGGTAAGGGCTGTTCGCGGGCTTGATCACGAGCCCTTCGATCCCGGCGACAGTCATCGTGTCGTACCGCTCCTCCGCGACGGCTCGGTCCGAGGTCTGCATGGCGAGGGTCAGCGGCGATCGGGGCGGTACCTTCCGAAGCAGCCGCTCGAGCACCCCGCGGCGCTCCCGCAGCGGCCGCCGGCGGAGATCGCCGTCCTCCCTCGTCTCCAGGACGTCGAACACGACCAGGTGGCAGGGATGGGAGCCCGCGAGCTCGGCTGCATGGCGGCGACCGGCGTAGCGGCGCTGCAGCGCGTTGAAGTCGAGCCGGCCACCGCGCCAGAGGACGATCTCCCCATCGACGACCGTCCCGGCGGGAAGGTAGGAGTACAGGGCGCCCACCAGCTCCGGAAACGCGTCCGCGAGCGGTACGCCACGCCGCGAATAGATATGTACGGAGCTGTCTGCCCGGATTGTGGCCAGCGCGCGGTACCCATCGAACTTCGGCTCGTAACGGAGACCGCCGGGCGGGAGTGGAGGCAAGCGGTCGATGCTCTTCGCGAGCATGGGCTCGATCGGCCCACTTATACGCAACTGCTGACGGCGCTCATCTGAATCTCCCCAGACCTGCTCACTGAAATTCCCCACCCGTGTGGCTTCGGGGGAAGTGGTGGGGCTCCTTCGAGACTGGCGGTCTCTGACCACGCGCCATCTCGAAGGAGCCCTCGCTTCCCATGTTGACACGGGAGGATGATGTGGACGCTCATGCGCTCCACCGTCAGGGCTGGACGATCTCTGCGATCGCTCGGCACCTTGGACATGACCGTAAGACCATCCGCGCCTACCTGCGTGGGGACCGTGTTGCCGGTGTGCGTAGGCCGGCCGGTGTTGATGTGTTCGACCCCTACCTGGACTACGTGCGGGCCAGGCTGGGTGAGGACCCGCATCTGTGGGCGCAGACCCTCTTCGATGAGGTCGTCGGGTTGGGGTATGCCCGGTCCTATCCGACCTTCACCCGGCAGCTGCGCAGGCGGCGTCTGCGGCCGCACTGCGAGCCGTGCGCGCCGGCCAGGGGTCGCCCGGCGGCGGTGATCGATCATCCGCCGGGGGAGGAGACCCAGTGGGACTGGGTCGAACTGCCCGACCCGCCGCAGCAGTGGGGCTGGGCCGGCAAGGCGTACTTGCTGGTCGGGGCGCTTGCCTATTCGGGTCGCTGGCGCGGGGTGCTCGCCGCGAGCATGGATCAGCCGCACCTGATCGACGCACTGGACCGCACGACTCGATCCCTCGGCGGGCTGAGCAGGGTGTGGCGGTTCGACCGGATGGCCACCGTCTGCCACCCCGGCTCGGGGAGGATCACCTCCTCCTTCGCTGCGGTCGCCAAGCACTACGGGGTTCAGGTGGCGATCTGCCCGCCGCGGCGCGGGAACCGCAAGGGCGTGGTGGAGAAGGCCAACCACACCGCGGCGCAACGCTGGTGGCGCACCCTGGCTGACGAGCTGAGCGTCGAGCAGGCCCAAGCCAGCCTCGAGGCCTGGTGTCAGGTCCGCGGCGATGCCCGGCTACGACCGAACGACCAAGCAGGCAAGGCCACCGTGGCCGTCCTGGCCCAGGCCGAACACCTGGCGCCGGTGCCTGCCAGACCCTTCCCCGCCACCATCACCGTCCAACGCGTGGCCTCAGCACAAGCACTGGTCGCCTACCGCGGCAACCACTACTCGGTACCACCCGAACTCGCCCGCGGCATCGTCACAGTCACCCACCGCCTGGGCGACCACCACATCGACATCACCACCCCCAGCGGTGTGGTGATCACCCGACACCGCCTCGCCGCCGACAGCGCCGGGGTGATGGTCCGCGACCACGGCCACGTCCACGCCCTCGAACACGCCGCACTCGCCGCGTTCACCACCGCCGGGCCGCACCGCCGCAAGCAACGCATCCCACCCGGACCCGCCGCCCGAGCAGCCGCTGACACTCTGCGCGCCCACCAGACCACGCCCCACAAGCCCAGCGAGGACACCGGCGTGGTCATCGACCTGGCCCGCTACGCAACCGCAGCCAAAGGAAGGAACACCCTCACATGACCACCACACAAACAACTCCGGCCACCACGGCGATGACAGCCGCGCCGATGACAGGCACCCAGGCCAGCCTCTACCAGCAGCTGCGCGCCCACCTGGCCGCGTTGAAGCTGCACGACGCCGCTCAACACCTACCCGAAGTCTTGGCCACCGCCCAGGCCGAGCAACTGTCGATGACCGCAACCCTGGAACGACTCCTGGCGGTCGAGGTCGACGCCACCCAAGCCCGCCGCCTGGCCGGCCGGCTCCGCTTCGCCTGCCTACCCACCCCCGCCACCCTGGCCGACTTCGACTACGACGCCGCACCCGCCGTGAACAAGAAACTGATCGAGGAACTGGCCACCTGCCGCTACCTCGACACCGCCACCAACATCCTGCTCATCGGCCCACCCGGCGTGGGCAAGACCCATCTGGCGGTCGGCCTTGGCCGCGCCGCCGCCGAAGCCGGCTACCGCACCTACTTCACCACCGCCGCCGACCTGGCCGCCCGCTGCCACCGCGCGGCCATCGAAGGCCGCTGGGCCACCACCATGCGCTTCTTCGCCGGCCCCACCCTGCTCGTCATCGACGAACTCGGCTACCTACCCCTACCCGGCGAAGCCGCCTCCGCCCTGTTCCAAGTCGTGTCGCAGCGCTACCTCAAAACCTCGATCGTGCTCACCACGAATCGCGGTGTCGCCTCCTGGGGTGAGGTCCTCGGCGACACCACCGTCGCCGCCGCCATGCTCGACCGACTCCTCCACCGCAGCGTCGTCCTCAACCTCGACGGCGACTCCTACCGACTACGAGACCACCACGCCCGCGCCGACACACTCCGACAAGCCACCACCGGCACCCGCAGACCACTACAGTGACCACGCCCTCAGGTGAGGAATTTCGATAAGCAAACCTGGGGAAATCCGGGGCTCTGGCCCAAATTCCGTGATTGGCTACGGTCGGTTATTGTGCTGGAGTGTCATGCGAGGAGTACTCGTTTTCTGAGTAGGTCGAAGTTCGCGCGGCCGAACATTTGCCGTTTGAGGTATTTGATCTTGTTGACGATGCCTTCAACTGGTCCGGAGTTGAAGCGTGTGGTGAGCCCGTTGATGACGGCTTGAACGTCGCGTCGAAGGCCGGTGGTGAAGGAGTGTAGGTGCGGGAGATCGTCGGCGTCGACGCTGCTCATCCAGGCCTCCAGCCGGTCTTTGTCACCGTTGAGATGGGCCATCATCTCGGCGAAAGTCGACACGTGCGTCGCGGTCATCTTCAGCTCGGGGCAGTGCGAGCGTGCTTCGTCGAGTTTGGTGTGGGCGTCGGTGTCGAGATGGTCGGGGTGGGTGAGGATCCAGCGGGTGATCTCGCGGGGTTTCGGTATTGCGGGTGTTGTTGGCGGCGCGAGGGCGAGGTGGCGGAACGGCCGGAAGTAGCGGCGGACGGCCTGCACGCTGCCCGACCAGCCTTGGGCTTGCAATTCCGCGTGCAGGGTGGGGATGTCGGTGCAGCCTTGGTTCCACCGCTGGTGCAGGTAGGGCTTGAACGGATCGAGCTTGCTGGCACGGGCGGTCGCCTTCACCAGAAGCTCGTCGAGGCTGGTAGCACGAGCGAACCGTTGCACGGTTTTGCGGTCCAGGCCCAGGGTGCGGCCGATCCCTGCCAGGGACTCGCCTTTGGCCAGCAGGTCGCAGACAGCGGCGTAGCGTTCCCGTGTGCGGGTCACAAGGCGCCGCTCACGCCCACACACGTCAAGCGTTGCGTCGAATGCTCGGTCCGGAGTGTGGTCGAGTGGCTGTTCGACCGCCATCACCAGCACAGGCGCAGGTTGCCGAACATCCTCCTCGGCCTGTGAGTCGGAGTCGACGGCGGGGAGTGGGGTAAGACAACCGCGATGGGCGGCGACGGTCTTGTCGACGTGCTTGGCGAGGTTGTGCCACAAGTGCCAGCGGTCGGCCACCTGGATCGCCTCGGGCGCACCGGTGCGGCCGCCTTCAGCGTAGGCACCGGCCCGGTCCCGGCAGATCACCTTGGCGCCGGGATGGGCTCGCAGCCAGTCAGCGAAGGCGTCTGCTTCGCGGTCGGGCAGCAGATCGACTGGTCTGTGGCTGTCCATGTCCACCAGGACCGTGCCATACACGTGTCCGCGACGCAGCGCGAAGTCGTCGACGCCGAGCACGGCGACGTCGCCGATCTGTGGGTCGGGTATGGCTCGGATCAAGCGCAGCAGCGTGGACCGGCCGACCACAACACCAAGGCGGGTGGCCAGCCGGGCGCCGGCTCGACCAGCCAGGGCGATCGCGACCGCCTCCAAAAGCTTGCGAAGTAACGGGGTACGCCGCGCGTATCGGGTAGTCAGTCCGGGAATCTGCTCGGCGAACGTTTTTACCGGGCACGCATCCACGCCACAGAAGAAGCGCCGCACCTGCAGCTTGATCACCACCGGCCACCCCGCTACCGCGGTGTCGGCCAGCCGACGCGAGTAGGAGCTGTGCACCCGCACCGCCGCCGTCCCGCACCGCGGGCACTCGGCATGCCCGCTAGCCGATCGTCCATAGATCACCAACCTGGACTCGACCCGTTCGACACCAACATCGACGAGGCCGGCCAAATGCGGCAGCAGTCGGGACAACGAAAGATACACTCGAACTGCCCTTCTTGCGGAGTCCGATTTCTTGGTCGAAACCGAACCTCCACAAGAAGGGCCTTCCTTGTCCTGCCAACACGCTCACGACAAAGTCAAGACTTGGTTATTACAAGAATTCAGCAATACGCCGCAACCGTTCACGCACACCCCGGACACAAAAGTCGCTATATACGGCTGATCACAGCGAGCGGAAGCCTCACCAAAGACGAGCACCTCCCAAAACCATCACCGTCCGTGACCAATCACGGAATTTGGGCCAGAGCCAAATCCGGTGAGCGCCATCACTGCGGGGACCTCAAGTGATGCGGTCTGGCCACACCACCGTACGGCAGACCTCGACAGCCCCGCCTGGCCCGGGCGTTTCCGCACCACAGCGTCACGGTGGCTTCACCGAGGCGGCTCGCCACCGGGACCAGCCACGAAGGTTGCCCACAACCCGCCCTCGTCATCCGGCTAGTCGCGGTAGGGCCGGCCCCACTCCCCCAAGTGTGGAGACGCTCACCTGCGCCCGCGTGACAGCTCCAGATGAACGGGCACCACCAGAGGAGGCAGACCGGCCCAACCACGAATGCCGGCGGGACCTCCGCCACTGGATCGTCTAGCCTTCGGCAACTTGTCAAGACCGTCCAGTCACAACGTGACGCCCCGGCTACCAGGGCCGGGCCGTCACCATGTCGGCCTTACCGATCTCGACGTCACTCATGGACGTGCCGAGCAGGGAACCTCACATGGCAGCGAGGCCCGTCGACGCCACGGGCGGACGTTCGACACATCCACACGCCGAGACGTGATCGACGTCGTCTGCCATGTGGAGACACTCACGATGTCGCATGTGACATCACGGTCCAGCACGGGCAATCACAAGAGCGAGGCCCTGCCGCCGGTCACACGCCATTCCACACGGCGGCGGGAGCCTCGCCCGGGAAGGTCGAGTGTCAGCCACTCCACGACGTCCTCGAGCGACCGGCATCCCCGGCGAAGCGGTCGCATGCCAAACGTTGCTCGCTGCCGTCCCCGGCACCTCGGTCGCGGGCGTCACCACGGACTTCACGTGTTGTCTCGGGTCCAGTCCCTGATTCGGTCTCGTGCGCGGTCGAAAAGGGCCAGCGGAGGTCCCGCTAGCGTGTTGGCGGTCGCGGATTCGCCTGTGGCGGGGTGAGGTCGGGTAGGTGCCATCGCTTCGGCTGACTCCAGTACTCCCGCCAGCTTCATCAAGTCCTCGGGAGACACCTTCTCGCGCAGGCCAGGAAACTCTATGTCTTCCTCGGACGTTGAGTGTTTGTCGACAGCGTCGGCCAGGGTTTCCAGTTTGGCATCGAACTGAGGATGATCAACTCCGAGGTCGTGGAGCTCCGTCAGCCGTGCCTTCGCGTCTGCCTCCTCCTTCCTCCGGGCCTGCACTACGCGCTCTCCGTTGGCGATCTCGCGGCGAGCGATAGGATGGACGACCTCTTCCTCCGCAGTTTCGTGCACGGCCAGTAGGCGGACGAGAGTTTCGAAGAGATCACGCTTGGCCGCCCCTTTTGCATCTCTCACTCGAGGAAACAGCGACCGCATCATCTCGTGCTGCTCGACCAGTAGATCTATGACATCCTTTTCCTGCCTTCGTGCCATTTCGTGCTCCTATCCACTGTCTCGTCGGACGCATTTGCGCGCGTCCTGACGGACGCGCTGATTCTGAGCAATGAGTTCCTACCCGAAATCAATGCGGGCAAGCTGCGAGCGCCATTAGGGACGACCCGGTAGAAGCAAACGCACCCGGTGGAGTACCAGGCTTAGGATCGTTTCACGTTTGAGAGGGAGACGCGAAAGATTCGCTTGCGGCCGGACCGCTGACCAGTCGATTCTTTGGTGCGCACTTCCGTGTCGCTGGAGCGGACTACCTTGCGCCAGGCGCTGATCTGCTCCGGCGAGTGCAGGCCCGGTGTGTCGGGGCAGCCCTGGCCGACCGGCGAGGGCTGTATACCTTCGGTGACGTTGAGGCCGGCGCTCGCTCGCTGGCTGTAGTAGGTCGCCATCAGGTCGGTCGCGGTGACGCCCGGCCCGTAGGCCCGGCTGCGGGTCATCGGGGCCATCACGATGCGGTTGGCCAGCGACCGGCCGGCCACATCGACCGGGGCGAATACATTCGTCATGAGAATCTTCCTGCTGTCACAAGGATGGAGAAAAGGGGCCGGGATCTTCTCCGCCGATGGTGCCTAGCGCGGCCCGCTCGACGACAAGCTGCTCGCCCTCATGCTGGAGGGCCCGCACCGGATCCGCCGTGGTGAGCGCGTCGACGGGCAAGACACCCTCTTAGCCTGGATCCGTGGACCGGGTGGGTTGGTGATCTTGGTTGTGGGTTTGGTGGTGTGGGCTGCGGCTGGGCAGGTCGGGCTCGCTGGTCTGCCCAGCTTTCCTTTGGTTTCTGGTCGGGCCTTGACGGCGGGTGGGCAGGTTTCAGGCGAGGCGTGGTGGCCCGGTCGCAGGGCGGAACACGTTGTTCCACAGGGTTTTCCAGTGTTGGGCCCAGGGCCAGTGCTCGGGTAGGTGCAGCACGGTCCGGCGCCCGGGGCGGGCCAGTCGTGCAGGGACGGTGACGATGTGACGGCGAAGCGTCGCGCCGCGGGCGAGGGCGTGGCGGGGGCTGGTGAGGGTTCCGGCGGCGCGGAGCAGGTTGTGGCAGATGGCGGCGCAGATCGCCCACGCGCTGTTCGCGGCGAACCGGCCTGAGGGCAGATGAGCCAAGGGTCCGTCGATCAGGTCAGCGAACACCGTTTCGATGATCGCGTGCCGGCGGTGAGTGATGTCAGCCTGCGCGGTCGGTTCGGTGTTGTTGGTGAAGAACGGGTGATGACGCCATACCGGGAACAGCTCCTCCTCGCCGGCCTGGTCGCGGGCTCGGTCACGGACCCGGCGCACGACCAGCCGGGCGGTGACCGGGTGCCTGGTCGAGGCGAACGCCGTGAACTCCACCTCCGCGACCTCGGCATCCGAAATCAACTCACCGGTATCGTCATCGACGACAGCACCGGGGTAGTGCACCGGTGTCCAGGCGTCTTCGGCGATGCTGGCGATCGCGGCGGTGACGGCCGGGTTCTTGGTGAGCACCACCGAGAACCGCACGCCTGCCTTCAGGCACGCGCCGACCACGGCGTGGTTGCCATACGCCGAATCGCCCCTCACCAGGATCTGCCCGCTGGCGCCGGCGGCGCGGGCGGTGGCGATCGCCTCGGCCACCATGCTCGCCGCTCCTTTGCCGGAGGCGGCCCGTCCGGCGCGCAGCCGGATCCCGGCCACCACCGGCGCCCCCTGGATGGGTGCTGATCGTGGTCGCCAGCGGCGACAGGCCCCGGCGCAACACCTGCCGGCCGCCGATCTTGGTGTGCCCGAAACTCCCGCCCTGCTTGGCATGCCCAAACACCGGGCGCAACAACGAGTCGATATCGATGAACACCTGGGTCTCGATGCCGGGCAGCAGCCCGCTGGCCTGGACAAGGTTGACCAGATGGGCCCGCGCCACTGAGGCCAACTGCTGGGTGTGGCCGTGGGTGAACTCCCGCAGAAACTGGCCCAACGTCGCCGGCGCATACACGCCATCGAACAGCCGACGCATCCCACCCGACCGGATCACATCCAGATCATCGATACAGTCCGCGCCCGCGGCCATCCCCGCGACGATCGAGGCCAGCTTGCCCGCCGGGTTCGCCGCCGCCGAAGCCACCGTCGTCTCCGCGATCACGACACGACTGGAGACCAGCTCCGACAGGCCCGCCCGCTCGGCCAACGCCATCACCGGAACCAACCCCGCACACGACACCAAATTCTGCTCATCGAACACCAGCGTGGCCCGCGACCACTGATGCGCCCCGAACCTTCCGGACAGCTATTTAGCGACTAATTCACGCTGCGAGCTGCCGGTTCAGGTATTCTTTGTAGACCTGTTTCGGGGTCCGGTACTGGAGCCCTGAGTGGCGACGTACGGAATTGTAGCGTAGCTCGATGTACCGAGCAATGTCACGGTACGCGTGTGCCCGGGTGGGATACTGAGTGCGGTGGACGCGTTCGTTCTTGAGCGCGGCGAAGAACGATTCGGCCATGGCGTTGTCGTAACAGATTCCTGTTCGCCCGACCGATTGACTGAGCTTGTGTTTCTTCAGAGTCGCGGCGAACGTGGCAGACGTGTAGTTGCTGCCGCGGTCGGAGTGGAATATCGCTTGGTCGGCGAGGTCGTGATTTCGGGCGGCCATTTCGATAGCCTTCTCGATGAGCTGGGTCTTGTAGTTGTCGTCCATCGCCCACCCAATCACTGCCTTGGTGTGGCAGTCGATGACGGTCGCCAGATAAACCCATCCCTCCCAGGTTTCGATATAGGTAATATCGCCGACCATCTTCTGCCCGGGGGCGTCGGCGGTGAAGTCGCGTTGGACGAGGTCGGGGATGTGAGGAACCAACCCGTCCCCCTCAGTCAGGCTCAACCGCCAGGGCTTGGGTTGGCAGGGCTCCAAGCCCAGCTCGCGCATCACGGACCGGACGAGCTCGGGCCCGCACGGCACGCCCCAGTCGGCCAGGTCCGCATGGACTCGCCGGTACCCGTAGGTGCCGTCGGAGTCGTCGAAAGATTTGTTGATGAAAAGCTTAAGCTCTTCGCGCCGTTCGGAGGTTGCCGACATCGGCCGGCCACGCCATTCATAGAATCCGGACCGGGACACTTCCAGGAGCGCGCACATCTTTACGATGGACAGCGTGGGTTCGGTGTTCGTAGCGATGTTTGTGGCATACTCCGCGTCGATGAACTCGAACGTGTCGCTCACCGATGATCTTTGGCAAAGTACGCTGCGGCTTTTTTCAGGAACTCGTTCTCCATGCGCAGTTCCCGCGCCTCACGCTCGAGTTCACGAAGCCGCGCGCGCTCACTGACGGTCAACGCCGGCTCGTCATCTGAATGCTCGCGACGGTAGGCGTTGACCCAATTGCCAAGGGTCGCCTCGTGGACACCGAGTTCCTTAGCAATCTGGGCGATCGGACGAGAGGTCTCGACCACCATCTTCACGGCCTCTTCTTTGAACTCGGCAGAGTAGTTCCTGCGGTGTTGTGGCAACTTTCTTCCCTTCCGGATTACCCAATCTTAGTTGGGCCGCTGTCCGGAAGGTTCGGGGCACCTCACACCCATACGGTAGTTTCACTGTCAGTGCCTTTTGGATCGGGTTGGATCAGGACTTCGACACTCCAGATTCTCCCGATCCAGAAGGCACTTCCTCTGCTACCACGCCGAAGGACCACTCACCCGGTCCACGGATCCAGGCTTAGCTGTGTCCACCGGCGAGACGTTCGAGGACATCCAAGATCGGCTCTACCGGGTGAGGTGCCGCCGGAGGCCACCACCCGCCCCAGCTTCAAAAAGACCCAGCCGGCCGGGCAGGACCGGTGCGGGTCGACGAAGACGACCACCGGCCAGCCGTGCAAGGACAAGCGCTCCCCCGGCTGGAACGGCTGCTACCGGCACCGGCTGGAACGGCTGCTACCGGCACCGGACGAAGCGGGTGCAGCCCGTCTCATGATGGGTCGCACCCACGCCTCCATGGGCGCGCTGGTCGGTCTGGCACTCACACCCCTGTACGCACCCGACGTGCGGGCGATGTGGAGGTCGGCTGCCCTGTGCACCGCGATGGCCATTGCCCCGGACTTCGACATGCCTCAGTCCCGCATCGGGCAGATGTGGGGGCCGGTGTCCTCCGGCGTCCGCATCAAGGTGTGGACTTCAGCGCAGCCCTGTCCGCCACTGTCCTGGTCTTCGCGACCGGGGTTGTCCTCGAGGTCGTCGACATGATGGCGCTGCCCGGCAAGGGCAGGCAGATCCCGTGGCCGGTCAACCTCGGGGTGTCCTGCCTGGTTGCCCTGACCTGCTGGTAGCACGAGGTGACGGTGCCCTGGTGGGTGTCCCTCGCGATGGCCACGGGGCAGCAGTCCGAGGGCGTCGCGCGGGCGCAGGAGTTCATCGCCGCCTTCACCGCCGAGCACGGCAAGGCACCCAACCGCAACGAGTTGCGCGCCGGGATCCGCGTCTCCGGTGGCCGCATCGTCGAGGTACGCCGCCGCATGAGGCAGCTCGACAACCCGGGCATCTACCTGGCCGGCTAACCGCCCGGCAGCACGAAGGGGCACCACCCGGTGGCGGGGTGGTGCCCCTTGTCGTCTCGATCAATACCGGCGCAGCTTGTGACCATGCCCCTAGTAGTACTTTGTTAGGTGTGTCGTTTCGTGTTCTGTGGTTGATGTTCTGACATGGTCGGTGCATGACTCCTGATCAGATAGCGGAGTTGCGGCCGAGGCTTGGCGAGTTCGCAGCCGACATGCTGGGTTGTCTTGCGCGTTCGGATCAGCGTGCCACGGGTGAGTTGTATCTGCGTGGCCTGTTGACTGATGGTCGGCGTAAGTCGATGCAGCCGATGGCGGAGCGGCTGGGTGTGGATCATCAGCGGTTGCAGCAGTTCGTCACCTCCTCGACATGGGATTTCACCGCGGTGCGGCGCAGGTTGAGCTCGTGGGCTGCGCAGGCGATTGGGCCGCGGGCATACGTGATCGACGACACCGGATTCCCCAAGGACGGGCCTGCCTCGGCGTGTGTGGCCTGGCAGTATTCCGGGACGTTGGGCAAGACCGCCAACTGCCAGATCGGGGTGAGTGTTCACGCGGTCAACGACACCTGCTCGGCGGCGGTCGACTGGCGGTTGTTCTGCCCGGAAAGCTGGGACGACAAGGCCTGTGATGATCCCGAGCAGGCCGAGAAGGTCCGCCGGAAGCGAGCCGAATCCAAAGTCCCTGACGACGTGAGGCATGTCGAGAAGTGGCGGCTCGCGCTGGACATGCTTGATGAGCAGACCGAATGGGGGTCGCCGAGGCTTCCCGTCGTTGCCGATGCCGGATATGGGGATTGCACCAGGTTCCGGCTCGGCGTGGAAGAACGTGGTCTGGACTATGTGGTCGCACTCAAAGCCGGCACCAGCGCCCACCCCGGCGAAGCGGAGCCGGTGAGACCGCCACGTAACGGTGGTCGTGGCAGACGTCCCAAGCCCCACTACCCGAAGCCGGCATCGAGTCTGCGCGAGATCGCCATGGCGGCCGGCCGCGATGCCTACCAGGAGGTGGCGTGGCGGCAGGGGACCAGAAAAACGAAAGGTAATCCGAGTGCTGCCATGACCTCGAAGTTCGCGGTGTTCGTGGTACGTCCGGCCAACCGCGACATCCCTCGCGCAGACGATGGGACCTTGCCGGCGAAGCTGCTGCTGGTCGAATGGCCCGATGAGGCGAACGAGCCTACCGACTACTGGCTTTCTAACCTGCCTGCCGACACACCGATCGATCAGCTCGTCGACCTGGCAAAGATCCGGTGGCGGATCGAACATGACTACCGCGAACTGAAAACCGGGCTCGGACTCGACCACTTCGAAGGACGCTCCTGGACCGGCTGGAACCGCCACGTCACACTCGTCGCGATCGCCCAAGCTTTCTGCACCATGGTCAGACTCGACCCAAAACAGGATGCGCCGGCCTGAGCTTGTACGCAGTCGTACACGAGCTACAAATCGTGCTCGCCCTCATCGCCGGCGCATGCCCCACCTGCCGACAAGAAGTCACCATCGACCACATCGAAGCACTCGCCCCACCATGATCGACATGACAAAGTCCTACTAGCATTCGCCCGTGAAGGGGGGAAGAACGGGTGCCGGAAGGTATTCGAGGGGCGGCTGTCCGGGTGGGAGCGCTTGTTCTTGCGGCGGCAGTCGTGGCGCTGATCGGCCTAATCATCGATGGCGGCGACGACGAACCAGTAGCGGACACGACGGATCGCGACGGACATCGACACGGACCGCGACGTCGTGCTGGAGTTCTTCGGGATCGCGCCCGGCGTGGACCTGACGTTCCAGTACGGCTCGGACGGCGATCCCTCACAGCTTCGAGACAGGGCAGTGCCGCTGCTCGTCAACTCTGAGCTGGAGGCGGGCACGTGGGTCTACTGGTCAGGCCAGAACACAGGCAGTGGCGACCTCACGTGCCGCATCCCGGTGGACGGTGCGGTCTTCAAGGAGACCACCTCTCCGGGGACTACATCATCGCCACCTGCTCAGGCAGGACCCCGTGACGCGCTAGCCCGGCGCTTCGCCGTCGACCTCGGGGATGCGGGGTCGTCAGGGCCGATGATCTCGGCGTCGCCCTCCACCGTCGCCCATCGCCAGCCCGCCCGGGCGACGATCGTGGCTCGGGGTCGGCGTTCCGCGCAGCGGGAGGAGCAGAGCCCGGCGATGCTCGGGGCGGCCGTCGCCGAGTACGACGTCGCGGACATAGACTCACTGACGTGAGGATTCCTCCAGGGCCGATGGACGGCGAGGCCGCGACTTAGAAATGCCTAATCGTGAGGACCATTCTGCCCATCACGCCATCGGCGAGCGCGATGGACAAGCGGATCCTCAGGGTCGCCCCGGTCGTCCAACTTCCTGAGCGCAGAGGCAAGTTCGATTGTAGCGTTGCCGATCCGATCGTATGCACGGTTGCGTTCGGTCACCGCCACGGCGAGGAAGATACTCGAGAGCGACACTGTAACTAGAAAAGCTCCGAGTGTAATCAGCTCACTGTCGGTCACCGGCCGCGCCGGATCATTGAAAACCAGATAGACGACCATGGAGGAGACCATCAGATTGCAGAGCGCCGAAACACTGAGCTGAAAACGCCACGCTGCCCAGATGAGCGGCGGGAAGACGAGGAAGAGGAGCTCCCGGTCCGAGTTGGCGTGCGTCACGACCAACGTCACCGTTGCCGTGGCGGCCAGGAGTAGTACGGCCTCGGCGACGCGATACGGGCGCAGGCGGGATGGCCACCGCATCTTCCGCGCTACCAGGAGGGCCGGGGCAACGACGAGAACGCCCATCGCCAGACTCACCCATGTCGCCAACGTCAGGTTCAAGAAGTCACCCCCAGGCGAGAGGCCCAGCAGAACAATCGCGCTGGTACGAATGACCGCGGCCGGGATCATCCCAAGACCGGCAGCCAACACCACCAAGGAGAACACGTCCTTGACCCGGTCAAGCCGGACATTGAAATCGGCTCTTCGCAGGAGGAGATAGGCGACGAGATAGGTGACGGACGTTGCTCCACCGAGAGCCGCGCCCACTGTCGGTGTTCGGCCGAGGCTCAGCGCGATCATGAATGCACCCAGGAAGATCCCAGGCCAGACCTTCACGCCGAACACCATCAGGGCGGCCACCGCAAGTCCGGCACCGAGAAAGAGGGCTCGAGTAAATTCATATCCGGCGAATTCGTGCAACTTTCCAAGGATCCCTACGGCGAAGTAGGCGGCCCCAGCGGCGAGGTTCTGAAGCCCGATGATCAGAAACTTGCGAAACATGGGCCAATCCACCGGACAATAACTCCGCACACATCGTACGATCTTCGGAAATAACTCGCCCGCCCCAGCTACGAGGCCTGCGAGAAAGACTACAGCTAGAGGCAGGCGCATCACCTCTCCCGGCGGCCACTTCATCTTGATGGGCGTCG
This sequence comes from Actinopolymorpha pittospori, assembly GCF_014873875.1. Classification (GTDB taxonomy): domain Bacteria; phylum Actinomycetota; class Actinomycetes; order Propionibacteriales; family Actinopolymorphaceae; genus Actinopolymorpha; species Actinopolymorpha pittospori. The sequence continues at coordinate 5,590,039 of NZ_JADBEM010000001.1, read as the reverse complement.
ATGGAGGGGCCTTTTTAGGCTTCTGGGTGGATCGCCGCCTCACTTGGTCAAGATGCGAGCCCTGTACGCATCAACTGTGTCCTGAATCGTGACAGTGCGGGCACCGGCCGCGTATTGGTCCGCCCGAGCGATGGTCGAATCGGCGCTGAGGGTCCACACGGTACCTTCGTGCTCGTCGCACCCGGGCGCGCAACCGGTCAAGGATCCTCGCCCAGGTGCCTCTCAAGCGGTGGCGCGCCCTGGCCACCCGCTACGACAAGCACGCCCTGACCGACCGCGGCGGCATCATTGTGGCCGTCATCCTCGCCTGGCTGCGATGACCGCGGGCGACGTCGCGTTGCCGCGGTTAAGGTCAACAAGTGACCATCCCGTTCCGATTGCTGCGCGACGCGCTGACCCAATTGGCTCTCGACCCCCAGCAGCAGCGTCAAGCCTCGCCGGGACCGTGGTAACCGACGAACTGGCCCTCGACCTCAACGCAGCCCGCCGACCATCGTCCGGCTCACCGCTATCGCCAGGCGCCGCGGACCTCGCGGCCAGACTCGCGAGCAGGCAGTACGTCGTGCCGAAGCCCGCCGTCTCGCTCGGGCGATCCGCGCCGCCGCGCAAGGCCTGCGCGACAACCTGACGCAACTGACGGCGGTCGTTTCCGAGATAGCGCCCCAATTGCTGGCCAAGCATGGTGGGTCCGGTCAGCGCCGCCCAAGCCATCGTGTCCTGGTCCCATCCCGGCCGCTGTCGTAACGAGGCTGCCTACGCCGCGCTCGGCGGCGCCAGCCCACTCCCGGCCAGCTGCGGCCGAACCGTCAGACACCGCCTCAACCGCGGCGGCGACCGCGCACTCAACCGCGCCCTGCACGACATCGTCTTAACCTGCTGGCGTACCCACCCACGCACCCGCGCCTACATCACCCGCCGCCGCTCACAAGGCACGACCGACCTCGAGATCCGCCGCTGCCTCAAGCGGTACATCGCCCGCGAGCTCTACCGCACCCTCAACACTGCGATAGCCGCTTGACAACACATAGAAGCGTCACGAGTGGGTTCTCGTTCGCAGGTCACCCTCGATCGCAGTTGTACGCCACCGAAGAGCGCCGGGTGATGCTCTTTCCCCGCGAGGCCTGGTGGACGGCACTGTTTCAGGCAGCTCCCGCACGTTACTGCGACGTCAGCACCCCTGCCAAATGGTCGCACCCGGGGGAAGTGGTCACAGTCGACCTGGACTTGGATGTCTGCCGAATACGGGAAGACGGATCCGTCTTCGTCGACGACGAGGATGAGTTCACCCTTCATCAAGTGCGCTACGGCTATCCTTCGAATGTCGTCGCGCGCACCGAGGCGGCATCCGAGTGGCTGTCAGCAGCACTTCACGAGCGCACGGAACCTTTGGGCAGCCGCTATCACGAGTGGCTTGACAACCTCCCAGCCATCGAGGGTCCAAGCGAGCCACGCCGATCTCGTTGAACCGGTGGATCACCTCCCGCACTGTGTCCCCGTCGGCCTGGACCAGCCGAGCGATCACCGGGGCGCGGTTTCGGCCGGCGGACGCCAGCAGCATCATCGCCCGGCGATAGCGAAGATCGGGTCGCGCGTGCCTATGGCTAGGATCGCGCGTGCCGGCCTCGAGCCGCCGTCCTCGCCCGCGCCTCACGGCGCAGCAGCTCCCGGTTCAGCGGTGCCGTCGACCGCTTGGAGAATAGATCAGCCGCCCCGCTGGAGCCTATGGGCGCAGGTCGCGGGTTTCCACGTCGAGGTTCGTCCAGGCCGAGGCCAAGCGGCTGATCTCGTCCGGACCGACCTGCGGATCGAGCAACCGAGGATCCGGTCGAAAGTGGACGGTCGTCCCAGTCGACTCGTCGTCGGAGATCGGCACGAGGTCCGTCACCGGCACGCCGTGCTCATAGCGCTGACTCCACGACCCCTCGTCGCGACGATTGACATGCACGATCCACTCGCTGAGCGCGGCGACGACAGACATCCCCCGCCGCGAGTGTCCATCAGGCAGCAACTGCGCCCGCGGCGAATCGAAGAACCGAATGTCCTTGCTGCTCAGAACCGGCTTCTTCACGACAAGACCGCTCGGATCACGACGGGTGTCGGTGCCCCGCCCATCGTCAGCAATCGAGATCGAGCCGTCTGGAAACAACGAGACCCGACACCCGCCGCCGTGACCACATGCCGCCTCGTCCGCAACATAGGCGAGGACCTCAAGCGACAGGTGGATCGCGCCGGTCGGTGCGAACCCGGCAGGGTCCTGTCGAATCGCGGTCAAGTGCGCGAGATCCACCCTGACCGCCCAGTCGTGTGTCGTGTTGTGCCACACGGCGCTGTCACCACGACGCGACGCTACCAGCGGCCAGGTCAAGCCAGCCCTGGGCACGAACCTGCGCAGGCTCGGGTACGCATGGGTCTCCACCGTCTTGTAGCCGCGCGACGCGAGCCTCTTGAGCAACGTCGACTTACCGGCGCCCGACATCTCGGTGACAACCAGCAGCATCCCGACAGGTGGTCGGCTTTCGCCGGGCGTGTACGACTTACTTCGGCCGGGCCGGTACGTTCTGGCACACCGGATCCCTCCGCGGTCCCCCAAGACGGCCTCACGGTTCCCAGCGGGATCCGTGCAACAGTAGGTACAGCCGGTGTGCAGGGGCGGGGTCGAACCGCCGACCTCGCGCTTTGCGGGGGGCTGATGCACCGAGAGTGAGCGATCAGGTCCCGGCAGTGCCCCTGCGTAGGGAGCAGAGCGGATGGAGGTTCTCCGCTTCACCGCGCCGAGGTCGATGGAACCTCCACGTCCAGCCGATCTCGAGGAGGTTCAGGCGTTGAGCGACGCGCTGCGACGACAGGTTGTCGGTGTCGGTGCGGTAGAAGAGGTGGCGCCCTGGTGCGCGCACGAGCGGCACCCAGGCCGCGGCCGTGGCAGCCGCGTAGCCTCGCCCGCGAAACCGCGGGTCGGTCCAGACGCCGCATTCGCCGGCGCGCTCGGTGAGCGGTCCCGGGGTGTGGCAGATCGAGATCGCGCGCTCGCCGTCGTTGATCATGGTCCATGGGCCAAGTTTGCCGTCGAGTAGCTCGTTCCATTCGATCGGATGCCAGTTGCCCGGGTTGGCGCCCCGCAGCGCCTCGGTATCCGCTCCGACGGAGCGCGCGATGGTTGTACCGACGGCGAACTCGCTGTCGTCCGCGATGACATCGTCGGGGATGACGTAGCTCGGGCCCGAGGCGCAGGTCAGTTCTCCGTCGATCCGGGCGAGGATTCGTTCGCAGGCGGCGAGCGCTGGCGGCGGCTCGCTCGGGTCGACCGGCTGCGGCGCGCGGTCGAGCGCGGCCGTGAGCTCCGTGGCCGCATCGTTCGGCACGCTGGCACCGATCCACAGCGCCTGGCCGTCCGCGCAGGACGCGATGGTGACGCCGTAGCAGCCGGCGATACGACCGCGAGCGTCGAGGAACGCGCCGGCCTGGGAACGGAGCAGCTCAAGGCGGGAAGGGTACTGGCGGTGAGCGGACGACATCGACCCGGACGTTACGGGACGAAGATGTCGAGCGGCAAGAAGGCGGAGAAGACGAGGTCGGGGACGTCAACCAGCCCGCGCTGTGGGCCGAGCGCGCACGCGAGATCCCGTCCGATTCAGGCTACCGGTCAAAGCCTGCCGCTCCTTAGGGTCTTCTAGTAGCGGGTCGGCGGACTTGTGGCGTTGGTGGGCGGGGTGACGACTCGTACGGACCGGCGGTTCTGTTCTCTCGAGTGCCGTCCTGACGGATCCGTTTAAGCAGACGGTTGACAGGTGGCCCAGAAAATAGAAGTGACCGTCCGCGGCCGGTTGGCCTTGAGGGTACGCGCCGACTGGAGGTGCGGCCGACGACCCGGCGTCGCTCTGGCCGGCCAGAGCCTCGCAGACCGTGATGGGGTCCCAGTTGGAGGAGAAGGCCTTGGCTGTAACACACTGGCGTACATGAGTGACGTGGGCGTTGTGGTCGCGAGCTTCGACAGCCCGGCCGTTCAGGGCCTGCTCGCTGAGTGGAACCACGAACTGGGATTCGTGCCCAAGGGCGGCTCAACTGTTGAGCCATCCGACTTCACAGCTCCTAACGGAGCGTTCTTTACCGCTGTCTGTTCAGAGGCGCCTGTCGGCTGTGGTGGCCTCCGCACCCTGTCCGGCACCACGGGAGAGGTCAAGCGCCTATTTGTGCGACCAGAGGCGCGTGGGCGCGGAACAGGACGTGTGCTCCTCGCTGCGCTTGAGGAGCATGCGGTCATTCTCGGTATGGAGGCAGTCCGTTTGGACACGGATGGGGGCGAGTCGAGGGCGCTCGCTCTTTTTCGTTCGGCCGGCTATCAGCCCATTGCTGACTACAACAGGAACCCGTACGCCCGCCACTGGTTCGAGAAGCGTCCGCCCATGCGCTCCGTCGATTGTTGACCGCTTGTGGACAACAGCTTGGGCCACTCGCCGCGTGCAGGTGTCGGTGTCGCATCGCCAGAGGGACCCAGCCCAAGGAGCCCGGCTTCTGCTTGTAATCGGTGTGATCCGACAATTGATCCGCGACGCACGCCAGCCGGCTGATGTGCGACTGTCTGGAAGGCTGCCGGTCAGAAGCCGGCGGCGGCCGGCCGATGGACGCGCGGCAGAGCCACCGACGGTGCCATCACCAGCGCACTGCACCACGTTCGACCGCAACGCTTGACGGGGCTGGCGCGGTACGTGGGAGCATCGACGCCGTGACCGACCAGGCGATCCAACTGCAGGACGTGGTGCAGCGCAAAGCCGCACACCTCGGGGTTCGTGGGGAGGAGTGGGTTGCAGGACTCCCCGGCCTCGTCGAGGATCTCGCCCGCACGTGGTCGATCACGGTCGGCCCGCCGCTGTCCGGCGGCACCACGTCATACGTCGCACAGGCCCGAACCGCAGACGGTCAAAACGCCGTTCTCAAGGTCGCAGTGCCCGAACACGACTTCGGCGGGCAGGTACGCACCCTCCTCGACGCCGACGGACACGGCTACGTCCGCCTACTCGCCCACGACATCGACCGGCACGCGATCCTGATGGAGGCACTCGGCCAGCCATTGGAAGACCTCGACGTCTCTCCCGAGGACAAGATCGCAACCCTGTGCACGACCCTTCGCCGGGCCTGGCAGGTACCACGGCCCCCGGGACTGACCCTCGACCCGGCCGGCGAGAAAGCCCGGGGCCTGGCCGAACTCGTCAACACCCTGTGGGAACGGCTCGGCCACCCGTGTTCCGAACGCGTCGTGGTGCAGGCGCTGACCTACGCCGAGCGGCGGGCGGCCGCCTTCGACCTCGACCGCGCGCTCGTGGTGCACGGCGATCCGCATCCCGCCAACACCCTGCGGGTGCTGACGCCGAGGCCGGGCGCGGAGTCGGGCTTCGTCTTCGTGGACCCGGACGGTTTCCTCGCGGACCCGACGTACGACCTCGGTGTCGTCCTGCGCGACTGGTGCCCGCAACTCCTCGCCGGCGACGCACCCGCCCTGGCGCACCACTACTGCGCGCTGCTAGCGGGCCACACCGGTCTCGACGAGCAAGCCATCTGGGAGTGGGGATTCCTCGAACGGGTGTCGACCGGGTTGTACGCGCTCAGCTTCGGCGCCGACGAACTGGGCCAGCCCTACCTCGACTCCGCCGAACTACTCGTCTGACCAGCTATGCATCGGTAGCGCACATCAACTGTCGGACGCGTGCCGCACATCAGCCGACGGAGCGCAGCCTGCTGGACCTGATGTCCTGTGCCAGGTGATGCGCGACGGATTCGCGCCACCTGATGTGCGACATGGGGTCTGGGAAATTGAGGTGGCTGTCCGTGGCGAGCCTGGACTTGATCGTAGCGATGGGCTTGGTGTTGGCGCGGCAGACAATCGGACGTCGCCGTCGTCGAGCTCGATGGCCAGCGTGGTGTCGGAGACGGCGATGGTGAGGCTTCTGCTCGGCCACCTTGCGCCCTGCAGCCGGGTCCGCCACCGGCGGCAAGCATGACCGTCTTCGACGCAGCACAATGGGCCTCACCACCCCCGAGCGGAGAACACCAGATGCCTAGTCGCTTCCACAGTGACCGCCTCAAGGCGCTGTGCACCGAAGGGGGCTGGTCCCAGGCCGATCTCGCCGAACGGATCGACTCCGACGTTCGGCAGGCCTCCCGCTACGAGAACAACAAGGTCGCCCCCGGCCTCGAGGCCGTCATCCGCATCGCCCTGACCTTCAACGTCAGCGTCGACGACCTGCTCATCGACGACGAACGCGCCACCGTCACCAACGTCATCGACGCACTGGTGACCAAGAGCAAACTCCGCGCCATTACTAGCGGGGTCGGTTGAGCCCGCATCGTGGACCGCACAATGACTGTCGGAGCCGTGGACGTCCATTACGACGACATGGGTGGGACGAAGGCTGCGCTGGTCGTTTGTGGTGAGCCTTCCTTCTCAACGGTGAAGTCCGAGCACGTGGCCGACATCTCCCGGACAGTGCCATACGAATCGGGGGCGCTGTTCAAGCGGCAACTTCCATGCATCCAGGCGGTGCTGGCCCTCGGTCCACCCCTTGAACTCCTCGTCATCGACGGTCACGCCACCCTTGATCCGCAGGGGCGACCAGGGCTGGGAGCGCATGCCGCAGAAGCACTCGATGCTCCTATGTTCGTCAAGCCGTTGATGGAAGTGGGTTTTGGGCGGGATCTTGGTGGGTTGGTCGCGGCAGGTTGGTGTAGATCTCGCGGGCGATGTAGCGCTTCAGGCAGCGGATGATCTCGCGTTTGCTGAGTCCTTCGGCGGTTCGGCGTTGGATGTAGTCGAGGGTGGGCTGGTGTCGTCGCATGCGGACGATGGTGATGATGTAGAGAGCGCTGTTGGCGGCACGGTCGCCGCCGCGGCTGAGCCGGTGTCTGCCGCTGGTTCGACCACTGCTGGCGGGCTGTGGTGCGACGCCGCAGAGCTTGGCGAAGGCCGCCTCGCTGTGGATGCGTTCGGGGTTGTCACCTGCGGTGACGAGGAACTGACCGGCAATCTCAACCCCCACGCCGTGCAGCTCCACCAACTCGGGTGCAGCGACCCGGACCAGGGCGTCGATCTGCTTGTTGAGCGCCTTGATCTCGGCATCGAGTTGCTTCCAGCGCCGGGCCAGGTCGCGCAGGGCGAGCTTGACGCCGGCGATCAGCATCCGGACTGGGTGGGCGGTCAGACCGAGCAGGTCGTCGGATTCGGGCCGGAGCCGTAGGCACCGGTTGACCAGCGTCTTCTTGGTCAGCACGACCAGTTCGTCGCGCAGCGGTGAGGGCGCGCCGATCATGACGCCGGCTCGAGCGATCTGCTCGGCATCGAGTCGGTCGGACTTGCCGTCCATCCGTCGGGCCAGCCTGTTCGCCCGGTTGACCTCGACCACACGCACTGCCTGAGCGGTGAGGAACCGGGTGAGGGTTGCGCCGAACGAGCCGGTGCTCTCCACACCGATCGCGACAACGGCACCGTGTCCCTGCAGCCAGGCGAGCAACTGCTGATAGCCGCGGTCGTTAGCCGGGAACTCCCGGTGACCCAGGAAGCGACCGTGGTCATCGACCACGGCCGCGTAATGGGTGTGCTTGTGGGTGTCGACACCACCGATGACCCGGATGACCGTTGACTCGGCAGCAAGCTGGGTTGTCATGCTGGGATCCGCTCTTCCGTTAGGGCTGTTCTGACGGACGGAGCGAACCGGCCGGGCGGGCGACAAGTCTGTGACGGGGCTTCTGGTCCAAGCTCCTATCAGGTCAGTTCCGCCTAGCCGGTGCGCACCACGGCGTTGCACCGGAGCCGGCCGACAAATCGAACGCAGGACACCACAGATATCGGCGGGTCATACATTGGCCGGGGTCAGACCGTCCGGTGCAACGCCGAGGTAAGTCTTCACAGACCTTCCCGTTATCGGCGTTGCCAAGACTCCATTTCACACCGCAACGCACGCAGTCGAGGTCATCCGCGGCGCCGCTACGCGGCCGCTCTATGTCACAGCCGCTGACGGCCTTGAGATCGTCGAGGCCGCGCGGATCGTGGCGGCGATGGCCGGATCGAATCGGATCCCGACCGCGCTGGCGAGAGTGGACCGTCTCGCTCGCGGCCGGGGTCGGCCGGCCGTCGACCGAGAAGCCCGCTGACCGCTATCGAGGCCCGCGACGACTTCGCGTGGACATCAGCCCGCCGTCGCCGTCCGGATCATCTCCACGCGGTCTGGTGCGACAACCTCGATCACCTCAAGCACGTTGTCCCGCATCCAACCATCATGCGTGAGTGCCCAGCTCGCAAGAAGCCACAGCCCTTCGCGCTCACGCTCTCTACATCGATCCTGCAACGACGAATCCGTCACAGAAGCGCCCGCACGATGAAGAACAAGAGATCTACGATCCGACCGCTACGCCAGGACGGTTGGTCCTCGGTGAGCGCAGCTAACATGACGGAAACCGTCGGCTCAGCCGCGGAGTAGATCGTCCCCTGCGAGAAGACGTGCTCTTCGATCTCACTCCACGCGGTTGACGCCTCCTCAACGTTCGAACTCGAGAGGAGGTCGCGTAACGCTACGCCAAGCGTGATCGCGGGCTGACCAAGCTCCTGATAACTCGACCAGTCAACAGAATCGATCAGCATCTCCGCGATCGGGTTCACGGTTCCTCCCACGGCCCGCCTGGAGCGGGACTGTGCATCTAACGGTGTTTCGGGACCGACCGGGAACCGCTCGAGATCGCGAGCACGGCGACGTCCATCCGCACGCTCTTCGCCAGACATCAGCAAGGAGACAACGTACTGCTGCCAGCACTCATCCAATCCGGCCCTGATCTCGCCGACCTCCTCGAAGGCACGCATCACCGCTCGCCGAGAGGCGAGCGAGGCGCTGATCCGGTACGCCCGCAGCGGGTGGTACGCCCACCCGCTCAGTGTGTCCCCCTACGCCATACGTACGACGGTCAGCGTCACATCTGGTCAGATTCGACCGCGAAAGCAGCTGCGCTGAAACAGTCAGCGCTCTTCCACGAAATACTGGCACGGGTTGCTGGGCGCGGGGTCCATGTAGACCCACACCGTCCCGGTGGTCATCTGCTTCGCCCAGTTCTGCGTACGGTTGCTCACGATCCCGTACGAACTCGTGGGCGCACTTATACCGATCCCGAAGAACTCCTCCTTCGCGATGTGCAAGATCTCGGTCATCAGGTCATGCTGGCGCTGGGTGTCGGACGTGGCCAGCGCCTCGTCGTAGAGCTGCAGTTGCCGCCGGACGGGTGTGGGCGGATTTTCGCCTTCCTTTCCGTCACTGTCGTACCACGCCACCCATGGCACCCCGAAGAAGGAGTACGGCGAGAGGATCGGCAGGTAGTTGTACGGATTGATCAGGATGACGGCATCCAGACCACCCTCGCCTGACCAGACCGCCATGTCGTGCTGGTTGGCTTCGCCGCGAGTCACGGCCAGTTCGGGGCTGATGTTATTCAGGCGTGCGTTGACGCCGACCTTTCGCCAGTAGCGCACGACGAGGTCGATCGTGTCGACCCACTCCGTGATTCCGCCATGCACGTCGATGTTGAACGTGATGGGCTTGCCGTCGGGCCCGAGCCGCCGGCCGTCCGGATCCTTGTCGGGGAATGCCCGGTCGAGGTATTCGTTGGCCCGGTCCGGGTCGTACTCAAGGTACTGCTCGGCCATCTCGCGGTCGTAGTAGCTCGACTCCTTGCGCGGGGCGATCTGCCACGGTTCCCCCTGGCGCTGGAATACGGCGTCGATGATTTCCTGCCGGTTGATGGCGTAGGAGAGGCCTATGCGGAAGTCCTTGTTCTGGAAGATCTTGCGCAGCACCGGATTCTTGTGCGCGAGATTGGGGTAAATGCATACGTCGCTGGTGTGCCCGGGGACCGCATCGAAGAACCGGTAGTCGCCCTGGGAACGACCCCGCGCCAGGACGGGTTTGTTCTTCGGATCCCCGTAGGAGAAGTCGACCTCGCCGTTAGCGGTTTTCAGCAGCGTCGTCTCTTCGTTCGTGACCACCGTCCAGACGATCCGGTCCAGGTACGGCAACTGGCTGCCGTCGGGGTCGACCTTCCAGTAGTACGGGTTCCGCTCCACCACGATTTGGGAGTTGGACACGCTCTTCAAGACCCAGGGGTAAAGCGTGGGCTTGTCGACGTTCGACCCGAAGCTGTAGTCGCCACCCTTCAGGTTGAATAGCGCCAGCCAGTCGTCCAACTTCTCTTTTTCCACCAGCGCGTTGACGTTCGGGTTGTACTTCTTGTGAAACTGCTTGAGATAGTGCGCCGGATTGTCGGTGAAGACGAGTCCGGTGCGGGTGACGATGTTCTGGATCAACACACCGTTCGGCTCAGCGAACGTCAACCGGACCGTGTAGTCGTCGAGCTGCTCTGCTGACATCTCGCCGAACTGTGGAATCGGTGAGAGTTCGGTGTTCATGATCACGTCTTGCACCGCGAAGACCATGTCGGCGGCGGTGAACGGGTGCCCGTCGGACCACCTGATCCCTTTGTGTAAATGAAACGTGTACGTGGTGCTGTCGGCGCTGATCTCATAGCTGTCGGCGATGTTCGGGATGATCTTGGTGAACGTCGGATCCCAGCGCACGAGGTTCTCGTAACCCGCGATCTGGTACTGCGTGGCGCCCGTGCCATAGCCGCTGGCCACCGTGTTGAGTCGCCACTCACCACCGTAGACACCGGGCCGGTCGTTCGGCTGGACGATGACGGGCTTCGGCGGTAGCCGCTTCTCCACTGGATCGATGGCACCCCGCTTCACCAGGTCAGCGAGCATCGGCGCCTCTTTCGGTTTCGGACCGCCCCCGGCACCGCGCCCCGACTGGCCCGAGCGCGACGGGTTGGTCGAGAGCAGGTCACAGGCGGACGCCGTCGCCGTGACGAAGACCAGAGTCCCCCCTACCCGGAGCAGATCACGCCTCGTCGACTGGTGGTCCATCACGGCTCCTCTCAACGCCCGGTCACTGTCGTCGCAGAGCCTGAGAACTCCCGGCGGCGAGGTCGGCCATGCGGCGCCAGCCGCTCATGCAGCACGGCCGCGCCGTGCTCGCCGGGCGGAGGAGCCAATAGCGGGTTCTATTGGCAACCATCCCCGGCGTCCCGCGGAAATGCGGAGCGTTTTCGCGGGGTGGGCGACAACGCAGCGAGCACCGACCCGGGGGTCCCCGCGGAATCGTGAAGCGATTTTGTGGGGTGGGGTGCGGGGACCACCGCAGCCCGCCGGGAGTTCTCACGCCAGCCTTAAGGCTCATGGCACTGCTCAGCCCGGTCAAGGTGTCTGTCAGAAGCTGGCAATCAACGTTCGCCCACCACGGCTCCGGCGGAGAGCGAGGACGGCCTGACGTGTTTTCTGAGGAGGAGCTGGCGCAGCTTCGCAGGTTCCCGGAGATCAACCGGATGGAGCTGATTCGGCACTTCACGCTGGCTGGTGCCGATGAGGCGTTTCTACGGAAGTTCCGCACGGACGGGGGCGTGCTCGGTGCTGCGGTTCAGCTGTGCACGCTGCCGTGGCTGGGGTTCGTTCCCGACGACGTTGCGTCGGCTCCGGCGGGCGCGGCTGCTCGGTTGTCGCAGGTGGTTCGACACGATGGCTGTCGCCGGGGTCGGGCCTGGTGATCAAGTCCGCGAACGTACGTGTCCGGAGCGCGAGCGTGGCTCAAGTACAGTCACGGCAGGCGACGGACGCGGTGGTCGGCGGGGTGACCTGTTCGCTGCACCGCCCGTACGCGCTGTTGCTCGGCCGGTACGGCTCCGACACCGGCAGGCTGCACTACGCGGGGCGGACGACGCATCTGGCGGACGCGCAGGCCGCGTCGGTCGCGCCTCTGCTCGTCGCCGCGATCGGTGGGCATCCGTGGCCGGCGAGGCTCACCGTCAACTGGCAGTCGAGGCCGACTGGCTACCACCAGGTCGCGCCGCTCGTCGTCGTCGAGATCCACGCCGACATCGCCACCGACCAGGGCCGGCAGTGGCGGCATCTGGTGCGGATGATGCGGGTGCGGGATATCGCCCCGGACGAGGTGCCGCTGGACCTGCATAGGAGGGTGTGATGAGCCCAGCGAGCCCTACCAGGGCAGGTCGGGCGTGGGCCGGGCTGAACGAGCGGCAGCGGGTTTACCTGCGGGTCATCTACGACCGGGATCGGGCCGCTGAGGCCGACCTCCGTCGAGACCGGGCGCAGCGACGGACGCCGCCACCGGCATAGCAGTGGCGGAACCTCGGACTACGATGTGCCGCTGCCGCGTATCGCACCTAAGGCGCGTCGCACGGTCATCCAGGCTACTTTCACCCATCCGGGCCTGCGGGAAGCGGGCGGCGGTCGAGCAAGGCGTCGGTACGGCTCTGATTAGGGCGGCAGAGCAGCATGCGTCACGAGGTCCTTGATGAGGGCGCGGGAGCAACGCTCGCGGCGCTGGAGAAAAGGGGGGCCTGATCACAGTCACCCACGGCCACGCGTACCGGCACCCGTACGGGCCGGTGCCCCACACCATCGTCGCCGCGCAGTACTGCACAGCGATGCCGACGCGAACCGCGAGGGGGCCGAGTACTGGATGGAGCACAAGAAGTGCATGCCAGACGGCTGACAGAGAGGAACCCCACCATGACCCACCAGACAGCCCAGCCCGTCTTCGACAAGCCGGAGCAGTTCGAGAAGATCCGCGCCGGCCTCCTCAACGGCGAGGAGATCATCGCGGTCTACGACGCCATCGGCGCCGGAACCGGCTTCATCGCCGTGACCACCCGTCGCGTCGTCCTCCAGGACAACTCCTTCGTCGGGAAGAAGGTCGCCTTGACCTCAGTCCCGTACCGCCAGGTCTCGTCGGTGTCGTTTGTCTCGGACAAGTCGATGTTCGGCAAGTTCGCTTCGTCGTCGATCATCTCGATCCGAGCCGGCAGCAAGGACTACGAGGTCCAGTTCCGCGGCGAGGAGAAGGCCAAACACGTCCACGACGTTGTGCTCTGGCACATGCTGAACGGATAGCCGTCGCGTTATCACTTGCCGCTTAGCACCACCTGATCGGCGGGGTAGGTCTCCTCCCTCCCCGCCGATCGTCGTATCACGACAGTGGGCAGCCCTGCACGAGATCGGTCCGTCGGGCTCGGGAGCAGGGCCTGTCGCTGACTGGTCCGGACGGGCTGCTGAAGCAGCTGACACCATCGGTGCTGGAGAGGACGCTGAATGAGGAGATGAGCGAGGGCCTCGTGCATGACAAGCACGGCCGGCCCACCTCGGAGTCGGGCAACATCCGCCATGGGACCCGATCCAAGTGGTGTTGACCAGGTCCGACGCAGACGAGCTCCTAGCCGGGTTGCCGATGCCGAGGGACACCGTCGGACCACCCTGCCGATAGTCCGAAGGCAACTACCGGTCTCGCTGAGCCATGACACGGTTCGTGACACGAAACTGTGGTCAACCATGAGGGTTGGGGTATTCCTTGGGGATCGTGCTGCGGGCAAAAGCGCAGGTAGATGGCCTGGGCGATCTTGTGAGCCCTCCTTCTAATCCGATGGCCGGAGGTTCGAATCCTCCCGGGCGCACCCTCTCCCACCTGCGGAAACACCCGACGCGGCGCCGCCTAGGTCGTGCAGCGATCAGCCGACTAAAGTGAGCGAGATACGACCGCATGCGCTTCAAAAACCCCAGGTCAACTAGTGTGCTCCCCGCGCGGGTGGGGGTGGTCCGTCTGTCCGCAGGTGCGGGTCGGGCACGCCTGGGGTGCTCCCCGCGCAAGCGGGGAGCTGTCGTCACAGCCGATATGTCAAGTCACAGTTCTCACCACGACAGGACGAGCCGGGGACGGCGCTCCGACTCCTCGGCGCGGACGGACGCGATCTCCCCACGTCGCCCGTCATCGGCGTTGTCCTCGGCCCGACGGCGTTCCCGGATCAGCAGGAACCCGACCGCGTCACCATCGACGTGCCGCAGGGCATCCGTCACGTCGAGTCTGGCGGTTCCGGGAGCGCCTTCCAGCGACACCTGGCCAGCCGGAAACAGGGTGGTGCCGACCTCCGTCGCGCGTACTCCGTCCGGGTCGAGGTAGGGCGCGGTCTCCCAGGTCAGGTCCTGCCCGACCCACGCCGTGTCGATGACGACGTACGCGGTGAAGGTGAACGGCGCGGCGTCCTCACCCGACCCGAAGAGTTCGAGGACCGCCTGGCGCGGCGGCCTGGCCTCCACCGGCGGGTGGTCGAGGTCGAACGCGAGGTAGCTGACCTCCGCCCCGGTCGCGCCGTCCGTCCCGATCCCACCGATCGCACCGGCAGCGGGTAAGGACACGCCAAGCATGTCGCCACCACTGGTTTCGCCACCACTTCGAACGTGGGCATCGACATGCGCCTCGACTCGATGGATCGGGCCGGGAGCGGTGACAGTCACCAACCAGACCGAGTCGGCGGGCTGTTCGAGGGTGAGACGTCCAGAGCCCGGCAGTGGCGCCTTCAGCACGATGCCACCACTGTGTGTCGGGCTGACCTCCTCCACCACGACCTCGCTCCCCCGCCGCGCAACCGGCAGCGCGCGGAGGTCGAGGGTCACGGACTCCGCGGGCGTGCCGGTGGGATGGGGCAGCCAGATCGCGCAGCGGCGCGCCTCCCGGTCGTGGGCGGCGAGCACGATTCGGCCGTCGTCGGCGGCCACCGTCAACAGTTCCTTGGCGTCGCCCTTGAAGCCCTTGGCGAACAGCCGGTTGACCTCGCCAGCCTTGGTCACGCCGTGGATGTCGTACCGGCCCTCGTTCGCGACGTAATAGAAGCCGGTCCCGTACGGGATACCATTCGCCCGCATGGTGTTCTGGAACTTGAAGGCGATCATGCCCTCGACCTGTCCTGCTGCGGCCGCCGCCCAGATGCCCGCGAGGTCACAGTAGATGGCCGGCGTGTCGAGGTCGTCGCCGCTGGTCTCGAAGGCGCCGGTGTTACGCCGATTGAACTCGCTGTAGACGATCGGCAGTGCGACACCCGTCGGCGTGTACATCCGCATCTTCGACCGCATCATCGCGATCTCGTACTCGTAGGTCGGCGCGGTCTTGTTGTACTGATGGGTGTCGAACACGTCGAAGATGTCATGCTCGACAGTCTCCCCGTGATAGTCCGTGCGCAGGTTTCGCAGCGAGATCTCGCCCCAGCCGTGCTCGTCGTCGCGAGGGTCAGCGTCGCTGTCGGCGTCCATGTGGTCGTCACCCTTGGAACTGGATGCGTGGGTGATGACCGGCGCCTGCACGATGGCGCGCAGCGACTTCCCGTAGCGGGAGTTGACATCCGCGATCGCCGACCGGATCGCGTCGGAGGCGAGCTGGAGCCCGCGGACGTAGACGGCCTGGTCGACGATGTCGCCGGCTGCGCTCGGGTGATCCGGCTCGTTGAGGAAGTTGTACCGCTCGACGTCGTAGTGGCGAGCCAGGTGGTAGGTGAACGCATAGTGTTTCTGCCACTGCAGCCACAGCCCGGACCAGGGGCGGTTCCAAGCGAGTTCCACCGCCTCCATGATCGGGGCGACGCCGAGTCGTTGGAGCTCTGCCACCTGGTAGTTGAGCTGGTAGTGGTTGGTATCGCTGTAGACCTGGTTCTCGAAGAGGTCCTCGAGGATGTCCCACCGCAGGAACGGACTCCGCTCCGGATCGCTGCGCAACTGCGCCTTGCGCGCGTCGAAGTCCTGCACGCTCTCGATGCCCGCTCCCCCGTCGAACGCCTCGTCCGGTGCCCACTGCGTGAAGGAGGCGAAGAAGCGGACGGCGTTGACCCGCGAGTACTCGAGCCACGCCGAGGTGTTGCTGCCCGGCATGTAGTGCCCGGTGTTGTAGCCGACGAGCGGCATGCCCCGACCCGCCGACTCGTTCTGCACGACGACACCAACAGCGCCGGCGGCCGATGGGGGCGTCGCCGCACCCGCGGGCGCGGCGGGGAGCCCGGACATCGCAGCGGCGGCACCGATTCCACCGAGGAGGGTGCGCCGACTGATTCCCCGACCGGAGACGGACGGTTCGGGCGACGTGGTCGAAGGCATGGCTGGGCTCCCAAAAGGTCGACGTGAGTGTCGGCTGGCTGATCGGATCACGTGCGTCCCGCAGGATGCGCGAGGCAGGCGACCAGTCACCGGTCGCCTCCGCCAGCGGCGAGGGCGGCGTCGACGCGTTCGAGCACGGCAACGAGTTCCTTCTCACCATGCGCGGCGGAGATGTACCAGATCCCGCGCGGTGCGACCCACACGCCGTAGTCCACGAGCACGTGCGCGAACCGCGCGTAGCGCTCCAGGTCGAGCCGGTCGAGCTGACCTAGGTCGTGGATCGGGCTCGGGTCGCCGAACGACATGTGGAAGGCCATCGGCAGTCCCTGCGCGCGCAGTGGCACGTCGTGACGCGTCCCGAGCTCGCGCAACCCGTCGACGAGCTTCCCGCCGTGTGTCTCCAGCCGGTCGTACGGCGGATCGTCGCGCAGTTGTCGGAGCGTCGCGGCGACCGCCGCACACGCGGGCACGGACGCGTTGAAGGTGCCGGAGTGGTTCACCTCGCCGGTCCCGATCGGGTCCATCAGCTCCGCCCTCCCGGCGACGGCGGCGACCGGCCAGCCACCGGCCATGGCCTTGCCGTACGTCGCGAGGTCGGGGGCGACGCCGTACCGGTCCGCGGCTCCGCCCGGCGCGATCCGGAAGCCGGTGATGACCTCGTCGAAGATCAGCACGACGCTGTGCCGGTCGCACAGGTCGCGCAGCCCCCGCAGATACCCGTCCCGCGGCGGGACGACGCCGCTGTTGCACATGACGGGCTCGAGCAGGATCGCCGCCAAGTCGTCGGCGTGCTCGGCGAGAAGTGTCTCGACGGCGGCGAGGTCGTTGTAGGGAAGCACGTGGAACTGGTCGAACTGGTCGAGCTGGCCGGCGCTCGCCGGTGTGGTCGTCTCGTCGACAGTCCTGACCAGTACGTTGTCGAGCCAGCCGTGGTAGTGCCCAGCGAATCGTACGAACCGCCTCCGGCCTGTCGCGGCTCGTGCGAGCCGCAGGGCCAGCTGGACGGACTCCGTACCGGACACGCCGAAGCGAACCCGGTCCGCCCACCCCACGGCCTGCAGGAAGAGCTCGCTCGCGTCGTTCTCCAGCGCGTGCTGGGCGCCGAAGACGGATCCTCTGCGCATCGCGGCGGCGACCGCGTCGTTGACGGCACGCGGCGCGTGACCGAGGAAGTTCGGTCCCTGGCCGAGCAGGTAGTCGACGTAGTCGTTGCCGTCGACGTCCCACAGCCAGGCGCCCTCGCCGCGTTCGAAGAAGACCCTGGGTCCGGCGAGCCGGACGTTCGAGTGCACGCCGCCCGGCGTCAGGCCTGCCGCGCGGGCGGCCAGCTCCGCGGACCGTGTGTGGTTCCTAGTCATCTGCTCGCCCCCGTCATGTCGATGGTCAACTGGGACGCCGCCGCGGTGAGCGCGGCGGCCACCTCGCGGACCCGCTCACCGGGGAAACGCGAGGACGGCGCGCTCAGGCTGATCGAGGCGGCAAGCCCGATCCCGGTCAGGGGAACGGCCAGGCAGGTGCCGTCCTCCTCGTTCTCCCCCGCGTCGAGTGCGTAGCCCCGTGCCCGGGTCTCCTCGAGAACGGCGAAATAGGTCTCGACGTCGGTGATCGTCGCCTCAGTACGCCGCGGCATCCCCTCGGCGGCGAGGATCGCCCGCACGCGTTCCGGGGCGAGGGTCGAGGCGATCGCCTTGCCCAACGCCGTACAGTGCAACGGGTCCCGGTCGCCGGCCCGCGCGGCGAGCCGAACGGACTTCGGACTCTCCACAATCTCGACGTAAGACACCTGGTTGCCGTCCAGCAGGCCGAGGTTCAACGTCTCCTCGAAGCGGTCGCGCAGCCGCTCCAGATGCGGGCGGGCCTGGTCGGCAAGCAGCCGCAGCTGCTGGGACTGCAGGGGCAGGAACGCCGAGCCGATCCTGAACAACCCGCTGCCCGGATCGCGTTGGACGTAACGGCGTTCCTCCAGGGTGGCGAGGTAGCGGTAGGCCGAACTCTTGGGCAGCGCGGTCACCTCGGCCACCTCCGCCAGGGAGAATCCGTCCGGGCTCTCCTGGATCAGATCCAGGATCTCGCAGACCCGCTGCACCGCGCGAATGGAGTACGCCGACCCGCTGGCGTCGGCCCGGCCGTCGGTCCGCACCGCGACGGCGGCCTTACCGCTTCGCATCGTCGTACTTCTCCTTGGTTTCCCGCACCAGGTCGACGGCGGTCAGGTGGATGTCGCGAAACTCCGCGACCGTCCGCCGCCAGGGCACCTGCAGGAACCCGAGCAGCCGCGAGCCGTCGATGTGTTCGGTGCAGTACTCGACGGTGCGGCCGAAATTCGCCAGGTCCGAGTGGGTGCTACCGGTGGGCATTTGGTCGTAACCGTGCGCCTCCAGGTCCGGATAGGTCAAGAAGCCCTCCGCCTCCTCCAGCACCCGCGGTCGGCCGCCTGCCGGGGGTTCGAAGGACTCGCCGTAGTACCAGTTGCTCTGCAGGATCCGTCGGGGCATCCGCTCGTAGAACAGGTCCGGATGGTGCCAGGCGTAGTCGGACCAGATCCAGGGCCGGGCGCCGTGTCGTTCGACCTGCTCGGCGAGGAAGACCAGGTCGTGCCACCACAGGTCGTTCTGGCGTACGACGGAGTAGTCGAAGGTGCGCTGGTGGTGTGCGGTCTCCTCGTCCATGCCGATGTGGACGAACCTCGGCCGGTCGAAGAGCTCGGCGACCTCCGCGAGCAGGTCGGCACACACCTCGTAGTAGCGCGGCGTCGAGACCATCCGACCGTACTCCCGAAGCCAGGCGTCGTGGGCGGTGCTGAAGTTCAGTTTGGGGATCGGCTCGATGCCGAGGGCGCGCAACCTCGCGAGTTCCTCCCGGAGCCGCTGCGGGCTCCAGGCGTTCCGGACCGCGATCTCCGGGTGGCTCTCGTAGCGGACGCCGTCGCCGAGGTCGACGACCAGCAGGTCGAGGCCGTCGGCCGACATCTTCGCGGTGACCTCCTCCCACACCTCGTAGTCGAACGTGAGCTCCTCGACGAACTTCGGTGGACGGTCGCTCCACATGTTGACGCCGAGGTAGAGGAAGTGTCCCCAGAACATCTCGCCTGCTCCATCCTTCCGGACTGGGTCGGGTCCTACTTGTTCGCGGCCGCGAACGCCTTCTCGTACTCGGATCGCACCTGGTCGCCGCCGCCGGACCGCCAGGATCGGACACCCTCGTCCCAGGCGGACAGCGGTTCGCGGCCGAAGATGATGCCGTTCTGCAGGTCCAGCAGCTTGTTCTCGCTGGTGAGGCCGGCGGTGAGCGCGGAGTCGGAAAACAGCCCCACGGTGGGGTTGGCGACGGTGACCTTCATGAGCGCGCTGAGCGCGTCGTATTCGTCCCTGGTCGCCTCGGGCTGGCCGGGGATGTAGAGCAGCAACGGGCAGGTGGCGACGTAGCCGATCGCCATGTTCTGGACCTCGTTGGTGCCCGTGCGGGTGACGGCGGGTTCGCCCTTCACCACCGTGTAGTCGCGGCCGGGTACGCCGTAGCGGCGGAACGTGTACTCCTCCGACCCGAAGGGCGCGGCGAACCAGTCCAGCACCCGCAACAGCTCCTCGACGCGCGCCTTGCTCGCCTTCCTGACCGCCGTGAAGGTGTACATCCCGTTGCCGACCCAGTGGGCTGCCTGGCCGCCGCCCTCCCACTTCGGCGGGACGAGACATCCCATCGTGAACTTCGGGTTCGTCGGCTTGTTTGCGGTGATGTAGAGGGCCCAGTTCGTGTAACCGCCCGCGCTCATCGCGACCCTGCCGCTGCCGAACCAGTCACTGATCGGCGCGGTGGAGTTCATCGAGTCCGGGATGATGTAGCCCTTCTTCCACAGCGACGCGATGATGTCGAGCGCCCGGCGGTACTCCTCCGTCTCGTACATGCTGGTGAACTCGCCGTCGACCTGCTTCCAGTTGTTGGGGACGCCCACCATCTCCCGGACGATGTTGAGCGCTGTCGAGGGTGTTCCGATCGCCCACCGCTGATGGTCCGGGTCCGTCAGGGCGGCGCACAGGTCGAGGAAGTCCTGTCCGTCGTGGAGCTCACCGGTGAGGCCCTTCTCCTCCACCAGGTCCTGGCGGATCTCCAGCACCGAGGCGGGCAGGCCCAACTGCCAGGGCACGCCCCAGATGCCGCCGTTGAAGGCGACGTTCTTCCAGGACACCTCCGACATCGCAGGGAGGCCGGTGTAGTTCTTCACCGCGTCGCCGCTCACCCACTCGCTCAGGTCCTGGAACTCCTTGGCCAGCACGTCGGGAAGGTGCGGGACGTTGGTCGGGAGCTGAACCAGGTCCGGGAGGTCCCCACTGGCCAGCAGGGTGGCCAGCTTGTTGGAGTAGTCGGACGCGATCACGTTGTTGAGCTGGAGTTCGGCGCCGACCCGCTTGTTCAGCTGCTGCCAAAACGGGTTGCGCTGGACCGGCGGCGGTGGAGCGCCGTCGATCATCTTGAGGACGTCGATGGTGCCCCCGTGCGCGGGCGGACCTTCGTACATCCGCTTCGGTGCGGCGGGATAGCGGAGCAAAGCACCCGGTGTGCCGTTGGGCAACGCCGGAAGGTCCGCCTCGACGGCGGTCTTCGGTGCATACGCGGGCAGGCGTACCGCCGCGTCGCTCCCCGCCCGCGCGCCACCTCCCTGGCCGAGGCCGTCGCCTCCCCCACACCCGCCTACGGCCGCGGAGCCTCCGGCGACCAACGCCGCACCGCCGACTCCGCGCAGGAACCCGCGTCGGCTGATCTCGCCCTGCGTCATCTCGAAACTCCTTCGTCTCGGCCGGCAGCGACGCCCGTCAGCGAGCCGACCACTGGGTGGTCGGCTCGAACGGGAACATCGGGCGCCGGCGACGGGCGTAGCGGAAGGTGGACAGGTCGGCACTGGTCGATCCCGGCGTCGCGACCTGGATCAGTTCGGCGGCAATGGGCTCGAAGCCCGCACGCGGTGAGTGCACGCCCTTGGCGACGATGACGGGACACTCGCGCGGCTCGACTCCGACCAGCCGGAACTGTTCCTGGCTGTGGGTCGCCTCCGCGACGGAGGTGAGCACGAGGTCGAAGCCGTCGTCGGTCCGGAGACCGGCCGTGGGTCCCATGTCGTAGGAGCGCACGCCACCATGTGTGGGCGTCGGATCCTCGAACCGTCCGTCCGTCACGGCTGTCACCACCCCGGTCACGGCGAGCGGTGTGCCGTGCCGGTCGTCGGTCCGGCCGCCGACGTCCAGCGACACCCGGCCGCCTACGCCGGCCTCCGCGCAGCGTGACACCGCCACCGGGTCGGTCAGCAACTGCGCCAGTCCCCGCACCCCCAGCCGTCGGGCGGCATGCAGGATGTGGGTGGAGTCGCCGGGACTCCCGCCGCCCACGTTGTCGCCGATGTCGAGGAGCACGACCGGACCGGCCAGCGCGGCCGCGGCCCGGAATAGCGCCTCATCCACCGGCACCGCCTCGCCGACGAACTCCGCGCGCATCTCCCAGGCCGCCCGTGCGACCCGGTCCGCAGCCGCGCGGGCGATGGCATCGTCCCTGTCTGCCACGGCGAGGAACGACATCCCCATCTCCGGCACATCGGCGTACGGGAACCCCTCGACCACACTGACCGACAGAACCCCAGGGCGCGCCTCCTCCGACCGGGCCACCGCGAGCAGGCTCGCCATCGGCTCGTCGTCGGTGCCCTGCCGCACGATGGTGACGGCCAGCGGCGGCGTGACCAGGGCCAGCCGTGGCCGGATCTCCGCGCGGATAGTCCGGCCCAGCAGCCGCGCACACGCGAGCGCCTGCTCGTAGGCGTCGACGTGGGGGTTGGTCTGATAGACCGTCACCACGTCGAGGTGGTCCACCATGGTGCGCGACACGTTCGCGTGCAGGTCGAGAGTCGCCCCGATCGGTACGTCGGGTCCGACGATCCCGCGCACCCGCCGGATCAGGTCGCCGTCGGCGTCCGGACATCCCTCCGCGACGGCAGCGCCGTGGATCGGCAGGAGGACACCGTCCCAGGGACCGCGGTCCACAAGACTCGCCACCATGCGGGTGACCAGGTGCTCGTGGGCCTCACTCGTACTCGGACCCATAGGCGTGATCCGCGCGTACACGAGTGGAATCAACTCCACGCCGTGCGCCTCGGCACCGTATGCGAGAAAGCCCGCCACGCTCGTCCGGGACGCCTCGTAAACGTCGCGGATCCGCTCGCCCTCCAGGATGCCGGCACGCCGCCACTGATCCAGCGTCGCTGGCACCGGCGCGAAGGTGTTCGCCTCGTGGCTGAAGCCCAGGACCGCCAGTCGCATCGGCATAAGGGACCGTTCCGTTCGGGACGTCAGAAGGAGGTACGGATCACAGAGGTCACGCGGTGGTCGTCGTCGACGAGCGTTATGGCCCGCCACTTGTCGAAGGTCGTACAGGGATGGGAGATGCCGAAACAGACCAGATCGCCGACCCTGAGGTCATCGGGTACGTCGTAGCGCAGGTAGGCGTGCTGGTCGTTCACCGCCTGCACAGTCGCGGAGACGGGCGCGGGCGTTCCGTGCCGGAGCCTCCGCAGGACCAGCGGCAGGCGCCCGTCGGTCGACATGTCGCGCTTCCCGGCGTCCGTCAACGCGAGACCCGGCTCCGGGCAGGACAGCACCCTGCTCCAGACCTCCAGCGCGGGTCGGAACGCCGATCCCCGGTCGGCTGCGAACGGCGAGCTGTCCTGGTAGGCGCCGTGGTCGTGGACGAGGTAGCAGCCCGACCGCAGAACCACCTCGACGGGAACGCCGTACCGCGACCGGTCGCGGGTGAGGACCTCCACCACAAGGTCGAAGAAGGCGCTGCCGCCGGCGGAGAGGATCACGGGACGGTCGGCCGGGAACGATCCGCGCGCGATCAGCTCCTGCGCCGTACGGCGCAGCATGCGCAGAAACTCCTCGACCCGCGCCACCACCCCCTTCTCACGGGACCCGCCGACCACGCCCTCGAACCCGGCCACTCCGACCAGCTCGAGTTCGGGCGCCGCCGCGACAGCCGCTGCCACCTCGACCGCCTCGGCCGCTGTCCGGGCGCCGCAGCGACCGCCGACGAGGCCGACCTCCACCAGCACCGGCACCGGCGGAGCTCCCGGAACGCCCGCGAGCACGTCCCGCATCGCTGTGACGGCGGCGACCGAGTCGACGAAACAGCTGATCTCCGTGCCCAGGGCGTCTCGCAGGTGTGCGCCCAGCCAGCGCAGCCCGGCCGGGTCCAGACACTCGTTGGCGACGAGGATCCGACGTACCCCAAACCTCGTCATCGCGCGGGCCTGCCAGGCGGTCGCCGCCGTCATGCCCCAGGCACCGTGGTCGAGCTGCCGTCGAATCAGCTCCGGCGACATTGTCGTCTTCCCGTGCGGGGCGAGTTCGACGCCGCGTTCGGCGCAGAAGTCGCGCATCCGGGCCAGGTTGAAGGCCAGCGCGCTCTCCCTGATCGCGGCGATGGGAGTGCTGAAGTCCTCGTGCAACCGCCACCCGGCCGACGGAACGTCGCGGGCCGACAGGTCGATGGGCGGGAAACCCTTGCAGCGCCAGTCGATCTGCCAGTCATCCGGCATCGGCTGGTTGGTCATCGGCCTGCCCGGATGACCTGGCCCGGTCGGGCGTCGGTCTGCTGATCGCCGTCCTTCCTCGACCCGGGCCAGCCGCCCGCGTGGTCGTAGCGGAGGAACGTACGCATGTCCACCTCCGTGCGGTACCGGAGGACCACCTGTACGCGGTTGCCACCCTCCCTACACAGGCCGAGGCCGAGCGAGGAAGGGCTCCTGCCCGTGGGTTCAGCTGCCTCCGCGAGGGTCTGCCCGTCGACGGTCCCGAACAGGTCGTCGGTGCGGGCGAGCACGATGTGGTCCCAGAGCCACGGGGTGCGAAAGTTGGCCCCGTCAGAGATGAGGTCGCTGCGGGCAGCCATACCACGGCATCCTGCATGACGAATCCACCACGCGGCACGCACGTCTCACTGTCCGAACCTTCCTGACCCTATTCGGTCAGGGCCGCTATTCGTGTCGAATCGCTTCACGGAAAGCGTTAGCCAGCGCGCGCTCCGGGTGAAGACCGAGCTTGGGGCGGGCCGCCTTGTCTCAGAACGCCTGGTCGGGGTTGACCGGGCGGCCCAGCATGGTTTCGAGCACGCGCGCCGCGTCTTCGGGGGTTTCGGCGGCGAAGTAGGTGCGCGCCGCGTCGAAGTCCGGAACGGTGCCATCGCTGCCCCAACTACCTTGCAGGATCGGGTAGACGCGGACCCACGGCCCACTCCGAGCGCCACCAGCAGACCTCGTGGGTTCAGTACTTCGACTACGCGCCCGTCACCATCGGAGCCGGAAGCCTTCTGGCAGGTGGACGTGATCGGATAGGAGTACCTACCACCAGGAAGGAGGTCGCCTCGCGATCGAGAGGTCACTGACGCGATCCGGTCCGTGACCGGCGACGGCGTGCTGCCGCCTAACGCTTGGCCTCCGTTCGTCAGCTCATAGGCCATCGCTGGCGTCGGCGTGGCGTTGGGGCCGGCTTTCGAGCCGATGACGTCATCCCAGCACTTGCCGTTCGGCTAGTCGTGTCGGCAGTGTGCTGCTGGAAGCGACCGTTAGCGTCGGGTGTATTCGATGTTTCCGTCGCTGCGGCGCCGTGTCGTTGCCCAGGATGGGAGCCAGGCTGTCTCAGGGAGCGGTGCCAGGCTTCCGAAGTGGTTGATGATTGCCCGGAGTCCTGGGTGTGGATTGGCTCGGGGGAAGATGAGCGAGAGCGGGTATGCGAGCATCGGATTCACGATCGGGATACGGCGTAGGTCGTGGTTCGTCGGCCAGATGTACCGGTCGCGCGAGCCTACGAGGGTTGCCACGTCTGCGGAGTCCGCGAGCATGTCGAGGAGTACCTCGTTGCCGAAGTTCGGGCCCGCGGCATCAATGCGGAGGTCGAAGTCGGTGGCGAGCTGATCGTAAAACTCTGCCCATTCGCTTCGCGGCGCGATACCCGGCACCCAGATCCGGTGCTGGCGCAGCTGGGAGGGTGTCAGTGTTCGTGCGGAGGCGAGCGGGTGCCTCGGGCCGACGAGAAGTTCCAGCTGTGAGTCGAACGCGTGGATCATTTGCACGTCGCGCGGCAGTGTGGCCGGGTCGGTGACCGAGCGGAACGAGGCGTCGATATCGCCCGCTTGGACAGCGGCGACGGCCACGCGCGGGTCGTTGACCCTGAGGGTCACCACGTCGAGGTCGGTTTCGGGATGCGCCCGCCAGTAGTCGTGCAGGACGACGGCCTGCGCGGATCGCAGGCCGAGAACGTCGATCCGAAGGGCCCGCGAGCCCGGTCTGATCGCGGTGATGGCGCGATCGACACCCGTGATGATGTTCCGGGCGTGCGGGAGGAAAGCTTGGCCGTCGAGTGTCAGCTCGACCCCTCGGGCGGTGCGGGTGAACAACCGGACGTCGAGCTCGCGCTCGAGGGTCGCGATCCGCTTCGATACGGCCTGTTGCGTTACGCCGAGCTCGTCGGCCGCGTGTTGCAGCTGTCCGAACTCGGCGGCGCGGACGAACGATCGCACCGCCTCGGTATCCATTGATTCAGCATAAGCGGGCCCAACTGATGGTTGTGGCTCGCCCGGGAGTCGGTTGTTTGATCCAGCGACGGTGCGGCCGGTGTGAATCAGAAACCCGAACATCGGTTGTCGCGCGGGAGTCGCATGCGCATGCAGTTGGGGCGCAGTGGAAGACACCCCTGCGCCGCACTGGCGTTGGTCGTCTACGCCGATACCAGGTGGTCACGGCACCACTCCTTGCCCGCGGTCATCGGCTCGGCCGTCCGGGGTGCGGGATGGGGTGCGAACTGGTGCCAACTAGCGAGGTTTCCGCAGCACCGTAGGGCTGACCGTGCGGGCAAAGTCGCAGGTAGATGGCCGGTTGGCTACTGGCCCGCACTTGCGACCACGGCCAGGCGGGCGATCCGTCCGATCAAAGTGATGCTGCGCCGTCGCCAGCATCTGGTCGACACCGGAGCCCGGGATAACCGCCGCAGCGTACCTGTCTGGATCACTATGCAGGCGTCGTCATCGACCTGAACCACACGCGCTGCCACACCGCTCGCCGTGGCCGTTCGTAGACCCGCTGCCTCTCCTCGCAGGAATGCCGGACCTCAGCCTCAATCCGTGGACTCGCTGGGTTGATGGTTTTGGTTGCGGGTCGCTCGTGGTTGGTGGTGGGTGGGCAGGCGGGGGCTGCTGGTCTGCCCAGCTTTCCTTTGGTCTCCGGTCGGGCCTTGACGGCGGGTGGCTAGTTTCAGGCGACGCGTGGCGGGCCGGTTGCGGGGCGGAACACGTTGTGCCACAGGGTTTTCCACTGTTTGGCCCAGGGCCAGTGCTCGGGCAGGTGCAGGACGGGCCGGCGCTGTGGGCGGGCGATCCTGGCGGGGACGGTGACGATGTGGCGGCGCAGCGTCGCGCCGCGGGCGGCGGCGTGGCGGGGGCTGGTGAGGGTGCCGGCGGCGCGGAGCAGGTTGTGGGTGATGGCTGCGCAGATCGCCCAGGCGCTGTTGGCGGCGAACCGGCCTGAGGGTAGGTGTGCGAGTGGTCCGTCGATCAGGTCGGCGAACACGGTTTCGATGATCGCGTGCCGGCGGTGGGTGATGTCAGCCTGCGCGGTGGGTTCGGTGTTGTTGGTGAAGAACGGGTGGTGACGCCATACCGGGAACAGCTCCTGATCGCCGGCCTGGTCGTGGGCTCGGTCACGGACCCTGCGCACGATCAGCCGGGCGGTGACCGGGTGTTTGGTGGAGGTGAACGCGGTGAACTCCGTCTCGGCGACCTCGGCGTCGGAGATCAACTCACCGGTGTCGGGATCGGTGACCGCGCCGGGGTAGTGCACCGGTGTCCAGGCGTCGTCGGGGATGGAGGCGATCGCGGCGGTGACTGCGGGGTTCTTGGTCAGCACCACCGAGAACCGCGCCCCTGCTTTCACACACGCGGCGACCACGGCGTGGTTGCCATACGCCGAGTCGCCCCGCATCAGGATCTGCCCGCTGGCGCCGGCGACACGGGCGGTGGCGATCGCTTCGGCCACCATGCTCGCCGCACCCTTGCCCGAGGCGGCCCGTCCGGCGCGGAGCCGGATCCCGGCCACCACCGGCGCGCCCTGGCTGGTGCTGATCGTGGTCGCCAGCGGTGACAAGCCCCGGCGCAGCACCTGCCGGCCGGCGATCTTGGTGTGCCCGAAGCTCGCGCCCTGCTTGGCATGCCCATAAACCGGGCGTAGGAGTGAGTCGATGTCGATGAACACCTGATCCTCGATACCGGGCAGCAGCCCGCTGGCCTGGACAAGGTTGACCAGATGCGCCCGCGCGACCGACGCCAACTGCATGCAGTGGCCGTGGGTGAACTCCCGCAGAAACTGGCCCAGCGTCGCCGGCGCATACACCCCGCCGAACAGCCGCCGCATCCCACCAGAGCGGATCACATCCAGATCGTCGATACAGTCCGCGCCGGCAGCCATCCCCGCGATGATCGATGTCACCTTGCCCGCCGGGTTCACCGCTGCCGACCTCACCGTCGTGGTCCGGATCGCGACCCGCTCGTCCACCAGCTCCGACAGGCCCGCCCGCTCGGCCAACGCCATCACCGGCACCAGGCCCGCACACGACACCAGGTTCTGATCATCGAACACCGGCGTGGCCCGCGACCACCCGTACGGTAGTTTCACTCTCAGTGCCTTTTGGATCGGGTTGGATCAGGACCTAGACACTCCAGATTCTCCCGATCCAGAAGGCACTTTCCCTGCTACCGCGCCGAGGGCCCACTCACCCGGTCCACGGATTGAGGCTCAGTGGCCCTCGCTGTCCACTCGGCGGGTTTCGGCCTTGTCGACTGGTCTGCGAGCAGCCCCTCGGCCACGAGTTGGCTCCGGTCACATGATCATTTGACGGTGATGGTGGTGCTGCCGGTCAGGTTACTGCTCCGGCCGCTCACCTCGACGGCGTGATGACCCGGTGCCAGTGGGTTGGCCAGCGTGATCGCGACATCGAGAGTGCCGGTCGATGACGCGACCAGATCGGCAGCCGAGACCACCGTACTGTCGACGCTCACCTGCACCGGCTCGTCATTGGCCAGCAACTCGGTCGACACCGAAAGTTGATCGCCGCCCACAGAGGCCTCGACGTCGAGGAATGTCGTCGCCTGCTGGATCGGCGCCCTGATGGCCAACGGGGCAAGGGAAGGTGCCGGCAACTTTCGGGGTCGGTCGCACTTGGTGGTGTCCCAGATCGTGCCGTAACCGCTGCGTACGTCGGCGAACGGAATATCGCCGCCGGTGATCTTCTCGGTGATCACGCAGGTTTCGCCTGGCATCGGGTAGGCGTCGTTCTGGATCGTGTACTTGCCCGAGAGTTGGCCGGTGAAGCCGATCCGGTTCAGCGGCCGCCATCCGCCGCGGGCGTGGTAGATCGCCGCATTGCCGTACGCGGCCTGACGAACCCGTCCCTCGGTGAACGACCCGTCGCGGATGAAGTCCTCGAGGAAGGAATACAACCCGGTCATCTGAAGCGGCGTTTCGGACGGGCGCTCGGTCTTGACGGTCATCAGCTTGAGCCAGTTCGGACGTTGGCCGATCGGTTCGGTGTTCAGCCATGCGGTCACGATCTGCGCATGATTGCCAGGCGTCGCATCCGGCTGGTTGGTGATCATGGTCGCATACGTCTTGCCGACCTCCCAGTCGAAGGGGATCCGGATGCTCGGGCCGCCCGCGTACTCACCATGGATCACGAAGTCGCCATAGCCGATCCGGTACAGCACCTTCGAGGTCAGCTTGTCGTCCGGCACCGTGCCCCGGTTGGGGCCGAAGATCGAGAAGATCGCGATCTTGCTGCCGTCGCCAAGTTCCTGGATGCCGTAGTAGCCGCCGCTGTAGCCATTGGTCATGAAGTACGTCGACGGAACCGACGACTGCACGGTGATCTCGTTGTAGAAGGCGGTCGCTCCTTCGGGCACAACCCCGGAGGCGGGGAAGTAGCGCAGGTGGGTCGAGGGATCGGCGTTCTCCCAGTAGTTGAACGGCCCGCATACCTCTTCGCCCTCGACCCGAGGATCGCACGCCACACCGTCGTCCTCCGGCTGGGGGGTCCGGCCCAGCACGGAGTCGACCACGAAAGGCTCCTCGACGGTGGTGACCTCCAGGTCGTACAGATGAACCAAACCGATGCTGGCCATGGTGAGGCTGCGCACCGTCTTGGACGGGTCGATGTTCACGCCGGTCGTGAAGACCGCATAGTCGGTTCCAAGATCAACATCGGGTGCTGCAGTAGTGTTGCGGCCGGCGATGGTGGTAGCAATCGTTGACAGGTCGAGTGGGTCGGCGGCGGTGTCGGTGTAGGCGGGCATCCCGACCCACAACCGTTCGCTGGAGCGGTCGGTGTAATGCACCGTGAGGTCGAGGCCGGAGAAGGCACCCGCGGTGCCGAGGAAGGCGATTGCATTGCCACTGCCCGACACGCCGATCGTCGTTTCGGCCGTGCTCGGGCTGAAGTTGTCGGGCTCGCCCGGCGTGACGTCAGGCATGGTGAAATCGATGCCGTCCACGCTGACCTCCGCGCCGGGACCGTACCCTGCCACGGCCATCGCCGAGGCGCGGAAGGAGCTGCCGGCACTGTCGAGTTGACCGCGCTGATGGGTGGCTGCGTCGGTGATCGAGACGTTGTTGCGGATGTCGGCGAGCGAGTCGGTGCGCGACGCCGAGGCCGGACCACTCCCGACAAGGCCGGCCATCACGACACCGACAACCAGGCCAGCAGCAACACCAAGACGAGCCACACGACCTGCTCCAGTCATCCGAACTCCTCGTCGGGGAGGGTCCACCGACCAAACCAGAGTCCGGCCACGCGGGTCAATTTGCGGTCCAGGATCGGTCGAGCGAGGGCATCTCGCCGACGCCGAGCTGGTCGCTCCTTGGTGTGTCGCGTTCAGTCGTAGAGGTTGGCAAGGGCGGCAGCCATTGCACCGCAACGACCTGATGACATCCGAACCGTGTCAATGGCCAAGTGCGTGTCCCCGCTGGTGGCCATCTAAAAGTCCCCGTTCCTCGGGTTTGATCAGCTTGTGGTGAGGCGTTCACCTCCTGGTGTGTCGGGCTTGTCGCATGCGGTAGCTCTCGCCGTCGGTGACCACGGTGTTGCAGTGGTGGAGGAGTCGGTCGAGGAGACTGACCGCCGTGGTCTGTTCGGGTAGGAACCGGCCCCATTGCTCGAAGGGCCAGTGCGAGGCCACGCCGAGGGATCGGCGTTCGTAGGCGGCGGCGACGAACCGGAACAGCAGTTGGGTGCCGGTGGCGTCCAGGGGTGCGAACCCGAGCTCGTCGATGATGATCAGGTCGTTGCGCAGGAGGGTGTCGATGACACGGCCGACGGAGTTGTCGGCGAGGCCTCGGTAGAGGGTTTCGACCAGTTCGGCCGCGGTGAGGTAGCGGACTTTGTGGCCTTGTTCGACGGCGGCGACGCCAAGCGCGACGAGTAGGTGCGACTTGCCGGTGCCGGCCGGTCCGATCAGGCAGGTGTTCTCTTTCGCACGGATCCATTCCAGGTTGGCGAGGTAGTCGAATGTTCCTTTGGGTACGGAGGAAACGGTCAGGTCGTACTCCTCGAGGGTCTTGACGAGGGGGAAGGCCGCGGCCTTGAGCCGGTTGCGGGCGTTGGAGGCCTCGCGGGCGGTGATCTCGGCCTCGATCAGCGTCCGGAGTAGCTCTTCTGGTGTCCAGCGCTGGGTCTTGGCCGTTTGGAGCAGCTCGGGAGCGAGTTTGCGGATCGCGGCTAGTTTGAGGCGGCGCAGTCCCTCGGTCAGGTCAGCGGCCAAGGTAGGCGGGCTGGACGCGGTCATGAGATGATCTCCCTTGCGGGGTTGGTGTTGCGGGGCTCGGCCGGAGTGCTGTGCTCGGCATCTGTGGTGAGGGCGTAGTCGGCCAGGGACCGGACCGGGACAGCGGGTAATGGCAGGATCAAGACATCACCGGGCTCGGCCGGTTCGGGCGCACCGGCGCCGGTGGCCAGGATGGAGCGGACGTCGGCGGCCTTGAACCGGCCGAACGCCACCGCCCGGTTCAGCGCGGCCAGCAGTGCCTGACGGCCGTGTGCTGCTTCGAGCGTGGTGATGTCGGCGAGCTCGGCGGCTAGGCGGGAGTTCCCGGCCGCGGCTGCGCCCTTGATGAACTCTTCGGCGACGTCCCCGAGCGCGCAGAAGTCTTTCTCCGCTTGGGTTTTGGCCCGCACCGCCCGCGCGGGCAGCTCGGGGCGAGGGCCGCCGTAGTGTTCGTCGAGTATGCTCGCCTCCCCCGGTGCGACCAGCCGATGTTCTGCCAGCACCTGCCCCGTGCCCGGTTCCAGGACCAGCAACCGGCCACCGACTCCGCCCGGCGCCGAGCCGGCGTGACAGATGATCTGCACGCTCGCGCCGATCGAAGAAGTCGGGACGGAGTAGCGGGCCGAGCCGTATCGCACACACGAGAGCCGGTCGACCTTCCGGAGGGTCGCCCTCCCCAGGCTCGGACGTAGCGAGGGCAGCTCGCCTAGCAGCCCTCGCTCGGCTGGCAGCCGCTCGGCCGGAACCGCGCAGATCTCGGCATGCCTTACCTGGTTGACCTCCCGGCACCACTGGGCTGCGGCCGTGTTGGCCGCAGGAAGGTCGGCGAACGGCGCCTGCGGGATGAGCAGGTCGCGCTTGGCGTAGCCGACCAGGTTCTCCACCATGCCCTTGGACTGCGGATCGGCGGCCTCGCAGAAGTCCGGGCGGAACCGGTAGTGCGCGGCGAACCGCACATACCCACCCGTGGGGACCACGGCATTCGCCACGACACCGGCCTTCAGACAGCCCATCCGGTCCGCGAGCACCACCTTTGGGACTCCGCCGAGGGATTCGAAGCACTCGGCCAGCAGCCGCAGCGTCGTCTCGGCCCGCTCATCGTGAGCGAACCGGACGAACCGGTACCGCGACCAGGCCAGTACCGCGCAGAACACGTGCACCCCGAGCTCGACACCCCAGTCGATCAGCAGATGCTGCCCCGGCGCCCACACCCCGGGCCGTCTGCCGCGGTGATTGTCCTTACGCCATTGGCCTTTCGCGTCCGCCACCAGACGCCGGAAGTTCCGCGCCGACCCGGCATAGCCTGCTGCGGCCGCCACTGGCAACAGCCGCTTGGCCGAGATCCTCCCGCTCGTGGCCTCCACCCGTCTGGCCACCAGGTCGCCGACCTCGTCATAGTTGTGCCCGCGCGGCTCCCGCTCCGAGGCCACGTCCCCGCCGGCCTCCTGCCGCTCGATCACCCGTTTCACGGTCTTGTGAGACACGCCGCACATCGCGGCCGCGCCCCGATACGTGCCTACCTCGCGGTAAGCAGCGATGATGTCCATACGTTCCCTCGCAGATAACAATGGGGAGCTCCCTGAGCGGTGCGGTGACTGGCTAGACACCGCCACCGTCACCGCTCAGGGCCACAACCCCCGGCCGACACGCGGGACCAGCAGCGAGGAAACGGGGACTTCTACCTGGCCACCAGTGGGGACCTAAAACTGGCCACCACTGGGGACTTTCTCATGGCCATGGACAAACCGTCGGGCCGACCGCAGATGCGTGCGGCGGTTATTCCCAGATACGAATGGCCCCCGAGAGCCTCTCGCCGGTCGCGGTTGGACTGCTGCCGCTCAGTACCGCGCGACGCTGGGGCTGGTGCATCGTCGGCATGGCGCACCCCGGAGCATGCGGGAGAGCAGGTCCATGGCGCGGTTGTCGTAGCCTCCGATGGCGGCGCACCTCGGATCGCCCGCGTGGGTGGCTTCAGTGGCGGGCCTCGTATCGGTGGTGGGCACGTCAGGCCGATGGGTGGGCAGCCAGCGAACGACTCGTTGAGAGTCAGGATCGCTTTCATCATCGGCAGGTCGATGTGGCTGCCACCGCGCGGCCGGGCTGGGCTCGAGCACGTCCCGGTGCTGACCCTTCCGCAGTGTCGGTCGACTTGCAAACCCTTGGAACGGGTGCAGGCACCACTGCTAGCGTGCCGCGATGACCGGACCTATAGTGCCTGGTTTCATGAGTGCCGAATGCCCTGATCCCGGCCTACTGGGGAGCCGGCAGACGGAGACGCCCCGACCCACCGCCGCCAAGGCGTCAGTGCGCCAGGCACCATCACGCGACGAGCGGGAAGCGGAAGACAGCACACACGATGCACGCGGGGACCTTCCACCGCACATCAGTCCCCGCCCTCGTTGGCGCGGGAGTATGGCATGCGCGACTGGAACGAGCTGAAGTCCGCTGTTAAGAAGCGAGCGGCGAACGCACCCACCGCACCCGAGGGGCTCGCCGAGGATCTGTCCGGCGTCTACGACCTCGGCAGGGTCACCGAGGCGCCGTCGCCGGTCTCATACACGCCGGGAGGACGCAGTTGGTCGATCAAGACAGACCGCGGCCGCTGGTTGGCCGTCACCGTCTGGGACTGGGTCAGCGAGGAACAGGCAGAACTCGGTGCACGGCTGTGCGATGCCGCGGTTGCCGCCGGTGTCGCCGCACCGGTCCCCGTCCGCAGCCGCCAGGGTCGGCTGATCGAAACAGTGCAGGAACAGGCCTGGCGGGTACAGGAGTGGATCAAGGTGGGACCCTCGCCGATGGTCCCCATCGCAGCGAACGTGGCTCGTCGGGCCGGTGCGATCCTCGGGACACTGCACTCCCTGGCCATCCCCAGCGAGGCGCCCGTCCACCCGCACCTGACCTCGCGGCGTCCCGAAGCTTCATGGCACGCACTCCTCGATGAGGCCCGGGCAGCTCACAAGCCGTGGGCAGATCAGCTCCAGGAGGCCCTCCCGACGCTGGACGAGCTGAGCACGATCGAGGTCACCATCGGCGACGAGCTCATCCTCTGCCACCGCAGCCTCAATCCCGAAGCGGTCCGGATGGGCCACAACGACGAACTCGTCGCCACCGGTTGGGACCTCGCCGGCTCACTCACACCCGAACTCGAACTCGGATGCGCACTCAGGGACTGGACCCTGCATCCATCGACCAACCAGCAGGCGATCACATCGTTCCGCGACGGCTATGTCGAAGCCGCCGGCCAATGGCCCAAACTCGAACTAGCATCTTTCGCCGTCGCCGTGACCGGATACCTCAACTGGACCTACGACAGGATCTGCGCCGCCATCAGCTCCGCCGACAGCGACCACGCCACATTCTCCGAAAGCGAGGCCGCAGACCTCCTCAACCGACCGATGACACGCTCCTCGCTGCAACAGCTCCTCGCAGCGGCCGATGCATAGAGTTTTCCCTTGCGGGCGGCCCTGGAGGGTCGCCCCGGACGGCTGACGTCCAACCGGCACTCATCGAAGACCTCAGGGGCGCCCGATTTCGGTGCAGCGCTCGCGGGTCACCGGTCGCGGCGACGGCATGTCGGTAGATCAGCTCCCCCACTGGGGGCCTATAGGCGCAGGTCACGGGTCTCGACGTTGAGGCTCGCCCAG
Source organism: Actinopolymorpha pittospori (assembly GCF_014873875.1). Classification (GTDB taxonomy): domain Bacteria; phylum Actinomycetota; class Actinomycetes; order Propionibacteriales; family Actinopolymorphaceae; genus Actinopolymorpha; species Actinopolymorpha pittospori. The sequence goes on along the minus strand of NZ_JADBEM010000001.1, from coordinate 5,555,539 downwards.
GCCGTGGCCAAGCGGCTGATCTCGTCCGGACCGACCTGCGGATCGAGCAACCGAGGATCCGGTCGAAAGTGGACGGTCGTCCCAGTCGCCTCGTCGTCGGAGATCGGCAGGAGGTCCGTCACCGGCACGCCGTGCTCATAGCGCTGACTCCATGAGCCCTCGTCGCGACGATTGACATGCACGAGCCATCCGCTGAGCGCGGCGACGACAGACATCCCGCGCCGCGAGTGTCCATCAGGCAGAAGCTGCGCCCGCGGCGAATCGAAGAACCGAATGTCCTTGCTGCTCAGAACCGGCTTCTTCACGACAAGACCGTTCGGATCACGGCGGGTGTCGGTGCCCCGCCCATCGTCAGCAATCGAGATCGAGCCGTCTGGAAACAACGAGACCCGACACCCGCCGCCGTGACCACATGCCGCCTCGTCCGCAACATAGGCGAGGACCTCAAGCGACAGGTGGATCGCGCCGGTCGGTGCGAACCCGGCAGGGTCCTGTCGAATCGCGGTCAAGTGCGCGAGATCCACCCTGACCGCCCAGTCGTGTGTCGTGTTGTGCCACGGTGCCGTCGCCACGACGCTACCAGCGACTCGCGCCGGGGCCAGGTCAAGCCGATCATGCCCGGGAGCTTGTTCCAAGCTCCCCACGCCCACCAACGTCCGTCCGTCCGACGCCGGCCCAAGGCCACGGCGTCTCGCCGCGAAGGTGCGATGCAGACGACTGCAGGGCTGGCTTGGGCTTATTCATTTGTGCGGCCTGGCCTCTAGGTCGTCGAGGTCGGCGACCAGTGCGCGGATCAGGTGGCCTGAGCGCTCGATGCAGGCCTGGTCGTCCTCATCGACGCCGATCTCCAGCGAAGACAGCGCGATGATCAGTGTGTGCAGGTCCAACTGCCGCCGGTACGTCTGGTCAGCCGGCGCGCCGTAGCCGGCGAGAAGTGGTGGCAGGTCCAGCCGCGGGCCACGAACCCGGAGCACGGCCAGGTCGTGGACCGGGGCACCGGGCTTCCAATCGCCGAAGTCGATGATCCCGCTCACCCGTACGGCCGCGCCGTCCCTTCCGTCACCGGTCACGAAGATGTGCTTCGGGCTGAGGTCCCCATGGCACAGCACCCATTGCTCACAGGGAAAGTCGCGGACGTATCCCTCCAGCAGGTCGAGCATCCGGTCGAACTGAGGCGCCGAGAACCCGCCGGCGAGGATCTTGTCCCGTTCCGCATGTCGGTCAGCCAGGTCGGCCGCCATCGCGGTCGACCAGTCGCGTTCGTCATCGACATGGATCCCATTGATTCGGGCAATCAGCTCGCCGATCTCGACGAGCACGTCGTCCCGTTGCCGCTCCGACAGGCGATCGATTACCTCGCCGAGCGGCCGGCCGGGCACGGTGCGCTGCACCATGACGGGAAACTCAGAGCCGTCGATCCGCACCGTGTCGAGGAGCAGGATCTCCGGGGCGGGCACGCCGGCGGCACGGGCCCTTTCGATCGCCCCGGCCTCACCCGCCGAGATAGCCAAGGAGATGTCGTCGTCAAACCGGCGGATCCGGACCACCACATCCTGCCCCTCGGCACACCGGACCCGGTAGACCTCGTTCGAGTACCCCTCCACGATCCGATCCACCCGGTCGATCCCGGTTCCCACAGCACGGCGTACGAGCTCGGCCAACACCGAGCGTGGCGTACTCACCTGAGCGTGCTGCCACTCCACATACGAGCCCAACGGCATGCCGGCAATTCCAACAGCCCGACGCCCACAGTGCAAAGGTTTTTGACCGGCCACCTACAGCCCCCTTCAGCGACGTTTGGCTCGTTACCGCGCCAACTGGCTTTGGCCCCAAAGCGACAGCGGCCTCGTGAAGTGTGCGCCTGATGATGGGCGGCGAAGAGGTGCGCTCCAACCGCGAGATGGTCCGCGACCGACTTTTCAGAGGTGCCTGTCTTGCTTCTCTTACGCAAGCCCCCGAGGTCTACGCGCATGATCATTGCCACGAGCTCAGCTCGCATCAGGGCCTAGCTCGAATGATTCGCCCCCAAGGAAGGGATTCCGAAGCATGACCGAGAGCATCACCATCCCCGACGTCAACTACGCCGCTGAGGCGCGGCCCCTGCTCGCCGCAGCGGCGATCAGGCTCGCCAACGCGGACGACCAGCACACCCTCGGGAGGCCGGCCCGATGATAGATTCGAGCGGCGAGTGCGAGGCAGCACGAGGCCAAGCCGTACGGTCGACCTGTCGAGCCTTGCACCCCTCAGGCTCCGAGCATGGCTACGGCTGAATGTAGTGCTGGACTTCAAATCTCTACTGGTACGACATGTAGGGCTCATGCAGTCGTTTGACGAGCATCTTGGAACGCAGCCCTTCTCGGATCCAGGCTAGCCGTCCGAGGGTGGGCAGCATCTTGTGCTCGGTGCGGCTGAGCGGGCGGATGGACTCGTAGCCTTCGACGACGGGCGCTCTGAGGGGGCTAGGGATGCGGGTGTAGTAGTACGCGATGTCGTACGCGCGCCAGCCGTACCCGCACAGGTCGAAGTCGAACCAGGTGATCTGTCCGTCCTCGGTGAAGTGATGGTTCAGGGGTTGCACGTCGCCGTGCACGATGCCCCAGCCCCCTGGCCCCGGGTCGAAGGCCCGGATGCGGCGGCGAATATCGGTGATCTGCGACCTGATGAACGCGACGTCGCTGGCGTCGTCTTGCCCAAGGGACGGTTCGAGCTCCTGGACGAACCTGTCCAGGAGGGTTCGTTCGTCGAGGGCGTAACGGCGATGGCCGGGTTCGGGCTTGTAACGGTCGGCCGTCACATGGATAGCGGCGAGCGTCTGGCCGAGAAGGTAGGCCTGCGGCTTTGTCAGGGTGTCGGTGTGCCCAGGAGCACCCGGTGCCCACGAGAACAGACTGAAGTAGAGGTCGCCGTCGGTGGTAGGCACTCGGCCCAGCGGGTCACCGTCCCGGCGTCGGATCGGCACCGAGACAGGGACTCCTTCGGCGTGCAGGTGATCGAGTAGCCCGAGTTCGAACCGGTAGTCGTCAGGTCCGGAGACGTACCACCTGTGTCGGCCGTAGATCCGCAACGCGTACCGAACCCCGCTGATCTCTACGGCATAGGTGTCGTTCCCGCCGGAGTTCATCAGTCGGATGCCGCTCGGCGCTCCGAGGTCGTACTCCCTACCCACCAGCCGATCGGCCTGGTCCGGGTCGAACGGCGCTTCGTCGTCCACGGTGTTGTCGCCTCTCCCCGTTGTGTCGTAGACCGCATGCGGGCCCGCTACCGGAAGGGCTCAGGCTCGACTACACCAGAGGCGCCGGCCAGCACTATGCATCATCTGCAACACATGGGGACGGCAACTCGTCGCCGGCCAATCGGCAGGGCTCGTCGAACGATGCCGCTTCGCGCAAACTGCGTGCGTGTCAAGCGGCCGGACGACTTCGAACCGATTCGTGGTAAGGATCAGACATGGTTGAACGGCTCCGCGAAGACGAACGCGCCCTGGAGGCTGGGCTCGTAAGCGGTCAAGGTGCGGACCTGGAAGTGGTCGCCCCAGGCAGGGTCTGGTGGGGTAATGCCGTAGTCCGTGCTGGTCCGAAACCCGTACCGGCCGTAGTACTCCGGGCTACCAACAAGCGCGACAAGGGGTTCGCCCATGGCGTCCGCTGCGCCGAGCACGGAGTGCACAAGTGCAAGGCCGACACCCCGACGCTGGTGATCGGGGTGCACGCTGATCGGTCCGAGACCCAGCGCGGGCACGGCGTCAACGTATCCACGGGTACAGACCACATGCCCGATCACCTTCTCCTGGTCGCCGACCGCCACGCGCGACAGTGACGGAAGCCAGCCAGCGCAGACACGTAGTCGGTCCAGGAGTGTGACCTCGAGAGGAACCGGGTCATCCGGCCTGGCGAACGCGGCGGCGGTGACAGCCCGTACGGCGGGTACATCAGTCGGCGTTTCACGTCGAATCAGCACGGCACAGTCTGAGTCGGGCGCCGCGGTTGCGGCAACAGAGTTAGGCAAAGTCCCGCAGGCCGGCGCCTGATGGGCCTAGCCCGACCCCGTGGTCAGGCATGCGGCGTCGAGCGGTCCTACGAGCAGCCCCGGACCATCCGCACATATTCACACGTGAGACTCCCCACCCGCCAGCTTTAACCGCAGCCTGACCCCAACGAGCTGCAACACTGGGCGACGAGAGCACCAGGCCGACGAGCACCAGAGCGCGAACGAGCAGATCGTGATCACGGTGCCCGCTCCTACGGATCTCTGAGTGTCGTGTCGGCGGTTCTGGGTGGACTGCCGTCAGGATCGGAGCCGGTGCTGTCGGGTGACTCGCTACGGATTTGGCCGCGGCTGCGCGTGCCCTTCAAACCTCCCGGTCCTCTCTCCAGCATGGAGCCAGCTCCCTGCCGTCACACGGGACGGCTTGACAAGCATCGTCAGGCCGCCGTGTATGTGGAGCACGGACGGCCCACGGTCGGCGCCACTGGAACCGCGCCAGGCGACGGCCGGGGCACCCTGGACCTTAAGCCTGCGGCCGGGCAGGGATTCCTCCTGCCACTCGATCGCGGCGCCACGATCGAGTGGCAGGAAGTTCGGTGATCACCCGTGCCAGAGGGGACGCCCGCTTGCGTTCTTTGCGTTGCGGGAGGTGACCATGCCCTCGGCCGTCACCGTTTACCAGTCCGGCTCCCTTCCCAGGGCATTGGGCAGCCGGATTCCCAGTGGCGGCCGTTCAGCGTCGGTGGTGTCGCTCATGTCTGCTGCGCGGTCAGGGAGTCGATGGTTGCTGCTGGTTGATGACGTTCGAGCGGTTTGGAGTCAGGCCGCTGGACACCCAGCCTGCTCGGCCGAAGCCGGCTCGATGTTGTGGTTGAGCGCGAACCGGTTGTCGGGGTCGTAGACGCGCTTGACCGCGGCCAGACGGGCGTACGTCGCAGGCGGATACGCCGAAGCGAGGTCGTCGGCGGTCGCCGAGCCCTGGAAGTTGATGTACGTACCGGTGCCGTGGGCCGCGACGGCACGCCAAGGAACGAGCGCTCGCTCGACCTCGGCGTCGGTTGCCGTCTCGGAGAGCATTGCCCCCCAAACGACCATCGCCTCCGCGTCGCGGTGGGCGAACGCCGTGGCATCCGTCGGCACCCGGCCGAACGCCCCGCCCAGGCTCCGCACCGCGATGGCCGTGGGACCCGGAGTGTTGTGGAGACGGTCGATCGCCGCGATCACGACGTCGTCGAGGGTCGGCACCAGGGTGTTGCGGGCGACCAACCGAAGGCCCTGCGGGTGCGCTGCATCCTCCAGGATCTCGGAGTACCGGCGCTCGGAGATGCTCGTCTCAGTCACCGTTCCCAGCTCGAGCAGCGGTTTGATCGCGGCGTCGATGTCACCCACCGCGGCGACGGGCTCGCCGGCGTAACAAAGCAGCACCATCGCGGACGGAGGCGCCCCGGGCATCGTGGGCATCAGGACCAGGGTGGTGGACAGCTCGTCCGGCGCGACCCGCATCGCGTCGCGCCACCGACGGAGCAGGTCGGCCGGGTTGTCGAGCCGGTAGGCCACCGACCCGAAGTGCACGGTGGTGACCGGCTGGGCGACGAAGTCGAAGTCGACCACGATGCCGAAGTTGCCGCCGCCGCCGCGTAGTGCCCAGAACAGGTCGGGGTGCTCGTCCTCTGAGGTCGTGAGCAGCTGTCCGCCTGCCGTGACGATCCGTGCGCCGCTCAGGTTGTCGATCGCCAGGCCGTGCCGGCGGACCATCCAACCGACCCCGCCGCCCAGCGTGAGGCCGCCGACGCCGACGCTGGTCGTGTCGCCGGCGGTGAGGCCCCAGCCGTGCGGATCGAGCGCCGCGGCCACCCTCCCCCAGGTCGCGCCGCCGCCGACGCGTACGAGCCGGCGCCCCGGGTCGAGGACCTCGACGTCGTCCAGATGCGCCAGGTCGATTACCATCCCGCCGGTGTTGGTGCTGTGGCCGACCGGACTGTGCCCGCCCGACCGCACCGACACCGCCAGGTCGTGGCGTACGGCGTGAGTGAGCGCGGCCGCGACCTCGTCCGGGTCGCGGGGGCGAACCACCAGCGCCGGGTCACCGGTCGCGAAGAAGGCCCGCGCCGCAGCGTCGTACCCGTCATCGCCGGGTCGCAGGGTCTCGACGGCCAGGTCTGTGTGCTGCAGGCTCATCGGTCTCTCCTCGGTCGTGGAATCGGTGCATTCGATCGTTCGGGAATCCGCGCCTGCCGGCATCGTCCGAGGGTTGGCACTTCCGACTACCGGCCGCGCAGGTCATCGGCCCGGCGGATACCGCACACGGAGTAGGCGCCGCGTACTCCCTCGGCGGGGCGCGTGGACGCCGGTCGCGGCTCTACGATCGAGGCCATGCGGACGGATCGCGGATGGCGGAGGCTCTACACAACAGGCTGGCTGGTGTCGGCCGCAGTCGGTGTGGTCGCCGCGGTCCAGTGGCACGCACGCCTACGCGAGGTGGAGCGCCGCGCGGAGGAGGCCGAGCGCACCCGTGACGAGGTGGCCCGCCGCCGAGCGGTGGAGGAGCGGCTCCGCATCGCGCGCGAGCTGCACGACTCGCTGACCCACAGCATCTCCGTGATCAAAGTGCAGGCCGGCGTCGCGGCCCATCTGGCCCGCAAGAACGGTGAGGAGCCGTCCGATGCGCTGCTGGCGATCCAGGAGGCCAGCAGCGACGCCGTACGCGAACTGCGAGCGACTCTCGACGTGCTGCGCCGCGAGGATGATTTGGACGGCAGCGGGCTGGATCTGCTCCCGGCGCTCGTGGAGCGGGCGCGATCCTCGGGGCTACCGACGACCTACACGGTGCACGGCGACCCGCATTCGCTGCCACCGCAGGTCGACCAGGCGGCGTACCGAGTCGTGCAGGAGGCGCTGACCAACGTCACCCGCCACGCGGGAAAAGCGACCGCCTCGGTGCAGATCACGTACGGCGCAAGCACTCTCACTATCCGCATCGACGACGACGGGACCGGATCCCGGCAGCCGCCGGTACCCGGATACGGGCTGGTCGGGATGCGGGAGCGTGTCACAGCCCTCAGCGGCCACCTGCAGGCGGAGCCGGGCGCGTCGCGCGGGTTCACGGTACTGGCCGAGCTTCCGCTGGACGGGGCATCGTGATCCGGGTAGTGCTGGTCGACGACCAGCCGCTGATCCGAACCGGGATTCGTGCGCTGCTCGACGCCGAGGACGACATCGAGGTGGTGGCGGAGGGCGCCAACGGCAGTGAGGGAGTCGCCCTCGCGGTCGAACACCTACCCGACATCGTGCTGATGGACGTGCAGATGCCCGAGATGGACGGCATCGAAGCGACCCGCCAGATCGCGAACGACGACCGGCTCGCCGACGTGCACGTGGTGATGCTGACCAACTACGGCCTCGACGAGTACGTCTTCAACTCCTTGCGGGCCGGCGCCTCCGGGTTCGTCGTCAAGGACACCGAGCCGGCGGACCTACTGCAGGCCCTGCGGGTGACGATGCGTGGCGACGCCCTGCTCTCCCCCGCCGTCACCCGGCGGCTGATCAGCGAGTTCGTGGCCCGGCCAGCCGACCTGCTCCCCGCGGCGCACCTGGGGCTGCTCACGAACCGAGAGCGCGAAGTCGTCGCGCTGGTGGCCCACGGGCTGAGCAACGACGAGATCGCCGAGCGCATGGTGGTCAGCCCGATGACCGCAAAGACCCACGTCAGCCGGGCGATGACCAAGCTCGGGGCGCGCGACCGGGCGCAGCTCGTCGTCTTCGCTTACCAGTCGGGGCTGGTGGCGCCGCGCACGGCCTGAAGGATGGGTCCGTCAGGCCGACGGCCGTCGGCAGCCCAAGGCCGACAACCGAGCCGGGCGGGTGTCAGGGCGGCGTGGACATCGACTATCAAGGCCATCAGGGGGTTTGGCAGGCACGGAACAGTTCGGCCGCCACCGCGTGCGCGGCTTCGCTCAGCCGCAGAACGTCGAGGCAGAGGACGTCGAGGCAGAGGACGTCGATACGGGTGGCCTCGATGGCGACGGGCTCCGCCAGAACGTAGCTCAAGGCGCTGCTCACGCAGAGATGCCTGTCGGACACCGAGGTCAGTGAGCGGTCTCGGTGAGGAGCCGGGCTGCTTCGGCGCGGGTCGTGGTGCCGGTCGGCGTCCGTTGAACGAGTCGTTGGATGGTCTTGGCAGCGGCTGGGCTGACTCTCGGCTCGTGGGGTAGTTCGAGTGTCCGTCCGCATCGTTGGGCGAGTTCATCGGTGAGCAAAAGTGCCCTGCCGAGGTCGCGGTGACCAACCAGGCCCGGAAGCAATGCCGCCAGGACGTCCAACACACGCCAGGTGCATGCGGCGTCGACATTGGCGGCCTCTTCCAGGCTTCGGAGCAGCCGCTGAACGACGATCATCTTGTCGGCGGCGTGGTGCGCACTGACCCGTCCGAGTGCGGCACCGTCGAGCAGGTTGGTTGAGACAAGGCCGACGACCGCATCGACAGCGGCGGTTCGCAGCGTGGGGTTCTTGCCGGACAGGGCCAGGCTGAGCGCGCTCCATGTCGGCTCGCCGGGCGGAACCGTGACTGTGGCGAGGCTCTGGATCAGGGGCACCGCGCCGTCGCGCACCTCCCATACATTCCTGCACAGCATCGGATGGGCCTGGGCCATCACCATGTCAAGGTGATGCGGGGCAATCAGTGGCCAGCACGCCACCATCTGGTGAGGGCGCCGGGAATACAGCGGGTCGCTGTCGTCCCATCTGTAGCCGGCCCGACTCAGCGGATCCTGCAGGCCCAGGAGTGACGGAATGATCCGTTCGGCCGAGCCGTTCGGTGCGGACGTGTTCCGCCAGACCACCACGGGTGGGCACCGGTCATAGCGAGCGAGGGGCTGCACGGGGTTGGACGTACCTCCCGGCGGTCCGGTGAGTCGCTGCCAGGCTGGTGTGCGGGTCATGTCGGTCGCGGCCCTGACCAGGCCGACGTCGGCGGACGGCTGGTTGGCGAGGAGTTCGCTCATGACGGCGGGCCCGGCCCGTAGAACCGCGGTTTCGAGGTCCATCGGGAGCAGGTCGTGGCCCGCGCCGGCGAGTTCGTCCAACCGTGCACGAAGGTCAGCAGCGCTGATCGTCGCGTTGGTGTAGGTCGGTGTCGCCAGTAGCGTCCGGGGACGACCGTGTGCCGCGACGACCGCGAGTTCGCGAAGGCGGGACGAGACGATGGTCCCAAGGTGGAGGATCGCTGGTGCGTTCTCGTCGGCCAGGCTGCCAAAAGTCCGCCCGTCGAAGTGCGGCACTCTGTCCAGCCGAATCCACTCCTCCGGCTCCTGCCCAATCATCCAGGACGCGACCAACTGCGCGAGGTCGGCACAGAGGTCCGTACCGCGGTACACGCCGATACGCCGGGACTGAAGAGCCTTGGCCCGGTCGAGCAATGCCTCACTGGTGGGCCGGCGGTCTGCATGCCGTGCCACAAAGTCGAGGACCTGCTCGACCAGGAGTGGATCGTCGGCTTCCTCGAGGAGATGGACGAGGGCAGGTTCGATCATGTCGGGGTCGAGCCGCGCCAGTTCTGTGGGCCGGACGGTGAGCGGAGTGCTCCTGGGTCCGGGAACTTCGACGAAGGGGACGGTAGATCCCCGTTCTGACTGAGCGAAGACCGGTAGGAGGATGTCCGCCGCGCGTCCTCCGAGCGCCGGGAGGCAGGCTCGTACCTCGGCCACGACTCGGGGGTCGGAGTCCACCTTCATGGCCAGCACCGCCTCGGCGGCCGCCTGTTGAACTGCTTGATGTGGGTGCATCAGCCCGGCAACGACCGCTCGGGCGCATGCTGGCGCCCGTGTGGGAACTGCGCCAGTCACGGCTCGCAGGAGTGCGACCTGTGCCATCGCGACCGACATCTCCCTGTGATGCAGGGGCGCGTCCGCGACGTCGAGGAAGGCATGGATGTCAAGAAGCTGTTCCGCAAGGAGTCGGCGCAGTGCATCCTGGGCCAGCTTGACCGCCCTGCCGGCACTCGCGGACAGCAGGGCCCGATAGGTGTCCTGACGGGACGTCATCTCCTCGGCTGTGGGCTGGAGACGCCGGTGAAAGTCCACATACCAGGTCACGTGATGGGGCGGCCAGTCCTGCCGCAGGGCCGACAGTGCCAGGTCGATCGCCTTCTGTCGGGGAAGGGAACCCGTGAGGCAGGTGGCCCACAGGTCCTCATCGGCCAAGCCCCGCTTCACAGCCCAATAGTCATGGCCGTGGAGGAGCGGTCCCGCACCTTCGACCCGGAAGAGGCGAAGAACCTCGTCCTCCAGCAGGGCCGGATCATCGGGAAGCTGCTTCGCGAGACTTGGCTCGCGGGGGTCCACGGTCTGTCGGCCGAGACTGTGCGCCATGTGAAGGGTGTAGTTCGGGTCGTCAGGTGCAGCTACGGCACCTTGTCGCACGAGCTCGCGTACCAAACGCCACCACTCGTCGCCGTGGCGCATGCCGAGCAGGGCGGTTGGCAGGGCGGTTGGCAGGTCGGAGAGCCAGGTGGGGTTGCGATCGGTCAGCACCTCCACGGCCATCGACACGGACACGTCTGAAAGCCCCGCCCAGTCGAGCTCGCGACTGACTCCAGTGGCTCTACTCACCGAACCCAACACGGCCAGCGCAAACGCCGTGTTCAGTCCATCCACATGGAACGTTGGTGCGCGGACATACTCCTTCACCGCACGGGCGACCGCGGCACGTTCCTTCTCGGTTCGTCCCGCCAACAGCGACATGACGGTCGCGCCGCAGTCGCGGCGGACGGCGTCCATGACCTGCTCGACCAGTGTCATGACCCCTCGATCAGCTCGGCAGCCAGCACATGCTTGCAGGGACCGCGTTGTCCCTGGTGCTTGCCCCACCATCGGCAGGTACACGTCGGCGGGCTGCGGTCCAACCGGACCCGATGGGTCACCTCCGTCTTCACCTCGAATCCCCCTCGCACGCGACGCACCGCGCCGACCTCGGCGAGTGCGCTGGCCTCACGAAGCCGGGGGTGCATGCCCCGAATCATGTCGCTGTCATACGGCAGCTCCCGGTGAAAATAGCTCGACGCCGCGAGGTCAAAACCAACCCGGCCGGCCCCACCAAGACAGACGAGGGCACGCAGGACCCGATCAAGCCCGAGCCCACTGGAGGCCGACAACTGAACCGGATCCAGTCTTGGTTCCCAGCCCAGATGAACGGCGAGCAGGTCCGCGTCACCGATCGCCTGCTCGTCCGCAAGGTCCTTGAGTACGCCACCCTCGCCGCTGAAGCCGGGCGTCACCTCAGGACTAAGCCTCAATCCGTGGACTCGCTGGGTTGATGGTTTTGGTTGCGGGTCGCTCGTGGTTGGTGGTGGGTGGGCAGGCGGGGGCTGCTGGTCTGCCCAGCTTTCCTTTGGTCTCCGGTCGGGCCTTGGTGGCGGGTGGGTAGTTTCAGGCGACGCGTGGTGGGCCGGTTGCGGGGCGGAACACGTTGTGCCAAAGGGTGTTCCACTGTTCCGCCCAGGGCCAGTGCTCGGGTAGGTGCAGGACGGGCCGGCGCTGTGGGCGGGCGATTCTGTCGGGGACGGTGACGATGTGGCGGCGAAGCGTCGCGCCGCGGGCGGTGGCGTGGCGGGGGCTGGTGAGGGTGCCGGCGGCGCGGAGCAGGTTGTGGGTGATGGCTGCGCAGATGGCCCAGGCGCTGTTGGCGGCGAACTGTCCTGAGGGTAGATGAGCCAACGGCCCGTCGATCAGATCGGCGAACACGGTTTCGATGATCGCGTGCCGACGGTGGGTGATGTCAGCATCGGCTGTGGGTTCGGTGTTGTTGGTGAAGAACGGGTGGTGACGCCATACCGGGAACAGCTCCTGATCGCCGGCCTGGTCGTGGGCTCGGTCACGGACCCTGCGCACGACCAGCCGGGCGGTGACCGGGTGTTTGGTGGAGGTGAACGCGGTGAACTCCGTCTCGGCGACCTCGGCGTCGGAGATCAACTCACCGGTGTCGGGATCGGTGACCGCGCCGGGGTAGTGCACCGGGGTCCAGGCGTCGTCGGGGATGGAGGCGATCGCAGCGGTCACTGCCGGGTTCTTGGTCAGCACCACCGAGAACCGCGCCCCTGCTTTCACACACGCGGCGACCACGGCGTGGTTGCCATACGCCGAATCGCCCCGCACCAAGATCTCCCCACTGGCGCCGGCGACACGGGCGGTGGCGATCGCCTCGGCCACCATGCTCGCCGCACCCTTGCCCGAGGCGGCCCGCCCGGCGCGGAGCCGGATCCCAGCCACCACCGGCGCCCCCTGGGTTGTGCTGATCGTGGTCGCCAGCGGTGACAAGCCCCGGCGCAGCACCTGCCGGCCGGCGATCTTGGTGTGCCCGAAACTCCCGCCCTGTTTGGCGTGCCCATAAACCGGGCGCAGCAGTGAGTCGATGTCGATGAACACCTGATCCTCAATGCCGGGGAGCAGCCCGCTGGCCTGAACAAGACCGACCAGGTGCGCCCGGGCGACCGATGCCAGCTGCATGCAGTGGCCGTGGGTGAACTCCCGCAGAAACTGACCCAACGTCGCCGGCGCATACACCCCGCCGAACAGCCGACGCATCCCACCAGAGCGGATCACATCCAGATCATCGATACAGTCCGCGCCGGCAGCCATCCCCGCGACGATCGAAGTCAGCTTGCCCGCCGGGTTCACCGCCGCCGACCTCACCGTCGTGGTCCGGATCGCGACACGGCTGGAGACCAACTCCGACAGGCCCGCCCGCTCAGCCAGCGCCATCACCGGCACCAAGCCCGCACACGACACCAGATTCGGATCATCGAACACCGGCCTCGCACGCGACCACCCATACGGTAACTTCACTACCAGTGCCTTTTGGATCGGGTTGGATCAGGACTTCGACACTCCAGATTCTCCCGATCCAGAAGGCACTTTCCCTGCTACCGCGCCGAGGGCCCACTCACCCGGTCCACGGATTGAGGCTAAGCACCACGACCAGCGCGGCATCATCCAGCATCAGCTGCCAAGCACTCGACGTCGGCAGCCTGCCATCCGAGACGGGTAGGCCGTACACGGTCAGTCCGCGACAGTAGCGCGACATGGCGTTCAGGAAGTGCAGCCGTTCCGGGCCCGACACGCAGACAGCACCGGAGCTCGGACGAGTAGTGAGGCGGAGCCCTCGACCGGTCGGCACAGCCCACGTCTGACCCCGTCCCTGGCTACGGCGCAGGGACTGCAGAAAGCGCCGCGCCTCGACCGGAGCCAACTCCACCCGCGGCGCCATGGCAGCCGCTACCACCTGCACCTCAGCGAATCCCTTCAACCACCGATGCGGAAGCTTCACCCTGTGCTCGACGGCAGTGCCGGCCAGCATCGAGACTGCTACTTCGTCCAGACCAACGGCCAGGTGCAGCGGACCCTGGTCTCCAATCCCCGGCTGGACCGTCGACCGTCGCGGCGTGTGTTCAGCGCGGGGTAAAGCTGATGATCATCGCCGAGTACGAAAGTGCGCCTAACCTCAACTATTCACGGAAATTGATCTAGTGGTGATGGATTCTTGTTTGGGCTTGCGTGGTTGTGAAAGCTGCTTGCGGGTAGGCTGGCGCGCCCGGCGGCTGGGCGCCGGTTGTTGTTGTTCAGTGGGGGTTTGCGGGTCTCCGTTTCTGCGGCTCGCGAGGTGGTCAGGGACGGCGGGTGTTAGCCGAAGGCCGTACGGATGCGCGTCCAGCCTTTCTCGATCGCGGGGCTGGGGGTCCAGGAAGAGTCCAGTTTCAGATACAGCTGTCGGGCGGTGGAGACGATTTTTCCGGCGACGTGTAGGACTTTGTAGCGGAAGGTTTCGGGTGTGGCTTTGGCGATCCCGGGGTGGTCTTTGAAGCCGAGCAGTTTCGCCCAGCTGATCAGATCCGCGGCGGCGAGCGCTATCTCGAACCAGGCCTGGTTGTGGCAGAACGCGTCCAGCGGCAGGTTGCCCAGGCCGAGGTGGCCGGAGTCTTTGATCCGTGCTTCGACGTGGGCGTGCTGGCGGTGTCGTAGCTCCAGTCCCTGGATCTGGTGGGGGACTACACGGGCCGGGGTGTCGGTGATGAACGCGGTCAGCCGCATCCCGTCACTGGTGGTGTTGTGCAGTTGGAGTTGGGCGCCCGGATGCGGGCGTTCCTTGCGTAGGATCAGCCGGGTGCCTTGCGGCCACTTCGACAGATCCACACAGTGTGTGGCTTCGAACACCATGGCACCGTCACGGATCCCGTCGTCTTCGATCGCGGTCGCCCACAGCTGCTCGTCCACCGCGTCGGCGATCCCCACATAGGTGGGGGTCGACTCGGTGGAGAAGCTGAACTCGCAGTGTTTCTGCCGGCAGTAGGCGGCGAAGTCGTAGGTCGCCCCGGCCGCATCGGCCCGGATCAGGATCTCCGGCGCACCGTCGACGCCAGGCCGGTAGGACTCCGGGAGCGCTTCAAGGGTCAGGTCCAGCAGTGTCTTGTGGTCGGCGATGGTGTTCGACCCGGCGTTTCCGGGCCGAAGGATCCCAGCCAGCGACTCCCCGCCGGAGATCTCGGGCCGGTCCAGATAGGAGTGCAGCGGATGGAACCCGAAGCTCTTCTTCCAGGTCGGTGCAGCGCCGGACTTCTCGCTGTGAGCGATGGTGATCGTGGCATCGAAGTCGATGTGCAGATACCCACCGGTGGCCTCCAGGTCCGGGGCCGCTCCCGCCTGCCAGGCCCGCTCACGCGCCTTCGCCCGCGCCTGGCGCACCAGCCCCAGATGCTGTTCATCGATCCTGTCGACCAGCCGCCACACGGTCGGCTGACTGGCCACCGCCCCGTGCAGTTGCGGGCGGTCCCGCAACACCGCGATCCCCGACGTCGACGTCGCCCCATCGGCGATCGCACACGCCTGATCAGCGAACACCTGCCCCGGGGAGTGAAGCCACGGGCCCCGATACGTGTCAGCCAACGCCTGGGTGACGAACCTGGTCAGACCCACGAACTCAGCGAGCTCGCGCAGCATCGACACACCCGCATGCGAGGCCAACCCGTGCCCATCCGAGCTGACCCGAAACCGCGGCCCAGCCACGCCACCCCTGCCGCCAGCCGAACCATCCTTGCCTCGGCGTGCCTTCTTCCCACCCGACGAACCCTTGCTACGCTTCACCTACGGAGTGCCTTTCTGCGAGAAAGATCGTTGTCCTCAAACACCGATTCTTCCTTACAGGCAAGGCACTCCGCCGCATTTAGACCCCGTGCCGCCGACCCACGTGAATAGCCGAGGCTAACGGTGAGAAGGACGCGATCCTGCGCCGGGAGGGCTTGTGCTCCTCCCACGTCATCGAATGGTCCCGCGCCGGCGACGCCGGCGCCCTGTCCGGGGCGGTCGACACGCCAGTTGCCCTGACCCGCGTCAGGGCTGCCCGAGCATCTGGCACACCTCGCTGGTCAGGTAGGCGTGACCAGGGTTGCCGACACAACCGGCTTGGGTCGTGTGGGTATCCCAGTCGTCAATGTAGCTGATCGCCGATCAGCGCCAGGTTCTGCATCGCGGCCAACGCGAACTGCGCCGCACCGTTGGTGGAGATGCCGGGCGCCTCGTCGGCAGGGGTGATCATGTTCGGGCTATCGGCGCGTTGGAGTTGGAATGTCTCCTCACCGATCCTGTCACCCGAGTTGAACTCGGCCCAGGCACGCGCAGCCAACTCCCGGTCACCGAGGGCTCGGGCGGCGTACGCGGTCAGCCGGCTATGCCCCTGGATCAGGCTCCGGCCGCCCAGCGGCTGACCGACCTCACGTTGCTGGGTCTGCGGGTCTGCCAGGAACAGTCGGCAGTACTGCAGCCATGCTGCTCGGAAATCACCGATGTCCAGGTCGAACCGGTCGGCCAGCGCGATCACCTCGCTGCACACCTCGACCAGGCCGAACACCGCGTTGAGATGTGAGACCTTGATCTGCTCTCGGCTGCTGTCGAACCGGCCGGTGGTCAGGTCGTACAACGCTTGGCCGGTCAGGAAGCCGAAGCGCAGCGCGCCGATGTCACGCAGCGGGTTGAGCAGCTTGTCCCGAGCCACCGGGTCACCGGTCCGCTCCCATGCCGTCAGCCAGGCCGCCGCCAACGCGCCGAAGTCGGTGCCGAGCCCGATCGCCATCGCCGTCTCGGCACCCGGCAGGTAGGCGTCATCGCGCACCTTGCGGTTGGGGTCGACCTCGAGGAGCAGCCGCTCGCTGTCGACCAGCTCGTCCAGCAGCTCGCCGACGCGATCGTCCGCCGTCAGGTAGTAGAAGATGCGGCGATAGCCGGCGTTGCTGATCCGCAACTGCTTGGCGCTGCATCCCCAGTGCTGCACGTTGTGCCGAGTGCCGAGCCCGCGCCACCGGCCGAGGTGATAAACGTCGACCTCACCGGTGTGACGGGTCAAGGCCTCAGCGAACCGGAACACGTCGGCGCGACCACTGCGCAGATAGGCCTGCCACAGCCACAGATCAGGTGAGAGCTCAGAGTTGTCCCATGCGTAGCCGCCGATGTCATAGCGCCAGGTGTGCCTGTCGACGTCGTAGCTGTGCATGATGTCGCCGTAGTGCCAGAACCCGTACCAGCGGCGCTGCTCGCGCTGCCCGGCGTAGAACGCGAACAACTGATCCAGCCTGTCCTCCAGAGTCGCCCGGACCGGAGTGCTGCGATCCACCGGAGCCCAGTCACCGAAGACGCCGACCCGGTGCAGGTACACCGGATCTGTTGCGAGCAGTGGTTGCAGCTCGGTCAGCCCGGCATGTCGGGTGAGGTGCTCCGCCGACGGGGTGCAGTCGTACGCCACCAACATCAGCTCATGCGTTCGTGCAATCCCGTACGGTGTGCCGAATCCGGGCTCGTAGTCCTCATAGGTGACTTCCAGCCCATCGAGCTGGCTGGCATAGTCGTCCTGGCCCATCCCGTCGTGATAGAAGCGCAGGTCCATGGGGTTCGCCTGTGGCGAGTACAGCCAGAGCGTCAAGCTGGCCCGCTCCGATGCGGCGCCTCGGATGTCGAGCTGAGTGGGATAGGACTGCCAAAAATCCCGCAGCCCGATGCCGATGCCGCCGCTCACACCACCTGCGTAGGCGAAGCCGGCCGACCGGTTGCCGCCGCCGACGTCGACCCATCCGTGGCCCGGCTCGGTTCGCTTGCGCAGCGTGAAACCGTCCGAGCTGAGCTGGGCCAAGGTGTAGTCGCCCCAGGCGGGGATGCGTCCCAGCCGATTCGCCACCTCCGGATTCCACCTCGACGGGTCGCCGCATGATCGTCCGGCAAGCTGTGCGGCACGCACGTCCGCACCTGGGTCGCGCCGCAACCCGGTCAGCCCGCGGACCGCTTCGGTGAGGAAGTGTCCCGACGGGCCGGCGAGTCGGACGTGGCGGTCATGCAGAGGGTCGACCATCGGCACATCGAACCGGATTCCCAACCCGGCAAGGAAATGCCGATGCTCGTCACCGTCCCAGGTGAACGAGTGAACCAGCCGCAGCTCCGGCGAACCGGCATATGCGTAGACCCGGAGCACGAACGGCAGTCTGGGCAGCTCACCTGACGCGGTACCCGACTGGACCTCGTGGTGGCCAGCGATCCGCAGCACGGCGTGTTGGTCGCCGTGCCGCTCAACCTTGATGCCGGTGACATGCCCGGTGCACTGGACTCTGTCGACCCGCACCGCTTCCTCGTCAGGCGGGGTGGTCTGGATCAGGCTGATCAGCCGTCCGTTCGCGCCGACGAGCCGTCCCGATCGGGTGAGCGCGGTGATGATCTGGGATCCGCGGCGCGCCAACTCCAACCGAAGCGCGCCAGTGTCGACAATCACGGTGGTTTCGGTGTGCTCCACCGACACTCGTGCGCCGGTAGGGCTGCCCCCGGCGAACGAACCCACCGTGAGTCGGTAGCCGTCGGCCGGTTGGTCGAGTCGACCGATCGCATGCCCGGTCCACTTGATCGATCCGTCGGGCCACCGGGCGGTGACCCAACTGTCGACCAGCCGTTGCTCGCCGCTTGCGGCCGAGACATGAAAAGACGCCTGGGCCGGGTCCGTCAGCGCACCGGGCTGCCACGGCATGCCCCAGGTGACGCCGGGGACCGAACCCGCCGGCGGTTCGAGCCAGTGCAGGTCGACAGCCAGGTCATCGGTCATCACTGATCGGCTTTCCACAGATCGTTGGTCTCCTTGATCACGTCGTCGCCGCCACTGGATCGCCACTGCTGGATCGCGTCGCGCAGCCCTTGCTCATCGATCTGACCGGCGATGAACTTTATGCGGGCGTCGGCGATCATGTTGTCCAGTTGGGCGCCACGGGATATGTACGTCTCCGACACGTAAGCCGCGCCAGGGTTGTAGACGGCACTCTTCAGATCCTGCTTCCACAGGCCGATCCGCTTGTCGTACGTGGCCTGTTCGGCCTCGGTAGCCAACTTGACGGCGTACCCGGTGTAGCCGTCGACGGCGCAGCGAAGCTGAGCCCAGCTGGTCTCCTTGGCGGGGTCCTTCGGCACAGCAAGATCACCTTCGAGGGTGAAATCGGTGCCCTCGATCCCGTTGTTCATGACGATCTGAGCCTCTTTGGAATTCAGCTTGTCCAGGAACGTCAGGACCCGGTTGAGGTCCTCCTCGGTCTTCACGTTGCCGCCGCGCGGGATCGCCATGAAGCCGTTGTAGCCCGTGGTCGGGTAGGCATACAGCTGCCCGTCGGGTCCGCGCAGTTGGCCGGTGATCTCAACGTAGTCACCCAGGTTGTCCGGGTCGGACTCCTGCCACAGGTTGTACAGCTGCTGCGAGCGGTCGAGCACGTCGATGATGATGCCGCCCTTACCGTTGTAGAAGGGTTCGTTCCAGGTCGCCGAGTCCAAGGTCGCGAAGTCCTTGTTGATCAAGCCTTCGGACACCATCTTCCGGATGAACTTGTCCGCCTCGATGAACTCTTCGGTGGTGAAGCCCGGAACCAATTGGCCGTTCCGTTCGGTCCACCCGTTACCGGCGCCGTACCAGGTCTCGATCACGTCGTACGGACTGCTGGTGCCGATCGAGCCGGGCCACTTCGGGATGATCAACCCGGTGGTGTCGTCCTTGCCGTTGCCGTCCGGATCCTGTTCGGTGAACGCCTTGGCGACCGCGTACAGGTCACCGGTGGTCTTCGGCATCTCCATGCCGACCTTCTCGAGCCAGTCCTTGCGGACGATCACGCCGACCCGCATCGGATCGCGATAGCGGTAGATCCCGTACAGCGTGCCGTTGACGCTGGCCATCTGATGCACGTCGGGGTTGCCGTTCGCCAGGTTGGGATAGTCGGCGAGCTTGTCGGTCAGATCCCAGAAGGCGCCGGCCTCGGCGCTCTTGATGAAGCCGGGAGTCTTCGAGGCCACCATGATCTCGGGCAGATCTTCGCCATCACCAGCGAGGGTGACGTTGAGCTTGTCGTTGTACGACGCGTCTGGCACCCAGTTCACCGTGATGTCGGTGCCGGTGATCTCCTCGAGCTTCTTCAACCTCGGGTCGTCGGCCGCCTCCGGCTGCTCCTGATAGAAGGGCAACATCATCGTGATGCCGGTCGGCTTGTCGCCGCCATCGGCGTCACTGCCGCATGCGGCGAGGCTACCGGTCAGGGCTACCGCCACGACGGCCGCTGCGACTCGTCGGTTAAGCGGGATAAGCATCGGCTTCTCCTTCGAACGACAGCGCAACAGTCGATGGATCAATTGGTGGGCTGGGGAAGGGCGGGTACGCGGCCGCGGAGCGTCTCCGGCACCTCGATGATCACGAGGTCGAGCACCTGCCCGTCGCTGGGACGTCCCGACTGAATCAGCACGCGCCGGCTGTCGGGGCTGAAGATCGGGTGGGTGTGATCGGGCCGCATCTTGTGGTCGGTGGTCAGTACGGTCATCTCGCCGCTGCGTCGATCGATCAGAGTGATGTCGCCGAGGAAGTCGTCGGCAACCGCCCATCGCCGATCCGGTGAGCCGTTGCAGTGCCAGAAACCCTGCCCGCGAGCT
Source organism: Actinopolymorpha pittospori (assembly GCF_014873875.1). Taxonomy (GTDB): domain Bacteria; phylum Actinomycetota; class Actinomycetes; order Propionibacteriales; family Actinopolymorphaceae; genus Actinopolymorpha; species Actinopolymorpha pittospori. The sequence goes on along the minus strand of NZ_JADBEM010000001.1, from coordinate 5,535,584 downwards.
TGTCCGAGCAGCCGCATCTCATTGCTGCGTAGGTCGATGACCGCGACCCCGCTCGGCTTCTCGGCGAGGTACGGCAAGTGCGCCATCAGGTTGAACATCACCTCGTCCGCACCGGACACGGTCTCGTGGGTGACCCACTCGTCGGGAGTCTCCACATAGAGCGGGCGGTTGCCAGAGCCGTCGCCACGGACCGTCCAGATCCGCTGTGGGGCGTCGCCGGTGGTCTCGTGACAGTAGATGATCTCGCCGGGAACCCACGGGTTCGTCTGGACGTGGCCCATCCGGAAGTCGGTGTCGATGACGGTCGAGATCTCGCCGGTGTTCAAGTCGATTCGCCGGATGCCGCCCGGACCGCGCCCGGCCACCGCGAACCGCTGCCGCGCCGCTTCGCGCTCCTCGGCCACGTTCGTGTTCTGCTGATCGATCATGCTGCGACGCTGTTGCGGCTTCGCCGGGCGCTGGGGTGGCGGGCCGAAGCCGATGCCCCAGTACGCCGCCGTGCCGTCGGCATCGATGGCGAACCCGCCGGCGCTGTGCAGGTCGCCCGGCAGCGCGGTGACAACTCGCTCGTAAGTGGCACGGGCACCGACTGCCCCGGCGATCGCGTCGGGGATCAGCCGGTTCAGGTCCAGCCCGACCAGCTCGCTGTGTCCCAGGTCAGCCGCGGACGGCACGGCCGATCGCCGGAAGTAATAGAGAGTGTTCCTGCCGACGTCAAGGTTGAGACTTGAGGTGTCGGTTCGCGGGTCCTCGGTGAGCTGCAGGATGTGGCCGTCGCGTTCGTGCACGAGGTAGGCCTGGCTGCCGTCGCCACTGCGATCGGAACGGAATAGGATCCAGTCGCCGTCGGTGGTCCAGGTGGGATGGGTTTGGTATGGCTTCGGGCTGCCGGCCGGGTGTGCTGTGAGCACCCGCACGGTCACTCCGGTCACCGGGTCCGGATACTCGTACGACTCCGAAGGGAGCACACGGCCGAAGCCGTACTTAGGCGACGATTCGGACCGGCGCTGGTCGAGCGTCACAGATTCGGGCCTTTCGATAGTGGAGGGGTAGTCGGCTAGGGCAGCACCCTGACGTCGAGCGAGCGGTATCGCGCGACCAATGGGCTCATCTGCCGGAACCCGATGCGACCGCCGCCGTAGTGGCCGCCGCCCCGTGCTCCGTCGTCGTGCCAGCGAAGCACTGGCAGGTCGTTGATCGAGAACGCGACGTCCGCTCGGTCCTTGATCAACTCCAACCGGTAGAAGTGCTGCGCGTCCTCGGCTGGCGGTAGCGGGTCGGCGGCTTGGGCAACGAGATGGCACCCAGGGCTCTTGCGGACGTTGCACGTTCGAAACGTCCGTTCGTCGGGTTGCTTGTGTCGCAGGTACGACAGATGCAGGGCTTGCACCTCGCCGGAGTGGTACTGCGGGTAGTACCCGTTGCGCGGCGGCAGACTGGCATCAAACAAGTCTCGACCGGACGTGCCGGTGGCGGCGAAGAAGATCATCGCCAGTCCGGGCTCTCGTACCGGCTGGAATTCCCAGCCGATTCTGATCCGATCGCCGAAAATCTCTGGGCACCACAGCGTCCAATGGGCGTGGTCGCCCACCCGGGCTTCGTCGGCGGAACTGCTCAACTCGACCGCGTCATTGACGGCGGTCACGGCGACCGGTCCCTCGGCGATCCAGCCGTCGAGGTCGGCGACCGACCGCAGTGGATTGTGATACCCCTGCTTGTTCGAGGTCGTGATCATCAGCCCTTCACCGACCCGATCAACATGCCCTTGGCGAAGTGCTTCTGCAGGAACGGATAGAACAGCATGATCGGCACGGTGGCGACGATCACGACGGCGAACTTCACGCCCTGGGCCGGCGGGATGTAGTTGGGATCGATCGGTGCGCCACCGGCACTCAGATTCGCCGATACGGTGACTTGCCGCAGGTACATCTGCAGCGTCCATTTCTCGCTGTCGTTCAGATAGATCAGTGGTGACATGAAGTCGTTCCAGATGCTGACGGCGTAGAACAGCGCGAACGTCGCCAGTACCGGCTTGCACAGCGGTAGCAGGATCCGCAGCAGGATGCTCAGTTCGTTTGCACCGTCGACCTTCGCCGACTCCTCCAGCTCGACAGGCAACTCCTGGAAGAAGTTCTTGATGATGATCAGACTGAACGGGTTGATCGCCAGAGGCAGGATCAATGACCAGTAGGTGTCGAGCAGACCCAATGCCTTCACCACCAGGAAGGTGGGGATCAACCCAGCGGAGAACACCATCGCGAACAGCACGATGTTGATCAACACTGTCCGGCCGGGCAGGCTTCGCTTCGCCAGCGGGTACGCCATCGTGAAGGTGAAGAACAGCTGCACGACGGTGCCGACGGCGGTGACACAAACCGTCGTCACCAGGCTCCGAAGGAACGCGGTCGTGGAGAAGATCGCCCGGTAGGCCTCGACTGAGAATGTCTCCGGCCACAGGAAGAACGATCGTCGGGTGAGCTCGGCCTCGGTCGCTAGCGAGCCGGCGAGGACGAACACAAAGGGCAGTAGTGCCAGCAGCCCGATCGCGATCAAGACGACGTAATTCACCACGTCGAAGACACGACCGGCGGTAGTGTTGTGGAATTTCATGGCGAGCCTCAGAAGATCCCTGTTTGGTTGATCCGCTTGGCAACCAGGTTGGCGCCGACGATGAGCACGATGCCGACGACCGCCTTGAACAGCCCGACCGCGGTGCTATAGCTGTATGCGCCTTGGGTGATGCCGACGAAGTAGACGTAGGTGTCGAACACGTCAGCGACCGAGCGGTTGAGCGAGTTGGACATCAGGTAGATCTGCTCGAATCCGGTGTTGAGGATCTGCCCGATCTGCAGGATGAGCAGGACAACGATCGTCGAGCTGATCGCCGGCAGGGTGATGTGCCAGGCTCGTCGGAGTCGTCCCGCACCGTCGATGATCGCGGCCTCGTAATGATCTTGATTGACGGTCGCGAGTGCAGCGAGATAGATGATCGTTCCCCAACCACTGTTCTTCCACAGTTCCTGCAGAACGATGATCGGGCGGAACCACGCCGGGTCGGTGAGGAAGTCGACCTGCGTCCCCAGCGCGTTGTTGATCAGGTGGAACAGCGGACCGACGTCGATCGCGAAGAGGAGATAGGTCAGCGACGCGACGATTGTCCAGGACAGGAAGTGTGGGATGTAGATCAGGGTTTGCACGGTACGCTTGACGATCGAGATCCGCACCTCGTTGAGCAGCATCGCCAGGATGATCGGCACGGGGAATGCGATCAGCAGGTTCAAGAGGGCCAAGATCAGCGTGTTGCGCAGCAGCCGGGCAAAGTCGGGGTTGGTGAAGAACTCCTCGAAGTGCTCGAACCCGATCCAGGCGGAGTCATTGATGCCGAGGAACGGCACGTAGTCCTTGAACGCGATCACGGCCCCGTACATCGGTGCATAGCGGAAGATCGCGAAGTAGGCAACACCAGGGATGAGCAGCAGGTAGAGCCACCTCAACTGGAACAACCGGGCCCAGACGCCTCGCTTGCGAGGCGCGGTCTCGCCAGGCTTCGTCGCGGTTGTTTCGGTGGGAACTGTCTCCGTCGACATGATCAAGCCCTCGCGGCAACCGCAGCGTCGTTGGCGGCGAACATTTTGAGGCACAGGTAATTGTCGAGATGGATCCAGGCGCCGACACTGAAGAAGAGCAACAAGCCCGGGAGCGAGTAGCTCAGATAGCCGATCGCAATCGTGACGAAGAGCAGCAGTGCCATCGACACCGGGTTGCGGAGCGCGAAAGCCATCGCGGTGACGTGATAGCGGCGGAGCGGTAGGTCATAGTGACTGAACATCGGCAGGAGTACGCACACCGACGCCACGAAGCATGCGCCGAGCGCGACGGTGGCCATCGACAGCACAGTGGATGCGCTCCCGAATGCCGAGCCGAATGAGTGGAAGTTCAGCGCAAGCATCGCGCCGACGAGTAGGTTCGGCACGACCAGGAGCGTGGCTCGCCCGAATTCGGTGCGGTAGGTGGCCCAGAATGCCGGCAGCATCCGCGGCGACTCGCCCTGGTGATAACGACGACTGAGATCGAACGCGGCGACCGTGCTCGGCCCGATACCCAGCACGACGCCGCCGAGTAGGGTGAAGGTCAGCCACAGGGCGTTCAACTTGGCGATCCAGGTGACAGCCTCGCAGAGCGCGACCGCCCTGACCGCGACAGTCTCCTTCATCGGTGAGGCCCCTTCCACGCGACCGTCGAATCGTTCAAGCAGTCTCCCGTGACGCCAAGCGTACGAGTGCAGGTGCGAGGGGAAAGCGATTTCCAGGCGTCACTATAGGCGAGGCATCTGGGCTGCCACCGCCTTCGCGGCCGTATCTGGTCACCGACAAGTACCTGCGCCGGTTCGGCAAGGACTCTCTGGTCTCGTTCGAGGCCAGCTTCTACTCGTCCCTCCCCTCCCGCCAGGTCCGCGGTGGCCAGCGGGTCCATCTGCAAGTCGACGGCGAAATCGTCACAATCCGCGCCGTCGGGTCCGATGGCGAGGTCCATGCTGGTCGTGAAACAGGTGAACGGGTCCCGCGAATACGCCATCGTCATGTGGAACGAGTAGACGTTGCCGACACCGACATGGCCGAGCAGGTTGCCCTCACCACCCCGGTCGACCTGGGCATGGGCGCAGGGGCTACGGCGTTCGCTCAAGCTCGTCCCAGCGAACTCGAACCATGGATTCTCCTAACAACTGGGCGAGAGCTACCCCTCGGCGAAGGGGCTGCCTCGGTCACGCCGCGACACTCGGGGAAACGCCTCGGTGCTAGCCAGAGAAGTCCAGCGAATGTGCTCCCTATACGAGGCGGCGGAGAGGAACCTTCCTGCCCGACACGTCAGATGCTGCCAAGATCGTATGTACAGAAGCCCGCCTGCCAGGGCGTTCTTCGAAGTCAGTTCGGGATGCAGGGGTGCGACGGTGGACACCTTGAGTACCCGGGATTGCGTGCGCTGCGTCCAATGGCGACGCGCGGTGTCCGTTTCCTGTCCTTAGGGTTGGACTCTTCATGGCAAGCGCTTACCGTCAGCCCCGATGCGCCCACCCGTCGTCGGCGTGCGGCTCACTCCCCGTGGCCGTGAATCGTTACAGGTGTGAGTCATTACAGAGAGGTGACCCTCCATGTTCCGGACACGATCGACCCGCCGTCACAGGCTCGGCGCCGCCGTACTGTCGGCCGCGCTCGCCGCAGCCACCCTGGCTGCCGCCCCCACCCCGGCGTCCGCCGACGAGCCGAACCGTGGCCCCGCCTCCTATGTCGCCCCGTGGGGCAACGACGATGCCAACGGCAGCCCCAACCACCCGTGGGCGACCATCGCGCACGCCCAGGAGATGGTGCGGCCCGGCGACACCGTCTACCTGCGCGGCGGTACCTACGCGTTCACCGACGCCGTGGACGAGTGCGCGAGCCGGACCGACAGCATTGACGTCATCGCGCTCACCAAGAGCGGGACCGCGCAGCGCCCGATCCGCTACGCCGCGGCAGAGGGCGAGACACCGGTGCTCGACTTCGCCGGAATCCTGGACGACTGCCGCGTCAAGGGCATCAACGTCTCCGCCGACCACGTGGTGCTCGAGAGACTCGAGGTGACCGGTGTCCGTCAGGGCAACAACCTGAACAACGAGTCGTGGGGTGTCTGGGTCGCCGGCAATGACAACGTGTTCGACCGCCTCAACGTCCACCACATCATGGGCGCCGGCATCTTCATCCAGGACGGCGCCGGCAACCTCGTGCGCAACAGCGACTCCCACGACAACTACGACCCCTACTCGAAGACCGGGGCCGGGCAGAACGCCGACGGGTTCGGCTCCCACACCGACACTCCGAGCACCAGGCCGAACGTGTTCTCCGGCGACCGGGCGTGGAACAACGCCGACGACGGTTTCGACTTCATCAACTCGTCGTCACCGGCGAGCGTGAGGAACTCGTGGGCGTGGCACAACGGGTACGTCTACGGCACCGACGTGCCGGCGGCGTCCGGAAACGGCAACGGCTTCAAGCTGGGCGGCTTCGGCGGCGTGTACGACCCGAATGGACAGACCTTCGCGATCGATCACTCCGTGGCGTTCGACAACAGGGTGCGCGGCTTCGACGCCAACTACCACACGGTGCCCAACGTGATCTCCAACAACACCGCGTTCGACAACGGCACCAACTACGACATGACCTCCACCGCGCCCGACGGCACCAGGTACGGCCTGGGCATCCTGCGCAACAACGTGTCTTTCGGCACCGGCGGACTCAGGAACATGACCGGAACCGACTCGCAGGCGAACTCCTGGGACCTCGGCCTGCAGTTGACCGCCGCCGACTTCCTGAGCGTGTCGCAGGAAGGCTGGGACGCCCCTCGCAAGCCGAACGGTGACCTGCCCGACCTGCCGAACCTGCGTCCGGCCCCGGGCAGTGCGCTGATCGACCGGGGCGTCGACCTCGGGTTCCGCTACCGCGGCTCGGCGCCCGACCTCGGGGCGTTCGAGTTCGACGGCCGCCCGCACGGGGAGTGAGCTCTGGTTGAGCCTGTCGATCGACACCGAGTGGGCGATGGGAACCATCGGACTGCGGCCATCAAGCCCTCCGATCGCCCACTCGGTGCGCGGCGATACGGCCGCCTGCCACAGCACAGCACAGCACTCATCGAACCGCTGCGATACGGTCTCCGGTATGGCTGCCGTGACCGTCTTCCACAACCCGCGCTGCTCCACCTCGAAGGCGGCCCTCGACGCCGCCGACGCTGCCGGGGTCGAGGTCGAGGTGGTGCGCTACCTGACCACTCCGCTCGACGAGGCGGCCCTGCGTAACCTGCTCAGCAAGCTCGAGGACCCCGCAACCGACCTGGTACGACGTGACGCCGCCTTCGCCCGGCTCGGCCTGACCAACGCCGACGTCGCGACCGCCGACCAGGTGGTCGCCGTGCTGGTCGAGCACCCCGAGCTGATGCAGCGTCCCGTGCTGGTGAAGGGAAAGCGGGCGATCATCGGCAGGCCGAAGGACCGCGTCCCGGTCTTCCTCACCGACTGACTGACCATCGCGCGTCCGCGGGCGGACCTGCAGCACCTCGCCGTCGCCGAACCTCGTGCCACGTGTCGAACAGCTCACCACGCGGGCCAGCCGCGGCGCCTCGGACACGCGGCCGGACGAACTCGACGTCCCTGTCCGGCCAGCCACATCAGGCCGGCACGTTGGGGTCGAAACCCACCGCGGGGAGCCGGTGGCTTCGGTATCCAGATCGCTCCTACCCGGGCCAGACTCGCGTGCGGCCTGCTCACGACGGGCGCGGTGCCGGAGGAGGTCCCATGCCTGGGATTCGATCCGTGGATGCCGCCGCTACTGACAGCGTCCGAGCAGACTTGCCGGTCCTGGCTGGGCCGTGGCAGTCAGGACCGGCTCTTCCTCAATCGGTACGCCGTCGCCGGTCAACGCCAGCGCCGTCACGCCGCATCCGCTCCAGCGCTCACTGCCGGACGAGCGGCCGACTCGAGCTCACTTAGCTGCAGGCATGAAGGACGCCCGAGTCCGGGCGGCCCTAACCCGTTACGCACGGGGACGGGAGCGCTGTGGACCGGCCGAGGCCCAGGGCATCCCACGCCTGCTCCAGGACCTCGGCAGCCGATGCCGTCGCGTCCAATTCGATGACCGGCCAGCCTGCCGACCGCATGGCCGCGAGCTCCTGTTCCCGCAGCGCGCCCAGCTGATCTCGCGACCACGCCACGATCCGCTCAGCGATGCGCCCAGACGTGTGACCGGCGTCGCTCGCGAGGCGTGCGTAGCGCTTCGCCCACACGTCACCACGTTGGGCAAGCGCCCGTTCGGTCGCCGTCCGCACATCACCGGCCAGGTCTAGGAGGACAGGATCCATGTCCTCCGCAAGCTCTCGTACATCCAGGCAGAGCCGCGCAAGCCGACCGTGGTCACGCATCGCCCACGGAAGGTCGGCCGCCATGCCTGCACAGTGCCAGTCGAACACACCCCAGGCGTTTGCGGCCCGGAAGCCATCGAAGACCCGCGCGTACGTGGGCAGGAAGAGCTCGGGTGTCGGAAACTCCCTGCTGCGGAAAGCCTCCGCGACGTCGACGAAGTCGGCTCGGGCGAAGATCTGGTGCTCGCCGAACAGGTCGACGGTCGCACCTGCTTCCTCCAGCCTGCGTGTGAGCCCTTCGGCAAGCGTCGACTTGCCGATGCCCGCACAGGAACCGGAAAGCATGACCAGGCGGGGCTTCGTCCGGTCGCGGGTGTCGAACGCCGAATTCATCCGAACACTGTGACAAGACCACACTCGATTCGTCACCAGGTTTACCGCGCGGACGCCTCGTCGACGTAAGCACACGCCCGGCCGTCGGACTGTCAGCTTGGGAACGCACATCTACGGCCGCGTGGCCCCTGGTTCACGCCGGGGACAACGGCCGCGAGCGTCCTGCACTGACCTGTCCGACCTGGGCTAATGGCCCGCGCAACACACGGGTTAGACATCCCAGGGAGCTAACCTTCAAGGGCGTCGGGTGTGTTGTTGTGGTGGTGCGCCACCATTGCGGAGTCAGGCCCAGACTGAGTAGCCTGCCTGGTGGCGTCGATCCACCGCCAAACCTCCGTCGGTCCTCCCCAGCAGGGCCGCTTGTTGGAGGCAAAGGGGACCACATCCTCGGGATCGCTGTCCCGGTCACTGCCGGGCGCCGTCGCTGGGGGGCGTAGCGCCGGGCGTGGAGGGCCGGATGACGGCGAACCGCAATCGCAAGCGACTCGTTCGACAACGCATGCAGCGCACTGGCGAGTCGTACACGGCTGCTCTCCGGCATCTCCGATCCCAAAGGAGTGCCATGTCGACGCCGCAGACGAACATGAACGTCACCGCGATCGTGCGCAAGACGCTCAGCGACCAGCCAGTCCTGTGCGTTCGGAGTACCCGGACGGACGAGATGATTGGCGAAGCGATCGGAGAATCGTTCCAAGCTCTGGAGCATCAGGGGCTCGCGGCGGCGGGGCCGCCCTACACGGTCTTTGGTGAAGAGTTGAGCCCAGGACACCAGGAGCCCAAAGCAGATGGATGGGAGGCTGGAGTGCCCGTCGATCGAGCGGCCGTCCCTGAGGGCCATGTCATTCCCGCCGTTCTTCCCGGAGGCGAGGTGGCCTCAGCCTATTTCTCGGGCAACTGGGCGGACGTCGAGAAGGTCGAGGCGGTGATCGCGAATCTGCGAGCGCAGATCGAAGCGGCCGGCCTCGAACTGGGCGGCCCATTGCGCTGGATCTGGCTCTCAGACCCAACCGTCACACCTGACCCCGACAACCACTACACCGAGCTGCACTGGCCGGTCAGAGGCTGACCTGGCCCACGAATCCGGCTTCCCACGAAGTCTCCGACGCTTACAGCGGCGTCGCGGCTCGGTGCGTTCCAGCGGCGTCGGCTGTGGGAGTTGCGCGGTGGGGCCTACTGATACATGGCGTTGTGCAGGCGGCGGTTGCCGACGTGGCGGGCGAGGACGGCTCGTTTTCTGCCCGAGGCAACCGTCACCGGCGAGATGCCGGCGTAGTTCCTACGAGACTTGGCGGTGCTGTAGCGATCAGGGTCGTCCCCAAACTCATCGAGCGCCCGGGCGCCAAGAACATCGCCGAGTCCCGGCATGGAGAGGTAGATGTCGACGTCCGGGTGCTGCTCAAAACGGTCTGCGAGTCTGGTCTCGAGCTCCGCGACCTGGCGGTTCAACCCGGCGATGATGCCGCCCGCTGCAGTCGTGGTGGCGGCGAACGCGGCGACAATCTGCTCCGCCGCGCAAACTGCTGGTCGGTGCGCAGCGCGGTAGTGATCCGCCGGGCTGTGTCATCGAGGTTGCGCCGGCGGCCAGCACGCTTCAACACCGCCCGGATCGCCGAGACCGATAGCCGGGCACCATCGCCCCGGACCTGGGGCTCTGCCAAGCACCGCCACGGCGTCACGATCGGCGAGATCACCAAAGGCTTCCAGCGCGGCATGCCGTCCAGGAAAGGACCTTCGCTGCCCCGCCGCGTTGAGCGTCTCGTAGGCTTCGCGGCATTCATGCTTGGATGGCACCACGAAGCCTTGCCTCAGGAGGTCCGACGTCATGGCGATCTCGCCGTACATGGCCAGTATCCGATCCAAGATCGGCTCCGATCTCCTGCTGACTCCTGCCGCGGGTGCAGCTGTCTTCAACGAGGCCGGACGACTACTGCTGGCACGTCACGACCATGACGGCCTGTGGGCGACCATCGGCGGAGGTATGGAGCCCGGCGAAAGCCCTGCCGAGGCCGCGCTGCGAGAGCTACGTGAGGAGACCGGACTGGAGGCCGAGATTCTCGGCATCACCGGCGCCTATGGCGGTCCAGATTTCGAGGTCACCTACCCAGGCGGAGCTCGGCTCGCCTATGTCGTCACCATGTTCGCCTGCCGCTTCCTCGGCGGCACACTCAACCTCGAGCATGAGGAGCTTCGCGAGGCCAGCTGGTTCACCAACGACGACGCCCTGACCCTTCCAAGTCCTCCTGACATGAAGGCGATCATCCCTGACGCATTCGACTGGTGGGCCGCGAACAGGTCCTAATCTGATGAATGGACCTAGCTTGGCGACCAGATGTTGCACCTATTTCGCACGGGGCCTCGGTCCGCACCGGCTCTGACGGGAAGATGTGCGGGGTCTGAAGAGCGCAAGGGTCGGCGGCTACGCTCCGCCTCTGCCCCCTTCTGACCAGGACCAACGGCGGAGCGTATCTGCCCCCCGATGCCCGTTGAGCACCCTCGTTCACCGCCGCCGCTGTTGCATGTGGATTGCACGGGACAGCGGGCGGTTCTTGCGTTCGGCCCGACCTTGCCATCCGTAGGAACGGGCATCATGGTCGCGAGCTGCTCTCCCACGCTGTGGAGGCCGTCGTCCTAGCGCTCATCGTCGTCCGCTGTCGCAGGTCGCTTGGATCACGCTGGGGTCAAGCCGAAGTGTGGCGAGACCCAGCCTGGAAGGCCATCGCCCTCTCCTGCTGGCGACGGGTAAGCTTTTGCGCCCACTGCAACTCCAGGTTGGGTAACGGGGAAGGGGTGGTGAGCTGCCGATGGCTGAGGTGGCCCTGACCGCCGCCGACGGCGAGAGCTTCGCCGTACGGGACAACCATGGGGACTGGATCGTCTCGTGGCATCCCCCGCCGACACCTCCCGCCGGGAAGTCCCATGGGTCAGAAGGCGTCTGCGTGACCCCCACCGGCGAGATTGTCCTCGTTAGCCGCGACGGCGAGAGGTGGGAGCTTCCCGCCGGCAGACCAGAAGGCACCGAGAGCTGGGAAGACACCCTCCGCCGGGAGATGCTCGAAGAAGCCTGCGCGATCGTCGTCCAAGCCAGGCTCCTCGGGTTCACTCGCGGGGTATGCATCGCCGGGCAACACAAGGGGGCGGTGCTCGTCCGCGCTCTGTGGCGTGCAGACGTCGAACTCTCCCCCTGGAAACCAAAGTTCGAGATCCCACACCGCCGCCTGGTCGACGCTGAGCACGTCGCGGACCACCTCGCGGTTGCAGCCCACCCCTTCGCACCCATCATCAGGCGCACACTTCACGAGGCTGCTGTCCCCGGACATCGAAGGCCGTCCAAGGATCGGGCCGAGGATCGCAGCCAGATTTAAGGAACTTTGGTGTCAGCTGGGCCCGTCCATCGCCCAGGACTACGGCGGCGGGCAGGCGGTCTCGCGTCGCACCTGGGCGCTAGACGCACCAGCGCCTTGACGCCTGAGTCGTGACAGCGCTGCCTGACTCATGCCGGGTCTCAGGTAGTGAGCAGTTTCTGTACGTCTTCAGGAGCCGGCCGGACCGGGCCGCTCCTGACCGCCGCACAGCGCCAGCCATCCCTCAGCGCCTTCCGCGCGCGGTCGGCCGGCGCGGCTGGGCGCGACAAGAGGGCCGCCAGAACACTGGCGACCCTCGCCGTAGCTGTCGGCGTACGGCGTCCCGGGCCCGGTCATCACGTCCCGCTCCGCGGGACATGGTGCAAAGCCGGCTGGCATCTCGCAACCACAGACCCAGATCAGCGTCTCACGCGTCCTGGCGCGAACAGTAGGGTCGCGACGGTGAACCAGATAGACGAACTAGAACCGCTCCCGCGCGGACCTCTGCCGGCCAAGCGGGAGGCGCACATGGCCGTGTTCTTCGACACCGACGGTCGGTTGCTTCTCGTCAAAGCAACCTACGGAGTCAGTCCATGGGGCTTTCCAGGCGGTGTGGCCGACTCCGATGAGACCCCGCGAGCCACGGTCCGTCGCGAGGTTGAAGAGGAGATTGGCCTCGCCAAGGAGCCTGGCGCGCTGCTTGTCGTCGACTGGGAACCCTCCCACGACCGCAACCTCACCGAGCGCCAGCGCGCCGCGGGATGGTCCGAGCGCATCCTGGACGGCGTCATCCTTATCTTCGACGGAGGAGTGTTGACGCCGGATGACATTGCGGCGATCAAGCTCGACCCCGGCGAGGTGGAGGAGTACACCTTCCTCCCTCTCGACCAGGCAGTCGAGTGCCTGGACTCCCTCCACGCTCGACGAGCGATCGCCGCTGCTCAAGCCCGCGAAGCAGGGACCGTTGTCTACCTCGAGGACGGCCATCCACCAGCCTGAGCAGATAGGCACCCCGCCGCCGACAACGACCCGCCGATCCCACCGGCCAAGAGCCCGACTGCCGCAGCTCCAGGGGAGACTGTCAAGTTCACCAACAATCTCGACGCTGCCTGGCTGCACCCACATCCTGGGGCCGATCAGAGAGGCCACGATCTGGCCACCTAAAGGTTGTCCCGTAATGATCTTGTGGCGTGCTGGGGTTGGGCGGGTCGACCGTGGGTGTGGTGGCTAGTCGGTGGTGAGGGTGAGGTTGCGCATGAGGGCGATGCCTGAGGTGGCGTAGTAGACGCCTTGGCGTTTGCGTCGGCAGTTACGCAGGATGTTGTAGTTCTTCATGCCGGCCAGAGCGTGTTCGGCTCGGGCGCGGATGCGGCGGTGGCGGGTGTTGATCTGTTCTTTCCATTCCGGCAACGTGGCGCCGGCTGGTTTGCGGAACGGTGTGATGACCCGGGTGCCCTGGTAGCCGCCATCGCCCATCACGGCCATCTGGGCACAGGCGGCATCGGCGCCAGAGTCGAGGAAGGCGCGGCAGTCGTTGCGGTTGCCCGGCACCGGTTTGCCGACCGTGACCGTCAGGCGGGTGTCGGCGTCGATGACGACCTGCAGGTTGGTGGAGTACCGGTAGTTCTTCGACGACGCCGCGATGCTGCGGTCATGGGTGGGGACCAGGGTGCCGTCCACGATCAGCACCTGCTCCGGGCCGCGACGGCGCCGCAGGGGCGAGAGCACCAGATACGGAGCGAGATGGTCGACGACCCGCCCTGCCGCGGACTTGGAGATCCCGAACAGCAACGCCACCTGCCGCAACGTCAGGTTCGTGCGGTAGTACACCGCGACCAGCAACACCCGGTCCTCAAGTCCCAGCCCCCACCGGCGACCCGCACCCGTCTGCTCGGCGCCACGAGCCCGCACGATGCCCACCAGCCTGCGGAACTCCCGCACCGACAACCCCGTAAACGGTCGGATCCAGCCATCCGAGGAACCACTGATCACCTGCACCACGACATGATCAACCCCGACCGGCGGGTCTACCGACCCGACACGCCGATTACGGGACAACCTTTAGCACGTCGGAAGACGCCAGATAATCATGGATGCCCGCAGGTGAATGAATGCCCAGGTGGGCCTGCCCACGACCACTCCGGATCACCCGAGCCACAGACGCTTGCAGCCCCCCGGCCTGCCTCCGCTACCCGAGCTAAGAGATCAGCTCTCGCGACCGGACGCGAGGATCAGGTGCTCACCGGCGCCGAGGCGATCGTCGCGATCGGGGCCGCCGCGGCTACCGCCGGCGCGGTCTGGGGTGTGCCGAACAAGCCGGCCAAGCCGCAGGGGTAGGAGACTGCCGGTGGCGAGACCGTTGCGGCCCAACCTTCCACGCGGTTCCGGAGCAGCGAATCGACGCATAGTAGGTGGTCGGCCCGTCGGGCGAAGACCTCTCTGCGTGCCCCGACCGGTGCGGACGGGGTGGTAACGAAAGTGCTCGCGAGCACTTTCCGAGACCCATGTCGCCTCGTAAGCTGACCGGACGCCACCAGTAGACCAAGCAATTGGTCAAGTCCAAGCTTTTGTGGTGCCCCGACGACATGGTGAACGAACTAATGCCCGAAACACCCGAAAATGATGATTACGCTAATCGGTGGCTAAAAGCCACATTGGAGCTGACTCAAGCACTGCAGAAACAGACTAGTGTCCGCGGCGGTCTACGACTTGTGACCCAAAGGTTGCGTGTCGTATCTGGCGCCGACTACGTGGCGATCGGGCTGACCGACCCGCACTTGCCAGTCGGCACTGCGTTCATTGAGGTTGTCGATGGTATGGGCTTCGAAGATGTTTCCGGCAATTTTCCCCACGCCTCCGAACGGTCGGAATTGTGGACTAATGTCATTCAATCTAACAAAGCCGTCATTAGTTCTGACATCCCTCTTCATCCAGGCTTCCAACCACCTGCGGAACTAGCCGAAGCCCTCTCAACCCTTGGCCCAGGGATGTACCTACCCTTGGCCGTTTCGGGAAATGCCTTTGGTGTGTTGGTTGCCGGGTGGCGGCGCGGCTCGTCCTTCGAGACTATTTCGACCATAGTCCCATTAATGCAAATGTTTACGGATGTGGTCGCGCTTGCGTTGCAGCAGGTCCGCACTCACAGCATGGTTCTGGAAGATCGCGAACGAATCGCCGGCGAACTGCGAGACACTATCCTGGTCCGCCTATTCGATATCGGCACACGCATGCACGTGATTTCCGGCATGGTCGGTCAAACCGAGATGCGCCGACGCCTTCAGGACACCATCAACGAGCTTGACGGGACGATCCGTCAGATCAGCGCTACCGTATTCGCGCTCAGTGACGCGAGAACTCCTAGTCGACTACCGCTGAGTGCGCAGGTTTTGGAGGAAGTCGAAGCTGTCAGCAATACGTTCAATCAAACGCCGCGACTGGTGGTCCACGGCCCACTGAATGGCCTCCCCGAATGGCTTGAACAAGAACTGGTGCTCGCAGTGCGGGAGTCGCTCGCCGATGCCGCCACTCACCAGGCAGTAAGCAACATCGAGGTATTCGTGCAGGTGACCGCGGACAAGCTCGCTCTCACTGTCAGCGATGACGGCCAGGCTGGGAAACGCTTGGCCAGTGGAAGTGTGCCTGTCCGTCTACGGAAAAGAGCCCGACAGTTGGGAGGGACGTGCACGGTGCGAGCGGATGGACCAACCGGAAACATCTTATCCTGGCAAGTCCCCCTGCACGGCATGTCCGATTAACCGGAAAGGCTCACTTTGTGCCATCCCGCGCAGGCCTGTAGTCGCGGCGCGACCGAGTCGCAGAAGATCTGATCTCAATGGGGCGCTGCAGCCGAAGCGGCCAGGGCCCGCTCGATCTCAGCGGTCGGATACGGCGTCCGCTTGCTCTCGGTCAGCAGTCGGCGATGGAACTCGTCGAGGGCGACGGCAATCTGAGCATGACGGTCGATGATCGCAGCGATCTCGCTCTGGATGCCGTCGGGCTGCCGATCAGTCAGCCACTTACACAGGAACGCCTCGTGCCCGCCTTCGCCATCGCGGCCATCGAGCAGGTGGTAGCGGAGCAGATGGTTCGCTGTGTAGCAGCGGTCGTACGTGAGATGGTTCGAGAGGAATTCGGCCTCATCCGCTGCGAGCTCGAAGCCGGAGCTCAGGGCAAGTCCGAAGTCCGCGAAATAGAGCAGCTGGCCGTCGGTCAGGACGTTGGAGAAATGTGCGTCGAAGTGGACAAGCCCGCGAGCGCTCATGAAGGCGGTCCCGCGCGCCAGGGCTTCCTCCACCCACGTGTAGGGCGAGCCGTCCCCGCTTTCCGATACCGCATCCCGGTGGTCGTCCAGCCAGGCGGCGAGCGTCTGCGGCACGTGTTCCAGGAAGAGCATCAGGCTGGACGAGGACCGGCCGATGGCCTCCAGGCGATGGCGCACGGCAGACGAGCCGTCCCAGTGTGCGACCGCTCCGTCGACGCCCCCGAACTCGTCGAAGAACCCCTCGGGAGGGGAGTCGGGTAGGACCCGCCAGTGGTACATCAGCGGAAAGCCCTCGTACTCGTTCCCGAGGACCCAGTTGGTGGTCATGGTGTGCGTGGCCAGCTCACGCCAAGCGCCGAACCCGGCCGAGCCCGCCCCGTACTGATAGAACGTCGGCAGCCCGAAGAGGTTCGCCGTCGACCGTGCGTTCTCCGGTCGCAACTCCGTGTCCGTCAGGGGGACACGCTTGACGAAGACCCGTACTCCATTGACCTCCAACTCCGCCGACCTGCCGCCCATGCCGGATCCGAGTGGGGCGGCTGCGGCCACGACTTCACCGAGCCGACGGTCACTCAGCAGGGACAGGTGCGTGGCTGCGGTCCCAAAAGCGGCCAGGCGCGCGGCGTACCGCAGGTCTGGGCGGTGCATCGACGGCTCCTCGGTGCCCCGACCAGGGCGTCGGTCATCTCGCGGACGTGAACGACCGTATCAATCGAGGTCACACCGTTCCGACGCCAGTCGCGGTACTTGCCCACGCAGATCTATTCGACAGAGCCATCAACGGCATGCCGACGAGACGCTGAGCTGGGTAAATGTACGGTCTCATTCGTCGCGCGAAGCTTCATGGCACGCACTCGTCGACGAGGCCCGGGCAGCTCACAAGCCGTGGGTTCCGATGCGTTGGTCGTTGGTCGCCTGGCCAGTGCGCCGCAACGGGATTGCCGGAGCATGAGCGGCTGCTGTTGGATGGCGGCTGTGAGCGACTATGTCATTCGTGTTGTTCAGCCGGAGGAGCACCGCGCCGCGCATACCGTGTTCCGGGTCACCTTGCACGTCAGGCCCACTACGGATGGGGACTGGTCGGAGCGGGAGCCGAGTTACGAGCTGGGCCGCACCTGGGGCGCGTTCCGGGATCAGGAGATCGTCGGTTCGGCACAGTCATGGTCTTCAGCATTGGCAGTGCCTGGCGGCGAGGTGGTGCCGATGGCGCTGGTCAGCCGGGTTGGAGTACGTGCCGATCACACCCGGCGTGGCGTGTTGTGCGGCCTGATGGGTGCCCAATTGGGCGCGTTGACGGAGCCTTTGGCAACGCTGCGGGCCACTGAGGGCGCCATTTACGGCCGGTTCGGGTATGGCGTTGCGTCCCGATACCGACAGGTCCGAATCAGGCGGGCGCGTGCCAGATTCCGCCCCGAAGTGCCCACCGGGCGCCAAATTCGGCTGGTGTCCTTCGACCAGGCGCAAGAACTAATGCCGCCGATCTACAACCGCGTGGCATCGTCGGCGCGGCCAGGTTGGGTCCAGCGGCCGGCACACTGGTGGACGAATCTCCGACTGCGCATGGATTCATACAGCAGCCCGGTCATGGTCGCGGTGCACACCGGCCAGGACGGCGATGACGGATACGCCCTTTACACGGTCCAACGAGGGGACTTCAGCGATCCGGATGCGAAGACAGTGCTGGAACTGCGTGACCTCGTGACCCTGTCAACCGAGGCGTGGGCCGGCCTGTGGCGGTACTTACTAAGCGTTGATCTGGTGACCGAGGTGGTGGCTAAGGGCCGGCCGATGGACGAACCGCTCGAGCAGCTGTTCACCGATCGGCGGGCGCTGAACACCGAGCGGATCAACGACGAGACCTGGCTGCGGATCGTGGATGTGCCGTCCGCGCTCGCCGCCCGACGCTTCGGTCTGCTCGGCGTTGACACGACGGAGTCGCTGGTGCTGGAGGTCCGGGACGCGATCCTGCCGGAGAACGCCGGCAGCTACCGGATCGGCGCCGAGCAGACTGACCGGGTGACCGAGGCGGCCGATCTGGTGCTCGACGTGGACGCGCTGGGTGAGCTGTACTTGGGCGACGTGACGCCGACGGCGCTAGCGCAGGCCGGTCGGCTCCTGGTGGTGAACCCGAATGCGCTGTCGCTGGCCGACCGGTTGTTCGCGGTCAACAGTGCGCCATGGTGTGGCACCGACTTCTAGGCTCTCTACCCCACACCCACCGCCGAGCAGACCGATCTCTAGCGAGATGTTGACGATGCGAGCCGCTCCAGGTTCTGTTGAACCTGCGCGGTCCACCACGGATCATCCCGACGGAAGTGGATGGCGGTCCACCACATCATGGACGACCACGCGAGGAGAATCGTCTCCAGCCGCTCAAGGGCCGCCGGGTCACCTGTGGGAAGGCCGAGCGAGCGCCGCGCCTCGGCCAGGATTGGGACGAGCCTGGGCGTCCCCTCGATCCCCGACGTCATCTGTGCGTACGCAGCATCCCAGGCCCAATTGGCGGTCCGCGGAATCGGATCGATGAGCAGGAGGGGGCCACGCGGAATATCCGACACCGCCCCTTGAAGGTTAGCTCCCTGGGATGTCTAACCCCTGTGTCGGGCTGAAGGATGCTACGGAGTCGATCGGCAGGGTTCGAGCTAGCGCGCGGCGGCCGCACGCGCCGCCGCTTCCAGGCGATCGACGTACTCCCGCCACCACTGTTCGTCCGCACCCTCGTGGAAACCTGAAGCGTCAGGCATGCCGCCGGCGAAGCCGTCGATCAGCTCGCGCACGATGTCGATGTGCCCGGCGTGGCGTTGGGTCTCGCCCAGCATGTTCAACAGCATCGCGCCCAGTGTCGTCTCCTCGCCTTGCGACCACGGTACCGATCCGATGGTGTCCAGATCCAGCGCGCCGATCGTCTCGTCCGCGTGCGCGCACGCACGGCGATAGAAGCCCATGATGTACTCGGCGCTCTCCTCCGGCGTCGCCCACATGTCGCCGTAGTGCCAGATGGATCCATCGGCGACGCAGGCGAGCTGCTCCGGAGCCGGCCGCCCGAACACCTCGCCAAATTTGCCGTACTCCTGCGAGCCCAGGTGTTTGGCCAACCCGAGCAAGTTGGTTCCAGTCGGCGTCATCGGCCTGCGCAGGTCGTACTCACCCAGACCGTCCAGCTTCCACACCAGCGAGTCGCGAGCTGCCCGCAGCTGTGACCACAGCATCTCCTTCATGCCACCACCTTCGCATCGCGGACCGACACTCGCACGGTTGACCGGGGGGCGTCCTACTCACACGCCGGCCTCCGCTCTAGTTGTTCGCGCGAACTTCGCCCCGAAGGTCGCGGTCAACGCCGGGCTTGCGCCGCGAACTCGGCGCATGCGGTCGCAGGCGGCCCCTCGGCGTTGGTGGACCTCCTGGCGGGTGGACTGGGCGTCGTCCCAGGCGATGACTCGATAGCCGTCGCTGGTCGGTTCCCAGAGGCCGACGTCGACGAGTTTGCGCGCTTGTGCAGTGGTGTCGCCGAGGGCGGTCACCATGGCTTGGGGACCAAGCCGTCGGTCAGGTTCTGGGCGCTCGAGGAGCCCGCTCGTACCCACAGGCCGATGGAGTCGGATCTCGCCCCAGTCCTCCAACGTGACCACACCCCAAGGCATACTCAGTGCTTTCAATTTGCATCCAACTCTTGTAGCCAGCTTCCAACACCCGGCCGTCCGATCGTCGTTCACAAGCTGCCCGTCGGCGTGCTGACAACCTCTGGGATGACCTCCGAGCTTGATCACCAGTACTCCATCGACGCGCTCGTCTCACTCGGACTCTGCCCACCCGAACCTGACCACCCGTACCTGACCACCCGGACCCTGACCAAAGGACCGCCATGACACCACCCACCGATCGGCAGGACACCGCCCAGCAAGAGAAGTCGCATCACCGCACACTCCGCACCGGCCAGCGATCGCAGGTGTGGGTCGCCGGGCCGAACCTCCCCGCACCGCGGCTGTTGTTCCAGACCGACGAGATCCTGATCGAGGCGCCAAACTGGACGCGCGACGGCCAACACCTGCTGGTCAACGGAGACGGTGCCGCGTGGACGCTGAACGTCCACCACCCCGAGCAAGGACTCGACCGCATCGTGTTCGACCCGCCGATCAGCCTCAACAACGACCACGTCCTGAGCCCCGACGGAGAACACATCTACCTCTCGGCGATGGACACCCACATCTACCGCGGCCCGCTGGCCGGCGGGCCGGTCACTCAGCTCACCCCGAACGATGGCAAGCGGCACTTCCTGCACGGTGTATCTCCCGACGACCGCAGACTCGCCTACGTGCAGATAGACGACTTCACCCAGCCGGGAGCACTCGCGGTCCTGAACCCCGACCACACCGTCACCGTCCTCGACACCGGACCTGGCCACCTCGACGGACCTGAGTGGTCACCCGACGGACGCTGGATCTACTTCAACACCGAGGCCTTCACCACGACCCCCGGGCACGCCCAGATCGCCCGCATCCCTGACCGAGGCGGGCCGCTACAACGCCTCACGACCAGTTCCACCGTCGACTGGTTCCCGCATCTGTCGCCCGACGGCCGCTGGGCGTCCCACATCGCGTTCCCGCTAGGGACCACCGGTCACCCGGCCGACCTGCCGGTCGAGATCCGGCTGGTCTCGGTGGACGACTGGAACCAGCCCGTCCAGAGCTACGCACTGCTCGGCGGCCAAGGATCGTTGAACGTCAACAGCTGGTCTCCCGACAGCACCCACGTCGCCTACATTGCCTACCCGATCGAGACCTGAGTCGCAGCGATAACGGTCGTTTCTGGCGACCTCCCGCCAGCCGTCACGCCCCGCAGAGTAGCTTCATTCGAAGGGCGCCGGTACGTGGCCGCGGTGCGGAAGCTCGCCGACACGGAGATCGAACGGGTCAGGAGGCGGGCCGCCATGGGCGAGGACGCCGACCAGGTGCCGGAGACGACGCCCGATCCGCCCGGGGTCTCACCCGGTTGTCCGGACGGAAGCCGCCTGCTTGACCTTCGGATGGCCTTTGCATCCGGAGAGAGAGGGCCCACCAGGACTGTCTATCGTGATCTCTGCGGCTGCCATGTCGTGCGCTAAGTGCGCGGAGGTTGTCGAGGCCAATGCTCTTTGCTGTGTCGAGCCGCGTTATCACCTCGGCGAGTTGGGCGCAGGCTACTTCGGCCTCGCGCCAAGCCTGGTTGCGCTCGGTCATGCTCGCGACGAGCAAGTTCATCAGTGCGGCCGACCCCTCGGAGGACTGGAAGGTCGTCCATCCCGTAGGGCCGTGGCTCCTGCGAGCCAGAGCCAGTGCGGCTAGGTCGGCGAAGGCCTGCACCTGGGCAGCCTCCGCACGCGCTGCGTAGGCGTGGGGGGACCTTCGGTGCCAGCCGGCGAAAAGCGTCCCCCGAGCCCGGCCGTCGGCGAAGAGCGGGACCTGCATGCCGAGACCGCGGTGCGACAGGGACTCCGCCCACCCCGGCGGAGGTCGGCGGTCCTTCAGGTGGGGGTAGCCGTCACTCAGGACGCGCCTACCATCGGCGAGGACGTGGGCGCGAATGCCCTCCCGCCGGATACGGGTGCTGGGCGGGACTTCGGCCCCGTCGATTCCCTCGAAGGCCACCACGTACATGCTGTCGGGGTCGTTCTGGTCGGCGAGGGTGATGCTGGCGATGTCGGCGCGAGAGATCTCTCGAAGCTGCCGAACAACCAGGCGCATCGTCTCGTCCGGATCCACACCGCCAACCACAAGGTGCGCTATCTGCGTGGCGGCTTCGAACCAGCGCTGCCCCCGCCGCTCCTTCTCTTGGGTCCGGAGCCGTTGCAGTGTGAGTGCGAGCTGGTTGGCGAAGGTCTGCACGAGGTCGACCTCCCGCGCGGTGAGGCGTGAGTACGATGACCCCCGTCGCCAGCCGATGAGGAGGGTGCCCACTACTTCGTTCTCCGCGGTGAGCGGCATGAACATCGCGAGTCCGATGACGGACAGGTGCCCCCACCGATCTGAAGTGCGGTCGAGGCGCGGGTCCGTGGTGAGGTCCTCGGTGATGACCGGCCGGCCCGAGTTGAGCACCATTGCGGCGATGCCCTGGCGTGGAATCCGTGCGCCGCATTCGGGTCGGGCGTCCCCCAGGCCGGACGCGCACAGCAAGGTGAGCCTGCCCGGATCGGAGGGGTCGGTCAGCGAGATCGCCGCGTAGTCCGCGCCGGAGATCTCACGGACACGATCGGTCGCCCGCTTGGAGGCGGTCTCCAGGTCGAGCTCACCCATCGCCGCCCAGGTCATCTGGGAAGTCCCTCTGAGCCACTGGTGGCGCCGGCATCGCGGGCGGAGCAATCGGGCGTTCCTGATCGCGCTCGCAACCGCCCTGATCATGGTAATGGCTGAGCCCTCGCTGGTCACCGTGACACCGAACCGACCTGATCAGCTCGGCCGACACGTAGCCGCGACCATTGGGGCGCCGAAACTAACTGGGACGTACGGTTTGTTCCTGGAAAGTGCTCATGATGACTTCCGTCAATCTGGACCGATTCCCCAACCAGGCGCCTCGGCAGACGGGCAGGCAGGCGGACGCCCAGACCGTTCTGGTTGTCCATGGCCCCATCGTGAGCACCTCACCAGCGGGGCTGCCACGACCGACCTTCTCCCAGCTAGGAGGCCGAATCTCCTAGGGGCACCTACGATTGAAGGTGTGGAGCTCCGCCAGCTGCGCTACTTCGTGGCCGTCGCCGAGGAGCTGAACTTCGGGCGGGCGGCGGAGCGCCTGCTGATCGCCGGACCGTCCCTCTCCCAGCAGATCAAGGCCCTGGAACGCGACCTCGGCGTGTTCCTGTTCGACCGCGACCGGCGTTCCGTCAGTCTCACGCCCGCCGGAGCCACTCTCCTCCCGTTGGCCCGCGACCTGCTGGGACGTGCGGACGACCTGAACCGGCGGGCCGCGCAGTTGGCCGGGGCTGCCGAACCGGTCCGTCTCGGCCACGTCAGCTGGTTGCCCTCCGACCTCATGGCACGCACCGCAGGGGTGGCCCAACTCCTGGTGGACGCCTGGATCGTGCCCTCCCACGCGCAGGCGGCCCGCGTGAAGGACGGTTCCCTGGACATCGCCTTGTGCTCGGTGAGCGCCGAGGACCTCGAGGACCGCCAGCTGAACGCGCGCTTGATCGGGGCGGATCGGCTGCACGCCGTCGCCACCGGCGACGACACCAGCGAGATTGGCGCCCGCGACACCGCGGTTCTCGTCAACGAGGACTTCCAGGTCCGGGCGGCGTGGAACGCCTACGCCAGGAAGCTCGCCGAGTACACCGGCGCGCACCTTGTACACATCGACGACGCAGGCATCACCGAGCCCGGGTTCTTCGCACATGTCCGGCGCTCGCCCCGGCCGGTCATCAACCCACCGAAGGAACAGACGCCACTCCCTCCGGACCTCGTCCAGCGCCCGGTGGTGTCCCCGCGGGTGTACTTTCCCTGGTCGCTGGTGTGGCGCAAGGGAGAGACGCGGACCGCCGTACTCGCCGCCGTGGACGCCATCTCCGCACCCGTCGGCGATCTCAGCCTGACCGACCCCGAAGGCTGGCTCCCGGACAACCCCCACGAGACCGCCCACTGAACAACGCCACCAGGCGAAGCCAGGCGGAATCAACTCCTTGACACCGAGATCAAATCGGTGACCAACTGCACGGCCTCACCGCGGGTGGGGCACAGCGACCCGCTGGGGTTGGGCGTGCTGCAGTGCGATCCGCTGGAAGACCTCGGCTTGTGTCGGGTAGCAGTGGACCGTGCCGGCCAGCGCCTCCAGCGGCATGTGGTTCGTGATCGCCAGCGTCAGCTCGCTGATCATCTCACCGGCGTGCGCCGCCACAAGCGTCGCTCCTGCGATCTCGTCGTCGTCGCTGCGCCTGTAGATCGCCCCGAATCCCTCCTCCTCGCCGTCGATGAACGCCCGCTCCACCTGGGTCAGGTCGAGCCGGTAGGCGTCGATGGCGACACCTTCGTCGCGGGCTCGGCGCGGAGTCAGGCCCACCTCGGCCACCTCGGGATCGGTGTAGGTGCAGTGGGGAATGACGAGCTCCCGTGCCGGGCGATGCGCTTCATCCAGCGCGTTCGCGATACCGAGCAGCGCTGTCGCATTGGCTGCGTGGGTGAACTTCTGCGGGAAGGTTGCATCGCCGGCGGCATAGATGTCGGCGTTGCTGGTGCACAGGTAGTCGTCTACCTCCACGCCGTCTCTGTCGAGGTGTACCCCTGCCGCGTCCAGGTTCAGGTGCTCCACGTTCGCCTTGCGACCGGTGCCGAGCAGCAGCGCATCATAGGGCAGCTCGCGCGTCCCGTCGGGGCCCTGCACCAGCAAACGGCCACCGTCCGCCCGTACTGCCTCGAACCCCAGGTGGAGCCCTATCCCCTCCTGCTCGAACCGGCGACGGATCAGCTCACCGACCTCCGGCTCATCATTGGCCAGCAGGGTGCTGGGGCGGCTGACCATGTCCACCTCGGCGCCGAGACGGTGGAAGGCCTGGGCCAGCTCGCATCCCAGCGGACCGCTGCCGATGACGACCAGCCGGGCTGGCAGCTGTGTCAGTGAGAAGACGGTCTCGTTGGTCAGGTAATCCCCGGTCTGCAGTCCCTCGATGGGGGGCACCACGGGGACCGACCCGGTGGCGATCACAGCCTTGCGAAATCGCAGCACCCGGCCATCGACCTCCACGGCATTCGGCGCCGTGAAGCGCGTGTGCCCGAGGTAGACCTCCACCCCCGCTTGCTCGGCCATCTCGACCGCATCGTGTGCGCTGCTCAGGGAACGCATCTTGCGGACCCGATCCATGACCGAGCCGAAATCAGTCTGGGGTGGGGCGTCGAGCCGGAAGCCGAACTCGTCCCCGCGGTTCGCATCGTGTACCGCGCGTGCGCAGCGAATCAGCGCCTTGCTCGGCGTGCAGCCGAAGTTGACACAGGTGCCCCCGGTCAGTCGCTGCTCCGTCATAGCGACGCGGTGCCCGCCCGCGGCAGCAGTCGTGGCGGCGGTGAGGCCGCCCGGGCCGCCGCCGAGCACCACCAGGTCGTAGTCACCACCTTCGCGGTTGACCCAGTCAGGTGGGTGACCCTGGCGGATCGTCCGCTGGTTGTGAACGTCGTCGGGGTAGAGCTCGATAGTCGTCATAGCGCATCCTCCGTGGGCCAGGTTGGTCTGCTTCAACGGCAGCGAGCGACCGGGCAGGTTGCGGTCGGCTCCACGCGTCGAGCCTCTTGCGCGACGTACGACAGTTAGTTTTCGGGTGCATGGTCCGAAAACCCAGGGCCTCACGTCCCCACATGAAGGGGCCCTCGGGTGAGGAGATGCTGCGGGAGCAGCGTGCCGCGATCGACGGCGCCGTCAGGCGCCCACGCGTCGTACTCACACCGGATGGCCTTTGCGTCCTCGCTGACGGTGTGGACTTGGAGATGGCGGCCTGGGCGCAGAACGCCCCTTTCGGAGTCGCCTGCACGCGCTCAAGAAAAACAACTACGAGCCGTGTCCCGGGCCGATGACCTGACGTCGATCTTCACCAACGTCACGTCATGGCGGGGTAACACCCCAGGCGCCGCAACCTCCTCTTGAAGCGTGACAAGAAAAGCCTTACAACGACGGAGCGATTTGGACTATTGAATTGCCCTAAGGAATCGAACGTGAACTGAGCGTGGAAACCTCATTGATACGGGCAGTTTCACCACGTGGTGATGATCGTCGACGCCACACCGAAGGGTGGATCCATCGGCGAGCCTGCCGCGGCCACACGTGTCACGCCGCCTTTCGGACTGCCGTCCCAAGACGATTGTCGATCAGGTACCGCCAGTGTCCATCGGCGCCGCGGCGCACGGTATCGCTTGCTGTGCCTTCGACGTGCACGTGCTTGCCGTCCGGGCCTGTGCCATCAATGGACCAGTCCGCCACGATCTGGGCGGTATCGCCGGTAACGAACACATGGCGCGCGTTGGCCTCCAGCGGCAGGCCGAGGTTGATGTCGCGCTCGAGTGCGGCAGCGATCTCATCGGGATCAGTGACGGTTCGCCCGTCGTCCGCGACGAGCACTGCCCCCTCGTACAAGCTCTTCATCGCGCTGATCTTGCCGGAGTTGAATCGCTCAACCAGCGAAGGGATGACGCCTTCGGGTTCAGTGGGAAGTGAATAGGACTCGGACATGACGGCCTCCTATTCGTGTTGGTTGAACTGCGATGCGGTCATCGTAGCGCGGGTGGATCGACATTTTGCTTGACGATCACGAGGGGTGCTGTGCCGACACTGCATCGAACAGCTACGTGCATTCCAACGGGCGGGTGAGCACCAAAAGACCGGCATCAACGTCGCTGCACTGTCGGTCGACGAAACCACCAGCTCAGAACTGATCGCGAAGTAAGGTCCTACCTTCGCCATCGGTCACAGCGCCGACGCGACTGCCATAACGGCCGCAACCGGTGCTTGCGTCAACCCTGATCCGGTCTACCTGCAGTCGACCCGGGTTGTGGCTCGCCCCGACCGGGTACGTGGTCGCCAGTGTCACTCCTGTAGTGCCATCGGAGTACTCGTACCGGACGACACCATTGGACTGGTCCGCGATCTGGGTGAACACCGGGCCTAACCATGGCTAGTCGGCACAGGCCGTGCGGCACGGCGACACGATCTACGCGTCCGGACAGTTCTCACATCGCGGCGCACAGTTCCACGCCCCCGCACCAGCCGACACGAACAACGCGATCCCCGACTTTCTGCGATGGCGGAGCAGATGCGGCAGACGCGGGCCAACGTCGAGGAAGTGTTGAGCCGCTCGTGGGTCTGCCAGGTCATGAGGTTCGGCCTCTTAGTTGAGAGACGGTCGGTCGTGGCGGCCCCGCTGGTGATGTGCTCACAGTGGGACCATGGACAACCAGAACGGTCTGCGCGTCCGCCTAGCCTAAGGAACCGAGGTCTGGTGGCACTCACACGGTGAACCGAAAATGCCGTGCAGGCGAGGACGGGGTAAAGGGAGGTGCCTGATGAAGGCAATTGTGGTGACGGATCAGGCTGCGGGAACGGCCGGGATGACGCTGGTGGAGCGGCCCGAGCCGCCAGCAGCGACAAACGACGTCGTTGTTCAGGTTCACGCGTCGGGCTTCGTCCCGGCTGAACTGGAGTGGCCCTCCACCTGGACCGATCGCGTCGACCATGACCGAACACCGTCGATCCCCGGGCACGAGATGGCCGGAGTGGTCACCGCTCTCGGCTACGGCGCGACCGGGCTGTCGGTGGGACGGCGTGTGTTCGGCCTCACGGACTGGCATCGCGACGGCACGCTGGCGGAGTATGTGGCCGTCGAGGCACGCAACCTCGCGCCGCTCCCGGGCGACGTCGACTTCACCGTGGGCGCGAGCCTGCCAATCTCGGGCCTGACCGCGTGGCAAGGGCTGTTCGAGCACGGCCACCTCCAGGCGGGGCAGAGTGTCCTCGCGCACGGCGCAGCCGGCGCGGTCGGGACGATGGTGATCCAACTCGCACGCGAGGCCGGCGCCTATGTCATCGGCACCGGTCGCACTGCCGACCGTCAGAAGGCGCTCGACTTCGGCGCGCAGGAGTTCGTCGACCTCGACAAAGACGCCCTGGAAGACGTCGGCGGCGTCGATCTGGTCTTCGATGTCATCGGCGGCGACATCCAGAATCGGTCCGCGGGCCTGATTCGCGCCGGAGGGACACTGGTGACCGTCGTCGGGCCGCCCGAGGCGCGGCCCACCAACGGCCTGGCGATCGACTTCGTTGTCGAGTCCGACCGCGCCCAACTGGGTGAGATCGTGCAGCGGGTGCGGGACGGACGACTGCGGACGAACATCGGCAACATCGCAACCCTCGACGATGCCGTTGCGGCCCTCAACCCGACCGAGCGGACCAGAGGGAAGACGATCATCCGCGTTCGTCCGTGAGGACTCGGGGACGCGATCGTCTCGGGGACGCGATCGTCGCGCGGTAGGTCGGCACCACCAGGCTGGTTCGACGGCGGTCACCGACGTCGTGGTGCTGCGGGACATCCGCGACCACCCGCTGACCGACGCCGGTGAGCGAGCAAATCCTTACATAGGTCGATCGCAGCTGTGACTACACGTACCTGTGGCACCCGCGCGAGACTGCTCGGGTGTCATAGGTCTGGTAGCCGCGGTCGGCTCTTGGCCTTGCGTTGGCTTGCACGGCCGGTCACCTCACCTCGAGGAGCCGTCCCGGGGCTTGATGGGCGTTGAGGGAGAAGTTGGTGCAGTTGAATCGAGCGGTCTGGCCGTCCGTGGACACGACCTCGACGCCGTAGTCGACCTGGCCCAACGTGGACGTGCTGGAGATCCGACCCTGCCGAATCAGGTAGTCGAAGAACGCTTTGAGGTCGAGTGTGCCGGAGGGATAGGACTGGCCGTTGGTCGGGACGAAGGCGAGGTAGCTGTTGCTCGAGTTCGCCCACAGGTCCCACGTCCGACCGCTGAGCCGCACGTTCGCCCCGACCTTCGTCCCGGCCGGGGTCTGGCCCCTGTTCTCCGTCCAGATCATCACCTCGTTGGACCCGCTGGAGGCGACCCCGTTCAGCCAGATGTCGTAGGCGACGTTGTAGACGCCGAGGCCGGCGCCCTGGCCGGCGTAGGTGCTGGTGACCTTGTTGAACGACGACAGCGGCGGCTCGTATCCGGTGGACCAGTTGTGGTAATCGACATGGACGTTCGGATACGTCTTGACTGCCGAGTCCGTCCCGGCCGGAGTCGTGACGTCGACGTACCACGAGGCATGGTCGCAGACGCCCATGGTCTGGGAGACGTCGTAGCCCTCGGCGTTCCACATGTTGTTGTGGAGGAGGTAGGGGGTGTCGGCGGTGTAGAGGTCTCCGGATGTCGACGAGGTCCATGCGGGGGCGGTGCATGTCGAGTCGCCGTTCCTGTCGGCGTGCACGGCCGTCGCAGCCAGTGCGTGCGGGTGGCCTGCAGCGACGCCGGGCAGCGCGGTGCCCAACAGCGCCAGGCTCAGTGTACCTAGCGCAGTGAGGAGTCTCCTGAGACTGTGCATGCAATGCCTTCCTTGGATCGGGCCGGTCGGTGAGGCGTTCAAGAGTTGGTGAATCGGTTGGTGGCGAGCAGGTCGCCGAGGTGTCGCCAGGTGACGTCGTTGGTTCCGCCCACACCTCGCTCAATGGACGAAGACAATGGGCTGGAGTCAGGCTTGAAAACTACGTTCACGTACGACTGGCCGTGGCAACCAGGTCCCGCGCGAGTATCAGCTCAGCCACTTCCATGGTCTTGACCGCGTCTCCGAAGTGCGACGACGGCAGTTCGCGAGTACGCACCGACTCGATGAACTCCGCCGACTTGGCGAGAAATCCACCACAGGAAAAGAGTTCGGCCGACCCGGCGGCATCGGCAGCCGTGACCTCGACGCCCTTCGTGTCACCGTCCTCGAACACGTAGCCAGTCTGCTCGAGGTCGCCCTCTCCACAGATCCGAGGCGAATGAACCTCGACCTTGAACGTTCGGCGACCGCTGGACCAGCTGTTCAGAAGCACGCCGGTGGAACCGTTGTCGAAGGTCAGCATCGCGGCGATGAAGTTGATGTCAGGAGTGCCGACCCTTCGCGTCTGGCAGTCCACGTCGACGACCTCGCCCCCGCAGATCGCCCGCAACGTGTCGATGGCATGGACGCCGTCATCCATCATGTGATCACGGGCATCCAGCCGGGGACTCTGGTCGCACTTGTAGAACGTGCAAACGGCATGTGTGACGGGCCCCCTTGCGCGACAGCGCTCCAGCAGGACCTGCAACAGCGGCGAGTTCCGCCGCTGGAAACCTACCTGAGTGATGCAGTTGTGCTTCTCCGCCAGATAGGCGAGGGACCGAGCCTGGTGGATGGTCAGGCCGAGCGGCTTCTCGACGAAGAGGTCCAGCCCCTCGCCAAGACACCACCGCCAGATGTCGTACATGAGGTCGGGCTGGCCGATCACGTAGACCGCCTTCGGCTCAGTCTCCTCGATCATCCTGCGATAGTCGTCGTACCGCCCCGCGATCGCGTACTTGTCCGCCGTCGTCTGCAGCCGAACCGGATCGAGATCGCAGACTCCTACCAACTCGACGTCCTGAAGTGCCGCCAGCGACGGATAGTGCACCCGATTGGCCATGTGGCCGGCTCCGACAACGGCGACGCGTACCTTGTCGTCACCCACGCTGTCGGCTCCCCTCGATCAGGCGACGGGCGTAGCTCAGATCGTCGCGCACCAGTGTCTGGACGTCTGAATCCCCGTCGTACTCGCCGGTCAGGCAGATGACGCCGGAGTACCCATGGTCCCTGAGGTATCGGAGAGATCTCCCCCAGTCGGCCATGCCGTCAGGGCCAGGGCAGAAGAACGGCTGCCATCCACCTTTTGCCGCCTTGCCGTCGGGCTCGCGGCGGTAGTACGCGTTCTTGAGGTTGACCATTCCCAGACGTGGCCACACCATCTCCAGGCCGTGTTCCGGGGCCTTCCTCGCCAGACCGTCGTGCGCGGCGTCCCAGATCGCCACGACGTGCCTCGGGTCGTAGTCAGCAAGAAGGTTGGCCAACATGAGCGAGTCGGAGATGTAGTAGTCGTAGTGCGGCTGCACCCCGACCTGTACGCCGTACCGTTCACACAGCGGCAGGGCCGCGTCAAGCTGGTTACGAACAAGCTTGTCCGAGTCGAGGAACCCATTCGGGGACAGCGGCGCCATGGTGCGTACGACCGGGACACCGACTGCGGCGCATGCGGCCATGACCGGCTCGTCCAGCGTGCTGGCCACGCTGTAGATCCGAAGTCCATGGTCAGCGAATATGCCGGCCAGTTCCGTCAGCCCATGGGGCAGACTGGAAGCACTGACCTGAAAGCCTGGCCTGATCGGCAGCTCCACGCCGTCGAATCCCAGGTCGGCGACCATAGCCGCAAGATCCTCAGCCTTGGCCTCCGGCCATGGTTTCGTGAACACTGACCAGCGGATCGCATGGGCAGTCGTCATGTCCCTCCCAGGTGTGAATGCGCCAGTTCCTGGCGCATCGAGACAGTCAAGTGCGGACGTCAGTTCACTGCCTACCCCGGACCGCGCAGGTCGTCGATCCACGCCGTGGACCGGCGCAGGTAATCCTGGAGCGACTCCAAGCCGTAGGCCTGTGCGAGGCTGCGGACCCGCACTCCGGGCCTGCGGGCGCGCAGCACAAACCATTGCTCGGCCAGCAACCGTCGTTCCAGCTCCACCTCGTCCGGTTTCTCCTTCAGCAGACGCCACAGGTTGTCCATGTTGAAGTTCTCGTGGTAAATCTGCCGATCGGTGTCGAGCGTGAAGGACGAAGCCGGCGCGTCATCCTCGCCGTCCCCTTCACCCCCGATCTCAGCTCGGATCTCAGCCCCCGTCATGTCGTAGGCGCTGGCCTCCCTGTCTGCGTGCAGGTGACGATGTAGAAGTGGTGGATACGTGCGTAAGCCCCGACGATCCAGCCTCCGGCGTAGGCGCTCGTCCACACCACGAGGTCAGCACCCCCACGGGCCAACTCCTGCCACACCCGCGGAAAGTTGACGTCGAAGCAGATCGCTATCCCGACTCGGCCGAAGTCCGTTTCCCAAACCGGTGCGCGGGTGCCGACGCGCACCGGCGGAGTCAGGTCGAGCTCGGGCCAGTACGGAAACATCTTGTCGTAGATCCCGGCGACGTCGCCCGTGCGGTCGATGAGAACGGCGAAGTTCCATCGAACGCCGTCGGAGAGCCGGTCGATGGGGCAGACGACGTACGTCTGGAACTCTCGCGCGAGCCGCCTCATGGCCGACACGGTCGGCCCATCGACTTCTTCGCTGGTCCCCGCATCCTGGCCCCGGCAGCTCTCCGGAAGGACGAACAGGTCGGGCCTGTGTTGTCTGATCACCTCTTCCGCCCGCCCGACAAGGGCGGACAGATCGGCCACCGGGCGGCAGTTGAGTGTCGCGATCCGTACGAGGTTGCCGACTCTGCCCGCCTGAGCTGATGTCGTTTGGACTGAGGTCATCTCGATCCGTACTCCTCGTGTTCAGCAGCCAAGTGCGGCGGCGCATCATTTCAAGGCCGGCATGACCGTATCTTCGTACCAGTCACGAAACACATTCTGGTAGTACTCGGGCGCGTTCTCCTGCCAGTACTCCGCGTTTGCCTCGTAGAATGCCAACGCATTCTTGACGAACTCGTCGTCACCGGTGCTCGAGGTGAAGCTCGCGGCCTGTTTGTTCAACGTGGCGCCCAGGTTCGTCAGGTCGGCGCGGAGGTCGATGTCTCCTCTTTCGTTCGCCCATCGGGAGGTCATGTCGTCACGAACGGTCGTCGTGGGACCCTGGTTCGCCTCCGCGGGGAAGAACCACACGTCGCTTGGCACGAGCGGGATCTGGGCGGCCCGGCGGACCTGATCCATGAACGGCTCTCCCCACGCCTCGTCAGGTGAACTCGGAAGCTTCTCGAGCAGCCCCTTGTACACGGGGGTGATGTCCTCCTGGACGAACACCCGTTGAGGGTCCTTGGTCGCCTCGTACACAGCAGTACGCTGCCGGACCCAGCCTTCGGTCTGCATGTAGGCCAGCAGGCTGACCGACTTGTCCAGTGCCTCGCCCGCCAGGTCGGGAGAGAACCCCACGGTGTCGACCTGCCCCTGGGTCGCGCTGCCGCGTCCGTTCCGCCCGACCGGCTCGGTTGTCCATCCCACCACGTCCCAGATCGGCTTGCCGAGCTTCTTCGCAAGATCGGTTGGTGCGTCCTCGGTGCCCGGTGGAACGTCGTAGTAGACGACAGTGTTGTGTTGCATCGCGACATCCCCACGGACGAAGGCAGCCCGGGCGTCGGTGTCGGTCATGCTCACATCACTGAGGATGGACTGGTCCTTGAAGATCATGTCCCGTGCCCCCTGGATGAGTGGGATCCACCGATCGGCCTGCCCGAGGTAGTCCCATCGCCAGTTCCAGCCCGTCTCTGGAGCTGGAACATGGGCGTGAAAGTCCATCCCGTCGGCGTTCATGGGGCCGTTGACGCCACTGCCTTGGAGCACCATGCCCTTCCGGCTCTCCGTGGTGAGTCCCCTGGCCAGCTCCCGCACGTCGTCCCATGTCCAGTCCGGAGTGGGCTCCTTCAGTCCAGCTTGACGGATAAGGTCTAGGCGGTAGTGAATGCCCGTCCCCACGTTGTACACGCGAGGAGCGACGAAGAACCTGTCGCCGACCTTCTTCCGCATGAAGATCGGCTTGGCATAGTCTGTGAGGTTCTCCTCGACCTTGTGGGCCTTGAGCTGGTCGGTGACATCGGCGAACAGGCCCTGCTTCGACGCCGCCGCCAGCTGGGCTTGGTTCCAGGCACTGACCACATCTGCCGGGAAGGCCGCTGGCGCGGTCCCACCGGTGATCGCGGTGGACAGAGCCTGCTGATCCCAGACGTTCAGGGAGACTTGCTTGGTCCTGACGCCAGGGTTGTCCTTCAGCCAGGCCGACAGGGCATCCGCATAGGCCTTCGTGCTCGGATTCGCCTTCTGTTCCTTCGCTGTTGGCATGGCGTCGAAGCCTGCCACCCCGCCAGCTACCGTCAACACGACGTCCGCCCCGCTCGCCCCTCCGCTTCTGCTGCACGCGCTCAGGACTCCCCCGCCCAACGCCAGGAAGGTCGCGGTGCTCATCGTCTTGAGCAGCTGGCGCCTTGTCGTACCGTCGATCATTGCGGCTCCTTGCCGATGGTCCGTGACGTTGGCGGGTCGGTGTGCTGGTAGCCCCCGTTCGCCCATCAACACCCGACCGACTCGTCCAGCCCAGCGGTGGCACCAGATGCGGTCATCGTGTGCATCCGAACGAGTGGTTGCACGGCAAGTGGTCGAACCTGTACCGCGGTGGCGGCGTCGCTTCGTGCCGTCAGAGCGCCAACTTGCATAGGGCCTCCTTGGACAGTCTCGGGAGCTGTCGCGTTGGGGGCCGGTGCCGTCTCGTGCCGGTGGACCGGTTCTCTCGCCCTGTTGACCTACTAGTCTGCCTCATAAGTCCCGCAAGACTCGCGCCGATTATGAAACAACGCATGGTTACTGTAACGATGCACTACTGGAATCGTCAACGAGCTGTGTGGAATGCTTCTCGTTCTTGGCAGACCGTATTGCAAGCGCGTTCTGCGACGGGCGTCGAGGGGATGCGGCATGGGTTTAGGCGTTGAAGTAAACCGTTACAGTTCCCAGTCTTCAGCCTTAAGGCACTGAAGGGAATCATGGCCTGCGCGAGAACCAGTCTTCGCGACGTCGCCCGGCGTGCCGGCGTCTCACCGAGCACGGTTTCCAACGTTCTCAACGGCCGCCTTGACCGGATGCGTGCCGACACCAGCGAACGCGTCCTGCGAGCGATGCGCGAACTCGGCTACACCCCCAACCAGGTGGCCCGCCAGTTGCGTACCGGTCAGGTCTCCACGATCGGGTTGATCGTGCCGTCGGTGGCGAACCCGTTCTGGGGGTTGGTCGCCCGAGGAGTGGAGCAGGTCGCCCTCGAGCGCGACTACCACGTCCTCCTGTGCAACTCTGAGCGCGACCCCGCACGGGAGGCACAGTTCGCGGAGATCCTGCTCAACTCTGGTATGCGCGGACTGATCTTCGGCTCGTCCTCTCTTTCCCTCGACCACCTCGCGAAGGCCGGCGCCCGCGGTCTGCGGGTTGTCACGTTCGACAGATCGCTCGCTGACGCGGGCCCGTTCGTCGCGGGAAGCGTTGAGATCGACAACGTGCTAGGCGCCCGACTGGCGGTCTCGCATCTGCTCGGGCTCGGACACCGGCGTATCGGCTTGCTTTCTGGACCTATACGCACCATCAGCCGCCGGAAGCGCCTCGCCGGATATCGCCAGGCGCTGGCCGATGCGGGCGTACAACCGAGCGCCGACCTGGTCTGGGAGGGCCCCGGCCTCACGACATATGGCGACGCGGAGGGTGCCGAGCTGGGCAGGATCGGTGCCCATCATCTCCTGAGTGTGCCAGCCAGGGCCAGGCCGACGGCGTTGCTCACCATCAACGACATGTACGCGATCGGAGCCTGCGCGGGCGCCCGCGATCTCGGGCTGCGGGTGCCACAGGATATCTCCGTGATCGGCTTCGATGACCTTCCGGTGTTCGCCGAGGTCGTCACTCCCCCGCTCACGACGGTGCGCCAGCCGGTCCGGGAGATGATGCGAACGGCAACGGCGCAGCTGCTCGCTCGGCTGGAAGGTGAGACCGACGGATCCGCACCGGAGCATGCCGTCGTGACGCCCAAACTCGTCATCCGCAGCTCGACCTCCCGACCCAGCATGCCGAACGACGACCGTGCAGGCGCGCGCGGCGCGGATCAACCCGACCCGTAAGCCGCATCTCCGGCAATGGGCGCCGCTCGTCCGGCACATCGTCGAGGAGATGTTCTGGGGTCGGCCAACCTAGCGCGTTCAGCTCCTCGGCATAACGGGTCCAGCCTCCCCTGTCCCCTCACCAACGCCATTGTGGAGGCCTCCTGCAGATCGGGAGCGCTCAAGCCCATTGCACGAGGTCGTCAGCGCTCGGCGCGCTTCCATGCATGGCGGGCTGGACACCGACGGCCTGTGGAGAACGTCAGCGCCGCCGGGACAGGCTGAGGTGTCCTTCTACGCACTTCCGGGGCGAGGTCGGGGAGAACGGACCATCGTCGGCGGGTCCGAGCGAGTCGTCGTTCCAGCGGATGCTCCGCACCCCTGGCCGCACGCACTTGCGATCTGGGTGGGTGACTACGTCGACCTTATGCTGGATCAACACGGAACTACACAACGCCAGGCTAAAGCGGAGCGCTCAGAATCTTCGCCGCGGCGTCGACGGACGCGTCGCCGTGCACGACTTCCACAAGTGCTGCCACCATCCGGTCTGGCCGGGGGCTGGTGAGGACGTTCCGCCCGAAGACCACGCCGCTGGCGCCGGCCGCCAGCGCATCCGCAGCCATCTGCAGCGCCTCGCGCGGATCGTCGCGAGGTGGACCGCCCAGCACCAACACCGGGACCTGACACGAGGCGGTGACCTCGCGGTACTCGTCGGGGGGCCCGACGTAGTGGACCTTCACGAAGTCGGCGCCGGCCTCGGCCGCGCTGCGCGCGGCGTCCCGAACGTTCGACAGTGTGTGCGCCGCGGTGTCCTGGAACGACACCGGAATGGGCTCGGCCAGGAGCGGCATCCGCCACGTCTGGCAGTGGGCCGCCAGCCGACGAAGGTCTGCCATCTTGGTCTCTTGCGGATTGCCCGGGAAGACCTTGAGCTCGACGGCGTCCGCACCCAGGCGGAGAGCCTGCTCGACGCCGTAGTCGGCGATCGGGCCCTCGCTGTCGAGAGCGAGGATGAGGCCCATGCGTTCCAGAACGTCGGCACTCGCCGCAGCGGTGCCCACGGTGGTGAGGATCGCGTCCGCGCCTCCGGCGGCCACGGCGGCCACCGCGGCCGTGGCCTTCTCCAGGCCGGCACTGACGCCTCTGCGCGCCCCATCCATCGCCACGATGACGGCTCTGCCGTCAGCCCTGAAGATCCGCCGCCGGCGAACTGATTCGACTCTCATGACGCCGGGAGTCTCTTGGGCGTGACGGGCGTGCCCGTCTTGGCAGCCTGATAGAACGCCTCGCATGCGGCGAGGTTGTCCCATGCGTCCTCGACCGTCGAGATCGGGTCCTGCTTCCCACGGACCGTTGCGACCAACTCGTCGATGGCGCCGCTGTGCATCGCCTCAGGAGTGCGGTGCACCCATCCCCCGAACGGCTGCAGGTCACCGGCCAGGGAGAGACGTCCAGTGAGTGCGTCGTACGCAATCGCGCCGTCCGTTCCAACGATGTTCATCGCCGTACGACCGCCGCCGCGCACCGCCGTCCAGGTGTCCTCGATCTGGGCGAGCAGCCCGTTGTCGAACTCCACCAGAGCGAGCCCGTAGTCCTCGACCGAGAGGTCGCCGTACTTGAGGTTGGCGACCGTCCCGGATACCTTCGCGACGCGGGCGCCGGCCAGCCACCTCAACTGGTCAAGCTGGTAGATGCTGTGGTCGATCCAGGCCCCGCCCGGCGTTCGCTCGGCATCGACGAACCACCCAGGGTCGGACGACCCGGGCCAGCCCTGTGGAAGGGTCGCCCACATGCCGTAGCTCGCCGTGAGCAGTTTTCCGAACCTGCCCTCTGCTATCCAGGTACGCAGCTGTTGTTGGTGGGCGGAGTGCCGGCCGCGCGATTCCGCACCCAGGAATGTCACCCCGGCGTCGCGTACCGCCTGCACGATCTCGGTGGCCTGGTCGAGGGTCCGCGCGAGCGGCTTGACCGAGAGAATGTGCTTGCCGTTCTGCGCTGCAGCGACGCAGATCGCGGGATTGCGCTCTGTGCTGACGAAGCTGGCGACGAGGTCGATAGAGTCGTCGGCAAGGAATTCGTCGGCGGAGCCACTCACTCCGCTCACGCCGCCGCGAGCCAGCACCTCATGAAGCCGGTCGGCGTCCGGATCGGCGATGCCGACGAGCTCGACGTCTGGATGCGCAGTGAACCTCTCGGCGAGAGATATCGCGGTGTACCAGTGATCAAGTCCGATCAGAGCCACGCGTAGCGGCTGGGGCACGGTGTCCTCCCGTCTCCTCCTGGCTGAAGGCCAGGACGTCTCCGGCTGTTGACATCCCCCAGTATCAATCCAACAATAATCTTCATCAACCTCAAGGTTGAAGGAATTCTTGGTCAGATCAGGATGCCGGTCGCTAGGTCGACCAGGCGCTGTCTGATGTCTTCGTGCGCGCATTGCGGCGCGGGGGAACGAGGCGGTCGAGTTCACGGAGGTCGGAGCATGACAGAAACCAACCAGGAGCCGTTGCGGATCGGCGTGCTGGGCGCCGGCATGATCGCCACCGTCAACTACGGTGTGCTCCCCGGCCTCCACTGGATCCGGGACAAGGCACAGGTCGTGGCGATATCCGACCCCGTTGTCGAACGCGCCAAGCAGGCCGCGAAGGACTTCGACATTCCCGAGGTCTACGACACTCTCGATGCGATGCTCGAACGCACCGACATCGAGGCCGTCGTCAACCTCACCCCGATCTCGATCCACGGCGAGACCTCGCGCAAGATTCTCGCTGCCGGAAAGCATCTCGCCACCGAGAAACCTCTGGCGACCACGATGGAAGACGCCGACGCGATCATCGAGTCCGCCGCGACGCAGGGCCTCACGGTCGTCTGCGCGCCGCCGGACATGGTGCAGCCCGTCTATCGGGAGGCCCGCCGGCTTCTCGATGCGGGCACGATCGGCAAGGTCGCCTTCGCCCGGGTACGCAGCTCCCACGCCGGACCGGGCGGGGGCGCGGGTGGGTGGCCGACCGACCCGACGTGGTTCTACCAGGAAGGCTCCGGGCCGCTCTACGACATGGGCGTCTACGGCATCCACGAGATCACCGGTCTGCTCGGTCCGGCCCAGCGGGTCGCGGCGTTCAGCGGGATCACTGAGCCGACGCGGACCGTGCGGGGTGGACCCTTCGCCGGGACGGTCATCAACGTCACAGCCGCCGACAACAACCTCTTCATGCTCGACTTCGGCGAGGCGACGTACGCCGTCGTCGACGGCACCTTCAACGTCCACGCGTCGAGAAGCCCCAAGCTCGAGATCTTCGGTCGCAAGGGCACACTCAACATCCTCGAACGAGGATCGGACTCTCCGCTCGAGGTCTACCGCACCGACGCCATGCCCGGCCTCGACGGCTGGGTCACCCCGCGCGGCTGGCCGCAGTTGGGGGCAGCCCAGGAATGGTCCGCCAAGCTGCGCCGTGGCATCCTCGTCGACCACCTGGCCGACTGCGTGCGGGCGAAGGCGCAGCCAGTGTTGAGCGCGGAACATGCCCGGCACGCGCTCGAGATCATGTTGAAGGTCACCGAGTCCGCCCGCAGCGGAAAAGCGCTCGAGCTGACGACGACCTTCTGACCGAGTTCCTCGCGCAGAGGGCGTGGCCGGTGTTCCCGGCCACGCCCTTCATGTTTGCTCGGGTGGCGCGCTTGCGCGGTCGTACTCTCGTTATGCGCTTTCCTTCAGCGGTAGCGAAACCGCGCAACCACTGGCGGCCGACACGTAGACCGCGTCTACGATTTCCTGAACGTGCCGCGCGACATTGGGAGTCGAGGCGTGTGGCAGCGGCGTACCCTCCACGAGTGCCTGGACGAACCGGCGCTGCTCGGCGCCGCGACGGCCCGCATCGACAGGATTGGCCGTCGCCTTGACAACCCTCAGCTCGGGGCTTCCGGTGCCGTGGCCGCTGAGGGCGGTCTGGTCACTGCTGGTCCATCCCGCCAACGGAGCGGCGGCGCGGATGGTCGCGAGTTCGGTGGTACCACGACTGTTGACGATGGTGCCTTCGGTGCCGTGGTAGGACGTACGGACCGGGGCCGGCCCGACCTGGCCCCACTTTGAGTCGATCACCCCGAGTGCGCCGGAGGCGAATCGCAGGATGGCGACCGCGTTGTCCTCGACATTCTTGGGCAGATAGTTCCGGTGACCGATCTGGGCGGTGAACGCACTCACCTCGACGACGTTCCCGAGATAGTCGACGAACTCGTCGACGACGTAGCAGGCCTCGTCGACGAACGTACCGCCGCCGTTCTTCTCGGCGTCGAAGAGCCATGAGTAGAAGTGCGGAGAGCACCCGAACTCCACCGGGCCCTCGTGCCCGATCGAGCCGCGGGCGAGGTAGACAGTGCCGATCGCCTGGTCGGCGATGGCCTGTTTCACCTGATCGTAGATCGGGTTGAAGGCGCTGTGATACGCGACCATCAGAGTGATTCCCGACGATTTCGCGGCCTGCAGGATCCGGTCGGCGCCGGCCAACGTCGAGGACATTGGCTTGTCCTGGTACACGTGCACTCCGTGCCGCGCGGCCGCCTCGACGACGCCAGCCTTGCTCGCGTTGTCACAGCACACGAGGACCGCACCGAGGTCCTCGCGTTCGAGCATCTCCGTATGGCTCGCGTAGGTGCTCTCAAGTCCCCACTGACGGGCCGCGCGGTTACGGAGTTCCGCGGTCTCGTCCGCGGCGGCGACTATCCGCACTCCCGGCTGTTGGATGAGTCCGTCGCCCATTCCCCAGACGTGGTCGCTGGTCAGGCCGATGACGCCGAATCTCGCCTTGTCGTCGTGAGTACCCATGACCGCCTCTCGTCAGTAGTGCTTACTTGAGCTCACGGCTTTGCGTCCTCGTAGAAGTGCGTCAAGTCGTTCCGGTTCCTGGCGTAGCAGCACTGCAGTGCAGAGGAGTTCGATGACGGCAACCTGTCCCACGCGATCGAGTTGTTGATAGGTCTCGACCGATTTCAGCCGAGCCGCGGCAAGGAGCACGACGTCGGCGACCTGGGTGATGGGAGATCGGGCGTGCCTGGTGAGACAGATCGTGGTGGCGCCGGCATCGCGGGCCAGCTGGAGCGCCTCAACGGTGTCGCGCGCATTTCCGGTGAAGGTGATGGCGAATGCGACATCGCTCCTTCCCAATTGTACGGCTGATGTGGCCTGCAGGTGCGGATCAGTGATGGCGGCGATCGGGAGACCGATCTCCATCAGGGTCGCGTAGGCGTGCTGCGCCATGGCGGCCGACCGTCCGACTCCGTAGACCTCGATTCTCCGCGCCCTAATCAGCGCGTCGACGGCGCTCTCCAACGAATCGTCGTCGAGGAGTTCGAGGGTGTCCTCCAAACTTCCCACGTTGGTGCGAAGCACCTTTTCCTTGATCGTACGCAGGTCGTCGGACGGAGTGAGGCTGCCTGGTTCGACTCGTTGACCAGCGTGCATTTCCATCGCGAGGGCAATCTTCATGGCCGCAAAACCCGGATAGCCAAGGCGTCGCGCGAGCCGGATGACGGTCGCCTCCGAAGTGCCCGAAGCGTCCGCGGCCTCGGTGACGGACATATGGACAACGTCGCCGGACTTGGTCAGGACCAGGTCGGCGACCTTCTGTTCAGCCTGGCGCATCGTCGGTAACAGGGACTCGATTTGAACGAGTACCCCGGGTGTGGGTCCGGGTGTTGCCATGTCCGAACGAACCTCTCTTGGAATGCCACCAGGAACTGAAGGAATACTTCCTCGCATGATGACTATATGAAGGATGCATGCTAATGTCAGCGTACAGTGCACCATCCTGCGGGTCAACGAAGGCGTTCGGTACCTACTCGTCGACAGGGGAACCGCTCGGGAAGGAGTCACCTGTGCGTCGATCTGACGAAGAACTGCGGCCATTCGAGGAAGTACCCCGGTGAGGGCCGGCCTTCTGCACGGGTTCCGCGATCTGCGTGTCGAGGAGATCGATCCTCCCACCCCTGGTCGCGGTGAGGCACTGGTCCGTATCGCCGCTTGCGGTGTCTGTCCCAGTGACTTGAGAGGTTATCTGGGAAGTCGAGTCGGCACTCTTCCACGACGGCTCGGGCATGAGTGGTCGGGCGTGGTCGAGGCACTGGGTGAACCGCTCGATGATTCCGAACAGCAGATCACAATCGGCTCTCGGGTCGTCGTCGACTGGCGCTGTGTGTGCGGTCGTTGTTACGAGTGTCGCCGCGGGGTCTTCGGATACTGCGAGAATCTCCGCCGCGGCACCCTCGGCGGTTTCGCGGACTACGGAACCGCGCCGGTCTCCCAACTGCGAGTGGTTCCCGGCTCCGTACCCCTCGAGGATGCGTCGTTCTGTGAACCCTTGGCCTGCGTGCTGAACGCCCACAGTTTCACCGAGATTCCGGTCGGTGCCGATGTCGTCGTGGTCGGCCTGGGTCCGATTGGGCTGTTACATCTCCAACTGGCCCGCGGCCGCGGCGCGCGGGTGATCGGGGTCGACCCCTTGCCGTCCCGACGGGAACTCGCGCTGGCACTGGGAGCGCACGACGTGATCGACACCGCACAGGAGTCACCGGTGGCAGAGGTGCAGGCGTTGACCGAAGGTCGTGGCGCCGATGCCGTTCTCATCGCGGTCGGTGCGGTCGACGCCATCAGGCAGGGACTGGAGATGGCTGCGATCAACGGCTGGGTCAACATCTTCGCCGGAACCCATCCGCCGGCGGACGTTCCGGTCGATCCGAACCTCGTCCATTACCGCCAACTCCGGGTCACCGGAAGCCATGACTACAACCCGCACCATTTCAGCACCGCCCTGAAACTGCTTCAGCACAAAATCGTGCGGGTGGCGCCCCTCGTGAGTCACCGATTCGAGCTGGCCGCACTCAGCGAGGCGTTCGAGACCACGGCCAACCGCCGTGGAATGAAGTCGATCGTGTCACCTGACGGAAAAGTCGAAGAGGACCAGGCTTGCAGCCGGGCAGAGCTCGGATGACGACAGCCTGACAGGCCGACGCTCGTGGAGGTGCGCAGGGTGAAGGCAGCGCTGTTCTATGGCGGGCGAGACATCAGGGTCGAGGACCACCCGGTCCCTGAACCCGGCCCAGGCGAGGTGCTCGTCCGGGTGCGGGCGGCGGGGATCTGTGGGAGCGACCTGCATCCGTACCTCGAGCGCTCGCCTCCGGCCGGCGGAGCTGGGGTCGCGACCCGCCGTGGTCACGAGCTGGCCGGGGAGGTCGTGGAGCTGGGGGCCAGGGTCACCGGCCTCCAGGTCGGGGCACGGGTGGGAGTCCAGCCGGCGCACCTGGACGGGTGCGGTGGCTGCGACTTCTGCCGAAGCGGCGACACACATCTCTGCCCCGAACGCGGTCTCCGGCACGGTGAGCGCCTGCAGAGTTCCGGGTTCGCCGAGTACGACATCTCCCGAGCGGCCAACGTCCGTGTGCTACCCGACGAGGTGTCGTCGGAGGCGGCGGCGATCCTCGACTGTTACGCCTGTGGGGTCCACGCGCTGGTTCGGGCCCGACTGACGCCCGCGACGACCGTGGTCGTGCTCGGTACCGGCGCCATCGGTATGACTGCTGGCCAGGTGGCCCGGACGAGCGGCGTGGGCAAGGTGATCATGGTTGGCAACCGCGCCGCGCCGCTGAAGACGGCCCTCGACGCCGGCGCCGCTGACGAGGTGGTTGCGGCCGAGGCGTCAGACCCGGTGGAGGCGGTCCTCGACCTCACTGGTGGAAGAGGTGCCGAGGTCGTATTGGAGGCGGTGGGAGCCGATTCGTCCACCCTCCGCCAGGGGGTGGAGATGGCGCGTCCCGGTGGTGAGGTGGTCGTGCTCGGGATCTTCACCGGTACGCCCGATTTCGACGTCCGCGCCGCCTACCGCAAGGAGCTCCACATCCGCTGGTCGAACAGCTACAGCACCTGGGGCGGAGCGCCGGAGTTCCGGCTCGCGTTGGACCTGCTGGCTGCCGGCCGGGTGGACGCCGAAGCCCTGATCACGCATCGCTTCTCCCTCAACCGGATCGCGGACGCGTTCCATGCCGCCGCCGACAAGAAGGGGTCGGGCGCCGTGAAGGTGCTCGTCCGCCCCTGATGGCATTCGCGGACGGTCTCCTGCTGGCTGTCGACCAGGGCACCACCCTGACGAAGACCGTGGTCTTCGACGTCGACGGTGGGATCGTGGGCTCGGCGGTACGCGAAACCGCGGTCTCCTTCTCGGGCCCAGCGCGCGCCGACTGCGACGCCGAGCACCTGTGGCAGCGGGCTGCCGAATGCATCCGGCTCGCGCTCGGACAGCTGCGACCCGAGCGCAT
Organism: Actinopolymorpha pittospori; assembly: GCF_014873875.1. Taxonomy (GTDB): domain Bacteria; phylum Actinomycetota; class Actinomycetes; order Propionibacteriales; family Actinopolymorphaceae; genus Actinopolymorpha; species Actinopolymorpha pittospori. Next base: position 5,492,085 of record NZ_JADBEM010000001.1, on the reverse strand, counting down.
CCAGGCAGTTGGTCTCTGCGGTTTCATGCACACGCTCATCCCCGTCGACGGCGCCGGCAACCCGCTGTACCGCCCGATGCTCTGGCCTGACCAACGCTGCGCTCAGCAGGTGAGTGAGCTCGCGGACCAAGAGGAGGCGATCCGGCTCATCACGGGGAAGAAGCTCACCACGCTCTCGTCCCTTCCCCGGCTGCTCTGGTTGCGGCGGCACGCACCCCACGTCCTCGCGGAGGCGCGCGCGTTCCTTCTGCCCAAGGACTTCCTGCGCGTCCGGTTGACCGGTGAGCTGGCCACCGATCCGCGGGATGCTCAGGGAACTGGACTGGTGGAGCGTTCTACGGGCGCGTGGTCAGCGCGGCTGCTGGACCTCGCCGGCATTTCGTCCGAACGGATGCCGCCGATCCGTCGTCCCGACGAGGTCGCCGGGGTCGTCACACCGGCGGCCAGCGCGGCGACCGGGCTCGCGGTCGGAACGCCGGTCGTCGTCGGCACCGGCGACTGGCCGGCCACCCTGATCGGCTCTGGATGCTTCCTGCCCGAGCGCACCTGTTTCTACCTCGGTTCGGCCGGCATCCTCGGCTCGTACGCCTCCGCCGACGATCTCGACACGCTCGGAACCACCCACTACTTCGGCAGCGTCACCTCGACCGGGACGGCCCTCCGGTGGATTCGCGAGCTGCTCTACCAGGCGAGCGATCCGCTTCCGTCTTACGACGAGATGTTCGCCGAGACGCAGCGCAGCGATCCGGGCGCGCGGGGGCTCATGTTCCTGCCACACCTCATGGGTGAGCGGGGAGGCGTCATGCGTCCGCACGCCCGGGGGACGCTCTACGGGCTGACACTGGCCCACCAGCGCGCTGACGTCGTCCGTTCCGTCCTCGAGGGGACGGCGATCTGGCTGCACATGGTGAGCGAGGCGTACACCTCCCAGCAGATCGGAGACCTGATGGTCTTCGGAGGCGGCGCCCGCAGCCCACTGTGGCGCCAGATCTGCGGTGCCGTCTTCGGCCGGCCGCTGCTGCTCCCCAGGGTGACCGAAGGTGCTGCCCTCGGCGTGGCCATGCTGGCTGCGGTCAGTCAGGGGATCGCTTCGGGTTACCTCGACCTGGCCCGTCGCTGGGGAAACGTGGCCCAGGTCGAAGTGCCTGATCCACGGTTGGTCGAGACGTACGCCTGCATCGACGCGAGGTATCGGCGGCTGGAGGCGACGATCGCGACGCTCGAAGAAGCTGGTACCGGCGAGTCCTTCCCTCCACTGCCGCAGGCTGGGTGAGCGCTGATGAGCACGAGCAGAACAGACGCTTCGGCGAACGCCGGTCAGCGACGCGTCTACGACCTCTCCGGCTGGTCGGTCGCCGGACCGGTCGAGTCGATCCCGCTACTGGTGTACGAGCGGCAGGACCTGCCTGGCCCGAAGCCGGTCGTCATCTACTACCACGGCGTCAGCCAGGAAAAGGAAACGTACGTCGACACCCACCCGGTGGCGCGCCGGCTTGCCGACGCGGGCTGCCTGGTGGTGCTGCCCGACGCGCCAGGTCACGGACAACGACCAACCGGCCGGATGCTACGCGAACGGCTCCGGCAGAGCCTGGCCCGGGAGTTCTGCGCCGATATCGAGCAGGCTGCCGACGAGGCGCCGGCCCTGCTCAGCTGGTTGGCGGGCCACCCGGGGGTCGACGCGTCCAGAGTGGCAGTGGCCGGCCTGTCCATGGGCGGCTACACCGCCGCTGTCGTGGCGTCGAGGTTGGGTAACCAACTCCGTGCGGCCGGGTGCGTCGCGGGCTGTGCGGATCTGGCGCACTGCATGGCGGCAACCGACTCGATCGGCCCGGGGAAGTACGGTCCCCTCGACCGCGCTCTCGACCCTGAGACCACGAAGCGCATCGACCGCATCGATCCGCTCGGCTGTCCGGAGCACTTCGCGCCACTGCCCCTGCTGCTGGTGCACGGTGACCGCGACACCTGTAATCCCTGCGTCACCACTCAACGGTTCGCGGCCGCGCTGCGACCAACGTACGCCAGTGAACCGGACGCGCTGCGGGGGAGGCTCATCGCCGGCGCGCCACACTGGCCGCCAACGGCGGCGGTCATCGACGAACTGCTCGGCTGGCTTCGCACCCACCTGTCGACCGGCTGACCCCCGGCCACCACAACTTGGTGCGTTCAGCTTTCTGGGTGACCGCGTCCACCCGGCTGATGCGCCAGAGCGCGCAGTGCGGCGCAGATCGCCGCGACGGCGACGCTCACGTCATGAGCGGTGGGGACGACGAGGTCGGCACAGGACCGAAACGCGGCCGTGTACGTGGGATAGTTCGGCGCTACGTCACGCCGGTACCACGAGACAACGCGTTCCAGGGAGCCGCCGCGCTCACGAACGTCGCGGCTGACCCGCCGCAACACCCGCTCGTCCTCGCTGACCTCGGTGAACACCCGGAGGTCGGCGAGCTCGCGACACTGTCCATCCCAGAAGGTGAAGAGGCCGGCGACGATCAGGAGTCGACCCGGACCCAGCGTCTGGGTGGGCCGTCGACCGTGGGTGCGGGTTCCCTGGGCGGGAACCTGTACCGCCTTCCCGTCCACGAGGGTCTGCAGCGCCTCGTGGAACGCCGGCCAGAGCACGGCGTCAGGATGGTTAGCCGTGACGACCTGCTCCCGCTGATTAGCGTCGTACTCCGCGAAGTCGCGGAAGTACCAGTCCTGTTCGAGAACGACGGGCCGCAGGTCACTCGTCCCCTCGGCGATCGCGCTCGCCAGGGTGGACTTTCCGCTCGCGGATCCGCCGCAGATCGCCACGACGATCGGTCGTTCGTCACCGGACATCGTCACTCCCCCACCTGAGCCGAAGGTGGCTGCCTCGACCAACGTCGCTCACCCGGTGACAAAATACTGCTCCGGACGGGTAGGCCCGGGGGTGGGGTAATACCACCCCTGGATCATCGTGTCGGGGATGTTGTGGATCACGTTTGAGGCGATGAAGTACTTGTCGGACTCCCGGACCACTCCGATGAGGTAGAACTCCTCCCGACCGATGTCCATGATCTCCGTCATGAGCCCGGTCTGTTCATCGGCATCACCCGACGACTTCAGCTGGTCGTAGAGCTCCATCTGGCGGCGCACGGGTGGCGGTGGTTCCTCACCCTGCGCCCCGCCGGTCTCGTACCACGTTCCCCACAGGGGACCGAGGTTGGCGCCCGCATCCGACGGGAAGTAGTTGCCGGTGCTCAACAGCACGTCGAGCCCGCCGTCGCCGTGCCACACAGTCGCCTCGTGGAGGTTCGCCTCCGTCCGCTCGTAGTACAGGGAGCGTTCGATGTTGCGCAGTTCGAGGGTCACCCCGACCGTCCTCCACTGGCCTTTGATGATCCCCAGCATGTCCGACCACTCGGGACGGAACTCAGCGACATACTCGATCGTGAAGGTGATGGGTTTGCCGTCCGGGCCAAGCCGCCTGCCCTCGCCGTCCTTCTGCGGGAACGCCCGGTCGAGGTGCTTGTCCGCCTTGTCCACATCGTAGTCGAGAAACTGGGTGGCGAACTCCTTGTTGTAGAAGGGTGACTGGGGTATCGGCGCCACCTGGTACGGCTCACCCTGGCGTTGCATCACCGCGTCGATGATGTCCCGGCGGTTGATCGCATGGGAGAGACCGATGCGGAAGTCCCGGTTCCTGAAGATCTCGCGCTTCACCTGGTCTTTGACGGTGAAGTTCAGGTAGATGATCATGACGTTCATCCGAGTTTCCACAGCGTTGACGAAGCGGTAGTTACCCTTCTCCCGGTTGCCGGCGACAACCGGTTTGTTCGCCGGACTGGTGAACCGGGTGTCCGGCCCGACCTCGAGGTTGAGGTCGCCGTTGAGGGATCTGAGCAGCATCACTTCGGGCGTATTCACTACGTCGAAGATGACCTCGTCGATATAGGGGAGCTGGCTCCCATCAGGGTCGGCCTTCCAGTAGTACGGATTGCGTTGCAGTACGACGCGCTGGCCGCCAGCGAAGGACTTGGACAGATGCCAGGCACCGAGGGACGGGAGATCGGGGTTCTCACCGAAGTGTGCGCCCGGGCCGCAGATCTGACCGAAGAGCTCGACCCAGTCGGCCGCCTTCTCCCGGGCAACGAGCCGCTGGATATCGGGGTTGTACTTCTTGTGGAACTGCTCGAGGTAGTGGCGCGGGAAGTAGTGGATCGTGTGGCCGTCCCAGGTCGCGAGGTACTGCAGGAAGAGTCCCGCCGGGCTGGGAAAGGTGATCCTGAACGCGTGGTCGTCGATCTTCGCGATCGACGCCCGCCCTTCTTCCGAGGTGAGAATTCGGGGGGTTACGGGAAAGAGTTCCTCGTTGAGCAGGACGTCCTGGACGCCGAAGACGACGTCGTCGACGGTGAACGGTTCTCCGTCGGACCACCTCATCCCGCGCCGGAGTTGGAAGGTGAACTCCGTACCGTCTGGGTTTGCCTCGAAGCTTTCGGCGACGTTGGGAGTGAGTTCCTTGGTACCGGCCGTTCCTGTGTAGCGCGGCGTCCAGCTCAGGAGGTTCTCATACTCGGCGATGCACCAGATATAGGCGCTGTCTGCGGGGCCGAGCAGGGCGCTGTGCAATGTGCCGCCGTACTGACCAACACGTTCGAGCGGCTCGACGACGAGAGGATTGTCGGGCATTCGCTTCTCGAGGGGCGGTAGCTCACCTGAGTCGACCCGAGCCCTCAACTGTGGCGACTCCGGACCCTTGCGCGCTGATTGCTGTCGCCTCGGTCTGTCGGGGTCCGTGGACAGCAGGTCACAACCGGTCGCCGCTGTCAGCAGGACCAGCCCTCCGCCCGCGTGCAGCAGGTCCCGTCTGGACAGTCCTTGGCGTGGAAACGACTTTCCGATGCTCATCTCGCTCGCCACCCTTCGCCTGGCGCTAGTCGACTGCCGGGAGACAGCCCTACTGAGGTGGTGATGCTCGCCTTGCGGCTCACGCGCATTGACCACGCGGCAGTCAGACGCGCGAAGGAGACTTTCATCGTCAATTAGTTCGGAGAAGGAGTCTGTCGGCAGGGTATATCGGCGGTGGCGCGAGGTCAATGAACCGTTAACTCAGGAGAGCGCGGAGGTCGCCCAGCGTGGCCTCGCCTTGCGGCCACGGCCTCCAGCGCAGTTCGTGGCATGGCGAGGTGCGGCGAGGATGTCCGGGCCGAGGTAGCTCGCCGAAGGCTGCGCAGGCCGGTGGGGCATGCTGAATCGGTCTTGGTTTCGCGCACGGCCTTGCTCATCGCAGCACCCGCACCGGGCCGGGCGTCCTGGGAGTCGTGCATGCGGCTTGAGCAGGTCCACCAGGCGGGCGCGCAGAACCGCGTAGTGGCTTCGTGCCGATGAGCGTTCAGGGGCACGTCAGGGGCATCGCCCGAGCGAGTCTGCTCGCTCGGCCGGCAGAGCGAACTGGTCGACGTTCCCAACCTTGCTCCTCAGCCTTCTTGCCGCTCGACATCTTCGTCCCGCTGTCTCCGGGTCGATGTCGTCCGCGAACCGCCAACGCCCTCCCCGCCGAAGACAACTGGTCGACCCCACCCCATCCCAGCCGCAGCGATGGCAAGATATCCGGCCAACGGGGTGGACCTGGTGCGGTCAGTTCTGCGAGAGGTCGATGCTGCACGCGGTGCAAAGACGGAGGACATCATCAACGACGTTCGCTAAGGGTTGTTGCCCGTCGACAGGCCGCGCCCCAGCTTCGAGCATCTCGGCCTCAAGCCGCGGACGCCAGTCGAGCGACCACTCCAGGGTCGCTCCGTACCTGCCGAAGTCGTTGGCGCGCCCCGGATCCTTCAGACGCCGGACCATGGTGGCTTCATCAATCCGAAGCAAGATCAAAAGGTCAAACCGCGGCAGATGGTCGGCCATGTTGCTAGCAGTGCCGCACAACGCGGCCGATCGGTGATGACACTCCTGCAGAACTTGCTCTAGCCGCTCATGGATCCACCGCCAACGGTGATACCGAAGCCACCTCATATCCGGGCCCGGTGGAAACTCGACCGGCGTGCCCTGTGGATCCTCCCAACGAGCGAGACCGTAGTCCGCATCGATCGATCGCTGACCACGCCTCAGCAGCTCAGCGGCGACGGAGGACTTGCCAGACCCAGGACCGCCGACAATCAACACCGATGCCATAGCGGGCAGACTCTGCCGGACGCGACCTGAAGCTGCAACGGATTTCCGAGTTTGGAAGCAGCTGGACGGCCGGGCGTGCGAAACGGGTCACGAGACCGGCTCGCGCAAGGCGTCCATCAGGTGCTCGTAAGTCTCCTGCACCCTGCCCACCACGCTTGGCACCACCACCGCGCCCGGACACTGGCGTACGACTTCCAACAGGTTGTCGTACATGGTCCCGAGCACGACCGGCCCGCCGCCCAGCTCGATGAGGCGTTGGTGGTGGCGGATCCACGGGTCGTCGCTGTTCCGGGCCCGGTGGTTGAACCGCTCCACCGCCGCCTCACGATCGTCGAGCAGGACGACTTCGCGGAAGTCCGCCCCGTGCTCGCGCGCGAGCTCCTCAAACGATGTGATCTCCTCGAGCCGGGCGAAGTACTGGGGCAGCACGACATCGAGTCCGCCGTCCAGGTGGGTCGTCGCCATCGCCCGGACGATGGACCACACGACCGGCCACGTGTCGGTCTCCTTGTCCTGCCACCCGCCGATCAGGCGGTGGACGGTGTCCACGTCGAGGTTCAGGGTGCCGGGGTTCCGATCGGCGTAGAGCGCCGACAGCGTGGACTTACCGATACCCGGCGGGCCGTTCAGATGGACAAGTCGCGCCACCGAGTCACCTTAACCGAGACAAGTCGCGGCACCTTCGCGTTGCGATCACTGCGACGTCACCCTCGTCGCCCTCGTCGCCCTCGCCCAAGCCTTCATCACCATGCTCCGGATGCGGGGGACCTTGCGGCTGTCGGGCCTATCGCCGCATGGCGGGCCGCTTCCGGTGGGTCCACGCGCGCAGCGCCCATTCGATGGGGCCGTATCGGTACCTCCGCATCCACCACAAGCTGGCCGCCACCTGCACCACGAAGATCGTCAGTGCGATGAGCTGCGTCTGAGCCGGTGAGGTGCGGCCGGCCAGGCCCAGCCCGACGCCGGTGAAGACGAGCACGCAGATGAGCGACTGGCCCAGATAGTTCGTCAGCGCCATGCGTCCCGCGGGCGCCAAAGCGTCCGCGACGCGCGGCCGCCGTGTGAACAGACGCAGCAGGGTCGCGGCGTAGGCCGCCGCGAGGAACGGCGCGGTGACGATGCTGACCATCAGTCCGGTCAGGTTGGCTGTACCGCCCCCGACAGCGAACACGGTGGCGCCGGCCAGACCGACCGGATAGCCGACCCGCTCGCATCGGCGCAGCAGGTTCTCGTGGGTGGGCACGGCGGCGAGCATCCGGTGCTTGCCGGCGGCGAGACCGACGAGGAACGCGGCGAAGGCCAACGGTCCTTGCACGGCAAGGCCGCCCAGCATTGCCGGCAACGAGCGCAGGTGTTCCAGGACGACATCACCGAATCCGCCGCGTAGGGCCTCCGTCGAACGCGCACCGGCGGTGAGCGCGGCGGCCTCGTCCGGGACGACCGTGGCACCGAGGACCGCGGCCAGACCGACCACGAACGCGATCACGCCCACGATGGCCGCCCCTGTGAACAGGGCGGTGCGCGGCTCGATCCGCCGAACGGTGAGCAGCACGAGACCGAGCAGTGCGTAGGTGGTGAGGATGTCGCCGTGGAACAGCAGCACCGCGTGCAGCGCCCCGAGCACGAACAACCCGGAGAGCCGGCGCAGGAACGACGGGCCGAAGGCCGCCCCGCGCCGAGCTGCCGAGTCGAGCTGCAGGGTGAAGCTGTAGCCGAACAGGAATGAGAACAGCAGGTACGCCTTCATCGCGAACAGCAGCTCCACCGCACCTGCGACCAGCCGGTCGAGCGCACCGTACGCCGGATCGCCGACCAGTTGGAACGCAAATCCGGAGCTGAAGAATGCCACGTTGACCAGCAGGATGAGCAGCAGCGCAATCCCGCGCAACGCGTCCACCACGTTGATCCGGGCGTCGTCATGGGTTCGGGCGTCGTCATGGGTTCGGGCGTCGTCGGACGACGATCCCGGACGGTCGCGGCCCTGCCGGTCAGGTCTTAGCACATTCATGGCACCGAGCCTCGCGAAGACCGCCCACGCCGTGAAGTAGTTTCGTCACACGACCTGGCGTGACGAAAAGCCCCCCGAAAGGTGGCCACCATCAGATGTGCCGAGTGCGGATCCGACCTGCCTGCCGCGGCGGGCCGGGGACGGCCACGCCGTTACTGCTCGCGCCGCTGCCGGGCGCGCGCGTACCGCAAACGCCGTGAGCACGGACCGGCCACATCGTCGCATCGGGCCGCAGCGCCGCTCACCTACGATGGCGACAACCTGGTAACCCTCGCAGTCGAACTCGCCGACAACCTCGGCCTCGAGAGCGTCTCCATGCGGCTCCTCGCCGATCGTGCCGGACTCGCCATCCACCTGCTGTACCGCCAGGTACGCAACCGCGGCGACCTTCTCAGCGCGATGGCCGAGCAGGTCATCGACGCGCACAGGCCCCGCACCGCCGCACCGCCGGACGATCCACGGGCGCAGTTGGAACACCTCGCCCGAGACGAGTGGGCCATGTACCGAAGGCACCCATGGCTTCTGACCGTCCTTGCCACTGACCGGCCACCCACCGGCCCCGCCGTACTCGCCATGGTCGACCGCTTCGTGTCCGCACTGAGCGAGGTCGGATTCGATCCCGCGGAGGCGTTCCGCGCCTACCTCGTCCTCAGCGGCTACATCCAGGGCATGGCCCTGCTCATCGGACGCAAGCCAGCAGACACCGACCACCACACCTGGCGCTCAGCGACCCTTCTCCGGCTCGAACGCACCGGCCGCCTCCAAGGACGCCTCCAAGGACGGCCGTGGCTGGCCGTGGCCAGCCGGAGCGATCCCGACACAGACCTCGACACCTGGTTCGAGTTCGGGCTACATCGAATGCTCGACGGCCTGCTGACTCCCATACACGGCGCGCCACGCCCGTGATCGCGCGCCCTGGCGTAGGGCGCGGCCGCTCGGCCCCGTCCGATGGGTTCAGGTGCCCGGGTCGCGTCGGTGGAGCAGATCAGCTCCAAACATCTGGGCCAGGTTCCGCCCGCGCGGAGGGCCGCGGTGACAAGCTCCCGGCCACGCACTGGCCGTTCGTGGACACCCTCGGCGGCCAGAAGCGGTGGCGAGGCACCGCGACGCGCGGGTTTCGGATAAGACCTAACGGTGCACGCGAACGACATGCCCGAGCAGATGGACCTACTGCGAGCGGGCTTCGCCGATCCGCCCGCCGACTCTCGACCGTTGATGCGCTGGTGGTGGTTCGGGCCCGATGTGGACCGGGCCGAGCTCGCGCGTGAACTGGACGCGATGCGGCGAGCGGGTCTCGGTGGTGCCGAGGTCGCGGTCGTGTATCCGTTGAGCGTCCCTTCGGACAGCTATCTCTCCGAGACCTTCCTGGCCGACCTGCGGTTCGCGGCGGACGAGGCCAGGCGGCTCGGTTTGCGGTTCGACCTGACGGTGGGCAGCGGGTGGTCGTACGGCGGTCCGCATGTTACTGCCGACCTGGCAGCCCGGCGGCTGCACTGGGACCGGCAGGAGATCGGCCCCGCCGCGGTCGACCTACCCGCGCCCGTTGCCTGGCCCAGCGACGAGCTGGTCGCGGCGTACGTCGGAGAGGGCTCGGGCACGGAGGCCGCCGGGGCTTGGGCACCGGTGCCGGTGGTCGACGGCGTCGTACGGGTACCGGCGGGGCGTGGACCACGGGTGCTGCTGGTGGCCGTGTCCCGGCTCACCGGACAACAGGTGAAGCGGGCCGCCGCGGGCGCCGAGGGGTGGGTCATGGACCACTACTCCGCCACCGCGACGGCCCGTCACATCCAGGCCGTGGGTGAACGGCTGCTGTCAGCCGTGCCCGGGGAACTGCTGGGCAGCGTCTTCTGCGACAGCCTCGAGGTGCACGGCGCCGACTGGACGCCCGGTCTGCTCGAGGAGTTCCACGAACGCCGGGGCTACGACCCGGGCCCGCTGCTGTGGCTGCTGCACGTCGACAACAGCAACGTCGACCGCAGGGCCGCTCGCCGGTTCCGTGCCGACTACTACCGCACCCTGACCGAGCTGTGCGAGGAGAACTTCCTCGCGCCGATGCGCCGGTGGGCCGCCTCGCACGGAGTCGCGTTCCGGATCCAGGCCTACGGTGTGCCGCCGGTCGGCATCAGCAGCTACCGGCACGCCGACGCCTTCGAAGGCGAGGGCTGGGGATGGAAGGACATCCCGCCCACGCGCTGGGCCTCGTCCGCGGCACAGATCTACGGCCGGTCCATCGTCTCGTCCGAGATCTGGACGTGGGTTCATTCGCCGTCGTTCCGCGCAACCCCACTCGACCTGAAGGGTGAGGCGCACGAGCATCTCCTCCTGGGAATCAACCAGTTCGTCGGGCACGGCTGGCCCTACTCCCCGCCCAGTGCGGATGGGCTCGGCTGGCTCTTCTACGCCGCGGGTGCCCTGGACGACCGGAATCCCTGGTGGCCAGCCGCCGCGCCGCTGAACCTTTACCTGCAACGGCTGTGCTGGTTGATGCGACAGGGCGAACGGATCAGCGACATCGGGGTGTACGCATCATCGCGGGACGTCTACGCGGACCTCGGATCGCGCCAGCGCCGAGCACTCGACCTCTGGCACGGCACCCGCGAGCACATCGGCTACGACCTGGTTCGCGCGGTGCGGGAAGCCGGCCTCGACTTCGTCCTGTTCGACGACGACGCGGTCGAGGTACTCGAGCCCGACCGGTTCTCCGACATCGTGCTGCCTTTCGTCGAGGACGTGCCGGAAAGAACCCTTGCGTGGTTGGAAGCTGTTGAACGCGCCGGCGGGCACGTCCGCTCCGTCGGCGGCAACGCGCCGACCGGAACGGCGCTCGACTCGGTACCCGACCTCCTCGACGCACTCCACACCGACCTCACCGCGGACGTGGCGCTGGACCCGCCGCACCCGACGGTCGGCACCGTTCATCGCAGGTGTGGGGACGTCGACATCTACCTCGTCGTCAACACCGGACCCGAGACCGTACGATTCGAGCTCGAAACTCGCGACAAGCACGGCCGGGTCGAGCATTGGGACCCGACGACCGGCCACGCCCTCCACCGGATCCCCGGACACCGGCCAGTTCCGCTGACCCTCGAGGCCTACCAGGCCACTGTCCTGATCGGCTTCGACGACGACGATCCGACACACGCCGCGCAACCAGCCGATCAGACGATCGACGTGGCTTTCGGCGACGAATGGGCCGTCCGCTTCGACGACGACGACGCCGCCGTTCCAGTACGCCTGCCTCATCGGTGGGAAGACGACCCCGCACGTCGCCACTACTCCGGTAGCGCGACCTACACCACGTCGATTCACCTGGACCAGGCCACTGGCGAGGCCTGGCTCGACCTCGGCACCGTCACACCGATCGAAACCGATCTCCGTGGGGAGCCGGGCCTGCTCAGCCGCCTCCGAGGACCGGCCTACCGCGCCGAGGTCATCCCACCCGTCGGCGAGATCGCCGAAGTCACCTTGAACGGCAACCACACCGGCATCCTCTTCAGCCCGCCCTACCGACTCCCGATCGGAGAGCATCTACGCGGCGGCGACAACCGCATCGAGATCCGGGTGTCGAACACCAACGCCAACGCGCTCGCCGTCGATCGCGGAGTCGCGGCTTTCACCGACACCGCGAAGCGGCACTACGGCAACCGCTTCGGAATGCAGCACATCGACCGTGCCACCGTCGCCGTCAACTCCGGCTTGCTCGCTACCCCCCGCCTGCTCGTGAAGAAGGATTAGAAGGTACCGGGCACGTCACGGTGGCCGGCCCCCGAGCCGGCCTCGCCGTGGCGCCCGGTCCTCACGCCTCACCTTCCGCCTCTGCAAGCGTGAGGGGGCCGATCTCCTCCCGCAGTCGGCTCAACCGCGCGTAGGCGGTGTCCCGGAAAGATGCGACGCGGTCCGCCTGCTCCTCGTCGAACCGGAAGAAACCCTGCCGCGACTTCAGGCCGTAGTGGCCCTCGGCGACCATCTTGTCGAGGAGATCCGGGGTGCCGATCCGCTCGCCGTAGGCACGCTCCATCGTGGCGAAGCTGTCGCGGTAGACGTCCAGGCCCGCGATGTCGGCGATCGCGAACGGCCCGAAGAACGGGAGCCGGAAGCCGAAGGAGTTCCTGACGACCTCGTCGATCTCCGACGCACCGGCCACGCCCTCCTCGAGGACCCGGATGGCCTCGCGCAGCAGCGCGTACTGCAGCCGGTTGGCGACGAAGCCCGGCGAGTCGGCCACCACGGTCGGCACCTTGTCGAGGCGCCGCATCAGGTCCTCCGCGGCGGCGACCGTGTCCGGGGCGGTTCCCTGCGTCGCGATGAGCTCGACGCACGGGACGAAAGGCGCCGGATTCATCCAGTGGACTCCGAGGAACCGCTCGACACCTGTCACGCTGGCAGCCAGCTTCGCGATCGGGATGGCCGAGGTGTTGGTGCCGATCAGCGCCTCGGCCGGCGCATGCTCACAGATCTGGCGCAGCACGCCGTCCTTGACGGCGATCCGCTCCGGCACCGCCTCAGCGACGTACGCCGCTCCGGCAACCGCGTCGGCCAGCGACGTCGCCGCGCGCAGGTTGGCCCGGACCGCCTCGTCGGCCCCGGCGGGGAACAGACCCTCGGCGACGTACCTGTCGGCGTCGGCGTGCAGTGCCGCGACGAGCTCGGCGGTCCGCTTCGGCGAGGCGTCTGCGACGACGGTCGGGAAGCCGTGGGCGGCGAACGTCTGGGCGATGCCGCCGCCCATGTAGCCGCCGCCGACCACGGCGACGGGCGCACCTGCTGGAATCATCACGTTCTCTCTCTCCTACCGCCGTCAGAAGCCGACCGCGTCGCGGCCCTTGAGCTGCAGGATCTGGCGCGCCTCGTCGGGCGTCGCGATCTCGAGGTTGAGCGCCTCAAGGATGGTCCGGATCCGCTCGACCTGCGCCGCATTGCTCTCGGCGAGCTGGCCGGGGCCGATCCACAGCGAATCCTCCAGGCCGACCCGGACGTGCGACCCCATCGCGGCGCCGATGCTGGCCAGCCTCATCTGGTTGCGGCCCGCGCCCAGGATCGACCACTGGTAGTCGTCGCCGAAGAGCCGGTCGGCCGTGCGGTGCATGTGCATGAGGTCCTCCGGGTCCGGGCCGATGCCCCCGAGCAGGCCGAACACCGACTGCACGAAGAGCGGGCCCGTGGCGAGCCCGCGATCACGGAAGTGCGCCAGGTTGTAGAGGTGCGAGATGTCGTAGCACTCGAACTCGAAGCGGGTGCCGTTCTCACTGCCGCGGGTGAGGATGGCCTCGATGTCGGCGAAGGTGTTCTTGAAGACCAGGTCGCGGCTCTTCTCGATCCCCTCGCGCTCCCACGTGAACTCGAACTCCTTGAAGCGGTCGAGCATCGGGTAGAGACCGAAGTTCATCGAGCCCATGTTGAGCGAGGCCAGCTCGGGCTTGAACTCCATCGCCGGGCGCATCCGCTCAGCGACGGTCATGTGCGGCGAGCCGCCCGTGGTCAGGTTGACCACCGCGTCAGTGTTGCGCTTGAGCGACTCCAGGATCGGCACGAAGTGCTCCGGATCCTGCGAGGGACGGCCGTCTCGGGGGTCGCGGGCGTGCAGGTGGACCACTGCCGCGCCGGCCTCGGCGGCACCGATGGCGGCCTCGGCGATCTCCTGCGGCGAGACCGGGAGGTACTTTGACATCGAGGGCGTGTGGATCGCTCCGGTGACGGCGCTGGTGATGATGACCTTGTGCTTGAGGGGGTTCTTCTCGGACACGTCCTGTTCTCCTATGGGTTCTTGGGCGCCCGTCGCCGGGCGGCGCCCGGCCTGGACGCCTGCGTGCTGCCGTTCAGGCCGTCATGCTGGGGGCGGAGGTTGAGCAACGTTAAGTAGACCAAGGTTTCGGGGCTCGCCAAAGGGGGCTAGTTCCCGTTGCCTGATCACCGGCGCGCTCGAGCCGTGCTAGCGAGGAGTCATTTGCCATGAGTGAACGGATACTGATCGTCGGCGCCGGTGCCATCGGCGGTGTCACCGCCGCCCACCTGACCCTGGCGGGTCACGAGGTGGTGGTTCTGGAGGCTGATCCGGAGCATGCGGCGCGCCTGCTCGAGCCCGGCCTGCGCTTCGAGGAGCTCGACGCACCCGAGGTCGTGCTTCCGCTCGACGTGGTCACCAGTGCCGAGGAGCTCCCGGGAAGCTTCGACTTCGCGCTCCTCACCCTCAAGTCCCTCGCGCTGCCGAGCGCGCTCGCCCACCTCACCAACGGCAACCACGTCGACACCTACGTCTCGCTCGGCAACGGCCTCATCCAGGACGTGGTGCGGGAATCGGTCGGAAAGGGCTCGTTCCTCGTCGGCCTGGTGGAGTGGGGCGCGACGAACCTCGGCCCCGGCCACCTGCGGCAGACCACCCGTGCACCGTTCGTCATCGGCGAGCCGGACGGCACCCGCTCCGCGCGCGTCGAGCGGCTGTGCACGATACTGCGCGACGTCGCACCCGACACCCGGGTCTCCACAGACATCCACTCCCAGGTCTGGTCCAAGCTGCTCATCAACAGCGTCTTCTCCGGCCTCGGCGCGCTCGGGGGCTGCCTCTACCGGGACATCGCCGAGCACCCGGTCAGCCGCGAGCTCGCCTTCCGGATATGGACCGAGGGCTTCGACGTCGCCCGGCAACTGGGCCTGGAGCTCGACGAAGTATGGGGGTTCCAGCCCGAGGAGCTCGTGGTGCATCGCCCACAGGACCGGGCGCGTGCCGAGGCCGCGCTGGACACGCTCATGACGAAGGCCGGCGCCACCAAGGCCTCCATGCTGCAGGACCTGGAGCGTGGCCGCCGAACCGAGGTCGACGTCATCAACGGCGGTGTCGTCGCCAGTGCTGTGGCGGCCGGCACGAAGGCACCGCTCAACGCGGAGCTGACCCGCCTCCTCCACGAGTTCGAGGACGGCATCGGCGCACCCGGACCGGTGAACTTCGCCCGGCTCGCCGAGGTCACCGCGTCGTGACCGGACTCCTCCCGTTCGAACAGCACCGGCCCGCCGTTGCCGGCAGCGCCTGGGTGGCGCCCGGAGCGACGCTGGTCGGCCGTGTCGAGATCGCCGATGGCGCGAGCGTCTGGTACGGCGCGGTGATCCGCGCGGACCTGGAGCGGATCGTCGTCGGGGCCGGCACCAACGTGCAGGACGGCGCGGTGCTTCACGCCGATCCCGGGCTGCCGACCCTGGTGGGCGCGGGCGTGTCGATCGGCCACGGCGCCGTGGTCCATGGCTGCGTCGTCGAGGACGACTGCCTCATCGGGATACGCGCCGCGGTTCTCAACGGGGCACGCGTCGGCGCGGGCTCCCTCGTCGCTGCCGGCGCCGTGGTGCTGGAGGGCACCCACATTCCGCCGCGATCGCTGGTCGCAGGCGTCCCCGGCAAGGTGCGCCGTCAACTCACCGAGGAGGAGTACGCCGGCCTGCTCGCCAACGCCCGCACCTACCGCGACCTGGCCGCCCGTCACGCCCGGCGGGCCACCCCCTGAGACTCCCCGACCCGGCTGACCAGACGGCACAGTGCGTGGGCAGGAGGATCTGGCCGTCGAGGTGGCCGAGCAGCACATCGAAGGTGCCCTCGCCACCGTCGGCGATGGGGAACTCCCGCGCCGCCTGTGCTGCACTGCCGGCGTCGCGGGCTTGTCGGGTGCGCACAGGGCGTGCGGAAGCAGGAGGGGGCTGGTCAAGCGACATGGCCGCGAGCATGCTTGTCTAACAAGTGATCTGGGAGACCGATGAAGGAGATGTCCCCTTCGTGAGCACCACTCGCACCGTCCATCTCGCCTACGGGGAGACCGGCCTCGACGTCGCTCTCCCGGCCGACCGGACGGTCGTCGTCGAGCCTCGCTATGTCCCCGGGCTCCCCGACCCCGACGCGGCTCTCACCGCCGCGCTGCGCTCCCCCACCGCGGGCCCGCCGCTGCGCGAGCGTGCGGCCGGACGCGGCAGCGTCGCCATCTCCATCTGCGACGCCACTCGTCCCCAGCCGCGACAGGAGATGGTCGGCGCGATCCTGCGCGAGCTCGACGGCGTCGTCGACCTCGACGACATCGTGATCCTGGTCGCGACCGGGACCCACCGCGGCAACACCCCCGACGAGCTGCGCGCCATGCTCGGTCAGGAGATCCTCGACACCGTCAGGGTCGTCAACCACGACGCTCGCGACGCATCCCGGCTCACGTGGCGCGGCGTCCACGGCAATGGCGTGCCGGTCTGGCTCAACGACGAGTGGGTCGCGGCCGACATGCGGATCACGACCGGCTTCGTCGAGCCCCACTTCTTCGCCGGCTTCTCCGGCGGGCCGAAGCTCTGCGCACCGGGCTTGGCAGGACTGGACACCGTCCTGGTTCTCCACGACGCCAGCCGGATCGGCCACCCCGACGCCCGCTGGGGCGTCTGTGCGGGCAACCCGGTGCACGAGGACATCACCGCCGTCGCGCTCGGCACCGGCGTCGACTTCGCCTTCGACGTCCTCCTCAACCGCGACCACGAGATCGTCGCGGCCTACGCGGGGGACCTCATCGCCATGCACGAGCGGGCACGGGACCACTCGCGCCGGCTGAGCATGCGGGAGGTCCCCCGCCCGGCCGACGTGGTGGTTACCACCAATGCCGGCTACCCGCTCGACCAGAACCTCTACCAGTCGGTCAAAGGCATGTCGGCGGCAGCGACGGTGGTCCGTCCGGGGGGCACGATCGTGTGCGTCGCGGAATGCCGCGACGGATTCCCCGACCACGGCTCCTACCGCGAGGTGCTCGCCTCCGCCCCCTCGCCGGCCGCCCTGCTCGACTCGATCATGGCGCGCTCGACAACGATCCCCGACCAATGGCAGGTCCAGGTGCAGGCGAAGGTACAGGCGATGGCCGACGTCCACGTCTACTCCGACCATCTGTTGCCCGACGACCTGCGCTCGGCCCATCTGCAGCCGGTCGGCGACATCGCCGCCCTGGTCGAGGACCGGCTGGCCGCGGCTGGACCCGACGCCTGGGTGTGCGTGCTCCCCGAGGGACCGCAGACGATCCCCTACCTCGCCCGGGCGTGATGATTGACCGCGCGCGGAGAACGACGCTGCGGCGAGTACCGGACTCATGGCTGACCGGGGCAACGCCGGCGTCGGCGGCGACCTGGGCGGCGTTCTCGCCGCGCTCGAGGAGAGAGCCGACCCCACCGACCACTTGCGCATCCGCGCAACTGCAGCCGTGACCCGAGCCGCGTTCCGCAGATAGATAGCATCTGCGGCGATGGCGGGAAAGCTGAGGGTTCTCGGCGCGGCGGAGCACAACCTGCGTGACGTAGACGTCACGTTCGGGCCCGGCGTGACCGCCGTCGTCGGCGTGTCCGGCTCGGGGAAGTCGTCGCTCGCGTTCGACGTGGTCTACACCGAGGCGCGGCGTCGGTTCCTCGAGTCGCTGGGGCTGGGACGTTCTGGGGCACGCGTGCCAGCCGCGCATGTGCGCAGCATCGAAGGCTTGGGCCCGGCGGTGGCGATCGCTCAGAACGTGGTGAACGTCAACCCGGCTTCGACTGTCGCGACGTCAGTTGGTTTGCACCCTTTCCTGCGCATTCTCTACGCCCGATTCGCGGACGTCACCTGCCCCAATTGCCAGGTGCCGGTACGGGCGGTGTCGCGCGAGGAGCGGCTCGCGATCGCCTTGGACATGCTTGCCGCCGCAGGCCGCCTCGCGGTGGAGGTGGCGGTCGTCCGCGGCCTTCGCCGGAGCCACGCGCGTCTCCTTAGTGGCCTTCGGGGCCAGTTCGATGCGGTCACGATCGACGGGAGTCCGTGGGCGGCGAGCAACACCAGCCGTGTGCCGCGGCTCGACCCGACAGCCCCGCACGATGTGGTCGTACGCGTCGCCACGCTCCACCCGGGCGCGTCCGCCGCGGAGGTTCGCGCCATCCTCGAGCGCGCCGACGCGTTGGGCTCACCAGAGGTCCGTCTCGGCGGCACGCCGGTGCTGCGAGCACCCATCTGCCCGAACTGCTCGGACTGGGTCCGGCCGCTGGAGCCGTCGGCGTTTCGCGATGCGGCGGTGGACACGTCGTCGCATCGCATCGCCGGCCTCACCCTGACCGAGTTGCTCGCCCACTCGGTGAGCGAGGTCCTCGAGTTCGTGGACCAACTGCCGGTCGGACTGCGTGCTGCACGAATTCAGAACGAGCTGCTGCGTCGACTGCGGCCGCTGGTCACGTTGGGCCTCGGCCATCTCAGCCTCGACCGGTCGATGCCAACGCTGTCGCGCGGCGAAGCGCAGCGGACGCGGCTTGCGGTCGTGCTCGGCGGCCGGCTCGAAGACCTCCTGCATGTCCTCGACGAGCCGACCATCGGGCTGCACCACACCGACCTCAAACGACTGCTCGACGCCATCGCGTCGTTGCCCGGCCCAGTGCTCATGGTCGAGCACGACCGCACCGCGATCGCGATGGCGGACGACGTCGTCGAGATCGGCCCTGCCGGAGGCCGCGGCGGTGGCGAGTTCGTCTTCCAAGGGCCACCCGCCGCGCTGTGGCGCGCCGACACCGCATCGGGGCGCAGCTTCTCAGCGCCAACGCATGCTCGTCGCGCTGAGCGTCCGATCGGCGAGCACAGGATTCGCATCACCGGAGCCAGCATGCGCAACCTTTGCGGCGTCGACTGCGAGATACCGCTCGGAGCGCTCACCGTCATCACGGGCCCATCGGGAGCAGGCAAGACCACTCTCGCTCGCGACGTGTTGCTGGAGTCGATCCGAGACAACGCGCCGATCGGTTGCTCGACCTTCGACGCCCCGGCGGTGCGCGCGGTCGCTGTCGAGCAGAAACCGCTGGGCAACAACCCGCGTTCGAATCCGGCGACCTATACGAAGGTGTTCGATCGCATCCGTGACGTGTTCGCGAACGAGACTGGGCGGACCGCGTCGGAGTTCACGTTCAACCGAACCGAGGGGGCGTGCCCGGAGTGCGAGGGGATGGGCGCGGTCGCGATCAGCATGAGCTACCTGGCGCCTGTATGGATCCCGTGCGAGGTGTGCGAGAGCCGCCGTTACCGACCGGAAGTGCTCGAAGCAACGTGGGCAGGTCGGTCGATCGCGGACGTGCTCGCATTGAGCGTTGACGAGGCCCACGCGCTGTTCGCCGAGCACCCGTCGGTCACCCGCATCCTCGAGACGTTGCAGGAGGTCGGGCTCGGCTACGTCACCCTTGGGCAACCCTCACCCAGCCTCTCCGGTGGTGAAGCGCAACGAGTCCGCCTCGCGCGCCAGGTGACCAAGGCCAAGTCCGGCGACCTCGTGTTGCTCGATGAGCCCACGACCGGCCTTCACCCCGCAGACCTTGGCCGGCTCCTCGACGTGCTCGACAAACTGACCGCCAACGGTTGCACGGTGGTGGTCGTCGAACACCAGGCAGATGTGATCGCCGCAGCCGACTGGCGGATCGATCTCGGCCCGGGGGGTGGCCCCAATGGCGGACGCCTGGAGCACTGCGGCCCGCCAGTTGCCGAGAAACGACCAAGGGTTACGCCCCGCGCCAAGCCACGTGCCGGCCGGCGCTCCAGCGACGCCATCCGCGTGCGAGGCGCCCGCGCCCACAACCTGCAGGGTGTCGACGTCCAGTTCGCCAAGGACCGATTCACCGTTGTAACGGGCGTGTCGGGATCCGGGAAATCGTCGTTGGTCCGCGACGTCGTCGCGGCGGAGGCCAACCGGCGGCTGCTCGAGTGCCTGTCGGTCTACGAGCGCCAGTCGGTGCGCGAAGGACCGGAAGCGCCGGTCGACTCGCTCACGGGGTTGGGACCGACGATGAGCATCGACGCTTCCGGCACGATCTTCGGCTCGAGCGGGGCCGGGAACTCCGTCTGGGATGCCGCCCGGACGACCGTCGGGCGGTCTAGCGATCTCGACCGCCTCATCTCCGTCGTCCTGGCGCGCGCCGGTGTGCGCACATGCCTCGCGTGCGGCCGCGACAACGTCCGCAGGATCTCGCCAGCGGTCGAAGCAGCGTGGAAGTGCGACGACTGCGACACCCGCGCGGTGCCCATCGAGCCGCGTCACCTCATAGGGTCGCCGGTCGCCATCTGCCCGCAGTGTTTGGGGCTGGGCGTAACGCGGCAGTTCCACTTCGACAGGTGGGTCGTCCAGCCCGATGCACCGATCTGCGCCGGCTGCTTCCGTGGGAGCGGCCGGGGTCCGTCGACGATGGCGTCGGCATCCATGGCGTTGCTCGGCTATTTCTGCAAGGAAGGCACCGGCGGCCACGCCTCGCTGCGTGCGTTCGCCAAGCGCCAGGGGTTCGACCTCGCGACCACGCCCTGGTCGGAGCTGACCGAAGAAGCCCGCCAGGCGTTCATGTTCGGCGACCCGTCGCCCACCAACGAATTCTCCTTGGTCTCATGGATTGGGATGAACCACTGGGCCCAACACGACCTGGGCGGCGCGGACACCAAGGCGTCCCCCTGCGCAGAATGCGGCGGTCGACGGCTACGCGCTCCCTACCTGGCGATTCGTCTCCAGGGGCGCGACCGCAACGACTTGTTCTCGGCGTCGTTCGCCGAGCTCGCAGGCGTACTGGCGTCGATGGACGAGCCGGAGGACGAACACGCGGCGCACGCTCGCACAGTTGCGTTACATCGCCTCCGCTTCCTGAACTCCGTCGGGCTCGGCTACCTCGACCTGAACCGGGCGACGTGGACGTTGTCCGCGGGAGAGGCGCAGCGGATCAAGCTGGCGTCGGTGCTCGGCAGCGGCCTCGTCGGCATGACCGTGCTACTCGACGAGCCAAGCCGAGGGCTGCATCCCTCAGAGGTGGACGCGCTCGCCCGTACCCTGAGTGAGCTGCGCGACGTCGGCAACACTGTGATCGCCGTCGAACACGACCCCACGCTCATTCGCGCCGCCGACGACATCATCGAGATCGGTCCCGGACCCGGACGAGCCGGCGGCCGGCTCATCGACCTCGATAGCCCCGAGTCCGTCACCCGGGCCGTGCTCGACGGACGTATCTCAATCCCTCGCCGCGACCGCCGCCGCGAGCCGACAGGGTGGATGCACGTCACCGGCGCGCGGGAGAACAACCTGCGCGGCCTCGACGTGCGCATCCCGCTCGGCGTACAAGTCGGCGTCTGCGGTGTGTCCGGATCGGGAAAGTCCTCGCTCGTCGTCGACACGATCGCGCTCGGGCTGGCGCGCCCCAAGACCAACATCCCCCACAGCGGCATCATCCGCGTCGAGCCCGGTGTCCACGACGCCATCTCCGGCGCGCCCGACCGCACCATCGTCGCCGACCAAGCCCGCGCCGAGATCACCTCACCCGGCATGTTCCTCGGACTCATCAACGCAGTCCGCAAGTCGTTCGCCGCGAGCGAAGTGGCCCGCGAGCACGGCATCACGATCAAGGACCTCACCTACGGCTGCGACGCCTGCGGCGGCAAGGGGACGTGGCAAGAGGACATGTCGTTCCTGCCGTCGGTGACCCAGACCTGTGACGCGTGCAGCGGCACCGGCTACCGGCGCGAGGTCGCAACGCTTGCTGAGCGGGGCCGAACCCTCGCCGACATCGAAGCCCTCACCATCGCCGAACTCGTCGAGGAGTGGGGCGACATCGACGCCGTCCGGCGCGTCGGTGGCGCCGCGGTCGCGCTCGGCCTCGGCTACCTCATCGTCCGCCAGCCCAGTTGGAGCCTCTCGGGAGGCGAAGCACAACGACTCAAGCTCGCCAAGGAGCTCGCCCGCCCCGCCAAGGCCGGCGCTCTCCACGTACTCGATGAGCCCACCGTCGGTCTGCAGGCAACCGACGTCGCGGTGCTTGCCCATGCCCTCGCCACGATCGTCGACGCCGGCAACACCGTCTTGGTGGTCGAGCACGACCCGATATTGCTCGCAACCTGCGACTGGCTCATCGAGCTGGGACCAGGAGCCGGACCCGATGGCGGCGAGATCGTCTTCGAGGGCCCACCCGAACAGCTCGCCAACGCCGACACAGCAACCGCGCCATACCTCCTCGAAGCCATCACATGAACATGACAACGCTCCTGCTCGGAGATCCGTCCCCGTCGCTGCGGTGGCGTACTGCTGTCGAGCTCGAAAGCGCCACCGACGACGATGACGACGTCAATGCCTGGAAGGGCGAGATCGGAGCGAGTCCCGCGGTCCAGTGGCTCCTCGCACGACTAGCGGTGGCCGCCGAGCGGCCTCAAACTGCCGGCTATCTGCTCTGCCAACTCGCGTATCTCGGCTACTGCGGCCCCGAGCTTGCCCCTGCCGTCGACGCCATCTTCGCCCACCAGCAGCCGGACGGCTCGTGGCCGCTGCGACTCGACGGCGACAACGACCAGCCCGTACGCAAGCCAAGAAAGGAAGCGCCGCCAGGGTTGGCCCCATCGGACAGCCCGCGCTTCATCACCATGCAGACCGTCGTGCCGTTGCGAGGCATCGCCGCGGCCGGGTTCGCCACCGACCCTCGCGCTGAACGCGCCTACGAATGGCTACTCCGCGAACGACTCCACGATGGCTCCTGGCCCGCCGGACCCAAAGCCGACCTCGGAGGTCCCGGACGGCCCTCACTGCCGGAAAAGGACTACCGGCGACTCACACGCGGAGACGGCTGCCGCTCGGCGACGACCGGCGCGGTGGCCTGCCTCGCGCTGCACCCCCAGCGCAACCGATCCGACGCCGCTCGCGTCGGCGTCGACCACCTCCTCGCACGCGAGACCCGAGACGAATCGACCCTCGGCTGGGAAGTCGCCCGCCTGGTCGGGCTCGAACCGGCGATGGGACAGATCACCTTCTACGCCACCTTCGATCTCGCCTTCCTCCTCGACCTCGCCTCCCGATGCGGCATCTCCGCCGATGACCGCCGCATACGCGACCTCACCACCTGGCTCGAAACACTTCGCGGCCCCTACGGCCTCTGGGAACACCACGCCCACCCGCAGCTCTCCCGATGGCTCACCTTCGACCTCGAGGCCAGCCTCCGCCGACTCGCCGACGGCGACTGGATCGGCAACGAGGAACCAGCCAGCTTCACCCCCTACAAACATGGACGCCGCCGGTACTGACAGCGTCCGAGCAGACGCGCCGGTCCTGGCTGTGAGGTGACCGTGGCGGCCTGTGCTGCGGGTAAAAGCGCAGGTAGTCGGCCTCCCGTCGGGCCGGCACCAGAAGGTGACCGCCTATCGCCACGGCTGAGAGTGGGCCGCTGCTCGAGGTCCTCGAAGTCGATCGTGGTCATGCATCAGGCGGATGCGTGCTGCTCTGGGGCATCCCAGTACCAGGACTCCGGGTCGTACACCGCGGGAAGTGGGTGCGCCCAGGTGAAGGGACCGCCTCCCTGCGCCAACTCGGCCCGTACAGGCACGTTCAGGAGCTCGGCGTGCTGATACACGATGATGGGATAGTTGGCTACGGTTCCCTGGTAGAACGGTCCCTCGGCCAAGTGAATTTTGATCATCTCCCACACCGCTTGGTAGCGCTTCAGCGTGTCGGGCTCGGTCCGCGCGGTGGCGAACTCCTTCCACAACCGGGCGACAGGCCCGTTGGGTTCGGGTTCGATACGCGGCGGAGTGCGCTTCCACGGGTCGACGTCCAACTGGGTGTGTTCCTGCGGAGTTCCCTGGATCTGCCACCACTGCCCCTGCAGGGGCGCCCAGCGGGAGGACTCGATGGGGACGAACCACCAGGGCCCGGTGAGGTGGTCAGGGCCGTCGCCAACGTCCCAGGCACCCTGACTCATCAGCTTGCCACTGGCCCATTGGTCCTGGAAGGACGTCGGCGGCACCGGATTCAGTTGCACGGCGATGCCGATCTCCTCCCAATCCCGCTTCAGGAGGTTGTTCTTTCGCTGGTGCTCTTCGGACGTGTCTGCGGGGTAGTCGATACGAATCTTCAGTTCGCCACCGTCAGGTCGCTCACGCCAGCCGTCCCCGTTCGAGTCCACGACCTGTAGCTCATCAAGGAGCTTCTTTGCCTTTCCTGGGTTGTACTCGACGTAGCTGTCCCGCCAGCGCCGGTAGAACCCCTGGCCCTGTTCGTTGACCTGGTACTCGATCGCCATCGGGCTGTAAGTGCCAGTGGTCTTCTCGCCCGTGTTGTAGTAGATGGACTTCTGCGCGTCGCCACGGTCGAACGCGTGCGACAGTGCCTGGCGGAACTTCGGAGCCCGGATGAGCTTCCGAACCTCCGGTTCCATGTAGTCGTAGTTGAAGAAGAACACCGAACCCGAAGCCGACCCGCTGTCCCAGAAGTGCAACTTCATACCGCTTCTCGACTGCGCCCGCTGCAGACCCGCGGCGTCAGCCATGGTCAGGCCCAGGAAGTAACCATAGATGAAGTCACATCCGCCCTCCTGAAGCTTCAGCTTGGCCACCTGTGGATCCTGCACGGCAGTCATCGAGAGCGTGTCGACGTAAGGAAGTTGGTTCCCGTCTCGATCGACGCACCAGTAGTAGGGGTTGCGTTCCCACTTGACGACCAGGCCCTCGTCGTAGGAGCGCACCTTCCACCCGGTGAGCGTGGGGCACTCCGGATTGGTGAGGAAGTTCACCTTCTGGTCGTGACCGGCGGGCCAGTCCTCGCCCCGGATGCTTCGGTTGTACTTCGGGTGCCACTGCTTGAGGTAGTGCTTGGGCAGGAACCAGTCCACTCCCTGCTCGGGGGCGTTCACGAGGTTCGCGAGGTAGAGAGGCAGCAGCGGGGTCGGAGCATCGAAGCGCAGCACCAGTGTCATGTCATCCGGTGCGGTGAGCCTCATGGGCGTCCCCTTCCCGGACCGCGCCGAGTCGGGAACCGTCGCAGGGTGGTCCTCATTGAGCACCAGGTCCTGCCACCAGTACAGCGCGTCCGCACTGGTGACCGGTTGCCCGTCGGACCATCGCAGGCCCTCCCGAACATGCAACGTCCACTCTGTGGCGTCGTCGTTGGACGACCAGCTCTCCACCAGCCCAGGGGCGATGTCCAGCCCGTCGTTCAGCCAACGCAACGGTGAGCGGCCGTACATGTACTCGAAGCTGGACGCGTCGGTCGTGGACCTTGTGATGAGACGCATACCCCCGCCGTACTTCCCGGTACGCACCCACCGATGCGGTAGGACGTACGGGCGGGTAGGCAGGCGCTCAGCCACTGGTGGAAGGTGACCCGCGCTCACCCTCTCCTGAAGGGACGGAGCTTCATGGAACTCCCGCGGGGCCGGTAGCGGTTTACGCGACGAGCCCTTCGCACCACCCGTGGACGCGGGCTTTGGCGCACTGGGCTCCCCGCGGTCACTACATGCCCCAAGGGCCACCCCGCCGGCTAACATCGCGCACCCGTACAAGAACCGACGTCGCTCGACACTGGCTTTCATCGCAGGCATACAACCGCCTCCTTTGCCCGAGCTGTGCATGCCGGCACCTGAGACACGTGCAACGTCCACGCTCCGACTGGTTCCGGAGCTCCTTGCGACCGAACCACACTGACAACGCCGTTCGCCACACCGCGTCGAGCTGTGGCCACGGCCAATGCTGGCCTTCAGCCGGGGCGCACGCCTCGAGTCCCGTCCGTGTTGGTGGATCACGCGTGGCCAGTCCGTATTTTAGGTCTTGACCGAAATGCGGGGCGTGTCTATCTTCTGGCACCAGGGAGCGCTCCGCGCCTCTACCCAGTCGATGCAACCGGACTGAGTGCACCGCGATCAATGGCTGCGTCCGGCAGCCGTTGACGCACCGGCCGATAGGACAGAACCGAGGTGCTTCCATGAGCGGTTTCTCCGAGCCCATGCCATCCTCACGAGCTGGTTTCCAGCCCAGCCGCCGCGACGTCTTGCGCTACAGCATGCTCATCGGCTCGGCAGCGCTGCTGCCGCCGCTCCTCCCCGACCTGGCCGCCGCGGCGGAGTCGACGATCACGCTGGCCGACACCCCGACCAAGACGAAGCCGACGGTCTACACCGCGGAGATGGTGACAGCCGCCCGCCGCAACGTCGAGCAGTACGACTGGGCGAGGGCGGCCCGCGACGCTGCCGTCGCGAACGCCGATCCTCTTGTCGCCAAAGGCGACGACTGGCTCTGGAAGCTGGTCACCGGCCAGGGCGTGCCGCGCAGCTACGCGGTGAACCAGGACCTCGGCTCTCCCATCACCGGCAAGGACATCTACCGGTTCGGCAACTACCCGTGGCTCGCCGACCCGATCAACCAGCCGTGGAAACTGATCGACCCGTCAGTGCCGGAGGACTCCGGACTGCCCCGGATCTACCCGACCAACGACTTCGGCGCGTTCTACGCGAGCGGTCTCGACGAGCACGGCAACTTCGACCGGGCACGCGCCGACCACAGCTTGCTGGTCAACGAGCTGTACCCGGAGAAGGGCCCGACGTGGGGTGTCGACGACGGCTTCGGCTGGGTCGACGGCAACGGTGCCAAGTGGACGTTCATCCCGTACTACAACCACTGGTGGGTGTGGTACGGCGCGACCGCGCCCCTGTACTACGCACTGCCCGCACTCCGCGACGCCTTCATCACCACCGGGGATCCCACGTACGCCCACGCCGGACTGATCCTGCTCGACCGGATCGCCGACGTGTACCCGTCGATGGACACCGCGCCGTACAAGCGATCGGACGGTTACTTCCACTCCGATGGCTTGAGCGGCAAGGGAAAGGTGGTCGGCTGCATCTGGGAGACCGGGATCTCGCAGGGGATCTGCGATGCCTACGACGCCTTCTTTCCGGCGATCGCGAACACCGACGAAGCCAACGTGGTGCCGTTCCTGTCGGAGAAGGCCCGCCAGTACGGGCTCGCGCCGAAAGACTCGCCAGCCGCGATCCGCGTGAACATCGAGAACGGCATCCTGCGGCAGGTGTACCCAAACGTGCAGGCCGGGAAGATCCGCGGCAACTTTGGCATGCACCAGCGGTCGATCACACTCGCCGGTGTGGTGCTGGACGCGCCGGCCGAGACGACGGAGTGGATCGACTTCGTCTTCAAGACCGGCGGCGTGGGGCCGACACCGGAGTATCGGGTGTCAGGCGGCGATGTGTACCGCACCCTCGTGGACGTCGTGGACCGCGATGGCATGGGCAACGAGGCTTCGCCTGGGTACAACCGGCTGTGGATCGGCCATATCCGCGGCATCGCCGACGTCCTCGACGGATACTCCGGTTACCCCGCAGCAGACCTGTACGAGCATCCGAAGTTCCGGAAGATGTTCCAGGGCATGCACCCGCTGGTGATGCTGGGCGCCTACGTTCCGCAGATCGGCGACACCGGTTCGACTGGCATGCCCGGCCTGTTCGGCTCCCCGAACGAGTTCTTCTATTTCTTCGAGAAGTTCGGCCTGCCCGAGTACGCCCAGATGGCCTATCTGATGAACGGCAACAGCGCCGACAACCTCTACGGCAATCTCTTCAGCCCGGACGTTCCCGGTATCCAGCAACGGATCCGCGACGTCATCGCCACGCACGGCACGTGGCAGCCTCCCAGCGAGAACCTCACCGGGTACGGCCTTGCCATGCTCCGGGACGGCACCGGAAGCAAGGCGCGCGACCTGTGGGTGTACTACGGCCGCAGCACCGGGCACGGCGACTTCGACGCCCTCAACCTCGGCATGCACGGCTTCGGCGTGGACATGTTGCCGGACCTCGGATATCCGGAGTTCGCCGACACCAGCATCCGCACGCAGGAATGGAACCAGAACACCATTGCCCACAACACGGTGGTGGTCGACAAGAAGCCGCAGGCTGGCCAATGGGTCGGCACACCACACGGTTTCGCGGCCGGTGACCGCGTACAGGTGTGCGACACCTCGGTGCCGGCGGCGTACATCCAGACCAGCACCTACCGGCGGGTCTCGGCGATGGTGAAGGTCGACGACACGAACTTCTACGCGGTGGACGTGTTCCGCGTCGTCGGCGGCGCCGACCACCACTTCTCGTTCCACGCCGCGGAGGGCCCCGCGACGGCCGAAGGGCTCACGCTGGTCGAACAGCCCATGGGGACCTACGCCGGCCCGGACGTACCCATGCCGTCGGACGATGCCCCCTACCGCAGCAACGCCAGCGGCTTCGACTGGTTGGACAAGGTGTCCCGCGACACCAACCCCACCGGACCGTTCAGTGTGGACTGGAAGATCACCGATACCTGGAAGGTCCACGACCCCGACCCGAACCTTCACCTGCGGCTCACCATGCTGTCCGAGGTGGACGATGTGGCGATCTGTGACGGCACACCGCCCCGCAACAAGCCGGGCAACCCGGCGAAGCTGCGCTACCTCATCGCCCACCGGCAGGCCCCAGCGGGGCAGCAGCTCACCAGCCAGTTCGTCTCGCTCGTCGAACCCTACGTCGACGACCAGGTAGTGCGATCCGTCTCGACGGTGCCGGTGCGGGCCGTCGACGGCACGATCGCCCCACACGAGGCGGCCGCCGTACGCGTGGAGTTGACCAACGGTCGCGTCGACCTCATCGTCAACTCGCTTCGAACCGATGTGATGCTGAAGGTCGATCTCGACAACCGCAAGGAGCTGAGGTTCCGCGGCTCGTTCGGGGTGTACTCCACCCGCGGCGGCGAGCCGGAGTACGCGTGGACCCACGGGGCAAGCTTCCTGGGCCCGCTGCCACAGATGCAGGGCCCAGCCGCCGCAACCGGTACGTTGCGGGACTTCACCCGCGACCTGTCGGTCAGCAACCAGCTCACCGTCAAGCTCGACGCTGGAGTCCCGGCCACGATGAAGCTCGACGGCAGCTATGCCTACGTCACCGTGCCCCACTCCACGTACGCAACGATCGTGTACCCGTCCAGGACTCCGTCGAGCGCTGGGGACTACGGGGCGCTGAGCCAGCAGATCACCGTCAACCAGGCAACCTCACATCAACTGTCTGTCAAGGTGAACGACGACTTCGCTGGAGCCACCGCCGGCTACCACTTCATTCAGGTGCTGATCGACGGTGCGGTCGTGGCCGAGCAGGACGTCGCCGGTCCAAGCCAGTGGCAGGAACTCACCGCCGATGTCACCGCACAGCTGGCCGGCAAGACCACCGCGGTTCTCACGTTGCGTCTGATCAGCAAGAGGGGCGTCAGCAACTTCGGTGTCACCGCGATGTTCGACGACGTGGCCATCACGGGAACCAGCATCGAGAACGGCGACTTCGAGGACGCGACCTCCTCTGCCTGGCGGCCGGAGTCGAACTCATCGAACTTCGCCATCAACTCGCGAGCCACCGCCGACACCAACGCGCGCAACGCCGCCTATCGCATCCACAGTGCGCGCTTCACCGACGACACCACGGTGGTGCTCGACATCGGCGACATCACCACGATCCGCGGTTACGCCGACCCGAACGACTTCAGCAAGGGCTTCCGCTACGACGTGGCAGCGGGCGCCACGGTCAGCATTCCCTTCACCCGGCAATGGCAGTCATGACCTCGGGACCATCTCGGAAACACCGTTTGCGGGATAGTGGGGATGTCCTCGAACATCTCGCCCCGTCTCCACGGCTAGGAGGTGTCCTGCCGTCCCGTTGACGAGGACGGGACGGGACGCCGGCGACCGCGCGGCGAACATGCGTGCCCTGCTGCGACAATGCGGGCATGACAGCTTCTGTGGATGTGTCCTGGCAGCTGGATGGCATCGTGATGGACGGTACGGTCGTCCGGCCAGATGGCGATGGACCGTTCCCGGCCGTGGTTCTCGTGGCCGGCAGCGGGCCGACCGATCGGGACTGGTGTTCACCGCTGCTGCCCGGCAACAACGGCAGCGCGCGACTCTTCGCCGAAGCGTTCGCCCTCGCCGGTATCGCGTCTCTCCGCTATGACAAGCGAGCGTCAGGTCCGCACGCCATGGAGAACCTTCCCCGGCTGATCGGGAAGGCGAGCATGCAGTCCCATCTGGATGAGCTGGTCGCGGCCGTTGAGGTGCTCGCGGCGCAGGAATGCGTCGACGCGTCCAGCATCGTCGGGCTCGGCAACAGCGAAGGTGCCCTGCACGTGCTCCATTACGCGACCAGCAAGCAGGATGTGCCGTTCGTCGGGATCGTGCTCGCCGCGCCGCCCGGCCGTCCGATCCAGGAGGTGTTGCTGTCCCAGTTGGCGCTCCAGGCCGCTCAGGTGCCGGGTGGCGCGGAGCTGCTGCCGAAGGTCGAGGAGGCCGCCGCGCGCTATGCGGCCGGGCAGCCGATGAACCCCGATCCCGGACTGCCAGAGAGCGTCAGGATGGTGCTGGCCAGCTTCGAAGCGCCGGCGAACCTCCCGCTGGCCCGCGAACTCTGGGTCGAATCCGCGGGCGACTCGCTCACGAACGTGCGCATCCCGGTGCTGGTTCTGATCGGCGGCAGAGACGTGCAGATCGATGTGCACGCCGACGGCGACCCGCTCCAACGCGCCGCCGCAGGAATGGCCAATGTGACCTTCGCCTTCCCGCCCAGTGCGAACCACGTGTTCAAGGAGGACACCCGCACACCTGCCGAGGTCGCGGCCTCCCCGGGCAACGGATACAACGCCCCGGACACCCACCTTGACCCCGAAAGCCTCACCACGATCCTCGACTGGTTACAAGCCATCGTCGACCCGGCGCGGGTCACGAGCGCCTGACCAGGGGCGGGCATTCTGGAGAAACCTCTCCATCTGCGCAGGGACCAAGGCGAACATCAGTCACCTGACCCGTCTCATCCGCGTCGGGCTGGGCCGGAAGAACGTGCCGGCTGGCTCGCTTCCGGGGCTGTCCGCGTAGATCCCGAGCTCGGATGACTACGCTGGATCCGCCAGTTGGAGGAGGTTGCGATCTGAATGGGCAACGGGCACGTGCCTGGACGGTCTGAGCAGGAGGACGCGCTCGGAGCCGAATGGGAGAGGCACCGGCCCGCGGTGTTCGGCGTGGCCTACCGGCTGCTGGGCGGGGTGGCCGATGCCGAGGATGTGACTCAGGACGTGTGGCTGCGGGCCGCCGGAACAGATCTGCAGGACGTCGATGATCTGCGGGCCTGGCTGGTGACGGTGGCCGCACGGCGGTCGTACGACATTCTCAAGAGTGCCCGTTTCCGCCGGGAGACCTATGTCGGGCCGTGGCTGCCGGAGCCGCTGCTGACGGGGCCGGACGCATCCGAGCCGGTCCTCGTCGATGAGTCCGTCGGCACAGCGATGCTCGTGATCATGGAGGAGCTGAGCCCGCCGGAGCGGGTGGCCTTCGTCCTGCACGATGTCTTCGGCCTTGAGTTCGGCCGAGTCGCCGAGGTGCTGGATGTCTCCGTGCCGGGTGCCCGGCAGCTGGCCTCACGGGCGCGGCGGCGGGTAGCCAAGGCGAAACAGTCTTCGCCGCAGGCGTCGAAGGCGGAGCGTGCACGTGTGCTGGCGGCTTTTCGCGCCGCCTACGAGAACGGGGATCTGGCTGGCCTGGTCAGGCTGCTACACCCGGACGCCGTCTACGTCACCGATGGCGGCGGCGAGACCCACGCGGCGCGCAAGCTCATCCATGGTGGTGAGCGCGTCGCTGAGGTAATGGTGCGTGTCGGCCGCCAGTGGCGTCCGGACCGCATCGACCTCGTCGAGGTTGGCGGCGAGCTCGCCCTGGTGTTCCGCCGGGAGGGCCGTGTCTACTCCGTGGACACGCTGCAGATCGCAGACGGGCTGATCACTACGTACCGCAGGGTCATGAACCCGAACAAGCTTTCTCACGTCTGAGCTGTCACGCTCCGAGGGGCTGCCTCGTCTCCCTGATGAGAACCAGAACGGGACAGACGAGCCTCCCCCAGTAAGGACGTTTATGCAAGCAATCACTGTCCGAGACCGTGAAGCCGGTCTCGCCGGGCTGTCCCTGACGGACCTGCCCTACCCCCACGCGGCCGAGAACGACGTCATCGTGCGCGTGCACGCCGCGGGCTTCACCCCCGGAGAGCTGGACTGGCCGGCCACGTGGACCGATCGCGCAGGCCGCGACCGGACGCCCAGCGTGCCCGGGAACGAGTTGTCGGGTGTCGTCGAAGAGCTGGGGTTCGGCACGACCGGCCTGAGCGTCGGCCAGCGGGTGTTCGGACTGGCTGACTGGGCCCGCGACGGCTCGCTCGCCGAATACGCCGCGGTCGAGGCCCGCAATCTCGCGCCGCTTCCGGCGGACGTCGACCACACCCTGGCCGCCGCGCTGCCGATCTCCGGGCTGACCGCCTGGCAGGGCCTGTTCGACCACGGCCGCCTGGCCACAGGCCAGACCGTCCTGATCCACGG
Source organism: Actinopolymorpha pittospori (assembly GCF_014873875.1). GTDB lineage: Bacteria > Actinomycetota > Actinomycetes > Propionibacteriales > Actinopolymorphaceae > Actinopolymorpha > Actinopolymorpha pittospori. The sequence continues at coordinate 5,459,776 of NZ_JADBEM010000001.1, read as the reverse complement.
CGCCGCGGGCGGCGTCGGCTCGATCGCGGTCCAGCTTGCCCGCGAGGCCGGCGCCCGTGTCATCGGCACCGGCCGGTCCGCGCACCGTGACCAGGTACTTGCGCTGGGTGCCGATGCCTTCCTGGACCTGCAATCGGAGAAGCTGGAGGACTGCTGCGAGGTCGACGTCGTGTTCGATGTGATCGGCGGAGACATTCTCGACCGATCCGCCGCCTTGGTCCGGGCCGGCGGCACGCTCGTCAGCATCACCCTGCCGCCCAAGGTTCAGCCCAAGGACGGGCGGGCGGTCTTCTTCGTCGTCGAACCCGACCGCGTGCGGCTCTCCGAGCTCGTCACACGGGTGAGGGACGGCCGGCTCAAACCGGTCGTCGGCGCGGTACGGCCGCTCGCCGAAGCGCCGGCCGCGTTCACCCCCGCCACGCGCACCCCGGGCAAGACGATCATCCGCGTCACGGAAGACTGAACAGGAGACCAATCATGATCGCAATGCGGATCGCCGGTGGCCTGCTGGCGGTCGCCACGCTGACTGCGGCCACGGCCTGCGCCACCTCAGACGCCACTTCAGACCCGCCCGCCAACGCCAAGACGCCGACCGCGGCCGTGGCATCGAAGCACCCCGCCGAAACCCTGACGCCACTGCTCCAGCAGAGCCTCCCGAAGGTGAAGGGCAAGACGTTCACCTCGGCGGTCGTGAACTTCCCGCCCAACGCACGTGCGAAGCCGCACCGGCACGGCGAGGCGTTCGTCTACGCGTACGTCCTCCAAGGCAGCGTGCGCAGCGAACTCGCCGGCAAGCCCGTGACCGCCTACCACCAGGGCCAGAACTGGGTCGAGCCACCGGGCGCCCACCACGTCCTCACCGAGAACACCAGCCGGACCAAACCGGCCAAGCTCCTGGTGGTCTTCGTCTCCGACCCCGGAGCCAAGCTCAAGGTCGACGACTAGCGCGTAGCCCGTCTCACGCAGCGGGCGGCAACGCGCCCGCACGAACTCACCGCCCCGGGACGTCGCGGTACTTGGACACGGGTGACGGCGCTCACAGTTGTTGACTGATCAGTTCCTTACTCGTACGGTTGTCGCATGGGCAGGCCAAGGACGTTCGACATCGACGCGGCGGTGGACCGTGCGATGGAGTTGTTCTGGCGTCAGGGCTTCGAGGCGACCTCGACGGAGGATCTCGTGGAGGGTCTCGGGATCGCCCGGGGCAGCCTGTACAAGGCGTTCGGATCCAAGGAGCAGCTCTACGCGATGGCGCTGCGGCGTTACTGCCAGCGCCACGCGGTGGGGCTGATCGAGGTGTTGGACCGGGCGGAGCAGGTGCGTCCGGCGATCCGGGCGGTGCTCCTGGAGTTGGTGGAGGCCGACCTGGCCGATCCGGAGCGGGGGTGCCTGCTGGTCAACGCGGCCACGGAGCGCTCGGCGCACCCGGACACGGTGCAGCAGGTCTCCCGCACGATGGGTCAGATCGAGTCGGCCCTGGCCGGGGCTCTGGAGCGAGCCCGGGTCCGCGGGGAGCTCGCGGCGGACAAGAACCCGCCGGAGCTGGCCCAGTTCCTGACCACCTTTCTTCAAGGGTTGCGGGTGATGGGCAAGGCCCGCGCGGATCGCGCGTTCCTCGACAACGCCGTGGAGGTCGCCCTGAGCGCGCTCGATTGATTTTTTGCTGCCCAAATTAGGAACTGATCAGTCAACAACTGGAGTTGTAGTGAATCTCGAACTGCAGGGCAAGGTCGCCATCGTCACCGGCGCGAGCAAGGGCATCGGCCTGGCCACCACGGCTGCGTTGCTCGACGAGGGTGCGCACGTGGTGGCGAGCAGCCGCACCAGCACCCCCGAACTCGACGCCTTGGCCGCGCGTGGCGCCACCGTGGTGCTGGCCGACATCACCGAGGCGGACACCCCGCGGCGGCTCGTCGACGCAGCGGAGTCGACATACGGGCGCCTGGACGTGCTGGTCAACAACGTTGGCGCCGGCAGTGCCCGGTCGGGCTTCCTCGACGTCGACGACGCCGAGTGGGCGCGGGTGTTCGACGTGACGTTCTTCAGCGCCGTGCGCACCAGCAGAGCGGCCCTGCCCGCGCTGCTGGCGGGCGGCGGGGCGATCGTCAACATCAGCAGCATCAACGCCCGACTGCCGTTCCCGATGGTGGTCGACTACTCCGCGGCGAAGGCGGCGGTGGCCAACCTGACCAAGGCCCTGTCGGAGGAGTTCGCGCCGCGCGGCGTGCGGGTCAACGCCGTCTCGCCCGGCCCGGTGCGGACCCCGTTCTGGACCGGCCCGGGCGGCTTCGCGGACGCCGTCGCCGCCAGCGCGGGTGTCACCGCCCAGCAGGCGCTCGACGAGGTCGTGCCGCAGAGCATGGCGATCAGCACCGGCCGGGTCACCGAGGCCAGCGAGGTCGCCGACCTGGTGCTCTTCCTTGCCTCCCCTCGCTCCGCCAACACCACCGGCGCCGAGTTCATGCTCGACGGCGGCCAGCTCAAGGCCCTCTAACCCCGGATCCATCGACGAGTCGCGTGTCGTGAGCGGGGCGCGACGCGAGAATGCCCTTCCGTGTGGGGATGATCGGACTTGCCCAGGTCCGACCTGCCCAGCACGGAAGGGCATCTCCAGGTGGGCTGACGTGCCAGACAGAGCGCGAACGCCCCGCGCCGTAGCCTCCTCGCCCGGTTGAGACCCGTGGCTAATCGCCAGGTGCTGTCGGGTCAGTAGCGCATGTACACGGTCTGCTTGCGGAAGTACCCGTCGAGTCCGTGCGCCCCATCGTCACCACCGAGCCCGCTCTCGTGGAAGCCCGCGTGGAAGCCGTTGACCTCTTCGGGACCGATGCGGTTGATGTACACCTCGCCGAAGGAAAGGTCCCTGCTGGCAGCCATTGCCACCGACAGGTCAGATGTGTACACGTACGCCGACAGACCGTATCGGGTCGCGTTGGCGCGTGCGGCGACCTCATCCCACTCGTCGAAGACGGTCACAGGCGTCACCGGACCGAACAGCTCCTCGGACATGACGGGCATCGCGTCGGTCACGTCACCCACCACAGTCGGCGCGAACCAGTGACCCTTCTCATAGCCGTGACCACCAAGCCGGCTGCCACCGACCAGCACCTTGGCGCCGGCGGACACCGACCGCTGAAGACTGTCCAGCGTCTTGTCGAGCTCGGCACCGCTGACCTTCGGGCCGATCTGTGTCGCGCGGTCCCGCGGGTCGGCGACCACCAGGTTGGACACCGCGTCGACGTATCGCTCGACGAAGGACTGGTAGAGGGACTCGTGCACGAACGTCCGCTCGTTCGCGATGCACACCTGACCGCAGTTCATGTGCCGTGAGGCGACAGCATCCCGTACGGCAAGATCGAGGTCGGCGTCAGGCATGACGATGAACGGCGCCTTGCCGCCGAGCTCCAGGGACACGGGCTTCACCTGGTCCGCAGCGTCGGCCAGGATGGCCTTGCCGGCAGCGCTGCTACCGGTCATCGTCACGAGATCGGTGGCTGAGCTGCGGACGAGCGCGCGTCCGACAGACTCGCCCGCACCGGTCAGGACGTTGACGAGACCCGGAGGGAACAGATCGCTCCCGGCCACGATCCGCGCGATCGCCAACGCCGACAGCGGCGTCTTCTCATCCGCCTTGAGGACGACAGCGTTGCCGGCCGCGAGTGCGGGCGCCAGCTTGCGAGTCACCAGCGCGGAAGGGAAGTTCCACGGGATGATCGCCGCCACGACGCCGTAAGGGCGGCGCCGGGTCCAAATCTCCTCGTTGCGGTTGCCCGTGTACCTGATCTCGTCGGTACGTGTCTCGAGCAGGCTTGCCGCGTGCGAGGTGAACCCGATCGTCCCGCCGATCTCCGCCTCCGCCTCGACGACGGGCTTCCCCACCTCGGCCACCAGGATCTCGGCCAGCTCCTCGCGGTGCTCCGCGAGCAGGTCCGCGAGACGGCGAAGAGCCGCTGCGCGTTCCGGCTCGGGAGTCCTCGCCCACGCCCGCCATGCGCGCGACGCTGCGCCTACCGCTTCCTCGACGTCCTGCTCGTCGGCGTCGTTGACCTGCGCCAGCACCGACTCGTCGGCGGGATTCTCGACGTCACGGGGGCCGCCACGACCGGGGCGGAGCTCACCGGCGATCAACAGGTCGGTCAGATACGTCATGTAGTCCTACCTTCGATCCGTGTTGGTAACGCGAACGACTGTGCACCATGAGATCATCCTCGTCACCGTATGCCGACCATGATGAAGCTCACCGACCACGTGGAACCCCTGTGGTTCCTGGCGCTGCCCATGCGGCCCGAGTGGCAGTGGCCGACGCTCGCCCTGATGTACGCGATCGGAGCGCTGGCCTACACGGTCGCCGGCCGCATCGCGCTCGCCGCGGTCAAGCTGCCCATGGAGTGAGCGAGTCGGTATCGCAGTTTTCACTGCGTCGTCGCCAACCGCCCCTCCGGGCGCCACACGTGATGGCGCACAGCTGGCGAGAGGAGCGCAGCCACCTGCACAGCGTTGAGCAACACGAAGCCGCTCACGCGCACATCCCAACCTGTGGCAGTCGCCAACAGGAAGAGAGCGAACCCGCCGTGCCAGGCCAGCAGCAGAGCCCAGACCGCGCGACTACGACGCCACACCAGCCATGCCAGTCCCGTCGCCACAAGGGCCCCGCCAACGTGCCTCGCCAGCGGCACTCCCCCACTGTCGCCGGTCCGGATGGAGATCAGAACCAGCCAATCAAGCAGCACATACGCGGCCAGCAACAGAACCACCATCGCCGCCACACGTGAGCAACATCCACGGTCTAGCGCCCTCCACCCGACCCGCTCGGCACGGCCGTTCCGCGACGTGCGACGAGCAGCATACGGGCAACCAAATGACGGCGCCGCTTCCTGCGCGACCGGTCTCCAACCCGGACTGGCCAAAGCCGTCGATGCAAGGCTGAGGCCCCGCGCCGGCCTCCCCGCCTCAACCCACGTCTCAACGGCGCCTGCGGCGTCGCTTCGCGATCCGCGTCCCTTGACCCGCGCCGCTCCGGCCTCCAATCTGGCTGGTTGCAAGGACGACGGGGACGAGCGGTTGTCCGCCCGGCGACAGCGGAGGTCTTACATGAGGTACTACTACGCCGAACACGAAGCTGCGTATCGGCGGCTCGAGCAGGAGGGTAAGACCCAGTGGAGCGACCTCTTCGAGGAGGGCCGGCCCCAGGATTTCGAAGCCTTTCCGAACCGGGTCTTCCTCGAACACGCTCTTCCGCACCTCGACCTGCCCTCGCCGCCGGAGGTAGACGTGCTGGAATACGGTTGTGGCACCGGACCGGCCGCCTGTTTCCTGGCGGCACGCGGATTCCAGGTGAACGCGATCGACCTCATCCCGGAGGCGATCACGCTCGCCCGGCGGTTTGCGCGGGAACGTGGCGTAGACATCAGCTTCGACGTGCAGGACATGTGCGCCCTGGCAAACGAGCACGTCAGCAAACGGTACGACCTCATCGTCGACAGCTTCTGCCTTCAATCGATCGTTACCGACGCCGACAGAGCTAGCGTCTTCACCGCGGTGCGCCCCCGCCTGAAGAGCAAGGGCTACTACCTCATCTCCACCGCCATGTACGAGCCGGAGCGCAACTACGATCCCGACTTCCGATACGACACGACCACCGGCATCTGCTACGAAGAAATGCCGAACGATGGATCGAGACACGATGGGGTCGAGATCGACGGCACCTGGTACCGGCCTCACCGCCGCCACCTGACACCCACCGCACTGCGAGACGAACTCGCCCGCGCGGGCTTCCGTGTCATATTCCAAGGCCCAGGCGCGGGCGACCTGGTCTGCGCAGGTTCCGGCCAGGACGACTGAAGCACCACGGAGTCGGCGCGCAACCCGCACGCAACAAACAGCCGGACGGCCGAACGTCACAAAGGTTGTTCCCAAGCCTGAACGAGCAAGCTCGGCGGCCCTGCATAGAACCCGGTGGGGACAAGTTGTCCGACCGACGGCAGAAGCGCCCACTGAGCCGGCGGCCTGCACGCCACTGGCTACGAGCCAGGACCGACCTGGAGTCGGTCGCTTGCGCCGGAGCGGCCGGGGTGACGTCATCACACGTGCCGGTGCATGACCTCTTCTGCGAGCCGGAGGAACTGGCGAGCCTGTGGTGCAAGGTCGGATGGGAAGTCGGCGAAGAGCATGGAGGGGCGGGGCATCAGGCGTTCCATCCGGTCGCTGAGGTCGCGCAGGATGCCCCACCGGTCCTCTGGGTGTTCGAGGACGGATTCTCCCACGGGTGCCCTCCCGCCTGGGTTCAGGAACTGCTCGATGTCGCGTACGGCACCCACGGTTTGCCTCAGCATCAGCATGTGAGTGTCGCGTGGTGAGCGAGCCGCGTGTTTGGCGTTCCACATCAGTGTGGCCCAGAACCAGGGGACTGCGTGTGCTGCAACCTCGAATGGTGTGCGGTCCGGCGACGGGCCAGGTTCCCCGACCTCGGGCGGCTCGTTTTCGAGGAGGATGCCGGCCCGGTCGAACAGCAGCAGCGACTCGCGTGGACGTCGCGCGCTTGACTGTGGCAGCCATTCCCAGTCGACCTGTTGAGGTCCAGCCTCACCAGCGATGAACGACGTCAGGAAGGCACCGCCTGCGGGGGCGTTTTGAGGTGCCTCCAACAGCAGCAGCGGCGGTCCGGCGACCTGTGCGACCCACCTACCACGCGCCGAGTCGAGCACTTGCCGGTAGTCCGTCGGCCTGGAGGGATTGCCCGCGACGGCGTTCACTACTTCATCGGAGACGACGACGGTCAGGTCCAGGTCGCTCAGGGCGTCGGTATCGCCCAGAGCACAGGAGCCCTGCAGCCAGACCGCGCCGACGCGGGCATCCTCCTCAGTGGCGACCCGCACCCGCTGAAGCAACCTGGTCCGCTCCTCCTGACGCAGACGAAGCGGTTCGCGCAGCATCACGTCTCTCCTCGGCCGACTCGCAGGGCAAGTATCGGGCGACCCTAGTGCTCCAGCCGTAGGGGAACTCCTTCTCGAGACCGTCGGACGAGCTCCTCCCCGAATCCCGGCCGGTCGGGGAGGTGGAGGTACCCGTCAGTGGTCACAGGCGGTTCGGGGCCCCTGCCCCTACGGGTAGAGAGGTCGACCGCGGCCAGCTCTCCGTTCCATTCGCGTGCCATCAGGAAGAGTCCGCGAGCAGGGTGTCGATGGTCCGGATGGACGTCGCAGTCGACTCGTGGAGTATGCCGTGCATCCCGAATGCTCGTGCCCCATCGACGCAGACCTGTGAGTCGTCGAGGAAGACTGTCTCGTGTGGCTCAAGGCGCAGCCGGTCACAGGCGATGGCGTAGATGCGCGGATCAGGCTTCAGTAGTCCGACCTCGTGGGAGTAGATGATGGGGTCGAAGTACGTCGAGAACCCGTAGCGGGTCTCCTCGACCTCTCGGGCGCCGCTGCCTGAGTTGCTGATGATCGCCGTCCGGTAGCGCTGCGGAAGGTTCGCGACGTACGCCATCAGCTCCTCGTCCAGCTCGCCGCAATACCAGTCCCACATGTCGGCCACGAAGGAATCCGCCTGCTCGGACGATAGGCCCAGAGCTTCAGCGCACCTGTCGCGCCAGTCGTCGAGGCTCAACCGGCCGGTGCTGATGCCGTTGTCAGGATCTGCCGCGCCAAGGGCCGCGGAGAACTCGTCGCCCGTCATACCCAGCCGTTTCCGCGACGGGTCGAGCCAGACATGCATTCCTTCGGTTCGTTCCAGAACGCCACCGATGTCGAAGATCACCGCATGCACGACATGCGCCATACTTACAGATCGTCAGCGCTGACCGTGGCCATGCACACGCTCGAAGGCGGCAGCGTGCCCAGCTCCGCCTTTGCCTGTTCGATCGATTCGGCGTTCACGAGGAGATCGCACCAGGCGCGTCCTGTCGGTCCCAGAACTAAGCTGGACCGCGCGACGACAGAACGTCAGCAATCGGCCGGGCGTATCCGCGACGACGTCTAGGGCTGGACCATCGGTCTTTCCCGTAACACCCCGACTGGTCACCCCGGAAGGGAAAACGATGACGGATCTGCTCAACCTCGCGCTCGAAGCACATGGCGGACTGGCCCGATGGAGGAACATCGCGCAGGTAAGTCTCACCGCATCATTCGGAGGCACGCTCCCCTGGGCCAGCAGTGGCGTCCTCGCCCACACCGTTGCCACCATCAGCACGCGTACCGCGCAGAGTTCCTTGGATCCGTTCGGCAGCGAAGGTCATACCGGCCATTTCGTAACCAACCATGCAGAGATCAGGGATAAGGACGGTAAGGTACTCGCTGAGCGAGACGATCCCGAGAGTTTCTACGTGCCGGACAGACCGTGGGACGACCTCAAGACGGTGTACTTTGCGGGCTGCGCTCTGGAACTATGTAAATACTCCATACCTGTTCACCTGGGACGGTTTCCAGGTTGCCGAGATCGAGCCGTGGCAGGAGGAGGGAGAGACCTGGCGCAGGCTACGCGTTCAGTTCCCCGACTACGTCGACACGCACTCTCGCGTGCAAACCTTCTACTTCGGTGCTGAGGACGTCCTGTTGCGCCGACAGGACTACGACGTCGATATCCGAGGGGGTGTCCCGCGGGCTCACTACACCATGGACCACGTGTCCGTCGACGGCTTCAGCTTTCCCACCCGGCGTCGGGTGGTGGCTCGCAATCCCGATGACACCACTGAAGCCGAACCAGTCTTCGTCTCGCTTGACGTCACGTCCATATCACTGTCATGAGCTTTCCAGCTCAGGCGAGCGGCGACGACGCCCGCCCACTCGGCCGCTCCTGAGTTCCCGAACTGACCCCGCCGCATGGGTCTCCCGCGGTTGCCGACGTACCCTGGCTGACTATGTCAGACAGCGCCGCTCCCGCGCCCGATCCGCGAGACCATCCGGCGACCTCGGGACCGGCCCGCGGCTCCAGCCCCTCCGGCCACCAGGGGGCGCTCTTTCCGCGGGTGGTCGTGTTCGCCGTGGCCGCGGTGATCCTCGCGGTCGACCAGGCAACGAAGTTCTGGGCGGTGTCGTCTCTCACCGATCGTGCACCGATCTCGCTGATGGGTGACTTCCTCGAACTCCGACTGCTCTACAACGCTGGCGCCGCGTTCTCGATCGGCACTGGCGCAACGTGGATCTTTACCATCCTCGCGGGAGTCGCGGTGGTCGCGCTCGGTGTGTTCGCGACCCGAGCCCGCTCACTGGGGTGGGCGGTCGGTCTCGGGCTCCCGCTCGGTGGCGCGTGTACGCACCTCCTCGACCGCCTGTTCCGTTCGCCCGGCTTCGGCGTAGGACATGTCGTCGACTTCATCGACTACAACGGTTGGTTCGTCGGCAACGTGGCGGACATCGCACTGGTCGTCGGCGCCGGCGTCCTCATCCTGCAGAGCCTGATCGCCCGCGATGCCGACGGTCGGCTGACCGGCTTGGCGACCTCGAACCCAGGCTCGCTGTCTGACGGTGACGACGACGAGCGCCGTTCCGGGCGAGCCTCCTGATGTCCTACTCCTTGCCCCACACGCCGGTGGCGGCGGTGCCGGCGGCGTACGCGGCAAAGTCCCGGGGCGCTCGGCCCAAGGCACGCTGAACCCCGTCGCCCAGATGGGCGTTCCGTCCGTCCAGCACCGTCGTGAACAGGTACGTCAGCAGTTGGACGACCTCAGGAGGGACGCCCACACCGGCGAGCGCGTTCGCATAGTCCTCAGGAGACACCTGAACGAACCCGATGCTCCTGCCGGTCGCTGCGGAGATCTCGGCGACCGCTTCGGCGAAGGTGAGCAGCCGCGGCCCAGTCAGTTCATAGACCTGCCCCGAGTGTCCGTCCTCGGTCAGGGCTGCCACGGCCACGTCGGCGATGTCGTCGGCGTCCACGAACGGCTCTGGCACATCCCCGACAGGAAGGACGACCTCGCCGCCCAGCACCGGCTCCAGCAGATAGTCCTCGCTGAAGTTCTGGCTGAACCAGCTGGACCGCAGGATCGTCCACTCGGCCCCTGACGATTGGACGACCTTCTCGCTGGCCCGGGCCTCCTCCTCACCGCGCCCGGACAGCAGCACGAGCCGAGAGACGCCCGACGCCACCGCGAGTTCGGTGAACGCGCCAACCGTCTCTGGTGCACCGGGCGCGGCCAGGTCCGGGTAGTAGGACACGTACACCGCGCCGACGTCCCGCAGCACAGGCGCCCAGGTCCTCCGGTCCGCCCAGTCGAACGGCTGCCTCGCGGATCGGGAGCCGATCCGAACAGGTACCTCGCTCCCCTGCAACCGCTCCACGATGCGGCGACCTGTCTTGCCCGTTCCACCCAGGGCCAGGATTGTCTTCTGCTCTCGCGTGTTCGTCATACCGATCATTGAAGTGCAGCGGCGTGAGACTCCCCATAGCTGAAGCGCGCAACCTTGTGTTTAATCGTCTACGTGGATGCGATCGTCGGCCTTCTCGGGGGACCCCGTGCGCAGGGGGCGTTCCTGCTCCGCTCAGTGCTGACCCCGCCCTGGTCGATACGGGTCGAGGACCAGGCGCCGCTCACTGTCGTGGCCATGGTGCGGGGCGACGGCTGGGTCCTTCCCGACGAGGGCGCCGACGTACGGCTCAGTCCGGGCGATGTGGCAGTCATCCGTGGCCCAGATCCGTACACCGTCACCGACGATCCAGCCACGACGCCACAGGTCGTCATTCATCCCGGCCAGCTCTGCACCGCCCCGGACGGGCAGAAGCTCCCCGAGATGCAGGAGCTGGGCGTACGCACCTGGGGCAACAGCCCGAACGGCACGACGACCCTGCTCACCGGCACCTACACGATGCAGGGCGAGGTCAGCCAGCGGCTCCTGAGCGCACTACCGCCGCTCCTGGTGGTCCCGGGCGACTCCTGGGACTCTCCGTTGGTTCCGCTGCTCGCCACCGAGGTCGTCAAGGACGACCCCGGTCAGGAAGCTGTCCTCGACCGCCTGCTCGACCTGCTGCTCATCGCTGCGTTACGCGAGTGGTTCGCCCGTCACCGCGCCCAGGCGCCCGCCTGGTACAGAGCGCACAGTGATCTCGTCGTGGGCCAAGCCCTGCGGATGCTCCACAACAACCCGGCCCAGCCTTGGACCGTGGCGTCCCTAGCCGCCAGGACCGGAGTGTCCCGCGCGGCGTTGGCCCGCCGCTTCACCGAACTGGTCGGCGAACCGCCTATGTCCTACCTCACCGAATGGCGGCTGACCCTGGCCGCCGACCTGCTCCGAGATCCGGACAACACTGTCGGCGCGGTAGCTCAGCAGGTCGGTTACGGCAGCTCCTTCGCCCTGAGTACGGCCTTCAAACGCGTGCGTGGCATCAGCCCCCGAGAACACCGTCTGGCCGCCCACGCCTAGCGACCAACAGGCCGGCCAGGACCTGTCCCACCGCCGCCGCGGTCCTGCGTCATCGACCCTCACAGCCGCCGGACGCGCAGCACGCAGGTCAGCATCGGGACGGTGAACTCGCCGTCCGCGGTCTCCGGTCTGCTCGTAAGGAAGGCGCGGATCCGTCCGAGGGTGGCCTCTTGTTCCTGTTCCGGCATGACCAGCATCCCCGCCCTCGTCGCAAGCGTCGCGACGAGGGAGTCGGCGGTGCGGCGCTGCCCGTGCGGGAACTCGGCCTGCTCCGGCGCGCCGAACCGGGCGGCCACGTCAGTCTTGGGAAGGTGTGCGTCGGCCGTCTCGGCGCGCCAACTGGTCGGCGTGTCACGCGGGCCAATGGCCGCGCTCCCACTGACCTGCGCCAGCCCGGCGACCCAGTCGACCCGGTCGTCCATGACGTTCCACAGGCCGGCCAGGATGCCGCCCGGCACCAGGACCCTGGCGATCTCGGGCCCAGCGAGCGCCATGTCGAACCAGTGCATGGCGTTGCCGGCCAGCACGGCATCGACGGACGCGTCCGGCAGCGGTATCGCCTCGGCGCTACCCGGCCGTGCACGGACATCCGGCAGTGCACGGCGCAACTCGGTCAGCATCGCCGAGTCAGGCTCGACCGCGGTGACGTCGGCGCCCACCGCAACGAGCGTGGCGGTGAGCTTGCCGGTTCCGGCGCCGAGGTCGAGCACCCGGAAGCCGGGCGCGGGCTCGAGCGCCCAGCGCACCGCGGCCCGCGCATAGTCCGGTCGGTGCTCGGCGTATGCGGTCGCCGCCGCGCCGAAAGACGACGCATGGAGGAGCCGGTCGTCCTGTTCCACGCGATCACCCTATCTGCGCCCCGCGTGCCCGGACGACAGCAAGCGGGGGCACAGCGCCGACAGCTGGATCTGCCAGGACCGGTGGCTATTCGGTGCGGAACGGTTGATCTCCTTCGCGCCGCTCTCGATTTCCGGCGACCATGACGCCGGGCCGCCCGAGGGACTGTCCGGCGGTCTGGCGATTGTGTGGATGGCGGTAGCCCATCCGGACCAGACGCCGCGGCTGCGACGAGCGGTTGATGTCAGACCCGTGCACCGTGTTGATCGTCATCAGGACGACGTCACCGGCCTTCGCCGGCACCGCCACGGTGTCGGCCAGTCGATACTCGTCCACCGGCAGGTGCGGTGAACACGGACCCTCGGCTGTCTCGGTGATGTGCTGCAACGGCCCGCCGCGATGCGACCCCTCCAGAAACCGGATCTCGCCGTTCTCGCTGTTCGTGTCGTCCAGGTGCAGGAGCACATCGATGAATCGGCCGTCGTCATGCTTGTAGAACGGGTGGTCCTGGTGCATCGGGAACGGCATCCCGGTCTCCGGCACCTTCACGTGCATCGTCGTGTGATGGAACTCCACGTCCGGACCCAGCACCTTCACCAAGACGTCTACCAGCCTCGGATGGAGGATCGCCCGTGCCCAAGCGGCCGAGTAGTACTGCAGGTCGTGCATACCCGCGAACTTGCCCGCCCGCTCCGTCTCCTGGTCCATGTACGCCTGCCGCCATGGCCCCGTCCATGCCGACTCCCGGTTGGCCCACTCGCCAATCAACCGGTCCAGCTCCCGCTTCAGCTCGCCGGCCTCCTCCTGGCTGAACACCTGAGCAACCCGGAGATAACCTCGCTCCCAGAAGAGCTCGGCATCGGCATCTGCAAGCACCTGCCCGACAGTCGCGGTCATCACGACGCCTCCAGTTCTGTTCGGCCACGTTGCCTGTCGAGGACAGACGTGGTGGCGAAACGGGCCCGAAATGCGTGCCCTCGTACAATCCCTACCACCGTAGTCGAGCCAGTGGCGACATCGTGCTCGGTGAGTGAGCCGTCCCACGACCTGCCACCGGCGAGCGCCGCAACGACGGACCATGAGCGGGTTGCTGGTGAGTGCGGTGCACCGCGGAGCCCACCCGGCTAACCTCGCGACGTGATCATCTGGCTGAACGGGACCGGCGGCGTAGGAAAGACGACCACCGCCAACGAACTCGTCAAACTCGTCCCAGCATCGAGGATCTTCGACGCCGAATGGGTCGGCGGCATGCTGATGCGCGTCACGGATCTGCCACGGCTAGGGGACTTCCAGCACTGGCCGCCATGGCGTCACCTGGTCGTGGAGACCGCTACACAACTCCTCAACTACGTCGGCGGGATTCTCGTGGCCACTCAGCCTGTGTTCGTCGAGGAGTACTGGACAGAGATCCGCTCCAGACTGGAGAAGGCTGGTGTCCAGGTCCACCACGTCGTCCTCCACGCGGACCACGACACTCTCGTCAAGCGCATCGAGGGGGACACCGAAGAGAACACCGCCTTCCCCGACTCTCGCCAGTGGCGTCTCGACCACCTTGCCGCCCTCGAGGGCGCCCTGCCCTGGCTTGACCAAGCTGGCGACGTCATCGACACCACCCACGTCGACGCGGCGGAGGTCGCTCGGCTGATCGCCGACAAGTACCGCCTTCTCTGAAATCCGAAGCGGTGACGGCCGACGGCCCGGCGGGTCAGAGAGACGAGATCCGCCGCTCCATGCGCTGCAAGGCGGAGTCGGAGATCTCGACGCCCCAGCCGGGCGCGTCGGACAGGACGACCTCGCCGTCGCGCGCGACCGGGAACGGCTCGTAGACCCGCATCTTCGAGGCGTCCTCGATGGTCCACTCGTGGAAGAGGTTGCACGCCGGCATCGCCGTCACCAGATGCGCGGTGAAGATCGCCGTCAGCGATCTCCCCGACGAATGCGGAACACACGGCAGCCCGGCGAGGTTGGCCAGGTCCGCAACCTGCCGGGCCCGTGTGATGCCACCGATGTAACAGACGTCGGGCTGGATGACGTCTGCCATGCCGCCCTGGAGGATCCGTTGCATGTTCTCGACCGAGAACTCCTGTTCCCCCAGTCCGACGGGGATGTCGAGGGTTGCCGTGACGGTCCTGGCGTTCTCGTACTCCCAGAACGGCACCGGCTCCTCGAAGTGCAGGTAGTCGTGCTCCTCGAGCAGTCGCCCGATCCGGACCGCCTGACCCGGGGAGTAGGCGCCATTGGCGTCCGCGCTGATCTCGATGTCGTCGCCGAGCTCCTTGCGCAGCAGAGGAACCAGCCGCCGGGTCCGGCCCGAACGCGACTCCGCATCGCGACCGTTGCGCTCGCCGATCTTGATCTTCACCGCGCGGAACCCGTGCGCAGCGACGGCGGCGACGATCCGATCAACCTCCTGCTCGGGCGTCGTGTCGCGACGCATGGCCGAACCGTAGACGGGCACCGACGGCCGGAACTTTCCACCGAGCAACTGGTAGACCGGCTGGGACTTCGCCTTGCCCACCAGATCCCACAGCGCGGTGTCCACGCCGGCCACGGCCCGGAACAGGAAGCTGCCGAAGTACTTGTACTCCGCGCGTGCGCACTCCTCTGCCAGGGTCATGACATCGAACGGGTCGCGTCCCAGATAGTTCCGCGCGACCAGAGTGTGCAACACCTCCCCGGTGATCCGGGCCTCGGAGTGCGCCGTCTGCCCGTACCCGACGAGGCCGTCGTCGGTACGAACGCGGACGATGCAGCCGTGGCCGGCGAACGTCTCGATCGAGGTGATCTTGGTCAACGCGATTCCTTCTCGGTCGTGTCCTGCGGATCATGGTCGAGTGGTGAGCAGGACACGACCTAGTCGGTGATGCGCGCCGGGAGCTTGTAGAAGGCCCGCGCGTTCTCGGTGTAGATGCTGTCCCGCAGCGCCGCGGGCAACCGGACCTGGAAGGCGTGCGCGGGATGGTCGAAGTCCCAGTGTGGGTAGTCCGTGGAGAACATCACCTTGTCGGTTCCCCCGAGGTGTTCGAACACCTTGTGCAGGTCGGCCGGCCGGTGCGGTTCCTCCATCGGCTGTGTCGTCATCCAGAAGTGGTCCCGCACGTACTCCGAAGGCCTGCGGCGAACCTGCGGAACCTCGGCGCGGAAGCGCTCCCAATGGGTGTCCATCCGCCAGGCCAGGGACGGCAACCAGGCGAACCCGCCCTCGATCAGCGCGATGCGCAGGTTCGGAAGCCGGTCGAAGATTCCGCCGAAGATCAGGCTCGCCACGTGCGCCTGGAACGCGGCGGACATCCCCGCGTGGTCCTCCAGGTAGAACGACGGCCAACCCGCGCTGCTGATGGGAACGCCGCGAACGCCACCACCGTAGTGAATGCCGATGGGCAGGTCGTGCCGGGCGGCAGCCTCGTACATCTTCCAGTAGCGGCGGTCGCCGAGCGGTGCGGCACTGCGGGCAACCAGCAGCACCTGCACGAAACCCGGATGGCCTGCGAGCCGCTCGATCTCGGCGACTGCCTGCTCACTGTGCTCCGCCGGCACGATCATGCCCGCTCGCAGCCGCGGCTCCGGCTCCAACCACTCCTTGATCTGCCAGTCGTTGGTCGCCGTCGACAAGGCCGCGGAGAACTCCGGATCGAGCTGGCTGCCGGAGGAGCTGAGCGGACCGAGGATCCCGAACTCGACGTTCAGCCCGTCGAGATGTTGTTTCTGCATGAACCCCAGATCGGCACCCGCGGGCAGCCCGGACGGCGGAAAGGCGTCGTAGCGGGCCGGCGATCCCTTGGGATACACGTTCCCCGAGTGCTGGCGCGAGCCGAAGGTCTTCAGATGGCTGAGCCAACGATTCGAGAGGTAGGGCTCCAGGGCTCCGGGTGCCATCACGTTGTGGATGTCGCAGTCGATGATCATCTGCTTCGCAGCGGTACGGCGAGCGGCCCGCGGCAGCGTCTGTGTCTCGGTCATGTCTCTCCTCATCCCAGCCGGTACGTCGCGTGCGCGTTGCCGGACATGATCTTGGTCTGCAGATCCCCGGAGATCCCGTCGGGCAGCGCGTCGGCGGCGTTCGCGAAGTGCGCATGCGGGTAGTCGGTGGAGAACATCAGCATGTCGTCACAGAGAAGTTGGTCGACGACCTCGACGAGGAACTCCGGGGTGTCGGGCCGGTCCAGCGGCGCGATGGTCATCCGGACGTGGTCACGCAGCACCTCCGACGGCGGACGCTCCACCCACGGAACCTCGCGTCGCAGACCCTTCCAGTCCTTGTCGAAGCGCCACATCATCGGCGGCAGCCAGGCGAAGCCGCCCTCGATCGTCGCGACGGTCAGCTCGGGGAACTCGACGAAGACACCTTCGGTGACGAAGCTCATCAGCTGTGTCTGGAACGCCAGCGGAACGTTCACGTAGTCCTCGACGAAGTACGTCGGCCAGCCCACCGGCGTCACCGGATTGCCGCTCAGCCCGCCGGCCTGGACGCCGACGACGAGGCCGGCGGCCGGCGCGGCTTTGTAGATCGGCCAGAATCCGCGCCGGCCGAGCGGCTCACGGGTGCGCGACGGGACGGTCACCTGGACGAACTGGCTGTGCTGTGCCGCCCATTCGACCTCCTTGGCCGCGAGCGCCGGATTCTGCAGTGGAAGCACGGCCGATCCGCGGAGCCGGGGGTCCTGCTCCAGCCACTCGTGCAACTGCCAGCGGTTCAGCGCCCGTGCGAGCGCGGCCGCCAGGTCGTCGTTGTGGATGGAGTCGATGGCGTAGGTGCAGTTGAGGATCGCGTACTGCAACTGCCACGGGTCGAGCAGTTGACGCTGGAGGAGTTCGAGGCTGGATCCGGGCGGTCCCTGTTCCGGCCGCGAGCCCTCGAGGAAGAGATTCGGGGCGTTGGACGGATAGAGGTTCGAGGCCAGCCCACCCATACCGGATTCGGTGATGTAGTCGCGCCACCGAGCCTCGAGGTAGGGAAAGAGGCTTTTCAGGCTGCCGAGATTGATGTGTACGTCGGTGTCGACCAGGTCGAGTCCGGCCCACTGCTGGGGGCGTGCGTAGTGCTCAAGTTGTTGCGTGGCCACTTGTGACCTCACCTTCGTGGTTATACGTGGGCCGGCGCATTCGGTGCTCCCGCACCGACTGGGCCGCAGATTCGTGGGACTCACAGGTCGAGGACCAGTCGGGAGGACAGCGCGCGAGAGACGCAGATCATCATCGTGTCGTTGGCAGCGCGCTCGTCCTCGTCGAGGACGGAGTCCCGATGATCCGGCACGCCCTCCAGCACGGTCGTCTGGCAGGTGCCGCAGGTTCCCTCTTCGCAGTTGGACAAGACATAGACGCCGGCCTCGTCCGCGACCTCGAGGATGGACTTGTCGGGCGGTACGACGAGCACCTCACCGCTGTCGACGAGTTCGACCTCGAAGGAGGTGTTGGGGGCCTCCCGGGTCACCGGCCTCGGCGCGAACCTCTCGACCTGAAGCGTCCCGTGTGGCCAGTGCGCACTCCTCGCCTCGACGGCCGCGATCAGCGGTTCGGGCCCGCAGCAGTAGATCAACGTACCGGACTGTGGTTCGGCCAGGAGTTGATCGAGGTCTATCAGGCCGCGACGGTCCTGCGGCCATTCGAGAACGTGCGCGGGATCGAAACTCCCGACTTCGTCCCGATAGGCCATCGACGCCTCGCTGCGGCCACCGTAGACCAGGCGCCAGTCGGCACCCGCGGCGTGCGCGGCCGCGATCATCGGGATGATCGGGGTGATTCCGATCCCTCCGGCGATGAAGAGGTAACGCGGAGATTGGTGCAACGGGAAGTGGTTGCGCAGCCCGATGGTCGTCAGCACGTCACCGGACCGGACGCGCTCGCACAACGCGGCGGAGCCGCCTCGGCTGTCGGGCTCGCGCAACACCGCGATGCGCCACTGGCTGCGATCCTCCGGATCGCCACACAGCGAATACTGTCGAACGAGCCCGGCGCGAACCTCCACGTCGATGTGACTTCCCGGGGTCCACGGCGGCAGTTCCGAGGCGTCGTCTCGGACGAGCACCAGTTCGGTCACCCCGGACGAGATCTGCTTCCGGGACTTCACCCTCAACGGCATGGTCGTTTCGCGCAACGCATCCGCCCCCCGAGGGGCGTCAGATATTGACAATGACATAGTCGCGGTCGACCTCGACCTCGTATGTTTCACCGGAGTACGGACCGGGCTGGAAGCCGGCTGCGGACGGTTCCGGATTGTTGGCCAGGGCCTCGCCGGACTCCACCGCGGTGGGGTACGCCTTGACCTTGGTCTTCGCCGGATCGAACCATGACTGCCCGGTGGCGATCTCGAACTCCCAGCCGTGCCAGGGACAGCGGATGATCTCCCCGCGCATGATGTACTCGTAGTTTCCGGGCTTGTCCGAACGGACCAGTCCCGAGGTCACGCCCTCACACATCGGCCCGCCGCCGTGCGGGCACTGATTGCGGATCGCGTAGAAGTTTCCCTTGACGTTGAAGACGCCGACCGACCTCTTCGCAACCTCGACCACCTTCCGGTGGCCGGGTGGAATCTCGTCGACCGTCGCCACCACGTACTTCGTCACGTTATCTCCTTGTGCAGACGGCGTCGGCCGCCTTCTCATGCCCGGCCGTGCCGTGCGGCACGGGCGCGTCGGTATCCATCCGGCCGCTGTCGACCGGCCCGTTCGTGCCGACGAGCCGCATGGTCGGGCCGACGGTGCTGGTCATTTGATTCCGGTCATCGAGATTCCGCGGGTGAAGTACTTCTGTGCGAAGACGAAGACCAGGACGGTCGGGATGATGGCCAGCGTCGCTCCCGCCATGAGCGGGCCGTACTGGGTGCTGTCCTGCCCCTGGAAGAACGCCAGCCCGACCGGGACGGTGAACTTGTTGACATCGCTGAGGTAGACCAAGGGACCGAAGAAGTCGTTCCACACGTTGACGAAGGTCAACACCGCCAAGGTGGCCAGGGCCGGTTTCGACAGCGGCAGGATGATGCTCACGAAGATCCGGAAGTGGCTCGCGCCGTCGATCAGCGCGGCCTCGTCGTACTCCTTGGGGATCGTCATGAAGAACTGCCGGAGCAGGAAGGTCCCGAACGTGTTGGCGACGATCGGCGGGATGATCAACGGGAAGTGCGTGTTGATCAGACCGGTCTCGACGTAGGCCGAATACAGCGGGAGCACCATCAGCATGTCGGGGATCATCAGCGATGCGAGCAACAGCCCGAAGGCGGCGTCCCGCCCACGGAACTGCAGCCTCGCGAAGCCGTACGCGCCCAGTGCACACACGAGCAGCCGGCCGATGATCACCAGTACCGTGATGTAGGCGCTGTTTCCCAGGAACCGGACGAACGGCAGGACACCGTTGTTGACCAGGTACGCGTAGTTCTCGGTGGTGAACGGGTCCGGGAGCAGGCGCGGTGTCAGGCTGATCACGTCGCCCGGTTCCTTGAACGAGCTCGACAGCATCCACACGAACGGACCGATGGCGATGAGCACGACGATGATGCAGGCGACGTAGATCGCCGCCGGTGCCACGATCCGGCCCGCCCGCCGCCGTCCGCTGCCCGCATCGCCCTCCGGCATCGCCGACCGTCGTTGCGCGATCGGCTTGGGAGCGCGAGTCTCTTCGATCGTCACTGGTAGAACACCCATCTCTTCGAGAGCCGGTTCTGGATCCATGTGACCGCCAGAAGCACAGCGAAGAGCACAATGGCCAGCGCCGAGGCGTACCCCATCTTTCGCAGCGTGAACGCCTGGTACCAGAGGTGGTAGATGTAGACGTACGTGCCGTCGCCCGGTCCGCCGCCAGTCATCACCAGGATGAGTGCGAAGACCTGGAACGAGCCGATCGTCTGCAAGATCAACAACATGAAGATCGTCGGCGTGAGGAACGGGATCGTCACGTGGACGAATCGTGAGAACCGGCCGGCTCCGTCGAGGGTGGCCGCTTCGGTCAACGACTCCGGGACCCCTTGCAGGCCGGCCAGAATGATGATCATGTTGAAGCCCATGTTCGCCCAGATCGCCGTGACGATCACGGCAGCCATGGCCGATCCGGGTTCACCCAGCCAGTGCGGTCCGGTGATGCCGAACGTCGCCAGGATCGCATTGATGATCCCGTACTGATCGCTGAAGACCCACCGACTGACGACGCCGACGGCGACCAGGGACGTCACGTACGGCAGGAAGATCAGCGCCCGGATGACAGCCATCCCCCGGAGCCGGTTGTTGACCAGCAGGGCCAGGGCGATCCCGATGATGATCCCGACCGGGACGTACCCGACCGTGTAGATGACCGTGTTGATCAGGCTCTTGCCGAACAGCGGATCGTGCCCGGAGAACATCTCCTTGTAGTTGGCCAGTCCGCTGAACTTCGGCGCCGACAGGCCGTCCCAGTCCGTGAAGCTCGTCACCAGCGTCGGGGCGACAGGGATGATGTTGAAGATCAGCGTCCCGAGCACGACCGGACCGATGAACATCCAGCCGCGGAGGTTGCGGCGGCGCCCCGATCCGCGGCGCGGCACCTGTGGCCGGGCTGCCTTGACGATCGGCGTCTCGATGGCCTGCTTCGCGCTCACTTGTCCGTGACCTTCAGGTCGGGATCGGTGAGCGCTCCTCCCTTCTCGAGCAACTCCTTGCCCTTACTTCCGTTCCAGTTGCGCTTCTTGATCTCAGCGTTGACCGCGGCCCGTCCGCGCTTGATGAAGTCGGCCGTGGCGAGCTTGCCGCTCATCAGGTTGTTGGCATTGGTGCCTTCGACGAAGGAGTCGGCGAGCGCCGTGCCGATGGGTCCGCGCGGGAACGGCACGTCCACCGGTTTACCGTCGACGTCACCCAGCGTTTCGGCCCAGACATTGGCGGTCTTCGGCCGCGGATGGTCGGTGAACGCGGCGCTCTCGGCCACTTCGGTCAGCGCCGGGACGGCGAACTGGGCCTTGGCCATCACTTCCGAAGCCGCCTTGCCGCACAGCGCCTTCATGGCGAGGAAGGCGGCCTGCGGATCCTTCGCGGTCTTCGGGATGACCCAGGTCCGGGAGTAGTTCTTCGTCATGGCGAAGAGCGGGGTCTTCGGCCAGGGCATTACGTCCCAGTCGACGTCGGGACTGATCTGCGGACTGATGTCCATGGCCTGCCACGTCATGGCGAGCTTTCCTGCGTTGAACAGGGGCAGGAACTCCACATCGACGGTGGGGGCATGACCCTCACGAATGTAGGAGATCTGCTTGTCGATCGCTTCCAATGTCTCCGGCTTGCCGTAGCCGCATTCGGTCTGGTTCTCGTTGAGCGCGGTGTCACCGGCACCGTACGCGGTGGCCTGGACGGTGTTGACCGCGTACTGCAGACCGTAGGTGTCGGTACGGCTCCCGTTCTTCTTCGTCAATTTCTTGACGGCCGCGTCGAATTCGTCCCAGCTCCACGCATCGGCCCACGAGGTCGGCGCCGTGAGCCCGGCATCGGCGAACAGCTTCTTGTTGTAGTAGAGCGCATTGGCACTCATACCCGGCGTAATGGAGAACTGGTATCCCTCGACCGCAACCTTGGTCGTGAACGTCGGGCTGTACTTCGAGAGATCGAATCCCGTGCTCTTGTCGGAGATCATCTTGTCCAACTGCAGGATCTTGCCGTTCGTCGCCAGGTCGTACACCCGGTCGTCGTCGATGCGCTGCAGATCGGCTGTTGTGCCGGAGGCGAACTGCAGCATGACGCTCGCCCAATCGTCACCCGGTGCGGGCTTCCACACGATCTTGATCTTGTGCTCGTCGAGGCTCTCCTTCTGAGCAGCCGCGATCATTTCCTTGAACATCTTCTGGGTCGTGGGGTCACCCACCGAACTGAAGGTCACCTCTGTCCAGCCGGCCGGCGTCGCGGATGAATCCGAGCCGCACGCGGTCAACGAGGTGCCGGCGGCGCCGGCGACAGCCAGCCCAAGGCCCCCTTGGAGCAATCGGCGGCGGGTGAGAAAAGGGCCGGAGGTCATGCTGATCGGTCTCCCTTGACAAGCGCTCCGCCCGGAGCACAGCCCGCGAAGGTCTGCGCAACGCTGCGGGCTGTTGATCTTCGGTGCCGCTGAGTATCGACCCACCCCACGGGGACTGTCAAGGACTATTCGGAACATGAATTCCACTATGCGGAATCATGAATAGGTCGTCCCGACGCGCTCGAGAAGGTTACGAACCGCGCGCGTGGAGCGTCCGACTCCGGCTCAATTAGGGCTGCCGGCCCGACGATTCACCGGCTGCCGCAAACCTGTCCGCATTGGGCCACGTGCGGCAACTCGCGAATCGGGCTCTTCGGAATTGGGCGTCGGCGAGTCGGGATCGGTAGGGGCGTTCCCTCCGCGGCGAGCAGGCTTCGTAGTCGGTAGTTGTGGCGCCGCGGAAGCCGTGCGCGAGGCGGCGAATCTTTTTACTAATTAGGTTTCGATGGGCAGATACTTCTGCGGGCGGTCCTCTGAGTGCCGGTGAGCCGCTCGATGCCGCTCATCAGGGCCCGTCGGATCCGGTACGGCGGATCGTGTCGTGGCCGCGGCGGGCGAGGGTGTCCTGCCGGACCCGGACCGGACCTCGTCCAGGGCGGTGGAGCCGAGCTTCACGACGTGAAAGGCGTCCGGTACCGGACCGCGTCGGGGAGTTCGTCGCGGATCGCGTTGGCGTCGCCGCGGAAGGGGTCGAGTGCGGCGTGCTCGACACGTGCGCGCAGACAGTCGTCGCAGTCGCAGTCGCAGTCGCGGTCGCAGTCGCGGCCGCAGTCGCAGTCGCGGCCGCAGTCGCAGTCGCAGTCGCAGTCGCAGGTCAGGTCGACCGTGATCTGGTGCTGGACGACGCCGACGCGGCGGGGCGTCCATCGATGGTGGCGCGGAGGGCGACCTGGAGCGTCGCCGTGATACGCGTTGCGGCCGTGGCCATCAGAAAGGCCACGGCCGCAACGCCGATGAGAAACGTGCCTGCTGGGGAGGAGCACCCACGTGCTGCTCCCCTCGGCCGCACGAGGCCGGTGGTCAGGCCGCTCTCAGTCCACCTGTGCCGTGAGACCGGCCGACTCGATGCCGGCGACCGCGGCGGCCTCGTCGTTGTCGGAGGTGTCGCCGGTGATGCCGACTGCCCCGAGCAAGGTGCCGGCGTCATCGCGCACGAGTACACCGCCCGGGACCGGGACGAGCGAGCCGCCCACAGCGGAGGTCACCGCGTTGACGAAGTACGCCTGTTGTTCGGCCCGAGCCATGATCGAGCGCGACCCCATGCCCAGCGCCAGTGCGCCGTTGGCCTTGCCGAAGCCGATCGCGACGCGAGCGTTCGACGAGCCGTCCTCCCTCTCCACGGCGACAATGTGTCCGCCTTGGTCGAGCACGACCACGGTGAGCGGCTTGAGACCCGCCTCCGCGCCGTGGCGGCGTGCGCCTGCGACGATGGTGCGGGCGGTGTCGAGGTCGAGCGTCATCTAGGCCTCCTGACCTTTCTTGTGTGTACGGCGGCGATGCAGGATCGGCTCGGTGTAGCCGCTCGGCTGCTCGAGGCCTTCGAACACGAGCGCGCGGGCCGCCTGGAAGGCGTCGCCGTCGAAGCCCGGCGCCATCGGTGTGTAGGACGGGTCAGCGGCGTTCTGCTCGTCGACGACCGCGGCCATGCGGTGCAGTGTCTCCTCGACCTGATCCGCCGTGACCACGCCGTGGTGCAGCCAGTTCGCCAGGTGCTGCGCCGAGATCCGGCACGTCGCCCGGTCCTCCATCAGCGGCTCGCCGGTGATGTCCGGCACCTTCGAGCAGCCGACACCGGCGTCGACCCAGCGGACGACATATCCGAGGAGCGACTGGCAGTTGTTGTCGATCTCCTGTTGCCGCTCCGCCGCGGACCAGGTCGGTTCGGCCAGCGGCACCCGCAGCAGCTCGGCCCGGTCGCGGCGGCGTCCACCTGCCGCGATCTCCTCCTGCCTGGCCCGGACGTCCACCTGGTGGTAGTGCAGCGCATGCAGGGTCGCGGCGGTGGGCGACGGCACCCAGGCGCAGCTCGCGCCCGCTCGTGGGTGACCGATCTTCGTCTCGGACATGGCCGCCAGGCTGTCCGGCGCCGGCCACATGCCCTTGCCGATCTGCGCTCTGCCGAGCAGCCCGCACTCGATCCCGATGTCGACGTTGAGGTCCTCATACGCCGAGATCCAGGTCTCGCTCCTCATGTCGTTCTTACGCACGAGCGGCCCGGCGAGCATGGAGGTGTGAATCTCGTCGCCGGTCCGGTCGAGGAACCCGGTGTTGATGAAGGCCACCCGCTCGCGTGCCGCCTCGATGCAGGCTTTGAGGTTCAGCGACGTGCGGCGCTCCTCGTCCATGATCCCGACCTTGATGGTCAGCCGCGGCAGACCGAGCAGCTCCTCGACGCGGGCGAACAGGTCGACAGCGAAGGCCACCTCTTCCGGCCCGTGCATCTTGGGCTTGACGACGTACATCGCCCCGGTCAGCGAGTTCGGCTTGTCCGAGCCGATACGGAGATCGCGCAGACTGCCGAGCGCAGTCATCACCGCGTCGAGGATGCCCTCGGGCACCTCGTGACCGTCGCGGTCAAGGACGGCGTTCGTGGTCATCAGGTGGCCCACCTGTCGGATGAACAGCAGGGACCGTCCGCGCAACGTCACCTCCTCGCCGGAGGGCGAGGTGCAGGTGCGGTCGGGGTTCATCGAGCGCGTGAACGTGCTGCCACCCTTGGTGACCTCGGCCGAGAGCGTTCCGTCCATCAGCTGCAGCCAGTTGCGGTAGCCGACGACCTTGTCGTCGGCGTCGACGGCCGCCACCGAGTCCTCGAGGTCCATGATGGTCGAGACCGCGGACTCGATGAGCAGGTCCTTGACACCGGCGGGGTCGGTGGCGCCGATGGCGTCGTCGCGGTCGACCTGGATCTCGACGTGGAGGCCGTTGTGCACGAGCACCACAGCTTCCGGCTCGTGCGCCGCCCCGCGGTAGCCGACGAGCTGGCCCGGTTCGACAAGGCGGAGCAGGTTGTCCTTGACAGTGACAGCCAGACCTTCGCCGTCGACGGAGTACGACGTGGCGTCGGCGTGCGACCCGCCGGCGAGGCGGAAGTGCTCGTCGAGAAATGCCCGGACGCGGGCGATCACCTCGGCGCCGCGGGCCTTGTTGTACCCCCGGCTGGGTGCGAGATCGCCCTCGCGCGGGACCACGTCGGTGCCGTAGAGGGCGTCGTACAGGGATCCCCAGCGCGCATTGACCGCGTTCGTCGCGAATCGTGCATTCAACAGCGGGACGACCAGCTGGGGACCGGCGATCCGCGCCACCTCGTCGTCGACGTCACTGGTCACCACCTCGACCGTCGCCGGCTCCTCGAGGAGGTAGCCGATGTCGCGAAGGAAGCGCTCGTACGAGGCCGGGTCGTCCATCCCGGGGTGCTCGCGGTGCCACTGGTCGATCCGCGCCTGCAGCTCATCACGTCGGGCGAGCAAATCGCGGTTGCGCGGCGCGAACTCCTGCACCAGGCCGGCAAGCCCCGCCCAGAAGGCGTTCGGGTCCACACCCGTGCCGGGCAGCGCCTCCTCCTCGACGAACCGGTGCAGGCTCGCGGCGACGGCGAGTCCTCCCTCGACCACGCGCGCGTCCATTCAGGCTCCTGATTCCATCATACGGAAGAAACATTTCCTATATTGAAACCCTAACATAAAGGGTGTCAACGTCACGTCGCTGCTATCCGGTGCCACCCAGCGGCGGTCCGGGTTTGTCCTCCACGTCTTCGATGTACTGCCTGAGTCCCTTGCTGAGCCGAAGCCGCTGGCCCAGCGACCACCCTGAAGCACCTGGACGCCAGCTGGCGAGGAAACCGTCCGGCAGTTGCCTCTTCGGCTGATCCAGGTTGCAACGCGACCACTCGCGGCCCGCGTGATCGGTGAAGCTGATGAACACGTCGAACTCGGCGGGCCAGCCAACCTTCTTGGCGTTCTTGTCCACGACCTCCACGCTCCAGGTCGCGAACCCGTGTGGCTCGAGAACCTGCCGGATCGGCGAACTTCCCCGCAACGAGAACGTGCCCCCGTCGTGCGGCGCTCTCGCCAGGACCGAACCGAGCCTGAGGAGAGGCAGCGGATACTCGCTGTGGTTCGTCACCGTCACGTCTGTCCAGCGCCCAGTGCCCGTCTCCTGGTGTTTGACCGATGTGACGATCAGCCGCGCCTGGGAAGCCTCAGCGTCCCGGCGTTCCGCGTCCGACCGTCGCCAGTCCTTTCGGGCGATCCCGAGGGCGACGATCACCGCCAGGACAGTCCCCACGCCTGACACCCAGTCGCCGACCGAACCCCACGCCGCGGCGTGCACCCACGAGGCGACAGTCGAAAAGATCTCGGTCACGACGACGCCTTGCGCGGCCGGCCGGGCTTGCGTTCCCACGTCGACATCCAGGTCTCGACCTGCGACCGGACGCGCAGCGGCCCGGCCTGAGTCTCGACGACCGCGGGCGGGAAGCCCTCGAGGTTGCCGAGCTCACGGGCACGCTGGCGGCTGACGCCGGCGATCTCGGCGATCTCGGCGTACCCGACGAGCGGCGGGATGGTCGGCTCGGCCAGGCGCGCAGCGAAGGTGGCCTCGTCGAGCACCTCGACACCGGACGGTTCGAACCGCTGGCCCGCAGCGTGGACGGCGTCGCGCACAAGGCGCAGGGCGAGGTCGTCGGCCTGGCGCAGGGTGTTCGCCTCCACGGTCAGGTTCACCGAGGCACGGTCGGGCTCGCGCTCCCGGCATGCCGCGGCCGCGTGGGCCCGCAGAGTCTCAGCGATCCGCTCGAGCGCGACGTCGGTGAGATCGCCGGCGTCGTTCCACTCGACGCGTGCGGCCCAGTTGGCCATGATGGTGGCCCCTTCCCTTGCTGCTGACAAGAGAAAGGCTAGCAAAACCCCTTACGGCGACAAGGAAACTGGGTGTCGTCCGAGACGTCAGCAACGAGGGAGCCGGGGGCACACCATGACACCACTCGGGCCTGCGGCCGCTCGTGTTCTGGCTGTACTGGTTGGTTTCAGCTCAGCGCGCTGCCGGCCTTCCATTCCTTCCAGGACAGGTTCCAGTCGCCCCAACCGTTACCGGTCGCCGGCATCTGGGCACCGCTGCTGCTCGTCACCTCGACCGGGTCACCGACCTGGGAGACCTGCCAGAGCCAGCCGGAGTCACTGACGCTCATGCCGACGCATCCGTGGCTGGTGTTGGAGTACCCCTGCGACCCCACCGACCAAGGCGCCGAGTGCAGGAACTCACCGCTCCAGGTCACCCGAAGTGCCCACCGGCCCACCAGCCGGTAGCGCTCCCTAGCCCCGATAGCCTCGTTCGTGAATTGGAAGTTCTGACGCTTCTCCAGGACCACCTTGACGCCGTTCCGCGTCCGCCAACCGGCCTTTCCCCCGGTCACCCGGATCGAACGAGCCCACTTCCCGTTGATGTAGACACGTGCCCGGTGCGACTTGTCCAGGTCGACCTTGGTCACCACCGAGTTGGCGATGCGGAAGCGCCGCACCCTGTCCTTGACGCCCCACACACCGTCACCCGCGTTGACGTCCTTGGTGTTGACACTCAGCCTGACCTCGGTGTGGGCCGGCCAGTACTTCTTCGGACGGTAGTGAACCTCCTCCGAACTGAACCAGTGCCACGCCCCCACGACCGGCTTGGACGTCTCCACCACCAGCCGCTTCTCCACCTCAACACGGTCCTTCACCGGCGCGGTGAACTTGACCACGATCGGCATACCGACACCCACCGTGCTGCCATTCAGCGGCTCGATGTCCGTGCCGAGCACCTTCGCCGGCTTCGCCGTGGTGAACGTCTGGTTGGTCTGGGTCACCTTTCCCTCGGCGTTCCTCGCGACCGCGTGAACCTGGTAGACCCGATCCGGAAGCAGGCTCCCCGCCTCCGTCGACCACGACGTCCTGGCCTCGTCCAGCGCCCCCTCCACGGCCTTGCCGTCGTAGGTGACCTCCACCCGCGTCAGACTTCCGCCGCTGGCCGCTACCGTCACCGCGGCATCCACCGCCACGTTCTCCGCCCGGTCCGCAGGCGAGACAGTCACCTTCGCCTGCGCGACAGCCTTCGGCGTCGCCACACCGTTCGGGTTGGCGTTCGCCTGGATCGAAGAACCCGACCCCGAGTCCACCTGGCAACCGGCCACCAACACCACGGCCAGCACCACCACCAAAGCCCCGACCCCACGCACTGCTGACCGCGTGCGCCCCCGCTTACTCATGTGCACTCCTCGCATCGGTGACCGACAGGCCCGTGCGACCCTTCCCCAAAAGGGACCCCCGAATCGAATCACGTCCTGTAGCCCCGGCAAGTCACATGCCGGCTCTTATCATCTAAAAAACCTAGTGAACTCGCCGGCACACCGGACGCCTGATGAGAACCCCGACATCATGTGCTGCCTGCCAGTAACAGACCGCCGAACCCCAGCGGCCTTTCATCCAAGGCACCGTTTCCCTGGTGCGTCTCCCGCACTTGTGCACGTCGTTAATGGCTGACCCGTTTATGTGACATTTCTCAGTCGGAGTCGAGATGCACGCCGCGACCGAGCCGCGTGAAAGGTTCGGCAACACCGGCCGGTCTCACCAGCGCAGGTGCGTACGGGAGGTTCGACCCCGGAGCCTGGGAGGAGATAGTCGTCATGCGGGTGTTCCCCACAGGTCGGCCCGCATCTGCCCGGCGCTCTCGGGCGCTCGGACGTTCAGATGGAGGACGTCGGGGGTCAGGTGCAGGGTGAAGTCGAAGAAGGCGCAGCAGCCCTGCTCGGCCGCGGCGAGTGCGGCAAGGTTTCCCGCGAGTTCGACGTCTGGTGGGAAGGACAGCCGCAGCCCGTCATCGATCTCCTCGCGCCGGTCGGCCTTCGCGACCAGCGTGCGCCACTGCTCGGTGCGCTCCCCCAACTCGGCACCGCCGAGGGTGCAGGCGACCGGAGCAGCCCGCCACGCCTCACGCTCCGGTTCGGGTGTCGGGTCGGATGCGGGGCGGGTCGCCGAGAAGGTCACCGGCACCGGTCCAGCAGGGCGGGCACCGCTGGCGGTGCAGCCGCAGTCCGGGCCACACGCACCCGCGGGAGCAGGGCCCGACAGGACCCCATGGACTCCTGCCAGGTAGGCGGAGAAGGTGCGCAGTTCCGCGATCCGGTCGTCGGTATCCTTGATCCGGTCGGCGACCAGCGGGAGCATCCGGGCCCGGACCGAGGCGCAGACGCCCTCCTCGCGGATGTCCAGGAGGCCGCGGATCTCCTCCAAGGCCAGGCCCAGCAGTTTCGCCGAGGAGATGAACGCCAGCCGCTCCACCGCCTCTTCTCCGTACACGCGGTACCCGGACGCGGTCCGCTCGGCCGGCAACAGCCCGGCGGTCTCGTAGAAACGCAGCGTCGTCGCCGGAACGCCGGAGTGCTCGGCCAGCTGCGAGATGCGGTAGGTCGTCACACCGTCGACGGTAAACCTTCGACCCAACTCGAAGGTCAAGTCTCGACCGGCCAGCGAACGCCGTCATCCGGATCCGCTTTGCCGACTACCCGGACAAGACGGTGTTCCACTGCCACATCCTCAACCACGAGGACGAGGGCATGATGGCCGTCCTGCAGATCGTGCGACAGGGGCCGGCCAAGGTTCTACCCCACCATCCTCAGGGCTGGTCCCTGATAGGGGTGCCACTTGCATCCGGTGAAGGGTGCGCGTCAGAGTCTGAGGCCATGAGCACTCGACGATCGCCGCGGGAGTACGTCCGGGAGGCCTGCCTCCGCTACGGAGCGGCCGAGGTCGCCCGACGCAGTGCGGCCTTGCTGCGGGGTGCGGATCCGAGCGGTGACGAGGACTTCCTGCGCGCACTGGGATTCCAGGGAGAGATGGCCTGGCTACTCAAGGAACCCAACGCGTACTGGGCAAGGGTCTGGGGCGCCCGGGCCCTGCGCTACTGCTGGCACGATACGGTCGCCGACGCGGTGCTCGCCGGACTCCACGACGACGCGTGGCGGGTGGTTGAGCATTGCGCGGTCATCGTAGGCGGTCGTGAGCTCGCCGACGGGGCGCCCACATTGGTTGTGCTCAGCGAGCACCCGGTACCTCGCGTCCGGGTCGCGGCTGCCCGAGGGCTTGCGACGGTCGGCGAGCGTGAGCACATCCCCTCCGTGCTTCGACTCGCCGACGACCCGGAGCGAATCGTTCGCGCCGCGGCCGAGCAGGTACTGCCACGCTTACGCCACCGGCTCGACCTCGATCACTGACCACTGGCTACTGCCCACTGCCCACTGACACAAGGCGACAGCCCCTCACACCAGGGGTCGCCTCCAGGTTGGCTCGAGTGACCCACCTACCGTTCCGACCATTGCTGTGGCAGCATCGGTGCACCCCCTGGGAGGTACGACATGACCGATTCTCCGGCACCGCAGGAACCATGGGAGCAACCCGGTTGGCTGTCCCCGGAGGAGTTCAAGGCGTCCGAGGGCGTCGAGGACTGGCGGGTTCTGGGTGATGCCGTCTACGCGTTCTTCCGCACGGATTCCTTCGCGACCAGTGCCCGTCTCGTACAGGCGATCGCTGAGCTACCCGCCGTTGACGGAGACCATCAGCCCGACGTCGATCTCCGCCACGAAGGCGTGACCATACGTCTGACCACGATCCCCGCCGATCGCTTCTTCTGCGGGCACAGCGCGCGGGATGTCGAGATTGCTCGCCAGATCTCCGCGGCCGCGCGGGAGTTGAGCATTCCGGCCGACCCGACGCGCGTGCAGCACATCCAGGTTTCGGTCGACGCGCTCGTGATCCCGGACGTGATGCCCTTCTGGCGGGAAGCGCTCGGCTATGAGTTCCGTCGTGACACCGACGAGGACGTCGTAGACCCGAGGGGCCGCGGGCCTTCGTTCTGGTTCCAGCAGATGGACGCCCCGCGGACCCAGCGCAACCGCATCCACGTCGACATCGCGGTGCCTCCCGAACAAGTCGAAACCCGCATCGCCGCCGTCCTCGCCGCCGGCGGCCGCCAAGCGGACCCCGACCATCCGTGGGTCCTCTCCGACCCCGAAGGCAATGAGGTCTGCCTGGGCTGACTCACCACCCGTGATGGGCGGCGCATGCGCTGCGGTCAGAGGTCGGCGACGTCGACAGTCTGTCCCGTCGCCGCGCTACGGCTGACCGCGTCGGTGAACTCCATGTAGCGGACACCGTCCTCGAAGGTCGTACGCGCGACCTCCTCACGTCCCCGGATGGCGTTGACGAACTCCTCCTCCACCCGCCACCCGGTACGCCGTTCTGCTGGGACCGGAACCTCGCTCAGTTCGCGGTCGCCTCGTCGTCCGGCGGTAAGTCGTCCGGACTCCGGCTCGAAACGCAGGGTGCCTTCGGACCCGAAGATCCACAGATCCGTCTGCGGCGCAAGCCCGGTCACGCTGCTGAAACGCAGGTGGGCAACGCCGCCGCCTCCCAGCGTCGCGAGAATGTCCATGTGGTCGGGCACCTTGACCTCGTGCCAGTTTCCGTGGTCGTCCTCGCGTCGAGGAACGGTCGTCGCGCCCATCGCCGTCACCCGCTTCGCAGGGCCGAGCCACCGCATCATCGCTTCGTACCAGATGCCCATGCTCAGAATGTTGTTACCGCTGAGGCCAGCGTCCTGCCGCCAGTGCAAGGGCGCCGTCGCGTCGACGAAGCTGGACTGGCCAGCGTGGACCTCGACCGCCAGGATGTCGCCGAGATAGCCACCGCTGATCATCGACTCGAGCGTGGAGTCGAACTCCAACGTCACCGGGGACGGCACCAACTGAGCGACCAGGTGCGGCGCCCGGCGTGAGGCGGCCAACATCTCGCGACCCTCCGCGGCGTTCCTGGCCATCCGCGCCTCGCACAACACGTGCTTGCCGGCTCCGAGTGCCGCCACCGTGAGCTCACGGTGCATGTTGGGCCAGGTGCCGATACAGATGGCGTCGATGTCGGGCGCCTCGACGACCCGACGCCAGTCGTCCTCCACACGCTGAAAGCCGTAATCGTCGGCGATCCGAGCACCCGACTCGCGGGTTCGGTTCGCCACCGCGACCAGCTCGACTCCCGGCAGTGCTTGGAAGTTCGGAATATGACGGAGACGGGAGTTGGCACCGGCACCGACGAAACCCACCCTGATCGGCGAATCAGCCATGCCCGGAACGCTATCAGTGCGCCAAGATGCCCCTCGGTCACATCGACACCTGCGGAGCGTGGGTCAGCCAACCGGTTCGGAGGCCTTGCTGATCACGTCGGCGACCTGCTCGGGAAACTCCATCGAGATGAACGTACGTCCGCCGGTCACGGTCGTCAGCGTCGCGTTCGGGAACGCGGCCGCCAACTGCTCCGCGAAGCTGATCCTGAAGCACGTGTCGGCGTCGCCCCAGACGATGTGCACCGGCTTGGTGAAGTCGTCGAAACGGCTGGAGACATCGAGCAGGTCCGTCGGCCGCATCGTGCTCATCAGCTTGGCGGCGTCGCGGCGGATCGCCTTGTCACGGCGCGCGGGTTCGATCCAGCTGCGGGTGACTTTCGGATCCGGCTTGCTGGCGAACAGCAGCCCGTAGCCGCGCCGGCTGTGCCGGATGGCGGTGGGCTCGAGCGCGGTGAGAAGCGGCTTGATCAGCGCCGCGTGGCGGCCCACCCTGATCAGCCCCACGAACTCGCTGGGCGGGAAGTGGTCGAAGGCATCGCAGTTGGTGAGGACCAGACGGCCGATCCGGCGGTGGTCGGTGTCGATGGTGAACTGGCACAGCGCCCCGCCGGTGTCGCTGCCGACGAGGGTGACGTCGGTCAGATCGAGGGCGGCGAGGAATCTGTTGATGGTCGCCGCCATGCCGCGTGGGCTGAGGTCGGCGTCGGCGTTCATCGGGACGCGGTGCGAGCCGAGCGGCCAGTTGGGCGCGTAGCTGCGGATGCCGCGCTCGGCGAGCACGTCGGCGACACCCGTCCAGAGCTGGCTGTCGACCAACAAGCCGTGCACGAACACGACCGGCGGGAACGCGCTGTCGGCCGGGCCGGCGACGAGGTAGGTGACAGTGCCCTGCGGGAGTTCGACGTGGTTGAGAGTCGGCGCGGGTGTCGAGGCGGACATGGGGCTCCCGGGACGGTCGGTCGGAACGTGGGCATCACGGTGTAGCTACGAGGAAGCCGACCGCCTGGTCGATCACCTCCGAATCACGCAGGATCCGCTGGTGGCCCAGACCGTCGGTGCTGACCAACTCGGCGGTCGGCCAGCTCGCCCGGAAGGCTTCCCCTTCGGCGTACGGGACCTCCTTGTCCTGGCGATCATGGATCACGAGGGTCGGCGGTCGTTCCCCCGTCACCGTCCGCGGATCAAAATCCGAGAGCGGCCGGCCCGCGAGCCGTTCGATTCTGACCAGCCACCGGGCCATGGTCCGCGGTCCGATCCCGAGCGTCCGAGCCATCTGATGGAGGCTGGTCATCGGGTCGACACTGGGGGCAACGCAGACCAGTCGCCGGAGACCGAGCCCATCGCGGATGGCGGTCGTGGTGGTGGCGCAACCATAGGAGTGCGCGATCACCCCGAGCGGGTCGCCAAACTCGGTTGCGACCGCCCGAAGGGCTCGGATGAATTCCAGGCCGTTACCCCGCCGTCGACCCATCACGCTCGGATCGGAGTCGCCGTGGCCCGGTACATCGAAGGCGACCACGTGAAATCCGGCCTCGACCAAGGGGTTGACGAAGCAGCCGAGCTGACCACGCCAGCCGCCCCAGCCGTGCATCAGGTAGACCGGCGGTCCGTCACCCCATCTCTCCACCGCGACGGATCGGCCCGCGACCTCGATCATCGAGCGGAGGCCCGGGGTCGGGCGTTCGTCGCGGCGCCGGCCGGCGTTGGCAGGCAGGGTGCACCAGAGGTCGAGCGCCAGCCGGGAGCCCGGCCCGGGCGCGACCCGTTCCAGTACGGCGAACGCCGCGCGGAGGGAGGCTAGCTTCAGAAGCGTACGAACGGTCGTGCTTTTTCGTGCCGGGATTACGGTCTTGCTCATGATCCTCACGATCGGGTGTGGCGGCCGGTCAGGACGGTCGGCGCGCGGCGTCCAGCAGGGTTTCGAACGCCCTTCGGGCGCGGGCTTCGGCGTCATCGGCGTCGATCAACTGGAGCCAGTGATAACAGACGAGCATGATCCCGTCGAGATCAAAGGCGAACTGCATCGGGTCGAGATCGGCCCCGAACTGCCCCTCGGTGACGCCGGTCTGGACACTCAGGGCGAGGGAGTCGTAAAGATCGCGGTGATCTTGGAAGAGTTGGTCGCGTACCGGACCAGTTTGCTCCTCGAACTCCGACAGCGCCTTCACGAACAGGCATGCCCCCGGCATGCGACGCAGAACGCAGTCCAACCAGTTCTCGAAAAGGGCGCGAACCCGTGGTTCACCGCGCGGGGTCAGGATCGCCGGCTGGATGACGCTGGCGATGAACTCGTTCCGGGCCTGCTTGAGCACTTCCAACTGCAGCGATTCCTTCGAACGGAAGTGCGCGAACAGACCGCTCTTGCTCAGACCCGTGCTCCGCGCCAGCTCGCCGATGGTCAGGCCACCCAGACCCACCCTGTAGGCGGTCTCCACGCCGACATGCAGGATCGCGGTCCGGGTCTCGGCCCCCTTGCTCATGGAGTGAAAATAGCACGATCGTTCGGGGCACTCGTGACCGCCGGAGTACCAGTTGCATCGAGGCGTTGTCCGTGTACTTGATGTGACCCGAGCGCCAGGCGGCGCTTGGACTGCCCGCGTTACCGCTTGGGCCATTGCCAGGGCGGGCGGTCGAACCTGCCCTGCCCCTCGACCCGGGTTTCGCCGAGCTCCTTGACCAGCTCGATCCTGGTCGGCTTGGTATCGCGGGCCAGCGCGTCGATCAGTTGGCCGGAGTGGCTGACGACCACCACCTGGGTGCGCTCCGCTCCGGCGGCGATCAGTGTGGACAGCGGCCGGATCAGCTCGGGATGCAGGCTCGTTTCCGGCTCGTTGAGCACGAGTAGCGCGGGCGGTCGCGGAGACAGCAGCGCCGCGGCCCACAGGAGGTATCGCAGCGTCCCGTCGGAGAGTTCAGCCGCACCGAGCGGGCGCAGCAGGCCGGGTTGGCGCAGCCGTACCTCCAACCGCGCCCCCTCCGTCCCGATCGCCAGCTCGCTGCCGGGGAACGCCGCGTCGATCGCCGCGGTGAGTGCCGCGTCGTCGCCGATCTCGCGGATCGTCTGGAGTGCGGCGGCAAGGTCTGCGCCGTCGTGGCCGAGCACTGGCGTACGGGTGCCGATCCGTAGCTGCCGTGCCGGTGCCCCAGCGTCAGTGCGGATCTGGTCGTAGAACCGCCACGACCGGACCCGTTCGCGGAGGGTGAGCAGCTCCGGGGCGCGCTGCGGGTCGGTGTACTCACTCAGCATGCTGTCGAAGGGCCCGACCGAGTCCGGGAAGGTCGACCAGGCGCGGCCGTCGCGGATCCGCAACATGGTGCCGGCCCGCTCGACCAGCAGCGTCGCCGGACGCAGCACCGGGCCGGCCCACACTGCCTCCCGCTTCACCTGCGGGTCCAGCTGGAACGCCGACTGGGCCGAAGACTGCGGCAGGCCGAAGTCGATCGCGTACCCGAGGTCGTCCCCGGCGAAGCCCAGTCGCAGTGCGACCGGGCCCCGCCGCAGTGTTCCCTGCACCGGACGCTCGCCTGACCGGACCGCCTTGCTGATCGTTTCGGGCCCGGCCCACAGCGTGGAGGGAAGCCCTCCCTCGCGGGCCAGGGCAGCCACGGCCCCGTTGCGCGCCGAGTCCGCAAGCAGCCGCAGGGCCCGGTAGAGGCTGGACTTGCCGGCACCGTTCCCGCCCGTCACCACGGTCAGCCGGCCCAGCTCGACGACCAAGCTCCGTAACGATCGGTAGTTCTCCACGGCGAGGGAGGCGATCACCCTGGACACGCTACCCAGACCGAACACGCGCACACGAGGCCATCCCCATCCACCCACGGCACGTGATCGCCTGCGCCGAAATTCACTGGATGCTCGAGCGGGTTGCGAGCACGATCGAGCGTCATGGGTGACGAGAGCGTTTGGGGTGTCGAGACGGCTGCGAGGTACGACAGCCCTGGCACAGGCATGTTCGCTGCGCAGGTCCTAGGGCCTACCGTTGATCGGCTGTCCGCACTCGCTGGGGATGCCCCGGCTCTGGAGTTCGCGATCGGTACAGGCCGCGTCGCGGTCCCGCTCGCGGAGCGCGGTGTTCGGGTCGCTGGGGTGGAGCTGTCGCGCCCGATGATCGATCAGCTCCGGACCAAGGTCGGCCACGACACGATCCCGGTCGTCGAAGGCGACATGACCACCGCGATCGCACCGGGAGCCGGAGACTTCGGTCTGGTCTACCTTGTCTACAACGCGATCTCGTGCCTGCTGACACAGGCCGAACAAGTGGAGTGCTTCCGCAACGCGGCTCGCCATCTACGACCTGGCGGACGGTTCGTGATCGAGCTCTGGGTACCTGAACTCCGCAAACTTCCGCCCGGACGACAAGCCACGGTTGGACGCGTCGAACCTGGCTACATCCTGCTCGACACCTACGACGTCCTGAACCAACACGTCGTCTCACATCACTTCCGCTTCGGTGACGGCAAGCGGGCTGAGCTCTTCCGCAGCCCCCACCGCTACATCTGGCCAGCGGAACTCGATCTCATGGCGCAATGCGCAGGCTTCGAACTGGAAACCAGGCACGCCGACTGGCACGAGGCCCCGTTCACCGCCGAATCCACCTCCCACGTCTCCGTCTATCAGCTTGCCTGACACCTCCCGCCGGTCGGTAGAGGAAGCTTCGCAGAGCCGCAGCAACTCATCCAGGACGCGCGAGCTCAACCACCCGGACGTCGCCCGGTCACAACGTCAAGGGGATCGTTTGCTTCGCGGACTGCCACACCGGTTGCCGGCGCTGACGTAGAAGTGGAGACGTGAACGGTCTTTCGGTGCCACACACTTGTACGTGGTGGAGCTAGTAGCGTTCGGCGGATGAGTGTCCCTGATCCCTCACCCGAGCAGTACACGACGACCCTGCCCCGGAAACGGATGGGAGCAGGCGTGTTGCTCCTTGACCCGGATGGCCGGGTCCTTCTCGTGGAGCCCACGTACAAGGATCATTGGGAGGTCCCTGGCGGTGCCGTGGAGGCCGACGAATCGCCATACGAGGCCGCCCGCCGCGAGCTGAAGGAGGAGCTCGGCCTCAGTCAACCGCTGGGGAGCCTCCTGGTCGTCGACTGGGTACCACCGCAGGAGGGACGGACAGAGGGCCTGATGATGATCTTCGACGGCGGCGTGGTGCCGCCTGATGTCGCTGCGGGGATAACCGTGCCGGCAGAGGAACTTCGCGGGTGGGCGTTCTGCTCACCCCAGGAGGCCGCCGACCGGCTGTCACCGCTGCTGTCCCGACGGGTGTCGGCGTGCATAGCCGCGCGAGCAACCGGAACGGTCGCCTACCTGGAAGACGGCCGGCAAGTGACCTGATCCGCCCAACACCATCCACCGTGGTTGTGGTCTGCCGAACGACGATTACGACTGTGTAGCGGCGGCCCGAAGCGGAAGTTCGGCGGTTCGACCCCGCCCCTGCCCACCATCCTGACCAGGCCATACGGCCGTGCGAGACTTCCCGCCAATGCCCGTTGATGGCCCCCTTTTGACCAGCCCGCTGTTGAGCACAGCCCGGGCAGGCCCGGTCCCGCGCAGTCCAATCGTCCAGGTGTCGTGTCAGCAAGCTTCTGCCGAGCAACACCAGCCAGCTAGCGTGCTCCTGGTGGGCGATGGCTGGATAGAGCGTCAGTACGGGGTTGGTGCAAGCGTCGAGGTTGTCGACCGGTTACCCGTGGCCGGCGGGTACTCGTCCTCCCTGGTGGAGCGACTGGAGCTGCTGGTACGACTGCCCGATGGTGGCAGGGACACGCTGACCGTCCTGCGCAAGCGCGCCACCGATGCGGAGGTGGCCGCGCTCCACGCACTCGGTGAGGTGACTGGTGCTACCGCCCTGCCTGAGCTGCTCGCCACCGGAACCGACGCTGACGGACCCTGGGCGATGACTCCGTTCTACGCAGGGAACACGTTACGCACCGAAGCTGACGTCTCCGACGAAGTGATCGCCTCACTCGCGCGGCTGCATGCGCACTATGTTGGCGTCCACGTGCGCGGCTTGCCCGTGATCGATCGCGAGTTGTGGCGTCGCGTTTGCCGCCATGTCAGCATGAGACTCTCCGGGCTGCTTACCGATGCCCAACTGCGGGCGCCGATGGCGCTGGTCGACCGTGTACGCGACGATCCTGTTCTGCTGCGGGCCCTGGACTGGTTGCCTCGTACCTTGGTTCATGGCGACATGCACGCGAACAACGTGCTGGTCGACGGATCAGGGTCGAAGATCATCGACTGGGGGAACGCCCGCCTTGGACCGGCGATGCTCGATCTGGCAAGCATCTCCGCCCCGAGCCGCCCTAGCTTCGATTTGTACGCCGAGGCCTGGGCTGACGCGACAGATGAAGTGCTGGACCGGCGGACGATGTATGTCGGGTTTCTGTGGGCGACGGTGTACGTCAACACCGGATATCTGGGCTTCGCGGCCCAACGCATGGGGCTCGACGTGGTGACGCAGATGGTGGAACGTGCGGGAGAAGCCTTGGCCGGGCTTGCGCAGGTGTCGCGGTAATCGCTTCCCTTCCTGGTGCACCCGGCCCCGTCCGAGGATGGCCGTCAAGCCGCCCGCAGGACGAGGCGGCGCGCCGCGTGGTTCTCGTGCGCAGGTCGCCGCCCGGTCACGATGCCGCTGAGCGTGGTGCCGTGCTGGCGAGCGACGGTCGTTGAACGTTTGGTGCGGTCCCCGCGTAAGTCAGCAGGTCAGGTCTTTGCGCAACAGAACGCAGGTCGTCTCGATTCGTGTGACAGTGCCGTCGGGCAGCTCGTCGTCCCATGAACTGACCTTCCTGCCGTAGGCGACGTAGCCCAGCCGCTCATAGAGCAAGCGAGCGCGGGGGTTGTCCTCCTCCACATCGATCTCAGCCCGGCGTAGCCCGCGGCCCTGGATACGGCGCTCGCACTCACGGATCAGTGCCGAGCCGATGCCACACGACCGCAAGGGCTCGAGCACGGCGAACTGCCACAAGGCCCCGGCGCCGGGGATGGGCTCGTAGTCGACACCACCCTTGCCGATCACTTGGCCGGACGGCAGACAGGCCACAAGGTAGTCCGCCACACCGGCCCGCGCCCGAGTCAGCTGGTCGGCAAGCTGCTTCACGTGCCCTGGCGTACCGGACCATCCCATCCCCCACAGGTCACCGTCGTGCATGGCTCGAATAGTCACGTCCAGTGTCGTCAGTGCGGGTGTGGTGGTAGGCATTTCCGGATGCTAGCAACCACGTTGAAGCAATTTGAGTGCCGTCGTCGCTGACTGTCATCTGCGTCGGCTGCAGCTGCCCGGCAGTGCGGAGAGGTCCCGGGGACTACCCCTACCTACCCATCCCCTCCCATCCGCCGGGCCAGGCGAGGAGGCTGCGCGCCGGCAGGCCTCCCTATCAGCCAGCCGTCCTCGGCTCCTCTTCATGCCGATGCCGCTCGTCGTCTCGCCACGCGTCTTGCGCTGTGACGCGGTTCGTGACACGAAACAGCGCAGAGCCGAGGGTCCAGCGCCGGTTACGGCGTGCGCTGCGGGCAAAGCGCAGGTACATGGCCTAATGATCTTGTGGAGCGTCCTTGCAGTTGCACGGATCCTCGCCGCGCCGACGCGGGGCGGACGACCTGCGGAGGCGCCAGCGCGTTATCACCCTTGGTGAATTGCTCAACGAGGCACGTCCCGGCGGCACGAACGCCATGCGGATCACGCTCTAGAAACGCAGCGTCAAGGGGCGATCGAGAATACAGACTGGATGTGCAGTCAACCTCTGACACCCGCAGACAGCGTGGCCAGCTTGGACCTTGTCATCACACCTAGTGCTGTGCTTCTCTTTTGGCAATCGAATGCCGGCGCAACACATCCGGCGGTTCGGCCAGCACAGACCGGCACATTATCGGGCGGCAGCGTCGCCCTGCCTTTGCGGGCGAGCGTCGTCGACCACCAGACGAGTCGAGCGGACGTGCACTCATGAGCGAATCCCCCACGACCCAGCGGCCAACCGGCTCAACCCGCCGGGTCTTCCTCGGCCGGGCTGCGCTCGCCAGCGCCGGCGTCGCCGGTGTTGGACTCGGCGGCGCGACAACACTGCTTGCCGGCTGCGGGTCGAGCGGCGAACTGGGCAAGCCTCGCACCGGCGGCAGCACGAAGACCGACCGGCTCTCGATGATCGGTGTCGCCCAGCCAAATCCGGGAAGGGGATTCACCAAACTCCTCGACGACTACAAGAAGCGCGAGGGCGTCGAGACGAAGTACCAGTACTTCCCCTCGGAGCGGTTCGTCGCGTTGTTCACAGCCGCACAGAAGGCCAAGCAACCCCTAGACGTGCTGCTACTGAACGGCCAGGACATCCGGCGGTACGCCACCAACGGCACACTGCTGCCACTCGACCTTGACTACACCGACAGGTTCCGCCCGCTTGGCCCCAAGACGTACACCATCAACGGCAAGCTCTGGGGTATTCCAACCGGTGGCCAAGGCGGCTTCATGATCCTTTACAACAAGAAGCTGCTCGACCAGATCGGCGCCGATTACCCGGCCACCTACGATGATCTTCGTGCCATCGGCGGGGAACTCTCCACGAAGGGCGTCGCGGCGTTCACCCATCCGGGCAAGAACGTCTATCTCTGGCCGGTGTGGTTCTTCACGACGTACGCCCAAACGACCAAGAACAAGTCCGAGGAGAAGACGATCGCGCTCCTCAAGGGTGACGGATCCTTCACTGACCCCGAGGTCGTCGAGGCCCTGGACCTCATCTTCGCCTTTCACCGTGACGGCTTGTTCAGTAAGGACGTCCTGAGCATCGACACTGACGGGTCGATGGCAAACATGCAGCGAAGCAAAGCGGCGTTCTGGCTCGGTGGTGACTACGGCGGAATCAGCCAAGACCACCCAGCCGCCGTCGATCCGCGGCTTCAGGTAATCCCCCGGCTGGTGTCAGACGCGTCAGTGACGTCGCAGTTTCCCGGTGGGCCAGGCAGCCCGCTCTGCCTCTACAAGGGCATCTCCGAGGAATCCAGGACGGCTGCCCTCAAACTCATCGACTACCTCAGCTCCGATGCATCCGCGAGTTACCTCGTCAAGGACAACCATGGCGCCTTCACTACCAACGCCAACGCACAGGGCTCCGACGACCCAGCAGCGAAGGACGCGGCGAAGTACATCGACCACATGACGGTCTACCTCGACTGGTACTGGCCCCCGGAGATCACCGCTGCGTTCCAGCAAGGTATTCAGGCCGGAGTAGCCGGGAGCAAGAACGCCGAACAGGTGGCCGCCGACATCCAGGCCACGTGGCAGAAAGTCCAGCAGGGCGGCTGGAAGTTCGCATGAGCAGCACGACGGAGCGAAGCCGTGCGCCATCGCCACAGCTAGCCACCCCAGATCCGGCCCCGCGACCGCGACTCCTCGGTATCGTGCCGTACTTCTGGGTCGCCCCAGCACTAGCAGTCTTTGCGCTGTTCACTCTGCTCCCGGTCGCGGTTGCGCTTGGGCTGAGCTTCACCTCGTGGGACGGCTCGGGCGACCCGGTCTTCAACGGCCTACACAACTACGCCCAGGCCTTCGGAGACCGGGAGTACTGGACAGCGATTCTCCACAACGTCCAGTACGCCGTCGGCACTGTCGTGGGCAAGCTCGTACTCAGCCTTGGGCTCGCACTGGCCATGAACCAGGTCCTACCGGCACGAGCGATCTTCCGTACGGCGCTGTTTCTACCCGTAGTGCTGTCCTTCGTCGTCGTTGGCCTGCTCTGGTCATGGATCTACAACTACGACGCAGGCCTCCTCAACAGCATGTTCGGCCACCTCGGGCTGGAGAACCTGCAACGGGACTGGCTTGGTGACCAGAAGGTCGCCTTGTGGGCGCTGGTGATCGTCGACATCTGGAAGTGGTTCGGCTTCCATATGATCATCTTCCTCGCGGGACTGCAGAGCATCCCACAGGAGTTGTACGAAGCCGGGAGGATCGACGGCGCCACGTCCTGGCGACTGCTTAGGCACATCACGCTGCCGCTGATCCTGCCGATCTCACTCATCAACCTCGTGCTGGCCGCCTCTGGCGCCTTCAACGTCTTCGACGTCGTTTACGTCATGACAGAGGGAGGGCCGGTCAATGCCACCAACGTCGCCATGATGGAGATCTACAAGCAGGCGTTCCAGTTCTATCACTTCGGCTACTCGTCGGCGCTGTCTGTCGTCCAGCTCGTCCTCGTCTCCGTCGTCTCACTGACCCTGCTGCTCGTCATCGGCCGGCGTGGCCAGCTCCTAGGACAAGAACATGGCTAAGTCCAGCGCGCTCGCCCACGAGCACCCAGTCCTCCCCCGCGTCGTAAGGATCGCCTCGGTAACGGTGCTCGCGGTGTTCACCCTCGCGGTCGTGTACCCGCTCCTTGCTGTGTTCTTCAACTCCTTCAAGACACAGGCTGACTTCTTCACCAACCCATGGTGGCTGCCCGAACACCTCGTCCTCGGTAACTACACCTATGCCTGGACACAGGCACGCATCCCGCGGTTCATGCTCAACAGCCTCGTCGTCGCCGTGCTCACGACGGGCCTCACTCTGGTGCTCGCCTCGCTCGCCGGCTACGCGTTCGCAAGGTTCCGATTCCGCTGGCGCAACGGTCTCTTCCTGCTGTTCGCGATCCTGCTCATCGTGCCAGCACCTATCAGCATCATTCCGCTCTATGTCATCGTCGCCGAGCTCCACCTGATCGACACCTACTGGGCGCTGGTGCTGCCGTACGCCGCCGGCGCCATGCCGCTCTCGATCTACTTGCTTCGGGCGTTCTTCGCCACCATCCCGAGCGAACTCACCGACGCGGCACGGATAGACGGCTGCTCCGACCTCTCGGCGTTCCTTCGGGTGGTGCTACCGATCTCGCGGCCCGGCATCGCGACGGTCGGGATCCTTGCCTTTGTCCACGCCTGGAACGAGTTCTTCCTCGCCCTGATCTTCATCCACAACCAGGACCTCATGACACTGCCGCTCGGGCTGCAGACGTTCTTCTACCAGTACCACGTCGAGTGGCCCTACTACTTCGCAGGCCTGTCGACGGCCATCGTGCCGATCATCATCGTCTACGTCGCGCTCCAGCGACAGTTCATCCGAGGCATGACCGCCGGCGCTGTACGGTAGCGACACGCCCCACCACGTGGCTGTCGCCTCGGTCGCCATCCGCTCCCCTGCTTCCTCGCGATGACGATCCTTGCGCTTGTGCTCCGCAGCCGCGAGGGGAAGGCGATCGCCGCCGCACTGCCCGTCCTTGCCCGTGACGGAGACGTCGACGAGCACGAGGGCGCACTGCTCGCGTACCTCGGCCAGCGTTGTCGCTGGCGTCGCGAGGTTCGTCGCCGTTCGGGTCGGGCTGCTGCTCGCGCGACAGGCCGCTACCAGGCCCAGGTAAGCGCGCTTGCCATCAGGACGACTCGCACACCAGTCCGGTGCACGGGACGGACTCGATGAGCAGGCGCAGGCGGTAGCCGTCGCGAGGGCCGACATGTTCGCCACCGACACTGCCGCGAACGCGTAGTCGGCCAGGCGCGGGGCGGCGAGGACTGCCCAGCCTGAGCGATGGGCGCGCGCTGTACTGCTCGATACGATGAGTCAATGACCGCGCACGCATTGACTGTCAGGGACCTCGACTGGGCCGTCACCGTACTCACCCGGCGTCGAGAACTACTGGTTGAGCAGGCTCCGATTTTCTGGCGCCCTGCGCCTGAGGCCGCGAAAACGCACCGAGCGTTCATCGAGCACCTCCTCATGGACGCTGGCGGCAAGGGCTACCGAACCGATGCGTCTGTTCTGATCGCCGCACCGCGGGGAGATGGGTGGCTCATCGACGATGCCTACGTTCCCGAAGACCATGGGGCCAACCGAGATGGTCAGGCGTTGTGGGACGCCCTCGCCGCCGACTGTGCTGGCGCCGCGGTGAGGTTCGTCTGTCCGACCTACGAACGTGAACGAGGCGAGTTCGCGCGCAGCGTCGGCTTGGAGTTGGCCGAGTCCTGGTGGCTTGTGGAGTTGGAGGGCTCAGGGGGCGGCCAGGCTGGTGTCGAGGTTGAACTTCCTGGCGCCGCCGCGCTTACTGTCGGCGCGCCTCCGGTTTACGCACCGCCCGGTCCGATCCTGTTCCTGCCGGCCCCCACAGAAGCGGCACGAGCACTTCCCGCCGCGGTCGAGGAGGCGCCGAAGCTCGGCTGCGCCGCGATCGTCGTCAACCAGAAGGCAGACGACAGCGGACTGGAGGCAGAACTCACGAAAGCGGGGTTCCGCCAGCACTGCGACTACTACACCGGGACCGTCTGAAGCCCTGAAGCTCGCGCCCGGATCTGTGGTGGTCGATGGCTCCCTGTCTCATTCAGCACCCTCGCCGGGAGCGTGCGCCTTAACGAGGTCCAGGAGCCCAACCAACTCATCCTGGGAACGGCTGTCGCCGCCGCGGGCCTCATCTGGATAGCCGGGGCGCTCACACCGCACGAGGCATACCTGAGCACCGTGCTGGGACCACTGATCCTCTTCGGCTGCGGAATCGGCATGTCATTCGGCGCGATGGCGATGGCAGCCACCCACGGCGTGCCCTCGCACCAGGCAGGCCTGGCCTCGGGGC
Organism: Actinopolymorpha pittospori; assembly: GCF_014873875.1. GTDB lineage: Bacteria > Actinomycetota > Actinomycetes > Propionibacteriales > Actinopolymorphaceae > Actinopolymorpha > Actinopolymorpha pittospori. Next base: position 5,414,888 of record NZ_JADBEM010000001.1, on the reverse strand, counting down.
TACTCAACACCACCCGTCAGGTGGGAGGCGCCATGGGTCTCGCTGTCATGGCCACCGCCGCCTCGGGTCTGACGAGCCGACTGCTGAGCACCTCCGAAGGTGCCCCCACCGCGCTCACCGAGGGCTACAAACTGGCATTCCTCGTCGCCGGCCTGGGATTGGCGGCCGGCATGCTCCTCGCCTTCGCACTCCCACGGCCCGCGGCCAACTGAAGGACCCCGGCACGCGGTCATCCGACCTGCCCGCAAGGGCGACTTGCCTCCCACCTTCCCGTGATCATTCACTTCTGATTCACCTGCCCGGGATACGAGGAGCGAGCGGGACAAAGATGCCGTATGGCCCGCGTTAAGAAACACCCGCTCGAGATTTACTACTAGCGAGTCCGGACCTACCGTGCTTGAGGCGGCTCGCTCCCGTCCTCGTGGACGAGAGGATCACCGCCCGCAACGGGCTCCGAGTGGAGCCCTACCAGGGATCTTCCGACTCCTGGTGGACGACCGCCACCCCGAGCTGGGCGGCACAGATGCCCAACGCCTCCGCGTCCTGATCGGCACGCGGGAGAGGCGGCTGGCCGGCTGAAGAAGGATGGGAACGATGGCCGCGATGGTCGTGATAGTGCTGCTCATCTTGGCAGTGGCGCTGATTACGGGTCGGAGGAAGTAGACCCGAGCGACCGGCGAGTTCCCCCGCTAGGTAGGTCCCGCGCGGCGTGGCCGCGCACACCGGTTCCTCGTCGCCGGGGAGTCGCAGTCAGGCGAGCCGCCGTCGTTCGCGCGACTTACGCAGGTTCGCCGCGTTGCCGCACACCTTGACGTCGTGCCACACCCCGCTGTTGTTTCTCGACTGGTCGTAGAAGGCGGCGGCGCATCGCGGGTTGGCGCAGGTCTTGAGTCTGCGCCAGGTGCCGTCCTGCTGGGCGATGAAGCATTCGAGGTACACCGCCGCGGCGATCGCGCGCCACCCGTCACCTCGCGGGTGCAGGTCCACGTTGCCGTCGGCGATGGAAAACCCGAGCGTCACCGATTTCGGGACATCCGGCCCTTGGCCTTCCGTGCTCCCGTTGATCACGCTGAAGATGTCGGTCCGCAACGCCCGCAGGGCTTCGACGTCGGCCGCGCCCACGGTCACCTCGAGTCGATCACGATGTGTGGTCTGTGCGTAGGAGTCGAGAACCGTCTCGGCCCACTCCAGGGCGCCGGGGATGTCGTCGAGCAGGTCGTTCCGGGCGGCGCTGGTGTTCAGCAGCTCCTGTACCAGGGCAAGGCCGGACGGCGCGGCGGTCAGCGCGTGGCGGTGGGTGGCGGGCCAGGAGATCACCCCGCCAGCGTACCCCTGGGAGACAGAACCGTGCGAACTATGCGTATGTCGATCAACGGAGACGTGGAGCCCTGAAGTACGGAGCGATCGCGACGTCGCACCGGCGCTTGCCCGACATAGGCAATCGGGTTACGGTTATGTCGTGCTCTTCGCTGGAGTACCTGGAACGCGCAACAGAGCGGCGCCTCAGCGGCGATCGCGGTGACCAGAGCGTTCCGGCTCTTGTCACACCGATCAAGCAGAGTTTCGGGAGGCCAAGTGGACACCGATCATGAGAAGTCGATTCTCGTCACGGGAGCCACCGGCAAGACGGGCGGCCACGCGGTCCGCCTTCTGCTGAGGGATGGGCTCCGGGTACGCGCTCTGGTTCACCGCGAGGACGAGCGATCCGAGCAGCTGGCGGCCGGGGCCGAGGTGGTGCGTGGTGACCTCCACGACCTGGACGATGTCGGCGCGGCGACACGTGACGTGGGAAGTGCGTACTTCGTCCATCCGATCGCGCCAGGTCTGATCGAGGCGACCGTCATCTTCGCCCAGGCGGCGGCCGAGAACGGCGTGGACGCCATCGTCAACATGTCGCAGATCTCCGCCCGCCGCGAAGCCAAGAGTGACGCCGCCCGTCAACACTGGCTTGCGGAACGCCTTCTCGACAGGTACCCGGCACAGGTGACCCACCTACGGCCGACCTTCTTCGCCGAATGGCTGACCACGTTCGGGGAGTACGACGAGAAGGGCGGCGTTCTTCGATTTCCCATGGGCGACGGCCGTCACGCGCCGATCGCGGCGGAGGACCTGGGGCGTGTGGTTGCCGCCGTTCTCGCGAACCCCGCCGCGCACGGTGGCAGGACGTACCCGATCTTCGGACCGGTGGAGCTCCACCACGACAAGATTGCGGCTCGAGTGTCCAAGGCGCTCGGCAGACCGGTGCGGTACGAACCGATCTCTCCGGCGACCTTCGCTGACATCCTTCGTGGCCGCGGCTATTCACCGCACCTGATACAGCACCTGCGAAACGTCGCGATCGACTACCAGAACGGTGTCTTCGCCGGCACCAACGACGTCGTCGAGACCATCACCGGCAGGCCACCCATGGGGGTCGAGGAGTTCGTCGAGAAGAACAGACAGGCGTTCGACGGCGCGCAGCTCGCTCGGCCAGGAAAGTAAGGGATACACACATGTCCGACAGTCCGAAGCGAACCCGCCGGTACGTTCTCGCGGAGCGCCCTGCGACCCCCACCGGGCCGCTCCACGACAGCGTTCTGCGCTACGAGGACGACGTTCCCGTACCGCGGCTCGACGCAGGACAGGTTCTGGGGAGGGTCGAGTGGATGTCGCTGGACGTCGCCACCCGGGGCTGGATGAACGACACCCGGAGCTACGTTGCGCCGGCACCGCTGGGCGAGGCCATGCGCGCGCTGGGCGCGGGCACAGTGAGCGCATCGGAGCATCCTGATTTCGCTGTCGGAGATCGGGTGTGCGGCTCGCTGGGCTGGCAGGAGGATGCCGTGGTGGACGGCGCGACACTGCGGCGGGTCCCCGACGGAGTGCCGTTGGAAGCCTCCCTGAACATCTTGGGCATCGCCGGACAGACAGCCTGGGTGGGACTGCACGACATCGGACAACCGCGCAAGGGAGAGACGGTCGTCGTCACCGCGGCCGCCGGCGGCGTTGGTTCGATCGCCGTTCAGCTCGCGGTCGCCGCTGGCGCACGGGTGATTGGCGTGGCCGGAACCGCGGCCAAGTGCGAGTGGGTGTGCGAGATCGGCGCCGAGGACTGCATCAACTACCGAGAGGAGGACGTGTCGGCAGCGTGCGCCCGACTGTGTCCTGACGGGGTCGACGTGATCTTCGACAATGTCGGCGGCGCGACGCTCGACGCGATACTCCCCCACGTGGCGGTCAACGTCCGTGTCGTCCTGTGCGGTGCGATCTCCCGGTACGAGGGCGGACGCGGTCCTGCCCCGCTGGACAACTGGTTTCACCTGTTGCCCAACAGGGCCAGGATGGAAGGTTTCATCTACGCCGATCACGAGGCCCGCTTCGATGAGATCGAAGCCGATCTGCTGCCCCGGCTTCGCAACGGGGAACTGCGCAGCCGGGAGCACGTGGTCAATGGGCTGACCGCGGCACCGGGCGTACTCCAGATGCTCTTCGACGGTTCCAACACAGGCAAGCTTCTGGTGTGGATCAGCCATCCCTGACTTCGGGCCACGAATTCGTGATTGAGGAGAATCCCAGATGTCATCTGTACTCATCACCGGTGCGTCCAAAGGCATCGGCCGGGCCATCGCGATCGAGCTGTCCAGCCGGGGTCACCGGGTGATCGCTACCGCGCGCCGTCCGGAAGCGCTGGCTGACCTGCCTGTCGACCAACGCCTCCGCCTTGACGTCACCGTCCAGGAGACCGTCGACCAGGCCGTTCGGGACGCGGGCGACATCGACGTGCTGGTCAGCAATGCCGGTGCGACGGTGCGCGCGCCGCTGGAGAGCGTCCCGCTCTCAGAGGTCGAACACCTCTTCCAACTCAACACCTTCGGAGCGCTGCGGGTGGCACAGAGCGTGCTTCCGGCCATGCGGGAACGAGGGGCGGGCCGCCTCGTGTTCGTGTCCAGTATCCAGGGGCGACTGGTGCTGCCGATGATCGGCCCGTACGGCGCCAGCAAGTGGGCGCTGGAAGCGCTCGCCGAGACCCTCGCCATCGAGACCGGTCACTTCGGCATCAAGGTGAGCGTCGTGCAGCCCGGCGTGGTCTCCACCGGCGGCGGTGAGCGGGCCAAGGTGTTCCTGAAGGAGAACGACCCCTACACCCCGCTGTACGAGGCACTCCCCGCGCTCCGGGGCGACTCCGTCACACCCGAGGAGGTAGCCGCCACCGTGGCCGACACGATCGAGCAGAGCGAGCCTCCACTACGTGTACCGGTCGGCGCACCCGCCAAGCGGATCCTCCAGGCTCGCAAGGAAGCTCCCGAGGGCCAACCCTTCCTGACGGCCGAGATCAACTGGTAGTTGGCCGAGTAGTCCGATGGCCCCGGTCTGGCCCGCGGTACGCAGGGTCAGGAGGCTGGCATGGAGGCACAGCGGGACGGGCGACCGCGGCGCCTGACCGTGAGGACGGCGATGGTGGCCAGTGTCGCGGTGAGGCTGAGGATTCCGCCCGTACGGAAGGCGCTGAGGAGTCCGAGGTGGTCCACCAGGACACCGCCCGCGGCGGCGCCGACGGCGAGGGAGAGCTGAGCGATCGCCACGAAGAGGGAGAGTGCCCCCTCGGCGTGGCCGGGTTCGGCCCGCATCATCCAGGTCTGCATGGTGACTGGCACCATTCCCCAGCTGGCACCCCACAGCGCGAGCAGGACGATGGCGAGGACCGACAGATGGGCTGCCGCGCCGAGGGCCAGCACGGTCAGGCCGAGGCCCGCGGAGGAGACCAGTAGCGCCGCGGTGAGGAACCGCCGGGCCGCGGCGCCAGCGGCGAAGTTGCCGGCGAGACCGGCGATGCCATAGAGCAGGAGCAGCGTGCCCACCGTGGCCCCGCTGACACCGAGGCGCTGTTCGAGGTAGGGCGTGACGAAGGTGTAGGCGGTGAACTGGGCGCTGTGGATGAGGATGGCGGCGATCAGACCAGCCCTTCCACGCCTGGTGCGGGTGACCGCGAGCAGGTCACGAGCCCGTAGCCGCCGGACCGAGGGCATCGCGGGCAGCGTCAGCAGCTGTACGAGCAGGGCACCCGCCGCCAGCGCGGTAATGCTGCCGAAGGCGGCGCGCCATCCCAGTACGTGCCCGACGGTGGCCCCGAGTGGCAGGCCCAGGACGGTGCCGATGGCGATGCCGCCACTGACGACGGCAACGGCGTGACTGGCTGAGCGAGCCGGTACCAGGCGGGCTGCGGCGCTGATGCCGACCACCCAGAATCCGCCACTCCCCAGGCCGAGCAGCACCCGGCCCGCGAGTGCCACCTCGAAGGTGGAGGTCATGGTGACCAGGGCGTTCGAGGTGAGGATCGCGGTGGTCAGGCCCAGCATGATGCGGCGACGGTCCAGGCGGCTGAGCGCGACGGCGGTCAGCGGCGCCCCGGCAGCAGCGGCCAGCCCGGGCACGGTGACCAGCAGGCCGGCTCTCCCCTCGGGGACGGAGAAGACCGATGCCATGGACGACAGGAGTCCGATGGGCATGAACTCCGAGGTCACCAGGACGAAGGAGCCGACGGCCAGCGCCATGACCGCGATCCATGGGCTCCGGGAGCCGGGCGCGGATCGCGAGGGATCCGCGCCCGGCGTCGCCGTCGAAATCTTGAGCACACACTCAAAAATACGGTGGCCCCGACCTGCGTCAAGGGATATGTTGAATGAACGCTTCAAAAACGGAGGGTGGGCCATGGCACGGGGGCGTCCCCGCGAGTTCGACGTCGACAAGGTCCTGCAAGCGGCACTGAACGTTTTCTGGGCCAGGGGCTACGAAGGCACGACCATGGCTGACCTCGGCGAGGCGACCGGCCTTCAGCCCGGCAGCATCTACGCCGCATTCGGTTCCAAAGCCGGACTTTTCAAGCAGGTCGCCGACCGATACGTCACCACCGCCTTCTCCTACGGCAGCCACGCCCTCGAGGCGGACAGCGCCCGGGAGGTCGTTCGCCGCTGGCTCACCGGGGCCGCCGAGACCAGCACGGGAGAGGCCACACCGGCCGGATGCCTCCTGGTCCAGGGCGCACTCGTCACCAGCGACGCATCCCGCCCGGTCGGGCAGGACCTGTGCACTCGCCGAACGGCCGCCCAGGTCATGCTGGCCGAACGATTCGTCCAGGCGCTGGACAACGGAGACCTTCCGGTCGAAGTCGAAGCCCGCGTCGCCGCGCAGTACGTCGTCGCCCTCGCCGAAGGCATCGCCGTGGAAGCGGCCTCGGGAGCCAGCCGCGAAACGCTGCTGGGCCTCGTCGAACTGTCCATGCGACGTCTGCCCTGGGAGGACTGACCCGCGCGCGGGTCCCTCCCCAAGCAAAACCGCCTGGGTGTTGACAGGTGCGGTCGCGCGCATAATATTGAACACGTACTCAATAAATCGTGAAGCCGCCCCGCGTCCACCAGCGCGCCCCCACGAAAGAACCCACCCCATGTATGTCGGATTCATCGGCGCCGGAGCCATCTCTCAGGCCATCGCGACCCGACTGGTCGCCTCCGACGTAGAAAAGATCACCCTCAGCAACAGCCGCGGACCCGCGTCCCTGTCCGGCGTCGTACGCCGACTCGGAGGCAGTACCGAAGCGGGAACGGCCCAGCAGGCGGCGGAGGCCGACCTCACGATCCTTTCGGTGCCCTCTAGTCGCGTCCCCGCCGCACTCGCACAGGTCCCAGACTGGACGGGCCGCATCCTCGTCGACACCAACAACCCCATCGAGGCGCCCACCTTCGTGCCCGTGGACCTGGGAAGTCAGACCTCCAGCGAGGTCGTGGCCGAACTGGCGCCCGGCGCGCGGGTCGTCAAGGGGCTCAACCACCTGGCCCCTCCGATCATCGCGGCGGATCCTCATGACGGAGGCGGTCGGAGGGTGGCCTTCTACTCAGGAGACGACCAGCGCGCCAAGAAGACCTTCGCGGCGCTTCTGCACCGCCTCGGCTTCGAGGGCATCGACCTCGGGCCCCTCGCAACCGGTGGAGCACTGCACCAGTTCCCCGGCGGCCCGCTGCCGTCCCGGAACCTCGTGCAGTACTAGTCGCCGGACTACGCAGGGGCACCGAGAGCGTCCGGGCGTTGCACTCGACCACTGGCGGTCGCCGACCAGCCTTGGCACTCTCCCGCCCATGGATTACACAGACCTTCATCCGGTCCCCGAGTGCAAGAACGGCACCGAGGCAGAGATGCTGTGCTTCGCCCTTGACCGGGCGCGGGCCCAGTTCGCCTGGAAAACCGGACGGCTCGACGCCGAGCAGCTCCGCCGGCAGGTTCCGCCGTCAACAATGACCTTGGCCGGCCTGGTCAAGCACATGGCGTTCGTCGAGGATGGGTTTGCCGCGCGAGCCGACGGGCGGGAGCCCGGCCCGCCGTGGGACGCGACGGACCGGGTAGCGACCGACCGGTGGACGTGGAACTCCGCGGCGACCGACGAGCCGGAGGCCCTCTACGCACTCTGGTACGGCGCCGTCACTCGGTCGAGGATCGCGTGGCGCGAGATGGTCGCCGACGGCGGACTCGAGACGCGCGTCGAGAGCGGCAGCCCCGACTGGATCGTGAACCGCCGGCGCATCCTCATCGACCTGCTGGAGGAGTACCTGAAACACACCGGTCACGCCGACATCCTCCGTGAGGCGGTCGACGGACTCGTCGGCAACGACCCGGAGTGACCACGCCTACGTCCCAGGCCGGAGGACGGACCGGAGCGAGTCGAGCCCCCGGCTTGTGCGTTCGCATACCCTCGGTCGAACATATGTTCTATCCTCCTAGGGTGCGCGACTTGAGGGAAGACATCCACCAGTTCGAGACCGAGCACGAGTCTGGCTACGAGGGATCGGGATGGCGTTTGCTGACGCCCGCCGCCCTCTACGAGGTCGAAGAGGCTGACGCTCGGCACGAGGGTCAACTACGAATGTGGCGGCTGTGGCCCGATGGCTGGTACGGGTTGATCCGCTGGGGAGACAACCGCCGAGCCACCTGGGTGCACGAGTCCAAGCTCAGGCCGATCGACGCGAACGCGCCGCAGGGTGGCGACTGATCAGCAAGGCGGCGTCCGGCGAGCCGTGGTGGTGCCAGCAGGTGATCGACGATGGTTTCCGGAGAGTCATTCGCGGAGGTGGTGAACGAGCCGCGCGCTCCAGAGATCGCCTTGGTGGGCTTCGAGGTCAGGCAGTGGTATGCCTTCGGTGTACGCGGCGAGAGCATCAGAGACGAGTCTGGCGAACGTCCAGGCCTTGACCCGTTCGGGGTCGAGATCAAGACGGGCGCAGAACCGGGCGATCGCCCTCGCCCACTCGGTCCTGGGATCTGCGAGATCACCCTTGCGGAACAGGAGATACTGCACCGCGTCATAGGCAGGGTCACCGACCATCGGCAACGGGTCGATGGCCAACCACGGTTCTCGCTTCGAGGACAGGATGTTGTCAAGGTGGAAGTCGCCGTGCAGCAAGACTTCGGCTGGACCAGAACGGGAGAGCCAGCCGAGTAGGTCGACCGCGGTGTCGAGCAACCACTGATCGAACGGAGCGCCGGCCACCTCGAACCGCGCAGGCAAGGCGTCCGCGAGTTGGACCGCGCGATCGGTGAGACGGTCGAACGGCGGCCCCGGCGGGCAAGGCCGGTGCAGCCGGTCCAGGATCCCGGCCGCCACTCGATCCGCGTCGTCAGGGTCGTCGAGAAGGTCCAGCGTCGCGCCGGGCTCGCAGCGCTCCACCAGCATGGCCCCGGTTTCCGGGTCATGCTCCACCAGCTGAACCGCCCCGTCACCTGCCCATTCCTGCAATGCATCGGCCTCAGCAGCGCGCGCGCCGGCAGGCAGCGTGCCCAACTCGACCGTCGTCGGCATCGGCACCTTCAACACCAGCGGCCGCGGACCACGGTTGGCCGTGACGACAAGAGACACGTGACACCGGTCAAAGGATGACCCAAGGTCCAACGACCACTCATCGCTGAGCCGGCGGCACACCTCGGGCAGTTCCGCGAGCCACTGACGGCTGCCCTGGCTCACGTTCAATGCCTTCGAACGCAGCCGTTCTGGAATCGCGATCATGTTCCCTCCCGCGCACCTGACGCCTACGGCTCCCGTAGCAGCCCGTGGAGGAGGATCTCCACGGTGCCGCTGACGACGGTGGAGGCGGAACGCTCGCCGATCATGCCACTGGTGATGATCGACGCCAGGCCCTGAAGGGTGGCGAGCACTGCCATGGCCACCCGGTCGGGGTCGTCGCTGACGATCTCGCCGTTCGCCTCCGCCTCCGCGATCAGGGCGGACGGTGCGGCGAAGGCCCGGTCGTTGGCCTCCCGGAGTTCAGGAGCGTCCGGGCGGTCCTTCTGCGTGAACATGAGCGCGAGCAGGGCGGGATGACGGGTGGCGAAATCCACGTACGCGCTGGCGAACGCCGTCATCCGCGCACCGAACGTGCCTGTCGAATCAGCGAGGGCGGCGTCGAGTCGGCCGCCCAGGCGCTGCAGGCCCTGGATGGCGAGCGCATCGAGCAGTGCCTGCTTGTCCGGGAAGTGCCGCCGAGGCGCGCTGTGGCTGACGCCGACCTCGCGGGCGAGGTCACGCAGGGACAGCCCTTCGACGCCCGTCGCCTCGAGCTTGCGTTCGGCCAGGGTGAGGAGTGCGCGGCGCAGATCGCCGTGGTGGTAGCGGGCAGTTGGACCGGACATGATGGCAGCCTACCCCTCCATGTAGTCGTTGACTACAATGTAGTCAACGACTACATCGGCTGCCGGTCAGCGGTCGGCGAGGCGGCGTTTCGCCTCAGCACCCGCCAACGCCCCAGGAGGATCCGCCATGACATCGAGAACCTGGTTCGTCACCGGAGCCGCCTCCGGCATCGGCTACGAACTCACCCGACTGCTGCTGGCATCCGGCGAGCGCGTCGCCGCCACGTCGCGCCGGCTGGAACCGCTCGAGGCCCTCGCGACCGGCTACGGTGACCAGCTCTGGGTCGCGGCGCTGGACGTCACCGACGCCGCGGCCATCCGCAGAGTCGTGAACGACGCGGTGACACGGTTCGGTCGGCTCGACGTCGTCGTGTCCAACGCCGGATTCGGTGTGCTTGGAGCGGCCGAGGAAGTCTCGGAGGAGGTGCTCCAAAGCCAGATCGAGGTGAACCTCCTCGGCGCGATCCGCGTTGCCCGCGCGGTGATCCCACACCTCCGCGCTGGTGGTGGAGGGCGGATCGTACGGATGTCCAGCACAGGCGGGCAGGTCGGCGACCCAGGAATGAGCCTCTACAACGCGACGAAGTTCGGCATCGAGGGCTTCTACGAGTCCGTGGCGATCGAGCTCGCGGAGTTCGGGATCGGAGTGACTCTGATCGAGCCGGGAGGGACCCGCACGGACTTCAACCGCCACCTCGTCCTCGCCACGCCGATCCCAGCGTACGAGAACGGAGTCCTCGGGCAGATCCGCGGCATGCTCACCGGTGACGTCGATCCCGAACTCCTTCGGCGATCCGTCACCGGCGACCCCGCGAAGGTCGCTCGCGCGATCGTCGATTCGGTCGAAGTCTCACCCGCACCAAGGCGACTGGTCCTCGGTCGCCATGCCTACGAAGCCATCACCACCGTGCTTCGCGACCGCCTGACCGCTCTGGAGGCGCAACGCGACCTTGCCTACAGTACCGACGCGGACGACATTGCCGACAGCGCCTGACAGTCCTTCGCGTAAACGACAGGCTCGGCCGTAGAGCCCCAACCTACGCTCGCCCATCGCGGCCGGTCGGGTAGGAACCTGGCACGGTCGATACCGGTGTCGGCAGTCATACCGTGGCCCCCGCGTCGCCGTATCCGCCGAGGCACGTTCTTCGGAGCGGAACATTCGTCCAATACACCTGGCCCCCGAGCTTGTGATGCTCGACCTCGTTCTGACACGGCCGTACGTGCGGGGACCGCGAAGCTCCAGCGACAGGAGAAGTGATGACGAAGACCGTGGACAGTGCGCCAGTGGTTCAGGTGGCGGGTGGTCGGCTGCGGGGTCGGATGGACGAAGGTGTGGCGGCGTTCCTCGGGATCCCGTACGCCGCCCCGCCCTTCGGAGCGCGCCGCATGCGGCCTCCAGAGCCGCCCGTACGGTGGGAGGGCGAGCGCAGCGCTGCCGAGTACGGGCCGACCTGCCGGAAGGGCAACGACAGTCCGGACAGCGCGGCGGGGTTCCCCGAGGTCGTGATCCCTGGCGAGGAATGCCTCAACCTCAACGTGTGGACCCCGGGTCCTCGTGGCTCCGGCCTGCCGGTACTGGTCTGGATTCACGGCGGCATGTTCACGAAGGGGTCCGGCTCCGTCGCCGTCTACCGCGGCACCTCCTTCGCCCGTGACGGAGTCGTGTGCGTCACGATCAACTACCGGCTCGGCGCCGAAGGCTTCCTCTACCTCGATGACGGCACTGCCAACCTGGGGTTGCTGGACCAACTCGCCGCGCTCGAGTGGGTCCAGGACAACATCGCTGCCTTCGGTGGCGATCCGGGGAAGGTGACGGTCGCCGGCCAGTCGGCCGGCGCTATGAGCGTCGTCACCCTCATGGCCATGCCCCGCGCCCGAAGCCTGTTCCGCCAGGCAATCACCCAAAGCGGGGCGGCGCTCCAGACGCTCACGACCCAGACCGCCACAGGCGTCGCCTCACGACTGGCTGAGTCGCTCGGAGTTACCTCGACCCGTGCGACCTTCAGCGAGGTGCCGGTCGAACGGCTCGCGCGGGCGGCGTCCGGCGTCCTCGCGGAGTTCCAGACCGCCCCGAATCCGGCCACGTGGGCAAGCCTCCCCTTCGCCCCGGTCGTCAACGGCGACACCCTCCCCGACCACCCACTCGACGCGTTGAAGAGGGGCGCCTGCAGCGGCGTGCGGCTCCTGGCCGGGTGGAACCGGGACGACACCCGGATCGGCCTCGTCCCCACCGGCATGATCGACATGGTCGACGAGCCCATGCTCTCCGCGGTCGTGGCCGCCCTGGGCGCGCCCGACGGGACCGTCGAGCTCTACCGGGCAGCCCGGCCGGAAGCGAGCAACGGGGATCTGCTCGCTGCCGTGACCACCGACTGCTTCATTCGAATCCCGGACATCAGAGTCGCCGAGGCACGCCTGGCGGTCGGCAGGCCCCACACCTGGATGTACGGCTTCGACCACGGGTCGCCGAGCTTCTCCGGCCGCCTCGGCGCCGCCCACGCGGTGGAGATCCCATACGTGTTCGACCTCCTCGGGGAGGAGTCCGGCCACGCCCTCATCGGCGACGAACCACCCCAGGTCGTCGCCGATACGACCCACCGCGCGTGGATCCACTTCATTAGCGCCGATTCTCGTGTCTAGCGGTGGCGCGTCGGTGGCTCCAGGATGTTGGGCGGCTCCGGGCTGCTTTCGCCTATGGGCATGTGATTGTGATGGTCGTTGCGCCCAAAGCGGGTGATCGGTCAGGGTCGATCTGACTGCCTGTTGTGGCGGATTTCGGATTGTCGTCCGACCCGGATGTGATGAGCGAGCACGATCTCACTTGGAGTACGACGGCGGGAGAGACGCAGCGATGGCTGCCGTTGCGCTCTGTCGCCGCCAGTGATCGGCGTGTCACGTTGACCGCGATCGTGTCGCTTGCTGTAGTTGAATCGTGGAACAAGCAGCGATATCCACCCCAGAAGCGGCCCGTCGGGGCAGTGAGTACTTCGCCGCCCCAGCAGCGGCGAACCAGCGTCGTTACGAGGCACTGCGCGCGTACCTGTTCGAGGGAGTCTCAGCGGCGGAGGCGGCGACCCGCTTCGGCTACACCCTGACGACGCTGCAGTCGCTGGTGCGGGACTTCCGGGCCGGACGCTGCGAGTTCTTCCAGAGCTCGCGTCCGGGCCCGAAGACGGCCCCGGCCAAGGAAGCGGCCCGCACCAGGATCATCGAGCTGCGCCGGTTGGGCCACTCGGCCCAGGAGATCGCTGCCGCGCTCGCCGAGGAGGACACTCCGCTCAACCGCACCGGGGTCGCCGAAGTCCTGGCCGAGGAAGGGTTCCCACGCTTGTGGCCCCGTCCGCACGCCGAGCGCGGCCTACCCCGACGCGAATCCCAGCCCCGCACCAAGGTGATCGACTTCGCCGTCCTGCCCGCCCACGCCGACACCCGGATGGCCGGGCTACTGCTGACCATCCCCGATCTGGTGGCACTGGACCTGCCCGGCCTGGTGCGGGCCGCGGGCTATCCCGGCACGTCTGTGATCCCGGCGATCAGCTCGATCCTGTCGCTGCTGGCGATCAAACTCACCACCACCCGCCGCGTCTCCCACATCGACGACATCGCCACCGACCCCGGTGCGGCGTTGTTCGCCGGGCTGACCAGCCTGCCCAAGGCCACCGCGCTGACCACCTACTCCTACCGGCTCGACCACACCCGGCAACAACGATTCCTTGCCGCACTGGACAAAGCCAGCCTCGCCGCAGGGCTCGCGCACGGCGAGGCGATCAACCTCGACTTCCACGCCGTCATGCACTGGGGCGCCGACCCCGCGTTGGAAAAACACTACGTGCCCAGACGTTCGCAACGCACCCGCTCAGTGTTGACCTTCTTCGCCGAAGACGCGGCCACCCACACCCTGCTCTACGCCAACGCCGACCTCGCCAAAGCCAACCAGAACAACGAAATCCTCGCCTTCGCCGACCACTGGCGCACAACCTCCGGAGCGGACCCGAAACTGTTGATCTTCGATTCCAAGGTCACCACCCAGGCCCAGCTCGCCGACCTCGACGCCCGCGGCATCGCCTTCATCACCCTGCGCGCCCGCACCCCGAAACTCACCGAACACCTACATGCCTTGCCCGCCAAGGACTGGACACCACTCACCATCGCCCGAGCGGGCGGGAAAACCCGCCGTGTCCGCGTGATCGAAGACCCCGCCGCCACACTCTCGGCCTACCCCAGCACGCTACGCCAACTCGCCATCACCGGACTCGGGCACGACGAACCCACCATCCTGATCACCAACAATCGCACCACCCCGACCAAACACGTGATCGAGGCCTACGCCAGGCGGATGAACATCGAACAACGCCTCGCCGAAGCCATCCGCTCCTTCGGCCTGGACGCCCTCGCCGGCGCGGTCCCCCTCAACATCGACCTCGACGTCGTGCTCTCCGTACTCGCCCACACCATCTGCGCCGCGCTCCGCCGACGCCTCCCCGGCTACGCCACCGCCACACCCGACACCCTGCAACGCCGATTCCTCTCCACCGGCGGCACAATCGAAAACCGCGATAACGAAACCATCGTCCGCCTCGACCGACGCGCCTACTCACCCGTCCTCCGCCACGCCGACCTCCCCACCACCGAAGTCCCCTGGTGGGGCGGACGACACCTCCGCTACGAATACGAGTGATCAAACTGGGGTTGAATCCGCTGCGCGAGAATCAGCGTTAGCGACGGCGACCCGGGCTGGCCCCGATACAACCTGGCCGACCGGTCCACCGCGCTCATCGACGAGGGGATCACCGTCGTCGACGATCCCGACAGTGCCGAGCGCCAGGTGTGGGCCAGCTGAGGCTGATCGGCGACGACGTGGGTCCTAGCTGTCGAGCGTGCGATCACCCGAGCCGGTTCGCCGGAGTACCTCGATGGGAGATCACGGTCCCGTCGCGTCCTGGCCGGCTGCCGGGGGTCGTCATGGCGGGGTTCGGCGATCAAGCGAATGAGTTCCACGACCTTGCGTTGGTCCCGCACCCCGCGGTCACGGTGCTCCTCGACCTCGGCGACCAACCGTTCGTCCTCGAAGACGGCTGTGGTTCGCAGCAGCGAGAACGCGTCGTCGCCGGGCTCGCGCCCAACAGGGCTCGAGCGCGGGGGTTGGCCAGAAGTTCCGAGTGTCTTCAGTTGCGGCTTTCGCCGATGGTCGCGCACGCGGTCCTGGGCGCTTCCTCAGAACTGGGCGGGACGGTGGTCGCCCTCGACGACCTCTGGGGACGAGAGGCCGTACGAGTCCAGGAGCGATTGCGAGCCGCCGGGTCGTGGGAGGAACGGTTCGCGATCGCGGAGGCTGAGCTCGCTCGCCGGAGCGACGTAGGCCGAACTGTCGACCCGGAAGTCACCTTCTCCTGGGGACGGATGGTGGCCAGTCGAGGGCGGGTACGTGTCGAGCGGCTGGTTGCCGAGACCGGATGGAGCCGCAAGCGCCTCTGGTCTCGGTTCCGCGCGCAGGTCGGCCTCACCCCCAAGCGTGTCGCCCAACTCATCCGCTTCGACCACGCGGCCCACCGCCTCGCCGCCGGTTACAGCGCCTCCCAGGTTGCGGCAGAGAGCGGCTACGCAGACCAGTCCCACCTTCACAGAGACGTCATGGCCTTCGCCGGGATGACGCCGTCCGTGGTCGCGCTCACACCGTTTCTTGCGGTCGACGACGTCGCGTGGCCGCCCAAGCGGGCGTCCCGTCCTCGCTAGCGGTGTCGAGAGCGCTGCCGCTTGTGCGAGGCGGCCGTTAGTCTCGCGACATGAACGTTGTCGTCGTGGGGGCTGGATTGGCCGGGCCGCTGCTCGCGCAGGGCCTGAGCCGAGCGGGGATCGACGTCGCGCTGTACGAACGGGAAGCCGCGAACCAGTCCAGCCAGGGGTATCGCCTACACATCGCGCCCGAGGGAGACCTCGGGTTGCGCGCGTGCCTGCCGTCCACTCTCTACGACCGGCTCCTGGCCACCTCTGGCAAGCGCGGCTCAGGTTGGCGGCTCCTTGACCCGCACCTGCAGGTCGTGCGGGAAATGCTGGTGACGCCGGTGGACGAGGAGGAGACCGGGCGGCATCTGACGGTCGATCGGCTCACGCTACGACAGATCCTGCTCACCGGGATCGACGTCCACCAGGGCGCGTCGTTCCAGCGCTACGAACTCCTGGACGATGGCCGGGTGCGGGTGTTCTTCGCGAACGGGGTGGTCGTCGACGTGGATCTGCTGGTGGCGGCGGACGGCACACACTCGCGGGTCCGCACCCAGTTGCTGCCGCACGCCGAGGTGGTGGAGACCGGTCAGTCGGAGATCTTCGGCAAGACACCGCTGACGGACACGGTTCGCGAGCTCGCGCCGGCGGCGGCGTTGGACGGGTTCTGCACTGTCGTGGGTACCGATGGCCGGTTCATGCCCCTCGCGGCTCAGGAGTTTCTCTCCGGCGGTGAGGACTACCTGATGTGGGTGCTTGGCGCACCCACCCGCCTGTTCCCGGTCGACCTGTCCACGTTGGACAAGGCGGGCCTGTGGAAGGTCGCGGCGGAACTCGTCGCCGACTGGCATCCAAGTCTCGCAGCGCTCGTCGGCCTGGCCGCCCCCGAGACCGTCCACACCACGACGGTCCGGACAGCGAAAACGGTGCCGCACTGGGAAACCGTCCCGGTCACGTTGATGGGCGACGCCATCCACACGATGGTTCCGCAAGGCACCAGTGCTGCCGTCGCACTCAGGGACGCGGCCCTGCTGTGCCGTCGCATCACCGAGCGGACCGGCTCGCTTCTGGACGCTGTCCGCGCCTATGAAACAGAGATGCTCGAATACGGTTTCGCCGAGGTCGAACGCTCCCTGCGCTCAATCTCGTGAGCGCGCCCGTCCAACCTGACTGACCATCATCGGCAGCGTTGTCTGGCACGCGGGTGGCACGGCGATGCCCAGCTAAAATAAGTGATGATGTCTTCGCTGGCCGATACGTTGAATGCCAATGGATACGTCGTGGTTCGTGGGGCGGTGCCGCTCACTCTGACCGCGGCCGTGGTCGCCGATATCGAGGATCATTTCGGCCGGTCGGTTGACGATCCCGGGAAGTGGTACGGCGACCCGGAGGTGCCCCCGCTGGGCTTTATCACCAACGAGGGCCAATTCACCCCCCGCATGTTTCACTACCCGTCCATGTGGGCGGTCCGGGAGCATCCGGCGGTTCACGCGGCCTTCGCCGAGATCCTGGGCACACCCGCATTGTGGGTCAGCATGGCCAATGTCTGTGTCAAGTTGCCGACCCATCCCCACCATCCCGACTATGGCCGCAACGGCTTCATCCATTTCGATCGGCTGCGATGGTCGTTGACCAAACCCGGCGAGCCGGTCGACCGGTCCAAGAACCCCGACACCGGTCTGTTTCTCAGCGGCGTGGTGGCACTCACCGACACGGAAGCCGACATGGGCGGCTTCCAATGCGTCCCGGGGATCTACCGTCGTCTCGACGAATGGATCGCTGGACAACCCGACGACTGGGATCCCCGCAACCCGGACCTGTCCGGTCACCAGATCACCCCGGTGCCGATGCGAGCGGGCGATCTTTGCATCTGGACAACCCGACTGCCGCACGGCAATGGCAACAACACCTCAACCGCGATCCGTCTGGCCCAGTACGTGACGATGACCCCGGCGCCGGTCGACTTCCCCGACTACGACGAACGTCGCGCGCGCCGAATCCAGTCGTGGCAGACACGAAGCCCCCTCCCCACCCCCGCCGACTATCACAGCCGGGAGCAGTCGTTCCCTCCACCTCCGCTGTCCGGCTTGGGGCGAAAGCTTCTCGGCCTCGACGAGTGGGGCTGACCAAGCGTGTGAGTGTGGACGGATCCCTGCCACCGGTGACGGCGTTTGGCGCTAGCCGTGCTGGAGGTCGTCAGCCAGTCGGTGCAGGCCGGCGAGCACCCACGGCAGGCTGTCTGGGTCGTGGCCAAGCTGGAAGCGTGTGATGTCGAATGCCGTAGCCGCTGCGCAGATCGCCAACACACCCGGGCCGGCGACCGCCTCGCCGGCCCGACGGATCGTTGCGATCGCTTGCGGTTCGCCTCCCCTGACATACGCCTCGCGCAGCAGCCAGGCGTAGTCGACGGCCCTGGTACCGCTACCGCATGCATCGACGTCGATGACCGCGCTGACGGCACCGTGGTGGATCAGGACGTTGCAGGTGTTGAAGTCGCCGTGTACGAGATCGCCTCCGGGCAGGTCCAGAGCTGCGTACGGGGCAAGCACTGCGTCGAAATGCTCGACGAGTTCCACGCCCGAGTGGCCGAGTCGACGCAGGACCGGCCGCGGATCGCTCTTTCCCTCCTCGAACGCGCATGCCCTGACGTAGCGGGACCAGTCCTGCACTGGATCGGGATCCAAGCCAACTTGACTTTCGATCACCTCGACGAGTTGAGCGGCCGTTCGTCCGGTCAGCGCCGACCTCGCCATCGGTTCGCCTGGCGCGAAATCCACGATGTGATAGGCGGCGCCGTCAACGGTCACACCAGATGCCAGCCAGGCCGGCGTCGGATAGCCGGCGGAGCGGATTCTGTCGACGAGGCTTGGCAAACGCGCCATACGGTGTGCCATACGGTCGTTGCATTTCAGGATCGCGCGCATACCGGCCGGGTCGGTCAGCAGCCAGGCGCCAACCACGCCGCCCCTGCAGCGCTCGCGAAGGGTGAACCGAAGGTCGTGTGCCTGATTGATCTCGTGCAGCAGTTGTCGAGCACGTTCGAGTTGGTCGATCATCGATCTTCTCTCCACACAGTCGGCTGGCCGTCGACTACGAGTACCGACGGCTGGGACAGATTGGAGAGAGTCACGCCACGACGCCGACCCTAACCCGGCAATGCGGCGGGCGCATCCGAGTTCTCCGGCGGGCTCTCGATCACCTGGTGCTGGTTCAGACCGAGCCACGCGAGTTCCGAGTGCGTGATTCTTTGCTCGCTTGGCGTGTTAGCCTGGCCAGGATCTCGGGGCAGGAAGGGAGGTGGTTTCCATGCGCGATCTGTTCAGCGCGGTGACGCCTCCTTGCGACTCGTAGCCCCCCGGATCTCATCGGAGCTCACCGCGTCACGTTCTTGCGGAGGAGCCCCTCTATGCAGAGCCTCGTCGAAGACTCGACACCGCTCGTCATTGTTCGTGACCTGTTCCGTTCCTACGCCCGCCCCTATTGGGTGGCTGGCGGCTGGGCAGTGGACCTGTTTGCCCAGCGTGTCCGCCGACCCCACAGCGACGTGGACGTCGCAGTCCTCTACCGCGACCTCGACTACCTGGCCGAGACCTTCCGTGATCCGCGGCCGGTCCTGGTGCATCCCGAGACCGGCCAACGCCGGGAGTGGACGCCGGATGAACAACTCAAGCCCGGGCCACACGGTTTCGTGCTACCTGACGACTCCCACCCCTGCCCCATCACCATCATGCTCACCGCCTCCGATGGAGATGAGTGGGTCTACCACCGTGGGACCGGCAAGGTCCGCCGTCCACACGCACTGATGACGCTCACCACCGAACGCGGCCTACCGTTCGTCGGACCCGAGGTCGCGCTCCTGTACAAGTCGCCTACGCTGCGACCCAAGGACATGCAGGACTTCGCCGACATCCACGAGATGCTCGACGACGAACGCCGCGAATGGCTCATCGACAACATCGCATCGCGCTTCCCCGACCACCCCTGGTTGTCGACGCTCAGACGAGCAGGCGAGCGACATCGCACGGCCCCGACCCCGCCACCATCTCCGTCTCCGCCCAGCGCGGAGGCCGCTGAGCAGGCTCGGGACGCGATGCGGACTCGGGTCGACCAGATCCTCGCGCGATTCGCTACGAACACCAGCCGGGCGTCCCGCGTCCCGTTCGCACAGTCCAACGAGGTGTGGCTCGCCGAGGACTTCGTCGTACGAGTGGGCAGGCTCGGGCGGAACTCACTTTCCCGAGAGGTCGCCCTCGCCCCGGCCATTCCCGCCGAGGTTGGCTACCCCGAGGTGCTCGACCACGGGATCATCGACGGACACGAGTGGATGGTCAGCGTCCGGCTGCCCGGCGCGAACCTCCACGAGGCATGGCCTGACCTCCAACCAACAGCCAGGACGGACGCATTGGCGGATCTGTGGTCCCGACTACGGATCCTGCACACCACTGACATCGTGGCGGCCCGAGCGGCTGGATGCACATCGACGAGGTACTACGACCTCGACCCTGCACAGGCACACACCGGACTCGCCGCCCTTGTCGAACGTGGCGTCCTGGACGTGCCCACCGGCAATCGTCTCGCCGAACTACTCAGCGAGGCGTTCGAAGCGATGTCGCTCGTACCGCTCGCCCTCAACCACACCGACGCTGCACCAGGAAACGCCGTGTTGACACCGACCGGGCACGCGATCCCGATTGATCTGGAGTCCGCCTGCGTCGCGCCGGCGGACCTCGACCTGGAAAATCTGTTCCGCTACCTGCACTTCATGGCCGACCGGGCCACCGCCGTCCACCTCGCCAACCTTGCAGCCAACCTGCTCAACCAGCCAGGCGCCGAGGCGCGGCTACGGGGATACGCCATCCTCCGTGACCTGTGGGCCTTACGGCGCTGGTTCCGCCAAGCCCGCGACACGACCGACCTGTCGACCTGCGCGCCCATTCACCGACTACACAGCCACGCCACCGGCAAGAGTTGGCTACGCGACACCTTCTGATTCGCGAGGCGTCACTACCCCAGCCCGGATGTCCAGGCCGAGGTGCCGGTGGAGATGGTCGGCCGTCGCATCCTCGAAGCGCTCGGGCCAGGCGATGCCGTGGGTGTCGGCGTAGACCCGACCGCGCCGTAGGTACTCGGCCGCCATCGGCGCGATCGCGGTGAGGATCGACCCGGGATCGGCCGCGGCGGCGGGGAGGCTCGCCAGGAACTCCCGCTGCTCGACCGTCAGGTAAGGGTTGAGCCGCTTGGCGCCGCCGCGCCTGCTCGCGCCGGATTCGGCAAGCATCAAAGGGATCAGGAAGTCGTCCCGTACGGTCGTGACCCCGGACAGGGCAACCAGGTGTTCACCACGCCCAAGGGTGACGACCAGGTTGCCGATGATGTACAGGAAGAACTCGAACGTACGGCGGGAGATGTCCGCCGTCACACCATGTCCCGCCTCCCCCGCGGCCGGAACCAACGTGCCCGTACGGTCGAACAACGGCGCACACTCGCCGCATCTCGCTGGATCGAACGCCGAGCGGCGATAGAAGAGGAGATCGACATGCAGCCACTCCGCTGAGATGACGAACCCGCCGATCAGGCCGGGTATCGACCGTTGCGCCACCGCCGGCACGATGCGGTCGGCCGTCTCCGTCCAGTGCTCGGTGAACCAGTCGGCATCGTCGTCGTCGATCAGGCAGTGCAGATCCACGTCGCTGTAGGCGTCGGCCTCGTCTCGCGCATAGCTGCCAGCAAGCCAGGCGGCAAGGATGCGCGGGTCTTTCTCGAGCGTGACCCGCGCACACTCGATCAAGGACAGTTGCGCCGCATCGTTCACCATCGCAGCACCCTTCACCCCTGGGGCCTCCCCGGCCATGTGAAGCAAATCACGAACCATGTCCCCGTACCAAGCTCATATGCCGGCGCCGGCCGTTTCCCGTCCCGAGGAATGCCCCGGCCTCAGCGACCCGATCGAGGGCGGCGGCCGAAAACTGCTGCTCCTTCACCTGCGACGCGTGCCACTCTTGGTCGCATGCCAGACCGGGCGGGGTTCACTCCGACACAGGAGACGGCCAGTTTTCTGAGCGAACGGTTCCAGCTCGGGTTCGGCGTTGGGCGTCTGAGCCCGGTTGCTCGTGGAGCGATGGGACGGATCTGGCGGCTGTCGCTGCCCCACCGCGACTACGCGGTCAAGGAGCTGTTCTGGGGTGCCGACGAGGCCGCCGCGAGTAGGGAGGCCGCCTTCCGTGACGCAGCCGCCGCTGCCGGCGTCACTTCCCCGCTCAACCTGCGTGCCGACGACGGACGATTCATCTGCCATCTTCCCGCCGACCTCGGTGGTGGCGCGGTCCGGATGTTCTCCTGGGTCGAAGGCAACCCTGTCAACCATGACGGCCCGGACCTACCCCAATGGGTTGGCCACACCCTCGGTGTCCTCCACGCACTTCGACATCCGTGCGACGGCATCGCCACCGACCCGTGGTACGACCACGTGCCGGAGCCGGCGCGATGGAAGGAGCTGGTGGCGGAGGCAGAGACAACGAAGCAGCCGTGGGCGGCAGCGCTGTCTGAGAGAGTTCCGCTGCTTCGTTCACTCACCCCTCACGTGAAGCGCGTCGACCCCCGGCCTACCACATGGACTTCCAACCGTTCCTGAACAGTGTCCAGGGGTGGCATCTGGTGCCAGGTCCTGGGACTGCGCGCATCCCGAACGGTGTTGGATGCGCTGGTCTCCCGCGTTCGCTGAGTCCCCGTCCGGCAACGTGCATCGTGTGCACGCTCCGTGACGGGTGGGCGGGTTCCCTCACGCCCTCGTGCCTCTGGTCCGGCCGGGGCGGTCCGATGCCCACAACGATCGCTCTGGTCGTCGTGGGGCGGTGCCGTCCGTCGCCGGACCGGGTGCCCGAGGGCGCGTCGCCCGATCGCGATACCAGCGGCATCGTGTCGGGACATCTTTCGCTTGTTGCTCGTCAACGGCTTGCGCCAGTGCTCCTCGCCCCACATCGACGTGTACGCCGCATCGACGGCCACGATCGACAGATCCTGGGCAGCAGCCATGCTGATGAGCCGGGCCTTGAGCTTGCCGGTAGGGATCCCGGAAACGAGCTGCCGAAAACGCTTCTTGCGGCCGTGTTTCTCACGGGTCTTCTCGGCGGTGAAGTCCAGGTTCTCGATACCGATCGCAGCCACGCTGCAGCGTTTGGCCCAGTGCAGCAGGCGGCTGATGGCGTGCCGGATCTGCGCGTCACGGTGGTCGGCGGTTGCGGACAGGTCGTAGAAGAACCGCCTGGGTTCGCCGACGGGGTTGCCGTGGGGGTCGAGGTGGTAGGCGGCGAAGTGGTCGGCGTTGGTGTCCACCCCGACCATCCCGGCAGCGCGGGCCGCCTGGAGCGGGATCGTCTGGACCACCGGCCGCCTCCACGCCGCGGTGAGGTACCAGCGCCCACGCGCCACGTCCAGGTGGATGCGGTAGGCCACGGCCTGGTTCACCAGGATACGGTCGCGCCACTCCACGCCCCGGTGGGTGAAGGCAACCACGGAGGCCAGCACGTAACGACCGTGGCGGGCATTCGCCAAGTGGACGAGCGGGGCGGGCAGCTTGATGCTGACCTCGCCGTCCGGGCTGACGCGGATCGTCTCGTTGCCGAAGCGCTTGCCGGACTCCCCGTCAGCGGCCAGGAACCAGCGCTGCGCCTCCCACCGCTGACGCCACTCGAGCTCGCTGAGCTGGGCCCTGTCCAGGTGGTGACGGGTGTTGATCAGGCGCCTGCCACCACGCACGACGTGCACACGCCCGGCCTCAGCCTCAGCGCGGGCAACATCGAGGCGGTGCTGCAGGGCCGCCAGGCGGCGGGACTTGTGGAACCACTCGCCCTTGCCCCGGTACCCGCCCGGTGCCCGCTTGGTGCCCCGCTCCCCCAGAGGCTGAGACAGGCGGTGCGCCAGGGTGGCCACACCGGCCTCCAGGCCCTGGATGTGGCTAAGTTGGCAGCGGCGCGACAGCGCCCACTGATCGTGTGACGCCTTCGTGATCGACCCGGCCCAGCGCGACGACGACTGGGCCGTCAGGCCCTGCTTGCGGGCCGCCCACGCCTCCGCGCTGTGGCCCAGCCCATCGGCGCACCGGGCCTTCAGGTCCAACGACGCCAGACGGCCTAGATGCTCACCGACCAGCCGCAACACCTTGTCGTCGGCGGGCGTGAGGTGTTTGAGGCGGTCGCGTATCGCCACTGCGGACGGGCCGAAGGCAACGAACGCAGCGTCGATGCTGCGGAGCTGCTTCTTACTCATCGGCAGCCGCCTCCAGGCACCAGGTCCTCTTCGACCTCGCCGTCATCGAGGACGAGGAGACGACGGCCCGTCGCGGACAAGGCCGCTGACGCTTCGCTTTCGGCCGGCAGCCGTTCATGCCCGAGCCGATCTCGGACTCGACCCGCACGACCTTATGCTCAGCCTTGGCAGCCCACGCCGACAAACGCGCCGTCTGCCGATCCAGATCGGACCTCTGCTCATGGGAGCAGACGCGGGCATACAGACCTACACCACCGGCCACCGAGGGTGAAGTGTTCGCGTCGATGTTCACCAGAATCGTGCGCGGCCCCACTCCTTCCGCAGGGACCGGCAACGTGCCCTCACGGAACCAGCGGTACGCGGTACGCGGGGCGACCCCCTGCGCACACGCCCATCCCGTCAGATTCACACACAAAACCATACAGAACTCGCGGCACCCAAAGGACACTCATAGGCACTCATTCGAGAGCAGTTAGTCGACCCTTGAATCTCCTGACCGACGCGGCCGGCGAACACGTACTACTCGACTGGGAGGACGCCGGGCCAGGCATGCCCGACCGGGTACTCGCCTCCCTCCTCTGCAACTGGGGCACGCACGACGGAACGATCAACGTCGGTCGCGTACGGCGGATCCTCGAGGCATATCGTCGAGCCGGCGGTCACGCAGCACTGACCGGCCTGGAATCGTTCAGTTCGGTCCTGGCCGGGTACGTCAACTACTACATCGAGGCGCAGGCGTCGGTCAGCCTCGATGAGGCACAGCCGGTTGACATGCGAGACCACGCCACGCGGGAGCTCGTCAGCTCTCTCGCGGACCCTCCCCGCCTGGATCTCTACCGCGCGCTGTTGGGGATCGCGCAAGGATGCTGATCGGACAGGTACCGGCCAGCAAATGCCTGTCCCTTCGCGGACCGTCGGCGCTAGTATCGGCCGATGCCCGGCTATGAACCGGTTTCCCTCCAGTCCGTGTGCAACGCAGGTGTCGACGTCCTCGGCGCGGACCCGGCAGATCCTCAGCTGGGTAACGTGGAGTTCCGCGGCCTGCCGTTCCTGATCGGCTCCGAAGACCGCGCGAAAGACCGCTGCTTCGTGATGCCTTCCGAACCCGTCTCCGTCGAGATCGGCAAGGCGGCGCGGCGGGTCATCGTCGCTCACCGCCAACTCGAACCCGGCGGTCCGGCGGGTCACGGTGTCGGCACCCGCGTCGCCGACTACGTCTTCCACCTCGCCGGCGGCGCCACTGTCGAGGTGCCGATCCGCGAGCGGTTCGAGATCCAGATCACTCAACACGCGTGGGGACGTGACCCGTTCCTCGCGGTCGGCGACACGCCCGACTACAACATCGACCGCTTCGAGGGACGCTGGGACCAGACCGGCTTCCGCATGACCGAGCACGGCAAGGGGTGGGCGCAGGGCTACTACCTGTGGTGCTGGGACAACCCCACCCCCGACGCCGTGATCGAACGCCTGGAGATCATCCCGCTTGGTCTGCCGTTCCTCATCGGCGGGATCACCCTCGGCCACCTCGAGGAACACCCGTTCGTCCGTACGCCCGGACGGCCCGTCCGCCTTCTCGTCACCGACGATGCGGTCGCCGGTAGCACCGGCGTGCTCGACCTCGATGTCGACCGCGGTGTCGCGACCTACCCGCACCGGCTGCCGACCGGCGACGACCGTCCCGGCTACGGGGCGGAGCACGCCGGGCCGGGCACGTCTCCTGCCTACGCCTCGGTCGCTGCCATCCCCTCCGCCACCCTCGTCGTGCGGCACGAGGGCGAGGAGCTCGGTCAGGTGCGATGGGGCGACGTCGAACGCGACGGGCACGCCGAGAGCGACCGCGTACGCGTCGAACTGGTCGACCCGGGCCGCAACTGGGTCCACGTCGAGGTGCTCGACGACTCCAGCGGGCAGCCTGTTCCATGCCGGGTCCATTTCCGTTCTCCCGAAGGTGTCCCGTACCAGCCCCACGGCCATCACAACCATGTCAACCAGAACCTCAACAGCTGGCACCTCGACGTCGGTGGCGACGTCCGCCTAGGCCAGCGCACCTACGCCTACATCGACGGCGCCTGCCAGGGTTGGCTCCCTCGTGGTGAAGTGGTCGTCGACGTCGCACGCGGGTTCGAGTACGAACCCCTGCGCGAGACCGTACGCATCGAGCCCGGCCAGCGGGAGCTGACGCTGCGGATCCGGCGTACGACCGACATGGCGGCCGCCGGCTGGTGGTCGGGCGACTCCCACGTGCACTTCCTGTCCACCGCGGGTGCGCAGCTCGAACAGCAGGGCGAGGACCTGCGCGTGGTCAACCTGCTGCAGGCTCAGTGGGGTGCGCTGTTCACCAACACCGAGGACTTCAGCGGACGCGTGAGCGCCGTCCACGGCGGCGACTACCTCACCTACGTGGGCCAGGAGAACCGCCAGCACGCTCTCGGGCACATGCTGCTCTGGGGGCTGAAGGAACCCGTCATGCCGTGGTCCAGTGACGGTCCGAGCGAGGCGGAGCTCGGCAGCGCCCTGGACGCGACTCTGAGCGACTGGGCCGACCGCACCCACGCCCAGGGCGGCACCGTCGTCGCGGCCCACTTCCCCAACCCCAACGGCGAGCCCGCCGTACTCGTCACCACCGGGCGAGCCGACGCCGTGGAGATGTTGTCTCACGGTGACGACGCCCTGCTGGAGTACTACCGCTACCTCAACTCTGGTTACCGGATGCCACTCGTCGGCGGCACCGACAAGATGTCGAGCTCGGTGCCTGTGGGCCTCTACCGCACCTATGCGCGGCTCGACCCCGACGAGGAGTTCAGCTACGAGGGCTGGTGCCGTGCCGTGCGGCAGGGACGGACCTTCCTGTCGGGCGGGCCGCTGCTCACCTTCTCTGTCGATGGGCGACAGGCCGGCGACACCGTCGATCTGTCCGGTCCGGGCACCGTGACCGTCGAGGCGGGCGTCACCAGCATCTTCCCGCTCCACGGGCTGGAGCTGGTGTGCAACGGCGAAGTGGTGGCCGCCGTACCCGGGAACGGAGCACGCGAGCTCACCCTCACCGAGAACGTCCGCGTCGACGGGCATTCATGGCTCGCGCTGCGAGCGCTCGGCTCCGACTTCCACCTCGACGAGTGGGGACGTCGGGTCTTCGCGCACACCTCTCCCGTGTTCGTCGCCTGTGGTGGTCCGTGGGGAATGGCCGACCCGGAGGGTCTCCACTACATCCGGACGGTCGTCGAAGGCGCCCGCGACTACGTACGCCACACCGCGATCCGCCGCCCCGATGAGCTCACCACCCACCACCACGGCGAAACCGACCATCTCGCCTGGCTCGAACGACCCTTCGCCGAGGCACTCCAGGCTCTCGACCGCCGCACCGCGAACGACGACGCTGACGTGGCTCAGCGGCCGGTCGAGACCTGAAGTCGCCTGACGAGTTCGGGGGTGATGGCCACCCCGACGGACTTCAGCGCCATCAGGGCCGCGCCGCCGAGGGGATCGAGCGCGGCGCTGGCGATGGTGATGTGCGGCTCGGAGCTGGCGGTCAGGAGCCGGGTGATCCGATCGGCGAACTCGGCGGAGGTCGCCAACGCCCCTGCCAATGCCACCGGCACGACGCTTCTGCTGACCAACGGGGCCAGCAGGCGGACGCCGACCGCGGTCTTCTCGGCCAGGCGGGTCACCGCGGCATCGGCGAGCGGAGAGTCGTCCACGGCGGCAGTGATCGCCGGTGCCAGGCCGCCGTACCGACGCTTCACGTCGTTGTAGTCCTGACCGTCCAGTCCGAGCACGATCCGACGAAGGTCTCCGACGTCCCGAACTCCCCACCAGGCCAGCACCGTCTCGACCAACTTCGCATCGGCGTCCGCGTGATCGCCGATCAGGATGCGATGCATCGCTTCGTAGACGAGGTGCCGTGCTCCGCCGGCATAGTGCTGGAACCGGCCACTTTCCACCACCGTGCCGTCATCGGTGATGGCTGCGATCATCGAACCGGTGCCGCCCACGACGATGACCCCCGGCACTCCGGCCAGTGCACCCCGGTGCGCGATCACCGCATCATTGACCACCTGCCGAGGGCAGGTCAGCGCGGCCCCGTCGAAGAAGGTGTCGATCCAACCGTTCGCAGCATCGATTTCGTACCCGGCCATTCCCGCCGTCAAGGCGACCGCGCTCTCAGCCGCGAGCCCGCCGACGGTCATCGCCGCGGCGATCGTGGAGCAGACGTTCTCGGCCGCAGTGTGATTGTGGGTGGGTGACCCGCCTTCTCCCACGCGCCGTGCCAACAACACTCCATCGAGCGTGAAACAGCCAACCCTGGTCTGGGTCCCGCCCGAATCGACCGCAACGACGTATCGCTCTGATGTCGGCATGGCCCGCAGGTTAACCGACGCCGGCTCGGATCCGCACTGCACATAATCGGCTGGCAGGACGTTGCTCCAAGACATTCCTCGTCGGTGCGGCGGACGTAGCCTTGCTGCAAAGTCCGACGCTGACCAGCACCCGAACCCACGGAGTCGCCGATGAGCCGCCACCGTTTCCACGGTGACGCCACCCGCTTCGAAGCGGTGGCGCGGTTCGTGAGCGTGCGGTTTCCCACCGCGCGCTACGTCGCCGACGTCGCGGGCGGCCAGGGCATGCTGGCCCGGATCCTGGGCAAGCGTTACGGCATCGAGTGCGATGTGGTCGACCCTCGTGGGTGGACCCTCAAGGGCATCTCCAGCCGACAGGAGGAGTACTCCGCGCAGATGGCGGACTACTACGACCTTGTGGTCGGTCTCCATCCCGACGAGGCGCTGCGACAGGTGGTGGAGTCAGCCATCGTTCGCCCTGTGCTCGTAGTCCCCTGCTGCAACTTCTGGAGTCGGTCGCACAAGCTCGGTCAGGACGAGCTCCTCAGGGCCGTCAGTGCGCACCACGAGGGCCTCGGTGGTCGGTCAGAGGCAGTACAGCTGGACTTTCGTGGACCCAAGAACCTCGGCTTGGTCCTGGAGCCTCCCTGCGGGTGAACCGCTCTCCCGGCAGGTCGTGCGCGGATGGACACCCGGAACCTCCTGGCAGACTGCGGGAATGACTGCCTCGTTGAGCCAGTTGTCCGGCCGGGTCTGGATCTACCCCGGCGATCCGGATCCTGAGGCGGTCATGCCCTGTGTCGCGGTGGTCGCCGACGATGCGGGCAGCACAGTGGTCGACGCGGGACAGAGCCCGGCGCACGCCCGGTTGGTGCAGTCGGCCTTGGCGGAGGCAGGGCTGCCCGCCGCACGCCGGCTTGTGTACACCCACCACCATTGGGACCACACCTGGGGTGCCTGCGCCTGGGAGGTGGAGGAGATTGTTGGCCAGGAGTCGGGTGCCACGCTGCTGTCTGCTGAGGCACGCCGCTCGTGGAGCCAGGAGTACCTGCAGGAGCAGGTGGTCGCCAACCCCCGGCTGGGGCCGAGCTTCAAGGCCCGAGCGCGAGCCATGACCGGCTGGGCGGACTTCGCCGTGCGGGCTCCGAGCCGTACCTTCACCGACCGGCTGATGCTCTCCGGCGGGATCGAGGTCCGGCACGTGGGCGGCAAACACGCGCCGGACTCCACGGTCGTAGCCGTCCCCGGCTCCGGCGTGCTGCTGCTTGGCGACTGCTTCTACCCGCCGCCGTTCCATCTGCGCGAGCCGGGCCCCGCGGGCGAGGAGATCGATCTGCGGCAGATCAGCGCCTTGGTAGCGGAGGGCTTCGACTGGTACGTCGACAGCCACAGCCCGCCGTGGCGTCCTCCTGTTCCTGAGTGACCACTGACGAGCGGTCCGCGGGACCTTTGGGGGCACCGGCCGCTCCACCTCCGTGGTGTGCTCGACGGGAGTTCCCAGCAAGGGAAGTGTCCGCCATGTCCGCAGGTGTCAATCTGCCCGACTACCGCGAGCGCGACGAACGTGTGCGCTGCCTGACGTACACGCCGGTGCGGAGACTCACCGGCCTACCGCACCCCGTGTTCGCCGCGTACTGGCGCGACGTGCACGGGCCGCTCTGCGCCAGGCTGCCGGGGCTCGGGTACTACGTGCAGTACCACTTCTCGCGCGGAGTCTCGGCCAACCTCTGGCCGGTACCAGCCGGTGTTCGTCGCATGGACGTCGTTCTCGACGGCGCGGTGGAGATCGGGTTCGCCGGAACCGAGGAGCAGGCACGTTTCGAGGCCGCCAGCCCTGTCCTCTTCGAGGACGAGCACAACGTCTTCGAGCACACGGTGGCCTACGACCTTCCGGACGGCTCGCGGACGTTGGTCGACCGAGTGGCCGATCCGATCCCGAACGGAGCTGATCCGTTGCACCGGCTCCATCTGCACCTCAACGGTGGCGCGGCCGACGATTTCCGTTCGTGGGTGAGGGACTGGGCGCAGGGTTTGGCCGCGGCGCCGGCGGTTCGCAAGCTGCGCCTGCACCAACCCACGCCATATGACAACGCCCACCCGGCGCCGCCGGCACCGATGGTGGATCACCAGGTGAGCAACGAGCGGCGAGACATCGCCGTTGTCGAGATCGGATTCGACAGTCCGCTGGCCGCACGGGAGTTCTTCGCCAGTACGGACTTCCAGGACACGGTCCCTGCCCAGGCGGAGAAACTCCGCTCGATCGGGGTGTTCCCGGTGACGGGCGTGTACACCTACATCCGAGATGGCGTGATGACAGCTGCGGGACTGCGGGGTAGTCGGTCCGCACAGCTCATCCGGCACCTGGGCGCGGTCAACCAGATCCAGGACGACGTGACACGTCGCTTCCTGCCGGGCGGACCAAACCGTCCTACAAACCGCCACCACCGCGATTGACGAACTCCGGAACCCTCGTCAGCGAGCCGTCCGACCGGACCGCCCATCTGAGCGCCGCGCCGAGGTGAGCACGGTGCAGGCAACCCATCCAGACCACAGGAACCGAACAGGGGGCTGACAACGATGAGCCACCACCCGGCCACGCGCGCCAGCACCAACGGCGAGTGGATCGGCGGCGAGCGCCGAGTGCTCGTCTTCGATGTGAACGAGACTCTGCTCGACCTTGAGTCGATGAACCCGCTCTTCGAGAAGATCTTCGGTGAAGGCCGGGTCGTGCGCGAGTGGTTCGGCCAGCTGATCATGTATGCGCAGACGATCACGCTGTCCGGCCTCTGGGAGGGCTTCTTCACCCTGGGCCAGGGACTACTCAGGATGGTCGGCGACGTCCACGGCGTCCAGGTCTCCGACGACGACGTGGAGGAGATCAGGCCCGCTGGAGCACGCCGGTCTCGCCCCGTACTTCGAACGCCAGTTCACCGTCGAGACCGTCCGCTCCTACAAACCAGCCCCGCAGGGCTACCACCTGGTCGCCCAGGGCCTGGCGGTGCCACCGTCCACATGCCTCATGGTCGCGAGCCATGTCCTGGACACTGTGGGCGCCCAAAGCGCCGGCTACACCGCGGGGCTGATCACCCGGCCAGGCAACGCGCCGCTGCCCGTCGTCTCACTGCCCCAGCCCAACCTCGTCGCACCAGATCTTCCCGGCCTCGCCGACCAGCTCATCCAACGCTGGCGTTCCTGAGCCGCAGGAGGGCGAACTCGCCGTCCCGCGAGCGTCCTTGAGTTCACAGTCGTTCGAGAAACCGCAACAGCAGTTCGAGGACCACACGTGGCTGCTCCTGTTGGACCCAGTGCCCCGCGCCGGGTACAAGATCGCAAGCCACCATCTGGGTGCACGCACGCTGCCGCATCGCTTCGAAGGCGCCGGGCACCTGGTGCACTCCCCAATCGCTCTCACCCGCGATGAAGCCGGAAGGAACGTCGATGCGACGGCCGCCGAAGACACGAAGGGCATTGATCTCACGCTCTCCGGTCAAACACCGGTACCACTGCAGAGCGCCCTGAAAGCCAGTTCGGCTGAACTCACCCGCGTAGACCGCGAGGTCTTCCTCCGGCAGCCATGTACTGGACGCGATTTCCTCCGGCGTCGGCATCTCGGACCGGACAGCCGCGGGTATGCCGACGCCCAGAGGTAGGACATAGTAGAACGGCAGCCTTGCCAGGCTCGCCGCATCGATCCTCTCGAGGGCATGCGGCTGGTTGGATTTCCAGTCCGCACTCTTCACATGGAAATAGGCGCGAAGGAAGTCGTGCATCCCTTGTGGCGGCGTGTCCATGTCTCTGGCCGCGCGGGGAGTGCTGAGGTACCACTGGTAGTGCTCGCGCCCTAGCGTGGGCAGACCAGCCACAGCGGCGGCGAGTCGGGAAGGGCCGTCATCCGGACGCAGCGGCCATGCGGGCGGCCCAGCAAAAGGCGCGCTCATCATCATGACGGCAGAGAAGACGTCTGGCCTCAGCACCCCGCACCAGGCAGCGAGGGCAGACCCGAAGTCGTGACCAACGACGGCATGCACCTCGTTGCGTCCGAGTGCTGCGACGAGGGCGATGAGGTCGTTGACGAGCCACGGCATACTGCACTCGGTCGGATCGGCATTCACATCCGCCTGGAAACCGGTCGTACGCCCATACCCACGAAGATCCGGGGCAAGGACGTAGTAGCCGGCATCAGCGAGGGCGGACAGTTGGTGTCGCCAACTGAACCCGAGTTCCGGAAATCCGTGGAGAAGGAGCACGAGCCGGTCCGAGCGGGATGATCCAGCCTCCAGTACATGCATGTTCAGCCCGTTGACCGACGCGACGAAGCGGGAGCGTACGCCCGACGGCAACGGCAGATCGAGGACCGCGGTCGGAGAGGTTGTCGAGGGAGACCTTGGGCGATCACTCGTTCCTGAACTCGACGCCCCTGTCACTGTTTCACTCCTGGCACGGGAGGTGAGGTCGGCCGGCAGGACGTTCGGCGGAGTGGCCCTGCAGTGAGAGCTTTGTCCACTCTTGAGCCGTAGCTTCGTCACGAGTGACGAAGCGTCCGTCGCATCGGCTCCTTTCGGCCGAGCCTACGCGGCGGCGTTGGCAGCAGACAACCGCCTGCCAGAGGGTCGACGTCGACGAACTGCTCGGCCGGCGTACGCCGATCTGGTAGTAACTAGTTACTACCTACTAACATAGCTGCATGTCGCCAACACGCATGACCGGGCAGCAGCGCCGTACGCAGGTGCTGGCCGTTGCCGAACAGGAGTTCGCCGTGGCCGGACTGCACGGCGTCTCGACCGAGACGATCGCCCACCGGGCGGGCATCACCCAGGCCTACGTGTTTCGGCTGTTCGGCACGAAGAAGCAACTGTTCCTCGCCTGCGTGGACGCCGCGTTCGAGCGCATGAGGCTGGCGTTGCTCGCTGCCGCCGGCGACACGACCGGGATCGATGCGCTGACCGCGATGGGCCGTGAGTACAACGCCATGCTCAGCGACCGCACCACCCTGCTGTTGCAGTTGCAGGGGACCGCCGCCGCGGCCGCTGGAGACGCCGAGGTGCGCGACGCGGTCCGGGGCAGCTTCGGACGGCTCTGGCAGGCCGTCGCCGACACCGCCCGTCTCGACCCGGTCACTGTCAAGGCGTTCCTGGCCTTCGGGATGTTGCTCAACACCAACGCCGCTCTCGAACTCGCCGACGTCGACGAGCGATGGGCCCGGCAGGCACGCACCCGCATCCGCCCCGGACTGTTCACCCACATCACCCGCGAGACCAACCAGTGAGCACCGCCCGCCCACACAGATCCCCCATGGAGCCGGACAGCGACACTGGCAGCGGGCCGCGCGTCCTCGCCGGCGTCGTCGTCTTCGTCGGCCTGGTCGTCGCGGTAGTCGGCAGCCTGGGCGCCCCGCTCATCACCGTGGTGGCCGAGCACTACGGCGTCTCGTTGGTCGCCGCCCAGTGGACTCTGACCATCGCACTGCTCTCCGGTGCGATCGCCACTCCCCTGCTTGGCCGGCTCGGCTCCGGCCCCCGGCGCCGAACCGTCGTGCTGACCACCCTCGCCGTCGTTGTGGCCGGCAGCGTCCTGACGGTGATCCCGCTGCCCTTCACGCTGCTGCTCATCGGCCGTGCCGCCCAGGGGGTCGGGCTCGGCCTGACCGCCTTGATGATGGCCACAGCCCGCGACCATCTGGACGAGCAGCGCTCGGCCCGCACCATCGCGCTGCTCTCGGTGGCCTCCACAGCCGGCATCGGCATCGGCTACCCGCTGGCCGGGTTGCTCACCGACCTCGCGGGCATCCGCGCCGCCTACGCTCTCGGCCTGGCCGTCACCGCCGCCGCGCTGGTCGCCGCCATCCTGGTGCTACCGCCCGCACCAGCACGACCGGCCGGCCGTGTCGACACGCGCGGTGCGCTGCTGCTCACCGTCGCGCTGCTCGCTCTGCTCATCGTCATCAGCCAAGCCGACCTCTGGCACCACCACACCGGCCTTGCCACAGCCACCCTCCTGGTCTCGCTACTGCTGCTCGCCGCCTGGACAGTCCTCGAGGCCCGTACCGACAGGCCACTGGTCGACGTCCGGCTCCTTCGCCACCCCGCCGTCGCCGCCGCCAACCTGGCGATGCTCACCGGTGGGGTGGGCATGTACCTGCTGCTCAGCCTGATCACCCGCTACATCCAGACGCCGGCCGCGGCCGGATACGGGTTTGAGCTCAACACCTTCCAGGCCGGGCTCGTCCTCGTGCCGTTCTCGCTGTTCGGCTTCACCGCCGGCCGGCTCCTACCGCGCCTGCAGGGAAATCTCAGCGCCCGCACGCTACTCGCCGCCAGCGCCACCATCGTGCTCGCGGCCTTCCTCCTCTTCGCGCTCGCACGCGGTCACCTGGCCGAACCGGTGATCGCCATGGGCATCCTCGGCTTCGGCGTCGGAGCGTTCTCTGCCGCCATGCCCGCCATCATCATGACCGCCACTCCCAGGGAGGAGACCGCCAGCGCCATGAGCGTCAACCAGGTCGTACGCAGCGTCGGGTTCTCCATCGGAAGCGCCCTCGGCGGACTCATCCTCGCCGCCCACACCACGCAGGTCTTCCCGCAGGAAGCCGGCTACACCACCGCCGCCTGGGCCGGCGTGGCCACCATGACCGCCGCCCTGCTCATCATCGCCGCCCAACGGCGATCGGACGCACCCGGACGCTAACCAAGCGCGCCGCCGGTGACACGCCTGTCAACCCGGGCTGGACGCCCGCCCCGGCGTCTCCACGTGGAGAAGGTCGTCGAATCCGAGGCGGGTGAGGAACTGTTCCTGAGCCCGCCGAAGGGCCTCGTTGACCTCGTCCACGCCCGCGTCGGTGAAGTCGACGACGGTCCGGAAGGGGCGGGTCCCTGCGGGGAGGGCGAGCACCCGGGCGATCTCGTCGGCGACGGCGCGCGGGTGCGCGTCCACGTCTGGTGGGAAGAGGGCGGAGGTGGCCTCCTCGTTGCGCGCCACCAGCGGGTCGAGGTCCGCGTAGGCGCCGACGCGGTCGACGTCGCTGGCGTGGCTCGCGTCGGGAAAATGCTCGGTGCCGTGGGTGAACGGGCCCGGCATCACGATGGTGGTCTCGATGCCGAACTGACCGACCTCGTATGCCGTCGTCTGCGCGAGCGCATCGGCCGCGGCTTTGGTGGCCACATAGGCCCCCATGAAGGGCGGCAGAACGACCGAGGTGGTGCTGCCGACGTAGATGAGAGTGCCCGCGCGCCGCGACCGCAGGTGTGGAAGGACAGCACGGTTGACGCGCTGGACACCGAGGGTGTTGATGTCGAACAGGTGCTGGACGTCCTCGATGGTGAACGCCTCGACGTAGCCGACGCCGAGGTGGCCGGCGTTGTGGACCACGGCGTCGAGATGGCCTGCTTCGTCCAGGATGGTCGACACCGCGGCATCGGCGGACGCCTCGGACTGGACATCGAGCCCGACCACCCGGAGGTCGTGTCCGCCGCCGTGTCCAAACTCCAGGAGTTCGTCGGCGTGCGCAGCATCGGAGCCGGCGAGGTCGCGCACACTCGCGTAGACGGTGTGGCCTTGAGCCGCGAGGGCCCGGGCCGTGAGGTTTCCGATGCCGGTCGATGCGCCGGTGATGAGGACGACGAAAGGCATGGTTGGCTCCTTTGCCCAGGTTGTCGAGTTCGACCACGTGGCGCCCACCGTTGGTGTCGGGCCCCATCAGCTGGGCTGCGCGAACAAGCGCCTCCTCATCCCGGGCGGCACACTCTTCAGCGTGCCCCGCTCGAGCATCGATGTCCAAGGCCGCACTGGGCCGGATGGACGTCACTTGCGGGCGCGTGCCTGTCGTACTTCGCGGTCGATTGCCCAGGCGTCCGCTACCGGGCCCACGTGCCCGAGCTTGTCGGGGTTGATCACCGAGCGGATCTTCTGGATCTGCCCGTCGAGTACGTCGAGCGCCAGGGCGAGGAACACCTTGCCGTCCCGGTCGCGGAAGATCGCGCCCGGCTGGCCGTTGACCTCGTGCGGCTGGAACGTCACGTCGACGCGGGCCAGCCACGGGAGGACGGAAGTGAGCAGCCGGGCCACGTTCTCGGCACCAATCACGGCCCTGGCCAGCTGCGGAGCCTTTCCGCCACCATCGCCGACCATCGAGACGTCGGCGGCGAGGAGCTCCTTCAGACCGGCGACGTCGCCTTCGCGGAGCGCGTCGAAGAAGCGCGCCGCGAGTTGCTCCCGCTCCTTGCGGGCAGCCTCGAAGCGTGGGCGCCCGGCCTCCATATGCTGCCGCGCCCGCACCAGCAGCTGCCGGCACGCCGCCTCCGACCGCCCCACCGCTGCGGCGACCTCGTCGAACCCGAAGCCGAACACCTCCCGCAGCACGAACACCGCCCGCTCCAGGGGGCTGAGCCGCTCCAGCAGCAGCAGCGCCGCCATCGACACCGAGTCGGCCAGCTCCACCGACCGTGCCGGATCCTGATATGGATCGCTCAACAGTGGCTCGGGAAACCAGGGGCCCACGTACTCTTCCCTTCGCACCCGTGCGGAACGCAGCACATCGATCGAGATCCGCGTCACCGCGGTCGACAGAAAGGCCTTGGTCGACGTGACCTGGGTCGCCGAGCCGTCAAAGCGCAGCCAGGTCTCCTGCACCGCGTCCTCGGCCTCGCCCACACTGCCCAGAATCCGATAGGCGATCGAAAACAGCAGCGGCCGCAGCTCCTCGAACTCCTCGACCTTGCTCACGCCGAATCACTCCCCTCGAAGCCCTCGAGCCCAACCGGCTCGGAGTCCGCAGCCCGGACCCCGAGCCGGTTGCCGATGTCGTTCAGTGGAACTGTCCGGGCTCGTAGTTGCCCGCCGGCTGCTGGGTGATGATGTTCAGCCGGTTCACCGTGTTCATGAAGGAGACCAGGATCACCAGGGCGGTGAGCTGCTCCCCGTCGTAGTGCTTGGCGACATTCGTCCACACCTCGTCGCTGACCCCACCGGCCGCATCCGCGATCCGGGTCCCCTCCTCCGCGAGCTCCAACGCGGCACGCTCTGCCTCGGTGAAGACCGTGGCCTCCCGCCATGCCGCGACCAGGTTCAGCCGCACCGAGGTCTCGCCGGCAGCGGCGGCCTCCTTGGTGTGCATGTCGACGCAGACGGCGCAGCCGTTGATCTGGCTGACGCGAAGTGCCACCAGCTCCTGCGTGGCGGCCGGAAGCGGCGACTCCTTGAGCGTTCTGCCCGCCGACATGAAGTGGTTGAGAACCCTGCCGGCGATCGGGTCGGCGAAGAAGTTCAATCGTGCGCCCATGGGTGTGCTCCTCTGTGGTCGTCAGTGGCTACACCCCCTGTGACGGGACAGCCGGCCCCCCTGTGACATGGCTGCGAGCGCGTCAGCTGGTGAAGAGGCTGGACCAGCGTCTGAGGTTGTGGAGCAGGACCGGAATCTCCTCGAGTTGCTGAGCGGCTCGAGGTCCCAGGATCCGGCCGGGGCATGTCCGAGTGTCTTGTCCAGCCGTTCGGACAGTGTGCCGAGCTTCATGCCGAGGCGACGAGCCAGCAGGTCCTCTCGAGGTGGGAGAGGCTGCCCGCCTTCCCCTTCGTAAGCCGCGAGGGTCCTGCCGACCCGGTCCCTGTCGGGTTCAGCTGCCCCACGAAGGGCGAACACCAGTGTCGCTGTCGCGGTCTCCAGCGGAGCGCTGTCAGGTCCTGCGGTGTCGAAGTCGACCAACACCGGTCCGTGGGCGGTGACCAGGACGTTGGCGGGCAGGACGTCGCGGTGGGTACGCACGTAAGGTCCCGTGGACTCGAACGCTTCGGCAACCCATCGAGACGCGCGCAGCACATCTGGCAGGCGTTCCTTCAGAACCGCGGCCCACGGCCGACCCTGGACGACCCCGTCCTGGAGCCAGGCTTCCCATCTGGCAGCGGGGAAGATCCCGTACCACTCCGGTTCGGGCGTGGAGCCGCTGATCGGCGCGGTGCGGTGCAGCCGGGCAAGGGTCGTGCCGAGCCACTCGGCGAGGTCGTCGCTGACCTCCACGGTGCGGTGCTCGAGCCACGGATACACACGAACGACGCCGTCCTCGGGCAGCCGCGCCGCGCAGCCGAACGCCACGTCGACCGGCCACACCGGCGTTGGCATGCTGACCCCCGTGGCCGCGCACGCGCCCTCGAAGACCATCGCGGCCTCCAGAGCCGGCCGCCACGAGGGGTCCTCTCCCGTCCAGAGCCTCTTCACCAGAAAGGCTCCCGAGTCGGTCTCGAGGCGCCAGGTCTCCGAACTCCCGTACCGATGAGCCCGCATCGGACCCGTTGGCCGACCCAGATCGAAAGCCTCGGCCACATGCTCCGCGGGTGGGATCGACATGCCGGGCACGCTAACAGGAGGCACCCTCCGTCGCGCCGGATTCCAGGGCCGTCGGCAGGTCCGCATCCGCGGACCGGGCCCTCGCGAGTCCGTGATCAGGTGTGCCACACTCTCTCCGCCACATGGGAGGGGAGCCCACGGATGCGCGGACCACGCGGTCATCGAGTCGTTGCGTTTCTGGTCGGTTTACTTGTCGTCGTCGGAGGTCTCGCCGCGTTCGAAGGCGGGGCCAGTGCCGCCGCCTACAACGGTCCGTGGTCAGTCACCATGTCCCGCGAGTCCAGCGGCGCGAATCTGCAGTTCGACGACACGAACGCCGTCCTGACCAACTCGAGCACCAGCAGCCTGGTCAAACTCGACGTGAGCGGTGGGCCCACCGGCTCATCGTTCGACCTCGAGTTCCAGGCTCCCACCAAGACGACCATGGCCGCCGGTTGGTATCCCGACGCACAGCGCTACCCGTTCCAGGAGGCGGGTCGGCCCGGGATGTCCGTCACCGTCGGCAGTAGCGGCTGCAACGAGGTGACCGGGAGCTTCGAGGTACGCGACATCGCCTGGTCGTCCGGCACGCTCACCAAGCTGTGGCTGCTGTACGAGCACCACTGCGAGGGTGGCGAGAGGGCCGACTTCGGTGAGATCAGGTTCGGTATGCCGGCGGCCTCCACCGACGTCGAGCCGCATGCGGTGCACTGGCCGGACACCTATCCAGCCGCGCAGAGCAAGGTCGTCCCCGTGCTCGTGCGGCAACGGGGCACGTCCGTCGGCTCCGTCTCCGCCGTCGCGCTCGAAGGGGCACACCGACAGGACTTCACGATCCGTTCCGACGAGTGCACAGGGCGGTCCCTGGACGAGGGCCAGTCCTGCCTCGTCAACGTCCGGTTCGCGCCACAGTCCCCGGGCCCCCGGACCGCGCTCCTCCGGATCACCACCAGCACCGGAACGCTCCGGGTCCCGCTCGACGGCTACGGGATTCCAGGGACGACCGACTGGTCCATGCAGAGCGACAGCGGCGACTACATCGGCGGTGGCCGGACGTACCACTACACCACGGCGACCGACCTCGTGAACTTCTTGGGCTCGAGGACGCGCGTCAGCGGCAGCGTCGACGCGGCCAACGGCGAGTCGTGGGGCGGCACCTTCGTGCCTGCTCAGGGCGACATTCTCGTGCAGGGCAGCACCTACCCCAACGCCCACCGGTATCCGTTCAACGGCACCGGCGCCGGGATGGACGTGGACGGTGAGGGACGTGGCTGCAACAAGCTCGTCGGGGACTTCACCGTCAACCAGGTGGGATTCACGGGAACGGGTGCCCTCGACCGCCTTGATCTCACGTTCGAGCAGCACTGCGAGGAACAGACGCCCGCGCTGCACGGTCGCCTCCGCTACCGGGCCAGGGCCGACTACACCGCACCCGCCCGGGTGACGAACGCGACCGCCACCCGCACCAGCAGCACCACCGCACATCTCGCCTGGACCAACCCCGCGGACGCCGACCGGGCCGCAACGGTCGTGCGGTACATGCCCGACACCAGCGCGCCGCCCACCAACCCCACGGTCGGGAACCTCGCTTACACCGGCAACGGCAGCAGTGTCGACCTGTCCGGGCTGACCGCCGGCCGCGCGTACAGCGTCGGCATCTTCACCTACGACTCCACCGGCAATGTCAGCTCCGCCCGGGTCGTGACGGTCACTGGAAGCTACGCGCCCGTCCTAACGTTCACCGCTTCGCCGACCACACTGACCTACGGCGCCGCCGTGACCATGAGTGGCCGACTCACCGACCCGGCAGGGGCCGCGGTTGCGTCCGCGCGGGTGCACGTGCAGTACCGCTCGATCGGCACGACGACCTGGAAGACGCTGGTGAGTGGCACCACGTCGTCGACCGGCCAGATCACCACCTCGATCAAGCCGTCTGGCACCCGCGACTTCCGGCTGCTGGCGGACGCGGTCGGGCAGCTCCCGAGCGTCACGAGTCCGGTCAGGCGGGTCAACGTCGCACCGAAGATCACCGCCGCGTTGGCCGGCAAGAGTTCCATCCTGCTGGGACAGACCGCGACCGTCACCGGCTCGCTCGCCCCCAGCCACCCTGGGCACGCCGTTCTCCTGCAGGCGTACTACTCCGGAGCCTGGCACACGGTGAAGTCGGCGACACTCTCCTCGTCAAGCACCTACAGCGTCAGCTACACGCCCACGTCCAAGGGGGCGAGGACGTTCCGGGTCTACCACTCTGCTGACACCGACCACCTCGCCGGCGTCTCGCCCAACCTCACTCTGACGGTGGGATAGCCGATTTCCTGCCATCACGGATTCGTGTCCGATGAGCGGGGCGGCGGATCGATCCGAAACCTGCGTGATGTCGACGCTTCGCGAGGGTTGACCCTTTCGGGGTTCAGGGCGTCGAGCCGTTCCGTCATGGGCCTTGTCCAGGCACGTCGGAGCGCCAAGACTGGGACCCATGGCAGGGAATCGACTGTGTGACCTGCTCGGCATCGAGGTGCCGATCGTGCTCGCGCCGTTCGGGCCGGGGGAGGAAGTGCGGTTGGCAGCGGAGGTCTGTCGGGCTGGAGCCCTGGGCAGCCTCGGGACGGCGACCCGCTCGGTCGAGGAACTCCGCGCACAGTGGCGGCAGTTGCGTGCGCAGACGGATCGTCCCTTCGCGATCAACCACACCGGCAGACCGCTGAATGAGGAGGCGTTCGAGGCGACGCTCGAGGAGCGGCCCGCCGCGATCAGCTTCCACATGGGCGTTCCGGCCACGCTGATCGCGCGGGCCCACGAGTACGGAATCACCTGGATACAGACGGTCGGTGACGTGGCCGCCGCCGAAGCAGCCCGTGACGCGGGCGCGGACGTCCTCGTCGCACAGGGTGGCGAGGCCGGCGGGAACGCCGGCTGGATCAGCACACTCGTACTCGTGCCGGCCGTGGTCGACGTCGCGGGAGGTGTCCCGGTGGTCGCGGCGGGCGGTATCGCCGACGGCCGAGGTATCGCCGCCGCCTTCGCGCTGGGTGCGCAGGGGGTGAGCCTTGGCACTCGCTTCCTCGCGACCGAAGAGATGTCGATAGACCAGCGCTGGAAGGACCGGATCGTGGCCGCCGACGCGACCGAGGTCGTGAAGGTGCCGCACAGCGAGCGGGTGATGCCACCGTTCACCATCCCCCAGCTGGGCGTGCCGTACGCGCCCAGGTCATTGCGTACCGAACTGACCGACCGGCTGGAGTCCGCACCCGAGGAGGTCGATCCGGACGTTGTCGGCCCCGAACTCCTGCGCGCGCTCCGGTCGGGCGGCGGGCAGGACATGCTGCCCTTGACCGGTCAGTCCGTCGAACTCGTCCACGACGTTCTTCCCACGCAGGACCTCATCGCACGCCTGATCAGCGAGGCCGAGGAGGCTGCCCGGCGGGCTGTCCAGCTCAGCTGAGGCGTTGCCCTGCTGGAGGTCTGTGGCAACACCGGGCCCTTGACGGCCGTCCCGGCTACAGCCCGTCGGCCTCGATCGGGCGGGTGACGGGATCGGCGGGGGTTGCGTGTCCGATGCGCAAGGTCAGGGCTGACAGGTGCCGGGAGAGGAGCAGGATGACAACCGCGTCCAGTGCGGCGATGACGATCAGCGGTAGCCAGGTGGCGAACGGGCCATGGGTGAGGGCCGTCGTCAGTGCGACAGGGGCGATGATGTCGACGATGCTGAAGGTCATCTGGTAGACGGAGATGTAGCGTCCGCGATCCTGGTCGCCCGCGGACTCGTTGACGATGGCGGAAACCGCGGGGCCCTGGATCAGTTCGGTGGTGGTCACGAGCACCGCGGCCAGCAGGGCCAGTGCGAGGCTCAAGCCAGGTGAAGCAAGGCCGGCGAGGAGTACACAGCCGTACCCGACTCCGATGATCAGTTGTGAACTGAACAGGAC
The DNA here is from genome assembly GCF_014873875.1 of Actinopolymorpha pittospori. Classification (GTDB taxonomy): domain Bacteria; phylum Actinomycetota; class Actinomycetes; order Propionibacteriales; family Actinopolymorphaceae; genus Actinopolymorpha; species Actinopolymorpha pittospori. The sequence goes on along the minus strand of NZ_JADBEM010000001.1, from coordinate 5,372,676 downwards.
GTGATCGCGCCGCCGGCCCGTGATGGCCGCGACGACGGGTGCGGCTCCGAGTGCGCCGAGGATGGCGTTGAGTGCCAGCAGCGTGCCTGGTGTCCAGCCAGGGAGGTGGGCGAGGTCGACCAGGAAGACCGGCACGGCGATGACGAACGACAACGAGAGCAGCGCAAACCCGAGGTTGACGCCGACGAAGCCGAGGAACGGCCGGTCGCGGAGCACCGCGACCCAACCGGCCGCTCCGGCCGCACCTGGCTCCCGGCTGTAGTCGCGGCGCTGGCTCGGAATGGGGTCGAGCCGGGTCAGGATCGCGGCCACGACGAAGGACGCGGTGTTGACGGCCACGATCAGCTGATAGCCGATGGTGCCTCCGAGTGCGACGGCGAGACTGGCGCCGAGGGCGCCGACCGCCAAGCCCGCGTTGCGCAGGGCGTTGATGAGGGCGAACCAGCGTTCCTGTCCGGCCTTGTCAGCCACCTCGTGCACAAGAGCGGGGTAGGCGACCCAGAAAAGCGAGTTGCCCACCTGGACGACGACCGCCGCGAGGAGCATCTGCGTGAACGAGTCGACGAAGAGGTAACCGGCGAACCCGATCGCCTGGACCAGGTTGGAGATGATTACGGCGTTCTTCGGACCAATTCGATCGGTGAGCATCCCCGCGCCGCCGGTTGCGGGCAGCCGCGCGATCGCCGCGATCGAAAGCGCCAGGCCCACCTGTTGCAGGCCCAGCGACGTGGTCATGGTGAAGAAGAGGACCGAGAAGGGCAGGAACAGCCCGCCGCCCAGGGCATCGATCCCGAAGGCGCCCAGCAGACGTCCTGTGTCCGCGGGCATTCGGAAGTCCTGGAATCCTCATGCGCACGTCCATGTCCCTTCGGGGCGCTCGCTGCGCCGACAGGTCGAGCAGGTCCACCTGAAAATGGGCAAGACTCCTACCCAACCGGCCGTCCGTGCGCCCGTCAAGGGTGTTTGCGCGCCACCACGAGCATCGTCCGCCGCGCACTCGTCAACGTCCTCACCTGGATCGCGACCTCAGACCGACGCGTCAGCGCCTGCCTCAGGACTGGTGCTGGGGAGCCCAGGACGTCAGTCGAGCCAGGCAGCCTCGTCGAGGTTCGTGGTGAACTCGACGGACTGCCACGCGGCGCGGGCGGCTATCGGGCTGTCGTCGTCCAGCGAAATGAGGATGCGCCGTCCGTCGACGACTCGCACGATGCCGCCGAACGCGTCCGAGCCGCACGGCTGACGGGCGTCGGCGGCGTCGTCGACGCAGATGCGGACCTGTCGACTCAGGTCCGAGGCCGTGGTGTCGTCGGCGGGACGGAGGTCGACGATGCTCTTGTCGGCTCGGCCCCTGGCGTCGGCGCCGTACCCGAGCTCCGGGTGTGCGTAGCCGGGCGGCACCTCGAGCGGGACCGCTGTCGGCGCGCCGCGGTCGACGCCGAGTTGGCGCCGTGCGTCATCGCCGATCAGCCAGGACGCCACGCCGCCGATGATGAGCAGGGCGCCGAGCAGCAGGCCACACCAGTCGATGGAGGTGGCGAGGGTCGCCCGAACGATCCGACTCCCGGGAGGTACCAAGGTGCTGCCCGCGTCCACCGCGTGATCATGGCAGACCGCGGGGCGAACCGGAGGCGGAATCCACAGTGTCGACGGTCCGCGGGCCCTCTCACGGTGGGGTGACTCGGGGCGCGAGGGCGGCCACCTCGTGACCGGACACCTCGTCCAGCGATCGGCCGCGGGGTTCGATCCGAAGAACGTAGGTGATGACGAACGCGAGCGCGCTGGTGCCGGCGATGGCGAACAGCAGGGCACTTGCGCCAACCGCGTCGAGAAGGATGGGGAAGAGGAACGTACCGAGAGCGGCGCCCAGCTTGCCCATGCCGGCCGCGAACCCGTGCCCCGCGGCCCGGATCTCGCTCGGAAAGACCTCGGCGGGAAGGGCGAAGGTCGTGGAGTTCGGCCCCATGTTCATGAACGTGTTGAAGATGATGAACCCGACAACGACCAACGGGATATGAGCCTCGCCACCTCCTGGCAACCCGTCGGCCACGCCGAGGACGCACAGGGCCACCGCCATCATCGCGAACCCCACCAGCTGCAGCGGAATCCGTCCTACCCGGTCGACGAGCAGGATGGCCAGCAGGAACCCCACCACCAGAAACAGATCCAGCAGGGCGGTGCCTTCCGTCGAGGCGATGTCGTCGGCGATGAACGTCGCGTCCGAGCCGGCGAGAGCGAGCGCGGCCAGCAAGGTGGGGGTGAAGATGCCGACCCCGTAGGTCGCGATGTCCAGCAGGAACCACGGACCCGCCGTGAAGATGGTGCGCCGGAGCATCCGACGGCGGAACAGCGCCGGCTGGACGAAGGCCTTGAGCCCCTCCGGAGGTTTCTCCTGCCGCCTGCGGTCGGTGTCGGAGACGTACACCGGGTATCCGCACAGTTTCTCGGCGACCTCGCGGGCCTCTCGCTCGCGTCCGTTCTGCGCGAGCCACCGCGGGCTCTCCGGTACGTTGCGGCGCAGCCAGAGGATGACCAGTGCGGGTACGACGCCGAAGCCCACCATGAGACGCCACGAGCCGATCGCCGGCAGCAGGTTGAGGACGACGACACCGACGAGTGCACCCAGCACGATCCCCGCCGCCTGCAGGCTGAAGCCGCCCACCATCCAGCGCCCCCGTTTCCTCGACGGCAGGATCTCGGCGAGGTAGCTGGCGGCGATCGGATAGTCGAGCCCGATCGCGACACCCAGCATGAACCTGAAGGCGATCAGCGACCAGACGTCCCACGCGAAGACGCACAGCACCGAGAAGGCGACGAACAACCACAGATCGACCCGGAAGATCCGGCTTCGGCCGATCCGGTCCCCCAACGGTCCCAGCAGACCGGCACCGAACACCGCTCCCACGATGGCCGCCGCCGAGATGAGCCCCTTCTCAGCGGCGCTCGCGCCGAGATCCCGCGAGATCATCGGAAGGGCGACGCCGATGATGAAGAAGTCGAATCCGTCCAGCAGAATGCCGAGTCCGGCGAGGAGCCAGAACCGCACGTGCAGGGGCGACATCCGGGCGTTGTCGAGTGCGGTGCCAAGCGGTTGGCCGTCACGCTGCACGGTCTCCGTCGCCACGATCCCCCCGTAGTGGACGACATGCGGCCGGCGTGCCACCGGATCGTGGAGGGCCGGGTGCTTCCCCCGTCCCTCAGCCCGACGATAACGTCGCCGACTCCCGTCCCGGGGTGCGTTCCACGCCTGCGATGGTGAACTTTTTCGCCGAGCGGTTCAGGCTCGTACGCGAGCCGTGGTGCTCGGGGAGGGACAACCGGCCTGCCTGGCCTGGCAGACCGAAGTGGCCTGGCAGACCGAAGTGGCCTAGCAGAACGAATCTGTCCGCGCCACCCCCGTGTGGGCACGCTTCTCAGGGACGCCTGCCGCGGCCGGCACGGTCGTCGTCGGGGTTGGTGCGGGTCGCGGACCACTGCAGGAGGAAGTGCAGTGCCTCGTGGGAGGGCGAGCCGGGCTCCGCGGTGTAGGCGATCAGCTGCTGGTCGGGGTGGGTGTCGACGGAGAACTGCTGGACCTCGAGGGTGAGCGTGCCGGCGACGGGATGGTGGTAGGTCTTGGTGAGCTGTTGCGGCCCGCGCACGCGATGGCTGGCCCACCAGGTGCGGAAGTCCGGGTCCCGGACGCCGAGTTCGCCGACCAGCGCGTTCAGGGCGGGGTCGTGGGGGGTGCGGCCAGCCTCCATGCGCAGGACCGCGACGCAGTCGCGGGCGGCTCGCGGCCAGTCGGCGTACAGGGCCCGGAAGGCCTCGTCGAGGAAGGTCAGCCGGATGAGGTTGCGCGCGGCCGGTGCCAGGGCGGCGAAGTCGGTCAACAGGGCCGCGGCGCCGCGGTTCCAGGCCAGCACGTCCATGCGGCGGCTGAGGACCATCGCCGGGATGTCGGGCATGGTCTGCAGCAACTGCCGCAGCCGCGGGGCGACCGCGGGCCGACCGGGCCTGCGCGCGGGGGCGGCCGGGGCGGACTCGGCGATGGTGAGCAGGTAGTCCCGTTCGTCCGGCGCGAGTTGGAGCGCTTCGGCGAGTGAGTCGAGGACGGGGCGGGAGACCCGGCGGGTGCGTCCCTGCTCCAGCCGGACGACGTAGTCGACGCTCACGTGCGCGAGTTGGGCCAACTCCTCCCGGCGCAGGCCCGGCACGCGGCGCAGCCGGCCGTCGTCTGGCAGGCCGGCCCGGCGCGGATCGAGGGCGGCCCGGCGCGAGCGCAGGAACGCGCCCAACTCGTTGCCGCCGGCAGGATCGCCACGGTTCTCCACTGCCCCAGTGTCCCTCGCGGCCGCGGCCGGATGCCTGGTACTGGTCTGCATAGGCAGCGTCCTCCCTGGCACCGGGCTGTGCGTGGCACGAGGTTGGGGGCGTGGCCGGCGGGTGCCGGCGGCCACCGGAGCCTGTCCCCCGGGCCCGCTTCCCCTGTGCGACGGGAGCACCTCGATGAGCGTCAATGTCACCTTTCCCAGCGGCGGCCTGCGGCTCGCGGGCCACCTCTACATCCCCGACGACGAACACCTCCCGAACAACGAGGAGGCAGCCGGCCGGCGCCCCGCGATCGTCGTCGGCCATCCCGGCAGCGGGGTGAAGGAACAGGCCGCCGGCCTCTACGCCGGGCGGCTGGCCGAGCGCGGCTTCCTCACCCTGGCGTTCGACGCCGCCTTCCAGGGCGAGAGCCAGGGCGAGCCGCGCGGCCTGGAGGACCCTGGCCACCGGGTCGAGGACCACAAGGCGGCCGTCTCCTTCCTCACCACCCGTACGGACGTCGACCCGGACCGTATCGGGTTGCTGGGCATCTGCGCCTCCGGCGGATACGCCCTCACCGCCGCCGCCACTGATCACCGCGTCAAGGCCGTCGGCACCGTCAGCGCCGTCGACATCGCCCGCCAGTTCCGGCTCGGCGCGGATGGCACCCAGGACCCCGCCGTCATCCAGGGCATGCTGGCGGCGGCCGGGGCCGCGCGTACCGCAGAGGCCCGCGGCCAGGGCACGCAGACCTTCACGCTCTTCCCGGACACCGAAGAAGAGGCACGCCGCGGGGGCCCGCATGTGTACGAGGGCTGGGAGTACTACTGCACTCCCCGCGCCCAACACCCCCGCTCGGCCAAGGCACTGACCTGGACCAGCGTCGACCGCATCGCCGCCTTCGACACCTTCGGCCCCCTCGACCTGCTCGCCCCGCGCCCCCTGCAGATGATCGTCGGACGCGAGGCGGTGACCTCCTGGATGAGCGTGGAAGCGTTCCAGCGGGCGAGCGGCCCGAAGGACCTGCTGTGGATCGACGGCGCGACGCACACCGACCTCTACGACAAGGACGCCTACGTCACGCCTGCGGTCGCGCGGCTGACCGACTTCTTCCGGGCCCACCTGACCCGGACCAGGTAGGCGATCGGACCTCGCCATAGCGCGCGGAGAGGAAGGTCGCCGCTCACTCCACGGCGCCGGGTATGACTCGTTTGTGACAGCCGTATCGCTATCGTCAGTCATTCACCGATGGCGCGAGAGCGGAATCCCATCACCGACAGGACCGACAGCATGACGGAGGGTGGTAGCTGTGCCTGAGGAGAGGTCGACGGCCTACCGAAACGTCGGCAGGTACGACGGATGAAGGCGATCCTCTTTGGCGGCGTCGTGTCGCTCGTCCTGTCCCTGGGGCTGACTTCGTTGGTGGCCCGGTTCTTTCTGCGGAAGGGGCTCGGGCAGCCCATCCACGACGACATGCCGATGGAGCACCAGGTCAAGCAGGGCGTCCCCACCATGGGTGGGTCCGCCATCATCGCCGCCGCCACCATCGGGTACCTGGTCGCACACGTCGTCGCCGGCGCCGGGCCGTCGGCGTCCGGCATGCTCGTCCTGCTCCTCCTGGTCGGCCTCGGCGTGGTCGGCTTCCTCGACGACTACCTGAAGGTCACCCGCGCGCGAAACCTCGGGCTACGCGGCCGTGCGAAGCTGGTCGGCCAGACCCTGGTGGCCGTCGTGTTCGCCATCCTCGCCATTCGACTCCCCGACGCTCACGGGCTCACCGCCGCGTCGACGTTCCTCTCGTTCATGCGCGACCTTCCCGGCCTCCAGTTGGGAGCCGTGGTCTTCGTCGTGTGGGCGCTCTTCATGGTGTCCGCGACCTCGAACGGAGTGAACCTCCTCGACGGCCTGGACGGCTTGACTACCGGCGCCTGCACCCTCGTCTTCGCCGGTTACACGATCGTCTGTGTCTGGCAGTTCAACCAGTCCTGCGCCGCGGCCGACCTGCCCGGGTGCTACCAGGTGCGTGACCCGTACGACCTCGCCATCATCGCGTTCTCCCTGGCCACCGCCTGTGGCGGATTCCTCTGGTGGAACGCCAATCCGGCACGCATCATCATGGGCGACACGGGTGCGCTCGGGCTCGGCGGCGCCGTCGCCGGGCTCGCCATCATGACCCGGACCGAACTGCTTCTCATCGTCATCGGCGGGCTCTTCGTCGCGGCCAACGCCTCGGTGATCCTGCAGCGTGGTTACTTCAAGCTGACCAGGCGACTCACCGGCACCCCCCGCCGGCTCTTCCTGAACTCCCCCATCCAGCACCATTACCAGCTCAAGGGCTGGCCGGAGATCACCATCGTGATCCGGTTCTGGATCATCTGCGGCATCCTCGTCGCCCTGGGACTCGGCATGTTCTACGCCGAGTGGCTCACCCACTCCTGACGCCCCGGCTCCAGAGGTGGCGAAACGGCCATTGGTGGGCCGACCTGCGCACCAGGTCCTCGGGCGGGTCGGGAACGCGTGCGGGACGTCCCTCGAAGCGGATGATGAGGACCGCCCGATCGTCGGCCGCCGCGTAGGCGTCGACGCTCAGGCAGTTCGGCGTGCGGAGCAGGTCCGGCACCGCCTCTTCGTCGATCCATCGGAGCAGGTCGGCGAGACGGCCCGGCGCGGCGACGACCTCCCACATGAGGGTGTCGTGCGCGGCACCTGCCTGTTCGGCGGCGGACGGATCGGGCATCAGGTCCCCTCCCGCTCCTCGTTCCGCCGGAGAAGCGGCGGGATGGTGGGGACCTCGGGGGCGTTGTCGATGTCGGCCTGGGTCATCCGGAACGCCTCCGGATAGGCCTCGCGGGTCGTACGACGGGCCGGCTCGGTGGTGCGCCACATGTACAGGCAGCGTTGACACTGCAGGACATCCCAGACGCCGGGAACCTGGGAGGTCGCGAGCTTTTCGACGCGGTCGAAATCGCAGCGAGGACACGTCATGGTTCTCCCTTCCCGGCCCGGTACGAGGTCCGGCCGGGGCCCTGGTGTGGTGTGCGTCAGCGGGCGTCGAGCATGGACTTGAGCTTGGCGACCCACTGCGGCGTTTCCGGCAGATCGACGACGGGTTGGCTGTAGTGGCCGCGCCGGTCCGGGGCCACCGGTGTGGTGGCGTCGATGATGAGCTTGTTGGTGATGCCGGCGGGCTGGGAGCCAGGGTCGAGTTCGAGTACCGACAGGTTGGGCAGATTGACCAGGTCGCCCGCGGGGTTGACCTTCGAGGAGAGAGCCCACATCACCTGGGGCAGGTCGAACGGGTCCACGTCCTCGTCGACCATGATGATCATCTTGCAGTAGCCGAGGCCGTGTGGCGTGGTCATGGCCCGCATGCCGACCGCCTTGGCGAAGCCGCCGTAGCGCTTCCTGGTGGAGATGATCGCCAGCAGGCCATGGGTGTACATCGCGTTGACCGCCTCCACCTCGGGGAACTCCGCCTTGAGCTGCTGATAGAGCGGCGCGCAGGTGGCCGGGCCGATGAGGTAGTCGATCTCGGTCCAGGGCATGCCGAGGTACAGCGACTCGAAGATCGGGTCGGTGCGGTGGGAGATCTTGTCGATGCGCAGCACCGTCATGTTGCGGCCACCGGAGTAGTGACCGGTGAACTCTCCGAACGGCCCCTCGATCTCGCGGGTGCGACCTTCGATGACGCCCTCCAGGATCAGCTCGCTGCCCCAGGGCACGTCCAGGCCCGTGAGCGGGGCGCTGGTGATGGGTGCGGGCGCGCCGCGCAGCGCACCGGCCATGCGGTACTCCGACTGGTCGTAGCCCAGGGGCGTACCGGCGACCAACGTGATGATCGGCTCGTTGCCCAGCGCGATGGCGACCGGCAGGTCCTCGCCCCGCTCCTCCGCCTTGCGCAGATGGATGGCGATGTCATGCATGGGGACGGGCTGCAGGCCGAGTTTGTTACGGCCCTTGACCTCCATGCGATAGACGCCGACGTTCTGCTTACCGAAGTTGTCGGGGTCCTCCGGGTCCCGAGAGACCACCGCGGCCTTGTCGAGATAGAAGCCGCCGTCGCCGTCGTTCAGCCGGAACAACGGCAGCACCCCGAACAGGTCGACGTCGTCGCCGTCGAGGGTGTTCTGCGCCCACAACGGGTTCGACCGGCGTTCGGGTTCGACCGGGGCCCGGTCCCAGCGCCGGATGAACTCCTGCACCTGGTCCTTGACGCCGGTGCTCGGCGGGAGGCCGAAGGCGATGGCATGGTTGGCCCACGAGCCGTGAACGTTCAGAGCGATCCTGGCGTCGGTGAAGCCGGTGACGTTGTCGAAGTAGAGGGCCGGCGCGTTCGCACCGATCCGGCCGGTGGCGTTCGCCGCGGCGGCGAGGTCGGGCTCGGGCGCCACCTCCTCGGTGATGCGCAACAGCTGGTGTTCCCTGTCCAGCTCGTCCAGGAACGAGCGGAGATCGTCATAGGCCATGAGACTCCTTTCGTGCGACGCGTCACCGGCGCGGCGGGTCACTCAGGCCGGTCCAGCGCCGGGCATGCGGCGCGGGCAGGTCGAACTGGTCCAGGACGCGGACGACGATGTGACCGACGAGGTCGTCGATGCCCTTCGGGTGGTTGTAGAAGGCGGGCATGGGCGGCACCATGACCACACCCATGCGGGCCAGCGCGAGCATGTTGTCCAGGTGCACCTCGCTGAGCGGGGTCTCCCTCGGCACGAGCACGAGCTTGCGACGCTCCTTGAGGACCACATCCGCCGCGCGGCCGACCAGCCCGTCGGCATATCCGGCCCTGATCCCGGCGAGCGTCTTCATGCTGCAGGGGATGACGACCATCCCGTCGGTGCGGAACGAGCCCGAGGAGATCGCGGCCGCCTGGTCTCCGGGTCCGTACACCACGTCCGCGAGCATGCCCACCTCCCGAGCCGTGTAGGGCGTCTCGAGCTCGATCGTGGTGCGGGCCCACCGGCTCATCACCAGGTGGGTCTCGACTCCGCCCACCTCCCGGAGCATCTCCAGGAGGCGCACGCCGAGCTGGGCGCCGGTGGCTCCGGTCATTCCGACGATCAGCCGCATGATCCCCTCACCGGTTCGCGCACAGATCGGGGCTGCTGGATCGGCTCAGTCCGGTCGAACGCGACCAGTTGCACACGTTGCTGGTCAAGCTGCTCAGCGATCAAGTGATGCCGCGCCCGTTGGACGAGCACAGCGAAACGTGCACGCCCGACCGCGGGTCAACGGCTGCGGTCATCGTGCGCCGGTGTCCCTTCACCGGTCCAGGCGTAGTAGTCGGTCTGCTGGAGCCCGATGAAGCTCATCAGACGAGCCGTGAACTCCTCGAACATCTGCTCAACGGTCTGTGGGACGTTGTAGTAGGTGGGGATCATCGGGTAGACGACCGCTCCCGCCTCGGTGACCTGGGTCATGTTGCGCAGATGGATGAGGCTGAACGGCGTCTCACGTACGCAGAGCACCAACTCTCGGCGCTCCTTGAGACACACGTCCGCGGCCCGTTCGATCAACGTGTTCGCCTGCCCCTGCGCGATCCGCCCGACCACGCCCAGGGCGCACGGCACGACCACCATCCCCCACGACGAGTAGCTGCCGGAGGTCATCGGGCCGGCAAGGTCGTCCGGGTCCCACGACGCCACCTTCTTGTTGAGGCCCCCGAGAAGCTTCTCGACCGGGTCGGCCGCCTCCGGTCCCCCGAACTCGTGGACGAGCAACTTGCGACCGGCCCCCGAGACCATGAGGTCCACGTGGGCCACCCGCTCGTCCGCCACAAGCGCCGACAGCACATACCGAGCCATCCGCGTCCCGCCGGCCCCCGTGACGGCCATCGTCAGCCTGCGCGACTCCCCCATGTGAGCGCTTCCGTTCTCTCGTGTGTGTGTGTGTTGTCCTGCCCTCTACCGTTACCTTTTAGAGCGCTTTAGTGCGCACGCTAAAGGCAGTCCTGCCCTTGCGGTGGGACGGTCCCGGTCTTGCCCGCGGGTGCGGTGCCGGGTTCACGTTTCTTAGCCACCTGCCCGCTGGGGCGGGTCTTGTGGTCGGCTCCACGTGCTGCCACCGGGCCACTCCCGGCGGTTGTCTTCGCCGCGAGGGCGGCGAGGTTGCGTGCGGCGTTTGCGTCTCGGTCGAGGATGAGTCCGCACGCCTGGCAGGTGTAGGTCCGCTCGGACAAGGCGAGTTTGGTTTTCACCGCGCCGCAGCCTGAGCAGGTCTTTGATGAGGGGTACCAGCGGTCGGCCACCAGCAGCCGGCCGCCGTTCCAAGCGGTCTTGTACGCCAACTGCCGGCGGAACTCGGCGAACCCGGCGTCGGCGATGTGGCGGGCCAGCCTGCGGTTGGCGAGCATGCCGGCGACGTTGAGGTCTTCCACCACGACCGTGCCATGCATCGCCGCAAGCCGGGTGGTGAGCTTGTGCAGGCCGTCGCGGCGCAGATTGCTCACACGGGCGTGTGCCCGGCCGAGCCGGGCGGCGGCCCGCTGCCACCGCTGCGACGGGCGCTGCCCGCTGCGCCGGTCCGGTCCGGTCTTACGCGACAGGGCGCGGCCCAGCCTACGAAGGCGGTTCTGTGTCTTGGACAGGTGGCGCGGGTTCGGTATGACCTCTCCGGTGGACAGTACGGCGAGGTGTGTGATGCCGACGTCGACGCCCACCACCGAGCCGGGCGGGGCAGGTGCGCGGTCACGGCGCTCGACCTGCACGGTGAAGGCGACGTGCCAGCGCCCACCATCTCGGCGCAGGGTCGCCGACATGATCCGCGCGGTGCCGGCCTCCAGACGGCGCGCGAGCTTGCGGGAGGACTCGTGCAGCTTCAACCGACCCAGCCGTGGCAGCACCACATGCTTACGGCCGGTCTCGACTCGGATGGTGCCGGTCGTAAACCGCACGCAGGGACGTGGCGCCCGGCGCGCTTGCCTGAGCGGGAGTCCGTCCAGTTCTTCAGTGCGCGGGCCAGGGCGTCCAAGCCGGTGTTGAACGCCTCTTTCGAACACTCCGCCCACCATGGCGCCACATCGTCCTTGGCGGCGTTCCACGCCTTACGCAACCCGGGCAGCGTCCACGAGATCGACTCGGTGAGCTGGTCGTCGGGGATGCCGTAGGTGGCCTCGGCGGCGCGCTGGTCCATGACCGCCTTGACCCGAGCCAACGACCAGTTGTAAGCGACTCGGGCCGCACCCGCATGCGCGAGAACCGCCCGTTCCTGAGCCGGAGTGAGGTCGAGGGCGAAACGATATGCCTGGATCGTCTTCACCCCGAGCCGTCCTCAGTGGCTGCCCCAGTGGCTGCATCGACGGCGGCCCGGGCACGGTCCGCCGCCGGCCGGGGGCCATACAGGCGGGCGCACAGCGACGTCAGGATCTCGGTGACGTCGCGCACGAGGCCTCCTCCACCAGGTCACCGTCGACCTCGGTTGGGTCCACTACCAGCAGGCGGCGGCCCTGCGCGGCTAGCGCGGCTTCGACGTAGTCGGCTCCGAATCGGGCGAACCGGTCGCGGTGCTCAACCCACGATGGTTGACACGGCAGGGTCGCGCAGCAGGGCGAGGAGCTTCTTACGGTGCCCGTCCAGCGCGGAGCCGACCTCGGTCACTATCCGGTCAACGGGCAGCCGCTGCCTGGTAGCCCACGTGGTGACCCGAGCGACCTGTCGATCTAGGTCCGACTTCTGCTCAGCTGAGGAGACCCGTGCGTACACCACGACCTGCCCCGCATCCGGTCGAGCAGGGGCCAGTGGCTCGCCAACCATGATGAGCCGGCCCAGCCGGTACGTGGGAACAGGCAACGTCCCAGCCGCGTACTGCCGTCGCGCGGTGATGTACGCGACACCCTGGGAAGCCGCCCACTCCTTCAAATTCACACCGAACATTCTAGAGCACGCCAAAGAGCGCTACAGATTCCCAACGGGCTGGCAGCCAGTAGCCCCATCCCTCCTGGATGAGAACGACGGCACCTGGCCCTGTTCGCGCCTGATGAGACAGGTGAGGATTCGGTCAGGATCTGAGAAGCGCCGGCGCACGAGCCGCGCCTAACGTAGCCGCCATGGACATCACGATTCACGCGAGCTTCCTGCCGCACATCGATCACAACGCCTCCCTGGCCTTCTACCGCGACGTCCTGGGCTTCGAGGTCCGTAACGACGTGGGTTACAACGGGATGCACTGGATCACCCTCGGCCCCGTTGACCAGCCCGACACCTCGATCGTCCTGTACCCGCCGGCCGCCTCCCCCGGCGTCACCGAGGACGAACGTCGTACCGTCACCGAGATGATGGCCAAGGGCACCTACTCCGGCATCAACCTGGCCACCAAGGACCTCGACGACACCTTCGCACGCCTGCAGGCCGCCGACGCCGAGGTCGTCCAGGAACCCACCGACCAGCCCTACGGCATCCGCGACTGCGCCTTCCGCGACCCCGCGGGCAACCTCATCCGCATCCAGGAACTCAGCTGAACCATCCGGTGATCGCAGGTCCCACTGCCAGTTGAGCTGAGACGAGATCGATCTCAGGCAGATCCTCACGAGGTGCCCTCGGTGCTCCACCACGCGGTCCCGTCCGGCTACCGGCCGGTGCTCGCCAATCCGGTGTTCCGGCGACTGCTCCTCGGCTTCGCGGTCTCCTACCTCGGGGACGGGATGAGCTTCGTCGCGGTGGCCTGGCTCGCCATCGAGCTCGCACCGCAGGCGAGCGCGGGGCTGTGGGTCGGCGGTGCCGTGGCCGCGTACACGATGCCGGGTGTGGTCGGCGTGCTGGTGTTCGGTCGCCGGCTGCGCAGGGTGTCGGCCAGACGGCTGCTGCTCGCCGACAACCTGGTGCGCACTCTGTTCATCGGCGCCGTACCCCTTGCCTGGCTTTCCGGGGCGCTCACCCTGCCGCTGTACGTCGTCCTGCTCGCCGTCTCCTCACTGCTGCACGCGTGGGGCAGCGCGGGCAAGTACACCCTGCTGGCCGAGTTGCTGCCCGAGGAGCAGCGGCTCGCCGCGAACACCCTCGTCAGCTCGCTCAACTTCGCCGCCACGATCGCCGGCCCCGCGATCGCCGGCGTGCTGGTGACGTACGTCAGTTCCGCGCTCGTGCTCGGCCTGGACGCTCTCACCTACGCGTTCCTCGCCCTGCTCGTCGCGCGCACCCGGCTACCGGAGGCGGGGCACGTCCCGCCCGTCGACCAGGCGGGTGCCCGCGGCGGACTCGGGTTGCTGCGTTCCCATCCCGAGCTGCTCGGGCTCCTGGCACTCACCTGGTCCTTCAACCTCCTCTACGGCCCGGTCGAGGTCGCCCTGCCGCTCCACGTGACCGACGATCTGCACGCACCGGGCACACTGCTCGGCCTCTACTGGATGTTGTTCGGCATCGGTGCGGTGATCGGCGGACTCGCCGCCGGCGCGCTGCGGCACCTGCCGCTCTGGCCTGTGACGGTCGCCATCGTGGTCGGCTGGGGGCTCTCACTGCTGCCGTTCGGGTTCGACGTTCCGACGGCCCTCACCCTCGCGTCCTTCACCCTCGGCGGCGCGATCTACGGACCGTTCGTGGCGCTCTCCGTGACGCTGATGCAGGTGAAGTCGCCACCTCAGCACCTGGCCGCGATGCTCGCGGCCCGCAGCGCGGCGTTGCTCACCGCGTCGCCGCTCGGTACGGCGCTCGGCGGACCGCTCACCACGGCGCTGGGCCCGCGAGCGACGCTCGGCGGCTCAGGACTTGCCACCGTGGCCCTCGGCGCCGTCGCGTGCGTCCTGCTGCTCGCCCGGCGCAGGGCCCAGTGACGGCATGACCTGACGCGTGAGCCCCCGCTCCGACCAGCGTTCACCTCGGCGCTTCGGGCAGGTGCGGAGAATCGTTCACCGGTTCGGGGAACGCGCGCCGGACCACGCCTTCCACAGGGCCGCGTAGACACCACCGCTGCGGGTCAGGTCCTCGTGGGTCCCGGCTTCGACGACGCGCCCCGCGTCGAGGACGACGATGCGGTCCGCCGCGGCGGCCTGGCTGAGTCGGTGGGCGACGACCAGCGCGGTGCGCCCCCGCAACGCCTCTGTCGCGGCCTGGTCGAGCAGCCGGGCACCCGCGCTGCCGGCGTCCGCGGTGGCCTCGTCGAGGACGGCCACCTCCGGGTTGGCCAGCAGGAGCCTCGCCAGGGCGAGTTGCTGTGCCTGGGTGGTGGTGAGCTGCTGGCCACTCTCGCCGACCAGGGTCGCCAGCCCGTCGGGTAGCCCGTCGACCCAGACGTCGGCGCCGACCCGAGCGAGCGCGTCGCGCAGGTCGACGTCAGTCGCGTCGGGCTGGGCGAGGCGCAGGTCGTCGGCCAGCGCGCCGGCGAAGACGTGCACCTCCTGGGTGATCAGCGCCACCTGCTGGCGGAGTCGGTCGGCGTCGAGGTCCTGGACGGGTACGCCGCCGAGGCTGATCGCACCCCCGGTGGGCCGGTGGATGCCGGCGACGAGTTTGGCGAGGGTCGTCTTGCCGGCTCCGCTCGCTCCGTCGGTCGAACCGACGACCAGACGCCACTGACTCCGGACCGTGTTCATGAGCACTGTCGGTGCTGTCGTCATCCCTCTTCCCCGTCGCGCGCGGCGCCGCCGGGCATGCTCATGTGACGGCCATGGGCAGGCTCGAACGGATGTCAGTGGGTCGTCAGTTTGGCGCAGATCGACGCGAGTTCGTCGAGCAGGCCGTACGCGACGCCGAAGCTGGCCGGGAAGAAGAGGTCGGTGGAGTAGACGTGTCCGGCGCGGGGAGTCGGTTGAACGCGGCCTGCTTACGCAGGAACGGCAGGCTCACCGGCGTGGTGAGGATCACGTCGCTGGTAGCGAGCACGTCGAGGCGTTCGAAGGAGTACTCTTGGTAGCCGCCCGTCTGGGTCCGCGCGGCGGGCAGTCGGACAAAGCCTAGGTGAGCACCCCGCCGTGGGAGGACGTGGAGCTGTAGAGGTCCCAGACGTTCTGGCTGGCGTCGACGATGTCCCAGCGGGTCTCGGCGAGCAGCCGTGCGTGGGTCCGCCTGATCTCGGCGGCGCGGTCGAGGTACTTCCGCCGCAGGGCGGCCAGCGCGTCGGCCTGGTTGACCGCACCCGCCGTCGCGGTGGCCTGGTCGCGCCAGTTGCCGGCCGCCTGTTCCCGAGTGAACACCGCGGTCGGGGCGATCGCGCGCAGTTTGTCGTAGGGAACCTGCCGCATCTTCGGGTCCGCCCAGTCGGCGGTGACGATCAGGTCCGGGGCAAGTGAGGCGACCCGCTCCAGCAGAAGCTGTCCGGCGCTGTCGGTGACCATGGGAACGCCGCCCAGCGCCCTGGTGTACTTCGCGAAGCTCGGCATGTAGGCCGGACGTCCCACCGGTGTGATGCCGAGGTCGAGCAGCGTGCACGCCTCGGGAAAGTTGGCGGCCACGATCCGCTTCGGCCTGGACGGGACGGACACCTGGCCGTGGATCGTCGACACCGACCGGGCCGTGGCGGACGGTGAGGCGGACTGCCGGCTTCGGACCGGACGAGCCACAGCCCGCCAGCCCGAACAGCGCGGTGGTTCCGATCGTCCCCCGGCGAGCAACCCACGCCGGCTGATCTCGTCGAGAATCCGGACGACCTCAGCGTCGCTGATCGCAGGTCGTTCGAGCAGGCCGAACGCCTCCCGAACCGCTCGTGCGAGTTCGCGGAAGTAGCCCGGAGGGGTGGGTCGAGTCAACGCTCCCCGACCGGATCCGTGATCGCGGTCAAGGTCGCCGCGATCCGGCGCATCCCGAGTTCGGGGCTGGTGAGGACCGGCACCGTGACCTCTACCTGGTCCGCCGCGCTGGCCATCGAGGCCTGGGCCAGGACCACGACCTCGCTTGCGGCCGCCTGTTCCCTGATCGCCGCGGCGATCAACGCGTCGTGGCGGGGTCGGTCGCCTGCGACCACCGCGTCGAAGGCGCCGGGAACGAGCACCTCGACCAGCTCGATCCGCCGTCCCAGCAACGCCGCCCGCGCGTGCAGCAGGGCGGCGGTGGGCTTGAGGGTCGTCTCGACCGTGGCGACGACGCTCACCCGACCACCCGAGCCGACCGCCTCGTCGGCCATCGCCTCGTCGATGCGGTAGACCGGGAGGTCCACTTCGCCGGCGAGCCGATCGGCGTACCCCGAGATCGACGAGCAGGTGAAGACGACCGCGGCCGCCCCAGCGGCCTTCGCCGCCGTACCCAGGCCCGTGAGCCGGGCGGCGATCTGGTCCTGGTCGGCTCCGCGGCCGAGGTCGGCGACGATGCGGTCGTCGAGCAGGTGCTGGATCTCGACGCCTGGCAGACAGGTCGCCGCGAGGTCGGCGAAGATGGGAATGACGACAGCGCCGGTGTGGAGAAGTGCGACTCTGGTCATGCTGGTTGTCCTCCGGTCGGGCAGCGGGCAGGTCACCAACGAGAGCTAGCGCAGGAGCTGCAGCCAGACCGACATCTCGCCCGGGCCGCGGTTGCCCCAGCGGGCGTACGGCACGAGCCGGATGTCCAGCGCCGTTGGATCGGCCTGGTTCAGTTCTCCGTACAGACGGTCAGCCGGCACCTGGTCGGGCAGCCGGGCTGCTGCTCCCCTGAGCAGGACATGCCCGGTGAAGATGTCCGTGCCGCGCTCCTCGGTCCAGGTGATCGACGCGGGGATGGCGAGCGACTCGACGCCGACGTCGGCGGGCAGATCGGCGCTCTCCACGCAGTAGACGACCGGACCACGGACCACGCACACCTGGTTGGTGGCTTCCTCGAGGAAGTGGTGCGCGACGGTCAGCCGCGCCCGCATTGGTATCTCGACCCGGATCGTGTTCTGCCGCCACTCCCAATCGATGACGGCGTAGCCCATCTCGATCCGCTCGACGGTGACACCGTCCACGGTGACGACCGTCTGGTCGGCCCACCCGGGGATGCGGACGCGGACGACACCTCGGGCGGGCACCTCGGCGCTCACCCGGATGACCGAGCGCCCCGCGACCGGGAACTCCGTCTCCTGCTCCACGACGACGGGCACGCCGCCCACCGTGGTCGACGTCCGTCCGCTGACGAACTGGTGCACCCACAGGTCGGTCTCGTTGCGCGAGTACGTGTAGTACGGAATCTCGGCGATGAACCGGGCGACGTTCGGCGGGCAGCAGAAGCACGCGGTCATGTACTCCTGGCGGACCCGCTCCTGCGACGGGGGCGGAACGGAGTCCAGCGGGTTCCCCGCCCGGCGAAGCGGAATCGGCAGGTCGCGCACCTGGCGCAGCGGATTCGTGTAGAAGTACGTCTTGCCGTCGGCTCCGATCATGGCCGGCAGCGCGTTGTACAGCACGCGTTCGATCTCGTCGGCATACCGTGACTCACCGGTCAGCGCCAGCATCCGCCAGGCCCACATGACCAGGCCGAGAGACGCGCACGACTCGTTGTAGGCCGTGGTGTTCGGCAGCTGGTACGCGCGCCCGTACGCCTGGTGCACCCGGGTGGGAGCGCGGTGGTCCTGGGCGGCATCGGGCGAAGCGCCGTCGTAGAGCGCGCCGCAGCCACCGGTTACGTAGAGCTTCCTGGTGACCAGGTCCTCCCAGATGCTGGTGAGGGCCGCGACCAGCTCCCCCTCGCCTGTCTCGAGGGCGTAGTCGGCCATCCCGGCGTACAGGTAGTTGGCGCGGACGGAGTGCCCGACAGCCTGGCGCTGGTCACGGACCGGCCGGACGTCCTGGTTGTCGTCGCTGCCCTCGTAACCCTTGCCACCGTGCAGGTCGAGCAGTCGCCCGGCGAGCTCGAGGAACGCCGGATCCCTGGTCGTACGGTAGAGCTCGACCACACCCATGTAGTGCGACGGGCAGATGTTGCAGTCGGACAACAGCTCCGGGTGCTCCTTGGCGACGTCCGTGAGGTAGCCGGCGACCCGAATCGCGAGCTGGAGATAGGCATCCTCGCCGGTGGCCCGGTGATGGACGCACGCGAGCGTCATCAGGTGGCCGAAGTTGTAGGTCTCGAAGTCCAGCCGCCGCTCCAGCGGACGAGCCTCGCTCCCCTGCCGCTGCGCGATGATGGTCCTGGTGTGGACGTAGCCGTCCGGCCGCTGGGCTCGGCTGATCGCGTCGGCCGCCTCGGCCAGGAAGCCGGAGAGCTCCTCGTCACCGGTCTCGGTGGCCATCACCGTGGCCGCCTCCAACCACTTGTAGAGATCGCCGTCCATGAACGGCGGACCGTCGTGCTTCCCAGGCACGTCGCCCGCGGCCACGAGGAAGTTCTGGTAGGCGTGCGCGACGGAAGGGTCGAACATGATGCGGCCCATGGTGGGGATGGTGACCCGCAACGCCCGGTCGCGCAGCACCGCGAGCGGGCTCGTGCCGGTGATCCGACACGAGCCTGGTGCCATCGACGTCATCTGGGCGTACGGGCTGGCGGAGGTGTCGGTGAGCATCCTGGCCTTTCACGACTGGAGTCGGGGATCAGGCGGTGCGGGGAGTGGCCGGAGACGTCGCTGGGCTCGTAGCGTCGTCCCTGCCGTACGTCGTCGAAGAGGTCGAGGTGACCCATCTGCCCGCCCTTGAGGACGAGTTCGACCCGGCGCACGTGTGGCGCGGCGCCCGACGCCTCGCACAGGGCGACGTTGCCCCACGGTTGTCCGACGACGGTGAGGCGCTCGACGCCCAGGCGTCGCAGGACCTTCCCGGACGTGTCGCCCCCGCAGACGACGAGTCGGGTCGCGGGGTTCCGCCGCAGACAGGTGTCGGCAAGGTCGGCGAGCCCCACCTCGACGGCCTGGCTGATCGAGGGTCCCGAGCGAGGGGTGGCGGCCGCGTCCACCACGAGGTCCGATCCGGCGGCGTGCAGCCTGGCAGCCCGCTGGGGCGTGGCCGGCGCGAACAGGTCCAGGGTGGGCCAGCCAGCGCGCGCCGCGGCCTCGACCTGACCGCGGGTACCCGCGGACCTGCTGCCGTTGAGCACGAGCGTCGGCCCGGCCGCCGGGGTGGGATCGCAGGCGGGCGGTGGAAGCCGGTGAGGGACGTCCATCGCGCGCCCGAGGCCGCCGCTCAGACCGCCGGAGCCGAGGACGAACCGGGGTTGGTGCGGGCCAGCCAGGATCGCGGCCGCGACGCGGTCGATCTGCTCGTTGGTGAAGGCGTCGCAGACGACCACCGTCTCCGCGCCGCTGTCGAGCGCCGCTTCGAGACGTTGCGCGTCCGCGATGGTCGGCCAGTGCAGCGCGCTGATCGCCGCCGTGGTCTGGCTGGCCAGGTGCCGTCGAAGGTCGGACTCGGTGGCGGGCGTGACCGGATGGCTCACCATCGTGGGTTGCCGGTCGAGCCGGTGGATCAGGTCACCGTCGCGGGCGAAGTGATGGCTGAAGAACGTGTAGCGACCGAAGTCGGGTTGGGCGAAGAGCACGGGTACCGGCGCGGCCGGGAACAGCTTCCGGGACAGCTCGATGGCCCGGCCGAGGCTGCCCACCGTGGCCGAGGAGTCGGCGGTCGAACATGCCTTGTACTGAACGACGATCGGCTCGAGGTCGAGCAGCCGCCGCAGCGCCGGAACGACCTCCGCGGCCATCGCCGCGGTCGGAAGCGACCGGGCAACCCCGGCGATGCCCACGACGTCGATGTCATCGGTCGGGATCTCGACGTCGTTGGAGGTGACGAGGACGCCACTCAGCCCGGCCCGGCGGAACTGCAGCAGCGCGTCCACCGATCCGGTGAAGTCGTCACCGTAGAACCCGATTCGAGGCATCAGTACCGTCCGAAGGTCGTCAACGCCGCCGCGAGTTCGGGAACCCGCGCGGCCCTGTCGTCGAGCGACTCGCCGGCCAGTGCCGCGTCCCACGCCTCGCGCATGGCAAGGACGCCGGCCGCCGCACCGCCCGGGTGGCCGTGCACGCCGCCGCCCGCGAGCACCAACAGGTCCGCCGTACCGACCGCCGCGTACGTGGCGTGCGCCAAGCCGGGTGACTGCCCCGAGGACAACACCGGCAGGGCCGGATAGCCGCCCAGGAACGGCGCGCGGACGGCAGCGATGGAGGCCAGCACCTGGTCGTCGGATTCGTAGAACTTGTTGCGGATGCCGTTGGTGTGGATGTGGTCGGCCCCCGCGAGTCGAGCCAGCTTCTGGAACACCACGAAGTCGATGCCGAGCTGCGGGGACCGGGAGTACGCACCGAACATCGCCCGGTGGCCGTGGATCGGAAGCCGGCAGCGTTCGCGCAGATACTGCACTCCGGCCAGGCCGATCGTGTTCACGCACACCATGACGCAGGTCCCACCGGCGGCGAGCACGAGATCGTGGTTGTCGGCCAGGCGCGCGATGTCGTCGGTGATGTTGAACGCGTACATCGGCATGCGACCGGTGCGGTCGGCGACGCGCTTGAGGACGTCCATGACCTTCGGCACCCGCTCGCTCAACGGCAGGCCGGGCGGATTGCCCTGCAGCTCGTCGTCCTTGATGAAGTCGATGCCGGCATCGCCGATCTCGGCGACCAGTTCGGCGAGCTCCGCCGCGGACAGGCCGATGCTCGGCTTCACGATCGTCCCGATCAGCGGTCCCGTGGGTCGGTCGACCAGCTGACGGGTGCCGGTCACGCCGAAGCCCGGGCCCGGGTACACCTCCGCGAAGGCGGCCGGCAGGTCCAGGTCGACCAGTCGCAGAGCCCCGACCTCACGCAGCTCGAACAGGTTGCCGGCCACGGCGGCCAGGAGGTTGGGCAGCGACGGGCCGAAGTTGCGCAGCGGGAAGTCGATGCTCACCCGAGCCCGGCGCGCCGAGCGCCAGTCGCCGCTCGCACCCGGGAGGGGCGGCCGGCCGCTGAGTGGCAGCTCCTCGATGGCGGCGACGGTGGCCGCGTGCCGGGCCCTGAGTTCGCTGGTCTCCCGCGCGACCCGGACGAAGGTTCCGGAGGACTGCTCGCCGGCCATCACCTCGGCGACCGCCTCGAGTGGCAGTGCGGTCTCGATCTCGTAGGTCGCGCGTACGACGCCAGACACGACGCCCTCCCAGGGCATGCTGTCGGTGACCGCCGGGGCCAGGGGTGGATATGTGGCCCTGCATGAAGGTGCATGCTAGTTCGGTCCCGGCCCGTGGCGTC
Organism: Actinopolymorpha pittospori; assembly: GCF_014873875.1. Lineage (GTDB taxonomy): Bacteria > Actinomycetota > Actinomycetes > Propionibacteriales > Actinopolymorphaceae > Actinopolymorpha > Actinopolymorpha pittospori. The sequence continues at coordinate 5,351,361 of NZ_JADBEM010000001.1, read as the reverse complement.
CGCTCGTCGTGCGGTCGGCAGCGGCCAGGCGAGGCCGTGGGCCACGAGGGGTGCCCGGGGCCTGGACTTCATACCCTGCTGGCGTACTGCTCCGGGCTGGTCGGACCGGGAAGTGGATAGACCCAGCCGTAGAGCAGGCTCTTCGGCACGTTGTGGAACTCGTTCTTCACGATGCCGTAGGCACCGGTGGGAAGCACCGTACCGATGACGTAGAACTGCTCCTGGGAGATCGCGAGCAGTTGCGTGTAGAGGTCGTCGCGCTCCTGGGCCGACACCGTGTGGGTGAGCCTGGTGTACAGGTCCATCTGCTGTCGCACCCGTGCGGGCGGCTCCTCGCCGTCCTTTCCTCCCGACTCGTACCACGCACCCCACGCCGGCGCGAACGCAGCGTCGCCTCGGGAAGGGAAGTACCAGTTCGGGTAGAGGATCCCGTCCTGCATGCCGTAGAAGGCGGTGTCGACCATCGCGTCGTACTCGTTCGCCTGCTGGCGGGTGACCTTCAGGTCGCCGCTGACATTGGAGATCTGCAGGTCGACGCCGACCTCACGCCAGTAGCCCTTGATGAGCTCGATGGCCGACACGGACTCCACGGAGTCCGGTGTCACCAGGATGTTGAACAAGACCTTGTCGCCGTTTCCGTGCAGGCGGAAGCCGTCCGCGTCGCGCTCGGTCAGACCCGCCAGATCCAGGTGCTCCTGAGCCTTGGCCACGTCGAACTCGGTGTACTGCGTGGCGAACTCGGCCACGAAGAAGCCGGACTCCTTGCGCGGGGCGACCTGCCAGGGTTCGCCCTGTCGTTGGAACACCGCGTTGATGATCTCCCGACGGTTGATGGCATGGGACAGGCCGATCCTGAAGTCCTTGTTCTGGAAGAGCCGGCGAAGCGTCGGATCGCGATGGTTGAGGTTCAGCTGGACGACGACGGAGTTGCTCCTGCTGTCGGTGACCTCGACGAAGTGGTAGTCGCCGCGCTCGCGGTTTCGGGCGAGCACCGGCTTGTTCGCGAGCGTGACGAAGTTGTACGGGCTGGCGTCGAAGTCGATCTCACCGTTGGTCGCCTTGAGCAGCATGGTGTCCGCGTTGCTCACCACGTCGAACGTCACGCGGTCGAGGTAGGGCAGTTGGCGCCCCTCGTGGTCGACCTTCCAGTAGTAGGGATTGCGTTCGAGTTCCAGCCGTCCCTTGCTGGTCAGCGGTGTGCTGACCAGCCAGGGGAAGAGCGTCGGAATGTCGGCGTTGCTCCAGTACTCGACCGCGATGGTGCCCCCACCGCCCTTGGAGAGGAAGAAGTCACGCCAGTCGTCGAAGCCTTCCTTCTTGGCCAGCGCCTCCACACCGTCGGTGTACTTCGGGTGGAACTGCGCGAAGTAGTGGCGCGGCAGGATGATGCGCGACGTCGCGAAGCCCGGTGACGCCAGCCGGTCCATGAACAGACCGTTGGGTTCGGCGAAGGTGAAGCTGACCGTGTGGTCGTCGATCTGGTCGAAGGCCGCGAACGACTCCCCACTGACGAACTCCTTGGTCGAGACCGGGGTCAGGTCGGGGTCGGTGATGATTCCCTCGTAGGCGAACGCGACGTCGTCGGCGGTGAACGGGTGCCCGTCGGACCACCGGATGCCCTTGCGCAGGTGGAAGGTGTAGACGGTGCCGGTCGCGTCGACGTCCCAGGACTCGGCGACGTTGGGGATCACCTTGCGCCACTGGACGTCCCACCGTACGAGGGTGTCGTAGGCAAGCTGGCGGTACAGGTCGGTGCCGTTCTGCCCGAGCAGCAGGCAGCGCCAGGTTCCGCCGTAGGAGGCGACGCCGTCGACGGGTTCGAGCACCAGCGGATTCGCGGGCAGCCGCTTCTGCAACGGTGGAAGGTCTCCCGCCTTGATCCGTGCCGACAGCATCGGCGCCTCACGCAGCTTGGCATCGACGGGCCCGCCGCCTCCCTCCTCACCTCGGGGGTTGGTGGAGAGCAGGTCGCACGAGGTGGCGGCGACCAGACCGGTGGCGGTCACGCCGCCGAGAACGAAGTCCCGCCGGGAGAACGACCTCCTGGCGGTCCGGCGCGGGAGTTGATCGTTGCCGCTCATCGTTGCCTCGATTCACCAAGAGGCCCGGTATGCCGTCGGGACTGGAACCAGCGGCAGGCCGGGGCGGTGGTTGGTGCTCGCGGAAGATGGTGCCGAGCGAGTAGCGATGTTCGAACGAACAGAGCGGCTTCGACACTAGGAGCGGCAACGTACAGTGTCAAGACTCACACCATTCGGTCACCGTTCACTTGTTGGCGCATCCATCGGGCCGTGGCTGGCGAGTCGAAGATGTCGACGTACGGCGATGTTCGAGCGCACACAGCCTCGACCACCCGAGCCTCTCCAACCAGGGTTGGAGAGGCTCGGGTGGTCGAGGCTTGGCGGACGGAGGGTTACCGAAGTCCCTGGACCTTCGTGATGCCCTCGCGTAGCGCGTCCTGGTAGACCCACAGGTCGCCGCCGTAGGCGAGGATCGAGAAACCGCGCTCGACCAGCATGGCCGCCTCCGCGGGGCTGCCGGCCATGAATCCGGCGTACTTGCCGTGGCTCCGCGCCGCCGCCACCACCCGGTCAAGGGCGGCGAGGTAGTCCGGGTGGTCGAACTTCCCCGGAATGCCCATGCTGTTGGTCAGGTCGTAGTGGCCCACCCACAAGACGTCCACGCCGTCGACGGCGGCGATCTCCTCGACGGCGGCGAGCCCGCGGACCGTCTCGATCTGGGCCAGGATCGCCTTCTCCTCGTTCGCCCAGCGCATGAAGGTGTCGTTGTCCTCCCGCGCGTAGTCGTCGTGTGCGAGCCCGAAGGCGGCGCCGCGCACACCGTGTGGCGGGTAGGTCGCCCAGGACACGATGGTCGCGGCCTGCTCCGCCGACTCCACCATGGGCACCATGATCCCTCGCGCACCGACGTCGAGGGCGCGAGAGATCGCCGACCGCTCCGTCCCGGGAATCCTGACGTAGGGCTCGGCACCCCTCGTCGTGGCGACCAGCCGGCCGAGGGTTTCCCATCCCCAGCCGGTGTGCTCGGCGTCGTAGATGACGAACTCGGCCCCGGCTCCCGCGGCAAGGCGGCCGATGCCGTTCGTGGCGAACTCGAACACGAAGGTCCCTACGACGAGGTTCCCCTCGCGCAGGGCCTGCTTGACCGGACTCGGTGCGAAACGTCGTTCGTTGTTCTCACTCATCGATCGACCTCGACTTCAACGGGGACAGCTTCGGATGGTTCAGGGCTTCCGGGTTGACCACGTGGGCCGGAACTCGGCCGGCGGCCACGTCGAGCACTGCCCGGATCGCGCTGGTGCCGTTGCCGAGCGCGAGCTCGTCGGTCCAGGCAGCGGCATGGGGAGCGAGCAGAACGTTGTCCAGGCCGAGCAACCCATCGTCCTCGGCCGGCGGCTCGGACTCGAACACGTCGAGTGCCGCTCCGGCGATCCGCCGCTCGGCGAGCGCGGCGGTGAGCGCCTTCTGGTCGACGATCGGACCTCGCGCGATGTTGACGAGGTAAGCGGTGGGCTTCATCCTCGCCAGCCGCTCGGCGTCGACGAGATGGTGGGTCTCCGCCGTCAACGCGCAGGTGACCACGATGACGTCCGCCTCTGAGAACAGCCGGTCCACGTCACACAGGCCGACCCCCGCGGCTGCCGCGGCGGCGGGATCGGCGTAGGGGTCCGCGGCGAGCTGGCGCATGCCGAGCGGCGCGCTGATCGAGGAGATCTCCCGGCCGATGTTGCCCCAGCCGAGCAGTCCGAGCACCCGCCCCCGTGGACTTGTCCCCTGATAGTCGAGCTTGTCGTGCCAGCGTCCGGTGCGCACCAGGAGGTCCTTGTCGCGAACCCGGTGCATCAGGGCGAGCATCATGGTCAGCGCGGCGACGGCGACCGGGCGACGTACGCCGTCCGGGGTGATGGTGAGCAGCACGCCGGCGTCCGTGCACGACGGGACGTCGACGTTGTCGTAGCCGACGCCGAAGCGTGCGACGAGCCGGAGTCGGTCGGCCTCTTGCAGGGTCGCCGCGCTGACCGTGGGCGCCAGGACGATGAGGGCGTCGTACGCGGCCGCGACGCGCGCCGGTACTTCCGGCTCGTCCGCGTCGATGAAGTCCCAGCTCAGTCCCCGAGCCGAGGTCAGCGCCTCCAGTCCGATCTCTCCCCAACCGATCCGTCCCTCAGCGGTGAGGAAGTCACGGGTCAACCCGACGCGGAATGTCTCAGCCATCGACTGCCTCCATGGGGTCACGCGAGAATGATCTGTACGCCGTGATGTCGACAAGCCTTGCGGATCTGCGCCGGCGGCTCGGCGTCGGTGACGAGAACGTCGACTTCGGCCAGCGACGCCAGGACGACTGTCTCGGTGTGGTCGCACTTCGAGCGGTCCATGACGACGACGACCCGGTCGGCGATGTTCATCATCGCGCGGCGTACCTCGGTCTCCTCGATGTCGAAGTACGTGAGCCCGCGGTCGGAGACGAGTCCGCCGCAGCCAAGGATCAGGGTGCTCAGGTGCAGGCGCTGCAGCGCCGCGGTGGCGAAGGACCCGACGGTGGAAAGCTCCGAGCCGAGGAAGCCGCCCAGGAGCATCACCCTGCTCGGTGTGTCGCGGAACTCGACCGCCACGTTGACCGAGTTCGTCACCACGACCAGCGAGTGGTCCCGTAGGGCGCGTGCCACCGCGTGGGCCGTGGTCCCGATGTCGATGCCGACGGTCTCGCCGCTGGTGATGAGCGCCGCCGCCCGCTGCGCGATGCGCCGCTTCTCGGCGGCGTGCTGCACGGTGCGGGTCTCGAACGGCGACCGCTCGGAGCGGACCGCGCCGCCGTGGACGCGGCGGATGACCCCGTCGTCGGCCAACTTGGCCAGGTCGCGGCGGATCGTCATCTCCGAGACACCGAACTGGTCCTTGAGCTCCGCGACGTCGAGCCGCTCGGACTCCGTGAGCAGCTTCAGGATCGCGTCTCGGCGTTGTCTCCCACCCGGCTCGCCTCCCGCGGTCATCGCCCGCTCACTGTCCCGTCACGTCTCCTCGCAGCTGTCCCGATGCCGTTGGATGGTCGATCCCCAGCGAGCCGGGCCAGCTTCTGCGACGCAACGAAGTCGATGCCCAGTTGTGGGTCACGAGTGTAGATCCTGACCCGCCTCCTCATCCGGCGTGCGACCGCGATGCCGAGCTACCGGGCAGGGTCGATCTGGACCTTGCCGGCATCGGTGTTCGCCTCCCACATCTCGAAGGCGCGCTGCGTCCGCTCCAGTGGCAGCGGCTCGGCCAGGAGCGGACGGACGTCGAGCACCCGGCGGTTCACGACGTCCACCGCGGCCCGAAAGTCGGCGGGCGTGTAGATCGTCGAACCGCGGATCACCGCCTCACCGAGGACGGCGGGGTTGAGGTTCACCATGACCGGGCCTTCGAACATCGGCAGCACCACGATCGTTCCCCGTGGACGGCACAGGGCGAGTGCCTCGTCCATGCAGGAGGGATGCCCCGAGGCGAGCACCACGACGTCGAAGCCCTCTCCCCCGGCCAGGCCCCGTGCCTCCCGGACCACGTCGGCTCGGGAGGGATTCACCACGGACGCACCGGTCAACTCCTGGACCCGCCGCAGCCTGGCGTCCACGAGGTCGCTCACCACCAGGGTCCCGACCCCGCGCAGCCTCGCGACGCAGGCCACGAGGGTCCCGATCGCCCCCGCTCCGAGTACCGCGAGCGAGTCACCGAACACGACCCCGCCGACCTGGTTGGTGTGCCACGCGACTGCCACGGGCTCCACCATCGCTCCCTCGCCGTAGCTGATGTCGTCGGCGAGCGGAAACAGCACGCGTTCCGGTGCTACGACGTACTCCGTGAGCAGCCCCTGCCAGCCCACGCCGGGAACGCGTTTGTGCGGACACAGGTGGGACAGGCCGACCTCACAGAGCCGGCAGTCCCAGCACGACAGCACCGGCATGATCGCGACCCGATCACCGACGCGCAACCGCCCTCCGGGAGCTACCTGGGCGACAAGTCCGGCTCCCTCGTGCCCCAGGACGACCGGTGGACGCCGGAAGGGATGGTGACCCTGAAAGGCGTGCCGGTCAGAGCCGCAGATGCCGACCGCCCGCATTCGCACGAGCACCTCGTCCGATGCCGGACAAGGTTCCTCGGTCTCGACGATCCGTATCCGTCCGACGCTGTCCAGGACTGCCGCTCGCACGTCGCTGCCCTCCGTGACCCGGCTCCGACCTACCCTGCGGCAGGTGGGCCTGTCTCGTACGTGTCGCCGCGACCACTGATGTTCGAACGAACACGAGTGTGCTGCGGTCGTCCCCGCCGGTCAAGGTCGAGTGCCGTACCTTCGGGCCCGAACGCCTTCACCGCTGGGCGCGCGCTCCCCTCTCGCTACGCCGGTTCGCCGGTCAGGCCGAGCCACATCCGCGTCCGGTTGATCAGCTCGTGCCGCGCGGAGGCGAGCTCGTACCAGTCGAAGCGTTGGCGAAGGATCCTCGCCACCTCGGGCTCGTCGAGGTCGCTGGTGTCCCACAGCCGCACCTGCGGGACGGTCGGATGGATCCGCACCCGGAACATGTAACGCGGTCGGTCACCGTCGTTGCGGCGCCCGCAGTGCCAGATGCCGTGGTGCAGCAGCGTCACCGTGCCTGCCGGGCACACCATCGGAACCTGCCCCCGGAGGTTCTGGTAGCGGCCGATGTCGGCGCCCTGGATCTGACGGAGGTGACTGCCGGGGACCACCAGCGTGCCGCCCATCTCCAGCGTCACCTCCCTCGGGTAGTACATGACGGTGAGGTCGAAGCCGCTCGAGACGTCCCGGGACACGCGGAGCTCGGCGATCTGGTCGGCGTGCAGGGGCTGGGCGCTGCCGTGGTCGGCGGGACGTACGTGGGTGTCGTGGTTGTGGGCGAAGGCGTCCGGTCCGACCAGGCTGCGGATCGCCCCCGCCACGACCGGGGTCTGGAGCATCCGCTGGAACGGCGACCCGTCCGGGTACACCGACTCGAGCGGGCGGCCCGCCCGGGGCAGTGCGCGACCACTGTCGAGCTCTGCCGCCATGGCGTCGCCGATCGCCGGATCGACGACCGCGTCGAACCGCACGAACCCCGCCGCGACGAACTGCGCCATCTGTTTCGAGGTCAGAAGGGGCAACCGGTCAGCCATCACTCGACTCCCATCGCTCGAGGAAGGAACACCTGCCTGAGAGGGACGCTGTTCGTTCGACCATGATCGTCACCCGTGGCTTCCGATTCGACCATCGTCTGGCCGTCACCGGAACCTCACCGTCCGGTCACGGCAGCGGAATTCGCGGTCTTCGTCCCGCAGGGTCGCTAGCTGCTGGCGCTGGCGTAGGACCGAAGGCCGCGGCGCCACTGCGCACGCACGAGCAGCACCGCCACCACGGCGAGGCCGAGACCTCCCACGACCGGCAGCCATCCAAGGTCGCCGCGTAGGGCCCGCGCGGGGAACGTCGATGCGAACGCGACCGGGAACGCGAACGTGAGGAAGGCGCGAACGGCGGTCGGGAAGAACACCAGCGGGTACCGCCCCGACTCCAGCAGATTGGTGTAGAGGAAGGCGACGGGGTTCACCGACTGGAGCCAGAACGCGGTGAACGACATCGCGCACCACACGGTGGCGAGCAACACCGTCCCACAGGTGGCGAGCACCACCGCCTGGAGGATCTCGAGCGGGTTCGGGTTCGCACCCGACCGGATGAGCCCGAACACGAGCAGGAGCACCCCGCTCGCGACGTTGCCGAGTTCGGCGACGTTGACCCACCGCAGCGTCAGGTAGAACTGGCTCGACACCGGCCGAACGAGGACCGCGTCGAGCTCGCCCTCGGTGATGTAGGTCGTCATCCGCGTCAGGTTGGGCGCGACGAACGTGGCGAGGACCCCGGTGACGACCTGGTACAGGCCGACGAGCGTGATCACGTCCGGCTGGGTCCAGCCCCGCACGTCGTCGGTGTAGCCGTACAGCAACAGGATCGGCACGAGCGCAAGCCCGAGTTGCACCAGCCCGACGACCAACGTCGTCAGAAAGTGCGCACGGTAGTGCGTCTCGCGCACGATCGCCTGCGACACGAATCGTCGCCACAGCCGGACATGCCGCTCCTGCCGGTTCCACCAGGTGCGGTCGAGAGGTCGTCGCGCTTCCGCGTACGTACGGGTCCGCGTCGTCATGCGCCCACCGCCGAGTAGCCCCGGAGCCCGGCCGTCCACACGAGGCGGGCGAGGACACCGAACACGAGAACATAACCGAGCTGAACACCCATGCCGGTGAGGAGTTCGGCGCCCGACAGGTCACCGGCGAGGATCTCGACCGGAAACGACACCGTGTAGCGGAACGGCTGGATGTCGACGAAGCCCCGCGACCAGTCCGGCATCAGCGCGAGCGGAACGATCGAGCCGGACAGCACGTTCGCGATGAGCTGACGCGCCTGATGCAGGGCGGCCACGTCGTCCATCCAGAAGGCGAGCGAGGCGACCAGAATGTCGATCGTGAACACCAGCACGGCGGCGAGAACGATGCTTGTCGCGAACAGCGCCAGGTGACCGCCGCCGGCCGGGAAGTGCATCGAGTCGTGGAAGACCCACCAGAGCACACCGATCATCGGCAGCAGGGCGAAGGTCTTCATGACCTTCTCCGAGAGGTTGTTGGCGACGAAGGTCAGCAGCAGCGAGGCCGGCCGTACCATCCAGCTGGACAGCTTGCCGAGCCTGATGTCGCGCGCCAGGAAGGTCGTCAGCCACGACGAGGTGGCCATCGTGACGACGCTCAGCAGAACGAAGTAGGTCGTGACGAACTCCTCGTCAATCGGGAGTTGCGCGCCGTTCGCGAGCGCCGTTCGCCAGATGAGGAGCGAGATGATCGGCACACTGATGTTGGCCGCCATGTAGACGAGCCACTCGCCGCGGTACGTCAGGGACATGGCGATGTGGGCCGCGGTCATCCGGCGAAGGACGCGTGCGTGACGCCGGAAGGTCGTCATCGCGCCTCACCCGTGCCCAGGGCGTCACGCCGCAGGAACAGGTCACGCATGATGTCCTCGATGTCGGCGTCCGCGACGTCGAGGTCGACCAGCGGGCCGAGCCGAGCCAACTGCTCGAGCACGTCGCCGGTGCGTTCCCGTTCGACCTCCAGCCTGATGATCTGGTCCGAGCTGTGGTTCGAGACGACGACTCCCTCGACGCCGGCCAGTCGGCTGCCGTCGACGGTTCGCGCGTAGGTCGCCTGGACGAGCTTGCGCGGCCGCGCGGACCGGACGAGCCCACTCAGGCTGCCGTCGTACTGCAGTCGTCCGTGGTCGATGACCATCACCCGCGAGCAGAGCGCCTCGATGTCGTCCATGTCGTGGCTGGTGACGAGGATCGTGGTGTCGTGGCGTCGGGTGACCTCGGCGAGGAACGCGCGCACACGGGCCTTCGCCACGACGTCGAGGCCGATCGTCGGCTCGTCCAGGAAGAGAACCTCCGGGCGGTGGACGAGGGCCGCCATCAACTCGAGCTTCATCCGCTCGCCGAGGGAGACCTTGCGCACCTGCACGTTCAGCAGGTCCCGTACCTCGAGCAGGTCGGCCAACTCGGCGACGTTACGGTCGAACTCCGCGGTCGTCAGGTCGTACATGTCCTTGTGCAGGAGCAGACTCTCCATCGCCGGCACATCCCACCAGAGCATGGTCTTCTGGCCCATGACGAGGGCGATGCGGCGCAGGTAGTCGGGCTTGCGCTTCGACGGCGTGTGGCCGAGGACCTCCACTTCACCGGAGGTCGGGTAGAGCAGGCCGGAGAGCATCTTCAGCGTGGTGGTCTTGCCGGCGCCGTTCGGACCGAGCAGGCCGACGACCTCGCCACGCCCGATCGTGAAGTCGATGCGCTCGACCGCGAGGCGCGTCTCGTAGGTTCTGCGGACGAGACTTCGCAGGGCGCCGGCCAGGCCGGCACCTTGTTGGTGGAACGTGTAGGTCTTGGTGAGGCCAGCGACCGCGATGACGGCAGGCTGATCCAGGGGAGCGTGAACGGACGTCACGTGTGAGCACCGCTTCCGAGGTGTGATGGTGGTTCGGACCGGGCAGCGTCAATGCGCGGGGGGCGCAGAGCTGATCCACCAAATCTCGCCGGGCGGTGTCATACCCTGAGGCACTTCCGTGGTGCGGCTGCCACCTGCACATTAGGGCGCGTCGAGCGGCGAGGTCAATCCCGTTTACCTGGCCACCCCGACCCAGGCCGCACCGGCTCACCTCCACCTGCGACGCACCCTGCGACGCACCCAGCGACGCACCCAGCGACGCACTCCACGACGCATCCACGCCGCCAGCGGAGTCTCATTTGACGCCGTCCCACTGTTTACCTCCGCCACCGGAGTGAGATCTGCGGGAAACCTGGGAGGTGATCAGCTGACGCGCGGCGTTCCTAGCCTCTGGCCTGCGATGGATGCGTCACCTTCCGTGGCCGCTGGGCCACGGGAACCACCGGATCCCAAGGAGAGCATGTGAGTGCGTCGTTCAGCGGAGCGTGGCGGAGAAGACCGCTCGCCTTCGCGGTCGCCGTCCTCCTCGCCTGCGTCACCGTGACCGCTGCCCTGCTGCTCAACCAGCAAGGTGTCAGCGGCGCCGACGACGGCAACGGAAGCGGGGCCTTCACGAAAGTCGGAGACGGAACTCTCCCCACCACCAGGCCCGAACTCGGCTCTGGGCGCGACCCCCTCAGCACCGACGAGGTCGGCTACGCCATCCACGTCGCCACCTCGGACGCGTCCGCGGCCGGCGCCACCGACGTGAACGGCACCTCCGCGCCGGAGGTGCTCTACGTCGACCTCCCGGAGCAGGCCGTCAAGACCAAGGCCCGGAGCGCCCTCGTCGTTCTGTACGACTACGCGACCAACTCCGTCCTCAACCAGGTCGTCGACCTCGCGGCGGGCAAGGTCGCGACATCGACGAAGGGCACCAACCTGCAGCCGCCCACCACGAGCACCGAGGCGGACACCGCCATCGAGATCGCGATCCGTTCGGAGGAGGCGCTGTCGTTCAAGAAGGAGTTCGAGGCGTCTGAGGGTGTGCCGGTGATCTCCGCGGACCAGGTCGAGTACGTCGCCGGGTCCTGGGTCTACGACGGGACGACGAAGTCCGGTCAGGAGTGCGGCAAGCAGCGCTGCGCCCAACTGATGGTCTCCACGGCGAGCGGCACGTACCTCAGCACGTTCGACTTCGTCGTCAACCTGTCCACCAAGTCCGTCGTGGCGACCAAGTAAGGAGGGCGACCATCCATGCGTAGTACCCGAATGACGCGTCTTGTCGCCACGGCCGCGGCGCTGCTCGTCTCCGGCGCCGGACTCGCCGCCGCATCGCCGGTGGCTGTCGCCGACCAGCCCAACCTGGGTTGCGAGGAGAGCCAGATCGAGAAGGTCCTGGAGAACGGCGCCGCCTGGCGGATGTGCGCCCGCGTCCACCCGATCAAGGGCCTGGTCCTGGAGCGCATCGAGTTCAAACCGAAGACCGGTGACTACGAGTACGCCGGCTACAAGCGGGTCCTCGACCAGCTCAACATGGCCCAGCTCAACGTGCCGTACGACACCGGGCACGTGCAGTACAACGACATCACGTCGTACGGCTTCGGCAAGCAGTACCTCATGGCGCAGGTGCCCGAGGTCTGCAAGGGCGAGGCGCTCCCGGTGAGCCAGTCCTTCACCTACCAGAACAACCTCATCGAGCGGACGATCCCCGGCATCTGCGTCGACGAGGAGCCGGTCGGCCTCACCACCCACGCCCAGGAGACGCAGATCGGCGGCGGCGTTCTGTACGCCGAGCAGGGCACCGCGTTGACGGTCTCCTCGATCTCGAAGATCTCGTGGTACGAGTACCAGGAGCGGCTCGTCTTCGACGACCACGGCCAGATCGAGGTCGGGCTCGGCGCCACCGGTGACATCGCGCCGGGAACCCCCGGATCGAACTTCTTCGGGGTGGACCCGAAGGTGGGCTGGCCGCTGTCCGGGCCCACCACGGTCACGAACCCGGACGGTTCGACCTCGCAGATCCAGCACTACGCCGCCTCCCACTGGCACAACGCCATCTGGCGGGTCGACTTCGGCATCGACAAGGGCGAACTCCAGCAGGTCGAGCAGTGGGACTTCACCAGCCCTGGCGTCGGGGCGGGTGCCCCGATCGTCGAGGGGACAGGCACCACGAAGAGCCGGGCGTTCAACGCCGTCCCTGGTGACGGCAACGACCAGCTCACCTGGTGGCGGGTGCTGAACCCGAACTCGAAGAACAAGGACGGGCACCCCCGCTCGTACGAGATCGTGAACCGCAACGCCACGAACCAGCTGATCCCGGTGACCCAGCCGACCGTGACGTTCACCAACAGCCGGGCGTGTGAGGAGTACGCCTCGGCCAACCTCAACGCCGGCTGCCCGGGCAGGAACATCCTCGACTACGTGGCCGAGGACACGCACGAGCTCACCGACCCGGTGGCGTGGGTCAACGTCGGGTTCCACCACACCGACAAGGACGAGGACCAGAGCCCGATGCCGATCCACTGGCAGAAGTTCCAGCTGGTGCCGCGGGACTTCTTCGCCCAGTCGCCGTTCATCACCGAGGCGCGGTCCTGCGTCAACGGTCCGACCGGCGGCGCGGTGAACACCACGACCCGCCCCTGCATCGCCACCAACACCGCGCTGCCGACCATCACCCCGGCCTCCACGCCGGTCCGGGTGGGCACGCGGCTCACGGCGAGCCCGGGCACGTGGAACACCGCCCGCACCACGTGGAACTACTCCTACGTGTGGTTCCGCAACGGTGAGCCGATCGTCAACACCGCCGCGGACGGTACGCCGGCGCCGGCGGTCGGTGAGACGTACACACCGGTCAAGGCCGACGCGAGGAAGCAGATCACCGTCAAGGTGACGGCCTCGCAGACCGGCTATCCCTCCGGCACGGCGGAGTCCGCGCCGATCGCGGTCAAGGCCGGCCAGCCGGCCCGGTAAGCCAACGCGGTAGGCCAACGCCCTGAGGAGCGGCGGCATGGCGGTGGGGACGCGCGTCGTCTCCACCGCCTGTCCGCTCGCTCGTACCCGCGACGACGTCCCGACCTCTCCCCCACGTCTGGCGCCCACTCGTCGAACGAAGGAGCAGCACGTGTCCCGAACAGCCTGGCTCGGTGCGCTCGTCATCGCCCTGCTGACCGCGGGTTGTGGGGCGGCCGGGGCTGACACGACCGTCCAGCTTGGCGGAACCACCGCCACCGCGCCCGCCGCCAGGACCGTCGAACGTCCCTGGGGCACGGTCGCCGCCTTTCCGGAACTACGGCAGGCCGAGATCCCCGTGGCCGCCGACCGCGGATTCGTCGCCGACATGCTCACCCACCACCGCCAGGCGATCGAGTTGAGCGAGAACGTCCTCCGCCACGAGGGGCTCGACGAACGCGTCGCGGCGACGGCGCGCTACATCGCGGCGGACCAGAAGAACGAGATCGAGGTCATGACCACGTGGTCACGGGCGTGGGAGGAGTCGTTCCGGAAGTACGGCCACGGCGCGCACGCCCCCGCCATGCACGCCGCCCACGACAGCAGTTCGATGCCGGGCATGGTCGCGCCCGAGACGGTCGCACGGGTGCGGACGCTCCCACGGGAGGAGGCCCAGGTCGAGTTCCTGCGACTCATGGTCGAACACCACGAGGGCGCGGTCACCATGTCGCAGGACTACCTCGGGACCGACCACAACAGCTTCACGCGCACCATCGCCCAGCACATCATCCGCGAGCAGACGACCGAGATCACCTACATGCGTCGCCTCGCGGACTCGTTGTCCGGGGCCACCCCGGCATCCGGGGCCACCCCAACGCCCGGGGCCGGGGCACCGTGACCGCCCGGGCCGTCGCCAGTGCCTGGGTCACGATGACACCCAGGCGTCGGTCCGTGGTCGTGGCGGCCATCTGGATCGCGGTCGCATGGTGCGTGGTGACCGCCACGACAGGGATCACGGGGATCCGGCTGATGGGGGTCACGTCGAACTCGATGGCGCCGACGTTGCTGCAGGGAGACCATCTCCTCGTGGCGCGTGCCGGATCCCGGACCGCACGGCGAGGCGCGATCGTCGTGGTCCGCACACCCACTTCCTGGCGGGAGCCGCTCGCCCGGCTGCAGCGTACGGCCGTGGGAGCGGTGCCGGACCATCTCGTCAAGCGGGTCATCGGCGTCGGGGGCGACGTCGTCGCCTGCTGCCGGGCCGACGGTCAGCTGACCGTGAACGGAGTCCCGCTGGACGAGCCGTACCTTCCCCGGGCGGCCGGCTCCGCTGGCTCCGCGACGTTCGAGGTGACAGTACCGGCGGGCCACCTGTGGCTCATGGGCGACAACCGACCCGAATCCCTCGACTCCCGAGCGATGCGGGTCCAGGGTGCGGGCACGGTGCCGGCGGCACAGGTCCGTGCGCGGATACTCCTCACCTGGTGAGGTGCACGTCCGGCGCCGCCGGCTCGTCCTCGCCGTGGGCCGCCTGCAGGAGCGCGTGTACCCGAGGCCCCAGCATGAGCCCGGGGCCGCGGACGAGGTAGCCCTGCTCGACCAGATGCCGCACCAGGCGGTACGTCGTCGCCCGCGGCATCTGGAGGGTCTCGATCAGGGTCCGTGTGGTGACACCCGGACCGAGTCGAGCGACCGTCTCGAGAATGGCGAAGGCGCTGTCGACGGCCGCCGGCTGACGCCCCAGAAACACCTTCGACGTTTGGACGACAGTCATAGATCCTCCCCAAGGCAGCAAATGCACCGTATCACCAAGAAAAGGCAAAGGAAAGGCAATGAAGCAGGAATGGCGATGGCCGCTGCGATCACGTTCACCTTGGCCAGGAGCCGGGTTTCCAGGTACGCTCGGACAATTCGTTAAGGGGTTTTCCGACTCAAAGCAGCAATCAGGGTCATAACGCCAGCAGGTGCCTTGCGTGCATAATCGACATATTCGTCAGGTCGCGATCGTCGGCTTGCAGAACATCGCCGTCACGGCCGCCTACCTGGTCGGACGCTTCTGGGGACTCCAACTCTTCGCCGAGGGCGAATTCACGCGCGTCCTCTTTCCGGCTGCCGGTATCGCCGTTGCCGGGCTGATGATCTTTGGCTTGCGGGTCTGGCCGGGGACCTTTCTCGGCGCTCTCCTCACCTCCGAGACGCTCGGCCGACCCTTGCTGGACGGAGTGGCCCTCTCGCTGGCGACGACCGCCACGTATCCTGTCGTCTGCGCCCTTCTCCGAAGAGTCGACTTCCATACCCAACTCGACCGAATAAGGGACCTGCTGGCTTTGGTGGCCTTGGCAGCCGGTGTCGGGATGATCCCCGCCGCGGTCATTCGTACCAGCGTGGTTGTTCTGCTGGGAACCTCACCGCCGGCCGATTTCTGGGACCTGACACTGGTGACGTGGGTGAGCCTGGCAATGGGCGTTCTCGTCGTCACTCCGTTCCTCCTGGCGATACGGAGAATGCGATGGCCCCGTCACGTACGTCCGCTCCGCGCCCTGGAGGCGGTCGCACTCCTGGCGGGCACGGCCGCGCTCACGCTCGCGGTCACGATGGTCAGCCCGAACCGGCAGATGCTCTTCCTCGTCTTCCCTCCCCTCATCTGGGCAGCCTGGCGTTTCCAACTAGCTGGTTCCACGCCCAGCATCCTGATCGTCTCCGCCATCGCGGTCTATTCGATGTTCCATCTCCCGGCGCGGTTGGCGACAGACAACGACCTGATCACCCTGGAGGCCTTCGTCGCGACGGCGTCGCTTGCCACCCTCGCCCTCGCCGTTGCCGTGTCGGAACGCAACCGCGCGCAGGACCGGATCGCGAACGCTTCCATCGAACTCGTCCACGCGTTGAACAAGTTGGACGAGAGCGCCCGGCCACGCCAGGGGTAGGGACACGCGCGTCCTCGACACGCGAGGGCAACGGTCCGCGTCGTAGCAGGTGCACGCCGTACCGGCCTCGTGACAAACTCGTGACCAAACACGAGTGCGGTCAGGGGTTGCGAAGTCGCTCCCGCTCTGCCGGTGCGCCTCCGCCGCTGCCGGATCCGGCCGACCTGGCCCGGAGGACCCGCCCCGAGCGGAGCCGGCGCCATGGCCGCGGCCGTTTCTGGTCACGTCTCGGGCGATCCCCACAAACCCTCGGGCGCCCCTTGCTGACCTGCGGTTTCATCGCCGCCGGCACGCCGTCAGAACCCAGCCGACGAGGCCGAACCCCCCCGTGCGAGGGCGTTCCTACCGGAAACTGCAAGGGACATCTTGCCTATTTCAGTCAGCCATAATGGCGGCGCACCAGAGCTGGCACCCTGACAGCGTTAGTTCGAAGGAGATCCGATGACCGCGCCGACCAGCGCCAATGCCGTCCGTTCCGAGAGTCCGATCCGGATCCTGATCGTCGGCTGCGGCATCATCGGAAAGCACCACGCCATCGTCACCACCCGGCATCCCGACTTCGCGGTCACCGGCCTGCTCGACCCCAAGCCGGAAGCGACCAGCCAGGTAGCCGACGCCGTGGTGGCCGAGGGCGGCTCGCGACCCGTCGTCTACGGCTCGCTCGCCGAGGCGCTGCGCGACGGCGAGTTCGACCTGGCGGCGGTCTGCACCCCGAGCGGGATGCACATCGACCAGGCCGAGGAATGCCTCGCGGCGGGCGTGCACGTCGTGGTCGAGAAGCCGCTCGACGTGAGCGTTCAGCGTGGAGTCGAGTTCGCTCGCAAGGTCGCAGCGGCCGAGGAACGCGGCCAGGTGGTCAGCGTGATCAGCCAGCACCGGCTCGACCCCGCCAGCCAGGCCGTCCGAAAGGCGCTCGACGAGCAGCAACTGGGCACCATCACCTCGGCCGTGGCCACCATGGCGTGGTATCGCAGTCAGCAGTACTACGACTCGGGTGACTGGCGCGGCACGTGGGCGCTCGACGGCGGCGGCGCGGTGATGAACCAGGGTGTGCACACCGTCGACCTGCTGCGCTGGTTCCTCGGCCGTCCCGCCGAGATCTTCGCCCACACCGCCCAGCTCAGCCACGAGCGGATCGAGATCGAGGACACCGCGACCGCGACGATCAGGTTCGAGTCCGGCGCGCTCGCCGTACTCCACTGCACCACCGGCGCCTACCCCGGCCTCACGGCCCGGCTCCAGGTGCACGGCTCGCTCGGCTCGGCGATCATCGACAACGACGAACTCCGCTACCTGCACGCGGGTGACGGCGTCGTCGCCGACAACCTCCGCAGCGCTGCTGTCCGCGGCAACCAGGCCGAGGCGGCGGTCAAGGAACTCGACGACGAGTTCTCCGGCAGCCGCAACGACCCGGACACCTTCGTCAAGGGCCACCTGCGCCAGTACGACGACATCGCCACGGCGATCAAGAACGGCACCCGGCCGCTGGTCGACGTGCGGGAAGCACTGCTGTCGCTCGCGCTGGTCCGGGCGCTCTACGTGTCGGCGACGCTGGGCCAGCCCGTGATCTTCGAGGACATCCTCGAGGGCAAGTACGACGACGTCCAGGCCGTGGTCCCGGGCAGGCCCGGTGGCCAGGGAGCCCAAGAGTCCTGACCGGTCGTTTCCTGACCTGTCGTTCGCGGTCTGTCGCCGATGGTCGGTGCTGACGCGGGCGAAACGGGCGACGGCTCGGACCGCGCCGCGGGTGGTGGGCCCATGCCGGTGTCCCCACCCTTCCTCGACTTCGTGGTCGCCAACACGCAGGTGCGAGCGGTCGGCGGGTCACGGCAGGTCCGCGACGCCGGCTACACGCTGGTGCCGCGGACCGTGCCGGACTACAACCTCATCTTCGTCCGCCGCGGCCGGGTGACCTGGGTTCTTGGCGAGCGCACCCTGCCGCTGCGGGTCGGGGATCTCCTGGTCGTGCCGCCGGGCGTACCCCACTCGGCGACGTCCACGACGAGACGTGTGGTCCTCGGGTCGCTCCACGTCGAGGCGACCCTGACCGGTGGCCAGGACGTGTTCGACCTGCTGCGCCCACCGACACTTCGCGCGGTGCGGGCGGGCACCCGACTGGACGGCTACCTCCGCGCGCTGATCACCGAGTGGGACCGCCCCGCCGACGAGGTGCGCCTCGTTCTGCCGGCGTGGGCCCGTCTCGTGACCCTGGAACTCCTCCTGCACGATGCGGCCCTCGGCCTGCTACGCCCACGCCCCGTCGACCCCGTGGTGGCCGACGTGCTGGACGAACTGAACACGCGGTTGGCGCGCCGCACCAGTCTCGCCGAACTGGCGGAGCTGTCCGGCTTCAGTGGACAGCACCTCAACCGGGTGTTCGGGACGGTGCTCGGCCTGACCCCGTTGCAGTACCTCACCCGGCTCCGGATGGAACGCGCGGCGGCCATGCTGACCGACCGCCAGCTGACCATTCGGGTGATCGCCCGTGAGGTGGGCTACGAGGATCCGTACTACTTCAGTCGGGCGTTCAAGCACCACTTCGGCCGGAGCCCGAGTGAGTACCGACATCAGCTCGACCCGGGGAACCAGCCCTCCTGACGTCCCGGAAAAGACGGCCTGGTACGGACATCCTCGTCCCACCGTGACGCCGCGAAGTTCAGATTCTCCATCGTGACGTTCAAGGGCTCCATTCCGGATGCCTGCTTCTCCGCCTAGCGTGGACGCGGCACTGTCCCTGGCGCTGTCGGTTCGTGCGGCGTCGCACACCCATCGGAGGAACCGACCCATGACTGGCCAGTTGTCCACGGAACAGTGGGAGTCCTACGACGAGCACGGCTACGTCGTCCTCGACAAGGTGCTCGACGACGCCGACCTGCGCGCGCTGCAGCAGCGCATCGACGACATCATGCTCGGCCGTGCGGACCTCGACTACGACCGGATGCTGATGCAGCTCGACAGCAGCAGCGGCGCGTACGCCGACGCGGGTAAGCAGTCCAAGGGGTTCAAGGGCGCGACCCTCGACTACCGCAAGATCCAGGACCTCGAGTTCGACCCGCTGTTCCTCGCGTACATGCAGCGTCCGCTCTTCGCCGAGATCTGCCAGCGGGTCTACGGCGACATCCCGGTCACCGCGTTCCGGGCGATGTTCATGAACAAGCCGGCCCGGCACGGGACGTTCTTGCCGTGGCACCAGGACCGCTGGGCCTTCCTCGACCGCGATCCGCTCATCACCGTCTGGACCGCGCTCGACCCCGCCACCGTCGCCAACGGCTGCGTGCAGGTGATCCCGGGTAGCCACAAGTACGGCCTGATCAACCCCGAGCACGGTTCGGGTTTCCTCGACCGCGACCAGGCCACGACGTACTGCCCCGCCGAGAAGGTGACCCATCTCGAACTCGAGGCAGGTCAGGCCGTCCTGTTGCACAACTGGTTGGTGCACTCCTCCGACATCAACAACACCGAGATCTCCCGCCGCGCGTTCAGCGTGTGCTACATGGACGGCCGGACGCGGCACACGAAGGGCCGCGAGAACTACTCGCTGATCTTCGGCGAGGGTGCTCTCCAGCCGGGCGACCTGCAGGTCGCCGACACATCGCGGTAGGAGCCCCGCCGAGGCATCCGCGCGACGAGAGCCGAGGGGCGCCTCCCACAGCCGGGATCGCCCCTCGCTCGCGTGACGTCAGCGGCGAACCGCCTTCACCAGGAAGCGGTGATGGAGCACGACGAACGGCCCCTCCTCGCGAATCCGCGCGTCAAGCTCTCGCAGCGGACGGCCGTAGGTCGTGACGTCGAATCCGGGTACCTGCCACGACACGGCGCTGAGATGGAAGACGACCGCTCCGATGTCGCAGAAGGCGAACTCGGTGAAGGCTTCCTCGGCTTGGGCGATCTCGAACCCGTGTTGCTCGAGCGCGGCGACGGCATGGTCGAGCGTCGCGGACTCGGGGTACCTGGGCGGGGGGCCGCCGAGTGCGGTGTTGAGTTCGATGTCGTTGCGTCGTCCCACGCTCTGGTTCAGGTAGACCCCACCGGCCTGGAGGACCCGGCGTAGCTCGTTCGGATCGCAGGCACCGTGCCGGTTGAGTACGAGGGTGAACTCGGCGTCGTCGGCGGGCAGCGGTTCCCCCGATGCGCTTTGCCGTACGTCGACCCCAAGCGGTTCGAGGCGTTCGCGAGCGATCGGGACGTTCGGTTGCCACGCCTCGGTGGCGACGATGTGGGCCGGACGTCGCGCGTGCTTCGGCAGCATCGCGAGCACACCGGCCACCGTCTCGCCACCACCGGTGTCCACGTCGAGGAGCCTGGTCGATTCCGAGATCTCGGCACTGGCCAGGTCTTCGTAGGACCAAGGAATCTCACAGTCGCGCACCCGGTCCTTCAGGTAGCTGAAGTCCCAGCCACGAAACGGTGCCGCGAGGGCCTCGGACACCAGGTCTTCATAGGACAGGGCTTCTCGCATCCGTAGAAGCTAGTGTCACGTCGCGCGTCGACTCAACCGGTTTCACCCGACGGTCCCCGGTCCGTGCGGTAATTCGTTGGTGCCCTCTTGTGCCGCGCCGCTACTGTCTGCCGCGCAGCGCGACGGTGATCGAGTACTGCTCCGGAGGTCAGGGTTGGTCGCCATGCGAAGAGTCGTGATGGTCACGGGCATGCAGGCCGCTGGCAAGTCGACGATTGGGCCCCTGCTCGCGGCCCGCCTGGGTCCACTGTCCGCTGCCTTCGATGGCGATGTCTTCTACCGGATGGTCGCC
Organism: Actinopolymorpha pittospori; assembly: GCF_014873875.1. GTDB lineage: Bacteria > Actinomycetota > Actinomycetes > Propionibacteriales > Actinopolymorphaceae > Actinopolymorpha > Actinopolymorpha pittospori. Next base: position 5,330,721 of record NZ_JADBEM010000001.1, on the reverse strand, counting down.
GCCGGCAACGTCGACATGACTCCAGACCCCGACCCGGAGGCGGTCCGTCAGGTGCGGCTGCGATACGACGCGGCAGCGCTCGTCGCACAGCACTACGCAGAGGCGGGCTTCGATTTCGTCTACACCGACATCGTTCTGGGCGAAGATGTCACCAGGTGGATGGCGTGGATCAGGAACGCCGAGCGTCACCTGGTCGTTCTCGATCCGTCGGTCGAGGCCATCGTGGAGCGAGAGGTTCGCAGGGGCAAGACCTCTTACCGCGACTGGCACAAGCCCGGCATGACACTCACAGAGGCAGTCGCCTCGATGCGACTCGCACTCCGAGACACTCCGCGCCGCGGCTTGTGGCTCGATTCGAGCTCCCAAACGCCGGAAGAAACGGTGGCGGCGATCCTGAGCGATCTGACCGCGTCGCTGTACTAGCTCGCACCGCAAAGTCGGTGGAACGTCCTGCCACGGGCGCAGGGGCAGGGGGTACTCAACCTGTCTTGTGGGGTACCTGGATCCATCCGCCGACGTCTGTTCGTCCGCCGCGTTCGGCGGCTTGTCGGGCGCCTCTGTTGCGAGCGTGGACGGCGCCGACCAGTACGCGAGTCTCGTCCGGCAGTGCTCTCGCGAGCAGCGTCGTCAGGTGAGGTCCGTATCCGCGGCCGCGGAACTTCGTGGCCAGGACGAGTTCTTGGACGACGTAGGCCGGCATGCCCAGCGACTCGCCCTTGGTCCTCACGGACACATACCCCGCCCAGTGCCCCTCAACGGCGATGTCGAACAGAGTGCCTGCCCTCAGGCTCTGTTCGAGGGCCCTGCGGCTCGCGATCTGGGCTTGCTCCGCGTGCGCCCGGTGCTCGTGGTCGATGTCGTCGTAGGCCGCGCTGGCATCCTGGTAATGGTCCAGATCGCGTGTCGGCGTCAGCATCAGCTCCGATGGCACGGACTGTTCGAAGCCGGCACGGAGCCCTCCCACAGGCGCAGCGAGAAATCGTCTGTCGGGTCTGGTTCCGACGAATCGGCCGGGTGGCGCGGCACTCCACAGGCGCAGGTAGCGAGGACGAAGAGCTCCGAAGACCTCGGCGCCGGCACGCACCAGCACGGGCAGGTCATCACCCGTGAGCGGTCGACTCGTCACCGTTGCGTCCACGAACGGCTTGTTTGGATCTCCGCCCTCCCATCTCATGCTCAGCATTGCGTTCAGGTCATCGTTCGCGGCCGTCCAACGGTTGAGGAGTGCTTCGGCGGGGAGGCCGGGCGCAAACCTCTGTGCTCGCGACGCGGCGACATCCAGGTCGGTTGCCAGCTGCACGTCGTCGGCACATTGCTCGGCGAGCATGTTCAGCCGTACGGCATCGTCCACCCACAGTCGGGTCAAGGGATGCTGGGCGGCCAAGAAGCACCGTCCCAGCTCTCGCGCCGCCGGGATGCCCAGATCCATGGGTGGAACGCTAGCTCAGCGCGCGCCGAACGAATGCGTTCGAGGCCGATCTGCGGCCGGACCCCAGGACGAGACCTGTGGGGGTCGCCGAACCTACTTGCCGCGCCGTGCCGCCTGGCCCCACGCGTCGAGCAGCCGTGCCGCCGACCCACCGACCGGACCGACAGCGTCGGCGATGGTGTGCGCGTCAGGCAGTTGCGCTGCCTGGATGGCGGCGACAGCCGCGTCGGCGGTGTCGATGGTCGAGGAGCAGACGTCCAGGAGGTAGTCGGGTACTTCCAGCGCCGGATCGACGCAGCCGACGACCGGTGTGCCCACGGCGACGACGAGCGGGAACACCGTACCGGGGATTCCAACAGCCGCCTCAGCGGTCGCCGATGCCTGAACGGACGGCACGGGGCTGATTTCGTACTGGTCCCAGAGCGCGGGATTCTCACGTGGGTGCAGGCCGACCAGGATCCGCTTGCCGGCCGCCTGCAGCCGGGCCGCCGCGTCCAGCAGCAGTTGGGTGCCGGGCGCTGCTCCACCGGTCTCGTCCGGGTAGGTGACGCTGGTCAGGACGAGCACGGTGTCGGGCTGCGGACTGCGCTCGGGCAGGCCGTCGGTCTGGGGCGAGCCGACGATCTGGATCCGACGGTGCTGACCGAGGTACTTGGCGAACGACCGCCCCTCGGCGGGCGAGGACGACGTGATCGTGCGCAGCCGCGGGCGGAGCTCACGGGCGCGGGGTGCCTCGACGGGTTGCAGGTAGGCCAGGGAGCTGGCCACCAACGGCAGCCGGGAGAACCGCTTGGCGCAGTCAGCGGGCCAGTCGTCGGCCCCGTTGACGACGAGCACGTCGCCGGCAGGTGCCTCCTCCGGCGTGGCGACGGGTACCGGGTCGCCCGGCTTGATCTGCGAGCGGTCGGGCACCAGCTGGGTCAGCTGGTAGCCGCGGCGCTGTGCCTCGGCCAGCAGCGGGCTGACGTGGTACGTACCCCAGGGTTCGTTCGTGGCAACCAGCACCCGCGGTCGACCTGCGGAAGGGCGGAGAGGGCTCGCGGAGGCGTTGCCAGCGGTCGCGGCCAGTGCGGCGGCGCCCACCGCGCCGAGGAGGACACCACGGCGGGTGACCCGGTTGAAGCCGTTGCCATGCTCGATCATGACCTGGGACGCTACCGATCCTGATCGACGGCAAGATGAACCAACGAGCAAGACGATGCGAGCGATGGCGAACGCTCCGCACGAGCCACCACGCACCGCCTCGCACTCCCCTACGCAGCGTGTCGCACTCCCCCACTGACATCTCCGTCCGGCTCGCGGCGGAGTGTGGACGTGTGCATGTGCGGCTGCCCCTGGAGCCGATGCTCGCGCGGAGCACCGACCACCTTCCCGAGCCCGGACCACGGCCCGGTCGCTGGTTGATGGAACCGAAATGGGACGGATACCGCGCAATCGCCCTGGTCCACGAGGACGCGAGCGTCCAACTCGTCAGCCGGCACGGAACCGACCTCACCGACGCCTTCCCCGAGATCGGCGGTGCGGTGTACTCCACCCTGCCTCCGGGCACCGTCGTGGACGGCGAGATCGTCCGCTGGACCGGCGGGAAGCTGGACTTCTCCGCCCTCCAACACCGCTACGCCCACCGGCGCCGCGCCCACGACCTCGCCCGCTCCGAACCAGCCCACCTGATCGTCTTCGACATCCTCGAACTCGCCGGCCGCGACCTTCGCCGCCAGCCACTGACGACACGTCGCCACGCCCTGGAAGCCCTCTTCCTGCGAGCACCACCAGGCGCACCCCTCGCCCTGAGCATGCAGACCAACGACCTCGACGTCGCCCGCCGCTGGTTCGACGAGATGTCCGTCGTAGGAGTCGAAGGGGTCGTGATCAAACCTTCGACCAGCAGGTACGAACCCGGCCGCCGCCTCTGGCTGAAGCTGAAGACCCGCGCCACCACCGAAGCCATCATCGGGGGCGTCACCGGCGAACTGACCCGCCCACACAGCCTGATCCTGGGACGCATCGACTCCGAAACCGGCAGACTCCGCGTCGTCGGCACCTCCACGCGACTCACCGACCGCGCCGCGGCCGACATCGCCCCACACCTTCTCCCCGCGCCGGCCGACCATCCCTGGCCACCAGAGCTCGCGATCACCTGGCGCAGCGGCACCACACCCTACGTACGGGTCGAACCGACCGTCGTCGTGGAGATCAGCGCCGACATCGCCACCGACCGCGGCCGCCGCTGGCGCCACGCCGTCCGCTATCTCCGCCTCCGCGACATCCCACCCGAACACGTCCCCCACGACCTTGATCTCGAGGCGAGGGAACAGCCCTGAGCCTCTGCCGCGGCCGAAAGGCAGGCGGCGCACCCCCTCAGAGACCCTTGCGGCTTGCGGCGCGGCCTGCTTGCGTGGACGGCGAGCGTGTCTTCGCCACCGACGGCGCTGCCCTGAGCGGGCGCGCACACTTCGGGCGGGAGGGAGATCCCGATGACCATGTACCGGGTCGGCTATCTCGTGGGCAGTCTCGCGACCGCGTCGATCAACCGCCTGTTGTCCAAGGCGTTGATCCGCCTGTCCCCACCTGACCTGGAGTTCACGGAGATCTCGATCAGGAACCTGCCGCTGTACAGCTACGACTACGACGACAACTATCCGGTGGTTGGTACGGCACTCAAGGACTCCATCGCCGGTATGGACGCCGTGATGTTCGTGACCCCGGAATACAACCGCTCGATTCCGGGTGCGCTGAAGAACGCCATCGACTGGGCGACGCGCCCAGCCGGAGACAACGCCTTCGCGCGCAAGCCCTCAGCCGTGATCGGCGCCTCTCCCGGGGCGCTGCGGACCGCTATCGCGCAGCAGCACCTGCGGAGCGTGCTGGGATATCTCCGTTCACCTCAGATGAACAGTCCAGAGGGCTACATCCACTACACGCCGGGCCTGTTCACCGAAGCCGGAAAGGTGACCGACGAGGGGACCGAGGAGTTCCTCCGGCGGTTCATGAACGACTTCCACACGTTCATCGTCCGCGTTCTCAGCGAACCACCCGTGGGGGCCGTCACGGGAAACCGCTGATCATCACCGGCCTCGCGGTTTCGTAGCTGGACACCTCCGGCCGCCCGCACGTCGGGCGGGGCCGGCGTCGTCCAGGTATACCCCTTCGCATCGAGGGGGATTCCACCTTCGGAGCGAACAAGCCGACTCGGCGGTCTTCGGGGTGCTGTCACTCGCCAGAGCAGCCTGACGGTGGGCGTACCCGCGCAGGTGGTAGGGACGTGTGCACGATGACCGACGGTCCGGCCACGGCGCCGCCAGGTGGTGGTGGTCGTCGGTGGCGGGTGCCGATGGTCGCGCGGGACGCCGGTGAGCCCCACCGGACCGCGACGCCACTGGAGCTGTTGTTCGACCTCACGTTCGTCGTCGCGGTCGCCGCGGCCGCGGCACAACTCGCGCACGCGATCGTGGAGGGCCACACGGCGCAGGGGCTGGTCGGCTACCTGATGGTGTTCTTCGCGATCTGGTGGGCGTGGATGAACTTCACCTGGTTCGCCTCCGCCTACGACCCCGACGACGCCCCCTACCGGCTGGTGACGCTGCTGCAGATGGGCGGAGTGCTCGTGCTCGCCGCGGGCGTCCCCGCGGCGCTGAACGAGCAGGACTGGACCGCCGTGACCATCGGCTACGTGATCATGCGCGTAGCGATGCTGGTGCAGTGGATGCGCGCGGGGCACGACGACCCGGGCCGGGCGGTGACGTCGCGCCGCTACGAGGTGGGCATCGCCCTTGTGCAGGCCGCCTGGATCGCCCGGCTGGCGCTACCGGAGACGGCCGGCTTCGTCGGGTACTTCGTCCTGGTCGCCGCGGAGTTGGCTCTGCCCGTCTGGGCCGAACGGCACGCCAGCATCACCTGGCATCCGCACCACATCGCCGAGCGGCACGGACTGTTCACACTCATCGTGCTCGGTGAGAGTGTGCTCGCCACCTCCCGCGCGCTCGCACCCGCCGTCCGGGCAGGCGTCAACCTCGACACCGTGCTGGTCGGGATCGGTGGTCTGGTTCTGCTCTTCGGCTGCTGGTGGCTGTACTTCCTGGCGCCCGCCGGCTACGGGCTCGTCCACCATCGGGAGCGTTCGTACTGGTGGAGCTACACCCACTACGGAATCTTCGCCGGTCTCGCGGCTCTCGGCGCCGCCCTGGAGGTCGTGGCCGAGACGCTCACCCATCACATCGCCTCGCCCATCGGGTTGGTGGGGTTCGTGGTCGCGACACCCGTCTGTGTGTTCCTGCTGCTCGAATGGGCGCTGCACGCACCGCTTGAGATCGGGCCTTCGCCGAGGCTCGGCTACGTCCTCGTCGCCTGTGTCGTCCTTCTCGGTGTCGCGGCCGCGACCATGGCCGGGCTCATGTTGCCCTGGGCGGTCGTGGCGATGAGCGTTCCCGTCTGTGGCGTCGTCGCCACGCGGGTCGTGGCCGACCATCGGAAGGCGCAGCGCCGTACCTGAGTCGCCCGGACGAGCGGTGGCAGCGGCCAACCTGTCCGTCCGAGCCGGGGATTCAGAGCCGACGCGTGGGCGGGCGCCAGCCCCAGGAGAGCATCGCCAGCCCCGCGAACATGGCCGGTGCGATGACGCTGCTCGGGGCTTGGTGTACGGCGAGGTGTGAGGCCGCCGCACCGATCATGTTGATCATGACACCGGCGTAGGCCCATTCCTTCAGTCGCGGCAACGAGGGTACGAGCAGCACCACGGCCGCGATGATCTTCGCGGTTCCCATGATCGTGGCCAGGTAACCGGGATACCCCAGGTCGATCAGCAAGGGGTAGAACGGCGCCATCCGGAGCAGGTCCATCGCGCCGCCGACCGCACACTCTCCGGCCGCGACCGCGGTGGTGACCCAGTAGGCACCGACGCGGTAGCGGTCCCGCACGGCGGTTCGCCTCATCGAACCCTCCTATCGAAACGAGAGCGTTCTCTTAGCATCTGTACGCTAGCGTTTCGATGGAGGTGGGGCAATGGCCGGCGAGTCTGGACAGGATGGGGACCGATCCGAGTCTCGCGAGCCGATCTCGCGGGGGGCGGGAGCGCGTCGACGGATACTGCGGGCCGCTCTCGAGGTGCTCGACGAGCACGGCCTGCCCGGCTTCACGATGGAGGCGGTGGCCCGGCGCGCCGGCGCGAGCAAGGCCACCCTGTACCGACACTGGCCCACCTCCGGCGCGCTCATGGTCGACGCCATGGACGCCACGTTCGAGCCCTTTCCCGTGCCGGACACTGGCCACGTCCAGACCGACGTGGCCCAGCTCCTCACCGCCTTCGTGGCCCTGCTCGAAGAGACTCCGTTCCCGCGGCTGCTCGCGGCCTTCATCGACGCCGCCGAACGCGACCCCACGCTCGCGACCCTGCACGCCGACCTGACCCGCCGCCGCCGCGAACCGATCCTCGTCGCCCTGACCCGCGCCCGCGAGGGCGGCCAACTGCCCAGTCACCTCGATCCGGAGCTGGCCACCGACCTGCTCACCAGCCCGCTCTTCTACCGCCGCTTCATCGCCCACCAGCCCATCCCGCCCAGCCTGGTGAACGACGTGGTCGCTCGGGTGCTCGGCGCCTGGCGGTGAACGACGGGTCGCCCATAGCCGAGGGACTACGCCAGCGCGGCTGGTTCGCGTGGCCGTGACTCAGGCGGCTCGTCACCCGCGCCGGTGAAGGTCTCCCACAGCTGTGCGTACCGGCCTCCCGCACGCACGAGGTCCTCGTGCGCACCGGTCTCGACGATGCGGCCCGCGTCGACGACGAGGATCCGGTCGGCCCGTGCCGCGGTGGTGAGCCGGTGTGCGATGACGAGGGTCGTACGCCGCTGCGCGAGGCGTTCGGTCGCCTGGGTGACGGCAGCCTCGGTGGCGAGGTCGAGCGCGGCGGTGGCCTCGTCGAGAAGCAGGATGTCGGGGTCGACCATCTCGGCCCGGGCCAGCGCCAGGAGCTGGCGCTGCCCGGCGGACAGGCCGTGCCCGCGTTCGCCCACGGGGTGCAGGTAACCGTGGCGAAGCGTCGCGATCATGTCGTGCGCTCCGACGGCACGGGCGGCGCGTTCGACGTCGGCGTCGCTCGCCTCCGGTCGGCCGTAGGCGATGGCGTCGCGGACGTTTCCGGAGAACAGGTAGGCCTCCTGGGGTACGACGCCGAGCCGGTGCCGGTAGGCAGTCAGGTCGAGGCTGCGCAGATCGTCCCCGTCTGCCCGCACCACGCCCGACGTCGGGTCGTAGAACCTCGCCACCAGCTTCATCAAGGTCGACTTGCCGGCGCCCGTCTCGCCCACCACGGCGAGCGTCTCTCCGGGCACGATCCGCAGGTCGACTCCCCGAAGGGCCTCCTCCTCGCCCGCGACGTAACCGAACCGCACGTCGTCGAACCTGATCTCCCCCGACAACGAGGACACCGCGCGCGGATCATCGGACTGCGCTGTCGAGGTCGGCGTCTGCAGCAGTTCGCCGATCCGGCGCAAGCCGACCTTGGCACGTTGGTATCCGTCGAAGACCTGCGACATCTGCTGCAGGGGCGAGAACAGCATCGTGAGATACAGCATGAACGCGACGATGCCGCCGGCGGTGAGGCTGCCCCCCGCCACCCGCCCGGCGCCGATGCCGAGGACGATCGCGACGGCGAGCTCGTTGGCCAGGTCGACGAAGGAGAAGAAGACCGACATCAGGACCTGCGCCCGCATCTGCGTGGAGCGATACGTCAGGCTCAGCTTGCCGAACACCTCGATGTTGCGCCGCTCCCGACCGTAGGCCTGCGCGACCCGGATACCGGCGACGTTCTCCTGGAAGTTGGCGTTGACCTCGCTGAGCTGTTCCCGCGCCGCGCTGTAGGCCCGGCTCGCGTACTTCCGGTACAGCAGCGCGGCCACGACGAAGGCGGGCACCATGGTCAGGACACCTGCCGTGAGCCCGGCGTCCAGCGTCAGCATCACGCCCAGGACGCCGAAGAACGACAGCACCGCGACGACAGCCTGGCCGAGGCCGGACTGGACGAAGGACGTCACCGCGTCGACGTCGCTGGTCATCCGGGTCATCACGTGGCCGCCCCGCTCGCGCTCGTAGTAGTCGAGACCGAGCCGCTGCAGGTGGGCGTACATCTTCGTGCGCAGCCAGAAGATCATGTTCTCACCGGTCCGGCCGACGGCGAACTGTTCGAAGCCGCGCACCAACCAGGCCGCGAGGACGACCAGTAACGCGATCGCGGAGAGTCCGAACAGCGCGCCGGTCTGGCCGGCGTTGACGCCGTGGTCGATTCCGGCGCGGGTGAGCCACGGGATCACCAGCTGCGCCACCGCGTCGAGGATCAGCAACACCAGGACGAGCGACAGACCCGCGCGGAACGGTCGGATCAACCGGCCCAGGGAGAAGCCGGGCTCGGGCCGGCGGGCGTCGGCCACGTCGATCCTCGGCACGTCGGTCGCGGGTGGGAGGTTGGCGATCCCGGCCGCCTGTTCGGCAGGCAGGCCGGAGCCGCCGAACACCCCCGTACCCTCCGCCTCCGGCGGGTTGTCCCAGAGGCCGGCGCGGTCCGTCGGCGCCGCCTCGTCCGCTCCGTCGCGTACACCGTCGAGTTCACCGGCGCGTTCGCCGTCGAGTTCGCTGTCGTGGCCGGACAGCAACATCCGGTAGCGCGGGCACCGGGCGACGAGCTCCTCGTGGGTTCCGCAGTCGACGAGCTCGCCACGATGCAGGACCGCGATCCGGTCGGCGAGGCGCAGGGTGCTGCGCCGATGGGCGATCAGGAGCGTCGTACGCCCCCGCATCACCCGGCGTAGTGTCGCGTGGATCTCGGCCTCGACACCGGCGTCGACCGCGGAGGTGGCGTCGTCGAGCACGAGCACGCTCGGATCGGTGAGCAGCGCCCGCGCCAACGCGATCCGCTGGCGTTGCCCGCCCGACAGGGTGAGCCCCCGCTCGCCCACGACCGTGTCGTACCCCTCCGGCAGGGCCCGGATGAAGGCGTCCGCCTCCGCACCCCGTGCGGCGGCGACCACGTCGTCGTCCCGCGCGTCCGGCCGACCGAAGGCGATGTTGGAGCCGACGGTGTCGGAGAACAGGAAGCTCTCCTCGAAGACCATGCCCATCCGGGACCGCAGCGAGGAGGTCCGGAAGTCGCGAATGTCGCGGCCGCCGACCCGGACCTGTCCAGCCTGCGGGTCGTAGAAGCGGGCCAGCAGCAGAGCCACCGTCGACTTCCCCGACCCGGCACCGCCCACCAGTGCGAGGGTCTCGCCCGGCTCGATCCGCAGGCTGACGTCGCGGAGCACCGGATGGTCGGCGTCGTAGCCGAACGTCACCTGGTCGAGTTCGACCAACGCCGCGTCGGCAGGTACGTCCACCGCGTCCGGGGCGTCCGTGATCGAAGGACGAGAGTCGATGATCTCGTAGACACGTACGAGGGCGGCCTTGGCCGTCTGCCACAACGCGAAGTTCCGGACGAACATCATCACCGGGCCGATCATCGACGCCAGGTAGGTGGCGAACGCGAGGAACGTCCCGAGCGTGATGTCACCCCGAAGGGCCAGCCAGCCGCCGAGGGCGAGGACGCCGACCTGCCCCAGGGCGGGGATGGCGTTGAACGTCGGGAAGAACCTGCTGGCCAGCCGAGTACGCCGCAGACCGGCCGCGAAGAGTGTCCGCAGCGCACCCTCGAGCTTCTCCTGCTCGCGGTGCTCCTGCCCGAAACCCTTGACCACGCGTACGCCGGTCACCGCGGCCTCGACCACACCGGCGACCTCGCCGGCACGCTGGGAGTAGTCCCAGAACGACGGGAACAACACCTTCGAGCCGCGGCGGGCCACCAGCGTGAGGGCCGGCACCATCACGAGCGCGACCACGGTGAGCAGCGGCGACAGCACCACCATGATGCCGAGGGACATCACGAACAGGACGACACTGGACGCCAGCAGCGGGGTGTTCTCCAACAGGCGCTCGATCATCGTCACGTCGGAGATCGCCCGGCTCACGACCTGACCGGTGCGGAGCCGGTCCTGTTGCGCGCCGTCCAACCGCTGCAACGAGGCGAACAGGTCCGTTCGCAGGGAGTACTCCACGCCGTAGGCGAGGCGGTTGGCCTGGATCCGGCGCACCAGGGAGAAGACCAGCCGTAGGACTCCCGCGCCCACCAGAAGCGCGAGCCACGGTGCCAGCGGCTGACGCTGCCCGACGACCACCTGGTCGACGACCTCGCGCACGATCAGCGGCGTGAGTGCCGCCACGGCGCTGGCTCCGACCGAGCACATCACGCCGAGGATCACCGCGCGCCGGAACCGCCAGCAGTAGGCGGCCAGCCGTCCCAGCCAGCCGCCTCCGCCAGTCGGAGTTGACGTTTCCCCGTCGGCCGTGCCGCGGCCTGGTGAGCCGGCCGTTGCCTCTATCTTCGTCGTTTCCGTTGCTCTGGTTGGTTTCGTGGTCGCCTTCGCGGCCGCCGTGTCATCCGTCGCTTCCGCCACCAGTAAGCCCACCCCTCGTCGTCGACCGCGAAAGCCTAGAGGGCGGAAGCGATCGTGGCGACGAGTTATCGCCGGACGCGCAGAGCTCTTGGCAAAGTTTGGAAAGCCCTTACCAATGTCCCCGGGACGTCCTGGCTACAGCTCCGACCGCAGTCGTACGGCTCCGTCGTCGTGGTCGACCAGGAACAGCGTGCCGGGCGGGAACTCGCCGAGGACCTCCGGTGGAAGCTGCACGGTGCCGTCGCCCGCGACGACGGCGAAGTCCTGCCCGTCGCGTCCCTCGGCTCCGACGCGGCCGTCGCGGATGGTGACGACCCGGCCGAGCTGGGTCCCGACCTCCGGGTCGTGGGTGACCACGACGATGGTCGTGTCGCGCAGGGTGTTGACGGACTTCAACGCGGCCACCACCTCGTCACGGCCCGCCGTGTCGAGCTGGCTGGTCGGCTCGTCGACGAGCAACAGCCCAGGCCCGGCCGCGATACCGACGGCCAGGGCCGCCCGCTGCTGCTCCCCCCGGGTGAGGTCGGATGGCTTCGAGCGTGCCATCGCCGCGAGCCCGACGAGGTCCAGGATCTGTTCGGGTTCGGCGAGTTCGATTCCCCGGGTGGCGGCCGCCCGTCGCTGGGCGAGCCAGATGTTGCGGACGAGGCTGGCGTAGGGCAGCAGGTTACGGACGGACCCCTGCAGGACCACGCCGATCTCGGTGCCGCGGAGCCGGTTCAGCTCCGCGTCGCTCAGCTTCCCGATGTCGTACCCGCCGACCACGATGCGACCAGCCGACGGACGCATCAGCCCGGACAGCAGCGAGATCAAGGTCGACTTGCCGGACCCGGACGGGCCGACCAACGCGACCATCTCACCAGAGCTGATCGACAGGTCGACACCGGAGAGCGCGACGACGTCTGAGCCCTCGATCCGGTAGATGTGCACCACTCTTCGGCATGCCACCGCCACGCCCATCAGCCACCGGCCTCCTGCCGTCCTCGGATCAGATGTCGCTGCCACCATCCGCCGGCGACGGCACCCGCGACCAACACTGCAATGGCGAGCGCCTGCAGGGCGCCGACGTGCGCCCAGCGCGGCCACTCCGCCAGCAACGCTCCGTCGACGCCGAGTGGGAGCCGCCTGCTGGTGGCGAACCACGCCGCGGCGGCGGCGAGCATTCCCGTGACGGCACTCGTCACCACGATGCCGCCGTAGGACCACAGGGCGGCACCGGTCGTCAGGCGTTCCGTCGCACCCTGGGCTCGTAGCGCGCGCATGCCTGGACTCCACGTCCGGCGGTCGACGGCGACCACGAGGGCCAGGGCGCCGAGCCCGACCAGCACCGTCACTCCGGACGCCAGCTGGTAGGCGCGCAGCGCCATGGCGGCACCGGAGCGGTCCATGGAGGCACGGAGGCTGGTGACGGTGCGGTCGCTGACGATCGTGAGCCCCTGCTGGCGAAGCCGGTCCAGGACCTGGTGCGGTGTGCCAGGCGCCAGCCAGACCTGCGGCGTCGACGCGAAGCCGGACTCCCTCGTCAACCGCTCGGCGTAGTCGAGGTCGATCAGGGCCCCCCTCCCACCGACTCCCGGCAGGCTCGGAAGCTTCGCCCGCGCGACGTACCTCACCGACTCACCGTCGATGTTCGTCAGCTGGTTGCCCGGCGACCGCCCGGCCGTGATCGCCGGCAGCGGGTACGGCACGTCGACCGTCCGCAGCACGTAGTCGTTGCCGGGCTGAGGTGCGGTCTGCGCGATCGACAGGCCGTCCTCGTCGCCGACGACTCGCAGCTGTTCGGTGACGGGGCCGCCCCCGGACGGGCGCCACCGACCGGCGTTGGCGAGTTCGCGAGGGGGCAGGATGTCGCGTCCGTTCTGGCGTAGGGCGAGGAGGTTGACGCCGACCCGCTCCGCCTCGCTGGAGTTCGTGGTGATGGTGAGCCCGACCAGCCGGCAGTTGTCGGCGCACTCGTCGACCCGCGCGGTGTAGGTCGGCCGGAGGTTGACCACCGGTCCGAAGGACACGGCCACCTGGTCATCCGTCGCGGTCCGCAGCAGCAGCGAGACGGTGAGGGTCCTGTCCTCGGTGAACGGGTCGGGATCCAGCTCCGCGGTCAGTTCGCCGTTGCCGACCAGGATCGGCTTCGGCGCCGGAGGCCGCAGCAGGGCGGCGACCTGCGCGGGTCGCGCCGCGCCGTCGCTTTCGGACCACCGGGCGACCTTCGCCAACCTGGTGGAGTCGACGGCGAGTACCGGTAGGTCCTCACCGCCACCGGACGGCGCAGAGACGACGGCCATCGCGTGGCGTCCCTCCGGATCGGCGGCGCGCACCGCACGGAGGAGCTGCGCCCGGTCGACCTCCTGGACCTCGAGCACCCGGCTGGCTCCCAGCAGTTGCTCCGCCGTGGCCTCCCGGCCCTGTGCGGCCACATCCGTCGCCGTCGCCGCGAACGCGAACGTCCCGAAGACCATCGCCAGGACCACCAGCAAGCGCACCGATCCCGGCCGCCGCGCGAGGTAGAACGCCGCGACACCCGGGCCGATCCGTCCCCGGCGTAGCGACCATCGCCCCACCAAGCCGATCAGCGGCCGCACCCCCAGCGACACCAGCATCGCCACGGCCAGGATGACGACGACGGGAGCGGCGACCATGACACCGACGAGCGAGCCGCCGAGTGAGCGCATCTCGGCGACCACCACGACGCCGAGCGCGACCACCATGAGCTCCACCGCCGCCACGACGACGCGTCGCGAGCGCGGCGGAACCTGGCGCAGCAACTGGGCGACCGGCGCCGAGAGCTCGCGTCGCAGCGCGAGCAGCCCGGCCACGAGCGTTCCGCCGCCGGCGAAGGCGGCCGCGACCAGTTGGGGCCGATCGATCTCCACCAGGCCGTTCTGTCCCGGGACCGTCAAGGCGACCAGCAGCCGGGTGATGACGAGGCCGACCGGCACACCGAGGAGCAGCGGCACCAGGCTCTCCGCGGCCACGCTCATCGCGCGGGTCGGCCACCGCGCGCCGCGCAGGACCACGGTCCCGATCTCCTGTCGGCGGCCCCACACGCCGTGTCCCACTGCGAGGTGGATGACGAACCAGCACAGCGCGATCAACGGTGCCGCGGCGATGGGGAGGAGCGCACGGGCCTGGGTGCCGTGTTCCTCGATGCGGTCGAGCAACGACGGCATCAGGGTGAGCAGACCGGCGCCGTACGGATCGTCCTGCGTGAGTCGCTGCTCCGCGGCCTCCAGCTGGCTACGGACCACCGGGACGCGTTCGGGGGTGAGCAGGCCACGCGGCATGACCGCGTCGAGGTAGGCCGTCTCCTGCCGGTGCGGCAGGCTCGCCACCGTCATCCGGTTGGTCATGATGGACGGCGTCCCGAGCCGCCCGAGCGGGTCCTCGAGACCCCAGTACGGCGACGAGGGCTGGTCCGCGTCGAACACGCCGACGATGGTGACCGACGTCAGCGGGCCGTCCGACTCCCAGCTGTCCTGGTTGCGTCGTACGGGTTCGAGCTGCACCTCGGCCCCGGCGTGCAGGCGCGCCTCGCGGGCGAGGTTGGCCGGCAGCGCCGCCTCCCGGCTTCCCACCGGGCACCGTCCCTCGCGGAACTTCACGCGCTCACAGAACCCGTCCCGGGCGAGGAGGCTTCGGGTCTCGCTCGGGTTCGCCCGCGCGAGTCCACGCACGTGCATCTGCACGGTCGTGACCGGCGTGAAGCCGGTCAGTCGCGACCGCGCGTCGGAGGCCGTCTGAAGTCCGTCGACCATGGCCGTCACGTCGGTCCGTGGTTCGGGCGAGTCCGCCGACAGTGGCGGCAGCGAGACCGTGAGCTCGGAGTTCTCGGCGGCGGCGACCTCGTTGCTGACGGCGGCCTGATCGATGGCCGCGCTGTAGGCGGGAACGCACACCGCTCCGACGGTGGCGGCCATCGACAGGACGAACAGGGTCAGCGCCTGACCCCATCGCGTGGCGAGTTGCGCGAGGACGACCGCGATCATGGCCGCGCCTGACGTACGAGCGCGGAGCCGGACGCGACGACGACCGTGCCGAGCAGGGCGATGGCGGCCACCGCGGCCGCCAGCACAGGAACCACGCTGGCGTCGGCGGTCGGGAGGACGGACCACCCGTCGACAAAGCCCGGGTAGAGGATGCGGTCGATCGCCGCGCCACCGATGCCCGCGGCGAGGCCGACCAGGGCCGCGGTGCCGACAAGGGCGCCGAGTCCGCCGTAGCCGACCGCCCGGACCACCTTCGCGTCGACACCCTGCGTTCGGAGGGCGGCGAGTTCGACCGCCCGGCCAGGGCGCTCCCGGGCGGCGTCGATCAGGACGGCTCCGGCGGCGAGAAGGAGGCCGACGAGCGCGACCGCCGCCTGGAAGCGTTCACCGACCGCGCTGCCCTCGGCGCGTAACTCGTCCAACCGGTCCGACAAGGACTCCTCGCGGACCGGTGCCACTCCGTGTGCACGCAGGTCGCTCACTATCGAGGAAGGGGCGTCGGCAGCCAGCCACACCTGGGGCTGGCCTCCGCTGAGTGAGAACGGCACCAGCCGTTCGGCGTAGCTGAGGTCGACGATCGTGCCCATGCTGCCGTGCCGGGGTATGAGGGAGGCGGAACGCACGATCTGAGCGGGCACGGCCGCACCGGGCAACGGGACCAGCCGCGTCTCGTCGGTCGGATCCGGCGACCAGCCGGCGATGAGCGCGGGCAGCCGCACCGGTGTGTCCGCGACGAAGGCCCAGTCGTTGCGGTTGAGGGAGACGCCCTCTGGTATCTGGGGCAGGGTGAGGCGGAGGCTGCCGCGCCCCGCCGCGATGGCGGGTCCAAGGTCGCGCGGGCCCAGCCCCGGGCGCCACCGGGTGGGCTCGCTGAGCAGCGCCGCCGGCAACGAGGAGCGATCGGCTCCGGCACTCGGATAGAGCTCGACCCGGCTGCCCGCGGTCGGCGGTACGTACCCCAACGCCTCCGCCTCGCCCGCGTCGCCGCTGGCGGCGTCCGCGTCCTTGCCGCCGAGCGCCTGGACGCCGACCAGCCGGCAGCCCCCGGCGCAGGCGTCCACGTCCGCGGTGTACTGGTGGCGGGTGCCCGTCAGGGGGCCGACCACGGCGTCGACCGGCGTTCCGTCCTTCACCGTGCGCAGCCGGATCCGCAGGTGTACCGGTGCACCTGCGGGATCCGTTCCGGACGCGTCGACGACGAGCCGGTCCGTCGTCAGCGTGACGGGGCGAGGTGCGACCGGGCTGAGAGCCGCCGCGACCTGCGCGACGTCGCCGCCGTACTCCTTGCGCCACCCGGTGACCACCCCCAGCCGGGAGGTGTCCATCGCGAGCACGGACGGATCGCCCGCCCGGCTCGGCTGGTCGACGACGGCCATCGCGTTGGTACCGCTCGGGTCGGCGGACCGTACGGCGGCCAGCAGCTGTGCCGGGTCGTCGGCGTCGACGGTGAGGACCCGGTCGGCGCCGACCTCCAGGGCGGCCCGGTCCCACTGGCTACGCGAGGTCGTGTCCCAGCCGACGAACGCGGTCGTCACCAACGCGATCGCCACGGTGACAAGGGCGAAGAGCCGGTGCGTCTCCGGCCGCCGCGCCGTCAGCGCCGCGATCAGCGCCATCGCCGGACGTCCGGCGTGACGGGCATGCAGCAGCAGCCAGTTGGCGACGGGCGGCACTGCCCAGGCCGTGACGAGCGCGATGGCGAGGGCGGCCAGCCCGGGCGCGAGGAGCGGCAGACCTTCCACGCTCCTGCCGACCACCAGGGCCTGAACGACGCCGTACACCGCGAGCGCGATCAGGACGAGGTCGACCAGCGACCGGCGCCAGCGGGTACGGCGGACGGGTATCCGTCGAAGCAGGTCGCGGGCGGGTGTGAACAACGTCCCGACCTGGGCGGACACGACGGCGACGAGCCCGCCCGCCAGGGTGAGACCGAGCAGGAGCAGGGACAGCAGCAGCGCGGTGCGGTCACCGCCACCATCGATGGGCCCACTCACCGCGCGGCCGACGACGAAGCCCAGCGTGGTTCCGATCACGGCTCCCGCCAGCAGCGGAGCAACACTCTGTCCCAGAACGAGAATCCATCCCCGCCCCGACGGTGCTCCGTGCAACCGCCACCAGCCGACGTCGCCGCGGACCTGGACCGCGGCCTCGCGGACCACCACGGCCAGGGCGAACCACGTGAACAGCAGCAGCACGACGACACCGACCCCCACACCGGCCAGGACGGTACGTCGGTCCTGGGCGATCCGGTCGAGCAGGCCGTCGAGGCTGCTTCCGGTCGTGGAGTATCCCTGCTGCCCCAGCGCCGCGAGGCTGGCGTTGACATTCGCGGAGAGGTCCTCCACGTCCATCGTGGCGAAGGCGCGCGGCGAGGCGAGCAGGTCGTAGGAGTAGGTGGTCTGCTCCCAGTCGCTCATGGTCGCCGGAACGGTGAACACCGTCGCCTGTTTGCTGCGGTCGTCCGAGCCGAGGCCGACGAGGTACCCATCGGCCCAGTACGGCTCGCTGGGGTCGATCACCCGGTAGACGCCCACGAGCCGTGCTCGGCTCGGCTTCTTCCCACCGGTGAGTTGAACCTCGTCGCCCACGCGGAGGGACACCTCGCTGGCGAAGGCGGCGGGAAGGACGATCTCGCCCGCCGCGGACGGGCGTGACCCGGTCACCGTGAGATGGTCGAAGACGTCTGCCCGGTAGGCGACCTTGACCACGGCCGCCGTTCCCGTGGATCCGACGCGGCGCACACCACCCTGGGCGAAGGCGCCGTCGATCGTGGTGAATCCTGGCGGCCTGAAATCCTTCCGCGCCTGCTTCATGGCGGCCTCGGACGTGACGCCGTCCGTGCCGCGCCATCCGGCCAACCAGCTCACCGACACCAGGCGCTGCTCCACCGGAGCACTCGACACCGCCGCCACGCCGACCTGCTGCGTGGCCTTCACCGCGTACCAGGGCGCGGCCGTGACCGCGGCGCTGGCGAGCAACGCGACCAGCGTGACAACGACAGCCTGCCCACGCCGCGCGGCAAGCGCACCCACCAACACAGACCACATGCCGTGGCCTACGCGGGAGGAGCGGGATCGTGGCGGCCGCCGTTCGGCACGGCTGACACGGTTGCCTGCTCGACCCCCTTCGGCTGTGGCGGATCCAGCTCCGCCCGGATGAGTTCGGCACTGCCGTCGACCAGGTGGAGCTCGGCGTCACACAGGGCGGCCGCGTCCGGGTCGTGCGTGGCGAACACCACCGCCGCACCCCGGTCCGCCTCCTTCCGCAGCAGCTCCATCACCGACTGGCGAGAAACCGCGTCAAGCTCGCTGGTCACCTCGTCGGCGAGGAGTACGTCGCCGCGCAGGGCGAGCCCGCGTGCGATCGCGGTGCGCTGCTGTTGCCCGCCGGACAGTTCCTCGACCAGCTGGTCTCGTTGCCCCGCCAGTCCGAGCTGTTCCAGGAACTCGACGGTGAGTCGGCGCGCCTCGGCCGGCCGGCATCCGTTGGCGAGGAGCGCCACCTCGACGTTCTCACCCGCGGTCAGGAAGGTGGCGAGGCCGTTGTCCTGTGGGATCAGCGCGACGCCCTGGGCGACGGCGTGGTCGCGGTCGCGCAGCGGCTCGCCGTCGAGGAAGACCGTCCCGCTGGCGGGCCGCAGCAGACCGGCCATCGTCGTGAGCAACGTCGTCTTGCCCGCGCCGGACCTGCCGCTGACGGCCAGCATCCGACCGGGCTCGGCGCTCACCGTCACGTCCCGCAGGACCGGATCGCCGGTGTCGTACGCGGCGGTCAGCCGGTCTACGGAGACGGTTCGCAAAATTGCCTCGCATCGCTTCGGGGCTGGGGCAAACTGCGCAGTCACGATACCCGTATCCCGGCCCGCGCCCAGGCGGGTCACGTGGCCGGAAAAGGCGCATTCGACAGCCGTTCCCGCCGTCGTCCTCGGTCCTGGACCGCCTACGCCGTTACCCGAACGCTGTCGTCCAGCGCCTGTCGTTGATCGTGGTCAATGCCCACGACAGCACTGGTCCCCGCTCCCGCAACACCTGGGCCGCCGCTGCCGCACCTGAGTCAGCCGACTGGGCGATGAAGCACAACGGCGTACGCGCGATGGCGTACGGCAACGCCTGACGCTCCGCCTTCGACAGGCGCGGACGGAGCGCTTCGTCGTAGGCGTCGACGAGCTCCCGTAGTTGCGCAGGTCGCTGGCCCGAGCTGTCATCACGTCCGAGTCGCTCGTTGGTGTAGAACAGCGTCAGTGCAAGGTCGTCGACGCGTGGTCGGACGCCCATGAAGTCCAGGTCCGTGATCAGTGAGACGCGAGACCCGGTGAACTTCACGTTGTCGTCCCAGAAGTCGCCATGGACGAGCTGACAACGCAGCCGGCCGCCGTCCTGTTTCTCTGCTCGCCGTAACCGATGTGACAGCGTTTCGGCGATCGCGGCGTACCGAGACTCCTCCGCCGACAGGCTGGCGCTTCGCGCCACCGCCAGTCCGGCGGCAACGGATTCGACAACGTGGGCGGAGTCGACGTGATTCGCCACCGGGGCTGCCGCCGCCGCGCCCGTCGCCGGAGCCAGTCCGAGCCGGTTGTGCAGGTGGGCGAGCACGGGCATCGCGAGGCGGATGTGCTCGAAGGACTCCATGTAGGTCTGTGAGGGCACGAACTGCTCGACCTCGATGAGCCGACCGTCGAACTCGCACCATCCACAGCCTTCCAGAGTCGGTCGCAGCGGTGCGAACGGCAGACCGTCGTCGATCAGGAACCGCCTGACGCGTTGCACGGCCTCCAACCGCGGCGCGGTCGTCGATGACCGGTACACCCGCACCACAAGCCGCTGGTCACCATCCCGGACGACCACGTTGAGGTTGAACGAGTCCTCCAGGTCGGAATGGTCGCTCAGCGGCTGGAGTCCGTACTGCCTGCTGACGACATCGAGCAACTCACGCGACACTGTTCCGCGAGGCGGTACCCGGGCCATGCCCAGGCACGCTACCGACCTTCGCCGCCACGGGCCGACCCGATGCCCGAACGAACGGCACGCCACTGGTGCGGGTCCAAGCCCGTCGTTCCCAAGCATGTTCCGAGCATGAGGGGCAGGATGCCGGGGAAGGCTCGGCCCAGCTGAAGGAGCGGTGCCATGGACGAGCAGAGGACCACGTTGGTCTCGGTGCGTGGGGAGGCCCGGATGACCGTGGCACCCGACTTCGGCGTGTTGAACGGGACGCTGGAAGCCACCGAGGACACCAAGCCGGCGGCGTTGACGACTGTCGCGGGCGCGTTGAGGCAGCTGACCGACGCGGTCGGCTCGCTCGGAGGAGTGCGCCGCACGGCCGACTCGCAACGCTCGGCGCTCACCTGGTCGGCCTACTCGGCCACCACCCAGCCGGAGTACGACGTGGACGAACGGACCCATGGGCATCGACCCACCGGGCGGGTGATCGCACAGGTCGCGGTTTCCCTCGTCGTGCGCGAGTTCGATCTGGTCGATCGGCTCACCGCCGCGCTGGCGACCCACGAGGCGTTCGACGTGACGTACGTCAGCTGGGGGGTCGATCCCGACAACCCGTCCTGGCCCGAGGTTCGCGCGGAGGCTGTCCAGGCCGCGATCGACAAGGGGCGCCACTACGCATCGGCGCTGGGTGGCTCACTGAACCGCCTCGAACAGATCGCGGACGCCGGACTGCTCGAGCGCGGGAGCGGGGCATACGCGAGTGACTCGAACGTCTCGCGCATGGCGGCGCGAGCCTCCGCTGTCGGCATGCCCGAGACGCCCTCTCTCGACCCGGTTCCGCAGGAGTTGGTCGCGGTGGTCGACGCCCGGTTCGTCGCCGATGTCCCGGACCTCGCCGGGCGAGGAGCCTGATCGATCGGGATATAGGTCGACTCGACGCAGGAATCCCTGTCCCCGCGGGACGAGGGTCCATGCCGTACGGGAATCGATCGGCGCGACAAAGGTCTTGGACATGCGCGTTCGAGCATGCGCACGCTGAGGGTCGTGCCGATCGAGTCAAGGAGCAATCGACCGTGACTGTCGCCGAGCCGCGCAGCAATGCCCGAGTCCGCGTTCGAGGACCGGCGAAGGTGCCGGTGCCGCTCGACGTCAACGGCAGCCACCACGAGGTCGATCTCGAGCCGCGCGTCAGCCTGCTCGACGCGCTGCGTGAGCACCTCGACCTCACCGGCAGCAAGAAGGGTTGCGACCAGGGCACGTGTGGCGCCTGCACGGTGTGGGTCGACGGCCGCCGGGTCCTCGCCTGCCTCACCCTGGCGATCGCCGCGTCCGGCCACGAGATCGTCACCATCGAGGGGCTCGCGGACGGCGAGGAGCTGCACCCGATGCAGCGCGCGTTCATCGAGCACGACGCGTTCCAGTGCGGCTACTGCACGCCGGGACAGATCATGTCCGCCGTCAAGCTCATCGAGGAAGGCAACGCCGAAAGCGACGAGGACATCAGTGAGTTCATGAGCGGCAACATCTGCCGCTGCGCGGCCTATCCGAACATCCGGGCCGCGATCCGGCACGTCCGCGACGGTGCGGGCGGTGGCGTGTGAGGCCGCTGACCTACAGCCGGGCGGCCGACGTCGAGGACGCCGTCGCGCTGGCGGCGACGAGTCCCACGAGTGCCTTCCTCGCCGGTGGGACGACCGAGGTCGACCTGATCCGCGCCGGCATCTCACGTTCGGACCACCTCATCGACATCAACGACCTCCCGCTGACCGACGTCGAGGAACGTCCCGACGGCGGCCTGCACATCGGCGCACTCGCCCGCATGAGCGACATCGCGCGCACGCCGAGTGTGGTCCGAGAGTTCCCGGCGATCTCCCGGGCGTTGCTGCTGGGCGCCTCCGAGCAGCTCCGCAACATGGCATCGCTTGGAGGCAACCTTCGCCAGCGCACCCGCTGCGCCTACCTACGCGACGGCGTCTCACCGTGCAACAAACGTGAGCCGGGTTCGGGTTGCTCGGCCCTGGAGGGGCTGAACCGAGGTCACGCGATCCTCGGCACCAGCGAGCACTGCATCGCCACCCATCCCTCTGACGTCGCGGTCGCGCTCGTGGCGTTCGACGCCGTTGTCCAGACGGTGGGTCCTGACGGCGAGCGGGCGATCGCCTTCGACGACTTCTTCCTGCTCCCCGGCGAGACACCCGAGGTCGAGCATCCGATCGCCCACGGCGAGCTGATCGTCGGCATCGACGTTCCCGGCGCGCCGATCGGTCGCCGCTCGATCTACCTCAAGTTCCGCGACCGGCAGTCGTATGAGTTCGCGCTCGTGTCGGTCGCGGCGGCGATCGAGGTGGACGACGGCACCGTGACCGGTGTGCGCCTCGCCCTGGGCGGCGTCGGCACGAAGCCGTGGCGGGCCCGCCGCGCCGAGGCCGCGCTGGTCGGAGCCCCGGCGGAGGAGGAGTCGTTCCGGCGCGCCG
This sequence comes from Actinopolymorpha pittospori, assembly GCF_014873875.1. GTDB lineage: Bacteria > Actinomycetota > Actinomycetes > Propionibacteriales > Actinopolymorphaceae > Actinopolymorpha > Actinopolymorpha pittospori. Next base: position 5,308,425 of record NZ_JADBEM010000001.1, on the reverse strand, counting down.
CCGCCGCCGAGTTCGAGACCGCGGTCGTCCGCGAACACAACGCCTTCAAGGTCGAGTTCGCGCGGCGCGCACTCGTCCGGGGCCTGACCGCCAGCCTGAGGGGAGGGCGGCCATGACCGCCGTCGGTACGCCGGTGACGCGGGTGGACGGTCCGGCCAAGGTCACCGGAGCCGCCCGGTACTCAGCGGAGATTCCCCAACCAGACATGGCCTATCTGGTGCTCGTCGGGGCGACGATCGCCAGTGGCCGGGTGAGCGCGATCGACGTCGAGGCCGCCCGGTCCGCGCGGGGCGTGCTGGCCGTGCTCACCCACGACGAGTTGCCGAAGGTCGCCGTACAGCCGCCGCTGTTGCCGTCGCTCCTGGGCGGTGCCGCGCCCGGCGAGACCTTCTTCCCGATGCAGGACGACGTGGTCCACTACGCGGGCCAGCCGGTGGCCCTCGTCGTCGCCGAGGAGTACGAGCAGGCGCAGTACGCGGCCTCGCTGGTGCGCGTCTCCTACGAACCCACCCCGGCGGTCACCACGATCGACCAGGGCCGCGAGCAGGCCTACGACGCGGAGCGCCTCTTCGGCGGACTGATGCCCGGGCGCAACGAGCGTGGCGACGTCGAGGCCGGTCTGGCGCGGGCGGACGTGCGGATCCACGCCACCTTCCAGATGGCGGCCAACCACCACAACGCGCTGGAGGCTCCGTCGACGGTCGCCGTGTGGGAGGGCGGGAAGCTGATGCTGTACGACTCGACGATGGGAATCCGGGCCACCCAGCAGACCGTGGCCGCGTACCTCGGGCTGCCCATCTCCCACGTCCGCGTCCGCACGCACTTCGTCGGCGGCGGGTTCGGCTCCAAGGCGATGGTCTGGCCGCACGTGACGCTCACCGCGATGGCCGCGCGCCACGTCGACCGACCGGTGAAGCTGATGCTCACCCGGCCGCAGATGTTCACCTCCACCGGACACCGGGAGGAGCAGGAGCAGCGGATGGCGATCGGCGTCACCCACGAGGGGCGGCTGACCGCCATCCGGCACGAGAAGCTCTCGATCACCTCGCCCTTCGACGACTGGGCCGAGCCCGCGACCGGCGTCTCCTCCCAGCTCTACGCCTGCGACAACTTCCTGGGCGTGCACCGCCTCATCAAGGGCAACACGATGACGCCGACGTTCACCCGCGGACCGGGCGAGACCCTCGGCGTCTACACGCTCGAGACCGTGATGGACGAGCTCGCCTGTCTGCTGCGGGTCGACCCGGTCGAGTTGCGGCTGCGCAACCGCGCACCGCACGACCCCTACGGCCATCCCTGGTCCAGCGACGGGCTGGCGGAGTGTCTTCGCCTCGGCGCCGAACGATTCGGCTGGGCCGATCGGGACCCGACGCCGCGTTCGACCCGCGACGGCGACTGGCTGATCGGCACCGGAATGGCGGCCGCGGCGTACCCGGTGGCGTTCTTCATGCCGCCGCAGCGCGCCCGGACGCGCATCCTCGCTGACGGCAGCGCGACGGTGTCGACCTCCACGCAGGAGTTCGGCACCGGCGTGCTGACGATGGCCACCGAGGTCGGCGCGGACGCGCTCGGCGTCGCGCTGCACGACATGGAGTTCGAGGCCGGCGACACCGACCTGCCCAACAGTTCGGCGGCGGTGGGTTCGATGGGTTCGGCGATGGTCAGCTCCGCCGTGCACGTCGCCGGCACCGCGTTGCGCGAACAGCTTGTCGGGTTGGCGGTCGGCGACGAGGGATCGCCGCTGCACGGCGTCAGTACGGCGTCGGTGACCGTCGCGGACGGTCGCCTCAGCTCCTCCGAACGCTCCGGCGTGGCCGACACCTACCGCGAACTGCTCGCGCGCAACCACATGTCGGACGCGGAGGCAACGGGCACGTGGCGCCCACCACCGCTCGACACGCCACACGGTCTGCTGTGCTTCGGCGCGCAGTTCGCCGAGGTCGCCGTCGACCCCGAACTCGGGCTGGTACGCGTCCGCCGGCTGAACGGCGCGTTCGCGCCCGGGCGGGTGCTCAACCCGCTCCTCGCCCGCAGCCAGCTGATGGGCGGCATGCTCTGGGGTATGAGCCAGGCCCTCCTCGAGGGCAACCACATGGACCCGCGACACGGCCGCTGGGCGGAGACGAACCTGGCCGAGTACCTCGTGCCGGTCAACGCCGACGCCCCCGACGTCACCGTCGACTTCGTCGAGGTGGACGACGACGTGATCGGTGCGCTCGGCGCGAAGGGCGTGGGGGAGATCGGCCAGGTCGGTGTCGCCGCCGCCATCGCCAACGCCGTCTTCCACGCGACCGGCCGACGGATCCGGAGGCTGCCGATGGCTCCGGAGCTGATCATGGACCCGGCGCCCTCTGTCGTACCGGAATGACGCGCGTCGACCCGGCCACGACCGGTCCCACCGGGCGTGACCGGCGAGCCGGGCTGTCCGAACGACCGCCGATCTCCCTCCCCCACGAACGACGGCACCGCTCCACGGTTGGTGCCGGGCACGCGTGGTCCTCCAGGCAGCCAGGCGTCGGCCTGCTCGGGTTGCTGCTCGTCGTTCCGGTCGCGGCGGTGCTCGCGGTCGGCGCCGGCGGCGAAGGCTCGACCCTCGTACTCGGACCGCTCATCACGTACTCACTCCCCCTCGTCGCGATGCTCGCGTTCTGGTGGGAGGACTGGCCGGGCACCCGGCTTCGGGCGAGCTGGTCCGGGTGGGCTGACACGGCCCTGATCGCCGTCGGGGCGATCGTCCTGACGGGGATCGGCCAGGCTCTGGCCGGCCGCCTCGACCCGGTGGGCATCTTCGACCCCTCACCCGGGCCCGGCCACGTGCCCACCTTCCCGGCGACCATGCCGGTCGCCGGTACGGCGTTCGTCGCCATGCTGCAGTTCACCCTCGTCGGCGAGGGCTGGCCGCTGCGCCGGCTGCTTCGGCTGCCTGCCGGTCTCCTGGCGGTGGCGATCTCGTGGGCCGTCGCACTGGTGGTCTCGTTCACGCTGGTGGCGGTGGAGCCCCTGGCCGGCTCGGACGTGATCGCACGGGACGGACCGATATCCGGCGGTGACGCCGGCGCCGCGCTCGTGCTGATCGGCGTCTGGCAGGTGCTCTTCTACGTCGTCTGGCGCGGCTGGCCGTTCTCCCGGATCCGGGCCCGGGTGTGGCGGTTGAGCTGGGCGCACGTGGTCATGATCGCGGGCGGAATCCTCAGCTACGTCGCGGCGTGCGACCTGCTGGGGCTCGACTCCACGCGGGTCGCGGCCCTCGCCGGCTGCTTCGTCGCCGCCGGGCTGCTGTTCGGGATGCTCTTCGAGGACTGGCTGCACGGCCGCCTCGGCCCGCGCGGCGAACGCGCCACACTCCTGGTCCTGACACTCGCACTCGCCGTGGTACTGGCGGTCGCTCTCGGCGCGGCTGTCGACGCGGTCGGTGTCCGGCCGCCCCACGCGCAGGAGTGGGTGGAGCACGCGTCACTCAACGCGTTGGCGACCTCGATCATCCTGCACGTCGGAATCGGACGACGCTGGCCGGTCACGCCGCACCGCGACGTTGCCGGCGAGGAGGGGGCCAACTGACCGGAAACGGCCAATTCGGCGGGACCTGTTGCGGAGGCCCGCGAAGTGACGTACTAGCGTCCGGTTCGGTAGTCAGGTCGCAGCGGCCATCCGCCCGTTGCAGCGCATTCCTACGCGCCACAAGCATGGAAGGAACGACATGCCCTACGTCAAGGTCGGCCAGGAGAACTCTGCCGATATCAACATCTACTACGAGGACCACGGCACCGGTCGGCCGATCGTCCTGATCCACGGGTTCCCGCTGAGCGGACGGGCCTGGGAACGGCAGGAGCGGGCCCTGCTCGCCGCCGGCTACCGGGTCATCACCTACGACCGTCGCGGTTTCGGCAAGTCCAGCCAGCCGAGCGTCGGGTACGACTACGACACGTTCGCGGCCGACCTCGCCAAGCTCGTCGAGGCCCTCGACCTGCATGACTTCGACCTCGCGGGCCACTCCATGGGCGGCGGCGAGATCGTCCGCTACCTCGGCACCTACGGGTCGGCACGGGTGCGCCGGGCGGCCATCATCTCCGGCGTTCCGCCGTTCCTCCTCAACACGCCGGAGACCCCCAACGGTGTTCCGCAGGAGATCTTCGACCAGATCGCGGCGGGCCTCACCGCGGACCGGTTCGCCTACTTCACCGAGTGGAACAAGAACTTCTTCAACCTCGACCAGACCCTCGGGAGCAGGATCAGCGAGGAGACCGTCCGCGACGCGTGGAACTCCGCGGCCGGCGCCTCGGCCATCGGGACGATCGCCTGCGTCGCCACCTGGCACACCGACTTCCGGGACGACCTGCCGAAGATCGACATTCCGGTGCTCGTCGTCCACGGCAGCGCCGACCGCATCCTGCCCATCGAGGCGTGTGGACGGCCGACCCACGAGGCCATCGCCGGGAGCGAGTACGTCGTGATCGACGGTGCCGACCACGGCCTGTGCTGGACCTACGCCGATGAGGTCAACGAGGCACTGCTGTCGTTCCTCGGCAAGTGAGGCTGGACGTCGCGACCAGGTGACACCTCAGCGCGCTGGAGCCGTGGTGCACGTCCGCCGCATCCGCGGGCGGGCGTCCCGCGTCGCGGGCGCGGCTCCACGCGCGGGTGTCCTAGGCGTCGCTCCCGAGCCTGCCTGCGCCGCCCAGGCCCGCGCGGTGGCCCGGGCGGTCGGGGCGTTCTGGAACCGCGCCGCGGGCAGCTGACCAGCGGCCATGCGGCAGGTACGGCGCTGGCTCTCCAGCACGTTGCGGCTCCCGCTGGGCTCCAGGACGTCCCGGCGTGACAGGGTGCGACGACCCACATCAACCCGGTGCTGGGGCGAACTCGGCCCCGTGGCGGGTGCCGCGAGACGAGACCGGCGGCGGAGTCGGACCGCCGTGATGAGAGTGGCCCCGCCGCCGATCAGGCCGGCACTGTTGACGACCAGAAGCGCGGGGTCGACCCGGAGGGTGCCGTAGGCGAACCAGATCACGTTGCCGATCAGCGAGGCCAGGAGAAACATGACGGAGACCTCCTGCGCGCTACCGGCACGGCGCAGTTTCCGGGTCTGGTCGAGCAGAGCGCAGGCCTGTGTCATACCGATGCAGGTCGCCAGGGCGCTGAGGACAGTTACGATCACGTGGTTATGCCTTCGTCGTCGGGCAGCGTCGGTCCCAGGTGCGGACTGGGCCGGCAGCGGGCGGATGGCGGGCAGTCTGGTCTTGGTGCCAGGGGGCTGAAAGTCCCGCCGCTCGCGGGACTTTCTCCGTGCAGTGCCAGAGAAGCGCGAAGTCGCGCTCGCATGAATCACGGATTCGGACCAAATGAGTGAGGCCACTCGTCCCCGTCGAACCACCAACCGTGCAGGTACCTCACCTGTTCAGGTGAGACGCCCCGGCCAACGCCCCGGCGGGAGCCCCGTCCGCACCGGTATGTCCGTCATCTGTGGTCCAGGACCACCCGGGTCAGCTGGACCCTGGAGTTGACGCCAAGCTTGGCGAAGATCGACCGCAGGTGGGTCCCCACGGTGTTCGGGGACAGGAACAACGTCTCCGCCGCCGCCCGGTTGGTTCGACCTTCCGCCACGAGCTGGGCGACCCGCCGTTCGGTGTCGGTGAGTGCGGCCCACCCGGAACGTGGACGGCGCGTGGTCGCCATCCAGCGGCGCCGCCGCGCGCCGGCCGCCTGGAGGCGACGCTGCACCCGGCGAGCCTCTCCGATGGCGCCGATGGCGGCATAGAGGTCCCAGACCCGGTCCAGCTCCGCGATCCCCTCCTCGCGGCGCTGGTGTGCGACCAGCACCCGGCCGTAGTCCTCGGCCGCCGAGGCACGGCTGAGCAGCCGGGGACTCGTCCGGAGGGCGGCGACCGCCTCACCGAGCACTTCGGCATCGTCATCGAGCAACGCCCGGGCGTGCGAGGCGGCCCCGACGGCGGTCGCGACGTCCGGGTTGCGATCGGCATACAGCTGGGCAAGTCGGGCGGCCCGCTCCGCGAGGTCGGTGTCCTGCCCGCGAAGTGCGATCCGTACGACGGCCGGCAACTCCGCGTAGCCCGCGTCGGTGTGACGGGCGAGCGCGGCGGGTGAGTCGACGGCCGAACCGAGGAGACGCGCGCCGGCCGCGGAGTCTCCCTCGGCGTCCAGCAACTGCGCCCGCGCCAACGCCCCCTGGGCGGAGGCGAGCCGCACCTCGGATCTCGTCCACCGGCTGGCCTCGTTGAGGTACTCCCCCGCCTGGCGAAGATCGCCGCGCAGCTGGGCGATCCGGCCCAGCAGGGAGTACGCCTGGACTCGGTAGCCGTACTCCTGGAGATCCTCCGCGAGCCGCACGATCGTGAGGGAACCCGCCTCCGCCTCCTCCAGCCGGCCCGCGGCGAGCTCGATGGCGGCCTCCAGCCACCCGAACGCCGGCACCTCCCACGTTCCGCCGTGCTCCTCGGCCTCTCGCCTGGACTGGGCGAGTCCCGAAGACGCCTCGTCGTAGCGGTCCAGCGAGGCCAGCGCGACGAGTTCACCCGCCTGGGCGGGCCCGCCGTGAATCTCGCGAACCTGCCGAAAGCACTCCAGCGCTCGCGCGTACCAGCCGTCGGTGGCCGCGGCATGACCGAGCGCCCGGAGCGCGATCGTCCTGGCGTCCTGGTCGCCCACCTGGTCGGCCTCGGCGAGCGCCACCCCGCCGGCCCTCGTGGCGGCCTCGGGGTCGATGGTCCGTGCCAGGGCCAACGCGCGCTGCGCCACCAGCCGCGCCCGCACCGGGGCCGAGATGCCGTCGAGTTCCAGCGCCTCCGTCACCCGGCCAAGCAGCTGATCGTCCAGGCCGAGGTCCCACAGAGGTCGAGCGAGCCGGGCGTGGATGCGTGCGACCGTCTCGGTGTCCGGTGAGGTTTGGAGGAGTTCGTCCGCGGCGTAGATCGCGTCCTGGACACGCCGCGCCCGCACGAAGGTCTCGACGACGTCCTGACCGACCTCCAGCCTGAGCGGGTCACCCTGGGGCAACAGGTTGTACGCATGGGTGATGAGGCTGACCGCGGTGGTCGGCGTCCGGGGTACGACCTCGGCCGCCGCGCGGCGGAGTACGTCCGCCGCCTCCCGGTCTCCGGCGGCCGCGCCGGCCAGGAGATGGGGCGCCGCGTCCACCGGGCTCCGGCCGGTGTCGAGCAGGTGCACCGCCGCCGCCCGATGCAGGACCCGCCGGGTCGAGGGCGGCAGGTCGTCGTAGGCGGCCTCTCGGATCAGGTCGTGCCGGAAGGTCAGGTGCAGCCCCGCGTCGACCAGCATGCCCTCGCGAACGGCGTCCTCGAGGCCCGGTAGAAGGTCGGTGACGGGCTCGCGCCGTAGGGCGGCCGCGTCGTCGATGGAGAACGTGCCCCCCAGGACGGAACCAACCTGCAACAGGCTCCACACGTTCGTCTGCGGTCCGGACAGTCGCCGCCGCAGCACGGTGCGCAGCCTGCTGGGTATACCGGAGCCGCTCGGGGAGACGTCGCCGCCCTCGAGCATCTCCTCACCCAGGACACCCTCGAGAAGCTCCGTGACCAGGAACGGGTTTCCGGCCGTTCCCCCGAGCAGGCGTTGCAACCTCGGACCCGGCTGCCTGCCCAACCGGTCGGCGGCCACCTCCTTCATGGCGGTCGGACCCAACGGGCCGAGCGCGATCGATTGGACCGGAAGGTCACGAGGCGCCACCTCGGTGAGTTCCGTACTCGTCGTAGGGGCGTCCGAGCGGGCCGTGACCAGCCAGACGATCGGAGACCCGGACAGACGCGACGGCAACAGGCGCAGAGCGAACAGCGTCAGGGGATCCGCCCACTGGACGTCGTCGACCGCGATCAGCACCGGACCGCTTTGGGCCCGCTCCTCCAGGGACCCCGCGATGCGGTCCACCAACCACAACTGCTGGTCGAAGAGCGGCCCCAGGTCGGCGAGGTCACTTTCGCTCAGCAGAGGTGGTCGGCTGCCGCGCAGGGCCAACAACAGGGGGGCCATCGGCGAGATCTGGTCGAGCTCCTCGGCCTTACCGACGCCGGCGGCGAACCCACTGCGCTCGGCCTGCTCCACGACAGCCTCCAGCAGTGCTGTCTTGCCGAGCCCGGCCTCACCGCTGACGACGAGGACCGAGGACCGACCTGTCGCGGCTGTCTCCCTGAGGACCCGCAGAGCCGTGTCGACCTCCGCCGAGCGCCCTCGAAGGAGAGTCTGCATCACGGTTCACTCCCCCAACCTGATCGCGGGCACGCATGTGAGCAGCGGCTTTCTGCCTCTCAGGGTTACACGCCCACGGCGGCAGGGTGACAGGCCGAGTCCAGCGCCTCGGTTGCCACGGTTGACCCGAATATCCAGCTGGTACAGCGCCCGTACTGTCTACGGGACCTCTGCACATTCGTCCCGAACGAGCGGTACGTCGCGACGACGGTGGTCCGCCGGGACGGGCCGACCGAGAGCCCAACCGGAGCCTGACCGGAGCCCGAGCGGAGAGCGGCCTACTCAGGGACCGGCGTCGCCACGCGGCGCCCGGACTCGAACGACGCGATCGCCGCGTGGGCGAGTTGCAGCGCTCGCCGTCCGGCGGCGGCCGGTACCGGTGGCGGGTTCCCGTCGCGGAACGCGGCGAGCACCTGCTCGACATGGCGGTCGAAGGTGGCGTGGAAGCTGCGCGCCTCGTCGTTGAAGTAGCCGGCCTCCCAGACCGTCCGGACCTCGTTGCCCACTTCGGACAGGGTGAGCCGGCGAACCGTGTCGTCGATGACCGCGCGGCCGCGCGTTCCGTTGACCTCGACGAGCTGGCTGCCCGGGTAGCTGTAGGAGGAGTCGTAGCTGCCGAGGATCGTCCCGACGGCGCCCGAGGCGAACGTCAGCGCGATCGCCACCGTGCTGTAGGCGCCGTACGTGGCGTTGGTCATCTGGGCCATGACCGAGTCGATCGGCCCGCCGAGGTGCTCCAGCAGGTCGAAGCCGTGGCACTGGGTCTCGATGAGGTTGGCGTGAGGCGAGGCGCCGACGTTCGCCTCACCGCCGAAGCGCCAGGTCAGGAAGACCAGGTCGCCGAGCTGACCCGCGTCGATCGCCGCCTTGGCCCGAACGAACGGCTCGGCATAGCGGTGGTTGAAGTTGATCGCGAAGAAGGCACCGCTCTTCGCGGCGGCCGCGAGGAGCCGGTCGGCCTCGTCGAGGTCGAACACCAGCGGCTTCTCGACGAGCAGGTCCACACCGGCCTCGACCAGGTGCAGGGTGACGTCGAAGTGGTGCTCGTTCGGTAGGCAGACCGAGACCAGGTCCGGTCGGGCCTCCTCGAGCATGCGGTCGACGTCGGTGTAGGGCGTCGTCTCGAACTGGCTCGCCCGCGCGGCCGTACGTTCCACCGAGCGGCCCACGACGCCCACGAGGTCGGTGTCGGGTCGGCCCGCGAAGATGCGGGCGTGCTGCGCACCCCATCCTCCAGCGCCCACGACGGCGACCCGGATGCGTTCTGTCATGTCGCCAGCTCCTGGGTGATCACGACCTTGCCGGTCTTCCCGGACAGGAACAACTCGAAGGCGCCCGGCAACTCCTCGACCGGGAGCACGTGCGTGATCACGCGGCCGAGAAGGGCGCGGTGGGCGCCGAGGAGCCGCAGGTTCTCGGCCATCTCGTCGTAGCGGAAGTACTCGCTGCCCAGGACCGCCCGTTCGGGCGCGATGAGGTCACGCGAGACGTTCAGCGTCAGGTCCTCCCCGTGCCCGACGCAGATCAGCGCTCCCCGCTTGCCGAGCGCGGAGATCGCCAACTGCCGTGCCGAACCTCTGCCGGAGGAGTCGAACGCGAGATCTGGTCGGAGATTCTCGATGGTTCGCGTGTCGGTGGCGTCGACCGCTCTCACACCAAAGGACTCGGCGAACTCCAGGCGCCACGGGCTGACGTCGCTGACGTGGATCGGGAGGTCGTCGCCGTAGCGGATCCGGGCCATCACCAGCAGGCCAAGACCGATGGGACCCGCGCCCGCGATGTAGATGCTCTCGATGTCGTCGCGGACCCGTTCGGCCCGGCGGAGCGCGTGCCCGCTGGTGCCCATGACGTCGAGCAGCAGCGTGGCCTCGGGCAGCGTCGTGGTGTCGTCGACCTGGAAGAAGTTCGTCTCGTGTGTGAGGACGAACGGGCCGTACCCACCGTCCACCGTCAGGCCGACGTCGCCTCGCTTGGCCAGGCACTGGTTCGTGGCCCCGACGCCGCAGCTTCGGCAGGCCCCGCAGTAGTCCATGAGATAGGCCACGCCCCGCGTGCCGACCGCGACGGACGTACCACTTCCGGCGGCCACGACCACACCGGCGACCTCGTGCCCCGGCACGATGGGGCTGCCGTTGACGTACTGGTGGCGGTCGCTGCCGCAGATCGCGTTCGCACCGATCGCGAGGAGCACCTCACCCTCGCCTGGGTCACGGTAGACGTGCGGCTCGAACTCGATGACTCCGTTGCCGCGAAAGCGCGGCACCACTCCCTCTGGCGGCACGTCCGCCTCGCTCTCGTTCGACTCGGCAGAAACTTCGGCTCGGCAGACTTCGGCTCGGCAGACTTCGGCTTGGCACAACACGGACTCGGCACCCGCTCGACGGAACGACGTCGGTGTGCGACCCGACTGGAAACCATCGGAAACACGTTGTCCCAAACAAATCAGAACGCGATCCGGGGCGTCAAGATCCTCGTTGCACATCTGCGAAAGGCTGGCCAATGACGAGTACCCTGTTTCCGGAAACATCCAGGACGACGGAGGCCGCCCCGTGCCCAGACGCGCCGAGCCGCCCGCCAGGCGAGCGACCGTTCGCGACGTCGCCGCCAGGGCCGGGGTCTCCCCCGGCACCGTCTCGAAGGCGCTCAACGGCACCGGCCAGATCAGCCGTGCCACCAGGGATCGGATCCTGGCCGCCGCCCAGGAGATCGACTTCCGACCCAACGCGTTGGCCCGGAGCGTGTTCGAGCGGCGCAGCTACACGGTCGGCCTGATCACGACCGACAGCTTCGAACGCTTCAGCGTCCCCGTCATGCTCGGCGCCGAGGACGCGCTCGGGGCGGGCAAGATCTCGGTGTTCATGTGCGACAGCAGGGACGACCCCATCCGCGAGAAACACTATGTCGACGTCCTGCTCGGCCGGCGCGTCGACGGGTTCATCGTCACCGGTCGCATCTTCAACGAACGCGAGCCGCTCGACGTGAGCCCCGGTGTCCCCGTCGTGTACGCGCTGACACCGTCCTCTGATCCAGGCGACTGCTCCATCGTCGTCGACGACGCAGCGGCCGGCCGGGTCGCCGGAGAGCACCTGATCCGGCTCGGTCGGCGCCGGATCGGCCACATCACCGGGTCCGCGTGGTTCGACCCCGCCCGGAGACGAGCGGCCGGACTCGCCGAGGCCCTCGGGGCTGCCGGACTCGAGGTTGCCGGCGATCCCCTCTACGGTGACTGGACCGAGGCCTGGGGACGCCAGGCGACGCACATCCTGCTGCGCTCCTGCCCCGAGGTCGACGCGATCTACTGCGGTAGCGACATCCTCGCGCGGGGAGTCGGTGACAGCCTGCGCGAACTCGGCCGCAGAGTGCCCGAGGACGTCGCCCTGATCGGCACCGACAACTGGGAGTTCATCGCGGGCGGTGCCCGTCCGCCACTGACCTCGGTCGACCTCGGCCTGTCCACGGTGGGGCGCCTGGCGGCGCGACGACTGCTGGAAGCCATCGGCGGAAACTCCCGCGCGGGCAAGGAGTACGTGCCGTGCCACCTCGTCGTCCGCGGCTCGACCGACGACCTGCCGCCCGCGTCGACCGGATCGGCTAGCTGAGCGGGGAACTCGCCGGCAACCAGACCCGCATCGGCCCGAGCTCGCGGTTCGCCCACATGAAGTAGGGGATCGCGCGAACGCGGCGATGCCGGACCGTCGCCGCGTCCACGCGTTCGCCCGCGACGACCGCGCCGGCGACCACGACGGGGACGCCACCGAGCACGTCCGCGTCGTACTCCTCATCGAGCACGCTCGGGTCCACCAGCAGGTCGTCCACCGCGACGTCCTGCTCCTGGTCGATCTGCTCGACCGCGTAGACGAGCGGTCCGCGTTCGATCGCCACGCAGCCACGGGTCGAGTCCGAACGATGCCGCCCGGCCGTCAAGCGAGGCTTGACGGGAAGGTCGAGCACGACACTGTCGGCGGCGGCCCAGGACCGACGCACGTGTGCGTACGTGCCGGGTGCGACCGCGACGGTCTGGTCAGCGACCCGAAGCGTCGCACCGTCGGCCCAGGCGGGGATCCGTAGGTCGAGCGTCCACGGGCCGGCCGGAGACTGGAGAATCTCCACGGTGACGTTGCCGCTCCACGGGTAGTCGGTCCGCACCGCCACCGCGACCCGCCCAGCTGTCAGGTCCGCGTTGACACGGGCCGACGCGAACAGGTGGAGCTGCAGGCCGTCCGTCGTCGACGACGCGAGATAGCTGTGCAGGCTGGCGATCGTCCGCATCAGGTTGGTGGGGCAGCACGAACACCCGAACCAGTGCTGCCGACCGGCCGCGGCCATCCGGGAGTCCGTCGCCACCGCGCCCGCGCGCAACTGGAGCGCATTGGCGTAGAAGTAGGAGTCACCGTCCAGCGAGACACCTGGCAGCACGGCGTTGTAGAGCTGCCGCTCGATGAGGTCGGCGTACTTCGCCTCGCCCGTGGCGAGGAGCAGCCGCCAGCTCCACTGCATGCCGGCGATGGCGGCGCAGGTCTCCGCGTACGCCCGATCGGCGGGGAGTTCGTACGGGTCGCCAAAAGCCTCCCCCTCCCACCTGCTGCCCAGGCCACCGGTGACGTACATCTTCTGCTCGACCATGTGCTGCCACTGCAGTTGGAGCCGCTCGAGCAACTCGGTGTCGCCCGTCTCCATCGCGACATCGGTCGCACCTGCCGCGAGGTAGACGGCTCGCACCGCATGACCCTCGGGGACGACGGTGTCGCGGACGGGGATGCGATCGCTGTGGTAGGCGTCCCCGTAGGCATGTGTCGGGTCCAGCAGGTCGTGCCCGCGGACGTCCACGAAGTAGCGCGCGAGGTCGAGGTAGCGGCGCTCCAGCGTCGTCCGGTACAGCTCGACGAGAGCCATCTCGATCAGCGGATGACCGCAGGTGCCCGCCCGCCTGCCCGGCCCGAACGTGCGGTCCAGGTGGTCGGCGACTCTGACCGCGGTCTCGAGCAGATCCCTGCGTCCGGTGGCGCGGAACCGCGCGACGGCGGACTGGATCAGCGCGCCGTTGTTGAAGATCTCGTGGTCCCAGGCCAGCTGTTCGTAGCGCTGGGCGCGGCGTCCGCTCTGGACGAAGGTGTTCAGGTAACCGTCCGCGTCCTGGGCGGCCGCGATCCGCCGCGAGGCGGTGTCGAGCCAGTCGAGGAGCGTCGGGCTCTTGGTGCGGCCCGCGTCCCAGGCGACGGCCTCCAGCCACTTGTACGCCTCGCCGTCCTCGAAGCACGGCCCGTGGTAGTCGGCACCGACCGCGCCCTTCGCCACGTTGTCGAAGTTGCGCCAGGTTCCCTCCCGCTCCAGGTGCTCGGCGCCGCGCGGGACGGACATCGCGCTGTTCGCCTGCTGCAGCCGGCCGAGGAAGCCGCCCACCAGCTCCACCGCGGACGGTGGCAACGGGGTGAAGGCCACCCGCGCGACGGGAGCGACCGGGCCGCGATCGACGTCCGGGGCCGCGTCACCGGGCGGAGCGCTGGAGCTGGGCTCGATCACCGACACGTAGCACTCTCCTCGCGGGCGTGAGAAGTCCGGCCACGTCGTCCGCGAAGAGGGCAGGACACCGGGCCGGACGTTTCGGCAACATGTTGCCTCAGGTTGCCGCACGCGACTCCGGTCCGGGCCGCTACTGGTCAGAAGTCTCCCGCTCGCGAGACGTCTGCTCGACCGGCTCCTCACCGCGGGCGGCGTCCGCCCGTGCCGTGATCCGTCGGCGACGCCGGAGGGCGAGACCCCCGGCGACGACGAGCCCACAGACGACCACGGCGAGAACCAGCAGCGCCCAGGGGACGGTCCAGGCCTGCGCCGAGACGGCGGCGAGCGGGGCGGTCGAGCTGGCCGCGTCGGTGAGCAGCGGGACGACGGTGACCGTCGCTGTGGTTCTCAGCGCCGGAGCCACCTCGTGAACCTTCGCGGTGACCTTCCAGGTCTCGCCCGGAAGCAGTTGCGGCGTGTCGTCGATGTGACCCGCGGCGGCGCGCATGGCGCCGAAGGGCGCGGCGACGGACGCCGTTTGTCGGGCGCCCAGGATGGCGTTGCCCGTGTTGCGGATCGTGTACGTGACCGTGGCATCGCCCTTCCCGAACGGATTGAGCGTGTCCGCGTAGCGCAGGTGCACGTCTTGGACCGAAAGGCTCGGTCGGAGCGGCCCACCCACCCGCAACCGGATCCGGATCCCGAGGCGCCGGTCCACACTGGCCCCCGCGTCGCCGGCCTGGGTCAGCGAGGTGACGACGCCGCCCAGGTAGTCACCGGGCGCGGCGTCGCCCGGAACTTCGATGCTGAACGGCACCTCGACGGACTTGCCGGGCTCGACCGTCAGGTCGGGCCGGTCCGTGTGGACCCACGCACCCACCCGGGTCGACTTCGCGTCCTTGGTCACGAGGTCGAGCTGTCCAGCCTTGGTGGTGAACCCGTCCGCGGCGTACACCGCCAGGTCGAGGGGCGTGGTGCCGTTGTTGACCACCACGAGACCGTCCTCGAGCTGACCGCCCGGGTTGACGGTGTAGGTGTAGTTCTGCCGACCGGCACCGAAGTCGTTGGAGGCCGTCCGGACCGTCCAGGGGACGTCGCCGTCCGCCGCCGCGGCCGGCCCGGCCCCGACTCCGAGGAAACAGAGCGCGGCGAGCAGCGCCAGGACGGTGGCCTGGGCGACGTGTGCCGCTGCAGTGGTCGTACGCGTTCTGGACGGGCGCATCTGGTGATCCTCGGGCGGTCGTGGAGCGGGGTTCGAAGACGAGCGGTGGGGTGGGCACCCCCGAGGGTGCCCACCCCAGTGGGTCGAGTGGACCGGATCAGCTCAGCTCAGCGAGGTGAGCGTGACCTTTCGGGCACCACTCTCGGCGCTCTGCCGAAGCCAGGCGGACTCACCCCGAGCCGGCTTGGGCGCGTCGACCTTGCCCCGGCCTTCGCCGCGGTAGGTGTGGATGACCACCTGGTCGACCTTGGAGCCGACGGGCTTGGCGGGGCTGGCGCCGTCGTTCGGGCCACACCACGACACGTTGCCCTCCTCCACTGCGGCGTTGGGGGCGGCGCAGGTGCCGCTGCGGATGTTCTCGACGACGAGCCGGTTGCGACGCGCGTCGACCTGGACCTTCACGTAGGTACGGACGTGCTCCTGGTTCTCGACCGAGTTGGCCCAGTGGCTCTTGGGGTTCAGCGGGTCAGGGCCGTAGTTCGGGTCCTCGGTCGTGTCCGGCGCGGTGAGGTCGTAGTACTTCGAGCCCGACGCGGAGTTCGCCGTCACGTAGATGACGCCGCCCGGCCCCTGGGCCACCTCGGTCGCGCTGGGCTGCTCACCCGGGCGCGCCTTCTTGCCGTTCTTGATCTCATAGCTACGGGAGTAGCTGTGGTCGTGACCCTGCAGGACCAGGTCGACGCCGAGCTTGGAGAAGGCCGTCGGGAAGTCCTGTCGGCGCAGCTGGTTGTCGCCGTCGTTCGCGTGCGCGGCCGGCGAGTAGATCGCGTGGTGGTAGACGAGGACGGTGTACTTGGCGTCCGCGCCGTGGGTGTTCAGGACGTCGGTGACGAAGCCGATGTGCGCGGCGTCGGAACCGTTGGAGTAGGCGTTGCTGTTGAGGTCGATGAACAGCACGTCCTTGTAGATGAACCAGTAGTCGCCACCGGAACGGGTGGCGGGGGTGCCGTTGTAGTAGGGCGCGGAACGGTCGGTGTTCGGCGTCCAGAAGTGCTGCTCGTACGCCTTGCCACCCACGTCGTGGTTACCGATGGTGGCGGCCCACGGGTACTGCCTCAGCTTGTCGGGCGCGAGGAACGCGTTCCACTGCGTCTCCGTGTTGGCGGTCTCGACCTGGTCACCACCGGAGACGAGGAGTTCGGTGTTGGGGTTGGCCGCGAGAGCGACGTTCAGGGTGTCCAGCCACCCGGCCCCGTCCTTCGCCACATCACCGGACGAGCCGATCTGCGGGTCACCGAAGAACAGGAAGTTGAAGTCGCCCTCGAAGTCCTGGGTCTTGAAGGAGTAGGTCGAGGACCAGCCGCCCTCGGCGCCGACGCGGTAGGAGTACGCGGTGTCCTCCTGGAGGCCGTCGACCGTGGCGTGTCCGTTGTAGCCACCGTTGACGGTGTTCGCGCCGACCGTGGCCGGGAAGGTAACGGCGTCCGCCGGGAATGCGCCGTCGACGAGTTCGGAGGTCGGGGCGACCTCGACCACCTGCGCGGTGTTTGCCGAGGAGTACCAGGACACCACGCGCTGCGACTCGCTGGCGCCGACACCCAGGACGACGCCGGTGAGCGTCGCGGGAT
Organism: Actinopolymorpha pittospori; assembly: GCF_014873875.1. Taxonomy (GTDB): domain Bacteria; phylum Actinomycetota; class Actinomycetes; order Propionibacteriales; family Actinopolymorphaceae; genus Actinopolymorpha; species Actinopolymorpha pittospori. The sequence goes on along the minus strand of NZ_JADBEM010000001.1, from coordinate 5,291,922 downwards.
CGTCAGCGTGGGCGACGGTCGTCAAACCGCTGCCGAACACCGCCGCGGCGCCCATGACCGCGGCGACGGCGCCACCAGCAACCCGGCGTCGGAAGACGCCGGGGGTGTCCGTCCAGTTGTAAAGCTTCATCGATGTCCGTCCGTTCAGGTACGAAGCCACTGAAGAGCCTGGTAAAGATGTCGGAATCCGATGGATACGAGATGAACGTGGACAGGCGAGTCTGTTGCGCTTGCCGGAAGACGCGGCCCGAGCGTCGCGGCCCGAGCGTCGCGGCCCGGGCTTCACAGTCCGAGAAGTCGCTGCACGAACCACACCAGCCCCATCACTGACACGACGGCCGCGATCGCGCCGGTCGCCCACAGCCCCACGATCGGCTGGCGGTGGCGCAGCAGGGCGAGCAGCGGGAACACGACCACGATGATCGCGAGCTGCACCGCCTCGATGCCCACGTTGAAGACGAGCAACGACCACAGCAGGGTCCACGACCAGGCCTCGTTGATCCCCAGCGCCCCGGCGAAGCCGAGTCCGTGCACGAGGCCGAAGCAGAAGACCACCCCGAGCCGCCCCCAGCCCGCGGCGTCCAGGCTGAGGTGACTGTCACCGACCGTCTCCAGATCGGAGGCATGCGACCCGCGTCGCCACGTCCGCCACAGATGCCAGCCCGCGACCACCGCGATCGAGAGCGCGATGACCGGCTCGACGAACGACGCGGGTACGCGCACGAGGCCGAGGGCGGCGAGAACGAAGGTCACCGAATGGGCGAGCGTGAAGGTCGTCGCCGCCAGCACGATCTCGCGCAGGCGGCGTGACCCGGCGATGAGCGCCAGCAGGAACAGGATGTGGTCGATCCCGCCGAGCAGGTGCTCGGCGCCGAGCCGGAAGAAGTCCCAGAACCGCTCGGTCCAGGACTGGTGGGTGGAGAACGACGGCCGCTGCGCGTCCAGGGCGGCGCTTCCGGACTGCAGGTCGAGGTCGTAGGTGACGATCGTCTTGGTGTCGCGCACGTAACCCTCGGAGTCCGGGAACAGCCCGCTGCGTACGTCGTGCGCCTCGGCACGCTCCGGGCATCGATAGTCGAGCGGCAGCAGCGCGTACGGAACGCCCTCGCGTTCCTCGATGGTGAAGTCGCCGTCCTTCGTCGGCGTACACGCCTCACCGTCCGCCGTCACACCGAAACGTTTGGTCACGTAGGCGACGACCGAGTCGGCATGGGCCGTGAGCGCCGCGACCTGCTCCTTCGCGTCTCCGCCCTCGAACGCCGCGTTGCCGGCTCGAAAGAGCGGGTCGTCCTTGCCGTAGTCGGCCGCGGAGACGACGAGCAGGTCGTACTCCAGCCCGATCTCGGTGCGGACGTGCCCCGCCTCGGGCGCGGTCGCGTCGACGTACACGGTCGAGGTGAACCCGTGGGCAAGGGCGGGCAGCGCGGTCGTCAGGACGGCCGCGACAGCGGCCACGACGACGGCGGCGGCGCGACGTCGAGCGGCGTGCGGCATGTGACTCCTCATCGGCTGGCGCACGCAATGTGCCGGGTCCATGTGAACCAATGGCGGCGCATGCGCGAACCGGCGACGAACCAATGCGGACGGGAAACCTCCCTCACCTCGCGGGCCACCGGACATGAGGTAGGAAGTAGGCGCCTTTCCCACCACCCCGGAGGACGATCTCCTTGCGCTCTCGACTTCGGCCCGCCGGCATCCTGGTGGCGGCCGTCGCGACCGCCGCCCTCGTCAACGGATGTAGTTCCGGCGACGACTGGTCCCGGCCGCACGCGGCGCCCACCGCCGTCGGCGCCCTCGGCGCGGGGTTCGTCGACCCGACCGCTCCGCCGGCTCCGGAGGCGACGGTCACCCCGCGACCCGGCTCCTGGGACGATGTCCACCCGTCGAAGGGCTACCGCGTGGTGCTGCTCACCGCGGGGAAGGATCCCCAGACCCAGACCCTGGTGAACGCCGTGACGGACTGGGCGGAGGAGGAGAACGTCAGCCTCCGGACGGTCACCGCCACCAAGCCCCACGAGTTCGTTCCGAGCATCAGCAAAGCCATGGACCTGGCGCCCGACCTCATCATCAGCGCCGGCAACGACCTCATCGACCCGTTGACCGTGGTCAGTCCCAACCACCTCGACCAGCAGTTCCTCGTCGTCGGGGCCGAACTGGCCGAGCCCACCGCGAACGTCACCGCCGCCGACTGGACCGGTGCGTCGTTCCGCGGGGAGGGACTCGGCATGTCCTCGTCGTACGATCCAGCCACCTTCACCCCCGAGCGCGCCACGCGTGCCGTCCGGGCGGGTGTCGCGGCCGTGCTCCACGGAGTGACCGGCATCGTGCTCTGGCTCGACTGAGGGGCCGTGCCGGGTCAGGCCGCGGCGGACACCGCGGTGAGCTTGGCGGGGTTCATCATCCACAGCACCTGGTCGATGCCCTGCTCGGAAACCTCGACCGTGAGGACAGCGAACACCTCGCCGTCGCGACGCAGCAGGGCCGCCGCCTGCCCGTTCACGGTGGTGTCCTCCACCTCGACCCCGATCCAGAACCGGTCCGCGAACGCCCTGAGGTACTTCGCGACGTGGTCGACGCCGACCACCGGGATGCGGGAGGCGCGGACGGCGCCGCCGCCGTCGGAGTAGCTGATCACGTCCGCCGCGAGGATCTCCTCCAGCCCGGTGAGGTCACCGGCGCGGGCCGCGGCGACGAACGCCGTCAGGAGTCTGCGCTGGTTGGCAGCGGTCACCGGTGCCCGGCGCTCGGAGGCCAGGTGCTTGCGCGCCCTGCTGACGAGTTGTCGGACCCCCGCCTCGCTGACCTGAACGATGTCGGCGATGCGCCGATAGGGATAGTCGAACGCCTCGCGGAGCACGTAGGCCGCGCGTTCCGTGGGTGAGAGCCGCTCCAGGAGCAGCAGAATCGCGAGACCGAGGGCTTCGCCTCGCTCGGCGCCCAGGTGGGGGTCGGCCGTGGTGTCGACCGGTTCGGGAAGCCACGGACCGACGTAGGTTTCGCGGCGGGCTCGCGCGGACTGGAGGGCGTTGATGGCAAGGCGCGTGGTCACCGTCGCCAGGAACGCCGCCGGGTCGGTCACAGTCGCGCGGTCGTAGGCCTGCCAGCGCAGCCAGACGTCCTGCACCAGATCCTCGGCCTCGACAGCGCTGCCCAACATCCGGTAGGCGATACCGTACAAACGCGGTCGTACGCCCGCGAAGACCGCCGCCGCCTGGTCGAGGTCCTCCGGCCCGTCGGGCGGGTTCGTCGGCCCGGTGTCCTCCATCTTGTCGCCCCTGTTTTGCCGGTCGATGGACCTGCCCAGCCTGTCACCCGCCCGTCGAGCGGCTCGAGCGGGCTCAGGAGAGGTTCGGCTGCGGGGCGGCGTGGTCAGGACGGGCGCGGAGCGCGGCGATCACTGAGACGGGCGAGCTCGTCCTCCTCCACCAGGGTGAGCATCGGCTTGCCGGGCTCGCACAGCATCGTGACGGTGAAACGGAGCGGGACGTCGTCGCGGTTGTTGCCGTCCTGGTAGTGGATGACCTCGCCGCCGGGCTCCCAGAACGCCTCGCCGGCACGGACGACCCGCTCCGGCTGACCTTCGAGCTCGAACAGCATCTCGCCCTCGAGTACGTAGCCGAACGCCGGGCCGGTGTGCCGGTGCGGCGGCGTACCAGGGTCACCGGGTGGGAACTCGACGACCAACGTCATCGAATGTGCTCCCTCCGGGATGAAGGGCGGCTCCGCCTCCTGGACCACGGTGACCGCCGTCTGCCATGCGTTCGACCTGCGCTTCGTCTTGGCGGGGGTCGGATCGGTGCCGGGCATGGACGTACCTCCTCGAGTGGTGGTGGTTGGCCTACTTCCTATGTGGCGTTCTCGGTTCGGCTCTGCCAGTCGTGGAACTTGGTCTCGCCGATCACCGCGCCCTCGTCGGTAACCAGGTCGCGCTCGCCGACCTCGCATCCGAAGTAGTGAGCGTGCGGGTCCATGACCACCTCACGCGGATCCCCCCACGCGGCAAGGGCGTCCCGGAAGAACTCGTGCAGCGGGGCCCGTTCCGGCCCGCCCACCTCGATCCGCCCGTTCAGCGGCGATCCTGTCGCGACCGTGCCGACCACCGAAGCGACGTCGTCGCTCGCGACGGGCTGGAAGAGCGCAGGGGGCATGCGGACCGTGCCGCTGACCGTGGCGTCGTCGGCGATGCTGCGGACGAACTCGAAGTACTGCGTCGCGTGCACGATCGAGAAGGGGATCGGCGATTCCTCGACCAGCTTCTCCTGGGCGATCTTCGCTCGGAAGTAGCCGTTCTCGGGCAGCCGACTGGTTCCCACCACCGACGTGACGACGTGATGGCCCACGCCGGCCGCCTCCTCCGCCGCGAGCAGGTTGCGGGTGGAGGTCTCGAAGAACTTCAGCGCCGCGGCGTCCTCGAAGGACGGGGAGTTGGAGACATCGATCACCACGGACGCGCCGGCCAGGGCCTCGGCCAGTCCTTCGCCGGTGAGGGTGTCGACGCCGGTGCTCGGCGCTGCCGCGACCACCTCGTGACCGAGTTCGCCGAGGTTCCTCACAATCTTCGACCCGACACGGCCCGTGCCTCCAATGACGGCGATTTTCATGACAAACCCTCCTTTTCGCAGGGGCATCGGCTGGCCCTCGTGTCACCAGCTAGGACCGGGTCGGCCCGCGGTATGTGACAGCTCGGAGGAGCGCTGTCCCTCCCGCCGCGGCCCGATCACGCAGCGATACCGGCGTCTTACCGAAAACACTATGTGCCCGCGCCCTTGTCTGTTCAGCCGTCGAGGCCGGTCAGCTGGTGATCTCACGGAAGTCGAGGAGGCTGCCAGGAACACCGAGGTGGCCGCGACGCCGGGAACTCCCGATCATGCCGGTCCGACACCGCGCGACTCGTCGTGTCAGGACCGGGTTGACGCGAAGAGTACTGAGTCCTCCTGGCGGCCGCGGATGAGAAGGTGCGAGCGCAGCAACCCTTCCCTGCGCATGCCCAGTTTGGTGAGAACCCGTGCCGAGGCGAGGTTTCCCGGGCGGCAGGTAGCTTCGACCCGTTGAACGCCCATCACCTCGAAGGCGAAGTCGAGCAGAGCCTGTCCCGCCTCACTCGCGTAGCCTCGCCCCTGATGGGCTGGAGCTACGACGAAGCCCAGCGCCGCCCGACGATGTGACGCGGACTCGACCCAGACCGAACACGATCCGACGACGACGCCGCTCGGATTCATCGACATCGCGAGCGTGAAGGAATCCCTCTTCGGACTCGCCACTTCCTCGACTGCCTCACGGATGAAGAGACGTGTGTCGTCCGGAGAGTTGGGGCCCCAGTCGGTGTAGCGACAGACCGCGGGATCGGAGGCGAACTCGTGGACCGCCTGCTCATCGGTGATTCGGAAGTCGCGCAGGACAAGGCGTTCCGTAGAGATCTCGATCACGGCTCAGATGCTAGGAGACCGGCAGGTTCGGCGAGTACCCCCGCGAGGAACACAAGCAGTGCCGAAGGGGTCGCGGCAGGAGCTGTTCTGACATGCTGTCCGCGTGCAGCGACTCAGAAGGGACGATGCCGCGTAGACGGCCGTCACCGCCACGCGCCGCCGGCCGTTCTCCCCGGCGGCTGGCCAGACCGTCGACACCGGGACTCCCGCGCGGATCGGGCACGCTCGTCATCGCGACGGTTCGTCTGGAACGTGAACGGCTGTGGCCCGGAGCGATCGCTCAGGCCCTTCGGCAGTGGGCGCGGGTCGCCCGCCGTCCCGCTCTCTCTCGCCCTGTCGGGTGGATGTGGGTGTGCGCTCTGCAGCCCGTTCGCCACGACCGAGGCACGCGAAATCCTCGAACTCGCTCTTCACGCATTGCCACCGCGGGCCGCACGTGAACTTCGCCGCATGGTCACGCCACTCGACGACCTCTATCTCGCCCACAGCTGGCCGGACCCCACGGCGTCCCCGGATGAAGGTTGGTGGGCCCGCCGCTGCTGGGGCTGAGACGGGAGCGCCGTCGTGTCGAACTCGGTCCGGACGAGCCGCCTCAGCGGAGGCTCGCGACCGCGATCTTGGCGGCCTGTGCGATGGCCGCGTCGGCGGCGGGCAGGATCAGCCTGGTGCGTGCCGATCGGGTGAACACCGCGACCGCGTAGGCCTCGCCGTTCGGGTACTCCACCACGCCCACCTCGTGCCGGAGCGCGATGAACGACCCGGTCTTTCCGGCCACCACGACGTCGTCGAAGGGGAAGGCCGCGGCGAGCCGCTGGGTCCAGACCTGCTGGGCCAGAACGGTACGCATGTAAGCGCACTGCTCGGGCGAGGCGGCCTGGTCCCGCCAGATCGCCGTGAGCAGGCGGGTCATGTCGCGACAGCTGCCGACGGTACTGCTCGGGTTCGCCGGGTCGAGGACACCTGCCCACGCCATCGCGCCGGAGTCGCGGAGCCAGGTGAGCGCCTCGGCGTAGGTCGGGCGGCCGCTCTCCCGCAGGACGGCGTCGTACAGGTCCGCGACACCGCCGGTGATCCGGGTCCCGACGAGTCCGAGGTCCGCGATGCTGGCCTTGAGCCGGTCGAGCCCGACGACGGCGAGCAGGGCGTCCGCGGCGGCGTTGTCACTGACCGCGATCATCGAGCGGGCCAGGTCGCGCCACGAGGCGGTCACCGGATCGACCATCGCCGCGAACCCCGTCGGCCCCGCCGTCCGCTGCGCGGGTGTGAGCGTGACCGACTCCGTGGGGTCCAGCTCCCCCTCGTCCACCATCCGGGCGTACGCCACGAGCACGGGCAGCTTGAACACCGAGGCGAGGGCGACCGGCTCGTCGGGAAGGAGGCCGACCTCGCGGCCGCTGTCCCGCAGGTCGACCGCGTGCAGCCAGCCCCACACGCCGGCGTCCTCGAAGCAGTGCTGGATGTCGGAAGTCACGTCGTCACTCACAGTGCGGGCACCTCGGATACCGGTCGCGGCGACGGTCCGTCCGGGGACGACCGTCGGTGCTCTCCGAGCACTTCCTGGAGAACGTCGGAGAGCCGACCGGCGGCCGGCGAGGGCGTTCCGACCCAGGCGACGCGGAGGGTGAGGGTGAGCGGCTCGCCGTCGAGGTCGGCGATTCGCACGCCGTCGTCGAGTCCCGGTGGGTCCGTCGTGAACGCGACGACCCCACCGGCGGCGATGAGGCCCCGGGCGACGCGCTCGTCGGCCATCTCGCGGACGGCCCGCGGAAGGAACCCGTGCCGTTCGCACATCGCGAGGAGCTCGTCGTGCGCCGCCGGCGCGTGCTCCCTGGCGGGCAGCAGCAGCTCGTACCCGGTCAGGTCACGAAGCCGGATGCTCCTCGGCACCGAGCCGTCGTCGGGCGCGATACAGCGCAGCGGAACGTCGAGCACCGGCCCCAGGGCGAGCCCGCGGGCGACGACGGGCTCGCGGAGGACGCCGACCTCGGCCCGGCCGGCCAGCAGGTCGCGGGTCTGGTCCCTGCTGGTCTGCTCCCCCACCTCGATGTCCGCCTCGGGCACCGCCTGCCGGCACGCGGCGACGAGCCGGGTGTAGTGGGCGCGCCCGAGACCGGGGGCGATCCGGATCCGAACGAGCTCGCGGCCGGGTCCGGGCCGCCGCCGCGCCAGCAGGTGCAACTGCTGTACCTCGTCGAGCACCCGCTGCGCGGCCGGCAACAGCGCCCGGCCGGCCTCCGTCAGCCGTACGCCCGCCGGGCCCCGGTCGAACAGCCGCGTCCCGAGTTCCTCCTCGAGTCGGCGGAGCCCCTGGGACAGCGGCGGCTGGCGCATGTCGAGCCGCTGGGCGGCCCGCCCGAAGTGCCCCTCGGCGGCGATCGCGGTGAAGTACTCCAGATGCCGTACGAGGTCCATGAGCAGGGACGATATCCAATCGCGCTCTGTCAGGCCTCGATATCCATATTGGCCTTGTCGGTGGTGTCGTGCTTTGATCGCACGCGTGGACACGGAACGGGTGAGCGCCGGCAGCGGGGTGGGAACGGAATATGGCCGGGGGGGACGCCGAACCCAGCGGGTTCGAACGATCGTGGTCGGGTCCCTGATCGCGTTGCTGGTCGTGGGCGGTGTCTCCGGCTACTTCCTGCTCAACGCTCCCATACACGCCGACGCGCGTCAGGACGAGACGGTGACGCAGGCCGAGCAGGCGATGCGCACGTTCACCAAGGCCTGGACGACCGGGGACTGGAAGGGCGCGGCAACGCTGACCAACAGCCCGACTGAGGCGGAGTCGCTGCTCACTTCCGTCGGCAAGAACCTCCAGCCGACCGCCTTCACGATCGACGTCGGCAACGGGGTGGCGGAGCGACCGGACCGATCCGGAGGGCCGGTCGTCGTGCCGTTCACGGTCCGGATGACGGTCCCGAAGGTCGGAGCGTTCACGTACACGTCGAAGGCTCGGATCGTCCAGACGACCGGGACACCGCTCGTCACGTTCGCCCCGACCATGCTCCACCCGCAGCTGAAGGCGGGCCAGACGCTCGCGGTGGCGAAGATGTCGACTCGCGGCTCGATCCTCGACCGCAACGGCGACGTGCTCGCCGCGCCGTCGCTGGTCGGCCAGGTCGACGAGCAGACCGGCAAGGGGGTCTCCGGGCTGCAGCAGAGGTACGACAAGCAGCTTGGCGGATCGGCTCCGGCATACGCCGTCGCGATAACCGATCGTGAGTCCGGCAAGGCCCTGAAGCCGTTACGCAAGGCCGGCGGCCAGGTCGGCCGGGACGTGCACACGACGATCGACGCCCACGTCCAGAGCGCCGCTGCCGACGCACTGGAGCAGGCGGTGACGCCGGCGTCACTCATCGCCATCCAGCCGTCGAGCGGTGACGTCCTGGCAGTGGCCAACAACCCGGGCGGCGGCTTCAACCGCGCCCTGGTCGGCCAGTATCCGCCCGGATCGACCTTCAAGGTCGTCACCGCCGCCGCGCTGCTCGAGAAGGGCCTGCAGCCCTCGGACCCGCTCCAGTGTCCACAGTTCGAGTGGGTGAACGGCTATCGATTCGCCAACCAGGGCGAGTTCACGCTGCCGTCCGGGTCGACGTTCAGGGACGCCTTCGCACACTCCTGCAACACCGCGTTCGTGCGGTCCCGGGATCGGCTCGACGACGACAGCCTGTCCGAGACGGCCAAAGCCTTCGGGATCGGCGGCGTGTGGGACACCGGCGCCGGCACGTTCGACGGATCGGTCCCGGTCAACACCGACGTCAACGACAAGGCGGCCGCGATGATCGGGCAGGCCCGCGACCTGGCCTCACCGCTGGTCATGGCATCGGTCGCCGCCACCGTGAAGTCCGGCCGGTTCGTCCAGCCCAGGCTCGTGCCCGAGGCCATCAAGCACCCCTTCCAGGCGCCCCGGAACCTCGACCCGCAGGTGGTCAGTGACCTGCAGTCGATGATGCGCTCGGTGGTGACGGACGGATCCGGCGACGCGCTGCGAGGGTTGCCCGGTGAGCCGCATGCCAAGACCGGCACCGCCGAGTACGGCGAGGAAAAGCCTCCCCGGACACACGCCTGGATGATCGGCTACCAGCAGGACGCCGACATCGCGTGGGCGGTACTGCTCGAGAACGGTGGATCCGGTGGCTCCGACGCCGGTCCGATCGCGGCGTCCTTCCTGAAGGCCCTCGGCCCGAAGTGACGAGGCGGGCGGCGCCTGGACAGCAACGCCCCGCTACTTCTGGTAGTGGTCCCCGACCTTGATCCGCGCGTACCGCGCCTCGGTGACGCAGTCCTTGCCGGTGCGCCCGTTCGGGTCGCGGAACCGGATCTCCCAGCAGGCCCGGTGCCGGACCGGGTGGTTGGTGCAGCTTCGCGACCGGCCGCTCTTGTGGCACGACCGCGACATGGTGGTGTAGCCGCGGACGTACTTACGCTCGGTGACCGTGCCGGAGTCGGGCCCGCAGGCCGCGAGCAGTACGAGCGCGGCCACACCAACGAGCATCGCACGCTTCATCGAGTCCCCCATCTGCCGGCGTCTGTCGGGTGCCGGAGCGTCGGTCACGCTACCGTGCGCCGATCACGCTCCAGCACCCGACGGCCGGCAGGCCGGCGACGAAGCACAGGTGAGAACCCGCGGGGCTCAGGTGCACTTCTGGATGGCCTCCTGGAACTCCTTGCGCGCCTGGTCGCCACCCTGGCTCTTCCAGGTCTTGATCACCTCGTCGAGGTAGGACATCGGCCGACCACCCACCGCGATCTGGTTGAAGGCGTCCTGCTGCAACTTCACCAGGCTCGCCGCGTTCTGGACCCACGCCGGTGAGTAGAGGCCCTGGGTCGGGTCCGGGGTCGCACCGTCGAGCTGCAGTTCCTGCCAGTGCTGCATCCGCTCGGCCTCGCCGGGCTGGTTGGCGTAGAAGTAGTTGATCTCCTGCGGACCGCAGAGATAGTTGAGGCCGTTGGCCCAGTTCTGGTTGCCGTTCGACACCGCGACCGGTGCACCCTTCACGTAGTTGAACATCTTGCCCTCGATGCCCTTGTACATGAAGGTGAACTCGTCGCTACCGAACGGAGCCGCCCAGTACTCCATGATGTGGATCAGTTCGATGATCTTCTTCTCGTCCTTGATGGAGGTCGGGATGCCGCCGAAGCCGTAGCTCGCCGTCCCGATGGCCATCGCGGGCTTCCCGCCGTCGTGACCCGGCGGCAGC